>JASGHK010000004.1:0-3260000 GCA_049841135.1 Myxococcales bacterium
TCCCATGAAAACCCTCTCCATCGCCACCATTCGGCGGCGCGCGAACGCGCGTGGCGCCTTCACGTTGATCGAGCTGCTGACGGTCATCGCGATCATCGGCATTTTGGCCGCGATCATCATCCCGACGGTCAGCCGCGTGCGTCAGACGGCGCGCAACGCGCAGTGTGTTTCAAACCTGCGGCAGTGGTCGCAGGCGGTCATGCTCTACGCGAACGACAACAAGGGAAACTATGTCATCCGCGGCACGGCGGACGACGGCACGACCGGGCAGACCTGGGTGGCGATTTCCAACGTCATCCCGCGCATGTTGTATGGCAAATACCTCTCCGCCTCGACGGTGATCGATACGCTCCGCAACTGCCCGTCGCGCACCGATGGCAACACCGGCGTGAGCTACTACATCAACCGCCCTTACGTGAAGGGAACGACCGTGGCGCCGCTCGACGCCGTGCCTCTGGCGAAGGTGAGGAATCCGAGCCAGTTCATGCTCTTCACCGACATCGACGTGGCGGGCGCGACCTCGCCCAATGGCTACGCGCTGATCGGCCCGGGCGGACTCGCGAGCTACGTCACGCCTATGTTCTCCGACCCGACGAAAGATCGGCATAACGGCGGCGTGAACATGTCCTTCGCCGACGGCCACGTGGCGCGCGTCACGCAGAACGACATCCTCACGAACGGCGACCGCTGGACGCGTATCGACAACGACTGAACGCGGGATTCGGGATTCCAATATCGTGCAGGCGGAGAACGTCGTCGTGGGCGCGGGCTTCGCGCGCGGTTGATAAAAGACGAAAGCCCGTCGCTGGAAACGCGACGGGCTTTCTTTTGGACGAGCGGGCCGTTGGAGCGGCCGGCTTCGGGCTTAGGCGAGGGAGACGCCCTTTTTCTGGGCGGCGCGAAGGAGGGCGTCGGCCATGTCGGTTGGGGTCGGCGGCGACCTCGATGCCGCACTCCTGGAAGACGGCGATCTTGGCGGCGGCGGTGTCCTCGGCTCCGCCGACGATGGCGCCGGCGTGGCCCATGCGGCGGCCGGCGGGCGCGGTGGCGCCGGCGATGAAGCCCGCGACGGGCTTCTTGCAGTTGTCCTTGATCCAGCGGGCGGCCTCGACCTCGGCGTTGCCGCCGATCTCGCCGATGAGGATGATACCCTTGGTGTCGGGGTCCTCGTTGAAGAGCTTGATGACGTCGAGGTGGCTGGTGCCGTTGACGGGGTCGCCGCCGATGCCGACCGCGGTGGACTGGCCGAGGCCCTTGGAGGTGATCTGGAAGACCGCCTCGTAGGTGAGGGTGCCGGAGCGGGAGACGATGCCGACGTGGCCCTTCTTGTGAATGTAGCCGGGGGCGATGCCGATGCGGCAGCCGCCCTTGGAGCCTTCGCCGACGCCGGGGGTGACGAGGCCGGGGCAGTTGGGCCCGATGAGGCGGGTCTTCTTGCCGGCGATGGCGCGCTTCACGCGGATCATGTCCTTGATCGGAATGCCCTCGGTGATGCAGACGGCGAGATCGAGGCCGGCGTCGACGGACTCGAGGATGGCGTCGCCGGCGAAGGGCGGCGGCACGTAGATGACGGAGACGGTGGCGCCGGTGGCGGCGGCCGCTTCGGCGACGGAGTTGAAGATCGGCACCTTGTGGGCGCCGTGTTCGAAGAACTGGCCGCCCTTGCCGGGGGTGACGCCGGCGACGAGCTGGGTGCCGTAGTCGAGGGAGAGCTTGGCGTGTTTGCCGCCGAAGTCGCCGGTGATGCCTTGGACGAGAATCTTGGTCTGGGGCGTGATGAGAATGCTCATGGGAGTTGGATGCGTTTGATTACGTTATCGTGTGTTTTCCCGGAGCGGGCTCAGGCAACGAGTTTGACGATCTTCTGGGCGGCGTCGGCCATGGTGTCGCCGCTGACGAGGGCGAGGCCGGACTTGGCGAGGGTTTCCTTGCCCTTGGCGACGTTGTTGCCCTCGAGGCGGACGACGAGGGGGAGCTTGAGGCCGACTTCCTTCACGGCCTCGACGATGCCCTCGGCGATCACGTTGCAGTCCATGATGCCGCCGAAGATGTTCACGAAGATGCCCTTCACGTTGGCGTCGCCGAGGATGATCTTGAAGGCCGCGACGACCTTCTCCTTCGAGGCGCCGCCGCCGACGTCGAGGAAGTTGGCGGGGTTGCCGCCGTAGTGCTTGATGATGTCCATGGTGGACATCGCGAGGCCGGCGCCGTTGACGAGGCACGCGATGTTTCCGTCGAGGGCGATGTAGGCGAGGTCGTATTTGGAGGCCTCGATTTCCTTCGGGTCTTCCTCGTTGAGGTCGCGGAGGGCGACGATCTCGGGGTGGCGGTAGAGCGCGTTTGAGTCGAAAGAGACCTTGGCGTCGAGGGCGAGGACGTCGCCGGTCGGGGTGGTGATGAGGGGGTTGACCTCGATCATGGCGGCGTCGGTTTCCCAGAACATCGTGTAGAGGTTCTTGAGGAGCTTGGCGGCGTTCTTGGCCTCGGCGCCGGTGAGCTGGAGCGAGCCGATGACCTGGCGGAGCTGGAAGTCGGCGATGCCGTAGGCGGGATCGATCACGACTTTGGTGATCTTCTCGGGGGTGTCGTGGGCGACCTTCTCGATTTCGACGCCGCCCTCGGTGGAGGCGACGATGACCGGGCGGGAGGAGGCGCGGTCGAGGAGGATGGCGAGGTAGTATTCCTTTTTGATGTCGCTCGCGACGGTGAAGTAGACCGTCTGCACCTTGCGGCCGGCGGGGCCGGTCTGGATGGTGACGAGGGTGTTGTTGAGCATCTTGCCGGCGACTTCCTTGGCGTCGGCCTTGGTCTTGTTGAACTTCACGCCGCCCTTGTAGCCGTCGGTGAAGGTGCCCTTGCCGCGCCCGCCGGCGTGGATCTGGGACTTCACCATGGTGGGGCCTTCGGGGAGCTGGGCCAGCGCGGTGTCGAACTCCTCCGCGGTCTTGGCGGCGGCACCCTTGGGGACGGGAACGCCATATTTCTCGAACAACGCCTTGGCCTGATACTCGTGGATGTTCATGCGAAAGCGCGAAACGTGCGGAGGAAGCATCGCCAAAGCACGCCGAAAAGCGGCGTCGGAGCGCTACGTTTAGGACAAACACGACCGGCCTTGCGTCGCGCTAATGGGGCTCGCAAGGTGCGGCGATGCAGTCCCACGAGTTGCTCAAAGACGTTCTCAAACGCACCAGCGCGAAGCAAATCGCCGCGGACATGAACCTGTCGCTCTCGCTGATCTACAAGTGGGCGGAACCGCCGGGCGAAGTGTCGGGCAGCGGTTCGAGCAATCCTCTCGATCGTATCGAGCAACTCATCAAAACGACTGGCGACGCGCGCATTGCGCACTGGGTGTGCGCGCGCGCGGGCGGATTTTTCATCGAGAATCCCCCGGCCAAGGCCTCGGGGGCGGCGCTGGTGCCGGCGACCAACGAGATCGTGAACGACTTCGCCAAGCTGCTCGCGGCCATCACCACCGCCAGCGCGGACCAGCAGGTGACGGCGCAGGAGGCGCAGGGCATCCGCGCGCGGTGGGAGGAGCTCAAGAGCGCGACGGAGGGTTTTGTGCAGGCGGCGGAAAAAGGCGCGTTCCGCGATCACTACGCCGCGCAGAAACGCTGAGCTCGCGGAAGGCGTTGAACTCGCTTGGCGAACGCGACGCCGTCGCCGCCGCGCGTGGCCGCACGGCCCATGGCGATGCGGAAGACAACGGCGCGTAGCATGCGCATACGCGTGCCGGTGGCGCCGATTTCCTGAACAGACTCATGCCGCGGACGTCTTGGATGCGGTGCGCGTATATGGCGCTCCTGGGCCGCAAGGCGTCGGGTTTCGTGGTCTGGCCTGCCCGATGGTCGCGCAGTCATGTCGTCGCTTGGCCTCGTCCGGTTCGGCGATCCCGGCGGTCCCGGCCCGGCACTTGGGGATTGCGTCGCGGGGCGGCTTGGTGGCTCCTGCTTTTTTAACCGCAGAACCTTTATGAGCAACGACACCGTTTCGCCGGCCTCCGCCGCCTCCCAATCCCCCGACGCCTGGCCGGTCGCCGCGCGTCTTCTCATGCGCTGGCTCGACGAGGAAGTGCGCGCCGACGCGCTGCTCGACACGGTGCAGCTGAGCGGCGGGGCGCGCGCGCGTTGCCAAAACCTTTTCTACGGCGCGATTCGCCACTACGGCCGTATCGAAAACGTCGTCGCCACGCTCGTGCGCCTGCGTCCGCGCTCGCGGGTGATGGCCGTGCTGCTCCTCGCCGGCTACGAGCTGATCGAGGGCGGCGGCGAAGGCCACGCGGCCAAGGTCGGCCACCACGCGGTGACCCAGACCAAGGCGCTCGCGAGCGATTCCGAGGCGCGGCTGGTCAACGCCGTGGTGCGCAAGCTCGCCGAGGCGATCGCCGCGCAAAAGGCGCCGGGCAAAATCGCCACCGCCGCGGCGCTGGCGGATTTTTATTCCACGCCCGACTGGCTGGTGGAGCGCTGGCTCGCGCAGTTCGGCGCCGAGGGTGCGCGCGCGTTGATGGAATGGAACTTGAAGCCCGCCCCGGTGCACGCCCGCTGGCGCTTGAAAGACGCGCCCGGCGCGGCCGAGGCCGAATGGCTGGAGCCGACGCAGTGGGCGGGCTGGTTCACGGTGAAAAGCGGCCACTGGTCGGAGGTCGCGCGCGCGCTCGCCGACGGCAAAATCTATCTGGCCGATCCGGGCACGCGCCTGGCGATCGAGGCGCTGGCGCCCAAGGCCGGCGAACGCATCATCGACGCCTGCGCGGCACCGGGCGGCAAGAGCCTGGCGCTCGCCGATCGCATGGGCGAGGGCCTGCTTGTCGCGCTCGACGTGCCCGGCGCGCGCCACGAGCGGTTGGCGGAAAACTTGAAACGCGTGCCGGCGAGCGTGTCGGCCAAGCGGGTCGAGGGCGATCTGCGCCGCACCAGCAGCCTGATGGGCATGGGCCCCGGCACCTTCGACGCCGTGCTGCTGGACGCGCCGTGCTCGAACAGCGGCGTGATGCGCCACCGCGTGGACGTGAAATGGCGGCTGCAACCGGCGGATTTCGGCAAGCACGCGCGCCAGCAACTCGAGTTGCTCGCCAGCGCGGCGCGCTGGCTCAAGCCCGGCGGACGTCTGGTTTACAGCACCTGCTCGATCGACGCGGAGGAAAACGCCGGCGTGATCGACGCCTTCCTGCGCGGGCTCGAGGGCGGGGATTTCGAGAAGGTGAGCGCGTCGGTGGCGCTCCCGTGGGAAGCCGGCCACGACGGCGCCGGCGTCTGCGTGCTGCGCCGCAACGGCTGAAGCCGCCGGGCCGGCCCGCAGGTTTTTCTTTAGAGCGGAGCCAATACTCGTCCGCTTGCTGCGGTGAGATGACTGCTGCCCGCTGGCATCGGGGTGAAGTCTCCCGACGTGATGCTCTGCTGCTGGCGAATTTCAAATAGAGATATGGCCGGTTCGGAGTGGCATGGGCATCTTGCCCATGTGCAGAAATCACGGGCAAGGATGCCCGTGCCACGCCGAACCGCTCGGCATTCGGCAACGGCTACGACTCAATTTGAAATGCTGCTAACAGCGGGGTGGGCTCACTCCTGCGCGGAGAGCTCGGCCGAGCGCGCTTTGCTGGCGAGGGCGGTGTCGCGCAGGAGACCGCGAAAATCACGTTTGGCCATGACTTGCAGGCCTTCGTAGGTCGTGCCCTTGGGCGACGTTACTTGGTTGCGCAATTCCTCGGGCTCGGTGCCGGTGTGGGCCATGAGCTTGGCGGCGCCGACGACGGTTTCGCGGGCAAGCAGGTCGGCGGTTTCGCGCGACAAGCCGCAGGCGACGCCGGCTTCGCGCAGCGCGGCGGTAAATTCGAAGACGAAGGCCGGGCCGCAACCGCTGACCGCCATGAGAGCGTCGATCTGATCCTCGGGCAGCTCGATTTCGCGTCCCATGGCGCCGAGCAGCGCGACCACGGTCTTGCGGTCGGCGGCGGAGAGTTCGCGCAGGGCGGCCCAGCCGGTGACGCCCGCGCCGATGGCGGCGGGTGTGTTGGGCATGGTTCGCACGAGATTGCGGGCGTGCGGAAAAGTCTTCGCGAGGCGGGCGAGGGTCTTGGCGGCGAGGACGGACAGCACGAGTTTGCCGCGGGTGAGCTCGGCGAGACGCGGATCGGCGCCGGCGAGGTGCTGGGGCTTGAAGGCGATGACAACGAGATCGGCCTCGCGCAACGCGTCGGGCAGGTCGGCGGCGAGGCGCACGCCGGTGCGGGAGGCGAGCGTGGCGGCGCTGGCGCCGGAGCCGCCGAGTATGGCGACATCGGCCGGGGCGGCGGCCTGGGTGGCGAGGAGGCCGTCAATGATGGCGGAGGCCATGCGGCCGGCTCCGATAAAGGCGATCTTGTGGGACATGGAAGAGATGCGAGGGGTGCGGCCGGAGATGCGAAGGGCCGAATGCGGGGTTGAAAACAGTCGCGGCCGCGCCGCGATCAGCCCGCGATTGCCGGGCGTTTGCGGCGCTCGATCGGGTGGGTGAGGGTGGTTATGACGCCGCCGCCTGGACGATCGACCACGACGAGGTCGCCGCCCATGTTGCGCAGCGAGTGCCGGGCGACGGTCAGGCCCATGCCGACGCCGACGGTGTTTTTGCTGCTGATAAAGGGCTCGAACATGTGGTCGCGCACGAGCGGATCGATGCCGCGGCCGCGATCCTCGACGTGGACGGCGATCATGCGGCCGTCCGGGCCGGCGACCTCGGGCGAGTCGATGCGGATGGAGATGGGACGCGGGCCGGAATGCGTTTCGCCGTAGCTTTCGCGGGCGTTGGCGAGGACCTTGTGCAGCGCGTCCTCGAACATTTCCACGTGGGTGTGGACGGCGAGGGCGCCGAGGGGGTTTTGCACCACGATCTCGTCCTGGTGGCGGTGGTCGGCGCGGAAACGGCGCACGGTGCCTTCGATCAGCTCGTCGAGCGCGCAGGGGATGGTGGGGAGGCGCGATTTGACGACGAGGGAGGTGAGCTGGCGGATGATGCCGACGATGCGCTGGACGGCGGTCTCGAGGTTTTCGGCGTTGGCGCGCACGCTGTCGGCCTTGTGGGCGTGGGCCTTGATGAGATCGAGATAGCCGAGGACGACGCCGAGCAGGTTGTTCAGGTTGTGCGCGATGCCCTGGGTGATGGCGCCGATGGAGGCGGCGCGGCGGGCCTCCTCGAGCCGGCGCTGGAGGTCGAGCATGCTCGCGGTTGACCTGGACGACGCGGAGCTGGGTGTGGACGCGGGCGATGGTCTCGTCGAGGTCGATGGGCTTGGTGATGTAGTCCACCGCGCCGACGCCGAGGCCGGCGAGGCGGCCCTCCTTGGAGCTGCGGGCGGTGATGAACATCACGGGGATGTTCTTGTGGCGGCCGTCCTGCTGGAGGCGCTGGCAGACCTCGATGCCGTCCATCTCGGGCATCATGACGTCGAGGAGGATGAGGTCGGGCCGCTCGCGCTCGACGAGGTCCAGCGCCTCCTGGCCGGAGTAGGCGGGGACTACGGCGATGCGCTCGCGCTCAAGGGCGCGTTTGAGCAACTGCACGTTCACCGGCTGATCATCGACGACGAGGACTTTGGGAGCGGACATAGCTGGGAGGGAGGCGGTGAGCGACGAAACACGAGACGGCGGACTGAGGGGCGGAAGGCTCGGCGAAACCGGGCGGCGAGGGGCGGAGCAAGATCGAGGTTTAGGGATATCGTTCCACCTGCTGCCGCTCGGTCGCTCGAAGACGAAGCCTCAGGCGGCGGCGAGGCGGCGGGCCTTGAGGGTGTTTTGCATGAGCATGCAGACGGTCATGGGGCCGACGCCGCCGGGGACGGGGGTGATCTTGGACGCGATCGGCGAGACGCCGGCGAAGTCGACGTCGCCGACGAGCTTGTATCCGGTTTTCTTGGACGGGTCGGCGACGCGGTTGATGCCGACGTCGATGACGACGGCGCCGGGCTTGACCATGTCGGCTTTGACGAACTCGGCCTTGCCGATGGCGGCGATGAGGACGTCGGCGAGGCGGGTGAGGGCGGCGACGTCCTTGGTGCCGGAGTGGCAGATGGTGACGGTGCCGTTGGCGCCGGCCTTTTTCTGGAGGGCGAGGAGGGCGACGGGTTTGCCGACGATCAGGGAACGGCCGAGGACGACGACGTGTTTGCCCTTCAGAGTCGGTACGTCGGAGCGGGCGAGGAGCTCCATGATGCCGGCGGGGGTGCAGGCGACGAAGCCGGTCTCGTCCTCCTGGGCGATCTTGCCGAGGTTGAGGGTGTGGAAGCCGTCCACGTCCTTGTGCGCGGCGATGCGGCGGAAGACGGCAAGTTCGTCGAGGGGCTTGGGCAGCGGGCGACTGGACGAGAATACCGTCCACGGTCGGATCGGCGTTGAGGTCGTCGATGAGCTTTTTCGAGCTCGGCCTGCGTGATGGTGACGGGCGGGAGAATGATCCGGCTCTTCGATGCCGATCTCGGCGGAGGTTTTCTCCTTCTTTTTCACGTAGGAGACGGAGGCGGGGTCCTCGCCGACGCGCACGAGGGCGAGGCAGGGTTTGCGGCCGGGGAGGGCGGCGACCTGGGACTTGAGTTCGGCGATGATGGAGGCGGCGATGGCGTTGCCGTCGATGAGCTGCATGGTGTGTAAAAGAGGGGAGGGAAACGCGCGCGGACGCGTTGGGAAATAAAAATCCCGGCTCGTTTGAGCCGGGAAAGTGTCGTCCCTCGGAGGGCGCGGGCGAGGCCAGGGCGACGGCGACGCGAGATTTACTGGAGTTTCAGGGTCTCGACGCGGATGACGATCTCCTTGCCGGTGCCGAGGGGCTCGGCGGTGCCGAACAGAGTGACGGGGCGGCCGGCGAAGGCGTCGATCTGCTCGGTCTGGAGCAGGCGGGAAACATCGAGGTAGGCGATGCGATTGCCGCCGGAGTCGTTGAGCTGGAAGTCGAAGGGTCGGCGCGGGCGCAGGGGGTTGCGGGTGGAGGCCAGGGTGCCGAAGAAGGTGCGGGCGAGGCGCGGTTCGCCGGCATCGAGGCCCTTGCCGGCGATGACCGGGTTGTTGGCCGGGATGTCGTTGCGCAGGGTGGCGGTGTTGTCGTCGAAGGGCACGGAGGCGGCCGGGGCGGGCTCGGCGGCGGGAGCGGCGTGCGCCACGGGAGCGACGGCGGCGGGAGCGACGCGGACGTAGGCGGTGATCGGCTGGTTGAGGGCGAATTTATTAAAACGGTTGGGGGCGTTGTCGGCCCATTCGGCGACGTCTTTTTCGCCGGCGAGTCCGACCACGGGCGACTTGGCGTCGGGGGCCGAGTAGTAGGAGGCGCCGGGGCGGACCTCCATGTTTTTGGCCATGTCCTTGTCGGTGACATAAACGGTGTGGGGCCCGGGCAACTCGACGGCCATCCAGCCGGAGGGCGCGGCGGTGGCGGCGATGCGGGCGCCGGGCTGGGCGGTGCCGAGCACGATGGATTTCTCATCGGGCGAGGCGTAGGCGGGCGCGGCGACGTCGAGGGTGGCGGCGCGGGCGGCGACCGAGCAGAGGGCGAGGGCGGTGAACAACAGGCGCTTCATGGCGGGTAAAATCGTTTGGAAAAGTGGCTGACGGGTGGGAAAGGCGGGCGGGACGAATGTTCGCGACGTTTTTCGCGGGGCGAGCGGCTCAGCGTTTGCCGGGATGGCTGGACTTGGCGAGACGTTTGCCCGGGTGCGAGGGCTTGGCGCCGGCGGGGCGGCGGCCCTTGGCGCGCGCGGCCGGTTGCTCGGCGGCGGGACGGATGGACGCGGCGTCGGGCGCGAGGCCGGGCTGGGCGAAGAGCGACTCGATCTGGGCGGGCGAGAGCTGTTTGCCGCCGCGAAGCGGGATGCCTTTGAGCGGGAAGGCGCCGATCTGGTAGCGTTTGAGGCGCTTCACCGGGTAGCCGAGGCCGAGGAAAAGCTGGCGGATCTCGCGCTTCTTGCCGTGGTGCATGTGGACGTCCCACGAGGTGGCGAGGCCGCCGGGCGAGAGGCTGACGGGGTTGGCGTATTCGACCTTCAGGCGCTCGCCGTCGGCGATGATGCCGTTGACCAGCCGGGGCACCTTCTCGCGGGGGAAACCCTTCTCGAGGATCACGAGATAGCGCTTGGTGACGAGATTGCTCGGGTGGGTGAGGCGCTGGGCGAGGTCGCCGTCGGTGGTGAGGATGACCAGACCTTCGGAATCCTTGTCGAGGCGGCCGGCGGTGAAAAAGCGGTATTGGGCGAGCTTGGGCGGCAGCAGGGTGAAGACCGTGTCGGCGTTGTGCGGGTCGTCGTTGGAGCAGACGAGGCCGCGGGGCTTGTTGACCGCGAGGGTGATCTTCGGCTGGACGGCGGCGCGCACCTGCTGGCCCTCGACGATGACCCTGTCCACGCCGGGCTCGATTTTCTGGCCGAGGGCGGCGGGGCGGCCGTTCACCCACACCTCGCCCTGGGCGATGAGCTGCTCGGCGGCGCGGCGGGAACAGACGCCGGCATCGGCGAGAAATTTTTGCAGACGGACGGCGGTTTCGGGCATGAGCGGGGCAGTTGGCGCGAAAGCGCGGGATGACGCAAGCGCGGGCGTGGCCTTTACCCGTGCGCAAAGCGTGAAAGTAAGGGCTTGCGCGGGCGCGGCGCGTCCGTGACTTGTTTGCCTTTATGTCAGCTCCCGCCGCCGCCTCCACCTACACCAAGGACAATCCGTTCTCGGCCCGCATCACCGAGAACCGCCTGCTGAACAAGCCCGGCTCCGCCAAGGAGACCCGCCACTTCGTCGTCTCCCTCGCGGGCAGCGATCTGACCTACAAGGCCGGCGACTCGCTCGGCGTTTTCCCGACCAACCGTCCCTCCGAGGTCGCGGAGATCATCGAGCGCCTCGGCGCGAGCGGCGACGAACTCGTCTCGCCCGCGATGCTGAAGCTGCCGGCCCCGATCAGCCTGCACGACGCGCTCACCCATCGCCTCGCGCTCGCCGGCCCCACCTCGAAGATCGTGACCACGCTCTTCAACAAGGCCACCGACGCCGGCGAGAAGGCCAAGCTCGAGGCCCTGCTCAAGCCCGAGGCCAAGGACGCGCTGACCGGCTTCCTCGACGAGCGCGAATACGTGGACCTGCTCTCCGAGTTCCCCTCCGCCAAGCTCTCGCCGCAGGAGTTCGTCGATCACCTGCGCAAGCTGATGCCGCGCCTCTACTCGATCGCTTCGTCCTCCAAGCCGCATCCGACCGAGATCCATCTCACGGTCGCCGTGGTGCGCTACACCACCAACCATCGCGAGCGTCACGGCGTGTGCTCGACCTTCATGGCCGACCGCGTGCGCGTGAACGAGACCGCGACTCCCGTCTTCGTTTCCAACTCGCACTTCGGCCCGCCGGAAAACGGCGCGACCGACTGCATCATGGTCGGCCCGGGCACCGGCATCGCGCCGTTCCGCGCCTTCGTGCAGGACCGCGTCGCCTCCGGCGCGACCGGCCGCAACTGGCTGTTCTTCGGCGACCAGAAGAGCCACACCGACTACCTCTACCAAGAGGAGTGGGAAAAGTATGTCGCCGACGGCAAGCTCACCAAGCTCGACCTCGCCTGGTCGCGCGACCAGGGCGTGAAGGTTTACGTGCAGGACAAGATGCGCGCCAACGCGGCCGAGCTCTGGGCCTGGGTCAAGGGCGGCGCCGGCTTCTTTGTTTGCGGCGACGCCAAGCGCATGGCCAAGGACGTGGACCAGGCCCTCCACGACATCATCGCCGAGCAAGGCGGCATGAGCATCGAGGACGCGCAGGCCTACGTGAAGCAGATGAAGAAGGACAAGCGCTACCAGCGCGACGTCTACTGAGCCGCTTTAGCGACCTCATTCCTTTCGCCTCCCGTTCGACGCGGGAGGCGTCTTGTTTTAATAAACTCCCCGTTCTCCGCTCCATTTCCCCCGCTCTTATGACTTTCACCAATCGCACCGCCCTCGTGACCGGCGCCGGCCGCGGCATCGGCAAAGCCATCGCCGAGACGCTTGCCGCCAAGGGCGTCACCGTCATCTGCGTTTCCAAGTCCGCCTCGTCCTGCGGCGCCGTCGCCGACGCCATCGTCGCCTCCGGCGGCAAGGCCAAGGCCCTCGCGGTGGACGTCGCCGACGGCGCCGCCGTGGTCGCCGCCTCCGAGGCTCTGCTCAAGGAATTCGGCAAGATCGACATCCTCGTTAACAACGCCGGCATCACCCGCGACGGCCTGCTCGCCCGCATGAGCGATGCCGATTGGAACGACGTCATCCAGACGAACCTCACCAGCTGCTTTCACTGGACCAAGGCGATCGGCTGGCCGATGTGCCGCGCCCGCTTCGGTCGCATCGTCAACATCTCGTCCGTCACCGGCATCATGGGCAACGCGGGCCAGGCCAACTACGCCGCCGCCAAGGCCGGCATGATCGGCTTCACCAAGGCCACCGCCAAGGAATTCGCGAAGCGCGGCGTCACGGTCAATGTGGTCGCCCCCGGCTTCATCAAGACCGACATGACCGCCGAGCTATCGGAGGAAGTCCAGAAGGGCGCCACCGCGCTCATCCCGATGCAGCGTTTCGGCGAGGCCGCCGAGATCGCGCACGCCGTCGCCTTCCTGGCCTCCGACGAGGCAAGCTACGTCACCGGGCAGGTTTTTGCCGTTGACGGCGGCATGTCCATGTGAGCCCTTCACCACACAATTTTTTCATCCAACATGGCTGACCAAAAAACCATCGAACAACGCGTCAAAGAGATCATCGTGAACCAGCTCAACGTGAACGAAGAGCAGATCACGCCGACCGCTTCTTTTCTGGACGATCTCGGCGCCGATTCCCTCGACACCGTCGAGCTGATCATGGCCTTCGAGGAGGAGTTCAAGGATGAGATCAAGGGCGAGATCCCCGAGGCCGACGCCGAGAAGCTCAAGACCGTCGGCCAGGTCGTCGACTACATCAAGGGCAAGTCCGGCGCCGCCTGAGCGACGTTTCGACAACCGCGAATTTAAAACCCGCTCCGTTTTTCGGAGCGGGTTTTTCATTGGTCGGATAATCGTGCGTGCCGGCGGAGCGACCGCGCGCCGCGCGCCCCCAGACCTGTCCGGGGCGCACGATCGACAGGCGGCCCGTGATACCGGCTGGCGGCCGCTTGGCGGAACTCGTGTCGTGGGCCAACGCCGGCGGGCGCTCCCTCGCCGCGCCGGTGTCCGCCCCCGGCCGGAAGCGCCAGCAATCACGCTCCGGCGCGCATTACCGGCGCCAGCCGGGCCTCCGCGCGGCGGGCCGGCGATGATGCCGGCTCAGGGCTCGGAGACGACCAGGCGCAAGAAACGGCGGCCGCCGGCTGGAATATCCTGCGTATCGGAAACATCGACGGTGGCGTTGGTGTTCGCCGCGCCGGTGCTTTGCCAGATGGAGACCCAGGTCGCGAGATCCGCGCTGGCTTCGACCTTGTAGGTCAACTGCGGCCAGGCGCGGACAGGGACCAGGAGATGGAGCCGGTTGGCGGACACGCTCGGCGCGAGGACGGCGCGCGAGGCGGCGCTGGTGGGGTCGGTGCCGAGGGCCTGCTCAAGCAGGTTGTTTAGTCCGTCGGCGTCGGGGTCGGCGGAGCGCAGGGCGGCGTCGCCGGTCAGCGTCGGGTAGGTCGCGAGCCACTTGGCGTAGGCGGAGACCGCGGTCGTCGTGCCGGGCAGCGTGCCGCCGCTGAGCGAGCCGTAGGTGATGGAGCCGGGACCGGCGTTGAGCACGGTGCCGCCGGAGAGCGTGATGGCGCCGGCCACGGTCAGGGCCTGGCCGTTGGTGTCGAGGGTGCCGGCCACGTTGAGCGAGGCGAGGGAGGTGGCGACGAGAGGCGACCAGGTGGCGCCGCTTTGGATCGTGGCGGAGCCGTCCGCCGCGGTGACCAGCAGCCGGAGCGTCTGCGATACGGTCTCCACGCCGTTGGCGCGCTCGATGACGATGGCATAGACACCGGGGGACGCGGTGATGACGCCGGAAACGACGCCGGTCTCGGGATCGATGGACAGGCCGGCGGGCGTCTGGCTGGCGGCGCCGAAGGTGAAGACCGCCGGCTGGTCGTAGGCGCCCGACGCGAGCGTGGCGACGAAGGTGGTGTTCGCGCCGCCATTGCCCGCGGCCGGCGTGGCGACGCCGGAGGCGGCGGACTGGGTCAACCAGTTGGCGGCCAGGTCGGCGCCGGCGTCGGTGTCGCTTTGATAGGCGGCGGACTGGTTGGCGGCCACGGTGCCGAGCGTCGGATTCTGGCTGGTTTCGCCGTTGTAGGAGAGTCCGTCCACCAAGGTGCCGGCGGAGGTGCGAAGCGCGAGCAGTTCGGCCGAGCTGTTGCTGAAGGCCGGCCAGGTGCCGCTGAAGTAGGTGGAGTTGTTATGCCGGATGACGAGCGTGCGCGCGGTGCCGAGGCTGGTTTTTTCCGCGGGCAGGATCGTGTCCTTGTCGGTGGAGTAGTAGATGACGAGAAGCGTGCCGGCGGGCACGGCGGACCAGAGCGTGTTTTGGGAAAAGGTCAGGATGGTGTCGTTGCGGTCGGCGAAGGTCCATCCGCGCGCGTCGGCCTCCTTGAGGAAGAGTATCTCGACCCATTCCTTGCTGCCGCCGTTGCCCTGGCTGAACTCGTTGATGATGGCGGAGCGGGTGAAGTTGCCCGAACGGTCGAGCAGGAAGAGTTCGGAATCGTAAGAGTAGGCGGAGCCGGACGCGGCCACGACGGTCGGGCGGCGGTTGAGGGCGCGGGCGGCGGTCGCGAAAGTCGCGCCCGCGCCGCCGGCGTCGGATGGGACGATGCGGCAGCGCACGAGTTTGCCGGCGCGTGTCGCGTCGGCGGCGAGCGTGGCGCCGGTGGCGCCCGCGATGTCGGTGAAATTCGCGCCGTCGGTCGAGATCTGCCATTGATAGGCGAGCGTGAGCGGGTCGCTCTCGGGATCGGTCGCGACGACCCCGGTCAGCGACAGGGCGTTTTCCGCGAACAGCTCCGCGCCGCCGATGGCGCCGGCGGTGACGGTCGGGCGGCGGTTGAGCGCGGCGGCCGAGGTGCCGTAAACGGTGAGGGTGGCGGAGGAGAGCGTGCCGGTGGTGCCGGAGGCCTGGTCGATGACCTGGAGCGTCCACGTGCCCTGCGAGGATTCGCCCCAGTTGCGCACGGTCATGAAGGTCCAGGCGTAGTTGTCGCCGGTGTCGGCATGCTTTTCGGCGAGGCGGCTGACCGTGCCTTGTGGCGAGACGAGATTGATGGCGAGCTGGCCGCGGCTGGCGTGGGTGATGTTGACCGCGACGGTGACCTGCTCGACGCGGAGATTCGCGTTGGCGGAGAGATCGAAGAGGACGGTGGCGCCCGAGGCGTTGTTGTCCGGGATGCCGAGCCCGAGCGAGGTGCGCGCGAGGGTCTGCGAGGTGACGGCGGGCAGGTTGGTCCAGTTTTGGGCGAGGGCGACGGCGGCCGCGGCGTTTATCATGCCGGCGCCGAACTTGTGGTTGAAGTTGAAGCCGCCCGCGTTGGTCACCCAGTCGGAATCGCTCGCGGAGACCTTGGTGGCGGACTTCATCAGGATCTCCTTCACGTCGCGCCAGCCGAGGCCCGGTTTCGATTCGAGGAGCAGGGCGATGGTGCCGGCGACCAGCGGGCAGGCGGAGGACGTGCCGCCGAAGTCGTTGGTGTAGTCGCGGCTGCTCAGGTTGCCGGTGAGCCCGGTGTAGTTGTAGCCGTTGGAACCGACGAGGTCGGTGGTGGTGATCCCGGTGTCGGAGCCGCCGTTGGAGGGGGCGCAGACGGCGAGGTTCGCGCCGGGTTCGCTGTAATAGGACTGGGCGCCGGCGCTGGTCAGCGCGCCCACGGCGATGGTGTAAACGGAGTTGGCGTAGCCGTCGTAGTTGGAGTTGTCGCCGTTGCTGTTGCCGTTGCCGCCGGCCCAGACGGAAAACCGAGCCGAGGCCGCCGCGGCCGTGCGTGGTGCCGGTGGCGAGGGCGGCCGCGGCGAGCGCGCCGGGGCCGGCGAGGGTCTTGCCGTCGTCGTTCGGGCCCCAGGAATTGCTGTTGATCGATATGATGTCCTTTTTCCAGCCGAGGGCTTCCGCCTCCTGCGCGTCGGTGGTGCTGGCGGCGATCAGGCGCAGGCCGACCAAGGTGGCGGCGGGGGCGGCGCCCGAGACGCCGAGGCTGTTGTTGCCCACGGCGCCGGCGACGCCGGCGCAGGCGGTGCCGTGGTAGTCCGTCGGAGAGGTCGGGATTCGGGGTCGTCGGGCCGTGGAGTCGTTCCAGTCGTGGTCGTTGGTCGTGTCGACGTTGGCCGCGAGGTCGGGATGCGCGGTTTGCAGGCCGTCGTCCACGATGCCGACGCGGATGCCGGTGCCGCGACGGCGTCCCAGACAGAGTCGTGACGTTGACATCTATGCCGGTCGTGCCGCCCGGACTGGCCGGTGTTGCGCAGATGCCACTGGCTGGAGAAATAGGTGTCGTTGGGGATGAGGCGCTTGCTTGCTGGCGGGCGAGGGAGGGCGAGGCGGACACCACGCCGCTCTGCGCGCCGAGGGCCGGCGCGAGCTTTTCGAGCGCGGCGGCGGAGTCCGCGGCGCGGAGCAGGTGAAAACGCCCGCCGGCGGCGGGCACCAGCCCGACGGCCGAGGCCGCGCTCGGCCGGGCGTTTCTTCCGAGATCGGCCTCGAGCACGACTTTGGGGCCGCACGTAGCGTAGCCGCGCGGTCGCAGGCCGGCGCGTCGCTTTCGGTAAAATGATCTCCACTTCTCCCCCGCCGAGGCGTCGCCCCCGCGCGCGCCTGGTAATGACCCCCGCGGTGTCGCGGCGACGGGGCCGATTCCTTCGTGGCGCACGCGGCCGTCGGCGCCGCGGATGGCGACTTGATCCAGCACCGGGTGAAGTCCGCACCCGGCCGCCGTCGGCGAAGGCGGAAGTCTCGGCGGCGGCGCCGTGTCCGAGCCGAGCAGCAGGGCCGGCGATGGCGGCGCAACGCGAGCGCGGAGGCGCCGAGCGAAAGGAGAGGGGAAGCGGACGAGGCGATGGGCCGGGCTAGAAGACGGTGACGAGTCACGGCGCCGCGCGGCCACATGTTCAAAAAGCCCGATTTGTCCTCCATTTAACACAGTGCGGGCCGCGGAGGTATCCTCATTCACCGGCCTTGCGCTGCGTCGTCGCGTCCCTTCACTTCTCACGTTTACACCATGTCACATCTTCCCGATTCCCAGCGCGTCGTGGTCACCGGCCTCGGCGTCGATTCATGGCCTCGGCCAGACCGCGGACAGCTTTTTGGAACAGCCTCGTGGCGGGTAAAAACGGCATCGATCGCGTGACGCTTGTTCGACCCCGTCCCCCTTCGCCACCCAGATCGGCGCCGAGGTGAAAGGCTGGAACGTCGAGGAGTTTATGGACCCGAAGGAGGCGCGTCGCAACGACCGCTACACGCACTTCGGTTTCTGCGCCGCCAAACAAGCCTGGGCGCGACTCCGGTCTCGACATGGCCAGGGAAGATCCGCGACCGCGTCGGCGTCGTCGTCGGCTCCGGCATCGGCGGCATGTTAACCTCGAGACGCAGTGCAAGAAGCTTCAACGAGCTCGGCCCGCGCAAGGTCTCGCCGTTCGCCATCCCGCGCTCATCGGCAACATGTGCTCCGGCATCATCGCGATCGAGCTCGGCGCCCGCAGGCCCGAATTTCTGCGTCGTCACCGCCTGCGCCACCGGCACCGCACTCCATCGGCGAGTCCGATGCACATGATCCGCCGCGGCGACGCCGACGTCATGATCACGCGGCGGCGCCGAGGCGGCCGATCACCCGCTTCGCCTACGCCAGCTTCTCGCCATGAAGCGCCATGAGCACGAGTCAACGACGATCCCGGCGCCGCCTGCCGTCCGTTCCGCGAGGCGCGACGGCTTCGTCATGGGCGAAGGCTCCGGCGTCCTCGTGCTCGAAACTCTCGAGCACGCCAGGAGCGCGGCGCGCGCATCTATTGCGAGATCGTCGGCTACGCCGCCACCGCGACGCCTACCACATCACATCGCCCGATCCCGAGGGCAAGGGCCTCGGCGCTGCCATGAACCGCGCGCTCAAGGCCGCCGGAATGTCGCCCGAGCGAGGTCGATTACATCAACGCCCACGGCACCAGCACGCCCTACAACGACAAGTTCGAGACGCTGGCCTTCAAGCACGTCTTCGGCGAGCACGCGCAGAAAACTCGCCGATCAGTTCCACGAAGTCCATGACCGGCCACCTGCTCGGCGCGCGCCGGCGGCATCGAGAGCGTCATCAGCGTCAAGACGATCCAGACCCGGACGCGTCGCCGCCGACCATCAACCTACGAAGCCGGATCCGGAATGCGATCTCGACTACGTGCCGAACGTCGCGCGCCAGAGCCGAAGATCTCGCCATGCTGAGCAACAACCTCGGCTTCGGCGGCCAGAACGCCGCGCTGTTTTCCAAGGCCGTCTGACCGCGCCTCCGCGCGTCCTTCCCGGGCCCCTTCTCCGCCCGTCTCCGGCGCGCCGCGTCCTGCTCGCGCTGGCTCGCGGCATCTCCCCGGCGCGCGCCGCGCTCGAATTCGAGGCGGCCGAGGTCGTGGCCCGACCCGGACGCGGCGGGCCAGAAAAAGACTCGTAGACGAGTTTCGCCTTCAAAAACTACCGGCGACTCAGCCGGTGACGATCAACGAGGTCCAAGTAGCTGCGGCTGCACCGTGCCGGAGACGCCGAAAGAGCCGATCGCGCCCGGCGCGTCCGGCGTGATCCCCGTGGCTTATTCCGCGGGCCAGCAACCAGGGCCGCCAGTCGAGTGCCTTCGAGGTGAAAACCGACGACGGCACGGACGGCGGATCTGCGCCTCGTGATCGATCTGCCGGTGCGCATCGCCTTCGCGCCGCGGATGGTGTTGTTCGCGTCCGGGGACCGCGAGCCCAAGTCCTCGGCGGTCACTTTCGGCGACGACACGCCGGTCACGATCGTCAAGGTGGTCGTGGAATCGCCCGAATTGCGCTCGCCGAGCCGGCCAAGCCGAGGGCGCGATGTTCGCGCTATCTTACGTTACGTCGGTCCGGCCGAGAAGGACTCCCGGACCACGTGCTCGTCGTCACCAAGGGCACCTCCGGCGCCGAGCACACCGACGTCGCTCTACCTGCGCCATCGCCCGTGAGCTCGTCCGCCGGGCTCCGGCTCCGCCCTCTTGGCCGCGCCGCGCTGCCTGCTCCTCTTGCCTCTTCCGTTCGGCGCTCGCGACCGCGCTGGTGGCATCCGCGCCTGCCGGATTTTTCGCCTCCCCCGGCGGCGGCCGACGCTGCCGACGAACTCGATCTGGCGACGATCCGCGCGCGGTTTCCCGCCGCGCTTTGGCTCGACGCCCGGGAGGCCGAGCCCTTCGCGGCGGGCCACGTCCCCGGCGCGCTTTCGCTGAACGAGACCGCGTGGGAGGCGGGCTTCGCCGCCGTCGTCGAGGCATGGGACGGCGAACGCGCCATTGTGGTGTATTGCGGCGGCGAGATTGCCACGCCAGCCACGCGGTGGCGGCCCGCCTGCGTCGCGAACTGGGTTTCGGCTGAGATCTTCGTGCTGCGCGGGGGCTGGCCGGCCTGGCTCGCGGCCGGAGGGGAGACGGCGCGATGAATCCCTCGCGCGGCAAACTCGCAGTGTCGCGGTTTGGACGACCCACGGCCTAGTCGCGGTCGTGTTCGGGGTCGCCGGTGTCCTCAAGCTCGCCGATCCGGCGCGTTTCGCCGCCGATATCGGCCACTATCGGCTTGTCTCTCCGGCACTCGCCGCCGCCGGCGCGGTGTATTTGCCGTGGCTGGAAATCGTGCTCGCCCTCGGCGCTGCTTCTGCCGCGCGGCGTTGTCCCGCCGCGCGTGTCCGGGCTGTCGCTGCTCGGCTTCTGCGCCGCCTTGGCCAGCGCCGCGTGGCGCGGGCATCGACTTGCGCTGCGGTTGTTTCGGCGAGGCGACCGCGACCGGCGTGGCGGGAGCCCTCGCGCGCAACGCCGTCCTGCTGGCCTGTCTGGGCGTCGGCTGGCGGCTCACGCAAGAGCCAGCGCCTCGGCCGGGCTGAGCCCGCGTTCGCGGAGGGCTCGGAGCGAGAGCGCGTCGTGGCGTTTTGCGAGGCGCACGCCGTTCTCGTCGGTGACGAGCGGGGCGTGAAGCCACTGCGGGCGTCGCCGCGCCCGAGCGCCTCGAACAAGAGGATCTGCCGAAAGGTCGAGCGGATCAGGTCCGGCGCCGCGCACGACCTCGGTGACGCCCATCGCGAGCATCATCCACCACGCAGGCAAGCTGATAGCTGGGGAAGCCGTCTTTCCGCCACACGAGGAAGTCGCCGAAGTCGCGCGCGCAGACCGCGCGTCTGTGGTCCGAAGTGGCCGTCGTGGAAATCCAGCTCGCGTCCTTCGGGCACGCGAAAGCGCCAGTTAGCGCGAGCCCGGCGGCGTCGAGGTGGCGGGCCGGTGCGGTTCGTCGTCGGCGGGCGCCAGCGCGACCGGGCGTAGCCCGGGCTCGTTGCCTGCTTGGCGTCTGCGCTCGGCGCGGGGCCTTCGTGCGGGCGCCGACAGCGCGCCGGCGAGATCCTTGCGCGAGCGGTGGCAGGGAAAGATCAGGCCGGCCTCGTGCAGCCGGGCGAGCGCGGCCTGGTAGAGCGGCAGGCGGTCCGATTGCACGGACGGACGGGCTCCTCCCATTCGAAGCCGAGCCAGGCGAGATCCTCGAGCGAGGCTTTGATATATTCGGGGCGGCATCGCGCCGTATCGAGGTTGTCGATACGCATGAGCAGGCGCCCGCCGGCGTCGCGCGCGCGCTCCGCCGCGAGCGCGAAGGTGCGGGCGTGGCCGAGGTGGAGAAAACCGGTGGGCGACGGCGCGAGACGACCGATGTAGGCGGGGGAGTCACGTGGAACGATACGCGGCGGGACGGATTTTTGAAGCGCGGATGACAATGCGGCGCGCGGCGCTCGTTGCCGAGGAACAAGGCAAGTCTCCGGGGGCGTAATCGATTCGGTTTTGGCGACAAAACGGTGTCCGTTTTGTCGCCGTGCCATTCTCGGCTCGAATGCGACGCCGCCCCGCGCCTAGCTCGACGGCATGGAAAAGATGTTGTGCGTGTATTGCGCGAGCGGGAAGCAGCTCGATCCGAAGTATTACACCGCGGGCATGGCTCTCGGGCGCGGGCTGGCCGAGCGAGGCTGGGGCTGGTCTACGGAGGCGGAAAATCGGGAGTGATGGGCTCGGTCGCGCTCGCGGCCAAGGCCGCCGGGGCGCGCGTGGTCGGCGTGATACCCGACTTCATGGTGGAGCGCGAGCTGGCCTATCGCGAGGCGGACGAGTTGGTCGTGGTCGATTCGATGCGCGAGCGACGCCGCATCATGGAGGAGCGGGCGACCGCCTTCGTCACGTTGCCGGGCGGCATCGGCACCTTGGAGGAACTGGTGGAAATCCTCGTCGGGCGGGCCCTGAATCGTCACGACAAGCCGCTGATCCTGGTCAACCAGGACGGCTTCTACGACGAGCTGCTGGCTTTCTTCGACAAGATGGTGCGCGAGCGCTTCAAGTCGGACGGCATCCTCAAGATGATAGCGGTGGCCAACACCATCGGGGAGGTCTGGCCGCTGCTCGACCGCGCGGTGGACGCCGACGCGGTGGACGCGCTTTGGCGCTGAGTCTGGCCGCGGCAAGATCCCGCCGCCACGGGCCTCGCGGGGCATCACCCGCGGGTCGGCGCGGCGGCTCCGGCGGGGGTTTCGCGGATAGGCAGAAGCCCGGCGAGGTCGGCCAGGGCGGGCGCGGCGGCGAGTTCCGAAAAGAAGGCGGGCAGCGCGAAGCCGCGGGTGGGGGAGGGCCGCGGGAAATCCATCGGCGTGTCGCGAAAGGCCGGCCGCGCCACGAGGCTCGAATCGTTGAAATCGAGCCTCGGCGGCGATGCGTTGCACAAAGTGCTCCAGATAGCGTCGCACCGGAGCCGGCTCGAGCGCGTGCAGGCGGACGAAAAACATCCCGGCGGCGCGGGCGTTTTGCACCGAGTGGCAGATCACGCCGAGCAGAACCTCGCAGGGCATGCCGAAGCAGACCGCGACCTGGCGCATTTTCATGGCCTCGTTGTGGAATTGGGGAAGCGCGACGCTTTCCGCGCGAAGCAGGGTCCGGGTGCCGTAGAGTGCGCTCATGCGATGGGCGGAGGCACGGGAGGTGCAACCGTTTCGCGGCAGACTGGGAAAACGACTCGGCCGCGGCAATCGCGGACCCGGGCGGCCGCGGTTTTTATAGTTTCCGCAGCTTTGCGCGCGCGATGGCGATTCCGCGAAGCGTCGTGCCCGGGCGGGGATCGGCCACCGCGATGCCGGGCGCCGTCGTCCGGCATCGCGCGCGTTCGGTTGGAAAAACTCCCGCCAAAAATAGGCGCCAAGCCGCAAGGCTACTGGATTTCCCGGCGAAAATTTCAACTGTCGCGGGCGTTCTGCGGGTCGGTCCGCGATCCGCGCCGGTTCAGTTCACCCTCACACCCACCACGCCATGTTCCGCGCCATCAAACGTCTCTTCATCTGGCTCGGCCTCGCCGCCGAGAAAGCCACCGAAACCGACGCCATCAACCAGGCCGTCGTCGAGCGCGGCATCCGCGACTCCAAGGCCAAGGCCGACAAGGCCCACTACGCCAACGGCAGCTCGCCGGCCAGATCGCGTCCTCAAGGACCAGATCAAGCGCCAGGAGCGCCAGAAGCAGGACTTCAGGGCTATCTCCAGACCGCCGCCGCCGCGAACGACGAGGTCAACGGCGCCGCACTACGCCGAGGAGCTTGCCACGCATCGAACAGGACATCGCCGAGAACCAGGCCCAGCTCGACAGCCTCGAAGAACTCTATCAGCAGAACACCGAGATCATTGCGCAACAGCCTGCGCGAGATCCAGAAGTTCCAGCGCGAGTTCGAGGCCGTCAAGGCGCAAGCGTCGCCGTCGGCCGCATCTCGAACAGCTCGTCCGGCCTCATGAAGGGTTCGATCAACGAACTCCAGGGCATGATGGGCGGCGAGATGGGCCAGTCCATGCAGCAACTCCGCGAATCCGCCGCCGGCGGCGAAGGCCAGATGCGCGCCACCCTCGATCTCGCGAAAGAGATGGGTTCAAACATCCAGCGCCAGCAGGAGATGCGACGCGCCCGCGGCAACCAGCTCTTCAAGGAATACCAAAAGAAAATGGGCCTGGTTCAACCCGCCGCCTCCACGCCCGCCGCCAATCCTCCCGAGCGCCAGAAAATCGCCGAGAGTTAAGCGCTCGCTCCGAGGTGGAACGCGCACCCCGGGCGCGTTTGCCTCCGCCCCTCATGCAAAAATTCGAATACGCCACACTCGTCGTCGATTCCGCCCGTTTCCTCTCAAAACCTCAAATCGACCACGAGACGTTCCATGACAGCCTCAACAAATACGGCGCCGACGGCTGGGAACTCGTTAGCATTTTCACGTTGGCCCGAAACCAAGGCGACACCCACGAAGCCACCGCCGTCTTCAAACGCTTCCGTTTCATAATCTTCCGATTGTCACTCTTCGACCCTTCACTCCTCACTCTTCCTCCCATGACCGGTCGCGGAAAATTCGTCCTCACACTCCTCATCCTGGCCATCGCCGGAGTCGGCGCATATAAGTGGCTCCATAAAGTCCAGCCCGACGCTGCAGCAAACTCGACCACGTCCAGCTCCAGTCACCTCCGCCAGCAACTCCGGCTCGAGACGCCTCCGACCAAAGCCGCCCTTGACCCCGCCGACTTCATCGAGCCACTAACGTCCTGCCCGCTCCTTCCTCCCGCCGGCACCTACGTCGCGAAGGATAACACCCTCGACATCGAGCTCTCCGAATACGCCGGCTACTCCGGCATCGTCGTCGCCAACGGTGGACTCGAGCCTTCCGAAAACTCCTACTTCTTCCGCAAGCACGGCTTCAAAGTCCGCATCAAGCTCTCCGAGGAGGAAAGCTGGCCCGCCCTCAACACCGGGCGTCTCGCCGCCTCCGCCACCACGGTCGACGTCCTCGCCGCCCATTGCCGCAATTTCCAGGTCGTCGCCCCCGTGCAGATCGGCTTCTCGCGCGGCGCCGATGGTCTCGTCGTCCGAAAAGAAATCCGCCGCATCAACGACCTGAAAGGCCGCACACTCGTCACCGCCCAGTTCACCGAGGCCGACTTCTTCCTTCGCTACCTCACGCAGGAAGCCGGCATCCCCATCAACGTCCTCTCCGGCCCCAACGACCGCCCCGCTCCCGACAAGGTCAACCTGCTCTTCGCCGCCGATGCCTTCGCCGCCGGCGACATCTTCCTCAAAGACCTCCAATCCGGCGGCAACCGTCTGGCCGGCTGCATCACGTGGGCCCCGAAAACCACCGAGGTCGTCGATGCCTCCAACGGCGCCGCCCTCATCCTCGCGACCAATCAAAATCTCCTCATCGTCGCCGACATTCTCGTCGTCAACAAGGGCTTCGCCGCCGCCAACCCCGCGCAAGTCGCCGGTCTCGTGGACGGCGTTCTCGAAGGCAACCGCCTCGTCCGTGACAATCCGTCCGCGCACCTCGATCTGATCGGCAAGACCTTCAAGTGGGACAAAGCCCAGACCCAGGCCGAACTCGCCAAGGTCCACTTCTCCAACCTCCCTGAAAATCTCGCGTTCTACTCCGGCGCGATCGACTCCGCCGGCAGCTTCAGCGGCATCTACTCTTCCGCGATTCTCGCCTACGGTTCGCTCATCGACAAACCCGTCGACGCCGAGCGCTACATGGCTCCGCAGCATCTCGAGGCGCTCAAGGCCGCCGGCGCTTTCGCCGGACAACAAATCACGCTCGCTCCGATCCGCAGCTCCGCGGCGCGGCGCCCTCGAACGCGATCCGCTTCTCAGCCAAAGACATCCGTTTCCTCTTTGAGCCCAACTCCTCGAAACTCGACCTCACGAGCCAGGAAAACAAAACCAACCTCGAGTCCATCCGCCGCCTCCTGCAGGTCAGCCCCGGCTCGACGATTCTCCTCCGCGGCCACGTGGACAACGCCCTCATCGATAAATTCCGCCAGCAAGGCGGCGACGCCTTCGTACGCCAGATGGCGCTCAAGGCGATGGAGCTTTCCAAGAGTCGCGCCGGCGAAATTCGCCGCGTCCTCATCGAAGACCTCAAAGTCGCCCCCGCCCGCCTCGAAACCGTCGGCCGCGGCTGGGAAGAACCCGCCGGCACCGACGCCGAGAAAAACCGCCGCGTCGAAGTCCAGTGGTTCACCGTCGAGTGATAAAACCGCTCTCCATATCTGAGGATGAAATCATGATGAGTGCACCATGCGTCAGGGGCGGCGGCCGCGGAATGGCCGCGCGAGTCGCCGTGCTTCTGAGCTTTTGGCTTTTGGCCGTCGGTTGCGCATCCCCTGCGCACATGACGCGGGATGAGATGGCTGGCGTGGTGTCGTCGGCGCGGGCCTTGATCCGGAACAGCGGGCTCGCGAATCGCATCTGAAACGGCGCTCATCGAGCAAACCGAGCCTGCCTTCATGTATTATTTTATATCCCGGCCTTATGCCGATTATACCCTTGCGATGGAAAGTCGGCGAGGGGCGGGAGATAGTTGTCTGGGGCCAGGGTGATCTCTTCCGGCTTGAAGGAGCGCGGGTTGAGCGACGGGAAATGGCGCCGGCGACATACGCGGATCAGGGGGCCGGCTCTACCCGCCCGCCCGTCTCGCGTTTTCCTCCGCCGCCTCCTTCGCTTCGCCTCGATGACCGACTCGCCCTCGCCGCCGCCCGCCTATCGCCGCCTGTTCTGGCGCAGCGCCGAGCATCTGTGGTTCGCTGTCGCCACGCTCGGGCTCGGCTTCGTCTCCGGCGAGCCGCTCGGCCTGCTCGCGGGCGGCGCGGCCTTCGCGATCGGTCACGTTTATCTGCCCGACAGCGCCTGGTTTCGCCGACGCGCCGACGCGCGACTGAAACGCGTCCGAGCTCGACCAGGCCGCCGTCCGCCTCGCCGAGTTCGAGGCGCAGCGCGTCCAGCTTCTGGACAAACTCTCCGCCGAGCGCCGCCGCCGCTACCAGGCGCTGGCCGGCGTTTGCCACGACATCTCCGCCGCCTCGGCCGAGGCCGGCTCCGCCGAGCTGACGCTTTCGCTCGAGACGCGCCTGCGCAAACTCGACGAGCTGCTCTGGACCTACCTGCGCCTGCTCACGATCGAGCAGTCGCTGGAGGCCTATCTTGAGACCGAGCGGCGCGACCAGCTCTCGGCCTCCGCGACCGCCGCGGAGCAGGAGGTCGCCGCGCTCGAGTCCGAGCTGGGCGCCGAGCCCGCGCCGGGCGGCCGCGCCGATCCGGCGCGCGATACGCGCAAAAACCTCGCCTCGCGCCGCGAGCGCCTGGAGGCGCTGCATCAGCGCCTCGCCCGCGTGGCCCAGGCCCGCGCCAACCACGATCTCGCGCGCTCCGAGCAGGAGCGGCTGGTGGGAGCAGGCCAAGCTCATCCGCGCCGACGCCGTCGCGCACAAGAACGCCGAGGCGCTCGGCGCGCGCATCGATCTCAGCATCGAGCACCTCGCCGAGACCAACCGCTGGCTCTCCGATCTCGCCGAGTTCAAGGACCTCACCACCCAGCTCCCGCCGGTGCCCGCCGGCTCCATGCTCAATCCAGCCCACGCGACGCCGCCGCCCATGCCCGAGCGGGGCCAAAATTGACACCCTCCGCGCCGCTGGCAAATTGCCCGTCATGAGCGCCCTTCTCACGCGAGTCCCCGAGATCGCCTCGGCCACCACGACCGAGCAACTCGCGATGATTGACGAGTTGTGGGAACTGGTCCTGCGCTCGGGACGGATCGAGACGCCGGACAGCCATCGCGATGACTGGGCGATGCGCTGGCGCAGTGGGACATCGTGCGCACCAAGGACGCAGCGGTGAAGCAGTTCTACCTCGCCGGCCCGGCCGGCATCCCGACGCAGGTGGCCTTCAGCCAGAACACGCGCTGGCCCAGCCTGGACACCGACCGTGCCGAAGGCTGCATCCGCTCCTACGAGCACGCCTTCTCCAAGGAGGGCGGACTGGCCGTGCTGAAGGGCAACATCGCGCTCGACGGCTGCGTGGTGAAGACCGCGGGCGTGGACGAGAGCATCCTGGTCTTCGAGGGCACGGCCCACGTCACCGAGTCGCAGGACGAGGCGGTGGAGAACATCCTCGCCGGCAAGGTGAAGGCCGGCGACGTGGTGATCGTGCGCTACGAGGGCCCCAAGGGCGGCCCGGGCATGCAGGAGATGCTCTACCCCACCAGCTACATCAAGTCCCAGGGCCTGGGCAAGGCGTGTGCGCTGCTGACCGACGGGCGCTTCTCCGGCGGCACCTCGGGCCTGTCCATCGGCCACTGCTCGCCCGAGGCGGCGGCCGGCGGCGCCATCGGCCTGGTGCGCGATGGCGACAAGATCCGCATCGACATCCCCAAGCGCACGATCGACGTGCTGCTGTCCGAAGAGGAACTGGCGCGTCGGCGCGCCGAGCAGGATGCCAAGGGCTGGAAGCCGGCCAAGGCGCGCCCGCGCAAGGTGTCCGCGGCGCTGAAGGCCTACGCCAAGCTGGTGATGTCGGCCGACAAGGGCGCGGTGCGCGACCTGTCCCTGCTGGACGACTGACGCCGCGGCGACGCCACGCTGAAGAAGCCGCTCCCCGGAGCGGCTTTTTTCATGCGGCCACTGGCGGCTCGGGCTGGCGCCTTGCCCAGCCGATGATCGCGAAGCCGGCCAGCACCATCGGCACGCACAGCCACTGGCCCATGCTGATGTTCAGCGCCAGCAGGCCCAGGAAGGCATCGGGCTCGCGGAAGTATTCGGCCGATGAAGCGCAGACACCGTAGCCGACCAGGAACCAGCCCGAGACCATGCCCGGCCGCGCGCGGCTTGCGCGCGTAGAGCCACAGCAGCGCGAACAGCAGCAGCCCCTCGAGCACGAACTGGTAGAGCTGCGACGGATGGCGCGGCAGTCGGCTGCCCGACTGCGGGAAGACCATCGCCCACGGCAGCGACGGGTCGGCGCCCGGCCCCACAGCTCGCCGTTGATGAAGTTGCCGATCGGCCCGCCGCCAGGCCCACCGGCACGCACGGCGCGACGAGGTCGGCGACGTCGAAGAAGTGCCGCCCGCGCAGCCGGCCGAACAGCGCCATCGCGACGATCACGCCGATCAGCCCGCCGTGGAAGGACATGCCGCCCTTCCAGACCGCGAAGATCTCCAGCGGGTGGTCGCAGGTAGTAGCCCGGCTTGTAGAACAGCACATAGCCGAGCCGCCCGCCGAGCACGACGCCGAGCACGCCGAAGAACAGCAGGTCCTCGACGTCCGGCGCGTCCAGCCGCGCAGGAGAACTGCGGCTGCTTGCGCGCGCAGCGTCGCCAGGCACGAGGAACGAGCACGAAGGCGACCAGGTACGTCAGGCCGTACCAGTGGATCGCGACGGCCCGACCTGCGAGCGCGATGGGATCGAATTGCGGGATGGACGAGCATGGGGCAGCGGGCGGGATCAGGGACGCGAACGATCGCAGCCGATGCGCCGGTCGCCAGGCTCAGAGGTCGTTGCGCATGTGCTCGACGAAGCGCTGCACGACCGGCCGCGCGCGTCGCGGCGCCAGACCAGGCTGGTCTCGCAGTGCGGCCATGGCCGCCAGCGCGCGGCAGCGCGCGGTAGACGCACGCCCGGGCCGCTGCAGCTGCGTCACCGACCGCCGGCACCCAGCGCGACGCCGAGCCCGGCCGAAACCAGGTTGACGATCGTCTGCATCTGGATCGCCTGCTGGCGCGATCGTCGGCGTAGACGCCGTGGCGGTGGTAGTAGCGCCGAGCACGGCGTCGTACAGCGACGGCGCGATCGGCGCGCGGGAAGATCACCAGCGGCTGGGCGAGCAGCGTCGTCGGCGCGCGCAGCGCGCGTCGCGCGACCAGCGGATGCGCCTCCGGCAGCGCCAGCACCATCGGCTCGCGCAGCACGGTGAGCGCGCTGCAGCCCATCGCGGCGCCACGCCTGGCGCATGCAGCATGAAGCCGGCGTCGATTTCGCCGCGCTCGAAGGCCTGCGAGCTGCACGTCGGTGGTCGCCTCGCGCAGCTTGACGCGCACGTCCGGATGCGTCTGCGCGGAAGCCGCGCAGCCACGCGCGGCAGCGGCCCGAAGCCGATCGGTGGAGACGAAGCCGAGCCGCAGCGCGGCCCGATCTCGCCCGGCCGCGGCGCGCGCCGCGCGCGCGGCAGCGCGCTCGGCCTGCGCGCAGCAGCTGGCGCACCGGCTCGACGCAGCGCGGCGCCGGCGGCCGTCAGCGCCACGCTGCGCGCGGCGTGCGCTCGAACAGCGCGACGCCGAGACGCGCGCTCCAGCTGCTGGATCGCCATGCGTCAGCGGCGGCTGCGTCATGTGCAGCCGCTCGCGCGGCGCGGCCGTAGTGCAGCGTCTCGGCCAGCGCGAGGAACTGGCGCCAGGCGCGCAGCTCGATCGGCGCGTTCGGGGGTGTCATCTCATACGTCTTGCATATCAATATCGGCACGACAATATATTGGACGATTCATCGCGCCGCGCCGACATACTGCCGCCGCCCCACGCCAGCACGCCAGGACGAGCCACCCCATGAGCCTCAACCGCCGCTCCAAGCAACATCACCGAAGGCGTCGCCCGCGCGCCCAACCGCTCGATGTATTACGCGATGGGCTACGCAGGAAGGGACTTCGGCAAGCCGATGATCGGCGTCGCCAACGGCCACTCCACGATCACGCCGTGCAACTCCGGCCTGCAGAAGCTGGCCGACGCGGCGGTCGACGGCATCAAGGCCGCCGGCGCGCAACCCGCAGATCTTCGGCACGCCGACGATCTCCGACGGCATGGCGATGGGCACCGAGGGCATGAAGTACAGCCTGGTCTCGCGCGAGGTCATCGCCGACTGCGTCGAGACCTGCGTCGGCGGCCAGTGGATGGACGGCGTGCTCGTCATCGGCGGCTGCGACAAGAACATGCCCGGCGGCATGATGGGCATGCTGCGCGCCAACGTGCCGGCGATCTACGTCTACGGCGGCACGATCCTGCCGGGCAAGTACAAGGGCCAGGACCTGAACATCGTCAGCGTGTTCGAGGCCGTCGGCCAGTTCACCGCCGGCAAGATGAGCGAGGAAGACTTCTGCCAGATCGAGCGCCGCGCGATCCCCGGCACCGGCTCGTGCGGCGGCATGTACACCGCGAACACGATGAGCTCGGCGTTCGAGGCGCTGGGCATGAGCCTGCCGTACTCGTACACGATGGCCAACGTCGCAGGAGGAGATAGTCGCGCACACGCAGGCGAGTCGGCGCGCGTGCTGGTCGAGGCGGTCAAGCAAGGACCTGAAGCCGCGCGACATCGTCACCAAGCAAGGCGATCGAGAACGCCGTGGCGGTGATCATGGCCACCGGCGGCTCGACGAATGCGGTGCTGCACTTCCTGGCGATCGCGCATGCGGCCGGCGTCGAGTGGACGATCGACGACTTCGAGCGCATGCGCAAGAAGGTGCCGGTGCTGTGCGACCTGAAGCCGTCGCGGCAAGTACCTGGCGATCGACCTGCACCGCGCCGGCGGCATCCCGCAGGTGATGAAGATGCTGCTCGAAGGCCGGCCTGCTGCACGGCGACTGCATGACGATCACCGGCAAGACGGTCGCCGAGAACCTCGCCGACGTGCCCGACGCGCCGCGCGCCGACCAGGACGTGATCCGCCCGATCGCCAAGCCGATGTACGACGAAGGCCACCTCGCGATCCTGAAGGGCAACCTGTCGCCCGAAGGCTGCGTGGCCAAGATCACCGGCCTGAAGAACCCGGTGATCACCGGCCCGGCGCGCGTCTTCGACGACGAGCAGTCGGCGCTGGCCGCGATCATGGCCAAGCAAGATCAAGGCCGGCGACGTGATGGTGCTGCGCTACCTGGGCCCGAAGGGCGGCCCCGGCATGCCGGAGATGCTGGCGCCGACCGGCGCGCTGATCGGCCAGGGCCTGGGCGAATCGGTCGGCCTGATCACCGACGGCCGCTTCTCCGGCGGCACCTGGGGCATGGTCGTCGGCCACGTCGCGCCGGAGGCGTACGCCGGCGGCACCATCGCGCTGGTCGCAGGAAGGCGATTCGATCACGATCGACGCGCACCAGCTGACTGCTGCAACTGAACGTGGACGACGACGAACTCGGCGCCGCCGCCGCGCCGCGTGGAAGGCGCCGGCGCCGCGCTACACCCGCGGCGTGCTGGCCAAGTTCGCGTAGAACGCGCTCGAGCGCGAGCATCGGCGCGGTGCTGGACCGCTTCGAATGAGGAACGGGGCCCACTGGCCCCGTTTCCTTCGTGCGCGCTGGTTCAGAAGCGCCGCTTCTTGCGCTGCTCCAGGCCCAGCGCCACCATGTTCTTGCTCACCCGCGCGCGCTTCTTGGCTTCCATCTTCTCCATCGCCTTGCGCTGGTAGTAGCCGGTCGAATCGGCGAAGCCCCACCAGGCCACGGCCAGTGCGAAAGGCGCGTAGGTCACGTACCACGGCCAGTTCTGGGCGCCGCCGATCTCGGCGAACTTGAGCACCAGGAAGATCACACCGATCGCGACGAACCACATGGCGTTGGAAGCTTTGGAGTGAGGACACCGGTTTGTAAACAGGGCGCCGCGCAGGCGCGGCAGCGGAGGGGTCCCTGTAGAATTCCGCTGCCCCAGGCAATTGAACCGGCCCCCCAAACCCGCAAGAACCCGATATGTCCCACACCCGACACCTGATCGCCGCGCTCGCCGCCAGCACCTGCGCCCTCGCCGCCCTGCCCGCCCACGCCAGCAAGGACCTCGCCGACAAGAAGGGCTGCCTGGCCTGCCACGGCATCGAGAAGCGGATCGCCCCCACCGTGCCCTTCCCCTCCTACAAGGAGATCGCCGCGCGCTACGCCGGCCAGAAGGACGCCGTCGACAAGCTGGCGAAGAAGGTGCTGGAGGGTGGCAGCGGCTCCTGGGGCGCCGTGCCCATGGTCGCCAACAAGGCCACGGTCTCCGAGGCCGAGGCCAAGCAGATCGTCAAGTGGGTCCTGACCGTCAAGTGACCCGCGCAGAAAAAAGCCCCGCCGAGGCGGGGCTGGAGGACTTCAGGGGGAGATAGCCCTGGATTCAGGAGCCGATGCTCAGTCGTCAGCGTAGATGTCGATGTCCTTGGTCTCGCGCACGAAGAGCATGCCGATGACGAAGGTGATCGCGGCGATGACGATCGGATACCACAGGCCGTTGTAGATGTTCCCGGTCTGCGCGACGATCGCGAAGGCAGATCGTGGGCAGCAAGCCGCCGAACCAGCCGTTGCCGATGTGGTAGGGCAGCGACATCGAGGTGTAGCGGATGCGGGTGGGGAACATCTCGACCAGCATCGCGGCGATGGGGCCGTAGACCATGGTGACGAAGATCACCAGCACGGTCAGGATCACGACCGACCATCGAAGCTTGTTGGATCTCGGCCGGATCGGCCTTGGCCGGGATAGCCGGCCGCCGTGAGCGCCTCGCCGAGCTTCCTGTCTTGAAGCGGCCGCCTTGCGCCGACGTCGTCGGCTCGGACAGGCCGGCGGCGTCGTAGGACTCGGACCTGTCGTCGCCGATGTGCACGTGGCGCCGTGCCGGCCGCGCCTCGGCCGTGTTGTAGTTGACCGACGTTCCGGGCCAGAAGCTTCTTGTGCGATGTCGCAGGAGCTGGTGAACTTGCGCGGTGCCGATGGGGTTGAACTGGAACGAGCACTCGGTCAGGTCGGCGTGGACCGTCACCGGCGCCGTGGCCTGCGCCTCGGCCGAGGTCGGGGTTGGCGCGTGCGGTCAGCGCCTTGAACAGCGGGAAGTAGGTCAGCGCGGCGATCAGGCAGCCGGCCATGATGATGGGCTTGCGGCCGATGCGGTCCGACAGCGCGCCGAAGACGATGAAGAACGGCGTGCCGATCAGCAGCGCCACCGCGATCAGCAAGTTGGCGGTGACCGGCGTCCACCTTCAGCGTCTGCGTCAGGAAGAACAGCGCGTAGAACTGGCCCGTGTACCAGACCACGGCCTGGCCGGCGGTCAGGCCCGACCAGCGCCAGGATCACGATCTTCAGGTTCTTCCACTGGCCGAAGGACTCGGTCAGCGGCGCCTTGGAGGTCTTGCCCTCTTCCTTCATCTTCCGGAAGGCCGGGGATTCGTTCATGCTGCATCCGGATCCACACCGAGATGGCCAGCAGCAGGATCGAGACCAGGAAGGGAATGCGCCAGCCCCAGGTCCGGAACTTCTCCTCGCCCATCACGGTGCGGGTGCCCAGGATGACCAGCAGCGACAGGAACAGGCCCAGCGTGGCGGTGGTCTGGATCCAAGACGGTGTACAAGCCGCGCTTGCCATGCGGGGCGTGCTCGGCGACGTAGGTGGCCGCGCCGCCGTACTCGCCGCCCAGCGCCAGGCCCTGCATCAGCCGCAGCACGATCAGGATCGACAGGCGCCGCGACGCCGATGGCTGCGTAGTTGGGCAGCACGCCGACAATGAAGGTCGACACGCCCATGATCAAGATGGTGATGAGGAAGGTGTACTTGCGCCCGACCAGGTCACCCAGCCGCCCGAACACCAGCGCGCCGAAGGGCCGCACGATGAAGCCGGCGGCGAAGGCGAGCAGCGCGAAGATGAAGGCCGAGGTCTCGATCCAGCCCGGCGAAGAACTGCTTGGCGATGATGGCCGCCAAGCGATCCGTAGAGGTAGAAGTCGTACCACTCGAAGACGGTACCGAGGCGAGGAGGCGAAGATGACTTTCTTCTCCTCGCTGGTCATCGGTGCGGGGCTGGCCCCGACACCGGCTCTGGAAGTGGATACGCTGCTCATAATTAGTCTCCTGTCGTCGTTCACCTCGGAGCGAAAATCGCACGGGTCGACGCAATGTAATTTTCAAGACCCCTCATACAGGGTGCATTGGTGACTACCAGCATATGAATCCAGGATGAATGCAAGGGCATATTGCACTTCTCGCTGAAAATATGCGATGCAGCATTTCCACAGGGCATGCCGTGGCGCACTGCGCCAACGCTGGCGCGGCTTGCGGGCTTATGCACTGTTGCAGCGCAGGATTTTGATCGTGATCGGCAGCTCGATCGAGAAATCAGCGGGGAAATATCTCCCACGCGGCCTTCCGATACTGCCGCGGATATTCAGGACCGGCCGCCGCGCCGAATATCACGGCCGGCCAGGTCAATTGATCGGCGTCAATTCTTCTGGGCCAGCTGCTCCAGGATGGCCGGGTTTTCCAGCGTCGAGGTGTCCTGGCTGATCGGCTCGTCCTTGGCAACCGAACGCAGCAGCCGGCGCATGATCTTTCCGGAGCGGGTCTTGGGCAGGTTGTCGCCGAAGCGGATGTCCTTGGGCTTGGCGATCGGGCCGATCTCCTTGCCGACGTGGTTGCGCAGTTCGGCAGCGATCTGCCTTGGCCTCTTCCCCCGTGGGGCGCGGGCGCTTGAGCACGACGAAGGCGCAGACGGCCTCGCCGGTCACGTCGTCGGGGCGGCCGACGACCGCGGCCTCGGCCACCAGCTCGGTGCACGACACCAGCGCGGACTCGATCTCCATCGTGCCCATGCGGTGGCCGGACACGTTGAGCACGTCGTCGATGCGGCCGGTGATGGTGAAGTTGCCGGTCGCCGCGTCGCGGATCGCACCGTCGCCGGCAAGGTAGACCGGCCCTTGAAGTCCTGCCGGGTAGTAGCTCTTCTTGAAGCGCTCGGGGTCGCCGAAGATGGTGCGGATCATCGACGGCCACGGACTTCTTGACCACCAGGATGCCGCCCTGCCCGTTGGGCACGTCCTTGCCCGTCTCGTCGACCACGGCGGCCTGGATGCCCGGGAACGGCAGCGTGCACGAGCCGGGCACCAGCGGCGTCGCGCCGGGCAGCGGCGTGATCATGTGGCCGCCGGTCTCGGTCTGCCAGAAGGTGTCGACGATGGGGCAGCGGCCGCCGCCGATGTTCTGGTGATACCACTCCCAAGCCGCCGGGTTGATGGGCTCGCCCACCGAGCCCAGGATGCGCAGGCTGGACAGGTCGTAGCGGCGCGGATGGATGTCGGCGTTGGTCTCGGCGGCCTTGATCAGCGAGCGGATGGCCGTGGGCGCCGTGTAGAAGATGGTGACCTTGTGGTCCTGGATCATCTTCCAGAAGCGGCCGGCATCGGGATAGGTGGGCACGCCCTCGAAGACGATCTCGGTGCCGCCGCAGCGCCAGCGGGCCGTAGGTGATGTAGGTGTGGCCGGTGACCCAGCCGATGTCGGCGGTGCACCAGAAGATGTCGTCGGCCTTGCAGGTCGAAGGTCCATTTGGTGGTGAGTGCCGCATGCAGCAGGTAGCCGCCGGTGCGAGTGCTGCACGCCCTTGGGCTTGCCGGTGGAGCCGGAGGTGTAGAGCAGGAAGAGCGGATGCTCGGCCTCCACCCACTCGGGCTCGCAGGTGGTGGGTTGGCCGGCGGCGAGGTCGTGCATCCATCGTCGCGGCCGGCGTCCATGTTGATCTTGCCGCCGGTGCGGTGTAGGACGACGACGCTGTGCACCAGGTCGCAGCCGCCGAGGCCCAGGGCCTCGTCGACGATGGCCTTGATGGGGAGCGTCTTGCCGCCGCGCACCTGCTCGTCGGCGGTCAGCACGACGACCGCGCCGGCGTCCTCGATGCGGTCGCGCAAGACGTCGCGGAGAAGCCGCCGAAGACCACCGAATGCGTCGCGCCGATGCGGGCGCAGGCCTGCATGGCGACCACGCCCTCGACCGACATCGGCATGTAGATGACGACCCGCTCGCCCTTCTTCACGCCACGTGCCTTCAGCGCGTTGGCCAGCGGCTGGTGCGCTCCAGCAGCTCGCGGTAGCTCACCCGCGTGACCTTGCCGTCGTCGGCCTCGAAGACGATGGCGGTCGTCGCCGCGGCCGGCCTCGACGTGGCGGTCCAGGCAGTTGTAGGAGGCGTTGAGCCTGCCGTCCTCGAACCACTTGTAGAACGGCGCCTCGGTCTCGTTCGAGCCCCTTGGTGAAGGGCTGCTTCCAGGTGAGGAACTCGCGCGCCAGGCGCGGCCCAGTAGCCGTCGTAGTCGCGTTCGGCCTCGTCGCAGAGCTTGTCGTAGGCCGTCCATCCCGCTGACATGCGCTCGCCTTCACGAGTCCGCCGGCGGTGCATAGAGCCGGGTCTCGTTCTCGGGGGCTTCATGTTCTTCTCCTTGGAATCGTGGACCGAGCGGGTGGTTCATGATGCGCCGGGCACAATCCCGGCCATCGCGGGCTTGCCGTGACGATGCCATGCGGCTCTGACCCGAGCCTGAACTCTCACTGAATCGAGGTTGTCGAATGAGCGCTGACTCCGCGCCCCACCCCTGATCCAGCAATCGAGCCGCCTCGGCTGGCTGCCCAGCCTGATCTTCGCCAGCCGCTGGCTGCAGCTGCCATTGTACCTGGGCCTGATCCTGGCGCAGGCCGTCTATGTCTTCCATTTCTGGGTCGAACTGGTTCACCTGCTCGAGGCTGCTTTCGGCGACGCCACATGCATCTGCAGATCCTGCATCCATCCGTCGGCTACAAGGCGCGGTGACGGCCAGCTCAACGAGACCATCATCATGCTGGTGGTGCTGGGCCTGATCGACGTGGTGATGATCTCCAACCTGCTGATCATGGTGATCGTCGGCGGCTACGAGACCTTCGTCTCGCGCATGAACCTCGAGGGCCACCCGGACCAGCCCGAGTGGCTCAGCCACGTCAACGCCTCGGTGCTGAAGGTCAAGCTGGGCACGGCCATCATCGGCATCTCCTCCATCCACCTGCTCAAGACCTTCATCAACGCGGAGAACTACTCCACAAGGTGCTGATCGCGCAGACCGTGATCCACATGGCGTTCCTGCTGTCGGCGATGGCCATCGCCGGCCTCGGACCGCATCCTCTACGGCACGCCGTCCTCCGAGAAGCATTGAGGCCTCAACGGCGGCGGCTGAGCACCCAGGAGCCCAGCGCCGCCGCGACCAGCGAGCCGCCGAGCACGCCCAGCTTCAGCTCGGTCTCCAGCAGCGGGCGGCCCTCGAAGGCCAGCCCGCCGATGAACAGGCTCATCGTGAAGCCGATGCCGCACAGCAGGCTGACGCCGAAGAGCTGGTGCCAGCTGGCCAGCGCCGGCAGGCGCGCGGCCCCGCTGCGGATCAGCAGCCAGCAGGTGCCGAAGACGCCGATCGCTTTGCCGGCCACCAGCCCGCAGGCGATGCCCAGGGTCACCGGCGCCAGCAGCACCTGGGCCGACACGCCCTGCAGTGCCACGCCGGCGTTGGTGAAGGCGAAGCACGGCAGGATCAGGAAGGCCACCCAGGGGTGCAGCGCGTGCTCCGCTTCCTCCAGAGGGGAGCTGCCGTCGGCGCGCCGGATCGGCACCGCCAACGCGGTGGCCACGCCGGCCAGCGTCGCGTGCACACCGGACTTCAGCACGAAGGTCCACAGCACCAGGCCGACGGCGATGTAGACGCCGACGTTCTTCACGCCCGCACGGTTGAGCAGCACCAGCACCGCCAGGCAGGCCGCGGCGCCGCCCAGCATCGCGCCTGAGAGCTGGCTCGTGTAGAACAAGGCGATGACGACGATGGCGCCCAGGTCGTCGATGATGGCCACCGCCGTCAGGAAGACCTTCAGCGAGGCCGGCACGCGCGAGCCCAGCAAGGTGACGATGCCGATGGCGAAGGCGATGTCGGTGGCCGACGGGATGGCCCAGCCCTTGAGCGCCACCGGGTCCGCATGGTTGAAGGCCGCGTAGATCAGCGCCGGCACCGCCATGCCGCCCAGGGCGGCGGCGGCCGGAAGGATGGCCTGGCTGCGCGAGGCCAGTTCGCCCTCGACGAACTCGCGCTTGATCTCCAGCCCGACGACGAAGAAGAACACCGCCATCCACAGGTCGTTGACCCAGACCACCAGCGGCTTGGCCAGCACCAGCCAGCCGTCGGCGATGCTGACCTCGCCCTGCAGCTTGAGGAAGGCGGCGTAGGCTGGCCCCCAGGGCGAGTTGCTGACCACCAGGGCCAGCACGGCGGCCAGCGCCAGGACGATGCCACCTGCGGACTCGTGGGCGAAGAAACGGCGCAATGCGGGGGTCAAGCCGGAGTCTCCTCGGTAAACTTGCGGGCATTCTGCCGCTGCCCCCGCGGCCTCCTCCCCCGAGAGCTCCACATGACCACGATCCGCCACGACGACCTCGTCGAGATCCGTCGCTGCCGCCCTGCAGTACATCAGCTACTACCATCCGGCCGACTACATCGCCCACCTCGCGCGCGCCTACGAGCGCGAGCAGAGCGCCCGCGGCCAAGGACGCGATCGCGCAGATCCTGACCAACAGCCGCATGTGTGCCGAGGGCCGCCGCCCGATCTGCCAGGACACCGGCATCGTCAACGTCTTCCTGAAGATCGGCATGGACGTGCACTGGGAAGGCTTCGGCACGCGCAGCATCGCAGGACGCCGTCAACGAGGGCGTGCGCCATGGCTACAACAACCCGGACAACAAGCTGCGCGCCTCGGTGCTGGCCGATCCCATCTTCGAGCGCAAGAACACCAAGGACAACACGCCCGCCGTGGTCTTCATGGAGCTGGTGCCGGGCGACACCGTGGACGTGCACCGTCGCGGCCAAGGGCGGCGGCTCGCGAGAACAAGTCCAAGGTCTAATGCTCAACCCCTCGGACAACATCGTCGACTGGGTGCTGAAGACCGTGCCCACCATGGGCGCCGGCTGGTGCCCGCCCGGCATGCTGGGCATCGGCGTGGGCGGCACCGCCGAGAAGGCGGTGTTGCTGGCCAAGGAATCGCTGATGGACGACATCGACATGTACGAGCTGCTGGAGCGCGGCCCGGCGAACAAGCTCGAGGAGCTGCGCATCGAGCTGTACGAGAAGGTCAACGCGCTGGGCATCGGCGCCCAGGGCCTGGGCGGCCTGACCACGGTGCTCGACGTCAAGATCAAGACCTACCCGACGCACGCCGCGTCCAAGCCCGTCGCGATGATCCCCAACTGCGCGGCCACCCGCCACGCGCACTTCGTGATGGACGGCAGCGGCCCGGTCTACCTGGATCCGCCCGAGCCTGGACCTGTGGCCCGACGTGCACTGGGCGCCGGACTACAACAAGTCCAAGCGCGTCAACCTGAACACGCTGACGCAGCGCCGAAGTGGCCAGCTGGAAGCCCGGTGACACCCTGCTGCTCAACGGCAAGATGCTCACCGGCCGCGACGCCGCGCACAAGCGCATCCAGGACATGCTGGCCAAGGGCGAGAAGCTGCCGGTGGACTTCACCAACCGCGTCATCTACTACGTCGGCCCGGTGGATCCGGTGCGCGACGAAGTCGTCGGCCCGGCCGGCCCGACCACCGCCACGCGCATGGACAAGTTCACCGACATGATGCTGGAGAAGACCGGCCTGATCGCGATGGTCGGCAAGGCCGAGCGCGGCCCGGTCGCCATCGAGGCGATCAAGAAGCACAAGGCGGCCTACCTGATGGCCGTGGGCGGCGCGGCCTACCTCGTGTCCAAGGCGATCAAGGCCGCCAAGGTCGTCGGCTTCGCGGACCTGGGCATGGAAGCCATCTACGAGTTCGACGTGGTCGGACATGCCGGTCACGGTGGCGGTGGATGCCGGCGGCACCAGCGCCCACATCGACCGGGCCGAAGGTATGGCAGGCCAAGATCGGCAAGATCCCGGTCGCCACCGCCTGACGTTCACGCATTGCGCATGAGCCCCACCGTCCCGCCGAAGAAGAAGCACCACCGGGACGGCGGCTTCCAGCACAACTACCTGGAGTTCCGGCGCAAGCGCCTGGGCGAGCTGCTGCGCTGGCGCTGGGAGGCCTGGCAGCGCGGCCTGCCTCCGCCGCCTTCGACGCCCATCCCGGTCATCGCACCCGACCTGGCCTTCATCCACGCCAACGCGAAGGCCGGCGCGGCGATGCAGCCGGCGGCCACCTGGATCGGCCACATCACGGTGCTGGTGCAGGTCGGCGGGCTGAACATCCTGACCGATCCGGTGTTCTACGCAGCGCGCCTCGCCGGCGCAGTTCGCCGGCCCGAAGCGCTGGACGCCGCCGGGCCTGACGCTGGAGCAGCTGCCGCACATCGACGTGGTGCTGCTGTCCCACAACCACTACGACCACCTCGACGAGCCCAGCACGCACCACTTCGCGCGCCAGGCCGGCGGGGCGCCGTTGTACTTCGTGCCCTTGGGCTTGAAGGCCTGGATGGCCAAGCGCCGCATCACGCGGGTGGTCGAGATGGACTGGTGGGACGAGCACGTGCTGGACAACGGCGTCAGCGTGACGCTGACACCGGCCCAGCACTGGTCCTCGCGCACGCTGACCGATGCGCTGCGCACGCTGTGGGGCGGCTACCGCGGTGCTGGCGCCGGACTGCCACCTCTACTTCGCCGGCGACACGGCCTATTCGCCGGACTTCACGGACATCCGCCGCCACTTCATCGAGCGCCAGACGCCCGCCCGCGGCGGCGGCTTTGACCTGGCGCTGCTGCCCATCGGCGCCTACGAGCCGCGCTCGTTCATGAAGGACCAGCACTGCAACCCGGCCGAGTCGGTGCAGATCCACCTCGACCTCGGCGCAAAGAAATCGCTGGGCGTGCACTGGGGCTGCTTCCAGCTGACCAGACGAGCCGCTGGACCAGCCGCCGCAGGACCTGGCCGCGGCGCGGGTCGAGCGCGGCATCGCCGCGGACGACTTCTTCACGCTGGCTGTGGGCCAGACGTGGAAGATCCCTCCACGATCTGCCTGACCACGCGCTGCGAGCGCGGCACCTCGATGCCCGCGGCGCCCAGCACGCGCAGGATCGCCAGGTTGACGTCCGAGCGCACCGTCAGCTGGTTCTTGTCCGGATCGGCGATCCAGAACTGCACCGTCAACTCCAGGCCGTCGGGCGTGAAGTTGCTCAGTTGCACCAAGGGTTCGGGGTCGCGCACCACACGTTGCACCTCCAGCACGGCGGCGGCCACCCGCGGGCGCAGCGCATCGACATCGGTGCCGTAGGGCACCTGCACCACGGACTGCAGCATCGTCTTGGTATCGGCACGCGAGGCGTTCTCCACGCGCTGCGTGATCAGCAGCTCGTTGGGCACCAGCGACTCGCGGCCGTTGCTGGCGCGGATCACCGTGTAGCGGGTGCTGATGTCGGTGATACGGCCCTCGAAGCTGTCCACCTTCACCAGGTCGCCGATGCGCAGCGCACGCTCGGCCAGGATGACGAAGCCCGAGACGTAGTTCGAGGCCAGCTTCTGCAGCCCGAAGCCCAGGCCGACACCGACCGCACCGCTGAGCACCGACAACGCCGTCAGGTCGATGCCCGCAGCCGACAGCGCCATCAGCAGCCCGACGAAGAGCATCACCGCACGCAGCGCGTTGGCGGCGATCTTGCGCGTCGACAGGTCCTGCACCGAGGCACCACGCAGCAGCCGTGTCTCCAGCGCCGAGGACAGCCACAGGGACACGATGAGCACGGTGATCGCGCTCAGCGAGCCCTCGACCACGTTGCGCAGGGTCAGCTGGGTGGCGCCGATCTTCCAGCTGATGGCGTCCATCTCCTCCAGCAGCCAGGGCATCACGCCGGTGATCCACAGCACGACGACGATCCAGGCGCCCCAGGAGAAGGAGCGCTCGACCACACGCATCAGGTTGGAGTTGGGGAAGGCCGCCTTCAGCACCCGCACCGTCAGCCGGATCAGCGCCAGCGAGGTCAGGATGGGGATCGCCAGCTTGAAGACGGCGATGGGCAGTTCACCGGCCAGCAGCTCGCGCGCGCCCAGGCCCAGCAGCGCGGCCAGCACCGGGAAGAAGACGCCGTCGATGATGCGCTGGCCGAACCAGATCGAGCCCTGCAGCACCTGGCTGCCGCGCACCAGGCGGGCGATGCCCCAGGCGATAGAAGAGGCAGCCGACCAGCACGGCCAGCTCGGTCAGCGCGGTGGGCTTGGTGAGGTCATCGGCGAGCTTGAGCAGCTCGTCGGGGCTGAAGACGTGGTGTTTGATGTTCGGGGTCAGTGCCATGCAGAGGAGCTTACCGCCTGCACGAAGCTGCCCGCCAAGAACGGATCAGGCCGACTGCAGCGGCAGCGGCTGGTTGCTCAGCACGCGCAGATGAGCCTCCACGCTGCGCGCCAAGGCACCCAGGTTGTAGCCGCCCTCGAGGCAGGACACGAGGCGCCCGTCGGCGAACCGGCGTGCGATGTCCATCACCCGCATCGTGATCCATTCGTAGTCGGCCTCGACCAGGCCCAGCTGCGCCAGCCCGTCGTCGCGGTGCGCGTCGAAGCCGGCCGAGACGAAGACCATCTGCGGCTTGAAGCGCTCCAGCGCCGGGATCCACTGGGTCTCGATGACGTCGCGGATCTCCATGCCGCGGGTACGCGGCGGGATGGGCACGTTGATCATGTTCGACGCCGGGTTCTCGGTGCCCGAGTACGGATACAGCGGGTGCTGGAAGAAGCTGACCATCAGCACGCGCTCGTCGCCGGCCAGGATGTCCTCGGTGCCGTTGCCGTGGTGCACGTCGAAGTCCACCACCGCCACGCGCTGCAGGCCGCGCACGTCCAGCGCATGGCGGGCGGCGATGGCCACGTTGTTGAAGAAGCAGAAGCCCATGGCCTGGCGGCGCGTAGCGTGGTGGCCGGGCGGGCGCACCGCGCAGAAGGCGTTGGCGGCCTCGCCGTCGATCACGGCGTCGGTAGCGGCCACCGCGGCGCCGGCGGCGTGCAGCGCGGCTTCCAGGCTACCGGGGCCGACCCAGGTGTCCGGGTCCACCGCACGCGTCTTGCCGGAAGCGGCCACCTGGGCCATGAAGTCGGAGAGGTTGGCGACATAGCCGGCCTCGTGGGCCAGGCCGAGGTCGCTGGTCTGGGCCGGTGGCGCCTCGCGCCGCGCCAGATGCGCGCCCAGGCCGCTGGCCTGCAGCATCTGCTCGATGGCCTGCAGGCGCTCGGGGCACTCGGGGTGGCCGTCGCCCATGTCGTGCTCGAGGCAGGCCGGATGGGTATAGAAGGCGGTAGGTGCCATAGCACGCTCAGGCTTGAACAGACGACGGATGCCGGACAACAACATGGAATCTTGAGCGTTGATCGATCGGCCGGCTTTTGCTGCACCTGCTAAGGTCGCGGGATGACCACCTTGCACACCCAGCTCGTCAATCTGGTGAACCAGATTAGCACGATCATCGTCGGCAAACGGCCGCAGATCGAGGACTGCGTCACCTGCCTGCTGTGCGGCGGGCACCTGCTGATCGAGGACGTGCCCGGCGTCGGCAAGACCACCCTGGCCCACGCGCTGGCCGCCTCGCTGGGGCTGCAGTTCTCGCGCGTGCAGTTCACGGCCGACCTGCTGCCATCGGACATGACCGGCGTCAGCATCTGGGAACGCAGCATCCGCGACGGCCAGGGCGGCTTCGTCTTCCACCCGGGCCGGTCTTCACCCAGGTGCTGCTGGCCGACGAGATCAACCGCGCCGGCCCCAAGACCCAGAGCGCCTTGCTGGAGGCGATGGAGGAGCGCCAGGTCACGGTCGAAGGCCAGACCCGCCCCCTGCCCCAGCCCTTCTTCGTCATCGCCACCCAGAACCCCAGCGACCAGCTCGGCACCTATCCGCTGCCGGAGTCACAGCTCGACCGCTTCGCGCTGCGCATCTCGCTGGGCTATCCGGACGCCGCCAGCGAACGCGAGCTGCTGGCCGGCACCGACCGCCGCGCCGCACTGGCCGGCCTCAAGCCCGTGATGTCGCCCGACGACCTGCAGGCCGCCCAGCGCGCGGTGCAGGCCGTGCATGTCTCCGGCCCGCTGCTGGACTACCTGCAGCTGCTGATCGGTGCCACGCGTTCGGGCCGCTGGTTCGTGCAGGGCATCAGCCCGCGCGCCGGCCTGGCGTGGCTGCACGCCGCCCAGGCGCGTGCACTGCTGATGCGGCGCGACCACGTCTCGCCCGACGACCTGCAGGCCATCGCGCCCCAGGTCCTGGCCCACCGCATGGTGCCGGTGCCGCAGGCCGGCCGCGGCAGCGTCGAGCAGGTGCGCGCGATGATCGCCGCCACGGAACTGCGCTGAAACTCCCTTGCCTCCCGTCGCGGACTCCATGATCCCGGCCGCCCCCGCGTTGTCCGACGTCGACCCCGCGCCGCGGTCCCCGCTGGACCTGCCGCGGCGCCTGCGGCAGTTCTGGAACGCGCGCCATCCGCGCAAGGACAACCTGCAGCTGCACCACGGCAACGTCTACATCCTGCCCACGCGCGCCGGCTGGGTGTTCTCCGCGGTGCTGCTGGTGCTGCTGCTGTCGTCGATCAACTTCCAGCTCAACCTGGGCTACCTGCTGACCTTCCTGCTGGGGGGCAGCGCAGTCGTCTCGCTGCACATGACCCACCGCACGCTGCGCGGCCTGTCCTTGCACCTGCGCGAGCCGCAGCCGGTGCACGCGGGCGAGGCCGCCGTCGTGGAAGCGGTGCTGGACAACACCGACACCCGCGCCCGCCCCGCCCTGGGCCTGCGCGTGGGCGACAAGGCCGCCGATCCCGCCGCCTGGACCTGGGTGGACGTGCCCGGCATGGGCAGCGCCACGGTGCACCTGAGCGTCGCGGCCGACCGCCGCGGTCGCTACCCGCTGCCGCGCATCACCATCCACACGCGCTTTCCCTTCGGCCTCTTCCACGCCTGGTCCATCTGGCGTCCGGCAGCCGAGGTGCTGGTGTGGCCCGCGCCGGAACGCCCGGCCCCGCCGCTGGCCGGTGGCCCCCAGGCCAGCGGCAACCATCCGCGCTCGCGCATCCTGGCCGGCGACGAGGTCGACGGCGTGCGCGACTGGCGACGCGGCGACCCGCTGCGCCTGGTGGCCTGGAAGAAATCCACCCGCACGCTGGCCGCCACCGGCACCCTCGTCAGCCGCGACCGCGAGACCCGGGTGCAGCAGGATCTCTGGCTGGACTGGACCAGCGCCGCGCCGCTGCCGCCCGAAGCCCGGTTGTCGCGCCTGACGGCCTGGATCTGGTCGGCCGACCGCGGCGACCTGGCCTATGGCCTGCGCCTGCCCGGCCAGCAGATCGAGCCCTCCACCGGCGACCTGCACCGGCTGCGCTGCCTGGAAGCGCTGGCGATGTGGCGGGGGTGACGATGAGCGCCGAAGCCCGCATCGCCCAGACCCCGATGGCCACCGCCAACGGCCGGCGCAGCGGCCTGGCCCGCGACAACCGCGACGTGCTCTTCCTGCTGGCCGTCATCGGCTGGACGGTGGCACCGCATGCCGCGCGGCTGCCGGCCTGGGCCACCGCCTTCGCCGCCATCGCCCTTCTGTGGCGCGGCGTGCTGGCCTGGCGCGACGGCCCGCTGCCCAGCCGCTTCTTCCTCGGCTTCCTGCTGCTGCTGTCCTGCGGGCTGACCTGGTGGAGCCACCGCACGCTGCTGGGCCAGGAGCCGGGCGTCACGCTGGTGGTGGCGCTGACCGCACTGAAGACGCTGGAGCTGCGCGCGCGGCGCGACGCCTTCGTCGTCTTCTTCCTCGGCTTCTTCCTGATCCTCACGCAGTTCCTGTACTCACAGAGCCTGCTCACAGCGGCCACGATGCTCCTCGCGGTATGGGGCCTGCTGACCTCGCTGACCCTGGCCAACCTGCCGGTGGGCCGCCCCCGCGTGCGCGACGCCGCCGCGCTGGCCGCCCGCACCGCCGCGCTGGGTGCACCCATCATGATCGTGCTGTTCATGCTGTTCCCGCGCCTGCCGCCGCTGTGGGGCAGGCCGCAGGACGCGATGGCCAACACCGGCCTGTCGGGCCAGATGACCATGGGCCAGATCGCCGAGATGGCGCTGGACGACTCCATCGCGATGCGTGTGCGCTTCCTCGGCGGAAAGCGTCCCCTCGCAACCCGCGATGTACTTCCGCGGCCCGGTGCTGACGAACTTCGACGGATTGCGCTGGCGCGAGACGCCCTACCCGTACTCCCACCGCGCGCTGAGCACGGCCGAGGCGGTCACGGTCGCCGGCGAGCCGATGGAATACGAGATGACGCTGGAGCCCACGCGGCAGAGCACGCTGCCGCTGCTGGAGGCCACCCCGTTCAAGCCAGAGCTCGAAGGCGACCATCCGCCGCGCCTGATGCAGCGAGGCATGCAGTGGCAGACGGTGCTGCCGGTGACCGACCGCATGCGACTGCGGGCGCGGGCATGGCTGGCCTTCCGTGCCGGAGCCGAAGCCAGCGAATCCATGTTGGCCGAACACGTCGAGCTGCCTGCCGGACGCAACCCGCGCACCCTGGCCTGGGCCCGGCAGCTGCGCAGCCACCCGGCCTTCGCACAGGCCAATCCGGCCACGCTGACGCGGGCGGTGCTGGGCCACATCCGGCGCGAGAGCTACCGCTACACCCTCAGCCCCGGCACCTACGGCATCGAGGCCATCGACGAGTTCTGGTTCGACCGCCGCGCCGGCTTCTGCGAGCACTTCGCAGCCGCCTACGTCGTGATCATGCGCGCCATGGGCGTGCCGGCACGCGTCGTCACCGGTTTCCAGGGTGGCGAGCTGAACCCGGTCGACGGCTGACCTGGACCGTGCGCAACAGCGACGCCCACGCCTGGGCGGAGTATTGGCAGGAGGGCCTGGGCTGGGTGCGCGTGGACCCGACCGCGGCGGTGAACCCCGCGCGGGTGGAACGCGGTCGCCGCCTGGAGGCGCCACCGACCATCGTCGGCAGCACGCTGACGGCCATCAATCCGGCCTTCGGCCAGCAGCTGCGCAACTTCTGGGATGCGATGAACAACACCTGGAACCAGTCGGTGCTGAACTACTCCCAGGGCCGCCAGCTCGACGTGCTGCGCCGCCTGGGCCTGGACGCCGAGGACTGGACCGACCTGGCACGCGCCCTGGTCATCGCGTTGACCAACCTGAGCCTGGCCGCGCTGGTGTGGGCCTGGTGGGAACGCCGGCGCTTCGACCCCTGGCTGGTGTCCTATGCCCAGGTCCGCGGCCTGCTGGAGCGCGTGGACATCGAGGCCCCCGCGCATCAACCGCCGCTGACCCTGGCGCGCCAGCTGCGCAAGGAATACGGCCGCGCTGCGCTGCCGCTGGTGAGCGAGCTGGAGCAGCTCGATGCCCTGCGCTACGGACCGCAGGATGCCAACCTGCCGCGCCACCCCTCGCGCCGCCAGCGGCGCCGGCTGCTGGCCGCGGCCAGGGCACTCGTGCGTGCGATACAGGCGCACCGCAGCGCCACCGCCACGCAGCAGGCGGCCCAGGGGTAGCGAGGCCGCAACGCGCGTGCGACGCATGCCGCGAAGGTCGCGCGTCCTCGGATAGGCTCGGGGCCCCGCTTCCCTTCCGCTGCCGTCCCCTGCCGATGACCCGCCTGCGCTCCGACGACCCGTCCGCCGCCTTCCCGCCTGCCTCCTCGCACGCCACGCCTTCCGCAGCCCTGGGCCTCCTGGCTTGTGCGGCGGCCTGGGCAGTCGTGGCTTGCCAGAGCGCGCCGGCGCCGCAGCCGGTGCAGGCCGCGGCAACCGAGCCGGCCGCGGCACCCAGCGCACCGGCGTCCGGTCCCATCGCGCCGCCGCCCGCCGACGAGGCCCGTGCGAGCGGGGTCGCCGCAACGGGCCTGCCGCAGGCGCGGTCGCTGGAAGAGGCCCGGCAGGAGCAGGCCGTGGCCCCCGTTGCGCAGGCCGCCGCCCCTGCCGAGCCGGGCCGCTACGGGCAACGCGCCGATGTCGCACGCTGGATCGCCGAGGTCGCCCAGCGCCACCAGCTGGATCCCGCATGGGTGGCCCAGGCCCTGGGCGAGGCGCGCTACCAGGCCACGGTCGCGCGTGCGGTGCTGCCCTTCCCTGCCGGCACGCCGAAGAACTGGAAGGTCTATCGCTCGCGCTTCGTCGAGCCCCGCCGCATCAAGGCCGCACGCGCCTTCGAGCAGGCCAACAGCCGCTGGCTGCAACTGGCCGAGGAACGCTGGGGCGTGCCCCAGCAAATCATCGTCGGCCTCATCGGCGTCGAAACCATATATGGCCAGCAAATAGGCAGCTGGCGGGCGCTGGACGCGCTGGCGACGCTGGCCTTCGATTATCCGGCTGGCGCACCACGCGACCGCAGCCCGTTTTTCCGCAACGAGCTCGAGCAGTTTCTACTCCTGTGCAAGGAGCAGGGCCTGCGGCCGCAGGATCCGTCCAGCTCATATGCCGGGGCCCTGGGCCTGCCTCAATTCATGCCCGGTTCATGGCGCCGCTGGGCCATCGATTTCGATGGTGACGGTCACATCGATTTGTGGCGCAGCCCCGCGGACGCCATCGGCAGCGTGGCCCATTACCTCGCCGAGCACGGCTGGCAGCGGGCCATATCCACGCATTACCCGGTGCGCATACCGCACGACGCCCAGGCGCTGGCCAAACTGATGGGCCCCGATATCCTGCCCACCTTCCGCCCCGGCCAAATGCGGGACCTGGGTGCCCACCTGCCGCCTGCCGCCTTCAGCCACCCGGGGCTGCTGGCCCTGGTCAAGCTGGAGAACGGCCACGCCGCGCCCCAGTACGTGCTGGGCACGGAGAATTTCTACGCCATCACCCGCTACAACCAGTCCAGCATGTATGCAATGGCGGTAATCGAACTGGGGGCGGCGGCCGCCGGCCGTTGACCGCGGCAACGCAGGAATCCTCGGCAACCATTAACGCCGGTTGCGTGGAAATACGCAATTTGCGCAATTTCCGCCTGGTCTGTTGCGGCATCCCTCCGCAGGGCGAGGACAAATAGATAGAACTCCCAACCAGTATCCAGGGCAGCTGGCTATACTTCTTGTCACTTCGGTAAAGGCGGTATCCACCGCCCGTGATCTTTTCCTGCTGGCACCGTCTGCGGGCGTCGTGCACGAGTTAGTGAGACACGCGCACCGAAACTGCAGCCCTCGGCGGCGCATTTGCTCCAGCACCAAGACCCAAGGACACGACTCATGAGCTCCTATCAGAATCTGCTCGCTCAGAAAGCAGCACTGGAAAAGCAGCAGGCCGACCTGGAAAAACAATTGCTCGACGCCCGCCGCGCCGAACGCGCCAGCGTCATCGCCCAAATCAAGTCCCTGATGGCCGAACACGACCTGAGCGTGGCCGACCTCGGTGGCAAGGTCATCGGCCCCAAGGGCGGCGGCAAATCCAGCCAGGCTGGCCGCAAGGTGCCGCCGAAGTACCGCAACCCCGCCAGCGGCGAGACCTGGACCGGCCGCGGCCTGCAGCCCAAGTGGGTCCAGGCAGCGCTGGCCTCCGGCAAGAAGCTGGAAGACTTCGCCATCTGAGGCTGGCTGCGCGTCCAGGCGACTCGCGGCACCAACAATAAAAAGGCCGCCCGGATCGCTCCGGGCGGCCTTCTGCGTTTGCGGCTTTACTTGCCGGCCGGCGCCACGGCCGGCTTCGCGTCGAAGTCCCCGGCCACGCCCCACACCAGCTTGTCGACCGGCAGGTAGCGCTTGAGCGCGGCGTTGACCTGGGCCAGGGTCAGCGCCTTCAGCGCGGCATCCACGCGCGCCGCATCGGCGAAGCTGCGGCCCAGGTAGAGGTTCTGCGCCAGGCCGGCGGCCAGGCGCCCGTCCTGGGCACGCGAGAGCTGGCGGAAGTTCAGCAGGCTGCGCTTGCCGGCCTCCAGCTCCTTCTCGCTGAAGCCGTCCTTGACCGCACGCTCGATCTCCTCGCGCATGCCCTGCTCCACCTTGGCCCGGTTGGACGGCGCGAAGATGGCCTCGGCGCTCCAGGTCGAGTTGGGCTCCAGCGGGTTCCACTGCACGGCGCTGTAGACGTTGTAGGACAGGCCTTCCTTCTCGCGGATGCGGTTCCACAGGCGGGAATCGCCACCGGCGCCCAGCAGGTGGTTGGCCATCATCAGCGCCGGATAGTCGGCGTCGCGGTCAGTCAGCGGCAGCGGCAGGCGCAGGGCCAGGGTGGCGTTCTGCTTGTCGGGCGTGGCGAACTCCAGCCTGGCCGGCGGCAGCGGCACCAGCGGGTCGGGGATGCGGGTGTAGGGCTGGGTGCCCTTCCAGTCGCCGAAGGCCGTCTGCAGGGCGGCCTGCACCGCGGCCTCGTCGAGGTCGCCGACGGCGGCGAACTCGGCATGGCTGGCGCTCAGGAAGGCCTGGTGGAACTCGCGCACGCGCTCCAGCTTGATGGCCTTGAGGTCGGCCTCCGTCTCGTCGAAGGTCGGCGCGTAGCGCACGTCACCCGCGGGATACGGGTTGCCGTGGCGCTCCAGCGCGTTGGACAGCACGGCATCGGGCTCCTTACGCTGCTGCTCGACCTGGGCCAGCGCCTGGCGCCGCACCTCCTCCAGCACCGGCGCCGGCAGCGCGGGCGTGCGCAGCATCTGCGCGACGAGGTTGATCGCCTCCACCAGGTGGGCACGGCGCGAACGCAGCTGGACCACCAGCTGGCCGGGCGCCTGGCTGATGGACAGCTCGGTCTGCAGTTCGTCCAGCTTGTCCTGGATCTGTTCGCGGTTCAGCGTCGCCGTGCCCTTGTCCAGCAGGGCCGCCAGCGCATCGGGCGTGCGGCCCCAGTTGGCCAGGGACTTCTCGTCGCCATAGCGCAGGACCAGGGTGGCCTGCACGGCGCCGCCGCGCGTGGCCTTGGGCAGCAACGCCACCTTCATGCCCACCGGCAGGCTGGAGAGCTTGGTGCGCGCGTCGATGTTGGCCGGCGTGGCCTCGAAGGCCTCGGCCGCGGCTTGGGCGGCCTCGCCCTTGAAGTCCTTCAGCTGCGCCGCCACGTCCACGCGCGGCAGGTTGGGCGCGCGCAGCGGCTTGGCCGTCGGCACGTACTCGCCCAGCGTGCGGTTGGAGGTCACCAGCAGCGACTGGGCCACGCGCTGCACGTCGGCCAGCTTCAGGGCCTTGACGCGGTCGCGCGTCAGGAAGAACAGGCGCCAGTCGCCCTGGGCCACGGCCTCGGACAGCGAGACGCCCACGGTCTGCGGATCGGTGAAGGCCGTGCTCCAGCTCTTCAGCCACTTGGCCTTGGCGCGGTTCAGCTCTTCCTCGGTGATGGGTTCGGTACGCAGCGACTCCAGGGTCTCCAGCAGGGCCTTGCGTGCGGGCTCGGGGTCCTGGCCGGCGCCCAGCTCGGCGCCGAAGATCGCGAAGCCCGGGTCGGCCAGGCCTTCGGCGAAGGAGAAGACCGAGGCGGCCAGCTCCTTCTCCGTCAGGCGCTTGTGCAGCCGGCCCGAGGGCGTGTCGCCCAGGATCAGGCCCAGGGCCTCGATGGCGGCGAAGTCGGGGTCCGCCGCCGCCGGCACGTGGTAGCCGGCGAACAGCAGCGGCGTGCCGCCGACGCGGCGCAGGGTCACGCTGCGTTCGCCGTCCTGCACCGCCTCCAGCGTGTAGAGCTTGGGCAGCACCCGCTTCGGCTTGGGGATCTTGCCGAAGAACTCCTTCACCCAGGCCCGCACCTTGGCCTCGTCGAAGCGGCCGGAAACGATCAGTGTCGCGTTGTCCGGCTGGTAGTACTGGCGGTAGAAGGCCTGCAGGCGCGGGATGTCGACGTTCTCCACGTCGGCACGCGCGCCGATGGTGGACTTGCCGTAGTTGTGCCACTGGTACATCGCGGCCACGGTCTTCTCGAACAGGATGCGGTCGGGGCTGTTCTCGCCCATCTCCATCTCGTTGCGCACGACCGTCATCTCGCTGTCCAGGTCCTTGCGCGCGATGTAGCTGTTGACCATGGCATCGGCCTGCCAGCCCAGGTACCAGCGCAGGTTGTCCTCGTTGGCGGCGAAGCTGGCGAAGTAGTTGGTGCGGTCGAACCAGGTGCTGCCGTTGGCGCGCAGGCCGCGCTTGTTGAACTCCGACCAGACCAGCGGATGCTTGGGCGAGCCCTTGAACAGCAGGTGCTCCAGCAGGTGGGCCATGCCGGTCTCGCCATAGTTCTCGTAGCGCGAGCCGACGTGGTAGGTCAGGTTGACCGTGGTCGTGGGCTTGCTGTCGTCACGGATCAGCAGCACCTGCAGGCCGTTGGCCAGGCGATATTCGTCTATGCCCTCGACCGAGGCCACGCGGGCCATGCCGGCGGGCAGGACCTCGGCCTTCGCCTTCACCGGCGCCGCGGCGCCTGCGGGCATGACGGACATCAGCATGGCGGCGGCCAGGGCCACCGGGGCGAGGGTCAGACGGCTTGCGAGGCGCAGGGTCGATGGGCTCATGAGCGGTGTGTGGCGGTATGTGTGTCGGCGCGCCGCCGATTCCGGCGCGGCGCAGAGTATGCGTCGGCCCTCGGGGCCGGCACAGGCGAGAGCCTTGGGAGTGGCCCGGGGCCGCGCGGGTTCCCCAAAAGCAAACGCCCCGCACGGGGCGGGGCGTTTGGCAGAAGGCGGAAGCCGCTCAGGCGTGGGCCGCGCGCAGCTTGCGCGAGAACTCCTGCAGCTGGGCGATGCCGCTCTCCTCGGCCTTGTGGCACCAGGCCTGCAGCTCGACGACGAGTTGCTCGGCCGACACGCCGGAGCGCGTCCACAGCTGGCGCAGCTCCTCGCGCATCGTCAACAGCTTGTCCAGCACCGGATGGTCGGCGCGGGTCTGCTCGATGCCACTGACCATGGACTGCGGCACCTTGTCGGCGTCGCGGTGCAGCCAGCGCTTGACGCGTTGCAGGTTCACCGACTGGGCCGAGTGCTGCTGGCCCGCGTCCTTCAGGCGCCCCAGCTCGGCGGAGGCCGCACGCTTGAGTTCACGCGCAAAGCCGGCCATCAGCTCGTAGCGGTTGGCGATGATGGCTTCCAGCGTCTTCTCGTCGGCAACGGGCTTGATCGCACCCAGGGCCAGACGCGGCGCAGTCTTGCGCACGGTGGCCAGCTTGAGGGCCGACAGCGCACGGATGTAGACCCAGCCGATGTCGAACTCGTAGGGCTTGATCGAGAACTTGGCCGAAGTCGGATAGGTGTGGTGGTTGTTGTGCAGCTCTTCGCCGCCGATGATGATGCCGATCGGCGAGACGTTGGTGCTGGCGTCCGGGGCCTCGAAGTTGCGGTAGCCCCAGTAGTGGCCGATGCCGTTGATGATGCCGGCCGCGTTGATCGGGATCCACAGCATCTGCACGGCCCACACGGTCAGGCCGATGGCGCCGAACAGCAGCACGTCGGCGATCAGCATCAGGCCCACACCCTGCCAGCCGAAGCGGCTGTAGACGTTGCGCTCGACCCAGTCGTTCGGCGTGCCATGGCTGTAGCGGGCGATGGTGTCGGCGTTGGCGGCCTCGGCGCGGTACAGCTCGGCGCCGCGCGACAGCACGGTGCGGATGCCGCGGGTCTGCGGGCTGTGCGGGTCTTCTTCGGTCTCGCACTTCGCGTGGTGCTTGCGATGGATGGCGACCCATTCGCGGGTCACCATGCCGGTGGACACCCACAGCCAGAAGCGGAAGAAATGCGCCACCACCGGATGCAGGTCCAGTGCGCGGTGGGCCTGGGAGCGGTGCAGGTAGATCGTCACGCCAGCGATGGTGATGTGGGTCGCCACCAGGGTGTAGAGGACGATCTCCCACCAGCTCGCGCCGGCCAGGCCATTGGCCAGCCAGCTCACCAGGCCGTCGGAGACGGTTTGCCACAGGGGCAGGGATTCGGACATGCTCGAAATATCCTTTTCAAACAGGACACACGGAAAAAAGTGGCGAGATTGTAGGTGGGGTGCGCAAGGCAGGTGCCGCGAACAGTGCGGCCTATTTGGCCGAGATCAAGTCACTTGCAAATGCTTGCAGCGGACCCCAAGGGCGGCAGGGGTTTGAATTGCTGCGCCGCACCTGATGCTGGGACCCCGGAAATTCAGCTGCGTTCCCAGACGGCGGCGAAGAATCCATCGGTGCGGTCGCGGTGCGGCCACAGCTGCAGATGGTCCCCCTGCACCAGGGCCGATGCATTTTGGACGCCGGCCTTCTCCAATATTCCAGCCACGGGCAGAGGCTTGAATTCCCGCTGGCCTTCCGAAAATGCTGCAGCCGCGTTCTCGTTTTCCTCGGACAGCAGGCTGCAGGTGGCGTAGACCAGCCGCCCGCCGGGCTTGAGCAGCTTCGCGGCGCTGGCCAGGATGGCCTGCTGCTTGTCCTGCAGCTCGGCCACGGCCTTGGGCGACTGGCGCCATTTGAGGTCCGGGTTGCGGCGCAGGGTGCCCAGGCCCGAGCACGGTGCGTCGACCAGCACCCGGTCGATCTTGCCGTACAGGCGCTTGATGCGGTCGTCGCGCTCGTGAGCGATCTGGATCGGATAGAGGTTGGACAGGCCGCTGCGCGACAACCGCGGCTTGAGCGCATCCAGCCGGTGGCCGGAGACGTCGAAGGCGTAGAGCCGCCCGGTGTTGCGCATCATCGCGCCCAGGGCCAGGGTCTTGCCGCCGGCACCGGCGCAGAAGTCCACCACCATCTCGCCGCGCTTGGCCTCGGTCAGCAGGGCCAGCAACTGGCTGCCCTCGTCCTGCACCTCGACCAGGCCGCTGGTGAAGGCCTCCAGCTTGTTGATCGCGGGTTTGCCTTCCAGCCGCAGGCCCCAGGGCGACAGCGGCGTGGGCGTGGCCTCGAAACCGGCTGCACGCAGCGCGGCCGCGGCCTCCTCGCGGTTGCCCTTGAGCGCGTTGACGCGCAGGTCCAGCGGCGCTGGCTGGGACAGGCCTTCGACCAGTTGCCAGAAGGCCGACGAGTCGCCATCGACATCCAGCCGCGCGTGCAGCTTGTCGGCCAGCCAGGGCGGCAGGTTGTGGCGCTGGGGCTCGGGCAGCGTGGACAGGTCGATCTTGCGCGAGGCCTCCAGCCATTCGGCCTCGGCCGGCGCCAGCGCGGCGCGCAGGAAGGAATCGCTGCCCTGCCAGGCCAGGATGGCCAGGCGGCGCTCCAGCGGGCCGCTGCCGCTTTGCGCCAGGTGCTGCCACAGCAGGCGGCGGCGCAGCACGGCGTAGGTGGTCTCGGCCAGGGTGTGGCGCTCACGCGAACCCAGGGCCTTGTGCTGGCGGAAGAAGCTGGAGACGACCGCGTCGGCGGGGGTGTCGAATTTCAGGACCTGGCGCAGGAGTTCGGTGGCCAGGTCCAGCAGGGCTTTCGGATGCATCCCAGGATTATCCCAGGGGCCCCGGGGAGGTCAGACCGCGACCCGCGCCTCGACCAACAGTTGCGGCTCACCCTCGGTCTGCACGACCTGGTTGCCCTGGATGCGCAAGGTGCCCTCGATCATCCAGCGCACGGCCTGCGGATAGATCTGGTGCTCCTTGTCGAGCACACGCCTGGACAGCGTTTCTTCGGTGTCACCGGGCTGCACCGGCACTGCGGCCTGGATCAGGATGGGGCCGTGGTCCAGCTGGTCGGTCACCAGGTGCACGGTGGCGCCGGTGATCTTGGTTCCGGCCTCCAGCGCACGGCGATGCGTGTGCAGGCCCGGGAAGGCCGGCAGCAGCGAGGGATGCACGTTGACCAGGCGGCCGGCGTAGTGGCGCACGAAGCCCGGCGTGAGCACGCGCATGAAACCGGCCAGGGCCACGACGTCGGGGCCGAAGCCATCGATGGTGCGGGCCAGCTCGTCGTCGAAGGCCTCGCGCGTGCCGTAGTCCTGATGGGCCACGACGCCGGTGGCGATGCCCAGCTTGGTCGCATAGGCCAGGCCGGGCGCGTCGGCTTCGTTGCTGATGACTGCGGCGACCCTGGCCGCCCAACCCTGGTTGGAGCAGGCCTGGACGATGGCCTCCATGTTGGAGCCTCGTCCGGAAATCAGGATCACGATCTTTTTCATGCGCGCAGTCTAGTGCGCTGCAACATCAAAAGCACGTACCTTTTGGGGCGCCATCCTCGACGCAAGTGGGATGGAATCGGCCTCCTACAATCGCCCGCTCGCGCTTCCCTGCCTACACAGATTTCGTCATCCGCCATGACCGCAAGAGTCCTCACCGGCATCACGACCACCGGCACGCCGCACCTGGGCAACTACGTCGGTGCGATCCGGCCGGCGATCGCCGCCAGCCGCGAGGCGCGGCGTCGAGAGCTTCTTGTTCCTGGCCGACTACCACGCGCTGATCAAGTGCGATGACCCGGTGCGCATCGAGCGCTCGCGCCTGGAGATCGCCGCCACCTGGCTGGCCGCGGGCCTGGACACCGCAGCGCGTGACCTTCTATCGCCAGAGCGACATCCCCGAGACCACCGAGCTGAACTGGCTGCTGACCTGCGTCACCGCCAAGGGCCTGATGAACCGCGCCCATGCCTACAAGGCCGCGGTCGACGCCAACGAGGCCGCCGGCGAGACCCGATGCCGGCATCAACATGGGCCTGTTCTGCTACCCGATCCTGATGTCGGCCGACATCCTGATGTTCAATGCGCACCAGGTGCCCGTCGGCCGGGACCAGGTGCAGCACATCGAGATGGCGCGTGATATCGCGCAGCGCTTCAACCACCTCTTCGGCCAGGGCAAGGACGCTCTTCGTGCTGCCGCGAGGCGGAGATCGAGGAAGAGCGTGGCCACCCTGCCCGGGCTGGACGGCCGCAAGATGTCCAAGAGCTACGACAACACCGATCCCGCTGTTCGAAGGCGGCGCCAAGGCGCTGACGGAAGCCGATCGCGCGCATGGTCACCGACTCGAAGTTGCCCGGTGAAGCCCAAGGATCCGGACAGTGCCCATCTGGTCACCATCCTCGATGCCTTCGCCACGACGAGAAGCAGCGCGCGATCTTCCATGCCGACCTCCGCAATGGCCGGACCTGGGGCGAAGCCAAGGAACAGACGGCCCGACGCTCATCGAGAGCCACGTCGGCCCGATGCGCGAGAGTTATGCCGCACTGATGTCCCGCCCCGACGAGATCGAGGCCATCTTGCAGATCGGCGCCGCGAAAGCGCGTGCCATCGCTACGCCCTTCCTGAAGGAACTGCGCGAGGCGGTGGGCCTGCGCCCCTTCGCAGCCGTCGCGCAGACGCAAGGAAGCCGCGCAGGCCCAGGCCAAGGCCGCCCTGCCCGTCTTCAAGCAGTACCGCGAGAAGGACAACCTCTTCTACTTCAAGCTCAGCGCCATCGACGGCAGCGTGCTGCTGCAGAGCCAGGGCTTCGCCGAAGGCCGCGAGGCCGGCGCCTGGGTCAAGCGGCTGAAGGCCGAAGGCGCAGCGGCGCTGGCAGATGCGCCGGTCGCATTGGCCGAAGGCGTGCAGCGCCCCGCGGTGGAAGCGGCCCTGGCCGCGCTGCTGGCGGCCGAACAAGCCTGATGCCGGGCCCGCAGCAGCAGGACGACGCGATGGCCGGCATCCACATCACCGACATCGAGTCCGCCATCAACTGGTGGCGCGACATCTCGCCCTCGCCCGACGGCATCTCGGCCTGCGCCGAGGTGCGTGCGCTGGCCGAGGTCTACGCGCTGATGGTGTACTACCACGAGATGCTGTGCGACGAGGACAGCATGCCCACCACCGCACGCGAGGCCTGGCTGGCCTGGTATGCGATGACGCCGGACACGCCCTGCATCGCGATCTGCTCGACCAACCAGGGCGACGCCGTCTGCAAGGGCTGCGGCCGCACGCACGAGGAAGTGCAGCACTGGCCCGCCTTCACGCCCGGCGAGAAGCGCGCCGTCTGGCGCCGCATCACGATGGAAGGCACGGCCTGGCGCTTCAACCGCTATGCCGAGCGCGCGCTGCATGCGCCCGGCGCGGCGCCCGCCGCCCCCACGGACGCCGACAAGTCGCAGCCCCAGACCTGAGGTCGCGGCTCAGCTCAGCGGCCGCACGTGGGTGCCGGCGGCACCGTGCGCGGCCGGATGCCCCACCTGCGCCAGCTCCGGCGCGGCCGCGCCGAACAGGATCTGCAGGTAGGTGTCCTGCATGTGCCGCCCGCGGCGCGCCAGCCAGCCTCGGCCGCCGGGCACCAGCCGCACCGCGCGGTGCCACAGCCCGACCCAGGGCACCGACAGCGCAGGATACCAAGGCAGCGTGCCCGTGGGCAGGCCGAGGTCCTGCATGCCCTCGCGGCCGACGAAGAGGCGCACGATGCTCAGGTGGCGCGCGCGCTCGAAGCGGCCGGTGAGCTTCTGCCAGCGCGGGTAGTGGCGGGTCAGCGGCTCGTCCATCAGCGCCCGGCCCAGCTGCTTGCTGCTGTCGTCGGCCGGCGCCTGGCTGCAGCAGCACGTGGAAGAGGCGCACGCGGCCGGCCATCTCGTCGTCCACCAGCAGGCCTTCCTCCACGCCCATCAGCCAGCCGATGTAGCGCCACAGGTGCATCGCGTCCTCCGCCTCCTGCTGGCTGAGCTTGACGCCCATCACGCGCTGGCCGAAGAGGTAGATCACGCTGAAGCTCAGGTAGGTGGCCAGCATGTCGGCCTGGTTGACCGGCTCGCCCAGTTCAGCCGGATCCCACTCGGGCATGCGGCGCACGCGCTGGCGCACCATCGCGTGGATCAGGCGCACGCGCATCGTGCTCTTGAAGCCGGCGCCGTCACGCGCCAGGCCGCCGTTGGCGGTGACGTCCAGCCACCACTTGGTGGTCTCGGCCACGCGGCGCTGGGCGCCCTTGGCCAGGGCGCCGGTGAGCACCAGCGTGCGGTTGATGGCCGAGGCCTGGTAGCCGGCCATCAGCGCGGCGTCGCGCAGCACACGCATGCCCAGGCGGCCGGCGACGTGGCAGGCGTGGGCACCCGTGGCCAGGCGCGCCTCGTCCACCCAGGCGGGGCGGGCCTCCACTGCCGCGAAGAAGTCGCGCAGTTCGGCAGAGGCGTCGGGCACGCTGGCAATGCCGTGCTCCAGCGCCTGCTCGAAACGCGCCATGCCGGCCTGCATGCCGCTGCCGCGCATGCTCAGCGCCAGGCGGTCGGCTATCGCATCGCCGCGGGTCAGCGCCGTGCCCAAGGAGTGCCATTCGGCCGGGCTGGGCTCCGGGTCCACGCCGCGGATCAGCATGCGCAGCGGACGGGCCGTGCGGCGGGCCTTGACCAGGTCCGCGCCGTGGCGACTGGGCCAGAGGGCGGGATCAGGCGCGATGACCCGGGCCGGGGACGGGACGGTTGCTGACATGGGCTGACCTCACATTTATACGGTTGTATAGAATTATGAGCATCATGCCCCTTCGCGCATGCGGAACAACCCCCAAGCACATCCCCGGAGCCGGCGGAATCAAGCCCCGACACGCTCCCGCATGCGCTGCGCATAGGCCACCAGCCGCGGCTGGCCGCGGGCGTGGGCGCGCAGCGGGCTGTCGAAGGGCGCCCAGAGCATGTCGGCGGTGAAGGCATAGACCGTCGCATCCAGCGCCCCCGGTTCCTGGCCGCCGAAATAGGGCAAGGGGCCGAGCAACTCGACCACGGCATCGAGATCGGCCTTGGCGCGGGAGACGATGTCCTCGCGGCTGTGCCGGCCCACGCCCTGCCCCCAGATGTCGCGCCGGATCTTGCGGCGGACCAGGGGCGGCGCCACCCAGCGCAGCGGTGCCGGGAACTTGCCGAACATCGCCTCCTTCAGCTGCGGCCAGGCCGGCGGGTCCACCCAGCGCAGCCACAACCCGGCGAACAGCGTGTGCTCCTCCAGCGTGCGGCGGATCACCAGTTCACCCGCGGTCTCCGCTGCCACCAGCGCAGCCGGCATGCCGGCGCCGTAGCGCTGCTGCAGGTGGACCAGGATGGCCTGCGAGTCGCAGATCAGCTCGTCGCCGTCGCGCAGCACCGGCAGCTTGCGCTTGGGCATGCGCAGCGGCACCTCGCCGTTGCGGCAGCGGTAGGGCAGCCCGGCCAGGCGCAGGAAGACCTCCACCTTCATGCAGAAGGGGCTGGGGTTCATGAGGCCGAAGGCGGGGTGGAACTGGAGGAGTTCGAGCATGAGACGCGGCAGTGACAGGAATGTCGCGCACGCTAGGCCGAGCCCCGGCCGCCGTCCCCGCCCGTGCGACGGACGGAGACCGCCGCAGCGCGAAGCGACGGCCCCGCCGCATGGCCCGCGGGCCCTCAATAGAATCACGGCTCCTTCTTCGCGCCAGCCCATGACCCAAGCCGCACCCAAAGACGAGATCAAGCCCAGCAACTTCCTGCGCGCCATCATCGAGCGCGACCAGGAACAGGGTACCTACGCCAGCCGCACCTGGGCCGGCACGCCGGGCGACGCGACCCACCAGGCCGGCCAGAACCCCGACCCCGCGAAGATCCGCACCCGCTTCCCGCCGGAGCCCAACGGCTACCTGCACGTCGGCCACGCCAAGAGCATCTGCCTGAACTTCGGCCTGGCGCGCGACTACGGTGGCGTGTGCCACATGCGCTTCGACGACACCAACCCGGAGAAGGAGGAGCAGGAGTACGTCGACTCCATCCTCGACGCCGTGAAGTGGCTGGGCTTCGGCTGGGACGCCAACGGCAGCTCCCACCTCTACTACGCCAGCAACTACTTCGACTTCATGTACCGCGCCGCCGAGGCCCTGGTGCAGGCCGGCCATGCCTACGTCGACGAGCAGACGGCCGAGGAGATGCGCATCAACCGCGGCGACTTCGGCAAGCCCGGCACCGACAGCCCCTACCGCAACCGCCCTGCCGCCGAGAGCCTGGCCCGTCTGCGCGAGATGCGCGACGGCAAGCATGCCGACGGCGCGATGGTGCTGCGCGCGAAGATCGACATGGCCAGCCCCAACATCAACCTGCGCGACCCGGCCATCTACCGCATCAAGCACGCGCATCACCACAACACCGGCGACAAGTGGTGCATCTATCCGATGTACACCTACGCGCATCCGCTGGAAGACGCCCTGGAGCAGATCACCCACAGCATCTGCACGCTGGAGTTCGAGGACCAGCGCCCCTTCTACGACTGGGTGCTGGAGCGCCTGGCCGAGATCGGCCTGCTCGCCCATCCGCTGCCCAGGCAGTACGAGTTCGCCCGCCTGAACCTCACCTACGTCATCACCAGCAAGCGCAAGCTCAAGCAACTGGTGGACGAGCGAATCGTCGACGGCTGGGACGACCCGCGCATGCCCACCATCGTCGGCCTGCGCCGCCGCGGCTACACGCCCGAGGCCATCCAGCTCTTCGCCGAACGCATCGGCGTGAGCAAGGCCGACAGCTGGATCGACTACTCGACGCTGGACATCGCGCTGCGCGACACGCTGGACCCCACTGCCGCCCGCGCGATGGCGGTGCTGGATCCGCTGAAGCTGGTCATCGACAACTGGGACACGGTCTTCTCGACCCGGCCACGTCGAGCCCTGCAGCGCCCCCGTGCACCCCGGCCATGCCGAACGCGGCCGCCGCGAGTTCACGCTGGGCAAGGAGGTGTGGATCGAGGCCGAGGACTTCCAGGAAGTGCCGCCCAAGGGCTACCACCGCCTCTACCCCGGCAACATGGCGCGGCTGAAGTACGGCTACGTCATCAAGTGCACGGGCTGCGACAAGGACGCCTCGGGCAAGGTCACCGCGGTGCACGCCGAGCTGGTCCCCGACACCAAGAGCGGCACGCCCGGCGCCGACAGCGTGAAGGTCAAGGGCGTGATCACCTGGGTCGGTGCCCACGGCGGCGCGGGCAGCGGCGTGGAGGCCGAGGTGCGCCTGTACGACCGCCTGTTCACCGAGGCCCAGCCGGATGCCGGCGGCAAGGACTTCAAGGCCAGCCTGAACCCGGACAGCAAGCGCGTGGCGAAGGCCTACGTGGAGCCCTCACTGGCCCAGGCCGCCGCGGGCACGAACTTCCAGTTCGAGCGTCACGGCTACTTCGTGGCCGACAGCAAGGACCATGCTGCTGGCAAGCCCGTGTTCAACAAGATCACGGGCCTGAAAGACGGCTGGGCAAAGTAGCCGGCCTCAGCGGCGCGCCTTGCGCGCCGCTGCCCCGACCACGCCCAGGCCGGCCAGCATCAGCGCCAGCGTCGCGGGCTCCGGGATCGGCGCCGCGTCGTAGAACTCCACCTCGTCGGCGAAGACCCAGAGGTCGCCGTAGCCCAGGCTGATCTTCAGGCTGCTCACGCCCGTGATGCCCAGGCCGCCGATCTCCAGCCAGCTGGGCGCCACGTCCGCGGTGTCGTCCTCGATGTTGAAGTTCAGCGTCTGCGTGCCGCCGGACTCCCAGCTCAGCGCCAGGGTCGTCGGCAGGTTCACGCCGCCGTACTGGGACTCGTCGACGTGGATGCGCACGGTGTCGATGTCCACCGCGGCGCCGAAGTGGAAGGTCAGCGTCACGTCCGGCGTCACGTTCGCATTCCAGCCCACGTAGGGCCCGGTGCCGGCGATGTTCTCCACCGCATTCCAGTTCTGCGTGCTGACCACGCCATCGGTCAGGTCGCCGAGCCCGCCGCTGAGCGGCGCGCCATCGGTGGTCTTGTTGCCGCTGCCGGTGTAGCCGGCGTCCCAGTAGTTGTAGCTGCCGCCCGAGGCATTGCCCGAGCCGTTGGGGATGTCGTAGGAGGTAGGGGCGATGCGCGCGGCAAAGGCCGGTGCGGTGAAGGCCAGCGCCAGCAGGCCGGCGAACAGCGGACGGTTCATGCGAGATCTCCTGGGTGAATCGGATGGGTCGCCCCCATGACTACCCAGGGCGCAGCACCCGGACAGTAGTGGCCTGCCCCGCGCGTGGCAATAGCGCATGCGGACCTCGCGCAGCCATGAACCGACAAAGATGTATCGGCCTGTTCTCACCCTCGTCGGAAGGAGCTGGCGCGGCCTGTCGGCTTCCTACAATGCGCGCCGCTTCGCGCGCCCCGTGCCGCATCCAACCACCAGGGAACCATGACACTGCAACGCCCCGCCCGACTCCTGCCCCTGGCCGCCGCGGCCGCCCTCGCCCTGCTGCTGTCCGCCTGCGGCAAGGTCGAGGAGAAGCTGTCCGAAAAGGCCGCCGAGAAGATGATCGAGTCCTCGCTGTCCAAGGACGGCAACGATGCCAAGGTCTCGCTGTCCGAAGGCGGCATCAAGACCACCATCACCGACAAGGACGGCAAGACCCAGCACTTCGAGATGGGCAATGCCAAGGTGAGCGAGGGCGACCTCGGCCTGCCCTTCTATCCGGGCGCCCAGCAACAGGCCGACAAGGCCAGCCGCATGGCCAGCGACGAGGGCAGCATGGTCACGACCAGCTTCAGCAGCCCCGACGCCACCGACAAGATCGCCGGCTTCTACCGCGACAAGCTGAAGGCGCGCGCCGGCGGCAAGCAGTTCAGCGAGTCAGCACTGCCCGACGGCATGTTCCTGCTGATCCTGACCGACGAGAAGAACACCGACCACACCCAGGTGACGATCACCCGCGAAGGCCAGGCGTCGGAGGTGGTGATCATGCGGGCGGTGAATACGCCCAAGGCTTCGTAGGCCGCAGGGGCCGAGCGCCGGGCCGCCCCAAGCCGGCCCCGTCCCCCCGGGGGACCGGTCCACGTATTCGTGGACCGAGGGGCTCCCCTCCATCACTTGTTCTTCTTCTTCCCCTTCTCCGGGACCACCGTGGTGATCGTCGGCATCACCGCGCCCGGCGAGACGGGCTTGGCCGGCGAAGAGTCCTTCTTCGGTTTCTTCGTTTCCTTGTTGCTGCGCTGTTGACCCTTGGCCATGGCTTGCTCCTGAATCGGCGCGTCGTTGCGCCTCGTTTCCACAGGCGCACATCATCCCAGGTCCGGCGGCGAAGTCATCGGTGCTGACACCGGCTGTGGCTGCGAATCCAACAGCACCAGGTGCAGCCGCAGGTCGAACTCCAGCTGGTGGTAGTCCGGCTCCATGTGCGTGCACAGCTGGTAGAAGGCCTTGTCGTGCCCGCGCTCCTTCAGGTGGGCCAGCTCGTGCACAACGATCATCTTCAGGAAGGCCGCCGGCGTGTCCTTGAACAGGCTGGCGATGCGGATCTCGCGCTTGGCCTTGAGCCGGCCGCCCTGCACCCGCGAGGCCGTGGTGTGCGTGCCCAGGGCCTGGCCCACCACCTTCAGCTTGTTGTCGTAGACCACCTTGGACAGCGGCTCGGCATTGCGCAGGAAACGCTGCTTGAGCTCCACCGCGTAGTCGTAGAGGGCACGGTCGGTGCGCACCTCGTGGCCCAGCGGATACTTGCGCGCCAGCATCTCGCCCAGGCGCCCCTGGGCCAGCAGCCCGGCCGCCTGCTCCAGCAGGTGGGGCGGATAGCCGGCCAGGTACCTGGCGATGGCGGAAGGAACAGCAGGAGCAGACATGAGCAATCGACCCATCGAGATACTGGAAGCCCAGACCGGGGACGCACCCGGCTCGGCCATCATCGTGATGCACGGCCTGGGCGACAACGGCCGCAGCTTCGTGCCGCTGTGCGAGGAGCTGGACCTGTCGTCCATCGGCCCCGTGCGCTTCATCTTCCCCAACGCGCCCTCGCGACCGGTCACCGCCAACGGCGGCTACGTGATGCCGGCCTGGTACGACATCCTGCAGTTCGGCGGCCAGGCGGCCGAGGACGAGGCCGGCCTGCGCGCCTCGCAGGCCGTCATCGACGCCGTGCTGGAGCGTGAACGCGAGCGGGGCATCCCGTCCCACCGCATCGTGCTGGCCGGATTCTCCCAGGGATGCGCGATGACGCTGATGACCGGCCTGCGCCACGGCCACCGGCTGGGCGGCCTCGTCGGCCTGTCGGGCTACCTGCCGCTGGCTTCAAAGACCGCAGCCGAACGCAACCCGGCCAACGACGGCGTCCCCGTCTTCCTGGGCCATGGCACGCAGGACGACATCGTCGGCATCGAACGCGGGCGCGAGGCGCGGGAGGCACTGCAGGCGCTGGGGCACCAGGTGGAGTGGCATGACTATCCGATGCCGCATTCGATCTGCCAGGAGGAGGTCGCCGATCTCAACGCGTGGCTGTTGCGCGTGTTGGCCTGAGCCGAGGCTGCGCCTGGCATCGACCTACTTCCTACTCAAGCCGCGCATTGAACACCGTGTAGTCCTCCGTCTCCACCATCGGCTTCAGGAAGGCATGCCGCGCAAACGTCTCCTGCAGCCGCTTCTCCGGGAAGTAGCGCTTCCCATGCCACACGAACAGCACCGCCCGCGGATGCGCTTCGATTGAAGCCCGCAGGTTCTCCAGCGTGCGCTCCAGCACCGGGCCGAAGAAGGCGTTGAAGTAGAAGACGAAGAGCGGGCGCTGGGGAAACTCGAAGGTGGTCACGTCCTGGCGCCGCGAGAAGATGCGCAGCGGACAATCGCTGCGTGCGGCGTAGGCGCGGATGTTGCGCTCGGCCACCTCGTGCAGCTCGCTCAGCTCCACGCCGATGACTTCGTCGAAGCCGGCCTCGGCTGCCAGCACCAGCACCCTGCCCTTGCCCGAGCCCAGGTCGATGAAGCAGAACTCGGTGGGGTCCACGCGCGTGGCGCGCACCACCTCGGGCAGCAGGCCGAAGGGCGTGGGCACGTAGTCGGCCATCTGGGCGCGCGCACCGGCATCGACCTGCATGGCGTCCACGGTCACGATGGCGGCGGTCTCGACGCCATAGCGGCGGTCGAAGTCAGCCTCGAGGAACTCGAAATAGCTGCCGTGGCCGGGGCTGGCACCGCGGGCGCGCTGCAGGAGCCAGCGCGTGCGGTTGAAGACGGCGCGCAGGACACGCTGGGCATTCATCGTCGGGGGATGGGGCCAGGGCCCCGCAGGGAAAGTGCAGGCATGATGCCCGCCCGTCCGCCCCATGCAATCTCGCATGCACCCGTGGCGTGGCGACGCCCCCTCACCTGAGCTTCACGATGACCCGGATACAGACCATCGATTTCCCCCTGCGCGGCGAGTTCATCACCCTGGACGCCCTGCTCAAGGCCTGCGGCATCGCCGACAGCGGCGGTGCGGCCAAGGCCATGGTGGCCGAGGGCAAGGTGGAGGTCGACGGCCAGCAGGAGCTGCGCAAGACCTGCAAGATCCGCGCGGGCCAGGTCGTGTCCTTAACCGGTACGCGCATACGCGTGCAGGCCGGCCCCTGATCCGCAGGGCCGGACACATTCGCGGCCTCCCCGGTTCCTAGACTCGCGCCGCGCTCCGCCATGCGGACGCGTGCAGATCAACAAACCGGAGGAAGCCATGAGACATCTCGCCATCGCCGCGGCTGCGGCACTGACCATCCCCTTCACCCTGCAGGCGCGCGCCGCGGACGTGGTGCAGATCCACCTCGAAGGCCAGGTGGACAACATCAACTACTGCCCCAACCGCACGGTGGGCGAATCCTGCGACCCGAACCCGGTGTCCAGCTTCGGCGTGCTGGCCGTGGGCCAGCGCTTCGGCTCCGACATCACGCTGGACCTGGCACCGAACGGCGCGAACTTCCAGGTCACGCTGGCCTCCACCGATGGCCTCGCGTCCTATGCCGGCACCGGCCCGCGCGAGTTCTTCCCGCTGCTGGCCGGCGACCAGGTCCAGCTGATGCTCAACCTGGGCAGCACCAACGGCGGCATCCCGGGCTCGCTGGCGACCTTCACCTACAGCTTCCAGTTCGCCGCCGGCACCTTCAGCAAGCTGCCCACCGGCGCCGAGTTGGTCGCGGCCGTGCAGGCCGGCAAGCTGGAAGGCACCACCGGCGGCGGCGCGCTGTTCGGCTGCTCCGCCACGCCGGGCCCGCTGCCCTGCGGCTACGTCGGCCTGGCGATCGACAAGGTCAGCGTCAGTGCGGTGCCCGAGCCGAGCAGCCTCGTGCTGTGCTCTCTCGGCCTGGCAGCAGCCGCCGGCATGCGCCGCGCTCGCAAGGCCTGAGCCTCATGCCGCCGCCACGCCTGTGCCGGCGCGGCGGCGGTAATGCCTCGTCATCTCAATGCTGACGACGCACACCAGCAGCCACGCGGTCCCCGACGAGAACCCCGCCAGCACGTCGCTGGCGAAATGCACCTGCAGGAAGACCCGGCTGCAGCCGATCGTGAAGGCCAGTGCCGCCGCCGCCATCACGGCCGGCGCATGCCAGCGCATCGGCAGGCTGCGCACCAGCAGGTAGGCCAGCATCCCCCAGACCACGACCGAGCCCGAGCTGTGCCCGCTGGGAAAGCTCCAGCCATCGGCCAGCACCAGGCCGTGCTCGTGCACCGGCCGCACGCGGGCGAAGATGCCCTTGAGCGTGCTGTTGAGCAGCCCGTTGCCCGCCACCGCCACTACCCAGCCCAAGGCCAGCCACCAGCGTCGGCGCCACAGCAGCACCAGCGCGACGACGATGCAGATGCCCGTCTGCGTCCAGGCATCGCCCAGCCGCGTGACCAGCGCGAAGGCCTCCAGCGCCAGCAGCGGCACGTTGGACGCCAGCGCATCGGTGAAGGCCTGGTCGAGCGCGCCCAGGCGCTCGCCGTCGCCCAGTTCCTCGGCGATCTCGGTGAAGAGTGCGGCACAGGCCAGCACGACGACGAAGCCCAGCGCCAGGCGCAGCAGCAGGAAGGCACCGGGCGACAGGCTGCTGGCCGGGCTGTGCCAGGCCACGCGGCGCAGCAGCTGCCAGCCCGCCCAGGACAGCACCATCACGCCCACCAGCGCCAGCAGGAAGCCGGGCAGCGCATGCACGCCGCTCCATTGCGCGGCCCGCAGCCAGAGGTCCGCGCCAGCGTGGTTCATGTGCCCTCGTGATCCAGGGCCACCACGCGGTTGCGGCCGTCGGCCTTGGCCTGGTAGAGCGCCTCGTCCGCGCGCTTGACCAGGCGCTGCGCGCCGTCGGGCGAGGACGGCACGCAGGCCGCGACGCCGATGCTGCAGGCGAAGCGCACGGCCTGGCCCTCGTGCAGCAGCGTGCGCGCGGCCACCTGCTCGCGCAGGCGCTCGGCCACGGCGGCGGCGCCGGCCAGGTCGGTGTCGGGCATCAGCACGATGAACTCTTCGCCGCCGTAGCGCGCCAGCATGTCCGAGGGCCGCAGCAGCTGGGCGCGCAGCGTGGCGGCGGCCTCGCGCAGGCAGCGGTCGCCGAAGGGGTGGCCATAGGTGTCGTTCAGGCGCTTGAAGTGGTCCAGGTCCACCACCGCGACGGCCAGCGGGCGCTTGTGGCGCCGCGCCTGCAGCCACTCCACCGGCAGGCGGCGGTCCAGGTAGAGGCGGTTGGGGACCTGCGTCAGCGCATCGGTCAGGCTGACCTGCTCCAGCTCGCGGGCCCGGTTCTCCAGCAGCGCGCGGGCGCGCTGGCCGCTCCAGTAGTCGTGGCGCAGCACGCGCGAGATCATCCAGGCGTAGGCCATGAAGGCCGTGCCCAGCCCCGCGAACACCGCGTTGGCCGCATTGAGGTTCAGCAGCAGCACCGCCACCACCGGCGCGATGGAAGCCATGGGATAGAAGCGCCCGAGGAAGGGGTCGATGGCCACGACGATGATGCCCGCCATGATGATGGCCACGCTCATCGGCACCATGAAGGGCCGGATGCCCAGGGCCTCGCCCCAGGCCACGCTCATCGCCAGCAGGCTGCCCCAGTGCACCGCGTGGCAGAAGATCAGCGAGTAGTACACCCGCACCCAGCGCCGCATGTCGCGCTCCAGCAGCATGGCGAAGCGCCGGTGCAGCGCGAAAACGCAGGATGCCCACCGCCAGCAGCACGGCGGCATTGGCCAGCGCGAAGCCGCGGTGGCGGTGGAAGCATCCCCTTTCCTGGCTGACGATCAGCCAGGCTGCGGCGTACATGAACACGCCGGCGCTGGTACGGCGCGAGAGCTCCAGCATCCCGCGGCGGCGCAGCTCGTGCTGCTGCTCGGGAGTGAGTTCACCCGCCTCTTCGTGGGCGGGTATGGGTACGGCGGCGGGGCTGGGTTGTGTGGAGTGGGCCATCTCGGCTGGGCAGGGATTCCCGGCTGCAGGCCATCCTATCTGAACCACCCCTGCGCAACCTCTGCGGACGTGCCGGGATAGCCCCCAATCGGCAAGGCCTGCATTCCGTGTGCAGGCGGCCGCTCCAGCCTCAGCTCATGGCGCGACACCGCCGATGAAGCTGCACGCCGCAGCCACCCAGTCCCAGCGCTCGACGGTGCAGCGCGCCTGGCCCTGGGCCTCGAAACGGATCAGGTTGGACCGAGTTGGGGGCCTCGTGGCGCACGCGCGTGGACAGCGCGGTGCCCGCCTGCACGGCCCACACGCGGCGGGCCAGGCCGGGCGCCAGCTCGTGCAAGGCCAGCACGTAGGGCAGGTGGATGTGGCCGCCCAGGATGAGGTCGGCGCCGGCCTCGGACCAGCTGCGCACCGCGGCGCCCGCGCCATGCAGCAGATTGGCCTGGTCACGCTCCAGCGTCACGGCCACGGGCTGGTGGGTGACGACGATGGCGGACCCGCGCCGGCCCGGCCCGGCGCAGGAGTTGCGCCACGCGTTCGACCTGGGCCGCGGAAACTCGCCGTCCTTGTGCCGCCAGGCCCGCGTGGTGTTGACGCCCAGCACCAGCAGCTCGGGGTCTCGAAGCTGGGCTCCAGCTCGGCGCCGAAGGCGCGGCGGTGGCGCGCATAGGGCGCCAGCACGCGCAGGCCCAGGTTGAGCAGCGGGATGTCGTGGTTGCCGGGCACCACCAGCACCGGTGCGTTCAGGCCCGCGGTGAAGCGGCTGGCCGCCTCGAACTGCGCCGCGGTGGCGCGCTGGGTGATGTCGCCCGAGAGCACGACGAGGTCGGGCACCAGCTTGGCGGCCAGGCGCTGCAGGGCCTCCGCGACCACGGGCTGCTCGGTGCCGAAGTGGGGATCCGACAGCTGCAGCACCAGCCGGCCCCGGCCCTGGTCGCCGTTCATGGCTGCGCCGGTGGCGGCTTGATCAGCATCAGCGGCCTGGGCGCGACGCGGAACTCGATCGGCGGCTTCAGCCACTGCGTCTCGCCATCGGTGGCCACCTTGATGCGCCGCAGGCCCAGCGACAGCGGACGCACCGTCAGCGCGTGGGTGGCGAAGCCGACGACCTGGTTCGCACTGCCCAGCTGCCCCAGCGCGCCGCGCAGCATCAGCCACAGCAAGGCGGCCGTCGACACCGGCTTGAGCGCCAGCGCGGCCAGCCAGCCCTGCTCCACCACCGAGGCCTGCGGGATGCCGATCTGCTCCAGCTGCAGCCGGTTGTTGCCGACGAAGAGCGTGGGCGTGCGCAGGGTCACCGCGCGGCCGTTGCTTTCCAGCCGGATGCGCAGCGGCCGGTGCTCGCGCACGATGGTGGCCAGCGCCGCGAACAACGCCACCAGCCGGCTGCGGCCGAACTGCTGCTTGTAGGCCTCGCGGTCCTCCAGCAGCTGCGGGGGTACAGCCCCAGGCTGGCGTTGACGAGGAAGACGTGGTCGTTGACCAGCCCCACCTGCACCGGCTGCGGCGGCGCCTGCAGCAGCACTTGCACGGCCTCCTCCACGTCAGAGGGGATGCCATGGGTGCGGCTGAAGTAGTTGAAGGTGCCCTGCGGGATCACGCCGAAGGGCAGCCCGTGCTCCAGCGCGGCCTGGGCCACGGTATTGATCGTGCCGTCGCCGCCCGCGGCCACCACCACGCCGTTGGTGGCCCGCGCCTGGTACACCGCGCGCCGCGCCTGCTCGGCCAGCTTGCCGGGCTGGTCCACCAGCAGCAGCGTGTGCTGGCGGCCGGCGTCGAGGAAGGCGTGTTCGATGGTCTCGCGCACGGCCTGGGCGTCGTCGCTGCCGGAGCCGGCGTTGAGCACGATGAAGAAGGGGCCGCGCGCCGCTGCCGGCCGAGCCTGGTGGTCGTATTGCCGCTGGAGGTTCATGTCTGTGCTCCCGTCCTCTCGACCGACGGAGGGTCTCGTCCGATGCTAGGGAAGACCGCCACCGGCCTGCAGTCGGCAGGCGCCGCCGGATGCTGTCAGCCGTGGCTGACACGCCGGGCCCGGGGGCTGGCGGCGGGCGCGGTTTGGCTTAGGCTGCCGGCCGATGTCCAGACTGCAGAACCTCCTCGCCGCGCTCGCGGCCACCGCGCTGCTGGGCGCCTGCGCCACGCAGGTCGAGCCCCCGCGCCGGGCCGACACCGTGCTGCCGCTGCCGCTGCCGGTCGCGGCCTCGCTGCCGCACGTCAGCTTCCAGAATCCCGCGCTGGAGCCGGCCAACGGTGGGCGCTTCGTCCCGGCATCGGAGCTGATGCCGGGCGACATCCTTCTGACGGCCGCCAACGGCATCACGTCCATCGGCATCCGCCTGGCCACCCTGGCCCCGGTGAGCCACGCCGCGCTCTATGCGGGCGACGGCGACGTGGTCGAGGCCGTCGGCGAAGGCGTGCGCCGCCGCAGCCTGGACGAGGTGCTGGCCGAGGAATCGGTGGTGGTGGCCTTCCGCCATCCGGCGCTGGACGTGCAGGCCGCCGCCCGCGTGCGCAGCTTCGCCCTGGACAAGGTGGGCACCCGCTACAGCCACGTCGGCGTGATGCTGCATGCGCCCTTCGCGCTGCAGCGCCGGCTGTGCGAGCTGCCGCTGGTGCCCTCGGGCGTGCGCGACTTCTGCGTGCGCGGCGTGGCCAGCATCCAGCTGGGCGCCAGCAGCAACGAGCGCTTCTTCCTGCTCGCAGCTGGTGATGGAGGCCTACCGCCAGGCCGGCGTGCCCATCACCACGGCCGACCCGCGCTGGGTCAGCCCGGCCGACATCCTGCACATGCGCGAGGGCGACGTGCCGTCGATCTCGGTGGTGCAGCCGCTGACCTACCTGGGGCACTTGAAGTACGTCGCCCCTGCAGCACAAGTGACGGAGGCAGGCCCCCAGGCTGACCCGCGCTGAACGTCAGCCCTTGCCTGCTTCGCTGAGCAGGCGCGCCTTTACCTTCTTGCCCTTCACCTTCCCGGCATTCAGGCGCTTGACCGCCTCCCGGGTAATGCCGCGCTCCACCGCGACATAGGTATGGAAGTCGGTGACGTTGATCTTGCCGATCTGCGCCCCGTCGAAGCCCGCCTCGCCGGTCAGCGCTCCCAGCACGTCGCCGGGGCGGATCTTCTCCTTGCGCCCACCCAGGATCTGCAGCGTGACCATGGGCGGCAGCAGCGGCCGGCCGGCGGCGGCGCCGCCTTCCAGGTCGGACAGCGGCTCCCACTCGGTATCGCCCGTGCCCTGGCGACCTCGATGTTGCCCACGCGGCCCATCTCGTCGAGGCTGGCCAGGTTGAAGACCAGGCCCTCGCGCCCGGCGCGGCCGGTGCGGCCGATGCGGTGCACGTGGATCTCGGTGTCGGGCGTCACGTCCACGTTGACCACCGCCTCCAGGTCGGCGATGTCCAGGCCGCGCGCGGCCACGTCGGTGGCCACCAGCACCGAGCAGCTGCGGTTGGCGAACTGGATCAGCACCTGGTCGCGGTCACGCTGCTCCAGGTCGCCGTGCAGGGCCAGGGCCTCGATGCCGCCGGCGGCCAGCACGTCCACCAGGTCGCGGCACTGCTGCTTGGTGTTGCAGAAGGCCAGGGTGCTGGCCGGTCGGAAGCGCTGCAGGATCTGCTGCACGGTGTGCAGGCGGTCCTCGTCGCGCACCTCGTACCAGCGCTGGCGGATCTGCGTGGCCGCGTGGCGCACGGCCACCTTGATCTCCTGCGGCTTGCGCATGAACTGCTGGCTGAGCTTGGCGATGCCCTCGGGGTAGGTGGCCGAGAACAGCAGGGTCTGGCGCTCTTTCGGGCACTGCTTTGCGACGGCCACGATGTCGTCGAAGAAGCCCATGTCCAGCATGCGATCGGCCTCGTCCAGCACCAGGGTGTTCAGCGCGTCCAGCGACAGGCTGCCGCGCTCCAGGTGGTCCAGGATGCGCCCCGGCGTGCCGACGACGACGTGGGCACCGTGCTCCAGGCTGGTGAGCTGGTTGCGCATGGGCACGCCGCCGCACAGGGTGACGGCCTTGATGTTGTCCTCCGCCCGGGCCAAGCGTCGGATTTCCTGGGTGACCTGGTCGGCCAGCTCGCGCGTGGGGCACAGCACCAGGGACTGGACCTCGAAGCGGCCGAGGTCCAGCCGGGCCAGCAGCGCCAAGCCGAAGGCGGCTGTCTTGCCCGAGCCGGTCTTGGCCTGGGCGATCAGGTCCTGCCCGGCCAGGGCCAGCGGGAGGGCTGCGGCCTGGATGGGCGTCATCTGCAGGTAGCCCAGGCGCTCCAGGTTGGCCAGGGCGGCGGGGCTCAGCGGCAGGCGGCTGAAGGAAAGTGCGTCGTCGCCCGCGGGCGGGACCTTGGGATCGGGGGTCGTCATCGGCGAATTATCCCGGCCCTGCCCTATCGCACCGTTCGACGGCCACTCCACGCATGTCGATATGCACAAGCCAACAGATGACTACTTCACCTTTACGTTGCTTCGCGCGGGCTTATGTATCGGGGCGTTAGCATCGCCGCGCGCTGGTGACACGCCCCGGCGTTTCCTCATAAAAACACCTGCCGTCATGCGGCGTTTGCATCCATGAATCCTGCCGATCCTGAGCACGCGTCCTCCGCCAACCCCGTGCCGGCGAAACGGCCGCGACGCTGGCTGGGCAGCGTGGTCGCCGTCGCCGGCCTGGCCCTGCTGGGCGGCCTGGCCTGGTACCTGACGCACCGGCCCGCGGCCGAAGGCGCCGGCGGCATGCCGGCCATGGGCCCGGGCGGGCCCGGCGGGCCGGGTGGCCCGGGCGGCGGCCGTGGCGGGCGCGGCGGCGTCACCGTCGGCGTGGCCACCGCGACCATGGCCGACCTGCCGGTCACGCTGGAGGCCCTGGGCACCGTGACCCCGGCGGCCACGGTCACCGTGCGCCCGCAGGTCTCCGGCGTGCTGGACCCAGGTGCTGTTCAAGGAAGGCCAGATGGTCGAGCAAGGGCCAGCTGCTGGCGCAGATCGACCCCCGCCCCTTCGAGATGGCGCTGATGCAGGCCGCAGGGCACCCGCCTGCGCGACGAGGCGCAGCTGGAGAACGCGCGCCTCACGCTGGCAGCGCTACCAGACCCTGCTGACGCAGGACTCGATCGCACGCCAGGACGTGGATACCCAGGCCGCGCTGGTCAAGCAGCTGGAAGGCACCGTCATGTCCGACAAGCGCGGCCGAAGGCACCGCGCGGCTGAACCTGGGCTACACGCCGCATCATCGCGCCGCTCGCCGGCCGCGTGGGCCTGCGCGTCGTGGATGTCGGCAACATCGTCAGCAGCGGCGACGCCGACCGGCATGGCCGTGATCACCCAGATGGCGCCCGATCGACGTGCAGTTCACCGTGCCGCAGGACTTCGTGCCGCAGAGTCGCTGGCGCCCGTGGCCAAGCGCCACGCTGCCGGTCACGCATCTTCGACCGTACCCGCACCACCGAACTGGACCGCGGCAGTTTCTCGACCCTGGACAACCTGGTGGATACCACCACCGGCACCGTGAAGGCCAAGGCGCGCCTCGCCAACACCCAGGGCACGCTGTTCCCCAACCAGTTCGTCAACGTGCGCCTGCAGCTGCGCACCGATCAAGGACGCGGTCGTGGTGCCGGTGACCGCCGTGCGCACACGGCGACAACGGCGACTACGTCTATGTGTTCAACGACGGAGAAGCACCGTCTCACATGCGCCACGGTCAAGCGCGGCCAGGCCACCGTGGACCAGGTCGCAGATCGCCTAGGGCCTGCAGGCCGGCGAGAAGGTGATCACCGAAGGCGCGGACCGGCTGAAGGACGGCGCCAAGGTGCAGCTGCCGGGCGTCGCGATGCTGGTGCGGCCGCGGCGTCCGGCGCAAGGGTGCCGCGCGGTGTCGCGGCCGAGGCGCATCGGCCTCGGCGGCGCGTCGGTGGCCGCGGGCAAGGCGGCCGATGCCGGCGGTGCCCCGATGGCTTCCGGTTGGCGCGCGGCCGACGGCCGGGCGCCCAAGCCGCGCCCGACCCTCCGGCGGATCGAGGACGTACGCGCCGGCGTGCGCATGAGTCCTTCCCGCCCCTTCATCCAGCGGCCGGTCGCCACCGCGCTGCTGATGCTGGCGATCGTGCTGGCCGGCCTGGTCGGCTTCAAGTTCCTGCCGCTGTCCGCGCTGCCGCAGGTCGATTTCCCGACCATCCAGGTGCAGACGCTCTACCCCGGCGCCAGCCCCGAGGTGATGAGCCAGCACCGTCACCGCGCCGCTGGAGCGCCAGTTCGGCCAGATGTCCGGGCCTGGAGCGCATGAGCTCGACCAGCGCGGCCGGCGTCTCCATCATCACGCTGCAGTTCGGCCTGGGCGAGACGCTGGACGTGGCCGAGCAGGAGGTGCAGGCCGCCATCAACGCCGGCGGCTCGCTGCTGCCGGCCGACTTGCCCGCGCCGCCCGTGTATGCCAAGGTGAACCCGGCCGATGCGCCGGTGCTCACCCTCGCCGTCACCTCCGACACCGTGCCGCTGACGGAGGTGCAGAACATCGTCAACACGCGGCTGGCGCAGAAGATCAGCCAGGTCATCGGGCGTGGGCCTGGTGACCCTGTCCGGCGGCCAGCGCCCTGCCGTGCGCATCCAGGCCGACACGCAGGCGCTGGCCACCTACGGCATCGGCCTCGATACGCTGCGCACCGCGATCATCGACCGCCAATGCGAACAGCGCCAAGGGCAGCTTCGACGGCCCGACGCGTTCCTACACCATCAATGCGAACGACCAGCTGCTGACGGCCGACGACTACAAGAACCTGATCGTCGCCTACAAGAACGGCGCGCCGGTACGCATGAGCGACGTCGCGCAGGTGGTCGACAGCGCCGAGAACGCGCAGCCTGGGTGCCTGGTCCGGCACTGACACCGGCCCATCATCGTCAACGTGCAGCGCCAGCCCGGCGCCAACGTGATCGCCACGGTCGACGCCATCAAGGCAGCGCCTGCCCGAGCTGCAAGCCGGCCTGCCCGCCGCGCTGCAAGTTGACCGTGCTGTCAGCGACCGCACCACCGGCATCCGCGCCTCGGTCGAGCACGTCGAGATGGAACTGGTGCTGGCCGTGGTACTGGTGGTGCTGGTGATCTTCTTCTTCCTGCACAGCCTGCGCGCCACCGTGATCGCCAGCCTGGCCGTGCCGATCTCGCTGATCGGCACCTGCGGCGTGATGTATCTGCTGGGCTACAGCCTGAACAATCTGAGCCTGATGGCGCTGACCATCGCCACCGGCTTCGTGGTCGACGACGCCATCGTCATGATCGAGAACATCGCGCGCTACATCGAGGAAGGCGAGACGCCCATCGCGGCGGCGCTGAAGGGCGCGACGCAGATCGGCTTCACCATCATCTCGCTGACCGTGTCGCTGATCGCGGTGCTGATCCCGCTGCTGTTCATGGGCGACGTGGTGGGCCGGCTGTTCCGCGAGTTCGCCGTCACGCTGGCGATCACGATCCTGATCTCGGCCGTGGTCTCGCTGACCCTGGTGCCGATGATGTCGGCCCGCTGGCTGACAGGCCACGAGCACGCACGACCCGGCGCACGCGCGCAAGACCCAGGCTTCTTCGACCGCGTGATCGGCGCGCTACGAAGCCTCGCTGACTGGGTGCTGGCACCGCCAGGGCGCTGACGCTGCTGGTCGGCGCTGGGCACGCTGGTGCTGACCGTGCTGCTCTACATGCTGATCCCCAAGGGGCTGTTCCCGACGCAGGACACCGGCCAGCTGCAGGCGCGCGTGGAGGCGGCGCAGGACGTGTCTCGTACGCGCGCATGGCGGAATTACAGCAGGCAGGCCGCCGTGCGCCATCCTGGAAGATCCGGACGTGGACAACGCTCAGCTCGCTTCGTCGGCGTGGACGCGGCCAACAACACCATGCTCACACCGGCCGCATGCTGATCAACCTGAAGACGCGACCGCGACAACCAGGACGAGGTGATGGAGCGCCTGCGCCAGCGCGTGCCGCGCAGGTGCGCCGGCGTGACGCTGTATCTGCAGCCGACGCAGGACCTGACCATCGACGCCGAGACCGGCCCGACCCAGTACCGCGTCTCGCATCGAAGGCGCCGACACCGCCGACCGTGAGCGTAGTGGGCCAACAAGCTGGTGGCGCAGCATGCGCACGCAAGCCCAGCTGCGCAACGCGTCGACCGACGCCGGCGCCGCAGGGCCGGCGGCCTTCGTCGACATCGACCGCGACACCGCCTCGCGCCTGTCGATCACCGCCAGCCGCCGTCGACGACGCGCTCTACAGCGCCTTCGGCCAGCGCATCGTCTCGACCATCTTCACCGAGACCAACCAGTACCGCGTGATCCTGGAGGCGCGGCCGACCAGCTGACCACGCCGCGATTCGCTGGGCGACCTGCACCTGAGGACCAGCTCGGGCACGCCGACGCCGCTGTCGGCCATCGCCACTATCAGCGAGGAACCGGCGCCGCTGCAGGTCACCCATGTCGCGCAGTACCCGGCCACCACGATAGGCTTCGATACCGCACAGGGCGTCTCGCTGGGCCGCGCGGTGGATGCGATCCGCCAGGCAGCCAAGGACATCGAGAATGCCGCGCAGCCGTCTCGATGACTTTCCTGGGCGCTGCGGGCGCCTACGAGAAGTCGCTGTCCAACCAGCTGTGGCTGATCCTCGCTGCCGTGGTGTGCGTCTACATCGTGCTGGGCGTACTGTATGAAAGCTATATCCACCCGCTGACCATCCTGTCCACCCTGCCCTCGGCCGGCGTGGGCGCGCTGCTCGCGCTGATGGTCACCGGCCAGGACCTGGGCGTGATCGGGATCATCGGCATCATCCTGCTGATCGGCATCGTGAAGAAGAACGCGATCATGATGATCGACTTCGCGATCGATGCGGAACGCAATGAAGGCAAGGCGCCGCATGAAGCGATCCGCCAGGCTGCGCTGCTGCGCTTCCGTCCTATCCTGATGACCACGCTGGCGGCGCTGTTCGCCGCCGTGCCGCTGATGTTCGGCTGGGGCGAAGGCGCTGAGCTGCGCCGGCCGCTCGGCCTGTCCATCTTCGGCGGCCTGGTGGTGTCGCAGCTGTTGACGTTGTAGACAACGCCGGTGATCTACCTGGGCTTCGACCGCCTGGGCCAGCGCTGGGGGGGTCTCTTCGCTTCGCGGGGGAGGTTGTTGATGCTCCTGATTTGAAGCTCCGCCTTGCTTTTGTCCCGTTCTGCTTGGGGGCCCTGCGCCTGGATTTTCGGCCCGGCGGCCGACCTACTTTCTTGCTTGTGCAAGAAAGTAGGCAAAGAACACACCCCGACGTCCTCGTCGCCGTGGTCACGGGCGATCCCCTGTGGTGCTCTTGGGCTTCGGGGTGGGTGTCCCAACTCCCTCCGCGAGCTTCGCTCGCTGCGGTCAGACAGAGGCCACCCAGTCAGTCCACGAAGCGCGCTGCGCGCGCACCCCGAAGCCCTGTGCTCCTCGGCGAGGCCGACGGGGACCCCGGGAGGCCTCGGTTCGTGGCCGACAACGGACGCTACGCGTCCTCGCAGAGCTGGCACCGTCAGAAGGTTCTCCACCCAACTTCACCGCACCAAGGTCCGCACCGGCTCGGCGAGGGCACGCAGTGCCCGTCGTCCATCTCGAACCGGGGTTCAATGGGGCCCCGTTGGCGCCGCCGAGGAGCACAGGACTTCGGGCCGCACGCGCAGCGCATCGTGAAACTGACTGGGTGGCCTCTGTCTGACCGCAGCGGCCACAGGCCGCGGAGGGAGTTGGGACACCCGGCCCGAAGTCCGCGCACCGCAGGGAACCCTTCGCGAAGCGAAGGGCGGCGACGTCGGGGTGTGCTTTGGTATGCACCTAACTTGGCTTCGCCAAGTGAGTGCATCCCCGCTGCGCGACCTTTGCCTTCTTTCTTTGCACAAGCAAAGAAAGAGGTCGCCCGCCGGGGCGAAATCCCGGCGCAGCGCACTCAAACCGAACGGGACAAGAGCAAAACAAGAAGAGGGAGCAGCCATGAACCTCTCCCGCCCCTTCGTCACAAGACCAATAGCGACGATCCTGCTCACCATCGGCGTGGCGCTATCCGGCATCGCTGCCTTCGTCCTGCCCGTGGCCCCCCTGCCCCGAGGTCGACTTCCCGACCATCAGCGTCACCGCCAGCCTCCCCGGCGCCAGCCCCCAAACCATGGCCACCAGCGTCGCCACCCCGCTGGAGCGCAGGCTGGGCACCATCGCCGGCGTCACCGAGATGACGTCCCAGAGTTCGACAGGATCGAGCCGCATCACGCTGCAGTTCGACCTCGACCGCAACATCGACGGCGCCGCCCGCGAGGTGCAGGCCGCCATCAACGCCACGCGCGTGGACCTGCCCGCCACGCTGCGCAGCAACCCCACCTACCGCAAGATGAACCCGGCCGACGCGCCGGTCATCATCCTGGCGCTCACCTCCAAGACCCGCACGCCAGGGCAGATCTACGACGCTGTGTCCAACATCGTCAGCCAGAAGCTGTCGCAGGTCGAAGGCGTGGGCGACGTGGAGATCGGTGGCGGCTCGCTGCCGGCCGTGCGCGTGGACCTCATCCCCTATGCGCTGCACAAGTGGGGCATCAGCAGCGAGGACGTGCGGGCGGCCATCCAGGCAGCCAGTGCCAACCGGCCCAAGGGCGCCATCGAGGGCGATGGGCTTCTTGCGGCACGTCGAGGACACCGAGCCGGTGACCTTCCTGCAGCGCGTCTTCATCCCGCTGCTCGAGCGCCTGGTGGCCGCCGTCAACTCCGAGGCCCGGGAGAACATCCTCAACGCCGACGCCGGTCCCACCGTCCGCTCGCGCGACTGGGCCATCGCCTTCACCGACATGCAGAACTTCACCTCGCTGATGGAGACCTTCGGCCAGGACGGCTTCACGGCCATCAACGAGTACTTCCGGCACAGCGCCGCGGTGGTCGCCGAGCACGGCGGCGACATCTTCGAGCACACCGGCGACGGCTTCATCGTCACGCTCGCCGGCGAGGGCAAGGAGCGGCGCGCCTTCAGCGCCGGCGTGCGGATCATCCAGGCGCTGGAGCGGATCACCGAGACCGAGGAGTGGCGACACCTGCTGCCGCACCCGGCCTGGCGCGACGGGACGCTGCGGCGCATCCGCACCCGCATCGGCATCCACAAGGGCGTGGTCACCACCGGGCGCATCGGCAACGAGCGGGTCTGCCGCTACGGGATGATCGGCGAGGCCGCCAACATCGCCTCGCGCCTGGAGTCGGCCAACAAGCAGTTCGGGACCTGGCTGCTGGTGACCGAGGACATCGCCGCCCACGCGCCCGAGGAGCTGCGGCCCCAGACCCGGCGCATCGACCGCGTCGTCGTCGTGGGCACCAAGACACCGGTATCGATCTTCACCTACGACTTCGAGCCTCCCGCGCGCTACGCGGAGTTCCGCCAGGCCTTCGACGCCGGCGTCGACCGCTATGTCGACGGCAACTGGGAGGCGGCCCGCGATCGCCTGGAGGCGGCCCGGACGCTCTGGCCCGAGGACCCCGCCTGCGCCGCGCTGCTCAAGCGCCTGGAGCAGCTAGGCACGGTGGCGCCCGCCGACTGGCCCGGCGCGTTCAAGATGGCCCAGAAGTGACGAGCCTCACCCCCTGACCCCCTCTCCGGCTTCGCGAGCTTCGCGGAGAGGGGGAACCCGGCGCGGGGTCCGGGGCGAGGTTGGACCGAGGCCCAGGGAGAGGACCCGTGCCGCCAGTGCCTTCTTCTTCTGGAGGACCCCAGGTAGCGTCCCACTGTGCGGGAGCCTCGGCTTCGAGGCTTGTCGGGCGTTGCCGATGAGAATCGCCGAAGGGTTGCTAAAGATATGTCAGCACCCATCAACATGGAGCAAGGGTGGCTGCGGTCACTGCCCTCTCGTGGGGGAAACGTGGTGAGAGCAAAGTCCATGGATCGCGTCGAGAAGAGGCTCGCGCTGCTTGCCTCTCCGCTCGGGGTGTCGCGATGAGGATTTCCAAGAAGACCCAGGTGTTCGTGCTGACCGGCGCGGGAGTGAGCGCCGAGAGCGGCGTGCGCACGTTCCGTGACTCCAACGGACTGTGGGAGGAGCACCGCGTCGAGGACGTGGCCTCCCCCGAGGGCTGGGAGCGCGACGCCACGCTCGTCTGGCGCTTCTACTCGGAGCGCCGGCGGCAGGCGAAGGCGGTCGCTCCCAACCCGGCGCACCTGGCGCTCGCCCGCCTCGAGGAGCACTTGGGCGACGGCTTCTTCCTCTGCACCCAGAACGTCGACGGGCTGCACGAGGCCGCCGGGTCACGGAGGCTCGTCCACATGCACGGCGAGCTCGCCAAGAGCCGCTGCGAGAACCCGGCCTGCAGGAGCGAGCCGTTCTCCGACGACGGCCTGTACCTCTCGGGCGAGCAGATCCCCAAGTGCCACCTCTGCGGCTCGCGCATCCGCCCGCACATCGTCTGGTTCGGCGAGATGCCGTTCGACATGCACCTCATCCAGCGAAAGGTGCAGGCCTGCGATCTCTTCCTGTGCGTCGGCAGCTCCGGGCTCGTCTACCCCGCCGCCGGGCTCGTCCGCGAGGTCCGCTACCGCCAGCAGAACGGCGAGCCGTGCCGCTCGGTGTACGTGGGCCTCGAGTCGCCCGAGAACGCCGGCGCCTTCGACGAGGTGGTCACAGGGAAGGCGGGCGAGGTGCTTCCGAAGCTGCTGGAGCTTTCGTAGCCGCCGTCTTCTTCGCGGGCGCGGGCGGCACCTGCGTCGGGACCGGCCGCTGCAGCAGCCAGTCGACCACTCGCGCGTCGGCGAACGCCGGCCCGACGACGTGGAGCGTGGAGACGAGCGCACCCGCAAGCTCCGGCGCTTCGCACGTGACCGCCTTGGTGCCCAAGTAGGACGAGTGGCAGAAGCGCGCCGCGTCGCCGTCGATGCGGATGAACCCGACGTGGTAGTCGAGCCCCACCACGTACCAGCCGTCCCCCTGCTTGCGCACCTGGTCGATCACCTGGGCGTTGGTCTGGTTCTTCAGCCGCAGGATACGCGCGGCCGGAGCGAGCGAGCGGACGATGTACTCGCTCGCCTGCTGGGCCATCCGCACCCGCTCGACGCGCAAACCCGCATCGCGCAGCACGGTGGAGACGAAGTAGCCGCAGGCGATGGCCCCCGAACCGGGCGTCTCCGACACGCCATAGAACTCCCACGGCGTTCCGTACCAGGCGGGCACCAGTTCCTCGTCGAGCGCGCGAGAGAGCCGGTCGCGTGCGCGTGAGAGGACCTCCGGCCGCTCCTTCGCCTTGCCCTTCTGGTACTGCGCCGCGAGCTCGGCCCGGTCCTTCTCCAGGCGAGCGAGCGCGTCGGCGTAGCGGGTCGCGGCGTCCGGCTCGGCCGAGAGCGCGGACAGGGTCAGGGCGGCGGCTGTGGCGGCGAGCAGGCAGGTCATGCCGCGGTGACATGGCAACCCTCCTGCCAGAGCCGAACCCGGCGGAATGACGGACCTTTCCCTCGAGCCTCTGCGCTACGCCCCGTCGCAACCTGCAACGGGCCTTTGCACGGCCGGCCGTGGTAGAGCTTCGCTCCACCATGAACGCTGGCACCGGGCTCAAGGTCCTCTTCTGTGTGCGCTCCGACCTCTCCACCGTCGGCGGCGGCGACGTCACCCAGATCCTGCGCACCCGCGACGCGCTGCAGTCCTTGGGCGTGCAGGTCCAGCTCTCGGAGCGAGCCTTCGGTCCCGCCCCGCGGCAGCTACGACCTGGCCCACCTCTTCCACCTGACCCGGCTCGACACCCTCGTGCACGCCCAGGCGCTCACCAAGGCCGGACTGCCCTTCGTCCTGTCGACCATCCACTGGCCCATGGCCGAGTTCGAGCAGCAGGGCCACGTCGGGCCGCTCAAGCTGCTCCACCGCGCGCTCTCCAGCGTGCCCGCCGACGTCGCCAAGAACGGCGTCCGCGCCTTGCTCGCCGACGGGCCCTGGCGCACGCCTCTGCTCGCCGCGGCCCCGACCCCCTGGGACGACCGGGTCGCCTTCCTCCTGTCGAACGCGCGCTGCCTGCTGCCCAACTCGAACGCCGAGGCGGCGGTGCTGCGCGAGCTGGGCGCCCGGGGACGCATCGCACCGGTCGTCAACGCCACCGAGCCGCCTCCCGCCGAGGCCGCCACCGCGCTGCTGCCGCGCGGCCTTCCCCCGAAGTTCCTGCTCTCGGCCGGGCGCATCGAGCCACGCAAGAACCAGCTCGCCCTCGTCGAGGCGCTCGCAGGCTTCCGCATGCCCCTGGTGCTGGTGGGCGACCCGGGCCCGATGCACGCCAACTATCTGCGCCGCGTGCGCACCGCCGCCGTGCGCGCCGGGGCCATGGTCCTGCCCGCCCAGCCGCGGCCGACGCTCTTCGCCCTGCTCCAGAAGGCCCAGGCGCACGTCGCGCCGGCCTGGTACGAGACGCCGGGCCTGGTGAGCCTGGAGGCGGCCGCCGCCGGGACCCGAGTGGTGACCACCGACCGCGGCTCCACCCGCGAGTACTTCGGCGACCAGGCGATCTATCTCGATCCCGCGCACGCGACGTCGATGCGCGCGGCTGTCGGACAAGCGCTGGGCCAGCCGAAGGACCTGACGCTGCGCGCGCGCGTCCTCAAGGAGTTCACCTGGGCGCGTGCCGGCGAGCAGACCCTGGCGGCCTATCGCGGCGCGCTGGACGGCCCGGCGGAGGTGGCGGCGTGACGACGACCACCTCCAGCGCCAGCTCCCGGCTTGACGGCCTGGACGTCTGGTTCTTCGCGACCGTTCCCTGGGACTTCGCACTGCTCGGCCGCTCGCGTTACCTGGCGCTGGGGCTGCGGGCCCTGGGCGCGCGGGTGACCTTCGTCGAGCCGCCTTCGCTCAAGAAGTCGCTCAACCGCCTGCGGCACCCGCACGACGCGCCGGACGACCTCCTCGTGCTGCCGATGCCGCCGTCCATCCCGAAGATCTCCGACCGGTTGCCGGTCGTCCCTCGCCTGCACGACGCCGCGCAGCGGACCTGGCTCCGGGCGGCGCTCTTCGGCCGTCCGCCTCCGGTGGCCATCGTCTCCACGCCGCGCTGGGCGCCGGTCCTCGAAGGCGTACCCTTCTCGAAGGTCGTCTACGACTGCCTCGACGACCTGCGCGTGCACTCCGAGCCCGCCCGCCTCGCCCGCTTCCAGGCCTGGGAGCGCGACCTCCTCCAGCGCAGCGCCGCATCGCTCGCCGTCAGCCCGGCGCTCGCCCAGAACCTCGAGTCCAAGGGCGGCCAGCGCGTGCAGGTGCTGGGCAACGGCGTCTGCGTGGACGAGTTCGTCCGCTGCTCCCGCCCCGCGGACCCCAAGGGCCCGCGCAAGCGAATCGGCTACCTCGGCGCCCTTTACGAATGGGTGGACATCGACCTGCTCGCAAGCGCCGCCCGCGAGCTCCCCGAGCACGAGTTCGTCCTGGTCGGCCCGGTGCGCCGCGGCGTGAACGTCTCCGCGCTCGCCCGACTGCCGAACGTCGTGCTGCCCGGCTACCGCGCCTACCCCGACGTCCCCAAGGCGATGGCCAGCTTCGACGTCTCGCTCATCCCCTTCAAGGAAGGCGTCGTCGCCCGCGCCGCGGACCCCATCAAGATCTACGAGTACTTCTGCTTCGGCACCCCGGTGGTCACCACGCCGGTCAGCGACGTCGAGCGGATCGGCGAGCTGCTCTACGTCGCCAGCGGCCCCAAGGCCTTCGCCGACGGCATCCGCGCCGCGCTCGCCGAGTCCGATCCCACCCTGCGCGAGCGCCGCATCGCCTACGCCCGCGCCAACGACTGGAGCGAGCGCTCCCGCGCAGTGGCCGAGCTCCTCCTCGATCTGCTGCGGCCCCGCGGGGCGGCGTGGATCGGCGCCGCCTCCTCATGACTCTCCGGCTCTTCTACTTCTCCGGCACCGGCAACGCTCGCAACGTCGCGCACTGGATCGCCGGAGCCTGGCGCGAGCGCGGCGAGGCGGCCCAGGTCGACGACCTCTCCCAGACCGACCCGCGCTCGGTCCAGCTCGGCGACGACGACGTGGTCGGCTTCGCCTCGCCGACCCACGGCTTCAACTTCCCGCCGGTCACGCTCTCCTTCCTCTCGGCCTTTCCGCGCGCGCCCCGGAAGAACCGCGCCTTCATCGTCAACACGCGCGCCGGGGTCCGCTTCTTCGGCCTGCCCCTCCCGGGGCTGAGCGGCCTCACTCAGCTGTGGGCGGCGCTGGTGCTGACGCTGAAGGGCTACCGGGTGGTGGGGATGCGCCCCATCGACCTGCCCTCGAACTGGATCTCGCTCCACCCGGGGCTGCGCGAGGACAACGTCCGCGCGCTGTACGAGCGCTGCGAGCGGCTCAGCCGGCAGTTCGCGGGCCTGCTCCTCGACGGCCGCGGCGACCTTCGCGCGCTGTGGGACCTGCCGCAGGACCTGGCCATCTCGCCCATCGCGATGGGCTACTACCTCGTTGGTCGCTTCCTGCTGGCCAAGTCCTTCATCGCCTCGCGCGACTGCGACGCCTGCAACGCCTGCGTGAAGGGCTGCCCCATCGGCGCGCTGAAGATGGTCGACGGTCGGCCGTTCTGGACCTGGCGCTGCGAGAGCTGCATGCGCTGCATGAACCAGTGCCCGAAGCGGGCCATCGAGACCGCCCACGGCTTCTTCGTCGGCCTGCTGGTGCTCCTCTCGCTTGGGATGACGGCGCTCGTCTACCCGCTGCTCCACCAGGTCCTGCCGTTCCTGATGGGGCCTGGCCTGGCCGCGACGGCGGCTCGCAACGTTCTGGAGACCGTGCTCACCATGGCCGCGATGTTCGGCGCCTACCGGCTGCTGCACCGGGCGCTCCGCTGGCGTCCGGTCGAGCGGCTCGTCGTGGGCACGTCGCTGACGCACTGGCGCTGGTGGCGCCGCTACCGCGCGCCGCGCGCTCCGAAGCCTGAGAAGTAGCTCGCTCAGCCGCTCAGGCGCGCCTGCTCCCGCACCGGCTCGCCGAGCGACGAATTCGCAGGGACGGCCGTGGGCAACTGGGCCTGCCGCAGCTGCTGCTCGAGCTGGGCGACCCGCCGCTCCAGCTCGGCGATGCGCTGCGTCGACTCGGGCGGCGAGCGCAGGGCCAGCAGCGACTGGACCAGGGGCTTGAAGGCGAAGCGGGCCGTCAGGCCGATGACCGGCACGAGCACGATGGAGGTGCCCATGACGACGGCGAGCACCTGCGCGAGATCGATCGGGACGAACTGCATGGAGCCTCCGGAGGCATGGGACAGCAACAAGCCGTACGCAGGCCCCGCCGAACGATTGCCTGGACAGCCCGTCAGCCGCGCTTCTTAACGGGCAGCAGGTAGCGGCGCAGGACCGGTGCGGTCAGCTCGGGGGCCTCCACGAAGCGGGCGCCGAACCCCTGGACCCCGTACTTGACGCCGGTCCAGACCACCGACGCCCGCACCCGCCTGGCGCCCAGCCCCAGCCAGCCCCGGCTGAGCTGGATGACCACCTCGCAGCCCCGGGCCAGCTGGCCCAGCTCCTCGGAGGCCACGAAGACGCCGGTCGACGACAGGTCGCGGACGAAGCCGGCCAGCCGGCTCGCACCCGTCCGCACGATGACCGGCAGCTGCGCCGGGACGCGGTCGGCGACCTGGGCGACCTCGGTCATCGGCCTCCCGCCACAGAAGGCGAGCATCCGCGTCGCGCGGTAGCGGCCGGGGGCGTTGAAGCTGACCGACAGGCCGGGCATCTGCCCGCCCGAGCGCCGCTCGACACGGAAGGCGATCCGGCCCTCCAGCTCGAAGGTCTCCGGAGCGTCGCCGAAGCTCACGACGAGCTGCACGTCGGTGCCGGTCTGGACGGGCTCCTCGGTGGGCGCGAAGAGCGAGAGCGACTCGCGGGTGGAGCGGTAGGAAGCGAGCACGTCCTTGCGCGTCGGATAGCAGACTCGGACGATCGCTCGGCTCATGGGCTTCCTTTACAGCCCAGCAGGCACCCTGCTGTCCAGTGGCAGACCATCGGCTGCGGGCTTCGGGTCAGGCCTGCAGCGCCCGAGGTCCGAAGTCCAAAGCCCGAAGCCGACTAGATTCCCCAGCGGTCGAACGCGGCGTGCAACGCGCTCCCGACCGCCGCCGGACCGAAGACGGCGCGCCCGGTCCGGAGCTGCTCTTGCTGCGAGCGGTAGTGAGAGCGCGGGAAGCGGTGCGACAGCTCGCCGAGGAGCTCCTGCGCCTGCCAGACCGTGTCGCACAGGTAGCCGATGTCGCCCATCTTCTCGAAGCAGTGCTCGAAGAATGGGTTGCGCAGGGCGATGACCGGCTTGAGCATCGACACCGCATCCATGAAGGCGCCGCTGACCGAGAAGCGGTAGGCGTCGGGCGCGGCCAGGAACAGGGCGTAGTCGATCTGCGAGAGCTCGTGCTCGTAGTCCTCGCGGGAGGCCCAGCCGCGCAGCGGGAAGGAGACGACGTCCCGCGCCTTCTCGGCCAGGTCGGGGTCCTGCACCGGACCGACGTGGACGAAGCTCACCTTGCCCGAGCGGCTGGACAGCGCCTCGCGCGCCACGTCGACCAGCGCGTCGAGGCCGCGGTCCGCGCGCGCCACGCCCAAGGAGCCCAGGCGCAGGGGCGGCGGCTCGGGCGGGTGGTCTTTGGGATCGGCGAACAGGTACGGATGATCGATGGCCGCGGTGGCTCCGGCCAGCCCGGGCGAGCGCGAGAGGACCTCGGTCTCGATCGTCGGCGACAGGAACAGGTAGCGCAGCGCCGCCGGATTGCGCATGCGCAGGACCGCCGGGAAGAAGGGATCGCCACCCGCCGGGCCCAGAGAGTCGAGGATGCCGTGCGGCACCACCAGGCATGGCGGCCCGCCCCGGGCGCACAGGAGCTTGAGGGCGAAGAGCCCGGCCGCGCCGGTGGAGGTGAAGAGGACGGCGCGGACGTCGCGGTGGCGCGCCAGGGTGAGGGCCTCGCGGTGGCGCTGCATCTGCGCGACGGCCCCGGACACGCCCAAGGTTCGGCGCACGGGGCTGAGCGCGCGGAAGGAGACGCCGGTCAGGCCGACCTCGGCGACGCGCTGCTGGACCAGGCCCAGGTGTCCGGCTTCGGCCAGGAAGGTGACGGGCCCGCCGAAGCCCTTCTGCACGGCGGCGAGCAGCGCGGCGTTGAACTCGACGTGCTCGTACCCTTCGCACAACGGCTCACAGAAGAGGATCATGACGCGCGCAGAGTTGCAGGAACCTCAGCGCTTGCCAAGGGTTGCGCGGTCCGGGCGACGAGGCGCACCTCCGAGTTGCAGCAGCTCCGGCCAAGACCACCGAAGCCACGGGACGAACCCGCTCCCGTAGTTTTGGGAGGGGGAGGGCCCGCGCTTGCGCGCGCCGGCCGTTTCCGACAGTTTTGCTCGCATGACCGCCGAGAACGTCCCGCCCCCGGAAGGCCCTACCGCGGTGAGCCAGCTGCGCGACTCGCTGCGCCGGCTCACGCCCGCCTCGGTGCGCTCCGTCGCCCGCCGCGTCCGTGCGGAGGTACGCGCCGCGGCCCTCGACCTGGTCCCCCTGCCCCTCTACGAGACCTACAAGCTCAAGAGCCTGGACCCGTTCGTCCCCCGCGCCGCGACCTTCTCCTACCGGACCAGCGGCAAGCACTTCCTCATCCTCGCCGGCACGCCGATGAGCGACTCCGGCGGCGGCCAGCGCCCGGCCCAGCTGGCGCTCGAGCTGCTCAACCGCGCCCATCGCGTCACCTACGTCTATCGCTTCCCGTCGAGCGAGCGCGGCCGCCGGCGCCGCTCCTTCGCCCACGAGAACCTGACCCATGCCCGCTTCCGCGACTTCTCGGCCCGCGCCTTCGCCCTGGAGCGCGGCCTGCGCGAGCGGATGGTCGTCCTGACCGCGATGCCGCTGGCGGAGTTCCGCGCCTGCGCGGCGTACCTGAAGGCCCGCGGCGCTCAGACGGTCTACGACTGCATAGACGACTGGGACTCCTCGCTGGGCGGCGCGTGGTACTCGCGGCGCGCGGAGAACCGGCTGGTCGAGGAGTCCGATCTGGTCGTCGCCTCGGCGCGGGCCCTCAAGGACTCGCTGGAGGCACGCAGCTGGCGCGACGTGGCGCTCGTCCCCAACGCGGTCAACACGCACTTGTTCGCGCGCGGCCGCGAGCAGCCCCGCCCGGCGGACCTGCCCGAGGCCGACGCGGTCTTCATGTACGTCGGTGCCCTGTGGGGCGAGTGGTTCGATTGGGAGTGGATCGTCGCCTTGGCGCAGGCCAGGCCGGAGTGTGCGGTGGTCCTGGTCGGCGAGTACCGCGGGCAGTGCAAGAACCCGCCGCGCAACGTCCACTTCCTCGGGCTGAGGCCGCAGGCCGACGTGCCGGCGTACCTGGCCCATGCGGACGTCTGCCTCGTCCCCTTCAAGGTCGACCGCCTGACCCGCGCGGTCAGCCCGCTCAAGGTCTTCGAGTACCTGGCGATGGGGAAGCCCGTCGTCTCTGCCGATCTCCCGGAAGTGCACGACCTGCCGTACGTCACGCTCGCCCACAGCGCCGAGCAGTTCGTGGATGCGGTGGGGCGGGCGCAGGTGATCCGGCCGGTGGAGGAGGACCTCGCGAAGTTCGTGGCCGAGAACGGCTGGAAGGCGCGCGTGCGGCAGCTCGAGCGGTTGCTGGGCGTGTGAGCCGCAAGCGTGAGCGCGCGGGCCTCCTCCTGCCCTGTGCAGTGACCAAGCCCGCATCAAGCACCCGGCGAAGCTCGGACCATGTCGGAAATCTGCATGCCTGCCTTGCGCAGAGAAGGAGTGCGGAGCCGCCGACATCGAGGTCGATTCCTGTCTTCTCGCTGCGTGCGGCCGAGAGTCCGCAGGGTCATGTCACCATTTGCATGTCTATCTTCAGCACAGGGACGCTGACCGCCGAGCGCGAGTTCCCTCGAAGCTCGACTCCTGCACGGGCTACATGCTTTCCCGCGCGATCGCGGTTCGGGTCGGCTTGCCCTCTGCTCGTTTCATTTCCGGTCACTGCCCAGGGCTGGAGGAGGCCCGCGCGCTCACGCTTGCGGCTCGGGCCGACTTGCCGCCTGCTCGATTCCTCCCGGGTCACTGCACGGGGCTCAACCATCCCCGCGCGCTCACGCTTGCGGCTCGCGGCGCTCACTCGTGATAGAAGCCTGTCCCCTCATGCTCCTCACCGAGATCCTCAGCAAGCGGGACGTCCTCTCGACCCTGGTCGAGAAGGACTTCAAGTCCCGCTACAAGGCCAAGGCGCTGGGGCGGCTCTGGTCGGTGGCCGACCCGCTGGTGATGGTCGTCATCTACACCATCGTCTTCGCGCACATCCTCCAGGTCGCCGAGCGCTTCTACCCCATCTTCCTGCTCCTCGGCCTGACGCCGTTCCGCTTCTTCACCAACTCGGTCAACGGCGCGGCGGCCTCGGTCACCGACAACACGGCGCTGGTCAAGCGCGTGGCCTTCCCGCGGGTGATGCTGCCGGTGGCGGTGGTGCTCTCGCACTCGCGCCACTTCTTCATCGAGCTGTCGCTGGTGGTGGCGCTCTTCCTCTACTACCCCGAGGCCTTCATCCCCACCCTCAACCTCGTCTGGCTCCCGGTGATCTTCGGGGTGCAGATGGTCTTCGCCACCGGGGTGGCGCTGATGGTCTCGGCGCTCAACGTGCGCTACCGCGACACCCAGTACATCCTCAACTCAGTGGTGCTGGTGATGACCTGGCTGACGCCCACCTTCTACTCCTTCAACGTCGTGCCCGAGAGCCTGGCGCACATCCTGATGTGGAACCCGATGGTGGGCGTGGTGGAGGGCTACCGCTCGGTGCTGCTCCACGGCTCGCGGCCGAGCTTCACGCTGATGGGCTCGGCGGGCATCGCGGCCCTGGCCGTCTTCATCGTCGGGGCGATCGTCTTCCGCAAATACGAACATGTCTTCGCCGACTACATCTGAGCAGCCCGCCCCGAGCGGACCGACCTCTCCCGCTCTCGCGCCCTCGCCGGCGCGCGGCGCGGACGCGCCGGTCGTGATCGAGGCGGTGGGGCTGGGCAAGAAGTACGAGCTGCAGCGGCACCGCACCATCCTGATCAAGGACGCGGCGATGCTCGCCCTGGGGATGGGCGGCGGCGAGCGCGAAGTCTTCTGGGCGCTGCGCGGCGTGAGCTTCCAGGTGCGCAAGGGCGAGACGGTGGGCTTCGTCGGGGCCAACGGGGCCGGCAAGAGCACCCTGCTCTCGCTCGTCGCCCGGACCACCTCGCCCACCACCGGGACGTGCCGGGTCACCGGCCGGGTCTCGGCGTTGCTGGAGCTGGGGGCCGGCTTCCACCCCGACCTGACCGGACGCGAGAACATCTACATCAACGGCTCGGTGATGGGCCTGACGCGCAAGCAACTGGACGAGCGGATCGACCGGATCATCGAGTTCAGCGAGCTGGGGCCCTTCATCGACGAGCCGGTGCGCAACTACTCGTCGGGCATGCTGGCGCGGCTGGGGTTCTCGGTGGCCATCGAGGTCGACCCCGAGGTGCTCATCGTCGACGAGGTGCTCTCGGTCGGCGACCAGGCCTTCCAGGAGAAGTCGCTGGCGCGCTTCGTCGAATTTCAGAAGAAGGGCTGCACCATCGTCTTCGTGTCGCACTCGCTGGAGACGGTGGCCAAGGTCTGCGACCGCGCCATCCTGCTCTCGCATGGCCAGGTCGTCGCCGACGGGCCGGCCCAGCAGGTGGCCAACGAGTACATGGAGCGCGTCGCCAAGAAGCAGCTCGATCCGAAGATCTCGCCGTACGAGCGCGAGCGCGTGCCGGTCTGGAAGCGGGTCGCGGCGCTGCTCGCGCTGGTGGGGCTGGTGGGCGCGGTCGGGGCACTGGGCTTCAAGTACGTGCTGCTCAGCGACATCCCCGAGCAGCGGCCGCCGGTGCAGCGCAGCTTCAAGGCCAATCCCGCGCCGTAGCAGGTCGCCCGCCGTAGCAGGTCGCCCGCCGCAGCAGGTCGCCCGCCGCAGAAGGTCGCCCGCCGCAGCAGGTCGCCCGCCGCAGCAGGTCGCCCGCCGCAGCAGGTCGCCCGCCGCAGCAGGTCGCCCGCCGCAGCAGGTCGCCCGCCGTCGCCGGCGGCTGAAGCCGCGCCTGACTTTGCCAAGCCCGCCTGCGCGGGCTGGGTGGTGAACGGATTCGAAAGCGCCAGCTCAGACGCTCAAGCTCAAGTGTCCCAAGCGGCAATCGACCCACCTGAGCATCCCAGCCCGCGAAGGCGGGCTTCGCATGTTCAGGCGCGACTTTAGTCGCCGGCTTCTGTTCGCCGGCTCCAACGCCCCCCGGATCGCCGCCCTCGTGCAGCCATCACTCCTTCCCGCCGCCGTCCTTCTCCCCCAGCGGGCAGGCGCCGGGGCTGGCCAGGAACTCCTTGGAGAACTGCGCGAAGCGGCCTTCGTCGATGGCCAGCCGCACCTGCCGCATCAGGTCCACGAAGTAGTGCACGTTGTGGATGGTGTTCAGCCGCATCGCCAGGATCTCCTGCGTCGAGAACAGGTGGCGCAGGTAGGCGCGGCTGAAGTTCTTGCAGGTGTAGCAGCTGCACTTGGGGTCGACCGCGCGGTCCTCGCGCGCGTACTGGGCGTTGCGGATGACGAGCTTGCCCTCGCTGGTGAAGAGCAGGCCGTTGCGCGCGGTGCGGGTGGGCAGCACGCAGTCGAACATGTCCACGCCGGCGCCGACGCAGGTGACGAGGTCCACCGGGGTCCCGACGCCCATCAGGTAGCGGGGCTTGTCCTTGGGCAGCAGCGGCGCGCTGTAGCTGACGCCGGCGTGCATCGCCTCGGGCGACTCGCCCACGCTGTAGCCGCCCAGCGCGTAGCCGGGCAGGTCGACCGCGCAGATCTCCTCGGCGTGGCGCTTGCGCAGGTCCTCGAAGAGGCCGCCCTGGACGATGCCGAAGAGCGAGCTGTTCTCGCGCTTCCAGGCCTTGGCGCAGCGGTGCAGCCAGCGGGTGGTGCGCGCCAGCGACTCCTCGAAGTACGGCCGCGGGCTCTTGGCGTTGGGGCACTCGTCGAACGCCATGATGATGTCCGCGCCCAAGGCCTCCTCGACGCCGATGACGCTCTCCGGGCTGAACAGGTGCTTGGAGCCGTCCAGGTGCGAGCGGAAGGTCACGCCCTCCTCGGTGATGGTCCGCCGCTCGGAGAGCGAGAAGACCTGGAAGCCGCCCGAGTCGGTGAGCATGGCGTTGGGCCAGGAGATGAACTTGTGCAGGCCGCCCAGCTCGCGGACCAGCTCGTGACCGGGGCGCAGGTACAGGTGGTAGGTGTTGCCCAGGATGATGCGCACGTCGTCCTTGGCGAGGTCGTCGGGGCCCAGCGCCTTGACCGAGCCCACCGTCCCCACCGGCATGAAGACCGGCGTCTCGATGACGGCGTGCGGGGTGTGCAGGCGGCCGCGGCGGGCGCGGGTCTCGGGGTCGGTCTTGAGCAGCTCGTAGCGGACGAGGTTCGAGGACATGGGTCGCGGCCGGCCTCCGTGCCGGGTTCTGAGCTTCAGAGGATGAGCATCGCGTCGCCGTAGCTGAAGAAGCGGTAGCGGCGCTCGATCGCCTCGCGGTACGCGGCCAGGATGCGCTCGCGTCCGGCGAGCGCGCTGACCAGCAGGAGCAAGGTCGACTTGGGCAGGTGGAAGTTGGTGATCAGCGCGTCGACGGCGTGGAAGCGGTAGCCGGGGTAGCAGAACAGCTCGCTCGTCCCCTCTCCCGCCTTCACCGCGCCCCGCTCGTCCGACCAGGCGGACTCGAGCGTGCGCAGCGCGGTGGTGCCGACGGGGATGACCCGGCCGCCGGCCCTGCGGGTCCGCGCGACGGCCTCGGCGGCCTCGGCCGGGACCTCGAAGCGCTCGGCGTGCATCTTGTGCTGCTCGATGACCTCGGCGCGGATGGGCAGGAAGGTGCCGGCGCCGACGTAGAGCGTGACCCGGGCGATTCGGATCCCGCGCGCCTGGACCTCGGCGAGGAGCGGCTCGGTGAAGTGGAACCCCGCGGTGGGCGCGGCCGCGGCGCCGGGACGCCGGGCGAAGACGGTCTGGTAGCGGTCCTTGTCCGCCTCGCCGGGGTCGCGCTTGATGTACGGCGGCAGCGGGATCCGGCCGACCCGGTCGAGCTCCTGGCCGAGGTCGGGCGCCTCGAAGCGCACGTCGTAGGCGCCGTCGCCGGGCGCGGCGAGGACCTCGGCCTTCAGGCCGCCGAAGTCGAGCTTCATCCCCGGCTTGATGGCCTTGGACGCCTGGCCGATGCAGCGCCACCGGTTGCCCGTAGGGTCGCCGAGCGGAAGCGTGAGGACCAGCTCGACCTTGCCGCCGGTGTCCACCTTCTTCCCCAACAGGCGCGCGGGGATGACCTTGGCGTCGTTGAGGACCAGCAGGTCGCCCGGACGCAGGTACTCGAGCACGTCGCGGAAGGCGCGGTGCTCGGTCCGGCCGTCGGCCCGGTGCAGCACGAGCAGCTTGGAGGCGTCGCGCTGGGCGAGCGGCTCCTGGGCGATCAGCTCGTCGGGGAGCGCGTAGTCGAAGTCGGAGAGGTTCATCTGAAAGGGGGCAGGTTTGTAACCCGTTCGTAACCGTCTGTCGCGGACTTCGGCCGCGGATCCCGACGCCCTCGGCTCGCCTGATGGCCCGGCCAGTCGCTGGCTGCCGGGCGCCCGGACGGCTGTGGCTGGCGGCATCCCTGGTCGTTAAGATCGCTGCGGAGGGATCGAGCACAGGAGAACGCCTTATCGCTTGGCTCACGGCCCCGTCCCTTCTCATCCCTGGCGCGCTCGCGGCCGCTAGCGCGGTGTGGCTCGTCGAGGCCCACCGGCGGGCCTACCGCAGCGCCCGGGAGGCCAGGCGCCTTGCCGAGGAGCTGCAGAAAGCGGAGGCCCGTTACCGCGCCATCCTCTCGGAGCAGACCGACCTCTTCGCCCGCTTCCGGGAGGACGGCGCCCTCACCTTCGCCAACGACGCCTTCCTGAGCTTCTTCGGCCTCTCCGGCGAGCAGGCGCTCGGCCAGAGCATCTTCGATGTGCTCCCGCCTTCCGAGCGCGACCCGGCGCGCCAGGCCGTCGCCGACCTGGCTCGAGACGGCGCCGAGACGGCCTTCGAGCACCACTTCCAACGCGCCGGCGGCGGCCCGGAGGAGTGGCTCGAGTGGCGCCTGCGCCGGGTGACCCGGACGCCCGTCGAGGTCCAGGCCATCGGCCGACTCCTCACCGAGCGGCACCAGCGTGAGCTGCAGGTCGCGCGGCTCGCCGCGGCCATCGAGCAGGCCGCGGAGACGGTGGTCGTCACCGACCTGGACGGCACCATCCAGTACGTCAACCCTGCCTTCGAGCAGATGAGCGGCTACTCGCCCGCCGAGGTCCTGGGAAAGAAGACCTCGGTGGTTCGCAGCGGAAAGCACGCCGACGACTTCTACCGGCAGCTCTGGGACACCATCTCCCGCGGCGAGGTCTGGAGAGGCCATTTCGTCAACCGGCGCAAGGACGGGGCTCTCTACGAGGAGGACGCCACCATCACGCCGGTGCGCGGCCCCGACGGGCGGCTGGCCAGCTACGTCGCAGTCAAGCGCGACGTGACCGCCGCCATGGCGCTCCAGCAGAGGCTTTCCGCCTCGCAGCGCCTCGAGTCGGTCGGCCAGCTTGCCGGCGGCATCGCCCAGGAGTTCAACAACCTGCTCATGACCCTGCTGACCACCGCCGAGCTCGTCGCGCCCGAGGTCACCAGCCGGACCGCCGCCGAAGACCTGGAGGTCATGCGCCAGACCGCCAAGCGCGGCGTCGGCTTCGTCCGCTCCCTCCTCGCCTTCGCCTCCCGCCAACACCTCGACCCGGTCGACCTCCCGCTGGACGCGGTGGTCCGCGACCTGCTGCCGATGCTCGAGCGAGGCCTGCCCAGGCACCTGAAGCTCGAGGAGGTCTCGCTCGCCGGCGGCCACGTGCACGCCGACCGCTTCCAGCTGGAGCAGGTGCTGCTCGACCTGTGCCTGCACTGCGCCGGTTCGATGCCCGAGCACGGCACCCTCACGCTCTCGACGAGCGTCGAGACCCTCGACGCCGCGTTCTGCCAGGCGCACCCCTGGGCCCGCCCCGGGCAGTGGGAGCTGGTGACGATCGCCGACACGGGCAAGGGGATGAGCCCCGAAGTGCTCGCCCGGCTGTTCGATCCCTTCTCGACCGGCCTGCTGCCGGGCCTGCGGAGCCTCGGCCTGGCCTCCGCCTACGGCATCGTCCGCCAGCACGGTGGGATGATCGAGGTGGAGTGTCCCGACCCCAGGGGGACCGTGTTTCGGGTCTACCTGCCGCACGTCGACCGGCCCGCCCCCCGTGCCGCCCCCAGCCCTCCCGCCCTCGCTCCGGCGGGCGGAGGGCGGATCCTGGTCGTCGACGACAGCGACGGCCTGCGCCACGTCGTCGGCCGCACGCTGGTCGATTGCGGCTACTCGGTCGCCGAAGCCAGGAGCGCCGACGAGGCGTTGCGCGTGCTCTCGGAGCGGCCCATCGACCTCGTGATCAGCGACGTGGTGATGTCGGGCATGAGCGGGGTCCAGCTCCTCGAGCGCGTCCGCGAGCGCTCGCCCGCAATGCCGTTCCTCCTCTGCTCGGGGTTCGATGACGAGCTCTACAGCCGCGGCACGCTTCCTGCTGAAAACGTGTCCTTTCTCGCCAAGCCCTTCGACCTGGGGCGGCTGCTCGCCATGGTCCGCGAGCTCCTGGAGATGCGCAGCAGGAGGCCGGTGTGAGCGCTGAGGAGCACGACCGTTCGGACCCTGGGCCGGCCCCTTCGGAGCTGTTGCAGCGGTTCGTCCACAAGGCCCGCAACCCGTTGGCGACCATCCGCTCCAGCGCCCAGCTCGTGCACCACCTTATCCACCCCAGCGGCGAGGTCGCGCAGTACCTGGAAGGCATCCTGGCGGAGGTCGACACCCTGGACGAGGCCCTGCGCGACCTCAAGCGCCTAGTCCAGCCGGTCGAGCCTTCGGCGGAGCTCCACGACGTCCAGGAGCTCGCGCGCGAAGCCGCCCGCGCGGTGGGAGCGGCTGCGCGCGAAGCCAAGGTGCTGCTGGAGCTGGCCGGGGGCCCGCAGGCGGCGGTCCGCGGCCCGCGCGAGCCGCTGTGCGACGCCCTGGCCGAGCTGATGCGCAACGGTCTGGAGAGCTCGCCGCCGGGACAGACGGTCGTCGTCGGCTGGAGCGCGGAGGAGGCCCGCCAGGTCGCCATCTGGGTCGAGGACTCGTGCGCGGGGATTGGCCCCGAGGTGGCCCGGCGGATGTTCCAACCCTTCTTCTCCACCTCGCAGCGGACGGGGCTGGGGCTCTCCTTTGCCCAGAGGGCCGCCGCGCTCGCCGGCGGCCGGCTCGACTGGGCCAACCGGGTGCCCGTCGGGTGCCGCTTCACGTTGACGCTCCCGGGCCGCTGAGCCCCGGAGCCGGAGGTCGTCTTGGCCCTTTGTCTGGTCGTCGAGGACGAGCCGCGGCAGCGAGCCGTGCTGGACGGCACCTTGCGCGCCGAGGGCTACGAGACCCTCGGCGCGGGCACGGCGGCCGAGGCGCTGGCCCTGGCGAGCAAGCACCACCCCGAGCTCATCCTGCTCGACCTGGGCCTGCCCGACGGCGACGGGCTGGAGGTCCTCCCGGAGCTGTTGGCCACCTGCCGCCTGGCGCGAGTGATCGTCCTGACCGGTCGCGACTCGGTCCGCAGCGCGGTCTCGGCGCTGCGCGCCGGCGCACGCCACTACCTGGTCAAGCCCTGGGACCGCGACGAGCTTTTGCTGGTGGTCGCCCGCGAAGCGCGCGCCGTGGACCTGGCCGAGCAGCGCGAGCGCGACGACCACAGCTCCATCTTCTGGGGGCACCACGACGAGCTGCAGCGGATCTCCCGGGAGCTGCGCAAGGTGGCCAGCTCGCCGCTGACGCCGGTGCTCATCCAGGGAGAGACCGGGACGGGAAAGGAGGTGCTCGCCCGCGAGCTGCACCGGCAGAGCCAGTGCACCGGGCTCTTCGTGGCCCTCAACTGCGCCGCCGTCCCCGCGGGGCTCATCGAGAGCGAGCTGTTCGGCCACGAGCGCGGCGCCTTCACCGGGGCCGACGCGCGCAAGCGCGGGGTGGTCGAGCTCGCGCGCGACGGCACCCTCTTCCTCGACGAGATCGCCGAGCTGCCCGTCGACCTGCAGCCGCGCCTGCTGCGCTTCCTGCAGGACCACTCCTTCCGCCGGGTGGGCGGCGAGGACGAGCTCAACAGCCGCTGCCGGGTGGTGGCCGCCACCCACCGCGACCTGACGGCGGCGCAGTCGAACGGCCGCTTCCGCACCGACCTCTACTACCGGCTGGCGGTCGTCAACCTGCGCCTGCCGCCGCTGCGCGACCGCCGGGACGAGCTGCTGCCCCTGGCCTCGCTGCTCGTCCGGCAGATCGCCCAGGGCCTGGGCCGTCCGCCGCGCCCGCTCAGCCCCGACGCCGAGCAGGCGCTGCTCGCCCACGGCTGGCCGGGCAACATCCGCGAGCTGCGCAACCGCCTCGAGCGCAGCCTCGTCCTCGGGGAGGACCAGCAGATCTGCGCCCAGGACCTCGACCTGCGCCCCGGCAGCACCACGCCGCCGCTCGCGGGCGACGACGACGAGCCCGCCCGCCTGCGCAAGGCCCTCGCCGCCGAGCGCTGGAACGTCTCCCGCGCCGCCCGGCGCCTGGGCGTGGCGCGCCACTGGCTGCGCTACCGCATGCAGGTCTTCGGCATCGCCAAGCCCGCCGCGCGCTGAGGTTGGTGGCGAAAGTGGCGAAAAGTGGCGACCGGTTTCGCCACTTTTCGCCAGCTTTCTCCAGCGGCGGCAGAGGGAACCAGGCCCCAGCGCGGGGTGGCAAGGGGCTTGCTCTACGAGAAGCCCGCGCCGCTCCCCTCTTCTCTTCTCCGTCCGTCCCACCGCGAGCCCGATGCCCCCTCCTCCCGCGACTGCCGCTGCGCTGACCGGAGTGGGCTTCGGACCCCGTCTGAATGAGGGCCCTCCCTTGAAGATTCTGGTCGTGGACGACAGCCGCGCGATGCGGGGCATCGTCCTGCGCACCTTGCGGGAGGCCGGCTACGGCGGCCACGTGCTGCTGGAGGCTGGCAGCGGCGCCGTGGCGCTGCGGGTCGTGCGCGAGGAACACCCGGATGTCGTCGTCGCCGACTGGAACATGCCGGAGATGGACGGCCTGGCCCTGCTGGAGGCGGTCAAGGCCGGGCGCCACGCGCTCAAGTTCGGCCTCATCACCTCCGAGCCCGCCAAGGTGCGCGCGCAGGCGCTGGAGGCGGGGGCCCGCTTCGTCATCGGCAAGCCGGTCACCGCCGACGCGCTGCGCGAGGCGCTGGGGACGCTCGACTCGTCCACCGCCATCGTCGTCCCCTGCGCGGACGCCGTCGCCAAGCTGCTCGCCAACCTGACCGGGTGCCGCGTCGAGGCGTCCGCCTGCTACCGCGCCGTCCTCGCCGGGACCAAGCCGGTCCTCGTCGGCGTCTACCACTCGTGCACGAGCGACGTCCCCAGCGCCGTGGTCGCGCTCGACATGGATTTCGCGGTCACCGTGGGCGTGGCCATGAACGGCGAGCCGCCGGCCCAGATTGCCCGGTGCGTCGCCCAGGGCGCGTTCCCCGCGCCGATGATGGAGAGCCTCCGGGAGTTCCTGCGCGTCGCCGCGGGCCTGCTCAGCCGCCCCGGCGTCCCCGCGGCGTCGCTGCAATCGGTCCACACCCTGCTGCGCTCCCTGTCGCCCGGCGCGGTCGCCTTGGCCGTCAACCCGAAGGCCCAGGCCATCTTCTCCGTCGACGTCGCCGGCTTCGGCGGCGGCGGGATGAGCGTGTGCGTGGGGGCGGCGTCCTGACTCCTTCCCGACCGCCCTCCTCCGGCCCGGCGCCGACCGGGCACCTGCGCGAGCGCCTCGACGAACTCGCGGCCGCCGTCGTTCTCGCCGAGGCCGAGCCTCAGGTGCTGCAGCGGCTGGCCGACCTGACGGCCGCGGTCCTGGCGCTCGCCGGCCCTGGCAGCGGGCTCCCGCTCTCCGATCTCCAGCACGTCGAGGCCCTCCTACGCCGTGCGGCCGGGGCCAAGGCCGATCCGGGCCTCGCTCTGACGGCGGCCAGCGACCTGGTGACGCGCCTCCAGGAGCAGCTGGCCCACCCTGGCAGGCCGCCCGCTCCGGCCGAGCCCGCCCCGGCCGAGCCCACCGCGACCGCGCCCGTCCAGGCGCCGGGTGCGCCGCGCCTCGTCCGGCGCGACCAGGACGTGGTCGAGCTGATGGGGGACTTCGTCCAGGAGGCGTCCGAGGGGCTCTCGCACGCCGACGAGCTCCTCGTCGCCGCCGAGCATGGCGGGCTGGAAGACGAGTCGCTCCACGACCTCTTCCGGATCTTCCACTCCATCAAGGGCCTCGCCGGCCACCTCAAGGAGGCCTCCCAGGTCGGCGTCCTGTCCCACGCCGTGGAGTCGCTGCTCGACCTCGTGCGCTCCAAGCAGCTGGCGCCGGACGCCGAGGTGCTCGACCTGGTGTTCGAGGCCACCGCCGGCCTGCGCCGGCTGCTGACCGGCCTCAAGGCGGCCTTCGACGCTCAGCTCCCGGTGCCCGCCGACGCCGCGATGCCGGCGCTCGTCGAGCGCCTGGCGGCCGCCTCCGCCTCGCCCGCGGACCGGCCCGCCCCAGCGCCCGGACCCGCCCCGTCTCCCAGCGCCCCGGCGCCCAGCCCCGGCCCCGCCCGCGGCGCGGCCGCGCCCGCCCCTGCCGTGGCGCTGGGCGAGACGCTTCGGGTCGACCGGGGCCGGGTCGACGCCATCGTCGAGGCCATCGGAGAGCTGCTCATCGTCCAGTCGATGGTGATGCACGCCCCCGAGCTCAAGTCGGCGGCCAGTCCCCGGCTGCGCGACCAGCTGGCGCAGATGTCCCGGCTCAGCCGCGAGCTGCAGGACGCCTCGATGCAGCTGCGGATGGTGCCGCTGCAGGCGGTGTTCAAGAGCAAGGTCCGGCTGGTGCGCGAGCTGGCGCGCCAGTCCGGCAAGGACGTGCTGCTCGAGTGCTCCGGCGGGGCCACCGAGATGGACCGGGCGATGGTGGCCGCCCTCGAGGAGCCGCTCGTGCACCTGCTGCGCAACGCCGTCGATCACGGCGTCGAGGTCCCCTCCGAGCGCGAGCGCTCCGGCAAGCCGCCGACCGGCGTCGTGCACCTGCGCGCCTACCACCAGGCGGGAAGCGTGGTGGTGGAGGTGGCCGACGACGGGCGCGGCCTGCGGCGCGAGGCCATCCGCGCGCGGGCCGTCGAGCGCGGGCTGGTGGAGCCGAGCGCCGAGCCGGCGGAGTCCGAGCTGCTGGACCTCATCTTCCACCCCGGCTTCTCCACCGCCGAGCGGGTGACCGAGCTGTCGGGCCGCGGCGTGGGCCTGGACGTGGTCAAGCGCAGCATCGAGGCGCTGCGCGGCCGGGTGGTGGTCACCTCGCAGCCCGGCCAGGGCGCGCTGTTCCGCCTGGTGCTGCCCCTGACGCTGGCCATCATCGACGGGATGATCGTCTCCAGCGGGCGCGAGCGCTACGTCATCCCCAGCCTGAGCATCGTCGAATCGCTCAGCCTCCGGCCGGAGATGATCGCCTCGCTCGCGCAGCGCGAGGAGTTCCTGCCCATCCGCGGCGAGGTCCTGCCGGTGGTGCGGCTGGCCCGGCTGCTCAAGGTCGCCGAGCCGGACCTCACCGAGCGCACCATCGCGGTCATCGTCGAGAGCATGGGGCGCAAGGCGGCGCTGGTCGTCGACGCGGTGCTCGCGCAGCAGCAGGTGGTCATCAAGCCGCTCGGCCCGGGCGTGGGCCACGCCGAGCACTTCGGCGGCGCCGCCATCCTCTCCGACGGGAGGGTGGGCCTCATCCTCAACGTCGACCGCCTCTGCAGCGACCTGGCCCGCCGCGGCGGGACCCGCAAGGACCGCAACACCGAGGAGGAACGCACATGAGAGCGTCCGGACCGGAGGGCCTGGAGGGCCCGAGCCCCGAGGCAGGCCAGCTGGCCGCCGCGCTGGCCGGCAAGTACATGACCTTCCGCCTGGCGCGCGAGCACTACGCCGCGCCCATCCTCAAGGTCCGCGAGCTCGTCGGCCTCTTGGAGATCACGCGGGTGCCCGGCTCGCTCTCGTTCATGCGCGGCGTGGTCAACCTGCGCGGGAAGGTCATCCCGGTGGTCGACCTGCGCGCCAAGCTGGGCATGAGCGCCGAGGGCGAGAGCCCGCGCCCGGTGATCATCGTGGTCCAGGTGGACGCCGCCGGCGCGCCGCTGACGATGGGCGTGCTGGTGGACGAGGTCCTCGAGGTCCGCTCCATCGCCGCGCGCGACATCGAGCCGCCGCCGCCCTCGAGCGCCCGGGCCGCCGAGTCCGACTACCTGCTGGGCGTGGGCAAGGCGGAGCGCGCCGTCGTCTTCCTGCTGGACCTCGACCGGATCCTCTCCAGCGCCGAAGTCACGCGGCTGGCGAGCACCGACCTGCGCCCGCCCTCCGGCAACAGCTGACCCCCTTCCCCACGCTCCCCTCCTGGAGAACTCCATGCTCCGCAACGTGAAGCTCGGAACCAAGATCGCCCTCGGGTATGCGGGGGTCCTGATCATCACCGTCGTCCTCGGCCTGACCGTGGCGTGGACCATGAGCGGCATCTCGGCGCAGGCGGAGATCCTGGCCAAGGACCACGCCCCCGAGGTCAGCATCCTGAGCAACGTGCAGGACCGCTGGTTCAACCTGATGATCCAGCTGCGCAACTACCACTACACCTACAACGAGGAGTTCCTCGAGCAGGGCGTCCGCTTCGAGGAGCAGGCGCGCAAGCACCTGGCCAGCGCCCAGGACCTCTTCAAGGTGACCGGGGACCGCCAGTTCAAGGACGCCGTCGACCGGATCGACGGCCAGATGACCCAATACGACCGGTACGTCGCCCTGACCGTGCGCGACGCGAAGGAGATCGTCCGGCTGCGTGGCGAGCTCCACGGCCACGGCGCCACCTTCGTGGCCGGGATCGGGGAGTACCTGGACAGCCAGGCCAACCAGCTGCACGAGGAGATCGCGGGCAAGGAGGGCGCCGACAAGCTCGAGCTGCGCACCGCCAAGCTCAAGGTGGCCAACGACGTCATCGACCTGGGCAACGCCGCCCGCGTCGCCGACTGGCGCTCGCAGGCCGAGCGCACCGCCAAGTACGTCACCGACGCCGACCGGAACTTCGACGAGATCGAGCGGAAGATCGCCTGGCTCGAGCAGAACACCAAGCACGAGGGCGACCGCAAGACGCTCCAGAAGATCCTCGAGGCGGCCAGGAGCTACCGCGCGGGGATGAAGGGGATTGCCCAGGCGACGAGCGACATCGACGAGGTCAGCAAGAAGCGCCACGACCTCGCCTACGTCATCCTCGAGGACATGCAGAACGCCCGGGGGCGCAGCGTCCAGGAGACCCTCGAGGTCTCGGAGAAGGCCTCCGCCACCCTCTCCTCCGCGGTGGTCGGCGTGCTGCTCGCGCTGCTCGTCGCGCTGCTGGTGGGCGTGGTGCTGGCCTTCGTGATCACCCGGGAGATCACCCGGCCGATCAACCGCGTCATCGAGAGCCTGTCCTCCAGCGCCGAGCAGGTGGCCTCGGCGTCGGGCCAGGTCGCCTCGTCGAGCCAGCAGATGGCGTCGGGCGCCGGCGAGCAGGCCTCCAGCCTCGAGGAGGTCTCCAGCTCGCTCGAGGAGATCAACTCCATGACCCGCCAGAACGCGGAGAACGTGCGCCAGGCCAACGTGACCGCCTCGCAGGCCTCGGACGCGGCCAGCCGCGGCGGCTCGGCGATGGAGCGCATGCTCTCCACCACCCAGAAGATCAGCGCCTCGTCCTCGGAGACCGTGAAGATCGTCAAGACCATCGACGAGATCGCCTTCCAGACCAACCTGCTGGCCCTCAACGCGGCGGTGGAGGCGGCGCGGGCCGGCGACGCGGGCAAGGGCTTCGCGGTGGTGGCCGACGAGGTGCGCAGCCTGGCCCAGCGCAGCGCCGAGGCCGCCAAGAACACGGCCTCGCTGCTGGAGGAGGCGCAGAAGAACGCCGAATCGGGCGTGGCCTCCTCGCAGGAGGTGGGCGCGGTGCTCAAGGAGATCGTCGTCAGCACCGCCAAGGTGACCTCGCTCGTCAGCGAGGTCTCCACCGCCAGCGCCCAGCAGGTCAACGGCATCGACCAGATCAACACCGCCGTGGCGCAGATGGACAAGGTGACCCAGTCCAACGCCGCCAACGCCGAGGAGTCGGCCTCGGCCAGCGAGGAGCTGTCGGCGCAGGCCACCGAGCTCAACGACATGGTCGTCTCCCTCATCCGCATCGTGAACGGCTCCGACTCCGGCGACGAGTACGCGGCCGGGCTGAAGAAGGAGCTCGTGCAGCACCACGCCCGGGGTCCGCGCGCCCACGGGGCCAAGGCGGCGGCGCGCGGCGACAAGCCGCACCCCATCCTCTCGCTGGCCGACGCCGCGCGGGTGTCCAAGGAGGACCCCAAGTCCGCCGCGGCGCCCAAGCACGGCAAGCTCGAAGACGTGCTGCCCCTGAGCGAGCAGGACTTCAAGGACTTCTAAGGACTGCTCGCCGCCCATGGACGCCTCGCTCTTCCGCGCCTTCCAGGACCTCGCCTATCGCCAGGCGGGCATCCGGCTCAGCGACGCCAAGCGCGCGCTGCTGAGCGCGCGGGTCGGCCGGCGGATGCGGGCGCTCAAGCTCCCCAGCGAGCGGCTCTACCTCGAGGCGCTCTCCAAGGACGAGTCGGGGCGCGAGCTCATCCACTTCCTCGACGCCATCTCGACCAACTTCACCAACTTCTTCCGCGAGCCGGACCACTTCGCGCTCCTGGAGCGCGCCGCGTCGGAGTGGCTGGCGGCCGGCCAGCGACGCTTCCGGCTCTGGTGCGCGGCCTCCTCCTCCGGCGAGGAGCCCTACACCATCGCCATGGTGCTCAACGACGTCTTCGCCGGGCAGACGATCGACCTGCGCATCCTCGCCACCGACCTGTCGACCAAGGTCCTGCTCCAGGCCAAGGAGGGCGTCTACGCGGAGCGCCAGCTCGAGCCGGTGCCGTCGCCGCTGCGCCGGCGCTTCTTCGAGCCCGCCGGGGACACGCGGCTCGACGGGCGCCTCTTCACCGTCCGCCCGATCTTGCGCGAACGGATCCTCTTCAAGCGGCTCAACCTGTCGCAGCCTCCCTTCCCGCTCAAGGGCCCGCTCGACGCCATCTTCTGCCGCAACGTCATGATCTACCTGGCCCAGCCCGTACGGCAGGCCTTCGTGCGCGAGGCGGAGCGCCTGTTGCGGCCCGGGGGCCTGCTGTTCGTCGGCCACGCCGAGACGCTCACCGGCGTCCCCACCGGCCTGAAGATGCTCAAGCCGTCGGTCTACCGGAAGGCGGGCGGACGATGACCCGCGTCGTCGCGGTGGGGCTGGCCGAGCTGAAGGTGAGCGACGACCCCGAGGTCGAGCTGACGAGCTACGCGCTCGGCTCCTGCATCGCGCTGATGCTGCACGACCCGGCGCGGCGCCTGGCGGGGATGCTCCACTACATGCTGCCCACCTCGTCGACCAACCCGGCGAAGGCGCGCGAGCAGCCCGGGATGTTCGCGGACGTCGGCATCCCCCTGCTCTTGGCGCAGATGCAGGAGCGCGGCTCGCGGCGCGGCACCCTGGTCGTCAAGGCCGCCGGCGGGGCCAAGTGCTACGAGGACCACGGCGCCTTCGACATCGGCGAGCGCAACCAGGTGATCCTGCGCAAGCTGCTGTGGCGCGCCGGCCTGATGCTCTCCGGCGCGGACCTGGGCGGGACCCGTTCGCGGACGGTCCGGCTCTCGGTGGCGACCGGGGCCGTCGTCGTCCGTTCCGGAACCGAGGAGTGGTCGCTATGAGCGCGTCGCGAACAGGGGGAAGGCCATGACGTCGTTCAACATCCTGGTGGTCGACGACTCGCCGCTCGCCCGCAAGATCGTCCGGCGGGTCATCGAGATGTCGGGCCTGAGCGTCGAGACGCTGCTGGAGGCGTCGAACGGGCGCGAGGCGCTGGAGACTCTCGAGCGCCACTGGGTGGACGTGGTCTTCACCGACATCAACATGCCGGAGATGACCGGCCACGACATGATCGAGCGGATGGCCGCGAGCCGGCTGCTCTCGAGCATCCCGGTGATCGTCGTGTCCACCGAGCGCAGCGAGGCGCGCATGGAGTACCTGATGCGGCTCGGCGTGCGCGCCTACCTGACCAAGCCGCTCACCCCCGAAGCCCTGCGCGACACCGTCCGCTCGGTGCTGGCGCTGGAGGAGGAGACCCCATGACCGCCCCGCTCGCGTCCGACTTCCTGGAGAAGGTGACCGTCGACATCCTCGAGCGGGCCGCCTACGTCTTCGCCGACCTGCCCGAGGACGAGCCCGCGCTGCTCGGGGCGGCCCTGGTCGCGCGGCTGGACTTCTCGGGGCCCCAGCAGGGCGCGGTGACCCTGGCCACCACGCCGAGCCTCGCCGGGGACATCGCCGCGAACATGCTCGGCGAGGAGCCCGGCGGCGCGGCGGCGACGGCCGGAGCGCGCGACGCGCTCGCGGAGCTGCTCAACGTGCTCTCCGGCGCGCTGATGGTCCAGCTCTTCGGTTCGCGCGAGGTCTGCACGCTGGGGATGCCCCAGGTCCGCGATGCCGAGGGCTGGGACATCGAGCCGGGATCGACGGTCGCCGCCTGGCTGCTGGTCGAGGGCGCCCCGATGGCGGTCTCGGTCAAGCTGGGGCGAGGCTAGGAGAGAGCCGTGGTCAAGGTGCTGGTCGTCGACGACTCGCCGCTGGTGCGGCGCACGCTGGAGAAGATCTTCGGCGAGGACCCCGAGCTCGAGGTCGTCGGCGCGGCCCCGAACCCGTTCGCCGCGCGCGAGCTGATCCTCCAGAAGAAGCCGGACGTCCTCACGCTGGACGTCGAGATGCCGCGGATGGACGGGCTGACCTTCCTGCGCAAGCTGATGCACTACCGCCCGATGCCGGTGGTCATCCTCTCCTCGCTGACGCCGCGTGGCAGCGAGGCGGCCTTCGAGGCGATGCGCGAGGGGGCGGTCGGCGTCATCTGCAAGCCGGGCGAGACCTATCCCTTGGAGCAGATGGGGCTGGAGCTGCGCGCCTCGGTCAAGGCCGCGGCGCGCTCGCGGCCGCGCCGCTTCCGCCCGGCCCCGCCCTCCGCGCCAACCCCGGCCTCGGCGACCCTGCGCGCCCCCAGCACCGCCCGGCTCGTGGCGCTGGGCGCCTCCACCGGAGGCACGGTGGCCATCGAGAGCATCCTCGAGGCGATGCCCGCCGACGCGCCGGCCATCCTCGTCGTGCAGCACATGCCCCCGGTGTTCACCGAGTCCTTCGCCCAGCGGCTCGACCGGCTCTCGGCCATGGCGGTGCGGGAGGCGCGCGACGGCGACCGCGTGGAGCGTGGGCTGGCGCTGGTCGCTCCCGGCGGCAAGCACCTGCTGGTCCGCCGCGGTCCGCAGGGCTTCGTCGTGCGGGTCAAGGAGGGGCCGCTGGTCAGCGGGCACCGCCCCTCGGTCGACGTGCTCTTCCGCTCGGTCGCGCAAGAGGTCGGCCGCGGCGCGGTCGGCGCGCTGCTCACCGGGATGGGAGCGGACGGGGCGCGCGGGTTGCTGGAGCTGCGCCAGTCGGGGGCGACGACCTTCGCGCAGGACGAGGAGAGCAGCGTCGTGTTCGGCATGCCCAAGGTGGCCATCGAGCTCGGCGCCGCCGACCACGTCGTGGGGCTCGACCGGATGGCGGCGGCGCTGCTCAACGCCTCCTGAGCGAGGCCCGCCTCGAGATCCGGTACTGGTCGATGTCCCTCTCGTCCCGGACCGGCTCGACCTCGACGCGGTGCTTGAGCTCGGTCCCCTTCCGCCACTCCACCGTGACCTTCGGCAGGTCCTTGCCCTTGCCGTACCGGGCGACGATGCGCGAGGCGAGCACGCGGTCCGCCTCCTCGGCCTCGCCGTCGACCAGCGCCACCGTGCCCATCAGCGGCGCCGCGGCCTCGAGCTTGTAGTACTTGGCCTCGGCGTACTGCGTGAGCAGCGCGTTCTCGCCCTCGTTGCGCCCGACGATCAGCTTCACCTTCTCGCTCAGGCGGAAGTGCCGGCCGGTCGCGAGCAGCGGGATGTCGTCCTCGTCGAGGTGCCGGTTCGGGCGGCGGTCGATCAGAATCGTGGAACTTGCGGCCGAAGGCCTCGTCGGTCAGGAAGCAGCAGCCTCCGGCCGGCTGCGGCCAGTCGGTGACGCCCAGCGCCTTGGCCAGCTCCATCTGCGGCTTGCGCGAGCGCCCGGAGATGGAGAGCAGCTGGCTGCGGTCGAGGAGCCCTTCCTGCTCGGGGATGGTCGGGTCGAGCAGCTGCGCCGAGAGCGGCCGCAGGATGCGCCCGACCATGCCGCTCTCCCGCTCGATGACCTTCATCGGGTCGCGCCGCTGGCTCTTGGGCCGCTGGCCGAGCACTTCGCCGGAGAAGACGAAGTCCGCGCCCTCCTTCTCCATGATCTCCTTGGCCTTCTTGAACATGAAGATGCGGCAGTCGATGCATGGGTTGGCGTTGGCGCCGTAGCCGTGCTTCGGGTGCGCGATGAGGTCCAGGTACTCGCGCCCGGAGATGTCGACGAACTCGATGTCCGTCTCGAGGTTCGCCGCCGCGTGCAGCGCGTCGTTGCGCGGCACGGTGCCGTCCTTGCGGGTGCGGCCCATGCGGCGCTGGGTCTCGACCAGGCAGAAGCCCGTGTAGAAGGTGATGGCCTTCACCTCCACGCCCAGCTTCTTCATCAGGGCGTGCGCGAGCGTCGAGTCCAGCCCGCCCGAGAGCATCCCGATCGCCTTGGCCTTGCGCTTCTCCGCCATGTGCATTCTCCGATGACCGGCACCCACCGCCGGTCGCTACCCTTTACGCACGAAGGCCCGGAAGGTCTTGCCTTCCTTCACCATCGCCAAGAGCTCGTTCCTGGTCGCCTTGCACCACGCGGGCATGTCCGCCTCCACCCCGGGGTCCGTCGCGACGATCTCCACCACTTGCCCGGGCCCCAGCGACTTGACCGCCTTGGAGACCTCCAGGATGGGCACCGGGCAGAACTTCCCCGACGTGTCCACGCGGAGATCAGGCTGGGGAACCGAGGTCATGGATGTCTCTGGGTCTCTCATCGAGCCGGGGCGGTTCGAGGACGCCCCTCAAGCCGACTGCTTGTCGGTCCTGGCCGCTGCCGCGGGCGTCACCACCACGGCGTCCTCCGACTCGACGATCTCCACGTCCGGAAGAACGCCGGTGTCCTCGGCGACCAGGGCCGCGAGGTTGGAGGCGATGGCCGCCTCCGCCGCCGCGTTCTCGGCCGCCACCAGCTCGTTCGCCCGCCGCTCGGCCGCCACCTTCTCCATGTCGCGCTTCATCGAGGCGAAGACGCGCACGAAGTGCAGCCGGCACTCCGAGAGGATGTCGCCGAACTTGCCGTTGCCGCACAGGTCGCACTCGTGGCAGCGGCTGACGATGTCGACGAAGCGGATATAGGTCTCGTAGGAGATCTTCGCTGCTTGGTAGTCGGACTCGTTGGTCCGCTCCAGGTACTCGACGTGCTTTTTCGACATGCACATCTGCGCGTTCCGACCTCATCCGCCCCGACAGGCGACACACTATAGGGCCGCGGCCCTCGCGACGACACCCTTTCCATCGGCTCCGGCCTCCACCCGCTCGCCCGAGGCCAGGAAGGTGCCCTTGCCGATGTGGTGGAGGGTCCTCAACCGGGGGGCGCCCTCGAACCGCCAGGTCCCGTCGACGAACACCCGGTCGTCGGCCCACGCCGCGACCACCTCGGCGAGGAGCAGGTCGTAGCGCTCGCGCATCGCCGGCTCGCCGAGCAGCCGGCACTCGAGCCATGCCACGCAGCCCTCCACCAGCGGCGCGCCGATCTGCGAGGCCTTGGCGGTCTTCAACCCGAGCGACGCGAGCTTGTCGCCCTCGCTGCCGCTGCTCTTGCCGGCCTGGTAGGTCACCTCGGCCATCTCCACGGTCGGCAGGTTGACGACGAACTCGCCGCTCTTCTCAATGAGGCTGCGGCTGAAGCTCTCCGAGGAGATGACGGCGGTGATCTTCGGCGGCTCGATGTCGAGCGCACCAACCCAGGCCGCGGCCATCACGTTCGAGCGCCCGTCGGCCGCGCTGGTGATGAGCGTGGTCGGCCCGTGGTTGATGAGCTTGTAGGCGTTCTTCAGGGGCACTTCGACGCGCATGTCACGTCCTCGGATCGGCGGCTGCCTCGGGCGGCGGCTGCGGTGTCGGATCGGGCTGGGGCTTCACCGGCCGGGCGAGCATGTAGAGGCCCCAGCCGGCGAGGATGAAGCAGAAGTACTGGGCCGGAGTCAGGCCGAAGTAGCGCGCGTCGTGGTACGGCACGTCCTCCGCGCGCAGGAAGTCGAAGAGGAAGCGCCCCGGGGCGTAGAGCACGGCCATCACCGCCAGGAGCCGGTGCTTGAACATCCCGCGCTTGGAGAGCCAGAAGAGGACGGCGGCGATGGCGAAGAGCAGGAACGCGTCGTAGAGCCCCAGGTCGTGCCGGGGCCCGTCCGGGAAGGCGACGGCCAGCGGGAAGCTGGTCCTGACGCCGATGTGGTCGTGCACGGTGAAGCAGCCGACGCGGGCGATGGCCCAGCCCAGCGCGATAGGCGGCGCGGCGACGTCGCCGTACTCCATGAGGTCGAGCTTGTTGAGCCGGAAGAGCACGATCGCGGCGATGACGCCGCCCAAGAGGCCCCCGAACGAGGAGAGGCCGTCCCAGAGCTTGAAGATTTGGTACGGCTTGGCGAGCTCCTCCGGGTGGTAGGCGAACAGGTGGACGAGGTGGCCGAAGACGACGCCGCTGACCACTCCCCAGAAGGCGTAGTCGGCGAGGATGCGCGTCTGCAGGCCGCGCTTGACCGCGCGGCCGAGGCCGATGCGGGTGGTGAGGTAGATGCCCAGCGCGGAGAAGACGCCGAACAGCTCGATGGTCACGGGGCCGAGCGGCAGCTTGGGCGAGATGAAGAAGGGGATCATTTCCGGGTGTCCTGCCTGCCCCAGGCGGGCTCGGCGGGGGCCATCCTGCCAGAACAACGGGCCGCCGCGAACGCTGCCGTGCTGTTAGTTTCAGGGCCTGGTCCGCCGGACGCAGGGAGGAGCCCATGGCGAAGACGCGCATCGAGAAGGACTCGCTCGGCGAGGTCGAGGTCCCTGCGGACAGACTCTGGGGCGCCCAGACGGAGCGCAGCCGGCAGAACTTCCGCATCTCCACCGAGAAGATGCCCGAGGCGTTCATCCGCGCGCTCGCCGAGGTCAAGCGGGCCTGCGCCGTCGTGAACCGGCAGCTCGGCCTGCTCGACGCCAAGAAGGCGGAGGCGATCGTCGCGGCCGCCGACGAGATCCTCGCCGGCAAGCACGACGGCGAGTTCCCGCTGGCCGTCTGGCAGACCGGCAGCGGGACGCAGACCAACATGAACCTCAACGAGGTCCTGGCGAACCGCGCCAGCGAGCTGCTCGGTGGGCCGCGTGGCGAGGGGCGGCTCGTTCACCCCAACGACGAGGTGAACAAGGGCCAGTCGACCAACGACGCCTTCCCCACTGCCATCCACGTCGCCGCTTCGCTCGCGCTCTCGCGGCAGCTCGAGCCTGCGGTGCGGCGGCTGCGCGACACCTTGGCCAAGAAGGCTGAAGCGTTCAGGGCCTTGGTGAAGATCGGCCGGACGCACCTGCAGGACGCGACCCCGCTGACGGTCGGCCAGGAGATGGGCGGCTGGGCCTCGCAGCTCGACCATTCGCTCTCGCACCTGGAGGCGTGCCTGCCGCACCTGCGCGAGCTGCCCTTGGGCGGCACCGCGGTGGGCACCGGCCTGAACGCGCCCCCGGACTTCGGCAAGCGGGTCGCCTGGGAGCTGTCCTGCCGGACCAACGAGCCGTTCGTGACCGCGCCCAACAAGTTCGAGGCGCTCTCCGCGCGCGATGCGCTGGTCCACGCCCACGGCGCGCTCAAGGGACTCGCGGCGTCGATGACCAAGATCGCCAACGACGTGCGCTGGCTGGCGTCCGGGCCGCGCGCGGGGCTGGGCGAGCTCTCCATCCCGGAGAACGAGCCGGGCTCGTCGATCATGCCGGGCAAGGTGAACCCGACCCAGAGCGAGGCGGTGACCATGCTCGCCTGCCAGGTGATGGGCAACGACGTGGCGGTCGGGATGGCCGGCGCCTCGGGCAACTTCCAGCTCAACGTCTTCATGCCGCTGTTCGCGCATGCCTTCCTGCAGAGCGCGCGGCTCCTCATTGACGGCATCGCCAGCTTCGAGGAGCACTGCGCGCGCGGCCTCGAGCCCAACCGGGAGCGGATCGCCCAGAACCTCGCCCGGTCGCTGATGCTGGTGACCGCCTTGAGCCCGCACATCGGCTACGACGCGGCGGCGAGGATCGCCAAGCACGCCCACGCCAAGGGTCTGGGACTGCGCGAAGCGGCGCTGGAGCTGGGGCTGGTCAGCGCCGAGGACTTCGACCGGTGGGTCCGGCCGGAGGCGATGGTCTGACGGTCTCCGAACTCGCGTAACATGCGGGCCATGCGCCACCTCCTCCTCGCCGGGCTGTTGGTCGCCGTGTCGGCTTGTGGGCCAGGGCCGTCCACCACACGTTCTGATGCAGGCAAGCCCAAGCCAGCCGACGCGAGCGTGAGCCCTGGCGATTCGGGGCTCGACGGTGACGCAGGGCCTGAGGCCGATAGCGGTGAGGTCGGAGCGCCGGACGCGAGCCAGGAGCTTGGTGACGTCGGCGTCTACGAAGGTCCGGCCATCGTCTACGGCGCCAGCGCGGACACCCTCTACCAGCTCGACCCCACCCACAAGTCGGTGACGGTGATCGGGGTGTTCGTCGGCTGCGCGAACGTGATCGACCTGGCGCTCGACAAGGACTCGACGATCTGGGCCACGACCTGGGACGGGCTCTACAAGATCGACCCGACCAACGCCTATTGCTCGCGCGTGGCCAAGGGCACCTATCCCAACTCGCTCAGCTTCGTACCGGTGGGCACCGTCGACCCCTACTCCGAGGCCCTGGTCGGCTACGACGAGTCCACCTACGTACGCATCAGCACCGTCACCGGCGCCATCACGCGCATCGGCGAGCTGACCGGCGGATTCGCCTCCAGCGGAGACATCGTCTCGGTCAAGAACGGCGGCACGTACCTGACGGTGAAGGGCCCGTCCTGCAACGACTGCCTGTTCAAGATCGACCCCAAGACCGGCGACATGGTCGAGAACCTCGGGCCCATCCACTTCACCGACGTCTTCGGCCTGGCGTACTGGGCGGGCAAGGTCTACGGCTTCACTGCCGGTGGCGCGCTCTTCGAGGTCTCGCTCGAGAAGAACCTGCCGACGGTCAAGATCCCGGTCCCCAACGCCACCGCGTCCCAGGCGTTCTGGGGCGCCGGCTCGACGACGTCGGCTCCGGTCGGAGCTTCGCAGTAGCCGTCCCGCCCCAGCGGCTCATGCGCTAGATTCGCCGGCCGTTGCAGCACTGCCTCGGAGGACTCGCATGGACTTCCGCTTCGCGCACAACAACCTCAACGTCCTCGACCTGAAGAAGAGCATGGCGTTCTACCGGAAGGCGCTGGGCCTGAAGGAGACGCGGCGCATCGTCGGGCCGAACAAGAGCTTCCTCATCGTCTACCTGGGCGACGGACACTCGAAGCACCTGCTCGAAGCTGACCTGGCTGGCCGACCGCAAGAAGAAGTACGACCTAGGCGAGAACGAGTTCCACCTGGCCTTCATCACCGACGACTACGAGAAGGCGCACGCCCTGCACAAGAAGATGGGCTGCATCTGCTTCGAGAACCCGGCGATGGGGATCTACTTCATCGAGGATCCGGACGGGTACTGGCTGGAGGTGCTGCCGCGCCGGCACCGGCCGCCAAAGATGGGCTAGCGACGCCAGGCGAGACTGTCACGCTACGGAGTTGGCAGGAGCTGGGCATGCGGAAGTTCCTGATCGGCATCTTCGGTGTCTGGGCGATCGCGTTCGTCGCTTGGTTGGCGATCTTCCGCACCCTCGACCCTTGCGAAGCGATGCGTCAGCAGGTCGAGTCCGTCGCGAAGCAGGCCGGAGACGCTGACGGCAAGGCCATCAGAGAGGCGCTGCTGGGGCCACACGCTCCGGCTGCATCCGGCTTCTACTGCTTCCAGGTGGCGGTGAGCCTGAAGGTGCGGGGCCGGGACGCAGTTCTGGTCCTCCGGAAATAGCTCCGAGGTTCGATGGTCGTAGTCGGTTCTTTCGGTGTCCTGGCCACAAGATTTGACTGGGCCAGATGGAGGGGCACCATGCGTAGGTTCATAGGTCTGAGCTTGGTGACGGTGGCGCTGGCTGCGGTCGGCTGCGGGGGGACTCCTGGGTCTCCGGATGGCGGCGGTGGCGCAGTCGACGCTGCGAGCCAAACGGACGCGGGCCCCTTCGGCTGCCTGTCCTCTGGTTGCCCGACCGGCGAGTACTGCGCTCCCGTCCTCAGCGTGTGCGGGAGCGGCAACCGCTCCACCCTCGCGTCCAGCACGTGCACTCGCCCTCCGTGCGGCGACTCCTGCCTCAAGGCGTCGTGCAGCACAAGCGAGGATTGCCCGGAGGACCAGACCTGCAGCACTTCCAATGGCTCGGGGACCAGCTGCGCCCAGCCGTGCTGCCTGTCCTGGGGTCGCTGCGCGGCGATTCCTTCCTGTCCGTCCGACTGCCTGGCCATCTGGCCGCCGCACGAGACCTGCTTCGTTTGCGTGTGCCCGTCCTGCGACCCGCCCGACGCCGGTTAGAGTCGCTTCCGCCACGCCACAGGGAAAGCTAAGGTCTGGCCGGAAGCCCGAGGGGGCTGTGGGGCGGAACAACTGGAGCCATAGGAGTCCCGAACGTGAAGCGCGCCCTCTTCCTCGTCACCGCGCTCGCCCTCGCCTACGTCGGCGCCTGCAGCGCCCCGGATACTTCGGGCCTGCCGCGCGGCACCTACATGGACCAGCTCACCTCCGAGCAGATCATCACCTTCTGCGCCTGGGGCATCCAGAAGCAGGGCGGCAGCGGCGAGCACCCGTGCGACGGCGGCACGCAGAAGATCATGACCATCGACGAGTGCAAGGCGAAGAGGTGGCCGCACTGCCCGCTCTCGATGTTCGAGGACTGCCTGGACTCCCTCTACGACGTCTGCGATCCCGGCCCAACCGGGGCCTGTACCGTCTACGCCACCTGCGCCAAGGCCCACCCGGCTCTGAGCCCCGACGCAGGCTTGCCGGGGACCGACGCGGGGCCATGACGGAGCCCCGCCAGACCTGCCCTCGCTGCCTGCGCCCGGCGTCCGTCTGCTACTGCGCCGAGCTCCCGAACGTGAAGACGCGCACCCGCGTCGTGCTCCTGCAGCACCCGCGCGAGAGCCGCGTCCCCATCGGCACCGCGCGGATGGCCAGCTTGTGCCTGGAGGGCTCGCAGCTCTTCGTGGGCCTGGACTTCGCGACCGACGACCGCCTGAAGGCCGCGCTCGCGGATCCTGAACGGCCCGCGGCGCTGCTCTTCCCGGGAGAGGAGGCGGTGGACCTGGCGGCGAAACCACCGTCCGGCCCGATCACGCTGGTCGTGGTCGACGGCACCTGGTGGCAGGCCAAGAAGCTCCTGACGCTCAACCCGGCCATTGCCGCCCTGCCCCGCTACGCCCTCGACGCGCACGGCAGCGAGTACGGCCTGCGCAAGGCGCCTCAGGAGGACCACGTCTCCACGCTCGAGGCGATCGCCCATGCGCTCGGCATCCTCGAAGGCCCGGCGACGCGCGACGCACTGCTCGTCCCCTTGCGGCGGATGGTGGCGATGCAGCACGAACACAAGGCGCGGCTCAACGGCGGGCTGGAGCGCCACAAGCAGCGCTGGCAGGACCGGCCGGAGAAGGCGCCGCGCATCCCGATCGAGCTGACCGAACGACAGACCGATCTCGTCTGTATCGCCGGCGAGGTGAACGCCTGGAACGCCAAGCTGCCCGGCGCATACCCGACGGAGCTGGTGCACTGGGTCGCCTTCCGCCCCTCGTCTGGCGAACGCTTCGAGGCAGTCATCGGCCACCAGCATCCGCTTGCGCCGTCCACGCCGTTCCACACCGGGCTCTCGGCCGAGGAGCTGGAGCACGGCGCGCCGCAGGACGAGTTCCTCGAGCGCTGGAACGCGTTCTTACGCGAGTCCGACGTCCTCTGTTCCTGGGGCACCTTCGCCACACAGATGGCCGCCATCGCCAGGCTCCCGCTACCCGCAAAGAGGCTCGATCTGCGCAAGATCACGGGCGATCTCGTCCGCATCTCCCCAGGCTCGGTCGAGGACGCCACCCGGCGGTGGGAGCTTCCAACCGAGAGGCTGGGCTCCGGGCGAGCGGGCGAACGGCTGGGGCATCTAGCCGCAGTCGCCCGCCATCTGGGGAGCCTGCGCCGCAAGAATTGAAGCCCGAGGCCTGCCGAGCCGTCCCTTAACCGCTGCACACAAGAATGGGTTCGGGTGTCATCGAACCAGGCAACGGACGACGGAAGGGCCGAAGGAGAACGACGATGAAGGCGCTCTCGAAGGCAATGCTGGTGCTGGTGATGCTCGTGGGCCCCGGCGCAGCGCTGGCTCAGGAGTACGAATCCGATGAGACGGTGACCGACGAAGGCGAGGCGGTGGTCGACGCCCAGCCGGCGGCTCCCGCTCCCGAGCAGCTTCCTCCTCCGCCCATGCCTGCCGCTGCGGCGACGCGGGCAGCCCCGGTCGCGCCGATGGCTCCTGTCGCCGCACCCGCCCCGGCTCCGGTCCAGCAGCTCCCCGCCGGGCAGTGGATCTACACGAGCCAGTACGGGTGGATTCTGGCAGCCCTACGACCAGGCCTACACCTACGTTCCCGCCGACGGCAGCTACCCGCTCGTCTACGCCTACTACCCCAGCTACGGCTGGCACTGGCTGACGGCGCCTTGGATCTACGGCATCGGCGTTCGGCCGTACTGGGGCTCGTACAGCTACACCCGCTACGCCTGGTACGCCCGTCCCTGGTTCACCGTTCCCAGCCACTACGCCTGGCGCCACAACCACTACTACGGCGGCAGCTGGGGCTACCGGCACTCACCCGCGCCTGCCTACCGGCACTACGGCAACGTCCACCGCGGCGGCGCGAGCTACGGCGGCGGCTACCATGGCGGTCGCCCGAACGGCGGACACCACGGCGGATACCAGGGTGGCGGTCGGCCCAACGGTGGCTTCCACGGTGGCTACCAGGGTGGCGGACGTCCTAGTGGTGGGCATCAGGGCGGCGGCTACCAGGGCGGTGGTCGTCACGGCGGCGGCCAGCCTGGCGGGAACCACGGTGGCGGCCACGGCGGAGGAGTCCACCAGGCCAGGCCCGCGAATCGTCGGTAAACGGCCAGCCAGAAGCGGATAGACGGCATCCCGGAAGGCGCTCGGCGCCCTCCGGGATGTCCCGTTTTGGGGCTCCTAATCCTGGGAAAACACTAGGGACACCAGACTTTGCTCGAGCGGTGGACGGAGTGGACTTGGTGGACCTGCTGGACGGAGTCGACGACGGGCCACCATCGGAGCCTTTGCCGCGGACGCCCGCATGTCACTTCGGAGAAGCTTTCGCTGGGTACTTGGCGAGCACCTTTCCGATGCGCTCGAGGACCTCCGGCGAAGGAGCCCCCTTCGTCTCCATCAGCAGGATTGCGAAGTTGTCCGCCAGGATCTCTTCGGGATGGATGATGTAGCCGCTGTTCTTCCCGACCTGCTCGAAGAACCCGCTGACCTTGTCGGGAGCGACCAGCACTGCCCGGCCCTTCTCCTGCTTCGGAGTGCACGCGCCGCCATCGGGCGCGACCGTGATCTCCATGAAGCGGAAGTCCAGGTACTCGAAGAACGGCTTCTTGGTCTTCGGGTCGTACCGCTGCGTCCGCGAATAGATCACCGGGACGACCTTCTCCGCCTTCCCTGCCACCGTCACCTCGACGAAGTGCCGGCTCTCCGGAGCGTCCGGGTTGGTCAGCCGCCGCGCGGCGAGCTCCTCAGGGAACGGGACGTTCGCGCACGCCTTGAAGCCGAGCAGGCCATAGAGCGCATCGCGCAGATCGGTGTTGCGCCGAGCCAGGACATGGAAGAGCTCGTGGGCGACGCTCCGGCGCAGCCCTTCTTCCGACTCCTGGGCGAGGTAGGGCTGCGGAAGGACGACCGCGTCCAAACGCGTATAGGCGGCCCCGCCCTCTTCGCTCCCGTCGGTCGCGACGAAGTTCACCGTCTCGGGCCACGGCAGCTTCAGCCCGTCGAGGTGCGCCTGGAGCGCCCGCAGCGCCGCCGACACCTTCGCCTGGTCCTTGGCCTTCCACTCGCGCACCGAGGCCCTCACGTGCGCGAGGAACCGGTCCTGGTCGACGGGCTTGTCGGTGCCCAGCCGCGCCGAGCGATCGAACGGGCTGAGCGCGCTGACGAAGCGATTCGGCGAGCCCAGCAGCGCCTTCGCCTCGTCGGCGCTTGCAAAGTGGACCTTCAAAGTGGCACCGACCTCGAGATCCCCATTCTGCGGAGCTGGGGAAGCTGCGGTCAGACAGACCGCCAGAACCAATCCGGCCAATGCCATGATCAACCTCCCTTTCCTCGGAGCAGGTTGCGGAAGCGAGAGAGCTCGGCCTGAGTGCCGAAGGAGCGCTTGGGAACGAAGTAGGTCGCGAAGGCCGTCCAGAGCACGAACACCGAGTTGCCTTCCAGCGCGCCTGCAAGCTCGCTCCAGTCGAAGCAAACGCGGTGGCCCGGCCAGGCGATGCGGAACTGCGCGGGGTCGACCGCCACCTCGAACCGCACGCTCCGGTGCATCTCCTTCTCGGCCGGCTTCATGCCGGGTGTCGTCAGTCCTTGGGCGATGAAGACCGCGAAGAGGAGGTCCAAAACCACCAGTCCGGCCCACATCGCGCCGTAGCCGCCCAGGCAAAGCGACAGGGACGCCGCCAAGCTCGCGACTGCGCCCACCAGGGCTACGACCAATCCTGTTCCAGCCCGCGTTCCAGTCTGCCGAAGCGCAGAGACCCACGGCCACCAGCGACGCGTCATCCCGCGGCTCGCCTCGTCCACCTCTTCCGCCGACATCTGGAAGGAGGCTCGAAGCTCGTGCTCCTGCTCCGGAAGCAGCAGGACCGGCCCTGCGGCCTTCTGTCCCGTTCGCTCGCGAAGCGCGCGGACGACCTCGGCCGCAGGCATCGGAAGGAAGCCGCGCTTGGGGACGACGTGCCAACCCGAATGCTCGATCTCCAGCAAGATGCTCGCGGGGCTCTCCTCGACCCTGCGGATGGCGGACCAACCGACGAGGCTGGTGAAGCCTCCGGCCCGTATCTCGAGCCCGTCTTCGCGCAGCGACGGGAGCCACTTTGTCTGGGGCCTCTTCCAGGCTCGCCGGCTCAAGGCGACGCCAAGGACGAACACGACCACCCCAAGGCCAGCGACCGCGAGCAGCAGCGCGTGGACGGCCCCGCCGAAGGCCGCCTTAGGCTCCTCCACCGGCGTCGAACGCGCCTCGGGCCCAGCCATCTGTACGTACTGGTACAGGCCCACGAAGAGCACGATGAGGCACACCCAGAGCACGAGGGAGCGCCAGTTGCTGTGCCGCTCCGCGGGGGGCGAGCTCGCCGGCCGCTGCAGCTCCTGGATGACTGGCGTCGCTTCCTTGATGTCTTGCGGCTCGAGGACGTATCCGTCCGGCATCGCAGCCCCCTTCCATCGCTGTCGGCCTTGCTCCGGGGAAGACTACCGCGCCCACCACCAGACGAGCTTCGCCATGACCACGTCAGTCGCAGGCTGGTCGGACAGGTGCCCCACTGCCTCCCACGACAGCCGCCCGGTATCGTCGCGGTCATCGGTCTGCTCGTGCGACCAGACGAGGTAGAAGGCCGCACCCTGCTGGAACTCCCAGCGCAGCACGAGGTTGGAGCGGACCTGCGCGTAGAGGAACCCGTCGGTCAGCCCCAGCACGTCGTGGGCGAAGCCGCTGCTCACCTGCGAGAGGCGCTCGGCGAAGCGGCCCGCTCGCGGCGCCACGACCTCCGAGTAGCTCGCCCAGGTGCCGGTGGTGACGTAGGGCATGGCGTACCACTGCAGGCTCAGGTCGGCGGTGAGCGACCAGTTGACCCGCAGCGTGAAGGCGAACACGTCGCGCTCCAGGTCGCCCACGAACCAGCGGTCGCTCACCCCGGCGTCGTCGGCGAGATCGGTCGCCCACTGGTGCTTGTTGCGCGTGTGCCGCCACTGCGGCCCCAGGGTCACGTCGACCGAGGAGTGCGGCCGCACCTTGAGCCAGGGCCACAGGAGAATCGCGTAGCCGGCGTCCTCGTCCTCGTAGGTCCAGTTGCCGTCCAGGCCGACCGTCCACGCCCGCCGCTCGTCGGTCCCGAAGCCGAACCAGCCGTTCCACAGCCCCGGCAGCGTCAGCCCCGGGCCGCCGCGCAGCGCCCGCGGGTCGAGGTAGTCGAGCTTGTGCAGGAAACCGGCGTACAGGTAGCTCGTCTCGGGGAGGGTCCAGTTGAAGTAGACGTCGGCCATCGCCCGGTTCAGCTCCTCCTCGAAGGTCCGCGTGCCCATGATCTCCAGGCCCACGTTCCAGCGCTGGTGGCCCCACCCTGGAGTCTCGTCGCGGTACTGGGCCCAGGCCACCAGGTTCTGCTCGTCGGCCGCCGGCAGGTAGCCGAGGTCGTTCACGTCCAGCCCGGGGCTGCGGGTGTAGACCGAGATCGCGCCGCGGAACGGCGCGCCGGTGAACTTGCCGAAGGTCGCCACGGTGCCCCACCCCGCGAGCTCGGTCGCGTTCGGGTCGTAGCCCAGGCTCACGTCCGGACGCTGGAGGTAGTGGACCGACGAGCGCTGCACCCGGTCGATGGCCTCGGGGGTGCCGCGCAGGTACGAGCCGTACAGCTTCAAGGTCAGCTGCCAGTCGCCAAACCGGTTCTCCACGTCGATGCCGCCGGTCGCCGACTGCTCGGGGAAGAAGCCCGCGCTGTCGAAGGCGAGCCGGCGCCAGAGGTGCGTCGCCAGGACGCCCACCTGCGTCTGGCCCTCCCGGAAGTCGCGGGTCACCCGCAGGACCGCCATCTGGGTCAGCGGCTCGACCAGCAGCCGGCGCTGGTCGCCGTCCACCACGATATCGGCGAACTGCGGCTGGGTCACCGCGTCCATCAGCCCCACCGCCCAGCCGTCGCTCGTGCGCCCGGTGAGCTTGAGCGCTCCGAGGATGGTGGTGCTCTGCGGCGACGCCTTCACCTCACCGTAATCCTCGGGGTCGCGCTCCGGGGCCCGGCCGATGCGCCGGCTGTAGAAGAGCGTGTCGTAGCCCCAGTCCTGCAAGAGCAGCGAGTAGCGGAACTGATCCGCGCCCTCCAGGAAGAACGGCCGCCGCTCCGACTGGTAGGTCTCGAAGGCGGTGAGGTTGAGCTCGCTCGGGTCGGCCTCGATCTGCCCGAAGTCGGGGTTGACCGTGACGTCCAGGGTGAACGCCGAGCCGAGGCCCACCCGGCCGTCGAGCCCCACGTTCCAGAGCGGTCCCCAGTCGCTGCCCTCGCCGAGGATGCCCACGCCCGCATATGGAAAGAGCTCCATGCGCCAGGGCGTCGGCAGCCGCGGCAGCTGCAGCTTCCCGAAGCGCTTGGGGAGGTAGACCTCCGAGGACGCCATCGGGCTGAACACGTCGGTCTCGGCGCGGCGCTGCAGGGTGCGCATCACCTGCACGCCCCAGCGCAGGGTCCCGTCGGGCCAGCGCAGCTGCCCCAGCGGGATGCCCAGCTCCACGCGCCAGCCACCCTCGAAGGAGGCCACCCGCGCCAGCCAGACCGCGTCCCAGTTGGAGTCCTCGACGTTGTCGCTGCCGATGCGGGCGTCCACGCGCACGCCCGCTGGGTTGACCTTGAAGCGGTAGGCGCTGCGCTTGTCCCCGCTCGTGTCCAGCAGCACGTCGACCCAGTCCGAGGTGCTGGCCTGGTCGCGGCGGGTGAGCATCGCCATCACCTCGGCCGGCCGCGAGTCGAAGGCCTCGACCAGCACGAACAGCTCGCGGCCGTCGGTGGCGATCTTGAAGCGGGTGCGCTCCGACGCCGGCCTGCCCTCCTCGGGCATCGTCTGCACGAAGCCCTCGGACCAGGACGCCTCCCGCCATCCCGGATCCGCCGCTTCGCCGTCGACGACGATCGAGCCTGGCTCGAGTTGCGCCGCCTGCACGGAGGGGACGACCGAAGGCTCGACCTCGCCGGTCGCGGCATCGCCCACGCTGGCAGCCGTGCCCGCATCCGCCGCGTCAGCCTCGGCGGCGCTCACGCGGGCCGGCGCCGCGAGGGCCAGCAGCACGGGGCTGAGCAGGACTGCCAGGCGGCGGCTGGCGGGGGCCACGCGGAGCTCCAATCCCCCAGGACGAGGCCCGACGATACCTGCAATCCCGCGCTCGCCGCGAGGGCCCTCGCACCGCTACCGCTGCCTGACTGCGCCTGCTAGCATCCTCGCGTTCTTTCGGTCGGCCATCGTCAGGCGGCCGTCCACGGGAGGCGAGCCGGGCCGATGAACCACGAGCGTCGCGATCGCATCCTCGAGGCGCTCTTTCAGATCCGCCCCGGAGAGCTCAAGCTCACCTCGCTCCTGTTCCTCCAGAACCTCCTGGTGGTCGGCGCCTTCATCGTCGGCCGCTCGGTGCGCGACGCCCTCTTCCTGGCCCACGGCACCAAGGACCAACTGCCGTGGATGTACGTCGCCAGCGCCTGCGCGGTGGCGGTGGTCGGCCTCTTCTACACGCGCCTCGCCGACCGCATCCGCCGCGATCACCTGGCCGCGCTGGTGGCCCTGGCGTCGGCCGCCCTGCTGCTCGTCGTCCGGCTGATGACCAGCTGGGACCTGGGCAACCACGTCTTCAGCGCCCTCTACGTGCTGGTCGAGGTCTACGGCGGGCTGACCATCATCCAGTTCTGGACCCTGGCCAACGACCTGTTCAACTCGCGGGACGCCAAGCGCCTGTTCGGCTCCATCGGCGCCGGCGGCACGCTCGCCAACATCGTGCTCGGCGCCGCGGTCGGCGTGCTCGCCAAGCGGGTCGGCGCCGAGAACCTCATCTTCCTGTGCATGGCGCTGCTCTTCGGCGTGGCGGTGGTGGCGCTGCGCCTGGGCAAGCGGATGCCGCTGCGCGCCGCGGCCATCACCCGCCCCGCCGCGCGCAGCGCCAAGCCCAGCCCGGTGCGCGCGCTCTCGTCGATGCACCTCAAGCTCATCGCCGGGCTCTCGGCGCTGACCTTCCTGTCGACGACCCTCATCGACTTCCAGTTCAAGACCATCGCCGCGGCGAGCTACCCCAAGGACGCGCTGGCCGCCTTCTTCGGCAACTTCTACGCGGTGACCGGCGGGCTCGCGCTGCTGATGCAGTTCTTCGGCACCTCGCGGGTGCTGGGCCGCTTCGGGGTCATCGCCGCGCTGGCCATCCTCCCCTTCTTCCTGGGCTTCGGCTCGGTGGGGATGCTGCTCTGGCCGGTGCTGGCCACCGCCACCTTCACCAAGGGCAGCGAATTCGTCTTCCGCTACACCATCAACGACGCCACCACCCAGCTGCTCTACCTGCCGGTCGCCGCCGCCGCCCGCGCCGGCGCCAAGGGCTTCATCGACGGCGTCATCAAGCCCGCCGCCATCGCCGGCTCCGGCCTGATGCTGCTCGCCTACAAGTCCAGCGACTTCAAGGACTCGGTCATCCCGGTCTCGGTGGCCAGCGCCATCGCCTGCCTCGGCTGGGGCCTGATCGTCTTCCGGCTGCGCGGCGAGTACGTCAAGACGCTGCAGGACACCCTTCGCCGGCGCCGGCTCGACCTCGAGTCCGCCCGTCACCGGATCAGCGACGGGGCCACGACCCGGGTGCTGCTCAAGGCGCTCGAGTCGGAGGACCCGCGCGAGGCGCTCAACGCCCTGGAGCTGCTCCCGCACACCACGGTCGGCAACGTCGACGAGCAGGTGGCCAAGCTCCTGCGCTCGCCCTCGGCCGAGGTGCGCATCGCCGCGGTCCACCACCTGGGCAAGAGCGCCTCGCTGGCCTACGGCAACGCCGCCTTCAAGCTCTTCGAGGACCAGGAGCCCAGCGTCCGCGCCGCGGCCATCGAGGCCTTCTGCTCCATCGGCCGCGACAAGGCGGTCAAGAGCGTCCGGGAGTTCCTCAAGGACCCGGCGCCCCAGGTCCGCGCCGCGGCCATCGGCAGCATGATCCGCTACGGCGGCCTGGACGGCGTCCTCTCCGCCGCCGAGGCGCTCAAGGCCCTCATCGCCGACAAGAGCCCGGAGATGCGCGAGCACGCCGCCAAGGTGCTGGGCGCCATCGGGGTGAAGAACTTCTACCAGCCGGTGCTGGAGCTGATGAACGCGCCGGAGCTCAAGGTCCGCCGAGCAGCCATCGCCGCGGCCGGACAGCTCAAGAGCCCCGAACTGGTCACCACCCTCATCTACAAGCTGGCCAAGGAGGAGACCGCCTCCGACGCCGCCGACGCGCTCGCCGCCTACGGCACCGGCATCGAGTCGACGCTGGAGCGCGTGCTCGACAACCCGCTCGAGGACGCCGGCGTGCGCCGCCAGGTCCCGCGCGTGCTCGGCGCGCTGGGCACCGCCCACGCCGTCTCGGCGCTGACCAACCACCTGACCGACGCCGACGAGACGGTGCGCCGCAGCCTGTTCAAGGCCCTGCGCCGGGCCCTGCGCCGCCGCCGCGGGCTGACCGTGGACAAGAAGGCCATCGTCCGCGCGGTGGATCACGAGCTCGAGCGGGCTTACCACGCGTTGGCCTGCGCCGAGGCGCTCAAGCTCTCCGGCCCGCCGACCTCGCGCACGCCTCGCGCGGGCCCCCAGGCGGCCGAGGCGCTGCTCGCGAGCGCGTTGCAGGAGAAGGTCGACGCCGGCGTGCAGCGCATCTTCACCCTGCTGGGCATCCTCAACCCCGAGGCCGAGTTCGAGCTCATCTACGCCACCTTCCACGAGGCCTCGGCGGCGGACGCCGCGCGGCGCAGGGCCAACGTGGTCGAGCTGCTCGACAACGTGCTCGAGCGCCAGCTGCGCAAGCGGCTCTTCCCGCTCATCGAGGACCTGGCCCGCGACGCGCGTCTGCGGGCGGCGGCCGAGGACTTCCCGCTCAAGACCGACGACCCGGTGGCGCGGCTGCGCGACCTGCTCTCGGACGACAGCGCCTGGGTGCGCGCCTGCGCGCTCTACCTGGCCGGCGAGAGCTACGACCCGTCGCTGAAGAAGGCGATGCACGACAACCTGGACCACCCGTCGTCGGTGGTGCGCGAGGCGTGCCTGGCGGCGCTGGGCAAGCAGGTCCCGCTCAAGGAGCTGCTGCGCGACATCGAGCGGCGGACGAAGGACGAGGCGGCGGCGGTCCGCGAGCGCGCGAAGAAGATGCTCGAGGCGGCGCAGCTGGCCCCCCTGGGCGAGGCACGAGGCGCATGATCACCACGGTCGAGAAGGTGCTCTTCCTCAAGTCGGTGGATCTGTTCTCGCAGATCCCCGGCGAGGACCTGGCGCAGATCGCGCTCATCACCAACGAAGAAGCGCGCGACACCGGCGAGGACGTGGTGGTCGAGGGCGAGGTGGGCGACGCGCTCTACGTGGTGCTCGACGGCCGGGTGAAGGTGCACCGCAAGGAGAAGGCCATCGCCGAGCTGGGCATGCGCGAATGCTTCGGCGAGATGGCCCTGCTCGACGCCGAGCCGCGCTCCGCCACCGTCACCGCCCTCACCGACGTGACCCTGCTCAAGATCTCCCGGGAGGACTTCCAGGAGATCATGGCCGACAAGCACGCCATCTCGCAGGGCGTCATCAAGGTGCTCACCCGCCGGCTGCGCGACGCCATCGGCCGGTGAGCCCGCAGCTTTGATCTGGAGGCAGCTCTTGCGACCCACAGCCCTTCTCTGCGCTGCGCTCTGCTGCGCGGCGTGCCCGACGAACGGCATCGGCCTCGGCGGCACGGACGTCGGTGCGGCCGGCGACGCCGGACCGGGCTCGTCCTCCTCCAGGACCGAGCAGGTCAACGGGAGCTGCCCCACCGCGCCCGCGAACCTGACCGGGACGCGCGGCGCTGGGCAGTCCTGCTCGTCGTACGCGGACTGCGCCCCGGCCTGCTGCGACTGCTCGGCGGGGCCGTGGCGGTACCTCGCGGCGTTGTGCGTGGACGGGGTGTGCGCCTCCGCTGTCGCCACCTGCGCCGCGACGGAGACCACGACGATGTGCCCTGGGTCCGCGCCTGCGGATGCCGGCGCGCCGGGCGCGGACGCGGGGACGGTCTACCGTTCGGATGGAGGGACCCTTTGCGTTCCAGGCACCGCCAGTGATTGCTCGAGGCTCGGTCGAGCAGTGGACCGGATCGTCGTGCTGCGTGCGCGGCGTGAGCCTCTGCTCCGACGGCACCGCGGGGGAATGCACCAGCTCGGTCGAGCACTGGACCGGCAGCCGATGCTGCGTCGAGAACGTCTCCGACTGCGTCGACGGAACGGCGGGGGAATGCACCAGCTCGGTCGAGCACTGGACCGGCCGCCAGTGCTGCGTCGACGGCGTCAGCCTCTGCGTGGAGGGCACGGCGGGGGAATGCACCAGCTCGGTCGAGCACTGGACCGGCGCCCGGTGCTGCGTCGACGGCGTCCGCCTCTGCGTCGAGGGCACGGCGGGGGAATGCACCAGCTCGGTCGAGCACTGGACCGGCCGCCAGTGCTGCGTGGACGGCGTCAGCCTCTGCGTCGACGGTACGGCGGGGGAATGCACCAGCTCGGTCGAGCACTGGACCGGCGCCGAGTGCTGCGTGGACGGCGTCAGCCTCTGCGTCGACGGCACGGCGGGAGAATGCACCAGCTCGGTCGAGCACTGGACCGGCGCCCAGTGCTGCGTCGACGGCGTGAGCAGCTGCGTCCCCGGAACCGCCTCGGCGTGCTCGAGCGCCTCGGAGCACTGGACGGGTTCGCTGTGCTGCATGTGAGCCAGCGACGAGCGAGCCGTGTTCCGCTATAGTTTTCGCCCTCTTGGTGCCCCACACCCCGAACGGAGCCTTCTAGGGTGAACTGCCGCAACTGTGGCCAGACGCTGGACGACGCCAGCCGCTTCTGCAAGTTCTGCGGAGCGTCCGTCCCGCCCGACCCCGACGAGGCGGCCGCGCCGATCAGAATCGGCGACCTGCTCGAGGGCAAGTGGAAGATCGAGAAGAAGGTCGGCCAGGGCGGCATGGGCTCGGTCTACGTCGCCGACGACCAGTCGCTAGACCGCAAGGTCGCCATCAAGATCCTCGCGCCCGACCTGTGCAACGACCACGAGTTCGTCGCCCGCTTCGAGCGTGAGGCCAAGGGCACCGCCAAGCTCGAGCACCCGAACGTCGTCCTGGTGTACGCGGTCGGCCAGCACTTCGGCCGCCCGTTCATCGTGATGAAGTACCTCGAGGGGCAGAGCCTGGCCCGCCACCTCAAGCAGCAGAAGGGGCCGCTGCCGCTCGAGCAGATCGCCCCCATCTTCGGGCAGCTGCTCGCGGGCCTGGGCTTCATCCACTCCAAGGGCTACGTCCACCGCGACATCAAGAGCGGCAACATCTTCCTGGGCCCGGACGGCAAGACCACCATCCTCGACTTCGGCATCCTCAAGGACGCCAAGAGCACCCAGGGGCTGACCCGCGTCGGCGTGGTGATGGGCACGCCCCACTACCTCGCGCCCGAGCAGGCGCTGGGCAAGAAGCTCGACCACCGCGCCGACCTCTACGCGGTGGGCGTGCTGCTCTATGAGTGCCTGACCGGCAAGGCCCCCTTCGAGGCCGACAACGCGCGGCGCATCATCGAGATGCACCTGCGCAAGCCGGCCCCCAACCCCTGCGACGTGGTGCCCGACCTGCCCGAGGCCCTGGGCGACGTCGTCCTCCAGGCGCTGGCCAAGAAGCCGGAGGAGCGCTTCCAGTCCGCCGACGAGTTCGCGCAGGCCATCAAGGACGCCTTCGCGCCGCCTCCCTCCGAGACGGACAGCCTCGAGGAAGCCGAGGAAGAGGAGGAGCAGTACGAGGAGGAGGAAGAGGAGCCCGTCGAGGAGCCCGAGCCCGCGCAGGTCGCGGTCGCGACCAAGCCCACGCCGGCCTACAAGCAGCCGACCAAGACGGCCGAGACTCCCGCGGCCCCTCCGGCTGAGGCCAAGAAGAGCGGCGGCGGCTTCTTCAGCGCGGTGCTGATCTTGGGCGTGCTCGGAGGCCTGGGCTACGGCGGCTACTGGTTCGTGAAGAAGGAAGCCGCGAAGGCCGAGAAGGCGGACCTGAACAAGCCCGACCTGGGGCTCAAGCCGATGGGCACCGGCCCTGGCAACCCCACCAATCCGGCCAAGCCCGAACAGCCCAAGAAGGCGCCCGAGACCAACGAGGAGAAGGCCAAGAAGCTGATGGCCGAGGGCCTCGAGTACGCCAAGAGCAAGAACTACGACTACGCGCTCCAGCGCTACCTGCTGGCCGAGGAGCTGGACCCGAAGAACGCGACGCTGCAGTACTACAAGGCGCTCGCCCACTTCTCGCTCAAGGAATACAAGGACGCCAACCGCGCCTTCGGCCGCGTGCTCGAGTCGGACTCCAGCCATCCCGACGCGCGGATGTTCCTGGTGCGCGGCTACGCGGCGCAGAAGCTCTACGACGAGGCGTTCGGCGAGCTGAAGGTCCTGCACGAGCGCGGCGGTGTCGAGCTGGAGGTCCTCGAGTCGGACGAGATGCTCGACGGGCTGCGCAAGGAGAAGGGCTGGGCGGAGATCAAGACGCTCTTCTCCGGCGGCAAGGTCGCGAGGCCCAAGAACCCCGGCACGCGGCCCGCGACCAATCCCGGCACGGCCCCGCAGCCAGACGTCGCGGTGATGGGCATGACCGGCGAGCTCAAGGTCCTGGTCTCCCCTGCCGACGCGCCGCCGGCCACGGTCATGATCGACAACCGCAACCGCGGCCAAGCTCCGCTGTCGGTGGAGCTCAACGCCGGCACGCACACGGTGGTCATCGAGAAGCGCGGGTTCAAGAAGTTCAAGCAGGAGGTGAAGGTGCCGCTGCAGGGCTCCTTCACGCTCAACGCCGCGATGCAGCCGGAGTAGCGGAGTCGTCGGAGCCCGCTCCGGACCTTGCTAAGATAGGCAGCTACTTTGTGACATGACTTGCGGCCGCGATTCACTCCGCGAAGTACTCGTCAGGGGGGAAGGCGGGACCGTCGGCGAGCGTCAGAGTCAGAGGATTCTGCATCCGCCTCAGCCCGGGTTCGGCACCTTCCCCGCGTACAGCTCCTCCACCATGCCGCGCAGGTCGTGCGCCTTGGCCTCGCACGGGTGCCCTTCCATCCACCACGCCCGCGGCGTATTGCCGCCGAGGTAGACGAACCCTGACCGCGTGCCATAGCCCATCACGTCGGCATGGACGCAGCTGCCGCCGAGCGGGTCGCCCTCGGGCCCGTGCAGCGTCAGCAGCGCCTTGAACGGTTCGAGCTCCGGAGGCTTCCTCGCGAGCTTCTCCTCGAAGAGCCGTCGCAGCCGCTCGGTGCGGCCGCGGTCGTCGCCGCCCATCGACCGCTCGGTGATGACGTGCAGACCCATCTCCAGCGTCTGCTGGCGCACCTTGGCGCCGTCGCACCACGTGACGAAGGCCTTCGCGCCGTCGGAGTACAGCAGGTGAAACGGGTTGTAGCGGTGGGCGTCGAGACCCGCGAGCCGCTCGTGCAGCGTCGCCGCGTCCGGCGCCTTGAGCGCCTCCACGACCAGCGCGCCGCGCGACTTGCGGCTCTTGTCCGGCGGCTGCCCGGCGCGGTTGGTGATGCCCACGAACAGCCCGCGCTCGTTGAGTCCCAGCCAGGAGCCGCCCGCGACCAGGTCCTTGGGCATCAGCGCCCGGGGCTCGCCCTGGACCAGCGCCGGCGGCGCCGAGGCCCGCGCGAGCATCTCGTCCCGGTTGGCGGCGACCACCAGCGGGGCGCCGGGGAAGATCCGGTGGGCCAGCAGGAGCGTGCACATGGTCGGCTCCCTGGGGCTCAGTCGAAGATCTTGCCGGGGTTCAAGATGCCCTGCGGGTCGAACACCTTCTTGAGCTTGCGCTGCAGCTCGATGAGCGAAGGCGACTGCTCGAGCGGCAGGAACTCCTTCTTGGCGATGCCGATGCCGTGTTCGCCGGTGATGGTCCCGCCCATGGCGATGCACTCTTTGAGCATCTGGTGGACCGCGGCGTCGACGCGCTTCCGCTCCTCCTCGGTCTGGTAGAGGAAGTTGGCGTGGAGGTTGCCGTCCCCGGCGTGGCCGTAGGTGGCGACCAGCACGTCGTGCTCGCGACCCAGCTGGTGCGTGCGCTCGATCATCGCGGGGATCTTCGAGCGCGGCACCGCGATGTCCTCGCTCACCTTGAGCGGCTTGATCTGCCGCAGAGCCGTCGAGACCTGCCGGCGCGCGGACCACAGGTCGCGGCGCTGGGCCTCGTTCTGGGCGACCAGCGTCTCCTTGACCCCGAACGGCTCGCAGAATCTCCGCGGCCTTGCCCATCTCCTCGAACAACGGCTCCTGTGCGTTGCCGTCGACCTCGAAGATGACGGCGGCCTTGGTCCCGGCCGGGAAGTTGAAGCCCTTGCCGTCCACCGCCTTCACGCTCATCTCGTCCATCAGCTCCAGCGTGCGCGGCAGGATGCCGGCGGCGAGCACCGCGGTGATGGCCCTGGCGGCGCCGTCCAGCGTCTCGAAGGTGATGAGCGCGGTCACCACCTCGCGGGGCTTGGGCACCAGCTGCAGGGTGATCTCGGTGATGACGCCCAGCGTGCCCTCGGAGCCGACGACGAAGGCGGTCAGGTCGTAGCCCGCGACGCCCTTGATGGTCCGCTTCCCCATCCGCAACAGCTCGCCGCTGGGCAGGACCAGCTCCAGCCCCAGCACGTAGTCGCGGGTGACGCCGTACTTGAGCGCCCGCGGCCCGCCGGCGTTCTCGGCGACGTTGCCGCCCAGGGTGCACATGTCGAGGCTGTTGGGGTCGGGCGGATAGAACAGGCCCTTCTCCTCCACCGCCTTCATCAGCGCCTCGGTCACGACGCCCGGCTCGACCACGCAGACCAGGTCCTCGACCGAGATCTCCTTGATCTTCTGCATCCGCTCGGTGGAGAGCGCCACCCCGCCCTTGATCGGCACCGAGCCGCCGCTCTTGCCGGTGCGCGCGGCACAGGGCGTGACCGGAACGCCGTGCTTGGAGCACAGCCGCATCACCGTCTGCACGTCCTCGGTGCTCTCCGCGAAGACGACCACGTCAGGGCGGAACAGGCCGGTATCGGACTCGTCCTTCGAGTAGTCCTCCAGGCGGTCGGCGTCGCGCAGCAGCTTCTTCTCGCCCAGAGCCTTGGCGAGCTCCTCCAGCAGCGCTGCCTTCGAATCGCCGGCATCGGGCCGGCGTGCCATTTCGGTCGCGTTCACGAAGACTCCCTCGCGTTGGGATGCTCGAGCCGGCCGGACGCTACACGGCCTTCCCCGGATGGGCTACTGGTCGCCGAACATCTCCACGATGCTGCCCTGCATCGCCAGCGGCGCCTCGGTCGCCAGGAACCGGACGACCACCGCCACGTCTTCGGGCGTCATCGCCGGCGGGAAGCCCGCCTTGGCGAGCATCTCGGTGTCCACCGAGCCGGGCGAGACGCCCATCGCCAGGACGCCCGTGCCCTTGAGCTTCCTCGGCCAGACTCTTGATGAGGCCGTTGAGCGCCCACTTGCTGGCGTTGTAGGCGCTGGCGCCGGGCGTCCCCAGCGTCGAGCTGATGGACGAGACGAAGAGGATGCGGCCCCGCCTGCGCGGCACCATCCGCCGCACGGCTTCGCGGGCCCACAGGAACGGAGCGCGCAGGTTGACGTCCATCGTGCGATCGAAGGCCTCGGTCGGCAGCTCTGCGACCCTGCCCTTCTCCAGCGTGCCGGCGTTGTTGACGAGGATCGACACCGGGCCCAGCCGCTGCTCGACCTGATCGAAGACCGGCGCCACTCGCGCCTCGTCGGAGACGTCGGCGGCGGCGACGAATCCCCGGCCGCCAGCGCGCTCGATCTCCTGCAGGACCGCTTCGAGCCCTTCCTGGTGGCGCGCGACGAGCCCCACGCCCGCGCCTTCGGCCGCCAGCGCCAGCGCGCACGCCCTTCCGATGCCCTTGGAGGCTCCGGTGACGAGCGCGGTCTGGCCGGTCAGGCGCCCCAAGCGCTCACGCCCTCGTTCGAATCGCCGCCAGGAACCGCTCGCGCAGCTCGGCGCTCTCGGCGAAGTCTCCGGCCCAGGCCTCGGCGATGGCCTTCGAGCTCGAGCGACGTCCGCCGCGCAGCGCCAGGCAGGCCTGCTTCGCCTCGAGGATCACGCCGACGCCCCGCGCGCCGATGACCTGCATCAGCGTGTCAGCGACGGAGCGGGCCAGGTCCTCCTGCAGCACCAGCCGGTGCCCCAGGCAGTCGAGCAGCTGCACCATCTGGCCGAAGCCGATGACGTCCTTGCCCGGCAGGTAGGCCACGTGGGCGGTCCCACCGTAGGGCAGCAGGTGGTGCGGGCAGCTGCTCTGGAAGTCGAGCCCGGTCAGCGCCACCATCTCGCGGCCCTTGCCCTTGGGCGCCGGCATCCGCTCCGCGAGGATCTCGCGGGGGTCGGTCATGTAGCCGTCGATGAACTCCTCGGCCCAGGCGCGGGCCACCAGCTCCGGCGTCATCCCCAGGTCGCGGTGCTTGTCCGGGTCGAGGCCGGCGGCGACCAGGAAGTCCCGCACCGCCTTCTGCATGCCCTCGAAGCTGGGGGCACGAACCTCGGTCCAGGCGGGTGGCTGGGGCTTCTTCGGGTGCTTGGGCATCGACGTCCTCACGGGTGGAAATCAGGCCCCAGAGCTTCGCCGGTATGCCACGCAGTAGGAAGGGTTTTCCCAGAGCCGGACCTCGTGCAGCCCCGCGAGCTTTCCGTCCAGCTTCTCCCAGGCCCAGCGCACCACGTTCTCCGCGGTCGGGTTCTCGATGAAGTCGTTGAGCGTCTGGTGATCGAGCACGCCGACGACGTGCTGCAGCACCGCTTTGCGGATGTCCTCGAAGTCCATGAGGATGCCGGTCCGCGGGTCGGGCTGGCCGCGGATGATCACCCGGAGCTTGTAGTTGTGGCCGTGCATGCGCACGCACGGGCCCTCGTAGAGCGGCAGGCGGTGCGCGGCGGGGAATTCGAAGTCGACCTCGAGGTCCATCTCCATGGGCGTCCTCCCGCCGCTAACTAACCCGCGGCACGGCACGCTTCAATGGAACCCGCGCTAGGTGAGGATCTGGAGTGCCTCTTCGCACAGCTCGCGCAACGCGCGGGGCAGGACCTGCATCCCCGAGTCGAGCTGGTAGCGCAAGAGGTCGCCGGCGAAGGCCCCGGCGGTCGGGTAGCGGTTCTTCGGGTTCTTGGCGAGCGCCTTCTCGAAGATGGCCGCGAGCCCGCTCGAGACCCCGCTCGGCAAATCGAAGCGGCCGGAGACGATCTTGCCCAGGATGGTGTCCGTGTCCGGCCCGTCGAAAGGCCGCTGCCCGAGCAGGAGCTGGAACATCAGCACGCCCACGCTGAAGAGGTCGGACTGGGGCGTGAGCGGCTTGCCCAAGGCCTGCTCCGGGGACAGGTAGTGCAGCTTGCCCGCCGCCATCCCCTCGGGGAGCCCGCCGCCGAGCGCGGTGCTGGAGACCACGCCGAAGTCGCCGAGCTTGGGCCGGTTCTCGGTGAAGCTCAGGAAGACGTTGGCCGGGTTGACGTCGCCGTGGACCAGCCCCAGCGAGGTGCCGCGCACGCCCTGGGCCTGGTGGACGTAGGCCAGCGCCTCGAGCAGCTGGATGCCTATCTGCAGCGCGACCGAGGGCGGGAAGCTGCGCTGCTGCCAGTCCAGCGCGGTCAGCAGCGCCTCCAGGTCGCCGCCCGGGCAGTACTCCATGGCGAAGTAGAAGGTCTCGGTGTGCTTGCCCACCTCGTAGAGGTTGACGAGGCTGGGGTGGCGCAACAGCCCCATCACGTCGGCCTCGGTGGCGAACAGGTCGGAGGCGTCGACCTCCCCGCAGCCGATGCGGGGCTTCATGAACTTGAGGGCGACGGGCAGCAGGTTGCCGCGCTCGTCGACCGCCTCGGCCAGGAACACCACCGCCATCCCGCCCTCGCCCAGGCGACGGACGATCCGGTAGGAGCCGAACCGGCGCGAGGGGATCGGCTGGAACTGGGGCTGGGCGGTGGAGCTCTGGGGCATGCGGGCACCCCGCTCAGGACTCAGCACGAGGTCGCTCAGTCGTACTTCACGGGCCGGGTATCCACCGAGTACTTCTGGGTGAAGACCTTCTGCACCTGCTTACCCGTCAGGAACGGGTACGGGATGATGCGCGTCCAGGTGATGCCCACGGTCAGCCGCTTGGTCGTCTCGTTGTTGTCGACGACGACGTTCTCGGTGTCGAGGACGAAGAGGTTCTTGCCGTCCTTGCCGTACTCCTCCTTGACGCGCGCGATCAGGCCCTGGCGGGTCTTGTCCTCGTCGAAGTTGCGCCAGCTGTTGTTGGCCACGTCCTGCAGCAGGCTCTTGACGTTCCAGCGCTCGGTGTACGCCGGGATGTACATGATGCCGAAGTAGACCCCGGTCAGAAGCAGCGAGAGCCAGACGAGGTTCAGGAGCTTGTTCTCGCCGATCTCCGCGCGAGAGACGTGGGGGCGACGCATCGATGTCCTCCGAAGAAGGGTCTGCGGTGCTTGAGGGCCGCTAGAGGTCCTGCAGGAGTATCACGTAGGGCGTCATCGGCCTAGGCCCGCAGCCGTCGACCTCGTCGCGGTAGTTGGCGACCGAGACCACCTCGTACGTGTCGCTGCCGGACTTGACCGTGCCGAAGTTTCCGGCCTCGAGCACCAGGTCCTGGGCGCCGCCCCCGACCTGGAAGTAGCGGTGCAGCCGCTTGCCGCAGTCGGCCGCCTCGCAGGCGAAGACGTCGTTCTCGGCCCTCACCGTGAACGGCAGCGTGGCGGCCGCATCCAGGGCCGGCCCGTCGTAGCCGTTGTCCGCCGCCAGCGCGAGCTTGCCGGCGCGCTTGATGGAGATGCCGCGGGACATCTTACGGGTGCCCGAGACGTAGTCGACCACCGTCACCTCCACCTCGTCGCCCTTGAGCAGCGGGAGGGCGCGCTTGGCGGGCAGCGTGTAGTAGAGCGAGGCCGTCAGGTCGATGCCGTTCTCGGTTCGGGTCAGGGAGAGGTTGGTCGTGCCGCTGGTGTAGCGGGCGTTGTCGACCGTGCCGGTCCCCTTGTAGATCTTCGCGCCGTTGGCGCCGTCAGTGACCTTGAAGAAGCCGAAGTTGTCGGGCTGGCCCACCTCCACCGTCCAGTCCCCGCCGATCTTGGGGACGAGGTTGGGCAGGCAGGTGGCCGAGCACTGGCCGGACAGGCACATCTGGTCGGTGGGGCAGTCCTGCGGCCCGCGGCAGCCAGGGGGCTCGTCGGTCTGGATGACGATGGGGTCGCTCGAGGGGATCTCGAAGTAGATGGCCGAGCCGCAGTCGAGCTGGTTGGCGTCGGTGGGCATCGTCCCTTCGAAGCGGTCGCCAGTCGCCGGCGCCCCCGGGACGCTGGAGGCGTAGCAGAGCATCAGCCGGTACCGGCCGGGCTGCGCCGCCAGCCGGTCGCCCAGGCACACCTTCACGTCGCCGTTGTAGCAGTTGACCTTGTCGTCGCCGCGGTACTCGCCCTGCCAGACCCTCTCGGCCGATTTCTTGGAAGGGATCCGCTTGATCCACAGCGGCTTCTGCGGGCACTGGCAGGCGTCGCAGGCGACGGAGCACTCCTGGCAGTCGCAGGTGGCGAACTCCGCCATCGGCTTCCAGTCGCCGGTGCCCTGGTCACGCATCACCGTCAGGCCCAGCTGCTCGAACTCGTCGGCGACGAAGACGTCGTGGTCCAGGTTGTTGACCACGCGCAGCGTCACCGGCTCGGCGGGGTGGTCGACGCACGAGGAGCACGCCGGTGAGACCAGCAGCCCGAGGGCCGCGAGGAGGATTCGGAAAGAGGGGGCGCGCACGGTGGCAGACTCTAACCGCGAGCCCGAAACCGAGGCAATCGCCGGCGCCCCGACGGGTGCTCGTTCCAGCCGCCTGCGCCAGTGGCCGCTACCCCTGCCACCCCTTGGTCCCGTCGCGCCGGGCGGGGCCCGCGTGCTACCCTGCCGCATCGTGTTTTCCCGCCAAGTCCTCCCTGCCCTCCTCGTCCTCCTCGCCGCGGCCGCCTGTGACCACGCCTCAGGCTCCATCGTCGGCGGAGAGGTCCAGCCCACGGTCGCCCCGCCCAAGCTCGCGCCGGTCGCCATCGCGCCGCCGCAGGTCGACCAGTCCATCGTCTCGCGCGTCATCCTGCGCGACCCCACCTCGCTCGCCGCGACCCAGGTCGACGAGTACAAGCAGGGCGACGGGGTGGTCGACATCCTCTGGATCGTGGACACCACCGGCTCGATGGCCAACCAGCGCACCTCGCTGGCCGACAACTTCGACCACTTCATCTCCACCCTCGTCCAGCTGCGCACCAAGTTCCAGATCGGCGTGACCAGCACCGACATGTCCAGTGAAGGCGAGCGCGGCGTGCTGCGCGCCGAGCCGCCCTACCACGTCAAGATCATCGACAACGACACGCCCAATCCCCGCGAGGTCTTCCGCGCCAACACCACCTTCCCCTCGTCGCGCAAGAGGTGGCAGCAGGGGCTCAACGCCATGGTGGCGGCGCTCGACCCCAAGCTGAACAAGAACCCGGGCTTCGTGCGGCCCGGCGCGGCGCTGGCGGTCATCGTCGTCTCCGACGGCGAGGACCAGTGCTTCGGCGGCACCGCCTACTTCTCGCGCTGGCTGCGCAGCGTGAAGGGCCCGGGCTACGAGACGCTCATCAGCTTCTCGGCCATCGGCGGCACCCTGCCCGACGGCTGCTACCCGCCCGGCGAGGAGAGCTACTTCGGCTCCAAGGCGGACCCGGCCTTCCGGCTGGCGGACATGACCCGGCGCACCGGCGGCGTCTTCGCCAGCATCTGCGACGACTCGTTCGAGGACTCGCTCGTCCGGCTGGCCCAGGCGCTCAACACCCTGCGGCGCATCTTCCCGCTGACCCTCAAGCCCGACCCGGCCACGATCTACGTGACCGTCGACTCGGCCTACGTCCCGCAGCACCCGGTCAACGGCTGGGAGTACCGCGCGGACACCAACAGCATCGCCTTCGCCGGCGACTTCGTGCCCCCGCCCGGCTCGTACATCCAGATCTATTACGCCATCGCGGAGGGCCCCTAGATGAGCACCGCCCTCCGTCCCCCCTGCCCCGCCCTGCGCCCGGCCGTGGTCGCGGCGGCGCTCGCCGCGCTCGCCCTGTCCGGCTGCGCGCGCACCCAGCTCGCTCCCGAGTGCCCCGAGCACTTCGCGCTCGACGACGGCCGCTGCCTCTGCGCCGACGAGGGTGGCTGCCCGGTGGACCACGTCTGCGTCGAGGGGCTGTGCGAGTGCAACGGCGACTCGTGCTGCCCCGAGGGCTACACCTTCGACCGGGCCACGCGGCAGTGCGTCTGCGGCGCCTCCGCCTGCTGCCCGGCGAGCTACGCCTGGGACGACAAGCTCGCCAACTGCGCCTGCGCCGCCCAGGACTGCTGCCCCGCCGGCTTCGACTTCGACACCGCGAGCGCGCGCTGCCGCTGCCAGCAGGACACCTGCTGCCCGCGCGACTTCACCTTCGACGCCGAGTCGCAGACCTGCCGCTGCTCGGGCGACAGCTGCTGCCCGCGCGACTTCGAGTACGACCCGCAGCAGAAGCAGTGCATCTGCGCCAAGGACAGCTGCTGCCCGACCAACTACGCCTACAAGTCGGGCATGCGCGCCTGCGTCTGCGTCGCCTCGGCCTGCTGCCCCTCGGGCTTCGTGCGCGACGAGGCCAAGGACCGCTGCGTCTGCCAGGACGACAGCGCCTGCGCCGAGAACCTGTACTGCGACCCGGTGTCCGGGCGCTGCATCTGCCACGACGACACGCCGTGCAAGGCCGGCACGTTCTGCAACTCGGCCGGCTTCTGCCAGTCGTTGACGGGCTGCACCTCCACCGCCGACTGCCCGACGAAGATGTTCTGCGACACCACCATCGAGGCCTGCAAGCCCAAGGGTCCCTGCACGCTCGACGAGCACTGCCCCTTCGGCCAGATCTGCCGCAAGACGGACGGGACCTGCGTGGCCGGCTGCCGGCGCGACGAAGACTGCCCGCTCAAGAAGTCCTGCCAGGCCGGCCAGTGCGCCGACTTCTGCCTCGACAACCAGTTCTGCCCGCTGGGGATGATGTGCCAGAAGTCCACGGGAACCTGCGTCCCGCCCGACGACCCCAACCACTGCGCCCACTGCGGCAGCTTCGGCGAGGACTGCGGCCCCGACGGCGTCTGCCTGACCTTCATCGCCGAGGGACAGCAGGACACCTTCTGCGGCGTGCGCTGCACCTCCGACGACGACTGCCCCAGCGGCTACGACTGCGGCGGCGTCATCTACGACTGCACGTCGTCGAACTACTGCCCGTCGGACTCGGACTGCAAGCAGTTCACCGTGGAGAACGAGCCCGAGCCGATGCGCCTTTGCGCCGACCCGGTCACCGGCTGGCCCAAGGAGTACGACCGGTCCTGCGCGCCCAAGAGCGGCACCTGCCCGCCCGAAGGCGGGTGAGCGTCGTTTCTGCGGAGCCGGCCGGCGTGGAAGCCGGCCGCCCCCCATCTCAGCGGAGCTCGCTGCGGCGCGGCAGCCCCGCGACCGCTCCCAGCCGGGTCACCACCCGAGCGCCGACCTTGCAGCCGAAGGCCATCGCCTCGCTCACCTGCTCGCCGGTCAGGTCCTGGAAGCGCGATCCGCTGCGCAGGTGGGCCGTCAGCGAGGCGAGCAGGCCGGCGTCGAAGCCGTCCCCGGCGCCGGTCTGGTCCACCACCTCGACCTTGGGTGCGCTCGCTTCCAACAAGCGCCCCTGGTGCAGCGCCACCACGCCCTTGGGGCCGAGCGTGACGACCGGGAGGCGCACGCCCTTATCCGCCAGGACCCGCAGCGCCTTGGAGGGATCCGACTCGCCGGTGACGAACTCGATCTCGTCGTCGGCCAGCTTGAGTACGTCGAGCTGCGGAGGACTCGGCGATGAGCGCCCGCAGCCGGGCGGGGTCGTCCCAGAAGGAGCACCGCAGGTTGGGATCGCAGCTCGTCAGGCAGCCCTCCTGGTGCGCGGTGCGCAAGAGCACCCGCGCCGCCTCCGCCGCTTCCGGCCGCAGGAGCGAGTTGGCGACGAGGTGCACGCCGCGCGTGTCGGAGAGGTCGAAGGCGCGCACGTCGTCCGGCGAGAGGAGCAGCTCGGCCGAGGGCTTGCGGTAGTCGGTGAACGAGCGCTCGCCCTTCTCGTCGAGGGTGATGAAGACCAGGCCGGTGCGCGCCTCGCTCGTCAGCCGCATGGCGCGAACGTCGACGCCCTCCGCCCGCAGCGCCTCCTTGAGGAAGTGGCCGAACTCGTCGTCGCCGGCCACGCCGACGTAGGCCGAGCGGGCCTCGAGCCGGGCGAGCCCGATGGCGACGTTGGCCGGGGAGCCGCCCGGGCAGCGGGTCCAGCCGACGACGTCGCGCACGCGCTTGGCGCGGGAGTCGGGCAGGAAGTCGACCAGGGCCTCGCCCATGCAGAGGACGTCGAAGGTGCGGTTCGCGAGGGGCTTCACGGGACGGCGCTCCAGGATGCTCGAGGTGAACCGACGCGGTGCGGTACGCCGGCCTACAGCCTACGAAAGGGGCTTCGGGCTGCGGGCTCCGGGCTTCGGGGCAAGCAACCGGCGTGCAGTGCCCGAGGTCCGAAGTCCAAAGCCCGAAGCCCTCCTTCTCACATCTCCACTCCTACGCAAGGGGCTTCGGGCTGCGGGCCCCGGGCTTCGGGGCAAGCAACCAGCGTGCAGTGCCCGAGGTCCGAAGTCCAAAGCCCGAAGCCCGAAGCCCTCCTTTTCACATCTCCACTCCGACCTGCTTCATGAAGTCCAGGGTGCGCAGCCGGCGCCCCAGGTGGTGGGCGACGAACCGCGACAAGAGCGAACGGGCCTCGGCGCGGACGTGGGCGGCCGGCGCGAGGGTCTCGGCCGCGGCGCCCAGGGGCCGCTGCAGCGCGGAGAGGACGCCGGAGGCGGCGCTGGAGACGCGCACTCCCAGCCCGGTCGCGCACTTCGGGCAGAGGATGCCGCCGTGCTCGGGGTCGAACAGCGCGTCGCGCGGGTCCTCGTCGCCACAGCGCGCGCAGGCGTCGAGCTGGGGCATCAGCCCGCCGGCGGCCAGCGCCGCCAGCTCGAAGCGCATCAGCTGCAGCGGCCCGGCGCCCTGCCGCGCCAGGCCGGTCAAGAAGCCGTGCAGGAGCGCGAAGAGGTCCGGCTGGGGCTCGCGCTCGCGGGCGAGCTCGCGGGTCAGCTCCGCCGCATACGCCGCGCGGGCGGTGCGGGCGATGTCCTCGCGCAGCTCGCCGAAGCCGTCGAGGACCTCCGCCCCGTCCAGCCGGCACAGATCGCCGCGGGTCTCGCACAGCTGGGCGTTGAGCAGCGTGAAGGGCTCGAGCACGCCGGCGAAGCGCCGCTTGCTCTTGCGCGCGCCGCGGGCGAAGGCCGCCAGCCGTCCGCGCTCCTCGGTCATCAGGGTGATGACGCGGTCCGACTCGCCGTAGTCGACGCCGCCCAGGACCAGTGCCGTGCAGCGGAAGCGCTCCATGCGGGCCGCCCTAGCGGGTGAAGTACCAGGCCGCCGCCCCGCCCGCGGCGACCGCCGCGGCGAGGATGGCCGCCACCACCCGCCCCTTGCGCGAGCGCCGCGCCGCGTTCTCCTCCGGCTCCGGGCCGGCCTTCTGGGCCTGCTCCTCGTAGCGCAGCACCGCCTCGTCCGGCGAGAGCCCGATGGCGTGCGCGTAGGCGCGGATGTAGCCCAGCACGAAGACCCGCGCCGGCAGCCGGGACAGGTCGTCGGCCTCCAGCGCCTTGAGGTTGCCGGCGGGGATGCGGGTGGTGTCCGAGACCTGCTGCAGCGAGAAGCCGCGCAGCTCGCGCTCGCGCCCCAGGTACTGGCCGAACGTCTCTGCGGACGGCGCCGGGCTCGGCGGCGAAGAGGAGGAGGTGGTGGTGGACGAGGCGGGGGGCGAGGAAGGGCTCTTGCCGCCCTCGGGCTTGTCGTCGCGGGAGTCGCTCATTGGGAGAGCTGCTCGAGCAGCCGCCGGCAGTCCTCGCCGACGGCCTGTTCCTTGCCCTTCTCCACGCACACGCCCAGCTCGCGCCGGGCGCCTTCGGTGTCGCCGGCGGCGAGCAGCGACCGGCCGCAGCGGTAGCGGGCGTCGGGCACGTCGGGGCAGTGCTTGGCGAAGAGGCAGAACGACTGCTGCGCCTTCTCGGGCTGCTTGGTCTCGGTGTAGATGGTGCCCAGGTTGCGGTGGCCCAGGCAGAACTTGGGGTTGGGGACGAGCGCGCTCTTGATGTGGTCGATGGCCAGCTGGACGTTCCCCATCTTGAAGTGGCACCAGCCCAGGTTGTTCTCGGCGATGTAGGGCGTCTTGTAGAGGATGTCCGAGAGCGCCTTCTCGTAGAGCGGGATGGCCTCCTCGTAGCGCGCCTGGTCCAGGTAGACGTTGCCCAGGTTGACCATGGCCTCGCTGAACTTGGGGTTGATGACGAGCGCCTTCTTGTAGTGCTCGATGGCCTTGTCCTTCTCGCCGTAGGAGACGTGGTAGAGCAGCGCCAGCGCGTTGTGGGCGAGGTCCAGCCGGGGTCGCTCTCCACGGCCTTCTGCTGCTCGATGAGCGCCATGCGGATGTCGTTGCTCTGCATGGCCTGCACGCCCATGTCGTAGTGCAGCAGCGCCTCCTCCTTCTTCTTGCTGTCCGGGACGGACTGGCAGGTGGCGCCGGTCAGGCTGGCCACGGCGAGGAGCGCGAGGGCGAGGGTGGTCGGGGGCGGGCAGAGTCTCATGGGTCCCTTCGAATCCATTGCGTGGGCGCCGCCTAGAAGGCCGCCAGGAAGCGCGCCATGCGCACCGGCGGCGGGTCGACGCGCTCGGGCGCCTCGCTCCCGCCGCTGGCCGCGGCCTTCTGCGGGTCGGCCAGGAAGCACGGCAGGGTGGTGACGAGCTGGGTTTGCTGCTCGGCGGTCAGCGCCGGGTAGTTCATGTTCTCGAGCATGAAGCCCATGCTCTCGGCGAAGCCGATGGCGTCCGACTCGACCTCCGCGTACTGGGCGGGCGTGACGCGCAGCCGGTCGGTGTCGAGGTAGACGACCGAGTCGTGCGTCTCGGTCAGGTGGAGATAGACGAAGACGGTGATGGTGCCCGCGGCGTTGGCCACGCCCACGATGTAGCCCTGGACCTCCTGAGCGGGCTTTCCCGGAACCGCGATGTGCGGCTTGTTGAGCGAGGCGATGATCGCCACCACCTGCTCGCGGGTGACCGGGACGCTCTTGATTCGGGGCTCGGGAGCGAACATGGCGGGTTCGGGAAGGCGGGCTAGCGCGCGACCAGCGTGAACTCCTGGGTGGCGTCGGCGGTGTCCGCGGCGGTCTTCTGGAAGGTGATGAGGGCGTCGTCGATCATGACCTTGTCGCCCCCGGCCGCCCCCTCGCCGACGATGACCCGGTAGAAGTGCTCGGGGGAGAAGCTCTTGCGGTCCTTGGCCTGCTGCTTCTTGGCGACGAAGGTGACGACGTTCTTGCCCGGCTGCAGGTGCTTGGTCACCTCGGTGACGATCTGTTCCTCCTCGCTGCGCATGGTGCGGACGAACTTGGAGTTGATGAAGAGCTGGATGTCGTACTGCGAGGCGCCGACCATCCCCTGCTCGGTCACCAGGAAGTAGTGCCGGGTGATCTGTGTGGGGGCAGGCTCGTCCTTGGCCGGCGGCGGCAGCTTCTGGGCTTCGGCGCCCTCGACCTTGACCGCGTAGCCCGGGCAGTTGAGCAGGACGTTGGCCTTGGCGTCGAACTCGACCGCGCACTTGTCGATCTTGGTGTTGGTCAGGCCGTCGACCTTGGTCCCGTTCAGGTAGACCGACCCCGCCAGCGCCGGCAGGGGGGCAAGGAGGGTGAAGAGCACTACGATCAGACGCAGCGCGTTCATGAAAACCTCCGTGACGTCCACGGCTTAAACAATCCGGCCCGAAGCCGTCGAGGTATGCCCCGAGCGGCCCACCCAAGTCAAGCAAGAGACTGTTGTTTGCGGTGGACGGCGGCCTGCGCGGCGCGATTCAGACGCCGCGCGCGTCCGGAGCCCAGATGAACTTGTGGATCTGGAGGCTCAGGCGGCCGTCCAGCCCCGACTCGAGGAGCCAGCCCACCAGGTCCTTGGGCTCCACCCTGCCGAAGACCGGCGAGAGCAGGATGGGCGCCTTGCCCTCCAGGCCGAAGCGCCGGGAGACGTCCACGGCCCAGTCGAAGTCGGCTCGGGAGCTGACGACGAACTTCACCTCGTCGCCCGGACGCAGGTTCGAGAGGTTCACGAACGTGCGGTCCTCCGCTCCGGACCCTGGGGTCTTGGCGTCCACGATGCGGCGGACGCCGCTGGGCAGGGCCTCGAGAGGCGCCTGTCCGTGCGTCTCCATGGCGACCTCCCAGCCTTCGGCCAAGAGGCGCACGCAGAGGTCCTCGATCCCCTTCTGCAGCATCGGCTCCCCGCCGGTCAGCGTCACGAAGCGGGTCTTAAACGCCGACAGTCGCTGAAGAATCTCCTCGGCCGCCATCTCCGTCCCGCCCTGCCAGGCGTAGGTGGAGTCGCAGTAGTTGCAGCGCCGGTCGCAGCCGGTGAAGCGCACGAAGGCGCAGGGCCGGCCGGCGTGGGTGGTCTCGCCCTGGATGCTCTGGAAGATCTCGGTGACGCGCATGGTGGCGCACACCGTGCCGACGGCGGCGCGGGAGGTCAAGTCACGTCAGGGCAGCCGAGCAGCGTTCGGGTCGCCCAGCCGGGCCGTTTCGATCTGCGCGAGCGACGAGGGCAGGTGCCGGCGGATGCGCGCCTGGTTGAGCTTCACCGTGCGCACGTAGTTGCCGAACCACGCCTCGGCGTCACCCTCCTGCAGTGCCTGCTCCAGCCGCCCCGGGCCGCCGTTGTAGGCCATCAGCGCGAGGTCCAGGCTGCGGAAGCGCTTCTCGAGCTTGGAGAGGTAGCGGACGGCCAGGCGGACCTGCATCGCCGGGTCGCGGTAGATCTCCTCGGGCGTCAGGCGCACCGACTCCTGGGCGATGATGTGCTCGAGGGTGACCGGCATCAGCTGCATCAGGCCGCGCGCGCCGGCGATGGAGACGGCATCGCCCACGAAGGCCGACTCGGTCTCGATGAGGCCCAGCACCATCATCGGGTCGAAGCGCGCCTTCTTGGACTCGTCGAGGATGGCCTCGGCGACGCGCCGCCGCAGCGCGAGCCCCAGCTCCGGCGCCCGGTTGGCCAGGACCTTGTCGATCTCCATCAGGTCCGGTTCGGCCAAGGTGGGCTCCGCGACGATGTCGGGCCCCGTGCGTACCGAGGTGGCCAGGAAGCCCGCCAGTCCGATGGCCAGAGCCACCGACGGCAGGGTCCTCGACAGCCACCAAGATGCGCGTCCGAAGCCTCGCATCATCCGTTCCACCTTTCGACAGGGTTTACTTGCGCCTGGCCTCGAGCGCTTCGATGCGCTCCGCGATCCGTCCGACCCTCTTCGCCAGCGCGCTGATCTCCTCCCGCTTCGGGACCTTCACCCGGGCGAGCGCCTTGTGAACGCGTTCGTCCAGGCTCTTCTCCAGCTCCTTGCGCTGCGCCGCCAACCGCTCCCCGAACTCTTTGCCGTAGTGCTTGGAATCGTCCGGCTTCCATCCCGCCAGCTCGCCTGCCTTGTGGAGGAGCCGGCTTGCTTCCTCTTCCGCTGCATTGACCGCCATCAACGCCTGCGACCAGGCCTCGCGGAACCAATGTTCCTTCGACACGTCCTGGGCTGGAGCTTCGTCGGTCATCCGCCCCCCGGGGCTCTCAAAAGGCCGAGCAACATAACCAAAGACCCTACCCCGCGCCAGCCCCGGACAGACGAATCCAGCCTTTCACCAGCAGTTTCGCCACCTTGTGGCGCTACAGGAAAAGGCGAACGCCGGGGCCTCCAGCGGCGCGGAGGCTATCCCGGCGTTCAGGTGGGACGAGTCCCTACTGCTTGAGGGCGGGCTTCTTGGAAGTCAAGAGGCGGTCGATCTTGCGGGAGAGCTTGTCGAGGTCGCGGGCCAGCTCGTCGACCTGGTCCCGGCTGGCGACGCCGGCGTACTGAATGGCGCGCGAACGCAGGTCCTCGAAGCGATGGGCGATGTCGGCGCTGACATGACGCGCCTTGCCCTCCCACTGCTTGACGGTCTTCTTGTCGAAGATCTCTCCGGCGTTGAGGCGATTGATGATCGTCGTCATCTCCTTGCGCGAGGCCTTGGAGCGATCGATCACCTCCTGGAACATCCTCTGAGCCTCTTCCTCGAGAGTCGTCAGGCGAGACTGCGCCTGCTCGAGGCTGTCCTTGAACCGATTCGCGATCTTCTGCTGGTGATTGGCCGGCATGGTTGCACTCCCCTTTTCATTCTTCCCCGAGGGCGGAAACTGCGCTCCATCTATAACGCAGCGCGGCATGAAGTCAAATCACACCTGATTACAACTCCTTGAAGCGTGACACTGTGCGTTATCCAACGATTCGTGATTCCCTGAGAGTTGCTGTGCAGGCAGCCCAATTACGGCGCGAACGGTTTGCGATCAACGCCCCCGAAGAGCTTTGCCGCGCAACCGCTCACAACTAGACTTGGCAATCGCTGCCTCTTCTCTCCGTAGGCTCCGGTGACACCGGAGGAGACAGCGATGCAGGCCCTGGTTGGCGCACTCACAGCCCCGTTCTCGCTCTTGGCCACGCTCTTGCCCGACCCCGCGGTGCCCGAGGAGCTCGCGCTCGCCCGCAAGGCGCGCGGCGGCGACCACCAGGCGTTCGCGGAGCTGCGTGCGGCGCGCCCAGGGCTCCGTCTTCGGGCTGTGCTACCGGCTCCTGGGCGAGCGCGACGCGGCGACCGACGCAGCGCAGGAGGCGTTCGTGCGCGCCTACTCCGCCCTGGGCTCCTTCGATCCTTCGCAGCGCTTCGACACCTGGGTCCTGCGCATCGCCCGCAATCACTGCTACGACCTGCTCCGGCGCCGCCAGCCGCAGGCCGAAGAAGAGGAAGCCGCGCTGACGGCCGACGCCTCGCCTTCCGTCCTCGAGCGGCTCGAGTCCGCCGAGGTCACCCGCAAGCTCGAGGGCGCGCTGGAGTCGCTGCCCGCCTCCGACCGCGAAGTGCTCTCGCTCTATTACGTGCAGCACCGCAAGACGAAGGAGATCGCCCAGCTGCTGGGCGTCGCTCCGGGCACGATCATGGCCCGCCTGTTCCGCGCTCGCGAGAAGCTGCGCGGCCAGCTCAAGGAGGTCGAAGCATGAGCCCCTGCCCCGACCGATTCGCCCTGTTCGTGGGGCTGGAAGAGAACGACCCGGCCATCGGCGCCCACGTCGACGGCTGCGAGCAGTGCCAGGCCATCGCCGCCGCCGAGCGCGACCTCGACCTCGCCCTGGGCGCCGTCTGCGACCCGGCCCCGCCCGCCGAGCTCCTCTCCGGCGTGATGGCCCGCGTCGACGAGACCGCGACGCTGGCCGCCCGCTCGCGCAAGCAGACCATCGCCATCCTCGCCACCCTCTCGGCAGCCTTTGCCGGCGTCCTGGCCGCCATCGGTCCGGCCTGGCTGGTCACCGCCGCGCTCGAAGCACTCGACACCCTGGGCTCGCTGCGGACCGTCGTCGCCGCGCTGGGCCGCACCTTCGGCCCGCACCTGTCCGGCCTCGCCTTCCCCATCCTGGCCGCCCAGCTCTTCGCCCTGCTTGCCGCCGCCCTGCTGTTCAACCGCCTCGTCGCCGCCCGCGTGAGGTCGTCGCCATGAAGCACGTCGCACTCGCCGCCATCCTGTTCACCGCCCTGGCCGCCGCGGCGCCCGTACCGCCCGGGCCCCCGGCTCCGTCTGCTCCGCCGGCGCCCCCTGTCGCCGTCGCAGCGCCGGCCCTTCCGGCGGCGCTCGCCGTCCCGGCCGCTCCCGCCCTGCCTGCCGAAGCGGCGCCGGGCTCCGAGCACTCCAAGGTCCTCAAGGGCCAGTGGCCCGCCAACGAGGCGCGCGTCACCCTGGACCTCGAGCGCGTCCAGGCTCGCGACGCCATCAAGAAGATCGCCGAGGCCGCCCACTGGGGCGTCACCTTCAAGAGCCGCGCGCGCAGCAAGGTCGACGTCACCTTCAACGACGTCCCCGCCAACGAGGCGCTGGCCACCGTCCTCAAGGATGCCGGCCTGGTCGCCACGCGCAGCGGCAACATCGTCACCATCTCCGAGCCCGCCGAGGACGAGGACACCGGCGACACCGAGACCGAGGTGACCGCGACCGCCGAGGACGGCAAGACGGTCCACATCGAGCTGGGCAAGGCCGGCAACCGCACCCAGTTCGGCAGCTCGGTCACCGTCGCCGAGGGCGAGACGGTTCACGACGCGGTCTCGATGGGCGGCGACGTCATCGTGGACGGCACCGTTCTGCACGATGCGGTCTCCCTGGGCGGCAAGGTGAAGCTGGGCCCCAAGGCGGTGGTCAAGCACGACGCGGTCGCCATCGGCGGCTCGCTGGAGATCGACCCCAAGGCCAAGGTCGGCGGAAGCCGCATCTCCATGGGCGCGGGCGGCATCACCGCCACCGAGAAGAAGCACGGCAAGGACGAGACGGTTGTCGTTGGCCCCAACGTGGTTCTTGATGAGGAGCCTCACGGCGTCAAAGGCTTCCTCATCAACTTCGGCAAGAGCCTGGCCCAGTACGCCCTGTTCTTCGTCCTCGGCCTGATGCTCCTGACCTTCGTCCCCGACCGCATCAAGTCCATCGGCCGCGAGATCCGCCGCTCGCCAGCCCAGTCCGGGGCCGTGGGCCTGGTCGGGCTCATCGCCCTGGCGCCGCTGACCCTGCTGCTCGTCATCACCATCGTCGGCATCCTCGCCATCCCCTTCCTCTACTTCGGGGTCGCGCTCGCCGTGCTCCTCGGCTTCACGGCGCTCGCCCTGGAGGTCGGCGCCCGGGTGCCGCCGCGCAGCTCCAAGCGCACGCAGGTCGCCATCCTCGGCCTGGGCTGCCTCGCCTTCTTCCTGATCAGCCAGATCCCCGTGCTGGGCTGGGTCGTCATGGCCTTCGCGTGGCTCATCTGCCTGGGCGCCGCCATCCGCACCAAGCTGGGCAGCGTGCGCATCGACGCCAACTTCGCCCCGGAGCCGTGAGAAATCAGGCTTTAGGCTGTAGGCAATAGGTTTTAGGTCTCGTAGAACGGGCGCGCCTCCTTGAATGGGGGCGCGCCTGCTGTTAGAAGCCCGCTCCTTCATCCAAGACCAGCGGCGGGAATCACCAGGCCTAGAGGCCACGTTCGAGAGGCATGATCATGGGCAAGCGGCTGTGCATCATCGGTTCGGGCAACATGGGCGAGGCCATGATCCGCGGCCTGCTGCGCACCGGCGCCACCCAGGCCAGCGACATCGTCGCCACCGACCCGCGCAGCGACCAGCTCGAGCAGGTCCAGAAGGCCTTCGGCGTCGAGGTCACCAAGGACAACCTCGCCGCGGTCAAGGGCGCGGACATCATCTTCCTGTCCATCAAGCCGCAGACCATGAACAAGGTCCTCGGGCAGATCGGCTCGGCCATCGACGGCACCAAGCTCGTCATCTCCATCGCCGCCGGCGTCCCCATCGCCGCCATCGAGCGCAAGCTGCGCCACGGCGCGCGCATCGTCCGCGCCATGCCCAACACCCCTGCCCTGGTCGGCGCCGGCGCCACCGCCATCGCGCTGGGCGAGCACGCCACGAGCGAGGACGAGGCCATCGCCAAGTCGCTCTTCGACGCCGTCGGCATGACCGTGGTCGTCGACGAAGACATGCTCGACGCGGTGACCGGCCTGTCCGGCAGCGGCCCCGCCTACGTCTTCCTCATCCTCGAGGCGCTGGCCGATGCCGGGGTCAAGGTCGGCATGCCGCGCTACACCGCCCAGAAGCTCGCCGCACAGACGCTCTACGGCAGCGCCAAGCTCGCCATCGAGACCGGCGTGCACCCCGGCCAGCTCAAGGACCAGGTCACCAGCCCCGGCGGCACCGCCATCGCCGCGCTGCACACCCTGGAGCAGGGCGGCCTGCGCACCACGCTCATCAACGCGGTCGAGTCGGCCACCAAGCGCTCGCGCGAGCTGGGCGAGGGCTTCCTGTCGCAGAGCGTCAGCGAGTAGGCCAGGCACCAGTCCGACGCAGACGGCGCCTCACGGGTCGTCGCAGTGATGCGGCCTCTCGCCAATGGGCGCGCCCGATTTCCTGGCGGCCTCTCGCAGCAGCACGTAGGTCGGGCAGTCGCCCAGGTCGAGCGCGGCCGCGGCAGGCGCGGAGTAGGCCAGCGGCTCGTAGGCCTTCTTCGTCTTGACGCACGCCGAGAGCTGCGCCGCCAGGGCCGCGACCGCCTTGCCTCCCTCGGCACGCAGGAGGCGCCTCGCATACTTGCGCAGCCTGGCCTCGTCCGGCGCCGCGCACTCGCGGATGGACTTGCGGTCCAGCTCGATCTCGTCGGAGGCCATCAGCGCGGTCTCGATGCGGCTCGACACCAGCTGGAACTTCTCGGCCTTGGGGAAGCGGTCCAGGAAGAGCTGGTAGTGGGCGACGCCCTCCTCGCGCTTGCCGCGCAGCACCAGGCCGTCTCCCCGCGCCACGACCAGCTCCAGCACCTGCCCTTCCACCTCGTCCGCCGCGTAGTCCAGCGGCAGCTCCTTCATCGCGACGTCGAAGAGCGCGTCCGACCGCTTCTGCAGCGACGGGTCGCGCATCGCCGCCGGAGGAAAGACGGTGAAGCTGTCGAGGTCGCTCCAGTACGGGGTCTCGCCGGTGACCAGGTAGTCCGCGGCGGCGATGGCCACCGAGACGGCGGTCGCGAAGCTCCACTCGCCTAGGTCTTCGCCGCACAGCGCCTCGGAGTGGGCCTTGTCCTCGTCGGAGAGCTCGAAGCTCAGCGAGCGCGCCTTGCCCCGCTTGCGGTACTCGCGCAGATCGGAAGCGAGCCGCTCCGCCGCCTCGACGAAGGACGCCTCCAGCTTGGCGAGCGCCTCGCGCTTTGAGGGCGGCACGTAGACCACCACTTTGTCCTCGTCCTTCTTCGGAAAGACCTGCACCGAGTCCTTCTTGTCGGGAACGCCGAGCAGCCGCTTGATCCTCAAGACCACGAGGTTCACCTTGGCCGCCCGGTAGGCGAAGTAGCGCGACAGCTCCTCCTCGCTCTCGAGCGACGCCAGGCTCTTGCGCCCCCACTCCTCGATGGATTTCTCCAGCGCCGCCTCGTCCTTGCCCTGCTCCGTGCCGCGCTTCTTCTCGGCTTCGCGCACGCGCCGCAGGATGAACGCATAGGTCGCCTTGGCCCGCTCGAAGTCCGGCGCCGTGCGCACCACCTCGGCGAGCTTGGACTGCGCTGCCTTGAGGTCGCCCTGATCGACGAGGTCGAGGCCCTGCGAGTAGCTGAGCAGACCCGAGACGCTGGTGTGCGCGGTCGCGGGAGCCTCGCCCTCGAGCTTCGCCTGCAGCGCCTTGGCGAACTTCTGGATCAGCTCCTGCTCCAGCGCGAACAGGTCGTCGGGCTTGCCGGAGACCCGCTCGTTGACGAGCTGCTTGCCGGTGGCGACTTCCGAGAGGCGGATGTTGAGCACGACCACGGGCTTGAGGGCCGTCAGCGACCCCATCACCACATGGCTCGCCCCGACGATCTTCCCGACCTTCACCGCGGTCTTCGGGTCGAAGGCCTTGCTCCGCTGCAGCTTCTGCTCCTGGAGGATGGCCTCGAGCCGTTCCCGCTCCACGATCTGGATCGGCGGGATGTTCCCCAAGTCGGTGGCGACGATGTCCGCCAGCCCCTTGCGCAAGACGTCGTACTCCGCCTCGTTGGTCTGGTTGTCGAAGTAGAGGACCGCCACATGGAGCGGACCGGTCCCCAGGGTCGCAGCGAGGAGCAGAGCGGCGGCGTGCATGCCTCCTCTTCTACACGCCTTTCCTCTGGGATTACACGCAGGTAGCCGGCCCTCCCCGCCGCCGCCTTCAGCATTCCCAACTCCTGGCGACCGCTGGAACTAGGGGGTGTTCTCCGACATTTACGCAGGTGGTCGCATGCTTCGCTCCGCCCTCGCCGTCGCCCTCTTCGTCCTGCCCGCCTGCGGCGCCTCGCTCTCGGACTTCTCGACCTCGGCGTTGTCGCTGGACCAGCAGGCCGACGGCCGGGTCGTGGTGGAGCTGACCAACCCCCGCGGCAACTGCGCGACGCTGGGCGGCGACGTTCGGGCCACGGTGAACGGCCTCCCGATGGCGCTCGACTCCAGCGGCGGCGAAGCCGGCAGCCGCGGGGGCTGGAGCTGCCGCGCTCCGCAGTTCTCGCTGTCGAGCGCCGACGTCGCCGGCCTCTCGGGAGCCGATGCCGAAGTGGTGATCGGGGACGGGTCGACCCGCCTGGTGCTCGAGGCTCGCAACTTCTTTGCCGCGCGCAGCATGGTCGCCGACCGCTACGAGGACGGCGGCGACCACGGCCGCAAGACGATGACCTTCCGGTGGGTCCCCGAGACCGACGCCCACCGCAGCGCGTCCTGGCGACTGCGGGACGCCACAGGCGCCCACTTCGGCGAGGCGCGCATCGACTCGCACTTCGTGGCCGTCGACCTCCCAGGCTCGGCCGCCGAACGCGCCACCTTGTGGATGGAGGGCCGGGCCCAGGCCCCCGTCGTCCGCTGCCAGGGGGTCGCCGACTGCAGGGCCACCGTCCGCACCACCACTGGCGACCTCGCCCTTTGATCGGCTCGCCGCGCCGCGGCACCTGAGCTGGCAAGGGTCGAAGCGGCGTGGTGGTGCATCGTGGCTCGGTCGATCTATATCGTGGCGCTGCTCCTGCCGGCGTGTGGCGGCGCGTCTTTGAAGGACTACGAGACGTCCGACCTGACGCTGGACCTCACTGTGGAAGGGCACGTCGCCCTCTCGCTCGGGGCCGGCGGGTCCCCCGGCGCGTGTCGCCGGCTCGAGGGCCCCGTCCGGGCGACGCTCAACGGCCGCGAGATGCGCGTCGACAGCTACGGCGGCGAGGTGGTGACCACCGAAGGCTGGTTCTGCTCCGCGCCCGAGTTCTCGGCAGCCCGCTCGGAGACCGAAGACGGCGACGCGCTCGTGGAGATCAGCGACGGCCGCTCGCGCGTCGTCCTGCGGGCCCGAAACGCCTTCGCCGAGCGCGCGATCTCCGGGCACGGCCGTCGCGCCGACGGTTCCTGGAGCTTCCTCTGGGCCCCCGCGACCGACGTTGGCACCTCCGCCGTCTGGCGCCTCGACGACGAGAGCGGCGCCCACTTCGGCCAGGTGGCGATCCTCGGAAGCGAGCTTCTCCTCGACCTCTCCGCAGAGAACCTGGCCCGCGGCACCCTGCGCGTCGACGGCCTCGGCGCTACTCCGATCGACCAGTGCGAAGGCGTTGCCAGCTGCCGCTGCTCGGTCCGGGCGTCGAGTGGCGAGATCCGGCTCTCCGGCGGTATCGGCGGCGGCGTGCAGTGACGAGGGCTGGCCGGGCCGCAGCCAGCCGGGATATGGCTTTGGTCCATGCGAAGGGCACTCGCCGGACTCGTGGTCATCCTCGTCGCCTCCTGCAGCAACCCGCCTCGCCCCAAGCCCCCGCCCAAGCCCGAAAACCGCTGCGAACTGGACCTCGCGGGCTACACGTCCAACGTCGGCAAGAGCGCCCGGGCGCGGAAGGTCGAATCGGCGCAGGACCTGTTGCCCGGCGAGGCCGCGCGCGGGCGCTTGGGCGACTTCCGGCTCGAGAACGACAAGGTGCGCGTCGTCATCCAGGCTCCTGACCGGCACATGCAGCCCAACCCGTACGGCGGAGCGCTCATCGACGCCGCGCTGGCGAAGGACGGCGCCACCGACGGGTTCGGCAAGCTCGCCCTCCTCTACTCGTTCGGGCGCACCCAGCGAGCGACGAACGTGTCGGTCCTGCAGTCCGGTGAAGGCGGCGGTGCCGCGATCGTGGTCGCCGACGGCGTCGACGCGCTCAACGATGCCATCCACCTGCAGACCACCCTCGGCGAGCTGGCGCCGGGCAAGCGCTTCATCGTCGACCCCGATGCCCCCACGCCGCTCACCTTGAGCACCTACTACGTCCTCAATCCAGGCGAGAGCCGGGTGCGCGTCATCACGGCTCTCTGCAACGAGGGCGAGAGCGGGCTGGATCTGGCCGTCGGCGACCTGGTCGATCCAGCGCCCGGCACCGAGTCCTTCCAGCCCGGCGGCTGCGGCGACGGAGCCGGCTGGGGTTCGGACTGCCAGGTGTCGGAGATGTCCTGGATCGGCTACCAAGGCGACGCCGTCGCCTACGGCTACGCGCCCTGCCTCCCAGGTTCCAGCGAGCCGTCGCTGCACAACGAGCGACTGGCGCTGGACGGCTTGGCCATCACCGTGCTCGGCGCGACGCAGAGCAGGAACGCGCTCGATGCGCTCCTCGACTGGACCGACCCGAACATCAAGCAGCGCGACGGCACGCTCCACGTTCCCGCCGGCGGCACCGCAGTCCTGTCGCGCGACCTCGTCATCGGGCGCGACCTGGGCGAAGTGGCGTCCCTCGTCGCGACCTACAGGAACTCCGAGCTGAGGCTTCCCATGGGCGACCTGAAGGGAACCGTGAAGGCCGGCAGCCAGCCCGTTGCCGGAGCACGCGTGGCGCTGGAGCAGGACGTCGGCGGCAAGCGAATCGAGCAGGCGGTCTTCGTCACGGACGCGGACGGCGCCTGGGCGGGGCACTTCGTCGCCGGCGACTACTTCGTCTCGGCGTGGGCTCCGGGATCCCTCAGCACGGCTCCCATCAAGGTGGTCGTCCAGGCCGCGGGGACGGCGACCCAGGACCTCGACCTGCAGATCCCGCGAACGCTCACGGTCGAGGTACGCGACCTCGCCGGCACCGCCATCCCCGCGAAGGTCACCGTCTTCTGCGAGGCAGGCGCGTGCCCCGAGCCGCGCTCGGCGCTGGCCCGGTTCATCGACGTCTCGGCAGACGTTTGGGCCGACGACGTCGCGGCGGTGGGCTTCGCTGGACCCTCCGGTAGCGTCGACCTGTGGCTGCAGCCGGCGAAGTACCGGCTCGTCGTTTCGCGCGGGCCCGCCTGGTCGACCTTCCCGACGACCTGGAGGCCCGACGACATCTCCACCGGGCTGGAGGTGGACCTAACGACTGCGGACTCGACGGTCACGGCCGCGCTGGCAAAAGTGATCGACTCAGCGGGCTGGCTCGCGACGGAGGCTTCTCCTCGGAGCGCGCGCCGGCTCAAGACCGCCTCCTGTCGGCACTAGCGGACGGAGTGGAGGTGCTGGTCACGACGGACCGCGACGAGGTGATCGATCTCGCCCCGGCCAACCGCACGCTCGGCGGCGAAGCGCTGCTCGCTACCGTCTCCGGCGAGGCTATCTCCCCCTTCGATCTCGGGCCCATGAGCTCCTGGCCGCTCGTCCGGAACGTGTCGGACCTCACCGGCGGGGCCATCGACTGGGGCGCTGGCGAGGGCACCTGCCTGCCTCAGCCGGAGTTGGTGGCTGCGATGCGCCAGCGCGGCGCCGGCACCTTTCAGATCGACCGGCCGCGTGGGCCCCGCGGCCCGTTCACTGCCATCCGGCTCGACACCGACACCGGAGCGACCCACGCCGACCCGACCTCGCTCCGCCTGGCCGAGGCCGCGAAGCTCCTGAGCTTCGACTTCGACGCGATGCGAGTGTTCGACTCCGCCGCCAGCCCGACGAGCGACGAGACCCGTGCGCTGCTCAACGACTGGTTCAGCCTCCTCTCGCGCGGGGTCGTCGTGGCCGCAACCGGCTCGCGCAGCTACGTCCGCGACGTCGAGACACTGGGCGCCGTCGCGGGCAATGGCCCGTTCATCACGCTCAAGGCGCGAACTGCGAGCGCCGAAGCCGCGATGGGCGAAACGCTCGCCAGCGTGGGCTCGGGGTTCGAGCTCGTGGTCGACGTCCAGGCTCCCACCTGGATGGCCCTGGATCGGATCGAGGTCTACGCACCCATCGCCGACGGCGACGTCTCCTGCGCGCAGAGCACCGACCCGAAGGCCCACCCCAAGAGCCGTGTGGCGTGCAACGGGGCCAGCAACTCCAACTGGCCAGCCGAGGGCATCGCCGCGTCGATGGCGATCACCGCGGCGGACGTCGTGCTCGAGAAGGTCGGCGAGAAGGACGGGGGCGTCTATCAGCGAGCGCGGGTGAGCAAGGCCTTCAGCTTCCCTGCCCCCGCTCGCGACGGCTGGTTCGTCGCGGCCATCTACGGAGCCGGCACGATGCGCCCGGTCCTCGGCTCGACGCCCTTCGCGATCACCAACCCCGTGTTCTTCGACGCCGACGGCTCCGGCTACGACAAGCCGCCTGCCGGGAAGATGGGGCGCTGACCTCGACAGGCTCGGGGTGTCGACGGACGGAAGGATTGAGCTCTGGCCCCTCGACAAGCTCGGGGTGTCGGTCGACAGGCTTGGGATGTCGGCCGCCCCGACCCGACTGCGTAAGGTATGTCAGCGTTCATCAACATGGGCGGCGACTCACTCACCGTCCACGAGCTTCAGCACGTAGGCGTCGTACTCGTCCCTCATCGGCAGCTCGAGGTCGACCTGGAGCTTGCGTCGCTCCGCCGTCACGGCCTCGCCGGTCTTCGGGTTGACCGCTTCCTTGAGGAAGGTCGTCCAGCGCACGCCCATCCCGCGCCTCTGCCAGGACGGTAGGTCGTTGAAGTTGATGCCGGCCTGGAAGAGCAGCTCGTTCTTGTCGGCGACGCTCATCCCCTTGATCCGGGCGGTGGCCTTGGCGGCGTCGAGGCCCTGCTTGCGCTGCAGCCAGTAGCAGTGGGCGTTGAGCGCGTTGCGGTGGGCGTCCTCGCTGCGCCAGCGGAAGTAGTCGCGGACGAGCTCGCGGGTCGGCAGCTGGCAGAGGCGCGAGTCGAAGCACGCGTGCCCGCCCAGCTTCAGCGAGAACGCCGCGCTCGCCTCGCCGGCCAGCACCGAGTTGAGCTTGCGCTCCTTGCGCCCGAACGACGTCTCGTCGCGCGCGAACAAGAGCGAGATCTCGTCGCTCTGGGTGTAGCCGTAGGTCACCTGGACGCCGCACTGCATCAGGTGCTCGACCGTGTGGAGCATCAGGTCGCGGAAGCGCACGTCGAACGGGGCCTCGAAGTCGTGGACCTCCTTGGTCAGCCGCGTGAAGCCGCGCCCGTCGAGGCGCGCCACGATGAAGACCTCCGGAAGGACACACAGGTCGTGCGCGGTCTCGAAGACGCGCATCTTCTCGTCCAGGTCATCGAACTTCATCGCGCCACTCCTCCACGTCGAACCCGCCGCCGGGCCGGACCGACACGAACCACCGCTGGTCGAAGCCTTCGTCCGCCGAAGGCAGCTCCAGGATTCGCGAGGTGCGAAGGAGCGCTGCCTTGGGCACCCGCTTTAGGCCCTCTCGCTTCTCGTTGCGCGCGAGGCAGTCCGAGAGCCGCGACTGGAAGAAGTAGACGTGGACCACGTAGCCGGCGGCCTTGGCCGGCGCCACGTAGCGGCGCCGGTCGGCGCGGGTCGGGTTGGTGTTGTCGACCACGAGCTTCGTCCGCGTCGCCAGGCATGCCTCGAAGAGCTTCTTCTCGCGGTGGCGCGTCTTCAGGACGTCCAGGCTCAGGTACACGTGCGTGCGGAAGAACCGCTCGACGAAGAACGAGGACTTCCCGGAGGCCTGCAGGCCGGTGAAGAGGACCAGCTCCATCCGCCGGACTCTGCCACAAGGCCGGCCGCTCGTCGGGCGCGCCGGCTTTTTGACGCGATGGGGCCCGCTGGCGCCATGGTGCTGAACCGACCCCGCCCGAGGGCCTCTCTGTCACACCGCGTGCGGGCGATTCCAGCCGGGCTCGGACCTTGCAGTCCCCTCCGCCTGCGCCGCCTCCCTGGCGCAAGTCGTCCTCAGCATTGCGCTGAGGCCGCTACGGACGAGGGGACCTGGTCATGCCCAAGCGCACTACCGTCGCCACTTTGGTGACGGCACTCTTCGTGGCCGGCGCACCGTGGCCCCAGGCCCAGGCCCAGTTCATCAGCTCTCCCCAACCCTCGCAGCCCGCAGCGCAGCCCGCCCAACCGGCCCAGCCGGCGCCGGAGAAGGCCAAGCGGGCGGCGCCTCGCGAGTCGGCGGCGCCGGCGAAGCAGCCGGCCACGCCCGCGAAGCAGCCGGCGCCAGCGACCACTGACGACGCGAAGCTCGTCGAGCGGATCGCATCGCTCGAAGCCCAAGCCGGCAAGCACGCCTCCGAGCTCACGGCTCTGCGCGCCGAGCTGGAGACCCTGCGGGCTGAGACGACCCGCCTCGGCGAGGCTGCGAAGGAAACGCCCCGGGCCGCATCTACCCCGGCTCCGGCCGAACCGGCGGAGAAGCCCACGGCCGCGCCCGCGAGCCCTGCTCCCGCCGCTGAGCTCGCCGCCTCTACCTCTGCGTCCCCGGCTCCGAGCCCGGCGGGCGATCCGGCTCCTGCGCCGTCCGCCTCCAGCACGCCCGCCGCGGCCCAAGCCGACCCCGCGAGCGCCCCGCCTGCAGCCGCCGCCCCGGCTCCCGCTTCGACGCCGCTCGGCCTCACGCTCGACCTCGGCTTTGCGTCCGCCTACAACTTCCGCGGCTACAACGTCTACCAGGCCACCTCGCAGGGAGATCAGCACGGCGCCCTCGTCAGCATCCTGACCTGGACCATCCCGGGGACGGGCGTCTCGCTCTCCTACATCTCGGCGTACCAGACCAACGGCCCCAACCGCGCCGCGGTCAACGCCGTGGGCTTCGGCAGCGAGCAGGACCTGTCGGTGGGCTACGGCACCACGCTCGCCGACGGGCTGGTCGGCATCAACGCCGCTCTCACCTTCTACGCCTACCCCTTCGCCAAGGCGGACGTGGCCGGGACCGAGGTCCCCGCCTACCTCGAGCCGTCCCTCACGCTCTCCCTCGCGCTCCCCGTCGACGTCTCCCTCTCCGTCCTCTACTACGCAGGGCTCCAGGAGGCGGTGAAGGACTACCGCTACCTCTACGTGCGCCCCGCCATCGGCAAGACCCTGACGCTGAGCGAGCGCCTGTCCGTGGGGTTCAGCTTCTACGGCGGCTACAAGCGCTTCGCCGACGCCGAGAAGATGAAGACCAACGTCTGGGACGTGGGCGTCGACGGCAAGCTGAGCATCCGCATCGTCGACGCGCTGAGCATCGTCCCCGCGGCCCACGTGTCCTGGACCAACGTGCACGGGGCCGAGCCGTCCGACGGGCTGATGGTGTGGGGAAGCCTCAACGCCGTCGTCAACCTCTGACCCAAAGGGCCGACCATGCGCTTCCGTTCAATCCGTACGAAGATCGCCGCCTTCACCGGTGCCGCCCTGCTCCTCGCGGTCGGCGCCGTCACGCTCTACGCCGCAGTGACCGTCTGGCGCAGCGCCCTCGCCTCGGCCGAGAAGGAGAGCCGCGCGCTCGCCGAGGAGCACGCCGGGCAGATCGAGGCGGAGCTCGAGGCCGCCCTCAACTCGGCGCAGACCCTCGCGAACGCCTTGTCGGCGACCAAGGATCCCGCTGCGCCCATCTCCCTCGACCGCAACCAGGTCCTGGGCATGACCCGCGCCCTGCTGCTGCAGAACCAGACCCTGCTCGGCACCTACACCCTCTGGGAGCCCAACGCCTTCGACGGGCAGGACGCCAAGTTCGTCAACGCCACCGGCCACGACCAGACCGGCCGCTTCATCCCCTACGTCGTGCGCTCCGGCGCCACGGTGAGCATCGAACCGCTCAAGGACTACGAGAACCAGACGCGCGACGCCAACGGGCTGCGGGCCGGCGAGTACTACCTCTGCCCCCGCGACGCCAAGGCCGAGTGCGTCGTCGAGCCGTACCTGTACCCCATCGCCGGCGTCGACACGCTGCTCACCTCCTTCACCGCCCCCATCCTCAACCAGGGCCGCTTCTACGGCATCGCCGGCGTCGACCTGACCGTCGGCTTCCTGCAGAAGATCGCCGACGACGCCAACCTCGCCGGCGGCACCGGCCGGCTCCTCCTGCTCAGCCCCAAGGGGCTCGTCGCCGGCGCGACCGGACAGCGCGGCTGGGTCGGCAAGCCCGTCCGCGAAGCGCTCCCCAAGGCGGCCGACCGCATCCTCGGTGATCTCTCCAAGGGCCAGTCCTTCGCGGCCATCGACGGCGAGACCCTGCGCGCCTTCGCCCCGGTGCACATCGGCCGGACCGCGCCCTGGGGCGTGGACCTGGAGATCCCCGTGGCCGCGGTGACCGGCGAGGCCAGGGCGGCGATGCAGCAGATGCTGCTCATCGGCCTGGTCGCCCTCCTCGCGGGCATCGGCCTGTTGTGGCTGGTGACCGGAAGCATCGTCCGGCCGGTGCGCCGCGCGGTGGAGGCGGTCCTGCAGGTGGCCGAAGGCGACTGCGAGGTGGAGGTCGACGCCAGCGGCACCGACGAGATCGGCGATTTGGGCCGGGCCCTGCAGACCATGGTCACCTCCCAGCAGGCGATGGCGGGGGCCGCCGACGCCGTGGGCCGCGGCGACCTGTCGGTGGCGGTGCAGCCGCGTTCGGACCGGGACCTGCTGGCCAAGGCGCTGGTGGCCATGATCCGCTCGATTCGCGGCGTGGTCGGCGACGTGCAGAAGCTCTCGCAGGCCGCGATGGCCGGGCAGCTGTCGACCCGGGCCGACGCCACCCAGCACCAGGGCGAGTTCCAGCAGATCGTGGAGGGCGTCAACGGGACCCTGGACTCGGTCATCGCCCCGCTGCACACCGCCGCCGACTACCTGGAGCGGATCTCGAAGGGGCAGATCCCCGAGGCGGTGCGCGAGGACTTCCGCGGCGACTTCAACGCGGTCAAGCAGAGCCTCGACCGGGTCATCTGCGCCGTCCGCGCGCTCAGCGACGACGCGCAGATGCTCTCCAGCGCCGCGGTCGAGGGCCGGCTGGGGGCGCGCGCCGACGCGAGCCGGCACGAAGGCGACTTCCGCCGCATCGTCGAGGGCGTGAACGCCACGCTGGACGCGGTCCTCGGCCCGCTCCAGGTCGCGGCGAAGTGCGTCGACGACATCTCCAAGGGCCGCATCCCTCCCAAGATCTCGGCCCCCTACCGCGGGGAGTTCGCGACGCTCAAGGACAACCTCAACACCTGCATCGACGCGGTCAACGCCCTCATCCGCGACGTCCAGACGCTCTCCAGCGCCGCGCTCGAAGGGCGCCTCTCCGCGCGGGCCGACGCCACGCGCCACGGCGGCGACTTCCGGCGCATCGTGGAGGGGGTCAACGCCACGCTGGACGCGGTCACCGGGCCGCTCGGCCTGGCCGCAGCCAGCCTGGAGAAGATCTCCAAGGGCGAGATCCCGCCGCCCATCACCGAGGACCTGCGCGGCGACTTCGGGGCGGTCAAGGCCAGCCTCAACCGCTGCATCGACGCGGTCAACGCCCTGGTCGCCGACGCTCGCCGGCTCTCGACCGAGGCCCTTGCGGGTCGGCTCTCGACCCGCGCCGACGCCTCGCGGCACGGCGGCGACTTCCGCAAGGTCGTGGAGGGCGTCAACGCCACCCTCGACGCGGTGATCGGGCCGGTCAACGACGCCACGCAGGTGCTGCAGGCGCTCGCGGGTCAGGACCTCTGCGCGCGGGTCACCGGCGACTATTCGGGCGACCACGCCAAGATCAAGGATGCGGTCAACGCCACCGCCGACTCGCTGCACGACGCCATGGGCCAGGTGGCGCGGTCGGTGGAGGCGCTGGCGGGATCCTCGCGGGAGGTCGCCTCCACGAGCCAGTCCGTCTCGCAGGGAGCCTCGGAGCAGGCCTCGGCGCTGGAGGAGACCACCCGGAACCTGGAGCAGATGGCGTCGATGACCCACAGCAACGCCGACCACACGCAAGAGGCGCACAAGCTCGCCCAGACGGCCAAGTCGGCCGCCGACGGCGGCAGCGAGTCGATGGGGCGGATGAGCCAGGCGATGGAGCGCATCCGGCGCAGCTCCGAAGGCACCGCCGCCATCATCCGCGACATCAACGAGAATCGCCTTCCAGACCAACCTCCTGGCCCTCAACGCCGCGGTCGAGGCGGCGCGCGCCGGCGATGCCGGACGGGGCTTCGCGGTGGTGGCCGACGAGGTGCGCTCGCTGGCCCAGCGGGCGAAGGAGGCCGCGCGGAAGACCGAGAGCCTGATCCAGGAGTCGGTCCGCCTCGCCAGCGAAGGCGAAGGCCTGGCCGGGACGGTGGCGACGGGGCTGGGCGACATCGTCAACACCGTGGGCAAGGTCAGCGGCCTGGTGGCGGAGATCGCCTCGGCGAGCAAGGAGCAGTCTCAGGGCATCGAGCAGATCAAGCGCGCCATCGAGCAGATGGACAGCGTCACCCAGCTCGCCGCCGGCAACGCCGAGGAGCTCTCCAGCGCGGCGGAGGAGATGTCCGGGCAGTCGCAGTCCCTGGCCGGCCTCGTCTCCAAGTTCAAGCTCGACCTGGACAAGGACGTCTCACCGCCCGCGAAAGCCGCTCCGCGCGCCCTCCCCGCCCTGAACGGCAACGGCCAGCACCTCTCGGAGGCTGGCGCCGCCTAGCCTGGCCCTCGCCTCATCTGGCCTGAGAGAGCCCCGCGACCGGAACGACGGTCGCGGGGCTCTCGCGTTCTGGATGGAGCCGCGACAGCAAACCACTGGTCGCTACAGGCTGTTTCATGTAGAAACACGAGGTCCGGCGCGCACTTACTTCCCGTCAGCGGCGCCGACTCCGAGCGGAGACGATGGCCGTCGATTCAACCGAACTCTCCCAGCTGCTCGTCGAGGCCGAGGACATCGCGCAGAGCGTGGGCCACCAGCTCACGACTGCGCACCTGCTCCTGGGCTTCTTCACCTTCCCCAACCGCGCCGACGTGCTCCTCAAGGAGCGCGGCCTCAACGAGGACATCATCCTCGGCGTCATGGCCGGCACGCCCAAGGAGCGCCCGGGCCTGGCCGACGAGGTCGTGAACCGCGCGCGCGAGTTCGCCAACGCGTCCAACACGCCGGAGACGGACTGCGGGCACCTGCTCATCGCCGTCACGCGGACCAAGGACTGCCTCGCGCTCGAGCTCCTGCAGCGCTGCCGCCTGGACGTGACCGCGCTGCGCAACACGGCCATCTCCTACTACCTGGGCGGGCACATGCCGCGCCGGCTCTCGCAGCTCGAGCGCCCCGCGGTCCAGCCGCCGCCTTCGCACCCGACCTCGCCGAGCCGCCCGCCCTACTCCACCCGGCCCGCGACCTCTCCGGCGCCGGCCATCGCTCCGGCCGAGGCCTTCGAGACCCGGTCCTCGCCCGAGCCCGAAGCCCGTCCCGAGCGCCGCCCCGAGCCGCGCGTCGAGGCGCGCATCGAGCCGGTGGCCATCCCCGATCCCGTTCTGCAGCCGCCGCAGCCCCGCCGGCCGTCGTCGCCGAGCGAGAGCGGTGGCAAGGCGCCGTGGTGGGAGCTCTCCGACAAGGAGTACCCCTGGCTCGCCTCGCTGGGCCGCAACCTGACGGCGCTCGCCGCCGCCGGGAAGATCGACCCGGTCATCGGCCGCGACCACGAGATCGACGAGATCATCGACATCCTCGGCAAGCGGCGCACCAACAACCCCTGCCTCTTGGGCGAGCCCGGCGTGGGCAAGACCGCGGTGGTCGAGGGCAGCGCGCGCAAGCTGCTGGAGCTGTCCGAGCGCGGCCTCTCCGACCGCGTCATCGTCGAGCTGGACATGGCGACGGTGGTCGCCGGCACCCAGCTGCGCGGCGCGTTCAGCGAGAAGCTCAACGGCATCAAGGAAGAGGTCAAGCGCGCCGGCGGGAGGGTCGTCGTCTTCATCGACGAGATCCACACGCTGATCGGCGCGGGCTCGACGGGCGAAGGACCGCAGGACGCCGCCAACGAGCTCAAGAGCGCGCTCGCCCGCGGCGACTTCCCCTGCATCGGCGCCACGACCCACGACGAGTTCCGCAAGTTCATCAGCCAGGACCCGGCGCTCGAGCGGCGCTTCACGCCGGTCATCGTGCGCGAGCCCACCGTCGACGAGACCGAGAAGATCCTCGCCGGCATCATCGCCCGCTACGAGGAGCACCACCGCATCCGCTACGAGCCGCAGGCGCTCAAGGCGGCGGCGGCGCTGGCCGCCAAGTACGTCTCCGACCGCTTCCTGCCGGACAAGGCCATCTCCATCATCGACCTGGCCGGCTCCCGCGCCCGCCGCGAAGGGGCCGAGATCGTCGACCCCAAGGCCGTCGCGCGCATCGTCTCGCGCCTGGCGGGCGTCCCCGAGGAGCGGCTCCTGCTCTCGGACACCGACCGCCTGCTCAAGCTCGAGTCGGAGATCGGCGGGCGGGTCATCGGCCACGCCGACCCCGTCTCGCGCGTCGCCAAGGTCGTGCGCCGCAACTACGCCGGCTTCGCCTCGCGCCGGCCGATGGGCACCTTCCTCTTCATGGGCCCCACCGGCGTGGGCAAGACCGAGCTTCGCGCGGGTGCTGGCCGACGTGCTGTTCGGCGGCCGCGACGCGCTGGTCCGCGTCGACATGAGCGAGTGCTCCGAGTCGCACGGCGTGGCGCGGCTGGTGGGCGCGCCTCCGGGCTACGTGGGCTACGGCGATGCCGGGCAGCTCACCGAGCCCGTGCGCCGGCGCCCCAGCTCGATCGTGCTGCTCGACGAGATCGAGAAGGCGCACCGCGACGTGCTGATGCTGCTCCTGCAGGTGCTGGAGGAGGGCCGGCTGACGGACGGCAAGGGCCGGCACATCGACTTCTCGAACACCGTGGTCATCCTCACCACCAACCTGGGCGCGGAAGCCTTCTCCAAGAGCGGCGGTCCGCTGGGCTTCGGGGCCCCCTCGGCGAGCGCGAGGCAGGCTGCCGCCGAGGACGACCGCGCGCTCTCCTCGGTCCGCAAGCAGCTGCCGGTGGAGCTGTGGAACCGGCTGGACGAGAAGCTCGTCTTCCACCCGCTGCAGAAGGCCGAGGTCTCGCAGGTGGCGACGCTGCTGCTGCGCGACTCGTCCAGGCGGCTCGCCGGCGAGAAGGGCATCGGCTACGAAGCCGGCGCCGAGGTCATCGAGCACCTGCTCACCCACGGCGGCTTCGACCTCGCGCTGGGCGCGCGGCCGATGCGCCAGGCCGTGCAGCGGCTGGTCGAAGCGCCGCTGGCGGACGCCATCCTCGAGAAGCGGTTCATGCCCGGGGACAAGGTGCGGGTGAAGGTCGAAGGCAACGCGCTGGCGTTCGAGCGGGCGTAGCACCATGCCCGCAGAAGCCGGCGACTGAAGTCGCGCCTGACACTGCGAAGCCCACCTGCGTGGGCTGGGTCGTGAAGGTCTGCAGGACCGAGTTCGTATCTGCCAAGTCCTGGAACTGGGCAAGCCGACCTGGCGCCTTGGAGTCCGTCACCCCAGAGCCTGCGAAGGCAGGCTTGGCAGGTTCAGGCGCGGCTTCAGCCGCCGGCTCGCCGGCCTAGTACCCCAGCTTGAACAGCGTCACCCGCGCCTCGAGGTTCTCGGGGTCGGTGGTCAGCGCGTTGAGCAGCGACTGCTTGGCGCCTTCCTTGTCCTCCTCCATGGCCAGCATGCCCATGCGGACGTTGGCCGGGACGAGGCTCGGGTTGCGGTCGAGCGCCGAGAGGTACATCTGCCGCGCGTTCTCGGCCTTCTTCTGCCCCTCCAGCGCACGGCCCGCCAGGTAGAAGGCCACGGCGCTCTGGCGCTCGGCCTTCATGGCGCGGTCGGCGAACTTGGAGGCCTGGTCGAAGCGCTTGCGGTCGACCTCGATCTGCGCGCGGTACAGGAGGCCCGCGAGCGAGGTCGGGTCGGAGACCAGCACCTTGTCCAGGCCGAACTGGGCGCGGTCGAGATCGCCGGCGTGGTAGAGCGCCACCGCCGCGTAGCTGCGCGGCAGCCAGTTGACCTCGTCGGCGTTGATCTCGAAGGCCTTGTGCAGCCCCTTGATGGCGTCGACCGGGGACTCGAAGTAGTCGCCCACCTGCCGCCGCATCTGCGAGACGGAGGTCGGGTCGGCGTCCAGCGCCTTGCGCATGGTCGACCAGGCCTGGTCGAGCTCGCCCTTCTTCACCAGCAGCGCCGCGATGTTCAGGCGCGGCGTGATCTTGCTGGGCGCCCGGTCCGCTGCCTCGCGGAAGGCGGAGATGGCGGCGTCGAGGTTGCCCGCCGCGGCCTCGATGCGTCCCAGGTACTCCTTGACCCGGTACGGGTCGTCGATCTTGCCCTCGACGGCCCGCAGCTCGGCGCGCGCCTTCTCGGGGTCGTTCGCGGCCAGGTGCGAGAGCATCTTCTGGAAGTGCGCCGGGCCCCAGGCCGGGTCGATCTTGAGGGCCTCCTCGGCGCGGGCGAACGAGGTCTTCAGGTCGCCGCGCTCGCGGGCCACCGCGGCCCACAGCGTCGCCAGCTGCAGCTTGTCCTGGTCGTCGAAGCGCGCCTCGTCGCCCTTGAGCTCCTTGAGGGTCCGCTCCGCCAGCGGCAGGTCGCGCTCGGCGGCGTAGGCCAGCTGCACCAGCATCACCCGGGGCTCGCCGACGTTGGGGTGCTTGGAGGCGAAGGTCGCCAGCGCGGCGCGGGCGGACTTGAAGTCGCCCAGCTTGGTGTGCACGCGCGCCGAGGCCGCCAGCGCCTCGCGCTGGTCGGGGTCGAGCCGCAGGCGCTCGTTGAAGTCGGCCAGCGCCGCGGCGTACTTGCCGGCGTACTCGTTGGCCAGGCCGCGGTAGAGGTAGCCGCGCCGCAGCGTCTTGTCGAGGGCCAGCGCCGCGTCGATCTTCTCCAGCGCGATGGGCGCGCTCTTCTTGAGGTAGGTGCAGCCCAGCGCGAGCAGCGCCTCGGCCTTCTCGTCCGAAGCCGACAGCGCCAGCGCCTCGGTCGCCTCGTCGGTCGCGTCCTTGGTCTGTCCGAGCGCGGTGAAGAGGTTGGCGCGGGCGCGGTGCGCGACGGCCAGGCCCGGCTGCTTGGAGAGCACGGCGGAGACGAGCTCGCGCGCCTCGGAGACCTCTTTCTCGGGGGCGCGGGCGGCGCGTCCGATGGCGAAGGCCTCGACGTAGCCGGCCACTGCCTTCAGGTTGTCGGGGTCGGCGACGATGGAGGCTTTGAACTCCTCCTCGGCCTCCAGGTAGGACGTGGGCTTGTCGGTCAAGAACGCCTTGCGCGCGCGGTCGTAGTGCTCGACCGCCGTTCCGGTGGTCCCCATCCCGGCCATCGTCCACTCGGTGAGGCGGTTCTCGATGGCCGGCAACGGCTTGGGCTTGGGCTTCTTGAAGAGGAAGGCGGGCTTGGCGAACCAGAGGTAGGCGCCCGCCCCGGCGACGGCGAGCAGCACGACCAGGCTGATCCACTTGCCGATGCCGCTCCCTTCGGAGCTGCGCGGCCGGGCCGCCGAGCCGCTTCGCGCCGCGGGGCGCGGCTGCGGTGGAGCGGCGGGCGTGGGCGAGGAGCCAGGGCGCTCTCCGAACTCGAGCTCGGAGGTGGGCGGCACCTCGGGGGGCCCGAACGGAGACGACACAGGCCCCGCAGGCTTGGCGGCCGCTGACTTGGCGGCAGGCTTCTTCGAATCCTCCTGCTCCTTCGAGCGGCAGGCCTCGCAGATGCCCAGCGCGGCGTCGAACGGGTCCGGGATGGGCTTGCGGCACGAGCGGCAGCTGCCGACGGGGCCCGCTGCCGTGGATGGTGCCGCGAACGGGTCATCGGCAGGCTTGGCGCCCGGCTTGGGCCCGAACAGATCCTCGAAACCACCGCCGACCGGAGCCGCAGGCGCCGCCGGAGCTGCGGGCGGCCACCCCGGCGAAGCGGCGGCCGGGCGAGGTGCGCTGGGCGGCCCCGGCGGACCGAAGCCAAATGGATCGGCGGCGGAGGGCTTGGGTGGGGCGGCGGGGGTGGGCGCGGGCCCCAGTGACGCGAAGGGATCCGGCAGCGGCGCCGGCTGGGCGGCAGGTGGGCCGAACGGATGCGGCAGCGGAGCAGCGCTGGGGGGCGGCCCGAACGGATCGGGCATCGCCGCGCCGGCGCCACCCTGGGGCAACAGGTCGAACAGACCGCCGCCCGCCGGCTTGGCCGTCGTCGGCGCCGGTGCCGACAGCGCGGCGAAGGGGTCGGTGAGCGCCGGGGCCGCGGGTTTCGCTCCAAGCCCGAGCAGCGAGTCGGCCGACCCGCCCCCGAGGTCGATCCCGGCGAAGGGATCGGCCGACGAAGGAGCCGCCGAGGTGCCGATGGGAGCGGAACGCGGTGCGGCAGCGGGGCCCGGGCCCTGTGGCGCGCCAGCGGCGGCGCCGCCCACCTCGGCCTTGCGCACGATCTGCAGCGTCTTGCACTTCGGGCACTGCGCGCGGGCGCCCTTGGGGCCGATGAGCTTGTCGTCCACGGCGTAGACGGCCTTGCATTTGTCGCACGTCACGCGCATGAGCGACCTCACCTCTAAAGTCCCCGGATGGATTGAGTAATCTCGCACACCAACGGCTTGCGTAGAAGCCTCTTGCAGGCTCCGCGCGCGGCGGCGAACGACGGGGATGGGACTGGGGCCGCGACGGCGGAGAGCCGCGCGACCGGACGCCTGCCTACTTGTGGAAGGCGACGTTGAGGAAGGTCGTCCGCTCGCGAAGGAGGACCGCTTTCAGGCAGCGCAACAGGCACAGCGCGCCGAACTCGCGGACGATGGTGACGGAGTGACGCAAGACGTGGCGGCCCTGGATGCTTCCGTTCATCGGTGACCCTCGACCGCCCCCGTGAAGCGCGCGCGTTGTAGCGGCCCCGCCCGAGGGTGTCAAGCCGCGTCGTGCGCTGTCGCACATTTGGGGCGCCCCTGCCTCGGGACCGGCCCGAGGTGCTGTGGCCGCCCGACCGCGGCTGAGGGCCGGTGGAGACGCGCCGGCGCGCCGAAACGCTCCACTCCAGAGCTACCGACCCGTGGCACCGGCCGTGCAAACGCTCGGTCTGACGCCGCTTTCACGTCGGCACGACGCCGGCGCTCCGAACGGGAGGTCCCCTCATGAACCGCTGGCTCTTGTGCGCCCTGTTGGGCGCGACGCTGCTCCCGTGCCCGGCTGTCGCCGGAATCCTCGTCCCGCGCACGCGAGCCGAGCACCTGCAGATCCGCAGGGAGAACGTGACCATCGTCGTGCGCGACCAGGTGGCGCGGGCGACGGTGGACGAGGTCTTCGAGAACTTCACCGACCGCGCGCTCGAGGCCACCTACTTCCTGCCTCTGCCCGAGGGCGCGGCGATCAGCGGCTTCGCCACCTGGGTCGACGGACAGCGGGTCGAGTCCAAGGTCGAGGAGAAGGAGGAGGCCGCCAGGACCTACGACCAGGCCAAGGCCCAGGGCGCGCAGCCGGCGATGCTCGAGCAGGACTTCCCGGGGACCTTCAAGACCAAGGTCGACGGCATCCCCGCGCACGGCACCAAGCGCGTCGAGGCCACCTTCGCGCAGATCCTTCCCTACGACTCCGGCCTGGTCACGCTGCGCGTGCCGCTCGCCGTCCAGAACCAGGTCGGCGCGGAGACCGTCAACAGCTTCCGCCTCGACCTCGAGGTCGCCGACCAGAAGAAGATCGTCGAGCTCACGGTCGTCTCGCACCCCGGCGCCAAGGTGGAGCGCGCCGGCGAGGGCCTGTTCAAGGTGAGCCTGACCGCGCAGGACGAGCGGCTCGACAAGGACCTCGTCGTCACCTACCGCACCGAGAAGCTCGAGGCTGGGCCTCTCCTTCGTGCCGTTCAAGCCCGAGGGCGAGAAGGAGGGCTACTTCCTGCTGCTCGCCTCGCCGCAGGAGCTGACGACCGCCGCGGACATCGTGCTCAAGGACGTGGTCTTCGTCTTCGACGTCTCGGGCTCGATGCAGAGCGAGGGCAAGATCGGCCAGGCGCGCGAGGCGCTCAAGCGGTGCCTGGCGAACCTGAACGAGGAGGACCGGTTCGGCATCATCGCCTTCAACGACTCGACCGACCCCTTCAAGAGCAAGCTCGTCCCCGCCTCCGTCGCCAACCGCGGCGAGGCGGTGGCCTACGCCGAGAACCTGCGCGCCTCCGGCTCCACCAACATCGAGGCCGCGCTCTCCAAGGGCTTCGACCTGCTCGGCGACGGCGGCCGCCCGCGCGTGCTCATCTTCATGACCGACGGCCAGCCCACGGTCGGCCAGACCAACACCGAGGAGCTGGCGCGGCTGGCGAAGGAGAAGAACGGCCAGCGGGCGCGCCTGTTCGCCTTCGGCGTCGGCAGCGACGTCAACCGCACCTTCCTGGAGCGCATCGCCAATGAGAACCGCGGCAGCCAGGACTACGTCGAGCGGTGCCAGGACATCGAGAAGGTGGTCGGCGACTTCTACGCGAAGATCGCGCGGCCGGTGCTCAGCAATCTCGCCTTCGACTTCGGGGAGGTGACCACGACCTTGATGTACCCGGACGTCCTGCCCGACCTCTACAAGGGCTCGCAGCTGGTCGTCGCCGGGCGTTACCGCGGCAGCGGCAAGGTCCAGGCGGCGCTGACCGGCACGCTCAATGGCAAGAAGGTCTCCATCCCCTTCTCCGCCGAGTTCCCCGCCAAGGACGCCCAGAGCCCGTTCGTCGCCCGGCTGTGGGCCCAGCGCCGCATCGACTTCCTGCTCTCGCAGAACCGGCTCGTCGGCGAGCGCGAGGAGGCCAAGGCCGAGGTCATCCTGCTCTCCAAGCAGTACAACATCGTCACCCCCTACACCTCGATGGTCGCCGTCCGCCGCGCCGACCAGGCCGTGGCCGCGGTCTTCCCGCAGCGGGTCAAGCCGGGCGACCCGACGCTCCTCATCCGCGCCCCGCGCGACGCGAAATCGGTCACCGTCGAGCTGTCGTTCCCGGTCCTCGGGGCGCAGCCAGCGCAGCGCCAGGAGACCAAGGTCGCCCGCTGGGACGACGAGAAGGCGCTCTGGACCGCCCGCTTCCTGGTCCCCGCCGGCACGCCCGAGGGCACCTACCCGGTCCGCGTCCGCATCGAGCACGCCGACGGGCGGGAGGAGCTGCACGCGCTCAACGTCTCCATCGACACCACCGCCCCGGCCATCCTCGCCACGGGCAGCAGCGCGAAGGCCGGCGAGCTGGTGCGGATCTCGGCCATCGCGGCGGTCAGCCCCGGCGACGTCGTGCGGACGGTCGCGAATCGCGGCGACACCTACGAAGGCCTCAAGGCGCTCTTCGACATCCGGCGCGTGCATGCCCGGCTGTGGGATGGCCGCGACGTCGAGCTCGCGCTGCAGTCCGACGGCCTGGGCTTCGCGGCGACGGCCGAGACGCAGAGCGCGATGGCGCCCGGCCGCTACCCGGTGGTGGTCACCGCGCAGGACTACGCCGGCAACCTCTCGCAGACCACCACGGTGGTCGAGGTCCGCTAGCGATGCGCTCCGTCCTCGTCGCCCTCCTCGCCGCCGTCGGCCTCGGGCTGGCCGCCACGCACATCGAAGGCGCCGCGCTCCAGACGCTGTCCCAGAGCGCCGGCCAGTGGGCGGAGCGCGCTCGCCGCGTCCCGGTGGTGCTCCCTGTCGTCGAGGTGCAGCACGCGTCGATGGCGCTGGACGGCGGCGCCATCGAGCGGCACCGCGTCTCGGTCGGGGCGCTGGAGACGATCGAAGTCCCCGGCCCGGTGGTCGCCATCGCCGAGCGGGAGGGGGAGCTCGTGCTGGGCACCTTCGACGGCGGCGCCTGGCGGGTGCAAGGCGGCGGCGTCCCCGAGAAGCTGGCGATGGACGAGCGGATCAACGACCTGGTCTTCGACGCCCAGGGCACGCTGTGGGCCGCGACGGCGGGCGGCGCCTGGGAGATCCGCGAGGGCCAGGTGCCGAGGCGACGGGCCGCCGGCGCCTTCCAGGCCGTGGCCCTCTGGCGCGGCCAGGCGTACTTCGCCTCGCCGCGCGGGCTGTCGGTCGCCGACGAAGAGGGCTTCCTCACCCGCGGCCGCGAGCAGGGCTTCCCCGCCGACGGTCCGACGGCGATGGCGCCCTGCGGAAAGAGCCTGTGCATCGGCGCGCTCGACGGGCTTTGGCTCTGGGACGGCATCCGTGCGACCCGCGCCGGCAGCGACGGCGGCGCGCTCCCGGCGGACTTCGTGACCGCGGTCGCCTTCGGCCCGGCAGGCCTGTGGGCCGGGACCTTCGACGCAGGCCTGGCGCGGCTCTACCCCGACCCGCGGCGCGCGACTCCCGGCGACGGCCTCGGGGACGGCCGCATCCAGCCCCATGCGCTGGTGGTCGGAGACGACGCAGTCTGGGCCGGCACTCCGGCCGGCCTGCTGGAGGTGCGCAGCGGCGGATCTGGAGAGGTCTCGAGCGCGCACGTGACCGAAGGCCTGCCAACCGTCGAGCTGACGGCGCTCTCCGCCGCGAGCAAGGGCGGCCTGTGGATCGGCCACCAGCGCGGGGCGACCCGAATCCTCGTCACCCTGAACACGGAGGCACAGCTGTGAAACGACGCCTGCTTCGAGTCCTTCATCTCTTCGCCTTCGAAGCCGCGCTGACGGCGCTGGCGACCGCAGCCGGAGTCCATCTCCTCGCCCTCGGGCTGTGGGGGACCGCGCTCCTCGTGCTGCTGGTGAGCGTTGCCGGCAGCGCCGCCGGCGCCCTCGTCGCGCTGCGCTCGGGCGACCTGCGCATGGCCTGGCGCTGCCCCAGGCTCGACGCGCTGGCCCTGCACGCCGACTCGGCAGACGCGCCGTGGGAGGCGCTCGTCGCCGCGGACCAGGCGCTCGCCGCGCTCGAGACTGCCGGCACCTACCGCGAGTTCTTCCCCGAGGCGAGGCGTCACCTCGTCCAGTCCGCCTTCCGCGCCCTCGCCGCCTACCGCCTCGCCGAGCGCGCGCTCGACGCGCTGCGCGAAGCTCCCGAAGGCACGGCCCGCGAACGCCTCGCCGCGCAGGAGGCCACCGCGCGCCGCGAGGTCGAGAGCCTCACCGCCGTCCTCAAGGACCTCAAGGCCCGCATCGTCGCGGCGACCGCGCCGGTCCTCGAAGGCGACGCGGGCCCCGAGCTGCGCGAGCTCGGCTCCCAGACCGAGCTGCTCGCAGTGGCCATCGACGACCTGCACCGCGCGCCCGAAGCCCTTCCCTTCTCCGTTCCGAACAGGAGCTAGCGACCCATGCGACACCCTGCCCTGCGCCTCTTCCAGCTGCTCTGCGCCGCCACCGTCACCGTCGTCGCCGCCGTCGCGCGCCCCCTGCCTGCCCCGCCCGAGCGGCCGGTCTGGCTCAGCGTCCTCGGCGAGTCGGAGCTTCTCCGACGGCTCGTGGTTTGGCGTCGACCTGCTGCAGGCTCCGGACGCGTCGATCGACCGATTCCAGAATCTCCGTGCGCCCCGAGCGTGCGGTCCGCGTTCGCCTCGAGGCCGTCACCGACGGGCAGGTCGAGCAGCTCTACCCGGCGCATTCCGGTGACGCCGTCCTCGGCGCCGGGCGCACCTGGGCCATGCCCGGGCCGCGCGCGTTCTACGAGGTGCGCGGTCACGCGAAGCTGCGGTTGGTCGTCGCCGCCGAGAACGGCGCGACCGGGGCCGACGTTCCCGCTCGGCTCTCGGGGGTCTCGCACTCCATCAGCGCTCCGCTCACCGACGGCTCGACCGCGAAGGTGGTCGAGCGCTCGCTGCTGACGCCGCCGACGGGCCAGGCCGTTCTGGAGATCCCTCTGTTCGGCCGATAGCGCGGTCTACCGCTCAGCCTTCGCCCGCGAGAAGTTGCCGATGGACAGCCACGGCGCCGTGCGGCACAGCCGCGCGAGCATCGCCTTGACGCCCATCGGCTCGCCCTGGGCGCCCAGGCTCCGGGCGAGCCCGACGTAGTCGTCAGCGTCGATGCACAGCGAGCGGGCCTGCACCTGGTCCACGTGGTGGCGGACGATGAGCTTCTCGAGGAGCGCGACCTCGCCGGCCCGGTCGGTCACCCCCGGGAGGATGAGCAGGTTGAGCGCGAGGTACGCCTTCTTCTTTCGCGCCACCTTCAGCGAGCGCTCCACGTCGGCGAACGAGTAGCCCACGGGGCGGTAGTAGGCGGCGTAGAGCTCGGGGTGGGCCGAGTTGAGGCTCACCCGCACCGCGTCCAGGCCCGCGTCGAACAGCTCCGCGAGCGCCTCGGTGCGGCTCGCGTTGGTGTTGATGTTGATCGACCCGCGCTGGGTGCGGCTTCGCATCAGGCGCACCGCCTCGGCCAGGACCTTCCCGCGGGTCAAGGGCTCGCCCTCGCAGCCCTGGCCGAAGCTGACCATCACCCGGCCGCGCGCGTGCGTCAGGTGGTGGGCGCCAACGTCCGCCAGCTCCTCGGCGGACGGCGGCGCTGGGATCCGCTCCATGGAGGAGACCGGGCCGCCCGAGCGCGTCTGGCTGATGCACCCCAGGCAGCGGGCGTTGCACCCGGTGGACGACGGCAGCCCGCCCTCGTCTCGCTCGTAGAAGACGTTCTGGGCCGTGAAGCAGCGGTACTCGAGCGCGCAGCGTCGCAGCTGGAGGAGGACGCGGTTGCCCGGTGCCCGGGCGAGCGCTCGGTCGATCCGCTTCTCGAGATCGGCCGTGCCGAAGCGGCTCGGGTTCCAGTGGCTGCGGCGGTCGGTGCGCATCGCCCAGACCACCGGGCCCTTCGCTCCCCAGCCCGCTGCGGCGTAGGCCCACTGCGGCAGGGGCGGCCCCTTCTCGCGGCGCGCCGCCGGCAGGAACGTCCGGGTCCACCCTGGGGGCAGGACCGCGGCGACCGCGTCGGGGGCGAACGAGCGGCCGCCCTCCGGGTCGCGGAAGCGGTCCAGCACCTGGACCTCGCCCGTCTCCGGGTCGAGGCCCAACGGGCGGCGACCTGGGAGGTGCACCAGCTTGGCAAACTCGGGCAGGGCGACCGGTGCCTCGCTAGGAATCAGCAGGTCGTCGCCGGAGCGGCCCACGGACAGCAGCGTGGGGTGTTCGAGGATGGTGCCGGCGGGGGTGGCGAAGAGGAGCTTGGGAAGTCGCATGAGCCGAAAATTTTGGGTCCGGGGAAGTGCGCGCTAAGATACCAGCGGTCCGACGAGAGGGCTCGACGACTTGAGCGACGCCGCTAGATCCGGCTGGCCAGACGAGGCGACCAACAGGCCATCGCGGAGCTGCTTCGGCAGCTCGGATACGCCGATGCGGGCGACTCGCATACCCAGCTCTGGGTCCTCAACCACCCCGAGATCTTCGTCTTCGTCGCCACCGACCACCTGGACAAGGCCATCGGCTTCATCAGCGTCTCGCTCCACCCTCAGCTGAGGTTGCGCGGGCGCATCGCCACCATCGACGAGCTGGTGGTCGCCGAGTCCTGGCGCAAGAAGGGCGTGGGCAGCCGGCTCATCGCCACCGCCGTCTCGCGCGCCAAGGAGCTGCAGGCCAAGCGGATCGAGCTGCTCACCGCTCCCGACCGCGCCGCCGCCGGCCGCGAGTTCTTCAAGCGCAACGGCTTCGCCGAGGCCGACACCGCGGTCGTGCGCTTGACCGAGGCTCGAGAAGAAGTAGCCACGGGCCGGCTGGCGTGGGCATCCCTGCCGTTAACTTCAGCGCGCGGACCTCACCCCCGGCCCCTCTCCAGCTTCGTGGAGAGGGGTGACTCCCTGTCACGAACGCGCTCGACCTGGGCCCCCTCGGCTTCGTTCAATCGCGTGATTGCCTCCACAGGGTGCAGGTCCGAGTTCCCCCTCTCCGCGAAGCCGGAGAGGGGGTCAGGGGGTGAGGCTCGCCACTACCCGTTCTTCTTGGGCTCGAACGGCTTCATCTTCAGCCGCTCGACGGGCGTCCCGGCCACCAGGTGCGACGAGACGATCTCCTCGACGTCGGCCTGGGTCACCTTCCCGTACCAGACGCCCTCCGGATAGACGACGACCGAAGGGCCTTGGGCGCAGGCGTCCAGGCACCCGGAGGCGTTGACGCGGACCTTGCCGGCCAGCCCCTTCTCCTTCGCCGCCTTCTTCAGCGCCGCCAGGACCGGCTCGGAGCCGCGGGCCTTGCAGCAGCCTCGCGGATCGCTCGCGGGGCGCTCGTTGGTGCAGACGAAGACGTGTCGCTCGTAGGGAGGAGGCATGACGTTGGATTAACGCACGTGGCGGGCGAGATCCACCGTCAGGTCCGGGCCGTCCGCTCCCAGGTCGCCCCCTGGGCATGCCGCAGCCAGCGCCAGAACCCGACGGCCAGCGCCGCGTTCATGGAGACGAGGTAGCGCGCGGCGCTCGCGGCCCGGCGCAGCTTCCCGGTGAGCCGGTCGCTCATGCCCAGCAGCGCCAGGGCATAGAACGACAGTTGGCCCAGCAGCAGCGCGCCGTAGAGCGGGTGGCGCGGCGCCAAGAGCACGTTGGAGACGAGCGCCAGCGCCATCAGGAACGGCGCCAGCCAGCGCAGCACCTTGTGCGAGAAGAAGGCGTAGGCCGGGAACGGCGCTCGCCACGGCAGCAGCAGGCCGGCATGCCGCTGCAGCGCCTGGAAGTTGCCGGCGGAGATCCGCGCGCGGCGGTCGAACTCCTTGGCGTAGTCCTCGGTCGTCTCTTCGTAGGCCACGGCCTCCGGCTCGTAGACGACCTGGTAGCCGCGCTCGAGCAGGCCCACCGGCAGGACGAAGTCGTCGACCACGGTGTCCTCGGGCAGCCGCTCGAAGAGCGCCCGCCGGATGGCGTAGAGGCCGCCGTTGGCGCCCATCACCGCGCCGTGCGAGCCCTCCCAGTGCTTGAGGAGCGTCTCGTAGGACCAGTAGAGGCTCTCCTCGTACTCGCGGCGCCGGCGGTTGTAGAGCTTGAGCCGGCCGACGACCGCGCCGACCTCGGGATCGAGGAAGCGGCGGACCAGGGCACGCAGGGCCCGCTTGTCGATCATCGTGTTGGCGTCGGTGAGGACGACGATCTCCCCGGAGGCGGCGGGGATGCACCGGTTGAGCACCGAGACCTTGCCGCCCCGCGGCGCCGCCGAGAGCTTTACCCGCGGGTCGGGGCAGGCGGTGACGAACTCGTCGGTGCCGTCGGTCGAGCCGTCGCTGCCGACCACCACCTCCAGCAAGCCCTCGGGGTAGTCGAACGACAGGCTGTTCTCGAGCTTGGCCGCGATGACCTCGGCCTCGTCGTGGGCGGGGACGATGAGCGTCACTTTCGGGGTGTAGGCCTCGCCGCGCCGGCTCCGGCGGTCGAGCCCCTGCACCAGGTAGCGGCGCAGCCCATTGGCCTGGCGTGCCGCGTCGAACAGCAGCAGGGAGAGCGGATAGAGGAAATAGGTGTGCGCCAGCAGCAGCACCGAAATGAAGAAGACGCCCGCCATCCCCTGCCCTCCCTCTCCTTCTTCAGGAGAGGGAGTCGAGCAAGAAGGACACCAAGGGCGGTTGTGGGGCGCGGGCGCTCGGCCGGCTGGGAAAACGGTTTCCCAGCCAGTGACCCCGAAAACCTACTTGTTCGCCGCCTTCTCGTTGGCGGCCTTCTCCTCGGCCGCCTTCTCTTCGGCGGCGCGCTGAGCGGCCTTCTCCTCGGCCTTCTTGGCCGCGGCGACGGCCTCGGCGATCTCCGCCTTGAGCTTCTGGGCGACGTCGTGCTCGGGGTTGAGCTTGAGGAGCTTGTCGAGCTCGGCGTTGGCCAGGTCGTACTCCTTGCTGGCGAAGTAGACCTTGCCCAGGAAGAGGTACGCGCGCAGCAGCTTCGGGTCCTTCTGCAGCGCGGCGTCGGCGGCGAGCTTGGCCTTGTCGCGGTCGGCGGGCGTGACGCGCTGCTGGGCGTAGCGGCCGGCGACGGCCAGGTCGGCGAAGGCGCGGGCGTCGTCGTGGAGCACGTTCCGGTCGTCGGGGTTCTTCCGGTAGAACTCGGCCAGCTTCTCGGTCGCGTCCTGCCCCTTCGAGGCGTAGTAGAGCGCGGAGGCGCGGAAGACCGAGGTCCCGTCGCCGGCGGCGCCGAGCTTCTCGACCAGGGCCTTGGAGCTCTTGAGCAGCTCGCCCGACTTCTCGTCGTGCTTGGCCGCCTCCTGCTGCAGCGGCTCGTAGACGGCCTTGATTCTGATCATCTCCTCGCGCAGCGCGTTGGCCTTGGTGCGCCAGTCCGCGGGCTCCTTCTTCTCCTCGAGCTTGGTCAGGTCCTTGGAGAGCTGCTGGTATTGGGCGAGCAGCCGGCGGGTCTCGTCGCGCAGGTCCTGGTTCATCAGCACGTGCGCCACCATCAGGTTCGCGCGGGCGGGCACGAACTCCGGCGCCTTGGCGAGCAGCTGATCCCACTGCTGGATGGCCTGCTCGATCGACTTCGCGTCGTCGCGCTTGAGCAGCTCCCAGGCCTTGCCGTCCGCGGCGACGAGCGCCGGGTCGGCGGGCGGGGTGCGCATCTTCAGGAACATGATCGCCGCGACGGTCACGAAGATGAGCAGGACCAGCACGCCCAGGATGACCGGCACCTTGCGCTGGCGCTTCTTGAGCGACAGCTGCAGCTCCATCGTCGACGACCCCACCAGGGGCTGCGGAGGAGCTCGCGGCGGCTGGGGCATGGGGACGGGCGCTGGCGCCGGGGCTGGCGCGGGACGGCCGCGCTTGGTGCGAGGCGCCTCGGCCGTCTCGGCCTGCGGGGCCATCCAGGCCGGCGCTTGAGCGGCGGGCTGCTGCGGAGGCAGCGGCGCCAGGCTCGGGTCGGTCACGCCCACGTCTCCAGCACCCTCCTCCAGGTGCTCGGGCCCTCCGGAGACGGTCTCGGCCTCGGGCTGGAAGGGCTCCGGCTCGGGCGCTGGCTTCTTCGCGGCAGGCTTGGCCGCGGCGCGAAGCGGCGCGGGAGGCGTCCGATCCGTCTGCTGCGGAGCTGCACCCGCGCTGCCGACGGACCCGAACATCATCGTGCTCGAGGCCGATGGAGGAATGGCCGCGGGCGGCGGGCCATCAGGCCGCGGGACCTCGGAGGCCGCGCCGAACATCATCGTGTTGTTCGCGCGGGGGGCGGGGGTCGGAGTCGGGACCGGAGCCGGCGTCTTGGCGGCGAACGGCGACTCGCCGAACATCATCGTCGAGCTCGCGGCGTTGGGGGCCGGCGCAGGGGCCGCGGCCGGAGCGGCGGCGGGCGCCTTGTCCGCGAAGGGCGACTTCCCGAACATCATCGTCGAGGCAGACCCCGCGGCGTCCGCCGGCGGCGAGGACGGGGCTGGCGGGCCCTCGAACGGCGACCGGGCGAAGAGCAAGGTCGCGCCCTGGTCCGGCGAGGCCTGGGGGTTTGCAGCCTGCGGCCCCACGCCGCCGAACATCTGCGTGGCGTGAGATCCCGAGGGAGCCGCGGCCGGGCCGCCGACAGCGCCGAACATCATGGTGGAGCTGGGGTTGCCGGCCATCGGGGCCGGAGCGGCGGCGGGAGCCGGAGTGGGCACCGGACCGGCAGCTCCTGCGCCACCAAACATCATCGTGGCGTGCGGGCTCGCGGAAGGCGCCGGCGCGCGGGGAGCCGGTGCTGGGGCAGGCGTGGGCGCGGCGCCGCCGAACATCATGGTGGAGTGCGGGGCGGCGGCCGGCGGAGGAGCTGCGGCGCCCTGGGCGCCGAACATCATCGTCGAGCGCCGATCGTCGGCGGGAGCTGCCGCAGCGGCCGCATGGGGAGTCGGCATCCGCGGCATCGGCTTGGGCGGCGCGGTGGGCTTGGGCGCGGGCGCAGCGGCGACGGCCCCCGGCGGCGGCTTGGCGGTGAAGACGAGCCCGCAACGGGTGCACTGCACGGGCGCGCCACCAGGCGGGATGAGCTTGTCGTCGAGGACGTAGACCGTACTGCACCGCTCGCACGAAATCTGCACGGGATGCCCTACCTTTTCAGGAAAAATCGGCGCATCAATCTACACCTAGCGCTTGGGCGGCTCTAGTGCAGCGCGCAGCTTCGCGAGTTTTGCCGGGCCGATGCCTTTGACGCTGGCCAGGTCGTCGATCGACCTGAACCCGCCCTGGGCGCGCCTCGCCTCCACGATGCGCTCCGCCAGCTTGGCGCCGATGCCCGGGAGCGTCGCGAAGTCGGCGGCGGTCAGTCGATTGAGGTCCGGGGCCGCGCCGAGCGCTCGCAGGGCTCCCAGGGGCGGTGGCGGGTCTTTGCCCTTCGACTCACCGCCGCACTGGACCCGCTGCGGCTGGTCCGCCCAAGCGCTTGGATGCTCGCAAGTGGTTGGAGAGCCCCCCTCTTCGCCCCTCGACCCCCAGACCGCCCAAGCCACCGTCAGCGCCAGCAGAGCTGCCAGCGCCCTGGCTCGCCCGCCCCGATTCTCGTTCTCGCCCGCCGCCATCCCCACCATCCCCGCCGTCCCCGCTTCTCCTCGACCCTGCGACCCTCCGCTCGGCATGCGAAGGCCGAGCCACGCCGCCTCCAGCGACCCGGCGTCTAACCGCTGATCATTGCTAGGCTTTGCCAGGCGTGACTCAAGCCTGGGTTAATTGTGTTGTCCTTCGGACGCCCCGTGGTAGAACAGCGCCGCCGCCGGGCCCCCACAGTCCGGCGGTCCCGACACGACCTCGAAGGAGCGCATCCAGTCATGAACACCAAGATCCGGTCAGGCAAACGGGCCCTCGCAGTCCTCACCAGCGGCGGCGACGCGCCGGGCATGAACGCCGCGGTCCGTGCCGTCGTCCGCGCGGGCATCGAGTTCGGCATGGACGTCTGGGGCATCGAGCGCGGCTACGCCGGCATGCTCGAAGGCCAGTTCGTCAAGATGGACCAGGGCTCGGTGGGCAACATCATCCAGCGCGGCGGCACCGTGCTGCGCACCGCCCGCAGCGAGGAGTTCATGAGCAAGGCGGGCCGGGCCAAGGGCGCGCGCGAGCTCTCCCATCGGGACATCGACACCCTGGTCGCCATCGGCGGCGACGGCACCTTCCGCGGGGCCGCCCTGCTCGCCGACGAGCACGGGATCAAGGTCATCGGCGTCCCCGGGACGATCGACAACGACGTCTCCTACACCGACGCGACCATCGGCTACGACACCGCGGTCAACACCGCCATCGACGCCATCGACCGCATCCGCGACACCGCCGCCGCCCACGACCGCTTCTTCGTCATCGAGGTCATGGGGCGGGCCAGCGGCCACATCGCCATCGACGTGGGCATCGCCTGCGGCGCCGAGGCGATCGTCATCCCCGAGTACAAGAAGGACATCTCCGAGATCGCCCACAAGCTCGAGCGCGGCAAGGCGCGGGGCAAGACCTCCTCCATCCTCATCGCCGCCGAGGGCAAGAAGGCCGGCGACGTCTACGCGCTGGCCGCGCAGCTGGGCAAGCGGCTCGGCGTCGAGATGCGCGTCGCCGTCCTCGGCCACATCCAGCGCGGCGGCAGCCCCACCGCGCGCGACCGGATCCTGGCCACGCGCATGGGCGCGGCCGCGGCCAAGGCCGCCTTCGAGGGCCGCAGCGGCGTCATGATCGGCGAGCGCGAGGGCCGCATCGTCGAGGCCCCGCTGGACGAGGTCACCCGCACCAAGAAGAAGCCCGAGCTCGACCTGTACGAGCTGGCGGACGTCCTGTCCCGCTGACCGCTCATCCCCCAAGCTGAGAGCCCCGGAGGGCCCATGCGCGCAGGGTTCGTCCAGTTCGCACCGGTGTGGGGCGAGAAGGACGAGAACCTCGCGGCCATCGAGGAGCTCCTCGCGGGAGTGCAGGCCGACCTCGTCGTGCTGCCGGAGCTGTGCACGACCGGCTACCAGCTCACCCGCGAGGAGGCGCTCTTCCTGGCAGAGCCGTTCCCGGGCGGCGCCACCTGCGACGCCCTCGTCCGCCTCGCCCGCACCCTGGGCGCCTACCTCGTCGCGGGCGTCGCCGAGAAGGACGGGGGCTGCGTCTTCAACGCCAGCGTCCTCGTCGGCCCCGAGGGGCACCTCGCCACCTACCGCAAGGCGCACCTGTTCGCCCACGAGAAGGCCGCCTTCGACCGCGCCGACACGCCCTTCACCGTCCACGAGGTCCGCGGCGTCCGCGTGGGCATGATGATCTGCTTCGACTGGGCCTTCCCCGAGGCGGCCCGCTCGCTGGCCCTGGCCGGCGCCGACCTCATCGCCCACCCCTCGAACCTGGTCCTGCCGTTCTGCCAGCGCGCGATGCCCGTCCGCTGCCTGGAGAACGGCGTCTTCGCCGTCACCGCCAACCGCGTCGGCACCGAGGAGCGGCTCGAGGGTCGGCCCGCGCTCACCTTCACCGGAGGCAGCCTCGTCGCCGGACCTCGCGGAGAGGTGCTGGCCCAGGCCGGGACCACCGAGCCGGCCACCGGCTTCGTCGAGGTCGACCCCGCCGAAGCGCGCGACAAGGCCCTCACTCCGCAGAACGATCTGCTGGGCGATCGCCGCGCAGACCTGTATCGGCGTTAGCCCGGATTCCTGCTACACTTTTCGTCCCTTTTTGCCTGTCCGGCCGGCACCACAAGTCTGCGACGGAGCGCCCCATGCTTCGCACTCTCTGCTCTACCCTTCTCCTCCTCTGCGCTGCCTGCGTCCTCTCCGGCTGCCCCGGCGACAAGATCAAGCCCGCCGGGAAGGACGCCGGCACCAGCGCCAAGCGCGAGACCTGCAACAACGGCAAGGACGACGACGGGGACAAGAAGGTCGACTGCTCCGACCCCGACTGCTCGCGGGACCCCATCTGCACCGGCGCGCTCGAGGTCTGCGACAACGGCGTCGACGACGACGCCAACGGCCAGACCGACTGCACGGACGAAGTCTGCGTCGACGACCCCAGCTGCGTGGCCGTCGAGATTTGCGACAACTCGGTCGACGACGACGCCAACGGCCAGACCGACTGCAAGGACGCCGCCTGCGGCTCCGACCCGTCGTGCGCCAGCACCAAGCAGGAGCTGCTCTGCGGCGACCACGTCGACAACGACTACGACGGCCTCATCGACTGCGGCGACAACGACTGCTTCGGCACCCCGGACTGCGTCGGCAAGCGCGAGACCAACTGCAACGACGGCCAGGACAACGACAACGACCAGCTCATCGACTGCGTCGACACCGACTGCAACACCGACCCGGCCTGCGGCGGCGCCGGCGAGACGGTCTGCGACGACGGCATCGACAACGACCTGGACACCAAGTCCGACTGCGACGACCCGGACTGCCTGACCAACCCCCTCTGCCGCCCGGCCGAGCTCTGCCACAACAGCGCCGACGACGACGGCAACGGCAAGACCGACTGCGACGACGACACCTGCCAGACCGACCCGGGCTGCCTGGTCGCCAGCGAGGACTGCAGCAACGGCAAGGACGACGACGGCGACCAGAAGGTGGACTGCTTCGACCCCGACTGCGCCACCGCTCAGGCCTGCCAGGCGACCCGGGAGACCAACTGCACCAACACCCTCGACGACGACGGGGACCACCTCACCGACTGCCAGGACCCCGACTGCGCCACCGCCTCCGCCTGCACCCCCGAGACCCTCTGCACCAACGGCATCGATGACGAGGGCGACGGCCTGACCGACTGCGGCGACGTCGACTGCTCCGGCCAGTCCTGCGGCACCGGCTGCGTCTGCCAGAACCAGGTGAAGAAGGAGACGCTCTGCGGCGACCACGTCGACAACGACAGCAAGGACGGAGCCGACTGCGCCGACCCGGACTGCGCCGGCCAGAGCTGCGGCGCCGGCTGCACCTGCTCCAACTCGCTCGCCACCGAGACCGACTGCGGTGACACCCGGGACAACGACTTCGACGGCAAGGCCGACTGCGCCGACCCCGATTGCGCGGCGGCCTCGGGCTGCGGCGCCGAGGTGGCCTGCTTCGACAGCGCGGACAACGACGGCGACGGCAAGACCGACTGCGCCGACCCCGACTGCGACCTGAAGGCCTGCCCCGCTCCGGCCACGTTCTGCGTCTGCTCCGGCGGCAAGAAGACCGAGAAGAGCTGCACCGACACCCTGGACAACGACGGCGACGGCACCAAGGACTGCGCCGACCCCGACTGCGCCGCCGACGTCGCCTGCGGCACGCCTTCCACCGAGGCCAACTGCTCCAACGCCACCGACGACGACAAGGACGGCACGACCGACTGCGCCGACTCCGACTGCAACGGCAAGGACTGCGGCACGAGCTGCCGGTGCAGCGGCGGGGCGAAGACCGAGACCGGCTGCAGCGACACGCTCGACAACGACGGCGACGGGCTCAAGGACTGCGCCGACTCCGACTGCGCCACCGCCTCCAACTGCGTGGCGCCGACCACCGAGACCTCCTGCACCAACGCCGTCGACGACGACCAGGACGGGACGACCGACTGCGCGGACTCCGACTGCAACAACCAGTCCTGCGGCACCGGCTGCACCTGCACCGGGTCGGTGAAGAAAGAGATCAATTGCTCGGACGCCTTGGACAACGACGGCGACGGCCAGACCAACTGCGCCGACACCGACTGCGCCTCGGCCTCCAACTGCGTCAGCGCCGGGCTGGCCGACGGCGCCGCCTGCACCCTCGACAGCGAGTGCAAGGGCGGCAAGTGCCTGGTCGAGTCCACCTCCGGCGTCCCCGGGGGCTCGTGCTCGTCGCCCTGCGCCACTCCCGGCGCCACCTGCACCAGCGGCGGCGTCTGCATCGGCAACGGCACCACCAACTACTGCCGCCAGAAGTGCACCTGCCCCAGCGGCGGCTGCCTCACCTCCAACGGCGGCTGCCGCACGGGTCAGGCGTGCATGCAGGGCCACGTCAACTACTCCAACGCCTCGAGCACCCTGGCCTTCTTCTGCGTCGCCCAGTGCGAGGACAACAGCCAGTGCACCGGCACCGGCTCCTGCAACGTCTACACGGGCTTCTGCGAGAGCACCGGCTACGGCTATGAAACCGGCCACTCCTGCACCGCCGACAGCCAGTGCGAGTCGGGCTGGTGCCTGGCCAGCGCCACCTACGGCTTCCCCTCCGGCTACTGCGTCGCCATGTGCAACGCCTTCACCAAGAAGTGCGCCGAGGGCTATTCCTTCCTTGCGGGCTACTGCTCCACCTCGGGCATCTCCGACGGGCTGGGCGTCTGCTACGACGCCTGCACCAAGGACTCCGAGTGCTTCCGCCTTGGCTACAGCTGCTACGGCGGCATGTGCTTCCCCGACTGCGGCATCACCGGCGAGGCCTGCTCCTCCAACGGCTACTGCTGCAACAACACCTGCAGCACGACCTGCCAGTAGCCCCCACGAGCCCGCCCATTCGGGTGAAACAGCCTTGCGGGCGGGCTCGTCAGCTCATTAGCTTTGCCTCACGCCTCGGCGGCCCGCCGGCCCCCGAGCACCGAAGAACACTCACTCCTGGGAGCGACTTCGCTTCGGCGCTGCTCTTCCTTTCCGAACCGCAGCCTCTCTCTCTTTCAGCCACCGACGGAGGCCTCACCCATGGGTCAGAACGATATCCGCGCCGCGCTCGAGTCCATCCCCCTGCCCGTGACCGTGGTGACCGTCGGCCGCGGGGGCGTCGAGAACGGCCTGACGGTCTCCTGGATCAGCCGGGCCTCGTTCGAGCCGCCCATGGTCGCCTTCTCCGTCGACAAGCGGCACTACAGCGAGGAGCTGCTTCGCAGCACCAAGACCTTCGTGGTCAACGTGCTGGGCGAGGACCAGAAGGCGCTCGCGGGCCGCTTCGCCAAGCAGTCGATGGCGGGCGAGGACAAGTTCGCGGGCCTGGCCACGAGCGAGGCGCCGAGCGGCGGCAAGGTCCTCGACGAGGCGCTCTGCTGGCTGGACTGCGAGGTGGAGGCCATCCACGAGGCGGGCGACCACCTGCTCGTCCTGGGCAAGGTCGTCGACGCCGCGGTGAAGAAGGAGGCCCCCGCGCTGTCGACCGCCTCCGGCATCCACTACCGCAAGTCCAAGCCGTAGCGCCGCGCATCCAAAGGCCGGGGCAAATGGCGACGGCCAGGAGGCGCGGTGCTCAAGGTTGCAATCATCGGTGCGGGGCCGGCGGGGTTCTTCGCCGCCGCGGAGTTGCTCAGGGTCAAGGGAACGACCGTCGACCTGTTCGACCGGCTGCCCACTCCGTTCGGCCTGGTGCGACACGGCGTCGCGCCCGACCATCCCGACATCAAGTCGGTCATCGACCGCTATGACGAGTCGGCGCTCGCCGCCGGCCCGCGCTTCCGCCTGCTGGGCAACGTGGAGATTGGCAAGGACGTCTCCCTGGCCGAGCTCCAGCGCCGCTACCACGCCGTCCTGTTGTCGTACGGGGCCTCGAAGAGCCGCAGCCTGGGCATCCCGGGCGAGGGCCTGCCGGGCGTCTACCCGGCCTCCGACTTCGTCGGCTGGTACAACGGCCACCCCGATCAGGCCGCGAGCCGGTTCGACCTCTCAGCCGAACGCGCCGTCGTCGTCGGCGTGGGAAACGTGGCGCTCGACGTCGCGCGAATCCTGCTCAAGCCGCTCGCCGAGCTCGAGCGCACCGACATGAGCAGCCTGGCGCTCGACGCGCTCGCCCGGCGCCAGGTCCGCGAGGTGACCTTGCTCGGCCGCCAGGGCTGCGCGCAGGCGGCCTTCACGCCCCCCGAGCCTCTGCAGTCGGCGGAGATCGACGGGACCGACTTCGTCATCACCCCCGACGATCGGGTGCTGGACTCCGAGACTGCTTCGCGCCTCGCCCGCGGAACCCTCGACAACCCGACCGAGCGCAAGCTGGACGCCATCGCCAAGGCGCGCGAAGCGGCCCGCGCCGGGCGCAAGGTGGCCCAGCTGCGCTTCTGGACCTCTCCGGTCGCCATCCTCGGCACCTCGCGCGTGGAGGGCGTCCGTGTCGCGCGCAACGCGCTTCTCCCGGGGCCGGACGGCGTGCCGCGGCTGACCCCGACCGGGCAGACCGAGGACATCCCTTGCGGGGCGGTCTTCACCTCCATCGGGTACGGCGTCCAGCCCTTCCCCGGCGTGCCCTTCGACGCCGCGCGGGGCTGCGTCAGCCACCGGCGCGGTCAGGTGACCGACGAGTCGGGCCAGCCGGTGCCCGGCCTGTTCGTGGCCGGCTGGGCCAAGCGCGGCCCGCGCGGGGTCATCGGCTCCAACAAGCCGGACGCCCAGGAGACGGTGCGCACGCTCATCGACGCCGCCCGGGCGAAGTCCCTGCCGGAGCCGCAATTGCTCGGGGAGGACATCGTGGCCGCGCTCTCGCGCTCCGGCGTGCGCTGCGTCTCCTTCCCCGACTGGAAGCTGCTCGACGGCTTCGAAGTGGAAGCCGGGCGGAGCGAGGGCCGGCCACGGCGCAAGTTCACCGACGCGGGAGCGATGCTCGAGGCGCTGGCGCAGGCCCGGCCCGAGGTTGCGCCCGAAGGCACCGGCACCGACGGCTGAACCTCCCATCGAGACCGATCACGGAAGGCGTGCTTTGTGCCCCGAGTCGGCACAAGGACGATACCGATCACCTGCGACTGCTTCGCATCCTTGCAGGCCTCTCGGATCGCGGGCCTCGTGCCTAATGCGAGGGCAGCTCGCTGACGCAAAGGAAGAACCCGCACCTTCAGTGATCGGAGTTGGGCTTCGGCGTTGGAAGCCTGGCGCTGGCGAACTTCCTCCTTCCCTCCCTGCCCCGTTCGCGCGCATCCTCCGCCGGACCTGACCGACGCCGACCGACGAGGGCTCTTCCTTGGACCAGCGCACCGACCTCTGGCTGCAGAACCTGCGCGACGAGCGCGACGGAGCCGCCCTCTACGAGGGCCTGGCGACGCTGGAGAAGAACCCGAAGCGGGCCCAGAGCTTCCGCGAGCTGGCCCTCTCCGAGCGCCGCCACGCCGAGCTGTGGGCGAAGAAGCTCGGCGAGGCGGGGGTGGCGCTCCCACCGGAGCAGCCCAGCCCCCGTGTCCGGCTCACGCTCTGGCTCGCCAAGCGGCTGGGCGTCGCCGCGGTGCTCACCCAGATCGTCGAGACCGAGACGGTCGACGCCGACAAGTACTCCCGGCAGGGCGCCGACGCCGCGCAGCTCGTCCAGGAGGAACGCGAGCACAGCGTCCTGCTCAACGAGATGAAGGGCGAGTCCGCGGGCGCGTCCGAGGGCGCCGCCGGGGCCATCGCCGTGCGCGAGCGCTGGCACAAGGGCGGGCGCGCCGGCTCGCTGCGCGCCGCCGTCTTCGGCATGAACGACGGGCTGGTCTCGAACCTGTCGCTGGTGCTGGGCGTGGCCGCGGCCGGGGCCAACGACGCCTCACTGGTGGTCACCGGCCTCGCGGGGCTGCTCGCCGGCGCCTGCTCCATGGCCGCCGGCGAGTACACCTCGGTCGCCAGCCAGCGGGATCTCCTGCAGCGGCAGATCGAGCTCGAGCGCCGCGAGCTGGCCGAGGCGCCCAAGGAGGAGGCCGCGGAGCTGGCGCTCATCTTCGAGCGCAAGGGCCTCTCCGCCGAGCAGGTCGGGCGCACCACCAGCGAGCTGCTCAAGAACCCCGAGGCGGCGCTGGACACGCTGGTGCGCGAGGAGCTGGGGCTCGACCCCGCCGACCTGGGCTCGCCGCTGGGCGCGGCCCTCTCGTCCTTCGCCACCTTCGCCGTCGGGGCGGTGGTGCCCATCCTCCCCTTCCTCTTCGCCAAGGGCTGGCTCGCGGTGGGCCTCGCCTGCGGCTTCGCCGGCGCCCTGCTCGTGGCGGTCGGCGCCTTCCTGGGCGTGCTCAGCGGCACCGGCGCCGTGAAGTCCGCCGCGCGAATGCTCGGGCTCGCCGCCCTCGCGGCCGGCGTCACCTTCGGGCTGGGGCGGCTGGTGGGCTCGACGTTGGGATAGGGGCTCGACGGCCCCCCTGCCCCCTCCCAAAACTGCGGGAAGGGGTTCGTCCTTTGCCTTCTTCTCCCTGGTCGAGCTCTTCCGCCGCCCTTCCTGCATACACAAAGCCCACCCTGCTCGCACTGGAGCAAGGTGGGCTTGGCTGGCAACTCTCGAGCGCTGCGTTAGAGGGACCGGCGCCTGCGCAGTGGCATCAGCGCGGCCAGGCCCAGGAGCGCGAGAGGCGCCGAGGAGGCCGTGGTGGAGCAGCCTCCGCCACCGCCACCCCCGCCCGCATCGGCGCCCGCCGGCGAAGCGTCCGGCCTGCCGGCATCGACCGGGTCGGGCACGCAGGTGCCAGCCTGGCAGCTGCCGCCGTTGCACTTCTTCCCGTCGGGCGCCAGGCCCGCGCCGCTGCACTGGCCGGTCATCGACTTGCACGTGCCGCCGGTGTGGCACTCGTCCTGCGCCGGGCACTGCTTGGGGTCGCCGACGCACCGGCCCTGCCGGCAGGTGGCGTCGACCGTGCACGGGTCATCGGACTCGCAGCTGGCGCCCTCGGCCTTGGCCTTGAGCGCGCACATGCCGGTCGCCGCCACGCACTGGTAGTCGTAGCAGGGGTCCGAGGACTGGCAGGTGACCGGCGAGCCGCTGCAGACGCCGGCGAGGCACTTCTGGTTGCGGAAGCACTTGTCGCCGTTGTCGCAGGTCGTGCCGTCGGCCTTCTTGGGCGCCACGCACTCGCCCTCGGCCGAGCAGGTGCCGGACTCGTGGCACCCGTCGGGCGCCGGGCAGACCGAGACCGTGGGGTCCACCACGCCCTTGCACACCCCGACCTTGCACGCGTCCTCCTTGGTGCAGGCGTTCTTGTCGTCGCAGGTGGCGTTGTCGGGACGCATCACCGGCGTCGGGCAGGTGCCGGTGGCCTTGTCGCAGGCCGAGCCGGTGTAGCAGTCGCCGGGGTCGGGGCAGGCGACCGCGTCGCCGATGCAGGCGCCATACATGCACGCGTCGTTCTTGGTGCACTTGTCGCCGTCGTCGCACGGCGTCTGGTCGTTCTTCTGCACGAACCGGTCGCAGCGGGTGCCGATGCACGCCGACGGCAGGTGGCACTGGTCGGGCGGGGCGCACTTGGTGATGGCCGTGCCCTGGCAGACGCCGGCGACGCAGTGGTCGTTGATCGTGCACTCGCTCTTGTCGTCGCAGGCGGTGTTCTCGGGCTTGGCGACGTTGCTGCACACGCCAGTCTGGGGGTTGCAGACGGAGGGCTCGTGGCAGCTGTCGGCCTGCGGGCAGACCTTGGGGGCGCCGACGCAGGCACCCTGCGAGCAGGCGTCGTTGTCGGTGCACAGGTCGCCGTCGTTGCAGGCGAAGTTGTGCTGGAAGCAGGTGCCGTCCACCTGGGCGCCCATCACGCGCGAGCAGGCGTCGCAGATGCCGGCGTTGCACGCGGTGTTGCAGCAGACGCCGTCGACGCAGTTGCCGTGGACGCACTCGGCGACCCCCAGGCAGAAGAAGCCGTCGGCGAGCTTGCCGGAGACGGTGATGCCCACGTCGAAGGTCACGTCCGGCGCGGCGCGGGCGATGTTGGTGATGCTGATCTGCGAGGCGGTCAGGTCGTAGCCCAGGCTGGAGGGCGTGCTGGTGGGGGTGAAGGCGTTGTTCGGCGGGTTGGTGGCTGAAGGGTACAGGTCATCGGGGCCGCCCTTGGTGTTGGGGTCGTTGACCAGGGCGTCGTCGCCGTCGGCCTCCTCCAGCGCCACCCGGTAGTGGTCGTAGGTGCTGGGCGGGGTGTTGTCCTCCATCAGATCGTCGATGTGGTAGATGGCCAGGCCGTCCGCCGGCAGGTACTGGTCGAAGTTGACGGCGCCGCCGGTCAGGGGCGCGCGGGAGCGGTTCTCCACCAGGAAGTACTGGTTGGCGGGCATGCCGTTGGGGATGACGATGGCGTCCAAGGTGCTCGCCGCCGGCCGCAGCCGCAGCCCAGGCGTGGTGGCGGTGATGCGCGTCGGATTGACCCAGCCCAGGAACGTGCGCGACCAGGCGTCGGGGAGGACCGGGACGCTGGCATTGTCGTTGGGGCCGGCCCAGGAGCCCGCGGCCATCAGGCTGTAGCCGCCCAGGCCCGCCGAGAGGTAGCTGGTGTCGTAGAGGTCGGGCAGGCCCAGCATGTGCCCCATCTCGTGGCAGATGACGCCGATGGGGGTGATCCGCGCGGCGGTGCTGTACCCCATGACCTCGGGCTCGGTGTGGTAGCCGAAGATCTTCTGGCCGCCCTGGGTCACGACGGGCTGGCTCATCCTCATCTGGTGCGAGTGGATGGCGTACTCGCTGTTGCTCTCCTCGAAGCCGTGGCCGATGTGGATGATGCCGATGGAGTCGATGTTGCCGTTGGCGTCGGCGAACTTGGTGAAGTCGTAGTTCTTGGAGTCGAGGTAGGCGACGACCTCGGTGAGCATCTCCGAGACCGGGACGTCGTTGGGGATGCTGTCCGGGTACCGCTTGGAGTTGTAGGCGTAGTAGGCGTCGTTGTGGGCGAGCGGGATCCAGTCGTCGTAGACGGTGGTGGTCAGCGTCAGCTTGCCGCCCGAGGCCTTGGTGTAGAAGTCCTTCACCGTGCCCGCCGGGCCATTGAAGACCGCGGTCTTGTAGTCCGCGGCCGTGAAGGTGGTGTTCACGTTCGTCGACAGGCACTCCGTCGAGCAATCGAACTTGACCAGCACCGCCAGCATTTCCACCGGCCCGGTCGTGCGCGCCCGCGTGGCCTTGCTCGAGCGCTGCGTCTTCTGCCGCGTCTGGTTGGCGCGGAGGACGTCCGCCTTGCCCGGCTTGAGGTGCTTCTTGAGCTTGAGCGCCGCAGGGCTGGCCCTCCCCGGGCGCGCCTTGAGCGGCGTCAGCCGTCCGTCCTTGCCCGCCTTGGCGTAGTGCCAGGCACCGTCGGCGCGGTCGTAGGCGAGGGTGTAGCCGTCGAGGTCCTCGGCCCACGAGAGGAACTCGTCGCCGAACATGCGCACGGTGAGCGTGGTCCCGTCGGCGTTCTTCACCTGGACGGGCCGCGGGGGCATCGGCATGGCGGCGGCGCGCGCGGGGACGAGCAGCGCAGCGAGAGCCGCGAGGACGGCGTAGCGGGCGAGACGGATCATGGCGTGTTTCCTGGCGGAGCTTCGAGAGAGGCGCTCCCCTCGCCGCGGCCGGGCGCCGGGCGAGAGGTTCGTCATGCTAGCGAGCGGGCGTGCGTCCTGTCGAGGCGCGCGAGCCTCACCCCCTGACCCCCTCTCCGGCTTCGCGGAGAGGGGGAACCCGGCGCGGGGCCCGAGTCGACTCGCGCTCCGTGGAACCGGACTCCCCCCCGCCCCCGGCGCGGAGCCCGAGGAGACCTCCCGCTCCGTGGAACGGGACCTATTTCCGGCCCGCGCTGCCCACGGCCTGCGCCACGTCGTGCGGCAGGTTCCCCTGCGCCGAGCGCAGGTAGGCGAACGGGGTGCGGAAGACGAAGTTCGAGACCCGCGAGGTGTAGACGTCGGCGTAGTTCTCGATCTGCCGGGCGAGGTGGCTCTTGTCGTTGCCGGCGCGCAGGAGCGAGCCCCAGCGCGGGTTGCCCACCTCGTCGGAGGACTGGGCCAGCGGGGCGATCTCCTCGTCGAGCTTCTCCAGGCGGTCGCGGTGCTTACCCAGCGCCCGCTCGATCTCCTGGATGGGAAGGCCGGACCGGGGGCCGTAGCCGCCGCGGATGCGCTGCAGCTCCAGGCGCAGCCGCGCCTGCTCGAGCTCGACGGTCTCCTTCTCCGCCATCAAATCGCGCAGCTTCGCCTGGCGCGGCTCGAAGGCCTCCAGCGCGGAGATCTCGAACTCCAGCTCGCGCAGGACCAGGGCCGTCCGCCAGCGCAGCGCGCTCTTGGACACGTGCACGTCGCCCCACATGTGGTCGCCGACGTAGAGGATCTCGTCGCCGGAGGCGCCCAGGTACTTCTCCACCATCCCCGCGTCGCCGCCGGCGAACACCGCCCCGTCCCGCAGCCCCAGCGCCGGCTTGAGCAGGCCGTCCTCGCTGACCACCTCGAACAAGGGCCCGCGCGAGAGGAAGAAGTCAGGCTTGCGCGCGTTGATGAGCGAGACGTCGAACAGGTCGCGCCAGGTCTGCCCCTTGGGCAGGTAGCGGTCGAACGAGTAGCTCATCATCGGCTGGGTGTAGGCCCACTCGGAGTTGGTGACGAGCATCAGCTTCTTGCCGCTGGCCTTCTGGTCCAAGAGCGCCAGCGGCGTCTCCGGGTCGAGCTCGACGTACTTCTCGGGCGCGGCGATGACCTCCGCCTTGAGCAGCCCCTCGGCGTGGGCGGCGTCGATGGTGTCGTGGACCCGGCGGTAGAGCGCGGAGTAGCTGACCACCTCCGGCAGCTTGCGCTCGTCGAGCTGGTCGACGAGCTGCATGTACATGCAGCCCTCGGACAGCGAGAAGAGCGTGTTGAGGAAGACGTAGCGCCGGTCGGCGAGGTCGACCTGCACCCGGGCATAGACGCGGCGCTGCTCCTCGAACGGCAGCGGCCGGCTGCCGTGGTAGGCGCGCTTGACGTACCCGAAGCGGTTGGCCTTCACCACGTTGCCCAGCTCGGTGTCGACGATGAGGCCGCGGGTCACGAGCTGCGGGTCGAACTGGTGGTCCTTGACCGGCCAGCCCGCGGCGAGGAGCCGCCGCTTGACGTGCTCGTAGGCCAACAGCTCCCAGGCCTCCACGCGGTAGTGCACCAGCGTGTAGTCCATGTCGTAGCCGATGGCCCGGATGGCCCGCAGGTTCAGGGTCCGGTTGCAGAAGACCTCTCGGGAGCGCGGGGCACGCGCATAGAGAGAATCCAGGGGCAGCGACGTCATTCGGAGGCTCCGTTCGTGAAGGCGGGAAGCTAGCCCGGCCGCGCGCATGCGTCCACGGTTCGCGCCCGGACCACCGACTGGAGCCGGAACCCGGAATCGTCGAGTGCGCCTGCAGTGCGGCCGAATCCGGCCAGCCCACTTCAGTGGCCTTCGTGCAGTTAGCCGGGGGCATTCAGCCCCCGGTCTTCAGATGATGGGGGCACCGCTGCGAATGAGCCCGGGGCGCTGCAGTGCGGCCGAATCCCTCCCCCGGTTCTCCGATGGCCGAGGGCACGGTGCGGATGTTGCGCGAGCCCCCGAGCCTCCTGACCCGGCCCAGGATGACCCGCGCGCGACCGTCCGCACCTGGGCGAGTTCGAGCTGGTCGAGCGGTGCGGCTCTTGGCGGGCGGAGGGCCCTGGGGCCCGGACAGCGGCCCAGCGTTGGGGCCTGAGACGTTGGTCTGCGGCGGCAGCGACAGAGGTTCGAAAGGTCAAACAACCAGCGCTGCCAATTGGAGACCGGGGGCTGAAGGCCCCCGGCTATCTGCACGAAGGCCACTGAAGTGGGCTCCCCGGCACTCCAGCGTGGAGTGCATCCGCAACCAGCAGGTGCACCGCCGACAGTCCTTGTCAGAATCCAGCGGCCTATCTTTAGCAGCCCGCTCGACAGGCCGCGCTCCGGAGAGGTGAGGCTGCTTGACCCGCAAGATCGCGTGGTTACCTCTTCACGGCATGAGCGCACCCCTCGTCTTCCGCTGCCCCAAATGTGGCGCCTTCAACCGCATCGCCCTGCTGGCCGAAGGCCGCCAGCCCGTCTGCGGCAAGTGCAAGGCCGACCTCGACACCTCGGGGGCGCCCTCCGAGGCCGATACCGAGTCCTTGCAGCGCGTCCTCGCCAGCTCGCCCGTTCCGGTGCTGGTCGACTTCTGGGCCCCGTGGTGCGGCCCCTGCCGGATGTTCGGGCCCATCCTGGACGCGTTCGCCCGCGAGCAGGCCGGAAAGCTCGTGGTGCTGCGCACCGACACCCAGGCCAACCCCGAGGCGGGCCGGCGCCACGACATCCAGTCCATCCCCACCGTGGCGCTCTTCCACGGCGGGCGGGAGGTGGAGCGGGTCAGCGGCGCCCTGCCCTTGCCCGCCCTGCGGCAGTTCGTCGAGCAGGCGCGCCTGCGCGTCGTCTAGGTTGCGCGAGCGCGAAGATGACGGCATACCTTCGCGCCGCATGATCAAGGTCACCTTCCTCGGAACGTCGGCTGCCGCCCCGACCGTGTCGCGCAACGTCTCCTCCATCGCGCTCAAGCGCGAGGGGGACCTGATGCTCTTCGACTGCGGCGAGGGGACGCAGCGCCAGATGATGCGCTTCGGCACCGGGTTCGACGTCAAGGACGTCTTCTTCACCCACCTGCACGCCGACCACTTCCTGGGGATCATCGGGTTCGTGCGCACGCTGTGGATGGCCGACCGCCAGGAGCCGATGCGCCTGTTCGGCCCCCGGCGCAGCAAGGCCGTGCTCTCCGACGCGCTCAACGTGGGCCTGGATCGGCCGCCCCGCTTCCCCATCGAGATTCACGAGCTCGCGGACGGCGAGGGGGTCAAGGGCGATGGCTACGAGCTCGTCGCCTTCGACGTCGACCACCGCATCGCCGCCCTGGGCTACGCGCTCATCGAGCCGGATCGTCCGGGCCTGTTCGACCCCAAGGCCGCCACCGCTCTCGGCGTCCCCGTCGGCCCGCTCTACGGCCGCCTGCAGAAGGGCCAGAGCGTCACCGTGCCCGACCTGCCCTTCGACGCGCTCCTCCAGCTCGCACGCGACGACCTCGCCGGCTACGACAAGCTCGTCGCCGAGAAGGGCGGCCGCGTGGTCGAGCCCTCCCAGGTGCTGGGGCCGGCGCGGCCGGGGCTGAAGGTGGTCCTCTCGGGCGACACCCGGCCCTGCCGCAACCTGATCAAGCACGCCCAGAAGGCCGACCTGCTCATCCACGAGTCCACCTTCGGCGACGACGACCAGGCCCGCGCCAAGGAGACGGACCACTCCACCGCGCGCGAAGCGGGCCGCGTGGCGCGCGAGGCGGACGTGCGCCGGCTGGTGCTCACCCACTGCTCCAGCCGCTACGACGCCGACGTCTCCGAGCTCGTGCGCCAGGCCCGCGAGGAGTACCCCCGCGGAGTCGAGTTCGCCAAGGACGGCTGGTCGGTCGACGTCGGGTACGCCGACGCCGAGAAGCCCAAGAAGTAGAAGAGCAGCGCGGAGGCTTCTTCATTTGATGGAGGCGGCAGGCCCTGTGGCAACGGGCGTCCCGCCCGTCCTCCCCGATCTGCCTTCCCTCTTCTTCATTTGATGAAGGTGGCAGGCCCTGTGGCAACGGGCGTCCCGCCCGTCCTCACCGATCTGCCTTCCCTCTTCTTCATTTGATGGAGGCGGCAGGCCCTGTGGCAACGGGCGTCCCGCCCGTCCTCACCGATCTGCCTTCCCTCTTCTTCATTTGATGGAGGCGGCAGGCCCTGTGGCAACGGGCGTCCCGCCCGTCCTCACCGATCTGCCTTCCCTCTTCTTCATTTGATGGAGGCGGCAGGCCCTGTGGCAACGGGCGTCCCGCCCGTCCTCACCGATCTGCCTTCCCTCTCATCACTTGATGGAGGCGGCAGGCCCTGTGGCAACGGGCGTCCAGCCCGTCCTCACCGGGCGCCCGCTACCCGGCGTACCGGCGCTTGACCAGGAACGCGATGGTGTCCTTGGCGCAGGCGTCGCAGTAGCCGTAGCGCTTGCGCATCGCCTCGAGGGTGCTCTCGACCTGCGCGACGTCCTTGGCGTTGAGCTCCTTGCGGTCGCCCGCGAGCCAGGCCAGCACGTTCTCGGAGTACTTGCGCAGCGTCTTCTTGCGCTCGTCGAAGTAGCGGTCGCGGATGCGGCGGAACAGCTCCGGGAAGGCCTTGGGGTAGTTCATCGCGTCGTTCGGGTGGTCGAGCTTGAAGGCGCCGATGGAGCCGATGAGGCCGCGCCGGAACTCGCCGCGGTCCTGGTCCTGCGGCATCACGATGGCCTCCAGCTCGGTCATGACCGGCTCGCTGGGCCGCTCGTAGTCGCCGGTGACCTTGTTCTTGAGCTTCTCGCCCTTGACCCAGTGCGAGACGTGCTGGACGTAGCGCTCGAACATCTCCAGGTACTGGGCCTCGCTGACCAGGCCCATGCTGTCGCGGATCTCGTCGTCGATGACGTCGAGCCAGGCGGACTCGGCCAGCTTCACGAACTCCTCGTGGTCGTGGTAGCCGTCCACCACCTCCTGCTGCAGGTACTCGTAGACGCTCTTGTCCTTGCAGAGCGAGCGCAGCTCGGCGAGCACCGCCAGCGGCGTCAGGCAGGCGCGCTCCGGGTCCTGGGCGGCGTTGAAGAGCACCGTCTTGATCTCGCGGGCCGAGGCGCCCGCGCCGCCCTCGTAGCGCGGGTAGTTGTCCGACTCGTGCCAGATCTCGCCCAGGTGGTTCTTGAGCTCCTTGCTCTGTTGCATCGAGAGCCGGTCCGGCGTCTCGCCGTGGTCGTAGAGCTCGAGCTTCTCCAGCGGCGCCAGGTCGTCGGCGATCTCCCGCAGCGCCCCCGAGTAGCGGTCGGCGATGGGCTTCTTGAGCCGGGTGAGCACCGCCCACATCGCGGCCACGCGCGTCGTGTGCGGCGCCACGTGGCGGCCCACCGTCCGCGGGCTGATCCGCTGGTCGTAGATGTCCTGCTCCACCCGCCAGGAGCGCAGGTAGGGCACGCGCACCAGCTCGATGCGGCCCTTGAAGCTGGCGAAGTCCGGGACCTCCTTGAACGCGTTGACGTGCTTGTCGTTGGACGAGGCCAGGAGCAGCTGGTCCAGGTGCAGCGTCGCGTTCTCCATGGGCACCGTCGCCGTCTCGCTGGTGCCCAGGAGGTACTTGAAGGCCTCGAGCGGGCGCTTGAGCAGGTCGGCGTACTCGACGACGCCGCGGTTGGCGGCGACGAGCGGCCCGAAGGGCTCGTAGAGCGCCAGGTTCTGCAGCGCGGGCGGCAGGTTCGAGACCGAGCGGTCGGCGGTGACCTGGCGCATGCCCGCGTCCACCGACATCTGCGGCTCGACGGTGACCACCGACTGCTGGTAGCGGCGGTCGACGTAGAAGCGCTCCACCTGCACGTGGCGCAGCACCTTGAGGTAGTCGCCGTGGTAGCTCGCCAGGAGCGCGTTGAAGACCTGGCGGCACTTCTGGCAGAGGTCGCCCTCCAGCAGGTAGTGCGGGAGCGCGAAGTCCTTGACCCCCATCTCCTTCAGGTGCGTCTCGAGCAGCGCCTTGCGCTCGGTGCGGGGGATGAGGAAGACCGGGTGGTCCTTCAGTTCGCACGAGAGCTTGGCGTCGAGCGCGTCGCCCTCGAGGTGGGCGTAGCTGTGCAGGTCCTTGACGTCGCCCTTGTCGCGGAAGCCGAGCGCGCCGCCGTGGAGGGTCTTCTCGCTCGGGAAGATCCAGTGGAAGCGGTAGAGCGCGCCCTGCGGCAGGCGGCTGTAGGCCTCCATGGCGCGCATGATGGCGGCGACGATGGAGCTCTTGGCGCTGCCGTTGGGCCCGTGCAGCAGGATGAGCTTGTTGACGCGGCCCAGGCGGACGAAGTTGCTCAGCGCCTTGTAGATGGCGTTCTGCACCTCGTCCTGGCCGGCGACGCGCCCCTCGCCGTCGGTGTCCAGGTCGAAGAGCTTGAAGCGCCGCACCGGTCCGGCGGCGGTCTCGCGCAGCTCGCTGCCGAAGTGGTCGAAGACGTCGCGCACGTACTGCGCCGAGTTGCGCGCGTGCGTGCGCGGCTCGGCCAACAGAAGCTCCAGGTACTCGTCGAACGACAGGATGGTCCGGTCGCTGTCGAAGGCGGCCTTCACCTGGCCGCCGACGGTGGAGAGGTACCGGCCCGCCTGCGGGGGTCGGCTGGAGGGGCTGCGCTCGGCATCGGCCACGGGAGAGCCTCGCTTCGTTGGGGGGCGCACAGGGCGTCGTTGTCTTGGAGCAAACCATTCGGCGTGGTGGACAGGCAACAGGCGGCCGGGCGGGCACCTCCTCGGGCCCTGAAGACGGGCTTACGGGGCGGCCTTGGACGCCGCAAGGCAATCGGCTAAAGTGCCTCGCTTCACTAGCAGTTCCAGCGACGGCAGGACGCCCACCGACATGGCCCCGAAGAGCCCGATCATCGGAATCGACCTCGGCACCACCAACTCCTGCGCGGCCCTCGTGCAGGAGGATGGCAAGGTCAAGCTCATCCCCTACAAGGGCGGCGACTACACGATCCCGTCCGTGTTCGCCATCGACGACAAGGGGAACGAGCTGATTGGCCACGAGGCCAAGCGCCAGTGGCAGCTCAACCCGCGCAACACCATCTATGCCGCCAAGCGCCTCATCGGCCGCTCGCCCAAGGACCACGTCGTCGACTCGATGAAGTCGGTGGTCGCCTACAACGTCAAGCCGGGCAACGACAACGACGTCGTCATGGACTGCGCCAAGCAGACCATGCGGCCGGTGGACGTCTCCGCGAAGATCCTCAACAAGATCCGCACGGTCGCCTCCGACTACCTGCGCGTGCCCATCCACCGCGCGGTGGTCACCGTCCCCGCCTACTTCACCGACCGGCAGCGCCAGGCCGTCAAGGACGCCGGAAAGCTCATCGACCTCGAGGTGGTGCGCATCATCAACGAGCCCACCGCCGCGTCGCTGGCCTACGGCGTGGGCAAGAACCTAAAGGAGACGGTGCTCATCTACGACCTCGGCGGCGGCACGTTCGACGTGTCGATCATCGAGATCCGCGACCGCGTCTTCGAGGTCAAGGCCACCGGCGGCGACATCTTCCTGGGCGGCATCGACTTCGACAACGCGATGATCCGCTTCGTGCTGGAGGACTTCCAGGCCCAGCACGGCATCGACCTGTCGGGCGACCCGGTGGCGATGCAGCGCATCAAGGACCTGGCCGAGCGCACCAAGATCGACCTGTCCGCGCGCGCCGAGGTCCCCTTCTCCATCCCGTTCATCACGATGACCCCGCAGGGCATGCCCCTGAACATCGAGAATGACCTTCACGAGGAAGATCCTCGAGAAGCTCACTAGCAAGCTCATCGACCGCTCGCTGAAGATCGTCGCGCAGGTGCTAGTCGACTCCGGGCTGTCGTCCTCGGAGATCCAGGAAGTGATGCTGGTCGGCGGGCAGACCCGCATGCCGCTGGTGCAGGACCGGCTGGCCAAGTTCTTCGGCAAGACCCCGTCCAAGGGCGTCAACCCCGACGAGGCGGTGGCCATCGGCGCGGCGCTCTACGCGCACTCGCTCGAGGACGACTCGAACCTCAAGGTGCAGCTGCTGGACGTCATCCCCATGGCCATCGGCCTGGAGAAGGCGGGCGGCGACTTCCACGTGGTCTTCCCGCGCAACGCGGCCATCCCCAACGCCAAGCAGATCCTCGCGACGACCTCCTTCGACCGCCAGGAGTCGCTGGCGATGCGGATCTTCCAGGGCGACTCGCCGAAGGCCAAGGAGAACGAGCTCTTGGGCGAGTTCACCTTCTCCGGCATCCGTCCCGACAGGGCGGGAGCCGTCCAGGTGGAGATCACCTTCGACGTCAACGTCGAAGGCATCCTCACCATGAGCGCGCGCGAACCGTCGAGCGGCCGGGAGATGAAGACCACCGTCCGCGTCACGCAGAGCTAGCGGGACGGACGCCCACCGGTTCGATCAGAAATCGGCACTCGGCGAGACTGCCGTGCCACGGAGTGCCGTGAGGTGCGGCCGTGCGGTGAGGGTGCAGCCGTGCGGTGCGGTGCCGTGCAGTGCGGTGTAGCCGGGCAGCGCCACGCCACGCCGTTGCAGTGCAGCCGGGCGGTGCGGTGTAGCCGGGCAGCGCCATGCCACGCCGTTGCAGTGCAGCCGGGCGGTGCCACGACATGCCGGCGGCTGAAGCCGCGCCTGACGCTACGAAGCCCGCCTGCGCGGGCTGGGTGGTCAGCAGATCCGGAAGCGCCAACTGGGACGTCCAAGCTCAAGTGATCCTGAGTAGCAATCGACCCACCTGAGCGTCCCAGCCCGCGAAGGCGGGCTTTGCAAGGTCAGGCGCGACTTCAGTCGCCGGCGCTGCCCTGCCCGGCCCCGCCCTCCCCGAGCTTCAATCCTTCTTGCCCCGCTGTGGCCCGTTGGAATGCGAAGGCTTGGCCGGCTGCGGCTGCGGTTGCGCAGGTGGCGGCGGCGCGATCTGCGGGCGCTGCGCGGCCGGCGGCGCCACCGGCCGCATGGCAGGCTGCGACGGAGCGGGCGTGGGGTGCGAGTAGCTGGGTTGCGGCGTCGGGCGGGGCTCGGCGCGGTAGCCCGGGTTCGTCGGAACGACGGGCGCTGGGCGGGGTTCGGTGCGGTAGCCCGGGTTCGTCGGAACGACGGGCGGGCGAGGCTCGGTGCGGTAGCCCGGATTCGTGGGAACGACCGGCGGACGGGCGATGGGGCCCGCGGACGGCGTGCCCATCGGTTCGCGAACCTGGAAGCGATCGCCGCGGTTCAGCGCCGGAGGCGCGACCGGCGGAGCGCTGGGCTCGTTCGGGCGCGGAGGCGTCACTGCCGGGCCCGGCCGGGAGCCTGCCCACGGCTGCCCGACCGTATTGCCCGGAGCCGGGTGAGAGGACGGACGCTCCGGACGGGGAACGTACGGCCTGGCTCCGCCAGCGCCGCCGCTCGGAGTGCCCACCGAAGGCCCACCGACATTGGGGCGCGGCCGGTAGATGACGACGGTGCCGGTGCTCGGTGCGCTCGGGTCGACCGGCTTGCTCCCCTCGACGACGGGGATGGGCTCGGCGTGGTGGGTGTGGGGGATGTCCTTGAAGGTGGGGGTCCCTCCGCGGCCCGACCCGTGTCCCGAGTGAACCGGCTCGGACCCGTGGAAGGCCGAGTTGCCGCGGTCCCGGTCGCAGTAGTGGTGGCGGTGATGGCGGCGCCCGAAGTCAACCGTGGAGACGAAGAGCCAGGGGCTGTAGGTGTAGCCCCAACCGATGGGCCAGTAGTCCCAGACGTAGCCGGCGGGGCCCAGCGGCGCCCAGCCGATGAAGTCGCCGGAGACTCGCATCGTGACCCAGCCCGGCGACCACTCATAGCCGGGAAGCCACGCCCAGCCGCCCGAGAGGTACGCCCAGCGGCCGTAGTGGTAGACCGCCCAGCCGTAGGGGGCCTCGGTCTCGTAGGTCCAGCCCTCGGTGGTGTAGACCCACCAGCCGTCGGCGTACGGGCGGAATCCGGGGGCGACGCTGGGGTACCAGACCCAGCTGTAGGTCGGGTCCTCCTCCCACCGGCCGTACTTCGACAGCTCGTACCAGAAGGTGTCGAAGAGCCGCTGCTCGGCCGTCACGTACCGGGGCTGGCCGTTGACGAGCTCGACCTCCTCGTAGCCCGCCGGTGCGACCTGGGCTTCATCGGACGAATAGGTCGAGTACGTCCCCTCGCCGGCCTCCTCATCCTGTGCCCAGGCAGCGCATGGGACGGCGGCGACGACGAGGACGGAAAGGGCGAGGACCAGTGCGCGCATGGAGGCCTCCGAAGACACCGACGGTGCTGACGGCCGTGAAATCGTAGCGGATTACCCTGCCCCGCAGTGCCCGGTTAAGGGCCTGGTCCGGGGCCGGGCGCGCCGGCCGCCGTCGGCTTGCAGCCATTCGCTTCGGAATCCGCGCCCTTAGGACGCCGACTTCGGCAGGCCGCGGCTCACCCTCATGGAGCAAAACTTGGGGCCGCACATCGAGCAGTAGGGCTCGTTGCGCAGGTTCTCGGGCAGCACCTCTTCGCGCATCGTCTTGGCCCGCTCCGGGTCGAGGGCGAGCGCGTACTGCTGGTTCCAGTCGAAGGCGAAGCGGGCGCGGCTGATGGCGTCGTCGCGGTCGCGGGCGCCCGGCCGGTGGCGGGCGATGTCCGCGGCGTGCGCGGCGATCTTGTAGGCGATGAGCCCCTGCCGTACGTCCTCGAGGTTGGGCAGCCCCAGGTGCTCGCGCGGGGTGACGTAGCAGAGCATCGCCGCGCCGGCGGTGGCGGCGGCGGTGGCGCCGATGGCGCTGGTGATGTGGTCGTAGCCCGGCGCGATGTCGGTGACGACCGGCCCCAGCACGTAGAACGGCGCGCCGTCGCACAGCTCGATCTGCCGCTGGATGTTCATCGGGATCTGGTCGAACGGCACGTGGCCTGGACCCTCGACCATGGTCTGCACGTCGTACTTCCAGGCGCGGCGGGTCAGGTCGCCCAGCGTCGAGAAGCTCGGCGAACTGCGCGGCGTCGGAGGCGTCGGCGAGGCACCCGGGGCGAAGCCCATCGCCCAGCGAGAAGGCCACGTCGTAGCGCTGGAAGATCTCGCAGATTCGGTCGAAGTGCGTGTAGAGCGGGTTCTGGGCGTTGTGGTGCAGCATCCACTTGGCCAAGAGCGCGCCGCCGCGGCTGACGATGCCGGTGACGCGCTTCTGGGCGAGCGGCACGTGCTCCTTCAAGAGCCCGGCGTGGATGGTCATGTAGTCCACGCCCTGCTCCGCCTGCTCCTCGATGACCTTCAGGAGCAGCTCGGGCGTCAGGTCCTCCACCTTCTCCACCCGGGCGATGGCCTCGTACATGGGCACGGTGCCGACCGGGACCTTGGAGGCGCGGATGATGGCCTCGCGGATGGCAGGGATGTTCCCGCCAGAGGAGAGGTCCATCACGGTGTCGGCGCCGAAGCGCAGGCAGACGCCGAGCTTGCACAGCTCGCCCTCGATGTCCGAGTTGACCGACGAGTTGCCGATGTTCGCGTTGACCTTGCAGCGCGTGGCGACGCCGATGCCGATGGGCTCGAGCTCCGGGTGCTTGATGTTTGCCGGAATGATCAGCCGGCCGGAAGCCACCTCATCGCGCACGAGCTCGGGGGCCAGGCCCTCCGACAGGGCGACGTGGCGCATCTCCTCGGTGATGGTGCCCTGGCGCGCGTAGCGCAGCTGCGTGACCACCTTGTCGCCCGTCCGCCGTCCGATCCATACCTCGCGCATCTGCACTCCCGAGCTGGTGGAGAGCCGCGCCCTGCCGGCCTCCGGGCTGAAAAGGCTGCGGACGCTACCGCGCCCGGCGAGGGAGTCAAGGCACGCCGCGCATCACCCAGGCGGGGAAGGCTGGAGCGCGACGCGGCGTTGCCTGTCTGCGCGCGCTCGGGTAGCGTGCGCAGCCTTTCTCGGGGGTAGACGAGTCGCCGATGGCCGACCCAGCGCTTCAACGACAGATCAAGCGACGCCGCACCTTCGCGATCATCTCGCACCCCGACGCGGGCAAGACGACGCTGACGGAGAAGCTGCTGCTCTACGGCGGCGCCATCCACCTGGCCGGCAGCGTCAAGGCCAAGAAGGCGTCCAAGTTCGCGACGTCGGACTGGATGGAGCTCGAGAAGCAGCGCGGAATCTCGGTGACGAGCTCGGTCCTGCAGTTCGACTACGACGGCTACGCCGTCAACCTGCTCGACACGCCCGGCCACCAGGACTTCAGCGAGGACACCTACCGCACGCTCGCCGCCACCGACGCGGCGGTGATGCTCATCGACGGCGCCAAGGGCGTCGAGACGCAGACCAAGAAGCTCTTCAAGGTCTGCCGCCAGCGCGGCATCCCCATCTTCACCTTCGTCAACAAGATGGACCGCGACATCCGCCCGCCGCTCGAGCTGCTCGACGAGCTGGAGGCGGTGCTGGGCATCCGCAGCTGCCCGGTGAACTGGCCGGTGGGCTCGGGCTCCGGCTTCCGCGGCGTCTTCGACCGGCGCAAGAGCCAGTTCCTGCTCTTCGAGAGCGCCAAGCACGGCACCGAGGTCGCGCCGATGGAGGTGGCCGGCGCCGACGACCCCAAGGTCCGGGAAGCTCATCGGCGACAGCGCCCACACGCTCTTGATGGAGGAGCTCTCGCTGCTGGACATCGCCGGCGACCCCTTCGACCTGCCGCGGGTGCTCAAGGGCGAGCTGTCGCCGGTCTACTTCGGCTCGGCGATGACCAACTTCGGCGTCCGCCCCTTCCTGGAGAGCTTCCTCACCATCGCCCCGCATCCTTCCGGCTTCGACACCAGCAAGGGCCGGGTGGAGCCGGACGACCCGCGCTTCTCGGCGTTCGTCTTCAAGATCCAGGCGAACATGGACCCGTCGCACCGGGACCGCATCGCGTTCCTGCGCATCTGCTCGGGCAAGTACGCGAAGGGCCTGTCAGCCAAGCACGTGCGGCTCGACCGGGACCTGCGGCTGGCCAACCCGCAGCAGTTCATGGCGCAGGCGCGCACCATGGTCGAAGAGGCGTACGCCGGCGACATCATCGGCCTGTTCGACCCGGGCCACTTCCGCATCGGCGACACGCTGGTGGCGGGCGGCGAGGCCTTCGAGTTCGGCGGCATCCCGCACTTCTCGCCCGAGCACTTCGCCTGCCTGCGCATCAAGGACGCGATGAAGCGCAAGCAGCTGAAGAAGGGCCTGGACGAGCTGGCGCAGGAAGGCGCCATCCAGGTCTTCCGCCAGCGCGGCTTCGGCGACCGCGACCCATACGTCGGCGCCGTCGGCCAGCTGCAGTTCGACGTCCTCAAGTTCCGGCTCGAGCACGAGTACAACGTCGAGCCGATCCTCGACACCCTGCCCTACGCGCACGCGCGCTGGGTCGAGGGCGAGGGCTTCGACCCCAAGGCGCTGGAGCGCAACGACGCGCTGCTCTGCGTCGAGGACCGCGACGGTCGCTCGGTGATCCTGTTCCGCAGCGACTGGGCGCTGGCGTGGACGAGGACAAACTTCCCGAAGCTCGTCCTGCGCGATACCGCGCCGGCGAGCGTCGAGGGGATTCACCTGTAGGCCGCGACCCCTCCGGCGAGCCTCACCCCCTGACCCCCTCTCCGGCTTCGCGGAGAGGGGGAACTCGATTTGCTGCCTTGAGTCGGTTCGCCCTGGGGTTTACTCAGACAAGCCTCGCCTACTCCGCCATCATCTGCGACCCGTACGTCTCGAAGCTCGCCTCCTTCATGCTCCAGCAGTTCGACGGCGAGCCCTGCTTGCGGCACAGGTGCTCCACGAACTCGGTCGGCGTGGCGATCTCGTCCCAGACGGACGGCAGGAAGGTCGAGCGGCGGCCGTTGTAGCCGATGATGAGTCCCGGCTTCTTCTCACCCAAGTGCTTGAGCAGCGCGTCGCCGGTGACGCCCTTGAGCGGGCGCGGCGCGTCCAGCACCGAGATGTCGATGTGGAGCTTCGGGAAGCTCGTCGACGGTCACCGGCTTGAACCGGCTGTCGTGGATGGCCGCGTGCACCGCGTTCTCGATCACGTCCTCGGCCAGCGGCTTGTTCGCCACCAGCGTCCCGATGCAGCCGCGCAGCTGCCCGTCCTCGCGCAGGGTCACGAAGGCTCCGCGTTGCGTCAGCAGCCGCGGGTAGCGCGCCGCCAGCTCCGGAGTGAGCTCGATGGACTTGCCATCGCGCACCATCGTCTCCGCCGACTGGCGTGCCAGCCCTAGCAGCGCCACCTGCTCTTCCTTGCCCAGCTCGAACCGCTCCTCCCAGACCATGGCGCCGTAGCCCACCACCCGGCTCTTATCGCCGATGATCGGCGTCTCGCCGGAGTTGGTGTAGCCGATGACCCGCGGCGTCAGCGCCAGCTTCGCCGACAGCTCGAGCATCGTCAGCAGCACCTGGTCGGCGTCCGTCTCGCAGCGGGCGACAAGGTCGTCGGCGTTGGCCCGCGCCATCGCGTCCAGGCAGGGTTTGTCGAGCTGGAGCGCCTCCTCGTACGGGTGGAAGTGCGACATGTCCACGCTGAAGACGAAGACGGTCTTCGGGTCGTCCAGCTTCGCCAGCTCTCCGGCCAGCGAGCGCGCCTCGGGGCGGCTGAGCCGGCCGACGACGAGCGGGACGATCTCGAAGGGCTTGCCGCCGTTCGCCTCCCTCAAGAACGGCAGCTCGATCTCGACCATGTGGTTGCCGTGCGTTGCCGGCACGTCGGGGAAGCCGGGCTTGCCGAGCAGCTGCGCGGCGACCGGCGAGACCTTCACCTCGAAGCCGGGCATCTGCCAGTGCGTCGACCTCTCGGGGGACGCGCCGGCGAAGTGCGCCTGGTTGCTGTGGTTGCCCGCGACGATGACCGCCCGCTCGAAGCCGGGCGTCAGGTTCTTGAAGGCGTTGGCCGCCATCTGCGCCGAGAAGTCGAGGCCGGCGTGCGGCACGAGCACCATCTTCACCGGGTCCTTGGAGACCTTCGGCGCCGCGGCCATCACCTTGGCGACCTTCTCCGAGAGCTCCTTGGCGTCGTTTGGGTAGAAGCGGCCGGCCTCCGCGGCGGGGCGCACCACCTTCTTGGCGTCGAGCTTCGCGGCAGCCGCCTCCGCCGTCTGCTTCTGACAGGCGAGGCAGAGCGCGGCGAGGGCTAGGACTGCAATGAGGAGGGTCCGGGTCATGGCGATACCTCCCGATCGGAAGGCAGGAAGTCTACGACACACGACTTCGTCGAGCGCGCCTTGGGTTCTCTCGTTCAGACGGTTGCCCGACCCCGGCGCGGAGGCCGGCTACTACACGTCGGGACCCGAGGGCGTCGATCTGCAATAGTCGCCGCCGGAGGGATTCCATGCACGCCATCGCACTCGCCGCGCTCTTCGCGCTCGCGCCACTCGTCGCTCCCGTGGACGGGGTCGACGTCGCCCAGAAGCCCAAGCACAAGTACCTGACGCTCTCGGAGATCCTGAAGCGGATGGAGGCTTCGCCCGTCGCCTACAAGATTGAGAGCTTGGACAAGCTTCCGGGGACTCCGGACAAGCTCAAGGAGCAGATTGGCAGACGGTGGTCGAGCCCGTCGCCCTCCCAAAGGTGCGCCGCGAGAACGGCAAGGTCAGCGTCTCGGACTGGCCGGCGAAGCCCGCCATCGTCGAGCCGATGGAGGAAGCCGAGAGGCTCTTCAAGGAGAAGGACTTCGACGGCGCCGCCAAGAAGTACCGCGAGGTCATCGCCGCCGACCCGGACTACTACATCGCCTACGCGAGCCTCGGCGACTGCCTGCTCTTTGGCCCACGCGATCCGAAGGCCGCATTGGTCCAGTACGAGAAGGCCCTCAAGCTCAACCCCGACGACTACCGGCTGCACTTCTTCCGCGGCAACACCCTCGTCGCGCTCGGCAAGAACCACGAGGCCGTCGAGGAGTTCCTCACCTCGCTCGTGCTCAAGCCCCGCAACCCTATCCTCCTGAACAAGCTGCGCGACCAGGGCGAGCCGCTCGGAATCGCCGTGGAGAGCGAGCTGCTCAGCCCCAAGGGCCTCGCCCGCCGACAAGGCGACGGCGTGAGCATCTGGGCCGACCCGGCGTGGCTCGGTTGGGCCAGCTGCAAAGGCTTCTGGCTCGGCGAGGCTTCACACCGCAAGGAGATGACCGGCTCGGAGAAGCTGGGCTGGTCGACCACCGAAGAGCTCGAGTGCCTGGCCGCGCTCCTGACCGGCGAGCAGGTGGCGCGCGAGCACGATGGCGGTCCTCCCGACCCAGCCATCCAGACGCTGCAGCAGGTCGTCGAAGACGGGCTCGCCAGCGCCTTCGTCGTCTACGAGCTGGGCTCGCGCCTCGACCCGCAGATCACGCTGAAGATCGACCGCAGCTTCCACCCCACCCTGCGCCGCTACATCCGCAAGTACGTGCTGGGGATGGCCGCGAGCGATCCGAAGTAGCCACCCTGCTCTGATCTGAGGCGCGGAGCGGCCTGCGAAAGATCGGCAGGTATTTCCCGACAAACCCGCCGTGGCCCCGGTCTCGAGGGGCACTCAGCGTCGCCGGCGTAGGCCGGTCAGCGCCGCCACCAGGACCAGCCCCAGCGACGCGAAGCTGCCACCCACCGAGCTGCTGCAGCCGGTCGCTGGCTCAGGGTCGACCGGAGGCGGCAGCCCTGCTCCCGTGTCGGCGCTCACGGCCGGCGCTCCGGTGTCGGGAGCGCCACCCGTTACTGCGCCATCCGGCCCGACCGGAACCGCGGAGGCGTCCTCCGGGACCACCGCAGACCCGGCATCCGCCGCGGTGCTCGCATCTGCAGGCGAGGGGACTCCGGCGTCCTTGGTCTCCGCGGAGGCATCCGCTCCCGGCGCTGCCGCATCGGGCCCGGGCGCGGCGGCGTCCGGCCCGGCCACAGGGCCAGCGTCGGCGGCCGCCGGAGTCGGCTTCACGTCCTCGAACGTCTCGCCGATGGTGAAGCCGTCGTGGAAGACGATGCCGTTCTGCGTGATGGTGTTGTTCCGGTAGAGCCCCTGCTTCAGGTACTGCGTCTGGCCGGCGAACTGCGTCGCCCCGTGCGTCTTGGGGATGACCAGCTGGCCGTCGTACCAGGACTCATAGAAGCCCTCGGACGCGTTGGACGACCACTTCACGTGGAAGACGAAGTCGTGCCAGACGCCGCGGACCAGCGGCACGTGCCAGACGGTGTTCAGGTTCACGTCCAGCGCGATGTTCTCGCCGTAGATGTCGAACTCGACCGGCGGCGAGCCGCTGTCCCCGCTGTGGTGCCACTGGGTGAAGACCTGCCAGGTGCTGTTGTTCGGGTAGCTCGGGTCGAACATCGTCTGCCAGCGGTAGTAGCGCTCGGTCCCCTGCGGCTCGTAGCTCAGGTAGACGAGCTCGTTGCGGTTGCCGCTGGCGCCGATCGGGTTGTCGCCTTGGCGGACTTCGACGCGGATGGCCTTCGCGCCCTGCGCGACCGGCGAGTCCACGACCTTGAGCCGGTCCGCGCTGACGATCTGCGACTTGGACCACTGGCTCAGGTCACCGGTCTCGAAGTCGCCGCGCCAGAGCACCTTCGCCTGCGCCACCGTCGGAAGCAGCACCACGACCGCCACCATCGCCATCAACGACTTTCGCACCCGTCACCTCGCCCTCTCGTGATTGAGGAAGCGAGGCCCCGAGCAAGGAGCGCGCCAGGGCTCTCCAAGGCGAGAGAGGCTCCGGAGAGCGAGGTGCTGGAGTCACGGTTGTCGCCTGCGGGCATCGCCAGCCCTGCGGACCGACGACCGGATGGCTCCGAGTGGAAGGCGGCGCCGCCGCGCCGCGGCCTGGGCGTTGCACAGGGCGCCCGGGCTGGAGCCGCGCCGATGGTCGGCGCACGGCGGACCAGCCCAGCCCACCCTTCCCCCCGAGTCGTCGATGCCGTTCGCCGTGCTCTCCGCAGCCCTCGCCCTGGCCCTGGGCGCCCAGCCCTCGGTCTACGTCCAGCACGCCACCGCGAAGATCCGGCCCGCGGACCCGCCGGGCTCCACCACCAGCGCCGTCCTCGAAGCGGCGCGAAACGAGTTCGAGGCCTTCCAGGTCGCGGTCTACGCCGGCACCTCCGCGCTCACCGGCGTCCAGGCGAGCGCGCCCGCCCTCGTCGGCCCCGGCGGCTACGCGATCCCCGCGGCGAACGTGCGCCTGTACCGAGAGGCGCTCATCACCACGCGCTACGCCTCGACCCAGGACGTGGCCACCGGCGCCTGGCCCGACGCGCTCGTCCCCGACGTCGACGAGACGGCCAACGAGAAGCGCAACGCCTTCCCCTTCGACGTCCCCGCCAACGAGACGCGGGTCGTCTGGGTCGACGTGCTGGTCCCGGCGAACGCGCCCGCGGGCGACTACTCGGGCTCGATGGCGATTGCCGGCAGCGGCGGCTTCTCGGCGACCGTCCCGGTGCGGCTCACCGTTTGGCCGTTCACCCTGCCCTCGACCGCCAGCCTCGCCTCCACCTTCGGCCAGGGCTGGGACGCGATGTGCCAGGGCTACTGGGGCGGCTACAGCGCCTCGCAGTGCGGCGACGCGGGCGTCGAGCGCACGCACCAGCAGCTGGCCGCCTTCATGCTCGACCACCGGCTCTCGGTGGACCTGGTCTACACCGGGCCCTCGAAGTCCGGCTCGAGCTACGACTGGGCGACCTGGGACGGCAAGTACGCCGCCTACTTCGACGGCACCGCGCCGACCCGGCTCGCCGGCGCCCGGCAGACCCTCATCCGCTACGTGTGGAACTCACAGCAGGCGAGCTACGCCGCGTGGGCCTCGCACTTCAAGGCCAAGGGCTGGTTCGACCGGACCTTCGACTACACCTGCGACGAGCCGCCGGCGACCTGCGCCTGGTCGGACATCAACACCCGCGCGAACCTCATCCACGGCGCCGACCCGGAGTTCCGCACGCTGGTGACCACGACCATCCAGGAGGCGCAGCAGCAGGGCGTGCTCGGCTCCATCGACGTCCTGGCGCCGGTCATCAACCAGATGCACGACAAGTCCGGCACCTACGGCGGCAGCCAGCGCTCGAAGTACAACTCCTTCCTGACGACCCCGGGCAACAAGCTGCTCTGGTACCAGAGCTGTATGTCCGAGGGCTGCTCCTCCAGCTCGGGCGCCAAGGGCTACGACTCGTACTCCCTGGGCTGGGCGACGCTGATGATCGACGCGCCGGCCATCCGGAACCGGGCCCAGGAGTGGCTGAGCTACCTCTATGGAATCGAGGGCGAGCTGTACTGGGAGACCACCTTCGCCTTCAACGGCGGCAACGACCCGTGGACCAACCAGTGGTACTTCGGCGGCAACGGCGACGGCACGCTGCTCTACCCGGGCAAGACCTCCAAGATCGGCGGGACCACGCCGGTGCCGGTGGCCAGCATCCGCCTCAAGATGCTGCGCGAGGGCATGGAGGACTACGAGTACCTCAAGCTGGTCACCGATCTTGGCGACGCGGCGTTCGCGCGCAGCCAGGCCCAGCAGGTGGCCACGACTCCGTCCTCCATCGCCTCCGACCCGGCCGCGCTCTACTCGGCGCGCAGGGCACTGGCGCAGCGGATCGTCCAGCTGCAGCAGCCGGCAGCCGGAGCCGACGCGGGCTCTCCGCCGGCTGATGCCTCCGTGCCTGCCGGTCCGGACGCCGCGCAGCCCGGCTCGGACGCAGCACAGCCGGGCCCCGATGCTTCTCTCGATGCCCTGGACGCGGCCACTCCTGGCCCCGATGCCGCCGCCTCGGGTCCTGATGCCGGGGTCACCCTCGTGATCGATGCGGGCCACTCGGAGGAGCGCGCGGACGCCGCGACCTCGGCCCCGAGACCGGATGCCGCCGCGGTGACCGAGCCGCCTATCGCCAGCTCCTGTCAGACGGTGCCGGGAGCGCCGCTCGCTTCGCTGGCCCTGCTCGGCGCCGCGCTCCTCAGGCGTCGAAGGCTCACGGGAAGCGGCAGAGCAGGGTGACATCCAGCTCGAGCGGAGCGCGTAGTCGGATCGACATTGAGATTGATGGTGTCACGCCGTGCGCATGGCCATCGAACGGCGCCGCGCAGGCCATGTGCAGCAAGAGCGCCTGAAAGCCATGGAGATCGCGGAGCTGGTCGCCGGGGCTCAGTGCCTTTGAGCGAGGACGCCCGCTTGAGCCACTACCACCGTCTCATCCTCCAACCGTCTTCGTCATGTTCGAGGCAGATGCCAAACGACATATCTCTGGCAGCGAATAGAACGTCCGGCCCCCACGCAGACCGAAGCTCTTCGATTCTCGCCAGCAGCGGACCCAGCATTACGAGTACCGCCCCAGTCGCCTCCGAGTTGCGATGAAGCCAGACAACCGCATCCGCAGTCCGACTCAACAGAGTCGATGCCAGCGCGGCGGTAGGCAAGGCGGGCCGATACGGCTGCTGCTTTGCCGTTTCCCAGAAGAGACGCCCCCAGCCTGCGGACTCGTCCTGGCTTAAGAACGCATAGTCCTTCATTAGCCCATCAAGACGGAGGCGCATCTCAGCCCTTTGCCGCTTCGCATTCTGCAGCCAAATGAGCCGTGCGATTTGCTGCTTACGGTCACTGCTCATTTCTCTTTCTCACTCGGAATGAGTCGACTGCCGCTGGTTTCCATCTACATTCAACCTGACTCACTCGACTCGGTTTCGGTCGGTGGTATTGCCTGACGCATAGCAGGCCCGCCATATCTCGCTCGGCTCCAGCCAGTCACCCCCTCATTCACAACGTCTCATCTGGACGATCGTGCCGCGTCGCGCTCCTCAGGCGTCGAAGGCTCACGGGAAGCGGCAGAGCCGGGTGACGTCCAGCTCGAGCATGACGCCCTCGTAGTCGCGGGGCTCCACCCTGAGGTTGCCCGTCACGCCGTATTCGCGGCCGTCGAACGGCAACGGGCAGCTCAGGGCGCCGTGCCGGCCGGTACAGGTCAGAGGCCGGTACGGCGCCAGGTAGCCGTGGAGGTGGATGACCCGGGACGTGGTGTCCGTCGGCCTTGCCCTTGCCAGGACCGGGTCGGCGAAGCAGGCCTCGGGGATTCCCGCGGTGCAGGGGTAAGCCGGCGGGAGCCAGACCCGCCCACGAATCGCCACCTCGCCGGCCTTCGGGTGACCGAGCACCTTCGCGAGCGGCTCGAACCGGTCGCTTGGCTTGCAAAGCTGGATCTGGCCCTTCCCGTCGAGGCCTGCGTCGATCAGCTTCCACTCGATCGGCTCTGGAGTCGGAACGGGCGTGGCATCGGCAACGTCGGCTCCTGCGTCCGGCTCGACCGCACCAGTGTCTGGCGACACAGCGGCCGCTTGGGAGGCATCGAGGCCGGGAGCCGCCGGATATTCCGGCTGCGGTACCGGTTTCGCCTCCGCGCAGGCGAGCGCCAGAAGCAGCACCACGGACCCGACCACCCGCCTCATTGACGACCTCCAGCCTTGGCGATTGCCAGTGCCTTGGAATGGTTGCCCAGCCGGGACGGTCTACCCAAGGCTTGGAGCGAGGCCAAGACCATGGACATCAGACAAACCCTCGACTGCCGGCAGTACCCGACGTCGACCGGCTGCACGCTCACGATCTCCGGGACGCGCGACGAGGTCCTCCGGGCCGGACTGGCGCATGCCCAGGCCGTCCACGGAGAGCGCGACACGCCGCAACTGCGCATCGAGCTGGACCGCGCCATGGAGCCCGAGCGCCCCGTCGCGCCCCAGCCCGGTCGCAAGATCGCCGACTGCCGGACCATCCCCAGCGACATCGCCTGCTCGCTGACCATCAGCGGGCAAGAAGACGAAGTGGTCCGAGCAGCGGTCGACCACGCGGTCGCCGACCACCAGCACGCGCGCAGCCAGGAGCTGATCCAGGAAGTGCGCAGCGGCCTGATCGACGAGTCGCGCTACGTCTCGCAGGGTGAGGGTGCGCCGGCGTATTAGGAGCGGCGGCAGCCACACGCGCGACCTTGCGTAAGATATGTCAGTACCCATCAACATCGTCCGAGGCCGCGAGACGCACGGAACGAGCAGACGAAGCTCTGCCCCTCGACGAGCTCGGGGTGTCGGGCACGACGAGCTCGGGGTGTCGGGCACGACAAGCTCGGGTGTCGTGGCAACGGGCTCGGCGTCGTTCGAGCAGTGCTAGCGAGCTCCGGGGACCTTGAACCGGAAGGTCGTCCCCTTCCCCGCGACGCTCTCGACGCCGATGGTGCCGCCGTGCGCTTCGACGATCCGCCGGGCGAGCGCCAGACCTAGCCCCACCCCGCCGGCCTTCCTCGACCGGCTGCGCTCGGTGCGGAAGAAGGGCCGGAAGAGGTCGGGCAGGTCCTTCTCTTCGATGCCGATGCCCTCGTCCTTCACCTCGACCACCAGCTGACCATTGGTGCTCGAGGCGGCCAGCGCGACCGGCTTGTCGGCCTCGGAGTACTTGGCGGCGTTGTCGAGCAGGTTGTCGACGACGCGCCGGAGCATGGTGGGGTCGGCCTGCACGTCGGGGAGATCCGCGCCGAGCGCGACCTTGAGCCTCCGCTCCGGCCGGGTGCTTCGGAACTTCTCGGCCGAGGCCTCGAGGATGGTCCGTGCCGGTAGCCGCTCCAGCCGCAGCGGCATCGCGCCGCCCTTGCCCTGCATCAGGTCCAGCCGCGCGACGCTGAGCACGTCTTCGACCAGCCGCTCGAGCTCGCCGAGGTCGGTGGTGATGTCGGCGAGGTAGGCCTTGGCCTTCTCGGCATCGCCCTCGCTCGCCAGCTCCAGCGCCACACGGATTCGCGCCAGCGGCGTGCGCAGCTCGTGCGAGACGTTCGCCAGGAGCTCCTTCTCGCCGCGCACCAGCTTCTCGAGCCGGTCCGCCATCTCGTCGAAGGCCGAGGCGAGCTGGCCGACTTCATCCCTGCGCTTGAGTCTCGTTCGCGCCGACAGGTCGCCCGAGCCCAGCTGACGTGCCGCGGCGGTGAGCTTCTCGATCGGCTTGGTGATGGTCCGCGCCAGCGGGAACGAGCCCGCCGCCAGCGCCAGCGCCACCGCGACCAGCATCAGGGCCATGCGCGAGAGCTGGTGGGCGAACGGCAAGCCGCGCAGCACGACGTACGCCACCGGCTTGCCGGCATCGTTGATGGGCAGCGCGAAGAGGTGCTCGTGCGGCACGTTGAGCGGGTCGGCCTGGAGCCGACGTGCATCCTGCGGCTTGAGCGCCGGGACCGGCGGGTCGACGTTGGTCGCCACCAGCGTGCCGTCGAGCCGGTAGATGGTCGCCTCGACTCCCAACAGCTCGTTCTCGCGCTTCAGGTCGCGCTCGATGACCTCCGGCCGGTCGAGGTCCATGGCGCGCGCGCTCAGGTAGTTGGCGAGCCGCTCAGGGTAGGCGCGCCACTTCGGCGCGCGCCCGAACGCCCAGCCGACGACCCCTGCCGCGACGGCGATGAACAGCAGCATCAGGACGCCGTGCGCGTAGACCCTCCAGAACATGCGGCCGTGGCGCATCGGTCACTCGCCTTCCTTGGCCAGCATGTAGCCCGCGCCGCGCACCGTCTTGAGCATCTTCGGGTGACGGGGGTCGTCGCCCAGCTTGGCGCGCAGCCGGGAGACGTGGACGTCGATGGAGCGGTCGAAGCTCTCCTCGGCGTTGCCCTTGGCCACCTCCATCAGCTGCTCGCGCGAGAGCACCCGGCCGGCGCGCTCGGCCAGCACCTTGAGCAGGTCGAACTCATAGCTCGTCAGGGAGAGCTCGCGGCCCTCGAGCGTCGCCCGCCGGCCGCCGGGGTCGACCTTGAGCGAGCCGACCTCGATCACCTTGGTGGACGGCCCGACCTTGCCCTTGGCCCGGCGCAGGAGCGCGTTGATGCGCGCCAAGAGCTCACGCGGCGAGTAGGGCTTGGGCAGGTAGTCGTCCGCGCCCAGCTCCAGGCCCATCACCCGGTCGGCCTCCTCGCCGCGGGCGGTGAGCATGACGATGGGCACGTCGCTGCGCTCGCGGAGGGCGCGGCAGACCTGCAGGCCGTCCATGCCGGGGAGCATCACGTCGAGCAGCACGACGTCGAAGCGGTGGCGCAGCGCCTCATCGAGGCCCTTGGCGCCGTCGCCGACGACGGTGACCACCACCTGGTGGCCCTGCAGGTAGTCGGCGGTCAGACGAGCGAGCCGTTCGTCGTCTTCGACGAGCAGCGCGGTGATGGTCGGTTCGGTGGTCATTGCGCCGACATCCTATCCCCCGTTCGTCCCCTGGCGATGCCGGAGTCGAAGGACGTCCCATCGCCTTCGACTCCGGCAACTCGTCCGCCTCGCTACTCGTGCGCGGGACCTTCCTCGTGCATCTTCTCGGCGCGCTCGGCGAGCTTGGCGCGCTGCTCGGGGGTCAGGACCTTCTGGGCCTCGATGGCGCCGTCGGCGACCTTGTAGGCCATCTGGCGCATCTCCTCGATGCGCTGGTCGATCTTCGCGCGGGCCTCGGCCTGGTTGACGTTGCCCGACAGCCACAGCTGCTTGATCTCGTCGTGGTGCGCCTTGCGCTCGCCCATCATCCGGGTGACCTCGGGCATCAGGCGGTCCTTGATGGCGAGGATCTGCTGCTTCTGCTGCGGGGTGGCGCTGACGTCATCGAGGGCGTCGGTGATGCGCCAGGTGATGAAGCTGTCGACCTTCTTCGGGTCGCGGAACATCCCGCGGTGGAAGCGGCCCGGGCCCCAGGCGGCGCCCATGAGCAGGCCGACGGCGACGATTCCCAGCGTGGCGACGATCAGAGTGCGCTTCATTGCTTGCTTCCTCCTGTGAGGTGGGCCGGCTCGTTCCGGCTCATCGACGCTTGGAGGATGCTTCCCGCCTCTTTCCAGCCAATTGCGTCCAAGTGAAGTTCTGTGAACCCGGCACCCCGAGCTTGCCGAGGTCCCGAGCTCGTCTCTCCGGCACCCCCAAGCCCGTCGACATCCCGAGCCCGTCGAGGGACGCGCATCCGCAAGCCCGCCCGATGGCTAGCGTCTTGAAGGGGTCTCGCCATGGGTGTTCCTGCCGTCCTGGGCCTCGCCACCGCCTATCCCGGCAAGGCGTTCACGCAGGAGTTCGTGCTCTCGGAGCTCAGCCGGCTCTGGGCCGGACGCCCGGTCGACTGGAAGCGGCTCGAGCAGTTCCACAAGGCCACCCGCGTGCGGCGAAGGTACTTCGCGCTGCCCCTGTCGCGACGGCGCTCGATGTCCTCGCTCGCCGAGCGCAACCGCAACTGGCAGGAGGAGGCCAGCGCGCTCGCCGAGCGAGCGCTCGTCGAGGCGCTCTCGCGGGCCAAGGTCTCGCCGCAGGATCTCGACCACCTGCTGCTGACCACCTCGACCGGCGTGGCACTGCCGAGCATCGACGCCCGGGTGGCGAACCGGCTCCGGCTCAACCTCGGCCTGACGCGCTGGCCGATGTCGGGGTTCGGCTGCCTGGGCGGCGGAGCGGCGTTCGTGCGCGCGGCGAAGATCCTGAGTGGCGAGCGCGGCGGCCTGGCGGCGGTGGTGGCGGTCGAGCTCTTCTCCTCCACCCTCCAGGTCGACGACTTCTCGGACGCGAACCTCATCGCGACCGGCCTCTTCGGCGACGGCGCATCCGCCGCGGTCCTCGGCCAGGTCGAGTGGCGCAGCGGGCCGCGCATCGCCGCGACGCGGTCGGTGCTCTTCCCCGACACCGAGTGGGCGATGGGCTGGGACCTGCGCGATACCGGCTTCGGCGTGGTGCTCTCGCAGAAGGTGCCCAAGCTGGTCGAGGAGAACCTGCCCGGCGCCATCCAGTCGCTGCTCGCCTCGCAGAACCTCTACCGCGACGACGTGAAACACTGGGTCGTCCATCCCGGCGGGCCCAAGATCCTGGAAGGGCTGCAGGACCGGCTCAAGCTCAAGCCCGACGCGCTCCGGCACAGCTGGAAGTCGCTGGAGGAGGCCGGGAACCTCTCCTCGGCCTCGGTGCTCGACGTCTTCAACCGGCTGATGGAGGCCAAGGAGACGAAGATGGGCGACATCGGGATGCTCGTCGCCATGGGCCCGGGCTTCGGGGCGGAGCTGGCGGTCGTCAAGTTCTGACGCCGCATCAAACCCATTGGCTCGTCCGCCGTCGCGCCCAAGCCGCTACTTGAGCGTGAAGCCTCCCCGAACGGATCGGCTGCTCAGCTCCCCACAGGTGTTGGGCGCTCTTCGGCTCGGAGTTGGACTCCGTAAGAGCCAGCCGGCAGCGGCCGATACTTCGCGGGGACGATGCCCGGCAGGTCGAAGGGACTGAAGGATCCGTCAGGACAGGGTCCCTCGACGGACCAGTCGAACCAGTCCTCATGCGAAAACCCAATCTGCGCCGTGCCCGCGCTGGAGCACTGCCACTGGATACGGAGAGCGCCTCGTTCGACCTGCGGCCACGGCTCCGTCGTGGCACCGGCCGGCTCGCGGATCTCCGGAGCAACCGGGATGCGCACCACCGGCGGATCCGCTAACGGCGCGTACGTTGAGACGTAGTTGTCCGAATCGTGGAAGGCGACCCATGCCCACCGCTCCAGCGAGTCGAAAGGACCGCCCTTCGTCGGCACCGTGACGTGGAGCGGCGAGTCCGGGCTGCCAAAGACATCGAACACCCGCCGCCCCGCGGTGACGTAGAGGATGCCGGCCCTCAGGTCCGAGGAGGCCGGCGGGAGGTTCTGGACCTGCAGGTCGACGGAGTCCTGGTAGGTGTTGTCCATCTCGATGTCCGCCTGCGCGATCCCCGACTCGGAGAAGGTGATGCCCGTGACGATGCCGACGCGCGGCGTCACCAGGGGCGGCCAGCAGATGTCGTAGTCAAAGCAGGTGTTGTTGGCGACGACGGTGAGCGGTCCGGGCTTGGTGCCGCGGACTTCAAATGAGTATTTCCCGCACTCGCCGAGCCACTGGGTGTAGGGAGCAATTCCCTCGCCGGCTACGTGGATGTTCACGCGCCCATCGCCGCACGGCGAGATCGTGCCCTCGACACGCCCGACGACCGGGAGAGGATCGGACGGCTGGTACGGCGCGGCGGGGCGGAAGTCGACCTCCGGCTGCGCCACCCCGAGGTGAGTCTCAAGCTGCTCCAGCTCCTTCGATTCGAGGCCGCCGTCGGGCGACCAGCTCGTCTGAAGCCCGATCCTCACGACCGTCACGTCCTGCGGACCCTGGAGCGCCGGGTCGGTGAACTGCACGACGCCGTCGGGACCGACCTGCTGGGCGAACCGCGTCCCATCCCCGAGCATCACGTAGGTGGGGATGAGCCCGCCGGCATCGTCGAGGGGCCTCGCCACCCGGACCGTGAGCGAGCCCGAGATGGCATGCCCAGCATCGGCGGCGTCCTTCGTCGTAGGCGAACAGCCGACCAGGACGCAGACCACAACCAGCAAGGTAGGACGGGAACAGGAGGTGAGCATGACCGGCAGTGTACGGCCTACTCGGCCATCACGACCAACAGGTACGCGCCGGGCTTGGGCACGCCCGAGGCCACGTAGGTGTCCAGCGAGAGGAAGTACGTCCCGGGCTGCAGGGTCTGGTTGATGAGTTTGTCGTTGCGCGCGATGCAGGACGCGGCGTCGGCGGCGGCGCCGAGCAGGTGGATGTCCACGTCGCAGCCGTCGAGGGAGATGACGAAGGCCCGCAGGTTGGTGGCCTTGGCCAGGACCAGCTTGTAGAGGAACTCCGGTCCGCCCTCGTTGGTGGTGGTGCAGCCCGTGTATTGGTCGATGCGCGAGAAGCCGCCCTTCGAGGTGTCGCGGTAGTCGGTGAAGGGCAGCGACGCGATGACGAAGGGCTCGGCGAGGTCGCCCTTCCCGGCCAGCACCGGAGCCGTCCCATCGGGTGCGGGCTTGCCCTCCACCGCGTCCCTGGCCCGGGCAAGCGCGGTCAGCGTCAGCAGGTTGCGCATGTTGTGGCCATAGTCGAGGCCAGCGGCGGTGAGGACACAGCCGCGCGCGGAACCGGACGGCAGGTAGACGTTGAGGTGGAGCCCATCGGAGCCGATGCCGTGGTCGGGCAGGTCGAGCAGCTCGCGGCGCAAGTCGACAAAGGGCACCTGACGGGCCTGGGCCACGGCGCGCATCACCGCGGCATAGCGCGGTACCCAGGCGTCCGCGGCGGCATCGTCGTCGCGCGGCGGAGCGTCGGTGAAGAGGGGCACCGTGCCTTCGGCGATGAGCTGGTCGGCGATGTCGAGCAAGTTCTGCCCGTAGCGGTCGACGTCCCGCGCCTGGATGTCGTTGGTCCCGAAGAGGATGCTCGCGTAGCGCGGCGTGATGGCGGCCGTCTCCTGCGCCAGCGGATTGGGAGTGCCGGCGAGCGCGGCCCAGGCGCTCCAGCCCACCGTCGCCGCGAGGCTGGTGCGATTGAACGGCGTCGTTCCCGCGGCGGCGCCGGCCTTGAAGAAGTCGAGCGCCGGCTGCAGCTCGCCACGCCCGTCCAGGTCCACGTTGGCGCCGGCGAAGCAGTGCAGATGGTTGGTGTTCACCGTGTTGGAGGCGCCGACCTTCGCGAAGACGTTCTCGGTCCGCGGCGCGATGGCGGCGATGCGCCGGAGGTTTTGCGCGACCGATTCGGTGATCGGCGACTGGGTGCGGTCCGCCGGATAGAGGATGGGGCCCACCACCGGCGCTTGAGCGTCGGGCCCGGCTGGAGTCGCGGCATCCGGCGGAGCCTGCTCTGCGTCGGCGACCGCGGTCTCGGCGTCCGGTGGCTCGGCGCTCTGCGCGTCGACACCCTGCCCTGCATCTTGGGCCTCGGGTGCGCTCGCGTCCTCAGCTCCAACGCGGGCGTCCTCGGATTCGACGCCCGCGTCCTCGAACACTCGGGCGTTGATCTCTCCGCAGGCGGCCAGGCAAAGGGCCGCCGGAAGGACGAGGAAGTCGCGGGCGAGACGCAAGGGGAACTCCCGGGCGCAGGTTGGGCTCGCGATTGTACGACACGACCAACCGACCGCTCGTCCCGCCTGGTGCTCCCTACCCGCCAAGCCGCCCCGCCCTTCCGCGTGGCCAGCCAGCCGCTCCGGGTCGAAGTGGCTTTCGACCCGGATTCCAAGCACTTCGGCGTCGAGCTGGGATCAAGCGCCCGTAACCTCGCCGCCCCAGCCTCGTCTGACATCAACCAGTCGAGCCTCCTCACCCTTCGTTGGGGAAAGCGGCAGGGGCAGGCTCGCTATGATGTCCGCGCTTCGTTCCCAGGCCCGCAGAGGGGCCCATCGCCCGTGGGGTTCGGTCATGTCCGCATGTTGTCGCTCGGTCCGCCTGGTGCTGGTCGGCTTGGCGCTCTCGGTCTCCTTCGGAGGCTGCAACTGCGGTGACTCGCCCGTCGGCCTGCTCGACGGCAACAACGTCGCCCCCAAGGACGCCACCGCCCCCATCGGCTCCGACGACGCCAGCCAGCCCATCTCCCCCGACGCCACGGCGCCCATCGGCTACGACGACGCCGGCCAGCCCGTCTACCCCGACGCCTCCGCGCCCATCGGCTACGACGACGCTGGCCAGCCCATCTACCCCGACGCCTCCGCGCCCATCGGCTACGACGACGCCGGCAACCCGCTCTACCCCGATGCCTCGACGCCGACCGTCTGCCTCGATCCCGGCGCCCCCTGCGTGCCCGACACCACGCCGCTGTGCTGTTCGGGCCTGTGCGTGACGACCGACGCCGGCGTCTCGGTCTGCAAGGCCCCCACTCTCTGCGCGGGAGACGGCGCGCCCTGCAGCAACCCGACCGAGTGCTGCTCGATGTTCTGCAGCAACGGCACCTGTGGCCGTCGAGCTCTGCAAGCAGAATCGGCACGGCCTGCGGCAGCGCCGGCGAGTGCTGCTCCGGCCTCTGCAGCGGCGGCACCTGCGCCGCCCTGCCCACCTCCTGCAAGACGCTGGGCGAGGCCTGCACCGGCGGGAGCCAGTGCTGCTCGAAGAACTGCCAGGGCGGCGTCTGCCTGCGCGCCTCGAGCTGCAGCACCGCGGGCGACATCTGCTACGCCGCGCTCGACTGCTGCAACGGCCAGTGCACCCACCTCCCAGCGGGCGGCGGTCCCGGCGTCTGCGCCCTGGGGGTCACCGTTCCCGGCGCCAGCGCCTGCGGCATCGGCGGCGAGGTCTGCTACGGCCCCAACGACTGCTGCAGCCAGCTCTGCCTCGACCTGGGCAGCGGGGTGAAGACCTGCGTGCTCGGCTCGGGCTGCCGCGAGCGCGGCGAGATCTGCGTCGAGGACAGCGAGTGCTGCGGCGCCCAGACGAGCAACGTCGTCTGCTCCAAGAACCTCGCCACCGACCTCGTCGGTCGCTGCAGCAACAAGACCGGCTGCCAGCCGGTCGGCGACTGCTGTGGCCTGGGCGCCAGCTGCGAGCAGGCCTGCTGCGACGGCAAGAAGGCGGTCTGCAAGATCGACGCTCAGGGCCTGTCGCGCTGCTTCGGCGGCGGCTCGGTCTGCCCCAACGGCTACGACGGCCTCGACCCCGACTGCTGCATCGAGGCCGGCCAGTCCTGCGTCTTCCGCGACCAGTGCTGCAACCTCCTGCCGTGCGTCCCGGTCAACGGCCAGTACATCTGCCAGCAGCCGCAGTGCATCGCGGCCGGCGAGGCCTGCGTCCCCGGCGCCACCGGCGACCAGGCCTGCTGCAACGAGCTGCCCTGCCTCTCCGACGGCGCCGGCGGCTACGTCTGCCGCTTCGGCCCCCCGCCCGGACCCGACGCCGGCGCCCCGCTGCCCGGCCTCGACGCCTCGACGCCGGTCGCCCTCGACGGCGGCCTCGTCTGCCTGCCGATGGGCGCGACGTGCACCTCGAGCGCGGACTGCTGCTCGGGCACCTGCACCTCGGGCGAGATCGAGAGCACCTGCACTCCGCCCGTCCAGGGCTACGACGACGCGGGCCGCCCGATCTTCGTCCCCTGGGACGGCGGCACGGCGCCTGGGCGCGATGCCGGTACCTCGCCGGGGCTCGATGCCGGCCCGGTGTGCAAGGCCGACGGCCTGAGCTGCACCGCCGCCAGCGAGTGCTGCTCGGGCGGCTGTCGGATGGGCGAGATCAGCGGCACCTGCGGCGTCTGCAAGCTCGACGGGATCTCCTGTGCCGCCGCCTCCGACTGCTGCTCGGGCAACTGCACCGGCGGCAAGTGCACCACGTGCAAGGCCAACGGCACCTCGTGCACCTCCGCGGCCCAGTGCTGCTCCGGCACGTGCAGCGGCGGAGTGTGCACCGTGTGCAAGGCCAACGGCTCGATCTGCACCGCCAGCTCCGAGTGCTGCTCGACCGTCTGCTGGGCGGGTGAGCTCTCGAGCACCTGCCAGACGCCGGTCGTCTGCATGGGCCAGGGCGGCAGCTGCACTGGCCTCTCCGACTGCTGCTCGGGGCTCAACTGCCAGATCGCCGCCGGCCAGCCCTCGGGGACCTGCCAGCCGGGCTCGACCTGCTCCAACGCCGGCCAGTCGTGCTCGGCCAGCAAGCCGTGCTGCAGCTCGCTGCAGTGCGAGTCGGCTTCGGACTACAGCCTGTGCGCCCCAACCGACTCGGCCTGCCTCTGCCGCGTCGGCATCAACTAGCGAGTTCTGACTCGCTGCCCCCGCGGGTCGGCTCCGGGGTCGCCTGTAATAGGGGCGGCTGCCGGCTGCTCAAGACAGGTACGCTTTTCCCGACACCCCGAAGACCGCCTCTGGTCCTGGCCCTGGCTCCCGTAACGACCCGGGAGCCGGGTCGTCAGTGAGCCGGAGGTCATCCATGCGCCAGAACAGTCTTCGTGGATCGCTCGCCGTCCTCGCCAGCCTCGCCCTCTTGCTGTCGGGCTGCGACTGCGGCGGCGGTGCGGGGGGCCAGCAGGACACCGGCACCTCGGACACCGGCAATGGAAGCTTGGGGAAGGACGCCGAAGGCCCCGCCTGCCTCGCGATGGGCGAGGGCTGTGTCGCCGGCCAGGAGCCGCTGTGCTGCTCGGGCCTGTGCGTCACCCACGACGGAGGCGCGACCTGCAGCGAGGAGCAGCTGTGCGGCCAGGAAGGCACGTCCTGCTCTTCGGCCACCGACTGCTGCTCGCTCAGCTGCTCGGCGGGCAAGTGCGTGGGCAGCTCGTGCAAGACCATCGGTACGGCGTGCAGCGGCGCGGGCGAGTGCTGCTCCGGCGTGTGCACCAGCGGCGCCTGCGCGGCCATCCCCAACGCGACCTGCAAGAACCTCGGCGAGTCCTGCACCTCGAGGCCGCCGCCCGCGCCCAGCGACGCGGGCCTGCCGCTCGACGACGCGGGCGTGCTGCTCGACGACGCCGGCCAGCCGGTCGCCACCGCCGACGCGGGCGCCGGCGGAGGCGACGAGTGCTGCTCGGGCAACTGCGTGGGCGGCCGCTGCGTGCGCGCGTCCGCCTGCTCGACCGCGGGCGACATCTGTTACGAGGCGCTCGACTGCTGCAACGGCACCTGCAACATCGCGCAGGCCGGCGGCCCCGGCACCTGCGCGGCCAGTCTGACGGTTCCGGGCGGCACCGGCTGCACCATCGGCGGCGAGCTGTGCGACGACTCGACCGGGTGCTGCAGCCACATGTGCCTGGACCTGGGCAGCGGCGTGAAGACCTGCGTGCTCGGCGGCGGCTGCCGAGAGCGCGGCGAGATCTGCCAGGACACCTCGGAGTGCTGCGGCAGCGCCAACAGCGGCGTCGTCTGCGAGAAGGCCTCCGCGGCGGAACTCGTGGGGCGCTGCGCCAACCCCCAGGCCTGCCAGCCCATCGGCAACTGCTGCGGCAAGTTCGGGTCCAACTGCCGTCAGGCCTGCTGCGACGGCCAGAAGGAGGTCTGCAAGCTCGACTCCCAGGGCCTGTCGCGCTGCTTCGGCGGCTGCCCCAACGACGTCTGCCCCGCCGACTGCCCCGACGGCTATGACGGCAACGACCCGAAGTGCTGCATCGCCGCCGGGCAGGAGTGCCAGTTCCGCGACCAGTGCTGCGACCTGACGCCGTGCCTGCCGGACGACACCGGCAAGACGGTCTGCAAGGCGCAGACGTGCGTCGCCGCCGGCGCGTCCTGCACCCCCGGCACCGACACCTGCTGCAACGGCCTGTCGTGCGAGCCCAGCGGCGAGATCGGCTACAGCTGCCGCCTGCCGGGTGCGCCCGTCGACGCCGGCGTTCCGGTCCCGCGCGACGACGCCGGCCAGCCGCTGCCCAGCGACGGCGGGTCCGCGACCAGCGGCGACGCCGGCCCCACCTGCAAGGGCAACGGCGCCACCTGCAGCGCGGGCGGCGAGTGCTGCTCCAACACCTGCGTGCTCGGCGAGATCAGCGGCACCTGCCAGAGCTGCAAGAGCGACACCCAGAGCTGCACCGCCGGCAGCGAGTGCTGCTCGGGCCTGTGCCAGGCCGGCACCTGCGTCCCGCCGACGACCTGCGTCTCCCAGGGCGGGGTCTGCAGCGGCACCGCCGAGTGCTGCGCGGGCACGGTCTGCGACATCTCCGCGGGCCAGCCGACCGGCCTGTGCAACCCCGGCGCGACCTGCTCTGCGGCTGGCCAGGCCTGCTCGGCGACCCAGCCCTGCTGCAACGCCGGCACGGTGCTCCAGTGCGAGAACGCGAGCTACGCACCCTGCGGCGCCGCCGACGTCAGGTGCGCCTGCCACTTGCTGGTCAATTAGGCAGTAGGCCGTAGGCTCCAAGCTGTCGGACCTAGCCCCGGAAGAGACCGAGTGGGAGCCCCGCAACGGGGCTCCCGCTCGCGTCTTCATCCCGCGCCGCACCGTGCGCTGGGGGTCACGGACAACCTAACTTCAGAGCGATGGCACGAGACGAAAGCAGGCCTCTCGAGCCCCTCGGAGACCGGCCGGGCCCTCCTGCTCACCCGGACGTCGAAAGGGCGCTCAAGGAGGGCGAGGAGCTCGGGCGCCTCTTCGAGCTGACGCCGGATCTGCTGTGCATCGCCGATCCGGAGGGGCGGCTCGTCCGCACCAACGCCGCGTGGGAGGCCACGCTCGGCTACTCCTGCGAAGAGCTTCGCGGACGGCCCTTGACCGACTTCCTGCACCCCGACGACGTGGCGGCGGCCCGGTCCGCATTCGCAGCGCAGCACCGCGGCCTGCCGGTCGTCGGCCTCGTCAACCGCTACCGCCACAAGGACGGCTCCTATCGCTGGCTGGAGTGGCGCTCGCAGTCCGCCCAGGGCCCCTTCGTCTACGCCGCTGCCCGCGACATCACCCTGCGAAGGCAGGCCGAGCAGGCCCTGCGCTTCACCCAGTTCGCCATCGACCGGGCCGAGGACCAGGCCTACTGGATGATGCCCGACGGCCGCTTCTTCTACGTCAACGACGCGGCCTGCCGGAGCCTGGGTTACACCCGCGAGGAGCTGCTCGCGCTCTCGGTCTCGGACATCGACCCCGACTTCCCGCCCGAGCGGGTCCAGGAGTTCTGGAATCGCCAGAGGCTCAAGGGAGTGACGACCTACACCTTCGAGACCCGCCACCGCGCCAAGGACGGTCGGACGCACCCGGTGGAGATCCGCGGCAACCGCTTCGAGTACGAGGGTCGCGAATTCCACTGCGCCTTCGCGACGGACATCACCGAGCGCAAGCGGGCGGAGCACTCGCTGCGCGAGGCCTCTCGGCGCAAGGACGAATTCCTGGCGATGCTGGGCCACGAGCTGCGCAACCCCCTGGGCCCCATCCGCAGCGCCACCGCGGTGCTCGAGAGGACCGACTCGCGCGACCCGCGAGCACAGCGGGCACGCACCATTCTGCATCGGCAGACCGACCACCTGACCCGCATCGTCAACGACCTGCTGGACGTCTCTCGCATCGTGCGCGGCAAGGTCACCGTGCAACGCCAGCGGCTGGATCTCAACGCGCTGGTGCGCGCCACCGCCGACGACTTCCTGGAAGAGGTCGAGGCCAAGGGCCTGCGCCTATCCCTTTCCCTGCCCGACGCGCCGCAGTGGGTCGACGGCGACGCGACGCGGCTCTCCCAGGTGCTCAGCAACCTCCTGGACAACGCGGCGAAGTTCACCGACCCGCCGGGCGCCATCCAGGTCGAGCTCGCGCCAGACCCCGCCCGGAGGTCGGTGGCGCTCACCGTGAGCGACACGGGGCTGGGAATGACCCGAGAGGCCATGGAGCACCTCTTCGAGCCCTTCGAGCAGGCCGGAGGCGACATCGCCCGCAGCCGAGGAGGCGTGGGGCTGGGGCTCGCGCTGGCCAAGGGGCTCGTCGACCTCCACGGCGGCACGGTCCGCGCCCAGAGCGCCGGGCCGGGCCAGGGCTCGCGGTTCAGCGTCGATCTCCCGCTGATGGAGGCTCCCGCCACGCATGCGCCCTTCCCCGCCGCCCAGCCCCCCGCGGGCCACCTTCGGGTGTTGATCGTGGAGGACAACGACGACGCGGCCGCTTGCCTGCAGACGCTGCTCGAGCTGATGGGCCACGTCCCGCTGGTCGCGAGCGACGGCCCGTCGGGACTCGAGGCCGCGCGCAAGGCTCACCCCGACGCCGTCCTGTGCGACATCGGTCTGCCCGGCGGCATGGATGGCTACGACGTGGCGAAGACGCTCCGCTCCGAGCCCGACCTGCGCTCGGCCCTGCTCGTCGCCACCACCGGGTATGGCCAGCCGGAGGACAAGCGACGCGCCGCGGAGGCAGGCTTCGACGTGCACCTGACCAAGCCGGTCGAGCCCGCGCAGCTGGAGGCGCTCCTCGACGACCTGGCGGCCCGGAGGCCGAGCGCGTCCGCGGGCGGAGCAGTCAGCCCCTGAGGCAAGAGACAAAGCGGGAACCCGAGTCGCCTCGGATTCCCGCTCCAAGACCCAACGGCCCGAGGCCCGCAGCCCGCAGCCCGCAGCCCGACTACGTCACCACCTTCGACTTGTTCCAGAGCGCGTCGAAGCGCTCCTGGAAGGCGGCGGAGGTCTCGGTGTCGTTCTTGATGCTGAAGCGGTCCTCGCTGTGCTTGGTCGAGCTCGACTCGCTGAAGTTGGCCGAGCCGTAGAAGACGTCGTCGCCCACCACGCCGAACTTCTCGTGCATGGTCTTCGCCGACTGCACGCGCAGGTCGATGTTCACGCCCTGGGCCTTCAGGTCCTTGACCATCTTGATGACCGGGTCGTTGTAGTCGTCGTTGACGACGATCTTCACCTCGACGCCGCGCTTGGCCGCCGCCACCAGCGCCTTGACCTCCGGGGCGCTGCCCGACATGCCGTACATGGCGATGGCGATCTTCTGGCCCGGCTGGGCGCGGTTGAACAGGTCCGTCGCCGCCACCGAGACGTTGGCCGCCTTCGCGCCCACCTTGCCGTCGTCGCCCATCGCCGTCACGGTCTTGCTGCCGCTGGGGCCGTAGCCCGTGCCGCCGACGGTCTGGCCGAACGGGCGGCTGTTGAAGAAGGCCTCGACGTCGGTGGCGGTCAGGTACTTCTTGACCCCGTTGAAGGCCTGGGGGGTCATGCCCGGGACCTTCATCAGCTCGTCCACGTTCTCGAAGCTGCCGTTCTGGTTGCGGTAGGCGACGACCGCCTTGGAGAGCGAGGCCGGCAGGCCCGCGGTGTTGAGCTCCTCCTCGGAGCCGTCGTTCACGCTCACGGTGAGCGCGCCGAAGCTGATGGCCTTCTCCAGCGCCTCGAGCTTCTCCGCCGGCAGCGTGCCGACCGACTTCACGCGGTCCTTGAGCTCGGAGAAGCTGGCGAAACGCCCATATTTGGCCCGGTCTGTGAGGACGGCCTGCGAGACCTTGCTGCCCACCAGCTCCTTGAGCAGCGCCTTGTCCGCCTTGGTGAAGCCGTTGACGTCGAAGGCGGCGGTGTTCTGGGCCGGGACGTAGGCCGGGTAGCTGTCGTCCTTGAGCTTGGTGAAGGGCGTCGTCTTCCCGCCGTTCTTCAAGGCGATGGCGTTGAACTGCTCCTTCTTGAAGTTGGAGAAGTTGTTGGGCGAGAGCGTCGCTTCGTTGTTGTTGAAGTACCCGGCGAACTCGTCGCGGTACTGCTCCACCGCCGAGCGGGTCGAGCCGTCCATCGACTTGAAGACCAGCAGGTCCTCGTAGTTCTTGGTGTCGGCGGTGTCCGACCAGTTGAACGAGCCCGAGACCATCCGGTCCGGCTTGCCGTCGATGACGCTGACGAAGCCTTTGTGGTGGTTCAGGCCGCTCGTCGCGCCGTGGTTGTAGACGGCGCGGCCGTCCTTGGCGCTCCAGACGTAGGGGAAGTCCTTCTTGTACTTCACCTGCACGTTGGGGAGCTTCTCCTTGAGGATCTCCGGCAGGGCGTTGTTGCTGCCGCCCGAGGCCTGCGTCGAGTCGGCCACGATGCGGAAGGTGACGTTCGGGTGGCTCTTGGCGATGTCGACGATGGCCTTCTGGATGGTGTCCGACTGGAACTCGAAGATCATCATGTCGATCTCGGTGGCCTTGCCGCCCGCGCGAGTCGCCACGTCGTTCAGCTCGCCCACCAGCTTGGCCGCCAGGCTCTCGTTGAACGAGAAGTGCGCCGAGACGCCATCCACGTTGGACGCCGACTTCATCTTCGCCGCGGCGCTCGTCGCCTCCGCCAGCGCGCCGTCCAGCACCGACCCGGTCACCAGCGCATTGGGCGCGATGGCCTTCTCGAAGATGTCGGCCACGGCCTGCGCCTCGGCCTTGTTCAGGAACTTGTCGCCGTTCTGCTCGGCGACCTTGGCCATCGCCTCCTTCACCTTCGCCTGGTCCTGCGCCGAGACGCGCTTGAGCGCCTGGTCGACGATGGGCTTGGCGTCGGCGGCGATCTTCAGCTTGCTGAAGGGATTGACGGGCATGGTCTTCCTCTCCGGTCTCGAGACGGCCGCGCGGCTGGCGCCGGCCTGGGGCAGAAAACGGTCGCTGCATTGTCGGGCAAGGTGGGACAAAGTTGCGTGGTCCTGGACCAGAGTCAGGACCAGACGTGGCTGCGAGGTGCCGAGGGCTCGGCGCATCGCTCAGTTCGACGCGCAAACATGCCAACTACTTGTCATTTCCGGTGGCTGGCAGGCGAGCTTGCGCTTGACGCGTCGCGTCGCTAACTCCTAACGTCCCCCGGATAGTCGGCCTCGAAGCCGGCTTTACCTTTGGGACCGGTTGAACCACTCACCAGTTGCAGGACCAAGGAGCGGCCATGACGAACGGGGGCAACGGCACGTCGGGGCGGCGCGTCGCAATCGTGATGGGGTTGCGAACGCCATTCGTGAAGTCCGGGACCGGCTTCGCCGATCTTTCGGCGGTCGACCTGGGGACGCTGGTCGTCAGCGAGCTGGTCCAGCGCTCGGAGATCGACCCCAAGGAGATCCAGAGCCTGGTCTTCGGTGAGGTGGTCCCCTCGCCGCTCGACACGCTCATCGCCCGCGAGGTCGCGCTGCGCAGCAACCTTCCCAAGAGCGTCGAGGCGCACACCGTCTCGCGTGCCTGCACCACCAGCATCCAGGCCATGGCCAGCTGCCACGACGCCATCGTCCTCGGGCGCTGCGAGGTGGCCATCGCCGGCGGCGCCGAGAGCCTGTCCGACGCCCCGCTGTTCGCCAGCCGCCCGCTCGCCAAGGCGCTCATCGAGGCCAGCCGCGGCAAGACCATGGCCGCCAAGCTCGGTGCGTTCCGCAAGCTCACGCTCAAGGACATGGCCCCCACCCCGCCGTCCATCAAGGAGCCGACCACCGGCCTGACGATGGGCGAGAGCGCGGAGAAGATGGCCCGTGAGAACGGCATCCGCCGCGAGGACCAGGACAAGCTCGCCTTCGAGAGCCACAAGCGCGCCAGCGCCGCCATCGAGGCCGGCAAGTTCAAGGACGAGGTGATGGCGGTCTCGGTGCCGCCCAAGTTCAAGACGGTCGTCGCCGAGGACAACATCGTCCGCAAGGACACGACGCTCGAGGCGCTCAGCGGCCTGAGGCCGGTCTTCGACAAGAAGAACGGCACCATCACCGCCGGCAACTCCTCGCCGCTCACCGACGGCGCCGCGGCGCTGCTCTTGATGAGCGAGGAGAAGGCCAAGGCGCTGGGCTACACGCCCCTGGGCTTCATCAAGAGCTTCGCCTTCGCCGCCATCGACCCGGCCGACCAGCTGCTGATGGGCCCGGCGTGGTCCACCCCCGTCGCGCTCGACCGCGCGCGGCTGAAGATGAAGGACATGGACCTCGTGGACATGCACGAGGCCTTCGCCGCGCAGGTGCTCTCGAACCTGCAGGCCTTCGGCTCCAAGGAGTTCGCCCGGAAGAAGCTCGGGCGCGACGAGGCCATCGGCGAGGTCGACCCGTCCAAGCTCAACGTCAACGGCGGCTCCATCGCGCTGGGCCACCCGTTCGCCGCCACCGGCGCACGCATGGTGACCCAGACGCTGCGCGAGCTTGCGCGCCGGGGAGGGCAGCACGCCCTGCTCACGCTCTGCGCGGCCGGCGGCATGGGCGCCTCGGTGGTCCTCGAGCGCGCCTAGGGCATTCGAGGCATTCGAACTTCTCAACCGATTTCCAACCGCGAGATCGCACCCCAAGGGAGGGAAGCGATGAAGCGAAACGACGACATGGCCAAGACTTTCAAGGTCGAGCACGGCGCGGACGGCGTGGCGATCATCACCTACGACGTCCCGGGCGAGCCGGTGAACACGCTGCAGGAGAACACCTCCCGCGAGTTCGACGCGCTCGTCTCCGAGGCCTCTCCAGCGACGCCCGGGTGAAGGCCGCGGTCATCATCAGCGGCAAGCCGGACACCTTCATCGCCGGCGCGGACCTCAAGATGCTCTCCGCGGTCACCACCGCCCAGGACGCCGAGCGGCTGGCGCGCGAGGGCCAGGCGGCCTTCAACCGCCTCGAGCAGATCCGCTTCCCGGTCGTCGCCGCCATCCACGGCGCCTGCCTGGGCGGCGGCCTGGAGCTGGCGCTCGCGTGCACCTGGCGCATCGCCAGCGACGACTCCAAGACCTCGCTGGGCTTCCCGGAGGTGCAGCTGGGCCTGCTCCCCGGCGCCGGCGGCACGCAGCGCGCCCCTCGCCTGATGGGCGTGCAGACCGCGCTGGACCTCATCCTCACCGGCAAGCAGCTCAAGGCCACCAAGGCGCTCAAGGTCGGCCTGGTCGACGAGGTCGTCCCGCTGCCGCTGCTCAAGCAGGTGGCCGTCAAGCGCGCCGCGGAGCTCGCCGCCAAGGGCAAGCCCAGCCGCAACGGCGTGGGCTTCATGCGCCTGAAGGGCAAGAAGCCGCAGACGCTGCTCCAGAGCCTCTTGGGCCCGCAAATCTGGACCGAGGCGGCCCTGGAGGAGAACCCGGTCGGCCGGGCCGTCCTGTTCCGCAAGGCCAAGGAGTCGGTGGTCAAGAAGACCGGCGGCCACTACCCCGCCCCGATCAAGGCGCTCGAGGCCGTGCGCATCGGCATCGAGGAGGGCTTCGAGAAGGGCCTGGCCGCCGAGGCGCGCTTCTTCGGCGAGCTGGTCGTCTCGGACGTCTCCCGGCAGCTGGTGACCATCTTCCAGGCGCAGACCGCGCTCAAGAAGGACTCGGGCGTCGAGGGCAAGGTCGAGCCGCGCAAGGTCAAGAAGATCGGCATGCTCGGCGCGGGGCTCATGGGCAGCGGCATCGCCTACGTCACCGCCAACGGCGGCATCGACGTGCGCCTGAAGGACCGCGACTACCCGTCGGTGGCCAAGGGACTGGGCGGCGTCCGGCAGATCCTGGACGAGCGCGCCAAGCGGCGCTCGCTGACGCGGCTGCAGGCCGACGCCACCATGGCCCGCGTGACCGGCACCACCGACTACTCGGGCTTCAAGAGCTGCGACGTGGTGATCGAGGCGGTGTTCGAGGACTTGACGCTCAAGCGCAAGGTCCTGGCCGAGGTCGAGGCCGCCTGCCCGCCCGAGGCGATCTTCGCGTCCAACACCTCGTCGATCCCCATCACCCAGATCGCCGCCGAGGCGAAGCGGCCCGAGAACGTGGTGGGCATGCACTACTTCTCGCCGGTCAACAAGATGCCGCTCCTGGAGATCATCACCACCGCCAAGACCGCCCCCGAGGTCACCGCGACCGCGGTGGCGCTGGGCAAGAAGCAGGGCAAGACGGTCATCGTGGTCAACGACGGCGCCGGCTTCTACACCAGCCGCATCCTGGCGCCGTACATGAACGAGGCCGCCTACCTCCTGGTCGAAGGCGCGGACGCGCTGGAGGTCGACAAGGCGCTCGTCGACTTCGGCTTCCCGGTCGGCCCCATCACGCTGCTCGACGAGGTGGGCCTGGACGTCGGGGCCAAGGTCGCCCACATCCTGCACAAGGAGTTCGGCGACCGGATGTCCGGCCCGTCGGCCATGGACGAGCTGGTGCGCGACGGCCGGCTCGGTCGCAAGGCGAAGAAGGGCCTGTACAAGTACGACCCGGAGACCGGCAAGAAGCTCAAGGAGATCGACGAGACGGTCTACGACCTGCTCCCCGGCGGCCGCAACCGCAAGCCCATGGACCGCAAGGAGATGGCCGAGCGGATCAGCCTGCAGATGGTCAACGAGGCCATCCGCTGCCTGGGCGAGGGCATCCTGCGCAGCGCGCGCGACGGCGACGTCGGCGCCATCTTCGGCCTGGGCTTCCCCCCGTTCCGGGGCGGCCCGTTCCGCTACGTCGACGCCACCGGCCCGGCCAACATCCTGCGCAAACTCGAGAGCCTGCACGGGCGGTTCGGCGTGCGCTTCACCCCTGCCCCGCTGCTCGTGGACACGGTGAAGGCGGGCAGGAAGTTCCACCCGGTGTAAGGACTGTCGGACCCGTCCTTTGCTGGACATAATGGGGCCGGACGCCGCGCTGTCGGCGTCCGGCCCTTCATGTCTCCCCGACCCGCCGCCAGACTCCTCGCGCTGCTCCTGCTGGCCACCTGGCCGACCGCCTCGGCGCCTGCGGCCGAACCGGCCGACCCGGAGCCGGTCTTCTCGCCCGGCGAGTCGCTGGTCTTCCGCGTCAGCTACCTGGGCGTCTCGGTGGGCAAGGCGATGTCGGTCGTCGGAGCCACGACCGAGGTCGACGGGCGCAAGGTCTGGCCGGTGATCAGCACGGCCAGGACCGACTCCTTCTATTCGTTCTGGCCGGTGAAGGACCGCTTCGTCACCTGGTGGGACCCGGCCGAGAAGACCAGCATCGGCAGCGAGTACCACGCCGACCACAACCACTGGCGGCGCCGCGAGCGGATCCGCTACGACCGCGCTTCCTCGAAGGCCTCGTTCCTGTGCGAGAAGGAGTACGCGCCGCGCTTCGAGGACTCGGTGGCCGTCGAGCCGGACACGCGGGACATCGTCGCAGCGCTCTACACGTTGCGGCTGCGCAAGCTCGCCGTCGGCGACCACGAGGAGATCTCGGTCTACACCGGCAAGCGCGTCTTCCCGATGAAGGTGGACGTGCTGCGCGCCGAGGAGCTCGAGGTCGGCGCCGGCAAGTTCAACGCGGTCGTCGCCAAGATCGAGGTCCAGTTCTCCGGGCAGACCGCCGCCAAGCGGATGGAGATCGCCTTCTCCAACGACGCGCGGCACCTCCCGCTGAAGATGGACGCCGAGTTCCTGTTCGGGTCGATCGTCGCCGAGCTCCAGAGCTACGAGAAGGGCGTCTCGCGCCCCTGAGGCGCTTGCCCGCCTCCGCCACCGTCCCTACCTGAGGCCGGTGCACGACCGTTCGTCTCACCTGCGCTGGGCGCTCGGGCTCTCCCTGCTGGGCGCCCTGAGCATCGTTCCCGTCCGCTCCGGCGCGGTGGCTGGCGCGGCCGCCCGCCCCGGGTGGGCCTACGCGGTCTCGGAGATGGTGAAGCTGGGCCCCGGAGCACGCCCGAAGAAGAGCGCCAGCATCGAGCTCCGCGCCGCGAGGGGCGAGTGCGTGGGGGCGCAGGTGGTGGTGGACGCGCCGGTCCGCAGCGCGTCCATGCAGGCCAGCGCCCTCCGCCGGCCCGGGGCGCCGCCCATCGGGGTCCGCCTCTATCGGGAGGCCTTCCTCGAGGTCGTCCACCCCTCGAACTCGGAGGGACGCGAGGGCCGCTGGCCCGACGCGCTCATCCCCGAGCGCGACGCCTACTTCGACGAGGCCCGCCGCGCCTTTCCGGTCTCGTCGACCCGCGAGCCGGTCGTCGCCTACGTGGAGATCTGCGCCGGCGCGGCCATCCCGGGACGCTACGAAGGCGACGTGGTGGTTCGCGCCGAGGGACGCCGCCCGGTCGTCATCCCCGTCCGGCTCACGGTCCGGCACTTCGCCCTGCCCGCGACCTCGAGCCTGCCCAACAGCTTCGGCTTCTCGGGGATCGCCGCCGCGGCGGGGCACGGCCTGCCGGCCGATTCGACCAACGTGCTCGAGCTGACCCGGCTCTACGCCACCGCCGCCCTGCGGCATCGCGTGTCGCTGCACGGGATGAGCATGGAAGCCCCGCGCATCGTCTCCACGGACCCGCCGAAGATCGACTTCAGCGCCTGGGACGCCGAGGTCGGTCCGTTCCTCGACGGCACCGCGCTGCCCAATGGGGCCCGCTTCACCTCCATCGACGTGCGCGTGCCACACAAGGTCGTCAGCGACCCGCGCGGCATCGAGTACCTGCGCCTCTATGCCGAGCACCTGCGCGAGAAGGGCTGGCTGGACCGCGCCTTCGTCTACCTGAAGGACGAGCCTCGGGAGAAGGACCTGCCCGAGGTGCGCCGCTTCGCGGACCTCGTCCACCGCGCCAGCCCCCAATTGCGGGCGCTGGTGACGACCTCGATGGCCCCGGTGCTCGACCAGTCCATCGACCTGTGGACCCCGAACCTGAACTGCCTCTTCGCGCGCAAGGGCAGCGACTACTGCAAGGTCGTGCGCCCGCTCGGCGACTACGCGCAGGCACGCGCCCGGGGCTCGCGGCTCTGGTGGTACCAGTCGTGCGGCAGCCACGGCTGCGGAGAGCTCCCGGCGCTCGACTTCGCTCACCGGCGCTACTTCGCCGGCTGGCCCTCGTACATGGTCGACCACGACGCGGCGCTCAACCGGGCGATGGGCGTGCTGGCCTACCGGCATGGCATCGACGGCGAGCTGTACTTCAACACCGTCGAGGCCTACTTGCCGGACGGCGCCGCGAAGAAGAAGCCCGACCCCTGGAGAGACCTCTGGCGCTTCCACGGCAACGGCGACGGCACGCTCTTCTACCCGGGCACGCCGCAGGCGATCGGGGGCACGCACCACGTCCCGGTGGAGTCGCTTCGGCTCAAGCTGATCCGAGCAGGGCTGCAGGACTACGAGGTCCTCGCGCTCGCTCGCTCGATGGGGCTCCAGGCCGCCGCCGAAGAGGCCGCGGCGACGCTCGCGCCGCAACCGTACGAGATCCTTCGCGATCCCGAGGCGTGGCAGCAGGCTCGCGACCGCCTGGCGGATCGCATCGAAGCCGTGCAGGCGAAGAGAGCCTCCGAATACCGCCCCGAGGGCGTCGTCCAAGGGAAGGGCCGGCCCTAACCACCAGCGTGCTAGCATCCGCCCCTCCGAGAACGACATGCGCCTGACCACTTCGATCCTCCTGGCCGGCTTGCTCTGCTCGAGCCTCGCCTGGGCTGCCGCACCGAAGCCGCCGCCTTCGCCGCCGCCACAGCCCAAGGCGGAGCCACCGTCGCAGGCCGCCTGCACGCCGCTGCCCAAGCCTCGCTCGGGGCCGCTGCCGTTCGCCGGCGGCGAGACCCTGACCTACGACGTGGACATCGTGGGGGCCAAGGCCGGCCAGATGACCTTCGACGTGGATCCCTGGGGGCGCAACGCCTCGGAGATCCAGGTCAAGGTCAGCGCCGAGTCGAACACCTTCTTCAACAAGATGCGCAAGATCAAAGGCGAGGTGGTCAGCTTCTTGCGCGCCAAGGACCTGCGCCCCAACCGGTTCCACGAAGACGTGGAGGAAGGCGGGCTCACCCGCGTCGCCGACGCCCTGTTCAAGGACAAGAAGACGGAGGTGAACTGGACGTCGAACCAGCCCAACAACCCCAAGGGCACCAACCACTTCACCACGACCTCCGAGGCCTATGACTACGTCGGCGCCATCTACCTCTTCCGCGCCATCTCCGATGAAGGTGGGCCAGCCGTTCTGCTTCGAGGCCTACGCGCTCAAGCGGATGTGGCGCATCGAGGGCAAGGTCGAGGCCCGCGAGCACGTCTCGGTGCCGGCCGGCGAGTTCGACGCCTTCCATCTGTCGGGAGTGGCCACCGCGCCCAACATGAAGCCGCGGGAGATCCACGTCTGGATCAGCGACGACGCCCAGCGCCTTCCGGTGGCCGCCTTGGGCGTCATCGAACTGGGCCCGGTGCGCGCGCAGCTCGTCGAGCTTCATCGGCCCGACCTGAAGGCCAACGCCGGCAAGGAGAAGCTGGAGTGGTGAGCGCCCAGCCGCTCCGCGATTCGGCTCGGGTCCCGGACGCCTAGTGGCCGCCGCGCGTGGCGATCTGCACCAGGCGCCGGCGCAGGTTGTTCACGACCACGACCAGGTAGTCCAGGTTGTCGATCACCTGGGAGTCGTCGGCGATGTCGATGATGTCGCGGGCTCGGGTGTCCGGGTTGGCGAGCAGCGTGAGCACGTCGTCGATGTACTCGCGCACCAGCTCGACCGTCTTCAGCCCCTCGCGCAGGTCGTCCTCGAGCAGGTCCACGCGCACCGGGTCATCTCCCTGGCGGCGGGTCTGGCGGCGCAGGCGCAGGACGACTTCGCGGATGGCGTCCTCGCGATTGAGGCCCTCGAACTGTGCGGTCTGTTCGTGCATCGCTCGTCCCTCATCGAAAGGAAATTGGCCGGTCAGCAACCCGCGAAGAAGTGGGCCGATTGTCCGCCCGCCCGGCGCCCGGTCAATTTTTCAACCGCCCGCTCCGCCGCGGATTTTCACGCAGGGTGCTCGCTTGCCGACCCACCGACCGGTCGCTATACTCCGCGTCCTTTCTTCGGACCCCCCACCAGGGAGAAGTGACCATGTCTTCGCGCTCTTGGGTGTTGGTCGTCGCTTTGGTCGCGTTCGCCGGCTGCAAGGAGACGGTCGTTCCGCCTCCACCGCCCAAGCCCGCTCCCCCGCCCGCTCCGAAGATCGTCAAGCCCGAGGCCTCGGCCTCCGTGTCCGGCCAGTCCGACCCCCAGTGCATCGGGCCCATCGACCTCGCCGTCCCGGCCAAGCTGACCATCGGCGGCAAGCAGGTGGAGCGCCACGGCTACAAGCTCACCTTCCCTGCCGTTCCCGAGAAGAAGGACGCCCCGACCGTCTTCGGCGTCATCGCCGGCATCAACGAGGACTCCGGCGAGAACATGGTCAACCTCAAGAAGTTCGTCGACTTCTTCAAGGCCGAGAAGGTCGACGCCATCCTCGCCGTCGGGGACAACGGCGAGAGCATCGAGTCCATCGTGCGCGTCATGACCCCGCTGGCGGAGACCGGCCTGCCGGTCTTCACCGTCCTGGGCAACCGCGAGTGCAGCGGCCACTTCAACGACGCCATGGCCGAGCTCCAGAAGAAGTTCAGCAACGTCGTCAACTTCAGCAACGTGCGCCACATCGAGTTCGGCAACGTCGACCTCGTCAGCCTCCCCGGCTACCACGACAAGCGCTACATCCACTGCGCGTCGGGCTGCCAGTACTTCAAGCAGGACATCGACGCGCTCAAGCCCATCGCCAAGGCCGCCAAGAACCCGGTGGTGCTGGTCGCGCACGGCCCGCCGCACGGCGCGACCCAGAGCGCGCTCGACGCCGCCACCGAGGCCGGCAACGTGGGCGACGTCAACATCAACGGGCTGGTCGCCGAGGCCGCCATCCCCTTCGGCATCTTCGCCAACATCAAGGAAGCGGGCGCCCGCGCCACCGACCTCGACGGCAACAACGTCATCAAGCCCGAGGTCCTCTCCGACAAGCTCTACCTGAACCCCGGCCCCGCCGACGCGGTGGCCTGGGCGATGAACGACGGCACCCAGTCGCTGGGCATGGCCGCCACCTTGACGGTCGAGGGCAAACAGGCCAAGTACAAGGTCTTCCGGGCCAAGGCGCTCACGACGGAGGAGAAGGCCCAGGCCGCCAAGCTGGCACCCGCGGCGCCCAAGGACCCGGAGCCCGAGCCGGCCAAGAAGGACGAGAAGAAGGAAGAGGCCAAGAAGTAGGCGGGGCTCGCCGGGGCCCCGCAGCGCAGACAGGAGACCCCATGGCAGACATCAAGCTGCGCTTCGGCGAGATCCTGGTTCGCGCCGGCCTCTTGGACGAGACGCACCTGAAGGCGGCGCTGGCCGAGCAGAAGAAGTGGGGCGGCCGCCTGGGCCGCGTGCTCGTCGACATGGGTTTCGTCGACGAGCCCACCGTGGTCGCCGCGCTCTCGCGCCACCTCAACATCCCGGCGGTCGACCTCGAGGCGTCCCCTCCCCCGCTCGACGCCGCCCAGCTCCTTCCGGTGCAGACCTGCGAGCGCTACGGCGTCTTCCCGCTGATGGCCAGCGCCGATCGCAAGTTCTTGCGGCTGGCGACCAGCGATCCGACCAACCACGAGGCCTTCCAGCAGATCGAGTTCCGTACCGGCATGAAGATCGAGCCGGTCGTCGCGAGCGGCACCGACATCGACCGCGCCATCCGCCGCTACTACTACGGCGAGCGGCCGGAGATGAAGGAGGAGCTGCCCGAGGCGGAGGCGATGGAGCTGACCCCTGGCCGGCTGGACCAGGAGACGCCTCCGCAGTCCCAGCCCGCGCCCCTCCAGCAGCCGCTCCCCCAACCCCAAGCCGTGGCAGGCAGCCAGCGCGAACGAGACCTCGTCGAGCGCGTGGCACGCCTCGAAGAGCTCGCCAACCGCCAAGCTCGCGCGCTGCGCGCCTTGGTGGACCTGATGGTCGAGAACCGGCAGCTCGACCGCGCCGCCTACGTCCGCAAGGTGCGCAACGAGTAGCCGACAGTCTCGAGCCGCCAAGGTCGCCAAGGCCTTCGGGACGCTGGCAGCCGCTCAACAGCCGGTCGCGAGGCACCACCGCGAGCGAAGGACACCAGAAACCCAAGCAGTTCTTGGCGACCCTGGTCCCTGGCGACCTTGGCGATTCAGTAGCTCGGTTTCGGCTCTTACCCCGCCGCGAACCCCACTACACGATCATGAACCCGTCCGAGCTCGTCTGCGGGACGATGCTCTGCTGGTGCTTGAGCCGCTCGTCGGAGAGCTCGCTCACCAGCATCAGGATCTGCGGGTGGGTGCTGATGAGCTCGTCGAAGGCGGGCCGCGGCAGGCGCAGCACGGTGGAGCGCTTGGCGGCGGCGACGGTGGCGGTCGCGGCGGACTTGGTCAGAAGCGAGATCTCGCCGAACAGGTCGCCTTCCTTGATGGTCGCGAGCCTCACGTCCGCGCCGTCCTTCTTCTTGCGGACGTAGACCTCGCCGCTCATCACCACGTAGAGGCCGTCCACCGGCTGGCCTTCGGTGACGATGACCTCCTCCGGCTTGACCTCGCGCGCCTTGAACTTCTCGATGAGGACCTTGCGCTCGGCCTTGTCGAACTGCTTGAAGAGCGGGCTGGTCGCCATCATGTTCGACAGCAGCCGCTGCCGGCAGAACTTCTTGAGCGCCTGCTGCACGTGCGGGTAGCGCTTGGTCAGCGAAGCGAGCAGGGCCGCGGAGATCTCCAGGCACTCCGCCTCGTCCTCCGCCACCACCGACGCCAGGCGCGGCGTGCCCGACACGAGCGCCATCTCGCCGAAGAACGAGCCCTCGGTCATGTGCGCGAGCACCACGTCCGAGCCGGTCGCCGGGTCCTTCTTGGTCACCATCACCGTGCCGCTGGTCACCACGAAGAACGACACGCCCGGGGTGCCCTGCTCGATGATGACGTCCCCCGGCTGGCAGCGGCGCAGCTCGCACTGCGAAGCCAGCTCGATGAACGCCTCGCGCGAGAGGTCCGAGAACAGCGGGATCTCCGGCAGGCTGCTGGTCGCCGCCGGTTGGTCGACCGTGACCGTGAGGAATCTCGATCTCCTCGTCCTCGTCGACCGAGCTGATGGCGAGGTCCGCCAGGGTCTGCATCTCGGCCAGGGTCGGGCGCTTCATCCGCCCCAGGTCCTCGCGAGTGCCCTCGGGCGCGGCCATCCACCCCTCCCCAGCCGCTGGCTTGGGGGCCGGCAGCTCGGGCACCGCCGCTGCCGTCGCGGACTCGAGCGCGGCCTCGAGGCTCTCCGCGGCCTCGGCGCCGGGCGCCGTCCACTTGGCCACGGCCGGAGGCATCGCCACCTTCGCGCCGCCGGCCGCCGGCGTCGCTGGCTTGGCGGGCGCGAACCCCAGCAACTCGGGCTCGCCCAGCTCCATCTCGCCCAGCGAGACCGGCGCCTTGGGCTGCGCGGCCGGGGCGCTGTCTTCCTCGGTGAAGAGCAGGTCCTCGCCCGTCTCCGCAGGCTTGGCTGGCTTGGCTGGCTCGGGCGGCTTGGGCGGCTTGGGCGGCTTGGGCGGCGGGGCGGTGGGCGGCTGCAGCACCGACGCCGGCGGCGCGGTCGGCTTGGGGGCGGGTGGCGGCGGCGCGATCCCCTGGGGCTTCACCGCGGGCGGCGGCGGCTTGGCGGCGACCGAAGGCGGCGGGGCCGTCGGCTTGGGCGCCAACGGTGGCAGCGCCAAGGTCTCCGGCTTGACCGCCGGAGGAGGAGGTGCTGGCGGCTTCGTCGGGGCCGAAAGGCCGATCTCGAGGTCGTGGCCCTCGTCGATGCCTTCGAGGTCCGGCACGATCTCGATGGACCCGGTCGCCGTCACCGCGGACCTGGCGGCGACGGGGGCGGGCTGCGGCTTGGCCGCGGGGAGCGGAACGGAGATCGGAGCTGCGTCTTCGAGCTCCAGCTCCCCCGGCTCGATCTCGATGGACCCGGTCGCCGACAGCGCCTTCGGGGCAGGCGCCGGACGTGCGGCGGGTTTGGCGGGCGATGGAGGCGCTGGAGGCGCGGGCGGCGCAGTGCGCGGGGCAGGCGTCGGCTCCGGCGCCATGACCTGGGCGCCCTTCCAGCTGGCCTGCTGCGACCCGTCGTCGAGGCTCGAGGCCCGAGGTGTCGACGTCCCGGGCCTGCGGCGCGAGCGCCTGCGGACCGGCCTCCGGAGCTTCGGAGGCCCTCACGCCGTCCCGGTAGCTGCGAGCGGTGTCCAGCTCGAGGTGCTCGTCGTCGGACCTGGGCGGAGCCGGCGGGATGATCGCCGCGGGCCGGGCGGGGCCGGGAGTGGGCTGCGCGGGCGCCGCCATGGCGGCCGCGACCGCCGCCGCGCCGGCCGCGCCCGCGACGGGCTTCTTGGCGGGAGGGGGCGGAGCGCCACCGGACTTGCGGGCGTACAGCTGCGCCAACACGCCCTGGGTGTCGCTGTGGCTCGGATCGACCTCGAGGATCAGCTTGCAGACCGCGATGGCGCGCGGGAGGAACCCTTCCTTGGCGTAGGACTCGGCGGCGATGCGGTAGGCGGCGACGGCGGCGGGCTTCTCGCCCGCCTTCACCAGGGCGTCGCCCAGACGAACCCTGATCTGCATGTCCTTCGGCTCGAGCTTGCAGAGCTCCTCGTACGCCTTGGCGGCCTTCTCGAACTTCCCCTTGGTGAAGAGCTTGGAGGCCTGATCCTTCAGCTCGCGGACGTCGGGCATGGCTTTAGCGCGCTCCCTGCGCTTGGGCAGCGGAGGCGCCCAGGGCCTCCTCCACCGCGCGACGGACCTCGGCGTAGTAGTCGAACCGCAGCGCCTCGAGCATGGGGCCGGCGGCCTTGCGGTCCAGCTTGGCCAGGGCGCGCGCAGTGATGGCCCGGACCTCGGGCCGCTCGTTGAAGAGCTGCGGGACCAGCACCGACGCGACCGAGGGGTCCGCCAGCTCCGCGAGCGCCGCGATGATCTCCAGGCGCGCGGGGTGGGTGTGGTCCTTGAGCTGTTCGACCAGGACCTTGGCGTAGGAGGGGTCGCCCAGCTTGCCCAGCGCCACCGCGGCCTCCACGGCCTCGGAGCCGCCGGCGCCCAAGGCTCGGCCACCTTGGGGGCGGCCTCCTTCACCTTCAGCTCGCCGATGGCCTGGACGAACTCCCACCGCTCGGAGCTGCGCCGCTTGAGGGCCGCGATGAGCAGCTTGCCTCCGGTCGGGCCTGCCCGGCGCAACCCGCGGGCCGCGGCGCGCAGGACACCGCGGTCGGCGTCCTCGATGCACCGGCCGACCAGGTCGAGCGCGGGCTGGGTGCCGACGGCGCCCAGGGCCTCGCAGGCGGCAGCGCGGGTCGTGGCGTGGGGGTCCTTGGCGAGCTTCTCGAGGATGGGCAGCGCGGCGGGCACCTTCAGCCGGCCGGCGGTGAGGGCCAGCGCGAACATCAAGTCGCCGTCGCCCGCGGCGAGGTCGTCGACGAGGTCGATCTCCGCGGGGGTCTCCCGGTCCACGAGCTTGACGCCCAGGGCCTGGGCCCGCTGCTCGTTGAGCGCGTCGACCTTGGCCATCATGTCGTTGAACTTCTGGGTCTTCTCTCGCTCGTGGCGCGAGACGGGGTCGTCGGCGTCGTCGCGCTTCTTGCGGCGCTCCGGCTCGGGCGGCCGGCTGGAGAGCTTCTCGGTGACCCACTTGGCCTGCGCCCCGGCGAGGCGCTCGGCCTCGGCCTCGAGCAGCCTGACGACCTTGGCGCCTGCGGCCTCCGGCGCCTCCATCGCCCCCAAGGTCTTCGTGGCGGCGATGCGGATGGCACGGTCGGGCGAATCGAGCAGCGCCACGACCTTCTCCACCCCGGCGGAGCCGCCCAACCCCTCGAGCGCGGCGAGGGCCGCGAACGGCTCTGCGCTGCTCCGCGCGAGCCGCGCGACGATGGGGTCGGTCGAGCAGCCGCCGCGGGGCTTGGCGAGCCGCGCCGACAACCGCGCGACGTCGAGGTTGCCCTCGGAGGCGAGCTTGCACAGGGACGCCCTGCCCTCCGGGGCGAAGGCGAGCTGGCCGATGGCGTTGATGGCCTGGGTGGACCCGCTGCCGCCCTCGAGCGCGGTCTTCTCGAGCACCGGGAGCGCGCTGGGGTCGCCGAGCAGGCCCAGCGAGTCGGCCGCGGCCTCGCGCAGCACCGGGAGGTTCTCCTTGAAGACGCCCATCAGGGCCGACACCGCCCGCTTGTCGCGCGCCGCGCCCAGGCCGCGGGCCGCGCCGGCGGCGAGCAGCACCGAGTCGTCGCCCAGCATCGGCAGCAGGCGCTCGACGGCGTCGCCACGGCCGCTGCGGCCAATCTCCTCGGCCGCGCCCACGCGCTCGGCCGGGCCACCCGCCTCCAGCGCCTTCTGGTTGCGGTCCCAGAGGATCTTCGCTTCGTGGCGAATGGCTTCCTTCAGGCCCTCGGGGCCCAGCGCCTTGGCGATGGCGGCGCGCGCCGGTCCGTCGCGGCGGCCATAGGCCGAGAGCAGGTAGGCGCGAGCCTTGTCGGTGTTGAAGCGCGCCAGGCCGACGGCGGCCTCGGTCTCGACGTCGTAGTCCGGGTCGCCCAGAGAGCTCGCCCAGGGTGTCGATGGCCTTGGAGTCGCCGGAGTTGCCCAGCCCCATGACCGCCGACTTGCGCACCTGCGCCGAGGGGTCGCGGGTGGCCTTGAGGAAGAGGTGGAAGTCCTCCTCCTGGCTCATCTGTGCCAGCCGGCCCAAGGCGCCCGCGCGGATCTCCGGGCGCGAGGCGGTCTCGAACTCGTGGAGCGCCTTCTCGTGCTCGCTCTGGCAGGCGGCGAGTCCCAGGACACAGAGGCCCGCGATGAGCCAGGACGGCCAAGGACGGCACGCGTGCGGTATGCGCAACGGTCACCTCGCCTCAGGAAAAGACCTCCACAGCGCGGCGCGAGGAGCGCCGCCTAGGTCGAGCGGGTGGATGTTAGCTTCCACACCCCTGAGGGTCAACCGCCCAAGCTCTCGCAGTTCCTTCAGATTTCTAGGATCGGCGGCGCCGCGGTCCAGGCCGTCCACCGCTCGGCCGAGGGCGGCTTGGGGCATGTGACGGGCGGTCCTGCCGCGGCTCGCTCTTCCGGTGCCGGCGAGCGGGCATCTTCAGGGGGCCTTCGGGCATCTCCGTGTCTGGGCCGGCGCGCTTGAGGCTCTCGATCTCCTCGGGCTCGAGCGCCCGCCACATCCCCGGGCGCAGCCCTGCGACCCCGATGCCGGCGTACTGCGGACGGAAGAGGCGCACGACCGGGTGGCCGACCGCGGCGCACAGCCGCTTGACCAGGTGCGGCCGGCCCTCGTGGACGACCAGGCGGACCCAGGTGTTCTTCTCGGTCTCCCTCTCGAGGTCCACGCTCTCCGGCTTGACGAAGCCGTCCTCGAGGCGGACACCGTCGCGCAGCTTCTGCAGGGTCGCCGCGTCGGGCTCGCCCTTGACCTTGGCGAGGTAGGTGCGCGGGACCTGATAGCGCGGGTGCATCAGCCGGTTCGCCAGCTCGCCGTCGTTGGTGATGATGAGGGCGCCCTCGGCGTCCCAGTCGAGCCGGCCCACCGCGAAGACCCGCTCGCGGATGGTCTTGATGCAGTCCTTGATGGTCGGCCGGCCCTGGGGATCGGAGAGGGTGGTGACCATCCCCGTCGGCTTGTAGAGGACGAAGTAGCACTTCTTCTCGCGCTCGGCGAGCAGCTTGCCGTCCACGCGGATGAGGTCCTGGGACGGGTCGACCTTGGTGCCCAGCTCTTGGACGACCTTGCCGTTGACCTCCACCCTGCCCTGCTCGATCAGCTCCTCCGCCTTGCGGCGCGAGGCGACGCCCGCCTGGGCGAGCACCTTCTGCAGACGCAGCTCCATCGTCACTCGCTCTCTCTAGCGCGCACGGCCGCTAATCGTCGTCGTCTTCCATCTCGGGAGGCACTTCGTCGTCGGCCGCACCGTCTTCGTCCTCGTCGGGCTCGTCGCTCTGCGGCCCGCCCTCGGGGAGGTCCTGCTCCTCCGGTGCCTCCGCCTCCGCGCCCGCTTCGTCCTCCGGCTCGCTCGCGAGTCCAACAGGGGCCGGTGCGCCAATGGGCTGACCAGGCAGCGGAGGTGCGCCGGGAAAGCCGCCCGGCGGCTGTGGAACCGGGTTGAGGATGCGCACCGTCGCCCGGGTCCGGGTGTCGGTGTCGGCGATGGCGGTCTCGAGATCGGCGAGCGCGCTGTCGGCCTCGGCGGTGGTCTCCTTGAGCCGCTCCTCGAGCTTGGAGTCGCGCAGGTCGGCGACCAGGCCCTCGGTGCCCTTCTTCTCTTCGGCCTTGCCGCCGGTCTGCTGCTCGACGATGGCCTGGCTCTCCTCGTTGAGCTCCTGGAACTCGCGCAAGGTCGGCAGGCTGGACAGGTCGCGCAGGTTGAAGAACTCGAGGAACTGGGTGGTCGTGCCGTAGAGCAGCGGACGCCCCGGCTCCTCCTTCTTGCCGATGATCTTGATCAGCTGGCGGTCGAGCAGCGCCTTGACGACGGCGCCGCAGTCGACCGCGCGGATGTCCTCGATCTCCGGGCGGGTGACCGGCTGGCGGTAGGCGATGATCGCCAGGGTTTCCAGCGCGGCGCGGGTGAGGCGCTGCGGCTTGACCTTGAGGAAGCGGCGGACGAAGTCGCTGCTCGTCGGGCAGGTGCGGAACTGCCAGCCGCCGGCCACCTCGTGCAGGACGATGCCGCGCACGCCGTCGCGGTAGGTGCCCTGCAGCTTCTGCATCTGGTCCTTGATGACCTGGATGGAGATGCCGGTGGTCTGCTGGATGGCCTCCTCGGAGAGCGGCTTGTCGGTGACGAACAGGAGCGACTCGAGGATGACCCTCACGCGCGCTTCCGAGAAGCGCCGGGCGCGCGCGACGAGCTTCTCGAACGGAGTGTCCTCCTGCTCCTCGTCCTCGCTGGTCGCCGCCTCGCCGTCGCCCTCCGCGGGCTCCTTCTGCTGCTTCTTGGGAGCGCTGTCCTCGGCCTCGTCCTCGACCGTCTCTGGAGCCGACGGGTCGGCGGAAGGAGCTTCTTCGCCCTGGGCCGCAGGCACGCTCTCCGGCGCCTGATCCTCACCGGCCTCGGCTGGTGGCTCGTCCGACTCTCCGGGCTGATTCTCGTCGGCCGCCTCGTCCTCGCCAGCCACGGGCTCAGACTCTGCTTCCGCCTGCGCCTCCTGCTCTGGAGCAGGCTCCTGCTCCGGGTTGGCGGGCTCGGGATGCGCGGTGGCCACGCCCTCATCGGCGTTGGGCTCCGGGGTCTCTCCGGCTTTCTGGACTTCGCTGTCGGCCACTGCGGCGCTCCTACTTGTAGTCGTCTTTGATCTCGGCAGGCGCGAGCGAGTCGGGATCCTTGGCGGAGATCAGGATGTCGCCCTGGGCATCCTCCTGGTACACGCGGATGAGGCCCAGCTTGGTCATCTCCAGCACGGCCAGGAAAGTCACGACGATCTTCTGTCGGTCGGCCTCGTCGCCGAGCACGGTGAAGAACGAGGTGCGCGGCTCGACCTTGAGCCGCTCGACCATCGCCGCGATCGCCTCGCCGAGGCTGATGCGGTCGACGATGACCTGGTGCGGGACGTGGATCTTGGCGGTCTTGAGAGTGGAGTCGAGCGCCTGGACCAGCTTGAAGACCGAGATCTCGACCAGCCCCACCTCGCCCTCGGAGAGCGGGATCTGGTCCAGGCGCGCGCGGCGGGTGAAGACCTCGCGATCGAGCAGATCGGCGCGGCCCAGCTCTTCTCCGGCGGCCTTGTACTTCTGGTACTCGAGCAGCCGCTTGACGAGTTCCTCGCGCGGGTCGGACTGTTCCTCCTCGGCCCCGGGCTGCTCCTCCGGGTTGGGCAGGAGCATGCGGCTCTTGATGTGCGCGAGCGTCGCCGCCATCAAGATGAACTCGCCGGCGATGTCGAGGTTCAGCTCCTTCATCACCTTGATCGTCTGCAGGTACTTCTCGGTGATGAGGCTGATGGGGATGTCGAAGATGTCGACCTTGTGCTCGCGGATCAGGTGGAGCAGCAGGTCGAGCGGCCCCTCGAACTTCGGAAGGACGATCTTGAAGGCGTCCTGAGGGCTGAGCGGAGGCTCGGCGGCTTCGGCGGGCTTTGCCTGTCCCTTCCCCTTCTTTGGCGCCGATTCGGCGGCTTCGGCGGGAGCGGCTTCAGCGGGAGCGGCTTCAGCAGACTCGGCTTCGGCAGGCGCGGCTTCGGCAGGCGCGGCTTCGGCAGGCTCGGCTTCGGCAGGCTCGGCTTCAGCAGACTCGGCTGGCTCGGCTTCGGCAGACTCGGCTTCGGCAGACTCGGCTTCGGCAGACTCGGCTTCGGCAGGCTCGGCTTCGGCAGACTCGGCTTCGGCGGGCTCGGCTTCGGCGGGCGCGGCTTCGGCGGTCTCGGCTTCGGCAGACTCGGCTTCGGCGGGCGCATCTTCGGCGGTCTCGGCTTCGGCAGACTCGGCTTCGGCAGACTCGGCTTCGGCGGGCGCGGCTTCGGCAGACTCGGCTTCGGCAGACTCGGCTTCGGCGGGCGCGGCTTCGGCGGTCTCGGCTTCGGCAGACTCGGCTTCGGCAGACTCGGCTTCGGCAGACTCGGCTTCGGCAGACTCGGCTTCGGCAGACTCGGCTTCGGCAGACTCGGCTTCGGCAGACTCGGCTTCGGCGGGCTCGGCTTCGGCGGTCTCGGCTTCGGCGGTCTCGGCTTCGGCGGTCTCGGCTTCGGCGGTCTCGGCTTCGGCGGGCTCGGCTTCGGCGGGCTCGGCTTCGGCGGTCTCGGCTTCGGCGGGAGCGGCTTCGGCAGACTCGGCTTCGGCGGGAGCGGCTTCGGCAGACTCGGCTTCGGCAGGCGCGGCCTCGGCAGGCGCGGCTTCGGCAGGCGCGGCTTCGGCAGGCGCGGCCTCGGCAGGCGCGGCCTCGGCAGGCGCGGCCTCGGCAGGCGCGGCCTCGGCGGGCTCGGCTTCGGCAGGCGCGGCTTCGGCCGTAGTAGGAAGTGGAGGAATGCTCGCAGCAGCCTCGCCGGCGGGAGCCGGAGGCACAGGCGGGGCGGAATCAGGTGCAGGGGTCTGGGATGCGTCGGCGGGATTACCCGTCGCGTCCAGCCCCGCAGCCGTGCCCTGCTCGCTGCGTTCGTTCGACATGATCCGGCTCGTGCCGTCCTCAAACAGGCGGCCGAGCGTGTCCTCCAGAAGGTGTCATCCGCAGTGGTTTCGCGGGTCGCACAAAATAGCCTGCCTCTAGTACCGGGTCACGAATTCTGCCACCTGGGTACGACATCGGTTTTCATGCTCGTGGATGGGCCTTGTCGTAGATGGCGCGGACCCTTGCACGGTCCACATGCGTGTAGATCTGCGTCGTCGAGATGTCCGCATGCCCGAGCATCGCCTGAACGGCGCGGAGGTCGGCTCCTCGCTCGAGCAGATGCGTGGCGAAGCTGTGCCGCAGCTTGTGCGGTGACAGCGGCTTGTCGATGCCCGCAACCACCGCGTAGCGCCTGATGATTTTCCAGATTCCCTGGCGCGTGATCGCCGTTCCGCGAGGGCCGACGAACAAGGCGCGGACGTTGCGACCTTTGCGCAGGACCTCTCGCCCACCCTCCAGCCAGCGCTTGACCCAGGCCACCGCATAGTCCCCCAGGGGAACGATCCGCTCCTTGCTCCCTTTGCCGCGGGCGATGAGGTAGCCGTCTCGCAGGTTCACGTCCTCGGCCGTCAGCCCGCACAGCTCCGAGACGCGAAGGCCGGTGGCATAGAGGACCTCGAGCATCGCGCGGTCTCGCTCGCCGGCCGGCGTCTCGTCCTTCGGCGCGGCCAGCAGTCGCTCGACCTCCTCAACCGTCAGGAATATCGGCAGCTTGCGCCTGGTCCTCGGGGTCTCGAGGTCCTCGGTCGGGTCCTTCTTGGTGTGCCGTTCCCGCAGGAGGAACCGGTGGAAGCCTCGGATGGCGGCCAGGTGGCGGGCCTGCGACCGATGGGACAGTCCGCGCTTGTGAAGGCCGACGAGGTGCTTCTGGATGTGCTCGGGGCTGATGTCGTCCGCGTCGGAGACCTTGGCCTTTCCGAGCGCATCCAGGTAGTCGCGCAGGTCGCGCGAGTAGGCCTCCAGCGTGTTGCCCGACAACCCCCGCTCGGTGCGCAGGAAGTCCAAGAAGAGGTCGTTGAGCAGGTCCAAGCTCATGTCGGGAAGGCTACTCCTGCCCTGCGACTTCGCCAGTTTCCTGCCCTCTGAAGCACGTGATCTCGCAGACTTAGGCCCTCGAGGTCGCCGGGCCTTTCCGTCCTCGCGAATTGTGCTAGCGTCCACGGCCCTTTTCAGACTGGCGGAGTCTTCTTATGGCGAGAGCCCTGGTCGTCGACGACGAGGCCAACCTGCGCAAGGTCCTGGCCGCGATGCTCAAGCGCGAGGGCTATGACGTCGCCGTGGCCGAAAACGGCCTGCAGGCGATGGCTGAGATCAAGAAGAACGGCGCCGACGTGGTGGTCACCGATCAGGTGATGCCGCAGATGGGCGGACTGGAGCTGCTCAAGGCCGTCCTGGCCGAGGACCCGGACCTGCCGGTCATCATGATCACCGCGCACGGCACCGTGGACTCAGCGGTGGAAGCCATCAAGCTCGGCGCCTTCGACTACATCACCAAGCCTTTCGAGCACGAGGAGCTCAAGTCGGTCATCGCCAAGGCCGTCCGCACCCACGAGCTTCTCCCGCAGCAGCATCCCCGCTTCCGATGAGCGCGCCCGCCAGGCCCTCGTCGGCGCCTCTGCCGGGATGCAGGAAATCTTCAAGATCATCGAAAAGGTCGCCGATACGCCCTCGACGGTGCTCATCACCGGCGAGTCGGGCACCGGCAAGGAGCTGGTGGCCACCGCGCTGCACGCGGGGTCGTCGCGGCGCAGCAAGCCCATCATCCGGGTCAACTGCGCGGCCATTCCCAAGGACCTGATGGAGAGCGAGCTGTTCGGCTACGAGCGCGGGGCCTTCACCGGCGCGGTGACGAGCAAGCCGGGGCGCTTCGAGCTGGCCGATGGCGGGACGCTCTTCCTGGACGAGATTGCGGAGATCCCCGTCGAGATGCAGGTGAAGCTCCTGCGCGCGCTGCAGGAGAGCGAGTTCGAGCGCGTCGGCGGCATCAAGACCCTGAAGGTGGACGTGCGGCTGATCGCGGCGACCAACCGGGACTTGAAGAAGGAGACCGCCGAGGGTCGCTTCCGCGAGGACCTGTTCTACCGGCTCAACGTGGTGCCCGTCACCCTGCCCCCGCTGCGCGAGCGCGTCGCCGACATCCCGATGCTCGTGGAGCACTTCATCGAGAAGTACAACAAGAAGCTGAACAAGAAGGTCCAGGCCCTCGAGCCGGACGCCATGGAGATCCTCCAGGAGTACGGCTGGCCCGGGAACATCCGCGAGCTCGAGAACATGATGGAGCGGATGATCCTCTTCTCCGAAGGGCCGGTCATCCTGGCCAAGGACCTTCCCGAGCCGCTCAAGGAAGCCGACACGGTCAAGGTTCCCCTGCAGCTCGCCGCGGCGCCCGCCGGCGGCGACGCCTCGATGAAGGACATCGTCAAGCAGGCCGCTGCGGAGCTCGAGCGCGACCTGATCGCCAAGGCCCTGGAAGAGACCGGGGGCAACGTCACGCAGGCAGCCAAGAAGCTCAAGATCAGCCGCAAGAGCCTGCAGAACAAGATGAAGGAATTCGGGCTGCGCGAGGTTTGAGTCCGGGTCGTGGCTCGAAGTTGACACCCCCACCCCGGGCAAGTACGTTCTTCCACTGTTGACGCGCACTTACGTGCTTTTTGCGCCTCGCCAATTGGTGCCGCAGCCCTGTGGAGGAGTGATGAGCCTTCGTTCCGTGGCTCGTTCGACCCTGGTTCTCGTGTGCCTTGCTGCCGCCTCGGCCCTCTGGCCGATGCCTGCGCGGGCCGCGGAGATCACCCGCGTCGCGAGCTCGTTCGACAAGGACAACCCCTTCGACCTCGATCTCTGGGTCGGCTTCGAGCGCACGCAGCGCCGCGCGAAGATCGTCCGCGAGCGGCACCAGGAAGGGCACATCGCCGACGTCCTGGAGCTGCGCTACGCCTCCATCCACCAGAGCCTGCCGATGCGGCTGGCCATCGGCCTCTTCCACGACCTGGAGCTCCACGTCGGCGCCTCGGTGGTCTTCAACTACGACCAGGCGTGGTGGTATCCCGCCGAGAAGAACGACGACGGTACGCCAGTCGTCTCCGACGCCAACTCCACCATCCACAACAACTGCCTCGACCCGCGCGGCAACGTGCTCAGCCCCGACTGCGTCGACAGCCCCGGCAACGGTTCCAAGCCCATCTTCGAGAGCAACGGCGAGTCTCACCGCTCCGGCTTCTCCGACGTGTCGTTCGGCCTGTCGTGGGCGCCGCTGTCCGACAAGCGCGACGACACCAAGCCGAAGTGGGTGCTGACCTTCGACTACACCCTGCCGACGGGCCTGCTCGACCCGGGCTCGGTGATGAAGCCCTGGACCGCGGCGACGATCACGCAGAAGGGCCCCATCGGCGACGGCGCCCACCGCTTCTCCTTCTCCACCGCCATCTCCAAGCGGCTGGGCGCGATCGATCCGTACCTGAAGTTCATGTACACCTACGGCCTGGCCACCACGAACTCCATCAGCAACTGCCAGATGTCCGACGCCAAGAAGGCGGAGAACCTGGGCTACGCGGAGAACTGCAACACCGGTCCTTGGACGACCAGCGAGACCGGGCTCAAGCCTCCGCACGTGGGCGGATTCCTCTTCGGCGCCGAGTTCTTCCCCTACGACAACCCCGAGAAGTCGCAGAGCGTGAGCATCGACATCCAGCTGGGCGCGCTCTACATCAGCGAGGGCCGTGGCTACAACGAGCTGTCCGACGCCCTCGGCAAGCTGCTCTACAACGAGGAGTACCTCTCGCTGGGCGGCTCCATCGGCGTCTACGGCCGCGCCGCCAAGTACGTCCAGCTGCGGGTCAACGCCAGCTTCTACACCGACACCCCGCACTTCCTCACCACCGAGCCGGTGGGCAAGGACCGGGACGGCGCCTGCCGCGGCGACTCGAGCAGCCGCTGCGTCGACCTCGACAACCACTCCGGCGAGATCAGCCCGACCTTCGACTTCCGCTACGACATGCCCGGCCGCCGCTTCCGGATCACCGAGGTCACGGTCTTCCAGATCATGGCGACGGGCGTCGTGAACTTCTGAGAATTGGGCTTTGGACTTCGGGCCTCGGCCTCGGGCACTGCTGGCCGGCGGCTTGACCCGAAGTCCGCGGCCCGCAGCCCCTCCCTCGTTGGTTCCAGCTCCGCCGATTTAGGTCCGCCTACTTGCGGCCTTGAGCCTTGAGGGCCAGGTCGTAGACCTCGCGGCGAGGCCTGCCTGTCGCCTTGGCGATCTCGCCGGCGATCTCTTTGACCGAACCCTCCCCTGCTGCGAGCCGGCGTTCGACCTCCGCGAGGATGGCTTCGTCGGTGGCTGCCGCGCTCTCGTCCGTCGACGCCCCTTCCACCACCAGCGTGATCTCGCCGCGGACCTCGCCCGAGAAGCGCACCGCGAGCTCCCGAGAGCCTGCCCCGCGAGAACTCCTCGTGCAGCTTGGTCAGCTCGCGTGCGACCACGGCCCGGCGATCGCCGAACGCCTCCTTCAAGTCCTCCAGCGTCTCCCTCAGGCGTTCGGGCGACTCGTAGAGCACCAGCGTCGCGTCGAGCCTCTTGAGCAGCGACAGAGACTGCTCGCGGCCGGTGCCCTTGCGCGGCAGGAAGCCGGCGAAGAAGAACCGGTCGGTCGGCAGACCCGAGGCCGAGAGCGCCGACACCACCGCCGACGGGCCCGGAATCGGCACCACCGGCACGCCTGCCTCGATCGCCTTGGCGACCACCGCCGAACCCGGGTCGCTGATGCCCGGGCTGCCGGCGTCGGTGATGAGCGCCAGGCTGTCACCGCGGGTCAGCCGCGCGACCAAGGCGTCCGCCTGGTCCTGCTCGCGGAAGGCCGGCATCGAGACCAGCGGACGCTCGATGCCGTAGCGCTCGCACAGGATGCGCGCCCTCCGGGTGTCCTCGGCGACGATGGCCGTCGCCGAGGCCAAGGTCTCGACCGCGCGGTAGGTGATGTCGCCGAGGTTCCCCAGCGGGGTCGCAACCAGATAGAGCGTTCCAGGCATGCCCCTCTTGTTCTACAGGAAGGGCATCTGCGCAAGGCGCGGCAGCTCGGCGTCGAAGGCGTCCTCGAGGTGGACCACCTGGGCGCGCTCCCCCCGTCCCATGACCGCCACCACGTCGAAGCGGATGAACCGCTTGTCGAGGAGCTTCTGCTTCGCCGCCCACTCGTACGCCGCGAGGATGACCTTTCGCCGTTTGTCGGTGCGGATGGTCTCCTCGGGGCGGCCGAAGGCCAGCGACTTGCGGTAGCGGACCTCCACGAAGGCCAGCAGCAGGCCCTTGGCGACGATGAGGTCCACCTCGCCGAGCTTCGACTTCGACTTGTACTTGCGCTCCAGGACCTCGAAGCCGTTCTCCTCGAAGTAGCGCGCGGCGCGCTCCTCGGCCTCGTCGCCCAGCTGCTGGGCCAGGGTCCGCGCCCCTGGCTCGTACATCCCCGTCGCCTCCCCTGCCTGCCTGTCCATCGAGCGACCTCCTCGTGCTTGGGGGCACGAACGAGGTTCTAGCAGGCGGGTCCGACATTCCCTCGGAGGGGCGGCCGCCATCGGGGCGCTTGAAGGCCCGTCTGGCGGCTCCAACGTCCTTGGCAGTCAGCGTGGAAGTCCCCGAGGTGCAACCCATGCGCGCCGCCGCCTTCGCCGCCCTGCTCGTCCTCGTCGGCTGTCTCCCCGTCGTCGACGGGGACAGCGAGACCGCCCTGCTCAGCCTCGAGGTGATCGACGCGCCGCCGGCGCTGACCACCGACGGCGGCGACCCACTCTTCGGCGTCCGCTTCCAGGTCGCGCCCGACGCGGCCGACGCCCCGGCCTACGACGTCAGCGAGCTCCACGTGGAGATCGTCGCCCAGCACCGCCAGTTCGCCTCGCTCTGGAACGTCCGCTACGACCTCTACGACGACCGCAACGGCGACCGCCGCTTCGGCCCGGGCGACATCCTGGCGGTCTGGGAGCGGTCCCGGAACGTGCTCAGCCCCGCCGACCGCGGCGCCTACCAGGTCCGGCTGATGTGCGGCTCGCACCTGCTCGGCGCGACCGAGTGGCTGGCTCGATAGCGGCGGCCGGGCAGCCTTCGCTCACCCCTGGTGCAGCGCGTCGGCGAGCCCGTGGTGGGCCGGAAGCGCGCTGCCGTGCACGACCTGGGTGTTGACGGCGATGTGCTTGAGCATGCGCGACAGCAGCTGGAGCTTGGTGTCGTCGAAGCCCAGGAAGGGCTCGTCCATCACCAGCACCGGCTTGCCCAGCGGCGCGTAGCGCTCGACGACGGTCAGCTTGACCGCGATGTAGAGCATGTCGAGGTCGAGGTCCTCGAGCGCGCCAGCGGGCACCGAGCGGCCTGGGGCCGAGAGCGTGGCGTTGCCCTTGCCGTCGAACTCCACCCCCACGTAGCGCCGGTCGGTCAGCGCCAGGACGTACTGCGAGGCGCGCTCGCGCATGGCGGCGCCCAGGGTCTGCACCGTGGCGCCGGCGAAGAGGTCCTGCGCCGCGGCGAGCAGGGCCGGGATCGGGTCGGCCTTGAGGTCCTTCTTCTCCTCGAAGCTCCCGCCGCTGGCGGCGACCAGCCCCTTGGCCTCCGTGATCGGCTTCTCGAGGTCCGCCAGCTCGCGCTCGGCCTCGTGCCAGTCGCGGTTGACGCCCGCTCCGGCCTCGGCGACCTGCGCCTCCAACTCCTTGGCCTGGGCGGACAGCTCGGCCTGCTCCCGGGTGGCGGCGTCGAAGTCGGTGCCGCCCGTCTTCTCGGCGACCTGCTGCTCGATGGCCGCCAGCTCGTCGACCTTGCGCTGGCGCTCCTTCATGTACTCGATGAACTCGCGGCCGTTCTCGACCTCCACGACCTTCATCCCGCCCTTGAGGAGCAGGTACTCGGAGTCGAACGCGGCGTAGAGCTTCTGCTCGCGGTCCTTGGTGACGCTCTGGCGCCGCCCGAGCGCGTCCACCTGCTGCATCCGGCCGATCCACTGCAGCAGGCACAGGGCGGCGTAGCCGAACGCCGGGATGGAGAGCAGCGCGATGGCGCCCACCCCCGAGCTCATCAAGGCCATTCCGCCGCCCAGGGTGAGCACGCCACCGGCCGCCGTGGCCAGGAAGGCCTGGTCGTTGAGCGGCGAGGGAACGCTCTTGCCGCCCGACTTCTCGACGGCGAGCTCGTCCTCCTGGGCCAGCTTTCCCAGCTGCTCCTTGAGCTTCTTGGCCGCCTCGTCGTACCGCCCCGCCGCCTTGAGCGACTCCATGTCCAGGCCCAGCGACTCGAGGGAGTGCGTCCCCTTCAGGGCCGCCTTGAGCTCCTCGGCCTTCGCCTGGAAGGCCTGGACCTTGTTGACCATCTCGTCCAGCTGGTACAGCCGCTGGCGCATCCCCTCGAGCTTGTACTGGACCTCCTCGAGGTGCTTGCCCGCTTCGATCTCCTGGCGCAGCGCATCCGCGTTCCCCCGCCGCTCGGACGACTGCTTGGAAGCAGCCAGGGCCGCCTCCACCAGCGCGTTGGACCGGATGGCGCGCATCTCGGCGGGCACGCCATGGCCCGGCGCGCCTCCATGCGCCCCTGCCGGAGGGCCACCCAGCGGGCGAAGCGTGCGCTCCTGCTCGAACTCGGCGACCTTCTTGCGCGACGGCAACGAGCGAGGATCGAAGGTGAGCACGGCGCGGAAGGCCTCCCGCGAGGGGATGCCCATCGACTGGCGCAGGTGGCGGCCGATGTCGGCGTTCTCCTGCGCCACCACGGCCCACTGCTTGTTGGGCTCGAGCCGGTGGAGCGCGCCCGCGCCCCCGAGCCCGCGGACCAGGCGGTAGATCCGGCCGTCAGTCCCCTGCGCGGTGAGGCCTGCTCGCGCCTGGGGCCCGGTGGCGAGGACCGCGTCGCTGCCCGTCCCTTCGCTGTAGAAGAGCGCCTCGAGGATGGGCAACAGGCTGGACTGCACGCCCGGAGGCGGCGCGACCACGTTGTAGCCGGGCTTGAAGGCGGCCCGCGAGGTCGGAGAGAACCCTTTGACGTTCTGGGTGGCCAGCTCGATCAGGAGCATGGGCTAGATAGTCCTTGATCGCTTGGGGAATTTCCAGACCGTTTCAGCGGACGACGCGTCCGCCACCCGACCTGCAGGCATGCGACGGCGCGCCCCCGCCAAGCGGAGGCGCGCCGAAGGGTTTTGAGGTGTCGCCGAAGGGTCTTACTTGGCGGCGGGCGCGACTTCCTGCTGCTCGCGCTCGGCCTCGACGCGGGCGGCCTTGCCCTGCAGCTCGCGGATGTAGAAGAGGCGGCTGCGGCGCACGCGGCCCGGGGTCACGACCTCGATCTTCTCGTAGCGCGGCGAGTTGATCGGGAAGATGCGCTCGACGCCGACGGCGTAGCTGACCTTGCGCACGGTGAAGGTCGCGCGGTTGTTCTTGCGGTTCTTGCGGATGACGAGGCCCTCGAAGGCCTGCACGCGCTCCTTGCCGCCCTCGCGGATCTTCCAGTGCACGCGGACCACATCGCCCGTGCGGAAGGAGGGCACGTCGGTCCGCAGGTGCTTCTTCTCAACCAGGTCCATGATTCTTGTTCTGCATGGCTTCTTTCTCCTTCCACTGCTCTCAATCGAGGCTCTCGAGGAGCCCGGAATCTTCGTCGGACAACGCGCGCTTGGCAAACAAGTCCGGTCGCCTGTCCCGCGTCGTCCTCAGCGACATCGCCCGGCGCCACCGCGCGACCTTGGCGTGGTCGCCCGACAGCAACACATCGGGGACCTTGTCTCCCCGAAACTCTGGCGGCCTCGTGTACTGCGGGAACTCGAGCAGCCCAGCCTCGAAGCTTTCGTCCCCGGGGGAGGCTTCGTTCCCCAACACGCCCGGCTCCAACCGGGACACCGCGTCGATCACCGTCAGCGCCGCGAGCTCGCCGCCCGTAAGGATGAAGTCGCCCAGCGACAGCTCCTCGTCCACGTACTTCCGCACCCGCTCGTCGACGCCCTCGTACCGCCCACACACCAGCACCAGGTTCTTGCGTCCGTACAGCTCGCGGACGACCTCCTGGTTCAGCGTCCTGCCGCGCGGGTCCATCAGCACCACCCGCGCGCCCTGCCTGCGAGCCCTGGCCGCCTCGATGGCAGCCACCAGCGGCTCGACCTTCATCACCATCCCCGCGCCCCCGCCGTACGGCGAGTCGTCGGTGATGCGGTGCTTGCCGGCGGCGAAGTCGCGCACGTCGGTGACCGCGACCTCCACCAACCCCTTCTCGCGGGCCTTGCCGAGGATGCTCTCGGCCAGCGGGCCCTCGACCATCCGCGGGAAGAGCGTGAGGATCTCGAAGGACAGCATCCTCTAGGCTCCTCCCTCGTCCTCCTCCGGAGGCACCAGCTGGACGACCCCGGCCGCCACGTCGATGCTGTGGACGAAGGTGTCGGCCAGCGGCACCTGGAAGCGCCGCTGGCCCTGGATCTCCAGGACCGGCACTCCGCCAGAATCGATGACCTCGACCACCTTCCCCAGCACCTCGCCCGCTGGGCTCTTCACCTCGAGCCCCAGCAGGTCCTCGGCGTAGAACTCGCCCTCTTCCAACTCGGGCAGGCTCTCGCGGGAGAGCAGGACCTCGCGCCCCGCGTACGCCTCGGCCGTGGTGCGGTCCTCGCAACCCTCGAAGCGAACGAGCCAGGCTTCGTGGGTGGTCCGGACCGAGGAGATGGCGATGAGCTCGACCTCCCGGTCAGGCGCCTTCAAGAAGGCCGCCTTCTGGGAGAGGAGCGAGGTGGACTCCGGATCGTCCGGACGCACCAGCACCTCGCCACGGATCCCGTGCGCCTTGGTCACTTTGCCCACGCGCACGAGCCGCTGCGAGTCGCCCGCCATCTTCGTCCAGGCCCTTCTAAGGTTAGGCCTTGGCCGCGGCGGGCTGCACCTTCTTGTGCTCCTTGATCAGCTGCGCGACCGTGTCGGTCGGCTGCGCGCCGCTCTTGAGCCAGTGGCTCAGCCGAGCGTCGTCGATCTCGAGCTTGTGGGGCTTGGCGGTCGGGTCGTAAGAGCCGATCGCCTCGATGAACTTGCCATCCCGCGGGCTGCGCGAGTCTGCCGCAACGACGTGGTAGTAGGGGTGCTTCTTGGCGCCTGCGCGCGCGAGCCGGAGCTTCACAGCCATGATGTTGCCTTCCTCCAACGTAAGACCGCAAAAAGAGCGGTGTTTATGAACGAGGAGCCGTCCGCTGTCAAGCGGAGAGGCTGGACAGGGCCGGTCTGAAGGCCCGAAAGGCAAGCCTGGGAGCCCAACTGGCCACGCCTTCTCGTGAATTTCGGTGCGGGTCAGCGGGCGGCGAAGCGGGCCGCGCGCGACACCATCCGCTTGGAGCGCGTCGTCTGCTTGTGGGCCTTGGCCTTGGGCGCTTGTTGCTGTGGAGGATCGACGTAGAGGCGGAGCGCTTCGCGTCCCAGGTAAGGAGCGTGCACGCGCCACATCGGCCCATTGACCACCACTGCAGCGACGGCGACGGTCGGCTTCTCGGCGGGGGCCCAGCCGACGAACCAGGTGAAGTCGCGGAACGGCTTCTTGTCGTGCAGCGAGCCCGTCTTGCCGGCGGCCTTGATCGACCCGAGCGCCGGACGGCCACGCTCGCGGAAGGCGCGGCGCGCCGTGCCCTCGCTCACGGTCAGCTCGCACATCGCGGCGACGGACTTGGCGGTGGCGGCGTCCAGCACGCGGCCGGCGTCCGACTGCTGCCCTTCGAAGAGCACCGGCGACATCATCACGCCGCCGTTGCCGACCGTGGCGGCGATGAGCGCGCCGTGCAGCGGGGAGAGGAACACCTCGCCGAAGCCGGCGGCGGTCTTGGCCAGGTCGAAGCCCGAGTCGGGGATGCGCGCGACCGAGACGTCGACCGGCTCGTCGAAGGAGAGCGGCGCGTTGAAGCCGAACTTGTCGGCGGTGGCGCGCAGCTTCTTGCCGTCGAGCTTGCGGTCGGCGAGCTTGGCGAAGACGACGTTGAGGCTGTGGCCCATCGCCTCGGAGAGCGTGTTGCAGCGGTAGTCGCGCTTGCCGTCCTCGAGGAGCTTGGGCGAGAGCCGGCGCTTGCCGCCGTGGAAGCAGACCGACTCGTCGGACGACACCCCGGACTCGAGCAGCGCCGAGCCGGTGACGATTTTGAAGACCGAGGCCGCCGGGTAGACCGCCTTGAGGGGCAGGCCGCGCATCTCCGGGGCCGCGTGGCTGTACTCGGCCAGCGCCAGCACCCGGCCCGTCGCCGGTTCGACGGCGGCGATGGCGCCATAGGGCACCGCGTAGCTCTTGAGCAGCGCGGTCAGCTCCTTCTGGTAGCGCGGGTCGATGGTGAGCGTGCGCGTCGGGATGCTCTGCTCCGCCGTCGCCGACGCCGGCGGCTCGACGACGAGCTTGCCGTCGCGCAGGACGGCCTGGGCGAGGAAGTCCAGGTCCTTGGGGATGGGCGCCAGGCTCGAGAACTGCGGGACCGGGAAGTCCGCGACCTGGCCCTCCCCTTCCGCACCATTCTTCTCGTCGGCCTTCTCTTCGGCGGCGGACGGCTCGGGGTCGGCCTCTTCGGCGGCGCCGGTTCGCGGTGCCTCGCTCGCCGCGGCGACGCTCGCCGGCGCGGCGCCCGCATCGCCGGCGCCAACGGCAGCACCCCGCACGGCGGAGGCATCCGCGCCCACTGCCGGCTCGGAGGCGCTTCCGACCGAGCTGAGCGCGATCAGCCCACAGACGCCGACGACGGCCGCGACGACACAGCGGGCCCAGCGGGGCAGCGAGGAGGAGACGGACCGGGGAGCAGGGGGGACGGGGGTGTCGGCCACGCGGAGGATCCCTGTTGCGAAGAGGAGACGCTCCCATGCTACGGCCATGTTGCATCCTGTCCAGAAACCAGGCGCTCGCCTGCCCGGACAGGAGGTTTGACCACCCCTGCCCCCCCTGTTAGCGTCCGCCGCCCTCGTCAGGGAGCCGGCCCTTCGAGCCGGCACTCGAACCCGAGCCAAGACCCTCCATGAGCCCGTTCCGCGAAACCTTCATCGTCTTCCAGCACGAGATGAAACGGAGCCTGCGCAGCGCCAAGACGCTGGTGCTGCTCATCCTCTATGCGCTGGCGACCCTCATCTCGGGCCTGGTCTTCATCGCCGCGACCCGCACCCTGCAGGACAAGCTCAACGAGGCGCTCAAGGGCCAGGAGCTGCCGCCCGAGGCGCTGATGCAGATGAAGCTGGGCGGGCTGTCCGCCATCTTCGGCAAGGACGAGGAGCAGCTGAAGTACCTGGCCTCGATGCCGCTGGTGGTCATCTTCTTCGCCTGGTTCGCGCTGTTCTTCCTGCCGCTGCTGACCGCGCTCATCGGCTTCGACCAGGTCAGCGGCGAGCTGCAGACGCGCTCCATCCGCTTCGTGTCGCTGCGCTCGCGCCGCGGGTCGCTCTTGGCGGGCAAGGTGCTCTCCCAGCTGTCGCTGCTGCTGGGCCTGACGGCCATCATGAACCTGGGCATCTTCGGGTACGCCGCGCTCTCCATCACCGACTTCCCGGTCGGTGCGGGCTTCGTGGCGATGGCGCGCTTCTGGGCGCTGACCCTGGTCTACGCGACCACCTACGTCGGCGTGGCCACCCTCTGCTCCTGCCTGTTCCGCACGCCGATCTTCTCGTTCCTGACCGCCATCGCCTACCTCTTCCTGACCTGGGTGCTGGCGCTGCTCGCCCACCTCGATCAGTTCAAGTGGGTCGTCTACGCCCTGCCCTCGCACTACGAGGGCGGCTTCTTCAAGCCGGACGCCCTGGCGGTGCTGGGCTCGGTCGGCGCGCTGTGCGGCTTCGCGGCGGTCTTCCTGGCGCTGTCCTACGTGGCGCTGCGCGCGAGGGACGTCTGATGGATACGCAGCAGGTCAGCAGCAGCCCGCAGGCCGTCCAGGACCTGGAACCCGCCATCGCGCTCGACGGGGTGACCAAGCGCTTCGGCGCGCTGGTGGCGGTCAACGCCGTCAGCCTCCGCGTCCAGCGCGGTGCGGTCTTCGGGCTCATCGGCCCCAACGGCGCCGGCAAGACCACCACCTTCTCCATGATCTGCGGCTACCTGCGGCCGGACGCCGGCACCGCGCGGGTCCTGGGACACGCCGCCGGGGACCTGGCCGCGCTCAAGGGCCGGCTGGGGGCGTTGCCGCAGGACGCCATGCTCCCCGCCAACGATCTCGTCGGCGATGCGCTGGTCTTCTATGCGCGGCTCTTGGGCATGTCGAAGCCCGAGGCGCTCAAGGCGGCGCAGGAAGGGCTGGACCGCGTCGGCCTGTCGCAGTGGTGGCGGGTACGCTGCGGCGCGCTGTCGCACGGAATGGCCAAGCGCGTCGGGCTGGCGCAGGCGTTCCTGGCAAGCCCCGAGGTGGTGCTGCTCGACGAGCCGACCGCAGGCCTGGATCCCAAGAGCGCCTTCCACCTGCGCGAGTTCATCAAGACGCAGCGCCAGGCGGGGCGCACCATCGTCATCTCGAGCCACAACCTGACCGAGCTCGAGGAGCTGTGCGACGCCGCAGCCATCCTCGACCACGGCAAGGTCGTGGCGCAGGGCTCGATGGCGGAGCTGACCCGTTCCGTCGGCGAGGTGCGCATCGCGCTCGCCAGCGACGCTCCGCCGGTCGACGAGCTGCGCGCCCTGCCCTGCGTCTCGGCCATCGAGTTCGACGCCGGCCGGCGGGTGCTCGCCGTCACCTACTCGCCGGGCAAGGACGAGGCCGAGGCGGTCATCGGCGAGGTGCTCAAGGTGCTGCTCGCCAAGGGCGCGAAGATCTCGAGCGTCTCCAAGGGCCGCAAGCTCGAGGAGCGGGTGATGGAGCTGACCTGAGCCTTCCTCACGTTGTTGTAGGCTGCCGTCCGCAATGGCCCGCTCGCACGTGAGCCCTTTCGCGGTTGCACGACGTGCAACCGTCCTCTCGTCGGTGTCCGCCGGCGCGCTCGTCTTCGCGGTCCTGGTCGCGCTCCCGCTCGCCGGGCTGTTCCTCCAGGGCTTCGACCTGACCCGCGTCGACCTCGGATTGGCCTGCGCCCTGCGTCGAGGCCTCGCTGCCGGCTCGCTCTACCTGTCGCCGTGGTTGGGCAACGGCGGCGCGCTGCTCGCCCGGCCAGACGCCCAGGTCTTCTATCCCCTGCGCTGGCTGGTGCTGCCCTTCCCCGAGGACTGGGCGGTCTCGCTCTTCTACGCGCTCCACTACGGCCTGGCGGCGGCCGGTGCGGCGTGGCTCGCGCGGACCTTTCGCGCTCGTCCCCTGACGGCGGCCTCGGTCGGGGTCGCGTTCGCCTTCTGCGGCCCCGCCGTCGATCTCCTCCAGCACGGCTCGCACTACGTCATTGCTGCGACCTGGCTGCCGTGGGGCTGGGCTGCAGTCCGTCGCTCGCTCCACCCCCGAGGCGGACGCCGGGACCTCGCGCTCCTGGCGGCTGCGCTCGTGGGCCTGCTCCTCGGAGGCGACCCGCAGCAGTTCCTGGTGCTGTGCGTGCTCGTCGTCCTCGAATCGGCGCTCGCCCGGCCGTGGTCCCGGCGCGGCGCGCGCTGGCGCGTGGCGAGAGCCGTGGGACTGCTGCCTACCGCCTTCGCCATCAGCCTTGTCGCCTGGCTCCCGTCCTTCGCCGAGTCCGCGCTCACCTTCCGCGCCGCCGTGCTCTCTCCGAAGGAGGCGCTCAGCTGGTCCTTCCAGCCCGCTGACGTGCTCGGAGTGCTCCTTCCCGGCGCGCTCACGCGCATGCTGCAGGCTCCGGGCAACCTCTACCTGCTGCTCCACGGCACGGGCGCCGAGACCTGGAACCTGACCCCGTACCTGGGCGGGCTCGTCGTCGCCGCGAGCTTCGCGGCCTTCCGGCTGCGCGACCTGCGCGTCGCAGCCGCCGTCGCCGCTTCAGGCTTCGTCCTCGCGCTCGGTGACACGCTCCCGGTGCTGCCGGCGCTGATGAAGGTGCTCCCCGTCGTGGCCTGGTTCCGCTATCCGGCCAAGTACCTCCTGATCGCCTCACTGGCCTCTGTCGTGGCCGGCGGCGTCCTGCTCGGTCGAGCGGCTCGGCGCGGCGCGGCCCGTCGTGCCTTCCTCTTCGTCGCTGGCCCGCTGGCGGCGGCCCTGGTGGCCGGCTTCGCCTTCGTCGTCGTGCGCGGTGAATGGCTCGACGCATTGGCGCGTGGCAGCGCGAGCGGCCCGTCCCCGGGCGACCTGCCCTCCCTCTCCGAAATGCTCCGCTCCACGGCGGCGCAGTCGCTAGTGCCCCTGGCCGCCGCGCTCGCGCTGATCGGTACCGGCCACCGGCTCCGCCGCTTCGTGCCCGTGCTCGCCGCCCTGGACCTCGCGCTGTTCGCGCTCGGGACGTACCAGCTCGGTCCGCCGCTCGCTCGAGAGAGCTCGCCTCTGACCCAGGTCACCGCCAAACCCGGCGCACCCAGCATCGTCTGGTGCTCGGACGGACGGCTCGACGGCATCGAGCCGCGGGAGGACCTGAACCCCAACGCGGCCCAGTACCTCTTCCGCCGACGCTGGGAGGTGCCGGATCAGCAGGCCTGCGACGGGCAAGTCGGCGCCATCGCCTACAGCCCGCTGGTCGCCTCCACCTCGCTTCAATACATCGGGGCCATGACGCGGGACATGCTCCCCGCCGCCCGCGCCGCAGGCTGCACGCACGTGGTCTCCACCGCGCCCTACCCTGGCACCGTGCACATCGACCTGGGCCCCGGGGCCTTCGTTGGAGAAATCCCCGACCCGCTCCCGGAGGTGGCAATCGCCCAGGTGCCCAGGCTGGTCCCCTCCGCGATGGCGGCGTTTCACTCCATCACCGTTAACACCGCCACGCTGATGCTCAACACCCTCGACGATCCGCTCGGCCGGCTCGGGCCCCAAGGGCAGCTTCCGTCCAGCCAGCTCGCGCAGGTCGACCGGGTCGTGCGGCCCTCACTTGGCGAAATACGGTTAGCGCTCTCGGGAACCGGCGCCGCGGTCGCGGTGGTGCGTGACGCGTTCCTGGTGGGCTGGACCGCGCGCCAGGCGGACCGCGAGCTGACGCTGGTCCGCTCCTCCGGCAGCCACCTCGCTGTCGTGGTGCCTGACGTCGCCGCGGGCCCGGTGGTCCTGCGCTACCGGCCGCCGCGGCTCGCGCTGGGCGCTGCCGGTAGTGCGCTGGGTGCTGTCCTGCTCGGCGCGCTGCTCGTCACTTGGCGCCGCCGGGTCTGAAGTCCATCGCGTCCATCCAGTCCATTGCGTCCATTGCCTTGTGAACGGGCATGGACTTGATGGACGTCATGGACTCCATGGACCGCGTCTCCTGCGTCAGTCGAAATCCGCCGGTAGGTTCGGGTTGCGGAAGTGCTCGAACATCCGGGCGAGCTGCTTGGGAGTCGTCCGCCCGTTCGACAGGTCGGGGACCTCGTGCTCGCCGAAGAAGCGTGCCCCGGCCGTCTCGTGGCTGTCCTTGGGCCCGCCGCCTAGGAGCTCACACCGCAGGAACACCTTGTAGATGTGCCAGGGCCTGGCCGGCACCGGACCGTGCTTGGTGCGGTCGTACAGCGCCAAGAGCTTGACCGCCTTCACCTCGTAGCCCGACTCCTCGCGCACCTCGCGCTCGACCGCCTGGCTGGGCGTGTCCCCCACGTCGGCGAAGCCGCCCGGCAGCGTCCACCCCCCGTCGCGCAGCTCTCTGACCAGCAGGATGCGCCCCTGCTCGTCGAAGACCACGCCGCGCCCGTCCACCTTCGGGGTGGCGTAGCCCGTCTCGCCCGCGAAGAGGGCAGCGACGCGCTCGGCCGTCTCGTCGGACTGCGCGGCCATCATCTCCGAGGCGATCTCACGCACCTGCTCGTAGCGCTCGCGCTCGAAGGGGTTCTCCGAGTACGTCAGCCCGCTCTGCGCCAACGCCTGCAGCCGCCTCGCCCACTCCAGCCATTTCGGGTCCATGGTGCCCACAGCCTACAGGCGACGGCCCACCGCCTGCTTGGGAACCTCGCGCGGCGCGCCAGCCGACCCCAAGTTGGGGATGGTCATGTCCGCGCGCGAGCCGAGCCGGCCGTTCAAGACCGCGCTGGTCCTGGGAGGCGGCGCGGCCCGCGGCGCCTTCGAGGCCGGCGTCATCTCCTGGATGCGCGAGGAGCTGCCCAAGGATTCTCGGCGGCCCGCTGCCCATCCAGCTGCTCGCGGGCACCTCGGTCGGGGCGGTCAACGCCTGCTACCTCGCCACGCGCGCGGACGCGCCCGAGCGGCAGGGCCGCGACCTCTGCGAGCGCTGGAAGGGGCTGCACCTGGACGACGTGCTGCGCCTGGGCGCCACCGACGTCGCGCGCATCGCCTTCGACCTCTTGCGCCGCACGCCGGCGCACGCCTCCCGAGGGCGGCGCATCGGGCTCGTCGACCCGCGCGGCCTGCAGGAGATCGCCAGCCGCCACGTCGTCTGGCGCCAGATTGGCCAGTGCATCGAGCGGGGGACGCTGGAGGCCCTGGCGCTCGCCGCGACGCACGTGGCCTCCGGGCGCACCACCGTGTTCATCCAGCGCCACAAGCCGCTGACGGACTTCCCGGCCCGGCCCAGCCCGCACTACCGCGCCGTCGCCACCCGCGTCGGGCTCAAGCACGCGATGGCCTCGGCGGCCATCCCCTTGCTCTTCCCGCCGGTCACGGTCGCCGGCGAGCTCTACGTCGATGGCGGCCTGCGCCAGAACGTCCCCTTGAGCCCGGCCATCCGGCTCGGCGCGGACCGGGTCATCGTCCTGCCGCTGCGCCACGAGGCGTCGGCAGTGGTCGGACTGCCGCGCGAGGGGCCTGCGCAGGAGCCGCGCGAGCGCGCCCTGCCCTCCGGCGCGTTCCTGCTCGGCAAGGCCCTGGACACGCTGCTCAACGACCGCGTGGACGAGGACCTGGACCGGCTGCGCCAGACCAACGCCCTGCTCGAGGCGGGGACCCGCAGCTACGGCCCGCCGTTCTCCATGCTGCTCAACGCCGCGCTGGAGGCGGCGCACGGCCACTCGCTGCGCTACGTGCGGCACCTGGTGGTCCGCCCCTCCGTCGACCTGGGCAAGCTCGCCGCGGAGTTCGTCACCACCAAGGAGTTCGCGAAGCGGGCCAAGGGCTTCGAGGGCAAGCTCGTACGCCGCCTGGCCGAGTCCGAAGCGCCGGACCAGGCGGACCTGGCGAGCTACCTGCTCTTCGACGGCGCGTTCGCGAGCCTGCTCATCGAGCTGGGCCGCAAGGACGCGGCGGCGAAGCGGGAGGACTGGCTGCGGTTCTGCTCCAGCGAGCCCGAGAACCACGTGGAGGCCGCGCAACGCGAGCTTCCGCGCGCCACCGGAGCCTGAGGACAGGCCGTGGGCTGCAGGCTGTCGGGCGCGTCGCGATGCCCGAGGACGGCCCTGCGACTACCGCACCACGTTGAAGAAGCGGTTGAAGCGGATGCCGACCTCGTCGGAGAGGCCGATGCCCGGCTTGCCCCACGACAGCCAGATGACGAGCGCCCGCCCCTTGACGTGGCCGAAGGGGACGAACCAGCCGCCGGCGCGGCCGTCCTGCGAGTTGTCGCGGTTGTCGCCCATCATGAACAGCTTCCCCTCGGGCACGCGGAACGGGCCCTCGTAGCTGGCGTGGGTGCGGTCCGGGTCGCGCAGCACGTCGTGGGTGACGGTGGGGGTCTTGCCGTCGGGCCCGAGCATGGTCTCCTTCCACAGCTCGGACCGCTCCTCGACCCAGGGCCCGTCGTCGCCCAGCCGGTCGTAGTAGGCGAAGGCCGGGTCGGCCTTGGTGCGCGGCTGGGGGACGCCGTTGACGGTGAGCACCTCGTCCTTGACCTCGACGAGGTCGCCCGGCAGCCCGGCGATCCGCTTGATGTAGTCGCGCCGGTCGAGGAAGGGCCGGGCGTCGTCCTGGGGGTTGGCGAAGACGATGATGTCGCCGCGCCGGTAGCCGCCCCAGTGGAAGGGCTCCCAGTTGATGACCGGCAGCCGCACGCCGTAGCTGAGCTTGTTGACGAAGATGTGGTCGCCGATGAGCAGCGTGGGGATCATCGACCCCGACGGGATCTTGAAGGCCTCGACGACGAACAGCCGCAGCACCAGCGCGATGGCCAGCGCCTTGCTGATGGAGATGACGTACTCGACGGCGGGGCTGCGGCGGGCGAAGCCCAGGTACTTCTCGACCAGCTGGTCCAGGCGCTTGAGGACCGCGCCCAGCCGCTCGACGTCATCGCCGGGCAGCGCCGCTTCGAGGTTGGCGATGGCCTCCTGGACCTGGGCGAGCTTCTCGGAGGCGATGCGCTTGCCGTAGCGCTTGGCGAGCCGCCTGGCCTCGTGCAGGAAGTCCTTGGCCTCGGCCCGCGTCTTCTTGAGCTTCTTCTTCTGGGCACGGGTCAGCGGCGCCTTGGGCCCGTCGGTCTTGGCCGCGCTGTCGGACATCGCGCTAGGACTCGACCTTGAGGACGGCGAGGAAGGCTTCCTGGGGGATCTCCACCGACCCCACCTGCTTCATCCGCTTCTTGCCTTCCTTCTGCTTCTCCAGGAGCTTGCGCTTGCGGCTGATGTCGCCGCCGTAGCACTTGGCGATGACGTTCTTGCGGTACGCCTTCACCGTGGTGCGGGCGATGACCTTGCTGCCGATGGCGGCCTGGATGGCCACCTCGTACATCTGGCGGTGGATGACTTCCTTGAGCTTGACGCAGACGTCGCGGCCGCGGTCGAAGGCGCGCTCGCGGTGCACGATGACGGTCAGCGCGTCCACCGGCTCGGTGTTGATGAGGATGTCCATCTTCACCAGGTCCGCGTCCTGGTAGCCCTTGAGCTCGTAGTCGAGCGAGGCGTAGCCGCGGCTGACGCTCTTGAGCTTGTCGAAGAAGTCGAAGACCACCTCGGCCAGCGGCATCTCGTAGGTGACCTGTACGCGCTTGGTGCCGAAGTACTTGATGTCCTTCTGCACGCCGCGGCGGTCCTGGCAGAGCTTGAGCACGTTGCCCAAGAAGTCGTCGGGCACGTGGATTCGAGCCGTGAGGATCGGCTCCTCCCACTTCTCGATGGCCTGGACGGGCGGGAGCTTGGCGGGGTTGTCGATGTACTTCACCTCGCCGCCGGTCGTGGTGAGCCGGTAGATGACCGAGGGCGCGGTGGTGATGAGGTTGAGGTCGTACTCGCGCTCCAGCCGCTCCTGGACGATCTCCATGTGCAAGAGGCCCAGGTAGCCACAGCGGAAGCCGAAGCCCAGCGCCTGGCTGGTCTCGGGCTCGACCGAAAACGACGAGTCGTTGAGCCGCAGCTTGACCAGCGCGTCGCGCAGCTTCTCGTAGTCCGTGGAGTCCACCGGGTAGATGCCCGAGAACACCATCGGCTTGACTTCCTTGAAGCCGGGGAACGGCGACTCGGTCTTCACCTTGGCGTCGGTGATGGTGTCGCCGACCTTGGCGTCGGAGATCTCCTTGACGTTGGCGATGAGCAGGCCGACCTCGCCGGCGATGAGCTGCTGCACCGGCCTGGCCTTGGGCGCGTTGACGGCGAGGTCCACGACCTCGTACTCGCGGTTCTTCGACCAGAGCAGGATCTTCTGCTTGGTGCGCAGCGTGCCCTCGACGACGCGGACCAGCATCACCACGCCGCGGTAGCTGTCGTACCAGCTATCGAAGACCAGGGCCTTGAGCGGCTTGGTGGGGTCGCCGGTGGGCGGCGGCACCTTCTGGACGATGGCCTCGAGGATCTCGGGGATGCCCTTGCCTTCCTTGGCCGAGGCCAGGATGGCGCCGGAGGCGTCCAGGCCGATCACCTCTTCGATCTGCGCCTTGGCCGCCTCGGGGTCGGCGGACGGCAGGTCGATCTTGTTGATGACCGGGACGATCTCCAGGTTGTGGTCCAGCGCCATGTAGACGTTGGCCAGCGTCTGGGCCTCGACGCCCTGGGAGGCGTCGACGACGAGCAGCGCACCCTCGCAGGCGGCCATCGACCGGCTCACCTCGTAGGCGAAGTCGACGTGCCCGGGGGTGTCGATGAGGTTGAGGACGTAGTCCTTGCCGTCCTTGGCGCGCCAGTTCATGCGCACCGTCTGGGCCTTGATGGTGATGCCGCGCTCGCGCTCCAGCTCCATGTTGTCCAGGAACTGGTCCTGCTTCTCGCGGTCGGTGATGGTCTTGGTCGCCTCGAGCAGGCGGTCGGCGAGCGTCGACTTCCCGTGATCGATGTGGGCGATGATCGAGAAGTTCCGGAGGTGGGCGTTCTCAGCCGGCATCGAGTTCAGGCCTTCCTTCGACGGCAAAAAAGAGCCGTGTGCGTAGCACACTCACGGCCCCTAACGCGAGGGAAAACGCTGGATTGGACCGGCTGCTTCCCTCGGTAACGCTCCCGCCACGGCGCCCCTTCCGGGGAGGCCGCCCCGGCCACTCGGCCTCCGACTCCGCTAGGATGGGCCCGCTCGTCATTCCGACGGAGGGGCCGTGCAGCAACGCAGGGCAAAGGACCGCGGCTTCACCCTCCTCGAGATGGTCACCGTGCTGGGGATCCTCGGCGTCATGACCGGGCTCGCCATCGTCTCGATGAACCCGCTGCGGGAGCAGGCCACGGTGCGCCAGGGGGCCGAGCAGCTGCAGCAGCTGCTCCAGCTGGCCCGGAAGAAGGCGCTGGGCTCGTCGCGCTGCTACCGCGTCGAGCTCCTGGACGTCCATGGAGAGGCGGTCCCGGCGGGCGCCCCGGCCATCGCCGTGCGGCTGCGACGCTACTTGCGACCCGGCTGCCACTTCCCAGACCCGCCGGGCAGCCCGCAGCCCACCACCGCGGACTTCGAGGGGTCGGACACCTTCGGCCTGCCGCACGGGACCACCGCGACGCTCGTCGATCCCCCGCAGGTTCTCGACGTGCTCCCGACCGGCCGCCCCAAGCTCTCCGCGGGCCTCAGCCAGGTGCGCTTCGAGGTCCGCCACCAGCAAGAGGTGTACTGGGTCGACCTGATGCCGTCGGGCGCCGTCTGCCAGTACTCGGCGAGCGCCCCGAGGGACTGCCCGTGAGCGCCCGCCAGGAGCCGCGCGGCCACCTGCTGATCGAGGCCATGGTCGCCTCGTCCGTGCTCCTGGTCTCGCTCGTCGCCGTCCTCGGTGCCGTGGCCCGGCCGCAGCGCGACCTGGGGAACGCGGAGGCAGACGAGGAAGCGTGGCACGTGGTCCGTCAGCTCTACGAGCAGCAGCGCGCGGCCCCCCTGGAGGCCGCCGCCTGGACCGTCGGGACGCGCACCGGGACGCACCCTTCCCGCGACGTCGCGCCCTGGACCTGGTCGATCACCATTACCGCGGTCTCGGACGGAGCCGTGGCCGGCGTCGCCAGCCCCCTGAAGTACCGCCGGGCGGACATCGCGCTGAGCTACCGGGGCCGCGTCGCGAAGGTGGAGGCGGTCCAATGGTGAGCCGTCGCCGCCGCGCCGCCCTGGGCTTCACCCTCATCGAGCTTCCTGGTGGCCTCGACCATCACCCTGACCGTGGTGGTGTTCGCCACCGAGACCTTCGTCTCCCTCGTCCAGCTTCACCGGCACAACCGCGACCGCGCGCGGGTGCTCGACGAGGCGGACCTGCTCGTCTCCAGCCTGGCCCGGGACCTGCGGGTCGCGGGGCTCGGCCGGCCGGAGGGCGTCAACGCGGCGGGGGTCGCCTTCCCTGCGACCTTCTTTTTGGGCAACGACTTCGAGGTCGGCTTCTACGCCGACCTGCCCCGTCCCGACGCGGCGCTCAACGGCTACTCGGGAGCTCGCCGGGGAGACGCCGGCGAGCGCGGTGGTGGTGCTGCTCAACGAGCTGACCGGCGACTGCGGCAGCGACACCTCCTCGCGCTGCAACACCGAGCAGATGAGCCTCGCCAGCCGACCGTCCGGCGCGGGCGGCTGCGGCGCCTCGGGTACCGCGCCCACTTGCGCCTGGGCCCAGAACCGCTACCGCCCCAACGAGAAGGTGATCGTCGTCAACGGGGTGGGCACCTGGGCCGAGATGACGGTCTCCCCCATGCTCTCCAGCATGGCGAACGGGCGTCGGGGGCTGGCCTTGACGGCCGCGCCAGCGCACCTCGACGCCGGCCAGCCCCGCCGCGGCTTCGTCTCCACGCCGGACCGCGTCTTCTACCGCCTCCACGGGGACGCCGTGGAGCGAGGCCAGTGCTGGGGCCCCATCGGCTCGCCGCCGACCACCACCGACGCCTGCGTCGCCGGGACCGACGGCTCGGGCTGGCAGGTCCTGGCGCGGCAGGTCAGCGATTTCCGGCTGCGCTACTTCACGGGCCGCGGCTTTCCGCTCGTCGGAGACCTCTCCAAGACCCGGCGGGTGGACCTGACCTTCCAGCAGTGGCGCAAGACCGCCAGCGACGCGGTCACCCACGATTCTCTCCTTCGCGGTGAGGCGCTGACATGCGGCCGCCCCGCTCTCTTCGCCGCGCGCGCGGCTACTCGATGCTGATCGTGGCGGTGATGAGCGCCGCCTGCCTGCTGATGGTCTTCGCCGCCATCTCGCTCAGCGGCTCGCGCGCCGACCAGGCCCGAATCTCCTCCCAGGAGCTGATCGCCCTCTCGCTGGCGGAGCGGGGCCTCGAGCGGACCAAGGCCTACCTCTCGGCCATCCTCGACGTCGACCCGGACCTCGACCGCGCCCTCGACCCCTCGCTGGACGACTCCTGCAGCTTCGGCTCGCCGGTCACCGTCACCGATCCCTCGGGCGACGACCACCTGCCCCGCTTCACCGATACCGGCGCCGGGCCGGTCACGCTCGCCGGCTGGGGCACGTCGCGCAAGAGCCGCTTCATGCGCGTCCCCTGGCCGGCTCCACCGGCAGCGCCCCAGGGCGCCTACCTCGTGCGCATCGACGACGACGACGACGACCAGGGCTTCGGCTTCCCGCCCGCGCAAGGGGCCAATCCTTCCGGCAGCTCCTGCGCCGAAGGCGGGCTCGTGCCCGCCCCCGCGAGCGACCCGGTGCGCGACCGGGACCGCACGGTGGTCGTCACCTCCATCGGCATCACGCCGGGGACGAACCCCGACTCGGCGCAGGTGCGCAAGGTGGTCCGGGCCGTGGTCGGCAAGCGCGAGATGGCAGGGCTGTTGGCACGCGGCAAGGTGGTGGCCGCGGGCGGCACCCAGCTGTGTGGCCCCTATGCCAACGCCGATGCGACCGGCGACGTGGCCATCGCCTCGATGTGCGCGGCAGGCTGCGGGCCCGGCTGCGCCGCGCCGGGCGGCCTCCTCGCCCGCACCAGCGCCTCGGCCTGCACCCGCTCCGACGGCGGACCGTGCCTGGCGGACGCCGACCCCGAGCCGGTGGTCCCGGCGGTGGACCCGGGCGCCAAGCAGTGGCGGCCCCAGGCGTGCTCCTCCGCCCCGTGCACGCCCTACTACCTGCTCACCACCCAGGGCCTGCCCGTCGGCCTGAAGCTCAAGATGTGGGACTACAGCACCTGCCCCAGCCCGCGCTCGTGCGCGAGCGACTCGACGCAGTGCCCCTGCTGGCTGGACGTGAGCGCCAACACCATCCGTTCGGGCGCGGTGTACCTCGACGACTCGGACCCAGGGCTGGACGCCCCCTTCCCGACCCCTGCAGCCCATGCCGGCGACGCCTCGCGCCTGGTCTTCCGGCACGTCTCCGGCACGGGGACGCTGACCTGTTCGCCGAGCCCGCCCTCTCCCGTCTCGGACGCGGTCTATCGCTATGCGCCCACGCCCTTGAGCCTTCCGCCGCTGCCACCGGTGCTGCCGCGCCTGCCGCACGGGGTGTGGCTCATCGACGGGCTGCTGCAGCTCGAGGCGTCGGCGGACATGCCCTACTGTCCTTCAGGGTGGGCGGCGAGCCTGGTGGTGCGCGGCAGCGTCGTGCTGCACAACCACGGCTACTCGCTCAAGCCGCCGCCGGGCCTCGAAGCCATCCTGGTCGCCGGCGGAGACCTCGAGTTCCAGACAGGCAACACCGCGCTCGACGGCTGCGGCACCGGAGGCGTCGTGGCGGTGGGCGAGCAGGTCCGCGCCCAGGGCACGAATGCGCTCTCGGCGCCGCTGCTGGTGGCCAACCAGTCCTCCTGCTTCCCCGAGGTCGCTTCCGCCACGGCGGTCGAGCTGGGCGGCAACTTCACCCTCCAGGTGAACGCGATGCCGCTGATGTCGGTCGGCCCGCTGACGCAGATCTCGTGGAGCGAGTCGGCGCAGTAGGTGAAGCCGGACTTCGGGCTTCGGGCTCCATGCCTATGCTTCAAGCTCCCGAGAGAGCTGCTGAAGATAGGCAGCTACTTTGTGACATGAGTCGGGGCGTAGCCCAGAGGGCTGCCTGGCGCTTCATCGCCGGCTCAGTCTCCAGGAGGCGCTGCCAAAGACTGGTCCGCTCTTGCCGACAAAGCGCGCGAACCGGCTCCTCATCACGCTCGGGGGTGCCGGCCAATCGCCGTGCTGTCGTTCTCGGCGACTTGCAGGCCGATCGCTCAGGCTGACCGCGTGCACACCTTCATCGCCAGCGACTCGAGGACGAGCTTGCCGGTCCCGCCCGACTTGAGCGAGACGTCGGCCTGGGCGACGGCGAGCATCGCGTCCACCAGCTCGCGGACCTCGAAGCGCATGCAGGACTGGAACCCGAGCCAGGCGACGTAGGGGTGCGGCACCTTGGTCCCGCGCTCCTGCGCCTCCTTCTCCAGCTCGGGCAGCCCGCGGCGGTCGAACTCGCCCTTGCCGGCGCGCGCCGACAGCCCCAGCTGGCTCCAGCGCACCCGGTCCTCCAGCATGCGGCGCACGATGCTCGCCACGGCCCCGTGGATCTTCAGCGGGGCCTCGCCCTGATCCAGAGCCGTGTCCAGGTAGCGCAGCGCCGCCTTCAGGTCGCGGCCGCCCAGGGCGTCGGAGAGCTCGCGGAACTCCTCCTCGCGGGCGCGGCGGACGATGGCCTCGACGTCCGCCTCCCGGATGATCGCCGCGTCGCCGACGTAGAGGGCCAGCTTCTCCAGCTCGGACTGGAGCAGGCGCATGTTGCCGCCACACAGGTCCTTGAGCAGCTTCTCGGCGGAAGGCTCGAGCTTCTTCTTGAACGAGGCGAGCGAGTCGACGACCGTCTCGTGAATGTCGAGCTTGCGCAGCTCCCGCTCGACCTTGCGGTCCACCAGCGTCCCGACCTTGATGCACAGCTTGGCCAGGGTCGAGCGCGAGTCGAGGTGCACCGCTTCGATCACCAGGTGGTGGTCCTTGGGCGGGCCCTTCTCGAGCAGCTTCTCCAGCGCGCCGGTGTCGCCCTCGGGCGCGGTGAGGTTCTCGGCCTTGCAGAAGCTGCCGACCTCCTTGAGGAAGGCGACGTCGGAGTCGGCGAGCTCCAGCTCGAGCTCGCGCGAGACGGCCGAAAGGTCGGGCGCGCAGAGCTGGTCGGGGCCCCACCCCGCGCGGCCGAAGAGGGCCAGAGCGCGGTTGGCGGCGACCTTGCGGCGGCCGGCGGTCCACGCCTCCTTGATCTTGCTGAGCGCGTCGGCGCGGCCCTTCTTGGGCGCCAGGAACTCGGGCTCGCGGACGACCACGACCTTGCGGCCGCGGAACATGGGCATGGTCGCCAGGTCGCGGGCGACGTCGGCGGGCGAGCTGCCCTCGTGGATGGCGAGGTTCAGTCCCGCCATGGCCTTGGGGATGAGCTTGGCGACCAGCTCGTCGGAGGCCTTGCGGACCAGGAACTCCTCGCCGGTGATGAGGTAGACGGGCGGCGCCTTGCCGGCCTCGATCTCCTTGAGGAGCGCGTCGTTGGCGGTGCTCATGCGTCCCTGTACACGAAGCGCAGCGCGGCCTGCTCGAGCTGCAGCTTGGGCGAAGCGTTGAACCGGAGGGTGGTGCGGGCCGAGTTGCACAGCCCGATGCGGCGCAGGGCCTCGGCCGCTCCGAGCCGGCCGGCGGACTGGCGCGCCAGCGCGGCGAGGTCCTGGTTGGCGATGGAGGCCTCTTCGCCGCCCGAGGCCAGGAGCGCGACGTCGCGGTACCAGGCGCAGATGAGGTCCAGGTGCGCCTCGGCGGCGGCACGGTCCTCGGCGAAGTCGGCCGCGAACCAGAGCGCCCCGCGGGCGTCGCCCGACCTGAGCGCCTCGAGCCGCTCCAGGAGCTCCTTGCGCCGCGCCAGCGCCTTGGGGTCCAGCTCCATGGCGGCGCCGATGCTCCCGTCGGCCAGCGCCGCGCACAGCCGCGCCGTCGCCAGGTCCACCTTCTTCGCCTCGACGACCTTCTGGGCCACCATCTCCAGCGGCAGCGGCGCGAAGGCCAGCTTCAGGCAGCGCGAGCGGATGGTGGGGAGCAGCGCATGCGGGGCGCTCGAGACCAGGACGAGCGTCGTGCCGTCGGGCGGCTCCTCCAGCGTCTTGAGCAGCGCGTTCTGCGCCTGCACGTTCATCGCGTCGGCCTGCAGGATGAGCGCGAACTTGCGCCGGGCCTCCAGGGCCTTGAACGCCAGGCGCTCCTGCAGCTTGCGGATCTGGGCGATCTTGATCTCGCGCGACGGGGTGCCGTCGAAGTCGGCGCGGCCGGCCCAGCCGCGGGCGATCATCTCCGCCTCGGGGAGCACCAGGACGACGTCGGTGTGGTTGCGGCCGGCGATGCGCTTGCACGGCCCGCACTGGCCGCAGGCCTCGCCGTCGTCCTTCTCGCAGTTGGCCGCCTGGGCGAGGGTGCGAGCGCACAGCTCCTTGCCGACGCCGTCGGGGCCGCCGAAGAGGTAGCCGTGGTGCAACAGGCCGCTCTTGAGCGCCGCGGCGAGCGAGCCGACGCAGCGGTCCTGGCCGACGATGTCCTTGAACGCCATGAGTCCCTCGACAAGCTTCGAAAAAGCCCGCGCACTGTAGCGACTTTGCCCGCGCGAGGCCACGGCCGTTTGGCCCCTGCCGCCGCTGCGCGGGGGCGTGCAAACGGGCTCCTTTTCCGCTAAGCCTTCGCCTGGTTTTCGAGGGCTCGTCCCAAGCGAAGCGCCGGGCGAAGCCGGGTGTCAGAACTCGTTCCGAGGAGGAAGTCGACCATGCGCCGCAGCCTTCTGCTCCTGACCGCGCTGCTGTCCGGGTGCGCCACCACCGACGCCGGCACTGCGATGCGGGACGTCGTCAAGTTCGCCCACGAGGTGGGCGGAGTCGCCGCCGACGTGATGCTGCCGGTCGAGCAGGAGAAGGAGCTGGGCGTCAAGACGGCTGCCGAGGTGGAGAGCAAGTCGAAGGTGGTCTCCGACACGGTGGTGACCCGCTATGTCGACCAGGTGGGCCAGCGCGTGGCCAAGGCCGCCGAGAACCCCTACGGCTGGACCTTCACCTTCAAGGTCATCGAGGACAAGTCGGTCAACGCCTTCGCCATCCCCGGCGGCAACATCTATGTGCACACGGGCCTGCTCAAGGCGGCCAAGGACGAGGCCCAGCTGGCGGGCGTGCTCGCGCACGAGGTGGGCCACGTCACCAAGCGCCACATCGCCAAGCGCATGCTCAAGGCGTACGGCCTGCAGTCCCTGAGCGACGCCGCGCTGGGCAAGGACCCGAACATGCTCGCGCAGATCGGCGCGGGCCTCGTGGGCCAGGGCCTGCTGCTCAAGAACAGCCGCGACGACGAGAACGAGGCCGACGCGGTGGGCGTGGCCACCAGCGCCAAGGCCAACTACGACCCGAAGGCGATGGTCGAGTTCTTCCAGACGCTCAAGGACGGCGAAGGGAACATCCCGGACTTCATGGCCTACCTGTCCGACCACCCGCTCACCGCCGACCGCATCAAGTCGATCGAGGCCGTCATCACCACGCAGAAGCTCACCGGCGCCGGCCGCAGCACCCCGGCGTACCAGGCGATGCTGAAGCGGCTCCCGTAGTCGCGACGCTTCGCTTCGGCCATGCCTCCCGGCGCCGACCGCAACGACCTGCAGCTGGGGAAGTACCGCCTCCTCGAGCGGATCGGGAAGGGCGGCATGGCCGAGGTGTTCCTGGCGGAGGTACTGGGGCCGGGCGGGTTCCAGAAGACGGTGGCGCTCAAGCGCATCCACCCGCACCTGGCGGAGGACCCGGAGTTCGTGGAGATGTTCCTGGACGAGGCGCGGCTGGCGGCGCGGCTCGACCACCCGAACATCGTCCAGATCTTCGACCTCGGCGAGGCGGACGGCAGCTACTACATCGCCATGGAGTACGTGGACGGCCCCTGCTTGCGCACGCTCTGCCAGCGGGCGGCCGAGAGGCGGATGCCGGTGCCTCCCGGAGTCGCCGCGCGCATCATCGCCGACGCCTGCGAGGGCCTGGCCTTCGCGCACGAGGCGCAGGAGGACGGGCGGCTGCTGCAGCTGGTCCACCGCGACATCAGCCCGGACAACGTGCTTCTGCGAAAGTCCGGGGCGGTGAAGGTGGCCGACTTCGGCATCGCCAAGGCGATGGCCAAGCAGCGGCGCACGCAGGCGGGCGTCATCCGCGGCAAGGTCTGGTACATGCCGCCGGAGCAGCTCTTGGACGACCCCTTGGACCGGCGCGTCGACGTCTTCGCGCTGGGCGTCGTGCTCTACGAGCTGCTCTCGGGCGTCTCGCCGTTCGAGGCCTCCAACGAGACGCGGGCCATCAAGGCCATCCTCGACGAGCCGCCGGTGCCGCTGCTCGAACGGCGGCCGGACTGCCCGCACGAGCTGTGGGAGATCATCGCCACGGCGCTGGAGAAGGACCGGGAGGCCCGCTTCGCCGACTGCCGGGCGTTCAAGCGAGCGCTCGAGCGCTTCCTCATGTCGCGCCAGGAGATCGTCGGCGCCCACGAGGTGGCGCAGCACCTCGCCCAACTCTTCCCCGAGCTGTTCGGCGAGGCGACGGCCCCCATCCCCGCGCGGGCGGCGACCGTGCGCAGCACCCTGCCCCAGCGCAACGCCTCGACCGTCCCCTGCCCCGGTTGCGGGGCCCCGATGGCGCTGGGCCACTCGGGCGGGGTGGTCGTCGACGGCTGCTCGAACTGCGGCGGCGTCTGGCTCGACGAAGGCGAGATGCAGCAGCTGGCCAACCGCCCGTCGGGCCTGGTCGCGATGTCCAGGCTCTACAAGCCCACCGGCGAATGGGACCTGAACGAGCGGGAGCGCACCTGCCCGCGATGCCACACCTCGCTCGAGCCGCACGAGTTCAACTCGCTGCGCGGCATCTGGCTGGACCGCTGCACGACCTGCCGGGGGCTCTTCCTGGACCACGGCGAGGCCGAGGCGATCGAGGCGCGGTTGAGGCAGTCGTCGGACGAGTAGAAGCAGGCACCGGGAACCAGGCTTCGCCGCCCGCTGTCCAATCGGGTGCGGCGGTTGCACGCCGAGCGGTCGCGAGCGATTCTCCCCAAAGGGCGGCCGACGAGTCGGAGGAGGCGGTGATGGCCAAGTTCTACGTGCGCAGCGAAGGTCGCGAGCTCACCGTCAACTCGATGGCCGAGCTGCGCACGCTCTACCTGCGCCAGTTCGTCTCGGACGAGGACGAGATTCGGCGCGAGGGCTCCGACCGCTGGCAGAAGGCGGGCCTGATGCCCTCCCTCAAGACCGCCAAGCCTCATCCGCTCATCCACGGCAACGAGTTCGGCTGGCTCGTCATCGCCATCACCGTCTGCACGCTCATCCTGGTGCTGATCATGTCGAAGCGCTGACCAACGCCTCGGCGCTTGACCCGCCTGCCTGGGCTCGGCTTCACTCCTGCCTTCACTCGAGCAGGGAGCCGACATGCCGCGCGCACGGATCAAGGGAGTCGACCACGAGGTCCGCGTCACCCAGGACATCAGCGAGAACTGGGCCGTCGAGGTGGCGCCCATCCCGACGACGCCGCGCAAGTTCGACCGCTACAAGCCCCACCCCGCCCTCTTCCTGGTGAAGCTGCGCGCCACTGGGCGCGAGGCCGCCGCCAAGGCCGCCCTCGAGATCCTCAAGCAGGAAGGGAAGATCGACGACTTCACGGTGTAGCTGCGTCGTCCGGGCTTCCGGCATCGACCGGCTCCCGGATGCCGAACGCCGCGCTCACCGGCCCGGACTCGACGCCGCCGTCCTTGCGCTGGACCACCGCGCCGGGGACCCGCACCGCCGTCGCTCCATTCTCGGAACGGTCGACGAAGCGCCGCTCCCAGCTCTTCTCGCCCGCGCGCGCGAACAGGCGCATGTCGCCCCCACGCAGCACCTCGACCCTTCCCAGCGTCCTGTCCACCGACCACGTCGCGCCACCGTCCATCGTCGAGACCAGCCGATCCCCACAAGCGAACGCCGCGACCTCGGTCCCCAGCAGCACGCCCTGCACGTCCGCGGCGGTCGCCGCCGTGCCACACACCGGCCCCGCCGTCCCGATCGCCACCGGCGGCTCGCCTTCGGCGCCACGGTAGAGGCGCGGCCGGACCTCGCCCTCCGCCGACCCGCCCAGCACCACCTGCAGGCCGGCGAGCGTCGCCGCGCCACCCGACAGGTGCAGCCCCACGGTGCGCGCCAGCGCCTGCACGTTCGAGGTCTTCAAGGCCCGCGAGCCCGCTGGCCGCAGCGTCACCTGCCCCCAGGTCCACGCCAGCGCGCCACCGACGGTCTGCGACTGCCAGCGCTGGCTCGAGGCGAACAGGATGGCCCCGCCGGGGCTCACCGCGACCGCCTCCAGGCGTTTGGCGACCTCGACGTCTTGCGAGTTGGGCGGCGCCGGCAGCTCGACCGCAACCGGGCGGAAGCTCTTGCCCGAGTCCGCGCTCAGGGCCAGGCCGCTGTCGGCGCACAGCCCGGCGAGGATCCCGTTCTCGCCCGAGAGCTTCGTCACCGTGCACGGCATCGGGACGACCTGCGCCTCCTCGCCCGGCGCGAGAACGATGGCAAACGGGGCGCCCGCGTTCTCCCCGACCGCGAAGAGCCGGCCGCTCGCCGCGAAGACCCTTGGGATGGCCGCCGGAACCTCGACGGGCCGCGCGGGCCCCTCACCCGAGTCGAAGGTCGCCTGCTGGCCGTCGGTCGAGAGGCTCGCGCCGGCGTAGAAGGCGACGTCGACGGCTTGGGCCAGTCCGGCTGGAGCGAGGCGCCACGGTGACGCCTCCGCCTCGGCTGGACGGCCAGCCTCTGGCGAGGTCTTGGCTTCGACCCGCGGGGGCTGTGCGGCGGCGGGGGCGGCGGCCGGAGACCGGGTGAGCACCAGGCCGAGCGTGACGGTGCTCGCCAGGAGCGCGACGACGCCCGCAAAGCCGAAGGCGACGAGCGTGCGATCGCGCATCAGGAGGTCCGGTCCCGGGCGGCTACTTGCCGTTGGCGTACTTGGGGTCCTTCGCCAGCTTGCGCAGCTGTACGAAGATGTCCGGGATGGCCGAGGAGTTCGCCTTGTTGGCGATCCAGGTCGGCAGCGAGCCGCCCGGGTCGGTGAACAGGTAGTAGGTGGCCTTGGTCTTCTTGCCGCCGTCGACCGGCTCGAGCATCCAGCTGCCCTGGTTCACCTTGACGCGCACCACGCCGCTCTTGGGCGCGGGGCCCTTGGCCGAGATGTCCCAGTAGGTCTTCATGTAGCCCTTGCCGTCCTGCCAGTCGGACTGGTCCTCGATCTTGATGGTGTAGTCGCGGCGGCTGGCGAGCGGGGCGTTGATGAGCGAGTAGAAGTGCCAGGCCTTCTTGCCGCCCACCTCCTCGGTCTCGATGACCTTGCTCTCCTCGGTGTAGGGCATCGTCTCCTTGTAGGCCTCGAGGTCGGTGAGGACGCGGAAGACGGCGGGCGGCGGAGAGTCGATCTCGCCGACGGTCTTGAGCTCCTTGATGTCGCTGCCGGCCTTGGGCCGCGAGTGCACGACCACACCCTTGGACTCGGCCTTCACTTCCCACTTGGCCTCTTCGACGGCGGGCTTGGCGGGAGCGGCCTTGGCGTCGGCGGCGGGCTTCGCCGGCTCGGCGGGCTTGGCGGGGTCCGCGGCAGGCTTGGCGTCCGCGGCAGGCTTCGCGTCGGCGGCCTTGGCTTCGGTCGGGGCCGGGGCGGCAGCTTGGGGCTCCTCGGCGACGACGGAGACGGTCAGGAGCGCGGCGGCGGCAAGCGTTGCGAGCATGCAGACCTCGTTCAAGGTGAGAAATTCGTGCGGCAGTGTAGCAGACGGACTGGGGCCGAAAGGTGTTCAACTTGGCCCCGTTCCTGGCGATTGTCCGGCCGCGCCGTGGCTCGCCCTCTCTCCGGGCGTGGTACAGTCCCTGCCGTGCGTACCCTCCTCTCCGCCATGGTCATCGGGGGTTTGGTATTCGCTGCCCGGCCGTCGTCGGCCGCCGGGGCAGATCCCCTCGCGCCGCTCACTGAAGATGATCCGCTCGCGCCGCTCACCGCGGATCAGGACAAGCCCAAGCCGGCCAAGCCGAAGCCCAAGCCCAAGGCTCCGCCTCCGGATAAGCCGGCCCAGCCGCCTCCGCCGCCGAAGGTGGAGAAGGTCGAGAAGCCTGCCGACAAGCCCAAACCGGCCGACAAGCCTGTCATCGACAAGCCCGCGGACAAGCCGGAGAAGGTGGAGGTCGTCAGGAAGGTCAACGTCGAGCGCATCAAGGTCTCGGGCGTGCCGCCGATGCCGCTCAAGCCCGGCCAGTCGGCGACGCTGACCCTCAAGGTCCTGGACCCGAACGGCAAGGCCATCGCGGCCGAGCTGGGGCTGGTCTGCAACGTCGGGACGATCACCAGCCCGGTCGAGCCTCTCCCCCGGCGTCTTCACCGCGACGTTCGCGCCCCCGGCCCACGGCAACGAGAACATCGCCACCATCCGCGCGGACGTGAAGAACGGCGTCAAGCCAGTCTTCTCCGAGACCAAGATCGGCATGGTCCTCCCCGCCCCGCCCGCTCCGGCCAAGCCCGCGGTCGTCGCCACCGAGCCGGCGGTCAAGAAGCCGCGCGCGGCGAAGGTCACCTTCGCCGACGTGCCCAAGGTCGAGGGCAGCGAGCCGGTCAAGGTCCACTTCCAGGTGGAGGACTCCCAGGGCAACGTCATCTCGCCCGACGGCATCAGCCTGAAGGCTGAGAACGGCACCTTCGAGAACGTCCGCGAGGAGTCTGGGACCTACGTCGCGGACTTCGTCCCCGCCAGGGACGGCAAGACGGGCGACTTCGGCATCTACGCCGAGTCCGGCAGCGGCGAGCGCCTCTCCGGCGCGAGCACCATCACCGTGGCGGCCGCTTCCAAGGGCGGCAACTTCGGGGTCGCCGCGGGCCTGCTCGTCGGCGCGCTCACCAACTACGGCAAGGTCGTCAGCCCCCAGTTCGAGCTGAACGTCGAAGCCAAGCTCTTCCACATCATCCGCCTGGGCGTGCTGGCCGGCTACGCTCCCGCCTTCGCCTCGGGAGTGAGCGACACCACCCAGGCGAAGACCGCCGACTTCAACTTCACCCTCATCCCGATCATGTTCCGCGCCGCCTACCAGCAGGGCGTCGGCCCCATCGACATCTACGCCGGCGGCATGATCGGTGTGGCCGTCGTCAGCGGCACGGCGTCGATGAACGGCGCCACCGCCAACATCAGCGACATCCCGCTGGACATGGCGGCCTTCGTCGGCGGCGGAGTGGCGCTGGGGCCGGGCATGCTCGTCCTGGAGATCCGGGCCAGCTACATGAAGATCGACAAGGCCGACGATCCGGATCCCAAGATTGCGAAGGTCCACGTCCGCGGCAACCTGGGTGGCTTCAGCGGAGCCCTGGGCTACAAGTTCGAGTTCTAAGCCCCTCGAACGCTTCGGGGGCGGCGGTACTCGAAGAACTCGGGGTGTCGTTCGACAAGCTCGGGGTGTCAGCGGTTCCGAGGCGGGCCCGGTGGCGGCACCGGCGCCCGCTTCGCGTATTCGGTCATCACCTTCTCGACGTAGTACTCGGTCTCGCCGTTCTGCGGCACGCGACCGCGGACCGCCCCCGGTCCGGCGTTGTAGGCCGCGACCGCCAGCCGCAGGTCGCCGAAGCGCTGGAGGTGCGAAGCGAGGTAGCGCGCGCCGGCGTCGATGGCGACCGTCGGCTCGTACGGGTCCTGGACGCCCAGGAACTTCGCCGTGGCGTCGGTCAGCTGCGCCGGGCCAATCGCCCCCGCGGCGCTGATGCGGTGACAGCTGCCCTTCGACTCCACCTCCACGACGGCAGAGAAGAGCCCCGACGGGAGCCCGTGCTTGCGCTCCGCCGCGTCGATCAGCGCCTCGAGCCCGGAGTGGCCGCTCAGGATGCAGCGCGGGCGGTGGGCGAGGTTCTTGCCCACCGCGATGGCCTTCTCCTGCAGGAAGAACGGCGAGAGCGGAAAGATCGCCGTGCTTCCCAGCCCGGCCGCCGCCAGGTTGAGCACGCAGACCGGCGTCACCGCGGCGATGAGCGCCTTCTGCCACAGCGGTAGGCGCCAGAACCAGCGCCCGAAGGCGCGGCGTGCGCTGGCGCCCGCCCCTCGGCGACGTGCGGTCAGGCGCTGGCCCTGCGCGCGGCTTCGAGGGTGCTCGAGAGGAGCATGGCCACGGTCATCGGCCCCACGCCGCCGGGCACGGGTGTGATGGCCGAGGCCCGCTCGGCGGCGGCCGCGTAGTCCACGTCCCCGATGAGCTTGCCGGCCTCGTTGCGGTTGATGCCGACGTCGATGACCACCGCGCCGGGCTTGATCCAGTCGCCCTTGACCATCGCCGCCTTGCCGATGGCGGCGATCACGATGTCCGCGCGGGCGACCTCGCCGGGCAGGTCCGCGGTCTTGGAGTGGCACCAGGTGACCGTGGCGTCGGCCGCGAGCAGAAGCAGGCCCATGGGCCGCCCGACGATGAGCGAGCGGCCGAGGACGACCGCGCGCTTGCCCTTGGGGTCGACCCCGTACTCCTGGAGCAGGCGCATGACGCCCGCCGGAGTGCACGGCTTGGGCCCGGGGCGTCCCAGCGCGAGGTTGCCGACGTTGATGGGGTGGAACCCGTCGACGTCCTTGTGCGGCGCGACGGCGGCGATGACCGCGTCGGAGTCGATCTGCTTGGGGATGGGCAGCTGGACGAGGATGCCGTGGACGCTGGGGTCGGCGTTGAGCTTGTGGACGACGGCCAGCACCTCCTCCTGCGTGGCGCTGGCCGGCAAGTGGTGCTCGGTGGAGGCCATGCCGGTCTCGGCGCAGCCCTTGCGCTTGCTGGTGACGTAGCTGACCGAGGCAGGGTCGTCGCCGACGCGGACCACCGCCAGGCCGGGGACCAGCCCGCGCTCCTGCTTGAGCTTCGCGACGCCCTGCGCCACCTCGGCGCGGACCTTCGCCGCCACTGCCTTGCCGTCGATGATTCGTGCTGCCATGCGTCCTCCTCGGCAGAAAGTCTGCGGAGGATACCCGCAAAAGCGCAGGGCCGGAGGATCGCTCCTCCGGCCCCGCGGTCCACTTCGTCCGGAGGGCTACTCGGCCTCGAACGAGGCCTTGCCCAGCTCCTTGGTGCCCTGCAGGACCTTGATCTCCCACTTGCCCGGCTTGTTGATGGTGCTCGAGTAGTAGGTGCGGATAGCAGTGCCCGCTATCTTGAGCGACAGGTCCTGGGTCGTGCGCACGACGCCATCGACGCTCCACTGGACCGCGAGGTCCTCGTACTTGCCGTCCTTCGGGACCAGGAAGTTCATCCACGCGAAGACCGGCGTACCCTTCTTCACCTTGCCGGAGACGGGCTCGGTGCAGTCATTCGCCGTTGGGCTGCCCTTCTTGGTGTCGACGGTGATGCAGGGCTTGAACTCCGCCAGCACCGGGCCGGCGTCCTTGCCGTTGTTGTAGTAGTCGACGACCTTCTTGATCTCCTCGGGGCTCGGGGCGGGCGGGTCGGCGCGCACGACGGCGGGAACGACGAAGACGGCGGCGACCAGCGCGCTCAGCAGCACTCGGTTCACGGTGACGGCCTCCTTCTGGACGGGTTATTCGCGGCCGGCTGCGAACTCGCTCGACACCCCCGCAGCCGTCGCGGCGGCCAGGATGCTAGGCGAGTGCTCGAGGGCGTGCAATGACCGCGGGTGCACTCTCGCCGTGCGCCCTGACCGGCACGCCCCTGGTGGAAGAGGCTCTCGCCGGCTCCTGTTGAGCCGGCCATGAACCTCCCTCCCCTCCTCAAGCCCTCCGTCACGAAGGGCCTGCTCGCGCGCGTGGGCTCCATCGTAGCGGCAGCCCTCGCGTTGCTGCCCTCCACCGGCGCGCTGGCGGCCCAGGTCTATGCCGAGTCGGCGTCGATCAAGGTCCAGCCCGGCACGCCGCCCAAGGCCGCCACCCCGATCACCCTGGCGGCCGCCAAGAACGAGTTCGAGGCCTTCCAGGTCGTCGTCCACGCCGACGGCGAGGCGGTCACCGGCGTCCGCGCGACCGCGAGCGACCTGCGGGGCCCCGGCGGCTCGATCATCCCTGCGAGCGCCATCCAACTGTACCGGGTGGCCTACCTCGACGTCTCCCAGCCCTCGGGCACCATTGGCAAGGCCGGCACCTGGCCCGACGGGCTCGTACCGGCAATCGACGAGATCGACGGCCAGCCGCGCAAGGCCTTCCCCTTCGACGTGCCGGCTGGCGAGTCCCGCGCCATCTGGGTCGACGTGCTCGTCCCGACCACCGCCACGCCCGGCGCCTACAGCGGCACGGTCCACGTCGACGGCAGCGGCGTCTCGGCGGACGTCGTCGTCTCGCTGACCGTGTACGGCTTCCAGCTCCCCTCCACCCCGAGCCTGTCGACGGCGTTCCTGGCCTTCAGCGGCAACATCTGCTCGACGCACACCGGCGACTCCGAGTGCGGCTCCTCCGGCAAGGCGGCGGAGCTGATGAGCAAGTACGGGCGGCTGGCGCTCGACCACCGCATCACGCTGCCGAACATCTTCATCGTCCGCGGCCAGAAGGGCGACTGGTCGGCGTTCGACTCCGCCTTCGGGCCGCTGCTCGACGGGACCGCCGCCACGCGGCTGGCCGGCGCCAAGATGACCTCCGCCCAGTACACCTGGCAGCGCGACCAGGCCACCTTCGGCGACTTCGCGGCGCACTTCCGCGAGAAGGGCTGGTTCGACCGGCTCTTCGACTACACCGCCGACGAGCCCCCCTACGGCTCGAACTGGGCCGACATCCCCGGCCGCGCCGACCAGGCCAAGGCCGCCGACCCGTCGCTGCGCACGCTGGTCACCACCAACATCGACGACGCGACCGAGCACGGGCTCGCGGACCGGCTCGACACGCTGGTGCCCATCGTCAACGACCTGGACGGCCCCTCGGGCAAGCGCGTCGGTGACCAGCGGTCCAAGTACGACGCCTTCCTCGCTGCGGCGCCCTCCAAGCGGCTCTGGACCTACCAGAGCTGCATGAGCCACGGCTGCTCGTTCGGCGGCGGCGAGGCGGGCCAGAGCTGGCCCAGCTACATGGTGGACGTCCCCGGCGTGCGCAACCGGCTGATGCAGTGGGCGGACTTCAGGGAGAAGGTCACCGGCGAGCTGTACTACGAGACCGTCGGCGCCTACTCGCAGGACGCCTGGAAGAACCAGCGCATGTTCGACGGCAACGGCGACGGGACTCTCTTCTACCCGGGGACCCCGGCCGCCATCGGCGGGACGAGCGACGTGCCGCTGCCCTCCATCCGGCTCAAGCTCATCCGCGAGGGCATCGAGGACTTCGAGTACCTGGAGCTCGTCTCCAAGCTGGGCGACCCGGAACTGGCGCAGAAGGTGGCCTCGCAGGTGCTGCCCAACCTGTACTCGGCGGACCAGAGCGATCCTTCGGCCATCGAGAACGCGAGGCGCCAGCTGGCGCGCCGCATCGAGGAGCTGGGCGGCGGCAAGCCCGGCGCCACCGAGCCGCAGGCCAGCGCCACCCGGCCTGCGACGAGTGGCTCTTCGACGACGGGTTCGAGCTCGACGGGAGCCTCCGCGCAGGCCGGGGCTCAGGGCGGCGGGTGCGGCGGCGGCTCGACCGCGCCCGGAGCGCCCCTGGCCGGGCTCGCACCCATCGTCGGAGTGGCCCTGGCCGTCGTCCGCTCGCGGTTCAGGCGAAGCGCTTGAGGATGGAGTGGTAGAGCACCCGGGCCACTGGGATCGAATCGACGAAGCTGCCGAGTAGATCCCAGTAGTCCCGGTGCCGCACGATGAGGCCGTCCTGGAGCTCGAGGTGGGTCGTGCCCTCGTACTTCACCGGCGCGCACAGCTCCATCGTCCAGGTCAGGAAGATCTCGTCGCCGGCCTGGACGGCGCGCGAGACGTCGAACCGCAGGGTTTTGTAGCGCTGCGCCAACCGGCGGTTCATGGCCAGGACTTCGCCCTTGCCCACCACCCTCTGCAGCGGGTCCTGGAACACCACCGACTCGGCGTACATCGCCTCGAGCGCCGTTAGGGCCTTCTCGGACTGCGTGCCGAACTGCTCCAGGGCCTGCCGCACCTTCGAAGCCGTCACCGCCTCCGTCGCCATCTCGCGCGTCCTCCTGGTGAAAGGTGGGGCGCGTCTTTAGCGCAGGTCCGGCAAAGCGGGGCCTGTTGCTGGGGTGGCGCGCCGCACAGCGTGCGGCACAGCACAGTCGATCGTGGACGGGATGGACGGCATGGACGCGATGGACCGGCAGCTTCCGAGCGCCTACTTCGCGTCCTTGCACGCCGGCACGTCGTCGATGCCCCCGAAGAACTCACCGACGACGAGCTTCCAGGCCTCGGCGTTCTCGGGGGTCTGGCACTTGAAGGGCTGGGCCACCTTCTGGCCCGCCCGCAGCGCGCGGTGCTCCACGAACCAGCGCTTGGCGACGTCGGCGGCGTACTCCTGCACGCCGTTCTGCGGCATGAAGTCGTAGTAGGTGCCGCCCTTGACCTTCACGATGATGCGGTCGGGCGAGTACGGGGCCAGGCACTTCACCGCCGTCCCGCACTTGGCGACGATGCGGTCGTAGACCTCGGAGAGCGCCTGCTTGGACCAGCCGCCGCGGTCGAAGTCGTTCAGGTGGAAGAGCTCGTGGAACAGGGTCTCACGCACCCCGGCAGCCGAGTAGAAGAGCGAGCCCGCGACGTTGTAGCTGACGTTCCAGCCGCTGGCCCAGGCCGACGGCGTGCGCGCCTTCACCGACTCGAAGAAGCGCAGCTCGAGCGACTTCCAGCGGTAGGGCAACGGCTTGCCCAGGCGCGTCTCGAGGCTCTGGAAGAGCTCGTCGTACTCGGTCAGCGCCGCCGCGACCCACTCCAGGTGCTTGCGCTGCTCGGCGACGGGCAGGCGCGGGACGAAGTGGAGCTTGCCTCGGTAGCCGCCGTCGAAGTCCTGCTCGGGGAGCAAACCCACCACCGTGCCGGTCTGCTGAAAGAGCGCGGCGGCCAACCTGGCGGCCTTCGGGTCCCTGGCGAACCGCGCCTGCAGCAGGCAGTCGATCTGCTCGCGCTCGGCCAACTCCGCGTTGCACGCCGGTGCGCTCTTCAAAGGGTCCGCTTCGAAGAGCACCGACTTGGCGAGCTCCAGACTCACCGCAGGCGAGGCAGGTCGGGCGAGCAGGGCCTCTTGCGGCGCCGCGAGCGCCACGACTGCCCCGAGAACCGCCAAGCCGTGTTGGGCCAGTGCAAGCATGCCGGCGATTGGAGCACGAACGTGTGCTTGCCGGGGAGCGGCGACCTTGGGAACGGCGACTCGACGAAGGGCGGTGCTACTGGCGAGCGCGCCGCTTGAGCAGCGCCAGCGCCAGCAGGCCGAGCGCAGGGATGGCCGAGCCACCGGCAGTGCTGCAGCCGGCGATCTTCATGTCTCTGCAGGGCCTGGCGCGAAAGCTGCCGGAGAGCTGCTCGCCCTGGAAGGTCAGGTAGTACGAGCCGGCAGCCCAGCCCGTGTCGTCGCTGGGGTTGGAGCTGGCGTTGATCTCCAACGTGCCCTTGGAGGCCGTGAGCCACTTGCCCTCGCACGGCTCGTCGGCGCATTCGCTGTCCGCCGGTGCCCCCAAGTCGAGACGCGCGTACAGGTCGTCGCCCACGCCGCGCATGTCGGTGAGGATGTCGGTGTGGTCGTTGGTCTTGACCCAGATCGACGGAGCGTGGGTGCCGTCCTCGAGCTTGAGGAACGGCTGCTCGGCGTTGGTCGAGCCGTATTCGAGATGCGCGCAGGCGTCGGGGTCGTTGCTGATGAGGATGACCAGCGGGTCCTGGAGGATGGGGTTGCCCTTGACGTTGTAGACGGCATAGACCTCGTCGTCTTCGAACGTCACGCCCTTCACGCTGCCCGTGGCTGTGTTCTCGCCCTGCGGCCCCATACAGCCAGCGAGGAAGATGACTGCGGCAAAGGCGGCGAGACGCGACATGGTCAACCTCCGCGACGCCCCCTCGCGCCGCGGCGCCATGTTACATCGCCCCGACGAGAGCGCCAGGAATGGCACTTTCCGCCGGGGCGAAGGTTGGTTGTGCGTGAGGCCTGGCTTGGGGCTACGCGCGGACCGAGAACTTGTAGTTGAGGCCGAAGTTGCTGTCCCAGGCCTCGCCCGGCTTGTCGGCGGCCGCCCAGTTCTTGAACCAGACCTGGATCTCGGTCGTCCCCTTGGGCAGCTCGACGGTCACCGGGCGCGCCTTGGCGCCGCTGCCGTTGAAGTCGACCGCCGGCTGCTCGACGAGCTGGCCACCCGGGACCAGCTTCACGAACGCCTGGACGCCCCACGCCGGCTTGGTGCCGTTCTCGTGCCGCAGCTGCGCGCGGCCCGGGTCGTAGCTCAGGGTGACCTGTCCGCCGGAGACGAGCTCGCCTTCGACAGTCTGCTTCCAGCCGGCTCCGAAGTTCACGGTGGCGTTGGGCTTGGCGGGCACCTTCTCGACGACCTTGGGCTCCGGCTTGGCCTCGACCTTGGGCGCGGGCGCGGGAGCGGCGGGCTTCACCTCGGCCTTGGGCGCGGGCGCGACCGGCTTGGTCTCCACCGGCTTGGCGGCGGGAGCCGCGGTCTTGAGTGCGGGCTTGGCGTCGGCGGGCTTGGCCGCAGCAGGCTTCACTTCAGGGGCTGCCTTGGCCACGGGCGCCTTCTCGGCGGCCTTCTTCGTGGAGCCAGCAGCGGTCTTTCCGTTCTTCGTATTTCCAGCCATCCGAGACCTCCTCCGTGTAACGAATCCGCGCACATCTACACTCATTACGAGTGTCTGTCATGCACTATTTCGGTGGAGTATCTCTGGATAGAGTCACTCCGGCAAGTCCCTGCCGAGTGATCTAAGGATGCGGGCGGCCGTGTGACTGCGGTCACACTGCCGCCCAACCGGTTGACGTTCCTATGCTTTCCTGGAGCCTGAACCTTCGGGTCGCCCGCGAGCCGGATCAGCGATTCACGAGGGTCTTTCGCCGAACGGCGAGAGCGCCGAGGAGGAGGCCGAGCAGCGGCCAGACCCCTGCCCCGCCGGTCGCACAGCTGCCGCAGGAACTGGGCTTCGGGGGCTCGGGCGGAGTGCCGGCGTCGGGTCCGGGGAGCTTCTCGACGCAGACGCCGTCCTGGCAGGTGGACCATTCGCCGCACGGGGTGCCGTCGTCGGCGATGGGGCTGCTGCACTCGCCGGTCTCTGGCGCGCAGGTCCCCGCCAGGTGGCAGGCGTCGGCCGGCTCGCAGACGCGGGGGTCGTGCCCGACGCACACGCCCGCCACGCAGGAGTCGATGGTGGTGCACTCGTCGCCGTCGACACAGCCCGTCCCGTCGATCTTGGGCTTGCTCATGCAGAGGCCGGTCGTGGCCTCGCAGACGGCGGCCTCGTTGCAGCCGTCGGCGGGCGGGCAGACCTTGGCGGTGCCCTTGCAGACGCCCTGGACGCACATGTCGTTCTCGGTGCAGGGCGTCTTGTCATCGCAGGGCAGGCTATCGACGGACGAACACCTGCCGTCGACCACCGCGCCCGCTGCCACGCTGCAGGCCTCGCAGGCCCCGGTGCAGGCGCGGTCGCAGCACACCCCGTCGACGCAGAAGCCGGTGGTGCAGTCCTTGTTGTCGGCGCAGGTCGAGCCCTGCAGCTGCGGCTCCTTGAAGGCGACGTCGAAGGTGATGTCCACGCCGTCGCGGGTGATGCTGGTGATCCGGATCGACCCCAGCGGCGCGGGCTGGCCCGGAATGGGGTACGGCTTGCTGCTCGGCGTGGACCACGGCCCGAAGTCCTTATTGCTGGTGGTCGGCCAGGCATCGTTGGCGTCGCCGGTGGCGTAGGGGTTCTTGTTCAGGTGGCGCTTGCCATCGGCCTGCTCCAGGTCCACGAGGTAGTCGTTCTGGTCGTTCTCGTCGTAGCGGCTCTCGTCGACGTGGTAGATGAGCAGCCCCGAGCCGGGCACCGACTGGTCGTAGCCCTGGCGCTGCCGGTCCTCGAGCAGGAAGTACTCGTAGCCCGGCATGTCCTTGTCGATTCTGAGGATGTTCGGCCCCGCCTCCACCGGCGTGAGGCGATTGCCGGCCTGGTCCTGCGCGAGCGTGGTCGAGGTCGCGAAGCCCAGGATGATCCGCGAGTAGGCATCGGGGTGGGAAGGCCGGTCGCCGCTCATGCCGCTGCCGCCCCAGGACCCCGCGGCCATCAGGCTCCACAGGCCCAGGCCCGCCGAGTCGTAGCCGTAGTCGTAGAGGTCGGGCGCGCCGAAGAAGTGCGCGGTCTCGTGACAGATGACGCCGATCTGGGTGATCTCGCCGCCGCTCGGACCGTACTCCGCTTCGGTGTGGTAGCCGGTGAAGCGCAGCCCTTCGTGGGTCGCGGGGCTGACGTAGTAGTAGCCGTCGTACGGCGCGTAGTGCGAATGGATGTAGTTCTCGTTGCCCGTGTTCTCGTAGGCCCGGCCGGAGTGGATGACGTCCACGGCGTCCACGTACCCGTCGGCGTTCGAATCGAATGGCATGAAGTCGAAGTTCTGCGAATTCAGGTAGGCGACCGCGTCCTCGAGCATCAGATCCGGACGGCCGTTGGGGACCTGGTCGTTGTAGGCGTAGTACGCCGCGTTGTGCGGCAGCGGGACCCACGGAACGATGACCGAGGTCATGTCGAACTGCCCGTAGGAGATCTCGCTGTAGAACTCGTGGACGGAGTCCTTGAGGCCGTTGAAGACGGGCTCGAAGCTCGACGGCTGGAAGTGCGGCGTCTGGTCGCTGAACTTCACGAGGATGACCAGGTTCTTCACGGTCCGCGGGGCCCCCAGGCCCCGGGTCGTCTTCGAGCGGGCGACGCGGTCGCGGTCGAGCTTCTGCACCGAGTGCCGGCGGGCCAGCGCCTCCTTGACCACGTCGCTGCTCGGCTTGAGGTGCGGGAGGAGGCCAGCCGTCGCCGGATCCACCCGGCCCGCGCGCAGGTCGGTCGGGGCCAGCCGGCCGTCGGAGCGTTCACGCGCATAGTTCCAGGTGCCGCTCTGCTTCTCGTAGGCGATGGCGTAGCCGCTGAGGTCCTCGACCCACGAGAGGTGCTCGTCGCCGAACATCCGCCCCATCACCACCGAGCCGTCGGCGTTGGTCAACGCGATGGGAGCCGGACGCGCCGGGACCGCCTGCGCCGCTCCCCAGCAGCCGACGACCCCAAGGGCAAAGACCGCGATTCGAGTGCCAAAGCCTGGTGCGGAAGAGGTCGCCATGTCGTCTCCAGCTCGAAGGTGCCAAAAAGGCGGCGGATTCTGCACTGGCCGTGCCGCACTCCACAGGGGGCGGCGCACCACTCAACCCCTGGACATGACAGGAGAAGCACGGCTTCAGGGGGCGGTGCCAGTGACAGGAACTTGCTGTTAGCCCGCTACCGCTCGAGGCTTCTTGGATCCGCCGGATTCCTACCGGGACGGCTGGTCGAAGAGCACGGTCTTGAGGGGCGAGGAGAGCGCGGCGACGTTCGCGGAGCGGATGCCCGCGTCGGAGATGGCGTAGACGAAGTCGCCGGCCAGCACGCTGCGGCGCACGCCGGGATTCCAGTACCAGTCCCAGCCGCAGTAGCCGCTGCCGCCGCGCTCGAAGACGTCGGTCATATCGACCTGGCCTATCGGGTGGATGCCCGTCGCGGGGTCGACCTTGAACACCCGCAGGCTGCTCTGGAATCCGGTCCAGAAGCTGCCGGCGGTGTTGGTCGACTGCGTCCAGTCGAAGAACGGGATGGCGAGGAGCTTCTTGCCGGCGAAGTAGTTGAACGCCTTGTGCTCGTAGGTGGCTTCGCTGTCCCCGAAGACCGTGCCGACCGTGGTGCTGAACAGCTCCTTGGGCTGCGAGAGGTCGCCGACGTCGAAGAGCGAGAGCTTCACCGCCCAGTCAGCGCCCATCCCGACCGCGAGCAGGTGGCTCTCGTCGATCGGGTGCAGGTAGGTCGACACCCCCGGCACCTTCAGCTCCCCGACCTGCCGCGGGTTGGCCGGGTCCGAGAGGTCGATGGCGAAGAGCGGGTCGACCTGCCGGTACGTGACCAGGAAGGCGTGGTCGCCGATGAAGCGGGAGCTGAAGAGCTGCTCGCCCGAGGCCAGGTCGTCGGTCTCGCCGACGAGCTGCAGCGTGTCCTCGCGCTGAGCGAGCACCACGACCCTGCTGCTCGTCTGCCAGCGCCCCCACCACTGGTTGGCGACGGGGATGCGCTCGGCGCGCATGACCGCCAGCCGCAGATAGCCCTGGTGCTCGTCCATCGAGAACTGATCGACGATCCGCCCCTCGACGACGCCGGAGGCCTGGTACGCCGCCTTCTGAGGGCTCGAGAGGTCGAACTTGTGGACGTAGGTCCAGCTCTTCTGGCCGACCTCGGGCCACCACCACCAGTGCTGGTTGGCGACGTAGAGCGAGGAGGCCGACGCGTAGACCTCGTCCGCCCGGGCGAGAAGCGAGGTCCGCCCGACCGGCGCCGTGGCGTCGCCGAGATCGAGCGTCGCCACCGTCAGGATCCCGAGCTCGGTGGGACCGTTGGGCCGCTGGACCTCCGAGCAGACCACCGGGATGGCGACCGAGGACCCGCCGGCCAGCTTGCGCTCGCCGGCCGGCAGCCACTGATCGAGCGTCTGGGCGCGGATGAGCGTCTCGTTCTCGTTCATCAGCGCCTCGAAGGCCTTCACCCGGAGCGCCTTGTCGTGGAGGACGGCCTCGGTCGCGTTCAGCGAGAACCGCACGCCCGCGGGCCAGCGGAACGGGTCGCTCGTGACCACGCGGACCACGGCCCCCATCCGCCGCGCCGAGAGATAGGTCCCGGGCAGGTACTCCTCGCGGAGGACGGCCGGGGCGGTGTCGTCGGCGAGGTCGATGACGGTGACCTTGAGGGTGTTGGGGGCGTCGTGGTCGCAGACGCCCGCGTACGCCTCCGCGCCGGCCTTGCAGGCGTACTCGTCGGCGGCCCAGTCGAGAGCGCGGTAGACCTGCGAGAAGACGACGACCCGGCTCTGCTCGTCGAGGAACATCTCCCGCGGCCAGCCTTCGATCGAGACCTTGCTCATGGTGACCAGCTGGTCGGCGGGCCAGCTCTTGTTGACGAACAGCGTCCGTCCCGAGAGCACCAGGATGTGCGTCGCGTCGTTCTTGACGAAGTCGGGCTCGTCGACGCCTTCGACCTGGGTGTTGGTCGTCGTGTAGGCGCTGGGGCTGGAGGACGTGGACTTGGCCGGGCCGCTGCCCGAGTTGGCCGCAGCGCCATCGGCCGCCTCCGCCGTCGGAGCGCCTGCGCCAAAGCCGAGCTGCCAGCTCTCGTCGGTCTCGGCGCGCATCGTCAGGCGAGCGCGCATCGCCAGCACCGCGCGGTCCTCGAAGTACTTCTCCAGCGCCGCGCAGTCGTCGAAGGACTCGAGCGCGATGGCCTGCTGAACCGGTTCCGGCTTGGGGATGCCGTTGTTCTGGCAGCCGGCCAGGCCCAACAGCGCCAGCAGCGCCAGCCACCAGGATTCGACGCGGACTGTCATCGGCTCTTCCCTCTCTGCGGACCACGGGGCGAACCGTGCCAGCCACGTGCCACGACCAGACTCCATTTTCCCCAGCGTCACCCGGCGCTTAGCCACTCGGGGTGGGCCGCTCCGCCTCGAGAACCGGCGACTTGCTGACACCGGGGTCGCGGTCGCCCTGCGGCCGCGCCACGCCGTTGCCGCCCAGGTCGAACAAGAAGCCTGCGGTCAGGTTGAAGACCCCGGCGTCGAAGTAGCGCAGCGGCGCCTCGTAGGAGAACCCCACCCCGACCTTCGCGCGGCCGCGGGTGATGAGGCCGACGCTCAGTCCCAGCCACGGCACCTCGGCCACGCCCTTCATTCCCGGAGGGTCGAACGAGATCCGCTCGACGAAGTGCGGGCCGGCGAAGAGCTCCACGCCCTGGAACTGGTAGCCGTAGCGGAGCGGAACCACGACGTCCATCTGCTGGTAGCTCTCGTCTTGTGGCTTTCCGCCGCGCGTGTCGTCGAGGCGGGTGTAGCCCAGCCCGAGGCCCGCGGAGAGCACGTGCTTGCGACCGGGGGCGATCTCCTGGCGCCAGACCTCGACCTTGCCGTCGGCCAGAGCGCCCCAGCGCCAGCCGGCGCCGGGGACGAGGGTGCCAAAGGCGCTCAGGCCCACGTCGACCCGGTCGTGGACTCCGACACGGCCGGCCAGGCGCAGCTCCGGCAAGCCGAGGCTGTGGTTGCCCGGCGCGAGAGCGCAGCTTCCCCAGCTCCCGCTGACCGTGCACCAGGGGGAGCTGGTCACCTGCCCGGAGAGCCGCACGACGCCGGGATCGACGGTGGAGGCGGTCTGCAGCGGGACGGCCGTGGCGCACCCGGCCGCGAAGAGCACTGCGAGGCCGGCGGCGGTGCGCGCCCGACGGCTCCCGCGCACCTCAGTCATTGGCGAACAGCTCGGCGGCCAGCTGCAGATACGGCTCGGAGACCTCGGCGACCTGCAGGCCGAGCTCGCCCAGCTCGCCCACGTCGAAGTTCGGCGGCTCGGCCCACACCACGGTCATGCGCGCCGGGATCAGGTGGCCGCGGTGCTCGATCTTCACGTCGATGACGGTCTCGACCGGGATGACCGCCATCGTCCGCACGCGCAAGCCGGAGGCCGACAGGTCGACCACCTCGCCCGACCACCCGTCGGGCAGCCGGATGGGGAGCGTCGTCCTCAGGCGCGGGATATGTCGCTTCGGTTCGATACGGGCTCCAGGGCGGATTGGGGGGAATGATCTCCCGGGGTTGCAGCCCAGGCAAGGGTCACGGTTCGGCCATGGCGCAGACGCGCCCCTCGGGGACGGGCCCCACCCCGTCGCGGCGGCGGTAGAGCTGGAACGACTCCGACCGGAAGTGCCTCAAGAGCGGGTCCTGGAAGACCCGGTCGCGCGCGAAGAAGCGCTTCACGGTGGGGTCGGTCTCCATGTACTCGGACGAGAAGCGCGAGCGCGGCAGGGACAAGACGAAGCGCAGCTTGTCGGCGCAGACCTCGTCCCAGTAGGCCCTGGCGGTGAGCAGGCCGCTGCGGAAGCGCTTGTTGTTGGTGTCCGCCTCGTCGCCGGCGATGCGGCGGCCGGCCAAGAGCGCCACCAGCGGGGTCGAGGTGGACGCTCCGCTGATCGTCTCGTCGGGCGCGCTGTTGGCCGCGACGTAGGCAGCGATCTCCGGCGCCACCGAGAAGGCCAGCGACTTGTTCCAGAGGTAGTGCCGATACGGCGGGTTGGGCTCGCCCTTGAGGCGCTGGTCCTGGAAGAACAGGGCGCGCGCGAGCTGCGCCGGCCCGGTGAAGGCGATGGGGTCGCGCCAGGTGTAGCTCGCCGTCTGGCCGCGGTCGCGCAGCTCCTCCGGGAAGAGCCCGTCGTGCAGCGCGTGGCCCAGCGGAGTGTGAAGACAGAAGGCGCCGGCGAGCAGACCCGAAAGCGCCAGCTCTTTGAGGTCCTTGGCCCCGGCGCCGCGCTCGACGATCCAGAGGAAGGCCCAGGCCGCGGGCAAGGCCATCAGCACCATCTGCGGCACGAGGTAGAAGTCGTAGACCTCGTTGAGCGCCGCCCACTGCAGCACGAACAGGAGCCCGGCGAGGCCGCCCAGCAGCGCGAGCCCCTGCGGGCTCCCCGAGAGCATGGCGCCCAGGAGCTTGCGCCAGCCCTTGCGCAGCGGCCCGGTCCCGGCCGGCTGGGCGAGCGCCGGCCCGATCGCGAGGGCCAGGCCCAGGAGCGCGGCGACGTAGAGCGAGGCGTGCCAGTACGCCGACTTGCCGAACGTTCGGCTCGAGAGGAAGACCCGCAGGTCGTGCAGGTAGGCAGAGACGAAGGTGATGGGGTTGGCGGAGGAGAAGAGCGAGATGTGGTCGCCCGAGGCGGCCTTGGCGAAGTGGTAGCGGTAGACGCCGTCGACGAAGCCATCCCCGCCGAGCGCACCGAAGACGCCGTTCCAGAGACCGACGCAGCCCAGAAGGCCGGCGGCGTACCAGGCCACCGCCTTGCGCGACGCTCCGGCGAAGGCGACCGCCAGCGCCAGGACGCCGGCGAGCGCGTACATCCCCGTGCCCAGCGCCAGCCCTGCCGCGATGCCGGAAGCCAGCGGGCGACCGCGCACGGCCAGGAGCACCGCCAGGGCCAGGAAGGCGGTGAGGATGTTCTCGCCGTCCATGTCGGTCGAGCCCATCAGCACTTCGTAGGCCGTCAGGTGGAAGAGCGCGGCGAGCACCGCCATCGGCCGCGAGGCCTTGCGCAGCGCGAGGTAGAGGCAGGCCGCGGCGACGAGCTGCGCGGTCGGCGCGATGCACTTGGCCAAGGGCAGCGAGAAGCCGAAGACCTTGAAGACGATCGTCGGCACGAGCAAGTGGATCGGTGGATGGGCGAAGAAGAAGTCGCGGTAGGGCACCGCCCCCTGGGCGAAGCGGTGCGCCATGTAGAAGTAGATGTTCTCGTCGGTGTCGCTGCCGTGGATGCCCACCGTCTTGAGCAGGACGAAGGTTCCGAAGACCAGCATCAGGCTCGTGGCTTCGGCGGCGATCGGCGCCCAGGGAGGTAGCCTCCCCTGCACCTTCCCCAGGTGCGGCAGCCAGAACGCCAACGCCGCCGCGGCGACCAGCGGCCACCGGAGCAGGTGCGGCAAGAAGCCGAGCGGCCCACCCTCGAATGCGGCCACGACCAGCAGCGCTGCGCTGGCGACGGCTGGAACGAGCAAGGGGTTGGTCGGCGTCGTCGGGCCGCCCACCTGCTCGGACTTCTGCTGCTTCTTCATTTCCCGTCGGGACGCCATGGGCGGCGGATTCTACACGCCCCAGTCACGGTGGCGTCGTCCTCGATCCCGGACGGCAGCTCCCGAGGGCGGGGGCCATGTTGATGGGTACTGACATACCTTACGCAATGCGCGAGGGGCCTGCCCCGCCGCTACTTGCGCGAGAACTCGACCAGCACCTGGGCCACTCCGCCCTTGGCGGTGGAGGAGCCTTTGCCGATGGCCGCCTTGGCACAAGCGAGCAGCCCGGCGTCGTCCACGCTGTCGGCGATGACCGTCCCCACCTTGAGCTCGCCGCCCTTGCCGGAGTTGACGTTGAAGACGTACGAGCCGTCGAGGGTCGCCTTCTTGGCCAGCGCGGCCTCGTAGCACTTGGACAGCTCGGGCAGCGTCTTGCCCACCCCGTCGACCACTTCCGGATTGCACTCCGAGCAGTCCTGGGAGGCGGTGCGGACCTCGACGGTGGGCTTGCCATGGGCGGTCGGCAGCGGCTGCAGGTCGTCCTTGGTCGAGCGGGCGACGGGCTTGCCGTTCGCGCGCAGCTCGGCGCCCATCAGGTCGATGGAGAACGCGTAGCTCTTGGCCTTGCTCACCACGCAGGGAGCACCCTCCTCCTCGGCCGGCTTGAACATCAGCGCCAGGGAGAGCGTGCCCTTGGCCAGGCCCGCCTTGAGCGTCGCGAGCTCCGCTTCGACCGCCTCGAGCTCGATGTCCTCGCGGCCGGCGTCGAAGAGCGCCAGCGAACCGCTGAAGGCCCGGAAGGGCTTCTCGGTGGCGAGCGTGACCGTCTTCTCGGCCTCGTCCCACTCGCCGATGGTGAAGCCGCCCCAGGCCAGCTCCAGCACGAAGGTCGTCTTCTTGAGCTGTTCGTGCTGCTTCTCGTAAGCGGCCTTGGACTGGGCCTTGGCGGTCGCCGTCCCGTTGAAGACCTGCCGCTCCGCCGGCTGCAGCGCCGCACACAGCTCGGCCAGCTTCGCCTCGCTCACCAGCGGCACCATCTCGCCCGCAACGGCTGGAGCCGACAGCAGGATCGCCAGGGTCATCACCAGGCCGCGCATCAATCTCTCCTCCTCGTTCAGCCACCGCTCGGCCCCGACTGTACGGACCGCGCCGGGCCCCGGTCAATTCGGGCTGCGGGCTTCGGGCTGCGGGCTTCGGGTCAAGCGCCGCGTCGCAGAGCCCGAGGCGCCGAGTCTTGGCGGCGAGTCGGGTTCCTTGGCCCCCACAGCCTTGGCGACCTTGGCGGTCGATCGCGGTGGATGGCCGCTCAGGTGCTGGGCGCGACCTTCAACCGCAGCGCCAGCGGCAGGAGCTCGAGCGTCGCCGGCAGCCGGCCGGGCTGCTCTCCGTCGACGTCCAGGAGCACCTCGGCCCCGCCCTCGGCCTCGATGCGCACCGTCTTGGCCCGCTCGCAGCGCGTGTTGGGCAGGTCGACGTGGCTGCCGTCGTAGATGGCCTTGCTGTTGAAGACGAAGTCGGAGAGCTTCACCCCGCTCCACGAGGTCACGTCGAACAGGCCGTCGTCGGGGATGGCCTTGGGTGCGATCCACATGCCGCCGCCGAAGTACTGGCCATTGGCCACCGCGACCAGCGTCGAGGGCGCCGTCCGCTCCGGGCCGCCGTCGAAGCTCACCTTCATCGCGACGTCCCGGTAGCGCCACAGCGCCTTGAGCGAGCCGATGGCGAAGCTGACCTTGCCGCCCAGCGCCTTGCTCGCCCGGTTCACCTCGTGATCCACCAGGCCCGAGACCCCGGCCGAGGCGATGTTCACGAAGTAGCGCGAGCGCGTCGCGCCGTCGTGGCCGGTGAAGGTGATGCGCCCGGCGTCGATGGCCTTGACCGACTCGCCGCGCAGCCGCCACGCCGCCTCGGGCAGGCTCGCGCCCCAGCCGAAGGTCTTGCGGAAGTCGCCGCCGGTGCCCCGCGGGACGACCCCCAGCGCCACGCCCGGACGGACCAGCGAGCCCATTTCGTCGAGCAGCCCGTTGACCACCTCGTTGGTGGTCCCGTCGCCGCCCACCGCGACCACGCACTGGGCGCCCTCCTCCGCCGCGCGGCGGGCGAGCTCCACCGCGTGGCCCGGGCGCTCGGTGAAGGCGTGCCCGAACTCGCCGATGGCGGCGCGGACCTCCCGCGCGATCTCGTCGAAGTGCCGGCCAGTGGTGCCGTTGCCGCTCTTCGGGTTGACGACGAGGAACGTCTTCAGCTGGGCCATGCGCTCTGCCTCCCGCTCAGCCTTCGAGGTCCTCGTCGCGCGCCGCGACCCAGCGCTCCAGGACCGTGAACAGCTCCATCGCATCGACGCCGGCCCGCCGGAAGTTGCGGCACGCCGACGGGCAGCCCGTCACAATCCGCTGCGGCCCTTGGCCGCCCACCGGCTCCATCGCCTCGGCCTGGCGCCTGGCCACGTCCACCGCCACCTCGGGCATCGTCAGCGGCAGCAGCCCGCCGCCTCCCGAGCAGCCGGCGTCCTCGTGATGCTCCGGCGCCTCGGTGAAGTCGCCCACCGCCGCCCGCAGGAGCCGCCGAGGGCCTTCGTAGCGCCCCAGCACCCGGCCGAGCTGGCAGGCGTCGTGGTAGGTGACGTCCATGCGCAGCGGCGCGCGCCCGAAGGCGTACTCGAGCCGGTCGGCCAAGAGGTCGACGAGCAGCACGACCTTGGGCTTGAGGTGCACGCCGGCCTCGGGGTAGGCCCGCGTCAGCGCCACCGCGCAGCCGGGGTCGCTCACCACCAGCTCGGAGGAGATCCTCCGCCTCCTTGGCGAAGGCCGCCGCGTGCGCCTCGAACTCCGGGCGCAGGCCCGCGGCCCACAAGGGATAGCCGCAGCAGCGCCGGCTCACCCCGGCCAAGGTCAGCCGCACCCCGAAGCCCGCCGCCGCGTTCATCGCCGCGCGGGCCATCGCCGGCTCGCGGGCGAGCGCGGTGCAGCCCGGGAAGAAGGCCCGCCCCTCGGTCTCGCGAGAGATGGCGCGGGCGCAGGCGGCGAGGTCGGCGCCGAACGGGTTGCCGCTCTTGAACCGCTCGCGCAGCTCTTCGATCGCCCTGGGCGCCTCGCCCTCTTCCACCGCGTCGACCCGCGCCTCGAACAGGGCCGCGCCGACCGGGCTCTCGTGCCGGCAGTGGGCCGTGCAGCGCCCGCAGGAGGTGCACGCGTAGAGCGCGCTCGCGCCGTCGTCGTCGAGCCGCCGCGCGCCGGTCAGGTGCTGGTGGGCGACGGTCATCTTCCCGCCTGGCGTGTGCGCCTCCTTGCCAGTGGCGGCCGAGGCCGGGCAGGCAAAGGTGCACAGCTTCTGGCAGGCCTCGCAGTAGGCGAGCGAGCGGCGGTGGTCGGCGAGCGGGCTCACGAGGCGGCCTCCGGGGCCAGCCCGGGGAGCAGCGCCGGGCCCAGGGCGGCGAGGAAGGCTTCCGGCAGCGGCGCGGGCGGGGCGGACAGATCCACCGCGCCCTTCACCGGCTCGTCGGCGGCGACGATCAGGCTCTCGCGCGAGAGCCGGTACAGCCCCACCGGCCCCGACTGCGCCAGGGCGAAAGGCAGCCGCTCCCAGGCCAGCTCTCCCTCGAAGGCGAAGTCGCGCTCGTAGACCCGGCGCATGGTCCGCATCTCGCCGCTGTGCCCGACGAGCTCCTCGAGCGCGGTGCGGTCGCGACGGGCGCGGAAGGCGTGGCTGGCCACCACCAGATCGACCAGGTAGCCGCGAGATTTGCGCTGCACCTGGGCCTCGGCGACGGGGATCTCCGCGCGCAGCGCGCCGCGCAGGAGCGCCGCGACGTCCTCGGGCCGGTCGACCGCGGCGTGCACCGTGGCCTGCACGTCCGGTCGCGGCAGCGCCCGCAGGCAGGCCTCCAGCACGATGCCGGCCTGCCCGGCCAACCCGAGGAAGGCGCGGTCGATGCCGGGGCCGAGCGAGCAGCGCGCCGTCGCCGGCCCGACGTAGAGGCCACCGCCGCGCAGCGCCACGGTCAGCTGGGACGCCGCGGACTCCAGGCGGTTGCCGGCGACCGGCCGGAGCCCGGCGTAGGGGCTCTCGAGCCACTGGCGCAGCCCGAAGGTGCGGGCCCGGGGAGAGAGCGCTCCCAGCGACAGTCCCCATCCCCGCAGGGACGCTTCGATCTCCCCGACCGAGGCGTTGGCGCCCGCCCGAACCGTGCCGGAGACCGGGTCGGGCGGCTCGATCCGGTCGAAGGCCTCGAGGCTGACCAGCACGGCGGCCCTGGCCTCGCCCAGGCTCTCGCGCGCAGCCAGCGCCCGAGCGGCCTCGCGGGGCGTCGACGGGACGAGCAGCACGCGCTCCCCCACGAGCCGCGTGGCGACACCAGCGTGCTTGCGCGCCAGCTCCTCGAGGGCCGGGAGGTCGACCGCGGACGCGGCCGGAGGAGCGGGAGGGAGGGTCGCCGCCTCGCTCATGCCGCCCCCTGCTTGCCCGGGTTGAGGATGCCTCGCGGGTCGAAGGTGGCCTTGAACGCCGACACCACCCGCATCCCCTCTCCCAGCTGGGCCTGCATGGCGTTGAGGCGCTGCAGGCCGACCCCGCCGTGGTGGCTCGCCGCGGCGCCGGCGGCCTGCGCCGCGCTGAGCGCCTTGCGCCAGATCTCGTCGTGCCGCTGCACCGAGGCGTCGACGTCCTCGGCCGAGGCGGCGAAGAGGACCTCCAGCGAGCAGCCCTCGGCCCAGGCGGCGCCGATGCGGGTGCGCACCAGCGCCAGCGAGGCAATGGCTTCGCGCACCTGGCGCTGCACCTCGAGCACCCGGTCCCAGGTGACCGCGAGGTCGATGGCGTCCACGAAGGTCCCGTCGTCCCAGGCCTTGCTGACGGCGAAGTCCTCGGCCGACTTGCGCGACAGCCACTGCCGGGCGGGCTCGGGCCCCAGCTCCTCGGCGCGCGCCGCCACGCACAGCCGGCCCGCCTCCTCGGCCTCGAGCTCGCACAGCTCGGACGGGCCCTCGAAGCTCAACGCGAGCACGCACGAGTGCAGCACCCGGGCCGCGGCGTTCAAGCCGCCCGGCCGGGCCGTCGCCATCCGGGCGAGGACGCGCGAGAGCGGCGTCCCCAGCGCTTCGTCGAAGCGCCGGCGCAGCGAGCCGCGGCGGCCCACCGGCGTCGCAGGCTCGGGGCTCTCCTCTGGACTGGCATCCGAGGGGTCGGAGAGGCGCACCGATGCGGGCCGCAACCCCGAGCGGAAGAGCGAGCGAGTGGCCTCCACCGCGTCGCGCAGCGAGGCGAAGCGCCAGGCCTGGAACACCGTGGCCTCCGGCCGGGAGAGCACGTGCAGCCGGGCCGAGGCGAAGACGGCCAGGGTCCCCTCGCTTCCCATAAGCACCTGCGCGAGGTCCCAGCCCGACAGCGGCCGGCGCGGTGTGGTGAGCACCTCGCCCCGGCCGTCCACGGCGGTGAGCGTCGCGACCAGGTCCTCCAGCCGGCCGTTGCGTCCGGCCGACCAGCCGGCCGAGCGCGTCGCGAGCCAGCCGCCGAGCGTCGCCGCGCGCCGATCGTAGGGGGCGTGCCCCAGCGTCAGCCCGGCCTGCTGGAGCCGCCGCTCCAGGAACTCGCCGACGATGCCCGCCTCGGCCTCGACCTCGCGCGCTTCGGGGTCGAGCGCGAGGAGCCGGTTCATCCGCTTGAGGTCCACCGCGACGCCGCCGGCGAGGGGCACCACCGCGCCGGCCGAGCCGGTCCCGCCGCCGTAGGCCACCACCGGGACCGACAGCTGCGAGCAGCGGCGCACCAGCGCAGACAGCTCCTCGAGCGACGAGGGCCAGGCCACCACGTCCGGAAGCGGGCCGACCCGACCCGCGCGCGCCCAGAGGTGGGTGCGCGGCCACAGATCGCGCGAGGCGGCGATCCGGTCCTGCGAGCCCACCGAGGCCCGTCCGCCCACCAGGCGCGACAGCTCGCGCTGGAGCGCGCGCGCGGCCGGGGCTGGCGCGGCGAGGCCACCCATCAAAGAGGCTGGCAGTGGACCGGTCATCGACAAGCGCCCCGCGCCCTTCCCTTTCGTTCCAGAGCGGCCCCGCGTCTTCGGGTGGCGGATGCTAGCCGCGCGAAGCTTGCCGTTCAAGGCAGGTACCGCTTCGGTAAGATGCCGGCCATGGGGACCTACCGGACGACGCGCATCACGGGCACGCGGGAGGGGGCGCGCCTGTTTGGCGTCAACTCGCTGGGCCAGGCAGCCTTCCTCACGTTCGTCTGCCCGCCGTCCCACCCGTCGCGCAACATCCTCGAGCACTTCCACGTCCGGACGCCGTTCGCCCTCGCGGAGGTCGCAGGCCTGGTGGAGATCGCCGAGGACGACCGCGGCGTCTACGTGGTCGAGGTCGCCCAGCCGAGCCTGCCGCTGTCGGTGGTGGTGGACCGGGCCCAGGCCAGCCACCGGCCCTGCCCTCCCGACCTCGCCGCCTGGATGGCCCTGCGCGTCTGCCAGATCTCCGCGGCGCTGCCCCTGCCGCACCTGCGCCTCTCGGTGCGCAACGTCTTCGTCCGCCCCGACGGCGAGCCGTACGTGCTCGGCGCGATGTGGGCCCGCCAGCTGCCGGCGCTCCCCGAGGACGCGCCGTTCGTCCCGCCCCAGCCGCTGGAGGACGCCAAGCTCGACGCCTTCGCCGCGGCGGCCATCGCGCGGGCGCTCACGGGCGGGATCGAAGGCTTCCCGCTGCCCATCAAGGCGGCGCTGGAGGCCGCCAGCGGCGGTCCGGGCTGGGCCTGGATGCTGCCGAGCCGGGAGGCCGCCGCACACATCGAGAAGGCCCTGGGCGAGCCGGCGGTGAGCACCGCTCGCAAGCGCATGGCCACGTGGCTGCAAAGCCTGGGGCTCCCCGCCCAGGCCCCGGTCGACGACGGATGCCCCACCCTGCGCCTCTTGCCCGTCCACCGGCTCAACACCGGCGAAGACTCGGGCCCGCTGCCGGGCGGCCCCGCGATGTCCATGGACGGCCGCCTCGACGGGCAGGTCGGTCGCTCGGTGGCACCGGACCCCGTGGTCGACGTCGCGCCAGCGGCCGTGCCCGTGGCCCCCGCCGAGCCGGAGCCGCTCGAGCTCGACGAGCGCGCCCTCCGCTACGACCCCAAGCTGATTCCGAAGGGAGGGCCCGCGATCGAGGCCGGCTCCATGGCCCACAAGGTCCAGGCCGAGCTTGAAGACGTCGCGCGCCGCCGCCAGACCCGCAGGGTCTTCGGCGTCCTCGGCGTCTTGCTCTTACTGGCCGCGGTGGGCGTGGCGGCCGGGTACCTGCGCGCCCCTTCGGAGCTGGCCACCTTCGTCGGGAGCAGCAAGGAGACCACGGCGCTGCTGCGCGTGGAGAGCACGCCTTCCGGCGCCTCCGTCACCATCGCCGGTACTCCGGTAGGCGAGACGCCCTTCGTCTGCCTCAACGAGTACGAGGGCTCCACCGTGCGAGTCGAGCTGCCGGGCTACGAGCCGGTCACGCAGACCATCGGCGAGGGCACGCGGACCCTGCGGCTGGTCCTGACCCGGAAGGTTGGAGCGAAGCCGGCCAGAAAGCCCTGAGCAGCCCTGCGGTTCGCTGGCCCGGCTATCGACTCTGGCCTGATCGGCGAGGTATCGTGCCGCACCTCGTGGCGCACGCCGCCATCGCCAAGGCGTCCGGCACCAGACGAGGGAAGTTAGGGTCGTCGTTTCGGCCAGTTGCAGTGGGGCACGCTGGTTGCTTTTGGTTCCGGCATCTTTCGAACTTCGGCAGCTTCCGGGGTGTGGGAATGCTCGACTTCAACCGCCAGGACGAGGCGCTCCGCGAGCAGGTCGGCTCGGACTCCATGCAGCTCCTCCACGCCGCCGCCGCGCCCTGGGCCGACCGGTTCTATCTGGCCCGTGAGCACATGGCCAGCTCGCCACCGAGACGGCTCCCTCTCCAGAGATGGTGCTCGAGCGCGACCGCCTGGCCTCCTTCTTCGGCTGTGCCTTCGGACGCGATGGGCTGCTCGCCAAGCTCGGGCTCTTCCTGAGCCTGCGCGACCGGCTGCAGCGGATCGCGGTGCTCACCCCGCGCCTGGTGACCGACGTTCAGGGGATGAGCCGCCTGCGCCGAGAGGCCGTGCTCGCCGGCAGCTTCGCACGAGCGCGCCTGGGCCGGTCGAAGAACGACGGTGAGCGCGTGCTGCTGGAGGCCGTCCAGGGCGCCTCGCAGACCGCGATGGCTTGCGCCGACTTCGTCACCTCCGCCGGCGCCGTCGCCGCCGACCGGGGCGGGTTCCTCACCCCGGGCAAGCTGCTGGCGCTCTCGGACCTGGGCTTCATCGCCGCCGACACCTCCACCCAGCAGCCGCTGCTCGCCGCCGGGGCGTTCCTGCTGTCGCGCTGGGCGCACCACCTGGAGAAGAAGGAGAGCGACGGCATCTACGACGCGCTCGTCGACTCGCACCTGACCGCGCTGCGCGATGCGCTCTGGGCGGCCGCCGAGGCCCAGCTCGCCGCCGTGGGCGCGACCGGGCTGCCCGCGCTGGAGGCTGCCGACCGCGAGCTCGAAGGTCTTCTGGGCAAGCTCTCGGATCGCAACTTGCCGAGCGCCGCGCGCGCCGGACTCATCGCCGAGCTCTTCGCGCTCGCCACCGCTGGCCGGGCGGTCTTCGCGCAGAAGCTCGCGGAGTCGGCGCTGGAGGCGACGACGAAGCTGCTGGGAGACGCGCTGGTCGCCGAGACCGGGGGTACCCCGTGACCTTCTTCTACGCCTACTTCGCCTGCTTCCTGCTCGGCTTCGGCTTCGTGCTCATCAGCGCCTTGATGAGCGGGCTGGGCGGCCACGGGGACCACGGTGCGGACGGCGGGCACGATCTCGGTCATGGGCACGACGTGGAGGTCGGCCATGACGGCGAGTTCGCGGCGGGCCACGGGGACGCCGACGTCGGCCACGGTGGCGGCGACGCCGGGCCGGCCGAAGGCCAGATGCACCTGCCCATCTTCTCCCCGCTGGTCATCGCCTGCTTTCTGGCGGCTTTCGGCGGCTCGGGAATGCTCTACCGCCAGCTGTTTGGGGACAATCCCTGGCTCCATGCGCCGCTGGCGGCGGCCACCTCCGTGGCACTGGGCTTCGCCATCGCCTTCGCGATCTGGAAGCTCACGAGCACCTTCAACTCCGCCAGGAACGCGCGCGCCACCGACGCGCTGGGAACCATGGCCGAGGTCTCGGTCACCATCCCGGTCGAGGGCGTGGGCGAGGTCGCCTACGTCAGCGGCGGCACCCGCCAGACGATCTCCGCCCGGTCGGCAGACGGCAAGGAGTACAAGCAAGGCAGCTCGGTGAAGGTTCATCGGCTCAAGGACGGGGTCGCCTTCGTCGGCGAGCCGCTCGGTGGAATCGCCGCCGTCGTCGGAGTCGAGGAGTCCCCGGCCGAGCCCTCTCGCGGAGAGCCGATAGAGCCGCCGGAGAAGGTCCACTAGTTCAGGAGTCCTACCGCAACAGTTGCAGCGCCCTCGAAGGGAGGAGCAATGAACGAGAACATGCAGTGGATTACCATCGCCGTCGGCGGCGCTCTGGCTTTCTTCTTCATGGTGGCTTTCGTCTTCGCGTCCCGCTACCGCAAGGTCGGCCCGAACGAAGCGTTGGTCATCTCCGGTGGACGCAAGGGCTTCCGCATCATCCGCGGCGGCGGCACCTTCGTGGTCCCCGTCCTCGAGACCGCCCAGACGATGAGCCTGGACGTCATGACCATCCACGTGCACACCCCGGCGGTCTACACCGCCCGCGGCGTGCCGGTCATGGTCGACGGCATCGCGCAGATCAAGATCGACTCCACCAGCGAGTCGGCGATGGCCACCGCCGCCGAGCAGTTCCTGGGACGCAGCCAGGACGACGTGATGAAGGTCGCCTTGCAGACCGTCGAAGGCCACCTGCGCGCCATCCTCGGCACCCTCGAGGTCGAGGACATCTACCGCGACCGCGAGAAGTTCGCGCAGAAGGTGCAGGAGTTCTCCGCGTCCGACCTGCGCAACATGGGCCTGAAGATCGTCAGCTTCACGCTGCGCGACATCAAGGACGACCAGGGCTACCTGGACGCCCTCGGCAAGCCGCGCCTCGCCGAAGTGAAGCGCGAAGCCGCCGTCAAGGAGAGCCGGGCCCTCGCCGAGGCGCAGATCGCCCAGGCCGAGGCCAACCGCGACGCGGCCATCAAGAGCGCCCAGGCCAAGAAGGAAGGCGACGTCGAGCGCCTCAAGGCCGAGGGCGAGATCGCCGCGGCCACCCGCGACTACGAGATGAAGCGCGCCGAGTACCAGCAGAACGTGAACCAGCGCAAGGCCGAGTCCGACCTCGCCTACGACCTGCAGCGCTTCAAGACCGGCCAGCTGGTCAAGAAGGAAGAGGTCCAGGTCCAGTCCGTCGAGAAGGAGAACCTCATCGGCGTGCAGGAGCGCGAGATCAAGCGCAAGGAGAAGGAGCTCGAGGCCACGGTCCAGAAGCCGGCCGACGCTCGCAAGTACGCCATCCAGGCCGAGGCCGAGGGCGAGAAGTTCAAGCTGATCGCCGAGGCCCAGGGCCGCTCCGAGGCGAACAAGACGCAAGGTATGGCGCAGGCCGAGGTCATCGCCGCGACCGGTAAGGCCGAGGCGCAGGCCACCCTGCTCAAGGGCCAGGCGGAGGCCGAGGTCATCAAGGCCAAGGGTCTGGCCGAAGCCGAGGCGATGAAGAAGAAGGCCGAGTCCTACCGCGAGTACGGCGCGGCGGCCGTGACCGAGATGATGGTCAAGATGCTGCCCGAGCTGGCCAAGGCGGTCAGCGAGCCGCTCAGCAAGACCGAGAAGATCGTCATGATCTCCGGCGGCGGCGACGGCAGCGGCCTGGGCGCCTCCAAGATCACCAACGACGTGGTCAACATGATGGCCCAGCTGCCCCCGGTCGTGGAGACGCTCACCGGCGTGTCCCTCAAGGACATGATGGGCAAGATCCCCGGCGTCATGGGCGGCGAGAAGCCGGTCCCGCCGCAGCCGCCGCCGATGCCGCGCAAGCAGGGCTAGCCCCGCTCCCGCGGCCGCACCATCGTTGAGACGGTGCGCGGGGGTGCTCGTCTCCCCCGCGCACCGTGTTGCGAGACAGACCTCAAGCCCCTTCGGAGGCCACCATGGCCGTGCTCGACGACATCCTTGCAGTCAACGCCAAGGTCGCTGGCCGGCTGCCGGCGATGGAGCGCGACTTCAAGGCCTCGCGCCGCCTCTGCCTGGTGACCTGCATCGACCCGCGCCTGACGCGCTTCTTCCCCGAGGCGCTGGGCATCGAGCGCGGCGAGGCGACGATCGTCCGCCTGCCTGGCCCGGTGATCGCCGGCGGGACCGACCTCGTTCGGGCCGTGGCCACCGCCATCTTCGCCAACGACTGCGACGAGGTGCTGGTCCTCTCGCACACCGACTGCGCCACCGTCCGCCTCGACTCCGGGTCGATCGCCTCGGCGATGAACCGCATGGGCGTCGGCGGGTCCCTCCCGACCGACCCGCGCACCTACTTCGGCCTGTCGGCGAGCCCCCGGCAGATCGCCTCGGACACGGCCTCGGCCCTGCGCAGCTCGAACATCATCCCCAAGACCGTGCTCGTCCACGCGGCGGTCATCGACATCAAGACCGGTGCCGTGGAAGTCGTCTCGCGCGGCGAGAACGCCCAGGCGGAGCCCGAGGCCGGCAGCTCCTCGAGCGCCCTGCCCAGCCTCAGCGGCCCTTCGGCCTTCGGCCCCAGCGGCGGCTTCCCCTCCAGCTTGTCGGGCCCGTCCTCCCTCGGCTCCCTCCCCTCGCTGGGAAGCTCGCCGTCGTCGCTGCCCTCGCTCGGCTCCTCGAGTGGACCCGGCCTCTCTTCGCTGTCCTCGCTCCCTTCGCTCGGCTCCTCGGGCTCCGGCTTCTCGCTCTCCAGCAACCTGCCCTCAGGCCTGGGCATCGGCGAGAACTCGGCCCGCTCCGCCGCCGCCGCGCCGCTGGCCGCCTTTGGTCCCGTCGCGTCCGCGGCCCCCTCGATGCCGGCCGCCCCGACCAACGTCACCAGCTTCCAGATGCCCGAGTTCAGCCAGGGCCTGAAGTCGACCATCGACCTGACGCCCAGCGTCCAGTTCGGCCCCTCGACGGTGCTCGAGCCGGTGCAGTCGCTTGACCAGGCGGACCCGTTCACCTCGGTCGGCGCAGAACCCCCCAAGCCCCGGCCGGCGCCTCCGCCCAAGGCGAAGCCGGCTCAGCAGCCGCCGCGTCCCCCGCCGCGCAAGCCGGCGCCGCCGGCGCAGTCCCAGCGGGCACCCTCCGCGCCGCGACTCAACGTCTCGCCGCAGATGCTCTCGAACCTGGAGAAGGTGGGCGCCTTCTACCGCGCAGAGATGAAGGCCGAGGTCCGGGCGCAGGCGGCGGCGGCGCTGGACACCGCCTACCGCGCGGCGCAGCCGAACGCCGAGCTGATCCGCGTGGTGTTCAAGCCCATCCTCGAGTCGGGCCCCAAGCGCTACAAGGTCATCGACGAGCTGCTGGCCATCAAGGAAGGCGCCGCGTCGATGGAGCGCAACGACTGCTACACCGCGCTGCGCCAGCTCTTGGGCTGACCGGAGACTCGCCGGCTCTCGGCGACCGGCTTCGCGCATCCTCGGCCCCCTCGGGCCCGGTCTTCTCTGCGTGCCCCATCGTCTGTCTCGATGGCATTCATCTGCATTAACTGGTTCTCCCACGGTCGGCCGGCCGCTATAGAGGTCGACGACTGATGCAAGGGGAGCCTCCTTCCACTGAGGTGGAGGGGAATGAGCGCGCTGGCGTGAACTGCTTCGTGCACCGCCTCTGCCAGCCACGCGCGCTCTGACCGGACCTATCGCGCTTGCCGCCGAGCGGTCTGGAAGCCACGAACACGACCCGGGCCTTCTGCCCCTTCGGCCCGCGCGAGTCGCAGGGGAGCCTCCAATGGCGAGATCGACGCACCGACGCACCCTCACCCTCTGTTGCAGCGGGCTGCTGCTGGCTGCTTGTCCGACGCTCGGCGGTCGCAGCGACGCCGACGCCGGCCCTGCGGACACCGGTTCCTCGGACGCGAGCGCCACTGCCGACGCCTCTGCGGCATCCTGGGACACCGGGGCGACCCCAGCCGACGACGCAGGCGCGCCCCCCCATGCCGACGCCGGCGGCAAGGCCGACGCCTCGCCCAGCCCGTTCACCATCCCCGCCAACCAGTGGGTCCTGATCGACGAGGACCAGACCGGGGTGCGCTCCGGCGCGCTGATGCGCCTGCAGGCTGACGGAAAGGTCACGCTCGCCAGCCAGACCGTCGATCGCGGCGCCGAGCCCGAAGGCAACCCGCGCAGCAAGGTCATGACCTTCGACCTCGGCCTGCGCCAGTGGGAGACGACGACGACCGCCTTCACCACAGCCCTCCAGGCCGACGTCCCGCTCGCCTTCAGCGCCGACTCCGCCTACGCCTTCGCCAAGTCCTACGGCGTCATGACCCACCTCGAGCGGATCGACCTGGCCACCCTGGCGGCGACGACCGTCGGCGACGAAGCGTGGATGGCCGACATCTCGCCGACCTACCGCCAATTCCGCGACTACGGCGACCCCTTCTCGATGCTCGACAGCGCCAACCTCGTCTGGGACCCGGTGCACTCCGAGGTGCTCCTGCTCGGCGGCTACTCGGGAGGCGGGCGCAAGGGCGCGTTGGGCAACTGGGCCTTCAGTCCGCAGACCTCAGCCTGGCGCCCGCTCGCCAGCGGCACCGAGACCGCCCGGACGCTCTTCACGGACCTCGACGAGGCTGCCAACGACGTTCGGCTCGTGGTCCTGAGGGGCCGTGCGGCCTGGCACCGCGGCCTCTCGGACACCGCCCTGGCCCAGAAGGTCCACGACGAGATCGCCCCGGCCTGGACCAACCTGGGCACGGTCCTGTCCGCGCTCAAGACCCGGGTGCACGCGCTCGACGCCAGCTCGGGCCTCGAGGCCGACAGCATCGCCAGGGGCCAGCAGCTCATCGACGCCGCCCACGCCGGCTTCCTGACCGGGCTCACGGCGTTCAACACCTCCAGCGCCTTCGGCGGGGCACTGCTCACCGCGCTCGACCGGGTTGCCCTGCAACTCCGCGAGGCGGCGTGGGCCCTCGCTCCCGAGCCCCCGCCGCGCGCCGGGGCCGCGGTGGCGGTGCTCGGAGACGGCCTGGTCCTCTTCGGCGGCACGCACGGCGACTTCGCGACCGCCGACACCTGGCTCTACGACTTCGCCTCGCGCCGCTGGCGGCAGATCTGGCCCGAGCGCTCGCCCTCCCCGCGCTTCGGGTCGCGCTTCGTAGGTTTCGCCGAGACCGGGCACGCAGTCCTGATCAGCGGGCAGACGTTCCGCCGCAGAATCGAGCCGCAGTCTCCGGACGAGAAGGTCCCCACCGAGGCCTGGCTCTTCGACCGCGACACCCTGAAGTGGTCGTTCGTCACCACCCTCGACGCCGCCTCCGAGCCCAGCGTCATGCGCCTGGTCGCCGCGGCGCCGGTGGGCGGCGAGACGCTGCTCGTCGTCGGCAACGGGAAGTCCGAGTACGCCAGCATCCAGCGCTCGAGCACCTGGGCCCTACGCGTGGACGCCAGCGCCCTCGACCCCGCGCCGACGACGAGCAAAGGGGTCCCCGCCGGAACCTCCCTCTCGCGCGCCGACGCCTTCAACGGCTGGTCGCCCGCCTGGTACGACGAGGCCCCGCGCGACCCGCCGGGCACGTTCGAGGCCTGGATCGACGCGCTGCCCGTCAACACCTGGACCGAGATCCCCGCGCGCGAGCGCAACAACACCGCGCGCTCCTGGGGCCGGACGATCTTCGACGCGCCCAACCACCAGCTCCTGCACTGGACCGGCGGTCACCAGTCCGACCCGACCAACGCGGTCCAGCACCTGCACATCGACACCGGCCGCTGGAGCATCGGGCACGTCTCGGAGTCCGGCTGGGCCAACACCTTCAACGGCCGCCCCGACTGCCTCAACCACAACTACATCGCCATCGCGCTCGACCCGGTCTCGGGCCTGCTCGTGGCGCCGCACCGCGCCGGGACACACCTCTACGATCCCGCGCTCGGCGACTGGGTGGACTACACGACGACGCAGCCGTTCTTCTACGAGCTCTACTCGGTCAAGCTGGCTCCGACGCCCACGGGCGTGGTGGCCTGGACGGGCGGCCCGGTCGCGGGTGGCTACTTCGGGCGCTTCAACCCCACCTCGCGCGCCTGGGAGCCGCTCCCCGTCGCCTCCGGGCAGGTCGCGCCGATCACCGGCGCCGACGAGAACGGCTTCGTCTACGACAGCAAGCGCGACCGGCTGCTCTTCTTCGCCGCCGAAAGCTACGAAAACCCGGGCGGCCAGGTCTGGGCCTACGACTTCACCTCGCAGGCCTTCACCGCCCTCGACCCGGTCAACAAGGCCTTCGTCGATGCCGCCGGGCCGGAGACGACGTTGCACCGCACCCGCGAGACCGTCTACCTCCCGGAGCTGGACCTGGTCCTCTTCGGGATGATCTGGGTGGGCGGCAAGCAGGTCGGCTACGACGTCGCCAACAACCGCTGGGTGACGACCGACCTCGCCGCCCACTCCGATTCGCACTTCGGCTCCGTCGACTGCGGCCTCGCCTACGACTCGGACCGCCAGCGGCTCTACTCGCTCTGCAACTACGGGCAGGGGTTCGTCCTGCGCTTCAGCCCCTCCGCGGTCACCACCACCCTCCTCCAGTAGGACTGCCGCCCATGAGCCCTCTCGTCCGATCCCTCCTTCCGGCGGCGCTGCTGCTCCTCGCCGCGTGCCCAGTCACGATCGACACCCGTCCCGCCGACGGCGGCGCAGCCGCGGATTCCGGAGCCCGCCCGCCAGGCGCCGACGCGGGCACGCCCGACTCCGGTCCGCCGCCCGAGCTCGTCCCGGTGACGAGCTTCACGCTCCGCTCGCCCACCGAAGGCGCCTTGCTTCCTTGGACCCTGGGCCACTTCTTCAAGGAGGGCGACGTCGCCGCCGGCCGCACCGTGGCCGCCGACGTCGAGGACTTCCAGGCCGTCGTCCGCAACCGCTGGCCCGACGGCTCGGTGAAGTTCGCGGTGCTCTCGGGGCGCTGCGACCTCGCCGCCGGCGCCGCGCGCACCGTCAAGCTCAGCAGCAGCAGCGCCGCAGCCTCGGGCGCCGCGCTGACGGAAGCGGAGCTCCAGGCCGCCGCCCCGGAGATCAAGGTCCAGGTCGGCAGCTACGGCACCGTCACCCTGGCCAGCGCCTTCGGCTCGCCGTTCCGCCAGCTCCTCGCCGGTCCCGTCGCCTCGGAGTGGCAGTACCGCCTGCCGGTGGGCACCGACCCCCACCTCACGGTCTGGCTCTACGTGCGGCTCTACAAGGGCGGGCGGATCGAGGTGCTGCCCAGCCTCGAGAACGGGAACTGGCCCATCGAGGACGCCTCCAACAAGCCCGCGCGCCTGGTGGTCAGCGTCGCCGGGCAGGTCGCCTACGACTCGACGACCGACGTCGACCTCAAGCACCACACCCGCGTCGTCGCCGCCTCCGGCCACAGCGGAAAGGTGTGGGTCGGCGGCGATCCGGGGATCGTCCCTGCGCACGACACCCGCTACCTGCAGCTCAGTGGCGCCGTGCCGGCCTTCCAGGCCAAGACCATCGACGAGGGCGTCTTCGCGGGCCTCGCGCAGTCCTACACGCCCTACGCCCAGGCCAACCTCCCCGGCAACCAGCTCGGCGGCGGCGGCGACAGCCCCTCCATCGGCTGGCTGCCGAAGTGGGACGCCATCTATGTCGTCTCCGCGGACCCCCGCGCCTACAAGGCGGTGCTGGTCAACTCCTTCGCCTCGGCCGCGTACTCGTACCACTACCGGAACAAGACCTCGCACGAGGTGGTGCGCTTCTCGGACTACCCGGACGACAAGTTCCCCAGCGCCACCGGCGACAACTACGGCGGCCGGGCCTTCTACTCGGGCCAGTACGGCTCGGACTGGGACATGTCCCACGGCTGGCTCATGGGCTACCTGGCCTACCTGCTCAGCGGCGACACGTGGCACCTCGAGGAGCTCCAGTTCGCCGTCAAGTGGGTGCACTACAGCCACAACGTCGACTACCGCGGCCACGCCACCGGCCTGATGGTCCGCGACTTCCAGATGCGCGGCCAGGGCTGGGCCTGGCGCAACTGCGGGATGTGCGCGGCCATCACCCCCGACGACGACCCGGAGCGCGCGGCCTACGTGGGCGCCCTCGGGGCCTCGATGACCTGGCTGCGCGGCTACCACACCAACGCGCTGGGAGTGCTGGTGGAGCCCGAGGACTACGGCGACCCCGGCGGAGCCGCCTTCTGGGAGAGCGACTACGCGGCCGGCTCGCTGTGCTGGCTCAGGGACCAGAAGCTGCTCGCCGGCAGCCAGGCGCAAGACCTGGACGCCATGGTGACCTTCGTGGGCCAAGGCCTCGTCAAGCGCTTCGCCCCCGGCACCGACGCGACCGGCTGGCACTTCGCGCGCCAGCCCTATCGGCTTTCGCTCTCGGGCCAGCCCTGGAAGTGGCCTCAGGACCGGTTCGATGCCAACTACGGCGTCACCTTCACCCGCTTCTTCGGCCAGGCGCCGGGGCCGGACCTCGACACGCCCAATGTCATCTACTCCTACCCCTGGAACGGCGGGGAGCGGACGCTGGCGAGCTGGATCGAGAAGACGGGCTTCGGAGCCGACTACTTCGAATACGGGATGTCGGCGCTGGCCCAGGCCGTCAACCAGGGCGTCCCGGGCGCGGCTGAGGCCTTCGCCCGCATCAAGGCGACGAGCAACTACCCGACCTGCCTGCGCGCGCTCTCGGGAGATCCGCGCTGGGGGCTGGCGCCGCGCAGCGACCTTTGACCCAGGTACTCGCTGGGCGTCTCCCCGGACGACAAGTCCGCGGGAGGCGCCCGGCAGAGCCCCACTTCCTCACCCAGCGTGGGCGCGGCAGCAGCGCTCAGTCGGAGCGTGATGGTCGTGAGCCCGGCGGGCGCGAAGACCGGAGCTGGGCCGCCGGCCATGAGCCAATGGCATGGGGGCCGGTGGCACTGGGTGAGCCTCGGTGCTTCACGCGTCGGCGCAGGACGACCGGACGCCCCCTTGCCGGTGGCGCTCGATGGGATCGCGACAGTTCGCGCTCACGGATGGCGGCGATCGTCTTCCTGACCGTCTTCTTCTGGAATGGCGGACAGTCGGGCAGGTAGGCCTCCAGGTCCCGAGCAGTCATCTCGTCTCCAGCTCCTGCGAGCACATCAAGCTCCTCCTCGAAGGCGGAGTGGTGCCAGCGATCGAAGCTCCGTCGCAGGTGGCGCATGACGATATCGGCGCCTTGCACGCCCATTCCGGTCAGTGCCTTGCACGCGAGCTGGTGCTTCTCCGGGGAATCGAGCATCGGCGAGAGGAGCGCCTCCGCCTCTTCACCGCCGACCATCCCCAGCGCAAGCACGCTCGCGTCCGCCTGCTCGAGCCCGAAGAACCACCCTTGAGCAGACCTCGCGAGCGGTCTTTCCCCCCGAACGAGCTCCATCAGGCGAGGCACCGCACGCTTCTCGCGGAGCTCCCCGAGAGCCAGGATCGCGCTCACTCGGTACTCGGGCGAGCTGTCGCCCAGCGCGTCGAGAAGCGCGTCTGAAACGGCTCGCGTGTCCTTGAGCTTCATCCGGCTCAGGTAGAGCAGCCTGAGTCCGTCGAATGCCGGGTCCGGAGCCCTCAAGTGCGGGAGCAGGTGCGGCACGGCTGAATCGTCGCCAATCACGGCGATGGTTCGAAACGCCCGCTCGCTGTCGAGCCCGCTCCTACTGCTCAGGAGAGGCAGCAAGGCTGGCACCGACGAGGCATCGCCCACCTTCTCCAAGGCCTCCTCGGCCTCCCATCGGACCTCGAGGTTCGAGTCCTGGAGAGCCGCCTCCAAGGTTCGCCGGGCTTCGCCGGTCCTGTAGTTTCCCAGCGCCGCCACCGCCGCGATTCGCGCTGCCACGACCTTCGAGGAGGAATGTCGGCGGATCGCCGGCAAGCTCTCGGCGTCCCCCAGCCGGCCAAGACCCCGGAGGTACGAGGCGGCGCCGTCGGCGTCCCCGGCAAGCAACTGCAGAATCTTGGCGCTCTGGCCTCTGATCCCGAGCTCGCCTGCCGCTCGATCGGCAGCCCGGCGCACCAGGGGCGAGCGGTCATCGAGCGAACGGACCACCGCGTCGACGTCGGCAGAGTCCGCTCGGCCTCGCCAGTCGCCGAGGTTTCTCAGCACCCACTCCCGCTTGTCTTCGTCCGGGCTCCTCAGGTCAGCAAGAAGACGCCGATGAAGCTCCTCGGAGTCGCGTCGCATCTTCTCGGCTTCTTCACGGAACTCACGCCGCGCTTCCTCCATCCGATCAGGAGGATCGCGCAGCGGCGGGTGCTTCGCGGCAAGGTCCAGGTCGACGCCCCAGGCCACCAACTCAGACAGGAACGCCGTCGCTTCGCCCGGCGGCTCCCCGCGCCTTTCGAAGACGACGTGCCCCGGAATCGAGGCGTTCACCAGGCGAAGCCAGCGCAGCTCCCAGGTCCCGAAGTCGGGCGCCTCCTGCGCTTGCGCGAGGCAGGCCAGGTGCTCGCCTGCAATCGTGACGGTCTCGACTCCGGTGGTGACCCACCTTGTCGTCCGACGCTGCAGCCAGCCTTCGCCGTCCCGCCCCTCGTACGCCTCCTGCCGCCGGACGACCAATCCGAGGTCATTGGAGACCGCGTCGGTCCGGGTCCGAGTTCCCCAGTCGTTCGTGATGACCGTGCGGGTCACGGTGCAAGGGAGCGTCTGCAGGCCGACCGCGACTTGCTCGCACGCGACCTCGACATCCTCTCGCTGCGAGTCGCTGGGGGTATAGGACTGCTCGTAGCCGATGGGAGCCCAGGGGCCCGCGGGCGCCCGAGCCGAGAATTGGCACACCGAGGGCTCCCCGCTGCGCATGAAGCCGAGCAGCACGCTCTTCACGTATCTCACCTGGTCGGATTCGCCCGAGCGGCTGGTGTGCTTGTGCACGGCGTAGGCGCCGGGACCGAAGCCGGACCAGTCGCCAGCAGCCGGGAGTTGGCCCTCCTGCGCCAGTGCCTGCGGCGGCGACAGGACCCCGAGAACGAGCGTGGTCAGCAGCGTCGGCAGGTGCGCCCTCGTCATGGATGCCTCCGAGCGACTCGACGGGCGCCAGAATGCTCCAGCGGCGGGGCGCGTCTGCGGGAAGCTGTCCGAACGGTCACGGGGCACGCCCGAACGGTCGCCCGGCAGCACCGAATGGCCCGTCTTTCCTGCAGGGCGCCATTGCCTGGATCGCCCCGGGTGCCAACCTTGCTCGGGATGAGAGTGCTGTACCTCGAAGGTGATCCCAATGGGATGCGCTTCGTCTCCGGGACGCTGACCCGGCTGGGCGTGGTGCACGAGTGCGTGCGGCCGGGCGGAAGCATCCCGCGCGACCTCTCCCATTTCCAGGCAGTCATCGTGTCGGACTTCCCCCACTCGGCCCTGCGCGAGTCGGAGAGGTCGCTGGTGCGCGCTGCGACCGTCGGCAGCCTGGGCGTGTTGATGCTCGGCGGGTGGAAGTCCTTCGGCCGGGGCGGCTGGGCTGGCAGCGACCTGGCCAACCTGTTGCCGGTGGACGTCAAGCCGGGAGACGACCGGGCGAACTGCCCTTCAGGCGTGGTGCTGCAACCGGCCGATCACCCGTTGGTGCGCGCGCTTGATTGGTCGCATCCGGTGGTGGTGAACGGCTTCAACCGCGTCACGCCCCGCGAGGACTCGACCGTGGCGCTGTATGGACGGGTCATCGAAGGCACGCCCTACGACATTCAGCTCTCGAGCGTGCGCTCTCCCCTGCTGGTGGTCCGGGACGGCGTCGAGGAGATCGGCGGGCGCACGGCGGCGCTGGCGACCGACTTGGCTCCGCACTGGAGCGGCGGGCTGACCGACTGGGGCTCCAAGTCGCTGCGGATCGGCGAAGACGAAGAGGTCGGAGACGAGTACGCCGCCTTCGTCATGAACCTGGTGCGCTGGGTCTGCGGCGAGGACACGGTCCGCCGCCCGCTGCCGGAGTGGACCGAGGTGGAGACCACGGTCTCCGGCCTCGACATGCCGCTCCGGGCTACCTGACGGACGAGCTCCGCGGCTGGCGTGGCTCGGGGCCAGGTTCCGAATGTTCCGAATCCGAGGCCAGCTCGCTCGGGGCCAGGTTCCGAATGTTCCGAATCCGAGGCCACGGCGCGAACCGCTACCGCAGGCCGACTCGGCCGCCCCTGGATTCGGAATTCTCGGAACCTGGCCCCAAGCAGATCCGCGATTCGGACGATTCGGAACCTGGCCCCGAGCCCCGCCGGAAACGACGAAGGCCCCGAGGTTTCCCTCGGGGCCTTCAGTGCTCAGGGCGAGACTCGAACTCGCATGCCTTGCGGCGCCGCCCCCTCAAGACGGTGTGTCTACCAATTCCACCACCTGAGCGTCCTCGCGCTTGCTTCGTGGTGCGCGAGGGCGGGTTAAGTACCAAAACCGCCCCGTCCTGGCAACACGTTTCGCCAGCTTTTCTTTCGGGCGGCCCGGCGCCCCGTCCGCCGCTGGAATGAGCGGAGGCAGGGCCTCGTTACCCGAATGCCGGCGGTCCCGCAGCATCCTCTGGGACCGAGCGAGGGTGGCGGCGGGGAGCAGGCCGATGAAAGTCATCTCCATGGCGGAGTTCCGCCGGCGGCAGCACGCCCGGTTCGAGGACTCGGCGCGACAGTCGTTCATCGAGCGGGACTTCCGGACGGCGCTCCGGGACGTTCGCCGGAGCCTGCCCTTCGAGCCGCGCTGCTGGCAGGCCCACGTGCTCCACGGCGACATTCTTTGCGCGCTGGGCCGCGAAGGCGAGGCCCTGGCGAGCTACCAGCGGGCGCGACGGCTGGCCCCGCTTCGCTCGGAGCCGTACTGGTCCATCAGCACCGTCCACTTCCTCTCCCGCCGGTGGGAGCAGGCGCTGCGCTACCTGGACCTGGCCCAAGCGAGGCTTCAGCGCGGCGATGGTCCGCTGTGGGAGTGGATCGCCGAGGACCGGGCCGTCGCGCTCAACAAGCTCGGCCGCCGCAGCGAGGCGCTCGAGGCGCTGCGCTGGGGGCTCCGCCACCGGCCCCACGGCGTCCGGCTGCTGGAGCTGCGCTCGGAGATCGCCGCGCCGCAGCCCCCCAAGCCTGCGCGCCTGCGGCCGGTCCCCTGACCCTCGACACCCCGAGCTTGTCGATACAAGGGGCCAGAGCATCCGTCCCCCGCTCCTCTCGGGCTCCTCCGTCGACGAGTTCAGGACGGGACGGAGGGGGTGACTTGGTCTCAGGCGCATCATGCCCGCACGCCGATTGCCTTCGGCCAACCCCGGAGGGCCTGCAATCGCTTCGGCGGTGCCGCGTAGGCCACCTCAGGGAGCGCAATCGAGCAGCTCCCGAGGAGGCGCAGGATGAACGTCGGACTCAAGGACGCCATCGCTTACTTCCGGGATGGCTCGGTCTCCATCGTCCACAAGGCTTTGGGGGTGCTGGCGATTCTCTATGTCTTCAGCCCGCTGGACCTGATGCCGGACACCATTCCGGTGCTCGGCTGGCTGGACGATGTCGGAGTCATCACCCTGGTCGCCACCTACTACCTGCGCCAGATCTCCCAGCATTCGGCCAAGGCGCTTCCTGGCAAGGTCGTAGACGTCCAGGCGATAGCGCAGGCGAAGTAGTCTCGCTCGCCTCGATCGCTCGACCGGACCCAATGAAACGGGCCCCTCGCCAACGCGAGAGGCCCGTTTCTCTTGAGAAGCAGTGCCTTGCGGCTACTTGTTCGCCGGGGCTTCGCCAGCCGGAGCAGGCGCCGGGGCGGCGGGAGCAGCAGGAGCCGGAGCGGCGCCAGGGGCCGAGCCTTCCGGGGCCTTGGGCTGCTCGGCCGGAGCCGGGGTCGTCGCGGGAGCGCCCGGGGTGGCCGGAGCCTCGGCGGCGGGCTTGGGCTTGATGAGCCCGGCGACCGACGGCCGGTAGCTGGCCGCGAACGAGAGGCTCAGCGAGGTGATGAAGAAGATGGTCGCGCAGGTTGCAGTGACCTTGCCCAGGAAGCTGCCGGCGCCGCGGCCACCGAACACGGTGCCGCTGCCGCCACCGCCGAACGCGGCGCCCATGCCGGCGTCCTTACCGGCCTGGAGCAGGATCACGAGGATCAGGAAGATGCAGCACAGCACGTGGATGACGGTGATGAACGTGACGAGCATTCGATCGCTGCCTTCTCGGGCGGGCGCTGGCGCAACTGCCCGCTTTCACTGGAACAACAGGCGCCATAAAGAGCGGCGCAGCATATGCGGAACCCGGCCGCGGGTTCAACGTCTTTCTCCTGCGGCCGGATTCCAGCACCTGACCTACGGGCTGGACCCTGAGTCCTACAGGCCTGCCTTGATGATCTTCGCGAAGTCGTCCGCCTTGAGGCTGGCCCCACCGACGAGCGCGCCGTTGATGTCCGGCTGGGCGAGCAGCTCGGCGGCGTTGTCCGGCTTGACCGAGCCGCCGTACTGGATGCGGATGCCCGCGGCGATCTCCGCGCCGTACGCCGAGGCGAGCAGCTTGCGGATGGAGGCGTGGACCTCCTGCGCCTGGGCGGTGGTGGCAACCTTGCCGGTGCCGATGGCCCACACCGGCTCGTAGGCGATGACGATCGACTTGGCCTGCTCCGGGGGCAGCGCGGCGAGCCCGCCGTTGACCTGCTTCTCGACCACGGCCAGCGTCCGGTTCGCCTCGCGCTCGGCCAGCGTCTCGCCGACGCACATGATGGGGATGAGGCCCGCGCGGTAGACCGCCTTGACGCGCTTGTTCACCGTCTCGTCGGTCTCGCCGAAGAACTGGCGGCGCTCCGAGTGGCCGATGATGACGTAGGCGCAGCCGGCCTCCGCCGCCATCTCCGGGGCGATCTCGCCGGTGAAGGCGCCCTTGCTCTCCCAGTGGCAGTTCTGGGCGGCGACCTTGATGTTCGAGCCCTCGACCGCCTTGGCGACCGGGTGGATGGCGGTGAACGGCGGCGCCACGGCGATCTCGACCTGGTCGCGCACCATCGACACCATCCCGCGCAGCTCGCGCACCAGGGCGAGCGCTTCGGCGACGTTCTTGTGCATCTTCCAGTTGCCAGCGATGAAGGGCAGCGGCTTGGCCATGAAGTTCTCCACGTTGTTCGGACTTCGGGTTGAAAACTACTCCTGCTCCAATGCGTTGACCCCCGGAAGCTTCTTTCCTGCCAGCAGGGCGAGCGCAGCCTCTCCTCCGGACGAGACGTAGCCCAGGCCCTTCTCCAGCCTCAGCGCGTGAACGGCCGCCACGGTCCCTGCCCCGCACACGATCGACAGGCCCTGCGCCTCGGCGAGCGCGCGGCCGGTCTGCCGGGTGCCCTCGGCGAAGCGCAGGTCCTCCCAGCGGCCCATCGGCCCGTTCCAGAGCGCCGTCTTGGCCCGCGCGAGCTCCACGCGGAAGGTGGCGGCCGTCTTCAGGCCGATGTCGAAGGCGCACAGAATCCTCGGCCACCGCCTGGCCGTCGATGAGCACCTTGCGCCCCGCCTTGCGGCCGTCGTCCTGCACGCAGACGTGGTCGCCGGGGAGGACGAGCTTGATGCCCGCCTTCTCGATCTTCTCGAGGAGCGCCCGGGCCGCCTCCACCTTCCCCTCCTCGGTGGGGCTGCGGCCCACGGAGATCTTCCGGGCGGCCAGGAAGGTGTAGGCCATCGCGCCGCCGAGCAGGAGCACGTCGAGGCGCGGGATCAGGCTCTCGAGCAGGCGCTGCTTCTCGGACAGGCGCAAACCGCCGATGGCGGCGACGAAGGGCCGGGGCGGAGCCTCGAGGCGGCCCAGCACCTCCAGCTCCTTGTGCATCTTCAGGCCGGCGACGCGCGGTCCCGCCACGAGCGGCACCATGCCGACGTTCGAGGCGTAGGCGTGGTGGGCCCAGCCGAAGGCCTCGTCGACGTACACGTCGCACAGGCCCGCCAGCGCGCGGGCGAAGTCCGGGTCGTTGGCCTCCTCGCCCTTGCGGAAGCGCAGGTTCTCGAGCACGACCAGCTCGCCGTTCTTCTGCTCGGCCAGCAGCCGGCGGACGCCGTCACCGATGCAGTCGTCGGCCAGGCGCACGTCCTTGTCGAGCAAGCCAGCCAGGCACGCCGCGGCAGGCTCGAGCGAGGCCTTGGGATCCGGACGACCCCTCGGATCGCCGCGGTGGGAGGCGACGATGACCTTGGCGCCCTTGGCGAGGAGCTTCTGGAGCGTGGGAACCGCGGCCCGGATGAGCGAGTCGTCGCGGACCTCGCCGGAGTCGTCGGCGCTGACGTCGAAGTCGACCCGGACGAAGACACGCTTGCCGGTGACGTCGACGTCGCCGATGGATCCGAGCATCCTGCCTCCCAGGGGGGTGCTTGAAGGGCGTGGAAGATACGGCAGATGCCTGCCGGGAGCGAGGGATCTCGGTGGGCGGGCCGCGAAAAGGTAGACTCGGCCGGCCTCTCGGGCCCAAGGAGTCGCCATGAAGAAGATCCTCGTCACCTTCCTGCTCGGCTTCGCCTGCTGCGCCGGCCTGTTCGCCGCGCTCTCCTACCACTTCATCCTCGTCAGCTCGCAGACGCTGCCGCTGGTCGAGAAGAAGAGCGAGCTGACCTTCAAGGACACCTTCGTCGACACCCGCAGCTGGGGCATCGGCGACTGGTTCAAGAACCCCGGCATCGGCGCCATCGTCGCCAAGCACGGCATCAAGAACGCCTTCGACTCCGACAAGGTGTCCAAGGAAGCCAAGGACGTCGTCGAGAAGGGCAAGAAGGCGGTGGACGAGGGGCTGGAGAAGATGCAGGAAGGGCTGCGCAAGTAATGCCCTACGAAGTCAGCCTCGAGCGGACCGGCAAACCCATCACCCTCGACGAGTGGCTCAGCGCTGCGCAGGAGTGCGGCCTGGAACGCTCGGATTGGATCTCGGCCGTCACGCCCCAAGGCCAGACGATCGAAGTCGGTCTCGGAGAAGGCGGCTTCGTCTGGCACGGCCATCCAGACGCCGGCCCTCGAGGCGTTCCGTTCTCCTGGCGTCGCGGACGCGTGAAGGTACCGACCCGTGGCGGTCCCGACCACGTCCTGCTCGCCAAGCTCCGCGAGCTGGCGAAGAAGCTAGGCGCGCGGCTGGTGGGCGAAGAAGGCGAAGAGCTCTAGCGGCTGACCACGTCCGGCTCTTCGAGCCTGAGCAGCGCCTCCACCCGAGCCTTGAGCGCCTCCAGCACCTCGCGATCGACCACCAGGTCGTGCCGGTACTCGCGCTCCTCGGTGCGCGCCACCTCGAAGTCCATCTCCGCGAGGTAGATCTCCAGCGCCTGCTGAAGCTCCCGCGCGTCCTTGTTCGTCAGCTCGAGCAGCATGGCGGCCTCCCCTGCACTCCCGATTTGGGGCTTGCGGAGAGGCCGGGGAAGCCCGCGCTCAGGGCAGCCCGCTTCGGACGGACAGCATGTCGCGGTAGAGCGCCGCGTGGTTCTCGAGGAGCGCCTTGAGCGTCAGCTCTCGCTCGACGAACAGGCGGCCCTCCAGCCCCATCCGGCGCCGCAGCGCGGGGTCGGCGACCAGCGCCGCCAATCAATCCGCCAGCTGGAGGGGCGCGCGCACCGGGACCACGAAGCCGCGCTCGCCGTCCTTGACCAGCTCGGCGTTGCCCCCGGCGTCGGTTACCACCATCGGCAGGGCCGCCGCCATGCCCTCGATGACCGCGTTCGACAGCCCCTCCGCATGCGAGCAGAGCACCCCGACGTGGCAGCGCGCGAGGATGGCCGGTACGCCGCCGCGCCGGCCCAGGAAGCAGACCGAGTCGCCAAGCCCGAGCCGCGCCACCATGGCCTCCAGCATCGGGCGGCGCACGCCGTCGCCGACCAGCAGGAGCAGCGCCTCGGGATGCCGGGACTTGAGCGAGGCCATCGCCTCCAGCAGGTCCTCCTGCGCCTTCACCGGGTGGGTCATGTTCGCGACGTGGGCGATGACGACGCGCCCTTTCGCGATCTCGGGCAGCGGCTCGCCCAGCGGCGCGGCGCGGACCCGGTCGAAGGCCGCGAGGTCGATGCCGTTGTGGATCACGCGCACCCGGTCGGCCGGCAGGCGCTCCATCTCGATGAGCTTGCGACGGATGGCCTCGGCGTTGGCCACCACCGCGTCCGCGGCCCGGGTCGCCGCCGCCAGCGCCAGCGCCTGGCCGCTCGTGTGCCAATGCCCCAGGTCCAGCCGGCCGACGACCGAGGCCACTCCGGCCAGCCGCGCCGCGGGCACGGCGATCAAGGTCGTGTAGAAGTCGTGGGCGTGCAGCAGCGCGATCCGCTCGCGCCGCAGGTAGGCCGCGAGCCGGGCGATCTGCCGGAGGGTGCCCGGCCGCGCGAAGCTCCCCGCCAATGGCAGCTCGAAGGGCTTCAGCCCGAGCCGCTCGAATCGACTGGGCATGCGGGCCACGAACGTCGATGGCGCCCACGTCCAGGCGGAACCACGGGTCGAGCCCGCGCAGGAGCTCGATCACCTGCCCTTCGGTGCCGCCCAGGTGGAAGGAGTTGACCAGCTGCAGCACGCGCGGCCGTGGATCGGCGCGCACGACCTCTCGCTCAGCCCGCATGGAGGACCTCGCTCGTCACGATGCCGCCGCCTCCGCCCGCGCGGGGGCCGTCGCCTCGTCCACCCGACACCCCGAGCTTGTCGAGGGGTGCACCCGGGCGCAGCGCTCGGCCGCCGCGCACAGGGCCGTCAGGAAGAAGAAGTGGGCCGACAGGACGTAGCCGCTGAGCATGTCGCACAGGATGTAGCCCGCGAACCCGGCGGTGATGGCGTGGGCCAGCGGCCCGACCCGCGGCTCCTTCCAGGACCGCGCCGCGCCCGCCAGCGCCCCGGAGACGAAGGCCAGGAAGAGGAAGAAGCCGACGAAGCCCAGCTCGCCGAGCTCGGCCAGGAAGATGTTGTGGGCCACGAACCGCGCGCGCCGCGCGTCGCCACGCGCGTAGTCGGGCCAGGCGGTGACGAACGCGCCGGCGCCCACGCCGGTGAGCGGGCGGTCCTGGTTGATGGCGGCGGTGACCTGCCAGGCCCAGACGCGGCCCTGGGCCGAGATGTCGACGCCGTACTCGGTGATGGTCTCGGTGCGCGACCAGAAGCTCTTGGGCGCGAAGATGGCTGCGCCCAGGAGCACCAGCGCCGCCATCACCATCGCCCGCAGCTTCTTCGGTCCCGTCAGCGACCACAGCCCCAGCGCCAGGGCCAGCCCCAGCGCCCCGCCGCGGGAGTGCGACACGATGATGGCGGCGACGCCGGAGACCGCCGCCGCGCCCGCCGCCAGGCGCATGGCCAGCGGACGCCGGGTGATGGCGAAGAAGATGGCGACCGGGACGATGGCCACGAGGCTCATCGCGAGGTGGTTCGGGTCCAGGTAGACCCCCAGCCAGTGCGCGCGGTAGCCGTCGACGAGGTCCACCCCGCGCCGCCAGAAGTCGAAGGTCCCCACCGACGGCGCCAGCGACGCCACCACCGCGGCTCCGGCGATGAGCGTGAGCCGCCGCGGCGTGTTCACCAGGTTGACCAGCGTCAGGTAGATGGCGATGAGCTTGAGCATCTCGACGCCGGTGTAGCGGGACATCGCCGGGCTGTAAGACCAGCCGGCGGAGAGGAACGTCCACAGCCCGAGCGCGACGATGGTCAGGCCGCGGGCCCCGTCCCAGGTGAAGCCCGCGCCGCGCGAGACCCGGCCGGCGACGAGCAGGACCGCCGCGGCCGCCGCCGTCGAGAGCGCCGGCCGGAGCGGCCCGAGGAACGGGAACAGGTTGACGACGCTCGCGTAGGTCGCCAGCGCGAAGCCCATCGCCGCGGCGAAGGCCCACACGTCGTGCCTGCCAGGGTCCGTCGCCCTCAGCGCGATGCGCAAACGCCGCCCCCTCCCCCGCTAGACCGATCAGGAGGAGGTAGCAGTCCTCATGCCACTCGGCGGCGCCCCATTCCGTCCGCGCTCGTCCATGGACGCTATGGACGCCATCGACGGAATGGACTGGAGGCCCTTGGGCGGAACTTCGCTTTCGTGGTGAGGAACCGGTTTGCCCTTCCGGTCCTCTTCAGCGGGCGACGAGCAAGGGCAGCGGGTCCCCGGGCGAGAGCGTCCCCAGCAGCCAGGGCTCACCCAGGTCCTCGAGCAGCCGCGCGGCGACTACGTCGACGGTCGCCGCCTTGCCCAGCTTGGCCTCGAGCGCTTCCCGGGCCGCCTTCGACAGCGCAGGCCGCCCCGCCTCCTGCACGAAGGCCTTCTCCGCGAACGCCTTGACGCTCGCCGCCGGCAACGGCTCGAAGCCGAAGCCCAGGCCCGCGAGCTCTCGCCCCAGCGCCGTGATGACGAAGTCCGAGAAGCGCAGCTCCGACAGCGACTCCACGGGCCGGACCTTCGCCGCCGCCTCGGCCGCGGCCTTGGGCTCGAAGCCCAGCTGGGCCAGCTGCCCGGCGACCGCCTCCGCCTCTGCCAGCGCCTGGGCCGCCCGCTCGATGTCCCCGCGGTCGCGGAACGTGCGCAGCTTCTCCGGCGACGCCGACGCATCCTCCAGCGCCACTGCCAGCTGCGGGCGCTTGCGCCGCACGCCCCGGATCGCCGCGTCCAGCGGACGGTCGAAGAGCGGCTCGTCCTTGGAGCCCGGCAGCGAGGCCTGGCCGGCCTTCATCAGCCGGTCGGCGCGGTACTTGAGCTTCAGCCCGAGGCTCACGCCCACCTGGAAGACGCGCTTGAGCGGCGCCGTGACCAGGAGCACCGAGGCCGCGCTCGCGTCGCCCTTGCTCGCGTGCTCCAGCCCCAGGGAGAGCGTGTCGCGCGCCGCGACCAGCGCCCGCTCCGCCTGCTCCAGGTCGCCCGGGTCCACGCCCTCGACGACCATCACCGCGTTGAGCACCGTGACGATCTGCCGCTCGAGGATCGACCGCTCCTCGTCCGAGACCAGCGCCGCGGCGCGGTCGAAGAACGAGCCCTGCGGCACCACCCGCGCCAGCAGGAAGCTGTCGGGCACCGCAGGGGCCTTGTCCAGCACCGGCAGCGCCGCGTCGGGGTCGATGAAGGCGAAGAACGACAGCGCCTCCTGCAGCTCGGGGAAGCCCAGGTCCTGCATGCGGCCGCTGCGCCACCGGTAGGCGGTCTCCTCGAGCTCGCTGGGCGTCTCCCAGCGCACCGCCTCGAGCAGCCGCGCCGTCTTGAACGGGTCCTCGGCGTACAGCTCGTCCAGCAGGCGCTTGACGCCGATGTAGTCGGCGCCCTCGACCTTGAACTCGATGAGGAAGCGCCCTTCGGTCGACCGGAAGAAGGTCCCCTGCGGCTCGGGGTCGGGGTCCTCCTCCAGGTCGTAGACGTGCGTGGTGTTGCGCAGGATGAGCTCGAGCACCTCGACGTCCAGCTTGTGGATCTTCTTGCGGAAGCGCTCCTCCTGGTCGTCGGTGCCCGCGGCCCGCAACCAGGTCAGCACCGTGGTCGCCTCGAACTGGTCCCGCCGCCAGGCGTCCAGGTCCACGAACGCACGGAACTGCTCGGGGCTCGCCAGCCGCACCAGCTCCACCGAGTCGGCCAGGCCCACGTCTTTGACCGTGAAGTACAGGTCCTCCGCCGGCAGCGTCGGCACCAGCCTGTCGCACTTGGGGTGCGAGATGATCGCGTCCATCCGCTCGCGCGCGCTCGTGGCCTTGGCCAGCGCCTGCTTCACCTCCACGCGCGCCAGCGCCAGCTCCTTGCCTTTGGTCGCCTCGCCGTTGCCCGACTTCGTCTGCTGCGCCATCCCGTTCACCTCAGCTCGCCTTGGACTTCTTCCACGCCTCGCGCAGCGCCTGCTCCAACGCCCGGTGCCGCTCGCCCTGCGCGTCGAGACTCCAGCGTCCTCCCCCGGTCTCCCTTGTGCGCGATGCGCACCACCAGCCGGTCCTCGGGCATCGCCTCCGGCACCCGGTCGATCCACTCGACGATCGTCGCGCCCTGGCCGAGCAGGTCGAAGAAGCCGGTGGCATACAGCTCGTCCACGTCGGAGAGCCGGTACAGGTCCGCGTGGTGGATGAGGAGCTTCTTGCCCCGGTACGGGTAGACGATGGCGAAGGTGGGGCTGGCCACCTCCGACTCCGGCACGCCCGCCCCCGCGGCGATGCCGCGGGTGAGCACCGTCTTGCCCGCGCCCAGGTCGCCGATGAGCCCGACGAAGTCGCCCGGCTGCAACAGGCCGCCCAGGCACTCGCCCAGCCGCCGCATGGCGTTGGGCGAGCGCACCGTCAGCGGCTTGCTCTTGCCCTTGTTCGTGTCCGCTACGCTTTCCAGCACGCCCAGACCTCCGAGATCCCTTCGAGCAGGTCCGTCGCGACGAGCCCGCGCTCGCCCTTCCGGGCCTTCATCTTGTCGCCGGCCAGGCCGTGGACGTACGCCCCGGCGCACGCCGCCCCGCCCGGAGTCAGTCCTTGCGCCAGGAGCGCCGCGATGAGCCCGGTGAGCACGTCGCCGCAGCCGGCGGTGGCCATCCCCGCGTTGCCGGTGGGGTTGATGGCCGTCGCGCCGTTGGTGTCCACGACCACGGTGCGCGCGCCCTTGAGCAGGACGACCACGCCGTGCTCCCGGCTCAGCCTGCGTGCGGCCCCCAGCCGGTCGTCCTGCACCTGCGCCGTCGAGAGCTTGGAGATCCGCGCCATCTCGCCCGGGTGCGGCGTGAGCACCGCCCGGCCGGCCGCGCCAGCGAGCTGGCTGGGATCCTCGGCGAGCGCGTTGAGCGCGTCGGCGTCGATGACCGAGCAGAGCCGCGACTCCACGAAGAGCCGCCCCAGGAAGCTCCGCCGTCTGCGGTCCGCGCCAGAGCCCGGGGCCCACCGCCAGCACCGTCTTGCCCTGGCAGGCCTCGAGCAGCGCCGGGAGGTCGGCCAGGCCGAGCGGTCCCTCGCCGGGGATGGGCGCGGCCATCAGCTCTGGGGTGAAGGCCTGCGCCGCGTGGACCTCGGCCGCCCGCCCCGCCAGAGTCACCAGCCCTGCCCCGCCGCGCAGCGCCGCCGCGGCCGCCATCGCCGCGGCCCCTGACTTCCCGGGCGCGCCGGCAATGACCAGCACGTGCCCGTAGTCGCCCTTGTGCGAGTCCGAGTCCCGCGGCGGCAGCACCGCGCGGATCTCGTCCTCGCGCAGCAGGAACACCGGCGGGCCCCTGAGCCGCGGCTCGGCCAGCCTGGGCAACGAGATGTCGGCCTGGATCACCCGGCCGCTCAGGCTCGCCCCCGGCTCCATCACCAGCCCGAGCTTCAAATAGCCGAAGGTGACGGTGACGTCCGCCTTCACGCACGCGTCGCCGACCGGCTTGCCGGTGTCGCTGTCGAGCCCCGAGGGCAGGTCGCAGGCGACGACGTGGGCGCCCAGCTCGTGGGCGACGCGCATCGCCTCGATGGCCTGCGCGAACCGGCCCTCGGGCGCGCGCTTGAGCCCGATGCCGAAGACCGCGTCGAGCACCACGTCGCCGCAGCCCGTGCCCAGGCCCTTCTCCGCCGAGAACTCGCGCAGGGCGCCGCCCAGCTTGCGCAGGGCCGCGAGGTTGGCCGCCGCGTCGCCCTTGAGCTCCTCGGTGAGCAGGTAGGTCTCCACCGGCAGGCCGGCGTTGGCCAGGTGGCGCGCGGCGACCAGCCCGTCGCCGCCGTTGTTGCCCGGGCCGCAGACCACCACCACCTTGCCGCCGCAGCGGAGCGCCGCCATCGCCTCGAGGGCCAGCGCGCGACCGGCGTTCTCCATCAGCACCCGGCTGGGGACGTCGAACTCCTCGCTGGCCGCGCGGTCGAGCGCGCGCATCTCTTCGGTGCTCACGATCCGCGTGGGAGTGCTCGGCCGCATGGGGTCCCTCCGTTCGCCGCTCGAATCAACCATCCCCGCGCGCTGACGCTTGCGGCTCACGCCAGTCTCATCAGCTCCAGCATCTCGCGGACGGCGCGCTCCATGCCGACCAGAACCGCGCGGGCCACGATCGAGTGTCCGATGTTCAGCTCGCTGATCTCCTCGATGCGCGCCACCTCCTGCACGTTCTCGTAGTTGAGCCCGTGGCCGGCGGCGACGTTCATTCCCAGCTTGGAGGCCGCCTTGGCGCAGTCGACGATCCGCCCGAGCTCGGCGGCGCGCTCCTTGGCAGTCCGGGCGTCGCAGAAGCGGCCGGTGTGCAGCTCGATGCGCGTGGCGTCGGCCTTGTGGGCGGCGCGGACCTGGTCGATGTCCGGGTCGATGAAGAGCGAGACGTCGATCTCCGCGTCGCGCAGCGTCTTGACGACCTTGCGCACGTCGTCGCGCCGGCTGACCACGTCGAGCCCGCCCTCGGTGGTCAGCTCCTCGCGGCGCTCGGGGACCAGCGTGGAGATATCCGGCTTGACCTCGTAGGCGATCTTCACGAGCTCGGCGGTGGCGCTCATCTCGAGATTGAGCGCGGTCTTGACCGTCTCCCGCATGATCTTGAGGTCCCGGTCCTGGATGTGCCGGCGGTCCTCGCGCAGGTGCAAGGTGATCTGGTGCGCGCCTCCGAGCTCGGCGAGCGCCGCGGCGGTCACCGGGTCGGGGTAGCGGGCCTTGCGGGCCTGGCGCAGGGTGGCGACGTGGTCGATGTTGACGCCCAGGCGTGCGGTCATGGCTTGTCTCCTGGATGGGGAGCGGAGGGGCCGAAGCCGGCCCGGCGCTCGAAGTGGGAAAGCACGGCGTCGGCGAGCAGGCGCGGCGACTCCTCGGCCGGCGAGTGGCCGCAGCCGGGCACCACCACCAGCTCGGCTCCGGGGATGGCGCGGGAGAGCGAGTGGCCGAGCGAGACGGGGAACATCGGGTCCTTCTCGCCCCAGACGACCAGCGCCGGGATCTGGAGCTTCCCGAGCCGGTCGTGGCCGTCCCAGCCGGCGATGCCGCGCACGCCGGAGAGCATCGTCTCCCAGTAGTGCGGGCGCGCGCTCGCGTTGGCGTAGGCGTCGATGACTTCCGGATCGAGCCGGTGCGCGTCGCCGTAGAGCCAGGTCAGGTAGAGGCGGACCGCGGTGCGGCTTGCGGGCGCGTAGGTCGGCACGCGGAAGATCGCCTCGCCCAGCACCGGCACCGCCGTCAGGCGCGCGGGGAGCGGCAGCTGAACCGGCACGTCGACCAGCCCCAGCGAGGCGACTCGCCCCGGCTTGAGCAGCGCCATCTCGATGGACGTCAGCCCGCCGAACGAGTGGCCGATGACGGCGAACCGGCCCTCGGGCACGAGCACGTCCATCAGCGAGTCGAGCACCAGCGCGACCTCGCGCGGCGCGAGCGGACCAACCCGGGTCTCCGACCAGCCGCAGCCCGGCATGTCGACGGCGACGAGCCGGTAGCCCGGAAGGTCGAAGCGCTCCCAGATGTGCGAGGTGGCGCCCAGCCCGTGGACGAGCAGGACCGTGGGGCCGAAGCCGCCGATGCGCACGTGCAGGCGGCGGCCGAGGACCGTGTACTCAAGGCTGGCGAGACGGGGGCGCATGAGGGGCGCGTATCGTAGTCGCTCGACTACCGAGCGGCAATGAATGCCTCCGCGGGCCGGTCTCGCAAGCGCCCGGATTCACCCGGGTTCTTGGCGAATCGTGAAAGCCCGCTTTCCAAGTCGGCGTACTTACTGAGGAATCTCGAATCGGCCCGCAACGATCATATGGGTTGCGGCGGCTCCCTGCCGACTTTGCGTCATCTTCCTGAATGTGAGCGTCTTCGGCGCGCCGGGTGTGGGCCCGGCTTCCACGCCGGGGTCACCTTCCTGAAAGTGAGCGTCTTGGGCGCGCCGGGTGTGGGCCCGGCTTCCACGCCGGGGTCACCTTCTTGAAAGTGAGCGTCTTGGGCGCGCCGGGTGTGGGCCCGGCTTCCACGCCGGGGTCACCTTCCTGAAAGTGAGCGTCTTGGGCGCGCCGGGTGTGGACCCGGCTTCCACGCCGGGGTCACCTTACTGAAAGTGAGCGTCTTGGGCGCGCCGGGCCACACCCAGCGCGCCTCAGATTTTCTGATTCGATGGTTGTCCCCGGCGTGGAAGCCGGGCCCGCACCCAGCGCGCCTCAGATTTCCAGATTCGATGGTTGTCCCCGGCGTGGAAGCCGGGCCCGCACCCAGCGCGCCTCAGATTTCCAGATTCGATGGTTGTCCCCGGCGTGGAAGCGCGTGGAAGCCCGGCACTACCCCGACGCAGAGAGTCCTAGTCGAGACCGCGGTAGCCACTCGGGACACGACCGAACGCTTCTACCCCGCATCGATCGGGAAGGCCTGCTCGGCCTCGGCGATGACGCCGTGGTCGGCCTCGAGCACGCGCACCCGCGCGAAGCACCAGACCTTGCCCTCGCGCTGCACGTCGATGGCCTCGAAGGGCACGAAGACCTCGCGGTCGTAGGCCGTGGCCTCGTCGGAGGCTGGCTTGAGGATCTCGTAGACGTTGAGCAGTCCCGTCGAGTCGGCGAAGGTCGCGAGCCGGCTCTTGAACTGGCCCTGCTCCTGGTCGTGCAGCGTGGTCTCGATCACCAGCTTGAACCTGGAGAGGTTCGAGACCTCCAGCTTGAAGACGACGTTCAGGCCCTTCTTGCCACCCTTCTCCACCGGCTTGACCACCTGCACGTCGCCCACGAAGGCCTTGCCCGGCAACGGATGCGCCACCTTCTCGTCGAGCCCGCCGCCCAGCGGCTTGCCTGCATTCAGCTCGGAGCGCTGCTGCTTCTTGTACCGGTCGACGATGGTCATGGTCCCTCGACAGGCTCGGGGTGTCGGGCGTTGCCGCTACTGGCACACGATGCGGCGGACGTAGAGGTCGGTCTGGCCGAGCTTGATGTTGGCGTCGAAGGCCACCGCGAAGCCGCCGTCGATGCGCGCCAGCCGCACCCTCCGCCCGACGAGGTCGAAGGCGCCCAGGCCCAGGCCCTCCTCGGCGGACAGCTCGAGGGGCGCGTCGGCCGGGGTGCGGAAGATCTTGATCGCCACCCGCGGGGTCCCGGACGAGTCGTCGAGGTGCGCGAGCGCGGTCGCGGTCCCGCTCACCGAGACGTCGTAGCGGGCCGCCCGCTTGAAGGTGGAGAACGGCACCGGCCCGGCCAGCGTCGAGCCGTCCTTGCCCAGCCAGACCAGGCGCGCGCCCTCGACGCCGTCGGCCACCGCCACCGCCGCCATGTCCTGGCCGAGCGAGAGCCGGCAGCCGAAGGTGGCCTGGTCGGTCGCCCCGGGGATGGCGAGCGCGGTCTTCACCGGCTCGAGCGCCGCGTCCGCGGCCATCGGCCAGATCGCCAGCGTGTCCTGGCCCTCCGCGGAGACCAGCCCGCACGCCACGCCGGTGTCGTCGGCGTGCCGCCACTCGAGGTCCCAGTCGTTGTACTTGCGCCCGTTGCGGCCGAGCTCGGTGCTGTCCAGGAGCTCGCCCTCGAGGCCATAGCGGTTGACGAAGACCTGCTGCTCTCCCGTCGCCAGCGCCTTGGCCAGCGCCAGCGTCCGCCCGCCCGAAGCCTCGCGCGCCGCGGCGATGGACAGGAAGCCATCGTGCTGGGCCCACTCCTTGGCCACGCCGGTGCCGTCGAAGAAGGCCAGGCGCGTGTAGGGGTAGAGGGGGCTGGTCGAGTCGTCGAAGTTGCCGGCCACGAAGTAGACGCCGTCGGCGTAGTCGATGGCCCGGGGGACGGTGCTGCCGTCGATCGTTCCCATCGTCTCGTCGGACAGGAGCGTTCCGCCGGTGTCGACGACCGCCAGCTTGCGGTAGCTCTGGTTCCACGAGTAGGCGACCGCGAGCCTGCCGTCCCCGAACGTCAAGTCCGCCAGCTCGTGGAGCTCGCCCTGCCCTGTCAGCCGCACGGCCTGCTCCGGCGGCTCGAGCTTGCACGTGAGCACTCCGCCGTCCGCCGCGGTGCCGCCGGCGTCGGCCGTCGCAATCGAGCCCGCGTCACGCCTGGAGATCACCGCCGCATCGGCCGACGGGGCGCCGGCGTCGGTGCCGGGCCAGACGGCTGCATCGTGCTTGGAGGGGCTCCCGGCGTCCGAGCGGGAGGTACTGGGGCTCCCGCCGCATGCAGCCAGAAGCGCGGCCAACAACCCCCAGCGAATCGTCCTCATCCTGTGCTTCTCCTCCAGCGGGCCCGCCGGCGGCGGATCGTAGCACGATGTCAGCGGGCCTCCCCCGGCCTAACTTCACCGAAGCGAGGCGGAGGGCGACGCCCCGCCGGGGGGCTGGCGCCATGGCGCGGGTCGAGCGCGAGCACGTCCGGAGGCGACCGACACTTCGGGTGGCGATGGTGTCCACGCCATTCGTGCCGGTGCCTCCTGCCCAGTACGGCGGCACCGAGCTGGTGGTGGCCGAGCTGGTCGACGGCCTGTTCGCGCACGGCGCCCAGGTGACGCTGTTCGCCACCGGCGACTCGACGGGCGGGTTCCGGGCGCGCTGCAGCGTCAAGTCGCGCTTCGAGCGCCCGGCCTGGCCACCCAGCGACTCCCTGGAAGCTCGAGCACTGCGCCGCCGCCCTGCGCCACCTGATGGCCGAGGCCGGCGGGTACGACCTCGTGCACGCCCACTGCGCGAGCCTCTTGCCCTTCGCCTCGATGCTCGACGTTCCCGTGGTCTACACGCTGCACCACCAGTTCCGGGCCGACCTGGCGCGGCTGTACCAGGCGCACCCGGAGGTGACCTACGTGTCCATCAGCCGGCGGCAGCTGCAGCTCATCGGCCCGTTCCCGCGCAGCGCGGTTGTCCACCACGGCATCGACCCGGCGCGCTACCGGCTGGACGAACCGAAGCGCGACACGGTGGCGTTCTTGGGCCGGCTCTCGCAGGTGAAGGGCCCGCACATCGCGGTGGACGTGGCGCGGCGGGCAGGGCTCAAGCTTCGCGTCGGCGGCCGGGCGCACGAGGACGACCGCAGCTACTTCATGGCCGAGGTGGCCTGGCGGCTGCGGCAGGACCACGTCGAGTACCTGGGCGAAGCTCTCGCACGAGCCGAAGGTGGCGCTCTTGTCCACGGCGCGGGCGCTGCTCTTCCCCATCGACTGGGAGGAGCCGTTCGGCCTGGTCGCCATCGAGGCCATGCTCTGCGGCTGCCCGGTCATCGCCTTCGGCCGCGGGGCGATCCCGGAGATCATCGAAGAGGGCGTCACCGGGTTCGTGGCGCGAGACCCGGAGCACATGGTGGAGCTCCTCCACGGGCCCGCCTCGCCCGAGCGCTTCGACCGCGTGCAGTGCCGCCGCCGAGCCGCGCTGCGCTTCGGGGCCTCGCGGATGACCGACGACTACCTCGCGGTCTATCAGCGGGCGGTGCGCGACTTCGCCGGGCTGTCGGAGGCGCAGGCGGAGCTGCCGCCGGCGTAGGGGCTGGAGCCCGAAACCCGCGACTTCGCGAGTCATCTCAAGCCCATGTCCAACCGTCTCGCCTCCAGCGCCTCGGCCTACCTGCGCCAGCACGCCCACAACCCGGTCGACTGGTACCCGTGGGGACCCGAGGCTCATGACCTCGCCCGCCGGCTCGACCGCCCCATCCTGCTCTCCATCGGCTACTCGGCCTGCCACTGGTGCCACGTCATGGCCCACGAGTCGTTCGAGGACCCGAGGCTCGCGCAGGTGCTCAACGAGGGCTTCGTCAGCATCAAGGTCGACCGCGAAGAGCGGCCCGACGTCGACCACCTCTACCAGGGCGTCGTGCAGCTGATGGGGCGAGGCGGCGGCTGGCCCCTGACCGTCTTCCTGACCCCGGATCTCAAGCCCTTCTTCGGCGGCACCTACTTCCCCAAGGACGATCGCTACGGCATGCCCAGCTTCGGCAAGCTGCTCGCAGCGACCCTGGATGCCTGGAAGAACCGCCGCGAGCAGGTGGTGGACTCCTCCGCCGAGTTCCAGGAAGGGCTCCGGGCGCTGATGGGCTCGGGGCTGGGCGGGGCACCGGGTGAGCTCTCGGCCAAGGACCTGGTGCTCACCGGCGAGCGGGTCGCCCAGGAGCTCGACCCCAAGCACGGCGGGTTTGGCCTCGAAGGCCCCAAGTTCCCCAACCCCTCGGTGCTGGACCTCGTCCTGCGCGCCTGGCGTCGCAGCGGCGCTCGCGACGCGCGGGATCAGGTCCTCTTCTCGCTCGACCAGATGTCCGGGCGCGGGCTGTTCGACCACCTGGGTGGCGGCTTCCACCGCTACTGCGTGGACGGCGCCTGGAAGGTCCCGCACTTCGAGAAGATGCTCTACGACAACGGCCAGCTGCTGCGGCTCTACTCGGAGGCCCACCAGATCCGCCCCGACCCGGGCTACCGGCGCACCGTGGAGCTGACGGTCGAGTGGCTCGAGCGCGAGATGACCTCGCCCCAAGGAGGCTTCTACAGCTCGCAGGACGCGGACTCCGACGGGGAGGAGGGCAAGTTCTTCGTCTGGACACCCAAGGAGATCGAGGCGGCGGTCGGCGATCCCCAGCTCGCCGCGTTGCTCTGCCGGCGGTTCGGAGTCGACGAGCGCGGCAACTTCGAACACGGGCGCACCGTCCTCTCGCTCGCGGCGCCGGTCGACCCGTCCGGCCAGAGGACGACGAGCGAGGACGCCGAGGCCGTGGAGCGCGGCCGCCGCCTGCTGTTCCAGGCCCGCGAGAAGCGCATCCACCCGGGCCGCGACGAGAAGATCGTCGCCGGCTGGAACGGGCTCGTCATCGGCGGTCTGGCCAAGGCCTCCCGCGTCTTCGCCCGTCCGGACTGGGCCCGCCTGGCCGAGCGGGCCGCCTCCTTCGTCCTCGGATCGATGACCCAGGACGGCCGCCTCGCGCGGGTCTGGGCCGAGGGCCGCACCCACGCCGACGGGCAGCTCGAGGACTACGGCGACCTGGCCGAGGGGCTCGTGCAGCTCTACATGGCGAGCTTCGACGTGCGCTGGCTGGAGGCCGCCCGCGACCTGGCCGATCGCGCCCTCTCGCTCTTCTGGGACGAGCGGGTGCAGGCGTTCCTGGCCGCTCCGAAGGACGGCGAGCAGCTCGTGGTCCCGGTCTGGGCCGTCCACGACAACGCCTGGCCCTCGGGCGCGTCCACGCTCGCGGAGGCGCTCGTCGCCCTCTCGGCGCTCACCGGCGACGCCTCGCGCACCGAGCTCGTCGAGACCTACCTGTCCAAGCTGCGCGAGCCGATGCTCTCCAACCCGTTCGCCTTCGGCCGGCTGTGGTGCGCCGCGGACCTGCTGCTCGACGGCGCGCCCTCGCTGGCGGTGGCTGGAGCGCCCGAATCGGCTCGGCCGCTGCTCGATGCCGTCGAAGGGCGGTACGCGCCGACGCTCGCCGTCGCCACCACCACCGAGCAGCCTCCGGCCATCCTGGCGAAGGCCTTCGAGGGAAAGGGGCCGTCGAATGGCTCGGCCTTGGCCTACCTGTGCCGCTCCTTCACCTGCGAGCTGCCGGCCAGGACCCCGGAGGAAGTGCTGGCGCGAATCGGCAGCCTGGCTGCGGCGCCGGCGCCCTGATCCCGACTCCAAGCCTCCGAGCGACGAGCTCGGCGGCGGCTATTCGGCGCGCAGGTGCTTCTTGACCTGGAAGCCTTCGCCGATGGCCTTGAAGAGCTGGGTGTTGCGCGCCTTGGCCGTCCCCGCGACGCCGAACAAGGTGAAGGCCCGCCCGTCGGGAGCGCGCGTCACCACCACCAGCAGCTCACCGGCTCGCGTGCTGACCTCCCAGCCCTCGGTCTCCAGCTCGGACAGTCCGTCGGGGACCAGGCGGTCGTTCTTTCGAGGCGGCGCCGTCGAGCCTTCGCTGATCGGCGCGAGCAGGTTGCGAAGCTCCGCGCCCGGAGGCTGCCGGGTCTGCAGCATTCCGCCCACGAAGCTGCCGTCGCTCGTCGCGAAGCCGAGCTTGAGGCCCACCGAGCGCCAGGGCTCGGGCAGGCTCTTCTCGACGTCCTTGGGCCGCGGATAGAGGTTCACGTTCCCCGGCACCCGCAGCGAGACGCCCGCCGACCTGTCCTCGTAGGCTCCGGGGTCATCTTCCTCCAGCCCGGCCTCCGTGCCGCCCGGCCTGCGCGCCGCCAGCGCCGGGACGATCACCGCCGCCAGCGCGACCGCCACCCCGATGCCTCCCAACGCGCTGCGCGCGGCCTGCGCCGAGATCAGCAGCGCGCCGGCGAGGCATGCGCTGGGGACGAGCAGGAGCGCCGCGGCCACCGGCTGCTTGAAGCTCACCGCCAGCGCCCCGCCGTAGGCGATGAAGATGCCCACCGCCAGCCAGGCGACGAACTTGCCGGCGCTGACGTCGCGCACCAGCAGGATGGCCGCGATGAGCGCCGCGCCACCGGCGATGAGGCCGATGGGGCTCAGCCCGAAGAGCACCCCGAGCATCCCCGCCGCCGCCTGGGCGAAGAGGACGGCGGCCGGCGCGGTGTTGGGGCCGGCCCGCCCCCGCATGGTCATCGAGACCGAGTTCTCGCCCGTGCCCAGCTCATCCTTGGGGCTGGGCTTGGGCGGCGGCTTGAGCCCGGCCTCCTCGTACCAGCTCGAGCGATCCTTCACCGCCATCGGCTGGAGGGGCTCGGGAGGCTCGGGCTCGGCGGGCTTGGGGCGCGCCGCAACCTGGGAGGCGCGCGGCGGCTTGGCGGCTGGAGGCTTCGGCGCAGGAGGCGAGGCGGGAGGAGCCCTCTCCTCCTTCGCGGCGACCGGCATGCGGGTGCGCTCTGAATCCTCGTCCTCGTCGTCGGCCGGCGCCAGGCCGGCTCCCGGGCGGCGCCCGGGTGGGGCCATCGTCGACTCCGGATCCAGCTTGCGGGCCCCGCGATCGGCGATGGTGGCGTCGCCCGGCTCCTCGTCGCCCAGCGTCGGGATGCGCGCGACGACCTGGGAGGCACGGCGCGGGTCGGCGATGGTGCCGCACTCTCGGCACTTGCCCTGGAAGACCGCGCCGCTTCCGCACTTCGGGCAGGACATGTGTGAGCTTCCCCCTGACGCCTCTAGCTCAAGTCTTGCCGGGCTTCTCCAGGAGCCGGCCGGACAGCAGCGGCCCCAGGCTGTCGTGCATCATCTTCTCGACGACGCTCTCGAAGTCGGCGCGCTGGCGCGGGTCGGTGTAGACGAAGCGGATGCCCATGCCGGGCTCCTCGCCGTCACCGCGGGCCCAGGCCACCTCCCCCAGCAGCTCGAACGGCGCCTCGCGGTGCGGCACGGAGAGCTTGAAGAGGAACTGGGTCCCCACCGGCAGCGGTTTCTTCGTCTTGATGAACGTGCCGCCCTTGGAGATGTTCTTGGTGTAGTCCGCGAAGAAGCTGTTGACCTTGCGGTACTCGACCTTGAGCTCGATCGGCGCCCGAGGACTGTTGCGAAAGTCTGACGGGTTCTCGGGCAAGTGCTCCTCCGAACTGCAGGACTTCGACCTCGGCGCATCGCTCCGCCCCGAACCGAAGTCTTTGAATCGAGGGCCATTATAGTGGCCCGCGGCCTCCGGTCCAGATTCCGTGCTCGACGCGTGCCGGCCGCATTGCGAGAGTAGCCAGCCCATGCCGGTCCCCCGCTTCGTCCAGGCCTCCCTCGTGGTCGCACGCCGCCCCGCCGTGGGCGTCTCGCTCGTCGTCAGCGCGCTCGCCGGCTCGCTCTTGACCCGGCTGCCGCTGTTCGAGGTCCCGGGCTACGAGCTGGCGAGCGCCATGGGACTCCTGCTGGCCGTCGCCGGGGCCATCGCCGGCTTCGTCTCGGCCCGGCAGGCTCGCACCGCCCCGCCCGCCTCCGCGCTCTCGGCCTGGCTCCACGCGATCGCGCCCTGCCTGGCGACGCTGCTCTTCCCCTTCCTGGCCGCGGTCGTCTCCGCGCTGCTCTCCACCCGCTGCAGCCCGTGGATGGGCGCGCCGTTCTACCTGGTCATCCCCGTCCCCACCGTGCTGCTCGCGTGTGCGGTCGGCGTGGTGCTCGGCTTGTCGGTCCAGCGGGCCTTCGTCGCCGGCCTGGCGTACTTCGGCCTCGTCCTCGCGACGGTGGCTGCGAGCCTCTGGCCTCTGTGGGAGGGCCCGCAGGTCTTCGCGCTCAACCACCTGGTCGGCTACTTCCCCGGGCCGCTCTACGACGAGTCGCTGCCGCTCGAGCCGCGCCTGCTCTTCTACCGGGCGCTGACGCTGGTCTGGACCGCGCTCGCGCTCCTCTTCGCCCACGGCTGGCTCGACCCGCAGAGCGGCCGGCTGGGCAGCCGCTACCGGCGGGGCAAGGGCGTCGCCGCGGCGATGGCGCTGCTGGTCCTCGCCGTCGCCCTGGCCCGGCTCTTCGAGTTCGACCTCGGGCTGCGCACGCGGCACTCGGACCTGGCGAAGCGGTTGGACGGCACGAGCGAGACCGCGCACTTCGTGCTGCACTACCCCAAGGGCAAGGACGCGCTCGAGCGCCGCCGGCTGGAGCGCGACGCCGAGTTCAAGTACGAGCGGGTCGTCGCCTTCCTGGGCGCGGCGCCCGCCGGGAAGATCCACGCCTGGTTCCACGAGAACGCCGACGTGAAGCGCGCGCGGGTCGGCGCCGCCAGCACCAACTTCGCCAAGCCCTGGCACCTGGAGCTGCACGTCCACGACGAGGCCTTCCCCCACCGCGTGCTGCGCCACGAGATGGCCCACGACGTGGCCTCGGCCTTCGGGGCCTGGCCGTTCGGCGTCTCGGCGCGGCTGGGGGTCCTGGTCAACGTCGGGTTGGTCGAGGGCCTGGCGGTGGCCGCCGACGCCGACACCGAGGAGCTGACGGCGCACCAGTGGGCGGCGGCGATGCGGCGGCTCAAGATCGCCCCGGACATCCGCAACATCGTCGGTCCGGCTGGCTTCTACCGCGAGGCCGCGGCGCGGGCCTACACCCTCTCCGGCAGCTTCCTGCGCTGGCTGCGCGACACCTTCGGCGCCGAGAAGCTGCGCCGGCTCTACCGCGACGGCGACTTCGAGGCGGCCTACGGCCGGTCGCTGGACTCGCTCGCCAACGACTGGGAGGCCTACCTCGACCGGGTCGAGCTCGACGAGCGCGCGCTGCACACCGCGCAGCTCCAGTTCGAGCGCGGCAGCGTGTTCGACCGGCCCTGCGCCCGCGAGATGGCGCTTCTCAAGGCAGAGGCCGACGCCCTGCGCCAGGCCGACCCCGAGCGGTCCCTCGCGCTCTACCAGCGCTGCGCCGACATCGAGCCCAAGAACCCCGCCTACCTGCGCGCCCAGGCCGAGGTCCGCGCCGGGGTGCGCGACTGGGCCGGGGCACGCGCGGCGTGGGAGCGGATCCTGGCGATGCCGGAGCAGCCGGCGGGAGTGCAGGCCCGCGCGCTGATGGGCCTGGGCGACGCGCTCTGGTGGCAGGGCCAGCCGGACGAAGCCAAGACCGCGTACGAGAAGGCGCTCGCGCTCCACCGCGACCGCGGCAGCGACCGGACCGCCTTCGTGAAGATCGAAGCCCTGGGCGGCCCCGAGGCCGACGCCGCGATCCGCCGCTACTTCGACGAGCCGGAGGCTCCCAGCCATCCTCGGCCTGCAGGAGCTGGCGCTCTCGCACCCCGAGAACGCGACCGCGCGCTACCTGGTGGGCCGGCAGCTGCTGCAGCACGGGGACCCGGTCGGGGCCGCGCGCTGGCTCGAGCAGTCGCTGGACGTGGGGTTGAGGGACCTCGAGCTGGCGCGGGAAGCCCGGCGCCAGCTGATCGAGGCGCGCTACCGCGCGGGCGACTGCCCAGGGGCCGTCGCTTCGGCGCAGCCGCTGACCACGCGCGGCGACGCCTCGGACCGCGCGTTCGCCCAGGAGTGGCAGGACCGCTGCGCCTTCGAGCTGCGCACCTGGGGCGCGGCGCTCGCGCCGCCGCGTTGACACCTCTTCCGCGCGGTTGGTATTCCGAGAGCCTCTGCACCGCCTCCAGGAGGGAGTCCATGGGACGCCTGCTCGCCACCGCGGCCGTGACGCTGCTGCTCTTCCCCACCCTGGCCAGCGCCAAGGCGTGGAACGGCATCACGCCCAACGAGACCAAGAGAGCCGACGTCCTCGCCAAGTTCGGCGAGCCCTCCAAGGTCCTCAAGCAAGGCGACAAGGAGGTCCTGGGCTACCTGGGCAAGAAGGCCATCGCCGGCACCAGCCAGGCCCAGTTCACGCTCACCGCGGCCGGAGTGGTCGAGCAGATCACCGTGTTCCCGGCCAACAAGCCGGAGCTCTCGGAGATCGAGGAGAGCTACGGCAAGTCCTGCGAGGCGACCAAGGCCGCCGAGCCCTGCTACGGCAAGAAGCTGCTCGACGACTTCAAGACCGTCTTCGTCTACAAGAAACTCGGCCTGATGATCTTCTTCGGCGAGGACAAGAAGACGGTGCACTCGCTCGTCTTCACCGCGCCCAAGTAGGGCGAGCGGGGGCGTATGAAGATCGTCGGACTGACCGGCGGCATCGCGTCGGGCAAGAGCACGGTGGCCAGGCTGATCGCGGGGATGGGCGTCCCGGTGATCGACGCCGACCAGCTCGCCCGCGACGTGGTCGAGCCCGGCACCCCCGCCCTCGCGCAGATCGCCGCGCGCTGGCCGGCGGTCGTCCGGCCCGACGGCACCCTCGACCGCCAGGCGCTGGGCGCGCGCGTCTTCAAGGACGCCGGCGAGCGCCAGGAGCTGACCGCCATCGTCCTGCCGCGCATCACCGAGGCGTTCCTCGCCCGCGCCCGGGAGCTGGACGCCGCCGGCGAGCCCTTCTGCGTCTTCGAGGCGGCGACGCTCTTCGAAGAGAGGCTCGAGCACCTGGTGGACGGCGTGCTGGTGGTCAGCCTGCCGCCGCAGGAGCAGGTGCGCCGGCTGATGGCCCGCAACGCGCTGACCGAGGAGCAGGCCCGCGAGCGGCTCGCCGCGCAGCTGCCGCTCGAGGAGAAGGTGCGCCGCGCCCGCTGGGTGCTGCAGAACGACGGGCCCGAGGCGGAGCTTCCGGACCAGGCGAGGCAGGTGTGGGAGCGGATCCGCCGCGAGGCCTGAGAGCCGGCGAGTGTCGGCCAGGAGCTTCTCGGGGCGGCGGACGTGAATCGGACGGGTGGCCGAGGGACGCAGGCCCGTTATCAATGAGCAATCGAGGCGGGGAGGACACGTGAACGGCAAGGCAGCGGTGCGACCGACCATCTTCGTGACGGGCTACCCGGGCTTCATCGGCAAGCGGCTGGTGGCGAAGCTCGCGACTTCGCCCCGCGAGGCGAGCTTCCGGCTGCTGGTGCAGCCCAAGTTCGTCGAGGAGGCCAAGCGGCAGGTCCGGCTGTTGCCCAAGCCCGCCCGCTTCGAGGTGCTGGAGGGCGACGTCGTCGACATGCACCTGGGCCTGTCCGGCGCGGAGTACGCGCGGCTGTGCGACGAGGTGACCGAGGTCTGGCACCTGGCCGCCATCAGCTACCTGGGCGTCCCCAAGGACATCGCCCGGCGGGTCAACGTCGAGGGCACGCGCAACGTGCTGGAGCTCGCGCGCGACGCCCGCCACCTCAAGCGCCTGTGCCACTTCTCCACCGCCTTCGTCTCCGGCGACCGGGAGGGCGTGGTCTGCGAGGACGAGCTGGACGCGGGCCAGGGCTTCCGCTCGGCGTACGAGGAGACCAAGTACCAGGCCGAGAAGCTGGTGCGCCGCGCGGCCAAGGACCTGCCGGTGGTCATCTTCCGGCCCGCCATCGTCGTCGGCGACTCCCAGACCGGCGAGATCGACCGGCTCGACGGGCCCTACTACCTCTCCATTCTCCTGGTGACGAGCCCGTTGGCGGTCCCCCTGCCCCTGCCCGGCAACGGCGCGGCCCCGCTGTACGTCGTCCCCGTCGACTTCCTGGTGGACGCGGTCACCACCATCGCCAAGGACGATCGCTCGGTGGGCAAGACCTTCCACATCGTGGACCCCGCCCCCCTCTCCTCGCGGCGCATCTACGAGACGGTCGCCGCGCTGATGCACCGCAAGATCGCCAAGGTCGACGTCCCGGCGCGCGCCGCCGAGGCGCTGATGCGCCTGCCCTTCGTGGAGAAGGTGATGCGGCCGCAGCGCGCCGCGCTGGGCTACCTGAACCAGATGGTGCTCTACAACTGCTCGAACACCTTGGACGTCCTGGGCGAGGCGGGGCTGCGCTGCCCGCCCATCGACGCCTACCTGCCCAAGCTCGTCGAGTTCGCCAAGGCCTTCTACAAGCGGCGGCGGGAAGAGAAGGCCACCATCGAGGACCCGCTGGACGGGCCGGGGCACGCCTCCCCGGGCTGAGGCAACGCGACCAGCACGAACGGCTGCTTCCCGGCTCAGTCGATGGGCTTGGCCTGACCTCGGTACCTGGCCGGCACCTGGTCGAGCCGCTGGACGTAGTGCAGCTCGCCGTTCTCGTCGACGTAGCTGTACGCCGAGGGCTGCTCTCGCCGCGCTTCAGGCGCAGGGACGGCCGGAGGAGACGGCTGCGCCGTGCGCACGGTCCCCATCGACGGCACTGCCGCTCGGGAGGCCCCTGTCAGCTGCCACAGGCCGAAGAGCGCGCCCGCCGCCACCGCGACCACCCCCACGGCCAGCGACCCGGCGACGATCGGGCTCCCGGGCGCGCTGGTGGCGAGAGCCGCCGGGCCGCGGCCCGCGGAGAGCTCGTCGGGGTCCGCTGAGGCCTGCGGCTCTCGCCGGCGGGACAGCCCGAACGCCCGCCGGTAGAGCCGCCACAGCACGAACAGCGCCAGGGCGCCGATGACGAGCAGCTGCAGGATGCTGCCGAAGAACACCACGCTCCACCCACGGAACTTCGACATGACCCAGAGGAGCCCGCCGCAGGCGAGCAGGAACAGCCCGAGGTCGGTCGCGGTCTTCACCGAGCCCAGCTGGCTGAGCGGGAAGACCAGGCGGATGCCCAGCACCGAGCCGGCGAGGCAGACCACGGGCGCCACGAGCAGCAGCAGGTTCGCGCTCAAGAGGCTCACGCCCAGCGCGCTGCGCGCGACGAAGATGGCGCCCAGCTCCACCAGCACGCCGACCAGCGCGAAGCCCATGACCGCGCTGGCCACGAGCTTGCCGTCCGAGTCGGTGCGGCCCCCCTTGCCCAACCAGGCGAGCGCCGTCCCCGCCACCGGCACCAGGACCGCCACCGCGAGGATGAACAGCGCGTTCGCGTCGGCCCAGGCGTAGCTGGCGCCGAAGAAGTCGGCCAGGGTCATCTGCGCCTCCTCCGTTCCTCGTCCCGTAGCTGGTTGGGCCGGTGGGCGCCGGCGCTAGTACTTGAACGTGAAGCCCAGGCGGCCGTTGTAGATCTGGTCGGCCGCGAACATGCGGCTGTTGAAGACCTCGGTGTGCATCAGCCGCTCGGTCGCCCCGGGAGACCCCTCGACGATGAGGAAGAGGCTGAAGTGCTGGGTGATGGCGCCCTCGAGGACGAGCGAGAGGTAGAAGCGTGCGCCGGTGTTGCGCTCCTTGCGCAGGCGCTCGCGCAGGTCCTCGGGGTAGTTCGGGTCTTCCTTGCCGAAGAGCCCTTTGATGCGGTCCTGCCGCGCCTCGCTCATCGAGCTGGTCGGGGCCCGGCAGACCTCCATGCCGGGCGCGTAGACGCCGTTCTTGGGCTCCTCGGACGCGCACAGCTGGTCGCTCCAGAAGTCGCCGAAGAAGCGGGCGCTGATGGTGAAGACGTCCGCCAGGTTGATGGAGGCCAGCGCGCCCACCTGCCCCATCGCGCTGTTGCGGCCGTACATGCCCGCGCCACCGCCGACCGCGCCGAAGGCGCCCAGCGAGAACGGTCCCGCCTGCAGGAAGCGGGTGCGCGCGGTCAGGTAGATGTCCCAGTTGTTGGTGTAGCTCTTCAGCCCCAGGCCCAGGTCCCAGCCGAAGACGTTGGCGTCGCTGACGCCGACGGTGGCGCGCAGCTCGCCCCACGTCGGGTAGCCGCCGGAGAGGTCGAGCGCGAAGTTGCCGAAGGGCATCGGGCGGGCGCTCCAGGTGGAGATGGCGCGCTGCTTGATGCGCAGCTCCTCCTTGGACGGGCCGCTGTACTTGATCTTGAGGTCGGCGTTGACCACGGCGCGCTCGCCGCCGTTGACCACCACCTTGGAGCGGTACTCCTCGAAGCCCGCCAGCTCCACCGAGACCACGTGCTCGCCGGCCTCGATGTTGTTGGCCTCGGCGGGGCTCATGCCGATGGGCTTGCCGTCCAGCATCACCTTGGCGCCGTCCTTGGAGGCGATGACGCGGATGCCGCCGCCCGGGAGCAGGTTCGCCGTCAGGTCCGTCGTGGTGCCGGCGATGACGGTGATCTCCTTGTTGAAGTCGGCGAAGCCGTCCTTGCGCACCATGATGAAGTGCTTGCCGGCGCTCAGGTCCTTCTCCACCGGGGAGACGCCGGCCTTGGCGCCGTCGATCCACACGGCGGCCTCGGGCTGCGGCGAGACCACGCGGACCAGGCCCTTGTTCGCGCGGTCGAGGACCGCCAGGAAGACGTCGAGCGCGACGGGCTTGCCGGCCTCGACGACGATGCGGCGGGTCTCGGCGGTCCGGTCGGGCGCGCGCACCTCGACGGTGTGCGGGCCGATGGCCAGCTCGGCGAGGGACAGCGGAGTCAGGCCCTTGCGCGCGCCGTCGATGAGCACCTCCGCCCCGTCGATGTTGGCCCGCACGGTCAGCGCCATCGGCCTGGTCGTGGGCGCGGCCGCGGCCTTGTCGGCGGCCGCCTTGTCCGCGGCGGTCTTGTCGGCAGCCGCCTTGTCCGCCGCCGCGCGATCCGCAGCCGCCTTGTCGGAAGCCGCCTTGTCCGCAGCCGCCCGGTCGGCCACGGCCTTCTCGAAGGCAGCGCGGTCGGCGGCGAGCTTGTCCGCCGCCGCCTTCTCGGCAGCCGCCCTCTCCGCCGCCACCTTCTCCGCGGCCAGGCGCTGGGCCTCGGGGTCCTCCAGCGGCGCCGACAGCTTGGTCCGCTCGCCGCCCTTGACGAAGACGGTGTCCTTGTACGGCTTGAGGGTCCCCTTGGTGATCTCCACCAGGTGCACGCCCTCGGTCAGGCCATCGACGACGGTCGGGGTCTTGTCCGCCAGCTTCCGCCCGTCGATGGCCACGTCGGCGCCGTTCGGCGAGGAGTCGACCAGCAGCGAGCCCATCGGCTTCTCGGCGACCACCGGCTTGAGCGTCGGCGCGAGCGCGACGACCTGCCCCTCCTCCACCTCGACCCATTGCTGGAACGGCAGGTAGCCCTCTCGCGTCAGCTCCACCTGGTGGCGGCCCACCGCGAGCTTCACGTCGCGCGGCGCCGCGCCCTGGACCTGGCCGTCGACCGCGATGAAGGCGCCGCTGACGCTCGGGTCGTTGGCCATGATGCGCACGGTGCCCGGGGCGACCTCGCGCTGCAGCACCACCAGCTGCTCGCCGATGCCCTTCTGCACGCGCAGGGTGCGCTCCTCGGTCTTGTAGCCCTTGAGCTCGAGGATGAGCTTGTAGTCGCCGTCGGTGAGGGTGACCTTGAACGGCGTGTAGCCCACGACGCCGTACTTGCGGTCGTCGAGGTAGATGGTGGCCGTCTGCGGCGTGGAGTTGATGGTGAAGACCCTCTTGTAGCCCTTGCGGACGGGGCGGGGCTCCAGCACCGTCTGTCCCAGCGCGTTCAGGGCAGGCAGGAGCAAGAGCGCGCCGAAGGCCAGCGCAGTCAGGGTCCGGGTTCGCAGTCGGTGCACGGAGGGTCTCCTCGCGGTTTCCAGTTTCGGAGTTGGCTGATGCTACACGGGCTCTGGTAGCCGACAGAAGCGCCAAGGCACGCCGCCCTGTAGCCCGCGGGCCACACTGGACCTCCCGCCGGCGCCTGCCGGTTCTCGGCCTCGGCCAATTGCGGCACCTGCTCCGCCATGGTCGCGGCGGCGGCTCGGGCGCCAACGGCGAGAGGTGCCGAGGACGGCCTCAACTGCACCGACAACGGCCTCTGCGTCGCGCCGGCACCATGAGCGGCTTCTGCCTGGCGGCCGCCGCCGATGGCGCGACCTGCAACGACACCGACGGACCGAAGTGCCTGTCCCCCGCCCTCTGCGTCGGCGGGACCTACCGGCTCAAGGGCGCGGGCTGCGACTGAGCCGGACCCGCCGGCCCTTTCCAGGATGGACGACCGCGCCCGCCAGGCGACACCGCTTGGCGGGCGCGCGTGCGTTCGAGGCTGAAGGGCGGGAGAGCGAACGGCGCCACGGCAGTAAGGCCAGCGCGCTCCTGCGCCCGAGGCGATTGCGACGCCCCCGGACGCGCCCCATCTCTTCGAGAGAGGGGGCTCTTCGGATGCGAATCGGGATCATCGGGTCGGGACACATCGGCGGCACGGCTGCCCAGCTCTTCTCCAAGGCAGGACACGAGGTCGCGCTCAGCCACGCGGGCAGCCCCGACTCGCTCCGAGAGCAGGTGGCCAGCCTGGGTCCGAAGGCGAAGGCGATGACCCCCGAGCAGGCCGCCGACTTCGGCTCCGTGGTGGTCCTGGCGGTGCCCTGGCGCGACCGGGACCAGCTCCCGAAGGAGCAGCTGCGCGGCAAGATCGTCGTCGACGCGACCAACCCCTACACGCCCGACTTCAAGCTCTACGACCTGGGCGACTCGACCTCGAGCGAGGAGGTCGCCAAGGCGCTCCCGGGCGCGCGCATCGTCAAGGCGTTCAACACGCTCTACGCCGACGACCTCGCCTCCCGCGGGCAGCTGCGCCGCAGCGTCGGGGGCCGGACCGCGCTGCTCGTCGCCGGCAACGACGCCCACGCCAAGAAGGTCGTCTCCACGCTCATCCGCGACATCGGCTTCTGCCCGGTGGACACGGGGACGCTGCAGGAGGGCGGCCGGTTCCAGCAGCCGGGGAGCCCCTTCTACACGCGCATCGTGACCGGCGACGACGCGGCGGCGGCGCTCGCCCGCGCCAGGGCCGTGGCGGAGCAGCCCGCGGCGCCGTCCGAATCGCCGCATCCGTGACGTGACCGCTGCTCAGCCGCGAGCTGACGGCCGGCACTCTCGACTTCTGGGCGCCCTCCCGAACTCGGAGACCTTCCGGACGCTTCCACGGCGCCGCCTGGCGTTTCACGGCGACCCGGCAATCCCCGGGAACTTCGGCTCGTTACACCCCTCCCGTTTCGCCTGCCGTGACGGACGGTTGGGCCAGCGTTCCACGGCCCGCATCGATCATATGGGTTGCGCCGGACGGCGGGCGCCAAACGCACACGTGCCCACCGGGCCCACGGGCCACGCCAGCGCGCGCTATTCGACCGGCTTCCGGTCCGAGCCGATCCGGTCGGCGATGGTCGCGGCCTTGCGGACCTCCGCCGGGAACCGCGCCAGCTCCCGGCCCGAGGAGCCGAGCGTGACGATGCCGTTGACCAGCAGCACCTGGAAGATCAGCTCCTCGCGGCTGCGCCACCACTGGATGCGGTCGTACTCCCACAGGTCGACGTGCAGGTGCGACAGGTCCAGCTCGTGGTCGGGGTTGGAGCAGATGTCGCGGATGGCCTCCACCATGTCCGGCATCGCGATGGCCGGCTTGAACGGCTTCTGCGTCGCCGCCGCCTCCGCCGGGGGCCGGTAGTACGGCGTCGAGAAGGTGAAGGCGCGGCCCGAGAGGTCCTGGAAGGCGACGTGCGTGCTCTCGTGCGCCTCCAGGAGCAGGAGGTTGTAGCCCTCGAGCTCGACCGGCAGGTTCGTGCCCGGCTGGAGCACGCCGGAGAAGGTCTGGTCCATGGCCTTCTGCACCTTGCCCTTGTTGCGCTGGAAGCGGGCGTTGACCTCCTCGTCCTCGAGCAGGAAGGAGACGATGTCCCGCGAGGCCTTGGCCGGCCCCAGGAACTCGTAGCCCTCGCGGCCCAGCTGCGTCTTGACCACGCCGGCGTGCACCTTGGCCGCCTGCATCGTCGTCGCGAAGGTGTCGAGCACGCGGCTCATGCCCTCCGGGTCGACGAAGGGGTTTCCACAGAAGGTGGAGACGAGCGGCTCGTAGATCTGGTCGTAGACCTCGCGGTCGAGGACGACCTTGTCGGTGCCGCACCTGAGCCAGTAGACGTTGCGCAGCACGTCGTAGTCGACCGCCGCGACCGTCCGCTTCTTCTCGCCCTGCACGAAGCTCTTGCCGGTGAACGCCGCGCGCACCACGTCGCGGGCGACGTAGACGTCCTCGGCGCCGTCGCGGAAGCCCAGGCAGGTGAGCTTCCTGCCGCCGGTAGTCGTCCTCTGGCCGGACGGGCCTACCTCCTTCTCCTGCCAGTCGAGCAGGTCGTCGATGGCGTGGCGGAAGCGGGTCACCACCTCGGTCTCGCCCGCGAACTCCAGGCCAGCGCGCAGGCTGGGCTGGTCGCCGCTGGTGCCCTTGTTCTTGCGCAGGCCGCGCACGAGCGTCGAGCGCAGCACCTGGTGGGCGTCCTCGCCCAGCTCCACCGCCGCGCCCGCGGCCACCGGCGTGTAGTTGTCGATGTAGAAGAAGCCGTTGACGCGCGTCGGGGCGAGCAGCTTGCGGGCGTCGCAGATGCCGGGGATGGTCACCCGCGGGTTCTTCGGGTGGTCCAGGTTCGAGTAGCTGCCGCGCTCCAGCAGGTCGCCGAAGCGCGCCTTCCAGCGCTCGGTGATGTCGGTCAGCCGCAGGAAGTCGCCGGTCTCGGTGCCGAAGCCGTACACCTGGCCGTCGCCGCCGCGCCAGAGCGAGAGCATGTCGCCCGAGAGGACGTCGACGCGCGCGAGGTCCGCTGCCGGCCCCTCGGCGTTGATGGCCTGCTCCATCATCGCGGTGATGGTCTCGCTCTTGCCGGTGCCGCTGTCCGCGGTGAAGACCAGCGTCTTGCGCAGGCCGTTCTTGAAGGTGATGGTGATCATCGAGCCGTGGATCGGCAGGCCGCCCATGGCCTTGACCCGCTCGTTGTGCAGCGTCAGCAGCGTCTTCTTGAAGAAGCCGACGTAGTCGGTGGCGTCCTCGCGGGCGATCCACGCGACCGGCAACAGCGCGCCGTCGCCGCGCTGGTCGAGCACGTAGCCCGTCTTGGCGCCCTCGCCCATGACGCTCTCCGGGATGCCGAAGAGCATCACGCCGTCCCACGGCAGGTACTCCAGGCGGTCGCGCTGCTGCACCTCCTCGATCTGCGGGAAGAGCCGCAGCTCGTCGGCGATGAGGTGGAAGCAGGCCTTGTGGATGACGACCAGCATCCGGTACGGCCCGACCTGCTCCGCCTTGCAGACGTAGCTCGAGAGGTCGGCCAGCCGGGCGAAGTCCGCCAGCCGCTGCTGGAAGTGCGCCAGCTCGGGCCGCGGGTCGCCCTGAGCCCCGGCGCTGCGCTCGCGGCGGGTGAAGCCGTAGCGGTGGTCGGAGACGCGCTTGGCGGCGCCGGTGACGTAGCTGGGCTTGGGGTCGAGCGGCGCGGTGGCCCCGGCGAACGGCGCGCCCTCGACCACCTGGCGCAGCCAGTCGGGCAGCGTGCCGCTGGCGTTGACCCCGACGAGCTCCTCGCAGCCGATGGCGAAGGTGCCGGTGGCGTCGACGACCGCGTCCTCGATGTCGAAGGCGTGCATCAGCTCGTTGACGAGGTCGGTCACCGTGCCGTTGATGCCCTGCAGCGCCGCCACCTTCTCGTGGTGCTGCGCGGCGTCGAGCCGGGCGAGCAGCACCTTGAGGGTCTGGGCCCCGTGCCACTCGCGGTACATCGCCGCGAGGAGCTGCCGGAAGACGTCGTCGATGAGCTGGCGATCGTGGTAGGCGGCCAGGCAGGCGAGCGGCCCGTACTGGTTCTCCGCGCGCTCGAACGAGAGATCCGCCAGGGCCGGCAGGCGCCGGTAGGCCTTCTTGAGCAGGCGGCGGTAGACGACGCGGAAGGTGCGCGAGGCCAGCAGCTGCTCGACCGTGGCGCACTGGCCCCAGTGCACGAAGACCTTGTCGGCGACCGAGCGGCCCTCCTCGATGCAGTAGACGGTGCCGCGCTCGCTCTCGGCGACGGGCAGGGGCGTGGCCTTCTTGCTGGCGGGCGCCATCTCCAGCAGCGGCGCGAGATCGTCGAGCGCCGGCGAGAGTGGGTCCTCGGCGCTCCCAGCGAAGAGCTTGTTCAGGCCCGCGACGTCGCGGCCCGTCGCCTCGAACCGCTTCCAGGACTTCTCGAGCAGCGACAGGTAGAGCTCCACGGCCTTGCCGAAGCGCTGGTAGCCCTCCTCGCTGCCCGGCAGCCGCCCGCCGAGCGAGACGCGGACGAAGCCGCCGCCGGCCCAGACCACGTCCACCTTGCGGTGCCGGGCGATGGCTTCCAGGAACTCGCGCACCCCGCGCTCGTCGCCGGGCGGGCACAGCCGCACGCAGGCGTAGAACGCGCCCTCCGGCTCGATCACCTCGGTCTGCGGCAGCGCGCGCCGGCAGGCGCCCTTGACCTCTTCGATGCGCCGCTCGACGTCGTCGCGCAGGCGCACCTCCAGCCGCAGGCGCTTGAGCCGCCCGACGAGCTTGCTCATCGCCTCGGAGAGGTCCGCGAACGACGCGTCGCGCTCGCGCAGGCGCAAGAGCTCCTCGTAGCCTTCCAGCAGGCAGCGGAAGGCCGCCGCCGGCGCCTCGGGCGAGCGCAGCGAGGTGAGCTCGGCCTCGAGCAGCGCCTGCAGGCTCTCCCAGGGCGGCGTCGCGACGGTGGGGCTGAGCAGGTCCGCCGAGAGCTTCTCCAGCACGCCGGTGTAGCGCTTCACCGCCAGCCCGGACTCGAGCTTGAGCTGGGTCATGTACAGCGACATCAGGTGCGGCGCCGAGGCGTTCTGCTCCGCGTACTCGACGCAGCCCGGCACGTTGGAGTGCAAGAGGCCGGTGCGGTCGCCCGAGCCCTGCAGCGCCTTGGTGGTGGCGCCCACGGTGTGGATGCGCACCGGCGCGCCCAGGTGCTCGCGGTGCTCCTCGTAGATCTGCGCGACGCAGGCGTCGCCCTCGACGTCCTTGCACCGGCGGGTCAAGAGCTTGTGGTAGCTGTTGTCGTCGCAGACGGCGAGGTCGTAGAGCGCGGCGATTTGCAGCAGGCGCAGCACGGTCTCGCGCCGCCAGGCCACGCCGGTGGGGTTGTGCGGGGTGTTGATGACCACCAGGACGCTCTTGCAGCACAGCTCGAACAGCTCCGGGAAGCGCCGCAGCTCGTAGCGCAGCTCCTCGATCCACGCGAGCAGCGCGTCCGGGTCCAGCTCGTGCCGCTCGTTGAGCGGGATGCGCACCGTCGCCGCGCGCGGGTAGTCGCGCTCGGGGAAGACGTCCTGGTAGCTCCAGCTCATCTCCGGCAGCACGAGCGTGGGGGCGAAGCCCGAGCGCTCCACGCTCTGCAGCAGCGCCTCGATCTCGCCGACCGCCACCGGGTCCGACTCGCCCTTGACGTCCTCCATCACCTGCTGCGCCAGTCGCACCGCCTCCTGCGCCGGCGCGAGCAGCGCCCGCGCCTTGCGGTCGGCCTCGCGCAGCTTCTCGAGGACGCCGCCTTCCAGGTGCCCGTGCAGGGCGCCCAGGCCGGCGCGCTTCATCGTCCGCTTGAGCGCGGCCGCGGCCGGTCCGGCGGCGTTGGCGAAGGCGGCCTTCTGCAGCCCCTGCCCTGCCCGCCGGCTCGCCTTGGCCGCCGCGTCCGCCAGCCGGTAGCGCAGCGTCTTCTCGAAGTGCCGGCCCTTGGTGGCGGCCTGGCCGCTGGCGTTCCACTGCTGGGGCGGCGCAGCGCGCAGCGCCGACTGCCGCGCCGCCGCCTCGATCTCGTCGGGCTTCTCCTCGGGGATGCCCAGGCTCTTCTTGAGCTGCCTCCAGCCGCGCCCGGCAGCCCGGCAGCGCGTCCTTGCGGAAGGCCGCCACCGCCTCGCGCACGCAGCCGCGGTGGTACTCGCCGACGAGCCGCAGGGCGCCGCGGCCTCCGCCGGGGAGCACCGCGGCGCGGTAGGCCTCGCGCGGCAGGCCGCCGTAGAAGTACTTCATCCACCGCGCCGCCGTGGACTCGCACAGCTCGCCGCCCAGCCTGCGCAGCGCCGCCGAGTCGCCCTCGGAGACGTCCTGCAGGAAGCCGACGAAGCGCTCCAGTTTGGCCAGGGCCAGGGCGTCGAAGAGGTCGTTGCGCCGCCAGTCGCTCTTGCGCAGCTCCTCGACCGAGAGCGCGAACACCCCGCTGGCCTCGAGCCCGTCGAGCCGCGAGCGCAGGGCCTTGCGGACGCCGGCGACGGAGCGCGCCGGGAAGCGCTCCAGGATGCGGCGCAGGGCGAGCTGGGTGTTGGCCGGCCGGCCGGCGAAGCTGGTCTGGATGTTGGAGAGCGTGCGCGCGACGTGGGGGAAGAGCGTGTAGACGATGGTCGTGTTCGACCGGCTGGCGCGCTCGGAGACGTCGAGCAGCAGCAGGCGGCCCAGCACCGACTCCCAGCCCGAGCCCGCCTGGAAGAGCGTGTGGGGGATGCGCGTGACCTTGGCGACGAAGACCTTGTTCGGCTGGGCCTTCATCTGGTCGAGCAGGTCGGCGTCCAGCTGGTCCACGTCGGCGAGCACCAGCACCGGCGCCGCCTCGTCGGGGCCCACGGTGTCGAAGACGTGGTGGGCGATGAGGTGCGTCACCCGCGCCGGGCTCTCGGTGACGACGACGCGGTTGAGGAAGCTGGCGCCCTCGAAGTTGGAGAACTGGGCCGCCTCGGCGAGGAAGTCGCGCTCCTCGGCCGCGGTCGAGTAGTGGAGGCTGCCCTCGACCAGCGCGCCCAGGTGGTCGAGCAGCGCCGAGAGCACACGGCGGTCGCAGGAGAGGGTCTCCAGGTAGCCGTACAGCCCGGGCAGGTCCGTCCCGAAGAGCGAGCGGGCCACCAGCTCCTTCATCCCGTCGGTCACCGGCGGCGTGCCGATGGACAGGCTGTAGCGCGAGAGCACCTCCAGGTGCCGGGCCTCGAGCTGGACCTCGCCCTGGGAGGTGGGGACGCTGCGGCCCAGGCGGGACTTGAGCCGGGCGCGGAACTCGTCGGCGGCGCGGACGATGCGGAAGACCGGCGAGGCGCCGGTGGTGGGCATGATCTGGTCGAGGAGCGTGTAGCCCAGCCGGTCGAAGGCCTGCTCGTACTCGCGGACCTGGCGGGAGACGGCCTCGCGCTCGCCCACCGACGCCGAGACGAGCTCGTCCGGGAGGGCGAGCACCTGGTCGACCTCGGGCAAGAGCCGGGTGTGGACCGCACCCTCCTGCAGCGACTGCGCGATCACCTTGAGCGCCTGGATGCGCTCGCTCAGCGACTGGACTTGTTCCATGGACCCTCTCGGACCGTGGGCCGGCGATACCTTGCGGTTTCTCTAACGGCCAGCCCTTGGCTTTTCGAGATTGAGCCACACCCGCCGGGCCGTGGGCCAGCCCCACGAGCCTGACAGCGGGCGGCGAGCTGCTTGAGGGGGCGCTAGAAGCGGTGCCGCAGCAGGTACTCGCCCAGCGTCCCCACGCCGCTCATCACCAGCGCCGCGAAGAGCGCGCTGCCGAAGCCGCGGATGGTCAGCTTGTCGGTCAGGCCGGCGGTCATCTTGAGCACGAGCGCGCTCACCATCGACCGGGTGACGAAGGCCAGCAGGAAGCCGAGGCCCAGCGTGGCCACGCCCAGCGCCACGAAGAGGATCCACCCGACGAGCCAGTTGAGCACCCCGAAGATGCCCGCGGCGACCAGAGCGCCTCCCAGGCCCTGCACCTTGAAGCCGGGCACGACCGCGGCCGCCACCAGCACCGCGACCGTCAGGATCACCCACGAGAGCAGCAGCGCCATGACGCCTCCTTGGAGCGGCGCAGGCTACCAGAGTCCGAGCGGCCAGGCGTCAGGGTGAGGTATGTCACTGCCGACGGAGCGCACGCTGGTATCCTCTGCGCGCTCGATTCTCTGGCTCATCGGAAGGGGGGCGCCCCTTGAACCTGCACTTCCTCGTCTTGCTGGCCGCGACGCTCGCCTTCAGCGGCACCGCGTTCGCCGCCAAGCCCGCGCCGCCGAAGAAGGTCGTGGTCACCGACGTCCGCACGACCGGCACGCTCGACGTGAAGACCGTCCAGTCGCTCTCGGCGCTCATCGCGACCGAGGCGGGCAAGCTGCCGGTGAAGGTGACCTCGGGCGGCGACATCGCCGCGCTGCTCGGCCTGGAGCGGCAGAAGGCGCTCCTGGGCTGCACCGACAACTCCTGCCTGGCGGAGATCGGCGGCGCGCTGGGGGCTGGCTACCTGCTCGCTACCGAGATCGGCGTGGTCGACGGGATCTACCTGCTGACGATGATCACTTTGGAAACGGGCAAGGCCAAGGCGCTGCATCGCGTCAGCAAGCAGGCGAAGCGCCTCAAGGAGCTCATCCCTGCCTGCAGGGCCGCCACCATCGAGGCCATCTCCGCCATCCCGGGCGTCTCCGAGGCCATGGAGGAGGCTGCCGAGTTCGAAGAGCCCGCCGAGGTCGCCCAGCCCGCCACCTCGCCCCGCGCGACGATGCACGCCGCTGGGATCGCCCTGGACGTCGTCGGCGGCGCGGCCATCGCCGGCGGCGCGGCTTGCGGAGTGCTCGCGCTGCTCCAGTTCGAGTCCGCGAAGAAGACCGCCGCCGGCCCGGCCCTCGACAGCGCTCGGGCCACCGGCAAGACCGAGGCGGTGGCGGCCGACGTGCTCTACACCGTGGGGGCCGCGGCGCTGGTCACCGGGCTCGTCCTCACCTTCCTGGGCTCGAGCTCGCCCGGAGAGACGAGCGCCTCGGTGACGTTGTCCCCCGTCCGCGGCGGTGGCGCCGTCGCCGTCTCCGGGAGGTTCTGATGAGCGCACACCGCATCGCCCTGCTCTGCCTGGCGCTCGCCTCCTCCGCGGGGTGCAGCCTGCTCCTGAACTTCGATGAGGTCGGCGGTGGCACCGTCGACGACGCGGGCTTCCCGGCCGATACGGGCCACGCACGCGCCGACGCCACCGTCGCGCCCGAGCGCGACGCCACCGTGCTCCCCTCACGCGATGGCTCCGTCCTCCCTGCGAGCGACGCGGCGGTCCTGCCGCCTACGGACTCCGGCCTGCCCAAGCCAGTCGATGCCGGCCCGAAGCCCTCCGACGCAGCGATCGTCCCGGCCGACGCCGCGGCGCCCCAGCCCTTCGACGCCGGACCGCCGACCTGCTCGCCCTCGTGCAAGACCGAGTGCGGCTATGACGGATGTGGAAACAAGTGCGGGACGTGCTCCGGCGCGGAGGTCTGCGACGGCACCGGTGCTTGCGTCACCTGCCCTGGCGGCTGTGGGGCCACCTCCTGCTGCACCGGCCACTGCGCCAGCGACGGGACCTGCACCAACGGGTGCAACGCCACGCCGATCGCCACGTTCGCGATCCCCGACGCCGGACCGCCCACGGTGTTCGCCTGCCCGGGGCCCAACGACTTCTGGCACCGCGAGGCCGCCTGCGCGCCAGGGTGGGTGCCCTGCGCCGCCAGCCAGGTTGCCTGGGCGTTCAAGTACCACCAGCTCACGGCGCCGGTGACGAGCAACATGCGCTTCTGGACCGCCGACGTCGTGGGCACCGACGTCGTGTCGCCGACCCTGTGCTACGCCGAGACCCATGCGTCGATGCCGGTGACTCCGCCTGACTTCTTCATGGGCGCCGTCGCCTTCAATCTCGCCAAGTGCTACCTCACCTACTCCGTGGAGTCCCAGACCAACCACTTCGTGCGGGTGAAGGGCTCCGAGGCCGTCGGCACCATGTGCTGCCGCGAGAACCCGCCGGATTCGGTCTGCGGCTCGAGCTCCTCCGAGCCGATCTCCGGGTACATGACCGGCTGCCCCGCGAAGAGGACCTTCGCGCAGCGCGAGGCGGGGTGCCAGTCGGCCAACTGCCACGTCTGCAAGCTCGAGGAGTGGCTCGAACGGCCGCGGGACTTCGGTCCGCCCGCCAACGACTACTGGCTCGCCGAGCCCTTCTACATGAACGACCTGACCGCGAGCGGTCACTGCTGGGCTGGGTGGAACCCGATCGGCGAGACCTGTGTGGGCGGTTCGGCGAAGGTCTGCACCAGCGCCACGACCGACCCGCTGGGCAACGGCTGTGAAGTGTTCGACTGCGGCTTCCCGGTCAATCCGACCCCCATCCAGTACCTGGGCGGGTGCGGGTTCAACGACGAGACCGCAGGCACTCTGTGCTGCTGTTTCTGAGCGTTCGTCCGGACCGCACCTGGTCCACTCAGCGGCCGCGGATGCTCGCTGCACCCACCTGCTTCGCCAGCCGGGCGAGCGCGTCGTCGAGCAGCCGCTCGCGCGCCTTCGACTTGAATCCCCGCTCCCACCAGACCCCGCGGATCTCCAGCGCCGACTCGTCGCGCTGCAGCTTGGGCTCGACGCGCCCCACCGCCTGGTCGCCCTCCAGCATCGGCAGGACGTAGTAGCCGAAGCGCCGCTTGGGCGCGGGCGTGAAGGCCTCGAACCGGTAGTCGAAGGCGAAGCGGCGCAGCGCCCGCGCACGGTCGCGGATGACGGGGTCGAACGGTGAGAGCAGCCTGAGCCGCGCAGACGGCTCGGGGAGCGCGTCGGCTCGCGCTTCCCAGTCGGCCACGGCGAAGGACTCCTGCGGCCGCGACCCGTCCTCAGCGGCGACGAGCACCCGAACGATCCGCTTGCCCTTCTCGGCCTGCTGGCACCAGCGCCTTGCGTCCGAAAGGTCGATGGCGTCCCAGAACCCGGCCAGCTCGCGCGGGGTGAACACGAGCAGGCGATCCATCGCGGTCGCGCAGGCCCACTCCACGTGCTCGGCGGCCTCGGGCGCGCTCAGGCCGTGATGATCGGGCAGCACGCGCTCGGCCAGGTCGTAGACCTTCTGGAAGTTCACGCGCCCGTGGACGGCGAGCACGCCGCTGCGCCACAGGTAGTCGAGCGCCGCCTTCTGCGGCGACCAGCCCCACCACGGTCCACCGCGCTTCTCGTGCTCGAATTCGGAGGTCGACAGCGGTCCCTCGGCGGCGACCTTCTCGACGACCTCGGCCATCACCCGCTTGCCGTGGCGGCCGATGCGCTCCTTCCACCACGCGTGCGCCCGGATGGCCTTCGCGTCCCGGGCGAAGCGCGGCTTCCAGTGCGGATACCAGGCGGTGGGGATGACCGAGGCGTCGTGCGTCCAGTGCTCGAAGAGGCTGCGCCGCGCCAGGAGCGCCGCGAGCTGCTCGGGCCGGTAGCCCTCGAGGCGGCTGGCGAGCGTCAAGTCATGGGCGCGGGCGAGGACGTTGATCGAGTCGATCTGCACGAACCCCAGCCGCTCGACCAGCGCCTGCACGACCTCGGCCGAGGTGGAGACGGCCGGCGGCTCGAGCAGGGCCTGGGCGTGGAGGAAGAGGCGGCGGGCGGCGCGGGCATCGATGGGGGCCAGGGCAGGCATCGCTGCCGATCACTGGACCCGGAGGCGCTCCTCGTCAACGCCGGACTTCGGTTCGCAGGGAAGCGACGCGGCGAACCGAAGTCGAGCGCGAGACCTAGAAGCGATAGAGGCTGATGTCCTTGCTGGCCGAGCCCAGGAACACCACCGCCGACATGCTGGGCATCCAGACCATCCGGCGCCGGATGAGCGTGCTGCCGCCGTCGAGCGCCGGCACGATGCCCGCCTGCGGCGCGAGCGCGCGGAAGGTCCACGGCGTCGTCGTCGGATCGAGCTCGTACCAGCCGACCTCGCCGGCCTTCGTCCTCATAGCGACCCAGTACCGGTCGAGCACCGGGATGTAGACCATGCCCGTGCCGTCCTGCCCCTTGGGGAAGTCGGTCAGCGCGAACCCCTCGAGCTGGACGTTTCCCGAAGCCAGGACCTGCCGGGTGACGACGTCGTAGGAGAGGTAGCGGCCGGGAGAGGCGTACATCTCCGGCGCCTCGGGCCCCCGGAAGATCGTGACGGTGTTGCCGTGCCGGTTGTCTGCCCCACCGCTCAGGTCCCAGCCGGTGCCGGGGGGCGGCTGGCCGAGCCAGGAGTCGGTGTCGAGGTCGAAGGTGTCGCCCCACGGCCCACCCGACCCGCAGGCCAGGGTCAGCAGCCGGTTGGTGCTCTGGTCATACTCGACGATGTTCTCCTCGCCGAGGTTGTTGCGGGGGTTGTCGCCGGCGATGCGCTTGGAGGTCCACTGGCCGGTGGTGAGCGAGTAGCGCCACAGGCGCCTCACCGCCATGATCAGCTCGTTGCTCGAGGCCAGGAAGAGCACGCCCGAGTAGACGTGGCGGGAGGTGGGCTGCCGGTCCCAGAAGAGCTCGTCGTAGAACCAGCCGTCCTTCATCGGCGCGCTGCCGGCGTCGTTGCTGCCCTGGAACTCGCGGTCCGACTCGCCGCAGTAGGTGAAGGTGCCCGAATCCTGCAGCTTGCGGTAGCGCTCGCTCCACTGGTTGGTGTCGCTGGGCAGGTGCTCGATGGCGTAAGCCATCTTGTAGGCGTCGAAGCGGTAGATGCCGTTGTTGCTGCTGTCGGCGTGCCCGCCCGCGCAGATCCACCAGGCGCGGCAGCCCTGCTCGTCGATGGCGACACCGTTCCAGGCGTGGGCGACGCCGCCCCAGCGCGAGCTGCCGTAGTCGTTCCACCCGGGAATGGCCGCCTTGACCTCGGCGTCGAGCGCGTCGAGGCGGGTGCCGGCGACCGTGACCCAGCGGCCTTTGGGCACGAGGTCCCATGAGACCTGGTTGACCACACCCTGGGCATTGCGCCCCGGCGTCCAGACGTCCGCGGCGAAGGTCCCGGCCTCGGTCCCGTCGGCGAAGCGCGGCGCCTCCTGCACGAAGACGCGCGTGGGCTTGGAGAGCAGCGTCGTGCTCCCTGCGGTGTAGGCGAACACCACCTCGGCGCTCGCTCCCGGAGTGGCTGCTTCGCCGCTGAGCTTCCCGGCCGCGGACAGCGTCACTCCGGAGGGCAGCACCTGACCCGAAGCGTCGACGGCGAAGGTGCCTCCGCCCGGAGTCCCCGCGGGCAGCGTCGGCGAAAGGTCGATGGCCATCGGCAGCGTCGCCACCAGGACGAACGGGCCTGGAGCCCACTCCAGCGCGTGCGCTGCGTCCAGCCCAGCGGTGGCGCTGCCGTCCGGCGTGCCGCTCGCCGCGTCGAGCGGCCCGCCTGCGTCGGACCTGGCGTCCGAGCCGGCGTCGGCGCCACCTGTCCGCGTGTTGATGACGCAGCCTGCGAGGACGGCGGAGGTTCCCAGCAGTGCGTGGCGACGCGTGATGGACTTGGGCATGGTGACGTTCTCCCGAGGGGGTGAGCGGCCGCACGCTAGTCGGAGGCTCTGGCCTCGATCAACGGCACCCCGGAAATCGGTGCCATCGGCGGAAACGGTGGAAACGGCGGGGGCAGTGTCGGACCTGGGCGGCAGGCTGCTTGTCGAGGGGCACCCACGGGCGCGAGCGCGGCGCAGCCCCCCGCCCGCGCTCGAGGAGGGGGTCGAGAAGCCTTGACTGATTCATTCGTTCCGCCTCATGGCGGCTACCAGAAACTGCTGTCCTACCAGAAGGCCTTGATCGTGCATCAAGGCACCGTGCGTTTCTGCCAGCGATTCCTCGACCAGCGCAGCCGCACCGTCGACCAGATGGTGCGGGCGTCGCGCTCGGGCAAGCAGAACATCCTGGAGGGCAGCAAGGCCTCGGCGGCGTCGAAGGAGAGCGAGTTCAGGCTGACGAACGTGGCCCGCGCGAGCCTCGAGGAACTGCTCGAGGACTACCTCGACTACCTTCGCGAACGCAGGCTGGAACTCTGGGCGAAGGACTGCCGAGAGGCGCTCTGGGTGCGCAGGGCTGGCGCGGCTCGTGGGGTCACCTTCGACGCCTTCCGCCCCATCGTGGAGAACCGCCCGGCGGGCGTCGTGGCGAATGCCTGGTCCACCAGACCAACTACTTGCTGGACCGACAGCTTCGTCGCTTGGAGCGGGACTTCCTCCAGCAGGGTGGCCTGCGGGAGCGTATGACCCGCGCCAGGCTGCAGCACCGCACGCCACAGCGACCGCCATAGGACACATAGGACACATGGGACGTATGCGACCTATGGGACCAATGGGACCGTCAGCACGACCTGCCGGGCCGCCAGGCCAAGCCAGTCCCATAGGTCCCATGCGTCCTATAGGTCCCATGTGTCCCATTCCCATTCGTCCCATGCCCGCACACCCGCCAGCCGTGCCCACCGCCCCACCCTGGCCCAACCGCCCGCGCGGTCCGCTGTTGGTTTCTTTCGGACTCTCTGGTAGTTGAGGGCTCCATGAAAACCTTGACTGAGTTCGCTGGTGCCCTGATCCGCAACGCCCACAAGGCCGTCGCCGAGGCGAGCAAGAACCTCCCCAAGGAGGCCCCTGCTCCCGTCGCCGAGGCCAAGCCCGCCGAGCCAGCCGCTCCGGCGCCCGAGGCCGCCCCGGCCCCCGAGGCTGCTCCTGCCGCCGACGCGGCGGCTGCGCCCGAGGCCAAGCCGGCCGAGGCCCCCGCCGCCGAGGCGAAGCCTGCCGCTCCGGCCGAAGAGAAGGAGAGCGACGCGGTGAAGGCCGCGCTCGACGAGGCCGTCGCCAAGGCCACGGGCCTCTCCGGCGACCGCCTGGCCCGCCTGCGCGACGCGCTCAAGGCGGTCGGCCGCCGCGCCGACGACGTGCGCCTCGTCCGCGTGTTCGGCCCCGAGGAGGCCGTGCCCGGCGCCAAGAAGGTCGGCGAGTTCCAGTTCATCGTCGAGTTCATGCCCGCCAACATGAAGCAGGTCATGACCGCGCCCGACCGCGATCGCGGTGGCCGCCGCGGCCCGCCCCGCCCCGGCCAGGGCAACAACGCCGCCAACACCACCGGTGGTTTCTCGATGGACGCCGTCAAGGCCGACCGCCAGGCCGAGCGCCGTGGCGGTGGTGGCCGTCCCGGCGGCGGTGGCCGTCCGGGCGGTGGCCGTGGCCCCGGTGGCCGTGGTCCCGGCGGCGGTGGCCGTCCGGCGGGCGGCGGGCGCCGCGGCCAGTAGCTCCGCGCCCTAGCGTTCGACTCTTCCTTGAGATGTGACGGGCGTCACGCCAGCGTGGCGCCCGTCTTCTCGTTCGGGGGGACGGTCTAGCCAAGCAGCCAGCAGTCCGGGATAGACTGCAGCCCACTTTTCCGGGCCGGGAGGGCCGAATGGTGGAGGACCAGGACAAGGACAAGGAAGAAACGAGGGTCCGCGAGATCCCCGTCCAGCTGGTGGACCTGTTCTCGTACCCGACCGTCCTGGAGATGGTCCGCGGGCCGGACGCGCCCCGGAACATGGTCCTCGACAAGGACGAGCTCCTCGTCGGGCGCGGCACCAACGCCGACCTGCAGATCGACTCGCTCGACCTCTCCCGCCTCCACTTCTCGCTCACCCACCGCGGCACCGACTGGATCCTCCAGGACCTGGAGAGCGCCAACGGCGTCTATCTCAACGGCCTGAAGATCTACTCCGCGGTGCTGCACAACGGCGATCGCCTCCAGGTCGGCGACATCGTTCTCGTCTTCCACGAGGGCGCCTGAAACCATGTCCTTGTTCGTCAAGTTCTGGGGCGTGCGCGGTTCCATCCCCACGCCGGGCCACGGCACCGCGCGCTACGGCGGCAACACCCCCTGCATCGAGATCCGCACCGACCGGACGCTGCTCGTCTGCGACGGCGGCTCGGGCCTGCGCGAGTTCGGGGTGGACCTGATGCGGCGCTGCGGCCGGGCGCCCATCAACGTGCACATGTTCTTCAGCCACCCGCACTGGGACCACATCCAGGGCTTCCCCTTCTTCACCCCCGCCTACCTGCCCACCTCGACGCTGCACGTCTACGGGCCGGCCAAGGGCGACCACACCATCCACGACCTCTTGTCCGGGCAGATGCAGTCGGCCTACTTCCCGGTCGACTTCTCGCAGCTGGGGGCCAAGGTCATCCTCTCCGAGCTGATGGCCGAGGGGACGGAGGTCGCCGGCGTCAAGGTGCGCAGCAAGGCGCTGCAGCACCCGGGTGGCAGCCTCGGCTTCTCCTTCGAGTACGAGGGCTCGCGGGTCGTCTACGCCACCGACAACGAGCTCGACCTGCTGCTCCCGGAGCGGCCCAAGGCCGGCGCACCCTCCGACGCGCCGCGCACGCTGCCCGCGCCCATCGTCGAGTTCTGCCGCGACGCCGACCTGCTCATCGCCGACGGCCAGTACACCGACGCCGAGTACCCCTCGAAGATCGGCTGGGGCCACCCGCGGGCGACGACCCTGGTCGACCTCGCCGCGCAGGCCAACGTCAAGATGCTCGCGGTCACGCACCATGACCCGATGCAGTCGGACCACGACGTCGAAGCCAAGATCGCCGACTGCACGCGCCGCGCCGCCCTGCTCCGGGCGCCGGTGCAGATCTTCAGCGCCCGCGAGGGCGTGGAGCTCAAGCTCGCGTGAGCGGGGACGGCCGTGACCCCGACTCGCTCCGCTGGGGAGGGCGCATGAGACTGCGACACCCGTGGCGCCGTTGGGCGCTGCTCGTGGTGACGGCCCTTGGCTGGGCGGCCCCCGCGGCGCTCGCCGAGGAGCCCCAGGTCCCGGTCGGAGTCCAGGCCGAGCTGCTCGTCAAGATTGCGGCCTACGACCGCAACCTGGGCGCACGCGCCGGGGACCAGGTGCGCACCTTGGTCGTCTCCAAGCCCAAGGACGCCGACTCGGTCAAGACCGCGAGCCAGTTCCTGGCGGCGCTCAAGACGCAAGGGCCTATCGGCGGGCTGCCGCACGTCGAGGAGGCCTTTGCCTTCGCCACCGCGACCGAGCTGGCCGAGGCCGTCAAGGCCCGGAAGGTCGCCATCGTCTACCTCTCCTCCGGCTTCGCCGACGACGAGCTCGCGGCCATCGGGGCCGCCGTGGCCGACGCCGACCTGCTCACGGTCTCCGCCGTCGCTGCCTACGTCCGCAAGGGCGTGGTGCTGGGGTTCGACCTCGTCTCCGGCAAGCCCAAGCTGGTCATCGACCTGCCCCGTGCGAACCGCCAGCACGTCGCCCTGAGCGCGAACGTGCTGCGCCTGATGACGGTGTACCCATGAGACCCGCCCTGACCTTCGCCGCGCTGGCGCTGTCCGGTGCGCTCGCCACCTCCTCGGCAGCCCTCGCCGAGGAAGTCCTCACGCCAGCGCCAGCCTCCGCCTCGGACTCCCCCACTCCGCCCGCCGCCGACGGTCCGACCGACACGACCGACCTCGAGAGCCTGCTGGACGAGTCGGTGGTCAGCGGGGCCTCGCACGGCGCGCAGACGGCCAACACCGCGCCCGCCACGACCTCGACCATCACCGCCGAGGAGCTCAAGCGCTTCGGCATCCGCACCCTCGACGAGGCGCTGGACTTCCTGTCGCTGGGCATGGTCACCGAGCACCCCACCTCCGCGGTGGAGATGAACTCGCGCGGCGTGCTGCTGGCGCACGACTACGGCAACCACGTGCTGCTGGTCGTCGACGGCCACTCGATGAACGAGCCGTGGGACGGCACCGCCTACTTCGACCGCTCGGCGGCGCTGCCCATCGAGCTCATCGACCACATCGAGGTCATCCTGGGGCCGGGCTCGGTGCTCTACGGGTCGAACGCCATGCTGGGCGTCGTCAACGTGGTGACCAAGCGCGCCAAGGACGCCAAGGGCCTGCACCTGGTGCTCGAGTCGGACCTGCCCTACTCGCTGCGCGGCGCGGCCGGCGGAGGCATCGCCTTCGACCTCCTCGGCACGCCGGCCGAGCTGACCGCGCAGGTCGACTACTACGGCTTCAAGGGACCGGAGCTGACGCTGGGCCCGCAGCCCTACGGCGCCGACGGGGTGACCGGCGAGCCCAAGAAGTGGGGGCCGGAAGGTCCGTACGGGACCTGGGGCGGGACGGTGAAGCAGGGCTGGTACGCGCAAATCCCCTCGGCGCACGTGCGCCTCGTCGCCGGCGGCCTGCAGATCCTGGCGCGCGGCGCCTTCTCCAAGCGCGCCGCCCCGGGCGGCTGGGGCAACTTCGACGACGCCAACAACTACGAGCTCGACCGTTGGTTCTCGCTCGACCTGCGCTACGCGCGCACGGTGACGAGCCTCCTCTCGCTCTCCGCGCACGGCTACTTCGACTACTACACCTACACGCAGAACGCGCCCGCAGCGGCCCCGGAGAGCTGCCTGGAGGGCCAGTCCGCGGGGTGCACCTACGTCCTGGACGGCCACGGCCGCTGGGGCGGCGTCGACCTGGCGGCGTCGTTCAACTGGCTCGACAGCGGCCGGCTCGTCACCAACCTGGGCGTGGGCGGCGTGCTGCGCTACGTCAGCCAGCATGAGCAGTACGTGGACGCCGCCACCGGCGAGAGCCCGGTGATCCCCGGCGACCTGCACCGGCTGGAGGGCTCGTTCCTGGCCTGGCTGGAGCAGACCGCGCGGATCTCCTCACTGGCTGAACGTGAACCTGGGCCTGCGCTACGACTGGGACCAGCGCGTCAACGACGGCCACTTCTCGCCGCGCGCGGCGGTGGTGGTCACTCCGTGGACGGGCGGGGCGATCAAGGCCATCTACTCCGACGCCTTCCGCACGCCGGCGGTCTTCGAGCGCTACTACAGCGACCCGCAGGACTTCCTGGCCTCGCCCGAGCTGCGGCCGGAGGTGGTGCAGTCGGTGGAGCTGGCGGTAGAGCAGCGGCTGGGGACGCAGCGCCTGCAGCTGGCGCTCTTCTACAACTGGTGGACCAACATGATCGTCGAGGACTCCGCCACGGCGGAGGAGATCGCCGCGGCCCAGTCGCGCGGCGAGCTCAACCCGGACGCGACCTACGCCTCGCTCTACCGGAACGTCTCGAGGATGGAGAACTACGGCCTGAACCTGGCGCTGGGCGGGACCCTCACGCCGCAGTTCCACTGGGCCATCAACCTCACCGCCGCCAAGGCCTGGCGCCCCAACGCCGACGGCTCCGAGGCGGCGCTCGCGGGCGCGGCGCCCGTCTTCGCCAACGGGCGCATCTCCTACGACTTCGGCGGGCCCTACCCGTCGGCGGGCCTGGTGGTGCGCTATGTCTCCGCGCGGCCGGTCATCGACTCCGAGGAGGAGGGCGAGCTCGCCCAGGCGCCTTCTGCCGTGGAGATCCGCCTCGCGCTCTCCGGGCCCTTCCCCTACGTCCCGGGCCTGAGCTACCGGCTGACCACCACCTTGGGCACCTCCGACCAAGCGCCCTACTCCATCGGCCCGCTGCACGCGCCGTATGAAGGCTTCAACCAGAATCGAGCTGTCGCCGGTGAAGCGCTGGGGAGCGGCGCTGACGCTCCAGTACAGCCTGTGACCCTCCCCCAACCCCCTCCCCGACTGCGGGAGGGGGTTCGTCGGTTGCCTCCGGCGATCCGATCGGAGCGGCTCCAACGACCTGCTCGGACAGGGCGTTCTTTGCGCTCGTCACGTTCGTGAAGCAGGCGTAGCGCGGGCCGAGGGGCTATCTTTCGCCGCCATGCACCCCGCCCCCACTTCTTCGAGAGCTCTTGGTCCTGCCCGCCGCGTCGTCGTGAAGATCGGTACCGCCGTCCTCACCGACTCGCGCGGGCGCTTCGACGCCATCCACTTCGCCCGCCTTACCGCCGACCTCGCCGAGGCCGCGCGCGACCGCGAGCTGGTCATCGTCAGCTCCGGAGCCATCGCGCTGGGCGTCGAGCGCCTCGGCTGGCCGGGCCGACCCAGAGATCCCCGGCAAGCAGGCGGCCGCCGCCGTGGGCCAGGGCCTCTTGATGCACCGCTACGAGAGCGCCTTCGGCCCCGCCGGCTTCTCGACCGCCCAGGTGCTGCTCGCCCACGCCGACGTCGCCGACCGCACCCGCTACCTCAACGCCCGGCACGCCCTCGAGCGGCTCATCGAGTCCAAGGTCGTGCCCATCATCAACGAGAACGACACGGTCTCGGTCGACGAGATCAAGCTGGGCGACAACGACCACCTCGCGGGGCTGGTCGTCGACCTGGTGGGCGCCGACCTGCTCGTCATCCTCTCGGACGTCGACGGGCTGTACACCGCCGACCCGCGCAAGGATCCGGGCGCCAAGAAGCTCGAGGTCGTCGAGGAGGTCACCCCGGAGATCGAGCGGCTGGCGGGCGGCTCCGTCTCGGGCGTCGGCACCGGCGGCATGGTCACCAAGGTCCGCGCCGCCCGCCGCTCCGCCGAGGCGGGCGCCACCACCGTCATCGCCCCGGGCAAGAAGATCGGCACCCTGCTCCGGGTGCTGGCCGGCGAGGAGCTGGGCACGCTCTTCCGCGCCGCGCCGCAGACCCTGCCCTCGCGCAAGCGCTGGCTCTCGCACGCGCTCAAGGCCAAGGGCCTGCTCGTCGTGGACGACGGCGCCAAGAAGGCGGTCCTGCACGGCAAGCGCAGCCTCCTGCCCTCCGGCGTGCGCGAGGTGACCGGCAGCTTCAAGAACGGCGACCCGGTGGACATCGCCGGCGCCTCGGGCCAGCCGTTCGCGCGCGGCCTCGCCGTCTACTCGGCGGACGAGCTGCGCAAGATTGCCGGACACAAGACGGGCGAGGTCGAGAAGATCCTCGGCTACAAGATCCTGGACGAGGTCGTGCACCGCGACGACCTGGTGGAGCTCTAGACCGTGACCGAAACCAACAAGACGCCCGCCGCCCTCGCCGTCGAGCTCGCCGAGAAGGCCCGGAAGGCCAGCCGCTCGCTGGGCCACGCGACCACCGCGCAGAAGGATCAGGCCCTGGAGGCCATCGCCGCCCAGCTGCGCGAGCGCCGCCAGGAGATCCTCGCCGCCAACGCCGAGGACCTGGACGCCGGCCGCAAAGCGGGGCTCACCGACGCCCTGCTCGACCGCCTGATGCTCGACGAGAAGCGCCTGGAGGGGATCGCCTCCGCGGTGCTCGAGGTGCGCCGGCTCACCGACCCTGTCGGCGAGGTCACCTCGACCACCCGCCGGCCCAACGGGCTCACCGTCCAGCGGGTGCGCATCCCCTTGGGCGTGGTGCTGATGATCTACGAGGCGCGGCCCAACGTGACCGTCGACGCCGCGGCGCTGTGCCTGAAGAGCGGCAACGCGGCCATCCTGCGCGGCGGCAAGGAAGCACTGCGCACCAACGTGGCGCTGCACCGCGCCGTCGCCGCCGGACTGGCCGCGGCCGGCCTGTCCCCCGAGGCCGCGCAGCTCGTCCAGACCGCCGACCGCGACGTCATGCTCGAGCTGCTCAAGCTCGACGAGTTGATCGACCTCGCCATCCCGCGCGGCGGAGAGGGCCTCATCCGGTTCGTGGCCCAGAACGCCCGGGTCCCGGTGATCAAGCACTACAAGGGCGTCTGCCACGTCTTCCTGCACGAGAAGGCCGACCCGAAGAAGGCGGCGGCCATCACCGTCAACGCCAAGGCCCAGCGCCCGGGCGTCTGCAACGCCGCCGAGTGCCTGCTCGTGGACCGCGGCGCCCTGCCGCTGCTGCCCGCCGTCGCCCGCGCGCTGGTCGACGCCAAGGTGGAGCTGCGCTGCGACCCGGACTCGCTGGTGGTGCTGGAGCGTGAGGGCCTCGCCGCCAAGGCTGCCCGCCCCGAGGACTACGGCATGGAGTTCCTGGACCGGATCATGGCGGTCCGCGTGGTCCACGGCCTCGACGGCGCGCTGGAGCACATCGAGCGCTACGGCTCGCTGCACACCGAGGCCATCGTCACCGAGGACCTCTCGGCCGCGACGCGCTTCACGCGCGAGGTGGTGGCCTCGGCGGTGATGGTCAACGCCTCGACCCGCTTCAACGACGGCGGCGAGCTCGGCCTAGGCGCGGAGATAGGCATCAGCACCACCAAGCTCCACGCCTTCGGCCCCATGGGCCTCTCCGAGCTGACGACGCAGCGCTTCGTGGTCGTCGGCGAGGGCCAGGTCCGGACGTAGCGCTGCACGAGGCAACGCGTCGCTACAAGCCTGGGCTTACAGGCTGGAGCCTGTTCGCCGTAGGACCTCGTCCTTCGGTCAGTAGGCCTCCGAGCCGAAGGTCACGCGCGCGGACCGCGGGCTGCTCTTGAAGGACACCACGCGGTCCAGCATCTCCAGCGAGTCGAAGTCGAGGTCCTCGACGAACTGGACACCGAACGAGGAGTTGAGCGGGCTGCGCTTGCCACGGCCCTGCAGGGCCCAGACGACCACGCCGCGCAGCCGCAGCTTCTCGTCGCCCTTCATGGCCAGCTCGAGCAGCATCGGCGCGCCCAGCGTCACCGACTTGGGCAGCGTCGTCGCCTCGACCTCGAAGCCCGCCCCGCCCAGGGACATGTCGCGCACGAGGTAGCCCGGCGAGTACGGCGTCTCCTCGGTCGCGCGCATGTTGAGCGGGATGCGCGGCGCCTTGCGCGTCCACTCGTGCTTCTGCGACTCGAGGGTGCGGATGACGACCTCGTCCAGGCCGCCGCGCCCACCGGGCAGGTAGCCCAGGTTCACGCGGTAGCGCCCGTTGCCCAGCGCCTGCTGGCTGAGCACCTCGGCGTAGACCTCAACCGGCTTGCCGACCCCGCCGGCGAGCAGCTCGAAGATGAAGCGCGTCCCCACCGGCACCGGCCTGGTGACGGTGAGCGGCGAGCCGCCGCGGTTGACGCTGTGCGTGAATTCTTCGAGGAGGGCCTCCGGCCGCGAATAGGCGACCCTGAAGCGTACGGTCCCGTCCCCTTGAGTCCTCGCCCCTCGCATCGGCTGGTTCCCCTCACGTCCTGCGCGATTGTGAGGAGTATACGCGGTCGCCAGCATACGTGCCCCTGTCTCGAGCCGTCCCTGGTGCGACCTGCCCCTCCCTTCTCCTTCAGGACCCCAGCTGGTGCAGCTCGGCGTTGGAGTAGATGCGGGCACCGGGCGGCGGGTTTCCAGCCATCGACAGCAGCGCCTTGGCGACGGTCCGGGCTTCGATGGGCCGAGCGGCCAGCGGGGCGAGCAACGGCTTGAGCGCACGGGAGAGGACCACCGCCACACGCTCTCCCGGACGCGATTCGGCGCGGTCGCCGAGCAGCAGCGAGGGCCGCGCGATCCCCAGCGAGGCGAAGCCGACCTGACGCAGCGCGTCTTCGGCCTCGCCTTTGACCCGGTTGTAGAAGATGCGCGAGCGGGCGTCGGCGCCGGTCGCGGTCACCACGAAGAAGCGCTCGGTGCCGGCCGCCTTCACCGCCTTGGCGAACGAGACCACGGCGTCGAGGTCCACGGCGCGGAAGGCCTGCTGGCTCCCCGCCTTCTTGATGGTGGTGCCCAGGCAGCAGAAGGCGGCCTCGGCGCGCGGCAAAGCTTGGCTGGAGAGCGCCGCGAGCTCCACCACCCGCTCTTCCAGCTTTGCGTGCTGCCGGCCGCTCTTGCGCCGGCCGACCAGGACCACCTTCGTCCAGTCCGAGCGCGCCAGCAGCTCTTCGACGAGCTCGTTGCCCACCAGCCCCGTGCCGCCTGCCACGATCGCGATTCGTTCGTTCATGCGCGCCATTCTGGCGCCGGAGGCGATGGGCCGGCCAGCCTCCAGCAGGCGCCGATCGCCCCGGCGTCTACTGCTCCCGGGTGAGCACCTTGCCGCAGTCGCGGAAGTCGTAGCCGCCCAGCCGCGAGACCTGCCTGCGGAACTCCTCGGAGCCCAGCAGATCGATGAGCGCCTGGATGCGCTGCTCGAAGAAGGCGGCGCGGTCGACGACCATGTCGAAGCGCTCCTCGCGCAGCGGAACGAAGCCCAGGTCCAACAGGCGCGCGGCCGAAGCCGCGGCGAGCCCGACGTCCGCCTCGCCGGCGTGGACCGCGAGCGCCACCTCGTGGTGGGTGCAGACCTCGGCGCCGTAGCCATCGAGCTTGGAGCCCTCGAGGTGGGCCTTGGCCAGCTCGGCGTCGAGCAGCTGCCGCGTCCCGGAGCCGGCCTGGCGGTTGATGAGCCGCACACCCTTCCTCTTGAGCTCCGCGACGCTCTTGATTCCCTTGGGGTTGCCCTTGGCCACGACCAGGCCGATCTGCCGGTGGAAGACGTTGATCGCCGCCGCCTTGCGGTCGGGGACGAGCTTGGGGAGCAGCGGCAGGTTGTACTCGCCGGTCTCGGGGTCGAGCAGGTGCGTGAAGGCGACGTCGGTGTAGCCGCGATTGAGCGCCTTGAGCCCCTCGGTGCTGCCCACGGCGGCGACGAAGAGCACCAAGCCGGGGTCGACCCTGCGCAGCGCGCCGGCGAGGAACCCCAGCACCGGGTCGTCGCTGCCGGCGGCGAGGATGGCGCCGTCGATGCGCCGGCTCTTCTCACGCGCCTGGCCCAGCGCGCGGCGGGCGTCCGCCTCGATCCACTCGTCGAGCAGCTTCTTGGGGAAGACCCACTTCCCGGTCAGGCGGGTCGCCGGGATGCGTTGCGCCTTGATGAGCGCGTAGACCTGCTTCTCGTTGATGCCCAGGTACTTGGCGACTTCCTTGGTGTTGAAGAGCGTCTCGGACATGGGCCGGCTCCAGGCGGGAGTGCGACCCTTGTCCTAGAACGCCGCCTGGAAGTTGGCAAAGACGATGTCGTTCTTCAGGGCCGCCTGCTCCAGGTGCGCGGGGTCCTGGTTGCGCCGCAGGATGTAGTTGAGCTGCACCTTGACGTGCTCGCCGGCGAGGTAGCTCAGGCCCAGCGTGTAGTGGTCCTTGTGGACCATGGCCGGCGCGTCATCCTGCTGCGTCTCGATCATGTCGTAGCGGAAGCCCAGCTCCAGCGCGTGGCCCTCGGGAGGTTGCCAGTTGAAGAGGGCGTCGATGGCCGGGAAGACGTTCCACATCGCGGCCGCCGCCCAGCCCAGGTAGCGCAGGTCGACCTTGCCGTCTCCGTTGAAGTCGTCGCGGATTTGCCCGCCGCCGCCCAGGCCGTAGAGCCGCACGCCGGTCCGGGGGATCTCCACCCGAAGATCGCCGCCCACCATGCGCCGGTTGATGTCGTACACGGCGCGGCCGCTGTTGAAGACGATGTTGTCGTGGCGGTTGTAGCTGCCGAAAGCGGCCAGCGCGACCTTGCCGGGCACGGCGATCTCCAGGCGGCCCGCGTAATAGAACTGCGCCTTGTTGGTGATCCAGTACTCCTTCTTGGTCGCGCCGCCGAAGTACATGCCGGCGCCCAGGCCGTTGCCGACCATCAGGAAGTAGCGTCCCTGCAGCCAGCGCCCACCGACCTCGCCCTTGACCGAGAGCCCCAGGTCGCGAAGGTTCGAGGCGCTCCCGTAGAGCAGCGAGACGCTGTGCTGCGCCTTCGAGAGCGACCAGTCCGCCATGCCGGTGGTGATGTCGGTGCGCAGGATGAAGTCGAGCCCGCGGTCCTCCGTCAGGGCCTCGAAGCTGCCCGGGACCTTGAGCTGGCCGACGTGCAGCGTGAACCACCGCACCGGCGCCCAGCCGATGTCCGCGTCGAGGAGCATGAAGTCCTTCTCGAGCCGGGCCTGCGCGTGCAGCGACAGGTCCAGCTCCGGGTAGGCCAGGCGAATGCCCAGGCGCGCCTTACCCAGGCTGAAGCCCGAGAGCGCGTCGGCGGCCTCGTCCTTGGAGGGCTGCTGGAAGAGCCCCTTGGCGTCTTCCATCTCCTCCCAGAGCGTCAGCCAGACCTGCCCGTACCCGTAGACCTCGACGTAGTCGTTGAACTTGTAGGCATGCGCCGGCGCGGACGCGGCCAGGACTGCGGCCGCGAGCGCGCCGGCAACACTGTGTCGGAGCGGGAAGGTCATCGAGCTACTGGGTGACGCCGTAGCCGTAGACCATCACGGTGGCGTTTTCGACGAACGCCCAACCGCGATTCTTGGCGTCGATGTCCTCGTAGCCCGCGGGCAGCGGGTTGATGCGCACCACGACCACGCCGCGCGTCATGGCGCCCGCGTTGTGGTCGGCCGAGGAGACGAAGTCGAAGCCGTCGGGATCGCCGGCGGCATTGGTGCACGTCGGCTGGGGCGAGTACTGCGAGCCGCGGTCGGGCTTGCCGGGCTTGGCCTGCGGGAAAACAAGGCGGTACGGACCCTCGCCGTTGATCTTTCCCGAGGTCGCGTCGTAGGTGCAGGCGTCCATCGGCTTGCCATCGCGCTCGTAGGCCAGCATCAGGTACTGGTCGTCGGGAATCTCGCCGCCGTCGACGAGCCCGGCAGGGATCGTCTCCGGGTACTGCACGAAGCCGCAGGTGGTGCCCAGGGTGGCGGTGTCCAGGCCGGCCCAGAACTGGGCCTTGGGGTACAGCCGGTTCATCTCCTCCTTCGTGATGTCGCTGGTGAAGCCGTCGGGGGCGATGACGGTGACGCCGATGATGTTGGCGTCGGTGGGGTCCACGCCGACGGCGGTCAGCAGGTCCGTGAGCTTCACGCCCTTGTAGGTCGCGTAGTAGTCGTACTGCTGCTTGGTGGAGTTCGCGAGCAGGAACTCCGAGTGGGCCGGCAGCGCCTGGAGCTGCGCCTTGGTGAAGACCTTCAGGGGCGCGACCGGCTGGCCGGGCTTGCTGGCGGAGTCGCCCGGGTACTTGATGTCGGCGATCTCCACGCCGTTGGCGAAGGTGTCGCCATCGGAGTCCATGTCGTCGATCTTGGTGAGCGCGGCCTGGGTGCGGCCCGCGGCGACGTACGCGGCGCCGTACGGGTTGAGCGTCTCGGCGAAGTTCGTGGGCTGCGCCGGGTCGTAGGTGCCGGTCATCGGGTGCTGGATGAGGTGGCAGAAGTCGCAGGCCGTCTTCGACACCTTCTTGTCGACGTTCGAGGTGTCGGTGAGCGTGGCGCTCTTGTGGCAGGTCTGGCAGTCGTCGAGGCGCGTGCCGACCGTGGCCGGGTACGCGTTGACGAAGGCGTTCATGTCGCTGTCGTTCTCGTGACCCTTGTAGGCGTGCGAGGAGACGACGCCGGTGTCGGGCGCAGCGGGCGTGCTCGCGTCGGTGGCGACGGCGGCTGCGTCGGTGCCGGGGGTGGTGCCGGCGTCCGTGCCAGGCTGAACGTTCTGCTCGGGGCAGCCGGCCAAGGCCAGGGTGCCGGCGAGCGCCAGGATTCTCACGAGTCGCGACATGGTGCGTCCTCCAAACGGCCGGCCGACGGGCCGGGGACGCGCACTTTAGGAGTCGCGGTCATTTTTGGTCAATATTGGTCATTCTTCTTCCGTTTTGGCGGCTTCACGTTCGCGGCGCCTTCGCGACCGTCCCACGCGCGAGCCGGCGGCCGTCCGTTGGCAGAGAGGGGCCCCAGGGTTAGGCTTCGCGCCGCCTTCCAGTGAGGGAACCGACCATGAAGCGCGTCCTCAAGATCCTAGGAATCGGCGTGGGCGTGCTCGTCCTGCTCCTCGCGCTCGCCGTCGTCCTCGTCGCGCTCTTCGTGGACCTCGACCAGGTGGTCAACGAGCAGATCGCCAAGGCCAAGCCGCAGAATCGAGCAGAAGCTCGGGCGCAAAGTCGCGGTCGGGAAGGTGACCACGCGGATCTTCCCGGTCCTCGGCGGCAGCGTCGCCGAACTCGCCGTCGCCCAGGACCCGGCGCACCCCGAAGACGACCGCCCGCTCCTCAGCGTCAAGTTGGTGGGCTTCGACATCGCGCTCTGGGAGGCGCTCAAGAGCCGCGGCAAGTCGATCACCGTGACCGACCTCTACGTCGAGGGGCTGCAGGTCAACCTCGTCCGCTACAAGGGCGGCGTGCTGAGCTACCAGGACATCCTCGACCGCCAGCCCAAGGACGACCCGGCGGAGAAGAAGGTGGAAGAGGCCAAGCCGCTCTCGCCCGAGGTCTTGCAGTACGTCCGGGCGGTCTCCATCGATGCCCTGCGCATCGTCGACGCCGAGGTCCGGCTCGCAGACCACGACACCCCCACCGGCAAGCTCGCCGAGGACTACGTCCGCAAGCTCAACCTGCGGCTCAACGACCTGCGCCTGTCGGATCCCATCCGCGTGCGGCTGGAGGCGGCCGTCTTCTCCGAGAAGCCGAACTTCGAGCTCGAGACGACCGTCGGCCCCCTGCCCCAGGACCTGCAGTTCAACGCGCTGCCGCACATCGCTGGAGTCAAGGTGCGCATCTCCGACCTGGACCTGGGCAAGCTCGCGCCCTACCTGGGCCCGGCGGTGCCGGTGAAGGTCGCCTCCGCGTTGCTCTCGACGCAGTGGGACGTGGGCGAGGTCTCGTTCGAGAAGCCGGTCTCGGTCGCGGGCACGCTCTCGGTGCGCGAGCTGCAGCTCGCCGGCGGCAAGAAGTTCGACCTCTCGCTGGTGACGAAGGCCCAGGCCGACCTGAAGAACCTCGGCACGGAGATCGACAAGCTGGACCTCGAGGTCGGCACGGTGAAGCTGGCGATGTCCGGCGCGCTGCTCGACCTGGCCAAGGTCCCGCGCTTCAAGGACTTCACCGCCAAGTCGACCACGCTCGACCTCGAGCAGCTGCTCGCCTACTACCCCGCCGCCGCCAAGTCGCTGCCGCCGGGCACCAGGCTCCAAGGGATCGCGACGCTCGACGCCAAGGCCAGCGGCGACGCCGGCAAGCAGACCGTGGTCGCGGCCGTCGACCTCTCCGCGCTCGACATCCTCGTCCCCGGGACGTTCGTGAAGCCCAAGGGGACGCCGCTCAAGCTCTCGGTCAACGGCGATTTCACGACCAAGGACGCCACCCTGCGGCAGCTGGGCCTCGTGCTCGACGAGCTGGACCTGGGCGTCAAAGGCACGGTGAAGGGCTTCGACAAGCCAGTGATGGACCTGACCCTGGCCGCCAAGCCCTTCAGCTTCGACCGGATCGTGCGCCTCCTGCCGCAGGCGAGCCAGGCGCTCGCCGAGCAGAACGCCAAGGCCTCCGGCGACGGCAGCATCGCAGGCCACCTGAAGGGCTCGATGACCGACCTCGACGCGGCCTTCGACCTGAACCTCACCGGGGTCAAGCTGGACATCCCCGGCACGCACCTCGACGGCGCGCTGACGGTGAGCCTGGCGCTGGACGGCAACCCGAAGAAGGACCTGAAGGCGGCGGTGGTCGTCGACGCCGACAAGGCGGTCATCCAGATCAAGGACACGCTCGACAAGACCGCCAAGACGCCGCTGAGCATCCAGCTCGACGCCGACCGCCGCGGTGACCTCGTCACCCTCAAGCGCCTCTCGGTCCTCTTCGCCGAGCTCAAGCTCGACGCCACCGGCACCCTCGACCTGGGCAAGGGGACCACCGCGCTCAACGTCTCCATGCCGCGCGTGGACCTCGAGAAGCTCTCCAAGACCGTCACCGCCATCCCCGCGGACAAGGCCAAGAAGGCGTTCTTCGACGCCAACGTCGGCGTGGTCGGCAACCCGAACAAGCTCGAGACCATAGCCGTCGAGCTGAACCAGCTCGACGTCCGCATCGGCCGCAGCGACCTGCAAGGCACGGTGAAGATCGCCAACCTGGTCAAGCCGCGCGCGCAAATCGACGTCCGCTCGCAGTTGCTCGACCTCGACGAGCTACAAGAGCTCCACCGCCTCGAAGTCGCCAACGCCGGCGAACCCGGGCCAGCCCGCGCCGAAGGTGCCGCCCAAGGACGACCCGTCGCTCAAGGACTACCGCTTCAGCGGCAAGGTCGACCTCAAGCGCGTCATCGTCTCCCAGACCGAGCTGACCGACGTGAAGGGCGACCTCGAGCTCGAGAACGGCGTGCTGATGGTCAAGCAGTGCAACCTGAGCGCGTTCGACGGCAACGTCAGCGCCGCCGGAACGCGCGCGGAGATCTGGAAGGGCCGCATGCCCTTCACCGCGAACCTGACCATCAAGGGCCTGGACATGAACAAGGTCCTGACCTCGAAGACGAAGTACGCCAACTCGCTGCACGGCAAGGCGGACCTGGAGCTGAAGGCCAGCGGCGAGGGCTTCGACACCACGGATCTCGAGCAGAAGCTCCTGGGCTCGCTGCGACTCGGGCTCCTCGACGGCAAGCTGACCAAGGCCAGCCTCACTCAGTCGGTGCTCGGCGGCTTCGCGGGCCTGGACCGGATTCCGGGCGTGCAGACCAACAAGGCCGCCAAGGCCATCGTCTCCGACAACGCCATCAAGAACCTCGTCGCCACCATCGACATCCGCGACGGCAAGCTCAACTTCTCCAAGCCGCTGACGCTCAACCTGGACGGCAACAAGGTCGTCCTGGGCGGCGCGATCGGCATCGGCGGCAAGCTGTTCCTGAGCGGCGAGTACTACCTGCCGGCCGCGGTCGTGAACCAGCTGACCTCCAACAAGTGCAAGGCCACCAGCGAGCTGCGCGTGCCGATCGCCATCGAGGGCGGCGTCACTTCGCCGGAGTTCAAGCCGAACGCCGAGCCGCTGGTCGCGGGGCTGGTGCAGGCCTGCCTGCAGGGCGAGGTGGGCAAGCAGGTGCAGGACGTGGCCAAGAAGGAAGGCGAGAAGCTGCTCAAGGGGCTGCTGGGGAAGTAGCCCTCCCCCCTGCCCCCTCCCAAACTGCGGGAGGGGGTTCGTCCCGTGGCTTCGGCTGGCTTGGTCGGAGGCTCCTCTTGCTGGACCGCGCTCAATTCGTCACGGGTCCCGTGACCATTCTCAACGGTCTACGGCATTGCCCAGATCGGCGCTGACACCAGCACTTCGCCGTCCGCCTGCGTCGCTCTCGCTACGAGATAAGTGCCACCCGTGAGCGGGACCTGGAAGTCTGCGCTGCACGTCGCCCCTGGCGCACAGAGCTGCGTGCCCAGCGCGGTCTTCCCGGGACCAAATAGCTCGATGCTGGTCCACGACTCGGCTGCGTCCGGGTCCTCAGCATGCACGTGCGCGGACAGCGTCCCGCCGACGTTCGCCAGCCTCGAGCCCATCCAGCACACGCCCTGCCCCATCAACCGGATCGACGCGTTGGCGTCCTCGGTGGAGAACGTGCGCCTTGCTCGCATCGCCTCCTTCAGGCCATCGCGCGTCAGGTCCGCCATGAAGAGGCCGCTGCGGTGCGAGTTGGCGGTGCCCCAGTTGGCGCTGTGGTTGTCCTGGTTGTTCGCCGGCGAGACGTGCCAGCCCTTGTCGAGAGCGACGAAGTACAGGTCCCAGACCGCGCCGCCACCGTTGAACTCGAACAACGCGATCTTCTCGTCCGCCGCGGCGTCGAACTCCCAGTCGCTCCAGGTCTGCCTCTCTTCGTCGCCGGGGTGGTTGAACTGGCCGACGCACTCCGCGCAGGAGGCGAGGCCGGCGTACAGGTCGTGGAAGTTGGTCTTGGTCGCGTTCATCAGCGACGCGTTGAAGAAGACGTTGTTGTGGCCGGTCGAGATGGGCAGCGGGTCGAAGGTCGCGTACTCGTAGCCGCAGGCCGCCACGTACTGCCCCGGCACGTCCCGGTCGTCGGCCTGGTCGCGGCAGTTCCACCAGCGCATGGGGATGCTCACCTGCTCGAGGTGGTCGGTGACCAGCATGACGTCGAGCTTGGCGACGTTGCGCGCGTAGTCGAAAGCATCCGCCGGCGTCTGCTCGCCATCCGAGTAGCTGGTGTGCGCGTGGAGGTTGCCGAAGCGCGCGGTGAACGCGCCCTGCTCGCAGCCGACCAGTGGTTGGGCCGCGTCCAGACCTGCGAGCTGCGCGTCTGGCGGCTCGGGTGCGGCATCCGCGGCGACGCCGGCAGCATCGAGCGCCTCGCTGGCGTCCTCGGCCGGGCTTGAGGCATCCGGCGTCGGCAGCGCTTCGGCATCCCCCGGAGACAAGGAGGCGTCGGGCCGGGCCGCGGCATCCGAACGTGCCGAACCGTCGGCCTGGCCCAATGCAGGCTCGCCGCAACCGGAGAGCCCGGCTGCGGCGAGCAATAGAACGGCTGCGATGAGAGCCGCGCGCACGCGTCAGCTTACGGCGTGGTCGCCGGCGCGGGCTGCGAAGAGGGCTGCGACGCCGGAGCCGGCTGCGTGGTCGTGGAGCTGTTCGAGGAGTTCGAGTTGTAGCTGTCCGGGTTGTAGGAGTGGGACGGCGGCATCGTGTTGGCCGGAGCGGTCGGCGTGGTGGTGACGCCGGTCTTGGCGTCGAGGGCGCGCTTGGCCTCGTTGTAGGCGTTCTCGGCCTCGGTCACTGCGGCCTTCCTCTTGTCCACGTCGAGCTTGGCGGCCTCGTAGTCCTGCTGCAGCTCGGCGACCTGCTGCTGGTAGACGCGGGGGTCGAAGTCGGCGGAGGGCTTCTTGCCCTTGGCGACGATGACGTTGACGCGCTCGACCTCCACCTTCGCCAGCTCGACCATGACGCGCTTGTTGAGCAGCGCCTCCTGCTCGGCGGCGAAGGCCTGGCGGGCCTTGACCACGTTCATCTTGAGCGCGGCGGCGTCGATGGCCAGCCGGGCGATCTCCACCTTGGTCTCGGCCGGCACGATCTTGTTCTGGTCCGAGGTCGTGACCGCGAAGTCCTTCTCCACCTTGGCGCGGTCGAGCTCGATCTTGGCGGCGTCGTACTCGCGGCTGGCGACCTCGATCTCCTTGGCGGTCAGGGCCACCTGGTAGCGCGCGCTGTGCACCTCGTCCTGGGTGCGCAGCACGGCGACCTGCGCCTCGAAGACGTTCTTCTTCTCGTCGGTGGGCACGTCGCCCAGGAACTGTCCGTCGATGACGTACTTGAGCCCGGAGCTGCAGCCGGTGGCGGCCAGGGCAAGGAAGAGAGCGCAAAGGCGTCGCATGGCAACCTCACTGTCCACGGGTTGAGAACCTCGCCCGCTCGGGGCGCCCGAGTGTCTTAGGCCGATTCGAAGTGGGAGCGCAACCGGGCAGAAGCGGCGCGGCAGCGACCTCAGCGGCCGGCATCCGGGGTCGCCGATGGAGCCAGGCCGGAAGGAGGTGCCTCGATCCCGGGGGCCAGGCGTGCGACGACGATGCGGGCCAAGCTCCGACAGTAGGCGCCGGGCGCGTACTTGCAGACCAGAGTGAGAGGGTCCTGCAGGACGTCGTCCAGGAGCCTGCGCGAGTCAGTCCGTTCCCGATACGCCCTGACAACAGCGAACCTGCACCCCTTGCCCGCCGAGATCTCGGCCTCCACCCGGCGGATGAAGTCCCGGAATTCGCCGGGGCCGATGCTGCGCAAAGCCTCGGCGCGCTCCGTCGCGTTCAGCAACCCCGAGCAGCGTCCGACGGCGTCCTCGCCAGCCGAGAAGGCGGCTTCGAAGACCTCTGGTGGCGTGGCAGCCTGGCCCAAAGCGAGCGATTGGAGGACGACGTAGTTGAAACGGTCCAGCTGCGCTCGGGTCATTGGGGCACACGCGGCGCTCGGCCTTCCTTCGGCCGCAGCCACTTCGCAAGCCCGGCTCTCGAGGCTCAGCAGGTCCGCAGCGAAGCGACTCAAGTACGCCTCGGTCGAGTAGACGAGCCACGCGAGGTGCCGAACATCCGCCACGGCCTCGGCGAGGTCTCCTTCGCGGTCCAGGCCCTCCATCAGGCGAAGCTTGGCCCAGGCCATCAGCGAGGTTGCCGAAGGGGATGGCCACCCGAGCGCCTGGTGTGTTCCTCCAGAGGCGAGCGGCCCACCGTTCGTGAGCTCCCAGTAGCCGAAGCCGTGCAGCCGCCTCATCCAGGACGTGTCGAGTCTAGGGCGGGCGCTTCCCCGGCCCTTCGTAGCCCAGTCCTTCCCGAGCTTCGAGAGGTCGTTGAGGATCGACAGGTCCACACGCAGCTCGCCCGCGGTGGAGGCGAGGTCCCAGTGGAGCCTGGGATTGAGGTAGGGACCGGCATCGCCGCCCGCGTGCTGTCGGAAGAACGGCTCCTCGGCCAGGAGCGCCCGTTCGTGCAGGAAGGGAGCAAGCGCCTTTCGGGCCTCTTCCGACCGTCGGTCGAGGTCGCCTCGGAGCTCGCGCCTCGCGAGCTGGTCCACCAGGACGAAAGCGACGATGACCAGCGCTAGCGGAACGCCCAGGAAGAGCATCCCCAACGTCAGCCCGTCGCGCTTGCGCTGGGCCTTCCCGTCGTCGGTCATGGCCTACCGCCGCTCGACTCTCTTCTCGAGCTTCGCCAGGGGCATCTGCGCCGCGACCGGCCGCCCGTGCGGGCAGCGCGTGTTGAAGTCGATGGCATCCAGCGCATCGAGCAGCGCCCGCGCCTCCTCGGTCGACAGGCTCTGGTGCGCGCGCACGGCGGAGTGGCAGGCCATGGTCGCCAGCACCTCCTCCATCGCCGACTCGAACGCTCTGCCCTTCTCCACCTGCATCAGCTCGCTGGCCAGATCGGTCAGCAGCTGCCGGTAGTCACACCCGACGAGCGGCGCCGGCACGGACTTGAGCGCGAAGGTCGTGCCGCCGAAGGGCTCGCAGTCGAAGCCGACCTGCTTCACCTCGTCCAGGTGGTCGGCCAGCACTCGCGCCTCGGCGAGCGGCATCTCCACCGTCGCCGGGAAGAGGAAGCTCTGGAGTTGCGGCTTGCGCGCCCGGAACGCCTCGCGCAGTTGGTGGAAGCGCAGCCGCTCGTGCGCCGCATGCTGATCGATGACGACGAGCTGCGGCCCGGGCGCCTCGCAGACGAGGTAGGTCCGGGCGAACTGCCCGATGACCCGGAGGTTGTGGAAGAAGCCCGCCGGCGGGATGTCGTCCGCACGCGCCGGTCCCGGTTGGTACTGCCAGCTCTCGGCGATGGCCGCCACCGGCACGCCGCCGAACCGCATCGGCAGGGACGTCGGGACGATCGGCCGCGCCATCGGCCCATAGCCGCCCGCGTGCTCGGCTGTTCCAGCTGCCAATCCGAGCGCAGGACTCGGCTCCCCGCCCGCTTGCGCTTGCTCCGCCCTCGCCTGCGCTCCCTGCGTCAGCCACGGCGAGCGCCGGAGCGCCAGCTGAACGGCGTGGAAGATGACGTCGAAGGTCGAGCGGGAGTCGGCGAAGCGCACCTCCAGCTTCTGGGGATGGACGTTGACGTCCACGTCCTCGAACGGCATCTCGAGGTAGAGGACGGCGGCGGGCTGCCGGCCGGGCATCATCGCGTCCGAGAAGGCGCGCTGGATGGCGGCGATGAGCCCGCGGTCGCGCACGTAGCGGCCGTTGACGAAGGTGTAGATTCCGCGCGCGGTCGAGAGCGTGTAGTCGGGCGAGGCGACGAAGCCGGTGACCCGCATGGCGTTGAGCCGGTGGTCGACCTCGACCAGATGCGGGAAGACGTCGCTGCCCAGCGCGGCGGCGATGCGCTCCTTGGGATCCTTGGGCGCGGCCGGGGCGCTGAAGCTCTGCTTGCCGCCCGAGACCAGCGTGAAGCCCACGTCATGCCGCGCCAGCGCCAGGCGGATGACCGCCTCGGACGCGTGGCCGGCCTCGGTCTCGGCCCGCTTGAGGAACTTGCGGCGCGCCGGGGTATTGAAGAACAGGTCTTCGACCAGCACGCTCGTGCCGGCGGGCGCGCCAATCTCCTCGACGCGGTCGATCTTGCCGCCCTCGACCACGACCTTGGTCGCCGCCTCGGCGGTCCGCTCGCGGGTGGTGAGCGTGAAGCGCGAGACGGAGGCGATGGCGGGCACGGCCTCGCCGCGGAAGCCCATCGTGGCGATCTTCTTCAGCCCCTCGGCGTCAACCAGCTTGCTCGTCGCGTGGCGTCCCAGGCAGGCCTGGGCGTCCTCGCCCGTCATGCCGATGCCGTCGTCGGCGACCAGGATCTTGCGCAGGCCGCCGTCGAGGAGCTCGACCTTGATGGCCTTGGCTTCGGCGTCGAGGCTGTTCTCGCACAGCTCCTTGACGACGGAGGCCGGGCGCTCGACGACTTCGCCCGCGGCGATCTGGTTGATGAGGTGGTCGGAGAGGACTTGGATCTTGCCCACGGTGCGAAGAAGCTACACCGCAGGCCCGAGGCTTCGCTACGAGTTCCCGCCGTCGACCTGGTCCGGTGGAGGCTGGTCGTTCGGTTGCGCCGTGACCTCGCGCTCTTCGCCCTCCTCTTCCTCCTCCTCGGAGGCGGTCGGGTAGCGGCGCACCTGGTCCGGCTGGATGTCCTCGCCGTCGCCGAAGTCCTCGATGGGCTTGTAGCCGCGGATCTCCGCGGACCAGACGTCGGCCCCGTTGCCGGCGTCGCCGTATTCGGCTTCGTCGAAGGTGGCGTCGTGGCCGGTGACGCCTGCGGTCCGCTCTTCGCGGAGCGGGCCCTGGTCCACCGGGAACAGCGGGTACTTCGGAGCCTTGCGATCGGGATCGGCCATGGGAAGCCTCCTGCGCCCCTCCACTGTTGGGAGGACACGCCGCAGAAGCTAAAGCTTCCCGGTCCTTCGGCTAGGGCAGGTTCTTGCGGGCCTCGGCAGCGAGCGGGCCACTGGGGTCCCAGTTGAGGCACTTGCGGTAGTAAGAGTTGGCAAGTGCGCCCTCGTCCATCCCGCTGTAGCAGCGGGCGACCAAGCACGCAGCCTTGGCTCGCGCAGGCATGTCGGCCACGTCTTCGCCGGGCTCGTCCAGGAAGGCCACGAAGTTCTGGAGCTTGTCGCCACACGCGCCGTTCTTCGAGGACTCCTCGTACATGTCTACGAGGGTCTCAAAGTGGCTCTTGCTCCGCAGCGGCGCCTGGGGCCGGTTCCTCAGCCGGTTCTTCCACGCCTCGCTCGGCTCGCCCGGCTGCGTCTGGGGTGCCGCGACGGCGACCGCCGGCTCGGCCGGCTTGGCTTCCGGCACCGGGATTGGCGTGGGCGAAGGCGTGGGAACCGGCGCCACAGCGACAACCGGCTTGGGGGCCGCTGGACGAACGGGCTTGGGCGCCACGGCGACGACGACTTCCACTCCAAGCTCTCCAATCTCGGTGCGGTCGGAGCCAGTGAGCGGCAGCGGCTTGATGCCTTCGAGCTCGATCGGCTTGCTGCGGTCCATCGACAGGCGCTCACCTGCAGACACGGGCTTGACCTGTCCGTCCGGCAACTCGACCAACACGCGGCCTTCCGCCACCGCGACCTCGACGATGCCCTCGCTCAGTCCGACGGTGAAGGCCGTCCCGACCACGCGAACCGTCGCTCCGCCGGCCTCCACCAGGAAGGCCTTGCGCGCGGCGTGCGTCGCGGTCACCGCCACGCGGCCGCTCTTGAGGACCAGGCCGACCTCGTCCTTTGCAGCCTTGCTCAGCAATAGGTCGGAGGCCGAGGCGACCCGAACGCGGCTGCCTTCCGGCAGCTTGACGATGGCCTTGCCGGACGTCGTGGTCTTCACCTGCGCGCCGGCCTTGAGCCCCTCGCCCGCCTTGGCCAGGTGCTGGTCGCCCGAGAACGCCACCAAGGTCCCGTCGGCAGTCTCGACCAGGCTGGGCTCGACCAGCGGCTCGACGGGCTGGACTGGCTCGATGGGCTTCACCATCGCCAGCGCATTGGGGTCCACCGGCTTGTCCGCGCCGCGCTTGTCGTTGATGGCCAGCACGGCCAGCACCAGCGCGAACGCGCCCGCCCCTGCCAGCCCCAGCGTCCAAAAGTTCCAGCTGCGCTGCGCGCGCAGCATCTGCGCCTCGACCGCGCCGTGCACCTTCTCGTCGGCCTTGCGCCAGTCGACCTTGGGCGCCACCGGCACCGCGAACGAGAGGACCTCGCGCGTCGCTTTCACGGCTTCGAGCTCGGTGCGGCACGCCTCGCAGGCCGAGAGATGGGCATCCATCCTGGCCTTGGCCATCTCGTCCAACTCGCCTGCTGCGTAGCTCCACAGGGCGGATTTCTCAACGCACGCCATGGACGCCTCCCGAAATCGCACGCGGGGCCTTGAGGAGCCGCTGCATCGCCTCGTTGAACTCCAGGCGCGCGTGGTGCAGCCGGCTTCGCACGGTGTTGGGCGAGGTGCCGACCGCGGCGGCGATCTCCTCGGGGCCCATGCCGCACAGCTCGTGGTACACGAACACCACCCTCTTCTTGGCCGTCAGTCCTTCCAACGCCGCCTCCACCAGCCTCGCCGCCTCGCGCCGCGACGCCTCGCCCTCCGGCCCCGCCGACGCCGGAGCCGCCTCGGGCTCCGGAGTCTCCGCCATCACGTCCTCGGGCCGGCGCCGCTTCCAGCGCAGGTGCATCAGCGCGGTGTTGGCGCATACCCGGTAGAGGAACGTGCGGAACTTCGCCTCGCCCCGGTACGTCTTCGCGGCGGAGAGGAGCTTGAGGTAAGTCTCCTGCAAGAGGTCTTCGATTTCAGCGCGGCGACCGACGAGGTGGAAGAGCGTCCGTGCCGCCTCGTCGCGGGTGAGCAAGTAGAGCTGGTCGAAGGCGGCGAGATTGTTCTGGCGGATTCGCTCGACCAGCGAACGCAACAGCGCCTCGCGCTGGTCGGCGGCCACCCCCTGCTGCGCCTCGGTGAGCGGGACAGCGGAGAGCGGCACGCGGGTCCCTCCGGCGGCATTGCTCTTGCCGGCTTCGCCAGCCACCACAGTCAGCCGGCGCGGCGACTGTACTTCCGATGGGCTCTCTTGGCGATTCGCGGTCGGGAACAAGTGCCACTCCGTTCGGCCTTCGAGGGGCTTTGGTTCCGGTGGGCTCAGAAACGATCAAAAGGCGCGGGAAAAGGCCTGGTTGGCTGGCGCAACCGGTGGTGTAGGGCCTGGTGCGGCGGCGTGGGGCAAGCGCGGGCAGACGCCTGGAAGCCCGTCGAAATTCACCCGTCGTTTCGGTGACTTACAAGGCCATTTCGAAGCCTCAGGAAGGCCTCCCTGAGGCCCTGGGCGGCCGCCTTAGGGGCCGTTCAGTCGCCAGGCTTGCTGAAATAGGGCTGGTTGGTGCTCCCCACCTAGCTGGGCCGCCCAGCGGCCCTGGCGACCTGTTTGGGGTTTTCGGAGCGCTGGCGGCACCGCTGGCCCCCGGTCACCGCCCTCGAAGTGAGCAGGTGTGGGTGGACGTGGTGGACGAGCACTTCCGCCCAAATGGCTGCAGGACGCCCGATCCCTCCCCAGCGGTAGGCCGCCGGGGGCCAGCCCACTTTAGTGGCCTTCGTGCAGATAGCCGGGGGCATTCAGCCCCCGGTTTCCGAATCGCCGACGGTCCGGTGCTGCGCGAGCACCCCAAGCCCTCGCGTGCGCTGGTCGTCGTGGGGCGAGCGCACCTGCCTGGGTTCGAGCAGGAGTTGGTCGAGCGGTGCGGGTTTGGTTGGAGGGCTGAGACGTTGGTGGGCGCCTGGCGGGAATCGAGGTTGGAAGGAAGGGAGACAGTCAGGACTGCCGGATGGAGACCGGGGGCTGAATGCCCCCGGCTATCTGCACGAAGGCCACTGAAGTGGGCTGGCCCCCGACACTCGACGGTGGAGTCGCTGCTGAGCGTCGCATTCCAGGCACGAGGCGGCGAGCCGAGTGGACCTTGCGGGCACGTCAAGGGCACGACGTCTCCGTAACCGGCGCACCAGCACTCGCTCCTTCCGATCACTGCGCGCACTCGCCGTGACACCGCACGCGCCGTTTTGATCGCTTGCCGAGAGGCTGGCAACCAACTCGCTCGAAAGGCCGATGCGACCGCAGGCGGCCGACCCCGAACATGAAGGAGCTCGCAATGACCTCGTCTCGCACGCTCACCCTCGTCGCCAGCGCCGCCATGGCGCTCTTCGCCTCCGGCTGCGTCTACAACGACTGGCGCGGCTGTCAGAACGAGGGCTGCTGCCGCGAGGGCTCCTGCTACGTCTCGACTCCCGACGCCAGCGGGCTGCCGCTGGTCTGCCAGTCGAACTCCGACTGCGCCGCCAACGAGTATTGCGTCAAGGGCGCCTGCCGGCCGGTGCCCGACGACTCCAAGACCTGCGTCGTCGCCGCCGACTGCGCCAAGGGCCAGATGTGCATCAACGGCATCTGCTCGTCGCTGTGCGCCAAGGACTCCGACTGCGCCACCGGCCAGATCTGCAAGGACATGTTCTGCACCACCAAGCCCGCCGATCCTCCGGGCCCCGACGCCGGCACCGTCGAGCCGCCGCCCGTGGGCGACGACGCGGGCACCATCGAGCCTCCTCCCGCCGCCGACGCCGGCACGACCGAGCCCAAGAGCTGCCAGTTCAACGCCGACTGCGGCGAGGGCCTGTACTGCATCAACCAGGAGTGCCACCTGGGCTGCGCGAGCGACAACGAGTGCCCCGCGCTGCAGATGTGCAAGGTCGGCATCTGCCAGGACCGCCCTGCCGCCGAGTGCCTGACCGGCGCCGACTGCGCCCTGGGCCAGGACTGCGTCGACGGCGCCTGCAAGGTCCGCTGCTCGACCAGCGGCCAGTGCTCCGCCGGCGAGATTCTGCAAGCTGGGCTACTGCAATCCCGGCTCCGGCGGGACCTGCGTGACCAACTGTGACTGCCCGACCAGCGAGCGCTGCGTCGCGGGAGTCTGCCAGCCGTAACGTCGTCCACCCTCTCTTCGGCCCTCGGACGACGGGGCGCGACCGGATTGGCCGGTCGCGCCCTTTTCTCTTGGGTCGGCAGGCTTGATTCCGCGGCCTCAAAGGAGGAAGGTGCGCGCCCTTCGGGGGCTCTTAGGAGGCCGTCCCAGGTGTCCGAAGAAGCAAGCCTCGAGGAGCTCGACCTCGAACCGCCGCTCCCTCGCTGGCGACGGTGGCTGCGCATCCTCGGCCGGCTTCTGCTCGCCCTCCTGGTCCTGGCCATCATCGCCGCCTTCCCCGTCAGCAGCCTGGTCAAGGGATGGTGGCGGCAGTCCATCGTCCTGGTCGACGCCCACCGCAACCACCGCATCGCCCACGCCGGGTGGAGCTTCCCCGCCCGCGTCTACTCCCAGCCCGTCCCGCTGACCGAGCCCGGCTGGAAGCTCGTCGCCGAGGCGCGCGCCCGCGGCTACGCCGAGAAGTGCCCCAAGCCCGGCCCCGGCGAGTTCTGCGAGAAGACCGGCGCCGCCACTCCTCGATCCGGCGGCAAGGAGCTTCGAGCCGCTCCGCCTGGGCTGGGTCGTCGGTCCGACCGGCGAGGTACGCGAACACCTGCCGCTCGCCGACGCTCCCAAGCACCTGGTCGACGCCATCATCGCCGCCGAGGACCGCGAGTTCCGCTCGCACCAAGGCGTCAACTTCTCCGCCGCCATCCGCGCCGCGCTCGCCAACGCCAAGGAGCGCTCCTGGTCGCAGGGCGGCAGCACGCTGACCATGCAGGTGGCGCGCGCCATGGCCGGGCAGAAGGAGAAGACGCTCGCGCGCAAGGTCCGCGAGGCGGTGATGGCCCTCGCGGTCGACGAGCACCTGGGCAAGGACGGCGTGCTGCAGATGTACCTGGACGCCCCCTACCTCGGGCAGCGCGGCGGCCTCTCCATCTGCGGCTTCCAGGCGGCCGCCCGGCACTACTTCGGCAAGGACGCCAAGGACCTCTCGCTCGCCGAGTCGGCGACGCTCGCGGCCATCCTCCCCGCCCCCGCCAAGTTCGCCCCCGACCGCTACCCCGAGCGCGCCAAGGAGCGGCGCGACCGCGTGCTCAAGACGATGGAGGCCGAGCTGGGCTACGACGTCGTCGCCGCCATCTCCTCTCCGATGGTCACGGTGAAGTCGACCTCGCTCGACGAGCGCTTCCCGGCCTACCTCTCGGCCACGCGCTCCTGGCTCGAGAGCCACCTCTCGCTCGACGCGCTCTACGGCGCCGGGCTCGTGGTCACCGTGGGCATCGACGTCCCGGCGCAGCTCGAGACCGAGGAGGTCTTCCCGGCCAAGACGCGCCACCTCGAGGGGCTGCTCGGCAAGAAGCCCGGCGCGCTGCAATCGGCCGGCGTCCTGCTCGAAGTCGAGACCGGCCGGATGCTCGCCGTCTGGGGCGGCTCGGGCGAGTCCTCCACCGGGTTCAACCGCGCGACGCAGGCCCGCCGGCAGCCTGGCAGCTCCTTCAAGCCGATGGTCTACGCCTTGGCGCTCTCGCAGCCGCCCGGCCCCGACGGCAAGCCGCGCTTCACCGCCTCCTCGACCGAGCCGAACGAGATCCGCCTGTTCAAGACGCCGCAGGGCAACTGGACGCCGCACAACGTCACCGGCGAGTACACCCCCACCGCCTCGCTCGCCTACGGCCTGGCCCTCTCGCAAAACGTCGCCACCGCGTCGCTCCTACAGGACCTGGGCGGGCCGATGCCCCTCATCGAGCTGGCGAAGCGCTTCGGCTTCGACACCTCGCACTTCCCGGCGGAGATGGGCCTGGCGCTCGGGCAGGGCGAGGTCACGCCGATGGAGATGGCGCAGATGGCGTCGACCATCGCGAACGGCGGCCGCCGCGTGACCGGCCACCCGGTGCTGAAGATCGTCGATGGCTCGGGTGCCGATTGCATGCCGGCGCTCCCCCAGCCCGAGCAGGTGCTCACCCCCGCCGCTGCGGCGCTCACCCGCGAGCTGATGCGCCTCGTCGTCGACTTCGGCACCGGCGGCCCGGTCCGCGGCGTGGGCGAAGAGCCTGGCTACAAGGGCCCGGTGATGGGAAAGACCGGCACCACGGACCTGGAGCGCGACGCGTGGTTCGTGGGCGCCACGCCGAGGTGGGCGGCGGTGGTCTGGCTCGGCTACGACCAGCCGCAGCAGCTCGGTGGCTCTGCCTCGGACCTGGCCGCGCCGCTCTGGGGCTGGTGGATGGGCCGGCTGACGCGGCACGAGGCCCCGCTCCCCGTCTTCCCCGAGACGCCCAAGCTCTCCCACAAGTGGATCTGCACCATCAGCGGCAAGCTCTCGAGCCCGACCTGCCAGGGCCTCTACGCTCCGTTCATCCCCGGGACGGAGCCCAAGCAGACCTGCGAGGACGACCACACGCCTCCGCCGCCCGCGGACGGAGAGACGCCGAGGGTGAAGTACGAAGGGCTCTGGCAGAGGCTGGCGCGCGAGAAGGCCGAGCGCGAGACGCCGGACGCGGGCGTGGACGAGAGCTCCGCCGACGCGGGTACCGCTGGCGAGTAGCGCCGAGCGCTGGTCCCTCGACCGAAGTCTGGCACGCGCCCTTGTGTCCCCTGCCCTGCATTGGGGAAAACCAGCCGAGCTTCCGCTTGCTTCTGCTTCTCGCCTGCCGTTAACCAGCTTCCGATCATGAAGACCGTCGTCGTCGCAGGAGCTGGAATCTCCGGCCTCGCACTCGCCTGGGCGCTGCGGGGCTACGGCCTCGACGTGCGCGTCTTCGAGGCCGACGCTCGTCCCGGCGGCAAGCTCAAGAGCGACCGCATCGCCGGGTTCCTTGTCGAGAACGGCCCACAATCCTTCGGCTTCCGCGATCCCACGGCCGCCTCGCTGGTCGCCGACCTGGGCCTCGAGGATCGGCGCATCCGGGCCACCGGCGTCGCCCGGAACCGCGCCGTCGTCGCCGACGGGCGCGTCCAGAGCGTGCCCCTCTCGCCGCTCTCCTTCGCGCGCTCCCCGCTGCTGCCGATGGCCGCCAAGGTCCGCCTGCTCTGCGACCTGGCCCTGCCGCGCGGCCCGCTCAGCCATGGCACCGACGAGTCGGTCGCCGAGTTCGCGCGCCGGCGCTTCGGCGCGCGCGGGGCCCAGCGCATCTTCTTCCCCATGGTCTCCGGCCTGTACACCGGCGACCCCGAGCTCTTGAGCCTCGACTCGGCCTTCCCGCGCCTGGCTGGCCTGGAGAAGACCCACCGCAGCTTGATCGTCGGCGCGCTGGCGAGCCTGCGTGCGTCCAGCTTCACCACCCAGCTCGCCTCCTTCCGCGAAGGCATGGGCACGCTCACGGGCGAGCTGGCCCGCCGGCTCGGCAAGGACCTGGTGCTCAACGCCGCGGTCACCTCCCTGCGCCCCTCCGGCTCGGGCTGGGACGTCCACGTGCGCCGCGCGGGCAAGCGCGAGGTCGTCCACGCCGACGCCGTCGCCCTCACCGCTCCCGCCCACGCGCTCGGCGAAGTCCTCGAAGGCCTGGACGAGGGCCTCGCCGCTCACGTCTCGCGCATCCCCTACGCGCCGATCGCCGTCGCCTATCTCGGCTACCGGCAGGCCGACCTGCCGCAGCTGCCCAAGGCCTACGGGTTCTACACGCCGTCGACCGAGCCCAGCGGCCTGTTGGGCGCGGTCTTCACCTCCTCGCTCTTCCCCACCCACGCTCCCCTCGGCCACCACCTGCTCGCCTGCCGGCTCGGCGGCTCGCGCGACCCGCAGGTCCTCACCCGGCCCGACGAGGAGATCTTCGTGCGCGCGCACCACGAGCTTCTCCCGCTTGATGGAGATCAAGCGCGAGCCCGTCTTCTGGCGGGTCGTCCGCCACCCCCGGGCCCTGCCGCAGTACACGCTCGGCCACGCGGAGCGCCTGAAGGCCATCGGCGCCGTGCTCTCTCGCCACTCGGGCCTGTTCCTGTCGGGGAACGCCTACCGCGGCTTGGGCATCCTCGACTGCCTGCGCGAGGCCCAGCGGCTGGCGCGGCAGATGGCCGAGCACCTGAGCTGGCCCTTCCCGGCGAATCCCTAGAATTTTCCCGGCATTTGTGCGAAATGCCCGTTACCTAACCGCGACTTGACGTCACCACCCCACGCACTCCCCGATGGGGAATGCGGCTGGAATCCGGGCAGAAATCGGGGGCGGACGACGTTGTGAAGTGCCTGACCGGCGGCTGTGCCCAGAGGCGCGTGCCTTGCTCTTCTGCCGGCTGGAGAACCGACCATGACGACAGCCGTAGCCACCTCCGAGCCCACCGCGGCAGCGCCCAAGAGCTCCGCTGCCGCGACCCGGGCCGAGGTGAAGCTCATCTCCCTGCTCGCCGGCGGGCTCATCCTCCTGGGGGCCCTGCTCCAATTCTTCATCACCCCCGGCGCGGTGGCCTTCGTGGTCTACACGACGCTGATGACGGTCACCCTGGTGGTGACGGCGTACGTCGTGCGCGGCCGGCTGCTCGACGCCTTCGCAGGCTTCCGGCTCGCGGCGGTCACGCTCACCATCCTCGGCGCGGGCGCGGCGCTGGGCACGCTCATCCTCCAGAACAAGCCGGCGAGCTACTACCCCAGCGCGCTGGGCGGCGTGGGCAGCCTCATCCTCGCCCTGCGCCTGGACGACCTCTTCCACAGCTTCTGGTTCGGCGGCGTCATCGCGCTGATGAACACCGGGCTCATCACCTCCGCCCTCCGGCGCTGGCCCATCACCCGGCGCAACGTCGGCTTCTTCATGGTGCACCTGGGCATCATCGTCACGCTGGTCGGCGCGGGCGTCTCTGCGGTCTTCTCGATCAAGGGCCGCATCGACCTGCGCGTCGGCCAGAGCGCGAGCACGGTCAGCGTCACCAAGTCCGGCCTGCCGACCCCGCCGGAGCTGCCGCTCAACGCTTCGCTGCAGCTGCTCGACTTCGACGTCGATCACTACGCCGACATCCCGCGCCTGCGCCTGTTCCTGCCGGCCAAGAAGGGCTCGGGCTACGACCTGAAGGCCTCCTTCGAGGGCGAGATCGGCGTGCTCCACAAGCTGCCGGGCGGCAACGCCTTCCGCGCCAAGGCCTTCTACCCGGACCTGGTGCTGGGTGAACGGCTGGTGGAGACCGGCGGCGACAAGCCGGCGCTCAAGCTGACCGTGGACGGGCAGCCGACCTGGCTGATGGCCGGCTCGGGTGAGCGCCAGCGCCTCGACACCAAGGACGGAAAGGTGGCGGTGGTCTTCGGCTGGCAGCGGCCGGCGGTGAAGATCGAAGGGCCACTGCACACCGTGAAGACCGACAAGGGCGAGCCGGTGCCGGTTCGAATCGGCGAGACGATCACCCTCGACGGGATGAAGGTCACCGCGCTGCGCTACTTCCCGCAGTTCACCTACGACATCGCCACCAAGACCGCGGTCAACGTCAGCGACCGGCCGATCAACCCGGCGCTGGAGGTCGACGTCGACGGCAAGACCAAGAAGTGGCTGTTCGCCAACATGCCGGGGTTCGGCCACGGCGACGGCCCGAACCTCGTCTACGCCTTCTCGCCCGAGGGCGGCAGCTCGAACGCGACGGTGCTGGCGGTGGCCGGCGCGGACAAGACGGTGCTGGTGAAGAAGCCCGATGGCACCGAGCAGACCCTGCCCCTCACCGACGGCCTGGAGCTGGAGGGCGTCAAGTTCGGAGCCCTGCTGGAGAAGGCTTCGGTCAACCGCGAGCCGACCACCGCGTCGCAGGAGATGAAGAATCCCGCCCTGCTCGTCGAGGTCACCAACGAAGGCCTGACCCGCGAGGTGATGATGATGGCCGGCCAGAGGGATCCGGTGGAGGTCGGCAACGGCTTCCTGACCTTCGAGACGCGCGTCGACGACGTCAAGGCGTTCCGCTCCGCGGTCGCGGTCCATTCCGGCGCCGCCGGCAGCGGGGGCGAGGCGCGCAAGGAGCTCGTCGAGGTCAACGCGCCGGTCAACGTCGGCGACTGGAAGGTCTACCAGGTCAACTACGACCCGAAGGACCCCACCTACTCCGGCTTCGAGGCCGTGAGGGACCCGGGCGTCAACTGGGTCTTCGTGGGCTTCGGGCTCCTGTTCTCGGGCGTCTTCTACATGATCTACGTCGGCCCCCGCATGCGCCGGAAGGAGGCCTAGCAAGCCATGGACTTCACCCTGCTGACGACTCACCCGCTCTACGCTGCCACCGGCGCCGCCTACGCCGCCTCGGCCGCCTTCTACGGCATGGCGTTCAAGTCGACCAAGGCGATCATCGGCCGGCTCGGCACGGCGTTGATGGGCGTGGCCGTGGTCCTGAACGTCGGCCTCATCATCTCGCGGTGGATGGCCGCGGACCGCCCGCCGTTCAAGTCGCTGTTCGAGACGCTGGTCTTCCTGGCGGTCTGCTTCGCCGCCGTCTACCTGGTCATGGAGACGGTGCTCAAGACGCGGGTCTTCGGCGCGGTCTTCGCGGCCTCCTGCCTGGGCGTCTTGCTCTTCGGCTTGACCAAGTGGGACGCGGAGATCGTCAAGCTGCCGCCAGCGCTGCAGAGCGCCTGGTTCGTCCCGCACGTCATCGTCTACTTCGTGGGCTACGCGGCGCTGTTCTTCGCGACCGCGATGTCGGTCATCCAGCTCTTCAAGCCGACCTTCACCATCCAGGCGGGCACCATCTTCAAGGGCGCCATCAGCCTGGAGGACGTGGCCTACCACGCGGTGCGCTTCGGCTTCGTCACCCTGACCTTCGGCCTGCTGGTCGGCTCCATCTGGGCCAAGGGCGCCTGGGGCGACTACTGGGTGTGGGACCCGAAGGAGAACTGGTCGCTGGTGAGCTGGCTGGTCTACGCGGCCTATCTCCACGTCCGGCACGTCAAGTCCTGGCGTGGCAACCGCGCGGCCTGGCTGACCATCATCGGCTTCGCGGTGGTGATGTTCACCTACCTGGGCATGAGCATGCTCCCCACCGCCGCCGAGAGCGCGCACGTCTACCAGGACCAGGGCTGACACCAGGCCCGCTGAGCTTCTCGTCTCCTCGCGGCCCTGCCGGTCTCTGGCGGGGCCGCGGTGTTCTCGGGGCCCGCCATGCACCGCTTCTGGCCCCACGCGGGTCGGTGGTAGAAGGATGGCTTCGCTCGGGTGCGCCGTGACGATCGACAAGCCTTTCCGCTACCCCCTCGCCGGACCGGTCGACGCGACCGGGTTCGACGAGTTCCTGGCCACTGAGCTGGGGACCCCGGGCGTCAACCTGCGCCGATTCGCGGCCGAGCTCGCCGACACCTTCGGCGCCGAGCGCTTGTCGCTGACCAACTCCGGAGGCTCGGCGGCCCTCGCGGCGGCCTTCGCGCTGGCCGAGCAATGCGGGCGCGGGCAGGCCCTGGCATCGGGCTTCACCTCGGCGACGACCCTCTCGGCACTGCAGGCCGCCGGCTTCGAGGTCAATCTGGTCGACGTCGAGGAGGACGGCTTCAACGTCGACCTCGAGGCGCTGGAGGCGGCCATCGGGCCTTCGACCAAGGTCCTGTGCGTCAACCACTTCCTGGGCTTCCCGGCGTCCATCGACGAGATCGACGAGCTCGCCTCGCAGCGCGGGCTGCTGGTGCTGCAGGACTGCTCGCAGTCGATGGACCTGCGCGTCGGCGGCGGTCCGGCGCACCTGCGCGGCACGCTGGCGACCTGGAGCTTCGGCCACGCCGATCACCTGTCGGCCTTCGGCGGCGGCGCGGTGATCTGCCCGGACGAGGACTGGCACCGGCGGGTGGAGTCCATCTCCAACGGCGGCCAGGCGTGTACTTGCCACACCGACCGGCTCGACTGCCTGGCGCCGCAGGGGGTGAACCACAAGGCCTGGTACGAACGGGCCGGCTTCGACCTGCAGATGAGCGAGCTGAACGCGGTCTTCGGGCGCTCCCAGCTGCGTAGCTTCCGCATGCAGGAGGACCGGAGGCGGCGCCACTACCGCACGCTCTACGACTTCCTCCACGGCCACACCGCGCTGCGGCTGTGGGCGGCCCCGGAGGACAGCGGCTCGCCGGCGTTCTTCCCGGTGCAGATCCGCGAGGGCGACCCCGAGGACATCGCGGCGCGGCTGCGGGCGCGCGAGGTCGAGGTGCGCTCGCTGGAGACCGCGGTGGCCTGCGGGCAGCCGGCCTTCCGCAACCTGCCGCACGACGGGCTGGCGCGGTGCACCGCGCTCGCGGCGTCCACCTTCCTGGTCGGCATCCACCAGACGCTCAAGGACGAGGAGATGGCGGCGGTGGCGCGGCTGATCAACGAAGAGGCGATGCTGTAGGCCTGCCTCGCGACGCCGCGGGGGCGCTCGGACTCACTCGGCGACACCGAGATGCTTCGGGGACACCGCCTCCACCAGCCACACGTCGTTCTCGGCGAGGAAGAACTTCACGCCATCGCGGCGCATCGCCGCGCAGTCCACCCGCAGGATGAGCAGCTTCGCGCCCTTCCTCACGTGCCGCTGCCCCACCGTCCTCGCCGTGCGCACGTCGATGCTCAGGTGGACGTATTGCCGGTCCATGGGCTTGAGGCCCTCGGCCTGGATGGCGGGCCAGGCGGCGCTGGTGGTGCCGTGGAAGAGTCGCGCCGGCGGCTCCCGCTCCTCGAAGGTCCGGTCGACCTGGCTCGTCGAGTGGCCCTGGACCGCGCGGATGCGTCCGTCCTGGAGCTGGTAGCGGCCCTTCGAATCGGTCCGGACGATCTCCTCCAGAGCCGCGCGGTCGAGGGCCTCGCCGTCCTTGCCGAGCGCCTCGATGAGCTCGTCGACTCCGACCCAGCCCTCCTGGTCCAGGGTCAGGCCCACGCTCTCCGGCGCGTGGCGCAACACGTAGGCCAGGTGCTTGCTCTGCTCGGTCTGCGTCCGGGGCACGGCGTCACGGCTCCTTCCTCGGCGCTTCGACGACCGACAAGACCTCGACGCGGCAGGCGTCCGGCGATGGGCAGCGTCGGATCTCGAGCCAGGTGCCCGCCTCGCCCTCGAGCCAGCCGGTCTCGGCCACCAGATCCTCCGAGCGCTCGGTCTTCTGAGGCTCCTGGCGCGCCACGTTCGAGAGCGCGTCGGCCTTCGGAAGGTTGGTATCCATCGACACGCAGTAGCGTCCCCCCTCCCTGCGCCAGACGGTCACGTACTGCCCCTCCTCGACGGGCCCGTCGCCAGCCTGGAAGCGGAAGTCGCCGACGGTCCAGCCGAGATCGCCGGTCGGGGAGGCCCCGGCCTTCTCGGGCGCCCAAGTCAACGAGGTCCCCTGCCCGGCGATCAGCGGCGCCCACCGCTGCAGGACCTCAGCGCGGCCCACGGCGAAGGTCTTTCCGCCGAAGATGGCGTCCGAGCAGACGAGCGTGCCGAAGGCCTGGGCGTCGTGGTCGCGGCAGGCCCGGTCAAGAGCGCGATCGGCCTCCTTCATCTGAGACTCGGCTGTCGCGGACGCCTTCGAGCCGGTGGTGGCGCAGGCGGCCAGGAACGCGGCCGCGAAGAAGAGCGGGAAGAGGAGGTGCATTCGCATGGCTCACCCTACCTCGGAAAGGCGCTAGGCTCGGGCCTCGACACTCGACGGAGGCATCGATGCCAGACCTGGAAGACGGACAGTCCGTGGAGGTGCAGGGCTCGGGCTCGGCGATGTACACGCTCAAGAACGTCGGCGGCGTGTACTCGTGCAGCTGTCCGGCCTGGCGCAACCAGTCCGCCGGCATCGAGCGGCGCACCTGCAAGCACCTGAAGGCCTATCGCGGCGAGGAGCTGGAGCTCTCCCGCGTCGGTGGCGCCGCGCCCTCGCCCCGCAGGCCGGAGGCCTCCGGCACCACCGGCACCCCCACCGCGCCCAAGGCGGCCGGCGGCGAGCCACCGGTGCTGCTCGCCGAGCGCTGGGAGGGCGACATCCAGCCCGAGGGCTGGTGGATGAGCGAGAAGCTCGACGGCGTGCGCGCCTACTGGAACGGCAAGAACTTCATCACCCGCCAGGGAAACACGTACCTGGCTCCCGACTGGTTCGTCGAAGGCCTGCCCGACACGCCGCTCGACGGCGAGCTCTGGGTCGACCGCAAGGCGTTCTCGCGCACCATCTCCATCGTCCGCCGCCAGGACAAGTCCGACCACTGGAAGGCGGTGAAGTACCTGGTGTTCGACGCGCCCTCCATCAAGGATCCCTTCGAGCGGCGCGTCCAGGCGTGCCAGGACCTGCTCCAGACGCGCGCCCCCAAGTTCGCCGCCTGGCACCCGCACGAGCTCTGCAAGGGCGTCGACCACCTCAAGGCCGAGCTCGCGCGGATCAACGGCCTGGGCGGAGAGGGGCTGATGCTGCGCAAGCCCAACTCGCTCTACCAGGTCGGCCGGTCGTCGACGCTGCTCAAGGTGAAGACCTTCCACGACGCCGAGGCCACGGTGCTCGAGCACGTCGCCGGCCTGGGCCGACACAAGGGCCGCATGGGCTCGCTGCTCGTCCAGCTCCCGGACGGCACCCGGTTCAACGTGGGCACCGGCTTCTCCGACCACGAGCGCGAAGCGCCGCCGACCGTGGGCAGCGTCATCACCTTCCGCTACTTCGAGCTCACCGAGGCCGGCGTGCCGCGCTTCCCGTCCTACGTGGGCCTGCGTGCGGAGGCGGCCATCGCCGCACCGGTCGCGCCGCAGGAACCTGCCAGGAAGAACGTGCCCCGCCCGGTGGCGCCCCCTGCCCCCGCCGCCGCGCCGACGCCGGCGGCTGCTCCAGCGCCCTCCGGCTCGGGCGCCAAGCGCCACTTCGAGTTCGTCGAGGGAGCCTCCTCCAAGTTCTGGGAGGTGGAGATCAAGGGCAACGACCAGTACGTCACCTACGGCCGGATCGGCTCGGCCGGCCAGACCAAGCTCAAGACCTTCTCCACGCCCGAGGCGGCGGCCGCGGACACCGCCAAGCTCATCGCCGAGAAGACGAAGAAGGGCTACGCCGAGACGTAGACCTGACCGGGTCGGCTTGGCTCGAAGCCCCCGAAGCCCGAAGCCCGCAGCCCGAAGCCCAGTTAGGGGCAGCTCGCCAAGCAGGCGTGGTTGGAGCACGTCCACTTCGGCGGGTTGCCGTTGGCGCAGGAGGGAGCCGCCAGACCGCCGGGGCAGTCCCAGTCGTAGACACAGGCGCCGATCTGCGTGCAGCGCAGCTGCTGGACCGAGCCGCACATCGGGCACGGGTCGCGGCAGTACTGGCCCGCGCTACACCCACCGCCGGTCCAGTCGCAGCCCAGGCCCTCGTACGGCAGGCACGCGCCTTGGTGCAGCACCTGGACGCCGGCGCAGCTGGCCTCGCACTCGCTGCCGTAGGTTCCGTAGTTCTCGCCGCACACCGGCGTGCCGGGGCCGCACTTGCAGCACGCCCCGCAGGTGGGGCCGAGCTCGCACCCGCTCACGTCGCGGCCCCCGGGGCTGCTGCACTGTGTCGGCAGGCACGCTGGCGGCGACAGGACGGGGCACTGCTGGCAGCAGCCACCGGTGCAGGACTCCGCTCCCCACTGGCACTGCAGGCCGGTGGAGCAGGCCGGCTCGTTGTAGAGACAGACCGACGTCGAGCACTGCCCGGGACACGGGCAGGTGAGGCAGCTGTCGGAGAAGTAGCACGCGCCACCGTTGGGGCACTGGCTGTCCAGGTGGCACCCGACGACGCACTCGTTGGCTCCGGTGCAGCCCGGCCCCGGCTCGCAGACCATCCCGGCGCCGCACTCCGCGTCGCTCTGGCACCCGGCGGGCTTGGGCGCACACTGCGCCGGGCACGGGCACCCGTCGCAGTCCACCGGCTGGCACGTCTCGTTCGCCTTGCATTGGGCGTCGTAGCGGCAACCCCGCATGCACGTCTTGCCACCCGACGTGCCGCAGCCTTCGCAGATCTCCCCTGGCCCACACGCGGCGTCGGACGTACAGGCAGTCTGGACGAACTCGCAGGTGCCGGGGCAGCAGGCGCCGCACTGGGCGCGAGCGCAGGCCTGCCCGGCGGCGCAATCGCCGTCGTCGAAGCAGCCACTCACGCACTGCTTCTCGCCCGTGCAGCCAAAGGGGTCGTTCACCGGAGCGCAGACGCTGCCCGTGCCGCACTCGACGTCGGACACGCAGGTCACCGGCTTGTCGTAGCAGGTGCCGGTGTCGCAGCCGCAGCCCGCGCACGGCGGAGGTGGCGCGCAGGCCTGGTTCGGCCGGCAGTCGGCGTCGCGGTGGCAGCCCGGCCGGCAGTGATCGTCACAGTTGCCGTATTCGGTGCCACAGACGAGGCCCGACGGACACTCGGTGTCGTACCCGCAAACCGCGTGGCGCTGGCACTGGCCGTAGCAGGGACAGTCCGGGCAGTTGTAGCAGGTGGTCAGGACGCAGCGCTCGTCGAGGGCGCACTGCGCATCCCGGTGACAGCCGGCGAGGCAATGGCGGCCGCCGCCGTCGTAGGTGTCCGGGTAGTCGCAGACCGCCCCCAGAGGGCACTGCTCGTCGGCGGTGCACTCGGAGGCGTCGACGCAGGCGCCCACGGGGTCGCCGCAATTCTGCACGGGCAGATCGCAAACCTTGCCGGAGCTGCAGTCGCTGGCGTCGTGGCAACCGGCCTGGCAGGTCTTCACGCCCTGGCAGTCGGCGAAGCAGTTCTGGCCGCTGGGGCACTCGAGGTCGCGCGCACAGGTGGGCCCGCTGCATTTGAAGCTGCAGCGCCGCGCGACGCACTCCCACTCGCCGGTGCACTCGGGCCCGTCCAGCTCCTGGCAGGCGCAGTGCTCCTTGAGCTCGCAGGCGCCGGGATCGTTCTGCCAGACGGTGGGCAGGCTCTTGACCCGGCAGGTCCCGCGGTCGCACCAGCCTGCGACTGGAGTGCAGAGGTTCGTGGGCGGCGTCGGGCAGTCGGAGTCCTTCGCACACTCGCCGGTGCCGGCGTCGTTCCCCGGCATATTGGCTCCCGCATCCGCTCCGCGTCCGGGCGGGTCCACGGGACTGAAGCACGCGGGCGCCGCCAATGCCGCTGCGATGAGGACGGAGAGACGGACGAAACGCATGGGAACCTCCGAGATCGATCCGTCAGGGACGAGGCAACTCTCACGCCGCGCCCAGGCCTTCCAAGTATGCAGAGATTCCCAGCACTTGGCGCAGGAGGTTGGCCTCGCGCGAGCGAGGAATCTGTGAGCTGCCCTCAGAAAACTGGCGAGCGTTGTCCGGCTGCGGCGGTGTAGAACGGAGGGCCGAGGGGGACACCTTGCCCAAGCTCCTGAAGGTCGGACACCAGAGCGCGAGACTTGCGTTGACGCTGACCGCGCTCGCCATCACCTTCCTTCTCGACCAAGGGCCGAGGTAGCGGACCGTGCGCATCGTCTACCCGCTGCTGGCCTTGCTCGCCTTCCTGCTCTTCGTCGGCTCGACCCTCGCGGCGGCCTCGGTGCTCGTCGTCTTCCCCTTCCTGATCCTGGCGCTCGGCGCGCTGCTCCTCGCCGCGCAGCAGTACTACGGCGCCCTGAAGGTCATGGGCGCCATCCCCGAGGCCTTCGCCACCTGCTTCCGGGCCACGGCCATCCTGCTCGGAGTGGTGTTCAACCCGCTGCTCGAGCGGGAGCAGGGCCTCGACGACGACGGCAACGGCCCCACCGACCTGCCGCAACTGTTCGCGCTGGTCGATTCGGTCGCCAAGTCCATGCGGACGCGCTCGGTCAATCGGATCTTCCTGACCGAGGCGCCCAACGCCTGCGTCTTCGAGCGTGGCGGATTCCTCTTCCTCGTCGGGACGAGGCGCTATCTGGTCATCGGCGTGCCCCTCTTGTACTCGCTGAGCGAGGACGAGCTGCGCGCTGTGCTCGCCCACGAGTTCGGCCACTTCGCCCACCTGCATACCGCCTTCTCGCGGATGGTCGGACGCTTCTTGCGCTCCCTGCTGTCGCTCCACGCGGGCATCGAGTCGAAGCTGAGTCCGCTGTACTGGTCCACGGCGTTCTCGGTGCTGGTGATGGAGTCCATCTACTTGCCCTGGATGCGCAGCGAGGAGTTCGAGGCCGACCGCGACTCCGGCCGGGTCGTCGGCTCGAACCACGCCGTCGCGGCGCTGCGCAAGCTTCGCGACGACCTCCCAAGCATCGAGATCGCACTCGCGACGATGCTCGGGCCGCACGCCAAGAAGCTCGCGCCGGTCCACGTCGGCGAGGCGGCGAAGCTCCTCACGACCCGAATGAGCGCGAAGCTGCGGCGTGAGCTGGCCGTCCAGGCCGAAGGGGATGTCCTGGACCTCGAGGAGCGGACGCACCCGCCGGTGGCGCAGCGCATCGCCGTGCTCGCGAGCCTGCCGCCCCGAGAATCGAAGGGCCGCGCCACGGCCATCGAGGCGTTGCCCGACGTCCGCCGTCTCGAGCGCGACCTGACCCGACGCCTCTTCAGGACCGGGCCGAGCTATCAGGAGGCGTCCGAGTACGTCCCGGCCCTGCTCCGGCTGCTCGCGCAACCCGAGGAAGCAGCACGCCCGCCTGAAGACGGCGCGGCGCTCGACCTGCTGGGGAACACCTTTGGGGCGGAATACGACCCGGTGGCGAGCCTGCGGGCGGCCGTGGAAGCGAAAGACATGGCAGGGGTCCTCGGCGCCTACGAGTCGCTCCCGCCGGGGACGCTCGTGCCGCCCGAGCTGCAGGTCAAGGCGGGTATCGCCGCGGTCGTGCTCGGGAAGTACCCGGTGGCGCTGGCGGCCTTCCGCGCAGCAGCAAGCCAGGCGCAGGACAGCCCGCAGATCGCCGGGGAGGCGCTGGTGCTCGCCGCGCGGGTCTACGGCGAGAAGCTGGGCGACGCCGGGAGCGCCCAGAAGCTCTATGCGTACGTCGTGCGCCGCTACCCGGCGTCGAGGGCGGCCACGTTCGCGACGGAGAAGCTACGGAGCACGGCAGCGCCGGCTCCTCTCGCCAGTCCCGGCCACCGCGAGGGATAGGGCTTTCACTCGGCGCCGCGGCTCAGCCCGCCTTGGCCGCCGCCGTCCGCGGAAGCACCCGCTCCTCGAGGAACCGCTCCACGCGCAGCGACAACAGGTCGGGCTGCTCCATGAGCCCGGCGTGAGTGCCGCCCGGGATGAGCAGGAACTCGGCGCCCGGGATCTTGCGCGCCAGGTCCTGGGAGAGCCGCAGCGGCGTGAAGAGGTCCTTCTCGCCGGCGACGACCAAGGTCGGCACGGCGATGGTCGGCAAGAGGTCGCTCGCGTCGTGGTCCTGCAGGCTCTGCGCGAGCGCCGCGTAGCTGCGCCAATCGGTGCGGGAGAGCTGCTCCATGTACGGCACCATCAGCTCATGCGGCGCGAGCGTCGAGTCGATGATGCCCAGCAGCCGCGCGCCCTTCTCGGCGACCCCGGACAGGAACAGCGGCCGCAGCGCCGCCGACAGGGCGTTGGGCGCGACCTGGACGATCTTCTTGAAGCCCTCGAAGGCCACGAGTGACAGCCGGGTGTCGAAGAAGGTGGCGATGGTGTGGCCGGAGGTGCACAGCGTGGGCACCAGCGCCGCCACCTGGTCGCGGTGGCGCCGGTAGTACTCGAACGCGACCTGGCCGCCCATCGAGTGTCCGAGCAGCACCGGGTGGTGGATCTTCAGGGCGCGGAGCACGGCTTCGGCGTCGTCGACGCAGCTGGCGATGGAGATGTCGGTCGGGTCCGGCGGTCCGTCCGAGCGGCCGTGGGCACGGAAGTCGAAGCGCACCACGCGACAGGTGCGGCTCATCTGCCGGGCGAACGGCTCCCAGAAGCTCATGCAGACGCCGATGCCGTTGAGGCAGACGAGCCAAGGCCCGCGCTCGCCGTCCAGGCGGTAGTAGAGCCGGCCCTTGGGCCCGTCGACGAAGCCTTCCTGGTTGCGCGCAGCCTTCATCGGACCCTCACGAGGCACCGCCGCGCCCCACGGTGGGAGCGCGGCGGCTGGAGTCAGTTCTCGGCGCCTGAATTGCCGAGCGAGCGTCACTCCCGCTCGGTGATGTTGAACTCGGTGCGCCGGTTCTGGGCGCGGCCCTTGTCGGTCGCGTTGGAGGCGATCGGACGGGTCATGCCGTAGCCCGTCGCCTCGAGCCGCGCCGCGTCGATGCCCTTGCTGACGAGGTACTTCACGCACGACTCGGCGCGGTCCTGCGAGAGCTTCTTGTTGCGCTCGGCGGTGCCCACCGAGTCGGTGTGGCCCTCGACGCGGACCTTCTTGATGGCCGGGTAGTCCTTCAGGACCTGCGTGACCTCGTCGAGGATCCTGAAGCTCTCGGCGCCCTTGATGGTGGCCTTGGCGAACTCGAAGTTGATCTGCTTCTTGATCTCGATGCGGTCCTTCTTGACCACCACCAGCGTCATCTTGCGCGGGCAGCCGTTCTTCTTCGGGTCGGGGTCGGGCACGCCGGGCTCGTCGGGGCAGGCGTCCTTGTCGTTCTCTATGCCGTCCTTGTCCCGATCGGTGTCCGGGCAGCCGTTCTTGGTCGGGTCGGGGTGCTTGAGGCCAGGCTCGTCTGGGCAGGCGTCCTCCCAGTCGAGGATGCCGTCCTTGTCGCGGTCGAGGACCGGGCAGCCCTTGTTCTCGACAGTGCCGGGGACGTTGGGGCAGCCGTCCAGCTTGTCGGTGATGCCGTCGTTGTCGTTGTCGGCCTCGGGGCAGCCGTCCTCGTCCTGGAAGCCGTCCTTGTCCTCGGGCTCGGTGATGCAGCGGTCGAGGTCGTCGAAGATGCCGTCGAGGTCGGTGTCCTTGACGACCGGGCAACCGAAGTTCTCCTTGGGGCCGGGGACGTCGGGGCACTTGTCGTCGGGGTCGATGACGCCGTCGTTGTCGCGGTCGGGGCAGCCCTTGTTCTCCTTCGGGCCGGGGATGTCCGGGCAGGCGTCGTCAGTGTCGGGCACGCCGTCGCCGTCGCGATCGGTCGCCTCGATCTTCACCACGACGTCCTTCTTCTCCTTGATGAGCACCTGCTTGGGGCCGCAGTCCTTGGAGAGCACCAGGGCCTTCTTGATGTTCTCCTCGGCGATGGCGATGTGGTCCTGAGCGCGGGGGCTGTTGCCCTCGTCCACCTCGCCGTACGCGAAGTCGAGGTTGGCCTCGGCCAGGGCGAGCTCGCGCGGGGCGCAGCGGTAGGCTCCGCTCTTGCGGGCGCGCTGGATGTCGGCCTGGATGATCTCGCCGTCGGCGCGGATCTTGTTGCCGCTGACGCAGCCGGCGAGCAGCGCGGCGGCGAGGACGAGCCGGAGCAGGCTATCGATCGGTCGCATGCGGTCGCTCACTTGGTGCCCTCGGCCGGAGGAGGCGGCGGGACGACGGCGGGCGGCGTCTCGGTCTTCTCGACCTTGTCGACGGTGATGGCGTCCGACCTGCCGTCGATCCGCGGGGGAGGCGGTGGCAGCGTCGGGACGTTGGGGAGCGCGCCCTCGGCCTTGGCGGCCATGGCCTTCTTCTTGGCCTCCTGCGCGAACTTCACCGCCTTGCGCCCGAAGTCGATGGAGACCTCGAAGTCCGAATAGCCCTGCTCCTCGCGGGCCTTGTGCAGGTACGCCTCGGCGGCCGTGAACTCGTAGGGCGCCAGCTTGGGCGCGTCGGCCATCCGCGCGGCCTCGAGCTGGACGTCGCCGTCCATGATGAGCGCGGTGGACTGGGTCGGCCCACAGGCGGCGAGCCCCAAGCCCGACAATGCGGCGCCGAGGATGATGGCCGCCGACCTTCCGAGGGGAAGCTGCATTCGAACGACCCCGTATCCGGACGCGAACTGGCGCCGCAGACTACCGAAAGTACTGGACATTCCGAATGGTTCTATGGGGTTTCGCAGGGGCAGTCAACTCAGGCTGTAGCCTCTAGGCTTTAGGCTGTAGGGCCTCGGAGCGGTGCCTTGGGCTACACCACCCGAACGCAGACGACGGTGATGTTGTCGTCGCCGCCGCGGTTGTTGGCCAGGTCGATGAGGGCCTGCGGGATGGTCTCCATGTCGGGGCGCGCGGCGATGTCGAAGATCTCGCGCTCCTCCATCATGTTCGACATCCCGTCGGAGCAGAGGATGAAGGTGTCACCCGCCTGCAGCACCAGCCCCATCACGTCCACCGCCACCTCGGACTCGAAGCCGACGGAGCGGGTGATGATGTTCTTGTAGCGGCTGTGGCGGGCTTCCTCGGCGGTGATCATCCCCGCCTTGATCTGCTCGTTGACGAGGCTGTGGTCCTCGCTGATCTGCTGGACCAGGTCGCCGCGGACCAGATACGCCCGGCTGTCCCCGACGTGGCCGATGAACGCGCAGTCGCGGTGGACGAGCAGGGCGATGGTCGTGGTGCCCATGCCCGCCAGGCGGCTGTCGTTCTGAGCGGCGTTGAAGATGTTGGCGCAGGCGGCTTCCACCGCGCCGCGCAGCACCTCGGGGATCGGGGAGTCCTCGATGGGCCCCTGAACCTCGAAAGGGTTCTCGGCCCGCGTCCGCGCCTTGCGGATCTCCGCGTCGATGGTCTCCACCGCGATTCGGGAGGCCGTTCCACCACCCGCGTGGCCGCCCATGCCATCGGCGACGACGAACAGGGAGAGGCCTGATCAATCAGGTAGCTGTCCTCGTTGTGGTCGCGCTTGCGGCCGACGTCGGAAACGCCTTTGCAGAGCACTTTCATGAACGTACCGAGAAGTGCTCGCGAATCTACCGGCCCGCCGCCAGACAGGTCAACAGCCGAGGTGCCCAAAACGCCGAGCAAAAGACTGGACTGGAGGGCGACTTGCCAGCATGGCGCTCCTAGCGACGCCGGCGCCGTGCCGAACACTCGAGCATCTCCTCGGCGTTCTTGAGTGCAGCCGGGGTGATCTGCACGCCCGCGAGCATCCGGGCGATCTCCTTGGTCCGGGCCGACGGCGACAGCACCTCGACCCTGGAGATGGACCGGCCGTCCTTGACGCGCTTGGCGACGGTGTAGTGGCTGTCGGCGCAGGCGGCGATTTGCGGCAGGTGCGTGATGCACAGCACCTGGCGCTCGCGCGAGACCTCCTTGAGCAGCCGGCCGACCACCTCCGCCACGGCCCCGCCGATCCCCGAGTCCACCTCGTCGAAGACGTAGGTCGGGACCGGGTCGGTCTTGGCCAGCGTGCGCTTGACGGCGAGCATCACGCGGGAGAAGCTCGCCACCCGAGGCGATCTTGGCCAGCGGCCGCGGCTCCTCGCCGGCGTTGGCGCTGATGAGCAGCTCGCAGGTGTCCAGCCCGCGCGAGGTCAGCACCTCGCCGTCCACCTGCGCGTCGGCGCTCCCCTCCCCGGCCGGCGCGGTCTTCGCCAGACTCACCTTCAGGAGCGTCTTGGCCATCGCGAGCTTACCGAGCTTCCGACTCGACCGCCTTGGCAAACTCCTCGGCCGCGGCGTAGCGCTTCTCGGACAGCGCCCGCGCCAGGACCAGGGCCTCACGGCCGAGCTCCGCACACTCCTGATCGAGCGTCGCCAGCCGCTCCGCGTGGCGCTCGACGCCCGCGAGCTCGGCCTTCATCTCCTCAAACCGGCGCAGCACCGTGGCCAGGTCGCCGCCGTGCTTGCGCGTCAGGCGCTTGATGGACTCGAGCCGCTCGTCGAGCTCCGCGAGCTTGGCCGGGTCGGCGTCGACGTGCTTGAGGTACCCCGACAGCGACCGCGACGACTCCTCGAGCTCCACGCGCGCAGCCTTCAGCGAAGCGACCAGAGGCTCGAGCGAAGGGTCGATCGCCGCGGCGTCGGCGAGCCGTCCCAGGGCGGCACCGACCTGGTCTGCCGCCGCGCAGTCGCCCGAGTAGAGCACCCGCTCGGCCTCCTCGGCGGCGCTACGCAGCTTGCTCGCGGCGGCGAGCCGGCGGCGCTCCTGGGAGAGCTGCTCGTCCTCGCCGGGCTGCGGCGCGAGCTGGCCGATCTCGGCGATCTGGAACGAGAGGTAGTCCGCGCGGCGGGCGCGCTCGGTGTCGTCCATGGCGAGCCCGGCCTTCTCCGCGAGCCGCGCGGCGAACCGCTCGTAGGCCTCGCGGTAGCGCGCCAGCTCCCCTTGCAGCCCGGCATAGCCGTCGAGCAGCGACAGGTGCAGCTGCGGGTCGAGCAGGCTGACGTGCTCGTGCTGGCCGCTGATGTCGACCAGGCCCCGGCAGACCTGCTCGAGCAGGCCGACGGTCGCCATGGCCCCGTTGACCCACGCGCGCCCGCGGCCGCTGCGGTGGATGACGCGGCGGATGAGCAGGTCGCCTCCTCCGGTGGGCAGGCCGAGCGCCGCGAGCCGGTCCCCGAGGTCCATGCCCTCGAAGAGCGCCTCCACCGTGGCCTCGTCGCAGCCCGTGCGGATGACCTCCGCGCTGGCGCGGCCGCCGAGCACCAGGTGGAGCGCGTCCACGAGGATGGACTTGCCGGCGCCGGTCTCGCCGGTGAGCGCGTTGAAGCCCGGGCCGAACCGCACCTCGAGCTCGTCGATGATCGCGAAGTTCTGGATTCGAAGGGCATTGAGCATGACCCGATCGTTAGCACGCGGGTCTGACACTGAACAAGCGTCCAGGCCATTTACTCAACCGCGACGGCAGCTTAGGCCGCGGGTCCGACACTACTTGGCGATCTTGCCGGCGCCGCACAAGTAGCGGCGGTTGAAGCCCTCGAAGCCCGCGGCGGAGTGTTTCACCAGCACGGCCACGGCTTTGTGGTTCGCCGACAGCCGCACCGAGTTGAGCGAGTAGTCCCAGCCACCGCGTCCCTGGTACACCGTCTGCGCCTTCCCGCCGACGGCCAGGCGCACCGCGACGGCGTCGTCCCGCGTCCCCTTCTCCTCGTCGGCCTTGCCCTCCCGGACCTCCACCTGCACCGCGACGGCGCGGCCCTCGACCGTGAACTTCGTCGCGCGCGCGGTCCCCGAGCGATACATCTCGGCGCCCTTGTCGCGGCCGAACTTGAGCGCCTCGAGACGCTTGGCCTCCGCCGCCTTGAGCTTGGCGAGCGCCGACTTCTCCTCCCCGGCGTCCTCGAGCGTGAGCGCCTTCGACTCGGCGTCGACCTTGCGGCCGGTCGCGGTGGACACGACGTTCAGCTCGGCGTGGGGGAAGCCGCTGCCGTCGTAGATGCCGAAGGTCCAGTAGGCGAACAGCGAGGCATCGTCGTTGAAACCGACGACCTCCAGCTCGTCCTTGTCCCCGGCGAAGGCCAGGCAGGGAGCCAAGGACAGCGCAGCAGCAGCGATCATCAGGAGGTTCGAGCGGGCCGACATGGCCTGGGATCCTACCGCACCCCATGCGAGCCGGGTCTGCGGCTAAGCTCTGAGCCTCGATGGCCGCCCCGGATCCGACGTCCCCCATGGTGTGCCTGCGCTGCGGCTCGTTCGTCGCAGGCGACGGGCCCGTCCCCGGACTGGCGCTGTGCACGCGCTGCATCGAGCCCGAAGACGCGCCGGCACCCGTGCTGCTCTTGGCGCCTCCGTCGACGCGGCGGGTGCGCGCAGGCGTCCTGGCAGGGTTGTGCGCTCTCCTCGCCGTGACCGTCCTGCCGTCGCTCGGGGGGGTCCAGCGGACGGCCGCGCACGCCCCTCTGCCGATGCTGGCTGTCCTGCTCGGCGTCGCCCTGTTCCTCCTCTCGCTGGTGGCCCTCGTGGTGATGATGTGGCTGCCGGTCTCGCCGGAGGCGTGGTCCGAGGAGGTGCTCGAACCGCTGGGCCTCTCGCCGGACCGGCTGCCTTCCGGGGCGTTCCTGGCGCTCCATGTGGACGGAAGCCCCACCGGCCTGGAGCTGCGCACGCCCATCCGCCCCGGCCTCTTGGCGACCTGCGACCGCGGCGTGGCGTTCCTGGGCGCGTCGGGCACCAGGGTGGTCATTCCGGCCAGCGCGATGGCGAGGGTCGGCAAGCAGACGTACGCAATCCTCTTCCCGCCCCGGCTCGTCCTGCGCATCGAGCTGGCCGACGGGAGGCTGCACCGCTTCGCGCTTCTGGCCGGCTGGCGCTCGCGAGCCGAGACCCGAGCGCTCGTGGGGCGGCTCTCGGCTGCGGCCGGCCGCGACTAGAGCAAGCAGCAGGCATCCTTCACGGTCTGCTCGAAGGAGCGGCTCGAGGCCGGCACCCCGACCATGGCCGTGAAGTGGGCGGGGTTGCCCACCATCCACGGGAGGGGCTGGTTCCCGGACGCGTCGTCATCGGCTTCGACCTGCGCCATCAGCCGCAGCTCGTCCGCCGGCCGGAGCAGCCGGACCAGGGCGCGCACCAGGTCGTGGCCGGTGACCGGCCGCCCGGAGCAGACGTTGACGGTCGGCGAGTCCGCCAGGTTCGCCAGCGCGCGGATCGCCTTGGCCGCATCGCGCGCATCGATGTAGTCGCGCGTCGCGCCCAGCTCGGGGATGCCCTTCATCCGCCCGGCCTGAACTCTTCCGGCAAGGTCCAGCAGACGCGGAGCGGGATCTCGGGTGTCGACGACCTCGAACAGCCGCGCGACGGCCACCCCGAAGCCCCGCCGGCGCCCCAACTCCACGACCCCGCGCTCGAGGCCCATGAGCGCCTCCGACCCGGCGTCGCTGGGCGCCGCGTCCTGCTCGCGTAGCGCCAGGCCGGGCTTGAGGATGCCGTAGACCGCCTCGCCGCTCAGCAGCACCACCCGCGGCTTGACCGACCGGCCCTCGGCCCACACCGAGAACTCTTGCGCGGCCTTCACCGCGTCCTCGGCGCGGCGGGCTTTGGGGCAGCAGGCGTCGAGCACGAGCGTCGTGTCACCGCCCGGCGCCAGGGCGTCGAGCTTCCAGGCGCAGGGCGCGGCGGTCGAAGGGATCGCAAGAGAGCGCGCGGGCCGCCTCGTCCTGTTCGAGCCAGAACGAGAGCCTGCTGCTCCTGGCGAACAGGATCATGCCGGGTCCTTGCGAACGACCACGTTCTGGCACTGCAGGTGGACCTGCGCCGGGTGGTTCGAGAACTCCACGCGCACCACCAGGGCCTCCTCCAGCGGCTGGGCGACCAGGCCGACCACGCGCAGCGGGCCCGTAGCCTGGAACAGCTCGGGCACCGACAGGTAGCCCACGTCCTCGCAGAGCACCTCCACCAGGAACTCGCCGGTCGCGGCGAAGAGCGCGACGTCGCGCCTGGACAGGTCCACCTGGAGGCCACGCAGCGTCGCGCCCTGCAGCCAGCTCACCGACTCGAGCCGCTTCTCGTCTTCGAGGGAGAGGCTCGCGCATGCCTACCTCGCGCCCCAGCGCAGCTTGGTCCGCAGGATGCTGAAGTAGTCGAGCCCGGGGTTCTTGATCGGCCTCAGCCGGTTCTTCGACTGCTTGATCTGGACCCGGTCCCCCGGGAGCATCGGCAGGCCGGTCTGGCCGTCGAGGGTCAGGTACATCTCGGTGGTCTCGGACATCAGCCGCAGGTTGATCTCGCGATCGTCGGGCACCACGATGGGCCGCTGAGTCAGCGTGTGGGGGCAGATGGGCGTGACGATCACCGCGTTCATCGTCGGGTAGAGGATGGGCCCGTTGGCCGACAGCGAGTAGCCGGTCGAGCCGGTGGGCGTGGAGACGATGATGCCGTCCGCCTTGTAGGTGGTGATCGGCACGCCGTCGATGGTCGCCTCGAGGTCGGCGATGCGCGCCAGCGCCCCCTTGGCGATGACCACGTCGTTGAGCACCTCGGCGTCGTGCACCTTCTCCGCCCCCGCGCCGCGGTGCAGGTGCACCCGCAGCTTCATGCGCGGCTCGACCTGGTAGTCGCCGGCGAGCACGCGGTCGAGCATCGGGTAGACGTCGGTGCGCGGGACCTCGGTCAGGAAGCCCAAGGAGCCCATGTTGACGCCCAGGACCGGCACGGCGCTGCCGTCGAGAACGTAGGCCGCGTGCAGGAGCGTGCCGTCGCCGCCCAGGACGATGCACAGGTCGGTGGCCGCGAGGTCCTCGGGAGCGCCGAACGGCAAGTCGAGAATCTTGCCGACGTGCTCCTCGAAGAGCGAGGCGACGCCCTTGCCCGAAAGGTACTGGCAGAGCTCGCCGGCGAGGGCCATGGCCTCGGGCCGAGTCGAGTTCGCGACGAAGCTGACCTTCTGGATGGTCATGGTGGCGCACCACGATAGCAAACCCGGGCCCGCGCCTGCCCGCCCCAGCGCCTTGCCCCTGCCGAAGTGATGGGCACCTTTGGGCGGCGACGTGCATCGCCACCTGGCCGCCGGCTGGTGGCCGCCCGTCGGGAGGCATCCATGAAGGTCGCCGACATCCTGCAGAAGAAGGGCAAGCGGGTCTTCACCATCGCCCCGGAGCGGTCCGTGCTCGATGCCGCCCGCCTGCTCGCCGAGCACGGGGTCGGCGCGGTCATCGTCGCCGAAGAGGGCGGCCCGATGATGGGCATCTTCACCGAGCGCGACCTGGTCCGTGAGTGCGCCGGCTCCGGCGACATCAAACGCACCCGTGTCGCCGAGGCCATGACGCGCGAGGTCGTCACCTGCCATCCGGACGACGACCTGCGCGCCATCGAGCTGCTGATGCGCGAGCACGGCTTCCGCCACCTTCCGGTGCAGGAGAACGGCCAGGGCCTGTCGGGCATCGTCTCCATCCGCGACGTCCTCGCGGGGCTCTACGAGTCGGCGAAGGAAGACGCCAACGACCTGCGCGACCACCTGGCCGGGCACTACGTCGTCTGCTGAAGCCTCTGGCAGCGCGGGCACCACCAGGTCGAGCGCGCTTGTGGGCCGTGCCGCGCCCAGGCGATGGCCGTGCCGCAGCGGGGGCACGGCTGGCCCGTCCGCCCGTAGACGTAGACCCGCCGTGACGGGTCGTGGGAGCCGGTGGTCCACCGGCCGGCTCCCCGCATCGGCTCCGCGACGTTTCGCGCGAGCAGCTCGCGGGCCTTGTCGACCAGCTTGCGCAGCTCGGCATCGGTGAGCGCCGCCACCTTCGTCTCCGGGTGGAGCCGGCAGATGAACAACAGCTCGGACTTGTACTCGTTGCCCACGCCCGCGAGCGCGGTCTGGTCGAGCAGCGCCTGGCCGACCTCGAGCTCCGGCCGCGAGCGCAAGCGCCGCAGCGCTTCCTCGAGGTCGAAATCGGCCGCCAGGAGATCCGGCCCCAGCCTCCCCACCACGCTTTGGGGCACGTCCTGCTCACGCAGGAGCTCGGCCTCCGGCACATCCAGCCCCACCGCCACGAAGGAGGCGGTGGCCAGGACGATGCGCGCCCGGCTCTTCGCCGCGCGCCAGCGCTCTCCCGGACGGTACAGGTGCCAGGCTCCGTTCATGCGCAGGTGCGTGCGCAGCACCAGGCCTCCCGAGAGCCGCATCAACAGGTGCTTGCCGACGGCGCCGACCCCTTCGACGGTCCGGCCCACGAGCTCCGCGTTCGCGAGGGCCGGGTAGACGCTCTCGAAGCGCTCGACCGTTCCGCCGCGCAGCGCCCGGTCGAGCGCGCGCGCCGCCCGGAAGATGGTGTCGCCCTCGGGCATCTGCCCTCAAATAGTGCATCGCCCCGGGACCTTGGCGCGGGCCCGGGGCGAAGCGGTGCAAGCGTGACGTTCTACCCGCCTACTTGAAGTCGTCGACCTTGATCACCTTGGCCGTCTCGTTGGCGATGATGGTCACCTGGCGGGTCGCCGTGCGGCCGTCCGAGGCGGTGTACGTGATCGTGTGCGAGCCCGCCTGGACCTCGATGGGCTGGGCAGGCGGGGTCGGCGTCCAGCGCCCAGTGTCCTTGCCGTCGATGCTGATCTTCGCGATGGGGGTAGAGCTCGTCAAAAGCTTGCCCATCGGCTTGTTCGACTTGGCCTGGACCGGCTCGGCTTTGGGCTGGTCGGGCTTCTTGGTCTCCTTCTTGTCCTCGGGCTTCTTGTTGTCCTTGGGGTTCGCTTGGGCGGTGGTCTCGGACGGCTTGGGCTCCTCGGCCTTCTCCAGCGAGAAGAAGACCGCGACGATCTTCGCCTGCCCGTCCCACTCGACGGGCTTGGTGTCCCGCTTGTAGCCCTTGAGCGTGACGGTGATCGACTTCACCTTGGCGGGGTCGATGCCCTTGATGGTGGTGGGCGTCTTGCCGTTCTTCTTTCCGTTGATCTCGATGTCCGCGCCGGTCGGCGTGCTCTCGACCTTCAGGTCCGGCAGGGCGGGCTTGGGCTGCTCGGGAGGCGGCTTCTTGGAATCCTCGGGCGGCGGCTTCTTGGTGTCGGGCGCCGTGGCGACCTTGCCGTCCTCCGGCTTCTTGGAATCGTCCGGCTTCTTGGCGTCTTCGGGCTTCTTGCCGTCGTCCGGCTTCTTGCCATCCTCGGGCTTCTTGCCGTCCTCGGGCTTCTTGCCGTCCGCGACGACCTTGCCGTCATCCGGCTTCTTGCCATCGTCGGGTGGCGTGTCACCGGTCTCGTCCGGCGCCTTGTCCGGCTTGGCCGCTTCGTCGGGCTCGAGCTCGACGGGGAGCGAGGTCTTCTGGTTGGCCTGCACCTCGATGGACTTCTTGAACGGCTTGAAGCCAGCCGCGGCGATGGTGACGACGTGCGGGCCGGCGGGCAGGGTCACGGCCGCCCCGGCCTTGGCCGGCATCTTCTTGTCGATGAGGATCTCGGCTTCCTTCGCCGCGACCTTCACGACCAGCTGGCCGGTGGCGGGCGGCTTGAACAGCACCGCGGCCGCCACGATGAGGACGAGCAGCAGGGCGCCGACGCTCACGAAGATCAGCGCGAGCTTGCTCGTGCCCTTCTTGACCGGAGGCTTGGGTGCCGGCTTGCCGACGACGGGCGGCCTGGCCACGGGCTTCTGGCCCGTCAGCCTGGGCGGAGGCGGCTGCGACGGCCGCGCCACCGGGCGCTGGGTGGTCGGGCGCCGCGGCGCCACGGGCGCAGGGGCGGGGCGCATCACCGTCGCGTTGGGGTCCTCGACCGGCTCCTCGTCGGGCTGCTCCTCTTCCTCGTCACCGTCGCCGAAGTTCGCCTCTTGGGGCGGCGCAGTCGCGGGGCCGTCGGCATCCTCCTCGAGCTCGGGTTCAGGCTCCGGCTCGGGCTCCACCTTGCGGATGGGTCGCGAAGGCTTGGCGTGTCCGTTCGGCCGCTTGGGCGCGGGGACGCCGATGACGGTCTTGACGACTTCGCCCTCTCCCTCGTTCTCCTCGCCTTCCTCGTCCGGCGGCGGCTCCTCGGGCGGAGGCTCGATGACCGGGGCGGGTCGGGGCAGGCGCGTGCTGACGCGCTTCTTGGCCGACGGGGCGGCGGCGGGGGTCGCCGTGGACTCGACGTCGTCACCGAGCGCCGGAGAGGAAGCGCGGGTCGGCTTGCGCTGCGGAGCCTTCTTGGCGACCGGCTCGGGCTGGAAGATCTCCGTGCGGTCGGCCGGCGGCTCGTCGTCCAGCTCACCCGGCTCGGGCGGCGGGATGACCGGGTTGTAGGGGTCGACGCCCATCAGCGTCGCGTTGGAGTCGAGCTCCTCCTGCTCCTCCTCCTCCTCCAGCGCCGGCTTGGGTACGGGGATGGGAGCCTTGGTCGGCCGCCGCTTGGGCGGAGGCTCTGGCTCGGGCAGCGGTTCGGGCTCGGGCTGCGGCTCGGGGATGGCGCTGGGACCGCTGTTGCTCGAAGCCGTGATCCCGCTCACTTCGACCATGTCCGGCCGCTGCACCGAGGCGTACTTCTCCAGGCGCTCCTGCTCGGCGTTCTGGTCGTCGGAGAAGGCCTCCTTCATGAAGCCGCCCAGGTGCTTGGGCGAGTAGATGGTGTCGCCGGAGAGCAGGTACCGCATCAGGTCTTCCTGCATGTCCGAGCACCACTGATAGCGGTCGTCCACCTCGCGCGCGAGCGCCTTGAGGACCACCTTCTCCAGCCCCGCGGGGATCTCCGAGTTGAACTGCCGCGGCGGCAGGACGTCGGCGTTGCGCACCTTCTCCAAGGTGGAGAAGTCGCTCTCGCCCACGAAGAGCCGCTCGCCGGTGAGCATCTCGTAGAGGATGACGCCCACCGCGAAGACGTCCGAGCGGTGGTCGATGGGCAACCCGCGCACCTGCTCCGGGCTCATGTAGCCGAACTTGCCCTTGAGGATGCCGGCCTGCGTCTTCTGGGCGCGGTTGGCGGCCTTGGCGATGCCGAAGTCGATGAGCTTCACCTCTCCGTCGTAGGAGAGGAGGATGTTCTGCGGGCTGACGTCGCGGTGGACGATGTGCAGGTCCTGGCCGCGGGCGTCCTTCTTGCGGTGCGCGTACTCGAGGCCCTCGCAGATCTTGCTGGCGACGAACGCCGCCTGCGCCGTGGGCATGACGCTGCGCTGCTTGCGGTAGTACTCGAGCAGGTGTCTCAGGTCCTTGCCCGAGACGTACTCCATGGCGATGTAGTAGCTGTCGTCGTGCTTGCCGAGCTCGTAGATCTGCACGACGTTCGCGTGGTTGAGCTGCACGCTGATGCGTGCCTCGTCCAGGAACATCGTGATGAACTCGGTGTCCTCCACCATCGTGGGGAGGATGCGCTTGATGGCCAGCAGGCGCTCGAAGCCCTCGACTCCGAAGGCCTTGCCGAGAAACACCTCCGCCATCCCGCCCACGTTGATGCGTTCGAGCAGGAGATACTTTCCGAACGGAATCGGCTTTTTCATTCGCCCTCGAGTTGCCGGTCCCGCCGCGCCGGCCGGGGCCGGGCACGAGCAGAATCGCCTCCGTAAGCGCTCGATTTTACGCTGGATAATCTCAGCGGGTCAAACACGCGGTGATTCTCGTCGAAGACGCACGAAGCACCAGCAATTTCGCGGGCTTCACTCGCCTTCGCGCCCGAAGGGCTATTGCGCGCGCTTCACCTTCTCGAAGAGCTTGATGTACCGGGTCGAGGCGAAGTCGACGATCTTGTCTTCCTGGATCTTTGCGGCGTTGTTGCGCCCGATGAGGGCGTCGAAGAGCTTCTTCTTGTCGTCGATGGAGTCGAGCACGTCGACCTTCACCGTCGAGGCCAGGGGGTTCTCCTTGATGACCTTGGTGGCGACGAGGCAGACCTCCTTGTCGATGGTCTCCGCGGAAGCCGCCACCCAGGTCACGTAGGCCACGACGTGGGCGGCCGAGGCGTCCACCTTGACCTCCTTGATCCGGCTGGCGAGCTCGGTGCCCTGGAGGGCGTTCCGGGTCAGCTCCTCGGCCTGCTTGGCCACCGCCTCGCCGTCCTTTTCGCCCTTCTCGACCGCTTCCTTGAGCTTCTTCTCGGTGGTCTTGAAGTTCTTGGCGATGGCCGGCAGGCGCTGCTTCTCCGGCATCTTCTGGACGCGCGGGTCGGTGAGCGCGCCCTGGTAGTCGCGCCACAGGCCGAACTCCTCGGCGGTCATGGCCAGGTCGGCAGCGCGGGCCGGAGCCGGGACGGCAAGCGGCAGGGCGAGGGTGGCAGCGACGGCGAGCAGCGGTCGAAGTTCCATGGGCGGTGGCTCCAAAGGGGTGTCGTGTCGTGCGGAGGGCAGAGTGTAGCCAAGCGTTCGCGAGGCCGACAAGCACCCGCTGGCCGGTTTCTTGAGTCGGGTCCTGTCACTTGCTAAAGGGATAGACCATGCGCGTCACCTGCTATTCATGCGGCGCTGAAAACGAGTTTCCCGGCCCCGTCGGACGGCGCGACAAGTGCGTCGGCTGCGGGGTCGACCTGCGTTGCTGCCTGCAGTGCAAGGTCTACGACCCCGACCGCACCCCGGAGTGCCAGGAGCAGTCGGCCGAGCTCCAGCGCGACCGGGCCCAGGGGAACTTCTGCGAGTTCTACATGCCGGGCCCCGGCCGCAAGAAGCTCGACCGGGACGCCGAGAGCGCGAAGGCCGCGTTCGAGGCGCTCTTCTCCAATAAGAAGTAGGGAGCGCCGCCCTACTCCACCGCCCCGGCCAGCCACTCGAGGTACGGGGCGTGCCCAGCCACGACGGGCAGCGCGAGGACCTCGGGGCAGCGGTAGGGGTGCAGCGAGACGATTCGCGCACGCAGCCGCTCGAACGTCCTGGCCTGCGTCTTCACCACCATGAGCGCCTCGGCGTCGTCCTGTACCTTGCCCTCCCAGCGGTAGATGGACCGCAGGGCCGGGACGACGTTCACGCAGGCGGCGAGCCGCTCCTCCACCACCACCCGGGCAATCTCCGCGGCTTTCTCCGCCGTGGGCGCCGTCACCAGCACCACCACGCTTCCTGACTGCTGGCCCATCCCGCGCTCCCCTTCCTGCCCGCTCACGGCTCGTCCGCCGGCTCGGCGCTGATGAGCCGGCGCTGTGCGCCACGGTCCTTGAACGCCGGCCAGATCGTCTTGAGACCCCCGTCGACCAGGTGCTCCCAGCCCGCGACGTAGGCCACGCGGCCGTGCTGCGCACACAGGCCCTCGAGGCCCCGGGCGACGTGCGCGTCTCGCGAGGCCATCGCTTCGGCCTCGGTCGCCCCGAAGTGGTACCGGAACAGCGAAGGGTCGGCGAAGTAGCGCCGAGCGAGCGCGTACTGCTCGAAGAATGGGTCGAAGGCGCGGCCGACCTTGGCCTCCTGCTCGAGCAGGAGCGCGACGTTCGGGCGCTCGAGCACCTCGGTCTCGAACAGCGCCACCGCCTCGGCCGCGGCCACCGGGTCGTCGAGCAGCGCGAGCCGCGCGCCGCTCTCCCTCGAGTACGCCTCCGCCGCCAACAGCTCGAAAGGCACCTCGAGCGCCGCGACCAGGTCTCCCGCGACGCCGGCCGGCCGCCTCCCTGCCGCCACCTCGTCCGCCAGGTCCCCTCGAGCACAGCCGCGCAGCGCGGCCACGAGCTTCGCCCGCAGCGCCTCGCCCCGCTCGCGACGCAGGCGGACCGATGGCGCCGACAGCTCGAGCCCCACCGCCCTGGGCGCGAGCTTGCGCAGCCAGGCGAGCAGGCGGGCCTCCCCCTCCGGGTCGCGGTGGACCACGCCCAGCATCCACAGCCCCTCGCCCACCCCGCACCCTTCGCCCACGCTCGGCCTCGCTCCCTGCTTGCTCGAAGCCCCGGTCGCTGGCAGCGGCCGGGGCTTCGTCATGCTCTGCTTGCCTTTGGAACCACGGCCCAGCGGATCAATGAGCCGACGAGTCGCAGGCGCCCACGTCCTTTTCGGCGCCGGACAGCTGGTAGCACTCCTGGGCCTGGTTGGCCTGCGGGCAGCCGCTGGCGCCGTCGGGCACCTTGCAGTAGCGGCGGCAGATGCCGGTCTGCCCGGCCAGCTGCTGGCAATGCAGGCCCTTCCCACAGTCGCCGATGACTCGGCAGCCGGCGCCCTCCACGTTCGTGCCCGCCGTGTCGCAGGAGGCGACGCGCGCGTAGATGTCGAAGTAGCAGGCCTGGCCTGCCGGGCACTTCTGCTGGAGCGGGTCGCAGGCGAGAACGCAGCGGGCGCCGTCGTTGAAGTGGGCGCAGATCTCGCCCGTCACGCACACCGTGCCGTTGACGCCATTGATGCCTCCGCACTTGCAGACGCCGTCTTCGGGGTCGCAGGCCAGGCTCGTCCCGCAGGTGACGCCTGAACAGCGGTCGCCGCCCAGGCACACCTTGCGCAGCACGTCACAGCTCTGACCGGACTGGCAGACCGGGCCGCCGGGACCGCCGCAGCGGCACTGGCCGTCCGCCGGGTCGCAGGTGGTGCTGCCCGCGCACACCTTGTTGGCGCAGCGGTCGGTCTGGGCGCAGCGCCGCTCCTCGTCGGTGCAGCTCGCCGCGCCGGGGCAGGCGCACAACTCGCCGAACGTGCAGGCGCGGCCGGCCGAGCCGCCGCACTTGCACAGGCCGTCGGCAGGATCGCAGAGCGCCCCGCCGCTGCAGCTCACCCCGCCGCAGGGCTCGCTGGTGCACTTGCCCGCGGCGCAGACCTGGCCGCCGGCGCAGCTCACCCCGCCACACTTGCACACCCCGTCATTGGGGTCGCATCCCATGCCGCCCGCGCAGATCACGTTCACGCACTTGCTGGGCACGTAGCAGGCATGCATCGTGGTGTCGCACGACTGGTTGGCCTCGCACTGCTGGAGCCCGCACTTGCACTTGCAGTCGAGCGGATCGAGCGTCATGCCCCGGTCGCAGACCATCTCGTCGCAGGAGTAGACACAGACGTGGTGGGAGCACACGCCCCCACTGGCGCAGAACACGCCGCCCTCGCCGCCGCACTTGCAGAGGCCGTCACCCGGGTCGCAGGTCAGGCCGTCGCTGCAGGTCACCTTGTCGCAGCGCGTGACCGGCGTCGGGGTCTTGTTGCCTCCACAGGAGAGCGCCACCAGCGCCCCTGCGAGCAGCGAGACCAGACCCAGGGCGCGGCGTGCGGCCGGCCTCGTCGACCGGCGCCGCAGCATCGGCAGCAGGCCGAGCGCCGCCGGCCAGAGCGCCAGCAGGCCCGCGGCGGACGAGCAGCCGGAGGACGTCTTGGGCTGGGGCGGCGGCTCGTCGACGCGCAGGGTGACCGAGAGCGCCTTGACGGCGAAGCGCCCGCTCTTGGTGTCCTGGGCGCGGACCAGGAAGCTGTAGAGGGTGCGCGCCGGGATGCTCCCGGTTTCGGGGTCGGCGTCAGGCTCTTTGAGCACGCAGGTTCCCTCGGAGGTGCAGGTCAGGCCCTCGGGGCAGCCCTTGGGCGTCTCGGCGGGCTCGTTGCAGGCGACGACCGCCGTGCTCGCCAACGTCCCGTCCGCGGCGAGCTGGATCCCCGGCGGCGGCAGCGCCGTGCACGGCTGGAGCACGCCGTCCTTGTAGATGGGCGAGCAGGTGATGCTCCAGGCGACCAGGGCGGGGTCCGCCTCACCCGTCCCCAGCCGCGCGGTGTAGGTCTTGCCGGCGATGGCGTCGGGGAGGGCCACGGTGACGATCTCCAGGCCCCGCTCGTAGCGGATGTTCAGCACGAAGGTCGCGTTGTCCTCGGCGCCCGAGAGGTCGACGACCTTGAGCGTCACCACGTAGGTGCCCACCACCGTGGGCACGCCCTGAATGCGCGCGCCGACCTTGTCGGTCACCACCTGCAGCGGCTCGGGCAGCCGCGTGGCCGAGGGCTTGATGGGCTCGGTCGGCTCGCTCGGGACCTGCTGCACCTCGAACACGCTCCACGTGTAGGGCGCCTTGCCCCCCACCGCCTGCAGCGGGCCGCTGTAGCTCTTGCCGAGGTAGGCGTCCGGCAGCGTCTTGGTGGCGATGGTCAGCCGGTCGGGGGCGATGACGACGAGGGTGAGGTTGGTGGTCGCCAGCGAGCCCTTGGCGTCGAGCACCTCGACGCCGAAAGCGAACGAGCCGTCCTTGAGCGGCGCGCCCTCGAGCGTGCCGTCCTGGCCCAGCGCCACGCCCGCCGGCAGCTGCGCGCCGGCGGCCAGCGCCCAGCGGTAGGGCGGGCGCCCGCCCACGGCGGCGAGCGAGGTCTTGTAGGCCTTGCCGAACTCGGCGGCGGGGATGTCCTGCGAGACCAGCGTCAGCGGCAGGTTCGCCGGGACGACCTTGAGCAGGTACTGGCCCGTCGCGGTCTTGCCCGCCGAGGCGACCTTCACCTCGAAGGCGACCGTGTCCGTCGCTGCGGTCGGCACGCCGGCGATGTCCCCATCGGCCTTCAGGGTCAGGCCCGCGGGGAGGCTCGCGCCGGCCGCCAGGCTGAAGGTATAGGCGCCGTCTCCGCCGGAGGCCTGCAGGTGCACCGAGTAGGGCGCGCCCATCTGCGCGTCGGGGAGCGTGGCGCCGGGCAGCGCCAGCGTGTCGGAGACCACGGTGAGCGGGCTGGCCGAGCTGCCGGCGTTGTTGACGACCAGGACCTCCGGCAGGTCCGCCTCGGGGTTGACGATGACGCCCACGTAGTACTGCCCCACTCCCAGGTCGCTGGGGAGGGTCACGCGATCGGTCCCGGTCGCCTCGCTGAAGGCCGGAATGCCGCTGGCCAGCTGCGCTGCGCGGGTGGCGGGAAAGAGGCGCCGGTCGGCGAGCGTCACCACCGGGTTCTCGGAGAGGTAGATGACGTAGCTGATGGGCTTGGCCACGCACATCCCCGCGTTGCAGGCCTCGCCCGCCAGGCAGACGTCGGACGAGGTGCAGGCCGGCGTGTCGCAGATGCCGCGGGTGCAGGTCAGGTTCGCCTCGCAGTCGGACGGCCCGCCGCAGGTCTTTCGGCAGCGGCCGGCGTCACAGGTGCGTCCGGAGCCGCACTCGGCCTGCGTCGCACAGGGGCCGGAGAGCGCGTTGCCCTGGTTCTCGAGGGTCCGCGTCACCTGCAGCGTCTCGCCGGCCCGGGCAGTGGCCTTGTCCACCAGCACCTCGCCGACGACCAGGTCGGCCTTGGGCTTGCCCAGCGCCACGGCCAGCGCGGTGCTCTTGTTGTTGGCCTCGTTCTCCTCTTCCACCTTCGCTTCGGGGTCCACCACCGCGAACAGGTAGAAGGTCGAGCCGGTGAGGGTCGCCGGAAGCATGAGCGAGACCACCACGTCGCGCCGCTGCTGGACGTCCACGTCCATCGCCCGGGTGCTGCCCAGCTCGGTGTCCTTGGTGGTGTCGAGCGCGTTGTCGGTCGACAGGTAGAACTTGACCGAGACGTCCTTCGACAGCTCGCCTCCCTGGTTGAGCACGGTCGCGCCCATCCGCAGCGGCGCCCCGGCGTACCCCTCGTCGTCGGCGTACAGGCGGGTGAGGGTGAGGTCGCCCAGCTGGGTGAAGGTGATGAGCTGGTTGGGGACGAAGTCGCCGACCCCGCACTGCGCGCCCGACGGGGTGATGACGCCGCCGTCGCCGCTCACCGAGGCCGGCTGCTTGTAGGTGCACGACAGGCCCGGCATGCCCGTCTTGCCGCCGCTGCCCTGGACGCCGACCGCGGCCTTCGGGGCCTTGGTCGACTCCGGCGGCTCGTAGGCATCCATGGACGACGGGCCGTAGCTGAACTCGATGCGGTTGCTGGTCTCGTAGAGCTTGGCCTGGAAGGTGGCCCCGTGCGCGGTCGTGCCGCCGGTGTCCGGGGTGTACCAGACGTGGTCCCACTGGAAGGTCACCACGCGCTGCGGCGTCACGCCGCTGATGAGGTAGCTGACCGCGCCGGTCTGGCACTCCCAGCTCCCCCACCACGGGGCGATGAGCGGGAAGTTGTAGCTGGCGGAGGTCGAAGGGATGCCCAGGCTCTGTGCCTTGGTGGCGCTCCCGGTGCCGAAGGCCAGGTAGCCGCGGCAGCCCACGTTGACGGAGTTGAACGCCTCTCCATAGACCTTGAAGCCGAAGGGCAGCGCCACCGACGCCTGGCTGGCCGACGACTCCAGGGTGACCGCAGTGCCCCCCACCAGCGGCTCGAAGGTCTTGGTCGACTGCGGCCACAGGCGGTACTCCGCACGGGCCGCGCCCGGCGCGGCGAACGTGCAGGCGGCGGCCACGGCCAGAGCCACGGCCGAGGCGCCGCGGCGCCGCCACAGGAGCGGGACGAGGGCGAACAGGCCGAACAGCGGCATCAGGCCCGCGCCACCCGCGGAGCAGCCGCCACCGCCGGTGGTGGTCGTGGGCACCCAGGGCTTGGAGAGCACGCGCAGGGTCAGCGGGAAGAGCGCCTCGGCGCCCGACTCCTCGTGGACGAGCAGCAGCGCGTCGTAGCTGCCCGGCGCGGCGTCCTCGCCGACCGTCCCCGCCAGGCGGCCTTCGCGCTCGAGCGTGATGCCCGGAGGCAGCCGGCCGCCATAGATGGCGAAGGTGCTGTGCGCCTTGCCGTACAGCGAGAGGTTGATGGACAGCTCGCCACCGACCTTCAGCTCCGGCAGGTCGGGCATCGTGAAGGCGGCGGGGCGCGGCAGCACGTTGAGGATGAACGAGCCCTCGTCGCTGAACCCGGCCGAGTCCGCGACCTGCAGCACGACCGGGAAGTAGCCCGTCTTGGTGGGGCTGCCCATGATGGAGTCGCCGGTCAGGCGCAGGCCGTCGGGCAGCCCGCCGCTGAGGACGGTCCAGGTGAAGGGGCCGGTCCCGCCGGAGGACGCGAGCTGCTGGCGGAAGGTGGCGCCCACCTGGGCCTTCTGCAGCGAGGTGGTGGCGACGAAGAGCGTGCCCGGCTCCACCGCGCGCATCGACAGCTCGGCCACCACCTTGGTGCCGAACACGTCGTTGACCGAGACCGAGAAGGCCAGGTTGCCGTAGGCGCGGGTGAGCTTGCCGGAGATCTTGCCGGCCGGGTCGAGGACGAGGCCGTCGGGGAGCGCCCCGGCCTCGAGCAGCCAGGTGTAGGGCCGCACCCCGCCCACCGCCGAGAGGTTGATGGCGTACGCCTGGCCGCGCACCGCGGTCGGCAGCTTGCTGCTCACCACCTGGAGGGCGCCCGTCGGCTCCACCACGCGCATGGCCAGACGGGCCAGCGCCTCGCGGTTGCCGGACTGGACCCTCACGGTGAAGACGAAGGCGCCGTCGGCGGCGGGCATCCCCTCGAGGAGGCCGTCGGCGGACAGCGTCAGGCCCGGCGGCAGCTCGCCCTGGTCCGGGGCCAGCGACCAGCTTCCCGGACCGTCGATGCCCGAAGCGACCAGCTGCTGCAGGTAGTTGACGCCCACCAGCGCGTCCGGGAGGTAGCGGGTCTCGACGGAGAGCGAGTTGCCGGCGATCTCCACCGTGCCCAGCGAGCCCAGCGCGTTGTTGGTCTCGTCGAGCTCGAACTCCTGGGCCAGCGGGTCGACGATGACGCCGACGTAGTAGGTGCCGGGCGAGAGGCTGGCCGGGACGAGCACGCTCTCGGTCGTGCGGTGCACGTCGCCCGGCCCCAGGCGGATCAGGCCGTACGGGTGCGCCTCACCGGTCGAGTCGAGGACGGAGACGGGGATGTCCTCGGGGGAGATGATGTCGTTGGAGGAGAGGTAGTACTGGTACTTGAGCAGCGCCGCCGCGCCGTCGAGGTTGCCGCGGTTGCCCAGGTTGCGCAGCACGCGGTAGACGGGCATCACCTCACCCGCCGCGCCCGCCGCCGGGGACTGGAGCTCGGTCGGAAGGTAGTCGGGTGCCGCCTGCCGCACGTAGATCGGGTTCGGGATGGCCGACTTGTTGTTGGCCTTGTTGCTCTCCGTCTTGACCTTCGAGAGGCAGTCGGCGACCACGCCGATCCAGTATTGGCCGTCGGGCAGCGGCACCCCGGGCGCCTTCTCGGTGGGGATGGTGAGCTCGATGGCGAAGTCGTGGCTCTCGGCCCCGAGGTACGTCAGGCCGGTCAGGGGCGCTCCGGCCGGAGTGATGTTCTGGTCGAACAGGGAGATCACCGTCGTGTCGGAGAGCAGGATGCAGACGTTGAAGTCGGAGGCAGTTCCTCCGCCCTGGTTGGCCAGGGTGAACTCCAGGCGGACCTTCTCGCCGAAGTAGGCGGCGGTGGTCACCGCGTTGGGCGGCGTGATGTCGTGCACGCTCACGTCCTTCACCAGCAGGTCCGTGGCCGAGATGGTGATGGAGGAAGGGGTGACCGCCCCGTTGTTGGCCTCGCTCACCTCGGTCACCGCGCTCGTCGAGTCGATGACCAGGTGGTAGTAGTACTCGCCCTCGGCGAGCGGGCTGGGCAGCACGGCCGGCGGGTTGATGAGGCGGGTCTCGCCACCGCCGAGCCCGGCGACGTCGCCGACGTACAAGAGCGGGTCGGTGGCCTTGTTGAGCGTGTTCTTGGTCGACAGGTACAGCTGGTACTTGAAGGTGGCCGTGACCACCTCCGTGCCACGGTTGATGATGCGCACGTCGGCGCGCACGTTCTCCCCCGGCGCCGCCTTCGCCGGCCCGGTGACGGTGCCGGTGAGGTCGACCGAGCCGATGAGGTAGCCGGCGCCCACGCCGGTGTTGTTGCCCTCGAGCACCTCGTCCACCGCGTTGGTCGGGTCGAGCACCACGCCCAGGTAGAACGTGCCGGCCGCGGGCTTGGTGAACGTCAGGCCGGTCTCGCTGAAGGTGCCGTCCTGCCGACCGTTGACGGTCTCGACGGCCGGGTGCGAGCGCAGGAACTGGCACTTGGTGGGGTCGGTGGTGGTGACGGTCGCCTGGTTGCACAGGTAGACGTCGAAGCCGAAGCCGACCGCAGGGTTCAGGCCCTGGTTCTTGGCGGTGACCTGGACGTCGACGGTGTAGCCCGGGTTGCCGTTGACGGTGGTGGGGACCAGCGCCGAGCCGTAGACGCCGGTGACGGAGAGGTCCGGCTTGACGGCCGGCGCAAAGGAGATGACCTTGCCCGCCGGCCACTGCGTGTTGTCGCAGTAGCTCGTCGTGTTGCTGCAGCTCATTCCCAGCACGCCCTGGCTACCCGTGGAGTCCTCGATGCCGACCTCTGCCTCGCCGTCGGAGGCGGTGGGCGACGAGATGGCGCCGTAGTAGATGTCGATGGCGCCGTTGTCCTCGTGCAGGTCGATCTCCACGGTGCGCGGCGAGATGGGGGAGCTGTAGCTGTAGCTGCCCCAGTTCTCGAGCTTGATGGCGAAGATCTGCGAGCCTGGCGAGCCGGAAACAGCCCACTTGCCAGTGCCAGTCGACGAAGCGCCGTCGTCCCACCAGAAGGCGATGACCCCGTTGGGCGCCGCGGCGTCGGGGAGGTCGTTGGCCGTGCAGCACTTCGAGGAGTAGCTGCCCGTGCAGATCTTCGTGGCGTTCTCGAACATGATCAACCCGTCGAGGTTGATGTCGAGCGAGGTGTAGGTCTTGCCGTAGAACGAGAACGGGAACGGGATGGCGAGCGTGGCGATGCCGGAGTCGCCGCCCGCCGACCCGCTGCTGTTCAGGAGCGTGAAGCTCGTCCAGGTGGTGTAGGTCGGCGGCGTCGCGACCGTGGGCGCGGTGGCCAGGTACAGCATCTGCGCCTGCGCCGCCGCGGGGCTGCCGGCGGCGATGGCCACCGCCACCAGGGTCATCGCAATACGCTTCGTCATGGTCCTGCTCCTACCGCCGAGGTCCGGCGTGCTCCCCAACAAGTTTTTCCCTGGCACCTACATCGCTACTCAGGCATCCACGAGGACCGCCACCCGCCTATCTCAGACAGGCGACGTGGTAGCTGACCTCGATCGTCGAGCCCGGCTCCGGGACCGCGAGCAGCTCGAAGTCGACGGCGGTGACCGTCCCGTTGTACTTCCAGCGGTCGTCACCACTGGGGCCCTGCATCTCGTAGGGCACGCCGTCCACCTTGACGACGATGGGCTGGCTGAGGTCGGGGACGTTCGACAGGAAGAAGCGGGTGCGGTAGCCGAACGCATTCTGGCCCAGGGTCTCCAGCGTCTGGTTCCAGTCCTGTTCGCAGATGTTGCCGCGCACGCCGCCGGTGGAGTTGATCATCTGGAGGACGCGCGGGTAGAAGGCGTTCGAGCCGTCGCCACTCTGCGAGCAGGTGTTCTCGTCGTCCGGCCGCACGATGCCCGAGAACGAGAACATGTTCTGGTGGCGGAAGCCCTTGATGGTGAGCAGCGCGTTCACGTAGAAGCCCACCGGTGTGTCGTCCTGGTCGCCGGCGTCGGAGACGACGACCACCGCCAGGGTGGCCTCCTCGCGCAGGAAGCCGTTGTTGCAGCCGGTGAGGTTGGGGCTGGTCAGGGCCAGGTACGCCGGGCGGATGAGGAACTCGGTGTAGTTGCCGTCCGTGCCGACGTTGACGTTCTGCTTGAAGACCGTCTCGCCGTTGGAGGTCTGGGGGTTGATGATCTTCGGGCGGCTGTTGTTGAGCGGGATGATGCAGCCGTTCTCGTCGGGCGGGCTGCCGTTGTCCGTGGAGCCGCCGTGCGCTTGGTCCACGCCGGTGGTGGTGACGGCGATGTGGTAGTCGACGCCCTGCGCCAGCGCGAACTTGATGAACGAGTCGAAGTTCGAGCCCAGGCTCGACTGCTCGTCGGACATGGAGCCCGAGTTGTCGACGATGAAGAGCACGTCGACCTTGGGCTGCGGGTCCTGGGCGAAGATGTCGGTCTGGATGGCGGTGGTGTCGCCGCGCCCGCTGATGGGCACGATGACGGTCACCTGCGAGCTCTTGACTGCGATGGTCGCCTGGTCCTGGCCGACGTCGACGGGTGAGTACCGGACCTTGAAGTCCACCGACGCGCCTGCCGCCAGGTTGTAGGGGAACATGGGGGTCGAGGTGACCTTGAACTCGGTCGACCCGCCCTGCTGCATCTCGATGCTCTGCAGGGACTGGGCGGTGGTGCAGACGTTGTAGATGGTGAAGGTGCGGTCGCGCGAGTTGCAGTCCTTCTGGATGACGCCGAAGTCGAGCTCGTTGGGCGCGATGAGCATGCAGCCCTTCTTGGTGGTGCCCGCCATCGGCACCTTGCCGTCCGGCGCGTCCGGGCTGGAGATGTAGAACTCCACGGAGCCGCCGTAGCTGCCGTCCACCTTGGGCGAGAAGCGAACCGGGACCCTCAGCGACTCGCCGCCGTTGACGTACTTGCCGTTCACCGCTCCGTCGACCAGCGTGAAGGTCGGCGAGGTGTCGCGGCTGAAGCCCAGGGTGGAGACGAGGCACTGGTCCGTCGTCTTGGTGGCCTTGTTGCGGATCTCGAAGGAGAGCACCAGGCTCTTGCCGGCCTCGACGTTGCCGTAATTGAGCTGCGGCGGGATGATCTCGTAGTTGCAGGGCGGCATGACCGCGCCGGCCGCGTAGATCTCGGTGATGGCGACGGGCTTGGCCGGGTCGTTGGAGTAGACCTTGAGCAGCGCCTTCTTGTCGCCTCCGCCGATGGGGGCGAACGTGACCGTCACCTCCACGCTCTCGCCCGCCGCAATGCCCTTGCTCTCGTAGTCAACGGGCGGCCAGACCAGGGTGAACTCCGCGGGGTCGCCCTGGACCACCTCGAGCTCGGCCTGCTTGGGGTTCCAGCACATGCCGCGCTGGCAGATATTGGAGTTGTTGGCGGTGCAGTCGGTGTTCTTGGTGCAGGCGGTCGCTGCGTCGGGGACGATGAGCTTGAGGTTGTCGTCAGTGGTGCCCTGGATGTCGGTGCCGACGTTGCTGATGATCACGCGGCGCTTCTGGTGGGTGTTCACCGCCACCGGGCCGAAGTCGACGCGATCCGTGGGCTGGAGCTCGATGGCCGGTCCGCCGCCGGTGCCCTGGAGCAGGAAGTAACCGGTGGGGCGCTTCTGGTCGGTCGACTCGAAGTCGAGCTTGCCGTTGTACTGGCCCAGCAGCGTCGGCAGGAACGACAGCGTCACCTTCACCGACTCGCCCTTCTTCACGGTGATGACGTCCGGGGTCTTGCCCTCGGCGTCCGGCTCGATCGCGAAGGCGTCGCCGCCCTTGGTCAGGTCCTGGGTCAGCGCGAGCGCGGAGACGTCGATGTCGCTGTTGCCGAGGTTCTTGAAGCCGATGCTGGCGGTGGCCTTGGCGTTCGGGTTGACGAAGCCGAAGTCCAGCAGGCACTCCCACTTCTCCTGGCCGGTGGAGGAGTCCTTGATCAGCACCCTCGGCTCGCACTCCAGGACCTGGTCGACGCCCTTTCCGACCAGCGGCAGCACTGCAGGCTGGCAGAACTCAGGGGCCGGGATGGAGAGCGCCGCGTAGTGCAGGCCGGCGTGGTTGGGCTTGAACTCCAGCGGCACCAGCAACTCCCCGTGCTCGGGGACGGTCTTGATGCCCGGCTCGAAGCTGCTGAACACGAAGACGCCCTTGTCGGCGTCCTCGAGGATCTTCTCGACGTTGACCTCCCATGGCTTCACGCTGTTGTTGGTGATCTTCACCATCATCCCGTAGCTCGTGCCGATCGCGACGTTGCCGAAGTCGACCGTGTCGTTGGGCGTGATGGCGCAGCCGCCGACGATGCTTTGGGCGGTGAGGTTGATCTTGAGCTTCCTCGTTGCTAGCCTCGCTGAGGACGACGGTGATGGTGCCTGCGTAGCTGGCGACCACCTTCGGCTCAAACAGGATCGAGAACTCCTTCTCAGTCGACGCCCCGAGCACCAGGCCGGTCGGGATCTCGTAGTTGAAGACCGCCGACGGGAACCCCTCGGAGAGCTTGATCTCGCGGATGGTCATGCTCGACGTGCCGATGTTCCGGATGACGACCTTCTTCTCGATTCGGCTCTCGATGATTTGAGGGCCCCACTCGAGGGTCACTTCCTCCTTCTCGATCTCTTGGCCGGAACCGCTGATCTCGACGATGCGACCGAGTCCCTTTGCTTCGGTGATGCGGGGGTCTTCACAACCACCACACCCTGGGAGGAAGGGAACAGTCAGCGAGAGCGTAGCGACGACGAACCACTTGCTGTGGCGCATGGGTTACCTCGAGAACTTGGCGGTGCGGGAAGTCGCCTGTTCCGGCCAGAAACGAGCACCTCACTTTAGGCGTCCGCCTGGAGGGCCGTCAAGCGGCGGGATCGCCAATTAGCGCAAGAAATTCGCGCCCGTCGGCATGCGATTGACGTTTGGGTCGGTATACTGCGCCGCCATGCATCCTCGCGCGATCCTCTTCGACCTCGACGGCGTACTCGTGAAGAGCAAGGAGGCCTGGTTCAGGAGCCTGGAGGAGGCCGGAAAGGCCTTCCGGGGCCGCGCCGTGACCCGCGAGGAGTTCGAACCCACCTTCGGCCAGGGCACCATCGCCGACGTCCGTGAGTTCGGCCTCTCCTGCACCGTCGCCGAGCTCGACCGCTTCTACACTGAGACCTTCCCCCGCTTCGCCTCCTGCATCTGGGTCCACCCCGACGCCGCCAAGCTCCTCGCGGACCTCAAGGCCTCCGGGCGAAGGCTGGCGCTGGTGACCAACACGGTCTCGACGCTCACTCCAACAGTCCTAGCGGCCGCCGGCATCGACCGGAGCTTCGACCACCTGGCCTGCGCCGACCTCGTCCCCCACCCCAAGCCCGCCCCCGACCTGCCACTCTCCGCGCTGGCCGCCCTCGATCTCCGGGCGAGCGAGGCGTGGTTCGTAGGCGACTCGCGCTACGACCGCGAGTCGGCCAAGGCCGCCGGAGTGCACTTCGTGGGGCTGGGCATCGACGGCGACGCGCGCATCGAGGATCTGAGCGACCTGCGCAAGCTCCTGGAGGCCTGAGCCAGACTTTGAGTCTGGGGCGCTCCGGCCCCACTCACAGGCCTTGAAGCTTCTTCACCTCGGCGCCGGACTTCGCGTCTTCGGGCTTGGCCGGAGCGGGCTCGCCGACGATCTTGCCGTCCTTGACCTCCGCCAGGGCGGGTCGCGGGCCGGCGCCGGCGATGGCCGCGGGCGGATAGTCGGGGCGGGTGTGGTAGATGCCGCCCAGGGTCCGGTAGAACGCGCGGGCGATCTCGTTCAGGTCGCGCAGGGTCAGGTCGCACTCGTCGAGCTGCCCGTCGGCGAAGATGCCGTTGATGATCTTCTGGACCAGCGCCTGCAGCTTGGCGGGCGTCGGGTCCTGCATCGCGCGCGAGCTCGCCTCGACCGCGTCGGCGATCATCACCAGCGCCGCTTCGCGCGTCTGCGGCTTGGGCCCGCCGTACCGGTAGAGCGACTCCTCGACCTGCTGCGCGTCGGCCTTGCCTTCCTGATCCTTGAGCGCCTTGTGGAAGAAGTAGCCGACGAGCCGCGTGCCGTGGTGCTGCGGGATGGCGTCGGCGACCTGGCGCGGCAGCTTGTACTGGCGGGCCATCTCCCATGCCGTCGGTGACGTGGCGCTTGATGATGAGCGCGCTCATCTGCGGCGCGAGCTTGTCGTGGCGGTTCTCGCTGCGCTGGTTCTCGGCGAAGTAGAGCGGGTTCTTGCCCTTGCCGATGTCGTGGTAGTAGGCGCAGACGCGCGCCAGGAGCGGGTTGGCCCCGATGGCCTCCGCGCCCGCCTCGACCAGGCTGCCGATGATGATCGAGTGGTGGTAGGTCCCGGGCGCCTGGACGATGAGTTCCTTGAGCGCCGGGTGGTTCAGGTTGGCGAGCTCCAGCAGCTTGATGTCGGTGGTGTAGCCGAAGGCGGCCTCCACCAGCGGCGTGACGCCCATGACCAGGATGGGGACGGCGATGGCGCCGCCGACGAACCCGGCGAGGCAGCCGACGACGGTCGCCCACCCGTCCATCTTGCTGGAGAGCAGCGCGAAGCAGAGCACCGCCACCGAGTTCACGAGGCCGGTGTAGAGCCCGGCGCGGAAGAGCGCGGCGCGGTCCTTGGCGCGAGCCACCCGCGCCGAGGCGACGAGCGAGCCCAGCAGCGCGTAGAGCGCGAACTCCAGCGAGTTGCCGACCAGCACGCCCGCGAGCCCGGCGAAGATGATGCTGTAGACCACCGCCGCCTCGCTGGTGAGCACGAAGCGGATGAGCATCGCGCCCATGGCGAACGGCGCCGCCCAGTACAGCGTCTCGTTGCCGATCTGCGGGAACCGGTCGCGAAGGGCGTCGGCGATGGTGATGGAGAGGTTGATGATCCCCAGCGAGGTCACCATGGTCAGCGCGCCCAGCAGCGCGTCCTTGCGGGTCGGGCGGAAGCGGCGCAACGAGGAGCGGGCGAAGAAGTAGGCGACCGAGACCACCAGCATCGCGAACAGGCCGCCGCCCAGGCGCACCAAGAGGCTGTCCTCGATCTTCGTCTGGCTGCGGATGGCCGCGAAGATGACCAGGTGGCGGTGCTCGATCCGCTCACCGTCGCCGATGATCTTCTCGCCCTTCTTGAGCTGGATGACGACGGGCTTGACCGACTCGCTGGCCGCCCGGCGCCGGTCGTCGGTCTCCTCCCGGTTGTTGCGCAGGTTGGCTCGCACCTCGCGGGACGCGAGCGTCGCCAGCGCCCGGCGCAGGGAGGCGGGCAGCTCCGCGGCCAGGTCCGAGGCCCAGCGCTCGGCCTCGACGCGGATCTCGTTCTGGTCGCGGATGGCGGAGACGTCGTTGAGCACCTTCTCGCCCACCACCACCCCGCCGCTCTTGCGGCGCACGGTGATCCCGCGTCCGGCCGAGAGGGCCAGGGGCTCGCGGTAGTCGGCCACCATCTGCCCGTTGGCCCGGGTGATGAGCTTCTCGGCCTCGTGCTCGACCTCTTCCGAGAAGCGGGCCTCCGCGAAGGCCTTGTACGACTCGTCGTCCAGGTGCGTCTCCAGGCGCCGCTGCCACTCCTCGCGGTGCTCGGAGTAGACCCGGGCGAGCGCCTCGGGCAGCGCCGCCGGCTGGGCAGGCTGCTCGTCCTTCTTGGCCGGCGCGACGGCCTTCTTCGGCGCCTCGACCCGGGCGTCCACGGGAGGCGCGAGCTTCTGCCGGGTCTCGGCGTCCCGCCCGGTGTCGCGCATGTACTTGAAGGCCGACCGCAGCCGCTCCACCGCCGCCTCGGCCACCGTCACGTCGTAGTCGTAGACCGGCAGGATGGCGTCGCGGGCCTCGTCGCGCTTGCGCCGCGTCGTCTCCTCGTCCGGGATGTCGTAGTCGCGGGTGGCCTTGACCACCGTGTTCGAGAACTGGCCGATGGAGTCGTCGCCGTAGGGAATTCGCTGGGCGAAGAACCCCGGGGTCAACAGGTAGGCGCAGGCCAGCCCCACCACCCCCAGCACCGTGAGGTTGGCGGCCCGGTTGAGCCAGCGCGCCCGCCGCTCGTCGGGGCCGGGCGCCCGCTCCGGCGCGGAGTCCGACTTCCCCGTCACGGGGCCAGCGACGGCCGCGGTCGTCTTGCTCGAGTCCGCTTTGGGGTCGTTGGCCATGGCGTAGAAACGAAACTGCCGCGCAGCGACGCGCGGCGGGGAGGGATCGTGCACGACCCGAGCAGGCTTTTCAACCGCGACGCGGGGTTGGACTGGTTGGCCGCCTCACGGCGGTCCTTGACGCGCTCCCTTGGCTGGGGCTACCCCAAGGCATGGCGCGCTCCGAATTCAACGACCTGAAGTCCTCTCTGTCCAAGGCCTTGCGCCAGGTCGCCGAGACCGGGTCGGCGAGCTTGCTCTCCCCTGTCTGGGGGGAGGCCGTTGGGGAGGGCCTGGCAGCCCACGCCCGCCCCGTCCGGCTGGTCGACGGGGCCCTGACGGTCTCGGTTCGCCGCGAGTTTGCGGCCATCCTCGCCGCCGAAGAGGCGACCCTGCGCGAGCGTCTCAACGCGCGATTGGGTCCGCGCGCCGTCCAGGTCATCCACTTCGTCACCGAGAGCTAGACCCCGAATGACGATCGCCTGCGCCCCCCGCCCTGCCCTCGCCCGCCTCGCCGCTCCCTTCGCCGTCATCCTCGCGCTCCTCCTCCCGATCGAGGCGGCGGTGGGCGCGGAGCCGGGGGCCCGCCCCGAGGCGCGCATCGAAGCGGCGATCGCGCGCGCCTACCGTGCCGCCGGAGCCCCGGGGGTGCCCAAGGCCGACACCGCGCTCTCCCGCGCGGCCCAGGCCATCGCCCGACGTGCGGTCTCGGAGGGGCTCTCCGCGGCCACGGCCAACGACGCCGTCGCGCGCGAGCTCTCGATGGCGGGGGGGTGGGATCCGATGCCCCGCGTCATCGCCGCCCGCTCCCCGGCCGCCGACCTCGCGGTCCAGGCCGTCGAAGGGCGCGAGGACCTGGCGAGCATGCCCGCCACGCGCCTCGGAGTGGGGATCGCCGCGGGAGCGCCGGAGGTGGTCATCGTCCTGCTCGCCGACCGCAAGGCGGTGCTCGACCCGGTGCCGCGCAAGGTGCCGGTCGGCGCGATCGCCGAGGTCTCCGGCAAGCTCGTCTTCCCGCTCTACGACGGCAAGGTCATCGTCTCCGGCCCGCGCGGCATCCAGGAGGTGCGGGGCGAGCAGACCGGCGAGCGCAACGCCTTCTCGGCCCCGGTCTCCTTCCCGTCGGCGGGCGAGTACACCGTGGAGGTCGTCGCCCAGAGCGTCAAAGGCCCGGAGGTCGCCGCGCTCTTCCGCGTCCAGGTCGGCTCGAGCAAGGAGCAGCAGGCGGAGGCGGCCGCAGCGGCTCCCCCGCTCGCCGCCGAGAGCGCCGACCTGGCCAAGGCCGAGGCCCAGGTCCTCTCGGCCATCAACGCCCGCCGCAAGGCCGCGGGGCTCAAGCCCTTGGCGCGCAGCGCGACCCTGGACTCGGTGGCCAGCGCCCACAGCGCGGAGATGGCGAGCCTGGGCTACTTCGCCCACGTCTCGCCGGTCTCCGGCGACCTGACCGCGCGGCTGGCCAAGGTGGGCTTCGCCTACCGGCGCGTGGCCGAGAACCTGGGCGAGGCCGGCTCGGCGCTCGACGCCCACCGGGGCATCGAAGCCTCTCCGGGCCACCTGTCCAACGTGCTCGACGCCGAGGTCGAGCTCGTCGGCCTGGGGACCGCGCGGGTGAGGCGCGGCGAGATCGACAACGTGCTGCTCACCGAGGTCTTCGCGCGCGCCGCCCGGTGAGCGTGCTATCGTCCGGCAGCGATTTCACATAACGCCTGAGGGGGTTGTTGGAGGAACGGTGGGTTACCCGTCAGCGGGGACGGTTTCCGACTGGCCGTCGGGCCGTGCCGAGCTCTACCGGGCGCTCATGTCGGTGCCGGGTCTGGAGCTCGCGCACTGGGTCGAGCCCCTCTTCATGGGCCTGCCCTTCCGCCTGGGAGAGACCGCGGCCGATGCGGCCTACCCCTTCGCGTTCGACGACGACTTCAACGACCTGGCGAACTTCGCGATCGACGACCTGGCGGACCTGTTGCGCCGCCGCCGCGAGACCGCGGAGAACCGGGCTTCCTCGGTGCCCGAAGTGGAGATCGGCGGGCGCGGGCTGCGACCCCCGACCTGGTCGCTCGCGCCGTTCATGGAGGGCTCGGCGGGGCTCTTCGCGGCGCGGCGCGGCGTGTTCCTCGACGCGGTCCTGGACACGGCGCTCTTCGAGGCGTGGATCCCGCGGGGCCACGGCGGCCCGCTCTTCGACCGGCTGACCCTGCTCTACGCCCGCCTGTTCGAAGAGGACAGCCGGGCGGGCTCCGGCGTCGCCCCCTCCCTGCTCGCGCTGGGCGTCCTGGGGACCATCGCCCACCTGGAGACCAAGAAGGCGCGGGCCAAGACGCTCGTCTCCCGCCAGTTCCCGCTCGAGCGGATCGACCGCACCGTGGGCTCGGCCCTCTTCTCCCTGGTCGAGGCCGCGCTGAGCGCCGCCCTTCCGGCCGCTCCCCCGACCTATGCGCTGCAGGCCCGCGCGCTGCTCTGCCCGCTCTCCTTCTATTCGTTCCGCCAGCAGCCGCTCTTGTTCGACGTCAACCCCTGGGGTCTGTCCGAGCCGTTCGCCAGCGCCGCGGACCGCGTCTGGCTGGCGCTGCTCGAGGAGAACCCCGACCCGCGGGACGGCGAGCGACGGCTGGCCGAGGCCTTCCATGGCGACCCCGACCTCTTCAAGCGGGCGGCCGAGGCCGGCGGCGTGATGCTCATGCGGCGCCGGGTGCTCGACTGGCTGGCCATCTACGACGGCCACGACCCCGAGCTCTCCGCGGCGCTGGTGCCCGTCGCCGTCAACACCGAGGCCCTGTGCACCGCCCTCTCCGAGCCCAAGTCGCTGCTCGCCCGGCTGGCCCGGTTCGCCAAGACCCTCAAGCCCGACCCGGCCGGCGAGGCCGCGACCGCCGCGCTCGCCGACTCGCTCAAGCGGGGCGCGCTGCGCGAGGACACGGTGGCCGACGTCGCCACCGCCTACTCGGTGCTGGCGCTCGACCGCGTCATCGTGGACAGCACCGACCGGGCGCGCAGCCGCCTCAAGGACCGCCGCTCCGAGTACACCCGCGAGCAGCTGGTCTCCGACTACCTGGCCGGCCGGCTCTACCGCCTCTCCACCGACGGCAAGCCGGTGCGCCGGGCCCCGGTGCGCAAGACCCAGGGCCACCTCTTCATCGACCTCAAGGGCTTCACCCAGCGCACCTACCGCGCCAAGGAGCTCGTGATGGCCGAGTTCCTGCGCACCGAGTTCTACGAGCCCATCCTCGGGGCGGCCTCGCGGCGCGTCGAGGGGCTGGGCGGCGAGACGCAGCTCGTGCTGCAGAACCTGCTCGGCGACGCGGCGGTGTTCTCCGGCGAGATGAGCGCGCTCGTCGACGTGGCGCAGGACATCCAGAAGATCTGCCGGGCCTACGCCGACAAGCTGCGCAGCCGCACCGGCACCGACGGCCGCGACGTGGAGACCCGCCGCGCCGAGGTCGAGGCCCGCCTGCGCACCGAGCTCGAGCGGCTGCGCTCCGAGGCGACCGCGCTCGAGCGGGGAATGGCCGCCAAGCGGGCCATGCCGGTGGCCGAGCTCGAGCGGGTGCTCTTCACCACCCTGGCGCAGCGGGTGGCGGACCTGGAGGCGCGCCGGCACGAGGCCGCCCAGCGTGGCCGCGGCCCCGAGGCGCAGCACCACGGGGAGGCCATCGCCGCGCTGCGCAACCGCGAGAAGGAGCTCTTCGCGCGCATCGAGAACCTGTTCGGCCCCGCGCGCGACAAGCTCGTCAGCGACCTGGCGCTCGTCGAGGACCGCAACCACCTCAAGGAGCTCGAGCGCCGGGCCGGCGAGGCGCGGACCTTCGCCAAGGGCCAGCTGCGCTCGCTGGACGAGGAGGCGCGAGCCTCCCGCGGCGGCGGGCTGGAAGCCGGCCTCTTCATCACCTTCGGCGCCAACGCGGAGATCGCCACCATGGCCGACCAGCAGTTCGGTCCGGTCAAGGTCGCCATCGCCGAGAAGATCAACGAGGCGGCGCGCGGCACCGCCCGCAACGGGATGATCAAGGGCAAGCTCGACGGCCTGCTCGCCAAGGCCCGGGCGGAGCGCAACAACCCGCGGCTCGAGCTGCCGTTCCGCGTCTACGTCGACTCCGCCTACAACCTGCTCCTGCCCGCCGAGCTGTCGGAGATGATCGACGCGGCGGTGCGCGACCGCGAGCCCACCCGCGCAAGGGAGACGGCCAAGGCCATCGCGGAGACGGTGCTGCGCGACCTCGCGCGCGCCATGCAGATGGGCGACGGCCAGCCGGCGGAGGTGCTCTCGAGCCTCTCCGACATCTACAACACCGGCGAGGCGCTCTCCGGCGAGGCGCTCGCGGCGCTGCTGACCCAGACCTCGGCCTCGCGCACCTGGTTCCGCCGCGTGCTGCAGGTCGACGAGCTCGACCCGGAGTTCCAGGAGCTCTTCTTCTTCGTCCAGGACTCGCTGGAGCTGATCGTCACGCTGCCGCCGGACGGCGACGTCGACCGCGCGACGGTCTTCCGCCGCGCCGGCCAGGTGCAGTTCCGCGGCTTCGAGGCCAAGTCGCCCACCAGCGTCTGGGAGCTGTTGCGTCCCGACTCGCCCTTCGCGCTCCTGCTGCTGCAGAAGCACCTGCCGCTCTGGGCGGCGGAGGCACGCGGGCGGCTCGCGGGCGAGCTGCCGGCGTAGCAGCCCTCCCCCTGCCCCCTCCCAAACCGCGGGAGGCGGTTTGTCGGAGCCTCTCACTCACCTGCGCCGACGCGGCGCGGCGGCCTGAGAGCCAGAGCGAAGGGCGCGGAGGCGGAGCAGCTCCGACCAGGGTCGCCGAAGCCGCGAGGCGGCCCCCCTCTCCCGCAGTTTGGTAGGGGGCAGGGGGGAGGGCTCGCAAGTGGAAGGGGGGCCTCGAAAGGCCCCCCTTCGAAAAGCAATTCTGTCGGAAGCGCTCGCTAGGCGAGGCGGCGCTGGGTGGCGTACACCTCGATGCCCTTGCGCGCCTCTTCCTTCTGGGAAGCGGGGCGGCGGCCACCGCGTAGAGCGGGCAGCGGACGCACGTGAAGCTATTCCACCCCTTCTTCACCGCCTCATCGAGGCAGTCGTCGTAGTGACCGCAGAACAGGTTTCGCTGGAACTCCACGCTGGCGTGCTTGCCGCTGGGCTCCGGGTTGATGGTGTTCTGCAGCTCGGTGGGGAATGGCTTCATTGTCCGCGGTCCTCCTTCTCGCTCCCCCTGCTCTGCTCTTCGCTCGTCACGGTCTTGGTCTTCTTCGAATCGATGCGCCGTCAATGGTTCGTCCTGCCCTGCTGGTCTGGGCCCCCTCAGCGTTCTCTTCTCGTTCAGGAACCCGGCCGGCGGTGCATCCAGCGAGGCGTCAACAAGCTCCGACGCTCATCCCTTCCTGCTCCCGACCCCAGCCAACAAGCGCGGTGAATACTGCTCAGGAGGCAGGGCAAAGTCAACCGGCCACCCTGCTTGGGGGCGCGCGTTCGCGCGGCAGGTCGGCCGGAAGACAGGTGATCGGGTCGGTGCACGGGGAGAACCAAGTCCCCGCTATTATCGACAGCCACTCGCCATGGTTTCGTCCCTCCTGCTCGTCGTCTCCCTGCTCGCGGCGCCGGGGCCCGAAAAGGCTCCCGCCCTCGAGACCTTGTCCACGGCCCTCGCCCACTATTCCGCCGGCGACTTCGAGGCGGGCGTCAACGTTCTGACGCCCGACGCCAGGGGCCGGCGCTGTCCGGAGGGTTCGTCCAAGAGCACCCTCGAGCCCTACTGCGCGCTCTACCGCGCCGAGTCGCTCTTCTACGCCGGGCACTACGCGCAGGCGGCCAGCGAGTTCGCAGCGGCGCGCAGCCTCGACCCGGACGGTCCGCACGCCGCACGCACGCTGGGACGCGAAGGCGAGTCGCTGCTGCGGGCCGGCCGCACGACCGACGCCCTCGACCGGCTGGAGAAGGCGGTCAAGGACGACCCGTCGGTGGAGCTGCGCTTCTCGCTGGCCGAAGCCAAGGCGGCCACCGGGGACCAGCCCGGGGCGGTCGAGGCTCTACAAGGCCCTCTACGTCGAGGCCCCCGACCACCCCAACGCCCGGCTCGCCAAGGTGCGGCTCAAGGAGACCGGCGCGTACGCGAGCCTGACCGCGAGCGACCACCTCAGCCGTGGCGAGCGCCTGCTGACCCTGGGGTTGGCGGCCAAGGCCCTCGCCTCGATCCACACCGCGATGTCGCTCGCGCGCACGCCGGGCGAGACCTTCCGCGCCGAGCTGGACCTGGGCCGGGCCTACGTGCAGATGAAGGACCTGGCCCGCGCCGAGCAGCTGTTCGACGAGGTCAACGTCCCGCAGGCGCCGAACGGGCTGCAGCTGGACGCGCTGCTGGCGCTGGGGCGCCTGGCGCAGGCCCGCAACGACTGGACCAAGGCCATCGCGCGGATGGACGAGGTCGCCACCCGCTTCCCGAAGGATCCGGCCGCCGACGAGGCCGCGTTCCTGTCCGCCTGGACGCGCTTCAACCTGGGCGACTACGCAGCTTGCGCCAAGGCCTTCGAGGGCTACGTCGCCGAGCGCGGCGCCTCGCCCAAGCGCGGGGAGGACGCCGTCTGGTACCTGGGCTTCTGCCGGCGCCTCGCGGGAGACAAGGCGGGGGCCGAGAAGGCCTTCGTCGATCTCGAGAAGAGCCGGAAGTACGCGGCGCAGACGCTCTACTGGCGCGCCCGCGACGCCTCCTCGCCCAAGGCCGCCGAGGCCCTCTACCGCCAGGCCATCCGGCGCGGGCCGACGGGCTGGTATGCCTGGCTCGCGCGCAAGCGCCTCGCCGAGCTGGGCGCAGCCGACGAGCCGCTGGGCATGACCGCCGTGGATGCCTCGCCCGCCGCGGTGCAGGGCGAGCGCGAGCAGCGCGCCGCGCTGCTCGTCAAGCTGGGGCTCCTGCGCGACGCCAGCGCGGAGATGGCGGTCGCGGCTCGCGCCATCAAGAGCGGCGCGGACGCGCAGCGGCTGGCCGAGGCCTGCGCGGCGCTCGGGCTGCACGGCCGCGCCTACGCCATCGCCAACCAGCGGCTGTGGGGACCGGCCTACGACAAGAAGGAGCCCGCGGCATTGGGTCTGCTCTTCCCGCGTGCCTACCCGCAGGCCGTCGAGGCCTCGGCGGAGGCGGTGGGCTTCGACCCCTACTTCGTCTGGGCCATCATGCGCCGCGAGTCGGCGTTCGACCCGCTGGCGCTCTCCAGCGCGCGGGCCTTCGGCCTGATGCAGCTGCTCGCGCCGACCGCGGCCAAGGTCGCGCACCTCGCCGGCGAGCCGGACCCTGGCCTGGAGCAGCTGCAGCGGCCCGAGCGGATCGTCCCGCTCGGCGCCTGGTACCTCGCCGACCTGACCGGGCGCTTCGGGCAGGTGAGCCTGGCGGCCGCGGCCTACAACGGCGGGCCCAACGCGGTGGCGCGCTGGGTCGGCGCCAACGGCCAGCGCCCGCTCGACGAGTTCGTGGAAGCTCATCCCGTACAAGGAGACGCGCCACTATGTGAAGAACGTCCTGGGCGACTACTTCACCTACCGGGCCCTGTACTCCGCCCCGGGCGCTCCGCTGGCGTTCGACTGGGTCGTGCCCCAGGCGGTCGCGGGCGCGGCGTTCTGATGGCTTTGGCTGGGTAGCAGAAGCCGGGTTCGAGACTCGATACCGGCCGACGAAGTGCCTTGCCGTGTGGCAGCGAGCAGCCCTCGGATCGCCGGCCTCGTGCCAGGCCTCGTGCCCGCCAGCTCTCAGAAGCGCCCCACCGTTCGACCAATCCTGAGGGCGCTCAGGGCGAGCTCGCCAGCACAAGGCCGGATTGCCTCGTGCTCGATTCGTTCCTCATCACTGCACAGGGCTGGAGGAGGCCCGCGCGCTGACGCTTGCGGCTCACGCGGCGGCGCCCACCACCTGTGCGATGGCCTGCACGATGGCCGGCCCGTCGCGGGTGATCGTCTGGCGGCCCAGCCCCTTGATCCCCGTGAGCGCCTCCACCGTGGCCGGCCTGCGCCGCGCCAGCTCCAGGATGACCTCGTCGCCGAAGACCTTGAACGGGGGCCGGTCGGCCGCGCGGGCGCGCTCCTCGCGCATCAGGTAGACCGCGCGCGCCACCTGCTTGCCTTGAGGATCCAGCGCCCGGAAGCCGCGGACCTTCTGGAAGCCCTGCTCGTCGAAGCGCTTGGGGCGCGGCTCGCAGGCCGCCTGTCGCGCGAACAGCGCTTTGGCCTGCGCCGTGAGCCCGCGGGACGTCAGCTCGGCCGCGAGCAGGTCGCGCAACGGCAAAAGGTAGCGGGTGTCCATGGACGCGTAGGCGAGCTGGTCGGGCGAGAGCGGACGGCGGCCCCAGTCCGAGCGCTGGTGCTCCTTGGCCAGCTTGACCCCGAACTGGTCGCGCACGAGCGCCGCCAACCCCACCTCCGGGCGCTCGAGCAGCTTGGCGGCGAGCATCGTGTCGAACAGGCCTGCGAAGGTGAACCCGAAGTCGCGCTTGAGCGAGCGGATGTCGTAGTCGGCGGCGTGCAGCACCACCTCGACCGCTGGGTCGGCGATCAGGCGACCGAGCGGCCGGACGTCCACCTTGAACGGGTCGATCACGAAGTCGCTCGAGCGGGTCGACAGCTGAATCAGGCACACGCGCTCGTAGTAGACGTGGAAGCTGTTGCTCTCCGTGTCGACGGCGAGGGCCGGCTCGCGCGAGAGCTCTCCCAGGAGCGCGCAGAAGTCCGCCTCGGTGTCGATGAACCTGGTGGCGCGTGACTCGGGCATTCGGTTTCCGGCGACCCCCCACCCGAACAGCGGGGCAGCCTAGCCCCGATACGCCTGGCCGGTAAAGCGGTTGGCGGGGCTCCTGGCACTCCCCTTGGGCCGTGGGCATGGGCCCCGGGCGTGGCTGTTGTTGCTGGCATGGTGACGCTGCTGCTGGTCGAGGACGACCCTGACGCTGGCGAGGCGACTCGCGAAGAGCTCGCAGGGGCTGGCTTCCAGGTCGAGGTTGCGAGCGACGCGGCTCAGGCGCTCGCCCGCCTCGAGCAAGAGCCGTTCGGCGCGCTGGTCGTCGACCTCCGGCTTCCGGGGCTCGATGGCGCCGACCTGCTCGCTCGGCTCCGGGCCGATCCGCGGCACCAGGACCTGCCGGTCGTCATCCACACCGCGACGCCCATGACCGCCCGGCTGCGCCCCCGGCTGGCGGGAGCGAGCGGGGTCGTCCAGAAAGCTGGAAAGCCAGCGCCGCTGCTGGAAGCGGTTCAGCGCGCGCTCTCGGCGCGGCCCACCGGCGGCCCCAACACCTGGCTCCTGGAGCCCTAGGTCACGCGAGCTCCGGTCCCATGTGTCCTATGGGACGTATAGGACCTATGCGACCTATGGGACCTATGCGACCGCCGGCTCACCCCAGCCACCACTCCGGCCGGCCGACTGCGCCCATATATAAGGTTGCGGGCCGAAGCAGAAAGTGCCTGGAAGAACGGGGACTTGGAAATCGGGGTTTCACGAATGCCCCAATTCCCGAGGCATTTCCAGCACTTGCCCACCCCACCCTTCGTCACTGTTGCCACGTGGCAACAGTGGCGCGCAGGCAAGGTCAGCGTCGGCTCAGGGCGTAGGCGACGGCGATCTGCCCGGCCACTCTGGCGTTGGCGGTGAGGAGGGCGAGGTTCGCCTTCAGGCTCTCGCCGCCGGAGCGCTTGCTGACCTCGCCGAGCAGGAACGGCGTGATGGCCTTGCCGCTGATGCCCTGCCGCTGGGCCTGCGCGAGCGCCTCGCCGATGGCCTTGGCGATGACCGTGGGATCGGCCTCGGCCTCGGCGGGGATGGGGTTGGCGAAGATGACGCCGCCCTCGTCCAGCACGTCCCACCGGGCGCGCAGGAGCGCCGCCGCCTTGCCGGGGTCGCCCACGCTGTGCTCGAGCTTCTGCCCGCTCTTGCTGGTGTAGAACGCCGGGAACTCGCTCGTGCCGAACCCCACCACCGGCACGCCCATCGACTCCAGCGCCTCCAGCGTCTTGGGGATGTCGAGGATGGCCTTGGCGCCCGCGGTCACCACCGCCACCCGGCAGCGCGCGATGGCCGCGAGGTCCTGCGAGATGTCGAAGGTCTGCTCGGCCCCGCGGTGCACGCCGCCGATGCCGCCCGTGGCGAAGAGGTGGATGCCGGCGGCGTCGGCGATGGTGCAGGTGGCGGACACGGTCGTCGCGCCCCAGCTCCCCAGCGCCATGGCCGGCGCGAGGTCGCGCGCGCCCACCTTGGTGGTCTTGGTGGCGGGGTCGACCAGCCGGTCGATCTGCTCGCGGGTCAGCCCGGCCCAGGGCTCGCCGGCGATGATGGCGGTGACCGCCGGGACCGCACCGGCGTCGCGGACGGCCTGATCGCAGGCCTTCCAGGAGTCGAGGTTGTGCGGCGGCGGGAGCCCCTGGGCCAGCACCGAGGACTCCAGCGCGACCACGGGGCGACCCTCGGCGAGGGCCTGGGCGACTTCGGCACCGAGCTTGACGGCTTGCTTCTTCATCGACGGCTCCTTCCGAGAAGGGCGCCATCCTAGCGATTCGAACGCCGAGCGCCACAGCGCTCTTCGCGGCTAGAATGCGCCCACGAACTGGCCGCTCATGGGGGAACAAAGGTCTTCATGACGCTGACGAAGTCGTCCCTCGCCCGCCCCTTTCTTCTCGCCCTCACCGTCTTCATCGCCGCCTGCGGGAACGACCCCACGGGAAAGGCCGACGGTTCCCTGCCCCAAGCCGATGCCGAGCTCGCGGAGCTCGACGCGTCCGCTCCTGGCGTTGACGCCGACCTTGCGGCCCCCGACGCCGAGCTGGCGGCGCCCGACGCCGAGAGCCCGGGGGCTCCCGACGCCTCGCTCGAGTCACCGGATGCCGCGCTCCCTCCCGATGCGGAGACCCCGATCGCCCCCGACGCGACGCTCCCCGAGCCGCCCGACGCCGCCGCCGGCCTCGACGCCAGCGCGCCAGGCCTCGACGCCGCAGCTCCCGGCCCGGACGCCAGCGCGCCAGGCCTCGACGCCGCAGCTCCCGGCCCGGACGCCAGCGCGCCGGGCCTCGACGCCGCACGTCCACCCGGTCCCGACGCCGGCGCGCCTGGCCTCGACGCCGCAACTCCACCCGGCCCCGACGCCAGCGCGCCCGGCCTCGACGCCGCCACGCCGCCGGACGCGGCCGCCCCCTTGCCCGACGCCGCGACGCCCCCCGACGCGAGCGAGCCGGGGCCGGACGCAGGTCCGCAGGTCGCGACCCTGGTGCGCGTCATGGCGGCCAACCTCACCAGCGGCAACGGCCAGGACTACGACCCCGGACACGGCCTGCGGCTCATGCAGGGGATGCACCCGGACATCGTGGTCATCCAGGAGTTCAGCTACGGCGACGACTCCGACGCGGCGATGCAGGAGATGGTCGACCAGGTCGGCGCGGGCTTCGCCTGGTGCCGCGAGTACGCCTCTCCCCCGCCGGCGGGGAGCATCCCCAACGGCATCATCAGCCGCTGGCCCATCCTCGAATGCGGCCACTGGGAGGACACCCGCTCGCCCAACCGCGAATTCGCCTACGCGCGCATCGACTTGCCGGGCCCGGTCGATCTCTGGGCCGTGAGCGTGCACCTCCTCACCGCGGACGCGACCACCCGGAACAACGAGGCCGTGCAGCTCTTGACCTACCTCAACGCCAACATCCCCGCGGGCGACTACGTGGTCCTGGGTGGCGACTTCAACACCGTCTCGTGGAACGAGAACGCCTTCGACACGCTCTCCGTCTTCTTCGACGTCGCGGAGCCGCACCCGGCCGACCAGAACGGCAACCCGTACACCAACACCGGGCGCACCAAGTCCTACGACCAGCTCCTGGCCAACCCGCGGCTGCACCTGCTCCAGGTGCCCACGGATATTGGTTCGCGCACGTTCCCGTCGGGCCTGGTCCTCGACAGCCGCATCTACACGCCGCTGTCGGAGATCTCGCCGGTGAAGAAGGGCGACAGCGGCGCCTACACCGGCTCTTCGAGCGACCCGGACGTCGCGACCAACATGCAGCACATGGGGGTCGTGAAGGACTTCCTCATTCCTTGATCCGGGGAGCCGGAACCCGAGGGTGCCGGGGGCTTCGGACTTCGGGCTTCGGGTCAAGCTTCCGAGCTGCAGTGCCCGAGGTCCCTTCGTGACGTCTTTGCCGCGGCGGCAAGGACTTCACTGCGCCGCCTTGAGCGTCGGCAGCACCACCTTCGCCCAGTCGCGCAGCCCGGCCTCCAGCTCCGCTTCGCTCTTGCCGAGGTCGGTGCTGCTGGCCTCGCTGAGCACCAGCCGCCACGCCCCCGTCTCGATCTCCAGCCGTGCGTCGCACAGGTGGCTGCCGCAGCTCACGTCGAAGCGGTCGGCGGGGGCGCTGACCGCCTTGGGCATCCGGCGGACCTCGAGCTCGCGCCCGACGCTGAACGCGCCGGCGGGCCGGGTGCCGTCGAAGATCACGCGATCCTCGGAGGCCAGGGCGACGACGAAGCCCTTGGGATAGTCCACCGAGAACTTCGCACCCTTCCACGTGGCGGTTGGCGCCGCCTTCTGGCAGCCAGCGGCGAGCGAGAGCGCGGACAGCAGCGCCAGCAGCGGGGCGATCGATTCTCATTGGGCGATCCACGAGAGCAGGAAGGCCGCCAGGCTCAGGTCCACCTGCATCCCCACCGACGCCATCACCTCGCGGGCCGAGCCCAGGCCGTAGCGCAGATCGAGGCGCAGTCCCCACGCGCCGTCCCAGTGGCGGCGGTCGTTGAACATCCGAGCCCCGAAGAAGAGCCCGGCGCTCAGTCCCGGCTGGAAGCCCAGCTCCTTGGAGTAGGTGCCGTAGCCGCCCACGGACGGGACGAGCGCGTTGGAGTTGCCCAGGGGGATCAGCAGCGAGCCGCCCAGGCCGAAGAGCCCCGCCACGCCCAGGCTCGCGAGATGGGCGCCCACCTCCAGGAACGGGCCGCCGCCGAGGCTCGCCGCGTCGGTCCGGCCCAGGATGGGCTCCCGGTCGCATCGCGAGCTGCACGCCCCCGGACCAGCCGCGCGTGTCGTTGGCGGCGGCACCCAGAAGAACGAAGGAGGCGTTGTACTGCGCGCTCGAGGCCTTGGGGGGCGGCGCTGGCTCCGGCTCGGTGGACGACGGCGCGCCCGGCGGCTCCGCGGCCGCGGCCACCGGCGCTGGCGCTGGCGCAGGCGCGGCTTCGGGCTCTGCCGCTGCCGCAGACGGGCCCTCCGTCGCGGCGAGCGCGACGAGCAGCGGCAGCAGGCAGAAGGGAGCGCTCGGCATCGCGGCGCAGTCTAGCCGTTCTCGCCGCGCACCTCAGCGGCGCAGGCTCCCGTGCATGACGGTGAGCTCCTGCAGCTCCTGGAGCTCGGCCTCGATGTCGTCGGCGGCGTCCTGGGCGTCGCGCATCGCCTTCTCGTTGGCGGGGATGCGCTTGGCCTCGAACCGCTTGCGCGCGTCCTCGAGCTTCTTCTGCGCCGCGGCGAGGTCCTTCTGGCGGGTGGCGGTGCGCTTGATCAGCTCGGCGTGGACCACGTCCTCGAGCGCCAGCTCGACCGCCGCGCTCTTGCCCTGCTCCATCGCCGCGACCTTCTTGGAGCCGCCGATGCAGTCCGGCCGGCGGACCGAGACGAAGCAGGCCTTGCCGGCAGGCACCAGCACCGTGGCCGGAGAGCGCAGCCCACTGGCGTTGCCGTCGACGTAGATCTCGGCGCCCGAGGGCAGGCTCTTGACCGCCACCTCGGCCGCGGGCACCAGCGTCACCGCCACGGCCGGCTCCTCGGAGTCGCGCACCGACACCTCGCGCGTGTGCGGCACGAAGCCCGCCTTCTTCACCACCACCTTGTGGGCGCCGCTCTTGAGGGCGCCGCTCCTGCCCGGCGCGGTGAACGCCGGCAGGTCGTCGACCTCGACCTCGGCGCCGGGCGGCTCGCTCGTGACCTGGATGCGCGCCGCCTTGACCAGCGCGGCCTCGACCTTGTCGGCCTCGAGCGCCCTGGGCTCCATCTCGACCTGCCAGTCGAGGTGGTCGGCCAGCTTGAGGACGAAGGCGTGCTTGCGGCCGGCGGCGGTGAGCATCTTGGCCGGGGCCACCATCCCCGTGTCCACGCCGTCGACGAAGAGCTTGGCTCCGGGCGGCGTCGAGGTGACGAAGACCTGGACCTGCCCCGCGGGGATCACCTCGGCCGCGGGCGTTGCGGGCTGGGACTTCCTGGCCGCCAGGAACCCGGCGCCGAAGAAGCCGCCGGCGCCGCACGCCACCGCGGTGACGGCGACCAGGGCAATCGTCTTGCCCACCGAGGAGCGCGCCGGCGCTGGGGTGGCAAGAGCCTCGTCGGGCGGAGGCGTCGTCGCCGCGGCGGCGAACGAGGCATCCATCCGCGAAGGCTGGGAGGGTGGCGGCAGCCGCGGGACGGGCTCCGGCGCGACCGCTTGCTGGTCCGAGCCCCAGGCGTCGTCGGGCGAGAGCGGGAGGCTGCCGGGGTGCGCCTCCGCGGCGGCGGGCGACACCTCGACCTGGAGCGTCGAGCCCCGGTCCTCTTCGAGCAGCGCGCCGTCGGGCAGCTCCCCCTCGGTGGGGTCGAAGCCCAGGGTCTCGCGGTACCACTCGGGGAGATCCGGCCCGTCCCAGGTCGGCAGCTTGAGCCCGAGGTGCTGCAGCGTCTTGAACTCCTGATCGACCACCGCGGCCGGGTGGTGGGAGCCGCGGCGCGCCAGCACCGCGTCGAAGGCGCGGCGCATTTCGTCGGCGCTGGAGTATCGGGCGGCCGGGTCGCGGGCCAGGGCGCGCGAGACCGCGTCCGCCAGGTCGAGCGGGACGTCGCGGGCCACCAGCGTCAGCGGCGCCGCCGGCTGCTCGTAGACGTCGTCGAGCTCGGTCAGCGTCGAGGCCAGGAACGGGCCCTTGCCGGCGACGAGCTCCCAGAGCACCGCCCCCAGCGAGAAGAGGTCGCTGCGCCCGTCGGGCTCGCGGCCGCTCACCAGCTGCTCGGGGGCCACGTAGTAGGAGGTCTGCACCCCGCCCTGGTCGGTGCGCGTGGCCGGCTCGAGCAGGCCGCGGCCCCGCGCGAAGGCGAAGCCCACGGTCTTCACGACACCGCCCTCGGCCACGACGATGTGCTTGGGCGAGAGATTGGAGTGGACCAGCTTGAGCGGACGGCCGTCCGGGCTGTTGCGCGAGTGCGCGTGGGCCAGCCCCGCGCAGACCTGGCTGGCGACGGCGGCCACGAACTCGTAGCTCAGGCGGCGGCGCGCCCGGGTCGCGGCCGAGAGCAGGTCGCTCAGCGGCACGCAGGAGAGCGCCTCGGTCACCACGAAGCAGCGCCCGGCGTCGACGCCGAAGTCCAGGGGCCGCAGGATGCCGGGGTGGAGCGTGGGCGCGGTGGCCTTGGCCTCGGCGCAGAACGGTCCGGTCCGCTCCGGCGTCGCCGGTGGGTGGAGGATTTTGACGATCACCCGCCGCTGAGGTCCGCCGCTCTCGATCTGCGCGAGGTGGACCTCGCCGGCCTGGCAGGCCACGAGCCGGCGCAAGGAGCGGTACTTGCCGAAGAGGAGTTCCTGGGCCATTCCCCACCGAGGATCGAAGGAGGCGCGACGGCACCACGGGTGAATGCGGCTGTCAAGCGAGCGCCCGCTCGCGAGGGCAGCAACGGACCGCGCTCGTTCGGGTCGGCCGCTTCCAGCCGTGCTCGCACCTCGACTCGACGGCACTGCCTCAGGCCTCCGAGGGCGCACCGCCCCAGGGCTCGAGGTCCGCGACCGCCTTTATGCGCATTTTCTGGCGCCGCGGACCGGAACGAATTGCCGCCAGTTATTCTGTAGTTGCCGCGTCCTCCGCCGTCACACTTGACAGCCAATGCGCATCTTTCGTACTAGATGCGCATTCAAACCACCGAGGGAGCGGGGGCATGCCAGACAACACAAGCCACTGGGCCGAACGACAGGCCGCCATTCGAGAGCTGCTCGCGGCGCAGCCCATCCGCAGCCAGGGCGAGCTGATCGAGGAGCTCAGGATGCGCGGCTTCGACTCCACCCAGTCGTCGATTTCCCGCGACCTCACCGAGCTGCACGCGGTGAAGGTGGGCGGCCGCTACGTGCTCGAGCCGCCAGCCAGCGCGAGCTCGGAGCTCGTCGAGGCCGCCCCGTACGTGCGCGAGCTCGCCGCCGCCGGCCCGAACCTGCTCGTCATCAAGACCCCTGCGGCGCGCGCCGCGCTGGTGGCGGTGGCCATCGACGGCGCGCGCTGGCCGGAGGTGGTCGGGACCGTGGCCGGCGACGACACCCTCTTCCTCGCCACCGCCGATCGCCGCGCGCAGGCGGTCGTCGAGGCCCGCCTCGCGTCGCTCGTGAAGGAGCATGCCCATGCCAGCTAGCAAGCGGACGATCGTCCTCGCCTTCTCCGGCGGCCTCGACACCTCCTTCTGCGTTCCCTGGCTCATGGAGAAGCACGGCTGCGAGGTGGTCACCGTCACCGTCGACACCGGCGGCCTCGACGACGCCGCACGCGCCCGCCTGGCCGAGCGCTCCCGTGAGCTGGGCGCGGCCGACCACGTCCTCGTCGACGGGCGCGACGCCTTCTTCCAGGAGACCCTGCGCTTCCTGGTGATGGGCAACGTGCTCAAGGGCCAGGTCTACCCCCTGTGCGTCGGCGCCGAGCGCGGCCTGCAGGCGCGGTTCGTGGCCGAGGCGGCGCGCCGCCTGGGCGCCAGCGCCGTCGCCCACGGCTCCACCGCCGCCGGCAACGACCAGGTCCGCTTCGAGGTCGCGCTGCGCACCCTCGCGCCCGAGCTGGAGATCCTCGCGCCGGTGCGCGACGAGGGCTTCTCCCGCGAGCAGGAGATCGCCTTCCTCACCGCGCACGGGGTCAAGGTCGACGCGACGCGCGCCGCCTACTCCATCAACCAGGGCCTGTGGGGCGTGACCATCGGCGGGCGCGAGACCACCGACACCGTCGAGGGGCTGCCGGAGTCGGCCTGGGTCCTCTCCGCCGGGGCCTTCGAGAAGCCGCGCCCGTCCGAGCGGCATCGCCTCGCCTTCGAGCTTGGCGTGCCCTCCAGCCTCGACGGCGAGCAGCTCGCGCCGGTCGACCTCATCGACCGCCTCAGCGCGCTCGCCGCGCCCTTCGGCATCGGCCGCGGCATCCACCTGGGCGACACCATCTTCGGGCTCAAGGGTCGGGTGGCCTTCGAGGCGCCCGCGGCGGTGGTGCTGGTGCAGGCGCACCGCGAGCTGGAGAAGCTGGTGCTCACCGCGCGCCAGCAGCGGGTCAAGGACTCGCTCTCGACGACCTACGGCGACCTGGTGCACGAGGGCCAGTTCCTCGAGCCCGCCTGCCGCGACATCGAGGCGCTGCTGCTCTCCAGCCAGCGGCGCGTCAGCGGCGAGGTGAAGGTGCTCTTCCAGCCCGGGAGCGCCTTCGTCGAGGGCGTCTCGTCGCCCTTCTCGCTCCGCGCGGCCTCGCGCGGCGTCTACGGCGAGGCCGCCGGCGAGTGGACCGCCGCCGACGCCCGCGGCTTCTCGCGCATGCTCGCCCTGCCCGGGATGCTCCACGCCCGCGCCGGCCGCACCGACGGGGAGGAGGGCCGTTGAAGAAGCTCCTGCTCGACAAGGTCGCCTCGGTCACCGCCAACTGCCGGCTCTCGCGCGAGGTGCGCCTGGGCGCCGACATCCCCGCCGTCGAGGGCGGCGTGGTCGCCGTGCGGGTGCTGACCTCCAAGACCACCTACGACCAGCTCGAGCTGCCCTCGGGCCGCATGTCGAAGGTCAAGGCGGGCGACGTGCTCGCCGTGGCGCTGGGCCACCGCAAGGCGCTCTTCGGCTACTCCGGCCACCTGCCGGCCGAGGTCAAGGTCGGCGACCGGCTGAACCTGCTCAACCTGGGCGGCGTGCTCGGCGTCTGCGACAGCATCAACCCCGACCTCGGCCCGCCCTTCGAGTGCGAGGTGCTCGGCCAGGTGCTGCACTTCCCCTACCTGGGCGAGCGCATCGGCGTGCCCGCGCACATCGGCCTGGGCGCCCTGCCCTTCTGCGAGACCATCGACGCGCGCGGCGTGCCGGTGGTGGCGGTGGTCGGCACCTGCATGAACGCCGGCAAGACCGCCGCGGCCTGCGCGCTCGTCCAGCACCTGGCCCACCGGGGCCTGAGGGTCGCCGCCGCCAAGGCCACCGGCGTCTCGCTGCGCCGCGACGTGCTGGCGATGGAGGACGCCGGCGCCTTCCGCTCGCTCGTCTTCACCGACCTGGGCGTCGTCACCACCACCCCGGAGAGCGCGCCCAAGGCCGCGCGCACCCTGCTCACCCGCCTGGCCGAGGACGCGCCCGACGTCATCGTGCTCGAGCTGGGCGACGGGCTGATGGGCCTGTACGGCGTGGACGCCATCCTCGACGACGTGGCGACGCGCGCCGCGTTCACCGCGGTGGTGCTCTCCGCCAACGATCCCGTCGGCGCCTGGGGCGGCGTGCAGCTCCTGCGCGACCGGCACCACCTGGGCACCACGGTGGTCACCGGGCCGGCGACGGACAACGCCGCCGGCAGCCGGCTCATCGAGCGCGTCGCCGGCGTGCGCGCCCTGAACGCGCGGGCCGAGGCCCAGGCCTTCTCCGAGCACGTGCTGTCGGCGCTGCGCGCCGCCGCCGCCTGATGGGCCCTTCGAGGATCCGCTCCATGAACCCGAGCCCCACTGGCCAGAAGGCCGAACGCATCCCCGTCGCCGTCCTCGGCGGCACCGGCTATGTCGCCGGCGAGCTCTGCGCCTGCTCGCGGCGCACCCGCGCTTCGAGGTCGCCGCCGCGCTCTCCACCAGCCAGCCCGGTGCGCCGGTCGTCGAGGCCTTCCCGCACCTGGCCGGCACGTCCCTCGACCGCCTGAAGTTCGAGGGCCTGGGCGCGCTCGACCGGCTGCTCAGCCCCGAGCGGCCGCTGGGCCTGTTCGCCGCGACGCCGCACGGCGCGACCGCGCCGCTCCTCGACGACGCGCTCTCCCGGGCCGAGACGCGAGGCGCTGCGATCCACGCGGTCGACCTCTCTGCCGACTTCCGCTTTCCCGACCCCGCGCAATACGAGCGCGTCTACCAGAAGCCGCACCCGGCGCCCAAGCGCCTGGCCTCGTTCGCGAGCGCGCTGCCCGAGCTGTGGATCGGCCCGGCGACCGCCCACGCCGCGCAGCCCGGCTGCTTCGTGACCGCGGTGACGCTGGGGGCGCACGCCTTCTTCGCGCTCGGCCTCGTCGAGGACGAGGTCTTCGCCTCGGCGATCACCGGCAGCTCCGGCAGCGGCCGCACTCCGGCCGCCGGGACCCACCACCCCGAGCGCCACGACAACCTCTGGGCCTACTCGCCGCTCTCGCACCGCCACGAGGCGGAGATGCGCCGGCTGCTGGGCCTGGCGCGCGGCGGCGGAGGCGCCGAGCCCGAGGTGCTCTTCGTGCCCCACTCCGGGCCGTTCGTGCGCGGCATCCACGCCACGCTTCACCTCAAGCTCAAGGCCCCGGCGAGCGCCGACGTTCTGGTCGAGCAGGCCGGGCGCGTCTTCGCCGCCTGCCCCTTCGTGAAGGTCTCGCTCGCCCCGCCCAAGCTCTCCGAGGTCGTGGGCACCAACCGCTGCCGCCTCGGCGTCGCCGTGCGCGGCAAGGACCTCGTCGTCACCTCCGTCATCGACAACCTCGTCAAGGGCGCGGCGGGCGGCGGCGTGCAGTGGATGAACCGGCTCTTCGGCCTGGACCAGGCCGCGGGGCTCACGATGGGAGGCCTGGGATGGCTCTAGCCAAGAGCGCGCTGCTGGACGTCTTCAAGACCATCGCCTTCGAGCCGGTGCGCGGCGAGGGCGTCTGGCTCTTCGACAAGAGGGGCGAGCGCTACCTCGACTTCTACGGCGGCCACGCGGTGGCGCTGCTGGGCTACGCCCACCCGCGCCTGCTCGAGGCCGCGAGCAAGCAGGCCGCCGAGCTGTTCTTCCAGAGCAACGCCGTGCCGCTGGCGGTGCGCGAGCGCGCGGCGAAGGCGCTGGTCGGCTTCGGGCCCAAGGGCCTGGACAAGGTCTTCTTCGTCAACTCCGGCGCCGAGGCGAACGAGAACGCGCTGCGCATCGCCTTCCTGGCGACGAAGCGCCAGCGCGTGGTCGCGGTCGCGGGCGCCTTCCACGGCCGCACCGCCGCCGCCGGGGCCATCACCGACCACGCCAGCTGGTACGCCTTCCCGCGCCGGCCGTTCGACGTGACCACCGTCGCCTTCGACGACGTCCAGGCGCTGGAGCAGGCCGTCGGCGACGACGTGGCGGCGGTGATCTTCGAGCCGGTGCAGGGCATGGCCGGGGCGCGGCCGCTCTCGCTCGCCTTCGCCCGCGCCGCGCGCCGGCTCACCCGGAAGCGCGGCGCGCTGCTGGTCTTCGACGAGGTGCAGTGCGGCATGGGCCGCAGCGGCCAGCCCTTCGTGGCGCAGGCCTGGGGCGTCACCCCCGACGTGCTCACCACCGCCAAGGGCGTCGCCGGCGGCTACCCGGTGGGCGCGGTGATGGTGGGCGACGCGCTGGCGAAGAAGATCTCCCAGGGCCAGCTGGGGACGACCTTCGGCGGCGGCCCGGTGGCCTGCGCGCTGGTGGAGACGGTCGTGCGCGAGGCGAAGCGCCTGCTGGGCAGCGTGCGCCGGCTCTCGCGGCGGCTGATGCGCGAGTGCCGTGTGGGGCCGGTGATCGACGTGCTGGGCATGGGGCTCCTGCTCGGCCTGCGCACGAGCCGCCCCGCCGCCGAGATCCTCGCCGCGTTGCGGGCGAAGCGGATCCTCGCGGGCGGGAGCGCCGACCCGAACGTCGTGCGACTGCTGCCCCCGCTGACCTTGCAGGACGAACACGTGGACGCGCTGGTGAGCGCACTGAAGGAGATCCGCCGATGAAGTTCCTGGACCTCGCCGACCTCGCCGCCGACCGCCGCGAACGGATCCTCTCGCTGGCGCAGGAGCTGGAGCGTTTCCCCCTTCGCGACAGCCTGAAGGGCAAGACCGTCGGCCTGTTGTTCATGAACCCCTCGCTGCGCACGCTCGCCTCGATGGAGGCCGGCATCACGCAGCTGGGCGGCCACTCGTTCGTCATCGCCCCCGGACAGAACTCCTGGAAGCTGGAGACGAAGGTCGGCGCGGTGATGGACGGCGACGCGGTGGAGCACATCCGCGAGGCCATCCCGGTGCTGGCGCAGTATGCCGACGCGCTGGGCGTGCGCTGCTTCGCCGAGGGCAAGGACCTGCAGGCCGACCTGCAGGACGGGCTCATCCGCGCCATGGCCGAGCTGTGCCCCAAGCCCTTCGTCAACCTGGAGTCGGCGCTGTCGCACCCCTGCCAGGCGCTGGCGGACTGGAAGACGCTCGAGGACCTGTCCGTCCCGCGCCAGGGCGGCAAGTTCGTCCTGAGCTGGGCGTTCCACCCCAAGCCCCTGCCCTACGCGGTGCCGGCCTCGGCGCTGAACCTGGCGGCGCTGCGCGGGATGGAGGTCAGCATCCTGCGGCCCGACGGCTTCTCGCTGCCCACGGAGGTCATGGAGCGCGCCCACGCGCTGGCCCAGGCCTCGGGCGGGTCGATCGAGGAGACCAGCGACCGCGCCAGGGCGATGCGGGGCGCCCACGTGCTCTACGTAAAGAGCTGGGCCGCGCCGCAGGCGTACGGCCGGCCCGCCGAGGAGGCGAAGCTGCGCGAGCCGCTGCGCGCCGAGTGGTGCGTGCGCGAGAGCTGGTTCGCCACCGCTCGGCCCGACGCCAAGGCGATGCACTGCCTGCCGGTGCGGCGCAACGTGAAGATCGCCGACGAGGTCCTCGACGGCCCGCGCAGCGTCGTCGTGCGCCAGGCCGGCAACCGGCTGCACGTCCAGAAAGCGCTGCTCGTGGAGCTGCTCGGCGGATAGCGGGCGGGAGTGGACGCGGCGCAGGCCGCGAAAAGGAGACTCGATGAACGGACACTGGGATCGGGACGCGCTGGGCTCGTCGCTGCGCCGCGCGCTGCCCTACATCCGCCTCTTCAAGAACAAGACCTTCGTGATCAAGGTGGGCGGCGCGCTCTGCGGCGAGCCCGCGGCGCTGGCCGAGGTGGTGGAGCAGGTCGCCGTGCTGCGCGAGCTGGGCATCCGCGTGGTGCTGGTCCACGGCGGCGGGCCGCAGACCACTGCGCTCTCGCAGAAGCTCGGCCTGGAGACGAAGTTCGTCCAGGGCCGGCGCGTCACCGACGAGAAGACGCTCGAGGTGGCGGTGATGACCATCGCCGGGACGGTCAACACCGCGCTCCTCTCGGCCTGCCGCGCTGCCGAGCTGCCCGCCGTCGGCCTGTCCGGCGTCGACGCCAGCCTGGTCGTGGCCCGCCGGCGCCCGCCGGAGCCCGTGGACTACGGCCTCGTCGGCGACATCGTCGCGGTCGATCCCGCGGTGCTGCACAAGCTCCTCGACGGCGGCTTCGTGCCCGTGGTCAGCCCGCTGTGCGCGGACGAGGCCGGGCAGGTCCTCAACGTCAACGCCGACACGGTGGCCTCGCGCCTCGCGCAGTCGCTGGGCGCCGACAAGGTTCTCTTCGTCGGCGACACCTCTGGCCTGCTCGAGGACAAGGCCGACCCCGCCTCGCTCGTCAGCTACACCGACGTCGCCGGCCTGCGCGCCCTGCGCGAGAAGGGCGCCCTCGACGCCGGCATGCTGCCCAAGGCCAGGGCGGCCGAGGAGGCGCTGCTGGGCGGCGTCAAGCGCGTGCACCTGGTCGGCTACAAGGCCCGCCACAGCCTGCTCGTGGAGGTCTTCACCAACGAGGGCTCCGGCACGCTCATCGTCCGGGAAGCCGCCGACCTCTCGCCCACCGAGCAGTCGGCCTCGGCCGCGCCCAGGGCCGTGGGCGCATGAGCGACGCCGAGCTGCTCGCGCTGCACCGGGAGCTCGTCTCCATCGCCTCGCCCTCGCGCGACGAGGCGGCGCTGCGCGCGTGGCTCGTGTCGTTCCTGCGCGCGAAGGGGCTCGGCGCCGAGGCCCTCGGCGACAACGTCTTCGCCGTCACCCACGGCGAGGGGCGGGCGCTGTGCCTGTGCAGCCACCTCGACACCGTCCCCGCCTCGCCGGGCTGGACGAGGCCGCCGCTGGCGCCGACCGTCGAGGACGGCAAGGTCTACGGCCTGGGCAGCAACGACGCCAAGGCCTCGGTGGCGGCGATGATCGCCGCGCTGCTGCGCCTCAAGGACCGGCCCGGCGCGCCGCCGTTGGTGCTCGCCCTGTGCTGCCAGGAGGAGACGGGCGGCAAGGGCGCGGAGTCGCTCGTCCCGCACCTTTGCGGCCTGGACGCGAAGATCGCCGCGGCGGTGGTGGGTGAGCCCACCGGCCTGGAGATCGCCGTCGCTCAGAAGGGCCTGCTCGTCCTGGAGCTCAAGGCCGCCGGCCGTGCCTGCCACGCCGCGCACGCCAGGGCGCTGGGCGTGCCCAATCCCGTGCGCGCGCTCGCCGCCGACCTGCTCGCGCTCGACAGCGTGGAGCTCGGCGCGGCCGACCCCGACCTGGGACCGGTGACGCTGGAGCCGACAGTGCTCCACGGCGGCACGGCGCGGAACATGCTGCCGGCGCAGGCGAGCTGCATCCTCGACGTGCGCTCCAACCCGTCGCCGGGGCACGCCGAGCTCGTCGCGCGGTTGCGCGGCGCGGTGAAGGGAGAGCTGGGCGTGCTGAGCGATCGGCTGCTGCCGTGCGCGGTGGACGCCGAACACCCCCTCGTGCGTGCGGCGCGCGCGGCGAGGCCCGAGGCGAGGCTCTTCGGGTCGCGCGGCGTGTCCGACTGGGTCTTCTTCCAGGCCGCGGGCATCGCGGCGATCAAGGTGGGTCCAGGGCAGACCGAGCGCTCGCACACCCCGGACGAGTTCGTGCTGGAGAAGGAAGTGATCGACGGCGCGCGCTTCTACGAGGCGCTGGCGCTCGCGTGGGCCAAGGAGGCGTGGCGATGACGCGGCTCTGGGACAAGGGCGAGGGGCTGGACGCGCAGGTGCTGCGCTACACCGCCGGCGAGGACCACCTCCTGGACGAGCGACTGGTGCGCTACGACGTGCAGGCCTCGGCGGCGCACGCGGCGATGCTCCATGCGGCGGGCTTCCTCGGCGCCCGCGAGCTCGAGGCGCTCACCCGGGCGCTCGACGACCTCGGCCAGGCGCACGCGCGCGGCGAGTGGCACGTGCGGCTCGAGGACGAGGACTGCCACACCGCGCTGGAGAACCGCCTGGTGGACCGCGTCGGCGAGACGGGGGCGCGCATCCACCTCGGGCGCTCCCGCAACGACCAGGTGCTGGCGGCGCTGCGGCTCTACCTCAAGGACGCGCTCGAGGGCCTGGCCCTCGACGCCGAAGCGGTGGCCGCGGCGCTCGACGGCGTGGTGGCGCGCGCCGGCCAGACCCCGATGCCCGGCTACACGCACCTGCAGCGGGCGATGCCGACGACGGTGGGGCTGTGGCTGGGCGCCTTTGCCGCCGAGCTGCGCGACGACGCGGCGGGGCTGCGCGCCGCGCGGCGCCGCGCGGACAAGAACCCGCTCGGCTCGGCCGCGGGCTACGGCGTGCCGGTGCTCGCCCTCGACCGCGCGAAGACCACGCAGGCGCTGGGCTTCGCCTGCGCGCACGAGCCCGTCACCGCGGTCCAGCTCTCGCGCGGCAAGGCCGAGGCCGAGGCGCTCCTGCAGGCCTCGCTCCTGGCGCAGGACCTGGGGCGGCTGGCGGCGGACCTGTGCCTGTACGCCACCGCCGAGTTCGGGTTCGTGCAGCTCCCGCGCGAGTTCTCCACCGGCTCGTCGATGCTCCCGCAGAAGCGCAACCCCGACGTCTTCGAGCTGGTGCGCGGCCGCAGCGGCGAGGCGGCGGCGGCGCTCGGCGAGGTGCTCTCGATCACCGCGAAGATGACCAGCGGCTACCACCGCGACCTGCAGCTGCTCAAGAAGCCTCTCTTCCGCGGGCTCGACTCGGTGCAGGCGAGCGCGCGGATCATGGCGCACGCGGTGCCCGGCCTGCAGCTCGACGCGGGCCGCATGGCCGTCGCCCTCGACCCGTCGCTGTTCGAGGCCGAGCGCGCCTACCTGCTCGTCCGCGACGAGGGCATCCCCTTCCGAGAGGCCTACCGGAGGGTCAAGGCCGGCGGGTAGCGCCTCCTCGAAGCGAGACGGCGCCAGAGCCCGGACCGGGACCTCACGCGCGACGCCGGCTGCTGGTCACCGGCGCCCAGGGACCGCTCGCCGACAAGGTGTAGCCGCCGGCGTTCGCCCCGTAGCCCTCGACGCTGCGCCGGGGTTTGGCGTGGGGCGCTTTCCGACCGAGACCGCGAGCCCTCGGGGCTACCTCGACCTGCTCGGGCCACTCGCTGGCGAAGACCCGCTCGACGACCCGTCGGCCCCGGTTGCGGCCGAACTCGCGGGTGCTTGACGCGCCTCGGGCACCGCTGAGAGCCTCACGCCTTCGCGGAGCCCTCTTGCCGAACCGCCACGCCACCTCCCAGCACCGCCCCTCGTGGTCCGTCGCCATCACGGTCGGCGTCGCCTGCGCGTTCCTGGGCGCCTGCCGGTGCGGCGAGCCACCTCCCGAGCGGGTCTGGGAGGTGGGCGTTCCCCTGGGCGAGGTGCCGCCCGCCGGCCCGGGGACCCTGGTCGACTTCGTGCCCGCGGGCGCCCCGCTGCTCGTCTCGGTGGAGAGGCCCACCGAGGTCCTCGCGCAGATGCGCGCCGACCCGCGGCTGGCGCGCGCCTTCGACCGGGAGGTGCTCGCCAACCTCGCCCTCTCCGACGCGGGGGCAACGGCGCGCGCGCTGCGCCAGCGCCTGTCCGAGCTGTCGACGCTCAACGTCCCGGACTCCAGCCTCGAGGCGCTGCTCGACGGCCCGCTGGTGCTGGCGGCTCGCGCCGGCCCGGGCCACACCGACGTCCTGCTGCTCAAGCGCCTGTCGCCGCAGGCCAAGGCTTCGTGGCAGGCCGCGCAGATGCTCCAGGCCGTCTCCGCGTCGCTGCGCGAGGTCCGGGTCGAGCGCTACCGCGGCTTCCCGCTGCGCAAGGTGCTGGTGGGCGAGCGCCGGCGCATCACCTACGTGCTCCTGCGCGACCTGCTCGTCGCCGGGACGAGCGACGAGTGGGTCAAGGCGAGCCTGGACCTCGCCTTGGGCGGCCCGGGCGAGCGCGCCGGAACGCGACCGGCCATCCGCGCTGCGCTCGCCGAAGAGCGCGGCGCGCCGCTCTTCGCCGTCGTCGATGCCGAAGCGCTGCGCTCCGAGCCCGGGGGCCCGGGCGCCGCGACCGTGGCGCTCTCCCAGCTCGCCTGGCTGCGAGCGAGCCTCGTCCCCAACCGAGGCCTCACTCTCGCCGCGCTCCCGGTCGCCCCGCGCAGCCCGCGCGCCGCGACTGGCCGACCGGCGCTGCTCGGCTTCGCGCCGCGCGGCACGCTGGTCGCCGTCGACCGCACGATCGGGCTGGCCGAGGCGCTCCAGGCGCTCCTGCCCGAGAAGGTCACCGGACGCGCGCACGCCGAGCAGGCCACCTCGCTGCGCGACCGGCTGGTCAAGGATCTCTCGCCCCAGCTCGCCGGCGAGGCCTTCTGGTTCGTGGACGGGCTCGACTCCCCGTCCCAAGAGGAAGGGCGCGCCGTCGCCCGCCACGTCGCTGGCTTCACCCTGCGCGACGCCAAGGCGGCCTCCGCCGCCCTCGCGGTTCTGGTCCCCGAGCTGCTCGCCTCGCCCGTCGAGATCGACCGCGAGGGCCCGCGGGAGATCACCTGCGCCGCGGGCGAAGCGCTCTGCCTGAGCGTCGCCAGCGACGTGCTGCTCCTGAGCAACCGGCGCGCGGCGCTCAAGGCCGCCCTGGCGGTCGCCGACGGGCACGCTCCGGCGCTCGCCGCGAGCCCGGCCGCCGCGGCGGCCTCCGACCTCGTCTACGTCGACGCCCCCGCCCTCGCGGCCGCCATCGGGCGGGACACCGGGCTCTCGGGCGACGAGCCGCTCTTGGGCCTGGTCCGAGCCATCGGCCCGCTGCTGGCGAGCGTCCACCCCGTCTCCAGCGGCCGGCTCGTCGGCGAGGTCCAGGCCCCATGAGCGACCACTACGGGCTTCGGGCTCCGGGCTTCGGGCTTCGGGCTTTCGCGATGCTCCTGCTCGGCTGGGCGGCGCTCTCGTGCGACGCGCCTTCGGCCCTGCCCACTCCTACGGTCGGCGCCGCCGATCTCGACCAGGACGGCTACCCGGACGCAGCCGAGCTGGCCAGCGAGGACGACCGCCGCGCCTTCGTCGACTCCTTCGTGGCCATCGCCTTGGCGCAGGCCCCCGAGCCGGAAGCCGCCTTCGACCCGTCCCAGCGCGACTGCGCGGGCCTCGTCCGCTACGCATGGCGCGAGTCGCTCAAGAAGCACGACGCCGCCTTCGCCGCCCGCCACCCCGGCCTGCCCCGCCTGCCGGAGATCCGCGCCTTCCACTACCCGGCCGTCCCGGTCCTGGGCACCCGGCTGTTCCGGGTCGGCGCGGGCCCGCTCGATCCTGCGCCGGGCGCCCTCGAGCGCGACTTCGCCGAATCCGCCCAGGCCGTCCGTCTGGCCGAGGGCAGTGCGCGCCGCCTCGAAGGTCCGGCCCGCCGCGGCGACCTCTTGCTCTTCGCCCGTCCCGACGGCGCGCACCACCTGATGATCGTCGCCGAGGACGGGGCGGATCCGCTGCTCGTCTACCACACCGGTCCGCACGACGACGGCCCCGGCGAGGTCCGCCGCGTCCGCTTCGCGGCCCTCTCGGCCCACCCCGATCCCCTCTGGCGCCCCAGCCCGGCCAACCCCGCCTTCCTGGGCGCCTGGCGGCTGCGCATCCTGGAGGGCCCGTGAGCGCGCGCGCCCTTCGCCTCGCGGCCGCGGTGGCCGCCTCCACGCTGCTGGTCGTCGCCCCCGCGGGACCGGCCGGTGCGGCGCAGCTCTTCTTGTCGACGGAGCGGCCGTTCGCGCCTGGCAAGCCCGGCGCCATCGTCAAGCTCGAGGTGCCGGGGGCGCGCTCGGTGGACGTGCGGCTCTACCGGCTGGACGACCCGGAGCGCTTCTTCGCCGAGCAGGCGGACCTCAAGCACGTGCAGGACCCCGCGCTCGCCCCGGCGCGCAAGGGCGAGGGCCAGCGGCGCGCGGCCGGGCCGGTCTCGCAGATCCGCCAGTCGCTGTCGGGTGCGGTGCTGGACGCGCGCTCCGCGCTGCTCTCGGGGCTCTCGCCCGCAGCGCGCTCGCTGGCCGGCGCAGCCCTCGACGGGCCGTCGGGGGCGGCGCGCCAGGCGCTGCCCTTCCTGCGCGGGCTGGAGCTGGTCGAGCGCTGGGACCTGGCCTGCGGCGCGGGCGACGCCGAGTTCAGCTACTGCGACCTCGACGTCGGGCCGCGGCCGGCGGGCGCCTACCTGGTGGAGGCCGTGGCCGGGCGCGAGGTGGCGCACGCCGTGGCCCTCTTCTCGCGGCTGCAGCTCGTCGCGCGCCGCACCGAGAACGCCCTCTCGGTGCTGGCGGTCGACGGGCAGACGGGCGCGCCCATGCCCGGCAGCGTCCGGCTGAGCGTCCTCGCCCAAGGCGCCGCTCCGGTGCACGGGGCGACCTCGCGGCAAGGGCTGTGGCAGGGCAAGGTCCCCGCCCGTCCCGTCCGCGTGGTCGGCATCCAGGGCTCGGACGTGGCGGTGCTCGAGCTGCCGGCGGTCTTCGCCGCCGACCCGGCGCCGGCGGCGCTGCTGCTCACCGACCGCGGCGAGTACCGCCCGGGCGAGCGCGTCTTCTTCCACGGCTTCGTGCGCTCGGCCGAGGAGAAGCTGGCGCTGCCCCGCTCCGAGCGCGTGGAGCTGGCCGCCTACGACGCCCGCGGGAGCCTGTTCTGGGACGGCGAGCGCGCGCTCTCGGAGCAGGGCGGCTTCGGCGGCGAGCTCGTGCTGCCGCCCGGCCTGCCCGAGGGCCTCTACCGCCTGGCGGCGACGGTGGAGGACGGCGCCGCGGGGGCGGAGTTCATGGTGCGCGAGGCGCCCGAGCCGGCCTTCCAGGTCGAAGCGACGCTCGAGGCCCCGGGGGCCGGGCTGCCGGCGCGCGCCGCGGTGCGCGCCACCGCCCTGGGCCGGCCGCTCGCGGAGGCGCAGTTCGCCTGGCGGGCGGTCCGCACCAGCCTGGGCGGCGACGGGCCGCGCTCGCCCGAGGAGATCGACCGGGGCGAGGTCACGGCGGGACCGGACGGCCGCGCCACCTTCTCGTTCGACACGCTCGCCGGCGCCGACGCGCGCTACGAGGTCTCGGTGCTGGCCCGCGACGCCGCCGGACGGGTCGGCGCAGCGAGCGCCTCGGCCACCGTCGTGCGCGCCGCCGAGCGCGTCACGCTCCTCGCCGAGCGCAAGGTGGTCTCCCCCGGCGAGACGGTCACGGTGGGGGTCCACGCACACGGCGAGGGCGAACGGCCCCTCTCGCTCGACCTGCTCGCCCGGGTGAGCCGCTCGGGCGCGGCCGGGGAAGGGACGCGGGAGCAGAAGGTGCTCGACCAGGCGCTGCGCACCGGCGCCGACGGCCGCGGGAGCGTGACCTTCGTGCCCACCGTGCCCGGCTACTACGAGGTCGAGGTGCGGCGGGGCGAGGCGCGCCTCGCCGAGACGTACCTGTACGTGACCGCCGCGGGCGGGGACATCCCCTTCTCCCCCGACACCCTGGTCCTCGTGCCGGACCGCGCCTCCTACGCCGTCGGCGACACCGCGCGGGTGCTGGTCCTCTCGCCCTTCGAGTCCGGGACGGCGCTGGTGACGGTCGAGGGCGCGGAGCTCTTACGGCAGGACGTGGTGACCGTGCGCGGCGCGTCGGCGGTGGTCGCGGTCAAGGTGGCCGTTGCGCACGCCCCGGACTTCACCGTCTCCGCCCAGGCGGTGGTCGGCGAGCGGGCGTTCAGGGCCCAGCGCCTGCTTCCGGTCGCGCCGCGCGGCGAGACCCTCACGCTGCAGGGCGCGCTCACCCCCTCCGGCGCCACGCCCGGAGCGATGCAGCTGTCGGTGGAGGTGCTGGACAAGGCGGGCAAGCCGGCCGCGGGCGCGGAGCTGTTCGCGGTGGTCCGCGACGCCGCCGGGGTCGGGCCGAGCGCGCCGCCGCTCTTCGCCTTCTTCCACCCCGACCGGATCTCGGACGGGGTGACGGCCAGCTCCACCCTCTATCGCAGCTCGAGCTCGGGCCGGCCGTTCGCGAAGGCGCTCCTCGACGAGGAGGGCGCGTTGCCCTTCAAGGGCCTCGCCCAGGGCCGGCCGAGGCCGCGGGAAGCCGGCACGCTCCTGTCCGCCGCCGCGGTCGCCGACGCCCACGGCCACGCGCTGCTGGCGTTCTCCGCGCCGCCCTCGGTCGGGCGCCTGGCGGTGGAAGTTCGTGCGGTCTGGGGCGCGGCGGTGGGCGAGTGGAGCGCCGTGCAGGATCGCTCCCTGTCGAAGGTGGCGCTCTCGGTGCCGCGCTTCCTGCGCCCGGGCGACGAGGCGCTGGCGCGCGTGACGGCGACGGCCTCGGGCCGCTCGGTCCCGGTGGAGCTCTCTGTGGCGCGGAGGCGCCTGCCCGCGGCGTCGACACCGCCGCTTTGCCGCTTTCGGGCGACGGCCTCGAGCGGGTGATGACCGCGCGCCTCGAGGGCCTGGGCCTGCTGTCGACCCGCATCGCCGCCGCGCCGGCCGAGGACCGCGAGCGCGCCGGCACCTCGGGCCTCGTGGCCGGGCCGGGCAAGCTCGCGCTGCCCACCACCGCCCCGCCCGCGACGCTCTATCTCTCGGCGGGCCCCGCCGCGGCGGCCGCGGCGGCGCGCCGATCGATGGGCGCCACCTTCGAGCCCGCGACCTCCCGGGCCATCGCGCGGGTGACGGCGCGGCTCGCGCAGTGGAAGGGGACCAGCGAGCCGGGGCCCGAGCTGCGCGCGGCGGCGCTGGCCGACGTGGCGGCGCTTTTGGGCCTCGCGCACCCCGAGGGCGTCTTCGGCGCCTACGACGGTGCCCCCGCGGACTCCTCCCTCACCCTGGAGGCGATGCTGGCCTTGGCGCTGGCCCACGAGGCCGGGTTGCCGGTCGAGGAGGGCCTGTCGGCGCGCGGGGCGGAGCGGCTCAAGGCTGCCAAGGATCGTGGCGCCATCGCCCTCCTCGCCCTCGCGCTGCTCGAGGAGCTGCCGGAAGACGCCCTTGGCTCGCTGCTGGAGACGGAGCTCGCGGCGGAGTCGGCAGGGCAGCTGGGCTCGGTGAGTGACCGCGCGGCGCTCGCCTGGGCGCTGGAGTCCTCGGGGCGGAAGGCGGCGGCGCGCGAGGTGGCGCTGCGGCTGGAGAAGTCGGCGCGCTCCGGGCTCGCGGGCACTTGCTTCGTCGACGCCTGCCCGCTGGTGGAGCCGTCGCGCGAGACGGTGCGGGCGACGGCGCTGGCCACGCTGGCCTTGCGGCGGGTGCTGCCCAAGTCCCCGGTGCTGGCCGGGGCCCTGCGGTTCCTCCTGGCGCACCGCGGCGCGGGGGACTTCGGGGGCGACCCCGCGGGCGGCCTGGCGGCCTTGGCGGTGGCCGAGGCTGCGGGCGCGCTGACGCCGTACGGGGCCTCGGCGTCGGTGGAGGTCGCGGGCAGGCTCGTCTCCATCCTGCCGAGGCTGTCCGCCGAGTCCGAGAGCCGCGTCGAGCTGCCCGCGGGTGCGGCGGCGCTCAACGTCGCCGGCGGCGGCGGCCTCTTGCTCTGGCGAATCGAACGCAGCGTCCCGGTGGCGAGCGGGGCCGTCCAGGTCGAGCGGCTCTGGACGGGGCCGGGCGGCGAGAGCGGCGAGGCCATCAAGCTGGGCGATAGGGTGGAGGTGACGCTGACGATCCGCGCCGAGGAGAAGACGGGCCCGGTGCGCATCGACGACCCCTACCCGGCCGGCCTCTCGCCGGTGGAGCAGGAGGGCGAGCAGGAGAGCTTCCGCAAGCTGGACGAGCGCTCGCGCCGGCTGCTGCTGAGCGACCGCGTTGTCTTCTTCCTGCCGTCGCTCAAAGCCGGCGAGACCGTCCTGCGCTGGCAGGCCACCGCCAAAGTCGCGGGGACCTTCCTGGCGCCGCCCGCCCGCGTCGAGGCCGGAGCGCAGCGCGGGCAGAGCGAGGCCGGCACGCTTCAGATCGAGGAGGGGGCGCGATGAGACGCCTGTGGCCACTCGCAGCCGTCCTGTTGCTCTGCGCTGCCGGCGACGCGCCGAAGGTGCGCATCCAGTCGCCGCGCGGGGGCTGGACCTCGCAGCGGGTGGCGCTCATCTCCGGCTCGGTCGGCGACCGCAAGGCCAAGGCCGTCCAGCTCTCGCTCAACGGCGTGCCGCGCACCATCAACGCCCACGCCGGGCGCTTCGAGGCGCGGCTGCCGGTCAAGCCGGGCACCAACCACGTGGAGGTCGTCTCGCCGGCGACGAGCTCGGCGGCCGGCCGCGACCAGGTGCGGTTCTTCGCCAACGTGCCGCCCACGGACCTGCAGATCCTGCTCACCTGGGACACCGACGGCACCGACCTCGACCTGCACGTCGTCGAGCCCAGCGGCGAGGAGTGCTACCACGGGCACCGCAGCACCGCGGCGGGCGGCGTGCTGGAGGTCGACGACACCGACGGCTACGGCCCGGAGGTCTTCCTGCTGCCGCGGGCGCCCCTGGGGACCTACCGGTTCACGGTCGCCTACTACGATGCCGGCCGCGCCGCGCAGACCGACGCCAACGTCGAGGTCATCGTGCGCGAGGGCACGCCCAGTGAGCGCCGCTACCAGTTCCCCATCACCTTGACCCACGAGGGCGAGACGCTCGAGGTCGGCAGCTTCCTGGTGGAGCAGCCGGTGGAGTGACGCCCGGGTGGACGGCACCCGGCTCCTGGGCTTGCTGTAGGTTGGATTGGTTTTTCTGACATATCCGGCAGGCTTCGCACCCAACCGCGAGCTGCTCCGGTTGCCCTGCTCTAGGGACTTGGCTTCCGGGGAGTGCCTGATGTTCTGCCCGAAGTGCGGCGACTCGATGACCGACACCGGCAACGGCCTGGAGTGCAGGCGCGGCCGGATGCCGCTGTCGCAGCGTCTTGAGCGCCGGCTACGCGCCGCCTACGAGGCCGGCGAGGCGAAGAAGCTCCAACCCGCGCCGACGCCCACGTTCGAGGTCGGTGGGACTTGGCACTGCCCGGCCTGCGGCGCAGCCGTGGACCCCGATCTCGTCTGCTCAACGTGCAAGAAGTCGCTGAGGCCCTTCATCTACGAGCTTGTGGAGCTTCATCCGCACCAGAAGACCGGGCACTCGCCATGAGGTACTTCCGCGTCCTGCTGGAGGGCAGCAACCTCGTCATGCCCATCGACGGCGTGCCTGCCCGTTGTGGCTTCTACACGACGCGCTACGTCGCGTGCGAGGACGAGGCTCAGGCAGAGCAGTTGGCGCGCGAGCTAGCACTTCGGGAACTCGCGGAAGAGGGCTTCGGCTCCGGCGCCGAGGTCGTGGTCGTGGTCGAAGAGCTGGTTGAGTTGGTGTCGTTTGAGGGAGTGAAGCCGCCGGGCAAGGGCTTCTCGTTCTTCCCCGAGGAACCGGACGCCTGATGCGACTCCTCTTCATCGAGAACCACGCGGACTTCGCCAACATCGTGACGGCCAAGTTCCTCACCGCGCATGAAGTCGTCATCGTCCGCAGCTTGGCCGAGGCCCGGCGCGTGCTGGCGAGCTACGGGGAGGTCGTCACCCGCCGACGGGGCAGGCGGCCGAAGACGGGGGGGCGCCGATGAACCTCCGAGTCGCCATCATGGCGGGCATCGCGCTGATGGCACCGGCCATCGCCGTACTTGCTGCGGACCCGGAGTACGAGCCGAGGGTCAGTGTGCATTCGGAGGCGCGCTGGGATGGCGGTTCCTGTACTGGCGCCCTTGTGGCACTGAAGTCGGGCTGCCCTGTCACTGTCCGCCTCGTCGAGGGCAACAGCGTCCATGCCCCGGTAGACACCGTCCCCTGCGGCAAGAGCGTCCCTCTCTGCGGAACCCCCGTTCCTTGCCCCTGCCGCTCGAAAGCCGCCCCCCCAGTCCTGCTAGATGCGGTTGGCGACGGAGGGCTGCCAACGTGCAGCGGCGCCGAGGTGTCCCTGTCGGGCGCCAGGATGATGTTCGTGGGTGGCGGGCTCGTCAGATGTCAGCCCACTCTGCCTGACGACACCGGCCTGCTCGATTTGAACCCGGAGTTCTCACGCGAGCCCTTCGTCCACGAGCCGAAAGGCGCTCACCCATGACCCTCAAGGCGTCGTTCGATGACCCCGAGCACGGCTGGGTCTGCTTGACGATCTCGACGCCCGAGTCGCAAGTGCAGGTGGTGGCTTCCTTCACACCCCACGACTCATTCCTCGCCCTGGTCAACGCGCTCCACGCCCTGCTCCAAGCTGATGGCCGCCAGACCGTCGTATTGAACGAGGAGCCCCAGGAGGTCGATTCTCTACTTCACGAGGACAGGTGCGACCGTCGCTCTGGAAGTCCGGCGCTTCCCCGACCGTCGCCGCTTGGCCGGCTCGGGCACGCAGTTGCTCCGGCTGGAGGGCACCTACGACGAGGTGTGCTTGCCGTTCTGGCGTGCGCTGCGAAGCCTCCAGGGGCGGTTCACCGCCGAGGAGTTGCGCGCACGCTGGCACCGCGCGTTCCCGTGGGAGGAGTTGGTCCGGCTCACGGCTGCGCTCGATAGGAAGAACGAGAAGCGGAAGCCTCGATCCTGACGATCAGCGGGTACTCCCACTTGGTGTTTCACGCTGCCACCCAACCGCGAGCTGCTCCGGTTGCAGTGTGCCCCTGCCCCAGGCTGCTGGCCTGCGCAGGCGGATTCGGCCTGCAGGCGGCGCGTCACCTGCACGCCCAACGACCGAGAGGGGCTGGCCTTCCTGTGCCGATACAACTTGAGACCGCCGGTTGCGGTCGGTCGGCTGAGCGAGTTGCCGAGCGGCCAACTCCTCCTGCGGTTCAAGCGCCCGCTGGCCGACGGGACCGCCGCGCTCGAGCGCGAGTTGACGGCTACGAGGTCGAGATCCGAATCACCCGAAAGGCGTCTGCCAATGCGGCCTTCGTCTTCTCGCTTGATGGTGGGGACACGTTCTCGCCCGAGATCGCGGTGCCGGTTCGTCTTCGCTCACGGGCGGGGGCGCAACACCGCTCGAGCCCGATCGCGCTGCCAGGCCTGCTCGGCCTCACGTGAACGCACCGCTGCTTCTTGTGCCGGCCGGGGCTCGTCCTTCTTCCAGGTGAGGTGGACATGCACCTCCACCACCGCCTGGACGCACTGGTCCATGACGTCAGCCGCCGCCTCCCGGGCTGTCTCGTGCCAGGTCATGCTCTCGGCGTACTCCTCGTCCTCGGCCAGGCAGAGCCCGCCGCCCGGGTGCCACGCCGCGCCCAGCACCGCCGCCCCGAGTTCGAGGATGCTGCCCCAGTAGCAGTAGAAGACCGCACCCGATTGCGCCCCCGAGAGCTCCTCGTCGCTCGCCTCGCCGCGCAGCCAGCGCCGCTTCACCTCGAGCGGCTCCGCGGGCGGGAAGAGGGAGTAGCCCGCCGCGCGGTGGATGGGCTTGCAGACCGCGAGGGCGTGCTCGGCGCAGTCGCACATGAACGCGTGGAGGTCGCGGTCGGAGGCCGCGGCGAGCAGGGCGCACAACTCGGCGTCGTCGGCGGGCCACGCAGGGGCAGCGTTCACGAGCACCTCGGTCAGGACCAGGGCATCGTAGGCCCATTCCTGCGCGGGCCTCAGTGGATCAAGAGCAAGAGCTCGACCGCGGGTCGAAGGAAGCTCGAAATGTCAGGTCCACGCCCTGGCCGAGTAGCGGCGCGTCCGAGGAGGCCGCAATGGTCGTGGCGTCGCCCTCGGAGGGGCGTTCAGGAGGGGTGCTGGAAGTCGCGTGCGCACACGCCTTGCGCCTCTGGCCCCTGCAGGGGCCAGACGGTCCTCGGCACGTCGTTGCGAGCTGAGCGTTTAGGACCTGTACGAACTTGCTCGTGGAGGCCGCGAGCTAGCCCGACGCGGCCACCTTTCCGGCGAGGCGCTGGAGCTTGTCGGCGGAGCGCTTCTTGAGCTCCTCGAGCGACGCCTGGATGCCCTGGAGCTTCTCGGCGGCGGCCGCGAGGGCTCCCTCGAACTCACGGGCTTGGGCGGAGTCGATGCCCGCCTGGACGAGGATCTCCGTGAGCGAGGCGGGCTCGAGCTGGGCCATCAGCTTGCGGACCCGGCCCAGCGCACGGTCGGGAGACACGGTGGCCGCGGCGGTTGCCGAGCGGGAGGCCTTGCGGGGAGGGCGCAGCTTGCCGGCCTCACGCCTGAGCTGCTCGACCGACCAGGTCTCGTTCTGGGCCTGATTCGAGGAGAGCGCGCCGCTGGTCGGGGGCGAGGCTGAAGACCTCCTCGAAGTGGCTCACGCGCAGCATGGGCCAAGGCCGGAGGTTGTCGAGCACCTTGGCCAGCAGCACCAACTCGATGGCGTAGCGCAGGCGGGTGCGGCCCCAGCCGGCTTCTGCCATCCCCTTCTGGGCTGCCAGCTCGGCGAGCGAGTCGGTCTTGTTTCCAGCCATGGAGCGGAAGGCCTCTTCGGACGAGTGGAAGAGCTCCATGAAGAGATTGCGTCCGATCGTCAGGGTGGAGCGGACGCCGCCCGCCGCGCTCTCGCGAAGAACGTCCCTGGCGAGCTTGCGCAGAAGCGCGGGAGTGACCTTCACCGGCGGCGGGATCTTGGCGGCGGTCTTCCTCTCTGGCATGGCCTCCCCTTCGTGCGAACGGCGATCCATGAGCCGCCGTCCGCAAAGCTTGTGGGCTCTACTCATACGCGGAGTCGCTGAAGGCCGGCAAGGTCCAGCGGGTGGACCAGCCAGCCCAGAGGAGGGACCTGGCCCACGTGGGCCAGGTCCTCGGCGTGTGACAGGTCTCGGGCGAGCGCGGCGGGGCGGCTTTCCAGAGGGAGAGACCTGGCACACGTGGGCCAGGTCCCCGGCGTGTGACAGGTCTCAGGCGGGTGCGGCGGGGCGAGTTTCCAGAGGGAGAGACCTGGCACACGTGGGCCAGGTCCTTTGGCGTGTGACAGGTCTCGGGCGGGCGCGGCGCGGCGGATTCCCAGACGAAGAGACCTGCTACACGTGTAGCAGGTCCTCGGCGTGTACCAGGTCTCGGGCGGGCGCGGCGGGACGGATTACCAGACGGAGAAGGAGCCTCGATGCGAAGGGCGACGAAGGTGGGCCTCGCAGTCGTTGTGGCGCTCGTCCTGCTGGCGGTCGCCGGGTTCCTGGGCCTCGTGGTGGCAGTGGGCGGCCTCGAAGTCGCCGGGTACGGAGACGAGCGCGAGCGCCTCGTCGCCGAGCGTCACCGGTTGGAAGAGCGGCTCGTCATGGCGCGGGTCGTCCTCGACAACCTCGACGCCTACCAGAAGGACCGCGAGCTGCTCGTCCAGGCCTCCGCGAACCGCGGCCTGCTGACGGCGGAGGCGGAGCTGCTGGCACCACTGGCGGACCGATTGGGCGCCAAGCTCGACGTGAAACCCGAGCCCGACGGCGCCCGGAGGGTGGTCCTCACCCGGCGCGGCGGGGCCGCCGAGGTGGTCGAGCTGGCCCGCGCCGTCGACGACGCACGGCTCATCCTGCTCGAAGCGGCGGTCGAGCCGGACGCCGCGCGCGTCGAGGCACTGCTCCTGCCCCGGGTGACTGCCCCCAGCGCGCCGAAGGTGGTGCGCCGAGGCCCGGTCGCGAAGGTCCCCTACCCTGACAAGCTGAGGTGGGACCTGACGCGGGTCGGGCAGGAGCGCCAGCTGCTCGAGAACACGCGGCAGGAGCTGGCGGCCTTGGAGGAGGCCGCTCCCGGCCTTCTGGCCATGATGGACTCCGAGCTTCCCGGAGCTGAAGGCCATCCAGGCGCGCCTGACCTTGTGGGACGAGCTCTTCGTCTCGAGCCTCTCGGCCCTCGAGGTCCAGCGCGCGGCTCCCGTGCTGGAGCTCTTCGTCATCGCGGGCCTGACCGCCACGAAGAAACGCCTGGTCCTGCAGGGACGGCCCCGCAACGACGCGCCCGCCTCGGCAATCGTCGGGCCGCTCGGGGCGCTGTTCGAGGTGATGCGAACCTCTGCGGAGGGTCCGCTGCTCCACTTCGAGACGAAGCGCGGCGTCCAGCGCAGCGTGAAGTGAGGAGCGGCTGGGCGACCATTCGCGGCCTCACCTCAGGCAGCAGCAGCCGGCGAGAAGACTCGCGACCTCGCCGCGCCGAGGGGCACCGGGACAAGGGCGCGGGCAGGCGCGGTGCGCGTGAAGCCTCCGTAGCGCTGCTCGACGCCCCGCCGCCTTCGAGCCCTTGGCCACAGTAGCTTTCTTCTGCACTCGACCGGCCGGCAGGCCCATCCGGGCGCGCGAGGTGAGCGATGAGGACGGGGTTGGCTTTGGTGCTGTGGGTTGGCGGAACCCTGGCCGCCGGGCAGGTCGCCAACCTGCTGGGGGGCGGAGGCGAAGGGCCGTTCTACCTGCGTCTCGAGCGGCCGGCGTGGGCGCCGCCCGCTTCGGTCTTCGGGCCGGTCTGGGTCGTCCTCTACGTGCTCATGGGCGTCTCCGCCTGGCTCGTGTGGCGGGAGCGCTCGCGCAAGAAGGTCGGCTTGCCGTTGGGCCTGTTCGTCGTCCACCTGCTCTTCAACGCCGCATGGACCTGGCTGTTCTTCCGGCTGCGAGACATCGCACTCGCCCTGGGAGAGCTCGTGGCGCTCTGGGTGCTCATCGTCGCGGTGGGCGTCCTGTTCTGGCGCGTCAGGCGCCTGGCGGCGGCCCTCCTCCTGCCTTACCTGCTGTGGGTGTCCTACGCGGCGGCGCTCAACTTCGCGCTCTGGCGGATGAACCCGAGCTGAGCGGCGTCGGTCGAGGTTGCGCTCGGGCAACCTGCTCCGAGCTGCTCCCCGACCGCGGTTTGCGCGAGGACCCCATCGGGTACGCGACGGCCTCCGATGCGCGCGGAAGGAAGACCCGTCGCGGTCAGGGCGCCGGGATCGTGTAGACCTCGGGGCCCACCTCCACGCGCAGCGAGCCGTCGGCCAGCGGCAGCTCGCGGTGGTTGCGCCACAGGTCGTCGCCAGGAGTGGCGTCCAGGTGGCCGACCTCGACCAGGGTGTCGCCGACGCTAGAGACGAGGAGCTGGGCCCAGAGCATCGTCTCCCGGCAGTAGCTCGAGCCGGTGCCGCGGCAGGCCTCGCGTGCCTGTTGAGCGGCAACCCGAGCGAGATAGCCTTCCAGTGCCGACCCGCTGGCGCCTCCGGCGGCACCGGGGCCGGCCCGATCTGCGCGCAGGAATCAGGAATCGGCGGTCGCCTTCGACTTCATCGAGTTGCGCGTCCAGTACCTCGCCGGGCCGTGAGCCTCGACGCTCTCTCGGCGGGCCCTCAGTGCAGAGGCGCCCCGTGCTCCTCCACCAACGGCGGGCGGCTGGGGACCGCCGCGCCCAGGGCTTCGGCCACCACCGTGCCCTCCGTGATCTTCGCGCTGGGCAGCACCCCCGAGAGGTTCTCCTTCGCCCAGGCGCTCGCCCTCCGGTTCGACTCCTCCACGGCTTCCTGGCTGTCGAAGACGCTCGTTGAGAGCATCACGCCACCGCCAGCGTCCACCCAGAAGTACGCCACGAATCCATCGATGTCGCTGATGAGCGGCACGAAGCCCTCCTTCACCCGCTCCGCCGCCTGCACCGGGTCCGTCACGCCCTCGTAGCGCCTGATCGATGCGTACATGGAATCCTCCCGAGGCCAAAGCTAGAGGTGGCGACGCATCACGCCATCGAGCCGGCTACCCCTTGGCCAAACCGAGCGCCTTCAGCACCTTGCCAGCGCGGAGTGGATCGACGGGGCCTGGGAGACCTGCGACACGTGTAGCAGGTCCTTGGCGTGTACCAGGTCTCGGGCGAGCGCGACGGGGCGGGAATTCCAGAGGGAGGGACCTGGCACACGTGGGACAGGTCCTCGGCGTGTACCAGGTCTCGGGCGGGCGCGACGGGGCGGGTTCCAGAGGGAGGGACCTGGCACACGTGGGACAGGTCCTCGGCGTGTACCAGGTCTCGGGCGGGCGCGACGGGGCGGGTTCCAGGTTCCAGAGGGAGGGACCTGGCACACGTGGGACAGGTCCTCGGCGTGTACCAGGTCTCGGGCGGGCGCGGCGATGAGCCGGGCCATTCGGAGGTCGTCGCTTCTTCGCCAACGTTCCGCCGACGGACCTGCAGATCCTGCACACCTGGGACACCGACGGCACCGACCTCGATCTGCGCGTCGTCGAGCCCAGCGGCGACAGCGCTCACTTCGCGCGGAATACTTCTCAGAGAGGGGAAGAGCAGCAGCTTGTACGGAGTGGTCACAGATCCAGCCACCGCGCCTGACATGAGCTGCTCGATGAAGCTTCTCGGAATTCTTCACGCCCAACCGCCGTCCTCGCCGACAATATCCAGTCGTTCGGCCCAGCTACTGCTGGCGGCCGGCGAAGCATCACGCGCGACCCCAATGCAGTGGGCTGGTATTTCGGCTCCAGAAAGCGAACGCGTTTCAGGGTGGGGCATGGGATGACTTGGGCTCGATTGAGGGCGGCGGCATCAAGCAGTTGGGCGACTCGTACCTCTGGAACGCGAATATCGCAGGGGCGGGCACCGTGAAGTTCCGGTAGGACGTCGGGGCGCGGCTCGATGAGCGGCGGCGCCCGGTCGACCGGGCGCCGCCGCAGAGAGGTGAGGCGCGATGGCTCGTGTGGACCTTGCCCTTTCGCTGGCTGTCCTTGCCGCCATGGCCGCAGGTGGATGCACCTGCGGCGGCGATCAGACGCACGCCATCGGAGGCGAACTCGCAGTGATGGTCCCGGGGGGTGCCTACGCGCATGAGGCGGCGATCGATCTTGGCGAGGCTTACCCAGACGAACGGGTGGGCCGCCCGCTACTCATCAGCAACCTCGGCCGCGTCCCGGTCCGCCTGGTCTCAGTGGAGCTCGTGGAAGGCAGCCCCGTGGCTCAGGGCGACGCTCCCGACTTCGAGCGCCCCTTCACCCTCAAACTCCCTCTGGACGAGTCGATTGAACCCGGTGGCGAGCGCACGGCGACCGTGTGGTTTGCTCTGGATCCCTCGGCCGAACCTTCAGCCGGCGGCAACTACCATGCGGTGGTGCGGCTTACCGCCTCCGGCGCGGAGGCAGCCGAGGGCACGGTTGTCCTGCGCCTCTCCGCCAGAGCGCTGGCCTGTCCTCGGCCCAGTCCGGACTTGGTGGATTTCGGCACACAGCTTGTCGGTGGCAGGCGGATGCAGTCGTTCGTGATCGCCAATCCAGGCAGCTCGCCGCTCACGGTGCGTGCGCCGGCCGGATTCACGCTGGAGGGCACACCGTTTCGCTTCGAGACAGCCTTGCCGATCACGGCCCCGTCAGGCACCGCGGCGGAGATCGTGGTGAGCTTCCGGCCTTCGGCGACGGGGAGCTTCGGTCTCGAGGCGCCGCTTGATTTCGGAGAGGTGTGCCCGGGCACCTTCGTGCGTCTTCAAGGTCGCGGGGAGGAGCGCATCGTCGGCTGGAGCCCCGAGGTTCTGGACTGCGGGTATGTGCCGGTGGGGCTGAGGGCATCGCGGCCGGTGACGTTCGTCAATCGGGGGACCGAGACCGCGCGAGTGCTGTCGGCTCGGCTGACGCCGACGGGAGAGGGAACGCTGGAATCGGATTTCCGCCTTCCGGCGGAGGACTGGACGGGTCCCTTGGTGCTGGCAGGCGGCGAGAGTGCCGTCCGAACCGTGCAGTGCAGCCCGACGAGCCTGGGGTCGAAGACCGCTCGTCTGGACCTCGAGTTCGACGTGCCAGGGCAGGACACCGGAGCAATCCCAGTCCGGACTGCTGGCGGGGGTCCCAAGCTAATTGCGGACCCTCTATCGATCGCCTTTGGACGGACAGCGTTTGTGGAAGGCGCTCGGCTGTGGAGAGAGAGGCCGCTGCGAATCGGCAACGGCGGATACGCGCTGCCGGGCGAGGAACTCGCTGCGGCGCTCCGGCTGGGTACGGAGAATGCGGGCAGCTATGGCCCGCCCTTCTACCGTGTCGAGGTGGAGTCTCCTGGAACCTCCGCCGAGGAGATCGAACTCGTTCTGCCGGGAAGCGGGCAGTCACCGCCCATCGTGACGGGCGACTGGCTCGATGCGGGGGTGCGGGTCGTTCCGACATCGCCGGGGCAGAAGCGAGCCACATTGGTGATCTACTCCAACGATCGCAGCCAGCCGGAGACGCGCATTCCGGTTTCAGCCGATGTCGTCGGCGTGGCGTCGTGCGAATTCGAGGTGCTGACGCCGTCACTGGACTTCGGGATCGTGCACGAGAGTTCACCGCGGACGCTGGAGTTCCTCGTGAAGAATGTCGGTGACGGTGAGTGCCTGCTCAGCGATTTCGAACTCGAGGGGGCCACTGAAGGGTTTTCGATCGAGGCGCCGAACGAAACGGTGGGGCTGGCACCTCGGGGCACGTTGAGGCTGCCGGTTCGGCTCTCACCCCAGGCGCCACCTGACTACGACACCATCCCGTTGACCGGGCTGCTGCGTGCGAGCATCTCAAGCTCGACGGCGCCGCGCATCGAGGCCCAGGTGAGAGGGGCTCGTGGCCAAGCCTGCCTGGTATTGCTGCCCGGCGTGCTCGACTTCGGGACGCTGGTGCCCGGTGAGCGGAGCGCCCAGGTCAGCCCGCAACTGGCGAACCTGTGCCTCGAGACGGCAACGCTCACCTCGGTGACCCTGCGTGCGCCGGAGGGGGGCTTCGAGTTCGAGCAGAAACTCGGCGAGCCGCTCCCGCCTGGCGGAGTGGAAATCCCCAAAGACGATGAATGGACCTACATCGAGAGAGGATCCACCCTCAACAACACCCGGCCCTTTGGTGTGCGCTTCGCCCCGACCGAGGCCGGGCAGTTCCAGGCGACGGTCGCCTTGGACCTGGTGCGTGGCGGCCGCTCGTTGCGCTACGTCCTCCCTCTCAATGGCAAGGCTGACCCGAGCGCGTCGACCGAGGTCAGGTTCACCCAGGGCGGCGGAGACGGCGTTGACATCCTCTTCTACGTCGAGCCGGACGCGTCGGCGGGGTATCGCGCGACGGAGTTGGACCCGTGGGAGGGCTCATACGACATCGAGGAGCTGGCCTCGCAGGTCCCTACCATCCTCGCGTTGCTGGACCGTTCCGGGAACGACTATCAGATAGCGGTCATCCATCTGCCGGACGTCGTGGCGTTTCGGTCGGATCCTTCGGTAACGGGACGCTTCTACGTCGATGGTGCGTCACCTGAGGCCGTACTTACGAGCGCGACACCGGATCTGGCGGCCAAGCTTGCGCACAAAATCGCCCCCCCCTGCTCTCCACTCATCTCCTGCACGGCCGAGGGACTCAGGAGCACCAAAAGGTATGCTGACTTCTGGGACCTGGTCTTGTGGCGCGCGCTCACGCCTCCGCTGGCTTCAGGGCCCAACGCAGGTTTTCGCCGCCCAGGTGCGCGACTCGCTCTGCTGCTGAATGTCCTTTGGCAGAGCTGGTCTAGCGACCCTTTCGACAGCCGATACCACAATCACCAACCAGTCATCGGAGACCAGTTTCCTCCCTACGAGCCCCACCCGCGGAATGCCGGCGAACTCGCCAAAGCCTTCATGGAGCTGGGCGGATTCCCCGGCGGCCTAAGCTTCGGCTGCATGCGACGTGAAGGGTCTACGACGTGCGAGCAACAAGAGGGCCCGATCTATCAGCACGTTCTCGAGCTGGAGTCACTGCCGTGTCAGGCGTTCGCAGAACTCACGCAAGGCACGCTCGGCAACTCGTGCAGCCCCTGCGATCCAATGACGCATCCTGAGTGTGTAGCCACCTGGCAGGAGGCCTGGCATCAGCGGTGGCGGGACAACGCGGAGCTGCTGGCAGAGGCAGCCTCTGGGATGCGTCTACGGTTCACGCTGCCGACGCGACCGGACCTGGGAAGAGGAGCGATCGAGGTGAGCGTCAACGGGGCGCAAGTGCCGGCGCTCGACGCTGCAGGGGCGAGGGTGTGGCGCTATGACGAGGCAGCCAACGCGGTGCGCTTCGACATCCAGACGACGCCGTTGCCCGGAAGCGAGATCGTGATTCGGTACTTCACCGTGCCGGGGCAGTGAGGCGTGCCGCGCCCGACTCACTCACCACTCAACGAGCTGCTGGGGAACAACCAGGGTCGCAGACGGCTCAGTCGTTCAGGCCGAGTGCGAATCGAAGGGCGTCGTCGAGTTCGCGCAGCTTCGCGCCGGACATCCCCTCCACTCTCTCCACAAGGTCGGCCTTGGGCAGGGTCACGAGCCAGTCGCAGTTGATGACGCAATTCCGAGGCAGCCCCTGCTTTTTGCCGAGCTTCACCTCGACGGCATACCCGCGCACGGTCGTGCTGGCAGGAGCCACGATGACGAGGGCGCGGACGTCGTTGCCTCGTCCCTGGAAACCAGTACGACAGGCCGCCGCTTGTCGACATGGGCCCACCAGATCTCGCCTCGCTTCACGGGCCGTCGTCCCAGGCCAGTCCCGTCAGCGCCCGCCTGGCCAGTCGCCTTGCCGCCGTGAGCTCGTCTGCCGCCTCGGGATGCTCGAGGTAGGCCTGGCGGTAGCGCTCGACCCGGGCGCCGTGGTGTTCCTCGGCGGTCAGGGCCGCGAGGGCGCGGCTGATGACGGCGCTGCGGCTCTCTCCGGTGCTCGCCCGGATTCGCTCGACGCGCTCCAGCAGCCGAGAGTCGATGCTGCACGCGATCTTGGACCGGCGGGGGGCCCGCTTCATGGGTAAGGAATTGTCATGCCGACGGCGCGCCGTCAAAAGTCCCCGACGGGTGCCGAGCTGGCCACACGTGCGGCCACTTGCCCGAGCCCGGGCGCGCGCAGACCTGCCGTCCAGGTCACCGCGCCGCAAGCCTGGCCGACTTCGGGCTGCACGCACTCCTTGGTGTCGGTAGGGCGGACGAAGCCGAGGGTGCAGGGCTGGGCGAGGGCGTCGCACGGCTGGCCTGGGGCAACTCGCTCCCGGCACGTCCAGGTCCCTGCGTCGCAGCAGAGGTCGAGCTTGCAGCGGCGGGCGACCCCGCACTCCTGGCCGACGTCCCCGGCGGCACGGCAGGTGCCCTCCAGGCAGTCCAGGTACGAGCCCTGGCCGCACGGCGTGCTCGACGAGCACGCCACGCGGAAGGGAGACCCCGCCGCGGTCAGGGGGCCGGGATCGTGTAGACCTCGGGGCCCACCTCCACGCGTAGCGAGCCGTCGGCCAGCGGCAGCTCGCGGTGGTGGCGCCACAGGTCGTCGCCAGGAGTGGCGTCCAGGTGGCCGACCTCGACCAGGGTGTCGCCGACGCTACGGACGAGGAACTGGGCCCAGAGCAGCGTCTCCTGGCAGTAGCTCGAGCCGCTGCCACGGCAGGAGCCGTCGCTCTGGTAGTCCACGCCGACCCATCAGAGGCCTCTGGCGGAAGGCCCACGACTTCGAAGACGTCGTCGAATCGCCGCTCCTTCTCACCGGACGCCCCGAGCACCGCCAGGAACCGGCCGGATTCGCCGCCGAGGGTGCTGCGGACCATCTGGAGGTAGGCGACGCGTCCGCCCTCGCGCGCGCGCAGGTCCATGACCTCCCCCGAGGCCACCAGGGTCCACGCCTTCCCCTCCTCGCGCATGGAGAGCCCCTCGGGCCCGACCAGCCAGGTGCGCGTCCCCTCGACCAGCACCGCACCCACGCTGCCGACTTCCGCGCAGGCGTCATGGCCGTCCGCTCCGAAGGTACAGAGCTGGCTGGGGGGCCCCTCGTCGCCAACCGAGCTTGACGCTCACGGCGACCGTGCCGTCCGCGGGGAGGTCGTGCTCAGTTCACGATGCGCTCGATCATCCGCTGGCCGGTCCTGGGGTCGAGTCCGTGGATGTCGAGGTACGCCACGTCCCGGGGCTTTCGCAGCGACAGGTAGACGCTCTCCAGGACGGCGTCAGGCACCCGGGCCACCGTCGTGGTCGCCACGGCCCGGCACTGCCCCCGGGCGTCCTTGAAGGTGGTGAGCACGATGTCGCGGGACAGCGCCTTGATCCTGACCCGCATCTGCGCCCCGGCCTGGCTGCGCGGCAGCTCCTCCTGCTCGGCGACCCCGTAGGCATACTCGCGCTCGGGAAGGTTGAGCCCGTGAGTCGTCACCGGCGAGTTCTCGAACTCCCGCCAGTAGGCGACCACCGGGTCCTTGCCCTCCGGGTTGCAGGCCGCGTCCAGCCGTATGCCGTAGTCGACGCGATTGCGGTCGTCGCTCTTGCTGACGAAGAAGACGGTCGGGACGTCGGTGGGGCCGAACTCCGGGTCGGCCGCACGGCTGCTCGCGCTGGGCATGCTCGCAAGCAACAAGGCCAGCAGCGCGAGGCCATGCCCAAAGGTCCTTCGAGGGCGGGCGCGAGCGATCGGGGACATGAGGAGGCCCTTTGCCCAGGAGTCTACGCATGCCCGCAGCCGCTGCCCTCCTGGCCGCTCGAACTCTGCGCCGCGTCTTCGCCGCATTCGCCGCATTCGCCGCAAGAGCTGGCGAGAGGATTGCCGTCACTTGTCGAGCTGCACCCGTTGCAGCTCGAAGGTCCGCTCCTTGCCCTCGCGGCTGGTGGTGAGCCTCACGGTGGTGCCCACGTCTCCTCGGACTCGGGGCACCACCTCTCCCGAGGTGAAGACGGGCGTGCCGTTCACCGCGACGATGCGATCCCCGACCTCGACACCGCCCTTTTCCGCCGGGCTGCCGGCCTCGACGTTGCCGACGTAGACCCCATCGTTCCGGTCGTCGAGTCCCATGCCAATCCGTCCTCTGGGCAGCTCATCCAGCACGATGTCCCCAAGGTCGACCGCTTGCGACGAGCTGACGACGAGCGATCGCTCTGCCCAACGTTGCTCGGAATGCACCTGCACCAGGTACGTGCCGAAGCTCAGGTTCTCCACGCTGAACCGCCCATCTGAATCGCAGTCTTCGCTCGCGGTCGGTCGATCCTCGCCACCTCGCGGGACGACCCGTACCGCGCACCACTCCTTGAACGGCGCCTTGGTCTTTCCGTCGAGAACGCGACCGACCACCTTCCCGGTGACACGGAGGACGACCTCGGTCTCGACCACGGTCCCGGACCGCACCTCGACGACGGCGCTACCCGCCCCCAGTGAGTCGGTCGTCGCCGTCACGCGCGCGCGGCCAGCGCCGAGATCCTGCAGCTCAAACAGCGAACCCGCGAACTCAGCCTCTGCGTGGGCCGCAGTGCCCTCCAGCCCCTCCACCTTAAGCCTGAAGCCGGAGACTGGTTCGGCGCCGACCACTCGCCCTCGCAGCGTTCCCCCTGGGGCGAGGGTGATCACCAGCGAACGGGTCCCTTGCCGAACTGCCTTGGCCGTTGCCGATCGCCCACCATTCTGGGCCGTGACGGTGAGATTGCCTTCCACCTTGCTGGTGCCCTGGTGGACGACGAAGTGGCCGACCTCGTCCGACATACCCTGGAGCCAGCCCTCCACCCGGCCACGCTCAGGCTGAACGGATACCCAGGCTCCTTGGGAGGGAACGCCATCGGCTTCCATCACCGTGCCCTGCACCAGCACAGGCCCATCCTCGTCGTCGCGCCGCAGGGTCAAGTCGATCGTCTTTGTCTCGCCCGAGGCGATCTCTGCCATCTGGAATGCGGACGGGTCGTCGCGATTCGGGGTCGAGGAGCGCGCCCCGATGAAGAAATTGCCAGCAGGCAGCTCGAAGCGATACGTGCCGTCTGCTCCCACATCGACTCGCCACTCCCGCGTCCGGTGCTCAATCGTCCGCGCGAACACGATCGCGCCCTGGGCGGGGACCTTGCCTTCGGAGTCGGTGACCTTCCCTTGGAGTATTCCCAGCGCCTCCCCAGCAAGGTCGAGGTGGGCGACCTCTCCGGGTTTGACCTCGACGGACCCGTAGGCCGTGAGAAGCGGCGCCTCAGAGCTCGCGACGACCTGGGTCTCGCCTGAGCGCACTCCATCGAGCCGATAGTGCCCGGCGTCATCAGTCCGAGCTGCTGCGTCGTTACGACGGACGTGGACCAGCGCTCCCGCCACGGGCCTTCTGAGAGCGTCTGTCACCGTACCCTCGATCGAGCCCGCCGCCTCGAGCTCGAAGCTCGCAGCGAAGTTCCCTCCCGCTAGCAGGCCGATGTTGTCCCGCGACTCCGGCGAGAAGCCCTTGCTCGAGACGCGAACCGTGTAGAGCCCCATCGGAAGCTGCTCGGCCCGGTAGGCACCGGAGAGGTCGGTAGTGGATGTGGCAACCTTGGATCTCGTGCGCACATCGGTCACTTCGATGGATGCGTCCGCGATCGGTGCCTTGGAAGCAGCGGCAACGACCGTCCCGGCAATCGTTCCCTGCGGGCCCAGACGGATCTCGATCTCGGAGCGAGTCGCTCCTCGGCCCACGGCTACAACCTCCGAGAGGCTGCCGACCGAGCTTCCTTTGCGGGCAGAGAGCCAATATGCGCCGCCGGCCACCTCCATGGAGAACGCGCCCGTTGGCCCCGTGACCGCCGCGTAAGGCCTCTCGACCCGAGCCCGCCACCTGCCTTCAGCGCGAGCGGTGACCTCGGCTTCGGCGACCCCAGTGCCTGTGTCGTCGAGGACGCGCCCCGTGACGAATGACGCGGGCCCGAGTTCGATCACCCACTCCGCTTGGCGTGGAACCTCGACGCGTTCTTGGCTCTCCGCATACCCGGTGGCTATCGCAGTGGCGTCGTACCACCCGCGAGCGAGGTCCTTGAAGATCACCACGCCTTTCGGGTCGCTGATTGCGACAGGCCTCTCCTCGGCTGGCAACCTGGACTCGTCCCCTTCCCCTCCCTCGATCTCCCAGACGTCCGCTTCGCTCAGCTCAGCGCGTAGCTCGAGAAATACCTCGGCGAGAGGGACAGGGTCGTTGTGCGGTTTCCCCACAACTCGGCCGCGGAGCTCTGCGCCCCTGGAGAGCTCAACCGTGACCCGTGTGTCAGCGGCACCGGAGGGGCGGAGGGCGCGTACACGGCGTGGCGCGAAGCCTTCGGCATGCGCGGCGACAAGGTAGTCGCCCGGCTCCGCGGCAAGTGCGGCCATGCCCTGAGTAATCGGCGCCTTGCCTGCGGCTTGGAACTGCTGGTTCTGGAGGCGGTAGAGGCGTACCTCGCCACTGTCGAGCGGAACTCCTGCGTGGAGCACGAAGACCCGAATCGCGCCTTCGTCGGTCCGCGGCGACCTTGCGGTGACCTCCGCGCGCATTGGCGGCGCCGTCGTCTCGAGGCGTGCGGCGTCGAAAGCAAGCGCGACGGACGTCGACTCGGGCGTCCGCTCCCTGGACGAGAAAAGGAGCAGTGCTCCGACGACAGCCGCGACCACTCCCACGCCGGCAAGGCGCCGTGCCTTCAGGTTGTTCAAGGGCTCCCCACTGACCTGACCAGCCTCGCTGTCTCCGGTTTCCTCACCGCGTCGCATTCTACGGTGCCGCCTCCCGAGTGATCTCGCTCGCTTGCATCCAATGACCGAGCCAACTACGACCAGGTGCGCATCTTCGCCAACGTGGCGCCGACGGGCCTGCGGCCGCGCCGCGCAGACCGACGCCAACGTCGAGTTCACCATCACCTTGACCCAAGAGGGCGAGACGCGTGGAGCAGCCGGCGGAGTGACGCCCGGGATGGACGGCACCCGGCTCCTGGCCCTGCTGAAGGTTGGATCGGTCTTCTGACATCCGGCAGGCACTGGACCTCGGGCCGAGGTCATCGCGGGCTACGGCCCGTGGTCTGCCAGACGCTCCACGAGCCGGTGCCACCACTCCTGAGCAAGTTCCGGCGCCTCCGCCGTTGGCCGGGCATGGTGAACGACTGCCCACATCCGTCCCAAGCGATACTCACGCCGGGTCGAGCGCCGATCGAGGTCCGGCTCGTGGACGACCTCGATGATGGTGTCTGGAGCGGCGCACCTGCGGGCCAGCGCCTCGATGCAGATGCGCGCTTGCTGGGCCGCGAGTCGATCCCACCTCGGGTAGAAGATGGCGAACCTCACGTCGGCGTAGAGGCCCTCGTCGTCGAAGGTCGCATCGGCGGCGTGGCCGGCGCAGACGGACACGACCTGCGTGCCGTGCTCGAAGGCGAGGTCGTTCAGACGCTGCACGACGGCCAGTTCGAGCTTCGGCATCCACCTCGTACACCCGCCACCGGCTCGTTTCGGGCGAGCGCAGGCGCACGAGGCGGCTTGCAGTGCGGCGCAGTTCCATCTTCGGCCTCCTTTTCAGCCCGCGTTTCGAGGTCGGCAGCTTCCCTATGGAACAGCCGCTGGAGTGTCTTCACAGGAAGCTGAACGGCGTCGGCAGGCGCGGGTACGGTTCCGGCGGGTCGACTCGCCGGCGCAGGAGCGGCGCATCGCGGTCGGCGTCGCGGTCGACCTCGCGGCAGGCGCGCTCGTCGCCGTCGAGGCACCGCAGGGTCAGCTCCGGCCGCACTTGGCGGGCGCCCACGAGGTCGCAGCCGCGCCGCTCGCCCTTGTCGCAGGCTGCGCGGAAGGCCTTCGCCGCAGCCTCGTCCGCGCCGGCCCCGCGGCGCCACATGACCTCGAGCCCCAGGCGCAGGCACCCGTCCGCGCTCCCCGCCTGGCAGCCGCGGGTCAGCAGCTGCAGCGCCCGCTCGGGATCGCTCTCTCGCACTCGCCGCGCCAGCTCGGTGCAGCCCTTGGCGCTCGAGCCGTCGCAGGCCCGGGCCAGCATCGCGTCCGCGTCGTTATGGAGGGCCACGACGTCGAGGGCGAGGCCGTAGTCGGCGCAGGCGTCGGCCAGCCCGCCTTCACAGCCCTTCTTCAAGGGCGCGAACGTGGCGCTCGCTCGGGGTCACGGCCTCCTGCTCCAGGCGCTTGAGGCCCACCTGGTGGCAGGCCGCGAAGTCCCCGCGGTCGCAAGCGGCGGCGCACCGGCCGACGTTGCCGGTCCGGCACGGCGAATAGAACCCGGCAGCGATCCGCTGGCCCCACGGCAGCAGGAAGAGCGCCACGGCGAGGCCGGCGAACCACTTGCCGCGGCGGACGAGCGCCGGCTGCTCCTCGTTGGCGGGGGCCATGGCCAGCGTCGCGCCCAGCACCGCCCCGGACAGCAGCCCCGCGAAGTGGATGACGTAGCTGAAGAAGAGCGCCGAGGGGACGACGAACGCGGCCCAGCCCAGGACCTTGATGCGCCCGCGCCAGCCGGCGACCTTCTCCGCTCGCGCCTGGCGGAACTTGCCTGCGAGGACCATGGCCGTCAGGCCGAAGACGCACCCCGACGAGCCGGCCGCCAGCGAGTGCTCGCCCACCAGCAGCGTGCAGGCGAGACCTCCGGCGAGCGCGAAGGTCATGAAGGCGAAGGCGGTCCGCCCCAGGCCGAACAAGGCGATGGCCGCCCAGCCGTACACGACCAGGCCTTCCGCGTTCGACAGCAGATGCCCCAGATCGAAGTGGAGGAAGCTCGCGGTGACCAGGCGGTACAGCTCCCCCGGCGCCGGCCAGCCGCGCACGCCGCCCAGCTCCTCCACCTCGACCGTCGTCCTCCCGGAGAGCGCATAGAGCGTCACCATCAGCGCCAGCAGCCCGGCGATGGGCGCCAGCACCGGCGAGCGGCTCGAGGCCGGCGGCGGATTCACCAGATCGCTCTCGGACGGCTTCTCCGGGCTGGCGTCCGCGCCCGGGGTCGCCGCGGTCTCGGCCGGCGGCGCGGGCTCGGCTGGAGTCGAGGCGGCGCCATCGTCCTCCGGCGAGCCTGCCTTCCACTCCTCCTCGGCGATCTCCGGAGCCTCCTGCTGCTCCTGCATGAAGGCACCGAGCAGGTCCTGGGCCCGCTCGACCTGGTCAGTAGGGACCTCGACCTTGAGCAGGAACGCGAAGTTGGCGGCGCCCAGCAGCGCGGCGTTGCGCGACCCCAGCATCCGCGGGGTCAGCCCGTTCTTCTCGAGCAGGTCGGCGGCGATCTCCGTCTCGACCTGGTCGTGGGATTCGAAGACGACCTCGAAGCTCTCAGCGTCGCTCACGTGGGCCCCTCCGCGAGATCCAGCACTCGGCTTCGCCATCCTCGCCTCAGGCCTCTTCGAACTCAACGGCTCCGGCTGATCAGGCGCTCGGTCCAAGACGGCGCAACTTCTCGCCTTTTCGTCGGATAATCCTCTCCACACGCTTCCGAGGGTACGCCAATGACCAACAAAATCGGCAACGTTTTCCATGGCTTGGGACGCGTTCTCGCCCACGAGGCAAGGGAAGTCGCCAAGGCGGTCAAGGACGTCGACAAGGCGCACGACGCCGGCAAGCCCATCGGTCCCGCCCTCAAGAACGCCGCCCTCGAGGTCAAAGACTCCTTCACCGACATCGGCGGCGCCTCCATCGGCTTCGCCGAGATGATGGGCCTGAAGTACTCGGTCAAGCCCTACCAGTTCCAGGTCTCGCCAGGGCTGACCCGCGGCTCGCGCCTGGAAGGCGGCCAGATGGAGGACTTGAAGGCCCGCGGCTTCAAGGGCGTGGTCAACCTCTGCGCCGAGAACGACATGGATTCGGCGGGCGCCCAGAAGAACGGCCTCAACGCGCTCCACCTGAACATCATCGACAACACCGCGCCTACCGAGGCGCAAATGCTGGCCTTTTTGAACTTTGCGAAGGATCCCGCGAACCAGCCCTGCTACGTCCACTGCGAGGCCGGCAAGGGCCGCACCGGCGTGGCCACCGCCTGCTACCGGATGGCGGTGGAGGGCTGGTCGGCGGAGAAGGCCATCGCCGAGGCCAAGACCTTCGGCCTCGCCATCCCCGAGCAGATCGACTTCCTCGAGAAGTTCGGCGCCGACCTGGCTTCGGGCAAGCTCACCGTTCCCTAACGGTCGCTTCCCAAATCTGACGGGAACCTGTAAAGGTTTTCCTTCAACACACGGCTTTGGTTCGGTCGCTGTCGCTCTTCCCTCCGAACCAGAGTCTTCAACGCACGCTCGCCCCCGGCCGTCGGGGGCGAACTCATTCCGAGGTAACGCAATGAAGCTCCGTTTCTTGTCTCACCTGGCAGCCGCGTCCCTGATGGTCGTCGGCCTCGCCGGCTGTCCCGGCCCCGCCACCAACGACCCCGACACTGGCGGCGCAACCAAGGACACCGGCGTCGAGAAGAAGGACTCCGGGACCGCCAATCCCTGCGGCAACGGCACCATCGACGGCAACGAGCAGTGCGATGGCGACGCCCTCAACAGCAAGACCTGCGTCACTGAAGGCTTTGGCGGTGGCAACCTCGGCTGCAAGAGCAACTGCACCTTCAACTTCAGCAACTGCACCCCGGGCGCCAACTGCGGCAACAGCGCCATCGACAGCAACGAGCAGTGCGACAAGGCCAACCTCAACAACAAGACCTGCCAGACCGAGGGCTTCGCCAGCGGCAGCCTGACCTGCAACGACAACTGCTCGCTCAACACCAGCGCTTGCGTCGGGGCCGTCGTCCTCGAGGACGACGACACGACCTGCGCCGACGGCGTCGACAACGACGGGAACGGCAAGAAGGACTGCGAAGACACCAACTGCTGCGACAACGGCCCCAAGCAGGGCATCAGCGTCTGCGACCAGACCTGCGGCCAGCTCGTGCGCGCTGACGCGGGCCCCGTGGCCAAGCCCGACGGCTCGGTGGTCGTGACTGGCGACGCCGGTGGCACCAAGGAGACCACCGACGACCTCTGCAAGGACGGCATCGACAACGACGGCGACGGCTACACCGACTGCGCCGACCACGACTGCTGCAAGTTCGGCGTTCCGGCCGACGGCATCACCGTTTGCACTGCCCCCACCTGCGGCGGCGGCGTGCGCGATGCCGGCGGCTTGGTCAAGTTCGACGCCGGCGACACCAAGGAGAACACCGACGACCTCTGCAAGGACGGCATCGACAACGACGGCGACGGCCACAGCGACTGCGACGACTACGACTGCTGCAAGTACGGCGTGCCCGCCCAGGGCATCAACGTCTGCACTGCCGGCACCTGCGGCGGCGGCACGCGCGACGCCGGCACCGTCGCCCCGAAGGACGCCGGCTCGACCGGCCCGAACGAGACCACCGACGACCTGTGCAAGGACGGCATCGACAACGACGGCGACACCTTCACCGACTGCGACGACTTCGACTGCTGCAAGTACGGCGTGCCCGCCCAGGGCATCAACGTCTGCACTGCCGGCACCTGCGGCGGCGGCACGCGCGACGCCGGCACCGTCGCGCCGGGCAGGGACGCCTCGCTCCCCGAGAACACCGACGAGCTGTGCAAGGACGGCATCGACAACAACGGCAACACCTACATCGACTGCGCTGACTACAGCTGCTGCCGGCCGGGCACCGACGGCGGCGTGGCACCGGGCGTCACCGTGTGTGCGCCCATCACCTGCCAGGGCCCCGGCAAGATGCCCGAGGACACGCAGGCGACCTGCAGCGACGGCAAGGACAACGACGGCAACAAGAAGTTTGACTGCAACGACCCGGGCTGCTGCCGCCCCGGCACCGACGGCGGCATGCTGCCGGGCCTGACCTGCGAGTTTGGAAGCTGCGCTGGCCCCGGCCGCGAGGTCACGTCCGCCGCGACCGCGAACGATGAGTGTTCTGATGGCCTCGACAACAACGGCAATACTTTCACCGACTGCGCCGACTTCGACTGCTGCCGCAACGGCGTGCCTGCCCCTGGCGTCACCACCGCGTGCAAGAACGACGGCACCGGCAAGTGCGTTGCCGGCCCGTAGTCGTCTCTTGAAGTTCGCTGAATCCTGAGCGGGGCGGCCCCTCCAAGGGCCGCCCCGCTCTTCTTTTCTCTACAGGTCAGCGCGTGCCGCCGGTGCCAATGCCAGTGCCGCCGATGCCGGGCAACATCCGGTCGAGCAGCGTGCGATCGACCAGGCCGGACACGTCGGCGCTGGGCAGGAAGCCCAGCTGTGCGGCGTGAGCGGCGGCCTCGGCGAGCTGCGGCGCCAGCGGATGGACCGTCGAGCTCGATGCGCGAGAAGGCGTCCTGCAAGACCCCCTCGGGCAGCGCCTGCCGGGTGATGGCCGCAAAGGCCTGGTTGGCCTCGAGCGCGAACGAGCGCGGATCCCGCCGGGCCCGCTCGGTCAGCGCCAGGTGGGCCTGCAGCACCTGCGCGATCTGCGTGGGCCTGGACTCGAGCGCTCGGGTCGAGGCCGCCAGCACCGTGGTGGGGAACCGCCCCCCCGGCCACAGCTGGCGCTCGTCCACCAGGATGTGCGCGCCGCCGTCGGCGAGCAGCCGCGCCGCCCAGGGTTCGGGCAGCCACGCCGCCTCGATCTCCCCGCGCTTGAACAAGGTGAGGATGTCCGCGTTGGCCACCGGGACGATGGTCACGTCGCCGCCCCCGGCGGTGGAGACCTTCAGGCCGTGCTGCGCCAGCCAGAACCGCAGCGAGATGTCCTGCGTGTTCCCCAGCTGGGGACTCGCGACCTTCTTGCCCTTGAGGTCCTGCGCCGACCGGGCGGTGCGCGCCACGAGCTCGGCGCCGCCCGAGGCCGAGCCGGCGATGACCTTGAGCGCCCCCTTCGAGCGCACGTAGGCGTTGATGGCCGGGCCACTGCCGACGTAGGTGACGTCGAGCTCGCCGGCCAGCAGCGCCTCCATCGCGCTGGGACCCGCGTTGAAGCGCTTGATCTCCACGTGCTTCGGCCCGCCGAGCGCCTGGGCGAAGGTGCCCTCGGCGTCGCCCACCAGGGCCTGGGCGTGAGTCAGGTTGGGGAAGTACCCCAGCCGCAGCGGCGTGTCCGTCCCGCCCCGCTTCTGGCAGGCCCCCAGCCCCAGAACCAGGGACAGCGACCCGATCGCGACGAGAGCAGGAGGCTTGCGCATGTCGAGCGCAAGCTGGCGACGCGTCGGTCCTGCGGCGACGCCCTATCCCGCTTTCGGCTTCCTGCCGCCCAGCTGGGGCAGGAGCCTGCGGCGAGGCTTGCCGTGACGGCCATGCGTGCTGGAGAGCAGCGCCGCCCCGACCACGAAGGAGAGCCCGACCACGGCGTAGGCGAAGGCCGCCACCACCGGCGGCAACGCGAGCGCCGGCAGCTCGACCACGCCGAAGGCGCTCAGGACGAAGAGCATCACCGACAGGAGCAGCCGGTAGACCACCCGCCGGGGGATGCCACCGGCCTGGGGCGCCGCCTTCCACACCTCGGGCGGCACGAGCTCCATCTTCACGTGGACCTTGGAGCCGTCGCCCGCCTTCTCCAGGTCGGCGCGAAGCTCGAAGCGGACGCCCTCGGTGGCGCTCTCGAGCTCGATGCGCCGCTTGGCCTCGTCGAGCGTCAGCTTCACGTTCCAGGCGCGCCGCCGCCGGCCGACTCGGGCGAGCACGCGCACCAGCCCGTCACGGGTGGGCCAGGCGTCCTCGATCTCGGGGGCGAGCACCGGCAGGCGGGATGGATCGGAGATGAGCGGCCAGAGGTCTTCTGGCGTTCCGGGAAGGTGCAGCGTGCGCTGGGATTCGAGGCGCATGACGGCTTTCGAGTACCTCAAGCGCGACCACCAGACAAGCGCCGTGGCCCCGCCCCACTCCCGTCTCCCCGTCGCTGACGGATACACGGATGGAGCTCAGTATCCTCACTGCTCCGGGGAGAAGCCCGTCTCTGCCCGCTCCGACCCTCCGCGTGACACCACGACCGTCACGGAGTGGTGCCTGGAAGCCCCCTCGGGATTGAAGCGACCTTCAGCAGGAGACCGTGGGCGTTCGTTCGTTGACGCACCTCGGCGGCGGCGGATACACCTTCGGACGTGCCCCAAAGACCTCCCCCGCAACGCGTCCTCGAGCTGGCCGACCGCCTCCTGTCCGGGACCCTGGACGAGGCAGCCCAGGCGGAGCTCTCGCAGTCCTTGACCTGCCTCAGCCCCGGCGAGCGCGCCCTGGCCGACCGCGTCCTCCAGCTCTCGCGCGAGCGCCGCGACTTCAAGCGGGGGCTGGTCCAGAGCGCCAAGCTCGCCGAGGTGGGGATGGCCTTCGCCGAGCTGGTCCACGAGCTGCGCCAGCCGCTCTCCAGCATCTCCGGCTTCGCCCAGCTCGTCGGCCCGACCACCAGCGCCGACCGCCTGTCGGAGTCGATGCGCGAGATCCTCGGGCAGTGCGAGCGCATGGAGGCGATGCTCGAGCGGATGCGCCGCTTCCTGCGCCCGGAGCCGGAGGAAGGCGAGGAGAAGACGGACCCCAGGGCCGAGCGAGAGCGCGGCCTCGACGTCGAGGAGGCCCTGCGCACCGCCGCGGCCCTGTGCCCGAAGATGCCGCCCGGCGTCCAGCTCGAGGTGCAGCTGCCACGCGGGCTGGGGCGGGCCATCGGCGAGGCCCAGCCCTTCGTCCAGGTGGTGCTCAACCTGCTCGTCAACGCCCGCGACGCCCAGGCGGCCAAGGGGCCAGGAACGGTCCTGCTCTGCGCCGAGCGCCAGGGCGACCTGGTGGTGGTCACCGTGGCGGACGAGGGCACCGGCATCGCGCCCGACTTCACCGAGAAGCTCTTCGAGCCGTTCGCCACGACCAAGGGCGAGGCCGGCACCGGGCTGGGGCTCTACATCTGCCAGGAGATCCTCGCCGCGTGGGGCGCCGAGGTGGCCCTGCTCTCCCCGCCCCCCAAGCCGTACGTCACCGCCTTCGCCGTGCGGCTGCGCGCGGTGACCGCGAGCTCGCAGGCCGCGGCCGGCCCGAGGCTCAGGGCTCTCGGCCCTGACCTCGGAGCTGAAGCAGCGCGTCTCCAAGGTGCCGATCGCGCGCGACGTGCTGGTCGTGGAAGACGAGCCTGGCGTGCGCCGGCTGCTCAAGGTGCTGCTCAGCGCCGAGGAGGGCCTCGCGCTGTCGGAGGCGGGCGACGGTCCCGCCGCGCTCGCCAAGCTCCAGTCGCGCCCGGTCCAGGTCCTGGTGGTGGACCAGAGCCTCCCGGGGATGACCGGGCTGGAGCTGGCGCGCCGCGCCCGCGCCGAGCGGCGGATGGCCGAAGCCGTCGTGCTGACGTCGATGCCGTCGCCGGAGTCCGTCGCCCAGGCGCTGGAGGCCGGGGCGCGCGCGTTCCTGCTCAAGCCCGTGGACGATCCGGCACGGCTTCGGGCCGCCGTCCGCTCGGCGCTGCAGCGCGACCGGCTGCGCCAGCTCTTGTCGGGCCTGGGCTCCGAGCTGCGGCCGTGGGCCGACCGTGCGCTGCTCCAGGCCCGCGCGGCGAGCGCGCCCCGCCGGCTGCAGGACGCCCTGGAGAGGCTCGCCCAGAAGCCCGAGGGCCCGGCCCGGGTCGCGGTCGCCGGCGAGCGCGCTTTGGTGGGCCCGCTGGCCATGGCCGGGCACCGCGCCGAAGGCCCGGTCAGCCTCGCCCAGGCCTTCGAGGACCGCTCGGTGGAAGTGGTCGTCGTCGGCGAAGGCGCCGACCCCGCTCAGGCGCGCGAGCGCCTCCAGAAGCTGCGCGAGCTGCCCTGCCCCCCCTCCGTCGTCTGGGCGCTCTCGCCTGGCGGGTTTGCGGAAGCGCTGCAGCTTCTCGAAAGCGGCGTCATCGCAGGTGTCGTCCAGCGCCCGGTGGAGCCGACCGCGCTGTCGCTGGCGGTCACCGCCGCCGTCGAGATCCGCCGCCGCGAGCTGCGCGCGGTTGCGCTGGGGACGGTGCTCGAGGAGCTCGGCATCGACGGCTGACTCTGGTCCTAGCCAGATCCGACCTTGCTAAAGGTATGTCAGCGTTCATCAACATGGACGGCGACCTTGGGCGCCTAGTCCAGTTCAGCTCGGTCTTCTCTGGAAAAGGGCCGGCGCAAGGGCCCCAATACCGATCACCGAAGGTGTCTCTTTCCTTCATGGCAGCGAGCCCCCTCGGATCGCCGGCCTTGTGCCGGCTAGCTTTCTGAACATCCCCACCGTTCGACCAATCCGGCGTGCGCTCAGTGCCACGTGCTGGCACGAGCCCGGCGCTCCGGGGCGTGAGTCGCGGGCGAGCGGGAAGCCAAGGTGGGTCGGACGGTCGGGAATTGCGTGCGGGCTAGCCGGCACAAGGCCGGCGATCCGAGGCCTTTGCCTTCGCCGCGACGCAGTCCGGGCTCGCTAGGCGTTCGCCTGGCGCGCGAGCGCGGCGATCTCGTCCTTCTTGTGCAGCTTGAGGACCTTGAGGCGCTTGACCTCCGCCTCTTCGCCGGGGCTCAGGTAGCTCCTGCGCTCGATGTCCATGATCTGCTCGTCGAGCGCGCGGTGCTCCAGGCGCAACCGCTCCAGCTCGACCTGCTTCCGGGACTTATCGACCTGCATGGCCCTGCTCCCTGAAGCCCCCTGGTACGCTCTGGCCCCTCGAAAGCTATTTCTTCTTCGGCTTCGAAGTCCACTCGGAATCGCTGGGCCGGACGTAGTGCGGCTCGAGCGCGAAGACCGCCTGGGCGGAGTACTCCGGCACCGATTCGATCTGCCCGGCCAGCGCCACCGCGTCGGGGGTGCGCACCGCCGTCCTCGTCGCGGGCAGCCCCGCCAGGGCCGGGTAGGCCCCGCGCCCGATGCCATAGACCTCGGCCGAGGCCTCCTTGGCCACGCGCCCCAGCAGCACCTCCGGGGCGACCGCGGCCTCCGCGGCCTCCTCCACGACCTGCGCCCCCGTCTTGCGGAAGAAGCCGGCGTAGACCTCCCCCTTGCGCGCGTCGAGGCACGGCACGAGCAACGTCCCGTCGGGGACGTCACCCGCGGCCGCCAGCGCCATCGCCTTGAGCGAGGAGGCGCCCAAGAGCGGCCGCTTGGCCGCGTAGCAGAGCCCCTTGGCCGTCGCCAGGCTGATGCGCAGGCCCGTGAACGAGCCCGGCCCGAGCCCGACGACCACCGCGGACAGGTCGCCCGTCTTCTTCCCCGCCTCGTTGAGCAGGTCCTCGAGCAGCTGGGGCAGCACGCTCGAGTGGGCCGTCGGTGGCTCGACCACGCGGCGTCCGAGCACACGCTCAGCCCCGCTTCCGTCTCGTTCGACGAGCGCGGCGGAGAGGGTCAGCGTGGCGGTGTCCAGGGACAGCAGGAGCATCGTGAGGGCCTACTTGAGGGTGCGCAGGTAGTCGACGGAGGCGCGGATGCGCTTGCGGCACATCTCGCGGCCGACGACCTCCAGGCACGCGAAGAGCGGCGGGGTCGCGGCCTTGCCGGTCACGGCCACGCGCAGCGCGGTGAACAGCTCCTTGGGCTTCCAGCCGTTCTTCTCGCAGAAGGCGCGGCTGAACTCCTCGAGCGGCTTGTCCTTGAACTCGATGCGCTTCTGGCCCTCCCCCGGGTCGTCGATCCGCTCGATGTACTCCTGGAGGATGTCCGCCACCTGCGCCGCGGTGCGGCCCTTGGGCACGTACTGGTCCTTGAGCGGCTCGAGCGCCAGGTCGCCGGTGAAGAAGAAGTCGGCCATGGCCACGAAGTCGGTCAGGGTCCGCATCCGCTCGCGCAAGAGCGGCGTGATCCGGTTCATGAACGGCCCGGAGAGCTTCCACTCGACGATCTTCGCGGTGATCTGCTCGGGGGTCATGTCGCGGATGTACTGGCCGTTCATGTCCTGCAGCTTGACCAGGTCGAAGACCGGCTCGCCGGTGGAGACGCGGTCGAGGTCGAAGTTCGCCACCATCTCCTCGAGGGTGAACTTCTCGCGGTCGGCGGCGATGGACCAGCCCATCAGCCCCAGGAAGTTGCGCAGCGCCTCGGGGAGGATGCCGGCGTCGCGGTAGTAGTCGAGCGAGACCGGGTTCTTGCGCTTGCTGATCTTCGACTTGTCCTTGTTGCGCAAGAGCGGCATGTGGACCCACTCCGGCTGCTTCCAGCCGAAGGCGTCGTAGAGCGCCACGTGCTTGGGCGTCGAGCTCGATCCACTCCTCGGCGCGGATGACGTGGGTGATGCCCATCAGGTGGTCGTCGACGACGTTGGCCAGGTGGTAGGTGGGGAAGCCGTCGCTCTTGAGCAGCACCTGGTCGTCGATGCCGGCGTTGGCGAAGCGGATCTCGCCGCGCAGGCGGTCCTTGAAGACCGTCTCGCCGACCTTGGGCATGGCCAGGCGGACGACGTGGGCCTCGCCGGCGGCGGCGCGCTTGTCGGACTCCTCCTTGGCCAGGCCGCGGCAGTGGCCGTCGTAGCCCGGGTTCTGCTTCTCGGCGATTTGCTTCTTGCGCAGCTCGGCCAGGCGCTCGGCGGTGCAGAAGCAGCGGTAGGCGGTGCCGCGGTCGAGCAGCATCTGCCCGTGCGTCTTGTAGACCTCGAAGCGCTCGCTCTGGCGGTAGGGGCCGAAGGGGCCGCCGACGTCGGGGCCCTCGTCCCACTGCAGGCCGACCCACTTGAGCGCCCGCATGATGGCCTGCTCCGACTCCAGCGTGGAGCGCGTCCGGTCGGTGTCCTCGATGCGCAGGATGAACTTGCCGCCGTTCTTCTTGGCGAAGGCGTAGTTGAAGAGCGCGATGTAGGCGGTGCCGACGTGGGGGTCGCCGGTGGGGCTGGGCGCGATGCGGACTCGGACGGTCATGGGACGTGTCGCTCCTGGCTTGTTGCCACTGTGCGGAAGAGCGGTGCTTCTACAACATGCGAGCAGCGCCGGCCAGCGCTACGGCAGCGGCGCACACCCGTGCTCGTCGAGCGGTCGGCCGTGGGCAGGAAGCCGCCCTTACAGGTCTTTCTCGAACGCGCCGATGGAGACGCCCGGCTGGGGGGTCCGCGGCTGGCCGGCGAAGTCGCGGTCGACCGCGCCGCAGGTCTCGTCTCCGTGGGTGACGCACGTGCCAGCGGAGAAGACGGCGCCGAGGGTGCCGCACTGGCTCAGGGTGGCGTCCTTGCCGCCGGTCCGCAGCACCTCGGGCGCGTCCTTGCTCAGGCTCCAGTCGTTGTCCGCGAGCGTCTCGAGGTCGTTGTCGGGTCCGGCGACGTCCACGAACACCTTCGAGCGATCGAGGGCGACCTGGACGTTGCCGGCGGCGAAGCGGCTCTCCGCGCAGAGGTCGGCCTCGGCCTCGGCCGCTGTGACCAGCAGCTGCCTCGCGTCGTAGTCGTACTCCCAGCCCTCCGGCGCCTGCAGGACAGCGTTGTTCTCGAGCGAGCGCGGGTCGGCGTCCACGCTGTTGTCCTCCCGCACCACCGTGAAGCTCGGGTCGCCGAAGAAGAGGTTGTTGGTGATGGTGGGCGCCGCCTTCACCCAGAGGTAGACGCCCTGCCCGTTGAGCGCGCCCCCCTCGACGAAGCAGGTGTTGTGGGTGAAGGTCGAGAGCGGACTCTCCGCGAACAGGCACGCCCGCTCCTGCCGGCCCGAGCCGCTGTAGAGCAGGTTGTTGACCACCACCTGCGGCGCCGTCGAAGCGCCTACCAGCTGCACCGCGGAGGAGGGGTCCCCGTGGCCCCCGTGGAGCCGGTTGCGCTCCACGCGCGACGGGAGGCTGACGGCGTCGATCTCCACGCCGATGGTGCGGACGTCGGCCGCGGGGCCCGGCCGGACCTCGTTGTCGCTGACCACGGCGCTCGAGCCCCAGAGCACGCGCACGCCGACGATGGGGTTCCAGTCGGACGTCGCCGCGTGGGTCAGGACGTTGCCCTGCACGGTTGCCTCGCTGTTGATGAGGACCACCCCGACCGCGCCCGAGGCACGGTTGCGCCGGACGGTCCCGGAGGTGCACCCGGAGAGCAGGATCGCGGTGCCTCGCTGGCAGGGTGTCATGTCGAACCTCGAGTCCTCGACCACCACCCCCACCGCCGCGTTCGCCTCGACGCCCGTGCAGTAGGTCTCCCCGACGGGGCCGACGAAGCTGCAGCTGCGGATGGTGGTGGACGGTGCGGTCACCACCACGCCGCGCGAGTCCGGGCCGGAGGCGGCCACGGCGAAGCCGTCGATGACGAGGCCACCGCCCTCGACGGTGATCGCCGGGCTCGCCGCCTGGACGCGCGTGGGCCTGGCCGCAACGTCCCTGGACGAGAAGTCCGCCGCATAGCCTCCGAAGAGGCTGACGGACTGCTTGACGGTCAGCGCCTCCGCATAGGTTCCCTCGGCCACGAAGATCGACTTCGGGGCCGCGGCAGGCACCGCCGCCAGCGCCGCGCCGATGGTCCTGAAGGCGTGCGCGGGATCGGCGCCGGTCGGGTTCGTCGCCTTGCTCTCGGCCGAGACGTAGAGGGCCGCGCCCAAGGTGAACTCCGGGCTCGTGGTGGCCTCGGTGTCGGGCACCGGCGCACAGAGCGGCTCGACGGGCCGAACTCGCAGCCGGTAGCTCCCCGAAGCCGGGAAGGTCGCGGTGGCGAAGCCGCCGGCGAGGTCGACGGTGGCGGCCTTCCAGTCCTGCGTGCCGAGGGTCGGGTCGGCATCCATCTCCGCCGCGAACGCCGACCAGCCCTGCCGGGCGAAGTAGAAGCGCACAGGCGCGCCGGGGCCGCTGGCCTCGATGCGGCTCGCCTCGCCGAGCGAGACGTCCGAGAGCACGACCGTCCCTGGCCGCGGCCGGTAGGCGGTCTCGCCCCGCGAGAAGACCGGCTGCACCCTCCAGGTGTCGCCCACCGCGAAGGGCGAGCCCGCCTTCGGCTCGAGCCCGATGGGCGTGGCCGGACCGACGGGCGCCTCGGGCCAGCTCAGCTTCGTCCCGTCCGGCTTCTCCATCTCGAGCTGCAGGGCGCCCTCGGTCTCGGTCGTGCTCGCCTCGAACCCTCCCTTGCCCGGGCACCACCACAGCCTGGTCGACGCCACGAACACCGGCCGCTGCGGCGCCGAGTAGTTGTTGACCGTGTCGAAGGCGAAGACGGCATAGGCGACCGGCTGGGCAGGGCGAGTCACGTCGATCCACTCCGACCCCAGGGTCCAGCCGATGACCTCGTCGCGTCCCGTGCACGGCCCTGGCTGGCCGTCGAGGCAGGCGCCGATGGCGTAGGTCTTCCCGCTCTCCGGGAGGACGCTGGTGGGCGCCCCGACCCGCCGCACCACCAGCGCCCCGGCGAAGTCCGGGTCCGCCGGTGGAGTCCAGGCGAGCACGCTCTTCTGGGCCTCGACATCGACGACCGTCAGCTTGGTCACCACACCCGGCCCCGTCCGGTCCGGCGCGTCGCCCGTCCGGAAGCGCACCGCCTGGGCCGAGAGGCTCGCCGCGCCGGGAGTGCCCTTGGCAGGGGCGACGCCGGCGTCGATGGTCAGCGTGTAGTCCGAGTGGGGGCGCAGCGGCTGGGCCGGTTCGAGCTGGAAGGTCCCCGCGGCTGGCTCGGTGAGTGTGACGGTCTCCTCACCAATGCCGCTCGCGAGGTGGACCTTGGCCTGCAGGCTCGCCGCGTCGACCGGCATCGAGAAGGCGAAGACGACCAGCGTGTTGACCGCGACCTCCTGGCTGCCGTCGCGCGGGGCGCTGAAGACGAGCGCGGGCCGCGGCGGGTCGTACGGCTTGCTCTTCAGGTGGCAGAAGCCCTCGCCGACGTCGCACCCCCAGTCCTCGGGGCAGTCCTGGTCGGAGCGGCAGCTGAGCTTGGACTCCTCGGAGACCGGGAACCTCGGGGAGCAAGCGGTGGCTGCGACCAGAGCCGCGAGAGCCGCGAGAGTCGATTCGAAGGAGAGGCGCATGGAGCCTCCTGGCTCAGCCGTCAGCCCCGCCAGTCTAGCCTGCCCATCACGAGCTTGCGGTCCGCGCCGGGCCCCACCGAGACGAGCCCGACGGGAGTGCCCAGGCCCTGCTCGCGCTCGAGCAGCTCGATCAGGTCCCGGGCACCTCCAGGCAAATCTTCGCGCCTGCGGCAGCGACCCAGAATCCGCCTGGCTCCAGCCCGGCACCTCGCTCCAATCGAGCGGCCGGCAGCGCGCGAGCACCTCCGCGGCATGGTCCGGAAGCCCGTCGCGATGGCCCGTGAGGGCCACGATCTTCTTCTCCCCGCCCCCGCGTGCCTCCCACAGCGCCCAGCCGTCGAGCAGCTTCGCGTCGCCTTCGAAGGCGTAGCTCATGCAAACCCGGACCGTCTCCAGCCCCGCGAGGCGGTCGAGCCCGGTCACCGCCAGCCAGTCCACGCCGCCGTTCAGGCGCAGTCCGTAGCGGAGCATCACCAGGTCGAGCCAACCGAGCCGGAAGCGCCCTTGCCAGCGGTTCTCGCGGTTGTACGGGTCGGCGAGCGGGCCGCTCAGAGCGGGGTCCTCGGTGGGGAACGGCCCGGGCCCGTGCCGATGCCCGTAGGCGCGCAGGACGCCGACCTTGATCGCGGGCCCATCGCCGAGCAGGTCGAGCGCAGGGTGCGCGGAGGTGCGCGACTGCGTGACGTAGGGGGCGAAGCCGTGCTGGCGATCGAGCAGCGCGCCCTGGGCGCCCTCGAACACGACCGGCCCGCCCGTCGAGCCGACCGCCTCCCGGGCGGGTGCCAGCGAGCACTGCTGCAGGATCTCACCGTAGCGGACGAAGAGGCGCGGCGGGTCGCAGCGCTCGCGGAAGTACCGCAGCAGCTCCTGCATCTTCGGAGTCGGGCTCCGGGCCACCAACGCCTCGGCCTGCGCGACCGTGCGCTCCCGCAGCTCCTGGAGCCGGGCCAGGCCGCACCGCCCCGCAAGCAGGTCTCCCACGCGCAGCCCTTCGCCCTGCTCACGCCGGCGCACCGCCTCGCCCACGCCCATGCCGCAGGTGCCGAAGCGCTGGTCTCCGCGCGACTCCTCGGCGAGCTGGCCCAGCATCTTGTGCATGGGAGTGACGACGGTGCAGTCCGGGTCGATGGTCACCGCCGAGAGCGGCCGCGGGACGCCCTTCCCCTCCAGGACGTCGGCCTCGACCGCCAGGGTCTCCAGCTCCACCAGCATCCTGGGACCGAGGATCGTCCGGGTGCCGGCGACGAAGCTGCCCGCGCCGAGCTGGGCGAAGCAGTGCCAGCGTCCGTCCGGGGTGACCACGTTGTGCCCGGCTTGCGGCCCGCCGTTGTAGCGCACGACGGACCTCGCGCCCGTCTGGCGGACCAGGAAGTCGGTGACGGTGCCCTTGCCCTCGTCGCCGAAGCCGAGCCCGGCGACGATGGGGTGGCGATGCCGAGGGCTCACGCGGGCCGTCCGAGGACGCGGTCCAGCACGGCGACGGCCGAGCGGAAGGCCTCCTCGCGGAAGCAGAGGCCGTCGCTGAGCATGAAGTTCTTGAAGCCCAGCTCGAGCAAGAGCCAGAGGTCCGAGAGGTCCTGGGCGGCGACCTCCCGCGATTCCTCCAGCGAGCACAGCAGGCGCGAGGCGGCGATGGCCTCGGGGTCGGCGGCGACCAGCAGCTCGAGCGCCTCCAGGAAATCTTCCTTGGCCTCGCCCAAGTTGACGAAGAGGTCGTCGCGCGCGGCCATGAGCACGACCTTGTCCTTGAGCGACGGGTAGTCGGTTCGGACGAAGTCCAGGCCCTTGCGCGACTCGATCTTGGCGATGAGGTTTGCGTCGGGGTCGAGCGCGAGCAGCTCCTCGAGGTCCGCGCGCCCCTCGACGAACGACAGCATGTAGTCGTGGAGCCCGAGCTTCCGGGCGGCTTCGACGTACTCGCGATCGCCGTCGGTGAGCGTGCCTTCGATCTTCAGCGATGCGTCCAGGATGTTGACCGGCTCGCCCTCGCCGACCACGCGCAGCGGCCGCTTGTTGAGAATGAGCTTGTTGCCGTCGACCAGCTCGACGGCGCGCGAGACGCAGTCCTTGAAGTGGACGTCCACCGGCAGCTCGACCTGGATGCGGTGGTTCAGCTCGACGAAGGCGTACGGCAGGTAGGCGAACCGGGCGATGCGCAGCTGCCGTCCTTTGAGGTCGAGCCACAGCCGCTTGTCGCCGCACTCCTTCTGCAGCCGCTCCAGCATCTGAGCGCGGCTGCACCCGAGCGGGGAGATGGTGTTGAAGCGCAGCGCTCCGACCTGCGGGTGGTCGATGATCTCCTGGCGATGGTCGACGTACGGCGGCAGCGTCGCGATGACTCCCAGCGTCGCCCGATCCCAACGTGGCATGAGGTGGACCTCGGGCGGGGCTCAGGGCCTGCCGAGCAGGTTGGACAGCGTCGTGCGACGGCCATCCCGGAGACGGACGGCGGTGAGCGGCAACTTGGCGAGCGCCGAGAGCACTCGAGAGAAGCCCGTGGGGAGAGAGGCCCAGTCGCGAGCCCCGACGCGCAGCACCGCGAGCCGGTCCTGCTCATCCGCCTCCAGGTCCCACTCGGCCTCGACCTCGGCGATGTTGGAGCCGGCGTCGAACTCCCAGACGGAAAAGCCGCGCGCCGGGTTGACGTAGACGCAGCGCTCCTCGCCCTCGCGGCACTCGCGGATGCCCGAGAGCACCGCTGAGGCCGCGGCCGAGTGCTCCTTCCAGGTGCCCGACTCCGGCTCGAGCCTGTAGGTCGATTCGTCCATGTGCCGCTTAGAACACCCGCCCCTTCTTCTTCTTCGCCTTGGGCTGGGCTCCGGGGCCAGCTGGCTCGGCCTGGGGCCCGGCGGGACCGGCGGGGACCACGGGCGCGGCAGGGCCGGAGGATGCCTCCTTCGATCGGGCGGGTGCGACCGCCGCGCGCAGCGCGGCGTAGCGCTCGAGCGACTTGCGGACCTCGGCGCAGCGCTCGTCGGTCTGGGGCACGGCGCGCTTGGTCTTCAGGTCGTTGAGGTACTCGTCCAGGGTGCGCGTGCCGCCGGCGAGGGCGAAGACGCCCAGGGTCACGTCGGCGATGGCCTGGTCGCTGAAGAGCGGGATGACGTAGTCCTTGCCGAGCAGCTTCTCCCACTGGACCTGGATCTTCTCGTTCTCGGCGCCCGCGTACTTGCGGCGGACGAGGAAGACGTTGTCCTTGAACTTCTTCTTGAGCTCCGCGACGACCTGCTCCGCCTCCACCGTCTCGTGCTTGCCGCCGAAGTGCCGCTCGAGGTCGCCCTTGTAGAGCGTCTCGCGGAAGCCCTCGTCGCCCGTGATGAGGAAGAACGGCAGCTCGGGCTCGCCCAGGTCGGCGCAGCGCGCGTAGTAGTACATCGTGAACTCGTAGGACTCCTTGGCCTGGCCGCCGCCGTTGCCTTCGAGCCAGATGCGCTCGAGCCAGTCGTCGAGCTTGCGGATGACCGAGAAGTCCGCGATCTGGATGGGGCCGACGTCGCTGACGATGTCGCCCACCGCGGCGAGGCTCACCTGCGGGTCGTCGAGGTAGCCGCACTCCATGATCTGCCCGGCGATGAGCGGCATCTTGTCGAAGATGATCTTCGGCAGGTTGCCCATGGAGCCGGTGACATCGAAGGCGTAGACGACCGGGCTCTTGGCCTTGCACTCGAGCTTGCGGTCCTTGGGGAGCAGGCCAGGGTCGGCGGCCCGGCGACCCATCTTCTCGTCGGCCAGCGCCGAGGTGCCGGCAGAGCCCCGGTCGTACCCGTCCGTCGTGTCGCGATCGTAGTAGCTGCCACCACCGCCCATGGGGTCCTCCCCGCTCTTGGACGACCGGCCACCGCGCCGGCCTCCTGGCTCAATTCAACGACGACTGCCCCGTGGCCTTCACCCGGAACGCCTCCGGCGCCACGATGCCGCGCTCCACCAGCGTGGCGACGATCTCCTCCAGGTCCTTCACCAGCCCGCGCCGGCGGATGCCCAGCACGAGCTCCTCGACGTCCGGCGGCAGCAGCCGCTTCGACGAGCACTCGGCCAGCCCGGCGATGGTCATCGCGTCGATCTCCGCGCGGCTCGCGCTGGGGATGAAGTCGGCGATGGAGGCCTTGAGGCTCGCGGCGTCCACGGCGCTCCGACCCTTCTCCTGCGCGAAACGCCAGGAGCCCAGCACCACCTTCTCCAGGTCCGCCCCCGACTGGCCCTCGGTCGACTCCGCAAAGGTCGCGAAGTCGGCCACCTCGCAGGCGATGCCGTGGCGCTTGAACAGCAGCGCCAGGATGGCGGCGCGCTCGCTCGCCGACGGCAGCGGCATCAGGATCCGCTCGTCGCTGCGGCCGCTGCGCTTGAGGGCCGGGTCGATCCGGTCGGGCCGGTTGGTGCAGTTGATGACCAGGATCTGCCCGCGGATGCGCGGGTCCGAGAGCAGCTCCATCCACATCTTCATCAGCCGCTCGCTGACGCCGCTGTCGCCCTTGGGGCCGTCGCGGCCGGCCTCGGCCAGATCCGCCTCGTCGTTCATCACCACGACCGGCGCGAGCGACCGCAAGCCGTTGAGCAGCTTCTCCATCCGCGCCTCGGACTCGCCCACCCACATCGAGCGGACGTTGCGCGTCTTGACGAAGTTGAAGCCCGCCTCCTTGGCCAGCGCCTCGACGATGGCGGACTTGCCGGTGCCCGGAGGCCCCATCAGCGTCACGCCCATCGGCACCAGCCGCGAGTCGCCCTTGCGGATGGCCTCGAGCACCTGGCCGAAGTAGGCCTTGAGGTGCGCGTTGCCGCCGATGTCGTCCAGGCCGCGCACCGGATCGACCACTTCCATCACGTCGCCGTACTCGGCGTTGAGGATCTCCTTCTTCCGGGCCTTGACGGACTCGGGCCCCAGGTCCTCGGCGGCCTCCTCGGCCCTGCGCAGCACCTCCTGCAGCTGGCGCAGGCTCATGCCCTGGCTGGCGCGGGCGAAGGCCTCGACGTCGAAGTCGCCTTCGTCCTCCGTGCGCGCCTCCAGGAACGCGACCCGCTCCTCCTGCCCGGGCTTGGGGAGGAAGACCACCGGAATGCCGCAGTCGGCCACGCGCAGCTCGCCGTTGATCTTGGCCGCCTGATCGGTGACGAGCAGGACCATGTTCTTGCGCTCGCGGATCTGCGAGTCGCGGGCCCAGTTGGCGAGGCGCTGGACGGTGGCGCGCTCGGCGGCGGGGAGCGGGATGCCGGCGCTGATCGCGGGAGCGACGAAGTGTGCCGCCTCCAGGACCACCGCCACCCGCTTCAGCTGCTTGAGCGCGTTCTCCAGGACGGGAAGCGCCGCTTCGGGCTCCTTCGGCAGCCCGCGCTTGGCGGCCAGGCTCTGGCGCGCGGCGGCCACCGGGTCGCTCGAGACGTAGCGCTCGCCGGCGGGCCGGGTCAGGTCGAAGAGGCGCTTCTCCATCGCCGGCTTGAGGCAGCTGATCCCCGAGGCGACGTCGTAGAAGGCGACCAGCTCGGCGGTGTCGAAGACCTTCTCCAGGAAGGCGCGCAGCGACAGGAAGGCCCTCTCGGGTTCCTCCTCGGCGTCGGGGTTGGCGACCAGGCCGTGCACGTCGCCGTGGAGCATGAACACCGAAGCGAGGCCCGCCTCGAACGGCGCCAGCACGCCCTGCTCGAACCAGGCGGGCAGCCCCGACCCTTCGTCCGCGTCGACCGGATCGCTCACGACTTGCCTCGCTTCTTGCCGGGGTGGCGGTGCACGGCGCCTTCGGGGATGGCCTGGCCCGAGCGGCGGCGGCCCTGGATGGCGAGCTTCAGGCCCAGCTTCTGCGCCAGCCCCTGCAGCCGGTCCTCGTCGGCCTCCAGCGCCTCCGGCGACCGGTAGTGCTCGAGCGAGAGCTGGGCGTCCCCGGAGGCCTTCAGCGTGATGCGGATGAACTCGCGGACCGCGCCCTGCGCGCCCGGCTTCTCGCCTTCGAGCACGAGGAGCTGAGCGCCGTTCTCGGTCGTCGCCTGGAGCTCGACCTCGAACTCCAGCAGCTCGGCGACGATGCGCAGGACCTCCAGCTGCCAGCGCTCGCCGACTCTCGAGACGACACGCAGGGCCTCGAAGCGCTCAGAGGCCGACCGGGTCTCGCTGCGCACCGCGAGCCGGCCGGCGCGGACCGCGAACTCGAAACCCTTGGGCGCTCGGACGGCCTGCAGCGCCTGCTCGAGCGCCTTGGCGACCAGCGGTCCCGAGTCCAGCTCGCGCAGCCACTCGGCGAAGACCGGATCCTCCTGGCCGAGCTTCTCCAGCAGGTCTTCGTCGAGCTCGGGCGGCGAGAGGCGGGCCTCGAACGCCTGGGGCTCGGGAGCGGCGACCTTGGCCTTGGCCACGCTGCGGTACCCGATGTCGCAAGGCACGAAGAGCCTCCCCTGCTTCCGACGCGCGAAGAGCACGCTAGCGGACGGTCGAGAGCGGGGTCAACGAGGCCCCCGACGCACTCCGCAAGCCCGAAAGACGGTCGCTTCCTCAGCCAGCAGGGCCCCGCGTACGCGAGGCGGCACCGAGGCTGAAGCCACGCCCTGGCGTGCTTGTCCGCTCTTCGGGCGCCGTGGTAGCTGTTCGGCCCTTTGCGGCGCACGAATTCGCGCTTTCCCGCGTGTTTCCCACGCCTGCAGTGCCGAGGAGGCATCCATGTCCGGCCATAACAGGTGGTCGAAGATCAAGCACCAGAAGGCGGCGATGGGGAATACCAAGGGCCGCCTGTTCACCAAGCTGATCAAGGAGATCACGGTGGCGGCGCGCACCGGCGGCGGCGACCCCGATGGCAACGCCCGCCTGCGCTCGGCGCTCACCGAGGCCAAGTCCGCCAACATGCCGTCGGACACCATCACCCGTGCCATTAAGAAGGGCACGGGCGAGCTCGAAGGCGTCAGCTACGAAGAGGCCGTCTACGAGGGCTACGGGCCGGGCGGCGTGGCGATGATCATCGAGTGCGTGACCGACAACAAGAACCGCACCGCCGGCGACGTCCGCGCCATCTTCGGCCGCGGCGGCGGGAACATGGGCGAGACCGGCTCGGTCAAGTTCATGTTCGACCGCAAGGGCGTCATCCTGGTGCCTCAGGCGACCGAGGACGCGCTGATGGAGGCCGCGCTGGAGGCGGGCGCCCTCGACGTCATCAACCACGGCGCCGACGGCTTCGAGGTCCGCACCGAGGCCAACGACGTCCACAAGGTCGCCGCGGCGCTCGAGAAGAAGGGCTTCAAGCCCAGCGAGGCCAAGGCCGCGTACCTGCCGCAGACGACCGTCAAGCTCGAGGGCGAGAAGGCGGAGAAGATGCTCAAGTTGATGGGCAACTTCGAGGACTGCGACGACGTCCAGAACGTCCACGCCAACTTCGAGATGGACGAGAAGCTGATGGAGCAGCTCGCCGGCGGCGACTGACCGCCCCAGCCCTGTTCCCGCTCCGTCCTTCGAGGGGCCGGTGGGCTGCGCGCCCGGCCGGCCCTTTCGCTTTCGCCTCGGAACTCGTCCTCCCGCCGCGCGTCACCCCCTCGCCTTCTTCCAACCCGGAATCAGCGAGGTGTGCCGGGGGCTTCCGATCGCCGACCCTGGGGCAAGCCGCCTGCCTGCAATGTCCGAAGCCCGAAGCCCGAAGCCCGAAGCGCGTCCCCCGTCCGGCAGCCTCGCCCCAAGCCATGGCGCTGCGCACCTTGAGTCGGAAGTGCCGTCCTTCCCGGGAGGAGCAGACATGGCCGACGTGAAGAAGAAACCGGTCTACAGGCTGGAGGTCGGCGACGAGGCGCCCGACTTCGCGCTCACGGGGACCAACGAGGGCGCCGGGCGCGGCAAGGGCATGCGCACCTACTCGCTCTCCGAGTTCCGCGGCAAGAGCGTGGTGCTCGCCTTCTACCCGGCCGCCTTCACACCTGTCTGAACCGCCCAGATGCCCTCGTACGAGGAGGACCTCTCCGAGTTCGAGCGGCGCAATGCCCAGGTCCTGGGCATCAGCTGCGACAATCCGCACTCCAACGAGGCGTGGGCCAAGTCGATGGGCTCGCTCTCGTACCCGCTGCTCTCCGACTTCTGGCCCCACGGCAAGACGTGCGTCGACTACGGCGTCCTGCGCCCCAACGGCCAGCCGGAGCGCGCCATCTACGTCGTCGATGGCACGGGGATCATCCGCTACATCGACATCCACGACATCAACCAGCAGCCGCCCACCGACCAGATCATGGCGGCGCTCGACAAGCTGCGCTGAGGCAGAGGCGAGGCGGCGGCCCGGATGGGAGAAGGCGACGAGAAGATCCTGCTGGAGATGTCGCGCTACTGCGTGCCCTACACGCCGTTCCGCAAGCGGCTCGACGAGTCGGTCATCTGCCTGGTGACCACCGCCGGCGTCTTCCACCAGGCCGACCCCGCCTTCGCCCCGGAGGGCGACGAGTCCTTCCGCGCCATCCCCGGCAGCGCCCCGGTCAGCGAGCTGCGCTACTCCGACGCGCACTACGACCACGCCTGCGTCGACCTGGACCTCAACTGCGTCTTCCCCATCGACCGCATCCACGAGCTCGGCCGGGAGAAGCGGATTGGCGGGCCGGCCGAGCGGCACTTCTCCATGGGCTTCTCTCAGGCGCTGCGCAGGCTGCGCGAGAGCACGGTGCCCCGGCTGGCGCAGGAGGTGGAGCGGGTCCGGCCCGACGCGGTGCTGCTCACCGGTGGCTGACGCCTCTGCCACCGCACGGTCGTGACGGTCCAGAGAGCCATCGAGATGCTGGGCATCCCCACGGTCACCATCACCGTCGAGCCCGAGGAGTCGGTGCAGGCGCGCCCGCCCCGCGCGCTCTACCCGCGCGGCTTCTCGCCCGGCTCCTCGCTGGGCCGCCCCAACGACCCGTCGCTGCAGAAGTGGATCCTGATGGACGCGCTGCAGCTCCTGCTGACCCCGGTCGAGCCGGGGACCATCGTCACCCGCGACTACGCCTGAGCCCTTCGCCGGGTGAGCGCGGGGCCGGCACCCGGCGCGAAGAGCGACGCGACGGCGGAGGCCAGGCCAAAGAGTCCAGCACACGACACGCCGTCTGGCCCGCCTCGCCCGGGGCTTACGCCGGGCGGGGCCGCGCATTAATCCACTCTTGGACGGGGGGTGCGGCGGGCGGGCGATGAAGCGTGACCACGAGGCAGTGCTCGAAGAGCTCGCGCAGGCGGTAGGGCGGCGTGTCCGCGAGCTGCGGCTGGCGCGCCCCGCTGCTCAGAGCACCCTCGTGGCACTCTCCCGAAGCACGGGGATGAGCGTCTCGTTCCTCTCGATGATCGAGAACGGCCACCGGCTGCCCAGCCTGGGCGCGCTCGTCGCGCTCTCGCGAGCCCTGGACATCGCGCCATCGAGGTTGCTGGCGGTCACCGGGGAGACAGGTGCGAGGCTGCCGGGAGATCCTCCGGACAGGCCGCCGGCTTCGCTCGACGCGCCTGTCCCGCATCCTTCGGCCTCCGCGTCTCGCCAATCCCTTGGCGAGGACCCGGCCGCCGTCGCCGAGCTGCTGGAGCCGGTTGCGGCCTTCTTCCGGTCACGCGGGCTGGGCGAGCGCGAGCTGGGCGAGCTGCTCGAGGCCGCACGCAAGCTGTTCACCTGAGGCCGGTGGGCTCGCCGGCCTCAGCGCTTCTTTCGTCGCTTGCCGTGCGCCTCGGAGCGGGCTGGGCGAAGCTCGATGGCCCGGAAGACGACGCGCTCGCCTTCCTCGCAGACGAAGCCGACCGGGGTCGCCGTGAGCCTCGCCGCGCCGCCGCCTTCGCCGACCAGCTGGATGTCTATCTGGGCGACGGGGATGACGGTGTGGCCGTCCAGCTTGAGCGGGTCGCCGAACACGGCCCGGACGTCGGCCTCCTCCGCCAGCTTCCCGCCCAGCTCCTGCAGCGCCTTCTCGAGGTTCATCACTGCCTCCCAAGTTGGTGTCCATGCTAGCCGAACCCCACCCCGAGCCGAGGGACGCCCGAGCCCGAATGGGATAAGTTGGCAACCTCTTCCCACCCGCCCGCACGCCCGGAGTCCGCCCCATGAGCGACAAGCCCGTCAAGCCCCAGACCCTGATCTTCTCCAAGGGCTACGACCCGCACCTGTCGGAGGGCGCAGCCTTCCCGCCGGTGTTCCGCACCTCGACGTTCCTCTTCAAGAACGCCTTGGAGGGCAAACGGGCCTTCGAGATCGCCTACGGCCTGCGCCAGAAGGATCCGGGCGAGATCCCCGCGCTCATCTACACCCGCGTGAACAACCCCAACGCCGAGATGGTGGAGGACCGGGTCGTCGCCTGGGACGGCTACGAGGCCGCCGCCCTCTTCGGCTCGGGCATGGGCGCCATCTCCTCCACGTGCCTGACGTTCCTGCGGCCGGGCGACACGCTGCTCTTCTCGGACCCGGTCTACGGCGGCACCGAGGCGCTCTTCAGGCACGTCCTGCCGATGTTCAACATCAAGTGCGTGCCCTTCCCGGCCAACAGCAACCGCGCGCAGATCGAGGAGATCGCCAAGAACGAGAAGAACGTGCGCGTGCTCTACATGGAGAGCCCAGCCAACCCCACCATCGTCCTCACCGACCTCGAGGCGGGCCGCCAGGTGGCCGACCAGCTCTCCACGCCGGAGAAGCGCTGCCTCTTCATGGTCGACAACACCTTCATGGGCCCGGTCCTCTCGCAGCCCAAGACCTTCGGCGCGGACATCGTCCTGTACTCGGCCACCAAGTTCATCGGCGGCCACAGCGACCTCATCGCCGGCGTGGCGATGGCGTCGCGGGTGCTCATCGACCTCGTCAAGGTGACCCGGACGCTGTTGGGCTCCATCTGCGACCCGGACACTGCCTGGCTCATCCTGCGCAGCCTGGGCACCCTGCAGCTGCGCATGGAGAAGCAGCAGGAGAACGCCAAGAAGATCGTCGACCTGCTCCGCGGCCACCCGAAGGTCGCCTGCCTCGCCTACCCCGGCCTGCCGGAGATGGGCGACCAGCAGGTCGCGCTCTTCCGCAAGCAGTGCAAGGGCCCCGGCAGCCTCATCAGCTTCTGCGTGAAGGGCGGCGAGAAGGAGGCCTTCAAGCTGCTGGACACAGTGCGCGAGTACAAGCTGGCGGTCAGCCTGGGCGGCATCGAGACGCTCATCGAGCACCCCGCGACGATGACGCACTCGGACATGACCAAGGACGAGCAGAAGAAGGCCGGCATCACCGAGAACATGATCCGCATCTCGGTCGGCCTGGAAGACCCGGACGACCTCGTCGAGGACATGAAGCGCGCCCTCGCGGTCGTCTGAACCTGGACCGCGCGGCCTGGCTCTGACCGGGCATGAAGGCGGTCCTCAAGATCCTGGCCAGGGCATTCATCGGCGCCGCCGGTGGCGCACTGGCCATGGTCGCCGTCGGCCAGCTCGTCGCGCTGGTCACCGAGACCTGCTACGTCGTCTGCCGCCCGGAGGTGGCCTCCACGCTGGGGGCCCTCTCCGGCGCAGTCGCCGTCTTCACCATCCAGCCTTACAAGCCGGGATAGCCGCGGCGTCGAGCAACGCGCTTGAGGTCGCGGGAGGGGAGCCGCCGGTTCAATCGTTCAATCCTCACTCCCGCAAAGGCAGCGGCCGCGTCGCCCAAGGGCAACGCGGCCGCCGCACTTCAATCAGCTTCTGCTAAGTCCTACTCCTTGCAGCTCCACCACGTGCCGTCCGGGCACTTCCGGCCGTCGCTCTTGCAGAAGCAGCTGCACTCGCCGGCTACACAGACGCTGTCGGACTCGCCGGTGTACGGGCCGCACTCCCTGCCACACTGACCGCAGTTGTACCGATCGTTCTGGAGGTCGGTGCACTGCCCGTTGCACTTGATGGTGCCGACTTCGCAGCAATTGGAGTGGTCGTTGCTCGGGCAGACCGAGCCGTCGGAGCAGTGGCAGTCGCAGCGGCCGTTGTTGCACACGCTGCTGGTGTCGCCGCCCGACAGGATGAGGCACCTGGCGCCGCAGCCGCCGCAGTTCTCCTCGTCGCCGAGGATGTCCTTGCACACGCCGTTGCAGCGCTTCTGGCCAGCCGGGCAGGGGCAGCTGCCGATGGTGCCGCTCGGGCAGAGCGCGCCGTCCTCGCAGCGGCAGGGAGCTGGGCAGCTCGAGGTGCTCTTGCCGTCCGGGCAGTTGGTGCCGTTGGAGCACTTGCAGGAGCACTTGCCGGCCGAGCAGACCGAGTTGCTGTCGCCGGTCTTGTTGACGCAGTTGTAGCCGCAGGCGCCGCAGTTCACGCGGTCGGTCGTGACGTTGATGCAGCCGGCGCCGCAGTTCTGCTTGCCGGCGGCGCAGGGGCAGCCGGTGATGTTCTTGCCGTTCGGGCAGGCCGAGCCGTCCGCGCAGGTGCAGCTGCACTTGCCGGCGCTGCAGGTGCTGTTGGCGTCGCCCGTCGAGCTGGTGCAGACGTTGGTGCAGGTGCCGCAGTTCTTCGGGTCGGTCTTGAGGTCCTTGCAGCCGGCGCGGCACATCGTCTGGCCCGCGGCGCAGGCAGGCGCGCCGCCGTCGGGCTTGACGCCGGAGCAGACCAGCATCTTCTCGGGCGGGACGTCGTAGTGGTAGGTCGCCAGGTCCCACTCGTTGCTGTAGATGGAGGTCTCGAACGGCGTCTCCGGGAAGCACTTGTCGAAGCAGGGGACGCAGATCTTGGCGCCCACCTTCGCATTGAGGCCACAGAACACGCGGGCGTCGAGGCTGGCGGCGCACTTGCGACCGTCGGTGCCGACGTAGACCGAAGCCTTGGCCTTCACCTCGGCGCCGATCGAGCCGGTCGTGGTCAGGTACGGGCCCGCCACGCCGTAGATCGCGAAGTACATGCCCACGTCGACTTCGCCCACGACCTTGGCGCTCGCCTCGCCTTCGGCGCTGATGGAGGCACCCTTCTCGCGGGTGTAGCCCTTGTCGACCGGCTTCTTCCAGTCGTTGGCGTCGGTGTACTTCAGCTCCACCCAGAACTTCAGCTCCTGGTAGGCATTCGCCTTGACGGACACCTTGCCCTCGGCAGTGGCCGTGCCGCGCGCCTCGAGCTCCAGGGTCGGGATGATGGAGACCGGGCCGAGCGGGATGGTGCCGAGCTTGATGCCGCTGGCGCCCGTCTTGCTGAAGAAGGTCCAGGTCTTCTCGTACTTGCCCTCAGCCTTCGCCTCGGCCGTGAAGTCCAGCCGCGGGCCACCTTCGAGCTTGAGGCGGAACAGCTCGATGTAGGGGAGCTTGGGCTTCCAGATGTCGCCGGCGTTGATGACGAGGTCCGCGGTCACCTTGACGTTGAACTTGACGCCGACCGAGGTCTTGCCGGTCATCGATCCCGAGAAGTTCGATTCCTTCTGGTCGCTGCCACCCGGCGTTCCCGTCGAGGGGCCGGAACCACCTGCGCCGCCGCCCTCGTCGTCGTAGAACGCCTGGGCGCTGGGATCGTCCACGACTTCGATGGGCATCTCGTTGTGGAGCCAGCCGTACTGGATGACGTCGGTGATGCGGCCCTGGAAGGTCGACACCACCACCGTGTCACCGTTGAAGGTGACCGAGCGGACGCTGCGCACGAACGAGACGCCATTGCATTCGCGGCTGCAGTACAGGGTGTCGCCAGGCCTGCGGGACTTGACCCAGGCAGCATCGGCGCCGGTGAAGGTCAGCGTGTCGTCGGCCACCACCACCGTGTCGCGGCTGCTGGTGGTGTAGACGTCGAACGACCTCGGATTGAGGACCAGGTTGGCGTTCGGCTCGCCGTAGCGACGCTGCAGGTCGTTGTAGTCGACGGTATCGGCCGGCGGCTCCACCGAGTCCGGGATGTCGTTTCCAACAGGTTTGACGGGCGAGCTGGCATCACCACAGCCAGCAACGACGACCATCAAGCCCGCGGTCAGGGCGAGGCCCAGACGCAAGGCGAATCTCGAGGTCATGGCGGGAACCCCTTCTCAATAGATCTCGCGCGATAGTGCGCAGAGCGGCGACTAGGTTAGCCCAAGCAGGCGAGCGGGGCCTCAGCCGAGTGGCTGATGAGACATCCGCCGACCTGGACCCACATCAGCCTACTGACACGCGCCGAAAGAGCAGTTGTTGGACGGACAGTCCGAGTTCCGGTCGCAGGAGCCACAGGCAAAGTTCCACGAGTTGCAGCCCGCGGCAGGAGTGGCGCAGTCGGCGGCGGTACGGCACTGCACGCAACCGATGGTGGGGGTGCAGTAGGGCTTGGTTGGGTTGGCCTGGAGGCAGGTCGCGTCGTCCTTGCAGTACACGCACATCCCCTCGAACGGCGAGCCTGGGGTGCTGTTGCAGTTGGGCCTGGAGCTGGCCGGCTTGCAGGGCTCGAGGGTGCAGTTCTTCCGGCAAACCTCGGTGACGAAGTCGCAGACCTCGTTCGCGGCGCAGTCGGTGTTCGCGGTGCAGCCGCAGTGCTTGGAGGTGAGGCAGACCGGCGCGCCCGCTCCGCAGTCGCTGCTGGTCTTGCACTGGCAGCGCGAGTCGGCGCCGCACAGCAGAGGTGACCGGCAGGTGTTGGTCGGGGTCGAGTGGCAAGCCTGGACGCAGAGGTTGTACTCGCAGGCGGGCGCCGAGAACGGGCAGTCCGCGGGCACCATGCACTGGGCGCACGTCTTGGTCGAGGTGTCGCAAACGAGGTAGGGCGCCTGGCCCGCGCAGTCCGCGTTCGACAGGCAGCCCACGCACTGGTCGGTCGCGGGTTCGCAGACCGTGCCCGGCTCGCAGCCCCCGGGGCACGGGCCGAACCCCGCATCGGGGCCGAACGTGGCGCAGTGGCCGCCGTTGCAGATGGGCGCGGTCTCGGGGCAGTCGCCGTCCAGCAGGCAGGAGCCACAGGCGTGGGTCGTGGTGTGGCAGCCTGGCGAGTTGGCGGGGCAGTCCTGCGGACCGGTGCAGCCCACACAGCGCCCGGTGCACAGAGGCTTGGCGGGGTCGGTGCAATCGGCGTTTTCGAGGCACTCCACGCAGCCAGTAGTGGTGCAGAAGTTGCCCGTGTGGGTCGAGACACAATCCATGTTGTCGCGACAGGGCAGGCAGACGCCGTAGCTCGGGTCGGTCGCCTTGTCGCTGCAGTAGGGGAAGGAGCCATTGGGGTTGCAGGCGCCCGCCGCCTCGGTGCAGGACGTCACGCAGGCGCCGAACTCGTAGGAGGCCGTGTCGCAGACCTTGCCGGAGGGGCACTCAATGCTCTCGGTACAGCCGCATTCGTGGACGCCGACGGCGGTGTTGCAGACCGGCGCATTCCCGCCGCAGTCCGACGCGGCGTTGCAGTGGCACCTGGAGTCCGCCTCCCAGCACTCGTCGGAGGCGCCCGGACAGTCGGTGTCCAGCCAGCAGCTTCCGCACATCCCGTTCTGGCAGCCCTTCTTCTCGAAGGGGCAGTCGGCGCCGGTCCGGCACTCCACACAGCGATTCGTCGAGGAGTCGCACATGCGCCCGAAGGCGCTGTTGGCGCAGTCGGTGTTGTCCATGCACTCCACGCACTTGTTGGCGGCGACGTCGCAGACCCAGCCCGTCCCGCAGTCGGCGTCGACCTGGCAGGTGATGCAGGTATGGGTGGTTGGGCTGCAGTTCTCGCCGGCGGGGTTCCCTGCGCAGTCGCCGTCGGTGGCGCAACCGACGCAGCGGTGCTCGGAGGTCAGACACTTGGGAGTGGTGCCGCTGCAGTTGTCGTTGCTCCCGCAGCCGGTGCAGGTCTTGGTGGAGCGGTCGCAGAACTTGCTGACCGAGGCCTCGATGCGCACTCGGTCTCGGTCAGGCACTCCACGCACTTCTTGGCCGAGGTGTCACAGACCGGCTTGGCGGCGGTGGTGCAGTCGGCCTTGGCCAGGCAGCCCACGCATTTGCCGGTCGCGGGGTCGCACTTCTTCAGGGGTCCGCTGCAGGTGACGTTGGCGCAGCGGTCGACCGCGCTGCAGACGCCGGCCTTGCATTCCTTGGTTCCGTTCTCGCAGGCGGTGCCGTCGTCGACGTCGCCGGTCGCCTGGCAGACCGCGGTGCCCGTCGTGCAGACGGTCTTGCCGACCTTGCATTCGTTGTCGGTCGGGGTGCAGGCCTGGTCGGGGGTGCAGCTCGACTTGCACACGCCGGCCTGACGAATCTCGCCCGTCCCGCAGGTCTTGCCGATACAGGCCTTGTCGACGCAGACGTTGCTCTGGCAGACCTGGTCCGCGGTGCACGGTGTCGCGCACGTCGTCAGGTAGCACTGGCCCTTCACGCAGGTCTTGGTCGTGCCACAGCTCTCGCTGCAGTAACCGCAGTTCTCGTTGTCGGTCTGGGTGTCGACGCAGACGCCCTTGCACTTGGTGAGGTTGCCGCAGGACGTCCCCGCATCCGGCTTGGCGGTCGGACCCGAACAGGCGAGCACCAGCGCGGCGGCGACGGTCACGAAATAGAGGGGCTTCCCCGACATGGCGGCTCCTAAGTCCGGCGCGGCCACCGCCGGAAGAATTTTCGCCAGGATAGCGTGGATGAGGGCGGCTCCGCCAAACACCCTTTTCTGCGACACTTGCCCACACCACCGCTCCCTATCCGCCCACCTACCGATGGTCGCCCCACAGGCTCCATGCGAGGATGCCCTCCAAGATTGGCTTCTGTTTCTGGGCGCGAAGGCTCTCTCTCGAGAGGAAGGATGCAGCGATGAAGCGCTTGAACCTCCTCATCCGCAGCGAAGAAGGCCAGGGCATGACGGAGTACATCATCATCGTCGCCCTCATCGCCATCGCTGCCATTGCGGTCATCACACTCTACGGACAGCAGCTGCGCGCGCTCTTCGCGGCCTCCGCGAACGCGATGGGCGGACAGGAGATGAACGCCAATGCCGCCGCTGCCGGTGGTGGTTACAAGCGTTCAGCGGCGGAGCGCAAGGGCGTCGCGAACTTCGGGACCAACTCCTTCCAGCACGAGTAGTCCCACACAGCCCTCTCGTCTTTCTCTGGCTTCCGGGCGCGCGCCCGGAAGCCGTTTTCGTTTCAGCCGTGGGCCGACCGGGCCAGCGCCTGCGCGAAGCCCTTGCCGAACGCCCAATCCAGATCCCCCCGCAGTGACTCGGTGAGCAGCGGGAGGTGGGGATCGCTCAGGCACGGGTAACGCCTCGGCGGATGCGCTCCAACCAGCCGGAACGTCGTTCGCGAGACCAGCGTCAGCGCAGTGCGGCCCTGCCCGAGGTCCACGACGATCAACGGGAAGAGCCGGCAGCTCAGAGGCTGGAGATCGGACTGGTCCACGCCCAGTCGCCGGGCGATCCGGTGAAGCCTGCAGCGGATGCGGCCGTCGCCGTCGATGGTGGAGCAGACGCAGCGGCCCCCGGGCCTGGTCAGGTGTCCGTCCTCGCACCAGCCTTCGGGCAGGTCCGCCTTGGCGATGCGGCGCAGCCTTCGCTGCTCGCTCCCATCGAGCGCCACCTCGGCGTCGGCGCAGCAGCTGCGCCAAGGGCCACGTCCAGCACGGGGCGCGCAGCGCTCCGCCACGCAGCCGAACCGCTGGGTGAGCAGGTCACGGTCGACGAGGACTCCGCCGACCATGACAATCTTCCCTGCCGACATGCGGCGCAGCAGCCATCCGTCCCAGCCGCCCGAGAGGTCCGCTCGGGCCTCGTGACCGGCGTCGGCGTCCTCGCCGGAGGAGCTGCGCAGCCAGGCTCGCAGCCGGGGATTGGGCTTGAAGTTACGAGTCGTCGTTTTCACCCGGCCATCCTACCGTCCGGCACCGCTCCCGCGGCGGTTCCATCGCGACTCCTCGCCCCGTCGCGGCCGCCGTAGACATCCGTTCAGTATTCTCTTTGACCTGCGCGCGCAGTTGGGCGACTCTGCCCACCACGATTCCGGCCCGGAGCTTGGCATCCCTCCGGGCCGGAGCCTTCCTGCATGCGCGTGCTCGGAATCGATCCTGGAACGCAGTACCTGGGCATGGGCGTCGTCGAGCGCTTCGGCGGCCCCGCCACCCACGTCGCGCACTTCCTGCTGCAGCCCAAGGACTACGGCGAGCTGCCGGACAAGCTGGCGTACCTCTTCGAGAACATCACCGAAGTCATCCAGGTCTACAAGCCCGACGCGGTGGCGGTGGAAGGCGTCTTCCACGCCAAGAACGCCCGCTCGGCCATCGTGCTCGCCCACGCCCGCGGCGTGGCGCTGTTGTGCGCGGCGCGCTCCGACCTGCCGGTCTTCGAGTACCCGCCCTCGACCGTGAAGAAGGCCGTCGGCGTCAGCAACTTCGCAGGCAAGGAAGCCGTCACCCGCATGGTCTGCACGCTCCTGCGGCTCGAAGAGGTGGAGCGCGCCGACTGCGCCGACGCCCTGGCCATCGCGCTCTGCCACCTGAACCACGCCCTGCCCGCCCGGCCCGCCGGCGGCTACACCATCGTGAGGCGCTCGTGATCGCTTCCCTGAACGGCCTGGTCGACTCCAAGTCCGGTGACGAGGCGGTGATCGACGTGGGCGGCGTCGGCTACCGCGTCTTCCTGTCGCTGCGCTCGCAGGCGCGGATGCCGGCCGAGGGCCAGAAGGTCAAGCTCCACGTCCGCACCGTGGTGCGCGAGGACGCCTTCGACCTCTACGGCTTCGTCACCAAGGACGAGGAGGAGCTGTTCCTGATGCTCACCTCCGTCTCCTCCATCGGGCCCAAGACGGCGATGAACGTCCTGTCGGGCATGGAGCCGGTGGAGCTGGCGCACGCCATCGCTGCGGGCGACCTGGCGCGGCTGACCAAGCTGCACGGCGTCGGCAAGAAGACCGCCGAGCGGCTGGTCGTGGAGCTCAAGGACAAGGTCAAGCCGCTGCTCGTCGCCGCGCCGGCGTTGCACGCCGTGGGCGCAGGCGCGCTGGCCGGGCTGCCGAGCGACCTGGTCTCGGCGCTGGTGAACCTGGGCTTCAAGGAGGCCACCGCCGAGAAGGCCGCCGAGGCCGCCGCCCAGAAGCTGGGCCCCGACGCCAAGCTCGACGCACTCATTCGCGAGGCCCTGCGAGTCGCGAAGGGCTGAACCCGGGAACCGATAGGCCATGGCCAAGAAGACCGAAGCGCTGCCGCCCAACCTGAACCCCAACCCGCGCGACGAAGAGCGGCGCTTCGAGGCCTCGCTGCGCCCGCAGAACTTCGACGAGTACATCGGCCAGAAGTCGGTGGTGAGCAAGCTGCGGGTCTACGTCGCTGCGGCGCGCAAGCGCAACGACGCGCTCGACCACTGCCTGTTCTCCGGCCCTCCTGGCCTCGGCAAGACCTCGCTCGCGCACATCATCGCCAAGGAACTGGGCGTCCAGCTGCACGTGACCTCCGGGCCCGCCATCGAGAACAAGGGGACCCTCGCGGGCTTCCTGACCGGGCTGTCGCCGGGCGACGTCCTCTTCATCGACGAGATCCACCGGCTCAACGCGGTCGTCGAGGAGTACCTCTACCCGGCGATGGAGGACCGCTGCATCGACATCCCGCTCGACTCCGGCCCGCACGCCCGGACCATCCGCATGGAGGTGCCGCCGTTCACGCTGGTGGGCGCAACCACCCGCACCGGCCTCCTGACCTCGCCCTTGCGCGACCGCTTCCAGATCCAGGAGCGGCTGGACTTCTACGCGCCCGCGGACCTGCAGACCATCGTCCGGCGCTCCGCGAAGATCCTGCGGATTCCCATCGAGGAAGGCGGCTGCGAGGAGATCGCCCGGCGGGCGCGCGGGACGCCGCGCATCGCCAACCGCCTGCTGCGCCGGCTGCGTGACTTCGCGGAGATCGAGGGCGACGGGCGCATCACCCAGGAGATCGCCGACAAGTCGCTGGGGCGCCTGGAGATCGACGCGCGTGGGCTCGACCCCATGGACCGGCGCATCCTGGAGACCATCATCGACAAGTACGGCGGCGGCCCGGTGGGCGTGGAGACCATCGCCGCGTCCATCGGCGAGGAGCGCGACACCATTGAGGACGTCTACGAGCCGTTCCTGATGCAGGAGGGCTTCTTGCAGCGCACCCCGCGCGGGCGCATGGCGACGAGGCGGGCGTTCGAGTACTTCGGCAAGGCGCCGCCGAAGGGGCAGCAGAGCCTTCTGTAGCGAGCGAACGCCGAGGTCCCGCGTGGACGAGCGAAGCAGCGCGGCCGTCGCCACGAAGTGGCTGTCCCTGGGGATGGTCGCCATCGGCGCCGTCTACGTCGTCCTCATCGCCTACGGCATCGCGACCGCCGAGCCGGGCACCGGACGCATCCGGGACTCGGTCCGCATCCTGATGGAGCTGGTGACGATGGCCGCGGGCGTCGTCCTGATGGCGCTCGGCGCAGCCCTGCACCTCTGGCTCGAATCGCGGCGCCTGCTGACGCTCCTGGGCGCGCTCTTTCTGACCGCGTGCGGCACCGTGACCTGCGGCGTGCACTTCGTCTCCCTGACCGTGGCCGACGCGCTCGTGCGTGCGAACCCCGGCCTCGAGCCGCTGCTGACGCTGGGCTGGCCCTCGGTGCTCATGTCCCTGGACATCCTGGCGTGGGACCTGCTCTTCGGGCTGGGGTTCCTACTCCTCGGATGGGCGCTGATCGGCGCAGGCGGGAGGGCCGTGGGCGCGCTCATGGTGGCCTCCGGCGCCTTGTCGATCGCGGGGCTCATCGCCCTGCCCCTGGGCATGATGCAGGTCCGCTTCGTCGGCGTGTTCGGCTACACGGTCTTGCCGGTCGTCGCGTGCGGGCTGCTGGTCCGCTTCGCCGGCAAGCCGCTCGATGGCTCTCCTTGATACCTTGCGCACGTCGGACCACGACTAGGAGGGGCCTTGCGAAGACACCTGCTACGGCTGGCCGTCGTCCTGCCGCTGCTCGCTCACGGCGAGGCCTTCGGGGCAGGGCAAGGGAAGGTCCGACCTTCGGTCCCGGCGCCCTCCGTCAACCTCGCGCTCATCCACCTCGGCGGAAAGGGGCGGGCCCAGGACCGCGTTTACAACGGCTCCGCGGAGCTCACGAAGCTCATGAAGCTGGGCCGGGATGCAATCCCTCTCCTCATCGACCTGATCGACGACGAGACCGAAATCCCGCCAGGTGGGGATGGCGGCGTCGACCTCTTCTTCCCCCTTCACATCGGCGACGTCGCGCTGCTTCTCTTGCAGGACCTTTTCACCGACTCGGACTGGAGTTCGATGACGGTGACGGTCTTCGACTTCCCGCCTTCGAAGACCGCATCGCCCACCGGCTCGACCGAGACCGGTGCCCAGCGCTTCCAGCGGCCGTGCGACTTGACGAAGCGCAAGACCCTCAAGGCGAAGTGGCAGCGCTTCTGGAAAGAGAAAGGCGATCGCGTCGCCTGGGACCCGGATTCCGCCTGCTTCCGGGTGAGCGACGCTCCTCTTGCGGTCCGCCCCGAGGAGCCCTGCCGGATTCTCGGCTGGAGCCTCGCAAAGGCCGAGCCGGTCGGGAGGCTCTTCCCAGCCGTCGGCTCCGGAGGCGAGCTCTCCGGGCTGGTCGTCACGGATACGCGCGAGCCGTCGGTCCTCGGCCTGTTGCACCTTCGGGACGGAGACGTCGTGCTGAGCGTGAACGGCCGGCCGACGTCCGGCCTGGGGACGTTCGATCCCCAGGTGCTCGGGGTTGCCCTCCGGGAAGCTCCGAAGGCCGGAAGAATCGACCTCGTCGTGGAGCGCGCCTACCGGGAGGCTCGCTGGACCTGCGAGCTCCTGGAAGGCCCCATCCAACGGCCGTGACCGCCCGCCCGCCTCACGGCGCCGGCGGGCTCGCCAGGTTTCGCGGCACCGACGGCGTCGCCGTGGCGAAGTCCGCGCTCGAGTCCCCGGTGTCCTGGCCATTGCCCGCGGAGCCACCCGGCTTTCGCTCCAGGCTCGCGTCGGTGTTGGAGGACGTCTGGTTGTTGTGCGGGTTCTGGGCCGCCGCGCCTTCGCAGATATAGGCGACCGAGCAGGTCGTGAGCGTCGTCTGGGTCGTGGTGTCGTAGGAGAAGCAGACGGAGTCGATGACCATGTTGCCGTGGTAGAGCACCACGCTCGCCGCGTCGGGGATGCCGACGGAGAAGGTCCCGTCCGGGCTGACGGCGCCGTTGTAGGCCGGCACGGTGGAGTTGGCGAACAGGATGTGCCCGCTGGGCGGGATGGTCTGTCCGCCGCCCGAGAAGCGCGTGGCCAGCGACGTGGTGCCGCACTGGGTGACGTCGGTGTTGGCGGAGCGGGCCTTCAGCACCCAGGTGCTGTCGAACACCACGGAGCCGGGGGTCGGGTTGTAGAGCTCGACGAACTCGTCGTTGCCCCCGTTGTCGCCCCGCGTCTGCACCTGGCTGATCACCAGGCGGTCGGTGCACACGCCGGTGGCGGAGCACATCGCGCCGACGCAGTCGCGGTCGGAGAGGCATCGCTTGCCGCTGGCGCACTTGGAGCAGGTCGGCCCGCCGCAGTCGACGTCGGTCTCCTCGAAGTCCTGCTGCCGGTTGGCGCAGGGCGGGGCGAGGCAGGTTCCGGCGGCGACGTCGCACGTCGCCCCGGGCACCGCGCTGCAGTCGGCGTCGGCCAGGCACTGCACGCACTGGTGGTTGGCGCTGCAGCGCGGCGTGGACGGCGGGCAGTCGGCGTCGAGCTGGCAGCCAAAGCAGTTGCCGTTGGCGTCGCACGAGGTGCCGCCGTTGCTCGAGCATGGCGTCCCCGCGGGCTTGTGGGTCTGAACCGGGACGCCGTTGGCGCAGGCGCCGACGTTGCACTCGTTCTGGTCCGCCGGAACATCGAGATCGTCGGCCGCGCTCCTCGTCCCTCCCGCCCCGTCACAGAGGACCACCAGGCAGTCGCCCGCCATCTGCATCATCACCGCCACGCCGTCGGCGACGTTCTCCAGGGCACAGCAGTTCTGGACGCAGACCGCAGCCGCGCACTCACCGCCTGGGGCCGGGCAGTCGACCGGATCGCTGCACGAGGCGGCGCATACGCTCGCGTCAGGCGATCCCACGCCGGCGTCGGTGCTCGCCGTCGAGGCGTCGGGCGGCTCGACTGAGGAGGCGTCCTGCTGCGAAAGCGCCGCGTCGATGGACGGTTCGGCCGAGGCGTCCTGCGGCTCGGCGGCGGCATCGGTTGCTTCGTTCGAAGCGTCGCCGAGCTGGGTCGAGGCATCGTCGGGCTGCGTCGAGGCGTCGATCGTCTCCAGCGAAGCGTCGTCGGCCCCGGAGGAGGCATCGACCCTGACGAGCGCGGCGTCGCCCCGCTCCTGCCCCACGTCGCCGGTTTCCACCGGCGGATTCCCTCCGCACGCCGCTGCGATCAAGATGAGCGACGAAGCCGCGAGCGCATGCAGTCTGGAATCCATCCGCGAAACTCCTCTGGGAGAAGTGGACGCACGCTGAACGTGCGCGGCGCGGAATATCGCACCCGAGGCTTGTGGGGTCCATGACCGCCATCGCGCGCACAGGCTCCAACGAAGGCCGGAGCCACGCCCGCGACGTGATACACGTGCAGCCGCATGCGCCGCGAGCTGAACGAGATCGAGTACTTCAACTGGTGCGTCGGCCAGCCCTACAACATGGTGGTGGCCGTCCGGGTCCGCGGTGAGCTCAGCCCCGACCGCCTGCGTGAGGCCCTGGCCAAGGCGCAAGAGCGCCATCCCCTCCTGGCGGTCAACACCGAGATCGGCCCGCGCGGCCTCCCCTGGTTCGACTCCGAAGGGGTCGATCCCATCCCGCTGACGGTCGTCGAGCGGGCCGACCCGGAGCAGGCGCAGCGGCTGATGGAGTCCGAGCTCACCTCGCGCTTCGCGATGGACCAGCCCGGCGCCCCTCGCCTGCCGCTGATGCGCGTCTGCCTCTTCCTGCCGCGCGAGCCTCACCAACCGGCCGACCTGGTCTTCACTGTCCAGCACGTCGTCGCCGACGGCCTGTCGATGGTCTTCTTGGTCCGCGACCTCCTGCACTTCATGGAGCATCCGGACGAACCGGTGACGGTCCTCGACGCGCCCGCCAAGTCGGACGATCTGTTGCCGCGGCGGGTCCGCCGCTTCGTTCCCCGGACGGCCCTCCTCTTCCGGCTCGCGCTCTGGCTCGCGCACGCCTACGTGTGGCTGCGCTTCGGCAGCCGGCCACAGGCGGCCAAACAGCTCGTGCACCACCATCTCTCGTGGGCGCTGTCGCCGGACGAGACTGCGCGACTGCGCGCACGGGCCAAGGCCGAAGGCGTCTCGGTGCAATCCGCGATCTGCACCGCCTTCCTCCCGGGCTTCCCCGCCATCCACACGCCGGTGAGCCTGCGCTTGGCGCTCGCCAGGCCGGTGGGCGAGTCGGTGGGCCTCTACGTCGGCGCGGCCGAGGTCAACTTGGAGTACCGGCCCGCGCGCAGCTTCTGGGACAACGCCCGCCGCTTCCATCGCCGCCTGCGCAAGGCGATGCGCAACCCGTTCGCCCTCTTCTTCCTCTTCTCGAAGGCCGTCCCCGCCCCACTGGTCCAGCGGCTCGGCAGCCTCATGCTCCGCATCGCCGCGGGTACCCACCAACCCTTTGCCGTCACCAACCTCGGCCAACTCGACGGCAGCGGCCTGCAGCTCCAGACGACCACACTCCAGATCGAGTCCTTCGTCGGCGCGGTCACCGGCATCGTCGATTCGAGCGTGCTCACCGTCTACACCATCGGCGGGAGCATGAAGCTCAACCTGCTGGCCAGCGAGTCGGGGCCGGAGGCGACCGCGGTCAGGGACGAGGCCCAGCGGGCCGTCGCACGACTTCTCGACGCGGCCGGCCGACTGCCCTAGCGCCTATATGATGTGGTGACTCACTGCGTCAGGGCGCTAACCCCCTGATTCGTGGTCGCTTTTTCGGCCTCGAAAAGGCGCCTGTTTTCAGGTGGTTACGGGCACAGACCAAGCTCTGCCCCCTCGACAAGCTCGGGGTGTCGAACAGAGGAATATCCAGGGGTTAGCTCCGCCGGAGCCAGGCGCCCCCATCCAGACTCCTCGCCTTCGAGACCGGCGATGACCATCGCTCCCGGAAGACCTTCTCCCGGGAGACCCCATGCTCTTGCCCGCGCTCTTGGCCCTCGCCGGGATCGCTGCCGCACCAATCCGACCGTCGTCCGACAGCGAGAGCCTCGACCTGCGGCCGCACTTCTCCGACGGTGCTCGTGCCCAAGCGCGCCAGGCCTTCGCCGAGGGCCGCTTCGGCGACGCCCGAGCCCTCCTGGCGGACCAGGGCGACGAGGTCCCCGTGCGCTACCTGCGCGCGCTCTGCGATCTGGGCGACGGACAAGCCATCGAAGCCGCGCAGGCGTTGGCCCGGCTCGCGCCCGACTATCGGCCGCTGAGCGACCGAATCCACCTCCAGTCGGCGATGGCCTTCGAGCGGGCCCTGCGCTGGCAAGAAGCGGCGATCGAGTACCGGCAGGTGGAGCCCGGGGCGCTCGTGTACGCCGAGGCGCGACTCGGGTTGTCTCGCGCCCTGGGACGCCTCGGGCAACTGCGCGCGGCGATCGAGGCGCTCGGTCCGGCGATCGCGCTCCCCGAGCCGGACAAGGACGGACTCGCCGATCTCGGTGCGCAGGCGCTCTGGGCCCAGGCGGAGCTGGCGTCGGCCACCAACGACTCGCGGCTGCGCAGCCGGACGCTGCTTCGTCTCTGGTCCGAGCATCCACGCTCGGAGGAAGCTCGCCGCGCCCAGAGCCTCCTGCCGGCCCCGCGCAGGATTCCCATCGAGGTCCGCCTCTCGCGGGCCGAGCGGCTGGTGGCGGCCCACCTCAACGTCGAGGGCATCGCCGAGCTCCAGCCTCTGCGCACCGCGCTGCGCCTTCCCGATGCCCGCGCCTGCCGCGTCCACCTGGCGCTCGCCGATGCCCTGCGCAAGGAGCGGCGCCACCGCGAGGCGATCGCGCTGTACGAACCGGTGGTCGAGCGCTGCAGTGACGCCTCGCTCCGGGCGCGGGCGCTGTTCTCGCTGGCCTCGTCGCGCTCCATCGCCACGCCCCAGGTAGCCCCTGCGATCTACGACCGCCTGCTGCGCGACTTCCCCGACTACCGAGCCGAAGACGTCCGCTTCTATTCGGCGATGCTCGACCTGCGCGCCGGCAAGCTGGACTCGGCGAGGAAGCGCTTCGAAGCGCTGAACACGGCCCTCCCCCACTCCAGCCGCGCATCCGAAGGGCTCTTCCGGCTCTTCTGGCTCGAGCGCGGCGCCGGGACCCGCGAGGCCTCCCTGCGCGCCCTCGACCGTCTCGCAACTTCGTGCCAGGGCTCCGACTGCGACTTCGAGGACCAGCGCGCCGAGTACTGGCGCGCCCGCCTCGCCGGCGAAGAGAAGCACCAGCTCGACGAGATGGCCCGCATCGCGGTCGAGCGTCGCGGCACCTTTTACGGAGCGCTGGCGCTGCGCCGGCTCGAGCAGGCCGACCCTGCCCGCGCGGCTGCGGTGCGGAGGGAAGCGAGCGCCGACCAGGGACGAGTCGAGCCGATGCGACCTCCCCTTTCCGCGGGCAGCCTCGCCGGGCGTCCTCGGTTCCTGACCGCCGTCGAGCTGCTGCGCCTGGGATTCGCCGACGAGGCCCGCGTCGAGCTCCTGGCCCTCGTCCGCACGGTCCCCAAGGACTCTGCGCTCCTGCTTGCTCACCTGCTCGCGCTCGCCGGGGACCCCGGCGCCGCACATCTGCTGGTGCGCACCGCCGTCCGACGCGAGCTCGCGCGCCCGCCGACCGCCGAGAACCGTGCGCTCTGGGAGCTGGCGTACCCGCGCGCCTACCGGCCGCTCATCGAGCGTCACTGCGCGGCCGCGGGCGTGGACCCCGACCTGCTGCAGGCCCTCATCCGCGAGGAGAGCGCGCTCGACCCCAAGGCCCGCTCCTGGGCGGGCGCGCTGGGGCTGACCCAGCTGCTGCCGAGCCGAGGCGAGCGCGTCGCCCGCGAGCTCGGGCTGCCGCACTTCGTTGCCGAGGACCTCTTCGAGCCCGACACCAGCATCCGCCTCGGATGCACCTACCTTGGCGCGCTGTTGCGCGAGTTCGACGGCGAGGCCGCCTACGCCTTTGCCGCCTACAACGCGGAGCCCGAACGGATCCACCGCTGGCTCGAGCAGCGCCCGGGCCGGCCCATCGACGAGTTCATCGAGGAGATCCCCATCGAGGAGACACGCGGCTACGTCCGGCGGCTGCTGCGCACCGTCGAGACCTACCGGATGCTCTCCGGGAACGACCCTCGCTGATGAGGACGGCGGCAGGGTCCCATGTGTCCCATGTGTCCCATGTGGCCCATGCGTCCTATGCGTCCTATGCGTCCTATGGGACCTATGGACTTATGCGACGTATGGGACCCAGTCCCTGCTGTCTTCAACGCTTCCGAGCGCGCCCTCTGGCGGTCTTGCGCCGCCGCGCGGCGTGCGCCAGCAGGTGCCGCGGCTCGTAGATGCCGAGCTTGCCGCCGCCGGGCATCGTCACCCGCGTCAGCCGCCCCCAGCCCTGGTCCTGCACCGCGCTGCAGCGGACCTTCTTGCCCTTGAGCTCCTTCACCAGCGCGTCGACGTCCTCGCAGGTCAGGTAGAGCTCGTGCTCGCCGCTCTTGTCCGCGGGGTGGACCGCGACCTCAGAAGGCGGCAGGGCGAAGATGAGCCAGCCCTCGCCGGCGTCGACCCAGTCCAGTCCAAGGACGTCTCGCAGGAACTGGCGGTCGGCTTCGGCATCGGCCGAATAGAGGATGACGTGGGCGCCGTTGATCATGGCCCTGGCTTAGCAGCCAGCCAGGCGCGGTGCAGGCCTCGACGGCAGGACTCCTGGCGGACAGAACGCTCGCCGACGCTTCGTGCTCGGGCGCCTCGGCCGCCGCGCCGGCTCAAGATGCCGCCGGAGGTGCGCTGCATGAGGAGCTTCAAGAAGAAGGACTTCCCGGTCTCGGACATCCGCCGGTTCCTGGAGCCCGGCCCCATCGTCCTCGTCAGCTCGGCGCTCCGCGGCCGGCGCAACGTCATGACCTTGGGCTGGCAGACGGTCATGGAGTTCACGCCCTCGCTGGTGGGCTGCGTCATCAGCCGCGCGAACTTCAGCCACGAGCTCATCCGCAAGAGCCGGGAATGCGTCCTCAACGTGCCCACCGTCGAGCTGGCCACCAAGGTCGTGGGCATCGGCAACTGCTCGGGCCGCGAGGTCGACAAGTTCGCCACCTTCGAGCTGACGGCGGTCCCGGCCGCGCGCGTGAAGGCGCCGCTCATCGCCGAATGCCACTCGAGCTTCGAGTGCCGGCTGGTCGATACCCGGCTGGTGCACAGCTACGACTTCTTCGTCTTCGAGTGCGTCCAGGCCCACGTCGCGCCCTCGCCCCGGTTCCCTCGCACGCTCCACTACCGCGGCGAAGGGCTGTTCATGCTCTCCGGGCCGACGGTGGCCGTGTACCGCAGGCTCTTCCGCCCGGAGATGCTCTGAGCTGGCGGGCGGGCGTCCAGGCCGCTGGAATCGACCGGCGCCAGGAGAGCGGTGGTGATTCGGCCCGCGCCCCGGGTTAGAACCACGCCCGTGGCAGCGCCCCTCCCATACCGCCGGCTCCTGAGGCCGCGCCTCTCCGACGTGATCGGCGCCGCAGCCGTGCTCGGCACGCTGCTCGTGCTGGCGAGCGCCTTGCCCTCCGCCGCCGAGCTCACTCGAGCGCTGGACGGCGCACCGCTGACGCAGGACGTTCGCGCCGGCGAGCACCAGGTCGCGCCGCTCGCCGTCGTCGGCCGCACGCTCCCGCTGCCCACGGCCAGTCGGGCCTCGTCCCAGGTCCTCCCCCTCCAGCCCAGGGCCGTGCAGACCTGGCTGCTCGCTCCGACTCCCACCCGCCAGCTCTGGCTGCAGGGTCGCCGCAAGCTCCAGGTCTCTCGCGCCTCCCCGCCAGAAGCAGGTTCGGTCGCCCACCAGCCTCAGGCTCCTCCGCTGGCGACGGCGTAGCCCCCGCCGTCCCGAAGTCCATTTCACTTCAGTCACTTCATTCAGCCGTCGCCGGCCCCGGCGCGCCGATCGGGCGTTCGCCTGCTGCGCCTGGCCGGCCGTGCGCCGCCCCTCGCGGCGCGGGAGCATTCTCATGAGCAAGGAACAGTTCGAAGCGCAGCCCCAGCAGCAGCCCAGCCAGGTGCCTGACCCCAGCAAGGCCGGCGTCCAGTTCGACCTCAAGAGCCTCTTGTTCTTCGCGGTCGTCGCCGCCGTGCTCATCGTTGGGGCGATCGTCCTGGAGTCCCGCATGTAAGCCGTCAACCGAGCGGCGCCGCGCAGGACCCTTCCTGCGCGGCGCCCCTTCGGGCGTCCTCTCCCTCGGGCGCGTGATCGTCGTGCTGCTCGCACGGCCCGGTCCGCCCTGAGGGGGCGGGCGTGCCGGCGGCTGAAGCCGCGCCTGACTCTGCGAAGCCTGCCTGCGCAGGCTGGGTGGTGAGCGAATCTCACGGCGCCAGCTGGGACACCCCGGCTCAGAGCGTCCTGGCGATCGCCCCACCTCACAGCCCGCGACGGCGGGCTTCGCCTTCTCAGGCGCGACTTCAGTCGCCGGCTCCTACCGCCCGGCGAACTGGGGGACGCCCCGTCCTACGAGGAGGAGGACTCAGGCGCCCGGTCGCGGGTGGCATGCGCGGCGCCGCGGCAGTGCTCTCGCAAGACGGCCGCGAACGCCTTGGCGGTCGGGCTCGGCTCCCCCGCGCGCGCCGAGACGATGCCGAAGTCGATGCGCATGGCGGGCTCACGCAGCGGGATGCCGCGCAGCTTCGAGGCCTCCGAGCCCGTCAGGACGAGAGACGTCAGGATGGTGGCGGCGCCCGTCCGCAGGACCGTCGCCAGGGTCGAGGGGATCGAGCTGATCTCGTAGGCCACCCGCGGCTTCACGTGCGCCCGGCGGAACAGGTCGTCCACGATGCGCCGCATGTCGAAGCTGTGGGGGAGCAGGACCAGCGGGACGTGCTCGAGCTCCTTCACGTTGATCGAGCTGCGCTTGGCCAGCGCGTGGCCGGACGGCACGATGAGCACCACCGGCTCCTGCACCAGGCTCTCGTAGCGAAGGTTGGGGGAAGCGCGGGTGAGCACGCCGCACCCCAGGTCGAAACGGCCGGCCTCGACCTCGGTGTCGATCGCGCTGGCGGCGCGCTCGTGCACGGCGACCGTCACCGCGGGGTGCCTCACCGACATCTGCTCCAGCGCGGCCGGAACCCAGGCCACGATGGCTCCCGGGACGACCCCGACCTCGAGGTGGCCCGCCTGCGCGTCCGTGGCATGGGTCGCCAGGGTGCAGGCCTCCTCGACCCGGCGCACCGCGCTGCCCGCGCTCGCGCGCAGGGTCAGCCCCGCCTCGGTCAGCTGCAGCCGGCGGCCGAGGCGCCGGAAGAGCGGCGTCCCCAGCATCCCCTCGAGATCCATGACCTGCTGCGAGACGCTGGACTGCGAGACCCCGAGCCGCTCGGCGGCGCGCGTGAAGCTCTCCGCGTCCGCGACCGCGAGGAAGTAGCGCAGGTGTCGCAACTCGATGCGTGGGTCCATGCCCGCTCCGCGCGCGCCCCGAGGCACACCGGGCGCGCAGGCAGTGACAGATACCGCCTCGAGGCGCTCCCGCCAACCGCTCAAGGAGCGAGGCGACGCACGCTCACGTCTCGTCCTGCGGCCCGAGCGGCAGGCGATCCTCGCGCAGGAGCACGAGCACCGCCTGGATGTCGAGGTCCTGCCGGCGGTCCGCGGTGTTGGGCGGCACGACCTCGCGCACCGCCGCGTGCATCTCGCGCGTCCGCGCCCTGCGCTGCCCCAGGCCGCGGATCTCGGCGGCCTGGCAGACCGCCAGCAGCTCGATGGCCAGCGCGGTCTCGGTCAGCTCCAGCACCCGCAGGGCATCGCGAGCGGCGATGGTGCCCATCGAGACCTTGTCCTGGTTGTGGCACTCGGTGGACCGCGAGAACACGCTCGCGGGCATCGTCGCCTTGAGCGCCTCCGCGGTCAGCGCCGACATCGAGATCTGCATCGCCTTGAAGCCGTGGTGCGCGACCCGCTCGGGGCCCTGGACCGCCACCACGTTGGCGGGCAGGCCGTTGTTGAAGGCCGGGGTGCACAGCAGCGCCATCTGGCGGTCGGCCAGGTCGGCGAGGTTGGCCACGGCGTTCTTCAGCCCGTCCATGGCGAAGCAGACGTGCCCACCGTAGAAGTTGCCGCCGTGGAGGATGTCGCCGGTCTCGGGGTCGACGAGCGGGTTGTCGTTGGCGCTGTTGAGCTCGACCTCCAGCGTCTGGCGCATCCACGGCAGGGCGTCGAGGAGCACGCCGATGACGTGCGGCGCGCAGCGGATCGAGTAGCGGTCCTGGAGGCGCCCCGCGCCGCGGCCGCTCCCGGGCGAGTACTCGAGGTGCTCGCGAATCCAGCGGGCGCAGCGCCGCTGCCCGGGGTGGGGCTTGAGGGCGAAGATGCGGTCGTCGAAGTGCGCCGGCTCGCCGAGCAGCGCGTCGGACGCCATCGCGGTCAGCACCGAGGCGAGCTTCGCCAGCCGGCGGGCGCGCGCGAACGCCACGCAGCCGAGCGCGGTCATCACGCTCGTGCCGTTCATCACCGCGAGGCTCTCCTTGGGCCCCAGCGTCAACGGCTCGAGCCCCGCCGCCTGCAGCGCCGCCGCGGCCTCGACGCGCCGGCCTTCCACCGTCGCCTCGCGCTCGCCGGCGAGGAGCGCCGCGACATAGGAGAGCGGGGTCAGGTCGCCGCTGGCGCCCACCGATCCCTCCTCGGGGATCACCGGGAGGATGCGCCGCTCGAGGAGCTCGCACAGCCGCTCGAGCAGCACCTCGCGCACGCCCGAGAAGCCGCGTGCCAGGGCCGCCAGCCGCACCGCGAGCACCGCCGCCGCCTCGAGCTCCGGGAGGGGCCGCCCCGTGCCGCACCCGTGGAAGCGCATCAGGTTGCGTGGCAGCTGCAGCGCCAGGTCCTGAGGAACCGCGTTCTCGCAGGAGTCGCCGAAGCCGGTGGTGACGCCGTAGACGTCGCCGGCGGATCCCAGCAGGCGCAGCAGCTGCTCGTGGCTCTTGCGGATGCGCGAGCGCAGCTCTGGCGAGGGGTCGAGCGCCGGCCGGGCGCGCCCGAGGGCCAGTTCGAGGACGCCCTCGAGGGTGAGCGGGTGCTGGCCCAGGGTGATGACGGGTCGGTCGTCGAGGCGCATTCCGCTCACGCCGCGGCGACCCGGTTCTGGGCGACGTAGGCCGCCAGGCTCCTGACGCTCGCGAAGATCTTGGCGTTCTCGCCGTCGTCGGTCTGGGTCCGCACGCCGTACCGCTTGCGGATGACCATGGCCAGCTCGAGCGCGTCGAATCGAGTCCAGCCCGAGCCCGGTGATGAACAGCGGCGCCTCCGATTGGATGTCCTTGGGCGAGACGTTCTCCAACCGCAGGGTCTCGACGATCAGCTGCTTCAGTTCCAGTTCGAGCTCTTCCATGCCCTCGTCTCGTTCGGCCCGCAGGCCGGCTGGGTGAGCCGAGTGCGTCCTGCGCGGGTGGCTCCCGGCGGACTCGCTTCGGCTGCCACGGACCACGTTGTAGAGGCGTTCCCGATGGCTGCATAGCTATCGCCGATATCGGCGCGAAAGGTCAAGACGTCCGCGCGAAGCGGCGACCCGGTTTGACAGAACTCCGCGCCATCTGTAGAAGCGCTGGCTCCATCGGCATACGAGATGCGCGACGCACCCCTCCACCAGCCGCTCGCGGGGCACCGGGTCCCATGAAAGTCCTCCTCATCTCCGCCAACCATTTCCAGGTGCCGTACCCGGTCTTCCCGCTGGGGCTCGACTACGTCGCCGGCGCCATCGCCCCGCATCAGGCGCGCATCCTCGACCTGTGTCCGACCGTCCCTGATGCCGAGGCGCGGGCCATCGCCGAGGCCGTGGGGGAGTTCGCTCCGGACGTGGTGGGCATCTCCCTGCGCAACATCGACAACACCGACGCCTCCGACCTCAAGGCCTTCATGGGCGACATGCGCAGGGTCGTGGATTCCGTTCGCGGCCAGACCCGTGCGCCCGTCGTCCTCGGCGGCGCCGGATACACCCTCTTCCCGAGCGAGCTGCTCGAGGCGCTCGGGGCCGACTACGGCGTCGTCGGCGAGGGCGAGTGGTTCAAGGGCCTGCTCGACGCGCTGGAAGCCGGCGGCGGCCGGCTGCTGGGAGCCCCGCCCAAGAGCGTGGCGGCGCGCGGCAGGCCCGCGCCGCAGCCCGTCCCGTTCATGGGGAGGATCCGCCGGAGCGCGCCGGAGCTGAACCCGCTGCTGCCCTGGTACCTGCGCTACGGCGGCATGCTCAGCCTGCAGACCCAGCGCGGGTGCCCTTTCCGGTGCGCCTACTGCACGTATCCGACCATCGAAGGAGCCGCGGCCCGCCCGCTCGACCTCGAGCAGGTGGCGAGCACCGCGCGCGCGCTCCAGGACGCCGGCGCGCGGTTCCTGTTCATCACCGACTCGACCTTCAACGCCGACCCGCAGCACGGCTTCAGGGTGGCCGGGGCCTTCAAGAAGGCCGGGCTGAGCGTCCCCTGGAGCGCGTTCTTCACCCCGGTGCCGATGCCCGACGGGTACTACGAGGCGCTCGCGGAGGCCGGCTGCACGCACGTGGAGTTCGGCACCGACACGCTCTGCGACGAGATGCTCGCCCGGGACCAGAAGCCGTTCCGCTTCGCCGACGTGCAAGCCGCCCATGCCGCGGCCCGGAAGGCGGGGCTCTTCGTCGCCCACTTCATGCTCTTCGGCGGGCCCGGCGAGACGAGCCAGACCGTCCAAGAGGCCCTGGATCGGTGCGAGACGCTGCCGGAGACGGCCTTCTTCTTCTTCTGCGGGATGCGGATCTACCCCGACACGGACCTGCACCGGCTGGCGCTGGCAGAAGGCCAGATCTCACCCGGCCAGAATCTGCTCGAACCGGTCTTCTACAAGCCGCAGTCCCTCTCGACCGACGAGATCACGCGGCAGGTGGTGGCCCATGCTCGGGGCCGGCCCCGCTTCGTGGTCGGGGGCGGCGGCGAGAGGTTCGCCCGCCTTCAGTGGCGCCAGTACGAGCGCGGGAACTTCGGCCCGCTCTGGGAGAGGCTGACCTGAGCGCGTCCTGCCTTCAGCGTCCCGGCGCCGCCGGCCCTTCGCCGGACCGGCGGTAGGTGGCGGTCACCTTGCCGTTCTGGACCAACTCCAGCGTGTCCGGGTCGACCACCCGGTAGCTCGCGTCGCCGACGATGGGAGTGTTCCGCCGCCACCGACCGGGCGGGAAGCAGCCGCCCGGGCCACAGAAGGTCACCGAGTACTGCCCGCCACCGGCGTCGTCGACGACCACCCCGTTCGCCGCCCACCACCGAGTCTTCCAGAAGCCGACCAGCGGCATCTGCGGCGTCGGCCTCAAGCCCCGGATGATCGGCGCGGTGTCCGGGTTGAGCGAGAGCGGCACGAGCTGCGTCAGGAAGGGCGTGGCGACGACGCCCACCATCGCCACGCACCATACTTGCGCCAGCCGCGGCCAAAGCCTCGAGCTTCCCAGGCGCCGAGGAAGCGCTGCGCCACAGGGCCGCCGCGGCCACGACCGTGAGCACCGCGTGCACCAGCACCGCGGCGATCGCCCACTGCATCGACTCGCGCGAGGCGGCACTCCTCAGGCCCGGAGGCCTGTGACTACCTAGCCGCACCGCGATCGTCAGCGGGAGCCAGACGGCGACGCCGAGGAGCCAGAAGGTCGGGCCCAGCCGGGCCTTTCCCACCAGCAACTCGGTGAGGCGCATGGCTCGTCTCCGCTACTGCGCGCCCGGCGCCACGGTCCCGGAGGGCGTGGTTTCGCCCGTCGCGTTGGCCGAAGCAGCCTTGCCCGTCCCCGCCTTGCGCCGCCGCCACCAGGTGGTCACCGCCGGCAGCCCGAGGATCGCCGAGAACAGGCAGGTGATCTCGCCGAGCACCGCCGAGGTCCCCATGCTGCGCACGCCGAAGTTGATGGAGCCCACCAGCGCCAGGTAGCCGAGCCAGGTCGTCAGGCTGCAGAGGATGACCGCGCCGCCGGTCTTCTTGAGCACCTCGATGGAGTCGCCCAGCTCCAGGTCGCGCTGGGTCATGTTCACCGCGTAGTCCACGCCGATGCCGAAGGTCAGCGGCAGCGCGATGAAGTTGAGGAAGTTGAGCTTCACCTTGGCCGCGGCGAGCAGGCCCACCATCCACAGCAGGCCGGCGAGCATGGTGAAGAGCACGCGCAGGGTCGCCCCGCCGCGCCGGAAGGCCAGCGCCACGATGGCCAGGGTCGCCAGGAACGAGACCAGGATGGCCTTGGGGATGTCGGCGATGACCGCGTCCCACATGTCGGCGTAGATGACCGCGCGGCCCGAGCCCAGCACCACGCTCTGGTCGGGCAGCTCGGTGCGGCGGAAGGAGTCGGCCCAGCGCAGCAGGTAGTGCGCGTCGCTGGTGATGTCGTCGGGCTTGTCCAGCGGGCTGATGTAGACCACGCGGCCGCGGGTGCCGTCGTTCTCGGTGAACAGGCGGGCGACGGCCTCGGGCAGCTCGGCGATGCCGAAGGGCTTGAGGTCGTCCGGCGGCAGGTAGGGCCCGAGCTGCCCCCAGTCCTTGTCGCTGACGACGCCCAGCTCGCGGGCGCGCAGCACGCGCTTCTTGAGCTGCTGCAGGAGCGGGATCTTCGCGTCCTGGTCGGCAGGCACGAAGTCGAGCAGCGAGTAGACGGACTTGAACGGCTTCTGGTCCGCCGGAGCGGCGTCGCGGCGCGCCTCGAGCGCCTTCTTGAGCGGAGCGACCTGGTCCAGGCGGTCGACGAGGATGGCCATGCCGTCCAGGCCGATGTAGCCGGTGGTGTGGATGCCCACCCCCATCAGCCGGTGGACCTCGGCGTTCTTGCTGCGGTCGCTCTGGATCTTGTTGGTGTCGTACTCCATCGGGTCCGAGCTCGCGTAGAGCGCGGTGAGAACGGCGCCGGCCACCGTGAGCGCCACACTGACGGCCGCGATGAGGCCCGGCCAGCGGTTGACGACCGAGGCGAAGGGCTTGCCGAACGGGATGCCGGCCTCGATTCGCTTGCCGACCGGCCCCAGCCACTTGGGCAGCGGCGCGTCGAGCGGGGTGAGCTTCTCCATCACCACCAGGATGGACGGCAGCGCCGCGAAGGTGGCCACCCAGCAGATGAGCATGCCCAGGCCGCCGATGTAGCCGAACTCCTTGAAGCCCTTGAACTCGGTGACGACCAGCGCGCCGTAGGCGGCGCCGGCGGAGAGCGCGGCGGTGAGCGTCGGCTGCCAGGTGGCGACCGCGGAGCGGGTGATGGCCTCTCTGACCGCGACGCCGGCGCGCCGCTCCTCCAGGTAGCGGTCCATGAAGATGATGGAGAAGTTGATGCCGTTGCCGGCGATGATCGTGAACATGAACCCGGTGGCGATGTTCAGGTGCCCGACCAGCAGCTGGGTCACGCCGAAGGTCCAGGCGATGCCAACGCCGATGGTCAGCGACATGGCGACGGTGGTGCGCAGGCGCAGGTAGTAGAGCAGCACGATGCCCAGGACGAGCCCGACGCCGAGCAGGCCGATCTCGGTCAGGTCGCTCTTGATGAGCTTGACCTCGGCGATGCCCACCCCGAGGTCGCCGGAGAGCCCGGTCTTCACCGCCGGGTCGTGCTTGGCCGGGTTCACCTTGGCGATGGCCTCGTTGATCTTGGCCAGGCACTCCTGGCCCTTGGTCAGGTCGGTCGCCAGGATGCCGCTGCGCACGACGATGACCGCAGTCTTGCCGTCCTTGCTCTGGTAGCGGCCGTCGGGGAAGCGGTCACCGTCGAGCTGGTCGGTGCCCAGCTTCTTCTTCGATCTTCTCGGCGTCGAGCGGGGGCGGCGGCGGCGCGTCCTCGTCCACCAGCGTCCCCGACTCCTTGGCGACCTCGTAGGCGAAGCGCTCCTCCACCTCGTCGTGCAGCGACTGGAGCGTCTCCAGCGGGACGAACAGGCCCGCGCGGGGCTCGAGGAAGGCCTTGGCGACCTGGACTCCGCTCTCGGCCTGCCCGACCCACGGCTGGCCCAGCGCCTGGAGCGCAGGCACCAGCTCGTCCACGGACTTGCGGATGCCCTCCGGGTTCTGGCCTTCGAGCACCACGAACACGGTCGAGAGGCCCGCGGTGCGTGCGCCGACGCGCTGCAGCTCCTTCACGCTCGCGCGGTCCTGCGGGAGCAGGTTCTCGAAGCCGGTCAGGAGCTGGAGCTGCGTGGCGAGCATCGTCGCCAGCGCGGTGATGACGAACACCACCGCCAGCACCGGGCCCGGCTTGGCCATCTGGAAGGCCACCAGCTTCTCGAAGAAGGCGGAGCCCGGCGGAGGCGGCGGATTGGAGCTGGGGGGCGAGCTGGGGGGCAGGTCGTTGGGCATGGGCGAAGTCTCGGTTGTCGGATCGCGCCCGTGGCCGGCGCGAAGCCGGCATTTACTACATGGCCCGGAACGGCCTGTCGATCACTAGGCGCAGGTGGCCCCAGTAGCGCTGCTTCTGGCTCTGAAAACCGCAGCTCGGCGGGTGCTTGGTCCGTCGCCAGCCGAGTAGGGATCTGCTATCTCCGGCGCCCCTTTTGGGGAGCGGCCGAGACCACTCCCCCGCCCGCTTGTCGGCGCCAGAGAGAGGTCATCGTGACTGTCCCAGACACCGTCGAAGGCGCCGTCATCATCAGCGTCGTCGACTTCATCCTCAGTTTCGGCTTCATCGCCGCCATCGGCGGCATCCTCGCCCTGCTGCCCCTGCTCAACCGGGTCGCAGAGCTCGACGACAAAGACCTGACCAGCGGTCACTGAGGACACCCATGCTCGACCAACTCGTCTCTCTCCTCGACGCGCTCAAGACCCAGACCGGCCTCAGCCACATGTGGTGGGGCAACCTCGTGATGATCGGGGTCGGGGTGGTGCTGCTCACCCTGGCCATCGTCAAGAAGTACGAGCCCTTCCTGCTGGTGGGCATCGGCTTCGCCTGCATCGTGGCCAACGTGCCCGGCTCCGACCTGACCGCGCCCGGCGGGCTCTTCGACTACGCCTACCAGGGCCTCGCGCACCTCATCCTGCCGCCGCTGATCTTCTTCGGCGTCGGGGCCATGACCGACTTCGGCCCGATGATCGCCAACCCGAAGCTGGTGATCCTGGGCGTCGCCGCGCACCTGGGCATCTTCGTGGCCATCATCGGCGCCCGCGCGCTGGGCTTCACCCTCCACGAGGCCGGCGCCATCGGCCTCATCGGCGGCGCCGACGGACCGATGGCCATCTTCGTGACCATGAAGCTGGCGCCGCACCTGCTGCCGCAGGTCTCGGTGGCGGCCTACTCGTACATGGCGCTGATGCCGCTCATCCAGCCGCCGGTCATGCGCTTCCTCACCAGCAAGCGCGAGCGGCAGATCGAGATGAAGACGCCGCGCAAGGTGACCCGCGTGGAGCGGATCGCCTTCCCCATCGTCATCGCCATCATCGTCAACCTCTTCCTGCCGCCGGTGGCGCCGCTGGTGACGATGCTGATGCTGGGCAACCTCTTCCGCGAGTGCCTGGTGGTGGACCGGCTCACGGCCGCCGCCTCCAACGAGATCATCAACATCATCACCATCTGCCTGACGCTGGCCGTGGGCTCGACGATGACCGCCGAGCGCTTCCTGAACCTCAAGACGCTGGCGGTCGTCGGGCTGGGGCTGGTGGCCTTCGTCACCGGCACCGGCGCCGGCGTGCTGGCGGCGCGGGTGATGAACCTCATCTGGAAGGACTCCATCAACCCGCTCATCGGCTCGGCGGGCATCGCCGCGGTGCCCATCGCCGCGCGCGTCTCGCACGTGGTGGGGATGAAGGAGAACTTCAACAACTTCCTCATCATGCACGCCATGGGGCCGAACCTGGCCGGCGTGTTCGGCACAGCCATCTCCGGCGGCATCCTGCTGGCGCTGCTCGGCGTGACCTGAGGCAACGCAGACCCGGCGGGAGCGAGCGCTCCTCGCCGGCTGCCCGTTTGCAGTCTCGAGCCGCTTTCTGGTCTGCTGGTCCCGCATTTCACTCGCCGTAGTTGGAGGGGACCATGCCAGAGAAGAACGCCGTCGCCTCGACGCCATCCCTGAGCAAGGAGCAGGCACGCCAGGAGCTCGATGTTGAGCGCGATGCCATCCTCGCGGACACCGCGGACGACCAGACCGAGCGTTGGCGCACCGGGTTCCACTACGCCAACATCGTGGAGCGGAACCTCGCCACACTCGCGGGCTACAAGACCGCGGCCGAGTTCATCAACGCCGAGCTCAAGCCCAAGGACAAATCCGTCTCCCAGACGGCGCTGACGCTCTACGCCCGCGTGGCCCGCGCCTTCGACGAGGCGACCACCAGCCGCTACGGCACCACCGTGCTCGACAAGCTGCTCACCCTGCGCGACCTCCTCGACATCGACGCACTGCCTCGGGACCTCGCCACGCTCGACGTCCGGACGGCCGACGAGACGGGCGCGCCCGTCACCAAGGCGTTCTCGGAGTGCACGGTTGCCAATCTGAGCGCCGCCATCCGGCTACAGAAGAAGCCGGACGCCAAGGTGGACCCCAAGGCCGCCGACGAGGCCGCGAAGATGGACGCCGCCGTCGACGCCAAGCTGGGCGAGGACGGACCGTTCAAGGTCGTGGTGCATCGGCGCGGCTCCAACCTCTTCTACGATCTGAAGAACATCCCCACGGACCGGCTGGACGACGTCCTCGACGCGCTCAAGGCTCGCCGCGGGTAAGGGCCAGCGGCCGCGATTGCGCCGGTCCCCATCGATGGGGACTGGCGGTCGAGGAGCGCTTCAGGGAATTCAGGCAGATAGCCGCTCCCCATCGATGGGGAGCGGCGTAGGCAGCCGGCCGGCCCCACAGTGGCCTTCCGCCGCGCGGTTGAGTGAGTCCCTCGCCTCGTGCGAAATCGGGTGGGCCACCCAGCGCCCCGAGAGCGGCGGCGAGGCGCACCGCCACGTCCGTCCCCGGTATCGAGGTGCCGTTCTCGATGGCGACCAGGACTTCCCGGGAGATCCCGATCCCGATTTGCATCGCCAGCTCGCCCTGGCTGAGCCGACCGGCGAGGCGGAGGGTGCGGACGGAGTGGGAGATCCGGCCTGTCATGTCTGCTTGACAACATGACCATTCCACTTGAGCTGCGCGACGGGCGTCCCTACCGTCGCGCGCGTGGACGCCCTCGCTCAGACCTCGCCGCGCAGCTCCCCGTTCTGGTCCACCGCCGCCGCCTTCGGCGCGCTGTGGGGCTCGGTGGAGATCACCCTCGGGTCCTTCCTGCACACCCTGAAGGTCCCGTTCTCAGGCGCGGTGCTGGCGGCTATCGGCGCCGCGCTGCTGGTGGCCGAGCGGCAGGTGGCCCCGGCGCGGGGCCTGAGCCTCGCCACTGCGCTCATCGCCTCACTCTGCAAGTCGCTCTCGCCCGGCGGCGTGATCCTCGGGCCGATGCTGGGCATCAGCGTCGAGGGCCTGCTCGTCGAGCTCGCGCTCCTCGCCGCGCCGCGCTTCGCCGGCAGCGCGGCCCTCGCCGGCACGCTCGCCGCGGTCTGGGCCGTCTTCCAGAAGGTCCTCGTCGGGTTCGTCCTCTACGGCGGGACCGCCCTCGAGCTCTACAAGGCCGTCCTCAAGAAGGCCGGCGAGTGGCTCGGCCACTCGGATGCGGGTTGGTGGATCGCCGCGGTCCTCGTCGTCGCCATCGCGACCATCGGGGCCGTCGGCGGCGTGCTCGGCTGGCGGGTGGGCCAGGACGCGGCCAAGTCCCTCGAGGCCTCGCCATGAGGGCCCGTCGCACGCTCCTCGGGGTCGTCGCGCTCGCCTGCATCGCGCTGCAGTTCCAGGGGGCCCTGGGGCCTTCGGCCATCGCGACCGGGCTCTGGCTCGCGGCCCTGGCGCTGGCGGCGCGTGCGCAGCTGCGCAGGCTGTGGATGCCGCGCTTCTGGATCGTCTCGATCGTCATGGCCCTTGGGAGCGGCCTCTTGCTCGGCAAGCCGGACCTGGCGCTCGGGCCGGTGAAGCTCTCGCGCTTCGGGCTCGAGGCTGGCCTGCTCATGATCCTGCGCGGGGTGTTCCTGTTCGCGCTCATGGGCTGGGCGAGCAAGCTCATCGTCGACCGCGACGCGCAGCGGGCCATTCGCAGGGTCGGCTTGGCCCAGTTCGGCAACGCGCTCTCGGCGGCGTTCGGCTTCATCCCCTCGCTCAGCGAGCGCGTCCGCCCGGCCCTCTCGGCGGGGAAGGGCGAGCGGGCCGGCGACCGCGCGAGGCTCCTCCACCTCGCGGCGGTCGACCTGGTCAAGCACGCCGTGCTCCTCGCGCGCTCGCTGGAGAGGCCTCCGTTGTTCATCGCCGCCGTCGTGGGCCCCCCGGGGAGTGGGAAGACCACCCTCGTCCACCGCGTGATGGAGCGGCTGTGTGCCGACGGCCATCGCCTCGGAGGCGTGACGCAGCCGGCCCTGCAAGAGGCGGAGGCGAGAGTCGGGTATCAGCTCCGGGACGCGGCCAGTGGCGAGGTCGTCGCCTTCGCGCGGCGGGCGGAGAACGGCTTCTCCTTCGCGGAAGACGGGTGGAAGTGGGCTCAGGTGCGCCTCGAGTCGTCCCTGGCGGGTGCCGGCTGCGTCGTGATCGACGAGCTTGGGCGCCTCGAGGCCAGGGGAGAGGGACATCTCCAGGCGCTGAGCCTGCCCGACTCCCCACCGGCCTTGCTCGTAGGCGTGCGCGAGGACTGCGCCGAAGCGATCTCGGAACGGCTCGGCCCGTTCGCGCTCGAGGTCGCCCCAACCGCTCTGCCCACCGAGGTCGACAGGTTCATTGCCGCGCTGGGCGACCACCTGCGCGCGGCGCGCCCGGATCCCACAGCGAAGGAGAACGACAGATGAAGAGGCTGGCATCGGTTGCAGCAGTGGCCGCCCTGTGCGGCGCGTTCCTCGCCATCAACGCTTGCGGCGGCGATCAGCAGGTCGTCATGCCCGACACGGGAACGCTGTCGCCGGACGGCGGGGCCTCGGGCAAGTCGGTGAAGGTCACCTACAACGGCAACTCGAGCACCGTCGCCTTGGGGCAGCTCACGACCGTGTCCCTCAACGGCGTGCCGTACGCGAAGCTGGCGGACGTCCTCGCGGCGGCGATTCCAGGCAAGACGCTCGACCAGCTGAGGGCGACCGACTTCATCGGCGCCGACGGCTTCACGCCCAATTCCAAGACGAACTGCGCCACGCTCCTGCCGGTGGCCGGGGCCACCCTCGCCAAGGGCTACATCGACCCGGCGACGCGCAACCTGAAGTGGGACGAATCGCTGACCTATCCCGGCTGCATGATCGTCAAGGACACCGCCGAGATCATCGTCGCCGACGCGGACGCCGCGGGCGCCGACGCCTCGGTGGGCGCCCCGGACTCCAACGCCGCCGCACCTGACGCGAGCGTGATGCAGCCGGACGCGAGCGCCACCGAGCCCGATGCTGGGGCGCCCGGCAAGACCGTGAAGGTCACCTACACCGGCAACTCGACCGACGTGTCGCTCGACGAGCTGCCCCCCGTCGCTGTCTCCGGCGCCAGCGTGGACAAGCTCTCGGACGTCGTGCTCATCGCCGTGACCGGCAAGGCCATCGACCAGCTCAAGCTGACCGGCATCATTGCCTCCGACGGTTACAACCCGGCGACCAAGCCCAGCTGCTCGGGCAACTTCCCGGTGGACGGCGCGAAGCTGACGCAGGGCTACATCGACCGGTCGACGCGCAAGATCCTCTGGGACGCCGCGCTCTCCATGCCCGGGTGCATGAGCGTCACCGACGCGGCCGAGCTGCAGGTCGCGGACAAGTAGTGGCGACGAGACGGCCATTCGTGACGCTGGTGGCGCTGCTGGTCCTCTCAGCACCAGCGGCTGTCGAGGCGCAGGAGTCGGGCACACCCGACGCCGGGGTCGAGGACTCGGACGTGGGGGCCGTCGCCGAAGAGACGGCGATGGCGACCGCCCCATGTCCCTCCGGGTCGGACGCGGGGGAGGCAGCGTCGGAGCCGCCGCGATTCGAGTCGGTGGTCACCGCCGACCCGTACGATCCCAGCGGCACCAGCGACCGCCTGCTTCGCCGGGGCGACCTGGACCGACAGGGCGCGCGCTCGGTTGCGGAGGCGCTCGAACGCAGCCCGGCGGTCTACGCGACGACCGGCGGTCGCAACGAGCGCATCTTCACCATCCGCGGCTTCGACCAGCGCCAGACCGCGGTGCTCGTCGATGGCGCCCCGGCGCTCATCGCCTACGACGGGCAGGTGGACCTGGGGATGATGCCGGCCGAGCTCGTCGACCACGTCACCCTCAGCCGAGGCCCGGGGACGCTCGCAGTCGGCCCGAGCGGCCTTGGCCCCACCGTCAGCATCGTCTCTCGTCGGGCCGGCGACGGGCCGCTGGTCCTGGGCCGACTCGAGGGTGGTTGGCCCGGGACCTGGCGCGGCACCGCCATGCACTCGCAGCGCTTCGAGCGAGGCGGGTACACGGTCTACGCCGGTGGCGAGCAGAGCCAAGGCTTCTCCCTCTCGAACAGCTTCAAGGGCACGCCGCTGCAACCCCAAGGCGACCGGATCAACAGCGACCGTCAGGCCTGGTTTGCCGGTGGCTCGGCCGTCGTGACTCCGGCCGAGAAGCACGAGCTGGCGCTCTCGGCGAGCTACGTCGACGGCGACAAGGGTGTTCCCCCGAGCACGCTCGACGACACGCCGCGGTACTGGCGGTTCAATGTCTGGCGCGGCCTGGCCGCATCGCTGGGTCACGCCTACCGGGGAGCGGTGCAGGTCGAGGAGAGCTCGCCTACTTCCGGCTCTACGACAACCTCCTCGACGGCTACGACGACGCCACCTTCAAGACCCAGAACTCGCTGCGCGCCTTCCACACCTGGTACCACGACCGCTCGGCCGGCCTGATTCTCCGGCTGCGCGCGCCGCTCCCCGAAGTCCTCGGCATGCCGAGCGAGCTGCGCGCCTTCGCCAACGTCGCCTACGACCGGCACACCGACTCACCCTCGCTGCCGGCATTCCAGCGCGTCCTGCTCACCGGCGCTCCCGAGTTGAGCATCGTCTTCACCAAGCGGCTCTCCGCGGCGCTCGGCTGCCAGCTCGATGCGGAGGTGCCCATCGATCTGCGAGGAGAGAACTCGAACGCGCCGGTCGCGGCAGGCCCCCTCGTCGCGCTCCACTACGAGCCCATCCCAGCGCTCTCGCTCGGGGCGACGGTGGCGCTGCGCCACCGGTTCCCGAGCCTCAAGGAGCGCTTCTCACGAGGTCTGGGAACGCTCGAGCCCAACCCCAACCTGCAGCCCGAGAGCGCCTGGCACTTCGATCTCGAGGCCTCCTGGCGCGCTGCCCGTTCGCTCTCGATCGACGTCAGCGGCTTCGATGCCGAGGTCTCGGACCTCATCGAGTCGGTGTACCTGGGCACGGGGCTCAGCCAGCTCCGGAACATCCACCGCGCCCGGCTGGCGGGCGCGGAGGTGGCGGCGCGCGTCAAGGTCCAGCCGTGGCTGCGCGCCGAGCTGGGCTACGCGTACCAGTTCGCTCGGCAATTCGGAGGCGCGACCGACCAGCTCCCGTACCGGCCGGCCCACAAGGTCGGGGCGGGGCTCATCGGCACGCCCCGGCGCTGGCTCGAGCTCTCGACGTTCGTCCGCTACGTCGGCGACCAGGCCTTCCAGAACCCCACGACGCTCCAGTGGGGCACGCTCACCGGATACACGGTGTGGGACGCGCAGGTCGAGGGCCGTCCCTGGGACGGGTTCGCGCTCTATGCGCGCGTCACCAACCTCCTCGACACCTTCTACCAGACCCAGTTCGGGTTCCCGGATCCCGGCCGGCGCATCTGGGTCGGGCTGCGGCTCGCCTTCGACCAGGTGCCGGCCGGTCCCTCGAGGTCTCCATGACAGCGTCCTACTCCATCGCGCCTATCGGCTACGTGCGTTCCGAGTTCAAGGAGCGCAGAGCGATTCCTCTTCAGGGCGGGCGAGCGATCCTCGAGCTCGACCCCTTGCTCGCCGAGGGCCTCGACGGGCTCGAAAACAGCTCTCACCTCATCGTCATGGGCTTTCTGCACCTGGCGGACCGCACGGTCCTCAAGTCCCATCCGGTGATGGTCGACCCGCACGCGCCGGCGAAGGGCGTCTTCTCGACGCGCTCCCCAGCGCGACCGAACCCCATTTCGGTCACGGTCGTCCCGCTGCTCGGTCGTGCGGCGATGCGCCTCGAAGTCGACCGCCTCGACCTCGTGGACGGCACGCCGATCGTGGACCTGAAGTCCTACTGCCCCGGCTGGGACGGCGTCTTCTGCGCGCAGCACAAGCATCGCGCGGGGCCGACGGCGGTCAACGACGCGCGCCTCGCAGCCTGCATGGAGCGCGACCTCGAGAACTTCATGGGACCCGTCGCTCGCGGCGCTTCCGCGCGGTGGGGGCTGGGGGCGGCGTTCGTCGCCGCTCGGCGCCTGGAGATCGACCCGCGCGATCCGCTCCTCCGCGTCTCCGTCAACCGAGTGGACGAGACGACCGAGGCGCTGATGGCGCTCACAGGGGCTGCCTTCTCCAACCAACGGCTCAAGGCGCGAGCGGAGGCCCAGCCGCTCCAGATGAGATTCGAGCGCTGCGGAAGAAACCTGGAGCTGCGCGCGACCGCGGCGGAGTTGCCCGCGGCTGTCCCGGAGTGGGCGGCGGCGTTCGCGGTCGCCGAGGAGCGGGGCTGAAATGGTGCGTTGGGCACTCATCTCCGGGGAGAGCGGCGTCGAGAACGCGGACCTCGCGCTGTCCGTCGTCGCGAGGCTGGAGTCCGCCAGGGTCCGTACCGCCGGCTTCGTGCAGCACAAGTGGAGGAACGAGAGCGGCGAGAAGCGCTACGAGCTCGTGCGGCTCCACCACGACGAGAAGACGATCCTCGCGGTCGACGGCGTTGCGGCCAAGGGGCCGAACGAGGAGTTCTTCTGCTCGATGGCCTTCCACAACGAGGGGTTCGACGCGGCCCTTCGCTGGATCAGGGAGGACCTGGCAGGCGCGGACCTCGTCCTGCTCGACGGCATCAGCAAGCTCGAGGTCAGCGGCAAGGGCCACAGCGCCACGCTCGAGCACGCCCTGCGGCACAGCGACGCGCTCGTCCTCATCTGCGTGCGAGCGAGCCAGCTCAGCTACGTCATGGAGCGCTTCGCGCTCTCGGACGAGGGGTTGGTCGCAGCGCTCGAACTGCCGGCTGACGAAAGTGCCCTCGACGGGTTCGTCGGCGACTTGAGGGCGAGCTGCCATGGGCAACGCGCGAATCGCTAGCCTGACCGCCGTCGCGCTGGTCCTTTCGGCCTGCCCAGCCGGGCCGGGCACTGGCTCGCCCGACGGCGGACCGCACTTCTTCTTCGCGCAGATCACCGATACGCACGTCGGAGACAAAGACGGCCAACAGCGCACCCAGCAGGTCGTCGCGGCGCTCGCGGCCACCGCGTTTCCTCTGGCCCTCGTCGTTCACACGGGGGACTTGGCGGAACGAGGCGACACCCAGGATGTCGCCAAGACCGAGCTTTCGAAGATCCCCGTGCCGCTGCACGTGCTCCCCGGCAACCACGACATGATGGAAGACGCCAGCGCCCAGTCCTTCGTCAGCCGGTGGGGCGCGTTGTCCAGCAGCGCCGAATACGAGGGAGTGGTCTTCCTCTTCGTCTACGACCAGGCGGCGCCCGACTACGACCCGCTCGACTGGCTAGGGAAGGCGCTGGGTGCAGCGGGCGAGAAGCCCGTGATCGTCTTCCACCACGAGCCTCCGGTGGAGGACTTCTACAACAACGTCCTGCACCCAGGCTGGCCCGAGGAGAAGAGGCAGGCCTGGACCGCGTTGCTCGAGTTCCACCACGTCGTCGCCGACGTCGCCGGACACTTCCATCGCGACGAGCAGCACCTCCTGGGAACGATCCCGCTCTTCGTCGCCGCGCCGGTTTCAGGGCGCTTCGGGCGCCAAGCCGCCTGGAGGATCTACGAGTACGACAGCGGAAGACTGACCTACCGAACGCAGTACATCGAGCCGCAGTAGCCGCCAGACGGCGGAGGACTCCATGCGCCCAGCCCACCTGTTCCTGGCCATCCTGGCGGTGGCCACAAGCTGCAGCAGACCGACCGAACTCACGGTGCTTCACGCGGCGAGCCTGCGCCGGGTGATGGCGGACGCGGCTGCCGTGTACCAGAAGGAGAACCCGAAGGTACGGATCCGCCTGGAGCCGAGTGGCTCCCAGGTCGCCATCCGGAAGATCACCGAGCAGGGACTTCGCGCGGACGTCGTCGCCGTCGCGGACGCTCAGCTCATCGACCAGTTGATGCTTCCAGGGCACGCCGCGTGGAACCTGGAGTTCGCGACGAACGAGGTCGTGCTCGCACACGGGCAGCACAGCCAGTTCACGGCAGAGCTCACCGGACAGAACTGGCCCGAGGTGCTCCTGCGGCCCGGCGTGCGGCTCGGCCGGGTCAATCCGGACAACGCGCCGCTCGGCTACCACGCGCTCTTCTGCTGGCAGCTCGCCGAGAAGTCGGGCGCCTTTGGGGAGGTGGGGAAGGATCTCGCCACGCGCCTGGCACAGGCGGTTCCCAAGGAGCACATCGGCGCTGACGAGACCGAGTTGCTCGGCTTCCTCGAGTCCAAGGCCATCGACTACGCGTTCCTCTACCGGTCGACGGCCGAGGACCACCACCTCAAGTTCCTGGAGCTGCCGGCGGAGATCAACCTGGACAAGCCGGAGCCTCGCGGCGAAGTACGCGGACGCAGCGGCCGAGGTGAAGATGAAGTCCGGCCCCACGGTCCTCAAGGGCCACCCGATCACCTACGGCATCACGGTCCCGAAGAACGCCGCCAGCCCGGGCGCGGCGGAGAAGTTCGTGGCATTCCTTCTCGGGACGCGCGGGCGGCAGATCCAGCAGGCTGCCGGCTTTCATCCGCTCGAGCGCGCGGTTGCGAGCGGGACAGAGGTGCCGAGCGTGCTACGCGCGCTCGTTGGACCGCCGCCTGCTACGCCGAAGTAGGCGTACGCGAACGTATTGGAGGACTTAGCCACTCCCCATCGATGGGGACCGGGCCAGGCCTTACCGCCCTGGCCCAGCTCGCGAGCGGCCGCCCGCCAGTGCCTCGAGAGAGCGGGAGCGTCCCACCTGTTCGGTAGGGATGTTCCCGCACCGGGCGCAATGCGCACACTGGGTCGGCGCAGGCGGGAGGCCTGCAAGGGGGAGCGCGTGGCGACGATTGATTTCGGGAACACGGCGTGGGTGCTCACGTCCGCAGCGCTGGTGCTGCTGATGACGCCCGGGCTCGGCTTCTTCTACGGCGGGCTCGTCGGGCGGCGAAACGTCCTCAACACGGTGATGATGAGCGTCATCGCCATGGGGGTGGTGGCGGTCATCTGGACCTTGCTGGGCTACTCGCTGGCCTTTGCCCCCGGCAACGCCGCGATCGGTGACTTGTCGCTGCTGGCCCTCTCGGGAGTCGGCGCGGCGCCGCGCCCGGACACCACGGTGCCGCACCTCGCCTTCATGGCCTTCCAGATGATGTTCGCGGTGATCACCCCGGCCCTGATCTCGGGCGCGATCGTCGGGCGCATGCGCTTCGGGGCCTGGGCGGCCTTCATCGCCCTCTGGTCCCTGCTCGTCTACTCCCCTCTCGCCCACTGGGTCTGGGGCGGCGGGTGGGTCGGCAAGCTGGGCACGCTCGACTTCGCGGGCGGCACGGTCGTGCACATCAGCGCCGGCTTCTCGGCGCTCGCGGCGGCCATCTTCCTGGGCCCGCGCAAGGGTCATCGCCAGCACGCTCCCAAGCCGCACAACGTCCCCTTCGTCCTCCTCGGCGCGGGCCTGCTGTGGTTCGGGTGGTTCGGCTTCAACGCCGGCTCGGCGCTCGCCGCCGACGGCATCGCGAGCCTGGCCTTGGTGAACACGATGCTCGGCGCGTCCTCGGCGCTGCTCGCCTGGGCCGGGTTGGAGAGCCTGCGCGCGCGGCGCCCCTCGGCAGTCGGCGCTGCGACCGGAGCAGTGGTGGGCCTGGTCGCGATCACCCCGGCCGCCGGCTACGTCACCCCTCTGGGCGCGCTCGCCATCGGCGCGCTCGGCGCTACGGCGAGCTTCCTCGTGATCCAGCGCATGGCCAGGAGCCGCTTGGACGACAGCCTGGACGTCTTCGCGTGCCATGGAATCGGCGGGCTCGTCGGCTCGCTCCTCACCGGGGTGTTCGCCAGCAAGGCGGCAAACCCCGCCGGGGCCGACGGGCTCCTCTACGGCGGCATCGGGCTGCTGGGGCGGCAGGCCATCGGGGTCGCGGCGGCGGCGGCGTTCGCGCTCGTCGGTACGGTCGTCATCCTGAAGGGCTTGAAGTGGGTCACCTCGCTGCGCGTGCACTCCGACCACGAAGAGGCCGGCCTCGACCTGTCCGAGCACGGCGAGAGCGCCTACTCCGCCGAGGTCTCCATGGGTGAGCGCGCCGTCCACGCCGGCCAGGTGGTCACCCACCCGCCGTTCGAGGACCTCAAGCCCGTGCCCGAGACGCGGTAGCACCACCCGACTCAAGGACGCTCGGGTGCCCGGATTCGCGCCATCGGATCCGGGCACGTCCCGCAAAGCCCCATACCTACCGGGCTGGAGGAGCCTTCACCCGCCTGGCCTGGAAGACGGCCAAGAGCGCCGGGGCGAGGATCAGCGCCACCAACAGGCAGGTGATCTCGCCCAGGATGGCCGCGGTGCCGAACGACCGGATGCCCTGGTTCACGCTCAACAGCAGCGAGCCGTAGCCGACGATGGTGGTGTAGGAGCACAGGAGGACCGCGCCGCCGGTCGTCGCGATCACCCTGCGGGCGCTGTCGGGGCCCTCCAGGCGCGCCCGCGAGCAGATGTTCGCGGCGTAGTCGATGCCGATGCCGATGGTGATGGGCAAGGCCACGAAGTCCAGGAAGTTCGCCTTGAGCCCCAGCAGCGAGCCGAGGGCGAGCATCAGCAGCGTCCCGGACAGGCCGCACGCCAGGGTGATGGCCGCGTGGCGCATCCACCCGACGATGAGCAGCACGACGAGGACGGCGCCGATCACCGCGGCCAGGGTCGTCAACGGGCCGTCGCGCTCCATCAGCGCCAGCATGTCGGCGAAGACGAACGCCTGGCCGCCGAGCACGGTCCCCCGGCCCAGGTCGAGCGCGCGCACGTCCTCGTTGAAGCGCACGATGTCGCGGCTGTCCCACATGTCGTAGACCCGGAAGTTGGGCAGGGCGAAGACCAGCTTGCCCCGCGAGCCGTCGGCCTCGACGAAGGGATAGGCCACGGCCCCCGGGATGTCCCCGTCCTGCAAGGCCCGCAGGTCTTCGGGCGGGCGCAGGCGGAGCGCCAGCTCGCGCTCGGCCTGCGGCAGCTGGTCGAGCACGGCCGGGTCGAGCAGCCGGCGGATCTCCGCGAGGACCGCCAGCTTCTCGGGCTGCTTCTGCGGCAGGAGATCGTCGATGGACCGGGCCCACAGGAAGAGCCGGTCCTGCCCCTGCAGGCGGGCCGTGAGCGGTCCCGCCTGCGACCGGTCGTCGACGGCGAACACCAGGGCGCCGGAGATGCCCTGCCCGAAGGCCTCGTCGATGACCTGGTACCAGCGCCGCTCGTCGTCGAGCAGCACCGAGTCCGAGCGGAGGTTCTGGAGGTTGGTCTCGTAGGGATTGCCGGCGACGTAGTGGAAGGCGATGGCGCCGGCGCCCGCCGTCACCAGCGCCCCCGCCGCGGCGGCCCACCCCAGCCGCCGGGGCAGCAGCCGCTCGAGGAGATGGCCGACGCGCGGCTCGGGGCGGACCTTGATCCACCCGCGCCGCTCGGCGATGGCCAGCAGGGCCGGCAGCACGGTGTAGGCCGCGAGCCAGCAGAAGACCATGCCCGCCCCGCCGATGATCCCGAAGTGCCGGAAGCCCCGGAAGTCGGTGATGACCAGCGAGGCATAGGCGACCGAGGCGGTGAGCGAGGCGGCCAGGGTCCCGGTCAGGGTGCTCGAGACCGCCACTGCCAGCGCCTCGAGCCAGGCGCGGCCCCCGCGCCGCTCCTCGAGGTGCCGCGAGAGCAGCATGATCCCGAAGTTGATGCCGTTGCCCATCACGATGGAGGAGAGGAACGCAGTGGCGATGTTCAGGTGGCCGATGGTCGCGCGAGTGAACGCGAAGGTGACGAGCGTCCCCACCGCCAAGGACCACGCCTGCACCAGCATGCCGGGCAAGGTCCGGTAGTACAGCAGCAGGGCCGCGAAGCAGAGCAGGACGGTCAGGACGATTGACAGGACCATCCCGGCGAGGATCGCGTCCTGCTCGGCCTTCCCGGAGAGCACGTCTCCGGCCAGCCCCACCTCGACCTCCGGGTCCTGCGCCCGCACTTCGGCGATCCAGCGCTCGACCTGCGCGAGGAGCGGACCCGTCTTGCGGACGTCCCCCGCCGAATAGGGCGTGCGCAGGACCAGCAGCTGCAGCGTGCCGTCCTTGGAAACGCGCTCCCCCGGCTCGTCCTTTTGGGCCTCGGCCTCGCGGAGCTTGTCGCGCAGGGCCACGACGGCCTGGGGCAGCTCGGGCGCCGCCTCCTCGAAGTCGATGTACAGCGGGTTCTGCCGGGCCACCGCCCTCTCGCGCTCGGCGGCGAGCGCGTCGCGGGCGGCCCGCAAATCCTCCAGCGGGGCGAAGAGCCAGCGGTGGTCCCAGACGTAGCGGCGCGCGACGGCCTCGTCGAACTCGACGCTCGAGAGCTGCGCCGGCCCCAGCGTCTGGAAGCGGTCCCGCAAGGCACGCGCGGCCGCCGCCCGCCGGGCCGGGTCGGAGCACTTCACGGCGACCATCAACGTGCCCAGGGACCGCGCGCGCCCCTCGAGCCGGCGGAGGTCCTTCACCGACTCGAAGTCGGGCGGCAGCAGGTAGGAGAAGTCGGAGTGGACCGGCAGGCCGGCCGCGGTCACGGCCGACCCGATGGCGACCAGCACCGAAGCGGCGACCACCGCCACCCGGTGGCGGTCGAGCCAGATGACGTAGCGCAAGGAACGCGCGCAGGAGGGGGGCAACGGGTCGGGCATGGACCGTCAGGGGCCTTCGACGCCAGGCTCGGCCAATCTAGGTGTCGATACCCGAGTCGACAGCCCCCTCCTCGCTTCCCCTGCCTCCCCGGGGGAGCTCCGGGCCCCTCGGGCACTGGCCCGGCGGGTGCAGCGCATGGGCGAAGAGACGTCCCCCGCGCGCAGGCGGGACCGCTAGAATCGGCGCCCTCATGTCCTTTGCGCTCAACCAGCCCACCATCGCCCTCGGCGACGTCCTTCGCCCGACCGTCCTCGAGGTCGACCTCGCGCAGCTCTCGGAGAACTACCGGGCGATCGAGCGGCACGCCAAGGCCCCGGTGCTGGTGGTCCTCAAGGCCAACGCCTACGGCCACGGGCTGGTCGAGGTCGGTCGCCACTTCGACGCGCTCGGCGCGCCGTACCTGGGCGTCGCCTACCTCGAGGAAGGGCTGCGGCTTCGGGAGGCGGGCGTGCGCGCGCCCATCCTCGTGCTGGGCGGCATCGTCGGCGACCAGATCCCCCAGTTCGTCGAGCGCGAGCTGACCCTCACCGCCTCCTCGGTCGACAAGCTCAAGGCCATCGAGGACTGCGCCGCCGCGATGCACCGCACCGCGCACGTGCACCTCAAGGTCGACACCGGCATGGAGCGGATCGGCGTGCACTGGTACAGCGCCGAGAAGCTCCTCGAAGCCTCGCTCGGCTGCAAGCACGTCCAGGTCGACGGCATCTTCTCCCACTTCGCCAACGCCGACGCCGCCGACCTCACCCATGCGCGCACCCAGCTCGAGCGCTTCCAGGAGGTGCTGCGCTTCTACGAGCGGCGCTCGCTCAAGCCCCCGCTGCGCCACCTCTCGAGCTCCGGCGCGGTCCTCCAGTTGCCCGAGGCGAGCCTGGACATGGTGCGGCCCGGACTGCTGCTTTATGGCGCCTACCCTGCGGCCAATGTGCCGCGCCTGGTCGACGTCCGCTCGGCGCTGCGCTGGGTCTCCCGGGTCGTCTACTTCAAGGTCGTGCAGGCCGGAAACCCGGTCGGGTACGGCTCGACCTGGACCCCCAACGAGGCGGTGCGCGTGGTGACGGTGCCCGTCGGCTACGGCGACGGCTACATGCGCGCCATGTCCGGGCGGGCCCAGGTCCTCATCCGCGGCAAGCGCCACCCGGTCGTCGGGCGGATCTGCATGGACCAGCTCATGGTGAGCATCGGCTCGGGCAGCGCCTACAACGGCGACGAGAATCGTGCTCCTGGGCCGCGACGGCGACGAGTCCATCACCATCGAGGAGCTCGCGAGCTGGGCGGGCACCATCCCCCACGAGATCCTGACGAGCATCAACACCCGGGTGCCGCGCGTCTACGTGTGAGCCCGGCTTCCACGCCGGGAACATCTGAACGTCCGTGGAATCCGAGGCGCGCTCGCGAATCCGTCGCGGCGGTCGTTGGGGTAGAGCCCGGCTTCCACGCCGGGGACATCTGAACGTCCGTGGAATCCGAGGCGCGCTCGCAGATCCGTCGCGTAGGTCGTCGGGTAGAGCCCGGCTTCCACGCCGGGGACATCTGAACGTCCGTGGAATCCGAGGCGCGCTCGCAGATCCGTCGCGTAGGTCGTCGGGTAGTGCGCCTCAGATTCCTCGGGGTTCCATGGTTGCCCCCGGCGTGGAAGCCGGGCACTACCCAGCCAGAGCGCGCCTCAGACCGTCAATTCCGCAAAGGTGCCCCCGGCGTGGATGCGCGTGGATGCCGGGCACTACCCAGCCAGAGCGCGAAGCCACTTGCCCACCATCCCGATCGTCATCCACGGCACGTACGTCACCAGCAGCACGCCGGCGGCCATGATGAGCAGGAAGGACAGCGCCACCTTGTACAGCCGGACCAGCGGCTGCCCGAAGCGGCTCGACGAGAGATGAGGGTCACGCCTCCTTCTCGGCGAGCACCCGGACCGGCAGCACCATCGCGTCGAGCCCGGCGAACTGCAGCCGCCGCTGGATTCTGGTAGGCCGTCTCGTTGTGCAGGAAGGCGTGGAACCAGCGCTCCTCCTCGAAGACGAGCTTGCCGGCGAAGAAGATCGACCTGCGGAACTCGCTGGCCACCTCGCGGCAGAGCGAGACCGCCACCTCCGTCGCCTCGGTGCCCACCGCCATGCGGCTGTCCGCCGGCAGGCCCAGGCGTCGGGCCAGCTCGACGTACTGCGCGAGCGAGCGGCGGGTGCGCTCGCGCACCGCCTCCACCTCCGCGACGTCCTTGAAGGTGGCGGAGTCGATGACGCCGACGGACAGGAACAGGAAGCTCTTGAAGTGCTGGGGGAACAGCCGCTGGATGGAGAGCAGCGAGTGCACGCCCAGCCCTCCGTAGCCGCCGACGAGGAGCACCGCCGTCGGCCGCGCCGGGTCCACCGGCGCCGCGTCGCCCTTCTCGGGCAGCGGCAGGTCGGCCAGGCTCTGGTCCAGCCGCCCCAGGCTGCGCTCGACCTTGCGGTACTGGTGGCGGATGAGGAAGCACGCCGCCACCAGGAACCCGGTCAGCACCAGGGTGCGCCAGCCGCCCTCCTCGAACTTCTCGTAGACCGTCATCGCCAGGATGAAGACGCACAGCGCCAGGCCGACGACGTGGACGGCGATGCTGCGCCGCCACGGCTTGCCCGCCCTGCGCTCGCGCAGCCAGAAGACGCACATCCCCAGCTGGGCCAGCGAGAAGGTGACGAAGACGTTGATGGAGTACATGACGACCAGGGCGCCGACGTCGCCGCGCGTGTAGAGCAGCGCGACCGCAGAGGCCGCGCCCATGAGCAGCACGCCGTAGGACATGGTCAGGCGGTCGGAGAGCTGCGCGAAGCGGCGCGGCAGGTAGCTGTCGGTCGCCATGTTCGCCATGGTGCGCGGCCCGGCGATGATGCCCGCCTGCGCCGCGACGACCAGCAGCAGCGCCTCCGAAGCCAGGGTCGCCACGACGAACCAGTGCCCCACTGGCCACGAGCCCAGCTGCCAGCCGCCGGCGAAGCGCTCGACCAGCACGGCGTTCATGGTCTTGCCCGCCACCGGCGAGACGTGCAGCAGGAGGTACGCGAGGATGATGCCGGTCGCGGTGAGCGACAGCGAGACGGCCATCAGCGTCATGGTCCGCTTGCCGGTCTCGACCTTGGGCTCGCGCATGATGCTCAGGCCGTTGGAGACCGCTTCGATGCCGGTGTAGGTGCCGGCGCCCATCGAGTAGGCGCGCATCAGGAGCATCAGCACGCCGGCGACACCGAGCTGGGCGAGGCCCTGCCGTGCACCGGAACCGATCTCCGAGGCGACCACGGGGATTTGCGCTCCCCCGGCGACGAGGGTGCCGAGGATGAGCACGAGGTGCGTGGCGACGAAGACCAGGAAGACCGGGACGATGACCTTCACCGACTCCTTGACGCCGCGCAGGTTGAGCAGGACCAGCAGCGCCAGCGCGATGAATTCGATGGGCAGCTTGGCGCCGCGCGTCCACTCCGGCAGGAAGCTGAAGACGGCGTCGGCTCCGGCGGCGACCGAGACGGTGATGGTGAGGACGTAGTCGACGACCAGCGCTGCGCCGGAGACCACGCCGGCCTTGGGCCCCAGCAACTTGCCGGCGACGACGTAACCGCCGCCGCCGAAGGGGAAGTGCTCGATGATCCGGCTGTAGGAGGCCGAGAGGACGAAGACGGTGATCCCGGTGGCGATCGCCAGGCCCACCGCCAGGTAGGAGTGGTGCCCCAGCGCCTTGAAGGCCTCCTCGGGGCCGTAGGACGAGGAGGAGAGCCCGTCGGCGCCCAACCCCACCCAGGCCAGGAAGGCCACCAGCGAGATCTGGTGGTAGGTCTTCGGGTCGGAGACGTCGCGCGGGGCTCCGAGGATGGCGCGCCGCAGGCGCTTCCTCCCCACCTCCTGCTCCTGGTCGTTCAGCGCTCGAGTCGGCTCAGCCATGGCACTTCGCTCCGCATCGCCGGGGATGTCCGGCGCGCCAAGCGATAGCGCCTCGCGTTCGATTCAACGACCACTACGGAGCCCGGCAGGCCGAGGCCATTGCAGATTGCAGTGGCGCGTCCGCCGCCCCTTGGAAATTCAAAGGGTTAGACGACTCCCAGACGGGTGGCGGGCGGCGAAAGCGCCTCCCTCTTCACTGCCCGTCAGGCTGCTCGCCGAGCTTGTACTTCTTGAGCCGATCGAGGAAGGCGCTGCGGCTCAGCCCCAGCCTCCGCGCAGCCTCGGACTGATTCCCGGAGGTCGCGGCGAGGGTGCGCACGATGAGGCCGCGCTCGAGCGCCTCGACCTGCTCGCGCAGCGTCAGGTTCCCGCCTGGAGACGGCTCGACCACGCCCGTCCCCGACTCCGCCGGCGGGGTCGCGGGCTCCGTCATCGCCGTCAGCGCTCCAACGTCGAGCTCGCCCGAGGGCGAGAGCGCCACCAGTCGCGCGACGGTGTTCTCGAGCTGCCGCACGTTCCCCGGCCACGGGGCCTGCTCGAGCGCCGAGACGAGCGCCCCGGAGAGGTGAATCGGCCCGAGCCCGAAGCGCTCCCCGTAGCGACGGGAGAACTCCGCCGCCAAGGCCGGGATGTCCTCGCGGTGCTCGCGCAGCGGCGGGACGAGGAGCTCGACGACCGCCAGGCGCCAGTAGAGGTCTTCACGGAAGCGACCCTGGCGCGCCTCGGCGGCCAGATCGCGGTTGGTGCACGCCACCACCCGGACGTCGACGCGCTCGACCTTCCCTGCGCCGACGGGCTGGATCTCCCCTTCCTGCAGCGCCCGCAGCAGCTTGGCCTGCACGGCCGCCGGCAGCTCGCCGACCTCGTCGAGGATGAGCGTGCCGCCGTGGGCCTGGGCGAAGAAGCCCGGCCGGGCCTTCTCCGCCCCGGTGAAGGCGCCGCGCGCGTGGCCGAGAGCTCCGCCTCGGCCAGCTCGCCGGGGATGGCCGCGCAGTTGAATCGCACCAGCGGGCCCCGGCTGCGGCCGCTCTGCGCGTGCAGCAGCGAGGCCACCAGCTCCTTGCCGGTCCCGGTCTCGCCGCGGACGAGCACGGTGATGTCCTTGGGTGCCACGCGCGAGACGGCCTGCAGCAGCCGCCGCATCGCCGGCCCGTCGCCGATGACCGGCCGCCCGACCGCGCGCTCGACCTCGAGCCGGCGGCTCTGCGTGCGCAGCGCCCGGGTCTCCAGGGCGCGCTCCACCAGCACCGACAGCTCGTCGACGTCGAACGGCTTGGTCACGTACTCGTAGGCGCCGGCCTTCATGGCGCGCACGGCGACCCGCTCGGAGCCCTGGGCGGTGAGCACCACGACCGGCAGGCCCTCGTCGCGCTCGCGGATGGCCTGGAGCAGCTGGAGGCCGTCCATCTCGGGCATGGCGAAGTCGGTGATGACGGCGTCGGCCCCCTCCAGGCGTTCCAGCGCCTCGGCCCCGGACGCCGCGAGCACCGGCTCATGGCCCAGCGCGACGATCAGCTCCTTGAGCGCGAAGCGCAGCCCGGGCTCGTCATCGACCACCAACACCCGCTTCATCGGGCCTCCTCGGACTCTCCGGACTCTCCGGGAGCGCCGCCGCCGCCACCGGCGCGCGCACGGGGAGCGTGCCGCGCGCCACGGTGCCCCTCCCGGGCTCGCTCAGGTACTCCAGCTTCCCACCGTGCTGGACGAAGGCGGCCCGAGCCAGGGCGACGCCCAGCCCGGTGCCCTCCTCCCGGGTCGTGAAGAAGGGCGTGCCCACCTTCGCGAGCACCTCGGGGCTCATGCCGCGGCCGTGGTCGCGCACCTCCACCCGCACCGCCTCGTTCGACTCCTCGCGGATCACCTCGAGCTCGACCTTTCCTCCCGGGGCCGAGGCCTCGACGGCGTTGGCCACGAGGTTGATGAGCGCCTCCTTGAGGCGCCTCGCATCGGTCTCGACCAGCGCCTCGCCTCCCAGCCGTCGCAGCGTCACGCCTGCCTCCACCGCGCGCCCCTCGAGCGCCGCGAGGACCTCGTCGGAGAAGCTCGGAGAGGTCGACCTGCTGCCGCCGGAGCTTCTCGAGCGGCCGCGAGAACGAGAGGTAGTCCTGGAGGATGGCCTGCATCCGCTCCACCTCGGCGTCGATGACCTCCAGCCGCTCGCGCAGGTCGGCCCCGGGCGGCGCGCGCCGCGAGAGCTGGACGAGGGCCTTGATGGCCCCGAGCGGGTTCTTGAGCTCGTGCGAGAGCTTGGCGCCGATGGTCTCCAGGTCCCGCGCCCGCGCGAGCGCTCCCTCGGCGATCTCCTCGCGGGCGCGGAAGGCGTCGCGCAGGCTGGTGTGCGCCGCGCCGAGCAGCACCGCCAGCGCGTGCGCCAATCCCATCAGCGCGCAGCCGACGCAGACGACGAGCGCGATCGAATGCGCCCGCCCTTCGATCGGCGCTCCGAGCCAGGCCTGGGGCAGCACCGCCAGCAGCAGGGCCACGGCGTTGACGAGCCCGATGCGCCGCTTGGGCTTCGCGCTCCACCCGTGCTGGACCATCAAGAGCGGCAACGAGGCCGGCAGGAAGAGGACCAGCGGGCTGTGCAGTCCTCCGGTCAGCGCCAGCGAGGCGGCGAGCAGCGCGAAGCTCACCTCGTCGGTCAACTCGCGCGCCTTGCGGCCCTCGGAAGGCCCCGCCTTCGAGCGGACGGCCTCGCGAACCTGGAAGCCGATCATCGCGAGCAGCACGGCGCCGAGCGCCGCCAACCGCCAGGCCGGATAGCCGGCGCTCCACAGCACGGCCAGCAGGACCGCGCAGGCGAGATCGAGCGGGCCGTAGACCGACGAGCGCAGCCGAGACCAGCGCCGCTCGAGCGCGCGATCGGCGAGGTGCAGCGGCTGCGTGCGGTCGGTCGTCGATTCGTGCTCGAGAGTCATGGTGCGCGCAGCGGAAGCAACGGTCGCGCCGCCCCCGGAGGCTTCGCCTATCCCTGGATAACAGCCGACCCGCCTCCGGGCTTGCCCAGGTGACCAGGCTGCTCCCCAAGCCGAGGGGTGCCGGATTCTCACGCAACTGCCGGCTCTGGCTGCGTGCCTTGCCGGCACTCGTGTCGTCCGCCCGCGGTGCCGGCCCGCGGCATGGCCTCTGCACCGCGACCCGACTACCGACGGGCGGTCGTGGGACGAGGAGGCAGCAGGCGATGGAGTGCTCGATTCTTCCAACCAGCGCAGCGAACCCTCTCATCGCCGCACCCGAGCCGGCGCCATTGCGGATCCTCGGCGCCCTCCTCTGCCCCTCCTTGGCCTGGTCGCCTCGGTGTGGGGGCTTGCGGGATCCGCGTTGCTGCTCGCCCGTGGGGCCTGGGCGCTGGCGAACCTGGGCGCGCAGACCCTGCGAACCTCGGCTGGCGGGCTCGCGCTCTGGCAGTGGGGGCTGGGCGCCGTCTGGCTGTCGGTCATGTGCTACTTCCAGGGCTACCGCGGGCTCCAACGCGGCTTCTCGTCCCGGGTCGTCGCGCGGGCACACTTCCTCGCTCGAGACCGCCGTCCCCAGCTGCGCGACCTGCTGGCCGCGCCGCTCTTCTGCATCGGCCTCGTCCGCGCCACGCGCCGGCGCCAGCGTGCGACGGTCCTGCTCATCGCGACGATGGCCTCGCTGGTCGTCGCCGTCTCTTTCGTCCCCCAGCCCTACCGCGCCCTCATCGACGTGGGCGTCGCAGCTGGGCTGGTCTGGGGCCTGGCCGCGCTCGGAATCCTGGCGGTCAAGGCCGTGCTCGGGAATCCGCCTGCGGTCCCGCTCGATCTGCCGGACGGGGCCGAGTCCGGCGCAGAGCTGCAGGCGGCGCAGCCATGAGCGGTCTGGTCCTGTCGATCGCGGCGCTGCTCTTCGTGGCCTCGGCGACGACCTCCCTCTTCGCCCTGCTGCGGCCGGCGGGCACGCCCTCGATGGACCGCTGGGATGCCAGCGCCGCGCAGCTCCTCCTCTTGGCCGCCTTTGCGACCGAGGCGGTGGCGCTGGGCCTAGGCTGCGCGCAGCACGCGGGCCGCGAGCTCATGAGCGTCTCAGGCGGCATCGCGCTCTTCGGCTGGCTGGGCGCGGCAGCGTGCCTGGTCGTCCAGCGGCTGTGGCGGATGCCGCAGGTCGGCGCCTTCGTCACCCCGATGCTGGCCTTGGCGGCTGTCCACGCGGCGCTCGGTCTGCCCGTGCGCGAAGAGGTGAAGCTGGAGCACCTGCGGGATCCTGCGCTCCAGGTCCATGTGATCAGCGCGACGCTCGCGGTGGCGCTGTTCGCCCTGGCCGCGGCCATCGCGGGCATCTATCTCGTGCAGCAGCGGCAACTGGCGAGCAAGAGGTTCGGGCGGCTCTTCTCCCGTCTGCCCTCGCTGCAGCCGCTCGCCCGGCTCAACGCGCGGCTCGTGTGGGCGGGATTGGTCGCCTACGGCCTGGCGTTCGTGTCTGGGAGCATGGCGGCGAGCACCCTCTGGCGGGACGGGGCGTCGTGGGACGCCCAGCAAGGAGTGTCGCTGGCGGTGCTGGCGCTGTACGGCGCGCTGGCCCTGGCGTTCGGGCGCGCGGCAAGTCCCCGACGAGGCGCCGTGGCCACGGTCGCCGCCTTCCTCGTGGCGGTCGCCGCGTTGGGGTGCGTGCGAACGCTTCCCAAGGCGACGCGGCACGTCGGCGATTACGGCTTGGCCAGCCTGGCTCTGGAGCAGAGCCCGTCCGCCGTGCGCCGCTAGGCAAGCACTCATGGAGCAGCAAGGACGACAAAGGAGCGGTTCGATGCGCAAGAGGACTCTGGCAGGAACGGTGGCCCTGGCAGTCTGCATGACTGCAGTGGCCGCCCCCGCATTCGCAGGAGAGACGACCGTGGGAACGAAGCTCGCAGCGTTCACGCTCAGCGATCAGCACGACAAGGAGCACAAGGTCGACGAGGGCACGCGGCTGCTCCTGTTCTCGCGCGACAAGGACGTGGCCAAGATGGCGTTCAAGGTGCTCGAGAAGAAGGACGCCTCCTTCCTCGCCGACCGCAACGCCCGCTTCCTCCTCGACATCAGCGCGATGCCGCGGGTCATCACCTGGGCCTTCGGCAAGCCGAAGATGCGCAAGCATCCCTTCCCCCTGCTGCTCGACACCGGCCCCGGCCCGACGAAGGACCTCCCGGCCCAGGAGAAGAAGCTGACGCTGGTCTACCTGGACCAACTCAAGGTCGAGCGGATTGTCTACGTCGCGAACGAGGAGGAGCTGGGCAAGGAGCTCGACGCGCTCGCCAAGCCCTGAGCGGGCGTCGGCTCTCGACGCGCATGCACCCGACAAGCTGGCTGCGGCCGGCGGCGTACAATGGCGCCCTCGTGGAGGACGCCATGGAAGCTCGTCGCCTGGCCCAGCTGCCGGCCCCGCAGTACCCCACCCGGTCCGAGGTCACTTCCGAACCGGCGCTGCTCGAGAAGGCGATGCCTGCCGCCTGGCGGCGCGACGAGCTCTTCGCCGCAGTGGCCGCCTTCGCAGTTGCAGCCAATACGGCGTGCTCGCCCACCTCACCTGGCTCAGCAGCCTCCCCAGCAACTCCACCTGCCTCCGCCTCACCCGCCTCCGCTTCACCCGCCGCAACTGCTTCACCCGCCTCAGCCGCCGAAGGTGGCAAGGCCATCGTCGCTCCGGTGACCAGTCACGGCGAAGGCTTCGCGACCACCGGCTGCGACGTCGTGGCCCCGCCGGTCTTCCTCTCCGAGGACGAGGCGATCAAGGTCATCAAGGACGAGGCCGCCAAGCGTGGCCTCATGCTCACCGCCGTCCCCAAGCCCATTGTGGGCGTCGGCGTGACCCGCCCTACCAACAAGGCGGATGACTATTCGCCGCGGGAAATGAAGCCTTTCGTCCCCGATCTCGCCGACGAGCAGCACGGGATCGCGCTGGAGTTCGTCTCCGAGCATGACGAGTTCCAGTACCGCGCTCCCGAGGCCCCCCAAGGGCTCCTGCCTTCGCTGATCTACCGCTACCAGACCAAGACCGGCGCCCAGGCGCTTTCAGAGCGAGTTGCCGCCAAGGCGTCCCAGAAGGTCTTCTTCGGTGCGCTCTACGACCCGGCCGGCGCCACCCGCGACACGGAGCGGAAGAAGACCGCGAACCGGGAACTCCTGCGCCTGCAAGTTGTCGATTTCCTCGACTGGCTCAAGGCGCAAGGAGCGCTCTAGGCCTCGGAGACGCCGTGCACCTCACCTTGCACCTGACGCCCGGCTGCAACATGGCCTGCAGCTACTGCTACGCCCCGCCCCATCCCGGCCCGGCGATGTCCGAGGCCGTCGCCGCCAAGGCGCTGGAGTTGGCCTGCAAGACGAGTCAGGCATCGGCGGGCATCGTCTTCTTTGGCGGCGAGCCCCTGCTGCACCAGGACCTCATCGCCGCGACGATGGCGCGCGCCAAGGAGCTCGAGTCGCGCCAGCCGGTCCGCTTCCACTTCAAGGTCACCACCAACGGCCTGCTACTCGACGACGCCTTCCTCGAGCGCTCGCTCGCGAACGACCTGTTCGTGGCCATGAGCTTCGATGGCGTGCGCGAGGCCCACGACCGGCACCGCCGCCTCCCGGACGGCTCGCCGACGTTCGATTGGCTGTTGCCCAAGCTGAAGATGTTGCTCGCGGCGCGGCCGTATTCGAGCGTGCTGATGGTGGTGAACCCGGACACCGTGAAGCACTTCTGCGATTCGGTGGAGTTCCTGCTCGACCAGGGCGCGCGCTACCTCATCGTCTCGCTCAACTTCGCCGCGGACTGGACCGAGGACGACCTGGCGGCGCTCGAGAAGCAGTACCGGCGGCTGGGCGAGAAGTACGTGAAGTGGACGCGCGAGGGCCGCAAGTTCTACCTGTCGCCCTTCGAGGTGAAGCTCTCCTCGCACATCAATCAGCACTGTCACCGCAAGGAGCGCTGCGAGCTCGCCCGCCGGCAGCTCTCAGTCGGGCCCGACGGGGCGCTCTACCCGTGCGTGCAGTTCACCAAGGCCGGGCCGCTCTCCTCGTGGTGCATCGGGAACCTGGACCAGGGGATCGACGAGGCGGCGCGGACGCGGATCCACGACTCGTCCGAGGCGGAGAAGGAAGTCTGCAAGGGCTGCGCGATCCAGTCGCGGTGCAACAACAGCTGCGGCTGCCTCAACTGGCAGACGACCGGCACCATCAACGGCGTCTCGCCGGTGCTATGCCGCCACGAACAGCTGCTCACGCCCATCGCGGACCAGATGGGCGAGACGCTCTACGCCGAGCGCAACGCGCTGTTCCTGCAGAAGCACTACAACGCGGCGTACCCGGTGCTGTCGCTGATCGAGGATGCAAGGAAGGCCGCCGAAGAACGCTGAGGCCGGCTGGCTTCGGGATGAGGAGGGAGCGATGAACCCAACCCGGCTTCGAGTGTTCGCGGCGCCGAAGTACCCGACCAAGGCGCAGGCCCTGGCCTCGCCCGAGCTGCTGGAGAAGTCCCTCCCCGCTCCGTGGCGCCGCAGCGAGGCCCTGAGCGCCGTGGCGGGCGTCGCACTGCTGGCCCAGACCGCCTGCGGCTCGCTCGCCGACGAGGTGGCGTTCGGCCGCAACTCGCTGGTCGCGCCGGTCCCGGCTCATGGGGAGGGCGTGGCTGGGGTTGGCTGCGTCGTCATCTCACCGCCGGTCTTCCTCTCCGAGGAGGAGGCGCTCAAGGTCGTCCGCGATGAAGCCGCCAAGCGAGGGCTCGCGCTCGTGCCGCCGAAGTCGCCGGTGCTGGGCTCGAACGTCCTCGTCAAGAAGACGGACCGCGAGGGGAGCGTCAGTACGGCGCCCTTCGTCCCGGACCTCGCCGCCGCGGAACAGCACGTGGCCATCGAGTACGTCTCCCGCGAGGACGCCGACCGGTACGGATACCTCGGCGACGGGGAATGGGTCTCCGCCTATCGGATCGAGACGCGCCGCACCGCCCAGGAGCTTGCGGCCGTGGTGAACAAGGACGGCACCTCCGGCGTGTACTTCGCCGCTCTCTACGAATCCGGCCGGACGCGCGGCCTGCTCGCGACACGATCCGAAGTGCGACGGCGTCAAGGCTGCCAAGCTCGCAGAGAACCAGGAACTGCTGCGCCTGCAGGTCCGCGACTTCCTAGACTGGCTGCAGGCGCAGGGGGCGCTCTAGCCCATGGAACCGCGCGCCCTGCCTCGCTATCAGCCTCCCCGCTTCCCGACGAAGCTCGAGGTGCTCGCCGAGCCGGCTCTGCTCGAGGATTCGCTTCCCGAGCGCTGGCGTCGGTGTGAGGTCCTGGGAGCGGTCGCTGCCTTTGCCGTTCTCAGCCAGAGCGCCTGTGCTCCCACGGGTTGTGGCTCGCCTGCGCGAGCAAGGCCGGTCGTCGCGCGGGTCTCCGACCACGGCACGGGTACCGCCTCCGTTGGCTGCGTCGTCATCAGCCCGCCCGTCTTCTTCTCCGAGGAGGAGGCGCTCAAGGTGATCCAGGATGAAGCCGCCAAGCGCGGCGTCGTGCTCGCGCGCAACACGGCGCCGCTGTTCGGTCCCACCGTGGAGATCCGGCGTCCGCCGCTCCCCGAGACCACGGCTGCGCCGTTCGCCCCCGACCTCGCCGACACTCGACGGAGCATTGCGGTCGAGTTCATCTCCCGGCGCGACGCCGACGATCACGGCGAGGCCGACGGCATGCGATACGCCTCCGCTCACCGAATCCAGACCGCGCGGGCCGCGCGCGAGCTTGCGTCGACCGTCCAGAAGGATGGCAGCCAGCGCCTCTACTTCGGGACGATGTACGACCCGGCGGGACATGTCGATCCCGACCCGGATGCGGACTCGTGGGACGCCGCGCGGCTCCGGGCCTTCGCCGCCAACGAGGAGCATCTGCGCGCCCAGGTCCGCGACTTCCTGGACTGGCTGCAGGCCCAAGGCGCGCTTTGAGTCCCGCGGCGGCCACAGGGGCGGCGGACTTCATGTCACAAAGTAGCTGCCTATCTTTAGCAGGCAGGAGTTCTGCGGAGTCGCTGCTGCCCTACCGGCCCACGGCTTGCGGCACACCGTCGAGCGCCTCGGTCAGCGCCTGGATGCTCACGCGCGGCGAGAGCTGGTCCTTGGGCATCTTCTTCAGCTCGGCCCGCGCCATCGTCACCCGCAGCCGCAGCGCCTTGCGCTCCTCTTCCTTGAGCGGCCCGTCGTCCGCGAGCGCCTTGGCGGTCAGCTTGCCCAGCTTCACCAACTCCTCTTCGCTCAGGCCGCGCTGGTAGTTGAGCGTCGCGTCGAGCAGCCCGGCCGCCATCAGCCAATCCATCTTCAGGCCGTCGAGCACGGTGAGTGCCTGGTGGAGCCTCGGTCTCGTGCGAGACCGCCAGCGGCACCGCGTCGGGATCGCCATGGTGCACCGTCATCCCCGCCATCGAGCGCGACTTGCATCCCCTGCCCTGCGCGTCACAGCCCCAGACCGCCGTCTCGAGCACGCCGGTCGCCCAGCGCTCCAGCGTCAACATCTCGGGCCAGTTGGGCGTCCCGTTCACCGCCTCCACCCTCTTGTGCGGACAGAACGCCCACCCTTCGCCTCGGGCCAACGGCAGCAGCGCGAGGTAGGTCTTGCCGCCGTCGCTGGAGATGGCTCGCCGCGTCCCGCCAGGCTCGGCGATGAGCTGGTAGGCCCCGCCCCACGCAGCGTCGCGCTGCTCGAGCGAGACCTGCTCGTCCACCAACACCAGCTCGCCCTCCGGGACGAGGTAGACGAGCCTCACGTGCGCCCGCTGTGGATCCGCGGGATTGGGCTCGTGGCGCAGCTCGAGGCGCTCGGTCCGATCCGGCGTGGGCATGGCCGTCGCCAGCTTGAGCGTGCGTGTGTCGGGCCATGCCGCGGCCCCGCTCGCGGGCGGGACCGCAGGCTTCGCGGCAGGTGCCGGCGCTTCGGTGGGCTTGGTGCACGCCAAAGCGAGCGCCGACAACGTCAGGGCAAGGGCAAGGCGCTTCATAGGGGCGGGGCTCTACTTGGCGGTGGGAAGGTTCTTGTCCTTCATCCACGCGGCGATGAGGTCGATGGGCACCGGGAAGATGGTGGTCGAGTTCTTCTCCGCGGCGATCTCCACCAGCGTCTGCAGGTAGCGCAGCTGCAGCGAGGCGGGGCTGCGTCCGAGGACCTCGGAGGCCTGCGCCAGCTTCTCGGAGGCCTGGAACTCGCCCTCGGCAGCGATGATCTTCGCGCGCCGCTCGCGCTCGGCCTCGGCCTGCTTGGCCATGGCGCGCCGCATCTCCTGCGGCAGGTCCACGTCCTTGACCTCGACGTTGCTCACCTTGATGCCCCAGGGCTCGGTGTGCAGGTCGAGCACCTCCTGCAGGTGCTTGTTGATCTTCTCGCGCTGGCTCAGGAGGTCGTCGAGGTCCTGCTGGCCCAGGATGGCGCGCAGCGTGGTCTGCGCGAGCTGGCTGGTGGCGTAGAGGAAGTCCTCGACCTGGATGATGGCCCGCTGCGCGTCGACCACCCGGAAGTAGAGGACGGCGTTGACCTTCACCGAGACGTTGTCGCGGGTGATGACGTCCTGCGGCGGCACGTCGCGCGCCACGGTGCGCATGTCGACGATGACCATGCGGTCGAGCACCGGAATGATGAGGTTCAGGCCGGGCGTCCGCGTGCCGGCGAAGCGGCCCAGGCGGAAGACGATGCCGTTCTCGTACTGGTTGACCACGCGCACGCCAGCGGCGATGAGCGCCACGACGATCACGATGGGGATGACGATGGTCCACATGGTCCGCCTCCGTTGCCTACGGGTCGCCGGCCTCGTGCCGGTCCTACGGATCGCCGGCCTCGTGCCGGCAGATTCCCTCACTCCTTCGGGGTCACCGTCGCCACCAGGCCATCCACCTTCTCGACCTTGACGCGCCGGTCCTTGGCGAGCGGCGTCTCCGCCCTCGCCTTCCAAAGCTCACCGTGCACCCGCACCAGCCCGCCCGCCGGCCCCACGTCCTCGACGACCACGCCCTCCTCGCCCACCAGGCCAGCCGCCCCCACCGTCTCGGGCAGCCGCCGCGACGCCGCCACCTTCCACACCACGATGGCCAGGACCGCCGCCACGGTCAGCAGCGCCGGCAGCACCATGGTCCACTCGACTCCGAAGTCCCGGTCCACCAGGAAGTCGGGGTTGGTGGGGTCGATGAGCAGGAAGCTGCCGATGGCCACGCAGAGGATGCCGGCGATCGCCAGGAGGCCCCAGCCGGTAGTCACGAAGAACTCCGCGGCGATCAGCACGCCGCCCACCAGCATCAGCACCAGCGCGCCCGAGCGCACCGGCAGCATCCGCGTGGCGACGAGACCGATGGCGAGGCTCACCGCGCCGAGGACTCCGGGGAAGATCGTCCCCGGGTGGTAGAGCTCCGCCAGGATGCCCAGAATGCCCAAGCCGATGAACAGGAAGGCGAAGTTCGGGTCGCCCAGCGCGTCCAGGAAGCGTTCGCGCGGCGTCATCCCGACCTTCTGCACCGGCGCGCCGATGGTCGCGAGCTTGGTCTTGCCGGCCGCGGTCTCGAGCTCCTTGCCGTCGACCTGCTTGAGCAGGTCCTCGAGGCTGGGAGCGATGAGGTCGATCACCTTGAGCTCGAGCGCCTTCTCGGCGTGCACCGACTCGCTCTTGGATACGGCATTGCCCGCCCACTCGCCGTTGCGCCCGCGCTTCTCGGCGATTCCCTTGGCCCAGGCCACCATGTCATTGGTGATCTTCTCGTTCATGGTCTCGTCGGGCTTCTCGCTGCCGCCCGGTCCCACGGCCACCGGGTGCGCTGCACCGATGTTCGTGGCCGGCGCCATGGCCGCGACGTTGGCGGCGATGGTGATGAAGACGCCCGCCGAGCCCGCGCGCGCGCCGCCTGGGCCGATCCAGACGATGACCGGGATGGGCGAGGCCAGCTCCGCCTTCACGATCTCGCGGGTGGACTCCACCATGCCGCCCGGAGTGTCGAGGCGGATGACGACGGCCTGGCAGTTCTTGGCCGGAGCCTCCTCGATGGCGCGGACGAGGAAGTCGGCGCTGCCCGGGTTCACCGAGCCGTCGAGCTCGACGTAGAGGATGGGGCGACCGGCTTCGGCGGCAGTCGAGCCACGGGCCATCACCAGCGCGAAGAGCGCCAGGAAGACCGCCGCAACGCGGACAGGCGAGGCTCGCATGGCTCTCCCTCCGTTCACCCCGAGCTCCGGTCACCCCCGAGCTCGTCGTTCACCCGTCACCCCGAGCTCGTCGAGGGGCTACTTCTTCTTGGCCGGCTCCCTGCCGAACAGCTTCATCACCTGCTGCAGGTCGTCCCAGACCTTCTTCTTCTCGCTGTACTGCGTCTCCGGCGTCTGCTGCCGCAAGAGATACGAGGGGTGGAAGGTAGGCATCAAGGGGATGCCCTGGTACTTGCTCCACTTGCCGCGCATCCGGGTGATGGAGCCGCCCGGCGTCCGCAAGAGCGTCATCGTCGCGAACTTGCCGAGGGTGACGATGGCCTTGGGCCGCAGCAGCGCGAGCTGGGCCTTGAGGAACGGCTCGCAGGCGTCGATCTCGTCGGGCTCGGGGTCGCGGTTGCCGGGCGGTCGGCACTTCACGACGTTGCAGATGTAGACCTCGTCGCGCTTGAACCCCATCGCCTCGATCATCTTGGTGAGCAGCTGCCCGGCCGCTCCGACGAAGGGGATCCCCTGCGCGTCCTCGTCTGCCCCGGGACCTTCGCCGACGAAGACCAGCTCCGCCTTGGGGCTGCCCACTCCGAAGACGATGTTCCTGCGCTTCTGGTGGAGCTTGCAGCGCTTGCAGTCGCCCAGCTCGGCGCGGATCTGCTCGAGGCTCGTGTGCGCGGTGGAGAGCGGCGCCTGATTCGCTGCAGGCGCGGTGGCCTGGGCGACCGGCGGCTGCGGCGCGACGGGAGCGACTCCGACATCCCGAGCTTGTCGAGGGGCCGGCACGGGTGTCGTCGGCCGCTCGGGCGCGAGCGCGGCTTGCGCAGCAGGTGCCGCTGCTTGAGTGGCGGCTGGGGCCATCGGCCGCTTCTCGGGCGCTCCCGCGGCGGCGCGCACTGCAGCCCGAAGACCGGAGAACGAAGCCGCGGGCGCTTCGGCAGCGGCGGTGGCTTCAGGCCTGGTGGCGACTGGAGCCGTCGAAGGCGGGGGCGCGGCCACCTTGGGCACGTCCCGGACGCCGTTCTCACGCAGCCACTCGAGGTGCCCGCAAAGGTCGAGAGCGATGGAGGCCAGTTCCTCGCGATCGCTCGCTGGTCCCGGCTCAGCCATCGCTCTCTCCTTGCAGCACCTGCGATTGGTTGGTGAAGAGGATTACCCGGCCTTCGCCTCGCTGGTCGGGGCGCTGGACGACGTCGGGCGCTTGCCCGACAGCTCCTCGAGCCAGATGGTCACGGGGCTGGCGATGTAGATGGAGGAGTAGGTGCCGGTGAAGATGCCGATGAGCATCGCCGCCGCGAAGTCCCAGATCTGGCCGACGCCGAAGATGAGCAGGCCGACGAGAGAGAGCGCGGTCGCGAACGAGGTGAGGATGGTGCGGCCCAGGGTCTCGTTCAAGGAGATGTTGATGATCTTGGGCAGCGGCACGCTCTTGATCTTCGTCATGTTCTCGCGAATGCGGTCGTAGATGACGATGGTGTCGTTGACCGAGTAGCCGACGATGGTCAGGAACACCGCGACCGAGGTCAGGTTGAACTCGCGCCGGCTGAGGACGAAGTATCCGAGCACGACGATGATGTCGTGGAACATGGCGACGACGGCGCCGGGCGCGAACTGGGTGTCGAACCGCAGCGCGATGTACCCGAGGATCGCCAAGGCGGCCCAGAAGACGGCCAGCAGGCCCTTGGTGCGCAGCTGCTTGCCGACCTGCGGACCGACGAAGTCGATCTTGCGCAGCTCGGAGGCGGGCAGGACCTTCTTGGCCGTGGCATCGGCGAGCGCGGTCTTGATCTTGTCCGAGATGCCGCTGGTGATGACCGTGAAGCCACCCTGCACCGGCCGCATCCCTTCGGCGCCCGGCTGCACCTTGATGCCGTTGGCCTCGAGCGCCGCACGGGCCTCTTCAGCCGGGACGTCCTTGGTGAAGCGCAGCTCGATCTTGTCGCCGAACTCCTCGTTGAAGTCGAAGCTGGCGAGGGTGGCGCCGAACTTGGCCTTCAGCGCGGCCTCCGCCTTCTTCGCCTCCTCCTTGGTCAGCAGCGAGATGCGGCCGACGCGGATGAGGAAGGAGTTCTCGTTGGCGGCGCCCACCTGCTGCACGGTGGCCTCGTCGAACCCCGCGGCCTCGACCGCCTTGCGCACCGCGACGTCGTCCACCTTCTCGGCGAACTTGACCTCGATCTCCGCGCCACCCCGGAAGTCCACGCCCCAGTTCAGATTGAGCGCGAAGGCGAGGACCAGGATCACCAGGTTGATGATGATCGACCCGGTGATGAACATGTTCTTGTACTTCAGGAAATCGTACTTGGTGTTGTGAGGAATCAGCTCCATGAAACCTTCTCCCTATGGCCTCTGGCTTGGGGGCAGCGGCGGCGCGTGTCCTTCCGCGCCGCCGGGCGGATCGGATCGAGATGGGGGCTAGACCGAGATCTTGTGCCAGCCTCTCCCGATGACGAGCCAGTCCATGATGGCCCGGGTGACGACGATGGACGTGAAGAGCGAAGCGACGATGCCCACGGCGAGCATGACCGCGAAGCCGCGGACCGGGCCGGTGCCGAAGTTCATGAGCACCAAGGCCGCGATGAGCGTGGTCACGTGCGAGTCGAAGATGGTCCAGAAGGCGCGGCCGTAGCCGGCCTCCAGCGCCGCGCGCATCGTCTTGCCGCCCCGCAGCTCCTCGCGGATGCGCTCGTTGATGAGGACGTTGGCGTCGACCGCGATGCCCAGGGTCAGGACGAAGCCGGCGATGCCGGGGAGCGTCAGGGTCGCGTTCATCGCCGCCATCGCCGCCAGGTTGAGGAAGGCGTTGAGGACCAGCGCCACGTTGGCGACCATGCCCGTGGTCTTGTAGTAGAGCGCCATGAAGAGGACGACCAGCGCCAGGCCGAGGGCGACGGCGTAGCTGCCCTTGCGGATCAGCTCGGGCCCGAGCGAGGCGCCGACGGTCCGCTCTTCGCCGATGGTCACGGGGGCCGGCAGCGCGCCGGCCTTGAGCACGAGGGCCAGGTCGCCGGCCTCCTCCATCAGCTCCTGGTAGGGGCGCAGGCCACCGAGGGTGATCTGGGCATTGCCGCCGGCGATCTTGGTCTGGATGACCGGGGCGGAGTTGACGGTCTTGTCGAGGACGATGGCCATGCGGCGGCGGACGTTGTCGCCGGTGACGCGCTCGAACTCGCGGGCGCCGGCCGGGTTGAAGCTGAGCGAGACGTAGGGCTTGGCCGCGCCACCGCTCTGGTCCTGGGAGACGCGGGCGTCGCTGACGGCATCGCCGCCGAGCTCGGTCTTGCTCTTGAGCAGGAAGGTTCGGTAGCCGTCGCAGCTGTTCTTCTTGATCTTGCTGGCGATGCACTCCAGGCCCATCTCGCGGCCCTCGGGCATCTTGGGCTCGGCGGAGGCCTTGACCAGGTCCTCGAGCTTCTGGCGCGCGTTGTCGCCCATGGCCTTCAGGTAGGCGGGGCGCAGGTTGACGCCACCGGGGCCTTCGACGCCCTCGAACTCGCGGGTGATCTTCACGTTGCCCATCGTCAGGTACTCGACGGTGCTGCCACCCTCGACGGTCTCGGTCTCGAGCTTGGCGCCGGCCGGCGGGTTCTTCTTGGCGGCGTCGAACAGCTCGTTGAAGTAGGTGCCCTCGTCATCGGCGATTTGAACTCCAGCTGGGCGGTCGTGCCGATGATCTCCTTGGCCTTGGCCGGGTCCTTGTAGCCGGGGAGTTGGACGAGGATGGCGTTGTCGCCGCGCTTGGCGATGATGGGCTCGGTGACGCCCAGGCCGTTCACGCGGTTGGAGATGATCTTGATGGCTTGGTCGACCGCATTGCCGCGGTCGAGCTTGAGCTGCTGGTCCTGGAAGCCGAAGGCGACGCCCGGCGCGCCGTCCGTGGAGACCGTGTGCATGTCGGCCCAGTACTCGAGCGCGGGCTTCTCGAACTTGTCGAGGTCGGCCTTGTTGGCGGCGTTGACGAGCACCTTCATGCCGACGGCCTTGGTCTCGATGCCGGAGTAGTTCTTCTCCTTGGCCCACTGCCCGATCTGGTCGGCGCGGTGAGAGACCTTCTGCTTGAGCGCCTGTTCGGTGTCGACGCCGAGGACCAGGTGGATGCCGCCCTGGAGGTCGAGGCCGAGGTTGAGCTTGGTCTTGGCCCCCGGCGCCCACGACGGCAAGACCGACTCGAGCTTCTCGAGGTTGTTGCGCTCGTCGGCAGGCAGCTGGAAGTAATAGAAGGAGGGAACGAGCAGCCAGAGCGCCAGCAGCGCCGTTGCCGTGATGAAGCCTACCCGCCAGTAGAATCCGCGATCCATCTAGACTCCCCTTGCGACCAACTTGTCAGGCGCCTTCAGAGTGGCTGCCGGCGCGCTCGGAACGACTCACAACCTACGAGAGGGCGTTTCTACTTCTCGGCCTTGCCCTCGGACTTGGGCTCCTCGTCGGACATCAGGCCCTCGGGGGCCTTGCCGGTGATGGAGCTGCCGAGCACGCGCACGCGCGTCCCCGGCGCAAACTCGACGACGATGAACTTCTCGGCCACCGAGTGGATCCGGCCGATGAGCCCGCCGATGACCACCACGTCGCCCTTCTTGAGCGAGGTGAGCATCGCCTTGTGTTCCTTCATCTGCTTCTGCTGCGGGCGGATGAGGAAGAAGTAGAAGATGACGACCATCATCAACAGGACGGGAATCATCCCCATGATGCCGCCCTGCTGCTGGGCGGGCGCCTGGGAGAGAGACGCCTGGAGCAGGCTGGAACCCTGAATGCCGGCGAGCGCTGCGAACCCCACGGATGACCTCCGTTCGACTGTCCCCGACGAAATCTGGCCGGCGCCCACCGTCGCTTGGCGGACTTTTCCGGCCTATGAAGGGCGCCCCTTCTAGCAGAGCACCCCGAAGGCAGCAACCGAAAACCGAGAGCTTGCCGGATGTTGCGCCCGACGCGACGCCTCCCGCCCGGTGTGCGCAGGTTTGGTTGACGCCCCGGCGACCGGTCGTCACAATCCGCCGCCTTTCGCGAAGCCCCACCAGCACCACCGAGGAGAACGCATGCGCGCGATGGTTCTGACCGGACATGGTGGTCCCGAGAAGCTCCAGCTGACCGACCTGCCGGACCCGACCCCGAAGGCCCGGGAGGTGCGCGTGCGCGTGAAGGCCTGCGCGCTCAACCACCTCGACCTGTTCGTCCGGGAAGGCTGGCCCAAGCTCAAGCTCGAGATGCCGCACATCCTGGGCAGCGACATCGCCGGCGTCGTGGACCAGGCGGGGGCCGAGGTGGGCGATCTGCCGCCGGGCACCCCGGTGCTGGTCAACCCCGGCCTGTCCTGCGGCGCCTGCCGCGAATGCCTGTCCGGGCGGGACGGCCGCTGCCGCCACTACAGCATCCTGGGCGAGCACCTCCGGGGCGGGTACGCCGAGCTCGTCCTGCGTCCCGCGCGCGAACATCCTGCCCTACCCCAAGAACCTGTCCTTCGAGCAGGCCGCCTGCATCCCGCTCGTGTTCCTGACCGCGTGGGAGATGCTGGTCAACCGCGCGCAGGTGGCGCCGGGCGAGACGGTGCTGGTGCACGCGGCCGGCAGCGGCGTGGGCAGCGCGGCCGTGCAGATCGCCAGGCTCTGCGGCGCGAAGGTCATCGCCACCGCCGGCAGCGCCGCCAAGCTCGACAAGGCAAGGGCGCTGGGTGCGGACGAGGTCGTCAACTACGAGGAGCTGGACTTCCTCTCCGAGGTCAAGCGCCTCACCGGCCGCCAAGGCGTGGACGTGGTGTTCGAGCACACGGGAGCCAAGACCTTCGAGAAGAGCGTCGCGGCGCTCTCGCCCGGCGGCCGGCTGGTGACCTGCGGCGCGACCACCGGCCCCGAGGCCCACCTCGATCTGCGGGTGCTGTTCTGGAAGCGCATCAGCCTGTTGGGCTCGACCATGGGGAGCAAGGGCGACCTGTTCCAGATTGTGAAGCTGGTCGAGGAAGGCAAGCTCAAGCCGGTGCTCGATCAGGTCCTGCCGCTCGCGGAAGCGGCGAAGGCGCAGAAGTTGATCGAGGACCGGGCGCAGTTCGGGAAGATCGTGCTGGTGCCGTAGAGGGCTTTCTCCGCCAAGGTCGCCAAGTTTCTTGGTTTCCTTCACCACCGCCCCCGTCGCATTCCCTCGGCGCTTCCCCGATTCCGACGCAGCAGCTCCTCGGACCGTCAAGGCAGGCCAACGCCCTCGGAGAACCTCTCCCAACCCCTCATCCCGACTCGGGGATTACCCCCGGAGCCGTGCTTGACACCCCTTCGTCCGAGGGTGCACGTTGAGGCCGTCCCGACGTTGCGCTCACACCTTAGAGCGGGCCACCCCTGAAGGAGCACCATGGCGGACTCGAGCAGCACGACCGTGGGGGTCGCGAAGACCGAGAAGATTCTGGCTGGACGGCAAGTTCGTTCCCTGGGACCAGGCGCAGATCCACCTGATGACCCTGGGCCTGCACTACGGCATCGGCGCCTTCGAGGGGATCCGCGCCTACGAGTGCCAGAACGGCAAGTCGGCCATCTTCCGGCTCCGGGAGCACATCGAGCGGCTCTACCAGTCCTCCAAGATCCTGTTGATGGAGGTGCCCTACCCTGCCGAGCAGCTCGAGCGCGTCTGCCTGGAGACGATGCAGGTCAACAAGATGAAGCAGGGCTACCTGCGGCCGCTGGTCTTCATGGGCGACGGCGCGATGGGGCTGGGCGCCATCAACCCCATCCGCGTGGCGATCATGACCTGGGTGTGGGGCAGCTACCTGGGCGACGAGGGGGTGAAGAAGGGCATCCGCGCCAAGGTGAGCAGCTTCACGCGCATGGGCGTCAACTCCAACATGTCGCGCGGCAAGATCACCGGGCAGTACGTCAACTCGGTGCTGGCCAAGCGCGAGGCCAAGCTCGCCGGCTACGACGAGGCCATCTTCCTCGACCAGCAGGGCTGGGTCGCCGAGGCCACCGGCGAGAACCTGTTCATGGTCAAGGGCGGCGTCGTCTACACCGCCCCGCTCTCCTCGCCCATCCTCGAAGGCATCACCCGCAACACCATCATGAAGCTGCTCCGGGACCAGGGCCTCGAAGTCCGCGAGCAGGCCTTCACCCGCGACTCGCTCTACATCGCCGACGAGATCTTCCTGTGCGGCACGGCAGCGGAGGTGACGCCGGTGCGCGAGGTGGACAACCGGCAGGTCGGCGCCGGCGAGCCGGGCCCGGTGGCCAAGGCCGTCCAGCAGGCGTTCTTCAAGGCCGCCCGCGGCGCCGACGACCGCTACAAGGCGTGGCTGACGTACTACTAGGCTTCAGGCTGTAGGCCCCAGGCTGCAGGCCCCTTGCCGACGCCGATTTCGACTCACCCCATTTCGATGAGCCCAGGACCAGGACGCCCGACGATGCCGGCCTCGCCGGCGAGAGCTTTCGAGGACGATGTGAGCAACGACAATCCCTTCAACCTCGAGAACCCGAAGATCCTCGACATCGCCCCGCCCGAGCCGAAGTCGCTCGAAGAGGCGGGCCTGCGCTTGTCGCTGCTCTCCGAGATCGCGATCAAGTTCCTCTACTACCGCGGCATGGGCAGCGGCGTGGAGATCGCCCAGGAGATGCGGCTGCCGTGGACCGGCGTGGTCGACAAGGTCGTCGACTTCCTCACCGCCGAGAAGCTGGTCGACATGCGCGGCGGCAAGGGCTACGGCCGCGCCACGGTGGACTTCGTCCTCACCGAGAAGGGCCGCGAGTACACCCGCGACGCGCTCGAGCGGTCCACCTACGTCGGCCCGGCGCCGGTGCCCATCGAGCAGTACAACGCACTCATCACCAGCCAGACCGCCGAGAACCCGGTCGTCTCCAAGCAGGACCTGGAGATCGCCCTGTCCCACCTCGTGGTGGACATGAGCATCGTGGAGAAGCTGGGCCCGGCGGTGAACTCCTCGCGCTCGCTCTTCCTCTACGGGCCCCCCGGCAACGGCAAGACCTCGCTGGCCGAGGCCATCTCCTCCATGCTCGGCGGCGAGGCCTACATCCCGCACTGCCTGGAGGTCGACGGCCAGATCATCAAGGTCTTCGACGCCCTGAACCACTCGCCCATCACGCTCGAGACCGGCCGCGGCGCCGACGGCAAGCGCCGCACCTTCGAGATGGACCACCGCTGGCAGCTGTGCCGCCGCCCCACGGTCATCGTCGGCGGCGAGCTCGACGCTGGAGACCCTGGATCTCGTCTACAGCGACACCGCCCGCTTCTACGAGGCGCCGTTCCAGGTCAAGGCCAACGGCGGCATGCTCCTCATCGACGACTTCGGCCGCCAGAAGGTCCACCCCACCGACCTCCTGAACCGCTGGATCGTCCCGCTGGAGAAGCGGGTCGACTACCTCACGCTCCACACCGGCAAGAAGTTCGAGATCCCCTTCGACCAGCTCATCGTCTTCTCGACCAACCTCGACCCCAAGGAGCTGGTCGACGAGGCCTTCCTCCGCCGCATCAAGTACAAGATCGAAGTCGGCAACCCGACCGAGCCGGCCTTCCGCGAGATCTTCAAGCGGCTGTGCGAAGCCTCGGGCATCCCGTACGTCGAGCAGGCCGTCACCTACCTGCTTGAGAAGTACTACAAGCCGCGCAGCATGAGCCTGCGCGCCTGCCACCCCCGCGACATCATCTCCCTCGTCAAGGACTCGGCCCGCTACCGCCAGGTTCCGCCCGCGTTGAGCAAGGATCTGCTCGATCAGGCCTGCCAGGTGTTCTTCGTCGAATTGTGAATTTCGACGAATCTTTCGGCCAAACACGGACAGTCCGGGTCGGGATCGCCCCACCCCGTGGACCTCGTCGGGACGTCGGTACCCGAGGAGAACGAATGCCTGGCGCGCCGCCATTCGCCACAGATTATCTAAATAATTTCATCGACTTAGGCCTGCTGTTCTCGGTTTTCCGCAGGCCGTCCACAGCCCGTTCACAGCTTTGTCGAAGGCTTCCGTCAGCCTCCCCCAAGCCTTCCCACAGGCCTTTCCCCAAAATGCCCACTTCCGGCGGCAAAAACCGTCTGGACGTCAACTTCGTTGACGCATCCATTCAGAACGCATAGCCTTTCCGCAATATTGGGCTATTTGCACCACGCGAACTTGCCCCCTGACAGACGCGCCGCAGGCCGCTGAACGGCGCGGACGGAGCCAGCCGGGAATGAAGACGCGTTATCTGGACATCGACGACCGGACGGACGAGCTCCGTCTGGTGATGCGCAAGGATCGCGAGAAGGCCCGCGAATTCCAGGCAAAGTTCGATTGCTCGCTCATCTACCACGAGAACGCGCTCGAGGGGATTGTCTTCTCCTCCCAAGAGCTGCTCGCGGCCCTGGACCCGACCGCCGTCGCCAGCGATGCGTCGATGGTCCCCATCTTCACCGAGATCCGCAACCACCGCTCGGCGATGGAGTTCATCCGCAACGAGGCTCGAGAGAAGGACTCACGGCTCACCGTGACCCTGATGAAGAAGCTCTACGAGATCCTCGGGACGGGCATGGAGAACCGGGACAAGGCCAACTACCGGCGCGACATGCCGCTGCACCGCACCTACTTCCACGACATCGCGCAGCCGGCCAAGATCCCCGTGCAGCTCGAGAAGCTGGTGGACTTCACCAACGGCGCCGAGTACCGGGAGTCGCACCCCATCAACCAGGCGGCCTCGGTGCAGTGGATGTTCATGCAGGCCTTCCCCTTCACCGACAACAGCGGGAAGGTCTCGCGCCTGCTCTCCCACCTCATCCTCATCCGCTCGGGCTACCTGCCGGCCATCATCCACGCCATCGACCGGCAGCGGTACTACGAGAGCCTGCGCCTGCCCGTCGCGACGCTGCGCCAGCTCCTGCTGGAGGCGATGGAGAACTCGCTGGAGAACGCGTTCAAGTACTTCTCCCAGCAGGACCCCATCAAGATCGACCGGGCCTCGGGCGAGTGAGAGAAGCGGGCTTTAGGCTGTAGGCCTTAGGCTCCAGGCGTCCTCGACATCCCCACTGGTGCTCGTTCCGCTGCTTTCGCGGCTGCAGGGAGGTTCGTTCTCATGCTGCTGGGCGCACATGTCTCTATCGCGGGCGGCGTCTCCAAAGCCTTCGAGCGGGCCCAGGCCGACACCGCCGAGTGCCTGCAGATCTTCACCAAGAACGCGCGCGGCTGGGCCGCCAAGCCCTTGGAGCCTGAGGAGATCTCGGCGTTCAAGGCGGAGGCGAAGCGCACCGCCATCCCCGCCATTGCCCACTGCACCTACCTCGTCAACCTGTCCTCGGAGGATGCCGAGCTGCGCAAGAAGTCCCGCGCCGGCTTCGCTGACGAGCTGTCGCGCTGCGCCCAGCTGGGCATCCCGTGGCTGGTCCTCCACCCTGGCGCTCACTCGAACCTGGCCACAGGCGTTGGCCTCATCGCCGAAGGCCTCGACCAGGCGCTCGCCTCCGTTCCCAAGGAGGCCGGGGTGCTGCTCGAGGTGACCGCGGGCCAGGGGACGAGCATCGGCCACAAGTTCGAGCAGATCGCCCAGATCCTGGAGAAGACGCGCCACTCGGATCGCGTCGGTGTCTGCCTGGACACCTGCCACCTCTACGCCGCCGGCTACGACATCCGCTCCCCCGAGGGCTTCCGGCAGACCTTGACCGAGCTGGACAAGGTCATCGGCATCCCCAAGGTCCGCGCCATCCACGTCAACGACTGCAAGAAGCCGCTGGGCTGTCGGGTCGATCGACATGAGGAGATCGGCAAGGGCGAGCCTCGGGTTGGCGGCCTTCGGCCAGCTCCTCAACGAGCCACGCCTGGAGAAGGTGCTCGGCATCCTCGAGACGCCGGAGCCCGAGAAGTACAAGGCTGAGCTGAAGAAGCTGCGCTCGCTTCTCACCAAGCCGGCCAAGAAATCCCGGTGAACGCGAGGCACCTGCCCCCAACCAGGGGAAGCGAGCTGGAACGCCCCGGTGGCCTCCGACATCAAAAGCGGCGTCTGAGGTGTTCCTGGAGAGGGTCCGATAGCCCCAGCGATTGACGCTGCAAGGCGTAGGTCCCTAGGATGACTCGCTTTTCGCATGTCTCAACGACACGTCCACCCCACCCTCCGCTGGCGTAGCAGCCCGGACCTCTACGTGGCCACTCAGCCCCAGCCTGGAACGACGGTGCGCAAGCGACCTCACCAAGCCGCGGACGAGCAACTCGAGCCTGACGAGCCTCCGCAAGGCGGCATCGTCAGCCACCTCGACGTGCGCGAGAAGCTCTCGCGGCTGATGAAGGTCGCCCATGGTCGGAAGCGGGCGCTCATCCTCACGCACGACAACCCGGACCCCGACTCGCTGGCCGCCGCGGTCGCCCTCTCGTGGCTGCTGGAGAAGAAGGCGGGGCTGGCCTGCCGAATCGCCTACGGAGGCATCGTCGGCCGCGCCGAGAACACGGCGATGATCCGCGTGCTCCGCCTGCCAGTCATTCCCGTTTCGCGCATCGACTTCGAGGAGGAGGACCTGCTGGCGCTGGTCGACACCCAGCAGCCAGCCGGCAACCACAGCCTCCCCCGTGAGTACCGGCCCGACATCGTCATCGACCACCACCCGGCCCGGGAAGGGACCGAGGCCGTGCCTTACGCCGACGTCGGCCACACCGGCGCCACCTGCACCATCCTGGTCGAGTATCTGCGCGCGGCGAAGCTGCCGCTGACGCCCGAAGTCGCCACGGCCCTGTTCTACGGCATCAAGGCGGACACCCGGGACCTCGGCCGACAGACCTTCCAGGTCGACGTCGACAGCTACCTCTTCCTCTTCCCCCAGGTCGACAAGGACGCCCTCGCCCAGATCGAGCACCCCGCCCTCCCCGCCGCCTACTTCCGGCTCTACGACGAAGCCATCCGCAAGGCCCGCGTCCACGAGAACGCCGTCGAGTGCGACCTGGGCGACATCTATACGCCCGACATGGTGGCCGAAGTGGCCGAGCGCCTGCTCGCCCTCGAGGGCATGAAGTGGTCCTTGGCCTACGGCAGCTACCAGGGCCACCTCTTCCTCTCCATCCGCACCCGGGACCGCCGCATGAACGCCGGTCGCCTCATCCGCGAGATTCTGCGAGGACCTCGGAGGCTCGTCCGGTGGCCACGGCTCGATGGCCGGAGCCCGCTTGCCGCTCAACGGCAGCCCAGCTCAGAACGAGAAGCTCAAGAAGGGCCTCGTCCGCCGTTTCCTGACCGAGTTCGGAGTCGGCGACGTCCGCGGCCAGAAGCTCCTCGACCTGGGCAATTAGCGCAGGCAGCGCAGTCGGAGACGCGGAAAGCGGCAATCAGCCGCCCTGAAGCTTTTGGCGACCTTGGCGACCTTGGCGGACCAAGCGGGACCAGATCGGCTCAGGCGCCGTCCGCTTGCGACAAGCGGTAGCTGGCAACCTCGCCCGCCCGGCCGGAGCGCACCGAGACGATCGTCCATTCCAGCTCGGGCCCCCAGAGCCTGGCCTTTTCGAGGTCCTCAGCTGAAGGCTTGGCAGGACCGTCGGGGTGCGAGTGGTAGAAGCCCTGTAGCCGCCCGGTTCTCAGAGCCGTGAGCAGCCCTACGTCCGGCTCAAGCTCGAACTGGTCGCGTGGCCGCTCGGAAACGTTGCGCGACCGGATGGCCTCGAGCTGACCCGACTCCGCCCTCACCACCAGACCGCAGGCCTCCTCGGGGTACGCCTCCTCGGCGTGCTCGATGGCCCTTCGCAGCCAATCGGGGCGCGGCCCATGTTGATGAACGCTGACATACCTTACGCAGTCCGCCAGGGCCTCTTCCGCCGCAGCGCCGCCCGCGATGGGCGGCAGCACGCTCACCACGTCCTCCGGCCCCACATCGATCTGCACCCCGCCCAGGCTGCGGACGTCGTCTTCGTTCTTGAAGACCGGGTAGTGGCGTCGGGGCACTCCCAGCTCGTCGAGGAGCAACCGGCCAGCTTCCGGATGCTGCCTGGCGGCGTTCGAGAGCACCTGGGCCACCGTCGCGCCCTGCACCTCGAGCTCGCGCGGCAAGGCGCACAGCTGGCAGACCGACGGCGGCAGGACGAGGACGGGCACGCGGCGATGCTAGCGCCGCCGACGCCTCCACGCAGCGTCACTGGCGAATCGGCCTCTGCCCAGTTAGAAATCCGCGCGATGAATCCGGATTCAAAATCTGAAGCCGCCGTCAAACCGCTGCGTGCGCGGCTGAAGGTCGCCACCCGCGCCGCCATCCTGGAAGCCGCCGAAGCGGTCTTCGCCGAGCGCGGCTTCCACGGCGCCAAGATGGAGGAGATCGCCTCGCGGGCCGGGGTGGCCGTCGGCACCCTCTACAACTACTTCGCCGACCGCAAGCACCTGCTCGGCGCGTGGCTCGACACGTGCGGCGCCGAGGCTCGACGTCCGGCTGGCCGCCACCTTGGAGGGCCACCGGCCGTTCCCCGCGCGGCTCGAAGACTTCCTGGGCGTCGCCGTCCGCCACCTCGACGAGCACTGGCGCGTCTTCGCCATCCTCGTCGAGGACGAAATGGCCAGCAGCCGGGGCGGCTCCGGAGAGTCGCAGCACCGCCCGATGCTGCGCGAGGTCTACAAGGCCGCCGAGAAGCTGTGCGCCCTGGGCGTGCGTGAAGGGGCGCTGCGCGAGGCCGACTCCGCGCTCTTCCCGTCCCTCCTGGTCGGCGCCATCAGTGGCCTGTTCCGGCACCAGCTCTTCGTCGGGCGCGGCGAGCCGCTCGTCAGCCACGTGCCGGCACTGGCCCGCTACTTCCTGACCGGCGCCGGTGCCCGCCGATGACGGCCGCGCACGCCAAGCCCAACAAGTGGCTGGTCACGCTCTCGGTGACCTTCGGGACGCTGATGGGGACGATCGACGCGTCGATCGTCAACGTGGCGCTCCCCCACATCCGCGGCTCGGTCGGCGCGACGCTGATGGAAATCACCTGGATCACCACCGGCTTCGTGGTGGCCAACGTCATCATCATGCCCCTGACCGGCTTCCTCTCCCGGCAGTTCGGCCAGAAGCGCGTCTACCTGATCTCGCTGCTCATCTTCCTGGCCGGCAGCGCGCTGTGCGGCACCGCGCACTCGCTCACCGCCCTCATCATCTACCGCGTCATCCAGGGCATCGGCGCCGGGGCGCTGCAGCCCACCGAGCAGGCCATCCTGCGCCAGACCTTCCCGCCCGAGGAGCAGGGCATGGCCATGGCCCTGTTCGGGATGGCGGTGGTGCTCGGCCCGGCCATCGGCCCGACGCTGGGCGGGTGGATCGTCGACAGCTACAGCTGGGAATCGGATCTTCTTCATCAACCTGCCGGTGGGCGCGCTCGGCTTCCTGATGGTCACGACCTTCGTCCACGAGGACGAGGAGATCCGCGCGGCCAACCACGCCATCGCGCTGCGTCAGCGCAAGCAGCTCGACTGGGTCGGCATCGTGCTCTTGTCCGTCGGCCTGGCGATGGTCCAGTACGTCCTCGAGGAGGGCAACCGGGACGACTGGTTCGAGTCGCGCACCATCACCGCCTGTCTCGCCTTGGGCCTGGTCTCGCTCGCCGCCTTCGCGGTGCGCGAGCTGACCGCGCCGGCGCCGGTGGTGGACCTGCGGCTCTTCAAGGACACGGCCTTCCTCTCGGCCAACCTCATCGGCGCGGTCCAGTTCGCGATGCTGATGGCGAACATGTTCCTCCTGCCGGTCTTCATGCAGGAGATGCTGGGCTTCACCGCCATCCAGAGCGGCTTCACGCTCCTCCCCCGCGCGCTGGTGATGCTGGTCATGAGCCCGGTGGTGGGCAAGCTCTACGGCCGCATCTCGGCGCGCTCGATGGTCGCCTTCGGCGTCATCAACGTCTCCGCCGGCTCGTTCCTGATGAGCCGCTTCAGCCTGCAGACGGGCACGAGCCAGATCATCTTCTCCATCATGGTGCAGGGCCTGGGCTTCTCCTGCCTGTTCATCCCACTGACCGCCGCCGCCCTGGCGAAGATCCCGCGGCACAAGCTGCCCGACGCGACCGGCCTGCAGTCGCTGTTGCGGCAGATGGGCGGCTCCATCGGCCTGGCCGTCTTCGCCACCATGCTCACCCGGTACGGCTCGCACGCCCGCGCCAGCGTGGGCATCCACGTCACGAACCTGCGCCCCGAGGTCACCGGCCGCCTGGACCAGATCGCCCAGGGCATGGTCGCCCGGGGCATGGACGCCGCCTCTGCCCAGCTCGGCGCGCTCAAGGCGCTCTCGGGCATGGTCACCGGCCAGGCCATGTCGCTCGCCTTCAGCCAGGTCTTCTTCCTGGCCGGCGTCGTGTTCCTCTGCGTGCTGCCCCTGCTCTACTTCCTCAAGGTTCCGCGCCCGACGGGTTCCGCGCCCGCCGCACTGGAGTGACCCTCACCATGGAAGCTGCCCCCGCCCATCCACGCCCCTCGGGCCCGCCCGCCGCCACAGCTCCCGCCGGCGCCCCGCCCAAGAGCGCCAAGAAGCCCTTCCTCATCTTGGCGGGCGTCGTCGTCCTCGCCGGGCTCGTCGCCGCCGGCTACCTCCTCGCCACCGCCGACCTCGAGAGCACCGACGACGCCCAGATCGAGGCCGACGTCGTCCCCGTCGCCGCCCGGGTCTCCGGCCAGGTGCGCGAGAAGCTCGTCTCCGACAACCAGCGGGTGAAGAAGGGCGACCCCATCCTCGAGCTCGACGACGCCGACCTCTCGGCGCGGGCGCGCCAGGCGGCGGCCGAGCTCGAGACCGCCAAGGCGCAGGCGATGGCGGCCGAGGCCCAGGTCCGGGTGGTGGAGGCCAGCGCCAAGGGTGGCCTCGCCACCGCCAAGGCGGCGTTCTCCGGCTCTTCGGTGGGCGTCGCCAACGCCGACGCCCAGCTCGCCGCCGCCAGGGCCGGCCTCGAGCGCGCCAAGGCGGAGGCGCGAAAGGCCGAGCAGGACCTGGCCCGCACCAAGCAGCTCGTCGAGGGCAGCGCGGTGCCGAAGGAGCGGCTGGACAACGCCCAGGCCGCCTTCGACGCGACGCAGGCCGCGCTCGCCCAGGCCACCGCCCTGGTCGCCGCCGCCGAGGAGATGAGGCAGGTGGCGCTGACCCGCGTGGACGAGGCCAAGGGCCGCCTCGAGGGCTCGACCCCCATCGACGCGCAGATCGAAGCGGCCCGCGCCAACGCCAAGCTCGCCAACGCGCGCGTCGACGTCGCCCAGGCGGTGCTCGACCTCGCGCGGCTGCAGGTCTCCTACACGCGCGTGCTCGCCCCCGAGGACGGCGTGGTCTCCAAGGTCTCGGTCCAGGCAGGCCAGATGATCCAGGTGGGCCAGCCCGTGGCCTCGCTCGTGCCCAGCCGCACCTTCGTCGTCGCGAACTTCAAGGAGACGCAGGTCGGCCGGATGCACCCCGGCCAGCCGGTGGAGGTCCGCATCGACGCCTTCCCGGGGACGAAGCTCGCCGGGACCGTCGAGAGCCTCTCCGGCGGCACCGGCGCGCGCTTCTCGCTGCTGCCACCCGACAACGCCTCCGGCAACTTCGTGAAGGTCGTCCAGCGCGTCCCGGTCCGCATCGCCTGGAAGCAGGCGCCGGACCTGCCGCTGCAGGCGGGCCTGTCGTGCGAGGTCGCGGTGGACGTCGGCAAGCCCGCGACGCGCTAAGGCCCAGCCCGCTACCGATTCGTCGACTCGCGCCTCCTTGGGCGCGAACACTCGGCCCCATGTCCAGCCACCGCGACGAGGCCTCTGGGCGCCAGCGCCCCTTCCCAACGTGCTGATCACGCAGGCGCCGCTGCGACCCGCGGCCGAACCGCCAGGCTCACGAGGAAGCCTGCCGCCGACAGGCACACGACGGTGGGCCCCGCGGCGACTCCGGCCAGCGCGGCGAGGGCGATGCCCGCCCCCATCGTCGCCGCGCTGGAGACGCAGGACGCGACGAGGAAGCTCGTCAGCCGCTGCGTCCACAGCCGCGCCGTGGCCGCGGGGATGACCACCAGCGCCCCGGCCAAGAGCGCGCCCAGGAAGCGCAAGCCGAGGAGCACGGTGGTCGAGAACAGGAAGAGGAACAGGAGGTCGAGCCGCGCGCGGGAGAGCCCGGTCGCCGCCGCCAGCTCGCCCGAGAACAGGTGCAGCAGCAGCGCGTGCCGGCTGCGCAGCAGGACGAGGAGCACGCCCAGGCCCAGCGCCGCGGCGGCCGCGAACTCGCCTGGCGTGGGCGCCTTCGAGCCGCCGAAGAGCGCCTCGATGAGGTCCTCGGTCGGCGTGACCAGCGCCCCCAGCGCCAGCGCCCCGCTGAAGACCACCCCGACGACGGCCTCGGTCTCCAGCCGGGTGCGTCGCTCCAGGGCCCAGATGAGGAGCGTGCCGCCGACGAGCGCCGCCGCCGCTCCCGCCAGCGGCTCGACGCCGGCCAGCAGCGCGATTCCCAGGCCGGGCAACGCGACGTGCGAGACCGCGTCGCCGGCCAGGGCCATCCGCCGCATCTGCGCGAAGGCGCCCACCGCCCCGGCCGCCGCCGCCGCGAGGATCGCCAGGACGATGGCCGCGGGGGAGGTCACGGCAGCGGCCTCTCGGATGGCTCCAGGTGGTGCGGGACCCCGTAGAATCTCGTCCAGCGCCCCGGGCGACAGCACCTCCGCCGGCACCCCGAAACAGATGGCGCGGCGATTGAGGCACAGCACCTTGTCGGCGCGGTCGCGCACCTGCTCCAGGTCGTGCGAGACCGTCACCGTCGCCAGGGCAAAGCGCTCCACCAGGTCCTCGATCAGCCCGAGCACGTGGGCCTCGGCGGCGCGGTCGAGGCTGGCGGTCGGCTCGTCCAGCAGCACCAGCTCGGGCCGGCCCAGCAGCGCGAAGGCGACCATCGCCGCCTGAAGCTGCCCGCCGGACAGGTGCCCCACCGGCGCGCGGAGCACCTCGCGAGAGAGCCCCGTCAGGCGCGCGACCTCGTCGACGCGCGCACGCCCCACGCCCAGGATGCGCGCCTTGGCCCTGAGCAGATCCTCGGCGCACAGCGGCAGGCTCCGGTCCGCCTCCACCCGCTGGGGCACGTAGCCCATCCGCAGCCCCGGGGCGAGGACCAGCTTCCCGGTGTGCGGGATGACTCCCACCAGCGCCCGCAGGAGCATGGTCTTGCCGGCCCCGTTGGGCCCGACCACCGCCACCGACTCGCCCCGCCCCACGCGGAAGGTCACGTCCTCGACGACGGGACGACCGTCCAGCACGACCCCCAGGTGCTCCACCTCGAGCAGTGTCTGTGACATGGCTCGACCGCCCGTTCGCTGAAGGTAGGCGTCCGGACCGGTCGGAGCCTTGGGCGATGCGCACGTTTGTTGGGCCATGTCCGACGTCCTCGACCGCTGGCTGAAGGAGCGTGGCCTCAACCGCTACGGAGACCGCCCTGATACCGCCTACCCGGGTGGCACGCCCCTCTTCGACGAGCGCACCGGCCAGACCGAAGGCCGCACGGAGCACGTGCGGCGCAAGCACCCCGACGCACCGCCGGCCGACGACCCCGCTCCACCGACCAAGAAGTGAGGGCTGACAGCCGCGCGGCGAGGGTCCAGCTTCCCCAGGAAGGAGGCACAACCGTGCGCATCGCGGCCTTGAGCCTGGCGTTTTTGGCGGCAGCCGGCCTGCTCCTCGCCCTCTGGGGTGGCGGCGTCTACAACTCCCTCGTCCAGCTCGACCAGTCGGTGCAGGCGCAGTGGGGCCAGGTGGAGAACGTCTACCAGCGGCGCGCGGACCTCGTCCCCAACCTGGTGGAGACCGTCCGGGGCGCGGCCTCCTTCGAGCGCGAGACCTTCAGCCAGGTGGCCCAGGCGCGCAGCCAGGTCGCCCAGCTCTCGCCGCAGGTGGTGGAGAACGCCGCGCGGGACCCGGCGGCCTTCCAGCGCTTCCAGCAGGCGCAGGACGGGCTCTCCTCGGCGCTGACGCGGCTGTTGGTGGTGACCGAGCGCTACCCGGACCTGAAGGCCACCGAGAACTTCCGGACGCTGCAGGCCCAGCTCGAGGGGACCGAGAACCGGATCGCGGTGGAGCGCATGCGCTTCAACGAGGCGGCGCAGGCCTTCAACACCCGCCGCAACAGCTTCCCGGCGATCGTCGTGGCCGGCTTCTTCGCCGGCCGCTTCGCCGAGAAGCCGTACTTCAAGTCGCAGCCCGGCGCCGAGAAGGCCCCGGCCGTGCGCTTCTGACTCCGAGATGCTCCGCCGACTCCCACGCGAGCCTTCGAGCCTGCGGCCGCCCTCGGTCGCCGGCGCCGCCGTCGCCGTCGCCGTCCTCCTCCTCGCCCTCGCCTCGTGCGAGCTGCGCCAGAACACGCCCGCCGCGGCCATCCCCGCGGCGCCGAAGGCCTGGGTCACCGACCGCGCGGGCCTGCTCACCCCGGGCACGCGCGAGAGCCTCGATCACCGGCTCGAGAACGTGGAGCGCCAGACGGGACACCAGGTCATCGTCTACATCGACCGCAGCACCGGCGGCGCCCCGCTCGAGGAGTGGGCGGCGCGCGCCTTCCAGGCCTGGGGCGTGGGCCGCAAGGGCCAGGACGACGGAGCCGCCCTCTTCGTGCTCTCCGACGACCGCAAGGCCCGCATCGAAGTGGGCTATGGCCTCGAGGACCGCCTCACCGACGCGCTCGCCTCGCAGATCGTCTCGCAGACGCTGGTCCCGAAGATGAGGGCCGGCAATCCCGACGAGGCCGTCGCCGCCGCGGTGGACCGCCTGGCGACGGCCGTGGGCGCGCCTCCCCAGAGTGGGCCAGGCCTGCCGCGGACGGTCGCGCGCCAGGCACCCGCGCCGAGCGCCGGGCAGCTCGTCTTCCTGGTGCTCGTCGGGCTGGCGCTGCTGGTGCTCTTCGCCACGCACCCCACCCTCGCCCTCTGGCTGCTCTTCAACCTGGCGTCCGGAGGCCGCGTCGGCGGCGGAGGCGGCGGCTCGCGGCGGGGAGGCTTCTCGGGAGGCGGCGGCCGGTCGGGCGGCGGCGGAGCCTCGGGGTCATGGTGAGGCCAAGGAGGTCGCCGTGCGACGAATGACCCGCAGACAGCTGCTCGAGCGGCTCGACGACGAACGCATCCGTCAGGCCATCGCCGAGGCGGAGCGCCGCTCGACCGGCGAGGTCCGGGTCTCCATCTCCACCTTCTTCTGGGGCAGCGTGCAGCGCAACGCCGAGCTGGCCTTCGCGCGACTGGGGCTGGCCTCCGCACCCGAGCGCAATGCCGTGCTCCTCTTCCTGGTGCCGTCGCGCCGGCGGCTGGTCGTGCTGGGCGACGAGGCGATCCACCGGATCGTGGGCGGCGAGTTCTGGGCGCAGCTGAGCGACGCGGTGCTCGAGCGCTTCCGCGCCGGTGAGTTCACCGAAGGTCTGGTGCTGGGCATCGAGCGCGCCGGCGAGGCGCTGGCGCAGCACTTTCCGCGCACCGTCCCGGGACCCAACCTCTTCCCGGACGAGATCGACCTGGGACCGCGACACCCCGAGGCTTAGCGAAGCGGGCGCCTTCCCCCCGGTCCACCCCGGTCCACCCCGGTCCATCCCGTCCATCCCGTCCATCCCGTCCATCCCGTCCACGCGGTCCACCCGTCCACTAAGTGCCGAGCACCTTCCGCCGCCTGCCGACGGCGTCGGCTGCGGGCGGCGAACCCGCGGTCAGGGCCCGGGCGGAATCGGCAGCGTCGTGACGAACTTGGGCGCCCGGGCCTGCACGGCCAGCGGCTCGCTGCCGGACACCTCCATCGGCAGCGTGTAGTAGCCCAGCTCCCGCCCGTCCTTCTCCTCCTGGGCCACGAACAGGGTGTACGTGCCGGGCTCGACCGAGCGGAAGAGCGCGCCGTCCAGGCCTTGCTCGCCCCAGACTCCGCCGCGCCACAGCTCCTGGAAGGCGGCGAAGTCCTTGGGCAGTGCGGCCTGCCCGGGGACGAGGAACGCCCACTGGTCGAACAGTCCGGCCACGCTGACCCGGGTGCCGCCCTCGCGCATCGCGAGCACCAGGCCGGTCAGCCCCTCCGCCGGAACGTCGACCGAGCGGGGCAGCACGTCGAGCGGCCGGTCTCCGTCGATCACGTCCACGTCCCACCTCCCCGGCCAGAGCCCATCGACCTGGAACGCCGCGTCGGCGGCCACGTCGCCGCCCAGCACGCGCCCGCCGGAGCGGAGCACGACCCGGGCCTTGGCGAGCGCCCCCAGGCCGTGGTTCACCGCCACACGCCCGGAGACCCTCGCCCCCGCCTTCAGCGCGACGGCGATCCGGTTGGCCTCCGAGGTCACCGCCTGGCCCGCCGACAGGTAGCCCGCTCGTCGCACGACGAGCGTGCCCGCAGCCGGAGCGTCCTCGATGCGGAAGCGCCCCTGCGCGTCGGTCCGCACGGCGGGGCTCAGCACGTGCGCTCGTGCCTCCTCCGTGTCTGGGAGGTCCTTCTCGGCGAGGCGGACGAACGCCTCGGGGAGCGGCTCGCCGGTGACCGCGTCGGTGACCACTCCCTCCACGCTTCGCGGCGCGGCGAGGACGATGTCCTCGACGGTCACCACCGCCTCCCGCCCGGCCTTCACGCGGCGCACCTCCTGCGCGAAGCCCTTGGCCTCGATCGCCAGCTCGACCTCCGGGCCTCGCGTGACCGGCACCGAGAAGGAGCCGTCGGCGCTGCGCACGAGCCGGCCGTTGACGCTGAGCTCGGTTGCGGGCGCGCCGCCCGGCCGCAGGACGCGACCGCGGACCTGGCCCTCCTCCGAGAGCACCAGCCGCACGTTCGCGTCCCCGGTCGCCGCGAGCGTCCGGCTGTCGGCGCGGCGCGCGAAGCCGGGGCGCTGCGCAAAGATGCGGTAGCGGTCGAAGCGCAGGTGCCCGAGCGTGAAGGCCCCCTTCTCGTCGGCTTGGGCGAAGGTCGCGCGGTAGGTGGAGAGAGGGCCCTGGACCATGGCGATCCCGTCGGGGAACGCCTCGATCCAGGCCTCGGGGACGGGCCGGCCGTGGGCGTCCACCACCACGCCGCGGATGCTCCGCCCCGGCTCGAAGCGCAGGTTCAGCCCGGAGGTCTTCTCGAAGAGGATGACGCGCTCGGCGGCGCACACCGAGCTCTCGCCCGGCTTGGGCTCGGTCATCGCCACCACGTAGTAAGCCGCGCCAGGGGCGAGCCCATCGATGCGGAAAGAGCCATAGGCGTCGGTGTAGGTCGCGCCCAGCACCCGCGTCATGCGCTCCTCGGCCAGCGCGGCCACGCGCGCACCCTCGTGCGGCAACCCGTCGACGTCGAACACCGTGCCGACCACCGTCAGCCCCGGCTGGAGCGTCAGGCGCAGGTCGTCCGCGGGCGCGGTGGCCTCGAACTCCTGGACCGCGAAGCCCTCGGCCTCGACCTCGATCCGGTAGGGGCCGGGGGCGAGCCCATCCACCTCGAACTGGCCCTTGCTCGGCTGCACCGCCCGGGCGCTGGTCTGCTGGCCGCGGCGCACGCTCAGCCCGCTCCAGCGAACCCGCGCGCCCTTGGGGTCGACGACGGTGCCCGAGAGCGAGGCCGCCGACCACAGCCTCAAGGTCAGCTCGGCGGTGGCGTTCGGCTCCAGCGTCACCGGCACCGCGAGCTCGCGCAGGGTGCGCGGCGCCTTGGCGTGCAGCTCGTAGCGCCCCGGCGGGGCTGACAGGGCGAACCGGCCGTCCGGTGCGGTCTGCGTCGAGAGCGCCTGCCCTGCCACGCCGGTGGCCTCGACGGTCGCCCCGGCGCGCGGCTGGTCGTGCTCGTCGACGACCCTGCCGGACAAGAGGCTGCCCACGGCCAGCTCCAGCTGCAGGCGTGACGGCTCCTGGCCGAGGGAGATGGTCGGCGAGGCACAGGCGACGTGGGCGCCGGCAGCGGCGCACACCGTGACCTGGGTGGTCTCCGGGTCGCCCCAAGAGACATGCTCGGTGTCGGCGGCGCGGTCGGCGAGCCACTGCAGCGTGGGCCCGAGCTCGAAGCGGAAGCCGCCGGACTCATCGGTCACCGTCTGGGCGCTCACCGGTCCCCAGAGCGTCACCCGGCTCGCCACGCTTCGGCCGTCGAGCAGCACGTCGCCAGCGAGGAAGACCGGGCCAGACGGGGGCGCCCGAGGAGTCCTGCGCGTGGCGCTCTCCGCGGGCGCGCGGACCTGCGATGCCCTCATGGCGATGGTCTTCGGCCAGAGCAGCCAGGCCAGCGCTGCCACGCAGAGCACCTGGAGGAGTCCGAGGACCAGCGGTCGGAGGCGGCGAAGCATCGCGCGGATGTTATCCCCGACGGGGCGCGGGCGGTCAGGAGTATCGCGCCCCGCTCGCCCTCCGCTGTGCCGCGCCGTTCGCGCTACGGTGCGGGAGCGAGGTTCCACCGTGCCCCTCTCCATCCTCTGCGTGTTCGTGGTCTTCGGCGTCGGCGGCTCGGCCGGCGTGGCGCTGTCCCAGGCCAGCCGGGTGCCGACCTGGGCGCTGGTCGTTGCATCCTTCGCCGGCGTCGCGGCGTACTACCCCACGGCGATGGGCCTGCCCTTCCTCGGCCCCTTCAGCGAGCTGGCCGTCATCGTCGTCGGCTGCCTGGCGATGGTGGGCCCGGCGGCGACGTTCTTCCGCGTGGGCAAGCAGGCGACTGAGGCCCAGAAGGAGGCCAGGCTCAAGGGCCTTCCAGCACCGCGGCTCAACGTCTTCGTGATCGCGCCGGCCATGGCTGGCACGCTGCTGTCGTTCGCCGTGGTGCTCGGGACCCTGACCACCCGCCTCAACTACGCGCAGTGGCTGCGCTGGGAGTGTGACGGGACGGTGATCGAGCAGACCCGGAACCGGGGCAACCACAACAACCCGGTGGTCGTGGCCAGGTGCGGCATCGACCTCGAGCGCTTCGAGAATGGTCGCCCCGGGCTTCTGGGACGCGGCCAAGCCCGGGCTGCGGCTGGTCAAGGTCGCCGGCTCCCCCTATGCCACGCTCGAGGGCGCGAAGGTCCGGATGGTTCCGTTGCAGGCCTCGTGGTGGAACGACCCGGAGTGACGCGGCTCGATGCGCTCTACCAGCGCAACCACGCCGCGATGGGGACGCCCAGGAGCCAGGCCGCGAAGACCAGCACCGAGCCCGGCAGCTTGCGCCGCTTCTCGGGCCCTTTGGACCAGGCGATGACGGCGAAGGCGACGACAGTCGCGAGCGTCACCGCCGCGCAGACCAGCGACGGCAAGAAGCCGACGCCGGCCCCAAGCACTGCCATCAGCTTGACCGCGCCCATGCCGAGGCTCCCGGGCGCCACGAGGCGCATCACGAAGACGAGGAGGGTCGGATAGGCCAAGGCGCCCAGGACGCTGCTGACCAGCCCGTGACCGAAGGCCGGTCCGAGGCCGAAGAGGAAGGTCTTGAGCACCAGGGTGAGCAGCAGCGCCGGGAGGGTCACCACGTTCAGGATCTTCCCGGTGCGCAGGTCGGTGACCAGCGAGACGAAGATCGCCAGGGTGGCGAAGACGAGCGGCCTCAGGTCGGGTTGCACGGCGTCCGCCCTCTCAAGCCTTCGCGTAGCGCTGCCGGAGCACCGCCACCCCGTCGCCGGTCAGGTCGGCGAGCGCCGGGACGCGCCCGGTGACGGCGAGGATGAGCGACTCCGCCGGCCCCTTGAGCACCGGGCCCTCGCCGCGCGACCAGGCGAAGTCGGTCGCCTCGTAGCGCAGGCCGTCGCGCCAGTGCCGCTTGAGGTACGCGCGCGCCGGGGTGTCGAAGAGCACGCCCAGCACCGTCCGCAGCACGTCCTCGCCCAGCTCCCGCCGGAGCCCCAGCGGCCGGCGCAGGTCGAGCCCGTGCACGACCACCTCGGTCAGCGGGGCTTCGGACCCGGCGCCCGGAGGCGTCATCCGGTTGGTCGCCTTGCGCCGCAAGAGCTCCACCAACTCCGGCACCGGCTGCTTCGCCCGCTCCCAGGTGAGGTTGTCGACCGCCTTCTCCAGGCTCCGGTACTTCAATGCAGCCCAGATGAACGCGCCGATGGAGGAATCGACCGACAGCACCAGGTGCGCGGCGACGTCACGGACGGTCCAGGTGGGCACCAGGCTCGGCGTCCGCAGCTGCTCCTCGCTGAGCCCCGAGATCAGATCCGCGAGTGCGCGGCGCTCTTCCGCAATTCGGTCGAACCAGTCCATGGCGGCGCAGTGTACCCGAAGCCCGCTCCCTGTCTCGGCGCTCGAGTCAGCAGCCGTCCGCTCGCGAAGACGCCTCCGCGGCTCGCGCGCTCGAGCACCGTCTCTGGGGGCCGATCCCGGCTGCCACCCCCGTCCCGGATGGGCAGGTTGGGCGTGGTTGTCCCCGCGCGAAGGAGAACGCCATGCCTGACCAGCCCAACGACCCCACGAACCTCGAGAGCCGCCCGCAGGACCGCCCCCCGGAGAAGCCCGAGGGCTGGCAGCCGGAGAAGGAGACCGATCCCAGCAAGCTCGTCGACATCGCCGACCCGAGCGCGGCGCCGGAGGAAGGCGCCTACTGAGCCCCTGCCCGCCTGCCCTGCGGTCCCCCGAGGGGAGGCTCGCTCCTCGACCAGGCGGTGGTCAGCCTCGTTGCGTCCGGAAGGCGTGCGCGTGGCCAGGCGCGCGCGGGTGGCGTCTGCGAGGTGCGGCTCTGGTGTCGTGCCCTCCGTTGGTGATTCAGGAAGTGACCACGTCCGAGGGTCTGCACGCGCTCGAACCGGAGTGGAAGGCGCTGGCCGAACGCTGCGGCGAAGGCCTGCCGTTCCACACGTGGGAGTGGGCGGACGCGTGGTGGCGCTGCTTCCGGGAAGACTCGTTCGCGGTGCGCGACCGGCTCGCCCTGCGCGCCGTCCGCACGGCGCAGAGCGGTGAGCTGGTCGCCGTCGCCCCGTTGATGGAGGTGCACCGGCCGGGGCTGGGCCTGCCCGCGTTCCGCGGCCTCGAGTTCCTGGGGGCCGACCCCAACGTCACCGAGGTGAGCGGCGTCCTCGCCGACCCGCGCTTCCTGGCCCAGGCCTACGAGGCGCTCGGGGAGCACCTGCTCGAGCGGGCCGACGAGTGGGACTGGGTCGCCTGGCGCGGGGTGCCCGACGACGGCGCTGCCCTCAACCGGTGCGGCGAGTGGGGGTCCACGCTCCCCGGACGGCTGATGGGCTACCGGCTGCGGCTGGAAGGGACCTGGGAGCAGTTCCGGGCGAGCCGCCCGCGCAACCTCAAGGAGTCGCTGCGCAAGTGCGCCAACTCGCTGCGCCGCGACGGGCTGCGCGCCGAGCTGGAGGCGCTGCGCCGGCCGGCGGACGTCGCGGCCGGGCTCGGTCACTTCCTTGGGCTGCACCGGGCCCGCGCCCAGGCCAAGGACCTGGCGCCCCACCCCGACGTCTTCTGCGACCCCGCCTCGCGGGCCTTCTTGCGGGAGGCGTGCGCGAGCCTCGCTTCGCGCGACGCCGTCAGGCTCTTCCAGCTGCGCATCGGAGGCGAGGTGGTGGCCGCGCGCCTGGCCTTCGTCGTCGGCAGCACCCTCTACCTCTACTTCTCGGGCTTCGACCCGGCGTGGGCGCGCTACAGCGTGGCGTCGTCGGTGACCGCGGGCGCGGTCCAGCACGCCTTCTCCGAGCGGCTCGCCTTCGTGCACCTGTCCACCGGGACCGATCCGTCGAAGCTGCGCTGGCGTCCGGAGCCCGTCTGCTGGCGCGCCGGCCTGCAGCTGTCGCCGCGGGCTTCGTCGGGAGCCAAGCGGGCCGTCCTCGAGCTGCTGCTGGGAGAGCGCACGGAGCCGCTGCGCAAGCTGATCGGCCACGTCCTCGGCCGCAAGCGGTCTGCTCCCAGCCAGATCGAAGCGGCTTGAGGCAGCAGACTCAGCCCGTCGCCTTGGCCTCGTGCCCGACCAGCTTCTGGTGAACCCAGCCCCGCGCCTGCTGCACGTCGTCGAAGGTTTGCACCTCGATGGGGATCCTGCGCAGGCGGTTCGAGAACCCAAAGCCCTTGGCGGCCATCTGGACGCCGACCGACCGGCTGGCGATGGCCATCGCGCACAGGTTCAGGTCCGCTCTCGCGGTGATGCCGAGCCAGAAGCTGGGCACCTCCAGGCGCACGCGCGGAATGGTGTCGCTGACCCTGAAGCAGAGCCCTGTCCGGCCGCGCAAAGCCGCCTTCTCGAGCGCCGCGACCAGGGCTCCCTGCCGGTTGGGGTTCATGTTCGCCGGATCCTCGTACATGACCAGGAACAGGCCAGGCTCGAGTTCGCTGAAGAAGCAGGGCTCGGTCATAGGATCTTCACCTAGCGGACCGCTCGCGACCTTGCCCGAGGAAAAGCGGCGCTTCCTCAACAGGGGCCGGGCGCCGTCGCCTCAGGCGCCCTTGCCTCAGGCACCCTTGCCTCAGGCACCCTTGCCTCAGGCGCCGTAGCCCCAGGGGCTGCCCTCCGGCCACGGGGTGCGAGTAGAATCCCCGCCCGTGGACAAGCCCGCCTCCCGCCCGAGCAACCCGGCCACGACCTCTGGGACGTTCTCCGACCGCCGCGCCCGGGTGCAGGCGGCCCTGGTCACGCGCGGGGTGCCCTCGGCGGCCGACCCCGACGGCTCGTGGGCGCACGAGAAGTTCGTCACCCGCGCGCGCACCCTCTTCTACGCGCGGCTGGCCTTCCTGACCATCGGCCTGGGCCTTCTGGCGGTGCCCTTCTGGAGCGCCACCTTCGGCATCCGCGGGCACATGGGCTTCGTCGTCTACTTCGGGATGCTGGGCTACTCCATCGCCAACTTCCTGGTGCTCGAGCACCCGGTGGTGGGCCGCTACTCGACCTTCGTCACGCTGTGCCTCGACCTGTTGGTGATGGTCTACCTGATCGAGGCCTCCGGCGGCCTGCACAGCCCGCTCTTCGCGACGCAGCTGATGTTCACGACGCTGTTCGTCATCCTCTTCCCCAAGCCGCTGGCCATCCTGCCGCCGATGCTGACGCTGCCCATCGTGGCCAAGCTGGACACGCTCATCTCGACGCGCGAGCTGGGCCTGAACGACCTGCTCATCCTCATCTGGTACTCGGCCCTCAACTTCATCGTCGTCTACGTCTTCGTCTACCTGAACGAGCGCGAGGACGCGGCGCACCGCGACGTGGTCACCCTGGAGCGGGACCTGCAAAGCCTGGCGGTGGTGGAGGAGCGCAACCGACTCTCCCGGGAGATCCACGACGGCCTGGGCGCCTCGCTCTCCTCGCTCATCATCCAGGCCGAGTACCTGCAGGGCATGGCCAAGGACGAGGCGCTGCGCCGGGAGATCGCCGAGCTGAAGACCTGCGCCGAGGAGTCCATCGACGAGCTGCGCCGCTCGCTGCGCATGATGCGCGCCGACTTCGAGCTGGTGCCGGCCATCGAGGACTACTGCCGCACCTTCAGCGACCGCTCCAAGCTGCCGCTGCGCGTCGAGAAGGAAGGCGTGCCACGCACGATGTCCAACGACGCCCAGCTGACCATCTTCCGCATCCTGCAGGAGGCGCTCAGCAACGCCTCCAAGCACGCCAAGGCCAAGGAGCTGGTGGTCTCGCTGCGCTTCGACGACCAGCGGCTGACGCTCAGGGTCAAGGACGACGGGGTGGGCTTCGACACCAAGTCCACCTTCCGGGGCCACTACGGCCTGACCAACATGAACGAGCGCGCCGCCAAGGTCGGCGGCGAGGCCCAGGTCGACTCGACGCCCGGCAAGGGCACGCAGGTGACGCTCATCATCCCGCTGGCCGGCTGGACGAGCCGGGCGCTGGCCGGGTGAGAAACCAGACTTCAGGCTGTAGGCTCTAGGCAGTAGGACGCAGCGCGGAGGACACCATGACGGACGGCAATTCCAACCCCTCGCAGCCGCCTGCTCCGGCCGCGCAGCCCGCGAAGATCCGCGTGCTGGTCGTCGAGGACCAGCCCAAGATCCTGCGCAACCAGCTCAAGGTCCTCGAGTCCGCCCCGGAGATCGAGATCGTCGGGACCGCCATGAACGGCGAGTCCGCGCTCGACGAGATCCCGCGCTGCTCCCCCGACGTGCTGCTGCTCGACCTGGGGCTGCCGCGCATGAGCGGCATCGACGTCACCCGCGAGGTCAAGGCCCGCTGGCCCAAGGTGGAGATCCTGATCTTCACGATCTTCGACGAGCAGAACAAAGTGCTCGAAGCCATCAAGGCCGGCGCCTCCGGCTACCTGCTCAAGGGCGCCACCTCGGAGAAGATCATCGAGGCCATCCGCGACGTCTGCGCCGGCGGCACCGTCATCCAGCCCAGCCTGGCCCGCAGCCTGCTCGGCCACTTCCGCGCCAACACCGGCGAGATCCCGATGCAGCAGGTCTCCGACGAGGGCCAGCGCCCCCTCTCCGACCGCGAGCGGGAGATCCTCCAGCTCATCGCCAAGGGCGTCTCCAACAGCGAGGCGGCCAAGGTCCTCAACCTCTCCAAGGCCACCATCCGCACGCACCTCGAGCACATCTACCAGAAGCTCGAGGTCACCAACCGCGTCGAGGCCGTCACCGAAGGCATCCGCAAGGGCCTCATCGACGTCTGACGGCTTTCCCCTCTCGGTGGCCTGACGCGCGAGCTCCGGTGTCTTTGAGCCGCGGCTTCGTCCCGGCCGGAGTCTCGGGGTGTGACCGTAGCCCCTGCAGACGAGGACCCGCGGCGCCAATGGTGGCAGCCGCGGGACCTCGGTTCGTGCGTCTCTGTTCGCGTCTGTCGAAGCGCCGCCTAGAAGGCGCCTCCGAGCCGCAGCTGCCCGGTGTAGGAGTCGCCGCCCTGCTTGTCGTCGAAGCCGAAGGCGCCGGTTCGCGTGGCAGGCGTGAAGTTGCGGTCGAACAGGTAGTTGAAGGTGAAGCGCGCGCCGGCCACGAAGCTGCCCACCTTCCAGTCAAGCCCCGCACCGAGCGGGACATTGCCGAAGGTGTCGTCCTTGTAGCCGGCCGCCTCGTTGGCCACCCCGGCGTGGTTGATGCCGATGCCACCGAAGACGTAGGGCGCCACCGCTGTGGGCAGGATGTTGACGCGGAGGTCGACGGTGCCGCCGGTGCGGGTGATCCGCGTGTTCGCGTCGCCCACCGCCGGGTCCTTCACGCCGTTGTTGGCGCCGGCGTAGTTGCAGCTCGACCCCGACGATCTTGGTCGGCATGGCCGTCAAGGTGACGCCCCACGCCGGACCCGGGCTGATCTTCGGAGCGAGCGAGGAGGTGTAACCCTCGACCCCGCCGTCGGCGGTGAGCATGAGTCCCATCTGGCCCTTGTCCTCGTTCTTCTTGGCCGAGGCCTGCTCCGACGGGATGACGGTGACGTTCTGGTTGTTGGTGTTGGTTCCGGGCGGCAACGCGTTGGTGGCGCCCTGCTCCTCGCTGCCCTGCGCGGAGGTGCCGCCCATCGTCCCGGTGCCCCCGACGCTGCCGCTGGTGGAGCCTCCCTGCGCGGACGAGCCGGACTCGGCGCCGATGCCGGTCCCGCTGCCGCCCACGCTCCCCTTCGCCGACGGCGTGCAGATGCAGTTGCCGTTCTCGTCGAGAACGCCGGTGGCCTGCCCCTGCTGCACCGACCCGGACTGGGTCGCCGCGGAGTTGCAGTCAGCCTCGCACGTCTTGGCCTTGCTCTCGTCGGCAGCGAATGCGGCGCCTGGGACCAAAGCGAGCGCGAGCGCTGCCCCGAGCAGATTGCGAATCCTCATGGCTCGTGGCCTCCCTCGGGAGTCCCGCTCTAGGGGCCCCCTCGGGAGGAATGTTCTGGCGGGGAGCGGTCCTGGCAACCGGGGTCGGCCAAGCTCCGCGGCCACTCGGCCGGAGCGCTCTCCTACAGGCAGGCGGAGCGGTCGGTGCCGGTGAGCGGCGAGCAGGTGCCCTTGGCGCACGCCTTGGCGCCGGTACAGTCCTGCTTGCACACCGGGTACTCGGTCGCGCCCCCGCTCAGACGCACGCAGATGTCCTCGGGCCCGCAGTACTCGTCCTTGTCCGCGGTGCACTCGGCGCAGGTGGCGGGGTCGGCGGCGTCGCAGCGGGCGACGGCGTCGACGCAGATCTTCAGGCCGGTGGACGGGGTGGCGCAGACCTGGCCGCCCGAGCAGTCGGCGCTCGTGCCGCAGCGGTCGTGGCAGTAGCCCCACGAGTCCTCGCCGGGCCGCACGCACGCCTCGCCGCGGCCGCAGTAGGTGAGCGTGGCGTAGTCGCACTTGGCGGGGTAGCTGGCGGCCGGCACCAGGCACGCCCCCCGCGTCGGGTCGTCGGGGAACAGGTCGGCGCAGGACTCGCCCGTCGCGCAGTCGGGGTTCGGGTCGGGGGTCGTCGCGTCGCAGATGAGGAAGCACTTGCCCAGCTCGTCGCCGCCGGCGTTGATGCAGGTCAGGTTCGCGCCGACGCACTTGAGCAGCTCGATGTCGCCGCAGGCCTGGCCCTTGGCGGCGGCGGTGGCGCAAAAGCCGCGGGAGGAGCTGGTGCCGCCGGGGCGAGAGAAGCACTGGCGGGCCGAGCCGCAGATCTTCGGGGCGTCGGTGAAGGTGCAGTCCTTCGAGCAGCGCTTGAGCGTGCCGACCAGGCCGCACACGAGCCCGGTGTCGCAGGCGCCCTCCACGGTGTTGCCCGTGGCGTCCTTCTCGCAGACCTGGCCTTCGTGCAGCGCCTTGACGCAGGTCAGGCTCGAGGCCTCGCAGACCTGCCCGTCGCCGCAGACCGGGTCGCACTTGGGGAGACTGGCGTCAGCGGCCGGATTGTCCACGGGCTCGCCGCAGTTGCAGCCGGAGAAGACGAGGCCAGCCGCGAGGGCCAGGCCGAGCAGGGTGCGCGCGTTCATGCGCCGAATCCTACTAGGCTCCAGGCTTCCGGCTCCAGGCTCCAGGCTCTGAGCCCCTTGCGGCTCTACGGCTCCTTCTCGGCGCGGGTAGCGATGGCCAACTGGCTCAAGCCCTCGGCCTTGGCCAGCTCCATCACCGCGACGACCTTGCCGTGGGGCGTGCCGGCGTCGGCCTGGACGATGACCGTGGTGTCCGGCGCGTGCTGCTTGGCCTCCTTGAAGGTGGCCTTGAGCTCGTCGTCGTCCATGACCTTGCCGCCGATGACGGTGCGGCCGTCCTGGAGGATGGCGACGATGAGGTCGCTCTGGGTGGCGGTGATCTCCTTGGCGCCGCCCTTGGGGAGGTCGACCTTCACGCCGGCCTGGCCGCCGGCGTCCACCAGCGCGGAGCTGGTGACCATGAAGATGATGAGCAGCACCAGGAAGATGTCGGTGAGCGGCGTGATGTTGATCTCGGCGACGACGCCGTCGCCCAGGTCGTCGCCGCTGTTGTCGGGGAGCTTGGACATCGCCATGCGCGTCTCCTAGCTCGCGGGCTGCGCGTTGGCCGCGGCCTTGGCGGCGTCGGCGACCGGGGCCTGGGGCGCGCCTTCCACCGAGCGGTGCTCGCGCAAGAGCTCCACGAACTCGTCGGCGATGAGCTTGACCTGCGCGGAGACGCGGCCCAGGCGCGCCTGGAAGTAGTTGTAGAGGACCACCGCCTCGACGGCGACGAAGATGCCCGCCGCGGTCGTCTCGAGCGCCGCGCTGATGCCGGTGGCCACCACCGCGAAGCCACCGGTGCCGGCCGCGGCCATGTCCCGGAAGGCCGTCTGGATGCCGATGACGGTTCCGAACAGGCCGATGAACGGCGCGATGGTGCCCAGGGTGCCGAGGATCCAGAGGTGGCTCTTGAGCTTGAGCAAGAGCTCCATCCGCGCCCGTTCGACCGCCGCCTCGAAGTCCTTGGCGCCCTGGCCCTGGCGATCGAAGCCGGCCAGGAACAGGTCGCCGACCAGCGCCGGGCTGCGCTCGCAGGCGCTGCGGGCTCCGGCGAGGTCGCCGCGCAAGAGCGCTTTGCTCACCTGGTCCGCCAGCCGGCGAGCCTGGGCCACCAGTCCCCACCACGCGATCACCCGCTCGGCCGAGACCGCCAGCGCGAGCAGCGAGCAGAGGGCGATGACCGGCAGCGAATACCCGCCGTGGGCCATCCTGACCCAGAAGTTTTCTCCCAACATGGCTCGCTCGTCTCCTGGTGTTGTCCCGGCGCCAACCGCTTGATACCGGCGAAGGGTGGGGCTTATTCCCTGCGGAATCAAGGGTGCAGACACCTGCCCGGCCGCCAGGATTGCCTTCTTGCCGAAGATGCCCGGGCCGGCCGTTCGTCGCACGTCCCAGCGGCCTGGCCTTGCGGTATGGTCCCCGCATGCTTTCGACGCGTCCCGCCTTCGTCCTGCTGCTTTTGCCCCTCGCCCTCACCTTGTGCGGCTGCCCGCGGCCGCTGCGCTTCGGCCCCGAGGGCGAGATCACCGACGCGAACTACCTCCTGCGCCGGCTGGACCTGCGCTCGGGTGCGCTGCGGTCCGTCAAGGCCGAGGCCAAGGTCTCGGTGAAGACCGACGCCCAATCCGGCTCGACGGGGCAGTTCGTAGCGGTCAAGCGCCCGGGCTCGATGCACCTGGAGACGCTCAACTTCTTCGGCAAGCCCGTGGCGGCGCTGGCCTCCAACGGCTTCAAGTTCAACCTCTTCGTGGAAGAGGGCGCGACCTTCTACTCCGGCCCGGCGACCGCGGCCAACGTCGGGCGCCTGCTGCCGGTGGCCATCGACCCCGAGGAGGCGGTGGCGGTGCTCCTCGGCGACGTGCTGCGGCTGCCGGGAGCGAACGCGAAGATGGTCCTCGACCGCGACGCTCGGGCGTACCTCGTCACCCTCACCCGAGGCACCGTCAGCCAGCGGCTGTGGGTGGGAACGGAGGATTTCCGGCTGCTGCGCGCCGACGTCCAGGGCGCGGCCGGGCTCAGGGTGACCTTCAGCGACTTCCAGGCCTTCGGCGACTTCATCTTCCCCATGGAGATCGAGATGCTGGCGCTTCGGGCCGACGGCAGCCCCGCCGGCGCCGAGGTCGGTATGCGTTACAAGGACGTCGAGCTCAACGTGGCGCTCGACCCGTCGCTCTTCGCGCTGGAGATACCGCCGGGCGCCCGCCAGGTCGTGCTGGATGCGGACGGCAATGAGGTGGGCGCGCCGCCCAAGCCCTGAAGTCCTGGAAGAATGAGGAAATGGAGCACCTTACCGGCTGTGGTATCGTCCGTGGCGGCTTGAATCCCCTCTAGAAATGGCACCTCCCGCCCAGACCGAGATCGGCAAGTACCGGCTCCTGCGGAAGATCGCCACCGGCGGCATGGCCGAGGTCTACCTCGCGCAGACCTCCGGCCCGGCCGGTTTCCAGAAGACCCTGGTGCTCAAGCGGATCCTCCCGCACCTGGCGGAGGACGCGAACTTCGTCGGGATGTTCCTGAACGAAGCGAAGCTCGCGGCGCTGCTCAACCACCCGGGCATCGTCCAGATCTTCGACCTCGGCGAGGCGGACGGCAGCTACTTCATCGCCATGGAGTACATCGACGGCCCGAACCTGCGCGGCCTGTGCCGCAAGGCCGTCGAAGTGGGCAAGGCCGTCCCCTACGAGTACTCCGCCAAGATCATCTCCATGGCGTGCGAGGGCCTGCACTACGCCCACGACTTCGCCGACAACGGCGTGCCGCTCAACCTCATCCACCGCGACATCAGCCCAGACAACATCCTCATCTCGCGGCAGGGCGCGGTGAAGGTGGTGGACTTCGGCATCGCCAAGGCCGCCAACCAGGGCCACATCACCAAGACCGGCACCCTGAAGGGCAAGCTGGCGTACATGCCGCCCGAGCAGCTGCGCGGCAAGCCGCTGGACCGGCGCGCGGACATCTTCAGCCTGGGCGTGGTCCTCTACGAGATGCTGGCGGGGATGAAGCCCTTCGACGCGACCAGCGAGATCGCGGCGATGCAGGCCATCCTCCACGACGAGCCCACCCCGCTCAACGAGCGTCGCCCGGATATCCCCGCGGAGCTGGTGGTCATCGTCGAGCGGGCGCTGGAGAAGGAGCGGGAGAACCGCTACCCCGACTGCCGCACGATGCAGCGCGACCTGGACCAGTTCCTCATCCAGCGGCGCAAGGCGATCGGGGCCTACGACCTGTCGCAGCTGGTCATCGACATCGTCCCGCCCACGCCGATTCCGGTGCAGCCCGCCGCCCCGACTCAGAACCTGCCCCGGGAGATCGAGCCGCTCGCCCAGCCGAAGAAGCCGCCGAGGCCGGCGCGCCCGGAGATCCCTCCGGAGCTGAGCGAGACGCTCCGTTCGCCGCAGGCGCCACCGACCCGCCGGCCGTCCCAGCCCCCCGTCCCCGTGACGGTGGCCGAAGACATCAAGGCGACGGTCCGCGGAGATGCGGTCATCCCGCCAGAGGCGTTCCCGGAGCCACCTTCGCCGCCGCCCAGGAAGTCGGGGCTGGTTCTGGGCGTCGTCAGCGGGGTCGTCGTCGCGATTGGCGCGGCGGGCGGCTACTTCCTGACGCGCCCGCCGGTGGCCCCTGCAGTCATGGAGGCCGAGGAGCCGATCGCCGCCGTCGTGCCGCCGGATGCAGCCACGCCACCGGCTGCACCGCCCGGTCCCGACGCTGCGGCGCCCGAGGTCGAGCCGCCCGACGCGAGCGCACCGCCGGCGGCCGAGGCTGGCCCGGACGCCGGACACATCGCAGAGTCCAAGGCGCCGCCCAACGGCAAGACGCCGAAGACGCCCAAGGGACAGAAGCCCCCGAAGCAGACCGAGCCCAAGCAGTCGGAAACGACTCCGCCCCCGAGCCCGGTCACGGAGCCGAAGCAGCCGGAGCCCAAGCCCGAGCCGCAGAGTGCCAAGTCCGCCACGTTGACCATCGATGCCGACCCGCCCTGCGCCGTGACCTTCGACGGCAAGCCGGCGGGTTCGACCCCGCTCGCTCTCAACAACGTGGCCCCTGGAGCGCACACGGCCGTGGTCAGCAACAAGGACAAGGGCGTCACCCGGACTTTGAACCTGACCTTGGCCTCCGGCGAGGATCGCCACGAGAAGGTGAAGTTCGTCGCCGGCACGATCATCTTCCGTGTCCAGCCGTGGGCGTACGTCGAGGTGGACGGCAAGCCGCAAGGCCAGACCCCCATCCCCGACGGCGTCCAGGCCTACGAGGGCGAGCACCGCGTGCGCCTCTACAACACCGACCTGAAGAAGGAGACGGTGCGGCAGGTGCAGGTCAAGGCGGGAGCCAAAGAGATCGTCAAGGTCAACTTCCTGGACGAGTAGGGCTGCGGGCTTCGGACTTCGGACTTCGGGCAAACCTGAGTTGACCACCCTCGGGCGCGAGGGCCTGTGGTTCCGGGCAGTTAGCTCGCGCGTGTAGATACAGACACGGGATGGCGCCCGAGGATGGGCGCCATCTCGTCATCGCAGGCGAGGCGCTCAAGGCCAAGCGCCTTGAGGATGGTCGTCTGGGTCGGGTTCGGGTTCGTGATGGTGGAGGCGGTGCGGCCACCGAGTTGCAGGCGGTTGAGGCGGACACTCTCCAGCTCTTCGAATGCTCGGGCGGCGCTCATGGCAGCCGCAGTGCCGGCGAGCTTTCGCTCGAGGGCCCGCTCCAGGAGCATCGCCAAGACGCAGAGCGTCACATGTGCTCGCACCTTCGCTTCGGTTCGGTGCCGCACCGGTCGCAGCTCAACCAGGCTCTTGATGACGTGGAAGTCCTTCTCCACTGCGTCGCGGCTGCGGTACGTCGCCGCCAAGTCCTCCCCGCTCTGCAGCGACTCGGGGTGGGCGACCACCACGGAGAAGCCGTCATAGCGACGCAGCCGTCGCCAGACGTGCGGGCGCAGCTTGAGCTCCACCTGCAGCCGGACCTTGGCACTCTCGGCGTCTGCGGTCTCCGTGACGGCGATTTCGAAGGCCTCCACGAGGCTGCGCCGACGCAACTCGCGGTCCAACTCGGAATAGGCGCTCTCCCGCGTGCGGCGAGAGCCCGGCGCCGCCAACTGCTCATTCATCTCGCGCTCCAGGCGGCGCAGATGCGCGAGCGTGGTGTCGGCCCCCAGGCGCTGCTCGACGAATTGCTCGGGGTTGAAGCAGACCACCGCGCGCACGCGCAGCGGCTCCTCTTGACGCGCGGCGATATTGACCGCAGGCCTGCGCTCAGGCCGCGGCGCCCTGCGCGTCTCGCGATCCAGGGATGCACGCTGCTCTTGGGGATCGCCCAGGCAGGCTGCCCTCAACGCCGCGCGGATGGGCATGCCCAGCATCCTCCCAGCACGGATGTCGTCCTGCAGATCCGGAGCGAGGTTCAACAGTTCCAAGAGCTTGACCGCCCGCTCCTTCTGCAGGCCTTGCGCACGCCCGGCCTCCCGGGAATTGAGCGCCGAGCCTTGGTCCAAGGCCTGGCGAATCGAAGTTGCCTGCGCGAGGGCTCGCTGGAGCGCATCTCCGGCGGCGGCCTCACTGGCTTGGGGTGCAACCCCGACTTCCCGCCGCTGCACCACTCCGAGATCAGCCACAAAGAGCGAGTCGCTCACCCGGCGCATGCCTGCGGCAGCGGCGAGTACGCCCGCTTGTCGGGCGGCCTCCTGCTCACCCTTTGTCAACTCGACACCCTCGAGGGCCGCATGCGGGATCTGGTCGGGGGCATAGGCGGCGAACTCATCCTCGGTCAGCGCGGTCACGAAACGCAGGCCCGTGGCGAGCAGCTTGCGAAGGTGCGCGGTCTTTCCCAATGCTCGGTCGCACACCACGGGCGCCTCGCGGACCCAGTCGACCTTCTGGACTCCTCCGATGACGTCGAGCATGGCCGTGGAGTCGCTCTGCCGCCCGGAGATCACCTGCCAGCGCAGCGGGAAGCCATCCTGGTTGCACATCAGCACGATGCCGATCTTTCGTTGGTAGAGACCCTCCTTGGTCTTGGCCTTCTGCGCCAGGCCATCCGGACCTTGCCCGACGAACCAGGTGTCCGTCACATCGAGCAGCAGCGAGGTGAATGTCCCTGTCTGCGCCAGGCAATGTGACGGCAGGCGCTCCTGAAGCGCGGGCGTGACCTCGTCAAGCTGCTCGAGGACCCGGTGCAGGCGGGTGTTGTTGAACTGGTCGCGTCCGATCCCGAGAAGCTCGGGGAGTGCCGTTCGCGGGAACCACCGCTCGGCATAGAGCTTGGACCCCGGCGCGATGCAGCGCTGGATCGTAAGCGCCGAAACCACCTCGGCTGGCGAGACCTCCTTGTCGCCCTGGCCCATCAACCCGGCGAGGAGGCTCATCGAGCCTCCACTCGCGCCAGAGACTCAAGGCGACGGCGGCATCGAGGTAGTCGAGACTCTCCGTCACCTTCGCCGAAATCTTCTCGGTGGGCAGCACGACGGCCTTGCCCGAACGCGAGGCCTGCAAGGCCGTCCGCAGGTTTTCGATTTCCACCTCGGAAATCGCCCCCAACTGCGCCACCACTCGGTGGGCCGGCATCCCATCAGGCCGCCGGTAGCTCTCGACGAGCTGCGCGTAGCGATAGACGTGGCCGCCCCGCTTCGTGGTGGAGACGCGGACATGCATGGTAGGTATCTACCATATTCGCAAACATCATTGCAACATTCATACATCATCGGTATCTACCCGGTGAGCTAAGTGCCTGAAATTACTCAGGGGGGCGATCAAAATGGGGGGCAAAGCACCTCGGCGCCGACCTCGCGTGCGCGGGCTCTCCCAACTACGCGGGCTTCTGGCTTGGGCTCGAAGCCCGCGTTCGTGGTCCTGCCCAAAGCCCGGAGCCCGTCTTACCCGAAGCCCAGAGCCCAGAGCCCGTCTTACCGCCCCGGCATCTCGCTGCCCGCGGTCGACGGAGCGTCGCCGGACGAGCTGGCGAGGATGGCGACCATCGTCACGACGCCGACCACCGCCACCGCGGCGCCCACGCCGAACAGGATGTTGGCGTTGGTGGCGGCCTCGTTGGCCTTCTGATGGTAGCTCGTCACGTCCGACTGCCAGGTCTTGGGGTCGTTCATCAGGCCGACGAAGCGTTGCGACTCGGAGCCGAAGTAGCCACCGCCGCCCAGGAGGCCCGCTCCGACCGCGATGAGCGGGATGCCCACCGAGAGGCCGAGCGTCGTCCCACTCCCCGAGCGCTTCTCGACCGTCGCCTGGGGCTTCGGGTCGATGGGGACCACCGGCGCCGGTTCGGGCTCCTTCACCACCACGATCTTCGGCTCCTTGGGGACGTCGGTGGCGGGAGGCGGCGGCTTGGCAGCGACGGGGCAGGCCGCGCCCTTCCAGATGTCCTTGCGCGCCTTCTCGAAGAGGGTGGCGACCTTGGGCGAGACCGCCTTTGGCAGGGAGAGCTCGCACTTGAGCGCCAACGCCGCCTTGAAGGCGCTCTCGGCGTCGGCGACGTTGCCCAGCTCGAACTGGATGAGGCCCATGTACAGGCTGGACTGGATGTCCTCCTCGTCCGTCAAGCCGCCCTTCTCGCGGGCCTTCTTGAGGTTGTCGAGCGCCGACTCGTATTCGAGGTCGGCGTAGAGCTTCATGGCGGCGTTCAGGTAGCGGTTGGACGACTGCGCGGGCGACTCGGCAGCGAGCAGGAGGCTGGCGAGGAGCACGAGGGCGCAGGCCGGGGCGGTTCGCATGGGCGCGATTCTAGCCCGAAGAGTGTGCGAGAGCGCTCAAGAGGCTGTTGCCTGACCGGCCTTTGAGGTTAGTGTGTGCCCGCTTTCGGCGGCGGGCGGGACTTGAGTCGTATCAGTCGGAGGAGACTTGGCGGCCATCGAGGACTTGCGAGCACAGCTCGACCCGGCACGGCTCCCGAAGCACGTCGCCATCATCATGGACGGCAACGGGCGCTGGGCCGAGGCCCACGGCCAGCCGCGCGTCGCCGGCCACCGCGAAGGCAGCGCGTCGGTTCGCGCGATCACGCGCATGGCCCGCCGCATCGGCATCAAGGCGCTGACCGTCTACGCCTTCTCCAGCGAGAACTGGAAGCGCCCGGTGGACGAGGTCGCGGCGCTGATGGATCTGCTGCGGGAGTACCTGCTCTCCGAGCGCTCGGAGATCATGGACAACGGCATCCGCCTCAACGCGCTGGGCAACCTGGACCGCCTGCCGCACTTCGTGCGCGAGCCGCTCGATGCGCTGATGGCCGAATCCAAAAACAACCGGGAGATGGTGCTCTCGCTCGCGCTCAGCTACGGCGGCCGCGAGGAGATCCTCTCGGCCTGCCGCAAGCTGTTGCAGGACAAGGTCGCCCCCGACGAGCTCGACGAGAAGGCGTTCGCCTCCCGGCTGTCGACCTTCGACCTGCCCGACCCCGACCTCATCATCCGCACCAGCGGCGAGCAGCGCATCTCCAACTTCCTGCTCTGGCAGGCGGCGTACGCCGAGCTGCTCTTCACGCCCATCGCCTGGCCCGACTTCCGCGAGGAGGCCTTCCTCTCCGCGCTCGTCGAGTACCAGGGCCGAGAGCGCCGCTTCGGCCTCACCGGGGCCCAGGCCAAGACCGTCGTGAAGGCCCCGAAGTAGGTTCCGACCGTGACCGACGCCAACAAGAACCTCGTCCTGCGGATCGTCAGCGCGCTGGTGCTCTTGCCGGTCGTGCTCTTCCTCTTGTGGTACTCGCCGCTCACGACCGGAATCCTCGGAGCCCTGGGCGCGGCCGGGCTGGCGTACGAGTACTACACGATCGTCTTCAAGAAGCTCGACCCGGCCCTGGTCGGCGGCATCCTCGCCAGCGCGGCGCTGCCCCTCTGCTTCGCGCTCTGGCCCGACCGCTACGCCGCGGGGGTCGTGGTCGGCACCGGCGCGCTGACCATCCTCGCCTTCAGCTACTACCTCCTGCGCGGTCCGCTGCCCGAGGCGCCGCTGCGCGTGGCCTTCCTGGTCACCGGCGTCGCGTATTGCGGCCTGCTGCTCTCGACGCTCTCCGGCCTGCGTCCCATGCAGGACGGCCTGGGCTGGATCATCCTGGCCTTGGCGGTGACCTGGGGCAACGACACCGCCGCCTACGCGGCCGGGCGTGCGCTGGGCAAGCACAAGCTCTACCCCGCCGTGTCGCCTGGGAAGACCTGGGAGGGCTTCTTCGGCGGCGCCCTGGGTTCCGTCGGCTGCGCCTTCGTCGTCAAGGCGCTGATGCTTCCGACGCTCTCCCCGCTGGGGGTGCTGGCCGTCGCGCTGCCCTGCTCGGTCCTCGGGCCCATCGGCGACCTCTGCGAGTCGATGCTCAAGCGGGCGTACCAGGTGAAGGACTCCGGCAAGATCATCCCCGGCCATGGCGGGCTGCTCGACCGCGTCGACGCTCTGCTCTTCAACCTGCCCTACGTCTGGCTGTATGCGTCGGTGTTGGCCAGCTGACATGTCCCGTCAGGCTGAGGCAGATTGACGGGGCCGGCCGCCCCCGTTAAAAACTTCGGCTTCGACGTTTGAGTGAGATGGAGGACCGATGTTCGCGCTTCTGCAGAAGGCCCCTGACTTCAACCTCCCTGCCGTGGTCGGCCAGGGCGACTTCACGGACGTCAAGCTGTCGGACTACGCCGGCAAGTACGTGGTCCTGGTCTTCTACCCCCTCGACTTCACCTTCGTCTGTCCGACCGAGCTGATGGAGTTCGGCCGCCGGAACGCCGAGTTCAAGGAGCTGGGCGCCCAGGTGCTGGGCATCTCCTGCGACTCCAAGTACTCGCACAAGGCCTGGCTCGAGCACGCGCTCGGGCCGCTCCCCTTCCCGCTCCTCTCCGACTACTCCAAGTCGGTCACCGCCTCCTACGGGGCGCTGCTGGCCGAGGGCCACCCCAGCCGGGCGACCTTCATCATCGACCCCGAGGGCGTGATCCAGTACGCCTCCTTCCACAACCCGAACGTGGGCCGTGCGGTCGGCGAGGTGCTCCGCGTGCTGGAGGCCGTGCGGACCGGCTCGCTCACCCCGGTCGAGTGGAAGAAGGGGCAACCGGTTCTTTAGTCGGGCTTCAGGCTTCGGGCTTCGGGCTTCGGGTCCCAGCCCTCCAATCGCCCCCCGAGATGCCACTGGGCGCTCGGGGGGTTTGTGTTAGCGCGCCGCGCCGTCGCCCGACGGGGCGTTACCCGCAGCCCGAAGCCCGAGTTGGCGTTACCCGAAGCCCGAAGCCCGCAGCCCGAAGCCCGAGTTGGCGGTTGTTCCAGGGGTTCCAGGCAGTTACAGTTCCCCGGCGTCGCACACTCCGGCCGACCGACCACTCATGAATCAATTCGAAAAAATCGCCCTGACGGTGCTGCTGCTCGCCGTCCTCATCTTCGTCCACGAGCTCGGCCACTTCCTGGTCGCCAAGGCGTTCAAGGTCAAGGTGCTCAAGTTCTCGCTGGGCTTCGGGCCCAAGCTCCTGGGCTTCACCTGGGGCGAGACCGAGTACCTCATCAGCTCCGTGCCGCTGGGCGGCTACGTGAAGATGGCTGGCGACGAGCCTGGAGAGGAGACGCAGCCCGAGGACCGGGGCCGCGGCTTCCTGGAGCAGGCGCCGTGGAAACGCGCGCTCATCGGCCTGGCCGGGCCGGCGATGAACCTCGTCTTTCCCGTCTTCGTCTACTTCGCGGCCTTCTACCTGCAGACCAGCGACATCTCCTCTCGGCTCGGCCGCGTGGAGCCCGACCGGCCCGCCTTCGCGGCGGGCCTGCGCTCCGGGGACCGCATCACCGCCGTGGACGGGCAGCCGGTCCACTACTTCACCGAGCTGCAGCGGCTCATCAGCCCGAAGTGGGACGCGCCGGTCAAGGTGACCTTCGAGCGCGGCGGCAAGACGCAGACTGTCGAGGTGAAGCCCGAGAAGGTCGTGGAGGACAACATCCTCGAGACCGAGACGCGCGGGGTCATCGGCGTGGCCCCCATGGCCAGCGCGCCGCTGGTGGGCATCGCCGACCCGCGCTCGCCTGCGGCCAAGGCGGGGCTGCAGAGTTTCGACCGCATCGTGAAGGTGGACGGCAAGCAGGTCGAGACCTACCCGGACCTCGAACAGGCCCTCGCCAACCACACCGAGCCGGCGAAGGTCACCGTCATCCGCGACGTACCCGAGGGAGGGGCCGCCGGGGCGCTGACCACCTACCACGACCTCGAGGCGACCATCACCCCGGAGATTCGCGACGGCATCCCCGACTTCGGCATCGAGTCGACCGAGCTGTACGTGTTCTCGGTGGACGAGGGCACTCCCGCGTGGGAGGCCGGTATCCGCCGCGGCGACAGGCTCGTATCCGCCAACGGGACGAAGCTCAACGGCTGGGCGAGCTTCGAAAGGATCCGGCTGGAGCAGGTCGAGAAGTTCCAGGCGGAGCAGGGCGAGAAGGCCCGGTTGGAGGACATGAAGGTGAAGCCCGTGACGCTCGCCTTCCTGCACCAGGGAGAGCTGCAGGAGCGCGCCGTGACGCAGAAATGGACCGTCCTCCACGACGAGTTCGAGAACACCAGGAAGGTCTTTCAGTTCGGGGCGCACCGCGACGGCCGCTACACGAGCTTTGTCGAGTCCGAACAGATCCCCATCCAGATGAGCGTCAGCGACGCCTTCGCCCGCTCGCTGCGCGTGGTCCCCGAAGAGATCCGCAAGACCTACCTCGTCCTCTACCGGCTGCTGACCGGCGGGCTCTCCATGAAGAGCGTGGGCGGGCCGATCATGATGTACGACATCGCCTCGCGCGCCGCTGAGGCGGGCCTGAAGTACTTCCTGCAGATCATGGCCCTCATCTCCATCAACCTGGGCATCATGAACCTCTTGCCGGTGCCCATCCTCGACGGCTTCCACATCCTGTCCGCAGGCATCGAGGCCGTGCGCGGCAAGCCGCTGAGCATCAAGGTGCGCAGCATCGCCAACTACATCGGCCTGGCGATGCTCGGGACCCTGATGCTGTGGGTGTTCGTGCAGGACACCTTGAAGTTCATCATCAAGTAGCCGCCGCCGATTCGCGCCGCCGCGTGGGGGGCCGCTGCTACCGGCGGGCTGCTGAAGGTATGTCAGCGTTCATCAACATGGGAGCGCGCCCCAGGCTCCATCGTGGCCAAGTCCGGATGGCTGCAGCGCGAATCCCTCCGCAGCGGTAGCGCGCCGGGGGCCAGCCCACTTCAGTGGCCTTCGTTCAGATAGCCGGGGGCATTCAGCCCCCGGTTTTCTGATGAGTGAAGGCACGGCGGGAATGCTGCGAGCCCTCGTGCGCACGGGTCATCATGCGGCCGCGCGCACCTGCCCGGGGTCGAGCACGAGTTGGTCGAGCGGTGCGGCTTGCGGCGGGTGGAGGGCTGAGACGCGTTGGTGGGCGCCCGCGGCCATTGAGGTTCGGAAGGCCGACAGCCAGGGCTGCCAGCGGAGAGCGAAGGCCCATACGCGCTCCCGCCGCAGATGCTGCCCGAGATGAGGCAACGCCCGGATGGTGACCGGGGGCTGAAGGCCCCCGGCTATCTGCACGAAGGCCACTGAAGTGGGCTGGCCCCCGGCACTCCACCGTGGAGCCCTTGGCGAGCGTCGCTTCGATGTGCCACCGGATCGCACCGGACGGCCCGCTCGTCCGCCCCCTCCGCGCTACTGCGCCATTCCCACGATGCGCACGCCGAGCTGACCCTCGACCTCCACCAGCTCGCCCCGCGCGACGATCTTGCCGTTGACGGAAAGATCGACCGGCTCGCCAGGGGCCTTGCCCAGCTCGAGGATCTTCCCGACGTGCAGCGAGACCAGCTCCTCGGCGGTGATGGGAACGCGGGCGAGCTCCACGGAGATCTGCAGGGGCACGTCGTTGAGCAGCTCCGCCGCGTCGGCCTGGACGTCTTCGGGCTTGTTTCCCACGTTGGTGTTCTCCTCCCAGCCGTTCTTCTTGCGCTCGTGGCGCATCCGCTCGGAAAGGTCGGTGATCGCCGTGTCCTGGCCGGGCGCCGCTTCGTCGTCGTCGCCCAGCTGCGCCACCGGAGGCGGGGGCTTGGGCCTCGGCTTGGCGCTGTCCTGCGCCGCCGCCTTGGCCTTGAGGTAGACGGCCAGCACGGCCGCCGCGGACTCCTCCTCGGCCGACCGCACCGCCTCCTCGCCCAGCACCACCTGCTCGATCGTCGCTTGGTACGCGCCGTCGACGACCTCGACCGCGGCCTCGATACGTCCCGTACGGCCGGCGCCGAGATGAAGCCTGGCGGTGCCCTTCTCGCCCTTGTCGGCCCGGGCGGTGAGCTCGTCGACGATCATCACGTCGCCGGTCCGCAGCGCGGCGACGTCGCGCGCGGTCGAGCTCGGCGTGGCCAATCTCCACCCGCGCCTTGGTCTTGACGCTGCGCAGGCGCTTCACGTTCGCCTGAAGGCGCTTGAGGCGGCGCCGGCGCAGGAACGGGCTGTTGTCCGGCGGGACCGCGGCGGCGATGGCCGAGGCCGGCAGGTGCAGCCGCAGGTAGCCGGCGGCCGCGCCGATGAGGACCTTGAGCTCGACGATGGCGACGGTCGACTCGCCGGCGAACAGCTGCATCGCCTCGTCGAGGTTGGGGAGGATGCGCTCGAGCCGTAGCGGGTGCCGGCCGGGCTCGGGCTGGCCGGGCGAGAAGGCCTTGAAGGTCTCGAGCAGCACGTAGGAGAGGACGCCCTGCTCCACCTCGGTCAGCGGCCGCGCCACCGCCGACTCGCCCGGTGCACCCAGCAAGAGGTCGATGATGCTGTGCGCCAGCACCAGGTCGAGCTCCACCAGGCCGCGCGCGCCGTGCGGGGTGGGCGCGATGACGCCCAGGAACGTGGGGTCGCCCATCACCTTCTTGAGCGCCGCGGGCTGGACCGAGTGCACGTAGTCCAACCACAGCATCACGTCCTCGTCGAAGACGCGCCGCAGCCCGGTGCGCACCTGCTCGCCAATCTCTCCGGTGAGCAGCCCGTCAGGGAGCATCCACTCCAGCCGGCGGACGAGGTCCAGCTGCGCGCGCGCAACCTTCTCCAGCCTGGAGAACGAGAAGGGCGTCACACGCTTGCGGGGCGGAGGAGTGCCGGCCACGGGGCTCTCGAGGATGGTGGAGGCAGGAGCCTTGCTCACAGGGTGCGTTCCCTCGGATAGCCGGCCTCGTGCCGGCTGAACGATCGCCGGCCTCGTGCCGGCGGGACCTTCATGTCTCCTCGAAGGCCAGGTCTTCGAGCTTCAGCCCGCGGGCTTCGAGGGCCTCGACCAGATTCCGACTTCGACCCCTTGAGCGCCTCCAGGACCTCGTGGTCGCTGCCGGAGAATACCGCGCGGATCTTCTTGCCGCGACCGCCCGAGACCTTGATGGACAGGCCCTTGAGGACGCTGGACTTGAGGTCGATGCGGAACTCGGCCATGCCCGCCGAGTTGTGGCCGACCAGGACGCGGCTGACGATCTTGTCGACGATCTCCTTGGTCATCGCCGACATCCGCGCGCCGGCGGCGCCCTTGGGCTGCGCGAGCGGCGGCGGCGCCATCAGCGCGGCCGGGGGCAGCCGGAACGGGGTGGGCGTCATCTCCTGCTTGCTGCCGCCCTGGTCCTTGCTCTTGCCGCCCGAGTCGCGGTCGTCGTCGCCGGCCCGCTTGACGCCTCCGCCCTTCTTGCCGGCGGCCTGGCTGGTGTCCCCGGACTTGGTCTCGCCCTTCGAGTCCGAGGACGAAGACTGCGACTCCTTGGCCTCGCCGGGGGAGCGCGCATCGGCGCGCGAAGCGGCGAGCGAGGACTTGTCGGCGCTGGCCTGAGCCGCCAGGCCCTGGGACATGCGGCCCTCGGCTCCGCGGGCGCTCGCATCCTTGTCCGCCTGGGTGCGGGCCTGTCCGCTCGCCTCGGCCTTCTGCTTCTCGGTCTTGCCCGCTGCGCCACCCGCCTCCTTGGGAGGAGCTGCGGTGGCCGACTTCGAGGCCGCGCGCGGGTCCTTGGGTGGGCCCTGCGGCTCGGACGGCACGGGCCTGTCGAGCGACTGCTGGAAGGCCTTCTTCTGGTTGGTCTCGCCGGCGCGGGCGGCGAGCGCGCGGTCGAAGGCGCTGGCCTCGTCGGTGCGCTGCTTCTTCTGCAGGTCCTGGGCGCGCTTGTCGGCGAGCCGGGCCTCTTCGAGCCTTCGTTCCGAGCTGTCGTCGTCGATACGGGTCATGGCCGAAAGCTCATTTCCCCTGGCGCTGGCGGGCCAGGAAGAGCGCGTTGCCAATCTCCTCGCCCGCCATCTCCTCGCGGGCGTCGCGCTCGGCCTTCTTCTGCTTGAGGAACTTCTCCTTGTGCTTCTCGATGGCTTTGACTTCCTTGGCGGCCTCGGCCAGCGCAGCGCGCTTGGTCTCGGCGAAGGCCTCGGCCTCGGCCACCTTCCCCTTCTGGACCTCGATCTGCGCCGCGACCTCGTCCTCCTCGGCGCGCAGGCGCTTCTCGTAGCTGCCCATCCCCTGCACCGCCATCGCCCCCATCCCCTTGGCCATCATCTCCTTGAGGTAGGCGTCGACCTTGCGCTTGCGCTCGGCTTTGCGGTTCGCCAGGTCGTCGATGAGGCGCTGCAGCTCCGCCTTGGCCTCGGCGAGCGCCTTCATCGCGTCGGCGAACTCGTGCTTGGCGGCTTCCTCGGCCCGCTTGCGGAAGCTCGAGGACGGTTTCCAGTCTGTACTGCGGAGCCATTTCCCAAGATGTTACAGGGAATTGCGGCGCGCGGCGACGATCAGGTTCGACGGGCCTGAAAGCCCGTCGCCACCCGGCATGAAAGCGCACGAAAGCCCGTCGCCGCCCGGCGCAGGTGCTGCGTGGAAGCCCGCCGCCGACGGGCGTGGAAGCCCGCCGCTACCCCCGCTGACGCTCGGCGATGGCTTCCAGGACGCTGTCGTCGGCCTGGTCGATCTCGCGGGCCAGGGCCTCACTGCGCAGGATGGCCTTGCGGATGAACCGGTCCGCCAGCTTCTGGCGCTCGGGGAACTTGTGCGCCTGCTTGGCCAGGATCTTGGCGATGGCGGCGTCTCCCAGCATCCGCGTGAGCCGCTCGGCGTGGAGCAGGCCGTGCGAGAAGTCCGCCTTGGGGTCCCAGCTGCGCAGGAAGTGGCGGGCCAGGTAGCGCGCCCACTCGCCCGCCTGCTTGCCTTGCACACCGGCGGTCCACTCGCTCTTCATCTTGCGGCCCACGATGCGTAGCAGCAGCGTCTCCACCGCGCCCAGCACCAGCGCCTCCAGGTGGTGGACCTCGCGCAGCCGCACCGGACGCGCGGTCTTGGAGAGCAGGCGCGCGCGGGCCAGGCGCTGCACGAAGCCGCCGGGGTCCTTCACCGCCCACTGCAGCTGGTCCTTGGTGGCCATCAGCGCCTGGATCTGCGAGGTGCCCTCGTAGACCGGCATGACCAGCGCGTCGCGCAAGAGCTTGTGGACGCCGGTGTCGTCGATGTAGCCCATCCCGCCGTGGACCTGCATGGCGTCGCGGGCGATCTCCACGCACTTCTCGCCGGCCAGGTACTTGAGCAGCGGGGTCAGCCGGCGCGCCTTGCGGGCGAGCTTGGCCTGGCGCGACTTGAGCCGCGCCTGCTCCTCGGCGCCGGCGGGCGGGTACAGGCGCAGCTTGAGGTCGATCTTGGTCGACAGCTCCATCGCGTCGAGGGCCTCGAAGGCCAGGGCGCGCAGCGCCTGCGTCCAGGTCTCCATGTCCAGGAGCTTCTCGGCGATGAGCTCGTGCTGGTCGATGGGCTTGCCCATCGTCTTGCGCTCGGCGGCATAGGCCTTGGCGACGCGCGTGGCCGCCTCGCAGCAGCCGATGGCCTCGAAGCCGACGCCGACGCGGGCGAAGTTCATCAGGTTGAGCATCAGCTCGAAGCCCTGGCCGCGCTTGCCGATGAGCTCGCCGACCGAGTCGTCGAAGAGCAGCGAGACGGTGGCCGAGCCGTGGTGGCCGAGCTTCTCCTCGACCTTGGTGATCTTGACGTTCTCGACCTTCTGCCCGTCCTTCTCGACGATGCGCGGCACCATGAAGAGCGAGAGGGCCTTGAGGCCGTCGCCGCCCTTCTTGACCTCCTCGGACTTGGCGATGACGAACTGGTACTGCCCGTGGCCGGAGGTGATGAAGATCTTCTCGCCGGTCAGGTACCACTTGCCGTCCCGCTCCACCGCGCGGGTCTCGATGGCGCCCAGGTCGCTGCCGGCGCCGGGCTCGGTGAGCACCATGCAGCCGAACGTGTCGCCGGCGGCGATCGCGCGGACCGCCTGGTCCCAGCGCGTCTTGACCAGCCGGCCCTTCTCGTAGACCGCGCTGCCCTCCTTGGCGCTCCAGAGCAGCATCGTCTGCGCGCTGCCGCCGTGGAACCCGTAGTGGGTCATGGTGGAGACGTCGGCGCGGGCGATGATCTCGTTGGTGATGAAGTAGACGGCGGTGGGGGCGTTGGAGCCGCCCAGCTCGCGCGGGACGGACAGGCCGAACAGGCCCATCTCCTTGACCTTGGCGAAGATCTCCTGGGAGGCCTGCCCGGGGACGACCTCGCCGTCCTTCAGGTGGTTGCCCTGCTCGTCCATCTTGGCCGCGCGCGGGGCGATCTCCTTGGCGGCGAGCTCACCGGTGGCTTCCAGCACCTCGCGGTAGAAGCCCATCGCTTCTTCGAGGTTCTTGAAGCCGTCGGGCAGCGTGTAGCCGGCCTCGACCAGCTCGACCAGCTCCGCCCAGTGGATGGAGTGCTGGACGTGGAAGAGCAGGTCATCGTTGTCGAGGAAGAAGTTGCCGGTCGCCATGAGGCCTCCCCAAGCGCGCTGCGGAGCGACGCATCATGGCAGAGGCATGCGCAGCCCGGAAGCGGCCTCGCCCCGCGCAGGGCGGGGCGAGGAGCACACTCCAAAGTCTGCGCATCGCTGCGGATCGCCGGCTACCCGGCGGGCCTGTCAGGGCGCCTGGTAGCGCTCGAGGATCAGGTCGACCGGGTTGGGCTTGAGCGCCTTCGGGTTGGCCTTCTCCCACACGTTGGGGGAGAGCACGTACGAGACGTGGCCCGCGCTCGGGTGCACGACGTGCGTGTAGCGCTCGCCGAACAGGCGCTTGAGCGGCTCGGCGGTCGTCTCGGGGACGAGCACGTCCTTGCCGCCATAGACCCCGATGAACTGCAGCTGGGTCCCTTCGGCCGCGTCGGTGAGCTTGAGGGGGCGCCCGCGGTAGCTGCCGGGCAGCGCGCCGTCGGCGCCGACGCCGTCGGTGAACAGCGCCGAGGTGTAGCGGCTCAGGTCCACCGGCACGGGCCAGCGGCGGCAGTTCTCGGGGGAGATCCAGTACGCGCCCGCCAAGTCCTTGCGCATCTCGGGGGTGAGGCTCTCGATGCCGTCCACCTTGGCGTATTCGGGCTTCTTCCAGCCGGTGGCGAAGCGGCCGAGCGGCGTCTTGCCCAGGAAGCCCTTGAGGGCGATGTCCTGGGTCGTGCGCAGCTGGTCGCCGGAGACGTAGTCGCCGGTGTGCTCGGCCATCCGCATGCTGGCCTCGAGCATCGAGTGCGGCATCTGCTTCATGATCTCGGCCAGGCCCAGGCACTTGGTGCCGTCGACCGGGCCGACGAAGTTGGCGACCACCTTGAAGCGGGCGTTGGCCTCCAGCGGCTTGGCGCAGACGTAGGCCAGCACCTGCGAGGAGAGGCCGCAGTAGCCCTCGATGGCCATCTTCTTGCTCTTGCCGTGGTCGAAGGCGATGGCCGAGAAGTGCGAGATGGCGTCGATGACGCCCTCGAGGGTCAGGTCGTGGAAGTCGGCGTGGTCCTTGTCGCCGCGCAGCTCGAGCGCGTAGACCGGCATGCCGCGGCTGGTGAAGCGGTCGTAGAAGCAGGACTCCGGAAGGATGCGGAAGAGGGCGTCGCCGTAGGGGATGACGCCGCCGACGTGGAAGAGCGGCGCCTGCTCGGGGACGCCCGCCTTGGCCGGGAAGTAGCAGAGCCGGTAGTGCGCATCCTCGGCCAGCTGCAGCTCGCCTTCGGGGCGGGCGCTGCCGAAGAGCCCCTTGCCCATGGTCTGGATCAGCGCCTCGTAGCGCAGGCCCGAGCGGGTCCGCGAGCCCAGGTCGCCCATGGCCTCGAACGGCTCGCGCTCGCCCTTGACCACGTCGGCGCAGGTGGCGAGGGCGTCGAGCTGCATGTCGACGATGGCGCGGGTGGCCGCGATCAGGCCGCCGGAGGCCATGCGCTCGGTCATGTAGGACATCAGGCTGGCCGTCTGCCGCGCCTCGTGGCCCAAGGCGCCGACCTTGTCGATCCCCGACTGGATCACGGACTTGGCTGTGGATTCGATGCTGGGGTTCATGGCGTTTCTCGTCCCGGGTGAGGTGGTTCGTTGAACGGAGGATCCGTCGGGTCTGCTGCAGTGCGGAAGGAGCCAGGGCACAGCCGCCTGGCGAAGGTCACAAGACGAGGCCGCCGTCGATGTCCAGGCAGCGGCCGGTGAAGTAGTCGCACTCGATGAGGAAGCGGACGCCGGCGAAGATCTCCGACGGCTCGCCCAGGCGCTTGAGCGGGACACCCGCGAGCATCTTCTCGAGCATCTCCGGGCGCATGCCCTCGAGGATCGGGGTGCGGATGAAGCCGGGCGCGATGGCGCCGGTGCGGATGCCGTAGCGCGACAGCTCCTGTGCCCAGAGCTTGGTGTCGGCGACGAGACCGGCCTTGGCCGCCGAGTAGTTCGACTGGCCGGGGTTGCCGGCGCGCGAGACCGAGGAGATGTTGACGACGACGCCCTTCTGCCGGGCGTCGATCATCCGGGAGACGACCTCGCGGGTCATGAGGAACGGGCCCGTCAGGTCGACGTCGATCACGGCCTGCCACTGCGCGAGCGAGAGCTTCTCGGTCACCTTGCCGGTGGCCTTGTCGGTCTTGACCAGCAGGCCGTCCTTGAAGATGCCGGCGTTGTTGACCAGGCAGTTGAGCCCGCCCAGCGCGTCCCAGGCCTTCTGGACGTTCTCGACGACCTCGCCCTCCTTGGCCACGTTCACCCTGAAGGTGACGACCTTGCCAGGAAGGCCGTCGGCCTCCTTGGCCAGCGAGGCGAGCCCCTCGTCGTTGAGGTCGAAGGCGGCCACCTGGGCGCCGGCGCGGGCCAGCTCCAGGGTGAAGTACCGCCCCATGCCGCTGGCGCCACCCGTCACGATCGCTTTGGTCTCCGAGAGCTTCATTGCGTCCTCCGGGGCCGAGCGACAGCTTGTGCGCTGCAACACGGCCACTGTAGTCACGAAAATGGGCTCTGGCAAGGGCAAAATGCCGCAGCGCAACAAGACCGAGCCCTGTCGGACTCTTCTCTAACGGTGGGGACACCGGACGCACATGCCCCACCGCGGGGGCGCGGCCCGGAGGGTGGTCCCATCGCGGCGGGCGCACGGACTCGGATCGCCGGCCTCGTGCCGGCGTAGTCAGCAGATGGCGTGCTGCTACTCGTCCTCGAACAGGCCGCACAGCCCGGCGACGATGTCGTCGTACTCCATCCCCTCGTCGGTCGGCTGCTTGAGGAACGTCTCGATCGCCTCGTAGTGATCGATGGCGTAGTCGGTCTTGGGGTCGCTGCCGTACTGGTAGGCGCCCAGGAGGATGAGGTCGCGCTGCTTCTCGTAGGTGGCGAGCGTCTCGCGCAGCTTGCCGGCGGCCTTCTTGTGCTCCTTGCTCACAATGCCGCTCATGACGCGGGAGAGCGACGCGAGCACGTCCATGGCCGGCCAGTGGTTCCGCTCGGCCAGGGCGCGGTTCAGGATGAAGTGGCCGTCCAAGATACCGCGCACTTCGTCGGCGATCGGCTCTTCCATGTCGCCGCCGGCGACGAGCACCGTGTAGATGGCGGTGCAGAAGCCTTTGTCCGAGTTGCCGGTGCGCTCGAGGATCTTGGGGAGCATCGAGAACACCGAGGGCGGGTAACCCTGGCGGGCCGGGGGCTCGCCGACCGCCAGGCCGATCTCGCGTTGGGCGCGGGCGAGGCGGGTGACGGTATCGAGCATGAACATCACGTTGCCGCCGCGCTCGCGGAAGTACTCGGCGATGGCGGTGGCGACGAAGGCGGAGCGCAGGCGGACCAGCGAAGGCTGGTCGGAGGTGGCGCAGACGACGACCGAGCGCTTCATGCCCTCTTCGCCCAGCGAGTCCTCGATGAACTCGCGGACTTCGCGGCCACGCTCGCCCACCAGGCAGACGACGCAGAGGTCGGCTTTGACCTGCCGGGTGATCTGGCCCATGAGCGTGGACTTACCGACGCCGGAGCCGGCGAAGAGGCCGATGCGCTGGCCGGTGCCGACGGTGAGCAGGCCGTCGATGCACTTGATGCCCAGCGAGAGGGGCTTCTCGATGCGCTGGCGCAGGAAGGGGTCGGGGCACTCGCGGTCGACGGACCACTCGATGAGTCCCTCGGGCAGCGGCTTGCCGTCGATGGGCTCGCCCAGGCCATTGAGCAGGCGTCCGAGGATGCCGTCGCCGACCTTGATCATCAGCGGCCGGCCTGTGGGAACGACCTCGCTCGTCGGGCCGACGCCGCGCAGATCGCCCAGCGGCATGAGCATGACTTCGTCGCCCTGGAAGCCGACGACCTCGGCCTTGACCCACCGGCGCTTGGAGCCCTGGACCTCGACGACCTCGCCCACGCGGACGCCGGGGACCGAGGCTTTGATGACGAGGCCGGTCAACTCGGTGACGCGGCCGCGGACGCGGACGGTGGAGGCTTCCTTGACGAGCTCGTGGTAGCGGGACAGGTCGATGGCCATGGTTGCGTCCTCTTCGAAGGGCTGATCATGGCCCGGAGCGAGCGGCTGCGCCAGAAGCCAGCACGCGACGAGGCGCTATCATCCCGCCATGTTCTCCGCCCCCGAGTTCGCCGAGTACCTCATCGCCAGCACCCGACTCAGCCGCGAAGACCAGACTCGGCTCGTCTATCACTGGCTGGACCGCTGCATTCGCGTCCATGCCGCAAAGGCACTGGAGCGGTGCGAGCGGACGGCGACGGCTGAGCGCCTGCGCCGGAGCGCAAAGATTCGTGATGAAGCGACGCTGCAGTCGGCTCTCGCCGAGTTCACTACGGCCATCGGACCGGCACCTGAGGGTGGCGCGCCCTCAGCGAGTGATGTGGATGCCTGCTACTTCTGCCTCGCCGGGAATCTCCCGATCAGTCGGACCGAAGTCGGCTACGACTTTGCGAGCGTCATCGTCACCATCTTGACTGCCGCTCGCTGCGCTGGTGCGGAGGACGAAGAGCGAGTCATGCTCGCCGAGGCGGGCGCACGACACGGCCTGCTCCACTGAAGGAGCTCAGCAGATGCGCGGCAGCTGCTCGGTTGCGAGGATGTCGTAGAGCCGCGTTCCGCCGAAGGTGGTCTGCAGCACGACCGGTCCCGGGCCCGGACCCGCAATCTCGCCGATGGCGCGCGCGTCCTTGCCTTCCGGCCGGCTCTGCATCGCCTTGACAGCCTTCTCCGCCTGCTCCGCCGGAACCACGGACACCAGCCGCCCTTCGCACGCCAGATACAGCGGATCCAAGCCGAGGATGTCGCAGACGCTCCGTACCGAATCGCGGACGGGCAGGTCGGCCTCGCGCAACCGCACCGTCACCCCGCCCTCCCCCGCCAGCTCTGCACAGACCGTCGCCAGGCCGCCGCGGGTCGGGTCGCGCATGAACTTGGGCCGCACGCCCGCCGCATACAGCGCGTCGACCAGCCCAGAGACCGGACCGCAGTCGCTCTGCAGTCCTTCCAGCTCCATCCCCGACCGCAGCGCGCCGATGACCCCGCCGTGATCGCCGACCGGACCGCTGACCAGCACCGCGTCGCCCGGCTTCACGGTCTTGGGCCCGCCGGGAGCCTCGGGACGAATCCGCCCGATGCCCGCGGTGATGACGAAGACCCCGTCGCCGTGGCCGCGCTCGACGACCTTGGTGTCGCCGGTCACCACCTGCACGTTCGCCAGCTCCGCCGCCGCCGCCATCGACGCCGCCACCGTCTCCAGATCCGCGAGCGGGAAGCCCTCCTCGAGGATGAAGGAGGCGGAGATGTGCATCGGGATGGCGCCGGTGACCGCGAGGTCATTGACGGTGCCGACGATGCCCAGCTTGCCGATGTCCCCGCCGGGAAAGAACAGCGGCTTGACCACGAAGCCGTCGGTGGTCATCGCGAGGCGCCCGTCGATGGCGGGCAGCCGCGCGGCGTCGCCCAGCTCCTCGAGCGCCTCGTTCTTGAAGTGCCGGACGAAGACCTCGCGGACGAGCGCCTGGGTGAGGCGGCCGCCGCTGCCGTGGCCGAGCGTGATGACGGACATCTAGGAACTCCGGGCCGCGTGGCCGTGTCGGAAGCGCGCGTGGCAGGTGCCTTCGAAGGCGACCATGCACGGGCCGATGGGCTTGTCGGGGTTGCAGACCTTGCGGAACAGCGGGCAGTCCTCGGGCTCGATGTGACCCAGCAGCACCTCGCCGCACCGGCAGCCGGGGTGGATGTCCTCGAGGTCCGGGTCGGGCGCGATGCCGAAGCGGCGCTGTGCGTCGTGGGCGGCGTACTTCTCGCGGATGCGCTGGCCTGACCGCGGGATCACGCCGATGCCGCGCCACGCCGCGTCGCAGTCCTCGAAGACCTCGGCGACGACCCGGCGCGCCGCGGCGTTGCCGTCGGGGCGCACCAGCCGCGAGTAGCCGTTGAAGACCTTCTCCGGCCCTTTGTCGCCCCGCGGCTTGTCCTGGCCTCGGCGCGCCAGGTGCTCCACCGCCAGCATCAGAATCCACCGGCTCGAAGCCGGCGACGGCCATCGGGATGCCCTTCGCGGTAGCCAGCCGCTGGTAGTCCTCGAGGCCGGCGACGGCGGTCACGTGACCCGGCAGCACGAAGCCGTCGAGCGACTCGCCCTCGGTCGCCAGCAGCGCCTCGAGTGCCGGCGGCACGACGCGGTGCGAGACCAGCACCGAGAAGTTCTTCGGCAGCTCTCGGGCCAGCGCGGCCGCGGTGGTGCAGGCGGTGGTTTCGAAGCCGACCGCGAAGAAGACGACCTCCTTCTCCGGCATCTGCGCCGCGAGCTTGATCGCGTCGTCGATGCCGTAGACCACCCGGACGTCGGCGCCCTGGGCGCGCGCCTCGAGCAGGCTGATGCGCGCCGGCACCCGGACGACGTCGCCGAAGGTGGCCAGAACCACCTTCTTCTCGGTCGCCAACCGAGCCGCCATGTCGAGATCCGCCGCGGGACAGACACAGACCGGGCAGCCGGGGCCGGCGACCAGGCGCACCCACTTCGGCAAGAGGTCGCGCAGGCCGAACTGGCAGAGCGCGTTCTCGTGCGTGCCGCAGACATGCATCAGCCGCAGCTGCCGCCCGGGATCGAGCTGGGCGATGGCCTCGGCCAGCCGGCGTACGGCCGCAGCGTCGCGGTACTTGGCGAGGATGGTCTTCGGGGTCATCACGACTCGAGCTCGATGCCCGCCTCGGCGAGCAGCTCCAAGGTCTCCTTGGCGCTGGCCTCGTCGAGGATCTGGATGGCGTAGCCGGCGTGCACGATGACGTAGTCGCCGAGCTTCGCGTCCGGGACGAGGTCCAGACCTACCTTGCGTGACACGCCGTCGAGCTCGGCCTTTCCTTCCCGGCCCTGCAGCTCGACCAGCTTCATGGGGACGCCCAGGCACATGGCGGAGAGCTCCTAGCGCTTGGCGGCCTTGGCCCGATTCTCGAGCCACTGGTACCAGTCTTCGAGCCCCTCGCCCGTGCGCGCCGAGATCTTGAGGACCTCGAGCTTCGGGTTGAGCGCGCGGGCGTCCTTGATGGCGTAGTCGGTGGAGAAGTTGGTGTACGGCAAGAGGTCCACCTTGTTCAGGAGCATCAGCTGCGACTCCTTGAACATGAGCGGGTACTTGCCCGGCTTGTCGTGCCCTTCCGCGCACGAAAGGATCATCGCGCGGCCGCTCTCGCCCAGGTCGAACTCCGCCGGGCAGACCATGTTGCCGACGTTCTCGATGATCAGCAGGTCGAGCTTGGTCAGGTCGAACGCCTCACAGGCCTTGGCGATCTGGTGGGCCTCGATGTGGCAGGCGCCGCCGGTGTTGATCTGCGTGACGGGGACCCCGTGCTGGCCGATCCGGTCGGCGTCGCGGCGCGTCTCGAGGTCGCCGGCGATGACCGCGACGCGCAGGCGGCCCTTCATGGCCTCGGCGGTCCGCTCGAGCAGCGTCGTCTTCCCGGAGCCCGGGCCGCTCATCAGGTTGAGGACGTACAAGCCGAGCTTGGCGAACCGTTCACGATTCACCTGCGCGTTCTTGGTGTTGTCGTTCAGGACGTCTTGCGCCACCGTCACTTCGGTCATCGTTCCTCCCCTTCAGGGCGTTCAAGTCCCGTTGGCGGCTGGCTTTTCTTCGAGATCCACGCTCTCCAGCCGCAGCTCGCGGCCCTGCAATACCTCACATCCCAGGGCCTGACAAACCGGGCAGGGCTCGAGCAGCTCTCCCTCGTGCTCGCCGCCGCAGGAGCGGCACTTCAGCTTCGCCGGGACGTGGACGATCTCGAGCTTGCAGCCGTCGGCCAGGGTGCCGCGTGCGGCGATCTCGAACGCGAAGCGCAGCGTCTCGGGCTCGGCGCAGCTGAGCGAACCGAGCAGGAGCCTGGCCCCCAGGATTCTGGGGCTGCCGTGCTGCTCGGCGACCTCCAGGGCGATGCGCAGCATCCTCTCCGCCAGCGAGACCTCGTGCATTCGCGTCGTGCTCCCCGTCCGGCTCGTGTGCCTCAACAGCGCTTCGACCCCTGCCATGCCCCGTCGCGTTCGGGCGGCAAGGATAGCCCGAAGCCCCCCAATGCCCACTTGGGAACCAACCTCGAATCCAGCTAGGCTGCCACGCGCTTCGAGTGAGTACCGCCCAGGTCCCACGGTACCGGCCGCTCGAGCACGTGGAGGCAGTCCATGCGGTCCCCGGTGTTCTTCTCGCTCGTCGTCCTCGCCCTCCTCGCGACCGCCTGCGCCGAGCCGGTCAGCCCCGAACCGGAGCTGCTCGACGACTACCCCGTCTACAAGGCCGCGCTCGAAGACCCGCTGGTCAAGCAGCACTCGACCCGCTTTGTCATCGAAGCCGATGCGAGGCCCTACGGCGAGACCCTCACGCAAGCCACCATCACCGGCCTCAAGCCCGAGACCCGCGAGGACCTCGCCTCGCGGATCAAGACGCTCAAGCTGGACTCCACCAAGCTCCAGGTCTCCACCACCATCGAGCTGGTGCCGCGCAGCGAGCTGGACGCGATGCTCTCGTTCACCGCCGGGACGGAGGAGGAGGTCTGGAAGCGCTTCGGTGAAAAGTATCCCGGCGCCAACGGGTATCTGTGGATCTCCCGCGTCGGGTACGACAAGACGCAGGCCCAGGCGCTCGTCTACATCAGCCACTTCTGCGGCAACTTCTGCGGCGAGGGCTGGGCGGTGATGCTCTCGAAGACCGACGGGAGTTGGTCGGTCGTCGACGTGCAGGTGGTCTGGACTTCCTAGCGGGCCGGCTGGCACTCGGCGAGCAACCGGGCGATCTCCGGGTGCTCCAGGTCGATCGTCGCGCTCCCCCGGCCGGACGGGCCGATCGCAAGGCGCGTCGCGACCTGGGGAATGAGCGGACGGATCTCCGGGTCCGCCTGAGCGACGGCGCGCAGAGCCTCGGCGGCGGCGTGCGCGTCTGCTGGCTCCAGCTTCGGGATCGCTTGCAGGACGGCGACCACGATCTTGAAGGGGCCGATCCCCGCCTGCATGCTCCTGCAGATCCTCTCCAGGACCGCCTCCAGGTACCGCGGCGGCTCGGCCTCGAGCGCGGTGGGGAGCCCGAGCATCGCGGCCTCGGTGGGCCTCAACCGGTACGTGGTCTGGAAGTCGTTGCTCTGCGACCCGGTCCGCGACTCCTCCCAGTCCGTGTAGAACCAGGCGCCGCAGGCGGGACAGCGCCGCAGGCCGAAGCCGCCCATGCCCGCCAGGTCGCATCGGAACGTGGCGGGCGAGGTCAGGGCCCGTTCGACCTGCGTCGGGGCGTCGTCCACGTTGACCCGCAGGAACGTCTCGAATCTCGCCGCAGACCTTGCAGGCATCCGGAGGAGTCATCGTGGCTGGAGGCTAGCACTGGGGCCCCCGGTTTCGTGCTAAGCGAGAGCGCGCTCATGCTTCGCAGCTTCGCCGAGCCGTTCCTCGTCGCCTTCGCCGTCTCCCTGGCGCTTTCGCCCGCGGGCATCTCGGGCGCGTTCTTGCTGCTGCCCTATCAGAATCAGCGTGCTGGGGCTGACCGGCCCTTCCGTCACGCCGACCAACCACCTCTTCAACGTCGTCGCGACGCCGTCGGGCATCGCGCGCTTCGTTCGCGACGGCCGCTTCGCCTGGCCGGTCGCGGTGCTGATCACGCTGGCCAGCTTGCCGAGCTCCGTCTTCGGCGCCTGGGCGCGCATGCACTTCCTCGCCGATCCGGGACGCTTTCATGTCCTGCTGGGCGTGCTGCTCGGCGCCTTCGCCGTCCGCCTCGGCGCTTCAGCCCTCCGCAAGCCCGCGCCCTCGCGTCCCGAGAGCCCCGGTCTCCAGACACGGGTGAGCGGCGGGCGGCTGGGGCTCTTGCGACTCGAGTACACCTTTGGAGACCAGGCCTGCAGCGCCCCCGTGCCGGCACTGGCGCTCATCAGCCTCGTCGTCGGAGCCCTGGGCGGGGCCGCGGGAGTCGGCGGTGGTGCGCTCGTCGCGCCGCTGCTCGTCTCCCAATTCCGCCTGCCCGTCCATTCCATCGGCGGCGCCACGTTGCTCGGCAACTTCGTCACCTCGGCGGCGTCGTTGGCCACCTTTGCCCTCATGGGCACCCAAGACGCCCTCCCCGACTGGCGGCTCGGCCTCGTCCTCGGAGCCGGCGGGCTGTGCGGCACTTACCTGGGCGCGAGCCTGCAGCGGCGCGTCCCCACCCGCGCGCTGGTGTCGCTGCTCGCCTTGGGCACCCTCGCGCTCTCGGCTTCGTACCTGCTTCGTCCGTAGGCCGGCGTGGTAAGACGTCGGCGACTGAACTGAGGGGTTCGAAAGGGAACCGATGAAGCGCTTCCTCGCGATCGTGTCCGTCCTGGGCCTGCTCGCCTTTGCCTCTTCGGCGGCGTGGGGGCGCGCCGGCGGCGGGCACAGCTACTCCGGCGGGTCCCACTCTTCGTCTGCCTCGCGCTCCTCCTCGTCGAGCGGCTGGCACTCCTCCGGCTCCAGCTACCACTCCTCGTCCAGCTCCAGCGGCGAGCTCTCGGGCGGCTCCTGCTGCATGGTCGCGCTCATCGTCCTGGTCGTGCTCGTCGCCATGGCGGTCCAGGCCTACAACAAGAACAAGTCCAACCAGCAGACGAGCGGGTCCATCGACGAGGCCGCGGCACAGCGGCGGGCGGCGAACCGCCAGGCCGACCAGCAGCGGGCCGAAGGTCTGGCGAAGATCGCCGCGCGCGACCCCTCCTTCAAGGTCGACGACTTCCTCAAGGAGGCGCAGCGGCTGTTCGTCCAGATGCAGCAGGCCTGGTCGCAGGGCAACTTCGACGCCGTCCGCCGCGGCATGTCCGACGGCGTGCTGCGCCGCTTTACGACGCAGGTCGCCCTCAACCGCTTCCACGGCCTGCGCAACGTGACCGCCGGCGTGAGGGTCCTCAACGTCGCGGTGGTCGGCGTGGAGGCCGACGACGACTTCGACACCCTGCACGTTCGCCTGACCGCCTACGCCCGCGACTGCGACGTGCCGGCCAACACCCCAGACGCCGTGGCCTACGCCAAGGCCGCCCGCGAGCCGGAGGCCCCCTTCGTCGAGTACTGGTCCTTCGTGCGCCGGCTCACCCCCGACCTGAAGGGCGGCCGGCTCTCGGAGGGCAAGTGCCCCTCCTGCGGCGCGCCGGTGCCAAGCCAGGCCACCGTCGTCTGCGAGTACTGCAAGGCCATCCTCAACTCCGGCACCTACGACTGGGTCCTCTCGGAGATCACGCAGGCGGAGGAGTTCGAGATGCGGCCGCAGCGCCCGGGCGGCGGCTTCGCCCGGCTCAAGGCGACCGACCCCGCCGCCAACCGCCAGGTGCTGGAAGACCGCGCCTGCCTCGTCTTCTGGAAGTGGATCGAGGCGCAAGCGACTGGGCAGCCCAAGCGCTTCGCCCGCCTATGCACCAGCGCCGCCCTCAACGAGATGCTGTCGCTTTCGGGCAAGCCGGTGCAGGGCCTGGCCAAGACCGCCGTGGGCTCGGTGGAGCTGGCCCACGTCGAGAGCGATGCCGACTACGACCGCGCCGCCTTCGCGGTGCGCTGGAGCACCACCGGCGCTGGCACGGGGCTCGTGCGCAGCTCGATGCTCACTCTCGCCCGCCGCGCAGGCATCAAGACCAGCGCCAAGACCGGCCTCGCCACCGACCGCTGCCACAACTGCGCCGCGCCCCAGCCCGACGGAGATCGCGTCGAGTGCAGCCACTGCGGCTCGCTGCTCTCCCAGGACTGGGCGTTCGAGGAGCTGGCGCCAGTCGAGGCGTGGCAGGCCCGCCGCAGAACCTCGAACCAGGCCGCCGACGGCCTCGCCGAGCACGTGCTGGACATCGCCGATCCCTTCGAGCGCAGGCGCGCCCTCTCGGTGATGGTCGCCATGGCCCGCGCCGATGGCGTGGTCACCGAGAGCGAGCACCGCCTGCTGCGCACCTGCGCCAAGCGCTGGGGCATCGATCCCGTCGACCTGCAGGCGCTGCTGGCCGCGCCGGCCGCCGAGCTCACCGAGCTGCAGCCCAAGAGCCGGGACGAGGCGAAGGTGCTCTACCGCGCGCTGGTCTCGGCCGCGCTGGTCGACGGCCGCATCGACGCCGAGGAGCGCAAGCTGCTGCTGGCCATGGCCGCCCACCTCCAGCTCCCCCAAGAGGAGGCCCAGGCCATCGTGCGCGAGATGAAGGACGCCTCGGACCAGCTGCGCCAGGGCTGACCTGTTCGCCTGCGTCGACTACAATGGCTTCACCTCGTGCCCGGGCCCGCCGACCCCAGGTGCGCCTCTTCCCGAACCGGAGTCCCATGACGCCCTGCCCCGCGCCCGCCCCGGCCCGCCGCCTCACCTTCTTCACCAGCCTCCTCGCCGTCACCGGCCTCGCCGCCGGCCTGGCTGCCTGTCCTCCGGTCGCGCCCTGCGAGGTCTCCTGCGGCCAGGGCTGCTGCGCCGCCAACGAGACCTGCGCCGAGGACTTCACCTGCCAGTGCGTCCCCGCCTGCGACGGGAAGGGGTGCGGCGAGGATAACGGCTGCGGCGGGGGCTGCAACGACGCCTGCGCCGGTGAGGACGCCGGCACCCGCGACGCCGCCGGCAAGCCGGACGTCGGCTCGCCGGACGTGGGGCCCAAGGCCGACGCCGGGCCCATCGGCTCGCCGGTGACCTTCAAGGTCCTGAACTGGAACGTCCACGACTTCTTCGACGAGTCGGACGACCCGGCCAAGACCGACACCGTGGTCAGCGCGACGTCGGTCAACAGCAAGCTCACCAAGCTCGCCAAGGTCATCAATGCCCAGGCGCCGGACATCGTGACGCTGCAGGAAGTGGAGACCGAGGCGCTGCTGGGCCGGCTCAACGACAAGCTCACGGTGAAGCTGCCCAACTACAAGCTCATCCCCGGGCGGGACCCGCGCGGCATCAACGTCGCCATCATGTCCAAGTTCCCGCTCAAGGAGACCAAGACCCACCAGAACGACTGGCTCTACACGCCGGACGGCCGCGGCCCCTACAAGTGGTCGCGCGACTGCCTCGAGGCCCACGTGGACGTCGGCGGCAACCGCGAGGCGGCGTTCCTGGTCAACCACCTCATCAGCCAGATCGACGACAGCGTGGACACCGACCTCAAGCGCCAGGCGCAGGCCCAGGGCGCGCGCGACCTCGCCAACGGCATCCGCAGCGCCACGCCGTGGGTCGCGGTCTTCATCACCGGCGACATGAACGACGGCCCGACCTCGGCCTCGAACCGCCTCTTCTTCGACGACGGCCAGTTCGTGGACTTCTGGGCTGGCCAGTCAGCCTCCAGCGCCTGGACGTACAAGGACGGCAGCGTCTACTACCGCCTCGACTACCTCATCCCGGACAAGACGGCAGCGGGCTGGAAGCAGTCCGCCTCGCTCGTCCACTCCACGGACGTGACGGCGGCGAGCGACCACGCCCCCGTGGTGGCCACCTTCACCTTCCCCTGACCAGGGCGCGAAGCTCCGCGGGGGTGTTCGCCCCGCGCACGCAGCCCTTCGAGCACCCGTCGACGATCGCCCGCTGCGGCGCCGCCTTCTCCAGCGCCGCCCGCAGGTGCTCGGCCCGCGAGCGGACGACACGCCCGGCCGCCTTCGCCGAGAGGGCGATCGGATGACCCTGCTCGCGGCGGTGGGTGGCGATGGCCAGGTCCGCGCCTTCAGCCATCGAGGCGAGGACGTTGGCGACGTCGGCAGGGCGAACGAGCGGCTGGTCGACGAGGTGCACGACGGCGACCGAAGCGCCCAGCTCCAGGGCCGCGCGCAGCCCGGCCTGGGCGCTCGAGAGCTGGCCCTCTTCCCAGCGCGCGTTGCGCACGAGCAGCGCGCCTTCGGGCAGCTCCTGGGCGATTCCACGGACGTGTCGGCCGCCCACCACGATGACGGCTCGGCAGCCGCCGGCCCGCAGCGTACCGACGACGCGTTCGAGGAAGGTTCGCCCGGACTCGTCGCGCAAGAGCGCCTTGGGCCGCCCCATCCGCGAGGAGGCGCCCGCCGCGAGCACGACACCGACCGGGAAGCCTTGCCCCATCTACTTCGGGCTCACGCCGTGCCGGACCGCGACGAACTCCGCGACGATCGACACGGCGATCTCTTCCGGGGACTGGGCGCCGATGGCCACGCCCATGGGGCTGCGGACGCCGGCGATCTCCTCCTGGGAGTAGCCCAGCTCCTTGAGCCGCGAGCGGAGCTTCTCGGCCTTGCGCAGGCTGCCGATCATCCCCAGGTAGCGGTGGGGCCGCTTCGCGAGCGCCTGGACCAGGTCCTGATCGAGGCCGTGATCGTGCGTCATCACACAGACGAGCGTGCTCTCGTCGAGGCTCGGACTTCTGTGCTGCCTCGACCGGGTCGCCGAGCAACCGCTCCGCCTGGGGAAAGCGCTCGGGGCTGAGCCACTCGGGGCGCGCGTCAGCCACCGTGACGTGGAAGCCGGCGGCGCGCGCGAGCTCGTACAGCGCCTTGCCGACGTGGCCGGCGCCGAAGAGCAGGAGCTTCTCGCCCGGGGAGATCTTCTCGAGGAAGACCGACATCTCGCCGCCGCAGCACATGCCCAGGTCGTGCGTGAGGTGCGTGTGGACGAGCTTGGTGGCGGCGCCCTCCTTCAGGAGGTCCTTGGCCATGGTCACGATTCTGGTGCTCGATGGCGCCGCCGCCGACGGTGCCGCGCAGCGTGCCGTCGGGCAAGACGACCAGCTTGGCGCCGGCCTTCTGGGGGCTCGAGCCGCCGGTCTCGACCACGGTGGCGAGCACGAACGGTCGGCCTTCAGCGCACAGGCGAGCCATCTCGGAGAACAGGTTCATGGAAGGGGTGCCTCGTCGGTCGGGTCGTTGAAGTCGTTGGAGCGCCGACATTCTAGCCGCCCGCCGCCCGAGCCCGCCCCCCGTTCTGCGCGGTCCAGTGCAGGGCCGGCCGGATGACCGGCGATCCGCGAGCATGGCCGACGGTTGCCAGAGGTCAGTCCCTGGTTAGGTTCCGGGCACGTTTCGGGCCTTCTCGCCCGTTCCAGGGAGTGGGAGGAAGCAGGAGCAGTCCATGTCGACCTCATCCAGGACCTTGCCGATGGCGCCGAGCGGGCAGCGGCACGTGCGCGGCCACCGGCTGGGCAACTATCTGAAGACCGCGGTGCTGATGGCCGGCCTGACGGCGCTCTTCCTGGCGGTCGGCGAACGGCTCGGCGGGCCGCGAGGCATGCTCTTCTCTGGCCTGTTCGTCGTCGTGATGAACGCGGTCACCTTCTGGTTCAGCGACCGGATCGCGTTGGCGCTCAACCGCGCGGTCCCGCTCACGCCCGGCCAACTCCCCTGGCTGCAGGATCTGGTCGCCTCGCTCGCGCGTCGGGCAGACTTGCCGATGCCGCGCCTCTACGTCATCCCCACCGACGCGCCCAACGCCTTCGCCACCGGCCGCAGCCCGAGCCACGCCGCGGTCGCCGTCACCGAGGGCATCCTGCGGATCCTCGACCGCCGCGAGCTGGCTGGCGTGCTGGCGCACGAGCTGTCGCACGTGAAGAACCGCGACACGCTCATCTCCACGATCGCCGCGACCCTGGCGGGCATCATCACCCAGGTCGCGCGGCTGGCCTTCTGGTTCGGAGGAGCGTTCCTGGGCGGAGGCCGCAGCCGGGACGACGAGGACCACGGCTCGATCCTGGGCAGCCTCGGCATGCTCATCGTCGCGCCCATCGCCGCCATGCTGCTGCAGCTGGCCATCAGCCGCTCGCGCGAGTACGGGGCCGACGCTTCGGGCGCGGCGCTGGCGGAGGACCCGGACGCCCTGGCCAACGCGCTCCTGAAGCTCGAGCGCGGAGCGGAGGCTCGTCCACTACGACCAGGCGCCGGCGACCGCGCCGCTGTTCATCGTCAACCCGCTGACCGGCAGCGGCGGGCTGCTCAAGCTCTTCTCCACGCACCCGTCCACCGAGGAGCGGGTGAAGCGGCTGCGGGCGATGGCCCACGGGGGCCTCGTCCGCTGACGCGCGCGACTCGACTCAGCGCTGCGGCCGCGTGACCAGGCCGCGGAGCTCCTGGAGCTGGTCGGTCGTCTCCTGGACCACGGCGAAGAGGAGCTTCACCGCGAGGCCGGGCTCGCGGCGCATCAGCGCCATCAGATCGCTGCGCGCCACCTTGAGCAGCAGGCAGTCTTCGAGGACGACCACGCGCACGGGGCTCGGCGCCACGGTGAGGACCGACTCGGCGCCGAACGACCAGCCCCGCTCGTGCACGCCGTCGACCTTGCCCACCCCCTCGACGTCGACCTTGCCCGAGGCGAGCACCCCGAACGACTCCATCAGCTGGCCGGTCTGGGCGAGGACCGTCCCCTTCTCCTCGAACGACTCCTGGACGATGCCGTCGAGGCTGGCCAGCTCCTCGGGGCTGAGGTGGGCGAACAGCTTGCACACCTTGAGCCCCTCGAGGCGGATGGACCGGCCGAAGAACTCCTGGGTCTTGTCGTTGGTCGGGGCGGGTCCTCGGGTCGGCGGCAGGAAAGCGAACTCGTCGAGGGCGACGCGTGGGTGCTCTCCCGCCCAGCCTCGGGCGGCGGCGGCGGACCGGGCAGCGGGTCCGCCACCAGTCCGAGGATGTTGCGGATCTCGGAGTCGGTGGCGGCGCGCGTTTCCATGGGCGTGGCCAGCGGATCGCGCGGGGCGCCCTGCTTGGAATTGGCGTCGTTGGACATCGGTCCCTCCCGACCTCGTCCGGCGCTTCGCTCCCCACCGAGCGAAGTCTCCTGATCGTCCGGCGCGAACCGCAGTCTACTCGCGCTCCGGCGAAGTCAATGCTCGCTGTAGCGCAGCACCACCAGCAAGCAGCTCCCGTCGCCGATGACGTTGAGCCCCGCCTTCTCGGCGCGCTCGATGGCCGCCGGGCTCTCCGCCCCGGGCTGCATCCAGACGTGCTTGATGCCCTTCCGGATGGCGGCGTCGACCACCTTCTCGGTGACCTCGGGCGGCGTGATGATCGACAGGGCGTCGACCTCGGGCGGCAGCTCCTCGACCTTCGCGACCGCGGCCAGGCCCTCGACGGTCTTCTCCTTCGGGTTGACCGGGACGACCGTCCGGCCCGCCTGCTGGTAGCAGCGCAGGACCTTGTTCCCGTACTTCTCGCGGTTGGTGGAGGCGCCCACCACCCCGAACGCCTTGGCCTTCAAGAAGGTCGCGATCCTGTCTTCCATGGTCCCTCTTCAGCGGCGCTTGGGCGGGGAATCCGCCCGACGGCGGCCGATACTCTGCCACGAGACTTCGGTCCGGAGGGAAGCGCCGAAACGAACTCGCAACCGTAGGATTCTCGGCCTTGCCGGAAGGTTCAGCGGCGGCGTAGCATCGCCGCGATGCGAAACGCCCTTTTTGCCCTCCTCTCGCTGCTTTGCCTCGTCCCCGCAACCGCGTCGGCCAAGGACGACGGCTTCACGACCGACGAGGAAGTCCTCGACGGCAAGGCCCCCGCGGGCAGCAAGCCCAAGCCGAAGAAGAAGCCGGACGGCTCGGCTCCGACCCACGCGGGCGAGCTCCCCCAAGGTCCGCTGGCGGTGGTGATCGTCGCCAAGGACCCGGGCGCGACCGAGACCGCCGTCGCCTTCGAAGCTGCCGTGACCCGCTTCGTCGACAGCGATGGGCGCCTCTCCTCGGTCGACCTGCTCAAGGTCCTGGGCGGCGAGCCGACGCGCGCCGAGACGCCCAATGCGGCCATCGAGAGCTTCAAGAAGGGCAAGGACGCCTACGACAACCTCGACCCCGAGGGCGCCGCCAAGGAGTTCATGGAGGGCCTGAAGGTCCTGGCCGGGGACCCGGCAACCGCGAGCCCCCCGAAGATCGCCCGCGCCCTCACCTGGGTCGGCGCCGCCCACCTCATCAACGGCGACAACGCCAAGGCCGCCGACTCCTTCACCCGCGCGACGGTGATGTCGCCCGCCTACCAGCCCGACCCGAACGAGTTCTCGCCGGACATCCTGGCGGCTTTCAAGGAAGCCAAGGACAAGGTCGCTGCGGGTCCCAAGGGTGACCTGACCGTCTCCTCCAACGCCTCCCCCACCTACGTGACCGTCGACGAGGTCGAGCGCGGCGTCGCCCCCGTGACCATCAAGGGCCTGCCCGCCGGCCGGCACCACGTCGTCGTCAAGAGCCGCGGCCACCAGCCTTGGGCCACCTTCGTCGAGGTCCAGGGCAACGGCGGCACCACCGCCAGCGCCGACCTGAAGACGCTTCCCCAGGCCGACCGCTTCCGCAAGGCGGTGGAGATCGCCCAGACCGAGCTCGAAGGAGACCAAGCCGGCCTTCGGGGTTCAGGAGATTGCCGCGGCCCTCAACGCCCGCCACGTCGTCATCGGCGTCGCGACCTCCGCCGGCGCTGCTGGCGCCACCATCGAGCTCGTCGCCTTCGACGTGGCCGCCCGCCGCCGGGCCACCGGGCTGAAGAAGGACCTCTCGGCCAGCGCGGCGACCTTCCCCAACGACGCGCAGATCGATCTCCACCCGCATCGTCGACGACCTCTTGCGCAACGACCCCATCGGGGCCGGCCCCAGCGTCCCCGTCACGTCCCAGTCCTGGTTCTGGCCGGTCATCGGCGCCGTCGGAGCCGCGGTGGTCGCGGGTGCGGCCGCGGGGGTCATCTACGCCACCCTCCCCGAGGGCCACAAGAGCGGGCTGGTCATCACCGGCATCCCCTGAGCCTCTTTGAAGGTGCGGGCCCCAAGGCTCGCCTTCGAGGAGCGCGTGGCAGGACGGACACGGTCTGACCGTGCCAAGCCTTTGAAATCGCTGGGCTTGGCGTTCGGCATGTCAGTCGCATCGGTCAACGGGGGGACGCACAGATCCGTCGCGGCCCCTGGTCCGTTGTAAGGAACCGAAGCGCGCTCCGTGGTTCCTAACGGGACGAGCCCTGGCTTTGGGAGGTCGGTCATGAAGAAGACGGCGGTGATGTTCGGTCTGGCAGCGGTCCTCGGCGTCGTGGCCCTGATCCTGATGCTGCTCCCCAAGGTCGAGCCGACGGCCAAGCCGCCGACCGAGCCGACGACGACTCCCTCGACTCCGGTCGTGGTCACCCCACCTCCCGGCCCGCAGACCGGCGGTGACGTGCTCAAGCTGACCGCCTCCCTCTCGGACCCGTACGTGCTGGCCGGCGCCACCCGCGAGGTCTTCCTGAAGGCCGACATCGAAGCCGCCAACGTGGCCGGCACCACCCGCGCCCCGGTGAACCTCGCGCTGGTGCTCGACCGCTCGGGCTCGATGGCCGGCGAGAAGATCGACCAGTGCCGGCTCGCCGCACGCCAGCTCGTCCAGCAGCTCGACTCGCGCGACCGCTTCGCGCTCATCACCTTCGGCTCCGACGTGACCACCCTCATCAGCTCCACGCTCGCCACCCCCGACGCCAAGACCCGCATGCTGGCGGCCATCGACTCCATCGCCGAGCTGGGCGGCACCAACATGTCCGGGGGCGTCGAGGCGGCCGTGGCCGAGCTCGACCGCTACCGCAGCGACTTCGGGGTCTCGCGCATCGTGCTGATGAGCGACGGCCAGGCGAACGAGGGCATCTCCGACGCCAGCGGCCTGGCCTCGATGGCGCGGCGCATCTCCAGCCAGAACCTGACCCTCTCCTCCATCGGCGTCGGCCTGGACTTCAACGAGCGGGTGATGGAGTCCATCGCCGAGTACGGCGGCGGCAGCTACCACTTCCTCTCCAACGCCGAGCAGCTGGGCAACATCTTTGGCGGGGAAGCTCAAGCAGGCGGTCGCCACCGTCGCCATCGGCACCTCGCTCTCGATCACCCCGGCCGCGGGCGTCACCGTGGCCGACGTCTACGGCTACTTCAGCGAGAGCGCCGTCGGCGCGACCTCCATCCGCCTGCCCGACTTCACCAGCGGCCAGAAGCGCAAGGTCGTCGTCCGCCTGCTCGTCCCCGCCTCCGCGCCCGGCAACATCGAGGTCGCGAAGGTCGCGCTCAACTACGTCGACGTGAACAAGAGCCACGCCGCCGGCTCGGTCAACGTCACCGTCGCCGCCGCGGTCACCCCCGACTCGACCATCGTCCTCACCAACCGCAACAAGGACGTCGCCGCCGTGGCCGCGCACGCCAACGCGCTGCAGGCCATGCGCAAGGCCAGCGCTTTCGCCCAGGACGGCCGGCGCGACGAGGCCGAGCAGAACATCGAGGCGGCCAAGGCGGTGCTGCAGAAGGCCGAGGCCGAGTTCGGCAAGAACGCCGAGCTGGACCAGGCGATGGGCGAGGCCAGCGCGTTCGAGGGCGCCCTCGCAGCCCCCGCCGGCTCGGCCCCGGTCAACGCCGCCGCCAAGCGGATCCACGCTTTCTCGAACTCGGCACGGTAGGATTCGCCGCGGGCTGAGGAACGCTCACCACTTCGAGCTCCAACCCGCCCGCGCACCGCCTTCAGGAGACCTCGTCCATGCCAGCCGTGACCTTCGCCGACCACGAGGGATTTCAGAAGACGGTGCTGCGTGCCTCGGCGGGCGGAGCGGCGGCGGGCCTGGCGATGTACGGGCTGACGCAGCTGCCCTACCCGCTGGCCATCTCCGAGGGCTACACGCTGGTGCCCTTCGTCTGCGCCGCGGCGGCAGCGGCGGCCTGCGGCAAGACCTGGAAGGGCCGGCTGGCGTACGGAATCCTGGGCGGCCTGTCGGGCCTGCTGCCCTGGCTCGCCGGCTCGCACCCGACCTTCTGGCTAGCCGCAGCCGGCGCTGGCGTGGGCTCGCTCTTCGCGCACTTCCGGCAGAAGGAGACGGGCAAGGAGATCTCCGTCGGCAAGACGCGCATGGGCAAGGCCTCCTACGCGGCCGCGGCCGGGCTCTCCGCGCTGGCCATCCTGGCGGGCCGGGCGGTGGTCGAAGCCTTCACCACCCGCGGGCTGCTCGAGGGCCTGCTCCCCGCGCCGCTCATCGCCATGACCATCACTGCGGTGCTGGCGTTCTTCATGTCGCTGGGCAGCGCCGGCGCCCACGTCGCCCAAGATCCAGATCCGGTGGAGAAGCTCTACGCCGCGATGCAGCCCGAGCTCACCGGCGACCTCAAGCTGCTGGCCGGCCGGGCGATGACCAACTACCGGCGCTGCGCGGAGATCCTGGCCAACAGCGAGGCCGGGTTCGCGCGCCAGCAGCTCTCCAAGTCGCTCAACGACGTCACCCTGCGCATCCTCGAGCTGGGCCGCCGCTGGCAGAACATCGACCGTGAGCTGGGTGAGCGCGCCGAGTCCGAGGATCAACCAGCGCCTGGCCGAGCTGCGCAAGCTCAAGGAGACGCTCAAGGACGAGGCCGCCAAGCGCCAGCTCTCCGGCGCCGAATCTGCGGTGATGGCCGAGCTGCAGCAGCTGGACCGCATCCGCCGCGGCCGCGAGCGGGTGGTCGCCCGCCTGCACGGCGAGATGGCGGTCCTGGACCGCACCCGCCTGGCGCTCTTGTCCCTGAAGACCTCCGACGCCCACCTGCGCGCCGCCGAGCTTCTCGGCGCTCTCGGACAGCCTGGCCTCGGTGGCCCGCGAGATGGACTGCGAGGCCGAGGCGGTGGACGAGATCATCAGCAAGGTCGTCGACCCCAGGCAGGTCGGGATGCCCGAGCCGGTGATGGAGAAGATCGGCGAGATCCAGGCGCCCGCCGCCGCCCCGGCCGTCGCCACCGCCGAGGTTGCGCCCCTCGCGAACGCTGCTCCCTCCGAGAAGGCCAAGGCGTAGACTGCCGCACATGCCTGCCTTGACCTGCCCCGGCTGCAAAGCCGAGATGACCGAGAGCACCTCGAGCGACATCGCGGTCGACGTCTGTCCCAGCTGCAGCGGCCTGTGGCTGGATGCGGGCGAGTTCGAGAAGCTGGGCGGAGAGCTGCCCAAGGGCGGCGTGCCCTACGGCGGCGAGCGCCGCTGCCCCCGGTGCGACATGCCGATGGACCTGCGGCCCAGCAAGGTCGCCGAGCTCGACATCTGCCCCCGCTGCCACGGGATGTACCTCGACAAGACCGAGCTCAACCTGCTCGTGAAGGTCGCGCAGATCGCCACCGAGGACCTGGCCCGCGTCCAGCCACCCACGCCGCGCAAGAAGGGCGCCGCCCCGACCGACGGCCGCTTCGCGAAGATCACCAACCAGCCCACCGAGCCGCGCTTCATCTGCGGCGAGTGCAAGCGCCCGCGGCCCATGAGCGAGCAGGTCATCGGCGCGCGGACGACCATCTGCACCGACTGCGCCGGCCTCAAGCACATCGCGGCCGACCCGGTGGCGCGTCGCAAGGCCGAGCTGTCGAAGCTCAAGCCGTCCGCCCCGGCTCCTGGCAAGCCAGCGCCCAACCCCGCGCGCGCCACCCCGGCCGACGACGACATCGTCTCCGACCTGCTCTTCGGCCGCCGGCGCCCGGCGAGCTTCCGACTTCGACGCCGCCGCCAGCGGCCTCGTGGACCTCATCAACCACCTGCTCAAGTGAACGCCCTCGTGCCCAGGCTCGCGCTCCTCCCTTTTCTGCTGCTGCTCGCCTCCTGCAATGAGACCCGCCAGGCCTCGCCGGACCGCGCCAGCTCCACCCCCAGCCCCGCCGTCACCGAGCCGGAGCCCCCCATGCTCAGCCAGCGAGGGAAGGTCGAGATCAAGACCCGCGACGGCAAGGAGTACCTGCTCGACGTGGAGATCGCCTCGGACGACCCGTCGCGCGCCCGCGGGCTGATGTTCCGCAGGACGATGCCCGAGATGGCCGGGATGATCTTCGTCTTCCCGGAGGTCGCCGAGCACCGCTTCTGGATGAAGAACACGCTCCTCAGCCTGGACATGCTCTTCATCGCGGCGGACGGGACCGTCATCGGCATCGTGGAGCGCGCGGAGCCGCAGACGACCACCGGACGCGCGGTCGAGGGCGACTCGAAGTACGTACTCGAGGTCAACGGCGGCTGGTGCCAGAAGCACGGCGTCGCGGCGGGAGACAGGATTCGGCTGATGGGGATGTACGACCTGAAGTAAGGCCAGACGCCCAGAGGGGCGAATCGGCGCGAGTGCCGGCGGCTGAAGCCGCGCCTGACATTTCGAAGCCCGCCTGCGCGGGCTGAAGAGACGACGGAACATCAGTCGCGAAGCAGATGAACAGCGACTGGCAAACCTCGACTTGCCTGTCCTACTCGCACCCGAACGATCCGTCACCACTGAGCCCGCGAAGGCGGGCTTGGCATTTTCAGGCGCGACTTCAGTCGCCGGCAGGCGCCCGTGCCACGGACGTCCGCGCCGCCCGCGCCGCCCGCGCCGCCCGCGCTACCGCGTCCCCACCAGCTCGATCAGCGCCAGCTCCGGCCGGCAGAGGAAGCGGATGGCTGGCGCCGGCCTGGGCTCGAACCCGACGCCCCGGTTGACATAGAGCGTCGTCTCCCCGACCCGGTACTCGCCCATCTCGTACTTCTTGTCGAACTTGGAGAGCGTCACCAGCGCCCCGAAGAAGGGCATGCGGATCTGCCCACCGTGCGTGTGGCCGGCGAGGTAGAGCGTGGGCTTGAACGGCGCCAAGTCCTCGACCAGATCCGGCGAGTGGTACGCGACGAGCGTCGGCCGGTCCTCCGGGGCAGCTCTCAGGCAGTCGTCGAGCCGTTCGCCGAAGCCGAAGACCGCGCCGCAGAGCGTCAGCTCGCCTCCCGGGGTCGTCACCGCCCGGCCCACCAGCTCGATGCCCGCGTCCCCGAAGACGCCCCCTTTGTTGTGCCTCCAGGTCTCGTGATTCCCGCGGACGAGGTAGCGCCCGAGCGGCGCCGGCATCTGGCGCAGGATCGCCCGGAACTTCTCCAGGTCCTCGTCCTCCGTCGCCGCATCGCCAGTGAAGACGATGAGGTCCGGCTTGAGCTTCGCCACTCGCTCTGGCAGCGAGTCGATCACCGCGCTGGGCCCGTCGATATGGGTGTCGCTGAAGTGGACGATGCGCAGCCGCTTCCCCGCCGCGAGCAGCGGCGTCTTCACCTCGAGGTGCGTCACCTCGAGCCAGCCCGGCTCGACGAAAACCGCCCAGGCGAAGCACCCCAGCTCGACGACGAAGAGCCCTCCGAACCCCACGGCCCAGAGGCGCATCTCGCGGGTGACGAGCTTGCGGCGAATTCGTGCCCAGGCGACTCGAACCACCGCGGACAGTCCCAGCCCGGTGACCCCAGCGACGAGCAGCCCGACGATCGCGGTGCGGAAGAGGCCGGCCTCCATCGAGCCCATCGCCTGCTCACCCCTCCGACTTGGCCGCCGCCAGCCGGTTCTCGCGGCGCAGCTGCGCGGCGGCGAAGGCGGCGCGCTCCTCGTCGGTCTCGAGCAGCAGCGGCGGCACGCGGGTCGGGTTGCGCTCCTCGTCCAGCGCCACGAAGGTCAGGTAGGCGCTGGTGCACAGCTTGCGCTCGCCGCTCTTCAGGTCCTCGGAATGGACGGTGACCCCCACCTCCATCGAGCTTCTTGAAGGCCGCCAGCACCCGCGCCTCCAGCACCGCCACCTCGCCCACCTGGATGGGCGAGTGGAAGGTGAGCGCATCCATCAGCACGGTCACGCACGGCCGGCGGGCGTGGCGGGCGGCGCAGATGCCCGCGGCGATGTCGATCCACTGCATGACGCGCCCGCCGAAGATGGTGCCCAGCGGGTTGGCGTCCGAGGGAAGCACCAGCTCGGTCATCTCGACGCGGGAGTCGCGGGGGGACTTGCCCTGCAGCATGGAGGCCTCCGGGGAGCAGGCCTTTTTGGCCTGCAGCGCATCGATAGGCTAGCGGCCTGCCTCGTCCGGCGCCCGCGCCGATTCCGCTAGGACCGCAGGAACGTCGTCACCCGGTCCAGGAACTCGTCGCGGGTCGGGCGCTGGCGGATGTCGATGGTCGAGACGTCGATGGTCAGGGTCGGAATGCCGTACTTGTTCTGCATCACCTGCGTGAACGAGTTGTAGTAGCCGTTCAGGCCGCGCAGGAAGTCCTTGCCGATGCCCTTCTCCTCGACACGCCCGCGGGTGCGGATGCGCTTGAGCAGCACCTCCACGTCGGGGACGTCGAAGGCGATGACCCGGTCCGGCTTGGTGAGGTTGCGGTTCAGGCGCTCGAAGTACTCGTAGTAGAGGTCGAGCTCCGAGTTGGTCATGAAGCCCAGGCCGTGCAGATACTTCGCGAAGATCTCCGGGTCCTCGTAGAGGGTGCGGTCCTGCACGCAGCTCTTGTTGACGGTGTGGATGAGCTCGTGGTGCTCGACGCGCCGGATCAGGAACTCCAGCTGCAGCGTGAAGCTCCAGCGCTTCATGTCGGCGTAGTAGTCCTTGAGGAACCGGTTGTCGATGACCGGCTCGTCGAAGAGCTCGAAGCCCAGCCGCTGGCTGATGAGCTTGGCGGCGGTGGTCTTGCCCGACCCGATGTTGCCCGCCATGGCGATGAAGTGCTTGGGCTTGAGCTTGGCCTTGTTCACGGCTCCCTTCGCGGGGGCCGCGGCGGCTTGCGGGCTGACGAGGTTGGTGCGCACCGACGGAGGGAGGCGAGCCGAGCCGGAGGGAGCCACCTTCGTCGCCACCGCCGGAGTCACCGTCGCGTTCTTCTTGAGCTGGCCGTTCTTGGAAGCCTTCACGCGCGTCGCCATCCGCTGTCACCTCGGGAAGTTGGGAGCGCGGAGTAGACCACGGCGCCGCGGGGCCCGCCAAGCTGGCACGGTGGCGCTCCTCCGAGGCGCGCCAGAGCGTCCGGGCAAGCGCTCGTGCGACAATCGCGCGCGTGGAGGTCGCCCATGCGAACCCTGCCCGTCGCCGCGATGGTCCTCGCCCTTGCCGCCTGCGCGCACACTGGGCCGGAGCTCGTCCAGGAGCGGCAGTTCCGGCTCGTACAATCAGAGCCGGCCGAGGGGAAATCGCAGGGCTGGCTGAAGGAGTTGCCGGAGCTCTCGGTCGAAACCGGCTCACCGTTTCGCGTGAACTTGAACTACTCCGAGCCCAGGGAGCCGTGCTCGACCTGCGGCATGGGCGACTTCGTGATTCCAGGCTGGGAACCGCGGGACGACCGCTGAAGACCGCTCATCGCTAGCGCCGTTGCTCGCCTCGCCAGGCGAAGACGGCGTCCGGAAGGTGCCCATTGCGAACGACCGTGCCACTCTTGCTGGCCTTCTCGCTGCTCGCGGGCTGCGCCACGACTCATCCAGCTCCGTTCTTCTGCGAGAGCCCTCCGGCGCATACCGCAGAGCCACCTCACCGAAGAACAGATGGCCCTGCCGGCGAGCTGACTCTTCAGCTCCTCGAGCCGCGCCTCGCGCGGCCTGAGACCGCGCCTGAGCCGAGCCGCGAGCCGGGTGATGGACTCCGGTGGCACAAGCGCGCTTGGTACGCCGAGCAGAAGCTGCGAGCCGTCGCCAACTCGGTTCCGCTGCAGAGCATCGCGTCGTCTCTGTCGAGCGCCTTGGGGATCCGCGTCGCGCTGGAGCCCGCCCTGGCCGACGCGCGAGTCTTCGTATTCCACCCCGAAACCACGGTGGACGAGTTCCTCGACGCGGTGGAGCGCCAAGCTTCCGTCCATGTCGACTACGAGCACGACGGGCTGCGCATCGAGAGCTTCGAGAGCTGGGAGGCCTACCGCGCCTCCACATTGTCCGTGGAGCCCACGAGGATTCGGCTCATGCGGATGAAGGGAGGCTACTCGGCAGAGCAGTTGGCTCAGATCTACTGCCGGAACTTCGCATCGAGCCGCGGCTCGGCCACCGCCGTGGAGGACCTGCTCATCGTCAGGGACACGCTGGACGGGCTCGCTCGCATCGAAGGCCTCAAGGACCGGATGGAGAATCCTCTGTACGCCCCATCAGCCTCCAAGCCACCCGAAGCGAAGGCCGAGGCGGGACGCGAGTGACGCCGGCGTAGTCAGTCGCGCAGGAAGTGGCAGGTGTACCCGCCGGGATTCTTCTGCAGGTAGTCCTGGTGGTACTCCTCGGCCAGCCAGAAGGTCGAGGCGGGGACGATCTCGGTGACGATCGGCCGCTTCCACTTGCCGCTCTTGTCCACCTTGGCCTTCACCTCCTCGGCGATCCGCTTCTGCTCCTCGCTGTGGAAGAAGATGGCCGACCGGTACTGGCTGCCGAGGTCGTTGCCCTGCCGGTTGCGCGTCGTCGGGTCGTGCATCCGGAAGAACCACTTCTCGAGCAGGTCCGCGTACGAGACCCTGGCCGGGTCGAAGGTGATCTCCACCGACTCGGCGTGGCCGCTCAGCCCGTCGTGCGTGTCCTCGTACTTGGGATTGGCGAGCTTGCCGCCGGTGTAGCCGACTCGCGTCGAGAGCACTCCGGGGATCTTCCGCAGGATCTCCTCCATCCCCCAGAAGCACCCGCCCGCCAGGGTGGCGACCTCGGTCTGCTGCTTCGGCGCCTCCACGGCCTTCGCCGGAGTCGCCGCCGACGTCTGACCGAACAGGGACAGGAACTTGCCGTAGCCCTCCGCTTCGAGACGAGAGACGGGGACGAACCGCAGCGACGCCGAGTTGATGCAGTAGCGCATGCCCGTCGGGGCCGGGCCGTCCGGGAACAGGTGCCCCAGGTGCGAGTCGCCGAACTTCGAGCGGACCTCGGTGCGGCTCATGCCCCAGCTGCTGTCGTTCTTGGTGGTGACGGTGCCGGACTCGATGGGACGCGTGAAGCTGGGCCAGCCAGTGCCGGAGTCGAACTTGTCGGTCGAGGAGAACAGGGGCTCGCCCGAGGCGACGTCCACGTAGATGCCGGCCTCGTGGTGGTCCCAGTAGGCGTTCTTGAACGGCGGCTCGGTGCCCTCGTTGCAGACCACCTCGAGCTGCTGGCTCGTCAGCCTGGTCTTCAGCTCCGCCTCGGACGGCTTGCGGTACTTGCCTTCCATCGCCTTTGCCTCCTGCATGCCCACCGGGGGTGGTGCGCTCGCCGCTGCTCCGAGGCCGACCGCGAGCAGGACGTCCAGCGAGACGAGCGCCGCCACGGCCTTCATGTCGCCGCCTCCATGGGTTGGGGCCCAGGCGGTTCAGATGCCCGCCCCAGCGCCCTGGTTTCGGACCGGTCTTCCCCGGTGCGCGCGGCAGAATCGACGCAGCGCGGGGTCGAGGCGGCGCTATCCGCCGCGGAACGTCCCAGGTATCCTGCGGTCTTCTATGAACTGCACCATCTGCGGGCAGCCCCTGCCCTGCGCCAAGCACTCGAACGACGACCGCACCGCCACGGGCGTCTTGGCGTCCCGAACGTCCGCCCCGGTCCTCGGCCTGGGCGACGACGTGTCCGAGCCCACCTCCAAGCGCGACCCGCTGCTGGGCAAGACGCTGGGCGACTACGAGATCCGCAAGAAGGTCGGCGAAGGCGGGATGGGCGTCGTCTACGAGGGCTACCAGCCGCTCCTGGGCCGGCGGGTGGCCATCAAGTTCGTCCGCAAGGAGCAGGCGGACACCGCCGACCAGATCGACGCTCTGCTGGCAGAGGCCCGCACCGCCAACCTCGCGCGCCACCGGCACATCATCGACGTGTTCGGCTTCGGCAAGCTCGAGGGCCACGGCGCCTACCTGGTCATGGAGTACCTGGAGGGCACGCCGCTCGACGAGTACATGGTGAAGCGGGGGGCGCTGACCCCGCTGGAGACCATCAAGCTGCTCGACGAGGTCCTCTCCGCGCTCGCGGCGGCCCACGCCCGCGGGGTCATCCACCGCGACCTGAAGCCCAGCAACGTCTTCCTGGTCACCGAGGTCGGCTCGGGCCACTACGCCAAGCTGCTCGACTTCGGCCTGGCCAAGGCCGGGGCCGCGCCCAACGGGGCCACTCCGCAGACGCACAGCGGGGTCATCGTCGGGACGCCCGAGTACATGGCCCCGGAGCAGGCGCTGGGCAAGGCCGTCTCGCCGAAGACCGACCTGTACGCCGTGGGCATCATGGCCTTCGAGATGCTCACCGCCCGGCTGCCCTTCCCGTCCGGCGGCGTTATCGAGACGGCGATGCACCACGTCAACACGCCGGCGCCCGACGTGCGCAAGGTGGATCCCTCGGTCCCCGAGCCGCTCTCGGACCTCGTCGGCCTGCTCTTGATGAAGAACCCGGACGACCGCCCCGATGGCGCCGAGGCGGTCCGCGCGCGGCTCAAGCAGATCCAACGCCAGCTGATGATGGCCACCACGCAGAACATCCAGGCCATCAGCGTGGAGCGGACGGTGGTGCGCAAGGAGCCGCTGCTGGCCCTCGCGCCGGCCACCCCCGCTCGCCATCCCGGCCCGTCGCCCATCACGCCGGTCGACCCGACGCTCCGCCCGCGCAGCCGGGCCCCGATCTTCGCGGCAGCGGGTGTGGCGCTCGCGCTGGCGCTGGTCGGAGGCGGCTGGTGGGCCACTCGCCCCAAGGGGCCGGAAGCGGTCGCGAGCGTCGCGCCCCCGGACGACCCCGCCGTGGATCCCGAGAAGCCGGAGACGCCGCCGGTCCGGACTCCGGACCGCGCCGAGCCGCCGGAGCCTTCCGATCCCTCCGAGCCTGCCGAGCGGGCCGAGCCGTCCCAGCCAGCGACCGCGTCCCCCAGACCTGCAGCGGTGACTCCGGATCCCAAGCCGGCTGCCGTCGCAACCAAGCCCGTCGAGACCAAGAGGCCCGACCCTCGGCCGGCGACCGTCGCCTCGGCGGAGCCGAAGAAACCCGAGCCCAAGAAGGCGCCCGCGACCGCGAGCGTCGAGCCGGCCAAGGCGCCTGCGAAGGCGGAGCCCGCTGCCCTGAAGCTGAAGATGGAGTTCGGCTGGGCCGACTACTTCGTCGACGGGGCGCAGCGCGGCCACGGTACCAAGCTCGACCATCCCTTGCCGCCCGGGTTCCACAAGGTCCGCCTGACCAACCCCGAAATGCAGCCCATCGAGTTCGAGGTCACCCTCAAGCCTGGCGAGGTTTATGAGCGCACGTTCAAGCCCGCACCCAAGTAGGTCGCCATGACCACCGTCCTGCCCCTGCTGACTGCGCTGCTGCTGACCGCCACGCCCAAGCTGGATGCGGCGATCGACCTCTACCAGTCGGGCGAGTATTCGAAGGCCTTGGCGGCGCTGATGCCGCTCGTCCAGGACACCGACCTGGCGCTTCCCCAGCGCGCCCGCGCCCTGGCCTACCTGGCGGCGGCCCAGGTGGGCGCCAAGGATCTCGAGGCGGCGAAGCTGAGCTTGCGGCGTCTGGCGAAGGAGTTCCCGGATTACCGCCTGTCCGCGATGGAGTTCATGCCGGAGATCATCTCGCTGGCCGGCGATGCGCGCGCTGAACTCGAGAAGGAGACGGCCGCTGCCGCCAAGCCCGAGCCCGCCAAGCCGGATTCGCCTCCAAACACGCCCACTGCCGCCGCTCCCGCTGCTCCGGCCGCACCCGAGGTCGAGCGCTCGGTGCGAGTGCGGCTGGGCGCCTTCGGCTTCAGCGAGCCGATGGCGAAGACCATCGGTGCGGGCGCCAGCGCCGGCGTCTCCATCTCCGGCCTGGACCTGAGCGCGCGCCTTTTGCTGGGCAACCACGTCGGCTTCGGAGCCGAGGTGGGCTACCGCTTTCTGGACGGCCGCCTCCTCCAGCCGCGCCTCTCGGCGCGCTTCTCGGGCATCCCCGGTGCCGGAGCGTGGGGTGGCGGCGCCGCGGTCGGCGTGCAGTTCGCCCCCATCCGCCAGCTGTGGATTGGCGCCGAGGTGGGCGCCGAGATCTTCGCGGTGGGCAAGGGTTATCGGCCCCTGGCAATTCCCGTGGCGCTCGGCGTCGGCGCGCTTCTCTGAGCCTTCCCCTTCTCCGCACCCCGGACCCATCTATGAGCTCGCGCTCCTTCCTGTTCATCCTCGGCGTGCTGCCCCTCTGCGCCACCACCGCCCGCGCGGCCCCGGGACTGCTCCTCCCCGCGCCCATCTACGCCAAGCCCGGTGCAGAGCGCCCGTTCGTCGTCCGGCGGGCGCAGCTCGCGGCCGGCTTCGACGCCCACGGGGTCGCGCTCACGCTCTCCCAGGGCGACGGGATGGTCCGCGGCGTGCGCTGGAGCCTGGTCGGGACCTCGGCCCCCCAGCCGCTGCCCGAGGAGCCTCTGCCGGTGACCGTCCGCGTCCAGGAGAGAGGGAGCGACCAGGTCACCTCCCTGCAAGGCTGGGGCGCCCTGCGCTGGCCCCAGGCGCTGCCCGGGATGGACCTCGTGTGGCGCTCGCTGCCGCAGTCCGACGAGTGGCGCGTCGAGGCCCAGGCCGGCGCCGGGTGGCGCAGCGTCGGCGTCGAGGTCGAGGGCGTCGATGCGGTGGAGCTCGACGCGGACGGCACGCTGCGCATGCGGGTCGGCGCCGGCACCCTGGTCGAGGCCGGGCTCTCCTGCACCCAGCCCGGGCTCGGGGACGAGCCGGCCCGGGTGGTCCCATGCTCCTACGGCGAGGTGCGCGAGCTGGGCGCGGGCCTGTGGCGCTACTCGGTAGAGGCAGGACCGCTGGACCGCTCGCGACCCCTGGTGGTGGACCCGTTCGTCCTCTGGTCGGTGCCGTTCGGTGGCCAAGGCATGGACGCCGTGGCCGGCGGCTGCCAGGTGAGCAACCGGAGTGTGTACGTCGTGGCGGGCCCGACCGAGTCGGACTCCTTCCCCGGGACCTCCACCTCCGGCTCGGCGGGGAACCCGGACGGCTTTGTCTCGACCATCCGGAGCGACCTCTCAGCGCTGGAGACCATGTACCTCGACGGCAACGGGTACGACTCCGTCGCCGCGGTCGCCTGCAGCGGCTCCGCGGTCTACCTGACCGGCACGACCGCGAGCGACGATTCGGAGACCTCCGGAACGGCCATGCCCGAAGGCGGGCGGGATGCCTTCGTCGCCAAGTTCTCGGTCCTGCCCCTGACCAAGGACGCGCTCATCTACCTGGGCACCCCCGATATCGACGAGGGCAAGGCGGTGGCGGTCAACGAGAGCATCGGCAGGGTCGCCGTCGCGGCCGCCACCGACGCGACTTGCCCCATCCCTGGCCCCAACTGCAGGCAGGCGTCGGTCTGGCTCCTCGACACCACCCTGGCTTCGACCCTCTGGTCGACCACCGTGGGCGGCAGCGGCGACGACGTGCCTCACGCGCTGGCCATCACCAACGACGCAGTGGTGCACGTGGCCGGGACGACCACCTCGGCGAGGTGGCCGGGGGCCACCGACTCCGACCAGCACGCACCGGGGCTCTTCGCCGTGACCCGCCGCCCCACCGCCCCGCTCGTCGGCTTCCTCGCCGGGCTGAGCGCGGCCAACACCTACGCCCACTTCTCGTGGATCGGCGGGAATGAGGCGACGAACGTGACCGCGCTGGTGGCCGCGCCCGACAACTCCCTCTTCCTGGCGGGGTTCACCACGAGCGGCACGCAGGGCTTCGGCCAGGACGACGACGGCAACGACGTTCACGGCATCTACCCCAAGGGCGACGGCGGCGTGGTGGACCAGGACCTCACGGTCGGCGGCTCGCTCGATCCGGAGACGGAGGGGTTCGTGATGAAGCTCAGCGGCTACAGCGGCAGCGGCTGGAACCTGTGGAAGCGCGAGTGGTGCACCGCCCTGGGCGAGAAGATGAACGAGGAGATTTACGGGCTCTCGCTCAGCGACGCCGGCCTGCTGGTCTCCGGGAACATCCACGCCAGCCCGGACGCGGGCGGCTTCCGTGGCCTACCGGGCCTGCTCCCGCTCCAGACCGGGCAGTCGCCGAGCCTCGCCGACTCCTTCCTCGTGCAGCTGTCCGCGACGGGCACCTCCGCGACCTCGCGCATCTTCGGGGCGAGCGGCGACGACTTCACGGTGGGAGCGTTCGTCAGCGGCTTCGGCCGGGCCAACCCCGTCATCATGGTCGGAAGCACCACCTCCGGCGTCAACGCGACGGTCCCCTTCCCTTCCCAGGGCACGAGCTTCCCGACGGCGCCCCGCGGCGACATGGACGCCTTCGTCCTGGCGACCGACCTGACGCCCCCCGAGGCGCAGTCCGTGATGGACATCGGCGACACGACGCTCGTCGACACCGACACGGCCTCGGGCCTCAGGGCCTGCTGGGTCTTCGCGGACAGCCAGGACGCGAAGTTCAGCTTCGAGCTGGGCTACTCGATCGTCAGCGGCGACTGCGCGACCAAGGCCGCGACCCTGGCGATCCCCTTCGTCAAGATGGGCGACCAGACCTGCGGCTCGGTCACCGGCGGCAACGTCGGGACCACCTACTACGCCGTCGTCCGGGCAGCGAACTCCACCGGGCTCTCCTCGGTCGCCTGCTCGGACGGCGTCCTGCTCCAGCCATCCGACGCAGGGACGGTCGGACCTGGCCTCGACGCTTCGCTGCCGGCCGATGCCGCAGCCGCAGTGCCGGACGCCTCGGCTGGCCCGGACGCAGCCCTCGACCTGGATGCCTCCGGGCCCGCCGCCGACGCAGGTGGCGCCGGCAGGGATGCCTCGAGACCCGACTCCTCCGAGGAGCCCGCCGACTCCGGCAGCCTGGCCGATGCCAGCGCCGCCTCGGACAGCGGGGCGGCGAGTCCCGCGGACGCCTCGGTCATTGGCCCCGACGGCGGGCCAGCCGAGGCCGACGCCGGTGAGCCACCGCTGACGGGGGTCCTGGGCTGGTCGTGCGGCTGCGGAAGCGGTGGCGGCGCCGGTGGCTCCGGGCTCGCCTGGCTCGTCGCGCTGGCGGCGCTGCTGCGGCGACGCGGGATTTGACGGCTCCGTTCCCAACGCAGTCTTCCAGAACCTGGCTCGCGGCCGCGCGGGCCTCCTCAGCCTGCGGCGGGCGCTGAACCTCGCCGGGGCAGGCACCGGTCCCTGGCGCCCGTGGGGCGGGTAGCCCACAATCGGGGGCATGCGCACTTCCACGTTGCTGACCGCGCTCGTGGCGCTGCTCGCCTGCAGCATCGCCGCGGCCGTCCCGCCCGAGCGGATCCCCGACCCCCGACCCGGCTCCCGGGTGGTGGACCTGACGGGGACGCTGCAGGTCAAGGACCTCCAGGCCATCGACGAGCAGGCCGAGCGCGGAAAGGCCGGCGGCGAGCTGGTGGTGGTGGTCATCGACAGCGTCGACGGCGCGGTGCCGCGCGAGTACACGACCCGCCTGTTCAACCGCTGGCGGCTGGACTCGGGCTCGCGCAACAAGGGCGTGCTGCTGCTCGCCGCGCTCAAGGACCGCAAAGCGGAGATCGTCGTCGGCGACGGTTTCGCATCGGGCGTGGCGTCGTTCACCGACGCCGTGATGAACGGGACGGTCGTCCCCCACTTCAAGGCCGGTCACCCGCGCGAGGCGCTGGTTGCGGGAGCGACCGCGCTGGTCGACAAGCTGCTGCTCGCCTCCGAGGCGCCCACGGTCGCCCTCGCTCGGGACCGCGAGGCGGACACGGCCCGAGCCTCACAGAATGCGCCCTCGCCAGGCACGCCCAGCCCGATGACGCCGCTCTCCCGCGCGCCGATCCCCGCGGGCCCCAGCCCCACCTCGCCGGACGACGAGCCGCCGCTGCTCGACCGCCTCGCGCGCACCGCCGACGACAACCCCCTTCCGGTCTGGGGTGGCCTGGGCGGAGCGCTGCTGGGCGGGTTCCTGGGCGTGCGCCGGTACCTGCGCAACAAGCCGCGCATCTGCCCGAGCTGCCACGTCCCGATGGTGCGCCTGGACGAGGCCACGGACGACGCGCACCTCAGCGCCGGGGAGCAGAAGGAAGAAGAGCTGGGCAGCGTCGACTACGACATCTGGATGTGCGAGTGCGGCCAGGTCACCAAGGAGCGCTACGGCGCGTTCTTCACCAGCTACTCGCGCTGCCCTCGGTGCAGCTACAAGACCGTCCACTCGACCTCGCGCACCCTCAGGGCGGCGACCTACGACCACTCGGGAACGGCGGAGGTCACCGAGGACTGCAAGCACTGCTCCTACCACCGGACCTACACCCGCACCATCCCGCGCAGGGAGCGGCCCAAGCCGACCACGCGCTCGTCGTCTTCCTTCGGCGGCTCCTCCCGGTCCTCGGGCGGCGGTTCATCGTCGGGGCGCGGGTCCAGCGGCAGCTGGTAGCTCCAGCGATCCCAGAATCCAGCGGTCCACCGGGTCCACACGGTCCATCCAGTCCACTTCGTCCACGACTGCCCGGCACCGAGCGTCTTCCTGCCCGCGCGGCTACCTCGCCGTTCCCAGCACCGCCGCAGTCGCGGCAGCAAAGAGCGGCTCGGGGACGGTCGAAAGCACGTCGTCGCGAGGCCCCTCGAACCAGCGGCGGCTCCCGCCGAGCTCGATGGCCAGCCCATAGCGCGGCTCGCCAGCAGCCTCCGGCAGCCGCACGATGCACGCCGCCAGCCCCTTGCCATCGGCCGTCGCCGCGCGCCAGAGGACCTCGCCGAAGTCCGGCGGAGCCTTCCACTTCCAAGCCTCGAACGCCGCCAGCAGGTCGACCCGGAGCAACTGCTGGTCGAGCGCGCTCAGGAACGCGGCCGCGTCCGGGCAGCCCGGGACGCTCGCGGCGCCCACCGCCACCAGCATCGTCGCCTTCTCGATGGCCGAGGCCAGGCACCCCGCCACGCCCGCCTTGTTCTTGCCGTTGAAGTAGACCGCGGCGGCTGCAGCCTGGCGCATCAGGTTGACGAAGGACGAGTCATTGGGAAAGGGCCTGGCCGCGTCGAGCAGGGACTGGACGAGCGGCGGCCCCCCGGCCAGCTCGAGCTCATCCAGGTCGCCGTAGCGGTACTCGGCCGCCTGGATGGGGTTGGCGACGAAGCGCTCGAAGTCTTCGGCGATGGCCGCGACCGCCTTCCGGTCGGCCGCCGGCGCCTCGGGCGCGAACAGACGGACGAGCCAGCGCAGCAACGGCAACGTGTCCTGGTCCGAGAGCCGGGGCAGCGGCCCGCCCGCGTGGTGCGGCCCCTTCGGCTGGTCCGCCGGGTCGAGCACCGCGAGGCCGACCGCGAGGAAGACGTGCAGGTCTGGCCGCCCGCGGGGCACGGGCGGAATCTGCCCGCGCTCGAACGGCAGCAGCACGTCCTGGTAGGCGGGAACGAAGGTCGACTGGTGGCTCGAGCAGCGCGCGTGGTGGACCGGCTGGACCCGCGGCTCCTGCGAGAAGCAGATCCCGGCCAGGCGTGCCGCCGAGGCGATCTCGCGGGCCTCGCCGCACAGCTGGTCGATGAGGATGGGCTTCGCCGGCGCTCCGACGCGCTGGTACGGCCCCGAGGCCCAGTTGTCGTACTCGTCGTGGACGTAGCGGAAGAACCCGAGCCGCTCCGCCTCGAGCCAACCTCCCGCCCAGCCTTTGAGGAAGCGCTTGTCCTTCAGGAGCCGCCGCACGACGTCGATGTTCTGGACGTGGCCACACGCCACTACGTGCGAGGTGCCGGCGTCCACGCGCACGAAGCCCGGGAGCGCAGGCAGCGCGCTCTCGTCCGCAAGCCAAACCAGGCAGGTGTCGTGCTGCGAGATCTGGCTCGCGGCGATATGCCCCTCCGCATTGCCCCGCCAGCTTTCGCAGTGGAAGTGGCCGTCGGGCGAGACGAGCAGGTCGGCGACCTCGAGCCTCATCCCACCGGCCGGCTCCAGCAGCGCAGCCTCGTAGAGCTGCTCCGCCGAGTACTGGTGGCCCGCCCGGCCGAGAAACGCCTCCGGCACCGCGCCGGCCTCTCCGCTGTGGAACTCGGCGACGTGCCCGTCCTCGTCCACCGCGAACCAGTCGGTGTCCATGCTGTGCGCAGCTGGTTGGGAGACGAGGGGCTTCCGTCCAGGCCCCTGACGAAGCGGCTCGCCGCAGCTCGCGTGGCCTGCGCGCTCCAAGGCCTCGACCAGCGCCTCGTACGTCGGAGCAGCGATCCTCTGGCGCGCCTGCGTGTACGAGCAGCGCCCGACCGATCCGTCGGAGCCCACCGAGCAGAAGCGTGGACTGGCCGCGCAGCCCAAGAGACAGCTGATGGCCTGGAACGGAAGCCCGCCGCCGACCTGGGCGATCTCCGAGAGCACCGGCTGGCTGGACAGGCGCATGGGGAGGAGCACCAGGCGATCGCTGGCCACGCCGGCGCAGCGAAGACGCTCCGCGGCGTCCCGGGCCGCCTGTGCGTTGCCGGAGCGGACGAGCAAGTTGACGCCGCCGTCGACGCCAGCCGCCTTCAGCCGGCCGAGCGCCGCCAGCGCCCGGTCCACCTCGGCGTCGACCTCCGGGAAGTGGATGGAGACGTGGATCCGCTCGACTCCGGTCTCGGCGAGTTGCCGAGCCATCTCGTCGCTCAGGAGCAGCCCGTTGGTCGTCACGCTCCGGCGAAGCAGCCCGCGGGTCCGCTCGAGGACCCCGATGAGCCCGGGAAACTCCAGCGGCTCGCCGCCACCGAACGAGACCCCGGTGACGCCATGGCGCGCGAGGTCGCGGACGAACGAGACCAGCGACTCTTCAGTCCAGGCCGTCGTGCCTGCCGGCGAGCTTCCCGCGTAGCAGAAGGCGCAGCCCTTGGAGCAGCGGTTGGTGACTTCGATGGAGACGAGCTCGAGGTTCACGCGGCCGAGTGTGAGGCCACCGGACGCGCCGCCGCAAGCCGGGGACTATCGCAGCGCGGCCTGCCAGGCGTTGCCTGCCTGGGCCACGGGACTCCGAGCCGCGGTCACCAGCTCGAAGTCGCCGCGCAACGCCTTGAGCGCGCAGCGCTCGCACTCGAGCTCTCGCCGCGTCCGCAAGCCCATCCGGCGCAGGAGCATCAACGGCAGGCCGCCGCCCGTCACGGCCGACTGCAGGAGCGAGCCGCACGAAAGCGCGGCGAGCCAGAGCCACCCCGGGCGCCAGACCGCCGCCAGGCAAGAGCCCGCGGCCAGCGAGGCCGTCAGCGCGAGCGCCGCGCGGTCGACGCTCCAGGAGCGGTCCAGCTTCGCGAGGTAGGCGCTCTGCTCCGTGTCCGAGCGAGTGGCCAGCTCCTCGATGCGCCGGGCGATGCAGTGGTCGATCTCCTCGTTGAGGCCTGACGGGCTGTGCGCCCGGATTCGGTCGACCCGCTCGAACATGCGCCGCTCCCGGCGCGAGCGCCGCGCCAGGGCTGAAGGTACGCACCTCGGAATGGTCTGTCCTGAAGAGAGGGCGCCAGGTTGCATGGGACCTATGGGACCGATGAAGTCCCATGCGTCCCATTTGTCCCATGGGACCACGACCTTCGCCGCCTGCTGTGGCTACGGAATGGTCTCCTCGGGCACGTCGCGGACCGGGGCGCGCAGGAGCTCGTAGCTGGCGGTCTTGCCCTTGATGGTCACGATGGCCGCGAAGCCGTAGCTCGTCTTGCCGTCGTTCATCTTCCAGGGGAAGGAGCTGGCAGGGCCGGGGTTGAGGAACAGCTGCGGATGGAACTTGCCGGGCGCGACGAGCTTGCCGGCCAGGTCGGTGGCGCGGGCGCCGGCCTCCAGGATGTGCCCGTGGATGCCGAAGGGAATCTTGGCCTCCTGGATCGCCGCGGTGACGTCCTTGTCGCCCACGTTGCCGGCGCCGGGGACGAAGTCGATGGCGTCCTTGCCCTTCTGCGCCGGAGGCCCGTGCATGAGCAGGACGACCGGGTGCTTGGCGTCCTTGGCCAGGGTGACGATCGTCTTGGCGTCGTCCGGCTTGTACAGGCAGGCGCCGGTGCTCTTGACGTAGCCCTTGTCGGAGTAGCCGCCCAGCGCCACCACGTCGAAGGCCTCGGCCTCGAGCTTGCGGGCGAGGTCCATGTTGACCAGGTTCGGGTGCGTCTTGGAGACCTCGCGCACGGCGCGGTTGAACGGCGCGCGGCTCTCCCAGTTGCCGATGATGGCGTAGGTCGGCAGCTCGAAGGCGGCGACGTAGGCCAGCACCTCTTCGAGATCCAGCTCGTTCTCCGCGGAGTCGCCGCCCACGAGCACGCCCTCAACCTTGGCGGCCTTGAACTTCGCGAAGAACTCGTCGAGCGAGAGCTTGGTGGCCTTGTCCAGCTCCTTGATGCCCGAGAGCACGCCCAGCCGGACCTCACCCGCGACCGCAGGGCCGTCGACCCGCTTGACCTTCAGGCTCGAGCCCGAGAACGCGTACTCGAAGCCCGCGTGCTTGACGACGTCGGGGGCAGGCAGCGACTCCTGCGGCCCGACGCAAGAGAGGCTGTGGGCCGCCTGGTACTCCTGCCAGGTCTTGGGCGGCGGCTCGTCCTGGGCGACGGCGAGGCACGGGAGGGACAGGAGGGCGAGGCACAGCAGGCGGCAGAAGAGCGTTCGCATGGGGCGCATCCTCCCCTCCCGCCGGTCCGGCGACAAGCGCCCGGCGACCCGAGCGGAGGTTGAATCCCGGCGACCGAGGCGTTCACAATCCGCCATGGGCAATTTCTACGAAGCCGAGCTCGCGGACCACCTGCGCAGCATGCCGCGGCAGCCGCCGAAGGCGCTGGACGAGGCCCTGACCCGGCTGGGCTACCGGGGGCAGTCGGCGGCGCGCCGGGCGCTGGCGTTGACGGCGTACCGGCACGTCGAGCGCCTGCGGCGGGTGCACGTCGACGGCTACGACCGGGCGGACCTGCCGGCGCGGACCAACGTGCTGTGCATGGGGCCGACCGGCTGCGGCAAGACGTACATCGTCGAACTGCTCTTCGGCCGGGTGCTGCACCTGCCGCACGCCGTGGTGGACATCACCGGCTACTCGGAGACGGGCTACGTCGGCGGCGACGTGCACTCCATCCCCACGCGGCTGGTGGAGGCGGCGATGGGGAACGTGGACGTGGCACGCGGCGGGGTCCTGGTGCTCGACGAGTTCGACAAGCTGGCGACGAGCGAGAACCGGGCGGTGTTCGCCGGCGCCGAGACCACCAAGGACGTCTCCGGGCGCGGCGTGCAGCGCGAGCTGCTCAAGATGATCGAGGGCGGGCTGGTGGAGTCGCAGTACGGCATCTCCCACCGCGACCGGATGCAGTTCGACACGCGGGACCTCTGCTTCATCGCCTGCGGCGCGTTCTCGGGGCTGAAGCTGACGGCGGCGGCGGCGCGCGAGCTGGGCTTCGGGCGGAAGGTCGCGGCGAAGGTCGAGCAGAAGATCGCCGTGCGGCTGGAGACGCGCGAGGCGGAGGACACCGAGTCGCTGGCCAAGTACGGCTTCCTGCCCGAGCTCATCGGCCGCTTCGGCCGGCTGGTCGTCTTCGAGCCGCTGGAGCGCGAGACGCTGCGCGAGATCCTCTCGCTGGAGATGGACCGCCACCGCAAGGAGTTCGCGCTGGAAGGCTTCGGGCTGGACATCGAGCCCAAGGCGCTGGACGCGGTCGTGGAGTCGGCCTACCAGAAGCAGACCGGTGCGCGCGGCATCTCCTCGGCGCTGCTCCGGGCGATCGAGGACGCGGCGTACGAGCACTTCGGGTCGGGGGAGAGCGGGCGCATCGCGGTGGGCGTGGACGCCGAGAGCAAGCCCGTGGCGCATTTCGAGCCAGGCTCCGCTCCGGCCAGGCCGGCTGTGTCCTCCAAGAAGAGCGGCGTGAAGTATCCCGACCTCGACAAGCCGGTGGAGCCGGAGAAGGCGGTGCTCGAGATCCGGGTGAGCCGCAAGCCGCCGAAGCGTTAGGGCCCCTCCCCCCTCCCCGTCGCTACTGGGTCGTACGGATAAAGGGCGGTGGGCTCACTGCTCCGGGGAGAGCCGTCATGCGCTTCGCGCATCGCTGGGAATGAAAACCCCTATGCGTCGCGTGAGGTGGAGAAGAGGAAGTGCGGACCATTCTGGGCTCGAATGGAGCTTGTCGAAGGCGACCGTTCGAGACCGGACCCTAATGGTGGTGTCGACCCCGTCGGGGAGAATGGTCCGCGCTGTGCGTTGTACCGCTGGTTGTTGCCCCCGGGGAAGTCGCTCGGGTGAGCACGCATGACAGGCTTCGTTGCTGCCAAGCAGCGTAGCGGTCGTCTCCGACGCTGTTCTCACAAGGAGGCTGACCATGGACGTGACTCATCGAAGTTGTTGTGGCGTGGACGTTCACCAGGCTGTCGTTGTCGCTTGCGTGATCGTTCAAGACGGCAGACGGAAGCGACAGCGCAAGGAAGTGCGCAGTTTCTCGACGGTGGCCTCTGGGCTGAAGGAGATGGCCCAGTGGATCCAGTCGATGGGTTGTACGTGTGTCGCGATGGAGAGTACGGGCGTTTACTGGATGCCTGTGTACGAGATGTTGGAGGGCGTCGTCCCGAACGTCATCGTGGCCAACGCGAGGCACATCAAGAATGTCCCGGGCAGAAAGACGGACGTGTGCGACTCCATGTGGATCTGCGAGCTGGCGCGCCATGGTCTGCTCAAACCAGGCTTCGTTCCGCCGAGACCGATACGGCAACTGCGCGAACTGACACGCCAGCGCCATCGCCTGGTGCAGTCGGCAGCGACCGAGCGCAACAGGTTGATCAAGGTGTTGGAGCGCCACGGCGTGAAGCTCTCGACGTTCCTCTCCGACGTCTTCGGAGTCTCTGGGCGCCAAATCATCTTGGCGTTGATCGCTGGCAAGGCGACGCCGGAGCAGATGGCGCAGTTGGCGAAGGGGACGCTCAAGAAGAAGGCGGCCGATATCCAGCAAGCCCTCGAGGCGCCGCTGGATGACGCCGCCCGATTCGTGCTCAAGAGCCAGTACGAGCATGTCGTCGCCACCGAGAAGCGGATCGCGGCGCTCGACGACGAGATCGACAAGAACCTCAAGCCGCACGAGGAGGCTCAGAAGCGGCTCGAGTCGATCGTGGGTGTCGGCGCGGTGAGCTCCGCCGCGATCATCGGCGAGATAGGGACGGACTTGAGTTCCTTTCCCAACCAGCGCGCATTCTCAAGCTGGTGCGGCCTCAGTCCCGGCAACAACATGAGCGCCGGCAAGCGCGCGAACAGCCCCACGAACCTGGGCAACTGCTTCCTGCGCTCGCTGCTGGTCGAGTGCGCGTGGGCGGCCATCAAGTCGCCGGGCTACCTGAAGACGAAGTACTACAAGCTCAAATCGCGCCGCGGGGCCAAGAGGGCCATCGTGGCGATCGCCCACAAGCTGGCCATCGCCGTCTACCAAGTGCTTCGCCAGAAGACCGAGTACAAGGAGCTGCCGGTCGAGCATCTCGAGCGAGCGAAGAAGCAGCACCTGGAAAAGGCCGCCCGCAAGCTCTCGGCGAACGGCTACGTCGTGCTGAAGCCCACGGTGCCGGCTGAGCCCGAGCCGAAGGCCGAGCTCACGGCCCCGAAGCGCTCGAAGAAGTACAAGCGCAAGGCGATCAGAACCGACCCAGACTGAAGTCACACGATCGCCCCGCCGAGCGACCAGCAACGCTCTACGGGACACCGTTGCCTTCCAACACGCCCGAGGCGAACTAAGGTCTCACGCCACATCCCTGCCCGCCGAACCCGACCGTCACCGACGGCCTGAGGCTTTGTTTACCTCCAAGCCAGATTTGACGAAGGTTTTCATGACAGGAGTCCGCCTCTGCTTGATGCGACCTTCTTCGTGACACGGGATCCTTTCGGATCTTCAGTCGCCACGAAGTTCTGGGCCGCAGGTCCTCCGACCGACGCAGGGGCCTTCGCATCGTCAGTCGCCACGAAGCTCAGGTGCCGTGTCGCGCCGAAGGCCGCATCGAGCAGACGCGGGCCTCTCCCCGGAGCCCTTGCCACCCGAGCTCGGTCTATCGAATCTTCAAGGCGACGGGGAGACGGGAGAGGGGCGCCGCCTTCAACGCTTGGATCTTTGGTCGGTCCGGCGGACCACCGCACCCAAGAGGCCGTGCGGCAGCACTCGGCTGAAGGCGACGAACAGCCGGTTCTTGAGTCCCGGAACGCAGACGACCTTGCCCCGCTCCAGGCAGCGCAGCGAACGGGCCGCAACCTCGTCCGCGGTCATCCACAGCCAGCCCGGCTTGGCGCTGACGTCCAGGCCCGCCCGCTGGTGGAACTCGGTGTGCGTCAGCCCGGGGCACAGCGCCTGGACCCTCACCCCGGTCCCCGCAAGCTCCGCCGCGAGCGCCTCGGTGAAGAAGGTCAGGTAGCTCTTGCTCGCGCCGTAGGTGACGCTGCCGGCCCGAGGCAGGAAGCCCGCGACCGAGGCGACGTTGATGACCGCCCCGGTGCGGCGCTCGACCATCCCCGCCAGCGCCGCGCGGGTCAGGCGCACGGTCGCGGTCAGGTGCACGCGGATCATCGCCTCGTGCGCGTCGGGCTCGACCTGGAGGAAGGCCTTGCCGGCACCGAAGCCGGCGTTGTTGACGAGCAGCGCCAGCCGAGGCTCGGCGGCGAGCCGATCTTCGAGGCGCTTCAGGTCGTCGGAAGCTCGCGAGGTCGCACGGGAAGGCTTCGGCCGCGACCTGGTGCTCGCGCGAGAGCGACTCTCCCAGCGCCTTCAAACGATCCGCGCCGCGAGCCACGAGGAGGAGGTCGTGGCCGCGGCGCGCGAGCTGTGAAGCGAAGGCTGCGCCGATACCAGCCGAGGCCCCGGTGATGGCGGCAAGCGGACGAGGCATGAGAGCAGTCCTCTCTGTGGATGCGAGGCGCTACTGCTTGGCGAGGCTCAGGCAGATCTTCTCGATCTTCGCGGCCTGCTCCGCGGTGGTCGCGGTCGCTTCGCACTGGTACGCCTGCTTGCCGAAGACGCGGCGGACCCAGACGAAGAAGTTGTCGCCCATGGCGCCCTTGTTCTGGAACTGGATGTTCCAGCCGTCCTCGAGCTTCTCTTCCTTGGTCACGTTGGTCGGGTTGTAGTCGTTCTTGGAGAGCTTGGCCTCTTCGAAGGTCTTCACCGAGTAGTCGGTGGTGGGGCCCACGTTGACCGCGATGCCCAGGTCGTTGGAGAGCATCACCTGCCCGTTCGACTCGCTCTGCTGCATCTTGATGGGGCCCTGGAAGCGCAGGCCGAGCTTGGAGATCTTCTGCAGCTCGGTCGCCTCGGCCTTGTCGGCGGCCTTCGAGGCGCCGGCGTCGGGAGCGGGAGTGCCAGCGTCCGCGGCGGGCTCGGCCTTCTTCTCGTTCGCCTTCGCGTCCTTCGCCGGCTCGGCCTTCTTCGGCTCCTCCTTCTTGGCCTCGGTCTTCGCCGGCGGCGTCTTGGCGGCAGCGGCGAAGGCGGAAGCGGGCGCGACAAGCATCGCGACGGCGGCGACGGCGACGAGCAGACGGGTCATTGTTCTGGCTCCAGGACGTTTGAGGCGGGGATTCTGGCCGATCGCGGCGGGCAAGGGAACCCCGGGTTTCCAAGTGGTGCCAAGGTAGGACGGCGTGGGATGGCGGAGCTTCCACTCCTCCCCGGATGGCTCAGTATTTGCCAATAACTACGGCATGTTGCAAATACCTCAGAAAGGCCCCTGGAAGGCCGCCCTTGCCCGCGGCAGGGCCACTGCTTCGGCCAGGCCTGTTGAAATAGGGCTGACGAGATCGACCGGGCTCTGCCGGCCAGCCAGGGGCCTTCCTGGCCGTTCTTGGCGATTTGGGTTTGCCTGCGGAGGGGGTCGGAGCCTTTCGACGGGCCTGGGCAGGCGTGATCGGCGTCACCGTGTAGGTATAGTCCCGCCATGTCGCGTGGCCTCCGCATCCTCGTCGGACTCCTGGGACTGGCCATCGGCCTGGCGGTCTGGTTGCCGGCGGTCCACCTCCCCTTCCGCTGGCTCGCGCCGGCCACCGAGTACCAGGGCGAGGGAGTCCCGCCGCGGGCGCGCAAGCTCGCCGACCGGCACCTGCGGCTATGGACCGATCCGGCGTCGCGCGCCAGCGAGCTCGACCGGATGCGCGCGAGCAACGCCGAGTGGGACTTCATGGGCCGCAGCTTTCTGGCCTGGTCGCTCGCGAACATGGCGCTGCGCGATCCCACGACCCAGCCGAAGGCGCTCGCGGTCATCGATCAGATCATCGAGGAGACGCTGCGCCTGGAGGCGGAGAAGGGCCCGGAGTTCTTCCTGATGCCCTACGCCAGGCGGGCGCCGTTCGTGATGCAGCCGGCGCGCAGCCAGTTCCTCGACGGCGAGATCGCCCTGATGCTCGCCATGCGCCGGGCCCTCGAGGACAAGCCCCAGTACCGCTCGCTGCTCGCCGAACGCGTGCTGCTGATGGTCGATCGCATGAGCAAGAGCCCCACCCTCTCCGCCGAGAGCTACCCGGACGAGTGCTGGACCTTCTGCAATGCCATCGCCGTCGCGGCCATCCGCATGAGCGACTACCTCGACGGCACCGACCACTCCGCGCTGCTCAAGAAGTGGGTCGAGGTCGCCAAGGCCAAGCTGGTGGACCCGAGGACGGGGCTGCTGGTCTCCAGCTACAAGCTCGACGGCATGCACCTGGACGGCCCGGAAGGCTCCTCGATCTGGATGGTGGTGCACGCACTACAAGTGGTCGATCCCGACTTCGCGCGCGACCAGTACCAGCGGGCGCGAAAGGAGCTGGGCGTGACCGTCGCCGGCTTCGGCTATTCGCGCGAGTGGCCCAAGTCGTGGAAGGGCCCGCAGGACGTGGACTCGGGGTTGGTCGTGCCGCTGCTGGAGGCGAGTCCCGGAGGGAGCGGACTGGCGCTGGTCGGCGCGGCGAGCTTCGGCGACGCGGAGTACCTGGCCTCGCTGCATGCCTCGCTCGACTTCGCCGCCTTCCCGACCGAGTCGAACGGCGAGCTCCGGTACAGCGCCAGCAACCAGGTCGGCGACGCGGTGCTGCTCTACTCCACGACGCTGGGGCCGATGTGGAACAAGGTCCAGGAGGGCCGGCGATGATCGGGCGGCTGTGGCGGGCGTGGAAGGCGTGGACGACGGCGGACGCGTTCTCGGCGCGGGCGCTCTTCCTGTGGGCCCTGCGCTTCCTGGCGCTCTTTGCGGTGCTGCACCTGCTCGGCCTGCGCGAGCACACGACCGTGCTCTCAGGAACCGTCATGGGCAAGAGCTCGGCCGTCTCCGGGTTCCTCGGGCTGATGTACCTGCTCAGCTACTTCGGGGCGATCCTGCTCGCGCCGCCGGCGCTCATCGCGGCGGGTATCGCCAAGTTGGCCGAGCGAGCGCTTCAGCGGCGGTGACGCCTCAGGCCTTGGCCTTCCAGGTCGTCCGGAACTCGGAGAACGTCTCGGTCACCTTCGTCGCGCGGACGGCGTAGGCCCGCCCTGGCTTGGCCATCTCGAGGATCGCCAGGAAGGCGCCCGCCAGGCACTCGTTCGCCAGCTCGTTGAACAGGTTCTTCGGGTACTCGAGCCGCGCCAGCGTGAAGTCCGGGCCCGCGTCGACCACGGTCAGCTTCGTGCCGTGGTGCGTGGTGCCCCAGGTCATCGCGCCCATCTCCAGCGACTGGGCGCCCTTGAGGATGTCCCGCTGCGCCTGGAGCTTGATGCCCTCGCAGAGCCGCCGATTGCTCTCCAGCGACCAGGCCGCGAAGGCGCGGGCATCCAGGGCCTTGAGGTCGGCGACCGCGAAGACCGCCGACCAGAAGTGGGCCTCGGGGATCCAGGCGGCGTGGTGCGGCGGCTTCTCGAAGTAGGCGCGGATGAACTCGGGCAGCTGCCGCTGCTCCTCGGCCGAGAGCCGGGCGTCCTGGATGGTGTTGACCAGGAGCGTGCCGCGGCCGGTGACCTCCGGGAAGGAGCGCTCGCGGTCGGGCAGAGCTGCCAGGTAGGACTCGATCCGGGCGAACTTGGTGGACATCGCTGCGACCTCCGGGACTCTCGCGCCCCTCGGCGCCTCGGCCTTCCTTTCTAGACCGTTCGAGTGCGTTCGGTGCAGCGAAAAGCTCGCGCGCCTACCGCCGTGGAGGATGGTGCCGTCGTAGCCTCCTCGGGCCTACACCTACCGGCCGCACAGTCGGCTCAGCAGCCCGTCCGGTGGCCGCGGCCGGCCGTGCAAGGTCGCGATGGTGGGCTCGTGCGTCTCGGTCACGCCCCACTTCGCGCACAAGGGCACCCGCTTCGCGAGCTCGCCGCCCAAGAGCCGGTGCAGCCGGAACAGCTCGACGTCCTGCGCCCGTGGCCCGGCCGGGCTCTTCGCCTCCACCTCGGCGATCCGCTTCTCGACCTCGGACCTCGCGCCCAGTCCCCTCACCAGGAGCTGCTCCTCCACCCAACCCTTCCCTGCCTCACCCCAGGAGTCCGGCGCGATGATCGCCAGCGTCACCAGGCGCGGCGTCTTCACCTGGCTCGGGTAGGCCCGCCCCACCATCAGCGTCGCCACGCCGACCACCAGCAGGACCCGCCAGACAACCACCACCACGCCGAAGTCCGCGTCCTCCACCAGCGAGCGCACCAGCGTCACGAGCAACCCCACCGCGAGGGTCGCGGCCATCAGCATCCCGCTGGCCCCGGTGGCGAACCCGACGATCGCCGTGGCGAAGCCGGCCATGAACAGCACCGGCGCCCGCTTGTACCCGGTCTCGCGCTGCAGCAGGACCTGGTAGGCGACGTAGGCGATCGCCTCGGTCCCCAGCGCGACCAAGAGCGCCAGCGGCACGCTCGTCTCCCAGTGCTGGCGGCGCAGCGCCGCGTCGCTGCACAGCCCGCAGGCGAGCGCGCTCCCCGGCGCGACGACGACGGCGAGACCGGCCAAGAGGCCCGCAGTCCGTCCGAAGTGCCTGCGAGTGGGAGAAGCCGCGCTCATGGTGCGTATGAGAAGACTTCCGCTCGACCACGAAGGTCAAGGAGACGACAATGCGCGCGCCATGAGTGACCTTCCCGCCCCCTCCCCCGCCCCCATCGCTGCTCCGTCGCTGACCCGGCCCGCGCTGTCGCTGCTGGGCTTCCTCGCCGCCGGCGTGGCCGTCCTCGCCCTCATCCCCAGCGGCCACCACCAGGACGTGCACGCCCTCGCCGCCGCCATCCCGCTGTGGGCGGTGGCGCCGTTCGTGCTCCTGCTGCTGACCATCGCCATCGCGCCCTTGGCGGTGCCGCACCGCTGGGAGAGCAACCTCGTCAAGGCCGTGATCGCCGGCGGCCTCTCGGTGCCGGTGGCGGCGTTCTTCCTGACCTCGTGGGGCGCCCCCGGCGTCGACCAACTCCTGGAGAAGGCGCGCGAGTACGTCTCCTTCATGGCGCTGCTCGCCTCGCTCTTCATCATCTCCGGCGGCGTGGTGGTGCGCGGCTCGCTCTCGGGCACTCCGCTCTTGAACACCGCCTTCCTGGGCATCGGCGCGGTCCTGGCGAGCCTGGTGGGCACCACCGGCGCCTCGATGCTGCTCATCCGGCCGCTCCTGCGCGCGAACACCACCCGCGAGAAGAAGGCGCACATCGTCGTCTTCTTCATCTTCATCGTCAGCAACTGCGGCGGCCTGCTCACGCCGCTGGGCGATCCCCCGCTGTTTTTGGGCTTCCTCAAGGGCGTGCCCTTCACCTGGACCCTGACGCACCTCGGGCTGCCGTGGCTGCTGGTCAACGGCGTCCTGCTCGTCCTCTTCCACTTCTACGACAACGCCATCTTCGACGCGGAGGAGCTGCGCCGCCCCGGCTCGCAGCTCGAAGAGGTGCAGAAGCACGAGCCCTTGCGCGTCGCCGGCAAGCGCAACCTCTTCCTGCTGCTGGGCGTCGTGGCGCTGGTCTTCCTCTCCGGCCACCTGGAGTGGCCGTTCGGCGTGCAGGAGCTGGGCATGGTGGCGCTGGCGGCCGCCTCCTTCTTCTCGACGCCCAAGGACCTGCACCAGGAGAACAGCTTCGGCTTCGGGCCCATCGTCGAGGTGGCGGTGCTCTTCTTCGGCCTGTTCGCCACGATGGCGCCGGCGCTCTTGCTGCTCAACGCCAAGGGCCCGGAGCTGGGCCTGGCCAAGCCGTGGCAGTTCTTCTGGGCGGCGGGCGCGCTCTCGAGCTTCCTGGACAACGCGCCGACCTACCTGACCTTCGCCGCCACCGCCTCCGGCATCCAGGGAATCCCCGTCGAGGGCCGCTATCTGGCTCGACTGCTCACCGAGCACGCCGAGGTCGGGGTCCCGCTGCTGACCGCCATCTCCGCCGGTGCGGTCTTCATGGGCGCCAACACCTACATCGGCAACGGGCCCAACTTCATGGTCAAGGCCATCGCCGAGCAGTCGGGGGTCAAGATGCCGAGCTTCTTCGGCTACATGGCCTACTCCGGCGCCATCCTCATCCCGCTGTTCGTGGCGGTGACCTTCCTGTTCTTCCGGTAGCCCGCTGCGTTCAGAGCGCCTCCTGGCTGAACGATCGCAGCCGGACCAATGTCGGGAAGATCGGGCCCAGGCAGGAGAAGCGACAGCCCGGGTTGAGCTTGGACTCGCGGGCGACGACCTGCGCGGTGTCTTGCTTGAAGCCGTCGCGAGGGTGCTTGGCGAGGATCTCGCCCAGGTTGTCGGGGTGGACCTTCCACTCCTGGGCCAGGATGTCGACGAGCCCGCCCTTGCTGAAGTAGTGCGCCTCGACCCCGAACTCCTCGGCTGGAACGGAGGGGTTGAGGTTGCTCATGATCGCCAGGGCCGCCCGGTCCTGCCGGGCCTCGTCCCATCCGGCCTTCCGGGCGATTCGGCGCGCCTCCCGGGCGCAGCCCACCGTGAAGCAGTGCTCGCCCGGCGGCCGCGACGACTCGAAGAGCCCGACGTCGTGCAGGGCGATGGCGACGAACAGCGCCTCCCGGTCGATCGGTCCGCTCACCGGACTCACCCCGCTCAGCTCGCACTGGATGGCCGTGAAGTAGTAGCAGCGTAGGCTGTGCTCCACGGACGGCCCGGACGACACCTCCCGAAGGAAGGCCTCGGCCTCCCTGGCGGCGCTCGTGTCGGGCGGCGCCCAGGCCGTCAGATCGACCTTCGGCGCCACCTTGGCCGGGAGCAGCCCGGCCCGGCCCAGACGCCAGCGCCATCGCTGAGCGAGGTCCGAGGCGATCACCACACCAGCGCCAGCGAGCAGACCGACCCGCTGGCGAAGTGTGAGTGCGGGCCGTCCTGCTCTCTCCCAGGCGAGGCTTCCGACGCGGGGCGCCGGGGCGGCGTGGGTGGGTTCGGCTGGCGAGGGCGTCGACGAGTCGGGCTGTGGGCTCATGGTCACCCTCGCAGGCTACCTCGTGAGAAGGTCCGGCGGACGCCAGACGAGCAAGCGCTCGCAATGCGAAAATTTGCTGTCTTCTCGCACCCCTGGCACGCTGAGCCCCCAGAGAGGTCCCCCAAGACTTCGTCAAAGAGTTCGCTCCAGCATCGGGAAGGAAGATGGCGCTCTTCGCTTTGCGTGAAGGCTATCGGGTCGAGACGACCCCGACTGGCGGACGTGTCGTCCACGTCCGCACCGGCGACACGCTGGAGCTGAACTTCAACGAGATCCAGCTCCTGGCCCGCGCGGCCGCCGGCGGCGTCGAGGTCGGCGACCCGAACCTCAAGCACATCGTTCGCAAGCTCTCCGGGCTGGGGCTGCTCGAGCGCGTCAGCAACGGCGACGACCCGCCCGCCGCTGGTGGCCCGCCCGAGGCCGCTCCCGACGGCGCGCAGGTCGAAGAGGGCCTGTGGGTCTTCGCCCCGCCACAGGACAGCTCGCCCCCGCCTGCTGCCGCCAGCCCCGAGACGACCACCGAGGTGGCCGAGCTCCCCAAGCCTGCGCCGATCGACCCGAACGTGGAGCCCACGCTCGACTTCGCCGCGCCGGCCGAGCCCGAGCGGCCCGCCGAGCCGCCACCGTCGCTGCAGTCGCCCGAGCTGCTCGTCCCCATCTTCCGCGCCGACCTCGTCCTCAAGCGCAAGGACAAGGGTGGCGTCTACGACGTCACCGACCCCACCAACGGCAAGACGTTCGCCTTCTACGACTTCGAGATCTCCATCGCGCGCATGCTCAACGGGCAGCGCCGGTTCGGCGAGGTGGTCACCGGCGCCAACGCGCTGGGCATCCCGGTGAGCGTGGAGAGCCTGTCGCAGTTCGTCCGCCAGCTCGATCGCTACGGCTTCCTCGCGCCGGACGGCACCAAGTTCGACGAGACGCCTCCGGGCTCCATCTGGGGCAAGCGGGCCAAGTGGAACAACTCCATCCGCACCCTGTTCCAGAGCGGCTTGCGGCTGACCCGCCAGGCCCGCTACTACGAGGCCGCCGCCTACTTCGAGGCCATCCTCGAGCACGACCCGGGCAACCCCGAAGCCCTGGAGATGCTCGAGCAGGTCCGAGACCACCTGGCCAAGCTGCCGGCCGACGCGCCGCCCCCCCACCCTGCTCCAGAGCTCGACGGCGAGCTGTCCGCGACGCTTGAGGGCCTGGCAGCGGTCGAGCCCGAGCCGGCCTCGGAGTCCGCGCTGGAGAGCCTGGACGGGTCGATCGGCGATGCCGCAGCCGCGACCGCCACCGACCTGCCGCTGCCGGGGCCCGAGGAGACCTCCAAGCAGCCGACCGAGGTCTCGGACCTCAGCGCCGCGCTGGCCTCCGCCGACCAGCCGTCGGATTGGGCGGAGCTCGCGTCCGCTCCGAGTCCCGAACCCGAGCCGGCCCCGGCCCACGCGCCCGAGCCGGCGTTCGACCCCTTCGCGGAGCCCGCGAACGAAGTCCAGCCGCTGGGGCTCCAAGGCGAGCCCGGGGCCGCCCCCCACCCCACGCCCGGCTTCGACCCGTTCGCAGAGCCTGGCGCGGCCGCGGGCGAGCCATTCCCCGCGGCGCCCATCCGGAAGCGCACCCCGACCGGCAACCCCTTCGCGCGCCCCGATACCCTCACCGCGCCGCCGCCTCGCGCGACGCCCAACCCCTTCGCGCGCCCCGATGTCCTGTCCGCGCCGCCGCCGCGTGCGACGCCCGACCCGTTCGCTGCGATTCCGGCGCCCGACCCCGGGGCGAAGGCATCGGCGGCAAAGCAGCCTTTCGATCCGTTTGCGGACACGACGCCGACGGCCGAGCCCGACGGCCAGCAACCGCTCGAGAGCCTGCTCGACGCCGAGCCTGAGCTGCCGCAGTTCGACACGGCGGCGCTGGAGGCTCCGCCCGAGCCCGCGCCGCACCAGCCCGCCTCCGACCCCGTCCAGGCAGTGGTGGCGGAAGTCACCTTCGAGCTCCCGGAGCCCACCGCATCCGCTCCGGCCCCCGAGGTCTCGCTCGACCTCTCCCAGGCGGTCAGCGCGCCGGGGGCCGCCGCCGAGCCTGCTGCTTCGCTTTCGCTGGCGGAGGTGGTGCTCGAGCCGATTCCCGACCAGGCGGCCCCTGCCGAAGAGGCGAAGTCGCTGGCCGAGGCCGTGCTCGAGCCCATCCCCGACGAGACGATGGACGTCGACGGGGTGGGACCGGCGCCCGAGTCCATTCCCGAGGTGGAAGCGATCCCGCTCCCCATCCCCGAGCCGGCTCTGCCTGCCGTAGAAACGCTGCCGGCGGGCCTGGTCCTCGAAGCCCTGCCCGAGGACGCCGTCGCCCCAGGGGTCGCTGCCGAGCCTGAGCCGGCCGCCGCCCTCGACTCTTCGAGATACGCCTTCGCCAACACCGGCGAGATCGTCGAGGTGCCCAAGCCCGCCGATACCGCTCCCGCCAAGCCGCCATCGAGTCCGGCCAGACCGCCGTCAGGTCCCGCCAAGAGGCCATCGGGCCCGGCGATGCCGGCCCCGAAGATCGCTCCGCCGCCTTCTTCGACCGGGAAGTTCATCTTCGGCGGCCTCGGACTCGCCGCCCTTGCCGGCGGTGCAGTCTGGTTCTTCGCCCTGCGGACGCCGCAGACGCCGCAGCCGCCTCCCAAGCCTCCGGTGGTCGCCGTCGCAGGACCGGATGCCGCCCAGGCCGCGGCTGTGCCGGGCCTGGATGCCGCTGTGCCAGCAGTCGAAAGCGCTGGGCTCGACGCCGCCGCAGTGGTCTCCGGTCCCAACGCCGCGGCCGAGGCAGGCCCGGACGCCGCGACCGCAGGGCCCGATGCCGCTGCGCCAGGGCTCGATGCGGCCCAGGCTGGGCTGGATGCCGCTGCTGCTGCCGCCGCGGCGCCCGCTGGTGGCGACGAAGGCTGGGTCGCGGTGGACGTGGCCAAGCGCGGCCGCGTGAACATGGGCAATCTCAAGGCGCCGGTCGCTGGCACCGTGACCTGGGGCGTCCCGCCGAACCAGGAGCGCATCAAGAAGGGGCAGGTCATCGGCAAGATCGCCGACGCCGACGGCAACGAGGTGGCGTTGATGTCGCCCAACGTCGGCCTGCTCGCACCGAGGTCGGCGGACGGCAGCGCCGTCCAGGCCAACGACGTCATCGCCAGCGTCCCCTACTTCGAGGCCTACGGGCAGACCCCGTTCCCCGGCCCCGCCGCCCCGGCCCCCGAGTGGCGGTGCGAGGTGGTCGACGAGGCGACGAGCCAGAAGGCTCCCTGCAAGGTCAACAAGGCCGACCCGCGCAAGGGCGGCTTCTACGTGACCTTCACCACCGAGCCGTTGTGGTTCGACACCGCGGCCAAGGTCAAGCTGCGGCTCAAGGCGCCGTGACGAGCCTCACCCCCTGACCCCCGACGTGCCTCACCCCCTGCCCCCCTCTCCGGCTTCGCGGAGAGGGGGAACTCGGCGCGTGGCCCTGAGCCCATCGCGAGCGGTGGGGTCTCCGGCTCGTCCTCGCTTTGACTTGGACAAGCGACGCGACGGGCTCCAGGCCGACGCGCCGGGTTCCTCTCCGTCCCCGTCCTGAGCCTGTGAAGGAGAAGGCGGAAACCAGCAGGGGCTGAGGCCCAGTCGCCTCAGGCCCACGGTCCGAGTTCCCCCTCTCCGCTTGCCGGAGAGGGGGTCAGGGGGTGAGGCTCGGTCCGGATCAGGGGGTGAGGCTCGCCCGCTCCCGCGTCCAGTCCCACGCCCACCGCGCCAGGCTCTGCGCGCCGGCCGGCGCGTAGTGCACGCCGTCCTCCATCCTCACGCGCACCAGGTGCTTGCCGTCGTTGACGAACGTGGCGAAGCCGCCGTCAGGCCCGGAAAAGAGCATCGACAGCTCGAGGAAGTCGACGCCGGGGATGGCCTTGGCCTCGCGCCTGAAGATGGAGTTGAGGTGCTGGGCGCGCCGGTCGAAGGCCTCCTCGCGCATCGGCGGCAGCCCGAGCCAGAGCACCTTGGCGCCGCCGGAGGCGACCTGCTTCATCATCGTGCGCACCCGCTGCCGGTAGACCGACTCCCAGGCCGCCTCCCCGAACGGAAGCAGCTTGTCGTCGACGCGGATGGCCTGCGCGTCGTTGGCGCCGAAGGAGCAGACGACCCAGCGGGGGCGCTCGCGCTCGATGAGCGGGCCGACGACGTAGCCCCAGTCGAAGACGTCGGGCCGGCTCAAGCCCGTCGCCGTCTGGTAGGCGGAGACGACCTTCACCCCGCTCGTCTTCCCAAACGTCTTGCCGATGGCCGCCGCGAGGTTGCCGGCGAACATCGAGTCGCCGATGAGGAGGATGGTGGAGCTGCTGGGCCGCGGTGGTGAGCTTGGCCAGGTCGGGCACGACCGGGCTGAGCGCCAGGTTCTGCGGCTCCTGCTCGGCCATGGCGTCCAGGTAGGGAGCCATCTCCACCAGGCTCCAGGCCTCGGCGAAGAGCGTGTCCTCGTAGCCGCCGAGCGCCGAAGCGATGGCGTCCGCGGCGTTGCCGACCGCGCGGCGCGGGCGGGTCAAGCCGACGGCGTCGAAGGCCTTCTGGTAGGGCGTGACGACGCTGAGCCAGGCCGACTGGGCGTGGCCGACCTCCATCCGCTTGACCCAGGTCAGCAGCGCGTCGGCGTCGAGGAGGAACAGGACGGCGGCAGCCACGAACAGCAGGCGGAAGACTTCGTGGAGTTCGTAGGTGCGCGTGCCCTCCCGGTCGACACGCGCGGCGTGTGGCGGCAAAGCGACGGGAGCGGGCTCCGCTGCGACAGGCAGGGTCACCACTGAGTCGAGCGGCGGTTCGACGATGCGGGGCAGCGGCACCGGTTCGGGCGGAGGAGGAAGGAGCGGCGCGACAGGCTCGGCAGCGACTAGCGGCGCCGAGATCCAAGGATCGAGCACAGGGAGCTGTTCGACCGGAGTCTCCGCCGGCGAGGGAACCGAGCCGGAGACGCACTGCGCCGTAGCCGCAATCCAAGGCCCGAGTGCCGGCACGACGTCGTTCCCAGCAGCTCCGACCGGATTGCCGGAGGCACCAGCCGAACCCCCTCCCGCAGCGTGGGAGGGGGCAGGGGGGAGGGCTCCCTCCGGCGATTCCATGAAAGGTGCCGGCTCCGGAAGCTTGGGCCTCTTGGGCTCGTCCGGCGGCTGCAGGAAATCCGCGGGCGGCGCGTGGGCCTTCTGGCGTGCCGGCTCCTCGGGAGACTGCAAGAAGTCGCCGGAAGCCGGCGAATCGGCCTTCTGCGCAGGCGCGGCCTCCGCTTTCTGCGCAGGGTCGGCCGTCGGCGCAGGTGCAGCCTCAGCCTTCGGCGCAGCCTTGGGAGGAGCCACCGGCTTGGGATCATCCGGAGGCAGTAGGAGCTCCGCGGCCTGCGCCACGACCTGGGCGACGCCCTCCCGGCTCCCCTTCCCTATCTCGGGGATCTCCGCGCTCGCGGGCCGCAGGGGCTTGGAGCTCTTGTCGTCAGGCCCTTTCAAGGACGTTCGGAGCTCCTAGAACTGGAAGTAGATGAAAGGCGCGATGCCCGTCGGTCCGGCGGCTTCGATGACGAGCACCAGCAGCGCGAAGAGCGCGCCCTGAGCCGTCACCGGCATCCGGGCGAAGCGGGTGCGCGCCGCGGTCCGCCACGAGTCGGGCAGCCAGGTGCCGAGCACCGCCGCGCCGATGGTGAGCAGGATGAGCGCGTTGAGCCACGGGCCGCTCGACCACGGGCTGGCGATGGCGCTCAGGACCTCGCCGGTCGCCTCCAGTGTCGGAGCGCGGAAGAGGATCCAGCCCAGGCAGACGAAGTGGAAGGTCAGCACCCGCGCGACCCAGGGCCAGATCGCGCTCTGGCGAAGCTGGACGACCGCCGGCGCCTGCAGCTGCGACCAGAGGCGGTGGACGATGAGCCCCGCGCCGTGGAAGACGCCCCAGAGCACGAACGTCCAGGCCGCGCCGTGCCACAGGCCGCCCAGGATCATCGTCAGCGCCAGGTTCACCAGCGTCCGGTTCGGGCCCAGGCGCGAGCCGCCGAGCGGGATGAACAGGTAGTCGCGCAGCCACGACGACAGCGAGATGTGCCAGCGGTGCCAGAATTCCTGCGGGCTGGTCGCGTGGTACGGCGAGTCGAAGTTCCCGGGGAACCGGTAGCCCAGCAGCAGCGCTGAGCCGATGGCCATGTCGGTGTAGCCGGAGAAGTCGCAATAGATCTGCCCGGCGTAGGCGTAGACGCCCAGCAGCGCCTCGAGCCCGGAGTGCTCCGCGGGCGAGGCGAAGACGGGGTCCACGAGCTTGGTGGCGAGGTAGCTGGCGACGAGCACCTTCTTCGCCAGGCCAACCAGGATCAGCTCCAGCGCCCGCGCGGCGTCGATGGTGCTCGGGTCTGGAAGCGTAGAGAGCTGCGGCAGGAAGCTGCTCGCGCGCAGGATGGGCCCGGCGACCAGCTGCGGGAAGAAGGCCACGTAGAGCAGCGAGTCCAGGTAGGTGATGCGCACCGGGATCTTGCCGCGCCAGGCGTCGACCATCAGCGAGATGCCGTGGAAGACGAAGAACGAGACGCCGACCGGGAGCGCGACCTCCGGGAGCGAGACCGGCGTGTGGCGCAGGCCGAGGAGGTCCAGCAGCTGCACCACCGCCGCGGAAGCGAAGCCCAGGTACTTGAAGACGGCCAGCGCCGACAGCGCCAGGCTCACGCCGCCCGCCAGAAACGCCTTGCGCACCCCGGGGCGATCCTCCACCTGCAGCCGCCGGCCGACGACCGCCGCCACGAGCGAGATGCCGATCAGCAGCGGCAGGAAGCGCCAGTCCCAGAAGCCGTAGAAGAAGTAGCTGGCGCCCAGGAGCAGCGTCTTGTGCGTGAAGAGGTCGCGCCGGGTCGCCCACGCCGCCGCGAAGACGACGAGGAAGAAGAGGGCGTACTCGGGAGTCGGGAAAAGCACCCAGTTCCCCTGCGCAAACCTGCGTTCTTCCCCGATTATCCGGCGGCCCGCCGGGCAGGCCACTTTTCAGCCGCCCCGACACCTCGAGCTCGTCGAGGGCCCCGCGCTCGTCGACGGGGGCAGAGTCGCGCCCCGCAAGCGATGTCGGTGGGTACCGACATACCTTACGCAAGGTCGACGGCCGTCAGCCGTGCCCCGCCCGCGAGTGCCGCGACGCCCGGCTCTTGGGAGGGAACCGGCCCTTCACCTCGCCTTCGATGAACGTCTGCAGCGAAGGCTGGCGCTTGAGCGCGGGGTAGGCGTCGACGATCGCCTTGAGGCCGGGGCTGACCGCCTCCAAGGGCGAGCCGGCCAGCTCTTGTAGGTGCGCGCGGATGTTCGCGACGAGGTCGAAGGCGGTCCGCGCCGCGCTCTCGGCTGCGTCTGGGAAGCTCTCGGCCGCCTCGCAACCTTCGATCTTCCCCGCCATCAGGTCAGAGACGAACGAGCTCCAGACGGGCGAGCCCTTGGCCAGGACGGCCATCGAAGCATCGAAGGACTTGGAGGCGAGGGTGCATTGCTCCTCGGTGACCTCATCCCCGTCGATGTCGAAGTCGAAGGCGGCGTCGTCCACCGCGCCGGCCTTCCCTGCGCCATCTGCAGCAGTCGCCGCCGCCTGTGCCGAGTACGCCTTGAGGACGGGGTGGAAGGAGCCTCGCCACGCCCAGCGCCTCGAGCCGCTCCTCGGCCGCCTTCACCAGCACCCGCTCGAGCTCGGCGCCCGAGAGGTTCGGCACCTCGAGCAGCAGGAGCTGGACGATCCGATCCTGTGCCGCCTGCGGTGCGGCGCTGCCGCCTCGAACGAGCCGGTCGACCAGCGAGCGGAGGAAGCCTGCGGCGTAGTGTGCGGTGCGGGCGACCGCCGGGGACGCGGCGAACTTGCCCGAGGCCTCCTCGAGCGAAGCCGCCTGGATCTCGATGACCTGGGCGATGGCGCGGTTCTGCCCGCTGGTCAGCACCAGCGCCACGCCGCCGCCGACGGACGCCGCGTCGCGCAGCTCGAAGGCCACGTTCTCCAGGTGCGCCGACCTCGGAGCGTCATGAGCGGCTTCGAGGAGCCCAGCCACCAGCAGCTTCTCGGGCTTGGTCAGGCTCTGCCAGCGGAGGTCTTCCAGGCCACGGATGCGCGAGTCGTGCGATGGCGCCATGCGGCGGATCTTGGAGTAGGTCAGCGCCGATTGCCACCTTGCGACGAGCCTGGCTTTGGGGAGCCCCTCAGGAGCCCTCGACCTCCGCGCTGACCTCGGCGATGGCCTTCGCGTCCGGCAGCTCCTCGATGGGCCCACCGGGGATGCCGCCCTCGGCGACCACCGTCGCCAGCGGCCGGTACTTGTGGCGCCCCGTCGGCTGCCGCATGCGGTCGAAGCTCGCGGTGGCAGATGCGGATCAGCCGGTCGGCAGCGGCGTCGAGCGAGGCGTAGCAGTCGTTGGTGCTCTCTTCGATCTGCAGGGTGCGCGCGTTGGGCATGTGGAGCGTGAGGTGGCACTCCTTGTCCAAGCCGCCCTTGGGCCCGTTGGTGTCGCCGAACTCGACGCGCAGCTCGGCCGCCGAGTCGTCGTAGAAGCGGGTCAACGGCTTCACCAGCCGATCCTGCACGTAGCCCTTGAGCTCGTCGGTCAGCTTGAGGTGCTTGCCCTGGATCTGGACCTTCATGGTCTACCCCTGGGCAAATATGGCGACGCAGCTCAGGGGGCGCCGGGGTCCTTCGGGCCGGGCGAGGTGGCCACCGGCGGCTCTGCTTCAGGGGCAGCCTCGGCTGGGGCTGGAGCTGGGGTCGCGGGGGCCGAGGCCTCGACGGCGGGTGGCGCAGGCTCGGTCGCCGGCACGTTCTGCGGCGCTTCCGGGGCCGGCACGAGTGGGGTGGCAGGCGAAGGCTCGGGCTCCGGCGGTCCGCGCCGCAACGCGCCGATCGCCAGCACCAGCCCGGCGGCGGCGAAGACGAAGAGGAGCGGGTTCCACTTGAGCGTGGGCGTCCCCGCCACGGCCGGCACGTCGATCGATGAGCCGCCGTCCGCCTGGACCTTGGCCGCCAACGCGTTGGGGAAGTCCCGGTCGTTGGGCATGTGCTCGAGCTCGAGCCGGACGATGTCCGTGTGCACCTGGTCGAGCTCCAACCGGATCCACATGCCCTCGAGCCGCTTGCTGCCCGTCGTCCAGCGCGTGCTGGGGTTGCCGTCGAGCGCCCCGCCCCCGTCCTGGCGGTTGAAGGTCTCCAGGCGCGCGCCCAGTCGCCCTGCCGGCAGGCGCTCCTCGCGTCCGTCTCGATCCACCACGGCGAAGAGATCGGTGACGGACCAGTGGTAGATGAGCGCGTCGCCCTTGTGGCGAATCTCCACTCGCTTGACCGGCTGCTTGCCGATCTCGATCTTCGACGGGCCGGTCTGCACCAGCGTCAGGAACGAGCTCGACAGGTCCCAGGGGTGATCCCGGAAGTGGTGCGGCATCCGGACGAGCGACGAGTAGCGCCAGTCGTACCAGGCCTTGCTCTCGTCGTGCCCGTCGGGGGCCATCCAGAAGTAGAGGTCGAAGTCGTGCTTGAAGCTGAAGCCGATGACCTGCACGTACAGGCCGAGGAGCGCCACGAAGACGGCCAGCCCCTTCTTCCACCCCCGGGGCTCGGCGAGCAGCGCCACAGCCCCCAGCGAGGCGATGGGCAGCACCGGCAGCACCAGCCGCGGGCCCCAGCAGACCCCGCCCCACCAGCACCACCAGTTGGCGACCAGCATCACCGCCGCGAAGAAGGCGGTGACGATGCCGATCCCCGCGGGCTTGAAGCGCCGCCACTGCGAGCGGAGGCCGAGCGCCGAGAGGATCATCAGCGGCGCGAACAGGAAGACGCTCCGCCCGGGCGACAGCAGCAGCCCGTACAGGCCCTCGTGGACTTTGAACCAGAAGGCCTCGTTGTTGTACCCGGTGTTCGTCAGCCGGCCGAAGCGGACGAGGAAGGAGCCGGCGACGAGCGCCGCGCCGGCGAGCGTCGCCCCGCCCAGGCCGGCGATTGCCCACTTCTTCCGGGCCGTGAGGAACATCGCCCCCATCGCCAGCCCCATGGCGACCGGGAGGATCATGTTGTTGAGCGGCAGGACGGCCAGGCAGGCCAGCCCCAGGAAGAGCGGCAGCTTGCGCCCCGAGCGCACGTGGCCGAGCGCACCGAGGAACGCGCCGAAGGCCAGCGCCGCGGTCAGCGGCTCGGAGAAGAACCGCTTCGAGTACGGCCAGATCGGGTTGGTGATGCCGAAGAGCGCCGTCGAGACCGCCGCGACGCGCGGCGAGGCCTCGAGCATCCGCGCCGCGGCGTAGAACATCGGGACGAGCGCGATGCAGGCGAGCAGGCTCAGCCCGAGCCCCAGGCGGTGCGTCCAGAGCCCGTCGCCGCCGCCGTCGAGCCACAGGCCGAGCTTCATCAGCGGCGAGGCCAGGAGCGACTGGAGCGGCGGGTACTTCGAGATCCCGCCCGAGCTCTTGAGCGCCTGCAGGCCGTTGCGGGCGAGGGCCACGCCCAACCCGTAGCGGTTGTTCTCGTCGGGCGAGCCGGTGTCGCTGTCGAAGGTGGCCAGGTAGAGCGAGGCGAACCCGAGCGTGAGCAGCACGGGCCTCGAGGCGATCGCTCGGGCGGCCGACCAAAGGGCGCTCTGGGCTCGGGAGCCAGGGTTCACGGGCGGACGTTGTGCCACATCGGCGCCGCCCCGGCTACCTCGGGCCGCAGCCTCCCTCGGCGCAGGCGCCTACCAGTTCTTGATGGACCCCAGGTCGAAGACGCGCGCGAACCCGGCGTCCCGCAGGATGGCAGCCGCGGCCGCGGAGCGGTGCCCGCTGCGGCAATAGACGATCACCTGCCGCTCCTTGGGTCCGAGCTCGGCCAGCCGGTCGGCGAGCCCGACGACCGAGACGTTGATGGCGCCCTGGACGTGCCCAGCCTCGAACTCGCTCTGGGTGCGGACGTCGACGAGCAAGGCTCCGTTGTCCACGAGGCGGCGGGCCTCTTCTCCGCGCTCGGTCGTGGGGACCGCGTCGGGCCGAGGCGCCGCCACCGGGATGCAACCTGTGAGGGCCAGGATGATTCTCGAGCAGGCAGGCGCTGAGGACACTGAGGAGGCGGCCAGACATGCCCCTCCCGTAACGGGAGGCGCAGCGAAGCGCTAGCGAGCCTCTGGCGCAGGGACCAGGACGAGCAGCGCCGCCGCCGCCAGCAAGGCGAAGGCGCCCGAGCCCGCGAACGCCGCGACGCTGCCGAAGCGGTCCCAGACCGCGCCGAAGGCGGTGCTCGACGCCAGCGCGGCCAGCCCGATCACGAGGTTGTAGGCCCCGAACGCCTTTCCGCGGGCCTTGCCGGAAGCGAGGTCGGCGATGAGCGCGCGCTCGGCGCCCTCCACCAGCCCGTGCGAGGTCCCGTAGAGGGCGGTGAGCGCGAAGAGGACGCCCATCGACTCCACCAGGCCGACGGCGCTCCAGAGCACGCCGTAGACGCACCAGCCCAGGACCAGCGCCGCTCGCTTGCCATGGCGATCGGCGAGCCGGCCGCCGAAGGTCGCCGTGGCGGCCTTCACGACATGCAGGACGAGCCAGAGCACAGGTGCCAGCGCCGGCGAGGCCCCGAGCTTCGCTGCCTTCACGAGCAGGAAGGCGTCGGTGGCGTTGGCCAGCGCGAACAGCACCAGCGGGATCAGCGCACGCTTGAGCGCCGGTGGCAGCGGTTCGCCGCCCTTTCGAGGTGAAGGCTCCGGCGGGGCACGCACGGGCTCCGGCGTGAGCGCCAGCGCCACCACCGCCATCACGCCGGGGACGGCGGCCCAGAGGAAGACCGTCCGCATCTTCTCCGCGTCCTCCGGCCCGGCACCTCCGGTCGCGCCGAGCACCCAGAGCCCCACCGCCGCCAGCAGCGTCCCCAGCGCCGCCCCGGCGTGGTCCATCGCGCGGTGGAAGCCGTACGCCCGCCCGCGGATCGCCGGGTCGGCCACGGCGGCAATGAGCGCGTCGCGGGGGCTGGTCCGCACGCCCTTGCCGACCCGATCGACGGACCGGATGAGCAGCACGTGCCACGGCGCCGCCGCGAACGCGACCAGGGGCCGGGCCGCCGTCGACAAGCTGTAGCCGGCCAGGACCAGCGGCTTGAGCCGCGCGAAGCGGTCGGCGAGCAGCCCGGTCAGGTACTTGAGCGCGTTGGCGACGAGCTCGGCCAGCCCCTCGACCAGCCCGATGAACCACGACGGCGCTCCCAGCGACACGAGGAATGCCGGCAGCAGCGGGAAGATGGCCTCGCTGGAGGTGTCGGTCAGCAGGCTGGTGACGCCGAGGCCGACGACGGTCCCGGGAAGCCTGGAACCGCGCTCGGCGTCGCGCTGCTCAGCCATCGGGATCAGGGCTTGGGGGCGCCCGGCTCGAGCCCGGCCTTGCGGCGCGCCTCGAGGAGCTTGGCGACCTGGTCCGGAGCGAGCTCGCGCAGGCCGCCCATCTGGCGGGCGAGCGTGACGATCTTCGCGTAGTGCTCGACGAGCTCCATGCGCAGGTACGCCTGGTTGAGGTCGTCGCCCAGGGTCAGCACGCCGTTGCCGGCGAGCAGCATGGCGTTGGTCTTCGCCGAGAGCTCCGTGACGGCCTTGCGCGACTCGGGGCTCTTGGGCACCGCCAGCGGGGCGGTCGGCACGCCGGCGCCGAGGCTGACCAGGAACTCGGGCAGCACACAGACCTCGAGCGAGGCGCCGGCGACGCCCATGGCGGTGGCGTACGGCGGGTGGGCGTGGAGGACGGCGCCGACGTCGTCGCGGACCTTGTAGGCGGCGATGTGCAGCTCGAGCTCGCTGAAGGCCTTCTTGCGGCCCTCGAGCACCTTGCCCTCGAGGTCGGTGATCAGCAGCGCCGGGTCGTCGATGTCGGCCTTGGAGATGCCGGTGGCAGTGATGAGCAACCGGTCGCCGGAGACGCGGATGGAGAGGTTGCCGTCGTGGTTGGCGACCCAGCCCATCGCGTGGAGCTTCTTGGAGTGCAGCACCGCCTGCGCGCGAAGGCGAGGCGTCAGGACTTGGGCAGGCATGCCTTCGGCTCCGTTAGGTTCGCGCCGCGGGCACGTCGACCTGCTCGACGATGGCCACGATGGCGCTGCGGATGGGCAGGTCGGCGGTCTTGGGCAGGCCGAACAGCTGGCGGATGCCGGTGCCCTCGCTCAGGACGAGGACGTTGTCGCCCTCCCCGGCCTGGACCTTGTCGACGGCGAGGAAGCTCTTGCCGCTGGGCTTGCCCGACTCGTCCATCGGCTCGACGACGAGGAGCTTGAGGCCCTTGAAGCAGTCGAGCTTGATGGTGGAGGTCACGGACCCCAGCACTCGGCACAGTCTCATTGGGCGCTCCGGCTCTTGGCGTCCACGCTGTCGACGATGCCGACGATGGCGGAGTCGACGGGGACGAAGGACGGGGAGAGGGCCAGGGCCGCCTCGCGGCTGCCGACCAGGAAGACCAGTTCTCCCCTGCCCGCCTGCGCGGTCGCGTCCACCGCGACCTCGTAGGGCCCGGTGGGAGCGCGGTTGTGATCCAGGGGCTGCACGACGAGCAGCTTGCGGCCCTCGAGCCCTTCGTACTTGGTGCTCGCGACCACCGTGCCGATGACCTGTCCGAGGTACACGTTGGTGTCCTTCCGTTGGAGAGCGGACTTATAGCACAAGCCCTCTACTTGAAGGGCACCACCGTCTCGCCCTTGCGCCCCGCCTCGCGCAGCACCAGCCCCTCCTTGAACTTCCGGGCAGCGTGGTGGCCGATGAAGTACCCGTTGGGCTCCGAGTGGTGCAGCTTCTTCAGGTAGCTGCGCACGCGGTCGAAGGCGGCCCTGAGCAGGTCGGGCTTGGTCATCAGCTTCTGGCGGTCGCCGGCGATCTCCCAGCTCGGCCCAGATCTTCCCGGAGCGCAGCTGGCCGTCCTCGTCCACGCGCGAGCGCTCGTAGTGCAGGACCGGGGAGCGCACCTCGTCGAGCTGAGCATCCCACGGTGCGGCCCCTTGCGGACCTCGCGGCAGACCAGCTCGCCGAACTGCGGCGCGGCGAGGTAGTACGCCTCCTCCTCCAGCTTGGAGGCGTTGGCGGCGCTCGCCTTGAACGGCTGGTAGCCCTTGGGGCTCACCTCCGGGTAGACCTCGAAGTCGAGCGGCTCGAGGGCGCGGAAGAAGGCGACCTCGTCCTCGTCGGTCAGGAAGAACAGGAGCGTGTTGGCCATGGTGTTTAGGTCCCGTGCCTACGCAACGCGCAGGATGAAGCACTTGAGGTAGCGGGTCTCGCGGACGCCGAGCAGCACCGGGTGGTCGCGCCCCGCCCCGCGCTTCTCGACGATCTGCACGTCGCGCTTCGCGTCGGCGGCCGCGCTGCGCAGGATCTCCTCGAAGTGCGTCTCGTCGATGTGGAAGGAGCAGCTGGCCGAGACCAGGATGCCCCCGGGGTTCAAGAGCTGCAGCGCCCGGAGGTTGATCTCCTTGTAGCCGCGCTCGGCCGCCGCGATGGACTGCTTGTTCTTGGCGAAGGCCGGAGGGTCGAGCACCACGGTGTCGTAGCGCTCGGCGGTCTCGGTCTTCTCCTTGAGGAAGTCGAAGGCGTTGGCGACCACGACCTCGACGTTGCCGATGCCGTTGGCCTTGGCGTTGTCGCGGATGAGCGGCGCCATCGCGTCGCTGATCTCGACCGCGGTCACCTTCTGGCATCCCTTCGCCATCTGCAGCGCGAAGCCGCCGACGTAGGAGAAGCAGTCGAGGCCGATGCCCTTCGCGTAGCGGCCGACGGCGACGTGGTTCTCGCGCTGGTCGAGGAAGCTGCCGGTCTTCTGGCCACCCAACAGATCTGCCTGCAGCCGGATGTCGCCCTCGTGGTAGTCGACCCGCTCCGGCACTTGCCCGGCGAGCGTGCCCTTGCGCTGCTCGAGCCCTTCGAGGAGCCGCACCTTGGCGTCGCTGCGCTCGGCGATGCCCTTGGGCTCGAAGATCTCCTGGAGCAGGTCCTTGAACAGCTCGCGGCGGGCCTCGGCGCCCTGGGTCAGGAGCTGGACCGAGAGGTAGTCGCCATAGCGGTCGACGACCAGGCCGGGGATGAGGTCCGCCTCGCCGTGGACGAGCCGCCAGGCGTCGGCGCCGGGGAGCACCGTCTCGCGCAGCGCCTTGGCCAGGCGCAGGCGCTCGCCGAAGAAGGCGCGGTCGCACTCCACGTCTTCGCGCGAGAGCAGGCGCAGCGCGATCTGGCTCTTCGACGAGTAGAACGCCTTGCCCTTGAACCAGCCGCGCTGGTCGACGACGCGGACCACCTCGCCGCCTGGGAGCTTGGGCTCCTTGGCCAGGTCCGAGCGGTAGATCCACGGGTGGCCGGCGGCGAACCGGTCGGCCCCACGTCGAGTCACGGTGACGGTCGGCTCAGTCATCCTGCGCATCCCGGGCTGTCGACCCACCGTGCATCCCGCACCTCGCCCCTCCCCACTTAGAGCTCCACCGGCTCGCCAGCCACGACGCCGCCCTCGTCCTCGGCCAGCCGGCAGGCCGCGAAGCGCGGCTCATGACAGAGGAAGAGGATGCTGCCCGACTCCAGCGCCTGCGCCAGGAGCATCTTCTTCTCCTCCAAGCCGGTCAGCGGGTAGAGGTCGGAGGCCATCTGCCAAGCGGTCCGCAGGTGGCCGGCCGTGGGGATGAGGTCGCCACAGCACAGCACCGAGGCGTCTTCGGCGACGATCTGCACCATCTGCTGGCCCACCGCGTGCCCCTCGCTGACGCCCATCTGGATGCCCTCGAAGAGCTCCATCTCCGAGTCGCACAGGTGGACGCGCCCGCACTGCTCCAGCGCCGTCCACTCCTCGGCGAGGTAGCTGCCCGCGTCGCGCTCGGTGGGGTGGTGGGCCCAGCGGAACTGCCGGCGCTGCAGGTGGAAGGTCGCCTCGGGGAAGCACAGCTCGAGCTCGCCGTCGGCCCTGCGCCGGGTCAGCCCGCCGGCGTGCTCGCGGTGGAGGTGGGCGAGGATGACGTCGGTGATGCCGGCGCGGCTCGTCCCCGCGCGGGCCAGCTCGCGGTCGAGGTCGAACTCGGACCGGTCGAGCTTCCACGCGCTCTGCTCCTCGGCGGTCATCTTGTCGCCCACCCCGGTATCCACCAGGATGCGCCGCTCTCCGTCCACGATGAGCAGGCAGCGGCTGACGAGCCCGATCCGGTTGTCGGCGTCCGGCGGGTACTGCGCGCCCCACGCCGTCCGCGCCACCGGGCCGAACATGCACCCGCCGTCGACGGCGAAGCGGCAATCGCGGATTTCGTGGAGCGTGAAGCGGCCAACGCGGAGCGGCATACCGTGGTCCTCGAAAGGCCGGGGAGTATACCCCTGGCCGACCGGGCCAGCCGACTATAATGGCGGCGCTCCGCGGGTCTCTGGGACCCGTCCAACCACCGAGGACGACTTGGGCTACGAGCTCCTGCTGCGATCCCCCGCCCCCGACCAACCCGTCGCGCTCGAAGCGCTGGTGCAAAAGATCCAGGCGGCCGTGGCCTCGGGGATTCCAGCGCAGAGCCCCTCCGCGCCGTCGGCTCCGTCGGCTCCGTCCAACGAGCCCACGGCAGCGCCAGGACCGGCAGCCTCCCCTGCCCCCGCTGCAGCGGCCTCCGTGCCCACCCCGATCCCCGTGGGCCCCTGGACCCTGAAGAACGGGAAGGGCCGCGTCGAGGTTCGCCTGTCCAAGCTGGAAGGCGCCGACGGCTACCGCGGCGCCGACTTCGACATCCCCTTCGGCGGCACCGAGGAAGAGCTGCGCACCGCGCTGACCTACGTGCTCTCGCTGGCGAGCGAGCTGCAGCTGTCCGCCTTCGACCCCCAGCTCGCGGCCCTCATCGGCAAGAGCTCGGAGGAGTCCGTGGTGGGGCGCTGGCGCGACTCCCAGAACTGGATGGTCGACACCATTGGCGTCCTGGACGACTCGCGCTCGGTGGCCCCGCTGACCGAGGCGCCCCCGCTCATCAACCGCAGCAACAAGATCATCCTGGGCATCCTGGGCGCCCTGGCCCTGCTCTGGTGGCTCTGGTCGGCGTTCACCACGCCGGACCTGCCGCTGAACTAGCCCGGAAGCAGGCCGAAAAATTCTCCATTTGGTTGACGCGCGTCCGCCTATACTCCCCGACCGTTTCATCCTGGGGGTTAGCGGAGGCCGGCAATGCCCACGCGAAAGCTCGAAATCACTGCTGGGGAGGACGCCTCCAACCTGGTGCGGATGTTCCTGCGCCACGCCAAGCACCCGGACCGGGAGTCGGCGCGGCTGAAGGTGCGCGACCAGTGGGTCACCCTGACCTGGGCCCAGGTCATCGCCCGGGTGCGCGCTCTCTCCGAGGCGCTGGTGGGCCTGGGCGTCCAGCCGGGCGACCGGGTCTGCCTGTACGCGCAGACGCGGCTCGAGTGGTGCCTGATGGACCTGGCCATCCTCGGCGCCGGCGCGGTCACCGTGCCCATCTACGCCTCGAACACCGCCCAGGAGACCGAGTACATCGTCCGCGACAGCGGCTCGAAGGTCGTCGTCGTCGACCACGACAAGGCCGAGGGGCGGCTTGCCGGCCGCTACAGCCGGGTGCGCGAGTTCACCGCTCGCACCCCGGACGTGCAGCACTACGTCGCCTTCGACCTCGCGACCAAGCCCGAGGAGCGGCTCATCGGCCTGGGAGACCTCGAGCAGCGCGGCCAGCAGGCGCTGGCCTCGGCCCCGCCGGACGCGCTCGAGAAGCGCGCCCTGTCCATCCAACCGGGCGATTTGTCCTGCATCCTCTACACCTCCGGGACGATGGGCACGCCCAAGGGCGTGATGCTCACCCACGCGAACTGGGTCGCGCAGTCCTACGCGGTGATGCAGCAGCCCATCCTGCAGCCCGGCGACCAGGTGATGCTGTTCCTGCCGCTGGCGCACTCCTTCGCGCGGGCCATCGAGAGCTGCTGGGCGGCCCAGGACACGTCCGTCGTCTTCGCCGAGTCCATCGAGAAGCTCCTGGCCAACGCGGCGGAGACCAAGCCGACCATCCTGCCCGCCGTGCCGCGGGTCTTCGAGAAGGCCTACAACCAGGTGCTGGCCGATGGAGGATCCAAGCCCGGCCTGCAGGGCGTGCTCTTCCGCCGCGCCATGCAGCACTTCGAGGAGTACGCGGCGGCCCGGGCGATGGGCCGCAACTACTACCACCCGGAGTGGCTGCTGCTGCGACGGGTCATCTTCGGCGCGATCACCGAGAAGCTGAACGCCAAGTTCGGCGGCAAGGTCCGCTCCTTCATCTCCGGCGGCGCGCCGCTCTCCCCGAAGATCGCCTACTTCTTCGAGCTGTGCGGGCTGAACATCCTCGAGGGCTACGGGCTGACCGAGACCTGCGCCCCCACCCACGCCAACGTGCTGGGCGGCAACCGCATCGGCACCGTGGGCCCGGCCTTCCCCGACGTCGAGGTGAAGCTGGGCGACGACGACGAGGTGATGCTGCGCGGGCCGACCATCATGAAGGGCTACTACAAGCTGCCCGAGGAGACGGCGGCGGCGCTCACCTCCGACGGTTGGCTGCGCACCGGCGACATCGGGGAGATTGGCGCCGACGGCTACCTGCGGATCACCGACCGCAAGAAGGACCTCATCAAGACCAGCGGCGGCAAGTACGTGGCCCCGGCGATGCTGGAGAACGCGCTCAAGACCGAGCCGCTCATCGGGCAGGTCTCGGTGCACGGCGAGGGCCGCAAGTACGTCGCCGCGCTGCTGACGCTCTCGGCGGAGAACGCCAAGCGGTTCGCCGAGCAGCACAAGATTCAGGCGGAGACGCCGGCGCAGCTGGCGACCGATCCTCTGGTCCGCGCGCGCATCCAGGCCGCGGTGGACGCGCTCAACGCCACGCAGCCTTCCTACGCGACCATCAAGAAGTTCGCGCTGCTCGACCGCGAGTGGTCGCAGGAGACCGGGGAACTGACGCCGACCTTGAAGGTCAAGCGGTCGGTGGTGGAGCAGCGCTTCAAGGCGGTGCTCGACTCGCTGTTCGAGTGAGGCGCGCCTCACCCCCTGCCCCCCTCTCCGGCTTCTCCTTCGACAAGCTCAGGACGGGACGGAGAGGGGGAACTCGGCTCGAGGCACCGAGGCGACTCCACCCCGGACGCAGGCGTGCCTCACCCGCCCCACTCTCCAGCTGCTTCTTCGGAATTGCCGAGCTTCGTCCTCTTTGGCTTTGGCCATGCCTCCCGCTGGCCTCGGCACGGTTGGCCGAAGCCGAAGACGACGAAGCACGGCAATCTCATGAAGGAAGTCACCCCTCTCCGCGAACCGGGAGAGGGGTCAGGGGTGAGCCTCGCCTGCGGTGAAGTCGCCTCGGGGCATCGAGCCGAGTTCCCCCTCTCCGCGAAGCCGGAGAGGGGGTCAGGGGGTGAGGCTCGGCCCTATGCCGCCGGCTTCTTCTCCGCCGCCGCCGCCGCCTCGGCCTTGTCCTGCTCGGCCTGCTCCGCGAACTCCCAGTCGGCGCCCTTCTTGGCCAGGTAGAAGCACAGGAACCCCAGGCCGATGAAGGCGAACAAGCTGATCCACTGCCCAGTCGCGCCTCCGTGCCACGCGATGCTCGAGCAGGTGCCCGAGTCGAAGCCCTTGATCTCCTTGCGGGGCTCCTTGCTGCCGCACCAGTCGCTGGCCGCGAGCAGCATGTCGCCCATCTCCAGCTTCTGGCAATTCACGTCCGCCGCGGAGGCGCTCTCGGTCAGCGCGTTGCAGACATCGGCCGCCTTGGCCAGCTCGGCCACCTTCTGGCAGGTCGGGTCGACTGCCGCTGCCTCTCTTCCCATGTCCTTGCACCCCTCCATCGCTTTGGCCAGAACCGGGTCCTTGGGCACCGAGCTGTACTTGCGCTCGATGGCGTACTTCTCGCCCAGGCCCAGGAAGCGGATGGGGGCCCCCACTTCCGGCAGGCGCGTCACGGCGGAGACGATGCCGATGAGCGCCGCGCCGGCCATGAGGCCCGAGGCGATGAGCGTGCCTTGCTCGGCGCGCGAGGCCTGCACTTCCTTGGTCTTGCCGGTCTTGCCCACGAGCCAGCTGACGAAGCCGCCGGCCAGCACGGTCAGGTTGATGGAGATGGGCAGGTACATGCCCAGCGCGAACGCCAGCATCGGCACGCCCGCCATGTAGAGCAGGATGGCGATGAGGCCACCCAGGCTGTAGAGCAGGATGGGCTGCTCGGCGTTGCTCATCAGGCCGTTGACGATGGCCGCCAGCATGTTGGCCTGCGGCGCCGGCAGGACCTCACTGTTGGACACCCAGGCGCCGGTCGCGTCCTGCACCAGGAAGTGGTAGCTGCGGTCCATGACCGGGATGATGAACGCCACGGCGAGCGAGGCGACGATGATGCCCGCGAACTTCCAGCGCTGCTGCTGCTTGGGCGTCGCGCCGATCCAGTAGCCGATCTTGAAGTCGCTGATGAGCGCGCCGGAGGTCGACAGCGCAGTGCAGACCGCCGTGCCGATGACCAGCGCGATGAACATGCCGGCCTTGCCGGACAGGCCCACGGTCGACATCACCGCCGCGGCGATGACCAGGGTGATGAGCGTCATGCCCGAGACCGGGTTGGTGCCCACGGTGGCGATGGCCTGCGCGGCGACCGGGGTGAACAGGAAGCTGAGCAGGAAGCCGACCACCATGCCGACCACCGCGAAGGCGATGGACTTGCCGGCGCTGTACTGGCCACCCTGCAGCGAGACGACCAGGAAGAGCGCGCCCATGGCGATGGCGGTGATGCCCTGGATGAGCAGGACGTTCTTGGCGTCCATGTCGTGCTGCGTGCGCTCGACGCTGCCCTCGACCTTCTTGGCTCCGCCGATGCTCTTGAAACCCAACGACACCGAGCCGGCGATGATCTTGCCCATGCGGATCATGCCGATGAGGCCCGACACCGCGATGGCGCCGATGCCGATGGGCTTGACGAACTTGGCGAAGACCTGCGCCGCGCTCATCTTGGCGATGACGTAGGTGGTCCCGGCGTAGGTGAACTCGGGGACGTGGCTGCCGAACAGGTACACCAGCGGCACCATGACCAGGTACGCCAGCACGCTGCCGGCGGCGATGATGGCCGCGTAGCGCAGGCCGATGATGTAGCCCAGGCCGAAGAGCGCGGCGAGGCTGTCCCAGGTCAGCTCCAGGCGCACGGCGGAGAGCTTCTTGCCGATGTCGCCGCCCAACAGCGTGTTGAGCGAGATCTTGGCGTTCCAGGCGGCCACGGTGTCGGCCAGGAAGTCGTAGGCCGCGCCCAGGCCGATGGAGAGCAGCAGCACCTTGCCGGCGCCCTTCCCTGCCTTCTCGCCCGAGCAGAGGATCTCGTTGATCGCCGTCGCCTCGGGGAACGGCAGCTCGCCGTGCAGGTCCTTCACGAAGTACTTGCGCAGCGGAATGATCAGCGCGACGCCCAGGAAGCCGCCGATGGCGCACGCCAGGAAGATCTGCCACCAGCTGGGCTGCAGCTGGTTGATGTAGAGCGCGGGGATGACGAACGCGGCGCCGGCGGCGACCACGCCCGAAGCCTGGCCGATGGACTGGACGATGACGTTCTCGAGGATGGTCGAGCGCGTCTTGCGCAGCTTGCCGAAGAAGATGGCCATCACCGCGATGGGGATGGCCGCCTCGATGGCGTTGCCGGCCTTCAGGGCCATGTAGATGCAGGCCGCCGACCAGAGCACGACCATGCCCAGGCCCATCGCGACCGACCACTTGGTGACCTCGGCGCGCTTCTCGCCAGCGGGCACGATGGGCTGGTAGGTCGTTCCGGGCTCGAGCTTGGTGTAGGCGTTGGAGGGCAGGAGCTTGCTTCGCTTGCTCGGGGAGGCGTCCATGAGTCCTCGCGATGGGGGAGCGGCGGGCTTCCACGCCCGCCAGACTGCGCGGGGTGCGTTTTTTGGCGTCCACGCGTTGCAACCGGGCGTGGGCGCTGGGGAAAAGGTCGGCACAGCCTAGACGGGTGCGTCCAGGCTGACAAGGAACTCTGTCGCCAATAGGAACTTTGTCGGCAGGATTCGGAGCCGGGCGCCCAATGGCCAAAAGCCTGGGGCCTGTAGCGTGAAGCCTGGTCGGCTACTTGATCTCGGCGACGTAGACGCCTTCGCGCTTGCGCTCGCCGACGATGTAGATGGCCTGCGAGCCGGTGTCGTCGGCCCACGACGCCCCGGGCATCACGTACTGGTCGACGCCCTTGCTCGTCCCCTTGGAGTTCAAGTCGATCCAGCCGAGATCCGCCGGAGCCTCGGGGCCGTTGGACTTGGTGTCGCTTCGAGCGTAGGTGAGCAGCAGCCGGTCGCCCTTGGCGTTGGGCTTGAAGGTGGCGATGCCGAGCGCCAGCTTGCGCGCCGGGACGGTGAGGTCGGAGGCGTTGGAGGCGACGAGCTCGCACTCACGGCCGGCGCGGGTGCAGTTGGCCCGGTACCAGAGCTCCCGGCTGTCGGGCGAGTACTGGAACCCGAAGACCCAGTCCGCCACGACCTTCGCGTCGCCGCCCGTCTCGGCCACCTGGTAGAGGTGCACCATCGGCTCGGGCTTGGGTACGAGGTGGACGAAGGCCAGGTGCTCGCCGTCGCCGCTCCAGATCATGGGGATCTTGTCCATGTCCTTGTGCGGCACCCAGCTGCTGGTGTGCACGACGACCCCCGGCACCTTGGCGACCTTGATGGCCGTCCAGCGCTTGCCCTTGTCCTCGTTGTTCTCGCGCAGCGCGATGGCCTTCGAGTTGGGCGACCAGCGGTACTCGACGACGTTCTCGCCGACCTGCTTGACCGGGCCGCCGGAAGCCGGCACCAGCTGCAGGTCCAAGGTCCCCAGCTTCTCGCCCATCCCGTCGGTGAAGGCGACCCACTGGCTGTCGCTGGAGAAGGTGAAGGCCGAGACGCCCTGCCCCACGCTCTCGTACGGCCCGCCGACGGGGCCCAGGAACAATCCGTAAGGCTTGGACGGTCCGCCCTTGCGCGCCATGAAGGCCACCTTGGAGGAGTCGGCGGAGAAGGCGTAGTCGCCGACCAGCTCGCCCAGCTTCGAGGGCTCCGCTCCGCCCTCGACCTTGGCCAGGAGCAGATCGCCCCCCGCCGCGACCGGCCGGCGGATGAGCAGGTGCTTGGAGTCCCGCGAGAACTCGAAGGTCGCGGCGCTCGTCGCCACCAGGCGGTCGGCGCCCGGCCCCGGCTGCGCCGCCAGGTCGAGCAGGTGCATCTCGCCGCCGGCGACGTAGCCCAGCCAGCGGCTGTCGGGCGAGAACTTGTAGTACTTCGCGTCGGGGGCGACGGTGCGAGCGTCGCCGGTCGGCAACGGCGCGACGTTCAAGTTGCCGGCCTGCTCGCGGAAGCGGAAGCCCTGCAGGTAGGCGACGAACTTGCCGTCGGGCGAGATGCCGTAGCCGTCCTCCAGCGTCGAGACGCCGCCGCCCAGCTGCCGGGGAACGCCGCCGGCCACCGGGATGGTGGTGAGGATGCCCTGGTAGACACCTTCCGGGACGTCCTTCTCCTGCGACGGCGCGATCTCTCCGACGAACACCAGGGTGTTGCCGGGCGCGAGCGTCAGGTTGCGCGCGGCCACCGGCACCAGCTGCTTGCCGATCCCCTTGGGCTTGGACGGCGGCTTGCTGCACCCGGCCAGGGCGAGCGCGAGGGCGAAGGCAGCAGCAGAGACGGCGAGGGCTTGGCGCTTGGAGTTCATGGCTGCGGTCCGGTGGGAGCTGCGGGGTTCTTCTTCAGCCAGTCGTCGAAGCTCGCGCGCGCCCGCTCGAGCAGCTTCGCGCGCCGGTCGTGCTTCTTGATCTGCTCGGAGAGTGGCGGGAAGAGGCCGAAGGTCACGTTCGAGGGCTGGTAGTCGTAGTCCGGCGGGTGCGCGGCTCCGGTGACGTGCCCGACCAGCGCCCCCAACGCCGTGCCCGCGGGCGGCGCGTCGAAGGGCGTCGAGCGCAGGCGGGCGAGGAGCGCGTGCGCAGTGAACAGCCCGCTCGCCGCCGACTCGACGTAGCCCTCGACGCCGGTGATCTGCCCCGCGAAGAACAGGTACGGCCGCTCCTTGAGCGACAGGTCCGCCGAGAACAGCTTGGGGGCGTCGAGGAAGGTGTTGCGGTGCACCTGCCCCAGCCGCAGGAATTCGGCGTTGGCCAGCCCGGGCAGCGTCTTGAAGATGCGCTTCTGCTCCGGCCAGGTCAGCCGCGTCTGGAAGCCCACGAGGTTGTAGGCCGTGCCCGCCACGTCCTCTTTTCGAAGCTGGACCACCGCGTAGGGCCTGCGGCCGGTGCGCGGGTCGGTCAGCCCGATGGGCTTCATGGGGCCGAAGGCCAGGCACTTGGGCCCGCGCTCCGCCATGACCTCGATGGGAAGGCAGCCGTCGAAGTACTTGGGCTTCTCGAACCCGTGCGGCTCGACCTTGACGCCCTCGAGCAGCGCCTGGACGAAGGCCTCGTACTGCGCCTTGTCGAGCGGCAGGTTCAGGTAGTCGTCGCCGCCGCCCTTGCCCCAGCGCGAGGCCTTGAAGGCGATCGTCATGTCCACCGAGTCGGCGGAGATGATGGGCGCGATGGCGTCGTAGAACGCGAGGCGATCCCCGGCCAGCTCGGCGATGGCCGCGGCGAGCGCGTCGGAGGTCAGAGGCCCGGTGGCGACGATGGCGGGAGCGGGCGGCTCGGGCAGGCGGACTGCTTCTTCGCGGACGAGCTCGATGAGCGGGTGGGACGAGAGCGCCTGCTCGACCGCCTTGGAGAACTTCTCGCGGTCGACGGCCAGGGCGTCGCCAGCCGGGACGCGCGTCGCGTCGGCGCAGCGCAGGACGAGCGAGCCGGACTTGCGCAGCTCCTCGTGGAGCAGGCCGACGGCGTTCTCTGGATTGTCGGAGCGCAGCGAGTTCGAGCAGACGAGCTCGGCGGGTCCGTCCAGCGCGTGCGCCGGGGACCTACGGGTGGGCTTCATCTCGACCAGGCGGACGGCGACGCCGCGGCTGGCCAGCTGCCAGGCCGCTTCCGAGCCCGCCAGACCTGCCCCGACGATGGTGATGGGCGGCTGTTGCATCGCGGCCTGAGACGCTCCTTTTCCGAGGGGCGCGGACTCTAGCACCCCGCTTCTGGCATGGACAACGCAGAGCGCCCCGAGGTTCGCGGGCCTCGGAGAGCGGCGCCTCCCGGGCGGTCGGGGCTGGCGGTTGGACGCTCCGCGTGGTATCTGGCGGACGGTCTGTCCGCCACGGAGAACGCCCGCATGCTGCGCATCATGCCGAAGCAGATGGTCTTCTTCGACGCCTTCGACGCCTGCATCCAGGCCGGCATCCAGGCGACCGCGAAGCTGCAGAAGATGCTCGAGACGCCGGCGGACTTCGCCAAGTTCGTCCCCGAGATCGAGTCGTTCGAGCAGGCGGGCGACAAGGCCACGGCGACGGTGGTCGACACGCTCAACAAGAACCTGGCGACACCCTTCGACCGCTCGGAGATCCGCGGGCTCATCGAGGCGCTCGACGACATCCTCGACGCCTGCGACACGGTCTCGCACAAGCTGGTGATGTACCAGGCTCAGAAGGTGCGCCCCGAGGCGCACGAGCTGTCCCGGCTGCTCGCGGCCCTGGCCGTCGCGACCGAGAAGGCCGTCACCGCGCTGCGCTCCTCGCGGACCGCCGAGGGCGTGCTGGTCCACTGCCGCGAGGTCCACAAGCTCGAGACGGACGCCGACAAGGTCCTGCGCCGGGGCATCGCCGCGCTGTTCGCCGAGGTCACCGACCCGATCGAGCTGATCAAGTGGAAGGAGATCCTCGAGATCCTCGAGCACGCGACCGACAAGTGCGAGGACGCGGTGCGGGTGATCGAAGAGGTCGTGCGCAAGCACGCCTGAGCCGCAAGCGTGAGCGCGCGGGCCTCCATCAGCCCTGCGCAGTGACCGCGCCCGCGGCCCGCTCCGAACCCAAGTCGACCGTCAGCAGCAGGTCGAGCAGGCAAGCGCCTGTCTCCCCGTCCCGCCGCGTCTCGCCAGCAGCATTCCGCCCTGGTTGTCGCGCCCCCCGTGCGTCCTTAGCGTTCGTGCCAGGGCGCGTCGCCGGGCCGGCTGCCGATGGTGGGGTCGCGGGTGGGCTGGTCGGGCAGCCGGCTTGGCGTTTGCCCCATCGGAGGTCGCATGGATCCACGTGAGCTGACCTACTTCAAGCAGCGCCTGCAGCGCCGGCGCGCCGAGATCCAGCGGAGCCGCCGTGCAGCAGAGCGAGGAGTCCAGGAGGTGCGCGAGGGCCGGACCGACCCCGAATACGAGGAAGGCGCCCAGGCGGATCACGTCGAGTACACGCTCAACCAGGTCTCCGACAACCACGACCGGGAGCTGGCGCAGATCGACGCGGCGCTGGACCGCATCGACGCCGGGACCTATGGCGAGTGCATGGAGTGCGGGGGAGACATCCCCATCGAGCGCCTGGAAGTGCTGCCCTACGCCACCCTGGACGCGGAGTGCGCCGCCCGGCGCGAAGAGGAGCGCGTCGGGGTGATGCGGGCGCCGACGCTGTAGCCCTCGCAGCCCGATCCCCGCACATGACGAGGGCCCGCCTGCGGGCGAGCCCTCGAACGAACGGGTTGATTGTCCCGGGTCAGCCTTCGCCGCCCGCGGCAGGAGCACCGCCTTCGCCGCCACTGCCCTCGCGCTTGATGACGACGAAGCGGTAGCTGTCGAGCTCCACCTGGCCGGCGGTGTAGAGGATCTCGGTGAGCATGCGGTAGGGCATGTTGCGGTCGCCGACGACCGACAGCTCTCCGGTGAACTGCACCGCCGGGTTGTACTGGGCGATGTACTTGATCTTGTCGACTTCCTTCTGCAGCGCCTCGCGCAGTGGCTCGACGAGCAGGCCGGTCTCGCCGCCCACCTTGACGTTGGCCGGGAAGGCGTCGCCCTCGTACTGCAAGATGGTCTTGTCGCCGACCATGAGCGCGCCGGAGCCGACGCGGCAGGCCTTCTCGGGGCCGGGGCTGCAGCGGGTGACGGTGACGCTGACGGTGTCCTTGGGAGCCAGGCGGGTCGTGCTGATGGGCGGCGCGACGTCGCCGGAGGAGGCCATGTTGACGCTGGTGGCCGAATAGCTCTTGAGGAGGAAGACCAGGATGATGGTCATCATGTCCATCATCGCGGTGATGTTGAGCTCGCGGATCTCGCCCGCGGCTTCGCGCTCTTTGCGGCGCTTGCGGCGGATCAGCTTCTTGTAGGTCATCCGGGAGCGCTGCTCCTCGGAGATCTCGGGGACTTCACCCTCGGCCGGGTTGGCGGAGGGAGCGACGCTGGGGTCCAGGGGATTGGAGTTGTCCGCCATCGTCAGCTCCGCGCTACATCACCGTCAGCGAGACGTCGAAGAAGAGCGTCATCGGCTTGCCCTCGATGAGCTGGGCCGGGTTCTCGCGCACCGCGTCCATCGTCCGCACCAGGGTCTCGTACGGGACCTTCGCGTCCGCCCCGAGGATGGCCTTGCTCTCGTCGGGGAAGACCTTCTTGATCTCGGTCATCTTGGTGGTGAGGGACGTGTAGTCGTACTCGCCGTTGGGCTTCTTCGGAATCGTCGGTGCGCCGGAGGAGTCGGCGGTGGCGCCGGTCTGGCCGAGGACGCCGCCCTCGCCGGCGATGAAGAAGCCCCTGTCGCTCACCAGCACCGTGAGCAGGAGCTTGGGCTTGTTGGGGTCCTCATTGGCCTGCGCCCTGACCGCACCCGGGTCGGCGAACTTGGGCGAGGAGACGTTGAGGACGCCGAAGGAGATGAGCCCGGTCATGCTCAAGAGCATGAACATGATGAGGTTCATCATGATGTCGAGGTAGGGGACGATGTTCAGCTCGCCCACTTCCTCGGGCTCTTTGGGCCGCAGCTTGCGCTTTGAGAAGTGGAACGCCATCGCGACGACCTCGACCTTGCATCTGACCGGTTTGGACAGCGGCGCCAGCGCCCGGTTCTTCTAGGCCCTACAGCCTAAGGTCTAAAGCCTACGGCCTAGGACGCTTTCTGCTCGAAGTCCATCGGGTTGGTCTCGCCGGCGTTCTTGCGCGCCAGCAGGTTCTCGAGCTTGAGCGAGTTGAGCTCGACCTCTTCGATCATCGCCTTAGACCGGCCGTTGAGCATCAGGTGGGCGACGATGCAGGTCACGGCGATGGACAGACCGAAGGCGGTGTTGTTCATGGCCTCCGAAATGCCCTTGGAGAGGACCTCGGAGCGCTTGTCGGCGCTGACCGCACCCAGCGACCGGAAGGCGCCGATGAGGCCGATGATGGTTCCGATCAGCCCGAGCAGGGTGGCGATGTTCGCCAGCGACCAGAGCGCGCCGATGCGCTTCTGCAGCGACGGGGTCACTTCCATGATCGACTCTTCGACGGCCTTGGCGACTTCGAGCTTCGCCGCGGTTGGCGCGGGTCAGGCCGGCGCGGACCACGCGGGCCAGGGCGGCGGTCGGGGCGGCCGAGCAGAGCTTGACGGCGCGGTCGACGTTGCCGGTGAGCACGAGCTTGGTGATCTGCTCCATGAACGGCGGCGCGTTCAGGTTGTAGGTGAACATCAAGCGGATGACGCGCTCGATGATGATGGCGAGGGCGACCGACAGCGAGCCGACGTTGACCCACATGAAGGGGCCGCCCTCCTCGATGAATTCCTTGGCGCTGTCGAGGAAGTTCTTGTTGGCCGCGGCCGCAGCCAGCACCACGCCGACGCTGTCCAGGATGTCGCTCATCTCACCGCACCCTTTCGCGTGAATCCGAGATTTCGTTCCGTTTGAAGCTGGTGCCCCCGCGCAGGCGTTCGGCCCATGGAGCGGAGGGCAAAAAACCTTTCGGAATTGCGGATTTCTACCAGCGTGGTCCTCGGGGTGTCAAGGCCGCGACCCTGCGCGTGCCCTCCCCCTTTTCGACCTGAAATGCCGCGCGGTTAAGCCTCTTCCTGCTCCTGGCCGGCGCGCTTGTAGTCGCACTCCTTGTTGGGGCAGACGATGACCTCGCCCTCGCTCTTGGTGTACTTGGCCAGGAGGTAGGTCGAGCCGCACTTGGGGCAGGGCTCAGGCAGGGGCCGGTCCCACGCCGCGAACTTGCAGGCCGGGTACTTGGTGCAGCTCCAGAAGGCCTTGCCGCGCTTGCTCTTGCGCTCGGCCAGCTGGCCTTCCTTGCACTCCGGGCAGGTCACTCCGCTGCTGAACGGCTTGGTGGTCTTGCAGTCCGGGTAGGCCTTGCAAGCCAGGAAGCGTCCGAAGCGGCCGTTCTTGATGATCATCGGCTTGCCGCAGTTCGGGCAGGTCTCGCCCGACGGGAGCTCGCTGACCACCTCGACCTTGCCGTCCTCGCTCATCTTGAAGTCGCTGGTGGACTTGCACTCGGGGTAGTTGCTGCACGCCAGGAAGCGGCCCAGCTTGCCCCACTTGATGACCATGGGGTGCGAGCACTTCTCGCACTTGAGGTCGGTCTTGACCTCTTCGCGCTTGACGTCGCGCATGTTGGCGCTGGCCGCCTCGAGGCTCTTGGCGAAGGGCTCGTAGAACTCCTTGAGCACCTTGACCCAGCCGAACTTCCCCTCCTCGATCTCGTCGAGCTTCTCCTCGAGGCCGGCGGTGAAGGTGACGTCCATCTCGCGCGGGAAGGCGCGCACCAGCTCGTCGGTGACGAGCAGGCCCAGCTCGGTGGGCTTGAAGCGCGTCTCCTCCTTCTTGACGTACTCCTTGTCCTGGATGACCGAGAGGATGGAGGCGTAGGTCGACGGCCGGCCGATGCCGCGCTCCTCGAGCTCCTTGACCAGCGAGGCTTCGGTGAAGCGGGGCGGCGGCTGGGTGAAGTGCTTGTCGGGCAGCATCTTCTTGAGGTGCAGCGCCTCGCCCTTCTCCAGCGGCGGGATCTCCTTGTTCTCCTCGCCCTCGTCCTCGGCGTCGGCAGCCTTGGCCGGCTCCTCCTCGGCCTCGGTCTTCTCGCCGTACACCGAGAGGTAGCCGGCGAACTTGAGGCGGCTGCCGGTCGCGCGGAAGGTGCAGTGGCCGGCGCCGATGTCGGCGGTGGTCTGGTCGTAGACCGCGGGCAGCATCTGGCAGGCGACGAAGCGGTCCCAGATGAGCTTGTAGAGCCGTAGCATGTCCCGCTCGAGGTAGTTCTTCACCTTGTCGGGAGTCCAGGCGAGCGAGGTGGGCCGGATGGCCTCGTGCGCGTCCTGGGCGCTCTTCTTGGTCTTGAAGACGTTCGGCTCGTCGGGCAGGAAGTCCTTGCCGTACTCCTTGCCGATGAACTTGCGCACCTCGTCGATGGCGTCCTGGGACAGGCGCGTCGAGTCGGTACGCATGTAGGTGATGAGGCCGACCGCGCCCTCCTCGCCCAGCTCGATGCCTTCGTACAGGCGCTGGGCGAGCGTCATCGTCTTCTTGGCGGTGAAGTGCAGGCGGTTGGCCGCGTCCTGCTGCATCTTGCTGGTGATGTAGGGGGCCGGGGCGTTGCGGCGGCGCTCCTTCTTCTCGACCTTCTCGACGACGAAGCTGGCCTTCTCCAAGTCGGAGACGAGGCTGCGGGTCGTGTTCTCGTCCTTGAGCTCGGCCTTCTTGCCGCCGATCTCTGACGAGCTTGGCCAAAAACTCCGGCGGGATCTTGCCGGCCAGGCGGGCGTCGAGCGTCCAGTACTCCTGCGGGATGAACGCCTGGATCTCGCGCTCGCGCTCCACCACCTGGCGGACGGCCACCGACTGGACGCGGCCGGCGGACAGGCCGCGGCGGATCTTGTTCCAGAGGATGGGGCTGATTCTGGTAGCCGACCAGGCGGTCCAGGACGCGGCGGGCCTGCTGCGAGTCGAACTTCTTCTCGTCCAGCTTCAGGGGGTTCTTGATCGCCTCCTGGATGGCGCGCTTGGTGATCTCGTTGAACATCACCCGGCAGATCTTGACGTGGTCGGAGCCGCCCAGCTCCTCGGCGATGTGGAAGGCGATGGCCTCCCCTTCGCGATCAGGGTCGGTGGCCAGGTAGACCATGTCGGCCTTCTTGGCGGCCGTCTTGATCTCCTTGAGCACCTGGTTCTTGCCCTGCGAGACCTCGTAGACCGGAGCGAAGTTCTTGGCGATGTCCACGCCGAGCTTGCTCTTGGGCAAGTCTTTGACGTGACCGACCGAGGCCTTCACCGTGTAGTCGGTGCCCAAGTACTTCTTGATGGTCTTGGCCTTGGCAGGAGACTCGACGACGACCAGGTAGTTGGCCATGGCTTTTCTCTAACCCTCGTTTCCCTTCCGACCCCACTGCAGCTGCTGCGACTGCATCGGCTTCCTGAACATCGGCGCGACCCCGAGGCAACCTCTAGGTGCGCGCAAAAACTTTCCCCGCTCGCTCCTCACACAACCCCAGGAGCTCCAGGCGGACGAGCGCGTTGGCGAGCGTCGCCGCCTCGAGCCCGGTCGACTCCACCAGCTCGTCGAACTGGACCGGCCGCTTGCCGAGCGCTTCCCAGATGGGCCGAAGCTCCTCGGGAACCTCGGCGCGCCGCTGGGGAGGCGCAAGCCTCGGAGGGGGGGCGTTCGAGCGGACCTTGTACTCCTTGCGCTCCCGCCCCGGCATCGCCAGGGTCGGCCAATCCTCGCCTTCGATGCCCAGCGCCCCCGCGATGGGTGCCAGCCCCGTGCAGGCGCGAGCCAGCGCGTTCTCGAGCAGGCCGTTGCTTCCGGCCGCGAGCGGGTGCGTCACGTCGCCGGGGATGGCGAACACCGGGCGGCGCAGCTCGATGGCGGCCATGGCGGTGCTCAGCGAGCCCGAGTCGGCGTCCGCGCGGACCACCAGCGTGACGTCCGCCAGCGCGGCGATGACCCGGTTGCGCACCAGGAAGTTCTGGGCGACGGCCGGCGTCCCCGGCGGGAAGTGGCTGACCAGCGCGCCCTTCCGCTCGAGCTGCTGGAAGAGGAGCTCGTTCTCGCGCGGGTAGACGACGTCGACCCCACAGCCGAGCACCGCGATGGTCCCGCCCGCCTCGTTCATCGACTCCGCGTGGGCTGCCCGGTCGATGCCCCGCGCGCCGCCGGAGACGATGCTGATCCCACGGTCGGAGAGCGCCGAAGCGAAGAAGCCCGAGAGCTGCTCGCCGTACAGGTCGGTGTCCCGCGAGCCGACGATGGCCACGCGCAGGGCGTCGGGGTCGAACTCACCTTTGACGTAGAGCAGGGGCGGGAAGCCGGCCGACTCCTCGAACTGCCGCGGCCAGCCGGGCCGGCCAGGGAAGAGCACCCGGATTCCCAGCTCGTCGGACCGGGCCAGGACGCGGTCGGCGAGGGCGGCGTGGTCCCCGGCGGTGAGGAACGCCTGCCGCACCTGATCGTTGTTGAGGTAGGGGGCGATCTTCTCGCCCGGCTCGCGCAGCGCCTGCGCCAGGGACCCGAAGGCGTCCCGGATCTTCTTGAGGGTCTTGGGCCCGATTCCCTCCACACTGAAGAAGGCGATGGTCGCCCGCTCTTCGGCGGTGAACGGGCCGTCTGCCACGGGCTCGGCCACCTGCGCGGCCTGGGACACACGGCTTGCGCGGGGGCGGGAGGCTGCCTTCTGGCCCGTCTTCTTCTTCATTAAATCCCGGGGTCTGGTTCGACCGAAAGCGGGGCTGTATAGGCGTTGCCCGAGGCCAACGTCAAGCCCAGCATTCCGGCCGACGGTTCCCAGAGCCCCTGGAATCCGGCCTGTTAGCCGTTGAATTCACGAGGGTTTTCGAGGGGCCATCCCGTTGGCTGCGAAAGATGGGCGACCCAAAAACCCGAAGCGGGCGCCCGGAACCGGCCGGGAACCCGCTTCGCTCGAGGCACTGCTACTCGCTCTTCAGGTCAGCCATTGCCTCTGCTGGCTGAAACCGGTTGGACGACCGGAACGGCCTGTCTGAGCATGCGGTCTCGGCCAGCCATGAGCGCCTTCGCGGTCGCCATCGCCAGCAGGACCAGCGACCCACCGGGAATCAGGACTGCCAGCATCACCAAGATGATCTTCCAGGAGGTCATGATCTCTCTCCACCACCACCCAGCCACGTCCCAGCCGTTGCAGGGGGCGTGCCCACGCTTGCTCTCGGCCCTCGTCCACGAAAACTCAACGACTTCCGCCTCTTCGTTGCCTGTTGCCTCGCCGCCGATCCACGACATCCGTGGCACGGACGCCAACTCCGCTCTGGCGACGACGGGGAACTGACGGGCTGCTTGGATGCCGAGGTGTGGAAAGCGGTTCGCCTGCCGCGCTGCGTCGCAGCCACGGCCGCTCGGACAATCCTGGCAATGGGGCGCGAAGCGGGGTCAGCGGGCCTCGGGGCCGGGGTGTGGCGGCTCCACGGCTTCAAGCTTCTTGAGCGCCCGCTGGTGCGCGAGCTCGAAGACGGAGATGAGGATGCCCGCGACCGGCACCGCGAAGAGCGCCCCGACGAAGCCGAAGGTCAGCTCGCCGGCGAGGAGCGCGAAGGCCACCACCACCGGGTGGATGTGGGCGTGCGCGCCCATGATCTTCGGGTTGAGGACGTAGGCCTCCAAGGCGTGGATCCCGATGATCCACAGCAGGATGCCCACCCCGGTCTTGACCCCGCGCGTCAGCCCGAACAGCACGATGGGCACGCTGGAGATGATCGTCCCGAAGATGGGGATGGCCGACAGGATGGTGGCCACGGTCGAGAGCACGAAGACGAACGGGACCCGCAGGATCAGCAGGCCGATGGCGGTGAGCACGCCGTTGACGACGCAGATGATGGCCTGCCCGCGCACGACCCCCGAGAGCTTCTCGTCCATGGACGAAACGAGCTCGGTGAAGAGCGCCTGCCGCTCCGGAGGGATGAGCGAGCGCGCGAAGGCGCCCAGCCGGCGCCAGTCGATGAGCATGAAGGCGGCGACCATCAGGATGAAGAAGAAGCGGAAGACGAAGCCCAGCACGCCGCCGACCAGCTTCTGCGCCAGGCCGACCGCGTCGAAGAAGTGCGACTTCAAGGCGGCCGAGAGGTGCTCCAGGCCCTGGCGGATGGAGTGCTCGACGTCGAAGCTCAGGCCGTAGTGGCCGCTGGGCTCGCCCTCCGGCGCGGAGAGCTCCACCGGGATGCCTCGGGAGTAGAGCCAGGTCTCTATCTGCTGGGCGAGCTCGTTGATGCGCTCCGGAGTCAGGCCGTTGAAGAAGTCGCGCCCCTTGCGCGTGAGCGCCGCCACCTCGCCCCACAGCTGCGGGAAGACCGCGCGGCCGAACAGGTAGAGCAGCACGAAGAAGACCGCGTAGAGGACGATCACCGCGACCCAGCGCGGCAGCGAGCGCCCCTTGATGCGCCAGCGCTCCATGCGCGAGACCAGCGGCTCGAGCAGGTAGGCGATGACGAAGGCGACGGCGAACGGGAGCAGGACGTGGCGGAAGACGACGAGGGCGCCGGCCAGGGCCGCCCACAGCACGGCCAGGACGATCTTTCCCTTGGTCCCTTCGGTCAGGCGTTGGGTCGGTGTCATGGCGGCTGATTCATAGCCGATCCCTCGGCCCGAAGCTCGGCCGGCGGCCGTTTGACCGTGCCTTTCGCCCTCTGGTAAAGCTTGCCCTTCTCAAACCGCTCATTGCCCGGAGTCTGCTCAGATGCTACGGCGCTCGCTCCTGTTGGCCCTTCTCGCCTGTGCAGCCTGCAGCTCACCCAAGCCGCCCGTCTACCGCGACGCGGGAACGGCTCCCCAGAACGTCGGCCGCGAGTGCACCGTCGACGACGAGTGCCGCGCCAGCAACGACGGCGGCGTCGTGGGCAACCTGCGCTGCGACCCCGTCCGCCGCCAGTGCATCTGCACCTCCGACCAGGACTGCGTCGACCTCGACCCGAGCGGCGTGAACGTCTACTGCAACAACTTCACCGGCCTGTGCGTGGAGTCCGTCGCCGGCTGCAAGGCCGACCAGGAGTGCCCGGCCACCAGCTACTGCGACCAGGACACCCGCTCCTGCAAGGTGCGCAAGGGCTTCTGCGAGCCGTGCGCGGACAACATCGAGTGCGGCAACGACGCCGACGACTGCCTGTACGACACGAGCCTCAAGCAGCGCTTCTGCGGCCAGTACTGCGCCACCGTCGCCGACTGCCCCGCCAACTCCGACTGCACCGACTTCTCGGGCAAGAAGCAGTGCTGGCCCAAGGCCGGCAAGAACTGCAAGATCTTCATGGGCTGCACCCCCGACTCCAAGGCCAGCTGCACCGCCACCTCCGACTGCGCGGCGACCGCCAATCAGAATCTGCGACCCCGGCAGCGGCCTGTGCGTGGCGCGCGACCAGATGTGCCCCTTCGGCCAGATCTGCGACAGCAAGAGCCGCATCTGCGTGGACGCCTGCTCGTCCGACGCCGACTGCATCGCCATCGCCAGCAACCTGCGCTGCGTCAACCGCGCCTGCGAGCCCATCGGCGAGTGCGCGGCGACGGCGGCCGATCCTTCCGGCGACAAGAGCTGTCCCGCCAACAAGGTCTGCTCCTTCAACCCCGGCATGACCTTCGGCCAATGCGTGCCCTTCTGCGGCAGCGACTCCGAGTGCGCGCAGGGCAGCATCTGCACGCCCACCACCGACGGCAGGCGCAAGTGCCAGGTCGGCTGCCGCGTCCCCGCCGACTGCCCGCTGGACAAGACCTGCATCAAGCCCACCGGCGCCAACACCGGCACCTGCCAGGGAACGCCCGGCGCCACCTGCCAGACCGACGAGGTCTGCCCCGCTTGCGGCACCTGCGACGTGAAGACCTTCGGCTGCTCCATCAAGAGCAAGATCTCCGATGGCTACTGCCGTTCGTGTGGCACCGACCAGGACTGCGGCGCCGGCCACTGCCTGACCCTCAGCGGCGGCATCCAGCGCTGTGGCCAGCCGTGCCCCCCTGGCGGTTGCCCGCGCGGGTTCGTCTGCAACGAGATCTGCGTCAACGGCACCTACCAGGGCTTCAAGTGCACCGGCCAGACGCTCTCCGAGTGCATCCCGGTCGACCAGTCCTGCACCAACCTGGACGCCTCCGAGAAGTGCCTGGACTGCCTGCCCTCGGATTGCGTCGCTCCGCAGATCTGCAAGCCTGGCATCGGCTGCGCCAATCCCTAGGCCTCCAGGAAAGAGGACACACCATGCTCCGGCCCCTCGCCCTCGCCCTCGGCGCTACCCTTGTGCTCGCTGGCTGCGGTGGCGGTGAGACACCCCCTGCTGCCGGGCCCGACGCCGGACCGGCCGATGCGGGCAAGCGCGAGACCAACTGCGAAGACGTGCTCGACGAGGACGGCGACGGGAAGACCGACTGCGACGACTCCGACTGCTCGGCCATGCTCGAGTGCAAGCCGGTCGAGCCGCCCAGCTGCACCAAGCAGCGCGAGTGCGGCGACATCGTCAACGAGGTGGTCACCAACCTCTGCCTGGAAGGCAAGTGCGTCCCCCCCGGGCCCAAGACGCTGCACAACCAGCCGCTGACCTCGAACATCTACTTCGACATGACCTTCAAGACGCCGCTGACGAACGAGCCGCGGCCGCAGACGGTGGTCATCCGCCTCGTGTACCCGGAGACGCTCGACAAGAAGCCGCTCTCCTGCGCCGAGGTGATCGGGAAGATCTCCGACAACACCAAGAGCTGCGTGGACACCACGACGCGCGCCGTGCTGGAGAACAACCCCAACATCAACCAGGTCTTCCGGGCGCTCTACCCGTTGCCGAACTGGAACTGCAGCGGCACGGTCTGCCAGTTCCCGAACATGATCGCGACGGTGCCGCAGGGGAACAACTACATCCTCTATGGCGAGGCCTGGTACGGCGAGCGCGACCTCAACTACCCGAAGGGCCAGTGCGCGGCGCTCTTCTGCATCGAAGGCAAGTCGGTGGGCACCACCAACGGCCAGCACTTCATGCTGACCTTCCCCGACCCGGACCATCCGTAGAGCGGCGAGCGGTGGCGGACTCGGGCGCTTTCTGACCGCCAAGGTCGCCAAGGTTTTTGGGGCCCTCGAGCCACTCCCACGCTCGCACTCTTTGCCCTAGGCAGAGGCGACAACGCCAGCGCGGACCCCCGCAGGAGGCCGTCCCCAGGCAGCCTTGGCGACCTTGGCCGCTTGGCGACCTTGGCGAAAGAACCCGTCCCGCGCTCTCTCCACGGCCCCGGGACAATCGCCCCCTCCCGCCAGCCCTGCCTTCATTGACGCTCCGCTCCGCGCTGGGCTAGAGTTCCCCGCAACCGTTTTCTGTCAGATTTCGCCGGGTTGGCTCGTTTTCGCGGGCCGGCTGGCACCAGGAAAGCAGGTACCGACGTGGCCGTCCGCCGTCAGCCCATCCCCTTCGGAAAGTACTTCCTGCTCGACCGCATCAACATCGGCGGCATGGCCGAGGTGTGGCGCGCCAAGACTTTCGGCGAACAGGGCTTCGAGAAGCTCGTCGCCATCAAGCGGATTCTGCCGAACATCGCCGAAGACGATGAATTCATCACCATGTTCATCGACGAGGCGAAGATCACCGTGCAGCTGACGCACGCCAACATCGCCCAGGTCTTCGACCTCGGGAAGATCGGCGACAGCTACTTCATCGCCATGGAGTACGTGGCCGGCAAGGACCTGCGCGCCATCTTCGACCGCTGCCGCAAGAAGAACGAGCCGGCCCCCATCCCCATGGTCTGCTTCATGGTGGCCAAGATGTGCGAGGGCCTGGACTACGCGCACCGCAAGCGCGACGCCTCCGGCCTGGACCTGCACATCGTCCACCGCGACGTCTCTCCGCAGAACTGCCTCGTCAGCTTCGAGGGCGAGATCAAGGTCATCGACTTCGGCATCGCCAAGGCCGCCAACAAGGCCACCAAGACCCAGGCCGGCATCCTCAAGGGCAAGTTCGGCTACATGAGCCCGGAGCAGGTCCGCGGCCTGCCGCTCGACCAGCGCAGCGACGTCTTCGCCGCCGGCGTCGTGCTCTACGGAGATGCTGACCGGCGAGCGGCTCTTCGTCGGCGACAGCGACTTCTCGGTGCTCGAGAAGGTCCGCCAGGTCGACATCCTGCCGCCCACCAAATACAACCGCCGCATCCCCGAGGGCCTCGAGAAGATCGTGATGAAGGCGCTCGCGAAGGACGCCGAGGAGCGCTACACGTGGTCGAGCGACCTCGCCGACGCGCTGCAGCGCTTCATCATCACCAGCGACGCCATCTTCTCCCGCAAGGACCTGGCGCAGTACATGAAGTCCACGTTCGCCGAGGACGTGGAGAAGGAGAAGGTCCGCCAGGCGGAGTACGCGGAGATCAAGCTCCCGGGCGCGCCGCCCGCGGGGGTTCCCCGGACGCGGACCGGCACCTCGAACCCCAAGGCCCAGGCCCCGGCCGCGCGGCCGCCTCCCCCGCCCCCGCCTCCCCTCGTCGCCGCCAACGCGATGCAGGAGACCGCGCCCAACGTCGCCGAGCACACCGTCATCGACGGCGGCGACCTGTATGGCGACAAGAAGCCCCCCAAGGCCCCTCCTCCCAAGCCGCTCGACCTCGATGCCGCCATCGACGAGCAGCTCCTCGACCCGGGCAACGCCTCCGCGCTCGCGCCGGAGATGCCGATGGCCCCCGGGACCCGGCCTGCTCCCGCCGCGCCGCCTCCCCCGCAGATCAAGGCGCGCCCGCTGCCTCCTGGGTTCGGCCAGCCCGCCGGCTCTCTGCCGCCCATCACCCGTCCCCCGCCGCCGGTGATGTCGCCCAACCACTCGGGCTCGCCCCCGTCCACCTTCAAGCCCCGGATGCCTGACCTGGAGAAGGTCGAGGACGTGTCCACCGGCTCGAACAAGAAGTGGGTCGTCGCCGGCGTCGCGGGAGCGGCGGTGGTGCTGCTCGCGGTGGTCGGTGGCGTGTTCCTGCTCGGCGGCAAGGGCGGCATCCTCGTCGACTACGAGCCCGTGGACGCCCGCGTGTTCGTCGACGGCGTCGAGCTCTGCGCCGCAGCCCCCTGCGCCTCCAACGACCTCAAGCCCGGCCCGCACCGCGTCGAGATCCGCCGCGACCGCTACGAGCCGGTCGCTCAGGAGGTCGAGGTCCCGCGCGGCGACATCTACCGCTTCGGCCCCAAGGTGAAGCTCAAGGCCATCATCCAGAACCTGCTCGTCACCATCGCCAGCGAGCCCTCCGACGCAGAGATCAGAATCGACGGCAAGGTCCTGCGCCCGCTGGGCAGCAGGCCTCCGGCGAAGTCCGAGCTGCCGCTCAACAAGCCCTTCGAGATCGAGGTCACCAAGCCCGGCTTCCTGCCCTGGAAGAAGACCATGACCCTGGGCGAGACCGACAAGCCGCCCGTCGACGTCTGGGCCGAGCTGACCAAGCTGCAGATGCTGCTCAAGTTCGACAGCAAGCCCACCGGCGCCAAGCTGATCATCGACGACAAGCCCGTCGGCAAGACCCCGATGCAGGTCGACGACCTCGACCCCAGCATTCCGCACTCGGTGCTGATGCAGAAGGATGGCTACAAGGACGCCAGCCACACCATCCTCCCCGGCACCCCGAGCAACGACATCGTCAAGGAGCTGGAGAAGAAGTAGCCCCCAGCCGAACCGCAACGTCTCGCGTGGCCCTGGCATCCTCCGGGGCCTGCGGAGGACTCGAAGCCATGGCCAAGACCCGCAAGAAGACCGACCCGCTGGACTCGCTGCCGACCTGGGCCCGCCAGCTCGCCGAGCGCTACTTCACCAAGACCGTCTCCACCTTCCTCTTGCACGGGGCGGTGCGCGACCTGCAGCCGACGACCGACGCCGAGGGCAACCCCCGCTTCGTGCCGCTCAAGACCTACCTGGCCGAGGACCTCTTCGCCTCGCGCGACATCGTGCTGCACTACGACCGCTCGGGCGGGGTGCGCGCGGCGACGCCGGAGATGCAGAAGGACTTCCTGCGCGCGGTCGAGGCCTACGACACGATGTACGGCAGCGACTTCTCCAAGGCCATGCCCAAGGACCCGGGCCGGGCCCTGCAAATCATCGAGAACTTCATGCGGGTGCGCATCGCCGACGGCAAGTCGGTGGCGCTCATCATCGACTTCGCCGAGACGCTGGCGCCGGCGGGCGAGCTGGGCCACATGGGACAGGAGGACCGCTTCACGCTGGTCACCCTGGTCAAGTGGGCCAACGACCCCACCTTCCTCTCCGCCGACCTGTCGGTGTGCCTCATCTGCGAGAACCTGGCCGAGCTGGCGCCGCGCCTGGCGCGCAACCCCTACGCCGCGGCCATCTCCATCGACCTGCCCAACGAGGACGAGCGCAAGCTCTTCGTCAAGACGCGCCTGGAGGGCAAGAAGATCAGCGAGGTGAGCGACATCCCGGTCGAGGGCCTGGCCAAGATGACCGCCGGCCTGTCGCGCGTGCACCTGGACCGCGTGCTCACGGAGGCCATCGAGCGCGCCACCCGCATCACGCCCGAGGGCCTGAAGGAGAAGAAGAAGGAGATCATCCAGGCCGAGTGCCAGGGCCTGCTCGAGTTCATCGAGCCCAAGTACACGCTCGACAACGTGGCCGGCCACGAGAAGGTCAAGGAGGCTCTTGCGAGGCGCGGCGACCGCCCTGCGCAAGGGCCGCACCGACGTCGTGCCCATGGGCTACCTCATCGGCGGGCCGGTGGGCACCGGCAAGACCTTCATCACCACCTGCTTCGCCGGCGACATCGGCGTGCCCTGCGTGAAGTTCCTCAACTTCCGCAGCCAGTGGCAGGGCGTGACCGAGGGCAACCTCGAGAAGATCTTCAACCTGCTCAAGGCCATGTGGCCGGTGGCGGTGGTCATCGACGAGGCGGACGCCTTCCTGGGCGACCGCAACCAGGGCGGCGACTCGGGCACGTCGAACCGGATCTTCGCGTCCATCGCCAGCTTCATGGGCAACACCGAGTTCCGCGGCAAGATCATCTGGTTCCTGCTCACCTGCCGGCCGGACCTGCTCCCCATCGACCTCAAGCGCCAGGGCCGCGCCGAGGAACACCTGGCGCTCTTCTACCCGCAGACCGACCCCGAGCGGGACGAGCTGTTCAAGGTCGTGGCCAAGAAGTGCGGCGTGGCGGTGGACGGCATCGAGTCCTACTCCAAGGTCGTGCCCGAGAACCTGCGCGACTGCTCGGGCGCCGACATCGAGGCCGCGCTGGTGCGCGCCAAGTTCCGGGCGCTGCTCGGCGGCCGGGAGAAGGTCACCACCGAGGACCTCAAGGCGGTGCTGACCAACTTCATCCCGCCCAGCTACCCGATGGAGATCGAGCTGCAGAACCTGGCGGCCGTGCAGGAGTGCACCAGCCGGGAAGCTCCTCCCCGAGAACTACCGCAAGCTCGACCGGGCGTTCGTCACCCAGCGCATCCGGGAGCTCAAGGCGCAACTCGAGGAGCAGTAGCCGCCGCTCGCGTCCACGCCTGGCTGCTTCGCCGTCGCCGGAAAGATCCGCCGGGAGTGCCGGGTTGGTGGAGCATGCCCAACCTCTGCTCCCTCGTGCTCGCCGGCCTCATCCTGACCGGAGCCCCCGTCCCTGCCCGCTTCTCGTGGGCGCAGGCGCGCGAGCTCAGCCAGAAGCTCCACCCGCGCTCGGCGCAAGAGCTCGAGCGCGCCCGAAGCTCGGACCAGAAGGCCGAGTCGGCGGCGGCGGCGGCGGAGCTGTGCGCGTTGGGAAACGCCGGCGGGAAAGCCTGCCGGCAAGCCGAGAAGCAGGCCGGCTCGCTCGCTCGGCGAGCCAGCCTGCTCTGAGGTATCGATTCGGAGGGAGGCGACGCGCTACTTCCGCTCCGTCTCCTTGCCCTCGTTGATCAGCTCGCGGACGCGCTGGCCGCCCTTGTGGCCAATCTCCTCGTAGAACTCGCGCCCTCTCTCCTGCGAGACCTTCTCTCCACCCTTCTGGCCAGCCTCGCGCACCGTCATGTCGCCCTTGTCCTTGTTGGTCGGCATTGCGTCCTCCTGTCGGTCGTCGTCTTCGTCCTCTCCCGGCCGGACGGCCCGAGAGCCGCGTGCAGCCGGATGGGACCCAAGAGGAGGGTATGGGCTGCGAGGCGTCGCGGCATGTCGGCGCGAGCGGCTGAGTGCCTCAGGAGCGCACCGCTCTGGAACTGGCGGCCGACTGCTGATAGCTGACTGCTCCGCATGGCCCACCAGCGTGCCGACCAGCAGCCGCAGCCTTCGCCGTGGGAGCCGCCGGCGTGGGCGGTCGTCCTGGGCCTCTCCGTGCTTGCCGCCGCGTTCTGCGCGCCGGTGCTCCTGAGCGGCCAGGCATTCGGCATCGATGACTGGGACCAGCAGCTCTTCTACGCCCAGGCCGCACGCCGCTCGATCGCCGTGTACGGCCAGGTCCCGTGGTGGAACCCGTGGTACTGCGGCGGGAGCCCGCTGCTCGCCAACCCGTCGTCGGGCTTCCTGGACCCGCTCTTCTGGCTCTCGCTGCCGCTGGGGACGCTCTGGGGTGCCAAGGTGCAGGTCGCGGCCCACATGCTCGTGGCGATGCTCGGCGCCTGGCTCTTCGCCCGGCGGATTGGAGCGCGCGGCCTGCCCGCCCTGCTCGCGCCCGTCGTCTTCGGGCTGAGCAGCGCCTACACGCTGCACCTGGGCACCGGCCACACGATCTGGTTCGCCTGGGCGTATCTGCCGTTCGCGGCGCTCTTCTCCTGCGGGGCCGTCGACCGGGCCGCGGCGGGCGAGCTTCGCCGGGCGGGGCTCGAAGCAGCCGGCGGTGGGCTCGCGACGGCGCTCCTGCTCCTGTGCGGCAACGCCTACTTCTTCGTCTACCAGTGCCTGTTCACGCTCCTCTACGGCGTGCTCCGCGCCCTGCCCAGCAGGCCCTGGCGCGACGCCTGGAAGCCTCTGGCGGGCGGCGCGGCGGTGGGCCTTTCGACCTTCCTCTTCGGCGCGGTGAAGCTCCTCCCGATGGCGGACTTCCTCGGCCGCGTTTCCAAGTACGAGGCCAAGGACACCTCCGGCGCGACGCTGGATCTCCTCTGGCTCGCGCTCGTCGGGCGCGACCAGTCGCTCACCGCGCACCAGCTCCCCGGGATGCACTGGCGCTGGTGGGAGTACGGCGCCTACGTCGGGCTGGCGGCGCTCGCCCTGGCGCTCGTCGGCCTCGCGCTGAGCAGGCCGAGGCCCTGGCGGCTGGGGCTCGTCGGACTCTTCTTCGTGCTGGTGGCCATGGGCAACGGCGGGCCCGTCTGGCCGCTCTTGCGCGGCATCCAGGCCTTCGAAGGGCTGCGCGTGCCGGCGAGGGCCATCGCCTACGGCGTGCTGGTCGTCGCCGCACTGGCAGCGCTCGGGGCGACCTGGCTGCTCGACTGGGCGGTGCGCAGGAAGCTCCTGACGGGCTGGCAGCCGACGGCGATCGCCGCGACCGTCGTCCTGCTGGTCACCGCGGACTTCTTCGCGGTCACGCGCAGCCCGCTCCAGGAGGCGTTCGTCCTGCCGCCCATCGCGCTCGAGGACGCACCCGCCTCGGCGCCGTTCCGCCAGGTCCGCGGTCGGTTGGAGCCCAAGACGCGCACCCGCTACAGCGATCTGCTGGACCACGCGGTGCGCAACGAGGGCGTCCTCAACTGCTACGAGCGGCTGCACCTACCGATCGCGGCCCAGGCGGCGAACCTAAAGGACGGCAGCGCCAACCCGCTCTACCGCGGCGAGGCCTACGTCGAACGTGCCACCGGCAGCGCCCAAGCCTCGGCGCTCTCCTTCACGCCCAACCGCCTGACCGTCGAGCTCGCGGCGGCCTCGGGAGGCCAGCTGGTCCTCAACCAGAGCTTTGACTCGGCGTGGACGGCCCGGCTGCGCGGGCAGGCGGCGGCGGTCGAGAACCGCGCGGGAGTCCTGGCGGTCGCGCTGCCGTCGGACGGCGCACCGGCGCAGGTCGAGCTCGAGTACGCGCCCTCGAAGGCAGGGCTCGTCGTCTCGTCGCTGGCGCTCCTGGCCGCGGCCGGCGCGCTGCTGTGGGAGTGGTCGCGGCGCCGTCGAGCGGCCTGAACGCTCGAGGACATGTCACAAAGTAGCTGCCTCTCTTTAGCAGCCCGCGCCCGAGGTCAGCCGCGCTCGGCCTTGCCGGTCTTCGACCTGCGCGCCTTGAGCAGCAGGTCCTTGTTGAACCGGCCGATGACCTCCGCTCGCCCGTGGAAGGCGATGGCCGCGATGCGGTTGAGGTCTTCGATCTGCTGGAGCAGCTCGCCCTTGGCCTCGTCGCTCACGCGCGACGCCTCGTCGACGTCGCCCGGGTGCTCCTGTTGGCCGCGCACGATCTCCAGCGAGGTGAGCACCGCGTCGAGGATGAGGACCGGCGACTCCTCGCGGAAGTATGGCCGCAGCGGACCGTCGAGCCGCTTCACGGCCGGGCGGATCCGCTGCAGGTACTCGACGATCCGGCTGGCCGATCGCCCGACCTCGCCGGGGAAGAAGTCGGCAGTGGTCGGCTCGGAGAGGCAGCGGTCGCGCAGCACCATGGGAACGGCGCGCCGGAGCCGGACGATGAACGCCTTCGATCCGTTGACCGCCAGCGCGACGTCGCGCCGCTTCTCCCAGCGCTCCAGCTCCCCGGCCAGCTTCACCCGCCGCAGCAGCTCGCGCATCCAGTCGGCCCGCTCCGCCGTGAAGCCGTAGGAGGCCAAGTCCCTCGCGTGCTCGGCCCACACCGTGAGCGAGTGCTCCGCCTGCTGGGCGAGCCCGGCCGCGGGCTCCCACCGTCCCTTGAGGACGAGCCTCTCGTTCGTGGTGACCATGTCGCCTCCCCCCGTTTCCCGCCTCGGGCCGGCGGTCGTCAGAGTCCTGGGCCGTCAGCCGAATCGAACCGCCGCCCGCTTGGAGCCGGCATTGTGCCGATCTGCCCGCTGCGCGTCTTCCCCTACCCCCGTTTTTCTTCCGACGCTGTGCGTCAGTGGGCCTCGGCCGGCAAGGTGGTGTGCGGCACCTTGAGCGGGGAGAGCTTCGCGAGCCGGCCGGCGTCGATGCTCGTCCCGGTGTCGGGGATGGCCATCCCCTCGTCGGTCCACTCGGGGACGAAGAGCAGCGGGTGGGCCTCGCCGTCGTACCCGAGCTGCACGAGCGACTCCGCCTCGAACAGCCGGCAGCGCTTGTCGCAGCAGTGGAACGGCTCGCGAACGCGGTAGAAGCCCTCCGCCGGCAGCGGCTCCAGGTCCTTGGCCCACTCCGGCGACGGGATGGGGAAGCCGTTCTTCGAGAACTGCGCCCGGTTGAGGTGCCAGCGCTCGGGCAGGTAGATGCCGGCACCGGGCTCGCCGTGGTTGTGGAAGAAGACGAGCCGCCCGGCCGGCACCTTGTCGGCCAGGGGGCGCAGCGTCTTGTACAGGCCGCAAGGAGGCAGCTCGGGCATGGCGTTCACCTTGGTGGTCGTCGTCAAAGACTACGGAGTTGCGGGAAGCGAAGGCGGTCGAAGGCTGAGTTCTGGCCCCTCGACGAGCTCGGGGTGTCGTTCTCCGAGCTCGGGGTGCCGGGTGTGAGCCTGGTGGCGCCGGGCCGGTTCGGCGGGCAGGTAACTACCATCGAAAGCTCGGGCGGGCACCAAGAGCGCGGGCTATCCTGCGCGCCATGCGTGCCTCCCCGTTCCTGCTCCCACTCCTCGCGCTCGTCGCCGCCGGATGTTCTTCGAAGGGCCCGGCGTGGACCGCTCTGCCGCCCGGCGCGATCGGTGGAGACGCGACGGTCGCGGGGACGCCTGCACCCGTCCGCCGCTTCGCGACGCCCCCCAAGATCGACGGCAGGCTCGATGACGACGTCTGGGCGGGCGCGACGACCCTCGGCCCGTTCGTGGACTCGGGCATGGGCGAGGCAGACCGCTCCAAGCTCGCCGGCAGCTTCGCGCGCATCGGCTGGGACGACCAAGCCCTCTACCTGGGCTTCGCGGTCCCCGACGAGGGCGCCGTCTCGCCGTTCGGCCGCACCGAGGTCGACCCCCACCTCTGGGAGCGCTCCAGCGCCGTCGAGCTGATGCTCCAGCCCGGCGACCCCGGCGACAACCGCGACTACTACGAGCTGCAGTTCGACATCGACGGCGCGGTCTTCGACACCCACTGGGACGACTACAACCGCCCCATCGTCGACGGCCCCGGCGGCCGGGCCTTCGGCCACATGGACTGGTCGAGCCAGGCCGAGCGCGCGGTCTACCTGGACAAGAGTCGCTACGCCATCGAGGTCGCGCTGCCGTGGGCCTCGCTCGTCGTCGGCCGGACCGCCATCCCGCCCAAGCCGGGCGACGTCTGGCGCGTCAACCTCTATGCCTTCCGGGACGGGCAGAGCGTCGCCAACGCCTGGTCGCCCATCCAGCGGCAGGGCAACTTCCACAAGAGCTCGCGCTTCGGGCGCGTGAAGTTCGAGTGAGCCGGGCGCACCGGTGAGCAGCAGCACAACCGATCGTCGACCTCCCCCGGCCGACCGCGCCCAGCGGATGGGCACCGAGCCCGTCCCGCGGCTCCTCCTGGAGTTCAGCCTGCCGGTGATGACCGGCATGGTGGTGCAGGCGCTGTACGCCGTGGTCAACCGCGCCTTCATCGGCAACGCGCCGGAGGCGGCGCGGACGGGCATGGCGGCCATCACCGTCGGCATGCCGATCGTGCTGATCAGCATGGCCTTCGGAGGCCTGGTCGCCTTCGGCGGCGCCGCCGCGCTCAGCATCGACCTGGGCGAGCAGGACCAGGGCCGCGCGGAGCGTGCGGTCTCGACCTCGCTGGTGCTCTCGGCGCTCATCGGCGTCGTCCTCACCGTCGCGGGCCTGGCGGCGCTCGATCCGCTGCTCGTGCTGCTGGGGGCCGCGCACGACGTCCTGCCCGCGGCGCGCGACTACAACCGGCTCCTGCTCCTGAGCACCATCCCCGGCAACGTCGGCTTCGCGATGAGCAGCCTCATCCGCGCGGAGGGGAACCCGGCCAAGTCCATGCGGATCATGATTGTCAGCGCGCTGTGCAACGCCGCGCTCGACTACCTCTTCATCATGGTTCTGCACTGGGGCGTGCGCGGGGCGGCGACGGCGACCCTCCTCGCCCAGACCCTCAGCGCCACCTTGGCCCTCGCCTACTACATGAACGGGCGCAGCCACGTCCGCCTCCGGTTCCGCCCGCGCGAGCCGGGACCGGCGCTCGACCCGGCCATCGCGAGGCGCATCTTGGCGCTGGGCTCCTCGGCGTTCTTCATGCAGCTGGCCAACAGCTTCGTGCAGTTCGTGCTGAACCGCCGGCTCAGCCAGTACGGCGGCGACCTCGCCCTGGCGAGCTGAGGCATCGTCCACAGCGTCACGCTCTTCTGCCTGTTCCCCATCTTCGGGCTCAACGGCGGGACGCAGCCGCTGGTGGGCTACAACTTCGGCGCCCGGCGGCCCGCGCGCGTCAAGAGCGCCGCCCAGTGGGCCATCGCCGGCGCCACGGCCCTGGCGTGCCTCGCCTTCGCCGTGCTGCAGCTCTTCCCGCACGCGGTAGCGGGCGTCTTCGCGGGCGACGACCAGGCGCTGCTCGACCTGTGCGCCCAGGCGCTGTCCATCGCCAGCCTGCTGATGCCGGCCATCGGCTTCCAGATCATCGCCGCCGGCTACTTCACCTCGGTCGGCCGGCCGCTGACCTCGATGCTCCTGTCCTTGGTGCCGGTGGCCTGGCTGCTGCCGCTCTCACTCGGCCTGCACGGCATCTTCTTCGCGGTGCCCGTCGCCGACGCGGCCGCGGCGCTCGTCACCGCCTTCTTCTTCGTGCGCGAGCTGGCCCGCCTGGACGCCGCCGCGCGCGTCGGTCTTGGCCCCGACGAGCCGGCCCCGGCCGCGGCTAGAACGACCCCCTCTTGAACAGCTCGCGGCGGGCCAGGGTCCCCAGGAGCTTGCCGGTCTTGCGGTCGATCACCGGGAGGCGGCGCAGCTCGGTGCTGCCGCAGCGCAGGGCGGCCTCCGCCAGCGACAGCTCGGGGCTGAGCGGCTCGCTGCCCGGGTCCATCACGTCGGCGGCGACGACCATGGCCAGGTCCTCCTGCCGGCCGACGTGGCCCTTGAGCGCGGAGAGCGTCACCATCCCCAGGAAGCGTCCCTCGTCGTCGACGATGAAGAGCTCCTCGTCCTCGGTCGACAGCAGCCGCACCAGCAGCTCGTTGAACGGCGTCATCGGCGGCAGGGTCCGGGCGGGCTCGAGGAGCGCGCGCACGTCGATCGCCGAGCGCATCCAGAGCGGCGAAGGAGCGACGGGCAGCGGCACCTTCCGGCGGTGGAGCACCGCGGTGTAGAGCGAGTGCGGCTCGACCCGCCGGCTGACCTCGACCGAGACGACCGCGGTGAGCATCAGCGGCAGGACCATCCCGTAGTCGGCGGTCAGCTCGAAGAGGAGGAGCACCGCCGACGCTGCGGCATGCGTCGTCGCGGCCAGCGATGCGGCCATCCCCAGCAGCGCCAGCGAGCCGGGCGAGGCCGAGCCCGGGACGAGGGTGTTGGCGACGACGCCCACCGCCCCGCCGAGTAGACCCCCGAAGAAGAGCGACGGCGTGAAGAGCCCGCCCGGGACCCCCGAGGCGGAGCAGAGCGCCGTCGTCAAGAGCTTGAGCAGCGGCAGGAGCAGCAGCAGCCTCAGCGACAGGGCGCCGTGAAGCGCCGCGTTCACGGCGTCGTAGCCGTTGCCGAGCACCGCCGGGAAGCCGGCCGCGATGAGCCCGGTGACCAGCATCGCCGCCAGCGGCAGGAGCGCCCGCCAGCGCTCGGAGACGCGCTCGACCTGCTGCGGGAGCCAGTCGAGCAGGCGAACGAAGCCGGCGGAGGCGAGCCCGACCGCTCCGCCCACCACGAGCGCCCAGCCGAGCCTCCTCGGGCCGCAGGAAGGAGTAGTGGGGGATCTCGGTAGGAGGCCCGCGCCGACAGCAGCGTCCGGCTCACGAGCGTCGCCACCACGCAGCTGACGACGATGGGGCCGAGGAGCTCGAGCGCCAGGCTGCCGAGCAGCACCTCCAGCCCGAAGAGCGCCGCACCGATGGGGACGTTGTACGCCGCGCCGATGCCCGAGGCCGCCCCGCACGCGACCAGGAGGCGCGCCTCCGTGCTCGACAGATGCAGCCGCTCGGCCAGCTTGGAGCCCGCCGCGGCGCCGGACTGGATGAGCGCGCCCTCCCGCCCCAGCGACACGCCCAGGCCCACGCCGACGATGGAGAGCACGCCACGCGAGAGCGTCCTCCAGAACGGCAGGCGGCCGCCGCGGTACCAGATGGACTCGATGATCTGCGCGGTGCCGTGCCCGCCGAGCGGCCGGCGGGCGAGCAGCATCACCGCCGAGACCAGCAGGCCGGCGAGGGCGAGCACGGCCATCCGGTGGGCCGCCGAGGCGGCTTCGACGCTCGCCAGGAAGCTCTCGCCGGGAGGCCAGGCCAGGCGCTCGACCCAGCGGAGCAGGCGCTCGAGCCCCGCGGCGCCGAGCCCCGAGAGGGCTCCGGTGGCGGCCGCCAGCAGCCAGAACCCGAGGCCGTTGCGCGATTCCATCTTCCTGCCCGCCTTCGCTTCGGCGCCTTGCCTCCCTCCGAACCGAAGGCTTCGACCAGGCGCGAGCGTCGGTCCCCCGAAAGCTAGTGCCCCCAGACAGCCCGAGCGGAGAGGCGACCGGCGCGAGCCGGCGAGCCGAGCAGGCCGCTCAGAGGTTGCGAGGGGCGACCGGTTGATCTCTCAGTCCACCCTGGATTCGCTCCATGACGCCGCTCCTGTTCAGCCTCGTCGTCCTGGCCTCATCCTTCGCCGCGGGCGTGCTCGGCTCGCTGCTGGGCCTGGGCGGTGGAGTGGTCGTCATCCCCGTCCTGACGCTCGCGCTGGGCGTGGACATCCGCCTGGCGATCGCCGCCTCGGCCATCGCGGTCGTGGCGACCTCCAGCTCAGGCGCGACGGAGAACGTGAGGAGCGGTCTCGCCAATCTGCGGCTCGCCGCGTTCCTCGAGCTGGGTGCGGCGGCGGGCGCCCTCACCGGGGCCCTGCTCTCCGGCGTCGTCGCTCCGCGCACGCTCTACGTGGTCTTCGGGGTGATGCTCGCAGTCTCGGGCCTCGTGCTCCTGCGCAAGGCGCACCCGCCGGCGGCTCCCGAAGCCCTGGCGGAGGCGACCCCGGAGGCCGCAGCGCTCGACCCTGGCGGGCTTCGACTGGGTGGCGTCAGCGTGGACGACGACGGGCGCCGCTTCGCCTATCGCGTGCACCGGCCCGGGCTGGGCCTGGCGCTCATCTACCTGGCCGGCTTGTTCGGCGGGATGCTCGGCGTCGGGGCGGGTGTGCTCAAGGTGCCGGCGCTGGACCTGGCCATGAAGGTCCCGTGGCGCGCCTCCACCGCGACCAGCGCCCTGATGATTGGCGTCACCGCGGCGGCCTCGGCGGGCGTCTTCCTTGGCCGCGGAGACGTCGCGCCCATCGTCGCGGCGCCGGTGGCCGTCGGCGTGGTCCTCGGCGCGCAGGCCGGGTCGCGCCTGGCGCGCCGGATGCCGTCCTGGGCCACCCGCTCCCTGTTCTTCGTGGTCGTGGCCTACGTCTCGGTCCAGATGCTCCGCCGGGGGCTCGCGTGAGCATCCCCACCGCCAAGCCATCGGCCCAGGCGACGGGCGCGCTCGAGACGGTGATCGCCGTGCTGCTGCGCTCGGGCGTGTTCTTCGCCACCACCTTCATCGTCTTGGGCATGGCGCTCTCGTTCGCGCGGCACCCGGACTACCGGACCTCGGAGCGGGCGCTCGCGACGCTGCTCGACCCTGCGACGTCGCGGGCACCCGGCGCGCTGCTCGCCACCCTGCCGCAGCTTCGCGGCCAGCCCTTCGTGCTCCTGGGGCTGATCCTGCTGGTCGCGACGCCCATCCTCCGGGTGGCGGTGACCTCGGCGACGCTGGCGAAGCTGGGCGAGCGCAGGCTCGCGCTCATCGGCCTGGGCGTGCTGCTGCTGCTCCTGGCCTCGTTCGCCCTGGGCACCTCGCCCGCCTGACGCATCGGGCCTGGACACGCCCCGCGAACCCTGCGGCGGGGTCCTGGCTCCTACCGCCAGAAGCACCGCGGAAAGGAGGCAGGCATGAAGTTGCTGACCGTCAAGAAGACCTGCTGCTCGACGCCGGAGAAGTCGGCGCAGTGCTGCGCCAAGGCGTCGCGCCTCGTGTCGGGCTGTCACGACTGACACGTTGGGCCTTCGGGAGGCGGGCGACCCCCTCACTCGTTCGCCCGCCTCCTCTTTTCGAAGCACGAAGCACCTGCCTCGCCAGCCCCCCAGAACACAGCGCCTTCGCGGGCGCGCAGGACCACGACACCCCGAGCTGGTCCAGGGGCCAGCCTTCCCGTCCCCAAGAAAGCGGAGGAACCATGAGCGACAACCCGAACATCAAGGTCATCGAGGCCGCGCAGTTCGAGACCGAGGTCCTGGCCTCACCCATCCCGGTGGTCTTGGACTTCTTCTCCACCGAGTGCCCGCCGTGCGAGGCGCTGGCGCCCAAGTTCGAGGCGCTGGCCGACAAGTACGGCACGCAGGTCCGCTTCCTGAAGGTCTTCCGCCAGGGCAACCGCGAGCTGGCGGCCAGGCTGGGCGTCAGCAGCAGCCCCACCCTCGTCTTCTTCAAGAGCGGCCAGGAAGTCGGCGAGCGGCTCACCGGCGAGATCCAGCGCTCCGCCATCAAGTCGGCCCTCGAGGGCCTGCAGCAGTAGGTCTGCCGGAAGAAGCAGAAGGAGAAGAGGAGCACGCCATGTCCGAGCGCTTCGACCTCGTCATCATCGGTGCCGGCCCCGCGGGGATGAGTGCCGCCATCTACGCCGCCCGCGCCCGCCTCAAGACCCTGGTGCTCGACGCCAGCGTCCCCGGCGGCCAGGTCAAGACCACGCACAAGGTCTCCAACTACCCGGGCTTCCCCGAGGACATCAAAGGCACCGAGCTCGCCGCCGCGTTCACCCGGCAGGCCGAGCGCTTCGGGGCCAAGGTCCGCCGCGCGGTGGAGATCACCGAGCTGGACCTCAAGGCGCCCGAGAAGCGCTTCGTGCTCGACGACGAGGACGAGGTCACCGCCCCGGCGGTCATCGTGGCCACGGGCGCGCGGCCCCGGAACCTGGGCGTCGAGGGCGAGAGCAAGTTCAAGGGCCGCGGCATCTCCTACTGCGCGACCTGCGACGGCGCCTACTTCGAGGGCAAGGACATCCACGTCATCGGCGGCGGCAACTCGGCGGTGGAGGAGTCGCTCTTCCTCACCCAGTTCGCCCGGAGCGTGACCATCGTCCACCAGTTCGACCACTTCCAGTGCGAGGCCTCGACCGCCCACGAGGCGCTGAGCAACCCGAAGATCAAGGTCCTCTGGAACAGCGAGCCGCGCGGCTTCCACGGCGAGAAGTCGCTGGAGGTCCTGAAGATCGAGAACGTCCAGACGCACGAGACGACCGAGCTGAAGACCGACGGGGTCTTCATCTTCGTGGGCATGGTCCCGCAGACCGAGCTCATCAAGGACCTCGTCCCGCTCAACGCCTGGGGCTACGCCGAGACCAACGAGGAGATGGGCACGCCGGTCCCCGGCCTCTACGTGGCCGGCGACGTGCGCAGCAAGAAGTTCCGGCAGATCACCACCGCCGTCGCCGACGGCACCATCGCCGCGCTCGCCGCGCAGAAGTACGTCCGCGAGAAAGAGAAGGAGCCGCAGAAGTGAGCTCGCCCATCGAGAGCTTCCAGGTCGTCAACGACCAGCTCGCCACCGCCGCGCAGCCCGAGGCCCAGGACTTCGCCTGGCTGCGCGAGCAGGGCTTCCAGGCGGTCATCAACCTCTCGACGCCGACCGCCAGGAACTTCCTGCATGACGAGGCGAAGGTGGCGATGGAGTCGGGCCTGGCCTATGTCCACGCGCCGGTCGACTGCTCGAAGCTGACGCCCGAGCACTACGAGGTGGTGAAAGGCCTGCTCGAGGCCTTCGCGGGCAAGAAGGTGCTGCTGCACTGCGCGGGCAACGTGAAGTCCTCCGGGCTGGCGCACGTGTACCGGGTCAGGAAGCTCGGCGAGGATTCGCGCAGGCTGCGAGCCGAGCTCGAGACGCAGGGCTGGCACGAGCCCAAGTGGTACCGGTACTTCGACCAGCTCGGGGCTTAGCCGCCACGGCGTGGCAGGAGTCGCAGGAAGGAGGCGCAGGTACGGTCGCGTAGGTTCGCCCGTTTGAGAATCTCCAGCAAATTCCCAGGCATGGCCGGTTTCACGATCGTGAATCCGTGTGCAGGCATCACACCTGGGCGCTGGAGAATGCGTCTTCACGATCGTGAAAAGCCATCCTCTCGAGCGCCGTCAGCGGATGCGTTTTCACGATCGTGAAACGCCATCCAGCCGGCCGGCTACCTCGACCCCGGCTGCTTGTCACACTCACACCCAACGTCGCACTCCGCGCCCGCGCCGAACGAGCGGTGGACGGGGTCCCGCATCGGCCAGGAGAGCATCGGGAGATGGGTTGACTTTCTCTCCCTCCCGGCAGAAGGCTGTGGGCCGCCGCACGCCAGCCTCTAGCTCGAGGAGCGGACCATGGCAGCTTCCCCTTCCATCAAGATCCTGCCCCTCCCCGATCTGAAGCGAGACCCGACGCTGCCCACCTGCATCTGGGACCCGATGTGGGAGAAGCCGGAGGTCGGCACGCGGATGGGGATGCTGGCCTACCAGCAGCTGCGGTTCGAGTCGGCGGAGTTCGGAGCCGGCCCGCTGCTCGCTGCGGAGACGTTGCCGGAGCACCCGAAGAAGCGCATCGAGACGCGCAGGTTCGTGCTCGACGTCGTCCACACCTTCGAAGGCTCGGCCACGCGGCTGCGCGCGGGCTCCTACGGCGAGGTCTACAAGCGCTACACGTTCGGCGTCAGCAGCGGGAAGGCGTCGGCGAACTTCCACGCCCAGCAGCTCACCTTCGGGGCCGATTCGGACGGCCGGTGGTTCCTGAAAGGCGTCGTGGGCCGGGTCGATGGCGGCTGGGGCACGCGGGCTGGCTTGGTGATGCGCTTCGTGACCCGCGGCGGCGAGGTGGTCGGCGGAATCAGCTGCGAGCACGAGCTGGACCCACCGCGCGACGTTCCCTTCCAGCTGCTGGGGCGCGACCCGCTCCTCGCCAAGCACTTCGATCAGCTTCACCAGGCCGACCTCATCTTCTTCAGCGACCCGGGTTGACCGACCCGCGCTTAGCCCATTCATCAACGATTTCAACCCGTTGCACTTACCTAGCAACTTCTATCCTACATCCACCGATATTCTGGCACCCCCCTGGAGGATTCCATGACCATCAGCATCAAAGACGCCCAGTTGCGCCCCATCTACAACTCGATGACGAAGGCGAACCAGACGGTCGATGACAGCAACCTCCTGAAGGTGCTGGCGGCCGTGGCCGACAAGACGAACAAGAACTCGACGAAGATGCTCGCCGCGCTCTCGGCCCCCGGGCTGACCCCGCAGCAGCAGCTCGACCTGACGGTGAAGGGCATGTCGGCTGGCGAGAAGAAGGACCTGTGCGCCATCCTCGACGAGGGCAAGCTCAAGCTCTCCCCCAGCGCCAAGACCTTCCTCGAGGCCGTGGTCGGCCGCGGCACGCTGACCCCGCCCAAGCCGCCGGACGTGGTGGACCCGACTCCCTCGACCAACACCACCGTGGTGGTCTACGACCGCTCCAAGGATCAGATTCCTCCAGACCTACGCTCCGAATTGGAAGGGCGACTTCAACATCCCCGGGCTGGGCGCGGGCAACGTCGCCACCGGCCGTGAGTTCGCCAACGGGCGCGGTGACTCCACCACCGTGCTGGTGAACTGCAACTTGATGGACAAGAACTTCATCGACAACAACCTCGAGAGCGCGACGATGGTCATCGGCCCCAAGGGCGCCCAGGACCAGTCGGCCTTCGTCGAGGTGCCGATGGGCGTGGCGACCGCGCCCTCGTACACCAGCTTCAACCGCGGCTACAGCTCCACCGTCGTCCCCGACAAGAAGTACCTGGCGGTGTCGATCGACACGGCCTCGCTCGCCGCGCTCAACCCGGGCAAGGACCTCGAGTTCTACGTCCGCCTGCAGACCAAGGACGGGCAGACCCGCTGGATCAACAAGGACGGCAAGGCGTTCAAGGACTTCGAGATCCCCGCGAGCGAGCTCCAGCCGCGCGGCACGATCTAGCGACGACATCGGCCTCCGGGCCGAGTGATTGGCAGCGAGACCCGCCCCTTCTTCGAGGAGGGGCGGGTCTTCTGCTATTGCGGCGACGGGCCTCGTGCGAGCCCTGACTGGGGGTATGCTTCAGCCCGTCCGCCGGTCGCCATGAGGAGGGGCTCTTGGTCAAAGCTCGTCTGGCTCGGGCCTCTCGCCTGCTCGCCGCCGTCGCGGCATTCTCCGCGTTCTCCTGCAGCCGTGACCCCGGCCCTGGCGATGCGTCCCTGGCCGCGGCCGACTCGGCCATCGCGGTCGATGCGGCATTAGCGATCGACGCTGCCGTCCCGCGCGACGCCGCCAACGTCGACGACGCAGCCGTTCCCCAAGGGGCGTTCGCCGTCGAGCCAGCGGACCTCGACTTTGGAGACGTCGCCGCCGGCTCCACCCAGCGACGCCGCTTCTCCATCGTCAACCTTCAGGCCTCGGACCTGTCGCTGGGCACTCCCGAGCTCGAGCAAGCCAGCCTCGAGTCCTTCTCCCTGGAATGGGCCCCGACCACCACCACGCTCGGCCCTGGGGAGCGCGCGGACGTGACGGTCAAGTTCTCTCCTTCGACTGAAGGACTCCACCAGGCGACCGTGCGAATCCATGGCGGCTCGGAGACGAGGGCGGTCAACGTGAAGGCCACCGGCATGCCGCCGCCCGACTGCCTCTGGGAAACGGTCCCGCCGGGCCTGAATGTTGGAAACACCAACCCCGGAGAGCCATTCACCCTGCACTTCTGGATCCGCAATCGCGGAGCCGTCGACTGCACCCTTTTTTGGCTGGACCTCGAGCCGGGGAGCTCGCCCGCGATGTCCTTGCCTGGAGGCCGTCTCGAGAACGTGGCCATCCCCGCCGGGCAGGAGCTGGACGTGACCTTGGCCTTCGCGGCGACCAGCGAACCCATCGTCGGCGCCGTCGTGTTCGGCATCTCGTCGCTTGCCGCTCCCGAAGGCCGCATGGGCCTGGACTGGTCAGGCCCCTCCCAGAAGAGCTGTCTGCTCTCCGCTCCGAGCGCGGTGGACTTCGGCAGCCAGCAGTCGGGCTCTCTCGCAGAGCGACGACTCACCCTGTACAACGTCTGCACCGCCGGCAAGGTCATCGAAGAGATCGTGCTGGGAGGCGACTCGAGTGAGTTCCTCCTCCTCGAGTCTCCCGGTCTCCCTTTCACCCTCGCGTCCGGTGCCTCGGTCGACCTCCGGCTCGGCTACGCTCCGACCGGGCTGGGACAGGACGCTTCGACCCTGCGAGTGACCGTCCCGGGCTTCACCGACTTCGTGGTGACTCTGTCAGGCGAAGGGGTCGAGTGACCGTTCAGGCCAATCCGCCTGCGACCGGCATCTCGGCTCACAGCGGCTGCTGGTAGCTCCCCTCCACGTACCCGCGCCCTGGCTCCAGCACCGCCCGCGAGTAGCCGCTGCACTCCCCCTGCGTCTGCAGCGGCGTCCTCGGCCGCCCCCACTCGTGGAGACACGCCGCCGGCGCCAGCGCGGCCTGCTGCTCGCGGTACTCCAGGCCCGACGGGAGCCAGACCTCCCAGCGCGCGTCGCGCACCGGAGTCGCCAGCTGCGGCAGCTCCACCCGGAAGCGCCCGCGGATCCCCATCGCCTGGCCCTCGAAGGTGTAGGCGAGCTCGACGAGGGCGTTGCCGCGCACGGGGATCTTGACCGTGGTCCCCTGCGACACCGCGCTCGCCTTGACCGGCGTCGCGCCGACGTAGGCCTTCCACAGCTTGGCGCCCTGGGGCAGCACGAGCGTCAGGTCGTCGTCTGCGGCGGTCACCTTCACGGTCAGCCGGGTCACGCCCGTGCCTCCCAGCGAGACCACCGTCAACGCGCGCAGCTCCTCCAGCGTCGTGCCCGCTTCGGCCCGCTCGACACTCCCGGGCAGCAGAAGCTCCAGCCCTGCTGCGCCCAGCGCAGCCTCCGCCGTCAGCTGCCCTCGCGACCCGCGCTCCAGGCGCCATCCCGACTTGCCGGCGACGCGGTCCTGGCCGCGAACGTCGATCCGCGCCTTGCCACCGGCAAGTCCGGGCGGCGCCCATGTGAGGCGCTGCGACGATCCTTCCGCTTCGAGCGGGCCCTCCACCTCGAGATCTAGGCCGTAGCGTCCGAGGCCGTCCGCGGCGAAGGCCACCCCGCTCCTCGATCGCACCAGCAGGCCGCGGCGCTCGGCAGGCGCGTCGACCGACGCCGCGGAGACAGCCAGGTGCTCGGGGAACAACGGCGCCACCACCCAGTGATCCGCCAGCACCGACAGCTCAGCGTGGATCTTCAGCTGTGCCCTGCCCTCGCGGATCTCGCCGCTGACGTCCGCGGTCAGCGCCCACGCCGCCGGGGCGCCTGAGCGCGGAGGCGCCTCCGGGACGGGCTGCCCTTCGCGACGCAGCAGGCGCTCGAGCTCGGTCCAGGGCACGGTCGCCTTCTCGATGGTGATTCGCTGCGCTCGCGCCAGCCCCGGCGACGCCCCGGCGCCGAGCACGAGCCACAGCACAGCGGCCCGCGGCCACCTCACGGCTGGCTCCCGGCGCCAGCCGCCGTCGCGTCGAGCACCGAGGTCTCATCTACGTCCTCGGTCCTGGGTCGTTGTTCGCGAACCTCCCGCGCCACGCTCCCGAGCACCTGCAGGCCCACCGCTAGCGCGGCGAACCCGGCGATGACCAGGATGAGCCCGGTGTGCGCCGGCAGCAGGTAGGCCGCGGCCGGCACCGCGAGGAAGAAGCCCTGGGCGAGCGCCGTCGCCCCGCCCGCGCGCCAGCCGACGAAGCGCCAGACGTAGGCGACCGCCAGCGCGCTGATGCCGAAGAGCGCCAGCGCTGCGGCGACCGGCCACGGCAGGTAGGCGGTCAGGTAGGACGCCAGCGGGAAGTAGAGGAAGTAGGTGGCCGCGAGACCCAGCAAGTGAAGTGCGCGGGCGACCCGCGGCGTGCCGCGCAGGGCGAAGAGCATGGCGGAGGCCCACAGCAGGAAGAAGAACGGCGCGTTGGAGACGAGGTGGCGCAGGGCGGTCGACACTCCCTTGCTGTCCGGAAGCTCCACTCCCACGTCGAAGCTCGACAGCAGGCGGTTCACCTCCCAGACCAGCTCCCGGGCCTCGCCGCGGCTGACGTCGGCCGTCGGAGACATCGAGCCCACCGGGAAGTCGAGCGCGCCGCGGGCCCCCTTCACGGTCATCGCCAGCCGGAACCCGTTGACCGGCTTTCCGCGGGCGGGGTTCTTCTCGCTGCCGAAGGAGTAGCCGAACCGCTGCAGCCCGCGGGCGCGAAAGGCCACCTGGAACTTCGCGGTGCGCTCGCCTTCGACCGGCCCGGTCCAGACGATGCGGTCCGGCGTGTACTCGGTGTTGGCCGGATCCTCCCGGCCGTCGACGAGCAGCTTGAGCTCCTGGAGCATCAGCGCGTCCTTCTCCACCGGCAGCCCCACGCTGAAGGCCACGAACGCCGGCGCCGGCGAGGGATTGGCGAACTCGTACTGGCCATCGAATTTCGCCTCGTAGCACGGGTACTCGGCGACGCCGCGGCGGCGGTACTGGACATCGAGGTCGACCTTCACGTCCGAGCGGGAGAAGCTCCCGTTGGCCGAGCTCGACGGTGGCGGCATCGGCGCGACGCCAGCGCACGGTGGGCTGCGGCTGGCGCAGCGCCCCGCCCCAGATGCGCGCGACTTCGCCGTTCTCGTAGGCGTGCTCGGTCCGCACGCCCAGCCGGGCCTCGAAGAGCGCCCAGCCCACGGTCAGCACACAGGCCGCCAGCCCCACTGCGGCCATCGGCAGGAGGTTGTCGACGACGAGCTTCCCCAACGACGGCCCCGAGGCCGCCGGCTTGGCGTGGTTCATGGAGTTCCCCGTACCCGGCTCGAGCGCCGGTCGGGGCGGGCCTGTGCAATGGCGGGGCCGAGCGGGTTTGCCTAGACCTGCGCGGGCGGTCGATCGGCCTGTCGTGGCTGGACGGACGCGCTTCGTCTCCGGCGCGCCGCGCTTTGGGCTGGGGCGGGTGCGGTCCTCGGTGGCGTTTCCTCGATGCCAGCGAGCCCCTCGGATCGCCGGCTAGCCTTCAGAACCACCCCACCGTTCGATCAATCCTGCCGGTGCCGATAGTGCGTTTTCTCGGTGCCAGCGAGGCACTCGGCGGTCGCGGGTCGGCGGTCATGGCGGCGGTCGGTCGCGGCGGCGGTCGGTCGCGGACCGTTCATCGCCGACCGGAGGCTGAAGGCGGCTGAAGGCCGGCTGAAGGCCTCCGGCTACCTGGGGAAAGCCCTCTGAAGGGGCTAGCCCCCGGCTGCCACGGCCCTGCCGACTACTCCCACTGCGTCCACCTGCACCCTGTCGTAGTCGCTGACCGGCACGTTGCAGCCCCTCCGCCAACCTCCCGAATCGCCTGGGCTATCCGGCGGTTCGTGAAAGCCCGTTTTCTAACCGGCCGTTTTCACCGGGGTTTTCGGCTTTGGCCCGCAACCATAATATGGCGAGGACTTCGCCCCTACGGCCGCGGCCCCAGCACCTTCACCAGGAACGCCAGCATGTCGCTGCGTCCCTCGATGATCTTCTGCGTCGGCGTCCCGCTGCCGTGTCCAGCCCGGACCTCGATGCGAGCGATCACCGGCGCCGCCCCAGCCTGAGCCGCCTGCAGCGCCGCGACGTACTTGAAGCTGTGCGCCGGGACCACCCGGTCGTCGTGGTCGGCGGTCATCACCAACGTGGCCGGATACCGGGTGCCGGGCTTCAGGTTGTGCAGCGGGCTGTACTTCATCAGCGACTCGAACCCCTCCTTGGTCTCCGACGAGCCGTAGTCGCTCTTCCAGCCCCAGCCGACCGTGAACTTGTGGAAGCGCAGCATGTCCATCACGCCGACCTCCGGCACCGCCGCCGCGAAGAGTTCCGGCCGCTGGGTCATCACCGCGCCGACCAGCAGGCCACCGTTGGAGGCGCCGTTGACCGCCAGCTTCTCGGGCGAGGTGATCTTGTTGTCGATGAGCCACTGCGCGGCGGCGATGTAGTCGTCGAAGCAGTTCTGCTTGCTCGCCAGCCGCCCGGCGTCGTGCCACGCCTGGCCGTACTCGCCTCCGCCTCGCAGGTTGGCGATGGCGTAGACACCGCCGCGCTCGAGCCAGGCGATGCGCGTGGGGCTGAAGCTGGGCGTCATCGACGCCTTGAAGCCGCCGTAGCCGTACAGGAGCGTCGGGTTCTTGCCGTCGAGCGCGAGCCCCTTCTTGTGCATCAGGAACATGGGGATCTGCGTCCCGTCCTTGGAGGCGAAGAAGACCTGCCTGGACTCGAAGGCCTCGGGGTCGAAGTCGACCTTGGCCGACCGGAACGGCTTGGCCTTCAGGTCCTTCACGCCGAGCCGCCAGATGCTGGTCGGCGCCAGGAAGCCGGAGTGGGCGAAGAAGGTCTCGCTGTCGGTGCGCTTGCCGCCGAACCCGCCGACGGTGCCGATGGATGGCATGGGGAGGTCCGCGACCTTCTTGCCCTTCAGGTCGAAGACCTCGACCTCGTTCTTGGCGTCGCGCATCCAGACGACAAAGAACCGATCCTGCAGCAGGCTGGCGCTCTCGAGGACGTCCTTGCCCTTGGCCTCGGGGATGATCTCCTTCCACTGGGCCGGCTGGGCCTGCCCGCGCTTGATGGCGACGAGCTTGCCGCGCGGAGCGTCCTTGTCGGCCCTGACGTAGAAGGTCTCTCCGTCGTTGTCGATCACGTCGTAGGAGGCATCGAAGCGGTCGAGGAACGGCTCGGGCTTGGCGCCCTTCTTGGCGAGGTCGAGCAGGAAGACCGCGTTCTCGGGGTTGGTCCCCTGCGCGGCGTAGATGATGAGCCAGCGCCCGTCGTCGGTGGTCCCGGCGTAGAGGTACCAGTCCGGATGATCCGGCCGGGCGTAGACGAGGACGTCCTGGTCCTGCTTGGTGCCGAGCGCGTGGAAGAAGACCTTCTGGTTCTTGGTCTCGCCCTTCTTCTCCTCGCCCGCCTTCGGCTCGTCGAACCGGCTGTAGAAGAAGCCGCTGCCGTCCTTCTTCCAGGCGGCGCCGCCGAACTTGGCCCAGCGCACCTCGTCGTCGCGGTCCTTGCCGGTGGCGACGTCGCGCACCTTCCAGACTTGCCAGTCGGAGCCGGCCTCGGCCACGGCGTAGGCCAGGAGCTTGCCGTCCTCGGAGCAGGACAGCCCGCCGAGCGCCACGGTGCCGTCGGCGGAGAGCGTGTTCGGGTCGAGCAGGACCCGGCCTTCTTTTTCGGGCGCGTCGGTGACGTAGAGGACCGACTGGTTCTGCAGGCCGGAGTTGCGCTGGTAGAAGTAGCTCTTGCCGCGCTTCCACGGCGAGCTGAACCGCTCGTAGTTCCAGAGCCTGGTGAGCCGCTCCTTGATGGCGGCGCGCTCGGGAATGGCGGCGAGGTACGCCTCGGTCACCTGGTTCTGGCTCTTCACCCAGGCCGCCGTCTCCTGGCTGTTGTCGTCCTCGAGCCAGCGGTACGGGTCGGACACCTTGGTGCCGAAGTAGTCGTCGACCACCGAGTCCTTGCGGGTCTCGGGGTAGGCGAGCTTGGCGGGAGCAGCGGTCGAAGGTTCAGCGGCCATGGTGATTCCCAGGGTGGCGACGAGGGCGAGGATCAAGAGGGAGACCTCCGTGGCTCGGACGAGCCGGGCCGCGCATTGTGGCACGGGAGCCGATCCCCCGTGCGAGACCGGCGACTCGGCGTGGCGGCGAGCGTAGGTTGGCGGGCCGCACGCAGACTGCGAGAACGCAGCGCCAGGAGCGGACATGCCCGAGCCCGCCTCGAAGCGTGACGCGGTGAGCACCCGCATTGCCGCGCAACCCGGAGGCTGGCAGGTCATCGTGTCCTGAGCCCGCCAGGCGGCGGCAGACCGGCGTCCGAAAGGCCCGCGCAATGGAGATCATCTGGCGCACCGCGATGTCGATGGACGGCAGGATCGCCACGGCCGAGCAGGACCTCGGCTTCCTGGAGACTATCCAGGACCAGGAGGCGGCGCTCGCGGACTTCCCCGCTTTCGTCGCCTCCGTCGACGCGATCATCCTCGGCGCAACGACGCTCCGCTGGCTCGTCCGCCAGGGGCATGGCTGGCCGCACGGCGACAAGCCGACCTATCTCGTCTCCCACGACGCCGCCCTCGCCACGGCGGTGACTTCGCAGCTGCCCCTCCGGCGCGTCGAGGGGGATCTGCGCGGGCTCGTCGAAGGGCTGGAAGCGAGCGGCGCCAAGCGGGTGTGGCTGTGCGGCGGCGGAGACGTCGCGGGGCAACTCCTGGCGCTGGGCCGCATCGACGAGGTCGAGGTAACGATCGCGCCGGTGGCGCTGGGCTCGGGTCCGGCCCTCTTCGACCATCCCTCCCTCGCGCTCCGGCCCTTCAGGCTCGTGGCGTGCGAGACCTGCGCCGGCAACGCCGTCCGGATCCGGTGGAGGCGCGAGCGAGGACCGTAGGAGGTCGCCGGCGCTGCCGCGAGCCGCCGGCGACCTGCCTCGCCCCCATCAACTCGGAGGCCTGCACGCCTCCTTCAACGCCCCGAGCCCTTCCTCGAGCGCCCGCTCGGAGGACACACCGTCCCGGCCGCGAATGCTCACGGACCGCCTCTCGACCTCGCGCCCGCCCAGGACGACGACCAGCGGCACGCCGGCTCCATGCGCATCGCGGACCTTGCGCCCCACCGACTCATTGCGAGCGTCCACCCGCGACCTCAACCCGGCTGCCCGAAGCTCTGCGGCGACCTCGCGCGCGTATCCCAGCTGCTCGGCGGAGAGCGGCGCCACGAGAATCTGCTCGGGCGCGAGCCACGCCGGGAGCTGTCCGCCGTGATGCTCGAGGAGGACACCCAGGAAGCGCTCGAGGCTGCCGAACACCGCCCGGTGCAGCAGGAAGGGTGCCCGCCGGCTGCCTCCGGCTTCGACGTACTCCAAGCCGAAGCGCGCCGGCATCGCCAGGTCGAGCTGGATCGTCCCGCATTGCCACAGCCGGTCCAGCCGGTCGCGGAGCGAGAACTCGAGCTTGGGCCCGTAGAAGGCGCCCTGCCCCGGCTGCAGCTCGAGCTCGACGCCGGCGCTCCGGGCCGCCTCGGCGAGGATCGCCTCCGCCTGGTCCCAGAAGCTCGTCGGAGCCGACCCGCGACGGCGGCCTCGTCGAGAAGCCGACCCGCACGCGGTCGAAGCCGAACTCGGCGTAGAAGGCCTTCAGCGAGCCGCAGAAGCGGGCCACCTCCGCCTGCGCCTGCTCCGGCGCGCAGAAGATGTGGCCGTCGTCCTGCGTGAACTGCCGCAGCCGGAAGAGGCCCTGGATGGCGCCGCTCGGCTCGTTGCGGTGGACGAGCCCGAACTCGCCCAGCCGGTAGGGCAGGTCGCGGTACGAGAGCGAGGCGCGCAGCGCGACCTGGATGGCCCCGGGGCAGTTGGCCGGCTTGAGCGCGAAGCCGCGGCCCTCGTCGTCGACGCGCAGCATGTCCTGCGCGAAGTGCTCCAGGTGGCCGCTCGCCTTCCAGATGGGGTCGGCCATCACCTGCGGCGTGCGGATCTCAGCGAACCCTTCGCGCTCCATCAGCAGCCGGACGCGCTGCTCGAGCAGGCGCAGGAGCGTCCAGCCGCGCGGGTGCCAGAAGACCGCGCCCGGCGCCTCCTCCTGCAGGTGGAAGAGGCCCTGTCGCTGGCCTATCTGGCGGTGGTCGTGGTCCTGCTCGTGGTTCGGGTACTGATGGTGGCTCTGCTGCATGGTCGGCTCCTCGTTGGAAAACGCCGGAGCCGGTCGGAGCCCTGACAAACGGAAACGCCCCAACCGGAATCCGGCGGGGGCGTTCGGTCGTGTGCTCGGGTTTCCTTCCGCTCACACGTCCACGAACCCGCCGGTGCGGGTAGTGGTCGTGCGAGTGGTGGCAGAGCGAAGCAGCACGGGAGCAGGATGCGCACTTGCCCGAGGCGAGTCAAGGCGGGGGCCTAGAACCGGTAGGTCTCTCCCTGCACCGGGACGACGACGTTGAGCCCGGCGTCCGCGGCCGCCTTGAGCTCCTTCACCACCTGGTCGTACTTCATCGCCTTGATGTGGGTCGCGACGATCGGGCAGGTCCGGAAGGCCGGCGCGAGCTGGCGCGCCAGGGCGACCGCATCCTCCTCGGTCATCGTCGCCGCAGTCGGCAGCGGAGCCTTGATCGGCACGGGCGAGAGCTTGGCCAGCTCCAGCAGCAGCGAGTTGCGCGTCAGGTGTCCGGTGACCTCGGCCAGCTTCTCGTCGGCGACCGGGAACGACACCTCCACGACGATGGCCCTCAGCCGACCGCCAGCGAGAACCGGCCCCGCCGTCTTCCACACCGTCGTGGTCGCGCCGGTGTCGCCGACATAGAGGAAGGCGTCTTCACCGCTGGAGATGAGGAAGGCGGCGCTCTCGACCGGGTGGTTCACGGCGACGGCTTGGACCGAGAACGGACCGACCGTCCTCTTGGCCAGTGGCTCGAGCGGCGAGAGCTTGAGCGCGGGGTGCCCCTTGGGGATCTGCGTGAAGTCGGACCAGAGCGCGGAATGGAAGACCGCCTGCGTGAGCGTCTTCGCGGTCTCCGGCAGGCTCACGACCTCCAGCGGCGCGTGGCCGCGTAGCGCCAGGGTCACCTGCAAGGTGCTCTGCTGCAGGAAGCCGCCAACGTGGTCGAGGTGGGCATGGCTCAGGAGCAGCGCCTGCAGCGGATCGAGCAAGGCCAGGGCCGCCTGCACCTGCGCGCTCGGGCCGGCCTGCGGCGCCAGGCGCCCGGCTCTCTCCTGCAGCTTCACGAGCCCCGGGAAGACGCTTCCGCCGTCGAGCATCAGCGCCGCCGGTTCGTTCGCCCGACCGAGCAGATAGCAGGAGAGGTTGGAGTCGGCGTCGCCCCCGAGCACGCCGACGGCCTTGAGCTCGAAGGCCGCAGGACGAGGCTCCGGCGCTGCCGTCAGCAGAAGGAGGGGAACGACCAGCAGACCGAGGTTGGACACGTGGGCTCCTTGGCTCGCGCAGCGCACTACAATGCCCAACGTCTTCGACAGGTCATAGTCCTCGTGCCCAAGAACCCCCGATCCGAAGTCCACCGGCTCCTGTGCTGCTCCGACACGCACGACCGGCTTCCCCCTGCCCTCCCCGAGGACGGCGCCGCGGCCTGGTTGCACGCGGGTGATGTCTACGAAGACCCCAGGTTCGGCGGCGAGCAACTCCCCGCCGCCGCCGACTGGCAGGACCCCGACCATCCCGACGTCGCAGCCTGGGCGGAGACCCGCAAGGTCCCGGTCTTCGGCGTGCGCGGCAACCACGACTTCGCCGACCCCTTTCGCTTCTTCGCTTCCGGCCGGAACCTCTCGGGCCGCGCCGTGCGGCTGGCGAAGGACCTCGTGCTCGCGGGCGTCGGATGGGCCGGTGACGACGTCTGCCCGCCCTTCGATCGCGAACTCGCCGAGGTCTGCGCCCACGTGGCCGGCGCCGTCGATCGCGTGCGCGTCGACGGCGACCGGATCGTGCTGGTCTCGCACTACCCCGGGCGCGTCCCTGGCCTCTTCCCGGACGACCCCTTCGGGCGACTCTCGGACTTCTGCTTCCCCTGCGTCACCGAGCTCGTCCTGGCGATCGAGCCGGTGGTCGTCGTCCAGGGCCACATCCACCAGTGGGCGGGCCACCAGGCCAAGTTGAAGCTCGCGGGCGGTCGCACGACGCTCGTCGTGGCGCTGGGGCCGGCGGGCGCCGTGGTGGAGGTCGGCGTCGGCAGGGCCGTCCGTGCCAAGGTCTTTCCCGCGAAGCCGGAGTGAGGTTTCGGCAATCGTTCGCGGAAGTCTGCGTACCATTGCGGTCTGGGCCGCCTCGATGGAGTCAGCATGTACGGATTGGTCTCGCTGGTCGTCGTCGTCTCGCACCTCGCCACCGCCACTGCCGCCGCTCCCGAGCAGGTGCCTCCGGCCGAGGTCCTGAAGCGCGTGGAGAAGGCCGGCGAGTTCCTGGACACCTTCGTCGGATCCTGCCGGACGGTGGTCAACGCGGTGGTGAGCAAGACGGACGGCAGCGACCCCGAGGTGAACTTCGCCGAGGCGCTGGTGACGCGCACGGCGGAGGGCACCAAGACCGAGACGATCCTGCGCTCGACCAAGAACGGCGCGGACACGACGGCGGAGTCGCGGGCCAAGCGCGAGAAGGCCAAGGCGAAGCAGGAGGACGGCAAGGCCAAGTTCAAGCTCGACGTCCCTGGAGCCAAGACCGCCGAGCACTTCGTCTACTCGACGCAGCCGAGCCAGGGGAACATCTGCCGGGCCAAGTTCACGCCGGCCGAGGCACACCGCAAGGTCGAGGGCATCTCGAGCGGAGAGCTGGCCTGGAGGTGCGACTCGCTGGAGCCGCTGTGGATGACCGCCACTCCGCTCGATCCCCCCAGCCGTGTCTCCGAGGTCATGGCGCGGATGGAGTTCGCGCGCGCTGGTGGCACCTACTACGTCGCCAAGCTCGCCACCGATGGCGTGGGCGGCATCCTCTTCATCAAGCGCAAGTTCAAGATGACCGTCGACATCACGGACGTGGCGCTGGCGGAAGCGGTGGCGACGCCAGCGGGGCCGAGTCCTTCGTCCGCGCCGCAGGGCAGCGCGCCATAGGAGCGTCGCGACTGCCAGGGCAGCAGCAAGCGCGCGACCGAGCACTCTCCACGACAGTCACCTCGCTGGCCAGGCTGTTCCTGCCGTCTTCGGCCGCGGCCCACGCGGTGCTTCCTGCCTGAGTTGCACGAATCCGGCGATACCGTCCTCGTCGGCGAAGCTCCTTACTTCTGGACTAACGGGACGCCAGCGTCATTTCGCCTGCCGGGAGGAGAGCCTCGACGCAGCTTCATCGAGCGTCTTCCGAAGCTCCTCCCGGAACTTGCCCTTTCCAAGCCGGGGATGCTCGAGGAATCTGCGCGCCCACTCTTGGACTTTGGCCCAGTCGCCGAGAAGGACGTAGGTGTCGAGGATGAGGGTGGCCGAAGTCGGGCCCAGGTCGTCGTGGTCGGGCAGCTCGAGTGCGACCCGCGCAAGCCTCGGGACGGCCTCGTCGAAGTGGTTGTAGCGGTAGTAGGTGTACGCGGTCTTGTAGAGCACGCTCACGTATCTCTCGCCCTTGGGCGCGTACTTCAGGTACCGCTCGCAGGCGGCGAGCAGGTCCCCCTGGGCCTTGGGGATTGGCAGCTCGATCTTCGGGTCGGCGCTCGGCGGGACCTCGTCCTTCTCTTCCCTCTTCGCAACCTCGTCGTAGGCCAGCACCGCGTTGTAGGCGGCATGGAGCATCCATCGGCCGGGCGCTCCCGGCAGCGCTCCGGGAAGCGCGCCTTCTGCCGCATCGACCTTCGCGATGTCGAGCTGCAGGACCCGGGTGTACTCCGCGGCGGCTTCCTCGTAGCGGTTGAGGTTGTCGTTGAGGAGCTCCGCATGGAAGAAGCGAAGGTCGTAGGCCCACCGATTCTCCGGGAAGAGCGGGAGGTAGTCCTCGTACGCGCGATTGGCGAGCAGGAACAGCTGCGTGCTCCGATGCTTCTTGGCCTCGTTGTGCATGCGCACGGCGAGATTGGCAAGGGTGCTCTCGGCTCCACGCTCGATGGAGTCGCGCAATTGCTGAACGTCGGCGGAGCCCGCGTTGGAGCCCTTGGCCACCGCCGCCAGTCCTGCGAGCTCGTGCGCCCAACCGGCGAGGTCGCGAGGCCGGCCGCCCTGCCCGATCTTCCTCTGCAGCTCCAAGGCACGCAGATACGCCACCTCGAGCGAGGGCTTCGGCGCGGGAACGGCGCAGAGCACGAGGGCCAGCGAGAGTGCGGGACCAATCCCCATCGAAGTCCTCCCGCTCAGCGGCCGAGCTTCTTGAGCGACGCACGCACCTCGTTGCGCTGCGAGTCGCCCGCTGCGGTCAGCTCTCCTCCCTTCTTGCGCAGGCCCTCGATGCGGTCCTCTGCCGCAAGGATCCTCTGCACGAAGGGATTTCCCGCCGCCGGGGCAGCCCCCTTCCCGCTCGCGGCTTCGAGATAGCTGCGCAGACGGTCGAGATCCTTCCCGACCCTAGCGATCTCCTGGTTCACCTTCGCGAGGGCGACGGCTGTCTCCTCTGCCCTCGCCTGAGCCGCGGCGGCTTCGGCGACGGCCTTGCGAGCGGCCTCCGGAAGCCTGTCGTTGGACGCCTGCGTCTTCAGCAGCGCCGTGTTCAGGTCGTTCAGCGAGGTCGTTCGACTGAAGCCTTCCTCGAAGGTCATCGGGCGCTCGACCCTGCTTCGAGCATCGAGGCGGAAGCTCGCGAGCGTCTTGGCTGACATCGCCTCGCGTTCGAGGCGATCAGCCCCGCTCACCTTGGCGTTGTCTATCACCGGCAGGCCCACGAAGACGGACCGAGGCTGCCCGCCGCGGTTCTCGACCTCGAACACGCTCTCGGTCGTGCGCAAGTAGTGCTCCTCGAGCACGTCCTCGGCGAAGGCGATGCCCCGCGTTTCTTCATGCACCTTGAGGCTGCCGGGTTTGATCTGGACGGACACGTCCGGGTCGGCTCCGTACAGGACGATGTGGTGCTGCGCGGGCTTCAGGCGCTCCAGCACCCCCTCGCCCGCCAGACCACCATCGGCGAAGGCTGCGAGCGGACCCGCCGGCAACGTCTGTCCGGTGCCGTTGAGGATCTTCACGCCGGAGCGCGCCGGCTCGCCGGGCGAATCGACGAACGCGAGCGTCTCGACCTCGATGGACTGCTGCAGGAAGGGCACCAGCGCCGAAGACTGGCGCCGCAGGTCGATCGGGACGGGCAGGCTGTAGACGAACAGCGCCCCGGACTCGATTCCGCTCGCCTGCTCCGTTGCGGCGAGATTGCCCACCGACAGGGCGTCGCTCGGCCTGTCCCCTGCCACGACGCCGGCCACGCGCCCGATGTCGCCCTCACCGGCTTGGGATGCGCTCTCAGCGGAGATGCCGACGTCGACGTGCTTCAAGTCGCCGGTCGCCGAGCCGTAGTCCTCGCCGATGAATTCGCCCCACATCGAGTCCGCCGTCCTTTCCAACAGCTGCGGGACGGTCGAAAGCGCCTCCTCGGGATGCGCCACCATGCGCCGCGCATAGCGGGGCGCCGCGAGCGGATAGAGAAAGGACGTCGGCCGGCCATTGACGAGCTCGACCTTGACCTGAGACCAGTCTTCGTCGGTGTCGTTGTGGAGCAGCACCCATGCCTGCAGGACTCCGCGCGTCCCCGCGGGCTCCAGGACGAGCCGGTAGCTGGGCCGCCACAGCGGAGCCTCGGCGATGTACCCCAAGGTCACCGTGCCCGAGGACTGGGCGAGGATACGCAGCAGGCGCTGGGCGCGACTCCGGGCCGAGGTGGCGGTCAGCGCCGCGCGAAGGCGCGCGACCTGGGCGGGATCGTCAGGACGGACGGAGTCGATGGTAGCGGCGTCGATGTAGCGGATGGCCGAGGTGTCGGTGAGGAGCACGAGGGCCAGCGTGCCGGGCCTCGTCGCCTTTTCTGCCTCGCACTTCGTCGTCGCCGATACCTCGACGACATCCATGACGCGTCCGGATACCTCTTCGCGCGCGAGCGTCAACCGGACGGTCTCGCCCTTGAGGCTGTGGAGCAGTTCCTTCATGTCCAGCGCAACATTCGGCGTGGACAGCCCGGCGCGGGCCCGGGCCATGCCTTCAGGAGTGCTGGTCGGAAAGTCGACCGCTTGAAGGGCGCTCTTGTTGCCGTCTGCGCCGAGGATCACCAGGCTCTTGAGCGCGTCGTCGAGGTGACTGGCCGGTACGGGCAGCCCGACCGAATCGGCAGTCCCGACAGTGCCGGCTCTCTGGAAGTATCCAATCCCGGTCTCGTAGAGGCGCACTCGCTTGAGCGGAAGAAGCGCCTCGGTCGAGGACGGCTTGGGTGGCTCATGAGCGCAGCCGAGGACGGCCGCCACGAGTAGGAACTCAAGGAAGGTCAAGGCGCGCATGTTTCCCTCCGCGAGGCGTTCGCCGCCTCCCTTGTGACAGTTGCGCAAGTCCGTTGGTTCCGGTTCTACCACCGCCTCGAGCCTTCACCGTCCCCAGTGGGCGGCCCGGTCCCCTCTGTGCCAACGTGCGTGAGACAGCGACCCCATCCGCAATTACTGTAGGACCACGAGGGTGGGGAGAGACGATGGATGCGCAAGGTGCAGACACCGCCCGAGTCCAAGCACGGACCCGTTCCCGAGCCGGAGCCCGACGTTGGGGCGTCGCGGAGCGGAGGCGACCGAAGGGAGCCGCAGCGTAGCGGCGCCCCAACGTCGGCCGCGCCGCCCGACCCCGAGGTCCCCTCCGACCGCCCGAAGCGGCGCACGTTCACCGCGGAGTACAAGAAGCAGATCCTCGACGAGGTCGACGCCTGCTCCGAGCCCGGCCAGGTCGGCGAGCTACTGCGTCGCGAGGGCCTGTACTCATCGCACCTGGTCGACTGGCGTCGGCTGCGCGACGCCGGGGCGCTCGCCGGCCTCGAAGCCCGGAAGCGCGGCCGCAAGGCGAAGGTCGTCGACGCCCTCGCGGCGAAGGTCGCCGAGCTCGAGCGCGACAAGCGGCAACTCGAGGAGCGCCTGCGTAAGGCGGAGCTGATCATCGACGTCCAAAAAAAAGTCTCACAGCTGCTGGGGATCCCGCTGGCGACGCCCCCGGAGAAGGGAGGCGGCGAGCGATGAACGCCGTCCGCGAGCTCGCCGCCGAGGTCGGCATCGCGCCCGCGTGTGAGGCGTTCGCCGTACCCCGCGCCTCGTACTACCGCAGCCAGCGCCCGCCGCGGCCGGTCGACCCGCGGCCGGCGCCGCCGCGCGCCTTGAGCACCGACGAGCGCCAGGCCGTTCTCGACACCCTCCACAGCGAGCGCTTTGTGGACAAGGCGCCCGCCGAGGTCTGGGCCACGCTCCTCGACGAGGGCACCTACCTGTGCTCCCGGCGCACGATGTACCGCATCCTCGAGGAGGCCGAGGAGGTCCGCGAGCGCCGCAACCAACTGCGCCACCCCGAGTACAAGAAGCCCGAGCTGCTCGCCGAGGCGCCCAACCAGGTCTGGAGCTGGGACATCACGAAGCTTCTCGGCCCGGCCAAGTGGAGCTACTTCTACCTCTACGTCATCCTCGACATCTTCAGCCGCTACGTCGTCGGCTGGATGGTCGCCGAGGGCGAGTCGGCCACCCTCGCCAGCCAGCTCATCGACGAGACCTGCGCCAAGCAGCGCATCCAGCGCGGCCAGCTCACCATCCACGCCGACCGCGGCACCTCGATGAAGTCGAAGACCGTCGCGTTGCTTCTCTCAGACCTTGGCGTCACAAAGACACACAGTCGCCCGCACGTGTCCGACGACAACCCCTTCTCTGAGAGCCAGTTCCGCACCCTCAAGTACCGGCCCGACTTCCCCGAGCGCTTCGGCTGTATCGCCGACGCCCGCGCCTTCTGCCGCCCGTTCTTCCGCTGGTACAACACCGAGCATCGCCACTCTGGCATCGGCCTGCTCACGCCCGAGGCCGTCCACTACGGCCGCGCCAGCGACCTCCTGGCCGAGCGCCAGCGCGTCCTCACCGCGGCCTACTTGGCGCACCCCGAGCGCTTCGTCGGACGGCCGCCGACGCCGCCCGTTCTGCCGTCCGCCGTCTGGATCAACCCGCCGAAAACCGAGCCCGAAGAGGTGCGGGCTGCTGCTCAGTAAATTCGTTCGGTCGCTGTCTCAACGGCGTTGACAACTCCCGGTCCTCGAGACCGAAACCCCGCCGCGGGCCCGAACCCGGCGGCCACAGCACCCAGTCGAGCGAGCGAAGACTGAACACGGGCAGCCCGAAGACGCGAGCGTCCTGCCTATACTCGCGGCGGCTTTCACGAGCCAAGCGGTTGTCTCGGCGCGCAGCGCGTCCGATTTGACGGGGAGGGCGGCCATGGCGGCCCAGGAGACTGCGAGCGGTGGCAAGGTTCGAACGGGGATCATCCTCGTCGCGGTGGGGATCCTCTGCGTCATCGCCTTGTACGTGTCCGTCTACGTCGGGGCGGCCCACCTTCGCGCTACCGGCCAACAGCGTGGCGAAGCGCCGCAGGTCATGCCCCTGATGCTCGCAGGCCTCGTGTTCGTCGGCTCAGGCATCCATCGAATCCTATGGGTGCCTCCTCGTGGCGAGGCCCTGTCGCACGGCGTGAAGCAAATCATCTCCGCCGGCATCGCGATGGGGTCGCTCATGGCGCTGAGCTTCGTCGCGGGCATGGTCGCGGCCGTACTTCGTGCGAGCGGCGTCTAGCTGCACTGCCTGAAGTGTCGCGTCGCCCTGTGGCCGCGAGCCCGCAAAGCGAAACCCCCGAGACCTTGGCAATCTCGGGGGCTTCGTCTTGACGGGCGCGACTGGAGTCGAACCAGCGGCCTTTGGCTTCGGAGGCTCCCGAACGCTCTCGCCTGTTTTTGCTGAGTGTGAGCGTACGAGCGCGGCCCTCGCGCCCGCAGCCCATGCTCTAGGTGGATTTGCTCAGGATTCGCCCCTTTATACTCAGCCGGCACTCAGCCGCGGCCCTCTCCTGCGCGCGGACCAGGTCGCGGAGCTGCTCGGCGTGTGCGCCGCGACGGTCTACCGGATCTGCGCCCGCGGCGAGCTCGTGCACACCCGCGTGGGCAACAACATGGTCCGGATCGCGCGGGCGGACCTCGAGCACTACCTCGCCCACGGGAAGGCCCGCCAGAACGCGCCAGCGCCCCGCCCACGCGCCGCGCGGGCCAAGGCCGGCACTTCTTCGGTCTCGGCGTCCACGCCCGCCCGCGGACCGCGGAGGCGACGATGACCGCACTCGTCCAGCGCGGGCGGGCTCCACCTTCCGCATGTGGCTCGGGCGCCTGACGGCGCTGGGCTATCGGGTCGAGTTCCGCACCCTCGTCGCCGCCGACTACGGCACGCCCACCACCCGCAAGCGGCTGATCCTCGTCGCTCGCCGGGACGACGCGCCGATCGTCTGGCCGGCGCAGTCGCACGGGGAGGGGCGGGAACAGCCCTGGCGGCCGGCCGCGGACATCATCGACTGGTCGTTGCCGTGCCCGTCGACCTTTGACCGCGCGCGCCCGCTGGCGGAGGCGACCCAACGGCGCATCGCAGAGGGCATCCGGCGGTTCGTTCTGGAGACGCCGCGGCCGTTCATCCTGAAGTACCACGGCGGCGAGCAGACCTTCCGGGGGCAGGAGTGCGACGAGCCGCTTCGGACCGTTGAAAACCGCCAACAGGTTCGCCCTCGTGTCCCCCACGCTCATTCAGACCGGCTACGGTGAGCGGCGAGGCCAGGCGCCGCGCGCGCTGGACCTCGGGCGCCTCAACCTCGACGCGCGCTGGTTCTCGTACGTCTGGTGCTCCCCGCTGACTCGCAGGTAGCCGGCGGCAACGGGGCGGTGGCGGTGGGCTTGTGCATGGCGGGCAACCTCCATGCAGACCCAGGCTACCAGAGGCCGCCGCGGCGGTACCGCCCGCGTTGCCCTGGCTCAGCTGCCGCCTGCCGGCGGGGCGGGGTCACCCTCCCGCCCCCCGTTTATTTGGCGACGGCAAGTGGCTGTGCGGGCACCTCGCATGCCACCGTCACGTCGAGGTCTAGAAGGGTACGGCGTCGGCCTTTTCTTTCTGACGAACCAAGAAGGCGACGTGCATCACCACTGGAGACTCCGCGGATGTGAGCAGCTTCATGAAGTGGTCGATGAGGTCTTCCTTGGAGTTCAACAAGCCCTGAGCCTCCGGCACCAAATAGACGAGCCTGGTCCCCTGGACCTTCTGCTCAAGCTCGCCGTAAATGATTGGGTAGCCCCTCGACTCCACGAAGTAGCCGCCAAGCACAGCCATTCGGTACTTCTCCTCCACCTTGGTGACAAGCTGGAGCGCGTAGCAGGTGCCTTTCAGGTCCTCAGTTTTCGGTTCGAGTTCCACCTTCGCGAGGCCCATGGAGTTCTTTTCCACAGCGGCCGATGCCTCCACAACAATCTCATGGAGGTCCTTGTCAGCTTGCTGGAAGCTGGCGTTCACCCCAGAAAGCGCCGCCCCGAGCTTCGCACCGAAGTCCACCATCAATCGCTCCTCTCAAGCGTCAATTGGCCGAGAACCGGAAGATGATCTGAGACGCCCAGCCCCTTGCCCTCAGCGTCATCCCACTCGAAGTGCTGGGGCAAGTGGTTCTTGCACTGAAGAAGCGCCCCTGGATGAACCCCGAGGCTGGCTTCGTCAAGGTACGGTGCCACCTCACCGAGTAGACTACCGCTCACGATGACTTGGTCGAAGGTGTGCCAAGTCCCGTCCCCGTCATAGAAGTAGGTGCCTGCCGCGTCCAGGCGTAGCTCGTTCCTCTTCCCGGCATGGGGGGCCTGCTCGCCAAGAAGTCTCCAGGCGCAGTTGTATAGGTGGACGCGCTTCACCTCCGCGTCCGCCCAGTGTCGAGCACGGAGAGAGCGTCCTCGCCATCGGGTTGCGTGGAGCTTCCTCTCTAGCATGCCAAAGGGCTCCTCGTTCAAGTCGCCCAGTACGACGAGGTGTCGCTCAATCCCCGCTTCCTCCGTGGTCAAGAAGTCGAAGGCGTGTCGAGCCAAGTGCTTGGCGGCGTCCCCTCGGTATTCATCTTCCGTCGGAGACATTTGCGGTGGCCAATGACAGGCGACGAAGCGGATGCAGTGCCCGGGCTCGCGATAGTCGAGCACGGCCATAGGACGACTAGTCCGGGGAACGCAGGGCACGACCAACTGCTGTACGGTCTCGAATCCGACCGCGCGAGAGAAGATGAGCGCGATGTTCGCTTTCGACTTCGCGAGCAAGTCGAATGACTCTACCTCGTACCCCGGGAAGAGGCGGTCACGTAGGTCGATGGCTGCCTGTCTCGTGACTTCACAAAGTGCGAGAAGGTCCGGACGACCAGAGTCATTCGCGATCGCGGTCAGAACTTGTGTGATGGCGGCTCGCTTTGCTCCGTGCTCGGCCGCTGACCTCGGCCAATTCTTCTCGCCGGCTCGGGTGGCGTCATAGTGGTTTAGGTGGTCGAGATTCCACCACAAGAATCGGAGGGCCCTTGGCACGCCGGATCTATAGGTCAGCAACGCCTGTGTTTGGAAGTGCTCACCTACTTCTGGGCATCGATCACTCCGGCCAGTAGTTCAAGAGCACGCCGTTCGGCCGCTCTCAGTTCGGCCAGAGTCTCGAGAGTCTTCACGAGGACGATCCTTCTCGTGAGCACTACTCCAGGACTCCCGTTGAGCTTGCCGGCAATGTGCCGGCCAGGGAGGGGATCGCGGTAATGGCCCGCTCCAAGTACACCTTCGCGCCGACCGCTCGCGCGTTCCTCTCCGAGGCCAAGGGCGCCGGAAACCCCTACGCCTCGCAGGCGCTCGGCGAACTCGACCGCCTTGAGGCCCTGGTGCGCGAGGTGCTCAGGCACGCAGCGGGCTACTCGATGACCAGGCCCGAGCGGCCCTGCAGCAACGGCGGCCCGCGCGAGTGTCTGGAGGAGATCATCTCCAGGGCGGACGGCATCAACGCGAGGAAGGAGCGCATGCCGTGAAGCTCCGCTTCGCCCGCCGTCCCCGCTGGTTCCTCAATCCGCGAGGCATCACGCCCCAGCGCCTCGCTGCCGCGAAGAAGCGCCTGCGACTGGAGCAGGAGGCGGCACCCCTCTTCGCGAAGCAGATCGCCGCCCAGCAGCCGACACCAGAGGAGAGGATCACGCGCTCCGACGCGGGCGCGGTCGAGTCCGAACGCGAGGCTCGCAGGAGCACGGCGCGGCTCTGGCGCGAGGCCAGAGCGCTCCTCCGCGCGATGCCGGCCGCCAACCGTGAGGCCATCCTCCTGCACTGGAACAAATGCTGGACCGGCCCGCTCCGCCCTGAGTACCTGCTCTGCGAGGTGAAGGGGCAAAGCTCCTCGGCCGGGTTCCTCGCGACGCCGCCGCGGTGCAGCCAGGGTGACCTCTGCTTCCACATTGGGCGCCAGTGCCAGCTCGCGTGGGATGGGCACCTGGGCTTCAAGGTGGCCGAGCGGAGGCTTTCCCCATGACCACCGTAATGAGCTGGGGCGACAGCGAGGGCGAGCAGGGGCGCTGCGACGCCAAGTGCCACGAGGCTCGCGACCTGGTCTGCACCTGCATGTGCGGCGGGCTGCTCCACGGGAAGGGGCTTGAGCCCGGCGGTCTCGAGCGGGCGCTGGCCGAGCTCGGTGACGAGGTCCTCGCCGGCGCCAAGGCGCGCGCGGGCGAAGCGGGGATGGAGCTTAAAGCCGCATCGGTCGCGAGCATCCTGCAGCAGGTGCACCTCGATGGCGCGCAGGGCGAGCTGTTCGTGAGGGACGGGATCTTCCTCAGGAGCCGACGATGACGTTGAGCCTGGTGACCGACAACGGGAAGGAGCGAGCTGTGGCAGTCATGGACCAAGAGGCGACGACCGCGGTGACGGCCGAGGCGATGGACGACCAGGGCGACGAGGGCGAGAACCTGTGGGACGTGCGGCGGGCCGCTCGCTTCCTCGCCAAGAGCTCGAGCTGGGTCTACCGGGAAGCCGAGGCCCGCCGCTTGCCCCATCGGAAGATCGGGCGCACCCTGCGATTCATCCCCGCCGAGCTCCGGGCGTGGGTCGAGAAGCAGCCCGGGCAGGTGGTGTGAGGGCGCCGTGGCCTACGCCTACAGGGACGGCAAGAGCCTGTGGATCGGCTACAAGGACGAGCACGGCCGGCCGCACCGTGAGCGGACCGCCGTCGAGACCCTCACCGCCGCGCGCAGGCTCGCCGAGGAGCTCGAGCAGCGCGCCGAGCGCGTGCGGAAGGGACTCGAAGCAGCCCCGCCCCCGCCGACGCCCTTCTCGGCGCTGGCGACGCGCTACCTCGCCGAGGTCGCCTCCCAGAAGCGCAGCGAGAAGCACATCGAGTCCCGCGTGCGTCTGCACCTGCGGCCCGATCTGGACGACAAGCTCCTCTCGGAGATCTCCGCCGGCGACGTCGAGGGCCTCCTGGCCCGCAAGGCGAAGGCGGGCCTGGCTCCCCAGACCGTCGAGCACCTGCGCCTGACGCTGTCGGCGATGTTCGCCTTCGCCATCCGGGCCAACCTGCTGCGGGGGGAAAACCCCATCAAGGAGGTTCCGAAGCGCGAGATCCCGGAGCGGGACATCCGCTACCTCGAGCCGGCGGTCGTCGCGAAGATCGTCTCCAAGGTCCCCGAGCGCTGGCGGGACCTGTTCGCGACCGCGGCGCTGGTCGGGGCGCGCAAGGGCGAGCTCGTCGGCCTGCGCGTCGAAGACGTCGACCTCGAGCGCCGGGTGCTCACCCTGGCCCGGTCCTACGCCGGGCCGACCAAAGGCGGCCGGCGCCGCATCGTGCCCATCCCGGAGGAGCTCGTCCCGTTCCTGGCCGACGCGATCGCCAAGGCCCGGGGCGGGCTGCTCTTCGCCGGCCCGCGCGGGAAGATGCTCTCGAAGCACGTCGACCTGCCCGAGATCCTACGGCGCGCCCTGGTCGCCGCCGACATCGTCGACCACTGGGACCTGGTCTGCCGGCGCAAGGGCTGCGGGCATAAGGAGCGGTCGGACCAGAAGAAGACGTTCCCCTGCCCGAAGTGCAAGTTCACGCTCTGGCCGGTCGCTGTGGCGCCGCGCTACCAGTTCAAGGACCTGCGCTCGACCTGGGGCACCTTCGCCGCCGAGGCGACCTCGGACCTGCGCTTCGTCCAGAACGGGTTGGGGCACGAAGACCCGAAGACGACCGAGAAGCACTACGCCGCCGTCCGGGCCCGGCACGCCGTCGCCCAGGCCAACAAGATCCGCTTCGGCCTGGTCCCGCCCCCTCCGCCGCCGGAAAAAACTCCCTCCGCAACTCAGCCGGCACTCAGCCGCGGTGAGGAGTCCGGAAAAAGCATCGGGCCCCCTGGCGAAAATCGCCAGGGGGCCCGAGTACTTACTGAGGCGGGCGCGACTGGAGTCGAACCAGCGGCCTTTGGCTTCGGAGGCCAACGCTCTATCCAGCTGAGCTACGCGCCCTTGATGCGGCGGTACGGATAGCGAATCGCCTCCAGATTTGCAAGGCCGCCGAGCCCGCCCCTGTCCGCGACGTCGATCTTGACCTGCTCCTCCGCTCGCCTTCCACTCTCCCCGATGCGCCCTGCCATCGCCCTCGCAGGCCTCCTCGCCGCCCTCGCCCTCACCGCGGCGGACGGCAAACCCGGCCGGGCGCCTGTGGTCCGCCGGTCCTCCGCGGACGCTACTGCGCCCTCCTCCGATGCAGGGCTGTTGGTCGCCGGCGACGGCTCGCTCCCGCCACCGCCACCCCCGCTCCCCGCCACGATGGCCGGCGTCTACCACCTCAAGCGCCAGGACGAGCTGGACGCGCTCAACCTCGAGCTCGCCGACTCCGGCTGGCGCTTCACGCTCTGCGGCTGTGACGCCTCGCGCGACCGCCAGGGCCCGGTGAAGGTCGACGGCGCCAAGGTCCAGCTGCTCCCGCCCGCGGGCAAAGCCGACTTCCCTTGGCTTGGCATGGAGCAACCGGTCAGCGACGTCGTCGTCGCGCTCGCGCCGGATCAGTCTCTGACGGTCTCGGGCAAGACGGGCCAGAAGGCCTTCCAGCAGAAGCTCGAGCGCGGCCGCCTCTGCGCCGTCTGCAACCTCGCCGACTTCCCCGGCTTCAAACCCGACAAGGACCTGATGGACGGGATGCTCATCCTCTCCGGTCCGCGCGGCCTCACCGCCTGCCCTGGCCCGGTCCCCGCCAATCCTTGCGATCCCAAGTAGAACGACCGTCTCAGGGCTCCCAGTCGTAGCGCTCGCGGCAGTCGACGCCGGGCCTGGCGCAGAAGAACCGCTTCACCGCCGGCAGCTCCATGAAGGCGTAGTCGTACTCGCCCTTCTTTCCGTAGCTCGTGAAGAGCTCTTCTCCAGTGGCGATGTCCCGAACCGCGAAGAAGCCCAGGTACGGCCTGCGGCAGAAGCTCTCGAGCCGGACGTTCTGCAGCCCCAGGTCGACTCCGTTCACGGCTCGCGGCGCGAAGTTGATCATCGCCCCCGGCCCGCCGCCGACCTTGGCTTCGAGGCAGCAGTACGCCTCCGCCTGCTTTCCGCACTCCGGAAGGAGGGCGCGATGCTGCAGGTCGCCGGACTCGGCGAAGTCGATGAGCCGCCCGCCCAGCTCGGCGACGAGCGTGTCGTTGACGATGGGCATCGCCGCGAACAGCCCGTTGCCGGCCCCTGGCACCATCGACGGCTTCACTTGCGTCAGGCGATCGAGCGAGTGGTCCGGCTCGAGCCATCGGCGCTTCTCGACGACGACCGCGCCGACGGCGACCGCCGCCAGCAGGGCGGCGATGGCCAGCAGCAAGCGCGATCGCCTGGACGCGAAGGGACGAGCCACGAGCCTCTGACCTCAGGTCACGGACGCTGCGTTGGCAGCAGCCCTTCTTGAACCTCGCAGACACCCTTGCCGACGGTCACCGAGTACGCCTTGAGCGGCGCTGCAGGAACGCGCAGACCCGACGCGTGCGGTCGCGTCCTCAACCGCACCACCCAACTGGCATCCTTGCGCGTGACCTGCGGCTCGGCATCAGACGGGATCGGCGTCTCCGAGTAGTAGTCCCGGGCGGCGCCGAGCACGACGGCCGTCGTGGCCATCCGCAACGCGTCGTGGTCGCTCGCCGGCACGAACCCCGAGGCCAGAACCGCGGCGCAGCCTTGGCCCGCCGGGAAGACGTGGCGGCCGCCGACGACGATGAAGACCTCGTACGGCACCGGGTCGGCCGGCGGGATTGGCTGTTCCAGCACCCGGACGAGCACGATGCCAGGCAGCAGCTCCGTCGCTCCGGTGGACTCAAGCTCGATGCGCGGGTCGCGATAGAGCTGGTCCCCTCCTCGACGAGCGATGCGACCACGGAACAGAGGCGCGAGGCTAGCCTGCAGGTCCATGGGCTTCTCCGCCGCCTGGGGAGTGGGAGTGGGAGCGGGTGCGGCTGCGACGAGAGCGGTGAGCAGAAGCCATCGCATGCAGCACCTCGCTTCTCTTGCGCGACTTGCCGGAGGAGGGACTCGAACCCTCACTTCCCTTTCGGGAATGCGGATTTTAAGTCCGCTGCGTCTGCCAGCTCCGCCACTCCGGCGCGAAGGCGCGGATGGTAGGCCGCCGCTCCAGCGCTCGCAACCCGCCTCTCCCACCGGCTATCGTCGCGGGCCCCCCGGAGGTCCGCCATGACCAGCTGCCCCAAGTGCCGCACCGCCCACCTCTCCCCTATCGATCCGGCCGTTTCCGGCGCTGATGCCCCGCTCCGCTGCCCGAGCTGCCAGGGCACCTGGGTCCCGCGCCACGCCATCCTCTTCACCGACCTCGAACCGTCCTCTGCCTCGAGCGAAGCCGCCAAGGGCAACGACACCCGCACCGGCATGTGCCCGGCGGGCCACGGCCTGCTGCGCCGGGCCCGCCTCGAAGGCGCGCTCGACTTCGCGCTCGACCGCTGCCCGGCTTGCGGCGGCACCTGGTTCGACGCCGGCGAGTGGCACGAGGTGGCGAGCCGGCACCTGCTCGGCGCGCTCGACCAGCTCTGGGACCCGCTGCGCCAGCGCCAGGCCCGCGAGGAGAAGGCGCTGGGCCACTGGCGGAGCGAGCTCGAGCAGCGGCTGGGCGCGCAGCTGGTCTCGGACCTGGACGCCCTGGGCGACGCGCTCCGCGGCCACCCGGACGCTGCTCAGGCGCTCGCCTATCTGGGCGACCGGGTCCGCCGGACGAAGCGCTGACGGGCTCAGCGCCCGCCGCGGGCGCCCGACCTACCTTTCGAGCGCATTGCTGGCCCCTTCGGGCCGGTGCTATAAACGCGCCCCCTTCGCTGTTTCCGTCGTTGGCGCGCGGGGTTACGTTGCCCGCCCGCCTGCCCACCCAAGGGCCCGGGCGGCGAAAGCTTTCAGACCGTCCAGAGGATTCGAAATGCTCGATACGCTGACCAAGGGCTTCAAGGCCGCGCGCAACCGGCTGGCCGGCAAGGCGGAGATCACCGAAGCCGTCGTCGAAGAGGCCCTGCGCGACATCCGCGTGGCCCTGCTCGAGGCCGACGTCTCGCTCGACGTGGTCCGCCGCTTCGTCGCCCGCGTCAAGGACAAGGCCGTCGGCGAGATCGTCCAGGTCAAGACCACCGACCAGAAGGGCCAGAAGCTCAAGGTCACTCCGCAGGACCACTTCATCAAGGTCTGCCACGACGAGCTCGAGGCCCTGATGGGCCCGGTGGACACCAAGCTCGTCTACTCCGCGGTCAACACCCGCCCCACCGGCATCATGATGGTCGGTCTGCAGGGCTCCGGTAAGACCACCACCACCGCGAAGATCGCCCAGCACCTCATCAAGCAGGGCAAGAAGCCGCTGCTCGTCGCCGCCGACATCTACCGCCCGGCGGCCGTCGACCAGCTCAAGGTCCTGGGCGAGAAGCTGCAGGTGCCGGTCTACCACCGGGCCGGCGTGGCCCCGCCGCAGATGTGCCACGACGCCATCGAGGACGCGCACAAGCAGAAGCGCGACGTCGTGCTCTTCGACACCGCCGGCCGCCTGGCGATCGACGAAGACATGATGAAGGAGCTCGAGGAGATCAAGCGGGTCGCCAAGCCGGAGAACATCCTGCTCGTCTGCGACGCGATGATCGGCCAGGACGCGGTCAAGACCGCCAACGAGTTCAACCGGCGCCTGGACCTCTCGGGCTTCATCCTCACCAAGCTCGACGGCGACGCCCGCGGCGGCGCGGCGCTCTCCATCAAGGAAGTCACCGGCAAGCCCATCAAGTTCCTGGGCATGGGCGAAGGCGTCGACAAGCTCGAGGAGTTCCGCCCCGAGGGCCTGGCCGGCCGCATCCTGGGCTTCGGCGACATCGTCGGCCTGATGAAGGACTTCGAGGGCGTCGTCGACGAGAAGAAGGCCGAGGAGGACGCCGAGAAGATCCTCTCCGGCCAGTTCTCGTTCGCGGACTTCGTCGCGCAGATCAAGACGGTCCGCAAGATGGGCCCCATCAAGGAGCTGCTCGAGAAGTTCCCCATCTTCGGGGACATGACCGACCAGCTGCAGGTGGACGACAAGGAGTTCGTGAAGATCGAGGCCGTCCACGACTCCATGACCGCGCAGGAGCGCACCCGCTCCGACCTCTTGAACGAGTCGCGCGTCAACCGCATCGCCAAGGGCTGCGGCCACAAGCCCGAGGCGGTCAAGGAAGTGGTCTCGCGCTACCTCATGATGCGCAACGTCATGGGGAAGATCGGCTCGGCGCCGGGCCTCTTGGGCATGCTCCCCGGCTTCAAGCAGTTCGCGCAGCTGCGCCAGCTCAAGGGCCAGAAGATGGACGACGTCTTCGGCGAGGACGCCGCGGCGATGCAGCGGGCCATGGTCCAGCAGCAGATGCAGGCGATGGGGCTGCCCAAGGGCTACACCCCGCCGATGGGCGCCGTCGCCCGGGCCAAGGCCCGCGCCGCCGGCATGTCGCTCGATTCCGGCGAGGTCAAGTCGGTGACCGACCGCGAGCGCGAAGCCCTCAAGGAGAAGCGCAAGCGCGAGCGGCAGAACAAGAAGAAGGCGCGCAAGCAGCGCCGCTAGCGGCGGGCGCCTCCGGCCTCCGGGTCCGGATGGCCGAAGCTCCTGAGGCACGAAGGGCCCGGCCGCCAAGGCTCGGGCCCTTCTCGCTTGCGGGCGTCCTCGGCAGACTCAGGCGAACACGAGCCGGAGTCGTCCGGCGGATTCGGAATCGGAACCTGGCCCCGAGCTCGAGCCGCCCAGCTCTCGGTGAAGGCCGGGCGCAGCCCTATCGGTCGTCCTGCTCCTGCATCCCGTACTCCATCGCGCACCGGTAGCAGAGCCGGTTGGGCGGAGCCTTCTCCGGGTCGAACACCACGGCGCCCTGCTTGCCGCAGACCTGGCAGGTGCCCTGGCGTCCCTTGGGAGCCGTCGGGCTCTTCTTGGGGGTCGTTTCCTGGGAATCCATGCAAGCCTCCTGCTGCTCTCTCCGAATCTGCTGAACTGCAACCGCTCGCTGCAGTGCTCTGTGGCTCAGCCGAAGCTGGGCGGGTCGCCCCCGTCGTTCGGGTCGGGCTCGGGCAGCTGCAGTCCCTTGGGGACCACCAGCCCCTTGGACAGGCGGCGCAGCACCTTGACCTTCTGGCGCTCCTTGTACCGCTCGTGGCTCGAGTCGCCGCGCTCGTTCTCGACGGCGGTCGCCATGTCCATCACCTGGAACTCGACCCAGCTGAAGACGATGCGCGGGCGCCCGGGCCGCGGGTCCTCGGCGCCCAGGTAGGAGTCGATGCGCACCGGGAGGTCGGCCACGAAGTTGAGCACCTTGTAGGTGTCGGCGGAGAACGGGTTGTTCGTCCGCTTCTTCATCTTCTTGCGGCGCTCGTTCGCCTCGTGCGGCAGCGGCAGGTGCAGGTTGGGCACGTGCTTGTGCAGCGCCGGCGCGCTCTCCACCGCTTCCTGGAAGTCGATGAGCGTGTTCTCGGTCTGGTCGGGCACCACCAGGTTGAACGGGAACAGCGTCCGGGTCATGTACTCGAGCACCGGGAGCACGTCGACCTTCTCGCGCACGATGATCCGGTAGCGCACCTTGTCGAACACCTGCGCGGCCACCGTCTCCCGCTTGGCGAGGAGCTTGGTGATGATCGAGTGCTGCGTCTTGACGCTGCCCGAGAACTCCACCACCGGCGAGCCCGCGGCCTTCATCTGTGCCGCGCAAGCCATCACCCGCTCGTCCACCAGCCGGTGCACCACCGACGAGGCGATGGGGGTGCGGAAGAGCAGCTCGCGCCCCTCCATGTGGTGGATGACGTGCATCACCTTGAGGACGATGCAGGCGATCTTCTGGAAGCGCCGGGGGAACTTCGGGTGCTGCCCCGCCGCGTACATGAACAGGTCGGCGATGTCGTAGGGCTCGGCGACCGCGTCGGCGACCCGGTAGTGGAACTGGGAGCGCAGGTAGTCGACCGCCTCCTTGAGGATGCGGTTGACGCAGGCCCGGTCCGAGGAGTCGGTGGGGTCGAGCAGGTGCAGCCGCAGGAAGGCGTCGACCTCGTCGCGGTTGTCGAAGGCCAGCCGGCGCCAGTCGACGACCGAGCCGCCGCGGAGGATGAGGCGCACCGCCTCCAGCTCCTTCAAGCCCATCTGGTCGATGGTGAGCATGCGCGGAGGCTCGACTGCGGCCATCCGCGCGCTGGTTTGGTCGACCAAGGCTCGCTCCCGGAGATGCCGGCGCTCGCCGGCCGGACCCATAATCGCGGCTTGTTTACCCCGGCCCAGAGAGCTTGGCAATGGGTCAAAGACTTCGTCGGAGGGGACGCGGAGCGGACGACGAAGTCGGGGGTCCCAGCTTCGGTACGGAGGGACGCAATGGGACGGACCGAAGTCGGGGTGCAGACAGGCGAAGGCCCCGTCGCCGGGCTGGGCGACGGGGCCTTCGAGACTGCTTGCTAGTCGAATTCGGGACTACAGGCAGGCCGGGTTGCTGGCTGAGCCGTCGCCGTCGATGATCCACACGGCGCGGCCGCCGAGCACATTGTTCGAGGTGCACAGGCCGGCGGTGAACGAGCCGTAGGTCTCACCGGTGGTCGGCAGACCACGGATGTAGGAGGCGCCGGTCACGGTCGCGGCGTTGCCGTCGACCTTGGTGAAGGGAAGGTGGCCGAGGCAGCCGGCGCCAGCGGTCGGGTCGAGGAAGTCCTTGAAGCTGACGTAGTTGAGACCGCCCGGGGCGTAGAACTCCACCACGACCTCGATCTTCGGGCCCGCGTTGCCGCACTCGGTGGTGCCGTTGGAGGTGGCCGAGGAGGTGCCGGCCACCGAGGTGATCACCGGGCCGAACTGCAGCTTGTTCCAGGCGTAGCCCGTGACACAGGTGCCATCGGGAACGGTGGCAGTGCAGGAGTTGGTGGTGGCGTCGCAGACCTCGCCGTAGTTGCAGGTGTCCGGACCCTTGTTGGCGCCGGGGGCGAGGTTGGCCGGGTTGCAGGTCGTTGCCTTCGAGACGCAGCTCGGGGGGTTGCTGGTCTTGTCGCACTTGAGGTTGGTGCCCACGTTGGCGCAGTCGGCGTCGACCGAGCAGGCCTCGCACAGGCCGCTGGTGGCGTTGCACTTCGCATGGTTGGCGGTGTTGCAGCTGGTCGCCGTGCAGACGTCGATGCACACCGCTCCGATGGGATCGCACACCTTGTTGGCAGGGCACGGCGCACCGCAGGGGCTCGTGGAGAACTCGCAGATGCCGTTGCTGTTGCAGACACGGGTCTGGCCGAGGAACGCCTGGCAGTCGGTGTTGCTGGTGCACCTGGTCTCGCAGACGTCGTCGAGGTCCTTGCTGCACACCTCGCCGGTCTTGCAGGTGTCGCACTTGCAGATGCTGACGGTCTTGTTGTTGAAGGTCGTCTCGACGCAGGACTCGTCGCCGCACACGGTCGAGTCGCCGGCGCAGCTCTTCACGCAGACGAGGCCGATGGGGTGGCAGACCTCGGTGGTCGCACAGTCCGAGTCCCCGGTACAGGTCCTCGGGTAGTTGGCGACGGTGCCACCCGCGTCTGGGTCGCTCGACGAGCCGCCCCCGAAACAGCCACCGCCGTCCGCGCCGGCCATGAAGATCACCAGGGCGCTCAGACCCACCACGAAACTGAACTTGCGCATGAAGCCTCCAATTGCGTTGTGAAGATGGTTGCGCTTGTTACACCCAGGCGGCGAGACGAGTCAAACCGCCTCTGGGGCCTGGAAAGCGCGAGGTCCAGCAAGTCAAATGCCACACCCAAGCCATTGAATGGTTTCGGTTTTCCTCCCGTTCGGCCCGGTGGACTGCGACAGCAGGATCAGCCCCCCAACTAACGGGGGCGCGAGCTCTACTCAACCTTCTTTTCGACCATCAGCGCGTTGGTCCCCGCCGACGACGGGACCACCAGGTCCAGCACCCAGCCATTGGCGACCGGACGGCCACCGTAGACGAAGGAGGCCGCCACTCCGACCACCTTGGGGTCATGGACAGGGTCGACTGGAGGCTTCGGTCCCTGGTACGAGCTGGCCGGCGGCAGAACCCGGACATCGCGGTCGATGTAGATGCGAAGCGGGGTGCCGACGGTGATGGGCTTGTCGAAGCGGTAGGCCAAGGTCCGCCCGCCACGGCCCAGGCTGAAGGCCCCCAGCGGCTCGCCGTTGGCGCCGTGGATGCAAACGTGGCCACCCGCCTTCGCCGCGAAGCGCCCCATGCACAACTGCGAGGGGTAGCACTCGACCGCGAGCGAATCGGTGCGGCCGAAGAAGCCGCAGGCGAGTCCCGGCGCGGGAGACCAGTTCCCTGCGCAGGCATCGACCGGCTCGGGAGGCTTGAGCGCGATGCCCGCATCCGGAACGGGCAGCGGCACTTCTGGAACCGTCGCGGTCAGGTATGGAGCTTTCGGCGCGGACGCTGGAGGCTTGGGCAACGGTGGCGGCGCCTGCTTGAACGGCTGCATCCGCGCCGGCCTGCGGACGATCGTTCGGGACGAATCAGCCCGCCAGAGGACGGACAGTCCGTGCTCGTCGCAGAGCCAACCGCTCCCCATCGCGCTCGCCTGGCCTCCACAGTCTGCGAAGGGTGCGATGCGCTGGGCGTCCTTGGTGGTGAGGTCGAGGAGCCGCTTGCTGCCTTCATCGATGCACGGCTTGGAGGTCTCGAGCGTGATCTCCTCGACGCGCTTGTCGGTGCCGAGCTTGAAGCTCCAGTTGCCCGCCGGGTGGACCAGCCGCCAGATGGGCAACTCACCACTGCCCGGCGGGATGAAGTTGCCGCTGGCCTTGGCTTCCTCGAGGCTCATCCCCAGCCGAACGCCGCCGATGGAGACGCCCGGCTTGACGGGCAAGGGGCACTCGACGGGCGGCTCAGCAGCCCGAGCGGCCGACGAGTAGACCGTCGCCATGGCGAGACACCCGACGAGACGAACGACGAACCGCGTACGCATGGTCTTGGAAGCTCCAGAAGGCGGCCAGTATTAACGACGGCGCGACTTGGACGTCAAACCTCATGGCGCTCTTCAACACCAGCGCCCAATGGACGCGCGAAGGCCCGCGAGCAGAGTGCTCGCGGGCCTTCGAATCGGCTTCTTCTTTTGCCAGCTAGAACTTGAACGGGAAGTCCACCGGCGGCATCTGCGCTCCCGAGTAGGCCGGGAACTTGAACTTCTTGATGCCGTTGGTCAGGCACGCCGACAGCGGCGTCTTGCGGTACTCCTCGGTCTTCACCTGGATGTTGCTGACTCCGCCGTTGGGCAGGATGGTCCAGCGCATCACGATGGTGCCGGAGGCGCCGGGGTCCTTGGCCTTGGTCTCGTCGACGCAGGCCTTGATCATGCTCTTGTTTTCGACGACGACGGCCATGATGTCCGACTGCTCGAGCTGAGCCTTGGCCGGGGTGGAACCCGAGCCAGGAGCCGGTGGGATGTAGACGGTCTTCGGCTTGTCCTTCTCGGCCTTGGGCGTGGGCGCCGGCTCCGCCTTCTTGCCATCACCACCGAAGATGTTCTCGAAGTCGTCGTCCACCTTGTTTGCGCTGGGCTTTCGCACGGCGGGAGTGTTGTCCTTCTCCGGCTCCTCGGTCTTGACCACCGCCTTCGGTGGATCCTTCTTCTCAGCAGCAGCGACCCTCTGCGGCTCCTTTGGCTGCTTGGGCGTCGCGGCAGGCTGCTTCTCGGTCTTGGGCGGATCGGTCTTCGCCACCTCGGTCTTCGGCGGGTCGGCCTTCACAGGCTCAGTCTTCCCCACCTCAGCCTTCGGTGGATCGGTCTTGGGAGGCTCGCCAGTCTTGACGTCTGCGGCCGGCGGAGTCGGCGTCGGCTCCGCGGGCTTGACGTCCGGCGGCTTCACCGGAGCCGTGCCGATCGGTTGCGGCTGCGCGGGGTTGGCAGTCGGCGGATTGACCTGTGGATTCACGGCCGCCACCGGCGGCAGGGCAGGAGGTGGCTGGACCGGTTGCCCGGAGCCTCGGGTCAGAACCACCACCACGATGATGGTCACGCACAGCAGCGCCACGCCGCCGATGATGCCGCCGACGATGAGGCCGGTGTTCGACTTCGGCGGACGGTAGACCTGGGGCTCGTCCTCCTCGTACGGCGGACGGGACGTTCGCTGCGGCGGACGCGAACGGCGCTCCGGCGTCACCGCAGGCGGAGGCGGCTCATCGTGAGACTCGGCCTCGGCCCGGCGTGAAGCCGGCAGTCCGCCGACCTGCGAATCGTCGGACGGCAGAGGGTCGGAGGGCGGCGGAGCCTGGAGCGCCGGCCGGCTTCCGGTGGCCTCGGGGAGGTCGTCGAGCAGCCCGCGCGGCTTGGAGTCCGCGGGAGGAGGCTCTTCCTTCTTCTCGGGCGGCTTGGCCAGCGCGGCCAGCTCGTCCTGGACCAGCGAAGCGAGCGCGCTCGCCGCGGAGGGCTTCCACTCGGGCTCGCCAGGCTCGTCCTGCTGCGGCGGCAGCGGGGTCGGCGCCGGTGCCTGCGCGCCCGTCGCGGTGGCGCCGGCCGGCGCGGCCTTCTCCGGTTCCGGCGCAGGCCGTGGAGCCAGCTTCTCGGCCAGCTCGGGAACGGAGGAGAGCGGCTTCCAGTCCGGCATGCCGGTCTTCCAGCACAGGGAGTCGGCGGACAGCTCGCCCTTCTCCCACTTCTCCCCCACTCCTTCGATCGTCAGGGGCCCGACCTGGGCGTCGTTGATGGCGACGAACCAGTCGGCACCGGAGGCAGCGGCTGCGCTCCCGTTGCTGCCGTTCTTCTTCTCCTTCTCTTTCTCCTTCGGCTTCTCCTCGAACACCGAAGGCGGCGGCGCGATCTGGGCGGCCGCCTCCTGCTGGGCCTCCGCCTTGATCATGCTCGCCATCTGGCTCAGGTTCACAACCCGTGTGGATTGCCGGTCCGAGTCCTCGGAGTCGTCGGGGAGGCTCGGGAAGCCGCCGGGGGAGCCCGCCGAAGCAGCCAACCCCAGCGCGCCGGAGTCGGCCGGACCACCGACCGCGGGCATCTCGGCCGCCGTCGGCAGCGCGGAGGTGTCCTGCCCGGGGCCTACTCCCTGCTTGGAGAGGACCGACTCGAAGGCGCGGCCGAGCTCGTCGTCGATGCCCGCCTTCTCCTCGGGCACCTTGTTCTCCTCGGTGCCCGGAGGTGGGGAGCCCGCCGCCGAGGCCGAAGCGACGCCCGGAGTGGCGGCGACGACGGTCGCCTCCTCTTTCTCCGGTGCCTCCGCGCGCTTGACGACAATCTTGTGCTGGCACTTCTTGCAGCGAACGATCACGCCGTTCGGCCCGACCTTCTCGTCGCTGATCAAGTACTGCGCGTGGCAGCTATCGCAGACAAATTTCATGGAGGCCGCCGGCCCCTTTCTCCACCATCAGTCTTGCCCAAATTCTTGAAGTGACAGTGGATTCTTGCTCGAAAATTGTAGGCTTCACCTCAGGTGCGGTCAAGGTTGCGGCCGCTGCCTGTTCCTCTTGGCCGACTTCGATTCGGCGTCTCTTCTCTCCGAACCCAAGTCTTGAACGTCTCTCTATCACGCCGGATCTGACACCGGTGGGAGACCCGGTCCCCCACCCGAGCCTCCCCGGAATTCTCCTGCGTTCTCGCGCCGCTAGCGTCCGCCTGGCAGCTTGATCTCGATCTTCAGGCCCAGCGCGTTTCGCAGGTCCAGGTACTCCTTCGACAGGCAGAACAGCATCAGGTCGCGGATGCGCGCCCGGAGCGGCAGCTTGGCCGCCGCGCCCTGATCCTTGCCCAGCGCGTTCTTGACCGCCTCCAGGTCCGTCGCCAGCAGCGCACCGACGCGGTTGGCGGTCAGCTCCGCGCCCTCGATGAAGTTGCGGATGTCCGTTCCGGTCGCGGTGCGGGCGTACTCGCGCCCCAGCCGCGCCAGCGCCGACCGGAACTGCGGCTCGAGCCGCTCGATGACCCGCAGCTCGGTCTCGATGGCGCGCGGGTCCGCCGAGGCCCGGAAGCTGGGCACCCCGGTGATGACCGCTGCCTGGAACACCGCGTCCAGCTTCTCCGCCGGCAGCAGGCGGGCGAGCGCCAGCTCGGGCCGCGCGAACGCCATCGTCTTGGCCAGGAAGAAGAACAGCTCCTTGGGCGCCTGCTCGCCGAACAGCTTGCCACCCGCCTTCAGCGAGACCGGGTGGGTGTGCAGGACCTCGAGGAGCAACTCCTTGTCGGGCGGCACCGTGAGACCCGCGCCCTTCTGCCGCAGACGCTCGCGGGTGTTCACCAGGAACGGCGAGTAGAGCGCCAGGGCCTCCATGTCCAGGACCTTGACGACGTACTTGTAGTTCTGCACCGCCAGCTCGAGGCTCGACTCCAAATCGATGCGGTCCTTGTGCGCGTCCACGCCGAACGAGCCGTGCTTCTTGGCGTAGTAGCTGCCCAGCTTCTCGTAGACGAGCCCCAGGATGTCGCCCATCGGCCCGCGGACCTTCGGGTGGTACAGCAGGCTGGTCCACAGGTTGCCGGTCAGCTGCTTGGTCGCCTGCTCCTTGCGCTTGGCGTAGGGGGTCAGCTTGGTGAGGAATCTCGCGCTCGTCCGAGCCCGACTCCCCCACCAGGTGCGCGCCGACCTGCGCCGCGACGTAGGCCCCGTCGTAGTCCTTCACCTTCGCCGACAGGCGCACCAGCTGGTTGACCACCCGCTGCGGCTTCTCGGTGGTGCTCAGCGCCTTGCGCCAGGCGTCGATGGCCTCCTTCTCGCTGCCGTCCTCCTCCCCTGCGAGCTCGGCGAACTTCTCCAAGGCCGCCGTGTCCTCGGGGTTGCCCTTGATGACGACCTGGTAGGCCGCCTTGGTCGACCTCTTGTCCTTCTTCACCTTCTCGTAGAAGTCGGCCAGCGTCCGCCACAGCGTCATGCGCGCGGGGTTGGTCTCCTCGGTCTTGGGGAGCCGCTGGATCATCCGCACGTAGTTCTGCTCCAGCTGGTCCCACTGCCGGGCCTGGGCGAGCATCGCCTCCAGCGCGCTGAAGGCCTGGATGAACCGGAAGTCCAGGTCGAGCGCCTTGTTGAAGGCGTCCGCGGCGCGCGGGATGTCCTTGAGCTCGTCGCGGCAGACCTCGCCCAGCGCCACCCAGAGCTTGCGGGCCTTGATGACGTCGGCCTTCACCTCGGGCAGCGAGAGCATCTTCTCGCCGGTCTCCACCGCCTTGTTCGCCTGGCGGGTCTCCCGGTAGAGCGAGAGCAGCGCCTCGTGCACGTCCGGGGCGTCGGCCTTGAGCTCCAGCGCCAGCACGTACGCGTCGATGGCCCGGTACGCGTCCTTGATCTTCTCGCGCGCCAGCCAGCCGATGGACGTGTAGAGCTCGAAGCGCGCCGCGTCCTCGACCAGCCCGGCCAGGCGGCCGCGGTGCTCGATGGCCGCCTCCCAGTCCTTCATGGCCTCGGCCATGTCGATCTCGGAGCGCAGCGACGGCTCGTGGTTCGAGTCGATGGCCAGCGCCTTGTCGAACTCCTTCTTGGCGCGCTCGGTCTGGCCCAGCTTCCGGTACAGGTCGCCGACCTGCCAGTAGTACTCGACCACCTCGAGGTCGGTCAGGTCCTCGCGGTGATGGATGAGGATGGCCTGGTAGACCTGCAGCGCCTCGGTGTTCTTGGCGGTCGCGACCAGGAGGTTCGCGTAGCCCTCGGCGCTGGGCAGGTAGGTCGAATCGAGCTGGTAGGCCTTCTCGTAGGCCGACAGCGCCCGATCCGTCTTCTTCATCTTTTCGCAGACGTAGCCCAGCCGGTACATCTGCCGGCACAGGTCGATGCCCACCTGCGGGTCGCGCGCCGCGCCCTCGGCGAGGTTCTTGGCGACGATGTCGAGCATCCGCTCGGCGTTCTCCCAGTCCTCGCGGGCGACGTAGATGTCGGCCAGCGGGCGGGCCGCCTCCATGGCGGTGGGCGTGAGCTTGAGCGCCTCCTCGTAGTACTTGCCGGCGGCGTCACGGTCTTCCTTGGAGTCCTGGAAGAAGTGCGCGACCACCAGCCAGGCCGCGGCGCGCTCCTCGACGTCGATGGTGTGCTCGGCCTCCTGGATGATGACCTGCAGGTAGTTGTCCCAGTCCTTCTCGAACTCGTAGATGCCCTTGAGGCACCGCAGGCTGGGCAGGTACCCGGCGTCGAGCGACAAGGCGTTGTGGTAGGCGGCCTTGGCGGCGACGGGGTCGAGCAGCATCTCCTCGTTGATCTTGCCGATGCGGTGGAACAGCTCCACCGCCTGCTTGTCGGCGCCCAGCAGCTCGGCTTCCTTGGCGAGCATGTCCAGGGCGAACGGCCAGTTGCCGCTGCGCTCGTAGAGGATGCCCAGGGCGTGCATCGCCTCGCGGCTGCGCGGGTTGATCTCCAACGCCTGGTTGAAGATCTGCGCGGCGCGGTCGATGCGCTTGAGCTCGTGGTAGTAGACCTCGCCGGCCAGCACCAGGAGCTCGACCTGCTCGCTGACGTCGGGGGCGAGCGACAGGTGCCGCTCGTAGGCGCGAAGCAGGTCCTCCCACCGCGCGATGGCCGGGCGCTTGGCCTCGGCGTCGGCGCGGCGCAGCCGCTCCAGGCCCTTGATGGCCTGCAGATTGTCGGGGTCGACGGCCAGCACCGCCTCGAGGCACGCGTCGGCGTTCTCGAGGTTGTGGTACTTGTCCTCCCAGATCGCGCTGGTCTTGAAGAGGATTTTCACCCGCTCGCGCGTGTCGGCGGTGCGCAGCTGGGCGTCGTAGACGCCGAGCAGCTCGGCGGCGCGGTCCAGCTTGGTGTAGAGCCGCTCGAGCGCATTGAGTGCCTCGCGGTTGGCCGGGTCGAACTCCAGGGCCTGCACATAGCCGGAGACCGCGGCCTCGTCGTCGCCAATCTCCCGCTCGTAGAGGTCCGAGACCTCGACCTGCAGCTGGGCGCGGGCGGCGGGGTCGCTCTCGAAGTCGCGCGCGCGGATCAGCTGGTCGGTCGCCGGGATCCACTTCTTCTCGGCCCGGTACAGGTCGATGAGGGTGCGGAACGTCTCGCGGTCGGGCTCGAGCTCGAGCGAGCGCAGGTACGCCGCGGCGGCCTCGTCGGCCTTCTGCAGCCGCAGCTGGTAGGTGAGCGCGATCTCCTTGAGGACCGCCTTGCGCTCCTCGATGGAGGCCGCTGCCTCGTACTTCTGCTCGAGGCTGACGACGTACTCGGTGTCCTTGCCGCGGCGCGAGAACATCTGCGCCAGGGCGTCGAGCGCGGCGTGGTTGGCAGGGTCGAACTCCAGCACCTTGCGCAGCGCCGCCTCGGCCTCGTCGGCCTGGTCGAGGTGCTTGTCGTGGACGTCGGCCAGCGCCAGGTACAGCTTCTCGGCGAGCGGGCCCTTCTCCACCTTCTCGACCAGGTCCTCGTAGACGGTCGCCAGCTCCTCCCAGCTCCCGGTCTCCTCGGCCAGGCGCGTGACGGCCTGCTGCACCTGCTCGTCGCCCGGGGCGTCCGGCAGCGCGCGGCAGAACGACAGGAACGCCAGGTCCTTGTGGCCCAGCTTCACTTCCTGGACGCTGCCCAGATCCTTGAGGATCTCGACGCGCTCCTCCGGCGTCTGCGCGCCGGGGATGAAGCGCTCGCAGGCATTGGCGTAGCGGCGCCAATCGACCTGGGCGGAGTAGATCTCGCGCAGCGCGTCGAAGGCCAGGCGCTCGCCGGGGGCGATCTCCAGCAGCCGCTCGTACGCGGGCGCGGCCGACTCGCGCTTCTTGAGCGCGTTCGTGTAGACCTCGGCCACCGAGTAGAGGATGGAGGTGGCCTGGGGGATGTCCCCGGCCTCCGCGGCCAGCTGGGCCCGCGGCTCCATCGCGCGCACCTGGTCGGCGAAGGCCTTCTGGGTGCGGAACAGCTCCTCGGCGCGCAGCAGGTCCTCGGCCTTGTGCGGCTCGACGTCCAGCACGCGGCGCGCGGCCTCGATGGCCTCGTCGCGGCGGCCCATCGCCGCCAACGCCTCGGCGAGCTTGAGGCGCACCTTCTTGACGCCGTCGGCGTCGTCCGCCAGCGGGATGAGGCGGCGCAGGACGGTGACCAGGTCCTCGGAGGGCGCGTACTTCTCGTAGATGGTCCGCAGGGACTCGAGCGACTTCTTGTGGCGCGGGTCGCGCTCGAGCGCGGCGCGGAAGGCGGCGATGGCCTCCTGGTCGCGGTCGAGCGAGCCGAGCACGCGGCCGACCTTGTCGGAGAGCCGGGTGATCTCGCGGGGGTCGACGGTGATGGACAGCCGGCGCCGAAGCAGCTCGACCAGGGTGTCGAGGTTGTTGTTGTCCTCGTACAGGCCCTCGAGCGCCAGGAAGGCCGCCTCGGAGCGCGGGTTGAGCGCCAGGACGTCGTTGTAGAGCGCGATGGCGCGCTCGATGTCCTTGAGCCCGTTGACCGCCACCTCGGCCATGCGCGCGGTGATCCGCTCCTTCTCCTGGCCGGTGACGAGCTTCTGCTGCAGCTCCAGGATCTGGTACAGCCGGTCGTAGCGCTTGGCGGTCTCGTACAGCCGCTCGAGCGAGCGGGCCGCCGGCAGGTGCTCCGGGTCGGTGTCGAGGATCTGCTCGTAGGCGCGGGCCGCCCGGTCGGGCGACGGCGGGTCGAGCTTCTCCTCGGCCAGCTGGCCCAGGCGGAAGAGCAGCGCGGTCCGGTCGGCCCCTTCGTCGGTGAGCGCGACCAGCGACGAGAGGATCTCCGAGAGCTTGCCCCAGTCCTCGGCCTCCTTGTACAGGCGGTCGAGGGCCGGCAGCGCCGCGCGGGAGACCGACCGGTCGAAGGCGCGGGCCTTCTCGTAGTAGTTGATGGCCAGCTCGCTCTCGTTGAGCTTCTGGTCGTGAGAGCTGGGCGAGCTTGAGGCAGACCTCGGCGGCATCCTTGCCGTCCAGGCGGGGCAGCTCCTCCTCGTACAGGCCGGCGAGCTCCTCGTGCGTCTCGGCCTGGTCGGCGGTCACCTCCAGCGCTTGCCGCGTGGCGGCGTCGCTGGGGTCCTCGCGGAACGCCTTGCACAGCGCGATGAAGGCCAGGTCCGGGCGCTCCTGGTGCTGCCCGCGGATCTTGGCGAGCTCGCCCAGGTGCTTCTTGCGCGCCGACTGGTCGATGCCGGCGGCGGCGCGGTCCTCGAGCAGCTTGGCCAGCTTGCCGTGGTTGTTGACCGTGCGGTACGCGTCGGCCAACAGGTCGGCGGCCTCGTCGTAGGTCGGCTCCTTGGAGAAGACGACCTCGAGCCGGGCGATGGTCTCCACGTGCCCAGGCCGCATCTGCAGGACCTCGCGGTAGAGCGTCATCGCCCCGCTGCGGTCCAGGAGTCGCTGCTCGCGCACCTGCGCCAGGCGGAACTTGAGCGTCAGGGTCTGCTCGCGCTTGCCCTGCTTCTCGGCCGCCGCGATCTCCTTGTTGAGCACGTCGGCCAGCTCGGCCCAGCGCTCCTCGGCCTGGCAGAGCTGGTCCAGCCGCTCGATGGCGTGCACGTCGTCGGGGACGATCTCCAGCAGGCGCCGGAAGGTGGCGATGGCGCCGGTCTTGTCACCGACCTTCTCGTCCTGCAGCTCGCCGATGCGGCGCATCAGCTCGGCGCGCGCGGCGCCGTCGGGGGCGGCCGCGAGCTGCCGGCGCAGCACCTCGAGCAGGTCCGCCCACTGCCCGCCGTCGCGGTAGAAGGCGGCGAGCCCGTCGAGCGCCTCGGGGTCGCCGGGGGAGAGCTCGAGCAGGCGCCGGAAGGCCAGCACGGCCTGGTCGCGCTCGGCGGGCTGCGTGGCCAGCAGCTGCGCCAGCGCGCGCTGCAGGGCGATGCGCGCCTCGTCGGAGCGGGCCTTCTCGACCTCCTCGGACAGGAGCGAGGCGCACTCCTCCTCGGCGCCAGCGGGCTTGGCGTAGCGGAGCACCGCCGCGAGCGATTCGGGCTCGTCGGGCAGCGTCTCCAGCGCGCGGGCGGCCCACACGTAGGCCATCTCCACGCTGTCGAGCGGGCCGGCGTAGAGCTCGGCGATGCGCCGCAAGAGCGACGACTTCTCGACGGGCGCGGCCGCCTGGGCGCGCGCCTCCAGCATCTGCACCAGCTTGAGGTAGTCGCCGCCCTGGGCGAACACCGGCTCGAGGGCCATGGCGGCGTCGGCCTTCAGGCCACCTTCGCCGCGGGCCATCTGCTCCATCGCCGCGACCGCGCCCGCATGACCGGGGCGCTTGGCGACGACCTCCTGGAAGAGGGCCAGGGCCTCGCGCGGCTCGGACAGCTTGTTGAGCTTGAGCTTGCCCAGCGCCACCTTGAGCTCGAGGCTCTCCTCGATCTTGTCCTGCGCGACCGCCTGGTCGGCCAGCCACGAGAGCAGCTCGCTCAGCTCCTCGTAGCGGTTGCACTCCGCGAGCAGCCGCTGCAGGGCGGTGAGCGCCTGGCTGTCGTCCTCCTTGAGCCGGCGGATCTCCTTCCACGCCGCGCACGCGGTGTCGCGGTCGCCCAGCTTCTCCTCGCAGAGCGAGGCGATCTCCACCAGGTGCTCGCGCCGCTTGACGCCGTCCTGCTCCATCGCCACCTGGCGCCAGAGCACCGCCACCAGCTCGCGCAGGCTGGAGGTGCGCCGGTAGATGCGCGAGAGCGTGTCGAGCACGCCCGTGTCGTCGGGCGCGCGGCGGTAGACCTCTTCCCACGCCTGGGCGGCGCGGTCGGGCTGGCCCAGCCGGTCGCCGTAGAGCGCGCCCAGCCGCCGCCACATCTCCAGCTGCACCGCCTCGTCCTTCTCGTGCTCCAGCTCGTCCTCGTACGCCGCCGCCAGCTCCTCGAAGCTGCCGGTCTCGGCGGCCAGGCGCTCCATCTCGTCGCGGATGGAGGCGTCGTGCGGGTCGTCGCGGAAGCAGCGCAGCATGGCCGCGAAGGCCAGCGGGCGCTGGCCCAGGCTCTCGCGCAGGCGGGCGATCTCGAAGAGCACGACCTGGCGCTCCTCCTTCGCCGACTGCGCCGCGCGCACCTCGAGCACGTCGGCCAGGTGCCGCCCGTCGTTGATGGACCGGTAGAACGGCTCGAGCACCCGGGCCACCATCGCCCGGGCCTGCTCCTTCTGGAACAGGCGCTCGAGGCCGGCCACCGCGGCCGCCTCGCCGGCGTTCTCGTTGAGCACGCGGGCGTAGGCCTCGACCGCCTCCGCCAGCTCGCCCTGGTCCTCCAGCAGCTGGGCGCGCCGCATCAGCGTCGCCCGGCGGGCCACGATGTCCTCGGTCAGGTCCGCGAGCAGGCGCAAGACGTCGGCGCGCTCGTGGTCCTTCTTGGCGCGCTCGTAGGCCTTGTCCAAGAGCTCCAGCGCGCCGCGGCTCTTCGGGTTGAGCACCAGCGCCGCGCGGCCCAGCTCGATGGCCGCCGCGTCGTCGCCGGCCTGCGCCTTGGCGGCGCCGGCCTGCAGGAGCAGCGAGGCGCGCTGGACCGGGTCCTGCGCCAGCGCGGCCTGCTGCTTGTAGACCTCGGAGAGCTCGCGGGCGTTCTGGCTGCGCTCGTGGAGCTTGGCCAGCGCCTCCAGCGCCTCGCGGTCGCCGGGGACCTCCTGCAAAAGGTTCTTCCAAAGGCCGATGGCCTTCTCGGACTCGCCCAGGTGCGCGCGCAGCTGTGCGGCGCGCCGCAGGCAGTACAGGCCCACCTCGTCGCCGGGCATGGAGTTCTCGGCGACCTGCTCGTAGACCTCGCTCAGCTCTTCCCAGCTGTCGGTCGCGCGGGCCAGGCGCTCCAGCTCGGGACCCACGTGCTCGCGGTCGACGTCCTCGGTGAAGGCGCGGCAGGCGGCCATGAAGGCCAGCTCGGGCCGGCCCATGTCCAGCTCGTTGATCTTGCGGATCTCCGCCCACAGGCGGGCCTTCTCGGCGGGGGTGGCCTGGGCCAGGGCCGCCTCGCGCAGCGCCACGCGGCGGGCGTGCTCGCCAGCGCGCTCGAGCGCGGGGTCGATGAGCTTGGTGGCCTCGGCGCTCCCCTGCCCGCCCGACTTGGCCCACGCCTCCAGCGTCGCGCGGGCGTTGGCGTGGTTGGGGTCCTCGGCGAGCACGGCGCCGAACAGCTGCAGGGCGCCAGCGGGGTCGTTCAGGACGTTGCGCTTGAGCTCGGCGAGGCGGAACGCGGCCTCGCGACCCGCGGGGGTGCCGGCCTCCTGGCTGCGGCGCAGCTCCAAGGCGAACGCCAGGTCCTGCGGGCGCTGCAGGCCGGTGTAGAGCCGGTCCAGGGCCAGGGCGCTGTCGCGGTCGAGCGGGTCGGACTCGGACAGGGCCCGGAAGCACTCGGCGGCCTCGTCGGGGCGCTTGAGCGTGCCCTCGAAGAGCGTGCCGGCCTCGCGGTAGAGCGCGCTGCGCTCGTGCTCGTCGAAGATGACCTTGGCGAGCCGGCGGCAGACCACGGCCAGGTCCTGCCAGCTCTCGCTCAGGCGGTAGAGCCGGTGCAGGCCGCGCAGGCCGTCGATGTTCTCCGCGTCGATCTCCAGGATGCGCACGAGGTAGGCGATGGCCTGCTCGCGGTTGCCGAGCTTGCGCTCGCTGACCTCGGCCAGCTCGCGGAAGAGCGGGATGGCGGAGGCGCCCTGCGAGGCCGAGGCCGACTCCGCCAGGATCTCGGCGTAGGCGTCGAGCGAGTCGGCGTCCTCGGCGGCCTTGCGGGTGGCGACGCGCAGCTGGGCGTCGGCGGGGGTGATGCGCAGCGCGCGGGCCAGGGTGGCGAAGGCGAGCGGCGGGTGGCGCAGGTCGACGGCGTGGACCTGGGCGATGCGCTTGAGGACCGCGACCTTCTCGCCGGCCTCGGTCGCCGCCTCGGCCAGCACCTCGAGGGCGAAGACGAGCTTGCGGAACTCCTTGGTGGCCTCGTACGCGGGGACGAGCGCCTTGGCCGCGACCTCGCGCAGCTCGGGGTTCTGCAGCATCTTCTCCAGCGCGCCCAAAGCCTCGGGGTCGCTGGGCCGCTCGGCGAGGACGGCGGCGTAGTTGGCCACGGCCTTGCTGCGGTCGCCGCCGGAGCGCTCCTGTAGCTTGCTGACGCGCAGGCGCAGGCGGGCGGTCTTCTCCTTGTCGGCGGCCTTCTCCGCCAGGGCGAGCTCGCGCGAGAGCGAGGACTCGAGCCCGCGCAGGTCCTTGGCGGCCTCGTACAGGCGCGACAGGTGCGGCAAGAGGTCGACGGCGCTGGCGCCGGCGGCCAGCCCCTGCTCCAGGGCGGCGGCCGCGTCGGCGGGGCGGCCCTGGCGGTCGCAGACCTTGGCCAGGTCCACCAGCAGCGGGGCCTTCTCGGCCTCGTCCTGCAGTCGGGCCTTCAGGGCGCGCTCGGCGTCGGCCCAGCGCTCGGCGCGGACGGCGACGCGCTGCAGGGCCCGGGGCGCCTCGGCGCGGCCGCCGGGGAGCGCCAGCGCCAGGTCCAGCGCCTGGATGGCGAGCTCGGCGTCGCCGCCGGCCTCGGCCAGCGCCGCGGCCCGCAGCATCAGCTCGAGCTGCACGGCGGGGTCGGAGAGCCGGTCGGCGATCTCCATCAGCAGCGCGGCCAGCTCGGCGTGGGCCGAGAGGTCCTTGGCCAGCCGCTCCAGCTCGGCGCGCACCTTGGCGTCGCCGGGCTGCAGCCGCAGCGCCTGCTCCATGACCGAGAACGCGCCGCGCCGGTCGGCCAGCTTGTCCTCGAGGATCGACGCGTGCTGGTGCATCAACGCCAGCCGATGGGTGAGGTCGTCGGTGCCCGCCACCAGGGTCTGCAGCGCCTGCGCGGCGCGGACGTGGTCGGCCGACTTGAGGTACACGGGCAGCGTCGCCTCGGCGATCTTCTTGGCGAGCACGCCGCCCGCGGCGATCTTCTCGAGCGCGGTCAGCACCGCCGGCTTCGGGTCCTCGGCGAGCATGGCCAGGAAGGCCTCGGCGGCCTCTTCCTTGCGGCCGAGCCGATCGGCGAGCACGTGCGCGCGGCGCATGCGGTACTCGCGGGCCTCCTCGCCGGTGCACTTCTGGGCGAGCCTGGCGCCGACCTTGGCGACCTCTTCCCACTGCTCGAGCGCGGAGCAGGCGGCGCCCAGCCGCTTGAGCGTCTCGACGTCGTCGGGGGCGATCTCCAGGATGCGCTGGTAGACCGCGAGCGCGGCGTGCGGGTCGCTGCCCGACTGCTCCAGCGCCGCGGACATCTTGAGGAGGATCTCCTTCTTCGCCTCGGGCGTTGCGGCGCTGGCCAGCTGCCGCTCGTAGCCCTTGGCCAGCTCCTGGTGCGCGCCGGTGCGCGTCAGCAGGGCCTCGACGGCCGTGCGGGCCGCGGCGTCGCCCGGGGCGAAGCTCCAGCACGCGTTGGTACAGGACGCGGGCCTCGTCCAGCTTGCCCAGCTGCTGGTCCGTCAGCTCCGCCGCGCGGCGCAGGAGGTTCACCTTGTCCGCGCCGGTGGCGACCTCGGAGGCGATGCGCAGGGCGCGCACCGCGTCGTTCCACTTGCCGGCCTGCTCGGCGGCGGCCTCCAGCACCTCCACCAGGCCGGTGTTGCCCGGGGCGAGCAGGAGCGCGCGGGAGAGCGCGTGCACGGCGTCGGCGGTGCGGCCGAGGCGGCCGGCGTAGAGGTCGGCCAGGCGGCGCAGCCCGACGAGCTTCTTGGCCGGGTCGGCCTCGGCCTGGACGACGAGCTCGAGCACCTTGGCGAGCGTCTCGGGCTCGCCGGCGGCCTCGTAGATGGGCAGCAGGCGCGCGGCGGCCTCGAGGCAGGTCGGGTCGATCTGCAGGGCCGCCTCGAGGTGCGTCTTGGCGGCGACACGGTTCTGCAGCTGCGTGTCGGCCAGCTCCGCCACGCGCAGGTGCATGGCCACCTGCGCCAGCTTGTCGGGCAGGGTCGCCAGGTGGCGCTCGAGCAGCGCGACGGCCTCCTGCGGCCGGTTCTCGTCCAAGAGGAAGTCCACCGCCAGGCCCACGGCCTCGGCGCGCGAGGCGTCGAGCCCGATGGCCTTGGTCAGCGCCGCCAGCCCGCCCTCGCGATCGTTGAGCTTGCCGATCTTGAGGTTGGCCACGCGCATGAGCACCTCGACCTGCGCGAGGCGGTCGCGGGTCTCGCCGGCCAGCTTCTCGAGGGAGGCGACCAGGGCCTTGTCGTCCCCGCCCAGCCGCTCGAGCGCGTCGAGGGCCTGGGGCATGCCGGGCCAGGCCACCAGCGCCCGGTCGATGAACTCGCGGGCCTTCTTCTGGCCCGCCTCGGGAGCGTCGAAGGTGGCGTGCAGCATCGCCACGGTCAGGAACTGCCCGGCCATCTTCCTGCGGTCGCGCTCGTCGTTGGCGGCCAGGCGCAGCGTCTTGGCCTTCTCCGCCCAGGTCTGCGCCAGGCTCTCCGCCGTCTTCTTGGCGGCCGCGGCGCGGGCGTTCTTGGGGTCGAGCGCGAGCGCGGCGGCGATGGCGCGCTGGGCCAGGGCCTGCTCGTGCGGGGCTTCGGCCAGCTTCTCGGCGATGGCGGCGTAGCGCTCCGCCATGCCGGCGGGGCCGAGCTTCTCCTTCATCTGGTCGGCGACGTCCGCGGCCAGCGAGAAACGCGCCTGCTCCATCAGCGCCGCGAAGAGCTTCTCGTGGGCGCCGCGGCAGGAGGCGTCCGCCTTGGTCGCCCGCTGCCAGGCGAGCACCGCGCGGTCGACCTTGCCCAGCTTCTCCCAGACGTTGCCCAGCTCCAGCAGGATGGACGCAGAGTCCTCGCCTTGAGCGGCCTGCGCGCGGCGCATGAGCACCGCGGCGAGCGAGGCGAGGTCGCCCTTCGACTCGTAGAGGACCTTGAGGCCCTCGAGCGCGGCGGGCTCGTTGCGGCGTGCGACCAGCGCGCGGTGGTGAGGCTTCCTCGGCGCGGGCCGGGTTGTTCAGGCGGGTGCGGACGAGGTCGGCGGCGCGCACGAGCAGGGCGGGTGCCGTGGGCGAGTCGGGGAAGAGGCGCGCGCGCTGCTCGTAGAGCTTGAGCAGCTCGTCCCATCGGGACGCCCCGGAAAGCAGGTTCTCCAGCTCGCGGAAGGGAGCCTCGTCGGCCGGCGCCCGGTCCAGCGCCGCCAGGTGCTTTTCGATCAGGTCTTGCACGGGCCTATCCGATCTCGTTGAGCACGACCCGGTCGCGCGCCACGCCTGCGTGCGCGACCAAGTCCTCGGTGGGGTCTTGCCTAGCTAACTGCCCAAAACAAGGGGAGAAACTATATGCGCTCCGCTCGGCAACGGGCAACCTTCCGATGCGCCCATTTTTCGGGGCGCACGAGCGCCTTCGGGCGTCTTCCAACGCCTGGAATTCGCTCGAAGAACGTCGCTGCGAAGGAGTCCCCGCGCGGGTCGCCTAGAAGGTGTAGCGCAGGTTCGGCGTCAGCATCAGCCCGGCGCCCATGTGCTGGATGCCGTAGAAGAAGTCGAGCGTCAGGCCGAGCGAGAAGTGGCGCAGGTGGGTGAAGTACTCGATGCCCACGCCGCCGAGGATGGAGATGTCGCCGTCCTTGTAGAAGTTGCTGGGGCCGATGAGCGAGTAGCCGCCCCCCACGCGGGCGTAGACGTAGGCGCGCTTGACGTCGTTGGCGTCCTTGAAACCGAAGGGGCTGATCTTGGCGATGGCGCCCAAGGTCAGCGCGGTGAACGAGCCGCGCATCTTGGTGGGGCCGTCGCTGGCGAAGCCGCTGGGGGTGCTGGTGGTGGTGCCCATCACGAGCAGGCCGAGCGAGACGATGTCGCCGATGTCGCCGCCCAGGGTGAAGGCGAAGCCGCCGCCCGGAGAGAAGCCGGTCTTGGCGCCCTCCGCCGCCTTGGGACTGAACAGGAACAGGCCGCCGGCCTCGACGCCGATGAAGATGCCGTGCTCGACCTCGTTGACCTTGACCCCAGGCCGGTCTTCCAGCGGCGCCGCGGCGTCCTGGGCGAGGGCGACGCTCGGGAGCAGGCAGCACAGGCACAGCGTGGCGAGCACGGTTCGCATGTCTTGGCTTCCCTCGGGTCTTGGTCCAATGCGAAGGGCGGATTCAACCAGCGCCGGAGTCGGATGGCAAGGTCCGGCGCCAGCCTTGCCCTTCACGTCCATCGAGTCAAAGGGGACGAGGGCTCGAGCCCTCGTCCCCCTAGGATACGAATCGGTTCGTCCGCGGCTAAGGACTAGGTGGACTGCGTGAGCACGAACGGATAGGTGACGATGACCGAGCCGCCGCCCTTGGGGCTGGGGAACTTCCAGGAGCGCAGGCGGACGAGGATGCACTCGGAGAGGTTGCCGTCGTTGAGGGTCGCGCCGTCGGCGACGCGGGCGGTCTGCACGTCGCCGTTGGGGGCGATGACGAAGCGGACGGGGACCTTGCCCGACAGGTTGGGCTTGGTCTGCAGCTCGGTCTCGTAGCAGTAGCGGATCTGCCCGATGTTGCGCTTGATGACCTGGCGGATGAGCTCCTTGTCGAGCGAGCCCTGGACCACCGAGTCCTCGGAGCTGATGCCGACGTCGACCTTCTTCTTCGGGTCGAGGTTGCCCACGCTCGTGCCGTAGCCGGAGAGGCCACCGCCGCGGCCCTTGGTGCCGATGCCGCCGATGCCGATGGTGTTGCCCATGCCGCCGCCGCCGGTGCCGGTGCCCTTCAGGCCCAGGCCGCCGAAGCCGCCGGCGTCGCCGACGCGGCTGCCGAACATGTTGCCGATGGCGCCCTTGATGTCACCGCCGAGGCCGCCCTGGCCGAAGATGGTCGAGAGGCCGCCGCCGCCCATGCCCGAGCCCAGGGTCTTGAGCAGGCCGGAGTTCTTGACGAGGTCCTTGGCGTTGATGTCGATGGCCTTGGGCGCCGAGCGGTTGGTCTTGTTCTCGGCCAGGCCCTTCTTGCCCATCTTGCCTTCTTCGCCCTTGTGCTTCTCGGCGTTCTCGCCCGGTTGCGGCTCTTTGATCTCAGCGAGCTTGTCGAGCAGCGCGTTCTTCTTGGGCTTCTCGGCTTCCTTGATCAGGAACTTGGCGACCTGCAGCTTGCTCGTCGAGAGGTCGTCGGCCACCACGTCGGCGTCGGTGTGGGTCGAGGCGGTGATGACGAACGCGCCGACGATGAACAGGAGCAGCAGGAAGAGGTTGATGAAGCGGTAGTCGATGGACTCCGAGAGGGGCACCGTGACCTTGCGCGGCTGGTGCGCGAAGGAGAAGCTCCGCGCTCAGACCGCCGCCCAGGTCCACCCACACGAAGTCGTCGGCGCGCAGCTCCTGCGCCCCACCTTTGAGCGGCTTGATCTCGCCGCCGCGGTCCAGTTCGCCGCTCATCCCCGGCCCAAGGTTGACGGCGAAGCCGCCACCACCGGACGGGCTGACGAGTTCGAACTCCTGCGCGCCCAGGCGATCGGCCGCGACGAACAGGTCGCAGCGGCGGGTGCTGCCGATGAAGACCTGCCGGGGCTTGGCGTGCTGGGAGACCTGGAGGATCTGGTCGCCCCAGAGGTAGCGGATCTGCAGGCCGACCGACTTGGCGTCCTTGGGGGTGCGGCGGGCGGCCGGCTTCTGCTGGACGTAGGAGCCGAAGGCCTTGCTGCTGAACTTGAGCTCGCGGAACCGCTCTTCGACCCAGCCCTGCTCGGGCGGCGGCTCGTCGGAGGCGGGAGCCTGCGTGGGGTAGTAGGCGTCCTGCGCGGGGGCCTGGAACTGCGGGGCCTGCGGCATCAGCGATGGCTCGGGCTGCGCGACAGGAGCCGGGGCGGCGGCGGCGGCGCTGGCCAGCGCGGGGGCTGGCGAAGCGACCATGGCGGGCGCGGCGACGGGCTGCTGGAGCGTCGCGACTTCGGCGGTGGCTCCTGGTTGGGGCTGGGCGGCGGCCTCGGCGGCGACCTGCATGTTCTCGCCACGCTCGACCACGATGCGCGTGACGCCGATTCGGATCTCGTCGCCGTACTCGACGATGCCCTTGTTGACCCGCTTGCCGTTGAGGTAGGTGCCCTCCACGGAGCCCATGTCGACGATGGAGAGCTTGCCGTCGCCCTCCACGTTGAGCACGGAGTGGATGCGGGAGGCCTTCTCGTCGTCGAGGCAGAGATGGGCGGTCGAGAGTCGGCCGATCTTGATCATGTCGCGATCGAAATCCTTCGTCGCGATGAGCTCTTCGCCCTTGAAGACCTTCAACCTCAGTGGGACGGCCATTGGGGCCTCCTCGACTTTCGTTTTCTGCAGGGGCGTCGAGCCGCTGCCGTACGCCTTCTCTGACAACCCCCGCCCCTGCCCGGTTCCGGGCGAACGCTGGCTACAGGTCCGAGACCGACTGCAGCACCTTGTCCCGGAACTCCTCGCGGATGCGGATGAGATTCGAGTGGTTGACCTTCTTGCGCGCCTCGACGTACTCGCCGTCGGGCTTGGTCAGGTCGCCCTGGATGGTGTCGTCCTCGAAGTTGATGACCTGCGGTCCCTTGTCCTTCTTGTCCGCGGCGAATCCGGCCGCGGGGACGAGCAGCACCAGGGCGAGGACGATGGAGCGAATCATGCGCAACCCTCCGTCAGGACTCGGAATCCTACCACCACTGCATCACGGCCGCGCCTTTTCGGCCGGCCCGTTCGAAGGCTAGTCCTTCGGCTCGTCGAGGTCGCCACCCTTGGCGGAAGGCTTGGGCTCGGGCTTTGGCTCTGCCTTCGGCTCGGGCTTTGGTTCCGGCTTGGGCTCGGCCTTTGGCTGATTCGCCTGATTGTCCGCGGGCTTGCCAGCCTCGTTCTTGAGCGCACCGTCGACCGCTTCCTTGGCTTCCTTCTGGCGCTGTTCCTTCTCCGCCTGCTTCTTGGCAGCCTCGTCGGCCTTGGCCTTGTCAGCCTCTTCCTTCTTGCGCTGCTCTTCGATCTTCTTGTTCTGCTCGGCCTGCTGCTTGGCCTTCTCTTCTTCGGCCTTGATCTCCGCCATCTGCCGGATGATCTGCTCGCACTGCTTGATGTTCTCGAAGACCGGGTGGTCGCCGGGCAGCTCGCCGCCCTTCGCCTCGAGGAACTTCTTGTAGTACTCGAGCGCCTTCTCGGGGGCGTCCTTGGTCTTCTGCAGGATGACGCCCACGTGGTAGAGCGCCTCGGCAGCACCCTTGGGGTCGGCCTTGAGCGCAGTGTCGAGCTCAGCCATCGCCTTGTCCGCCTGCCCCATGCCGCGCAGCGCCAGGCCCAGGTTGACGCGGGCCGCGGAGTTCTTCGGGTCGTACTGGACGATCTTCTTGTACTGCTCGCTGGCGTTGAGCCAGTCGCGGTGCTTGACCGCGATGGCGGCCAGAGCGATGCGCGCCGACAGGTACTCGTCGCGCTCCTTGAGCGCCGCGCGGAACTGTCCCATCGCCGCCTGCTCGTCGCCTTCCTTCTGCGCGATGAGGCCCATCGTGTAGTACAGCTCCGGGTCCTGCTGGAGCCGGGTGGCGCGCAGCGCGACGAGCTTGGCCATGCTCAGGTTGTTGCGCTCCAGGTAGGTGCGCATCATCACCTTGTAGGCGGTCAGGTTCTGCGGCTCGCGCATCAGCGCCTCGCGGGCGAACTTCATCGCGCCCTCGTGGTCGCCGCTCTCGCGCTTGAGCGAGGCCAGGCGGGCTCGCGCCGCGCCGTCCTCCGGGTACTTGGAGAGGATTCTCGCGGTACTGCTCGGCGGCCTCGGCCGGCTTGCCTTCGTTCTCGGCCATCACCGCCAGGTTCTCGGCGGCCTGGCGCAGCGACGGCTTGCGGTTCAAGGCGGTGCGGTAGACGCGGCGAGCGTCGTCCTTGCGCCCCAGCCGCTCGTAGACCACGCCCAGGTTGAACCAGGCCTCGGCGAAGCGGTCGTCGGCCTCGGTGACGGCCAGGTACTTCTTCTCCAACGCCGCCCAGTCGTAGACCCGGAGCTGCTTCTGGTCGGAGAAGGCCTTGTTGGCGTCGTCGAACAGCCGCAGCGACTTGCCGCTGACGAGGTCCTCGGCACGAACGGGCTTGTTGGGGTCCGTCGGCTTGGCCGCGTTCCCCGTCCCGGACTTCGTCTCGCCGGACTTCTCGCCCTCGTCGGGCTTGGGCTTGGTGCCGGCGGACGGGCAACCGGTCAGGGCCAGCGCGAGCAGCGCGGCGCTGAAGAGGGCGGATGGAGACTCGAACCGTTTCATCGCGTAGGTCACCGGTTGAGGGCTACTTGAGGAGGTCAGGATCTTCGGGCTCGTCGGGGCCGGACGACTTGGGCTGCGGCTTCGGCTCGGGCTTGGGCTCCGGCTTCGGCTCTGCCTTGGCCTTGGGCTCGGGCTTGTCGTCCGCCGGCGGCGCCTCGATGCTCGAAGGCTTCTCGGCCGGCTTCTCCGCGGGCTTCGCGGCCGGCTTGGGCTCGTCCTTGGGGCCGATCCTCGAGGTGTCGACGTTGGCGTCCTCGACGGGCTTGGGGGCGACCTTGGGCGGCACCGGGATGGGCTGGACCTGGGTGAGGATGGGGCCGCCCTCGCGCATCTCGACGGCGACCTTGAGATCCAGGGCCTTCTCGCCGATGCGCGGGAACTCGAGCGGCTTGTACTTGTCGGCGAGCAGGTCGAGCGCCTTGTCCGCGCAGTCGTTGTAGATGGTCAGCTCGCGCGACTTCTGGACCGCCAGCGCGAACGCCTCGCCCGCCTTCTCCTCGACCGGGCGCGCCCACTCGAGCAGCTGGTTGCGGTAGGCCTCCTTGAACTGCTCGCCGGCCTCGACCAGCTGCTGCTTGATTCCGTTGAAGGTCTCCTCGGGCACCGCGTCCTTGAGCGCCTTGGGCCACTTGGGCCAGGGCGTGTTCCAGTACGGAATCAGCGGTCCGGCCCCCGCCTTGGTGAGCTCCGCCTTCGGGAAGGGCATCTCGGGGATAGGCGCGTTGATGAGGTTGTCCGCGAAGTTCTTGTAGAGCAGGCCGATCTTGTAGAGCGAGCAGATGGCGGGCTCGGCGGCCTTGAAGTTGACCACCGCGGTGTACTTCTTCTGCACCTCGGTCAGCGCCTTCTGCTTGTCGTCAAACGCCTTCTTGAGCTTGCTCTGGTCCTTGGGGAAGGTCAGCTTCTCGTAGATCTTGAAGTCCGGCTCGACGTCGATGTACGCGGCCTTGGCGACGATCTCGATGCTGGTGGGCCCGAGGCCCTCACGCATCTTCTTGCTCATCTTCTTGTCGTAGAAGTCGTAGGCGCGCCCGTTGATGCGCTGCACGTCCTTGGCCTTGTTCTGCTTCTCGTAGATCTTGGCGATCTTGAACTCGGCCGAGAGCATCTTGTCCGGGTCCTTGCCGTACTTCTTCTCGTACTCCTCGTAGTGCAGCAGCGCCTTCTGGAGCTGCCCGGACTTCTGGTACAGCTCGCCGATGGAGAGGTAGATGGCCTCGGAGTCCTTGTGGTTGGGCCAGAACTCCACGTACTTGGTGCGGTCGTTGAGGGCTTCCTTGAGCTGGCCGAGCCCCTCGCGGAACACGCCGGCGTTGAAGAGCGCGATCTGCGCCTTGGTCTCATCGAAGGTGCCCTGCGAGGCATCGGCCTTCCCGTCGTCCTTGCCCGCCCTCTTCGCGGGCGCCTTCCCCGCGGCCTTCTTGGCGTTGGCCGCGGCCCACTTGAACGCGTACTGCTCGTAGGCGTCGGCAGCCTGGTCGAAGTCGCCGATGGTCTCGAACGACTCGCCGTTGGCGTACACGCACTGCGCCATGTAGCGCGAGTTCGGGTACTTCTGGACGATCTGGGCGCGCGTCTCGATCGACTTGTCGATCATCTTGGCCTTGAAGAAGTCGACCGAGGCGTTGAAGAGCGCCAGGTCGGCCAGCTCGCTCTTGGGGAACTCGCCCACGAACGAGATGTAGGCCTCGGCGGCAGCCGCGAAGTCCTGCTTCTCCTCGGCGATGTTGACGAGCTTGAAGGCGCTCTGCTCGAGGACCTTGGCGAGGTCGTCCTTGAACTTGCCCTTGGCCAGCTTGGGGTTCGCGTAGAACTTGCGCGCCCACTCGTTGACCCGGCTCCAGTCGCCCATCAGGTTCCAGCTGTCGAGCACCAGGTTGGCGCTGGTGAGGCCGAGCTCGTCGGGCGCGTCGGCGTGGTCGAGGGCAATCCTGGCGAAGAGCGGGGTCGACTGCTCGAAGTAGTTGTAGCGGTAGTAGATGTACGCGGCCTTGTAGAGCACGGCGACGAACTTCTCGCCGGTGGGCACGTACTTGATGTATCGCTCGCAGGCGGTGAGCAGGTTCTTCTTCGCCGGCGGGATGGGCAGTTTCTTGGAGGGGTCGTTGTCCTTGGGGAGCTGCTCGTCCTTCTCCGACTTCTTGGCCACCTCGTCGTAGGCGAGGATGGCGTTGTAGGCCGCGCTCACCATGAAGCGGCCGGGCTTCTCCGGCGCCGGCTGGGTGCCGTCCTTGGCCTTGGGCGGGTCGATCTGGCGATGTCCACCAGCAGGACCTTGGTGTACTCGTCGGCGGCGCGGTCGAACTTGGTCAGGTTGTCGTTGAGGAGCTCGGCGAAGAAGAAGCGAAGGTCGTAGGCCTTGGGGGTGTCGCCGAAGATCTCCAGGTAGTCCTGGTAGACCTCGGCGGCGAGGAAGAAGACGCTCTCGTCGCGGGTCTTCTGGGCCTCCTTGTGCCAGTTGACCGCCAGGTTCGACATGATGCGCTCGGCCAGCTCGCGCGCCTCGTCGAAAGCCTTCTTGTCCTCGGGCTTGGTGACGCCGACCTTCTCGACCTCCTTGATGATGCGGACGAGCTCGCGGGTCTCGTTGACGATGATCTTCTTCTGGCCCTTGCGGATGACGCAGTCGACGACGCGCCCCTCGAAGAAGGGCGACTCGGGCGAGGTCGGCCGCTCGCGGATCATCAGCTTGTAGAGGATGGCGGCCTCGGCGTCCTTGCCGTCCTCGAAGTAGATGTTGGCGAGGCCCTTGAGCATGCCCCACCAGTTGTCCTCGCCGCCGACCTTCTTGAAGTCGTCCTTGGCGGCCATCACCTCGCCGATACGCGAGAAGGCGACGACGTAGTCCTTCCGGGCTTCCTTGGCGAGCGCGAGGATCTTGCCTTCGCTCTTGCCCTGCAGCTCGCCGAAGTAGATGACCGAGCGCCACATGTCCATCGCGCTCTTGAAGTCGGCCAGGTTGAAGTACGCCCAGCCCTCCATGTAAAGGGCGAAGCCGTAGGTCTTGCTCTCGGTGAAGGTGGCGGCCTTCTTGAAGTTCTCCAAGGCCTCGGTCAGCGGCTCCTTCTGGCCCTTGGAGCCGTCGAAGAAGTACTGGCCGATGGCCAGGTAGGCGTCGGGCAGGTACTTCGACTTCGGGTGGTCCTTGACGAGCTTGAGGTAGACCGTCGAGGCCTGCTGCTTCTTGTCCGACTCCCACATGTTGTGGCCGAGGAAGAAGAGCACCTCGTCCATGCGCGCGTATTTCGGGTACTTCTTGACGATGGTCCGGTACTGCTCGATGGCCGAGGTCTGGTAGGTCTCGCTGTTCTTCATGATGGCCTTCTGCTCCGCCTCAGCGCGGGCAGCACCGGCCTCGTCCTTCTTGTCGCGAGCCTTGAGGACCTCGTCGTATTTGCGGTTGGCCTCGAAGAAATAGAACTTCGACTCTTCCCAGTAGAGCTCGGCGAGTCGGAAGTAGAGGTCGGGGGCCTCGGCGGGGTTCGGGCCCAGCTTGATGATTTGCTGCAGGGTCTCGATCTGCTCGCGGCGCTTGGAGGCCACCTGCAGCTCGACGCCCAGCTTGTACTGGTCGTACTCGAGGGCGGGGCGCTCCTTGACCTTCTCCTTCTTGTGCCGGGTGATGTCGCCGGCGAGGTCGCGCTCGGGGACCTTGGTGGCCTCTTTCTTCGAAAGCTCGGCTTCCTTGGGTGGCTCCTTCTTGGACGCGGCCGCACTGGCAGCGAAAGAGGAGCCCGCGGGCAGCCCGGCGAGCGAAAGGCACACGACGAGGTAGAGGAGCCTTGGCATGCGTGACCCTAGCGAAAACGTTGAGGCTTTTTAAAGCTGCGGCATCATCCGCCAACCCTTGGCGGACGGTCAACCAATGGATTGGAGGCCACCCACGGTGTGGACTGGAAGCCACGCCTGGGTCTGGCCCTGGGCCAGGGATAGACCAACGCCCGGCCAGGCTCGAAGCCTGCGCCGGGCGTGGACTGTTGGCGGCACCCGAGGGACCTCGGCGCGCCGCGATTGGCCGGATCAAGCCCCGTCAGATCTTCGAAGCCGGGCGGACGACTTTCTTGCCGTCCTTGCTGCGCTCGACGGTGACGAGGTTCTTCTCGGCGTCCACCTCGGCCACGGTGGCCTCGAACTCGCCGCGGCCCTGGCGGTACTTGACGGCCTGGCCGACCTTGAACTTGGAGGCGTCGCCCGAGCCCTTGGCCGCACGGCGCGCGGGACGGGCACGGCCGGCAGCCTTCGGGGGACGGCCGGGGCCGTGGCGGGCCGGCGCGCCGGAGACGAACTGCTCAGCTCGCTCCAGAAGCTCGCGGTACGGCTCGAGCGTGCGCTCGACCTCGACGGCCACGAGGTTGCGAATTGCCGTGTTCCGGTCGTCCCTTGCCATTCGCGGATTCCTTTTCAATCGAATCGAGAGGAATCAAAATGCCGCCGTGTCGTATGCGAATTCGTTTCGCGATGCAATCGCATCGTTTGCGAAAGTCCGATTTCCAGCGGATTTGTAATCAGCCTCCGGCGGGCCGGAGGCAGTGCGGGGCGAGCCGGCACGGCCCACACGCCTCCTTCGACCGCCGCCGCGGGCAGGCCCCGCTCATCCCGTGGTGGCAGAGCGCGAAGTCGTAGCGGACCGGGTCCTCCGGGTCGAGCTGCCGCAAGGAGGCGGTCACGTCCTCGGCGGTCGCCCACGAGAGGTCGCTGCGGCGGGTCAGCCCCAGGTTGAGCGCGATGCGCGCGACGTGCGTATCGAGCGGAATCACCAGCGCCGAGGTGGGCACGCCCTTCCACAGCCCCAGGTCGATGGGATCGCACGGGCCGCCGCGGACCATCCACCTCAGCAAGAGCAGCAACCACTTGCACGCCCCGCCGCGTTCGGGCTCCGGGAGGAGGTGATGGAATCCGCGCATGGGCCCCAGCACCGGCCTCGACCTTCTTCTGGGGAGCGCTGCGGCGAATCCGTGCGGCGAAGCTCGAGAGCGCCGGCCGCAACCCTCGGATTCATTCAATGCTTCGGCGAAGGCCTGCCCCAGGCTGCCCGCCTCGCGCTGGACGGTTCCGGCAGCGGCGAACAGGGCTGCCGGAATCGGCCGGCGTATTGAAGCGATAGGAAAGGTCGGCAAACAAGGCGCGGTGCCTTCGGAGGTCGAGGCCTTGGGCCAGCTCGCTCGGATGGTCACCGACCCGGCGCCAGAGCTCCTCGAGCTTGGGCCCGAACAGGTCCGCCCGGCCGTACGCGAGGCACGACGAGACGAGAGCGACAATCTCGGCGTCTTCCGGCCGCGGATATCGCCGGGGAAACCGGACCGGATCCGCGGCGACCCGCTGGGCCATCGCCTCCGGGTCGAGCAACGCCTCGAGGACGGGCTTGAGCTTCTGGGCTCGGTCGGGGCGGATCATGGGCTCGTCGGAGAGAACCGGAGCGCCGGCCTCTCCCCTTCCCTCTCGTCGTCGCTGCCTTCCGGTGTGTCTAGCGCGTGATCTCGCGCACCGCATGGCCCAGCTCGGGGAGGATGAGCCGGGAGAGCGCCAGGCGGGCGGCGGCCGGTGAGCCCGGCAACGCGAAGACGATCATCCCGCGGAAGGTGCCGGCGACCGCGCGCGACATCATCGCCGGCGTGCCAATCTCCTGGAACGAGAGCATGCGGAACAGCTCTCCGAAGCCGTCCAGGCGCTTCTCCAGCCGCGAGGCGAGCGTCTCCACGGTCGTGTCGCGCCGGCCGAGGCCGGTGCCGCCGCTGATGATGACCGCCTGGGCCTTCGCCGCCGGGGCCTGGTGCTCGAGCACGTCCGAGAGCTGCGCCGGCTCGTCCTTGATGATCGCCCTGCCCGCCACGGTGTGCCCCGCGGCGGTGAGCAGCTCGCAGATGAGCGCGCCGGAGGAGTCGCTCTGCTCGTCCCGGGTGTCGCTGCTGGTGACCACGAAGCAGGCGACCGAAGCCGGCGCGTGCGCCTTGTGCTCGTGGTGGGTGCCGTGCTTGGTCGGGTCGTGCATGGAATCAGTCTTCCTCGAGCGTGAGCGTCAGCTCGCCGTCTTCGATGGCCACGTCCCACGCGTCCTGGTCGCCGCAGACGTGGGGCGCGTTGACGTTGGTGCCGGTGATGAGGTCGAAGGTCACGCCGTGGCACGGGCAGGTGATGTAGCGGCCCTCCGCCTCGCCCTGCGACAGCAGGCAGCCGGCGTGGTTGCACCAGTCGCTGATGGCCCAGTAGCGGCCGTCGAAGCGGCTGACCAGGATGATCCGCTCGCGCAGGTCGACGCTGCGGTACTGCCCCTCTTCGAGGTCGGGCGGGCCCAGCCGGAAGCGCTTCATCACTCCTCGTCCTTGGGCGGCCCGCCGCCCATGTCGATGTCCCCGGAGGCCTTGTCGACGATGGCGCGGATCTTCGGGGCATCGGGGGCGTCGGGCGCGGCCAACAGGTAGGACTTGTAGTGCTCGAGCGCCTTCGCGCTCTGCTTCATCTTCGCGTAGCAGGTGCCCAGCGCCTTGTGCGGCGGGGCGAGCCGCCCATCAATCTCCAGGGCACGCAGCAGGTACGGCAACGCCTCGGGGCAGCGGTTGGCCTTGGAGAGATCCTGCCCGGCCTTGGTGAGCGGGATGGGGTTGTTCGGGTCGATGTTCTTGGACTTGGGGTCCCAGGTCCCGGGACGCATGTAGAAGACGATGGACTCGGCTGTGTGGCTCTTGATGTCGTCGTTGGAGAGGGTCGAGCTCGGCCGGCAGGTAGCCCTCCTTGCTGAACACCAGCTTGCGGGTCGTCGCCGGGCCTTCGGCCTTGACCACCAGCGGCGTGATGCCGTGCTCCTCGCCGTCGATGGTGACCGTGCAGCTCGCGGGGATGGTCTGGATGGCCACCTCGGGAGGCAGCACCCTGTCCATCTGCGCCTTCGGTTCGGAGCAGGCGGCCAGCGAGGCGAGGGCGACGGCGAGAGCGAGGCGGCGCAAGGAGACCTCCGGTGTGCGATTCCGCGCGGAGGATTCCATAACTGCCAGGGCCTTGCCAGCCACGCGCGCTGTCGGCTCCTGGCTTGCTAAAGATAGGCAGCTAAAACGTGACATGAGTCGCCTGTGCTTGATCCCTCTGGGCGGCTCGCCGCCGCCCACCGGGACTACCGCTGCGTGCCGGCCAACAGGTGCGACGGCGTGCCGACCGCGACCACCCAGAGCTGGTGCGAGGCACGCGTCACCGCCACGTGCAGCGCCCGCCTCGAGTCGTCGTCGAGCGGGTAGGCCTGAGCCGAGGCGTCGGGGACGATGACGTAGTCGAACTCCAGCCCCTTGACGTTGCCCACGTCGGTGACGTCGATGCCAGGCTGGAAGCTGAAGTCGCCGTCGACCACCAGCCGCGCCTCGGGCAGGTCCGAGAGGACGCGGTGGAACGCCGCCGCCGCCTCGGGCGTGCGCGCGACGACGCCCACGCTGGCCTGCGGCTCGCGCTCGACCAGGTCGCGCACGGCGTCGGCGATGAACAGGTTGGCGTGCGCCTCGCTGGGGAAGTCGAAGCGGCCCACCGGAGCGCCGTCGCGGCCGGCCTGCACCGGCTCTTCGGGAGCGAGCGGGCCCAGGACCCTGCGGGCGAGCTCGGCGATCGGCCGCGGGCAGCGGTAGGACACCTGCAGGCGGCAGGTCGCGGCGTTGGGCGCCCCCAGCGCCGCGAGCGCCTGGTCCCAGCCGGCGAAGCTGGTGAAGGTCTGCTGCGCGTCGTCGCCGGCGAGCGTCACGCTGTGCTGGCCGCCCTGGTCGCCCAAGAGCTTGCCGAGGACGAACAGCTCGAAGAGCGAGATGTCCTCGGCCTCGTCGACGACCAGGTGGGCCAGCCGCGTCCCGCCCAGCGCCGAGCGCCAGGCCTTGAGGAACAGGAAGATGGGCAGGTCCTCCAGGTCGATCGTGCCTGCGAGCTCCTCGGGCGTGCCGTCCGACAGCCCCAGCCCGTCCACCGCGTCCATCTCTCCAGGGCCAGCCGCGTCGCGCTCCGGCAAGGACTGGATCTGCAGCATGGTGTGCCGCACCGTCTCGTCGATGCAGGTCGTGGGCAGGCCCCCGTGCGCGCCCTCGACCACCGCGGCCAGGAAGGTGCGGTCGGTGAAGAGCTCGGCCAGCTCGCGGCGGATGGGCCCGTAGGAGGTCCCCCCGCTCGTGCCCTGGCGCAGCAGCCGCTGCCGCAGCGCGTGGTAGAGCGACGGGTGGCGCTTGAGCCGGGCGATGAGCGGCGGCGTCTCCGGGCACAGGCGGGGCGGGGTCCCGAAGGAGCCGTGCACCCGCTCGCGGAACCAGGCCTCGAGCGTCTTGACCGAGACCGCGCCCAGCCCCAGAGGCTCGAGCAGCCGCGACGAGAGGCGGGCGAGCCCCGGCTCGGGGACGACGACCTGGATGCGCTGGACCGGGTACTTCTTCGGCTCCTGGAAGGCGAGCGTCGAGAGCCGGTGGAGCGCGACGGTGGTCTTGCCGCTGCCGGCCGAGCCCAGGACGAGCAGCGGCTGGTCGCCGGGCGCGGAGAGCGCGTCATACTGCTCGCGGTCGAGCAGCGCCGAGACGTCGGCCTGGCGGCTCCGATCGGTGAGGCCCTGGCCGACGCCGAGGCTGCCGGCGCGCGCCGCGGTCCCTGCCCCGCCGCCCAGCCCCGAGCGCGAGCCCTCTTCGGCCCAGCGGCCGTCGTCGCGCCGGCGCACCAGCACGCGCGAGCCGGCGACGATGCGGGTGAGCTGCCCGTTGTGGATGACGACCACCCGGCGGACGACGACGGTGCCTTCGGCCAGCCGGCCCGGCAGCTGCTCCTCGAAAGGGTCGCCCTCGCGGTAGCGGTAGTAGAGCCGGGCGATGGGGGCGAAGCGCCAGTCGACCACGCGGACGTTCTGGTGCGTCGAGACGAAGCTCGCGCGGCCCAGGCAGAAGTCGCGCTCGCCGTCCTGCTCCTTGAGGCGCAGGTGGGCGAAGTAGGGGGCGCGGGCGTCGACCGCCGCCTCCTCCTGCGGCTGCTCGAGGAGCGAGCGGACGACGTTCATCTCCTGGAAGAGCGTGGGCAGATCGTGGGCGGCGGCCTTGGAGGCCAGCTCGCGCAGCTCCTTGAGGCGCTCGAGCAGGTCGGCCTCGTCCCGCTTGCGGGCGGGGCTCTTCTCGGCGAGGGCGCCCTGGACGCGGGCGAGCAGCTCCTCCTCCTCGCGCACGATGGCCTGGGCGTCGGGGGAGAGGCCCTCGGTCGGGTCCGCGGGCGTAGGCATGAAGGGTGGCTGGGAGGCGAGGAGTCGTTTTTCCATGGTGTCGTTCGCGCTGGGGGGCTCCTTATAACCCGCGTCCGGTTCGAGTTCCGGCCCGATTTGGAGCAGGCAGCCCACTTCGTTGACGGGCCCGCCGCCGGGCTCTACGGTCGGGGCCTTCGGAGGCTGCCATGGTCAATCGTCTTCCCCTCCCGGCCGGACAGGCCGACCGCCGCGAGGTGGCCCGGATCCTCCGGGAAATCGGCACCCTGCTTCAGAATCAAAGGTGAGAACCCCTTCAAGACCCGGGCCTACGAGACCGCCGCGAACCACATCGAGGAGCTGACCGAGGACAAGTTCGCCGAGCTCTTGAAGGAGCACCGGCTGGACGACGTCCCGGGCATCGGCGAGGCGATCTCCAAGAAGGTCACGACGCTGTGCGAGACCGGCCACCTCCCCTATTACGACGAGCTGCGGGCCGAGTTCCCGGCGGGCTTCCTCGCCCTGCTTCGGGTCGAAGGGCTGGGCCCCAAGAAGGCGGCCATCCTCTTCAAGGAGCTGAGAATCGGGTCGCTCGAGGAGCTGACGGCCGCCTGCAAGGAGGGAAAGGTCCGTGAGCTCAAGGGCTTTGGCGCCAAGACCGAGGCCCGGATCCTCGAGGGCATCGCCGCCTTGCGCCCCACGGACGAGCGCCAATCCCTGGGGCAGGCTCGCCCGGTCGCCGTGGAGATCGCGCAGCGGCTCCGCCAGGTGCCTGGCGTCGCCCACGCCGAGGCCGCGGGCAGCGTGCGTCGCTTCCGCGAGACCGTCGCCGACGTGGACGTCATCGTCGCCGCCGAGAAGCCCGACCCCGTCTTCGACGTGCTGGTGGGCCTGCCGTCCGTCGCCCGGGCCCTGGGCCGCGGCGACACCAAGTGCTCGGTGGTCCTGAACGACGGGTTGCAGGTCGATGTGCGGGTCGTGCCCGAGGCCTCCTGGGCCACGGCCCTCCACCACTTCACCGGGAGCAAGGCCCACCACGTCAAGTTGCGCGGCATCGCGCGAGAGAAGGGCCTGACCATCAGCGAATACGGGGTGGAGCGGCTCGACGACCACACCAAGCTGCCCATCCAGTCCGAGGCCGATCTCTACCAGGCGCTCTCCCTCGCCTACGTCCCGCCCGAGATGCGCGAAGACCAGGGCGAGGTGGAGGCCGCGCGCGAGGGCCGGCTGCCTCGGCTCGTCGAGGCCGGCGACGTCCGCGGCTTCGTCCACCTGCACACCAAGGACTCCGACGGGTCGGCCACGGTGCTGGAGATGGCCCAGGCCGTCCGCGCGCTCGGCGGCACCTACATGACGGTCACCGACCACAGCCGCTCCGCGGGCTACGCGGGCGGGCTGGACGTCGATCGCCTGAAGGCCCAGTGGGACGCCATCGCCCAGGTGCAGGAGCAGGTGCCGCAGGTGCGCATCCTCAGGGGCTCCGAGGTCGACATCCTCGAGGACGGCACGCTCGACTACCCCGAGGAGGTCCTCGAGCAGCTCGACGTGGTGGTGGCGAGCATCCACTCCCGCTTCAAGATGGACGAGGAGGCGATGACCCGGCGCCTCCTCGCGGCGCTGGACAATCCCCATCTGCACATCCTGGGGCACCTGACCGGCCGGCTCATCGGCAAGCGGGAGGCCTACGCCGTCAAGGTCGAGCCCATCCTGGAGAAGGCCGCCATGAAGGGCGTGGCGCTCGAGAATCAACGGCAACCCGGAGCGGCTGGACCTGTCGGCGGACCGCGCGCGCCAGGCCTGCACCCGCGGCGCGAAGCTGGTGCTCGCCACCGACGCCCACAGCGTCGCCTGCCTCTCGCATCTGGAGTATGCGGTGGCGACCGCGCGGCGGGGGTGGGTGCGTCCCGAAGACGTGCTCAACACCCTCCCGGTCGACGGCTTCCTGGCGGCGCTGCGCCGGCGCGCAAACTAGCGGCCTTGGAGCGCTCTGCTACCATCGGCCGCGCCATGTCGAACCCGCATCGCCCGGCGCTCGTCGCCGGGCTGGCCACGCTCGCGCTGTCCGCCCTGCCCTGTGCCTCGGCCTTCGCCGAACCGGAGCCGCTCTCTCCGCACGCCTTCAAGAAGCTGGTCGAGCGCGTGCAGCCCTGCGTCCTGAAGGTGGTCTCGCCGCGCCCGGGCGGCTTCGCGGTGCTGGTCGGGGTCAAGGGCGAGGTCATCGTCGACGACCGGGTGCTCGGCAAGGACGCCCTCACCATCGGGGTCGAGGTCAAGGGCGAGCGCCGCGAGGCCACGCTGGTCGAGCGCGACGCGGAGCTGGGCCTGGCCCTCATGCGCCTGCCCGACGACGACTACCCGGCGGCGAGCGTGGGCGAAGCCAAGGCCCTGCAGCGCGGCGACGCGCTCGTCGGGGTGGCCTACGACGCCAAGAAGGGACCGGTCGCCGAGCCGGGGCACTTCGCCGGCACCCGCGAGGTCAAGGGCGTGACCCGGCTGCGCAACGACGTGGCCGGCCCGCCCGGCACCGCGCTCTTCAACTCCCGTGGCGAGCTCGTGGCGGTCCACGCCGGCCGCTCGCACGCCACCGTCGCCATCGAGGAGCTGCGCGCGCGGTTCTCGAAGAAGAGGCCCGAGTGACCGAGCCGTCCCAGCCGCCAGCGCAGGGTCCGTCCCCCGTGGTGCCGACGGGCCGCGCCGCCGCGCGCGAGGCGATCCTGCTCTGGGTCGCGGCGTTCGCGGCCATCGCCATCACCCGCGCCATCCCCTTCACCTCCGGCTACGCCAAGGCCGTCGCCGCCGTCGCCTTCCTCTACCTGCCGGGGATGGTCGTCTGGCGGCGCAACCAGGACTACCGCGACTACGGCGCCACGCTCGCGGGCTGGCAGCGCGGGGCGGCCTGGGGGCTGGGGCTGTCGCTGGCGGTCCTTCCGATCTTCACCGTCTGCTTCTTCGGCTTCGTCGAGCTGCTCAAGGACCTGCCGGCCTGGCTGCAGGGAATCCTCGCGCCCTACCCCAAGGACTCCTCCTTCCACTTCCGCCTGCCCGACCGGTTCCTCGCTCACGTCGTCGACCAGTTCCTGGTGGTGGCCCTGCCGGAAGAGCTCTTCTACCGCGGCTACATGCAGCAGCGCCTGCGCGCGGCCTGGCCGGAGGGCGGCAGGACGCTGTGGGGCGTCAAGCTGGGCAGGGCCTTCTGGGTGACGCAGATCCTCTTCGCGCTGGGCCACCTCGCCGAGCCGCACCCCTGGCGCCTGGCCGTCTTCTTTCCGGCGCTGGTCTTCGGCTGGCTTCGGGAGAAGACCGGGACCATCCTGCCGGGTACCCTCTTCCACGCCTTGTCCAACCTGACCGTCCTCGTCCTCGAGGCGTGCTTCTTCGGGCCACGCTGAAAGGGACGCCATGCGCATCTTCGCCGGCCTTTCGCTCGTGTGCGCCCTCGCCTCGCTCCTGTGCGCCCACTACCTCGAGACCAGCTACGGGTGGTACGTCTCGCTCTACGCCCTGCCGCTGGCCGCGACGCTCTTCGCCATCGCGCTCGTCGCCGCCCTCTTCGAGTACCTGCTGGGCGCCGCCTTCCGGCCGATCAGCGCCGCCTTGGCCTTCGCGCTGATGCTCTTCGCCGTGCTCTACGCGATCTTCGAGGGGCCGCCGGGCGTCCTCCCCGAGACCGAGCTCCCGCTCGCCGACCTGCCGCAGAAGGCCCTGAGCATCTGCGCCCTGGGCGCGGCCGCGGGCGCGCTGGTCCTGGCCGGCTACGCGCTTCGCTCCCCGATGATCGCCCCGCAGATGGGCGCTTGCCTGACCCTGGGCGGAGGACTCTTCGTCGGACGGCAGACCGCGCTCGGCTTCGGGTTGCCCTTCCTGTCCGCCTGGTCGACCGGGCTCGTCGCCGCCTCGCTGGTGATCTTTGCCTTCACCGCTGGCATGCGCCGCCGCGGCAGGGCCGAGCCCGAGACCGAGCCTGCCCCCGACGACGAGACCAGGCCCACTTCCGGCGGCTAGGCGCGCCTCGGTCAGCGGCCAGCACCCACCTTCCCGATCGGGGCGACCTGCACCTCCAGGCGCTGGCCCACCATCACCACGTGGGCTTCGGGCACCTCGATGAAGCCGCTGCCGGGCACGACGTCGCTCGTCAGCACCACCCCGCGCACCCGCCGGTGCGCCCGGACCGCCGGCCGCGTGTCCGGAGTGGTCTCGGTGACGTGGCACCGGTCGCAGCGCAGGATGCCCTCCAGCAGCGCGTAGTGGAGGGTGGCCGTCCCCAGCCTCGTGGCCGCGAGCGCCCGGCCGTTGCTGACGTAGAAGCCCAGGTCCCCCACCCGGCCGCGCTCGCGCTCCATCCCCTCGACGAGCCGCGCCATCTGCGACAGCCGCGCGCCCACGACCGGCGCCGAGAGCTCGTACTCCTCGGAGAGGCCCGCGTCGCGCATCAGGTTCACGAACGTCAGGAAGCACAGCTCGCTGGCGGTCGTGCCCTTCGCCTGGCGGGCGAGGAAGGCGGGCATCGCCTCGACCAGGGCCGCGGCCGTCTGCGACGGGTTCGCCAGCGTGCCGTGGTGCATGAAGAGCCACCGGCGGAAGCGCACCGGCATGACGTCCTCGTCGACGAAGGAGCCCCCGCTCGAGGGCCGGCCGGCGAACAGGAACAGGGCCTCGCTGGCCACCCCTTCGGTGGCGCGAGAGAGGTCCAGCTTTCCGTGAGAGCCCGGCTTCTTGCGCAGCAACAGCTCGCCCGAGTCGGTGTACCCCAGGCCGACGGCTCGGGGAGGCTCGTTGGGGACGGCCAGCCGGTGGCGGATCAGGTCGATCTGGCAGCCCAGCAGGCTGGCGTCCGAGGTGTGGATGGCGAAAGTGAACGGCATGGCGTGGATCCTGGTGACCTCTCTGTGAACAGAGGTGTGGTTGCCCTCCAAGCCCGGCAAGTCGCGCAAACCTCACAGGCGGGGACGAAGAAAGCTTCGAGCGACCTGGTGTTGCCGCGTTTCGGCTCCCTTGCGAACCGAGTCTCGGCTCCCCTCGCCCAGAGGGTCGTCCGTTTGACACCCTTCGACGGCGCCCCCTAGAATTCCGGCCGTTTCTTCAAGTGGTTGCCTGCTCCAGCGAGCGCTTCCGACCGACCGGACGGGAGCCCAGGGTCGACCCAAAACTGCGCCCGCACCCGACGTGCCGGCGCCTTTCAGCGAGGCCCAACCGGCATGGCGGACGAGGTTGCGATCGGCATCGACCTGGGGACGAGCTACAGCTGCGTGGCCTTTTTGGAGAATGGCGTTCCCACCGTCATCGCCAACGAGTGGGGCGAGCGCACCCACGCCTCCGTGGTGAGCTTCCTCGAAGACGGCTCGGTGCTGGTGGGCAACGCCGCCAAGCGCAACATCATCTCCAACGCCGAGAACACGGTGTACTCGGCCAAGCGCTTGATCGGCCGCTACTTCTTCTCCGACGAGGTGAAGAAGGCCCAGTCGGTGATGCCGTACCAGATCGTCGAAGGCCCCAACAACTCGGTGCGCATCGAGGTGCGTGGCCGGACCTACTCCCTGCCCGAGATCAGCGCTCTCGTGCTCAAGGAGATGAAGGCCATCGCCGAGAGCTACCTGGGCCGCGAGGTGACCAAGGCGGTCGTCACCGTCCCGGCCTACTTCAACGACAACCAGCGGCAGGCGACCAAGGACGCCGGGCGCATCGCCGGCCTCGACATCCTGCGCATCCTCAACGAGCCGACCGCGGCGGCGCTCGCCTTCGGCTGCGGCAAGGACCTGCACCAGCGCGTGGTGGTCTACGACCTGGGCGGCGGCACCTTCGACGTCTCCATCCTGGAGATCGGCACCGACGTCTTCGAGGTGCTCGCCACCGCCGGCGACACCTACCTGGGCGGCGACGACTTCGACGACCGGATCATGCAGTGGCTGGCCAAGGACTTCCTGGACCGGACCGGCCTGGACCTGACGCAGTCCAAGTACTGCATGCAGATGCTCAAGGACGCCGGCGAGCGCGCCAAGATCGAGGTGGGCCGCGACGGGGTCGCCAACATCCTGTGCCAGTCCATCTGCCAGGACGCCGACGGCAACGTGCTCGACCTGCAGGCCACGCTCAACGAGCAGCAGTTCAACCAGATGGTGATGGACCTGGTGCAGCGCACCTTCAAGGTCTGCGACGAGGCGCTGCAGAGCGCACGCATGACGGCGGCGGACATCGACGCGGTCATCCTCGTCGGCGGCCCCACGCGGCTGCCCATCGTGCGCAAGAGCGTCAAGCACTACTTCCAGAAGGAGCCGATGGCCGGCGTCGACCCCGACGAGGTCGTCGCCATGGGCGCCGCCATCCAGGGGAACGCGCTCCTCTCCGAGGGCGGGGCCGAGCACCGGCTGCTGGACGTCACCCCGCTGACCCTGCGCATCGGCACCGTGGGCGGCTTCTCCGAGAAGATCATCGACAAGAACACGCCCATCCCCATCGAGCAGTCCAAGACCTTCACCACCAGCCGCGACGGCCAGGACAAGGTGAAGATCAAGGTCTTCCAGGGCGAGTCCAACAAGACCGACGAGTGCGAGATGCTCGGCGAGTTCGAGTTCTCGGGCTTCCGCATCGGCTACCGCGGCGAGGTGAAGATCGAAGTCACCTTCGAGATCGACACCAACGGCATCGTGAACGTCTCGGCGTGCGACCTGGAGACCGGCCAGAAGGCCTCCACCACCATCAACCTGTCCTCGGGCCTGTCGGAGCAGGACATCCAGCAGAGCATCGAAGCCAACAAGGACATTACGCTCGTCCACGACCAGGCCGACTAGCGTCGCCGCCCACCCATGGCCCAGCAGCCCCCACCCAAAGCTCCTCCCGCTCAGCCCGGCGCGCCCGCGATGGCAGCGCCTCGCCCTGCCCCGGCGGCGCCCGTCGCTCGTCCCCCAGGCGCACCTGCAGCGGCACCGGTCGCGCGACCTGCGGGTGCTCCCGCGGCTCGCCCCGCTCCTGGCAGTCCGGCTACTGCGCCCGCGGCGCGACCTGCAGGCGCTCCCGCGTCTGCTCCGGCGGCCCGACCCGCTGGCAGCGCCCCCGCCGCTCCACCTGCTGCGCGTCCCCCCGGCGCGCCCGCCGCGGCCACGGCTCCTGCGGCCCGGCCTCCCGGGACTCCCGCGGCGGCTCCTGCTGCGGCGCGTCCACCAACGGGAACGCAGCCCGCGGTTCGTCCCCTCGCTGTGCCCGTGCAGGGCCAGCCGGCCCCGCGACCTGCCGGAGCTCCTCCAGTCGTCGGGAGGCCTGCCACTGGCGCGGTCCCTGCTGTTGCTCGCCCGGCTGGCGCGCCCGCGACCGGACAACCAGCCGCACGGCCGCCAAGCTCGACGCAACCAGCCATGGCGCGTCCTGCTGCGACGAGCGCACCGGGGCAGCCGGCCCGCCCCCCGAACACACCGGGACTGCCGGCCCGCCCCCCGAGCGCGCCGGGAGGCCCTGGTAGTCCAGCCGCTGCCGCCCGCCCCGCGTCTTCTGCCGCCCCTGCCGCTGCGCGCCCCGCGGCGGCGCGTCCAGCGGTGGCACCCGCCCGTCCTGCGGCACCCGCACCCGCTCAGCCGCCTCCTCCGCCGTCTGCCGACGGCGAGCTCCCGCCGGAAGTGACCAAGTTCCACCCAGCCGAGCGTCCCGCCAAGCGCATGACCGCTCCGCCGCCCATGCTGCCCGGCGCCACCAAGCCAGGGGCGAAGCTCGCGCCGAAGGCCGCGGCTCCGGCACAACCGGCACGGCCTGCCGCCGTTCCTCCGCCGGCCCCGCGCCCCGTGCCGCCTCGGCAGCCTGCCGCGCCGGCCAGGCCCGCTCCACCGGCCGCCGCGCCCGCAGGCCCGCCGCCCCCGCCGAAGGAGGAGATCAGCCCCGAGTTCTTCGCCGAGATGGAGGCCGTCGCGGCGAGGCTCGACACGATGGACTACTTCGAGCTGTTCAAGCTGCCGCAGAACACCGGCATCCGCGAGATCAAGGAGGCGTACTACCGCGAGTCGCGCGCCTACCACCCCGACCGCTTCGCCCAGCTGACCGACGAGGCGCTCAAGGAGCGGATCAACGAGGTGTTCAAGCGCGTGACCGAGGCGTACGTGGTCCTGCGCGACGACAAGAAGCGCACCAAGTACCTCGGCGACGTCACCGGCCCCGAGCGGGCCAAGAAGCTGCGCTACACCGAGGCCAGCGAGGCGGAGCAGAAGGCCGCCGAGAAGAAGGCCATCGAGGAGCAGGTCGGCACGACCCCCAAGGGCCGCGAGTGCTACAAGAACGCCTGCAAGGAGTTCGACGCCAAGCGGTACGACAAGGCGGTCTCGCAGCTCAAGATGGCGCTGATGTACGAGCCGGCCAACGCCAAGTACAAAGAGAAGATGAAGGAAGCCGAGAAGGAGTGGGACAAGAACCGTCCCAAGAACGACTTCCGCATCAAGTGATCTCCCCGTGACGATCGATCTTGCAGTCCTCGCGGTCCTCTTCCTCGCCGGTGGGCTGGGGCTGGTCAGCGGCGCCATCAAGCAGCTGGCCCACATCGGCGGGCTCGTCGCGGGCTGGCTCGCGGCGCGGCCCTTGGCGACCCTGGTGGGGCCGCTCGCCGCCAAGCAGCTGGACTACCCGCTGCTGCCCACCACCATCGCCTGCAGCTTCGCCTGCTTCTTCGTCATCTACATCGTCGCCGTCTTCGCCCTGCGCTTCGTGCTCGCGAAGATCTTCCCGGACGGCGAGCACGGCTGGCTCAACCGCCTGGGCGGGTTCGCCCTGGGAGCGGCCAAGGCCGGGATCCTGGTGTTCGTGGCCCTCTCGCTGCTCGCCTTCGGGGAGAAGTGGCTGGTGAAGCTCTGGCCCGGCTTCAAGAAGGAAGCGGCGCCGTCCCTCTCGATGAAGCTCGCGCGCTCGCACGGCCTGTTCGCCTCGCTCCCCGCCGTGGGCGGGCTGGAGAAGGTGCTCAACGCCAGCCGGGACCCGCAGGCCGCCGCGAAGCTCGCCGAGGACCCCGAGTTCCAGGCGCTGGCCCGCGACCCGCGCGTCAAGCAGATGGTCGACGACCAGGGCATCCGCCGCGCGCTGCAGGAAGGCGACGTGGCCTCGCTGCTCTCGAGCGTGCGGGTGCTGGAGGCGCTCAACGACCCGAAGTTCGTCGACCGGCTGTCGCGGTTCGAGTCGGGAGATTCACCGCCCGCGCCCGACAAGCCGGCCAGGGAGGACAAGGCGTCCGGGAAGCTGCCTGCCGAGAAGCCCGCGTCCAAGCCGGCACCGCCGATGGAGGGGCCTCGGAACTGAGGCTAGAATCCCGCCGATTTCGTTCGAGGTAGCGCGCTCATGCCGACCCTGTTGGTCGTAGACGACGACGAGCAGATCCGCGAGTTCCTGCGCAAGAGCCTGCCCCAGGACCTGACGGTCGTGGAGGCAGCCGATGGAGCCCAGGCGGTAGCGGCCGCGAAGTGGTCGCACCCCCAGGTCGTCATCATGGACCTGGAGATGCCGGTCCTCGACGGCTACGAAGCCGCCCGTCAGATCAAGGCCGACCCCGCGACCAAGGACGCGGTGTTGGTCGCGGTCACCGGAGCCCTGATCGAGAACGCCGTGCCCAAGGCCAGGGCCGCCGGCTTCTCGTACTTCGTCCACAAAGAGGTCGGGGCCCGGTCCTTCGTCGAGAAGATCGTCAAGCTCGTCCAAGAAGCGGCTGCTCGCGTCCCATTAGTGCCATCGGTCCCATCGGTCCCATCGGTCCCGGCCGCCTCCCCGGCTCCAGTCCCGGCGCCTTCTGCCCCAGCCGCGGCCTCGCAGGAGCCGTCCGCCCCCGGCAAGCCCAAGAAGAAGCCCCGCAAGCGCGGCGGCAAGCGGTCGAAGAGCGCATAGGCCGTCCGACCCCTGCCGTCCCCCGCGGGGCTCTTTGACAGATCCCGGCGAGATCACTAGAGTTTGCCGCCTTTAAGAGCGGGCGGTAGGCACGGCCCCTCGGATGGCCTTGGCCGTCGAACCCGAGACGATTCCCATGTTCCTGCACCTCGACGACATCGAGCTCAAGTTCGAGCGCCTGACCAACGACCTGGCGGACCCGGCCATCACCTCCAACGCCGTCAAGCTTCAGAAGACGGCGAAGGAGCGCTCGCAGCTCGAGCCGGTGGTCGAGGCCTACCGTTCCTTCAAGGCCCTGCGCAAGCAAGCCGAGGAGACCGAAGCGCTGCTCGGTGACCCGGACCTGAAGGAGATGGCCAAGGAGGAGCTGCCCAAGCTCAAGGCAGACCTCTCGGCCCTGGAGGAGAAGCTCAAGCTCCTCCTCATCCCCAAGGACCCCAACGACGAGCGCAACGTCATCCTCGAGATCCGCGCGGGCGCCGGCGGCGACGAGGCCGGGCTGTTCGCGGGCGAGCTCGATGCGCCTGTACCTGCGCTACGCCGAGCGCAAGGGCTGGCGCGCCGAGATCGCCGACCTCTCCGACGGCAACGCCGGGGGCATCAAGGAAGCCATCATCAACATCTCCGGCACGGCCGTGTACTCGAGCCTCAAGTACGAGTCCGGCACCCACCGCGTCCAGCGCGTACCCGAGACCGAAGCCCAGGGCCGCATCCACACCTCGACCGTGACCGTGGCGGTGATGCCCGAGGCCGAGGACGTCGACATCCAGCTCAACGAGGCGGACATCCTCTTCGAGAAGTTCCGCTCCACCGGCTCGGGTGGCCAGAGCGTCAACACCACCGACTCCGCCGTGCGCCTGACGCACAAGCCCACCGGCGTCATCGTCAAGTGCCAGCAGGAGAAGAGCCAGACCAAGAACCGCGCGATGGCCATGAGGATGCTCCGGGCCAAGCTCTACGAGATGGAGCAGACGCGGCTCAAGGACGAGCGCGACTCGACGCGCAAGAGCCAGGTCGGCTCGGGCGAGCGCTCGGAGAAGATCCGCACCTACAACTTCCCGCAGGACCGCATCACCGATCACCGCATCGGCCTGACCCGGCACAACCTGCCGGCGTACATGGACGGGGACCTGCAGGAGATGCTCGAGGCCTGCCGCGCCTTCTTCAACGCGCAGGCACTCAAGAACCAGGCCGGAGAGACGGAGGCGCCTCGCGCCTGACCGCTCGGGAAGGAATCGGCAGGCTCGGCGTTGTTCTCGAGCTGCCGACCAAGACCTCGAAGGAGTTGACGATGCGCACGCTGTTCTCGGCCATCCTGGCCGTCACCCTGCTGGGCGCCCTGGGCTGCGAGAGCTGCTGGGAGCCGCGTGATCCGGCCAAGGCGGCGGCCGCCGCCACCCCAGCGCCGCCGCCGGCGCCCCCCCGAGCCCCCGCGCCGTTCGTCCGCGCCCTGCCCATGCCCGCCCGAACGCCGGCGGAGCCCGCCCAGCAGTCCACGCCGCTCGAGGCCCAGGTCCAGCGCGACAGGGAGGAGCGCCGTCGCGAGGTCCCTGCGATACGGCGGCTGGAGACGAGCAACGAGGTCCGCCTGGGCAACAAGCAGATGCTCTTCAAGGCGCCTACGAGGTTCCGACCGATGCGCGAGCGGGTCGCCCAGCCGCCAGCGGGGGAAGGCCAGTCGTCGGCAGGGACCTCGACGCCCGCCCCCGCGCCGCAGCAGTAGCCATCGGCAGCGCCAGAGCCCGCAACGACGGAGGCGGACCGACCGGTGGGAACCCGGCTCAGTCCGCCTCGCGTGTTTCTTCAGCCCGTCGCGTCGAGCGAGGCCCTACTGCTTCGCCTCGTCCTTGGCCGGCTCCTTCTTCTCTTCCTTCTTCTCGCCGGCGTCGAAGTACTCCTTGTAGCCGACCTTGATGGCCTTGTCGGCAAAGGTCTCGTTGCGGCGCTTGTCGACGAGGATCGACTTCCCGCCGGACTTGGCCAGCAGGTAGCTGTCGTTCTCGAACTCGCCGTCCTCGCCGCCCTCGGCGACGCGCCAATTCTTCTCGCTGACGTCCACCACGACCGACCCGAACTCGGCCTTGCGGGCCTCGCCCAGCTCGTAGGACTTGAGCCAGTAGTCCTCCTTGGCGTGGTTCCACACGGCCAGGGCGCACATGGCGTTGGCGGCGAGGCTCTTCTTCTCCTGGCCGGCGATGAGCTCGAGCGTCTTGGGGTGGATGAACTTCTTGGCGGCTTGCAGGCTCTTGGCGACGTCGGCCGCCTTGGGCTTGCCCTTGACCGTGCCGGCCTTCACCAAGAACTCCAGGTACTGCTTGAGCACGCCCTTGGCTGCGTCGAGGCTCGGGGTCTGGCTTGGCGGCGTCGGCGGCCGGGTCCTGCGCGAACGCGGGGACCGAAAGGGCCGACAGCGCGAGGACGAGCATGAGGCGGCGCATGGCATTCTCCCGTTGGTTGGGTGAGGCAGGTTCAGGTCGTTGACCACCGACTTCGTCGGCCGCTCCGCTTCCCCTCCGACGAGGTCATGCGAGGGCGTAACACGGCGTCGAGGCGCCATCAAGGCACCCGAGCCCGGCGGTGAGTGTCGGACGCCGGTCGCCGGCCCGCCATTCAGCCTCCTCGCTCTGGGTCCGGGCCGGCAGCCCGCCGTACCCTCCCTGCCATGGCGGCCGACGAGCAGACCCTGGAGGCCGTCCTCGCAAGGCTGCCGGAGCTGAGCCCTGCGATGTGGCGCCGGGTCCAGAAGCGACCGCGCCTGCTGCGCTGGCTGCGCTCCGGCGACCACCTCTCCTCTCCCAAGCCGCTCGACCGCTTCCTTCACGAGCTTCTCGTTCCGGCTGCGGCGGGTGTCCCCTGGCGATCTCCCGGCGCTGATGCGCGCCCTGCGCCGCTACCGGGGCCGGGAGTCGCTGAGGCTCGCCGTCCGATTCTCTGGCTGGCCTGGGGAGCCTCCCGGAGACCTCCGCGGAGATGTCCCGGCTCGCCGAGGCCTGCCTCGAGGGGGCGCTGTCGCATCTGGCGTCGTCGTCCGCCGTTCCGGCGCCGGTGCACGGGTTCTGCGTGCTGGGGATGGGCAAGCTGGGCGGGGGCGAGCTGAACTTCTCTTCCGACGTGGACCTGGTGTTCGTCCACGAGGACGGCGGGGAGTCCGAGCGCTGGACGCGCCTCGCCGAGCGGCTGGTGAAGGTCGTCTCCGAGCCCACCGCCGAAGGGATCACCTTCCGGGTCGATATGGGCCTGCGCCCCGAGGGCCGGAGCGGCGCCTTGGTGCTCTCCGCCTCGTCCACCGAGCGCTACTACGAGTCCTTTGGCCGCACCTGGGAGCGTGCGGCGCTGCTCAAGGCCCGCCCCATCGCGGGCGATCGCGCGGTGGGCGAGCGCCTGCTCGCCTCGCTCGGCCCCTTCGTCTGGCGCCGCAGCCTGGACGAGGCCGCACTGGAGGAGCTGCGCTCCCTCAAGCGCCGCGTCGAGGAGCGGGCCCGGGCGCTGGGAGACGACGTCAAGCTCGGCCCCGGCGGCATCCGCGAGGTGGAGTTCTTCGTCCAGGCGCTGCAGCTGCTCCACGGTGGCCGCCGGGAGGCGCTGCGCGAGCGCTCGACGCTGGGCGCGCTCCGGCACGCCCTGGTGGCCGGCCTGGTCAGCCTCTCGGACCACGACGCGCTCGCCGGGGCGTACGTCTTCCTGCGCCGCGTCGAGGACCGCCTGCAGATGGTGGAGGAGCTGCGGACCCACCGCCTTCCCGTGGCGCCGCCCGCCCTCGCGAGCCTGGCCGGAGGTCTGGGCTTCGCGGACGCCGGGGCCTTCCGCGACGAGCTCGCCGCCCACCGCCGCCGCGTCCGCGAGATCTTCTCGGAGCTGCTGCACGCTTCGGGCCTGCGCGCCGCTCCGCCCGACCCGTCGCTCGCGCTTGCGTGCGACCCGGATGCTCCGCTCGACCTGCGCCGAGCCGCGCTCCTCGAGAAGGGGTTTGCCGCCCCGGAGGAATCGCTGGAGACCGTCCAGCGCCTTGCCCGCCGGCCCAGCTCCCCGTTCGGCCGGCGCGGGGCCGCCCCCGCGGTCGCGCTCTCGCTGCTCTCCGGCTGCGCGGCCTCGCCGGATCCCGACCGCGCTCTGGCCCACCTGGGAGAGCTGTTCGGGTCGCTGCGAGCGCCGGCGGCCTTCTACGCGCTGCTCGAGAACCCGCCGACGGCGCGGCTGCTGACCACGCTCTTCGGCGCCAGCGACTTCCTCTCGAAGGAGTTCATCCGCCACCCGGAGCTGCTCGACTCACTGGTCCGCTCGGACGCCGCGGTCTCCCGGCGCAGCCGAGACGAGCTGTCGGCGCTGCTGGTTTCGCAGCGGGGCGCCGGGGACGAGCCGGCCGAGCGGCGCCTGGGAGCGCTGCGACGCTTCAAGAGCGAGGAGGTGCTGCGGGTCGGCCTCTGTGACGTGGCCGGCGTCCTCGAGGTCGACGAGGTCCTGGAGGAGCTGACCGCGCTGGCCGACGTGCTCATCGCCGAGAGCCTGCGCCTGGCCTGGGAGCCCGTGCTCGAGCGCTGGGGGCGGCCCCGCTCGCGCTTCGCCGTCGTCGGGCTCGGCAGCCTCGGAGGCTCGGAGCTGGGCTACCACTCCGACGTGGACCTGCTCTTCGTCTACGAGGAGCCTGGCGAGAGCGAAGGCGGCCGGACCGGACGCTGCAGCCACGCGGAGCTGTTCTCCCGCCTGGCCCAGCGGCTGCTCTCCAACCTGTCGATGCAGCTGGGCGAGGGCGTCCTCTACCGCACCGACGTGCGCCTGCGGCCGTCGGGCAATGCGGGGATGCTCGTCGCCAGCCTTCCTTCTTTGGCCGCGCACCACCAGCAGTCGGAGCCCTGGGAGCGGCAAGCCCTGACGCGGGCCCGGCTCGTCGCGGGCGACTCCGCGCTCTTTGATCGGGTGGAGGCCGAGGTCCTCCAGCCGCTGGTGCTGCGGCCCGTGCCCGACCGGCAGGCAATGGCCGACGAGATCCGCCGCGTCCGCGACCGGATGGAGGCGGAGCTGTCGGGCGAGTCCGGCGGGGGCAGGAACCCGAAGCTTGGGCGCGGCGGGCTCGTCGATGTCGAGTTCTGCGCGCAGTACCTGGAGCTGGTCTGCCGCCTGCGCGAGCCGAACACGCCTCGGGCGCTCAGGATGCTCCAGCAGCATGGGGCGCTGTCCCGCTCCGACGCCGCGCTCCTCGAGCGAGCCTGGCGCTTCCTGAAGCGGGTGGAGCTGGGCGCACGCATCGTCCACGACTTCCCCGTCCACCGGCTTCCCGAGCCGGGACGAGCGCTGGACGTGCTCGCGCGCCGGCTGGGCTACTCGGGGGGCGCTCCGGGCCAGAGGCTCGGCGAGGACTATGCGGCGAGGACGGAGGAGGTCCGCGAGGCGTATCTGCGGATCTTGGAGGCCCGAAAATGAAAGCGGCCGGGGGGGACCCGGCCGCCTTCCACTTCATGGTGCCCAGGAGAGGACTCGAACCTCCATGAGCGTGAGCCCACTAGACCCTGAATCTAGCGTGTCTACCAATTCCACCACCTGGGCAGGTGCTCTCTCCGGTTGCCCGTCGAGAGGGGCGAACGTTTAACCTGCCCGCCTCGACTCCGTCAAGAGACTTTCTTTCAGGATCGCGGATCGAGCGCCTCCTGGAGCCCTTCCCCCACCAGGTTGTAGGCGGTCACGGTCAGGAAGATGGCCGCGCCGGGGAACACGGCCAGCCACCAGGCCCCCGGGCTCGTCACGTAGCGGTGGGCCTGCATGAGAATCTCGCCCCAGCTGGCCGTGGGCGGAGGGGCGCCGAAGCCCAGGAACGACAAGGCGCTCTCCAGGAGCACCGCCCCAGCCACGCCGAAGGCCGCGGCGACGAGGACCGGGGCCAGGCAGTTGGGCACGACGTGCCGGAAGAGGACCCGCAGCTCGCTCGCGCCCAGGGCCCGGGCCGCGGTCACGAAGTCCAGCTCCTTGACCCGCAGGACCTCGCTGCGCATCAGCCGCGCGACGTCGGGCCACCGGGTCAGCCCGAGCACCAGCACCAGGTGCGCCAGGGTCGGACGCGGGATGACCGCCATCAGCGCCAGCACCAGGAAGAGCGTCGGGAAGCTCAGCATCACCTCGATGCAGCGCGAGACGACGAGGTCCACCGCCCCGCCGAAGTAGCCCGCCAGCGCCCCGAGCAGCACGCCGATGAGCACGTAGAGCGCCACCGCCACCAGCCCCACCGCCAGGCTCACCCGCGTCCCGTGGACGAGCCTCGCCAGCACGTCGCGCCCGGACTCGTCGGTCCCCAGCAGGTGCTGCGCGCTCGGCCCGTCGGGCACGGCGGCCAGGGTCAGGTCGGTCTGGTAGGGGCCGAAGGGCACGAGCGGCTCGAGCATCCAGTCGCCCTCGTCCGTGCGCAGGCTCGCCCGCAGCGACTGGTTGGTCTCCTGCCGCAGATCCGCGGGCCCCGTCACGTTCGGCAGGAGCCAGGTCTGCCCTCCCCGCCGCACGGCCACAGGCAGGTCGCTGGCGATGAAGTCCCCCAGGAGCGCCACCGCGAACAGCGCCAGCACGAAGCCCAGGCCCAGCCGGTGGGCTAGGCGGCGCCGGAAGCGGGAGCGGAGGCGGGCCCGCCGCGAGGTCGGCGAGGTCATGGCCGGCGGATCCTCGGGTCGAGCGCCAGCTGGGCCAGGTCGGAGAGCAGCATGCCCGCCATGGTGAGCAGCGCCGAGAGCGTCGTCACCGCCAGCACGGTGTTGTAGTCGCGAGCCTCCAGCGCCTGGAAGCCCAGCCGCCCCATCCCCGGCACGCCGAAGACCTGCTCGACGATGACGCTGCCGCCCACCAGGTGGGGCAGGCTCAGGCCGAGCAGCGTCACCACGGGCAGCAAAGCGTTGCGCAACGCGTGCTTGAGGACCACCGTGCGCTCGCTCAGGCCCTTGGCGCGAGCGGTGCGCACGTAGTCCTGGCGCAGCGCTTCGACCATCGACGCGCGGGTGTAGCGGGAGAGCGAAGCCAGCGAGGCGTAGGTGAGCACGAAGACCGGCAGCACCAGGTGCCAGGCGAGGTCGCGGAGCCAGGCCATCCTCCCGAGCGACTCGGCCCCGGCCGAGTGCAGGCCCTGCAGCGGGAACCAGTCGAGGTAGCGCCCGCCGCCGAGCAGGAGCAGCAGCACCACCGCGACCCAGTACGAGGGCAGCGAATAGACGAGGAACAGCCCCAGGGAGAGCGCCCGGTCCAGCCACCGCCCTCGGTGGACGGCCGCGAGCACGCCCAGGGGCACCGCCAGCAGGTACGAGAGCAGCAGCGCCAGCCCCGAGAGCAGCAGCGTGTTGGGCAGCGCCTCGCGGACCTTCTCGGCGACGGGCCGGTGGTCGTAGGTCGACAGGCCGAAGTCGAACGTCACCACCCTCGCCAGCCACCGGCCGTAGCGCTGGGGAAGCGGATCATCGAGGCCCATGGTCTGGCGGTAGAGCGCGATCTGCTCGCGCGACGGCCCCGCCCCTGCCAGGTCGGCGCTGGCGGCCGTGAGCGGGTCTCCAGGCACCAGGTTCAGCACGACGAAGGTGAGCAGCGTGATCCCGAAGAAGGTCGGGATCATCAGCAGGAGCCGCTTGGCCAGGAAGCCGCGCATCGGGGTCGCCGCCGGTCTCCACGCCGGCCATCAGGCCGTCACTTGGGCGAGGCCATGGCCTTCTCGTCGATCCACACGTCGTTGAAGTCATACCAGTTGACCGAGGGGTGGATGTTCTTGACCCGCTTCTTCACCGCGTCCAGGTCGGGGCGGATGTTGACGAACATGTACGGCTGCTCGTCGTAGAGGATGCGGCCCAGCTCGCGGTACATGGCGCTGCGGCGCACCGGATCGAACTCCACCCGAGCGTTCTCGATGAGCTCGTCGGCGCGCTTGTTGTTGAAGCCCACCCAGTTCGAGCCGCCCTGGATCTGCGAGCTGTGCCAGGACTGGTAGGGGTCGGCCTGCACGTCCATGTCCGTCCAGATCATGGAGCAGGCGTCATAGTCCTTGTCGTGGGTGCGCTTGATGAAGACCGACCACTCCATCTTGCCGATGTCCATCTCGATGCCCGCCTTGCGGTAGGCCTCCTTGAGCTCCACGGTGAGCTTGCTCAGGAACACCGAGTTGGCCGGGATGAGGAAGGTGAAGCGGAACTTGACGCCGTCCTTGTCCAGGACCCCGTCGTCGTCGTGGTCCTCCCAGCCCGCTTCCTTGAGCAGTTGCCTGGCCGTGTCCGGGTCATAGGGCAGCGGAATCAGGCTCGGGTCGCAATCCTCGCCGTCCTGGTAGAAGTGGCAGGCCGTGGGCTTCTCGAGGTTGTAGAGCCTCGAGCGGTTGAAGCTGTCGCGGTCGAAGAGCAGCGCCATCGCCTTGCGCACCCGCTTGTCGGCGAAGAAGGGCCGCTGCTCGTTCCAGCCCACCCACTCGTAGTTCTTCGGGAAGAAGCGGATGCGGTGGTAGTCCTCGACCAGCCGCGGGTTGCGGATCATGTCCACCCAGGTCGAGTGCTGGATCTGCTGCATCACGTCGAACTCGCCGCGCTCGAAGAGCTGGGTGGCCACGGTGTGGTCGGGCACGATGCGGAAGACGATCTTGTCGAGGTGGGGCTTCTTCCCCCAGTAGTCGTCGAAGCGCTCGAGGACGATCTCCTGCATCGCCGTCCAGCTCTTGAACTTCCAGGGCCCCGAGCCCACCGGCGTCCGGTGGATGGGGTTGGTGCGGAACTCGCCCTTCTCGATGAGGTGTTTGGGCATGATCGGCAGCGTCGTGGCGATCTGCCTGAAGAAGAGGAAGTAGGGCTTCTTCAGCTCGACGCGGAAGGTGCTGTCGTCCACGGCCTTGAAGCTCTTCACCTCGGTGAAGAAGCTGCGCACCGACGTGGTGGGCGACTTCGGATCCAGGATGGCCGCCAGCGTGGCTTCCAGGTCCCGCGCCGTCACGGGCTTGCCGTCGTGAAAGCGCATCCCCTTGCGCAGCTTGAAGGTGAAGGTCAGGTGGTCGGCCGACTCCTCGTAGGATTCGGCCGCGGCAGGCAAGAGCTGGTAGCGGGGGTGGTCGTTGCTGTCGATGCGGTAGAGGGTCTCGAACACCTTGTTCTGCGTCACGCGCGTCGCGATGGCGTCGAGCGGCTCGATGACGTGCGGGGAGAGGTGCGGTGGATCGTTGGAGACGCGCACCACCAGCGTCCCGCCCTGGACCGGCGTGCCCTGCCTCACCGACGGTGGCAGCTTGCCGTCCAGCCAGAAGTCGTCCGGCATCGGACCGGTCGGGACCGACAGCGTGGGCCTGGCCGTGGCCGTCGGCGGTCTGGATTCCGTCCGCGTACACCCCACGCAGAGACCGGCGACCACCCCCGCGAGAGCAGCGAAGGCTAGGGACTGGAACCAGCGGGTGTTCACGAGGCCTCCGTTGGCGGTCCCGGCGGCGGACAAGGAAGGGGTGGAGTAAACCACGCCGCGCTCGGCCGGAGCAACCGCCAACACCCTGTTTTCCCTAGGCGATTTTGAGCCGAGGAAAGCCTGCCGCCCGCCCCGCGTGGACTCGTCGATTCCCAACTCCGGTCCGAGCCAGGAACCGAAAGGAGAGAGGAAGGCCCCTGAAATAGAATTCTCCAGTGAATCCAACAGGGTCCGACAGGGACTCGCCCGGCGGAGAGGGCCTCCGCTCGCTTGTTTGACGAGCCTGCTTTCTGGGGCCTACACTTTTCGAACTATGCCGCCTCGGGTCATTGGCCAGTACCAAATTCTTTCCGTGCTCGGGACGGGGGGCATCGGCAGCGTCTACCGTGCAGTCGACAAGCGGACGAACGAAGAGGTCGCGCTCAAGCTGCTCTCCAGCGGTCCCGCGCTCGACCCGATTGCCGCGCGGCGGATGGCTCGCGAGTTCGAGGCGCTCTACGACCTCTCGCACCCGAACGTGGTGCGGGTCTTCGACACCGGCGTCTACCGTGGCTACCCCTACCTGACCATGGAGCTGGTCGAGGGCCTGACCCTGCGCGAGTTCCTCTCGCTGGACCACTCGGGCCAGCCCGCCATGCTCTCGGCGCGGCGCCCTGGTGCAGCTTCGAAGGTCAGCTTCGAAGGCTTCGACGAGGCCAGCGTGGACTCGGGCGAGTCGGTCATCCCCTTCGACCTCGACCGGCTCGCCGAGGAGCCGGACAGCGACGTGGGGATGTTCGCCGGCGACCACGTCAGCGGCCAGGGCCCGGAGGCGCTGCGCCGGCTCGCGAACATCATCGACGAGCCGTTCACCGAGGAGGGGCGGAGCCTCGAGCCCCCCATGGGCGCCTCCCGTTCGGTCACCCTCCGCGAGCAACCGACGCTCGTGGCGCCGAACCTCCTCGAGCTCAACAAGCCCGAGCGCGTCGCCCTGCTCAAGGACGCCCTGGTGCAGATCTGCGACGCCCTGGCCTACATCCATGCGCGCGGCATGGTCCACCGCGACCTGAAGCCCTCGAACATCATGGTGGACGAGGATCGGCGCGTGAAGCTGATGGACTTCGGCCTCGCCAAGTTCCTGGCCGAAGACACCCAGGTCACCGCCACCGGCCGCATCGTCGGCACCTACCGCTACATGGCGCCCGAGCAGCTGCTGGGCGAGCGGCTGGACGGCCGCTCCGACCTCTACTCGCTGGGCGTGATGCTCTACGAACTGCTCGCCGGCCGCCCGCCCTTCGACGCCAAGACGCCGGTGGAGATGTGCCAGCGGGTGCTCGAGCAGGAGGCCGTCCCGCTCTTCGCCATCAACCCGGACGCGGACGAAGCCCTGGTGCGCGTGGCTCACCGGCTGATGCTCAAGGACCCCTCCGAGCGCTACCAGACCGCGGAGGAAGTCTCCGAGGTCCTCTTCGAGTAGCTCGAGGCGCCGATCCTTCTGCCATCGATGTCGGACCCGCGCGCTAGACTCCCCCGCCCATGAGCCTGTTGCCCGAAGACGCCGGCTACCTCGAGCACGTTCAAGCCTACTTTCTGGCCTTCCGCGGGGACGGCGTCTCGCTCTCGTCGCTCGACGCCGAGCTGCTCGCCGACTGGAAGGCGCGCGGCGTGCCCTACCCCGTCGTCTGCCGCGGCATCCGCAAGGCGGCCGAGTCGCTGCTCTACAACAACGGCTCTTCGGCCAGGCTGCGGACCCTGCGCAGCTGCCGCATGGCCGTGGAGCGCGAGTTCAAGAGGTGGGAAGGCGCGCCGGCGACGCCCATCGCCAAGGAGTCGCCCCCGCCCGAGGCGGAGGCGCCACAGACCGCCGAGTCCTTCGCGGTCAAGCGCCTCAAGAAGGCGCGCGCCACCCTGCGCAAGGCCCTGTCGGAGGCGAGCCTCGACCCCGCCAGGTCCGCGATCGCCGCGGCGCAGGCCATCGTGGCCATGGAGCTGGACGACCCGCGCCAGGTCTCCATGCTCATCGCCCGCGCCGACGACGCCCTGGCGCTCGTCTACCTGCGCAGGCTCCCGGGCGCCACGAGGCGCGAGCTGATGAAGGCGGCCCGGTCCGCCGCCGGGCCCCGCCCGGCTGGGGCGTCGCTGCGCGCGCGCAAGGACGCGCTGCGTGCCCACCGCGTCGCGCTCGCCCGCAGTCATGGCGCGCTGCCCACCTTGACCTGAGACGCGTTTCATCGGAGAGGTTGTCCCCGTGCCCGCACCGTGCCCCATCTGCAAGGACGCCCGCTACGTCGTCGAGCGGTATGGCGAGCGCGCCGTGGCCAAGGTCTGCGGCTGCAACGAGATGTGCAGCGCCTGCGGCGGCAGCGGGCGCACGCTCGTCGAGGACAAGGGCTACACCTTCGTCAAGCCTTGCGCCTGCCAGTCGGTCTCCCGGCGCGTGACGCTCTTCAACCAGGTTCGCATCCCGGCGCGCGCCGCGCCCTTCACCTTCGAGACCTTCCTCCCCGAGTGCGAAGAGCAGCAGATGGCCCTGGGCACGGCGGAGATGACCGCCAAGCGCTACCGCCCGGACCAGCCCTCGCGGGGGTTCATCGTCTCGGGGCCCGTCGGCACCGGCAAGACGCACCTGCTGTGCGCCGCGCTGCGGCACCTGGCGCTCGAGGTCGGAGTACAGGCGCGCTACGTGGAGATTCTCGTTCCTGTTCTCGGAGATCAAGAACGGCTTCTCCGCCGGGCGCAGCGGCCTGGACGCCATCGCCCCGCTCGTGGACGTCGCGGTGCTGGCCATCGACGAGATCGGCAAGGGCCGCGGCAGCGCCTTCGAGATGGACACCCTCGACGAGCTCATCGCCCGCCGCTACAACGCCGGCCGCACCACGCTCTTCGCCACCAACTTCAGTCTGGCCTCCGAGACCGGCAAGACGGGCTATGTCGACCCGGTCGAGTTCGAGCGCCAGACGCAGTCGCTGCTGCGCGGGCGCGTCGGAGAGCGCATCTACTCGCGGCTCCACGAGATGTGCCACGCCATCGAGTTCCCGGCGGGCAAGGTCAAGGACCACCGCAAGGGCGACAAATCCTCGCTCGCGGCACGCTGAAGCAGTTGCCGAAACACCCCAGGCCCACTACTTCCCCGGCTTGCACCTTCACCGACCGTGAGGAGAGGAGCTGAGCCATGCCCGACATCAAGAAGCACCAGCCCGGGATGCTGTGCTGGGCCGACCTGAACACCCCCGACCTGAAAGGCGCCAAGAGGTTCTACGGCAAGCTGTTCGGCTGGGAGTTCGACGACGTGCCCGTGGAAGGCGGCGACGCCTACAGCATGGCGCTCGTGCGCGGCCGCAGCGTCGCGGCGCTCACCGGGATGCCGCCGGGCAAGGGCCGCAAGGTCCCGCCGCACTGGAACGCCTTCATCGCGGTGGCCGACGCCAAGAAGACGGCCGCCAAGGTGGAGCCCGCCGGCGGCAAGCTCTTCGCTCCGGCGATGGACGTCATGGGCCAGGGCCAGATGGCGATCCTCCAGGACCCGTCGGGCGCCCTGCTCTCGCTGTGGCAGCCCAAGAAGCACCCGGGCGCGGGCGTCGCCTTCGAGCCCAACTCGCTGGTCTGGGCGGAGCTGATGACGCGCGACGCCGAGGCCGCGCGCGCCTTCTACCCGAAGGTGCTCGGCTGGAAGCCCAAGGACATGGACATGGGCGACTTCGTCTACACGGTCTTCAACGTGGGGAAGAAGGGCGCCGTGGGGATGATGCAGATGCCCCCGGAGCTCGCGAAGAAGAAGATGCCCTCCTCGTGGGGTGTCTACTTCGCCGTCGACGATGCGAAGGCCGCTCTCGCCAAGACCAAGCGGCTCGGCGGGAAGGTGCTCGCCGAGCTTCATGACGCGCCAGACGTGGGCAAGTTCGCGCCACTGATGGATCCGCAGGGGGCGGTCTTCCACGTCCTCGAGCCCGCGATGTGAGGTCGCCGGGGGCTACTGGCCCTTCGGCGTCTTGAGGGCGACGAGCTGCGGCTCCGCCGGCGGACAGACCTCGCCGTGGTACTCGCAGACGCCGTTCCTGCTCATCGGGTGGGCGGGGAGCTCGATGCCGAACTCCTTGCTCGCCTTGCGGATGGTCAGCCGCAAGAGGTCGACCCTGCCCAGCTCGAGGATCGCAGGGTCCTCGAGCATGGCCCGCAGCTCGCCGAAGGCCTCCGCCGCGGCCTTGAGGTTCACTCCCGGGCGGCTGTTCTTGCCGTGGTCGAGCAGCCAGGAGACGAAGTCGAGGCAGACCTCCGCCGACCGCGTCAGGGTCTCGCGGATGTCGCGGACCCCGTACCTCTCCTGGATGATCCGCAAGCTGTTGGCGCAGAGCGCAATGGCCAGGCAATTGAGGCCTTCGGCGAAGGCGGTGGACCGCTTCTCGAGCTCGCGTGCGTGGTGCTGATCGCTGGGTGTGCGTCGAGCCATGGCTCTCCCGCCCGAAGGGGGCGTCAGGTCTCCAACAGCGCCTCGTGCAGCCGCCGGACGCAGTCCGGCACCTTCTCGACCGGGACCAGGATCGACAGCTTGAGCGGGGAGGTGTGAACGCCCAGCACCTTCACGCCCATCGACTCGACGGCCGACACCGCCCGCCGCAGGTGCGCGTGGTCGGCGTTGATGCCCACGCCGACGGCCGAGACCATCCCCACCCCTTCCTGCAGCGCGACCTTCTCGCCGAAGCGCTGCTGCAGCGCCTCCTTGAAGGCCGAGTACCCGTGCAGGTTCTCCAGCGGCAATCCCATGGTCGAGGCGTCGCCTGCGAGCGAGATCTGCCGGCCGGAGACGCCTCGGGCGTCCAGGAACTCGCACAGCTCGCACAGGAGCGACGGCGTGGCGCCGCGGAAGGTGAGCAGCACCATCTCCTTCTCGCCGGCGATACCCGTGACGCGCTGCGCGCCACCGGCCGCGCGAACCCGCGTCCCGTCGCCCTTCTGGAAGGTGGAGAGCGCGTCGATGGCGATGCCGGCCTTGCGCGCGAACTCCACGGCGGCGGCGTTGAGCACCTTGGCGCCGGCCTCGGCCAGCTCCTGCATCTCCTCGTAGTCGATCTCCTTGAGCTTCTTGGCCTGGGCGACGACCCGCGGGTCGGCCGAGAATACGCCGTCGACGTCCGAGTAGATCTCGCAGGCCTCCGCGCCGAGCGCCGCGGCCATCGCCACCGCGGTGGTGTCCGAGCCGCCGCGGCCGAGCGTGGTGATCTCCCGCTTGTAGCTGACGCCCTGGTAGCCGGCGCAGATGACGACCTTGCCCAGCCCCAGCTCGTCGCGCACGCGGTAGGGCCGCACCTCGACGATCTGCGCGTGGGTGTGGCTGTCGTTGGTGATGATGCCCGACTGGCTACCGGTGAAGCTGATGGCCGGCACGCCCAGGTCGTTGAGGGCCATCGACAGGAGCGCCATGGAGATGCGCTCGCCCGCGGTCAGCAGCATGTCCAGCTCGCGCTTCTGCGGGTTCTCGGTGACCTTCTTCGACAACGTGAGGAGGTCGTCGGTCGTGTCCCCCATGGCCGACACCACCACGCAGACGTCGTAGCCCGCGCGGCGCTTGTCCGCGATCTTCTGGGCGACGGCCTTGATCTTGGTGGGATCTGCGACCGAGGAGCCGCCGTATTTCTGGACGACGATGGGCACGGGATGTCCTTGCTCGACCACCGCTTCTTAGCGGGCTGGGGGGCGCCGCGCATTGCTACTCACTGCCGTTGCACGAAGGGCCGGCGCGGCGGCCGGCCCCCCGTGTGGACCTCGTTCAGCCGGACGTCACGGCGACGGCACGGCCTGCGTGCGCCACGGCCCCGCGGTGGGCGTGGTCACCAGTCCGGTCGCGTCGCAGTAGACCCACGGGCCGGGTACGAGCGTCACCGGGTCCTTCATCGCGAACCGGAAGGCCCAGTTGTAGGTGCCGTCCGCCGGGAACGTCACCGCGAACCAGTATTCGTCGTTGTTGGGCTCGCCGGCCCCGTTCCAACCGGGGTTCGGCGCCGCCGCCGCCCACGTCCAGCCCGCCGCCGTGGCGTCCATCGCGGTGCTCGCGGCGTAGCCGAACTGGGCGACGAGGAGCGGGCTCTGGTCGTTGCCGGCGGTGTTGAAGTTGGTCAACCCGGCCCCGTAGGCGCGGCCGTAGGCGTGCGTCGACGTCCCCGAGGCGACCGGCTGGTCGATGGCCTGGGAGCGGCACCAGGTGAGGCTGGGAGCCGGCTTGCCGCAGTCGTAGTTCTCCGCGCCCGGGGTGCCCTTGTCGCCGGCCGTTCCGGAGATGAAGGCATCGGCGCCGCACCAGAACCAGGGGTGGGCGTTGGCGCCCTTCTGCGTGGCGCGGCTGGACAGGTTCAGGGCGACGCCGGCCGGGAGCGTCGGGAACGTGGCGTCCCAGACGAGCTCTTCCACCGTCGTCGCGCCCGCCGTGATCTTCAGGTGGCCCGAGGCAGCGGCGATGGTGAACGGGGCGGTCCAGGCGAAGTCCACCGCCACGTTGCCGTTGACCGCGGTGTTCGTCGAGCCGCCCACGACGTACCGGCCGCCCGCCGCGACCAGCTGCGGCGTGGCCGGCAACGTCAGCGTCGCGCCCGCGACCGTGGTCTCTTCGATCTGCACCCCGGCGAGGTTCACCGGGTGGTTGGCGAGGTTGGTGATCTCGAACCACTTCGCCTCGTCGCCGGACCCCGCGGTCGGGTTGGCGAGGAACTCCGTGATCGAGAAGATCGCCGGCGGTGGGCGCAGGCACCGCAACGCAGGCCCCTTCGAAGCAGACGCCGGTCGAGGTGCAGTTCACCGTCGTGGCCGGCGGGTAGCTGCAGTTGCGGGTGGTGGCGTCCACCGGGGTGCAGGTCGTCGTGTAGGGCTGCAGCGTCACGTCGTCGGCCAGGCAGTCGGAAGGCTTGGCCGGGCACGGGTTGGCGACACACGGGTCGACGCACAGGCCGGTCGCGGCGAGGCAGAACTTGTTCGTGTCGCCGCAGTTGGTCGGAGTCTCGGGGTAGCTGCAGGAGTAGTAGTCCGGGCCGACGAGCGTGGTCGTGCAGGTCCCGGCCGCGAAGGTGACCGAGGTGTTGCCGCGGCACTCCGGGGCCTTGGCAGTCGCGCAGGGGTCGGGGCTGTGGCAGGCGTCGGCACAGACCGTCGGCTGGCCCGCCGGGTTGTGGTAGCCGGCCGCGCAGTCCGTGCAGCCGGTGCCGGTGAAGCCCGCGGGGCACACCGACTGCGTCTGCCACGGTCCGGTGGTGGGCGTGGCCACGATGTCGGTCGCGCCGCAGTAGGTCCAGGCGCCGGGCAGGCCGGACACCGCGTCCTTGAGCGCGAAGCGGAACGCCCAGTGGTAGGTCGCCGGGGTCGAGAAGGTGACCGCCGACTCGTACTCGTCCCGGTCGGAGCTCGCCGGGGCCCAGGCGGCATGGGGGCTCGCCGCCGTCCAGGTGGTCCAGGCGGTGGCGTCCAGGCCGGTGCCGAAGCCGAACTCGGCGACGAGCAGCGGGTTGAGGTCGTTGCCCGTGGTCAGCCAGTTGGTCAGGCCGTCGCCCGAGACCTGCCCCAGCGCGTGGGTCTGCGTCGCCGGCAGCACCGGCTGGTCGAGGGACTGCGAGGCGCACCAGGCGATGGCTGGCGCGGGCTTGCCGCAGGCGTCGTTGGTTCCGCCCGGCGTGCCCTTGTCGCCGCTCGAGCCGGAGACGTTGGTCGTCGCCGGGCACCAGAACCAGGCGTGCGCGTTGGCGCCCTTCACGAACGCGCGCGACGAGAGGTTCGCCGCCACGCCCTTGGAGTGCGGGAAGGTGGCGTCCCAGGTGAGCTCTTCGAGCAGCGTCGAGCCGTCCAGGATCTTGAGGTGGCCGGCGCCCGCGGGGAGGGTGAAGCTGGCGGGCCATTCGGCGTTGGCGTTGGCGACCCCGCCGTTCTGCGCAGCGCTCAGCGAGCCGGCGACCAGGTAGCGGCCGCCCGCCGCGACCACCTGCGGCAGCGTCGGCAGGTCGAAGGTCTTGTTTGCCGTGACCTCCTGGACGGTCAGGCCCGCCAGGTCCAGCCAGTCGGCGGTCAGGTTCGTCACTTCGAACCACTTGGCCGTCGCGAGGTTGGTGCTCGAGTCGTCGAGGAGCTCGGTGATGAGCAGGTCCCCGGGCACCGGCGTGGGCACGGCGACGCAAGCTCCGCTCATGCAGACCATGGCGCCCGTGGTGCAGCTCACCGGGGTGAGCGCCTTGTCGGTGCAGGTGCGGGTCGTGGCGGTGACCGGCGTGCACTCCGCGACGTACTCCTGGAGCGTGGTCAGGTCGGTCGAGCACTCCGCGGGCTTCACGGTCGTACACGGATTGGTGGTGCAAGGACTGGCCACACAGCTGCCGGTGGCGACGTCGCAGAATCTTGCCGGTGGCCGAGCAGTCGACGCGGCTGGCCTCGTCGTAGCTGCACTTGTAGTAGGGCGCCACCGTGTCCGTCTCGCACCTGCCGACGGCGGCGTAGGTCACCGAATCGCTGCCCTCGCACGTCTTGGTGGGCGGCGCATTGCAGGTCGGCGCCGGATCGTGGCAGCCGTCGGAGCACACCGTCATCTGGCCGGTCGGGTGGTGGTAGCTGGGGATGCAGTCGGTGCAGGTCGGACCGGTGTAGCCCAGGGCGCAGTTGTTGACGTCGAACGGCGCCGACACGGCGGGGGAGAGCGTCCCGGAGGTGGCCCTGAGGGTGAAGCCGGTGCCCTCGACGTCGAGCTTCAGGTCGTCGAAGGTCGCGACGCCGGCCACCGCCGGCTTGGACTTGGTGCCGCTGAGCGTGGCCGCCGGGCCGCCGGCCTGGGCGACGTCGACCGCCGCGGTCGAGGTCGTGACCGTGTTGCCCGCCGCGTCCTGGACGGCGACCAGCACCGGCGCCATGGCCACGTTCAGCTGAGCCCCCAGCGGCGACTGGACGAAGGCCAGGCGCGCCGCCGGGCCCACTTGGACCTCGATGTCGTTCTGGGCCCCGGCGATGGTGGAACCGGGAGCAACGTCCGTGGCGACGACGTTCACCTTGCCCGGCGTGCGCAGCACGACGCCGTTGGGGAAGACCTTCGCACCGCGGTCGGCGGCCTGGAACTCGTAGTCGGCGGGGAGGGTCGGCAGGGGTGCGGTCGTGGCGGTCGACGTGAAGTGGATGCGACCGGTGTAGGAGGTAGCCGGGTTGTTGAACGGGTCGAAGGCCGAGACGGTGACGCTGGAGGGCTCCCCGGCGTTGATCGGCGACTTGATGCCCTCGACCTTGAGGCTGGCGGCGGCCGCGGCGACGACGGTGATCCCCGTCTGCTTGCCGGTGATGGCCGAGGCCGTGGCGTCGGTGGCGGTGACTGAGTGCGTCCCGGCCCCGAACAGCTGGACGCCGTCCGTGAAGGTGTGGGTGCCGTTGTCGCCCGCGACAAAGAGGTAGTTGGCGGGCAGCACGGCGGCGCCATCGTCGGAGGTGAAGTGCAAGGTGCCCAGGTAGCCCGTCGCGACGTTCTCGAAGGCGTCCTTGGCGGTGACGGTGACCGAGCCCTTGGTTCCTGCGGTAAAGGGGCTCAGCACGCCCTCGACCGTGAACGAGGCCGCCTCGGCTCCGGTGACCGTGACGGTGGCGCGGCCGGCGGCGGAGACGGAGACGTCGGTGGCGGTCACGGTCTGGGTGCCGGCCTTCCTCAACACGACGTTGAACTCGTGCACGCCGTTGTCGGAGGCGGTGAAGACGTAGCGCGCCGGCAGGGTCGCCTCGGTGTCCGAGGAGGTCAGCTCCACCGTGCCCGCGTAGGTCGTCAGCGTCGCGCCGGTGGGGTCCTGCGCGGTGACCGTGACCTTCAGGCCGGCGCCGGCCGTGGTGGTGCTGGGCGCGGTGGCGACCATCACCAGGCCCGTGGGCCCGGCGTCCGGCGCACCGGCGTCGGCGGGGACTTCGACCGTGGCGTCCGGCGCCTCGGACAGGACGCAGACGCCGTCCTGGCAGATCGCTCCGCCCTGGCAGTCCTTCTCGGTGCTGCACTTGGTCTCGTTGTCGATGATGAGCGAGCAGCCGGACACGCCCAGGATGGCGGCGGCGACGAGGCTTCGCGCGAGGAATCGGGTCATGGTCAGAAGCTCCCGGAGAGCGCGACGCTGGCGCCGTTGGGGGTGAAGGCGATGCCAGGCTGGACGGTGGGGGCTGGCTCGGACGGGCTGCTGGCGGCCGAGTAGATGAGCCAGATGACGCCCGTCACGGCGAGCGCGGCGCCGACGCCGGTGGCGACGTCGCAGACGAGCGCGTTGGTCTTGGCCCGGGTGCGGGCGTCGACGGCATCCTTGCCGTTCTTGAAGTCCAGAGCGGCGGAGTTGGCCATCGTGCCGAAGACGCCCACGCCGACGCCGGCGGCGACGACGCCGGTGCCCAGCAGCACCCATGGCGCCACGCCCGGACCCGAGCTCGTGGAGACCGCCGCCACCGGCTCGGTAACCGGGAGGGGCTCGGTCGCTACGGCCGGCTCGGGCGTGGGCTTGGGCTCCGCGACGGCGGGCTTGGGCTCGGCCGGCGCCGGTTCGGCCACCGGCGCGGGCTCGGCCGGCTTGGGCTCTTCCACGGCGACCGGCTGCGGCTCGGCCGGCTTGGGCTCCTCGGGCTTCTTGGCTTGGGCGAGCGCGGCGGCGATGGCCTCCTTCTCGGAGACCCGGGTGCCCAGCACCGTGGTGGCCTTGGGGATTCTGTTTCTTGACGGTCTCGGTGAAGATCGGGTCGGTGGCCTTCAGGACCACGCTCGCGCGATTGACGACGAGCGCACCGTCCATCGAGTCGACGATCATCAGCTTGAGGTTGAAGCTCTTGCCCGCTGCCGGGGCGATGAAGAGGTTCGCCACGTAGGCCGCGCCGGCGACCTTGCCTGCCTTGGCCAGACATGCGGGGTCGTCGGCACACGCGGGGGCCTTGAGCTTGCGCTTGAGGTGGAGCGCCGTGACCTGGGCGGGCGGCACCACCTCGTACCCCTGGGCCTTGAGGTCGGCCTCGACCGTCTCGGCGAGCTTCTTGATCGACGACTTCTGCATGCCCTTGGGCAGCGGCGGGTCGACCAGCGCGATGCGCCTGGCGGCCTCGGGCCCGATGACGATGTCCTCGATCTTCTCCACCTTCGCCGGCTCGGCCTTGGCGCCCTTGGGGACGGCCTTGCCCGCCTTGGCCGGCGTAGCCTTCGCGGGCGCGCCCTTGGCGGCCTTGGGCGCCGCCGCCCCGCGCGCGGCGGGCGCGGCCAGCAGGCAGCATCCCATCAGGACCAGCAGCGTCGCTCGCATGGTTCCTCCGACCTCGTGTCTTCAGGGTGAAGAGTCGACGGCCATTCTACTTTCTGGTCCGTGACCTTCAACTGCCTGCGCGGCGGTCGCACGTCCAGGGGGGCTGCCCTATAATGTCCGGCCTTCGCGCGGCCACTCGCGCGTCACCGTGGGGTCCTTCGGATGCCGTCCAGCGCGCTCGCGGTCTCGTTCCTCGCCGTCGTCCTCGGCGCGGCGCCCCAGGCGCCCGTCGTGGTCATCGACCATCAGGGACCGGTGTCCGTCCCCGACGGCGTCGCGCTCGAGGCCGAGATGGTCTCGACCACGGGCCGGAAGATCTTCGAGCCCGCCGCGTTCGTCCGGCCGGCCACCGGCGGCGACTTCGCTCGCCTGCCGATGTCTCCGCTCCCTGACAACCGCTTCCGCGTCTCGCTTCCGCCGACGCTCGCCAGCAAGGAGTGCGAGTACTTCCTCGAAGCCTTCGACGAGGACGGCAACGGCCCGTTCCGCAAGGGCAGCCCCGAGCGGCCCATCCGCCTGACCAGGCCCGTCGCCTCTTCGACTCCCCCACCCCTCGCACCGGCCGCCAAGCCGGTGGCCAGCGCCCAGCAATCCACCAGCCAGGGCCGGCCTCTGCGCACGGCAGGCATCGCCTTGCTGGCCGGCGGCGGCGCCCTGCTGATCGGCGGCGGGGTCTCCGGGGCGCTGGCGCTCAAGGACTTCAACGCCGAGAAGTCGGCCACCGACACCGCGGCCTACGGGTCGGCCAAGTCCGCGGCCAAGGTCGAGGCGCTCGCGGCGGACGTGCTGCTGGGGGCCGGCGCGGTCGCGGCCATCGTGGGGATCATCCTCTGGGCCAACGACCCCAACCCTTCGCCGGCGGCCAAGCCGGTCACGGTGAGCGCCTCGCCCGTCGCCGGCGGCGCCTGCGCGGTCGTCTCGGGACGCTTCTGATGCCTCCGATGACGCCGCATCCCCTCCTCCTGCGAGCCCTGCTGGCGGGAGCGCTGCTCCTCCTGGGCGGCTGCGAGCTCGCTCATCCGTCCCGACGACGTCCCGCCCCCCAAGCCCGCATGTGCTCCGAAGACGTGCGAGGACCGCAGCAAGAACTGCGGGAGCATCGACGACGGCTGCGGCAACTCGCTGGGCTGCGGCGAGTGCCGGGCGCCGGAGGTCTGCGGCGGTGGCGGCGAGGACAACGTCTGCGCGCCGTGCCAACCGCGCTGCTTTGGCCGCGAGTGCGGACCCAACGGCTGTGGCGGCCAGTGCGGCTCCTGCGGGGCCGGCGAGGTCTGCGACCTGCAGCCCGGGGCGTGCGTCGGCTGCCGCAGCGACGCCGACTGCACGACCACCCCCGCCGGACGCCGCTGCGAGCCTTCCCGCCGAGTGTGCGTGGCCTGCCTCGCCGACGCCGACTGCGACCCCTCCGGCCTGGTCGCGTGCGATCCGGCCCTGCACCAGTGTGAGGCCTCGTGCAAGGCCGACTCGGATTGCGCCCAGGTGCCGGGCACGCCGCGCTGCGACTCCTCCACGAAGAAGTGCGTCGCCTGCCTGGCCGAGGCCGACTGCTCGAGCCCCACGCCCCACTGCTGGTCGTCCTCGAAGACCTGCGTCGTCTGCCGCGACGGCAACGACTGCGAGGCCGGACGTCCCCAGTGCCGCGACCACCTCGCCTGCGTCGAGTGCCTGTCCGACGCCGATTGCCCTGGCGGGCGCTGCGAGGCCAGCACCGGCGCCTGCGTCGACTGCCTGGGCCCCCAAGACTGCGGCGGCGCGACTCCCAAGTGCAGCGCGAACAAGCAGTGCGTCGAGTGCCTGGCCGGCACGGACTGCCCCTCGGGCACCTGCAACGCCGACGGCAGCTGCCTGCCCCCCGGCGTCGCCGGAGAGACCTGCGCCCACCCCATCGCGCTGACGCTGGCCCAGGGCCAGGTCACCGTTCCCGGCGACACCGCCTCGTTCGCCAACGACACCAAGACCTTCAGCTGCGGCGGCGGCGGCCCGGACGTGCTCTACCGATTCACGCTGACGGCGACCGCGGACGTGGACGTCATCGTCTGGCCGGAGATCGACACCTACCGGCCGGCGCTGGCGGTCCGGAAGGCCTGCGCCGACGAGACCGAGGCCAACGAGCTCGCCTGCGGCAAGGCCTACGCCAGCGGCGAGCCGGCCTCGGTCTCCCTCCAAGCGCTGGTGGCGGGGACCTACTTCGTGCTGGTCGACGGCTATTACACGAGCAAGGGCGCCTACTCGCTGACCGTCCTCACCCGTTCGCCAGGGCTGCCGCCCGACTCCTGCGCCAAGGCGCAATCGCTCTCCTTCGACCCGAGCGGCGAGGCGCTGGCGGCCGGGGACACCAGCCTCATCGGGCTCGTCAACGACGAGAGCAGCGGCTGCGGAGGCTCCGCGGCCGATCTGGCCTTCAAGTTCACGCTCACCGAGGCGCACTCGCTGCAGGCCGTGCTGGCGGCCACCGACTCCGCCTCGCTCTACACGCCGGTGCTCTACCTCGCCGACGGCTGCACGCTCCCCACCACCGTCAGCTGCGACGCCGCAGTGCTGGGACCCGGGACCGCAAGTCTCGACGTCGCGCGGCTCGAGGCCCGCACCTACATCCTCTGGGTCGACGGCCTGGCCGGCTCCACGGGCCCCTTCGCGCTCTGGGTGAAGCTGGGCGCGCCGTAAGCGTCCGACCAGGGCGCGAGCAGGTTGGCACCGCGACCTCGAGAGAGGCCTTGAGAGGCCTGGGGCGCTGGTGTGTCTAGCGTGAGTTGCTGCTAGACTGCGCGGCCCTTCTGGGAGCGCGCATGGAGACCGTAGGCCGATACCGTCTGCTCAAGCGTCTGGCGTCGGGCGGGATGGGAGAGGTCTACCTCGCCACGCAGACCGGGGCCCAGGGCTTCCAGAAGTTCGTGGCTCTCAAGCGCGTCGCCTCGAGCGCGGCGAGCGACCCGGGAGCTCATCAGCCTGTTCCTCGACGAGGCGAGGCTGGTGGCGACGCTGTCCCACCGCAGCATCGTGCAGGTCTACGACCTGGGGCAGGACGAGGCGGGGTTCTTCGTCGCCATGGAGTTCGTGCAGGGCCCCTCGGTGCGCGCCCTGCTCGACCGGCTGGCCTCGCAGGGGCAGCGGCTGCCGCCGGCCATCGCGCTGGACATCGCGGCCCAGGTGGGCGACGCGCTCGCGTGCGCCTACTACTCGCGGGCGCCGGACGGCACGCCGCTGCGCATCATCCACCGCGACGTCTCGCCCAGGAACGTGCTCGTCTCCATCAGCGGCGACGTCAAGCTCATCGACTTCGGCATCGCGCAGAGCATGCGGCAGATCGGCTCGTCCGGGCTGACCGGCAAGCTCGCCTACATGTCGCCCGAGCAGCTGCGCAACGAGCCGCTCAACGCGCGCAGCGACCTGTTCAGCCTGGGCATCGTGCTGTGCGAGATGCTGGGCGGCCAGAACCCGTTCGCCAAGAACGACCCCAAGGAGATGGTGGTCGCCATCCAGCGCGAGGAGCCGGTGTTGCCCTCCGCGCGGGACCCGAACCTCTCGCCCTGCGATGCCGTCCTCAAGCGCCTGCTGGCGAAGCTTCCGAGCGAGCGATTCGCCGACGGGATCGAGCTGGCCGAGGCGTTGGCCGAGCTGCGCACCCACTTCCCCAAGCCGCCCAAGCGCTTGTCGGCCATCGTCTCCGACCTGTTCGGCCTGGAGATCGCCGAGCTGCTTCGGGTTGCGCAGGGCGGGCCGTCCGCGGCCAAGACCGAGCCTGCCGCCCGCCCGCCGCCGGGCTTGGTGACGCCGCCGCGTCCGGTCGTCAAGGATGCGGGCCTGGGCACGGACAGCTCGCCCACCCACGCCAACACCCCGTCCATCTACCACCGGGTGACGCAGCCCTACCTCAAGCTCACCAACGAGCGCGAGGAGACCCAGCCCAATCTGCCGGTGCCGAGGATCCTGCACGCCGAGCGCGTGGGCGAGGCGGGTGCGCCGGCGGCCGCGTCCGAGCCGGTGGCCAGCGAGGCCGAGACGACCAACCAGGTGCCCGTCCCTTCGCCGCTGCCCGTGGAGGCCGACTCCGGAGACGTGGTGGCGCTGCGCGAGGTCGCCACGCCGATGCCGGGGCTGCGCACCTCGCTCGAGCCGCCTTCGGGACCGCTGCCCATCGACCTGCCCGAGATCAAGGAGCTGGCCAAGGATCAAGGCGCGGCGGCGCCCGCTGCCGCTCCGAGTGCGTCCGAGCCCACGCCAACCGAGAACGAAGTGCCCTCCGGAGAGGTTCCCGCAGGCGAGTCCGCCGCGGCCGAGGTGCCGGCGGGCGCCATCCAGGTCCCGGCTCCGGCAGGCGCTCCGGAAGACGAGAGCAGCTGGTACAAGGTCTCCATTCCGCCAGGCAAGGCCCCTCCCGCCGGCGCCAAGCCGACCACGCCGCCCCCCGGCCAGTTCGACGAGAGCGGTTGGTTCCTGGTCTCCATCCCGCCCAAGTCACGGCCGGTCGCAGACAAGTCCGCTGCGAGCGCGCCCACCTCCGGGCCGCAGTCGTCGCCGCCCACGCAGCCCGCCACCGAGTCGCCCTCCCGATCTCGGTCCGGCGCTGCCCTTCCCTCCCGACCGAGCTCTCCGAGCGCCGCGGAGCTGGCCGCCGAGGCGCAGACCACCCTGCCCTCCACCCCCGACGCGCTCATCCGCGCCCGCGCCGTCGCCAAGTCCATCCTGCCGGTGGCCCCGGGCACGGCCGAGACCACGATGCCCGGCGTGCACTCCGGCCGGAACCTCAGCCTCCTCGCGCTGGCCGCCGTCGCCGTGGTCATCGGCGTTGGCATCGGGTTGTACATCGTGCGCAGCAGCCCGGGGCCCGTCGTGGTCCGCACCACGGAGGCACCGACGCCTCCGGCGCCCGAACCAACCCTGCAGCAGCAACCTCCGACTTCGCCAACCCCGGCGCCCTCACCGGAACCGGCGGTCGCCACGCCCAAGCCCGACCCTGGCCCCGAGGCGAAGGCGGACCCGGTCTTCAACATCAGCCCCAAGGACATGCTGGCCCCGCTCGCCCCGCCGGCACCCGCGCCCGCCGTGCTTCGGCCGGCCGACCGCTCTTCCGCGGCCGAGATGAAGGCCAAGATGGAGGAGAAGGACAGGCCCAAGAAGGAGCCTGCCAAGCCTGCCTCTGCTACGACCGCGACGACGGCGACGACCGCGACCGCTTCCACTCCGGAGATCGTCCCGCCACCCCCGCCGCCCCCGCCTTCGGACAGCGCCTGGCAGCTCGTCGCCGAGAGCCCGTTCGGCGCAGCCGTGAAGTCCGTCTCCGGCTCCGGGACCATCAAGCTCGGTGAGTCCGAGGGAATGGTCGTCACCCTGACCTATTCGGTGGCATCCGAGGGATTCAAGGCGACGCTTGATTGCCAGCCGTGGTCCATCGCCGCCATCAACGGCCTGTCGGTCGGCAAGACCCCCGTCAACCTCGATCTGAAGGAAGTTCCGACGAAGATCGAGCTCAGGCGCCCCGGCGCTCAGCCCGTCAGCCTCCAGCTGGGGGCCCGAAGGCCGCATTAGCCTGACAAATCAAGAACTTGGCTTGACAGACAAGCAGGCGCCGCTATAGTAGCGCGCGCTTTTTGGCCCGCCCTCGTAAACGCCCGTTCCTCAACGGGTTTTCCGGTGCAGGTGGAGGGGAATAAGCGGGCCCCTTCGGTGTTCTCAGGCGGCTTTTTGCGGGGCTTGTCCCCGACTTCTTTGAACAGAAGTGCGCACCAGGAGGCAGCATGATCGAGGTCAAGAACCTCACCAAGCGGTATCGCGACCGGGCCGCCATCGACGACCTGTCGTTCACCGTCGAAGAAGGCGCCATCCTCGGATTCCTCGGCCCCAACGGCGCCGGCAAGACCACCACGATGCGCCTGCTGACGGGCTTCCTGCCCGCCACCTCGGGCTCGGCCAAGGTCTGCGGCTTCGACGTCTTCGAGCAGCCGCTCGAGGTCAAGCGCCGCATCGGGTATCTACCCGAGCAGCCGCCGGTCTACACCGACATGACCGTCGGCGCGTACTTGAAGTTCTGCGCCGAGATCAAAGGCGTGCCCCGCAAGGTCATCAAGGGCGAGGTCGAGCGCGTCGCGAGCCTGGTGAAGATCACCCCCGAGATGGGCCGCGTCATCGCCAACCTGTCCAAGGGCTACCGGCAGCGCGTGGGGCTGGCCCAGGCCATCCTCAACAGCCCGCCGGTGCTCATCCTCGACGAGCCGACCGTTGGCCTCGACCCGCTGCAGATCATGGAGGTCCGCGATTCTGATCCAGGGCCTGGCCAAGACCGGCAAGCACACGATCATCCTGTCGACGCACATCCTGCAGGAGGTGACCTCGGTCTGCCGCAAGGCGCTGGTCATCAACGGCGGCAAGCTCGTGGAGTTCGACACCCTCGACAACCTCAAGACCAAGTACGGCGAGGGGAAGAACCTCAGCCTCGAGGAGATCTACCTCAAGCTCATCGACCCCACCGGCGCGCTGCGCAAGAAGGCCGCGCCCGCCGACGCTCCCGCCCCCGCGGAGCCCACCCCGCCCCAGAACCAGCCGCCCGCCGCGGCCGTCCGCTGACGAGGACAGGGAGACGACACCATGCGAAACGCTCTGGCCATCGCCAAGAAAGAGCTGAACGTCTACTTCACCACCCCCATCGCCTACGTCGTGTTCGCGGTCATGACCGTGATCGCGAGCTACTTCTTCATCGCCGCGGTCAGGCAGTTCATCGACGTGTCGATGGCCGCAATGCAGCAGCCGCAGTACTACGACCCCAGCAAGCTGAACTTGACCGACCTGGTCATCGCGCCGGTCGTCTTCAACATGGGCATCTTCTTCGCCTTCGCGACGCCGTTCATCTCGATGCGGCTGTTCGCCGAGGAGCGCAGCGATAAGACCTTCGAAGCTCCTCATGACCGCCCCCGTGCGCTCCTGGGAGATCGTGGTGGGCAAGTACCTGGGCGGCCTGGTGATCATGTTCATCATCGTGGCGCTTCTGATGGTGCTGCCCGTCATCCTGGACTTCTTCGCGGCCTCGGCGGGCACGGGCGGGGCTGGCGGCATCGAGTGGCAAACGACCCTCGCCGCCTACTTCGGCCTCTTCCTCTGGGCGGCGGCCGCACTGGCGGTCGGCATGTTCGTCAGCTCGCTGACCAACTCGCAGATCGTCGCGGCGGTCATCCCCTTCCTGCTGCTCCCGCTCCTGTGGCTCGCCTCGTGGATGGCCGGCGGCTTCGACGGCTCCATGCGCGAGGTGGTGAACTACATTTCGGCGTCCCAGCACCTCATCAACTTCGTGCGCGGGCTCTTCGAGCTCAAGGACATCGTCTACTACCTTTCGTGGATCGTGCTGGCGGTATTCCTGACCCACCGCGCCGTCGAGGCGCAGCGCTGGGCGTAACCCTTCACCAGGACCGTTAGCTCCGGAGAAAAATCCATGCGTCGCAAGAACATGTACCTGGGACGAATCGTTGGGGCGCTCGGGCTCGTCCTGCTGCTGAGCTCACCGTTTACCTACGCCCTCGGCCGAAGCGACATCGCGCTCGCCAAGGTGATTCTCGCAACCCTCTTCTTCACCTTCTACGCCGTCACCAACTTCGGCGAGCTGGGCAAGACCGCCACCAGCCGTGGCTCGTTCTTCGTGGGGTTGACCGCCATCTCGACGGTGGCGGTCATCGCGGTGCTGGTGTTCGCCAACTACATCGTCGTCAGGAACCCGAAGAGCTGGGACCTGACGAAGAACCAGATCCACGCACTCTCGCCGGACACGGTGAAGACCCTCGAGGGCCTGACCGCAGACGTCACCGCGACGGCCTTCTACTCGCCGGCCGAGCCGCAGTACGGCGCGCTCACCGACCTGTTCAAGAGGTACGAGGGCAAGAGCGCCCACTTCAAGTACGAGTTCGTGGAGCCCATCAAGGACCCGGTCAAGGCCAAGCAGTTCAACGTCCGCGCCGACGGTCCACGCGTGGTGGTCAAGCTGGGCGCGACCGAGAGCCGCTTCCAGGAGATCAACGAGGAGGCACTGACCAACGCCATCGTGAAGGTGACCCACTCGGCGACCAAGAAGGTCTACTTCACCACCGGCCACGGCGAGTCCGACCCCGACGACGCCGGCGAGACCGGGTTGAGCGAGGTCAAGAAGCGGATGGACAACGAGGGCCTCAAGGCCGAGAAGCTCAACCTCGCGAGCATCACCGACATCCCGGCCGACGCGCAGGTGGTGGTCATCGCCGGCCCGGCCAAGCCCTTCCAGCCCGGCGAGGTGGACACCGTCAAGCGCTTCCTGGACGCGGGCGGCAAGGCCTTCGTGATGGTGGAGCCGCCGCCGACCGAGAGCGGGCTGGACTCGCTGCTCAAGGCCTACTCGGTCGAGGCCGACCCGACGATCGTCGTCGACCCCCTCAGCCGGCTGTTCGGCGCCAGCGAGGTCGTCCCGGTGGTGCAGAACTACAACACCGAGTCGGAGATCGTGAAGGACTTCAAGCTCAACACGGTCTACCCCACCGCGCGCCCGCTGACCGTCCTCCACCAGGAAGGGGCCTCGGGCGGCGTCATCGCCAAGCCGGTCGCGCTCTCCATGCAGTCCGCTTGGGGTGAGACCAACCCTGCCGGCAAGGTCCAGCGCGACGAGAACGAGAAGGGCGGCCCGTTCCCGCTGGTGGTCCAGGTCACCCGCGACACCAAGACCCCCGAGGGCAACGGCGTCAAGCGCAGCGACCAGGCGCGCCTGATCGTCAGCGGCGACCGGGACTTCGCGACTAACAAGTTCCGGACGGCGTTCGGCAACGAGGACCTGTTCCTCAACTGCGTCAACTGGCTCTCGGAGCAGACCGAGCGGATCACCATCCGCCCGCGCCTGCGCGACGCCTCGCGCCTGTACCTGACCAAGGACCAGCAGTCGACCATCTTCATCCTGGCCATCGACGTCCTCCCCGTCACGCTGCTCGCGTTGGGGTTGGCCGTCTGGCTCGTGCGCCGCAGCAAGTAAGGCCCGGCACGGAACCCGTCCGTCCTCCTCCGGGGCCGCCTCTCAGGTGGCCCCGGCGGGAGGCGCGCATCACGAGGAAGCCACCATGGCGATGACCCAGAAGGTTCGCTCGCTCGTCTCGCTGCTCGCCCTCGCGGCCGTGGCCGCCGGCGTGGGGCTGTACGCCTACTACGGCGTGCACGTGAAGCAGGAGGCGGAGAAGACCGAGAAGGAGAAGAAGGAGAAGCTCTTCCCCGATCTCGACAAGACCAAGCTCGCCCAGATCACGGTGACCGCCAAGGGCGAGACCACCGTGCTCGCCCACTCCAAGAGCCCGGAGTCGTGGAACCTCCTGTCGCCGGTGAGCACCTTGGGCGACAAGGGCACCATCGAGTCGCTCATCGACCGGCTGGCGCAGATGAAGTCCAAGTCGGTCGTCGAGGAGAAGGCCGCCGACCTGAAGAAGTACGGGCTCGACAAGCCGAGCATCAAGGTCGTGGCCAAGACCGAGGACGGCAAGGAGTACGTGCTGCGCTGCGGCGAGGAGAACGCCTTCGACAGCTCGGTCTACGTCGCGCTCGGCGACTCCTCCGACGTGATCGGCGCCGAGGGCAACTTCAAGTACGCCGTCGAGAAGACCCCCTTCGACCTGCGCGACAAGCGCATCGTCACGGTCGAGGAGTCGGAGATCAGCGGGCTCGAGGTGACCACGCCCAACGCCGAGCGCTACCAGCTGACCAAGCAGGACGGGAAGTGGAAGCTCATCGCCCCGCTCGTGGACCGCGCCGACGACCAGGCGGTCACCAAGATCCTCAGCGCGCTGCGCAACCTGCGCGCCAGCAAGTACGTCACCGACACCGCCGGCCCCGACGACGTGGCCAAGCACAAGCTCGACAAGCCGAAGATGGAGGCGCTCCTGACGCTGACCTCGGGCGCGCGGATGACCCTGCTCTGGTCTCAGTCCGACGACGGCGCCACCACCTACGTCCGCCGCAAGGAGGCCACCTTCATCGCCGAGGTCCCCGGGGGCGTCTTCGCCGACGTGGGCGTGACCGCCTCGTCCCTGCGGGACAAGAGCCTGCTCACCTTCGAGAAGGACAAGGTGGCCAAGGTCACCTTCGCGCTCGCGGACGGCCCGCTCACCCTCGAGCGCAAGAAGCCCGAGGGCGACGCCGGCAAGAGCGAGGACTGGTCCATCACCGCTCCGGCGCCCGCCGAGGCCAAGAAGTGGAAGATGAACAGCGTGCTGTGGGGCCTGAGCTCGCTGAAGGCCACCGGCATCGCCGAAGACGCCGCGACCGACCTCGCCAAGTACGGCCTGGACAAGCCCACCAAGACCGTCACCCTCTTCGACGCCGACGGCAAGGAGCTGGGGACGCTCGCCTTCGGCAAGGAGGACGGCAACCAGGTCTTCGCGCGCAGCACCGCGGAGACACGCATCTTCCAGGTCGAGAAGACCCGCATGGGCGAGCTGCCGAGCAGCCGCGCGGACCTGGAAGAGATCAAGGCGGCGGACGCCGGCGCGGCCAAGTAGACGCCGGGCCGGCAATCCGAAACAAGTTGCCGGCAGCGCCCGTTTTCTCTAAAGTTCGCCGCTCTTTTTTTTGCAGGCTCAACGAGGTCCATCGATGGCACGCGTCACCGTTGAAGATTGCCTTCCCCTGGTCGAGAACCGGTTCGCCCTGGTCCTCCTTTCGACCAAGCGGACCCGCCAGCTGATGGCCGGCGCCCGCCCGGTCGTCGAGAACCTCAAGAACAAGGCGCCCGTCCTCTCGCTGCGCGAAGTCGCCACCGGCAAGGTGCGCTTCGACCGCAGCGTTCGCGACGCCCTCTCCGGCAAGTTCGACAAGCCCAAGGAGAGGGCGACCATCCTCCGCCCCGTGTCGACGACCGGCCCGCGCAACATCCTGACCGAGCCGTGAGCTAGGCTCCGGACACGCATCGGGGGACTCGAGAGTCATTCTCGAGTCCCCTTTTCTTTTTCCCTTCGCCCGAAGAATCCGCCCGCTTGAGCTCGAGCGCCTCCGAGTCTTTCTCCAAGACGTTGCCGAGGTACCGCAGCCCCGGGCCTGGGCACGCGGTCCCCCTGAGCGGCAACGTCGTCGCGCTGCCCTCGTTGGCGTCGAAGCGCGTCTACGGACTCTCGCCGAGCCGAGCCATCAGCACCGAGAGTGCCGAGTCGAACGGCGCCTCGTCCCTGCGCGCCGCGAACATCCAGGCGATGGCCTGCACCACCGCCCGGTCACCTTCGACGTCGGCGGAGATCGTCTTGCTTGCGGGAGCCAGCGGCCCGTCGACTGCGAGCTCGCCTGTGTGGCCGGTCACCAGGAAGCCTTTCTGGGCGTCCCAGGTCAGCGAGCGACCGCGCACGGTCACCTGGAACCAGCGCAACCCCGCCGCGCCGATCTCGAAGATCGCGTCCAGGTAGGGTTCGGTCCCCTGAAACCAGACCTTCTTGGCGCCGTCCTCGGCGCCCGACTCTTGCTTCTGGATGGAGTCCCGGACGCGACGCAGCCCGCGACCAAGCTCTTCTGCCTTCGGACGATCCGGCAAGGACATGACGAGCCGATCGTCCAAGGTCACCCGGCCGGCCGTCAACCGTGGCGAGCGAACCAGGAGTACTTCGCCTCGCGCGGCAACCGCCAGCTCTGCCTCAGCTCGCCGAGCAGCCCCTCGAGGTATCCCGACACCACGAAGCGGGACTCCAGGAACCGGGCGTAGCCGCGGGCCAGGTGGTTCGCCTGGCCATAGCGCTCGCGCTCCTCGGCCGTCAGGTCCGCGCGGTAGCCGACGCGGTCGAAGAGCCGTTCGCGCAGCTGAGCCGACCGGGAGCGCTCGCCATGCCTCCACAGGTGCAGCACTCCGGTCGCGAACTTGTCGACCTCGGCTTGAGCCTCGAGCTCGAGCAGCGACACCCGCCGGTCGGTGAGCGCGTGCACCGTCAGGTAGACGAAGTGGGAGACGCCCTCGGCCGCCGCCGCGAAGGCCGGCAACAGATCGCCGAGGAAAGAGGCAGGCGCGTCGGTCGAGAGCTCAGGCAGCCGCTCCAGCACTCCCGCGCCCAGGCTCAGCCCCACCTCCACGGTGTCGTCCGCCGTGCGCACGAGCAGCTCTTCGACCAGCCCCGGCCGCACCGGCTCGACCAGCACGCCGCCGACGTCGAGCGGGGCGGTGACGCCATAGATGATCTCCAGCGCGCGCTGCAGGTCGCGCAGCACCTCCGCCGCCGGCGGCGGCGCCATCACTGCACCGTGCCGGGCTTGTGGAAGGCGGGCAGGACGCCCTGCTCCAGCAAGAGCCGCATGAGCCGGTCGGAGCCGGTCTTCACCCAGCGCTCGTAGAGGCGCACCACGCCCTTGTTCGTCGTCACCGCCACCCGCTCGCTGACCTCCGAGAAGAGATCCACGATGGTCGCGAACTTGCTGCCCAGCTCCTCGTAGAGGTCGACGAAGGCCCCGGTCGCGGGCCGGCTGCGGGTCATCTTGGCCAAGGTGCCGTACGCCGCGCCCCCCATGCCGATGTAGTAGTCGACGTCGACCAGGCGGTTGGCCAGCGAGTCGCCGAAGAAGCCTGCGACATAGAGGGAGCCATCGCCCAGCTTGCGGAGCGCGGCGATCCGCTCCTCGCGGGTGGCGCCTTCGAGCGCGCGCTGAAGCTGGAACGCGAGCGGCTCCTCTTCCATCGTTCCGTCCGCGCCGCGGGCATAGAGCGCTTCGGCGTCCGAGAACCGCGAGAGCAGGTCGACCAGGTAGAACTCCGTGACCTGGTTCAGCGGCGCCCTCTGCCGACGCATCGCCTCTTCCAGCAGCTCCCGGAAGTAGGAGGAAAGGCTTTCCGTGGTGACCAGCGGCTTCTCGCTCATGCTCCACCTCGCCCTTCCCCCTCCCCAATCCGGCCCAACTGCCCTGCCTCTCTCATCGGCACGCCGTGCTCCCAGGGTAACAAACGGCCGCCCGCCCAAACAACTTTCCCCTGTAACGGCGGCAAGATGCGCTACGCAAAGGTTGCGACGGCCGGCCGGCCACCCTGATCGAGATGTCAGGTTCATTTCGTACGATTCGAAAAAAGACCCGAAAGGTCCGCCATCTGCCACACAGGCGTTCAGGGCAACAGTGCTTGACGCTGTGATCGCGATGGTTATTGTTGCGCACGCTTTGGCACTCTCATGGCGAGAGTGCTAGCCAACCAACGACCTTCAACCCCGCCCAAATGGGCCCGTTTCAGAAGGAGAGACCATGAAGATTCGCCCCCTGCATGACCGGCTGATCGTGAAGCGCACCCAGGAGGAGGAGAAGACCAAGGGTGGAATCATCATCCCCGACAGCGCCAAGGAGAAGCCGCTCGAGGGCGTGGTCATCGCCGTCGGCAACGGCAAGCTGATGGAGGACGGCAAGGTCCGTCCGCTCGACGTCAAGGCCGGCGACCGCGTCCTCTTCAGCAAGTACTCCGGCACCGACATCAAGAATCGACGGCGAAGAGCACCTGATGCTCAAGGAAGAGGACATCCTCGGCGTCATCGAGAAGTAGCTCGACCGCCTTTCCTCTTTCGCAGCTCCCCTTTCAAAGGACAGAGACGAACATGGCAAAGGACATTCTCTTCAACGTGAAGGCCCGCGAAGCCATCCTGCGCGGCGTCAACACCCTGGCCGACGCGGTCAAGGTCACCCTCGGCCCGAAGGGCCGCAACGTCGTCATCGAGAAGAGCTTCGGCTCGCCGACGATCACCAAGGACGGCGTCACCGTCGCCAAGGAGATGGAAGCTCGAGAACAAGTTCGAGAACATGGGCGCGCAGATGGTCAAGGAGGTCGCCTCCAAGACCAGTGACGTCGCCGGCGACGGCACCACCACCGCCACCGTGCTGGCGCAGGCCATCTACCGCGAGGGCAGCAAGCTCGTCGCGGCCGGCCACAACCCGATGGAGATCAAGCGCGGCATCGAGAAGGCCGTCTCCAAGGTCACGGACGATCTGAAGAAGATGTCCAAGACCACCAAGGACCCCAAGGAGATCGCCCAGGTCGGCACCATCAGCGCCAACGGCGACACCACCATCGGCGGCATCATCGCCCAGGCGATGGAGAAGGTCGGCAAGGAAGGCGTCATCACCGTCGAGGAGGCCAAGGGCCTGGAGACGACGCTCGACGTGGTCGAGGGCATGCAGTTCGACCGCGGCTACCTGTCGCCCTACATGGTGACCGACCCCGAGCGCATGGAGGCCGTGCTCGAGGACGCCTACATCCTCATCAACGAGAAGAAGATCTCGAACATGAAGGACCTCCTGCCGGTGCTCGAGCAGGTGGCCCGCTCCGGCAAGCCGCTGCTCATCATCGCCGAAGAGGTCGAGGGCGAGGCGCTGGCGACGCTGGTGGTCAACAAGCTGCGCGGCACGCTGCACGTCTGCGCCGTCAAGGCCCCCGGCTTCGGCGACCGCCGCAAGGCCATGCTCGAGGACATCGCGACCCTCACCAACGGCAAGCTGATCGCCGAGGAGATGGGGATCAAGCTCGAGTCCGTGACCCTCAAGGACATGGGCCGCGCCAAGCGCGTCACCATCGACAAGGACAACACGACCATCGTCGACGGCGCCGGCAAGAAGGAAGAGATCCAGGCGCGCGTGAAGCAGATCCGCACCCAGATCGACGAGACCACCAGCGACTACGACCGCGAGAAGCTGCAGGAGCGGCTGGCCAAGCTGGTCGGCGGCGTGGCCGTCATCAACGTCGGCGCCGCGACCGAGACCGAGATGAAGGAGAAGAAGGCTCGCGTCGAGGACGCCCTGCACGCCACCCGCGCGGCGGTCGAGGAAGGCATCGTCCCCGGCGGCGGCGTCGCCTACCTGCGCTGCCTGAAGAGCCTCGAGAAGCTGGACGTCACCGAGGGCGAGAAGTTCGGCGTGGACATCGTGCGCCGCGCGCTCGAGGAGCCCCTGCGCCAGATCTCCGAGAACGGCGGCGCCGAGGGCAGCATCGTCGTCAACCGCATCAAGGAGTCGAAGGACCAGAACTTCGGCTTCAACGCGGCCACCGGCGAGTACGAGGACATGGTCAAGGCCGGCATCATCGACCCGACCAAGGTCAGCCGCACCGCGCTGGTCAACGCCGCCTCCGTGGCGGCGCTGATGCTCACCACCGAGGCGATGGTCGCCGAGCGCCCCAAGGAGGAGAAGGAAGCGCACGGCGGCGGGATGCCCGGCGGCATGGGCGGCATGGGCGGGATGGGCATGTGAGAGAAGCAGGCGGTAGGCCGTAGGCTGAAGGCTGTAGCGCCTCGGACCTATGCCTGAGCTGGACTCGAAGGCCCCACTCCTCTTCGGAGTGGGGCCTTCGCTTTTGGCGGGTGGGGCGCCGAGTTGAATGCGCCCCCGCCCGTCTGTTACTTCCCTTTCCCATGCGAAAGCTCGCCGTCCTCATCGCCGCTGGCTGCACCCTGCTGTGCGCCTGTGGATCCGTACCGGTCCGCGTCCGCCCAGGGCAGGTCCTCGACGCCCAGGCGGTGGCCGTCTACCCCACCAACTTCCGCTACGAGGAGCCCGCCTACCGCTCCTACGAGCTCTCGCAGGCCCTCGCCCTGCAGGCGGTGGGCACGAAGCGCTACGCGGTCTTCGGCCCGGGCGAGTTCAAGCTGGTGCGCAACAGCTCCGACAACCCCTTCGTCGGCTCGGACATCGCCCTGCAGCTGGCCGACCGGGGGCTCTCGGCCGTCGCGGCGCTGGTGTTCAAGCCGACCCTCGAGAAGCGCGCCCAGAGCGCGGTCAAGCAGCTCTACGACGAGCAGGGGCGGCCCAAGGGCTCGGCCCGGGTCGAGGAGGCCACGATGGTCGCCCGGCTGGAGGTCTTCCACTCCGCTTCGCGGGAGATCATCGCGGAGACGAGTGGCCAGGTGGAGGTGGATCCCCTCGTCCCGCGCGACGCGACCAATCCGCTGCCGGAGGCCACTGCGTTGCTCCAGAAGATGATGACCCGCGTCCTGGACGCCATCGCCGAGCGCGCCCCGGGCAAGAAGATCGAGCGGGCACCCGGCTTCGAGTTCCTGTGGAACCCGAAGGCCGCGCTGGACTTCGCGCTCGAGGGAAAGCCGGCGCTCGCCGAGGACCTGGGCAAGCTCGACGCGCTCGAGCAGGACGTCGCGCTGGAAGCCCGCCTGCGGTTCTTCCATCCCAAGGCGCCGGAGGCTCTTCTGGGCAAGCTCGGCCGGCTCCCGGCGGGCCTCTACGTCACCACGGTCTCGGAGGCGGCAGCGCCGAGCGGGCTCCAGGTGGGCGACCTCGTGCTGAACGTCAACGACGAGCAGGCCTCACCCCAGTCGCTGCAGCGGGCGCTGCGCGCGACGCTCCCAGGGCAGGCCATCGCGCTCAAGGTCAAGCGCAGCTCCGGCCTCGTCGACCTCTACTTGACGGTCCCTTGAGGAGCGCCCGATGACGCCGTGCCTCGCCGTGACCACTACGGGCTGGTGACGGTCGCGGCCAGAGCCAGATCCGCCCAGGCACGGCTGCGACGGGCACCCCCACCGCCGTCGCCGCAGCGCTCAGCCAGGCCGTCAGGCCTCTGCGCCCCGCGGCCAACGAGGAGAGGAGGACCAGCGGCAGCAGCACCGTGGCCGCGACCAGCAGCGCCTCGGGCCCGCCAAAGCCCATCGCCCGGAGCGACTCCGCGAGCAGGCAGAGCGCCGCCAGGTTGAGCACGTCGCGCCCGTTGGAGGCCCACCACCGGTAGCGCTCGAGCCGGCGCAAGCCCACCTGCCAGCGCTGCAGCACGACGGCAAGGCCCAGCGACCCGAACCAGGCGGCGATTGGAGCCCAGGCATGGAAGCCTTCGAGCATCTCCAGGGGACGGTGGCGACCGCCTCCCCCTGCGCCCAGCCCCCGGAAGGCACGGCTCGAACCGCTGGCGGACCGTCCCATTTCGGCTAGTATTCCGCGCTCTTTTTCGGGCGCGGTTGCGCGTGGGAGCGAGAGAGAAGCGTGACCGAGACCTGGACCATCCAGCGCGTCCTCGCCTGGACCGGCGACTACTTCAAGAAGAAGGGCCTGGACGCTCCGCGGCTGACCGCCGAGCTGCTCCTCGCCAAAGCGCTCGGCTGCGACCGCGTGCGGCTCTACATGGACCTCGACCGCCCGCTCAACAAGGACGAGCTGGCCGGCTACCGCGGCCTCGTCGAGCGGCGCGCGGGCGGCGAGCCCACCTTCTATCTGCTGGGCAGCAAGGAGTTCTACGCCCGCCCGTTCAAGGTCGACGCCCGCGTCCTCACCCCGCGGCCCGAGACCGAGCTCGTCACCGAGGTGGCGCTCGAGAAGCTGCCCAAGGACGCCACCGGAGCGGTGCTCGACCTCTGCACCGGCTCGGGCTGCATCGGCCTGACCATCGCGGCCGAGCGTCCGGGCATGCGGGTCGTCGCCGTGGATGCCTCGCCCGACGCGCTCGCAGTCGCCCGCGAGAACGCCGCAGCGCTGGGCGTCGCCGCCCGCGTCGAGCTCTTGCAGGGGGACCTGTGGGCTCCGGTCGCCGGCCGGACCTTCCAGCTCATCGTCTCCAACCCGCCCTACGTCGAGACCGCCGTCATCCCCACCCTGCGGCCCGAGGTCCGCCGCGAGCCCAAGATGGCGCTCGACGGAGGCCAGGACGGGCTCGACCTGCTCCGCAAGATCGTCTCGGGCGCCCCGGCCCACCTCGAGGCCTCCTCCTGGCTCGTCCTCGAGATCGGCGAAGGCCAGGGCGGCGCACTGATGGGCCTGTTCACCGGCGCCAGCCTGACCGACCCCGCCATCCGCAAGGACCTGGGAGGCCTGGATCGGATCGCTCTCGCCCGTCGCCCGTAGGCCGCGCGCGTGGCAGACCGACCGCAGGATGGCATCCCCAAAGCGCAGCAATCACCCACGGATGCGGCTGGCGTGGCGGTTGCTCCAGGGAGTGCCGGCACGAGCCCGGCGATCCGGGTAGAGTTCGCGGCCCGACACAGCAGGCACCTTCGAGGAGCGCATGGACAAGATCGTCGTCGTCGGTGGCAACCGCCTGGAGGGCGAGGTCGTCGTCAGCGGCGCCAAGAACGCGGCGCTGCCCATCCTCGCCTCCTCGCTCCTGGCCCACGGCAGCCACCTCTTCCGCAACGTGCCGCGGCTCGCCGACGTGTCGACCATGTGCAAGCTGTTGGGCCGCATGGGCGCCAACGCCGAGCGCGGCACCGGCAAGCAGGGTGACGCCGTGCAGATCGACGTGGGGGACGTGACGCCCGAGGCCCCCTACGAGCTGGTCAAGACGATGCGCGCCAGCGTGCTCGTCCTGGGCCCCCTGGTCGCGCGCTACGGCCGCGCCCGCGTCTCACTGCCCGGCGGCTGCGCCATCGGCGCCCGGCCCATCGACCAACACCTCAAGGGACTCGAACGGCTGGGCGCGACCATCGCGCTCGAACACGGCTACGTCGAGGCGCGCGCCAAGCGCCTGCACGGCGCGACCATCCCCTTCGACATGGTCACCGTCACGGGCACCGAGAACATCATGATGGCCGCCTGCCTGGCCAAGGGCCGCACGGTGCTGGAGAACGCCGCCCGCGAGCCCGAGGTGGAGGAGCTGGCCAAGGTGCTCAACAAGATGGGCGCGCGCATCAGCGGCGCCGGCACCGACGTCATCACCATCGAAGGCGTGGACGAGCTCGAGCCGGTCGAGCACGCCATCCTCCCGGACCGCATCGAGGCCGGGACGCTGCTCGTCGCGGCCGCCATCACCGGCGGCGACGTGCTGGTCAAGCGCATGGTCCCCGAGCACCTGGACGCGGTGATGGCCAAGCTGCGCGAGGCCGGGGCGACGCTCACCGCCGAAGACGGCGGCGTGCGCTGCAAGGGCCCCAAGACCATCCGGCCGGTCGACATCAAGACTCACCCGCACCCCGGCTTCCCCACCGACATGCAGGCGCAGCTGATGGTGCTCCTGACCGTGGCCAAGGGCTCCTCGGTCATCACCGAGACCGTCTTCGAGAACCGCTTCATGCACGTGCTGGAGCTGTCGCGCATGGGGGCGGACATCAAGGTCGACGGGCATACCGCGGTCGTGAAGGGGGTCAAGAACCTCTCCGGCGCCCCGGTGATGGCCACGGACCTCCGGGCGAGCGCCTCGCTGGTGCTCGCCGGGCTGCGTGCCACGGGCACGACCGAGGTTCAGCGCGTCTACCACCTGGACCGGGGCTACGAGCGGCTGGAGCGCAAGCTGCGCAAGCTGGGGGCGGACATCAAGCGGGTGAAGGCCTGATCCGCCCCTTCAGCCGTGGCTCCAGGCGTCGCTTTCTGCCCCCGCCAGGGGCCAGCAGCCCCCTCGTCTGACAGGCTGGGTTGAAACTGGCTGTTCTCGGGCGGTATCATCCTGGCCGTCCGCGTTGTTGTTAACTTCTAGGGAGGACTCCTCCCACTTTCACGAGGAACTCAGCTGCATGGATTGCCCGCGGTGTGCGGTCGAGATGGTCCAGCTCGAGGGCGAGGACACCAACCTGTCGCGTTGCCCTGAATGTGCTGGGGTCTGGCTCGACATCGCTGAGGTCAACCGCCTCTTGCTCCGGCACAACATGCCGGGGCTCGAGTCGCTCGGCGGACACCCCAACGTGGACGAGTCGGTCGGTCAGTGCCCCGAGTGCCAGGTCGACCTGGTGGCGGTGGAGGGCGGTGAGCACCGCTCGATGCACTACGACACCTGCGAAGTCTGCGGGGGCATCTTCGTCGAGACCGAGACCGAGTCGGAGGACGTGAAGGAGGCGACGGCAGCCATCGTCGACTTCTACAACCGCTTCCGACAGTCCAAGGGCGCCGCCAAGCGCGCCTGACCTCAGTCGCAGCCCAAGAGAGCCGATGGCGCGGGGCAACGCCCCGCGCTGCCGTTGTATTGGGTTGACCTTGCCGGCGGGTGTACGGCTGGCGGGCTAGGGCTTCTCGCTCCACTTCCCCGCCAGCGTCTTCTCGATCTCCTTGCCCTCGAGCTCGAGCGTCGTCGGCTCGTCCTTCGCCGCGACCGGCATCGTGCGCAGCTCCACCCACTTCTTGCTGGGCAGCTCCATGCGCAGCGTGGTGCCGTCGTAGGTGTACTTGCCTCCGAAGGCCTCCGCCTTCACCTCGGGATCGAAGGGCTTGAACGAGTACCAGTAGGTGCCGTCGTAGTTGAAGTCGAGGAACTTGTCGCGTGCGCCGGCAGGGCCGCCGTACCAGACGCCCATGAGCATCGCCCGGCCCTTGTTGTAGACGAGCTTGCCGTCCAGGAACGTGCCGTTGATGGGCTTGCCCTTGGCCAGGAAGATGACGTCAGCCAGGCAGGTGGTGGCCTTCTCGTCGCCATCGCCGGGGACGGCCTCGGCGACCTCCAGGACGAGTCGGTCGACCACGATGGGGTCGAACTTGAAGGACTGGGTGGTGGTGTTGTCGACGACCGAGAACGAGTAGCGCTTCTCGTCGGTCTTCAGGTCCAGCTGCTTGACCCGGCCGTGCGCCTTGAAGGAGGCCGCGTCGCGCGCGTCGCCCGTCGTGATGCGCACCTCGTCGATCTCCGCTGCGCCCTTGAAGCCCACGACGAGGGTCTCGCCCACCCCGTCGCCCTCGGCCCCTTCGCACCAGACCGTCGTCTCCTTGCCGTCCAGGACGTTCAGGGCCTGGAAGGTCGCGGGCCTGGTGTCGGCCTTGAGCTGGGAGCTCGACCGGGCATAGGCCACGCCGAGGCTACCGGCCGCACGGGCCGCCGCGGGAAGGAGCGTCACCACCGCCACGGAAACGAGGAGAGCGATTCGGTTCATGGTGCACGCAACTTTACACCTGACGGGCCTTGACCCGCCTGCGAGCGGCCGCTTTGATTCGCCCTTCTTCGGAGGCGCCCCATGCCGAGCCGGCTCACCCTCGCGGTCTTCCTTCTTGCCGCGGTGTCCTGCAACAGCTGCGACAAAGCCGAGGGGCCCAAGACCGGCCCCGTGGCGCCGGCAGGGCCCAAGGAGCTCAAGGAGACCGAGCCCAACGACACCTTGGCGGCGGCGATGTCGCTGCGCGAGGCGGTGCGGGTGACGGCGGAGCTGAAGGCCGACCCCGCCAAGCTCGACGAGGACTTCTACCGGCTCGAGCCTCTGGGCGCGAACAAGCAGGCCAGCGTGACGGTCAGCGGCGTCCCCGGCGTGGACCTCGCGCTCGAGCTGCTCGACCGCGATGGCAACCACGTCGCGTCCTACAACTCGGAGGGCGAGGGCAAGGCCGAGCGGATCGCGGCGTTGGGGCTGGCCGCGCCCTACGTCGTGAAGGTGTCGTCCGCCAAGAAGGGCTCGGGCGGCGCCTACTCGCTGACCGTCGCCGTCGCCGACCAGCCGCAGGACGCAGAGATCGAGCCCAACGACCGCGCCGTCGACGCCACGCCGCTCCCGCTGGGAAAGCCGGCGAAGGGCCTGGTGGCCGACAAGGCCGACGAGGACTGGTTCAAGGTCGAGGTCCCGCTCCCGGCTCCGACGACGGCTCCGACGCCGCAGCCCCCGCCTCCTGCGCCGACCGCTCCCACCAACCCTGGAGAGCCTGGCGCCGCGCCGCCCGCGGCCCCCGCGCAGCCGGCCGCACCCGCCCCTTCCCCAGCCCCCGCCGCGGCGACCGAAGGTGAGCCCGGCGCCGTGCCCCCGCCTCCTCCGGCGCCGATGCCGGTCGAACCGGCGGACACGGGAGTGGACTCGAAGGCCGTCATCGCCGTGGTCAAGCTGGAGGTCACCGGGGTCCCGGACGTGCGGCTGCAGGTCGAGATCTCCAACCAGGCTCAGGCCGTCTTCTACACGGCACGCAGCCGCGAGGTCGGAGAGGGCATCCAGGTGCGCAACCTGGCGCTGCGGCCCGGGGAGACCACCTACTTCGTCACCGTCAAGTCGGCGTGGACGGGCACGGGAAAGGACGCCAAGCGCGGCTACAACGCCAAGGCGCCCTACACCTTGACGATTCTCGTCGGAGGAGGCGGGCTCGAACGCCGAGCTCGAGCCGAACGACGAAGCGGGCAAGGCCACGCCCATCCCCGGAGAGGGAACGAAGATCGGCTACTTCGCGCCCAAGGGCGACCTCGACTACTTCGTGGTCAAGTGCGACAAGCCCGTGCTCCTCAAGGCCGAGCTCTCGGGTGTGGACCGCATCGATTCCATGCTCTCGCTCGTCCAGCCGGAGGTCGAAGGCGGGCCCAAAGAGGAGACCTTGCTGCGCGCCAACGACGGCGGCGTGCGCGAGGGCGAGATGCTGGTGGACCTGGAGTGCGCCCCGGGCCGCGACGCGGTGCTGCGGGTCGAGGCCGCGCCGCGGCAGGTGGACGGCAAGTGGGTGCGCGACCAGGAGAACGCCGAGGAGCCGTACCGGTTGACCGTCACCGCCCGGCCCGACGTGGGCGACAGCGAGCGCGAGCCGAACAACTCGCCCACGAGCCCGACCGCCCTCGAGCTGGGCAAGACGATGAAGGGCCACATCCACCCGAAGAAGGACGTGGACCTGTTCGTGCTCGACCTGACCAAGTCCCCGGTGAAGGTGCCACTGAAGGCGACCGTGACCGGCATCTTGAAGGTGGACGTGGCGCTGGCGCTCTACCGGCTGGACGGGGATCCCCGGAGCGTGAAGCCGACCCTCGTGCAGCGCTCCGAGAAGGGCAAGGGCGAGGCGCCTGAGACCATCAAGTTCACCTGCGAGCCAGGGACGTACTTGCTGGAGGTCAAGGACACCAAGAACTACCAGTCGAACTTCATGGACACCTACCAACTGACCGTGGAGTCGGAGCAGTAAGTTGGCGAGCAGGCGCCAGCCCGCTTGACTTGGGAAGGCTCGTCGCTAAACTCTGCCGGTCGTTTGCGGGAATAGCTCAGCTGGTAGAGCAGCAGCTTCCCAAGCTGCGGGTCGCGAGTTCGAACCTCGTTTCCCGCTCTCGAAAGAGAGCAAGCCCCAGGGCCGAGAGGCCCTGGGGTTTTTCTTTGCCCCCTTCGGACTGTCAGATGCACTGTCACACGCGGGCTTGGAGAATTCGGACTTCTCTCCGGCCACCTTCAGCGAGAAGTGGCTGCGTCAGGCGCTGCTGCGTTGCTGCAGCCTCCTGGTCGCCCTGGGCTCGCTGCAGGCGTTGACGGTGTAGAGTCGGTGCATCGCAGGGGGACGATTAGCGATGGCTTCAACGAGAGCCGTTCAGGGTGGCGTTCCGCTTCTCCTTGTCGTCGCCAGTCTTGGCCTTGCCGCCTGCGAGACCAGCGAGGTAGAGGGCCTGAGAACCATCCTGCGCGAGAAGGAAAAAGAACTCGTGAGAGTGCGGGGTATCGTCGAGGACCTCGGCCGGTTCAAGGTTTGCCGCGAGCCCCGGGGGGGACTTTCGCGGTAGCCAGCACGGCTGGCCCGGAGCTCGAATGGGAGAGGCACGGTCACCGACGCCCTCACCGAGATCAAAGCCCACCTGGCCGAGGCGAACGTCCTCAACTCATTCAGCATTGACGAGAACCGGAACTGGGCGGCGACCCTTGGGAGGTGGCGGTGTCAGTTCCACGAGCCGCCCAGGCCAGGGCCGTCGGCACCGAAGCCGACCGCGTTGCCGCCTCGCAGCTTCTTGTCGGGGGAAAAGGGCGGTGCTCTGCGGATGGACATCGAGCGGCTTCAAAAGAGCTCGCGGACCTCGACAGGCTGATCGCGGCGGTCATCGCGTACGAGCACGAGAACAGCAAGCACCGAGACGCCGTCAGGGGAAGGCCGCTCGGGTCGAAGCCGGGTTCGGTGCAGGCTCTCTTCGGCGGCGAGAAACCAGTGCTCCGCTCCGGGAGCGTGGAGTATTTCAGAGGTGGCTTGAGCCTCTCGTTGGCCAGCAAGCTCGCTCCCGGTCGAACCAAAGATGATGTCCGATCAGCGCTTTCCGGCGATCACTTCGAGCGGTTCGATGTCGTGGGAGAGGCGGTCACCGTTCAAACGAGGGGCCCGCTCTTTGAGTAGAGAGGCGCCACCCGCGGCAGGGCGCTTCACCCCAGGCGCGCGGCGGAGGCCGTGAGCACTCGCAGCCGTAGCCAATCTCGACGCCAGTTCACCGACGTGAAGGCCGACGACGGTAGGGTTCCTTCCTGCTCCGTCTGCCCACATCGGCCCCGTGAGCGCGATCACACGGGCGGCTGGGAACGGCTGGCGGACGGTCTACGTAGCGCCAAACCGGCCGATCAGCCCGCCTGGTGGCCGGGACGGCCGCTGGAAGCCGACTTGGGTATTCAGGCTTGTTTCAATACCTCTGGCCTGCCGACAGGCCCAAGGCTGGCCGCCCAGGGCCTCAGGGAGGCTCTTCCTGGCGATCTGTAACCGCTTGTTATTGCGTGTCTTTCTGGCGTTCGCCCGCGTGACCGGGATCACAAGTCCGAACGTTCGGACTTGGCGCTGGGGAGAAGTCTTGCACATGCAAGACTTCTCCGTCATCGATGCCCTGGACCAGCGACTTGGCCCGCAGGCTCTCCGTCCAGCCAGGCTGTGGCAACGTGGCAGCGCCTGCCGAGGTCACCGCCGCGCTCAGTGAGGCGTTGGCCGCCAGCGCCGGTCCGGCGACCCCTTTTGTCCTGCCCCAGGGCTCGACCGATCCTGCCGCGGTCCTCCGCAAGCCTGTGGTGATTGGCGAGGGCCGCGGGCAGGTCGTCAGCTGCGCCCTGACTTCGAGGTGCGGGCGCTGACGCTGCTGCCCACCTGGCTGAACGGGGCTAAACCGGCCGAGCGAGCGGCCGTTCCGGCCTCCCTCGTGGTTCAGCCAGGTCGGACCTCATCCCTGCACGACCGGAGCCCCAGCGCCGACTCCCTCGCCTCCCCCACCCGTCTCACGGGCCTTGCCGCACCGCCGTGCCCGCCCGAAAGCTGGATTGGGTGTGGCCCGCGCAGATGGATGCCGGGCAGGAGGGCGTCATGAGAGTCCGCGATCTGATGAAGAAGCGTGTCTTCACGGTGCGCGAGGACGACGACATCGCCCTGGCGGCTCAGCTCATGGCCTGGGCGGAGGTGCGCCACCTGCCGGTCTTGCGCCGCGACGGCCACTTGATGGGCATCCTGTCGGAGCGCGACATCTTCCGCTTCCTCTCGCAGGAGGAGTCCCGCGACGCCCGCCGGGAGCCCGTCACGCTCGCCATGCGCGCCCCGGTCAAGGTCGCCCACCCCGACGACGACGCCGCCGAGGCCGCCGGCCGCCTGGCGCAGGACCGGATCGGCTGCCTGCCCGTCCTGGAGGAGGGCAAGCTGATCGGCATCATCACCGTCAGCGACGTCGTCGCCCGGCACGCGCAGCTGGCCTTCGAGCCGCGGCCCTACGAGACGGCGCACGTCGGCTCGGTGATGAGCCTGAACCCGGCCACCTGCCACGCCGACGACCTGCTGCTCGACGCGGTGGCGCGCATGAGCGCCAACCGGGTGCGGCACCTGCCGGTCGTCGACGGCGACCGCCGGGTCATCGGGATGCTCGCCGACCGCGACGTGCGCACCGCCATCGGCGACCCGCGCCGCGCGCTGGCGGAGGAGCAGCAGGCCCACACCAAGGTCCGCCTGATGAGGGTGGGCGACGTCATGGCGCGCGAGGTGGTCACCGTCGGCGAGAAGGAGCCCATCGCCCGCGCGGTGGACTTCTTCCTGTCCAGGCGCTTCGGTGCCCTGCCCGTGGTCAACGAAGAGCGCGCCCTGGTCGGGATGGTCAGCTACCTCGACGTGCTGAAGTCGCTGGCCGGACGCTGAAGGGCCTGCCGCGACCCGGCACGGATCTCGAGCACCGCTGCGCCCCGGACCTTTCCGGAGCGCAGCGCCGCGAGCGCCTCGTTGGCCTGCTCGAGCGGATAGGGCTGCACGTCGCAGTGGACCGGAATCCGGGGAGCGAGCGCCAGGTACTCCTCGGCGTCGCGGCGAGTGAGGTTGGCCACCGACCGGACTTGCCTCTCCTGCCAGAGGAGCGAGTACGGGAACCCAGGGATGTCGCTCATGTGGATGCCGCCGCAGACGACCACTCCGCCGCGCACGACGTGCGCGAGCGCCTGCGGCACGAGCGCACCGACCGGAGCGAAGAGGATGGCCGCGTCGAGCGGCTCGGGAGGCGCCTGGTCCGAGCCGCCGGCCCACCGCGCACCGAGCGAGCGGGCGTGCTCCTGCGCCTCGCGGTCGCCGGGGCGGGTGAAGGCGTAGGCCTCGCGGCCCTGATGGCGCAGGACCTGGATGAGGAGGTGAGCCGCCGCCCCGAAGCCGTAGAGGCCGATGCGGCGCGCGTCGCCAGCCATCCGCAGCGAGCGGTAGCCGATGAGCCCCGCGCACAACAGCGGCGCCACCTGCAGGTCGGGGAAGTCCTCTGGGACGGGGAAAGCGAAGCTCCGGTCGGCTACGGTGTACTCGGCAAAGCCGCCGTCCAGCGTGTAGCCCGTGAATCCGGGATGCTCGCAGAGGTTCTCGCGGTCCGAGCGGCAGTAGGGGCAGACCCCGCAGGTCCGGCCCAGCCAGGGAACGCCGATTCGCTCGCCGAGGGTGAGGTCGGAGACTCCCGCTCCCAACTTCGCCACGCGCCCGACGATCTCCGTGGCCCAGGATGAGCGGCAGCTTTGGCTCGCCCAGCTCGCCGTCAGCAACATGGAGGTCCGTGCGGCAGACCGCACAGGCGCTGACCGCGAGCAGCACCTGGTCGGGACCAGGCTCGGGGACAGGCAGCTCTCTGAGGCGGAGGGGGCGCCCGGGAGCCTCCAGCACCATCGCGCGCATCGTGTCGGCAGCCACAAAACCCATATCAAGAGGATTGTGGGAACGGCGCCAGACGGCAAGCTGAGGCTAGTGCACCGCCAACCATCCCTTCGGCCTGACCGGGGAAGGGCATGTTGATACCCACCGACATATCTTCAGCAGATGCACCTCACGGAGAGGACTGCGCGACGAGGGTCGGTGGCAAGAGGTTGCTCTACGTCGATGACGGGCCTGACGTTGATCTGATCCCGACACCGCTGCATTAGTTCGCGGTGACCTTGCCCCCGCCCGTCTCGGTCTTCTCCACCGAGGCGCCGCCACGGATGGCGATGGTCGCCCCGCTGCTGGCGTCGGCCTTCACCGAGCCAAAGACCCGGGCGTCGATCGTCGAGTTGCTTCCGGCAATGAGGTGGGCGTCCTGCACCATGAGCTCGGTCAGGTGCAGCCTCGAGCCGCCAGAGGCTTCCGCCGTGAGGTTCGTGGCGCGCCCGATGACCGTTACTTCGGTACCGCCGCCAACCATCATCGTGAGGTCCTGCTCGATCACACCGGAGACCCTGGCTCTGGCGCCGCCTCCCAGCCCCAGCGCGACGAGCGAGGGCGTGGTCACGCGCGCGACCAGGGGCTTCTGCTTGATGATGGTCGTGTTGGGCTCGACGCTGATCTTCAGTTCGTCGCCTTCAACCTCGCTGAGGATGACCGGCAGCACGTTGTCGTCACCGCTGATGGTGAGCGAAGGGACCGGACCGGATTGGACCTCGAGCTCCATCGCGGCGCTCATCGAGATCTTCGAGAAGGGAGTGACTTCGCGCGACTGGGTCGCCTCGGTGCCGCTGCCGATGACGCCGCCGCAGCCTGCAAGACCGAAAATGACGAACCCTGCTGCCAGAACCGCCAAGTGCCGAGCCATCTGCCGCTACTCCTGTTTCAGTTCCGCCGTTTCGACACGTTGGTTGCCGAAGAGCGGAAAACCGATCAGGAGGAGATGGTCAGCCTCGGGAGACGCGAGGAGACGGTCGCGGGGCGACCCGCCTCAGGAACTCCACGAAGGCGTGCGGCAGGAAGAAGCGAACCCGGTAGCCGCCGAAGTCGAGCAGCCCCTTCTCGGGCAGAGAACGGGAACGCCGGGCGTCGAGCTGGACCCCGTCCACGAAGGTGCCGTTGCGCGAGCCGGCGTCGGAGAGCGTCCAGCCGCTCTCGGTGAGCCGGAAGTAGGCATGGAAGCGCGAGATCCGCTCGTCATTGATCGAGACGTCGTTGTTCTTGGTGCGGCCGACGGTGATCCCAAGGCCGAAGGCGTTGATCTCCCGCTTGACCAGCTCGGCAGCCAGCGTCTCGGCCAAGGACTCCGGCGACTCTTCGAGCGCCGGGTCGGCATCCATGTCGTAGACCGACGTCCTCAGCTCCAGGTCTTCCTTGGGACGGATCTGGGACGCCAGCACCAGCCAGGGGTGCGGGTGGCGATTGAGGAAACGGGACGGGGCGCCGAGGTACTCGAGATAGAGCGTCTTGAGCGAGAGCTGAGCCAAAGGAGGTTCTCGAGGACGGGCGCCCCGACCGGACGGCTAGAACGAGAAGCCCATGCCGACGCGCAGGCCGCCGTAGCCGATCTCCGCACGGATGGCGAAGACGTCGTTGATGTGCATCAGCCCGCCCACGCCGACGTTGATGTAGACCCAGTCCATGGCGCCGCTGTGCCCGTAGGGGCTGTCGTAGTTGCGCCAGCGGAAGCCGAGGCCGGCCTTGGCGTAGGCCTCCCAGCGCTTGGTGAAGTGGAAGGACCAGCGCGCCTCGGCGGCCGGGATGACCAGGCTGAGGTAGCCGTAGTTCGCCCCGAAGTAGCCGTACCAGCTGTAGGAGAGGTCGGCGCCCATCTCCACCTCGAACGAGTCGTTGAGCTTGGAGATGAAGCCGTTGGGCACGATGGGCAGCGTGTAGCGCAGCGCGAAGCCAAGGCCAAAGCCGTAGTCGTAGGGCACGAGCGCGAACGCGCTGATCCCGTGCTTGCGCGTGTGCTCGGCGTTGTCGAACAGCCCGCCTCCGTCGTGCATGCCGCCGCTCATGTCGCCCGACGACTCCGTCGGGGCGGACGACGAGGTGCTGCTGCTCGTCGTCGAGGTCGTCGACGAGGTGGGCGTCGCGGTCGCCGTGGTGTCGGCGGGCTTGGCGTCGGCGGGCTTGGCTTCCTCGGCGGCCAGGGCCAGGGTCGGTGCGGCGAGGAGCGCAGTGGCGATTGCGAGGCAAGTGATGATTCGGCGCATGCTCAGTTCCCTCTTCTTCACGGGTTGACGGCACGGCGCCCCGGCTCGGCCCAGCCGGGACTCACAAACGACTGGCGAAGGTTAGCCTCGCCCGCTCCCACGTCAAGAACCGCATGGGGCTGTACAGGGCAGGCGCCGCCGTCTACGCTCGGCCGCCCTTCCCGTCGCGTCGAGACCCGCCATGAGCCAGACCGCCTCATCCCCTGCCCCGACCACCGCCCCCGCGCCGCCCCAGCCCTTCCACAAGGTCTTCTGGTACGCCAACGTCACCGAGCTGTTCGAGCGGGCCGCGTACTACTCGGTGGCGAGCTTTATCGTCATCTACCTGGGCCAGCTGGGCTTCGGAAAGAGCCTGCCCAGCTCTCTCAACGGCGGCCTGTGGTTTCTCGTCTACTTCCTGCCGATCCTCTCGGGCACCATCGCGGACCTGGTGGGCTTCCGGCGCGCGCTGCTGGTGGCCTGCGCGCTGCTCGCGGTGGGCTACTTCCTGATGGGCATGCCGACCTGGTTCCTGGGCGCTACGCTCGACCCGGTGATCGGGGACGACTTCACCGCCAGCCCGGCCATCGTGCTGCCCATCATCCTGGGCATGTTCGTCATCGGGCTGGGCGGCTCGGTGGTCAAGCCGTGCATCAGCGGCACCGTACAGAAGACCCACGCCGGCCGAGCCACCCTGGCCTTCGCCATCTTCTACATGGTCATCAACATCGGCTCGCTGGTCGGCCGCGTGGTCGCCTACTTCGTGCGCAGCGGCTGGAACCTCTCCTACATCTTCGCCGTCGGCATGCTCGCCTCGGCGGCGGCGTTCTTGTCCGTCCTCCTGCTCTACCGCGACCCGGACCGCGCCCCCGGCGAGAAGCCCAAGCGCACCCCCAAGGAGGCACTCGCCGGCATCCCGCTCGTGCTCACCAACGGCCGCTTCGTGCTCTTCCTGCTCGTCTCTAGCGGTTTCTGGTTCCTCTACAACCAGGTCTACAACGTGCTGCCGCTGTACACGAAGCGCACCCTCGAGACCAACCCGGCCATGGACCTCTACACGGCCGCCAACCCGCTCACCATCGTCCTGTTCCAGCTGCTCATCACCCGGGCCTTCGGGAAGATGAAGCCCATCCGCTCCATCGTGGTGGGGACGCTCATCATCTGCACGGCGATGGTGGTCAACCTATACCCGCTCTACGCCGCCGGCGGCGCGCGGGCGCTCTACCAGAACTGGCTCCCGCTGGGCTCGCTCTTCATCGTGTTGACGGTGGCGCTCATCGCCTTCGGCGAGCTCTTCACCTCCTCGCGCACCTTCGAGTGGATCGGCTCCTTGGCGCCCAAGGGCCAGGAGGGGCTGTTCCTCGGCTACGCCAACCTCCCCATGGCCATCGGCTCGCTCATCGGCGGCCCGGTCGGCGCGTGGATCTTCAACGGCGTGATGTGCCGCGACGCCAAGAAGCTCGAGAACGGCCTGCTCGATCTCGACCCCAGCGCCGCCACGCAAGGCTGGCTGCTGCTGATGGGCATCGGGATCCTCTCCGCGCTCTCGATGTGGCTCTACAACGTCTGGCTCGAGCGGCAGCTCAAGGCCGATGCGGCCAAGGCCGTGGCGGCCGCTCCGACCGCGGGATGAGGTCGACGCTGCGGCGGCGCTAACGCCAGCTGCAGTGGTACTCGCAGCGCTCGCCGCCCTTCGCCCGGCAGACCTTCTCGACCACCGTGGCGGCCTTGCCGCCGCACAGCTCGATGGCGCGTACGTGCCAGCCGACGACAGTGAGGCAGTCGGTGAGGGTCACGCTCTCGGCGTCGAAGGTGCGCAGCACGCAGGCGGAGGGCCCGGTCTTCTCGTATTCGCGACGGCCGATCGCGTAGTACGCCGCGTAGATGACGGGCGCCTGGGACAGCAGGAAGTGCGGGTCGTCTTTGCGGACGAAGTGCTTGTGCGGCCCGGCGAGGTTCACCTCCGCCGAGGTCCGGCCCATCTCCAGGAAGACGCGGTCCGGGTCGTCGGGCGAGAAGACCTGGGCGATGGCGTCGTCGAGGCGCAGGTTCAGATCCAGCGGGTACCAGGTGGTGTTGAGCAGCCACCCGCCGAGCACTCCGCGGTCCGACTCGGGAACCTTCGCCAGCACCCGCTTGAGCGCATCGTCCCCTCCGCGTTCGCGGATGTACTTGATTCTCGAGAGCAGCACGCTCCCGCGGATTCCCGGGGTCTCGGGTCGGGGCCTCGCCATCGCGGAAAAAGTCTAGCCCGGAGCAGCCCGGACCAGGCCTCTCAGTCCCTCACCCGCAAAGAGGCGAGGGACAGCTCGAGCTGGCTCTCGAGCTCGGCGTAGCGCCCTTCGGAGGCGCGCATGCTGATGACGAGGTACCGCGACCCGCGCGGGACGAAGTAGACGATCGTCCTGCCCGCCTCATCCTTGAGCGCCCAGCGGACCACCTTGCCCGCGGAGATGCTGCCCAGCCGCGCACTGATGATGGCCCCTGGGGCGTCCGGGCTGACGACCTTGAGCAGGTCCTCGAGCTTGTCCTCCACGATCGCCGGCGGCGCCTGGTCGAACGAGCGGATCTCCAGACCAGACGTGAAGCGAGCGAGCCGCGGCGGGCCTGCCTGCTCCTCGAGGAGCTTGACGCCCCGAGGCGGGTGGTAGCGCAGCTTCATCTCGGCGCTGTCGTACTCGCTCGAGCACCCGGTGAGTCCGCAGGCGGCGATCGCCACCAGCGCCAGCGTCATGGTCCGCATGTCGTCCCCCAAGGTCGAGCGCCGACCGGCCGGTGCGCTCGCGATGGCCCCCATCAGACTCCCGCGAGGCGCGCAGGGCAACCCCCGGGGCGCTATCATGCGCGCCCCTGCTGGATGGAGGAGCCTTGCACCTGGAGAACTGGATCGGGTCGGTCGCCGCCGTACTCACCACCTTGGCCTTCGTGCCGCAGGCCCTCATGGTCATCCGCGAGAAGCAGACCCGGGGCATCTCGCTGGGCATGTACGTTCTGTTCACCGTCGGCGTCGCGCTCTGGTTCGTCTTCGGCTTGCTCATCGGCAGCGTGCCGGTCACGGTGGCCAACGGCATCACGCTCGTGCTCGCCTCCATCATCCTGGCGATGAAGCTGCGCTACGGCTGAGCCGCCTCAGTCCCGCCTCGGGGTGAGCCGCGCGGTTCGTCCCAGCACGTCGACGGCCTCCACCGCGATCTCGCCCTCCAGCTTCAGCCACGGCGACTCCAACGGGAGGGCCCGCTGCTTCTGCGTGCGGAACGCGGTCCACCGCGCGACCAGCGCTCCCTTCTTCAGGACGCCCACCGTCCAGCGCTCGAGGTTCTCCTCCCAGCTCTGCTTCGCACCCTCGAGCCGCACGCGGACCTGCCCGTCCTTCTCTTCCAGACACGCGGCGGGCGGGTCCTCGAAAGGCGCTGCCGGCTCTTTCGGGAAGCCCTCCAGCGAGAACGGCTTGGGGTCCGGGAGCGACAGAAGCCTGCGCGCCGCCAGCTGGGTCGCCTGCGGATTCTGGTCGCAGCCTATCCAGCGGCGCCCCGTCTTCTCGGCGGCCACCAGCGTCGTGCCCGAGCCCGCGAAGAAGTCGAGCACCAGGTCCCCCGGAGCCGTGGAGATCGCCAGGATGCGCTCGAGGAGTTTGAGCGGCTTCTGGGTGGGGTAGTTGGTGATCTCCGAGTCCATGCCCGGCTTGTAGGCGCGAGGGTCGGCGTAGACCTGCTGGATGTCCGACCAGACCGTGCTCGCCGGGACGCCCTTGCTCTCGTCCAGATACTGCTTCTCGAAGTACGAGGTCCCGTCCTTGGCCCTGCGCCAGCGCTTGCGGTAGCGGCGGCCGTCGGGCTCGGTGAACTTGAACCAGTCCGAGAGGTACTTCTCCGAGTACGGCAGCCACACCGGGTTGTACTGGTGCTGCCCGTAGCTCTTGGCGAAAGCCAGGATGAAGTCGTGCGACTTGATGAGCTTCTTGCCCGCGGCACGCCCGCCGGACGGCGAGCCGTAGGCCCAGACGATCTCCCCGAGCGAGTTCTCCTCCCCGAAGATCTCGTCGAGCAGCACCCGGAGGTGGTGCCCGGCGTTCCAGTCGACGTGGATGTAGAGCGTGCCCTTCTCGGAGAGCAGCTCGCGCGCCACGACGAGGCGCTCGGCCATCATCGTGAAGTAGGCGCTCTTGGTCGGGCCCCAGCCGTCGCGGTACGCGGTAGCCTTCAGGCGCCGCGCCTCTTGCGCGGAGCTTTGCCGCTCCCCCACCTCCGGCCGGTAGTCCCAGTCTTGGCCCGTCGCGAACGGCGGGTCGATGTAGACGAGGTCCACCTTGCCGGCGAGCTCGCGGCAGAGGCACTGGAGCGCTGCGAGGTTGTCCCCCTGGATCAGGCGGTTTCGCCACTCGGTTCGCTGGGGGGCTCCGGCCGGAAGGAACTCCCTCGGTTCGGGGGCGTTCGCCCCGGCACGCTCGGGAGGCCGGGCGCGCTTTCCTGGCCAGACGAGCTCGGGTGCGAAGGTCAGCGGGCGATTGAGGTCGGGGGCGCGGCGTGGCATTGCGGCGAGCATAGTGGGGCTTTGCCACTTGAGCTACGAAGCGTGCAGGTGGGAGCATCGCAAGCCGTTTCGGGGAGGTTCCATGCGCACCCTGCTCACCGCCGCCCTCGGCCTGCTCGCCTCCTGCGTCGCGGCGCCGGTGCGCTCGGACCTGGAGGTCGCCGCCGACGGGCGGACGGCCGTCTACCGCGGCCAGAAGTGGGCGGCCGACGAGGGCCTCGTCTTCTTCCAGCGCGGCTCCTCGCTCTTTGCGGTCTCGAGCATTCCCGGCAAGCCCTTGGACCTCGCCGCGGAGATCGCCGCCGACGGGACGCTGCACTGGCCCATGGACCCACGCGTCGAGGGCCTGCACGGTACGCTGCGTTGGCGCACCGAGCTGTCTGCCGTGGGCGCTCGCATCGCCACGGGCGAGCTCCACCCCCACGAGGACCACCTCCATCTGACGCACCGGTACACCAACCCCGACCTCCAGGCGCTCTACCAGGCGCGCGAGGACCCGGCGTTCTCGCCGGTCCGCCAGCAGGTGGCCGGCGCGGTCGTGGCGATGCTGGTGGAGCAGCGGCTCCCGGGAGCAAACGAGGCGGCAGCCTCGGCTGGCCTGGCGCGCATCGACCGAGTCCTGGCGCGCCTGCATCGCGCCTTCCTCGCCGGGGTAGGTGCCCCCGCCCTGAGCGACATCCTGGGGCACGACTTCGAGATCACCGAAGGCGGCCACACCGTGGTGGTCGAGGACCAGACCTTCCGGGCAGCCGATGGCCTGCGCTTCGGCTACTGCTCCGGACACTTCCACGTCGAGGACGCGGGGAACCGCTGGGCGCAGGTCGTGGAGTTCGGGCAACCCGACACGGCCTTCGCCTTCCCGGAATCGCCACTCTTTGCGGTCGCCGCCGACGGCCTGGTCGCGGCCCTGCCGGGGCCCAAGCTGTGGCGCGACCTGCTCGAGTCCGGGCAGATCCAGATGCTGCGCGACCATTGGCACCTGACGGCGAAATTCGAGGACCCTGCGTTTGGGCGGCTCTTCGCCCTGGCTGACGCCGCCGAGGCGCCGGAAGAGCAGCGCGCCCGGGCCCGCGACGCGGCCTTTGAGCTGATGCGACTCAAGCTGGACCTTCGCAGTGGCACGGCCTTCGAGGCCAGCATCGCCGCCGTCCGAGAGGCCGCTTCGCGGGCCCTAGCGGAGATCGAGCGCCCAGCGCCTGCCCCCGCCAAGCCCAAGCAAGCCAAATAGGACGCTCGCTCAGGCTCAGGCTGTCCCGGGCGCGGCCGGCTCGGGCAGGGATGCGAGCAAGCGCCGAAGGGCGGTCGAGCCGTCGTCGACGATGGGTGGACCCCACAGGAAGCACAGGACGTCGACCGGCAGCCGCGCGAGGAGCCGCTCGACGCTCGCTCGGGCCCGGTCGGGTTCGGCCAGCTCGCGCGCGAGCTCTGGGACGCCGCTCCCACCGTGGACGAGCAGCCCCGAAAGGAAGAGCACGCCCCGCGGTCCCCGTGTCGTCCACAGGACCTGCGTCTGGGCATTCGGCCCCGGCGCGTGGAAGGCGGCGAGTCCTCCGGGCAGGGCGTCCCCTGCCGAGTAGGTCAGGTCCGGCTCCTCGTCCAACCCATCGAGGTCGGCTGGCGCGAAGAGGTCGATCCCCAGCTGCCGGCGCAACCGGAAGGCGGTCCTCTGCCGTTCGGGCCCGGTCAGGAGGATGACCTCCGGGCGGCCGATCCCCTCCCCCAACCCCTCCTGGGGCAGCGGAAGGGGGTCGATCAGCACGACGCGGTCGCCATTGGTGATCGCCCAGGCCTGGGGCTCGGGCGTGCCGACCTCCCCCGCCGGCCCGCTCCAACGCAGCAGCCCCGGCACTCCTGCTAGCGGCTCGGCCGCCCCCTGGACACGTCGCGTCATGGCGACAAAGTGGGGACGAAATGATCCAGGAGCCCAGACTCGCCCGGGGCGGCCGGCCAGGCCCTCGGCAGGGATTTCGCTTGACCGCCGGGGAGTCTTTTGTAAATTAAGGCGTTTACTAACGAATCCCCGCGAGGCGCCCGCCCATGAATCCGACGGCGGGCTCTTTGTTTGCCGGGGCCAAAGCTGGGGCGTCCACCATACGCCCCCACAGATACGTGGCGAAGGGAGGTGACCTCATGCCAGGTGTACGAGTCAAGGAAGGCGAGTCCTTCGAGAACGCCATGAAGCGCTTCAAGAAGCAGTGCGAGAAGGCGGGCATCCTCTCGGGAGATCCGCAAGCGCGAGCACTACGAGAAGCCGTCGGTGAAGAAGAAGAAGAAGGCTCTCGCAGCGAAGAAGCGAGCGCTCAAGAAGATGCGCAAGTCGTACGTCTAGCAGGTCTGCCTGCTCACGACGCCACGGCGCCCCCGGAACAGGCGGGGGCGCTCGTGGGACCAAGAAGAGAAGGTGGGGCCCGGGACCTGTGACTCTCCCGGGCCTTCGCGCGCGTCCGCCGGAGAGAGCCATGAGCCTCAAGCAGCGCCTCGAGGAGGATTCTCAAGAAGGCGATGAAGTCGCGCGATGCCGCTGCCCTTTCGGCGCTGCGCCTGCTCAAGACCGAGATCACCAAGAAAGAGATCGAGCTCGCCAAGAAGGAGCTCGACGACTCCGAGATCCTCAAGCTCGTCGAGAAGGCCCTCAAGCAACGCGGCGAGTCGGCCGAGCAGTTCCGCAAGGGTGGCCGCACCGAGCTCGCCGAACAGGAGGAGCGCGAAGCCGCCTTCCTGAAGGCCTACCTCCCCGCACGCCTCTCGGAGCAGGAGCTCGACGCGCTCGTCGCCCAGGCCATCGCCGAGACCGGCGCCAAGTCGCCCAAGGAGATGGGCGCCGTCATGAAGGTCGCACAGGCCAAGGCCGCCGGGCGCGCCGACGGCAAGGCCTTGAGCGAAGTGGTCAAGAAGAAGCTCGCCAACCCGTCGTAACGAGGGCCTAGGGAACCAGACCGGAACCGAATGCAGATCCCGCCGGAAAAGATCCAGGAGATCCTCGAGCGCACGGACATCGTGGCGCTCATCTCCCGGCACATGGAGCTGAAGCGGACGGGCCGCTCTTTCAAGGGCCTTTGCCCGTTCCACGGCGAGAAGACGCCCAGCTTCCACGTCAACCCCGACCGGCGGTTCTTCAAGTGCTTCGGCTGCGAGGCGGGCGGCGACGCCATCAGCTTCATGACGCGGATGACCGGGCGCTCGTTCGTCGAGGTGGTTCGCGACCTGGCCAAGGAAGCCGGCGTCAACCTCGAGGAGCGCGAAGACCCCGCGGCCAAGGAGCGGACCGCCCTGCGGGAGGCCAACCTCTTCGCCCAGCGCCACTTCGAGCAGCGGCTGTGGGAGAGCCCGCTCGGCGCGAAGGGCCGCGAGCACCTCGCCAAGCGCGGGGTCAGCGTCGAGGCTCGGCCCGCCGGTTCGGCCTGGGCTACGCGCCCGACACCTGGACTGATTTCACGGACCTGCTTGTTAAGGAGGGCATTCTCGAGTGGGCGTCGCTGGCGGGCCTGGTCAACCCCAGGCAGAAGGGCGACGGCTACTTCGACGTCTTCCGCGGCCGCCTGATGATCCCCATCCGCTCCACCGACGGCCGCACCATCGCCTTCGGCGGGCGCGTGGTGGAGTACCAGGAGCGCCCCGACCGCGACCCGCCCCCGAAATACTTGAACTCCCGGGAGTCGCCGCTATACCGCAAGAGCGAGACGCTCTATGCCCTCGACGTGGCCAAGGACGAGATCCGCAAGCGCAAGTCCGCCATCCTCGTGGAAGGGTACTTCGACGTGATCGGCCTGTTCAGCGCAGGGGTGCAGCACGCCGTCGCGCTCTGCTCGACCGCGCTCACCGCCGGCCACCTCACCGCGCTGACCAAGGCCGGCGCCGAGGAGCTCGTCCTGCTGCTCGACGGCGACTCCGCGGGCCTCAAGGCCGTCGAGCGCCTGGCCGGGCCGCTGCTCGCCTCGGGCGTCAAGGCCCGCGTGGCGGCACTTCCCGACGGCGACGACCCGGACACCTTCGCCATCCGCGAGGGGAGCGCAGCGGTCGACGACCTGGTGGGCCAGGCCCCTGCCCTCTCGACCCACCTGCTCCACCGCGCGCTGCCCAACGGCAAGGCCAGCTCCTTCGAGGAGAAGATGGCCGCCCTCGCCCGCTTCCGGCCGCTGCTGGAGTCGATGCAGCCCGGCATGGCTCGCACGCTCTTGATGACGCAGCTCGCCGACCACCTGGGCGTCCCCGAGTCCGAGGTACGCGCGTCGCTGCGCCAGGAGATCAAGCCCAGGACCGCCGCGAAGCCGGCCGCCAAGCCCGCCGCGCCCGTCCAGGCTGCGCTCGACGTCAACGAGGAGCTCTTCTCCGCCCTGCTCATCGCCGACCCGGCGCTGCGCGAGGAGCCCGAGGCCCGCTTCCGCGAGCAGGTGCGCGTGCTCGAGGTCCGCGTGCTGCTCGAGACCGACCATGCCGCCGAGGGTCTGGCCGGGCTGTCGGAGACCGCGCGCAAGGCCATCGACCGGCGGCTCCAGGAGATCGCCTCGACGATGCCCACCCCGGACGCTCGCAAGAAGGCCCTGCGCGACGCCTCGCTGCGCATGCGGCTGGCGCGGGTCGAGGAGCAGAAGGTCGAGAAGGAAGCGGAGCTGACCGCCGCGGTGTCTCAAGGAGCGGCGGACGAGGAGATTCAGCGGATTCAGGGCGAACACAAGGAGCTGTGCGACCTGCGGATGCGCTTGAAGGGCCGGTCGGTCGAGAAGGCCCAGGCGCGTGCCGCCGGAGGGGTTCGATGAATCCGCTCAAGACCATCAAGGACAAGCTCGTGTCCCGCCTGTTGGGAAGCGAGCCACGCCGCGCGCCGAGCGCGGAGACGAGCAGCAAGGAGGCAGCAGCCTTGGAGAAGAAGGACGCGAAGAAGAAGGTCCCCGCCATCGTCAAGAAGCCCGCCGCGCCGGTGGCGAAGGTCGCCGTCAAGAAGCCGGGCAAGCCCGAGAAGGGCCCCGAGGCCGAGAAGCTGGCCAAGGGCGCCAAGCCCACCGTCAAGGCGGCCGCCGCCGCGCCGGTCAAGGGCAAGGGCCGGCCCCCCAAGGGCCCGGGTGGCGAAGAGGATGCCGAGCTGGGCGAGCTCGAGGGCGAGGAGCTTCCCCCCGTCGAGGGCGAGGGCGAGGAGCCCCTGGCCGCGGCTGGGGACGAGACCGCCGACCTCGAGACCGCCGTCGGCGACGAGGAGTCCGGTGAGGCCAGCGAGGGCGACGGCGAGGAGTCCGAAGAGGACTTCGGCGCGTTGACCGAGCGCAAGGAAGTCAAGGCCCTCATGGACCAGGGCCGCGAGAAGGGCTTCCTGACCTCCGACGAGATCTCCGACGCGCTCCCGCAGGACATCGTGTCTTCCGACCAGATCGAAGACGTGATGAGCATGTTCGGCGAGCACGACATCCAGATCATCGACACGGCCAACAAGGGCCTCAAGCTGCCCGAGCCCAAGCCGACCGTCGTCGAGGAGCACAAGCCGGAAGAGGAAGACAAGGACGACGAGGACTACGAGGCCGGGTACGGCAAGAGCAACGACCCGGTCCGCATGTACCTGCGCAAGATGGGCTCGGTCTCCCTGCTCACCCGCGAGGGCGAGGTGGAGATCGCCAAGCGGATCGAGGACGGCGAGAAGGAGGTCCTGCGCGCGGTGATGGGCAGCCCGCTGGCCATCAACGAGATCCTCGAGCTCGGCGAGAAGCTCAAGAAGGGCAAGATGCGGGTGCGCGACATCATCAAGGACGCGCCCGAGACCCCCGAGAGCAACACCGAGACCGAGACCGCCGAGGCCACCACCGAGGGCGAAGCGGCCCCAGCCGGCTTCAACGAGGGCGAGAAGGCCGAGCAGCTCATCAAGCTCATCGAGAAGATCCGCAAGCACAGCAAGGAGTGCGAGCGGCTCAACGAGATCCGCGAGAAGAAGAAGGGCCTGTCCGAGGTCAAGCGCCGCGAGCTGAAGGCCGAGGTCGAGAAGCACCGCACGGACATGGAAGAGCTGCTCGAGGAGATGCGGCTCAACAAGAAGCAGATCGACCGCATCGTCCTGCTCCTCAAGCAGCAGATCGAGAAGGTGGAGAAGGCCGAGGAGGCGCTGCGCGACTGGGAGCGCAGGGCCCACGTGCCCCTGCACGAGCTGCGGCGGATGCTCAAGGAGTCGCGGCTGGTCGACAAGCACGGCGAGGCGAAGAACCGCCAGAAGATCTGCCGCAAGCTCAACGTCACCCCCGAGCTGCTCGACGAGATCGACCGGGAGGTCCGCGCCGCGCTGCGCACCAAGCTGCGCGTCGAGAGCGACGCCAACACCCGCATCCCCGACCTGCGCCGCAGCTACGAGGCCATCCTCCAGGGCGAGCGCAAGGCCGAGCGGGCCAAGGCGGAGCTGGTCGAGGCGAACCTGCGCCTGGTCGTCTCCATCGCCAAGAAGTACACGAACCGCGGCCTGCAGTTCCTGGACCTCATCCAGGAGGGCAACATCGGCCTGATGAAGGCGGTGGACAAGTTCGAGTACAAGCGCGGCTACAAGTTCTCGACCTACGCCACCTGGTGGATCCGCCAGGCCATCACCCGCGCCATCGCCGATCAGGCCCGCACCATCCGCATCCCGGTGCACATGATCGAGACGATCAACAAGCTCATCCGCACCAGCCGCTACCTGGTGCAGGAGATCGGCCGGGAGCCGACGCCCGAAGAGATCGCCGAGAAGATGGAGCTGCCGCTCGACAAGGTCCGCAAGGTCCTGAAGATCGCCAAGGAGCCCATCTCCCTCGAGACGCCGATCGGCGAGGAAGAGGACAGCCACCTGGGCGACTTCATCGAGGACAAGGCCATCGTCAGCCCGTCCGATGCGGTCATCAACATGAACCTGGCCGAGCAGACCCGGAAGGTGCTGGCCACGCTGACGCCGCGCGAGGAGAAGGTGCTGCGCATGCGCTTCGGCATCGGCGAGAAGAGCGACCACACGCTCGAAGAGGTCGGCCAGGACTTCGAGGTCACCCGCGAGCGCATCCGCCAGATCGAGGCGAAGGCGCTGCGCAAGCTGCGGCACCCGTCGCGCAGCAAGCGGCTGAAGAGCTTCGTCGAAAGCTAGGCGAGCTACCGTTCGAAAGCCCGACGCGGAGCCCGGCGAGAAGCCAGGCTCCGCGTCGTCTTATGGGCCCTGCAGGGTTCGAACCTGCGACCAAGCGGTTATGAGCCGCCAGCTCTACCGCTGAGCTAAGGGCCCGTGCGGCGGGCCTCTTGTGGCACGCCTGGAGGCCGCGCGACAAGAGGATTGGCGTCATCGGCCCCGAGATAGGGCGAAGCTAACCGCTCGGTCTTCTGCCCAGCCTCGTGGAAGAAGGCGGCCCAAGGATTGGCCTTCTCGCACGGCTGCACCTCAGCAGCGCACGCCGCCGCTGGCTCGAGTAGATTTCGCTGCCTTCAGCCTCCGAGATGGACTTCGAGCACCGGAAGGCCGCTCCTCCTGCGGCCAGCGAGCGGCCGTCTTCCAGCAAGTGGCGTTGAAAAGCGGCTCGGCTCCGCCCACTTTGGGGGCGATCTCTCGCCTTCCCGGTCCACCCGGCCGGGAAGGCCCCCCACCCCGCCGTGTGTCTTCCATGAAAACGTCCGTTGCGCGGCCAGCGCCGTGTGATAAGAGTCCCGGCCGTCTGGCGGGGAGACGTGCTTTCTGGAGGCAAGGAAGTGTCCGTCAAGGAGAAGTTGAAGGGCCTCGAGGCGCTGCAAACGGTCGATCTTCAGATCCTCGAATTGCAGAAGGCTGGCGAGGCCTATCCCAAGCGTCTGGCCGAGCTCGATGCCGAGCTCGCCGGTGCCCGAAACGCCCTGGAAGCAGAGCGCGCGCGGCTGAGCGACAACGAGAAGCTGCGCCGGGACAAGGAGGCCGAGGTCGCCTCCGAGAAGGACAAAACCAAGAAGTGGGAAGCGCGCTTGGCCGAGATGCGCACGACCCGCGAATACGCCGCTCTCGCTCGCGAGAATCGACATCTCCAAGAAGGCCATCCTCAACCTCGAGGAAGAGAACAAGGCCTTGGTCGACGGTGCGCAGGCCATTCGCACGGTCGCCCTGGAGAAGGAAGCGGAGCTGCGCCGCCGCGAGGACGGGAGCGCCGCCGAGCGCGCCGACCTCACCGCGAAGATCGGCTCGCTCGCCAACCAGGTCCGCGAGCTGACCGAGAAGCGCAACGAGGTGTCCAAGGGCGTCGACCCCGAGGTCATCAGCCGCTACGAGTACGTCCGCAAGAAGCGCGGCACCGGCATGGTCCCCGTGGTCAACGGCATCTGCAAGGGCTGCAAGATGCGCCTGCCGCCCCAGCTGCAGAACATCCTGCGCGCCGGCGCCACCATCGAGACCTGCCCTTCTTGCCAGCGGCTGATCTACGCCGATGAGCTGATGAAGGACTGAGCTTCCTCTCCTGGCGATGAACCCCCTGCCCTCTCGTGCCGAGATCCTGGGGTTCATCGCCAAGAACGAGGCTCCTCGAGAAGACCCTCGAGCGCTTCCCCGGCATTACCCGAGAGCACCTGCGCGCCGTGCTGCGCGAGGCCGCCCTCTTGATGCGCGCCGAGGAGCAGGGCGCCGAAGCCACGGGCCCCGATCTCCCGCCACAGCGGCCGCTCGTCCCCGTCCCCAGTCCCACGCCCAGAACAGAGTCCGACTCCGCCCAGGCCCCAGCGCCCGCGAAGTCCGGCCCCACGGTCGAGGATCTCGCTCCGGCCGCCATCGAAGGCGCCTCCGGCCGCAAGAAGCTGGTCGTCTACTCCGATGGGGCCGCGCGGGGGAACCCCGGCCCCGCCGGCGCCGGCGCCGTGCTCACCCGCATCGACGGCACGCTCGTCTCCAAGGTGGGCAAGTTCCTGGGCACCGCCACCAACAACGTCGCCGAGTACACCGCCCTGCTCTTGGGCCTGGAGACCGCCCTGCGGCTGGGAGCCCAGGAGGTCGAGGTGGTGGCCGACAGCGAGCTGCTCGTGCGTCAGCTCAACGGCGCGTACAAGGTCAAGAACGCCGGCCTCAAGCCGCTCTTCGAGAAGGCTCAGGGGCTGCTCGGCAAGTTCGAGGCCTGGACCGCCCGCCACGTCCCGAGGGCGCAGAACAAGCTCGCTGACGAGATGAGCAACCGCGCCATCGACGAGCGACTCTAGGGAGCGGCAGGCCTCTCATTCGCGCCTGTCTCTCAACCTGAATTCGAGCGCTCGCCGACCAGGTCGGCCAGCAGCTGCTCGCGAACCTTGCGCGGGTCCTTCTCGTAGGCCAGCACGTGCATCAGCTTGACCACCGCGCTCTCAGGCGTCATGTCGCCGCCGGAGATGACCCCGCGCTCGAGCGCCGCTGCCCCCGCCTCGTACAGCGAGAGGTCGACCGAGTTGTGGCGAGACTGGCTCAGCATCACCGTCACCACCTCGCGCTTGCGCGCCTCGTCGAACAGCGGCAGGAGCGAGGCGTCGCCCTCGATGGGGAAGTTGCCGGCGCCGAAGCCCTGGACCACCAGACCCTTGAGCCCGGGGAGGATGGCGCGCGCCGTCGCCGGACTGATACCCGGGAAGACCTTGAGCAGGAACACCGGCGAGACCAGCTTCTCCATCAGCCGCGGCCGACCCTGCGGCTTGCGGCCCTCGGCGTAGACGATGTCCACCCCCAGCGTGCCCAGCGGCGGGAAGTTCGGACTCTCGAAGGCGTCGTAGTCGTTGATTTTGATCTTCCGGGCCCGGTTGCCGCGGTAGAGGTGCGAGTCGAAGCAGATGCACACCTCGGCCGGCCCGCCCGCCGCCGCGGTCACCGCGTCGATCAGGTTGAGGCGCGCGTCGGTGCGCACCTCGCCCAGGGGACGCTGCGAGCCGGTGAGCACCACCGGCTTGCGCAGCCCGCGCAGCATGAAGCTGAGCGCGCTCGCGGTCCACGCCATGGTGTCCGTGCCATGCGTGACGACGACGCCGTCCACGTCCTCGAGCCGCTCGTGGATGCGCCGCGAAAGCGCCGACCACAGCTCCGGCCGCATATCCGAGGAGTCGATGTTCGAGAAGATCTCGAAGCGGATCTGCGCGATGCGCGAGATCTCCGGGACGTGCTCGCGCAGCGTCCGCTCGAAGTCCGCCGGGTGCAGCGGCTGGGGGCGCTTGCCCTCCATCGCCAGCGTGCCACCGGTGTGCAGCATCAGGATCCGCCGTCGCCTGCTCACGTGGGACCTCCAAGCAAGGTGCTGGTCGACCGCGGATGATAGATGCCCCACCGCGCGAAGCAAGGGAGAGCTCCGCCCCGGCCTTCCGGTCGCAAGTGCGCGTCCGGCAAGGCGAAAACTCGGGCCCCGCGCCTTGAGCAACCTCCCCGCTTGCACTAACATCCCGCCGCTCATGGACTCCCTGCGGATGCGACGATTCCTCGCGGCCACCGGCTGCGCGCTGCTGGCCTCGTGTCAGGCCACCACCGCATCGGTTCGCGAGCTCGACCGTTCGCGCCCGGAGCTGGCCAACCTCACCGCCAGCGCCGTCGAGGTGGTGGCGGCCGCCGCCGGCCAACTGCCGACCTACGCCGGCTGCGGGCACCTCGTTCGCGACTGCCTGAAGGTCCATCCCACCTGCCAGCACGCCGCGCGCGAAGTCTCCCTCCTCGCCTGGCTCGCCAACAGCGGCGCCAGCGCGAGCGAAGCGATGGCCGAGGTCCAGGCGTACTACGACCGGTTCCGCCAGCCCGCCGCAGCCATCGATCTCGCCAAGGCCGCGTGCCAGGGGCCAGAGGACGCCGCGGTGACGATGGTGGTCTTCTCCGACTTCGAATGCCCCGCCTGCGGAACCGTTCGGCCCCTCCTCGAGGCGGTGGCCGCGTCCAACCCGCAGGTGCGGCTGTGCTTCAAGTATTTCCCGCTCGACAGCCACGCCAACTCGCGGACCACCGCGCAAGCCGCCGAGTTCGCACGCGAGCAGGGCCGCTTCTGGCAGCTGCACGACCTGATGTTCGAGCACCAGGAGAACCTGGACCTCGACCACGTCGTGGCGCTGGCCGCCACCGCCGGCCTGGACGCTGGGCTGCTGCGCCAGGCGCTCGCCGAGAACCGGTACCTCGCGGTGGTGAAAGGCTCGAAGGCCGAAGGAAAGTCCATCGGCATCACCGGAACCCCCACCATCCTCTTGAATGGTCGCCCGTTCACCCTGCCCGTCGACGGCAACTATCTGCAGCGCGCCATCGAGGACCACACCGAGTTCGCCAAGGGAGGGTGGACTCGCGACTGACTGAAGGTCCGTCCTTTCCGAACCGAAGAGAGGTCACGCCTTGAGCACCTTCTTGACCCGAAGTCTCCATGCCACCGCGCTGGCGCTCGCCGGCGCAGTCCTGCTCGCGCCCGCCTCGGGCCTGGCGCAGCGCCGCGTCATCACTGGCCGCCCCGCCACCGAAGAGAAGAAGGAAGAGCCCAAGCCGGCGGAGACTGCGCCGGCGGCCCCCGAACCGGCCAAGGAGGATCCCAAGAAGGAAGAGGCGAAGAAGGCCGAAGAGCCCGCCAAGAAGGAGGAGCCGAAGAAGGCGGAGGAGGCCAAGAAGGAGGCGGCGAAGAAGCCTGAAGAGCCCGCCAAGAAGGAAGAGCCGAAGAAGGCGGAAGAGGCCAAGAAGCCTGAGGAGGCGCGCAAGCCGATCGCCGCGCAGCCTGAGCCCGCGAGCCCCAACGCGACGCCTCCCGCCGCCTCCAAGGACGAGCCGCGCCGGGCGCTGACCGGCGACGAGCCCAAGAAGGAGACGCCCCCCGAGAAGCCGGTCATCCTCGTTCCCAAGGACGAGCAGGGCGCGAGCGGTTCGGGCGCCAAGGCCTCCGCCGCCCCCAAGGCCGACGAGGCGCTCTACCGCAAGAAGATCGACAAGATGAGCGTCACGCTGCGCGTTCGCCCGGCCAAGCCCGTGCCGGGCAAGACCACGACCCTCGTCTTCGAAGTCGTCAAGCACCTGGCCGTCCCCGACCCTGCCCTCGGCGACCGCGTGCCGCTGGAGAAGGCCATCCTCTTCGCTGACGTCGGCAAGGATGGCGGGGCGATGGTGCGCTATCGCCTCCACCCGCTCTCGGACGCCGGGGTGTACGGCATCCACCTGACCGCCGCGGAAGCCGGGCCTTACCGCATCGCCCTCGAGCAGCGGCTGGAGAACGCCGAGATCGGCGACAAAGCCCTGACCGCCGACTTCGTGCTGGGCATCGGCCAGGACACCCCGATGCAAGCCGCCGAGGAGGAGTCCGCCACCAAGTCCGGCCGAGGCCGCACCGCGCTGCGCGCTGGCGACGCCCCGCCCGCCGAAGGCGCACCGACGGTGATGAAGGCGCTGGGGGACGGCTGGATGGAGCTGGCCGCCGGCTTGGCCAAGCCGAATTCGGGCACGGACCTGGTCGCCATCGCCCGCACCATGGCCGAGGCCGCCGAGAAGCTGGTCGGCCAGGCTCCCGCCGCGTTCGGCTCCCAGCGGCGCGACTTCGACGCGTTGGCCAACGAGGCGGCCGCCGCGCTCAAGGAGCTCGTCCCCCTGGTCGGCACCGACGCGGCCAAGGCCCGCGAGGCCATGACCAGGATCGAGGTCGCCAACTGCGCCAAGTGCCACGTCAAGTACCGCTTCCAGCTCACCGACGACGTCGCGTCGTGGCCCAAGTTCACGCCGAAGGCGCCCAAAGATGCCCCGGCGCAGCAGTCCGGCCCCCGCAAGCCCGTCAAGTGAGCCCGGAGGACACCATGACTTCCAAGAAGACCGCCCTGTCTGCCGTCCTCCTCTCCTCTCTGCTCCCCCTCGCGGCGCTTGCCGCGGCGCCCAAGGCTCCCGCCAAGGGCACGCCGGCCAAGGCTGCGGAGCCCGCCAAGGCCGATCCGGCGCCCGCGCCCGCCAGCGGAGCCAAGCGCGTCCTCGCCGGCGACACCCTCCGGGGTGCGGCGCTCTACGGCGTGCACTGCGCTTCGTGCCACGGCAGCGACGGCCGCGGAGGCGGCCCGCTCGCGGCGACGCTGGGCGCGCCCGCCCCGTCCGACCTGCGCGAGCTCAGCTTCCTGATGCAGCGCACCGACGACGACCTGCAGCAAGCCATCTCCGCCGGCGGCAAGGGCCGCGGCGCGTCGTTCAAGATGCCTGCGTTCGGTGGGCAGCTGGGCGCGCTCGACGTCTGGGATCTGGTGGCCTTCATCCGCCAGGGCCAGCCGTCGGTGGGCGAGTACTTCCCCAGCGCCGCCAAGTTCACCGCCAAGACCTACGCCTTCGACGCCGACGGCGTCCGCCGCCTCGAGACCGCGCTGGGCAAGCTCGAGGCCGACGAGGGCAAGATCGTGCTCGTCACCGCGTTCGGCGGCGACAAGGTCGAGGGCGACGAACCGGTCTACGTCCCGCACGATCCCCGCCTGCTCGACCAGCTCAAGCCGAAGCAGAAGTTGGGCTACCTGGCCTTCGGCCGCGTCAAGCTGCCCGACCTCCCGGAGATCCCCGTCTCCATCGCCTTGGACAAGGAAGGCGTCATCACCAAGCTCAACCCCAGCCTGGAAGGGCTGGCCGAGAAGGACCGGGCCAACGCCGCCAAGCTGCTCGCCGGCTACGAAGGCCAGGGCGGCAAGAAGTCGCCCTACGAGGAGCTGAAGGCGCCGGGCGCCACTCAGGCCGCGACGAAGGGCAAGAAGGCCCCGCCGCCCCCCAAGAAGAAGGACGAGCCCAAGGGCGCTGCCGAGGCCGCCAAGGCGCTCTCCCGTCCCTACCTGCGCACGGTGGAAGCCGCAGTCCAGTTCGACAAGGAGGAGCGCGAGCGCCACTGGGCCGATTAGGTTCAGGGACGTGTCAGCGCACCCATGAGCGAGTTCGTCAAAGTCGATGGTCGGGGCGTCGTGCTCCCGGAGAACGAGGCCGCCCAGGCGCGGCTGGCCCGCCAGGCTGGTCGCTTCTATCTGGCTCCGACGTCGCCGGACATCCTCCTGGGCGTGCGTGCGCCTTGCGAGGGCGGCAAGGCCGAGGTTCCGCGGGTCATCATGGCGGGCGACCTGTCGGGCGTGCAGCTGGCCGACATGGTCGCCTTCCTCAACCAGAGCCGCATCACCGGCATCCTGAGGGTCGTCTCCCCAGCTGGCGAGCGGGCCATCGTCTTCAAGCAGGGTGACATCCACGGCGCCGCCTCGGACGATCCTGCCGACCGGGTCGGGGAGATCGCCGTTCGCCTGGGCCTGGTCACCCGGTCCCAGCTCGACCAGGTGCTCGCCAGCGACCCGCCGCCCAGCCGCGTCGGCCGGATGCTGGTGGAGGCTGGGTTCCTGCCGCCGCACGACCTTTGGCGCTGCCTGCAGCAACAGGTGAGCGAGGTCTTCCACGCGATCCTCCAGGCGCAGGAGGGCGCGTTCATGCTCGTCGACCAGCCGGTCGAGGACCGCGGTGCCCTGGCCATCAACACCCAGGGCCTGCTGATGGATGCCATCCGGCGCATCGACGAGATGAAGGAGTTCCGCAAGCGGCTCCCGTCGTCGGCGGCCTACGTGGTGCGGGTCAAGCCGGCGGGCCCCAAGCTCGAGCCGCAGGAGCGCGCGGTCTACGACCAGTGCAACGGCGACGTGACCGTGCTGGACCTGGCCCAGAAGCTCAAGCTGACCGAGTTCGACGCCACCAAGAATCCTGCACCACCTGATCTCCATGGGCCTGGTGGCGGCCAAGAGCGCGCCGCAGACCGCTTCCGGCGTGGCCAAGGTGCCCACTCCCGAGGAGATCGGCGCGACGTTCAACGCCGTCTTCCGCCAGATCCTGTCGGAGGTCGCGAAGGTCAACATGGTCAAGGAGTTCGTCGCCGCGGCCAACGGCGCGCTCTTCCAGCAAGCCCAGAAGGCGCCGGTGCTCGTGAACGTCTCGTTCGCCCAGGACCTCGCGCTGGCGGGCCCGTTGCTCGAGAACCTCAAGCGGCTCGGGCAGCCTCCCGCCGACGCCGCGCGAACCCTCCACTCCGCCCTCTCGGAGCTGATGTTCTTCCTGCTCTTCGAGGCCGGCGAGCTCTCGGATCCCGAAGCCGACGAGGAGCTCTCGCGGCGGGTCAAGGTGCTCCTCTCGCCCATCGAGGCCGCAGGGTGAGCGCCTCCAGTCTCCCGACCGGACAGCCCGATCCCTGGGCCGGCGCTCCGCTGGTGACGGCGGAGCTGCCCGGCGCGGGCGGCTCGATCCGCGCGACCCCCGAGGACTTCGAGGTCGAAGAGAGCCCGGCGTACCAGCCCTGCGGCGAGGGCTCGCACCTGTTCCTGTGGGTCGAGAAGCGCGGCCGCAACACGCGCGAGGTGGCCAGCGAGATCGCCCGTGCCCTCAAGGTCGCCGAGCGCGACGTGGGCATCGCCGGCCAGAAGGACCGCCAGGCGCTCACCCGCCAGTTCATGTCGGTTCCCAACGCCCCCGGACGCCAGGCTTCGGGGCTCGCCGGCGAAGGCTGGCGGGTGCTCTCGGCCAAAGCGCACGGCAACAAGCTCAAGACCGGCCACCTGCTCGGCAACCGCTTCCGCATCCGCGTGCGGGGCGCGACCGCCGGAGCCGCCGAGCGCGCCCGCGCCACCGGTCAGGCCCTCGCCGAGCGCGGCCTCCCCAACCTCTTCGGCCCCCAGCGCTTCGGCCGCGGGGGCTCGAACGTGCCGCTGGGCAGGGCCCTGGTGCTGGGCGGTGAAGACCCGCAGCTCGCCCGCGCCCGGCGCGACCGGTTCCTGCGGCGCATCGCGGTCAGCGCCTACCAGTCGTGGCTCTTCAACCGCGTCCTGGCCGAGAGAGTGCGCGACGGCCTCTTCGCCTCCGCCGTGCCCGGCGACCTGATGAAGAAGCTGACGACGGGCGGCCTGTTCACCTGCGAATCAGCCCAGGCCGACGGCCCTCGGGTGGCGGCCTTCGAGATCTCGCCGACCGGCCCCATGTTCGGCCACCGGATGATGTCCCCCCAGTTCGACGCGCTCGCCCGCGAGGAGCGGGTGCTCGCCGAGGAGGGCCTCACGCTCGACCGCTTCGCGCCGCTCGGCCCCGACGCCGAAGGGACGCGCCGGCCGATGCGCCTGCCGCTCTCGCTCGCCGTGAGCGACGCCGACGACGCCGCAGGCACCTTCGTGCTCGAGTTCAGCCTGCCCAAGGGCTCGTTCGCCACGGCGGTGCTGCGCGAGGTCCTCAAGTCGGAGGTCCCCGAGGAGCTGCCCGAAGAGAAGGGCGACTGAACAGCCGTCAGTCGTGCGCTGGCGCGATGGCGCTGTTCGCGCGTCGCCAAACGACTGGCACTTCTCTCGCTCCGAGACCTGGCGTGCCAGACCTCCGTGCCGCGGCGGCGGTGCCGGTTTGTCGGGAAGAGCGTACCTACTTCAGCAACCCAGCCGCGGCACCACGGCCCCGGCCGAAAAGCTTCGGGGCGGGCCCGGATTCGAGCCCACCCCGAAGAACACTGCTTCGGCTTCTAGCCGCTCGCCGCTAGCCCGAGGTCTGCTCGAGGTACTTGGCGCCCTGGTGGGCGACGTACGCGAGGATGGCGACCTCGGTATCGGTGAAGTGAGAGGTGCCCTTCTTGTTGATGACCTCGATGCAGCCGAAGGTGCGCCCGCCGGAGACCATGGGCGCGCAGAGGATGGACTGGGTGTCGTAGCCCAGCTTCTGGCTGACGTTCTTGTAGAAGCGCGGATCCTTCTGCGTGTCGGAGATGGCGAGGCTGACCGCCTCCAGGGCGCAGAAGCCGACGATGCCCACGCCCACCGGCATGCGCAGCTTCAAGCGCTTGAGCTCGGCGGCCTTGGGGCCTCGCGCCGAGCTGAGCGACAGGTCGTTGTTGCCGAAGTCGACGACGAAGACCGAGCCCGACTCGGCGGGAATCTTCTCCAGCGCCAGGTCCAGGAGGAAGGTCAGGCCCTGCTCCTGCTCGAGGTCGAAGGCCTCCTGGGTGCGCTCGAAGAGGTCGCTCAGGACGTCCTCGATGTGCGTCTGCGTCTTGGTGCGGCCGATGGGGCCGGCGATGGGCGCGGAGGGCTTCTCGACCTGCTCGACGCTGTGGGCCTCGGCCTCCTTGGGGGCCGGAGGCGGCGCGAGCTTCCTCTCCGGAACCTTGGCCTTGGGCGCCGCTTCGGCGGCCTTGGCCTGGGGGCGGGCGGGCGTGGTCAGCGCAGGTTCGGCCTTCGGGGCCGGCTTCTTCTCGGGCTTGGCTGCTGCCGGCGGAGGCGGCGCAGGCTTCTCGACCTTGGCCACCGGCTTCTTCGCCGGGCGGACGGGTTCGGGCTGCCGTGCGGGAGGAGGCGGCTCGACGGCCGGCATCTCCTTGGGGGTGGGGGCGTCGCCGCCGGGCAGCTCTTCCTCGACGGCGCGGAGCGGGATGGGCGCCGGCTGCTGGAGCGGGATGGGGGCCGCCTGCTGCAGGGGGATGGGCGCGGCAGCGGCCGCCGCCTCGTCGAGCTCCTTGATGCGGAACACCCGGCCCGAGAGCGAGTCGGTCACGTGGATGGAGTTGTCCTCCATGATGTCCACGAGGAGGTTCTGGACCTGCGCGCCCTGCTCGCCGAGCTTCTTGAGGCCGATCTTGAGGGCGGCCATCCAGTTGTCGGCGTCGACCTTGAGGGTGAGGTTGAACTCGCCCTCGCGGGCTGCGGGCAGGAAGACCTCGTACTTCGCCATGACGCTTGCCTCCCAGGCGGTGGCTCTTGGTAGGCCGATCGCGTATCAGACCGGCCGCGGGTGCGCAACGTAGCGACTTCATAGACGAAGGGCGGCCCGGGGGACCGGACCGCCCTTCCGTGAATCCGTGAGGCGCCGCCGGACTACTTCTTCGGCTGCTTGTGCTCGATCTTCTTGGCGGCCTCGGCGAACTTGAAGCCCTTGAAGGTCGGGCTCTCCTTGTTGTGGCAGGTCAGGCAGACCTTCTCGGCCGGCTTCTTGACGATCTCGTCGTCGGCCACCTTGGCGCCGCCCTCGTCGGCCATGCGGGCCCTCACGTGCTTGCTGGCGGGGCCGTGGCAGGACTCGCACTGCACGCCCTGGCCATCCTTGAAGCTCTTGGCCTTGGCGTCAGCGGCCAGGCCCGCGCCGGTGTCATGACACTTGAGGCACTTGGCGTCGGTGGCAGCGTCCTTGTTGATCTTCTTGGCGGCGTCGGTGGCGAGCGCTTCCTGGGCCTTGGCGTGGGGGCCCGCCTTCATCGTCGCGTGGATCTCCTTGTGGCAGCTCTTGCACTTGTCTGCTCCGACGTACTGGTCGGCAGCCTGGGAGACGGCAGGAACGAGCGCCGCGGCGACGACGACGGCCGCGAGCTTGAGCGACTTGAACATGTTCTTCTCCTTCTGGACGGGTTTGCGTGGGGTTCGGCGTCAGCGACCGCCGCTCATCGGACGTCGCACGGGCTTGGGATGTTCAGCGCCCGCGCGCGCCCGACACTCTACCAAGAGGGCTACCGAGCCCTCGTGCGATTTTTCGGGTGCCAGTCGAAGTGTTCTGCCACCCCAAGCGGGGCGAGGCAAAGCAGGGGGGACGGATCGCCGCGATCGCTCCCATGTGGCACAATGCCGAGGTCGCATTGGCCGGGGGGGCCGTCATGGAACCACTGGGACGGGTGATGTGCCGTGCCGTCGTGGGAGTCAGCCCGCGGACCGGCGCCCACGAAGCAGAGGCCGTCGCGATGGCCTCGGGGGTCGACCACCTGCTGGTCTTCGACTGGGAACACCTGGTCGGCGTCGCGAGCCTGAGCGCGCTGCGGCGCGCCGCCGAGGCGGCCACGGTGAGCGACTGCATGGTCGTCCCGGTGACGACCATCAGCGCCAGCGCGTCGGTGGAGCAAGCCGCCGACTTGATGCGCAGTACCGAAGCCACCTGCCTCCCCGTCGTCGCCGGCGGGCTCATCCTGGGCGTGGTGACCCGGGACCAGCTCGACGCGCCCTGCCAGCGGCACTGACCGACGACTAGCCCTTCGGTGCTTCCGCCGGATCGGCCGGATCGGCCGGTGCGGCCGGTGCGGCCTCGTCGGTCTTGGCCGCGGCTCCGCCCGCCTTGCCCGTCAGCTTCGCGTACAGCGCGTAGAAGACCATCACGAAGCCGATGGCCGGCGTGAAGAACATCGCCATCGACGCCATCAGCACGACGACGATGGGGATGGCCGGCAACGGCAGGTCGACGAACTTGTCGTCGGGGGTTCCTGGCAGGGCGCCGACCCGGGTGCGGACGGCGGCAATCTCCCAGCGACGGAGGTTCCAGTAGTAGCCGCCCGAGACCTTCTCGCCTGCAGAGTAGCGCTTCATTCGTGGGACTCCCTCAGGACGGCTTCTCGGCGTCGACCTTGGCCTGGGCGTCGATGCGCGCCAGCTCCAGCGGGTGCTCGTGCTCCATCCGCTCGCGGCTCATCTTCCCGTGGAACATGCCCTTGTCGAAGGGGAAGACCTCGGGGGAGAGGTGGGCGTTGTAGATGTGCCAGAAGAGGATGACCAGGAAGGCCATCAGCGCCTCGCTGCCGTGCGCCACCTTGGCCATCGGCACGAACTGGCCCGGGAGGATCCAGGTCGCCCAGCTCGGGAAGAGCAGGATGAACCCGGTGGAGATCATGATCATCCCGCCGAAGGCGACCCCCCAGTACTCGAACTTCTGCTTGTACTCGAAGCGGTCGTACTTCGGGTGCTCGTCGGTGAGCCCGAGCTGGTTCTTGAGCGCGAGGATGGCGTCGGTGAAGTCCTTGCGGGTGGGGACGATGGAGAAGTCGACCGAGCGGCGCAAGAGGTCCGCCAGCGCGACGCTGAAGTGGAAGAAGACCAGCAGCGTGAAGACGAGCCCGGTGCCGCGGTGGATCCACCGCATGGACTCGATGCCGCCGAAGATGCTGGTGACGATCTGCGACCACCGCTCCTCGGGCCAGCGCTGCGGCAAGCCGGTGACCACCAGCGTGGTGAAGACGATCATCTGGGCGAAGTGCTCGAAGCGCGCCTTCAGGTCGAAGCGGTCGACCATCGGCCCTGACCCGTGATTGCTGTCGCTCACTTGGAGTGCCTCCACGACTTCCGCAGGTGCAGGCCGATCTGCAGGATGAGCCCGCCGATCACGAAGGGGATGAACAGCTTGTAGAAGACGCTCATGCCGTAGACGAGCGGCGCCTTCTTCAGCGTCGGCTCGTAGTGCGACAGCCACGAGGCCGGGAAGTTGTCCTTGGCCTGCGGGTGGCACTTCTGGCACGTCTTGGTCAGGTTGGCCTTGAGCACGTGCGAGTTGGGGGCGTCGGTCTTCACGATGTCGTGGATGCCGTGGCAGTCGGTGCACAGCGCCACCAGCGGGGCCTGGTTCTCGCTCTTGAGCATGGAGACCGTCGAGCCGTGGAAGTCGGCGAGGTAGGTCTTGAGCACGTTGGGCGAGATTCCGTACTTCTCCATCTTCTTCGGGTCGGAGTGGCAGGTGCCGCACTTGTCGGGCTGGTTGAGCCGCGCCTGCACCGCCTTGGGGTCGGTGATGGCGTGCGAGGCGTGGCAGTCGGTGCAGGCCGGAACGTCGGGGTTGCCCGAGAGCAACGCCTCGCCGTGGACGCTCTTGACGAACTCCGCCTCGATCTTCGCGTGGCACTTGCCGCAGGTCTTGTCGATGGTCTTCCGGTCCGCGGCGGGGTTGTGGGCGTCGTGGCCGCCGTGGCAGTCGACGCAGGTGGCGGCGTCCTTCTTGCCCGCCTCCAGCGCCTTGCGGTGGACGCTGTCCTTCATCAGCTTGCCGTTCTCGACGTGGCAGGTCTCGCAGTTCTTGGCGAGGTTGGTGGTGAACTCGCGGCGGGTGTCGTAGCGCTGCTTGGGATGCCCGCCCTCGGTGCCCCGCATCTGGACGTGGCAGTCGGTGCAGCCGTGCTTGGCGTGCACCGACTTCTGCAGCACCGCCTCGTCGACGTAGAGCGGGAGCTCCTCGCCGCTCTTGAGCGTGCGGACCATGTCCTCTTCGGAGTGGCAGCCCAGGCAGTCGGAGCGCTCGCCGCTCAGCTTGACCGGCGGCCCGCCCGGCACCTTGACCAGCCCGCCGTCGGCGCCGGGCGAGGGCGCAGCCGCGGCGGCAGGGGCGGCCGCTGCCGGCTCGGAGGGGGCAGCGGGTGCGGCTTCCTCGGCCCGCGCCAAGCCGGGGACGACGACCAGCAGCGCGACGATCAGGAGCGGTAGAGACCTCATCCGGTTCCGTCCTCGAATCCCGTCCCCCGTGTCGTGCATCCAACGTCCGCGGGAAGTGCGGACGCTTCGGTCCCCCCACCCATGTGTGGGGAGCGCGCGCCGGAGCGACGATGAGTTTGCTAACAAAACAGGACACTGGTGTCCATACAACCCACGGGGGGTCGGGACATGGCTCCGAATAGTCCAGGTAGTTGTGTTTTTAGGACTTTTCGCCCGCGGCCTTCTTGCGCTTGTTTCCCAAGCTCCAGCGTTCGCAGAGCCAGTCGGCGAGCGCCTGGACCTGTCCTGGCTTGAAGCGCGGCAGTGCCCGCCGCGGTGTGTCGTCGCTGACCACCGCCAGGATCGCCGGGTCGGAGTCCGCCAGGAAGCGCCGGCTCACCGGCCGGCGGTGGACCTCGATGCGCGGCAGGTCGGAGTGCTTGAAGCCCTCGCAGAGCACGACGTCCGCCCCAACGAAGAGCGGAGCGAGCGAGCGCGGGTCCTCCAGGGGTGGGCCAAACCAAGCGAGCTCGCTGCGGCCCATCAAGGCGACGCCGAGCGCCCCGGCCTCGCGCAGCTTGCTCGAGTCGCTTCCTGGCTTGTCGAACCCCTGGTGGTGCGAGTGCTTGATGGCGGCCACCCTGAGCCCACGCCGGGTCAGCGCGCTCACCAGGCGGACCAGGAGGCGGGTCTTGCCGACCCCGCTCGGGCCCACGAACGCGACCAGCTTCACCTCGCCCGTCCGTCGCTTCACGGCGAAGCCTCCTCGAGCAGCCAGGCCTGCACGCGCGCCCCCGCCTCCACTTCTCCGACGTCGGCCGGCAGGGCGACGAGCGCCTGGGCCAGGGCGGGCCCGCGCAGCTGGGCGATGTCCTGCCCCAGCGGCTGGACCCGGCCATCGCGCGTCAGGTTCGCCCAGAAGAACCGCATCCGTCCGGGCCGGCCTTCGACCCGCTCGGCCAGCGGCAGCTCCAGCACCGTCCGCCGGCGAGAGCGCGAGCCGCACAGCCCGCGGATGAACGGCCGGACGAAGACCTCGTAGGCAACGAGACAGGCGGAGGGGCTGCCGGGGAGGCCGAACACCGCTTTGCCGCCGAGCTGAGCGAAGAGGAACGGCTTCCCGGGCTTCATGGCGACGCCGTGCACGCGAACCTCGGCGCCCATCCGCGCGAGCACCCCGGGGACGAGGTCCTTCTCTCCGACGGAGACGCCGGCCGTCGTCAACACCACGTCGGCGCGCGCGCGCGCGGCCTCCAGCGCCCGCTCGAGCTCGTGGGGATCGTCCCCCGAGACCTGCCAGGTGACGTCGCACCCGAGCGAAGCGATATCCGCCGCGAGGACCACCCGGTTCGAGTCCTCGACCAGGCCGCGCACCAGCTCGTCGCCGGTCGGGATGAGCGCGACGGAAAGCCGCGCGGCGACCTCCACCTCTCGCGCCCCCAGGGCCGCGCACAGCCCGAGCTGGCGCGGCCCGAGCCGCACCCCCGCCTCGAGCGCGGTCCCGCCTTCGGCGACGTCCTCGCCCTTGCTGCGCACGTTCTCTCCGGGCGCAGGCGCGGCTCGGAACGAGACCCGGCCGGACTCCTCCCGAGCCGTCTCCTGGCGGACCACCGAGTCCGCACCGATGGGGATCGGCGCTCCGGTGAAGATCCGCGCGGCGCTCCCCTCCTCCAGCCTCGCTCCCGGAGCGTCTCCCGCGTAGATCGCCGAACCGGCCTTCGAGGAGAGCTCCCGCCGCGGACCTCGGCCGCCTTCACCGCCCAGCCGTCCATGGCCGAGCAGGAAAAGGCCGGGACCGGCGCGCTCGCGAGCAGCGGCGCCGCCAGATAGCGCCCGGAAGCGTTCGAGAGCGCGACCCGCTCGCGAGGGCGCGGCGGCAGCGCGGCCTCGATGAGCTCCCTCGCCGATTCGACCTCGTGCATTCGTTCGTCCCCTGGGGCCCCGCCGCCCGAGCATCCGCGGCCCGCCCGCCGGCCAGACTACTTCGCCGGGTCTGCCACGATGAGGTAGTGCTGCAGCGCTCCCGAGGACGTTCCCACCAGGAACGACAGCCCGTCCGGGAGGAAGACGGCGGCGGTGGGCTGCTCGCCGTTGGCCGCCAGGTCCACCTTGTCGGTCTCCTTGAGCGTCCGGGTGGCGAACATGCGCACCGAGGCGTCGCCCGCGGAGGCGAGCAGCAGCTTCCCGTCGTCGCTGAAGCCGAAGACCGCGAAGCCCGGCGTCACCCGCCCGGCGCGCAGGAGCTTGCCCTGCGCGGTGTCCCACAGCTCGAGCGCGTCCGGTCCCGCGCCGTCGCGAGCCGCGGTGACCACCGCTGCCACCGAGCCGTCGCGGTTGAGCGTGACGCCGCGTCCGATCCGGTCGGGCCGGTTCAAGGCCTTGAGCACCTTGCCGGTGGCGACCTCGCGCATCATCGTGCCGTCCACGAGGTCGGTGGCCACCGCCAGCTTGCCGTCGGCGGAGACCGCGACCGCGGTGACGATGCGCGGGAACCAGTTGGAGAAGATCTCCTTGCCGGTCGCCGCTTCCCACATCGCGGTGCGCTCCAGGCTCGCCGTGACGACCACCTTGTCGTCCTCGCCGAAGGTCGCGGTGGCGATGCCGCGTTGCGGCCCGACGTAGCCCTCCATCGTCCCCTTGGAGACGTCGAACAGCCGCATCAGCCCCATCGCGTCGGCGACCAGCGCCTTCGTCCCGTCCTTGGAGAACGCGACGGCGCGCACCGCCTTCGAATGCCCGCCGAAGCTGAAGCGCTCCTTGCCCGAGAAGACGTCCCACAGGCGCGCCGTGGTGTCCTCGGCCGCGCTGAGCACCCAGGCTCCATCGCGGGAGACCGCGAGCGCCTCGATGCGGCCAGTGTGCCCCAGCGTCCGCTTCACCGCCTTGGCGCCCTCGAGGTCCCAGAGCGTCAGCCCGCCGGCGCTGGTGAGCGCCCGTTCGCCGTCCTTGCTGAACGCGGCGGCGAGGCTGCCCGGGTCGGCCTCGGAGATGGGCGCGAGCGCCTCGCTGGCCTCTGCCGCCCACCCCCAGAATCTCGATCTTCGCCGGCGCCGAGTCGCGCGTGGAGGCGAGGCGCACCTCGCGCTGGCTCGACACCACCGCCCGCTCGCGCAGGCCGTCGGCGCTGTAGGCGAGCGCCAGGACGCGGACCGCCGCGCCCAGCACCTGCTCGTCGCCCGTCGCCAGGTCCGCACGCACCACGCCGACGCCCTCCCGGCCGACGAGCAACTTGGTCCCGTCGGGCGAGACCGCCAGAGCCGTGCACTCGGGCCCTTCGCGCTCGCCCAGGACCTTGGTCGCCCGCCCCTTCGCCAGCTCCCAGACCCGCACCGTGCCGTCGTCGCCGGTCGAGGCGAGCTGCTTGCCGTCGCGGAACCAGGCGAGCGCGCGGACCATCTCCCCGTGCCCATGCAGGATGAGGCCACGGCCCTTGCCCAAGTCCCACACGCGGACAGTGCCGTCCTCGCCGCCGGAGGCGACCCGCTTGCCGTCGGGAGCGAAGGCCAGCGCGCTCACCTCGCCCTGGTGGCGCTTGAGGACCCGCTCGACCTTGCCCGTCTCGGCGTCCCACAGCGTGATCGTCCCGTCGTGGGCGCCGGTGACCACGTGCTTGCCGTCGGGCGCGAACGCCGCCGCGGTCGCCCCGTCCTGCGACGCGAGCAGCTTCGTCTGCCGGCCAGACTCGAGGTCCCAGACGCGCAGCGGGCTGCCGGGAGCGGAGGCTGCTGCGCGGTGCCCGTCGGGCGAGAGGGCGAGGACCGCCCCGCCCGAGCGCAGCGCGTAGCCACCCCAGGCATGCGCGAAGCGCGCCTTCTTGGTCTTCGCCACCGCCCTGAGCGTGTCGGGCAGCTCGGGGTGCGAGGGAGCGGCCGCGCCGGCGGGCCCACGAGCGGCGCTCTGCGCTCCAGGCGTTCCGGACGTCTGGCCCGCGTCGGCCGTCGAGGCCGTGGCGGGCCCCGAGGGCGCACCTGCATCGGCGCCACGGGCCGTCGGGCTCGCGGCGAGGACCAGGCAGGCCAGCACGGCCGGCGCGGTGCAGAGAGGTCGCATCGAGGTGCGCTATTTACCCCGACCGCGCGCCTTCGGGCCACGTTCCAGAAGGGTCCGAGCGTGCTATCGTGCGCCCCTTCTGAACCGTGAAGGGGGGGACCATGAGCTTTCCGGAGCCGTTCCGCATTCGCAGTGTCGAGCCGATCCACCTCGTCTCGCCCGACCGCCGCCGCACAGCGCTCGAGCAGGCGGGCTTCAACCCCTTCAAGCTCTCCGCCCGCGACGTCTTCATCGACCTGCTCACCGACTCGGGCACCGGTTGCATGTCCGACTCCCAGTGGGCCTCGCTGCACTGCGCGGACGAGAGCTATGCCGGCTCGGCGAGCTTCGACCGCTTCCAGGCCACCGTGCGCCAGGTGACCGGCTTCAACGAGGTCATCCCCACCCACCAGGGCCGCGCGGCCGAGCGCATCGTCTGCGAGACGCTGCTCTCGCCGGGCGACACCGTGGTCTCCAACGGCCTGTTCGACACGACCCACGCCAACGTCGACCGGGTCAAGGCCACGGGGATCGACCTGCCCTGCGCGCAGGCGATGAAGAACGACGACCCCTACCCGCTCAAGGGCGCCTTCGACCTCAAGGCCCTGGAGGCCACGCTCGAGAAGGAGAAGGTGAAGTTTGCCGTCGTCACCTGCACCAACAACTCCTACGGTGGCCACCCCGTGCCGCTGGCGAACATCCGCGAGGCCTCGCGGCTCTGCCATGCCAAGGGCGTCTTCGTCTTCATCGACGCCGCGCGCTTCGCCGAGAACGCCGGCATGCTGGCCCGCCGCGACCCGGACTGCCGTGGCCGCTCGGCCGCCGACCTCGCCCACGCGATCTTCGCGCTCGCCGACGGTTGCATGATGAGCGCCAAGAAGAACGGCCTGGCGCACATCGGCGGCTTCATCGCGCTGCGCGACAAGGCCATGGCCGACCGGCTGCGCGAGAACCTCATCGTCACCGAGGGCTTCGAGACCTACGGAGGGCTCGCCGGGCGCGACCTGGACGCCATCGCCATCGGCCTGAAGGAGTCCTTGGACGAGGAGATGCTGGGGCAGCGGCTGGGCCAGGTGGAGCGCTTCCACGCTTCGCTCGTGCGCAGCGGCATCCCGGTGATGATGCCCGCCGGCGGCCACGCCGTTTACCTCGACGCCGCGGCGCTCTTCCCGCACATCCCCGCCGAGCAGTTCCCCGGGCACGTGCTGGCCTGCGCGCTGTACACCGAGGGCGGGGTGCGCGCCTGCGAGATCGGCACGCTGATGTTCCCGCCGGGCTCGCGCCCCAAGGGGTCGCCCGAGCTGACCCGGCTGGCCATCCCCTGGCGTACCTACACCGACGCGCACCTCGACCACGTCGCGGAGACGTTGACCCGGATCGCGGCGAAGAAGGCCTCGGTCAGGGGCATGAGGATCGTCTCGGCCCCGGCAGCGCTGCGCCACTTCCGCGCGGTGTTGGCGCCGCTGTAGTGTCCCGGACGAGATGGCCCCATCCAAGCGGCAAGCGCTCGAGAACATACGCTCCGAGGTGATCTCATGCCGCAAGTGCCCCCGGTTGGTCGCCTGCCGTGAGAAGGCGGCCGCGGCCCCGCCTCGCCGCTTCGCCGGCCAACGCTACTGGGCGCGTCCCCTGCCCGGCTTTGGCGATCCCGCCGCGCGGATCGTCGTGGTCGGCCTCGCGCCCGCGGCCCATGGCGGCAACCGGACGGGGCGCTTCTTCACCGGCGACCAGAGCGGCGTCTGGCTCTTTCGCGCCATGTTCCAGGCGGGCCTGGCCAACCAGCCCCGCTCCGAGAGCCTCGACGACGGGCTGACGCTCCACGGGGCCTACGTGACGGCTGCGGCGCGCTGTGCCCCGCCCGCCAACAAGCCCACCCCCGCCGAGAAGCGACGCTGCCTGCCCTACCTTGTCCGCGAGCTGGAGATCCTCCGCCCGTCGGTGCTGGTGGCGCTGGGCTCCATCGCTTGGGACGCCTGCCTGGCGGCGCGTGGAGCGCTCGGGCAGGAGATGCCCAAGCCCAGGCCCCGGTTCGGGCACCTCGCCGAGGCGCACTTCGAGGACGGCGCGACGCTGCTGGGCTCCTACCACCCCAGCCAGCAGAACACCTTCACCGGCAAGCTCACCGAGCCGATGCTGCGCCAGGTCTTCGTGCGTGCGCGCACGGTGGCGGGCCCGCTCTGAGCTCCAAGGCAGAGCGCCTGGGACCGACGCTCCAGGCGACCCCATCGCCAGAAGCTGCGGCGGGTCGTCCAACGAGTGTGACGCCGGGACCCGCATCCTTATATGGAGCGCCGCAGGCCCACCTACTGGAAGACGCTGATCTGGTCGAGCTTGGGGACGGGGACATACATCCACTGACCACTGGGGTCGAAGCCCGGGCCCGAGCCGCGCCCAGGGATCTGGTAGGTGGCCCAGGTCCCGAAGCCCGGAGCGGGAAGGACGTAGCCCTCCGGGTCGTACAGCAGCAGCCGCGTCACGAAGACGCCCTGGCGCTCGCTCAGCCACGTCGCCAGCTGCTGGTCGGGCGTTCCGGCCCCCAGCAGCGGTCCGTCCAGCCAGGAGGCCTCGGTCTTGAGCTCTTCGGCGAAGAGGTTCGGCCAGGTGATGATGACCGGCCCGTCCGCCGACTTGCCGAAGCAGACCGCCGGCCCGCTCTTGAGGTCGGCGACGCCCAGGAAGTCACCGAACGCCAGCGGGAGTGCGACATGGTTGGCGGGGGCCGCGCTGCCGAAGTCCGCGACGCTCCAGGAGGTGACGGCGTAGCCCTCCTTCGAGCTGCGGACGACGAGGATCTGCGACTCCACTCCGGCCTCGCGACGCACTCCCAGGCCGGCCAGCCGGACGCCGTCCGCCAGCTCGAGCCGCTTCGACAGCGCGAAGCCGCGGTGCTCGTCGTCGCCGGTCGGGCCGAAGACCTCCACCGCTCCCACCGAGCCCACCAGGAGCCCGCCGCCCGGTAACGGAACCACCGTGGTGGGCTTGTCCGGCAGCCCCTCCACGACCAGCCGCTCCTCGTCGCGGTCGAGGATCCCCAGCTCGCGCTCGTGGACCACCACGGTGTGGAGGTCCGAGGTGACAGCCAGGCGCAGCGGCGCCGAGACCGGCTCCAGCGGCGGACTCCGGTGCGCGAGCGCGACGGTCCGCGTCAGCTCCAGCGAGCTCGCGTCGATGACCAGCACCATCCCCGCCGCCCGCGCCAGGGCGTGCATCGCGTAGTCGCGCGCCGGCAGGCGCGGGTCGTAGGAGTACGGGGCCACGACTCCGCCCGGGCCATCGTCGGCGCTGCCCAGCTCCAGGCCGAAGGAGATGCGTCCCAGCCAAAGCCCGCTGGAGGCCTGGATGATGTCCACGCCGTTGTCCTCGGCGTTGGCCACCGCGAGCTCGTCGATGTCCGCCGCGAGGTCCAGGACGGTCGGCTCGCCGCGGATCTGCACGGTCCACTCGGCCTCTTCGCTGATCGCGTCGTACTGGACCACCGAGCCGTCGGCCGGCTTGGTGAGCACGACCTTGCCGTCCTCGATGCCGCGGACGAGCGCCCCGAATCCGCCCGTAGGAGACGAGCAGCAGGTGTCGCGAGTGGCCGGCGGCCTCGAGCGGCAGCGAGGGGTTCACGAAGACCAGGTCGCCGTCGGTCATCCCCAGCGCCAGCAACAGCCCCTCGGCCGTCTTGACCACCGCGATGGGGCCCGCCGGCGTGCCGTCCTTCGCGTTGGGCTTGAACACCACCTCGACCTTGTCGGGGTCGACGCGGACGACCTGCGTCTCGGTGTGCTTGTCGACGAGCTGCTCCACCACCAGGTAGAGCGTCCCCGCCTCGTCCGTCGCCGCGCCCAGCGCCTGGGTGACGTCCGCCAGCGCAACGGAGGACGCCTCGACGAGCCTCTCGAGCTCGCCGCTTTGGGTCGGCGGCTCGCGGGACCAGGTGGTCAAGGCGAACTGTCCGTAGAGCCCGACGCCGACGGTCATCGGCGGCTGGCCCGCCGGCACCGGCACGATCAGCTTCTGGATCCAATCGGACGGGCTGGACAGGGCCAAAGGCGCTCCGCTGGGCCCGTCGACCTCCAGGAGGATGCCCTGGCCGTCTCCGGCGCGGACCGAGACCAGCGCGCGCGGGGCCAGCGGCGAGCGGCCGAAGGCCACGGGCCGGCCGGGGACGCGGTTGAAGCCGCCCGCATCGTCGACGAGCAGGTCGAACAGCGTGGAGGCGATGACCACCGTCTCCGCGCTGTCGAACAGCCCCACCGGCTTGTGCCTGAAGCGGACGTCGGCGACGGCGCTCCCCACGATCGGATGACCGTAGCCGAGCGGGACGAAGCCAGCGCCTTCGCTCGGGCTGCTCTGCCCCTTGGAGTTGGTGACGGTGAGGGGCCCCGTGAGCTGCAGCAGCGAGGGGACGGGGACGTGCATCACCGTCGCGGTCGCGTCGATGGCGCGCGAGGTCAGGCCGCCGGCGAAGGTCACCTCGTTGAGCGCGGCAGCGTCGCCCTCGTCGAAGTTCTCGCCGACGATCTCGATGACGTCGTCGCCGTACGCTGCAGGCGGGTCGAAGCTGGCGATGCGCGGCGCCGACCGCGGGGCGAGCCCGAAGTCACGGCAGCCCGCGATCGCCGCGGCGAGGCCAAAGAGGAGGACCAGGAGAGGAAGACGTAGAGCGGGGCTGGCGCGCACGGTGCGTGATTGTGTCATTTGCGCGACGGTCGAGCCAACCGCCTTTGGACGCCCCAGACGGAGGCTCGGCCGGGCCGTTCGGGCGGCTAGGCCTTGAGGCCCACGAAGATGTTCTGCACGTCTTCGTCCTCGTCCATGTCGGTGAGGAACTCCTCGACCTCGGCGCGCTTGGCATCGTCGAGGGTGACCGGGTTCTTGGGGAGCCAGGCCAGGTTGGCGGCGGAGACCTTCCAGCCGAGCGTCCCGAGCGCCTTGGTGACCCCGTCGAGGTCCGCCGGTTCGGTGATGAAGCGGGAGGCGCCCTCCTCGCCTGCCTCGACTTCCTGGGCCCCGGCCTCGATGGCCGCGCCCTCCGCATCGGCCCCGGAGCCCGGCGGGGTCGCCTCGACCACGCCGACGCGCTTGAAGTCCCAGGACACCGCGCCCGGCGCGGCGATCTGGCCCTTGCGGAAGAGCACCTTGATGTTGGTGACCGTCCGCGCGCGGTTCTCGGTGAGGCACTCGACGATGACCGGCACCTGGTGGGGCGCGAAGCCCTCGTAGATCACCGTCTCGTAGTTGACCGCCTCGTCGAGCAGGCCGGCGCCCTTCTTGATGGCGCGCTCGAGCGTGTCGCGGGTCATCGATGCCTTGCGCGCCGCCTCGATGAACATGCGCAGCTTGGGGTTCTTCTCGGGATCGGGCCCGCCGTTCTTGGCGGCGATGGCGATCTCCTTGGCCAGCTTGGTGAACAGGCGGCCCTTGGCGTCCGCGGCCTGCGTGCGACCCTTGTGCTTCCACTGTGCGCCCATCGTCGGCTCCTTGAGAACGAACCCGGCGATGGTCTACCCCACGGCCGGAGCGGCTGGCGAGCGAGAAACAGCGGGTTTTCAGCGGCGCCGCGCTCCCGGGATCCGTAATAATGCCGCGCGACCCACAGCACCTCCGGAGCCTCCCCATGCCCGTCTGCCAGGACGTCCTCCAAGCCATCGGCCGCACCCCGCTCGTGCGCCTCAACAAGCTCACCGGGCGCGACGACGCCACGGTCTACGTCAAGTGCGAGTTCATGAACCCGGGCGGCGCCATCAAGGACCGCATGGCGCGCTACATCCTGGACCAGGCGGAGCGCGAGGGGCGCATCAAGCCCGGCGCGACCATCGTGGAGAACACCAGCGGCAACACCGGCATGGGCGTGGCGCTGTGGGCGGCGGTGAAGGGCTACCGCTGCGTCTTCACGATGCCGGACAAGATGTCGACCGAGAAGATCAACGCCCTCAAGGCCTTCGGGGCCGAGGTCGTGGTCACGCCGACCAACGTCGCCGCCGAGGACCCGCGCAGCTACTACGAGACGGCCAAGCGCATCCACCGCGAGACGCCGGGCTCGTTCATGCTGAACCAGTACCACAACCCCGCGAACATCGAGGCGCACTACCAGCTGACCGGCGGAGAGCTGGTCGAGGACTGCGAGAAGGCGGGCCTGACCCCCGACTTCTTCGTCGCCGGGCTGGGCACCGGCGGCACGATGAGCGGCGCCGGCAAGCGGCTCAAGGAGCGCTTCCCCAAGCTCAAGAACGTGGGCGTGGACCCCGACGGCTCGGTGTACCTGGACTACTTCAAGACCGGGAAGATGGTGCAGCCGCACGTCTACAAGGTCGAAGGCATCGGCGAGGACATGCTGTGCGGCGCGCTGGACCTGAAGGTTCTCGACGACATCCGCCGCGTGGACGACAAGGGCTCGTTCGTGGCGGCGCGGCGCCTGGCGCGCGAGGAGGGCCTGTTCGCCGGCGGCTCGACGGGCGCGGCGGTGTCGGTGGCGCTGGAGCTGGCGCGCGAGGCGGGCAAGGGCAAGACCATCCTGGTCATCGCGCCCGACAGCGGCAGCCGCTACATCTCGAAGTTCTATTCGGACGAGTGGATGAAGGACAACGGCTTCATCGACCCCACCGACCGACTGGGAACCGTGGGCGACCTGCTCGGCAGCAAGGAGCGCACCGTCTACACCGTCAAGCCGACGGACCGCGCCCAGCACGCGGTGGAGCTGATGAAGAAGCACGGCGTCTCGCAGCTGCCGGTCACCGACGAGAGCGGAAAGCCCGTGGCCATCGTGCACGAGGTCGATCTCTTGCAGGCCTTGCTCGACGGCCGTCACAAGCTCGACGAGCCGCTGCAGGGCGTGATGAAGCCGCTGGTGGGAGTCGTCACTCCGCGCACGCCGGTCTCGCGGCTCAAGGAGCTCTTCGCCAGCGACCACGTGGCCATCGTCAAGGACGGCGACCGGCTGGCGGCGGTGGTGACGAAGATCGACCTGATCGAGTGGCTCGGAGCGCGGGCCGCAGCGGGCTAGCCCGCCGCCCATCACCGAAGTCTGCGCGGTTCATCTCGTCCAAGGTCTCGTGTCGGAAGCCGGGGCGGTCGAATCTAGTGCGCTAAAGATATGTCAGTACCCATCAACATGGCTTCAGCAGAGTCGAAGCCTGGCTAGGGCAGCAGCACGTCCCAGTTCACCCGCTGCCAGCTCCTCCGGAACGTCGCGAGGTCCGCGAAGCTCGCCGCCTTCTTGTCTTCGCTGCCGTCCAGGAAGGCCACGAAGTCGAGCTGCCGGTCCGGCTGGTCGTAGGCCTCGTCGAACATCCGCACGAGGTCGTTGGCCGGCAGGGTCATGCGCCCGGCGACGTCCACCAGCGGCAGGTTCAAGCCCTTCATGTCCGAGGTCGGCGCGTAGGCCTTGACGGCGAGCTCGGTGCACACCAGCGTCGCGTCGGAGAAGAAGTCGAAGTCGAAGTCGTACGGGCGGCCCTGGTACTCGAACGCCCGCGCCACCGCCCTCGCCTTCTCCACCGCCGGCACCCGCGGCCGCATCACCGCCAGGTAGTCGACCATCAGTGCGTGCTCCACCGCCGTGAACGACACGCCCTCGCTGATCGACTCGATGACGCGGATCGGCCGGTGCCCCTGGAAGTCGACGCCCGCCTGGTAGACCTTCCACTTCTCCGGGTACTTCGCCGCGAGCCAGGCGGTGAACGTGTCGGCCTCGGGCGTCTGCCGGGCCACCCAGGCCTTGACGTCCGGGTCGGCATCGAACGCGAGCGAGAGCGTCTGCGGATCGCCCACGTACAGCTCGGCGTGCTTCCAGAACCCCGGCAGCCCGAGGTTGGAGAGGAACCAGTTCTGCCGCGCAGTCAGGACGTCGCCCGGCTGCAGCAGCTTCAGCAGCTCCTCGGCCTGGCCCTTGGTGATGAGCCCCTTCCCGATGCGCTGCACGCGGGTGTCGCCCATCCACTCCGCGACGTCCTTCTGCACCGGGAAGACGGCCGCCAGCGACGAGTCCTTGAGGACATCGGCGGCGTTGCCCGCGAAGAGCTTGATGCCGCGCTTCTTGAGCCGGTCCTTCGCCTCCTTGGAGGCCTTTGCCGTCGCCTCCAGCGCCCACTTCACCTCGGCCACGTCGAGCGCCTTGGCCTTCTTGAGCAGTGGCCTGGCCACCGCCGTGTAGGCGTCGCCGGCGAAGAGCTGGGTGGTCGTCGCGGCGTGGATGACCTTGAGCTTGAACGCCGCGAAGGCCTTGGCGGGGATGCCGAACTCCGCGTCCGGCTCGTCGAGCAGCACCTCCAGCTGCGGCACGCCCGCGGTCCGGTCCGCGAAGCTCAGGCCCGCCCCCAGCTCGGCGGTGAGCGCCGCGTGCGTCACCAGATAGCCCCACGCGTGCTTGGCCCCGGTCGGCAGCTCCTTCACGAAGCCCCAGTACCGCTGGCGCATGCCCTCGATGGCCGCGGCATAGGCGTAGAACGAGCCCCAGGCCGAGAGCAGCGTGCGCTTCTGCTCGAGCGTGTAGGCCGCATCCTTCTTGATCGTGAAGAGCTCGGGCCTGGCCTCCAGCTGCTTCTGCACGCGGCGCAGGCCCTCCGACCAGAGCCGCAGCTGCGCGAGGTCGGCCTGGGCGACCCTCTGGAACTCCTCGTCCGGGAGCGAATAGAGGCCCTTGCCGGTGGCGGCGGCGGCTTCCGCCGGAACCGCGGCGAGCGCGACCTGCACGGCAGCGAGGATGGCGAGCGTCATCGGCGACCCCCTAAGGTCCCTGTCCTCAAGAGCGAGCGCGGTCCCGCCTCGTCTGCCTCAGGCGACGGACTTCGCGGCCGCTTCGATCTCGTCGCGCATCTGCCGCAGGCGCGTGGAGAGGTCCGCCAGCTGGTCCACGCTGGCGCGGATGGCGTCGGAGAGCGAGCGCTGCTGGTCGATGGCCAGCACCAGGTCGGCCACCCCCTGCTGCTGGTCCTGGGCGCCGGTGCCGATGGGACTGGCGACGGCGGACATCACGCCGAGCGAGCGGGTCATCGCCTCCAGCACGCCGCTGGCCTCCTTGACCGTCCGGGCCTCGGCCCCCACCGCCTTCGCCCCCTGGTCCGACAGCTCGGCGCTCCGGGCGGCGTCGGCCTTGATGCCCCCCAGCAGCTTCTTGCTCCTGACGAAGTTCCCGCGCGTCTCCTCGAGCAGGGTCATCAGCTCGCCGACCACCACCGCGAAGCCGCGGCCGGCCTCGCCGGCCCGCGAGGCCTCGAGGCGCGCGTTGATGGACAGCATGCGCAGCGAGGCGACGATGCGCTGCAGGAACGTGAGCACCGAGTCGACCTCCTTGGCGACCGCGGCGACGTTCTGCACCAGCTGCCGGCTCTCCTCCACCAGGCCCACGGCCTTCTCGGCGTCACGGGTGATGGAGGCGAAGGACTCGGTGGCGTGCACCACCTCGCCGCGCGAGCTCTCGGCCACGTCCAGCAGCCGCTTCGCCCCCTCGGCGTTGGCGCCGGCGGTCGCCGACAGCTCCTGCAGCGCCGAGGTGGTCCGCGCTACCATCGCCTCCTGCTCGGCCGCCTGCTGGCGCAGGGTCTCGATGGTCCGCTGCAGGAGGTCCATCTCCTGCGAGAGCAGCTTGACGCTCTTCTCGCTCGCGCTCGTCCACTTCGCCTGGCGCTCCCCGGCCTCGCGCACCCGCCGAATGTCTGCCTCGGACTCCTCGGCCTTGCGCTGCAGGGCGTAGCGCAGGAGCAAGAGGATGGCCGTCGCGAGCCCCAGCCCCTCGAGGCCCTCGAGCCAGACGGGAACCACCAGCCGCGGCCAGGGCGAGGCCCACCCAACCACGATGCCGAGGTCGATGATGACGATGCTGCCGACGACGGTGCGCCGGAAAGCGGCCTGGCTGACGAGGTAGGCCATGGCCGTCATGCCCACCACGCCGAACGAGCAGACGATCTGCGCGTCCTCGCGCAGGGTCGACACGCCCAGCACGTAGAACAGGATGCCGAAGGAGACGAAGGCGAAGCTCTGCTCGAGCCGGTCGCGGCGCAGGACGCGGTCGCCGGCGAGCATCGCCGCGGCCATCACGACGAGGTTCACGACGTACAGCGCGGACTGGACGGGCGGCCTCGACGGCTGGACCACCATCACCACGGCATCCCGAGCCACGAGCATCGGGACGATGCCGAACACCGAGATTCGGGTGATGAACCGGACCAGGTCGTACTGACGCTCGGCCCGCGCCTGCTCCAGGCTCACGGGCATACGGCCTCTCGCGCCGCCATCGAGTCCAAGCCTCCGTCGTCCCCTGCTTCGGTCGGCCATCTTTGGTGGCCCGCCCACCGGGCGCAAGAGGAAATCGATCGGCGACTCCGCGGGCCGGACCGGCCGCTCTGGCTACTGCGAGAGGACGTCGCGGACGATCTGGTCGCGGAAGCTGGAGCGCTGGCGGACCATGCTCTTGGCCGGCAAGTCCTCGCGCTGCAGCAGGTAGACCGACCCGGACCGGTTGGGCTGGCCGTTGACGTTCGAGCCCTCGAGGTCGATGCGCGTGGTGCCCTTGGCGGTCACCATCCGCTCTTCCTGCTTGGCGAGCTCGGCCTTGCCTTTCGCACCGCCCTTGGCCTGGCGGGCGGCGGCCCACGCGGGCGGAGCGAGCAGCACGGCCACGGCGACGACGAAAAGGGTTCGGCTCACGGGCCACCTCCGGCGCGAACGGCAGCCTGGAGTGTAGCGCCGTCAGCTCTCCGAGACCCAGAGGCGGTGCCCGGTGGCCTCCACCGGCGCGTCGGTCTCCAAGACGCCGGCGCGCAGGAGCAGCGCCCGCGAATGCAGGTTCACCGTCGTGCAGACGTGGTCGGGGATCAGGAAGAGCAGCTGGCCTGGCGCCGGCTTGGGCCCGGCGGCGACGCGCACCGGCAGATGCTCCTCGCTGGGGGCGAGGGGCTCGAGCCCAGGCCAGCCGAGGACTGCGCAGTTGGGCGCCGGGCGGTCGGGCGAGAGGGCCTTGCTGCCCGCGTCGAGGGTCACGCGGTCCTTGCGCGGGGTGGAGACGACGCGGCTGGCGACGAAGGCGGCCTGCACGAGCCCCAGCATCCGCGCGGCCTCGCGCACGTGCAGCTCGCTCAGGACGAGCGTGCCCGGCGAGACCTGGTGCGTCCACGGCCCGCCACTCAGGCCGGGGTGCGCCAGCGCATGGGCGAAGGTCGGGGTGCCGGAAGTCACGAGCAACCGCGGCTTGGCTGGGAGCACGTCGGCCAGCTGGCACAGGGCCTCGTAGCCGGCGAGGGCCTCGTCCTGCTGCTCGGCCCGCAGGTGGCCCTCGTAACCGTGCAGGCCCGCGATCTGGACCGACTTGAGGTCCGCCAGCCGCCCGGCGGCCCCGCGCCACTCCTCGGCGGCCCGCCCGGTGCGCGCCATGCCGGTGTCGACGTCGAGCAGGACGGCCGGCGTGGCCTTCTGCTCGGCCGCCCAGCCCTCGAGGAGCCCGAGGTGGTCGGGCGAGTCGGCGAGCAGCAGCACCTGTCCCGCTGGAAAGCGCGCCGCGAGGGAGAGCGCTTCGCCAAAGAGCGCGCGGCTGGGCGGATAGGCCAAGAGGACGTCCACGTCCGCTGTGGCGCTCGCCGCCGCGGCGGCGAGCACCAGCTCCAGCTCCGCGGGCGTGGCGCACTTGAAGCTGCGCACGCCAACCTCGAGCAGGACCTTGATGACCGCGGCCTGCTTGACCGTCTTGACGTGCGGACGCCAGCGCCGCGCGTCACCGACCCGCGCGAGGACCGCCCGGGCGTTGTGCGCCACCGCGTCGAGGTCGACGACCAGCGCCGGCGTCAGCAGCCGGTCCAGGCTGGGCGCCAGCGCTCGCTCGAGTTGCCTCTCGTCCATCGGCCCCCCCGCTCACGCACGGCAACTACTTCTTCTTGCCGCCGTTCTTGGCCTTCGCCGGTGCCGCCGCCTTCTCTTCGACCTTGGCCGATGCCTTCTTGGGCTCCGGCTTGGGTTCGGGCTTGGACTCCTGGGCGACGGCCGCCGGTGCAGGCTCGGCCTTGGGGGCCTCGACCACCGCAGCGACGGGCTTGGGCGCCTCGAGCTTCTTCTCGCGCTTCTTCTTGAAGACCACCACGCCGAGCGGCGGGATCTTCAGGTGAGCGGAGCAGGGCTGGCCCTGCCAGCTCTGGTTCTCGACCTGGACCGAGCCGGAGTTGCCGACGTTGCCGCCGCCGTACGCCGCGGCGTCGGAGTTGAGGACCTCCTCCCAGAGGCCGTCCTCGGGGAAGCCGACGCGGTAGTTGGCGCGGGGCACCGGGGTGAAGTTGCAGACGAAGACCAGCTTCTCGTCGGGGTCGTGGCCGAAGCGGATGAACGAGTAGACGGCGCTCTCCGCGTCGTTGCAGTCGATCCACCTGAAGCCTTCGGGCCGGAAGTCCTGCTGCCAGAGCGCGGGCTCGCGCTTGTAGAGCGCGTGCAGGTCCTTGACGAACTGCAGCACGCCCTTGTTCCCGTCGTACTGGAGCAGGTGCCAGTCCAGGCTCGAGTCGTGGTTCCACTCGCGGTACTGGCCGAACTCGCTGCCCATGAAGTTCAGCTTCTTGCCCGGGTGGCCGATCATGTAGGCCCAGAGCGCGCGCAGGCCGGCCCGCTTCTGCCAGTCGTCGCCCGGCATCTTGCCGATGAGCGAGCCCTTGCCGTGCACCACCTCGTCGTGGCTCAGGGCCAGGCAGAAGTTCTCCGTGTACTGGTAGAGCATGGAGAAGGTGAGCTTGTTGGCGTGCCACTTGCGGTAGATGGGGTCCTTGGAGAAGTACTCCAGCACGTCGTGCATCCAGCCCATGTTCCACTTGAGGCTGAAGCCCAGGCCGCCCAGGTAGGTCGGGCGGGAGACGCCGGGCCAGGAGGTGGACTCCTCGGCGATGGTGACGACGCCGGGGGTCTCGCGGTGGACGAGCACGTTCAGGTGCTTGAGGAACTCGATGGCCTCCAGGTTCTCCTTGCCCCCGAACTTGTTGGGGACCCACTGGCCGGCCTTGCGCGAGTAGTCGAGGTAGAGCATCGAGGCCACCGCGTCCACGCGCAGGCCGTCGAAGTGGTACTCCTTGAGCCAGAACAGGGCGTTGCTGGTCAGGAAGTTGAAGACCTCGGTGCGCCCGTAGTTGAAGACCAGCGTGCCCCAGTCCGGGTGCTTGCCCTTGCGCGGGTCGGAGTGCTCGTACAGGCAGGTGCCGTCGAAGTTGGCCAGGCCGTAGGCGTCGGACGGGAAGTGGGCGGGGACCCAGTCGAGGATGACGCCGATGCCCGCCTTGTGCATCGCGTCGATGAAGTACTTGAGCTCGTGCGGGTTGCCGTAGCGGGCGGTGGGGGCGAAGAAGTTGACCGTCTGGTAGCCCCAGCTGCCGTAGAAGGGGTGCTCGGTCAGCGGCATCAGCTCGATGTGCGTGAAGCCCGTCTCCTTGAGGTACTCGGCCAGCTGCGTCGCCATCTCCTTGTAGGAGAGCGAGCGGTTCTCTTCGGCGCGGCGCCAGGAGCCGAAGTGCATCTCGTAGACGCTCATCGGCTCTTCGAGGAAGTTGGACTTGGCGCGCTTCTCGAGCCACGCCTCGTCGCCCCACTCGAACCCGGCGAGGTTGTGCACGCACGCCGCGGTCTGGGGCGGCAGCTCGACCGCGAAGGCGTAGGGGTCGGTCTTGAGCGAGATGCCGCCGCCGGCGAGCTTGAGCTCGTACTTGTACTTGTCGCCCTCCTTCAGGCCGGGGACGAACAGCTCCCAGATGCCGTTGCCCTCGTGCTTGCGCATGGGGTGGCGGCGGCCGTCCCAGCCGTTGAAGTCGCCGACGACGCTGACGCGCTGGGCGTTGGGCGCCCAGACGGCGAAGTGCACGCCCTTGGCCTTGCGGATCTCGACCAGGTGGGCGCCCAGCTTCTCCCAGATCCGGTAGTGCGAACCCTCGCGCAGCAGGTGCAGGTCGAAGTCGGTGAGCAGGCCCGGGAACGAGTACGGGTCCTCGGCGACGAAGGTGGCGCCGGACCAGGCCTCGATCCTCAAGCGGTAGGGGGCGTCGGCGGCGCGCTCGCCCAGCCTCGGCCTCCCAGAAGCCGTCGGCGTGCGTCTTGGTCGCCTCGGCGAGCTCCTTCTCCTTCTCGTCCACGATCCACAGGCGCTTGGCGTCCGGCAGGAAGGCGCGCACGACCGTCGTGCGCTTGCCCTGGACCTCCTCGATGTGCGGCCCAAGCACGGTGAAGGGCTGGCCGTGGCGCGACTCGACGATGGCGCGGATGGCGTCGGGGTGGGCTGACATGGTTCCTCCGAGGTGTGGTCCGGGCTGAAAAACGGCGTGAATCTACCTTTGCGCTGGGCAAACGCAATCGAGAAGACAGTAGGGCTCGCAGGCGTCTCGCGGCTCAGCGACGCCCGGCTTTTCGGCGCTTGCCCGTGACCTTCGGGCGACGGGGCGGGCGATGGCGCGGGCGCGGCTCCGGGTCGGCCGCGGCGGGCGGCGGCGCCTCGGCCTGCAACGTGGCCGGCACGGGCACGGCCGGGCCCAGCGCGCCCGCGAGCGCGGCGTACGCCGACTCGAGCTTCCTGCGGTGGTGGGCGAAGACCTGCTGCGCCGTGCCCGGCATGTCGTTGGTGTAGCGGAAGTACCAGCGCAGGCCGTCGAGCACCTCGTAGAAGGCGGTGACCGCCGTCTGCTGCTCGGTGGGGAGGACGCTCAGCTCCTGGAAGCTGGCGGAGGGCACCCAGCTGCGCAGCGGAGTGAGCAGGGGCTCGCGGTCGCGGTGCAGGCTGAACATCGCGATCATCTCGTCCTTGCGCTCGTCGATGCGCTTGACCAGCCCTTCGGCGTCGAGGGCGATGAGGTTGCGGATGCGCTCCGTCTCGCTGTTGCGCTTGGCCATGGCCGTGAGTCTAACCCGCGTACGCTTGGCCGCGGGCTCCGAGCTACTCCGAGGTCCGCAACGCCCTCGCGTAGAGGTCCTGCGTCTCCTCCGACGCGTCCCCTGTCCCCGCCTCCCACAGCTTCCGCAGTGCCGCCGTCGACGAGAGCCCTTCGAGCCGCGGCAGCCCGCGGCGCTCCAGCAAGTCCTTCATCTCCCGCGCGGCCTTCAGAGCCGTCCGCTCGCTCGTCACCGTCCACCACTGGTCGTGCGGATCCTTCAGCCGCAGGTGCCCGAGTCGGATGCGCCAGTGACAAGCCGCGATGTCTACCTTCCCCTTGACGCGGCCCCGCACGAGCCCCATCTCGACCAGCCGGGCGTTGAGCGCGAAGGAATGGATCCCCAGGTTCAAGGTCACCTTGAGCCTGCCCTTGGTCGAGGATTGGCTCGACTGCAAGGAGACGACGTGGACCTGCTCGTCTCGCTCGCGCCGGAAGACGAGGCCGCGGCGCCTGAAGCCCGCCGGCCGCAGCAGGGCGTCCAGCTCCCTGGCGATGAGCTTCCGGGCGGCGTCGTTCTCCAGCCCGGGCGCCAGCGACGAGAGTGCGCCGAGCCAGCCCCTCCATCGACCTGGGCTCATGAGCGCCCCTCCTCCGCGGCCCTGCTCCCGACAGACGAAGGCCGCACCGGAAGCTGCGCCGGTGCGGCCTTCCCATCCCATTCTCGGAAGCTCGCTCAGCCCTCGGCGGCGATCTTCTCGAGGTCGAGGTGGTCGATGCGCTCGACGAAACCGAACGGATCCGGCACCTCGGCGTGCTGCAGCTTGGTCAGGTAGTCGAAGAGCTTGATGGCCAGCTCACCGGTCTTGTTGCCGTTGATGAGCGTCTCCTTGCCCTTGTAGGCCAACAGACCCACCGGCGAGATGACCGCGGCGGTGCCGGTGCCGAAGGCCTCGAGCAGCTGGCCGGTCCTGGCGGACTCCAGGACCTCGTCGATGGTGATGGGGCGCTCGTTGACCTTGATGCCCCAGCTCTTGGCGATCTGGATGACGCTGTCGCGGGTGACGCCGGGGAGGATGGTGCCGCGCAGCGGCGGGGTGACCAGCTCGTCCTTCATGTGGAAGAAGATGTTCATCGTCCCCACTTCTTCGACGTAGCGGTGCTCGATGCCGTCGAGCCAGAGGACCTGGTTGTAGCCGGCCAGCGCCGCCTTCTTCTGGCCCTGGAGGCTGGAGGCGTAGTTGGCGGCGGTCTTGGCTTCGCCCAGCCCGCCCTTGACCGCGCGCACGTCCTCTTCCGAGACCCAGATCTTCACCGGGTTGAAGCCCTCGGGGTAGTAGGCGCCCACGGGCCCCACGATGATGTAGAAGGCGTACTCGTCGGCCGGCCGCACGCCCAGGAACGGGTCGGTGGCGATGAGGGTGGGCCGGATGTAGAGCGAGCAGGTCGGGTCCTGGGGGATCCAGTCCTTCTCGAGCAGCACCATCGACTTGACCGCGCGGCCGAAGAACTCGACGTCCGGCGCCTCCATCATCAGGCGCTTGGCGCTGTTGACGAACCGCTCCGCGTTCTTCTGCCAGCGGAACAGGTAGATGCCGCCGTCCTTGCCGCGGTAGGCCTTGAGGCCCTCGAAGATCTCCTGGCCGTAGTGCAGGCACATGGCGGCCGGGTCGAGCTGCAGGGGGCGCATCGGCTCGATGCGGGTCAGGTGCCATCCGTTGGTGCGGTCGAACTCGGACGCGAAGAAGTGGTCCGAGAACCACTTGCCGAAGCCCAGCTTCTTCAGGTCGGTCGGCTTGGCGCGCATCGCGTTGGTGCGCACCCGTCGGATGGCGATTCGCTTGTCGGCCATGGTGTCCCGCCTTCCTCGTTGTTTGCGCCAGCGCTCTCGCCTTGGAGACGGCCTGGCGGCCATAGGAGTCCCCGACGATGGCGGCCCGCTGGCGCGCCTTGGGAAGAGGCTTCCGGCCGGTCGAGGTGCGAACGACGAGGCGGGCCGTCGAACCGGAAGCCGAGGCGCGAGCGGGAGGAAGAATAGACCCCTCGCTCGCCCCCCGGCAACAGAGCAGTCGCCTGGGCGACAGCGGAAAGGGCGGGCGGGCAAAGCGCCCAGCTCGAGCCGAGTCGAGCTGGCCCGGCCCCGAATCGCCTCGGGGCCGAGCGCCGAGTTCCCCCTCTCCGCGAAGCCGGAGAGGGGGTCAGGGGGTGAGGTTCGGCCCCGAATCGCCTCGGGGCCGAGCGCCGAGTTCCCCCTCTCCGCGAAGCCGGAGAGGGGGTCAGGGGGTGAGGTTCGGCCCCGAATCGCCTCGGGGCCGAGCGCCGAGTCCCCCCTCTCCGCGAAGCCGGAGAGGGGGTCAGGGGGTGAGGTTCGGCCCCGAATCGCCTCGGGGCCGAGCGCCGAGTTCCCCCTCTCCGCGAAGCCGGAGAGGGGGTCAGGGGGTGAGGTTCGGCTCCTAGAACGCCGCTGCCGCGGTCAGCGCCGCCTGCCAGGCGCTGGGGTGATCGCTGACGATGCCCGCCGACCCGCCCACGCCCGGGTTCCAGTCGAAGGTGCCGCGGGCGCCGACGCGCACCGGGGTGTTGAGCAGGAAGTCGACTCCAGCGCCCATCGGGATCTCGCCCTGGAAGCTGTCGTCCCAGCCCGTCGTCAGCCTGCTGCCGCCGGCCACCATGAAGTTGCCTGCGACGCCCGCAAATAGATACGGCCGCCAGACGACCGGCCCACCCAGCGGCGGGCCGGCTTTGACGTCGAGCTGGACCCGATTCGAGCTCAGGCGGCTGTCGGTCCTGCTGATGCTGTTGGTGTTGCCGATGTAGCCCAGCTCGTACGACAGGGCCGGGAACGGGTTGAAGGTCACCATCGCGCCGTAGGACGGGCCGACGTCGGTCGTCACATCCTGGGCATTGCCCGTATAGCCTCCGATTCCGCCCTGCAGATTCACGTCGAACTTGCGGTTGGTGTACTCATCCTCGTACGTCGTGACGCCCTGCGCGCGCGCCAGGGCCGGCACGGCGATCAAGGCCGCGGCTAGCCACGTCCACTTCTTCATTTTGTCCCTCCCCGCGCGGAAGCTCTCTGCGCGCTCGTCCCACCGCTCAAAGCTGGAGGGGCTGCCCCGCACGGGCAACGACACCTGGGCTGCGCGAGGCTCGGCCCGCAGAGCGCGAAGGGGGCCCGCCTGCCACGGCGGGTCCCCTTCTCTGCCCGAGGTCTTCGCTGTCGCCTCCAAATGGGAGGCGACGTCCGGACCGTCTTGCCCGACTCTAGAACACCGCCGAAGCGGTCACCGCCGCCTGCCACGAGCTCGGGTGCACGCTGATGTCACTGGCCGACCCGCCGATGCCCGGGTTGAAGTCGAACGCTGCGCGAGCGCCGACACGGACCGGGGAGTTGAGCAGGAAGTCCGCCCCGAGCCCCATGGGGATTCTCGAGCTGGAAGCTGTCGTCGAACCCGGTGGTGTTCCTGTTTCCGCCGGTGGTCTGGAAGTCGCCGGCGAGACCCGCGAAGGCGTACGGCCGCCACGGGACCGGGCCCATCAGCTGCGGCCCGGCCTTGACGTCGGCCTGGACGCGGTTCGAGGTCAGCCGCTCGTCCGTGTTCGAGATGGCGTTGGTGTTGCCGATGTAGCCCAGCTCGTAGGAGAGGAACGGGGTCTGGTTGTACGCCCCCAGCACGCCGTAGGCGGGGCCAATGTTGTCGGTGAGCCCCGCCGCCTTTCCCGTGTATCCGCCCATGCCGCCCTGCAGCTGGACGTCGAACTTCTTGGTGGAGTTCTCGTCTTCGTACATCGTCATGCCCTGCGCGTGCGCCAGGGCCGGAACGGCGAGCAGCGCCGCAGCAACCCACATCCAGAGTTTCATGCGTCCCTCCCCCGCGCGCTCGGTGCCCGATGGCGCGCTCGACTCCCTCTCTCAAGCCGAATGTGGGCGGTGAGGCCCTAACGGGCAATGGCCCTGCCCGGCACCGGGCAAAAAAAGGGCCCGCTCGAGTGAAGCGGGCCCTTCCTTCCGCGTTTTCGCGCCGTCGCTTGGGTGCTACCGGCCCGACGGCTCCGCGGCCTGCTTGAGCGAACGAACCTCCAGCGGCAGCTCGGCGACCACCGAGCCGTCCAGGCTGAAGACCACCTTGTAGGTTCCCGGGACGTGGAGCTGCAGGGTGGCGAAGTCGAAGACGACGTCGGCCCACTCCCCGTCGAACCAGACCGTGCGCGACACGCTCGCGAGCTCGGTCCCGTTGGGCAACTTGATCTGCGCCTTGACCCGCGTCGGGGTGCGGTCGGGCGAAGCGACCCGGACACACGCCTTGAAGGCGGGCGCCTGCGCCGGCAGCTTGGGCAGGCTGAGGCTGTCGATGGGCTCGGTCGCCTTCAGGCCGCGGCCGGTGGCCACAAAGCCGCGGCCCACCTGCGCCTCTTCGAGCCGAGCGGGAGCGAGCTTGATGGTGGAGGACTCGGGCGCCTCGCGGGCGGTGATCTCGGCTTCCTTGCCCGCCGCCTTCAGCTCTCCTTCGACCTTGGGGACGCTTGGAAGATCGATGGGCGCGAGCTTGACCGGCGCCTGGAACTGAGGCGTCTCGATCTTCAAGGAGGTCAACGTCAGCGCCAGCAAGAGAGAAGTCATCATGGTCAGCTCACCCCCCGGAAACTCGCGGGGGCCCTCGGCCAGGGCCCGTTCGCAAGGTGGCAGACCATACGACATTTCCCGCCAGGGTGGTAGAGGGTACGACCATGCTTTCGGGCGATTTTGCTTTTGCCAGCAAATCCGGAGCGTTGCCCGCTTTCACGGTCGCGAAAAGCGAGGGGGCGTGCCTTGTCGAGGTGGCGACGATGCGGAGGCCCGCACCGGTAATCCGCCGCAAGAACAGCCACTTACCGGCGCAGTCCAGGGTCAACTGGGCGGGGGCTACTGCGCCGGCTTCAGTCGCTTGTCCAGCTCCTGCGCGCTGATCTGGCCCACGAAGAGCTCACCGGCGACGACGTAGCTGGGCGTTCCCTTGACGGCGAACTTGCCCGCCTTCTCCATGTCGGACTTCACATGGTCCGAGGCCTTCTGCGAGTCCATGCACGCCGCGAACTTCGCTCCGTCCAGCCCCACCTTCGCCGCGAGCGAGCCGACATCGAGGCCCGCCTTCTTCTGGCCGAGGAAGAGCAGGTCGTTCATCTCCCAGAACTTGCCCTGCTCGCCGGCACAGACCGCGGCCTTCGCCCGAAGGCAGGCGGACTCGTGGAACTTGGTCTTGATGACCGGATTGCAGGCGTTGTCGAGCGGGTAGTTGCGGTGGACCAGCCGGACCTTGTCGGCGCGGGCCTCGATGAGCTCGCGCAGGTTGCGGTGCGCCATGGAGCAGAACGGGCACTGGTAGTCGCTGAACTCCTCGACGACGACCAGGGGCTCGCGCGCGCCAATCCACGGGCTGCCGCTCTCGTCGACGCCTGTCGCCAGCTTGCCCGGGCCGACCTCGCCGGAGACCTCCCAGTAGCGTGGGACGAGCGTCCAGGCGCCGGCCAGCAGCGCCAGCGCCACCACGCCCAGCGTGAGGGTCAGCCTCGGCCGCGCCACGAGCCCGGCCACGTCCTGCTTGATCGCGGTCGCGACGCCCGTCTTCCACACCGCCACCAGCGAGAGCACGAACAGCGCGGTGCTCACCGTCCACGACGCCATGCACATCAGGCACATGGAGTGGATGACGAGCTTGCTGATGGCGAGCAACGCCACCGAGACCACGACCGAGACGCTCGTCAGCACCAGCAGCAGGCCCGAAGGCCAGGAGGGGGCGGGCTTTCGCCGTGCCAGCCCCAAGGCGGCCAGCACGCCCATCGCCAGGTAGCCGAACAGGCCCCAGACCGACACCGGCAGCCGCAGGAAGACCGAGTAGTCGCTCTGCGCCACCGTGTCGCAGTTGACCTCCTCGCTGATGGCGCAGAAGGAGCGGTAGCTCGGGTTGTTATGGACGTTCCAGTGGATGCTCGTCAGGTCGCCGGCGATCGCCAGACCGGCCAGGCACAGCACCACGGTGGTGATGAGCATCCAGCGCGGCGGCTCGCTCTGGGGGCGGGGGTCCATGCAGGGCTCCGGAAGGCGAAGGGGTTGCTTTACGGGAAGCGCGCGGCGCGGTCAACGATTGTCCCCAACCAGACACCCAGCGCGCCTGCGCGTCGTCCGAGTAGCCGTTTGCCGTGCGCACCCATTACCCAAAAGTCCGTGCCCCCGGGGGTGGGACTGGAAAGAGGAGGTCGTCGGATGAACCCGAGGCTGCAGACTCCGTCCTCGCGCCGCCCCACGGCGCTGCAGTCCGACCGCCTGCTCGCGGCGATGCTCGAGCTCTCGCGAGAAAAGGACCTGACCGGGGTGATGGACGTGGTGCGCCGCGCCGCGCGCGACCTGACCGGCGCCGACGGGGTGACCTTCGTCGTGCGCGAGGGCGAGCTCGTCCACTACGCGGAGGAGAGTGCCATCGCCCGGCTGTGGAAGGGCCAGCGCTTCCCGGCGGACGCGTGCATCTCGGGCTGGGTCATGATCCACCGCACCCCGGCGGTCATCGAGGACGTCTTCGCCGACGAGCGGATCCCCGCCGACCTGTACCGTCCGACCTTCGTCCGCAGCCTGGCGATGGTCCCCATCCGCACGGAGGACCCGCTGGGGGCCATCGGCGCGTACTGGGCGAACCCGCACCTGGCCACGGCCAACGAGCTCGCGCTCCTCGAGTCGCTGGCGGGGTCGACCGCGCTGGCCATGGAGAACGTCGGGCTGCACCGGGCGCTGTCGCGGGCGAACTTGGCGCGCGAGGAGTTCAGCAGCGTCGCCTCGCACGAGCTGCGCACGCCGCTGACCCCGCTCAAGATGCTGCTCGAGGTCCTCTCGCGCGAGCCGGACCGCGAACCCGAGCACCAGCAGCGGCTGTTCGCCCGGATGCAGAAGCAGGTCTCGCGCCTGGAGCATCTGGCCGAGCACCTGCTCGACGACGCGCGGCTGAGCAACGGACGCATGCTGCTCGACCTGCAGGAGACCGACCTCGCGCAGCTCGCCCGCGAGGTCCTGGAACGCCACCGCGCGGCCTTCGAGTCGAGCGGGACGCCGCTGTCGCTCGAGGCGCCGGAGCCGGTCATCGGCCTGTGGGATCCGTCCCGCCTCGACCGGATGCTCGACAACCTGCTCCTGAACGCCCTGCGCTTCGCCCCCGGGGCACCCGTCACCGTCTCGGTCGGCTTCTCCGAGGACGATCGCGCGCTGCTCACGGTCGCCGACCGCGGGCCGGGCATCCCGCCCGATGCCCGCGACCGCGTCTTCGGCCGGTTCGAGCGGGCCGCTCCCCTCGCCCACTTCGGCGGCTTCGGGCTGGGCCTGTGGATCGTCCGGCAGGTGGCCGAGGCGCACCGCGGCGAGGTGCTGCTCGACAGCGCCCCGGGGCGAGGCTCCACCTTCCGCGTCCTGCTTCCGCCGCGCCGCTGATCCGCTCGCTCCGCCGCCGAAAGGCGATTGCCGCCGCCCGAGCCTCGCCGTACTCTCCCCGCCCGATTTCGGACACTCCGAGGGAGCGACGACGATGAACCGCGAACAGGGCCTGGCGCTCGTGAAGAGCCGCCTGGGAGACTCCGCCACCACCAAGCACTCGCTCGCCGCCGAGGCCTGCATGCGCAAGCTCGCCCAGCGCTTCGGCGAGGACGTCGAGCTGTGGGGCCTGTCGGGGCTGGTGCACGACCTCGACCTCGACGTCTGCCAGAACGACCTCGCGCGGCACACCCTGGTCGGCGCCGAGGTGCTGCGCGCCGCCGGCGCACCCGACGCGGTGGTCCTGGCGGTGCTGGGCCACAACGACAAGGCCACGCGGGTCACGCGCCTGGACAAGGCGCTGTGGGTCGTGGACCCCACGACCGGCTTCATCACCGCCGCGGCGCTCATCCGGCCCTCGAAGTCGACCTCCGATCTCTCGGCCGACTCGGTCAAGAAGCGGATGAAGGACAAGCGCTTCTCCGCGGCCATCAACCGCGAGCAGATGAAGGCCTGCAAGGAGCTGCTCGACCTCGAGCTCGACGACTTCCTGGGCCTGTGCATCCAGGCGATGGACGAGATCCGCGGAGAGCTGGGACTGGCGGGCGCGGGCACCGGTGCCGTCGCCCCATGAGCCTCGAAGTCTTCCTCTCGACCTTCGGGATGATCTTCCTGGCGGAGCTGGGCGACAAGACCCAGCTGACCGCCGTGGCGCTCGCCGCGCGCTACCCCTGGAAGAAGGCGTTCGTCGGGCTGGCCGGGGCGTTCGCGCTGCTCAACGCCTTTGCAGTCGTGGTGGGCCAGGGCCTGTTCAAGCTGGTGCCGCTGGGCTGGATCCAGGCCGGGTCCGCGGCGCTCTTCCTCTTCTTCGGCGCCACGACGCTCCTCGGCAAGGACGACGACGAGGACGAAGAGGAGGGCGGGCTGAAGAACGGCAAGGCCCGCGGCCCGGTGGCGACCGCCTTCACGCTCATCCTCTTCGCCGAGCTGGGCGACAAGACCCAGCTGGCGACCGCGAGCCTCGCCGCGGAGCTCGGCTCGCCGGTCACCGTGTTCGCAGCCTCGACGCTGGCGCTGTGGCTGGTCTCGCTCATCGGGCTGCTGATTGGGACTCAGGTCGCCAAGCGCGTGCCGATGGTTTGGGTCAAGAGGGCGGCGGGCGTTGCCTTCCTCGTCTTCGGGCTTTGGGCCGCCTGGAGCGCGGTCCACACGCTCGGGCTGCTCAAGTGAGAAGCGGTCACCACGTCAAGTAGGCGCTTTCGACCCTGCCGGCCGGCCAGCTGGCCGGCGATCCGCGAAGACGGCTGCTTCGCGCTCTCAGCGGACCCCGGTTGCTCCGCACGCTCCGGCCCCCTCGACCAGCTCGGGGTGTCGGCGCCTACCAGGCCGTCCCGCTGACCGCGGTCATGTGGTTGAACGGATCGGAGACGGGGCCGACGTCGTGGAGGAGGTCCACGTTGCCCGTCGCCACATCCACCACCTGGAACGCGCCCTGCCCGTCGCTGGTCGTGGACAGGTAGAGCTTCTCGCCGTCGGGCGACGGGAAGAGGCTGCCCATCACCGTGCACTCGCCGCAGGCGTTCTTCACCTCGTAGCGCTTCCACAGCTTCATGGTCTGGGCGTTGGCGATGAAGAGGTGGTTGGGGAAGCCGGTGCAGGCGATGAGCTTCTTGCCCCGGTGCATGAAGACCTTGTGGATGGTCAGGCGCTCCATGTCCGGGTGCGTGAAGATGCCGGCCTTCTTCGGGCCGCTCGGGGTCATCTTGTACTTGTGGACCGAGGCCGGGCCGAAGATGTTCCAGTGGTACTGCCGCTTCTTCAGGAAGCGCCACTTGTCGGCGACCGGGCCGATGACGCCGTTGTGGCAGGAGAAGTAGGCGACGTCAGGATCGACCGGGTCCCAGTCGACGTGCGCGGTGGGCTGCCAGCCGCTGTTGTCGATGCGCCACTCCTTCTTGGTCTTCAGGTCGAGGACCAGGATCTTCGACGGCATCAGCTGGTGCTTCTCGTCGTAGAAGTCGCCGAAGTTCACCAGCGCCAGCCGGCTCTTGTCCTGGTTGAGCTGGAGGTAGTGGGTGTCGGTCTCGAAGTCGCCGCGCCAGATCTCGGTCGTCTGGTCGGTGTCCCAGTTGTACTTCTTGATCTCTGACCGGCACGTCGTAGTGGATGGCTTCCTTGTCGTGCTTGTACCACTCGTCCACGCCCAGCTGCGTCGCGAAGTAGGTCTCGTTCGCCTCGTCGTCGAAGTACTGGTAGGTCGAGAAGACGTCGCGGCGGTCCGGGTGCTCCATGTGCATCTCCATCCGCCTCTGCTTGAGGTCGATGACGAAGAAGATGGAGGCCGACCACAGCGAGATCAGGAACCGCTCGTTGCCGAGGTAGGTCATGCCGTGCGGCTTGAGCACCTTGAACAGCAGCTCGAAGAACGAGATGCCGTTGTGGAAGCGCCGGAACGCCGCGCGCACCCGCGGCAGCACCCAGTGGTTCGGGCTCATCACGAACGTGGTCAGGTGCTCGAGGTAGGAGAGCGCCTCGCGGGTGGCCAGGCCGGCGCGGTGCGGGTAGCAGACCTGCAGGCCCTTTCCCGTCTGCATGTTCATGAAGAAGTAGCGCTGCTGCATGCCGTTGGAGACCGGGATGGCCACCGTCGCGTCCCGCGGCTCGAGGCTGGACGGCAGCTTGAACTCGGTGAACGTGGCTCGGACTGGCTCGTTGATCATGTCGGCTTCTCCCTCAGGCGGGGCAGTGTCAGGCGGCCCACATCGTAGTCAAAAACCCGGTAGAACGGCGCCATGGCAAAGCAACCCAACTCCCGCCACTGCTTCATCTGCGGGGTGGAGAACCCCGTCGGCCTCAAGCTCGTCTTCCACGAGCCGCAGCAGGGCGTGGTCGAGTGCCGCTTCACGGTGGCCGACCACTTCCAGAGCTACCCCGGCGTCCTCCACGGCGGCGTCGTCGCCACCATCCTCGACGAGACCTGCGCCCGCGTGTACCTGGGCGACCCGGCGAGCCCCCGCACGGTCTTCACCGCCAAGCTGGAGGTGAAGTACCGCAAGCACGTGCCGCTCGGCCGAGCGCTGAAGGTCGTCGGCAAGGCCCTGCCCCAGCGCGGGTTGGCCCTCGAGAGCTGGGCCGGCATCTACGACGAGTCCGCCGCGCTGCTGGCCGAGGCCCGCGCGATGCTCGTCGACGGCACCGACAAGGCCAGCCAGGCCGACCGCGACGCCATCGGCTGGACGCTGCTGCCGGACGACTCTGTCTGAGCACGCGGTCAGGTGCGCTGCGATGCCGGCCTGGCCCCTCGACGAGCTCGGGGTGCCGATCGGCAGCGCGCAGCGTTGCCGGGCTGGCCCCTCGACGAGCTCGGGGTGTCGAGTCCGCCGGCCTCAAGACGCCGCGAGCACCTCGGCTGGCCTGCCCTGCGCAACCACCTGCCCCTGGCTGAGCACCACCATCCGCGCCCCCAGCCTCCGGGCATCGTCGTGGTCGTGCGTGACGAGGACCGTGGGCAGGCGCAGCTCCTCGACCAGCGCCGACAGCTCGCGCCCCAGCTCCTGCCGCAGCGGCAGATCCATCGCCGAGAAGGGCTCGTCGAGCAGCAGCACCCGCGGCTCGCTGGCCAGCGCCCGGGCGATGGCCACCCGCTGCGCCTCCCCGCCGGAGAACGTCGCGGGTCGGCGAGCGGCCAGGTGAGCCACGCGCATCCGCTCGAGCCAGTGGTGCGCCTGGGCCGCACGCTCCTGGCGCCGCCGCGCGCGCGGCATCCCGAAGCCGACGTTCTCCAGCGCGGTCAGGTGCGGGAAGAGCGCCAGGGACTGGAAGACGAGCGCGACTCGGCGGCGCTCGGGCTGCAGGTGGATCCCGCGGGCGACGTCGACGAGGACCTCGCCGCCCAGCGCGATGCGGCCCCGACTCGGGCGCAGCAAGCCGGCGATCGTCACCAGGCACGTGCTCTTGCCGGCGCCCGACGCGCCGAACAGGACCGTCACCCCGGGCGGCGCTTCGACCGTCGCCTGCAGCCGTGGTGGCCCCCCGGCCTCGCCGTCCACGACGACGTCCACCTCCAAGGTTTGCCCGTCACCACCCATGGCGCTTCCCTGGCGTGAGCTTCACCACCCCATAGAGCAACACCACCGCCAGCGAGCTCATGACGGCGACCATGCCCAGCGCCTGCCCGTCGCGACCCGCCTGGACCGCGTCGTAGATGGCGAGCGAGCCGGTCTGCGTCAGGCCCGGGATGTTCCCGGCGACCATCAGCGTCACCCCGAAGTCGCCCAGGGCGCGGGCGAACCCCAGCGCCAGCCCGGCGACGATGCCGCCCTTCGCCAGCGGCAACACGATCTGCACGAACGTCCGCACCGGACCGGCCCCCAGGGTGCGCGCCGCGCCGAGGAGCCGCTCGTCGACGTCCTCGATTGCCGCGCGCGAGGACTTGATGACGAACGGGAGGGCCCCGAGCGTCGCCGCCACCACCGCGCCCAACGGCCGGAAGACGATCGACGAGCCGGTGAGCGACTCGAAGGCGCCCCCGAGGGCGCTGCTGCGCCCGAGCACCACGAGCAGGTAGTAGCCCAGCACGGTCGGCGGCAGGACCATCGGCGCGGTGACCAGGACGTCGAGCACGTCGCGCCCCGGGAAGCGCCGGCGCGCCATCACCCCGGCGAGCGGCACCCCGAGCAGGGCCGCGATGCACACGGCCAGGCTCGCGACCTTGAACGACAGCAGCAGCGCGTCCCACCTCATGGCGCGCCCGCCGCCCCGCCCGGGGCCCCGAAGCCGTAGCGGCGCATCGTGGCCTGGGCGCCGGGCCTGCCGACGAAGGCGACGAAGGCCTTGCCTCCCTCGAAGCGCTCGCCCTTGCGGCAGGCGACCAGGCCCTGCTCCAGCGGCCGGTGGAGCGACTCGTCGAGCAGGAGGTACCGGCCGTCCTTCTTCTGCACCACCAGCGAGAGGGCCACGATGGCCGCGTCGGCGTTCCCGGTCTCGGCGAGCTGCAGCGCCTGCCTGACGTTCTCGCCGTAGACCACCCGCTCGCGCAGGCCCTCCCACAAGCCCGCGGTGACGAGCGCCTGCCGGGCGGCGGCGCCGTACGGGGCGTGCTCGGGGTTGGCGATGGCCACGTGCACGAACCGCGGCTCCGCGAGCTCCCGGGAGCGCCTTGGGAGCTTCGCCCCGCGTCCACAGCGCGAGGCGCCCGCGGGCGTGGGCGCTCCGGGTCGACCCGTCGCAGGCGCCGGCGGCCACCACCTGGTCCACGAAGGAGAGGCTCGCCGCGGCGAAGGCGTCGAACGGCGCTCCCTGCTCGAGCTGCCTCGCCAGCTGTCCCGTGGCGCCGAAGGAGAACACGACGCGCTCCCCGGTCTCGGCCTCGAACTGCCGGCCGATCTCCTCGAAGGCCGCGGTGAGATCCGCCGCTGCCGCGACCCGGATGGGAACCGCCGAGGTCGGTGCGCTGCGCTGGCAGCCTGATCCCAGCGAAGCGGCGGCGAGGAGAAGGCAAGGCAGCGCGAACAGCAGGGGTCGGTTCATGTCGTCCCTGTTAAGCCATCGCCGGATGCGGCTCAAGCCGCCTTGCTCTATGGTCAAGCGCACATGACACCGAAAGCCTCCCCCCGAATCGGATGCTCGCTGCGTGAGTTCCGGCTCGCCCGCAAGCTCAGCCAGGCCGAGCTCGCCGGCCGCGTCTCCCTCTCGCGCCAGGCCCTCATCGCCATCGAGAGCGGCGCCGCGGTCCCCGGCACCGACGTCGCCCTGCGCCTCGCCCAGGCGCTGGGGGTGCGCGTCGAGACCCTCTTCCACTTCGAGGGCGCGACCCCCGAGGTCGAGGCCCGGCTCGCGGGCGCCGCCGCCGACCTGGACCTGCCTCCCGGAGGCTCCTCCCGCGTCGTCCTGGCGGAGATCGACGGGCGCTGGGTCGCCCACCCGCTCTCCTCCCGCGGACCGGACGGGCCCCTGATGCCCGCCGACGGCCTGGCGCACCTTGCGCGCCAGCGCCGGCGCGGAAAGACCGTGCGCGTCGAGGCGCTCTCCGACCTGGAGCTCGCCCGCAAGCAGCTCGTCGTCATGGGCTGCGCCCCCGCCCTCGGCCTGCTCGCGGCCCGCCTGCGCGGCGAGCCCAGCGGCGTCCGCCTCTCCTGGGTCCAGGGCCCCAGCACCGCGGCCCTCGACGCGCTGGCCCGCGGCGAGATCCACGTCGCCGGCATCCACCTCCTCGACGAGGCCACCGGCCGCTACAACGTCCCGCTCGTGCGCCGCCGCTTCCCCGACCGGCGCATGCTGCTCGTCAACCTCGCCACCTGGGAGCAGGGCATCGTGGTCGCCGCGGGCAACCCGCTGAAGCTGCGCACCGCCGCGGACCTGCTGCGCCCGAAGGTCCGCTTCGTCGCCCGCGAGAGCGGCGCCGGAGCGCACCGGCTGTTGGAGCGCGCCTTGCGCGGGCAGCACCTGCGCGCCGACCGGCTGCGGCCGGCCGGGCCCACGGCCAGCGGCCACCTGGAGGTCGCCCAGCGCATCGCCCTGGGCGCGGCCGACGCCGGCATCGCCATCCGCGGCGCCGCCCTGGCGTTCGGCCTGGACTTCATCCCGTTGGCCGAGGAGCGCTTCGACCTGGTCTTCCCGCGCGAGCTCGCGACCGACCCCCGCATCGAGAGGCTGGTGGACACGCTGGGCAGCCAGTCCTTCCGGCGCGAGCTCGACTGCGTCGGCGGCTACTCCACCGTGGACTCCGGCCACCCCGTGGGCGACACGGGCGCGGACGAGCGCGAGGACGGCTGAGCCCCCGAGCCCGGTGCGGCCGATGCGCCCGGTGAGCGGGGGGCGCCGGCCAGGACCGCCTCCAGCTTCTCGAGGTTGGGAGGCTTGGCCAGGTGGTGGTCGAAGCCCGCCGCGGCCGCCCGCTCCATGTCCTCGCGCTGCGCGTAGCCGCTCAGCGCCACGAGCAGGACGTGCCGCAGCGCCTCGTCCAGGCGGAAGGCGCGGGCCACCGCGTAGCCGTCCATCCCCGGCAGCCCGATGTCGCACAGCACCACGTCGGGGCCCGTTCGCCGCGCCAGCGCGAGGCCCGCGGGGCCGTCGTTGGCGACGGCGACCTCGTGACCGTCGAGCTCCAGCACCTCGCGCAGGCTGTCGGCCGCGTCGACGTTGTCCTCGATGATGAGGATGCGCCGGCGTGGGAGCGCCGGCGCCGGCGCGGCGGCCTGGACGGCGCCTCCCGCTCCCGAGGCCAGCGGCAGGCGCACCGTGAACTCCGCGCCTTGCCCCAGCCCCGCGCTGCGCGCCGCCACCGTTCCCCCGTGGAGCTCGACCAGGCCCTTGACCAGCGCCAGCCCCAGCCCCAGGCCCCCCTTGCTGCGGTCCAGGCTCGCGTCCGCCTGGATGAAGGGCTCGAAGAGCCGGTCGAGCATCGCGGGCTCCAGCCCCACGCCGCTGTCCCGTATCCGGACCTCGCACCGGCCCAAGGGCTCGTCGGCTGCCACCTCCACCGCCACGCGGCCGCCGCGGGGGGTGAACTTCGCGGCGTTCAGGAGCAGGTTGCCGACGATCTGCGCGACCCGGTGAGGGTCGGCGTCGACCACCACCGGCCGGGCGGGCGCCGAGAGCGACAGCTTCAGCCCCGAAGCATCGAAGAGCGAGTGGTGATCCTCCACCGTCTGCCGCACCAGCAGCGTCAGCTCCAGCAGGCTGCGCTGCAGCTGGACCTTCCCGCGGTTGATGCGCGTGACGTCCAGCAGCTCGTCCACCAGGTGGGTCAGCTGGTCCACCTGGCGGCCGATGAGCAGCTGGGCCCGCCGGGCCTGGTCGCTGCCGGGCGGGGCGTGCGCGAGGACGTAGAGGCCGTTCTTGACCGGGGTGAGCGGGTTGCGCAGCTCGTGGGAGAGGACGGCCAGGAAGTGGTCCTTGCGCCGGTCGGCCTCCTCGAGCCGAGCGCGGCTCTCGCGCAGCTCCTCCTCGGAGCGGGCGCGCTCCACCGCCACCCAGGTCCGCTCGGCGACGTCGGCGACCAGGGCGACGTCCTCGTCGGTGAAGGTCCGCGGCCGGTGGCTCTCGACGTTCAGGCACCAGCTCACCTCGCCGCCCTTCACGAGCGGCACCGCTCCCCACGCCCCGAGCCCCCTGCTCTGGCCGTACGCGCGGGCCGCGGGCGAGACCTGCGCCGCCCCTGCGGTGGCGTCGTCGACGAACAGCGGCCTGCCGCGCCGCAGCAGCTCGAACGCCTCGGCATGCTCGCCGAACGGCTGCCCTTCCGACGCTCCGGAGACCGGCGCAGGAGGGTACTCGGCGCTCACCCGACTGTGCTGGCGCCGCCAATCGAGCTCGGCGAAGTAGACGTGCTCCACCTCCAGGTGCTGGGCCAGGACCTGGCAGGCGAGCGACTGGATCTCCCGGGCGTCCCGCAGCAGCCGCAGCGCGTCGCTGAACATCAGCAGCAGCACCTGGCGCGCCTCGCTCTCGCGGATGGCGTCCTGCGCCCGCTTGAGCTCGCGGATGTCGCGCCAGCAGTTGACGGCCCCGACGATCTGCCCGCCGGCGTCGCGGATGGGCACCGCGTCCACCAGGACCGGGAGCATCCCGCCGTCGGGCTGCAGCAGGGCAAACTCGACGTTGCGCACGTCCTCCCCGTGGCGCGAAGCGCGATAGAGCGGCATCTCCTCCGGCCGCGGCCGGCTGCCATCCGGGTGGACGATGTTCCAGGCGACCTGGTGGTGCCCCGCGGAGACCCCGGTCATCCCCGGCCGGACCCCGCCCTCCATCGCCCACCCCTGGCGGCTGATGCGGACGATGGGGAAGTCGGGAGGGCCGCCGGCGATGGCGATGCCCTCCGGGATGCTGTCCATCATCGCCTCCAGGACCCGGCGCCCCTCCTCGGCCTCGGCCAGGGCCTGGCGCAGCGCCGCCTCCGCCTGCTTGCGCTCGGTCACCTCCTGGAAGACACAGATGGCCCCTTGGACGCTCCCGTCCTCTGCGACGAGCGGCGAAGCGTTGGCCGAGACCGTCACGCGACTGCCGTCTGCGCGCACGATCACCAGCTCCTGAACGGCGGCCGCCTGCACGGCGAGCGCGCGCCGCAGCGGAAGCTCCTCGACCGGGACCGCGGTGCCGTCCAGCCGTTCGAAGTGGTAGGCGCCCGTGGGACCGCTTCGATCGCCCTTGGCCGGCCCACCGAGCAGGCGCTCAGCGACCGAGCTGCTCCAGGTGACAAGCCCGTCGGGCTGCGCCAGCAGGATGCCGGCGGGCGCGGCCGCCAGCACGGCGCTCAGGGCGCCGCGCGAGCGCCGCAGCTCCTCCTCGACGCCGCTTTCGGCCGAGGCGTCGTCGAAGACCGCCAGGACGCCGCCGACGCCGTCCTCCGCCGTGTCGTCGGGGACGGGGCTCAAGCAAGCCGAGCCGCGGGATCGAGTCCTCAGCTCGACGTCCGCCACCGAGGTCGGCGGGCCGCCGCGCAGGACCGCTTCGACGAGCGGGCCGAGGCGGGACCAGTCGTTCCCCCAGCTGGTGGCGGCCGGCTCCCCCAGCGCGCCCGGATGCAGCTCGCCCAGCAAGTCCCGGCAGGCGTCGTTGTAGAACTGCGTGAGGCCAGCGCCCCACCACAGGAGCATCGGGCGGCCGTTGGCCGTGACCAGGTCCACCGCCGCGCGCAGCGCTGGCGACCAGCCGTTGGCTGCACCGACCGCGGTTCCGCGCCAGTCCCGCGAGCGCAGCAGCGCCCCCATCTCTCCCCCGCGGGCCGGCGAGGCACCGGGTCGGGTCCGGGACGCAATTCTGGGCGGGGCCATGGCTCACCTGACGCGCTGGAGTCGAAGCGCCCCATCATTCCGGCGGTCACTCTCGTTGTTGATGGCCAACGGCCCGCCCAGGCAGACACTGTTCACCGGGCTACGGTTGCGGGGCTGCGCGAATCGAGCCGCAAGAGCGTGAGCGCGCGGGGATGGTGGAGTCCGCGCAGTGAGAGCCCCGAATCGAGCAGAAGGCCGGCCCGCTCGCCTCAGGCGACGCCTCCGGGAAGCGTTCCCGAGGGCCGGCTCTTGCGCTGGTAGAAGACCGAGCGCAGGTGGCGCTGGGGCTCGAGCTTCGGGGCAGAGCGCGCCGATGGACTCGGTGGCGCCGATGAGCAGGTAGCCGTCGGGCGCGAGGACCTCGGCCAGGCGGCGGTAGAGGCGGCTCCGGTCCGCCTCGGAGAAGTAGAGGGCCACGTTGCGGCAGAAGATGAGGTCGAAGGGCGCCGGGAACGAGAACGGCTGCAAGAGGTTCAGGGTGCGGAAGGTCGCCATCGCGCGGATCTCGTCGCGCACCTTCCACTGGTCGCCGACCGGGACGAAGTAGCGCGCGACGTGGCCCGCGGGCATCCCCCGCTCCAGCTCGGCGCGGCTGTAGTAGGCGTAGCTGGCGGCCGCCATGGCGCGGTTGGAGATGTCGGTGCCCAGGATGCGGATGTCGTAGCCGGTCAGGTCGCCCAGGAGCTCCTTGAGCACGATGCCGGTGCTGTAGACCTCCTGCCCGGTCGAGCAGGCGGCGCTCCAGATCCGCAGGGGCACGGGCCGCAGCCCCAGCCGGCGCCGGCGGTCGACGAGCTCGGGCACGAGCTTGTGCCGCAAGAGCTCGAACGGCGAGGTGTCCCGGAAGAACGAGGTCTCGTTGGTGGCGATGGCGTCGACGACCTGCTGGCGCAGCTTCGGGCCCGGGTCGTCGCGGACCTTTCGGTGGAGCTCGGAGTAGCTCACCGCCTTCTGCTCGCTCATCAGCGCCGCGAGGCGCGTCTCCAGCAGGGAGCCCTTGCTGTCGTCGAGCACGATGCCGCACAGCTCCCAGACGAGCTTCGACCAGACCCCCAGCTCCTCGCGGGTGATGGGGATCATGGCCGCGCCCCCTTCCCCACCGAGGTGCTGCGCCCGCCCAGGCCGACGACGTCGACGCCCGGCTCCGCCCCGAGCCCGTCTGAGACGACGCGGCGGGACAGCTTCGAGTCGTCGGCGACGAGGACGCGCGGGCTCATGGGTGTCGTTCGACCGTGGTGTGCCGCCGCGCCGTCGCGGCGGCGTCTAGTGGCTCGTGTCCAGGGCCGCGCCCAGGTCCAGCAGCGCGACCAGCCTCTCCACCCCGCGGAACACGCCGCGCAGGTTGCGGGCCTGCACGCCGTGCACGTTGCCCGGCGCCGGCTCGATGGCGGCGGGGTCGACGGCGATGGTGTCCGCCACGCGGTCGACGAGCACGCCCAGCGACTCGTTGTGCCACTCGACGATGAGCACGCGCGACTCGGGACCCGCGGTCGCGCCCCCCAGCTGCAGCCACGCGCCCAGGTCGATGACCGTGACGATGCGGCCTCGCAGGTTGCGGATGCCGACCACGTGGGAGGCGGCGTGGTGCACCGGCGTGATGAAGCCGGGGCGCACCACCTCCTGGATCTCCCCGGCGGCCACGCCGAAGGCGGCGTCGCCGAGCAGGAAGGTCGCCACCAGGTGCTCCTCGCCGTCGGACTTGCGAGCGGGGTCTTGGGTCGTCGTCATGGCGGGGCTTTCCGAGAGCTCCTGGAGGCGGAACTGGCTGGTGAGGGTCTTGCCGCCCTGGCTGAGGTCGGCGACGGCGGCGTCGGGGTCTTCACTCGAGCGAGCGCTCCTTCGCGGGTTCACGAATCCTGTTGGGTCCGCTTGCGCAGGCTCTCCAGCAGCCCCTCGCGGTCTAGCTTGACCAGGTAGTCGCCCACGCCCGCGGCGCTGCCCTTCTCCACGTCCTCGCTCGCCGCCAGCGAGCTGAGCGCGATGACCGGCAGCGGAGCGGTCCGCGCCTCGGCACGGATGCGCCGCGTCAGACCCAGGCCGTCGAGGTTGGGCATCTCGATGTCGGTGACCACCGCGCGGATCTCCTCGAGGTGATCCAGCAGGAGCTGCCAGGCCGACTCGCCGTCCGGAGCCTCGAAGACGGTGTAGCCGTTCTCCTGCAAGAGCCGCCTGACCTGCCCGCGGAAGAAGTCCGAGTCCTCGGCCAGCAGCACGCCCAGGCCGCCTTGCGGCACCAACGCGACGGCCTCCAGAGGAACCGCGTCGCGCCTCCACTCCGGGTAGGCCGCGTCGACCAGCTCCACGACGTCCACCAGCAGCGCCATCTGCTCGCGCAGGAGCGTGGAGCCGGAGATGCCCGGCCGACGATGGGTGGAGGTGTCGGCGACCGCCTTGGTCTCCACCACGTCCACCGGCATCGCGCCGAGCAGGCCCACGTCGTGGCCGTGGACGCTGGTGACGATGATGGCCAGCTCCTTCACCGGGCCGATGGGCTTGATCGGCGCCAGGTCCCCCAGCGCGACCACGGGCAGCAGCGCTCCGCGGTACTGGATGGTCCTGCGCCCCGCGGCCTCCTCGACCTGCGACGGCGAGACGCGCTCGATGCGCTGGACGATGGACAGGGGCGCGGCGCACAGCTCGTCCGGGGCATTGCGGAAGGTGATGAGGGAGTGCAGGGCCGCCAGCCGCTCGCGCTCGGCGGTCTCGGCGTGCTCCACGGCGCGCGCGCTGGCCGAGACGGCGCCCAGCTCGACCTTCGCGGCCAGGCCGGCCACGTCGATGATGAGCGCGGCCTTGCCGTCTCCCAGGATGGTCGCCCCCGCATACTCGCTCAGGCCCTTCAGGTAGCGGCCGAGCGGCTTGACGACGATCTCCTCCGTGTCGTGGAAGGAGTCGACGACCAGGGCGTAGGTGGTGATGCCGGTGGTCACCACCGCGATCTCCAGAGCCCCGTCGGCGCGGTCGCGGCGGTCCACGCCGGAGCGCCGCTCGCGCGCGGCCGCCTCCTGCGCGGACACCGGCGGCTCCTTGCCGTCCAGGCTGCGCCGCGGGGAGCGCCGGTCGGCCAGCGCCTTGCGCCGGTCCACCTCGCGCCGCTTCGTCACCGGGTCGATGTAGGTGGGGACGATGCCCAGGAAGTCGCTGAAGCGCACCAGCGGGAGGATGCGATCGCGCAGCAGCAGCACCTCGGTGCCGCCCACCACCTCGATGCGCTTCTGCACCTCCTTGGCGCGGACGCGCAGCAGCTCGTCGACGTTGATCTGCGGGATGGCGAAGCGCTCGCCTTCGATGGAGACGATGAGCGAGGGGATGATGGCCAACGTGAGCGGGAGCTTGACGCGCAGCAGCGTCCCCTTCCCCACCACGCTCTTGATCTCGATCTTTCCGCCGAGGCGGTCGAGGTTGGTGCGCACGACGTCCATCCCCACGCCGCGCCCCGACACGTCGGTGACCTGCGCCGCGGTGGAGAGCCCGGGCAGGAAGATGAGCGCCAGCTTCTCCTGCTCCGACATCCCGCGCAGGCGCTCCGCCGACACCAGCCCCTTGCGCAGCGCGACGTCGCTGACCTTGGCGACGTCGATGCCCTTGCCGTCGTCTTCGATCTCCAGGACGACCTGGCCAGCCTCGTGCCGGCCCTCGATGCGCAGGTTGCCGGCAGCGGGCTTGCCGGCCTTCAGCCGCTCCGCCGGCAGCTCGATGCCGTGGTCCACGGCGTTGCGCACCAGGTGCGTGAGCGGGTCCGACAGCCCCTCGATGATGCTCCGGTCGAGCGCGACGTCCTTGCCGCGGAGGTCGACCGCGATCTCCTTGCCCAGGGACTGGGAGAGGTCGCGCACCAGGCGCGGCACCCGGCCGAACAGGGTGCCCAGCGGCTGGAGGCGCGTCTCCATCGTCACGTCCTGGATCTGGGCGGTCACCTGATCCAGGCGCTGCTCGGCCAGGGAGAGCGCTTGCGTGTCGCGCTGGGCGACGGCGGCCCGCAGCTGGTTTCGGCTGAGCACGAGCTCGCCGGTGAGGTTCATCAGGTTCTCGAGCAGCCCCACGTCTACCCGGAGGGTCTCCTCAACCCCGCTGCGGGCCGCGACGGCCGGCTGCGGCTTGGCCGGCGCCGCTGGCTCTTCGCTCGGGGGCGCCGCCGGCGCGACGGCTGCAGCGACGGCCGGCGCGACGACGACCGGCGCGGCGACGGAAGGTGAAGCGACGGTCGGAGCAGCGACCTCCGGTTCAGTGGGTGCGGGGTAGACCGGTGCGGGGACTGGCGTGGCGGCCGGCTCCGGAGCCGCTTCGACGGGGCGATCCGCTCCCGTCGCCGAGGAGGCGGGCGCTCGCGTGAGCCGCATCCGGTCCCGCGGCAGGTCGATGCGGTCGATCGCCTGGTCCGGCGCGAGGACGGAGGAGTAGACCACCCGCACTGGCACGCGCATCGGTCCGGGGGCGTCGAGCGGGCCCACCGCGGCGTGGTCGAGGCTGCAGTGATGGACCTCGCCATGCTCCTCGAGGTTGGCGCAGAAGCCTTCGAGGCTCTTGCCCTCCATCTCCAGGTCGTGGACGAGGTCGAGGTTCAGCTCGTAGACGTACCGGTCGGACGGGGCTTCGGACGTCGCAGGCGAAGTGACTGGAGCCGGAAGGACCGGGGCCGCTGGCTGCGGCGGGGCGGGCGGCGCGGCGAGCGCGGGAGTGCGGTCGCCCTTGTAGGACGACGCCAGCGCGCCGAGGCCACCGACCAGGTCGCTGATGTCCGCCGCCTCGCTCCGCGCGGGGTCGTCGACCATCTGCCCGAGCCGGTCGAACGCAGCGAGGAGCAGATTGACGACCTCGCCGTTGGGCACCATGGCTCCGGAGCGGAGCATGTCCAGCACGGTCTCCGCCTTGTGGGCGAGCTCCTTGGTCTTGTTGAAGCCGAAGAACGCGCTGCCGCCTTTGATGGAGTGGGCGGCGCGGAAGACCTTGTTGACGAGCTCGACGTCGATGTCGGCGCCAGCGGCCTCGATGCTCAGGAGGCTCGCCTCCATGTCGGCGAGGTGCTCACGCGACTCGTTGATGAACTCCCTCAACGCCTCGTCGTCGATTGAGTGCTCATGGTGGGTTGCCACAGCGATCACGCTCCTCGGACGTTGAGCCGCTCGGCCAGACCGAGCCGGTGGAAGACCTTCAGGAGCTTGGGCTGGACGCGCCAGACCTCGACCCGCCCGTGCGCCGCCTCGAGGCTGTTGGCCAGGGCCAGCAGCAGGCCGAGCGCGCTGGGATCGAGGCGCTGGGTGTGGGGCAGGTCGAACCGGACCTCGAGGACGCCGGCGGCGAGCTCGCAGGCCAGGGCCATCTTCAGGTCTGGGACGACCTTGGCCAGCAGGTCGGACTCGACCGCGACCGTGCACTCCCGCTCGTCTCCATCTCTCTCCAACCGGAACGCGGTCATCAGGTGCCCCTCCACTGGCGACACTTGGCGCCACGCTCTTCGGCACATTTGGGCAAGGTGTTCAGGCGGCCTTGAAAGAACCGTGCCCGCCTGGAAACCGCGGTCCTCTCCCGCACCTGGGCGTCTGGTCGTCACGAGCCGTCATGGTTTTGTCGCCGAGCGGCGGCCGCCTGACGCAAGACGGCCCCAGGCGGGCCGCTACGCTCTCCGCGGGAGGCGGTCGCATGCCCGCCGCATCGGCCAGAGGCTCAACCGGTTCCAGACCTCAGGCGCAGCAAGTCGTGCGGGCTGGGCCTCAGGGTTCGAGCCAGATGGCGTTGCTGATGACCCAGAGGAAGTCGTGTTCCGCCAGCGCCGACTCGCTGCCCAGCGACTGGGCGAGGTGCAGCGGGCGGATCCGAATCTCCACGTGGTAGGGCCCGGGGACGCTCACCGTCTCCGCGACCAGCTCGCCGGGCTGCGTGGTCTCGCGCACCACCACCGGGCCCGACGCGTCGCTGCGGACGAGGCGGACCCTGAGCTGCGCGGTGTCGGCCTGGGCCGGAGTGAACGCCGCTCCGTCGAGCTGGACCGGGCGAGCGGGCACCTGCACGCGCAGCTCCAGCGGCCCGTGCCCCGCGCCTCCCATGGGCAGCAGCGAGGAGCCGGCGCGGGCGGTGAACGAGAAGCCATCGGCGCCGCCGAAGACCGAGTAGAGCCCATAGTTGCGCCCCGACCGCAGCGCCTCGGCGAAGCCCTCGGGGGTCAGCGACGCGACCTGCAACCGGTTCTCCAGCTAGCGGCCGATGCGCGCATACGAGTCCAGCCGCTGGCCGTCGCTGAGGATCAGCGGGCCGCCGTTGACCAAGAGCGTCAAGGTGCTGGGATAGAGCGCCGCCGCGCCCTGGCAGACGTACTGCCAGGCCCCGGAGCAGACGGGATCGACCGAGACGTTGCGGTGGATGTCGGAGCCGAGCATGCCCGTCACCCGGCGCGTCCGCTGGACCTCGTTCCACTTGTCGATGCCGCCCATGGGCATCTCGGGCAGCAGCGCCAGGCTGACCAGGTCGGGGTCGGCGCCGGACTTGGAGCCCAGCAGGAACGGCTCGAACTTCTTGAGCAGGTCGAACACCGCCAGCGCCTTGCCGCCGATCTGGTCGCTGCCGGTGAGCGCGAGGATGCTCGCGTGGACGTTGTACCACTCCATCGCCTCGACGCCGGAGTCGAGCAGCTGCTGGGCGCTCAGGTCGGTCTCCTCCGAGTGGACGATGGCCGCGACCGCGCCCAGGTCCTTGAGCCCCTGCACCCGCGCCTGGGCCTCGGCGAGCGGCACGCTGTCGAGCAGCGGGCCGAAGAGCGTTTCGTCCTGCGGCACGCGGTGTAGCCCGAGCGGAGCGGTGTGGGTGCTCTCGAAGCCGACCATGAACAGCACCGGGTGGCCGTCCGGACAGGTGACGAGGTTGCCGACGGGCTGGTCCTGGGCGTCGCGGACGAGCTCGTCTCCAGGCTGGTAGAGCAGGTCCTCGAGCATCGAGTGGGCCTTCATGTTCGAGGGGTGGTCGGTCAGCGCGACGAAGGACAGGTGGTTCTCGCACGGCATCGCGCGCAGCTCGTCCACGCAGCTCTGGTTGACGACTCCGGCGTCGTCGACGCCCTCCTCGTCGCAGCCGTCGTGGGAGTAGGCCGAGTGCATGTGGATCAGGCCGCGGACCTCGGTCCACCCCGGCGCGGCGTCGGCGCCCGTGGCTGCATCGAGGTCTGCGCCCGACGCGTCGGGTCGGCGTGCCCCGGCGTCGACGGGCGCCCCGGCGTCACCGGCCTGCGCTGCGTCGGCGGGCAATGCCGCGGCATCGAGCTGGACCTGAGCCGCGTCTGTCGTCGTGGCTGCGTCGAGCCGAGCGGGAATGCCTGAGTCCACCCCGGGGGAGGTCGGCGGTGGCGGACACGCGGAGAGAGCGAGGACTAGCAGGCAGGGACCGAAGCGCATGCCAAGCGGGGTAGCACAGGCCGTCCCCGACTGGAAACTCGTCCACCCTTTCGACCGTAGCGGCTTTCGCGTCTGCGGTCCGCGCTCAGCAAGACCCGCGAAGAACCGTCGACCAGGCCCGCTTGCGCGCGGGCACTTCCACGCCCTTGTCGCCTGCATAGAACCGATGCTGAGACGGTGCCTTCCGGGCCAAATTGCAGCCGCTTTAGCCGCGGCATTCAGACATGCTCCCGGATCGATGCCGGAGACCCGAACGCAAGGGCATATCAGCCGGTTTCGATACCGGGCGCACGGACTGCGGTTGCTTTCCCTGACGGCCGCCCGCGCAGCAGCAAGGCCTCTCGCGGGCAGCTCCGATCAGAGACACACTGCGTTGCCCGCGATGCCCTGGGCGTCGACGAGGTACACCGACCACCCGGCAGCGGTCGCGGGCGGGTTCGACATGCACACGCCGGCGACGATTTGGCCATGGGTCGAGCCAGCGACGGGGAAATTCGCGTAGAACCCCGCCGTGAACCCGGTCCCGTCGGGTTTGAGGAAGTGGATCGATCCGGCCTTGGCGCTCCAGTCGCCGCCGACGACCCCGTTGGGCGCCACGAACGTGAGGGTGGCGAAGATCTTGCCGTACCCGGGCATGCACTCCGTGACCGTCGGCTGTGCGGTGCCGCTGGTCATTTCGTAGATCAGCGGCCCCTTGGTGCTCTCGTCCCAGGTACGCCCGGCCGCAGAGAAGCACGCGGGCGCGGGAACGTCCGTGCAGACGCCTTGAGGGCAGTACCTTCCGTACGCACAGGTGGGCGGATCGTCTCCTGCGACGCACGCCTCGCAAGCGTCTCCGACACCGTTGTGGTCCGCGTCTTCCTGCCCGGGGTTCCTCGAGTCCGGACAGAGATCGCGCTCGTTGCCGACCCCATCGCCGTCTCGGTCGCTGTCGCACTCGTCGCCTCGCCGGTCTCCGTCGAGGTCATGCTGGAGCGGGTTGCTCAGCGCCAGGCACTTGTCGAAGCTGTCGTTGACGCCGTCCCCATCGGCATCGGAGGAGCACTTGGACATGTCGCCGGGCAGGACCTGATTCGAATTGCTGAACAGGGGGCAGTTGTCCCGGATGTCGAGGACCCCATCCCCGTCGTCGTCCACGCAGCAGGCGTTGCCCAAACCGGCGCCGCCGGCGCAGGCGCCGGTCTTCGCCTGATCGGGATTGGCGATCCCCGGACAATTGTCCTGGGAGTTGCTGACCCCGTCGCCGTCGAGGTCCAAGTCGCAAAGGTCGCCCTGGTGGTCCTGATCGGTGTCGGCCTGATCGGCGTTGGCGAAGACCGGGCAGTTGTCGACGGCATCGTTCAGCCCGTCACTGTCCACGTCCGAGCAGGCGTCACCGGTTCCGTCCTGGTTGAAGTCGTGCTGATCCGCGTTCGCGGCGGACGGGCAGTTGTCGCTCGAATCCGCCACGCCATCGCCATCCGAGTCCAGTTCCGCCGCGTCTGGGAGGTCTGCCGCGTCGGAGTGGATTGCGGCGTCGGAGTTCACCTCAGCGTCGGGATGGACTTCGGCGTCGGAGTGGATGGATCCGTCGAGGCCCGACGCAGCGTCCGGCTCGGCTGAAGCGTCGGCGCCTCCCGCGTCGACGGTGACGACGGTCGCATCCAGAGCCGCGTCCAGCTCCGAAGCCGCGTCCGCCCCGTTGCTTGCGTCCGCCCCGTTGCTTGCGTCCGCCCCGTTGCTTGCGTCCACCACGTTGCCAGAGGCCGCGTCCGAGGACTGCGAGCCGTCCACGGTGCCTGCCGCGCCCGCGTCGTCGGACAGCACGTATTGGTCCAAGTCGATGAGGAGGTTGCAGCCGGGGCAGAGCGCCAAAGCGGCAGCGGCGATGAGAGCCTTCTTCATGGCAGCACCCCCGCCGCCGATAGGCCGATGCCGCCCTGCATCGGCGCCACGGAGACGATCGTCGTGGCGCTTGGCGCGGTGAAGGTGACGACCAGGCCGGCGGCCAGCGCCACCGCGCCGGTGATGAACAGGGCGTCCGCCGCGTTCATGCGCAGCTGCGCCTCGGATTTGGCGGTGGCCAGCGCGGCAGCGTCGCGCCGGTCGACCGCGGCCTTGGCCTGGGCCGTCGAATCCAGTACCAGTCCGCCGCAGATGCCGCCGGCGGCAAGGATGGCAAGCCCCGCGCCGTCCAGCACATACCCGAGGGTGCGCTGGGTGGACGTCGTCGGGGTTGTCTCGGCGCTGGCCTTCGGCGTCCCGAGCCCGCCGGGGGTCGCCGGCGCCGCCGCCGGGGTTCCTGGTGCCGCTGGCGCCTCTGTTGGCTTCGCGAAAGGCTGCAGCAGCTCGCGCAGCGCTTTCAACGTGGCGGCCACCACCTCGCGCTCGCTGCCGGCCTGCTCGCTGCTGCGCCGGATGGCTTGACCCTTGGAGGCATCGAGCAGGCTCATCGAGACAAGCCAGACGCCACCTACGTTCGCGACCTCGCTGTTGATGAGGAAGGGGACGCCCAGGCTGCCCGCCAGCTCGGCCATGCAGCTGGTGTCGCTGCAGCCCATCAGCTGCCTCTGCTTCTCGAAGCCCAACAACGCCGCGAGGTCCGCCCCGGCCGTCACCGGCAGGCCAAGCTTGGCGGTCTCGACCGCCAGCACTCCGGCGAGCCCGTCGATGGTCTTGGGGTCCACGCTGCCGCGTGCCTTGGGCTCGAGCACGGCGATCTTGGGTTTTGTGGGCTTGCCCTCTGCGGCGCGAGCCTGGGGCTGCGTGGCCAGGGCCACGACCGCGAGCAGCGCGCTCGCGGCGAAGGATGCAGATGTAGATCTCATGCTGTTTACCCCTCAAGGCGCCGCTGGGATCTGCTGCTTTCCCCGTCGGTCCGCCGGTCCGGCGAGCGATGCTATCCGTCCAACACCTGGGATGCACGCGAAGGAAAGACAACCGCCAGGTGCCTCGAGGAAGCGTTGCGCCAGCAGCGATACCGGGCCGCGCGCCGCGCAATCTCCGCACCGGGTAGACGCTCGGGAGGCGCAGCCATAGAGGACGTGCAAGCTGAGGATCAGGTCCCGACCTGCCTTCTGCCCTCGAGTCCATGGATGCTCTGCGCCCATGACACTAACGAGCTCGATTCGCAGCGCTCCCCGCATCCTCGGGCGGCTCGTTGGCGCGAAGCCCGAGAAGCTCAAGGAGCGCGACGAGGTTCTGGCACTTGTCGCGGCCATCCGGAAATCACGCCCCACCTCACCGAGGAGAAGTGGTCGTTAGCGCTCGCGGAGGCGACGCCACAGATCGGTCTCGGCTAGGCCGACAGGCCGCGGCGGCGCTCCGCGACACTTTCCCGCACTCCTCACGGCACCTGCGAATCGACCCGGCGAGCAGAGCAAGAGCCCGGCTTCGTTGAGCACCGGGGCCGGCGTACCTCGCGCGCTGCTCGTCGCCTTCGGCCCGCCCCCGAATTCCCTCCGTCTTCCGGCAACCGATTCGTGCAGAACGCATCGATTCCCCTGTCCCTGGACCCCCGGGGCTGGGAGGACCCGATGCGCCCGATCCTCGCGGTGGCTGGCACTCTCGCGATGCTGGCGGGGTGTGGAAACTCGAAGCCCGTCACACCACCTCCTGCGACCGCCCTGGTCCAGCTCCCTGTCGATTCGTCGCTCCGGCCCGACGTCGCCACGCTCCTCGGGCCCGAAGGCACCGCCCGGCCGGTCGCGCGCATGCGCGGCGAGAGCGGGGTGGTGATGGACTTCGTGCTGGGAGAGCTGCTGGTGGCGACCGGTGACGAGGCGAAGCTCGACGGCTTTCTCGGCCGCTGGGGCGGAGCGGTGCTGGCGACCATCGACAAGGTCGGCGACCAGCCCCCGATCCATCGGGTGAAGCTCGACCCGAGCCCGGCCTCGCTGGAGGCCATCCTCAGCGGCCTGGCCAAGACCGCGCCGGACCTGAAGGCGAAATTCACGGTCTCCAGCGCCGACGCCGCCAAGCTCCTCGCGGTCGCCCTCGATGAGGCCAACGGGGGAGGGATGACCGTCACGCCCAACTTCGTCCCGGCGCTTCAGGCCATCGCAACCGGATCCACCACCGAGGCCCCGAGCGGCGATTCCGGCTACATGCCCGACTCGTTCACCTGGCCCTACATGAACCGCGGGAGCGCGTAGGACATCGGCGTGGGGGCGGCGTGGCAGGCCTTGAGCCGGGCCGGGAAGCTGGGAAACCGAGTCCGCATGATGATCCTCGACGGCGGATTCGCCCCCAGCGCCGACTTCCCCGACGCGCGCTCGGTGGCGGGCGACTGGAACGCCCCGAGCCTCCTCGCCTGCGCCGGGGGCGCGGCTTGTCCCTGGCACGGCACGATGGTCACGACCTGCGCCATGGGAAAGCCCGACGACTCCTTCGGCGCCGCGGGGCCGGCCGGGCCCGTGGGCGAGCTGCTCGCCGTCCCGTTCCAGAGCGACTTCTTCGGGATCATCTCCACTCTCGAGCGGATCGTCGGCTCCACTGTCTTCGGCAACCCGCGGATCATCAACATGAGCTTCGGCTTCGAGGTGGACCTCGGCTGGGACATCGCGGTGAAGGCCTCGTGCCTGGGCCTGTGCCCATCGCCCACGGAGGTGCTCGGCTCGATGACCGCGGTGGTGGCGGCGAGCGGCAAGCTGCTCTTCGCCGCGGCGGGCAACGCGGGCAAGGACGTGGACAACGGCGCGGACGTGGTCGAGGGGTCCACCTTCGTCCCCTGCGAGCTTCCCGGGGTCATCTGCGTGGGCGGGATGGGCCACGGCGTCACCGCCCGCGACCCGGCCTCCAACTTCGGCAGCAAGGCCGGCGACGCCACCGTGGACATCTACGGGCCCTTCTGGATGTGGGTGGGGCCGGACCCCGACAACGCCGGCAACGTGGCGCGGCTCGTCAGCGGGACCAGCTTCTCGTCGCCGTTCGTCGCCGGGGTGGCCGCCCTGGTCTGGGCGGCCAATCCCGGACTCTCGGCCGGACAGGTGTGGGAGACCCTGCGCGACACGGCGCACGTGGGCGGCGTGGGCGTCGGCGGAAACGACCGCCGGGTGGACGCCTTCGCCGCGGTCGCCCGGATCCTCGGCGGAGCTCCTCCGTCCGTCACCTTGAACGGGGCGGCCACCGCCGCGCTCAACCGGGAGTGGAGCGGGACCTCGGTCGTCAACGACCCCGAGTACAGCGCCGCCGGCTTCTGCCCTCCCTCCGCCTGCCCGCTTTCCTGGTCGCCCGTGCCGGCGCGGACGTCGGGCAACGTCGCCACCTACCGCTTCACGACGGTGGGGACCCAGGCCGTGAGCGTGACCGCGCAGGACCTGGTGGGCCAGGAGACGAGCGCCACCCGGAGCGTGGTCGTGGTCAACTCGCCTCCCGTGGTGGCCATCTCCCAGCCGGCCGCCGGGGCGAGCATTCCCCAGGGCGTGCCGACGCAGCTGCTCGGGTCGGCGACCGACCTCAACGAGGGCGCAGACCCCGGGCCGGGAGCCATCGCCTGCCGGTGGGTGTCGAGCGCGGCCGACCCGGGCTTCCCGAGCTCGTCGTGCAACACCTCCGTGACCTTCGGCTCCACCGGGCCCCGCACGCTCACCCTCAGCGCCACCGATCCCCAGGGCGTCACCAGCAGCGCCAACGTGGCCATCACCGTGACGCCGCCACCGGCCAACCTCCCGCCCACCATCACGCTCGGTGCCCTCCCGCCTCCCAACTACAGCGGCGGGTACGACTGGGAAGTCCCGATCGCGGTGACCGCAAGCGCCACCGACCCCGAGGGCAACACGCCCATCTCCTACACCTGGAAGGCCACCTCGCTGCGGCCGCAGAGCGAGACCGTCTTCGCCAGCGAGGTGGTCATCGCGGGGCCAAGCGCCTCGGCGAGCCTGAACTGGACGCCCAGCGCCACCCCGTCGCTGCTCGGGGACTTCGCAGCCCTCGGGAACGACTGCTACTACGGCCAGGTCGTCCGCCTCACGCTGCACGCGACCGACAGTCTGGGGAACCGGAGCACCCGCTCGGTCGCGGACATCAAGATCTTCCGTTGCATCCTCATCTGAGCGCCGAGGACGTCGCCGTGGTACCTCGGTCGTGCCCGCCGATGCGAGAGCGGCAGCCGACCTATCGACAAACCAGCCAAGCGAGGACGCAGATGGCCAAGACCAAGATTGGTGCGCGGAACCGGCTCACGGCGGAGGTGACCGGCATCAAGAAGGGCGGCGTGATGTGCCAGGTGAACCTGCGCCTGGAAGTGCCCGGCGACATGGCATCGGTGATGACGCTGGACTCGCTGGCGGACCTGAAGCTGAAGAAGGGCGACCGGGTCGACGTGGTGGTGAAGGCCGTCCATGTCCTGCTGATGAAGCAGGCCTGAACCCCAATCCCGATCACTGAGGCACGGATGGCTGGCCTTGTGCCAGCCGCTTGGCCTCAACGGAAGCGCCACCCTCGGATCGCCGGCATCGGAAAGCGAAACACCTTCGGCCGCCCCTCAGGCGCGGCGTCGCAGCGTCAGGAACAGCGCGAGCACCGCTCCCACCACCACCACGAGATTCAGCGAACGCGAGTCCGTGGCGCCGCAGCCGCCGATGCAGTCGACGTACACCTCTTTGGTAGTGCGGAAGTCAGAGGTGGGCGCGTCCTCGAAGACGATGTCTTCGGTGCTGCCTCCGGAAGGGAAGCTGACGTCGATGGCCGTCAAGCGCTCGTTCTCCCGCGCCAGCGACGCGAGGGTCGGCTGGGCGCTCAGCTCACTCGGGCGCAGCGCCCCTGCGAAGTAGAGCGTCTCGGTGAAGCTGCTCGTGGCAATCCTCTTCTGGCCAGGGCCGACCAGGAAGACTCGCCAGATGGGCCCGTAGCCGCTGCCGGCGACGGTATTGATCGCGGCGATGCGCGCCGGGACGATCGCGCTCTCGGACGCGAAGGAGAGCTGGATGGGCCCGAGGTCGCCGCACAGCTTCTTTCCCTGCGGCGGGTCGGTGGTGCTCGCGGTCACCTTGAAGCCGACGAAGTACCACTTCCTCTGCACGTAGGAGTCGTAGGCCTCCGAGGCGGCGTGGGGGAAGCCGTTGGCGTCGAGCCAGTCGGTGAAGGCGGCCACCGTGCTCGCCTGCAGCAGGACGTAGTCGAACTGCCCCACCCTGCCCTGCTTGATGACGTTGACGCCCGTCGAGCCCGGCACCTCATAGCCGGCCGCGCGGTCCGAATTCGTCCCGCCGCCGCCGCCACAGCCGATGGGCTGGCAGACCTCCACTTTCTTCGGCTCGGTGAAGCGGTCGAGCTCGTCGAACAGCGCGTTCGACCCCAAGGATGGGCTCTCGGTGAGCGTCGCAGGAATGGGCAGGATCACGCCGAACTCTTTGCCGCTGCCGCAGAAGTTGGGGCGGAACAGGTAGGTCTCGATCCCGTCGCGATGCACGACGACGATCTTCTGGTTGGGCGCGACTTCCACGGACTGGCCATAGAAGCCGCCGCAAGCCAGAGCGGCCTGCGGGACCAGCAGCGCGACCGCAAAGGCGATGACGAGCGAGCGGATCACTGCGCACCTCCTGCCGGGTACGCGCAGCGGAAGCCGACGTTGTCCGCCCAGGCATCGGGCAGCTCGGCCTTGCGGCAGGAGACGCGCAGGTTGGCGGCGCCGCTGTCCCAGCAGCCGCCGCGCATCACCTTCAGGTTCCCCGAGGCCGGCCCCTGAGGATCGTGCCCCGGGCTCTGGGCGTAGTACTTCGCGTCGTACCAGTCGCCCACCCACTCCCAGACGTTTCCCGCCAGGTCCAGGGCGCCGAAGGGGCTCGCCCCCGCGGGCCGCCGCCCCACGCGGTCGGTGTCGTTGACGCAGGCCTTGGCCCCGCCCAGGTTGGCGCGCAGGCAGTCGGGCTCCTCGTTCCCCCACGGGAACTCGCGCGCCTCCGGCGCCGGCCCGCGTGCGGTCTTCTCCCACTCGGCCTCGGTGGGCAGCCGGCCGCCGGCGAAACGGCAAAACTGCTCGGCCTGGCGCCAGCTCACGAAGATCACTGGGTAGTCGTCGAACTCCGGCGCGTCGAAGTAGCGCGCCCGTCGGTGAGAGGTGGTGAGCGCCGGCGGCGTGCAGACGCCCGCCTTCACGCAAGCCCGGTAGCGCGCGTTGGTCACCTCATGGCGATCAACCTTGACCGCCGAGAGGTCGACCGTGTGCACCGGCTTCTCGTCCGGCGCGCCACGATCGCTGCCCATCACGAACGGGCCCTTCGCGACCACCACCGGAGTCCGGTCCAGGGCCGGGGCGGGACAGGCCGGCGAATCGTCCGCGAGCCCATTGCAGTCGTCGTCGCGCCCGTTGCAGATCTCCTTCGCCCCGGGATGGATCGCCGGATCGAGATCGTTGCAGTCGTCGCCCTTGGCGCAACCGAGCCCGAAACCATCGCTGTCCTGGTCCTGGCAGGCGCCACCGGCCGCCGACGCGCGCGGTGACGCCAGCGCCAGCAGGACTGCGAGGGCCAGCCCCATCCCGACCACCGTCTTGAGTGTCCTCATCTGCGTCCCCTTCCGCTCGTCTTCGAGCCAGTCGCGAACTAGAAGCGCATGCCCACGGCCGCTCCGGCCCCGTCCTTCAACATCATCGGTGCCGCAGTGACCTCCGTGGCGCCCAGGTTGAGCGTCAGCACCTCGGCGAGCGGCGGAAGCAGCGCGCCGGCGAAGAACAGGAGCACCGCGCCGCCGGTGTGGTTGACCGGCACCCGGCCGAAGTTGCCGGTCGCGAGGATCGCCGCGCCCCAGTTGACCGCGGCGCTCGTCAGCATCCCGGCGATGAGGGTGTACCCCAGCGGATGGTCCTTCCCGGGGCAGCGCTTGGAGATCTTGTGGGCGAGGAGGCTCGAGGGGATGGCCGTGACCACGGGGGTGATGACGGTCATCCAACCGACCATCTCGTTGAAGGAGTTGCGCGTCATGTTCTGCTGGCTGGTGAGCGCGATGAAGCCGCAGACGTAGGTCACGAACAAGGTCGCCGCGACCTGCATGCCGACCGCGGCAAAGTACTCGCCGATTTGCAGGCTGAGGTCCGAGTGCCCCAGCTCGAGGTGTACCGACGGTCGCGACGGCCGCGCGCGAGGAGCGCTCTCGACCAGCTTCAGGGCTGAGGGCGCCGCCGGCTCTTCGAGGACCTGCGCAGCCGAAGCGTCGTCGTCCGACTGGGCCAACGCCGGAGCCGCAGGCAGGATCGCGGCTGCAAGGAGGACGGGAAGGTGGAGTCGCATTGGGCCGGGGCCTTGCTGAGACGAGTGAGCGCCGCGCTTCGCGGTCGGTCCTTCTTCTGAGGCTTCCCCTCTCGCCCCCGGCCGGGGATTCGGAGGGGGTGAGTGTACACGGACGGAGGCCCATCCCGTCCATCCCGTCCCTCGCGTCATGGCCATGGACAGCCGTTGACCAGGCCCATTTCCGCGTGGAAGCTTCCGCGCACCTATGACCCTCCCCAACGCCTACGCCGGGAAGATCCTCCGGGTGGACCTCTCCTCCGGCCGCACCGAGACCTTCGACACCGAGTCGCACGCCAAGCGCTTCCTGGGAGGCCGCGGAGTCGCCACCTCCATCCACTGGTCCGAGGTGCCGCCCGAGGCGCGCTTCGACGACGAGCAGAACCGGCTGGTGGTCTCCTTCGGCCCCCTGTGCGGCATGGCCAACGGGCTGGGCGGCTCGCGCTGGGGCATCTACTCCAAGTCCCCCTTCCCTGCCTCCGGCCCCACCGGCCGCGACCACTTCTGCTACGGCAACCTCGGCGGCTCCTTCGGCGCCGAGCTGCGCTTCGCCGGCTACGACGGCCTGGTCGTCCAGGGCCGCTCCGACCAACCGGTCTGGCTCTCCATCGAAGACGGCAAGGTCGAGCTCCACTCCGCCGACGGCGTCTGGGGCCAGGGCACGGTCGAGGCCATGGCCGAGCTCAAGAAGCGCGCCGCTCCCGGCTCCAAGGCCATGGCCATCGGCCCGGCGGGCGAGCACTGCGTCCCGCTCGCCACCGTCTTCGCCGACGGCGACGCCTCCTGCTCCGGCGGCATGGGCGCGGTCATGGGCGCCAAGAAGCTCAAGGCGGTCGTCGTCCGCGGCACCACCACCCGCAAGGTCCCGGTGGCGGACCCCGCCAAGCTCAAGGAGATCGACGCGCACATCCGCGGCCTGGGCCGCGGCAACGTCAAGGTCTGGGGCATGGACTTCATGGCCCACGGTCCGCGGACGCAGAAGATGCCCTGCTACGCGTGCATGGGGCACTGCCTGCGCGTGCGCTACACGCCGGCGAACGGCGACGCCGGCAAGTTCATGTGCCAGTCGCGGTTCTTCTACATGCACCACGCCTGGGGCCACTACGGCGAGGAGAACGACGTCGCCTTCTACGCCAACCGGCTGTGCGACCGGTTCGGCATTGACACCTGGGAGGTGCAGGGCCTCATCGAGTGGCTGCTGCTCTGCCACGCTGCGGGCGTTCTGACCGAGAGACAGACCGGCCTCGATCTCTCGAAGGTCGGCAGCCTGGAGTTCATCGAGTCGCTGATCAAGATGACCTCCCTGCGCCAGGGCTTCGGCGAGCTGCTCGCGTTGGGGGCCCACGGCGCGGCCAAGAAGACCGGCGGGCGGGCCGAGGAGCTCTTCACCCGCACCGATCCCTACGACCCGCGCTACTGCACGGTGAACACCCTCCTCGTGCCCTTCGAGACCCGCGAGCCCATCCAGCAACTGCACGAGGCGGGGCTCGTGCTCTCGCAGTGGTCGAGCTGGGCCAAGGGCGTTGCGGAGGCGCACATCTCCAGCGACGTCGTGAAGGGCATCGCCGAGCGGTTCTGGGGCAGCGCCGAGGCGGCGGACATGACCACGCTCGACGGCAAGGCCGAGGCGGCGCGGCGCATCCAGCATCGCCAGCTGGCCAAGGAGAGCATGGGCGTGTGCGACTGGATGTTCCCGCTCATCGACGTCCCCAAGGGCCCGGACCACGTCGGCGACCCATCGTTCGAGAGCCGCATCCTGTCCGCGGTGCTGGGCGAGACCTGGACCGAGCCGGACCTCTACAAGTTGGGCGAGCGGGTCTTCAACCTGCAGCGCGCGGCGCTGTTGCGCGAGGGCTTCAAGGCGCGCGAGCACGACCGGCTGCCCGACGAGTGGCACCAGAAGCCGGCGCAGACCCACGTGGCGGATCCCGACATGCTGGCACCGGGCCCGGGCGGAAGATCGTCTCGCAGCTGGGCCGGCTGGCTCACCCCAAGGACTTCGAGCGGATCCTCGACGACTACTACGCGCGCCGCGGCTGGGACGTACCGACCGGGCTGCAGAGCGTGGAGCTCCTCAAGTCGCTCGATCTCGCCGACGTCGCCGGCGACCTGCGCCAGCGCGGCCTGGTGGTCGAGAAGGCGCGCGGCATCGGCCCTTTCAAGCGGGTGGAGCACGCCCTCGGCCGTCTCGGCGAGCGCAGGCGCTGCGCGACCAAGGCGGCGGGTGCCCAGGCGCGGAAGGGCGCGAGCGTGCGCGGCGACGAGCTCCCGGGCCATCCTCGAGACCGAGCAGCAGAAGTTCGGGCTCGAGTCCATCCGCCACAACTTCGCCGGCTGGAACAAGCAGATGCAGTACACCTTCCCGGACATCGGCGAGCACTGGCTGCTGACCTTCGTCGACGGCCAGGCCCAGAAGCCGGTGAAGCTCGAGGCGCCGTTGCCCAAGCCCGACATCGGCTACGAGATGGACACCTGGGTCCTCAAGTCCATGTCCGCCGGGGAGCTCAGCGGCGAGAAGGCGTACCTGACGCGGCTGCTGCGCATCAAGGCGAGCTTCGGCGACATGCTCAAGCTGCAGTCGCTCAACAAGAAGTAGGCGCGCGGCGATCAGACTCCGGAGCCCGACACCTCGATCGTGACCAGCGGCCGCCCGGGGTCGGTCGAGCGGATCTTGATGTTGGCCTTCCGTGCCGCGGGGCCGACCGGCGCGAACCGGTAGAGCAGCTCGAGGCTCGCGCCGGCAGGCAGGCCGGTAGAGAGGTAGCCCTCGGGCGGCCAGGTGAGGGTGAGCCTCTCGGCGCTGCCTTCGAGCATCTCCACCTCCACCCTCTTCTCCTTCCAGCACTGGCCCCTCAGGCAGAAGCCGTCCGGGCATTGCTCGTTCGCGGCGCAGCAGGTCGTCAGGTCGGGAGCCGCGAACCTCAACCCGTCCTCGGTCGTCCCGGTGATCTGCGTGCCCAGGTTGGAGAGCGTGATCGTGCCGGTGGCAACGCCATTGACGGCGCCCAGGCCGATGGGGCCCGTGGGCTCCACGTCGAGGACCGGGCCGCCACCGCTGCCCCTCAGCCAGCAGGTGCCCGTCGCCCGCGCGACGTCGGTGGTCTCGAAGGTGAGCCTCCCCTCGTAGCCTCCCAGGAGCGTCGGCAGGAACGCGAGCGGCACGCGAACGGTCTCCCCCGCCCTCACGGTGATCTCCGCCACTGGCGGACCCTCGAGAGAGAACGCGTCGCCTCTCATCGATGGGTCCTGCGTGAGGGCGAGGGCAGAGACGTCGATATCGGTGCCAGTCAGATTCGTAAGTGCGATGGCCGCCGTGGCTCGCGCGCCCGTCTGGACGAACCCGAAGTCCAAGACGCACTCGCGCCTCTCCTGGCCGCTCGTCGAGTCTTGGATGACCTGACTGGGCTCGATCACCAGCCGGCCGTCGGCGTCGGGCCCCGCCGTCTCCGCGTCCATCGTGGAGGCATCGGCGCCCGCCTCGGGCGGTGGAGTCCCGCAGCCCACCGCCGCCACCGAGAACGCCAGCGCGCTGACTGTAAGCAGTCGTGCCGTCATGGTTCACCCCTCCCAGGGCTCGGTCATGTCACAAAGTAGCTGCCTATCTTTAGCAACCCCTCCGCCGCTTCGAGCGGCGCCAGGATAGCGGAAGGCCGACTCACCCATCGGCGTGCGTCGCGACCGACCTGGTCGGTGGACCCGAAGCGCGCAGCGACTCGTAGACGAGGATGCTGCCGGCGACGGCAAGGTTGAGCGAGTCGCCGCCCACCATGGGAATGCGCACCTGCACGTCGCAGAGCGCCCGCTGCTCGTCGCTCAAGCCCTTCCGCTCGCTGCCGAGCACCAGCACCAGCGGCCGGCGGTACGCAAAGCGGCGGTAGTCGATGCTGCCGTGTGGCGAGGCGCCGACGAACGTGGCGCCGCAGCGGCGCTTCCACCAGCCGAGCTCGGCGGCGCTGGCGCGGACCAACTCGAGCGCGAAGAGGGCGCCCATGCTGGCGCGCACTGCCGCCGGGTGGAACGGGTCGGCGCCGACGTTGCTCGGCACGACGAGGCCGCGGAACCCGGCCGCGGCCGCGGTGCGCATGAGCGTGCCCAGGTTCCCGGGGGAGCGCACCTGGCCGACCGCCAGCCAGCCGTCGCCCCTGCGCGGCCCATCGTCGGGCAAGCGCCGCCATGGCGTGGCCACGACCGCGCCGATCCCCTGCGGCTCGTCCACGCGCGAGAGCCGCGCGAACTCCTCCGGCGTCACCGTCAGCGACGGCACGCCCTGCTGCCTCAGTCGCCGCGCCAGCATCTGCCCGATGGGACTCTTGAGCAGCCGCGGCGCGACCACCACGCTCCGGATCGGGACCGCCGCGTCGACGGCCGCGACCACGAACCGGGCGCCCTCGACGTAGCAGCTCTCCGGTCTGGATCCTCGCGCGTGCGTCCTCGAGCGCGAGGATCCGCTCCACCGGCCAGGCGGCGCCGCTCATCGAACGCGCGAGTTCCCCCGCGCCAGGGCTTGCGTTTCAGGCTGCTTCGTCTTGGTCATGGAAGGCGCGTCGTGGGCTCACCGGCAGGAGGCCGGGCTGCAGTTCCACCGCGCGGGCGCAGTCTCGGTTCTGTCGACCTCGGCGTCCATCGGTCGTCCGGCCGAGCCACTCGTGTGCCGTCGTCGAGATCCGATCATCAACGATCGAGCGCGGCATCGAGCCTCGAATGAAGAGCACGCGCGTGGGGATGGACCTGCTGAAGGTATGTCTGCACCCACTGACATACCTTCAGCACTCGGCTGGAGCTGCTAGAGCGCCATCTTCCGCAGCCGGAGCGCGTTGCCGATGACCGACACCGAGCTCAGGCTCATCGCCGCGCTGGCGATCATCGGGCTCAGGAGCCAGCCGAAGAGCGGGTAGAGAACGCCGGCCGCCAGCGGCACCCCGAGCGCGTTGTAGACGAACGCGAAGAACAGGTTCTGGCGGATGTTGCGCATCGTCGCGTGAGAGAGCGTGCGCGCCTTGGCGATCCCCCGCAGGTCGCCCTTCACCAGGGTGATGGAGGCGCTCTGGATGGCCACGTCGGTCCCGCTGCCCATGGCGATGCCGACGTGAGCCCGCGCCAGGGCCGGTGCGTCGTTCACCCCGTCACCGGCCATGGCCACGATCCTGCCTTGCGCCTGGAGGCGGGAGACGACCTCGCCCTTGCGCTCCGGCAAGACCTCCGCCTCGACCTCGTCGATGCCGAGCTTGCGCGCGACGGCTTCGGCGGTCGTGCGGTCGTCGCCGGTGAGCATGACGAGGCCGATGCCGTTGCCGCGCAGCAGACGCACGGCCTCCGGCGTCGAGGACTTGATGGGGTCCGCCACTCCGAGCATCCCGGCGGCGAGCCCGTCGACCGCCAGGAACACGACCGTCTGCCCGTCCTGCCGGAGCTCGTCCGCCTTCGCCAACAGGCCCGCGACCTCGACGTGCCGCTCCTCCATCCAGCGTCGATTGCCCAGGGCGACTTGCATGCCGTCGGCCGCTCCGTGCACGCCGCGGCCCGGCGCCGACCCGAAGCCTTCGAGCTCGCCCAGCCGCAGGCCTCGCTCCCCGGCACCAGCGACGATCGCCGTGGCCAGCGGGTGCTCGCTTCCCCGCTCCAGCGTCGCGGCGAGCCTCAGGACCTCGGCTTCCGGCAGCGCCCCGGCGCTCACCACCGACACCAGCCGCGGCGCGCCCTCGGTGAGCGTGCCCGTCTTGTCGACGACCAAGGTGTCCACCCGCTCGAGGACCTCCAGCGCCTCCGCGTTCTTGACGAGCACCCCGCTCTGCGCGCCGCGACCGGTCCCGACCATGATGGAGATTGGCGTCGCCAGCCCGAGCGCGCACGGGCAGGCGATGATCAGCACCGCCACAGCCGCCACCAGCGCGAACGCCAGCCGGGGCTGCGGCCCCAGCAGGGCCCAGACCCCGAACGTCACCGCCGCCACCGCGATGACCGCGGGGACGAACCAGGACGACACCTGGTCGGCCAGCCGCTGGATCGGCGCCCGGCTGCGCTGCGCCTCGCCCACCAACTGGACAATCCGCGCGAGCACGGTGTCCCGCCCCACCCGTTCGGCGCGCATCACGAAGCCGCCACTCTGGTTGACGGTGCCGCCGGTGACCCTGCTGCCGGCGGCCTTCTCCACGGGGACGGACTCTCCGGTCACCATCGACTCGTCGACCGAGCTCGCGCCCTCCAGCAGCACGCCGTCGACGGGGACCTTCTCGCCAGGGCGCACGCGGAGCCGGTCCCCCACCGCGATGCGCTCGAGCGGCACATCCTCGTCGGCGCCGCCCTCCGTCACTCTCCGCGCGCTCGTCGGCGCGAGCCCGAGCAGGGCCTTGAGCGCGCTCGAGGTCTGGCTGCGCGCCTTGAGCCTCCAGCACCTGGCCGAGCAGGACCAGCGTGGTGATGACCGCGGCGGCCTCGAAGTACACGCCCACCGCCCCGCCGCGCCGGAAGGCGGCCGGGAAGAGTCCGGGGGCGGCGGTGGCCACCAGGCTGTAGGCGAACGCCACGCCGGTGCCCAGGGCGATGAGCGAGAACATGTTCAGGCTGCGGTTCGCGACCGACCGCCAGCCGCGCTCGAAGAGCGGAGCGCCAGCCCACAGGACCACGGGCGCCGCGAGCCCCAGCTGGAGCCAGTTGCCCGACGGGCCAGCCAGGAGCTCGGTCATGCCGAGCACGACCAACGGGACGGTGAAGAGCGCGCCGACCCAGAGCCGCCGCGACAGGTCGGCGAGCTCCGGGCTCGGCGCCTCCGCCGCGGCCGCGGCGCGGGGCTCGAGGGCCATCCCGCAGATGGGACAGCTCCCCGGGCCGGGCCGCACGATTTGCGGGTGCATCGGGCAGGTGTACGCGACCGGGGCCCCAGCTCCCTGCTCGTCTGGCAGACGCTCGGAACGCTGCGCCGGCGGCCTTCCAGGAGACCCCGCCTGCGTCTCGCTCTCGTGCGTGTGCTCCATCCGCGCCTCCGGCCATCAAGGCTGCTCGGCTGGCGCCGGAGCCACCTCCTTCTTCTTCCGGAGAAAGTAGTTGGCCGGATAGACGAGCAGCTCCCATCAGGAAGCTGGTCACGAGCCCACCGACCATCGGCGCCGCGACCCGGTGCCGGTCGCCCCCATGATCGGCAGCAGGCCGTGCATGCGGCGCTCAGCGTCATGGCCCGCGGAGTCGGGAGCCGCGGAATCGTCGCAGTGGAGCACGCCGGCGCCGAGGGCTCTTGCGTCCGATCTGGCGCCAGAGACCTGCCTGCTCGCCCGGAATTCCAGCGGGCTGCCGGCCGGGAATGTGGTCGCTCGCACGCTGGGCGGGTAGCGGAGGAGTCCTGCGCCGCTTGGGGGCACGCGCTCGGTCGAGGGCGAGCGAGCGCCGGCCTCGCTCATTCCGTGACCCGATGCCGATGAGCTTGGGCGCGCGCCTCCGTCCAAGCGCTCGTGCACGGATCAGGTCTGCGCAGCCGGAGCCATCTCCCTCCTCTTCCAGAGGAAGTAGATGGCCGGATAGACGAGCAGCTCCATCAGGAAGCTCGTCACGAGCCCGCCGACCATCGGCGCCGCGATCCGCTTCATCAGGTCCGCCCCAGTGCCGGTCGACCACATGATCGGCAGCAGGCCGAGCATGGCGGCGCTCACGGTCATGGCCTTGGGCCGAACGCGTTTCACGGCGCCATGGACGATGGCCTCCACCAGGTCGGGCTCGGTCTTCAGGAGCCCACGGCGCCGGTAGTCGTCGTGCGAGAGGTCCAGGAACAGCAGCATGAAGACGCCGGTCTCGGCGTCCAGCCCCATCAGCGCGATGAGCCCGACCCACACCGCGATGGAGATGTTGTAGCCCAGCGCCCAGAGCAGCCAGACGGCGCCGACGGCCGAGAACGGCACCGCCAGCATCACCACCGTCGCTTTGAAGGCCGAGCGGGTGTTCAGGTAGAGCAGCCCAAAGATGAGGACGAGCGTGATGGGGATGACGAGCTTCAGCCTCTCGCGCACGCGCAGCAGGTTCTCGTATTGCCCGCTCCAGGTCAGCGAAGTCCCGGCCGGAACCTTCACCTTCGCCTCGACCGCCTTCTTGGCTTCGTCCACGAACGTGCCGACGTCGACCTGGGCTGTGTCGAAGTCGACGTAGACGTAGCCGGCGAGCAGCCCGTTCTCGTCGCGGATCATCGACGGCCCCTGCGTGAGGACCACGTCGGCGATCTCCTCCATCGGGATCTGGCCCTTGCCCCCCGGGAGCGGCAGCAGCACGCGCTTCAGGGCCTGGAGGTCCTCGCGGTAGTCGCGGGCGTAGCGCACGTTGATGCCGTAGCGCTCGCGGCCTTCGACGGTGGTGCTCTGGTTGTCGCCGCCGACCGCGGTCATCACCATCAGGTTCGCGTCGTCGACGGAGAGCCCGTAGCGGGCGAGCTGGTCGCGGTCGAGCACGAAGTCGAGGAAGTAGCCGCCGGCGACGCGCTCGGCGTAGGCGCTGCGGGTCTGCGCGAGCCCGGCGACCGCCGCCTCGGTCTCCTTGGCGACGCGCTCGATGGTCGAGAGGTCCGAGCCTTGGATCTTGATCCCCACCGGCGTGCGGATGCCGGTCGAGAGCATGTCCAGGCGGCCCTTGATGGGCATGGTCCAGGCGTTGGAGATGCCAGGGAGCTGCAGCGCGGCGTTCATCTCCGACTCCAACTCGTCCTGGGAGATGCGGTCGGGCCAGGCGGTGCGCAGGACGCGCTTGGCCGGCTCCGGCGCCCAGTCCGAGTACCAGCGCGGCTTCTCGCGCCACTGGCTCACCGGCTTGAGCAGTACCGTCGTCTCCATCATCGAGAGCGGCGCCGGGTCGGTCGGAGTGTTGGCGCGGCCGGCCTTGCCGAACACGCGTTCGACCTCCGGGAAGGTCCTGAGGATCTTGTCCTGGACCTGCAGGACCCGCTGCGCCTCCGCCACCGACATGCCCGGCTCGACCGCCGACGGCATGTAGAGCAACGTCCCCTCGCGCAGCGGCGGCATGAACTCCGAGCCCAGGTGCAGGTAGACGGGGACCGCGCTGAGCACGACCAGCGCGGCGGCGGCGATGGTGGCCTTGGGGTGGCGGAGCACGAACCGGCACGGCCCTTCGTAGAGCCGGTGGAGCGCCCGGCTGATCGGGTGACGCTCCTCGGAGTGGTAGGTCCCCACCAGCGCCTTGGTGGCGAGCCAGGCGAGCCAGCGGGGCCGGAAGGTGAAGGGATCGATGCGGGCGAAGAGCATCCGCAGCGCGGGGTCGAGCGTGACCGCGAGGACTGCGGCGATGGCCATGGCGAAGTTCTTGGAGAACGCCAGCGGGCGGAAGAGCCGGCCCTCCTGGTCCACGAGCGTGAAGACCGGCAGGAACGCCACGGCGATGACCAGCAGCGAGAAGAAGACGCCCGGGCCGACCTCGAGCAGCGCCTCCAGGCGGACGCGGTGGAAGTCGCCCTTCCGGCCGTCCTGCATCCAGTGGTGGATCTTGTTGTAGGCGTTCTCGACCTCGACGATCGCCCCGTCGACCAGCACGCCGATGGAGATGGCGATGCCGGAGAGCGACATCAGGTTGGCGTTCAGCCCGAAGAGCTTCATCAGGATGAACGACAGCGCCACCGAGACCGGGATGGTGATGATGGGGACGACCGACGACGGGAGGTGCCACAGGAAGATCAGGATGATGATCGAAACGATGAGGATTTCCTCGAGCAGCTTGTCCCGGACCGTTCCGATGGCGCGCTCGATGAGGTCCGAGCGGTCGTAGGTGGTGACCACCTCGACGCCCTTGGGGAGCGAGGGCTCGAGCTCCGCGAGCTTCGCCTTGACCCGGCCGATGACGTCGAGCGCGTTCTCGCCCGCCCGCATCACCACGATGCCGCCCACCACGTCGCCCTCGCCGTCGAGGTCGGCAATCCCCCGGCGCATCTCCGGCCCCAGCGCGACGGTCGCCACGTCCTTGATGGTCACCGGGGTGCCCGCCTGCGTCGCCAGGACCAGCTTCTCGATGTCGCCGATGCCCTTCACGTACCCGCGTCCGCGGACCATGTACTCGCGACCGCTCATCTCCACCAGGCGCCCACCCACGTCGTCGTTGCCCTTGCGGACCGCGTCGATGACCGCCTGCAGCGGGATCCCAAAGGACGCCAGCGCGTTGGGGTTCACGGTCACCTGGTACTGGCGCACCTGCCCGCCGACGGTGGCCACCTCCGCGACGCCAGGCACGCTCTGCAGCGCGTAGCGCAGGAACCAGTCCTGGTAGGAGCGCAGCTCGTCGGAGGCGTGCTGGCCGCTCTTGTCCACGAGCGCGTACTGGAAGACCCAGCCCACGCTCGAGGCGTCGGGGCCCAGCTCGGTCTTCACGCCAGCCGGGAGCTGCGCGGTGATCTTGGACAGGTACTCGAGCACGCGCGTGCGCGCCCAGTAGGGGTCGGTGCCGTCCTCGAAGATGACGTAGACGAAGCTGTAGCCGAAGTCGGAGAAGCCGCGGATGGCCTTCACCCGGGGCGCCCCGAGCAGCGCGGTGGTGATGGGATAGGTCACCTGGTCCTCGACCAGGTCCGGGCTCCGGTCCCAGCGCGAATAGACGATGACCTGCGTGTCGGAGAGGTCGGGGAGCGCGTCGAGCGGCAGGTGGCGGATGGACCACCAGGCGAGCGCCAGCAGCACGACCGAGGCCGCGATGACCAACGCCCGGTTCTCGGCCGAGAAGCGGATGACGCGCCGGATCACCGCCGCGGGCCCTCCGGCGCCGCATCGGCCCCACCGGTCCCACCGGTCCCACCGGTCCCGCCCTGCCCGGTTTGCGGCGGGGCGGCTCCGGGCAGGACGCGCGCGCTCTCGGGGACCTTGGGGGCGGCGGCATTGGCGGTCGTCATCGCCGCGAGCGAGGAGCGCAGCTTGGACTCGGAGTCGACGAGGAAGTTGGCGCGGGTGACCACCTGCTCGCCCGCCTTCAGCCCCGCCCGGACCTCGACGAGGTTGCCGTCCGCCGCCCCCAGCCCCACCCGCCGAGGCTCGAACTTGCCGCTGCCGACCGCCACGAAGACGTACTTCTCGGTGCCGGAGTCGACGACCGCGTCCTGGGGAATGCGCAGCCCCTCGCGCGGCGGTCCTTGGAGCACCACCTCGCCGAACATCTCCGGCCGCAGGGCGCCCTCGGCGTTGGGGAAGGCGAGCCGCACCTTGACCGTGCGCGTCTGTGGATCGAGCAGCGGGTCGACGAACCGCACCCGCCCCTTGAACTCGCGACCGGGGAAGGCGTTGAGGGTGAGCGTCGCCGCCAGGCCTTCGCGGACGTACTGCAGCTCGGTCTCGTAGACGTCGGCGAGGACCCAGACCTGCGACAGGTCCACGATCTCGTAGGGCATCGCGCCGGCCTCGAGCTTCATGCCGTCCACCACCTCCTTCTTGGTGACGACGCCCGAGACCGGAGAGGCCAGCGTCAGCGTCTTGGAGGGCTGGCCGGTGCGCGCAATGCGGTCCAGCTCGGCCTTGGGGACGTCCCACAGCTCGAGCTTGCGCCGGGCAGCCTGGACGAGCGCCTCGCCTTCGCCTTCGCCGCCCGCCGCGCCCCGCGTCCGCAACGCGAGCAGGTACTCCTGCTGCGCAGAGAGGAGCTCGGGGCTGTAGATGGAGAAGAGCGGGTCACCCTTCTTCACGGCCTTGCCCACGAAGTCGACGTAGACGCGCTCGACGAAGCCCGGGACCTTGACGTTGACGTGGCGCACCCGCGTCTCGTCGATGGCCACGCGCCCAGTCGTCCGCCAGGCGCCGCCGACGGGCCCGGCCGTGACCTGGGCGGTGGTGAGCCCGATGAGCTGCTGCCGCGCCGGGTCGATGTCCACCGTCGCCTGGCCAGGAACGTTGCTCGCAGCCGCACCGGAGGCTTCGTCCTCGTAGACGGGGACGTAGTCCATCCCCATCTCGTCCTTCTTCGGGGTCGACGAGGTGACCTTCGGATCCATCGGCGAGCGGTAGAAGAGGATCTTGCGCTCGCCCCCGCCCTGCTGCGCGCTTTGCCCCGGCTCGGCGGGGCTCATCTTGACGAGCTTCATCCCGCAGATCGGACAGTTGCCCGGATGGTCCTGCACGACCGAGGGGTGCATCGGGCACTGCCAACGCTCCGCGGGCGCCTGTGCGGCCCGGGCCGGCTCGCCGTCGCTGGCGGTGGCGGTGGCGGTGGGGCGCTCGACAGACTCGCGTCCGAGCCAATAGGCACCCGCGCCGAATAGCAGCGCGCCGACTGCGGCAGCCAAGGCCATGGACCCGACACCGAAACGCCTCTTGGAAGGAGCGCTCATGGTTTTCCTCGGCTACATCCCGGACGGACCGGCGCCCGAAGGAGGAGTCGCTGCCGCACCTGCCTGTCCCAGGGAGCCGACGGGCCCGAGGCTGACCTCTTGCGCCTCGAGCGCGAGCTCGTGCACCTGGGCCAGCGCGAGCAGGTAGCCTTCCTGGTCGGCGAGGAAGCCGGCGTTGGCCTCCAGCACCGCGAGCAGGCCCACCTTGCCCACCTCGTACTGCGCGAGCGTGGACTCGATGGTGGCCTCCGACTGCCGCAACAGGCCGTCGCGGAACCGCTGCAGCGCCTGGAGCGAGGCCTCCAGAGCCGTTCGGCGCTGGCGCACCCGCAAGCGCAGCTGCTGCTCCACCGCCTCGGCCGCCTTCTGCCGGGAAACGGCGCGAGCCTCCGCTTCGGCGATCGCCGGGCCCTGCCGCCAACCGGCGAAGACAGGGAGCGGTGCGCCAAGGGTGACCTGCCACATGGGCGGGAACTCGCCACCGCGCGGCATGACCGACAGCCCCACCGTCACGTCCGGAAAGTAGGACTTGCGCGCGAGCGCCACCGAGCGCTCCGCCTGCGTCTGGCCCAGTCGCGCGGACGCCCACTCGGGGCTGCGCTCGGAGGCATCGCCGATGGCCTCGTCCTCACTGCTCAGCGTCGGAAGCGCGAGGTCGGCGAGGTGCGTCGCCGTGTGGATCGGCTCGTCCAGTGCGTGCCCGCGCAGGCGGTTGAGCTCCTGCAGACGCTGCGCTTCCTCGGACTTCAGCCCCCAGCGCCGCTGCCGCAAGCGGCTGAGCTCGAGCTGGGCGCGCAGCAGGTCCGCCTGGGCCGCCTCTCCCACCTCGTAGCGGCTGCGCGCCGAACCCTCCGCCTTCTGCCAGACGCCCTCCAGCCGCGCGAGCAGGTCCAGTCGATCGCGAGCCAGGACGAGGCCCAGCCAGGCGCGACGCACGTCGGTCTCGGCCGAGAGACGCGCGCGCGCGGCGTCGCGCTCTGCCTGGCTCGCCGCCAGCTCCGCACCCTCGGCACGCATCTTGAGCTTTCCGGGCCAGGGAACGGTCTGCGAGAGCATCACCTGGTAGAAGCTGGTCTCCGACTTGCCGACCTGCCAGCTGGTGAAGCTGTCGTTCTGCACGCCCAGCAGGAGCATCGGCTCGGGCCAGGCCCCGGCCTGCGGCACGCGCTGCCGCTCGGCTTTCGCGGTCGCCTCGGCCTGGGCCACTTCAGGGCGCACCGCGAGGCTCTCGTCGATGAGCGCTCGCAAGACGGGATCGGCCGGGAGGTCCCCAGACTGCGACGGGGGCGAGGGCACTGCGGCCAGGGCGAAGCAGACCGCGAAGGCCGTGAGGTGCACAGCAACCGCCATCGGCCCCCTCCCTCGCTGCGAACCGGTCGAGGGCGCAGGTTCCCCTCACCTCAGGGGGTTCGCCAGCGTGAGTTGCTCCGCCTTGCCATCTCCGTCGTGCCTGCGACGAAGCCCGTCTTCGCGGCCGGAGGGCTTCCGCTCGCGACTCGGATCGCCGGCCCGCTAACTCACGACCGTCCAACCGATCTTGGCTTTGCCGGCTCACCAACAGCGCCCACAAGATTGGCCGAACGGTGGGGTGGTTCTGAAAGCTAGCCGGCACGAGGCCGGCGATCCGAGGGAGGCTTAGCCAGGGTCCAAAGACTGGGACGGGCGCCCCGAAATGCGGCGCATGGAGAGCCGCCTGCCCGAACTGACGACAGGCTTGGCCGAAACCAGGACGGCCAGCACTGCAATCATTCTTTACATCGCAGCTACCTAACTACTGGGATTTACATCCCTCTGCCAAGTTGGCTCCGGTCTTGCTTAACAAGCCGTCTCGTTTCGACGCCGCCCCCGGAGCCAACCATGAAGAAGACCTTCCTCCTCGGCACCCTGACCGCGCTGACCCTCGCTGGCTGTGGCGAAGCCTTCCTGGAGACCGAAGGCAACGTGAAGCCCGAGATCGACGTGGGCCACGAGAAGATCGTCAACGGCACGGTCGACAACGGCCACCCGACGGTCGGCAAAGTCCGCGACAACGGCGACGAGATTTGCACCGGCACGCTGGTCGGCGCCAAGACGGTCATCACCGCGGCGCACTGCATCGAGTCCACCACCGCCAGCCGCTACGCCTTCATCCTCGGCTCCACCGCCTACCCCGCCAACTCGGTGACGGTGCACCCGAGCTGGGACGGCAACGCCGACAGCGGCGAAGGCAAGTACGACATCGCGGTCATCGTCCTGAAGACCTCCCCGAACATCACCCCGACCCCGGTCGCGACCGCGGCCCCGTTCGTCGGCCAGGAGGTCACGCTGGTCGGCTTCGGCGTCACCGGCGAGAACTACAACAACTACGGCACCAAGCGGATCACGACCAACAACCTCTCCAAGGTCGTCGCCACCAAGATCTACTGGATGCCCTCCGGCGGCGTCGGCACCACCTGCTACGGCGACTCCGGCGGCCCCGCGTTCGCGAACGTCAACGGCCAGGAAGTGCTGCTCGGCGTGACCAGCGGTGGCGAGTCCCCCTGCGAGACCGGCTACAGCTGGGACACCCGCGTCGACTACTACGTCAGCTGGATCAGCAGCGTCACCGGCGGCGACGTCGTGAAGGCCGGCTCCAACACCTGCACCCCCAGCTGCTCCGGCAAGTCCTGCGGCAGCGACGGCTGCGGCGGCACCTGTGGCACCTGCGGCACCGGCACCACCTGCAACGCCTCCTTCCAGTGCGTCAGCACCGGCGGCGGCACCACCGGCGGCGCCGTCACCGAGAACGTCAGCGGCTCCGTCGCCAAGAGCGCCAGCAAGTACTTCGGCCCCTACACCGTGGTCCCCGGCAGCAACTTCTCGGTCGCGATGACCGGCACCGGCGACGCCGACCTCTACGTCCGCTTCGGCAGCAAGCCCACCGCCAGCAGCTACGACTGCCGCCCCTACCTCGACGGCTCGACCGAGAGCTGCTCGCTGACCGTCCCCGCCGGCAAGACCACCGCCTACATCATGGTCAAGGGCTACACCGCCTCCTCCTTCAACCTCGTCATCACCTACACCAAGACCGGCACCTCCACCGGTGGCACCACGGGCACGGGCACGGCGATGACCGCGGCCGCTGACGGCAGCGTCAACGCCGGCCAGTCGGTCAACTACTCGCCGATCACCGTCGTCGCCAACACGACCTTCAAGGTGGTGATGAGCGGCTCCGGCGACGCCGACCTCTACGTCCGCTTCGGCGCGGCCCCGACGACCAGCACCTACGCCTGCCGCCCCTACCTCGACGGCTCGGCCGAGACCTGCTCGGTCACCGTCCCCGCCGGCCAGACCCAGGCGTACATCATGGTCAACGGCTACGCCGCCTCGACCTACCACCTGGAGATCGCCTACACCGCTCCTTAAGGGCTTCGGGCCAAGCCGCCGCCACAAGCCGTCTTGCCATCGAGAGTGAACCGAGGCCCCGCCGGCGCGTCCGGCGGGGCCTCGGCGTTGCGGGATCCTGAAACCGCACAGCCAGGGTGGGCGAACGAAGGCATGGAGTGCCAGATTCAAGATAGGCGTGAGCGAGAGTCACCCCTCTCCGCGAAGCCGGAGAGGGGCCGGGGGTGAGGTCCGTCGGACGCTCCTGGCCAGCGGGCGCGACCCCGCTAGAATGCGCCGCCATGCCGGCTGCCCCGAACAACCTCGAGCTGCTCGCCCCTGCTGGCGACCGGGCGTGTCTGCAAGCTGCTCTCGATGCCGGCGCGGACGCGGTCTACCTGGGACTGACGGCGCTCAACGCCCGGCGCAACGCTCGCAACTTCTCCGAGGCCGAGCTGGCCGGTGCCTGCGAGCTTCGCCCACGGGATGGGCCGGCGCATCCACCTGACGCTGAACATCGACCTCTCGCAGGACGAGCTCTCGCGCGCCGCCCGGATGCTCGAGCTCGCAAGTCGGCTGAAGGTCGACGCGGTGCTGGTGCGCGACCCGGCGCTGCTCGCGCTCAAGCAGCACTTCCCGGAGCTCGAGTACCACCTGAGCACGCAGGCCTGCATCGCCAGCAGCGCCGACGTCGAGGCCGCCCGCGAGCTCGGCGTGCGGCGCGTGGTGCTGGCCCGGGAGCTGACGCTCTCCGAGATCGCCGCGGCCTCGAAGGTCGACGGGGTCGAGACCGAGGTCTTCGCGCTCGGCGCCCTCTGCTTCTCGGTCTCCGGGCGCTGCCTGCTCTCGAGCTGGGTCGGCGGCCGCAGCGGCAACCGCGGGCAGTGCACCAGCCCCTGCCGCGTGGGCTGGACTCTCGACGGCAAGCCTGGAGGAACCCCTCTGTCGCCGCACGACGTCTCGCTCGCCCATCGGGTGGCCGAGCTGCGCGACGCCGGCGTCCGGGCCCTGAAGATCGAAGGCCGGATGAAGAACCCTTCTTGGGTGCGCTCGGCGGTGGCGCTGCTGCGCAAGGCGATCGACGGGGCCGCCTCGCCCGAGGAGCTCGACCGCGAAGCGCAGCGCCGTTCCTCGTCACCGCGGCGCAAGGTCAGCTCGGCGTTCCTCGACGGGCTGCGGCACTCGTTGGTGGACCCGCCCGGGGCCAGCGCGGACGAGCCCGAGAGCGAAGCGGCCGACGCCAAGACGCCCCAGGAGCCGCTCGTGCGGGAATCGGTGGCGGCCATGCTCGCCCAGGCCGACGCGATGGCGCACCCCGGCCCGCGCTGCCAACCCGACCGCGTCCGACTGCACGCAGACCAGGCCTCGGCGTTCCTGGCCAAGGTCCAGCCCTCAGGTGGCGCCATCGTCGAAGGGCTCACCGCCGAATCGCTGCGGGCGCTCCACCAGGACTTCCCCTCGGTCGCGATCATTGCCGCGCTCCCGGGAATCCTCTTCGAGGAGGAGCTCGCACCGGTCGAAGCGCTCGCTCGTGAGGCCGCCGCGCTCGGCCTCCGGGTCGAAGCCAATCACTGGGGCGGGTGGCTCCTCGCCCGGCGTGCCGGGGCGAAGATGATCGCCGGGCCGGGCCTCGGGCTGCTCAACGCCCTTGCCGCTCGCGCCCTGCAGCAGCTCGGCTTCGAGGAGGCGACCGCCTCGCTCGAGACCGACGCCCTGAAGCTGGACGCGCTCGTCTCCCGTTCGCCCATCCCCTGCTCCTTCGTCGTCTTCGCTCGACCGGCGCTGATGTCCACGCGGGTCGAGCTCTCGGCCAGGGTCGCCGCCTCGGAGCTCGAGGATTGACGTGCGGTCCGCCTCCGGGCACGCCGCGACCGCTCGCTCTGGGAGCTGCGGCCCGTCGAGCCGTTCGACCTGCGCGCAGGCCGGTTGCCCGCCGCGCTCGCTCACGCCGTCGTGGACCTCGTCGCCTCCCCCGACCCGTTCGCCGACTGGGGGCAGGCGGGCGGCCGGGCGACGAAGTTCAACTATGAGCGGACGCTGAGCTAGAGCAGGTTCCCGTGTGAATCCCGGGGCCTGGCCACTCACTTCGCACTCGAAGCGTTTTGCGCGGCGCTGCATCCAAGCAGGCGCGAACGAACCGCTTTCACTGGAGCCCCAAGATGAACGCCCGCACCGACACCCTCTCGATTCACTCCGAAGTGCACCCGCGCAAGGCCCTGAACATCGGCCTCTGGATCGCCCAGGTCTTGCTGGCGGTCGCGTTCGGGATGGCCGGGCTGATGAAGCTGACCACGCCCATCGAGGTCCTCGCGCAGAACATGAATTGGGTGGCCGACCAGCCCTGGCTGGTCCGGTTCATCGGCGGCTCCGAGGTCGCGGGCGCGCTGGGAATGCTGCTTCCGGCGCTGACGAGGATCCTGCCGCGGCTGACCGCGCTGGCCGGCCTCGGCCTGGTCGTCGTCATGGTGCTGGCGGCCGGGTTCCATGCGACGCGCGGCGAGCTCGGCGCCATTCCGGTCACGCTCATCCTCGGCAGCCTCGCCGCCTTCGTGGCCTGGGGCCGCTTCCGCGCCGCGCCCATCCCCTCGCGTTGAACACGGAGGACCCGCGATGAGCGGCTCTCGAATGACCCGCCGTCAGGCCTTGGCGCTGGGAGCCGTCGGCGCCGCGAGCATGGTCGGCCTCGCCTCGCGGGTCGGCGCCGGCCCGAAGGATCCTCGAATGCCCAGTCCTGACCGCATGCCCGTCGCCTTCGTGCCGCACGGCGGTGGCCCCTGGCCCTTCGTGGACGTGGGGATGGGCGAGCCGCAGGAGCTGGAGTCCCTGGCGCAGTACCTGCGCTCGCTGCGCGCCCTGCCCAAGGCCGCGCCGAAGGCGGTGCTGATGGTTTCCGCGCACTGGGAGGAGCGCGTGCCGACGGTGATGCTCTCGCCGCGCCCGCCGATGCTCTACGACTATTCCGGCTTCCCTCCCGAGTCCTACGAGATCACCTGGCCCGCACCGGGAGCCCCGAAGGTGGCGGAGCGCGTGGCGGGAGCTGCTCGGACGCGCGGGCTTCGAAACGGCCGCCGACGCCGACCGCGGCTTCGACCACGGCACCTTCGTCCCGCTCAAGCTCGCCTGGCCCCTGGCCGACGTCCCCACCTTCCAGCTCTCGCTGATTCGCGGGCTCGCCCCAGAGGCCCACCTGGCGATGGGCCGTGCGCTCGCGCCGCTGCGCGACGAAGGCGTCTTCATCGTCGGCAGCGGGATGACCTACCACGACCTGCGCGGCTTCTTCGCCGGGCGCGCGGGACCCGTCTCCGAGACCTTCGACGCCTGGCTCCGCGACGCCGCCACCCGCGAGGCCCCGGACCGAGATGCCCTGCTGGCGCAGTGGTCGAAGGCTCCCGCGGCGCGCCAGGCTCACCCGCGAGAGGAGCACCTGCTCCCGCTGATGGTCGTTGCCGGCGCGGCCGGCGCGGACCGCGGCGTGGTCGCCTACCAGGGGACGGTGATGGGGGCGAGGCTGTCGGCCTACCACTACGGGGCGTGAGCCGCCGCCTGCTCAGTGCAGCGGCTTGTCGTCGTCCTCGTCGTCCTCGTCGTCGTCGTCCTCGTCGCCGTCCTCATCCTCTTCGTCATCCTCGAAAGGCGTCTCCTCGTCGTCGTTGACGCCCTCGTCGTCCCCGCCCGCCGCGATGCCTTGCGCCATCATCAGCGCCTCTTCGGCGGCGTCGGCGATGTCGCTGTCGTCTGACTCGAGCAGCGGCTCGAGCAGCTCGCCGGCCTCCTCGGGACGGATGGTGCTGACCGCGTCGATGGCGGCGAGCAGCAGCGGCTTGGCGGTCTTGCGCGAGCGGACGAGGCCCGCCACGTGGTCCCAGGCGTCGTCCACGGCCGCGCCGCCGGCGGCGCTGACCGCCTCGTAGTGGATCTTGACGTCCTTGCTGCCCAGCGCCTCGAGGATCTCCTTCTCGAAGCCGTTCAGGTAGCCCATGCAGAAGACGGCGGTGAGCTTCCACTCGTCGTCCTTCGAGGCCCAGGCGGCCCGCACCGCCGCCTGCTGCCAGTCCTGCGGCGCCCGGACGGCAGCCTCCAGGACCCGGCGGCGGACCTCCTTGGGCACCCCCGCGTCCAGGTACAGGCTGCGCAGCGCGTCGCGCACGGCCTTGAACTGCTCCTCGGAGATGGGGACCTCGTCCGGGAAGTCGAACCCCTCGGTGTCGCCCGTCTCCAGGGCCGGGCCCAGCGAGATGGCGGCCGTGGCGCGAGCCTGGACGGGACGGGCGGAGTCGCGGATGAGCTGGAGGAGCTCGCCGGCGAGCTGGTCGTCGAGGACCACCTCGTTCCCCGCCAGCTCCGCGGCCAGGACGAGCTCGGTCTCCTTGGCCGACGGGTCCTTGAGGACCTCGAGGAGCTCGGTCTTGGCCTCGGGCGGCCACTCCCACGCAGGACGGGTACGAAGTCGTTCGAGCCGGATCATGTGCGCCTCTTCCGATGAGCAACGGTGCCCCGCCAGCCTAGTCGATCCTGGAGCCACCTCGCCGTCGCGATTTCGCGCGCGGAGCGAGCGGTGTTCACCAACGTCGCGGGCGAGGCTGCCTGACCTAGGTCCCCGAGAGCAATGAAGCGATTGATTTGGGCAACGCCCGGCTCTGCTGGCAGCGCACGGGCACGAGCGGCTCGAAGCCCGCCGCCTTCTGCAGGGCTTGTCCCTTAGGCCCCGCCAGGAAGGCCACGAAGCGCTCGGCGTCGGCGGGGTTGCGGGCCTTGGCCGGGACCGAGACGCCGTAGGTGATGGCCCGGCCGGCGAGCAGCCTGCGCTCTCCGGCGTCGCTGGCGGTGCGGACCTCGACGGCTACGGCCGAGTAGACGGCGGCGAGCGCCGGGTCGGCGAGGCTGAGCTCGCGCGGGAGCCGGACGGACTTGAGGTGATGGTCCTCGGCGGTCGACCGATAGAGGAAGGCATAGTCCAGCCCGCGGCTCTCGAGCATGCCCAAGAGCTCGGTCTCGTCGGCCGCCAGACGCGCTCCGCTCGCGGACTTCATCAGCCGGCTCGCGAGGTCCTCGCCGGAAGCGCCGAAGCCGCCGTGGCGCTCCGCGAGCTGCCAGGCCAGGAGCGTGTGATAGCCCAGCGGCGCGCTGTCCGGATCGGCCCGGCCCAAGCGCACCCCCGGCCGCAGCAGGACCTCCGGCCAGCTGCGTTCGCTCACCTCGTCGGTGAACCGGCTGTGCTGCAGGTGGGCGAGGACGAGCTCGTTCCCGGCGAACTCCAGCATCCAGGCCGCGTGGGAGGGCACGAGCGCCTGCTCGAGCTGGGCCGCGTCGGAGGTCGCGACGACGTCCGCGGCGAGCCCCTGCTCGGTGACCTTGCGGATGGCGACCTGCGAACCGCTCGGCTCCAGGCGAACCTTCACGCCCGGCTCGGCCTTCTCGAACGCCGCCGCGGCGTCGGCCATCACCCGCCGCAGGCTGGCGGCGTGGAAGACGACGACCTCGCGTGGCTTGCTGCAGCCGGCGAGAGCGAGGGCGAGCAGTGCAAGGAGGGCGCGTCTCATTCGGCCGGGATGACGACTTCGAGCAGGAACATCCGCACGCCCTTCCCGAACATGCCCTTGAGCCTGGCCAGCCCGCCCGCGGAGGTCAGGTTGAGCCGGTGCGACTTGCCGTGGGGCAGCGTCTGGTAGAGCCAGACGCGATCCGCCTCGTCGCGCACCAGGAAGGCGACGTGGCCGTGCTCGAGCCGGCCGTGCTTGTGGCGGATGATCGACACCAGGTAGAGCCGCCCAGCCTTGATCTGCGGCAGGAGCTTCTTCCAGGCGGCCGAGTCGTCGGCGACAAAGCCCTTCTCCGTACGCGCGACCTCCAGCCCGGCCTCCTTGGGCCCCTCTGGCAGCAGGATCTTGCGCTCCAGCCCCTCGCTCAGGTTCATGAGCAGGTCCCAGCCGAAGTCCCAATCCTCACCGAGCTTGGAATCCGGACCGCTGTCGCCCAGGCGATCGCGCTTGGCCTCCGCGACGGTCAGCTTGCGGTGGAGCAGCCGCTGGGACGCCGCATAGACGAAGCCCGAGCAGTTGAGCCCGGGCGAGTCGGCGACGGTGTCCGGCTTGGAGAAGAAGGTCCAGCGGCCGCCCTCGTCGAGGACCTCGTCGTTGACGTAGGCGATGCCCATCAGCTCCCGCAGCGGCTCCGGGACGTCGGAGGCAGGAGCCGGAGCCTTGGTGGTGGCGCTGGGCTGGGCGGCGAGGACGGCGAGCAGGATGAGGGCAGGCATGCGGCCCTCATCCTACTCGACGGTGGCCGGCTTCTACTTGCAGGAGCCCCAAGTGCGGCCCGACTGCGGCGTGCAGGTCAGCCCGTTGGTGCAGGTGTCGGTCGCGGCGCTCGGGTCGCAGACGGTGCGGCAGACCATCGAGGTGCTGTCGGGGGGACAGATCAGCCCGGGCAAGCACTCCTCATGGCGCGAGCAAGTGGCGCCGAGCGCCTTGGTGCCCTTGTCGACACAGCCGCCGGTGCCGCTGGAGACCGGGTAGCAGGCCTTGGCGGCGTTGGCGCAGTCCTGGGTGTACAGGCTGCAGGCCTCCACCTGCAGGCAGTACCCGACCGGGCCCGTCCCCGGGGTCATGCACATCTGAGGCTGCGGAGCCGTTTCGGGACAGATGGTCGTCGAGTTGCAGTACTGGTGGCACACCGTCCCCGCATCCACCGGCAGCACCACACAGGTGGAGCCGGTCTCGCATTGTCCGGCCAGGCCGCTGACGCAGTTCGCGTAGCTGCCGAGCGTGCCGGGCTCGCCGCAGGCGAAGCTCTCTTGGCCGTTCGGGGCGATCGCGGTGGTCAGGCAGAGGCCGGCGTCGCAGCCATAGTTGGCGAGGGGCACGCAGTCGACGATGGGGGTCAGCGCCACGGTGGCGTCGGCGCCCGCCACCTGGGCATCGAGGCCAGCCGCCGCGGCGTCCTGGCCCACCGCCGCGTCCACAGCCCCGGTGGTCGCGTCGCCCGCGCCCGCGGCATCGAGGGCCACCTGGGCATCGTTGGCGGCGGCGACGGCGTCGGTGCCCCCGCCCGTGTCGGCATTGCCGTTGTTGTTGCCGCACCGCGCCAAAGCCAGGATGCCGATCGTCGAGAGCGCCGCCACCGTCACCATCGATCTGCGCATGACTTCCCTCCCGTGAAAGGTTTCGCGCGAAGGTAGGTGCGGCCTCCCCGGGCGGCAATGGACCCGAAAGGTCGGCCGACCGGATGAGCGGCGTGCCCGACGCCTTCGGCTATCCGACATCCGCCCACCGCCCTTTCTTCCTCGGCCGCCACCGAAAGAGCCCTTGCAATCAGGGCTCGCTCTCCGGTGTCATTCCGCCTCCCGCCTCACGGCCGGTGAGCAACGCCACTTCCCCCGTTGCTTCGGAGTCCCTTCGATGCGCTCCCGCCTTCTCGTCCTTGCAGCACTGCTTTCTTCCCTCTCCGCCTGCACCAAGACCTCGTCGTCGACCGCGGTGCCGGTCCGCTCGGCCCGCAACGCCATCGTCGGCGGCTCGAGGGACACCAATCCCGCCCACAAGGCGGTGGTGTTCATCGAGATTCTCGACAGCCGGCTACAGCCCCTGGGCTTCTGCAGCGGCACTCTCATCTCGCCGAACGTCATCCTCACCGCCGGCCACTGCGTCACCGACGAGAACACGGGAGGGGTCATCTCGAGCGCCTCGCGCTACGGCGTCTTCTTCGACACCGACGGCGACCAGGTTCCCGACTACCCCGGCGACCCCTGCTACTTCGGCGTAAGCGGGTGCATCAGGGCCGCCAACGTCACGCAGGTCTCGCGCCACGCGAACTACACGGTGGACAGCCAGTACGTGCCGCACAACGACATCGCCTACCTGAAGATCTCCTCGTCGGCGGTGCCCTCCGGCATCACCCCCATCCCCGCGCTGACCAAGGCGCTGGCCACGGGCAACCTCAAGGCCGGCGTGACAGTGGAGTTCTCCGGCTACGGCCTGCAGGACCACCCGGACTATTACGGCATGTGCAACGGCGGCGAGTGCCCCAGCGGCTCGCTCTACCACGTCTCCGACACGCTCGATCAGGTCTGCGCCAGCTCCAGCGGCTGCAGTGGCGCGCCGGCCGGCAGCATCATCTACACCGGCTCTGCCGGCCCCTGCAGCGGTGACAGCGGCGGCCCCGCCTTCCTGACCGTCTCCGGCCAGCAGTACGTCGCCGGCGTCACCTCCTACGGCGATGCCGAGTGCATGACCGACGGCGTCTCCACCGACGTCTCCTACTTCGAGACCTACGTCACCTCGGCCATCGGCACCCTATCCGCCAACGGCGCCGCCTGCACCGCCGGCTCGACCTGCCAGAGCGGCGTGTGCGTCTCGGGCCTGTGCTGCAACACCGCGTGCTCGGGTACCTGCCAGGCCTGCAAGGCGTCTCTGGGCGCGACCAAGGATGGCACCTGCACCGTCATCACCGGCAAGACCTGCGACGACGGCAAGCCCTGCACCGAGAACGACCAGTGCCAGTCCAACGGCAGCTGCGCCGGCACCGCCAAGGTCTGCCCGGGCACCGCGGGCCCCTGCACCAACGCCGGCGCCTGCGACGCCACCACCGGCCAGTGCACCGGCGGCGACAACAAGCCCAACGGCACCAGCTGCTCGGACAACAACGGCTGCACCCAGGGCGACACCTGCCAGAACGGCGCCTGCGTCCCCGGCGCGGCCGTCAACACCTGCCCCGCGCCCAGCGCCTGCAAGCAGGCCTCGGTCTGCAACTCCGCCACCGGCACCTGCGACCCCTTCGCCAACGTGGCCGAAGGCACCGCCTGCGACGACGGCAACAAGTGCACCGAGGGGGACAGCTGCAAGTCGGGGAGCTGCGCGGCGGGCGCCGCCAAGTCCTGCCCCGCGCCCGACGCCTGCCATGGGGCCGGCGCCTGCAACCCGGCCACCGGCCAGTGCACCTACAGCCTGATGCCCAACGGCACGGCCTGCGACGACCACAACGCCTGCACCTCCAGCGACGCCTGCGTCAGCGGCATCTGCCAGGGGACCGCGGGCTCGGGCGCTTGCGGCGCCGACGCCTGCCACGCGGCCGGCACCTGCGACCCGGCCACCGGCCAGTGCAGCGGCACGCCGATGGCCGACGGAACCGTCTGCGACGACGGCGACTCCAACACCGTCAACGACCAGTGCCTGTCGGGCCTGTGCAAGGGCACGTCCCGGACCGCCGACCCTTGCTACCAGAAGGCCGACGGCACCTCCTGCAACGACAAGAACGCCTGCACGCTGGACGACGTCTGCGTCGGCGAGGTCTGCAAGGGCACCAACCCCAAGGTCTGCGCGGCCGCCGATCAGTGCCACAAGGCTGGCGTCTGCGACTGGCAGACCGGCGAGTGCGTCTTCGTCGCCAAGGCCAAGGGCACCTCCTGCGACGACGGCGACACGACCACCGTCAACGACACCTGCCAGGCCGGCGGCAAGTGCAGCGGTGAGCCGGGCGGCAACAATGGCGGCGCTGATGCCGGGACCAACCCCACCGCTCCGAGCAGCGGCTGCAGCACGGTGGGCGGCTCCGCGCAGGTCCCGATGATGCTCCTCGCCCTCGGCGCCCTGGCGCTGGCTCGTCGCCGCAGGAACGGCTAGGTCGGTCACGCTGCGCGTCGATTTATCGCGCCGGCGGGCGAATGCTCGCCGGCGCGTTCTTTTGGCCTCGGACGCTACTCAAGCGCCCTCCGGCTTTGGTCGAACGGTGGGGCCGTTCAGCAAGCTTGGCGGCACAAGGTCGGCGATCCGAGGGGTGCCCGTGCACTCAGGCATAGGCACGGCTTCATTCAGCGATCGGTACTGGGCAGGAGGCCGGTGATCCGAGGGCCGGCACTCCTGCGGTCGGAATTGGTCAACCGCACCAGGTCCACGGCAGCAAACGCCGGCGATCCGAGGGCCCCTACGGCACCCCAGCGTCGACGGTGGCCTGCCCCAAGCACATGCCGAACAGGCAAGTCTGGCCAGGCAGACACGGCGGGTCGCAGCTGACGCCGCCGTCCGCATTGCCGCCGCCGATGCAGGTTCCCAGGATGCAGTAGGCGCCAGGGTCGCACGCCGGATCGCATCCCGATCCGCCGTCACGGCTGCCGCCGCCCAAGCAGGTCCCGAAGATGCAGTACGCACCGGGGGCGCAAGGCGGGTTGCAGCCGCCGGTGCCGCCGTCGCCGCCACCGCTCCCGCCGATGCAGGCGCCCAGGATGCACATCGCCCCGTTCTCGCAAGGCGGGTTGCAGGCGCTGCCACCATCGCTGCCACCACCGCCACCGATACAGGTGCCGAAGATGCAGTACGCGCCGGGATCGCAAGGCGGGTTGCAGCCGCTGCCGCCATCGCCGCTGCTGCCGCCCAGGCAGGTCCCGAGCAGGCAGAACTGGTCCGCTTCGCACGGCGGGTCGCAATTGCCGGCCCCGGCGTCTGGAGGCTCCACGACGGCGCCGGAGTCGAGCCCCGGCTGGACGGCCGCGTCGTCGCCGGGCATCGCGCCTGCGTCCTGGGCAACGGTCGCGGCGTCGAAGGCGACCACACCACCATCGACCGTGACCATGCACTTGCCGCCGATGCAGTTCTCGATGTCCGCGCACTCGAGCCCGCTCAGGCAGCCCTGGCACTTGCCGTCCTTGCAGACGAGGCCGGCGGCACAGGTGGAGCGGTCGACGCACTCGGGGACGCCGGTGTCCGTCGTCGATACCGTGCCACCGTCCTGGCCGGGGTTGATGCCGCCTGCGTCCGGCCGCACGCACTTGAGGTCCGAGCTGCAGACGGTGCCGTTGGTGCACGAAGAGCCCGTGCACTTGACGCACTGGCTCGCGATGCAGTCGCCCTGGACGCAGTCCGAGGGGTAGGTGCACGGCAGGCCGGGCCCCGTATCCGCGGTGCTGACTGTGGCATCCGGGGGCACCGTGGCCGGCGGCTCCTCGCCGCAGGTGGAGAGCGCCAGAGCACACGCGCCCAGCGCCACGAGGGGAAACACCTTCAGCCGCTTCATCACGATGGACCTCGCTTCGTCCGGCCTGGAACGCGCGCCACGATACCCCGAACGCCTCTGGTTGTGCCGCTCGCGGCGCTCAGGACAGGTCGACGTCCTCGCCGTCGTCCGGCACGGTCACCCGGTCCTGCAGACCTTCGTCCTCGAGGCGGCTGCGCAGCTCGGCGCGGGTGAGCGTGCAGTGGTTCCACGCCTCCAGGTGCACCACCACGATGCGCGCGAGCGAGGCGTCGCGGGCGACGGCGATCACGTCGTCGGCGGTCATGGTCACCGGGCCGCCCTGGACGAAGATGGCCGCGCCGGCGTTGAGCACGATGGCCTCGGGGCGGTGGGTGCGCAGGTTGGCTTGGACCGCCTTGCACCAGACCGTGTCGCCAGCGAGGTAGAGCGCCGGCTCGGCGGGGTGACGCAGCACGAAGCCGCAGCACACGCCCATCTTCTGGATCATCTCGCCCTTGCCATGCTCGGCCGGCGTGCGGGCCACCTCAATCTCCCCGCGCTGCACCCTGGCGTCCACCTTCACCACGTCCTGGAAACGCGCCGACTGGAGCCGCGACACGTCCTCCGGCTGGCAGAGGATGGGCCTGTCCTTGGGAAGCTGGTCGAACGCTGCTGGATCGAGGTGGTCGCGGTGGGCGTGAGTGACCAGGCACTCCTCGTAGTCGAGGAACGACGCGGCCGGGACTGGCAGGTCCACCAGAGGGTTGCGCCGGTCGTTCCCCGACTGCGCGGCCGGGTCGAGCGCGCCCTTGGGGGAGAGCATCGGGTCCACCAGCAGCCGGCGCCCGCCGTACTCGAGCAGAAGGGTCGCGTGACGGATGAGCTTGAGGGTCGCCATGGGGCCTCCTTGGAGCGCTCAACCTACCGGTCGCCCGAGCCGTTGACCACCGTGCGGGCCGAACGCGGGCGGACCTCACCCCCGGCCCCTCTCCAGCTTCTCCTTCGACAAGCTCAGGACGGGACGGAGAGGGGTGACTTGGTTTCCGCGCGTGGTGCTTCGGCACGCCCGTAGCCTTCGGCCGGAGCCTGGGACGTCGAGACTAGGCGCACGAGAGAAAGAGTTCCCCCTCTCCGCGAAGCCGCATCGGCGGGATCTTAGCGAGCAGGGGCAAGCATGAGCGAGAGACGAGCAAAGGTGTCCTCTCGCTCTTGAGGTGGAGACTCGGCTTCCTGCAGGACGATGGTCGCAAGTATTGCGAGGAGGCACTCCGCTTGGCTTCGGACCGCACCGGTCGTGACCAGGGGCTGAAGCAGCTGGATGCAAGACCTCAGCGCGCGCGACACCAGAGCAGGCCTGACCGAGGAGGCCAGGCCTACGATCTTCGCCAGCGGGACGAGACCGCCGGCCACGGTACGGGACAGCGCGAGTGCCAGCACCGACGCCCAGACGAAGACCTGTGCCGCATCAGGGTCCTTGGTGGGGATGGACTCGAGGTTGAGGTGCTGCTTCATCTCTTTGAAGACCAGTTCGAATCTGCCAGCGCAGCCGGTACAGCTCGCGCAGCACCCGTGGTTTCCAGAGAGTCCTAGGGAGGTTGGTCAGATAGCCCACCGGTTTGCGGTCTTTCTCTCTGGGCACGACAACCAGGCGTGCCTTGACGGGCTCGCTCCGGCCGGCCTTGTGCGAGGTGAGCAAGACGTCGACGTCCCAGGTACGTCCCAGGACGAGTTTGTCGGCAGGGATCAGGTCCCGAAGCTTCAGGCCAGGATTCCGAGCCAAGCGCCGGCGAGCCCAGGCTGGGCCATCGTGGATGGCGGTGACGATCGCGTTGGTGTTCTTCTTGCTCTGGCACAAGAAGTATTGCTCGGCCCCGTCGATCTCACGGAAGCGCCTGAAGTCAAGGAATCCGCGGTCGAAGAGCCATAGCGTTTTGGCGCGGAAGAGGCTGAGCGTCGGAAAGATCTTCGAATCGCTCTCGGCACCTTCCCCCAGCTTCGCGAAGAGAGGGAGTGAGCCAAACGCGGAAACCGCGAAGAGGAGCTTGATCTGGGCACGAATACCCCGGAGGCCCTTGAAGTACTTCGCGAGGGCGTCGTCGACACGCATGACGGTCGAATCCACCACGACGATGTCCGCGAAGTAGCAGCGGAGCTTGTGGGTGACGGGCCGAGCGGCTCGCCACTGTGCAGCAATCCGTTCGAAGGTGGCTTCGAGGACGCGGACCGCGGCTGCTGAGCTGACGCGGAGCTGGAAGGGACGTGGCTCCGGCGCCCGACCCGTCAGGCGCTTGTAGTTCTGCCTTGCGCAAGCGAAGCCCGGAGTGCTCGGCGCGAAGCGGCTCATGACGAGCGCCCAGACAAATGCCGGCGCCTCGATCATTCGCGCGCGCCGCACGAAACGAAGGGTCCGCGCCAAGTGGCTTAGCACTGCCGCGGGAAGAAGTGCCTTGAGGGCAGTGGAGAGCTTGCCGTAATTTGGAGCTGCAGCGCTTGGCAGAAGTAGGCCACCCTTGCTCGCCTGAAGTGGGCCAGACGAGAAGCGCAGTTGGGTGACGCTTGTCGGTCGCAGTGCCGGCGGATGCAGTCCCCCGATTCCAGAGGGGATCAAAACGCCACCGCCGAAGGCGGTCCCACGCCTCCGGCGGTGCGAGCTGGCTTGCAGTGAGTGGGCGCCCGAGCCTCCGGCATTCCGTCGGGTCGCGGGATGGTCGCCACCAGGGCCCGCTCTTGGCAGTCCCCGGAGGCCCGGGCGCTTTTCAGAAGTCCGGTTCGGCGTCGCGGTCGCCGTGCACGTGGTCGAGCAGTTCGGCGTAGCCGTCGAGGACCGCACGCAAGCTGTTGGCGAGCAGCACGATGGACGCCGCGAGGGCTCGCTGAGTCGGCGGTGGCTCCGCTCCGAGGCCGCGGCAGGCGTCCTCTTCGAGCTCGGGGTGCTCCGCGTGCATGGAGCGCACGACGAGCACCAGGGTGGTATCCAGCACCGCGAGCAGCGGACGCTGGCTCTCCAGGACAATCTGGTCGAGCGCCGGCAGTCTGTTCACGCAGCCTCCCTCAGCCCTGCCGCTCGCGCAGGCTGGGCCCGTCGATCTTCACGGTGTGGCAGCGCTCGCGAAGTCGGCTGAGCAGCGCCTCGACGAGCGGCTTGTTTCCGAGGAAGCCGTGCCACTCGTCGTACTGCAGGTTGGTGGTGATGATGGTGGGGCGATGCCGGTGCCGCTCCTCCATGAGCTTGAAGAAGATGTTGGTCTGCTCGGGCCGCAGGTTGAGGTAGCCCATCTCGTCGATGGTCAGCACGTCGATCCGCGCGAGGTGGTTAATCAGCTTGCGCGTGGAGCGGTCGGCCAGCGAGGCGTACATCTCGTCGAAGAGGTCCTGAGCCTTCACGAAATACGCCCGGTAGCCGTTCTGCAGGGCCTTGAGCATCAGCCCGACGGCGAGGCCGGTCTTCCCGACGCCGGTGGGGCCGACAAAGACGATGTTCTCGGCGCGGCCGACGAAGTCGAGCTCGGCAAAGGTGCGGATCTGCCGCTGCGAGACTCCGGGCTGCTTCTTGAACGGGAAGGACTCCAGGCTCCAGGTCTCGGGCATCCGCGCGTTCTTGATGCGCCAGACCAACGCGCTCTCCTGCCGGCTCTGCCACTCGGCGCGCAGCAGCCGGACCAGAAGCTTCTCGACCGGCAAGCCCTCTTTCTCGGCTTTGGCGTGCGCGTCGTCGAAGGCTCGCGCACCTTCTTGAGATGCAGGCTCTTGAGCAGCTGCTCCAGTTCCTCATTCATCGTCGCTCTCCTTGTGGGGACTCTCAGCCGGCAGCACGAAGAACTCGTGCGCGATCTCCTTGAGGACCATCCGCTCGAGTCGATCGAGGTCGTAGAGCCCGTACTGCTCGGCCTGCCGGACCGCGGCGAGCACTGAAGCCCGCGGGTAGTCGCGCACGAACTTGAGCAGGCGACGCAGCGCGAGCGTGCCGCGCCCCGGAGAGCGCTTCTTCAGCCCCGTGACGTAGCTGGCCAGCGCTGGCTCCGCGGTGAGCAGCGACTCCTCCTCGACGCCAGGGGCAGCCTTGGGACGCCCCTGACCTCGCTGCGGACGATGCGCCGGGTCGGTCACCCGCTGGTCGCAGCCGTCGAGGACGCGGTCGTGGGCGGCCACCACCCTCGGGCCGTCGAAGACCTCGATCCGGTCCTTGGTCTCGCGGACCTCGAGCTGCCGGCCGATGAGCGCGTACGGCACGGAGTACCGGTTGGTGTGGACGCTGACGTAGCCCTCGACGTCGACGAAGCGGTGGTGGAGCACGTAGACCTCTGGGACCCAGATGGGCAGCGGCTTGAGGTGGGGCTTCTCGGCTGCGAAGAGTTCGCGACGGCTTGCGTGTAGCGAGCGGCTGAAGGCCGCGTTCTTTCGGTCGCACCAGACGCGCGCCTCCTCGTTGAGGTGACGCCAGTCGCGAAACTCGCGTCCGGCCAGGAAGTTCCCCTCGATGAAGTCGAAGGGCCCCTCGACCCGCGCCGAGCGGTTGGCGTCGCCTATCTCGTGCGCGGCGAAGACGAAGCTGTAGCGCTCGGCGAAGGCCGCCATCTCCGGCACCGGCACCATCGAGGCTCCCGAGCCCCGGAGCACCACGACGTGCGTGTTGTCAATCATGCAGCGCCCGGCCAGCCCCTCGAAGTACCCGAAGGCCTCGGACAGGAAGAGCTTGCACTCGAAGCGCGTGAAGCGTGGGTAGTACTGGAAGAAGAGCATCCGCGAGTAGCACAGGACGAGCGAGGCCACCTGCGCCTCCCGCGGCTTGCCTCCGATGCGCGGCCGGTGCGGCGAGGTGTCGTGCTGCATCTCCTCGCCGGGCGCGAAGTCGTAGCGGCCGGAGGGCTTGGGCGGCTCGTAGCCGATGTGGTGGTGGCGGCAGAAGGCCGTCAGCGCCGGGTACGAGAGCCGGGCGCCTTTCTTCGCGAGCTCCTCGTGGACGCGTACCAGGTTGCCGCCGCACAGAGCGTGCTGCGCCAGGATCTCCTCGCGCCAGGCGTCGGCGAGCTGGGGCCGCACAATCAGCGGCACCTCCATGCTCCCGCTCGCGACGATCTCCTTGACCGTCTCCCTCGAGATCTTCAGGGCCTTTGCGATGGCGCGATTACTGCGCCCCTTCTCGTGCAGCGCGAGGATGGCCGCCCGCAGCTTCTGATCAAGCATCGCCAAGCTCCTTGTCACCGAGCGCGAAGAGCACCGCCGTGTCGGCCTTCGCTTGCGCGAGACAGCGCCGGACCTCGTCTCGCTCTGCTGCCGCGAGCTCACGCGCCACGCCCTCGCGCAGCCGCTTGCTCGCACGTCGGCCGACACCGACCAGCGCACCGAAGTCGCCCAGCAGGAGCTGCGCGGCGCCCGGCTCGACCTTGGCGCGGCGCACCTCGTCTTGCGCTCTCAGGAAAAGCCAAGGGTCCGCGAGCAGGAGCTTCCCGCGACTTCGCCCCGCCTCCCAGCCATGCGCCATAGAGCGCTCCCATCTGCCGACTCGAGATGCGACGACCGCCGAGCCCAGTGACCAGCGCGAGTGCGTCCGACCGGTTGGCGCGCGCCAAAGGCACCAGGTACTTCATCGCCGCGTGCGCGCCGACGACCCCGTCGCGCACCTGCTGCTGGATCTCCTCGGGCAGATCCTCGACGAGCGCCAGGCGCCGGCTCACCCAGCTCACCGTCCGCTCGAAGCGTTGCGCCAGCTCCTGCTGGCCGAGGGCGAAACGCACGACCAGCTCATGGAGCAGCCACGCCTGATCGAGCGGCCCGTCGCCCTGGGCGCTGCGCATCAGCCGCTCCAGGAGCAGCGCGTCCGCCTCCGGCAAATCCCAGACTGTGGCTCGGACTGTGTCCGCCTTCAGCGCCCTGAGCGCCCGCACCCGCTTGTAGCCGTCCACCACCACATGCGCGCCGCCCTCGCCGGCCACGACGACGATGGGCGTCTGCTGTCCATGCTGCGCCAGCGACGCCAGCAAGCGACGCTCCCGCTCGGGTGCGCGCCGTCGCAGCGACTGGTACCGCAGGTCCAGTTGGTGGAACTCGAACTCCATCGCGGCCAAGGGTGCCAGCGCTGGGATCGAGGATTTCGCTACTCCGCGCCTACTTGGCCTGTTTGCCCTGGAGATTCGAGCGGTTGGCTCGGGATCGAGGATTTCGCGATGCCGGAGGCTAACTCTCCTGATTCCCCTGTCTCTTCCAGAGGTTGGCTTCGTATCGAGGATTTCGGCACCAGCAGCCTTCCGAGGCTTCCAAGGAAGTCGGCGCCAACGACTCCGAACTCCTCCTGCGCCATCTCCCACGGCAGACGGGCCAGTGGCGCCGGTACGCGCGGAGGATCGATTGGCTCGCTGGCGTTGAGCGCTGCTCGCGCCTTCGCTCTCCGGGCGATGAAGTAGCCCGGATGCTCCTTCCGCCAAGTCGCCTGATTGCGCAGCCGCAACTCGTGTTGGCACTTCGGCTCCGCGCATGCGCGCTGCCGGTCACCAAGTCGCGGGTGCGGCATGAAGCCCTTCCGGCAGATCACGCACCGCCGCTGCCGTCGCCGAGGAGAGGACATCCCTCACTCCTCGACGATCCGTCGCCGCCGCGCTCGCCTGGCCTACTCCTGCCAAGCACACCCCGGCCAGTTTTCGCGAGCGCTTAAGATTTGGAGTCATCGGGGCCGCACGAACCGCGCATAGGGCGCGGGGAGTGGTTATTGGGGGCCCCGATTTTCCATTTGTGGCGCCAGGTGTAAATGGGTGCGGCTAACAGATCGAAATTATTAAAGAATTAAAGATCATCCCAATGCGCGAAGCCGGAGAGGGGGTCAGGGGGTGAGGGCCGGATCGGCCCGGAGGCGGCACGCCCCTCCGTTCAGCGCCTTCGCCCCAAGAGCCAATCCACAGCCCCGGCGCCCGCGTCGGCGACCCGGCGCACGAGATCGCCGCTTTCGGGAACGTCGCCCCGGCTCGCGGCCAGGTCGCGGTAGTAGGAGCGCATGACCGCGTTCTGGAAGAGGTGGTGGAACAGCTGCGCCGGCTCCCGGCGGATCCCCTCGTGCCCGGCGCGCAGCCCGATCGACTTGAGCCCGTAGAAGCGCGAGAGCAGCCGGGCCACCGACTCCTGCATCGCCTCCGGGGACATCCGCAGCGGCCGGATCGTCAGGTGGTTGCCGTCCAGCTCGCGCCAGTCCTCGCTCAGGAGCCGCCCTTCTCTTCGCAGCTCTTCATACGGCGCCGTGCCCGGAAAGTAGTGCAGCCAAGAGGCGGTCAGGGTCTGCACGCGCGCCTCTTCCAGGAAGTCGCCCAGCCTCTCGAACGTGTCCGGGCCGTCGGTGTCGAGGCCGACGATGACCCCGGCCTGCACCAGCACGCCCGCTTCGCGGAGCCTTCGGGCGACGTCGAGGAACGCCTCCGGCTTGAGCCAGCCCTTGTCCACCGAGCGCAGTCCCTCCGGCGAGGTGGTCTCCAGGCCCACGAACACCGAGCGACAGCGGCTGGCGGCGAGCCTCTCCGGGATGGAGGGATCCGCCGCGAGGTCCAGAACCGTCGTCTGCCCGGTCCAGCCCGGCCCCGGCGCATCGCGCAGGAGCGCCGCAGCCTCGCGAAAGAAGTCCGGATCGTTGAGGAAGTTGACGTCGATGACCTCGACCAGCCCGTGGTCCCACTCGCCCAGGTCGCGCTCGACGTCGGCGAGCGAGCGCGTCCTGGCCGTCGGATAGAGCTGCCGGTGGGTGCAGAACCGGCAGGCGAAGCGGCACCCGCGCGAGAGCTCGACCGGGAAGTTCATGCGCAGGTAGCGGCTCGAGTCGATGAGTCGCCAGTCCGGCCGCACCGTCCGCGACAGGTCCGGCGGCGCGGCGGCGCGGTAGAGGGGCTGCAGGCGCCCGGCGAGCGCGTCGCGAACCAGCGCCGCGGCGACGCCTTCCAACTCGCCGACTACGACGCTGTTCGCGTGCGGGGCCGCGAGCGCCGGCGCGAGGGTCGGGAAGGTCCCGCCGAGGATGACCTTCGTCCCCCGCGCCCGGAAGCGCCGGGCGAGCTCGAAGGCGCGCGGAGCGTTGTAGACGTGGCAGGTGATGCCGACGAGATCCACGGAGCTTCTCGTCGAGCCGTTGGACGTTCTCGTCGCAGACCTCGACCTCGAGCCCGTGCGCCGACAGCAGCGCCCCCACCACCGGCAGCGTCAGCTGTCGGTAGAGCGGCTGGACCAGCGGCGGTTGGAGCAGGCGGATGCGCACGTCGTCAGCGGCTCGCAGCCGGAGTCTCGGGAGCCGCCGATGAGGCTGCGGGAGCGGTCCCCGCGGAGCCGCCGACGAGCCCCAGCTGGCGCCGGAACACGAAGAGGAAGGCGCCGATGGCCACCACCATGAACATCTCGGTCAACTCCTCCCAGAAGTTGGACCAGTGGAACTGCTCGCGGAAGGCCTCCTCGAGGAAGAAGCGCAGCAGCGCGTACGCCATCAGCCCGAAGGAGGCGAAGAAGCCCGGCGTCGCCCGCCGCACCGCCGCGGTGCCACCGCGGCCCATCAGCGCGAAGGTCACGAGGAAACCGACGAAGGCGAGGACCGGATAGACGCGCAGCTCCACGGTGAGGTTGACCACCGGGACGCCGAAGTCGGTCTGCGTCCCCAGCACGTCGGCCACCACCTGCAGGGGCCGCAGCGGTCCGCTCAGCGGGATCAGCGAGATGATCGCCAGGGCCGGCAGCATCAAGAGCATCAGGTCGTGGAAGCCGCAGCGCACCGGGTCGCGCTTCCAGCAGCGGCCGCACAGGGTCTGGAGCCGGCAGCCGGCCGAGGGATCCGAGAAGCGCAGCACCCGCTCGTCGAGGATGGCGTAGAGCCCCCAGGGGAGGATCGCCGACATCGCCACCATCCCCGCGCCGTGCCCCAGGTCGGAGAGGTAGACGTGGCCAGGCAGGTGGTAGGCGAGGTTGGCCGCACAGAAGGCCTCCCCCACGAAGAACCAGAGCAGGCCGTGCCACAGCACGTTGATCGACCGGCGCACCTTGCGCAGGTGCAGGACCATCGCCAGCACGAGGAGCATGTAGGTCGGCTTGAGCCCCAGCCCCGCGGCGACGTTCATCACCTGGGCGAAGCGGCTCATCTCCACCTTCGGCGGCTCCCTGGCGAACTTGGGCTCATTGGGCGCCCTCTCCAGGACCAGCCCCTGCGAGCGCCACGCCGCCATCCCGCCGTCCAGGACGAAGGCCCGGGTAAGCCCGTGCATCTGCGCCATCGGCCAGGCGAGCGCGGCCTCGATGCCGTCCTCGCAGGAGAGGAGCACCGGCGCGTCGCCCTGCGCGGCCTTCAGGCGGGCGAGGTAGCCGTTGACGTCCTCGAACGCGAGCCGCACCGCGCCCGGAACGTGCCCGGCCTCGTACTCGGCGGCGGAGCGCAGATCGACGACGGCAGCCCATGAAGACGTCGAGGCATCCTTGGGCTCGACGCGCGGAGCGCCGGTCGACCACGCGGTGACCCGGGCACACCCCGCGCAACCGGAGAGCAGCAGGCCGAGGGTCGCGACGAGAGCTGCGACGGGGAGGCTTCGGGCACGGGGAGTCATGGCGGCCCCGAAAGTACCACCCAAACGACGGCGGCCGGAGCGCGAGGCCCCGGCCGCCGAGCTGCGATTCAAGTCCTGGGACCGACGTCCGTCAGATGTACTCGCGGTACTCCGGCTGCCACATCTGCGTCTTGACGTACTTGAGCAGGTCGGCCGGCTTGCGGATCTGTGCCAGGCCGTCCTTGAAGGCGACCTTGGCCACGGCCGCTCCGATGTGCGCCGAGACCTCGTGGATGCGCTTGAGCGACGGGTAGATGCGGCCCATCTCCAGGTCGCTCTCGAGCACGCAGGCGGCCAGCGCGCGGGCGGCCTCGCTGAACATGCGGTCGGTGACGTGCTTGGCCTCGCAGGCCACGGCCCCCAGGCCGACGCCCGGGAACACGTACGCGTTGTTGCCCTGGCCGGGGACGTAGGTCTTGCCGTTCAAGGTGCAGGGCGGGAACGGGCTGCCCGAGGCGTAGATGGCCCGGCCGTTGGTCCAGGTGTAGGCCTCCTCGGCGGTGCACTCCGCCTTCGAGGTGGGGTTCGAGAGCGCGAAGATGATCGGGTGCTCGTTGAACTGGCCCATCCGCTCCACGATGGGCCGGGTGAAGCTCTTGGCGATGGTGGACACGCCGATGAGCGCGGTGGGCTTGAGCGCGTCGACCGCCTCGGCCAGCGTGGCGCAGCCGGGGTGCTCGTGCGCGTAGGCGAGCTTGTGGTGCGCCAGGTCCGCGCGGTTCTTGACCACCAGGCCCTTGCTGTCGACGAACCAGCAGCGCTTGCGCGCCTGCTCCATCGTCAGCCCCTCGTCGACCATCGCCGAGCAGATGAGGTTGCCGATGCCCACGCCCGCCTCGCCGGCGCCCAGGAAGAGGATGGTCTGCTCCGTCAGCTGCTTCTTGGTGATGCGCAGCGCCGAGTACAGGCCCGCCAGCGTGACCGCCGCGGTGCCCTGGATGTCGTCGTTGAAGGTGAGCACCTGGTCCCGGTAGTTCTCGAGGACGCGGAAGGCGTTGATGTTGGCGAAGTCCTCGAACTGGATGAGGGCCTTGGGGAAGTTCTTCTGCACCGCCCAGACGAACTCGTCGACCAGCTCGTCGTACTCGCGGCCGCGCACGCGCCCCTGGCGGATGCCCATGTAGAGCGGGTCGCGCAGGAAGGCCTCGTTCTCGGTGCCGACGTCCAGCAGCACCGGCAGCGTCTGGGCGGGGTTGATGCCCGCGCAGGCGGTGTAGAGCGAGAGCTTGCCCACGGGGATGCCCATGCCGCAGGCGCCCAGGTCGCCCAGGCCGAGGATCCGCTCGCCGTCGGTGATGACGATGACGCGCACGTCGCGGTGCGGCCAGTTCTTCAGGATCTTGTGGTAGCTGCCCTTCTCCTTGGCAGAGATGAACAGGCCGCGCGGACGGCGGAAGAGGTGGCCGTACTGCTGGCACGCCGTGCCCACGGTCGGCGTGTAGATGATCGGCATCATCTCTTCCAGGTTCTCCATCACCACCTTGTAGAAGAGGGTCTCGTTGCGGTCCTGGAGGCTGATGAGGTGGATGTAGCGCTCGAGGTCGGTCTGCTTGGCGCGGTAGTTGTCCATCACGCGCGCCACCTGCTCGTCCATGGTGTGGACGTAGGGCGGCAACAGGCCCTTGAGCCCCAGCGCCACGCGCTCGGCCTCGGTGAAGGCGGAGCCCTTGTTGTAGAGCGGGTCGTGCAGCAGCGCCGCGCCCTTGGGGAGGTTGAGCTTCGGGGAGGTCTTGCTGGTGGTGGGCATTGAGTCCTCCGTCTTCGGTTGGTACGAGCCGCCACACAGGGCGGCCCGAGATTGTGAAGAGCCGTATTAGGGAGATTTATCGGGCGTTTAAGTGATCCCCGCGAACTGGAACCCAGAGGGTAGCGGGAGGCCAAAAAGAGCAAGCGGCGGTCCGGAGGCCGCCGCTTGCTCTCGTCTCAGGCTGGCCTGATTACTGGGCGGCTTCGAAGACTCGGAAGCGCTTCTCCAACTCCCACTGCGCCGTCGCCCGGGCGCTCGCGGCGAGCAGCGCCGCGCAGTCGGAGCCCGGCGCGTCGTCGCCGAGCAGGCTCGTGGCGGTGGGCTCGCAGGCCTGGTCGGCCGTCAGCGGGTCCATCTTGGTGAAGAGGCTCTGCCCGGGCAGGAAGCTGTACTGGAGGCTGTTGCGGGCGAGCGCCTTGAGCTGCCGGTAGCTCAGGTGCTGGTCCTGGACGGCGCGCATCCACTCGCCGGCGATGCTCGAGCGGGAGACGGCCTGATCGTCGGTGGCCAGGGACACCGGCACCTTGGCCGCGAGGTAGGCCGAGAGCGGATGGTTGGTGCCGCTGACCTCCAGGATCTGGATGTTGCTGGAGAGGCAGATCTCGACGGCGATGCCCTGGCTGGACATCGTGGCCATCAGCCCCTGGGGGTCGGACTCGGAGAGGATGTCGATGCCGTGGCCGATCCGCTCGGCGCCCGCAACCTCCACCGCCTTGCGCACGTGGTTGATCGAGCCGATGTTCCAGTTGCTGGGCATGTACTTCGCGGCGAGCTCGCCGGCGTGGAGGCTGATGCGCACCGGGCTGCGGCCGGCGTAGGCGGCCTTGAGGTTGCCCAGCATCTTCATCTCGATGTCGTAGCGCGAGAGCGCGGTGCTGCCGTCCTCTGGCCCGACGAGGTTGACGCCCACGAGCCTCGGCTCCTGCTTGCCGGCCTCGTAGGCGGCGACGATCTGCGTGAAGACGTTGGTGGTGGCGCCGCTGCGCGAGACGTAGACCTCGTAGCGGGTGGCGACGCGGCAAGCGCTGTGGGGCTGGGCGGTCGCGCAGCCCAGGATTTGCCGGGCCTCGTTCTCGGCGTTCTTCACGTCGTCGAGGATGGGCTGGATGGCGCCGGCCCAGCCGGAGTCGGTGATCAGCTCCTGGCGGAAGAGGTTGAAGTCGCCCTCGCCGAAGGTGGCGCCGCTGTGCAGGTTCTTCCAAAGGTCCTCGCCGAAGGTGCCCGCCTTCGAGCCGGCGATGAGCATCAGCTCGATGTAGCTCTCGTTCTCCGTGTCGGCGCGCTTCATCACGTCGGCCAGCATCTTGCCGTGGTGCGCCGCGCCGGAGATGGGGCCGTACTTGCCGAAGGTCGCGAAGAAGTGGTCGTGCCCGTCCTCGGAGCCGCCCGGCTGGAAGTTCTCCATCGACCAGGCCTCGACGAGCTGGGTGTAGAGAGCGTCGCCGGGGCTGGGGACCGGCACCGTGCTCGAGCTGCAGGAGTACGCGAGCGCCAGCGTGCTGGTGTTGACGCAGTAGTTCTCCGCCTTGGCCCACTCCAGGTAGGTCTCGGCATAGACGGCGCCGGAGAGGTGGTGGTGCAGGTCGCCGCCCTTCGGGGCCTCCTTGATGAACGGCGTGAGCAGCGCGGGGTCGCCGGAGATGGTGTCGAGCTTGGCCGCGGTCTTCTGCTCCGCGGCCGCCGCGAGGTCCGCGGGCGACAGGCCGGTGTCGCCCACCGTGATCGCGGCATCGGCGGCGACGACGACCTCCGCGTCGGTGGCGGTGCCCTGGCTGGCGTCTGCGGGTTGGGCCGAGGCGTCAGCAGCAGGCTGCGAGGCGTCGGCGGTCGAGGCGGAACTGTCCGGCTGGGAGGTCGATGCGTCCTGGGGCTCTTCGGCCGGAGGCTGGCCGCAGGCGGCGAAGGACATGGCTGCAAGGAAGAGTGCGAGCGGGGCAAGACGAGTCATGTTGAGTTCCTGGGAAGAGGAACGCCCAGGGTAGGCCGAATCGCCTCGCAGGGATAGCGCGAGTTCGGGCGGCGTCAGGCCCTTGGCCGCGCCACCACGAGCCCGTTCTCGTCGGGCGTCAGGCTACCGGCCGCGCCACCACCAGCACGTTCCCGTCGGGGTCCGCGAAGTACGCGGCCTCGTCGCCCCAATCGCGCTTGGCCATGGGGCTGAGCAGCTTCGCCCCTGCTGCCTGGACCCGCGCGACGGCCGCCGGCAGGTCGTCGACGTGGAGGTAGATCTCCGTGGCCGAGATGGCCCCGGGCGGCGTCACGGCCGGTGCCTGCCCGGTGTTCCGGGCGAACCCCTCGCGCTGATAGAGCCCCAACCTCATCCCGCCGGGCAGCTCGAACTCCGCGTAGACCGGGACGTCCACCGGCTGCCTCCAGCCGAAGGCCTCGCGGTAGAAGGTCCGCGCACGGGCGAGGTCGCCGACGGCGAGGATGGTCAGCACGTGTCTGGCGGTCATGGTCACTCCAGCTTCGCGAGCCGCGAGTATTTGTCGTAGCGGGTCTGGATGGAGCTGACGTACTTCACCGGCTCCTCGCAGCGACAGTACCTGCTCCGGGCCTTCTTGGCGTGCTGCGGCTGGCCGCAGGCGGCGAAGAACAAGGCTGCGAAGAGGAGAGCGAGCGGGGCAAGACGAGTCATGTCTCCGCGCCCGACCATCAGGTCAGGGGTCACGCCACCACCAGGACGTTCCCGTCCGGGTCCGCGAAGTACGCGACCTCGTCGCCCCAGTCGGGCCTTTCCGCGGGGCTCGGTGCATGGCACCGCCTCCAGCGGTGTCGCTTCGCACCGCTCGCACTTCACGCGGATCGGCAGGTACTCGAGCGAGACCGGATGCTCGCCCCACGGCAGGTCGCTCCAGCGTCGAGCCGTGTCGTCGCAGTGCTTCTTGCGGCACCGGGCACCGCACCGGCTGCAGCTTGGCAGCCATCGGCGCTCCATCATCAGGACCAGCCTCACCTCGGGCGGCGGCAGGTACGTCCCGACGGGCACCACACGCGCCCCGTCCGGCGCCTCGAAGCGCGCCTCCGTCACCCGCCATCCGTCGAATCCAAGAAGCTGTGTCAGAATCCTCGCGCGCTGGCCCAGTGCGGCCTCCCATCGTTCTTACCGTTCGACAAAAGGAAGCCCTCGCAATGGTGCGAGGGTCAAGCTGCTGCGGCCAGCTCTTCATCCACGCCTCGCAGGCAAGGCATCAGCTCATACGGACAGCGGCTTTCGGCATCCCGGGATCTGCCGAAGAGCGGTTAATGTGACGTTGAAAGGCGTTGCGACATGCCCTCCAAACCTCAGACCGAGCGGCTGCCTCCTTCGCGAGGGACTGCGAACGGCCGGCATTCCGCCTGGCAACTCGCTAGGCGCCGCCTGAGGGCTCTCGCTGGCTGCGTGATGGCTGCGTGGGTTGGATTGCTTTTGGGTGTGCTCTGCTTGGGCAGTTTTGGCGACTCGTGGGCACTTACCGTTGGAAGGGGTATTGGAGCGCTCGTGTTTGGCTTCGCTGCCGTGAACTCGGCACTCGCGTTCCTTCGGGCACGAGAGGATGCCGAGAAGGCCGACAGGAGCTGACTTGAAAAGCGAGGCCGGCTGGCACGCCTCTGCTGCAGCTGCTTGGCGTCGCGCCGCTCCACCTCGTCGGCCAGGACCCGGTAGAGGAATTCCGAGAGCACGCCGGTCTTTGGGTCGTAGAGGCGCCCGACGTAGCCGAAGTCGACCTGGGCGACCTCGCCGGGCCGTGTCTCCACCGGGATGGCGACATCCCAGAAATTCGGTCGCTTCGTCGTTGGGCTTTCCGTGCCGCGCCATGGTGGACCTACGCCGCCCGCCGTTCGTAGCGATGGTGCAGGCCACCGTGTCCTTGCGGCAGGCATGCGTGGCTCGGGCGGACCGTGGTGCCACCGTCCGGCGGACGGCGGTCCGAATCCGGCCATGCGACGGGATGAGGCGCGGAGGCGGGAGCGAAGGCCTGGCGGGGAGGCGCTACGCTGCGCGGCGCGCTGAAGCGTCAAGGCACGCGTAGGGTGTCGCGGAACGTCCAGGGGAGCCAGTCTCCAGGCTGCTCGGCCGCGACCTTGGAGTGGCGCTGAAGCTCGGTCAGGTACTCGAACGCCGCGCTCGCTCTTGTAGAAGAGCGAGTTCCTGCGGTGGCGGATGGCCATCTTGAGGGCACGCTCGCAGACGTTGTTGTCGAGCGGAGCGCCAGCGACGTGGAGGAACCGCGTCAGGCCGACCCAGTGGTTGATCAGGTAGGCCAGCGCCTTGCCCATGTCGGAGTTGGGCTCGACCTTGCGCTGGTCGAGCAGATCCTCGGCCCAGATCAGGATGCCCTTCACGATCGGCGCGCTCTCGGATTGGTGCCCTCGCGCTGGTAGAGCCCCAACCTCATCCCGCCGGGCACCTCGAACTCCGCGTAGACCGGGATGTCCACCGGCTGCATCCAGCCGAAGGCCTCGCGGTAGAAAGCCTGCGCGCGGGCGAGATCGCCCACCGCGAGGATGGTCAGGACGTGCCTGGCGGGCATGGTCACTCCAGCTTGGCGAGCCGCGAGTAGTTGTCGTAGCGGGTCTGGATGGAGCTGACGTACTTCACCGGCTCCTCGCAGCGGCAGTACCCGCTCCGGGCCTTCTTGGCGTGCTGCGGGACGCTGAGCAGCAGCATCGCCTTCTCCACGTTGCCGAACCACTTGTTCGGGTTGAGCTTCAGGTCCGCCGCCAGCCGCCGCGCGTCGTGGACGTGCCCCGGGCCGCAGTTGTAGGCCGCCAGCGCGAAGCGCATCCGGTCCTTCTCCTTGACCTCGGGAGCGGTGAAGAGCTTGGCGTAGCGGCTGAGCAGCTTGGTCCCGGCGAGGATGCCCTTCTCCGGGTCGGCGACGTCGTCGATCTTCAGCTCCTTGGCCGTCGCGGGCATGACCTGGAGCAGCCCCTGCGCGCCGACCCAGCTCTTCACGGTCGGGTCGAAGTGCGACTCCTGGTACATCTGCGCGGTGATGAGCCGCCAGTCGAACTCGAACTGCTTGGAGTACTTCTTCACCAGCGCGTCGTAGGGGGAGAGCCGCCCCTCCTTGTCCGAGCGCTGCTCGTCCCCGCTGACGCGCATGACCTTGGCGTTCTTGAAGTACTTGTTTCGCGTCATGTTGAAGAACAGGTCGCCCTTGTGCCTCTTGAAGAAGGCGTCGACGGCGGCCTTGAGCTGCGGCTGGTCGGGGCGCACCGCCCAGGCGGTCTTCACCGGGTCGCCGATGGCGGCCGCGCCGCGCACCTCGTCGTTGTAGGTCAGCTCGACCTCCAGGATGTTGGAGTCCGCCACCGTCGCCGCGAGCCTGCCCTCCCCCACCTCCTTGAGGATTTGTTCGGTCTCCACGTCCTCGGGGACGAGGTCGAGCTCGAAGCCGTACTTCTCCTTCAGCGGCAGGAGCGTCTGGTAGTAGCTCGAGGACTTGCGCACCCGAGATTGTCTTGCCCTTGAGGTCCTCCAGGCCCCGCGTCGACTTGTCCTTGGCGGGCACCACCAGCACCTCGCTCACCTCGTTGTACGGCTCGCCGAAGGCGTAGGCCTTGGCGCGCTCGGAGGTGATGGTCAGGCCTGCCGCGGAGAGGTCGCCCTTGCCCTCGTCGAGCCAGGTGAAGAGCTGCTCGCGGCCGTCGGGCAGCGCGATCTCCAGCCGCACGCCCAGCTCCTTGGCGAACTCGCGGGCCAGCTCGTACTCGAAGCCCAGGTCCTCGCCGCGGTAGAGGAAGTAGCAGGTGTTGGAGTTGCGGGTGAGCACGCGCAGCACGCCGCGCTTCTTGATGTCGTCGAGGTCGGCCTTGTAGACGTGGTCCTTGTGCTCGCTCATCGCCTTCTCGATGAGGTAGGCGTCGAGCGCGGCCTTCAGCTGCGGGTTGGTCTTGCGCACGCCCCAGGCGATGGGCGTCTTCTCCGCCAGCGTGAACGCCGCCTTCACTCCCGGCTCGAACGCGAGCACGCCCCGGAGGATGTCCTCGTCGGCGACGGTCGCGAAGATCTCGCCGCGCGCGACCTTCTGGACGAGCGCGACGGTGTCCTCGTCCTCCGCCGCTGCCTTGACGACGATGCCCTTGACCTTCTTGGCGGCCTCCGCGAGCAGGTCGGCGTACGAGCTCGTGGGCCGGACGGTGACCACCTTGCCGGCGAGATCCTCGACCGTCTGGACGGGGCTCTCGTCCGCCTTCACCACCACGATTCGGTTCACGACGCGGATCGCCCGGGTGAAGGCCAGCTTCTTCTCGCGGGCCGGCGTGACCGTCAGCGAGGCGGCCACCACGTCGCCCCGGCCCTCGTTCAAGTCGGCCACCATCTCGTCGAGCGACGCGACCGGGATGAGCACCGGCGTCAGGTTGAGCTTGTCGGCGAACGCCCTCGCCAGCGCCTGCTCCGCGAAGCGCGGGTCGCCTCCGCGCGCCATCAGGTCGACGCTGCCGCGCACCAGGAACCGGATGGCGCTCTTGGCCTGGAGGTCCTTGAGGTCACCCTTGAGGACGTAGGGCAGCCGCTGCGGCTCGCCCAGGCTGGCCGTGCCGATGGCGGGCGACCGGGGATCCGAGACCGCCGTCTTCTGCTCGGGCTCGACCGCGAGCGCCTGCACGCTGGCCAGGGCCACGACGACCGCGACACCAGCGCTCGCTCGGAGGAGAGACGGGGACATGAGAGCTCCGTGAGCCTGCAAAGGAGGCTGCACGATAGCCGCCCGCTCGCACCCAAGACAAAGGGCCGCGGCGAGCGCTCGCCGCGGCCCAAGCCCTCAAAACGGCCGAAGGATCAGATCAGGAGCCGCCGCCGCCTGCGCCGCCGCCCGCCGGCGAGCCGGTGCTCGACCCGCCCTTGTTGAAGTCGTCACCCGTGCCGGTGCCGGTCGAGCCGGAGCCGCCCACGCCGCCGCCGTTGGTGGTGCCCGTCCCGCCAGCGCCGCCCATGCTGTTCTCCTCGCTGCCGGTGCCGCTGCCGCCGGTGCCCGGGTAGGTGTTGGAGCCCCCGCCACCCGTGCCGCCGGTGCTCGGCGCATTGGGGCAGATGCAGCTCTGGCCGGCGCTACCCGACGAGCCGCCCGCCGTCCCGCCACCGACGCTCCCGCTCGCCCCTCCTGTCGCTCCCCCCATGCTGCCGCTCGCCGTCCCACCGCTCGAGCCCGAGCTCGGAGGCATGGTGCCGACAGTGCCGTCGGGGCAGGTGCAGCTGCTGCCGATTGCGCCGGTGCCGCTACCGCCGGTCCCGGACTGGTCCGTGCCGTAGGAGCCGGTCCCTCCCATGCCCGACTGCCCCGAGCCCGACGGGTCGCTCCCCGTGCTGGAACCGGATTGTGCCAGCGCCACCCCTGGAACGAGCATCGCTGCCGCCAGGAACCCCAAGAGCTTCGTCGTCATCCCCAGACACCTCCCCCCAGAGCCGCCGTTGGGCTCCGCCCGTTTCCATTTCGTCCTGGGAAAGCTGAACACGGCGTCCGGCGTGTGCGAGCGCGCCGGGCCCCTGGGCTGGCTCCTCGCTCAGGCGGAGGCGCGCTCGGAGTCGGCGCGGACGATCTGCGCCAGGCAGCGCTCGATCTCGTCGAAGTCGACCAGCCGTCGGGCCGGGTCGCGCTCGGTCACGCGCTTGAGCAGGCGCTTGGACAACGGCTCGATGCCCGACAGGTCCTTGAGCACCCGCCGGCGCGACTGGCAGAACTTGGCGAAGGCGACGGCGCCCTCCTGTCCGCCACCGAAGGTCGCGGGCAGGCGGCCCTTGAGCAGCCGGTAGTGGATGATGCCCAGCGCGTAGATGTCGCGCTCGGCGCCGACCGGCGGGGCCTTGGCGCCGCCGCCCGCCTCGGGCGCCATGTAGTCGAAGGTCCCCATCATCACGCCGGCGTTGGTCAGCTCCGAGTTCTCGCCGGCGATTCTTGGCGGCGCCGAAGTCGATGAGCTTCACCCGCCCGGCCTGGTCGAACATGATGTTGCCGGGCTTGAGGTCGCGGTGGGTGACGTTCTTGCCGCGCAGGAAGCGGACCGCGCGCAGCACCGCCAGCACCACCGCCGCCGCCTCCGCGGGGCTGAAGCGGCGCTCGGGGAAGGCGTCCAGGTACTCCTTGAGCGTCACCCCGTCCACGAACTCGGCCACGTAGTAGTAGACGTTGTGGCTCTCGTCGCGGCCGTAGCGGAAGACGCGCACGATGTTGTCGTGGCGGGCGGTGGAGAGCGCCTGGAACTCGCGGAAGAAGATCTCCACGTAGTTCTGGTCGGCGCCGAACTCCGAGAACGGCACCTTGATGACCACCCGCTTGTGCTGCTCGCTCTGGGCCAGGAAGACCGTGCCCATGCCGCCGCGGCCCAGCTCACGCAGCACCTGGAAGCCGCCGATGGACTTGATGTGCGGGTTCGCCGGCAGGCCCAGCTCGCCCTTCTTGGCGACCAGCGCCTGGACGTTCTGAGCGAAGCCGGCGTGGACCCGGGCGAGCCCGGCGACCACGGCCGGGTCGGCGAGCAGGGTCTCCAGGGGCTCCGGCGCGGCGGCCGGCCCCAGGAGCTTGTCGCGGACCGCGGCGAGGAAGCCGAGCACCGTCACTCCGGACGTCGTGGAAGGTCAGGGCGCGTCGGGGGCGTCGGCGTCCGGTGGCTCGGCGGCCGCGTCGGGCGGTTCGGGTGCGGCGTCGAGTCCCGGTGCGGCGGCGTCGAGTCCGGGTGCGGCGGCGTCGAGTCCCGGTGCGGCGGCGTCGAGCCCGGGGGCAGCGGCGTCCGGTCCTGGTGCGGCGGCATCCGGGGGAATCGGAGTGGCGGCATCCGGCGGGATGGGGGTCGCGGCGTCGGGCGGAATCGGGGTGGCGGCGTCCGGTGGGATTCGGGGTGTCGGCGTCGGGCGGCTCGGGGGTCGTGGCGTCGGGAGGGATGGGCGTCGCGGCGTCCGGCGGAGGCAGCGGCCCGGTGTCGCCCGCGTCCGGGAAGCGGAAGACGCCCTCGATCCAGTCGCACATGCCGTAGGCCCCGGCGTCGACGCAGTCGATCTCCGCGTTCTTGGGCCGCGGGCACTCCAGGTAGGCGGTGCAGCGCGCGCGGTTGCAGTACTTGAAGACCTCTTCCTTGGCCTCACGCAGGTAGGCCGTCTCCTGGTTGCGGTTGATCGGCGCGTGGCCGCACATCGAATAGCAGTCGGCCGGGTCGGGGCCGTTGGCGGCCTTGCAGTCCTCGCGGGTGGCGCAGCGGGCGTGGTTGAGGCGGAGGGCGTTCATCCCGCACTCGAAGGCCTCCTCGCCGGGGCAGTTGATGCCCGGGGCTGGGCAGCCGCCGTCCCAAGGAACCTTGCCCTCGTAGACGTAGGGCTGGAAGGAAGGCTCGGGGTTGTCGCCGCAGCCGACCACGAAGCCGAGCACGCCCAGCACCGTGAGCCCGACGAGCCCGATGAGTCGTCCCTTGCGCATCGCCTGGCTCCCTTCCCTTGGTGCTGCTTTTCGGTCCGGCGGCGCACCGGCCCTGCTTCGCCGCGCGGGCCTAGATGGTCTTGCGGTCGAACGCGTAGATGTCGGTGACGGCGATGTTGCGGTAGCGCTCGCACTTGAGCCGCATCTTCGCCACGGTCCAGATGAAGTCGCGCGTCGAGAAGCCCGGCTGCTCCTTCTTGAGCCGCTTGAGCTCCTTGGCGATGGGCTTCTTGGCCTCGATCGGGTGGAAGCAGAAGGCCGGCGAGAAGAAGAAGCGGCCCTCGAACGGCACCAGGCGCGCCTCGATGATGTCGCCCTTCTTCAGCCCCGCCGGCTGCCGCCGCTCGAAGACGTCGATGTCCTTGCCGTTGAACAGATCCCTGAGGCGGATCAGGTCCTTGCTGATTCTTGCGGACCTCCCACAGCGAGTGCACCGTCTCCACCAGGCCGCGGCGGATGGCGAGGTCGGTGTCGGAGAGGCCCTGGGACTCGGCCAGGAAGATCTGGGCGGGGGTCTTGCCGTGCTCGGGCAGGACGCGGTCGAAGACGTAGTAGTCGAGGAAGCTCGCCATCCGCATCTCGAAGGAGCGGTCGTCCTCGAAGATCTCGCCGGTCCCCGCGAAGTACTCGGCCTTGGCCTTGAGCAGCTCCTCCTTGAAGCGGTCGGAGCTGGCGAAGGCGATGAGGGCATCGAGCTGCGGCTGGTACACGGCTGACCTCTGGCTGCGTGGTGCGTCTTGAAGGCCGGCAATTCTAGCCCAGCGCGCGTTCCCGTGGAGACCTTTGTCCTTGGGTCCCGCTTGCTCGGCCGGTCAGTAGAGGGCCGACCGGGCACGCAACGGCATGAAACTCTTAGCTCTTCGCCGAACCCCACGCAGCAGCCGTCCAGGCTCTGCCCGGCGTCGATGGCCTTGCGGACGGCGTCGGTCCCACAGAGGAGGTCGATGGCGGGCTTATCGTCGACGAACTCATAGCGCTCGGTGCGCCAGCGGAAGGCCTCGCCCCCGACCTGCCGCGCCGCGCGCAGCACCGCGACGCCGGTGCGCACCGGCAGGAAGGCTCGCCGGTCGGTCACGTGGATCATCGCGCCGCCGCAGCTCTTGCCGGCGTGCTTGTGGAAGGTGGGCAAGAACGAGAGCGGGCGGAACTTCACGCCCGGCAAGCGCTCGGCGGCCAAGGCGTCGCAGAACCGGTAGGGGTCGAGGAAGGGCGCGCCGATGATCTCGAAGGGCCGGGTCGTGCCGCGCCCCTCGCTCAGGTTGGTGCCCTCGACCATGCACAGGCCGGGGTAGACGATGGCCGTGTCGACGGTGGGCATGTTCGGCGACGGCTGGACGAACGGCAGGCCGGTCTCCTCGTAGGACAGCTCCCGCGTCAGGCCCTCGCAGGAGACGACCTCCAGCTCGCAGCCGATTCCGTGGTGCGAGTTGAAGTGCCGCGCCAGCTCTCCGGCGGTCATGCCGTGCCGGTTGGGCAGCGGGAACATGCCGACGAAGCTCTCGTAGCCGGGATGAACCAGGTTGCCCTCGACGGCGGCGAGCCCGATGGGGTTGGGCCGGTCGAGGACGAAGAACTTGAGCTTCGCCTGGGCCGCCGCCTTCATGCACAGGGCCATCGTGTAGACGAAGGTGTAGTAGCGGCTGCCGACGTCCTGGATGTCGAAGACCAGCGCGTCGAGGCCCTTCAAGGTTTCCGGCGTCGGCGAGAGGGACTCGAACTTCTCGCCGTAGAGGGAGGTGACGCGCACGCCGGTGCGGGCGTCGGTCTGCTCCCCCACCACTCCGATCATGTCCTGGGCGTCGCCGCGGATGCCGTGCTCGGGGCCGAAGAGCGCGGCGAGCGTGACGCCGGGCGCCGCTCGCAGGAGGTCCGCCAGGTGGCGGAAGTCGCGGTCGACGGCGGTGGGATTGCAGATCGCCCCGACGCGCAGCCCTTTGAGCTGCGCGAAGCCCCGGGACGAGAGGACCTCGAGGCCAGACTGGACCGTCATGGGTTGGGCCTACTTCTTCTTGGCGGGCGTCGCCGGCGTGAGGACGAACTCGAAGGTGGGCGTGCTCTTCTTCGGGTACTTGGCGTCCTTGAGGGAGAAGTAGACGAACGCCGTCAGCCCGTTCTCGTTCACGGTGTTCTCGAGCATCTCGACCGCGCTCGCCGTGCCGTCGGCGCCGATGGTCACCCGCGCGCGGAGCTTGCCGCCCACGGCGGGGTTGGTCTTCTGCAGGTCCTGGAAGAGCTTGTTCAAGCGCGCTCCGACTGCGCCGTAGACCTTGTTCGGGTCGCCGACGATCTGCGGGCCGAGGTTCGCCTTGGCCTCCAGGTCCTTGAGCTCCTGCTCGGCCTCGGCCGCGCCCTTGGCCTTCGCGGTCCGGAAGGCCTCGATGGACGCGACGAGATCCTCCTTGGCGGCGACGAGGCGGGCGATGGCGAGCTGGATGGCGGGATCGTCCGGAGTGCGCTCCGCAGCCTGGCGCAGCGCGGTCTCGGCGCCCTCGGTGTCGCTCTCCGCCTTGCGGATCTCGGCGATGCGCACGTAGGGCGCGGGCGACTTGGCGTCGAGCCTGGCGATGGTCTCCTGCGCCTTGATCTCCTCGTCGGTCTTCTTGAGCGACTGGTACAGGCCCGCCAGGGTCCTGGCGGTCTCGAGGTCGGGAGCGATGGCCATCGCCGCCTCGAAGCTCTGTGCGGCGCCGGCGACGTCGCCGGCCTCGGACTTCATCTTCGCCAGCGCGACGTGGGCGGCGCGGTCGCGGGGGTTGAACTGCAGCATCTTGCCGTACAGGTCGATGGCCTTGGCGGAGTCCTTGGCCTCCAGCGCGAGCTTGGCGAGCGCCTCGACCGCCACGAGATCGTCGGGGTCGACCTGCAGGGCCTTCTCGAGGTGGGCGCGGGCGTTGGCGGTGTCGCCGAGGGCGGCCTCGCTCAGGCCCAGGCCGAGCAGCGCCTCCTGCCAGTCCGGAGCCTCCGCGAGCACCGCCGTGAAGGCGGCCTTGGCCTCCTCGTTCTTGCCGCGGTGGCGAAGCACCTCGGCCAGGCCGACCTTGGCGGGCACGAAGTCCTTGCGGGCGACGAGCGCCTTCTTGAAGTCGCCCTCCGCCTGGTCGATGAAGTTCTTCCACTGCAGGTAGATGAGGCCCGAGGCGGTCCACGGCCAGGGCTCCTCGGGGTTGAGCTTGCAGACCTTGGCCACGTCCTGCCAGGCATCCTCGCTGGGCTGGCCGGTCCAGGCGGCGAACAGGCGCGGCTTGTAGTCGTTGGGCCGCTGCTTGGCCTGGTCGATGAACTCCTCGCGCATCTTGCCCGCCTCGCCGCGCCGCCCGCGGGCGGTGATGCCGCGCAGGGTGGCCGCGAGGTTGCGGTCCGCGTCGAGGCGGGACTGCGCCGCCGGCGCGGCCTGGACCTCGTTCTTCTTGGTCTCCGGCCCGGTGGCGCAGGCGGCCAGGACAGCCAGGAGGAGTGCGACGGGGCGTCTCATCGAAGCGGAACCTCGCGTGAAAGTTGGGCGATTCATAGCGCCGCCCGGGCTCGACAGCCAGTCCCTGGCGACCGTGCAAGCCGCGGAGCGCCCGGGCTATTCCCTGCCCTTGGCGTCGATGGCCTTGAGGGCCTCGGAGGCGCGGACCTTGCTGTCGCAGGTGCGGCCGAAGAGGCCCCCCAGCCCGCTGCTGGGGGCGTTCTCGTCGGAGAAGCTGCTCTGGGCCAGGTCCTCGAGGGCGTCGACGGCGCCCTTGCGGCCCAGCCGCCCCAGCGCGACCGCGGCGTTGGCGCGCGCCCAGCACTGCTCGCTCTCGGTCATCTCCAGCAGCCGCGCGAAGGACTTCTCGTGGTTCTGCCGGGCGGCCTCGGCGTAGTGCTTGGAGGCGTCGGCGTAGTCCTTCTTCTCTTCCTCGACGCGACCTTCGAGGTACTCGCGCTCCGGGCCCTTGCTGAGCTTGCGCAGCTCCTGCTCGGCGCCCCGGACGTCGCCCTTGGCCAGCGCTTGCTCGACCGGCGTCTTGCCGACGGAGGAGACGAGATGGACGAGCCCGACGAGAAGGAGCGTGGCGAGGGCGCCGGCGGCGATGCTCAGCCACAGCCTGGCCGGAACCTTTCGCGCCGCCTCGATGGCCTGCCCAGAGAGCTTCCGGGCGCTCTGGGCTCCAGTCGCGGCGAGCTCGGTCCAGTCCTTGTTGAGCAGCGTGGTCGGCTCGGGCACGGGGAGGTTGGTCTTGCTCAGCGCCAAGCCGCCGTAGGGCGGGCTCTCGGCGGGCGAAGCCACCGGCGGCTCGGCCGGCTTCTCGGGCGAGGCGCCGAGGCGATAGGCGCCGCGGGGCACGCGGTAGACGCGGACCTTCTCGGGGATGCCCTTGAGCTCGTGCTGGCCGCGGTCCTCGGACGGCACCTCGGCCTTGTTCATCGAGAGGTAGACGGCCTCGGTGAAGACCACCTCGCCGGCGTCGGCCACGCCCTCGACGCGCGCGGCGATGTTGACCGGCTCTCCGAAGACGTCGCCGTTCTCCAGGCGGACCTCGCCCATGTTGATGGCGACGCGGACGTGGATCTGCTCGGGCTCGCCGACGCGGCGGTTGAAGTCCCAGAGGCGGTCCTGGATGGCGACGCCGCAGAGCACGGCCTGGGTGGGCGACTCGAAGACCACCAGGAACGCGTCGCCGATGGTCTTGATCTTGCGGCCGCCGAAGGCCTTGAAGACCGGCATCAGCAGCGCGTCGTGCAGCCGGAGCATCCGCCGGTTCTCTTCGAACCCCTGCTGGCTGGTGCGGGCGGTGAAGCCCTTGATGTCGGTGAAAACGATGGCGAGGTTGGCGGTCTTCATGGCGGCGCGCGGATGGTATGGCAGGCGGGCGCCGGTGGGAATGGCGCGACAGCCAGCCAACCACTTACCAATCGTCGTTCGGGTACTGCGCCACCTTGCCCTTCTTCTCCGTCACTCGCGGGTATCGTGTCCGCGGCTTTTTCTGGGAGACCGCGGACACCGTGACCCCGAACCAGTGGTCGTCGCCGAAGTCGAAGTGGAACGCGAACCGCTGCTTCGACCGCAGCCCGATCAGACCGAGCGGGAGATCCGGCTGGAGCTCGTCGTCGTCGGAGACGACCAGCCGATCGTTGGTCGGCGAGAACCTGAACTCCCACATGTGATCGTGGTCCCAGCCAAACGCGTTGAGGATGTCGCTCGCCAGGCCGTAGAGGTCCCGGCTGCCGAGTTGCTCGATGGTCCGCGTCGCCTTGCCGAGCTCCACCTTGAGTTGGAAGACGCCGTCCGGATCGTCGATCGGCAACTCGCTTGTCGTGGCGTTCCACAGCATGGCTCGGGCGAGAAAACGCACTTCGGAGGCCCGGTCGTTCGCGGCCTGCCGAAGCTCCGCTGCGATGGCTTCTGGAACTCGCCCGTCCTCGTCCCGGAAGGCCACCGCCATGCTGTACACCGCCGAGCCTCGCGTCTCAGGCTCCGGGTGGCGAAGCGCAGCGCGCAGCTCCTCCCACCCCTTGGCGCTGCCCTTATTGGCGAGCAAGGCCAGGGCCGCGACCGCACAGTCTCTTCGGCGTACGGCAAATCCGTCCCGCGGCTTCGAGGGCCCGAGGGCTTCCTGCCAGAACGGGATCGAGCTCTCCTCGGCGCAGGCGCCGATCGAGACGAGGAGCTCCTCGAGGTGCCTCTGCTTGCCGTACACCTTGGCTTCGGCGAGGACGCGGAAGTCCTCCCGCAGTCCCTCCACCCCGCCTGCGCGCCCTTGGGCGGCCTTGCGCAGACTCCCTGGCAGGTTGCAGCGCGCCAGGCGAACGATGTCGTCCAGCGTGCCTGAGTGCGTCGTCAGCATCGACACCAGCGGTTCGTCTCTGCGCATGCGGCCTTCCGGATGTTTGGGAACCTGCGGCAAATACCAGGACCTCGCGAGCCTGTCATCGCCACCGCCCGGGATGACCTCTCAGCGGGGACTTCAGGCTCCGAGCACCTTGCCAAAGATAGGCACCCATTTTGTGACATGAACTCGAGTTCTTGGTCGCCCTGGTCGCCGCAGGGGCCGGCCTCTTTCTTGGAGTCCTGAAGCGCGACGCGCCTCGATCACTTGTTCCGTTGCGGTTCCGCGACCATGAAGGCGCCAGCTCCAGCGTCAAAGGCGACGAAGTAGCGTTCGAAGAACTCGCGCGTCCCGAGGACGGGAATGCAGGGGCCAGGGAACGCCAGGACTCGAGTCGTCAGGTCGAACTGGCCGCCGCCGAAGCGAATGCGTACAGCGCCGATATCGGTGTCGAACTCTTCCCCAGCAAACGAACTGATCCTGACCTTCTCTCCGGTGAAAGCGACGCCGAGATCCTCGAGCATCGTGCGCGGAAGGATCGTGTCGCCCGCCCCCGAATCGACCAGCATCACTGCCGCGCCCTCGGCTCTCGGGCCGGTGATCCGGACGCGGAGATAGGGGCGCGGTTGGTCGAGCGTCCCGTCCGAGAGAAGCAGGCGGCTATAGCGCCACTTCACGCGATGACTCGGGTCGGCGGGAGGTACATCAGCGTCAGGCTCGACCGTGCTTCGTCCGTCAACTTGGACACAAGCTCGCTCCAGGAGTCTGCGGACAAGCGGATTTTGCCCTGGGCATCGTAGGCGACGACCTTGCCTACGTACGGGCGCATCTCCTCAATCGTCGGGAAAGGCTCCTCGAAGAATTCCTCGTCCGGCGACATAGGACACCTCACTCCATGAGGGTAGCGATGGGCCGCTGGAGCATCAAGCTGGCACCCGAGCTCTCGACACTGGCGCCAAACAGGGAACCCGCCTCTCACCCTCTCCCGTAGGTGTGCAACCCGCTGTCCGTCAGCCCGAGGTCTGCGCCGAGGAAGGTGAAAACCACGAGCGCGAACCCGACGATGGCGATGACCGCCGTGCGCCGCCCGGTCCAACCAAGCGTCCGGCGGGTGTGCAAGTCGAGCGTGTAGACGAGGAAGCTCACCGGTGACCAGGTCTCCTTCGGGTCCCAGCTCAAGTAGGCGTCCTACGCCCAGAACGCGCCCAAGCGCCACGAACGCCGTGGAGACGACCAACGCCACGAGCACCAGCGGGCGTTGAAGCCCTTGGTGTCGGTGAAAACGATGGCGAGGCTGACGGTCTTCACGGCGGCTCGCGGCTGGTATGGCAGGAGAGTGCACAGGGACAGCAGCGGCCGCGCGCCGTAGTCCGACTCGGCCGCCGGGGGTACGGTCGAGTCTCTCCGTCCTGGAGGGACTGGCCCAGGTACACTGGTCGCGCCGATGCGACGCTCGGGGAAAATCGCGATTGCCGTGCTGCTCGTGGCCGCCTTGGCGGCCTCGGTTCTGCTCGTTCGTCGGCACCAGGCCCGTCTGGATGCGATCGCCCGCGAGCGGGCCCGAATTGCAGAGAAGTTGGCCGTCGCTCGGGCCCGTGTGGAGCAGCTCGAGGCCGAACACGAAAGGCTGCAGATGGCGCTGGCCAACCGGGTGGTTTCCCGTTCCCACCACGACAAGTTCTCCGGTGAGCCGGAGCTCTTCCAGGCGTCTGTGGCCGAACTGGCCAAGAAGCACAGCCTGGAATTGGTGTCGCTGGCCTGCGCCGGGGTGGAGCCTGGCTCTGCGCCGTTCTATTCGCGCATCGCGTTCGAGGTGACCGTCGTGGGGAAGCACCCGGACTTCGTCGCCTTCCTGCAGTCGCTCTCCGCGCAACGGCGCATCTCCAACGTGTCCGAGCTGCACCTCGAGTTCTCGAAGGAGCGGTCCGGCAGCATCCAAGCGTCGTTCGTGGTGAGCATCTTCCGCCTCATCCCGTATTAGGCCGGGGGGCCAATGAGACTCCTCCGCGTCGCGAGCTTCACCGCTGCCTTGGTCGCCCTGGCCGCCGGCGTCGGTCTCTTTCAAGTTCGGCAGCGCCACGCCGCATTCGAGCGGAACGCTGCGGCCATCGAAGGCCGCCTCCTGGAGGCCAGAGCGCAGCTCGACTCGGCTCGAGCGGAGCACGCGCAGCTCAAGGCGGAGTTCGACTGCAGGTTGACGCGCGACGGGATGTACGGCCTTGGGAGGTGCGCGTTCTGCAGCTACCCGCCAAGGCTGCGACCTCAGCCGTTCCCGTAGGTGTGCAGCCCATCCCCGGTCAGCCCGAGGTTCACGCCGAGGTAGGTGAAGACCACCAGCGCGAACCCGACGATGGCGATGACCGCCGTGCGCCGCCCTGTCCAACCAAGCGTCCGGCGGGTGTGCAGGTAGAGCGTGTAGACGAGGAAGCTCACCAGCGACCAGATCTCCTTCGGGTCCCAGCTCCAGTAGGTGCCCCAGGCGTCGTAAGCCCAGAAGGCGCCCATGACGATGCCCAGGCCCAGCAACGGCAACCCGACGAGGATCGCCCGGTGCGTCAGGTCGTCGAGCACCACGCGCTCCGGCAGCCTTGAAAGCACCTGCTCACGCCAGCTGGCGAGCGCCACGAACGCCGTGGAGACGACCAACGCCACGAGCACCAGACCGAGCGCGTAGTTTCCTTTGAGCGACGAGGCGAAGGGTCTCGCGACGAGGAAGGGCACCGAGCAGGTCGCCAGCAACGATGCAATCCCAGCTTCCAGGGCGAGGAGCCCGCGACCGCTCGACCTGCGCATCCTCAAGTCGAGCGCCCAGAAGGCCGCCGCGAGCACGAAGCAGGCAATCGTCGCCGCCAGCAGCGGCCCCGCAGCCCCGACCTTCACCGGCGCCCCGCCCCCTCCCCTCAGCTCGAAGTCCCCGTGCGCGAGTCCGTGTACGAACCCGAGCGCCGCGAGGATGGCGCCCACCGCAACCGCCACCACGACGCCCATCGCCGCCATCGGCGTGCCGGCCTTGAGCAGCGACAGGAAGGCGAGCGCGGCCGCCACCAGGAACAGCGCATAGGCCGCGAAGAGCACGATGACGTGGGAGGCGAGCCACCAGCTCTGCAGCGCCGGCGCGAGCGGCCGCAGCTCCTTCTCGGTGACGAGGTAGGCCTCGGCCATCGCGGCCAGCCCCACGCCTAGGACGATCACGCCGACCGGCCGCAGGCTCCAACGCCGCTCGAACACCAGGTAGATGCCCACCACGCACCAGGCGGTGACCACCAGGCTCTCGTAGAGGTTGGTCAGCGGCGGGTGCGCCAGGAGCGCCGCTCCCCAGCCGACCCCGTGCCCGACCGCCTGCGCTGCGCCCACCTCCACGGCCGCCGCCAGGTACCAGCGCACGACGATCCAGACGGTGTGGGCGACGAAGCCCGCCCCTGCCAGTCCCGTAGCCAGCCGTCCGACCGTCTTGCGGTCCTTGGCCAGCGCCGCGAGGTAGGCCAGCAGCGAGGCGGCGTACAGGCCGCAGGCGACGCGAAACAAATGCTCGACGGCGGTGGGATTCATTCGTTCGCGAATGTTCAATTAGTCGCGGCCGGTAACGCCGGCCGGCCACATCTGCTCTTTCCGACTGGGGGAAACCCGTCCGGAGGAGAGCGGCCGGACGCTAGCATTGAACACTGCTTGGTGATACCTAGCACCCGCTTCATCCCGCCCCGCCGGACGCCGCTGAACGCGTCAGCCTCCCGCCTGGCCGGGCGCTTCCCAGGGGACCTCACTCATGACCGACGAGAAAGCAGGGGCGCCTCCTCCCACGGAGAAGAAGAAGGGTTCCAAGATCAAGGGGACCGTCAAGATCGAGCGCGAGCTCTGCAAGGGCTGCGGCTTCTGCGTTGAGTTCTGCCCGACCCACGTCCTGGAGCTCGACAAGGGCTTCAACGCCAAGGGCTACCACCCGCCCGTCTTCGCGCACCCCGACCAGTGCAACGGCTGCGACATGTGCGGCCTGTACTGCCCGGACTTCGCCATCTTCGGCTACCGCGAGAAGCCCGAGGAGAAGAAGGCCACCGAGACCGAGACCGCCAACGCCGCCACCGCGGGGAGGTTCGAGTAATGAAGGCCGATCCCAAGGGCGTCGCCACCGGCGCTCACTACCTCGACGGCGACCACGCGTGCGCCGAAGGCGCCATCGCCGCCGGCTGCCGCTTCAGCGCCGGCTACCCCATCACCCCCTCGACCGAGGTCGTCGAGAAGCTCGCCAGCCGCTTCCCCAAGGTCGGCGGGACCTTCATCCAGATGGAGGACGAGCTGGCCGCCTCCATCGCCGTCCTGGGCGGCGCCTGGGGCGGCGCCAAGGCCATCACCGTTACCTCCGGCCCCGGCTTCTCGCTGATGATGGAGCACATCGGCCTGGCGGCGATGACCGAGACCCCGGTCGTCTACGTCGACGTGCAGCGCGGCGGCCCCTCCACCGGCCTGCCGACGATGGTCGGCCAGGCGGACATGATGCAGGCCCGCTTCGGCAGCCACGGCGACTACCGCCTCATCGCCCTGTGCCCCAACTCTCCGCAGGAGAGCTTCGACCTCACGGTCCTCGCCTTCAACCTGGCCGAGGAGTACCGCACGCCGGTGCTGGTGATGCTCGACGAGTGCGTCGGCCACATGACCGAGAAGGTGGTCATCCCGCCGGCGGACCAGCTTGAGGTCACCCCGCGCCGCTTCACCAAGAAGAAGCCGGGCGAGGGCTTCAAGCCGTTCGAGCCGGCCCCCGGCAGCCTGGTCCCGGAGATGACCAAGGCCGGCGACGGCCACCGCATCCACGTGACCGGGCTGACCCACGACGAGCGCGGCTACCCGGCGATGACCATCCCCGCGCAGCACAAGCTGATGACGCGCCTGATGGCCAAGATCGACGAGAACGCCGACAAGATCTGCCGCTGGGAAGAGAAGCAGGTCGACGGCGCCGAGGTCGTCCTGGTCAGCTACGGCATCACCAGCCGCATCGCCGAGCGCGCCGCCGAGCTGGCCCGCGCCAAGGGCGTCAAGGTGGGCACGCTGCGGCTCATCACCGCCTGGCCGTTCCCCGAGAAGCGGATCAAGGAGCTAGCCCCCAAGGTGAAGGCCTTCGTCGTCCCCGAGATCAACCTCGGCCAGATGGCGCTCGAGGTCGAGCGCGTCGCCGGCGGCCAGTGCAAGACCCGCCTCGTCGGACACTCCGGCGGCACGGTGCACGACCCGCAGGTCATTGCCGATGCCATCCAGGAGGTGCTGCGATGAGCGCGCCCGAGACTCCCGTCCGCGACAACCCCGTCAACGCCTTCCTGCGCAAGGAGCGCATGCCCAGCATCTGGTGCCCGGGCTGCGGCATCGGCACGACGGTCAACTGCTTCGCCCGCGCCATCACCGAGTGCGGCACCGACCTGGACAAGATCGCCATCGTGTCCGGCATCGGCTGCACCGGCCGCGTCGCCGGCTACATGAAGCTCGACTCGTTCCACACCACCCACGGCCGGGCGATCCCCTTCGCCACCGGCCTCAAGCTCGCCAACCCCGAGCTGAACGTGGTCGTCTACTCCGGCGACGGCGACCTGACGGCCATCGGCGGCAACCACTTCATCCACGCCGCCCGCCGCAACATGGACCTGCTGGTCGTCTGCGTGAACAACTTCACCTACGGCATGACCGGCGGCCAGGTGACCCCGACGACGCCCGAGCCGGCCATCGCCTCGACCACGCCCTACGGCGCCTTCGAGCCCACCTTCAACCTGCCCTACCTGGCCGACTCCTGCGGCGCCACCTTCGTGGCCCGCTGGACCACCTTCCACGTGCGGCAGACCGCCAAGACCATGCAGGAGGCGCTCAAGAAGAAGGGCTTCCGCTTCATCGAGATCCTCTCGCCCTGCCCCACCCTCTACCTGCGCCGCAACCGGCTGGGCGAGGGCCTGGACGAGATGAAGCACTTCAAGGAGAAGTCGGTCATCAAGAACGGCTGCGACCCCAAGGAGGCCGGGCTCGACTTCCGCGGGCAGATCGTCGTCGGCAAGTTCGTCGACCGCGAGCGGCCCACCTTCCTGGAGCTGCAGGACAAGCGGATGCGCGAGTCGCTGGGCGCCAAGTACGTCCCCTACGTGCAGCCCAAGGGCGAGGAAGAGCACCCCCACGTCGAGCGGCTCGACCTCGAAGGCGTCGGCTGAGCCAGCCACCACTAAGGAGCCAGACAGATGCTCACTGAAATCAGAGATCGGCGGGCTCGGCGGCCAGGGCGTCATCCTGGGCGGCATCATCATCGGCAAGGCCGCGGCCCTCTTCGACAACAAGTACTCGGCGCTCACCCAGGCCTTCGGCCCCGAGGCGCGCGGCTCGGCCTGCAGCGCGCAGGTCGTCGTCGACGACACGCCCATCCTCTACCCCTACGTGCACAAGCCCCACCTGCTCGTGACGCTGAGCCAGGACGCCTACGCCAAGTTCGGCCCCGAGCTGCGCGAGGACGGGATGCTCCTGTACGAGGAGGACCTGGTGAAGCCGGAGGGCCTGCCCAAGGGCGTCAGGACCTTCGGCGTGCCGGCCACCCGCCTGGCCGAGGAGCTGGGCCGGAAGATGGTCCTCAACATCGTCATGGTCGGCTTCTTCACGGGCGTCACCCAGCTCGTGAGCGAGGACGCCGCCCGCAAGGCGGTGGCGGACTCGGTGCCGCCCAACACCATCGACCTGAACACCAAGGCCTTCAACAGGGGCCTGGAGTACGGCAAGAAGCTGCGCGCCGAGAAGATGTAGCCCAGGCACGGGGCTTTTGGGCCCCAGGAGACACCGCCGCCCCGGGATGCCCCGGGGCGGTCTTTTTTTGCTCGTTACCGGGCGGTGACGGCCTCCCTTTTGGGCGTTCCCAAACCCGGACGGGCGGTCCGCGCCCTGGGAGCCGACTGATTTTCCGGTCGCCCACCGACTCCCCTTACGGGACGGAAGAAACGGTCGGGCCAGACGTTCCGTCTGTCTGGAGCACAGAGGCCGCAAATCGTTGGTCGCCCGCTTGCATTAGTCTCCGTTTCGCTGCCCATAAAGTTTTTTACTGAACTGCAGGAAGTGGAACCCTTTTGACGTTCCAGCATCCAACCGAGGGTTCGAGCCACCCAGAAGGAAGTTGCCTGGGAAGGGCCTGCAGACGACGGCGTCAGGAGTGGCGGGGCTGCCTGACGCAGGAAAGAGGATAAGGGATGCGACGCACGGCGCACTTCGAAGGCATGTCGTCCTACCTCAACGGGCTGGGGAAGTACCGCCCGCTCACTCGCGAGGATGAAGTCCGGCTGAGCCAGCGCGCTCGCCGGGGCGACGAACGTGCCCGCCAGACTCTGGCCACCTCGAACCTCGCCCTGGTGATCTCGGTCGCCAAGAAGTACGCCGACCGCGGTGCCCGCATGGACGACCTGGTCCAGGAGGGCAACATCGGCCTGCTCAAGGCCATCGAGCACTACGACCCGAAGAAGGGCACGCGCTTCGCGACCTACGCCGTCTGGTGGATCCGCGCCTATGTGCAGCGCTACCTGCAGGACAACCGCAGCCAGGTGCGTGGCGGCGAGAGCCACCGTGGCAGCATGACCGACCTTTCGCTCGACGTGACCATCGACGAGGACGGCGAGGTCAGCCACCTCGACCGGCTCGTGGATGAGTCGGCCAACCCGGAGCGCGACTTCCTGGGCAACGAGCACGACGAGGACGTTCGCCAGGCCCTGCAACGGGTCAAGAAGCGCCTGGGCGAAGCTCGGCTGGGACATCCTCCAGGAGCGCCTGACGCAGGACTCGCCGCGCACCCTCGAGGAGATCGGCAAGCGGTGGGGCGTCTCGCGCGAGCGGGTGCGCCAGGTCGAGCTGAAGACCAAGAGCTTCCTCGCCCGCTACCTCGAGCCCCTGGCCGCCTAAGCCAAGGCTTCTGCAGGTCACCCGAGAGGGCCTGATGCCCGGTGCCGAGAGGCGCCGGGCATCGTCGTTCTGCGGACGGTCATTTCGCTTCCGCAATCGCCGTTGCAATCCTGGAACGGACCTCTTCCTCGTGCGCAGCGTCGCGGTAGGGATTGCGCGGCCAGAAGAACCCCTTCAGCCCGTCGCCTTTCGTACGCGGGACGACGTGGACGTGGAGGTGGGGCACGCTCTGGCTGACCTTGTTGTTCAGGGCCACGAAGCTGCCCTGGCACCCGAGCGCCGTCTCGAGCGCCCGCGCGACCCGCTGGGCGGTCGCCACGAGCGCCGGCGCCTGGTCGAGCGGCAGCTCCAGCAGATTGGCCACGTGTGGCCTGGGCACGACGAGGACGTGGCCTGGGAACAACGGCCGGCTGTCCAGGAACGCGAGCGTGGCTTCGTCCTGGTAGACGATCGACGCCTTGGCCTCGCCGGCCACGATGGAGCAGAAGACACACTTCTCAGCCATCACCCAGCTCCTCGAGCTTCTTGAGCGCCCTCTGGATCTTCCTCGCGACTGAGCGAGCGCAGCTCCGAGAGCCCCCACCCGAGCTTCTTGGAGAGCACCACCGCCGCCTCGATGAAGTCGAGCTCACAAGCAGGCTCGAGCGCGGCGCGGGAGCCCGCGGAGGCGGGCTTGGCAGCCTCAGGCGCGGCTTCAGCCGCCGGCTCCTCGCCGGGCTTCTCGACCTGCCCCGCCGCGCCCGCCAGCAGGCGCCCTGAGACTTCGAGGCACTTGACGCAGATGAAGGCACCGGCGGGTCCGGCCACCATCGGTCCCGCCTCGGCTTTGGGACGGCAGCAAAAGGAGCACCAATGGTCGTCCTGGGGATTGGCGAGCGTCGGACCGCGCTGCGGCACCACGAGCCCCGCGCCCCCCGGAAGCTCTCCCTGCCCCGAGCCTTCGAGCTCGACGACTCGGAGCGGCTCTTCCGGGACCGTCCGCGCGGACACGGCGTGGGGCAAGTCGGGATCCGAGACCTCGACAACCTTCACCGGCTCTTCGGGGATGGTCAGCGCCTGCTCCGCTGCTCCCACCTTTTGAAGCAGCTCCCGCAGCTCCGGGTGCTGGGGCCGCAGCCGCAGACCGTGGCGCACCAGGACCGCCGCCCGCGCCTCCTCGTGATTCTCGACGTGCAGGCGTGCGGCGTCGACCAGGTGGCGGACCGCTTCGTCCAGCTCGCCCGCGATCTCGGCAGCCTGCGCTCTGCGAATGGATTCCCGGATCTTGCCGCGTCCCATGACGGCCGCGAATCTACCGCAGCTCGAGCATCAGCAGGTCTGGCGTCTCGAGGTACTTGATGACCTCGTAGGTGAATGCCGCCCCGATGGCCCCATCGATCACTCGGTGATCGAAGGAGAGCGACAAGTGCATCATGTCGCGCACCTCGATCCGCCCCTCGCGCACCACCGGCTGCTGTCGCATGCGGTGCACGCCGAGGATGCCGACCTCGGGGTGGTTCAGGATGGGCGTCGCGAACAGCCCGCCCTGCTCGCCGAGCGAGGAGATGGTGAACGTGCCGCCCGTCAGGTCCTCGGGCCGGGCGCGACGCGTGCGGGCAGCCTCGGCCAGCATGACGATCTCGCTCGACAGCTCTCGCAGGGACTTGGCTCCCGCATCCTTGATCACCGGGACCACCAGCCCTTCGTCCGAGGCCACGGCGACGCCCAGGTTCACCTTTGAGCGCACGACCAGCTCCTGGGTCGCCTCGTCGAAGTTGGCATTCAGGTTGGGGAACTTGCGCAGCGCCGCGATCACCGCCTTGGCGATGAACGGCAGGTACGAGAGCTTGGCGCTCGGGGTCTCGGCCGCGAGCCGTTGATTGAGCCGGGCGCGCAGGGCCTTCAGCTCCGTCGCGTCCATCTCCTCGACGAACGTGTAGTGCGGCGCGGTGAACTTGCTCTCCACCATCTTCCTGGCGATGGCCCGGCGCACGCCCTTGAGCGGGACACGCTGATCGCCTTCGCTCGCGGTCACGGGCGCATGGACGATGGCCGCGCGAGGTGCGGCCGCGGCGGCCGCCGGGACGTTGCGCCCTTCGACGACCTTGAGGACATCCGCCTTGAGGACCCGGCCGTTCGGCCCGCTCCCCTCCACCGCCGCCAGATCGATTCCGCGCTCGCGGGCGATCTTCCGGGTGACCGGCGTCGCCAGCACCTTGTTCGCTCCATTGGGATGCGGCGCGGGCGCACGCGCCTGCTCTGCGGGAGCGACGGTTACGACCGGCTCAGCCTTGGGAGCAGCCGCAGCGCCCGCGCCCTCGCTGACGTCCAGGGTCACCAGCACCGCGTGGACCTTGGCCATCTGCCCCTCGGCGCCGTGGAGCTTGGCGACCCGGCCCTTACGCGGGCTGGGGATGACCACGGTGGCCTTGTCGGTCATCACCTCGACCAGGGACTGGTCTTCGGCGACCGGGTCGCCCTCCTTGACCAGCCACTTGACGATCTCGCCTTCGACGATGCCCTCGCCGATGTCGGGGAGCTTGAACTCGAAAACGGCCATGGGTCGCAGGTCCTCAGGAAGGGTCAGGGCACGAAGCGCGCGGTCTCGAGCACGGCGTCGAGGATGCGCGGCGCCCGCGGCAGGTAGTCGGCCTCGAGCGTGTACGGAAACGGGGTGTCGTAACCGGTGACGCGGCGGATGGGAGCCTCCAGGTGCACGAAGCAGCGCTCCTGGACCAGCGAGAGCAGCTCGGCGCCGAAGCCACAGGTGCGCGGCGCCTCGTGGACCACCACCATCCTGCCGGTCTTCTTCACGCTCTTCGTCAGCGTCTCGATGTCCACCGGCCAGAGCGTCCGCAGGTCGACCACCTCGACCTCCACGCCCTGCTCGGCCGCCTTTGCCGCGGCCTCGGCGGCCTCGGGGACCATCGCGCCCCAGGCGACGACCGTGACGTGCTTGCCCTCGCGCAGCACCGCCGCCTTCTCCAGCGGCACCGTGTAGTCGCCCTCGGGCACCTCGCCGGTCGCGGCGCGGTAGAGCCGCTTGGGCTCGAAGAAGAAGATTGGGTCCTCGGACCGCAGCGCCGAGAGCAAGAGGCCCTTGGCGTCGTACGGGTTGGAGGGAACGACGACCTTGAGGCCGGCCGTGTGGATGAAGAGCGACTCCGGGCTCTGCGAGTGGTAGTGCCCGCCGCGGATGCCGCCGCCGTAGGGAGAGCGGACCACCATCGGCACCTTGTACTGGCCGCCGGAGCGGTAGCGGTACTTGGCCAGCTCGTTCACCAGCTGGTCGAAGGCCGGGTAGATGAAGTCCGCGAACTGCATCTCCGGAACGGGCCGCATCCCGTAGAGCGCCAGGCCCACCGCCACGCCGGCGATGCCCCCTTCGGCGAGCGGCGTGTCGACAACGCGGTCGGCGCCGAACTCGTCGTAGAGGCCTTGCGTCGCCCGGAAGACGCCGCCGAACTTGCCCACGTCCTCCCCGAGGATCATGACGTCGGGGCTCTTGCGCATCTCGACGCGCAGCGCGTCGTTGACGGCCTGCAGGAGGTTGAGCCGCGGCATCACTTCACCTCCTTGCGGGCCTTCTTGGCCTCCTCGAGCTGCTCGGCGAGGTGCCAGGGCATCTTCTCGTAGACGTCCTCGAACAAGGTCTCCAGCGCCGGCGGCCCCGCCTTCTCGACCTTGCCTGCCGCATCGCGGATCTCTTCCTCGACCTGGGCTGCCCAGGCGGAGTCCTCGGCCTCGGTGAGCGCGCCGATCTTGAAAAGGTGCCCGCGTAGCCGGTCGAGCGGATCCAGCTTGAGCCAAGGCTCGACCTGGTCGTCGGTCCGGTAGGCGCGTGGGTCGTCGGAGGTGGAGTGGCCGCGCAGGCGGTAGGTGATGGCCTCGATGAGCGTCGGCCCCTGGCCGCTGCGGGCGCGCTCGTGCGCCTGGCGGGTCACGGCGATCACCGCGAGCAGGTCGTTGCCGTCGACGCGCACGCCCGGCATGCCGTACGCCTTGGCCTTCTCGGCCAGGCTCGCGGAGGCCGTCTGCTTGGAGACCGGCACGCTGATGGCCCACTGGTTGTTGCGGCAGAAGAAGATGGTCTGCGCCTTGAAGACTCCGCCGAAGTTGAGGCCAGTGTGGAAGTCGTTGGTGGAGGTGGAGCCGTCGCCGAAGTAGGCGATGGCCACGTCCGGCTTGCCCTTGATGCGCGCCGCCCAGCCCACGCCGACCGCGTGCGGCAGCTGGGTCGCGAGCGGCGAGCTGATGGAGGCGATGTTCGCCGGCGCCCAGGCCTCGTGGCAGGGCATCTGCCGGCCCTTCACCGGGTCCTCGGAGTTGCCGAAGAGGTTGGCGACGAAGCGCTGCAGCGGCATGCCGCGCAAGAGCGCCGCGCCGTGCTCGCGGTAGGCCGGGAAGATCCAGTCGTTCGGCCGCATGACGAAGGCCGAGCCCAGGATGCAGGCTTCCTCGCCGATGGAGCCGATGTAGAAGCCGATGCGGCCCTGGCGCTGCAGCGTGGTCATCCGCTCGTCGAGCGCGCGGTTGAGACGCATCAGGCGGTAGAGCGAGCGCAGGTCGGCCGGGGCGATCTTCGGGTCGCGCTCCGGGTCGGCGCTGCCGTCCGGGTGCAGCACGCGGACGACGTCTGCCCGGTCGAGCTCGCTCGGATCGAGCGTGACCCTGGCGGGCCGGGCGTCGGCGATTTCGGTGGCTCTCATGGCGGTCTGCTCCCGGCGGAGGCCTGCTCGAAAGGGCGAAAGCTAATTCGCGCGTCCGGCCGGGGCAGAGGAATCGCACCGGCCGTCGGGCAGCCGACACGTCAGATGCTCGAGCGCGCGCCACGTCGCGTCAGGCCGAGACGTCAGGGAGCGGGCGCCGCCGCGTCGGGCTTCTGCCGCATCAGGCCGCGCAGGAAGAACTCCGCGGCGCGGTAGCTGGAGCGCACGAGCGGCCCGGCGGCGACGTAGAGGAAGCCGTAGGTCATCGCCTCGTCACGCAGCGCGTCGAACTCCGCCGGCGAGTAGTAGCGCTCGACCTTCAGGTGCCAGGTCGAAGGCTGCAGGTACTGCCCCAGGGTCAGCACGTCGACGCCGATGTCGCGCAGCGCCTTGAACGCCTCGCGCAGGTCCTCCGGCGTCTCGCCAACACCAAGCATGATGGAGCTCTTGGTGTACACGCCGTGCTTCTGCTTGAGGTACTCGAGCACGCGGACTGACTGCTTCCAGCCGGCGCGCTTGTCGCGGACGACGCGCTGCAGCCGCCGCACCGTCTCGACGTTGTGGGCGATCACGTCCGGCCGGGCCTGCGCGACGACGTCCAGGCAAGCCTCGCTGCCCTGGAAGTCGGGGATGAGCACCTCGACCATCGTCTTGGGGCTCTCGCGCTTGAGGGCAGTGATGGCCTGGGCGAAGTGGCCCGCGCCGCCGTCCGGCACGTCGTCGCGGTCGACTGAGGTGACCACCAGGTACTTGAGGCCCAGCTCCTTGACCGCCAGCGCCAAATTCTCGGGCTCGTTGGGATCGAGCGGCGCCGGGGCGCCCATCTTGACGTGGCAGAAGCGACAGGCACGGGTGCAGGTCTCGCCCATCAGCATCACGGTCGCCGTGCCGCCGCCCCAGCACTCGCCCATGTTCGGGCAGCGAGCCTCCTGGCACACGGTCGCCAGGCGGGTCTTCTCGAGGATGGCCTTGACCCGCTCGTAGCCTTCGCCGTGCGGCAGGCGGACCTTGAGCCACTCGGGCTTGCGCTGCACGGGCACCTGCGGATCGTTCTGGGGCTGGGGGAAGCGGTGCGTGGTCGACATGAGGCGCACAAGATAACGCCCCCGAGCGTCCCGCGCGCGCTCGTCGCGTTGAGGGGCGTCGGACGCCGGCGCTACACTCCCGGACAGGAGAACCGCCATGGCCGACGTCGAGATGCCCCCTGCCAACCTGATCCTCCAGGCCCTGCACCTCATCCGGGAGGAGCTCAAGGGCACGAACGCGCGACTGGACCAGACGAACGCGCGCCTGGACCAGACGAATCTCCGGTTGGAGCAGACCGAGCAGCGATTGTCCGAGAAGATTGACAAGACCAACGAGCGTCTCGACCAGACCAACGAGCGCCTCGACCAGCTCCGCATCTTCACGGTCCAGAAGCTCACCGACCTGAACACCAAGGTCGACGGACTGGGCGAGCGCGTCGATCACTTGGGCCAGAAGGTCGACCAGATGGGCGCCCGGCTCGAGAACATCCTCACCGGCCAGCTCGGCCAGGATGTTCGCGACCTCAAGGCCCGAATGCTGGTGGTCGAGCAGTCGCTCGTCGCGCGCAGCGCCCACGAGACGCCCGGCAAGTACGGCGGCACGGGCTCCGAAGGCCGCTGACCCAGGCCTCCTCTCCTCCATCACTCCTGGACCCGCGGACAGGCAGCTGCCCTTCGCCTGCCTCGGGGCCTACTTGGTCCACGGCACCTACTTGGTCCACGTGGACCAAGTTGCCGGCCCTCGGGCACCGCGGCCTTCGCCTGCCTCGGGGGCCTACTTGGTACTTGGTCCACGGCACCCACTTGGTCCACGTGGACCAAGTTGCCAGCCCTCGGGCGTCGCGGCCTTCGCCTGCCTCGGGGGCCTACTTGGTCCACCGCACCTACTTGGTCCACGTGGACCAAGTTGCCGGCCCTCGGGCACCGCGGCCTTCGCCTGCCTCGGGGGCCTACTTGGTCCACGGCACCTACTTGGTCCACGTGGACCAAGTTGCCGGCCCTCGGGCGTCGCGGCGCGGCGAGGACCTTGCTGAAGACAGGTCTGCTTTGACCGCCACTGCAGAAGTGTCTCTTCCCGCGCTCTCGCCCTGCGACCGGGCGGCCGTTCTGTGCGATAGTCCGCCGCCTTCGAAGTACCCGCTCAACCTCACCTGGAGAGGCCTCGACGATGTGCGGAGTCATCGGACTCATCTACGAGAAGTCGCGCAAGGACCTGGGCTGGATTGCCGCTGAGCTGCTCAAGACGCTCGAGTACCGCGGCTACGACTCGACCGGCGCCGCGTTCCAAGGCGAGGGCGAAGCGGTGACGCTGCTCAAGGGCGTGGGCGCTCCGAGCGTGATGGTCCACAAGCTGGGCATCGTGAACCAGTCCGGGCAGATCCTCTGCGGCCAGGTGCGCTGGGCCACCTTCGGCGCGGTCAACGAGGCCAACGCCCAGCCCCACGACGTGCACTGCAAGACGCACATCTTCGGCGCCCACAACGGCAACGTCACCAACTGCGACTCCCTCAAGTCCTGGCTGCAGTCCGAGGGCCACGCCGTCAAGAGCGACAACGACGGCGAGATGGTGGTCCACACCGTCGAGCACTACTTCAAGCAGGCGCTGTCCGCGCGCAGCGGCGGCAAGGAGCCCAAGGGCTTCCGGCAGAGGTGCATGCGCGAGGCGATCGCCCAGGCCTCCACCAAGCTCGAGGGCTCGTTCGCCGCGGTCATCGTCGACCCGGTCAGCCGGACCCTGTGGGCCATCAAGTTCGGCTCCAGCCTCTACTTCGGCGTGGGCAAGGACGCGACCGGCGGCGCCTTCGGCATCGCCTCCTCCGACCTCTCGTCCGTCCTCAAGCTCACCCGCGTCATCGTCCCCCTCTCCGAGGGTGAGTTCGTGGAGTTCGCGCCGGAGTCGCACCAGGTCTACACGCTCGCCAAGAAGCAGGGGAAGCGCCTCCCCGAGGCCGTCGAGCAGGACCGCGAGCCGGTGCGCAGCCGCCTGCGCGCCGAGGACACCGCGCTCGTGCCGCCATTCGAGACCTTCATGGACCAGGAGATCTCCGCGCAGGAGGCCACGGTCCGCAACGTCGTGCGCCTGTTCACCGGCGGCAGCGAGGCCAGCCGCGTCCTCACGCCCTACCTGGACAAGGTGACGAGCCGCGACACGCGCGACCTGGCCGCCGCGCTCGAGGCGCTGCGCGACGAGTGCGAAGACGAGCTCCTCAAGAAGCGCTTCCACGCCCTGGTCGACCTGCCCGCGTTCCAGAAGCTGCTCGCCTCCGTGCCCCGCGAGGTCAAGGCGCAGGGCATCGACGCCCCGCCCGAGCGCCTCGCCGAGCGGCTGGTCTCCTCCGAAGCCGGCTTCCTCGCCGACCTGTTCAAGATGGCGCGCGGCGAGGACGACCTGTTTGCGGTGCGCCTGCTGGACGTGCACCTCGAGCGCGGCGAGCAGAAAGAGTTCTCCACCGCCGTCGACCGGTTCGTGAAGAAGTGCTCGGACTCGCTCGCGGCCGGCGGACGGCTGTTCGTGACCTGCTGCGGCTCGAGCTACCACGCGGCCAAGGCGGCCGCGCTCTTCTTCAACGAGCTGGCCCACGCCGAGCTCATCCCCATCCTCCCCGGCGAGTTCCGCGGCCAGTACGCCAAGTCGCTGCGCCACGGCGACCTGCTGATCGCGGTCAGCCAGAGCGGCGAGACCAAGGACCTCATCGACGTCCTCAACGACGTCATCGAGAGCGGCAAGAAGGTCGGCCGGGTTTCCATCGTCAACAACGTCAACTCCACCCTGGCGCAGGAGAAGAGCGAGGTCGTCATCCCGCTGCGTTGCGGCCCGGAGATCGCCGTCCCGGCCACCAAGAGCTTCATGAACCAGATGGCGGTCTTCTACGGGCTGGCGCTCAAGTTGGCGCAGAAGCGCGTCGACGACGGCCTGGTCCCGCGCGCGGAGAAGGCGGAGATCGCCGCGGAGATCGGCCCGCGCTGGGAGAAGCTGCCCAGCCTGCCCGACCTGCTGCGCGCCGCCTTCGACTCCACCGAGCCGGAGATCGAGAGCGCGGCCCAGCAGCTCTACCTGCGGCCCTCGATGCACCTGCTCGCCACGCGCATCAGCGCCGTGGCCAAGGAGGGCGCGCTCAAGATCCGCGAGGTGGTGCTCAACCACGCCGAGGGCTTCGAGGGCAGCGAGTTCAAGCACGGCCCCAACACCATCCTGGGCCTCAACACCGTCTACGGGCCGCAGCAGGTCGAGGCGCTGCTCAAGCAGGTCGGACAGGCCATCGACACGCTGCTCACCCGCGCCGAGAAGCAGAAGCTGAGCTTCAAGGCGGCGCGCCGGCTCGCCCAGGCGGCCACGGACACCGCGTTCCTGCCGACCCCGTCCTTCTCGCTCGAGCCCGAGGAGAAGAAGCTCTGCGAGAGCGCGCTCAATCGCGACGAGCTCCTCGCCTCCCTCTACGCCGACTACCCGCTGCTCTACGTCACCGGCCCCGACGAGCGGGACGTCGGCCTGACCATCTCCGCGCTCAACACGCACAAGATCCGCGGCTCCTGCACGGTGGTCATCGCCGAGGACCACACCGCGCTGCGCTCCGCGGCGCTCAAGCCGCCCGCCGACAACCCGAACTACCGCGCGGTCTACGTGACCCTGCCGCGCACCAACGACACGCTGATGACCGTGTTCTCGGCGACGCTCGTGCTGCAGCGGCTGGCGCTGAAGATGAGCCTGCTCAAGGCCGGGTACCTCGACCGGCTGGGCGTGCGCGACCACGGCGTGCACCCCGACGTGCCCAAGAACGTCTCCAAGTCGATCACGGTGGACTGAAGATCATGGCCTTCCAGGCGCTCCACCGCACCGCGCGGCGCACGCTCCACGTCCCCGCGCCCGTCGCCCGGGTCTTCCCCCTGCTCTGCCCCGTGCGCGAGCGCGAGTGGCTCGACGGCTGGGAGGCGGACGTCCTGCACTCGGAGTCGGGCCTGGCCGAGCTGGGCTGCGTCTTCGTCGGCCGCGCCGGCCCGACGGTCGGGACCTACCTCATCACGCGCTACGAGCCGCAGCGGCTGGTCGAGTTCGCGGTGCACTACGGCCCGGTCGTCGAGCACATGTCCATCAGGGTCGAGCTTGCTGGCGACGGCGGCACCGACCTGCACTGGAGCAAGACCTTCACCTCGCTCTCGCCCGAGGGCAACGCGTGGATCGAGGCGCGGGTCCCGGCGGCCATCGAGGCGCGCCTGGCCGACCTCGAGCGGATGCTCGTGCGTTTCGTGCAGCGAGGCTGAGGCGGGCTGGCTGCTAAAGATAGGCAGCTACTTTGTGACATGACTTTTGGCGCGTGCCTCCAGCGCGTCAACGCTGCAGCCTCCCGTGTCCGTCACTCCCCGGCATCGGGCCGCGCGCACAGCACCTTGCTTTCCACGACCGGGCTCGCCGACGTGGCAGCCCGTTCGCAAGCCGAGCCGTAGAACGTCAGCTCGCCGTTGTCCCGGTTCGACCAGGCCCAACCGTCCTTCGCGTCCAGATCGTGCGGAACGACGACTCCGTCGAGCTTCACCTCGATGGAGCCGTCGTCGTCCGGGACCGAGGACGTCAGCCAGGTACAGGAGCCGACCTGATCGCGAATGGAGACGAAGGCCTGCTCGAGCTCGGACTGGCTGGTGGCGGCGTAGTAGGACTGGCTGCCGCCCTTCAGCGGCCGGCCCCCGGCGATCGCCATGCGATCGAGCACCTCGATGAAGTCCGAGGAGCTCTCCTGGATGCCGATGACGTAGGTGGGCAGGCCGAGCGTGGCCTGGAGGGCGATGGCGCCGATGGTCCGCTCGTCGTCGAGGCAGAGGATGGCCTGGTCGCAGCGATTGCCGGAGGCGCAGCTGCAGGTCGAGGGCGAGAGGCTCGCGTTGCAGTTGGGCGCGCCGTCGGTGGCCAGGACCAGCGCCCGCGCCGCCTTCGCCGCACGCGTCGACTGCGCTACGACGGCCGCCACCCCCACCGCCGTCGCCGTCGGGGTGTGCCCGCCCGGAGAGAGCGACCGCATGCGGTCGAGGATGCGCTGAGCGTTGCCCAGCGCGGGGAAGAGGTCGGGAGCGAGAGCCACGGCGCAGCTCTCGGTCTGACCGTCGGGGTACGGCAGCGCTCCCAGCTCCATGGTCTGGTCGACCGGCGGCAGGGCCACGGCGAGCGCCCGGGTCAAGCTCTCCCAGCGGGTCCGGCCTCCCGCGAAGCTGCGGTCCATCGAGGTCGAGCGGTCGAGGACGAGCACGACCTCGGGCAAGGCCCTCTTCAAGCTCAGGACGCCTTCGACACAGGCCAGCGCCGCGTCCGGAGCCTCACCGCCGTCGCGCGGGCGATAGCGCAGCGGCTCGGTGCGGCCGCAAGAGAGAAGCAGGAGCGCGGAGAGTGCCGCGGTGGCGAAGGCTGTCGGACGGCGGATCGAGAGCAAGCGGGCCTCCGTCGAGAAGACACCCATCGCGCGATCTCGATTGCCGCAGGGGCGCGGTCGGTCTCGAGCCCTAGCTAGAGGCTCATGGGCGCGAGCGCACCCGTCGCCTCCCTCCGGCCGAAGCCTTTCGAGTACGATCGGCGCCGTTCTCTCGGGCCTACGCAGGAGCCGCCATGCGCCGCGCCGCAGCCACCTCGACCCTCGCCCTCATCCTCGCGCTCACGGGGTGCCCGGACGACCCGCAGGTCATCGACACCTCGCCCGACATCGGGCCGATCTGCGACCAGGGGTTCATCTTCCGGCTGGGCCAGTGCCGGTGCGAGACGGACCTCGCCTGCCCCGACCCGGAGAAGCTCTACTGCGACGCCATCAGCGGCAACTGCCTTCCCCGAAAGCCCGTCCCCGAGGTCGACGCCGGCCAGGCCACTTGCACCGAGGGCGCCATCCGCTGCTCGACAGGCGAGGGCAAGTCCATCGAGCGCTGCAAGTCGGGCGCGTGGGTCGTGGACCAGACGTGCGCCGAGGGCATCTGCCTGCCGTCCGCCACCGGCTACTACTGCACCGTCTGCCAGCCCGGAGTGACCCGCTGCAAGAGCGCCACCGAGCAGGAGACCTGCTCCGACAAGGGAGACCACTGGGTCGCCGAGGCCTGCCCCGCCATCGCCGGCGGCGCCCAGTGCAGCCCCAACGCCTGCCACGTCTGCGTCGCGGGCGAGAAGCGCTGCAGCGCCGACCTGACCTCGCTGGAGACGTGCGAGCCCGGCGGCCTGGCGTGGACCTTCAAGTACTGCGACTTCACCGGCGACTGTAACCCCACCGCCAAGGCCTGCGTGCCGCCGGTGTGCGTGCCAGGGACGCGCCAGTGCAAGGACGCGACGACGCTGCAGAACTGCAAGCTCGACGGCTCGGGCTGGACCGACTCCGACTGCCGCACGCTCGACGGCAGCTCCACGCCCAACGCCAAATGCATCACCAACGCCTGCAGCGACCCGTGCGCGGAGGCGGCACGGACGTTCTCCTACCAGGGCTGCGACTACTGGGCGGCCGTGCTGCAGAACCCGGTGAGCTCGGACTTCAAGGGCGGCGCCTCCGACGGCCAGCAGCCCACCAAGACCAGCGAGTTCGCGCTGGTCATCGCCAACCCCTGGCCCATCGCCGTCAGCGGGCAGATCACCCGGAAGGTGAACGGCGCCGAGGTGCCCTCCCCGCTCAAGACCACCAGCAGCGGCACCGGCAGCTGGACGATCGCCGCCAACGGCATCGCCACCATCCGCCTGCCCTGGCAGTCGGTCGCCCGCACCGGCCAGAACCCGTACGCCTACCACCTGACCAGCGACCTGCCGGTCTCCGTCTACCAGTTCAACCCGGTCACCTCGTCCATCTCCGCGGGCGACAGCTTCACCAACGACGCCTCGCTGCTCTTGCCGACGCACATCCTCTCCAAGACCTACGTCGTGGTCGGCCAGGAGACGGTCACCGCCAAGGACCCCGGCGGCAGCATCTCGCCCTACGCCGGGCTGATGGCCATCGTGGGCACCGAGGACAACACGCAGGTCACGGTCAAGTTCTCGGCGGACACGGAGGCGAGCTACGGCTCGACGAGCGCGGCGCAGATCGCCGCGCGCAAGCTGGGCGAGGTGCAGACCTACACCCTGAACAAGTACGACGTGCTGCAGATCCTCGCGTCGTGGGACGTCTCGACTCCGGAGCTCGAGTGCAGCCAGACGCCGATGTACCTGAACTCCAACCTCCTCCACCCGATCGAGAGGTTCTGCCGGCACAAGTCGGACACCACCGGCTCCATCGTCACCGCCGACAAGCCCATCGCCGTCTTCGGCGGCGCGTCCTGCACGCTCAAGCCCTACAACCGGCTGGCCTGCGACCACATCGAGGAGCAGATGCCGCCGTTCGAGACCTGGGGCAAGGCGTACGTCGGCGTGCGCTCGCACGTGTACAAGGACACCTGGAACGACGACGTCGACCACCCGTCCCCCGACTACTGGCGCGTGGTCGCGGCGTGCGGCAAGACCGACTGCCCCGCCGGCACCACCGTCAAGATCGACCCGGCGCCCAAGAGGCTCCTGCAACCGCAGTTCTGCCCGTCAGGCGGCGGCGACTGCGTGTTGCCGGCCGTGGACGTCGCGGCGGGCCAGGCCACCGCGCCGGTGCTGGAGTTCGAGCACGAGGGCGACTTCGTGGTGACTGCGGACCAGCCGATCATGCTGGCGCAGTACCTGACGAGCGAGGACGCCAACAAGGATCCGAACTTCGATCCCACCGACGATCCGCCGGCCTCGGGAGACGCGGACGAAGGCGACCCGTCGCTCCTCCTCACCCCGCCGGTGGAGCAGTGGCGCCGCAACTACCACGTGCTCAACTCGCCGACGATGAACCACAACTATCTGAACCTGGCGGTGAAGTCGGCGGCGCCGAACATCCTCATCGACGGCAAGGCGCTCTCCACGTTCAAGACGCAGAAGAACACCGTTCCCGGCGGCTACACCGTCTACCGGGTCAGCGTCGGCACCGGCCAGCACACCATCACTTCGACCGACCCCATCGGCGTGACCGTCTACGGCTACGACCGCTACGTCTCCTACGGCTACACCGGCGGGCTCGACCTGACGCGCATCACCACCATCGTCCCCGGCGGCTGAGCCGCCCGTCCGCAGCTCGCGCTCGGTCCTATGCGTCCCCTTCGTCCCATGTGTCCCATACGTCCCATGGGACCTATGCGACTTATGGGACCTATGCGACCTATGGGACTCGGGTGATGGCGCAGACTCGGAGGCGCCCGCTGAGCGCGCGGCCCCGCCGAGGCCACCCAGCCAGTCCTTGGCGACCTTGGTCCCTTGGCGACCTTGGTCCCTTGGCGACCTTGGCGATTGAAGCGGCCCGCGCACGGCAACCCTGCCTGCGGTCCGCCCGCGGCCCACTCACTCGGCCCTGGCCTCGAATCCGGCTTTCTGTAAAATGGCCCACCTTTCAAGGCAGTAGACAAACCCCACACAGTTCGAAGGGAGCCCCGGAATGAGCGACACCCCGGCAGCAACCCCCACCTCTGGAGCCGACGCGGGCACGAAGGCCGCTGCCGTCGCGGACCAGTCCGAATTCACCATCCGAGCGCTCCTCATCGGCCTGGTGATGTGCGTCGTCCTCGGCGCCGCCAACGCCTACCTCGGCCTGCGCGCCGGTATGACCATCGCCGCGACCTACCCGGCGGCGGTCATCGGCATGGCGCTGCTCAAGCTGATGAAGGGCTCGCTGCTCGAGGAGAACTTCGCGCGAACCGTCGGCTCCATCGGTGAGTCGGTGGCCGCGGGCGCTGCCTTCACCATCCCCGCCTTCGTCATCCTCAAGTACTTCGACTTCGGCCTGAGCGTGGAGCACCCGGCGGGCGTGCCGGTGATGCCGCTCTGGCAGCAGTACGTCCTCTCCTCCGCCCTGATGGTGCTGGGCGGCACCCTCGGCATCCTGCTCGTCACCATCCTCCGCCGCGTCATGGTCGAGGATCCCGGGCTGCCGTTCCCCGAGTCCGTGGCCGCCAGCGAGATCCACAAGGCCGGCCAGCGCGGCGCCGACGCCGCCATCCAGCTCTTCCAGGCGATGGGCGTGGGCGCGGTCATCAAGATCTTCGGCCGCACCGACCCCGGCGAGTACGACGGCTTCGGCATCTTCCAGGCCGTCAACAAGGTCCCCATCGCCATGGGCAACGCCTTCATCAAGCTCAAGGGCGCGGTCGGCGTCGCCGCGGGCGGCGTGACCCGCTTCACCTTCCCCGCCGCCACCCCGGCCTACCTGGGCGTGGGCTACATCGTCGGCCCGGAGTTGGGCGCGCTCAACTTCGCCGGCGGCCTGCTCGCGTGGGGCCTCTTCGTCCCGCTGCTCGTCTACCTGCTCGGCCCGGGCCTCATCGGCCAGTACGGCGGAGACAGCCCGGAGAATTGGGCCGCGGTAACCGCGCACCTCTACAAGTTCATCGTCCGCCCGGTGGCCGTCGGCGGCATGCTCACCGGCGCCTGCTACACGCTCTTCAAGATGCGCAAGAACCTGTGGCTGGGCATCCAGCGCGGCATCGCCGACGTCCGCAAGGCCGCGGGCGCCAGCGCTCCCGCCGAGCGCACCCAGAAGGACCTCTCGTTCAAGCTCGTCGCCGCCGGCCTGGTGGTCGTGCTGGCGCTGATGGTCGGCCTGTTCTTCTACTTCACCAACTCGCCGGTCGCCGCGGTCGCCGCGGCGGTCGTCATCCTGGTGACGGGCTTCTTCTTCGCCGCGGTGTCCGGCAACCTGGTGGGCATCATCGGCTCGTCGAACAACCCCATCTCCGGCCTGACCCTCGCCACAACCATCATCGCCGCCGGCACCATGGTCATCTGCGGCATGAAGGGCCCCTCCGGCGTGATGGCGGCCCTGGGCGTGGCGGCGGTCGGCTGCGTGTCCGCGGCGGTCGCGGGCGAGATGCTCCAGGACCTCAAGGTCGGCCACATCCTCAAGGGGACGCCGTGGCGGATGCAGGTCGGCGACCTGATCGGCGTGCTCGTCGCCGGCCTCGTGCTGTTCTGGCCCTTCTACCTGATGCACACCTCCGACGTGGCGCAGAACGGGCTCAACGGCGGCTTCGGCGGCTCGAACTACGCGGCGCCGCAGGCGGGCCTGATGGCCGCGCTCTCCCAGGGAATCGTCGGCGGCGAGATGGCCTGGCCGCTGGTGATCGTCGGCATCATGATGGGAATCGCGCTGATCCTCATCAAGGTGAGGTCGCCGATGCTCTTCTCGGTCGGCATGTACCTGCCGCTGGAGACCACCTTCGCCATCTTCGTCGGCGGCCTCATCAAGTGGGTCGTCAACCAGATGTCCGAGAAGCGCAAGCACAACGCCGCCCAGAAGGCGCGGGTGGAGAACGCGGGCGTGCTGGTCGCCTCGGGCCTCATTGCCGGCGAGGCGCTGGTCGGCCTGATCATCGCCGGCGTCATCGGCGCCACCTCCAGCCACCGCTTCCCGGTCATCGAGGCCTTCAAGGACGTCGCCCCGTGGCTGGCCATCGTGGTCTTCGCCATCCTGGGCGCCTACCTGGTCTTCGTGCCGCTCAAGAAGGCCGGCAGCCCGGACGAGCCGGCGCCGCCCACCGCGGTGATGTAGCCGCCTCGAGCTCGACCTCTTGCCTAGAAGGAAGGCCGCCGCGCCCCAAGGGCCCGGGCGGCCTTTCCTTTTTCCCGACACATCCGGGCGGTCCTGGCCGCAACCGGTAGCCCCCGCTCAAGGCTTCGCGCCCGCGCCGACACTCCGCACGTTTGGGCCCTCCACTCGTGGCCGCTTGGGGAGGGGCATGCGGCGCCGGCCGTTCCACTGGAGCTTCGGGCAGTGGCTGACCGCCCACGTCGCGGCGGGCTGGCTCGCGCTCGCCCTCGCCCTGGGCGTTTACTTTCTCTCACCCGGCCCCTCCTCCTTGTGGGACGTGACCGCCCTGCTGGGGCTCGGGCTGGTGGCGCTGATCGGCGTGCTGGGCGGCAAGGCGCTGCGCAGGCGCGTCCGGGCCCTGGAGTCGGCCGCGCGGGCGTTGGCCATCGGCGACATCGCCGCGGTGCGGACGGCAGCGGAGGCGCTCGGCCCGGCGGTGGCGGGCACGGATGGAGGCCCCGAGCCGAAGCGCGACGAGCTGCAGTGCGCGGCGCGGGCGCTGGCCCGCACCGCCGACCTGATGGAGAAGCGCGAGGCGGGCCTGACGGCGAGCGCCCGGTTCACCACCGCGCTCGCCTCCAGCCTGGACGCGGCGCGCATCGCCGACGAGGTGCTGCGCCCCGTGGCCGCGCTCAGCGACGCCGGCTGCGGCCTGGTGTTCGTCCTGGACGCCAAGACCTCGCTGCTCCAGCGCCTGGCGGCCTTCGTCCCCGCGCCGGAGGACCCGGCCGCCGCGTGCGCGGCCCGCGTCTCCGCCCAGGCGCTGCGCGGGCGCACGCCGCTGCTCGTGCGGGCCCTGGCCGAAGGGAGCGGCCCGGGCGAGGCGAGCCCGTCCTGGCGGTGCCGCTGGTGATGCACGACCGCCCCGTGGGCGTGCTCTGCCTGGGCCGCAAGGGGCCGTTCACCGAGGAGGCCATCGCCTTCGCCCAGGCCGCGGCCCGGCCGCTCTCGCTCTCGCTGCAGAACGCCATGCTCCACCGCGACGTCGAGCGGCTGGCGCTGGAGCTGCAGGAGGCCAACGAGCGGCTGCAGGAGCGCAACGCCCAGCTCGAGGAACGCACCGCGGAGATCGAGGACGCCAACGCCCAGCTGCGGCACCAGGCCGACGCGCTCTCCTCCCAGGGCCGTCGCCAGACCGAGTTCCTGGCGGCGGTGGCGCACGAGCTGCGCAACCCGCTGGCGGTCATCTCCAGCGCCACCCGGCTGCTCGAGGAGGGCGCCGGCAGCCGCGATTCCCGCGAGCGCGCCCCCGCCGTCATCCGCCGGCAGTCGTCCCTGCTCTCGCGGATGGTCGACGACCTGCTCGACGCGGCGCGGGTGGGGCGCGGCCAGCTGACCCTGGAGCGCCGGCCGCTCGACCTGGTGGAGCTGGCCCGGCACGCCGCGGAGGCCGCCGCCCCCGCGATGCGGCAGAAGAACCACCAGCTCGAGCTGGACCTGCCGCCGGCGAGCGTGTGGGTCGACGCCGACGCGGTGCGCATCCAGCAGGTGCTGGGCAACCTCCTGCACAACGCGGCCAAGTACACCGACCCCGGCGGTCACGTGAAGCTGCAGGTGCGCCGCGAGGCGGACGACGCCGTGGTGCGGGTCAGCGACGACGGCATCGGGCTGGCCCCGGAGGCGCTCGCGGGCGTCTTCGAGCTCTTCATGCAGGTCGACCGCACCGGCTCGCGGGCCCAGGGCGGGCTGGGCATCGGGCTGGCGCTGGTGCGAGATTCTGGTCGAACTCCACGGCGGGACCGCGGTGGCCAAGAGCGCCGGGCTGGGCCTGGGCAGCGAGTTCGAGCTGCGGCTGCCGGCACGCGAACCGCCCGGCGAGGTCACGCGTCGCACGCTCGTCCCCGCGGCCCCGCCGCGCTCGCTCAGGGTGATCGTGCTCGACGACGACGAGGACATGGCGGAGTCGATGGCGGAGCTGGTCCGCGGCTGGGGCCACCAGGCGCAGGTCTTCCACCGGCCGCGCCCGGCGCTCGAGGCGGCGCTGAAGGATTCCGCCGGAGGTCTTCATCACCGACATCGGGCTGCAGGGCGACCTGGACGGGTACCAGGTGGCGCGAGAGCTGCGCGCGAAGCTCCCCTTGGCGCCCCACACCCTGCTCGTCGCGCTGACCGGCTACTGCCAGGCCTCCGACCGTCGCAAGGCGCTGGAGGCCGGCTTCGACCGGCACTTCGCCAAGCCGGTGGACTTCGACGCGCTGCGCACGGCGCTGGAGGGGGCCGCGCCGGAGGGGCCGCCGGCGGTCCAAGCGGCGGATGGTCGATAGCCTGGGCCCTCGCGCGCTGGTGGGGGTCGCCTCGACCCTCTTCGTCCTGGCCACGCTGGTGGAAGGCTTCGAGACCTTCGTGCTGCCGCGCCGCGTGCTGCGGCGCCTGCGGTTCGCCCGGCTGTGGTTCCGGCTCACCTGGCTCTGCTGGTCGCTTCTGGGCCGCCGCGTTCGCGACGAGGAGCGGCGCGAGGGCGTGCTCGCGGTCTACGGGCCGGTGTCGCTGCTGGGTCTGCTCGGCGCCTTCGCCGCGGCGCTGATGCTGGGCTTCGCCGGCCTGCACTGGTCGCTGGGCTCGAGCCTGGCGGCGCGCGCGGTGGAGCACCCGGGCTTCTTCACCGACCTGTACTTGAGCGGCACCACGCTCTTCACGCTGGGGCTGGGGGACGTCGCGCCGCAGACCGCCCCGGCGAAGGCCGTCACCGTGCTCGAGTCGGGCATCGGCTTGGGCTTCCTGGCGCTGGCGGTGGCCTACCTGCCGGTCCTCTACCAGGCCTTCTCCGCGCGCGAGACCTCCATCACCCTGCTCGACGCGCGCTCCGGCTCGCCGCCGCATGCCGCGGGGCTCTTGAGCGGCTGCTCCGGCGAGGCGGGCACCGTGCAACTCCTGCACGACTTCGAGCTGTGGATCGCCCAGACCATGGAGAGCCACCTCTCCTATCCCGTGCTCGCCTTCTACCGTTCGCAGCACGCCGGGCAGTCGTGGCTGTCGGCGCTGACGGCCATCCTCGACGTCTGCGCGCTGGTGCTCGCCAACCAGAAGGGCGCGGCGGCGGCGCAGGCGAAGCTGACGATGCGCATCGGCCAGCACGCGCTGAGCGACTTGGGCCGCGTGCTGGGCGCGCAGCCACCTCGCGATCTCGACGAAGGCCGCAGGCTCGGCCCCCTGGAGGTAGAGCTGCTCGAGGCGCGGCTGCCCGCCGGCTACCGGGCTTCGGGGGAACCCGGCGCCCGGCTTCGGGAGCTTCGACGTGGCTACGAGCCGATGGTCGAGGCGCTCTCGCGGCTCCTGGTGATGTCGCTGCCGCCGTGGTTCAGGGACGAGTGATGGCACGGGCGAAGCTCACCGGCGTCCAAGGCGGGAGGCCCCCGCGGCACGGGTATGCGTCGCACGTGTCTTCCGAGCTGGAGTCGGGTGGCGAAGAGGCCGTGCTCGACTCGGACCTCATCACTGCACTGGGCTGGAGGAGGCCCGCGCGCTCACGCTTGCGGCTCAGAACTCCGGCGGCAGCGCCTTGAGCTGCGCGGCGGTGAAGACCGGGCCGTCCTTGCACACGTAGACCGGGCCGATGTTGCAGCGCCCGCACTTGCCCAGGCCGCACTTCATCCGGTTCTCGAGCGTGGTGTAGATGCGGTCCTCGGCGAACCCGAGCTTGGTGAGCACCGGCAGCGTGAACTTGATCATGATCGGCGGGCCGCAGACGACCGCGTAGGCGTCCTCGGCCTTGGGCGCCGCCTTCTCGACGATGGACGGCACGAAGCCGACCTCGCCCTTCCAGTCCGGCGTCTGGCCACCCGGGTCGACGGTCTGCCAGAGCTTGACGTCCTTGCGCTTGGCCCACTCCTCGAGCTCGCGCTTGTAGACGAGATCCCCGACCGACCGCGCACCGTAGATGATCGTCACGTCCTTGAACTGGTCGCGCAGGTCCAGCACGTTCCAGATGACGCAGCGCACCGGCGCCAGGCCGATGCCGCCGGCGATGAAGACCACCGAGTGGCCCTTCATCGTGTCGATGGGGAAGCTGTTCCCATACGGGCCGCGGAAGCCGATGGTGTCGCCGGGGCCCAGCTTGCGCAGCGCCTCGGTCACCTTGCCGGCGGCCTTGAACGAGCACTCGATGTAGCCCTTGCGGGTCGGCGCGCTGGCGATGCAGAAGGTGCACTCGCCTTCGCCGAAGACCGAGTACTCGCCGAACTGGCCGGCCAGGAACTGGAAGGCGCCGGCGGCGCTGGGGTCCTTGAAGGTCAGCTTGAAGGTGCGCGTATCGACGGTCTCGTCGATGGCCTCTTCGATCTTCATCAGGTGCGGCTGGTAGATGTTCATGGTGTCGATGGGCCTCCGGGCCCCTTCAGACCGCTTTGCTCGCCGCGGGGACGAGGTGGCCAAGGATCTCCGGAAGGTCCATGCCCGCCGGGCACGCGCGCACGCAGCGGCCGCAGCCGGTGCACAGCACTTCCTGGAAGCGCTTGGGGTAGATGGAGAACTTGTGCATCACCCGCTGGCGGAAGCGTTCGTCCTGGGTGCCGCGCGGGTTGTGCCCCGAGGCGTGCAGAGTGAACTTGCAGGTGGCGCAGAAGTCCCAGTTGCGCCGGCGCGAGCCGCAGTCGAGCCCCTCCTGCTCGTCGACGATGTCGAAGCAGTGGCAGGTGGGGCAGACGGAGGCGCAGGCGCCGCAGCCGTTGCAGCGCTGGGCGATGCCCTTGAACTCCGGGTGCTCGAAGTTCTGGCCCATCCAGTCGGCGAAGTGCGGCGGGAGCTTGGGCGCGTTGGGCAGGATCTTCTCGCGGGCCTGCTTGCGGAAGGCGTCGGCCGCCTGCTGCCCCTGGGCCTCGCCGAAGCGCTTGCCGTCGACGAAGGCGTCGCCCTTGGCGGTCACCGACTCCACCAGGAAGCCGCCCTCGACCGGGATGAGCAGGACGTCCGAGCCCTTGGTGGCGTCCGGCGAGAGCCCGACGGCGCTGCAGAAGCAGGCGCCGTCGAAGCCGTTGCAGGCCAGGCTGACGAGGGTGGTGGCCTTGCGGCGGCCGAACCAGAGGCTCGTCCTGGTAGTCCCAGCCCATCACCTTGTCGAGGATCTCGACCCCGGCGGCGTCGCAGGGCCGCGCGCCGAGGATGACCTGGGGCGGGAAGCTGGTCGGCACCTCGGTGAGCTTCACGTCGTCCTTGGTCTGCTTCCACTTCAGCAGCACCTCGGTCGCCGGAAGGAAGAACTCCTTGAGCGAGCGGCGCGGCTGGACGCCGCCCAGCGCCGCCTCCTCGAGCTTGCCGATGGCGCGGTAGTCGGCGCTGGCGCCGCCCTTGGTCGCCACCGGCGCGATGACCTTGGTGCCCGCGCCGACGAGGTCGGCGACGAGCCCGGCGAGATCCGCCTGGGAGATGAACTGGGTCTTCACAGGATGAACTCCTGCTTGTCGTCGGTCTTGAAGGCGCCGATGGGCGCGGGGACGTTCGGGTCGTCGCTGACGCGGTACCCGAACCGCTCGTGAACGGACTTCGCCATGTGCGCCAGGATGAGCCCGAGCGGGATGTCCGACGGGCAGGCCCGCGTGCACTCGCCGCAGCCCACGCAGCGCCCGGCCATGTGCATCACCCGGGTCATCTGCCAGGCGAGGTTGGCGCGCGGCGTGGCGCTGGTCTCGATCCACTGCGGCCGGCTCTTGTCCGCCACGCAGGTCGAGCAGAAGCACATCGGGCAGACCTCGCGGCAGGCGTGGCAGCGCACGCAGCGCGACAGCTCGGCCTGCCAGAACGCCCAGCGCTCCTTGGGGCTCATCGCCTCGATCTTGGCGACCATGTTCTCGCCCGCGGGCTTGGGCGGCGCGGGCAGCTCAGGGCCGAGCAGGTGGTCGTAGAGCTTGGGCTCCCGTACCTGGCACATGGCGCAGCGCGGGGAGACGGTCTCCGGCGTGAGCTCGGCCTTCAGGGTCGGCTCCTTGACCACGCCGCCGCAGCGCACGCCGATGACGACCACGTCCTCGCGCTTGACCTGGCTCTCGCGGATGAGCCCGGCGACCGCCTTGGCGTCGCAGGCCTTCACCACCACCGCCGGCTTGCCCAGCTTGACGAGGTGCGGCCGGCGCGGGTTCAGGTAGGTCGCCAGGTTCTGGACGCAGCGCGCGTCGAAGACCAGCTTGTCGGCCATCGCGGCGTCGGTCGCCATGATGGGGCGGGCGCCGCGCGGGCCCTCCTCGTAGCCGAAGACGACCTTCACGGTGCCGTCGGCCAGCAGCTTCTTGGCCAGCTCTCGGAGCTCTTTCACGGAGCCACCTCCGCCGGATCGCCGGCCTTGTGCCGGCTTTCTTTGCCCTCAGGGGCGCCGGGCAACGGAATGCCGTCCCAGGACAGGCTCTGGTACTCGGTGAACGGGCCCAGCTTGCGGACGCGCTCGGTGGTGTCGTTGACCACGTCGCGCCACTTGCCGCCCTCGGAGGCGCTGACCCAGCTGAACGTGATCCGGTCGGTGTCGACGCCCATGAACCCCAGGATGTCCCGGAAGATCGCGAAGCGCCGGCGCGCGTGGTAGTTGCCCGCCGTGTAGTGGCAGTCCGCGGGGTGGCAGCCGGAGACGATGACGCCGTCGGCACCGCGCTCGAAGGCCTTGGTGACGAAGAGCGGGTCGATGCGCCCGGTGCACGGCAGCCGGACGACGCGGACGTTGGCCGCCATCTGCAGGCGGCTGGTGCCCGCGAGGTCCGCGCCGGTGTACGTGCACCAGTTGCAGACGAACGCGACGACCTTGGGCTCGAACTCTTTGCTCGTGTTCGGTTCGGTCATGGTGGTTGGAATCCCCTAGAGCGCGTTGATGGCCGCGAAGATCTGGGCGTCGGTGAAGCCTTGCAGCTCGACCTTCTTCGACGGGCAGGTCGCCTGGCAGGTGCCACAGCCCTGGCACACGCCCTTGTTGACGTAGGCGACCACCCTCACCAGCTCGCCCTTCTTGTTCTTGATCTCCTTGCGCTCCACCGCGCCGTACGGGCAGACGCGCTCGCAGTGGAAGCAGCCGGCGCAGCCGGTCTCGTCGACGACGGCGACGGTCGGCTCGCGCTCGAGCTCCTTGTTGCTGAAGAGCCCCAGCACCTTGGTCGCGGCGCCCGAGGCCATCGACACCGAGTCCGGGATGTCGCGCGGAGCCTGGCAGGCGCCGGCGACGTAGATGCCCGCGGTGTTGGTCTCCACCGGTCGCAGCTTGGGGTGGGCCTCGTTGACGAAGCCGTGGCCGTCGTAGCTGACCGAGAGCTTCTGGGCGAGCGACTCGATGCCCGGCTGCGGCCGCATCGCCGTCGCCAGCACCACCATGTCCGCGTCGATGACCATGGGCCCGCCGCCGAGCGTGTCGACGCCATAGACCTTGATGACGTCCCCGTCACGCTCGAGCTTGCTGACGCGCCCGCGTAGGTAGATGGCGCCTTCCTCTTCGATCGCCCGGCGCGCGAACTCGTCGTAGCCCTTACCGGCCGCGCGGATGTCCATGTAGAAGACGTACGCCTTCCCGTCGTGGACCTTGTGGCGGTAGAGCATCGTGTGCTTGGCGACGTACATGCAGCAGATCTTGCTGCAGTACTCCATGCCCTTGGCCGGGTCGCGCGAGCCGATGCACTGCAGGAAGACGATCTTCTTGGGCTCCTTGCCGTCGCTGGGCCGCAGGATCTTGCCGCCGGTGGGCCCGGAGGCCGAGGCCAGTCGCTCGAACTGCAGGCCGTCGATGACGTCGGGGATGGTCCCGTAGCCGTACTCGCCGTAGCCCTTCAGCTTCTCGTTCGGTTGATCCTTGCCGATCGAATAGAGCTGGTAGCCGGTGGCGACGACGATGGCGCCGACCTTCACGTCGGTGAACGTGTCCGTCTGCTCGTAGTTGACGGCCTGGCGCCCGCAGACCTCCTTGCACTTGGCGCAGGCGTCCTTCTTCAGGTTCTTCGCGCGGCCCTTGAAGAGCGCGCAGTTGGCGCGGTCGATGACCGGGATGTTGGGGACGGCCTGCGGGAACGGCACGTAGATGGCGGTGCGCTTGCCCAGCCCCTGCTCGAACTCGCTGGGGATCTTCTTGTTCGGGCAGACCTTCTGGCACTCGCCGCAGCCGTTGCACTTGTCCTCGTCGACCGAGCGGGCCTTGCGGCGGATCTTCACGCTGAAGTTGCCAATGTAGCCCGAGACCGACTCGACCTCGCTGTACGCCAGGAGCTTGATGCGCGGGTGCTGGTACGCCTCGACCATGCGCGGGGTGAGGATGCACTGGCTGCAGTCGAGCGTCGGGAACGTCTCGGAGAGCTGGCTCATGTGCCCGCCGATCGAAGGCTCCTTCTCGACCAGCACGACTTCCCCACCGCCGTCGGCGATGTCCAGCGCCGCCTGGATGCCGGCGATGCCGCCGCCGATGACCAGCGCGCGCCGCTCGATGGGGATGCGGATGGGCTGCAGCGGCTGGTTGCGCTTGACCTTCTCGACGATGGCTCGGCCGAGCGCGATCGACTTCTCCGTGGCCTCGGCCTTGTCCTCATGGATCCACGAGCAGTGCTCGCGGATGTTGGCCATCTCGCACAGGTACGGGTTGAGCCCCTGCGCCGAGCACGCCCGGCGGAAGGTCTTCTCGTGCATGCGCGGCGAGCAGGCGGCGACGACGACGCCGTCGAGCTTCTTCTCCGCGATGGCCTGCTTCACCAGCAGCTGGCCAGGGTCGGAACACATGTACTTGTAGTCCTGGGCGTGGACCACTCCGGGCAGCTCGCCCAGGGCCTTGGCGGTGGCCGGGCAGTCCACCGTCCGCGCGATGTTCTCGCCGCAGTGACAAACGAAGACGCCGATACGGGACATGGTTGTCTATCTCCGTCTAGGCCTGGGGGGCGGGCAGCTGTTGCTGGGGCGGGCTGGCGAGCGCCTGCAGGACGCCCGCTGCGCTCACGAAGTGCCGCTTGAGGCCCAGCGTGGCCGGGTCGACCTTGAGCGACAGGCCGACGAGCTGCGTGAGGAAGAGGATGGGCAGGCCGAGGGCTTCGCCGCGGGCCTCCATCGCCGACTGGCGCAGGTCGAGGTTGGAGTGGCACATGGGGCATGCGACGACGACCGCCTGGGCGCCCGCGTCCTTGGCGCTCTGGAGGATGCTGCGGCCCATGCGGACGACCGAGGCGGTGCGCGAGAGCGAGAAGCCCGCGCCACAGCACTCGAGCCGCTTCGACCACTTGACCGGCGTGGCGCCGCAGGCCGAGACGACCTCCTCCATCGAGGTCGGGTTCTCGGGGTCGTCGAACTGGGCGATCTCCGGCGGGCGGACGAGCAGGCAGCCGTAGTAGCAGGCGACCTTGAGGCCCGCGAGCGGAGTGGCCTTGGCCTTGAGGTCCTTGGCCAGGCCCTGGAGCATGCCGACGACGTTGAGGACCTCGACCGAGTTCTGGAACGGCCGCTTGAGCATCGGCGTGACGGTCTTGGCCAGCGCCGCGTCCTTCTTCAGCTCGTGGCGCGCGGTGGCCAGCCGGCTGAAGCAGGCCGCGCAGGGCGCCATCACCTGCTTGTGGCCCATGGTCTCGGCCAGCGAGAGATTTCGGGCAGCCAGCGAGACCGCCAGCAGATGGTCGGTGGCGTGGGCCGAGGAGGCGCCGCAGCACGACCAGTCGTGGATCTCGTCGAGCTCGACGCCGAGGGGACCGGCGATCGCCTTGAGCGACAGGTCGAACTCCTTGGCGCCGGAGTGGAGCGAGCAGCCGGGGAAGTATCCGAGCTTCACGAGTGGACCTCCTTCTCCTTCATCTCTTGGCGGTGCTTCTCGCAGGCCTCGAAGATGCCGCGGACCTCGTCCTTGCCGTCGATGTTGCTGGCGGAGAGGGCGAGCTTGCCGCGCAGGTACATGCCGGGGGCGTTGAGCACGTCGTCGAAGAGGGCGCCGGTGCGCAGCTTGTAGTCGAACACCAGGCCGAACTCGAAGACCCGGCCGTGGCTCTTGATCTGGTCGAGGAACGCCTGGTGGAAGGCGCGGATGCGGCGCGGGGCGATGGCCGGGTCGGCGCGGAAGACCAGCTCGCGCAGGCCGTCGATGAGCCGCGCCGGGTCGACCTCGTTCGGGCAGCGCGCCGAGCAGGTCTCGCAGGTCGCGCACAGCCACATCGACGGGTCGGACATCAGCCGCTCGCGCTGGTCGAGCTGCGCCAGGCGGAGCAGCTGGTGCGTCTTGAGCGGCATCTCCTCGGCCATGGGGCAGCCGGCGGAGCACTTGCCGCACTGATAGCACGCGGCGACGTTGAGTCCGGTCGTCCGCTTCAGCTCGCCAGCCAGCGAGCTGTCGTGGTGATTCGAGGCGTGATCGCTCACGGAGAGCCTCCAGGCCGCGGGCTTCGAAAGGCAGGAAGGGCTCGCGGCGCGCGTCTGGAGTACCCCCTCGCCCAAATGGGATCAAGCACTGTCGTCGGACGGACAGTCAGCTGCGGAAGCGCGAAAATCCTCAAGAAGTCAGACAGCCTTGGGCGGGCCATTCGCCGCGCTAATGGTGCCTTCGCAGGGCGTGTGGGAGGATTCGGGACACTCGCTTCGTCCGACTCGCAACCACTAGGAGTTGGTGTGCCCCTCTCCTGACTGCACGACCCGGGACCTGCCATGACCCAACGAGCCCTCGCGCGGACCCTCGGCCTGCTGACTCTCGGCCTCTGCCTGCTGCCGACCTCGACGGCCCTCGCCCACTGGTGCAACTGCTTGTGGGCCTCCGGCTACAACCTCGTCGTCCGGCCCGCGCAGGACTCGGTGAGCGTCGCGGCGGGGACCCCGGCGACGCTGGACGTCTACGTCCAGAACAACATGGGTTACCCGCTGCTGAGCTTCGTGCTCACCGCCAAGGCCACCGGCTACACCATCAACGTCTCCGGTCCTTCGCCCAAGGTCCTCAACTACCTGATGCCCGGCGAGAAGCTGAAGAAGACCCTCACCATCACGCGCTCGACCGCGGCCACGCTCAACGTCGAGTCCATCGACTTCTACGTCAGCTTCGGCAACGCCGGTCAGAGCAACGTCTACGGCATCTACTCCTCGCCCCACAACGCGGTGGCCATCCGGAAGACCGACGGCACGCTCGCCCCTGCGGCCTTGGGCGGGCTCGGGAGCGGTGGAAGCGGCGACCAGGGCATGTACCTGCGCAACATGGCGCTCGCCGACTACGGCGACCTCGCGGCGGCGCTCGACCGCACGCACCTGGTGTCGCCGAACCTCCCAGGGCTGATGGAGGAGTACTGCTCCGGCCGCGGCTCTTGGGATCACAGCAACGTGAACTCGCTCGTGAACACCTACTGCAAGGACCTCAGCACCACGACCTGCCCGGCGCGCTACACCGAGACGGCGCTGACCAAGTACGACGCTCAGCACCTCTGGTCGGCGACTGCCCTGGTCGAGCGCAAGAGTGTCCTGGGAGCCTCGCGTATCGCGGCGCTGCGCGCTCGCTTCCAGTGCGGCTGGGCGGACGACAGCCCCGCAGCCCGCTACATCGCCGCCTTCGGGTTGGGCTACCTGGGTGACGACCCGACCGCGCGCACGTTCCTGACCGGCATCGTTAACGGAACCGGATCGGCCGCGGACAAGAACGTGGCCAAGGCGGCGCTCTTGCTCATGGGCCAGACGCAGTACTCGGCCGACGTCAACGCCTGCGCGGTCCCCACGGGCGACAGCTACGCCGCCAGCGTCTGCGCGGCGGCGGTGGGCATCATCGAGCGCAAGGACCAGCCGGTCATCGACGTGCTGTTGGCTCGCTCACGCTGGGAGTGCCCCGGCGACTGCGACGGCGGCGACCCCGCGGACCCCACCGGCTTCTTCGCCTCCCACCTGCTCTCGGTGGTCTCGTGGGACCGCCGCGGCTACGCGGCCAGCTCGGCGGACACCGGCGAGGCCAGCTACTACGGCCCGGGCGTCGTCGACACCGTGGCACCCAAGGTCCCCACCGGCATCTCCTGCACCGCCACCAACAACAGCGGCACGCTGCAGGCCCGGTGGAGCGCAGTCACCCAGGGCGTGGACAACAACCCCGAGCCCGGTACCGTCAGCTACCGCGTGTACTGGGACACCGCCCCGCACGCCGGCTGCGCCAAGCCCTCGGACCCCGGCTGCAACTATGGCCACGTCGACCCCTCGACGGCCCTCTACCGCGACTACGCCAGCAGCACCGGCACCTCGACCTTCTACTACCGGATCACCGCGGTGGACGCGGCGGGCAACGAGAGCGCCTACTCCGACGAGGTCAACTGCGTTCCCAGGTACACGCCGGTGGCGAACCTCTCGTGCACGCCCTCCAGCGGGCCCGCTCCGCTCGACGTCACCTGCGACGCCTCGGGGAGCACCGACTCGAACGGCGCCTCGGACATCACCACCTACAGCTTCAAGCTCGACTCCGCCCCGGCGAGCGCGGGCGCGACCAAGACCGCGGCCTACTCCGGCCTCGCCCAGGGCGGCCACGTCGTCATCCTCACCGTCACCGATTCCACCTCGCTGACCAACACCACCACCCGGAGCATCACCGTGGGCGCGCCTCCGGGCCCCGACGCCGGACCGGCAGGGCTGGACGCCGCGGCCCCGCCGGGTCCCGACGCCTCCTCCACCCCAGGGCCCGACGCGTCCTCGGAGCCGCTGGACGCAGGCGTGCCCGTCCCGCCCGACGCCGCCTCCCCTGGGCCTGACGCCGCCGCGCCGGGCCTCGACGCCGCAGCACCCGGTACCGACGCCGCCACCCTCGAGATGCCCATCGCCCAGGCCTCGGGCACGCCGGGCACCGGGGCGGCGCCGCTGCTGGTCTCGTTCGACTCCGCCGGCAGCAGCGATCCCCAGGGGCTCCCGCTCACCTTCACCTGGGATTTCGGCGACACCTCTCCGACGGCCAGCGGACCGACCGCGACGCACACCTACAACACCGCGGGAACCTACGTGGCGACGCTCACCGTGGCCAACTCCGCCGGGCTGAGCAACGTCGCCGCCGTCATCACCGAAGTCAGGGAAGGCGCCAACCACCCGCCAGACCTCTCCACCGTCTCCGCCACGCCGCTGACCGGCACGGTGCCGCTCGAGGTCTCCTTCAACGCCGGCGGCGTCACCGACCCCGACGGCCACGCATTCACGCTCCGCTGGGACTTCGGCGACAACGCCAGCTCGACCGAGGCCTCGCCCAAGCACACCTACGCCGCCGTCGGCGTCTACACCGCGCGCATCTCCGCGCAGGACGACGGCACCCCCGCCATCGGCCCCGCCACCCGCGACTTCCGCATCGAGGTCACCGAGGCCTCCACGCCGAACCGCGCGCCGGACTGCTCCGCGGCGAGCGTCTCGCCCCTGTCCGGCAACGTGCCCTTCCTGATCACCCTCAACGCCTCCGGCTGCACCGACCCCGATGGCGACCCGCTGACCTACGAGTGGCGCGTGCCGACCTCGCTCACCACGCCCGACGTGGTCTTCACCACCGCCGAGGTCAGCTACACCTTCCCGGAGACGACCGCGGAGCGCGACGCGGCGCCGCTGACGCTCACCCTGCGCGACAACGGGACCCCGCCGCTCGAGTGCAGCCGGCAGTTCGAGATCGACATCAAGAGCCCCAGCGTCGGCCCGCCGCCCGTGGACCCGGACGCCACCTCGACCATCACCTCGGCGTGCGGGTGCTCGGCTTCGGCCGGCTCGTCCGGCGGATTCACGGCCACGCTCTTCGCGCTGGCGTTCCTGATGCGTCGGCGCCGGGCTTCATAGGGACGTCCGCGGGAGCCGCGACAGGAGCTTGCTGAAGATAGGCAGCAATTCAGTGACATGAGCGCCGGCGGCTGACGGGCCAGGAGCCTGGCTCGCCAGCGCCTTCTCGGTCGTCTCGGCTGCCCCGCCTGGGGCGCGCCTGACGAATGCCCGCGCAGCGGCCTCAGAAAGTGATATCCCCGCCCCCCTTTTCTTGTGGTGGCTGACGACCGGTGGGGATCCGAGGACGCGTGCCCAACATCCAAGTGACGAATGTCTCCAAGGCGTACGGCGGAAAGAAGCTGTTCATCGACGTCGACGCCTCGTTCTCCGAAGGCCGGCGCTACGGCCTGACCGGGCCCAACGGCGCCGGGAAGTCGACCTTCATGAAGATCCTGTCGGGCGACCTGGCGCCGGATGCCGGCGAGGTCTCGCGGCCGAAGAAGACCTCCGTGCTCCGGCAGGACCACTTCGCGTACGAGGACCGGCGCGTCCTCGACGTGGTGCTGATGGGCAACAAGGCCCTGTGGGCGGCCATGCAGGAGAAGGATCACCTGCTCGCCCTGGAGGACCTCACCGACCAGCACGGCATGCGCCTGGGCGAGCTGGAGATGGTGGTCGCCGAGGAGGACGGCTACACCGCGGAGTCGGACGCCAGCGACCTGCTGGCGCACCTGGGCATCCCCATCGAGGAGCACGAGAAGCCGATGAAGGAGCTGGCCGGTGGCCTGAAGCTACGGGTCCTGCTGGCCCAGGCGCTGTTCGGCAAGCCCGAGGCGCTGCTGCTCGACGAGCCCACCAACAACCTCGACCTCGACTCCATCCGCTGGCTCGAGAGCTTCCTCTGCGATTACCAAGGCGTGCTGATCGCCATCTCCCACGACCGCCACTTCCTCAACACCATCTGCACGCACGTCGCCGACATCGACTACGAGACGATCATCACCTACACCGGCGGCTACGACGACATGGTCGTGGCCAAGAGCCAGGTGCGCGCCCGGGTCGCCTCGGAGAACTCGGACAAGCAGAAGAAGATCGCCCAGCTCCAGGACTTCGTGGCGCGCTTCCACGCCGGCACCCGTGCCTCCCAGGTGCAGAGCCGCAAGAAGGAGATCGAGAAGCTGCAGCTGGCCGACCTGAAGAAGTCGAACATCGAGCGGCCGTTCATCTCCTTCCAGCAGAACCGCCCGGCGGGCCGGCAGACGCTGGTGTTCAACGGCGTCACCAAGCGCTGGCCCGGCGTGGACGTCTGCGAGAAGTTCGACGCGCTGATCACCCGCGGCGAGAAGGTGGCGATCATCGGCCACAACGGCGTGGGCAAGACCACCCTCTGCAAGATGCTGGCGGGGAAGCTCTCGCCGGACGAGGGCAGCCTCACCTGGGGCCACGAGTCGAAGGTCGGCTATCTCCCCCAGGACCACCGCGACAGCATCCCCGGCGGCCAGACGGTGACGGAGTTCCTGCACGACGTCGACCCGCGGGCCAACCTGGAGGAGATCCGCGGCCTGCTGGGCAAGATGCTCTTCAAGGGCGAAGAGGGCCTCAAGCCCACCGATGCCCTCTCGGGCGGCGAGACGGTGCGCCTGCTCTTCGCCAGGCTGATGCTGACCAAAGACAACGTGCTGGTCCTCGACGAGCCGACCAACCACCTCGACCTGGAGTCGATCGTGGCGCTGGGGGACTCGCTCGTGCGCTACGAGGGGACCGCCTTCGTGGTCTCCCACGACCGCGACCTCATCAGCACCTTCGCCACCCGGCTCTTCGCCTTCACTCCGCGCGGCCTCATCGACTTCCAGGGCACCTACGACGAGTTCCTGGTGAAGCACGCCGACGACTACGAGCGGAGCTGACTACCAGTAGATGCCGGTCGCCAGCCTGGCCGCCTCGCTCATGCGGCTGGGCTCCCACGGCGGGTCGAGGACGATCTCCACCTGGACGTCCTTGACCTTGGGCAGCGCCCGCAGCTTGTCGAGCACCTCGTCGCGGATGATGTCCCCCATGCCGCACCCCGGCGCGGTCATGGTCATCGTCACGTGGACCTTGCTGCCGCCGCCTTCCGGGAGGTCGCTGATCTCCACGCCGTAGACCAGCCCCAGCTCGACGATGTCGACGGGGATCTCCGGGTCGTAGACCGTCTTGAGCTCGGCCTGGATGCGCTCCTCGAGCGTCAGGTCCTGCTCGGCCTTCACGTCCTTGGCCGGAGCCGTCTGTCCCACCACGTCGGCGTCGGCGGCGGCGATGCGCGCCAGGTACCCGTCTTCGGTCATCACCGTGAACGAGCCGCCCAGCGCCTGGGAGACCACCACGCTCTCCCCCTTGCGCAGCTCGAGCTTCTCGCCGCTGGGGATGGCGGTGGCCAGGCAGTCGCGCGTCAGCTTGAAAGGTTCGCTCTTCATCGTGGCCTACTCCGTGGAGACCGCATCGTCCTTGCCGTCGAGCGCGGCGCCCAGCGTGTGCCAGGCGAGCGTGGCGCACTTGACCCGCGCCGGGAACTCGCAGACGCCGGCGAAGACCTTCAGCTTGCCCAGGTCCACCGGGTGCGCCGGGTCGTCCTTTCCGGTCACCAGGTCGTGGAACTTGCCGAGCAGCGCCTTGGCGTCGGCGAGCGTCTTGCCCTTCAAGCTCGCGGTCATCATGGAGGCCGACGCCTTGCTGACGGCGCAGCCGTTGCCCTGGAAGGTCACGTCCTTGATGACGTCGCCCTCGAGCTCGACGTAGACCGTGAAGCGGTCGCCGCACAGGGCGTTGTAGCCCTCGGCCTTGTGGGGGTGACCGGCCAGGATGCGGAAGTTCCGGGGCTTCTTGCTGTGGTCGAGGATGACCTCTTGGTACAGCTCGCGGAGCTCGGCCATTTAGGCGAACACCTCCTTCACTCGTTGCAGGGCCTGCACGAGGCGGTCGATGTCCTCGCGCGTGTTGTAGATGCCGAAGGACGCCCGCGCGGTCGCGGTCAGGCCCAGCCGCTCGAGCACCGGCTGCGCGCAGTGGTGCCCGGTGCGGATGGCCACGCCCTCCTGATCCAGGATGGTGCCGATGTCGTGCGGGTGGACGTCGCCCATGACGAAGGCGAGCACGCCGGCCTTCTCCTTCGCCGTGCCCACCAGCCGGATCCCGGGGACGGCGGAGAGCTTCAGGGTCCCGTAGGCCAGGAGCTCGCGCTCCCACGCCGCCGCCGTCTCCAGCCCGACCTTCTCCAGGTAGTCGATGGCCGCGCCCAGCCCGATGGCGCCGGCGATGTCCGGCGTGCCGGCCTCGAACTTGAACGGCAGCTCGTTGAAGAGCGTCTTCTCGAAGGTGACCGAGCGGATCATGTCGCCGCCGCCCTGGTACGGGGGCATCGCCTCGAGCAGCGCCTGCTTGCCGTAGAGGACGCCGATGCCGGTCGGCCCGTACAGCTTGTGGCCGGAGAGGGCGAAGAAGTCGGCGTCCATGGCGCGCACGTCGATCTTGAGGTGAGGCGACGACTGCGCGCCGTCCACCAGGACCTTGGCCCCGGCGGCGTGCGCCATGGCGATCATCTTCTGCACCGGGTTGACGGTCCCGAGTGCATTGGAGACATGCACCAGCGCGACGAGCTTGGTCTGCGGCCGCAGCATGTTCTCGTAGGCCGCGAGGTCCAGCTCGCCCGCGTCGCTCATGGGGATGACGCGGAGCCTGGCGCCCTTCTCCTCGCACAGGAGCTGCCAGGGCACGATGTTCGAGTGATGCTCCATCTGGCTGACGAGGATCTCGTCGCCGGCCTTCACGTTGGCCCGGCCCCAGGTCTGGGCGACGAGGTTGATGCCCTCGGTCGCGCCGCGCACGAAGACGATCTCCTTGACGTCGGCGGCATTGAGGAACCGGCGGACCTTGAGCCGCGCCTGCTCGTGGGCCTGGGTCGCCCGTTCGCTGAGCAGGTGCACCCCGCGGTGGATGTTGGCGTTGGTCGTCAGGTAGTAGCCGCTGATGGCCTCGATGACCGAGCGCGGCTTCTGCGTGGTGGCGGCGTTGTCCAGGTAGACGAGCGGCTTGCCGTGCACCTCGGTGGCGAGGATGGGGAAGTCGCTGCGGACAACTTTGGCGTCGAAGCTCATGGGGCTAGGCGACCTCCTCGGAGCGCGCCAGGGTCCTCTCTCGAACGGCGGCCTGCAAGAGATCTCGCACCGGCGCGAGCGACATGCGGCCCAGCACCTCGCCGGCGAAGGCCTCGGTGAGCATCGCGCGCGCCTCGTCCTCGCCGAGGCCGCGGGAGCGCAGGTAGAAGAGCGACTCCTTGTCGAGCTGGCCCACCGCCGCGCCGTGGGTGCACTTCACGTCGTCGGCGTGGATCTCCAGCTGGGGCTTGGCGTTGGCCATCGCCGTTGGCGAGAGGAGCAGGTTGCGGTTCGACTGCTTGGCGTCCGTCTTCTGGGCGCCCGGGCGAACCAGCACCCGGCCCTGGAAGACCGCGCGCGCCGCGCCGTCGAGGATTCCCTTGTAGAGCTCCTGGCTGGAGCAGTGCGGAACGGCGTGGTCGACGAACGTGTGGTGGTCGATGAGCTGCTTGCCGCCGGCGAGCGAGAGCCCGTCGAGCGCGCAGGAGGCGCCTTCCCCGCCGAGCTTCACCTCCAGGTCGTGCCGGGCCAGCGCGGCGCCGTCGGCGATGCTGAAGGAGCCGTAGCGGCTGTCCCGGCCCTGCTCGACCTCGGTGCGGCCGGTGTGGAAGGCCTGCCCGCCCTCGCGCTCCAGCCGGTAGTGCTCGAGGCTCGCGCCGTCGCCCAAGCGGATCTGGGTGAGGGCGTCGGTGAACGAGGCGCGGTCGTCGCTGACGAAGGTCTCGACGAGCGTCGCCTTGGCCCCCGCCCCCACGAGGACCACGCTGCGGGGCATCGCCGCCACCGGCCGCTCGCCGGAGACCGCGATGGAGACGAGGTGGATGGGCTGCTCGAAGACGGTGCGGTCGCGGACGAGGACGAAGGCGCCGTCCCGGAAGAACGCGGCATTGAGCGAGCCGAAGGCCTGCTCCCCTTCCCCGGCGACGGCCAGGAAGGGCTGCAGGCGGGATGGCTCCTGGGCCAGGAGCTGGCCGAGGTTGGTCACCTCGACGCCCTGGAGCGCGGCGCGCGTGGAGAGCTGCTCGTCGAAGAACCCGTTGACGAAGACCAGCTGCGGCCCCGCCATCTCGCGCAGCGCGCGCGGGACGAGGCGCTCGAAGTCGGCCCGGGACAGAGAGGCCTTGGCGGCGGGCTCGAACGGCACCGCGGCGATGGGCGCGACGCTCGTGGAGCGCCACTCCTCGTCCTTGGGACCGGGGAAGCCGAGAGCCGCGAAGCGCTTGATGGCCTTGCGGCGAGCGTCTGCCAGGAACTCGGGGGAGGTGGGGACCGCGAGCTCGTCGAACCGCTTGAGGTAGTGACCGATGGCGTCCATGGCGTCTCCGATCACCGCTGGGCGTGGGCCGACGAGCCGCGAGTGGCCGAGAGGGCCGGGGCCACCGAAGGCCCATAGCCCGTCTTCTCGAGCTCGAGCGCCAGGCTCTTGTCGCCGGACTGGATGATCTTGCCGCCGGAGAGGACGTGGACCTTGTCCGGCACGATGTAGTCGAGCAGGCGCTGGTAGTGCGTGATGACCACCATGGCGCGGTCCGGCGAGCGCAGCGCGTTGACGCCGCTGGCCACGATGCGCAGCGCGTCGATGTCGAGGCCCGAGTCGGTCTCGTCGAGGACGGCGAGCTTGGGCTCGAGCATGGCCATCTGGAAGATCTCGTTGCGCTTCTTCTCGCCGCCGGAGAAGCCCTCGTTCACGGCGCGGTCGAGCAGGCCCTTGGGCGCCTCGAGGAGCTTGGCCTTCTCCTTGGCCAGCTCCAGGAAGTCCATGGCGTCGAGCTCTTCCTGGCCGCGGTGCTTGCGGACCGCGTTCACGGCCGCCTTGACGAAGTACATGTTGGCGACGCCGGGGATCTCCACCGGGTACTGGAAGGCCAGGAAGACGCCCTCGCGCGCGCGGACCTCGGGGCTCATGCCGAGCAGGTCCTTGCCTGCGTAGGTGATGCTGCCGCCGACGACGTCGTAGGTCTCGCGGCCGGCCAGGACGCTCGCGAGCGTGCTCTTGCCGCTGCCGTTGGGCCCCATGATGGCGTGGACCTCGCCGCCCTTCACCTCGAGGTCCAGGCCCTTGAGGATGAGCTTGTCGCCGACTTTGACCTGCAGGTTCTTGATCGAAAGCATGTGCGAATCCTTGAGCAGTTGAATCCGTGTTGATCTGTGCGAGCCCGAGTCCGTCCGTGCGGTGCTAGCCCACGCTTCCTTCCAGGCTGACCCCGAGCAGCTTCTGGGCCTCCACCGCGAACTCCATCGGCAGCTTCTTGAAGACCTCCTTGCAGAAGCCGTTGACGATCATCGAGACGGCGTCTTCCTCGGAGAGCCCGCGCTGCCGGCAGTAGAACAACTGGTCCTCGCCGATCTTGGAGGTCGAGGCCTCGTGCTCGACGGAGGCGCTGGGGTTGTGGATGTCGAGCGTCGGGAAGGTGTGCGCGCCGCACTGGTCGCCGAGCAGCAGCGAGTCGCACTGCGAATAGTTGCGGGCGTTCTCGGCGCTCTTGAGCACCTTCACCAGGCCCCGGTAGGTGTTCTGCCCCTTCCCGGCGCTGATGCCCTTGCTGATGATGGTCGAGCGGGTGTTCTTGCCGACGTGGATCATCTTGGTGCCGGTGTCGGCCTGCTGGTGGTGGTTGGTGAGCGCCACCGAGTAGAACTCGCCGACCGAGTCGTCGCCGTGGAGGATGACGCTGGGGTACTTCCAGGTGATGGCCGAGCCGGTCTCCACCTGCGTCCAGCTGATGCGCGAGCCCTTCTCGGCCCGGCCGCGCTTGGTCACGAAGTTGTAGATGCCGCCCTTGCCGTCCTTGTCACCGGGGTACCAGTTCTGCACGGTCGAGTACTTGATCTGCGCGCCGTCGAGCGCGACCAGCTCGACCACCGCCGCGTGGAGCTGGTTCTCGTCGCGCCGCGGCGCCGTGCAGCCCTCGAGGTAGCTCACCGACGCGCCCTCGTCGGCCACGAGCAGCGTGCGCTCGAACTGCCCGGTGCCCGCGGCGTTGATGCGGAAGTAGGTCGACAGCTCCATCGGGCACTTCACGCCCTTGGGGATGTAGGCGAACGAGCCGTCGGTGAAGACCGCGGAGTTGAGCGCGGCGAAGAAGTTGTCGCGCGGCGGGACCACGGTGCCCAGGTACTTGCGGACGAGCTTCCGGGTGCTCGCGGATCGCCTCGCCCATCGAGCAGAAGACGATGCCCAGCTCTTGCAGCTTGGTCTTGAAGGTGGTGGCGACGCTGGCCGAGTCGACGACGGCGTCCACGGCGATGCCCGACAGCCGCCCCTGCTCCTCGAGCGAGATGCCGAGCTTGTCGAACATCGAGCGCAGCTCGGGGTCGACCTCGTCCAGGCTCTTGGGCGCCGGCTTCTTGGGCTTGGGCGCCGAGTAATAGACGATCTTCTGGTAGTCGATGGGCGCGAACGTCACCTTCTGCCAGGTCGGCGGCGTCAGCGTCAGCCAGTGACGGTAGGCGGAGAGGCGGAACTCGAGCAGCCACTCCGGCTCGCCCTTCTTGGCCGAGATGGTCCGGATGACATCCTCGGACAGCCCGGGCGGGACCGCGTCTGCATCCAGCGGCGTGGTGAAGCCATAGCGATACTCGCGGTTGGCGAGGTCCTCGATGAGCGCGGTCTCGCTGGCTTGCTTGGCCGCAATGGTCTCGGGTGAGTTCACAGGTTGCCTCCGGAGGTCGGCGCGGCAGCGGTGCGGGCTGCGGACTGCGCGACCATCTGCGACAGGGTCAGGTTCGACAGCGTTCCCTGGATGAGCTGGTTGACGGCGTGCCAGGTGCCCTTCATCGGGCAGTCCTTGCTGCGGTCGCACCCTTCGCCGCCTGGCACGTTGCACTCGGTCATGGCGATGGGCCCCTCGACCGCGGTGATGATCTCGGCGACTGAGAATCTGCTCGGGCGACCGGGCGAGCCGGTAACCGCCCTGCACCCCCCGGCGGGAGACGAGGAGTTGGGCCTTGGAGAGGACCTTGAGGAGCTTGCGAACGGTGGGCTCGGGGATCACCGCCGAGTCGGCGACCTGGTGCGAGGTCAGGGCCTCGCCCGGTTGCCGGGCAAATGCGGCGAGCAACTGAATTCCGTAGTCGCTGAGCCTGGATATACGAACCATCGCGCACCCGAATCCCTTAAACAGCACCGTGATGGTGCTATTTCTAGGGGCGGATGCTGACCGGCGCCAGAAAATCGTACCGGGCTGGTCCTATTTCTTTCCGGCGCCCTTCTTGTCCTTCTTGGGAGCTGGCTCCTTCTTGGCAGCCGGGTCCTTCTTGGGCGCGGGGCCCTTCTTGGGCGCCGGAGCCGGCGCGGGGAACTCCTGGGTCAGCCGGTTGCCGGCCACATCGACGGCCGCCGCGTTGAAGGGGCCCTTGGCCGGCATCTTGATCGGGTGGCTGAAGTGGCTCTCCGCGTCGACGAGGACCGGCGTGCCCTCGACCACCACGCGGGCGGGGCCACCGACGACGGAGCCCTCGAGGAGCCAGACGCCGTCGCCCTTCTTCGGCGCCTCGAGGTTGAGCTCGAGCTTGGCGGGGCGCTCGACGGCCTCGGCGAAGGTGCCGTCGGCGCCGACCGTCACCTGCTTGCCGACCGCCACCTCGATCTTCTTGCCCGCTCCGTTGGCAGCGGCGACCTCGACCGACCCGGCGCGCGGCGAGAGGGCCGCGCGCACCTCGTCGGCGAACACCGTCACGTCGGCCTTGCCCACCGCGAGCGTCTTGCCCTGCGCCAGCTCGATCTCGAAGGGCAACGCCGCCGCGTTGTACTGGAACGAGGCGAAGCCGGCGTTGAGGCGGAAGCGGTGCGCGGCCGTGGTGGCGCTGCGCAGCGCGACGCGCGAGTACTCACCGATCACGACCAGCCCGGCGCCGATGCGCAGCTTCGCGCGCGCACCCTGCCCGGTCCGGACCTGCTCGCCGTCGGCGATGACGGCGTTGGCCGCGGCCGGGACCCATTCGCCGTCGAGCCCCAGGCGCTCCACCAGCCCGTCGGCGCCCTCGAGCGTGGCCTTCTGAGGCTCGGGCGGCGGAGGCGGCAGCGGCGGGCACTCCTTGCAGACGACCGGTGGGGGCGGTGGAGGCGGAGGCTTGGGCCAGAAGGCCGTCACGCCCGCCCCGCCCAGCACCAGGGCCGCGACCGCACCGATGCCGATGCCCAGGAAGAGCTTGCTGCCGCCCGGGCGCGCCTTCATCACCGGCGCGTTGACGGGCGGGCTCATCGCGGGCGCCGGTCGCTCAGAAGGCCGGTCCCTCACGGTCTTGCGCGGTGGAGGCGGCGCGGTCTTGGCGATCTCGGCCGGAGACGGGACGACCTCGCCCTTGGTCGGTTCGACCTGCTCGGAGAGCTCCGAGGCCAGCTCGACCAGGCTCTGCTCCTTGGCAGGCATGGGCAGCGTCGCTTCGTTCGAGGAGACCGGCGGACCCGCTCGCTCGGGAAGGGTCGTCTCCTCGGTCTTCGGAGTGTCGCTGTCCGGCTTGCCGTAGAGGTTGGTGGTGGTCAGGCTCTTGCTGGCCGGGCCGGACTCCAGCGGCTTGCCGACCGACGACTCGAACAGGTCCCTGGCGGAGACGATCCGCGGGTTGGTGACGTCGCGGTCCTTCTCGCGGCGCTCCTCCTCGAGCTTGAGGCCCGTCTCCACCTCGCTGGCGAGGATGGCGGCCGGCATCTCCTCTTTCGTCGTCCGCTTGGGCGGGACCTCGGCCGCCACGGGCTTCTCAGGGGCCGGCAAGGCCTCCGCCGGAACCGCTGCAGGCGATTCCGCCTTCGGTGGCTCCGGGATCGAAGCGGCTGGCATCGCGTCGCCCCAGCCGGGAGCGGGGGTGGCCTGGCCGATCGCCGTCACCGGAGTCGGGTCCTCGACCAGCGGATCGCCCTGGACGACGGGCGGCTCTTCGACTGCGTTGAAGAAGGCCGAGGGCATCGCCTCGGGCTGCTGCGCGATGGCGAGCAGCTCCGGGCTGATGGGCGTCGTCGGCCCCTCGTGGCCTGCCGAGCCCGGCGGACGAGGCGTCGAGAACGGCTCTGGCTCGTTGGCGAAGGTGTCGAACGGCAGGGCCGTCACCGCTGGCTTGATTTCAGCGGGCTTGGCCTCGACCGGGAGGCTCGGCGAAGCGACAACAAGCTCGGGCTCGGAGCGCTTGGCCTCGACCGGAACCGTCGGGTTCACGCGGACTTCGGGTGCCTTCTCCACGGGAGCCGACACAGGGGCCACCGTCGGGGCGACGACGACGACCGGCGCGGCGGCAATGGCCGGCATCGGCGCGGGCGTCGGAATCGACTTCGCCGACGGGAATGGCGATGCGGGTGGAGGCGGCGGGTCGAGCTTGGGCTGGACCGGAGCCGGGGCCGTAACCGCGGGGGCAGGCGAAGCGACTGCCGGCATCGGCGCCGGAGTCGGGATGGGCTGAGGAGCTGCGGCAGGCGCCGGCGCGACGGGTTGAACGACCGGCGTCGGCGCAGAGACCGACGGCGTCACCGGAGCGGAGATCGTGGCGGCAGGCTTGGGCTCCAGCAACGAGGCCTTCGATGGCTGCGAGGGCGAGCTCGGCGCCGGGGGGCTGGCGGGTGCCGGGATGCTGAGCTTGGGCTGCGACGCGGCCGGCGGCACCGCGCCGAGGCCGAACAGCGCGGTGCCCTGCCTGCCCTCGGGCGCGGCGGCTGGAGCGGGAGGAGCCGACAGGGGCGCGGCGGCGCTCGAGCCGAAGCGCACCGTCGTCTGCCGCAGATCCGTGGAGGGGGCGGGCGATGCTCCAGCGGCTGCGGCTGGCTGGCTGGTCGGTGCCGGGGACCAGTGCGCGAAGCGCTCCGGCCGCTTCAGGCGGTAGCGCATCTCCTGGTAGTAGAGCAGCAGGAGCTCGGGGGCGATGCAGGGGACCAGCTCCATGCCGGCCATGGAGCGGATGGGCTCGACCTGGGCGCGCTCGTAGGGAGTGGCGAAGGCGACGACGAGCTTGCCGGCGTCGCGGCGCAGTGGAAACGCCTTGAATTGCTGGGCGAACGGCGCGGGGATGCAAACCAGCGTGATGGCGGTGGCCGCCTCGAAGTCCTTGCGGGTGGCGGGAGGGAAGCCGCGCTGCTCGGCGAGCGCTTCGGCGACCTGGTCGACGTCCACCACGCCCATCTCGACGAGGATGGTTCCCAGGCGAGCCTTGTGGCCGATCTGCTTCTTGAGCGCTTCCTCGAGCTGGGGGCCGGTCAGCAAGCCCTTGGCTTGGAGAATCTCTCCGATCTTCGAGGCCATCGGTGCGTCCTCAGGGTGTCCGAAAAGGGCCCCCATCCTCGCCGCGCAGCGAACAGAGTGCAACCGTGACGCACCCTTAGCCGACCCCTGAAAACATCGCGGGCCGCCCGGAGACGGACGGCCCGCGCGCTCTTCGGTTTGCCCCGACCTACTTCAGGAAGGCGGTCACCTTGTCGGCCGACTCCTCGCCCTCGCTCGGCGTGATGACGATGGCCTTGCCCTTGGCCACCATGAGGACCACCCGGTTGCCGAGCGCCAGGCCAGCCTTCAGGTCGGGCCGGGCCTTGAGCAGGGCGAAGTAGCCTGCCGACAGGTACTTCACCTTGAGCTGCTGCTTGGCCGCCCCGTCCACCGCTTCGCTGTCGATCCAGCCGCCGTCACGCCACAGGTAGGTGCGGCCGCCTGCGGTGCGCACGGGCTCGCTCGAATCGCCGGTGCGAACCTCCTCCTTCATCTTCTTGTTCTCGCGGGCGATGGCGATGGCGCCCGCGCCGTCGGCCTTGGAGAACGCCTCGGTCGCGGGGGCGGCCATGGCGGGCGGAGCCGGAGAGGGCGCCTTCTCGTCGGCCGCGGCGGCGCTGCCGGTCGAGGCCATCGACTTGCCCTTCGGGCCGAAGCCACCTCCCCCACTACCAGCGCGCTCTTCCTCGACGCCCCAGTTCGGACGGAACCGCTGCGGGGGCGGCGGCGGGTTGGGCCGGCCCTGGGCGATGGGGGTGTCCTCGACGACCAGGTAGCTGGTGTAGGGGGTCACGATGCCGAACTTCTTGCCCAGCGTGACCACCTCGTCGCGCAGCTCCGGCTTCTCCCCGCGCAGGCGGATCTCCTCGAGCAGGTAGCCGACTTTGCGGATGGCCCACAGCCGCGGAATGAAGTCCTCGGCCTTGTGCTCCTTGGCGAAGGTGGTGGTGCCGTACTCGAACTTCTTGGGCGCGCCGTTGACGGTGCCCGTCAGCGTCACCTTCAGGTCCCCGGCGGTGCGGTAGCGGCCGAGCACCACCAGCTGGCTGCCCTTGAAGAGATCCGGGAGCTTGCGCGGGTAGACGTCGAAGGCGCTCATCCCCGACAGGTCGACGGCGACGTCGGCCAGCACCGGGTGGCTCACCTTGTCGTAGAAGCCGGAGATCTTCTCTTCGAAGTCCTTGCCGCCCTTGACGTAGTCGCTCGTCCCCTGCCCGTCCGCGGCCAGCCGGTCGAGCAGCTTGGCGTTGAGGTCCTCGCCGACGCCGAAGGTGAAGACGCGGCTCTTGCCCTTGTTGCCGGCCGCGGCGTTCCTGGCGATGGCCTCCTCGGCGGTCTCGCCGATGGTCGGCTGGCCGTCGGTGATGAACATGACGATGTGCGGGCCGTTGGAGCCGGCGGCGTTCTCGCCGTCCTTGAGCGCGCGGCGCATGGCGTCGTCGATGGCCGTGCCGCCCAGGGCCTCCATCGAGTCCACGAAGCCGACGGCCTTCTGGATGGACTCGGGCCTGGCTTCCTGCGGACCCTGGAAGAGCGACTCGACGTCGGTCGCGAAGCGCACCACGTTGAAGCGGTCCTGCGGGTTGAGCCGCTGCACGCAGTACTTGAGGGCGTCCTTGGCCACCTTCATCCGCTCGCCCGCCATGGAGCCGGAGTTGTCGATGACGAAGGTGATCCGCTTGCCGAGGATCTCCTCCTTCTGGAACTCGGTCTTGGGCGAGATGAGGGCCAGGAAGTAGCCGGGCTCGTTCTCCTCCTTGTAGGTCATCAGCGACAGGCCGATCGCCTTCTCAGAGGTCGAGTAGTAGAGGTCCAGGTCCTTGGTGAGGTCGGTGCCCGAGCCCAGTTCCATGCCGACGATGGCCGCGTTCTCGCCACGGTTGGCGACCTGCAGCGGGTGGGTCGGCGAGTAGACCGAGCGGATGGGGACCTTGGAGCCGATGGAAGCGCTGAAGGTGAAGTCCTGCTTCACCTTGCTGGGCACGTTCTGCAGCTGCTGCTTGCCGCCGCCGCCCAGGGGATAGCGGTAGTGGTACAGCCCGTTGGAGAAGTCGAGCACCTGGCTGAAAGCCAGCTCGATCTTCTGCTCGCCGTTGGCCGGGACGGGGAAGACGCGGGCGCGGAAGACGTCCGAGTCGATGTACTCGAGCAAGCCTGGGTCCTGCAGCCGCCGGACGATCCCTTCGTAGATGTCCTGCGCCTTCTGCTTCTCGAGCATCTCTCCCTTGGTCTTCTTGCCGTTGACCCACAGGTAGAACTCGGAGAGCGCGGCGCCCTTGGGCAATGGGAAGACGTAGTGCGCCTCGAGCTGGCGTGGCCCCTCGTTGACGAAGACCTGCTCGACCCGGGTCACGGCGGCCCCGTCTTTGATCTCCGCGGAGACGCGCTGGTACTTGATGGCGAGCGGCCGCAGCGAGGCGTCGGTGGGGATGAGCATGCCCTGCGCGCGGGCGGTCAACGGGACGACCGAGAGCGCGACGGCCAGGCCGAGGAGCCGCATTCGGGTGAGCATGGGGTGCTGCCTCCGAAGTCGAGGTCAATGGTTGCCTGCGTGGAAGCGAACGTATGAAAGCAGAAAACCGGTCTGATCGCTCGGCGCCGAGTCGGCCCAACCTCGCGGAAGGACACCGGTTGCCGCCCCCTGCGCCCCGCCACGGCTCCGGGCCTCGGGAATGGTTCGCGGACCGGGCCTGTTGGTGCGCTGGCCGACACCCTGCGAACGAGGTCCAAGCGTGAGATACCCCTAAGGAATCGGTTGCTCCGTCGCGCCGGAGCCTCTATGCTGCGCGCCACTTTTTCCCCGGCGGGGCCGAATGGCGCCGGACAGTGTCGGGCTCCGGAGGGAGCCGCCTTCGCGGGACCCACCCCGAAAAGGCACCTTGGTTCTGAACGAACGAAAGGAAGAGGTTTTATCGATGACTGGTAATGCTCGGAAGTTGGCAGTGGCTGGTCTGGCCGCGCTCGGGTTGGTGGCCTGCAAGCCTCAGGGTCCGGAGAACAAGGGCAGCACGGGCTCCACCGCCGCCGCCGTCAAGACGAACCCCGGCGCGGTCAAGGTCGAGTTCTTCGTGATGTCCCAGTGCCCGTTCGGCGTGGACGTGGTCAACAAGGCCAAGGACGCCATCGACAAGATGGGCGCCGACATCGACTTCAGCCTCGACTTCATCGGCACCGTCGGCGCCAATGGCGAGCTGACCTCGATGCACGGCCCCGACGAGGTGACCGGCGACATCGTGCAGCTGTGCGCCGCCAAGCAGGCCCCGGCCGCCTACCTGAACTTCATCCTCTGCCAGAACAAGAACTTCCGCGAAGTCGCCAAGAACTGGGAGCAGTGCGCCAAGGACACCCAGATCCCGGTCGAGGCGCTCAAGGCCTGCAAGGACGGCCCCGAGGGCAAGGCGCTGCTGACCGCCTCCTTCAAGAAGGCCGAGGAGAAGAAGGCCCGCGGCAGCCCCACGATGTTCGTCAACGGCAAGCCCTACAACGGCAAGCGCAGCGCCAACGGCTTCCTCAAGACCTTCTGCACCGAGTCCACCGCCCAGGCCAAGCCGGCCGTCTGCGCCAGCATCCCCGCCCCGGCCCCGGTCAACGTCACCATCCTGACCGACAAGCGCTGCGAGAAGTGCGCGCCTGACCGCTGGGAGGGCATGATCAAGTCCCGCGTCGAGAACCCGGTCATCAAGAAGCTCGACTACAACGACGCCGAGGGCAAGGCCTTCTACGAGTCGCTCGGCAACCCGAACGCCAACCTCCCGATGGTGCTCTTCGACGCGTCGCTTGACGCCGACAAGGAGACCGCCGAGATGTTCGCCCGCCACCTGCAGCCGGTCGGCAGCTACCGCTCGCTCAACGTCGGCGGCCAGTGGAACCCGGCCTGCGCCAACGAGAAGGGCTGCGAGCTTGAGCAGTGCAAGAACTCCCTCGCCTGCCGCAAGGAGATGCCCAAGAAGCTCGAGCTCTTCGTGATGAGCCAGTGCCCGTACGGCACCCGCGCCCTCGACTCGATGAAGGAAGTCCTCGACGCCTTCGAGAACAAGATCGACTTCCAGGTGCACTACATCGGCAACGGCACCGCGGCCACCAAGCTGACCTCCATGCACGGCGATGCCGAGGTCGACGAGAACATCCGCGAGCTGTGCGCGATGAAGCACTACAACAAGAACTTCAAGTGGATGGACTACGTCCTCTGCCGCAACAAGGACATCCGCTCCACCGACTGGCAGAAGTGCGCGACGAAGGAGTCGGGCATCGACGCCAAGGTCATCGAGAAGTGCTTCTCCGGCGACGAAGGCAAGAAGCTGCTCGAGGAGGACTACAAGGTCGCCAACGGCCTGGGCATCGGCGCCTCCCCGACCTGGATCGCCAACGGCAAGAACGAGTTCAGCGCCGCCGGCGCTGAGGCGATCAAGAAGGCGTTCTGCGGCTTCAACAAGAACGAGATCAAGGGCTGCGACAAGACCCTCTCCGGCCCCGCCGCGGGCGCGCCGGCGGGCGGCGGCTGCGGCGCGAAGTAAGCGGCCGCGGTAGCAGTCCCGGTTGAAAGAAGAGGCGCAGCGCTGACGAGGCGCTGCGCCTCTTCATTTGCGGGCCCAGGGTCGGCAACCGTGGGCACCCGATCATCTGAAGCGCGTTGGCGGGTAGTGCCCGGCTTCCACGCCGGGGATAACCGTGGGGAATTGAGAATCTGAGGCGCGCTGCTGACGCACGAACAGCTCCCACGACGACCACCGCAGGGATGGTCGAGCACGCCTCAGCGCACCGGAAGTAATCGCTACCCTCACGACCACCGCAGCGATACCGCGCCTCGGACGCGCGGATAGCAAAGGTGCTCCGGGCGTGGAAGCCCGGCACTACCCCGTGTAGCGGGTCAGCGATTACTTCCGGTGCACTCCCCCCACGACGACCACCGCAGGGATGGTCGAGCGCGCCTCGGACGCCCTCTTCGGCTAGAAATTGAGCGTGTGCCCCAGCACGCCGTGCGCCGCCTCGCCCATGGCCTCCGAGAGCGTCGGGTGTGCGTGGATGGTGGTCGCCAGCTCCTCCGCGGTGGCCTCCAGCTCCAGCGCAGCGCACGCCTCGGCGATGCAGCTCGGTGGCGTGCGGGCCGACGATGTGCACCCCGAGGATCTCGTCGTACTTCTTGTCGGCGACGATCTTCACGAACCCTTCGTTCTCGCCGGCGATGGTCGCCTTGCCGATGGCGGCGAAGGGCATCGTGCCGATCTTGACCTCGTGGCCGCGCTCGCGGGCCTTCTTCTCGGTCAGCCCCACGCTGGCGACCTCGGGCGCGGTGTAGGTGGCGCTCGGCGCCCGGTCGTAGTTGATCGGCGTCGGGTTCTTCCCGGCGATGACGTCGGCCGCCACGATCCCTTCGTGCGAGGCGACGTGCGCAAGCGCGATCGTCGGCACCAGGTCGCCGATGGCGAAGATGCCTTCCACGTTGGTGCGCATCAGGTTGTCGACTGGGACGAACCCGCGCTCGACCTTCACCCCCACCGTCTCCAGGCCCAGATCCTCGACGACTGCCTTGCGGCCCACCGCGACGAGCAGAGCCTCGGCCTCCAGTACCTGCACCGCCTCCCCCACCGCCACGCTCACCTTCACGCCCGCGTCGGTGGTCTCCACCTTCTGCACCTTGGCGCCGAGCAGGAAGTCGATCTTGCGGCGGCGGTAGGCCTTCTCGATCTCCTTGGAGACCTCTTCGTCCTCCAGCGGCAGCAGGTGCGGCAGCATCTCCACGATGGTCACGGCTGAGCCGTAGGACTTGAAGATCGACGCGAACTCCATCCCCACCGCGCCGGCGCCCAGCACCACCAAGCTCTTGGGCACGCTGGTCACCTCCAGCATCGAGTCGCTGGTGAGGATCTTCTTGTGGTCCGGGGTGGCGAACGGCAGGTTCTTCACCTCGCTGCCGGTGGCCAGGATGACGTGCCGGGTCTCGAGCGTCTCCTTCGTCTCGCCGTCCACCGTCACCTTGCCCTTCCCTGCCAGGCGCCCGTGGCCCTTGAAGACGGTCACGCCGTACTTCTTCATCAGCCCGGCCACACCGGCGGTGAGCTTGGCGACGACGCGCTCCTTGCGCTTGATCACCTTCTCCATCTCCAGCGCGAAGCCGGAGACGTTCACCCCGAAGTCGCCGGCCTTGGCCAGCGAGTCCATCAGCGCCGCGCTGTGCAAGAGCGACTTGGTGGGGATGCACCCGCGGATGAGGCAGGTGCCGCCCAGCTTCTTGTCCCGCTCGACCAGCGCCGTCTTCAGCCCGTTCTGCGCCGCGCGGATGGCCGCCACGTAGCCGCCGGGGCCTGCGCCAATCACCACCACGTCGAACTCGTTCGCCACGTGCACCCTCCTGACGGTTGCCTCGAAGCTGCCCCAATCTGCGTGAGCGTCGGGGATAACGCCACGGCAGCAGCCGGTCAAGCGCGCCTCAGGCCGGCCTCCCGCTCGACACCGAAGCCGAGCAGGCTCGCGGTCCGGCGGCGGCGCCCGCGGCCACTGCCAGCCCTTCTCTTCAGACCGCTCGCAGCTGCCGCTTGAAGGGTCCGGCGCCGACGACCGCTTCACGCCCAGCACCAGGCCAGAACGCGCCAGGATGTCCGCCCCCGCTGATCGCCAGCGCCCGACGCACCTCTCGTCCGCAATGGCTGGCTCGGCTTCACCGAAAGGAGCGGCCCCCGCTCCAAGGTCCGGAGCGGGGGCCGCGAGTGCTTCAACCTTCTAGCGGAGGGCTACTTGATCTGGATGGTGAAGGCCCCACCCACCGACGACGCGTTGTAGCGGTCGACGTAGATGAAGTAGGTCACTCCCGCTTGGCCCAAGACGGTCAACGTCTCCGTGCCGCCGCTGTAGGCCTTGTCCGCGGCGTTGACGCAGTTGGCGCCATCGCCGCCGCACGCTGCCTCGGTGTACCAGACGGCGCAGTCCCAGCTGCTCGGCTTGACCTCGATGGTGAAGCTACCGGCAGCGGTCGGGATGTACTTGTAGACCACGTCGTTGCCTGGCGCGTTGTAGCTGCCCATCCCCGTCTTGCAGGTGCTCGACAGCGCACCGCCGTAGTCGGCCGAGGCCAGCGACGTGTCGCCCGAGGTCGGTGCCGCGCCCAGGGTGAGCTCGATGGCGTTGGCGTCGCCCGCGCCGCAGGTGTCGTTGGCGGGCGGGACCATCTCCTCCACGGTGAGCGTGTAGCCGCCGGCGCTGCTGCTGTAGCCGTCGACCCAGAGGTAGTAGGTGGTCGAAGGCGCCGCCGGGGTGAAGTTGAACGTCGTGGTCCCGGCCGAGGTCGAGCTGTAGTTGCAGCCCACCTGCGCCGCCGTGGTTGCGTCGTCGCAGGTGGTGCGCACGTAGGCCAACGGCTTGAGCGTGCCGGTTCCCACCAGGGTCACCTTGACCTTGTTGAGCGCCGCGCCGGTCGTGAACTTGTAGACCACGTCGCCGCCGCTGGCCGTCGTGAACGCACAGCTGCCGGTGTTGGCGCTGGTGGTGCTGGCGTTGGCGCCCTCGGTGCCGCCGGTCGCCGTCTTGGGGCCGGTGGAGATGTCGCCCAGGTCGGTCTCCGCGCCGCAGGCGTCGTTGGTAGGCGGGGCCAGCTCTTCGACCGTGAGCGTGTAGCCGCCGACGCTGCTGCTGTAGCCGTCGACCCAGACGTAGTAGGTGGTCGAAGGCGCGGCCGGGGTGAAGCTGAACGTCGTGGTCCCGGCCGCGGTCGAGCTGTAGTTGCAGCCCACCTGCGCCGCCGCGGTCGCGTCGTCGCAGGTGGTGCGCACGTAGGCCAGCGGCTTGAGGGTGCCGGTGCCCACCAGGGTCACCTTGACCTTGTTGAGCGACGCGCCGGTGGTGAAGCTGTAGACCGCGTCGCCGCCGCTGGCGGTGGTGAAGGCGCAGCTGCCCGCGTTGGCGCTGGTGGTGCTGGCGTTGGCGGCCTCGGTGGACCCGGTCGCCGTCTTGGGGCCGGTGGAGAGGTCGCCCAGGTCGGTCTCCGCGCCGCAGGCGTCGTTGGCAGGCGGGATCAGCTCTTCGACCGTGAGGGTGTAGCCGCCGCTGCTGCTGCTGTAGCCGTCGACCCAGACGTAGTAGGTGGTCGCAGGCGTGGTCGGCGTGAAGTTGAACGTCGTGGTCCCGGCCGCGGTCGAGCTGTAGTTGCAGGCCACCTGCGCCGCCGCCGTGGCGTCGTCGCACGTGGTGCGCACGTAGGCCAGCGGCTTGAGGTTGCCGGTGCCCACCAGGGTCACCTTGACCTTGTTGAGCGCCGGGCCGGTGGTGAACTTGTAGACCACGTCGCCGCCGCTGGCGGTGGTGAAGGCGCAGCTGCCCGCGTTGGCGCTGGTGGTGCTGGCGCTGGCGTCGTCGGTGGACCCGGTCGCCGTCAGGGGGCCGGTGGAGAGGTCACCCAGGTCGACTTCCGTGCCGCAGGCGTCGTTGGTCGGCGGCGGGGGCGAATCCACGGCGGAGATCGTCAGGGTGAACGCGCCCTCGTCGGAGCTGTAGGAGGAGTCGACCCAGACGTAGTACTTGGCCGGGGGCAGCTGCCTCGCGACGATCGTCCCGCTGGTCGAGGAGTTCGCCAGGCAGGCGACTTCGTCGGCGGCGAGCTCGGAAGCGCAGTTGTCCTTCCGGATGTAGAGCCGTGAGTAGTAGCTCGACTTCTGGAAGTTCACGGTCGCGGTGATGTTCTTGTTCCCCGGCAGGCTGGTCGTGTCGACCAGGTAGACCAGGTCCTTACCCGTGGGCGGGGTGCTGGCGCTCATGCACGTGCCCTTGGTATTGGCGGTCGCAGCCGAGTTGTCACCTGCCACGGAGCCCTCGTACGCCGTGCCATTGAAGGTCAGCGGGATCTCCTGAGCGCCGTTCCCGCTCGCGTCACAGGTGTCGCCGGACGGGACCGCCGGCGGCTCCGCCAGGGTGACGGTGAGGGTGAAGGGGCCGGAGCTGGTCGAGTAGCCGTCAGCCCAGATGAAGTAGGTGCCCGCCGCCAGGTGGCTGACGGTGAACGTGGCGCCCGTGCCCGAGCCATCGTCGCAGCCGAGCTCATCGGTCGCGGTCGTCGTGGTGCACGCACCCTTGCGCAGGTAGGTCACGGCGGTGGCGGAGGTGGACGAGGTGAACTGCATCGCCACCGTGATCGCCTTCTCCGTCGTGGTGGTGAGCGAGTAGACGAGGTCGGGCCCCTGGCCCACACCGCAGCTGCCGATGCTGAGGGTGTTGTGGGTGCCCTGGCTGGTGTCGCCGCTGACGGTGATCACCCCGTTGCCGTCGACGAGCCCGCTGGTGTCGAGCGCCTGGACGCCGCTGCAGTCGTCCGGGATGTTGATGGCAGTACCCAGCGTGACGCTCAGGTCGAAGGCGCCCTCCGTCCCGTCGCTGTCCACCACCACGTAGTAGGTCTGCCCGGCCGCCAGCGACAGCGCGGTGGCCGTCGCCGCTGCGCCGGCCGCAGAGGCGCTGCGACACGACAGGGACCCGGCGGCATCGCAGACGTCGCGGATGTAGACCACCGGCTTGAAGGTCGAGGTGGTCGGGGTCACCACCGCGGTGACGGAGCGGCTGTCCGTCCCCGGGATCGTGAACTTGTAGACCACGTCCGGGCCGCTGCCGCCACAGGCGCCCTGGTAGTCGTTGTTGGCGGCCACCGAGGTGGCGCCGGTCACGGTGGCGACGTCGCCGGAGAAAGCCAGCTCGGTCGCGGTGGCCCCGGCCACGCCGCACAGGTCATTGGCAGGCGCTGGCGCAGGGGTCACGACGTCGACCGCGATGGTGAAGGGGCCCTTCGAGCTGGAGTAGCCGTCGGCCCACAGGTAGTAGGTGTGGCCCGCCAGCACGTTGCGCACGCTGAAGCTGGTGCTGGTGCCCGAGGAGTTGCTGGCGCACTTGAGCTCGTCGCTGGCGGTGGTGGTCGTGCAGGCCCCCTTGCGCAGGTAGACGACCGGGTTCTGGGTCGTCGCGGCGTTGAAGGTCATCGTGACCGTGAGGTCCTTGTTGCCCTTCGTCGGGTCCAGCGTGAGCGAGTAGACGAGGTCGTTGCCGCTGCCGCCGCAGGTGCCGAGCGCGGCTCCGCTGTTGGTGGCGTTGGTGGTGTCCCCGGTGATGGCCAAGGTGCCGTCGCCGGTGACCGGGTCGAGGCCGCTGACGTCCACGGGCACCACGTCGTTGCAGGTGTCGGGGAAGAAGGTCTCGGCGCCCAGGGTGACCTGCAGGTCGAAACCGCCCTCCGTCGCGCCGTTGCCGTCGACGAAGAGGTAGTAGGTCTGTCCGGGGGCGAGCGAGTTGGCGGTCAGGGTCGTGGCCGCACCCGCGGTCGCCCCGTTGATGCACGCCTTCTCGCCAGAAGCCGCGGGGTCGCACGCGCTCCAGAGGTAGATGGCGGGCTTGAAGGTCGAGGAGGTGGCGTTGGGCGTCACGAGCACCGTGGCCGACCGGTTCTCGGTTCCGGGGACGGTGAACTTGAAGACCACGTCGGAGCCATCGTGCGTGTTCGAGGAGGTCTTGCAGGAACCCTGGTAGTTGTTGACGCCTCCCCCGGTGGTCCTGGCGGTGGCCGTCGCGACATCACTGGCGAAGACCAGCTCCTCCGCGCCATCACCCGCCGTGCCGCAGGTGTCGTTGGTCGGCGCGGGCAGCGAGTCGGTCAGGGCGACGTTCAAGGTGAAGGGGCCTTCGTCCGCGGTGTACGAGGAGTCGACCCAGATGTAGTACTTGCCCGGAGCAAGGTGCTTGGCCGTGATCGATCCGGTCGCCTGGCTCACCGAGAGGCAGCCGAGCTCGTCGGTCGCCAGCTCCGAGGCGCAGTCCTTCCGGATGTACATCCGCGCGTAGTAGTTCGACACCTGGAAGCTGACCGTGGCCAAGAGGTCCTTGTCGCCGGCGGTCAGTCCGGTGGTGTCCAGCTCGTAGACGAGGTCCTTGCCGGCGGGCGCCGTGACGGCGCTCATGCACGTCCCCTTGGTGTCGGCCGTGGCGCCCAGGTTGTTTCCCGAGACCGAGCCCGTCCAGCCAGAGCCATTCGCGGTCAAGGTGATCGTCTGGGGCGAGGCGCAGGTGTCGGGCAGGACGATCGGGGCGCCCAGGGTCACGCTCAGGTCGAAGGTGCCTTCGCTCCCATTGGCGCCGTCCACGACCACGTAGTAGGTCCCTCCGGCGGCCAGCGACATCGCGGTGGCGGTGGCGGGGCTGCCCGCCGCGGTGGCGTTGCCGCAGGTTGCGGAGCCGGTCGCATCGCAGACCTCGCGGATGTAGACCGCGGGCTTGAAGGTCGAGGTGGTGGGCGTCACCACCGCGGTGACCGAGCGGTTGTCGCTGCCCGGGATGGTGAACTTGTAGACCACGTCCGAGCCGTCGTGCTTGTTGCTGGAGGTGTCGGCGCAGGCGCCCTTGTAGTCGTCGTTGCCGCCGGCCGAGGTGCCGCCGGTGAGCGTGGCGACGTCGCCGGAGAAAGCCAGCTCGGTCGCGGTGGCCCCGCCCACGCCGCACAGGTCATTTCCAGGCGCTGGCGCAGGGGTGACGACGTCGACGGCGATGGTGAAGGGGCCCTTCGAGCTGGCGTACCCGTCCGCCCACAGGTAGTAGGTCTGGCCGGCCACCACGTTGCGAACGCTGAAGCTGGCGCTGGTGCCCGTGGAGTTGACGGCGCACTTGAGCTCGTCGCTGGCGGTGGTGGTCGTGCAGGCCCCCTTGCGCAGGTAGACGACGGGGTTCTGGGTCGTCGCGGCGTTGAAGGTCATCGTGACCGTGAGGTTCTTGTTGCCCTTCGTCGGGTCCAGCGTGAGCGCGTAGACGAGGTCGTTACTGATGCCGCCGCAGCTGCCGAGAGCGGAGCCGCTGTTGGTGGCGTTGGTGGTGTCCCCGGTGATGGACAGGGTGCCGTCGCCGGTGAGCGGGTCGAGGCCGCTGACGTCCACGGCCAGCACGTCGCTGCAGGTGTCGGGGAAGAAGATCTCGGCGCCCAGGGTGACCTGGAGGTCGAAGCTGCCCTCCGTCGCGCCGTTGCCGTCGACGACGACGTAGTAGGTCTGCCCGGCGGTGAGCGAGTTGGCGGTCACCGTCGTGGCCCCACCCGCGGTCGCCCCGTTGATGCAGGCCTTCTCGCCAGGAGCCGTGGGGTCACAGGCGCTCCAGACGTAGACGGCGGGCTTGTAGGTCGTGGAGGTGGCGTCGGGCGTCACGACCACCGTGGCCGACCGGTTCACAGCTCCGGGGACGGTGAACTTGAAGACCACGTCGCCACCATCGTGAGTGTTCGAGGAGGTCTTGCAGGCGCCCTGGTAGTTGTTGACGCCACCCGCGGTCGTCTTGCCGGTAGCGGTCGCCACGTCGGCGGCGAAGACCAGCTCCTCCGCGCCATCGCCAGCCGTCCCGCAGGTGTCGTTGGTCGGCGCGGGCAGCGAGTCCGTCAGGACGACGTCCAGCGTGAAGGGGCCTTCGTCCGAGGCGTACGAGGAGTCGACCCAGATGTAGTACTTGCCCGGAACCAGGTGCTTGGCCGTGACCGATCCGGTGGTCTGGGTCACCGCGAGGCAGCCCAGCTCATCGGCCGCCAGCTCCGAGGCGCAGTCCTTGCGGATGTACAACCGCGCGTAGTACCCCGACTTCTGGAAGGTCACCGTGGCCTTGAGGTCCTTGTCGGCGGCGGTCAGGCCGGTGGTGTCCAGCTCGTAGACGAGGTCCTTGCCGGCTGGAGGCGTACCGGCGCTCATGCACGTGCCTTTGGTGTCGGCCGTGGCGATCGAGTTGTCGCCCGAGGCCGAGCCCGCCCACCCGGAGCCGCTCGCGGCCAGCGTGATCGGCTGGGGCGAGGCGCACGTGTCGGGCAGGACGATTGGGGCGCCCAGCGCGACCTGCAGCTCGAAGTCGCCTTCGCTCGCGTCGAGGCCGTCGACCACCACGTAGTAGCTCTGGCCCGCGGGCGCCGAGAGGACCATGGCGGTCGCGATGCCACCGGCGCTGCTCGCGTTCCTGCAGGCCAGCTCGCCCGGAGCCGCGGAGTCGCAGGCCGACCAGATGTAGACGGCCGGCTTGAGACCGCTCGAGCTCGGCGTGACGACCGCGGTGATCGACTGGTCAGTCCCGGCCGGGATGGTGAGCTTGTAGACCACGTCCCCGCCGTTGTGCTTGTTGGAGGAGCTGCCCTTGCAGCTGCCCTGGTAGTCATCGGTGCCCGACAGCGTGGTTCCCGTGGTGTTGGCCACGTCGCCGACGAAGGTCAGCTCGGTCGCACCGGCGCCGGCGGTGCCGCAGTTGTCGTTGGTCGGCGGCGGCGGCGGCGTGGTGATGCCCACGTTGAGCTGGAAGTCGCCTTCGGTCTCGTCCTCGCCGTCGACGATGATGTAGTACTTGCCAGGCGCCACGTTCTTCAGCCGCACGTAGCTGCCGCCACTCGTGTACGGCTCGCAGGCCAGCTCGAGGCTCGCCGAGGAGGAGGCGCAGTCGCTGCGCACGTAGAACACGGGCTGGTAGGTGGTGCCGGCCAGCCGGTTGAGGGAGATCTCCACGTTCTTCGGGTCGGTGCCGGTGATTTCGAACGAGTAGACGACGTCGGCGCCGTCGTGCTGGTCGTAGCCGTAGTACCAGTCGCCCTCGCAGGTGCCGTAGCTGTTGTCGGTGCCGCCGGTGGTGTAGCCGTTGACCGGCATGGTCGCGGTGGTGATGTCGATGGCGGTGGCGCAGTCGTCGTTCGCCGGGGGGCCGCCGTTGTTGCAGCCGGACTTGTTGAGCGTGCAGTCGGCGTTGCAGGTCAGCACGCCGGCGGTGAAGCCCTCGGTCACGCAGGTCTTGCTGTTCAGGTTCGTCTTGTCGCACTCCTCGTTGGAGTCGATGTTGCCGTTGCCGCAGGTGCTGGCGCCGATGCAGAGGGTGGTGACGAACTGGCAACCCGCGGAGCAGGAGAGCGTGCCGCCGCCGGCGAAGCCCAGGTCCTGGCAGGTCTTGTTGTCGAGGTTGGCGCCGTCGCACTGCTCGCCGGTGTTCACGGTCCCGTTGCCGCAGTCGGTCGCGGCGACGCAGTCCTCGGTGTTCAGGGTGCAGTTGGCGTTGCACTTCAGCGTGCCGGAGGCGAAGCCCTCGGTGACGCAGGTCTTGCCGTTGAGGTTGGCCTTGTCGCACTTCTCGGTGCCGTCGATGACCCCGTTGCCGCAGTCTTCGGGGGCGACGCAGTTGCTGGTGTTGAAGGTGCAGTCGGCGTTGCACAGGAGCATGCCGCTGGCGAAGCCCTGGGTGATGCAGGTCTTGCCGTTCAGGTTCGTCTTGTCGCAATCCTCGCCCTCGTCCAGGGTGCCGTTGCCGCAGGGCTTGGCTGCGTTGCAGACGTTGTCCACGCACTGGCCGCTGCAGACGCCGCAGTTGACCGTCTTCGTCTCGGTGCAGTTGTCGGCGGCCGTCACCGAGCCGCAGTCCTTGCCGAGCCGGGCGCAGAACGCGCTGTCGCCCTCGTACGAGCAGGACCCGGTGCAGGTGTTGTCGGCGGCGCAGGTCTTGCCGTTGGTGCAGCCGCCGCAGTCCTCGGTGCGGGTGGTCTTGGTGCAGTTGTCCTCGTCGGTGATGCTGCCGCAGACCTTGCCGGCCTTGGCGACGCGCGAGCAGAACTCGGCCTTGGTCTCGCTGGAGCAGGCGTCGCACTTCCAGGTCGCCTCGTTGCAGGTCGTGCCCGGACCGCACGCGCCGCACTCGTGGCCGCAGCCGTCGGTGCCGCACTCCTTGTCGCCGCAGGGGGTCGGCGTGCAGGTGACGCTGGCGTCCTTGCCCGGAGGCGCCACCTTCGCGTCGGGATGGTCCGGGTTGACCTGCTCGTTCGGACAACCGGTGAGCGCGAAGCTCAGGCCGGTGAGGCAACAGAGCAAAGCCAGCTTGTTCAGGCTCGTCATGACGACCCCTGTGAAGGAGCCCCCGGTTCGGCGTCCGGGGACTGGATTGCGTCTACCAAGCGACCACGCCCAGCAGCGGCGGTCTTCTCATTTCCAATGGACGACTTTCCTACCACACCGCGGGACCACAATTGAAGGGCCCGGGGGCGCGATTGAACGCCGGCCGCCCGCGCGATAGGGTTCGCCCTCCTTGTCAAGCGGAGGGTCCCCACATGAAACGCTTCGTCCTTCTGGTCGCCGTTTCCCTACCCCTGTTCCTGGCCCGCTGCGGCGGTGGCGGGGAGACTCCCGAGGCTGGAAAGGACGCCAGCCGCCCCACCCCGGGCGACGCGTCGGTGCCCCCCCACACGGACGGTTCGGTCACGAGCCCTACGGACGGCTCGACCACCAACCCCGGCGTCGACGGTTCGACCACGAACCCGAGCGCCGATGGCTCGACCATCAACCCGAGCGACGACGCGTCGACGACCCAGCCGGGCCAGGACGGCGCGACGACGCAGCCCAACCAGGACGCTTCGACGACCCAGCCCGGCTCCGACGCCTCCACCCCCCAGCCCGGGTCCGACGCCTCGACGACCGATCCTGGCGATGGTGGCACGGTCGGCCCCTGCGACCCGTTCAACCAGACCAACTGCTCCGGCACCAACAAGTGCAGCCTCGACCAGACCGGCGCCTACGTCTGCGTCGCGGCGGGCACCAAGACCGACCAGCAGGACTGCACCCAGGAGAGCGACTGCGCCGCGGGCCTGGCCTGTGTCGGCATCCAGGGCGAGACGGGCAACAGGTGCCGCGCCTTCTGCAACAGCTCGAAGAAGTGCCCCACCGGCCAGGCGTGCATCGTCGGCGCCCAGGGCGGGACGAGCGCCATCCTCTGCGCCGTCGTCCCCGCCTGCGACCCGTTCGCGCAGACCGGCTGCCAGAGCGGGCAGAAGTGCACGCTCGCCGACGACACACCGACCTGGACCTGCGGCGCAGCCGGCACCAAGACCGACCAGCAGACCTGCGCCTCGGACGGCGACTGCGTGGCGGGCACCGTGTGCCTCAACTTCGGCAACGGCTTCAAGTGCACCTCGCTGTGCAGCGCCACCAAGACCTGCCCCACCGGCCAGGACTGCCTGGGCGGCTCGCCGAGCAGCACGTCCCCGTTCGCATGCATGCCGACGCCCCCCTGCAATCCGCTGACGCAGGACTGCGCCAACTCCGACGAGGGCTGCTTCCCCAAGTCGCAGACCGAGTGGGCCTGCTTCCACTCGATGGGGAAGGCGACCGGCGCTGCCTGCACCTACGCCAACGACTGCATCGAAGGCGACGTCTGCAACGGCAACCCCGGCACCTGCCTGCAGCTGTGCGACCCCGCCGGCGGCTCGCCAACCTGCACGGGCGGCAGAGAGCTGCGCTCAGTGGATCGGGACCACGGGCGTCTGCAACTAGCGCTCAGGCATCGCTAGGACACTTCGAGGCGCCGGCCTTCGGGTCGGCGCCTCTTTTGTGCTCGCGGATCGCCGGGCCATCTGGCCGGCTGCCTGCCCGAACCACCCAATCGTTCGACCAGTCCTGGCGCTGGTCTGAGTGAGTCGAGTCGAGGCCTAGACGGTGACGACCTTGGCGGCGCTCATCGTGCGCTGGACGATCTCGCGCATGTTGCTGACGTGGCCGAGCGCCATTCTCTCGGTGAGCGCGAAGAACTCCAGGCAGGTCACGCAGGCGAGCAGATCGACGCCGGCATCGTCCAACGCGTGAAGCCCATCCAGGCACGGCGAGCCCGGCGCGAGCAGCTTGACCGCCGAGTTGTAGAAGATGATCGCCTCGGGCCGGGGCTCGACCACCGCCAGGGTGCGCAGGAAGTTGGCCATCAGCTTGGCGCCCAGACCATCGTCGCCGCGGCCCATCGTCTCGCCATTGACCACCACCACCGTGCCGCTCTTCGCTTCGTGAGCCATTTGCCAACCACCTGAATCGTCTAAGGATTTGGGGCGGACCCTCGCCAGCCTTCCGCCAAGCAGCCGAAGCTTCTGGGGATTTCGCGCTACGCCCCGCATCCATCTAGGGACGTCGGCGGGCGCGCCACGGCAGTGCACGGGAATCGAACCCGCCTGAAGCGCCTCTCAGCACCCCACATCGGTTTTGAAGACCGAGCCGGCCACCAGGACCGGAGGCACTGCCGCGCGGGAATCTGGCACGCGGCACTCGCGCGGGTCAACGACGAGGTGGACCACCCGCGGCCGATGGCGCAGGAACGAGAAGAGCCAGGGACAAGCCGTCCCTGGCTCTTGGTCAGCGAAGACCTGCGGCTGCGGTCAGGAGGGGTTGGCGAACCCGAGCACGGTCGAGAGCGAGCGGGTCCTCTCCCAGACGCCCTGCTGCCCGGAGTCGTTCTCGGTGTTGCCCTCGATGGTCTGGATGCTGCCGTCGCTGTTGACGCTCTTGACGAGGCCGACGTGGTCGCTGTGGCCGTCGCCGTTCCAGTCGAACAGGACGATGTCGCCCGGCTGCGGATCCGACCGGCCCTTCCACTGGCCGCTGGCCTTCATCTTGTTGACGATGGAGGGGCAGTACGGGTCGTTGAAGGACTTGCCGGCGTTGGTCAGGCAGTAGCTGACGAAGTCGGCGCACCAGGCCTCGCTGCCGCGGCCGAAGAAGCGCGGGTACTTCAGGCACGGGCCGCTGTTGGTGCCGGTCTCGAGCGTGCCGATCTCGCCCTGCGCGATCTGCAGGATGCGCTGGCGCAGCGGGCCGGAGGTCGTCGTCGTGCCGCGCACCGGCTTGGCGCCGCTCTCCAGCGCCGCCCAGGTCTGCGCGCCGACGACGCCGTCGCAGGTGAGCCCGCGCGAGGCCTGGTACACCTCGACCGCCGAGCGGGTGCCCGGGCCGAACTGTCCGTCGATGGGGCCCGGGTCGCAGCCGGCGTCCTTGAGCAGCCGCTGCAGGCTGGAGACCGCGCTGCCCGAGGCTCCTTGGCGCAGCGTCGGCTTGGCGCCGCTCGCGCTGGAGTTGTCGACCGGGCCGGACTGGAAGCTGGAAGAGAGCGCGCCCCAGGTCTTCGGGCCGCACACGCCGTCGGCGGTCAGGCCGTTGGCGCGCTGGAAGCGCATGAGCGCCGAGCGGGTCTGCGCTCCGAACTGGCCGTCGTCGGGGCCCGGGCTGTAGCCGGCGGAGGCCAGCTTGCGCTGCAGGTCGCGCACGGCCGGGCCGCTGGAGCCCTGGCTCAGCGTCGGATTCGAGCCGGTCGAGGCGGGAGGCGGCGGAGCGGCCGTCGTGGCGCCCTTGAGCGAGCTCCAGGTCTGGTTGCCGACCACGCCGTCCACCGACAGACCGCGCGCGCGCTGGAAGGAGCGGACCGCGGCGTCCGTCTTGGGACCGAACTGGCCGTCGGCCGCGCCGCAGTCGAAGCCGGCGGCGCTCAGGCGCCGCTGGAGATTGGCGACGGACGATCCGCTCGAGCCGATCTTGAGGACAGGGTTGCTGGACGATGCGCTGCTGTTGGTAGTGGTGGACGTGACTCGCATCAGGCCGCTCCGAGGGAAGGCGCAAGTGAAGTTGCTACAGGCATTGTCGCAAACCCGGGCGACAAAGTTTCCTGCCTTCTTCGCCTCAACCCTTTGGATTCGCAGGCCTTATCAGCCGCGACGTGGAGCAGCGCCGCTCCGTTGTCCGAGACTCGGACACGGAACTGGCAACGGAATTGACAGTGCTCGCTCTGACGCGTCCAGACGTCTGGACACGACGCCACCTACCTGTCGGCGAAGTCTTGCACGTGCAAAACTTCGCCTACATCGTCCCCACCGAGCGGCCAGACGCGCTCGGCCGGCGATGTCCCTGAAGGGTGAGGCCCGCAGGCAGCTGGCCGCGGGTTTCGAGAGGGCTCCTCTGCACTTGCGTCCTGTGGCCGGCGAGCCTTCTCGCGCGTGGGAGCCTCGACCACATTGAGGCGGTCGGATCGCGAGCGTACGGTGGGCCGCCATGCTCGGCTCGACACTCCTCGCGCTGTGGCTGCCGGCGGCCCTCCCGCTGTGGTGCGCTCCAGGCGCCGCGGAGGCCCTGGCTGCGGTCCCGGCATGCCTCGCCCCCGGCGAGGCGGAGGCCGGCGTCGAGTTCGTGGCGGCTCCCTTCGCCGCCTCGGTCCACTCGCTGCGACTCAAGCGCTCGGCGACCGTCCGCGAGGCGCCCAGCTCCGCCGCGCCGTTCTTGGGCAATGTGGCGCAGGACATGCGGGTGGCGTGGAAGCGGGTCGCCCTCGGCCTCGACTGCCCGCTGTGGGTCGAGATCGAGCCGAAGGGCTGGCTGTGCAGCCGCCACCTCGAGCCCAGCCGACAGCCGCCGCGGCTCGCGGAGCTCCCGCGCCTCGAGGAGGATGCGCTGGTCCCCGGGGTCTACGGGAAGGTCGCCTCGCCCATGGCCAAGGCGTACCGGAACGTCCGCGACGCGTGGAGGCAGTCCCACGCCCAGCGGCTCAAGGGCTCGGTGGTGGTGCGCCAGAGGCGCGAAGTCCAAGTCGGGCGGCGCAGATTCTGGCAGACGCAGGCCGGCCAGCTCATCGAGTCGCGCAAGATCCGGGAGCTCGAGCCCTCGGAGTTCTCCGGAGTCGACCTGACCGAGCCCTCGGCGCCGAAGCTGCCGCTGGCCTTCGTCTTCCCTCCCGAACACGACGGGCGGCCCGTTCCGGTGATGCGCGAGCCCGGCCGCTGCACCGCCCCGGCGCGCTGGCTGGGCTTCCGGGAGGTCGTCCAGGTCGCAGGCGAATCGCCGGACGGCTCGCAGGTCCGGATCGGCCAGGGAGAGTGGGTCGCCGCCTCGGACCTGCGCATCGCCCGGCTCTCGGAGGTTCCCGAGGGTGTCGGCGACGACGAGCGCTGGCTGGACGTCGACCTCTCGCAGCAGGTGCTGGTGGCCTACGAGGGCTCGCGTGCGCTGTACGTCACGCTCGTCTCCACGGGAGCCGCCCACAACCCGACGCCCGTGGGGAGCTTCCGCATCTGGGTGAAGATGGGCGAGACCGACATGGTCGGGCGGATGGGGAAGACGCCGTACCGCGTCGAGCACGTGCCCTGGACGGCGTTCTTCCTGCGGGACTTTGGCTTGCACGCCGCCTACTGGCACGACCGGTTCGGCGAGCCGCGCAGCAACGGGTGCGTCAACCTGAGCCCGGCGGATGCGCACGCCCTCTACTTCTGGACGCGCCCCGAGGTGCCGGCCGGCTGGTCGATGGTCTACTCGCGCCCGAGCGCGCCGGGCTCGCTGGTGCGCATCCGACGCTCGGAGGCGGGCTGCCCCACGCCCAGGGTGGACGAGCCGGGTCCAGAGCTGCTCGCGATCCGCGACGGAGACGGGGAGAGCGGACCGGGGTGCTGGCCGTAGCGACCAGCGTCCCGACCTCGATCCGGGCCCGTCGCTTCTCGAGCCTGAGCGGCGCTAGACGCGCTCGGGCTTCGGCAAGGACCCGACGACGCCGGAGATGAGGCGGCCGATGGCGAGCAGGCGCCCTTCGTTCCAGCGGCGGGTGACGAGCTGGATGCCGATGGGCAGGCCGTCCTCGTCGCGGCCGATGGGGACGACCAGCACCGGGTGGCCGGTGAGGTTGAACGGCGCGCAGTGGCCGACGATGCGCCAGTACGGAGTCTGCTCGCCGTCGACCTTGAGCGGGCTGTCGGTCGGGCAGTGCTCGAAGGCGCTGACCATGGCTACCGGGCAGATGAACGCCTCGACCTGGCCGAAGAAGCGCTCCCAGGCGCTGACGATGGCCGCCCGGCGATCGAGCGCCGCAAGGTAGTCGCCCGCGGGCATCGAGGCGCCGGCCGGGTCGAGCGCCTTGCACATCTTGACGCGGACCTTGGCCTGCTCCTCCCAGGAGAGGTGCGGCAGCCGCTCTTCGACGATGGCGCCGCGCTCCGAGAGCTTCTTGGCCAGCGCCGCGACGGCGTCGCGGATCGACTTGGCCACCGGCACGCCCGGGAAGGTCGGAGTCCAGGCGAGGTGCAGGCCGTTGAGGCCAATCTTGGGAATCTCGGGGACCGGCACGGGCGCGACGTCCGGCGAGGTCTGCTCCGGGCCGCTGATGATCTGGAGCGCCAGGTACAGATCGTCGATGGAGCGCGCCAGGGGACCGGCCGACCACATCGACGGCGTGCGCGCCGCGGCGGACGGCTCGGGGATGTGGCCGGTGAGCGGGACGCGGCCCTCGGTGGGCTTGAGGCCGTAGACGCCGCAGAAGTGGGCCGGGATGCGGATGGAGCCGGCGAAGTCGCTGCCGATGTCGAGCGGGGTCATCCGCGCAGCCAGCGCCGCTGCGGCGCCGCCAGACGAGCCGCCGGAGGTGCGCTCGAGGTTGTAGGGATTGTTGGTCCGGCCGAAGACCGCGTTGTCGGCCTGGATGTCCATCAGCATCGACGAGACGTTGGTCTTGCCCAGCAGGATGGCGCCTGCCCTCTTCATCCTGGCGGCGACGACCCCGTCGAACGCCGGGACGTTCTTGGCGAGGGTGACGTGGCCGGCGGTGGTGCGCAGGCCGGCGGTGGCGTGGCCGTCCTTCAAGGTGATGGGCACGCCGTGGAGCGGACCCCAGACCTCGCCGTGGGCGAGCGCCGCGTCGGCGCCTCGGGCCTGGCGGCGGGCGCCCTCCTCGTCGAGGGTGACGATGGCGTTGAGGGCGGGGTTGGCGGCGCGGATTCGCGCCAGAAACGCATCCACAACCTCGAGTGACGACGTGGAGCGGGCTCGGATGGCAGCGGCGAGGTCAGAAGCGCTCGCCTCGATGAGGTCGTTCATGGCGGCGCGTGTTCTAGCGCAAATCGCGCCGCGCATCACGCACGCAAAGAGGCCACCGCGAGCAGGGTCCAGGCCACGAGGAAGGCCACCCCGCCGATCGGCGTGATCGCCCCCAGCGCACGCACGCCGGAGAGGGCCAGCACGTAGAGGCTGCCGGAGAAGAGGACGATGCCGGCGAGCATCGTCCACCCCGCGCCGGTGAGCATCGCCGAAGGCCGAGCAGCGAAGACGAGCCCGATGGCGATGAGGCCGAGCGCATGGAACATCTGGTAGCGCGCCCCAGTCTCGAAGACGGCAAGCAGGTCGGCCGACAGGCGTGACTTGAGCGCGTGAGCGCCAAAAGCCCCAGCAGCGACAGCCAGAAAGCCGTTCAAGGCGCCCAGCGCGACGAAGAGGCGAGCAGTGAGGTCCATGAGAGTCCGAAGAACGAGCACAGGCGTGGCGGCGGAAGAGCTCCGACCCAGCCCGCGTCGAGCAGAAGCGGACCCCCTCCCGCTTTTTGGGAGGGGGCAAGGGGGAGGGTTTGCGGCGCGCTACCCCAGCGCCTCGATCGGCACCTCGATCGCGCTGCAATCCTCCGCGGCCGCGAGCTTCGCCTTGTCCACCACCGTTGGCAGCACGTTCCGGGCGAAGTAGAGCGCCGCGAACTTCTTGCCGGCGTAGAAGGCCTGGTCCGGGTGATCGGCCGAGAGCTTGCCCGCGCCCTCGCCGGCGATGACGGCCTGCTCGAGCAAGAGCCAGCCGATGGTCAGCTCGGACATCATCTCCAGGAAGCGGTTGGCGTTGGCCGGGAGGAGTTCCGCCTTCTCCGGTGCCTGCGACCAGCCCAGGAAGGTCTTCGCCGTTCCGCCCACCGCCTCCAGCGCGCGCCCGAGCGCTCCGACCGCTTCGCCCAGCGCGGGGTGGTTCTTGTGCTGGGCCACGAACGTGCCGACATCGGTCGCGAAGGCCTTGAGGTGCGCTCCGCCCGCCAGCCCCAGCTTGCGGCCCACCAGATCCATCGCCTGGATGTGGTTGGTGCCTTCGTAGATGGAGAAGACCTTCGAGTCGCGCAGGTACTGCTCGACCGGGTGGTCCGCGGTGTAGCCGGCGCCGCCCATGACCTGGATGGCCGTCGCGCAGAATCTGGAAGGCCTGGTCCGAGCTGTAGGCCTTGACCAGCGGCGTGAGCAGCTCGACCTGGCCCTGGTGGTAGGCGACCTTCGCGTCGTCCTTCCCCGCGAGCGACTGGGCCCGGTCGTGGTGCGCGGCGAGCTTGAGGATCATCGCCCGGATGCCTTCGACGCGGGCCTTCATGTCCAGGAGCATCCGCTTCACGTCGGCGTGCTCGACGATGGGGACCTTGGGCGCGCTCGCGTCCTTGAAGCGCTTGAAGTCCGGGCCCTGCTTGCGCTCGCGCGCGTACTCGAGGGCATTGAGGTAGGCGCTCGAGGCGATGGCCACGCCCTGGATGCCGACCAGCAGCCGGGCGAAGTTCATCAGCTGGAACATCTGCGGCATGCCCAGGTTCTCCTGCGTGCCGACCAGCTCGCCGATGCACTTGCCGTCGTCGCCGAACGCGAGCTGGCAGGTGGCCGAGCCGTGCAGGCCCATCTTCTCCTCGATGCGCGCGACCTGGACGTCGTTGGGCTCGCCCAGGCCGCCGTCGCTCTTCACGCGGATCTTCGGGACGATGAACAGCGACAGGCCCTTGGTGCCCGCCGGAGCGCCGTCCACGCGCGCCAGCACCAGGTGCACCACGTTCTCGGCCAGGTCGTGGTCGCCACCGGAGATGAAGAGCTTGCCCCCGCTGATCGCGTAGGTGCCGTCCGCGTTCTTCGTCGCCCGCGTCCGCGAGGCGCCGACGTCGCTGCCCGCGTCCGACTCGGTCAGGCACATCGTGCCCGCCCAGCGTCCGCTGTACATGGCCTCGAGGTAGCGCTGCTTCTGCTCCGGCGTGCCGAAGTGGGCGATGGTCTCCGCGGCGCCCGCCGTCAGCCCCGGGTACATGGCGAAAGCGGTGTTCGCGCCGGCGAGGATCTCCTCCACCACCGAGGCCAGCGCCCGCGGCGCGCCCTGCCCTCCTTCGTCCACCGGGATGCCGAGCGTCTTGAAGCCCGCGTCGTAGAGACCCTTCCACGCGTCCTTGAAGCCTGCCGGCACCTGCACCTGGCCCTTCTCGAGCTTGCAGCCTTCGCGGTCGCCAGCGCCGCAGAGCGGCCCCAGCACCTCCTGGGCGTAGCGCGCCGTCTGCTTGAGCACCGAGAGCGCCTCCTCGTCGCCCCACGCGTCGAACGGAGGCTTTCCCAACAGCTCTCCGAGCTTGAGCTGCTCGAACAGGACGAACTGCAGCTCGCGAAGGCTCAGCCGGTATCGATTGATCGCCGCCATGGACTGCTCTCCTGGATGGGGTCCCCTCGTCTGATCCGATGGCTAACAGGCGGGGGGCGTTCGTGCACGTGAGGCGGCGCCCTGCCGCTCCACTTCGGGTCCACCTGCATCACTACGTTGCGCAGGGAAGCGCATGCGCACCGGAGGCACCCCCATGCAGGCTCCGCTGAACGTCCAGAGCTCCCAGGCCACGTCGCGGCGCGATTTCGACCGCATGCTCGAGCGCCTTCGCAGCTCCGCCAAGCGCTTCGCCCGGCTGGACGTGGCCGAACGCGTCGGGCTGCTCTCCGCCATCACCGACCGCTACTTCGAGCAGCTGGACGCGATGGTCCACACCGCCTGCCTGGCCAAGGGCCTCGACCCCGAGTCGGAGGACGCTGGCGAGGAGTGGCTGGCGCACGGGCTGTCCATCTCCCGTTACCTGCGGCTGCTCAAGCAGAGCCTGCTCGACATCGCCGAGCACGGCCGCCCCCGCTACGACCCCAAGAAGCTGCGCCGGCGCGAGAACGGCGCCGTCTCGCTCAAGGTCTACCCGGGCTCGACCCTGGAGGCGCTCACCTTCCCGGGCATCAGCGCGGAGATCTACTTCCAGAAAGGCCTGGTACCGGAAGAGCTGCCCGAGCGCCAGGCGAGCTTCTACCGCCAGCCGCACGACGGCCGCGTCGCGCTGGTCCTGGGCGCCGGCAACGTCGCCTCCATCCCGCCCAAGGACGCCCTGCACAAGCTGTTCGTCGAGGGCGAGGTGACGCTGCTCAAGGTCAACCCGGTCAACCAGTACCTGGGCCCGTTCCTGGAGAAGGCCTTCGCGCCCGCCATCGAGGCCGGCTACTTCGCGGTGGCCTACGGCGACGCCGAGGTCGGCTCGTACCTGACGAGCCACGAGTTCGTCGATGAGGTGCACATCACCGGCTCGGACCGAACGCACGACCTCATCGTCTGGGGCCCGCCCGGCCCGGAGCGCGACGAGCGCAGGGCGCAGGGCAAGCCGCTGCTCCAGAAGAAGATCACCTCCGAGCTGGGCAACGTCTCGGCGGTGCTGGTGGTGCCTGGTCCCTGGACCGAGGCGGAGCTCGCGTACCAGGCCAAGAACATCGCCGGGATGGTCACCAACAACGCGTCGTTCAACTGCAACGCCGCCAAGCTGCTGGTGCAGCCTCGCGGCTGGAGCGGCTCCGGCCGGCTGCTCTCGCAGATCGAGCAGGCGCTGGCGCAGACCCGCACCCGGCTCGCCTACTACCCCGGCGCCGAGCAGCGCTTCCACCGCTTCACCGACGGACGCTCGCTGCTGCGAATGGTCGGCGTGCCCCAGCCGGGCGAGCTGCCGTGGGCCATCGTCCCGCACCTCAACCCCGACGACTCCGCCGAGCCGCTCTTCCGCAACGAGCCGTGGTGCTCGGTGCTGGGCGAGACCGAGGTGGGCAGCGAGGACCCGGTCGACTTCCTGGTGCGCGCCACGCGGTTCGTCAACGAGCGGGTCTGGGGCAACCTGAACGTCGCGTTGCTGGTCCACCCGCAGACGCTGCGCGACGAGATCTCCTCCCGCGCGCTCGACCACGCCATCGAGGAGCTGCGCTACGGCACCGTGGCGGTCAACCTCTGGCCGGCCGCGGCCTTCATCCTCGGCAGCACGCCCTGGGGCGCCCACCCGTCGAGCACGCCGGCGGACATCCAGAGCGGGCACGGCTGGAGCGGCAACACGCTGATGTTCGAGGGCATCGAGAAGACGGTGGTCCGCGCGCCGTTCCGCATGCTGCCCAAGCCGGTCTGGTTCCCCGACCACCGCACGGTCGGCTCGCTCGCCCGGCGCGTGGTCTTCATGGAGAAGGACGCCGACTGGCGTAAGCTGCCGGCGGTGGCGTTGACCGCCGTGCGAGGTTGAGTTGGCTGAGCGCAGGGAACCGAGACAGGGCGAGCACGTCTGCGCGGCGTGCCTTCGCTTGAACGGCGCCGTCTGCTGCGACGTGGCGGAGGGCGAGAAGCTCGCCACGCTGCTGCTGGCGGACATCGAGCGGATCGAGGCGGCCACTGGACTGCCTCGGCACCGCTTCGTCGAGCGCGAGGATCTCGATCCCGCGGAGCGGCTGGCCTACGAGACCGTCCGCCCCCTCTACCGAGGCGTCTTCGTCGGCAACGTCCGCTGGGGACTCAAGGCCCGGAAAGGCTCGTGCGTCTTCCTGGAGAAGGGGAAGGGCTGCACGCTGCCGGCCGAGGCCAAGCCGCTTGCCTGCCGGCTCTACCCGCTCGACTTCGACTTGACCGGCGAAGTCACGCTCCTCGACGCGCCGCACTGCCTGGCCCTCGAGTGCGCGCAGGGACCTCGGCACCTGCTCACGATGCTCGAGACGTCTCGCGCCGAGCTCTCGCGCTTGAGGGCGCAGGCGCTCTCCGAGGGCGCGGACCATGCAACCCGGTCTCGGCGCCTCCAATCTCCCAGGTAGCTCCCGGATCTGCGCGCGCCGTCGCTTCCCCGGCCCCGGCTCCCGGCTGCGTAAGGTATGTCAGCGTTTCTCAACATGGCCGAGGCCGTGGCGTTGCTCTTCACGCCGCAACGCCCCAGAAGCCGGCGCAGCCCTCAGGCGCGGCCCGACTGCTCCGCCAGCCGCCGCAGCGAGTGCGTCCGCTCGCCCAGCGCCGGCGCGAAGGAGAGGTCGCCCACGGTCCAGCCCATCCGCCACGTCCAGTTCGCCGCGCCCATGGTGCCCGGGACGTTGACGCGGTCGCGCCAGCCGAAGAGGTCCTGCACCGGCGTCAGGAGCAACGCCGAGCCGCTTCGGTAGACCGTCTCGAGCAGGGCGTCGTGGACCTTGGAGGAGAAGAAGCGCTCCGCATCCAACCCGCGCAGCGCCGGAAGGGCGCAGACGCCCGTGCGCTCGGCCTCGGGCAGCGCCTCCCACCAGACCGCGAGCGAGTCGGTGTCGTGCGTGCCGGTCGTCGCCACCGAGAGCGCCGGCCACTCGCCCGGCTCGCGCCAGACGCCGTCGTCCTTCTCCCAGCGCAGCACCCGGAACCCCGGCACGCCCAGTCGCGTCAGCGACTGCCGCACGTACTTGGGGACGGTCCCCAGATCCTCGGCCAGCACGAAGGAGCCGCCCGCGCCGAGGAGCCGGAAGAGGGCCTCGCCCTGTCGGACCTGCTTGGGCTCGACCTCGGGTGAGAAGAACGGCGGGCTGCCGTCGCGCGGCCGGGTGTAGGTCCGGTAGAAGCCGACCGCGTGGTCCACCCGCACCAGGTCGAAGGCCGCCGCTGAGGCCTCGCCGCGCCGACGCAGCCAGTTGTAGCCGCCGCGCTCCATCACGTCCCACCGGTAGGCCGGCAGGCCCCAGTCCTGGCCCTCCTTGGAGTAGTCGTCGGGAGGCGCCCCGACGGTGGCGTCGAAGCGGAACTCGTCCTGGCGCGCCCAGGCGTCGGCGCTGTCCTCGGCGACCATGAACGGGAGGTCGCCGGCGAAGAGCACGCCTTCGCGGCGGGCGGCGGCGCGCGCTGCCTCGAGCTGCCGGCGGGCGAGCCACTGCAGGTACTCGTAGAAGGCGATGTCCTCGGCGTGGCGCTCACGGGCCCGGGCCAGCGAGGAGGCCTCGCGCCGGGCAATCCCCACGGGCCAGCCGCCACGCCACCACTGCTCCGGATGGGCGTGCTTGAGCGCGCGGAAGAGGCAGTAGTCGGCCAGCCAGTCGCGCTCCGTCTCCCGGAAGGCGGCGAGGTCCTTGGCCCTGGCGGAGTCGCGCGCCGCACCGGACGAGGCGAACCGCTCAAAGCTCCTGCGCAGCCAGCGGGCCTTCAAGCGGCAAACGCCGTCCCAGTCGATCCGCTCGGCCTGGCGCAGGCGGTCGAGCTGCGCGCGGTCGGCCGCCTCCAGCGCCGCCTCGCCGCCGAGCTTCGCGGAAGTCCTCGACGTCGTCCAGGCTCAGCAGCGAGGGCTCCAGGGCGAACGCGCTCAGGGCGGAGTAGGGGCTCGTCTGGCCCAGGGCCACCTCCAGCAGCGGCAGCGTCATCACCACCCGGAGCCCGGCGCTGCGCATCCACGGCGCCAGGCGGGCGAGGTCGGGCAGCTCGCCCAGGCCCCAGCTGCCGGCGGTCCGGATGGAGAACACGGGCACCAGCACCCCCGCGCACCGCTCCGGCCGCATGGTCTCCCCCGCGTTCATCGGCACGCGGAAAGGTGGGCTGCGTGGGAGTCCGCGCAAAGCCCCGCGAGTGGGGCTGCCCGTCCTCGGGGTCGCCGGCTCGCCCGGTCGCCGGCGCCTCCAAACCGGGGCACCCCGAGCGCTGGAGGACGCCGCAGCCGCGGTATCGGCTTCGGGTCGGAGCGCGGCGCGGGTAGACTCCCGCGCCATGAACTTCGATCCCAACGCCGCCGCCCAGCCCGACTCCGGCATCTTCGGCCTCCCCGACTCAGCCGACGCCAAGGTCGTCGTCCTCCCGGTCCCCTTCGACGCCACCACCTCCTACGCCAAGGGCGCCGCCGACGGCCCCGACGCCATCGTGGAGGCCAGCAAGCAGGTCGACCTCTTCGACCTCGAGACCGGCAAGCCCTACGAGGCGGGCATCGCGCTGCTCGAGCAGGACGGCAAGTTCGTCCGCCAGGTCCGGAGGTGGAACAAGGAGGCCGGCCGGCTCGCCCAGCCCATCATCGACGCCGGCGGCCAGGCGACGACGCCCAAGCTCGTCAAGCAGCTCGGCCAGGTCAACGACCTCTGCGAGAAGCTCAACTGGGACGTCTGGCAGTTCGCCTCGGCGCTCATCCGGCAGGGGAAGATCGTCGCGACCCTGGGCGGCGACCACGCCACCCCCTTCGGCGCCATCCGCGCCCACGCCGACGCCTACCCCGACCTGGGCGTGCTCCACTTCGACGCCCACGCCGACCTGCGCGTGGCCTTCGAGGGCTTCACCTGGTCGCACGCCTCCATCATGTTCAACGTCGTGCACCAGCTCCCGGTGGCGAAGCTCGTCCAGGTCGGCATCCGCGACTTCTGCGAGCAGGAGCACGACCTCATCAAGGCCTCGAAGGGCCGCATCGTCACCCACTTCGACGCGCACCTCGCCTCGGCCCGGCAGAAGGGCGTCTCGTTCCATCGGCTGTGCGAGTACATCGTCCGCGACCTGCCCAAGAACGTGTACGTCTCCTTCGACATCGACGGCCTCGACCCGGCGCTCTGCCCGAACACCGGCACCCCGGTCCCGGGCGGGCTGTCGTTCAACGAGGCCAACGCCATCCTGCGCGAGGTGGTCGACTCGGGCCGCCGCATCGTCGGCTTCGACCTGAACGAGGTCGCGCCCGGCAAGGACGGAAGCGAGTGGGACGCCAACGTCGGCGCGCGGATGCTCTACAAGCTCATCGGCTGGTCGCTGAAGAGCCAGCCGAAGGCGAAGGCGAAGCGGTAGGGGCCGCTGCCGGCCTTCACTTCGCTCGCTTGGCCTTGGTGGCCGGCGACGCCGTCGGCGCCGCCTTGGGCTCGGGCAGCAGCACGCCGAGGTCGATCTCGGAGAGATAGAGCTCGTCGTTGACGTCGCCCAGGTAGACGCTCGTCGCCTGCACCCGGACCATCACGACGTCGCGCGTGCGGACCTCCGTCCACTTGCTGCGCCGGGCGTCGGCCGCGACCGAGGTGACACGCTTGCCGATGGTGGTCGGCAGCTTGAGGGCCTTGCTGATGTCCTTTCCCTCCACCATGGTCGCGCGGTCCGCCGCCGTCTCCGCGAGCACCTCGAAGCGGTAGAGGCGGTTGGAGTTCTTCCAGTCCTGCGTGCTGCGGGCGTCACCGCCGAGCACGGCGATCATCCCCAGCGGCACCGGACGGGCGAACTCGATCTCGACCCACTCCCCCGCCCCGGTCCCGACTGCCGACGGGCACCAGGCCGTGTCCGTGTCGCCGTCGACGACGTTGGCGGGCGCGAGCGTCTTCGCCCGGGGCCCCTTGCTCACGCGAGAGGAGGCGCGGACCTTCAAGCCGTAGAACGGGCTGCGCTTCTCGCCGCGGAACCAGAAGTCCCTGCCGTGCGCCAGCGCGACCTTCACCGGACCGCTGGGCGCCGCGACGCTGGAGACGATCTCCGTGCCGCTGATCGCGAGCGTCTCCGGCTTGGCGTGCTCGTACAGCCCGGACCAGGCCACGCCGTAGCGTCCTGCTTGCTCCTTGAAGACGGCGAAGCCGCCGCGGCCGCAGCCCTTGCGGCGCGAGACGAAGGCTGCGACGAGCTCCTGGGCACCGTCCCCGTCGAGGTCGGCCTCCTCGAGGGCGATGACCTTGTAGCGCTTGTCGAGCCCGCGGTACTGCGGCGAGCGCTTGAGCAGCGCCTGGCCCGTCACGGCTTCCGCAGCGGCCGCGCGGGGCGCGGGCAGTCCCGTCGCGACGAGAGCGAGGACCAGCGCAGCAGCCTGGAATGGGCGACGCAACCTGGACTCCCTCGGCGTCGGACGGGATCGGAAGGAGCGACATTCTGCACCAATCCCGGGCGATGGCGAGCTTGCCGGACGAGAGAGCGCCGCGCACAATCCCGCGCATGCCGACCCTGAGAGCCGACCTCGTCGTCCGCCGCGCGCGCGAGCTTTGCACCATGAAGCCTTCCGGGAAGGGCGAGGCGGTCCTCGGCTCGCTCCCGGCGGCCTCCGTCGCCTGCCTGGACGGGACGATCGTCTGGGTCGGCTCCGACGCGGAGCTCGAGCAGCACGTCGCGCTCACGCCGGGCGGCAGGACGATCGACGCCACCGGGTGCACCGTGACCCCCGGGCTCGTCGACTGCCACACCCACGCGGTGTTCGCCGGCGACCGCGGCGACGAGTTCTCCGCCCGCTGCGAAGGCGCCACCTACCTCGACATCGCCAAGAAGGGCGGCGGCATCGCCTCCACCGTGCGCGCCACCCGCGAGGCCAGCGAGGACCGCCTGGTCGAGCTCGCCCTGCCCCGCCTCGCGCGCCTGCTCGAGTACGGCATCACCACCGCCGAGGCCAAGAGCGGCTACGCCCTCAACGTGCCCGACGAGCTCAAGACGCCTGCGGGCCATCGCGCGGCTGCCAAAGCTGCAGCCCATCGAGCTCGTCCCGACGCTCTTGTGCGCGCACGCCATCCCGCCGGAGCACGCGCAGACCCGCGAAGCCTACGTCGAGCTGTGCGTGAAGGAGATCGTCCCCGAGGTCGCCCGGCAGAAGCTGGCCCGGTTCTGCGATGCCTTCGTCGAGCAGTCGGCGTTCACGGTCGAGGAGGGCCGAAGGATCCTCGGGAAGGGCAAGGAGCTGGGGATGGCTCCGCGCATCCACGCCGACCAGATGTCGGCCATGGGCGCGAGCCGGCTGGCCGCCGAGCTGGGCGCCGCCACGGCCGATCACCTCGAGTCGATCGACGAGGCCGGCATCGCCGCCATGGCCGAGGCCAAGGTCGCCGCGGTGCTGGTGCCGACCTCCACCCTCTTCCTCAAGCAGGCTACCTACGCCCCCGGCCGCAAGCTCTGGGACGCCGGGCTGACCGTGGCGCTGGCCACGAACCTCAACCCCGGCTCGGCCATGACCGAGAACGCCAGCCTGCCGGTCGCGCTCTCCTGTCTGTTCAACGGGCTGACTCCGGCCGAGGCGCTCTGGGCCTTCACCCGCGGCGGCGCCAAGGCGCTGGGACTGGACGACCGCCTCGGGGCGCTGGAGGTGGGCAAGCAGGCCGACCTCGCCATCCACGCCTCCGAGAGCCACCGCCACCTCGCCTATCACTTCGCCGTCAGCCACGTGCGCACCGTCGTCAAGCGCGGGCAAGTCGTCTTCGACCGCGCGCTCGCGCCCTGCGCCGCCGCCTGACCTCAGCCGGGAGAGAGACCGCCATGGCCGTCGTGTTCGTCACCATCGCACCGCTGGGCACCGCCACGCCGAGCCTGTCCAGGTACGTCGCCGGGGTCGAGAAGGTGCTGCAGGCCTCGGGGCTCAAGCACCAGATGACCGCCATGGGCACGATCATCGAGGGCGACCTCGACCGGATCCTGGAGGTCGTGCGCCAGATGCACGAACGCCCGTTCGGCGAAGGCGCCGTGCGCGTCTCGACCAGCATCAAGATCGACGACCGCCGCGACAAGGAGCACACGATCGAGGGCAAGATGCGCTCGGTCGCCGAGAAGCTCGCGCAGTAGGCCTCCGCCGGGAGAACGCTCCATGTGCCGCATGCTCGCTGTCCGCTCTGCCCGCCCCGTGAAGATCGAGGACCTGCTCGTCCAGGCTCCGAATAGCTTGAGCCAGCTCAGCCACGAGCACCGCCACGGCTGGGGCCTGGCCGTCTACGTCGACGGTGAGCCCAAGGTGGCCCGGGGATCGCGGGCGGCATGGCAGGACCCGATGTTCGAGGAGATTGCCGCGACGCTCGAAGGCCGGAGCCTGCTCGCGCACGTGCGCAAGGCCTCGGTCGGGAACGTGCAGCTCGAGAACAGCCACCCCTTCCGGCACGGGCGCTGGCTCTTCGCGCACAACGGCACCGTCCAAGACTTCGACACCATCCGCCCGGCGTTCGAGGCGCTCATCGCGCCCGAGTACCGCGCACTCATCCGGGGCACGACGGACAGCGAGCGGTGCTTCGCGCTCTTCCTCTCGTGGCTCGACCAACTGGGCGGGCTCGCCTCCCCGCCGGTGGACGTCGTCGCCTGCGCGCTGGCCATCGTCATCGACGAGGTGCGGCGGCTGAGCCCGTCGCCCGATACCATCCTCAACTTCCTGGCGACCGACGGCGTCTCGCTGGTCGGCGTGCACTCCGGCGACCGCGAGCTGTGCTTCAGCGCGGTGACCGGCGAGAAGGTGGTCATCGCCAGCCAGCCGCCGTCGGAGAAGGACGTCTGGTACGAGATCGCCGACGGCGAGGTCGTCGGCGTGTCCGCGGACCTCGGCGTGCACCGGTGGAGGTTGGCGGGGCAGAGCCTAGTGGCGGGGTAGTGCCGGGCTTCCACGCCCCCGGGGCGCCGTTGCAGTCCGTGCGTCTGAGGCGCGCTCGACCATCCTGCCGCGGTCGTTGGGTAGTGCCGGGCTTCCACGCCCGGGGCACCTTTGCAGTCCGTGCGTCTGAGGCACGCTCGACCATCCCTGCGGCGGTCGTCGTGGGGTAGTGCCGGGCTTCCACGCCCAGGGCACCTTTGCAGTCCGTGCGTCTGAGGCACGCTCGACCATCCCTGCGGCGGTCATCGTGGGTAGTGCCGGGCTTCCACGCCCGGGGCACCTTTGCATTCCGTACATTTGAGGCGCGCTCTACAACATCCCTGCGGCGGTTGGCGTGGGTAGTGCCGGCACTACCCACCTGCACGCTTCAGATTCTCAATTCCCCACGGTTGTCCCCGGCGTGGAAGCCGGGCACTACCCACGGCGCGCTTCAGATTCTCGATTCCCCACGGTTGTCCCCGGCGTGGAAGCCTCTTGATTCATCACATCTAGGGACGCCGCCGCGGCGCGCACCTCAGATTTCGCTGGCGTCACAAACAGCCGTGTGCCATACGGTGGGGGGTGGAGCCATCGAACGCGCCGTTGCTTCGCTATCGCAACCGAGTGATCGGCGAGGCGGAGCTGCGGTTCATTCGGGACACGGTTGACCGCCAAGACGCCAGGACCCGGTCCGATTCTTGCTCGAGCTATCTGCAAGGCGTGGGATTGGCGACAGGCCAACGGCAGCTACGCCGTCTTCGCCTGCCAGGACTTGCTCCTCCGGCTTGAGGAGTGGGGCCACATCAAGCTACCTGCGCGACAGCGCCGGTGCCGAGATGGGCACGATCTACCGGTATTGCCGCAGGACTGCATTCCGCTGGCGTGGTCTCCGGTGGGGAACGACGCGAATCTTGACCAACTCGTGGTGCGGCCCATCGAGCCCGCCGAGCGTCTGGGCTGGCGACTCTTCATCGACCGATTCCACTATCTCGGAGACAAGCCGCTCGTAGGCGAGCACCTGCTGTACGCCGCATTTCTCGAGGGCCAGGTGGTGGCCCTGCTCGGCTGGGCCTCTGCGACCCTCCATTCGCCGCTACGAGACCGGTACCTGGGCTGGGACAACGACACCAAGCGGCGCAAGCTGCACCTGGTCGTCAACAACGTGCGCTTCCTCATCCCGCCCTGGGTTCGAGTCGAGCACCTGGCTTCCAAAGTGCTCGGCCGGACCCTGCGGCGCCTGAGCGCGGATTGGCAGGCCCGCTGGAATCACCCGGTCCTGCTCGCAGAAACCTTCGTCGACCACGCTCGGTTTCGGGGCACGTGCTACCGCGCCTCCAACTGGCGCTATCTGGGCACGACGGCAGGCCGAACCCGACGCGGGAACGCCTATCTGCACGAGGGCAGTCCCAAAGGGCTCTACGTCTACGAGCTGCACCGCCAGGCTCGCCGCCGGATGTGCGAGGAGCATCGCCATGAAGGAGTCGTCGGGGCTGCTGCCGCTGGAGCAGGAGATGGGCCAGGCCAGGCTGGGAGACCGGCGTCTGAATCGGCGTCTGATCGCTGCGGTGGGACGCTTGAGTGACGAGCCAGCCAAGAGCTTTCCGCAGGCCTTCGAAGACGATGCGGCAGGGCTAGAGGCGCTCTACCGGCTGGTCAACAACCCGAAGCTCAGCACGGCAAAGGTGCTGCAGCCACATGCACAGGCGACCGTTGCCCGCTGTGTCACGGAGCGGGTGGTGCTGGCGATCCACGACACCAGCAGCGTGGCCTTCCAGAGCGAGAGTGAGCGCGATGGCCTGGGCCCAGTCGATGGCGGGACCCAAGGCCTCTATCTGCACACGACCCTGATGGCGAGCGCAACGGAGCACTATCGGCCGCTCGGAGTCGCGGCGATGAAGCTCTGGGCTCGCCAGCCGATCCCGGACCATCTCCAGGGTGGCGAGAACCACTACCAGCGCAAGAAGGCGCGGCGGCTTTCGCCCGACAAGGAGTCCCTGCGCTGGAAGGAGCAGATCGACTCGGTTGAGCAGGCGGTGGCGCAACAAGCCCAGGTCCTCCACGTCGGCGACAGCGAAACCGACGACTACGACCTGCTGGCGCACCTGGTCGAAAAGGGATTCCGGTTCGTCCTGAGGCAGAAGCACAACCGAAGCTTGGAAGGCCCGCCGGAGAAGAAGAAGAAGCTCATCGAGGCGATCGCCGATGCATCGACGGTGGCAACTCGAGAGGTGCACCTGTCGGCGCGCACGAAGGGCACGACGCCCAAGGCTCAGGCGACTCATCCGCCGCGCAACGCACGCGACGCCAAGCTGCAAGTCGGCTGGACGAGGGTGTCGCTGAAGAGGCCAGACAGAGCGAGTACGACGCTGCCGACGTCATTGCCGATCAACGTCGTCTTCGTGCTCGAGAAGGACTGTCCCGTTGGAGAAGATCCCATTCAGTGGGTCCTGTACACGACCGAGCCGGTCGATACCGAAGAGCAGCTTCTCCAAGTCGTCGACTACTACCGCGGCCGATGGCTGATTGAGATGTACTTCGACGCCCTCAAGAACGGATGCGCACTCGAGAAGCGCCAACTCGAGAGCTTTCACGCCCTCAGCATCGCAATCGGTCTCTTCGCGGCAATTGCCTTTCGCCTGCTGCTCATGCGGACCCTGGCCGAATCGAAGCCCGACACACCCGCGACCGCGGCACTCTCACCGCTCCAGCTCGACGTGCTCCGCGCCTCGCTGAAGAAGACCAAGCTGTCAGAGGCGCCGACGGCCAAGGAGGTCTTCTGGGCCGTGGCCGCGTTGGGCGGGCACCTCAAGCACAACGGGCGCCCTGGCTGGCGGACGCTCGGACGTGGCTACGAGAAGTTGCTCATCCTTGAAGCTGGCTGGCGCGGCGCGCTGAAAGCGCGAAGCGCGTGCTCGGGCTGCCCGGGGACCGCCAGGCGCCCGGACGAGAAGTGACCAATCCAGAGGCGTGGAAGCCGGGCACTACCCACCGGCGCGCTTCAGATTCTCAATTCCTCACGGTTGTCCCCGGCGTGGAAGCCGGGCACTACCCACCGGCGCGCTTCAGATTCTCAATTCCTCACGGATGTCCCCGGCACGGAGGCCGGGTACTGCACGACAGACGGACGGGCACTACCCCCAGACAGACGAAGGGCGGGAGCCTCGCGACTCCCGCCCTTCGAATCACTTCACGTTCTGGAGGCTAGCGAGCGGCCTTCTTCTTGCCCGCCGGCTTGCGGACCACGCGGACGGCCTTCTTCGCGGCCTTCTTCGCCGGAGCGGCCTTCTTGGCGGCCGGAGCGGCCTTCTTCGCCGCCAGCTTGTCCTCGACCACGGCCTGGGCCGCGGCGAGCCGCGCGATCGGCACGCGGTAGGGCGAGCAGGAGACGTAGTTGAGGCCGACGCGGTGGAAGAACTTCACGCTCTTTGCGTCGCCGCCGTGCTCGCCGCAGACGCCGAGCTTGATGCCCTTGCGGCTGGCGCGGCCCAGCTCCACGGCCATCTTCACCAGCTTGCCCACGCCCTGCTGATCCAGGCTCTGGAAGGGGTCGTCCTTGAAGACGCCGGCCTTCTTCTGGTCGACGTAGTCCGGCAGGAACCGGCCCGCGTCGTCACGGGAGAGCGCCATCGTCATCTGGGTCAGGTCGTTGGTGCCGAAGGAGAAGAACTCGGCCCGCTGCGCGATCTCGTCGGCCAAGAGCGCCGCGCGCGGAACCTCGATCATCGTGCCGACCAGGTACTCGACCTTGACGCCGGCTTCCTTGAGCACTTCCTCGGCGACCTTGCGGGTGCCGTCCTCGAGGATGCCGAACTCCTTCTTGTCGAGGACGAAGGGGTGCATGATCTCCGGCTTGACCGGGATGCCCTCCTTCTTGCACTGCACCGCCGCCTCCATGATCGCCCGCACCTGCATCTCGAGGATCTCGGGGTAGGTGATGCAGAGGCGGCAGCCGCGGTGGCCGAGCATCGGGTTCGACTCGTGCAGCTGCTCGACGCGGTGGTGCACCTTCTCGAACTCCACGCCAATCTTCTTGGCCAGGTCGCGCTGGTGCGGCTCGTCGTGCGGCACGAACTCGTGCAGCGGCGGGTCGACCAGGCGGATGGTGACCGGGCGGCCGTCCATCGCCTTGAAGATGCCGTAGAAGTCCTGGCGCTGGATGGGGAGCAGCTTGTTGAGGGCCTTGCGGCGGGCGCCCTCCTCGTCCGCGACGATCATCTCCTGGATGGCGTCGCGCCGCTCCTGGCTGTCGAAGAACATGTGCTCGGTGCGGCACAGGCCGATGCCCTCGGCGCCCATCTTGACGGCGTTCTCCGAGTCGTACGGGGTGTCGGCGTTGGTGCGGACCTTGAGCTGGCGGATGCCGTCGGCCATCGCCATCAGGTCGTAGTAGGCCTGCGGCAGCTCGGGCTTCACCAGCGGCAGCGCGCCGACGTAGACCAGGCCCTCGGAGCCGTCGAGGGTGATCTCCTCGCCCTTCTTGATGACCTTGTCGCCGACCTTCATCAGCTCGGCGCCGTAGTCGATGTTCAGCTTCTCGCAGCCGACGACGCAGCACTTGCCCCAGCCGCGGGCGACGACCGCCGCGTGGCTGGTCTTGCCGCCGGTGGCGGTGAGGATGCCCTGGGCGGCGTGCATGCCGCCGACGTCCTCGGGGCTGGTCTCCTTGCGGACCAGGATGACCTTCTTGCCGGCGGCCGCGGCGTCCTCGGCGTCCTTGGCGTTGAAGACGACCTGGCCGGCGGCGGAGCCGGGCACCGCGTTGATGCCGGTGGCGATCTGCTTGGAGGCCAGCTCGGCCTTGCTGATCTCTGGGGTCGATGACCGGGTAGAAGAGGCGCTCGATGTCGGTCGGGCCGACGCGCATCACCGCGTCTTCCTTGGTGATCAGCTTCTCCTTCACCATGTCCACGGCGATCTGGAAGGTCGCGCGGGGGCTGCGCTTGCCGGTGCGGCACTGCAGCATGTAGAGCTTGCCGTCCTCGATGGTGAACTCGAGGTCCTGCATCTCCTTGTAGTGCTTCTCGAGCTTCTTCCGGACGTCCACGAGCTGCGCGTAGATCTTCGGCATCTGGCGCTCGAGCTCGGCGAGCTTGAGGGGGGTGCGGATGCCGGCCACCACGTCCTCGCCCTGGGCGTTGATGAGGTAGTCGCCGTAGAAGACGTTCTCGCCGGTGTTCGGGTCGCGGGTGAAGCAGACGCCGGTGCCGGAGTTCTCACCCTTGTTGCCGAACACCATCTGCACGATGTTGACGGCGGTGCCGCGCACGTCGGTGATCTTCTCGACGCGGCGGTAGGTGACGCACTTCTCGGCCTGCCAGCTGTTGAAGACGGCGGCGACGGCGCCCCAGAGCTGGGTGATGACGTTCTGGGGGAACTCCTCGCCCTTCTTCTCCTTGTAGAAGGCCTTGAACTGGGCGCAGAGGTCCTTGAGGTCCTCGGCGGACAGCTCGGTGTCGAGCTTGACGCCCTTGTGCGCCTTCATCTCGTGGAGCATGTGCTCCATCGGCTCCTTGGAGAGCCCCATCGCCGTGGTGGAGAACATCTGGATGAAGCGGCGGTAGGAGTCGTAGGCGAAGCGGGGGTTGCCCGTCTTCTTGGCCAGGCCCTCGACCGAGACGTCGGTCAGGCCGAGGTTCAGGATGGTCTCCATCATGCCGGGCATGGAGCGCGCGGCGCCGGAGCGGACGGAGACGAGCAGCGGGTCGTTCGGGTCGCCGAACTTCTTGCCGGCGGACTTCTCCAGGCGGGCGACGTGCTGGAGCACTTCCTTGTCCAGCCCCTTGGGCATCACCTTGCCGCCCTTGTCGTAGGCCACGCAGGCGTCGACGGAGATGGTGAAGCCGGCGGGGACCGGCAAGCCGATGCTGGTCATCTCTGCCAGGCCGGCGCCCTTGCCGCCCAGCACGTCCTTCATGTCGCCCCGCCCTTCGGCCTTTCCGCTTCCGAAGAAGTACACGTACTTCTGAGCCATTGACTGCCTCCGTGGTCGTCCTGATTTGCCGTCGTATGCCTGGAGACCGGCCATCCTGGCCGGCTGAGCCCACAGGTTCTGGCGGGCTCCGCCTCCCAAGCCTTCCAGGTCCGATTTCCCTCTGGAAAGGGGGCCTGAAAACGGCGCGCAGGATAGGCAGAGACCCTTGCGAAGAGAAGGAAAAAAGACGGCGCGAGATTCCCCAGCCCAAGAGGCCCGAGGGACCGCTTCGAGCCCTAGCGTCTCTTTCCCGAGTCACTAGGCCTCGTTGGCTCTCAGGAGAGCGCCCTTGCGACGGGCGCGCTCAGGCCTTCCCCTCCTCCAGGGCATCGACGAACCGCGCCGCCTTGGAGACCGCGGCGAGGTAGCTCTCGAAGAGCACCTGGGTCTCCTCCGGGGGCAGCCACTCCTCCTGGTCGCGCAGCTCGACGGCCTTCTTGAGCACGCCCGGGTCGATGCCGATGCGGCGGCCAGCGGCCTCGGGGACCTCCCGGCGCGTGACCAGGCCTTCGCCGGTCAAGGTGAGCGAGATGCGCAGCACGTCCAGGAGCCCGCCGACCGTCTGGGCGATGAACCGGTCGAGGCCTCTTCCCTCGCCTTCGAGGTAGCGCTTGCGCAGCTTGAGGACCAGATTCATCAGCTCCTGCTCGCAGCGCAGGCGCACGTGCTCGCGGCCGATGGCCAGCGAGCCCAGGACGTCCTTGCCCACCAGCACCCGGTGCGACTCCTTCATCGAGAGGAACTTGACCGGGAAGATGTCGGTCGAGGTCGTCAGCTCGGCCTCGGTCATGAAGAACGGCGCGATCCCCGCCCGCTGCGCCTTGCCGACCGCCTCCAGCAGCGGGCGCAGCGTCGCGCGCTGCAGCTCGCCTGAGGCGACGACGAGGAGGTTCACGTCGCTGTGCTCGGGGCGGAAGTCGTCGCGGGCCCCGCTGCCGTACAGGGAGATGGAGACGAGCGCCGGACCGAGCTTCTCTTCGAGCGCGGAGCAGAAGGTCTTCACCTCGCGCTGCACCGTGGGCGTCAGGAGCGTCGTCGAGAGATCGATGGCGGTGGTCATGCGCAGGCCTCCTCGCAGGTCGGGGATGAAGGGATCTCGCGGCCGAGCGCCGCGGCACGCCAGCAGCCAGGGTCGGCGTTGAAGGGGTCGCCGGTGAGCGCGCGCGAGAGGCAGCGCAGGCCGCCCTGGCACAGGCTCTTGTAGAAGCAAGTCTCGCAGCCGCGGGCGATCTCGTGGCCGCGCAGCGCGTTCAGGAGCGGGCTCGACTGGTAGAGGGACAGGAGCGAGCCGTCGCGCAGGTTGCCCACGGGCATCGGGAGCCGCCGGCAAGGCAGGAGCGTGCCGTCGGGCAAGAGCGCCAGCAGCCGCCGGCCGGCGTTGCAGCGATAGGGCCGGCCTCCGTCCTCGAGGAACTGGAGGGCCCGGTGCAGGGAGACCTCGGTGTGGCCGAAGCTGAACCGGGGGCGCGCGGCGCGCATCCGGGCGAACAGTTCGCGGGTCTGCTCGGGATCGAGGACGTCGCCGGCGAGCTCGGCGCCCCGCCCTTCGGGGACCAGCCGGTCCGCCCAGACTCGGCGCGCCCGGACCTGCCGGGCCAGCCGCGCGACCTCGGGGAACTCGCGATAGTTGCCGCGGTGCGCCGTGAAGGAGACGACGGACCAGAGGCCGCACGCCGCGAGGTGCTCGAGCCCGGCCACCGCCGCCCCGAAGCTGCCCGGCCCGCGGATGCGCTCGTGCGTCGCTTCGCGGCCCTCGATGCTCACCTGGACGTAGGCCGGGGCGACCTGCGCCAGCCGCCGCGCGACGTCGCGGTCCACCCGGGTGCCGTTGGTGAGGACGGCCAGGTCCAGCCGCTCGCGCCTGCGGGCCACCGCCTGGAGCACGTCGAAGAAGTCCTCCCGGACGAACGGCTCGCCGCCGGTCAGCGTCACCCGGCCGCGCGAGAGCTTCAGCGCATCGAGCAGCCCGACGAACTGGTCCAGGACGCGCTCGACCTCGGCGAGCGACGGCTCGCCCGGGTCACAGACCCGCTGCTGATAGCAGTGCGCGCAGCGCAGGTTGCAGCGCTCGGTCAGGTGCCACTGCAGGGTGAAGTCCGACGGCGTCACCCGCACCCTCCACACCCGCCGCCGCAACCGCCACCACAGCCGCCTCCGCCCCCGCAGCCACCCGAGTCGCCCGAGTCGCCCGAGGACGACCAGCCTCCGTGGCTCGACGGCGGAACGAACCCCTTGGCGAACACCGCGTGGTCCAACGAGCCGGTCAGGAAGCCCACGCCGAAGAGCGCGACTGCCACGTCACCGGCCCCGCCCACCTGCTGCCCGAGCCTCGTCGCATCCTGCGTCCACTCGAAGTGCCGCTTGGCGTTGGCCAGGAACCGCTCGCCCAGGGAGGTCGTCGAACGCCTGGGCCAGACGAAGAACACGCCGGCGAGGGTCGCCAGGACGATCTCCACGACCAGCAGCCCGACCGGCCTGTCGCGCGCAACTCCGATGGCGCCCTTGAGCAGGCCGGGGGCGAGCCCGATGGCCAGCACCGCCACGGCGATCAGCGCACTCATCGACCTCTGGGAGGCGTCCTGGAGGAGGCCGGCGTGGCGAAGCTGCGCCTTGAGCGGGTGGAGCATCGATTCGAGTTGCTGGACGAGGCCGTGGTCCCTGACGACGTTGCTCGCCCGCCCGCCGGCGTGGGCCACCGCGTCGTGGACGCTCCGGTCGATCCGGTCCAGGTGCTCGTGGGGAGGGACGGGCAACGCGCCGAGGTGGTCGGACCCGGCCGAAGAGTCGATGAGCTTGCGGTCGTAGAGCGAGAACAGCGACGCCTCGATGACCGCGGGGATGCCGCCGCGCAGGAGGGCGAGCTCCTTGGCGTCGAGGCTGTCGGGCTCCGGCACCGGAAACGCCCCGGTCCCGTCCAAGCGCACGAACCGGGAGCCGACAAGGAGGACCAACGCCACCCAGACCGGGAAGATCAGGAGGAACTCGGGGCCCGGTATCGACGTCAGGAGATCGATCATCCGCCGCACCCTCCGCGAGCAGCCGCAGCCGAACTCAGGGCAGCAGCTTCGCACGACCTGTGCGCGGAGGCACGAGCCTCACCCCCTGACCCCGACCGAGCCTCACCCCCTGCCCCCCTCTCCGGCTTCGCGGAGAGGGGGAACTCGATGCATGCCCTGAGGCAACTTCAAGCCTCAGCAGGCGCAGGTCTACCTGAGCATCACCCGAGTGGCTCCCACCGCGCCGCATCGGAGGAAATTCACCACGGGGTGACGCGCCGAGTTCCCCCTCTCCGCGAAGCCGGAGAGGGGGTCAGGGGGTGAGGCTCGCCCCGGCCTGGATCTTCGAGAAGTCGGCAATGCCGCCGAAGAGCCGGCCGATGGCCACCAGCAGCGCCACGCGGTTCTCCCGGACCTTGGGGTCGTCGGCCAGGACGCGCACCTTGTCGAAGAAGGTGTCGACGGCCGGCTTGAGCGCGGCGATGTCGCTGAGGGCGGCGGCGTAGTCGTGGGCCTTCACCGCGGTCTCCACGCGGCCGCGCGAGGCGTCGTAGGCCCAGCACAGGCTCTTCTCGGCCTCGTCGGCGAGCAGCGCGGCGTTGACCTCGGCGGCCTTCAGGTCCTTGGCCTGCTTCTCGACGATATTGACCACGCGCTTGAACGCGACGGCGAGCGGGTCGAAGTCCGGGCGGCCGACGATGGCGGTCATGGCCTTGAGCCGATCCCGGGCGTCGACCATGTCGTCGAAGCCGGCGGCGAGCACCGCCTCGATCACGTCCTTGCGCGCCGAGTCGGCCCACAGGTTCTTGAGCCGCTCGCGGAAGAAGTCGAGCACCTGGGCGCGGGTCTTGGCGCGGTCGCCGACCTTGGCCCCGAGCAGCGCCAGCGCCTTGTCCACCATCCCGCCCAGCGAGTAGCGGTAGCCCCGGCCGAGCGTGATGTTGATGACGCCCAGGCAGGCGCGCCGCAGCGCGAAGGGATCCGCCGCGCCGGTCGGCGCCTTGCCGATGCCGATGATGCCGGTGATGGTGTCCAGCCGGTCGGCGATGCCGACGATGGCGCCCGGGTCCTGCGTGGGCAGCGAGTCGGAGGCGCCACGCGGCAGGTAGTGCTCGAAGATGGCCAGCGACACCTCGGGCGACTCGACGCCGCGGGTGTACTCGCGGCCCATCACGCCCTGCAGCTCGGGGAACTCGCCGACCATGCCGGTGACGAGGTCGGCCTTGCACAGCGTGGCGGCGCGGCTGACGGCCTGCGAGAAGGTGTGCTTGCTGTCGCCGCCGGCGGCCTTGAGCAGCGCGTCGTCGATGGAGCCGCCTTCGACCGACTGGGCGCCCAGGCCCAGCTCGTAGGCGAGCGCCACGGCCAGCGCGCGGAACCGCTCCATCTTCTCGTAGCTCGTGCCCAGCCTCTGCTGGAAGGTCACGCGCTTGAGGTCGTCGACCCGGCTCTCGAGCGGGCGCTTCTTGTCCTCGGTGAAGAAGAAGCGGGCGTCCGAGAGCCTGGCGCGCAGCACGCGCTCGTAGCCGGCGCGGGCGACGGCCTTGTCCTTGACCGGGGTGTTGGAGATGGCGACGAAGCTCGGCATCAGCTTGCCGGCGCCGTCCACCACCGAGAAGTACTTCTGGTGGCCCTTGGCCTCCTGCACCAGCACCTCGGGCGGCAGGTCCAGGAAGTCCTGGTCGAAGCTGCCCAGGACCGCCGTCGGGTGCTCGACGAGGAAGGTGACCGTGTCGAGCAGCGCGGGGTCGTCGAGGATCTTGCCGCCGGCCGTCGCAGCTTCGGCCTCGGCCGCCTCCTTGATCTTGGCCTTGCGGACCGCGGGGTCGACGACGACCTGACCGGCCTCCATCGCCGCGAGGTAGCCGTCGGGGGTCTCGAGCTTGATGGGCTTCTTGGACAGGAAGCGGTGTCCCAGCGTGGTGTTGCCGCTCTTGACGTCGGCGAGCTGGAACTTCACCGCCTTGTCGCCATGCAGCGCGGCGATCCACTGGACCGGCCGGGCGAAGGTGGCCTCCTCCCAGCCCCAGCGCATCGACTTCTTGAAGTGGATTCCCGTGACGACCGACTTGAGCAGCTCGGGGAGGAGCTTGGCGGTCGGCTGGCCCTTCTCCTTGTGCTCGACGAAGAGGCGCTTGCCCTTGGGCGTGTCCTTCTGCTGGATCTGCGCGGGCTTGATCCCCTGCCCGGCCGCCCACTTCTCGCCGGTCTCGGTCAGCTTGCCTTCGGGCGTCATCGCCACGGTCACCGGCGGGCCCATCACCTCTGTCGTCGAGTCCGGCTGGACGTCGAGGAGGTCCTTGACCAGCAGCGCCAGGCGCCGCGGGGTGCCGTAGATCCGGGACTCGCCGAACGTCAGCCGCGCCTCGCCGGCCTTCTTGGCGAACAGCTCCTTCATCTCCTCGAGCGCGGGCATCACGAACGAGGCGGGCAGCTCCTCGGTGCCGATCTCCAGCAGCAGATCCTTGGGCATCGTCTTCAACCTCTGGGACAGCGGGACTGGGAAGTGATTGCTGGCCCCTCGACGAGCTCGGGGTGTCGAGGGCCCGGGCCAGTCGACACCCCGAGCTTGTCGAGGGGTCGGGGTGTCGGTCAGCCGGCCTTGGCGGCGGCCTCGAGGGGCGGCGGGACCTTGCTGCGGTCCTTGAGCATCGGGTAGCCGATCCGCTCGCGCATGAGCAGCCAGCCTTCGGCGCAGCCGCGGGCCACGTCGCGCACGCGCTTGATGTAGCCGGCGCGCTCGGTGACGGAGATGGCGCCGCGGGCGTCGAGCAGGTTGAAGGTGTGCGAGCACTTCAGGCAGTAGTCGTAGGCCGGGATGGGCAGCTTCTTCTCCAGCAGCCTCTTGCACTCCGCCTCGTACTTGCCGAAGAGGTCGAAGAGCAGCGCCTGGTCCGACTCCTGGAAGGAGTACCTGGACTGCTCGACCTCGTTCTGGTGGAAGACCTCACCGTAGGTGACGTCCTCGTTGAACATGATGTCGTAGATGTTGTTCTTGCCCTGCAGGTACATCGAGATGCGCTCGAGCCCGTAGGTGAGCTCGGCCGCGACCGGCCTGCAGTCGAAGCCGCCGGCCTGCTGGAAGTAGGTGAACTGGGTGATCTCCATCCCGTCGCACCAGACCTCCCAGCCCAGGCCCCAGGCGCCCAGCGTCGGCGACTCCCAGTCGTCCTCGACGAAGCGCAGGTCGTGCTCGTCGCTCTTGATGCCGATGGCCTCGAGCGACCCCAGGTAGAGCGCCTGCACGTCCTTGGGCGACGGCTTGAGGATCACCTGGAACTGGTGGTGCTGGAACAGCCGGTTCGGGTTCTCGCCGAAGCGGCCGTCGGCCGGGCGGCGGCTCGGCTCCACGTACGCCACATTCCAAGGCTCGGGGCCGAGCACTCGCAGGAAGGTCTGCGGGTTCATGGTCCCAGCCCCGACTTCGAGGTCGTAGCCCTGGCCGATGAGGCAGCCGCGGCGTGCCCAGTAGTCCTGCAACTTCAGGATGAGCGCTTGGAAGGTCAGCATGGCGGCGGACGCTAGCTGGACAGGTTCCGGCGGGTCAATTGATACCGACCAGCGAAGGGCGAGCCCTCGGATCGGTGCCGAGTGCCGACATGCCAGGGTGATCGAACGGTGGGGGGGAAGCCGGCAGCTGGGAGCCCGAGTTCCCTCTTGCGTACCCGCGTGACCGTCACCTCAGGGTGCAGATTCGAGTTCCCCCTCTCCGCTTGCCGGAGAGGGGGTCAGGGGGTGAGGCTCGCTGCAAGGCTGGCGCGAGGACTCGAGCACCTACCCGGAAGGCCACCAGACATCCTTTTCCCCCGTCAATCCGCGGCCTTACTCGTCGAGCAACCATCCTTCCTTCGAGGGCGTTAACAACGGCCTGCCGGTGTGCGAAGTTGTTGGGCCTCGGTCGGCCAGAGCATGCGACCGGGCAGCGAGGCGAGTCGTGGACGGCGGCAGCGCAGCCATCAAGCCCGAGTCGGCGGCGACGGTGCCCGTCTTCCGCGAGCGCGCGCGCACGCTCTCCCAGGAGATGCCCGCGGTCCGCCTCCCGGAAGAAGGTCGCCCGGAGCCGCAAGCCCCGCGCGCCAAGACTCGGACCACCCCCGAGGCCCCGGCCCTCATCGCCGCCGAAGCCCCGGCGCCCGCCCTCGTCCCGACTCCGAGCCCGACTCCAGCCTCCAGTCCAGCTCCGGCCGCCAAGCCGCTCGACCGCGAGACGCTGCTCAAGACGCGGATCAAGGACCTGGCGCTGCACATCGCCGGCACCAAGGTCGAGCGGATGGTCGAGACGCTCTACCAGGATCTCGCCGCGGCCGGCGTCACCTTCCGGCCTCCCTGCTACCTCTCCGACGAGTGGGGCTGCCCGGACGGCAAGCCCATCATCGGCATCCCCTTCTACCTGGCGGACGAGAAGCTGGGCGCCATCGAAGGCGAGGTCAGCGAGGTCAGCGAGGACGAGAAGGAGTCGATGATCTACCTGCGGCACGAGGCAGGTCACGCCTTCTGCTACGCCTACGAGCTCTACAACGACGAGCAGTTCGCCAACCTGTTCGGCCCGTTCACCCGTCCGTACGTCGAGGACTACAAGGTGATGCCGTTCAGCCGGGCGTTCGTGCGCCACGTGCCCGGCTGGTACGCCCAGAAGCACCCCGACGAGGACTTCGCCGAGACCTTCGCGGTCTACATCACCCCGGGCGGGTCGTGGCGGCAGACGTACGCGGGCTGGCCGGCGCTGCGCAAGCTCGAGTACGTCGAGGCGAAGATCAAGGAGTTCGGCCCCCAGCCGCCCAAGGTCATCACCCGCGGCCCGGACCAGCTGGACGTCCCGGTCGAGCTCTTGGAGGACACCGTCGGCGAGGTCTTCGAGCGCGAGGGCCCGCCGGCGGACGTCGGCCAGCAGCTGGGCGCGCACTTCGATGCCGACCTGCGGCAGATCTTCCTCGCTCCGGGCCAGGGCTCGCTCGCCGCGACGGCGATCATCGAGTCGGCGCGCAACCCGCTCATCCCCTCCATCGCCTACTGGACCGGGCTGGCGCGGCCGGTGGTCAAGGCCGTGGTGCTGCACCTGTCCGCGCGCTGCCGCGAGCTGCAGCTGACCGCCAGGCCCGGCACCGAGAGCGAGTGCCTGGCGCGCTTCTCGATCGTCGTCACCACGCTGGCGATGAACCGGGTCTACTCGGGCCGCTTCGGCGAGCTTCTGAGCGCCTGCGCCGCAGCGCCCCATCGTTCCCGATTCCGGATCCAGCCGACGGACGGCTACCGAGCCTGGACGTCCATTCCTATCTTGGGGCAGAGGAGGCGCGAGAGGCTCCGGCGGCTGGCTGAAATCAAGGGCCCGTCTTCGCGCGTTGACGCCCTGCGATGGAACCTTGCTCACGGCCCCTGCGTGACGCGCGACGAGAGCGGCAGACCTTTCCGAATCGCGAACCGATCAGGTTATATAGGGAGCAGATGAAAGCCCTGAAGGTTCCGATCCTCTTCTACCAGCCTCCCGCCGACCCGGAGGATCCGGTGGTCGGCCAGATCTTCGAGGCGCTGCAGGCGCTCGGCCACAAGCCGACCCGCTTCGCCGTCGAGCGCGATGTCCGCTCGCTGCTCAACGGCATCTCGCGGGGGCGACCCGACCTGGTCTTCAACATCTGCGAGACCTTCGCCAACCGGAACATCTTCGAGGTCAACGTCGCGGCCTTCCTCGAGCTGCTCGACGTCCCCCTGACCGGCAGCGGGACCGCGGGTCTGCTGCTGGCGCAGGACAAGGCCATCGCCAAGAAGCTCTTCACCTTCCACCGCGTCCCCTGCCCCGACTTCGTGGTCTTCCACGACGAGACGCTCGATCTGGGCGGCCGGCGCCTCAACTTCCCGCTCTTCGTCAAGCCGCTGCGCGCCGACGCCTCCATCGGCATCACGCCCGAGTCCCTGGTGCGCAACGTCGACCAACTGCTCGAGCGGGTGAAGTACGTCCACTCGCTGGGCGAGGCGGCCATCGCCGAGGAGTACGTCGAAGGCCGGGAGATGTACGTCGGGGTGCTGGGCGGAGAGCAGCGGCCGCTCGCGCTGCCGGTGGTCGAGCTGCAGTTCCGCGGGGCCTACCCGAAGGGGCGTCCGCGCATCGCCGACTGGACCGCGAAGTTCGAGAAGGACAGCCCGGAGTTCAAGGGCACCCGCTCGGTGATCGCCCGCGTCTCCAACGAGCTGCGCCAGCGCCTGCAGGACCTGGCGGTCGACGCCTTCGAGGCGCTGCAGCTGCGCGACTACGCCCGCGTCGACTTCCGCATCGACGCCAAGGGCAGCCCGTTCGTGCTCGAGGTCAACCCGAACCCCTACCTCGAGAAGGACGCCGAGTTCGCGATGGCGGCCAAGGCGGCGGGCATGGAGTACCCGCAGCTCATCGAGCACATCGTCAAGCTGGCCGGCAAGCGAGGCCCGAAGAAGGCGACCGACGAGGCGCCGCCGAGCGAGCCGCCGCAGGCTCCTCCGGCCCCCGCCGCGCCGCAGACTGCGACCGGGGGTTGAGCAGGCCCGAGGCCCGAGGCCCGAGTCCCAAGCCCCGAGTCCCGAGTCCCGAGTCCCGAGTCCCGAGTCCCGAGTCCCGAGTCCCGAGTCCCGAGTCCCGAGTCCCGAGTACCCCCGAGTCCTTTGCCGACGCTGCCGGCGGCTGAAGCCGCGCCTGACTTTTCGAAGCCCGCCTGCGCGGGCTGGGTGGTCAGCAGGTCGGATGGCGCCAGCTGGGGTGTTAAGGCCCAAGTGTCCTGAGTAGCCATCGACCCACCTGCACAACCCAGCCCGCGCAGGCGGGCTTCGTTTTCTCAGGCGCGACTTTAGTCGCCGGCATCATCGGTCCGGCACACTTCATCGGGCCGGCACCTCCCTGAACTTCATCGGCCCGGCACATCACTAAACGAAACGACGAAGGGCAGCCGGCCTGAGGCGCGGCTGCCCTTCCTGTTCCCTAACCGGCCGCGACCTACTTCTTCTTTGCGGGCTCGCTCTTCTTCGCGTCCGCCTTCGCGGGCTCGGTCTTCTTGGCATCCGCCTTGGCGGGCTCGGCCTTCTTGGCATCCGTGGCCTTCTCGCCCTTGGCGCAACTGCACTCGCCCTCGCCACACTTGCAGTCGCCGCCGCACTTGCAGTCACTGCCGGCCTTCCCGCACTTGCACTCGCCGCCAGCGGCCTTTGCCTCGCCGCACTTGCACTCCTTGCCGCACTTGCACTCGCCGCCGGACTTGCAGGCGCAGTCGCCGCCGGCCTTGGCGTGCTCCTCGCACTTGGCCTTGCCGTCCTTGGCGTGCGGACACTCGCCCTTGGCGTCGCCGGCAGCGCCGTCCTTGTTGCAGTGGCAAGCGTGGGCAGGCTGGGCGATGGCGAGGACGGCGACGAAGGCAAAGGCAGACAAGGCGATGGTCAGCTGCTTCATGGTGTGTTCCTCCTGGATTGGTCCGGGGATTCTCCGCGAGCAGCGCTTCGCGCCGCAAGCGGGAGGTGCCAGGGTCTAACCCCGGCGCCTGCCGGTTGCACGAACGGCTGCACACCCGGTTGAGGCATCGGGGTGCGGCTGGTAACCTCTGCGTCCTTCGGCCGATGGAGGTCTCACACTCAATGCGCAACCTGACCTGGGCGACCCTCACCTTGATTGCCGCCTTCGCCTTCAACTGCAGTGATGGTGGCAACCAGGAGGCCAAGGGCGAAATCAAGCCCGAGAAGCTTTCTGTAGGGTTCGAGCAGACCTGCCCCAAGCCTTCCGACCCGAAGTACGAGGTGACCTTCCCGACCGTGCCGGTCGTGCTCACCAACGTGGGCAAGGCGACCTCCTACCTCAACAAGTTCGAGGTAGAGAGCGCCTACAAGGAGGTCTTCGTCGTCGACCAGACCAAGGTCCCGGAGACGATCGCTGCCGGCAGCTCGGTGGAGATCCCCGTCACCTTCAAGCCCAACCAGAGCGGGACCATCGTCGGCAAGCTGCACGTCGCCGGTGACCTGCCCGAGGGCGCGGACACCTTCGACATCACGCTCTCGGGCGAGGGCAAGAGCTTCACCCCGTTCCCCGTGTTCAGCGCCAGCTGCCTGAGCCCCAACACCATGTCTCCCTTGCTCGACGGCTGCACGCCGACCTCCTCGGGCACGCGCACCATCCGCTTCAACCCGACCCCCACCGGGGGCTACGTCGACGTCCCGGTCACCCTCAAGAACGCCGGCTGCCCCAACCTCTCCATCACCAACATCAAGGTGACCACCACCAGCGCCGACGACTCCAAGGAAGGCTTCGCCCTCGTCGACGCCGCCACCACCTCGCTGACCGCGGCCGGCGGCAACGGCACCGCGGTCGTCAACGTCCGCTTCTCGCCGCAGACCGCGGGCACCGTCTACAAGGGCACGCTCACCTTCGAGACCAACGACCCGGACGCCGCCGACGCCACCGTCACCATCAAGCTCGACGGCGAGGGCACCGCCGCCTCGCTCTGGCTCGACAAGACCATCTGCGACTACGCCAAGCTCTCCGGGCCCTGCAACGGCCAGTTCGAGATCCGCAACTCGGGCACGCTGCCGCTCAAGGTCAGCAAGGTCTCGCTCAAGAAGAACAACCCCATGTTCAAGCTCGAGAACGGCGACGCCTTCACCAACGTCTCGGTTCCCGGCGGCTCCTACGCCACGCTGATCAAGGTGACCTACGATCCCGCCGGCAACCCGGCCTGCCCCGGTCCCTTGCTCGCCACGATCGATCAGTGCAACGACACGCTCGTCGTCGAATCCGATGCCGGCACCGCCGAAGCCGAGCTGCGGGGCGGCTCGTGGGCAATCCTCAGGACCTTCCCAACCACCGCCATCGACTTCAACGCCGCGGTCGGCGGGACGCCGCTGGACCACAACCCGCACTTCGAGACGCTGCTCCTCCGGAACGAGGAGACCTACGCCGGCCAGCTGGACCTGACCATCAAGGACCTCGTCATCGACGACTCCCGCAAGGCCTTCACCGTGATGAGCACCAACCCGCTGCCGGCCGGCTGCGAGCCCGAGGCGAAGCCCTTCGCTCCGAACACCGTCATCAAGCCTGGCGAGAGCTTCACGGCCTGCCTCAAGTTCACCAGCGACGTCGCGGGCGGCATCTTCAGCACCAACATGAACGTGCTCAGCACCGACCCGTCCTACCCCGACCCGAACGGCCTGCTCATGGAGCTCAAGGCCACGGCCATCTGCGAGTCCAAGCCCACGGCCGCCATCGAGGTTCGCGCCCAGGGCACCCCGGCCACCTGTCCGTGCACCGACACGACTTGCCCGATGGTCGGTACATGCAACGTCAAGCTCCCCACCGGCGGCGTCGCTTCGGCGTCCGTGGACATCAGCGGCGAGTCCAGCTTCTCGCCCACCTACAAGTTCGACGAGAACGGCATGTGCGCCGAGGACAAGCGCATCTACACCGGCCTCACCTACAAGTGGGAGCTGAGGAACCCCCAGGATGGCAGCGCGAGCCTCTCTCCGGATGGGATTTCGACTTCACCCATCACCACGCTGACCTACTCGAAGTCTGGACAGCACATCATCAAGCTCACGGTCACTGACGCCAACGGCCGCACGGGCGAGGCGAGCTACGTCGTCAGCCCCAGCCTGCAGTGAGCGGAGCCGTTCAAACTTGAAGGCGCAGAGAGCCCGCGAGCGATCGCGGGCTCTTCGCTTTAGACGCTCTCGGTCGGCGGCAACATCGAGCGCAGGCTGGGCGGCAGCGACTGCATGACCAGCTTGTCGAGCGTCGCCTCGCGGTAGACCTCGAGCATCCGCTCCTGCCCCAGCTTCCAGACCGAGTACATGGTGCAGGACGGCGTCAGCTTGCAGGTGTCGCTCTTGTGGTCCAGACAGAGGTTGACGACCACCGGGCCTTCGACCGCCTCGATGACGTCCAGGAAGCTGATGTCGCTCATCGGCTTCGCCAGCGAGTAGCCGCCCAGCTTGCCGCGGGTGGCCTTGACCAAGCCCTTGGTGGCCAGCGTCTTGAGGATCTTGGCGGCGAACTCCTCGGGGATCTGCATGCGCCGGGCGATCTCCCGGAAGGGGACGATCTCCCCGCTGGGGATCGACGCTAGGAAGATCATCGCGCGCAGCCCGTAGTCGATCTTCCGGCTGATCTTCAGGGTGTGCTGCATCCGACCTCCAGCCTGCGGTCCAGCCGGCACGACGGCCCGGCGCCGGCACGATCGCCCGGGCGTCGGAACCATGACATAGAGAATCTCCCCCCCGATGTCGAGATTCCGGGAAACCCCTCTCGACGCGGGGGCATCGAAAGAGCCTGGGCCTCCATGATCGATCTCCACTCGCACACCACGGCTTCCGACGGGCAGCACTCGGCCACCGAGCTCATCCAGAAGGCGAAGGAAGCGGGCGTGCGAACCCTCGCCGTCACCGACCACGACACCGTCGCGTCGCTCGCCGAGGCTTCGCGCGCCGCGCGCGAGGCGGGCCTCGAGCTGGTCAACGGGATCGAGCTGTCGGCCTTCGTCAACGGCAAGGAGACGCACATCCTGGGGCACTTCGTGGACCCGGCCGAGCCCGCCCTCCAGGGGCTGTCCACGCTGCTGCGGACCGAGCGCGAGAAGCGGATGCACAAGATGGTGGCGCGCCTGGCGGAGCTGGGGATGCCGGTGGAGTTCGACGAGGTGGTGCGCGCCAGCGGCGGCGAGAACCTGGGCCGCCCGCACCTGGCGCAGGTGCTGATGGCGCACGGCTGGGCCAAGGACGTCCGCGATGCGTTCGAGAAGCACATCGGGGCGGGCAAGCCGGGCTACGTCCAGCGCTACAAGCTCAGCTCCGCCGAGGCCATCGCGCTCATCCGCAAGTCGGGAGGCGCGGCGACGGTGGCGCACCTGGCGGTGAACAAGCTGACCCGCGCCGACCTCACCGTGCTCAAGGAGGAAGGGCTCGCGGGGCTGGAGGTGGCGCACCCGGACCACCCGGCGCACACGCGCGACCACGTGCTGCAGCTGGCGCGGGAGTTCGACCTGGTGCCGACCGCGGGCAGCGACTTCCACGGCGAGGCGATCGTCCCCGGGCGCCGGCTGGGCATGGTGGAGATGGCGGCGGACGACCTGGAGCGTCTACGGGCGCGGGCTGCCCGCAGGAACGAAGGTGAGGCGCATGTCTGAGACCGAGCTGGCGAAGAAGAAGTGCGTCCCCTGCAGCGCGGGCACGCCGAAGCTGTGGGGCTTCCAGCTGGACCACTTCGCGAAGCAGCTTCCGGACTGGAAGGTGGTCAACGAGCACCACCTGGAGCGCGCCTTCAAGTTCCCCGACTTCGTCAGCGCGCTGGCGTTCGTGAACAAGGTCGGAGCGCTCGCCGAGCAGGAAGGGCACCACCCGGACCTGACGCTGTCGTGGGGCAAGGTGGTGGTGACCATCTGGACGCACAAGATCGACGGGCTGAGCGAGGCCGACTTCGTGCTGGGGGCGAAGGTCGACCAGGTGCCGCTGGGGCCGTGAGGTACGCGCGGCCCCCTGCCCCTTCCGAGCCCTCCCCCTGCCCCCTCCCAAACCGCGGGAGGGGGTTCGCTGGTTGCCTTCGGCGAATCTGGAGGAGTAGCTGCTCCAACGCTACTGGGCGGCTTCAATCGATTGGAGCCCTGTGACAGGCGTCACGTCCGCGTCCTCCGAGGACGGCCCAAAAACACCTGTAAGTTCGCGATGTTGCAGATCGCCAGAAACGGCCCTCCAAGGCCTCCAGGCGGCTCGCCTTGGGCCTCGGCAAGGGTCAGAGGTATTGAAATGGGCCTAAGCCACCAAGCAGGCTCCCAGCCGGCTTGGCGGGGCTCAGGCGGCCTGTTTGGCCATTTTCGGTTAGCTGGCACCCCTCCGGCGTCGGCCTGAGACTCCACCGCGTGACGCCAGTCACGTGGTGACCGGCGTCACGCCCGAGGCCGACCTGCCACGTCGCAGCAGGCGGGAGCCCGCCAGCGTTGCCGCTACGCCTTCTTCAGGAAGTCCAGGAGGTCCTTCACGGCCCCCAGCGAAAAGTGATCGTCCGGAGCCGGGGTTGTGGCCAGCCGGACTCCCAGCATCCCGCCCAGGCAAGCGGTGACCTCCGGGATCGCCTGACCGCGCTTGACCGACAGCTCGGCCCGCGCCGCCCAGAACAGCTCCCCCCAGCTCATCTGCCCGCGCTCGAGCAGGCTCGGGAATGCGAGGAGCAGCTCCTGCCAGCCGCTGTCCGAGCGGCCGTCGCCGTCGAACTGGGCAAGCCAGGCCGAGAGCCCTTCGCAAGCTCGCCAGCGCCTGCGACCGGAGCCGTCGCCTGCAGCGCTGGATGCGCCGCGAAGGCCAGCGCCAGCGTCCGGCGCCCTTCGGCGTCGAGCGCCTCGACGGCCGTCGCGAGCCACGGCAGCCATTGCCGCTCCGCCTCGATCGCGTCCACCGCGTAGGCGATGCGCGAGCAGCGCACGACGTTCAGGTACCCCAGTAGCGCGAGCCGCCGGCTCGCCGCCGAGCCCGGGTCTTCCGAGCTCGGCTGCGCGAGGGCCCTCGGGAGCCACGGTCCCAGGAAGCTGAAGTACCGCCGGCTGGACTCGACGACCTCCGCCAGGGCGCGCCCCACGGACTTGGCGGCGAGGGGACCCGGCCCTTGGTCCTCGCAGAAGCCGTACAGCGAGCGGGGGAGCCCGTCGTACCAGGCGGCGAGCACCGCCCACCCGTTCTCGAGCGCGCTCGGCGGCGGTGATCGATGGGCCATGGCCTTGCTCACTCCAGGCTCCAGCTCTCGGCGTGCCGCGCGCGGACCGCCGAGATGCCGCAGGCGACCAGCGCCACCGCCGCGATGGGCACGCTCGCCCAGCGCTGCGCGGCGATCACCGGAGACGGCCAGATCGCGCCGGCGAGGCCCAGCGCCAGGGTCATGCTCAAGACCACCCGGCCCAGCGTGTTCTCCATGGCGATGTCCGCGACGCCGTCCTTGATGGCCCGCCAACCTGCGACGAGGCCTGGGAGCGCGACCCCCGCGGCGGCCACGGCCCCGGCCGCTTCCACCGGCACGCGGACGCCCGCCTCGGCGACGCCGGCATAGGCGGTGACCAGGACCGAGCCGGCGGCGACCGCAGCACCGCCGAGCAGCGTCTCGGCGCCGATGGCCCAGGCCGAGCTGCCCGGGGCGCTCTGGTTCTCGACGAGGACGCTGCGCACCTCGGAGTAGACGTTCCGGTCGTGCAGCTTCACCAGGCCGTCGAAGAACAGGTAGGCCGCGCCCACCAGCAAGAGCCCCCAGGCACTGATGCTCTCGCCCGCGCCGGAGACGGCCGGCAGCGTCCACACGCCTGCGGCCGCCAACAGGAACAGGCACGCCACCGCCAGCCCGCCGGGCCCTGCGAAGGGTGAGCTGCCGGTCGACAAGCAGGACTGGAGCAGCGCGAGGACGTTGAGCACGACCGTGGTGAGGACGAAGGCCACGGCGAACTCGGTCTGCCGCTGGGCGCTCGCCACCGCGGCGATCGTCGCCACGGGGATCGTCGTGGCCAGGGCCAGCAGCGTGCGCCCGGACAGCACGTGCGGGAGCTCCAGCCGCCGCCCCAGCCCGACCAGCCCGCTCGTGAGCAGCCAGCCTCCGGCCGACGCGCAGGCGATCCCCAGGCAGAGCTGAAGCATCGGCATCGCCATTCAGGGCTCCGGCAGGCGCCTCGGGAACGGGAGGACTTCCGCGTCCGCCGACGCTTCGCTCGAGGCGCTGCCTCTCAGCGCCAGCGCCAGCGGGATGCACAGCTCGCTGCGCACCAGCCCGAAGAGCCCCAACGCCACGTAGATGCAGCCGACGGCGGCGACCGCTCCACGCAAGGACCCGCTCTCGAGCCGCTCAGCGCTCATCCACGCGACGAGCCCCGCGCCTCCCAAAGCGACGACACCCCACAGGATCCGGAACCTGAGCGGCACGGCGACCCTGATGCTCGCGGCTGCCGCCGCCGGGCGAACCGGGAGCATCACGACCCGCGCGCCGGCCGACTCGAGCTTCCCTCGACCGATGTCGTGGTTGCCCTGCATCCCTGCGCTTCGCAGCAATCCACATACCAGGCGCGCAGGGCTCGGAGGCTGGCCCGAGCGTGGCAAGATGCTTCCCGGCCTTGCAATCTGCGCCGGTCAGCGGACGGGGTCTTCTCGCTCCCGCTCGCGCCGATGGATCGTGGAGACGTCAATCCCCAGGATCTCGGCGGCCTTCGTCTTGTTCCCCTGGCAGCGGTCGATCACGTGGCGGATGTACTCCGCCTCGAGCTGGCGGAGCGTGACGAGCGACTGCTTCGCCGCGTCGAGGGGCGAAGGTCCTTCGGTCAGGCCCGGCGCGATGTTGGCCAGGTCCGCGAGCTCGACCGACTCCTTGCCGCAGACGATGACGGCTCGCTCGACCACGTTCTCGAGTTCGCGCACGTTTCCCGGCCAGGAGAAGCGCGAGAGCGCGTGCAAGGCCGCCTCGGAGACCTTCCGGACCTTCGCCGCCGAGTACCGGGCCCTCGCCTGCTCGAGGAAGTGGGCGACGAGCGAGGGGATGTCCTCGGGCCGGTCGCGCAGCGCGGGGATGACCACCGGCAGGACGTTGAGGCGGAAGTACAGGTCCGCCCTGAACTTCCCCTCCTTGATGCGCGCCTCGATGTCCTGGTTCGTGGCGGCCACGATGCGCACGTCCACCTTCCGTGAAGTGTCGGCGCCCACGGGCCGGATCTCGCCGTCCTCGAGGACCCTCAGGAGCTTGGTCTGGAGGACCGGCGCCATGTCGCCGATCTCGTCCAGGAAGAGCGTGCCTCCGTCGGCCTCGACCAAGAGCCCGCGCCGGGTGGTCGTCGCGCCGGTGAAGGCCCCGCGGACGTGACCGAAGAGCTCGCTCTCCAGGAGCTGCTCGGAGAGCGCCGTGCAGTTCACGGCGACGAACGGGCTGTCCTTGCGCGGGCTGTGGTGGTGGATGCCCCTGGCGACCAGCTCCTTGCCCGTCCCGCTCTCGCCGCGGACGAGCACCGGCGCCTGGGACGCGGCGATCCGCTCGACGACCTCGAAGAGGTTGAGCATCGCCCTGCTCTTGCCCACCATCGCCCCCAGGCCCACGCGCTGCTCGGCCATCCGCCGCAGGGCCCGGTTCTCGTCGGTCAGCTGCCGCTCGCGCAGGGCGCGCTGCACGAAGACCAGCAGCTCCTCGTAGGCGAAGGGCTTGGCGACGTAGTGGTAGGCGCCGCGCTTGATGGCCTCGACCGCGGTGTCGATGGCGCCGAAGGCGGTCATGAGCAGGACCGCAGGCGGAGGCTCGGTGGCCTTGGCCGCCTCGAGCACGTCGAACCCGTCGGCCTTCTCCATCCTCAGATCGCAGATGACGACGTCGAAGAGCTTCTCCCGGACCAGGGCGATGGCCTCCTCGCCGCCGGAGGCGAGGCGCACCCGGTAGCCCGAGTCCGTGAGCTGGTCTCCCAAGACCCGCGCCATCTCGACGTGGTCATCGACGACCAGGATGTGGGCCCTAGGCGACGCCATGGTTCGGCTCCCTCACCGCTTCCGACGCGACGGGCCAGTGCACGACCACCCGCGTCCCGGACTTCGTGCTGCTCTCGATCTCGACGTGGCCCCCGTGGCTTCGCACGATCTGTGCCACGATCGTCAGCCCGAGGCCGGTCCCCTGCCCGCGCTTCTTGGTGGTGAAGAAGGGGTCGAAGACCTGGAGCCGGTGGTCCTCGGCGATCCCGGCGCCGTCGTCGGCCACCTCGATGCGCAGCATGGCGTTGCCGGCGGTGGTCACCGGCCCCACCGAGCTCGCCGAGAAGCTCGATGGTCCCGGACGCGCCGCAGGCATCGAGCGAGTTCATGGCCAGGTTGACGAGCACCTGCTGGAGCTGGTCGGGGTCGGCCGAGACCTGAGGCAGCCCTGGCGGAATGGAGACCTTGAGGCTGACCTTGCGCCGCTGCGCCTCGAACCTGAGCAGCTCGACGACCCCCTGGGCCACCGCCAGGAACTCGACGGAGCGGGCCGCCACCGTCCGCGGCCGCGAGAAGTCGAGCAGCTGCCGGATGGTGCGCGCCACCAGGTCGATCTGCTCGACGATGACCTTGAGGCTCGCCAGGAGCGTCTGGTCGGGGCCGACCTTGCCGGACAGGTATTCGGCTCGGGCGCGGACCACGCTCAGCGGCGTGCCGATCTCGTGCGCGATGCCGGCGGCGAGCACGCCGACGGTCGCGAGCTTCTCGGCGCGCGAGAGCTGCTCGGCCATCGCCTTGACCTCGCTCAGGTCCTCGAACACCACGATGACCCGGGCGTCTTCCGAGCCAGGCTGCAGCGGCACCGCCTGGATGGCGTACTCGCCCTCGCTGCCGAAGAGCTCGCTCCCCTTCCCGCGCAGGCTCGTCGCCAGTCCCGAGGAGCGCACCTTCGCGGCCAGCGCCGCCAGCCCGGAGCCGACCTGCGCTGGCGCCTGCGCGAAGGCCTGCTCGAGCCGAAGCCCCTCGACGGGCCGCTCCAGGCGCTCCTTGAACGCTCGATTGACCGAGGTGACGCGCCCGTCCTCGGACAGGACCAGGACCGCCGTGGGGATGGTGTTGAGGATCTTCTCGGTCTTCTCGTGGAGGTGCGCCAGGCGCTCCGCGTGGCGCAGCCGCTCGCGGGTGGCGATGGCCCGCCGCGAGGCGACGACGAAGTAGAGGCCGAACGCCACCAGCAGGAACGCGATGGCCCCGGAGGTCAGGAGCACCCGGAGCGCGTTCGCCCACTGCTCCGAGCGCAGGTAGGCCATGCTGGTGACCGCCGCCACCGTCCACTCGTCGCCGCCCGGCACCTTGACCGGAGCGAAGGCGACGACCGCCTTGGCTTCGCCGAGCCCGAGCGCGGCGGCCTCCGCCTCGCTGACGACGACCGAGTCCTGCTCGTGGCGCCGCATCCGCTCGGCCAGCGCGCCGATCACCGCCGGCGAGCGCGCCTGGGTGCTCTGGAACGCCTGGGCGAACTCCGGGTCGATCGCCGGGTTGACCCTGCCGTAGGGGCCGATGACCAGCAGGTGGGTCATCGACGAGCGGGCCATCAGCTTGAGCCGGCCGAAGTAGTGCGCGGTGTGCGCGAGGACGACCAGCGCCGCCCGCTTGCCGTTGGCCTGGGTGAAGGCGGTGGCGAAGGCCCGGAGCCAACCCGTGGCGTCTCCCTCCACCGGGGGCGAGGTGACCACCTCACCGTCCGGCTCCGCCATGGCGCGCCGGGCCGCGTCGGCGAGGGCCCCGCGATAGCGGTCGACGTCGTGGTTGGCCAGCGGGTCGGTGACGCCCAGGACCCGCGTCAGCGAGTCGTCGTAGAGGTGCATCATCTGGTACGGCTTCACGACCGCCAGCAGCGCCGCGAGCGCGCGCCGGCTCTCCTCGATGGAGCCGGCGTCCTTGATGAGCTGGGCGGTGACCGTCAGGTCCTTGCCGATGTCGGCGAAGTCGGAGGCGATCTCCACGGCCGCCCGCGCCACCTGCTCGCGCTGCTCGGCGACCAGCCGCAGCTCGAGGTTGGCGCGGTCGCGGGTCGACCAGTTCAGGGACACCACCACCACCGCGGCCAGAGCCACCGAAACCAGCGCCACCGCCGCAATGGTCGAGCGCGTCATGGAACCCAGCCAGCGTTGCATCGCGCCACGCTCCCTCGCATCTTGCCACGCTTGCCGGCCGCTTCCGTTCGGCTTGGCCGGCGCCGTTCTGGCATCGCCGGTGCACCGCTCGCGCCAGTTCGCTCGGGCGGCACCTCTCCGACAGCTCGAGCGCTGGCACCCTGGGATGACTGGATGAAGCGGCAGATCTTGGTGATTGCTGATCAGCCCTGGATTCGGGCGCGGATCGCGAGGGGAGCTCGGCCCCTGGTGCGACGTGGTGGCCCTCGCGACCGGCGCCCTCGCCCGCGACAGGCTCCGCACGGTGGGCAAGTCCTTCTGCGCAGTGGTCGTCGACCGGGGCGAAGAGCCCAACGACGAGGCGCTCGCCCTGCTGCGCGAGGTGCGGCGCGACCTCCCTTCCTCCCGGCGCGTCCTCCTCTCCCGCCGGGCTCCGATCGAAGCGCGCCTGGACGGCCCGGCCCGGGTCTTCGACGCCCTCTTCACGGTGCCGTGGCCCGAGGGCGAGCTGCTCCGCCTCGTCCGCAAGCTCCTCGATCCCGACGCGCCCGACCCCGGGCACGTGCCTTGCTAACCCCTCGGCTCGAGTGGCCAGGACCCGAGGCCGGACACCTCGGGCGAAGGTCCGCATGGCGACCTCAACGTGCGACCGCCTTCGACTGCCCATCCTGGCCACTCACTTCACTTCGCCGGAATCGACCTGCCCTGTGCGCCTGCGCTTCGACTGGCTCCCCGCCTTGGTTCTGGCTGCTTCCTGCAGCCCGGGCAGCAGCCCCGTCAAAGTCGGCAGCTTCGAGCTGGACCCCAGGGCCACGCTCTTCTGGAGCAGCGGAGCCGACGCCCGAAAGACGACCCGGGTCGTCATCTCCGACGATGCCGACCTCTGCCAGGGGTTCGAGAGCGCAGACCTCTGCGACCCGGGTACGAGGCTCGGGATGCCGTCGTCGGGACGCTTCCTCGTGCTGTCGGTGACGGGCGCGGAGCCTGGGACCTACCGGGTGCCGGAAGCCGCGTCGCTGTCGCTCTACGTGAAGGACGACTCGGAAGGCCCGGTCGTCACGGCCAGCTCCGGGACGGTGACGCTCTCGGCGTTCAAGGCCGGCGAGGGAGCCCAGGGCCGCTACTCCGTCGCTCTGGCCAGCGGCGCCACCCTCACCGGGACCTTCAGCGCAGACCCTTGTGGCTCGCTCGACCGCCTGACCTTCCGGGTGGCCCAGGTCCCGTTGAGCTGCTCCACCTCCTTCCTTCCCACCGTCTGTTCGACCACCTGTACCTGCGGCGCCCGCACGCTGAGCGCGGACTGCTCGCGCACCGATTCCGCTTCGAGCTGGAGCTGCACGTGCAACCGCGAAGGCGAGCGCTCCAAGTGCGAGACGGCCGCGAGCAGCTCGAACGTCTGCCTGGACGGGAACGGCTGCTGCAGCCTCCGCTTCTGATGCCTCCGTAGCCCACGAAACGAGGACCCCATGCTCCGCTCCCATGCCTGCCTCTTCGCCGCCATCCTCCTCGTCGCCGGGTGCCCCGAGGCCCCCACCGGGCCCGAGGACGCTGGAGCGAACGTGGACGCTTCCAGCCCTCCCGACGCCGCCACGGCCGCCACCGATGGCGCGCTCGCGCCGCTGGACGCCGCGCAGGCTCCAGCGGATGCCGAGACCGGAGCGCCGGACGCCGCGCCGGAGGGCGTGGACGCTGCGGTCGAGCCCGCGGATGCGGGGCAGGAGCCTCCACGACGCCGGCGCCGAACCTGAGGATGCCTCGGCCGCTCCATCCGACGCGTCCGAGCCCTGGCCCGACGCGGCGTCGACGCCCGCCGACGCCGGCCAGCCCGCGCCGGACGTCGGCAGCGCCGGCGCCGATGCGGGGAAGCCGGCGGCGGATGCGAGCGTGGGCGACGCGGGCAGCGTCCCGGGAATCGTCGTCGAGCTCTGCAACGACAACCTGCCCCCGACGACCAGCGGGGCCACGTGCGACACGACCGCCGGCACCAACTCCAAGATCCTCCTCACCGGCACCGTGCTCGTCCCCGGCGTCGTCTACCGCGGCGGCCAGGTCCTGGTGGACGAGACCGGCAAGATCGCCTGCGTCGACTGCGACTGCAGCGCCCAGGCGGCCGGCGCCACCGCCATCACCTGCCCGGACGCGGTCATCTCCCCCGGCCTCATCAACACCCATGACCACATCACCTACGCCAACAGCCCCCCGCCTCCGCCGACCGACGAGCGGTTCGAGCACCGCCACAACTGGCGCCGCGGGCAGAACGGCCACACCAACCTGCAGAGCAAGTACAGCATCAGCGGCGGGGCGACGACCGACACGGTGGACTTCGCCGAGCTGCGCTTCGTCCTCGGCGGCGCGACCTCGACCGTGGGGAGCGGCGGCGCGGCCGGCCTCTTGCGCAACCTGGACAAGGCGAACCTCGAGGAGGGCCTGAGCCAGACCGCGGTCCTCTTCGACACCTTCCCGCTGGGCGACTCCAGCGGGACGCTCATCACCTCCGGCTGCGGCTACAACTTCAACGACCCGGGCTGGAGGCTCCATCGACGCCTACCTCCCGCACATCGGCGAGGGCATCAACTCGGCGGCCCACAACGAGTTCGTCTGCTCCGAGTCGACGACCGGCGGCGCGCACCAGCTCATGACCGCCAAGACCTCCTTCATCCACGGCATCGCCGCCACGCCGGTGGACGCCTCGCTCATCGCCGCCCAGGGGGCGCGCCTCATCTGGTCGCCCCGCTCCAACGTCAGCCTCTACGGCGACACCGCCTCCATCCCCATGTACATGCGCATGGGCGTCCTCGTCGCGCTGGGCACCGACTGGTTGCCCTCGGGGTCGATGAACCTGCTGCGCGAGCTGCAGTGCGCGGCGGACCTCAACGACACCTACTTCGACCACTTCCTCTCCGACGAGCAGCTGTGGATGCTGGTGACCGCCAACGCCGCGCGCGCCACGGCGACCGACGATGTGATCGGCATCCTCAAGCCCGGCCTCGTCGCGGACATCTCCGTCTTCGCCAAGAAGGGCCACGTCGACCACCGCGCGGTCATCGAGGCGAGCCCCTCGAGCGTGGCGCTGGTGCTCCGGGCGGGGAAGGTCCTCTACGGCGACGCCAACGCGGTCTCCGCCCTGGCGCAGGCCAGCCAGTGCGAGACGCTGTCGGTGTGCGGCGTCGACAAGCGCGTGTGCGTCCAGCGCGAGCTGAGCAAGAGCCTGTCCGCGCTGACCGCCTCGGAGCAGAGCAAGTACCCGCTCTTCTTCTGCGGCGCTCCGACCAACGAGCCCTCGTGCCAGCCGTCGCGCAGCTGCACCAGCACCGGCGCCGGCTGCCCCGTCGTCGCCTCCGTCAGCGGCTCGAACTCGTACGACGGGACCCCGAAGGTGGGGGACATGGACGGCGACGGCATCGCCGACGGGCTCGACAACTGCCCCAGCGTCTTCAACCCCATCCGCCCCATGGACGGCGCGAAGCAGGCGGACTCCGATCAGGACGGGCAGGGCGACGCCTGCGACCCCTGCCCGCTCTCGGCCAACACGACCGTGTGCCCCCACGTCGACCCGAACGACGCGGACGGCGATGGCTTCCCGAACACCGGCGACAACTGCCCTTCGATCGCCAACCCCGGCCAGGCGGACCAGGACGGCGACGGCAAGGGCGACGCCTGCGACCCCTGCCCGGCGAGCGCCAATCCCGGCAGCGCGGCGTGCCCCGGCACCATCTACCAGGTGAAGAACGGCACCCTGAAGGACGGCGACACCACCTCCCTCAAGAACGCCATCGTCACCGCCATCGGGACCAAGGGCTTCTTCGTGCAGGTCAAGGACGGCGACCCCGGCTACTCCGGCGCCGACTACTCGGGGGTCTACGTCTACACCGCGGGCACCCCGTCTCCCGCGATCAAGCTCGGCGACCGCGTGTCGTTCTCGACGGCCACGGTGACGAAGTTCTACGACGAGATGGAGCTGACGAAGGCCACCTACACCGTCGACGCCTCTGCCGGCGAGGCCACGCCTCTGCCCGTGGTCATCTCGGACACCGCCCAGATCGCCACCGGAGGCTCGCGCGCCGCCGCGCTCGAAGGCGTCCTCGTCACCGTGCAGAACGTGACCGTCTTCGACCCGAATCCGACGATCGACGCCTCGGACAAGACCGCGCCCTATGAGTTCACCGTCGGTACGGCGGGAACCGCGAGCGCCGTGCGCGTGCACGACTTCCTCTACCACCTGCCGATGAAGCCCAGCGCCGGCGACACCTACGGGGCGGTCACGGGCATCCTGCACTGGGACTTCAACAACTCGAAGGTGGAGCCCCGCGGCGCCTCCGACTATCAGGCCGCCCCGCCCGCGCCGGCCAGGCTGGCGGCGGTCGTCCCCGCGACCGGCGCCTCGATCTTCGTGGGCTCGAGCAACTCGGTCACCTTCCCGCAGCCCCTCTCCGTGAAGCTCGTCGCCCCCGTCCTCACCGAAACCGTCGTCGCGGTCTCGAGCGACTCGGCGGGCCTGGAGGTCGTCGGCGGCCAGGTCACCGTCCCCGCGGGCCAGACGATGGCGGCCATCACCTTCAACGCCACCGCCGCCGGCTCGTCGGTCACGGTCACCGCCACGCTCGGCGCCGACACCTTCCAGGGCTCCGTCGCCGTCATCGACCCCATACCGCCGACCACGCTGACCCTGAGCCCCTCCTCGGCGACGCTCGCCCCGAACGGCTCGCTGCCGATGACGGTCAGCATCGACCAGCCGGCGCCGCCGAGCGGCTTCGAGGTCACCCTCAGCTCGTCGGCCCTTGGGGCGGTGCCCGCCACGGTCACGATCCCCGCGAACATGGACAACGCCCACTTCGTGTTCACGGCAGGTCCCGCCGAGGTCTCGGGGATCACGGTGAGCGCCTCCGGCGGAGGGCTGACGTCCAACACCGCGACGCTCGACGTCCAGCGGCCGCAGCCCTCGCTCCTCTCGCTGGTGCCGGCCTCCGCGACCGTCCTCCCGGCCGGCACGCTGCACCTGGCGGTCACGCTGGACGTGCCGACCTCCGGAGATCTCCTCGTCGATCTCAGCGCCACCGATGGCCTGGTCCCCGCCAACGTGACCATCGCCGCGGGCAGCAGCAGCGCCGCCTTCGACTTCGTCGCTCCGGCGACCGAGGCGGTCGTGACCCTCACCGCCTCCGCGGGCGCGCTGACCGCGTCCGCCAGCATCGACGTCAAGAGCACGCCCTGCGAGCTCTCGGTGGTCATCAGCCAGGTGTACGGCGCCGGCGGGAACACCGGAGCCGCCTTCAAGAACGACTTCATCGAGCTCCACAACCGCGGCGCCAGCCCCGTCGACCTCTCGGGCTGGTACCTGCGCTATGGCTCCGCCTCGGGAACCACCTGGGCGAACGCCACCGCGCTCTCCGGCACCCTGCAGCCCGGGCGCTACTTCCTCGTCCAGCAGGCGGGCGGGACGACCGGCAGCGCGCTGCCCACCGCGGATGCGACCGGGACCATCAACCTGTCCGCGACCGACGGCAAGGTCCTGCTGCTCAAGAGCAACGTCGTCCCCACCGGAGCGTGCCCGCAGCTCGCCGACCTCGTGGACCTCGTGGGCTTCGGCTCCTCGAACTGCCACGAAGGCTCGGCGGTGCCGGCCTTGTCGGCGACCAAGGCGGCGCTGCGCGCCAACGACGGCTGCACCGACACCGGGGACAACAGCCAGGACTTCACGACGGCGACGCCGGCCCCGCGCAACAGCGCCACGGCCGCCGTCGGCTGCAGCTGCAACTGACGCTTCTGAGCGGCCGGGGGTCTTATCGGGTGGAATTCCTCCTCTCGAGAGTCGGCCCCCCCGGCCGCTCGCCCTCTGCGCGAGTCATGAGCGGCCTGGGGAACGGCTCGGGCGGCATTCCCCCTCCTCCCCGAGCCTCGGGCCCCAGGCCGCTCGCCCCGACGTGAATCCCCGCGGTCGCTTTCATCCGGTCGAATGCCATGACGTGGGCCGAGGCACAGGCCAAGATTCGCCGTTCTCTCGAGCCGGGCTCCAACCTTGGGAGCCCAGGAGCGGCGCAGCACCCCGTCCTCGCGGTCGACCACCCCTGCACCCGACGCCACTACGCAGGCGACCCGGGCCTCCTGGTACAGCTCAGCGAGAGGCCCAAGGACCTCGTCGAGCTGCCCTGGAGCATGCTCAAGACCTGCTTCAGTGACCTGGTGGACGGCGGCTACGGCAGCGACACGTTCCGGCGGCGTTTCCCGCGTCAGGCGGCCAGCGAGCCTTGCCACGTCCACCTCATCGGCATGGTCTTCGTCGTTGCGGGCCTTGCCGTCACGGATGGCCGAAGGCAGGCCACGTATCGAGCGACTTGAGGCGGCCGGTGTTGCCCATCACTTGCCGCTGAGGCTCATGGTCCGCGCACGAAGTCTCTCGAAGGGAAGGTTTCCACTGCGACGTCGCCTGCCTGCGTTGCTGCCGGACCGACGAGGACCTCGCTCCAGCGGTGCCCTCTTCGCGCGCTCCGTGAACGCGATTGCGCGGCTTGCGGCGCTCACGCTAGGTTGCCCCCAAGGGTGCGGCGACTCACCGCCGCAGGCATTGCCGGTGGTCGGGCCGCCATCCGGGAGTCGCGCGAGAAGCGCGGCCAGGGCTGCGCCCAGTCCTCCGGAGGTCGAAATGCCACGTGCTCACCCCTGCCAGGCTCCGCTTGCCGCTGCGCGTGACAGAAGCCGTCCTCGCCCGCCGCCGCAAGCCTTTCAGGTCTTCGTCCTTCGAATTCGCCACCAGGAGGCGACGTGCGTCTGACGGTTCTGTACTGCGACACGCGCGGCATCCGCCGCGGAATCGCCTCGGACGACTTGCCCGATCAAGACCAGGCCGCGGTCGAGCCCATTGCCTGCCTGCTGCGAAAGCTCGGCCATGACGTCCGCTTCTACGGCGCCACGTTCGACAACCTGGCGGACTTGCCCGCCGCTCTGCAGTCGGTCGACGCCGTGATCAACCTCTGCGACGGGTCCGGCATCGACGGCGCGGTCGGGCCCAGCGCCCCCGCGTTGCTGCAGCACCTCGGGATCCCGTTCACGGGCTGCTCGGTGGACCCGTACCTGCTCTCCATCGACAAGGCCCGCGTCCGCCGAACCCTGGCCCGTAGCCACGTGCCCGTGCCGGCGGGCTGGGTCTACGCGAGCGAGGACCTGGTCGATGCCGCGGCGCTCTCCTTCCCGGTGATCGTCAAGCCACGGGAGGGCTACGGCTCGCTCGGCATCGACCGTCGGAGCGTGGTGACCGGCCCGGCCCAGCTCCCCGCCGCGATTCGCCGCGCTCGCCTGGCGGGCGACGGCGACGTCCTGGTCGAGCAGTTCCTGCCAGGCCGCGAGCTTCTCGGTCGGCGTCATCGGCCCGGCGGACACCCCGCGGGTCCTCCCGCCCGTCGAGTTCCAGTTCGGCCGGACCTTCGAGGGCCGTCCGGCGGTCCGGACGTTGCGCAGCAAGCACGACCCGAACAGCGACGAGTATCGGGACGTCCGCGTCGGTCGAGCCTCGCTGGCCCCGGCGCTCGAGACCGAGGTCGTGGAGATCTCCCAGGCGGCCTGGAAGGCTCTCGGCGGCGACGGCTACGGACGAGTGGACCTTCGCCTCGACGAGGCGGGGCGGCCCTTCGTCATCGAGGTCAACGCCAACTGCTCGCTCGAGGTCGGTCCGGAGTCCTGCGACTGCGGCACGATGGTCCTGGCCGCTCGCCTTGCCGGCTGGGACGACACGGCGTTGCTCGATGCCATTCTCTCGGCGGGCCTTGCGCGCGCGGCCCGCGGGCTCCCCCCCGTCCGCTCGACGATGAGCGGGCGGTGGACGCCTTCCAGGGGCCACTCCGCCCATGCGCTGCGGCCCATCGACGAGGGCGAGATTCTGGGTCACCTCGCCGACGCGGAGCCCGCCGGTCGCGGGGCCAGGCGCCCTTGGCAGATCGGGGCGGACTGGGTCGCGCCGGCGCCCCCCTTGCGCTCCGCTCGTGCGGCCTCTGCGGCGGAGGCAGACGCGCATGTCGAGAGCAAGGGCGGCCAGCTCATTCTCTCCGCCGCGCGTCCCATCGGCCGCTTCGAGGAGATTCGCGTCGGCGGCCGTTGCTGTCGCCGCGGAACGCGAATCCACGTCCGCACCGCGGCCTGACCGGCGGCGAAGGCGCCGAGCGATCGCGCAGGAGGCCTACATCAGCTCCGCCCAGCGGGGCGACGCCGCGAAGGCCGCGTTGATCAGGCCGACGTGCGAGTAAGCCTGCGGGTAGTTGCCCCACATCCGCCCCTGCGCGACGTCATAGTCCTCGGAGAGAAGACCGAGCGGCGACAGGCTGCTGCAGGCGCTCTCGACCACCCGTCGCGCCTCGTCCGGCCGCCCGATGACCGCCAGCGCCTCGGCGAGCCAGAAGGTGCACATCGTGAAGGCCACCGTCGGCTCACCGAAGCCGTCGTCGGCGCGGTAGCGCATGAGCCAGCCACCCTGGGTCAGTCCCTTGATCACCGCGTCGACCGTCTGGACGAGCCTCGGATCGTTCGGGGGCAGCAGGTGCAGGCTCGCCATCTGCAGCAGCGAGGCGTCCAGGTCCCGGCCGCCGAACGCCGAGGCGAAGCTGCCGAGGTCCGGAGCCCAGGCCTTCTCCACGATCATCTGGCGGATCTGGTCGGCGGCGGAGCGGAACTCGACCTCGAGCGCAGGCCGGTGGCGGGCGACGACGCGGGCGACCCGGTCGGCGGCGGCCCAGCACATCAAGCTGGAGAACGTCTGCGGCCGGTCCCCGTTGCGGAACTCCCAGATGCCGGCGTCGGGCTTGCCGGCGGCCGCCACGCCCTTCCGGGCCAGCCGGATCGAGAGCCTCCAGGGTCTGGGGGGAGCGCTCCTCGGAGAAGCGGTCGTCGAGGAACACCGGGAAGAGCGCGAGCACCATCTCTCCGAAGACGTCGTACTGGCGCTGCCGGGCCGCCGCGTTGCCGACGCGGACGGGACCGTGCCCCTCGTAGCCGGGCCAGCTCGCGGGCGGCAGCTCCCGCTCGTCGAGGTCCTTGCGGCCGTCGATCCGGTAGAGCGGAGCGAGGTCGAGGTCGGGCTCGCCGCCGGCGATGGTGAGCAGGTACTGCACGAAGTGCTCGCGCTCCTCGAACTGGCCGAGCCTGCGGAACGCCGCCAGGGCGTAGTACGCGTCCCGCAGCCAGCAGTAGCGGTAGTCCCAGGTCCGCCCGCTGTCGGCCGACTCGGGGACCGAGGTGGTCATCGAGGCGACGATGGCCCCGGTGTCCTCGAAGCAGTGGAGCTTGAGCGCGAGCGCGGAGCGGATCACCTGCTGCTGGAAGAGCGGGGGCACGTTGCACTGCTTCACCCAGCGCTGCCAGTAGCGGACCGTCTCTCCCAGGAAGCGCTCGAAGAGCGGGGCCAGGGGCTCCTCGATGGGAGCGCCCCAGGTCAGCACCAGGTGTCGCTTCTCCGTCAAGGCGAACGGCTGCCCGCCGAGGTACGAGACCGGGATGTCGCTGGTCAGCCGTAGCGGGCTCCCGAAGCCCTCGTAGCGCACGTGGTTGGAGCCCTGGAGCTGCTCGGGGCGCGCCTTCGACCACCCCAGCCTGGGGTCGCACGAAACGGTCACCCGCGGAGTGCCTTCCAAGGGCTCGACCAGCCGGAAGAGCTGTGTGGGCCGGAAGCTGCGGTCGAACTGGAGGAACCTCGGGGCGAAGTCGACGACCCGGAAACTGCCCTCGGGCGACGAGAACCGCGTCTCGAGGACGTTGGTGTTGGGCAGGTAGCGCTGCACGCCCGGCTCGCCCGAGGCCGGCCGGACCGCGAAGGCGCCGCCGTTGGCCTCGTCGAGGAGCTGGGCGAAGACCGGCTCCGAGTCCAGGCGCGGCAGGCAGCACCAGCGCACCGAGCCGTGGCGGTCGATGAGGGCCGAGAACTGGCAGTTGCCGACGACGCCCAAATCCTCGAGTCGCATGGCCTACTCCCTTCGTGGCGGCTTCGTCCGCGCCTCGATGAGGATCCGCAAGAGCGCATCGACGTCGCGCTGTGAGCCCACCCGGTACCGCGCCGCCGTGCCCCGCCGGCTGCCGACGCGGATCGACAGGACCCGCGGGTCGCGCAGGCGGAACACCGCCTCGTCGGTCACATCATCGCCCAGGAAGATCGCGTGCGAGCAGCGCGCCTCACCGAGCAGCCGGAGCAGCGCCTCCCCTTTCCCCGGCGCAGCCTGGGGAAGGAGGTTGACCACCTCGATCCCGCCCTCGGCGCGGCACCCGGGCAGCTCGGCGGCCAGCGCGCTCACCGCCCTGCTCGCCGCCTCGGGAGCTGGCGACCGCCGGAGGTGGACCGTCAACGAGAAGGCCTTGTCCTCGACGCGGATGCCCGGGACCGAGAGCCTGCTCAGCGCCGCCTTCCACGCGCCGACCTGCCTCTGGACCCCGACGGCCACCCGCGACGCGCGAGGCCACTCGAGCCCGTGGTTGCCGATGATGAAAGGCACGCCGACCCCGTCGAGCAGCCTTGCCGCCGAGGCCCGCGTGCGGCCGGTCAAGACCGCGCAGGGGTAGAGGCCGACGACCCTGCGCAGCAGGGTCCTCGTCGCGGGCCGCATCGTCGCCTCCGAGGGCCGGGCCACGATGGGCGCCAGGGTCCCGTCGTAGTCGAACGCCACCAGGACCCGCTCGTCAGCGAGCCTCTGGAGGAGCCCTCGGTTGGTCGGCGCCAGAATGTCCTTCATGCGGTCGGCTGCCAGCTTCGCGCGCGCGGCGACGGCGGGTCAAAACAATTGCCTAGCGCGCGAGCCGCGGGCTAGCTTCTCACGCAAGGGTGCGGCGAATTGGCGCCGTAGGCATCTCCGGTGGTCGGGCCGCCATCCGGGTGTCGCGCGAGTCGCGCGGCGAGGGCTAGTCATCAGCCCCCGGAGGTGGAGATGCCGTGTGCCCGCTCTTCCTACGCCTTTGAGCTCGTCGCCGAACCGCGGGTAGCGGCGCTGCGACCTGGGGGCCCCGATGCTGCGTGAAGCCCGGTACATGCTCCCGGTCGTGCTGCTCGTGTCGGCCCTGGCCCTGGCCATCTCCTGGGGCCTCGACCTCGCGACCCGGCGCTGGTTCATCAAGGACGTCTCGCAGCGCGGGAAGCTGGTCGTCAGCGTCGCGCGCGAGCCCCTCGTCCGGCACCTGAAGAGCCAGGACTGGAGCGCGGCCCGGCAGCTGCTCACCGAGGTCTCTCGCGACGAGCGCATCCTCTCCTCGGCGGTGTGCACCGCGGACCTGTCGCTGGTGGCCACCAGCGGCCACCCCGCCGACCTCACCTGCGCCTCGCTCGCGCCCCATTTGCAGAGCGCGCCTTCGGTCTGGCACGCCTGGGAGGAGATCATCGAGCTTCTCCGGCGGCCGCGTGCACGTCACCGCCCTGCCGTTGCGGGACGGGGAGACGGTGGTGGGCTTCGCGGTGCTCCTCCACGACTTGAGCTTCATCGACCGCCGCGAGAGCCTCGCGCGCTCGACGCTCCTCGGAGTGGTCGGCGTCCTCGGCGCGGCAATGCTGCTCATCACCTTCGCCGCGGCGCGCTTCTCCTTCCGCCGCTGGACCCACGAGCTGCGCAGCTTCCTGCGCGGGGACGTCGAGCGGCCCGAGTTCCGGCCGGTCCTCGGCGACGTCCGCGAGATGGTCGCCCGCCTGGCGACGGAGAACGCCGACGAAGGCCTGTCGCGCCTCTGGACCCCGCCGCGCCTCAAGCACGTGCTGACCGCCGAGCTGGGCGGCGAGAAGGTCGTCGTCGTCGCCAACCGCGAGCCGTACATCCACAGCCGGGACGCCGACGGCCAGGTCCGGGTCAAGCACCCCGCCAGCGGCCTGGTGACGGCGCTCGAGCCGGTCATGCGCGCCTGCTCCGGCGTCTGGATCGCCCACGGCAGCGGCAACGCCGACCGCGAGACCGTCGACAAGCGCGACCGGGTGCTCGTCCCTCCGGACGAGAAGTCCTACGCCATCCGCCGCATCTGGCTGAGCCCCGAGGAGGAGCGGGGCTACTACTTCGGCTTCTCCAACGAAGGGCTCTGGCCGCTCTGCCACCTGGCCCACACGCGGCCGACGTTCCGCCGCGCCGACTGGGAGACGTATGCGGAGGTGAACCGGCGCTTCGCCCAGGCGGTCTGCGAGGAGGCCGACTCCGAGGACCCGATCGTCCTGGTGCAGGACTACCACTTCGCGCTCGCGCCCCGGTTCATCCGCGAGAAGCTGCCGCGCGCGACCATCCTCACCTTCTGGCACGTGCCCTGGCCCAACGCCGAGCGCTTCGGCATCTGCCCCTGGCGCGAGGAGATCCTCGACGGCTTGCTGGGCAGCAGCATCGTGGGCTTCCACACCCAGGCGCACTGCAACAACTTCTTCGAGGGGATCGACCGGTTCCTCGAGGCGCGCCTGGACCGCGAGCAGCAGGGCGTCGTCCACGGCGGGCGCTCCACCCTGATTCGCGCCTACCCCATCAGCATCGAGTGGCCCAGCCACTGGGCCACGCAGGCTCCGCCCCCGGAGCAGTGCCGCGCCAGCGTCTTCGCCGAGCTCGGCCTGGCGCCCGACAGCATCCTGGGCATCGGCATCGACCGCGTGGACTACACCAAGGGCATCGAAGAGCGCCTGCTCGCAGTGGAGAACCTGCTCGAGCGCGAGCCGGGCCTGCGCGGGCGTTTCGTGTTCGCGCAGCTGGGCGCCCCGAGCCGGACGGCCATTCCCCAGTACGCCGACCTCAACACCCGCATCGAGCAGGAGGCCAAGCGCATCAACGGCCGCTTCGGGACCGAGAAGTACAAGCCCATCGCGATGCTGCGCGCCCACCACGAGCCGCCGGAGATCTTCCGTTACTACCGCGCGGCGGACCTCTGCTACGTCAGCAGCCTCCACGACGGGATGAACCTGGTCGCCAAGGAGTTCATCGCCGCGCGCGAGGACGAGCGGGGCGTGCTGGTGCTCAGCCAGTTCACGGGCGCCGCTCGGGAGCTCGACCGAGGCGCTCATCGTCAACCCCTACGACGTCGAGGAAGCGAGCGAGGCGCTGCTGGCGGCCATCCGGATGCCCGTCGAGGAGCAGCGGGAGCGGATGCGCGCGTTGCGGGGGCTGGTCTCGGAGTTCAACGTCTACCGGTGGGCGGCCCGAATGCTCCGGGACAGCGCCCGCCTGCGGAACCGGGACCGGCTGTGGGGCCGCCTCATGACCTGGCCCAAGGCGCTGGTGGCCGGCGGACGGTCCAGCGAGGGCCGAGGGGGGTAAAAGCAGTTCTTGGCGACCTTGGTCCCTTGGCGACCTTGGCGGTTCCAGGAGGCGAAGGCAGCGAGCTTCCCGTCGATTGGAGTTCGCCGCAGCGCCCCGTCCACCAAGCGAGCCGCCCTCGGGACTGAGCGAACGGTGGGGGATTTCGGCCCAGCTGCCGGCACAAGGCCGCGCAAGGCCGAACAAGTTCCGCGATGCAGGAGGTGCGGGCTGGCAAGAGACCGGCACGAGGCCGGGTTCCCCCTCCGATGCGAAGGCTTCAGGAGGCCTTGGCCTCCTCGAGGTGCTGGTCCATCTCGAGCGCCGGCAGGGCGTGGGCGGGGATGCCGACGCGCTTCGCGGGCACGCCGGCCACGGTGCAGTGCGGCGGCACGTCCTCGAGCACCACGCTGCCCGCGCCGACCTTCGCCCCCTCGCCGATGACGATGTTCCCCAGGATCTTCGCGCCCGCTCCGATCATCACGCCGCGGCGGATCTTCGGGTGGCGGTCACCGCCCTCCTTGCCGGTGCCGCCCAGGGTCACCTCGTGCAGCATCGAGAAGTCGTCCTCCACCACCGCGGTCTCACCGATGACGACGCTGGTGGCGTGGTCGAAGAGGATGCCCTTGCCGATGCGCGCGCCGGGGTGGATGTCCACCGCGAAGACCTCGCTGATGCGGCTTTGCAGGTAGAGCGCCAGCGGCTTGCGGTCGGTGACCCAGAAGTGGTGGCCCACCCGGTACGACTGCAGCGCGTGGAAGCCCTTGAAGTAGAGCAGCGGCACCGAGTACCCGCGGCACGCCGGGTCGCGGGTGACGACGGCCTGCAGGTCGGCGCGGACCGCGTCGCCAATGGCCGGGTCGCCGTTGAAGACCTGGTCCATCAGGTCGCGCAGCGTGAGGGCGTTGACGGTGGAGCAGCCCAGCTTGCTCGCCAGGATGTAGCTCAGGGCGTCCTCCAGCCGCTCGTGCGAGAGGACGACGGTGTAGAGGAAGCTCGCCAGCGCGGGCTCCTGCTGGGCGTCGCGGGACGCCTCTTCACGGATCTGCTTCCAGATTTCGCTGTTGGCCACGCGGACCATGACTGCTCCTTGTTCGAAGGGGGCGAAGCGGACCGGGCGACCCTCGCCCGGGGGCTTCTCGAAGACGACGCTTCTGATGAGGGGGGACTCGAGTCGATGCGCGCCGGCGCTCCGGGCCACGAAGGCCGCGGGCTACGCCGGCTTGCGACAGGCGCACAGCATCGGGGGCGACAGGACAGCGGCCGTTCGAGCGAGTGACATCGAGAGGAAGGATAGCGGCCTGGCCCCACCCGCCGCAACGAAACGCTCCGAGGTAGGAAACGTTCCTGACTGGCCGGCATCTGAAGCAGTGACTGAAGCGGACGGCAGCACCTCTCAGATTCCACCCACCAACCAAGCAGCCCTCAAGGAGCCACCATGCAGCCCCTGATCAACACCACCATCCCCGAGTTCAAGTCCGAGGCGTTCGTCAACGGCGAGTTCAAGACCATCACCGACAAGGACCTGAAGGGGAAGTGGTCCGTGCTGTTCTTCTACCCGGCCGACTTCACCTTCGTCTGCCCGACCGAGCTCGGCGACATGGCTGACAAGTACGCCAAGCTCAAGGAGATGGGCGTCGAGGTGTACTCCGTCTCGACCGACACCCACTTCACCCACAAGGCCTGGCACGACACCTCGCCGACCATCAAGAAGATCAAGTTCCCGATGATCGCCGACCCGACCGGCAAGCTCTCCCGCGCGCTGGGCGTCTACATCGAGGACGCCGGCCTGACCTACCGCGGCACCTTCGTGGCCGACCCCGAGGGCAAGATCAAGCTGGCGCAGATCCACGACAACAGCATCGGCCGCAACGCCGACGAGCTGCTCCGCATGATCCAGGCCGCGCAGTTCGTGGCCAGCCACCCCGGCGAGGTCTGCCCCGCCAAGTGGACCCCCGGCGCCCAGACGCTCAAGCCGGGCCTCGACCTGGTCGGCAAGATCTAGGCTTCAGGCTCCAGACCTCAGGCTCCCGACAGGCCCGGCGCAGTTCGGTCGGGCCTGTCGTCTGTTCCGCGCTCCCCTTCCCTCTTCCACCGCGCGCGCACCTGCCGCGCCTACGCCCCCGGAGAAGACCGTGCTCGACGAATCCCTGCTCTCCCAGCTCAAGGACCTCTACTCGAAGCTCGAGGCCGACTACACGCTCGTGCTCCAACCGAGCAACGACTCGCACCAGCAGGAGCTCCGGGAGCTGCTCGAGGGCCTGGCCTCCGCCAGCCCGCGAATCAAGGTCGTCGAGCAGGGCAAGCCGTTCGAGTCCGGCGTGCAGTTCGAGCTGCTCAAGAACGGCGCCGCCACCGGCGTCCGCTTCCGCGGCGTCCCCGGCGGGCACGAGTTCACCTCGCTGGTGCTGGCCGTCCTCAACGCCGACGGCAAGGGCAAGCTGCCGGACGAGGCCGTGCGCAAGCGCGTCCAGGCGCTGCGGGGCCCCATCGAGCTGCGCACCTACGTCTCGCTCTCCTGCACCAACTGCCCGGACGTCGTGCAGGCCCTCAACCTGATGGCGCTCTTCCACGGCGACTTCCGCCACGAGATGGTCGACGGCGGCCTCGCCGAGGCCGAGGTCAGCCGCCTGGGCATCCAGGCCGTCCCCGCGGTCTTCGCCAGCGACAAGATGATCCACGTCGGCAAGAGCAGCTTCGAGGAGCTCCTCGACGTGCTCGAGAACCAGTTCGGCAGCCAGGAGCCCGAGCAGAAGCAGAGCGGCGCCCCGCCCGAGCCCAAAGACTACGACGTGGTCATCGTCGGGGGCGGCCCGGCGGGTGTCTCGGCGGCCATCTACAGCGCGCGCAAGGGCCTGAAGACCGCGATCGTGACCCAGAAGGTCGGCGGCCAGGTCCGCGAGACCGTGGGCATCGAGAACCTCGTCTCCGTGCCCTACACCGAGGGCCTCAAGCTCGCCGCCGACCTTGACAAGCACGTGCGCAACTACGCCGTGGACGTCCTCGAGAACCGGAGGGTCGAGGAGATCCGCGCGGGCGAGAAGAAGGAGGTCGTCATCAAGGGCGGCGAGGTGCTGCGCACCCCCTCGCTCATCCTCGCCACCGGCGCCCGCTGGCGCGAGCTGGGCGTCCCCGGCGAGAAGGAGCACATCGGCCGCGGCGTCGCCTTCTGCCCGCACTGCGACGGCCCGTTCTACAAGGGCAAGCGCGTGGCGGTCGTCGGCGGCGGCAACTCCGGCGTCGAGGCGGCCATCGACTTGGCGGGCATCACCGCCCACGTCACCCTCTTCGAGTTCCTGGACGTCCTGAAGGCCGACGAGGTGCTGGTCCGCAAGCTCAAGAGCCTGCCCAACGTCACCATCATCACCAACGCCCGCACCACCGAGGTGGTGGGCAACGGCAGCGGCGTCAGCGCCATCCGCTACATGGACCGCCCGTCCGAGAAGATCCACGAGGTCGCGCTGGACGGCGTCTTCGTGCAGATCGGCCTCGTCCCCAACAGCGCGCTGGTCAAGGGCCTGGTCGACACCAACCGCTTCGGCGAGATCGTGGTCGACGACCGCTGCCGCACCAGCGCCCAGGGCATCTACGCCGCAGGCGACGTCACCACCGTTCCGTTCAAGCAGATCATCATCGCCATGGGCGAGGGCGCGAAGGCCGCGCTCACCGCCTTCGAGGACCGCATCCGCGGCCGCTGAACCCTTCCTATGAGCCCCACTGAGATCCAGGCCCGAGTCGAGCACTTCAAGGAGGCTTGCCGCCAGTCCGGCGTCAAGCTCACGCACCAGCGCCTGGAGATCTTCCGGGAGGTCGCGGCCTCGACGGCGCACCCCGACGCCGAGGCCGTCTACAAGGCGGTGCGCGAACGGCTGCCGACGGTGTCGCTCGACACGGTCTACCGCACCCTCTGGACGCTCACCGACGTGGGGCTGCTGACCACGCTGGGCCCACGCCGCGAGCGAGCGCGCTTCGACGCGAACCTCGCTCCGCACCACCACTTCGTCTGCGTGCAGTGCGGCCTGGCCGAGGACTTCGAGAGCAAGGACCTCGACGAGCTCGCGGTGCCTCGCGGCGTGGAGAAGTTCGGCAAGGTGCTGGGCACGCACGTGGAGATTCGCGGAGTGTGCGCTGCCTGTACCTCGAAAGAGCAGCCTTCCTGCCCACCCTGAACGCAGTGCCGGTTCTCTCGCGCTTCCGTGCACCTGTGGGGCTCAAGCTCGCCGTCGACCACGCGGTCCAGGCGTTCTGAGGCTTCTGGGTCGTATAGGTCGCATAGGTCCTATAGGTCCCCTGGGACGTATACGACCTATGGGACCCGTAGGACGAATGGGACACACCGAGCTCGCGGAGCCTTGGCAGCGCGCAGCGATGCCGATTCGAAGGGTCAGAACGTCGAGATGACCCGGCCGATGGGCGGCAGGCTGCTGGGGCCCGAGGTGCCCGGGCACTTCACGATCGCCGTGGGGTTGTGCACCACCACCACGCCCGTGCTGTTGACGCCCACGGTGGGCCGCCGCGGCCACCAGTTGGCGGACTCCGAGTTCCCCGGGCACGAGCTGCCGGTGTCCGGCGGCCAGGACGCGTTGATGGCGTTGGACGAGTCGACGGCCACCGGCGCTCCCCACGAGCTGGCGAGGTGGCAGTCCTGGTCGCAGCCGCGCAGGTTCAGGTCGAAGAGCGAGGTGCTCACCAGCACCGCCGACTCGCCCGACGTCTCGATCCAGGAGCCGTCCAGGCCCTCGTCCAAGGTGGGGAAGACCACCGTAGACCACGAGTCGAGGTCCAGGCAGCCCGAGCCGGCGCAGCTCGCCAGCAGGAGCTTCCGGTTGTCTTGCTGGGAGACGGTGATCTCTCCTTGGTTGTAGGCCATGAAGACCCGCCCGCCCGCGGTCACGGCGAGGCTCGCGCCCCAATCGTTGCCGCGGCTCAGGAACCCGACCGCGGAGGTCTGCCAGCTCGCCGGGACGGTGCAGCTCGAGGCGCAGCGCGAGTACTGGAGCACCCGCTCGTTGTTGGTCGTGTAGCCGGTGGCGAGCATCACGTGAGTGACGCCGGCGCCGTCGATCGCCGCGTGGAGCGGGTTGCCGTTGAGCGAAACCGCCGCGGACCAACTCGAGAGCGAGGTGCAGTTGCCGTCGCAGGCGAAGTAGATGCCCGGCTCGGAGGTGAGGAACGAGACCCGGCCGCTGGGCTGCACCATGAACGGCCGTGAGGTGCCGACCGCCTCGTTGCCCACGGAGAGCGACGAAAGGTCCAGGTAGGTCCAGTTCGCGGCGCTCCCGCAACCGGCGGCGCAGGTCGCGTACACCAGCGCGTTGGCGCTCTGTCCCATTTGCGTGACCGCGCTGATGAGCCGATGGATTCGCCCGGTCGCGTCCACGCCGATTCCGTACGGGCCGACGGTCGTGACACCGAGCTGCGCGTTGGTGCGCAGGAGCACCGGGTTCCACGCCGCAGGGTTGCCGCAACCGCTCTTGCAGCTGCCGTAGTAGACCCGCTCGGCTGCACCGTCCATGAAGGTCAGGTGCATCGTGCCGTCAGGCCCAGCGGCGAGGTGCTGGTCGAAGAAGCCCACGTTCAGGAACGTCCCGACGCCGCCGGTCTGCTGTGGGCCGGCGTCTGACCCTGCGACGACGCCGGCGTCGCGCGGACTGGCCGTCCCGACGTCAGCGTGGGACACGGACCCGCCATCGCGTACCGCCGCCCCTCCGCCATCCTCCGGCAACGAGCTCCCGCCGTCCGGGGAGTGAAGCCCGCCGTCGCCGACATTCGGAGCAAGGCCGGTGTCGGAGGACAGTGCCGCGCCGGTGTCGGCCTCCCCTTCGGGAGAGGGCGAGGAGCAGGCAGACATCGAGCAGAGGACCGCGAGGACGAGGAACTTGCGCATGGCAAGAGGCCTAACGGCGTCGCTTGGTGCGAACCACCCGCGGCGTACGGCCCCACCCATCAGTGACGGTCGAGCGCCTTCCACCGATAGACCTTCACCGAGGTCCCGTCATAGTCGGTCGCCGTGATTGGCACCTCTGCCGGCTCCGACCAGCAGGTGTGGATCATCACGTCCTTGTTGGAGAGCACGCCGAGCGGCGGTTCGTCGCGCACGAAGGCGCCCACATGCCCCGGGAAGAGCAGCAGGTCGCCGGGCCGCACTCCCTTCTCGCCCACCGGAATGGTCTCGCCCGTCTTCTTCTGGTGGTAGACGCCCGCCTCGTCCGGCTTGTCGGCTTCGAACTGCAGCCGCGAGTGATCGGGCAGCCCATAGGTCGAGGTGTACGGCACGTCGTGGCCCAACCGCCGCACGCCGTAGGTCACGAAGTCGGCGCAGTCCGAGCCGATGCGCCGCTCGGCCTGGTGCACGGTCGGCGGGTCGCCCGCCGAGCCCCAGATGTACGGCGTGTTGAAGAGCTCGGTCAGGTAACCCAGGTACGAGTCGTCGCGCCGCACGGTGACCCGCGCGACTTCCGCCGAGAGCCCTCCCCGGTAGAGCTTCTCGCTGCCCGGCGAAGCCCCTTTCCGCTCGCCGAACGTCACCTCGACCTTGAAGGCCATGGTGCCCAGCCCGCCGCGGTCACCGAGGACGGTGGTGATCACCTTGGCCGGGCAGTCGAACCGGTCGCGGCACTCCTCGATCTCGACGTCCTTGTAGGCAATCGGCTCCCAGTGGAACTTCGGGTCGGTGTTCGAGAGCGAGTGCGCCGCGGCCTCGATGCGGTACCAGCGCAGCTTGAAGCCGAGCTTCGGGTCGGGCTTGGCCGTCTTCAGCTTCTTGCCGCCCGGCTCCCAGACGACTTGAGGCACCCCGCTCACCAGCCCGAGCCCCGGCACCTGCACGGCGGCGTGGAGCGTGACCGCGGTCCCCAGCCGGACGAGCTTCTCGCTGGGGTCGGGTACCTGGTCGCCCAGCGCCGAGACGACGCGGACCGCGAGGGGCGGTGGAGCGGCGGCGGTGAGGAGCGAAGACGCCAGGACGACGAGCGGTAGCGGCACCATGCATTGACTCCATCCCGCCTTCGGTTCGGCGCTTCGCTTCCCTCCGAACCAGAGTCTAGCGGACAAAACGAGCTGGCTCGCCCCGCGGGAAGTCGGGACGAGCCAGCTCAACTGCAATGCCTGTCAGGCGTGGCGATCAGCCGTAGCTGGCGCCCTTGGCGGCGTCCTTCTTCTCGCCGCCGCCACCGATGCGCTTCTTGGCCTCCTCGAAGGCCTCGTCCACGACCTTGCCGGCCGCGTCCTCGATGATCTTGTCCTTCACGCCGTCGAGCGCGGAGGGCAGGCCGATCTCGCTGATGGCCTCGTTCATCTTGTCGCCGACCCAGCCCGACAGCTCGTCCTTGGCCTTCTCCTCACCCTTCTCCTTGATGAGCTTGACCGCCTCCTCGATTGCAGGGCCCTTGACCTTGTCCTCGAGCAGCTTGGCGAACTTCTTCTTCGGGTTGAGGAAATCGAAGAAACCCATGACGGACTACCCCCTTCTGGTGCTGCGCGGTTGGGCCGGCGGCTCGACGCGCCGCCGGCGGTGGATGGTCCCGCCGGTAGGAGCCGGCGGTTGCGACGGTCAGGCGAGCTCTTCGCGCGCGCGCTCGGCGATGCGGGTGAACGGCGCGTTGGTGAGCTCCTTGAGGATCTTCTTACCCTCCGGATCCTCGGTGAACTTGGTGCAGTTGAAGACGCCCCAGAAGGTCTTCTCGGTCGGGTCGGTCTTCATCTTCTCGCGGAAGATCTTGGCGGCCTCCGGGTACGGCATGAAGCGGTCGAGCGCGCCCAGGATGTTGCCGCGGACTTCCTCGTCCCCATCCTTGAGCGCGGAGAGGAAGACGTCCTTGAGCTTCCGGGTGCTCGCCCATGTTGCAGGCCTGCCAGGCCATGGCGCGTCGGACCTCGACGCTCGAGTCCTTGAGCAGCGTGACCACGATTCTCGGTGAGCCGCGGGTCGACCGGCAGCCAGTGCAGGCTCTCGGAGAGCTCCTTGCGGACCTCGGAGCTCGGGGTTCTTGAGCTGGGCCACGAAGGTGGTGAAGACCAGGTCCTTCATGCCGTGGTGGTGCGCCAACGCCAGCGCGGAGAGGCAGGCGCGCTGCACGTCGGGCGAGGCCTCGGTCCCGATGTGCCGGGCCACCATTTCCATCACCGGCTTGTCGCTGTTGAACGCGGCGAAGGCGCCGAAGGCCGCCTTGCGCACGCCGGCGTCGGCGTCCTTGGCCAGCTCCAGCAGGAGCTCCTTCTTGCCCTTCAGGTCCGGCTCGGCGTCCAGGTAGAGGCGGGTGGCCATCTCGGCGCGCACCGTCGGGTCGATGTGCTTGGCCAGGCGCTGCACCAGCGGGAAGGCGCCCTCCTCGGCGAACTTGGCGGCCACCGTGACGACCTCGCGCATCAGGTCGCTGGAGAGGCCCGGCTGCGCGGCCATCGCCTCGAGGGCCTTGATGTTCTCGGGCTTGGCGCGGTTGTTGAGCACCGTGCCCCAGGCGGCCAGCGCGGCCTGCTTCACCCGCTCGCTGGGCGACTTCATCTTCTCGGCGAGCAGGTCCTGGATGTTGACGTAGTTCTTCTCGGGGTCGTAGGCGGCGCACTGCAGCTCGGACAGGCCGTCGCACAGCTCGTCCTCGTCGCGGCTCATCAGCTTCGGGAAGTTGCTGAGCACGTCCTCCTTGCTGGCGACGCCCTTGAACAGGCCGAACATGCCCTTGGGCGCCTCGCCGGTGGGCGCCCCGATGATTTTGATGTCCGCCTCGGAGTGCGGGTCCTTGACGCTGGGGATGTCGGCGACGGCGATGACGCGGTAGGTGCCCTTGGGGTCGGTGCCCTTGGGGACCGGGAAGTTGAAGTCGAACTTGTTGAGCGAGGCGGGCGGCAGGTCGACGTTGGTGACCACCGCGTTGTCGAACAGGTTCTGCATCTCGATCTTCGGCAGCGTCTGGCCCTCGACCGGGGTCACCTTGACGTAGACCAGCCGCACCTTGAGCGCGGTCAGCTTGAGCGGCTTCTTGCCGCCGGACAGCGTCAGCGTCCCGGAGAGCGTGCCGCCCTCGGGGATGGTGTTGGTGTCGAGCTTGAGGTCGAGCTTGGTCCCGCCGCCGAAGAGTGAGTCGAGCAGCCCCATGGTCGTCTCCTGGGAAAGCTGGTGAACGCAGGCCCGAGTGCCTGCTTTTTGGAACGCCGCATCAGACCGCCGTCGGGGGTGGGAAGGCAAGCCTGCCGGGCGGGCGCAGTGTTAGCTTTCCGGCCGCCATGACCCGCTCCCTGCGCGCCCTCCCGTTCCCGCTCGTCCTGCTCCTCGCCGGAGCCTGCGGCCGCTGTGCCCCCCAGGGCCCTGCCGCCGGGCTCGACGCCAGTGCGGGCTCCGCCGCTGGCCAGCCCGAGCTGACCGGCGTCAGCCCGCGCTCGACCTCGAACGAGACGGCCCAGCCGCTGCTCCTCTTCGGTCGCTCGCTCAAGGCCGCCAAGAAGCTGCACCTGGGCGCGCCGTTCAACCGGGACGTGCCGCTCGAGGTCGTCGACAACGGCTTCGCCGCCGCGCGGCTCCCCAGCGACCTGGCGATGCCCTCCAACATGGTCGAGGTCAGCGTCCCGCTCGCGCTCGCTGACGAGGACGGGATGCTCCTGGGCTCGGGGCCGGACCTGGTGATCGTCAACGACCAGGGATTCTCCGACCTGCAGGCCCTGGCCGCCACCAGCGATCTGCGCTTTGCGTTCGTCCCCTCCCCGACCACCGACGAGGTGCTGATCCTCGACACCTCGACCGCGGCGGTGACGGGCTTCTCGGTCGGCGACTCGCCCAGCGCCATCGCCGTGACCAGCCTCGGAGGCGCCGAGCAGATCGTCGTCGCGCACCGCTACTCGCCGGAGCTGCGGATCATCGCCGCCAGACCCGACGAGAAGGGCCGGCGCTCCGGCCGGGTCCTGCCCGCCCCCAACTTCGTCCAGGCCCTCGCGGTGCGCGACGGCGTCGCCTACCTCGGCGAGCGCCGGACCGACACCCTGGTGGCCCTCGCGCTCGAGGACGGCAAGGAGCTGTGGCGCGCCCCGGCTCCTCCCAGCCCGCGCGGCATCGCCGTCGGCGAGAGCTTCGTCGCGCTCGGCTCCATCGCCTCCGGCGAGGTCGCGCTGTTCGACCGCAAGACCGGCGCTCCCCTGGGCACGACCGCCCCCCGGCCCGGCATGAGCATCCTGGGCGGGCACACCGAGGCCTTCGGCGACCGGGTGATGGGCGGCCGCGGAGTTCGGGCCCTCGCGGCCACCTCCAGCGGCGGGATCTTCGTCGCCAGCGCCGGGCCGAACGTCGGTCCCAACGCCGAGAAGATGAGCACCGCGGCCTGCGGCGGCGTCGGCTTCGTCGACGTTCAGGCGCGCTCGTACCCGCGGCACCTGTGCTTCGACTCGGGCGTGACGCAGGCCTTCGCGCTCGACGAGAAGCGAAGCCGCCTCTACGCCGCCGACGTCTCGCTCGGCCTCGTCCACGTCCTCGACGCGACCGGGATGGCCTCCGGCGACGAGAAGGCGCGCAAGGCGCTTCTCTCCTCCACGGCGCTCGAGCCCCTGCCCGCCCTGACTCCCGCGCGGCCGCCCGAGGACTTCGGCGAGGGCAAGCCCGGCGAGCCGCCCCACCGCAGGCGCGCCGGGCTCGAGGTCCAGACCGGCCCCTCCGCTCTCTCCCTCTCCGCCGACGGCAAGGCCCTGCTGGTGCTCGAGCGCTTCACCGGCCGCATCACCCGGCTGGACGTGAGCGGCGAGCGGCCCAGGCTCGACAAGAGCTTCCAGGTCGGCGACGCGCTCACCCAGGCCGACCGGCGCCGCGGCCAGGTCCTCTACTTCGCCGACCTGGGCCGCACCGCGATGAGCTGCGACGTCTGCCACCCGGAGGGCCGGGGCGACGGCGTGTTCTTCACCAAGACCGACATGGAGCGGATTCTGGCGGGCGCCAGTGGTCCGCGGCTCGCGCGACACGCCGCCCTACTTCAACCCGCCGGCGCACCCGACGCTGGAGGACACGGTGAGCTACGTCGGCTCGAACAACCGCTTCCAGAACCCGCCGATGTCGAAGGAGGAGGTCCGCGTCCTCGCCCTCTACTCCCGGAGCCTGACGACGTTCGCCAACCCCTGGCGCGCCAAGGGCGGCGGGCTGGCCGAGGAGCTTCCCGCTCGAGGGCGGCCGCCAGGGCCGGCCGGAGCACGGCCGGCAGATCTTCGCGATGCGCTGCGCCAGCTGCCACCCCGCCCCGCTCTTCTCCACCGACCAGGACGCCGCGACGCGCCACCGCTTCTTGACCGTCGAGACCCCGCCGGTGTTGCCCCTGCGGGCCGAGCAGCAGGACACGAGCTTCGCCAAGCGCACGCCCCCCTCGCTCGTCGGCGCCTGGGACAACTGGCCGATGCTCCTGTCGGGTGCGGCGGGCTTCGGCGTCTCCAAGAGCGGCGACTTCCTGGAGCTCCGCGACCGCTCGCCGATCCGTGCGGTGCTCGAGCGCTACTCGCCCAAGGGCCACGGCGACGCCATGGAGCTGGACCCCGAGGCGCGGGCGGACCTCGAAGCCTTCGTCGAGAGCCTGTGAGCGTTCAGGCGGAGGAGAGAGCCCAAGGCGCCTGAGCTACTCCCCAACGGCGACGTAGTAGTGCGTCTGGCCGTCGTACTCGTCGGCCGTTTGCTGTCGGCCGGCGGAGAGCTCCAGGCCGAGTCTCGCGAGCCGGGCCAGGGCGTCCCCGGACAGGAAGCAGCGGTCGACGATGAGGCGCTTCAGGTGCGCGAAGCACGCGGCGTTGGCGACGATCGTCTCGGCGCCCCGGTCGGTGAGGATCCCCATCGACAGGTCGAGCTCCTCGACCTGCGCCAGTAGCTTGGACGAGGCGAGCGCCGGCATCAGAGCGTCGGTGAACTCGGCGTTGCGAAGGCCCAGCTTCTTGAGCTTCGGCAGCCGCACGCCGCCGAGCAGATCCGCGAGGTCCTCCGCGCGGCACTCGGCGCCGTAGTTGTCGCTTCCGAACCAGAGCTCCAGGCGCTCGAGCGAGGGCCAGTGGGCGTCGCTGACGGCCTGGAAGCTCGCCTTGGAGAGCCCGCCGGTCTCGAGGACCAGCTCCTCGAGCTTGGGCAGGTCCAGCGCGCCCAAAGTCATCGAACCGGCCCGAACCTTGAGCTTCTTGAGGTTGCGCGCAACCTCGGAGAGCCGCGACAGGTCGCCCGCCCGCGTCCAGGAGATCTCCTGTTCATCGGGCTGGGTGTCGCCGACGAAGACGCTGCGCAGCGCCGGACGCGGCCGTTCGAAGAGGGCCTCCAGCATCTGCGAGTAGTCGTTGTCGCCCTCGAAGTTGAAGGTGCCCAGGGTCAGCGACCGCAGGAACAGCGCCGAGGGGTGCGTCAGCAGCGTGCGGACGAGGTCCACACCGGAGATGCCGGACTCGTGGTCTTCGTAGGTCAGCCCCATCCGCGCGGACTCGACGAACCCCATCTTCCAGCCGAGCGTGAGCTGCTCGTCGTAGTCCGCCATCGGGCCCGCGAAGAGATCCTCGTGCTTGCCGAACAGCCGTCCCGCGGCGGCTGCCGCCTCCAGGTCGCCGGAGGCAGCCTTGATCTCCAGCGCGACCAGCTCGCCGCGCGGGTCGCCCCGTTCCTGCAGGAAGTCCGCGTAGACCTGCCAGCGCGCCAGGTCGTCCGGGTTCTCGGCGATGGCCGCCTCCAGCTCGGGGTGGCTCGCGATCGCCTTCGGCGCGGGCACGAGCGGACGGCGCTCGGCGGAGCCCGCCGCGGCGAGAGCTTCGACGATGGCGTCCTCGGTGGTCAGCTCCTCGCGCTTGAGGGGGTGGAGCCGCTGCGCCGGGAAGAGCTCGTGCGGCAGCAGCCACTCGACATCGCCCTTCAGCTTCTCGACGACGTGGCGCGCCCAGGCCTTCCAGTACAGCGGCAGCCGCGGGTCGCCGAACCAGGCCGCTGGCAGCACGATGCACTGCTGCTCCTTGATGTCGCGGATCGACTTCTCGCCGCTGCCGTCCTTCGGCGGCTCCCAGATGACGAGCCGCAGAGTGGCCTGCATCCCGTCCTTCTCCAGCGTCGGAGGATCGACCAGCTGGAGCGAGACGAGCCCCACCTCTACCGGCATGACGTCCTGGAACAGCTCGATGGCAGCCATCGCTTGCTCCTTGGTCCTTGGAGGCAGGGACTCTACCCCGAGCCGTGTCGGCGAACGCTGACATACCTTATGCGGGTTCCTCCTCCATTCCTCCGAAGCCTGCGCCGCTGAAAGGCGTTTCCCGCCGCTTCATGCCCTGGAAGCCGGCTGCGCTGGACGGTTGCACCCAGGCACACGGCTTGCTGTGCTGTCCGCCACTTCGCACTCGAGGGGCCCGGATGAAGCTCATCGGCGGCTTGATTCAGACGGCGTTCTGGCTCGTGTGGATCGTCCTGATCCTCGCGACGCCTCTGCTCGGTGCCTGGCTCGCCTCCTCGCTGGTGAGCTTCTTCGGCGGCCCGCGTGAGGCGGCGCTCGTCGGCTGCGTGCTGCTCTTCCCCATCCTCCCGCTCGCCTGGGAGGCGCGCGCCACGCGGCAGTTCAAGCAGAAGGTCGCCTCGCGCAACTGGTACGGCAAGCCGCCGCGGCGCTGGCTGAGCGCGCCCTGGCGCATCGTCCTGCGTACGCTCTTCCTCAACCTGCTCTTCATCGCCGCGCTGCTCGTCTGGCACCCGAAGGTCGCCTTCGCGGCGCTGGCGACGCGCGGCGACTGGTTCCTGGAGGGGCGCAGCGACCCGGTCTCCCAGCGCCTGCGCGGCGACCTCTTCCACGCCGCCTCCGGCCTCGAGTGGCTGCACCGCTGGGCGAACCCCAACCCTTACAAGAAGGAAGGCGATACCGCGCCGGTGCCGGAGGACGTCCAGCCGACGCAGCAGGTCCGCCCGCCGGCCCCGCCGCAGCCTCCTTCGCCGCCCGAGCCGCTCCCGCGTCCGGATGCCGGCTCCAGCGAGGCTGAGCCGAACGGGCCGGACGCGGGCACGACGACGCCCCCCGAGCCGACGCCTGCGCCCGAGCCGACGCCGAGCCCGGACATCGCCCAGGACGGCGATGGCGAGGACGAGTCGCCGGACCAGGTCTGGAAGGTCGGCGCCACCACCTGGCCGCGAATCAACTTGGTCAGCGCCACCGTGGGACGCATGAGGCCGGAGGACGAGACCAGCATCGAGTCGGTGGGCCGGTTCATCGCCGCTCACGAGAGCGATCCGTTCGAGCGCGTGAAGGCCCTGCACGACTGGGTGGTCACGCGCCTGCGCTACGACAAGGAGAGCGCCGACGACGACGCCCGCCGCCGGCCTCAGGACGCCCTGAGCGTCTTCAAGGCCCGGACCGGCGTCTGCGAAGGCTACGCGCGATTGCTGGTGGCGCTGGGCAAGGTCACCGGCGACCGTATCGTCTACGTCGTCGGCGACGTGCGCGAGGACAACGGGGAGCTGGCCTCGGTCGGGCACGCCTGGAACACGGTCCAGATCCAAGGCGCCTGGTACATCCTGGACGCGACCTGGGACGACCCCACCTCCAAGGACGCCCAGGACAACTACCAGACCGACTACCTCTTCACGCCGCCGGACATCGCCGCGCTCGACCACTTCCCGGACGACGCGCGCTGGCAGCTGCTGGCCAAGCCGCTGAGCCGGGGCGACTTCCTGCGGCAGCCGCTGGCGCGCCCGGGCCTGGCGCGGGTGGGCATGGCGCTGCTCTCTCCGGACCGCTCGAAGGTGGAGGTCGCCGACGCGCTCGACCTGAGGCTCTCCAACCCGCGCCGGCTGCACGTCATGGCCGAGCTGGTGCCGGAGCACGAGGAGCACGGCGTCGAGTGCGGCATCGACGACTCGGCCGAGGCCCGCTTCCGCTGCCCCGTCCCCGGCGCCGGGCGCTACGACGCGCGCATCTACGTCAACCCGAACCGGTACGGAACCTTCCGCTCGGTCGCGGCGATCCAGGTCACCCGCCGCTGACGAGCGCCGCCTCACACCCGACAGGTCCGTCCAACACGGCTGGTGCTACGGCTGGTTGTGGTGTGCCCAGGCTGGCGGATACTCTCCGACCACGACTTCGCTTCGTCACGTCGCCTCCTCCCGACCGAAGTCTCCAACCGCCATGAGAATCTCCGTCATCGTCAGCGCCGCGCTCCTCCTCACCGGCGTCGGAGGCGTCTGGTTCGCCGTCAGCACCGACGCCTGGCCCTGGGACGACCGCAGCGAACCGGCCAAGACCGTCTGGGCCTTCAACGACAAGGTGGGCAAGTTCCTCTACGACCACGGGCAGGACACGGCCGAGGAGATCGCCGCGGCCAGGCCCAGGCGCGAGGCGCTCACGGGGGCGGAGAGCGCCGAGGTCCAGAAGCAGCTGGAGAACGATCCCCGGCTGAAGGACCGGATCGTGCTCCACGCGGGCGGTGGCTTCGTCGGCGGCGCCTCGGGGTTCAAGCTCAAGCCCGCGGTCGCCAGCCGAGGTTGACGGCGCTAGCCTTGGGCGCCCGTGCGGCGCCTCCGCGCACCCCTCCCTCCACCGACCCGAGGACCTCGGATCCCCGATGAACAACGCCACGCGGCTGCAGCTCGACGCCCTCAAGAACCTGGTCCTCGTGCTCCTGGCGCTCTTCTGCGTCTTCTGGGTGTCGATGACGCTCGCCCCGGCGGAGACCGCCAACGGCTTCTCCGGCGGGACGTTCGTGCGCGAGCAGAACCGCGCCGCCGGGCGCTGGCTGCGCGAGCGCAACGGGCCCCGGCCGAAGTGCGGCCCCGAGGCGCAACAGGCCGCGCCCCGCGCCGCGGACATCGGCGAGCTCTACTCCTGGACCGACGAAAGCGGCGTCCACTACGTCGAGGACCCGTCGCAGGTACCGGCGAAGTACCGCGCCAAGGCCCAGGTCGACTCGCTGCCCGTGCTCGAGACCTACTCGGGCGCCTATAGCCGGCTCAAGACGTCGAACAAGGGCGTCAAGCCCGCCGAGCGGATCGAGCCGGCCAAGGCCACCGCCGTCGTCTACTCCGCGGAGTGGTGCGGGGCCTGCAAGGAGACCAAGGCGTACCTCCGGTCGCTGGGCGTCACCGTCGAGGAGCGCGACATCGAGAAGGACCCCAAGGCCAACGCCGAGCTCGTCAAGCTCGCCGGCCAGGACGCGGGCATCCCGGTGACGGTCATCGGCCAGAAGGTGATCGGCGGGTTCGACCAGGCCGCGCTGAAGGCGGCGCTCGGGAAGTAGGCGCGGCCGCCGGCCCCAGCTAGAACACCGAGACGTTGTAGCCGTTCTCGTTGAGGGCCTTGCCCTTGGGCTGCTCGGGCTCCTTGGCGGGCTCGGGCTCCTTCGCCGACGCCTTCTCGGCTGTCGGCTCCTTGGCCATCGGCACCGCCTGCGCGGCGACGAACACGCTCTTGCCGGGCGGCACGGTGACCTTGGTGACGAACGGCGCGTACCCCGGCGAGAAGGTCTGCACCTCGTAGGTCCCGGGCGGCACCTTCTCCGCCTTCCACGGGCAGATCGCGGGCGCCTGCATCAGCTCCATCACGAACACCGAGGAGCCTTCGATCGGGCAGGTCACCTCGAGGCCGCCGAAGAGCTTGGGCGCCAGGCGCGCCACCGTCTCGCGCGCCCGCTTCTGCCGGTCGGCCGCGCCGGTGGTGGGGTCGTTGAGCGCGAGGTACTTGTCGAACGCTCCGACCGCCTCGACCTCCTTGCCCATCTCCTCGAAGCAGCGCGCGATGTTGTAGCGGACGACGGCCAGGTCGGTGAGGGTCTCGGCGCGGCGCAGCTCGGCCAGCGCGCCCTCGAAGTCGCCCGTCTTGAACAGCTCACCGGCGAGGTCGAGGTAGGTCTGCACCTTCTTGCGCACCCGCGGGTCCTCGGCGCCCTGCTTGGCCGCCGGCTGCGTGGCGGACGCCGGCGGAGCAGCGGCCGCAGGGAGCCACAGCGCGAAGGCGGCGAGCACGGCGCAGGCGGTCGAGGCCACTTCGAAGCTCCGGGGAAGGTCGATTGGTCCCGAGGGTACACCAGCCGTCGCGACCCGGCCACGAGCCCGCCGAACTCACTTCGCCGGCATCGGGCTCGAGCGGCGATGGCTCCCTGCTCGTTGCGACCCAGGATGGTAGCGCCGCGTGCAGCGACCCGCGCTCATACGGAATTCGGCAGTCGTCAGCCTAGAAGGCCTGTCTTGGCCGCCTGGCGTTGAGACACGCACCGTCGGGGCCGGGACGAGCAACCCTCGACCCCGACCACCGTCGGCGCTTGCTGGAAGCGCAAGTGTCTCCGTGCTCAACACCACGCGGTCACTGCGCAGGGCAGGAGGAGGCCCGCGCGCTCACGCTTGCGGCTCGGGCTCACGACACCCAGTACGCCGCCTCTTCCAGGCTGTCCTCGCGCTCCGGCAACCCCTGGACCAGCCGCGGCGAGTTGCGGCGCAGCACCTCGTAGCTGACGCGGTTGGCGTACTTGCAGACCTGGTGGATCGACGAGTAGGTCAGGAACTGCCCGACGTGCTTGGGCGAGGTCGGCGCCACGCGGCGGTGGTGCGTGTTGGCCGACATGTCGTGCAGCAGCGCCGCCAGCGCCGAGTCGCCGGCGCCGTTGGTGTTGCGCAGGACGCTGGGCCCGCCCAGGTACGGGTTGATGTGGCTGAAGATCTTCTTGGGGACCTTGCAGCTCTTCTGGCACATCGCCCGGCTGTACTCGAACCGGTTGTACTCGGGGATCGCCTTGGAAAGGATGGGGTCCTTCGTCTCGCGGGCGTGCTCCTCGTCCACCCAGGCGCACAGGTACAGGCCGTGCCGGTCGCGGGTGAGCAGGATGAGGTCCGCCAGCTCCAGCGCCGCGCTGCCGGCGAGCAGCGGGTCCTCCTGGCCGGTCAGCGCGCTGACCTCCTCCAGGTTGCCGGCGACGATGGACGGGGTGCAGCTCTTGATGAGGTCGAGCAGGAAGTCCTTCTTCTCGCGCACCAGCGACGCCGTGCCCAAGGAGAGCACCACCGGCACGTTGTGCTTCTTGGCGAAGCCGATGGCCTTCATCGTCGCCTTGAAGATCTGCGCTTTCTCGTCGCGCATCAGGTACGCGGTGAGCACCAGCGCCGAGGAGCCGGCGATGAGCGTCTCGGGGATGGCCGACTCGGGCAGCTTGTCCATGATGCCGCGGCTGACGCCGAAGCTGCGCTCCCCGTCGGGGGTGACGAAGCAGATGGCCCGCCCCAGCGGCCCGCGGGTCGGGTGCAGGTGCGAGAGGTCCACGCGCGAGCTGGTGTTGCGCACGTAGTGGAAGGCGTAGTCCCCCACGGTGATCTGCGAGGTGATGGCGCCCAGGAGGAACGACTGGTCGTCCGCGATGACCGAGTAGTTGTGCAGGGTGTTGCCCACCGAGCCGCCGGCGAACTCGCCCACCACCTTCCCCTGCTCCTTGAGCGTGGTGTAGACGCGGTCCACGGCGGCGTCGTCGATGAGCGAGGACTGGCCCTTGGTGATGCCCAGCGAGGCCAGGAACTCCTCGTCCACGCGGGCCTCGATGTCCACCAGCAGCTGGTCGATGCCCACCACGTACACCTGGGCGCCCGTCATCTCCTGGAAGGAGACGCGGCCCCGCTCCGAGACCGGGAAGTAGTGCTTGCTCTTGCGCCTGCCTGGAAACTTCATCGGCCGTCCTCGCTCGTGTAGCTCACGGTGCCCCGCCGTGGTTTGGGGCGGAGTGTAGACCGTCGGACGTTCCGGGCTAAGCGGATCTTGGGGGGGCGGGCGACCGCTCGGCTTGCCGGAAGGCATCCGGCAGATCGCCGTCGCGCTCAAGGTGCGCGAGGTCGAGCGCTGGCATCAAGTCGCGGTCGCCGTGGTGCACCATGCCAAGAAGGGCGCGGCGAAGGCCCGGGCAGGCCAGGCGCTCCGAGGCTCCCCCTAATTCCACGCGTGGGGTGACTCACTCCAACCGCTACCTTCGGCGCTCCGGAGAGAGTTCGAACTTGAGCATCGAGCATCGCGCGGCTCCCTCGCGCAGCGGAATCCAACTCGCGCTCGTCGAGAACGGTCCCGCGCTCGCGCTCGCAGTGCGTGACGCGCCGCCAGCGACCGACTCGAACCCCGCCACCGCCGCGGACCGCTTGGTCCAAGTGCTGGGGCAGGCCAGCTCGCCGATGTCCATCGCGGCGCTGCGCGAGACCTGCCACCTGCGCAACCAGTCGCTGTACGACGCGCTCGGCCAGCTCGTCGCCAAGGGCCGCGTCCTCAGATGCCCAAGGGCTACGCACTCGCGAACCCCTGATCGAACGGCAAAGGGTGCCGGTCAGGAGTCAACTCCCTGCCGGCCCCGTTCTTTCCCTCGCCCCGTCCCACTTCACTTCCGTTTCCCGCTCACCCTTACAGCGCGCGGGAACCGGAACTGGGAAGTCCATCAACGACCCCGCCGCGAGTGCCATCAACAACTGCGCTCGCGCTCAAAGGTCCGCAGGTCGCCGCGCTCGTCGTAGCCATAGGCCCGCGTGTTGCCGGCCGGGTTGGTCATCGTCGTGATGCGGCCCAGCCCGTCGCGCTCGAACCCGACGCCCTTGCCGCTCGAGTGGACGATGCCCTCGCGAGTGATCGTGAACGAGTTGCCGTTCAGGTCGGTCACGCTCTTGACCCCGAAGCCCTGCTCGAGGTGGGAGACCGTGCCGTCCTCGGTCGTCAGCACGAAGCCCTTCGGGTTGTAGACCGACAGGTCCCAGTTCATCAGCTGCACCGGGCCCGGCAGGCCCACGTGCTGCTCGACGGCGGCAGTGGCTCGCCGCCGGAAAGGCAGGCATCTGGGGACGTGGGCTGCGACGGGCGACGAGGAAGGGCCAGACGGTTCGGTCTTGGCACTGACGGCGCTGGCCTCTTCGCGCCAACGCACTTCGGACTCGAGCTGGGCGAGAAGGGCAGGCTTTGCTCTCGCGACTTCCGCTTGGCGGTCCGGCGCGAGTGCGCCAGAGTTCGTTCCAGCCGCATGAAGCTCTGGTTCAAGTGCGCGAATTCATTCGAGCGCAAGGTGCTTGACGGTCAAGGAGCTTTCTTGGGAATGGGTCCCGCAGTGTACCGCTTCGCGGCCAAGACCAAGTGCCAATGGCTGAATAGCTGGTTCCAATCGAAGAGACGGACGTGACCTCCGAGCCGCTTCCCGGGACGCACGGCACGCTCGTGGTCGAGGGCAATCCGACGGTGATGCTCGACACCTCGATGCTCCCTCTGCCTTGAGGCCGTCCGCCGCGTGCTGGCCGACGTGAAGCCGACGGCCCAGGCCTGAAGCCCACGTGAGCGCCGGACTTGGCCCACGTTCGCGTTCAGGCCCGCCCTGCGTCAGCACCCCGCCCGTCCCCGGACGACGCTGCCCTCACTCACTTGACCCAGTAAAAGTTTCCGCCGCTAGCGGGCCATTCCAGAACGTAATTGATTCTGAAGGGGCGTAGTTCCCAGGTTACCGAGCGCCCGCCCCTCGGGAAGCGCGGGAGTTAGTCGTGGAAGGAGGCCTCTCTCGTTCGGATAATCGCTTTTGCGAGAAGAGAAACCCGAACAAGAGAGGCTCCGGTGCGGAGTATTCAGGAGGCGCGGGTCGAGGTCCAGCAGGCCGCTGACATCGTGACCCAGTTGGCGGAGGGCCGATCAGAGCGGCTGGCGGACTTCGAGTCGCAGTTGTGGAGCGCGTTGCTGGCGCTCGGTCGTGCCGCGGTTGGCCTCTACCTGGTGGTCCGCGCCGCTCGGCCGCGCGCTTCGGAATACGAGCACGATGGGCGCCACTGGTTGTTGGGGCCCTGCCGAGATTCTGAGCTGGGGACCCGGTTCGGCAAGGTTCGGTTCGAGCGCCCGACGGGGGTCGATGCGTCTAACCGGCGTGCCGCACGTGACTTGCCGGTCGACCGCGAGTTGGGGCTGTGCGGCGGCTTCAGCCTAGGGACGGTGACGGCGATGACTCGCCTCTGCGCGCAGCTGGCGTTCGCCAACGCACGCCAGAACTTTCGCGAGACGTACGAGTGGGCTCCCAGCCCCCGAGCGGTCCTTCGAATGGTGGACGCGATCGGATCCGAGGCTCGCAACTTCCTCGAGCAGGCGCCCGCGCCGGATGGCGAGGGCGAGATCCTCGTCATCCAGGTCGACGCCAAAGGCGCGCCGATGCTCTCGCCCGAGACGTGCCGGCGACGGTCGCGGCCCCACGAGCGTGAGGAGGTCTCGGGCCGGACGGCTCGAAGGGCCAGCAAGCGAAGATGGCCCAAGCCGAAGCGGCGCTCGGTGGGCAAGAAGGCCAAGAACGCAAAGATGGCTGTGCTCGGTGTCATCTACACCTTGCGCCGAACGAAGAACGGCTACGAGGGGCCGATCAACAAGCGAGTGATCGGCACCTTCGATAGCCATGAGGCGCTGTTCGCCTGGCTCAGGCACGAGGCCGACAAACGGGGCTATGGCCAGAAGCGGACGCTGTTCTTGGCGGACGGCTCGGAGCACATCTGGCGCGGCCAGCTCAAGCACCTCGCGCAAGCGGAGGTGTGCATCGACTGGCACCACATCGTCGAGAGACTCTGGGACGTGGGCACCTGCTTCCACCCCGAGTACAGCGCCGAGTTGGAGGCATGGGTGGCGCGACAGACCACGAGGCTGCGACGCGGGGCGATCGGGGCGATCCTCGGCGAACTCAAGCAGCGGCTCGAAGGCACGCCCAAGACGGGGCCGGGCAACAAGTTCAAGCGCCGGCGACTGTGCCGAGCGATCGACCACTTCGAGGAACACCGAGACCGAATGCGCTACGCCGAACTGCGCAAGGACGACCTGGACATAGCCACCGGAGCGGTGGAAGGGGCAGCGCGCAACGTCGTGGGCCTACGCCTCGATGGCCCGGGGATGCACTGGGGCCGCGAACGGGCAGAGCGGGTGCTGCACCTACGCTGCATCCTGGTCAACGGGATGTGGCAGGACTTCGTGCGCCATCTCGGACAGCTTCCAGAGATCGCTTTGGCAGCCCAACCAGCGCCCGCCACGCCACATCTGGCAAAAGCCGCATAATCCTAATTTCACTAATGAATCTCAGGATCTACACCCATTCTGAAGTCGTCCTTTGCTTTGCCCAGACGCGGCTCCAAGGACCGCCAGCGGCTTAAGCACTCTTCGTTTGAGAGCTTCTGAAAGTTAGGTGTACCTCGTTCCGGAAAGACGGTATCCCAAACTTCCATTGCAAGTTTCTTCAGCTTCGCAATTTTCATCTCCCTTGAGAGCGAGTCGTTTTCGAGCACTGCGCTGATTGCATCAATGGCATCCTCAATCTCAATCATTGGCTTTTCCTGGTAGCCGTGACAACCAGCGCGTCGTTAAATTCCCTAATTTTGGTTATGAAGCCGGCGCGTTCCAGCGCAGCCTTCAGAGCCTCTGCGGAATTTGGGCCCGTTGACGCCACAATGTGCTTGACCCCCAGCCTGGATGCTTGAGTGGCGAACGCGTCGGCGTCGGCGTAGCGGCCGTTTGGCACGGGAATAAACGGCACGTTCGAAGCCCTGAGCAACCGAGTTCCCCAACATCCATCTTCGTGAAGTCGGCGATTACGGTGTTTCTTGGCAGTCCTTCATCAACCATGTCGACATGCAGGAAGTCCGGTCTAAGGCTTCGTTCTGTAACCCGGTTGTTGAGCGGGCCGCCAACGTTCACCACCATAGGACCTCGGCCTCCGAACATGATTTGGGCTGCCAGTATTAGGTCGTATCCGCCGGTGATGGCCGCTATGAGCAAGAAGCCGGTAAGGAGCGCATCCTCTTCGACAGCGGCAACATCGCTTGGCGACCCGCCGCTCAAGGCAGTTCGAAGCCCCGTAATCGCGGCGGCGTTGAGCGAGCTAACGATGCTCACCACGAGACACATCTCGTAGGCTGTGTACTGGCCGCCCGAGGGGTCGATGAATCGGACCGGGTCTTGGGCGGCATAAGAATACCGATGTAGTGTTGCCGGCTCCCACTCGCTCCCCCGGAACGGGTCCTCACTCACAAACTTCCCCGTCCCCACGTCCAGCCAACGCGCCCGGTTGTAGTAGAGCCCTGTCCCGCCCTCCCAAGCCTCCCCGGCGAACATGTACGGCTGCGGGTCGGAGCCGACGTGCTCCAACAGCTCTCCGAAGGCGTTGTAGGTGTAGGAGTCGGTGACCGCGCCGCTCTCGTTGGTGAGCTTGCGGATGCTCCCGAGCCCGTCGGCGTGGACGTATTTGGTGCCTGAAGCCCGGATGACGGCCAGCAAGTCGTCGCCGCGGACGTAGAGCGCCTTGAGCGCCCCAGCCTCGTCCGTCTCCGCGACGACGTGGGACAGCGCCCCCGAGGTGTCCACGAGGTAGTTCTGGACGGTGGTCACCCCAGCCTTGGTGGTCTTGGTCTGCACCCGGTTGCCGTCGGCGTCGTAGGTGTGCTCCACGACCGTCCCGTCCTGCTTCTGGACCTTCACCAGCCGGTGGTCGAAGTCCCACCAGAAGGCAGACGAGTCCCCCGAGGCCGGGTCGTCCTGCGTGATGAGGTTGCCCTCGTCGTCCCAGTAGTGGTCGGTGGTCCCGGCCTTCTGCAGCCGGTCCCGCTCGTCGAAGCTGGAGCTGGTCAGCACGCCGTTCTTGGTCTGCGAGAGCCGATTGCCGACGGCGTCGTAGATGAACCCGCCCGCGTATTGGACCGCCTCGGCCTTGGTGACCGTCTCGCCGGTCAGCCGGTACAGGTCGTCGTAGGTGAACTCGCGGAAGGTGCCGTCAGCCTCGTCGATGCGCGTGCGGTTCCCCGTCGGCCCCAGGGTGAAGGCGTAGCCCTGGATGGCAACACCCGACGCGCATCCGCCCGCCGCTCGCCCGATTCCCGCGTGCATTCCCCGCGTTGGCGAGCCCGACCCCTCGGCGCAGACGAACCGGAAGATGACGAGAGTCCCGACGCGCTTTTCCGCGGAGGGTGCGTCGGCCTGGCCGACGTAGGCGCGCGCCGGGGCGGCGCAGCAGAGCACTGCCAGCAGCGGAGCAATCACTCGAGCCATGAGGAGGCCAATGCTACTCCGGGTGCTGCCCGCCCTGGGCGCTCACGGCTTCGTGGGAGTCGGCGGCGGTGTCGAGAGCGGCTCCGTCGGCGGCGGCTGCTCCGACTTCCGCTCCAGCTTCGCCCCGGGATGCGTCCTCGCGTGGACCTCCTGGAGCCGACGGATGCTGACCTGCGTGTAGAGCTGCGTCGAGGCCAGCGATGCGTGCCCGAGCAGCTCCTGGATGGCGCGGATGTCCGCTCCGCCCTCCAGCATCGCCGTCGCGGCGCTGTGGCGCAGGACGTGGCAGCCCCCGGTCTTCTCGATGCCCGCTGCCTGGATGTAGCGGTGCACGACGAGCGACAGGTGCGTGGGCACGAAGGCCTGGCCGTCCTGGCGCAGGAAGAGGATGCCGGCGTCGGGCTCGACCACCAGCGCGGGGCGCGCGTCGGCGAGGTACTTCGTGAGCCAGGCCAGGGCCCTCTCGCCAAGCGGCACGACCCGGTCCTTGCGCCCCTTGCCGTTGCGGACGAGCAGGGTCGCCCGCTCGTGGTCGACCGAGTAGATGGTCAGGCGCGCGAGCTCCGTGCGCCGGATGGCCGTCGTCCAGAACACCTCCATCAACGCCCGGTCGCGCAGGCCGCTCGGCGTCGAGACGTCGGGCAGCGCGAGCACACTCTCGACCTCCGCGAGCGAGAGGACGTTGGGCAGCTTCTTCTCGGCCTTGGGCAGTTCCAGCTCGGCGGCGGGATTGAGCAGGACGTGGCCGTTCTTCGCGAGCCAGCGGAAGTAGCCCTTGAGCGCCGTCAGCCGCTGGTACTGCGTGCCCACCGCGAGCGGCTTGCCGTCGGCCTTGCGCAGGGCAAAGAGGTGGCGCTGGTAGCGCTCCAGCGTCGGCCGGGTGATGTCCTGCGGCCTGGTGATGGTCCTCTCCGCGCACCAGTCGGCGAAGTAGGCCAGGCTCTGCTCCCGACCCCTGATGGTGGCCTCGGTGAAGGTCGCGGTCACCTTCATCCACTCCAGGTATCGGACCATCAGCGTGCGCAGGCCCTGCGGCCCGTCGGTCGGCTCGAGGTACTTGCGAGGCATCAGCGCACGTCCTTGGCCTGCGGGTATGACGGCGGCGCGCCTGGCCGACCCTCCTGACGTGCGATTTCGGGCTCCGCGTGGCCGAGGGTCGGCAACCCGGCGTTCCCTTTCGCGTTCGCGGCGGAATCCGCGCCCCTCGATGGCCTCACGATGGGGGCACTCTGGGAGCTCGAACCGGCCACGAACTCGCCCTCGTGCCCCCTCGAAGCCGGCGTCGTACCTGCAAGCGTGGCGGGGTCGATGAGCCCGAGGACGACGCGGCCGTCCTGCTCGCGGCCGTCGAAGAGCAGCTCGTACTCGAAGAGCCTGCCCCGGCCGCCCTGGTGGACGACCACCAGCTCCATGGCGATGAGCCTCGCGAGGTGGGTGCGCACCTGGAAGTCCGACCAGCCGGTGAAGGCTCGGACGCCGCGGCGGCCGAAGCGGTAGGCGCTGCGCTCGATGCCCTGCTTCCGGCAGCGCTCGGCGGCCATCTGGTCGAGGAGCCCGAGCAGCTTCCGCGCCTGCGGCGGAAGCTCGTCGAGCGACAGACCCAGGATGTCCAGGCACAGCCTGTTGGCCAGGGCGACGTCCGCCGGCTCGACTTCGATGTACTCGACGCTCTCTCCGCCGACGGCGACTGTCCGCACCGGCCGCTGGTGCTGGTGCAGCAGGGCAACGGCCTTGATGAGCGTCAGGTACTGCGGGAAGGCCCGCCGCATCCGCGTCTGGGCGGAGGAGAAGCCCAGGCTCGGAGCGAAGGGATTGAGGACCGTGAGCGGGCGCAGCAGCCGTTGAGCATTCTGGTGCAGGCAGGTGAGCCGCTCGCGCTCCCGGCTCGCGACCAGGCCCTCCAGCGTCTCGCGGAGCTGCTGAATGCGGTGGACGGCCCTGGTCTGCTCGGGCGACTCGTCGATGGTCAGCGTCAGGCACCGGTTGAGCAGCTCCTCGTCCAGCTCGGCGGCCGTCGAGCTGAAGATGAGCCCGACCGGGCCCTCGACACGATAGGTCTGGCTCACGAGCCGACCGCGCTCGTCCTTGCTCGTCGAGCCGATGGTGAGCGAGCCCTCCGAGAGCAGCAGCTTGAGCGGGTAGCTGACCTTGGCCGCACCCTGGTCCTCGGCGACGGCGAGCACGCGATGCCTCAGATTGGTCTCGCCCAGGTAGTAGAGCGCCTGCGGCGTCAGCGAGCTGAAGCAGAGCTTGTCCTCGTTCGGGGTGAAGGCGAGCACCGCATCCATCAGGCTCGACTTGCCCGAGCCGGACGAGCTGCGGATGAGCAGCGCCAGCGGCCGGTCGAGCTTGCGGGAGACCACACCCAGGTAGGCGGCCAGGATGTTGGTGCCCTCGCCCGCGAGCCCGCAGGTCTGGATGTCGGCAACGATTCGCCCCGTCAGGTCGGGTGCCTTGAGCAGCTCCATCGCCTCGTCCGTTTCCTGCCTGGTGAGGACGACCTTCTGCTCGGCGGGCGTGAGCGCGGCCTGGATGCGCCGGTCCTGTTCCTGCTCGAGGTGGAGGAGCACGCGGCCCAGGTCGCCGCGGATGACGTCCTCGGCGACGCCCAGCTCCAGGGAGGCCAGCTTGGTGAACGCCGCTCGCTGCTTGGCCGAGTACAGGTCGAGGGAGTCGACGTGGAAGCCGGTCCCGGCGGGCACGCCCTCACGGGAGCAGAGCAGGTTCACCCGAAGCAGCGAGTAGGAGAGGTTGTCGGCCAGGCCGCGGATTCGGTAGCGGCGCTCGCCGAAGAGGAGCACCAGTTCGTCCCGCTCGGGCTCGGGTGCTCCCGGCGTTGGCGAAGGCGCAGGCGCCTGGACCGGCGGCGCGGGCACGGGGACCGGCGTCGGCGGGGAGTCATCCGGTCCCGACGCTCGCGAGCAGCGAATGCCACGCGCCTCGAGCTCAGCGGCGAGACCATCGGCACCCGCGAAGGCCAGCACCAGCGTGGCTGTCTTGTGGCGCTCGAGGGTCGCGACCAGGTCGGCGGTCGGCGCCGTGACATTGCGGTGCCCACGGCACCACCAGGCGAGGGCATCGAGGATGCTGCCCGCGACGACGATGGTGTCGCAGGCGCCGAAGGCCGCCAGGTTGAAGACCCCGCGCCGGTTCGCGTGGAGCCACAGGTCCCGCGGCACGCTGGGGCGCAGCTTGTCGCCCACCATCCGCCCGAAGACCTGCACCAGCCGGCCTTCCTCGTCGAAGAGCGGCACCGTCAGCGCGCCGCGGAAGGCCTCGTGGCCGTTGGGCTTCAGGATGCCCAGCGCCGTGAGCCGCTCGCGGATGGACCCGCCAGCCTTCCGGTTCTTGCAGGGGATGCGCAGGCCGAGGGACCGGTCGCTGAAGCCAAGCTGGAACGTCGTGACGGCCTCGGCGCTGGTCACGCCCTGCGCCTGGAGGAAGATGAGCGCGGCGGGCGAGGCCTTGAGCGTCGCGGCGTAGTAGTCGACCACGGCATGGAGCAACTCCTGGTCGCTGGTCTCCGGCGTGACCGGCAGCGCGAGCTCGCGGACGGTGGTCTTGGCCGTCGGCTCGGGCATCCCGAATTCGGACGAATGTGGGGTGCTCATCCGACCCTCGTCATTCCGCCCGCTTGCGAGGCCTCATTCCGCCGACCCATTTCGGGATGGCCCGGACACGCCGAGAGCAGCCGGTGCAGCGACGACGGGCTGCACCTGAGCCGGTCCGCGATGGCCTGGATGGACAGGCCGTCGGCGCGAAGGGCGCGAGCGGCGGGCGCGTCGATGGCTGCGCGCGGGCGGCCGGGTACGCGCCCGTGGCGCTTCGCGCGCTCGAGGCCGGCCTTGGTCCTCTCTATGAGGCGCGTGCGCTCGAAGCCCGAGACCCAGGACATCACCGCCACCAGCAGCTCGCGGGCCGGGCCGTCGGCGTCGAGCCAGGGCTCGCGGGCCGAGACTACGCGGACGCCGAGGCGCGTCAGCTCGCGGTACGTGTCGAAGCACGAGAGCCCGCGGCCGAGCCGGTCCAGGCTCCAGATGACCAGCACCGGCGCCGGACCGAGCTTGGCGGCGCGCAGGGCCGTCAGCATCCGCGAGAGGCCCGGCCGCCGGCGGCAGGCGCTCTCCCGGTCCTCGAACACCTCGTCGATGGCCAGCCCGCGCCCGGCGGCCAGCGCCTCGACGTCGGGGCGCTGGTTCTCCACCGTCTGCCGGCCGTCCTTCTTGCTCACCCTCAGGTACGCGATGCACCCCATGCCTTCCTCCTTGTTGGTGGTGGTTGCCGCGTGGGCGACCACACCTCTGGAGGCGGCGGTTAGCGAGTCCGGGGATGCCGGGCCCGTGGGCTCGCAGGAATGCTCGAGGGGGCCCCCTCCGCAGACTGCGCCCCTGCCTGTGCGCGCCGGGAAAATCCGTTCACTTACATTCCGGCCGGCGGTGGCACGGCGGCTTTCCAGATGGAGGACAAGGACTTGCGTCAGTCCGCCGGAATGTAAGTAAGCCCGAGAAGCGACTTACATTCCGCGACCCGCCGTCCGGCGATGTCGGACCCGCGTGCGATGACTTGGGCCATGGATTGGGAGGCCCTCATGGCAGCGACGGACTGGCCCGCCGACGAGGCGAAGAAGCTCCACCAGCACCTGACCGCCATCGTCAGGGACGAGGACCTCGCGAGCACAGTGCTTCTCGCGGCGCTCAGCCGGCCCTGGGAGCATGTCCGGGCGGCTGCCGGCGCCCGCGCCTATGCCGCCGGCATCCTCAGGCACAAGGAGGAGGACCGGCACCGCGCCGCCAAGCACAAGAAGGCCCTCGCCACCCGGCTCGCCGCCGACCCCACGTACGTCGCGAGCGAGGAGATGCTTCCCGACCACCGCAAGAGGCTCGCCAAGCTGCTCGAGGCCGAAGCCGAGCGCCGCAAGCTCGACCGGGACGGACTGCCGGTGACGAGCCCGCCGCTGCCGACCAGCCTCCCTGCGGCGTTCGAGGGCCCTGCCCCGAGAGGCGCGCACATCGTCTTCCCCGACTCCCAGCTCGGACGCATCCGTGACCCGGCAGGCGACGGCTGGCTCTCGCCTGCGGACTGGCCCTATCCCGACCGCTACGTCCTCACCCCGAGCGGCCATCTCTGGCTCCACGAGGCCTTCTTCCGCGTGCTGCGCCCGCCGATTCGCACGCCGCCTCCCGCCGTCGAGGCCATCATCCGCAGGGCCCAGGTGCTCTCGGACAAGTTGCGCCAGGCCGCGACCGACCTGGCGGCCAACCTTGGTCCTCCATCCCAGCGCCAGCACCTGGGCGACCTGGTCAACACCGTCTGGGCTGCCGCCCTCGGCTTCGACAAGCCCGAGGCCCTGGTGAACATGGAGTTCATCGACGCGCTCTTCGGCGCCGCCCGCCTGGCCACGCTGTCGCCGGAGGTCGCCAGGAACGAGCGCGAGCTGGGCCTCGTCGCTCGCGACCTGTTCGCACGCAAGCATCCCGAGTTCGCCCTGCGCCTCGACCCGGATGTCGTCGGCAAGCTCGTCGATGCCTGGAGGCGGCCCACCCGCGACGGCGTCCCGCGCTGGGCGCCGACCCGAGCGCTGCTGGTGGCCCTCCACAACCCCGAAGGCGGGGACGACATCGCGGTGCCCTCGGCGTCCAGCCTCGAGAAAATGTGGAAGAAGCACCACGCCTTGCGCCATCCGGAGGCGCTCGGGGCGTAGCCGACCCCCTGGGGGATTCCAGAAGTCCCCCAGGCCCCTGGGATTGGCGGTCAATCGGCTCGACCGACGTGTTCGGTATGAGCCCAAACTCCCATCGCCCCCGTCCCCGCGGTCATCGTCTTCCCACCCCCGTCCGCACCCGCCTCGCCCAGGCAGTCGATGCCTTCGGCGAGGACTTCGTCCGTGCGGCCTGCGGCGTGAGCCGCATCGCCTTGGCGCGTGCGCTCGGCGGACTGCCGGTCCTCGCCGGCACCATCGCGCTCGTCGAGCGAGGCCTCGGCCGGCTCGAGGCCACCTCCAAGGACCAGGAGGTGGGCCATGTCTGAACTCCACAACTTCCAGGCATGCCGCGCCATCGAAGACCGGTGGTCCGCCAAGCTCGACGACTGGCTCGCCGAGTCCTACCCGATGCGCTCGGCCACGATGGACGAGCAGTGGCGCGGCATGGACCGCCTCGTCCGCGTCGCCCTGGACGAAGACGGCGTCGAGGTCGGCGTCGACTACAAGTGCGACGAGCGCGCCGCCAGGACCGGCAACGCCTTCATCGAGACCGTGAGCAACGACGCCTCGGGCCGCAAGGGCTGGGCGCTGACGACCGAGGCCGACTGGGTCTTCTACTTCGTCGTCCCCGACCGCGTGCTCGGCCTTCGGGCCGACAAGCTCCGCGCTGCCATCCCCGGCTGGCAGCGGCGCTTCCCGACGCGCGCCGCGCGCAACGTCGGCAGGGACGGGCGCCCGTTCCGCACGCTCGGCGTCTGCGTCCCGCTCAAGGAAGTCGCTGCCGTCGCCGAGTGGGTCGCCCACCTGGACCAGGGCGACGGACCCGTCCTGGCCGTTCGAGCGGAGGTGATGGAATGACTACCGCCCCCGTGTTGCACGTCCTCGCGCTGCTGGAAGCCCGAGGCTGCAACCCCAGAAGAACCGGCGCGGGCCACCTGGCCCGCTGCCCGGCCCACGAGGACCAGCAGGCCAGCCTCTCCGTCGGCGAGGGCGAAGGTGGCCGGGTCCTCCTCAAGTGCCACGCCGGCTGCGACGTCGAGGCCGTCTGCTCGGCGCTCGGCCTCGACAAGCGGGAGCTCTTCCCGCCGCGGGAGAAGACGATGTGCAGACAGCAGCCCATGGACGGCGCGGCGCTCTGGCTGAAGCTCGCCGAGCACGACGAAGCCGGCGAGGCCTACCTCAAGTCCCGCGGGCTGGAGGCCGCCGTGGGCATGGGCCTGGTCAGGTTCAACGTCCCGCGCCGCGCCCTGGCCGACGACGCCGACCGATGGCTCGACAAGAAGTCCGCGTGGCGCGTCGCGGTCGCGATGAGGGATGCGAACGGCGCCGTCCGGGACTTCCAGTTGCGCGCCATCAAGCGGGCCAAGCCCGCGAAGCTCTCCCTCTGCGGCGCGCCTCGTCCCTCCGGGACTGCCTTCGGTCGCCCAGACCTGGCCGCTCAGGGCGGGCGCGTCTTCATCGCCGAGGGCATGGCCGACACATTGGCCCTCTGCGTCTCGGAAGTCGTGGGCATCGGCGCGCCCGGCGTCGAGAAGCTCGTCGGCCTGGCCGAGCCTCGTCCCAGCCGGCGCTGAGGCCGTCCTCTGCGTCCAGAACGACCGCGAGGGCCAGAGCGCCAAGGGCTTCGCGCGACTGGCCAGGGCGCTGGAGAAGAGGTGCGTCCGCGTCCTCTGGCTCACGACGCCTGCGCCGCACAAGGACCCAGCCGACTGGCTCAAGGCCGTGGAGATGGTCGCGTTCCAGGCGGCGCTGGCTGGCGAGGCGGTCGCCGCGAAGGCGCCGGCCACCATCGAGGAGACGCAGGACCGGCCGGAGTTCGAGGTGCGCAAGGGCGAAGGCCACAAGTCGGTCGCGGCGGCGGTGAAGGCGCTCGCGAAGCAGCCATCCACCTTCCAGCGCGACGGGCGGCTGGTCACGGTGGCCGCCTGGCAGGCCAAGGAGGACGAGACCGTGAGAAGGGAATCGGGCGCGCCCATCGTCCGGGACGTCCCGGCGCCTCTGCTCTGGGAGCGCCTCTCCGCGGCCGTCCGCTGGATGCGGTTCGACGCGAGGAAGGACCAGCTGGTGGCCTGCGACCCGCCGCAGACGATGGTCTCGGCCGTCCTCTGCCGCGGGGAATGGCCCGGCGTCCGTGAGCTGAAGGGCGTGGTCACCGCTCCCGTGTTGCGCCCCGACGGCTCCGTCCTCGACCAGCCCGGGTACGACGCGGCGACGGGATTGCTGTTCGCGCCCAGCGGACCCTGCGAGCGCGTGCCCGACCAGCCGACGCGAGCGGAGGCCCAGGCGGCGCGGGATGCCCTCCTGGAAGTCGTCTGTGACTTCCCCTTCGCCGAGCCCGCCCACCGGAGCGCCTGGCTCGCCGCGCTGCTCACGCCCTTCGCCAGGCCAGCCTTGGGTGAGGCCAACGCGCCGCTCTTCCTCGTTGACGGCAACACGCGGGGCTGCGGGAAGTCGAGGCTCGTGGACTGCATCTCGCTCATCGTCACCGGGCGGTCCGCGCCCAGGCAGCAGTTCACCTTGAACGCCGAGGAGCTCGACAAGCGCGTCGTCGCCCACCTCCAGGCGGCCGACTCGCTGGTGCTCTTCGACAACATCGTCGGCGACTTCGGCGGGCCCGTCCTCGACAAGCTCATCACCGCCGAGGGTTGGTACGCCTCCCGCCTCCTGGGCAAGAACGACGCGGCGGCGGCCTTGAAGATGAGGAACAACACCACCTGGTACGCCACCGCCAACAACGCCACGCTCGCCGGCGACATCGTGAGGAGGACCATCCACGTCCGGCTGGCCACGCCTCTCGAGCATCCCGAGGAGCGGACCGGCTTCCGGCACTCGGACCTGCTCGCCTGGGTGCGTCAGGAGAGGCCCAGACTGCTCGCGGCGGCGCTGACGGTCCTCCGGGGATGGTTCGTCGCGGGCAAGCCCCTCGCCGACTTGCCGGCCTTCGGCTCGTTCGAGACCTGGTCCGGCATCGTCCGCAACGTGCTGCGCTGGGTCGACCTGCCTGACCCGTGGGCGGACACGAAGGAGGGCCTGCGGCAGGCCGACCCGGGAGACAGCCTGCACGCGGCGCTCATCGCTGGCCTGGAGGAATTGGACCCGGAGGGGAAGGGGCTCTCGACGGGCGACATCAAGAGGAAACTGGAGACCGACATGGCCGAGGCCAAGGCCGCGGGCAGGCAGCCCAGGCACTCCGCCTTCGAGGACGCCCTTGCGAGCGCCGGCATCATCGATGACGGCAGGCTCAACGCCCAGCGCCTGGGCAGGCGCATCCAACTCCTCAAGGAGAAGGTGAAGGAGGAGCGCTGGCTCGCGGCGGTGCCGCGGGACAAGCACGGCAACGTCGGCCGCTGGGTCGTGGTTTGCGGGAGTGGCGGAAGTGGCGGGAGTGACAACAGCCGAATCCCAAAGAATGTCAGCCCCTCGCTCACGCCCCCATGCACGCCTGACAATTTTCGCGGAACCACCCCGGACAGTCCCGCCACTTCCGCCACTCCCGCAACCGCCGACGACGAATCAACCACTTGCGTGGCCTCCGAGCCGGTTCCGCCCGCCCACGTCCTGCCCGCCGCTCCCGCCCAGCTTCCGTTGCTCCCCTTCAACCCGCGGGAGGGACGCCTATGACCCTTGCCCCTCGTCTCCTCCGGGACCTGCGCGAGAGGGGCATCGCCGTCTGGCCGGAGGCGGACGGGCACGTCGGCTACCGCGCTCCTCGAGTCCGAAGTCCGCTGGCGCGAAGAGGCCATGCGCCGCAAGACCGAAGGCCGAGCCGTCTGGCCCTTCCTCGTCGCCCGTACCAGCCCCACGTCGCCAGACCTCTGCCTTTCCTGCGGCATGCCGCTTGCCGCTTGCCGCCGTCGAGCAGACGCGCTGCTCTCTCTGCCTGGAGGCCGTCCGCCGCGTGCTGGCCGGCGTTGCGCCGATGGCCAAGGCCTGAACCCACGTGAGCGCCGGACTTGGCCCGCGTTCGCGTTCAGGCCCGCCCTGCGCCCACCACCCCAACCGGTCCCGGACGATGCGACACGCGGGTGCCGTGGCCTTTTTGGCATGGGGTCGAACCGGTCGAACCTCCAGTTGAGGAGAACCTCGGGGCTTGTTGGGCATTAGCGGGAGTAACAAATTGCCCAGTTCCCATCGATTTGCCTGAGTGCGGTTCTCTTGCCCCCCAATCCTCCGTCGGGGGCGCTCTCATGAACCCTGCTCAGGTCCTCCCTCCAGCAGTAGCCCTTGTATGCCGCGCTGCCCACAATTCCAGCCCCCCAAATAATGACCGAGATTCCCGTTTGGCCGCTTGAGATTCTGGCCTTTGAATCGCTCGGAAGGCCCTGCAAGAACTCACGCGCCGCCCTGCAATCATCTGGTGGCATGGAGGGCGGAGCGCACGTCTCCCGCGAAATCTCGTACTCGGGGATAGCCTTTCGCATCCGCACCAGCGCATCGAAATCCGCCTTCCTCTTGGCGAATGACAATTCGAGCGTGCTATCTGCCGGCGGGCCAAAGCAACCCGTCAGAACGAGCCCCAAAGCACTCGCAGCCTGAGCCCAGCGGACTAGGGGCATGGCGCGCACCTGCTTGTCTCGTGACGGCAGTAGAAGTACTCGATTCCCAGCTTGATCCAAGGTTGGTCAATTGGGTCGTCACCATAGGGCGAATCCCCCCAGGGCCAGCCTTGGGAATAGTTGATGCCCCTCTCAATATATGGCCTGCCATCCGAGTCCCGTGGCAGACGACTGAGCGTATCTGTGTATATCTGATACCCACCCGCGGCACGCAGGAGGACACTTTCGCCGAAGCCCGCTGCGGCGCCGGTCGCACCGTAATTGAAGTTTCCGTACGGCGCGTATTGCTCGTAGCCATCGCGGCCTCCCCAGTAGTCCCAAGCCCCTCGGTCTTCGACCATGCTGGCGAACCAGAATTCGTCTTGGAAGTGCTTCTTCGCCAATTCGATGTTCGCATCCACGTCGGCTCCCGGAGGAACCGCGAGAGCGCGCAGTTGCGCTTGTCCCTCTGACTCGAATCGCGAGCATCGGGCTTCGTCCACTGCGCAAGCTCGATGGATGTGCGTGAAGGGCGAATCCGCCGGGATTGCCAGCGACGCAAGGATGGAGCCCACAACAACCGCCGCCATCGTCTCGCCTAGCGACATGTTGCCGGTCGGGTCCCTATTCATCGCGGGGTTGGCGTTCCCGTAGAGGTACTTGTGCAGACTCAGCGGCAGCGCGTTGGAGCCGCTGTAGCTGTCGCTGCTCACGAACCTCCCCGTCCCCACGTCCAGCCACCGCGCCCGGTTGTAGTAGAGCCCGGTGCCGCCCTCCCATGCCTCCCCGGCAAACATGTACGGCTGCGGGTCGGAGCCGTTGTGCTCCAGCAACTCGCCGAAGGCGTTGTAGGTGTAGCTGTCGGTGACCGCCCCGCTCTCGTCGGTGAGCTTGCGAATGCTCCCCAGCCCGTCGGCATGAACGTACTTGGTCCCTGAAGCCCGGATGACCGCCAGCAGGTCGTCGCCACGGACGTAGAGCGCCTTGAGCGCCCCAGCTTCGTCCGTCTCAGCGACGGCGTGCGACAGCGCCCCCGAGGTGTCCACGAGGTAGTTCTGGACCGTGGTTACCCCGGCCTTGGTGGTCTTGGTCTGCACGCGGACGCCGTCGGCGTCGTAGGTGTGCTCGACCACGGTCCTGTCTGCCTTGGTGACCTTCTTCAGCCGGTGGTCGAAGTCCCACTCGTAGGTCGCCCCGTCGGCTCCGGTCTTCGTTCCGAGGTTCCCCTCGTCATCCCAGCCGTAGGTCGCCGAGCCTTCGCTGAGCAGCCGGTCGCGCTCGTCGTAGCTCGAGCTGGTAAGCACGCCGTTCTTCGTCTGCGACAGGCGGTTGCCCACCGCGTCGTAGGCGAACCCGCCCGCGTACTGGACCGCTCCGGCCTTGGTTGCTGTCTCGCCGGTCAGCCGGTACAGGTCGTCGTAGGTGAACTCGCGGAAGGTGCCGTCAGCCTCGTCGATGCGCGTGCGGTTCCCCGTCGGCCCCAGGGTGAAGGCGTAGCCCTGGATGGTGTACGCGCCGAGCTTGGTGTCGAGACTCTTGAGCCGGTTGAGCGCGTCGTACCCGTAGCCCGTGGCCACGCCGTTCGGGTGGCTCAAGGACTCGCGGTTGCCGTTCGCGTCATAACCGTGGACGTAGGAGCGGCCGGCCGCATCGGTCACGGTGTCGAGCCGGTTGAGCGCGTCGAAGCTGTACGTGGTCGCGTACTCGAGCCCACCGATGGTCGCCGCGAGCCGCGCATGGTTCCCCTGCGCGTCATATCCGAAGCCCAGGCCTCGGCCGTCCGGATAGGTGATGGAGATAAGCCGGCCCCGCTCGTCGTAGCCGTAGCCGGTGACGCCTCGGCCGTCCTGCGCCCATAACCGCCGCCCGGTGGCGGTGTACCCGAAGGTCACTACCGAGCCGTCAGGGTAGCGCCGCTCGGTCAGTCGATTGCCCGAGTCATAGACGTAGCTTGCGCTCTGCCCGAGGAAGTTCGTCCTCGTCGCCAGGTTGCCGGCGACGTCGTAGGTCTTCGACTCGTACTTCCCGTCGGGCAGGGTCCTCTTCGTCTCGCGCCCCAGGGCGTCGTGCTCGAACGCCGTGGTGTGCCCGTTGGCGTCGGTCTGCGAGATGCGGTTGCCCCGCTCGTCATACCCGTAGCTCGTCACGTGGCTCAGCGCGTCGGTGACCGTAGTCAGCCGACCGAGCGCGTCGTATCCGAACTGCGTGACCTTGCCGGCCTGGTCCGTCTCGCTGGTCCGCCGGCCGAGGGCGTCGTAGCCCGTCTGACGTGAGGTCGCGTCCGCAAAGATCGTCTTCACCCGATTGCCCACCGAGTCGTACTCGTAGGTGGTCACCTGGTTCTTCGCGTCGATTGTCGAGGCCAAGGTCCCGGCCGCGTCGTAGGCGTACTGCATGAGGTGGCCGCGGGCATCCGTGACCGAGGTCCGCCGGCCAGCCCCGTCGTAGCCGTAGCTGGTCACATTGCCTCGGGCGTCCGTGCTGGTGCTCACCCGTCCGGCCGAGTCGTAGCCGGTCTGACTCGTGCTCCCGTCGGCGTAGGTCGTCTTCGTCAGCCGTCCGACCTCGTCGTACTCGTAGCCCGTCACCCGGCCACCGCGGTCAATGCTCGTCAGTGCCCGGCCCTCGGCGTCGTAGGTGCTCGACTCGCTCGTGCCGTCCGAGAAGGTGGTCTTCGTCAGCCGGCCCATCAGGTCGTATTCGTAGCTGGTCACGCGCCCGAGCTTGTCCGTGCTGGTCAGCCGCTTGCCGTTGACGTCGTAGGTCGTTCCACTGACCGTGCCGTCAGGATCCGTGCGGGTGAGCAGCCGCCCGTTCTTGTCGTAGCTGTACCGGGTGACGAGCGTCTCCACGCCCTGAGGCGTCGTCTTCGTCGCCGTCTCAGTGAGCCGGTTCCCGTTCGAGTCGTAGGTGAAGGTTGTTGCCACGCCGAGCGCGTTCGTCCCCTTCGTCTGGTTCCCGTACCCGTCGTACACGTAGCCCGTCGCGTGGCCGAGCGCGTCGGTCCTCGAGGTCAGGTTGCCGCCGTCGTACACGAAGCTCGTCACGTGGCCCGCGGCGTCGGTCGTCGACTTCAGCGTCGTCGGGCAGAGCGAGCCGAGCGGCCGCTCGTACTCGTTCACCGTCGAGTGGCCACGCGCGTCGGTCGTCTTGATCAGCTTGCGGCAGTCGCCCCACTCCTGGCGCGTCACGTTGCCGAGCGCGTCAGTCGTGCTCGTCAGGTTGCCCAACGCGTCGTAGGTGTGCGTCGTCGTCTCGCCCGCCGGGTTCGTCTCCGTCAGCAGGTTCGACTCGGCGTCGTAGGTCCGCACCGTCGTGCGCCCCAACGCGTCGGTCTCGCGCAGGACGTTGCCCTCGTTGTCGTACTCGAGCGTCCGCTGGCGCCCGAGCCGGTCGGTCACGACCTCGGTGTTCGCCGCCAACTCGTGCGTGTACTCGATGCGCTTGCCGTAGGCGTCGGTGTGCGCGATGAGCCGACCGGCATCGTCGTACTCGTTGCGAATCGGCTGGATACCCTTCGGATCCTCAATCGTCAGCAAGCGGTGCGTGGTGTCGTAGGTGAACTTCGAGGTGCTCGACTCGCGGTCGGTGAAGGTCCGCAGGTCGCCGCGCTCGTCGTAGCCGTAGGTCAGCAAGTTGCCGGCCGGATCGGTGATCGTCGTGATGCGGCCGAGGCGGTCGCGCTCGAATGAGACTCCCTTGCCGCTGGAGTGGACGATGCCGTCGCGGGTGATCGTGAGCGAGTTGCCGTTCAGGTCGGTCACGCTCTTGACCCCAAAGCCCTGCTCGAGGTGGAAGACCGTGCCGTCCTCCGTGGTCAGCACGAAGCCCTTCGGGTTGTAGACCGAGAGGTCCCAGTTCATCAGATGCACCGGGCCCGGCAGGCCCACGTGCGTGTCCAGCATCACCGTCGGGTTGCCCTCGACCACGAGCGTGCCGTGCGTCCCGGGCAGCGGCTCGTAGACCACGTCCGTCTCTTCGATGGGCACCAGCCACTGGCACTCGGTCTTGGCCCTCGCCGCGAACCGGTACACCCGGTTGTCCGGGAAGGTCACCGTGACATTGGTCGCCTTGGTCGTCCGCACGCAGTAGGTCGGCAGCGCGAAGTAGCCTTCCTTCGTCTCGTCCCAGTGCCGGCCGATGGGCGCCGTCTTCTCGACCCGCGCGTTGCGGATGCCGAGCTGCCAGCCCACCCCGAAATCGCCCACTGACTTGTCGCGGCTGTCGTAGGTCCGGGTCAGCTCGATCGGCAGGCCGGACACCGGCACCGCCAGGTCGGTGAAGGCCACGGTGAAGTTGCCGACCTTGAGGTTCTTGTCTACGACCACGCCGATGCTGTCGGTCGCGTTGCCCGCCGCGGTCATCGCCGTCAGGCGCACGGCGTAGGCGCCATTGAGCAGCATCGTCGTGTCGAGCGTGCCCAGGGTGCCGCTCACCACCGGTCCGGCGCCCGAGCCGAAGGCCACCCAGGCCTGCGGTTCGGAGTCATCGCCGCCGAGCGCGTATTCGATTTGCCACGCACCCTCGGAGACGGATCCGACGATGGCCGTGGGCGAGACCATCCGCGCGCCGTCGAGCGGGCTCTCGATAGCGACCGTGGGTAGCGAGCCCGACGGTGCGCCGACCGTCACCACGAGCTGCGCGCTTCCCGACTTCTCGCCGTCAGAGGCGGTGAGCTCGACGAGGTAGCTGCCCGGGAACCCGAAGGTCGCGGTGGTCGTCGGCTGGTCCGAGGTCCCGAAGGTCACGCCGCCGGGGCCCTGCTTCAGGCTCCACGTGTAGGTCAGGATGCTTCCCGCGGGCTGCCCGTCATCGGTCGCCGAGCCGGTCAGCGTCCCGGTGACGTTCGGGTACGCGAGCGCCTGGTCGGGGCCCACGGCGACGACCGGCACGGCGTTTCCCGGAACGACCTCGACCGTGACCTCCGAGCTTTCCTCCTTCTCGCCGTCGCTGGCCGTCAGCCGCAGGGCGTAGGTGCCCAGGGCCGTGAAGGTCGCGTGCGTGCGCACCTGCGTCGGCTGGGTGAAGGTCGCGGTGCCCGGGCCGGAGACCTGGCTCCATTGCGCGGTGAGGGATTGATAGGCCGGCAAGCCGTCGTCGCGGACCGAGCCGGAGAGTGTCGCCGGATCGCCCAGAGCCACCGTCTGGCTCGGCCCTGCGCTCACGACCGGCGCGTGATTCGCGCCATCCGGAAGGACGGTGACTTTGACCAGCGCACTCGAGACCAGGATGGAGTCGCTGACCGAGTAGCGCAGGCTGTAGACCCCCGGGTACGGCAGCGTCACGCCGACTTGGGTGGGGTCTGCCAGAGCGGCGAAGCTCACGGCGGCGGGGCCATCGACCTGTTCCCACCAACCCGTGAGCCCGCCGGACGGCAGCCCATCGTCGGTCGCAGTCCCGGTGAGCGTCACTTCGCGCTGCGGGAGTTGGATTGTCTGGTCCGGGCTCACTGCGACGACGGGAGCCTTGTTGACTCCGGGCACTGCGAGGACGGTCACCGACACCTCGCCACGCGCGCTCAGCACGGAGTCGCTCGCGGTCAGCCGGAACACGTACGTCCCGGCGGCCGGCACGGTGGCGAAGGTCGAAGCCGACGAGGGGCTCGCGACCGTTGCGGCGGTCGGCCCGGACACCTGGCTCCAGAGCAGGCTGACGCTGCTGCCCGTGGGCAAGCCGTCGTCACGGACGTTCCCGGAGAGCATCACCCGGTTCTGCGGCAACGTGATCGCCGCGACCGGAGCGACCGTCACGACGGGAGGCCTGTTGGCGGAAGCAGGCGGGTAGACGACCACCAAGGTCTCGGTCCAGGCCGTGAATTGGCCGTCGCTGGCCGTCAGTCGCAGGACGTAGCTTCCGGCGACCGAGAAACTGGCGGTCGTGACCGGGCTGCTCGACGAGCCGAAGGTCACCGTCCCTGGGCCGCTGGTCTTCGACCAGGCGACTGCCAAGGCGCTACCCGCCGGCAGCCCGTCGTCGGTCGCGCTCCCGGCAAGGTTCGCGAGCCCGGGGAGCGTCACCGAGTGCACCGGTCCAGCCGAGATCGAAGGCGGTTGGTTGGGCACAAGCGGCACGTCGACCGCGACGGTCGTGTCCGCGCTGGCATTGAGCGCGCCGTCGCTCGCGGACACGCGAAGCACGTAGACGCCCGCGGCCGAGAAAGTGGCGGTCGTCGCCGCGGAAGTGGGGGCTGCGAAGGTCGCCGTCCCCGGGCCGCTGACCTGGCTCCAGGAGACGCTGAGCGCGCCGCCCGGGAGCCCGTCGTCGGTCACCGAGCCCGACAACTGCGCGGCGGAGCCGAACGAGATCGCCTGGGCCGGCCCCGCGCTGACAACTGGCGGGAGGTTCGAGGCGGGCGCTGGGTTGACCGTGACGGTGACGTCGGCGCTCGCCGTGAGCTGGGAGTCGTCGGCCGCCAAGCGCAGCACGTACGTGCCCGCAGCGGAGAAGCTCGCCTCGGTCGCCGCCTGCGCCGGGTTCTGGAAGGTGACGGTTCCCGGGCCGCTGACCTTCGACCAGGCCACCGTGAGCGCGCCTATGGGCTTGCCGTCATCCGTCGCAGTTCCAGCCAGCAGCGCACTCACCGGCAGCGTCACGGCCTGGGCGGGCCCGGCATCGACCACAGGCGCGCTGTTGCGCGGGTAGGCCTCGACGGTCACCTCGGCGCTCGATAGGCGCTCTCCGTCGTTCGCAGTCAGTCGCAGCACATACGTGCCCGGACCGCTGAAAGCGACGTCGGTGGCCTCGGCGGCGGGAGTGCCGAACGTCGCAGTGCCGGGGCCGCTGACCTGGGCCCAGGTGAGCGCGAGCGGTGCGGTTCCAGGCAGCCCGTCGTCGCAGGCGCTGGCGGTGAGCCGGAACGGATCTGGAAGCGTCGTCGCCCGAGGGGAATCCAGGTGGATGGTCGGCGCCTTGTTTTCCGCGAACGGCAGCGGGTAGTCCAACGTGCCGAGGGTGAGGCCGTACAGGCGCGGGCTCTCACCCTTGGTGGAGCGCTTGAAGGAGACGCTGATCTTCAAGTACCGCCCGTTGGGCACGTTGAACGCCTGTCCGTTGGCCAAGATCGCTTCGGAGCTGAACGTCGAGCCGTCCTCGCTGCTCGCCGCCCTCAGAGTGAGCAGCCCGTCCCCGCACACCTGGGCCGACCACGAGGCTCTGCCCCACAGCGCCCCTGGCGTGCCGCTGTCGTGCACGAACGACCAGGTCCCACTCGGCGGGGAGCCGATGAGCGTGCTGCCGGTCATGTCGCTGTAGTTGTAGAGGTTGCCACCCAGGTCGACCGTGGTCAGCTCGACCGCGCCGACGTGCGTGACTCCGTCGGGCCCGAGCGGTCCGAGGTTCGGGTCGATGCGCGAGACGTTGCGCGTGTTGTAGTTCGTCGACCAGATCTTTCCCTGCGCGTCCACGGCCACGCCCGTCGCTCCCGAGGGGATGGTCACGTTGCCCACGAAGGTGCCGTCGTTCTTGAGGCGGCCGATGGTGTTCTGTCCCCACCAACTGTGCGCCACCCAGACGTCGCCCGAGCGGTCGATGGCGCAGCCCTGGGCCAAAGCGTACCCATGCGAGAAGCTTCCGAGCAGCGTGCCGTCCGGCGCGAACCTGCGAATCACTCCCTCGTAGAGCGAGGTGTTCCAGACGTTGCCTTGCAGATCGATGCACAGGCCGTAGCTGTCATGCCCCCAGCCCCGCCAGTTGCCTCCTTTCTGCCCGGTCAAGGGCAGCGCGGTGTCCCAGCGCAGCAGCGGGTTGGCCGACCAGATGACGCCCTTGCTGTCGATCAGACCGCCGTAGCCGCCGTGGACCACCGAGGGCTCATGTCGCTTGATCTGGCCGGTCCGGCCATCGAGGAGGTCGAACTCGCGGTTCCCGGTCCCGCTCACCCAGACGTCGTTGTTCGCGTCCACCGAGACGTGGCGGGTGCCCCAGGAGCTGACGCGCGTGTAGTTGATGATGCACTCGTCCTCGGCCGTGGAGACGCCCCCGTTGGTGTCGGCGCCGTTCAGGTTGCTCCATCGGCGCACGTCGTTGAGACCACCTGAGGTGTCGATCTTCCCGTTGCCGTTGCGGTCGACGCAGCCGGCGTTCTCGACGAGGCCGATGCGCAGGACGCTGTTGCCGGCGCGGTTGGTGGCCCAGACGCTGCCGTTCTTGTCGACGGTGGTGCGCGACGGGTCCTTCGGCTGGCCGTCCGGCGAGGTCCAGTACTCGCCGAGGACCCGGCCCGTGTCCGTGTCGATCTTCACCACGGTGCCCTTGGTGGACACGGCGACCCAGATGAAGTGGAAGGCCGTCGTCTGGTCGCCGAGGCGCAGCTGGTTGCCGTCGCGCACGACGTTGATGAGCGTCTCGCCAGGCACCTGCTCGCCGGCGTCGATGGTGCCGCTCGCGCCCTGGCGCAGCACGGTCACCTTCATCTCGGCGCTTGCGGTCAGCTGCGAGTCCGAAGCCGTCAGCCGGAAGATGTAGGTGCCAGGCGCGCTGAAAGTCGCCTGCGTGGTCAGCGCCGTGGGGTCCAGGATGGTCGCCGTGCCAGGCCCCGAAACCTGCACCCAAGCGAAGCTCAGGGGTGCTGGCTTCCCGTCATCCGTGGCGTAGCCTTCGAGCGAAGCCAGCGCGGGCAGAGTGATCGTCTGGTCCGGGCCGGCTGTGACCGCCGGCGGCTCGTTCGATCGCACTACCTCGACGGCGACAGTGCTCGTCAGGGGGCCATAGAGGTTCTGGATGGCGTCGGTCCAGGTCAGCGATACGGCGAAGCTCAGCGAGCCTGCGGGCTGCTGGAATCCGACCGCGTAGGTCAGCGGAAGCTCCACCGCCGTGCCGGCCGCCAAGCCTGCCCCAGCGAGTGAGACCGCCTGGCGCGAGCCGTCCGGGAGGGTGAGCGTCAGCGCGAGTGTCGTCGCCTCCGCGAGGCCGGAGTTGCCGATGCGCGCGACAAGCGCGGCGGATTCGCCGGCCTCGACCTTCGGCGCCTTCGCGCTCAGCTGCGCGTCGAGGACCGGCGCGATCTCCGCGGTCTGCTGCGAGCCCGTGAAGGGCCCGTAGCTGCCGCCCCAGGCGTCGGCCCAGGTCAGCGCGTTCGTGACGGTCAGCGGCAGTGCCGCAAGGGTGGCCAGCCGTGCGCGGTACGCCAGCTCGCTCTCGCCGTCAGCTCTCGGGGCGAAGGCAGGCGCCTGGACCGTGAAGGTGTGCGTCGCAGTCGCGAGCCCCGGCACATCAAAGGTGGCGGTCCCCGCCGGCGATCCGTCCGGATTGGCCACGCTCAGCACGACCGCGGTCGCGTCGGTGTCGACGAAGCTGTGGACGTCGAGGGTCGCGGTCGCCGTCTGGCTGGGAAGCAGCAGCGGCAGGCGGTGAGGCAGCGCTGCGAGGACTGGAGCGGGAGGCCGCACAACCTCCGTGCTCCAGGCCGAGGTCACCGTTCCGTAGTCGTTCCCGACCTCGTCCTGCCACTGCAACGAAGCCTGTGCCGCCACACTTCCCGCAACCATGGGCGAAGCGAGAGTGTGGGAAGCCTGGAAGCTCGCACCGGGTGCCAGGCTCGCCGGGACCGCCAGCGTGGCGGTGGAGCCCCCGAGCTCGAGCCGGAGCACGGGGCTCTTGGCAACGGCACGGCCCGAGTTGGTGATGGTGAGCGAGTAGACCAGCTCGCCGCCAACCTGGACGGAGGTCGGGCCGGAGATTCCGAGTCCCAGGATGGGCAGGTCGAGCACCGAAGCGGAGGCAAGGCTGATGGGCGTCATCGCCGCGCCGGCCGAGTCCGCGTAGGTCACGAGGCCGGAGGAGGTCAGGCTGGCGCCGTTCGCTGCAGCGAGCCGCGCGAGGTAGTCGGCGCTGGTCTCCGTGGCTTGCCGGGTCGCCAGCGGGGTGTATGCCCGCACGAACGACACCGACTGGCTCGCGTTCGCGGCGAGGGTCCCAACGACCTGCTGCGCCGAAGCGGGCGTCGTGTCGACGAACTGCTCGGTAACCGCGACCTGCTGCGCCGCGCCGCTGCCCGTGTTGGTGAGGACGACGGAGACGTCATAGTCCTGCCCGGGCAGGACGACCGCCGGCTGACTCTGCGAGGCCGTGAGCTGAGGAGAGAGCCCGCCGAACACACCACAACCGTCAGCGAAGGCGACCACCGTGCCCCAGCCCGGCTTGCCAGGAGTGGAGCCGTACCCAGGCTCGACGTCGACCACCGCGATGCCGGCCACGTTGCCGTAGAGGGCGCTCTTCGACTTGGCAATGGAGGTCGCGACGAGCACGCCGATGCGGCCGGGGAGCGTCGTGGGCGGGAAGCTCTGGCCCGGCTTGGTGGTCCAGCAGCTCTGCGTCAGGGTCGCCGATGTCGCCGTCGGCTGACAGCAGGAGAAGGCGGCGAGCGAGTCCGCGAATCCCTTGAAGTCCGCCTGGGCAGCATAGTCGCCGCCCTGCACCTGGTTCTTCCAGGAGTGGCCCCAGAAGTTCACCCGGTCGCCGACCTTCAGGCCCGTAGGGTTGCCGCCCCAGACCACGAAGTTCGTCGAAAGGTAGTCGCTCGAAGTGACCGCCGCCTTAGCGGCGACGGATGACATGGCTCCCTGAAGCTCCGCAGCGTCTTTCGCGTCGCAGCCAGCCAAAGCCGTGATTGCGCACAGAAATGGAGCAAGAGGCCGAGCGGTACGACGTTTCATGAGGCCCCTCCGGATGCTGTCGGCTTGGACGTGAAGTGTTCAGCCGCGGTCGGTTGCGGAGCCTACGAGGTCAGCGGCCGGCCTTCAACCGGCTTCAGTCACGTTCCACCCTGAGTAAACGCGCCCACCGACGGCCTACCCGGCGACCAGGCACTTCGGCGATGCGTGGGAGCGCCCGCGGCGATAGTGTCCGCTCTGCGACACGCCACGGGGGCAAAAGGACACGACGTGCAAGGCTCCATCCTCTTCAACGGCAACGTCGTCCGCGAGGCGGACTTCATCACCCGCTTCAAGGACCGCATCCTCGCCTCCCACCACGAGGACAGCGCCATCCGCGCCTCCAAGAAGGTGCTGATGGTGACCGCGGCGTGGAAGAAGGACGAGTACAACGAGGGCCACATCCGCTCCGCCCTCAACGGCATCGGCGTCGCCTCGCACTACGACGGCAACGGCTTCGACACCAACATCCAGAACCTGAGCGTCTACCACGACTTCAACCACTGGCGGGCCAAGGAGCCGGAGCTGCACCGGCAGTACCACGCCAAGCAGGACGTCATTAAGCAGATCAAGCAGTTCTACCGGCGCAAGAACTCGCAGCTGGTGGCGCTGCTCAAGGAGCAGAACGCCCTCATCAAGCAGGCGTTCCCGGAGTCGAGCCTGGGCGCGGTGCTGCGCTACCCGGTGGCGTCGATGCGCAAGGACCTCTCCCAGCTCAACCCGCGGCAGATGCAGTTCCACTACTGGTGCCAGGACGCGCAGGAGACGATGAAGAGCATCGTCGCCAACGACGCCAAGATGGTCGACATCTGCAACGAGCTCGACCTGTCCTTCCAGGCGGCCTCGGGGGTGGTGCAGAACCCCACCTACCGCGAGATCAAGAAGCGGCTCGAGGAGCGGATCCTCTCCGCCAACTCCATCTTCATCTTCGGCGGCTACGTGGCGGTGCTCTACAACCGCCTCAACTTCTTCAAGCTCAAGGGCGCGCTGGTCGAGGCGCTCCGGCGCGGGACCAACTTCTACACGGTGAGCGCCGGCACCGGCGTCCTGTGCAACTCGATCATCCTCTACAACGACTACGGCGACGACCGGCAGGTGGCCAAGGACTTCGAGTTCTTCGACAACGGCTTCGGGCTGGTCACCAAGGTGCAGGTCTTCCCGCACTGCATGGACCGGATCAAGACCGACGACCCGGACAACCTGGCCTACCTCGCCCACCGCTTCCAGAGCGCCAACTGCGTGGGGATGAACCAGGAGTCGTACCTGCTCATGGAGACCGTCCAAGAGCACGGCGAGGCCCGCGAGCGGGCGACCTCGGTGGGCGAGAAGGACGGCGTCTACCTCTTCGACCGCATGGGCCGGAAGACGGTCAAGCGCAGCGGCGAGCAGATCCCGCTCGACTGACCGCTGCCGGCGCGCGGCGGCCGGTCCCGCTGCCGGCGGCTGAAGCCGCGCCTGACTTCGCGAAGCCTGCCTGCGCAGGCTGGGTGGTCAGCAGATCAGAAGGCGCCAGCTGGGACGCCAGGCTCAAGTGTCCTGACCCAGCCCGCGCAGGCGGGCTTCGTCCTGTCAGGCGCGACTTCAGTCGCCGGCTACCGCGGCGCCTTGTCTTAGTCGAGCAGCGGCGCCTGGCAGAGCGCGACGCACTTGCCGCCCTGGCAGCGGGCGACGGGCCCGCAGGCGTCGACGGTGTCGCAGGAGTCGCCCGAGGCGAGGAAGGCGCTGCAGGTGCCGGCGCCGGCGTCCATCCGGCACCAGCCGAGCAGGCAGGACGCGCTCCCGCCGCCGACCAGCCCGCAAGCCTCTCCTACTCGCGGGCGCGCGGCGCACTTGCCGTCCTTGCAGAACGACTCCGGCCCACAGGCCGAGGAGGCCGTGCACGCCGTCCCGTCCGCGACCGGCGCCTCGCAAGTCCCCGCGGTGTTGGTCGCTCCGTCCTGACCGGCGCAGACCTTGCCGAACGCACAGGCGACCGCCTGGTCGCAGGCGCCGGACGAGACCGAGCCCAGCTTCCGGCAGGCCCCAGGAGTCGACTGGACTGGCTTGTCGCCCGCGCAGTACAGGCCTTCATCGCAGTCGATCGATCCCACGCGGCACGAGCCGCCTTCCGCGACCGCTGCGGCACAGGTGCCGTTGAGGCAGTAGGCGCCCTCCTCGCACCGCACCAGCCCGCCGCACTCGAAGCCCACCGCTGCGCGCTGCACACAGGTTCCCGGACAGGAGCCGGCTGCGCAGAGCGTGCCCGGAGCGCACTCGACGCCGGTGTAGCAGGCCGAGCCGGCAGCCTGCTTGCCGGTGATCGCCTTGTCGCACGGATCGTCCTCGACGGGCTGCACGGCGCCGCACGGCAGATCCTCCAGGCGCTTGAGGCACGCCTCGGCGAGGTTCGGGTCGTAGGCAATCTTCCGGTCGGTCTCGAGCTGGGAGATGCCGGTGCACAGGTAGCCGCTCCAGGGCTGCCACGTGGCCGCGGCGACGTCTTCGGAGACGCCGCAGCGCACGTCGCGCGCCTCGAGCATGTCGAACTGCGCGTTGCAGAACTCGACGGCCGTGCGGCCAGGCTTGCAGGACGCCAGCGACAGGGCGAGCACCAGAGCGGCAATGACGGAGACGAAGCGGGTCGGCATGGGGCTGCAGATTACGGGATCTCTGCGGCGTTGGCCCAGCCCGAGCCCGCTGATTAGGATCGCTGCATTTCCACACGGCTCCGGGGAGTCGCCATGCCGCGCTACGAATTCCAAGAGGGTGGCTCCAGCAAGTTCTGGGAGATCGAGCTCCAGGGTTCGAACCTCACCGTGAGCTGGGGCCGCATCGGCACCCAAGGCCAGACGCAGCTCAAGACGCTCGGCAGCCCCCAGAAGGCGCAGGCCGAGCACGACAAACTCGTGCGCGAGAAGACCGCCAAGGGCTACCGGCTCGCCAGTGCTGCCTCGACCGCAAAGGCGCCCTCGCCCGCGATGGCGCCCGCCCCCGCCACCTCGGCTGCCCCCGCAGCCTCGGATGGCGTCATCGGGCTGGCGTGGACCGACTCCGCCCGCCGCAAGGTGCACCCGCGCCAGGGCACCGGCTACCGCGCCCCGAAGATCGACCTCGACAAGAAGTTCCAGAAGGTCAGCGGCCGCTTCTCCGGGGCGGAGGCCGCCTGGAAGGCCGCGACCCAGAAGGCGCCTGCCGAGCTTCCGAGCGCTGCTCGACCCGATGCGCGGCCGCCTGACCGCGAAGAAGCCGTCGCCGCCGCTGCAGGTCGACGAAGAGGCCCTGGGCGCGGTGATGCTGGCGATGGAGTACGGGCCGCAAGCCGACGACTTCGTCGACTACTGGGTCGGTGCCATGGGGGTCGGCTTCGCGGTCGACGTGCTGGTTACTTCCTGGTCCTTCGACCAGGACCAGGACTTCGCGGCTCGTGGGCCCGTTCGCAGGAAGCAGCCGGACAGCGAAGCCTTCCGCTATGGGCGGACCTACGGCTGGCGCGTCCTGCGCCGGCACCTGGCCGCGGCCGAACCGGCGGCCTATGCCCAGGCGCTCGAGGTCGCCCGTCGCCACTGGCGGGGCGCCCCCGCGGCGCTCAAGGCCGGCCTCGCCTACCTGTTCCCGACCGAGACCGCGTGGAGCCGCGAAGCAGCCGAGGAGCACCTCGTCGGCAACCTCCCGGCCCACGCCCCCATCCTTCTGGGCTCCGTCTCCGACCCGGCCCTGGCCGAGCGGATCGCGGCCGCCCTGAGCGCCTACCACCTCAACGCGACCCTGTGCGACACGCCGGCCCAGGAGTACGCCTTCACGCTGGTGGACGCACTGGGCGCGGGCGCCCTCGGTCCCCTTCGCAAGCTGTTCGCGATCTCGACCGGCGCGGCTGAGCGCCGCGCGTTCGCGGAGGCCCTCGCGCAGCTCGAGTGCCGCGAGGTGGCCGACCTCTTCCGCCCGCTGGTCGACGACAAGCATCTCCGCGGCATCGTCTCCGAGTACTTCGTCAGGCACCCTGAGCTCGCCCAGCAGGCGCTGACGTCCACCCCTGCCGCCAAGGGCGCGACGGCCCGAGTCGCCCAGGCGGTCCTCGAGACCGCCACCGCCGGGTCGGCGGCTCTAGCCGAAGAGGCGCCGGCCCGCGCCCTGCCGCGCGTGCTCGCCTCCCCGCCCTGGCTCGCCAAGGTGAAGGCCGCCGCACCGAAGGTCGTTCAAGGGCTCGAGGCTCCCAGGTACGAGGAGCGCATCGAGTGGGCCGCCGGCGAGCAGAAGGAGTTCGCCAGGCGGTTCGCCGACAACCCGAAGAACGTCGATTGGGCGATGAAGGAGATTGACCAGCGAATCCGGTCGAGCGGGGAGGTGAACTTCTTCTTCCTGCTGCAGCTGCAGCCCGCGGCCATCGCCGAGCGCATCCTCCGGTTCCCACCCTCCTCCTGGTACAACCCCGACCCGCGCGAGCTCCTCGAGTTCGTGGCCGCCGCCGGACTCGACAGCCTGCCCGCGCTGCTCCACCTCGCCGGCGGCGCGCCGCAGCAGGCGCTCGAGGTCCTGGCGAAGTTCGACTCGCCCCGCGTCGCGCCCGCCTTCGCGGACGCGCTCGTGCGCCTCAAGAAGGCCAAGCCGTTCGCCGAGCGATGGCTGTCGGCGCACCCGCGGGCCGCCGCGCTGGGCCTGCTGCCCGTGGCGATCGGCGCCCCCGGCAAGGCGCGCGACGCCGCGGGCCACGCGCTGCGCTGGCTCGCCGCACGCGGCCATGGCGAGCTCGTCGCCCAGGCAGCGCGCGAGCTGGGAGCCGAGGCCGCGGACGCCGCCCAGGAGGTCCTCGCCCAGGATCCGCTCCTGCTGCTCCCGGCCCGCCTGCCCAAGCTGCCCACCTTCTTCCGGCCCGAGGCCCTGCCCCGTCCACGCCTGAGCTCGGGAGCCGCCCTGCCGCTGCCCGCGGTGGAGGCCTCGGGGACGATGCTCGCCATATCGACGGCGGACGCGCCCTACGCCGGCCTCGGCGAAGTGGTCTCGGCCTGCGACCACCGCAGCTTGTCGGACTTCGCCTGGGAGCTCACCCAGGCCTGGCTGCGCGCCGGAGCACCGGCCAAGGAGTCCTGGGCGCTCCTGGCGCTGGGGCACCTGGGCGACGACGAGGCCGCCCGCCGGCTCACGCCGCTCATCCGCGCCTGGCCCGGCGAAGGCGGCAACGCCCGTGCGGTGCTCGGCCTCGAGGTGCTGGCCCTCATCGGCACCGACCTCGCGCTCGTCCACCTCAACGGCATCGCCCTGCGCGTGAAGTTCAAGGCGCTGCAGGATAAGGCCCGCGAGAAGATCCGGCAGATCGCCGAGAGTCGCGGCTTGACCGAGGAGGAGCTGGGCGACCGCCTCGCGCCGGACCTTGGGCTCGATGCGGACGGCTCGCGCGTCCTCGACTTCGGGCCGCGCCGCTTCCGCGTCGGCTTCGACGAGGCGCTCCGGCCCTTCGTCCTCGACTCGGACGGCCATCGGCTGGACGAGCTGCCCAAGCCGGCCAAGGCGGACGACCCCGCCACGGCCGCCGCTGCCAGCGAGACCTGGAAGGCCCTCAAGAAGGACGTCCGCTCCATCGCCACGGATCAGGTCCTGCGCCTCGAGCGCGCCATGTGCGCCCAGCGCCGCTGGAGCGCCGGCAGCTGGCGCGCGCTGCTCCTTGACCACCCGCTGCTCACGCACCTCGTGCGCCGCCTGGTGTGGGGCGTCTTCGACTCGAAGGGAGACCTCGGGGGCAGCTTCCGGGTGGCGGAGGACCGCAGCCTCGCCGGGCCGAAGGACTCGGTGTTCCCGCTTCCGGGCGATGCCGTGGTCGGGATCGCCCACCCCCTCGAGCTGGGAGACTCGGCCGAGCCCTGGAGCCGCCTCTTCGCCGACTACCAGCTCCTCCAGCCCTTCCCGCAGCTGGGCCGGCGCAGCTTCGCCATCGCCTCGGCGGAGAAGGGTGCGACCGCGCTCCAGCGGGCCGAGGGCCGCAAGGTCGGGGTGGGCCAGGTGCTCGGCCTGGAGAAGCACGGCTGGCGCAAGGCACCTGCCCATGACGGCGGCGTCTCCACCGAGCTGACCAAGGCGCTCCCAGGGGGACTGCGTGCCGTGTTGCCGCTCGACCCTGGCCTCTTCTTGGCGGGTCCACGCGAGACGCCCGAGCAGACCCTCGGACCGGTGAGCGTCGTGGACGGCTCCGGCGCCCCCTGCCCCCTCGGCGCCCTCGCCCCCGTGACGTTCAGCGAGCTCGTCTTCGACCTCGACGGGCTCTCGTAGCGGACTCCTCCTCGGATGCTCGAGTCCTGGCATCGAGCGAAGGGCGCCCGCTGGAAACGCGGGCCCCGAAGCTGTTAGCACTACGGGCACCGATGACCGCCGCTCGCCGCCGCACGCTCGCCGCCCTGCTCGCCGCCCTGACGGCCGTCCCGTTGGTCTACGCGACGAGCGGCTGCAACGTCGTGCGCCTGCAGCAGGGGCGGCTGGAGTCGCGCCTGGCGGAGGCGGGGCTGCTGGCGCACGTCGAGCCGATGGGCGAGGCGACCGTGCGCTACTGGGACGGTGGGAAAGGCCCGCCCCTCCTGCTCGTCCACGGCTTTGGTGCGGAAGCGGTCTGGCAGTGGACCGACCAGGTCGAGGCCTTCTCGGGGGCCTACCGGGTCATCGTCCCCGACCTGCTCTGGTTCGGCGGCTCGTCGTCGACCGAGCGCGACTTCTCGCTCGAACACCAGGTGCGGATGCTCGTGGCGCTGCTCGACAAGCTGGGCGAGCAGCAGGTGGACGTGGTGGGCATCTCCTACGGCGGCTTCGCGGCCTACGAGCTGGCCCACCTGCACCCCGAGCGCGTGCGCAAGCTGGTCATCGTCGACAGCCCGGGCTGCGCCTACCAGCGCGCCGACTACGACGCCCTGCTGCAGCGCTTCGGCGTCGCCCGCTCCGCGGACCTGTTCATCCCCAGCGACGAGGTGGGCGTGGGCAAGCTGATGGACCTGGCCTACTTCGACCCGCCCTGGACGCCGGAGTTCGCGCGGCGGCAGGTGCTCACCGAGCTCTACGCGCAGTTCCGCGAGGAGAAGAAGCAGCTGCTCGAGGTGCTGGTGCAGTCGATGGACACGCGGCCAGACTGCTCGGTCGCGCCGCGCATCCCCGCGCTGGTCGTCTGGGGGCGCGAGGACGGCGTCTTCCCGCTGGCCATCGGCGAGCGGCTGGCCAAGGGGCTGGGCTCGACGGCGCGGCTGGAGGTGATCGACCGTGCCCGGCACGCGCCCAACCTCGAGCACCCTGCCCGCTTCAACGAGCTGATCCGCGCGTTCCTCGACGCCAAGCCCTGACGGCCAACACGGACAGACGCCGGCAGGGTCTCTGGACGGCCAGCGCGTTGCCAGTGGTGGACGCGGTGGACGGAGTCGACACGGTGGACGTCGTGGACTGAGGTGATGCGATCCCTTCACAACCTTGCGGCGGCGCCCGCCAGCGCCAAATTCACGTCCTTCGAGATCACCTCGCCGTGACCGACGACGAGATGCCGAAGATCGTCCCGGCGGGACTGCGCCTCGAGGTACTCGTGGAAGGCCTTCCGGTCCTTGAGCAGGAACAGCCGCCCGAGCGGGCTCATGTGGAGCGGGCCCGCGGAGCCCATCAGGCGGGTGATCAGGCCGGCCTTCTCGCGGGGGATGTTGAACAACGCGTCCGAGAACACCAGCGACTCGCCGCCCTCCGGGTGCTGAACCCTGCCGACCATCTCCGCCCGGGCCACGCCGGGAATCGGCTCGACCACGACTCCCGCCGGCGCCATCGAGGGCTCGAACTCGACCATGCCCTTCCAGCGGAGCTTCTGGACCGTCGCGCGCGAGCCGCACAGCCGCGCCTTCGGATAGCGCTGGGCGAAGCGCTCTCCGTCGAAGTCGTGGAGATAGCTGGGGACGAAGATGACGGCGACCGGGCCCAGCGCGTCGAGCTGGGCGAAGGTCGGCTCGTCGAGCCAGAGGTCGTCATAGAGCAGCAGCGCGCCGTCCCGGCCGCGCGCCACCGACATCTTGCGGTCCAGGCCCTGCGACGTCGGGGCGGTGACGACCCAGAGGTTGGAGGCCAGCTGGGTCAGCGGGCCGTGCGGGAAAGTGGTGATGGCCATGGCCTAGGGTTAGCGCTCCGGGCCACCGCCCGCCTGCCTACTTCTTGAGCTTCGCGAACGGATTGTTGAACGGCTGCTGTTGCTGCTTGGAAGCCGTCGGAGCGCTCGGGGCCGGCCTCGACGACTGCTGCTGCTGCGGCGGCGGCGGCCCCCCCGCGCCCTTGTCCTTCTCCAGAAGCGCCCGCACCGACAGGCCCATCCGCCGGCGCTCGAGATCGACCGAGACGACCTTGACCGTGAGCTTGTCGCCGACCTTCGCCACCTCGTTCGGGTCCTTCACGAACTTGGCGGCCAACTGCGAGACGTGCACCAGGCCGTCCTGGTGGACGCCCACGTCGACGAAGGCGCCGAAGGCGGTGACGTTGGTGACCACGCCCTGCAGGACCATGCCCTCCTTGACGTCCTCGAGCCGGCTGACGTCGTCGCGGAAGGCGGGCGGCGTGAAGTCGCCGCGCGGGTCGCGGCCCGGCTTCTCCAGCTCCGAGAGGATGTCCTTGAGGGTCGGCTCGCCCAGCTCGCCCTCGGCATAGCGGCGCCAGTCGATGGTCCGCACCGCCGCGGCGTTGCCCACGAGCTTGGCCACCGGCACGCCCAGGTCCTTGGCCATCTTCTCGACGACCTCGTAGCGCTCGGGGTGGACGGCGCTGTCGTCGAGCGGGTCGCCGCCGCGCACGCGCAGGAAGCCCGCGGCCTGCTCAAAGGTCTTGGGGCCCAGGCCGGAGACCTTGCGCAGCGCGGCGCGGCTGTCGAAGCGGCCCTTCTTCTCGCGGTGGGCGACGATCTTCTTGGCCACCGACGGCCCGATGCCCGAGACGTGCTCGAGCAGCTGAACCGACGCAGTGTTGACGTCGACGCCTACCGCGTTGACGCAGCGATCCACCACCTCGCCCAGCTTCTTGGCCAGCAGCCCCTCCTCGATGTCGTGCTGGTACTGCCCGACGCCGATGCTCTTGGGGTCGATCTTCACCAGCTCGGCCAAGGGGTCCTGCAGGCGCCGGCCGATGGAGACCGCGCCGCGCAGCGAGACGTCCAGCTCGGGGAACTCCTCGCGGGCGATCTCCGAAGCGGAGTAGACCGAGGCCCCCTGCTCGCTGACCGAGACGATGGGGATCTTGAGGTCGAGCGCCTTGAGCACCTCGCGCACGAACGTCTCGGCCTCGCGGGCCCCGGTGCCGTTGCCGGTGGCGATGAGATCCGGCTTGAGCTTCTTGAGCAGCGCCGCGAGCTGGGAGGCGGCCTCGGCGCGCTCGCCGGCGCTCTTCTCGGTGTAGAGCGTCGTGGTGCCCAGCACCTTGCCGGTGCCATCCAGGGCCGCGAGCTTGACGCCGGTGCGCAGGCCGGGGTCGAGCGCCACCACCGACTTGTTCCCGGCGGGCGGGGCGAGCAGCAGGTGGCGCAGGTTCTGGCCGAAGACCTCGGTCGCCTCGCGGTCGGCCTTGGCCTTCAGCTCGGCGCGCAGCTCGGACTCCAGCGAGGGCCCCAGCAGCCGGTCCCAGCCGTCCTGCACCGCTTCGGAGAGCTCGCGCGCCCAGGGCGAGGCCTTCCTGGTGACCACGCGCGAGGAGAGCCCGGCGACGATCCCCTCGTCGGGGAAGGCCAGCTTGACCTTGAGCACGTCCTCGGCCTCGCCGCGCAGCATCGCCAGGACGCGGTGGCCGGCCGCCTTGGAGAGCGGCTCCTGGTAGTCGTACCAGGACTCGAACTTGGTCCTCTCGTCCTTCTTGGCCTTGGTGACCTTGCTCGTCAGCTCGCCCTTGCCGCTGGCCACGGTGCGCGCGAACGAGCGCAGCCCGGCGTCCTCGGCCACGCGCTCGGCGCAGATGTCGCGGGCGCCGGCGAGCGCCGCGGCGGCGTCGGGGACCTCCTTGTCCGGCGCCACGAACTTCGCGGCAAGCGCGTCGGCGCTGCCCTGCCCGTCCTGCTTCCACATCAGGTCGGCCAGCGGCTCGAGGCCCCGCTCGCGGGCGATGAGCGCGCGGGTGCGGCGCTTGGGCTTGTACGGGAGGTAGAGGTCCTCGAGCTCGGACTTGGTCGTCGCCGCTTCGATCTTCTTGCGCAGCTCCGGCGTGAGCTTCCCCTGCTCCTCGATGGACGAGAGGATGGTGGCGCGCCGGTCGGCGAAGGCCTGGCGCTCCTCGGACTGGTCGAAGACCGCCTGGATCTGGACCTCGTCGAGGCCGCCGGTCGCTTCCTTGCGATAGCGGGCGATGAACGGGACGGTGGCGCCATCCTCTTTGAGGGCGAGCGTGCGCTCGACTTGCTCGGGGCGGATGTTGAGGTCGCGGGCGATTTCGTTGGCGAAGGAGGTCGACATGGGCCGGGAACCTACCCGATGGGGCCGACATTTCCAGTGGGTGGATTGCGCGCGACGCGCTCGGCGGCCTCTCCCCTGCCCAGAACTGAGGATTTAGGACGGCCGTACATCCCGACGTGTAGTACCCGGCCTCTGCGCCGGGGGCATCCGCCGATACTGAGCATCCAAGGCGCGCCGGACGTCGTCGCCAGCGCGCCTCGGACCGACAGGTCGAAAGGTGCTCCCGGCGCGGAGGCCGGGTACTACACGTCTCCGCCAGCGCGCCTCGGACCGACAGGTCGAAAGATGCTCCCGGCGCGGAGGCCGGCGCGGAGGCCGGGTACTACACGTCTCCGCCAGCGCGCCTCGGACCGACAGGTCGAAAGGTGCTCCCGGCGCGGAGGCCGGGTACTACACGTCTCCGCCAGCGCGCCTCGGACCGACAGGTCGAAAGGTGCTCCCGGCGCGGAGGCCGGGTACTACACGTCGTCGACGCCTCTTTCGCCGGATTCCTGGGTGAAATGGCGCTGGCCGCCCTGCACCGCCTTCCCCACCTGTCGGTCTTCACGGGCGACACCAGCCGCCTCCCGCGATTACCATGCGTGCGCACTCCGGCACGCGGGCGGGGAGGTTCGAGCCGGCATGGACGCCAACCAGATCGATCGCGCGGCCACCGCGGTGAGGCGCGCCCAGGGCCTGCTCGTCTCCGCCGGCGCGGGGATGGGCGTCGACTCCGGGCTGCCCGACTTCCGCGGCACCGAGGCCTTCTGGGAGTCGTACCCGGCCTTCGGCAAGCTGCGGCTCGACCTCGCGAAGCTGTCGAACTCGAACTGGTTCCACGAGCAGCCGGAGCTGGCCTGGGGCTTCTACGGCCACCGCCTTCGGCTCTACCGCGACACTGAGCCGCACCCTGGCTTCGCCCTCCTGCGCAAGTGGATGGAGGCGCGCCCCAAGAAGGGCTTCGTCTTCACCTCCAACCTCGACGGCCACTTCCAGAAGGCCGGCTTCGACGAGGAGCAGGTCTACGAGGTGCACGGCTCGGTCCACTGGGCGCAGTGCGAAGCGGACTGCGGCGCGGGCATCTTCCCGGTGACCTTCGACGTGCCGCTCGACTGGGCGACGATGCGCGCCCACGAGGTGCCGCGCTGCCCGGCCTGCGGCGGGCTCGCCCGCCCCAACGTCCTCATGACCGGCGACCGGCCCTTCGACGACGGCCGCTCGAGCTTCCAGGCGCTGCGCTTCCACCGCTGGTTCGAGTCCATCGACGGCGAGCTGACCATCGTCGAGCTGGGAGCCGGGCACGCGGTGCCCACCGTGCGGCAGACGGACGACAAGCTCGCCGAGAGCCCCGTGACCACCCTCATCCGCATCAACCCGGCCGAGCCGCAAGTGCCCCAGGGCCACATCGGCATCGCCGCCGGCGCGCTCGAGGCGCTCTTGGCCATCGACGCCGTGCTCGGCTCCACCGAGCCTCGCGACCGCGGGTGAATCGGCTGCTACGGCGTCGCCGGCGGTCGCAGCGCGCGCACCAGGAACGAGACGACGGCAGCCGTCACCTCCGGCTCCGACTGCTGCAGCCACGCGTGATCGCCGTGGGGGAAGATCACCCGCTCCTTCGGATCGCCCGCGGCGACGAAGAGCGCTTCCTGGTCGGCCGGCGGCGCGCGCCAGTCCTCGGCGGCCCCGACGAGGAGCAGGGGCGTCGGAGCGATGCCGCCGATCCGCTCGACCGGCCGGACCTTGGCGACGTCCCGGCCCAGCAGCGCCTCGCAGAAGAGGAACGCCGGCGAGAGCAGCGGCCTCGCGCCGATCCCCACCCAGCGCCGCGTGCGGACGTCGACCGTGTCCTCCAGCCGGGCATAGGAGGCGATGAGCACCACCGCCCCGGTCCCGCGTAGCCCTTCACCCGCCAGCGCGCCGGCCGCGGCCCCCATCGAGAAGCCGACGTAGGCGATCTTCGCCCGCGCCACACCCCGCTTCTCGACCAGGTACTGGACCACCACCGGCACGTCGTCCGACTCGATCGCGCCGGCTCCCGTCACCAGGCCCGTGCTGTCGCCGCTCCCGGCGAAGTCGAAGGCGAGGACCGCGAAGCCTTCGCGCAGCAGCGCCTCCGCCAGCCGGTCCGCGCGCCGCCGCGACTCGCGGTAGCCATGCCCGTAGACGACCACCGCCCGGCCATCGAGCGCGCCGTACAGCTCGGCCTTCAAGGTGCCGCCCACCGGCCGCGGGAGGTCGAGCGTCTCGTGGCCGCCCGCTTTGAGCGCCTGCTCGTGCAGCGCCGGCGGCGTGGGCCGCACCGCGCCGCGCATGTTCAGGCAGAGCATGCCGGCGACCGCCACTTCGCCGAGCAGAGGCGAGACCACCAGCGCCGCCAGCAGCCACTTCCAGCGCCGGCTCACGGATAGGAGCCGGCGGCGAGATCGATCACGCGGGTGTTCCACTCGCTCCGGTAGCGGGCGTAGTCGGCGTCGTCCGTGTACGGGTAGCTCTCGGCCGGGTACGGGTAGCTGGGCATGCCGTGGAACGGCAGCGGCTCGATCGACTCGGTGAGCAGGCCGAACGGGTGGTACTTGAGCGTGTAGAAGACGTCGGCGCGCAGGAACACGCGGCGCGTCGTGCCCGGCTTCTGGGCCGGCTCGTCGAACTCGAGCGAGAGCTCGTCACCCTGGGCCATCAGCGCGAAGCGGTCGTCGGCCGCCTTCAGCAGCTCGCGCACGTCGCCGTAGCGGGTGTAGTTGCCGGCCAGGAACGCGTCCGGGAAGTCCGGCGACCTCACGAGGTCCTGCGCCGTCAGCCGGTGCTTCAGGCTCGCCGCGTTGACCTGCGACGCGCCTCGATAGGACAGGTTCGCCACCCGCGGCTTGACCTCCGTCAGCTCGAACGGCACCTGCTCCGAGTCGTCCAGCAGCACCATGTCCAGCACGTCGAGCGTCGAGGGCTGGTGGGCCAGGGTGATCCGCATCCGCGTGTCGCCCGCCTGCAGGATCCCGGCGAGGTCGATGAGCCAGGTGCGCGCGTCGCTGGCACTCTTGCCGGCCACCAGCCGCTCGGTCCAGCCACCGGCGCCGTCCGGGGTCTCCACCGTGGTGCCGCCCGAGTACGGCGGCTTCTGGGCGTCGCGCAGATCGTCGTAGACGCCCCAGGTGGTGATGACCAGCCGCGCGCGCTCCGGGTGCTCGATGGGCCCGAAGTCGAGGACCACCCGGCTCAGCTCGCTCGGCTCGACCGGCATCGGCACGCCGTCCGCCGCCGACAGCTCCGCGACGACGTCCTTGCCCTGCTGGGAGACGGCCGACTTGGGCGGCCTCGGGTCCTGGATGGTCTGGAAGCGCAGCGACGGCAGCCGGAGGAGCTGCGGCGTGGAGCTCCACTCGTTGTAGATGCCGTGGCCCTCGGGCACGTCGGCCACGAGCAGCGTCGCCTCGTCGAAGTAGGACGCCTCGAAGATCAGCTCGCGCAGGCGGATCCGGTAGACGGACGAGCGCGCCTGCCAGCCGCCGAGCTCGTAGATGTTGGTGCCGTAGTAGGCCGGCTTGAAGAAGTCGAGCCCGTAGGCCAGGGGCGACCCGGAGAGATCGGTGTGGAAGCGCCAGCGGCCGTCCGGCTCCTCCAGGAACAGGTACGGGCAGCTGCCGCTGCGCGAGTGGCACATCGAGTTGGCGCAGTACTGGGTGCCCAGGCACGGGGTGTCGCAGGCGCCGCAGTGGTCGGTGTCGAAGGCCAGGTTGACGCAGACGTCGCCGCACTGCGTCGAGCCGGTCTCGCAGCCGTCGACGCACGCCCCCGCCTCGCAGTGCTGGGCGCCGCCGCAGACCTTCCCGCACGTGCCGCAGTTCTTGGCGTCGGTGTCGAGGTTCACGCAGGTGTGGTCGCACTGCGTCTCGGGAGCGTTGCAGGGGCTGCAGCTGCAGCCGGAGGTGGTGCCGGCCCCCGCCGCGAGCAGGAAGGCCGCCGCGAGCAGGCTCCGCCGTCGTCGCGGAGAAGACCGCGCTTTCGAGCCCGCCATCGAGGCAGTCAGCGGGTGGAGCAGAGACCTGGGCATGTGGCGACTCCTGGTTCGTCCCGAAAGAAGGAAGCCGCGGAGCATAGCCGGGAAGCATCGCCTCGTCGGCCTCCCATTTCGGTATCCTGTCCAGCGGCCGGAGCGCGGAGGGTTCCCATGCGTCACACCATCGCCGCCGTTGCCGTCTTCCTGGGCACGCTCTCAGGCTGCACCTGTCTCGAGCCCGTGGACGAAGGCGGCCCTCACGACGCCGGCACGGCCGACCGCGACGCCGCGCAGCCGCTTCGTCTGGACGCAGGCGCGTCGACCTCCGATGCCAGTGCACCCATGGGCGACGCCGGCGATCTCTTCTGTACGGGCGACCAGGGCAAGCTACAGGACGGCCTGATGGTGCATGACCTCGAGGCGACCTCCTCGCTGGTCTTCATGAACTGCTGCGATGCGGCCGAGTTGGTCTTCCACACCCGCGACGCGCTGGGCGACGTCACCGAGCTCCTCCTGTCGGTGATGGGAGGTCCGATGCCGAGCGGCGAGGTCGCCATCGGGATGGACCCGAAGCAGGCCGTGGCCGCCTCCATGACCATCGGCGCCTCGTACTACGGCAGCGGCATGTCGGCGGCCGCCTACCGCTTCGAGGGCACGCTCGGCTTCTCGCAGGCGAGCCCGGGGGCCGCGCAGGACGTGAAGGTCTGCCTGACCCTCGACGCGCCGCAGGGCCCCCACCACGGCGTTCGCCTCTACGCGCCGGCGGTGCGGGTGATGGGCTACGGCGACCAGAAGCGCTTCGCCCTTTACCTCCTGGCGGACGCCACGATGGACGCCGTCCAGGCAGCCTCGCGTGACTTGGCCGCGCTAACCCTCGCGGCCGAGCCCCTGCTCGACCTCTACTCGCTCCGCTACTACGAGGGCGCCGACCACCGGCTGGCCTTCACCATGGACATGACGATGGAGCGGCTCAAATCGGCGTTGGGGACCGTGCCGCTCTCCGGCAAGCCGTTCGTGGTGGTCGCCGACGGCGAGCGGATCTACCTGGGAGCATTCTGGTCGCCCCTCTCGTCCTCGAGCCCGGCGACGCCGTTCGTGATGCTGGAGACGAGCGACACCCGCGGCATCACCATCGAGCGAAGGCCGCAGGCCGACACCGAGCCGGACGTGCGCACCGACGCGCGGATCACGCGGGCGCTGCGAGAGACGGGGAAGCTCGCGCCCTGAGAGCGAGTGAGCCGGCGACTGAAGTCGCGCCTGACTTTTCAAAGCCCGCCTTCGCGGGCTGGGATCTGCAGGTGGGTCAGTTGCTGCCGAGGCCCCTTGGGCCTGGACATCCCAGCTGGCGCCTAAAGATCTGCTGACCACCCAGCCCGCGCAGGCGGGCTTTGCTGCGTCAGGCGCGGCTTCAGCCGCCGGCAGTCGCCCGTCCCGAACCTCGGTCGAACCCATTCACTTGGAGCCCCGATCCTCGCTCTCGAAGGGCGGGCCTGGATGTGGGCCGACGCGTCGGCAGGTGCACCGCTGTTCGCTGTCCGGCGGGCTCCACGCGGCAAACAGCATCGCCTCGCGCGTCGCCGTGAACTGCGCCACGCCGCCGCCCGTGCCTAGACACCGAGTCCGATAGGTCTCGCCAGGGGAGAGGCCGCTGCAGCGCAGGTTGAAGTGGAGGCCGGTCGCGTCCTCGCGAGTGACCTGGAGCCCGTCCGGAGCGCCCCTTCCTCTTCCTCGAAGCCCGTCACCTCCCACGCGAAGACCTTTCCCTTCGGCCCCGCCAGCGAGTAGCCGTGCTTGGCTTCCTGAAGCGCGACCCACGGCCAGGTCAGCTGCCGGTCGCCCCAGTTGGTGTTGAGGACCAGTCCCTTGGGCTCGAAGCCGACGGCCAGCACCAGGTGGTCGACGTCCCAATCGGCGTGCTCGGTGGGATAGACCTTCACGCCCAGGATCACCGGGTGGCCGCGACGGAGCGCGCGGACCGTCCAGTCCAGGGCCTCGGACGGATTCGACCCACCGCTCCAGGCCTCGAAGCGCAGCCCCAGCGCCTGCATCGCCGCGGACACGTCGGTCTCCCAGAGGTCCGGCGTCTTCGGCCGGCCCGCCCGGTTGATGACGGCCTGCGGAATCCAGGCGCCGTAGTACAGCGCCGCCATCTGGATGCTGGCCTCGCCGCACCAGCCCTCGAGGGGCGCGCCCGGCGCCCACTGGCGATCCGCGATCTCCAGCTTCACCGAGTCGCGCGGCGCGCGGAACACAGCAGCCCCTGGCCGCGCCCGGTCGGACGCAGCCAGGGCCAAGATCAGGAAGCCCAGGGCGACGAAGTGGATGCAGGCCCGTGGCATCGACGGGCGCGCCACGCTACTTCCGCTTGGCGGCGAAGCGGGCCATGCCCTCGATGTTGCCGCGCAGGACGGCGGGGGCCGCGGCGTCGGCGCCGGTGGTGAGCGCCTTCCACTTCAGGAAGCCCACGTCCTCGCGCTTGGGCGCCGAGCCCAGGCAGTAGCCGACCACGCCGGGCGCCGCGACCCAGGCGCCGTGGTTGTAGTCGGAGCGGAAGGCCTGCTTCGCGTCGAGCTTGTCGGTCTCCGGCTTCAGGATCTCCCAGGCGGCGATGGTGTAGCCGTTGCGCGCGCCGAACCGGTGCAGGACGAGCTCGTGGTGCACGGCGCCCAGGAGCGGCAGGTTCACCCGCTGGTAGAAGCGCACGTGGTCGGGCTGCTGGAAGCGCGGGTCCTTGACGGCGCGGCACTCGGCGACGTGGTCGATGTTGCCCACGTAATGGTCGACGTCCATGACCGCGGCGACGAGCTTCTCCGGGTCGGCGCCGGGGATGGGCATCAGCGCGAAGGCCTCTTCGGTGACGCGCCCGCCGAACGGCCAGTGCTTGAACGTGAACGACGTCGGCGGTGCGGAAGGAAGCTGCGCGACGACCCGCTCGACGAATGCCTCGTGCTCGCCCATCTGTGTCCTCCAAGAGTCCCCGTGGGATGTGGCGGCACTCTAGCGTCATTCCGCCGGGTGTCGCCAAGCATCGTGTGGCGTCGGCCGTTCGACCCGGAAGATCGGCGCGCTCCCCAACCGAAGGCTTTGCCCCTGCCACCCGGAGCCCTCGGGAAGGTCCTCGTGGCTCCCGAGAACGAGAACGCCGCCCTCGACCAGCCGCTCGCCGAGCTGGCGCAGAGATCGACCGCTGGAGCTCGGGCCCGAAGTAGGTGAAGGCCAGGTTGCGGCAGAGGATGGCGTCGAAGGGCCCGTCCGGCATCGCGCGGCGCAGGTCCTCGCAGCGCCACTCGATCTCTCGAGCGAACGCGCCGCGGATTCGAAAGCCGCCGGCGACCGGTTCGAAGCCCGGCTCGCGCAGCGAGGGCGGCAGCTCACGCAGCGATCCCTCTTCATAGAGACCGCGCCGCGCCCGCTCCAGCAGCGCCGCGTCCGCGTCGCTGGCCACGATCCGGAACGCTCCCGGCGCCATCCCCAGGCCGGCTCGGAGGATCAGCGCCAGGGTGTACGGCTCTTCTCCACTGGCGCACCCCGCGCTCCACAGCCGCAGCGGCCGCCGCTGCCTGCGCGCGGCCTCCGCCAGCCTCGGCAGCTCGTGCTCGCCCAGCCATTCGAAGACGCCGCGGTCCCGGTAGAAGCGCGAGATGGTGACCCGGCACAGGCCGTCGAGCACCTCCCACTCCTTCGGGTGGGCGTCGAGGTAGCTCCGATAGGCCTCGAGTCCCGGGACGCCGAGCGCCTGCATCCTCCGGGCGATGCGCTTGTGCACCTGGCCCTGGACGCGGCGGAAGCCCCTCGCCCGCAGCCCCAGCCGCGGGAGGACCTCGCTCAGGAAGGCGGCTCGCTCCGCGTGTCCAGCCATGGGACCGGACGATGTGCCGGCGCCGCGCCTGGCGCAACAGGGGTCCACGGTTCGATCTAGACTGGCGTCGCTCAACTCGGACTGGAGGGGCCCATGCTCGCCCGCACGCTCGTCGCCACCCTCGTAGCGCTCTCGCTGCTGCCCGCCCTGGCGTTGGCCGAGACCCCGGAGGAGAAGGCCAAGGCGCTGCTCGCGGCCAAGGACTGCGACCAACTGCTGCTCTCCTTCGAGAACGCCAAGCCCAAGGGCGAGCCCGGCGACCTCGCGCTCGCCAAGGTGCTGGCGCAGGCCGCCTCCGGGCCTTGCGCCTCGGACAAGATCGTCGCGATGGCGCTGACCACCACGGCCGCGCGGCTGGCGCCCGGCGACGTCGACGTGCTGGTGGCTGCCGGCGGAGCCTCTCGCGCGGCCGGGATGAACGGCGAGGCGGAAGGCGCCTACAAGAAGGCCATGGCCGCCGCTCCCAAGGACGTTCGCCCGCGCATCGGCCTGGCCGAGCTGCTCCTGGGCGAGGAGGACGCGGCCGGCGCCGTGAAGGCCCTCGAGCCCGTCAAGTCCGACCCCAAGGCCTCCGGGCTCTACGCCCGCGCCCAGAAGGCAGCCAAGGACGCCAACGCCGAGGCCGAGAGCCTGCGCAAGGGCGAGGAGAAGGCCATGGAGGCCGCCGCCAAGGCGATGGCCTCCGGCAGCAGCGGCAGCAGCGGAGGAGGCGGTGGCGGGAGCAGCAGTGGTGGCGGCGGCAGCGGCGGAACAGGCGAGCTCGGCTCTGGCGCCGGCAAGATGGTCTTCTCCATCGGTGGCGCGTCGGGCGGAAAGGTCAAGGCGCGCACCACCAAGCTCAAGGCGGGCCGGTGGTACCGGCTCCAGGCCAACGGCAGCTGCGTCGACATGCGCGACCGCCTCTCGGGGAGCGGATCCAGCGGCGTCAGCGGCGTCGACCTGCGGGTGCGCATCGGCAAGTTCGAGCACGGCCTGCCCATCGAGACCGGCGATCAGGTCGACTTCGACTTCCAGGCCGACAGCAACAACCCGATGCTGGAGGTCATCGACAGCTCCTTCAACAAGGGCAAGGTCACCTGCCACTACATGCTGCAGGTCTACGAGAAGTGAGCCTTCGGCGCCCCGAGCTCGTCGCGGGGCGAAACTCTCCGAACCGCAGGCGCTGACCCTCCTCCGCTGCGGCCTTCACCTCTGCCGAACGCAGGCTCGCCAGCGCAGGCCGGGGCGGGCATGATGCGCGCCCCGTGAGCGACTCCCTGACCAGGGCCTTCCGCGGCCTGCCCGGAACCTTCTGGGCGCTCTTCGCCGGCACCTTCGTGATGGCGCTGGCGACGTTCGTCTTCCCGTTCCTGGCGCTCTTCCTGCGCTCGCGCGGCTACTCGGTAGAGGAGACGGGGCTGATGGTGGCGCTCTACGGCTTCGGGAGCATCCCCGCCGGTCCGCTCGCGGGCTGGCTGGCCGACCGGGTGGGGCGGCGGCCGACGCTGCTCGGGGCGCTGGTCTGCGCCGCCGTGCTGACGGCCTTGCTGCCCTTCCTGAAGACGCCGGTGCTCCTCTCGGCGGGGGCGCTGCTCTTGGGCCTTTCGGCCTCCTCGTACTTCCCGGCCTCGAGCGCGGTGGTCTCGGACATCGTCCCGCCCGCGCGCTACGGCGACGTCTTCGGCCTGATGTACTGGGAGCGCAACGTCGGCATCGCGGTGAGCTTCGCGCTCGGCGGGGCGCTCGCGGCGTACGGCTACGAGCGGCTGTTCTGGGCCGACGCGGCCACGACGCTGCTGTTCGTCGCCGTCGTCTACTTCAAGGTGCCGGAGACGCTGCCGGCAGCCGCGGCACGCGCGACGGGGAAGCCCGGCTGGTCCGCGGTCTTCGCCGACGGGCCGTTCTGCCTGCTCATGGCCATCCAGACCGTCTTCGCGATCGGCCTGCTGCAGTTCATGGTCGCGGTGCCGGTGGTGATGGCCAGCAAGGGGTTGACCCCGGGCCACTACGGGCTGGCGATGTCGGTCAACGGCGTGCTCATCGCGCTCCTGAGCCCGTTCGTCAGCCGCGTCACCGAGAAGCGCGAGCCGGGCCACGTGCTGGCGCTGGCCTCGCTCTTCGTCGCCGGCGGCTACGGGGCGTACGCCTTCTGCGCGACGCCGCTCGAGTACTGCGTGGCCACCGGCGTCTGGTCGCTGGGCGAGATCCTGTCCTTGCCGACCATCTCGGCGCTGGTCGCTTCGCTCTCCCCCGAGGACCTGCGCGGGCGCTACCAGGGGCTCTTCAGCTTGTCGTTCGGCGTGGCCATGGCGCTCGCGCCCGCAGTCGGCGGGGCGGTGGTGGAGCGCGCGGGAGCCCAGGCGCTCTGGGCCGGCGTGGTGGTGACCTGCGTCCTGGTGGCGGTGGCCCACGTCCTGGCGGCACGGGGGCGGCGACGGCACGCGGCGGCGGCGAGCCCAGACTAGGCTCTCGCGCGACCGTCGGCCCTCCTGCCAAGATGCGGCCGTGCTCCGGACCAAGCTCAAGTTCGTCTACTACGTCCTCTTCGGCGTCTTCATCCTGCTCGACCTGGGCGTCGTCTGGCTGGTGGAGCGCTTCCGGCCCAAGGTGACGATCCGCATCGACGTGGGAGAAGCCGGGCGCCGCTATGTCGTCGTCGCGCTGCCCCGGCCCATCGAGGAGGGCGTGCCGGGATACCTGCGGATGGTGAAGATCGCCACGCCGGGCGAGAGCTTCCAGGTCGCGCTCCCTGTCGGCGAGCACTGGATCTACGCGGTGGCGCTGGACCTGACCAACGACCGCGTCCGCGACTTGAAGAACGCCCAGGCGCTCATGAAGCTCGACCCGGGCGTCGCGCTGGCGCTGCCGGGGAACCCGGTCGTCGCCAGGAAGGGCTGACGTCGGCCGCATGCCATGAGCTGGGTGCCTGCTCCCGGCCGCGCTGCCGTGAGATGCGGACGACGGTGCAGGTCTTGTCCCATCGGTCCCGTCGGTCCCATCGGTCCTATCGGTCCCATGCCATGGGACAGATGGGACACATGAGACCTATTGGACCTATGGGACCGATGGGACACACGGGTTGAGCGGCTGCTGGATGGATTCGGGCCTGCGGCGTTGTAGCCTTCGCCACGCATGAACCGCCTCTTTGCCACCAGCCTCCTGCTGCTCTCGGCCTGCTGGTGCCGGACTCCTTCGCCGTCCTCGATGCCGGTCGCCCCCGAGGCGCAGGCGGTCTTCCACAACCCAGCCGCGCCGGTCGAAGCCCGCGTCGAGGCGCTGCTCTCGCAGATGAGCCTTGCGGACAAGGTCCGCCAGATGCACGGGCTGGAGATGAAGGACGAGGGCGGCATGAGCTCGGGCGTCGACGACGCTCGCCTGGGCATCCCACGCTTCCGCATGATCGACGGGCCGCGCGGCGTCGGGTCGAACGCGGGCACGTCGACCTCCTTCCCGGTGGGCCTCGCCCGCGGCGCCACCTTCGACCCGGACCTGGAGCTGCGCGTCGGCCGGGCCATGGGCGCCGAGGCCCGCGCCAAGGGCGCCAACGTCCTGCTCGCCCCCACCCTCAACCTGCTGCGCCACCCGCGCTGGGGCCGCGCCCAGGAGACCTACGGCGAGGACCCGCACCACGTGGGCGCGATGGGCGCCGCCTTCGTCCGTGGAGCCCAGGAGCACCTCGTCGCCTGCCCCAAGCACTTCGCGCTCAACTCCATCGAGGACACTCGCCTCGAGGTGGACGTCGTGGCCGACGAGGCCGTCCTCCGGGACGTCTACCTGCCCCACTTCCGTGACGCCGTCCGCGCCGGCGCCGGGGCGTTCATGTCCGCCTACAACCGCGTCAACGGCGACTTCTGCAGCGAAAGCCGCCACCTGCTGACCGACGTCCTCCGCTCCGACTGGGGCTTCGAGGGCATCGTCGTCTCCGACTGGGTCTTCGGCACGCACGACACGGTGCGCGCCGCGAACGCCGGCCTCGACGTCGAGATGCCCTGGCCCAAGGCCTACGGAACGGCGCTGGTCTCGGCGGTCCGGGAGGGCCGGGTCCCAGAGCAGGCCGTCGACGACGCCGTCCGGCGCATCCTGCGGACGAAGCTGCGCTTCGGCCTCTACGACGGCCGGCCCCCGCTGGATCCGGACCGCATCGTCGAGAGCCCGGAGCACCTCGCTCTGGCCCGGGAAGCCGCCGAGAAGAGCCTCGTGCTCCTGACCAACCCTCGCCGCCTGCTGCCGCTGCGACGCTCGGGATCGCAGAGGATCGCGGTGGTCGGCGCGCTCGCAGCGGTGGCGAACCTCGGCGACGTCGGAAGCAGCCACACGGTCTCGACCAAGGTCACGACCCTCCTCGAGAGCCTGACAGCCCTGGCCGGCCCCTCTCCCGTGCTCGACCTGTCCCACGACTTCCTGAGCACCGAGGATCTGTCGGAGGTCGCGTCCGCCCAGGTCGCGGTCGTGGTCGTCGGCCTCACCTCCGCGGACGAGGGCGAGGCCCTCATCGGCGCCGGCGACCGCAGGTCGCTCTCGCTCTCACCGGAGCACGAGGCCCTCATCGCCTCCGTCGTCGAGCACAACCCGAACACCGTGGTGGTGCTGGAGGCCGGCAGCGCGGTCCGCGTCGAGCCGTTCGTCGACCGCGTCGCGGCGCTCCTGCTGGCCTGGTACCCGGGTTCGCAGGGCGGCAAGGCCATCGCGCGCGTCCTCCTCGGCGAGGTGAACCCCTCCGGCCGCCTGCCGGTCACCTTCCCACGCGACGAGGCCCAGCTCCCGCCGTTCGAGAACGACCGGCTCCGGGTCACCTACGACCCCTTCCACGGCTACCGCTACTTCGACCAGACCGGCGCCCAGCCACGCTTCCCTTTCGGCTTCGGCCTCGGCTACACGACCTTCGCCCTCTCGAACCTCTCGCTCTCCACCGCCACCCTCGCCCCCGACGGGCGACTCGCCGCGACGGTCGACGTCACGAACACCGGCGCGGTGCGCGGCACACAGGTCGTCCAGCTCTACGTTTCCCCGCCTCCGCCCGGCGGCCGAGGTCTTTCGGCTCGCGCGCTCAGAGCCTTCGCCCGCGTCGAGCTCGCGCCCGGGGAGTCGAGGACCGTCCGCCTCAGCGTCGACGCCGCCGCCCTCGCACGCTGGGACCGCGCCGCCGGCCGGCCCGTCGTCGAGCCGGGCACGCACGAAGTGCAGGTCGGGACCTCGTCGCGCGACCTGCCGCTGCGGGCGCACTTCGAGGTCGGCCCGTCTGGCCCGGGGAGGACGACGGTCGACGGTCGCTGAGCCTCAGCCGAGCCTGGGGGGCCCGCCCTGAAAGCTCTGGACCACGCGGAGGATGCGCACCCGCACGCTGCCCTTGGGCACCGGCCAGTCCAGGCACTGCCCGACCCGCAGGCCCAGCAGCGCCGCCCCCACCGGCGCGATCACCGAGATGCGCCCCCGGGAGGGCTCGGCCCGCGACGGGAAGACGAGCTGCACCAGCTGGCGCCGGCGGGTGTGAGCGTCCTCGAACTCCACCGTCGAGTTCATGGCCACCACGTCCGCAGGCAGCTGGCCCCGCGGCACCACCGTGGCCCGGTCCAGCTCGGACTCCAGCCTCTCGGTCGCATCGCGGTCCCGCTCGCCGGCCCCGCTCGCCAAGAGCGAGCGCAGCTCCTGCAGGTCCTCGGCGCTCACCAGGATCGGCGTCTCGGCCACGAGGTTCATCGGGGCTCCGAGAGGCGCTTGCGCAGCGCCAGGGCCAGCGCACGCACCGCGTAGCCGGGCTCGTCGTCCACCGGGTCCACGTCCCGGGGAAGACCTCGAGCACGGTGTCCAGGCAGCTCAGGCAGTCGGCGATGGTCCGGTCGTGCCGCTGGGCCTCGGCCAGGCCCAGCGCGCAGCCCGTCACCACGTGCCAGCGGGCCGGGTGGCTCATGACGCCCTCGTGCAGGGCCAGGGCTGCGGCCCGCGGTAGGTGCTGCGCTGGACCCGCTCCAGCGTGTGGCCGACGTGGAGCGCCGCCCGGAGGGCCGCCCGCTCGAGCGCCTGCCGCTCGTCGCGGTCGCACTCCTCGACGATGACCCGCCACGCCCGCCGGCCCGTCACCTCGAACCGGCACAGCACCTGCCCGTCCTCGCCGGGCTCGGCGCTGACGCGGACCCGCTCGACCTGCACCGCATTGCCGGCCAGGGCGCGGCCCGCCACGCGGCGCGCCTGCTCCGCAAAGCCCTCGGCCGAACCCTCGCTCGAGACCTCGACACGCATCACGCCGCTCCTCGCAGCAGCCTCCGCCGCTGAACGTTCCAGAGCATCGGCGTGGCCGAGGTCGTGCGACAATGAGGAAGTTGGAGCGGGATTGTTCGTCAAATGCGAACGGTCGACCCGCCGGCCGGACGAAGCCCCGAGGCGCCCGTGGACTGGCTCAACTACCACCACCTCTACTACTTCTGGGTCGTCGCCCGGGAAGGCGGCATCGCCCGCGCCAGCCCGGTCCTCTACCTCGCGCCGCCGACGCTGAGCGCGCAGATCAAGCGGCTCGAGGAGTCCCTGGGCGAGACGCTCTTCGACCGGGTGGGGCGCCGCCTGGAGCTGACCGAGATGGGCAAGGTCGTCTACCGCTTCGCCAACGAGATCTTCTCGCTCGGCCACGAGATGGTGGAGACGGTCAAGGGCCGCCCGACCGGCCGCCCGCTCCGGCTGGTCGCGGGCGTCGCCGACGTGGTGCCCAAGGGCCTGGTGCGCCGCCTGCTGGAGCCCGCGCGGCAGCTGCCGGGGAAGGTCCGCATCGTCGTCCGCGAGGACCCCTACGACCGGCTGCTGGCGCACCTCGCCTCCCAGGACGTGGACGTGGTCATCGCCGACGCGCCGGTGGGCCCCGGCAGCCGCGTGCGCGCCTTCAACCACCTGCTGGGCTCGAGCGCGGTCTGCTTCTTCGCGGCCCCCGGCCTGGCGAAGTCGCTGCGCCAGCCCTTCCCCCGCTGCCTGGACGGCGCGCCCATGCTCCTGCCCACCGAGAACACCCAGGTCCGGCGCCCGCTGGAGCAGTGGTTCGCCCGCCACGGCCTCCAGCTCGACGTCGTCGGCGAGTTCGAGGACGCGGCGATGATGCGCTCCTTCGGCGAGAGCGGCGCCGGGGTCTTCGTGGGCCCGGCGGTCATGGCCGAGGAGATCTGCGAGCACCGGCGGGCGAAGCAGCTGGGCCAGGCCACCGGTGTCGCCGAGTCGTTCTACGGCATCGTCATCGAGCGGCGGGTCCAGAGCGCGGCGGTGCAGGCCCTGCTCACCAACGCCCGCCACGTCCTCCTCCCGGAGCGGCGCGCGTAGGCGTCGGCCCTCGCTCCACGTCGGCCCTCGCCGGTTGCCGTACCCGGTCGTGCCGGTTAAGGTCGCCGCCGACCATGTTCAGCGTCCCACTGGCCATCGGCCTGCTCGTCGCCGCCGTCGCGGTCTCCATCGCCGCCAAGCAGCTGCGGGTGCCCTACAACGTCGCGCTGGTGGTGGGCGGCATGCTCCTCGCCATCAGCGGGCTGCTGCCCACGCTGCCGCACCTCTCGCCGGACGTGGTCTTCCTGGTCTGCCTGCCGGCCCTGCTCTTCGAGGGCGGGGTCACCGCCGACATCCGCAGCATCCGCGACAACGCGCTGCCCATCGGGCTGCTCGCGACCTTCGGCATGGTGGTGGCCATCGCCGCGACCGCGGCGGTGCTGCACCTCGTCCTGGGCCTGGCCTGGATGCCGGCGCTGCTGTTGGGCACCCTGCTCTCGGTCACCGACACCGTCTCCATCCTCTACGCCTTCCGCCGGGCCAAGGTGCCGCGGCGGCTGGCGGGGATCATGGAGGGCGAGAGCCTCTTCAACGACGGCACCGCGCTCGTCGTCTACTCCACGCTGGTGGCCGCCCTCGGCGGGGCCGCCGTCTCCCCGGCCAAGGCGACCGCGCAGATCCTGCTGACCTCGGCCGGCGGCGCGGGCATCGGCCTGGCGCTGGGGCTCTCGGCCGGCTGGCTCCTGCGCCGGCTGCACGATCCGCTGACGGAGATCATGGTCACGACCGCCGTGGCCCTGGGCGCGTACCTGGGCGCCGAGCAGATCCACTTCTCGGGCGCCATCTCCGCCGTCGCCGCGGGCCTGGCCGTCGCCGGCATGCGCAGCGACCTCGCCCCCGAGAGCCAGATCGCCCTCAACTCCTTCTGGGGTTACCTGGCCTTCGGCGTGAACACCTTCCTGTTCCTGTCGGTGGGCATGTCGACGTCCTTCACCTCGATGGTCCTGTACTGGCACGAGGCGGCGACGGCCATCGCCTGCATCTTCGTGGGCCGCTCCATCGGCATCTACCTGCCCTTCCTGCTCCTCAAGCTCGTCCGCCCGGCGCACGCGGTGCCCCTGCGCTGGCAGCACGTCTTCGTGGTCGGCAACATCAAGGGCGCGCTCTCCATCGCGCTGGCCCTGGGCCTGCCCGCCGCCACGCCGCAGCGCGACCTGCTCGTCCACATCGCCTTCGCGGTGACCTTCGTCTCGCTGGTCGGCCAGGGCCTGTCCCTGGGCGGCTTCCTCAAGAGGCTGGGGCTGGTGGCCAAGGACGGCTTCGCCGACGCCAGCGGCGACCACCAGGTCCGCCTCCTGGCGGCGCGGGCGGCCCGCCTGGAGGCTCGAGTCGCTCAAGCGCTCGGGCCTGGTGCCGCAGGCGGCCTTCGAGCAGCTGCAGAGCGCCTACCAGGTGAGCATCGCCCAGTCGGAGCGCGAGCTGCGCAGGCTCTACGACCAGAACCTGGCGCACGGCGCGCGCTCGCTGCTCGCCACCCGCCGCCGGCTCATCGACGCCGAGCGGACCGCGGTGCTCGAGGCCCAACGCGGCAAGCTCGTCCCCGAGGAGTCCGCGGAGCGGGTGCTCTCGGACCTGGACGCGCGGCTGGTGGAGGTGGAGAAGGTGCTGGCCTCGGCCGAGCACGACGACGAGACGGAGCGAGGCACGGCATGAGGATCGTCATCGCAGGCGGCGGGCGCATCGGCGGCACGCTGGCCGCGAGGCTGGCGGACGGCCAGCGCGAGGTGGTGGTCGTCGACCGCGACCCGGGCGTGTGCGACCGCCTGTTCGAGCGGGTAGGTGTGCGCACGGTGTGCGGCGAGGCGACCGATCCCGCCGCCCTGGCCACCGCCGGCATCGGCGCGGCCGACCTGGCGGTGGGCGCGCTGGAGCGCGACGCCGACAACCTCTCCTTCGCGATGCTGGCCCGGGCGGCCTCCGGCGCGCGGGTGATGGTGCGGATGCTCGACTCCAGCTACCGCGACGCCTACCGGCTGGCGGGCGTGCGCGACGTCATCGCCGAGGCCGACCTCGTCGTGGCGCGGCTGGAGAACGCGGTCCACTTCCCGCAGCTGGCCGGCTCGCTGCCGCTCACGCACGGCGACGGCATCCTGTTCGAGATCGGAGATCCGCCCGCGGGCGCACGTGGCGGGCATGACCGTGGCCGCCGTCCGCGCCCGTCCGGAGTTCCCGCGCGACTGCGTCTTCGTCACCGTCATCGACCCCGACGGCCACACCGAGCTGCCGCGCGGCGACACCGTCCTGCAGCCCCGGCACACCGTGCTCCTGGTGGCCAAGCGCGCGGAGGTCGCCGCGGCGGTCACCGCGCTGACCTCCGAGCCGGGAATGGAGAACGAGCGGCTGGCGATGGTCGTGGAGGCGATGCGGAAGATCGACTTCCTGGCCCCGCTGGGCGCCGAGGAGCTGGCCGACCTCGCCCGCGGCATCGTGCTGACCCGCAAGGCCAAGGGCACGGTCATCTTCAACAAGGGCGACCCCGGCGCCACCTTCTTCCTGGTGCTCTCCGGCGAGGTGCAGCTGGGCGAGAGCGGCGTGACCACCGAGGTCGTCAAGCCGGGCGGCTTCTTCGGCGAGATCTCGCTGTTGACCGGAGAGCCGCGCTCGAAGGCCGCCGTCGCCGGCAGCGACTGCGAGCTGGCAGGCATCGGCGCCGACGAGTTCCGCCGCGTGGTGATGGCCAACCCCTCGGTCGCGCTGCAGATGAGCCGCACGCTCGGCCACCGGCTGGCGGAAGCGGCCAAGGCCAACAGCCCCAAGGTCCGAAGGCGCATCCTCGGCTTCTGAAGCTCTGGCAGCAGGACCGGCAGGACCGACGCCGGCGCGCAGGATCGCGCTCGCTGGAGGGCGCGGCACCCGGGCTAGAATCGCCGCATGCCTACGCCTCCCGCCGCCAAGCCCGACCTGAACGAATCGATCGCCAGGTTCCTGGCCACCCTCCCGCTCTTCTCGGACGTCACGCCCGCCGAGGCGATGGACGTCGTCCTCCTGCTGCGCAGGGTCGACCTCACGCCGGGCGAGAAGCTCTTCGAAGCTGGCGACCCGCCGGGGTCGATGTGGCTCCTGGGCGACGGCTGCGAGGTGCAGATCTCCATGGTCCCCGCCCCCGGCGCCGCGCCGCTGCCCATGTTCACCTCGGTCACCGGCGACACCGTCGGCGAGATGGCCCTCATCGACGACTCGCCGCGCTCGGGCTCGGCCACCGTGGTCAAGGGCGGCGTCGCCCAGCGCATCGAGGCCGCGGACTTCGAGGCGCTGCGCGCCCGCTTCCACCCGGCCGCCTTCAAGATGCTCCGCAAGCTGGCCATCACCCTGGCCTTCCGCCTGCGCATGAACGCCGCGCGCCTGGCGCCCGAGGCGGTCGAGGGGCGGACCCGGGCGCCGACGCCGCTGCCCGAGGGCAAGAAGATCAACCCCGACGCGCTGCGCGCGCTCCACCCCTTCGACCGCCTCCCGGCCAGCGTCCGGCTGGCGCTCTCCCAGAAGCTGCGCGAGCACACCTTGAGCCCCGGCCAGGTCGTCTTCCGCCAGGGCGAGCCCGGCGACTTCCTCATCGTCCTCGCCGAGGGCGACGTCGCCCTCACCCGGCAGGGCCACGAACTGGCGCGGCTGGAGCCGGGCGCGCTGTGCGGGGTGGTCTCGGCGGTCGACGGCGGCGCGCGCGTCGCCGACTGCATCGCGGTCGCGCCCTCCAAGGTGCTGCGGCTGTCGCGGCCGGATCTGGAGTGGCTCTTCCAGTCCGGCAACCGCTTCGCCTACCAGATCGTCGACTCGGTGGTGCGGCAGATGGTCTCGCGGCTGCGCGCGCTCAACTCGTCGCTCGCCGCTCAGCTGGACCCGCGGACCGCGGCGCTGCCAGCGGAGGTCCTGGCGCAGGACGTGGCCGAGGCGCAGGCCAAGGCCGCCGGCGGCGCGCTCGACGGCGCCGAGCTCGACCTGGGGCTCGACTTCGACGACCTGCCCATCATCGAGCCGCTCGAGGAGCTGCCGGTGATCGAGCCGCTGCCCGAGGGTCCCGGGGGCGACGACACGTTCTGAGCGGAGACCGCTTCTGCTCGTGCTCGATTCGGGGCTCTCATTGCGCTGGGCACTACCATCCCCGCGCGCTCACGCTTCCCATCTTGCGGCTCGGGTGCGCATCGCCTTGCGCAAGATAGGCATGCATTTGGTGACATGAAGTCGGCACCATCGTGGCCCCGGGGCGAAGGTGGCCGTGCTCGATTCGTTCCTCATCACTGCGCAGGGCTGAAGGAGGCCCGCGCGCTCACGCTTGCGGCTCGGGCCTGCGTCGGGCCTGCGTCGGACCTGCGTCGGACCTGCGTCGGACCTGCGTCGCGCCCAAAAACTCGGGCTGATCTGGAAAGTCCAGAGGGGGTCCGCGCGTGTTCGGTACGAGCCCATTCCGGGGTATCGTTCCGCCGGCCGCTTTCGCTGATTTGAAGGAGACGCCATGCGTTCCCGCATCCTGGCCCTCGCCGCCGCCTCGGTCGTCCTCGCCGGCTGCCCCAATGACAAGCCTCTGGTGACCAGCTTCTCCGTCGGAGGCACCGTCTCGGGCCTGCTCGGCGGCGGCCTGGTGCTGCAGAACAACCTCTCGGACACCGTCGAGGTGAACCAGAACGGCAAGTTCACCTTCCCGGCCAAGCTGTCGAAGTGGACCAACTACGAGGTCAAGGTCAAGGAGCCGCCGACGATGCCGGCCCAGACCTGCACCGTCGAGAACGGCGCCGGCACGGTCATCGGCGACGTCGAGGACATCAAGGTCACCTGCGCCACCGCCAGCTACTCGGTGGGCGGCGCCGTCACCGATCTCGTGGGCGCCGGGGTGGTGCTCCTGGACGACGAGTCGGGCACCGAGCTGCCCGTGGCCGCCAACGCCACCAGCTACGCCTTCCAGTTCCCGAGCGGCGCCCGCTACTCGCTCTCGGTGAAGACCCAGCCCATCAAGCCTTCCCAGACCTGCCACCTGTTCAACCCCGACGGCACCGTCGGCGAGACCGACATCCACGACATCCCGCTGACCTGCACCACCGACAAGTTCCGCATCGGCGGGTCCATCGTCGGGCTGCAGGGCTCCGGCCTCGTCGTCGAGAGCGGCAGCGGGGTCGAGGTCACGGTGGAGAAGACGGCGACCCGCTACTCCCTCGAGCTGCTCAGCGGCGTCCGCTACAACCTCAAGGTCAAGGCGCAGCCCACGACCCCCCAGCAGACCTGCGTCATCGACAACGCCACCGGCGAGGTCGACAAGGCCGACGTCACCAACGCCACCATCACCTGCACCACCGACGCCTTCTCCGTCGGCGGGACGATCACCGGGCTGGCCGGGTCCGGACTGGTCCTCACCAACAACGGCGGCTCCGACCTGCTCGTCGCCAGCGCGCAGACCAGCTACGCCTTCGTGCTCGCCAACGCCTCGGCCTACGACATCCAGGTCAAGACCCAGCCGACGAGCCCGCGCCAGACCTGCCTCGTCGCCAACGGCACCGGGACCGTGGGCGCCGCCAACGTCACCAACGTCGCCGTCACCTGCATCACCGACGCCTACGCCGTGGGCGGCCCCATCACCGGCCTCGTCGGCGCGGGGCTGGTGCTGCAGAACAACGGCCAGGGCGACCAGGCGATCGCGGCGAACGCGACCACTTACTCGTTCCTGGTCCCGAGCAACGCGACCTACGCGCTCTCCGTCAAGACCCAGCCGACGAGCCCCAGCCAGACCTGCGTCATCAGCAACGCCTCCGGGACCATGGCCGCCGCGCCGGTGACCAACGCGGCCATCACCTGCACCACCAACAAGTACACCGTGGGCGGCAAGATCACCGGCCTCGACGGCAACGGGCTCGTGCTGCAGAACAACCTCTCCGGCGACCTGGCCATCGCCCCCGGCGCCACCGGCTACTCGTTCACGGGCGTCCCCTCGGGCTCCAACTTCTCCATCACCATCAAGAGCCAGCCCACGGCCCCGGAGCAGACCTGCGTCGTCACCAAGAACACCGGCACGCTCCTGGCCGCGAACGTCACCGACGTGGACATCGCCTGCACCACCCGGAGCTTCTCGATCGGCGGACCGGTCACCGGGCTGACCGGCAACGGCCTCCTGCTCCAGGACGGCTACGGCCACGAGGTCTCGGTCGCCTCCGGCGCCAGCGGCTACCACTTCACGCTCCAGAGCGGCGCCAACTACTCCATCTCCGTCAAGACGCAGCCCTCGAGCCCGCAGCAGACCTGCGTGGTCCAGAACGGCTTCGGCACGGTCCTCAAGTCGGACGTCAACAACATCTCGGTCGACTGCGGCACCAACAAGTTCTCGGTGGGCGGGGCCATCAGCGGGCTCAGCGGCTCTGGGCTCATCCTCCAGAACGGCGCCGGCAACGAGATCACCTTGGACAAGACCGCGACCAGCTACCAATTCCTGGTCAACAGCGGCGCCGCCTACAACATCATCGTCAAGCAGCAGCCGACGGACCCCAGCCAGACCTGCACGGTCGCCAATGGCAGCGGGAGCGTCGGGACGGCCAGCGTCACCACCGCCACCGTCACCTGCACCACCAACACCTACTCCGTCGGCGGGACCATCTCGGATTACGACGGCGACGGCCTCGAGCTGACGAACAACGGAGGAAGTGCGCAGGTCATCACCAAAGGTGCCGGGAGCTACAGCTTCACGGTCACCAGCGGCGACACCTACCTCATCGCCGTCAAGACCGCCCCGAAGAACCCGGTGCAGACCTGCGCGGTCTCGAGCCCGACGGGCAAGGTCCTGGGCGCGGCGGTGACCAACGTGAACATCAGCTGTGGGACCGACAAGTTCCGCGTCGGCGGGAAGCTCAAGACGCTCAGCGGCAGCGGACTCGTTCTGCAGGACGGGCTGGGCCACGAGCAGTCGATCGATGTCGCCGCGGCCACCTACGAGTTCCTCGTGAGCAGCGGCTCCCAATACAACATCGCCGTCAAGACCAACCCCTCCAACCCGGCACAGGACTGCACCATCAGCAACGGCAGCGGCACGGTCGCCGGCGCCGACGTGACCAACGTCGACGTCACATGCACCACTCGCAGCTACACGGTCGGCGGAACCATTTCCTTGTACCGGGGCTCGGGCCTGCGGCTGCGCAACAACGGTGGTGACGAGCACCTCATCGCCCCAGGCGCGACCAGCTACACCTTCGCGGTCGAGAGCGGCGCGACCTACTCGCTCTCCGTCTTCACCCAGCCGTCCGGCCCGTCGCAGACCTGCACCATCGCCAACGACACCGGCACGATGGGCGGCGCCAACATCACCACCGCGAACATCACCTGCACCACCAACAGCTACAACGTCGGCGGCGCCATCACCCGCCTGGAGGGCACCGGGCTCACCCTCAAAGAGACCTTCTCCGGCGCGACCCAGGTCATCGACTCCACCGACAAGAGCTACGCCTTCTCTCTCGCCTCCGGCTCGAGCTACTCCATCACCTTCACCAAGCAGCCCATCGAGCCAAGCCAGACCTGCACCGTGACGAGCCCGACTGGGACCGTGGCGGGGATCGACATCACCACTGCAGTGATCGACTGCGAGACCAACCTCTACTCGGTGGGTGGCACGGTCAGCGGGCTCGTCGGCCCGTCCACGATCACGCTCAAGAACGGCAGCGACACCTACCCCGTGGGGAACGGCAGCTTCACCTTCCCCACCAAGGTCTTGTCCGGCAAACCCTACGCCGTGACGGCGGTCGCGCCGGCGAACCACGCCTGCGTGGTGACCAACCACAGCGGCACCATGGGCGGCGCCAACGTCAGCAACGTCACCGTGACGTGCACCTGGAACACGGTGATCATGCTCGCCGGAACTGCGGGCTCCACCGGTCACGTCGTCCGCGCCTTCCAGGACGGCTCTCCGACCGGGACCTGGTCCGCTCCGACCAACCTCGCTGGCGCCACCAACTCGCCCGTTTCGCTCGCGATCACCGGCAACGGCGTGGGCGTCGGTCTAGTCCGCAACTCCACCGACGACCGGATCCGCTACACGACGTGGGATGGTGCCGCCTGGACTCCTCTCGCCGACGTCGGCGCGACGGTCACGACGCGATCTCAGCCCAGCATCGGGACCGCCGCCGGCCAGGCGGGCGCGCTCGTCGCGTTCCACGGCGGGGACTACAAGCACTACTTCATGACCTGGGGCCTGGGATGGACCTTCGGCGGCGCCGTCGGCTCGCCCCAGACCATCGGCCCGAACGCGCCCTTCCTGCAGATGCGGGGTGCCGACTCGACCATGGGCTTCATCCAGGACGGCACGAACCGCCCGACGACCATCGACCGCAACTCCAGCGCCTGGCAGAGCCCGGTCAACGTGGCCACCGAGTCGGGCAGCTTCACCTCGCACCTGCACCCGGTCCTTGCGAAGCCGTCCGGCTCCGCCGCACCCGAGTTGATGATCGTCTGGCACGGCCCCGCGACCTCGTGCCCTGAGAACGGGACGAGCTGCGGCTACCGCCTGCGCTTCTCGACGCGGACCGGAGGAACCTGGTCGGCGGCCGCGGACGTGCCCAACACCTGGACTGAAGAGCCAATATCCGCTGCCGCACTTCCCAATGGAGACATCCTTCTCGCGTTCAAACGGAGCGATATCAACCACGCGAGTCCGGACGACCAAATCCTCTATACAAGTCTCTATTTGGCTTCCTCAAAGTCCTGGACCGATCCCCGAACTACAAACCTCACGCTCCGAGGAGGCCCCTCGATCGTTCGTGGAATGGGAAGTGCTTTCGCCGAGGTTGCCTTCGTCGGAATCAACTACAACGCCTACCACTGCCGAATGCCCGACTCGACGGGCAGCTGCCCCAGCCCGTTCTCCTTCGCAACCGGCGCAAACTTCGTGTCGATCGCCACTGCTCCATAGGGCATTCGACCCTCGACCGCGCCCCAACGGCCTCCAGGGGCGCGGTCCATGTTGATGGGTACTGACATATCTTACGCAAGCCGGACGCGCCGCCGCGTTCGGGCGTCCACACACTCCCCCGCTCCTCCACGGCCCGACCCGCTACGCCCCACCAGGGGTACGAGTCGGCGTGGCCGCGCCGTCTCCTCGCCACTATCGATGGAACACGGCGCAGCTCGCCGAACCGGGAGGACTCGCCATGCAAGCCACCAAGCTCGGCCGCAGCGGCCTGAAGGTCAGCCGCCTGTGCCTCGGGACCATGAACTTCGGCCCGGAGACCAGCGAGAAGGACGCCGGGGAGATCATGGATGTCGCCCTCGACGCCGGCGTCAACTTCTTCGACACCGCCGACGTCTACGGCCACAAGTTCACCGAGTGGCAGAAGGTGCCGCGCGACGGCCTCACCGAGCAGATCCTCGGCCGCTGGTTCGCCCAGAGCCCGTCTCGCCGCGACAAGGTTGTCCTCGCCACCAAGGTCTACGGCGGCATGTGGGAAGGCGCCAACGGCCGCGGCCTGTCCGCCTACCACATCCGCAAGGCGTGCGAGGACAGCCTCAAGCGCCTGAAGACCGACCGCATCGACCTCTACCAGATGCACCACGTCGACCGGGACACGCCCTGGGACGAGATCTGGCAGGCGATGGAGGTCCTGGTGCAGCAGGGCAAGGTCTTGTACGTCGGCTCGAGCAACTTCGCCGGCTGGCACGTCGCGCAGGCCAACGAGGCCGCCTCCCGCCGCCACTTCGTGGGCCTCGTCAGCGAGCAGAGCCTCTACAACCTCTCGGAGCGGACCGTGGAAGCTCGAAGTGCTGCCGGCCTGCCGCTCCTACGGGCTGGGCGTCCTGCCGTGGAGCCCGCTCGCCGGCGGGATGCTCGGCGGCGCGCTCGCCAAGGCGGTCTCCGGCCGACGCACGCTGCCGCTGGTCCAGGAGAGCATCGCGACCAACCGCCCCAAGCTCGAGGCCTACGAGGCCTTCTGCAAGCAGCTGGGCCACCCGCCCGGCGACGTCGCGCTCGCCTGGCTGCTCCACCAGCCCGCGGTCACCGCGCCCATCGTCGGCCCGCGCACCATGGCCCACCTCAAGGACGCGCTGCGCGCCAGCGAGCTGCGCCTGGACGAAGCCGCGCTGGCCAAGCTGGACGAGATCTGGCCCGGTCCCGGCGGCGAGGCGCCCGAGGCCTACGCCTGGTAGCCCCGGCCGGGCGCCATCCCCGACCGAGCACTCGACGCTCCTCGCCGCCGTCGCCAGCTTTGAGCGACGGCCGCGACCATGAGCGTTCTGCGCACCTACTCCGACGCCCTCGCCCAGACGGGCCGAGCGCTGGCCAAGAGCCCGTGGACGCTCCTGCTCCCGGTGGTCTACGCCGCCGCGCTCGCGCCCGCCTCGGCCCTGGTCGCGCCGCTGGGCATCCTCGGCGGGTTCGTCTACGCGCTGGTGGTCGACGCGCTGCTGGCCTCGCTCCTCTACGTCGTCTCCGAGCTCGTGACCGGCTCGCGGGTGCGGATCAAGGAGCTGCCGCAGAGCGTGAAGCACTACTTCTGGCCGATCATGAACGTGCTGTTCGTCCTGTGGATCGCCGGGTTCGTGGTGCGCCCGCTGCTCGCCGCGGTCCCCAACGCCGGCGCGCTGATGCTGGGCCTGTGGGCCGTGCTCTTCATCCTGCTCAACGCCGTCCCGGAGATCCTCTACCGGCGCGGCGTTTACGGAGGGCTGGCGGCCATCGGCGAGAGCGTCGCCTTCGTCCAAGCGCACTGGCTGGTCTGGCTCCCGCCCAACCTCGCGGTCGGCGCGCTGCTCTGGTTCGGCCTGCCGCTGGCGTCCTCCCTGCCCTTCGGTTTCGTGCTGGGCCCGGCGCTCGCCGGAGCGATCGTCTTCGCGACGCTCGTCTTCCGCGGCCACCTCTTCGCGGCAATCGACGGCACCACGGCCCGGCAGCGGGCGCTGCGGCAGCGGCTCGGCCGGTGAGCGAGGAGTCCTCCCCGGCGCGCGCCCGCACCGGAGTTCCTGGCCTGTGTCAGTCCAAGGGAAGTGACGCCTGGGAGGTGAGCGGCCCGCCCTCGGCCTTGACGGTCGCTCACGGCAACTCCATCCTGAGCGTTCATTTCCGGTCAGTCGCCAGGTTTGCCTGCGGCGCCGCTCGTTCATCGGGGATCGTCCGAATGCTCATGCCGCTGTTGCTGCTCGTCGCCGCGGCCATCCTCTTCGGCTTCCTGTGTGGCTTCCACGACAGCTCCAACATCGTGGCCACGATGATCGCCTCGCGAGCCTTCAGCCCCCGCGCCGCCCTGACCATCGTGACCATCGGCGAAGTGGCGGGGCCGTTCCTGTTCGGCGTGGCGGTGGCCAAGACCATCGGCAACGACGTCGTCGCCGGCGAGTCCATCACCCTGACGGTGGTCGTCGCCGCGCTGGTGGGCGCCATCGCCTGGAACATCCTCACCTGGTGGCTGGGCATCCCCTCCAGCTCCTCCCACGCGCTCATCGGCGGCATCATCGGGGCGGTCGCGGTCGACCACGGCTTCGGCCTCATCAAGCTCGCCGGCATCGAGAAGGTGCTCATCGCGCTGTTCGTCTCGCCCATCCTCGGGCTGGCGGTCGGCTTCTTCGTCCAGCGCCTGATCCTCCACAGCCTGGTGGCGATGCACGCCGGGCCCGGCGCCAACAAGTTCTTCCGCGCCGGGCAGTTCTTCACCGCGATGAGCCTGGCCCTCTCCCACGGCGCCAACGACTCGCAGAAGACGATGGGGATGATCGCCATGGGGCTGGTGGCCACCGGCTTCCAGAAGGAGTTCAGCATCCCGATGTGGGTCGTGGTCGTCTCGTCTGCCGCCATCGGCGCCGGGACCGCGGCGGGCGGCTGGCGGCTCATCAAGACGCTGGGCTTCAAGCTCTACAAGATCTGGCCCATCCACGCCTTCACCTCGCAGTTCTCGTCGGCGTCGGTGATCCTCGCCGCCGCCATCCTCGGCGGGCCGGTGAGCACGACCCAGGTGGTCTCCGGCGTCATCCTCGGCGCCGGCGCCTCGGAGAGCGCGCGCAAGGTCCGCTGGAGCCTGGCCCTGAACATCGCGACGACCTGGGTCCTCACCATCCCCGCGGCGGGGCTGGTGGCGGCCGGGGTCTACTTCGTCCTCAAGCACCTCTTGCCGCTGCCCCCGGTGACGCCATGAACCTCTTCAGGAACCCGCTCAAGCCCAAGACCGACCCGTTCGTCGACCGGCTCACCCGCCAGGCCGAGTCCTGCGTGGTCGGGCTCGACGGCCTGCTGCAGTTCGTGAAGGCCCCGGCGGAGGACACCGCCAAGACCGTGCGCGAGGCCGAGGAGAAGGGCGACGAGGAGCGCCGGCTGCTCATCGACGAGCTCAACCGCACCTTCGTCACGCCCATCGACCGCGAGGACCTGTTCGCGCTCTCCCGCGCCATCGACGACGTGCTCGACTACGCCTACACCACCGTCGACGAGATGCTGCTCTTCGGCCTGGAGCCCAACCCGCTGCTGACCCGGATGGCGGAGATGCTGCACCAGGCCGGCAAGGAGGCTCTACCAGGCGACCAAGGAGATCCTCGAGCACCCCTCGGTGGCCAACGAGCACGCCATCCGCGCCAAGCAGCTCGAGAACCAGGTGGAGAAGCTCTACCGCGAGGCCACCGCCCAGCTCTTCAAGGAGAAGGTGGACTCGGTGGACGGCGTGCTGCACCTGCTCAAGCTGCGCGAGGTCTACCGCCACATGTCCAACGCCGCGGACCGGGCGGACGTCGCGGCGAACATCATCACCGATGTGAACATGAAGGTGATGTAGGCCTTTCGGGCTGCGGGCTTCGGGCTGCGGGCTGCGGGTTTCCGGTCTTGGCCTCGGGCTCCGGAGACCACTCACCTCCGGGGCCCGCGCCTACTCCTTGCCGCGGTGACGGATGTCCTCGCGGGACACCATGAACACCACCATCTCCGCCAGGTTGGTGGCGTGGTCGCCCACGCGCTCGAGGTACTTCGCTATCGACTGCAGCCGCGTGGCCGGGAAGATGTCCCGCGGGTGCTCCACCATGTACGAGAGCAGCCGCGAGAAGACGGCGTTGTAGTGCGCGTCGACCGCCTTGTCCCGGCCGATCACCTGGCGGGCGAGCGCCGCGTCACCGCGCACGAAGGCGTCGAGCGCGTCGCGGATCATGCCCTGCACCGCGTCGGCCATGGCCGGCAGCGCCTCCACCTCCGGCAAGGGCGGCGCCTGCTGCAGCTCGATGACCCGCTCGCCCACGTTCACCGCCAGGTCGCCGATCCGCTCCAGGTCGGTCACCAGCTTCAGGGCGCTGGTCACGAAGCGCAGGTCCGAGGCCACCGGCTGGCGGCGGGCGAGGACGCTCATGCACAGCCCGTCGATCTCCATCTCCAGGGTGTCCACGGGCTGGTCCAGGTCGATCACCCGGCGCGCCAGCTCCGCGTCCTGCTGGGTGAGCGACCGCATGCTCAGGGCGAGCATCTCCTCGACCTTGGCCCCCATCAGCAGCAGCTGCTGCCGGAGCCGGTCGAGCTCGGCCTCGTACTCCCTGTCGGTGTGCGACTTGCTGGCCATGGCGGGCCCCCTCAGCCGTAGCGGCCGGTGATGTAGTCCTCGGTCCGGCGGTCGCTCGGGCTGGTGAACAGCTTCTCGGTCGGCGCGAACTCGACCAGCTCGCCCAGATAGAAGAAGGCGGTCTCGTCCGCCACGCGCGCGGCCTGCTGCATGTTGTGCGTGACGATGGCGACCGTGTAGCGCCCGCGCAGCTCGTGCAGCAGCTCCTCGATGCGCGCGGTGGCGATGGGGTCGAGCGCGGAGGTGGGCTCGTCCATCAGCAGCACCTCGGGCTGCAGCGCCAGCGCCCGCGCGATGCACAGGCGCTGCTGCTGGCCTCCGGACAGGCTCGCCCCCGACCGCCCGAGGATGTCCTTGGCCTCCTCCCACAGCGCCGCCTGCCGCAGCGCGCGCTCGACCAGCGCTTCGGGGTCGGCAGGCCGCTCGCCGTTGAGCCGGAAGCCGGCGAGCACGTTGTCGCGGATGGAGAGCGTCGGAAACGGGTTGGCCTTCTGGAAGACCATGCCCACCCGCCGCCGCACCGCCACCGGGTCCTCGGCGTGGCCGAGGATGTCCCGGCCGTCGAGCAGCACCCGGCCCGAGACGCGAGCCCCGGGCGTCACCTCGTGCATGCGGTTGAGGCAGCGGATGAAGGTCGACTTGCCGCAGCCCGAGGGGCCGATGATGGCCGTGACGCGGTGGGTGCGGATGGGCAGCGTGATCCCCTTGAGCGCCTCGGTGTCGCCGAACCAGGCATGCAGGTTCTCGACGCGCATCTTGTCTGCGACGGCGGCGCCGCTCGGGGCAGCGCGCGTTGGGCTCACGAACTCCGGGCGCAGCTCCATGACAGCTCCTCTCAGCGGGCCACCCGCCTCTGCCGCGTCAGGATGCGCGCGACGACGTTCAAGGTGAGCACCAGCACCACCAGCACCAGCGCCGCGGCCCACGCCTGCTGGTGCCAGTCGGCATAGGGCGAGACGGCGTACGTGAAGATCTGCACCGGCAGCGAGGCCACCGGCTGGTCGAGGCCCTGCCCCCAGAACCGGCTGTTGAAGGCGGTGAAGAGCAGCGGCGCCGTCTCCCCGGCGGCCCGTGCGAGCGCCAGCATCGCGCCGGTGGCCACCCCGGGCGCGGCCGTGCGCAGGACGACCTTGAGGGTCGCCCGCCACTGTGGCACCCCCAGCGCGAGCGCGGCCTCCCGCAGGCTGCCCGGCACCAGGCGCAAGAGCTCCTCGGTGGTGCGGGTCACCGTGGGGAGCATGAGGATGGCCAGCGCCGCGCTGCCGGCGATCGCCGAGAAGCGGCGCATCGAGAGGACCAGCACCGTGTAGACGAACAGGCCGACGACGATGGAGGGCACCCCGGTCATGACGTCGGCGCTGAAGCGGATGAGCTTGCCCAACCGGCCGTCGCCGAACTCCGCGAGGTAGACCCCCGCCAGGATCCCCACCGGCAGCCCGATGAGGCAGGCGAGGCCCAGCAAGGTGAGCGTGCCGACGATGGCGTTGGCCATGCCGCCCCCCGGCTCGCCCACGGGCGCCGGCAGCCGGGTGAGGAAGGCCCAGTCGAGCCCGCCCGCCCCTTGCCGCACCACGTAGCCCAGGACGCTCAAGAGCGGCACGACGGCGGCCGCGGTCGCCAGGACACAGGCCACCCGGACGGCGCGGTCGACCGCACGGCGGCGCGCGAGGCTCATCGCGCCGCCCCTTCCGCGCGGGTCCGCCGGACGAGGAGCCGGGCGACGATGTTGAGCACCAAGGTCACCGCGAAGAGCAGCAGGCCGATCTCGGAGAGGGCCGACAGGTACAGGTCCTCGGTGGCCTCCGTGTACTCGTTGGCCACCACGCTGGCCATGGTGTAGCCGGGCGCGAAGAGCGACGCGGCGATCTGCGGCCGGTTGCCGATGACCATCGTCACCGCCATGGTCTCGCCCAGGGCCCGCCCCAGGCCGAGCGCGACCGCGCCGGTGATGCCCGAGCGCGCCGCCGGGAGCACCACGGTCCGCAGCGCCTCCCAGCGCGTCGCCCCCAACGCCAAGGCACCCTCGCGCAGCGACTCCGGGACGGCCCTCAGGACCTCGCGGCTGACCGAGGCGACCGTCGGCAGGATCATGATCGCCAGGATCAGACCCGCGGCGAGCATCCCCACCCCGTGGTGCGGCCCCTGGAAGAGCGGAAGGAACCCCAGCGCCCGCGCGAGCGCCGGCTCGATCGTCTGCCGCAGCCAGGGCGCGAGCACGAAGATGCCCCACAGGCCGTAGATGACGCTCGGCACCGCCGCCAGCAGCTCGACGACGAACCCCATCACCGTGCGCAGCCGCGACCCGGCGAAGCTCGGCCAGGAAGACCGCCACGCCCAGCGACACAGGTACCGCCAGCGCCAGGGCCAGCAGCGACGAGACGACGGTCCCGTAGATGAACGGCAGGGCCCCGAAGGCCTCCCGGACCGGGTCCCAGGCGCTGCTGGCGACGAAGCCGAGCCCGAACCGCTCGAGGCTCAGCGCCGAGGCTCGCGCGAGCTCCAGCGCCATCAGCGCCAGCAACAGCACCAGGCCCAGCGCGAACGCGCCCGTCAGCCGGCGGAAGACGACGTCACCCAGGTTGCCGCGGGGCTTGAGCACCTTGGCCGCCCAGCCCGCCCCGACCGGCCGAGGCATCGTTCGCTCACCTGGGACCTGGGCCATGGCTTCAGCTCGCGCCCTGAGGAAGCAGCGGCTTGAGCAGGGTCTCGATGCGCGTGACCACCGGCGCCGGCAGGGGCGCGTAGTGCAGCGCCGGGCCGAAGCGCTGGCCGTCGTGGACCGCCCACCAGAGGAAACGGGCCAGCGCCTGGCCACGCGCCGGGTCTGCGCTCTCCCGGTAGACGAGGACATAGGTGAAGGAGGCGATGGGGTAGGCGGCGACGCCGGGGGCATCGACGATCGACACCCGCAGGTCCGCTGGGATCGACTCCGCGGAGCCCGCCGCCGCCGCGCTGATGCTGGCGATGCTCGGCTCCACGTAGACGCCAGCCCGGTTTCGCAGCGCGACGACCGGCAGCTCGCTCTGCAGCGCATAGGCGAGCTCGAGGTACCCCAGGGCTCCCGGCGTCGTCTTCACCTGCCCGGTGACACCTTCGTTTCCCTTGGCCCCCATGCCCACGGGCCAGGCGACGCTGGTGCCGGCGCCCACCTTCGCCTTCCAGTCCGGCGAGGTCTTGGACAGGTAGTCGGTGAAGACCGCGGTCGTGCCGCTGCCGTCCGACCGGTGGACCACGGCGATGGGCCTGGCCGGCAGGCGCGCTTCCGGGTTGAGCTCGACCAGCTTCGGGTCGTTCCAGGCGGTGATCTGCCCGAGGTAGATGCCGGCGAGCACCTCTGCACTCAGGCGCAGCGGCTTCGTGCCGGCCTCCGGGAGGTTGTAGCTCAGGGCCACCGCGCCGAGCGTGGTGGGGATGTGCAGGATGGCGCCACGGACCTTGGCGAGCTGAGCGTCGGTCATGGGCGCATCGCTCGCTCCGAAGTCCACCGTCCGCTCGGTGATCTGCCGGATGCCTCCGCCGGAGCCGATGGACTGGTAGTTGATGCGCACCGGCTCGCGCAGCGCGTACTCGGCGACCCACTTCGAGTAGAGCGGGTACGGGAAGGTCGCGCCGGCGCCGTTGAGGGTCATCGCCCCTCCTGAGCCACCGACCGAGCGGTTGCAGGCTCCCCCCATGACGGCGCAGGTGCCCACCAGCAGTGCCAGCAGTCTGTTCCGGGTCATGCCGTCCCTCCTCGAGATCGCGACCTACGGTAGGGGCGCTCGGTGACAGGCCGGTGACGGGAGTGAGGACTTCTCGGGTTCCCCCCGCTCAGGAGGAGACCGCCGCCGGCAGGGACACGACGAAGCGGCTGTACTTGCCCCGCTCGCTCTCCACGCGCACCCGTCCGCCCATCGCTTCGGCCAGGTGCTTGACGATGGACAGCCCCAGGCCGGTCCCCCCGAGCTCGCGCGAGCGGCTGGGGTCGACTCGGTAGAAGCGCTCGAACAGCCGGGGGAGGTGCTTGGCCTCGATTCCGGGCCCGTCGTCCTCCACGGTCAGCTCGACCGACGCTCCCGCGGCGGCTCCGCGCACCCGGATACAGCCTCCCTCGGAGGCGTACTTCACGGCGTTGTCCAGGAGGTTGGCGAGCACCTGCTCCAGCGCACGCGGGTCGGCGAGGACCGGCGGCAGGCTCCCGGGCACCTCGACGACCAGGCGCATCCGGCGACGCTGCGCGGGCTCCAGGAAGAGGGCGCCCACGCGCTCGGCCACCGGCAGGAGCGGGACCGGCCCGAGCGCGGGACGCAGCTGCTGCTTGGACTCGATGCGCGAGAGGTCGAGCAGGTCGTCGACCAGCCGCTGCAGGCGCTCGCTGTTGCGCTCGATGATGCCCAGGAAGCGCGCGAGCGCATTCGGGTCCTGCCGCGCGGGGCCGGCGAGCGTCTCCGCCGCGGAGCGGACCGCCGCGATGGGCGTGCGCAGCTCGTGCGAGGCGTTGGCCACGAAGTCGCGGCGGACGACCTCCAGGCGGCGCAGGTCGGTCACGTCGAAGAAGACCGCGAGCAGCCCGTCCCCCTCCAGGCGAGAGACGTGGACGCGCACCTGGCGCTCCCGGGCGCCCAGCACCTCCAGCTCGTCCTGGGCCTCGCCGCCCTCCCGCGAGACCCGGTCCAGCAGGTCCTTGAGCGACGCGTGGCGCACCGCCTCCAGCACCGGCTGGCCCTCGAGGCCCTCGCGCAGCCCCAGCAGCTCGCGCAGCGCCGGGTTGACCAGCAGCACCCGGCCCGCGCCGTCGAGGAGGAGCACGCCTTCGCGCATCCCCATCAGGATGCGGTCGCGCAGGTCCCGCTCGCCGCGCAAGGCCTCCAGGGTCTGCGACAGGCTGCGGCCGAGGGTGTCCAGGGCCTGCCCGAGCGCCGCCACCTCGTCGTGGCCGGGCAGCCGCGTCCGCACCGAGAGGTCTCCCGCGGTCATGGAGCGCGCCGCCGCGGTGAGCCTGCGCAGCGAGCTCGAAGCCCATTGGGCGACCACGCCGGAGAGCAGCGTCCCGGCCAGGAGCATCAGCAGCGCGACCATCGCGCTGACGCGGTGGACGGTGGCGAGGATGGCGTCCACGTCCGAGAGAGGCAGCGCGGCACGCACCACGCTCGCCGAGGGGCCAGCGGGTTCGACGGGCAGGGCGACGTACATCATGCGGGTGCGCAGGGTCGCGCTCTGGCGCACGCTCGTCCCCTCCCCTTGCTGCAGCGCCTGCTCGACCTCGGGGCGGGACCGGTGGTTGTCGAGCCGCGCCAGCTGGTCCTCCGACACCTCGGAGTCGCCCCGCACGGCGCCACTCGGGTCGATGAGCGTGATGCGCGCCCGGGACAGCGTCCCCAGCTCCCGCGCCAGAGCGCTCCACGTGCTGGGCGGCGCCTCCCGCGCGCGGGAGGCGCACAGCCGCAAGCGCACCAGAAGGTCCTCTCGGGCCTGCGCGGTGAGGAACTGGTCGATCTGCGGGACCAGCAGCAGCTGGCTCCCGAGCAGCACGGCCCCGACCAGGCCCAGCGAGGCCAGGAACAGCCGCGTACGGAGCCCCAGGCTCAAGCGTCCTCGCCCTGCGGCGAGTCGGCGAACCGGTACCCGACGCCGCGCACGGTCTGGACGTAGCCGCCGGCCTCCGCCAACTTCTCGCGCAAGCGCTTGATGTGGGTGTCCACGGTGCGCGTGGTGACGGCTGCGTCGATTCCCCAGACGTGGTCGAGCAGGGCCTCGCGGGTCTGCACCCGGTTGCGGCGCTCGTGCAGCAGCCGCAGCAGCCGGAACTCCAGCGCCGTCAGCTCGACCTCCCTGCCGCCGACGAAGGCCCGGTGGGCCTCGAGGTCCAGCCTCAGCACCCCGAACTCGACCACCGGCTGCGCCGGCTGCGCGCTCCCCGCGCGGCGCAGAATGGCCTCGATGCGCAGCAGCAGCTCGCGCACGCTGAAGGGCTTGACCACGTAGTCCTCGGCCCCGAGCTCGAAGCCCACGACGCGGTCGATCTCCTCGCCCTTGGCGGTGAGCATGACGACCGGGACCCGCGCCGTCGCGGGGTCTCGCTTGAGCGCCTTGCAGACCTCCGAGCCCGAGAGGTCGGGAAGCATCAGGTCCAGCAGGATCAGCTCGGGGGCGAGGGTCCGTGCCCGCTCGAGCCCTTCCCTGCCCCGAAGCGCGGCCACCGGCTCGTGGCCCGCCTGCCGCAGGTTGTAGTCGAGCACGTCCTGCAGGTCGCGCTCGTCCTCGATGACCAGGATCTTCGCCATGGCGCCCTCTTGAGTAGCGCCGCCGTGTGACGTTTGCGTGACGAGGGCCCCAAGCGGGCGCTCAGCGGGGTGGGCCGGCGGCCAGGCCAAATGCCGATCGCCGAAGGCGTGCCTCAAGCCTCGCGCCGGCGTTCCGAGAGGCTTGCGTGCATGAGGTGTAGAGCGCCTTCGGTGATCGCTGGCGCATATGGCCCCAAGCCCCAGGGCCCTCGTCTCTTCAGAGGCCCGCCGTCCGTCCCCGGGCCCCGTGCTGGGCCAGCTTGAGCGCGGTGCTCGCCACCCTCGACAGCGGCAGCACGACGTCCACGCCCCCGCGCTTGATGGCCTCGCAGGGCATGCCGAAGACGACGCAGGACTCCTCGTCCTGGGCCAGGGTCGAGGCGCCGGCCTGCTTCATGGCCAGGAGGCCCTCGGCACCGTCGCTGCCCATGCCGGTGAGGATGACCCCGACCGCGTTCGGGCCGGCGGCGCGCGCCACCGAGCGGAAGAGCACGTCGACGCTCGGCCGGTGCCGCGACATCAGCGGGCCGTCGAAGACGCGCACCGCGTAGTGGGCGCCGCTGCGCACCAGCTCCATGTGCCGGTTGCCGGGGGCGATGAGCGCGCGCCCCTCGCGGACGCGGTCGCCGTCGGCCGCCTCCTTCACCTCGACGCCGCAGGCCTGATCGAGGTTGCGGGCGAACGCCGCGGTGAAGCCCTCGGGCATGTGCTGGACGATGACCAGCCCGGGCGCGTCCGGCGGCATCGCCGTCAGGATCTCCCGGAGCGCCTCGGTCCCGCCGGTCGAGGCCCCCAGCGCGATGATCTTGTCGGTGGTCTCGCGCAGGACCGGCCGCACCGGCGCCGGGGCGAAGGCCGCCGCCGACGCCGGCTGCCTCGCCACGGGCGCGACCCGGTACCGCCGGCCGCGCCGTGCCCGGGCCGCTCCGCGCAGCGCCTCGCAGAGCACCACCTGTGACTCGTGGAGGAAGTCGCGGACCCCCACCCGTGGCTTCTCGACGATCTCCACCGCGCCCAGGTCCAGCGCCCGCAGCGCGGCGTCGGCGCCCTTGGCCACCAGGCCGGAGCAGACGACGACGGGGATGGGGTCCTCGCTCATCAGCTTCGCCAGGAAGGTCAGGCCGTCCATGCGAGGCATTCTCGAGGTCGAGCAGGATGACGTCGGGCCGCTGCTGGGCGAGCTTCGACTGTGCCAGGAGCGGGTCGGCCGCCGTCGCGGTGGTGAACCCGCCGTCGGCGCGCAAGAGCTGCGAGACCACCTCGCGCACCACCGCCGAGTCGTCGACGACCAGCACGTGGATGGGACCCGCCAGCTCGCCGCTCATGACGCCGCCCGCCTCCCGTCCTTCTCGGCCCCCTTGGCCGCCAGGCAGTAGACCGTGGGCATCACCGACCGCGCGTGCTCGCCCAGCCCGCTGAGCGTCTCCGCGTGGCCGAGGAAGAGCAGCCCGTCGGCCTCCAGGCGTCCGAGCATCTGCCGGGCCACCCGTCGGCGCCCATCGGCGGTGAAGTAGATGAGGACGTTGCGGCAGAAGACGAGGTCGAACCGGCCCACCACCTCGATAGGGTCGTGGCTCAGGTTGGCGCGGGCGAAGCGGACCACGCGCTCGAGCTCCTCGCCCACCTTCATCCGGCCCTGCTGGCTGCCGGTGCCGCGGAGCATGAAGGGGTGCAGCATCCGCTGCGGGATCTCGTCGGCCTTCTCGATTGGGTAGACGCCTTCCCGCGCCACGGCGAGCACCTTGTTCGACAGGTCGGTGGCGAGCACCTCCACCGTCCAGCCCGGCAGGCTCGCCAGCAGCACCATCGCCAGCGAGTAGGGCTCCTCGCCGGTGGAGCAGGCGGCGCTCCAGGCGCGCACCCGCGCCGGCCGCAGCCCGGCCTCGGCCTGGGCGCGCCAGACGGGGAGCACGCGCTCCTCCAGCAGCCGGAAGTGCTCCGGCTCGCGGAAGAAGTGCGTCTCGTTGGTGCAGATGCAATCGGTCATCGCGGCCAGCTCGTCGGGGTCGCCCAGGACGCGCGCGTGGTAGGCGCCGAAGCTGTCGAGCTGGCACGCCCGCACCCGCCGGGCCAGGCGGCCGACGAGCAGCGCCTGCTTCGCGTCCGAGAGGTAGATGCCGGCCACGTCCAGGATGAGCTGCTGGAACTGACGGAACTCGCGCGCGGTCAGGGGCTTGAGCCCGGCCGGCACGGGCACGTCCACCTCCAGAGCTGCAATGCCATCGAAGGGCGCCATGGCCGCCTCCTAGAACCGCTTGAACTCGCCGTTCTTGGCGCTGGGCGCCGCCGGCGTGATGGCCACCGAGGCGGGAGCGTGCCGCGCCCGCGGCACGGGAGCGACCGCGAGCTTGGGAGCCGGAAGCACTCGCACCGGCGCCGGGAGCGGGAACTGCCCCTGGATCTTGAAGGTCCCCACCAGCTGCTGCAGCGCCTCCGCCTGGGTCGCCATCTCCTCCGCCGTGCTCGACAGCTCCTCCGCCGCCGACGCGTTGCGCTGCGTCACCTGGTCCACCTGCCCCATCGCCCGGTTCATCTGCGACACCCCGGCCGCCTGCTCCCGCGACGCCGCGCTCACCTCCTGCACCAGGTCCGTCGTCTTGCGAATCGCCGGCACCAGCTCCCCCAGCAACGTTCCGGACTGCTCGGCGATCTTCACGCTGTGGGCCGCCACCGTGCTGATCTCCTTGGCCGCCCCCTGGCTCCTCTCCGCCAGCTTGCGCACCTCCGTCGCCACCACCGCGAACCCCTTCCCGTGCTCCCCCGCCCGCGCCGCTTCGATCGCCGCGTTCAGCGCCAAGAGGTTCGTCTGGTAGGCGATCTCCTCGATGATCTCCACCCGCTCCGCGATCTGCTTCATCGCGTCCACCGTCGCCCCCACCGCGTTCCCGCTCTCCTCCGCGTCCCGCGCAGCCTTCACCGCCATCTGCTCGCTCTGCCGGCTGTTCTCCGCGTTCTGGGTGATCGACGCGCTCATCTCCTCCAGGCTCGAGGTCGTCTCCTCCACCGAGCTCGCCTGCTCCGCCGTCCCCTGCGACAGCGCCTGCGAGGTCGACGCCACCTGCTGGCTCGCCCCCGCCAGCGCCGACGCCGCGCCGCGCACCTCTCCGATGGTCCCGCTCAGCCTGTCGGCCATCCCGTGGACGAGGCCGATGAGCTGGCCGAGCTCGTCCTTGGTCTCCGCCTCCTCGCGAACGGTGAAGTCTCCGTTCCCGACCGCCGTCACCAGCGACACCAGCTTCTTCACCGAGCGGGTGAGCAGGCTGGCGATGTACCAGGCGAGCAGCGCGCCCAGGACCTGCGTCCCCAGCACGGCAAACGCCAGGATGACGCGGACCACCGCCGGGGCGCCGTTCATCGCCTCCAGCTGCATCCCGGCGGCCTTCTGGGCCTGCTTCACCACGTCGGCGACCAGCGGCTCCATCCGCGCGAGCTCTTCCCGGCCCGCGACGCGCGCGGCCTCGGCCTCCGTCTCCAGCCCGGCCCGCCCCAGCACCGCCTGCTGGTAGCTGTCCAGGTGCTGCTGCAGGTCGGCCAGGGTGCCCGGGGCGAGCTTCGCCCGCTCGGCCCCGCTGCGGACCTGGCCCAGCGCGGCCGTGAAGTCGTCGAGGCGCCGCTTCTCGTGGGTCGCGCGCCACTCGGCTTCGCGCCGGCCCGCCTGCGCGAACGCCAGGTCGAGCTCGGGCGTGCTGGCCTGGCGCAGGGTCCGCTCCACCATGCGCGCCGGCTCCACGGTGTCGATGAGCCGGGCCTTGTCGAGCCGGGCGAGCACGTCCTTGCGCGCCCGCTCGTGCGCCACCAGGGACTGCTGGATCGTCTGGATCCGGCCGAGGAGGGCGCTCGCCCCCTCCGTGTTCTGGAGCTCCTCGAGGGTCCTCGCGGCGTCGCGGGCCTCCTCCGAGTCGTTCTCGATGACCGCCTCGTCGGTGTACTTCGCCAGCTGGATGCTCGTCTGGACCCGCAGCGCGAGCGCCAGCAGGTCCTTGGTGGTGGCGAGCCCGTAGGCCCTCTCGCGCATCCAGGTCAGGGCGCCCGAAGCGATCATCGAGACGACGGCGATCTGCATGAGCACGAAGCCGAACGCCAGGCCGAGCTTCCAGCCGATCCTCAGGTTCCTCATGGTCAGGCTCCTTGCCTCACACTCCCGCCCGCATCCGCTTCAGCTTCCGTGGCCGCGACCGGGGCCTCTGCTGCCCGGCCCGCGGCGAGCAGCTCCTCGACGTCGAGCAGCTTCGACAAGTCGACCAGCGGCACGAAGCGGTTGCCCACGCGCCCCATCCCCTTCACGAAGTCGACGCGGATCCGCGTCCCGAACCCGGGCGTCGGCTCCACCTGCCCGGGCGGCAGGTCCATCACCTGGCTCACCCCGTCGACCATCAGCCCGACGATGCCCTTGTCGCCGTCGAGCTCCGCCTCGGCCATCACGATGCAGGTCCGCCGCCCCACCTTCGTCTCGCCCAGCCCCATCCGCACCGCCAGGTCGACGACGGGCACCACCCGCCCTCGCAGGTTCGTCACCCCGCGAATGGAGGGCGGCATCGACGGCATGCGCGTCACCTGCCGGTACTCGACGATCTCGGTCACCTCCAGGATCGGGACGCCGTACTCCTCTCCCCCCACGAAGAAGCTCAGGTACTGGTTCGCCGCGCTGCCATCGCTGTCTGCCATGGCTGTCTCCTCGTGTGGTCCGACAGGTCCTGACCGGTCGGCCGCTTCGCCCTGGCCGGGCGAACTAGAACTGTTTGAACTCGCCGTTCTTGGCGCTGGCCGGCACCGGTGGTGCACCGGCGGCCAGCGGCGCGATGGCCACCGGCGCTGGCGCATGCCGCGCGGGGCCCCTGACCGACACCGGGGGCAAGGCCTGCCAGGACCCCATCTGCGGCACGCCCTGCTCGTGGATCCTGAAGGACCCCATCAGCTGCTGCAGCGCCTCCGCCTGGGTCGCCATCTCCTCCGCCGTGCTCGACAGCTCCTCCGCCGCCGACGCGTTGCGCTGCGTCACCTGGTCCACCTGCCCCATCGCCCGGTTCATCTGCGACACCCCGGCCGCCTGCTCCCGCGACGCCGCGCTCACCTCCTGCACCAGGTCCGTCGTCTTGCGGATCGCCGGCACCAGCTCCCCCAGCAGCGCTCCGGACTGCTCGGCGATCTTCACGCTGTGGGCCGCCACCGTGCTGATCTCCTTGGCCGCCCCCTGGCTCCTCTCCGCCAGCTTGCGCACCTCCGTCGCCACCACCGCGAACCCCTTCCCGTGCTCCCCCGCCCGCGCCGCTTCGATCGCCGCGTTCAGCGCCAAGAGGTTCGTCTGGTAGGCGATCTCCTCGATGATCTCCACCCGCTCCGCGATCTGCTTCATCGCGTCCACCGTCGCCCCCACCGCCTTCCCGCTCTCCTCCGCGTCCCGGGCCCCCTTCACCGCCATCTGCTCGCTCTGTCGGCTGTTCTCCGCGTTCTGGGTGATCGACGCGCTCATCTCCTCCAGGCTCGAGGTCGTCTCCTCCACCGAGCTCGCCTGCTCCGCCGTCCCCTGCGACAGCGCCTGCGAGGTCGACGCCACTTGCTGGCTCGCCCCGGCCAGCGCCGACGCCGCGCTGCGCACCTCGCCGATGGTCCCGCTCAGCTTGTCGGCCATCCCGTGGACGAGGCCGATGAGCTGGCCGAGCTCGTCCTTGGTCTCTGCCTCCTCGCGAACGGTGAAGTCGCCGTTCCCGACCGCCGTCACCAGCCGGGTGAGCTTGTTCACCGAGCGCGCGAGCAGCCTCGCCAGGTACCAGGCGAGCAGCGCGCCACCCAGCTGCATGAGCACGATGGCGCTGATGAGGACGAGGCGGACGACCCCCGGGGCTCGGTTCAGCCCGTCCAGCTGCATCTCGACGCCCTTGTCGACCTTCTTGACGATCTCGGTGACGAGCGGCTCGACCCTCTCGAGCTCTTGGCGGCCAGCGGCGCGCGCGGCCTCGGCCTTGTTCTCCAGGTCGGCGCGGGTCAGCACTGTCTCCTGGTAGCTCTGGAGGTCCTCCAGGACACCCGCCTGAACCGGGCCGAGCTTCGCCCTCTCGAGGCCCGTGCGGAGCCTCTCCACCGCAGCACTGAAGGCGTCGATGTGGCGCTTGTCATGGCCGTTGCGCCACTCCGACTCCTGGTAGCGAGCCTGCAGCAGCGCCAGCTCGAGCTCGGGCACCCCGGCCTCGCGGACGGCGCGGTCGAGGGCGCGGACCTTCTCGGTGGCGTCGAGGCGCTGCGCCTGCTCGGAGAGCGCCTTGGCCTCCTTGCGAACGCGCTCGTGCACGGCGAGGGCCTGCTCGACGTTCTTGATGGTCTCCATCAAGGGGTTCGCGCTGCCCTTGCCGCGAAGCTCCTCGAGCGTCTTGCGGGCGCGGGCCTCGTCGGCCCCACCTTGGATGACCGCCGACTCGCCGCGCTTGGCGAGCTGCATGTTGGCCTGGACGTGCTGCGCCAGCGCCAGCAGGTCCTTGGTGGTCGCCAGGCCATGAGCCGTGGCGTTCATCCACTCGAGGGCCGCGAAGGCCACCAGCCCGGTGGCGCCCATCATGCAGAACATGAGGGCGAAGGCGACGCCGAGCTTCCAGCCCAGCTTCAGGTTCTTCATGACGACACTCCTTGCCTTGGCTCTGCGGCATTGCGCTCGAGCCCCGGCGTTGCCTCGGCTGCCTGGCCGGTCCCGGCTTGGGCGGCGTCGAGCGCGCCTGCGGGCTCTGCCCCGGTCTCGCCCTGCACCGGCGTCGGCGCCAGCTTGGTCGTCTCCGGGAGGGTCGCGAGCGCGGCCTTCATCACCCCGGGGACGTCGAGGATGAGCGCCACCCGCCCGTCTCCCAGCAGGGCCGAGCCGGCCACGCCGGGAACCTTCCGGAAGAGCGAGGAGAGGGGCTTGATGACGGTCTGTCCCTCGCCATGGAGCGAGTCCACCGCCAGCCCAGCCCGCGAGTCGCCGTGGCGGATGACCACCACGCTCTGGCGGCGGCCGCCCACGCCGTCGCCCACGCCCAGGAAGCCCGCCAGCCGAAGGTACGGCAGCGGCTCGCCTCGGAGGTTGAGCACCCCGGAGGCCCGGCCCGAGTGGGCCTCCGACCGTGGCAGCTCCACGCACTCGACCACCGACTCGATGGGCAGCACGTAGATCTCGCCGCCGGCGCCGACCGCGAAGCCGTCGACGATGGCCAGCGTCAGGGGGAGCGTGATGACGAAGCGGGCGCCCTTCCCGCGCTCGCTCTCGATGGCGAGCGTCCCGTGCAACGCCTGGACGTTGCGGTGGACGACGTCCAGCCCCACGCCGCGGCCGCAAGCCGCGGTGACCTCCGGCGCGGTCGAGAGCCCCGGCAGCAGCACCAGGTTGAGCAGCTCCTCCCGGCTGAGCCGCTCGGGCTCGGCGCAGAGCTTGCGCTCCCGCGCGCAGGCGGCGATGCGGGCCTCGTCCAGCCCGCCGCCGTCGTCCTGGACCTCGACGACGATGCGCGCGGAGCGGTGCTCGGCCTTCAGCCGCACGGTCCCGACCGGGTCCTTGCCGGCGGCGCGCCGGACGTCGGGGCGCTCGATGCCATGGGCGACGGCGTTGCTCACCAGGTGGGTGAGCGGGTCGCGCAGCCCCTCGATGATCGCGTTGTCGACCTCCACCTCGCCGCCCTCGCACACCAGCTGGACCTGCTTGCCCTGCGCCACCGCCAGGTCGCGCACCGAGCGCACCTGAGGACGGAAGGCGGTGCCCAGCGGCACCATGCGGGCCGCCATCACCAGCTCCTGCAGCTCCAGGTAGAAGCGGTCGGCGTCGCGGTGGGCGTCGCGGGCGGCCTCCCCCGTGCTCCCGGTCGCCAGCACCCCGGTCAGCCGGCCGCGGGCCACGGCGATCTCGCCCATCAGGTCGAGCATCCGGTCGAGCTTCTCCACATCCACGCGCAGGGTCTGGCGCTCGCGCTTGCGGCGCGCCGAGGGCTCTGCTTCCGCCGTCGCTGGCGCGGCCTCGTGCGGTTGGCTCGACTCCGACGGCTGGCTCGGCTCGGACTGCCTCGACTCGCTCGCCGCGGTCGACGGGTTCGCCTCGGTCGACCGGCTCGGCGGGCTTGGCTCCGAGGGCGGCTTCGACGGCACGATTGGCTGGGCCGACGACTTCAGGTTCGACAGCCAGCGATCGAGTGCCTCGAAGGACTTGGGGCGGCCGGTGCCCGCCGCATCGGGCTGCTCCACCGACAGCGCCGTCTGCTCGCGCAGCGCGTCGACCGCCAGCAGCAGCATCGAGGCCAGCTCACCGTCCAGCCGCGTGGAGCCGTCGCGGAGCCGCTCGAAGGCGTCCTCCAGCCGGTGGGCGAGCTGGGCCACCTCTTCGAGCTCGGCGCACCTCGCGGCGCCCTTGAGCGTGTGGGCGGCGCGGAAGGCGGCCTGGAGGCGCTCGCCGTCGGCGGGGGCGGCCTCGAGGGCCACCAGGCAGCCCTCGATGGAGTCGAGGTGCTCGCGGGCCTCCTCCTCGAACGCACGGAGGATGGTCTGGTAGTCGATCTCCACGCGTCCCTCGCGGCTAGAAGTACGAGACGAGCGCCCGCCCGTCGTCGGTGTGGAACAAGAGCTTGCGGCTGCGGTCGCCGCCGGTGTCGCAGGCCTCCACCGGGATCCGCCGCTCGCCCAGGAGCCGGAAGGCGAGCTCGGCGTTGCGCTCCCCCAGGCCCCGGTCCGCCGCCCCGCGGCCCTTCGTCCCGCCGAACACCTTGGCCCGCAGGCGCTCACGCCGGGCGCCCGCGGCCTCGAGGCGAGTCGAGAGCTCGCGGAACGCCGTCGGGCCGAAGCGGCCCAGGCCCTCCACGCGCTCGTCACTGGCTTCGTGCGGGACCAGGTAGTGGTTGGCGCCGCCGACCGCCGCCTTGGGGTCCCACAGGCAGACGGCGACGCAGGTGGCGAGCATGGTGGTGATGACGCAGCGGCCGGCGAAGGCGCAGACCAGGCCCGGGTACAGGTAGTGCTCGAGCGCCGGCTCGGGGGCGCACTGGCCGCTCACGCTCACGCCAGTCCCCGGTTGGCGACGTCCGCCTCGAGCCGGGCGCAGTGCAGGGCGCGGGCGGCGTTGCTGCCGAAGAGCGACAGGAGATCGCGATCGACCTGCTCGAGGGCGGGCTTGTGGGGCAACAGGTGGAAGACGACCAGCGCGCCCACGACCCGGTCCAGGTAGCGCAGCGGCACGTAGGCCGCGACCCCGTTGCCCGGAGCGAGTTGCATCTCGGAGGCGGACAGGAGCTTGCCCAGCGGCCCCTCGCCCTCGCAGGGCGGCCCGACCCGCTGGGCGCTCTCTCCGGTCGAGACCAGGAGCGACCAGCGCCCGCTGGCCGGATCGCGCTCGTAGAGCGCGAAGTCCTCCGAGCCGACGATGTTGATCACCGTCTCGGCCACGGCCTGGACCAGCGCCTTGGGCTCGACCGACTCGAGCAGCTGACGGGCCACGGTGTACAGGAAGGACAGCCGCGTGACCTGCTGCTCGAGCAGCACGAACTGCCCGCTGAGCCGGCGGTGATCGGCCTCCACGCTCGCCAGCCGTTCCTGGACCGCCGCCAGGTCGCGGCGGGCGGACAGGGCCCGCCGGCCCCCGTCCCGAGTGGCGGGAACCTTCCTCGTCGTGGGCTTCTTCATGCCGCCTACTCCCCCAAGTAGTGGCGGAGCTTCTCCATCAGCTCCAGGTGGTTGAAGGGCTTGGTCATGTACTCGTCGCAGCCCGCCTCGAAGCCCGCCTGCACGTTCTGGGGCTCGCTGCGGGTGGTGACCATGACGATGGGCGTGCCCTTGGTCACCGGGCTCTCGCGCATCGCGCGACAGGCCTGGAAGCCGTCCATCTCGGGCATCACGACGTCCATGAAGATGAGGTCCGGCTTCTCCCGCTGCGCCGTCTCCACCGCCTCGCGGCCGTTCTTGGCCGTCAAGATGGTGAAGCGCCCGTCGTCGAACATGGTCCGCTCGGTGAGCAGCACCGTGCTCGAGTCGTCGACCAGCAGGATCTTCTTCTTCCCCTTTCCAGCAGCCATCGATGTCCTCTCAGGTCCCGCCGACTTCGCGGCAGGCTTGGATCAGGTTGAGCAGCCGCTTGGAGAGCGGCATTCCCAGGAACTCGACGCCCATGCCGGGCGCGCGGCGGGTGGTCCGGGACTCGCCCCGGGGGCTGGACCAGACCGACACGCCGGTCGCGGCGAACGTCTCGCCGGTCAGCGTCAGGAAGATCTTCATCTCCACCGCCACCTTGCGGCGGGTGGGGACGAGCGTGCGGATGAACAGGCCGCCGGGGCTGAACGCGTAGGAGTACCCGCTCGACCAGGCCGCGTTGCGGCCGATGCCCCACTCCCGGAACTCCACCGGGCAGAAGAAGGGGATGCGCCGCTCGGTGCGCAGGTCGCGGGTGCGCACCTGGAAGTGGGCGTTGACCTCCTTCACCGCCATCTCGGCGCGGCCGCAGGGCAGCCAGGCCTCGACCCCCGACGGAATCATCGACGGCGCGGGGTGGCTGCTGACGATCACCTGGGAGCCGCCCGAGGCGAGCCCCACGGCCTTGGCCAACCGCATCGGGTCGTTCCAGGCCAGGACCGTCACGTCCGCCGGCTCGCCGTCCGGAGACTCTCCCTCCAGCACCTTCAGCTCGTAGCCGTTGAGCTCCAGCTGCTCGCACAGCTCGCTGACATAGGCGCTGGGCTTGTCCAGCCGCACCCGCACCCGGCCCGCCCGCGCCTTGGCCGGCGGCGGCGGGGCCAGCACCGACTTGATCCGCTCGCGCACGGCCGTCGGCTTGAGCGGCAGGAGGATGGCGTCGTCGACGCCGGCGACATGGGCGCTCTCGAGCAGCTCGGCGGGCACCTTGTCGGAGACCAGCAGCACCGTCGGGACGCGCCGGGCCTTGAGGGCGTCGATGAGCGTTCGCCCTTGCTGCTCCTCGGCCCAGAGCGTCTCGGCGTCCACCAGCGCCACGTCGGGCAGGCAGAACGAGAGCGCCTTGAAGGCCGCCCCGGTCCCGTCCACGGCGTCGGCGGTGAACTCGTCGCCCTGGAGCGCTTCGTACTCCACGTCCTGCGTCGGTCCCGGCCGACAGATAAGCAGCGCTCGATTTCCGACGGCTTCGGCTTTCAGGCAGGCGGTCAAGTGAGCTCCCCACGGACTTCGTCCGCTCCCCGGCGTCGCTCCCCCCTTCGCAGCCGAAGAAAGATGATGTCGCCGCCGCCTGTAGCACTCTCCGTGCCCACGCCGGATCTCAGTGATTCAGCCAGGTTGGGCTCGCTGCCCGCGCGTGCCCCGGACCCATTGCGTGGGCACCGCGCGCGGGGCCGCGTGAAAAACACGCATCTCGCGCCGGGGCCAGGTTCCGAATCTTCCGAATGAATCCGCTGCCGCCGCTTGGGGCCAGCCGCCCGGCTCACTCGCATCCACCGGCAGCGATCGCGTGAGGTGCCCGGATTCGGAGGATTCGGAACCTGGCCCCGGATTCGGAAGATTCGGAACCTGGCCCCAAGCCCGTCCGCCCGGATTCGGAGGATTCGGAACCTGGCCCCGAGCGCGCGGGCTTGAAACCCCTCGCACTGGACTTCGTCGATCTGATATCGGGGCGCCGACGGCTTGGGAGGGCCACGGATGAGCCAAGACCTGGAAGTCGAAATCCTCGGACACCTCGCGCCCGGGATCGCACACGACTTCAACAACCTGCTGGCGGCCATCAGCGCCGACGCCGACATGGCCCGTCGGGTGACGAGCCCCGGACACCCGGCCCACGAGTTCCTCGAGGCCATCCTGAAGACGGTGGCCCAGGGCATGGGGCTGACGGCCCACGTGCTGGCCAACGCGCGGCCGCGCCCTCTCCAGCTGCGCGAAGTGCAGCTCGCCGAGGAGGTGCGCTTCATCGCCGGCCTCTTGCGTCGGGTGGCCGGCGCGGCCGTCACCATCGAGCTCGACCTCGCGGAGGGCCTGCCCAACGCCTCGGCGGACCCGGCGCAGCTGTGCCAGGCGCTGTTCCGGCTGGCGGGAACGGCCCACGGCGTGACCTCGAAGTGCCGCCTGGTGGTCGGCTTGCGCGCCGTGGACGACGGGCTCTGCCTGAGCTCGACCCTGTGGGCCGACGCGCTGCCGCCGAACCTGTTCGAGACCAACGGGCTGTCGCGACAGGCGCTGGAGCGGATCGCCTCGGACCACGACGCGCACCTGACGCTGGTCCAGCAGCCGGATCACGCGGCGCTGACCTTCGTGCTCCCGGCGCTGCGCTGACGGCCCGCGCTATTCGTCCCCGAGGCCGAGCGCCTTGAGCTGGTGCGCCAGCGAGTGGCGCGAGATGCCCAGGAGCGCCGCGGCCTCCTGGCGGGTCTTGGCCCGGCGCAGCGCCTCCCGGACCATCTCCCGGGCGACCTCCTGCAGCGCCTGGTGGAGGTCCTGCCCCCGCGGGAAGCCGACGCTCATCCTCCAGTCCTGCGTGCCGGCCTTGGCCGCGCCGGCGCCTCCCGCCACCGCGCCCTGAACCTCGGGCCCGTCGCCCAGCCGCAACGCCGACAGGTCGAGCCGGCCGCGGGGGCTGGTGATGATGGCCCGCTCGAGCACGTTGCGCAGCTCGCGGATGTTGCCCGGCCAGGAGTACGCCTCCAGCGCCGCCAGCGCCTCGGCGGACGGCATGGGCGGCTTGGGCACGGCGAGGTCGGTCGCCAGGCGAAAGAGGAGATCGCGCACCAGCATCGGCAGGTCGCCCTGGCGGTCGCGCAGCGGCGGCATGCGGATGGCGAGGACGTTGAGCCGGTAGTACAGGTCCAGGCGGAAGCGGCCCTTGTTCACCTCGTCCATCAGGTCGCGGTTGGTGGCGGCGAAGATGCGCACGTCGATGGAGACGCTGCGGTCGCCGCCGACGCGCACGAAGGTCTTGGAGTCCAGGAAGGAGAGCAGCTTGGCCTGCAGCCCCAGGTCCAGCTCGCCGACCTCGTTGAGCAGGAGCGAGCCCTTGTCGGCCAGCTCCACCAGGCCGCGCTTGCGGCCGCAGGTGCCGGTGAAGGCGCCGGGCTCGTGGCCGAACAGCTCGCTCTCGGCGATCTCGCGGGAGAGCGCGGGGCAGTTGAGCACGAAGTACGGGCCCGAGGCGCGGCGCGATTGCGAGTGGATCCACCGGCACAGGTGGTCCTTGCCCGTGCCGCTCTCGCCCAGCACCAGCACGTTGCACTCCTGCGCGGCGGCGTGGCGAGCCAGGTGCTGCGTCTCGCGCATGGCCGGCGAGGCGTAGTCCTCGGACTCGCTCTCCGGCTGGCCGAGCGCGCCCGTGCCGCGCGCGCGCAGCGTCGAGAGCTCGTCCCCCACCAGCCGGTTGCGCAGCGCGTTCTCGATGGCCAGCTGCACCTGCTCGAGCTCGAACGGCTTGGTCAGGTAGTCGGCGGCGCCACGGCGCGTGGCCTCCACCGCCGAGCGGATGCTGCCGAAGGCGGTGATGACGATGAACTGGACGTCGGGGTAGGCCTTCTTCGCTTCCCCATCAGCTCGCCGCCGTTGCCGTCCGGCAGGTTCAGGTCCAGCAGCACCACCTCGGGGTAGGCCTCGGCCATCCGCTTGCGCGCCTCGGCGCAGGAGAACGCGGTGGCGACGCGGTGCCCCGCGGAGGTGAGGAACGCCTGGATGGACCGGACGAGCGGCGCGGTGTCGTCGACGACGAGGACCGAGACGGAGCGCATCTCACGGCCTCCCGCAGCCGGGCGGGCCGTCGAGCAGCTCTCGGACGGTCCGGGCCAGCACGCTGGCGCTGAAGGGCTTCTGCAAGAAGACCACGCGGGGATCGCGCAGCATCCGCTCCGGCGGCTGCTCGCTCTCGACCCCGGACATCAACACGACCCGGACGCTCCGCTCGTCGTCGAGCAGGCGCGCGGCGAGCTGGACGCCGCTCTCCCCCGGCATCATCACGTCGCTCACCACCATGGGGACCGGCGCCTTCGCGGCCTCGGCCTCGAGCACCTCGAGCGCCTCGGGCACGCTGCCCGCGTCGAGCACCCGGTACCCGCAGTTGCGCAGCACCCGGTGCAGGGCGCTGCGGACCACCGGCTCGTCGTCGACGAGCAGCACGGCCTCGCCGCCCGACGGCAGCGGCGGGAGCTCGAAGCCCTCGGCCTTCCGGCCGGCGTCCGCGAGCAGCCCGGTCCCTTCGAGCTCCTGGGAGACGTCGCGCGCGACCGAGACCAGCTCCTGCACCCGGCCCCGCTCGTCGCGCACCGGGGCGATCAGGGCGTCCTGGACGAAGAGCGTGCCGTCGCGGCGCCGGTCGACGAAGCGCCCGTGCCACACCTCGCCGCGCCTCAGCGCCGCCCACAGCTCGCGGTAGAAGGCGCGCTCCTGGTGGCCGCTCTTGAGCAGGCGCGGGTTCTGGCCCAGCACCTCGGCGCGGGAGTAGCCGGTGGACTTCTCGAAGGCGCCGTTGACGAAGACGATGCGGCCCTCGCGGTCGGTGACCAGCACGCTCTCGGGCAGCTGCTCGAAGGCGGCCTCCGCCCGGCGCACCCCGCTCGGGAGGATCCGGGCGAGCTCCTCTTCCACCTCGGCGCAGACCGCTTCGCCCGCGAGGAGCGTTTCGGCCGGGAGCGCGCTGCCCGGCGCCGACCCGACCACGAGCAGGCCCACCGGCTGGCCGTGCGCGATGAGGGGGAAGGCCACCCGCTCGCCATGGGGCTCACCCTCGAGGAGCTGGAGCACCGCCTGCGACAGCGGCCGCGACGGCCCCGGTGGCAGCGTCACGCGGAAGGGATGACGCCGCGCCCGGAGTGCGCTCCACAGCGGGCTTCCCGGCGCCGCGCTCACCTCCGGCCCAGGCGGACGGGCCTCGGCGCCTGCCCGGGCGACGACGGCGAGCACCGTCCCGTCGGGGCCGAGCCAGAGCGCGGCCGCGGTGCTGGCGCCCAACGGGTCGCGAAGCTCCTGGCAGGCAGCCTCGAGGAGCGGCACGAGCGTCCGCTCGCGGTGGGCGCTAGTCCGCTCGAGATGTGCGCGAAGACTCGTCCCCAAGGTGCCCTCGACCCGCCGTTCGCTCGCAACGATTCGAAACTCTACGGGAATGAACATTCCGGGGCGAGCCTCTCGAAGGGTCGTACCCACTGTCATTGTTGAGCGTCACTCAAATCCTCCCGCCCCCAGTCGTGGCACACTCGGGCGCATGCGAGCACCAACGCGATCACCGTCCTGGCCTGCTCTGAGCTGGGAACCCGCCCCCACCGCGACCACTCTCGGGGACCTCGTCCGGACGATGGCTGAGCTCGCCCGGCGCTTCGAGGCCGCGCTCGAGCAGGCCGCGGAGCAGGAGTTGGCGGACCTGTCGCTCCTCGAGGACGAGCTGCGCGCCTGGGACCGGGCCGCCTGCGAAGTCTTCGTCCACACCGCCCTGGGTGAAGGCAAGGCGATCGCGCCGTCGGAGGTCCCCGCTCGCGCCCGGGCCCTCAAGTCGGCCTGGAACGAGCTGGGGAAGCTGCGCGCGCAGATGCTCGACGGGCTCGGCGAGGCAGCCGAGGGCGTCCTGGAGCGGGAGCAGCACATCGAGATCGACGCCCGGTTACTGGCGGTCGGCCAGGGCATGCCCGAGCAGGAGTTCGACTCCGAGGAACACGAAGCCGCGTTCTTCCAGGACCAGCCCGGAGAGCGCTTCAAGAACCTCGCGGACGACGACGGCCCCCAGGAACACATCGACGGGGAGATCGCGGAAGGCCAGGCACTGCTGGGCGACGACGACGAGATGGAGTCCGCCGAGCAGTCGGCCCGGAAGAACTTCGACCATCTCTCGGGTGCGCGACCGGCTCCCCAGGTCGAGGCGCCCAAGGCCTCACCGGTCCGGCCCGAGGAGGTACGACAGCGGCAGGCGGTTCACGCCCGGCCGCTCCCGGCCACCCCCAACCTTTCGGCCCTGCTCGCGCTCCTCCCGGTCGATTGGCTCGTCGCCATCCAGCAAGCCCTTCGGATTCCTCCCGCGGGCGGCGAGGAGTTGAGCGCCGGGTCGAAGTCGGCGCTGCTCCGCCTGCCCATCCATGCCCACCTGAAGACCCCGGCCAGGCTGGCGGAGGTGGTGGCGGGGCTGGGCGAAAAGGAGAAGGAGATCCTCTCGGCGCTGCTGCGGCTGGGAACCCTCAACTACTCGAAGGTCACTTCGAAGTGGGGCTCGGACGACGCCGACGGCTTCTGCTGGTCGGAGCGCCCCGCTTCGGGACCGCTGTCGGTCCTGCGCCGCAGCGGTCTGGCCTACGTGTGCAGCCAGAACGGACTGCCGGTGGTGAGCGCCCCTGCCGATCTCGCGGCGGAGCTGCGAAGGCTGCTCGAGAAGGCCTAGCTAGGCGCGTCCAAGCTCCTGGCACGCAACCCTTTGAATTCATTGAGCCCCGCCCCAGGGACCCAGGGAGCCGACAGGACGCCAGGGATCCTTCGCTCGACGTCGGTGGAGTGCGACCTGGGCCGATGCGTGGCCTTCAGCAGGTGAAGCAACAATTGCCCGCGGGATACTGAGAATCACGCTGGCGCCCCAACTTGCCGGGAGGACCTCATGACCGTCTCGTCCGTCCACCGCAGCACCACGCACCACTCTTCCTCCGGCTCGAACCCGGTCCTTCGCCAGGGAGCGCACGGCGCCTCCGTCACGGCGCTGCAGAACCTCTTGCGCCAGAAGGGCTACAACCTCGTCGCCGACGGCTCGTTCGGCCCCAAGACGGCGCAGGCTGTGCGCTCGTTCCAGAGCGCGCACCACCTCGCGGTCGACGGCGTGGTCGGCCCCAAGACGTGGGCAGCACTCAAGGGTTCGGGCGGCTCCTCCAGCACGCCGAGCACTGGCAGCGGCGGCTCCACGGGCCCCAGCAAGACGGTCACCGGCTACCAGAACGGCCACAAGACCACGGTGAAGGTCGCGTATGTCGGCCAGGGCGAGTGGATGAACACCAAGTGCGCCGGGGCCTACAAGAACATGCTCGCGGCGGCCCGAAAGGCTGGCGTCTACCTGGGAACCACCGACGGCTACCGGACCTACGCCGAGCAGGCCTCGCTCTACCGCCGCTACGGCTCCGGCCGCGCCGCGCGCCCCGGCTACTCGAACCACCAGATGGGCCTCTCCGCCGACATCGCCGGCGTCGGCGGCTACAACACCCGCGCCTATCGCTGGCTGCAGAACAACGCCAGCCGCTTCGGCTTCCGCAACGACGTGCGCGGCGAGTTCTGGCACTGGACCTACCGCCACTGAGGTCGCCGGAGCTTCACTTGCAGAAACGAGCCCCTCTTCGCTATGCGAGGAGGGGCTTCGTCGTTCCACCAGATGCGTGAATCGCGCGCATGAGGCGCGTGGTGCCCACGCATTCGCCACGAGTAGCTACGCTAACTGCTCGGAACAAAAAGCGAATAGCCCGGCACATCCCGTGCTAAACGGGAAGTCCCTCCATGCCTGACCAGCCCGACACCAGGGAGCCATGCCCTTCGTGAACCGACCTCCGCGCAAGGCGGTGAACCTCCAGATCAAGCTCAACTTCCCGAACGAGGCCGCGTTCGCCATCCGGTACGCGACCAACGTGAGCACGGGAGGCATGTTCATCCGCACGCGTGAGCCCAAGCCCATCGGGACCAAGCTCAACTTCCAGGTCGAGCTGGCCAATGGTGCGCGGGTGCTTCGCGGCAGCGCGACCGTGCAGTGGGTGCGCCCCGCCAACGACCCCAAGGGCCCGCCGGGCATGGGCATCCAGTTCGACGAGCTCGACCCTGCGAGCCGGAGCCTGGTGGATCGCATGGCGCAGGGAAAGGAGTTCGTCGCGGCCGACCGGCCCGCAGCCCCCCCGCCACCCTCGGCACCGCCCACGACGCCCGCGCAGCCTCCCGGCTCCGCCTCCGTGGCGCTTCCCACGCCGGAGCCGCTCAAGGACTCGGTCCTGACCGGCGAAGACTTCTTCGGTGCGGAAGACGGGCTGGAGCTCGACAAGCTCATCGCCGAGACCCTGGCCGAGGCGCCCGAGAAGCCCTCGACCACCCCGCTCTCACTGGCGAAGCCGTCCCTGGACAGCGACCCACTCTCCCTGGTCGCACCCTTCAACGCGCCGAGCAAAGCGATCACCCCACCGCCCCTCGAGCTGCCCCCAGAGGGCGGCATCGACCTCGACGACATCGAGTTCGACCTGGGCGTGGACATCCTCATCGAGCCCTTGCCTGCCAAGGCTCCGTCCGCTCCAGCTCCATCCACTTCATCGACTTCGTCCACCCCGTCCACTTCGTCCACGCCGTCCACCCCCCTGAGCCCATCTGTTGCGGCAGCCCTGACGCCTTCATCTGCACCGCGCCCAGCGGTGGCGCCCGCGACGCCCGCACGCGCGACGCCCGTGCCCGCGGCCCCCGGCCCCGCAGCACCCGCCGCGCCGACCACGGCCGCTCCGCCGGCGACCGCCCCGCTCGCCACGGCCAAGCCACCGACGCCGGCGACTTTGGAAGCGACGTCGCTACCGACCATCCAGCGCAAGCCCGCGGGCCCCGTCACCCCGCCGCCCGCCGCGAAGCCGGTCGTGCTCACCGCCGCCGGTCCGGCCCCGCAGAAGGCGGCGACCCCCGCGCTCGCCTCGACCTCCAAGCCGGTCTTCCTGGCCCCGCCCACCTCGGAGATCGCCGAGGCCAAGGGCCCGGTCATCGGCATCGACCTGGGCACCACCAACTCCTGCGTCGCGGTCTACGCCAAGGGCAAGCCGACGGTGCTGCGCTCCAAGGAAGGCTACTGGACCATCCCGTCCGTCCTGGCGGTGACGCCGCAGGGCAAGCTGCTGGTGGGCCACCGGGCCAAGCAGCAGCTCATCCTCAACCCCGGCCGCACCGTCTTCGGCGCCAAGCGCCTGTTGGGCCGCGAGTTCGACAGCGCGACCGTCAAGCAGGTCCGTTCGCGCTCGCACTTCGACATCCTCGCGGACGACGCGGGCCGGGCGGCGGTCCGGCTGGGCGAGCAGGCCATCACCCTGGAAGAGGCGCAGGGTCTGGTGCTGCGCGAGTGCAAGGAGATGGCGGAGCAGGAGCTGGGCACCAAGGTGGTGCGCGCCGTCGTCACCTGCCCCGCCTACTACTCCGAGCCGCAGCGCGAGGCCGTCCGCCGCGCGGGGGCGCTCGCCGGCCTGAAGATCGAGCGAATCCTCAACGAGCCCACGGCGGCCGCGCTGGCCTTCGGAGTCGGCAAGGAGCTGTCCAAGAAGGTCCTGGTCTACGACCTGGGCGGCGGCACCTTCGACGCCACGCTGCTGCGCATCGACCAGAACGTCTTCGAGGTGCTGGCGACCGGCGGCGACATCTTTTTGGGCGGCACCGACTTCGACAACCAGATCGTCGACTTCCTGCTCGAGTCGCTCGACCAGCCGGACCTGAACGTGAAGGCGGACGCGGTGCTGCTCTCGCGGGTCACCGAGGCGGCCGAGCACGCCAAGGTCGTCCTCTCCGAGCGCACCAGCCACGACGTCCACATCCCCATGCTGATGATGGACAAGGCCGGCAAGCCGGTGGACCTGCGCAAGACCATCACCCGCGAGGACCTCAACCGGCTGCTCGGCGACCTGGTGGCTCGCACCCTGGAGGTCGTCCAGGACGTGCTGCTCGACGCCAAGCTCTCGCCCTCGGAGGTCGACGACATCATCCTGGTCGGCGGGCAGAGCCGCATGCCGCTGGTGCGCGAGAAGCTGGTGGAGCTGTTCAAGAAGCCCGCCCACGCCAGCGTCAACGCCGACGAGGCGGTGGCGCTGGGCGCGGCCCTGTTCGCCTCCACCATCGACAAGGTCTGCAGCGTGGTCCTCATCGACGTCGTGCCGATGACCATCGGCATCGGCATGAAGGGCGGCGCGTTCCGGCGGATCATCGAGCGGAACACGCCGCTGCCGGTGCAGAAGTCGCTGAGCCTGCCGACCGTGGAGGCCAACCAGAAGACGCTGGAGTTCTCGCTCTTCCAGGGCGAGGACGCCTCCATCGCCGGCAACGAGTACCTGGGCACGGTGCGGGTCGAGGACATCCCGCCGGCGCCCAAGGGCGGGGCCAAGGTGGCGGTCACCCTCAAGCTCGACCCCGAGTGCGTCCTGCACGTCGAGGCGCTCGAGCTGACCTCGCACAAGACCATCCGGGCGACGCTCGCTACCCGCTACAGCTCGGAGGAGCTGCAGAAAAAGCTGGCCGTGAGCAAGGAAGACGCGGCGGCGGCCGAGGCCAAGCGAGGCAAGGACCTGGAGAAGCGCGCCGGGCGGTTCTGGGGGTTCCTCAAGAAGATGGTCGGGGGCGGATAGCGGTCAGGGCGCCCATCTTGAAGCGCCAAGGTCGCCAAGGGGCCAAGGTCGCCAAGAACTGCTGGGCGCTCGTCGCGGAAGCCTGGCTTGTACTGACTTCGTGGCTGGCGTGCAGGCCGACAGACGCGCCCAAAAGACCGGGCAATGGCTCCGTGGCCTACTTCACCTTCTCATCGCGTTTTTTGCGGGCCTCAGCACTTGGCTTTTCGCGCCAGAACCGCGCCCGCGCCACTCAGCTCTTGGTATTGGCATTGGTGGCGTTGTCCAAGATGTATCGCCGCAAGATCTCTCGGCCTTCATCGTCACTCCACAGGCCGATGACATCGACAGCCCGTTCCCGCACCTTGTCCGCGGAGTCCTGAAGGTATGGGACGACCTCGCCGCGAGATTGAGCCTTCGGTTGCGCCTTCCATAGACTGAGCGTCGAATCGCGAACCGCGACGTCCGGATCGCCCGTGGCGCCGTGCAACCTTGACCTCAGCTCTTCACTCCAGGGGAGCGGGCGCCACTTCGGGTCCCTTAGGTACGAGAGCACCGACAAGCGTACGAGCGGCTGACCGCGGCGGCTGCTCAGGTCCCAGAACTCCACCAGAGCAGCAGACCTCTCCTCGAGAGGTATCGAGCTGTCGAAGAGATCAAATGCAGCCACACGCGTCAGCGCATCATTCGACTGGAACATGGAATAGATCTCCGCCCTGTCCTTCACGGCTAGTGAGGGACTCGCGAAGAGCACCAAAGAAACAGTCGTGGCAAGAGCGTAGCCCATGGATGGACAAGAATCCTTTTCGCAATCATTTCAAAGGCACTACAAGACTTACTGCCCCTCGCTCGATCGATTTAATTGACGACATGGCGCATCCCCGAAGCCGCTGCTTCGCCGCGCTAAGCCAACGCCTTCGCCAGCCGCTCCACCTGCTCGCACATCGCCACGATGTGCTTCTCCTCGGTGTACGGGTTCATCACCGACAGCCGCAGGTAGCTCTTCCCGTGGATCGTCGCGCGGGTGATGTACGTGTCGCCCTCGAGCACCATCCGTTGGCGGATCTTGTCCTGGAGCGCCGAGTCCTCGCCGTAGCGGAAGCAGAGGATGTTCGCGTCCGGCTCGCACAGGCAGCTGAAGCCGGGCCGCGCTGAGATGAGGCGGTGGAATGCCTTCGTGCGGTCGTACAGGTCCTCGACCAGCGCGGAGAGGCCCTGCTCGCCGACCAGCGCCAGGTTGAAGAACAGCTTGAGGCTGAGCATCGACTTGGTGCACTCGAGCGTGTTGACCGAGATGTCCTCGCCGGGCTTCTCGAAGCTGTTGAAGATGTAGGTCGCCTCCTGGGAGAAGGTCTTGAGCATGGCCGACTTCCTCTTGAACAGCGCCATGCCGCACAGGGCCGAGGTGGCCATCATCTTGTGCGTGTCCCAGGTCATCGAGTCTGCGTATTCGATGCCGTCGTAGTAATGCCGGTACTTGCCGGTGATGACCGCGCCCGCGCCGTGCGCGCCGTCGACGTGCAGCCAGACCTTCTTCTCCTGGCAGAACCGCCCGATGGCCTTCAGGTCGTCGTAGCTGCCGGTCGCCGTGGCGCAGGCGTTGGCCACCACCGCCAGCACCTTCTTTCCGGAGCGGACCGCGTCCTCGTAGGTCTTGACCAGCGAGGCGATGGGGACCCGGAACTGCGCGTCGACGGGGATCTTGATCGCCCCGGACATGCCCAGCCCCATGATCGCCGCGGCCTTGCCGTTCGAGTAGTGGCTCGACTCGGGCACCAGGATGCAGCACCCGGGCGGCACACCCTTCTCCCACGCGTCGGGCAGCGCCGCCGCCCGCGCCGCCAAGAGGCAGGTCAGGTTCGACATGCTCCCGCCGTGGGTCATCACCCCGCTGCCCTCGGCCTGCCAGCCCACCTTCGACAGCACCCAGCCGATGAGCTTGCGCTCGATGGCCGACGCCGCCGGACCCATCTCGTAGACCGGCATGCTGTTGTTGGTGGACCCGTTGATGAGGTCGGCCACCGCCGCGCCGGCCATCGGCACCGCGACCTGGTGCCCGATGTAGCCGGGGTGGTGCAGCTTGTTGGAGTTCTTCAGGAGGATCGAGACCAGCGCGCCGAGGTCCGCGCCGCCGTGGGCGATCACCCGGTCGAAGTCGAGCTGGCGGGCGATGTCGTCGATGCCGTCCTGGACCAGCACTTTGCCCTTGCCGTGCAGCGAGTCGTCCAGGTGCTTCGCCAGCAGCTCACAGGCGGTCTCCACGCTCTGGCGGTAGACGGCCGGGTCGTAGCCGCGGTCGAAGGGGCGGGGCGTCTGGCTCGGGACGGAATCCGTGGACGCTTGGGGCCGGGACAGGCCGGCCCTCGGTGGACTTGGTGGTCTGTGGCTGCATGACGGACCTCGGGGTGGAGCGCCGCGGTGGTCGAAGGTCCGCAGCGCTTCGTGTTGAGGTGGCCCGTTACTCGGCTCGTTGGCCGGGGAGCGGCGACCTACGTGAAGCTGACGTGGAACGCGGCGAGGCGCTCGATGACCGTCCGCATCTTCGCGGTCGGCGGGAGGATGGTGGTGCGGAAGTGCGCGGTGCCGGGAAGCTGCGCGAAGCCGGTGCCGGGCACGACGCAGATGCCGGTCTGCTCCAGCAGCGCCATGCAGTACTCCTCGTCGGTGCGCCCGCGCGGCAGCGTCACCTTCGGGAAGGCGTACATCGCGCCGGCCACCACGTTGCACTGAATGCCGGGGATCTTGTTCAGGCCCTCGACCAGGAGCTTCGCGCGCTCGCGCAGGGCGTCGAGGATGCCGTCGCGCTCCTTGACGTACAGCTCGTGGCTGGGCTCGCCCTTTCGCGGCGGGCGCACCATGCAGTAGGTCGCGACCTGCCCATTGACGTTGGAGCACAGGCTCACGCTCTGCAGCTTGGTGATCTGCGCGAGCACGTCCGCCGGGACGTTGCGGACCTCCATGTAGCCGCCGCGCTGGCCGCACTCGCCCAGGAAGCCCTTGGAGCAGCTGTGGAAGCTGAACAGGCTCACCCGCTTGTCCTGCTTGGCCTGCATGACCTTGGCGAAGCTCTCGAACCGGTCGCCGGAGAGGTAGACGTTCTCCTGGTAGACCTCGTCCGCGAGGATCGACAGCCGGTGCTCGTGGGCGAAGTCGATGATCATCTCGATGTTCTTGCGGTCGAGCACCGCTCCGGTCGGGTTGCCCGGGTTGAGCACGCAGATGCCCTTGACCTTGATGCCCGCCTTCTCGGCCTTCCGCAGGCTCTGCTCGAGCAGCTCGTGCGAGAGCTTCCAGTCGTGCGCCTCGTCCAGGTAGTAGCCGACGAGCCGGCCGCCATAGAGCGAGAGCGTGGCGCTGTAGAGCGGGTACTGGGGAATGGGGATCATCACCCCGTCGCCTTCGTTGGCGATGAGCAGCCGCAGCGCCGTCTGCACGCCCTTGCTGGCGCCGTCGGTCAGCCAGATGGCCTCGGGGTCGGCCTCGATGCCGTCCCGCTCCTGGATGAAGGCGGCCACGGCTTCGCGGATGAAGCGGATGCCCTTGCTGTCCGAGTACGCGCCCACGCCGTGCTTGGAGCCCTTGAGCAGGTTCTTGGCCGCGGCCTTGACGTCCTCGGGGAAGAGCTGCGGCGCCTGCTCGAGCAGCGCCGGGTACTGGCACAGCGCCAGGATCTGCCGCAGGTAGGTGAGCGGCTTCTGCTCCAGCGCCTGCGGGTTGCCGATGTTGCAGTAGATGATCTCCTTGCCGGCCCGCTCGAGCTCCTGCGCTCGCGCCACGATGGGCCCGCGCACTGCGTACTCGGTCTCCAGGACGGCCTTGCCGAGGTCCTTGAGCTGGATGGTCATGGGAGTTCGGTCTCCATTCGAGGGCTCGCCCTGCGCGAGGGTGCAGGATGCCCCCGCCGCCCTCCCCTGGCAACGTCGCTGACCTGATGACCTGAGGCGCGCTGGCGGGTGTGGGCCCGGCTTCCACGCCGGGAGCAACCTGGCTGACTGATGACTTGAGGCGCGCCGGTGGGTGTGGGCCCGGCTTCCACGCCGGGGGCAACCTGGCTGACTGATGACCTGAGGCGCGCTGGCGGGTGTGGGCCCGGCTTCCACGCCGGGGGCAACCTGGCTGACTGATGACCTGAGGCGCGCCGGTGGGTGTGGGCCCGGCTTCCACGCGCTTCCACGCCGGGAGCTCTCTTGCTGGGTGGATGATCTGAGGCACGCTGCTGGGCACCCCGCCGCGTCCTGCCGAAGATGCTCAGCACGCCAACGATCGAGCAGATCGTACGGATGCCCCGGGCGTGGAAGCCCGGCACTACCCCAACAGCACGCCAACGATCGAACAGATCGTCCCTCGATACGCGCTGCGTAGATGCTCAGCGCGCCAACGATCGAGGCCCGCCGGTCACGGAGCCGGAGCCGCGGCGCCGCCCTGCTTTCCGACGGCCAGCACCAGGTTCGACTCCCCCGTCTTCCGGTAGCCCGTGAGGAACGGCAGCTCCTCGACCGGGCCCTTCTTGAAGGCCTCGGTCATGTCCGGCTGGCCGCGGTTGGTGAACGGCGGGCGCGGGCGCAGGTACTTGCCGAACAGCGTCAGCTCGAACGGCCCCTTGGCCAGGAGCTCGAACGGCAGGCCGGAGTCGTCCTGCAGGATGCTCTTGCTGTGCTCGACCAGGAACGTCGCCGTCAAGCCGAACTGCTTGGGCCGGTGCAGCAGGAAGGAGGCGGCCTTCAGGAAGGTGTTGGCCGGCGCGTGCTTCTTGAAGAAGGCGAGGAACCCGGGGCCCGCCTTGATGACCGGGTCCGAGACGTCGTGCTTGAAATAGAGCAGCTCCTGCACCGGCCCGCCCTCGCGCTGCAGCTTGAGCCTGATGCCCGGTACCCCCACGCACTTGTCGGCGGGCTTCAGCTCCTTGAGCTCGCCGGCGTCGGTGATCTCCACGCGGGTGGAGTCGAGCAGCTTCGCGCCCGAGCGCGCCACCAGCGCGAAGAGCAGCGGCGCCACGCCCCGCAGCTCGGTGCGGATGAGGTCGTCGCGCATGTCGTTGGTCTTGAAGAACGACAGCCGGATGATCGAGTTGAGCGACAGGCGCAGGTTGCGGATGTCCTCCTCCAGCGCTCCGCTGCCCATGGCGCGCAGCGCCGGCGGCACCTTCCCGACGGGCTCGAGGCCGCCCAGGATGTAGACCGGCGCCTCGGGGTAGAGCACCGGCACCGACAGGAAGTCGGGGCCGCCGAAGAGGTAGTAGACCGGCGCCTTCGGATCGATCTTGGGGGCCAGCACCTTCTGACCCCAGTCGCGCATGGAGTCCAGGCGCTCGGCCTTGAGCTTCTCCCAGTCCGCGTCGAACTTCTTGGAGTAGCTCTGCCAGAACTTGGTTCGGGTGAGCGGGTAGAGCGGCGAGCTCTCGGGCAGCGGCAAGCCGGCCAGGAACCTCGCCTGGTCGTCGATGGGCTCGGGATCGAAAGGCTTGCCCTTGGGCTTGCTGGCCTCGCCGTCGGCGTCAGGCTTGGCCTCGGCCTTCTTCGCGGCGGCAGGCTTGTCGGACTCCGCCTTCGCAGGTTCCGCGGCGGCCGGCTGGTCGGCTGCGGGCTTGGCGGGCTCGGCGGCGGCTTCCTTCGCAGGCGCGGGCGCAGGCGCCGGGGCGGGCTCGGCGGCGGCCGGCTTGTCTGCGGCGGGTTCGGTAGCAGGCTCGGCGGCGAGGACGGGGGTGGCGGCGAGAGCGATCGCCAGGGCGAGGAGGATTCGCATGTCTGGGCAGGGATCTTGGGGAAAGAGAGGAGGGCCGGACTGTCGGGCGGCGTGCAGTCTAACCCGACCTGACGGCTTTGCCGAAGTGAAGCATCGGCGCCGTTGAATCGAGCCCCCCTTGTTGCTACCTTGCCGCCCCTTCCCACCCTCCCCGTCCGGCAACCGAGAAAACCTTTCAGAGGTTCGTATGTCCTCGGCTCACATCGCCCTGGTCGACGACGATCGGCTCGTCCTCGCTTCCCTCGGTGACTGCCTCACCGCCGCCGGCTACCAGGTCTCCACCTTCCGCAGCGGCGAGGCGGCGCTCTCCGGCCTGTGGGACACCCACGTCGACCTCCTCGTCGCCGACCTGCTCCTCCCCGGCATGAGCGGCTTCGACCTGGCCAGCGAGCTGCGCAGCCGCCCGAAGTGCCGCACCACGCCGGTGGTGGCCATCAGCGCGCTCACCTGGGGCGAGCGGCTGGCCCGGCACCCCGCCATCGACGATCTTCTTCCCAAGCCGGTCGACCACGAGTCCCTGCTCTTCTGCGTTCGGGCGCTGCTCGACGCCGCCCCGCTGCTCGACGCGTCCTGGGCCGAGACCGCGACGGTGCCTGCGCGAGCGCCGGCGGGCCGCGTGCGGCTGGAGGTCAAGCTCTCCTCCGCGGCGGAGTGCGTCACCGAGTTCACCCAGAACCTCGCCCACGACGGCCTCTTCATCCGCACCTACGACCCGCTGCCCCCCGAGACCGAGGTCGAGGTGTCGCTCGGCCTGCCCTTCCTCAGCCAGCCGGCGCTCCTGCACGGCCGCGTGGTGCGCATCGTGCCGCTGGACGGCGCCGACGCCCGGCTGGTCGGCCCGGGCATGGGCATCGCGCTGACCGACGTGCCCCGCGAGCTGAAGCTCTCGCTGCGCGCCTATGTCGCCGGCGTGCGCGACGGCACGGGCCTGCAGCCGGTCTCTTCGCCGCGCGCCCGGCGGGTGCTGCTGGCCGGGCTCGACACCCGCCTGCCGCCCGACGCGCTCGACTTCCTCACCCGCGCCGGCCTGACGGTCGAGCGCTGCGCACGCCTGGGCGAGGCCCTGCTCGCCGTGCAGCAGCTGCACCCGGACCTGGTGGTGGTGGCCGCGGAGCTGCTCGGGGCCACCGCGGGCGCTTCGCTGCTCTCCTTGCGCGAGCACGGCGCACACAGCGTCCTCGCCATCGCCACCCCGGACCTGGCCGCCCAGCTGGAGGGCCGCTGCGAGGTCCTCGAGGATGCCGAGCCGCCGCCCCTCTTCGACTCGCTCTGCATCCGGCTCGGCGTCGCCCGGCGCGCCTGCGAGCGCGTCCGCTGGAACACCAACGTCTCCACCGTCTCGGCCGAGGGCCGCACCGAAGGGATGCTGGAGAACCTGAGCCTCGGCGGTCTGCTGATGAGCACCCCGCGCAGCCTGGCCGTCGGCGAGCGCTTCATGGTCGAGTTCGCGCTGCCCGAGGAGGGCCGCATCTCCGGACTGGCGCGGGCGGTGCGCGTCGCGCGCGTCAAGCCGGAGGACCCGCGGCTGAGGGTGGGCGTCGCCTTCGAGCGGCTCGACGATGACTCGCCGGAGCGCCTGCGCCGGTTCATCGAGGCGCGGGCGGGGTCGGCGTCAGTCCTCCACTAAGCCCTTCCGTGCTGGTGCCGGCCCTTTCGGGCCTGCCGTCTCGCTCGCGCTGACGAGCGTGCCGGCCTTGTTGATGATCACTGACATATCTTTAGCAAGGCGCGGAAGCCGGTTCGCGGCTTCGGCATCCACCGACCAAGACCGGTTTGGGCCAGTTCCTCTCTTGGCCGCTTGGCTGCTGAACCCGCACGGCTGCAAGTGCCGTTACGAGCAGCCTCGCGTCATGAGCCCCCCGAGCGCAGGCGCTTGCTGGAACACGAGCGGCTCTTGCTCGACTCCCCCGGTCACTGCATGGGGCTCAACCATCCCCGACGCGCTGACGCTTGCGGCTCAGAGCGTGTTGCCGGCTTCGGCTTCGAGGCGCGACTGCAGCGTCGCGTCCGCCGCGTCCACCGTCGCCGGGTAGGGCCGGGTCCATGGCGCCGGGTTGGTCGCGCAGCCGACGCCGAACCGCAGCGCCGCGTTGCCGCCGGGGGCCACCGCCAGGTTCTTGCCCTCCAGCACCCCGCCGCTCTCGCAGCGGGTGGCGTCATTGGCCTGCGAGCCCAGATCGTAGGTGTGGCTGCTGCGCCGGAAGAGGATGCTCTCGGCCAGGATGTGCGCGCCGTCCTGCGACTGCATCCCGAAGGACTCGCGGTACGGCTTCTCCCAGAGCCAGCCGTACATGCGCCAGTCGTCGAAGAAGCAGCTATAGAAGTCGAAGATGCCGTAGCGCGCCTGCGGGTGGCGGCGGCCGGTCACCTTGGCCAGCGTGTGGTGCACGGTGACGCGCAGCTCGGAGTCCACCGCCGCGCTGGCGTCGCCGTTGCCGAAGAGCATCGCCTTCTCCCAGTTGTCGAACTTGAGGTAGGCGAAGGTGATGTCGCGGCTGCCGAAGATGACCGAGATGGCCTCGTCGGTCTTGGCGCTGTCGCCCAGGTCGCCGGTCGCGGTGAAGCGCAGGTGGTCGAGCACCACGCGCTCGCTGGGCCCCAGCGTGGGGTCGCCGATCCGCACGCCGTCCTCGCTCGTGGAGGTCACGTCCTCGATGGCGAGGTTGGTGAGGATGACCTCGTCGGTGCCGGCCAGGATGAACCCGCGGTTCTTCACCACGACCTGGTGGCCGCGCCCGTCGATGCTGACGTTGGAGGGCACGAGGAGCGAGTTGGCGAGGTTGATGGTCCCGTCGGAGGCGAAGGTGATGACCCGTGGCTGGTCGTTGGTGCGCAGGCCCTCGCGCAGCGTGCCCGGACCATCGTCGTCGAAGCTCGTCACCTCGTAGGTGGAGAAGCCCGGCTGCCAGCCGCCGACGGTGAAGCGCCCGAAGCCCTCCACCGCGAACGGCCGCAGAGACGCGTCGGGACCTGGCGTTGGCGCCGCCGCATCGGGTGGCTCCGCAGCATCGGGCGTCCCGGCCGCGTCCACGGTCTCGGCTGCATCCGCTGACGCGACGGCCGCCGCGTCGATCGCGCTCGCGCTTCCATCGGCCTGGACCTGCGCATCGGGGGCGGTGGCGAAAGAGGCGTCGGACGCCAGCCCAGCATCGGCCGAGACGCCTGAGTCGGCGGGGACTGCCGCGGCGTCGATGGGGAGGGTCGACGCGTCGTTGGACGCCGCGGCCGCGTCGACGCCGCCGTGAGCAGCGTCCTCACCGCCACCGGCGGGAGGAGGGCTCTCACAGGCGGCGAGCAGCAGGACGAGGGCAGCGACCGCAGGGGAGGAAGTGACCGAGGACAGGCGCGACATGCGGCCCATGATAGTCGCGCGACAGATCCGGTGTCCCTCACCCGGGCGCTACCAAGGGAGGGACGCCTGTCTGCGGCCCGATGCGGATACTCCGAAAGCGATGAAGGCGACCCGGTCAGCGACGAGCGACGCCCCCGCCGGGGTGGGCAGCGGACCGGGCGCTCGGGCCTTCGCGGTGCTCGCGGTGGCGGCGGGGCTCGCGCACCTGGCCGCGATGCTCTACACCCGGACCCTGCGGCCCGAGCACGTGATCGCCGACGGGCTGGTCATCGTCCTTCCGTGGTTCGGTGGGCGGGCCTACGAGTTCGTCAGCGGAGCCTTCCCGGCCTGGATCTTCGGAGCGCTGTACGACGGCCAACGCTTCGTCACGAGCCTGCGCGGCGCGGTGCACACCGGCGATCTCGAGGCGCTCGAGCTCAAGCTCTTCCCCGGACCGGGCGGGCTGAGAGCTGGGCGCAGTGGTGGCAGTCGCACACCTTCGCGCCGCTCGATCTGCTTGCGGGCTTCGGTTACGCGACGTACCTGGCCGAGGTTGGCGTGGCGGCAGTCGTCCTGTTCCTCCTGCGCTCGCCACGCTTCCGGACGCTGACCTGGGGCTTCCTCTTCACCGGCTCGCTCGGCCTGGTGGGCTACCTGCTCTATCCCGCCGCGCCGCCCTGGTACGTCGCCGCCCACGGCCCCGGCCCCGCCGACCCGTCGGTGGTCTCCAGCGCCGCCGGCGCGGTGCGGTTCGACGCTCTGCTGGGCACCGACTTCTTCGCCTCCTTCTACTCGCGCAACCCCAACCCCTTCGCCGCCATGCCGTCGCTGCACTCGGCCTTCCCGGTGGTGGTCGCCTACGCCGTCTGGGATCGCGGGTGGCGCTGGCGCGTCCCCGCCGCCGCGTACGCCTGCCTCATCTGGTTCTCGGCGGTCTATCTCGACCACCACTGGATCCTGGACGTCGTCGCCGGAGCCGCCGTCGGCGTCGCCGGCACCGCGCTCGCCTGGGCGGTGCTGCGGATCACCGGCGCGGTGGTCCCGCGGCCCACGCCGGTCCTGGCCCCTGAACCTGCGGAGCGGGAGGACGGCGCATGATCCAGACCGTCCTCTCGTGGCTGATGGGAGACCTGTCGCCACGGGCGCGCGTCTGGACGGCGCTGTTCCCCGGCCTGGCGGTGGTCCTCTACTTCCTGATCGCGCTGGTCATCTTCTCCGGCATCGCGCTCGTGCGCGGCATCCCGCGCGACGCCGAGGTGGAGCCGCGCGGGCGCACGGTGATCCTCGGGTTCTATCTGCGCCACTTCTTCTTCTGGGCCGTCCGGCCGCTGGCGAGGGCCATCCTCTGGACCCGAATCCCGCCGACCGCCATCACGCTGCTCGCCGCCCTGCTCGGCCTGGCCTCGGGCTTCCTGGTCGCCGCGGGCCGCTTCGCGCTGGGCGGGTGGATCTTCCTCGCCTCCGGAATCCTGGACACGGTGGACGGGCGGGTGGCGCGTGCGCGCGGCGAGGTCTCGACCCGCGGCTCGGCCATCGACTCCGTGCTCGACCGCTACTCCGACGCGGCGCTGCTGGTCGGGCTGGCCTGGTACTACCGCGCGACCCCGGTGCTCCTGGCGGCGCTCCTGGCCCTGGTCGGCGGGCTGCTCGTGCCGTACATCCGCGCCAAGGGCGAGAGCCTGGGCGTCTCGGTGAGAGAGGGCCAGCTGCAGCGCGCGGAGCGGGTGGTCGTCCTGGGCCTGTCCGCCGCGCTCAGCCCGGTCTTCGAGGCGCTGCACGACCCGCTCGCGCGACACCCCATGCACTGGCTGGCCGCGGGCGGCCTGGTCTTCGTCGCCCTGGGGAGCAACGCCACGGCGGTGACCCGGCTGCTGGGCCTGCTGCGCGCGCTGCCGGGGCCGGAGCCTCGCCCGTCCGAGCGCCCGGTGCGCGGCCGCGGCACCACCTGGCTCGACGCGGTCCGGGGAGCGGCCATCGCGCTGAGCCTCACCGCCGAGTTCCTGGCCTTTGCAGCCCTGGCGATCCGCGGCGCGCTCCATCCCGGCCTCGCCGCGGCGCTGGCGGCGGCGGTCGTCTCGACCTTGGGGTTCGCGATCTCGCAGATCCTCGCAGCGACGCAACACACCTCGACCGCCTCCAGGCCGGTGGGTGCTGGTCGCGGCGATAGAGGCGGCGCTGTGCGCCGGCGGCGTCAGCGTCCTCGTGCTCCACGCGCTCCCTGAGCCGCGCCTGGCATGGGTCGTCACCAAGTTGGCGGTCCTGTTGCTGTGGACCTCGCCGCTACGCCGCAACTACCTCGCGCCTGCGCCGGCAGAGGTTCCGATGCGCGGGTCCGCGCCGACCTGTCCTCGGCGGTGAGCGGTCGGAGAGGTGCGTGCACTCCCCTCGCTTCCGCTCGGCGCGATCTGCTGCGAGTTGGCTCGCGCCGTGCCTGCTGGACCTCGCTCCGGTCAACTGGAAGTCGTGGACCCCTTCGCGCCGTTGACGCGAGCGCTCGCACGGAGCGTGCAGTAGCGATATACAGCGCAGCTCAATGAACACACAGCTCGTCGTCGCCCGTGAGCCCGTCTCCCTGGATTGCTTCACCCTCTGGGCGACCGCGCTCTCGGGGATCTTGGTGCTCGCGAGCGGGCTAACGACCGTTCCGAAATCCGGCATCGCCAGCAACTTCGGCGGCGAGTGGACCCTTGCGGCGTCGGCCTCGCCCCGTCCCGATTGCGCGAAGCTCGAGCAGGAGCCGCTCGGCGACGCCGCCGAGTGCGAGCAGTACTCCATCGGCAGGATTGACTTCTCGGGCGATTTGATCGGCAGACAAGAGGACCTGTCCCGGAAGCTCACGGTGTCCAAGGGCGAGCGCTTCGACCGCACCAGGTTGCAGCACGACCTCAGGGCCATCGCCGACGTCTATGACGACGCCGGCTATGCCAACGCGAGAATCACCCCACAGACCGCCGTCGACGCCGACAAGAAGGTGATCGACCTGACCTTCGACGTGCAGAAGGGCGACCAGGTCTACCTCGAGCGGATTCGAGATCACCGGCAACCAGAAGATCCGCGACACGGTCATCCGCCGGGAGCTTCGGCTCTACGAGGGCGAGCTGTTCAGCGGCAGCAGCCTGGAATCGAGCCGGCAGCGCGTCGCCGCGCTCGGCCTCTTCGAGACGGTGGACGTGTCGCAAAGGCCCGGGTCGGCCGACAACCAGATCGTCGTCACCGTCCACGTCAAGGAGCGGCCGACCGGTACGTTCCAGGTGGACCTGGGCTTCAGCTCCATCGAGAGCTACCTGCTCACGGCGCAGGTCAGCGCGGACAACTTCTTCGGTTGGGGCCAGACCGCCTCGCTGGCGGCGCAAATCGGCCCGCTGCGCAGCGCGATGCAGCTGTCGTTCGCCGACCCGCACCTCCTCGACACCGATTGGATCGTCAGCTTGGACTACCTTCGGCAGGACCTGGACTATTACGGGTTCATCCGGCGCTCGAATGGCGGAGACCTCAGCATCGGCTACCACCTGACGCAGGAGCTGATGCTGCACCTGGGCTACGCCCTCGAGCAGGTGGATGTGGAGCCCGGCCGGTCCAGCAGCCTGGGCGGCTCGGACGTGCTGCTCGGCAACCGCTTCCAGAGTGGCCTGACCAGCGCGCTGCGCCTGACGGTGAACTGGGACCAGCGCGACAACCGCCTGCTCCCCACCGCCGGCAATTACCAGTCGGTCTCGCTGCAATACTCGCCCGAGTGGCTCGGCGCCTCCTTCCAGTTTCTGCGCCTGGACGCCAACACCCGCTGGTACGTCCCGCTGTTCTGGGGAATCGTCTTCAAGGCCCAGGGCTCACTCGGCTACATCTACAGCTTGAAGGGTCAGCTATCCCTCAACGAGCTCTTCCACAACCCGCCCGGAAGCAACACCTTGCGCGGCTACTCCCTGCGCTCTGGGCCCTCCGTGTTGGTGGGCGCTGGCCGGTCTCCCGACCAGCCCGCCGTTCTCGTCCCGGTAGGCGGCAACAAGCAGCTGCTCTTCAACTTCGACCTCGACTTCCCCATCGCCGAGACAGCCGGCCTCCGCGGCGTCGTTTTCTACGACGCCGGCAACATCTGGGGCGCGAGCGAAAACTTCTTCGGCTTCCGGCCCTCCGTCGGGCCGCTCAACTTGCTGCACTCGGTAGGCTTCGGCCTCCGCTGGTTCTCCCCCATCGGGCCGCTGCGCTTCGAGGGGGCCATCCCGCTCACCCGCCGTCCGGGCGACGCGCCGTTCCTGTTCGAGCTCTCCATCGGGCACAGCTTCTAGCGGACGCCAAGCTCAGCGCATTGCGAAAGTCCCTGGATCGCCGACTCACCGCGGCCCTGCTGGCCTCCCGGCCAACAGCACTTGCCAGATGCAAAGGGTCAAAGAGCGCTCTAGCGAGCCAGGGCGCCACGCGATGCGCCTCACGGCAGCCAGACGCCGAAGTCCCAGGTGGAGCAGGCGTCCTTGCGCGTCATGCCGAAGCTGTTGGCGGGCGTGCGCCCGATGGTGATGAGGGCGCACGGGCGGTAGGCCGCGTCGGCGCCGGGCGCGCGCTCCGACGGATTGTTGACCTCCAGGTGCTCGATCCGCACCGGCGCGTCCTTACCCAGGAACACCCAGAGCGGATACTCCCAGTCGTCCGCGCCCGCGAGCAGGCCCACCTGCCGGCACTTCGCCTCTCGGATGCAGCGCGCGGCCTTTCGGTAGCGCTCGGTCTGGTCGCCGCGGTTGATGAAGTACTGGTCGTCGCGCGGGTGGCGCCAGACGTCGGCGTTGCGGGTGAACACGGCCGCCGTGACCAGCGGGCGCGAGGTGTTGCACAGAGCCCACGGGGCCGACAGGACGAGCAGCAGCAGCCCGACGACCGCCGGGACCGGTCGCCAGGGGATGGCTCCGAGCACGAGCGCGGCCACCGGCGCGAAGAGCACGAAGAGCGGCGTGTGCAGCCGGCTGTGCCACAGCTGCCACTTGAGCACCCATCCGAAGAGCAGGAAGCCGCCGAGCACGCAGGCGGTCCAGACCAGCGCCAGGCGCCAGGTCGCCCCGTCGGGGCCCTTCCGCCGCGCGACCGCCAGCGCCACCACGGCCACGAGTGAGGCCACGTAGAGGACGGCGTGCGCCAAGTTCCCGGCCCAGTCCTCGTGCGTGGAGAGGTCCGGGATGCGGAAGTCGTTGCCCTCCCAGGTCGTCTTCCGGTCGTTGGGGTCGACCCCGAAGGCGCCGATGAAGGCGGCCACGGCTCCGCTGTGCCGGGCGTTCAGGTCGCGATCGAGCAGGCCAAAGTGGAGCGCCAGGTTGCGCACCGGCCCGGCGAAGAAGTTGCCGATCGTCACTTGCTCCACCACGTAGTGGTGCTCACCCTCGTTGCCCGGTCCCAGGGGCGAGCCGTAGGTGCGACCGTTGCGAACGGCGTGCCCGGCGTTGATGGCTAGGACGGTGGCCGCGGCGAGTGCGGCGAGCCCCAGCACCTTCCACTGCCGCCTTCGGATCACGCGAACAGCGAGCCACACAAGGAACGGGAAGGCGTAGAGGTACGCCGTGGCCTTGGTCAGCAGCGCCAGGCCAAGCGCGCCGCCGAGGAGGAGCCAGGCCCGCCGGTTCGTCAAGTCGTCGAGACGCAAGACCGCATCGGCGAAGGCCACCAGGCACAGCGCGACGACGAGATCGTTTTGGGTGCTGGACGCTTGCAGCACCGCCATGGGGATGGTGACCGTGATGGCTGCCGCAAGCAGTTGGGTCTGCCGCCCCGCCCCGAGTCGCCCCGCGATGGACGAGACGCCCGCGAGGCATCCCAGCATCGCCGCCCACTGCACCAGCCCAGCCAGCCGGTCTCCACCGGAGAGCGCCTGGAGATGCGCGAGCAAGTACTCCGCGAAGGGCGACTGGTGAAGCTGGCGCAGGATGCTCGTCGGGAAGTGCTCCACCGACCCGGCGGCCAGCCAGTGCGCCACCCGGCCCAGATGGTAGGTCATCGAGTCCCAGTTGTTGGGCGCACTCAGGAGCGCGGAGAGCAGCGTCGCGACCATGACGGCCGCAGGTACTAGCAGCAGCGGAACGTCCCAGAGGCCCGGCCGCGGGAGAGGCGGCCGCTGGATTGGCCTGCGCCGCCAGAGCGAGTATCCGAGCCCGAGACCGATGACGACCCAGGCTACGGCAATGCCCCGCAAGCCGAAGCCATGCTCGAGGCTCAGCACCTCGGTGACGAACGTCGCGGCGACGCCGAAGCAGACCGCGCCATCGAGAACCGCCTCGCGCCAGGTCCGTTCCGGGGAAGAGGCGAGCAACACGAACAGCAGCAAGCAACCGGCAGGCAGAATGGCGAGCATGATTCCGGGATCCTCTTGAGGGCACATGCGCCTGACGGATGCCATCGTCTCCTACCGCGACGACGTCACTCCGCATTTCGAGCGTCCCCGCTCACGATGCTTACCTGTCCGCAGGCTCGTTGATCGAGTCGCGGACCGCCCGAACGATGGCCGCCAGCGGTGTAACCGCGCCCGCGCGGAGCTGTCAATCAAGCGGCAGGCTCCAGCTGGACCCGTGCTCCACCCCGCTGTACCTGGATCGTCCCGCGCTCGCTGCTACGCCGCCGTCGGCGAGCGTCGCGCGCGTCGGACTGCGGAATGAGGGCTCACGATTTCTGGGGGTCAGTCTCTCAGCGCCGGACGTAGAACGCGCCGAGGATGGCCCCGTACAGCAGGTGCGCCACCAGCACCGAGAGTGGCGTGCGCGGCCCGTAGTGCAGCCCCAAGAACCCCGGCGGCTCGAGCTGCCGCACGTGCGTCGGTCCCGCCCCCATCCCCGCCATGCGCGGGTGCATCCCCGGGAGCGCCACCATCAGCACCGTCAGCACGAAGGCGGCGTGCACCGCGCCGATCGCCGCGCCCCGCAGCCACCCCGCCGCCCCCCACGCCTGGAACGCCGCCGCGTACAGCAGCCCGAAGAGCCAGCCGTTGACGAAGTGGATGCCGATGCCCACCAGGCGCGCCCGGTCCCGGTCCGGCGTCACCACCGAGCCGAGCATGAAGGGGATGCTCATGCGCGTCAGCCCCAGCTCCTGGCTGCCCGCGAGCAGCGTCGTCAGCACGGTCGTCGCCACGAACGACCAGAGCGCCCAGCTCCCCCAGTTCATGGATGCACCTCCGCGCCGGCCGTCCCCTCCGCTCGCTCCGGGGCCCGCGCGCGCTCCCGGGGCCGCTCCTTCGCGCGCCGCGCCTCCAGCGCCAGAGCCGCGTTGATCAGCGCCACGTGCGTGAAGGCCTGCGGGAAGTTGCCCAGGGCGTCGCCGGTCGCCACCTCGATCTCCTCGGCGAAGAGGCCCACGTCGTTGGCGAAGCCCAAGAGCTCCTCGAACGTCCCTTCGGCCTCCTCCAGGCTGCCGCCCCCTTGCGCGAGGTAGCTCACCGCCCAGAAGCCGCAGGCGCCGAAGGCCCCCTCGCCGTCCGACTCCGGGACCTGGTAGCGCCGCAACAGCCCGCCCGCCGCGCCCAGCGCGCTGCGGACCCGCTCCCAGGTGGCGCGCATCCGCGGCGAGGACGCCGGGAGCATCCCGTAGTTCGCCAGCTGCAGCGCGGTCGCGTCGAGCGCGCGCCCGCCCAGGACGGCCACGTAGCTCTGCATCTCCTCGCTCCACGCTCTCGCTTCGAGGTCCTGACGGATGGCCTCGCGCACCTTGCGGTAGCGCTCCACCCTCTTCGGGTCCAGCTCGCCGACGTCGCACAGGTGGACGAGCCGGTCGAGCGCGACCCAGCAGAGCAGCCGGGAGTGCGTGTGCTCCACCCGGCCGCTCCTCAGCTCCCAGATGCCCTCGTCCGGCTCCCGCCACCGCTGGCAGACGTAGTCGCCCAGCGAGGTCAGCGCCCGTCGCGTGTCGTGGTCGAGCAGATGGCCGCGGTGAACGAGCTGCACGGCGGCGTCCAGGACCTCGCCGTAGACGTCGAGCTGGAGCTGGGTCTGCGCCGCGTTTCCTACCCGCACCGGCCGCGCGCCGCCGAAGCCTTGCCACGGCAAGGAGCGCTCGTCCGCCTGCCGCGCGCGGCCGAAGACGTCGTACAGCACCCGCAGCCGCGGCCGGGTGAGCCGGGTCGCGTGCAGCAGCCAGGTCACGAAGGAGCGCGCCTCCTCCTCGAAGCCCAAGCCGTAGAGCGCGCGCACCGTCAGCGACGCGTCTCGCAGCCAGCAGTAGCGGTAGTCCCAGTTGAGCGCGCCGCCAGGCCGCTCGGGCAGCGAGGTGGTCGGCGCCGCGACGATGGCCCCGGAGGGCGCGAAGGCCAGCAGCTTGAGCGCCAGCGCGCTGCGCACCACCTCGTCGCGGTGCGGCCCGTCGTAGGCCACCCTTCCCGCCCAGGCGCGCCATTGCTGGGAGGTCTGCCGCACGGCCTCCCACGCCGCCTCGCCGAGCAGCGTCAGGACGCCGGGGGCCTCGTGGGTGAACGAGAGCGATAGCTCGAAGCGCTCGCCGGACTTCATCGGCACACGCGCGACAAGCCCGCTGCCTTGCTCCGCCCTGGAGAGCGGCACCGCCGAGCGCAGGACCAGGAGGTCGCCTCCGGCCGGAGTGCGCCAGCCCAGCGGGCCTCCGTCGTCGAACTGCGCCGGCCTCCGGGCGTAGCCCGGGCGCGGGTCATAGACGATCTCCAGGTCCACCTCTCCGCGCAGGCACTCGACCGCACGCACCAGCTCGCGCTCCGGCTGGAGGTGGCCGTCGAGGGCGGGCAGCACCAGGGCGTCGGTGAGGCGGACGGTCCCCGAGCCGGCGATCAGGTCGGTGACCAGGACGTTGCTGTCCGGCTCGTAGCGGCGCTGCGAGCGCAGGAGCCCGCTGGGAGCGATGGAGAAGCGGCCAGCGCCCGGGTCGAGCAGGGCGCCGAACACCGAGGGGCTGTCGAACCGCGGCCAGCACAGCCAGTCGACCGACCCCGTCCGCGACACGAGCGCGGCCGAGGCGCAGTCGCCGAGCGCGGCGTAGTCCTGGATTCGCGGGGCGGCCATCGCGCCCATCAAGGTGGTCACGCCCGGCCGCGCCGCCTTCGGATGGGCCGACCCGAGGCCCGATGCCGGTCACCGAAGGTGCTTCTTCTTCTCCTTCTCTTTCTCTTTCTCCTATGCCCGAGAGCCCCTCGGATCGCCGGCCTTGTGCCGGCTAGCTATCAGAACCACCCCACCGTTCGACCGATCCTGCGGGCGATGAGGTTGAGTCGCGAGCAGGCGGCCAGCGGAGAGTGCGCGCGAGCCTGTCTCCGCGGCGGCAGACGCCAGGTTGGTCGAACGGTGCGTCGTTCGGGCAAGCCTGCCGGCACAAGGCCGCACGAAGCGAGCCGCTCGCGAGCCCGCTTCCCGAAAGACGCAGGGCCGCGCCCGGGCGCCCCGCGCTATTGTGCCGGCCCCAACGTCAGCCCAAGGACCCTCCGATGACCGCGCCTGACCTCGCCACCCTCCGCGCCGAAGCCGCGCGCCTGCTCGCCGCGGGCGACGCCCGGAAGGCCTACGCTGCGTTCCGCCCCGCGGTCGAATACCCCTGCGCGCTCCAGGCGGCCGCCGACTGGACCACTGCGCTCTCGACCCTCGCCGACCTCGCCAAGGTGCTCGGCGGCTCGCCCATCGCCGAGAAGTGCGCCGCCGCCGCCAGCGCGCCCGAGGACGTCGACAAGCTCTACGCGGCCGCCTTCGAGCTCTACGAGCAGAGCCAGTACGGCATCGCCGCGGCGCTGCTCGCCCGCGCCAACGCCCTCGCCCCCGGCCAGCCGAAGCTCGTCAACGAGCTGGTCTGCAACCTCGAGGCGCTGCTGCTCAGCGCCGAGGCCTGCAAGGTCCTGCGCGAGTCCGGCGTCACCGGGCGCGACCCGCTCTCGGGCTACCTCCTGGGCTTCAACTCCATCATGAGCGGCGACCTCGCGACCCCGCGCTCGCTGCTGCCCGAGCTGCGCAAGGTGCAGAACCCGCAGCTGGCCTTCATGGTCGACTCGCTCGACGGCATGCTGCTGCGCGCCGATGCGCTCGCGGGGGTCTGCAAGCTCGACGAGCGCGATCTGCGCGGCTGGCACTTCGTCCTCAACGGCGCCCTGCTCCTGCACCTGTCGCCCCACGGCCTCGACCAGCCGATGCGCGGCCGCTACGCCTACGTCTCGGACAGCTACGGGCTCATCCACGAAGGGATTGGGCGATTGGGCGCGGCGCTGAAGGCCGCAGGGATCACGCTCGCCGCCGTGACCTCGCCCCCGGGCCGCAGCCACGAGATCGTCGCCGCCGCGGCCGCGAAGATGCTCGGGGTGCCCGCGGTCGGCTGGGAGGCTCGGGCGTCCAAGACGCCGTGCCTCGTCGCCGCGTACGACCTGGACGCGCTCGGGGACGTCGAGCTGATGAAGACGCTGCGCGACCACACCCCGGGGCAGCTCCTGTGGGCCCACGCCTCCTGCTGGACCAACCCCTTCCCCTTCGCCGCCGACCTGACGACCTTCCTGTACCAGACCAACGCCGCGCCCTGGGCCGAAGGCCGTCTCCAGGTCGACCCCACGACCAAGCAGGTCAGGCCTTCCGCGGCGGATCCGGCGCCGGTCGAAGAGCTGGCGCGGCGAATCGCCGAGGCCCACCCGCCCACCGACAGCCTCCCCGACGTGGGCGCCCTTGAGACGCTCGCTCGGGCTTGCGCGAAGGTCCAGGGGCCCCACGCGCCGGGCTTCCTGCGCAACGACGGCCAGCGGCTTCGCCAGCGCGCGGGCTCGCCCGTGCCCAGCGCCTTCTTCCGCTAACGGGCTGGGCCGGCGATCCGCGAACACGGCTGCTCGTCCAGCAGCCTCCGCAGCACCTTGCCCAGCTGGTCGCGTGACACCGGCTTGAGCAGAAACGCCTGGATCCCTGCGGCGCGAGCATCCTCCTCGCCAATCTGCTCGCTGAACCCGGTGCAGAGGATGACCTGCAGCGACGGCCTCAGCGCGATCGCCTCGCGAGCCAGCGCGTCCCCCGGCATCTCCGGCATCGCCAGGTCGGTCACCAGCGCGTCGAAGCGATCGGGCGCCGCGCGCAGCTCCTCCAGCGCCTCCTTCGCCTGCACCTTGACCGTGACGTGGTAACCCAAGGTCTCGAGCAGCCGCGCGGTCAGCCGCGCCAGCGCCGGCTCGTCGTCCACCACCAGCACGTGTTCGCCCTTGCCATGAGGCGTCGCGGCGCGCTCCACCGCGGCCGCAGCCTCGGCGCCCGTGCACGGCAGCCAGACATGGAAGGCGGCGCCGCGGCCCTCTGCGCTCTCGACCTCCACCAGCCCACGGTGCTGCCGGGCGATGCCCTGGACCACCGCGAGCCCCAAGCCGGTGCCACGCCCGACCTCCTTGGTGGTGAAGAACGGGTCGAAGATCCGCGGGAGGACCGCCGCCGGGATCCCGGGGCCGTTGTCCTTCACCGTCAGCTGCACGTGCGGCCCGGCGCGCAGCGGCGGCATCCGCCCCGCGCACGCCTCGTCGAGCGCCACCTGGGTCACCCGGACCTCGATGCGTCCCTGGGTCCCCAGCGCCTGCGCGGCGTTGGTGCACAAGTTCAAGAGCACCTGGTGGAGCTGCGTCTCGTCCGTCAGGCAGGCCGCGCCGGGCGCCTCGAGCTGGAGCTCGCAGCTCGATGGACGCCGGCAACGTCTTGCGCAGCAGCTGCACCGCCGACTGGACGACGGGCTGCACCTCCAGCGCGCGCCGGTGCTCCTGCGCGCGGCGACTGAAGGTGAGGATCTGCTTGACCAGCTCGCGGGCCCGCAGCGCCACGTCGCGGATGTCGCCCAGGCTGGCGCGGACGTAGTCGTCCCACTCGCGGTCGGCCAGCAAGAGCTCGGCGTTGCCCAGGACGACGCCCAGGATGTTGTTGAAGTCGTGGGCGATGCCGCCGGCCAACGTGCCCACCGCCTCCATCTTCTGGGCCTGGTGCAGCTGCTCGCGCAAGTGCTCGGCTTCGCGCTCGGCGGCCCGCTTCTCGGTGACGTCCTCGGCGATGGTGAGCAGGCACTTGCGGCCGCCGATGACCAGCATCTCGCCGCTCTGGCTGACCTCCAGGGCCCGGCCGTCGGCGCACCTCCAGGTGATGGCCTTGGCCTGGAAGCGCCCGCCCTGCTCGCGCATGAGCTTGCCGTAGCGCTCGCGAGCGTCGGGCGGCAAGAGGCCGATCTCCACCGAGGACCTGCCGAGGACCTCGCGGCCGTAGCCGGTCTTCTCGGTGAAGGCGGCATTGATCTCCAGCATCGTCCCCGCGGCGACGTCGCTCAGGGCCATCATCAGCGGGCTGCGGTCGAAGGCCTTGGCGAACTTCTCCTCCGACGCTTGCAGCCGCTCGAAGGCCAGCCGCTGCTCGGTCACGTCCTGCACGATGCCCGCGGCGCGGACGACCTTCCCGCAAGCATCGCGCTGGATCTCGTTGGCGTTGGACAGGACGTTGCGGACGCAGCCATCCGGCCGGACCACGCGGTACTCGACCGGGACGGCGACCCCGCCCTCGACCATGGCCCGGTGCGCAGCGCGCGCGCGCTCGAGGTCGTCGGGGTGGATGCAGGCGACCCAGCCGTGCTCGAGCTCGGGAGCCCCCCGCTCGCGGCCCAGCAGCCGGAGCAGGGGGTCCGACAAGATGCCCTGGCCTGAGAGGGCGTCCCAGCACCAGTAGCCCAGGTGCGCCGTCTCTTGGGCGAGCCTCAGGGCGTCCGCCGCCTGCCGGTACTCGGTGACGTCGCGGACGTGGGCCATCACTCCGATCACCTGCCCCGCCTCGTCCCGCAGCGGCGCGGCCTGGACCGAGCACCACCCCGAGCCGAAGCCCGTCCGCGGGAAGGGGAACTCCAGCGGCGCAGGGCGTACGCCGGCCAGCGCCTGCTCGAGCCGCCCGACCGCCCCGACCTCGACCAGGAAGGGGAAGACCTCCGTCGGGTGCCGGCCCAGGACCTTGGCCGACGGCACGCCGGTCAGCTCCTCCATCCAGCGGTTCCAGGCCCGGTAGCGCAGCTCGAGGTCGTAGACGATGACCCCTTCTCCCAGCGCGTCGGTGAGCGGCTGCGCGTGGGCGGTCAGTGCGTCGAGCGATGCCGGCATCCGGGGGCCCCTCCTCATTCGGCGCGGCGACTCTAGCATTGGACCCGTCTGGTGGCCGCCATGCGCTCGACGGGCTAGCCTTCGGGTCGTGACTGCGCCGACCTCCCCCGCCGACGTCCTGCGAACGCTCCCCGACCGCCCCCTGCAGGAGCTTCGTGCGGAGCACCCCAAGCTCTGGGAGCAGGTCAGCGCGGAGATCCTCTCGGCGCTGGAGAAGGGGTCGGCGGACGCCGCGGTGCAGCTGATGACCCGCTCACGGGCCGAGTCCGACACCTGGTCCGCGCGGGTCGCCTCCAGCGGCGGCAACCCGAGGGTGGCCGAGTCGGCGCTGCCGCACCTCGTCCGCGCGCGCCTGACCTTCCTCGCGCTGGGCGAGTGCACCCACGCGGCCGCGGCGCTCCAGACCTCGGGCACGGTCCGCTTCGGGCTGTTCGAGGGGACGCTCGTCCAGAAGCTGCTGTTCCGCCAGGGCCTGGACCGCAAGCCGGCGTCGCTCCGCGCCTTCCGCTTCTGGTGGAGGTTCGTGCGCCAGAAGCGGATCCTCATGCCGCTGGTGCAGCCGCGCGGCATCTACTGCTTCTACACGCGCGAACTGGTCGCGGCGCTCGCCAAGCTCGTCGCTGGCCGCAGCTGCCTGGAGATCGCCGCGGGGGACGGCACGCTCTCCCGGTTCCTGAACGAGGCCGGCGTCGCGGTCCGGGCCACCGACAACCGGGCCTGGGCCAAGTCCATCGCCTACCCCGCGTCGGTCGAGAAGCTCGACGCCCAGGGCGCCCTCGAGCGCCACCAGCCCCAGGTCGTGCTCTGCTCCTGGCCGCCACCGGCCAACCGCTTCGAGAAGGCCGTGCTCGCCTCGCGCTGCGTGCAGACCTACGTGGTCATCGGCAGCCGGCACCGGTTCGCCAGCGGCGACTGGGCGGCCTACGAGGAGCAGCAGGGCTTCGACTGGGCGGTGGACGAGGCGCTCAGCGCGCTGGTGCTCCCGCCGGAGCTCGACAGCGCGGTGCTGGTGTTCCGGCGCAAGCCTTCCCCTCCTCCCCGCACCTAATCGATTTGGACCGCCCGCAGGCACGCGCGCCCGCCTCGGAGGCCCCAAGTCGGGCGCGCGAGGCGGGCGGGCGCGCGAGACGGGACCGGACGGACTCGTAGAGCCGCGGCTCGACCGCTGGTGCCCGACGGAGTGATCGAGCCTTACGTTCGAATCGAGTGACGCCAATCCCACCTCGTCGACCCGCGTGAGGAGGCGCGGGCGACCATGCGAATTCACCCTCTCGACCGGCTGGTCGCACTCGCAGTCCCGCGCGGCAGATTCTTCTGCGACGGATGGGGCGACCGCGCGCTGATGGCTGGCCTGTCCGAAGAGGAGCTGCTCGAGCCCCCGGAACCGGCCGATGTGACCTGGCGCTCCGAGCGTCGGGAGGGAGATCTGGTGGTCAGGGACGGCCACTTCGAAAGTCCGGAGCTGCGGCTGCCCCAGCGAGTGCGTCAGGCGCGGGTCCGCCGACTGGCGCCTGCCCGGGCTCCGACGCGCGCGCTGCTCGTCCTGCTCGCCTCGAGCGGCGACCAGGGATACCAGGTGCGAACCGAATGGGCGCGGCCGCTCGTGTCACGGGGGATCACGGCCCTCCTCCTCGAGAACGCCTTCACGGGCAGGCGCAGGCCTCCTGGCCAGAGCGGCTACGAGGTCCGGACCGTGAGTGACCTCTCGCTGATGGGGCTCGCCATCGTCAAGGAGGCGAAGGCGCTGCTCGCCCTCGCTCGTCGCGAGTGCGAGCGGACGTGCGTGGCGGGCTACAGCATGGGCGGAAACATGACCGCGGTGGTGGCCGCCACCGTGCCTTTCGGAGTCGCGGCGGTCCCCTTGGCCGCCTCGGCGTCTCCGGCGCGGGTCTTCACCGAGGGGGCCTTGCGCGTGTGGCCCGCGCTCCGGGCCCTGACGGCCGACGGCGAGGACGTCGAGACCGCGAGGGCGCGGCTCCGCGCCTGGCTGGCGCGCTTCGACGCGACGCGGCTCCCTGCTCCACGCGCCCCGCGGGCGGCCATCGTCGTGGGCACGCGCGCGGACGGCTTCGTGCCCCCGCAGGAGATGGAGCGGATCGCCGCGCACTGGCGCTGCGAGCTGCGCTGGCTCGCTGGGGGCCACGCCTCGGCGTACCTGTTTCATCGCGACGAGATGCGCCGCGCGGTGGCGGACGCCATCGAACGCCTTCGGGATGACGAGGAACCCTGACTCGAGGCGTCGGAGTCTTCGCGCGCCCGGGAGCGCGGCGCGCTGGCGTGCGCCTGGCTGACCCAACGAAAAGGAGCGAGAGCCCGAGGGCTCCCGCTCCGTTCTCTTCATCCTGCTGCTTCTTAGCTCCGACGCTTGCGCGCGCCGACGGCGAACAGGGCGCAGGCCATGGCGAACCAGGCAGGCGCCGAGCCCTGCGTCGAGCCGCAGCCACAGCCACCGGGCGCCGCGGCCTCGCCGGCGTCGGACTGAGCCGTCACGGTGGCGTCCCCGTGAGTCGAGGGACCCGAGGCATCTCCCGTGGCGATGACCTGCGCGTCCGAGGTCGAAGCGGTCCCGGAGTCGTTCGGTGCGGCGACCGAGCCGTCGGTGTCCGTCACCACGGCCGCGTCGGGACCGTGGACGATCTCGGCGTCAGAATCGGTCGTCATCTGGGCATCCGAGCCGATCTGCACCTGAGCGTCCGAGCCGATCTGCACCTGGGCGTCCGAGCCGACCTGCACCTGAGCGTCCGAGCCGACGAGCACCTGGGCGTCCGTCGGAAGGACGGTCGATCCGTCGGCGTACGTCACCGAGGCGTCGAAGGAGGTCACGGTCCCCGCGTCGGTGAAGCCAAACCCGGTGTCCGGGGTGGCGATGACCGTCCCCGAGTCGGGGCGGAAGGAGCCGGCGTCGACGTAGACGACGACGCTGCCGTCCGGCGCAACCGGTCCGGCGTCCGGGGAGGTCAGCCCACTGCACGCGGCCTGGCAGGTGTTCATGAAGCAGGTGGCAAAAGCCATGAACGCAGTGTTGGTGTTGCAGCTGGCGGGCGGGTTGGTGCTGGTGAGGCAGAGCATGCAGGCCTGGTCGGCGCCGCACGCGGCGGCCTGCGAGCCGCACGGCCCGCAGAGGCACGCGTCGCAGGTCGGGTCGCCGGTCGTGAGGGCGCAGGTCGGCGTCCCCGCATCGGCCCCGACGGTGCCCGCGTCGCGGCCGGCAGTGCCCGCGTCGCGACCGGGGACGCCCGCATCCGGCCCCGGAGTCAGCCCGCAGGCGACACCGCAGGGGCCCTCGTAGCAGTTGAAGAAGGCATTGACGGCCGCGTTCGTGTTGCACGCCGACGAGGTGTTCGCACCGGTGAGGCAATCCGGGCAGATGGCGTCGTTGAGACACGCCTGCTGCTCCGAGCAGCAGCTGTTGTAGAGGCAGCTGGTGCAGGTCGGGTCGGTCGTGCCGAAGCCGCAAGTTTGCGTGCCGGCGTCCGGGGTGGTCGATCCGTTGCACGCGGCCTGGCAGGTGTTCATGTAGCAAGTGCCGAACGCCACGTAGGCCGCGTTGTTGTTGCAGCTAGCGGGCGGGTTGACGCTGGTGATGCAGCTCACGCAGGTCGGGTCAGCGTCGCACGCATCTGCTTCGTTGCCGCACGGTCCGCAGATGCAGCTGTCGCAGGTCGGGTCGTTGGTGGTGAAGGCGCAGGTCGCCGTCCCGGCGTCCGCCGTCGGGACGCCCGCGTCGGTGCCGTCGTTCAGGTAGTTGTAGATGAAGCCGCCCGGCGAGTTCTCGGAGGCGACGCGCATGCTGACGCCGTAGTTCGTGCAGTCCTGATCGCCGTAGGAGGTCACGCCGACGACCCGCTGCTGCGACTGCGCGACGCCGGAGGGGAGCAGCGCCGGGCCGCCGGAGTCGCCCTCGCACGGGCCGCCCTTGTGAGTGACGCCGCCCTCGGTGTACTCGAAGTAGTCGCTCTGCACGTCCTGGTCGATGCTCGAGGAGGCGTGGCGGCGAAGGGTGTTGTCGACGGAGGACTCGGTCACGCCGTAGCCCACGAACTCGGTGGTCACGTTCAGGGCGACGCCGTCCGGCGAGCTTGCGGCGGGGATGACCGCCGTTCCGGCGGGCAAGGTGGCCTTGAGCATGCAGAAGTCGGTCGTCGGGATCTGGCCGTAGGGGTCATAGCCCGGGTGCGCCGCGACGGACCCCGACTGGACCCGGTAGGTGCCCGCGGGCAACGTCCCGGTGCCGCCGTTGGCCAGCCAGTTGATGGCCGCGGTGTAGTCGTTGCCGATGTAGAGGATGGACGGCTTGCTCGGGTTGCAGCAGTGCGCCGCCGTCAGGACGTAGCCGGTGGTGCCGCTCATCTTCACCACCGTGCCGGTGCACCCGTAGATGCCCTGGCTGCTGGAGCCCAGCAGCGCGACGACCGCGGTGTGCGTCGTGTCGGCGGTTCCCCAGACGATGGGCTTGGCCGTGGAGGCGATCTGCAGCGGCTCGCCGGAAGGCGCGCAAGTCGAGGCGGCCAGCAGGGCCAGCAGGATCAAGCCGGGTTGAACGAGGATGCCGATTCGTGAGCGATGCATTTGCCTTCTCCTAGCCAAGAGCGCGCCCCCCCCACTGGTTTGGTCGCGGGAGCCTAGACCTGCGGGCGAAGAGACGCCAACCCGTTTCGCGGCCTGACCGGCCAGCTCGCCCGTTCGGCCCGCTCGGCTCGATCGCCAGGCGCCTGGAATGTCGGACCCCTTGGCTAGGATTCCGGTCCGAAGTCGCATCCACCCCTGCCGCGACGCACCTTTGGCCGCGGAATCTCAAGGGTTGATGCCGCATGCCGCCGAGCGTTAAGAAACCGCCCCCCAAGAGGAGAGCCCGTCCCGAGGCTCGCCAGGGGGCCTGGAGCACGAGCAGCCGTGACCGAACCCGACAAGATCAGCGTCCGTGGCGCCCGAGAGCACAACCTCAAGAACGTCGACCTGGACATCCCCAAGAAGCGCCTCGTCGTCTTCACCGGAGTCTCCGGCAGCGGCAAGAGCTCGCTCGCCTTCGACACCCTCTACGCCGAAGGCCAGCGCCGCTACGTCGAGAGCCTGTCCGCCTACGCCCGGCAGTTCCTGGGGCAGATGGACAAGCCCAAGTACGACACCATCCGCGGGCTGTCGCCCACCATCTCCATCGAGCAGAAGGCGGCCTCCAACAATCCGCGCTCGACCGTGGGCACCGTCACCGAGATCCACGACTACCTGCGCGTGCTCTACGCCTCCATCGGCGTGCAGCACTGCCCTCAGTGCGGCCAGAAGGTGGGCAAGCAGTCGGCGCAGCAGATGGTCGAGGAGATCCTCAAGCAGCCGCAGGGCGCCAAGTTCACGGTGCTGGCGCCGGTCGTGGTCAGCCGCAAGGGCGAGTACAAGGACATCCTCGACGACCTGCGCAAGCGCGGCCTGCCCCGCGTGCGCATCGACGGCAAGATCTACCGGCTGGACGAAGACCGGGTGGAGCTGGACAAGAAGCTCAAGCACGACATCCACGTGGTCATCGAGCGGCTGATCATGAAGCCGGACCTCAAGGCCCGGCTCACCGACGCCGTGGAGGTCGCGCTCAAGGAAGGCAAGGGGCAGCTGACGCTCTCGGACGAGAAGTCGAACCCGGCGAGCGACCGCGTCTTCAGCGAGCTCAACGCCTGCCTCAAGTGCGGCCTCTCCTTCGGCGAGCTCTCCCCTCCCCACTTCTCCTTCAACAACCCGCTGGGCATGTGCCCGGAGTGCAACGGCCTGGGCACCCGGCTGGAGATGGACCCGGACCTCATCGTCCCCGACCGCACCAAGTCCATCCGCGAGGGCGCCGTCGAGCCCTGGGCCAGCGCGCTCGCCCGCTTCGACAGCTGGACGGCGGAGATCATCGACCAGTTCTCCACCAAGCACGGCATCGACCTGGACGCCCCGTTCCACAAGCTGCCCAAGAAGCACCAGGACCTGGTGCTGCACGGCAACGCCGACCCCGAGAACGGCCGCCCGCGGCCCTCCTGGGGCGAGTTCGAGGGCGTGGTCAACCAGCTGATGCGAAGGTTCAAGCAGACCGAGTCGGAGACGATGCGCCGCTACTACATGCGCTACTTCTCCTCCAAGCCGTGCACCACCTGCGCCGGCGCGCGCCTCAAGCCCGAGAGCCGGGCGGTCAAGATCCAGGGCAACGGCATCGTCGAGACCAGCGCGCTGACCATCGACCGTGCCTTCACCTGGCTCGAGTCGCTGCCGCTGTCGGCCACCGAGGAGAAGATCGCCCACGAGCTGCTCAAGGAGATCCGCAACCGGCTGGGCTTCCTGCGCAACGTGGGCCTGGGCTACCTGACGCTCGACCGTTCGGCCTCGACCCTCTCCGGCGGCGAGAGCCAGCGCATCCGGCTCGCCTCGCAGATCGGCAGCGAGCTGACGGGCGTCATCTACATCCTCGACGAGCCGTCCATCGGCCTGCACCAGCGCGACAACGGCAAGCTGTTGGCGACGCTCAAGCGGCTGCGCGACATCGGCAACACGGTCATCGTCGTCGAGCACGACGAGGAGACCATCCGCGACGCGGACTGGGTGGTCGACTTCGGCCCGGGCGCGGGCGAGCTGGGCGGCGAGATCGTCGTCGGCGGGACCGTGGAGGAGGTCGGCAAGGACGCCAAGTCGGTCACCGGCGCCTACCTCTCCGGCCGCCAGGAGATCGCCGTGCCCATCAGCCGCCGCGTGGCGGGCAAGGCCAAGATCCGCGTGGAGGGCGCCAGCGAGAACAACCTGAAGGGCATCGACGTGGACTTCCCGCTCGGGCTCTTCCTGGCGGTGACCGGCGTCTCGGGCGCCGGCAAGTCCACCCTGGTCAACGACATCCTCTACCCCGCGCTCTCCAAGAGCCTGTACGACACGCGCGAGAACCCGGGCAAGCACAAGGCCATCAAGGGCCTGGAGCACCTGGACAAGGTCATCAACATCGACCAGCGGCCCATCGGGCGCACGCCGCGCTCGAACCCGGCGACCTACACCAAGGTCTTCGACGCCATCCGCGAGCTGTTCGCGCAGACGCCGGAGGCCAAGACCTACGGCTACGCGCCGGGGCGCTTCTCGTTCAACGTCAAGGGCGGCCGCTGCGAGGAGTGCGAGGGCGGCGGCGTGAAGCTGGTGGAGATGCACTTTTTGCCCGACGTCTACGTCACCTGCGAGGCCTGCGGCGGGCACCGCTTCAACGAGGCGACGCTGCGGGTGCGCTACAAGGGCAAGAACATCGCCGAGGTGCTGGACATGAGCGTGCGCGAGGCGCTCGAGCACTTCGCGGTCCACCGCGAGATCGTCAAGGTCCTCACCACGCTCTCCGACGTGGGCCTGGGCTACATGAAGCTGGGCCAGAGCTCGACCACGCTGTCCGGCGGCGAGGCGCAGCGCATCAAGCTCTCGCGCGAGCTGGCCAAGACCGCGACCGGGCGCACGCTCTACGTCCTGGACGAGCCGACCACCGGCCTGCACTTCGAGGACATCCAGAAGCTGCTCATCGTCCTCAACCGCCTGGTGGACGCGGGGAACACCGTGCTGGTGATCGAGCACAACCTCGACGTCATCAAGTGCGCCGACTGGATCGTGGACCTGGGCCCGGAGGGCGGCGACGCCGGCGGCCGGCTGGTGTCCACGGGCACGCCCGAGGAGGTCGCCAAGGACAAGGCGAGCGCGACCGGGCAGTACCTGAAGCGGACGCTGGCGGGGCACGCGGTGCCGCTGAAGGCGGCGGTCGAGTAGAAGAGCCCAGCAGGAGGGCGGGAACATGGCGTCGGCACTCGTCGAACCGAATCCGCCTGCACCGGCCCGGCTTGCCCTGGACGCTGGCCGAGTTCGAGCGCCTGCCCGACGACAAGAGCCACGACGAGCTTTCGCACGGCGATTTGCTGAGACAGGGACCGACGAGCCCAAGCCACGGCCGGTACGCCAGCCGCCTGGTCAGTGCGCTGGGCCGCCATTTGGAAGCGAGCCATGCAGGCGACGTCTACGTTTCCTCCGGCTTCCTGTTGCGGCCGGAGCCCGACGCCGTCGTTCGGGTGCCTGACCTGGCCTTCGTGACGAGCGAGCGTGTCCCTCCCCCTGACCAGCAGCAGCGGTTTTGGCTTCTGGCCCCAGACGCCGCAGTCGAGAATCGTGTCTTGCTCCGATGGGGCCGAGGAGCTGCAGGCGAAGGTAAAGGACTACCTCGACGCCGGCGTGCGCCTCGTCTGGCTCGTCTATCCGAAGATCGAGACGGTCGTGGAATACCGCGGTGGAGGCTTGATGCGCCGCTACGAGGGCGACACGTGCCTGGAGGGTGGCGACGTCCTGCCGGGCTTCAGCTACCGGCTGACCAGTCTCTTCAAATGAGCGCCCGCCGGAGCACGGCCGACAGCGCATGAATCGCCGGCAGGCTCAGCCCCATCGCGACGGCGCCGAGTGCGGAGTAGCCGGCGAACGCCTTGGGCGTGATCCAGCCGCCCCCGAGCGCCCGGTGGCTGATCGCGACGCCCGCCGGCACCAGCAGCAGCCAGCCAGTGACAACGCCCGGCGCCAGGGTCCCGAGGTAGACCGAGGTCGCGGTGTGCTGGAGCGCGTTGAGGAAGAGCCCGGCTCCGACACCCAGCCCCATCGCGATGCCCATGGAGACGCTGCCCGGCTTCGACCGAACGCCCACCACCGCGAGCGCCGCCAGCAGCAGCGTGGCGATGACGAGCGAGACGTCGAACTGGGCGACGGTCATCCCGCCCATCACCTTCTGGGCGAGCGGCGGCATCGCCTCGCGGTGGGCCTCGAGGAAGCCGCCGATGCGCAGGTGCTCCTCCAGGTTGTGCGCCATCAGCGCCGCAACGACCACACCCCACCACCGCCGAGAGCCTTCCATGGGCACCTCCTGGCTCCCAGGACTGCGAATGGCGTGCCCCCGCGGAATCACTGGAGAATCCGGCAGACGGAGGGTCCCCCCGACAGACCGTGCTAACCCCTTGAAAACTGGCCGATTTTGGCGTCCGGATATCGACCACAATTCAGGCGGTTACCGGCATGACGCAGCGAGTCACCACATTGTATAGGGCCGTGGCGCCCTCCTCGGGCGCCGGGGTTCCGAACACCGGAGTCGGATGCCCTCACACCCTGCCGTCGGGGATTCGGAACCTGGCCCCAAGCTGAGCCCGCCTCGGATTCGGAGGATTCGGAACCTGGCCCCAAGCCGAGCCCGCCGCGGATTCGGAGGATTCGGAACCTGGCCCCAAGCCGAGCCCGTTCCCGATTCGGAGGATTCGGAACCTGGCCCCAAGCCGAGCCCGCCGCGGATTCGGAGGATTCGGAACCTGGCCCCGAGCGGAGCCCGTTCCCGATTCGGAGGATTCGGAACCTGGCCCCAAGCGGAGCCCGTTCCCGATTCGGAGGATTCGGAACCTGGCCCCAAGCGGAGCCCGTTCCCGATTCGGAGGATTCGGAACCTGGCCCCAAGCGGAGCCCGTTCCCGATTCGGAGGATTCGGGGCCCCAGCCTCAGAGCCCGAAGGCGATGACGTACGCCGGAGCCCAGGACCCGTTCGGCGCGCCGAGGTAGAGGACCTCGAGCGTCGGCGAGAGCAGCAAGAGGATGACCAGCACCGCGCCGCCCCCGGCGCCCCAGCTGCTGCCCCCGGAGAACATCTCCTTGCCGATCAGCGGCAGCATGTTGAAGCCGATGCCGGCGCCGAAGTAGCCGGTGGTGTTGGTGGCGATGGCTCCCGTGCTGCGCACCTGGGTGTTCACCACGCGCAGGCCGCCCAGGCCGTAGAGCCTGGCGATGGGCATCAAGAGCTGCGACTTGCCCGCGTAGAGCCCCTCCAGCCGCAGCTCGAGGTTGAACGCCGCCTCGTCGAGGTTGGGGGTCAGGTCGCCGCCGACCAGCAGCGCCGCCGCGAGGTTGAAGCCCCAGCCGTCCGGGGGCCGCTGGAAGAAGCCGTAGCGGACGCCGGCGCCAGCATGGAGCTTGACCTGCGGGTCGCGCGGATTGTCCACCGGCACCGCGACGCCAATCTTCATCGCCAGGCCGGTCTGCAGCGGCCGGTCATCCTTGGCCTTGGGCCGGTCGTCATCGTCGATCAGCGCCGTTCCCGGTGAAGCCCGCGGCGGAGCGACCGCAGGTGCGGGCACCGCAGGCGGAGGCGGAGGCGGCGCCAGCGGCGGCGGTGGAGGCGCCGTCGGCGGGACGGGCAGCACGACCGGTGGCGGAGGCGGCGGGTAGCGCTCCGGCTCCGAAGCGGACGCCGTCGCGGAAAGCGCAGCGCCCAGCGCCACGCATGCGCCCAAGACGACTCGATGAACCTGCACCTCACGCCTCCACAGCTCTCGGCCTTCGGCCTCGCAGTCTAGCCCGGGCCCTCACGAGGCGCCGAAGAACCTCGCCGAGGCGATCCGCTTGCTCGCCGGGTCGAACTCCAGGAAGGCGAGGCCCCTGCGGCCGCCTTCGAGCGTGAAGCGGAACGAGGTCATCCAGCCCGCGGGAGTCGCCTGCTCGACGCCGAAGCCCGGCAGCGCGTCGAGGAGCGCCTTGGGCTCCACGCGCGTCCCGACCGGCAGCTCCACGACGGCGGAGGGAGCGAAGAGGGCCGCGAGCGCGCCGGCGTCCTTGGCTCGAACCGCGGCGGCGAGCGCGTCCACGGCGCTGCGGCCGCGCCCGAAGATGCCCACGAACATCCCGCGCGAGTAGGCGAGCGTCCCGCCCAGCCCCATCGACGAGAGCATCGTCCAGCTCATCGCCATCAGCGTCTTGAAGCCGAGCCAGCCGGAGGTCAACGCGCCGCTCGTGCGCTTGCGCAGGTCCCAGATCGCGCGCATGCGGAGGATCTTCGTACCGTCGATCTCGTAGAGCAGGTGCGCGGGCACGACGATCTGCAGGCCCGTCGAGAGCCTGGTGTGGATGAGGACGTCGCGGGCCATCTCCTGGCCGGCGAAGTGGTCGGCCAGGACCTCGAAGCGGATTCTCGTTGCCGGCGATGAAGGTGTCCCAGAAGCGGCCGAGGTCGTCCTGGCCCTGGGCGTCCGCGCGGGCGCCGCGCACGTTGGGCGCGGTGCCCACCGGGTCGTTCACCAGCCCGCCCTGGGCGAAGAGATTCGAGCCAGCCGCCCTTGTCCTGGGCGAGGACGAGGGCCGGCGAGCGCTCGACGACGGCACGGACCTGCTCGCTCGAGAGCACGTTGGCGGGGGCGTTCATGGCGCCGGAGCTTGCCACAGGAAGCGCCGGCGCGCCGCTCGCGTCACGGAGGCTCGCACATCAAGCTCATCTCGTTGCAGACCATGCCCGCCGCGCTGCACGGGTCGACGCCGATGTCGCAGGCCTCGCTGCACTTGCCGCCGAGGCAGCGGCCGAAGGCGCAGTTGAGCTCGCTGGTGCAGTCGGTGCCGACGGCGCCGGTGCCCCGCGCGCCGACGGTGCAGCACAGCACCGGGTCGGCGACCGTGGCCTTGTTCTCGCAGCGCTGATTGTCGTCGCAGTTGTCGTTGTTGAAGCACTGGTCGAGGCTGATCTGCGAGCAGCTCTCCGGGGGAGCGCCGACGTCGCGCGGGTAGCACCACTTGAACAGGGTGCTGCACTGCATGGTCGCCTCGGTGCAGTCCAGGTCCGACTCGCAGTAGCCCGAGCAGAACTGGGCGCCGTCGTCGCGCTTGATGCAGCGGCCGAAGGCGCACTCGGAGTCGGCGGTGCAGCTGGCGGCCTCGGGCTTGGTGCCGCGGTTGCCGGCCACGCAGCAGCGCCGCTCGACGGTGTCGCTGAAGCTCTTGCAGTAGTCGCTGGCGGAGCAGTCCTCGTTGGACATGCAGTCGGCCTGCTCGCAGGTCACGACGGTCGTGCCCGCGTCGGCCTTGGGGGTCCCGCCGTCCGGCTTGGCGCCTCCGCCGTCCGGCGTCGCGGTCGAGGCATCGGCCGCGCTGACGGAGGCGTCGCCACCGGTCGCGGTGGAGGCGTCGCCTTCCTCGACGGCGGCGTCGGTCACCGGCGCGGCGGCGTCGGTCCGGAGCTTGCCGGTGTCGGGAGTCGCCTCGGGGCCTGGGCCGGGGCAGGCGGCGAGGGTCAAGGCGAGGAGCAGGGAGGTCAGGACTTGGCGCACGGGTGAAGGGCTCCGGGAAGAGAGGTCCCGAGAATCCTCGGGGATGACGCGAGGCAGCACAAGGTTTCTCAACGGCTCTCTCCGGGAGCGCACACCTGTTCGACGCGCGGATCGTCGACGTGCTGCGCCGGGTCGGCGACGCTTCCAGGCCCGGCTCTCGCGAACATGCTGGACGAGCTGGCACGGCGCCGATCCCACGGCCTGCGAGCGACCGGGCGGCACTCCGTGTCCCCGCTTTTGGCGCAGCGAGGGGCCTCGCCGGCCGGGTGCCGGGACCTACCGTAGAAGCGCTCGGTTCGGAGCGAGGAGCTCTCCATGGCGCACGCGAAGGGGCTGGGACGTTGGCAGGTGGCGCTGGTGGCCGGACTCGTCGCCACCAGCGGGTGCGGCGCGGGCCCGCAGCCCGGCGCCACCGCGCTGAGCGAGGGCGAGGTGGCCGCGGCCGCCAAGGCCATCGCGCTCACCGAAGTGGAGATTGCCCGACGGGCCCGCGCGCTGCTGACCAGCGCCGACGCCATCGCCTACATCGAAGCCTTCGCGTCCAGCTTCGGCTCCGCGAACGCCGCCGTCGATGCCGCCGCCTCGCGGCTGGGCCTCGAGCTGACCCCGAGCCAGACCAGCCAGGTCATCGACGCCTACCTCGCCGCGCGCCAGTCCTGGCTCGGCGCGGGCTCCCTCTCCGACGCCGCCTTCCTGGCCCAGATGGCGCAGGACCTCGCCTGGCTGCTCGACCTCTTGGGCGCGATGACGCTCCCCGAGAACCTGCCACCCGCCCTGAAGGCTCTCCTCGACCAGCTGGCCGCACTGATCGACAGCTACCGCGACCTGGCCGGAGCGCTCGCTGAGCAGAAGGGCGTCACCCCGGGCGCCGTCTCCAACGAGCAGCACCGGTCGCGCAGCGGCAGCTGGGGCCGCGCCCCCGTGCGCAGCCCGGCGATCACCGGCGCCAACTACGGCACCTCGGCGTACCAGCAGAAGTAAGTGCGCCGCCTCGCTCCGCTTTAGAACGCGCCCTTGACGCCCAGGATGGGGAGGATCACCGGCAGGCCGATGCCGCTCTTCTTGAGTGCGCCACCTCCGCGGTACAGCCCGCCGGTGTAGGTGAACCCGACGGTCTCGCTCTGGAAGGCGACGTTGAGGACGTCGAGGTAGGCGTCGAGGGTGAAGTCGTCGAAGACAAAGACCTTGCTCACCCTCACGTCCAGGCGCAGGAACGGCGGGAGCCGGTCCGCCCGGTTCTGCGACAGCGTCACCCAGGTCGGGGTGTTGGAGACGCTGCCCTCCCGCATGGTGACGGAGGTCATCGTGCCGGCCTCGGGCCTGCCGGTGTTGAGGTGGAAGACCGCACCCACGGTCCAACCCGCGGGCAGCTGGTAGCTGAGCACCGCGTTGAGCACGTGCGTCTGGTCGAAGGCGTAGGGCAGGTAGCCCTCGGCCCACCCGTCGGGGAAGCCCTCGGCGTCGTAGGTGCGGAAGCGCACGTAGCGGGTGCTCTGCTGCAACGAGTACGACAGCCAGCCGAACCAGCGACCGCCCAGCGGGTGGCGCAGCATCACCTCGAAGCCGTAGGCCCACCCGTGGGAGGCGACCTGGCCCGAATCGAAATCTCGCCGGGCGTGGGGAACTGGCCGTTCGAGATGGGCAGGGTGCCGGTGGAGGTGGCCATGCTCGTGGGGTCGAACGGATTGACCTCCACCGTGCGCAGGAGCGGGTTGACGTACCCGTCGACCGTCAGCTCGAGCCCGTCGAGGATCTTCCACTCGACGCCCAGGTCGACCTGCACCACCTCCTGCAGGCCGTAGATGAGCCCGGACATGTCGACCACCGGCAGCTGGATGAGCGTCGTCGGCGCCTGGTGGTAGAGCCCGGCCGCGCCCTTGATGGTGAGCGAGTCGACGATCTCCTTGCGCACCGTCAGCCGCGGCTCGACCGCGCCGTACTCGACCCGGGGCACGAGGTGGAAGGCGTCGGCGCGCACGCCGGGCACCACCGTCCAGCCCGCGCCGCGCAGGACGAGCTGAGCCCAGCCGCCGGTGAAGGTCCCCACCGCCAGGGGCTGGTCGATCTTCACCGGCGGCAGCTCCGAGACCGGCCCGCCGTCCACGCCCAGGGTCACCCGGGTGGCGCGGTGGTCGAGGTCCGCGCCGAGCTGGAGCTCGACGTGCTCGCCCCACTCGAGCGACCAGCGCGCCCGCGCCGCCCAGGAGTCCTCCCCCAGCCGGAAGTCGGTCTTGGCGTCACCATAGGCTTGCGAGTGGAAGCCAAGATCGTCGCGGCCCCAGGTCCCGCCGATCTCGAAGAGCCCGCCCAGGAGGCGCCGCTGCCAGCGGGCGTCGATGCGGTGGAACGAGACGGCCTGGAGGGCGGTGGAGGCCGACGGGTCCTGCGCCTCGGTGCCCACGCGGTCGCTGCTGCCGAAGCCGAAGAGCCGCAGCTTGCCGCCCAGCAGCTTCTGCTCCACCCGCGCCTGGTAGTCCCAGAAGTCCAGGACGTAGCGCGGGTCCTTCGGACCGGCGCCGGCGTTGGCCACCAGCCCGAGCAGCGCCGCCGAATAGCTGTAGCGGCCGGAGACGGTGACGTCGGTGCCGGTCGCGGCGATGGGGACCTCGACGAAGGCGCCGGCGTTGATGAGGTCGGCGTAGACGCTGCCGCGGACCCGCCCCTCGCGAGGGGCCGCCGTGTGTCCGTCGATCACTCCGCCGAGCAGCCGGCCGAACTCCGGCGGCGGGGCCCCGGGGTAGAAGTCGAGGCCGCCGATGAGGTCCGGGTGGATGACCGCCGGGCCCAGGAAGAGATGGAAGAGCAGCGGAACGCGCACGCCGTCCAGGAAGTAGCCGGTCGAGGCGGGGGATGACCCGCGCACCACCGGGTAGGCGACCCCGGAGAGGACGCCGGAGACGCCGGGCATGAGCATCACCACGCGGAAGGGGTCGCCCATCGTGCCCGGCACCTCCCGCAGCTCCGCCGACTCCAGCGAGATGCGTGAGACCTCGGTGCGCGGCCGCTCGGCGCGCACGATGGTCTCGTAGGGGTTCACCCGGACCGGGTCCAGGGCGTAGACCACCTCGACCCTCTCGCCGGGCTTCACCTTCTCCTGGAAGGTGCGGGGCACGAAGCCCGGCGCGCGCACGTTCAGCTTCAGCTCGCGCTCGGCGTCCACCTCGACCCGGAACAGGCCCTCGGCGTCGCAGCGCACGGCGAGGCCGCCTTCGACGGCGACCCAGGCCTCGGGGATGGGGTTGCGGTTGCCGCGCGCGCGCACCTGGCCCTCGACCTTCCCCGTGAGCGCGGGGCCCACCGGCTCGGCCGCGGGCGAGGGAGTCTCCGGCGCCGGCGCGGGCGAGGGCGCGAGGAAGCGGTAGACGAAGCGCATGCGCACCGGCACGGGCTTGCCATCGAGCTGCGCCGGCTCGAAGCGCAGCTTGGGCACCGCCGCCAGCGCCTCGGCCTCGAACAGCGGATCGGACGAGGCGAGGACCTTCGACTCGGCGACCGAGCCGTCTTCGGCCACGAGGATCTCCAGCTCGACCTCGCCGTCCTTGGGAGTCGCCTTGAGCGCTTCGGGGTACGCCGCCGGCGACTCGGTCAGGAGCCTGGGAGGCTGGAGGTTCGCCGGCAGCGCCGGCCCCTGCGTCTGCGCCTTCGCCGTCGTGCGCTCTTCGGCCGCGTGCGCCGACCCGACCAGGGCGGCCGCCATCGCCGCCACCGCCAGCCCCCGCGGGAATGTCCGCACCTTCGCCCCCCTGCCGGGGACGCCCTCCCCTATGGCTGCGCACGTCCGAGCTCGGCAGGCACTGAATCAGGCGACGGACCGGCCGCGGGGCAAGCACCCGGGCGCGCGGCTGCTTCGCGGCGGCGGCGCGGCCACCTCACCTTTGCAGGGAGGTTCCTGAGGCTCCCATGTCCACTCCCCCGCCCCCTCCTCCGCGATCCGCCCGCGAGCCGCTGCCCCCTGCCAGCCCACAGACCACGCTGGCGCCGATGGTCGAGTCGCTGGGCGCCGCGTGCGAGGAGCTGGTGGGCGGCTTCCCCTCGGCCGGGCTGCGCCACGAGTTCCCGTCCCGGCAGGCGGTGGTGCAGCTCGTCGAGGAGCTGCGCTCGGTGCTCTTCCCCGGCTTCTTCGGCCCCTCGGAGCTGACGAAGGAGAGCGTTCGCTACCACTTGGGCTCGACGCTCGACCGCGTCTTCCACGGCTTGCGCGAGCAGGTGAAGCGCGGGCTGTGCTCGGTCTGCCCCGAGGCCGAGCCCGCGCGCTGCGCCGACTGCGAGACCCGCGCCCACCAGGTCGCCCGCGCCTTCATCGAGGCCCTGCCCTCGGTGCGCCGGGTGCTGGCCACCGACGCGCAGGCGGCCTTCGAGGGCGACCCCGCCGCCACCAGCCCCGACGAGGCCATCTTCTGCTACCCGGGGATGCTGGCGGTGACCAACTACCGGCTCGCGCACGAGCTGCACCTGCGCGGGGTCCCGCTCCTGCCCCGGCTCATCACCGAGCAGGCCCACTCCGTCACCGGCATCGACATCCACCCCGGCGCGGTCATCGGCGAGCGGTTCTTCATCGACCACGGCACCGGGGTGGTCATCGGCGAGACCTGCCTCATCGGCCGCAACGTGCGCCTCTACCAGGGCGTGACCCTGGGCGCGAAGAGCTTCCCCTTGGACGAGCAGGGCCATCCGATCAAGGGCATCCCGCGCCACCCGGTCGTGGAGGACGACGTCACCGTCTACGCCGGGGCCACCATCCTCGGCCGCGTGACCATCGGAAAGGGCTCGACCATCGGCGGGAACGTGTGGCTGACTCGCAGCGTGCCGCCCGGCAGCGCAATCACGCAGGCGCAAGTCCGTACGGAGCGCTATGACCAGGGCGCGGGGATCTGAGGGAGCCTAGAAGAGCGATGTACCGACAGCCGCCCGTGCCGCCGCAACCGACCGGCCCGATGACCCGGACGCCGAGCGGGACGTTCGTCTTCCAGAACCTCGCGCCCAAGTTCCGCCCGAAGGCGACCTGGGCGCTCAACGCCGTGATCGTCGTCGTCTCCCTGATTGGCCTGTCCAGCCCCGTCCTGTTTGAACAGTTCGCGCTGGACCCCGAGGCGGTCCGCGCCGGCGAGTGGTGGCGCATCGTCACCAGTCAACTCCTGCACGGCAGCTACATCCACCTGGCGGCGAACGTCTACTTCGGCTTCAGCATCGGCGCCCGGGTGGAGCGGTTCATCGGGCCATGGCGCCTGCTGGCGATCAGCGCCGTGTCGATGCTGGGCACAGGTCTCGCCGTGACGTTCCTGGGCAAGGTGCCGATGGTGGGCTTCTCCGGCGTGATCTACGGCTGGCTCGCGAGCTCGGCTCGCCTTCCACCTGACACCGCGCTTCCCGGGGCTGCGCCTCTCCGGCCCGCAGCGCACGGCCTACCTGCAGCTCCTGGGGGCGAACCTCTTGATCTCGCTGCTGCCCGGCATCTCGCTGCTCGGGCACGCGGGCGGGTTCGTCTCCGGCTTCGCCGCGGCGTTCGTCCTCGGCCAGGGCCGGGAGCGCTGAGGCGCGGTCACCCGGCCTCGGGCGGCTCGACCCGCCGGACCCGGACACTCTTCACCCGCCGCTCGCTGCCCTCGACGACCGCGAACTCGAAGCCATAGCCGACGAAGCGCTGCCCGGTCTGCGGGATGGCGCCGGCCAGGTGCGTGACCAGGCCGCCCACGGTGTCGAAGTCCGCGTCCGGCACGTCGACGTCGAAGGCACGGTTGAACTCGCGGATGGGGAGGTGCCCGGCGACCAGCCAGGTCTCTCCGGGCTCGGCGCGCACGTCCTCGTGCACCGGCGTGTCCTCGCCGAAGAGGTCCCCGACGATCTCCTCGACCAGGTCGTCGGTGGTGACGATGCCGGCGGTGCCGCCGTATTCGTCCACCGCGACCGCCAGGTGCTCGCGCCGCTTCTGCAGCGAGCGCAGGGGCTCGATCGCCGGCATCGAGGTCGGCACGAAGAACGCCGGACGGATGATGTCCTGCAGCACGATGAGCTTCTGCTCGGAGATGAAGGTGATGACGTCGCGCGCGGTGACGTAGCCGACGACCTTGTCGAGGTTGCCGTCCACCACCGGCATCCGCGTATGGCCCTCCTCGAGCAGCACCCGGCGGATCTCCTCGGGCGGGGCCTTGACGTCCACGGAGACGACCTGGCGGCGCGGGATGAGCACGTCGGCCACCGTCAGCTCGCCGAAGTCCACCGCGCGCTCGACGATCTCCGCGCCTCCCTTCTCGATGGCCCCGGACTCGGCGGCCTCCCCGATGAGCAGCTTGATCTCCTCGGCGGAGAGGCGCGACTCGGTGAAGCTCGTCCGGTCCTTGAAGGGCTTGAGCACCACGTTCGCCGCGCCGGTGAGCAGCCACACCGCCGGCCGCATCAGCACCCCCAGCCGCAAGAGCCAGCGCGCCAGCGACAGGGCCCAGGGCTCGGCATAGCGCAGCGCCAGCGACTTGGGGATGAGCTCTCCCAGCAGGATGGAGAGGAAGGTGAACCCGAGGATCACCACCGCCAAGGCGATGGACTCGGCAGCCGCGACCAGGAAGCCGATCGGTACCTGCCGCAGCGCCTCCGCGAGCGGCGCGGCGAGCGAGGCGCCGCCGATGGCTGCGCCCCACGCGCCGACCAGGTTGATGCCGATCTGGATGGTGGCGAGGAAGCGCTCGGTGTCCGAGTGGAGCTTCTCGACGGCCGCGGCGCGCCGGTCACCCTCCTCCACCAGCTGGCGGATGCGCGAGCGCCGGACCGAGACGATGCTGATCTCCGCGGCGGCGAACAGGCCATTGGCCAGCACCAGCAGCATCATCAGCAGCAGGATCTGGAGGACGCTCCACACGGTCGAGATTCCCTAACAGCCGGGGGAGCCCGCCGCGAGGGTAGCAGCGCGGCCGCCGGGGCCCGTGTTCGCTGGCGTGCGTCCCCTCCCCCCTGCCCCTCCCAAACTGCGGGAGGGGGCAGGGGGGAGGGAGCACTGCGTGCTAGATTGACCGCGCCATGACTTCGGACCCCTTCGAGCTCGCCCTCCGCTCCATCGACCCCACGCTGGACCTCTTCGAGGAGATCCCGCGGCTGAAGAAGCAGCTCAACGCGGTCATCCTCGCGCACTACTACCAGCACGGTGAGGTGCAGGACCTGGCCGACTTCGTGGGCGACAGCCTGGCCCTGGCCCAGCAGGCGGCCAAGACCAAGGCGGACGTCATCGTCTTCTGCGGCGTCCACTTCATGGCCGAGACCGCGAAGATCCTGAACCCCCACAAGCAGGTGCTGCTGCCGGACCTGGCCGCGGGCTGCTCGCTCGCCGACCGCTGCCCGCCCGACCAGTTCAGGGCCTTCCTCGACAAGCACCCCGGCCACTTCGTCGCGACCTACGTCAACTCCTCGGCCGCGGTGAAGGCCATGAGCGACGTCATCGTGACCAGCTCGAACGCGGTGAACATCGTCAAGCGCATCCCCGCGGGCAAGCCGATCATCTTCGCGCCCGACCAGCACCTGGGGCGGTTCGTGATGAAGCAGACCGGCCGCGAGATGGTGCTCTGGCCCGGCTCCTGCCAGGTCCACGAGATCTTCAGCGAGAAGAAGCTGGTCCAGCTCAAGGTGCGCTACCCGGAGGCCGAGGTGGTGGCCCACCCGGAGTGCGAGGAGCGGGTGCTCGCCCACGCCGACTACATCGGCTCGACCAAGGGCATCCTCGACTACGTCGGCAAGAGCCCCAAGAAGCAGTTCATCGTCGTCACCGAGCCGGGCATCCTGCACCAGATGAGCAAGGCCTCCCCGCACAAGGAGTTCATCCCGGCGCCGCCGGACGCCGAGTGCGCCTGCAACGAGTGCCCGCACATGCGCCTGAACACGGTGGAGAAGCTCTACCTGTGCATGCGCGACCGCAAGCCGGAGCTGACGCTGCCCGAGGACCTGCGGGCCAAGGCGCTGCTGCCGCTGACGCGGATGCTGGAGTGGAGCTGAGCTGACCCGCGCCACGGGAGGGGCCATGACCTTCGACGAGGCGATGCAGCAGGGCGAGGTGCGCCAGGCCGTCGCGGAGCTTCGAGCGCGACCTCGCCGGTGGGGAGCGCGTGCCGGCCAAGCTGTTCATGCTCTTCCAGCTGCGGGCGGTGCTCGAGGAGTTCGACGCGGCGGCGGCGGCGCTCGACGAGATCCGCCGGCTGCAGCCGCACGCGGCCCCGCTCCTCGACGATCTGGGCCAGTGCCTGGCCGCCGACCGCCAGCGCTCCGGACGGCGCAAGGACCCCGGGCTCGCCGAGAGCCGCCGCGGCCTCGGCGCTCCCCCGCCCTTCCAGCTCGCGCTGGTCAAGGCGAGCGTGCTCTACGCTCGCGGCGACTTCGCAGGCGCAGCGCAGGCGGTCGCCGAAGCGCGCACGCTGGCGCCCAAGGTCTCCGGCACGCTGACGCCGCGCTCGGGCGAGCAGACCCGCTTCCTGGACCTGACGGACTCCGACGACCTGCTCGGGCCGGTGTTCGAGACCGTCCACCCCCAGGGCGTCCTCGACCTGCCTATCTGCCAGCTGCGGTCGGTCCGCCTGCGGCCGATCAACGGGTTCCAGGACGCGCTGTGGATTCCCGCCGAGCTCGAACTCGCCGACGGCCAGACCGTGCACACCCGCCTTCCCGCGCAGTATCCCGGCTCGGGGACCCACGGGTTCGCGCAGGTGCGGCTGGGCCAGGTGACCATGTGGACTCGCAAGGGCGACGTCGCCGTCGGGTTCGGGCAGCGCGACCTGCGGCTGACGACGAGCGCCGGCGAGTCGATGGTCGGCCTGCGGCAGGTGGCGTGGATCGACTTCGACGCCCCGGCGACAGCCGCCAAGAAGGGGTTCTGGCAGAGACTGCTGACCCGCTCGACCTGACTCCGGCCGGCGTGAGCGCCCCGGGGGTACTCCCGCCGAGTGGGGGTCCTGTGCCATCCTTGGCCCTCACCCACTCACTTCTCTCGGGGGCTCCATGTCTACCGTCGTCCTCGGCGTGAACTGCGCCTACCACGAGTCGTCCGCCTGCCTGCTCAAGGACGGCGACATCATCGCCGCCGTCGAAGAGGAGCGCTTCAACCGGAGGAAGCACGCCAAGGCCTCGCGGGTCGACAACGCGGACGAGCTGCCGCTCTCGGCCATCGAGTACGTGCTGCGCGCCGCCGGGGTCAGCCCCTCGGAGGTCTCGCACGTCGGCCTCACGCTCGACCCCGACAAGCGCCTGCGCGAGAACAAGGACCTCCACGAGCCGGGCATCCCGCTCAACGACTTCGGCACGCCGGAGGGCGAGGCCCTCTTCCACCGGCACCTCAAGCGCGCCGGGGTGCTGCTGCACGAGCGCTTCCCCAAGGCCGAGATCCACTTCCTGGAGCACCACCTCTGCCACGCGGCCTCCACCTTCTTCCCCTCGCCGCACGAGAAGGCGGCGGTGCTCACCCTCGACGGCATCGGTGAGTCCGCCTCCACGTGGATGGGCGTCGGCGAGGGCAACAAGCTCACGCGCCTGCACGAGGTGCGCTACCCGCACTCCCTGGGCTTCGTCTGGGAGAAGCTGTCCGAGCACCTGGGCTTCGACGTCTACGGCGGCCCGGGCAAGCTCATGGGCTACGCCTGCATCACCGATCCCATGGGCGAGCAGAGCGGCATCGACTACGCGGAGCGCTTCCGGCGGCTCATCCGCCCCGACGGCGACGGCTTCACGGTGGACAACAAGGCGATGCGCTTCCGCACCGGCGACTTCTCGGGCCTCGAGCCCCTGTTCGGCCCGCGCCGCAAGGAGGTGGTCGACCGCTTCGAGGAGGCCTCCATCGCCAGCGGCCTGCAGGTGGTGACCGAGGAGACCATCGCCCACCTCGCCAACCGGCTGCACCAGAAGACTGGCGCCGAGGCCCTCTGCCTGGCCGGCGGCGTCTCGCTCAACTGCGTCGCCAACGCCAAGCTCTTCGAGAAGACGCCGTTCCGGATGATCCACGCCGAGTCCGCCGCCAACGACGCCGGCACCGCGTTGGGCGCCGCGTGCTTCATCTGGTGCCAGCTGTTGGGCAACACCCGCCGGCCGCGGCTGCGGCACGCCTACCTGGGCCCCTGCTACTGCGAGAACGAGATCGCCGCCGCGCTCAAGAGCACGAACCTCAGGGCCACCAAGCCCGACGACATCACCCGCGACGTCGCGGACCTCGTCGTCCACGGCGGCGTGGTGGCCTGGTTCCAGGGCCGGCTCGAGTTCGGCCCGCGCGCCCTGGGCAACCGCAGCATCCTGGCCGACCCCAGCCGCTTCGACATCCGCACCCGGCTCAACGCCAAGGTCAAGGAGCGCGAGTCGTTCCGCCCGTTCGCGCCTTCGGTGCTGGCCGAGGACGTGGGCGTGCACCTGAAGGCCCCCGCCGACCTCGACGCCGCCGAGTACATGCTCCTGGCCCTGGAGGTGAAGGACCGCAAGAGCGCCCAGCTCATCCCCGCGGTCGTCCAGGAGAACGGCTCGACCGGCGTCGCCACCTCGCGCGCCCACGTCGTGCGCGAGGAGGCCAACCCGCTCTACGCGCGCCTCTTGCGCGAGCTGAAGGCGCGCACCGGCCTGGGGATGGTGCTCAACACCTCGCTCAACATCAGCGAGCCCATCGTCTGCGCGCCGGAGCACGCCGTGCGCACCTTCGAGCGCTCGAAGATGGACGCCCTGGCCATCGGGCCGTTCCTGGTGCGCCGCTAGATGCCCGCGCGCGAGGATCGTCGCCGTCCGGCCTTCGTGGAGAAGGTGCCCGTCTGGCTGCACGGCGAGCCCTCGCAGCGGCTCATCGTCATCCTGCGGGCCAGCGGCTGCGCCTGGGCCCGCAAGCCGGGGGGCGGCTGCACCAACTGCGGCTTCGACCAGCTCACCACCCACGGCGAGCCGGTCTCCTCCGACGAGCTCGTCGCCCAGCTCGAGGCGTCGCTCGCGCAGGCCGGCCTCCAAGGCGTCGGCGAGGTGGACCTGTACAACTCCGGCTCCTTCTTCGCCGACCCGGAGGTGCCGCCCGACGCGCGCGAGCGGATCCTCGAGCGGATCGGCCGGGAGGGTGGCGTGCGCCGGGTGCTGGTCGAGACCCGGCCGGAGTTCGTGCGCGCCGCCGACCTCGCCCTCGCCCGCCGCCTGCTCGGCCCCCGCGAGCTCGAGGTCGGCATCGGCCTGGAGAGCTGCGACGACCGCGTGCGCGACGTGCTGATCAACAAGGGCTTCGGCCTGCCCGAGTTCGAGCGCGCGGTGGCGGCGCTGGCGGAGCACGGCGCGCGGCTGTTGGTCTACGTCCTGGTCAAGCCGCTGGGCCTGTCCGAGCGCGAGGCGATCGAAGACGTCATCAACACGGCGCGCTACGTCTTCGGCCTGTGCAAGAAGCTCGGCGTCGCCGCGCGGATCGCGCTCGAGCCGGTCTTCGTGGCCCCGGGCACCAAGCTGGAGCGGGAGTTCCTCGCCGGGCGCTACCAGCCGCCGAGCCTCTGGTCGGTCGTGGAGATCCTGCGGCGGGCGCACCCCTTGGGAGAAGCTCCTGGTCGGGCTCTCCGACGAGGGGCTCGAGCCGCGCCGGCTGCCCAACGGCTGCGAGGCTTGCAGCGCGGACCTGCGCCGCGCCATCGCCGAGTACAACCGCAGCCGTGACCTGAAGGCGCTCGACGAGGTCCACTGCGTTCCCTGCGAGCGCACGGCCGCGGCCTCGGGACGCTGATCTCGCGAACAGCTCGCTCCTGGGCGAGCACCTCGACTTCGCACTGCAGCCGCGCTCCGTCCGCCTGCCAGAGGACGACCGAGGTGCTTCCGGCCCGCTGGCCGAAGACCATCGGCTGCGAGCGAGAGCGGCGAGTGCCCCGTCGCCGCCGAGCCGCGCGTGCGGCCAGCGAACCGTGGCTCGCGCAGCGCGGTTTCGAGCCAACCCTCGAGCCCTTCCCAGGCCTTCGGCGCGCGCGAAGACGCGCGACGGGCGACGGCTCGGCCATCAGCGCCGCTTCTCGAGCTCGGTGAGCACCGCCTCGAGCTCGCGCTCCTCGCGGGAGATGTCGAAGCCCGCCACGCGAGCGCCCTCGAGGATGCCCAGCGCCAGCATCATCAGGTCCAGCACCGAGCGGTCCGGCTTCTCGTCCGGGTGGTCGTCCACGTGGTGGCGCAGCTGGGCATAGGCGGCGCGGTAGTCCTGGAAGCACACGACCGGAGGGAGCGTCGGGGCCTGTGGGACTCCGGAGGGGGTGACCGCCGGGAAGGCGATGCCGATGTCGGCGATGGCGATCTCGCGGCCGTCGCCGAAGCCGAGGAGCAGGTACGGCATCCCCGTCTGGCTGTTGGGCCGCTCCTCCACCGTGACCAGGTCGGTCACCGGCACGTGCAGGCGCTTGCCCGAGGCGATCTCCAGGGAATCGCCGCTCTGCTCGTCGTAGAGGGCCCAGGTGGGGCGCCTGGCGCAGAACGCGCGCAGGGTCTGCACGAGGGCCGAGCGGTCGGACATGGGAGGCTCCCGGTGGGTGCGGCGCGGAGTATAAGGCCGCGCGGCATCCGAAACCCGGAACCTCGTTTCCCACCCGCGCCCCCATTCGGCCACTCGCTCACCTCAACCGGAGCGGCATGGACCTTGCCCTGGACCCCTCCCGGCAGGCGGCGCTGGGCGGAGCGGTTGGGACGGGGGCGGCGGCGGGCTGGACGGTGGAGGAACCTCGCGCATCCCAGCGCCTGCCTGCCACCCCAGGTCCAAGCCCCCCGGTCGACGAGCTCGGGGGGTCGGGGAGGGGCGGGTTCTTGTTCATCGTTTTCGAGGGCGTCGAAGGCAGCGGGAAGACCGTGCTGTCCCAGCGCGTCGTGGCGCGCCTACGTAGCCTGGGCCGCAACGTCTGCCATGCGCGCGAAGGCGAGGCCCCGGGTTCGGCCGTCGCCGAGCGCGTCCGGGCGCTGACCGGCGAGCTGCGCCGCCTGGCGCTCTCGGAGACCGTCGAGCTCCTGCTGGACGCGGCGCGCGGAGCGCAGCTGGTGGAGGAGATCGTCCGGCCGGCGCTCGCGCGCGGCGAGTGGGTCGTCACCGATCGCTTCGTCTACTCGCGGCTGGCGTTGGCGCGCGACCTCACTTCGCCGCCGCTCTCGGCCGTGCTGCAGCTGGCGTCGGCGGGGATCGCACCGGACCTGGTGGTGTTCGTGGACGTCGAGCCGGCCATCGCCGGAGCCCGGCGCCGGTGCCGCCGACTGGCGTCGGGCCGCAGCGGCGAGCCCGACCGGGAGGCACAGGCCGGGGCAGGCCTGTCCGCGCGCGTGCGGCGCAGCCTCCATCGGCTCGCCCAGGGCGACCCCGACCGCTGGCTCGTCTTCGACAACACCTGGGCCTCGCTCGACGAGGCCGAGGAGGCGATCGTCCGCGCAGTGCTCGCCCGCGCGGAGGGCCGAGCGTGGCCCGCCCTGCCCCGCTCTCGCGGCCCGTCCGGGATGCCGGGCCCGGCGGAGGTCCCCAGAGACGAGCGAGAGGTCCGCCGCAGCCTGCTCGACTCGGTGGACGCGGTGGCTGCGCGCGAGCCCCCGCTGGCGGCCGACCTCGTCCGCGGCCTGTCCGGCGCGGACGTCGACGAGCGCCGGCTGAGGCTGGCCTTCGTCGCCCCGGCGGTCGTCGCCCACGGCCTCTGGGGCCTCGGCGGCACCGGCCCCATGGCGCTGCGCCACGCGCTCAAGGCGGTGGTCCCCGACGCCGTGGCGCTCAGCCTCACGGGCCTGTGGGGCGACGAAGCGCTGGAGCTCCGGCGCGAGCTGGAGGAGCGCACGCCACGCGCGGTCGCCCGCAGCCTCGCGGGGGTCCTGGCGCCGCAGGCCATGGAGCTGCGCAGCGCGCTCGCGCACCGGGCGCCCGCGGAGGTCCTCGAGAGCCTGGCGGGCGTGGCGACCGACGACGCGTGGGAGCTGCGACGCGCCCTGTCGACCTCGGCGCCGCCCGAGGCCTTGGCCCGGAGCGTCACGCGCCTCGCTTCGCCCGAGGCGTGGTCTCTGCGCGAGGCGCTGCTCTCGGCCGAGCCGCTGGCGGTGATCGAGAGCCTCACCGGGTTGTCTTGCCCAAGGTCCTTCGCCCTGCGCCGTCGCTTCCTCCCGCGAGCACCGCGCGCCGTGCTCCTGACGCTCGCGGGACTCGAGTGCGCGGAGGCCTTCGCGCTGCGCGAGGCGGCCGCCGAGCGGATGCGCGAGGCGGTCGAGAGCGCCTCCGGCCTGGCCGTCGACCCCGCCTGGACGCTGAGAGAGAGGCTGCTCTCGGTGTGGCCCGCCTCCGTCGTCCGCTCGCTCCACGGGCTGGCCGGGCTCTCGCGCGGCCGCGAGCTCCTCTTCCGCGTCCTGGAGCGCGCCTCCGGCGACCTCGAGGTCCTCCGCGAGGCCGCCTGCGTCCTGGACGAGACCTCGGCCCCCGAGCGGCCGCTCTCGCGGACGGGCTGACGGCGCCCGGGCACGAGGAGTTCGCTGGTGCGGCGGGAGGGGCCGGCGGGTAACATCGCCCGCGCCATGCGCCAGCGCTCGAACACGCCCAAGAACCGCCCCATGCGCCAGGACCTCGTCCAGGCCGCCGCCCTCGAGGTCTACGCGGCCGTGCGCCAGGAAGGCCGGCTGGCCGACCGCGCGCTCGACCGGGTGCTGCGCCGCGAGCGCCGCCTCTACAGCACCGAGCGGCGCGCGGTCGCCGAGGGCGTCTGGGGCCTGTTGCGCAACGAGCGGCGCATCGACTTCGCCCTGTTCGGCCGCGCCTCGCCCACCCTCGCCGGCGTCGACCTCTACCGCGCGCGCTGGGCCGGCCTCGCAGTGCTGGAGGGCCAGCCGGCGCAGCAGATTGTCTCCGCGATGCACCTGCCGTCCGCGCTGGTGTCGCGGCTGGAGAAGCTCGCGCTGCCCCTTCCGGACGGCCTCAACGCCGTCGAGAAGGTGGCGATCACCTCGTCGCTGCCCGACTTCGTGGCCCAGCTCCTGGTGAAGGAGCGCGGCGAGGCCGAGGCGCTGGAGCTGGGCAAGGCCTTCCTGGTCCGCGCGCCGCTGACCGCGCGCGCCAACCTGCTCAAGAATGACCGCGAGCAGCTGCGCGACGTGCTGGGCAAGGAGGGGCTACGCACGCCGCCGGCCACGCGCTACTCGCCGCTGGGGCTGGTGCTGGAGAGCCGGGTCAACGCCTTCGGCCTGCGGGCCTTCCAGGACGGGCGCTTCGAGATCCAGGACGAGGGCAGCCAGCTGCTCGCGTTGCTCGTCCAGGCCTCCCCGGGCGAGCAGGTCGTCGACGCCTGCGCCGGCGCCGGCGGCAAGACGCTCGCCCTGTGCGCCGACATGCAGAACAAGGGCGAGCTCTACGCCTTCGACGTCGACGGGGAGCGGCTGCAGGAGCTCCTCGCCGGGCGCGGCGGGCCGGCGCGCACAACATCCGCACGCGGACGCTGCCCGAGGGCGACGAGGCCGACGCACGCATCTCCAGCATGGTGGGCAAGGCCGACCGCGTGCTGGTGGACGCCCCCTGCTCCGGCCTGGGCGCGCTGCGCCGCAACCCCGACTCCCGCTACCGCCTCAAGCCCGACGACCTGGTGCGCTACCCGGCGCTGCAGAAGGCCATCCTCGACCGGTTCGCGCGGCTGGTCCGCGTCGGCGGCCGGCTGGTCTACGCCACCTGCAGCCTCGCCCGCGCCGAGGACGAGGCGGTGGTCGAGTCCTTCCTCGCGCTGCGCCCGTACTTCAAGGTCGTGCCGGCCTCGACGATCGTCCCGGCCGAGGTGTGCGAGGGCCCGTACCTGCGGACCTTCCCGCACAAGCACGGCACCGACGGCTTCTTCGCCGCGGTGCTGGAGCGCGTGGGCTGAGGCGGCGACGCACCTGCGGCCGATGCGGCGCTGCACGGCAAGAGGGTCGCGCTCGCCGCGCGGCCATGCCGCGGCCCATGTTGATGGGTACTGACATACCTTTAGCAGGCCCTACGCCGCTCGCCGACGAACGCGACGTACGAAGGCGGATCTACCGCCTGCGCGATTTCTTCCGGGTCGCTGCACGGGGCGCCAGGAGGCCCGCGCGCTGACGTCTCTTGCGGGTCGGCGCTCGCAGCATCCGGTCCAGCGCGTCCCAGACCTCGTCCGCCGTCGGCCCGCCGGCCTCGGCCAGGTCCCCCTGCCCCAGCGCGAAGAGCGCGCCCACGACGATCACCGCCGCCAGCCTGGGCCCCACGTCCTGCCGCAGCACCCCGGTCTCGCCGGCCTCCTTCAAGCAAGTCCGCACGAACCGCTGCGAGCGCTGCCGGAACCCATCGAGCCGCTCCGCGGCCCACGGCGCTGCATCGGCCAGCTGGGACGAGCCCACCAGCTTGGCGACACCCGGGTGCTCGCGGAAGCGCCCCACCCGCGCGCGGAAGAACTGCCCCAGCCGCTCCAGCGGGTCCTCGGCCGCCACCTGCACGCCCTCGAAGAGGATCGCCTCGGCCCGGTCCAGGGCCAGCGCCAGGATCTCGTCCTTGGTGTCGAAGTGCCGGAACAGCGCGGCGTCGGTGACCCCGATGCGCCGGGCGATGGCCGAGGCGGTCAGCCCCCCGAAGCCCACCTCCCCGAAGAGCGCCAGCGCCACCTCGGCGATCTCCTGGCGCCGCTCCTCTGAAGACCGATGGACCGTCATCGACGCTTCCTTTCGCCCTCCGCCGCCCGACTCCGCGGTTGCACTGACCGCGGTAAGTTAGTATCTACTAACTTGCACTGGCTGTCCTGCCCGCTCGAGGTCCTCGGCCGATGTCCCCACTGCACGCACCCCGCCTCTGGCTGCTCATCGCGGTGCTCGTGGGAGCGCTGGGGGGCATCGGAGGGTTCACCTTCTCCTACGCCTCCGGGCTGTCGTACCTGAGCAACGACCCGGCCGCGTGCGTCAACTGCCACGTCATGAACGACCAGTTCGACTCGTGGCGGAAGGGTCCGCACCACGCCGTGGCCACCTGCAACGACTGCCACGTGCCGCCGCACTTCCCGGACAAGTACATCGCCAAGGGCCGCAACGGGTACCACCACTCGATGGGCTTCACCCTCCAGCCCTCGGTGCCGGACGCTCCCGGCGCCAAGCTGGTCTTCGAAGAGCCCATCCGGATCAAGGCGACCAACAGCCAGATCCTCCAGGACAACTGCCTGCGCTGCCACGGCGACTTCGTGCACGAGGTCGTCCGCGGCAGCACCTGGGCCGACGACGCCATCCGCTGCGTCCATTGCCACAACGCCGTGGGACACGGCGCGCGCCGCTAGGGAGACCCGAGAGCATGGAAAAGACGACCCGCAACCGCCTGTTCGCCCTGGTCGGCGTCGCCCTGGCCACCGCGGTGGCCACCGGCCTCATCACCGCCCTGCTGGTGAACATCTTCCAGCGCAAGCAGGAGGCGAAGAACCCGTTCCTCAAGCTGGTCGACGTCACCGAGAACGACGTCGACGCCTCGAAGTGGGGCGCCAACTGGCCGCGCGAGTACGACGGTTACCTGCGCACCTCCGAGCCGACGCACACCAAGTACGGCGGCGGCCTGGTCGGCCCCGAGGGCACCCTGCCGCCGCAGAAGGCCCAGCGCGACCCGTGGCTCACCCGCGTCTTCGCTGGCTACCTCTTCGCCGTCGACTACCGCGACCGCCGCGGGCACGCCTTCATGCTCCAGGACCAGGAGCTGACCAAGCGCAACGTCCCCGCCGAGGCCAAGCAGTCGGGCAACTGCTTGCACTGCCACGCGTCGATCATGCCGCTGTACCGGAAGCTGGGCGCCGAGGCGCTGCCGCAGGGGACGCCGGCCGACCAGGTCCAGGCGGGCCTGAAGAAGGTGGGCGAGCTGGGCTACTGGGACGCGCACAAGCTGTTGGCCGAGACCACCGGCGGCAAGGCGCACCCCGTCTCCTGCGTGGACTGCCACGACCCCAAGTCGATGGAGCTGCGCGTGACCCGCCCGGGCTTCCTCTCCGGCATCCAGCGGCTCGCCGCCTCCGACGCCCCCGTCCCCCACCTGCAGAGCGTCGAGAAGTGGCGCCGCGGCGACCGGGCCAAGCCCTACGACCCGAACGTGGACGGGACCCGGCAGGAGATGCGCTCCTTCGTCTGCGGCCAGTGCCACGTCGAGTACTACTGCGGCAAGGGCATGACGCTCTACTTCCCCTGGGACCAGGGCCTGAAGGTCGAGCAGATCGAGAAGCAGTACGACGGCATGCAGGTGCAGGGGCACCCGTTCAAGGACTGGGTCCACGCCGAGACCGGGATGCCGGTCCTCAAGGCGCAGCACCCCGAGTTCGAGCTGTGGAGCCAGGGCATCCACGCCGGCAGCGGCGTCGCCTGCGCCGACTGCCACATGCCCTACAAGCGCGAGGGCGCGATGAAGGTCTCCGAGCACTGGGTGCGCAGCCCCCTGCTCGAGACCAACCGCTCGTGCACGGTCTGCCACCCGTACGGCGACGAGGAGATCAAGGGGCGCGTCGAGGCCATCCAGGACCGCCACTTCGCGCTGCTGAGCCGCGCCGGCCAGGCCGCCGTGGCGATGATCGACGCCATCGACGCCGTCCGCCGGCCCGTGGACGAGGCGAACCGCGCCGCCGCCGAAGCGCAGGCCAAGGCCAAGCTCGAGGCGAACGCCGACTTCGGCAAGCTGAGCGCCGAGGAGCAGGCGAAGAAGCTGCAGGCCGAGACCAAGGCCGCGCTGCTCGCCTCGTGGCAGCAGGCGGTGGAGAAGGACCCCAAGCTCAAGGAGCTGGGCGACCTGCAGCGCGCCGCGCAGTGGCGTCTGGACTTCATCGCCGCCGAGAACTCGATGGGCTTCCACGCTCCCCAGGAGATGGCGCGCATCCTCGGCGAGTCGATCGATCTGTCGAGGCAGGCGGAGGTGAAGGCCGTGGCCTACGCCGCGGCCACCGGCGCCAAGCCGGCTGCCCAGCCCTGACAGCCTCTTCGAACGCCTCCAAGACGTCGGCGTTCATGTCACAAAGTAGCTGCCTATCTTTAGCAGGCCGCGGCGGCTGAGCCCGATCCTAGCCGGCGGCCTGCTCGTCCTCGAGCGCCGCCCAGTCCAGCTCGGCTCCGAGCCGGGCCAGCACCGCGTACAGCCCGAAGCGGATGCGGAACAGGAACATCAGCTTTCCGGGCAGCCGCATCTTCATCAGCTTCTTCTTGAGCTGCACCTGATCGCCCATGCTCACCGACCGGTCCGGTGCGACGGCGTGCGGGCCCGCGACGAGCAACGGCTCGTAGAAGCCCCGCAAGCAGCGAGCGGGTCACGTCGAAGTCCGCGTCCGGGGCAGGCATGCCCAGCGCGCGGAGCGCCACCTGAATCTGCGTGGCGTCGTCGGCGCGCACCGCCTTCGAGAGCTGGATCATCGCCCCCACGAGCGGCCGCTCGAACTCGCGCACGCAGCCGTGGTCCAGCACGGTGGCGCTGCCGTCGCGCGCGAAGAGCACGTTGCCGGGATGGGGATCGGCGTTGAACAGCCCGTGCCGGTAGAGCGTGCCCACGTAGAACTCGTAGAGCGTCCGGGACGCGCGCTCGCGGGCCTCCCGCTCCCCTACCTCGGCGAGGAAGGTCTCGAGCCCCAGCCCCTCGGCCCAGCTCGTGGTCAGGACGCGCGGCCCGCACCAGTCGACATGGACGGCGGGGATGCGGATGCGCGGGTGGCCGGCGAAGATCTCCGCGAAGCGCTGCTGGCGGCGTGCTTCGAGCGCGTAGTCGCACTCCTCCAGGAAGCGCTCCTGCGCCTCGCCGATCACCTCGGCGATGTCGACGCCCGGCGCGAAGGCGCGCGCCATCAGCTTGCCCACTGCCGCCGCCTTGAAGTCCGCCTGGATGGCCTCCTCGATGCCTGGGTGGCGAACCTTCACCGCCACCGCCGTACCGTCCTCCCGCGTGGCACGATGCACCTGCCCGATGGAGGCCGTCGCCACCGGGACACGCTCGATGCGCGAGAGCACCGCCTGGGCCCGAGCGCCGAGATCCGCGCGGAGGATCTGCTCGACCTGGGCGAACGGCGTCGGCTGCGAGTGCTTCTGCAGCACCGCGAGCATCTGCCGCGCCTGCGGGTCGAGCGAGCCGTCCACGTAGGAGATGATCTGCCCGACCTTCATCGCCACGCCCTTGAGCTGGCCGAAGGACTCCGCAAGCCGGGCCAGCGCCTCCGGGGAGAGCGAGCCCAGGTTCAGCTCGCCGCCCCGCAAGCGCCCCGCTACCGCCCCCAGGCCGATGCGCGCCCCGGTGGCCGCCGTTCGCCGCAGTCGCCCCAGCGCCGTGGTGGGGATCTCTGCGCCCTCCTGCTGGGCGAGGTTCTCGAGCAGCTGCTGGACCGGGTCCTTGGCCATGGACGTCTCCTGCCGGCGGCCGGTCGGCCTGTCCGGCCAGTTGAGGCCGACGATCCTTCGCCAACCGGGAGACCAGGGCAACACGACCGCAGGGGGTTTCTCAGCTCCCCGGAGCCGAGACCTTGACGGGCGGCTGGGAGTGCGTCGTGGAGACCGCGAACTCCGGCGAGGCTCGCAGGAAGATCGCCGGGAGCAGGGTCGTGCCCACGGCATAGAGCATCAGCCCGCCTCGGATCTCCGGGGCGATGCCGTACTGGTTGGCCAGGATGCCGCTGAGGACCAGCGTGAAGACCAAGGTCGGCGAGAGCGAGAGCGCGACGCGCAGGCTCTTCCTGGGAGGCTCGCCCAGCGCGGCCCTCCGGTGGAGCGCGACGGCCAGGAGCTGGGCCGGCAGGGCGCACGACAGGAACGCCGCGCCGTAGAGGGCCGACGCGAGGCTCAGCGCGGAGGCCGGCAGGTCCAGGCCGGCAGCGAAGAAGTAGAACGGCACGAAGAAGGAAGCGAAGAACTCCAGAAGCCCGAGCATCTTCTCCGAGACCAGCGCCGGCGCCTCGCCGCGCAGCCGCTGGGCGACCATCCCCACCACGAAGGCGCCGACCAGGTAGTACGCCCCCAGCATCTTGGTGGCGAAGGCCGCGAGCATCGCGGTCATCAGCAGGAAGGCGAACTCGGAGCGCGGCGCGAACGGCGCGATGAGCCGCGTGAAGAGGCGGAAGAGGACCGGCAGGACCAGGATGAGCGCGGCCAGCGCCAGGGCCCCGCCGGCCAGGCGCACCGCGCTCGCCGACTGCAATACGAGGAAGAGCATCAGCAGCGCCACGATCTCCGTGGCGATGGCCTTGGACCGCACCCACGTCCGCTCCCCGTCGTCGAGCCCGAAGGTGGGCAGCGAGTCGAGGATGAAGCCTGTCGAAGGAGTCACCAACGCCAAGGCCAGCACGATCGCTGGCCGCAGCTCGAGATGCAGCGCCCACTGCCCCACCAGCGTCACCAGCGCGATCAGCACCGCGCGGACGCCCACGTGCTGCAGCAGGACGCGCCAGTCGCGGCGCAGCGCCGCCACGTCGACGTCCAGGCCCGCGAAGAGGAAGAGCGACACGATGCCCAGCGTCGAGAGCAGGTGCACGGTGGGGTCGTCCAGGAACAAGCCGAACCCAAGTCCGAGGGCTGCGCCCATCACCAGGCTGGAGATGGCGCTGGGAAGCTTGAAGCGCTGGAGCGCCCGCGGCACGACGAAGAGGGCGAAGATCAACAGCAGGTAGGTGAGGTCCGACGCCATGCCCTGACCTTACTGGGGTGGAGGCGAGGCCTCGCCGCCCCTTCCCGGCCGCGGCGCCGAACGTCGGCGCCCGCCACTCGCTCAGCTGGCCTCGACGCGCAGGTGCGCCGTCGTGCCCCGCCGGCAGCGCCGGCCGCCGACACGGATCTCCTCGAAGCGGGCGATGCTCCGCGACGCCGAGAGCCAAAGGCCGTTGCCGCGCTCTTCCAGGTGCGCGTCGGCCAGCGGCGCCGGCACGGCACGGGCCCAGCGAAGCGGCGGCGGCGGCGCGCGCCACTCTCCTCCGATGCGCCAGGGACGCCGGGTTCCGCGACCCGCGGGCGGCACTTCCTCGATTCGCTCGAGCACCTCGCCCTCGTCGATGGGGCGTAGCGCGTGTAGCGCGTGGCCGGCGCCCGGGGTCCAGCGTGCGCTCATGGCCGAGCGCACCGGCAGCGGTCCCCGGCCCGCACGCAAGAGCCCGGCCTCGAGCACCGTGGAGAGGAGCTGCGTGTCGTCCCAGCCGGCGAGCCGGGCGGCGAGCACCATGGTGCCGCAGTCGCAGTCGTCGGGGCCGATCTCCATCGAGCAGTTGGCGTTGACCTCGATGACGTACGGCCGGCCCTGCTCGTCGAGGCGGAAGTCCACCCGGCCGTAGCCATCGCCGCCCAGCGCCCGCCAGGCCGCCCGCGCCATCTCGTCGACCTCGCCGCGCAGCGCGGAGCCCAGGTCCGCCACGCCGACGGAGATGTCCTTGTACTCGGCGCTCTTCGGGTCGTGCTTGCTGCGCAGAGTCCGGATGGCCGGCCGGCCGGCGAACGCCTTGCCGAAGCGGAACTCCACCGCCGGCAGCAGCACCGGCCGCTCGGGCTCGCCGATGAGCGTGACCGAGAGCTCCCGCCCCGGCAGGTAGCGCTCCACCAGCACGTCTCCGTCGCCCGCCCGGCGCGCCCGGCGGATGGCCGGCGCGAGCATGGTGGCGTCCTGCACGACGCTGCGGTGGTCGACGCCCAGCGAGCCGTACCCTTCGCGGGGCTTGACGATCACCGGCCACTGCCAGCCGGTGACGTCCACGTTCTCTTCGCTGGCCAGCACGCACCCTTCCGGGACGCGCACGCCCGTGCGGGCGAGCACCTCGCGCACGCGGGCCTTGTCGATGAGGAGCAGGTAGGGGTCGGCGGAGCAACCGGTGAACGGGATGCCCAGCTGCTGCAGCAGCGCCGGAGCGCCAGGCCCGACCGTGCCGTCGACACCGGACCCGTCGCAGAGGTTGACCACCGCGTCGCAGCCGGCGAGCGCGCGAGGCATGGCCTCCAGCGACTCGAAGGTGAGCCCGAGCGAGCGGACCTCGTGGCCCGCCTTGCGCAACACGCGCGCCACCGGCTCGACCGCGCCCTCGTCTTGGTCTGGAAGCTCGTCCGACTCGAGGCCTCGAGACAGGCCGCGCGTGTCGCAATACAAAACCGTCAGCCGCACCGCTCCTCCGTGTCGCGGGCCCCGGGTGGTCGAAGAATTGGCCGCGTACGCGTGTTGGCGAGAGTCAGTGTAACGGAACGAACGCGTTGCTGCCGCCGCTGCCTTCAAGATTCTTCTGGCAGGCGCCCCACCCCGACCCGGCGCGCAGCGGCCGGCGCGGCGCCGCATCCAAGCTTCCTAGCGGCAGCGCTGCCATGATTTGGTCCGGACCCTGGAAGGTCCGGTCACTCGAGCGAGGTGCGAGATGCCCCAGACGGAGAAGAAGGAGAGGAAGTCCACGGCGCGCCGCGCGGCGAAGGCCCCAGCGCTCGCCCGGCCGCTGGTCGTCCCGGCCCCGGCGCCGCTGCTCCCGTCCGTCGTCCTCGAGCGCCTGCTGGGCCTGGCCCTCTCGCGCGGGGCGGAGCTCGCCGAGGTCTACGTCGAGAAGGGCACCAGCAGCGCCGTCGTCCTCGACGAGCACCGCATCAAGAGCGCCCAGGTCGGCGAGTCCGAGGGCGTGGGTGTGCGCGCGGTCCGCGGGGCCCAGGTCGGCTACGCCTACTCCGACGACCTTGACGGCACCGCGCTCGACCGCGCCGCGCGCACCGCGGCGCTCATCGCCTCCGGCGGCGGCTCGGACCAGGCGGTCCGCGTCTCGCGCGCCCACCTGCCCCGCCACTACGCCGTGCTGCCTCCCCTCGCCTCGGTCGACCTCGAGCGCAAGGCCGACCTGCTCAAGCGCGCCGAGAAGGCCGCCCGCGCGGCCGATCCCCGAGTGACGCAGGTGACCGCCACCTACGCCGACGTGACCAAGCGGATCTGCGTCGCCAACTCCGCCGGCCGCTGGGCCGAGGACACCCAGGACCTGTGCCGCCTGCACGTCTCGGTAGTGGTCGTCGGCAAGGACGGCGAGCGCCGCACCGGCTCCCACGGCGGCGGCGGGCGCGTCCCCTTCTCCTTCTTCGAGACGTTCACGCCCGAAGCCGTCGCGCGCGAAGCCGTGCGCCAGGCGGTCTCGACCCTCGGCGCGGTCGACGCGCCGGCCGGTCCCCAGACGGTGGTCCTCGCCCCCGGCTGGAGCGGCGTGCTCCTGCACGAGGCGGTCGGCCACGGCCTGGAGGCCGACTTCATCCGCAAGGGCACCAGCCTCTTCGCCGGGAAGGTCGGCCAGAAGGTCGCCAGCGACAAGGTGACCGTCATCGACGACGGCACCATGGCCAACGCCCGCGGCTCCATCAACGTCGACGACGAGGGCTTCCCCGGCGAGTACAAGGTCCTCATCGAGAACGGCGTGCTGCGCGGGTACCTGTACGACTCGCTCAACGCCAAGCTGATGAAGGCCCGGCCGACCGGCTCCGGCCGGAGGCAGAGCTTCCGCCATGCGCCGCTGCCGCGCATGACCAACACCTACCTCGCCCCCGGCGACGACACGCCCGAGGACATCGTGCGCTCGGTCAAGCGCGGCCTGTACTGCGCCCAGTTCGGCGGCGGCCAGGTCGACATCTCCAACGGCAACTTCGTCTTCGAGGTGAGCGAGGCCTACCTCATCGAGGACGGAAAGCTGACCGCGCCGGTCAAGAACGCGACCCTCATCGGCGTCGGGCCCGAGGCGCTCAAGAAGGTCTCCATGGTCGGCTGCGACCCCAAGCCGGACCCGGGCATCGGCACCTGCGGCAAGGACGGCCAGAGCGTGCCGGTGGGCGTGGGCCTGCCGACCGTGAAGATCGATGAAGTCACCGTGGGCGGCACCAAGGTGGCCGCGCGGCCGATGACCTGAGAGGGGCTCCCATGACCACCACCGCCAAGACCGCCGCCAGCAGCAACAGCACCCACGAAGAGTTCGCCAAGAAGCTCGCCCAGCGCGCCCGCCGCCGCGGCGCGGACCAGGCCGAAGCCTGGCTCGAGTCCGGCCGATCGAGCGACGTGAAGGTCCGCGACGGAGAGGTCGAGGACCTGACCCAGGCGGGGTCGAAGGGCCTCGGCCTGCGGGTCATCGTCGACCACCGGTTGGGCTTCACCTACACGAGCGAGCTGGATCCCTCGCGGGCCGAGGAGCTCGTCGACCGGGCCATCGCCGCCGCGCGCATCGCCGCGCCCGACAAGCACAACGGCCTGCCCCTCAAGGCCGACCTCGCGGGCCGCGTCACCCAGGACCTGGAGCTGTTCGATCCCGCCGTCGAGGCGCTGCCGGGTGACTGGCTGGTCAAGGCCGCGCTCGAGGCCGAGAAGGCCGCCAAGGGCCATGACCCGCGGGTGAAGGTCCTCGAGTCGGTCGGCGCCGGCAGCGGCACGAGCGAGGTCTTCTTCTGCAACAGCGAGGGCGTCACCGGCCGCGTCCGCTCCACCTCCGTCTACGTCTGGGCCGCGCCGGTCGCGGCCGACGAGGCGGGTGGCCTGCAGACGGCGTACTGGATGGACAACCGGCGCTTCCTCGCCGATCTCGAGCCCGCGGAGGCCATCGGCCGGACCGCGGCGAAGCGCGCGGTGCGGATGCTGGGGGCCCGGAAGGTCAAGACCGCCCAGGTCCCCATCGTCTTCGACCCCTGGATGGCCGCCTCGTTCATCGGCGGGCTCGCAGGCGCGGTCAACGGCGACCTCGTCTTCAAGAAGTCGAGCTTCCTCGCCGGCAAGCTCGGCGAGCGGATCGCCCCGGAGTCGGTGACGGTGGTCGACGACGGCCTGCTCCCGCGCGGCATGGGCACGAGCCCCTTCGACGGCGAGGGCGTGCCCACCCGGCGCACTCCCGTCGTCGAGAAGGGCGTGCTCAAGGCCTTCCTCTACGACTGCCAGACGGCGCGCAAGGCGAAGACGCGGACCACCGGCAACGCCGCGCGCAGCTACGCGAGCCTGCCCTCCATCGGCCTGAACAACTTCTACCTGGAGAAGGGTTCGCTCACGCCCGAGGAGATCCTCAAGCCCATCAAGCAGGGCTTCTACGTGACCGCGATGCTCGGCCGCGGCGTCAACACCGTCACCGGCGACTACAGCCGCGGCGCCAACGGCCTGTGGATCGAGAACGGCGAGCTCGCCTACCCGGTCCAGGAGGTCACGGTGGGCGGGCACTTCCTCAAGCTGCTGCAGGCGATCGACGCGGTGGGGAACGATCTCGAGTTCCGTGGCAGCGTGGCCGCGCCGACCTTGAGGCTCGCCGAGGCGACCGTCAGCGGATCGTGAGCAATACGAGCAGCTCCGACCAGGGAAGCCGAAGGCAACCAGCGAACCCCCTCCCGCAGTTGGGAGGGGGCAGCGGGGAGGGCCGGCTCACTTGCAGGCGGGCGGCAGCGGATTGCAGGAGCCCCAGGCGCCCCTCTTGGCGGACTTGGCATCCGCCTGGAGCGTCTTGAACTCGTCGACCCGGTCCTCGCCGTTGGGCGGGATGTGCAGCACGCAGGCGAAGCCGCGCTCCACCAGCAGCGAGTTGACCTCACGGCCCTCGAACGAGACGTACGCCAGCAGGCGGCCGTACTTGTCCGTGCATTCCTTGTCGTAGGTGAGCGTGACCGTCTGGTCGAGGACCATGTCCTTGTTGAAGGCGGCCGCCTCCTGCCCGTAGCAGTCGTTGTGGCCCTTGGTGATCTCGGGGGCGTCGACCATCAGGTAGCGGATCTTCTCGCCGGTGGAGAGATAGACGGTGTCGCCGTCGACCACCTCCACCACCGTTCCCGAGGTCGGCCCGCAGCTCGAGCCACCGCCGGGGCAGCCCGAGAGCAGGAGCGCGGCCGCCGCGCCCGCGAGCGCGGCGGCCCAGCGTAGTACCGAGACGGTCACGGGCAGGTCCCGTTGGCGAGGCCCGGCGTCCCGCGGTTGCCGTCGCTGGCGTAGGTGACGCCGGTGGCGGTGTTGCACCAATTGGCCGCGGTGTCGTTGCTCGTGGCGTCGAGCATCGTGTTCGCCAGCTGCTTGGAGGCGCCCGCGGTGGCGGGCTGGATGGTCGTCACCGTGTCGATGGTCACCGTGTCGCGCGACAGGGTCAGCGTCTGCGGGTTGCCGCTGTTGGTCAGGTCGGTGGAGAAGACCGCCTGCACCGCAGGCAGCCCGCCGTTGGTGGCGGCGACGTCGCTGCGCGCGGCCAGCACGTACTTGCCCGCTCCGGGCCTGACGCAGGTCGCCCCCGCGGCGAGCGCGTACTTGGACGTGTTGATGGTGAGCTGCACGCCGTTCAGGTCCACGTCGGTCTTCACGTAGATTTCGATCCACTCGCCGCTGGAGTCGGCGACCACGTTCGGGTTGGCCATGTACTCGCTGATGACCAGGTCGCCCGCCGCGGGGACCACCATCGGCCGCGAGGTTCCGGTGCCGGAGTCGGTGCACTGGTTCGGGTCGACGGTGACGCACTGCTTGGTCGCCATGTCGCAGCTCTTGGGCAACACGCACGAGTTGGCGGTGCACTCGCAGGCGCCGTTGGTCGGGTTGCAGGGCGTCTCGGCGCCGCAGGTGCTGCCGGCGCACAGGCACGCGCCGTTAGCGGTGCCCGGAGTGCCGTGGTCGGTGGTGGTGGTGCCGTAGGTCGCCGTGGCATCGGCCGGGCACCAGGACGTGGCCGAGTCGTTCTCGGTGGCGTCGAGCTTGGTCGAAGCCAACTGCAGGCTGGTGCCGCTGGTCGCCGCGGAGTAGGTCACCTTGTCGATGACGTTGTCGTCCCGGGTCAGCCAGAGCGTGGCGCCGGTACCTGACAGGTCGCCGTCGAAGGTGGCCGCGACGTTGGTCAGGCCGCCATTGACCAGCGGGTCGGCGCTGCGAGCCAGGATGGCGTAGCCGCCCGCCCCGGGCCTGATGCAGGTCTTGGAGAGGATCTGGAAGGAGGTCGTCCCGATGGCGAACTCCACGCCGTTCAGGTCCACGTCCTTCTTGAAGTAGACCTCGACCCACTCCTTGTTCGACTGGGTGCCCGTGGGCGAGGCCATCACCTCGGAGATGACCAGGTCGCCGACGGCGGGCTTGACCACCGCACGTGGGTTCGTCTGCCCGCTGTCGGTGCAGGTGTCCGGGTCGATGGGCGGCTCGCAGATGCCGTTGGCCAGGCCGGGCGTCCCCAAGTTGTCGGTGGTGCCGTAGCCCTCGGTGGCCGAGCAGAAGGCCGTGGTGGCGTCGTTGGTGGACGCGTCCGGCTCGCTCCCGGTGGTCCCCAGCTGCAGAGCCTCCCCTTCCTTGGCGGCGGTGTAGAGGGCGAAGTCGATGACGTCCACGCCGTGCTTGAGCACCACCGAGCCCTGCGACGAGAGGCCGAACCCGAAGACCCCGGCCATCTGCTCGATGCCGCCGTTCGAGACCGGGTTGGTGACCCGCCCGAACACCAGGTACTGGCCCCTGGTCACCTTGATGCAGTTCTCAGAGGAGAGCGTGGTCTTCCCCGACGACGGAGTCGAGCCGTTGGCGAGCACCAGGCCGTTCAGGTCCGCGTCAGCCTTCACGTAGACCTCGAACCACTCCAGCAGGTCGTCGGTGCCGGTGGGGCTGGCCATGATCTCGGTGACGACCAGGGAGCCCACGGTCGGCGGGACCGAGGCGCGCTGCGTCCCGTTGTCCATGCACTTGGTGGGGTCGACGACCGGCGGGCAGATGGGGTTGGCCTCGCCAGGCGTGCCCTTGTTGTTGGCGTTGCCGTACTCCTTGGTGCCCAGGCAGAAGGTGACGGGGTCGTCGTTGGAGGTCGCAGCGGCCGGGCAGGACTGGTCGGCCTTGCAGGCGTCGGTGCACGCCGGCACCGAGTACGGGTCGGCCTTGCAGGCGTCGAGCGCGGTGGACTGGCCGGAGGTCGCCGGCAGGTAGTTGACCGTGTCGAGCACGATGAGGCCGTCGTCGAGCGTCAGGGTGAGGGTGCCGCCGGTGCTCGGCAGGTCGAAGCCGAAGGTGCCGACCACCGCGCCTTGGGGCAGGCCGCCGTTCTCGGTCGCCGCGAGCGAGCGGGCGAAGACCACGTAGCTGCCGGCCGCCACCTTGAGGCAGTCGCGCGGGGCGAGGACCTGCTTGGACTTGCCGTTGGAGAGCTCCAAGCCATTCAGGTCGATCTCCTTGTTCACGTAGACCTCAAACCAGGCCTGGAAGTCGGCCGCTCCGGCGGGCTTGGTCATGATCTCGGTGATCGCGATGTCGCCGATGGTTGGGCGGACCACGTCGCGGTCGGCGCCGTTCTCGGCGCACTTCTTGATGTCCGGCGCGTTGGCGCACACGGCGTTCGCCTCGCCCGGGCTCCCCTTCTCGGTCCCGGTGCCCCAGGCCACCTCGCCGTTGCAGAACGCGAGCTGGTTGTCGTTGGCGCTGGCGGCGCTGGCGCAGCTGCCGTCGTTCTTGCACGGGTCGGTGCAGGCCGAGACGTAGGGGTCGAGCTTGCAGGTGTCGAGCTGGCTGGCGATGCCCTCGGTCGAGGCCTCGTACCAGACCTGGTCGATGAGCGTCTCGCCCTTCTTGAGCGAGATGTCGGTCGCGGCGGTCGGGTCGTTGGTCAGGTCGAAGTTGAAGAGCGCCGCCGGGGTGGGCAGGCCGCCGTTCTGGGTGGGGTCGTCGGTCTTGGCCAGCACGAAGTAGGTGCCGGCGGCGACCGCGAGGCACTCGTTGGCGGCGATGAGGGTCTTCTTGGTGCCGCTCGACAGGGTCAGGCCGTTCAGGTCCACGTCGACGGTGGCGTAGACCTCGACCCACTCGCCGGTGGTGCTGATGGCGGTGGCCGGGCGGGCCATGAACTCGGTGATCACCAGCTCGCCCTCCTTTGGGCTGACCACGGTACGGCTGGCGCCGCCCTCGCCGATGCAGTTGGCCGACGAGGCGCAGGCGTCGTTGGCCTCGCCGGGCGTGCCCAGGTCGTTGCCCTCGAGGGTGGTGGTGGCGTCGCACCAGTTTTCGGCCTTGTCGTTGGTCGACGAGTCCGGGACGATCTTGCCGTCCAGCTCGCGCGCCTTGCCGCTGGGGCTGGCCGCATCCCAGGTGACCTCGTCCACCTTCGCCGCGCCGCACTTGATGAAGATCTGACCCGAGCTGTTGGACATGCCGCTCGCGCCCAGCTTCTCGCCGTAGCTGTAGTCCTCCCAGGCCGGCTTGCTGGCGGTCTCGGCGTCGCCGAAGACGAAGTAGCCGCCAGCGGCCACCTTGCCCGCGGTCACCGAGTGCGTCTTGGAGGACGACCCGTCGACCTTGGCGAAGCCGATGGTCACCCCGCGCAGGTCCACTTCCTTGGAGGTGGCGTTGTAGATCTCGAACCACTCCTTGCCGCTGTCGGTGCCGTCCGGGTTGTTCATGTACTCGGTGATCACCAGATCACCGGCCACCAGCCCGGTACAGGCGGTGTTGGAGGACGGGGGCGGACAGGCGGAGAGGGCTGAGGCGAAGGCGAGCGCGGCGAGGAGACGAAGCGAGCGGTTGGTCATTGGGTATTCCTGCATGCTGTCGGCCTGGAGTCCTGCAACGAGTTTGAAGGAGCGGTCTGCGTGCTGCCTGCAGCCAAGGGTCTACGGCCTAGTAGTCGGCGCCGTCGCCCAGGGTCGAGAAGTCGAGGTCGCCGGACTGGTTGGCGTCGCCCAGGTCGAGCAGGCCCTTGCCGTCGCGCGGGCTGAAGTCGACCTCGGCCTGGTCGGCGTCGCCCAGGTCGAGCGGGCCCTTGCGGCGGCCGTCGACGGTGCGGTTGGGGACCTCGGGCAGGTCCTTGGCGTCGCCCGAGTCCGTCTTGACCACCTTGACGGTGCCCTTGGCCTCGCCGGCGGCGGGTTCGGGGTCGCCTGCCTTGCGGGGGCCGGTGTTCTTGACGGCGCCCTTCTCGGCCGGCACCGCGTCCACCTTGCGGCCGGTGCCGCCGGCGAGCAGGTCGTCCATCTGGTCGTCGGGGAGCATCACCTGGCCCGGAGCGGTGACGACCATCTGCAGCTTCTCCTGGCCGCGCGCCTTGTCCTTGTAGCGGCGGATGAAGCCGCGGACGCGGACGTACTCGCCCTTCATCTTCGAGAGCTCGCTGGACAGGAACAGGTCCTTGTCGAAGAAGACGACGTCGAAGTCGCTGGAGCGGCTGCGGGCCAGCTTGACGATGGTGGGGCCGGTGTCGCCCATGCGGATGTCGCCGACCGAGCCCAGGAGCACCACCTCCTGGCCGATCTTCTTGTTCAGGCGCCGCGCGGTGTCCCAGCGGGTGAGCGCGATGTAGTTCTCGTGCGTCTCCATCTCCTTCTCGAACGCGGCGATCACCTCGGCGCGCGAGTTCCACCACGTCAGGCGCTCCTCGTAGTCCGGGTAGTGCTTCTTGTTCGGGTCCCAGATGCCGAGCTTGAGGGCCTGGGCCTGCTTCTGGGCCTCGACGAACTCGTTGTGGAACCGGCGCGAGAACGCGTACTTGGTGAAGTACGGCGCCATGCCGGCGCGCACCGCCTCGACGTTGTAGTTGACCCACTTGCCGTTCTTCTCGGCGAAGACGTAGGCCAGGTAGCGGCCGTAGTAGTCGCGGATCTCGCCGGGGGTGTCGCGCTCGAGCTTCACCTTGTTGACGCCCTTGAAGAAGCTCTGAGCGAAGGCCATGGCGTCGTAGCCCACCGGCGTCGCCATCTTCACCGGCCGGGCCGACTTGCCCCTCATCTTCTTCGTGTACTCATCCCACGACATCGAGTCCATCGAGCGGCGCTCTTCGACGTGGTGGACGATCTCCTCGGTGTCGATGCCGATGAGGCGCAGCGAGGCCTTGAGCCCCTTGACGCGGACGGTGTCGCCGTCGGTGACCGCCGCGTCGCCGTCGATGCTGAACTCGCCCAGCTCCAGGCCGCCGGTCTCGAAGCGCGCCAGCGACTGGGCCGCCTGGGCCTTGCTGTAGCGCTGCTCGCTCTTGGTGGTGCCGCAGGCGGGAGCGAGGCCGAGGGCCGCGAGCGCGAGGAGGACGAACCGCAGTTTGAGGTCAGGTGTCATGGGGGTCCCTAGAAGCGGGCCTCGAGCTCGAGGCGGAAGCGATGCTGGATCGGGGAATGCCGCTTGGTCGTGGACTCGCGCTGGTCGAGGAAGGAGTAGAGGTCGTAGCGCACGTGCAGCTCCAGGCTGCTGTTGGACATGGGCAGCACGCCCACGTCGAGGTAGGTCCAGAGGACGGTCTCGAGCTTCAGCGGATTGTCGATGGACTCGTCCTGGTACTTGAGGCGCCAGCGCAGGATGAGCTGATCCACGGGCTGGGAGGTGACCTGCACCCAGGCCCGCAGGTCCTGCCGGAAGGTGTCCGGGTAGTCGGGATCGTCGAGGAGGTGGTGCTGGTACTCGGCAGCCAGGCTCAGCTTCTTTCCCAGGGGCGCGTAGCTGGCCGCCACCGCAAAGCGCCAGGTCTCGCCCCGGCAAGGCAGCGGCTGGCTGTCCTCGTCGTATTCAGTGGGGTACTCGTAGCACTCGCCTCGGGCGCTGTTCCCGAGGTCCTTGTTGCGGTACCGGGCCCCCAGCGAGACCTTGGCCCGGCGCCAGCCGACGAAGTCGGTGCGCAGGTAGAGGTCGAGGTTGGTCAGCCCTGCGGTCCCCGCGGCCCGGCCATCCTCGGGCCAGATCGAGAAGTCGACGTCGGCGCGGACCTTCCAGTCCTCGGTGGGCTTGCCGGTGTACTTGACCTTCGCCCCGGCCTCGTTGCGGGCGCGCTGCCCCTCGAACTTGTCGGGGTTGGCCAGGGGCCGGCCCAGGGGGTTGACGAAGCCGCGGTCGTAGTAGCGGACCGAGCCCTCGAGCTCGTGGGTCTTCTGGACGTCGCCGACGATGCGCACCAGACCACCCCAGCCGCCGCCCCCGACCTTGCCGGGCATGGCGTTGAAGGTGCGCGTCGCCTCGGCGAAGAGGTTCGCGTGCCCCGCCTTCGCCGCGCCGTCGATGCCCACCGCGCCGAAGGAGCCGCCGTAGGGCCGGCTGGACCACTCCTGGAAGTCGAGCTGCAGGATCCCGGCGTCGCCCCAGATGTCCTGCGCGTAGTAGCCGCTGACGCCCAGGTGCGCGCTGGGGGTGAACTGGACGGTGACGTTCCCGCCGGCGGCCAGCTCGTCGTAGACCTCGGGAAGGGTGGAGAAGACGAAGTAGGCCTCGGGGTCGTCCGCCACGCCGATCACCGGCGCGGAGCAGTTGCTCTCGAGGGAGTGCGGGTCATCGCATTGGCGCCGATCGAAGATCTCGTACTGGTAGATGCTGCGGCTCTGGTAGGAGCCGAAGGCGTGCAGCGCCAGCTCCGGGCCGCCGAGGGGGATGTGCCGCGCGCTGACCGCCACGCCGCGGAACGCGTCGCTCCAGGAGTAGTCGCGGGTGACGTAGATCCCGTCGCCGCTGAAGGGATCGAGCTTGAGGTCTTCGGAGGGGACGTTGATCTTGTCGTCGGGGTAGACGCCGTTGGGAGTGGCCGACCGCGAGGTGTTGTCCAGGGTCAGCTTCTGGCCGAACCCCAGGCGGAAGGTGCCCGCCACCACCTGGAACATCGAGTTCTTCCACTGCACGTAGTACTTGGGGACGTGGAAGTTGTAGGGCTGGCTCGCCACCAGCCGGTCCTGCTCGAGCGAGTAGTGCAGCCAGGCCAGGCGGGAGCGGGTGGTCGCCATCGCCAGGCCCGCCGTCAGGTTGAGCGGTCCCTTGACCTTGGCCTGCAGGAACGCCGGCGGATACTGGGTCGCCTTCGACACCTTGTAGGCGCCGGTGGTCTCGCCGGTGTAGTCGTCGCTGGAGTAGGCGGCCATCAGCCGCAGCCGGCCCCCCAGCGGCACCTTGCTCGGGTCGCCCAGCACGAGGAAGGCCGCGATGTGCAGCAGCTGCTCCTGGGTGATGGCGGCCGCAGCCACCAGGTCCGCCGGGTCGGCGATGCGCGTCTGGTCGCGGTACTTGAGGATGGCGTCCACGTCCTCGTACGTCAGGCCGGGGAAGCTCGTCGAATCTCCTCGCGGCTGGCGGTGTTGAGGTCCACGCCGTCGTTGAGCAGCTCGACGAGCGTCTCCAACGTCTCAGGACTGATCTCCTCGCGAGATGCCAGGTCGTAGAGGTCGGACTCGTTGTCGATGTCGATGTCGGTCTCGTACTGCACCGCGAAGGCCACGGGGCACAGCCCAAGCCACGCAGTGAGCGCGAGGGCCGCCTGCAGGAGGCGGCGGGAGGTCAGGGTCATGAGTTCGCCAGTTTCGAAGGCGCGACTCGCCCGGGTCGGGAAGCGGCGGGAAGCAGGCGGTTCGCGCGAGTTCGAATCCCTTTCAACAAGGGCCCAGTTGTCCAACCGAGGATAGGCGAGACGAGCGACCGGCTCAAGCCACTCGCGCAGGTCGAGCAGCCACACCGCCCCCCGGCCCCGCTCTCGAATCAGCCCGTCCGGCCCCTCGCGCTCACCCTGCCGAGGCAGGGGTCGCCGGCTTGCTAAGCCGTGTCACGTGCCAGTAGACTTTCGGCCCTTCGCACGACCGGGCTGCCAGGAGCCCGCCAAGCCCCTGAAGAAAGAGGAGTCTTCCATGTCGTCTCGCTCGTTCATGGTTGCCCTGCTCGCTGCCTCCGCGCTCTTCCTGCTGGGGGCCTGCGGTGGAAAGACACCCTCCGGCAAGGCCGACGCGGGCGGAGCAGACGCCGGCAAGCCCCCGGAGATCTGCGACAACAGCAAGGACGACGATGGCGACAAGCGCGTCGACTGCGCCGACCTCGACTGCTCGACCGACCCGTACTGCACCGGCATCAGCGAGGTGTGCGGCAACGACGTGGACGACGACGAAGACGGCAAGACCGACTGCGCCGACACCGACTGCAAGGACGACGCGAAGTGCAAGACGAAGACGGAGGTCTGCGACAACAAGGTGGACGACGACACCGACGGCCAGACCGACTGCGCCGACTCCGACTGCACCAACCAGACCTATTGCAAGACCGAGGTCTGCGACGACAAGCTCGACAACGACGGCGACAACTCCACCGACTGCGCCGACTCCGAATGCGTCAGCAGCCCCGCCTGCGTCATCGGCGCCGAGAACTGCACCAACGGCGTCGACGACGACGGCAACGGCGACATCGACTGCGCCGACGGCGCCTGCGCCCAGAACGCCAGCTGCAAGTTCGGCGAGATCTGCGACGACGGCATCGACAACGACGGCGACGCCCTGGCCGACTGCGCTGATGGCGAGTGCAAGAGCCACCTCAAGTGCCAGGCCAACTGCACCGCCCCCAACGACTGCGGCACCGCGGCCTGCAAGACCAGCGCGGCCTGCGTTGGCTACTGCGTTCCGCCACACTGCACCGAGGCCATCTGCAGCGGCTACCAGGGCTGCGTGAAGGAGATCTGCAACAACGGCATCGACGACGACGGCAACGGCGCCAAGGACTGCCTCGACCAGGCCTGCGTCAACGAGCAGATTCTGCAAGAAGACCGAGGTCGGCAACTGCAACAACAACATCGACGACGACCTCAACGGCTACACCGACTGCAACGACACGGCCTGCACCGACGACCCGAAATGCAAGATCTACGAGAACTGCACCAACAACGTCGATGACGACAACAACGGGATGACCGACTGCGCCGACCGCGTCCCCTGCGGCACCAACGCGGCCTGCCAGACCAGCGCCGAGACCAACTGCTCGAACGGCCTCGACGACGACAAGAACGGCCTGACCGACTGCGCCGACGTCCAGTCCTGCTGCTCCGACCCCGCCTGCGCCACCGACCCCAACTGCGGCACGACCATGGACTGCTCGGCCGATCCCAGCACGGGCACGGCGGCGTGCAGCGACATCATGATGTGCTGCCTGCTCAGCCTCGGCACCTGCGGCCCCGACTGCAACTGCATGCTCTCCGGCTTCAGCTGCGCCCCGGGCGAGGGTAACTGCAGCGACGGCAAGGACAACGACGGCGACAACATCATCGACTGCTCCGACACGGACTGCGTCGGCACGTCGGACTGCACCGAGATCTGCGACGACCACATCGACAACAACCACAACGGCAAGCTCGACTGCGGCGACGAGAACTGCTGGTCCGACCCCATCTGCTGCCAGGGCGAGGGCGCCGACTGCAGCACCGGCCCCGACTGCTGCGCGGGCCTCGAGTGCAAGTCGAAGTGGGTCATCTTCCTCGAGTGCAAGGCCGTGACTCCGTAGGCCTGCCGTCCGGGAATCCCAGGCCCGGCCGCCCTGTTGAGGGGTGGCCGGGCCTTTCTATCTCCCGAGCCTCCATGAGCGACTCTTCCGTCCCCTCCTCCTCCGCCGCGCCCGGCGACGCCCCGGCGACCCCGGCGCCCGGACCCGACGCCCCGCTGGTGCTGGTGGTCGACGACGACCGCGGCGTGCTCGAGTCGCTCACCCGCATCCTGCAGAAGGAGGGCTTCCGCACCCTGTCGGCCAGCAACGGCACCGACGCGCTCGACCTGCTGCGGCGGGAGCGGGTGCCGGTGCTCATCACCGACCTGATGATGCCGGGGATGAGCGGGGCGGACCTGCTCAAGGCCGCCAAGACGGTGCGCCCGGAGACCGAGGTGGTGCTCATCACCGCCTACGGCACCGTGGAGACCGCCGTGCAGGCGATGAAGGAAGGGGCCTACGACTTCATCACCAAGCCGCTCAAGCGCGCCGCCATCGTCAAGGTCGTGCGCCAGGCCGCGGAGAAGGCGGCGCTCATCGAGGAGAACAAGGCCCTCAAGGAGCGGCTGGCGGAGGTGAGCGTCGGCGGCAAGCGGGCCATCATCGGCCAGAGCCCGTCCTTCCGGGCGGTGATGGACACCATCAAGCAGGCCGCGCCGTCGACGGCCACCGTGCTGCTCTTGGGCGAGAGCGGGACGGGCAAGGAGCTCGTGGCCCGGGCGGTCCACGACGCCTCGCCGCGGGCCCCGGGGCCGTTCGTGCCCATCAACTGCTCGGCCATCCCCGAGACCATCCTCGAGAGCGAGCTGTTCGGCTACGAGCGCGGGGCCTTCACCGGGGCCATCGCGCGCAAGGAAGGCCGCTTCGAGCGGGCGAGCGGGGGCACGCTGTTCCTGGACGAGGTCGGCGAGATGTCGCCGTCGGTCCAGGTCAAGCTGTTGCGCGTGCTGCAGGAGGGGGAGATCGAGCGGCTGGGCGGCACCGGGCCGATCAAGGTGGACGTGCGCGTCGTCGCGGCCACCAACAAGGACCTGAAGGCGCTGGCGGACCAGGGCAAGTTCCGCGACGACCTCTACTACCGGCTCAACGTGGTCAGCGTCACCCTGCCGCCGCTGCGCGAGCGGCGCGAGGACGTCCCGCTGCTCGCCAACCACTTCCTGAAGATCTGCGCGCAGAAGAACCAGAAGCCGCTCGCAGGCTTCTCGAAGGCGGCGCTGGAGCGGCTGGAAGCGTACGAGTGGAAGGGCAACGTGCGCGAGCTGGAGAACGCGGTCGAGCGGGCGGTGGTGCTCTGCCGTGGAAGCACCATCGAGCTCGAGGACCTTCCCGACTCGGTGCGCGGCGGAGCCTCGGGCAGCGAGCGGCACATCGTCATCCCCATCGGCACGCCGATGGAGGAGATCGAGCTCAAGGTGATCCAGGAAACCCTGCGGCACACCAAGGGCGACAAGACCCTGGCCGCGCGGCTCTTGGGCATCGCCGCGCGCACCATCTACCGGAAGCTGGACCGCATCGAGGGGCCCGACGACGACGGCGACCGCGACCGTGAGCCGCAAGCGTGAGCGCGCGGGCCTCCTCCAGCCCTGGGCAGTGACCGGCAACGAATCGAGCACGGGCAAGCAACAAGTTGGCGCCGGTCGCACGAAGCGAGCCGCAAGCGTCAGCGCGTCGGGGATGGTTGTGCCCTGGGCAGTGATGAGGCCGCGAGTCGAGTATGGCCCCCTTCGCCTCTTGCACCTCGACGGCGCGAGCGCCACGCCACCTTGTCGGCGAACGCTGACATACCTTTAGCATTCCGAAGAGCACCGCCGAGCCGCACCCGCGACAACTGCGGCTGGGTCCGTGGAATCAGCGCCATCTTGTTGCCTGACCGTGCTCGACTCGTGGCCGTCACTGCACAGGGCGCGAGGAGGCCCGTGCTGACACACTTGCGGCTCGGGGCGCGGCCACAGCTGGACGTGCTCGACGCGACCCTTTCACTGCACGGGGCACAACCATCCCCGCGCGCTGACACTTGCGGCTCGACTGCTCGCCCCCGCCGACCCGATGCCTTTCTGTGCTCGATTCGTTCCTCATCACTGCACAGGGCTGGAGGAGGCCCACGCGCTCACGCTTGCGGCTCGACTGCTCGCCCCCGCCGACCCGATGCCTTTCTGTGCTCGATTCGTTCCTCATCACTGCACAGGGCTGGAGGAGGCCCGCGCGCTCACGCTTGCGGCTCGGGCCTACCCTTCCTCGAATCCGCACCCGGCTCCCCGGCCCACCCGGCCGTGCCGGAGTGACCACCAGCCGCCTGGGCATGCGGGCGCGCACGTCGTCGACGTGCGTGATGACGCCCACGGTGAGGTCCTCGGCCTGCAGGCGCTCGAGCGCCCCCATCGCCACGTCGAGCGTGACCGCATCGAGCGTCCCGAAGCCCTCGTCGAGGAAGAAGAACCTGAGCTGCTCTCCCCGGAGCTGGATCTGCATCGACAGCGCCAGCGCCATCGCCAGCGAGGCCAGGAACGTCTCGCCGCCAGAGAGCGAGCCCACCGGGCGTTCCAAGCCACCATGGTGGTTGTCGCGGACCGAGAACCCGGCCGACCCGCGCTTGTCGTCCTGGTGGGGCACCAGCTCATAGCGGCCGTAGGTGAGCGTGCGCAGCCGCTCCGAGGCCGTGGCGGCGATGGTCTGGATCTCCTGCTCGGCCATGAACTCCACCAGCTTGCGGCCCTCGACCAGGTCGGCCAGCGTGGCCAGCCGCTCGAACTCAGGCAGCAGCCGCCCGTGATGCGCCTCGATCTCCTCGCGCCGTGAGCGGTCGGCAGACGCCTTCGACAGCTGCGCATCGAGCTTGCCCAGCTCCTCGTGGACCTGCCGCGCCCACGCCTCCGCGCCCGCGTGGCCCGACTCCAGCTCCTCGAGCCTCCGACCCGGGAACGCTGCGCCCCGCCAGCTGCTCGCGAACGCCGCCCAGGGCGCCGGCGTTCTCGCGCAGGGCGTCCTCGTGGTCGCGCACCGCCTCCGAGAGCTCGTCGCGGCGAGCCCGCTCGCGCAGCGCGGCCTTGGCAGCGTCGGCGCCGGCGAAGCGCTGGCTCGCCAGCTCGCGGTGCAGCCGACCGTCGGCCTTTCGGGCCTGCTCTCCGGACGCCTCGGCGCGGGCCTTCTGCGCCGCCAGGGCCTCCCTCGCCCGTTGATGGCCCTCCTGCTGGAGCTGCAGCGTCTGGCGGGCGCTGGCGAGGGTCCGCTCGAGCGCCACGAGCGAGCGCTCGCAGGCTTCGAGTAGCGCCGCGGCGCTCTCGCCACCCGTCAGCGCCTGGAGCCGCTCGTGCAGGCTCCCCTGCTCCTGGCTGAGCTTCCTTGGCCCGGCGTCCCAGCCCCTCGAGCTCCGCGCCCAGCCGCGCCGACTCCTCGACCCTGGCGCGCAGCGCCTCCTCGGATTCGCGCCGGCGCTCGTCGACCGCTTGGCGCGCGACCGAGAGCTGCGCGGCCTCGCGCTCGCGGCGCGAGAGCGCCTCCTGCTCGGCCTCGATGGCCTCCACCGCGAGCCCGCCGCGGCGCTCCTCGAGCACCGCTCGCCGCGCCTCGACGCTCGCTCGGGCCTCGTCGACCTCGTGGCCCGCTTCGGCAGCCGCGCGCTCCTCGGCGCTCGCCGCGGTCGCCGTCTCCAGCGCCCTCTTGGAAGCCTCGTTCGCGGCCTCCCCGAGAGCGCCCGCCTCCTTTTCCACCTGCTGCAGCCTCACCTGCCAAGCGTGGAAGGACTCCTCGGCTCGGGCCATCGCCTCGCGCTCGGTGATGCGCCAGGCCTCGAGGGCCTGCGCCACTTCGGTCCGCCGCGCCTCGGGCAGCTTCGAGCGGCGCAGCGCGAGCGTCTGCATCGCCTGCCGGCACACCTCCTCGGCCTCCTGGCGCGAGCCCCGGACGCTCTTGAGGTCCGCCTCGACCTCGGCGAGCGCGCGCTGTGCGTTCTCGCCGGCCTTCCTCGCGGTGTCGTGGGCCCTCCTGGCCGCCTCCAGCTCCCCGGGCGCCGCCTCCTGCGCGGGGACCGGGTGCGCGGTGGAGCCGCACACCGGGCAGGCCTTGCCGTCGACGAGCCGGCACGAGAGCCTCGCCGCCGCGCCCCGCTGGGCGATCTCCTCGAACGCCAGGCGCGCCGCCTCCGCCTTCTCGAGCGCCTTCTCGCACGCTCCCGCCGCCGCCTTCCGATCGTCCTCGAGCTTTGCGGCGCGCGCGGTCAGCGCGGCTTCCCGCTCGCGAGCCAGTGCCACGTCGCGTTCGGCGTCGCAGACCGCCTTGACCAGGTTGTCGATCGCATTGGCCGATTTGAGCGCCTCGAGCAGGCCCTTCTCGTCACCCGGCCGCGCCTCGCGGTGTGCCTTGGCCCTCTCCAGTCCCTCCTTGGCCGCCGACGCCGCGAGCGCGGACGCCTGGGCCGCCGACTGCGCTTCCGTGTGCGCCCTGGCGGCCGCGGCCTGCTTGCGCTCGCGCTTCTCGAGACAGGCCCTGGCGATCCGCTGAGCCTCGCGGTGGTCGACCAAGGCCCGGAAGGCCGCCTGGACCTGCTCGCGCAGAGAGGGATCGACCTGCGTCTGGCTGATCTTCGCGGCGATCGCCGTCACCTGGCGGTCCGCCTCGGCCAGCGCGGTCTCCAACCGAGCGCGCTCGGACTCGGCCTGCGCGAGCGCCTCCATCGCCTTCGCCCGCGCCCGTTCGGCCGTCTGCAGATCGCGGATGCGCTCGGCGTGCTCAACCTCGAGCTTCTCGGCCTGCTTGAGCTCATCGCGCCGCGCCGAAAGCCTTGGGCCATCGGCCTCGAGCGCCACGCTCGCCGCCTGGAGCGCGGACCGGGCCGACTCCAGGTCGCCCGCCCACGCCTGCTCCTTCGCCTCCGCGTCGCGTCGCCTGGCCTCGGCCTCCGCCGCCTCCGCGGCCAGCTTGTGCACCTCGGCGAGCAGCGCGCGCAGCGGCTCGGCGCGCTGCGCCGCGTCCAGCTCCGCCTTCTGGGCCTCCACGGCCGGCGTCCCGGCCAGCAGAGACACGAGCTTCGCCTCCAAGCGGCGCGCCTCGGTCTGCAGGGCGAAGACCGCGCGGGCCTCGTGCAGCCGCGCCGCCGCGCTTCCCAGCGCCGCATCGGCTTCGGCCGCCGCCGCCTTCTTCGCGTCCCGGGCGGCGCGCGCCTGCTCCACGGCGTCCTGCGTCGCGTGGGCGAGGGCCTCGAGCAGGCCGGCGTCGTGGTCGAGTCGGCTCTGCACCTCGCGCCGCCGGTCGGCGACCCTGCGGTAGAGCGCCTCGCCGTAGCGCTCCAGGCCGAGGATGGTCTCGAGCATCGCGCGGCGCTTGGCGCCGGTCAGCTGCAGGAACTCGGCGAACTTGCCCTGCGGCAGCACCACCACCCGCCGGAAGTTCTCGCTCTTGAGCCCAATGACCTTCTCGACCGCCTCGTCCACCGTCGTCGTCTTGTCGGCCAACGGCACCGCCACGCCGCCGTCCTCGAGCCGGTCGAGCCGCGCGCCCTTGGCGTCGATGAGGCCGTCCTTGGCGCGGAAGCTGCGCCGGACCTCGTAGCGGACCCCGGCGCCGGCCTCGAAGCGGAAGGCGACGCGAATCTCCTCGGCCTCGGGGTGGGCGATGCCTTGGCGCTTGCCGCCCTGGACGCGCTCGACCTCGCCGTAGAGCGCGAGCGTGATGGCATCGAGGATGGTCGACTTGCCGGCGCCGGTGGGGCCGAAGATGCCGAACAGCCCGCGCTCGCCCAGCTTCTCGAAGTCGACCGTCGCCTCGTCGCGGTAGCTGTGCAGTCCCTGGAAGACCAGGAGCAGGGGCTTCATGCCGCCTCTCCCTGTCCCTGGCCCTGCCCCGGCTTGGCTGCAGCTTCGGGCTCGGCGGCGTCCTGCTGGGCCAGCTCGCAGAAGAGCTTGACCAGCTCGGGGTCGGGCTCGGCGCCCTTCTGCTGGCGGAAGAAGTCGCAGAACGACTCCTCGAGCGGGCGCTCCGCGCGGGTCGCGGCGCTGCCGCTCGGAGCGAGCCGCGTCTCCTCGGTGACGCGGCGGATGCGGACCAGCTCCGGCCGGGCCTTGCGCAGCTCGTGGACCTCGCCGATGTCGAGCTTGCCGTGCACCGCCAGGTCGATCCACGCGCCGGCGTCCCGCTCGCTCTGGCACCAGGCCAGGGCCTGGGCGAAGCCCTCCACCGCGTCCCAGACCGTGAGCCGTCGCCCCTTCTTGAGCGGCAGGATCTGGACCTGAGCCTTCTTGCGCGGCTCGGCGTCGATGAGCACCACCGACTTCTCCTGGCCGGCCTCGTCGAAGCTGCAGGCCATGGGCGAGCCCGAGTACCGCGCGACGCACGGTGCCCCGCGGATCTCCTGCGGCCGGTGCAGGTGACCCAGGGCGACGTAGTGCGCGCCCTTGGGGAAGGCCTTAGCGGGCACGGCGCAGGCGCCGCCCAGCTGGATGGGACGCTCGGAGCCGGACTCCTGCCCCTCGGTCACGAAGAGGTGGGTGGCGACGAGGTTGACGGTGTTGCGGCGGAAGTTCTTCGACAGCTCGCGCAGCAGCCGGGCGAGGTGGTCGGCGTAGGCCGCCTGCTGCGCCTTCTCGTCGAGCGAGGCCGCGAGGACGGTGCGCAGCCGTGCCTCGGACGGGTACGGCAGCGCGGCCAGGCAGACCCCGTGCGGCACGCCGGGGATCCCCAGCTCGAGGAAGGCCGGGCCGCTCGCCACCCGCCGGACCAGGAACGGCCGCTCGTCCTGGACCGGCAGGACGTCGCCCGGCAGGCCGAGCAGGCTGATGCCGTAGCGGTCGGCCAGCGGCGCGGCGGCGACCAGGCGCTCGGGGCTGTCGTGGTTGCCGGCGATGACCACCACCGCCCGCCGCCCGCCGTGCGACATGTCTTCGATGGCGTCGTAGAAGAGCTTCTCGGCCGCGGAGGGCGGGTTGACGGTGTCGAAGACGTCGCCCGTCACCAGCAGCAGGTCGACGCGGTGCTCGTCGAGCAAGGCCGCGATTTCACCCAGCAATTCGCGCTGCTCGTCGACCCGATCGCGCTCCTCGAGCGGGCGTCCCAGGTGCCAGTCGGAGGTGTGGAGGATGCGCATCCGTCGTTCTCCCGCGCCCCTGTTGGTATCACAGGGGTCCGACATCGGCGCGGGCTGGTTTCGGCGCTTCTCGGCGCTTCTCGGCGTTTCGGAGGGGACCGCCTCAATGCTCGAGGCCGCCCTCCTCTCTTCGAGGAAGGCGGCCCCGGGTTCAGTGGACCTCGTTGCCGACTACCTGCAGACGCCGGCGATGCACACCTGGCCCGCCGCGCAGTCGGCGTTGGTGGCGCAGGCGCTGGAGGCCGGCATGCAGCAGCCGCCGCCGGTGGCGCAGACGCCCGCCGAGCCGTTGGAGACGTAGTCCGCCTCGCAGGTCAGGCCGCTGGCCGTGAGCGAACCGCACTTGCCGCCGGCGGCCTCGCACGAGAGCTCGCAGATGCCGGCGATGCAGTACTGGCCGGCGGCGCAGTCGGAGTCCGCGGCGCAGCCGGGGGTGACGGGCATGCAGCAGCCGCCGCCTGCGGCGCAGAAGCCGGCCGAGCCATCGGAGACGAAGCCGGCCTCGCAGGTCACGCCGGTCGCGGTGACCGCACCGCAATGGCCGCCCACGGCCTCGCAGGTCAGCGCGCACTCGCCGCTGAGGCACACCTGGCCCAGCAGGCAGTCGGAGTCGGAGGCGCAGGTCGCGGTCGCCGGCGTGCAGCAGCTGCCGCCGATGGCGCAGGTGCCGGCGGCGCCGTTGGCGACGTAGCCCGCCTCGCAGAGGACGCCCGCGGCGGTCAGCGAGCCGCACTTGCCGCCGGCGGCCTCGCAGGTCTGGCCCAGGGCGACGCAGAAGCCGGCGACGCAGGCCTCGCCGGCCGCGCAGTCGGCGTCGGCCGAGCAGGCCGAGCCGGCCTGGCACAGGCCGCTGTTGCAGGTCTCGCCCGCCGCGCAGACCGCGCCGCACGCGCCGCAGTGGGCCGAGTTGTAGGCGAGGTCGACGCAGACGCCAGAGCACAGGGTCTGGCCGGCGGCGCAGCCGCCCTGGCACAGGCCGTTGACGCAGACCTTGCCCGCGACGCAGTCGGCGTCGGCGGAGCAGGTGATGAAGGACGGCACGCAGCAGCCGGCGCCGACGCCGCAGAAGCCGGCGGAGCCGTTGGCCACCATGCCCGCCGGGCAGGTCAGGCCGGCCGAGGTCAGGGAGGCGCACTGGCCGCCGGCGGCCTCGCAAGAGAGCTCGCAGACACCGGCGAAGCAGAGCATGGCCGAGCCGCAGTCGGCGTCGGTGAGGCAGCCGGTGGTCTTGGGCGTGCAGCAGCCGCCGCCGGCGAAGCAGACGCCGGCGGAGCCGTTGGACTCGTAGCCCGGGTCGCAGAGCACGCCGGCCGCGGTGAGCGCACCGCACTTGCCACCCGCGGCTTCACACGAGACCTGGCACTGGCCACTGACGCAGGCCTCGCCCGCCGGGCACTCGCTGTCGACGCCGCAGGTGGTGGTGGAGGGCATGCAGCAGCCGCCGCCGGGGGCGCAGGAGCCGGCCGAGCCGTTGGCCACGAAGCCCGCGGGGCAGTCGACGCCGGCCGCGGTGAGCGCGCCGCAGGTGCCGCCCGCCTGCTGGCAGGTCAGCGCGGAGCCGGTGCACTTGCCGTTGACGCAGGCCTGGCCGGCGGGGCAATCGGTGTCGGCGGCGCAGGTGGCGGAGCCGACGCAGACGCCGGCGCTGCAGACGGTGCCGGCGGCGCAAGCCAGGCCGCAGGCGCCGCAGTTGGCGGAGCTGGACTGCAGGTCGACGCAGTACCCGGCGCACAGGGTCTGGCCGGCGGCGCAGCTGTACTCGCACTTGCCGTTGACGCAGGCCTGGCCGGCGGCGCAGCCGACATTGCTGGAGCAGCCGACGGGCTGGCACTTGCCGGTGGTGGCATCGACCGCGAAGCCCTGGTTGCAGGTGCAGGTGCCGTCGGCGTTGCAGGTGCCCCAGATCGAGGAGACGAGGTCGCTGCCGTTGCAGGTCTGGTTCATGCCCGGCGTGCAGCCGGTCTTCTTGACGCAGTCGCCGTCGAGGCAGGCCAGGCCCGGAGCGCACTCGGAGTCGGCGGTGCAGGCGGTCTTCTGGCACTTGCCGCTGGAGTCGAGGACGCGGCCGGCGGCGCAGGTGCAGGTGCCGTTGTCCTCGCAGTGTCCCCAGAGCGAGGAGATGGCCGGGTCGGCGTTGCAGGTCTGGTCGCGGCCCGGAGTGCAGACGCCCTTCTTCTTGCAGACGCCGGCGACGCAGGCCTCGTCGGTCTTGCAGTCGCTGTCGGCGGCGCAGCCCGCCTTGGCGGCGGCCTGGTAGCGGGTGAAGTGGCGGACCTTGACGCTGATGATCGACTTGGCGGCATCGACGGTGCCGACCAGGGTCGACTTGGTGCCGTCGTCCTCGAGGACCTGGACGTAGAGGTTGGCCGGCTTCTGGGTGCCGGTGAGCTTGTAGGGGAGCGTCAGGGTCGCGGGGGTGGAGAACGCCGTCTTGGCCGGGCCGAACTCGGCCACCGGGCCCGCGCTCTCGGCGGAGGGCGCGATGGCGTCCTTCTGGTAAGCGACAGTGATCTTGGTGTCGGCGCCAAGCGCGCCGGCGGGGATGTCCAGCTTGGTGCCGGCGAGGTCGGCGCTATCGGCGGTGGTGACCTCCACGGTGCCACCCTGGACGGCCTTGACGTCCTTGGTCACGACGAAGGTCGAGGCGACCTGGTTGCCCGGACATCCAGGCAAACCGGCCAGCGCCAGCACGACCAAAGCCAGACAGCTTCGAGTCAGGTGCTTCATGAGTTCGGTCCTCCCAGTGATTCGTTGTTGTCGGCCCATGAATGGCGCGTCGGCCGGCCTACCTTCACGCCACGAACAGCAAGCAGCTATCGGCTTGATTTCTCGAGCGTTTCCTTCGCCTGCGCGGCGAACTTCCCGGCGGGGAACCGGTCCAGGTAGCGCAGCAGGCGCTCGCGGGCAGCGGCGGCGTGGCCGAGCCGGGCATCGCAGAGGGCGGCCCCGAACCAGGCCTCCTCGGCCTCGGCGCCACGCGGGTTGGCGTCGAGCAGCCTCTGGTAGTCGGCGAGCGCGGCGGCACAGTCTCCCGAGTCGCGCTCGAGGTCGGCGCGGATGCGCAGCACCAGGCGGGCGCGCTCGCTCGCGGGGTAGGCCGACAAGAAGAGGTTGGCCTCGGCCAGCGAACGCTTCACGTCGCCCAGCGCCAGGGAGGCTTCGACCGCGGACAGGTCCACCTCGTGCCGCAGGTCGCCGCTGGGGAAGCGCAGGCGGTAGGCGCCGAAAGCCGCCATGGCGCCGGACGGGTCCTTCAGCGAGCGGTGCCGCAGCTGGCCCAGCTCGTAGAGGCTGAGCGCCCCGAAGCGGTCGTCGCGGCGCGAGAGCGAGTCGAAGGCCGCCGCCGCTTCGGCAAAGCGCCCGTCGCGCGACAGCCGCAGCGCCTGGGCGTAGAGCGCGTCGGGGCCGGGCGGGGGCGGGACCGGCGCCAGCTCAGGCGAAGCTGCTACCGACGGGACCGGCGCTGGAATCGGCGCAGCCTCCGCCGGTCCATCCATTCCATCGCGTCCATCTCGTCCATCCAGTCCATCCGGTCCATGTCGCGGCGAGGCCACCACCGAGGCCGACGGCGACCGTACGCCAGGCGGGGACTTGAGAGCCGGCTCGGGCTCGGGCGTGGGCGCCGCCTCCGGCGCAGGCGCCGCCGCCCCTGCTGCCGGCCGGTGCAGGGCCACGCGCACCTCGCCCCGAGGCTCCACCGTGACCGCGCGTTCGATGACCTCGCCCTTCTCAGACCGGGCGGTCACCGTGTGCGACCGAGCCGGCGTCCACCACTGGATGGGCGGGCGCCCCAGCACGACTCCGTCGGCCTCCACCTGCAGGCCAGGGTCACCGTCGACCACGATCCGCCCTTCCTGGCCGCCGCGACGGGTGAGCCCGCGGAGCGTGGACTCGTCGGCGGGCGGCGGGCAGCGCTCGATCTTGCGCGAGGCGCTCGTCCAGCACTGGCCTGCGCTCACCTCTTGGTCCGCGCCGGAGGCGGAGGCAATCCGCACCTGTCCTTCGCCGACCCGGACCGCGACGCCATCGCCCGACTCCACCGCGAAGAGCGTGCCCAGTACCTCGATGCTCGCGTTCCGGGCGACGACCGACAGACGCCGTCCGGGCGCGGGCTTAGCGACGGTCGCCACCAGCGAGCCGCGCTCCAGCCGAATCTCGTTGCCCGTGGCGGCCGAGACGAACCTCACCTCGGTGCCTTCGCCGAGCAACAACCCCGAATCCTCGAAGACGCGCACGTGGGCCCGAGCGCCCATCCCCGTCCGGAGAGAAGTCCCCGAAGCCAGCTCCTCGCCGACGCCAGCCGGGCCCCAAGAGTCTTCCCCGCCACCGCTGGCGCTGACCTCTCCCGAAGCCAGCGTCAGCGTCGCCCAGCTCTGCGCGAACTCGGGGACCACCGGTTCCGCGACCGGCGACGGTCGCAAGAAGAGCCCCAGCAACAGGCCGCACAGCGCCGCCGGCACCGTCAGCCACAGCCAGCCGCGTCCCGTCGCTCTCGACGCGCGCACGCCGGCCCAGACCCGCTCCCGGGACTCGCTGGTCGGCTCGCGCTGGTGCACGGCGGGCGCGAGGAGGCTGGCCAGGGCCTGGTGCTCGGCCGAGCCATCGCCACCTTCGGAGAGCCGCCGCGGCGGTCCCGCTTTGTCGTTCGGCCCCATGCGTCACCCACTCACAGCGACGTCGTGCTTCTCGTCCGGCAAGAGCTCGCGCGCCAGGCTCGCGAACTCCTTGCGCGCGTAGAACAGCCGCGTCCACACCGTCTCCACCTTGCAGCCCACCCGCTCCGCAATCTCCTCGCCGGAGAGGTTCTCCAGCTCGTAGAGCGCGAAGACCTCCCGCTTCATCGGCGACATCCGCGCCAGCACCCGGCCCACGCTCTCCTCGGCGTCGCGCTGGCCCAGGGCGGTCTCGGGCGTCGGTGCGGGCGGCAGCGCGAAGGGCAGGACGCGTCCAGCCAGCTCGCGCAGCCCTTCGCGGAAGCGGCGGCGACGATGGCGGTCGCTGACCACGTTGGCGACGACGCGGTACAGCCAGGTCGTGAAGCGCCCGTGCCGGAAGTCTCCGATCTTCTTGAAGACCACCACGAAGACCTCCTGGCAGGTGTCGTCGACCTCGCTCGCCGGCGTTCCCAGCCGCCTCGCCACCCGGTGCACGAACGCGTAGTGCTCGTCGAAAAGCTCCCGCCAGGCGCGCTCGTCGCCGGCCCGGCATCGCGCGAAAAGCTCAGCGCGGTCGGGGACTTCCTCGTCCTGGGCGGCCGCACCTTGCATGTCCATCAACCCTTGAATGGCGCCTGGCGGCTCGAACCTTCACGGCACCCGTCGGGCGAGGCCCAGCGACAGTCCCACCTCGAAGGGGGTCGCCAGGACCGGAGCCATCGCGCCCTCGGCGAGGATCTCGTCGCCGGCCACCCCGGAGGCGGTCAGCAGCGCCCGCAGCTCGAAGCGGGCCGGCAGACGGAGGGCCAGGAGCGCGAACAGGCCGCCCAGGAAGCCGTCGGCGTGCGCGGACTGGTAGCGGAAGAGGTCCGGATTCTCCGCGGTGTTCTTGGCCCAGACCCAGGTGCCGCGCCAGCCGAGCTGGAGGCCGCCGCAGAAGGCCAGATCTTCGCCCCTGCAGTAACCACCCATCAGCGCCGCCGAGGCCCGCAAGTCCTGGACTTGGCCCGTCTGGTCCGGCCGGTCGGGTCCGCGCTTGGCGGTGATGAGGCGATCTTCGGGCGCAAAGACCTGTGCGCGGGCGCCGGCCAGCAGCCAGGAGCGCCGCGCGGTCACGTCGAGCGCGCCGCCGACTCTCCAGGACGCCTTGGGGGGACCGAAGAACCCGCCGGCGCCGCTGGCGGAGAGGCCCACCGACCAGTCGATGGGAGTGGGCGGCGGGGCTTCGGGCTCGGGCACTGGCACCCGGACCACCGGAGGCTTCGGCTCGGCCACCGTCGCCGGGTCGATCGACTGCGGCCGGCCCTTCCAGTCGATGTCCTGCAGGTAGCGCTCGACGATGGCGGCGCAGGAGACGAAGAACGCGGCGTCCGGGCCAGACTCCGTCGTTGGCACCGCGCGCTGGAGGACCTGCTCTCCGCGTCGCTCGACGATGAGCTCCCAGGCGCCCTCGGCCGCTGGGGCGAGCCCCACCACCAGGTCTTCTTCGCCCGCTCGAGCGCTGCCGGCGACGACGCGCACGGCCGGCATCCGCTCGGTGAGCGCGGACGAGACCCTCTCGGCCACTCCGTCGCCCGCCGCGCGCACCACGAGCGCCGGCGGCAGGTCGGCGGCCGAGGCGATCGCGAAGACGGCGATGAGTGCGGCGGTGAACACGGGCCGCAGAGGCTATCAAGTTCCCGGACGGCCCGCGTCGCCGTCTACGGGATGGCGATCTCCGGCTTGGTGCCCGCCGAGACGTCCTTGTTGAAGCGCAGCGGCGCTCCGGTTCGCTCGCCAACGCGGGCGGTGTAGCTCAGCCAGTCGCCGTCGGCGACCTGGAAGTCCTCTTCCCACTTCTGGCCGTCGACCTCGACCATGGCGCGGTGAGTGCCCTCGTAGACGTTGAAGCGCTTCTCGAGCGGCGCCACCCCGATGACCTTGCGGTCGAGCCAGAATCTTGGCGCCCACCGGCGCATGGAAGCCGATGGAGCCGACGCCGATGCGGATGTCGGCGTGCGTGGTCCCGCTGGTGGCCACCTCGACGTCGCGCGTCACCCGGATGCCCATCGAGGCGTTGACCAGCGTCAGCTTGTGCTTGCCGGCGAGGACGCTGGCCGTGGTCGGGGTGCGGCCAAGCGAACGGGTGCCGATGAAGGCCTCCACCTCCGGCACCGAGAAGACCTCCAGCGACGGCATCTCAATCCCCGGCAGGCCCTTGCCCTCACTGGGGACGACGGGGGCCTCGCCCGTGGGCGACGCCGACGGCGTCTTGGTCCCGGCGGCGACCGCTGGAGTTGGCGGCGTGGGAGTCGGCGAAGGCGTGGGCTCCGGCGGCTTCGCGGCGACCGCGGGCACCGTCCCGGCCTGCGCGGCCGGCTGGGCGACACTCGGGGTCGGGGTGGGAGTCGGCGTGGGCGGCGCGGTCAGCGGCTCGAGCGCGGGCGGCAAGTCGGCCGGCCGCTGCACCTCGACCTTGAGCGGCGCGCGTGGACGCGTCGCGCCATCGTCCACCGCCAGCTTCGGCGGTGCCTGCAGGTCGCGGGCGATCCAGCCGGCGACGCCACCGATGGCCAAGCAGAGGACCGCCGTCGCCACGATGGGCCAGAGAGAGCGAGGAGCGGCCTGCGGCGCCCCGGCCCCCTGCCCCTTCGACGGCGTCGCCGCCGCCGGGCGCGGCCGCGGCACGGGGACCACGACCTGGGCCCGCGCCGGGGCCGGCGGCGAGCTCATCGGCAGCGGCGGCGGCGTGCTCGCCAGTCCCCGGGCTTCGACGAGCGCTTGCTCGACCAGCCTCTTCTGCGCCGTGGCGATCGGGTCGCCGACGAACTGCTGCCCGAGCCACTCGCCATACTGCGCCGTCGTCGCGAGCTCCACCGCGGCTTCGATCGCCTCGCGCAGCGCCAGCGCCGTCGGGTAGCGGTCGGTGCCCTTCTTCGCGGTCGCCCGCTCGATCACCGGCCGCAGCTTCTCCGGGATGCGCGGGTTGTCGAGCGCCAGCTCGGCGTTGACGATGGCCTTGTCCGGGTCGGGCGCGTCCTGGAACGGGACCTGGCCGGTGAGCGCCTCCCAGAGCACCAGGCCCAGGAGGTAGATGTCGGTCTGGGGCGTCGAGGCCGCGCGCCCGCCGAGGATCTGCTCGGGCGCCGAGTACTTGCGCCGCCCGGGGACGCGCTTGCCGCCGGCCTCGGTGGGGGCCACGCTGAGCGCGCCGTAGCCGGTCACCATGGTGACGCCGCTGTAGCTCGACATCAGCGTCTCGGGCCGCAGGTCGCCGTGGACGAGCGGGATCCCCTCCTCGTTCGCCGCCAGGTGGGCGTAGTGCACGCCGGTGGCCGCGTCGGCGACGACCCGTGCGGCCATGGCCGGGTTGAGCCGCACCGCGCGGGTGAGGACGCGCCGCAGCGGCTCGCCGTTGGCGAAGGCCGTGGCCCGGGCGAGGCCGCGCTTGACCTCGACCAGGCCCAGCACCTTGAGGATGGAAGGATGCTCGAGCCCGGCGGCGCGGTCGGTCTCCTTGCGCAGCCGCAGGAGCGCCTCGGGGTCGTCGAGGGTCTTGCGCGGCACCGGCAGGAGCACGACGGGCACGAGGGCAGGGCCATCGACGCGGATGCCCAGCAGGGCGCGAGAGCCGGTCCCCGAGTTCAGGGGGCCGACCACGGAGATTCGGGCGGAAGCAGACATGGCCCAGATGGTACGACCACCTGGGCGCCTGCCCAATTTCTTGCCCTCGACCGCTTCGGCCGGGAGGGCCGGCAGCTCAGGGCAGCGCTTGCTTGGGCAGAGCGTCGATCTCCTTCGACATGCTCTCGCGCAGCACCTGCAGCTGCTTGCGGTAGGCGGCCTGAAGCTCGTGCTCCGGCACCTTGGTCGGCGGCTCCGCGAGGACCGACAGGCGCCTCTCGCCGTCGAGGTTCGAGCCTCCCGCCGTGGTGATCCGCAGGAAGACCTCCAGGGTCCGGGGCAGGTGGAGGACGGTCAGGCCCGTCGCCGAGGTCACCGTCTTGGTGTCGCCACCGGCCAGGGACCGCACCGCCCCGACCAGCTCGACCCTGCCCCAGGCCGACGCGCGGACCGCCGGGTCGACCTTCTCCCGGGTCGTGGGGCGAGCGAGGCGGCGGGTGATCGCCTCGAAGAGGACCTGGCAGGTCTCCTCGTCGGTGGCCGAGCAGTCGACGAAATAGAGTTGCGGGCCGTTCGCGGGCTCGGCCTTCTCGCCCTGCCAGCGCTCGGCGAGGCGGGCGTCGATTCCTTCGAGGAACGCATGCGCCACCTCGCGGTCGACCGTGCCCTCGGCCGCCTTGGCCTTCAGCGCCGGGAGCTCGCGCTCGAGGTGCTCCTGGAAGTCCTGCCTCCACCGCTCCTGCCACTGCTGGGGCGCGAAGCCCGCGACCTCCTCACCCTCGCGCGGGTCCTCCCCTTCGGCGAAGCCCCCCGCGCGCTTGCGCAGCTCGAGCAGCAGGGACTGCGCCTCACGGTAGGCGTCGCCTGCCTCGACGAGCTTGCCCTCGCTTACCAGACGCTTGGCGTCGCGATAGCGGGCCTCCGCGCGGGTGAAGGTCGCCAGGTCCTCCTTGGCCTTGTTGCGGCAGCCCGAGAGCGTTCCCGCGAGCATCAGAGCCAGGAACAGAAGGGCGAGGCGTCCAGGGAAGGGCATCGTCGGCGAGCTTCCGTCGGCGGGTCGGGGGCCGATTCTGCCATTACCCCGGCTCGCCGAGACAACCGGGCGTGCGCGTCGAGCTCGATCAGAGCCCCAGCCACGTCGGCGAGCCGCTCCGCCAGAACACGCCGGCAGCCTTGCCCAGGATGTGCTCGCGCCGGACCAGGCCGAAGCTGCGGCCGTCGCGGCTGTTGCCACGGTTGTCGCCCAGGACGAGGTACTCGCCCGCCGGCACGACGGTCTCCGGCAGGTCGGGCCCGCCGCCCCAGGTCAGCCCGATGGGATGGGAGCGGCCGGCGAAGACCTCGCGCAGCTGGCCCGAGTCCACCTCGAGCCCGGCCGGCACGCCCTCGACGACGATGCGCCCGCCCTCGACCGCCACCCGGTCCCCGGGGAGCGCGACGACCCGCTTGAGCAGGATGATCCCGTCGTCGGGCGACTCGAGCACCACCACGTCGAAGCGCGACGGGCCGCTGCCGGTCAGGAACACGTGCGAGAAGGGTAGCCGCAGGCCGAAGGCGCGCTTGTCCACCGCGATGTGGTCGCCCTCGTGAACCGTGGGGAGCATCGAGCCGCTGGGGACGACGTAGTGGTCGGCGAGCGAGGAGCGGGCCACGAGCGCGGCCATCACGAAGGCCACGGTCGCCAGCAGGTCGCGCAGGCGCTTGCTGGCGCGCAGCCGGCCGAGGAGCGACGGGGACGGGTGGGAGGGGCTCATGCGTCCTCTAACGCCGCTGGCCCGCCGCCCATTCCCCTGTCCCCCGCTCGAGCTGGCAGGCGCCCGACTCGCACCCGCGACGGCGCTTGGGCAGCACGGGGCGGATCAGCCGGGCGAAGACCCAGTAGCCGGCGGAGAGGAGCGGGCGCAGCAGCGGGTTCGCCGCCACGCGCGCGGCGAGGCCGAACCCCGGCAGCCGCTTCCAGACCTCGACGAACGCCGCGACCCCGGTCCTCACCTCGCCGGACGGCAGCCGCACGTGCATCGCCCGCTGCACCTGGACCCGGTCGAGCCCGAAGGCCTGCGCGTCGAAGCCGGGCGCAGCGATGTCTACGAACTCCAGGCGCCCGTCCCGGTCGCGCCGGCGGTAGGACTCCATCTCGGAAGAGCAGACGATGCAGGCGCCGTCGAAGAAGACGGCGAGCGGTCCCTCGCGCGGGTGGTCCTGGTGGGATGCTTCGATCGCCGTCCTCCCGCGGCCCGACGGGCCGACCGGCGTTGGGATGCCCGCGATGTGGCGGTGTTGCCGGGAAGCATCTCTGGGGTAGGCTCGCCCGCCCAGCTCAAGGGGGATCGGGAGAACGACGACCATGACCATCCACCTCGAAGCCAAGCCCGGCGACTACGCGCCGGTGGTGCTCCTGCCCGGCGACCCGCTTCGCGCGCAGTTCATCGCCGAGAAGTTCCTGACCGACGCGGTGCGGGTCAACAACGTGCGCGGCGCGCAGGGGTTCACCGGCACGTTCCAAGGCAAGCGGATCAGCGTCCAGGCCACCGGCATGGGCATGCCCTCGCACGGCATCTACGTGCAGGAGCTGCTGCAGGGCTACGGCGCCCAGGTCCTCATCCGGGTGGGCACCTGCGGGGCGCTGCAGAAGAAGGTCAGCGTGCGCGACCTGGTGCTGGCCATGAGCGCCTCCTACGACTCGGCGATGATCGGCAAGGCCTTCGGCGGCGCGACCTACGCTCCCACCGCCGACTTCGGCCTGCTCCAGAAGGCGCACGAAGCGGCGGTGCGCCGCGGCCTGCCCGTCTGGACCGGGCCGATCCTCACCAGCGACACCTTCTACGCCGAGCCCGAGAACTGGTGGGCGAGCTGGAACAAGCACGGGGTGCTCGCCTGCGAGATGGAGACGGCGGCGCTCTACACGCTCGCGGCGCGCTTCGGGGCCCGGGCGCTCACCGTGCTGACCGTCAGCGACCACGTCCTCACCGGCGAGCACACCAGCTCCGAGGAGCGGCAGACGGCCTTCGGCAAGATGATCGAGCTGGCGCTGGAGGTGGGCGCCGGCGCCGTCTGACGGGAGCCGCCCTACCCGTTCGCGATCCGCTCGCCGACGCCGGAGTAGCGCACCAGCGGATGGCCGACCGCGGCCTCGAGGATCTCCGGCTTGCCGAGGATGACCACCGACTTTCGCGCGCGGGTGATGGCCGTGTAGAGGATTCTCGCGGGTCAACAGCGGGATGTCCTCTTCAGGCAGCACGAGGAGCACGGCGTCGAACTCCGAGCCCTGCGACTTGTGGACGGTCATCGCGAAGCACCGCGAGAGCCCCGCGTCCGCGTCCGGCGACAGCGCCGCCCACTTGTCCCGCCGACCGAAGAGCGCCCGCGCCTCCCCCCGGCCCCCCTCCCCTTCGGCGACCTTGAGCACCAAGCCCTGGTCGCCGTTGAACAGGCCGCGGACGTAGTCGTTGCGCTCGGCCATCACCGGCTCGCCGTAGGCCCAGCGTGGCCCCTGCGCGCCCTCGGGGATGCCGCGCGCCTTCAGCCAGCGCCGGCGCATCGACTCGTTCACCGCCGCCGCGCCCGTCGGGCGCCCCTCGCCGCGGGTCGCGCACAGGATCCGCGAGCGCTCGAAGTGGGCGTGGAGCGCCTCGAGCCGAGCCTTCTGCTCCGGCAGCACGTTGCCGTCAATGAGCCTCCAGGTCTCGTCGACATACCGGGGGAGTTCCTCGAACGAGGCCACGCGCGCCTGGAACCAGCGCTCGAGCATCGCCTCGCGCTCCTCCTCGGTCGCCGCCGGGACCAGCTCGACGCCCTTGAAGGCCACCTCGTCCGCGCTCGTCCGCCGACTGACGAGCGAGAGCAGCTCCTCCGGGCGGTTCTGGTTCACCAGCGCCGCCGCCTCGAGGATCTGCCGGCCCTCGGGGTCCTTCTCGTCCTGCCGGTAGGAGCGGGTCAGCCGCACCGCGCAGCGGCCCCGGAGGTCGCCCTTCTCCGGCGCCGGCCCGGGCTCGGGCAGGCTCGCGCGTACCAAGGTGTCCCACGGCTTCGACGCGGTCGGCCCCATCTCCGGCACCAGGTCGCGGAAGACCGCGCCGGCCTCGACCGACGGCAGCTGCTCGGCGTCGCCCAGCAGCACCAGGCGCGTCGTCCGCGGGTCGACCGCGCGCAGGAGCCGGTCCATCAGGAACAGGTCCACCATCGAGCACTCGTCGACCACCACCACGCGCTCCGAGAGCGGGTTGTTCTCGTGGTGCCGGAAGCGATCGCCGCTGGGCGAATACCCCAGCAGCCGGTGCAACGTCTTGGGCTCCGGGCAGCGCCCGAAGAGCTCGAGGTCGACCCCCTCCAGCGGCTCGATGCTCGCGAGCGCCTTGCGGATGGACTGCTCCATCCGGTTGGCGGCCTTGCCGGTCGGCGCCGCCAGCGCGATGGCTTCGAGCGGCAGGCCCAGCCGCGCCAAGGTCCGCAGCAGGGTCACGACGATCGACGTCTTGCCGGTGCCCGGGCCTCCGGTGACCACCGAGAGCGAGAGGTGGAAGGGCGCCAGGACCGCCCGCTCCTGCTCGCCGGAGAGCCGCACCGGCTGGCCCGCCGCCTTCGCCGGGCGATCGAGCACCTCCGCGAAGGTCTCGGCGAGCCCGGGCGGCGGCTCGACCTGGGCCTCCATCCGCTGCCGCAGCCGCTCCGCCAGGCGCTGCTCGGCAGCGCGCAGGCGATGCAGGTAGAGGCAGCCGTCTTCGAGGACCAGCGGCTTGGCCTCGCCCGCCTCGCCGAGGATGGTCTCCACCGACGCGCGCGACACCTTCTTGTTCGTCAGCAGCCCCCGCAGCCACGCCCGCTCGCCGCGTCCGGCGTTGACCAGGGAGAGCATCGGGTCGAAGTACTTGGGGTCGATGGGCAGCCGCGTGCTCCCTCGCCGCGCGGCGACGAGGCAGGCGGCCACGAGGTAGGCCATCGCCGACTGCCCGGCGGGGTCGAGCTTGGGCGCGCAGCGCAGGATCTCCCAGGTCTCGTAGAGCAGCCCGTCGTCGAGGTCGTAGTTGGCGACGGCATTGGCCAGGCTCTCCGGCAGCCGCGGGTCGGCCGCGCTCGACTCGGGCTTGCGGCGGCGCCCGCGCAGGAAGGCCTCGCGCGCGGTGCCCTGCGGGAGCAACCGGACGGGCCTCACGCGGCGCCTCCTATTGTGGCGAGCGACTCGGCGTGCGGACTGGCGGTCAGGTCGGTCATCTTGGACGCCGGACATCCTACAAGAGCGGTCCGACAGCGTCGGGGCGTTTGTCGGCCGCGGCGGCGCCCACCATGGGACGCATAGGACCTATGGGACCGATGCGACGTATGCGGCCCCTCAGCCAATAGGTCCCATGAGTCTCATAGGTCCCATACGTCCGATGAGTCCCATGTCGGCAACCGGCGGTCGCTGGCACCCTGCCCGTCACGGGCCGTTGGCGGCTCCTGGCGTCGGCGTCGCGCAGTGCTTCCAGTCCGTCGCGGCGTTGTCGGTGTCGACGCCGTTGGGCGCGCGGCACAGCGAGCCCATCGCGGTGTTGGAGTCCGCCACCGAGGTCGGCAGGACCGTTCCCTCCACCAGCGACACGGTGCCGGACGTGAGCACGGCCGCGGTGAGGGCCCCCTCGTACGAGAGCGCGTCGAGCAGTGCGCCCGTGCTCGCCCGCACGAGCGCGACTCCGTCGGGTGAGCCGTTCTGCAGGTAGTCAGGACCCGCGCCGAGGCTCACCGCGAGCGCGCCCGCGGCCGCGGTCGCGAGCGCCGCGTCGGAGCCGACCACCAGGTACTGGCCAGGCTGGAGGGTCCCCGCCACCCCGAGGTCCACGGTGCGGTAGACCGTGCCGCCGGTACCGTTGACGAACATCAGCTGGTGTCCGGTCAGGTCCACCGCCGAAGCTGTGCCGTTGAAGATCTCGACGTACTCGGCCACATCGGTCCCCACGTTGTCGTATTCGACCTCGTTGATGACGAGCCGGTTCGCCGAAGCCAGCGTGAGGTTGGCGCTGGCCGTGCTGCCCCCGAGCGTCGCGGTCACGGTCGCCGCGGAGACCACGTTGCCGTCGACGTAGTCGAACGTCGCCGAGAGCTGGTACGCCGGGATGGTCACGGTCGCTGGGATGGTCCCGGCGCTCGCGGGCGTCAGCGCCAGGCTCGCCGTCACGCCGCCCGGGGTCGCTGGCAGGTCGAGCGTCACCGTCAGAGCCACCGTCCCGCCCGCCAGCAGCACCGGCGCCGCAGGGGTGAGCGACACCAGGGCCGGCTGCTCGGCAGGGCCGACGACGCGCACGTTCGCGAGCAGCGAGTTGCTCCCGAGCGTCGCGGTCAAGGTGACGCTGGCCGCCTGACGCAGGCCGTTCACCAACACCGGGGCGCTCGTCTGCCCTGCGAGGACGGTCGCGCCGCCGTTCGTGACGGTCAGGCTCGCCGGGTCGCCGGAGGTGATGCCGACGAAGGTGTCGGCCGCCGGCGCGTTGGTCAGCGTGACCGTGAGCGGCGCGGGGAAAGTCGGCGTGTCGCTCTGACCCACGCCGGTGAAGCTCGTTGCCGGGCCGAAGCCGACGAGCGCCGGCGTCCCGAGGAGGACGTCGCCGGGCCCGCGGACCTCGAGCTTGGAGTCGCCGTTGCGCAGCTCGAGGATGCCGGCGAGCGACGCGAAGGACTGCCCGAGCACGGGGAACGGGCTGACGAGGTAGAGCGCGTCGTCCACGCGCAGGCTGCCGCCGACCACGAACTCGTTGCTCGGCGCGGTGTCGCCCGTGCCCAGCGCGGGGGCGACATCGGTGACCAGGACGTTGGCGACCTGGACGATCACCGACTCCAGCGGGGCGGCCCTGCTCCCGCCGGTGGCCACCTCCGCGGGCAGGACCGCCACCGGCGCGGGAGGGGCTTCGTTGAGCGAGCTGACCACCGCAGTCACCGGAGAGGTGAGCTCGAGCTTCGAGTAGTAGTCGGCCACGAGCGCCGAGGTGATGGTCACCCGGTCGCCCACCTTCACGCTGTTGCTCGGGTCGTAGACGTAGATCCCCGAGAAGTCCGCGCCGAGCATGGAGTCCCAGTCTGCGTCGCCGGGCTTGACCTGCAGGTAGTAGCCGCGGGCCGTCCGAGCCGTGACGAGCTGGTTCGCCAGCGCCACGGTCGCGCCGGCCCCGACGTCGTTCCTCTTGATCGCGTAGATGGTCGCCGGGCACGCGGCGCTGCCGGGGTTGGCATTGTGAGGGCAGACGTCGCAGACGTCGCCCTTGCCGTCCTGGTCCTGATCCGCCTGGTCGGCGTTCGCCTTCGCCGGGCAGTTGTCGGCGGCGTTGGCGACGCCGTCGCCGTCCTGGTCATTGGGGTCGATGGTCGCGCAGGTCGTGGTGTTGGCGTCCAGCGGGCACGGGTCGCACGCGTCGCCCACCCCGTCGTCGTCCTGGTCGGCTTGCTGGCCGTCGTCCATCGGCCGGATGGGGTTGAAGACCGTGGGGCAGTCGTCGGTGGCATCGGGGATGCCGTCGCCGTCGGAGTCGTCCAGGGTGGGCTCGCCGGTGTAGACCGTGGAGCCGTTCACGGAGGCGCTGCGCTTCGGCACGCAGGTCGGCTCTCCCGCGGGCAGGCCACACTGGAAGCTCGGGTAGATGCCGGACACGCTCGCGGCGAGCTGCGGGTAGGTCATGCCGAGCTCGGCCAGCAAGCAGACGCGCTTGGCGCTCCCGCAGACGTCCACCAGGTCGCACGTGCCGGCGTTCGGGACGGCGCCGACCATGGTCTCGTCGCCGTAGAGCACCTTCCCGGCGCGCATCACCAGCGCCACGCCCTGCGGCTCGGCGGCGAGGATGGCGCGGTAGTCGGCGTGGCTGCGCGCGTCGAAGACGGCGATGTCGGCGACCTTGCCCGCGGCCAGCGCGCCCACCACGTCGTCGACCGCGGTGGCCACCGCGGCGTTCTGCGTCACCATCAGCCACAGGTCACGGTCGCTGAAGTAGCCGCCCAGGTAGGTCAGGTTGAAGGAGTCGGCGCAGCGCAGCTCGCGCAACAGGTTCATCGAGCCGGTCGGCATCCAGTCGGTGCCCAGGGAGATGACCACGCCCTGGCGCGCCGCCGCGACGACCGGCGAGGTGTCGCCGTAGAGCGTGAGGTTGGAGCGCGGCGACCAGACCAGCGCCGTGCCTTGACGGGCCATCGCCGCCAGCGGCCGCGGGCCCACAGCGATAGCGTTGAGCACCGCGGTCTTGTCGAGGACGACGTCGTGGCCGGGGTTCTGGTCGCTCAGGCAGACGAACTCGTTGGCGGCCGCGGCGTTCACGCCCTCGCCGATGTGCGGCAGGTAGGCGTCGTCGGCCGCGAGGCTCGTGGGCGTCACCACACCCGAGTAGGCGCTGCACGCCACGGCCCCGGCGCAGAAACCGGACGGCGGGGTCGAGTCGCCCAGCGGGAAGGTGTCGAAGTCCACGGCCGTCTGGCCCAGCCCCTCCTCGAGGTTGGCCTTGTCCAGGTTGCGCAGCAGGCCGAGCTGCCCGCCGGAGCCCACGGTGGAGGTCGCGCCGCCGAACAGGAACCGGAGCTTCGCCCCAGGAGATCTGGTCCGCGGTGGCCCCGCCAGGCGCGGGGATGGACGTGTGGCCGCACAGCCCCTTGCGCCAATCGTGGCGGTGCTCGAAGCGCTCGCCCGAGTCGGTGTAGGGCGAGTTCTGCGTGTAGGTGATGTGGTCGTGCGTGTTGATGAGCCCGGGCGAGATCACGCCCTGCGGGCAGACGATGGCGGTGGCGGTGGCAGCCTGGGCCTGGCACGCCGAATCCAGGTCGCAGCGGGCCCTGCAGCCGACGAAGGTGATGACGCCTTGGTCGTTCACCACGACCTGGCCCCCTCGGTAGATCTTGCCCGGCGTCAGCACGGTGCCCACGAGCACCCGTCCCTCGTCGCCCGCGGTCACCGAGCAGATGCCGCTGGGGAGCGGGCTCATGGCCTGGCAGAGGACCTCGGTGTCTTCGTCGGTGCAGGTCTGCGAGCAGCCGTCGTCCGGAGCGGTGTTGCCGTCGTCGCACTCCTCGCCGGAGTCGAGGACGTGGTCTCCACAGACCGGGGTCTTCTCCGTCTTGCAGTCCGCCGAGCAGCCGTCGCCGGACTCGGTGTCGCCGTCGTCGCACTCTTCGCCGGAGTCGAGTTTGCCGTTGCCGCACAGCGGGTTGGTCGACTCCGTCTTGCATTCCGCCGAGCAGCCGTCGCCGGGCTCGGTGTCGCCGTCGTCGCACTCTTCGCCGGACTCGAGCTTCCCGTTCCCGCACACCGGAGTCGCCGACTCCTTCTTGCAGTCCGCCGAGCAGCCGTCGCCGGGCTCGGTGTCGCCGTCGTCACACTCTTCGCCGGAGTCGAGCTTGCCGTTGCCGCACAGCGGGTTGGTCGACTCCGTCTTGCAGTCCGCCGAGCAGCCGTCGCCGGGGTCGGTGTCGCCGTCGTCGCACTCTTCACCGGAGTCGAGCTTGCCGTTGCCGCACAGCGGGTTGGTCGACTCCGTCTTGCATTCCGCCGAGCAGCCGTCCCCGGGCTCGGTGTCGCCGTCGTCGCACTCTTCGCCGGACTCGAGCTTCCCGTTCCCGCACACCGGAGTCGCCGACTCCTTCTTGCAGTCCGCCGAGCAGCCATCCCCGGGCTCGGTGTCGCCGTCGTCGCACTCTTCGCCGGACTCGAGCTTCCCGTTCCCGCACACCGGAGTCGCCGACTCCTTCTTGCAGTCCGCCGAGCAGCCATCGCCCGCCGTGCCGTTGCCGTCATCGCATTCTTCGCCGTCGTCGATGCGGCCATCTCCACACTTGGCGCCTCCTCCGCACGCCAGGGCCCCAAGGGCTCCCGACAGCAAGAGAAGGGTCGACAGCCAATGGAGATGTCTGCGCATGGGCGACTCCGGGATTGGTTCGAAAACCCGCGCAGTATAGAGCCTTCGCCAAGGGTGTCATGCCTTGCTCCATCGGTACGAGCCGAGGAGCGGGCTTCGACGTGCGACTCGCCCGAACCCCTTGGGTCCTCCACCGGAGAGCCCGCTGCTTCGCGGTAGCCGTGAGCGCGCCGCCGAAGGCTCAGCGAGCCTTCTCCCACCAGCGCTCACTCGGCACGGCCAGGAGCGGCTCAAAGCTCTGGCCAGGTGCCGGGAACGAGACCTGCGCGCCCGAGCTCGTCGCCTCCTTCGCGAGGACCTCGCCCGGCTGGTACCAGGCGTGGCGCCCGAGGTTGAAGGTCGCCCAGTGGATGGGGAGCAGCAGCCGGCCTCCGAGCATCGCGTGCGCCGCCAGCGCGTTGACCGGCCCCAGGTGGATGTCGCCCCACATCGGGTCCGACGCGCCGATCTCCAGCAGCGTGAGGTCGAAGGGGCCCTCGCGCCTGCCAATTTCGGCGAACCCGTCGAACAGGCCGCCATCGCCGCCGAAGAAGACCCGGTGCTCCTGGCCCCTGATGACGAACGACGCCCAGAGGGTGACGTTCCTCGCCAGCGACCGCCCCGAGAAGTGACGCGAAGGCGTCGCGACGAAGGTCAGGCCGGCTGCGACGACCTGGTCCCACCAGTCGAGCTCGCGGATGCGCGCTGGAGCCACTCCCCACTTCTCGAGATGATTCCCCACCCCGAGCGGCACGACGAACGTCACGTCCTTCGTCGCCAGCTTGCGGATCGTCTCGTAGTCCAGGTGGTCGAAGTGGTCGTGCGATATGACCACCACGTCGAGCGGCGGGAGCTCGTCCATCGAGACCGGCGACGGGAAGAACCGCGCCGGTCCGGCGATGGGCGCGGGCGAGGCCCGCTCCGAGAAGAACGGATCGGTCAGGACTCGCTTGCCCTCGAGCTCCACGAGCACCGTCGAGTGCCCGAGCCAGGTGACGCGCAGCGCCGAGGACGGCGGGTGGGCGAGCACCGCGGCCGTGTCCGAGGCGACCGGGAGCGGCTTCTCGGGGACGCGGTCCTCGGAGCCGGCGACCCAGCCCTTCAGTACCTCCCACGTGCTCGCCTTGATGACCTCGGTGGGCACGACGTTGACGAACTCTCCGTCCCGGAAGTGGGGGGAACGGCCGAGCCGCTCCAGGCGCGCGGGGTTCACGTTCGCGCCCAGCGCCGCGCAGCCGCTCGAGCTTGCCGCCATCGCCGCCAGCAGCAGGGCGAGGCCGAAGCGCGCGCTCATCGCGGCCCGTTCCGTCGTCATCTACGCAGCCCCGCTCTCGCCCGGTCCCAAATCCATCGCCAAGAGCTTCTCCTCCCAGGAGAGGACCTGCGCCCAGGTCGGCCGGCGGAACCAGACCCCGGACTCGCCGTCGCCGCCCGCCTTCAGGCCACGCAGGAACAGGAAGAAGAGGCCCCCGAACTTCTTCTCGAAGCTCGCCTCGTCGTGCAGGCCCAGCATCTTCACCAGCGCCAGCGTGTACAGCTCGCCCTGCAGCGCATAGGAGTGCGCCACCTCGTCGTCCACGTGCTTGCGGTCGAAGGCGGCCAGGCAGTTGCTCTTCCAGTCGGCGAGGTAGACCAGGCCGCCGTGCTCGAACAGGAGGTCGACGAAGCCGACCACGAACCCCCGGCGGATCTCGAACTTCGGCCGGCCCGACCGCGACGGCGCGTCCGGAGCCTGCAGCTGCGACAGCCTCGGGTGCGCCCGCTCCGGGATGGGGTAGAGGAAGTCCATCTCGCGCAGCAGCCGGTCGGCGCTGGCGATGCTCTCGATGCGCCCGCGCGCCCCCAGCGAGAGCGGGCTGGTCAGCGCGGTGTGCACGAGGTCCGCCGCGCGCGGAAGGTGCTCGGGCGAGAGGCCCCAGCGCCGCGCGTGCCTGCCGAGCAGCGCCCGGCCGTCCTCGCGCGCCAAAAGCTCCTCGCCGCTGGCGCAGCCCCTGGCCACCTCGGGCGAGAGCTCCTCCAGCACCTCGTGCAGGAACGAGCCGGTCGCCGCGCCACCGGGCAGATCGTCCTCCGCCGGAGCCGCCACGTCGTGCGTCTCGGCCTTGGTCTGCGCCGCCGGGCCCTCGACCCGGTCGCGCAGGCTGCTGAAGGAGGTGGTGACGAAGCCCGCGTGGCGCGCGCGCAGCGCCGAGAGGTCCTCGACCTTGGGCGGCTCCCAGAGCGCGGGGGCCGCGGCGAGCGCGCCGGGCGACGGCGAGACGGCCGGGACCTGCGGCTCCACCGAGAGCACCTCGTGGGTGAACAGGGCCGGCCGGCCGGAGGGCGATCCGTGCGCCCCCGGCCGCGGCGGCCCGGAGAGCTGCGGCAAGAGCTGGAGCAGCCGCGCGTTCACCGGGGCGTAGCAGCCGCTCAGCTCGGTCTTGGGCTCCAGGAAGCTGCCGTACTCGGACCGGCCGGCGAACGGCAGGTAGAGCCGCCCCATCGCGCGGGTCAGCGCCACGTAGAGCAGCCGGCGGTCCTCCTCGGCCTCCTCGGCGTCGGCGCGCTGGCCGAGCGCCGCCGGACCACCGCCGACGAGGCTCAGCCGCTCGCGGCGGCCGTCGACCAGCTCGCCGTGCAGCGTGCGCACCCCCGTGCGCCCCGCCGGTTTGTGGAGCCCGCCGACCACGAAGACCACCGGCGCCTCCAGGCCCTTGGACATGTGCATCGTCAACAGCTGCACGGAGCGCTTCTCGGTCTCCAGCCGCTGCAGGTTCCCGTTCTGTCCGGGCGGCTTGCGGGCTCCGGTGCGCCAGGAGCGCAGCGCCTTGACCATGTCCTCGACCGAGGCGCCGCGGACCACGAACTGCTCGCGCAGCACCTCGAGGATGTGCAGGAAGTTGGTCAGCGCCCGGTCCCCGGCCTCGAAGAGGATGCGCCGGCGCACCAGCCCCGAGTCCTCGAGGAGGGCGCTGAACAGCCTCTCGTGGTCGCGCCGCGCCGCCAGCCGGTGCCACTCCCACAGCCGGGCCACCAGCGGGTCGTCGTCGCTGGCCTCGGCGGCCGCGGCGACCTCGGCGAGCCCCAGCTCGAAGAACGGCGTCATCCAGGCGCGGTACCGGCGGGCGCGGTCGGCGGGGTCGGCGACGGCGGCGAGCAGGTCCTCCAGCGCGAGCGCCTCGCGGCTCTGGAACAGGCCTTCCTGCTTGAAGAAGGCGTAAGGGATGCCGGCGGCGCGCAGGTGCTCGGCCACCTGCCGCAGGTCGTCCGCGCCGCGCCCGAGCACGAAGACGTCGCCGTAGCCCAGAGGATTGCCCTTCCACCTCGCCGGGTTCGCGGGATTGACCAGCCGGCGGATCTCGCGGGCGATGGCCGGCCCCAGGCGAGGGTAGACGCGGCGCTTGCCGGACGACTCGGTGCCGGTGACGAAGACGTGGATGGGCGCCAGTCCGCCTGGGTCCTCGAAGGAGAAGCTCTTCGCGGCCGCAGCGCACCGGCCGGTCATAGGCGATCTCTCCCTGGAAGAAGCGCTCCGCGAAGATGGCGTTGTAGGCCTCGATGAGCCCGCCGGTGGAGCGGAAGTTCTCCTCCAGGTACGCCGGCTCCGCGCCCGCCGCCGCCACCTCGCGCCGCGCGGCCAGGTAGGTCTGCACGTCGGCGCCGCGGAAGCCGTAGATGGCCTGCTTGGGGTCGCCGACGAGGTAGAGCGCGTGACCGTCCTGCCCCTCGAAGAAGACCTTGCGGAAGACGTTCCACTGCACCTCGTCGGTGTCCTGGAACTCGTCGATGAGCGCGACCTTGTAGCGCTCGCGCAACAGCGAGAGCAGCGCCGGCCCGCGCTCGCCCTCGAGCGCCTCCTCGACCAGCGAGAGCATGTCCTGGAAGTCGAAGCGGCCCTGGGCGCGCTTGAGGCTGGCCACGCGCTGCTCGACCAAGGGCGCGAAGCGGGTGGCGACCAGCGGGCGCACCTCGGGGATGACCTCGGCGAGCTCGCCCAGCGCGGCGGCGAAGTCGGCGAGCTCGGCGTGCTTGGCGGCCGCCTTGCCGAAGTGCTCGCGGGCGTAGTCGAGCGCCGCGGGCTTGCTGCTGGTCCCGGTCTCGGCGAAGACGCCCTGCAGCTTGAGGTAGGCCCCGACCTCGTCCTCGTCGGCGGCGTAGGACTCGAGCGCCCCGAAGACGGCCTCCACCGAGTCGGCGAGCTTCTCGCGCACCCGTGAGTTGGCCTTCTCCACCGCCTTGAGCGCCGCCGACCGCTTGCCCAGCCGCGCCCGCAGGGCGTCCAGGCTCTGGCGGTCGAAGCCGGGGACGATGCGGCCGCGCCGCGCCGTGCACTCCCAGAGCAGGTCCTCCAGCCCCTCGATGGTGGCCCGCTGCGTCCACAGCTCGAGGTACCTTTTGTAGCGCTCGTCGACGGCCAGCTGCTGGCGCAGCACCTCGCGGAACGCCTGGGCGAACAGCTCGCGGCCGTCGGTGAGCTCCTCCTCGAAGAGCCGGCGGTTGGCGAAGGCGTTCTCGGTCAGCACCTTCTGGCAGAAGGCGTGGATGGTGCTGATGGAGGCGGAGTCGTACTCGCGCAGCGCCGCCTCCAGCAGGCCCTGCGCCCGCGCGTCGATGGTCCAGCACTCCTCGGGGTCGGTCCCCTCCGGCGCGTGGTGCTCGGCGCCGCCCGCGGCGAGCCGCTCGAGCAGGCCCCGCACGCGGGTGCGCAGCTCGCCGGCCGCCTTCTCGGTGAAGGTGACAACCAGGATCTCGCCCAGCCGCGTGCCCTTGAGCACCAGGTCCACGACCAGGTGCTCGAGGGTGTACGTCTTGCCGGTGCCGGCGCTGGCCTCGATGACGGCGTGCCCGGGCGGCAGCTCGCGCAGGACCTGCGGCTTCTTGTAGAGCCAGGGCGCGCTCACGACGCTCCTCCCTCGCCCTTGGCGATCCGCTCCACGTCGGCGGCGATGCGCAGGTAGAGCCCGAAGCGCCTCTCGACCAGCTCGCCGGCCTGGGCGTCGTCGGGGATGGGGAAGTCCTCGACGTTGCGCACCGGGCCCCAGCGCGAGGCCAGGTACCCCTTCTCGGCGACCGTCTCCAGGCTGTCGATGAAGCTCGGCCGCCAGTGGGACCTTCCGGAGCGCGCCGCGTACTGGAGGTTCGCCTGCCAATGGAAGACGGCGACCGCCGGCAGCTGCAGCTCGCTGACGATCTGCAGGTCCTCGACCAGCGCCGCCAGGTAGGCCCGCGCGAGGTCCGGCTCGACCGGCCCGAACTGGATGCGCTTGGCCTCGCCGCCCTTGAGGTGGTCGTACAGCTGGCAGGAGACCGCCGCGTCGCTGCGCAGGCCGGCGGCGCAGAGCGCGACGTGATCGATGAAGGCCCCCAGCGACTCGTGCTGGCGGCGCGCCGCCTCCAGGCCGGTCCGCTCGGGATCGCGGCGGCGCTGGTAGACGCTCAGCTCGGTGGCCCCGACCTCGCGCGCCGGCTCCACGTAGATGGGGCCGGTGGTGCCGACCAGCTCGGCGACGCGGCCGTCGGAGAGCGTCAGCACGATGGGGTCGTGGCGCACGTCGACCCGCTCCGACTCGGCCGCCGAGCCGAAGCCATGGGTGGCCAGGCCGACCAGGTCGGCGCCGATCTCCTCGAGCAGGCGCTGCCAGGTCTGCGGCCCGGTCACCAGCGACCCCTTCTCCAGCTCCCAGAGCCAGCCCGCCGGCAGCTCGCCCGCCGCGATGCGCGGCGCCGCCCACTGCTGGGCCAGCTCCTCGAAGCGCGCGGCGCCCTTCGAGCGGAACCACTCCAGGAAGACGTGCCGCTGCCCGTTGAGCCGCGAGAGGTGCGCGGCCTCGAACGGCTCGTCCTCGATGATGGAGCGGTCCTCCTCGTCCTCCTCCAGGTGCAGCACGAAGCGCGCGGCGCCCTGGACCGGGCACTGGAGGTAACGGCGAAGGTCGGACAGGCGAACCCGCAGGGCCCCTCCCCCGCCTCCCCGTCGCTGACGGATGTTCGGATTTAGGGACGGATCGCTCACTGCTCCGGGGAGGAGCCCGCTTCTGCTCGTCTCCTCCATGGGCGTGACACTTCGCTTCGGGATGGCCGGATCGAGGGACGGATCGCTCACTGCTCCGGGGAGGAGCCCGCTTCTGCTCGTCTCCTCCATGGGCGTGACACTTCGCTTCGGGATGGCCGGATCGAGGGACGGATCGCTCGCTGCTCCGGGGAGGAGCCCGCTCCTGCTCGTCTCCTCCATGGGCGTGACGCTTCGCTTGGGGATGGCCGGATCTGCGGCGAGTTCGCTCGGGGCTTCGGGGGCGGCTTGCGGCACCGCACAGAGCCTCAGGGCCGATTCCAGCTGCGCTGCCTGCTCCTCGGGCCACAGCTCGCGCAGCTTGGCGCGATCGAGCGGCTGCGCTCCCTGCGCGGCCTCGATGGTCTCCCGCAGCGTGCGCAGGTTCGCCTCCGCCCGCGCTTCCGGCGGCGCCGGCCGCTCGCCCATCGCCGCGTCGTCGAAGCGCCGCAGCGGCACCTTTGAGGTCAGCACCTTGCCCGCACCCGGCAGGTAGCCGCGCTCCAGCATCCGCAAGAGCTCCACCACCACCGGCGAGGGCTGCAGCGGGTCGCCCGTCAATTCGCTGCGCGCCGCGTAGGAGAGCACCACGCGCTGGCGGGCGCACAGCAGCGTCTCCAGGAACATGTACTGGTCCTGCTCGCGCGGGCTGACGTCGCCGGCCCGCGGGCGCGCCGCGCGCAGGTCCAGCTCGCTACGGCGCTCGGCCGCCGGGAAGCGACCTTCGTCCAGGCCCGCCACGAAGATGACCTTGAAAGGCAACGCCCGCATCGGCTGCAGCGTGGAGACCCTGACGCCTTCGTCCGCATGGCCCGAGTACGAGCGCGTCAGCCCCTCCACCGCTGCCCGCGCCAGCTCGCCCGCGATGCGATAGCCCACCGCCTTGCCGTCCAGCGTCAGCTCGGCCAGGCCTCGCACCCCCGCCAGGCACTTGTCCAGGTCCTGGCGCTCGCCGTCGTCCTGCGGCACGAGGTAGGTCGAGAAGATCCGGCCGAGCAGCTCCGCCCACTCCTCCATCACCAGGGTCTGGGACTTGAGGAACCGCGCGTCGGAGAGCAGCGAGCGCACCAGCCGCCCCAGCGCCGAGGCGTTGCCCTGCGCCGACTCGGTGTGCTCCTCGGGCAGGTACTCCTGGCCGTCGAGCCGGAACGGCACCTCGGGCGAGGACATGACCCCACCCAGCGCCAGCCGCCGCAGTCCCTGGTCCCAGTTGTGGAGGTCGCGGTCCAGGTAGCTTCCCTCGTGGTCCGCGCGGTCCACGCCATGGAAGATCCCCAGCGCGTCGCACCAGCGCACCCACTCCTGCGTGTCGACGTCCGGGAAGCGCGAGGCGATGGCCGGGTGGGTGACGACGCTCAGGACCTCGGCGCGGGTGAAGCGCCCCAAGGGCAGCTCGAGCAGGCGGACCGCGGCCTCGGCGATGCGGCTCTGGCTGGCCAGCGCCGTCGCCTCCATCGTGTAGGGGATGTGGAAGCCCCGCTCGTCGAAGGCCGAGGCCAGGTGCGTGAAGTGCGTCTCCGGGTCGTGCCCGGCCACCATCACCGCGATGTCCGAGAAGCGCAGCCGCCTCCCAGGCTCGCTCCCCGAGTCGGCCTTGATGAGCGACCAGATCTCCTGCGCGATGGCCTCGGCCTCACGGCGCACGCCCGGGCAGGCCAGCAGGCGAAGGCTGGTGTCGCGCGTGAAGTCGAAGGACGGGTCCGGCTCGGCCCGCTCGGGCTCGCGCACCAGGATGTCGTGCTGGAGCTGGCCCAGGAGCGTCCGCGCGCCGCCCTCGGGCTCGCCTGCCTCGCTCTCTTCGAAGGCCGGGTGGAAGTCGCACTGCGAGAGCTGATCGAGCAGGCGCACGTTCTCGCGGCCCGGCCGGCCCCAGAGGACCAGCGCCGGCGTGTCGCCGGGCGCCTTCAGGCCGAACGGGTCCTCGCCCTCGAGCGAGGCCGGGTCCAGCTTCTTGCCGCGGTGAGGCAGCCGGTCGCGCCGGGCGAGCTCGCGCCCGGTCTGCAGGTCCTCCCAGAACTCCATGCACGGGTTGAGCGTGTACACGAAGAGCTCGCCGGCCTGGGCGATGCGCGCCAGCACCTGCTGGAAGACCGCGGCGACGTAGCTGACGCCGAAGAGGAAGACCGGCTGCTCCCCCGCCAGCGCGCCCGCGGGCAGCTCCTCCAAGACCTGCGCGAGGGTCCGGAAGCGGGTCCCGGTCGCCACCGCGCGGCGCTCGAGCAGCGCCTCGGGGCCGAAGGTCTCGAGCCACAGCCGCCGCTGCCAGCGCTCCGTCGCCGTCCAGCGGCCCTCGGGAAGCGCGAGGCGATGCGGCCAGGCCGCCAGCATGTCCGGGCGCGAGAAGCCGTACTCCTCGAACAGGCGCGAGAGCTGCACCGAGAGCTGGACCCGGCGCTGGTCGACGGCGTCCGGCGAGTCTCCCCCGCCCTTGAGGTAGCCGCGCACCAGCGCGAGCTTCCGGGTGGGCGAGCCGCTCGTCGTCCAGCAGGACCGAGAGGACCAGGTCCTGGATCAGCTCGGAGTCCACCAGGCGCAGCGTCTCGTCGGTGTGGGCCAGCAGGCCGGAGACGAAGCGCCGCAGCAGCAGCACCTCGAAGTTGGCCGCGATGCCGTCGCGCGCGGCCAGGGCCCGCTTGAGCCAGGTCTCGACGTTGCGGTTGGGGACGATCAACCGCGTCCGCTCGAAGAGGTCGTGGCCCTGGCGCCAGGCGGCGAGGTCCGAGGCGAACTGCTCGAAGAGCGACTCGGTGCGGTGGCTGTAGGTCAGGTGGATCATCGCGGCCCTTCAGGCGCCGCACATCCTACAAGAGCCGTCCGACATCGCGGCGCCGACTCTTCCGCCTTTTTCGCTGCTCAGCTCGGCGCGGCGGTCCTGCGACAGATCAATGTTGCGGGCCGCTTTTCGAAGTCCAGTCATCTCCGGCACTTAGCCAATTCGACTCCAGTGATTACGCGGCGTTGGCTCGCAGGGTCTCGACGGCCTCTCTCGCTTCGTCCGCCGTGGGGCCGCACCCCCACCTGCCGATGCTGGCAATTGGGGCCCGCCAGCGCGAAATCCGCCCCACCCGACGGCCGATCCATCTAAGTTGCGGCAACCCGGGGGGCCATCCGGGGGGCGACAGGAGCGCCCATGCAGGAACTCGTTCGCAAGGAATCGATTCAAATCGCCGAGCGCGACAAGCTCCTCGTCCTTCGCTACCTCGCGGCCCCGACCCTGGCCACGGCCCAAGTGCTCGCGGACGTTCTGCGAAAGAAGCTCGCGGACAGCCCGGGGAGACAGCACGCCTTCCTGGTGATCATCGACGCGGCCAACCCCGTGCCCGAGAGAGCCGTCCAGGAAGCGCTGGCCAAGCTGATGCGAGAGCACGCCTCGCAGGTCGCGGCGATGGCGAACGTGGTGGTCGGCCAAGGCTTCCAGGCAGCCGGGATCCGCTTCGCGATGGTGGCGATGAGCATGCTCTCGCGCCCCGAGTACCCGCTCAAAGGCTGCAAGTCGATCGGCGAGGCGCTGGCGTGGATCTCCACGACCGCTCCGCAATCGCTCGCGGCCCGGGACGTCGACGCCGTCCGCGCGGAGATCGAGCAGCTCGCGAGCTGAGCTCCGTCGCTCCACGATACGCGCGTCGACTCGCGGCACCCTCGACTCGAGGGTGCACGCCCTCTTCTCGCTCACCGAGCGGCTGACGTCGGACCAGCCGTTCCGGACGCCCCTCCCTCCATGGCGGCGTCAGCTTCGCCTTGGGGTCGCGGACGGAAGCGAGACAGCTTTGTCGATGCGCCCTCCGGGATCGCCCTCGACGGCAGCGGCAACTGACCGTCCATTCCAGGCCGTGAACCCTCGGAGGTCTTCCGTGTCCCGCTGCGCGCCCCTCGCTGCCCTGCTCCTCGCCCTCGTCTTCGCCCCCACCGCCGCCCACGCCCTGCCGGTCGGCCCCACGCTCCTGGGCGGCGCCGTCATCACCTTCGAGCGCGACTACCAGAGCGGCGGCGATGCGGTGCACTTCGGCAAGTTCGTGGGCCCCACGGCGCGGCTCGGCTTCGAGCTGGGCGACTTCTGGACGAGCGAGTTCAACGTCCAGTTCACGCGCTCGGAAGGCACCGCCACCGCTTCGGGGACCCGGGCCAACGCGTCCATCCTCACCATCGCCGGCGGGTACCAGCTCACGCTGGACATCCTCAAGAAGCAGAGCGTGGTCTCGCCGTACATCGGCGCAGGGCTCTTGCTGGGCGAAGCGATCATCTCGGTCGACGCCGCGTCCCTGGGGACGAGGGTGGCGGAGAGCGCCACCGTCTTCTACCTGGAGTTCCACGCGGTCGTCGGCGTCCGGGTGAACCTCCCCCACGGCCTGGGCGTACGCGCCGAGCTGATGGCCTCGACCTACGGCGGCTTCTACGGGCTGCTGCCGAGCGTGGGCGTCGCCTACAGCTGGTGAGCCCCACCATCGGCCTCAGCTGAGCAACAGGAAGGAGAGGTCGTCCTCGACGCGGCTGTACAGGAACACCGCGTCGTACTCCGGGATGAGCTCCAGCCGGCCGAAGGTCCCGCCGTAGGCGGCGTTGTCGGGCCGGCCGTCCTCCGCGGCGGCGAAGCTCGGGGGCGTTCCGGTGTTGACCAGCTTCCCGAAGGTCCAGGTCCCGGTCAGCTCCTCGCCGACAGCGGGCGGGGTCAGCGTGACGAGGCTGCCGTGGTCGCTGCCGCCGTTCCACAGGTAGTAGACGTCGCGCTTGGGGTCGTGCACGAAGCCGTGCGCCCCCAGGACGTACTGCGGCGGCAGGTAGGCGTCCGCCACTTTCGCCTCGACCGGCGCGTGGCCGCTCACACCGTCCCAGATGAGGAGCGTATTTCCGCCGAGGATGACCAGCACTCCCCGCTGGGCGTGCCAGCGGGCCGCGGAGTAGGCGCCCGGGTTCCAACGAAAGAGCGTCGGGCCCCAGGTCTTGGTCTGGAGGTCCCAGGCCCGGCAGGGCGCGTCCGAGGTGCCGGGTGACCAGAGGACTTCGCGCAGGCTGCCGTCCTTCTCCCAGCGCGGCGCGCAGAAGCCCCAGGCGTTGTGGTCGCCCCAGAGGCCACCGGGGTACGGGTCGAGGTACTCGCGGACCCAGTTCGCGGACGCGTCCAGCCGCCAAACGTCCTTGATGGCGTTGCCGTTGGGATAGCTCGCGCCGCCGAACATCCACAGCTCTCCGGCGTAGGCCACCAGGTTCCAGTAGGTGTGCCGCGCGACCGGCGAGTCGTCGCCGTACTTGCCGCCGGCGAGCGCGGAGATCTGCGTGGAGGGCGGCTTCCGGAGCACCGCGGTGGGCGCGGCCGCGGTGAGATTGACTGCGACGACCTCGTTGCCGGAACCGTCCTGGTGCCCCTCGCCGGCCGACAGCCAGAGACCCGTGGAGCGGTCGAACGCCGCTCCGGACCAGGCCCCGACCAACGACGCGAAGCCCCAGCCATAGGGGTCGTCATTCGGCGCGTTCGGGTTGAGGGCGGAGTAGCGCGGGTCGACCTGGGAGAGCTTGCTGTTGGGGATCTGCAGCCAGGTGCGAACGGGCTGGCCCTTCATGTACCCGGGCCGCGCGCCGGTGAAGGGCGTGCCGGCATCGGTCGAGGCGTCCGGTCCGGCGCTCGCGCTCGCGTCGGCACCGGCGGCGCCCCCGTCGGCTCCCGCATCAGGGCCCGCCGGAGCTCCGGCATCGAGCCCCGCGTCGAAGCGGGAGGCGTCCGCGGCGCCCGCCGCGGGCTCACTGCAGCGCGGGAGCAGGCAGGTGCCGGCGGTGGCCAGGGCGGCCTTGAGGAAGACTCGGCGGGTGGTGAAGGGGAGCTTGCTCATCGATTGCCAGCCTCCAAGATCGAGTTGCGTGGCGCGACGCCCCATCGCGGGTCGTCGCTCAGGGCCTGGCGACACTGCGCGTAGTTGGTCGCCGAGGTGATTCGGGAGAAGGCGGTCGCAGCCCCGGCGACGCCCCGGTTGACGCAGGCCGCCAGGGCGCTCATGGCGTACTCGAAGTAGTTGGCGCCGAAGCCCGTCTTCGGCCTCCAGCTCGGCAGGTTCGTGGGGTCCCCGTAGTTCATCTCGTGGATCACCGCGTCGTCGAGATCGGTCCCGTTGGCGCGCTTGAACGTCGCCGAGAACGCCTGTCCCCAGGTGGGGAACAGGTCCGCCTGGTAGTAGGGCCAGGGCTTCGCGCTGATCGGCGGGCTGCCAATCTGGCACTCCCAGTGCCAGCCGTCCGGGTTGGTGCCGTCGGACATGCGCTGCACCAGGCCGTTGCCAAGCCAGGTCATGAGCGACTCGGCATCGGCGAGGCCCTGGCCGCCGAACAGCTCGAGGTCCAGCACCCAGGCCAGCGAGCCGGTCACGTAGTCGGTCATCCAGGGCCGGGAGCCTTCGGGATCGCCCCAGCCGTACTGGTCAGGCTCGAGGATGTAGCCAAGCGTGTTGGTGTGGTACGTCGGCATCCACGCGAACGAGGCCTCCAGCGCGCGGATGAGGCTGGCGCGCTCGGGCTCGTCGTCGGGAAGGATGGCCGCGCACAGCCCGCAGTTGCGCCAGGCCCACCCCGTGCCGCGCGACTGGATGCCGCGGACCATGCGCCCCACGTCGTGGTCGCGCCCTTCGACGTTGAGGATGTAGTGCACCCACTTGACGGCGAAGTGCAGCTCCTCGAGGTGCCACCAGTCGCCGGTGAGGACATAGGCGAGGTACCCGGGCGGCCAGGCGTGCGAGATGTCCCAGTCCGAGCCGTACTGGCCGGAGTAGAAGGCGCGGCCCCCGTAGGCCGGGTCGCTGCCGTGGTCCCCGAGGAGGCGCTCTTCGGGATGGGCGGCGTAGCTGACCACCTCCCCGGTCGCGCGCTCGCGGCGATGGTAGGACCAGGCACCTGACGCGAGCGAGTTGACCAGCACGGCGCGGTAGGCGCGGGCGTCCCCCGACACGACGCAGCAGGCGTCCCAGCGCGGCAACCAGCCGATGCCGGGGTCGTCGCCGCCGCCGCCCAGATTGTTGCCGGGCAGGTCGTGCTGCGCGAACGGCACGTAGCTCTGGGACAGCGCGTCCAGGGTCTTCGAGCTGATGCCCTGCGCCTGGAAGGCCGGCACCGCACCGCTGCGCTGCAGATAGGCCGGGTCGTGGCCGGGAACGACCGCCGGATCGCCGCCGAGCCACACCTTGCCGCTGTGGCCGGTCGCCGCCGCGATGCGCGTGTGGTGCTTGAGGTCGAGATCGCTGCCGGAGTCGTAGAGCGTCTGGCCCGAGGCCGTGACCACCACTCGCGCCGGCTTGTTGATGGCCCCGGTGTAGTCGAACCAGCCGTTCTCGACCCCGGCCAGGCACTCGATCCGCCCGCCCTTGTAGAGCCGGACGTAGAGCCAGACCGTCAGCTGGTCGTCGACCGGGAGCCGGTACTGCCACTCGGAGGCGACGGGTCCCGAGAGAAGCGTGCGGAAGGGCTGGCCCAGGGCCGTGGCCAGAGCGACCGTGCCGAAGCCGCCCACCTTCACGCTCAGGTCGGGGACGGCCGCGATGAGGTCGGACTCGGTCAGCGCCGCCGGAGCCGGGGCCTGTGCGGCGGTCTTCAGGGTCACCTTCCGCGGCGTCCCGCCGACCAGGTCGCAGCGCCCGGAGAGCACCGCGAACTTCACCGAGCCGTCGGGCCAACGGTTGCGCACCTGGGCCTGGAACTCGTCGACGTCGGCGACCAGCTGCAGTCCCGAAGGGACGTCGCCCTTGTGGAAGAAGTGGCCGAGCGTCCAGGGGAGCAGCGTCCCGCCGAGGGACGAAGCCAGGCTGAACGTGACGATCGGCTCGCCGGGGGCGGTCCCGGAATCGGGCTTCGCGCCGGCGTCGGCGCTGGCGCCGGCATCCGCGCCGGTCGACGCATCGCCCCGCGGGCCGGCGTCGCTGCCGGCATCGTCGCCGAGGCCCGGCTTCGGCGTGGTGCAGGCCCCCAGCCCCAGAGCCTCGAGCCCCAGTGCGCCGGCCGTCGCCAGGGAGCCCTGGAGGAAGCGCCGACGACCACGAGAGAAGCGACCGATGTGCATGGCGTGAGGGCCTCCCTGCCGGTGGACCAGGGGCGATGCGGGAGCGCCGACCGCGCGCTCGCCCGGCCGAGGAATTCCAACCGTTCTTCGAGAGGTAGCCCGCCCTGGTGACCTACGGCGAAGCAGCGTAGCGAACGCCCTCCAACCGAACAAAGAGACGACGGCGAATGCTGTCATCACTCTTGCCGATGGTGCTTTTCTCCTCTCGGATGCCCGCTCGCAGGACCGCTCCCACCGCCCAGCGGCTCGACGAGGAGCCGGTCGCCTCCGGAGGACGCCGCCTCAACTTGGGCAGAGCGCCCGCCGGGCGTTTCGAGTAGGTTTCGCCCCGATGATTACCCGCATCGTCACGCACCCCGGCAGCGCTCACAAAGACGACTTCCTGGCCGTCAGCCTGCTCCTCGCGCGGCACCCTGTGCCGGTGACCCGGAGAACTCCGACCTCCGACGAGCTCGCCGATCCGGCCATCTGCGTGGTGGACGTCGGCTACGAGCACGTCCCCGAGCGGATGAACTTCGACCACCACCAGTTCCCGCGCGAGGCCACGCCCACCTGCTCGCTCAGCCTCGTGCTGCGCCACTTCGGCCTCTACGAGGACGCCCGCCTCCTCTGCGACTGGCTCGAGCCGGCGGAGTGGCTGGACGTCCGCGGGCCTGGCAAGACGGCCGAGTGGCTCGGCGTGAGCCCCGAGATCGTCTCGCGCCTGACCTCGCCCCTGGACGCCTCCCTGCTGCGGCGATTCGGCGCCGCGAGCGAGCACCGGCCGGGCGAGCCGCTCTGGGAGGTCATGCGGATGGTCGGCGCGGACCTGCTCGAGTTCCTCTCCGGGACCCGGCAGCGCGTCGAGTTCGTCGGGCGCCACGCGACGCTGTGGAAGCTCGCGGCGCAGTCAGAGTCCTTCGAGGTCGTCTTCCTTCCCCGCACCGAGCCGCTGGCCGCCGATCCCTCGGCCGACACCGAGCGCTACGTGCGCACAGCAGGCCTGAGCGCGCGCGTGGCGGCGATCGTCTACCCGGACCGGCGCGCCGGTGGGTACGGCATGGCCCGGTTCGACGACCACCCCAAGCTCGACTTCTGCCGCGTCGCGGGCGAGCCCGACGTGCACTTCACGCACCCGTCCGGCTTCCTCTGCAAGACCTCGGCGACCTCGGCCGAGCGGCTCCAGGAATTGCTGCGCGGCGCCTGGCGCTAAGGCGAACGGCGAAGAGCGGTTAGTGGGGGCCGGATTCGAACCGGCGTCCTCCGGATTCGTAGTCCGGCGCGACGGCCACTGCGCTACCCCGCGCGGACTATACCCAAGCCTTCGGCCGCATGCCGGCCGCGGGCTGCTTGACCCGTCGCTGGCTCGGTCCTGGGGTCAGATTGCCGGGCCGATGGTTGATAAATGGGGGCCGGATTCGAACCGGCATCCTCCGGATTTGGAGTCCGGCGCGACGGCCATTGCGCTACCCCGCGCGGACTATACCCACACCTCAGGTCGCTGCCGGGCCGATGAAACGAGTTGAAATACGGGGGCCGGATTCGAACCGGCGTCCTCCGAAGCTGGCAGCCCGGCGCGACGGCCACTGCGCTACCCCGCGACAGAATCCTTCAAAACGCCGAGCCCGGGCACTTCTGCTTGAGCGGCCCCAGCACCTTCATCCCGCGCGCCTCGATCCGCCGCAACGTCTTCGGTCGGGCGAGGAGTGCCTTCTCCCACGTCTGGTAGGAAGGGTACGGCGTATCCGTGACCACCAGCTCCTCCACCGCCAGCAGCGAAGGATGGCGGAAGAGCCGAATCAGGAGCCTTCCGTCTTGGCAGGCCCTGCAATGCACCTTGCGCACGTAGCCCAGCCACCACTCCAGCTCCATCGGCTTCATCCAGTCCGGTGCAAGCTGCCAGGGATGGTTGGCGAGCAGGTCGTCGAACGCCACGCCCGACGCCATCCGGGTGATCAGCTCGCCGCGAGGATCCTGCTGCTCGAGCAGCCAGTCGGCGTAGACGAGCCGCGCCGCAGCGTCCTTGGGGTTCTCGACGATGGCCGCCTCGAGCTCCGGGTGGTGCCGCCCGAGGCGGTAGCCCTTCTTCTCGAGGCGCCGCACCTGGATCGTCAGCGCCCGCTCGGCGTCCGCGCCCTCCTCGAGCTCCTCGAGTCGAGTCGTCCCCGGCTTTCCGAGCTGACCGTAGGTCCGCTCGAGGACGTATCCGCCCAGCGTGAGCTCGAGCTCGACGAAGCTTCCCTGGCGCTCGAGATGGATCCGCTCGCGGGAAGCTCACCAGGGCACCTCGACGAAGTCCTTGAGCAGCACCCCGGACAGCGGCCGGCCCGCAATCCCTTCGGCAATGGGGTGGAGGATGCGCGCGGCACAGTCCTCCGCTTCGAGGGGCATCAGGACCCGGGATGACTCGACGTACTTGCCTTCCGCCGACATCCAGCCCGGGTCGACGCTCACCATGTGGATTCCGTCGGCCGCGAGGTCCGCCGCGGACGTCCGGGTGAGCATGTTGAGCGCCGCCTTGGCCATGTTGTTGTGCGGGTGGCGGACCGTCTTCTCCTGGCGGGCGAACTGCCCCTCGACCGCGCTGACGTTGACGATGTACCGGTCCGCGAAGGGCGAGCGCGCGAGGTTGTCGCGCAGCAAGCTGCAGATGAGGAAGGGGGCGATGGCGTTGACCACCTGCACCTCCACCATCTCCACCGGCGCGATCTCCCCCAGCGACTGCACCCAGCTGTCCTCCCAATCCAGATCGAGCCGCTCGAGGCTCGTCTGGGCCAGCAGCGGCACCAGCGCCTCGGCAACGGAAGACGGGGCCTGAGGGCCCTCGGCGCAGGCCTCCGCGCGCTCGAGGGCGTGGAGCTCCTGGAAGTACGACGGCGGGTGCCAGACCGACTGCGCGGCGTTGTTGATGACGATGTCGAAGGCGGGCCCTCGGCGCCAGGCCTCGAGCGCGTCCAGGAGCCGTCGCAAATCCCGGAAGTCGAGCCCGTGGATGTGAAGCCGGTCTCTCCATCGCTCCGCATCGGGCTCGGCGCCATAGCGTCGGGCGGCATCGCGCGGGAAGCGGGTGGTGAGGTGCACCTCGGCGCCGGCGCGGAGCATGCGCAGCGCGATCGCCTGGCCGATCTTCACGCGGCCACCGGTCAGCAGCGCGCGGCGTCCCTCGAGCACGATGGGCCGGTCGCGCATCGCCAGCGACTTCGCCCCGCACTCCGGACACATCGACGGGTACCAGGGATGAAGCTCGACATACGGCCGCTTGCAGGCGTAGCAGGCCCGTTCGCGCTGGAGCCGGCCGGGGCTCGCGCCGGACGAGGGGGCGCCGGACGTCGCGCCGAGGCGCTTCTTTTCGAGCCCGGTCCTCTGGGTCAAAGCGGCGTCGCCGGCGCGCGTCTTGAGGCTCCGCTCGAGGCGCCGCTTCTTCTTCGCCGACTTCGCCAGGTGCGCGACCGCGCGCTCCAGGGCCAGGAACTCCGGCGAGGAGGGCTCGAGGTCATGGGTGGACTCGAGGAGCGCGAGGACCGTCGCGAGCTGTTCTGGTGTCACCGTCACGAACCTGCCCTCAGGAGCCAGCCGGGAACATAGCCCGCCGGTCTATTGGGGGCGAGGAAGCCGCGGGGGGCGCCGCGGACCCGAGCACGAGCGAGCGCTCGTCCGGCGTTCAGGTCTGCTCGTCCTCGATGTTGACGATGAGCACCACGTAGCTCGCCCAGGGCTCGCCCTCGGACCGGCTGATCGCCACTGCGATGCCCACCCGCAGGTCCGAGCTGCGCAGGAGCTCCGGGGCGAACTTCAGCTCCTCGAGAGAGGAGGTCTGGAACATGAAGGCGTGCATCCTGGCCGGTCGCGAGCGGCGCCCTTTGAGGGCGGACATGAAGCGGTTCATGGCCTCGCGACCTTGGACGTGCCCGCTCTTCAGGTCCGCCTCCACCTGGGCCACCGCGGCGTCGACGCCCTCCAGCGCCCGAGGGGCGCTGCGCCCTTCCGCCGCGCGCGCCTTGGCGAGCGCCTCGAAGACCTTGGCGCGGTCCGTCGCGGTCGCGGCCTGCTCGAAGTGCGCGTAGGTGGCCAGCACCGCGGCCAGGCCCTTGGCCTCGGACACCTGCAGGGTCCCGATGGCAAGGGTGCGCGCCTCCGGATCGAGCAGCGTCTCGCGGCCGATGGGGAGCTGCAGCGAGGTCGCGAGCAGCCGCGCTGGCTGGTCGGTGCCGCCGATGGAGTTGCTGACGACGTGCCCGTAGCGCACGAGCCCGTCGACGCTCCAGCCGGCCTGCATGCCGATCATCACCATGTCCGCCACGGAGGCCGGCTCCAGCCCCTGGACCGAGGCGAAGTAATGCGGGACGAGGGCCGCGGCGGTGGCGCTCTGCGGCGCGGAGAACTCGACCGGCTTGAGCCCCGCCTCGCTGCGGACGGCGTTGAGCAACCCCGCGAAGGTCGCCTCGAAGGCCCCGGCGGCGAGGGTGGCGCCCTCGTAGGACGGGCTCGCGTACCGCGCACCGTCGCCCGCGCCGGGGAGGACCAGCAGCCCCAGCACCTCGCGCGCCAGCACCCGGTTCGGCTGACGCGCCATCACCTGGATCCAGGCCGTCTGGTCACGCTCCTCCGCCGGGCACTTGAAGTGGAAGGCGGGCGGGCGCACCGCGGGATCGTCCTGGCACTCGGCCCAGCCGAAGCGGCCGCGCGTCACCAGCGCGCGCAGGTCCTCGGCCTGCTCGAGGCTCTCGCCGCGCAGCTCCACTTGCCCCGCCACCGGACGCATCGGCATGGTCTCGACATGCGCCGCGCGAACCCCCGTCGCCACCATGGCGATGGCCCGGTCGCCCTTCCGGCCGAACCAGACACCTGCCAGGCGCTGGCCGCTCGAGACGGACTTCTTCACGAAGTCCTGGTACTGCGTCTTCCAGTGCTCGAAGACCTCGGCATCGCTCGCGCGCGCGTCGACCTTACTCGAAAGGTAGGCGGTCCCGACGGACACGACCGGGGCTCCGCACCGTCCGGCCAGGTACTTGCGCAGGCGGTCGCCTGGGATGGCGTTTCGCTCGAGCCAGAAGTGGCCGGCTTCCCGCGCCACGCAGTCCATGGCCGCCGAGATCATCACCATCCCGGGCCGCGCCTTGGCCGCCTCCACGAGCGCCGCAGCCCACGGACCGGCCTCGCTTCCCGCCGCGAGGCCGATCGAGTCCGGCAACGGCCCGATGAGATCCCACGCGTCGACCTCGCCTGCGTCGTCGCCGAAGATGGCCTTGTCCGCCGGCGCCGGACTCGCCGCGAGTTGTTCGAGCTTCTCGCGCGTCGGGAAGCCAGAACGGGTGGAGTCCTTCGAGGAGCCGGAAGTCGAGGTGGTTGCGCAGGCGCTCGACAGGAGCGCGAGGGCGACGACGAGGTGCTTGGACATTGGGGTCCCTCCGGCTGCACCCATACCGTTCGTCCCTCTGGCCGTCCACCACAGTCCGCGTTGGCCGACTTCGCGCATGGCCCGCGCGGCCCTCGTGCCAAGATGAGCCATGTCAGACGTCCCGTCGCCGGCCCCGGCCGCCCGCTGCGCCGCGCACCCCGAGCGTGAAGCGAGCGAGGTCTGTGCCCGCTGTGGAGCATTCCTGTGCCCGGAGTGCCGCAAGTGGTTCTCCGAGAGGCCCGTCTGCGCGCCGTGCCGCCGCTGGTACGAGGCCGAGGGTCCGTCGCGCGAGGCGCTGCTCTCGCTCATCCTGGTGACCGCGGGCTTCTGCCTGCTCGTCCCCGGGATCGCCGGGCTGGTGCTGGCGCACCGCGAGCTGGCGCGCGCCCGGCGCGGCGAATCGACCGAGTCCTCGCGGTCCTATGCCTCGCTTGCACGGACCCTGGGCTGGTGCGAGGCTGCCCTCCTCGTCTTCGTGGTCGTCGCGCTCGTCTGGCAATCCTGATCCCTTTCGCGGGGGTGTTCCGTGCCGCAGCAGAAGTACGCGCTCGAGGAAGGCGCGCCCAAGCGCCTGGAGATCTCCTGGAAGGGCATGTTCAAGGAGCTGCGGGTCGTCCTCGACGGCCGCGAGCTGGGCGTGATCCCGGACAAGAAAGCGCTGGAGGCCGGCCAGGAAGCTTCCCGCTTCCCGACGGCGGTGTACTCCGGCTCAGCTTCAAGCAGAGCTTCTTCGGCGGCGGCGGCCTGCTGATCGAGAAGGACGGCGAGCCGCTCCCAGGCTCGGCAGGCGACCCGCTCACCGCGGTCAAGACCGCGGCCTACATCATCTACTTCCTCGCCGCGCTCAACCTGGTCATCGGCGTCGTCGGCATGGTGGTGAAGTCCGAGTTCCTGGAATCGATGGGCGTCGGCATCTTCAGCGTCATCAGCGCGGCCGTCTTCGCCGTGCTCGGGTTCTTCACCTTCCGGCGCTCGCTGGTCGCGCTGATCATCGCCATCGTCCTGTACGCGGCCGACGCGATCGTCAGCGTCGGCATGGCGGCCGCGGCGGGCGGCAAGCCGGGAGTCGGCGGCATCATCATGCGCATCTTCTTCCTGGCCGCGATGGTCAAGGGCGCCCAGGCGATGCTGGAGCTCAAGCGCAAGCAGAAGGCGGCAGCGGGCCCGAACCCGCTCGTGCGCTCGTAGCGCCCAGTAGCTCGCCCCCAAGAACCCGGAGCGCTCGGGCTCCGGCGCGACTTGCGTCAGGTACGTCGGGATTCGCAAACGGCGACGCGAGGGCACTGAGCACCCCGCGCTCGTCGAGGACCGCGCCATTGGCGCATGCGGCGGCCCTGCGATCCTCCCTCGTGAGGAGCGACGGTGGCGGAGCCTCGAGCTCCAACGCCTGGCCCGTACGCGGCACGCCCGGAACATGGCCCGCCTTTCGCGATGCGAGAAAGCCGCGGGAGAGGAATGAGAGACGTGAGGCTCGACCTGACGTGCGGAGCGACTTGCTGAAGATAGGCAGCTACTTTGTGACATGAGTCCGGCGAGGAGGTTGAGCCAAGGACTCCGTGCCTCGCTGTGCGACACGCTTGCCTCACCGAGCCGCGCGGTCCGGCTTGCCTTCCTTCGCGTCTCGGACAGGATCCCGCTCCCCGCTGGCAGCCGCGTCGCGCTGCCTACCCTCGAGGAAACCTCCCTTGCGCGAACAGCGAACGACGTGGTGCCGGATCTGCGAGGCCACCTGCGGCCTCGTCGCCACCGTGGAGGACGGCAAGGTCGTCGACCTCGCCCCCGATCCCGATCACGTGGTGTCCAAGGGCTATGCCTGCGCCAAGGGCCTGCGCCAGCACCTGGTGGCCGCTTCGCCCTCGCGCCTGCGCACCCCGCTGCGGCGCACGGCGGACGGCTGGGCCCCGGCGAGCTGGGACGAGGCGCTCGCGCAGATCGGCTCGAAGGTCCGCTCGCTGGTCGCGCAGCACGGCCCCGACTCGGTGGCGCTCTACCTGGGCAACCCGCTCAGCTTCAGCATGCTGCCGCCGATCCTCGCCGCCGGCTTCCTGCAGGGCCTGGGCTCGCGCAGCCTCTTCCAGACCGGCTCGCAGGACTGCAACAACAAGTTCGCCGCCGCGCAGCGCATGTACGGCTTCCCCTTCGTCCAGCCCTTCCCCGATGTGGACCGCACCAGCTGCCTCGTCATCGTCGGAGCCAACCCGGCCGTCTCGAAGATGACCTTCGTGCACCTGCCGGACCCGGTGCGACGCCTCAAGGCCATCGAGGAGCGCGGCGGGCGCGTCTTCCACGTCAACCCGCGGCGCACCGAGACCGCGCACGTCGTCGGCCGGCACCTCTTCATCCGGCCCGGCACCGACGTCTTCTTCTACCTGTCGTTCCTGCACGAGGTCGTCGCGCGGCTGCCGCTGCCGGCGGAGCGGGTGCGCGACCACGTGCGCGGCTTCGGCCGGCTCGCCCGCGTCGCCAGCGGCTGGGCTCCGGAGCGGACCGCCGAGGTCACCGGCATAGCGCCGGCCGCGCTGCGCGAGCTGGTGGAGACGTTCCTCGCCGCCGACGGCGCCGCGCTCTACTCCGGCACCGGCGTCAACCAGGGCGGGGAAGGCACTCTCTGCGCCTGGCTGCAGGAGGCCATCAACGCCATCACCGGGAACCTCGACCGGCTCGGCGGGACGCTGGTGGGCAAGGGCTATGTCCCCCAGCTCTTCCCCACCCTGCGGCGGCTGCGGCACACCATGCGCGACGACCGCACCCGCGTCGGAGCGCTGCCCTCGGTCGTCGACTCCTTCCCGGCGGGCGTCCTCGCCGACGAGATCCTCACCCCCGGCGACGGCCGGGTCCGTGCGCTCATCGTCCTCTCCGGGAACCCGCTCTTCACCGTCCCCAACCCCGGCGGACGGCTGGAAAAGGCGCTTCAATCGCTGGAGCTGCTCGTCAGCGTCGACCTCTTCCGCAACGAGACCGGCGCGCTTGGCCACTGGCTGCTGCCGGGCGCCTCGCCGCTGCAGCGCGCCGACCTCCCCTACGTCTTCCAGTCGATGATGGGCGTGCAGCCCCGGCCGAGCGTGCAGTACACCGACGCCGTCGCCCGGCTCGAGGACGGCCAGCGCGACGAGACCTGGATCCTCCTCCAGCTCGCCCGCGCCTGCGGTTCTCGCCTGTTCGGCTCGCGCGTCGCCCAGGCGGCCCTGGGCACCTGGCTCGCGGCCGAGCGCCTGCCGCTCCTCGGGAGCAAGTTGGGGCTCAGCCCCGAGCGTCTGCTGGACCTGGTTGCCCGCGGCATGGGCCTGGGTTCGCTCTCGGCGTTGCGGCGCTTCCCGCACGGCAAGCTGCTCGATCGTCCTCCCGGCTCCGACTTCCTGGGCGAGCGGGTCCTCACCGACGACGGGCTGGTCGATCTCGCCCCGCCCGATCTCGTGGCCGCCGCGGCGGGCCTCTCGAAGCTCTTCGAGCGCGAGCGCGCCGCCAAGGGAGAGCTGCGGCTGTTCTCCAAGCGTGAGGCGCGCTCCCACAACAGCTGGCTCCACGGCGGCGTCCCCACCAACCACGCCTTCGTCCACCCGCAGGACGCGGCCGCGCGGGGCATCGCCGACGGCGAGCCGGTCGTGCTCTCCAACGAGAGCGGCACCCTCACCGTCCCGGCCCGCGTCAGCGACGAGGTCATGCCCGGCTCCGTGGCGCTGCCTCACGGCTGGGGACACCCCGCGCTCGCCGCGGACCGCGCCATCGGCGGAGCCAACACCAACCTCCTGATGCCCGACGGCCCTGCGAGCCTGGAGCCGTTCTCGGGGATGGCGCGGATGACGGGCCTGCCGGTCGAGCTGAAGCGCAAGGTGGAACGGAACGAGTAGCGGGTGCTTTCGGCGCGCCGGTCGAGCTCGCTCCTCACGGCCCGGGTGCGAGGAGCGGCGGTGCCGGAGCCTCGAGCTGCAGCGCCTGGCCCGTACGCGGGTGCGTCAAGCGCAGCCGCCACGCGTGAAGGTGGTAGCCCAGGTCGCCTGGGAGCGCACCCGCACGCGGCAGACCGCCGATCCCGTAGAGCGGGTCGCCCACCAGTGGGTGGCCCGCCTGCGCCAGATGGATGCGGATTCTGGTGCGGCCGCCCCGTCCAGATGCGCACCTCGACGACCGAGTCCTCCTGGCGCATCCCCACCCGGCGCACCTGGCTTCGCGCCGGCTTGCCCGTGTCGCTGGCGGCGTGGATGAGCCCCAGCGTCGGGTGCTCGACCGGACCGATCGCCCCCGTCACCTCGAACGGCGCTTCGCTCACCACGCCGCTCGCGAGCGCGAGGTAGGTCTTCTCGACGCGGTGGGAGCGCCAATCGGACTGCAGCCCGGCGCGCGCCTGCGCCGTCTTCGCGAACAGGACCAGGCCGGAGGTGCCGCGGCCGAGACGGTGCATCGGCGTGCAGTCCGGGTTTTGCCGCTGAACGAGCCGAAGCAGCGTGTTCTCCAGAAAGCCGCCCGCGGGTTCGCACGGCAGCCCCGAGGGCTTGGAGACCGCGAGCAGGTCGGCGTCCTCGAAGATCGTCGCGAAGTCCGTCGGCACGTCGGGCTCGAGCCAGGGCGGGCGCCGCCAGCAGAGCCGCTGGCCCGGTTGCAGCGAGCGCTCGGCGCGGGCCGTCTCGCCCTCGACCGAGACCTCTCCTCGCGCGATACGCTCGCGCCAGGTCTGCTCGTCCGAGTGCGTGTAGCGGGAGACGAGGTAGCCGAGCACCGTCAGGCCGCGCGCTCGCACGTCCAGCTGCTCGCAGTACTCCCAGCCGCTGTTGAGGGTCGCGATGGAGGGCTCCGGTCGTCCGGGCCCCTCAGTACCACGGACTACTCCTTGGGCGGCATCACCAGCGCTTCGCCCTCCAGGACCACCTTGCCCTCCTGGTTGGTGGCGGTGGTGGCCAGGCGCATCCGTTTGTTCTCGATGATCTCCACCACCTCGACCTTGGCGGTGATGGTGTCGCCGATCTTCACCGGCGCCGTGAACTTGAGTGTCTGGCTCATGTAGATGGTGCCGGGGCCAGGCAGCTTCATGCCCAGCACCGCCGAGATGTAGCCAGCGGTGAGCATGCCGTGGGCGATGCGCCCCCCGAAGCGGGTGTTCTTGGCCCAGGCCTCGTCGAAGTGCGCGGGGTTCAAGTCGCCCGTCACGCCGCCGAAGATCACCACGTCGGCCTCCGTCACCGTCCGCGACTGCGTCGCCTGGTCACCTACGTTGAAGCGCATGGAGCTTCTCCCTGGTGGACTGCTCGGATCCAACTTGCCCTCCTTGGATGCCGAGCGACAGCTTCCCGTATCCCGCTTCTCACCCCTCTGCGACACCGACGGGCTGTCCTGGGGCGGGCGGCCGACCTCCCGACCGCTCCAAGCAGCACCGTGGTAGAGCGATGGGCATGGATCCCCTCACGGCCACCTCTCCATCGCCGATCTCCCCACCTGAGAGCCCCGCGACGGGTGCTGACGGCTGGCGGGGCTTCTTTCGGGTCGGCGCCGTCGCCGCGCTCGTGGCGGTCGCGGGCTCCGCCTTCGACATCGGCCTGGCGATGGTTCCGGGCTGGGGCGAGTCGAGCGTGCCGACGACTCCTGCCGGCTGGCTCGCGCAGGCGGCGGCGACGCCCTTGCTCGCGCTGCGCAACCTCGACCTGCTCAACGTGACGATGTCGTTCGTCACGTTGCCGCTCTACTTCGCGCTCTACGGGGCCCACCGCCGCAGCGCACCCGCCCTCCCGCTCTTCGCTCTGGTCCTCGTCTGCGTGGGCACCGCCCTCTTCGCCGCGAGCAACGCGGCGCTTCCCATGGTGGACCTCGGCCGCCGCGCCGCCAGCCTCCCGCCCGGCCCCGAACGCGCCGCGGCCGAAGCGGCGGCCCTGGCCCTGCTGGTGCGGGGCGCCCATGGAAGCCCGGGGGCCTTCCTGGGCTTCTTCGTCTCCGAGGAATCGGCACCTTGCTGATGTCCATCGGCCTGCTCGGCGGTGGCCTCGTCGGCCGGCGCACGGCGTGGCTCGGGGTCTTCGGCGCCGCGGCCCTGATGGCCTACACCTTCATCGTCACGTTCTTCCCGGCCGCCCTGTCCGTCGCGACCGCCATCGCCGCGCCGGGAGGGCTGATGATGATGGCCTTCGACGTGCTGGTCGCGCGCCGTCTCTTCCAGCTTGCGCGCGCGAGCCCGTAGTCAAGCCTCGCGGCTCCTTCAACGCCGTCTCGAGGCCTGCCGCGGGATGCGGGGGTCTCGGGTATGCTCCGCAGCCGTCGCACGAGGACGGGGTTGACGCCTGGTGAGGTCGAGGGTCTTGAGGGGTAAGGGCACTGCAGTGCGGCCGCGGGCCCGAACGGAGGAGTCAAACCATGAGGTTCGCCCCCCTGCCCTTCGCGCTCGTCCTGGCCTGCATGGCCTCCCTCTCGGCGTGCACGCTGACGTCCCAGCCACAGGTGTGCGAGACCAACGCCCAGTGCGGTTCGTGCCTGACCTGTGACAACGGGAGCTGCGTGGCGCTGGCCGGTTGCATCGCCCCCGCAGCGCAGGCCCCATCGCCGTCACGCCCGATGCGGCCCTCGCGCCGGCCGACGCCTCCCTCCCGAGCCCCGATGCCTCGGTAGCCCCTGATGCCGGACCGTCGACCGAGCCCATCTGGGCCATGTTCGGAGGCGACCGCACGCACCAGGGGCGCAGCCCATACCTGGGCCCGGCGACCGCCACGAGGAAGTGGAGGTTCCCGACCACTGGCCAAGCGCGTTCACCGGCCATCGGCGCCGATGGGACCGTCTACTTCGGCTGCGAGGACGGCAAGATCTACGCGGTGGACGGCGAGAGCGGCTCCAAGAAGTGGGAGTACACCACCGACTCCGGCATCTTCGGGATGCCCGCCATCGGGCCCGACGGCACCGTCTACCTCGGCAGCAGCGACGGCTCCTTCTACGCCTTGGATGGCCAGACCGGCGCCGAGCGCTGGACCTTCTGGGCGGGCTATTCCATCTTTGACTCTCCCACCCTCGGCGCCGACGGCACGGTCTACTTCGGGACCCTGTGGAAGGACTTCTTCGCTGTCGACGGCAAGACCGGGCAGCAGAAGTGGGTCTTCACCGCCAAGGACATGTTCAAGTCCTCGCCGGCGGTGGGAGCGGACGGCACGGTCTACGTCGGCAACGAGGACTACAACCTCTACGCGCTCGACGGGGCGACCGGCGCCAAGAAGTGGGCGCACTTCGTCGACCAGCGGTACGTCAGCTCCTCGCCAGCGGTCGCCGTGGACGGCACGGTCTACGTCGGCACCTGTGACGCCGGCCCCAGCGATCTGCTGGCCCTGGGCGAAGGCGGCCTGAAGCTGTGGGGCTTCGCCGCCGGCACCTGCATCGGGTACTCCACCCCAGCCATCGGCTCGGGTGGGATCATCTACTTCGGCAGCCTCGACAACAAGGTCTACGCGCTGCACTCCAACGGCTTCAAGTACTGGGATTTCCCCACGGGCGGGGGCGTCGACGTCATGCCCACCGTGAGCGCGGACGAGACGGTGTACGTGGGCAGCTACGACAGCAAGCTGTACGCGCTGGACGGCTGGTCGGGCACCAAGAAGTGGGAGTTCGGCACCGGCAGCCCCGTCGTCACCGCGGTGGCCATCGGCGCCAACGGGCTCTTGTACGTGGGGACCAAGAACGGGCTCTTGGCCATCGGCCCATGACCCCAAGCCGGCACGAAGCCGGCAATCCGTAAGGCTGGAGAGAGGCTTGAGCTCACCTGGATACGACCTCGACCGCCTGCGCGCCCAAGACCCGGACGCGCAAGCGCAGCTGTTCGAGGAGCACCGGCGAGGGCTGCTCAGGCTCGCCGCCAGCCTCCTGCCGGGTGGAGATGCCGAGGCCCTGGTCGCCGACCTCTTCATCGACTTCTTCCAGGTCTACGTCCGGGAGCTGCGCAGCTTGGAGGCCATCCCCGCGTACCTGCGGATCATGGTGGTGCGTCGGGCCCGCCGGCAGAAGATCCGCTCGGCGCGGCTCGCGCCCCTGCCGGAGAAGGAGGCCGCCGATCCCCGACCGACGACTGCCGAGGAGTCGCTCCAGCAGCAGACCTACCTGCGCTGGCTCGAGGAGTGCGTCGGTGGCCTGACCGTGCGCGCGCGGAGCGTGCTGCGGCTGCAGTTCGGCCACGAGCTGAGCCTCTCGGACGTCGGGGCGCAGCTTGGGGTGAGCAAGCAAGCAGTCGGAAAGATGTCGCTCAAGGGGCTGCAGGCGCTGCGCGAATGCCTGGCGGCACGAGAGAAGGGAGGCGCGGCATGAGCGCCGAACGACCGGGGCTGGACCTTCTGGAGCAGTCGCTGAAGAAGGTGCTCTCCGTCCAGGCAGCCGACGGAGACGGATGCGACTCGCGCGCGCTGTACCGCTTCGCCGCCGACGAGGCGAGCCCCGACGAAGCCGCGGAGCTCGAGCGCCACCTGGCGACCTGCGAGGACTGCCGCGCCGACCTCGAGACCTTCCGGCAGCTCCCCGCCACTGCTCCTGCCACCCTCCCGGCGCCTCAGCACGAGCGCCCCAGTCTCCTCCAGCGGATCCTCAGCGCCTGGACGCTCGTCCCGGTCGCCGCGGCCGCCACCGTGCTCGCCGTCTTCGCGGTGACGCACACCGGCCCACCGGATTCCTTCCGAGCTCCACCTCAAGAGCGGCTACCGGCTGCACGTCGCCGTCCAGCGCGGCGACCGGCGCTTCACCGCGACGTCGGGCTCCACCTTCGAGACCGGCGACACCCTCGGCCTGTTCTACTCCGCGCCCGAGGATGCGTTCCTGACGGTGCTGGTGGCCGACGAGACCGGTTCCATCACCCAGGCGTTTCCCGCCGCGGCCGCCGCTCCGATCCGGCTCGCGAAGGGCGCCGAGCAGCGGCTCGAGGTGGGGGCCGTGGTCGAGCGAGGCACGGCATGCGAGTGGATCGTGGGGGTCTTCGGCGCCAAGCCGCTCCCCGCCGAGGCGGTGCGCTCGGCGCTCTCGAAGGCGGTAGCGGGGCGCGCGCAGGACTGCACCTTGCCCAACCTGCACCTGCCCGCCGCGGTGGACGTCTTCCTGCTCCGGAGGTCGGCGCCATGAGGCGAGCCCTCCCGCTGGCCGCATGTCTGGCGTTGCTCCTCGGGTCTCTCCCTGCGAGGGCCGCGAGCCCGGTGCGCTACGCGCTCGTGGTGGGCAACAACTTCGGCAGGACTCCGCCCGGGGTCGTGCTGCCGGAGCCTCCTGCACGCGGAGGCAGAGGCCCGAAAGGTGCGCGACCAGTTGGTGTCGCTCGGCAACTTCGACCCGTCCCCCCAGCGGACGGCGCTGCTGGTGGGCGCCTCGCGCGAGGAGATCCTGAAGGCCGCGCGCGCCATCGCCGTCCAGCACCGGGCCGACCGCGCCTCGCTGGGCGAGGTCCCCACCCTCTTCGCCTTCTTCTTCACCGGCCACGGGCTGGAGCGCCAGCTGCTCACCTCCACCGAGCCGCTCACGGGGATGGACCTCGCGGCGATGTTCAACGACGTGGGCGCCACCTTCACCGTCGGGGTCTTCGACGCCTGCTTCAGCGGCAGCCTCGACCTGACGGCGCTCACCGCCAAGGGCCTGACCCTGACGCCGGGCTTCAACGCCTTCGAGTCGCTGCCGCAGGAGCTGCATCGACGCCCAGGGGACGATGTGGTTCGCCTCGAGCCGGCCGGACCAGGTCAGCTACGAGGACAAGCGGTTCGGCGGCGTCTTCACCCACTTCTTCGTCGAGGCGATGGAGCGCGCCCCGGCGACCGGCGTGGGCATCACCCTCGAGGACGTCTGGGAGTACGCGCGCGCACACACCCAGAGCTACACCAGCGCCGCGGCGCGCCCGCAGACCCCGCAGAAGCTGGTGCGCAACCTCACCAGCACGGGGCCGCTGTTCTTCAGCTTCCCGGCGCGGCGCAGCGCCACCTTGGCCTTCGAGCCGGCGGTCTCGGGCCGCTTCCTGCTGCGCTACGACACCGGGCAGTTCAGCGAGGTCGTCACCAAGGCCAAGGGCGAGCCCCTGCAGGTGGCCGTCTACCCGGACAGCCTCCTGCTCGAGCGGCTCGACGACGGGGGGCGCCAGCAGGTGAGCCTGGCGGCCTCGGAGACGGTCTGGGTGCGCGAGTCGGCCGGCTGGTCCTCCTCCCACTCCGTCGGGGCCCGGCAGGTGGCTCTGTCGGCCAAGGGCTCGAAGCTCGAGGGGCTGGTGCTCACGCGCGAAGAGAGCCACTTCTCGGGCCTCGTCGATCTCGGCTACCGGCTGGCCGTGGGGCCGCGCTTCGGGACCACGCCGCTGCACGGCCTGAAGGCAGGCTTCCGGGTCGACCGCGGAATCTGGCTGCTGCGCCTGGGGTACGCCTTCGGCCGCGAGAGCCAGTCGGTTCCGGCCTGGAGCTACACGCTGGAGCGGCACGGCGGCGAGGTCGGGTTCGGCGCCGCGGCGAGCCTGGGCGCCTTCCGGCTCGGCCCGATCCTCTCCGGCCGGGTCTCGCAGGCCACCGTCGCCTACAGCGACGGCGAGCGGCGCTCCCGACTGGGCTGGGCCGGAGCCCTGGGCCTCAACGTGCTCTGGCGCCCGCCGCAGCGCTCACTGCCCCTCTATGTCACGGCGGAGATCGGAGCGCAGGCGGAGTGGGCGCGGCCTGCGGCGCCGATGAGCGCCCCGTGGGCCCTGAGCCTCGCCCCCGAGCTGTCTCTCGGGCTCGCCGTCGAGCTGTTCTAGTCCGGGCAGCCGTTGGTTCCACCGGGTCCATCGGGTTCGATCGCGGCCCAGGCGCGGTGCCGGCGGCTGAAGCCGCGCCTGACTTTTCGAAGCCTGCCTGCGCAGGCTGGGTGGCGAGCAGACCGGAAGGCGCCAGCTGGGATCCCCAGACTCCAGTGCGCTCAAGTGCCGAGCAGCCCGCGCAGAAAGCGAAAGCCGGAGCCGAGGACCTCCTCGGCTCCGGCTTCTCTCGAGATTCAGGGGCTTCGAACGGCGGCGATCAGGTCTCGACGGCGCCGGTCATCACCGCCACCAGCTCCCCCGAGGCGGTCTTGCCGGCGATGAACACCGACACCGTGCCCGGCGAGTCGCTGTCCCGCTCGAGGAAGCGGTAGACGTGCAGGTCGGTCAGGTTCTGCTTGAGCAGGTCGGCGACCGCCGCGAACTTCTGGCAGTTCTCGGCCATGCCCGGGTCGTTCGGGTCGTACGGCGTGCTGTACCTGTTGAGGAAGTCGGTGGCGTCGCGCTCCTGGACGAAGCGGGCGGCCAGGCCCACGTTCTCGGTGGTGCCGAACATCGAGTCGACCTGCGCGTCGTGCTGCGCGGTGAAGGCGGCGCGCACCGTCTCGGCGTCGACCTTGCCCACCTTCGGGCCCGTCAGGAAGGTGAGGCGGCAGTCGGTCTCGGAGGTGAACCAGTAGCCGTCGGCGGCCTGCGCGACCTTGGCGCCCAGCTCGGCGGCGGAGAGCTTGGGGCCGCCGGGGGTGGCGGCGCCCAGCGCGAACGGGCCGAAGTAGCTGACCTGCGGCTTGGGCATGCCGCGGCCCTGGACCGTGGTCTTGAGGAAGAAGCTGCCCGTCGCCGGGTTGAGCAGGGCCTCGCGCAGCGGGCCGCAGGACGGACGAGCGTCCGAGAGCTCGACCTTGAGCAGGTTGGTGGTCGACGGCGCCTTGGCGAGCGGCTCGCCCAGCTCCACGCCGGCGAGCGATGCCTCGATGCGCGCCTTCATGGCCGCGGTGTTGGTGCCGATGGGGAGGCCCTGGGTGACGGCGAAGGACTCCAGCACCTGCCGCGCGCCGTCGGTGAGCTGGTACTTCTTGCCGCCGTCGAAGCTGTCGCCCTTGAGCAGCTTCTGGAGGAGCTTGGCCTCGTCCGCGGTGACCCGGGGCTGGCCGCTCGTCTCGGTGATGGCCGCCTTGGCAATGGCCTCCGCCTCGGCCTTGCTCACCTTCGGGCTGCCCTTGGGGGTCTTCAACGCTTGGTCAATCGCGGACTTGACGGTCAACTTGCTCATGGTTGCCTCGCGGGCAGGTGGGAGAAGGTGGGAATTATCGCCGAGGGTCTGGGAATGTTGCTTCGACGGCGGGCACAGGCTTCTGGCCCGGAAGTCCAGTGATTTGCTCAGCAATGACGGGGGGATCCGGCATTCTCCCGGATAGCTTCGGGAGCTTTGCGCCCGACCTGCGATGCAGAATAGGGATGGATGAGCCGATGGATGGGCCAAGATTCCTTGGCAGCTCTCAACAGGCTTGGGGTTTCGGATGATTCGGGCGCGGGCGGCAGTGGCCATGTCGGTCCTCATCGCCACGGTCCTGGGCGGACTGGTGGCCCTGGTCCACCTGGTCATCGTGCCCTTTCACGTCGAGCTGATGGCCCAGCGCACCCGCGACCTCACCCGCGTGCTCCAGGTGACCGCCCCCTTGCTGGCCCCGGCCCAGCTGCAGCGGCTCATCGTGTCGCTCCAGGAAGGCGAGAAGGACATCGCCTACCTGCTCGTCGTCGACCGCGACGGCCGGGCGCTGGCGCACAGCAACCCGGCGCGGGTCGGCAAGATCTTCGGCGACGCCGGCACGCTGTCGGCCGCACGGGACGGACGGTCCGTCGAGCAGAACTACGTCCGCGACTCCGACGACCCCGCCTCGCCCTTCCACGGCCAGCGCGTCGTCGACGTGCTGCTGCCCATCGTGGGGCCCGACGGCCGGGTGACCGGCGCGGCCAACGCCGGCCTGTCGCTGGAGCGCGTCCACCTCGTGCAGATGCGCTACTACGGCGGCGTGGCGGCCCTGGCCTTGGTGCTGCTCACCTTGTTCGGGCTGGCCTGGCTGCTGCTCTCGCGGGGCATCCTCGGGCCCATCCAGCTCGTGGCGCAGGCCTCCCGGCACCTCGGCGAGGGGGCCTTCGAAGCGCAACTGCCGGTGGGCCGCAGCGACGAGGTGGGGACGCTCGCCCGGGACTTCGTGGGCATGGCCGGACGCATCAGCTCGCTCCTGGCCGCCCTGCGCGAGCGGGAGCGCGACCTGCAGGAGCACATCGACTCGCTGCGCACCTTCAGCGGCCGCCTCGACACCGAGGGCCGGCTGGTGATGACCAACGCCACCTCGGCGCGGGCGGCCCGGCTCTCCGCCGAGGAGGTGGCGCGCAAGCCGTACTTCTGGGAGCTGCCGGTCTGGGAGCCGGCGACGGCCGTGCAGGTCAAGGCAGGCTTCGCGCGAGCCCTGCAGGGTGAGACCGTGCAGTTCGACGCCGCGCTGTGCCTGGTCGACAACCGGCACGCCACGCTGGACCTCTCGTTCGCGCCGCTGCGGGACGCGGCGGGGCACACGACGGTGGTGGTCGTCGAAGGGCGCGACGTCAGCGCCCGCCGCGCGGCCGAGGAGGCGCTGCGGCAGAGCGAGGCGCGCTACCGGGCGCTGGCGGAGGCGGCGAGCGACGAGATCTTCATCGTCGACCGCGAGGGCGTCCTCTCCTACGCCAACCGCGCGTTCCTGGAGCGGCGCGGCATCTCGCTCTCGGCCGCGCTCGACCGCCGGCTCCAGCAGCTCTGGCCGGCCGCCCTGGCCGACTCGGTGGCCCGTCGCGTGGCCGAGGTGCTGGCCACGCGAGAGCCCCACCGCAGCGAGGAGCGCTGGACCTGGGGCGGTGCCGAGAGCTGGAGGGACACCGTCCTGGTGCCCATCGCCGACGCCGGCGGGGCGGGCCCGTTCGTGCTGGGAATCTCGCGCGACGTGACCGAGCTCAAGGCGATGCAGGCCAAGCTGCTCGTCGCCGACCGGATGCTCTCCATCGGCGTGCTGGCGGCGGGCGTGGCCCACGAGATCAACAACCCGCTGAGCTTCGTCCAGGCCAACCTGGCCCTGGCCCGGGAGGCCCTCGACGCCGGGTGCCCGCCAGACGAGGCTTCGCTGCGCGAGACGTCCGCCCTGCTGGCCGAGGCCGAGGTCGGGGCGGAGCGGGTGCGCCACATCGTGCGCGACCTGAAGACGTTCTCCCGCGCCGAGGACGAGCGCGTCGCGCCGGTGGACGTGCTCGGCGTGGTCGAGGCCTCGGTGCGCATGGCCGACAACGCGATCCGCCACCGCGCCCGCCTGGTGAAGCAGTACGCCCCGGTGCCGCCGGTCGCCGCCAGCGAGGCGCGGCTGGGCCAGGTGTTCCTCAACCTGCTCGTCAACGCCGCCCAGGCCATCCCCGAGGGCGACGCCGACCACCACACCATCACCGTGCGCGTCGGGCCCGCCGCCGACGGCCGGGTCGAGGTCGCGGTCTCCGACACCGGCCGGGGGATCGAACCCGAGCACCTGGGCCAGCTCTTCAAGCCCTTCTTCACCACCAAGCCCGTCGGGGAAGGCACCGGGCTCGGGCTCTCGATCTGCCAGAACATCGTGCGCGCGCTCGGCGGGGAGATCCGGGTCGAGAGCCGCCCGGGCGCCGGCACCACCTTCCGGGTGCTGCTGCCTGCCACGGCGCGGCCGGCGGAGCCTCCCCGGCCCGCGCCCTCCCCTCCCGCGAAGGGCGCCCGCGGGAGCGTGCTCATCATCGACGACGACGAGAGCGTCGGCCGCTCGCTGGAGTTGATCATCGCCCGCGAGCACGCGACGGCTCGGGTCACCGACGCCCGCGAGGCCCTGGAGCGGCTGGGCGCGGGCGAGCGCTTCGACGTGGTGTTCTGCGACCTGATGATGCCGCGGATGACCGGCGCGCAGTTCTACGCGCAGCTGCAGACGGCCGCCCCCGAGATGTGCACGCGGGTGGTCTTCATGACCGGCGGCGCCTTCAGCGACGAGGCGAGCCGGTTCCTCGACCAGGTGCCCAACCTCGCCATCGAGAAGCCGTTCGCCATCGCGGCGGTGCTGCGGCTGCTGCGCCAGCGCGTCGCGGAGCTCCAGAGCCGCTCGCCCTGAGCGCAGGCACGGTGCGGGAGCACGGGCCACGGGCTCGTCGGGGAGAGCGTGCCTATCTCTGGCAAGTTCGCCCCAGGCCTCAGGCGACCTGCTGCCTCAGGGCGGACGCCAGCCGCTGAATCCCCTCGGCGATGCGCTCGGGTGCCATGTTCGAGAAGTTGAGCCGCGCGGTGTTCTCGCTGCCGCCGTTGGGGAAGAAGGCGCCGCCCGGGACGAACGCCACGCCGAGCTCGAGCGAGCGCGAGAGCAGCTCCCGCGCCGAGACCCCCTCCGGCAGCCGCAGCCAGAGGAACAGGCCGCCCTGGGGCCGGGTCCAGCTCGTGCCCGCCGGCATCTGGCGGCCCAGCGCGAGGAGCATCGCGTCGCGCCGAACCCGGTAGGCATCGCAAACGGTGGCCACGTTCCTCTCGAAGCCGACGTCCTGCGCGAAGCGGGCGACGAGCAACTGGTCGAGCGTGGAGGTGTGCAGGTCGGCGCCCTGCTTGAGGATGACCAGCTTGTCGCGCAGCGGCCGCGGCGCGGCGACCCAGCCCACGCGCAGGCCGGGGCAGAGGATCTTCGAGAACGTGCCCAGGCCGAGCACCAGCCCCTCCTCGTCGAGCGCCTGCATCGACGGGACGTCGCCGCCCTCGAAGCGCACCTCGCCGTACGGGTTGTCTTCGACCAGCGGGACGCCCGCGCCGCTCAGCACCTCCAGGACCCGGCGCCGCCGCTCGAGCGTCCAGGTGCGGCCGCTGGGGTTCTGGAAGTTGGGGATGGCGTAGGCCAGCTTCACGGGCGGCGTCCGCGCGAGAGCCTCGGCCAGCGCCTCGGGGATCATCCCGTCGTCGTCGGTGGCGACCTCCACCCAGCGCGGGCGCATCGCGTTCCAGGCGCTGATGGCGCCCAGGTAGGTCGGGCTCTCGCAGAGCACCGCGTCGCCCTCGTCCAGGAAGAGCTTGCCCACGAGGTCCAGCCCCTGCTGCGAGCCGGTGGTGACGAGGATCTCGTCCGGCGTCAGGCGCGTCCCCCAGCGCTCGTTGGTGCGCCGTGCGACGAGCTCGCGCAGCGCCGGCTCGCCCTCGGTCGTCGAGTACTGCAACGCCTGAGCGCCCTGCTCCATCAGCAGGCGCGAGGCGAGGCGCGCGAGATTCCTCCGACGGGAACAGCTCCGGCGCGGGCAGCCCTCCGGCGAAGGAGATCACCTCCGGGCGGCTGGTGATTCTTGAGGATCTCCCGGATCTCCGAAGCGCGCACCACTCCCATCCTGGCGGCCAGGCTCACGTCCCTCATTGGCTGTGTGCTCCTTCTCCGGCCGTCAGGTGATGGGCCGGGTCTCGTTCCCCGCCGAAGCGCGGGGGCCCTTCTCGGCGCTGACTGCCTCCAGAGCGCGCGCCAGGCGCTCGATTCCGGGGCGGATCTGCTTGAGCGGCGGGTAGCTGAAGTTGAGCCGCAGCGGGTGCTCGCCGGCCGCCTCACCGGTCAGGCACGCCTCGCCGGGCAGATAGCTCACCCGCTCCCGGGCCGCGCGGGCCAAGAGCCGCGCCGGCGGGAGCCGCGACGGGAAGGTGCACCACAGGTACATCCCGCCCTCGGGCCGCCGCCACTTCAGGCCCTTGGGGCGGATCTCCTGGAGCGCGTCCAACATCGCCTTGCGGCGCGCGGCGTAGGCCTTGCGCACCTTCTCGACGTGCGGGGCGTAGTGGCCCTCGCGCAGGAAGGCGTCGACCAGCCACTGCCCCAGCGTCCCCGAGTGGAGATCCACCGCCTGCTTCGAGAGCGCCAGGGTGCGCAGGAACGGCCGCGGCGCCACGACCCAGCCGATGCGCAGGCCGGGGAAGAGCACCTTGGACACCGAGCTCAGGTAGACGACGTAGCCGCCCTGGTCGAGCGCGCGCAGCGCCGGCAGCGGCTCGCCCTCGTAGCGCAGGTCCGAGTAGAGGTCGTCCTCGACGATGGGCACCTGGTAGCGCCACGCCAGCTCCAGCAGCCGCTTGCGCCGAGGCAGGGACAGGCTCGCGCCCGAGGGGTTCTGGAAGGTGGGCAGCGTGTAGATGAGCTTGGGCCGGTACCGGCCCAACAGATATCCTCCAGCACGTCGACCCGCATCCCCTCGGCGTCCGTGGGCACGGGCAAGAGGCGCGCCTGGGCGTTGCGGAAGATTTCCAGGGCCCCGAAGAAGGTCGGCTCCTCCACCACCACCGGGTCGCCCGGCTCGAGCAGCACTCGCGCCAGCAGGTCCAGCCCCTGCTGCGAGCCGGTGGTCACCAGCACCTCGCCCGCCTCGCACGAGATGCCGCGGGTCTGCATCAGCGCGGCCAGCGACTCGCGCAAGGGGCCGATCCCCTCGGTCGGCGTGTGCAGCAGCGCCTGCGGGCCCCGCTCGGCCAGCACGCGGTCCTGCAGCTCGCGGACGGCGGTGACCGGCAGCAGCTCCGGCGCGGGCAGGCCCACCGAGAGCGGGATGAGGTCCTGCTCCCCGGAGAGCTCGAGCAGGTCGCGGATGATCGGCTCGGGCTCGGTCAGCGCCCCGCGCCGCACCACCTGCCGGAAGCTGAAGGGCTGGACGACGCCGGCGCCGCGGGCCGCGAAGCGCTGCGGCAGCACCACCGTCCCGCGCCCGACGTGGGCGTCCACCAGGCCGTCGGCCTTCAGCTCCGCATACGCCGCGAGGACCGTCGACCGGTTCAGGCCGAGCGACTTCGCCAGGTCCCGCTCCGGCGGCAGGCGCTGCCCCTCCGGCAGCCGCCCCGTCGCGATCTGCTCGCGCAGCTGCCGGGCGATCTGCAGATACAGCGGCGTGGCGCCGTGGCGGTCGATCTGGAGGTTCATGGCGCTGCTCCCGTCGCGGGTCCGGCCCGCCAGCCAATCGGCCTGATTGGCTGGCTTGGAGGAGAGTGCTTCACCCAGGGCCGGCCTACAACAGCCATCCAGAGCCAGCCAATCCAGGCCAATCCTCCCCAGCCAAGGAGAAGCTCGCGTTGCCGCGGCCGGCCCGTCCGCCGCGAGCATTCCTCCGCTAGGATCTCGCCCGAGGTGCTACTGTCCGCCGCGCCTACCCCGCCTCGGAGTGCACCTCATGCAACGCCGCTCGTTCATCTTCGCCTCGACCGTCGCCCTCGCCTTCGCGCTCTCGCTCACCGGCCCCGCCTCCGCCGCCCCCCTCACCCTCGACGGCACCGGCGTCCTGGGCCCCAAGACGGCGACGCTCGGCGGGGTGCAGACCTTCTCCACCGTCACGCTCGTCAACGGCGCCCGGCTCTACGTCACGCCCTTCAACGGGACCGACCGGGTCAACACCGGCAACCTGGTGATCAAGGCGGACACCATCACCATCGACGCGACGAGCCTGATCAGCGCCAAGGGCGCCGGCTACCGTCCGGTGCTCTGCGGAAACGGCGCCGGGCCTTCCGCGTTCGCGGCGTCCGGCGGGCGTGGCGGCTGCGGGGTCCGGGACTCGGGCGGAGGCGGGGCGCACCTGGGCAACGGCGGGCGCGGGACCAAGGACAACCCGACGTCCTTCCCGCTCGGCTACGAGGAGGACTGCATCGGCCAGGTCAGCGGCAGCGGCACCACCTGCGTCACCACGACCGAGTGCCGCAACAACGACGCGCTCCCGACCGTGGCCGGTCAGTCCTTCCAGCACTCCCCCTGGGCCATCGAGTTCGGCGCGGCCGGCGGCGACAAGGGCTGCCGCGACGGCGACGGCTTCACCCCGGCGAACGGGACCGTCGCGCTGGCCGGCGGCGCCGGCGGCGGCCGCCTCGTCCTGGTCGCCGCCAACGCCGCCCAGACCGGCTCGCTCACCGTGAGCGGCACCATCCGCGCCGACGGTGCGCGCGGCTGCGCCGACGGCAGCGACTCGGGCGGCGGCGGGGCCGGCGGAAGCGTCCTGCTCCTCGGCGACTCGGTGACCATCGGCGCGACGGCCCTCATCAGCGCCGCGGGGGGACGCGGCGGCGACTCGCAACCCAAGTGCCTCTCGTGCAGCACCAGCGCCGACTGCGGCACCGGCAGCGGCCAGATCTGCTCCCAGGGGCGGTGCTCGCCCTGCAACTGCACGCCGTGCACCGGCGACGCCCAGTGCCTCTCCGCGCTGGGACAGACCTGCCGGAACCTCGGCGGGGCGCTCGGGAACGTGTGCGCCGATTCGGCGGGCACCTGCACGCCGGTGCCCGCGACCTACGAGGAGGGCGAGTGCGCCAACACCCAGAACTCGGGCGTCTGCGACGACTGCGGCGGCGGGGGCGGCGGCGGCGAGGTCCGCGTGCTCTCCCGCCAGGTCGCCGCCATCGCGCCGCTGGCGACCTTCAAGGTCAGCGGGGCCCTGGGCGGCGTCTGTCCGGTCTGTGCCGGCGAGGCCGGCGGCGGCGCCGGCGAGCCTCCAGGTCGACGGGGCGTACCTGGGCGAGACCTGCGACGGCCAGGACAACGACTTCAACGGCAGCACCGACGAAGGTCTGCCCGCGCTCGACTGCAGCGGGACGCCACTCGCGTCCTGCGTCGGCGGCGTGCCGCAGCAGTGCCCCGTGAACAAGCCCGCGTGCGTCGGACCGGTCACCGACACCCGCCCGCGGTTCGTCCTGCTCGTCGACAGCTCCTCCTCGATGCTCAACGACGTGGCGGGCAAGCCCACCTTCGGCGACGGCTCCGCCGGGCACCTGGGCGTCGACACCAGCAGCGACGCGGACACGGTCGACGGCAACAACTCGCGCCTCTCCATCGCCAAGGCGGCGCTCAACAACATCCTGGCCGCCTTCCCCAACGCCGACTTCGCGCTGGCGCGCTTCCACCAGGACGTCACCGCCAACCGCAGCTGCCTCGCCGCCAAGTGGCTCGAGTGCGAGCAGGCCTGCTGCAGCTACGACGACCCCCGCGACAACGTCGCCCCCGCCTTCCCCAGCGCCCCCGGCTGCAACCTCTCGGCGCTCTACTCCGCGGGCTTCCCGGCAAGCCTCGCCGCAAACATCAACACCGGGTGGTCCAGCCAATCCGCCTGCATCAACTACTCGGGCTCCTGCGGCCTGCCGCGGCGCGGGGCCGACCTCCTGGTGGGCTTCGACAAGCCCCTGCAGCAGTCGCTGATGTGGATCGACGGGCGCGAGACCCGCTTCGACCCCTCGACCGCGCCCGGCGACCACTGCAGCTTCGCGGCCGGCGGCGACTGCGAGCTGCGCGGGAACGGCCCGCGCCCCATCGCCGACGCCCTGGACGGCGTCGCCGACTACCTCAAGCCCATCGTCGCCTGCGACGCCGCCGTCCCCTGCCGCAAGTACGCGGTCATCCTGCTGACCACCGGCGTCGAGAGCTGCCGCGGCAACCCCATCGCCTCGGTCACCGCGCTGCGCACGGCCGTCCCCGGCACGAGCATCAGCACCTACGTCATCGGCTTCTCGGTGCTCGCCTCCGAGCAGGCGCAGCTCAACGCCATCGCCAGCGCCGGCGGGACGGGGAGCGCCTTCTTCGCCAGCGACCAGAGCGGCCTCGCCAGCGCGCTCGCCACGATCAGCGCCAACGCGTCCGTCACCGAGAGGTGCAACGGCCTGGACGACGACTGCGACGGGCTCATCGACGAGGACTATCCCGCCAAGGGCCAGCCTTGCGACGACGGTCAGCGCGGCATCTGCCGGGGCACCGGCGTCCTGGTCTGCGGGGCCAGCGCGATGAGCACCGTCTGCATGATCACCTCCCCCGGCCTCGCCGCCCGCGCCGAGACCTGCAACGGCCTCGACGACGATTGCGAGGGGCTGGTCGACGAGGGCGGCGTCTGCGGCGCCTGCAGCCCCTCGCCGGAGCTGTGCAACGGGGAGGACGACGACTGCAACGGCGTCACCGACAACGCCCCCATCGACGTGAACGTCACCTGCGGACTGGCGCGAGGCGAATGCGCGCCTGGTCTCAGCGTCTGCTCCGCCGGCGTCCTCGAGTGCGTGGGCGGCGTCGGGCCGAAGGCGGAGATCTGCAACGGCCTGGACGACGACTGCGACGGCGTCACCGACGGCCTGGCCGCCACCTGCTACCCGGGGCCCGCCGGCACCTCCGGAGTCGGAGCCTGCCACCCGGGGACGCAGGCCTGCACCGCCGCGCCCGGCAGTGGCCTGGCGCAGTGGGGCCCTTGCCTGGACGCCGTCCTGCCGTCGGTCGAGGTGTGCGACGGGATCGACCAGGACTGCAACGGCGCCACCGACGACGCCGCCACCGACGCCTCGGGCCACCTCACCGGCGAGCCGTGCTGCGCCTTCGGAGCGCTGTGCGGCGTGGGCGCCTGCACCAGCGGCCAGTGGACCTGCGCCGGCTCGCAGGTCGTCTGCGGCGGGGGAACGGGCCCGGCGCTCGAGACCTGCAACGGCCTCGACGACGACTGCAACGGGGCGACCGACGACCTTCCGGGCCACGGCGGGCCGTGCCTGACCGCGGGCCGCTGCGCCGGGGTGCTGCGCTGCGACGCCAGCGGCGCCGCCGTCTGCGAGCCCACGTTGGCCCTCGAGGTCTGCAACGGCGCGGACGACGACTGCAACGGCACCGTCGACGACGAGAGCGCGCTCGCCCAGAACGATCCCGCGGTCGGCGTGGCGTGCCAGGCGCCGGTCGCGCCCAACGACGGCGCGCCCTGCCAGGCCGGCGTCACGAAGTGCCTGCGCGGCGCCGTCTCCTGCGTCGGCGCCGTGGTGCCGGCCGGGGAGCGCTGCGACGGCGTGGACAACGACTGCGACGGCGCCACCGACGACGGAGCGGACCTGTGCCCTGCCGGGGCCGAGTGCCACCTGGGCGCCTGCCGCATCCCCTGCGCCACCGGGCCCTCGGCGTGCCCGGGCCTGTTCCACTGCGTCGATGGGTGGTGCGTGAAGCCTCCCGACGAAGGCTGGCCCGACTCCGGACAGCCACCCGACGCGGACTCGCCCGTGGGGGCCGACGCCGCCGCGCCCGGCCTGGATGCCAGCGTGCTCTCCCCTGCCGACGCAGCCGGGATCGCCGACGCGGCCCAGGCCCTGCCGGACGGCGGCAACGGGACCGCTCCCGACTCGGGCTCGGACACCGCGCTCGCCGGAGGCTGCTCGTGCCAGACCGGCGCCTCCCCGGTGACGCCTTCGACGCTGGGCCTGCTGCTGCTGGGCCTGGCGCTCACTTCGCGGCGGAAGGCGGTGCGGCCATGACCGCCGTGCGCCTCTCGAAGCTCCTGGCGTCCTCGCTCCTGCTCTCCTTGTTGGCCTGCGGTCCGCAGCCCTCCGGCCCCGATGCCGGTGAGGATCGCGTCGATGCGGCCGCGCTCTCCGACGCCTCGACCGTGGGACCCGACGCCGCGGCCGCTCCCGCCGACTCCGGCGTCGGCGCCGATGCGAGCGTGGCCGCGGTCGACGCGGGCGCGGCCACCGACGCCGGCACCGCCTGCCAGGCGGACCTCCAGACCGACGACCGCAACTGCGGCGAGTGCGGCCGGGTCTGCGAGCTCTACGCGGCGTTCTCCAAGTGCGTGTCCGGCCAGTGCGTCGTCGACTTCTGCGCGCCCGGCTACTGGGACGTCGACACCCAGGCCGGCGACGGCTGCGAGTACGCCTGCCTCGTCTCCGGCGGCGGGGTCGAGGCCTGCGACGGCCTCGACAACGACTGCAACGGCGTGACCGACGACGGCTTCGACCTCTCCTCGGACCCGAACCACTGCGGCGCCTGCGGAACGGTCTGCGCCCTTCCCCACGCCCACACCGCCTGCGTGGCGGTCGACGGCGCGCCTCGCTGTGTCCTGGTCTCGTGCCTGGACGGGTTCGCCGACCTCGACCCGGTCCTCGACGGCTGCGAGCACTCCTGCCCGGTCTGGCCGGCCACGGCCGAGCGCTGCAACGGCCTGGACGACGACTGCGACGGCACCGTGGACGAGGATGGACCCGAGAGCGGTGCACCGTGCGAGTCGACCTGTCCCGGCGGCGCCTGCCTGGGCGAGTGCACGTCCGGGCGGACCCTCTGCTCCGGTGGAACCCTGGCCTGCCTGCCCGGCCAGGGTCCCGAACTCGAGAGCTGCAACGGCCGGGACGACGACTGCGACGGAGCGACCGACGAGGGCTTCGACCTGCAGCGGGACCCGCGCCACTGCGGCCAGTGCGGTCACGCCTGCCAGCTCGCCGGTGCGGTGGCTGCCTGCCTCGCGGGCGAATGTGCCATCGCCTCCTGCCTGCCTGGCGCAGCGGACCTCGACGGCGAGGCCGACGACGGCTGCGAGTACACCTGCCCGGTCTACCCGCCGCGGGTCGAGACCTGCAACGGGCTCGACGACGACTGCAACGGGGTCACCGACGACGCCTCGGCGGTGGCCGCCCTCAAGCCGCCGGCCGCCGGCTGCCATCCCAACCCCGGCACGCCCTGCGCGGGCGCCGACTTCGTCTGCGCGGGCGCGGGCGGCTGGCGCTGCCACTACGGTCCGGGAGTCGAGCTCGACGCGGCCGGGGCGCTGGCCCTCGTGGAGGCGCGCTGCGACGGCCTCGACGGCAACTGCAACGGGCAGGTCGACGAGTCGTTCCCCGACCTCGGGGTGGCCTGCGACAACGAGCTGCTCGGCGCCTGCCGCGACGTGGGCAAGCGCGTCTGCGACCCCGGCGCCCCGACCGCCACGACGTGCGACCTGTCGGTCCTGCCGGATCCCGTCCCCGGCGCCCCGAGGACCGAGGTCTGCAACGGCCAGGACGACGACTGCAACGGCATCACCGACGACGGCATCGTCGACGACATGGTGCTCATCACCCGCAACGGGTTGTCCTTCTACGTCGACCGCTACGAAGCCTCGCGTCCGGACGCAACGGCGAGCACCCCGGGCACCCGCGACGCGCGGCGCTGCACGGTCGCGGGCGTGCTCCCCTGGACCACCGTCTCGTATGCCGAGGCCGCCAGCGCCTGTGGGGCGACCGGAGCCCGGCTGTGCACGGCGGCCGAGTTCCAGGCGGCCTGCGAAGGGCCTTCGGCGAATGCCTTCCCCTACGGTGCGACCTACCAGCCCCAGACCTGCAACGGACTCGACTACGACGCCTTCTCGAGCTCCGCCTTGTTGCACGGGAGCGCGCTAGCAGCCTGCCTCTCTGCCGAGGGCATCTACGACCTGTCGGGGAACGCAGCCGAGTGGACGAGCACCCTGACCGGAAATACCGGCGCTCCGCTGAACCTGAGCATCTACCTGGCCAAGGGCGGCTCGTACCAGACGCCGGAGGCGGGCCTGACCTGCCAGTTCACGCTCAGCCGCTACTCCTCCAACTCGAAGCTGGCCGACCTGGGCTTCCGCTGCTGCAAGTAGTGGCGCACGACGATCCGGTCGTCACCGGAGGCGGTCTAGGTAGGTCCACGTCACCGACACGCGCCGGCCGAGCTGGGCCGGCGCGGCGTCGCGGCCGAGTTGCGAAGGCTCGTCGTTTCGGGCGGTTGGCACCCCCGCTCCCAAGGTCGGGAGGTCGGCCACCGGGCCTTCTCGGGCGGCCCTTATCGCCGCGCCGCTCGATGCCGATGCAACGTTCGGGGCCGCAGGTCGTCTTGAAGCCGTTCACACCTGAGGCCGCGAGGCTGAACAGGGTCGCCATGGCCATACCCCAAACGCTGCTTGAAGGAATCGACAAGCTCGAGCCGCTGCCCGTCACGGCGCGCAAGCTGACCGCCGCCCTGACCGACCAGCGCATCTCCGCCGGCGAGGTCGCCAAGATCGTCGAGCACGACCAGGCGATGGCCTCCAACATCCTGCGGCTGGCCAACTCGGCGCTCTTCGCGGCACGGATGCCCGTCGAGTCGGTCCGGGACGCGGTCGTGCGGCTGGGCGCGGCGAACCTCCTGACGCTCCTGCTGGAGAAGCACTTCCGCCACCTCACCCAGGACTCGGCGCTCTACGACCTGCGCGAGAACGACCAGTGGCTGCACAGCGCGGCCGCCTCCCACGCCGGCCAGGAGATCCTCCGGCAGTTCCCCAAGGCGGGCATCCCGCGCGTGCTTCCGGTGGCGGCGTTGCTGCACGACATCGGCAAGCTGGTGATGACCCGCTACCTGAAGGCCGACGCCTCTCAGATCCTCGCGCTCGCCAAGCAGAAGAAGGTGACGTTCGTGCAAGCCGAGCACGAGGTCCTGGGCTGCGACCACGCCGAGGTCGGCGCCGCGCTGGCCCGCGCCTGGAACTTCCCCGAGGAGATCACCGACGCCATCGCCTTCCACCACCACATCCCCGAGGGACGCTCGACGCCCCTGGTCGACGCGGTGGTGCTGGCCAACCTCGCCGCCAAGGAGTGCGGCACCGGACTGGGCGCCGAGGGGCTCAACCTCGAGATCGACGCGGGCATCCGCAAGCGCCTGGGCGTGGAGTTCGCCGACTTCGCCCGGCTGGTCGCGGCGACCTCCGTCAAGGTCAGCGAGCTGCGCCGCGAGCACAAGCTCGTGCCGTAGCCCCGGCCTCGTGCCGGATCCCGTAGCCCCGGCCTCGTGCCGGGTCCGAGCATCCTCCCAGCACTGACGGCCCAGCGCCGTCCCATGTTGATGAACGCTGACATACCTTACGCAACCCAGGTACCCCGGCCTCTGTCTGGTCAGAGCATCATCAAGCGCTGATGGGTCTTGGGCCGAACGTCCCGATCAGCCCAGGCCCACGCCGCCGCACCCCTTCGCGGCGGTCGCCCACAGCGTCGCGAGCGCCTCCTCCACGTCCTCGAGCCGGTCCACGGTCAGCTCCGGCGCGTGCCGCGGCGTCGGCGGATCCCGCTGGCGATACTCGCCGTCAGCGCTGCGCACGCGCAGCGTTCGCAGCCCGGCCCGCCGCGCCCCGAGGAAGTCCTTGGCGCAGTTGTCCCCGACGTAGACCGCCGCCGCGGGAGGGTCGACGTGCAGCAGCGCCAGCACCTGCCGGTACCCGCGCGGGTGCGGCTTCCAGAACTCGCGCCCCAGGTCGCCGGTGAAGACCACCGCGTCGAAGTGACGCCGCAGGCCCAGCGCCTCCAGCTTCCTGCGCTGGACGTCGGCGGGGCCGTCGGTGACGAGGCCCGTTCGCAGCCGCCGGCGCAGCCGTTCGAGCAGCGCCGTCGCGCCCGCGGCCGGCCGAAGGTGCGGCAGGTGTTCGCGGTAGGCCCGGACCATCGCCGGAAGGTGCGCCCGGGCCTCGAAGCCGCGCGCGCCCAGCCAGCGGTCGAAGGTGTCGCCGCGCACCCCCTGCTCGAACAGGCGCGACAGCTCCGCGTACGTCTCTTCGAGGTCGGTCCCCAGCTCCGCGGCCGCCCAGGCGCTGACGGCGCGAAAGCCACTCAGCACGAAGTCGCGCTCGGCATAGAGCGTGTCGTCGAGGTCAAAGACGACCGCCCGGCCCGGGCTGACGGTCGACGTCGGTGAGGAAGAGCGAGTCATCGAAGCGAGCGAGGTAGAGCCCGGTCTGGTAGCGGCCGAGCGGCGGCAGGTCGAGGTCCAGGCCCGCCGCCCGGGCCAAAAGCCACTTCGGGGAGTCCACCCCCGCCGCGATGCCCAGCGGCGCGCCGCCTCCGAAGCGCGCGTTGATCTCCGTGAAGCGGGGCGTGTCGCCGTCCATCAGGCACTGCACGGTGATCGGCCCGACCGCCTGGAAGCTCCCGCGCCAGCCGGACGCAGGCCTCGATGATGCGCGGGTCGTGCACCGTCACGCCCTTGGCCACCTCTCCGCCGCGCACCTCGATGCGGCGCCGGCTGACCACCCCGAGCACGTTCCCCTCGAGGTCGCAAGCCACGTCGCTGGTGATCTCCGGCCCGTCCACGAACTCCTGGATGATGGGATCGCTCACGTAGCGCAGGAAGAACGCGAAGCTCCTCGCGGGTGCGCACCCGGAAGGCGTGGTGCGAGGAGCTTCCCTGGCGCGGCTTGATGAACAGCGGGGGCTCCAGGCGCTCGAGCGCCGGGTCGCCTGGCAGCCAGCTCCTGGGCACGGCGAGGCCGAGGCGCTGGAAGAAGGCGTGGGTGAGCCACTTGTCCGCGCACAGCTTCGCGGCCGCCGCCGAGACCACCGCCAGACGGGCGCCGGTCGCCTCGATCTCCGCGCGCCACTGGGCGAGCCGGACGATGTCCGGGTCGATGAGGGCGAAGACGAGGCCGATCTCCTCGCCCCGGCAGATCTCGAGCAGGCGCGGCAGGAAGCCCGGCTCGTCGGTGCGGGGCACGACGTACCTGCGGTCGCAGAAGCGCAGGGCCGGGGCGAGCGGCTCGCAGTCGAGCCCGACGACGTTGCCCGGCAGGCGCAGGGCCCGGTACGCGCGGCGGAAGGCCCTCATCAGCTCGACGCGCCGGCCGACACTGGTGAAGAGCGTGTTCATGGGCGGCCCGCGCCGTGCTCTGCCGACGTCCTCGCGCGCCTGTCCATGCCCCCCCCGGTGTCCGCCGCTCCTACCTATCTTGGTTTGGCGTGCCCCCGCGGCCACGCCCCGCCCCTGCTCCACCCCATCGGATGTGCCCGGCCAGCGGTGCGGGCGCACGCCAGCGTCCGTACTCCAGAGGAGACAGGAGCTCACCCATGTACGACGTGCCGTTGCAGGAAGAGGCCCAGAAGACGTCGCTCAGCAAGGCCGGCGTGCTCGTGCTGCGCATGCTGCCTTGGTACCCGACGAGGCGTGTGGTCGGCGACGCGCTGGCGGCATGCGTCCGGCTCGTCGAGCCGCAGGGCCGCAATGAAGCCGCTCCGCCGACCCTCTCCACGGCCGCGACCCGGGAGCTGCTGCGGGCGCAGGGCCTGGCCCCCATCCCGCCCGTGTTCACGGCCGCGGAGCTGGCCGAGGTCCGCGCCTTCTTCGACGAGCAGGAGCTGGTGGGCCGGGACGGGCAGCGCTTCCGCCCGGGCGAGGCCCCGGACGACGTGGGCCTGGGCTCGTATCCGTTGGCGACACTGGTGCGCTGCCCGCACCTCCTGGACCTCGCCAACCGTCCGGAGGTGCTGCAGGTCGCTCGCGACTACCTGGGGTGCGCCCCGACCATCTCCGGGCTGCGCGTCGACTGGTCTGCTCCGAGCAAGCGCAGCCCCGGCCACGTCCAGCGCTTCCACCGCGACTATGACGACTGGCGCTTCCTGAAGCTCTTCGTCTACCTGACCGACGTCGACGACGGGGGCGGCCCGCACGAGTACGTGCTCGGATTGCAGCGGGGCTCGGGGCGCTTCCGCGCCGAGGCCTACTCGGACGAGGAGGTGGTGCGCCAGTACGGGACGGGCCACCACCGGCGCGTGGTGGGGCCGGCGGGCACGAGCTTCATGGCCGACACCTGGGGCATCCACAAGGGCAACGTCCCGACGACCGGGCCGCGCATGCTCCTGCAGATCCAGTACTCGGTGCTGCCGGTCTTCAAGTTCGCCTATCGGCCCGTCGAGCTGGCGCAGGCCACCCGCTACGACCGCTACGTCAACCGCCTCATCCTCACCGAGCCCTCGACCACACGCTTCTCCGAAGCGACCGCCGAGGCCGAGCGGGCGACGAAGTAGTCGACGACCTCCGGGTCGATCCGGAGATCGAACTTGCGGGCGAAGTACTCGCCGCTCTGCTCGATCTCCGGGATGTCCCGAGCCGTGAGCACGACGGGGTGGTTCCGCTCCCGCCGGGTCGTCCCCCAGCGCTGGAACAGCGTCGGCCGATTCACGATCTCGGCGGCGTGCTCCGAGTTGAGCAGCAGCGTCTGGAAGAACCACTCGTCCGGCACCAAGGCGTTCTGGAAGGCCCGGTGGAACCAGGGGTTGGCCAGCAGGTAGCGCAGGACGAAGCTGACGTGCTCCCGCGCGAGGCAGAACCAGGCCGAGCCGTGGAAGAGCTGGAAGCGGGCGGGCAGCCGGTCGGGGTTCGCCAGCGGCCGCAGGCCCAGGCCCCAGAGCCGCAGGAGCACCGAACGCGCCATCCGGTACGGGTGCGCCGAGTCGTAGACAGAGCGCGCGAACCGGGGCCACCTCAGATCGGCGAGCGCAGAGAAGCGCTCGCCGCGCGAGATGGGCCTGGCCGACAGCAGGCTGCGCCCGCGATAGTCCGCCAGGAACCGCGCGAAGCCCTCGCGGACCACCAGGTCCTGGCCGCTGCGAAGGACGAAAAAGTCGTAGGTGCGCCCCGACGCCAAGGCTTCCCGGAACATGAGCAAACTGCAGTCGACGGAGGAGATGTCGCCCCATCTCACATCCAGGCTCTTTCCCACGACCCGCAGACGGGGGTGGCGCAGCAGCCGCGGCGCCATCGTCTTCACGCTCTTCGCGTCCAGGTGGACGTAGACGTCGCCGTCCGCGAGGAGCTGCCCGAGCAGGAGGTTGACCTGCTCCGGCTGCTTGAACGCCTGCACCAGGTAAGCGATGCGCGCTCTTCTCGTGGCCACGACACCCCTCCTGCCGCCCCTGCAGCGGCTCGCAGCCCCGCACTTAGCCACGCGCGCGTGTCGAGGCTCAGGCGCCGCTGGGAGCCGCCCGAGGAGGAGGCCCGTGGCGAAGCGGACACCGTCGAAAGCAAAGAGCCCGCCGGGGCGTGGCCGCGGGGCGCCGCTCGAGCAACCGCCCTTCCGTGTTGATCGTTTCCAGACGTGCCGGCACCAAAGCCATTGTCACGCGGCGTCCATTGAAGCCGCCAACCAGCGTGACGAGGGCCGCCGGAGGAGCACATGAATACCGTCGTCGCGTCGTCCATCTTGGCAGTGCTGCTGTCCGTCTCCGGCGCGCCCGCGCCCGACACCATTCCGGTGGTGAAGGTGGGTCCGGCGGTGGTCGTCGGTCGCGAAGCCCAGGAGATGATCGACGAGCTCGCGCACGCCCGTCACAAGCACTACCACCGCGCTGGGGCGACCCTCGATTGGCTGGCGAGCTTCCGTGCAACCTTCTCCGGCTCCGGGCATCCCGCCCGTCTACGTCGATGGCGTCTTCGTCACCGGCTACGAAGCGGAGCAGATGATCAACAAGCTCTCGCGAATGAGGAAGAACGGCCGCTGGCACGTCGGCGGATCGCTCGACTGGTTGAAGGCGGCGCCAGACGCCACCGAGGCCAACCCTGCTGGCGCGCCCCAGGCTCCAGAAGCGCAGTCGGCAGTGACGGCTCCGGTCGGCGTACCGGCCTCGGCGCCCGCTCCCGCAGCTCCCGTCGTCGCCACGGCCGCCGTCGTGGCTCCTGTGCCGACTCCGGTCGCTGCTCCGGTCGTCGCCCCGGCTCCCGTTGCTCCCGCCCCGATCGCTGCCCCAGTCGTCGCTCCGGCTCCTGCTGCCCCGGCTCCGATCGCTGCCCCGGTCGTTGCTCCTGCTCCTGCTGCCCCGGCTCCGATCGCTGCCCCGGTCGTCGCCCCGGCTCCCGCTGCTCCCGCTCCGGTCGCGGCTCCGGTCGTCGCTCCAGCTCCCCCTGCTCCGGCTCCGATTGCTGCCCCGGTCGTCGCGGCTCCGGTCGTCGCCCCGGCTCCCCCTGCTCCCGCTCCGGTCGTCGCCCCGGCTCCCGCGGCTCCCGCTCCGGTCGCGGCTCCGGTCGTCGCTCCGGCTCCCCCTGCTCCCGCTCCGGTCGCGGCCCCGGTCGTCGTTCCGGCTCCCGCGGCTCCCGCTCCGGTCGCGGCCCCGGTCGTCGCCCCGGCTCCCCCTGCTCCCGCTCCGGTCGCGGCCCCGGTCGTGGCCCCGGCTCCCCCTGCTCCCGCTCCGATTGCCGCTCCGGTCGCGGCTCCGGTCGTCGCTCCGGCTCCCCCTGCTCCCGCTCCGGTCGCGGCCCCGGTCGTCGCTCCGGCTCCCGCTGCTCCCGCTCCGGTCGCGGCTCCGGTCGTCGCTCCGGCTCCCGCTGCTCCCGCACCGGTCGCGGCCCCGGTCGAGCCAGTTCCCGCCACGATTCCCGCTCCGGTCGCCGCTCCAGCTCCCGCCGCTGCTCCGGTCGTGATCCTGACCCCCGCTACCCCTGCCCCCGTCGCAGCCCCGGTTCCCGTTGCGGCTCCTGCGCCAGTTGCCGCTCCCGAGGTTCCGGCCGCTCCGGCCCCCTCGCCTTCGGCAAGCTAGCCAGCCAATCACTGAACCATCGGACGCGGGACTGCGGCCTCCTCGGGCTACAGTCCCGCGCTGTCGTTTTGCTCTCCTTCGGCAGGCATCACGGCCGGGCGACGACGTCCGCAGCGATCTGATCGATGACGTGGAAGTCCTCGATCATCCCGATGTGGTCGTACGGCATCTTGAGCGGGATTCGCTCCTTGCCGTAGGTCGCCGAAGCCAGCGGGACGAGTCCGTCGCCGGGCCTGGGCTCGTGCATGAGGAAGCCGATCAGGGCCGAAGCGCCCTTGGTGACGTCGGAGAGCGAGGCGCCGTGAGCGGCGAGCCGCAACATGGGGCGGATGTTGTTCGGGTCCTCGAGCTCGAGCGGCGGGATGCCCAGTCGCGTGCGGAGCTCGGGCGTGCCGGAGATGCAGCCCGAGTAGGACAGGTCGACGAGCTGCTCCTCGGCCTTCCCGAACCACTTCCGGGTCGGCTCGGGGTCGAGCTGCTTGATCGCGCGGAAGCCGTCATCGCGGTCGAGCGAGGCCGCGAGCGCGCCGCTGGCCAGCCCCAGGAGCTGGTCCGCGCAGTTGGAGCCGCGGAACGGTGAGCCCACCGCGACCAGCCGGCCGATGGCATCGGAGTAGCCGGCGGCCTCCAGGCGCTTGCGCGTGAGCGTGCCGTCGAGCCCACCCTGGCTGTGGCCGACGAACGTCGCTTTCGAGTGGAGCGGGTCGATGCCGTACCTGGGCCCCGCCTTGCGCATCGCCTCGAGCTGCTCGAGGAGCACGTCCGAGGACTGCAGGTAGTTGATGAGGTTGTGGTCGGGATCGCCGATCACGAAGATCTTGCCCTTGAGACTGGGCGGCACCGGGACCCCTTCGATCTCGGTGGCAGGCCGAAGGGTCCGCTGCGCGCCGCTGCCCAGGCCGGTGTAGGCGACCACGAGCTTGTCGGAGTACTGGGCTGCGCGGAAGACCGAGGCAGGAGAGAAGCCGATGTTGCCCAGACCGGGCCGCATGATCGTGAGCTTGCCGAACGGATCCTTCGCGCCCCCTGGGACCAGCGGCGCGGCCACGGCGGTCCTGGCGTAGGCCGCAGTCCGCCAGTTGATGCTCTTGACGGGCAAGCCGAGGAGGTCGGCGGCTTGGGCCGACTTGCCCAGCGGCGTCAGCGTCGAGTCGAAAAAGAAGTTCACCGCCTGTTGCGAGAGCCTGGTCGGCGCCGTCGGCGCCCGCGCGAGCCGAGCGATGGACCTGCCGCCCAGCGCAAGGGTCCCCAGGCTCCGGGCCTGTCTCGGCGCGTTGAGCTGGTTCGCCCGCGAGGCGCGCTTCCGGGCGGGTGCCGGAGCGGCGTGGCGGACGCTGGGCGTCCCGACTCGATGGATGGCTGGCATGTCCCCCCTCCGGAAGCGAATTGCGGCGTCAGGCTAGCACGGCGGCCTTCATGGCAAGCGCGCGGACTGGCCTACTTCGGGTAGGCCAGCACCCCGGTGTGCATGACGAGCTTCCAGCCACCCTCGCGCATGCGCGTGTAGACCTTGCAGACGCGCCCGTGCCACCGCTGCTCCTGGCCCGAGGCGTCCCTCCAGAGGGTGTCGATGTCGACCACCGCGAAGCCGCCGTCGCCCTGGTCGGTGACGGACACCTTCCGGAGCTCGCGCTTGTCGTGGACGAGCTGGTGTCCGTCGAAGAGCTGCTGCCAGCTGCGCATCCATCGGTCCCGGTTGAAGCGGCCCATCGGCATGACCCAGGTCATCGGGTCGTGGTCCGAGCTGGAGGGCGGCCAGGGCCAGACCATGTCGGGGTGGAAGAGCTCCACCAGCGCCGCTGCATCCTTGGCGTCCCAGGCCCGGGTCTCGCGGTGGACCATCTCCTCGATTGCCCGCCGCGCGGCCTCCTTGGGGTCGGGTGGCTTGGAGTCCAGGACCGACTTCGGAGCGGGCGCGGCGCGCGCCGGTGCCGGGACCGGTGCGGTCGCGGGCTTCGCAGCGCCGGGCGCCGGTGGGCTCGAAGGCCCCGATGGCCTGGAGGGCCGAGAGGGCGCCAGCAGGTGCGGCGCGCGCTGCTTCACCAGCCACTTGGCAGCGCCGGCAACCCCGGTGTGCTTGGAGCTTCCGCCAGCTGCGTCGCGAGGAACTCGACGAGCTTGGGCGGGATCTCGCCCATCGGCTCCTTCCGATCCCAGACGACGCCGATGTATGGGATGGCCGAGGCGAGCACCGCGTCGTTGAGCGTGGGCAGGAAGGTGATGACCTGATCGAGCCGCTTGGCGCCCATGGCGAAGTACGTCTGCCACATCGCGCCGATGCCGGGGAACCGCCGCTCGAGGTCGTGGTACGTGTTCGGCACGCCCTTGCCGCCCTCGCTGCGCAGGACGAACTCGATCTCCCCGAAGGCATCGTCCCCGAGGCGCCCGAGCTCCTCCGCGGCGAGGTTGCGCAAGGTGCAACCGTCCATCTGGACACGCGCCTTCTCGAGCACCTCGAGGACCAGCTGTCGATGCGCACCCATGGGGGCTCCCTCGGATAGCGTCGGACGTCGAGCGGCCATTCTAGCCAACTGGCCCACCCTCCCGCCCAGGTAGGATGTCGCCGTGGCAGCCGACTCCCCCCCACGCAGACCAGCCAGCAGGTTCACCCGGGCGCTCGTCGCGGGCCTGTCGTTGACGCTCGCGCTCGCGCTGATGGCGGCCGACGCGCGCGCCGAGCCCGAGGACGCCCCTGCGCTGTCGCCCCCGCGGACCCGCGACTGCCTCCTCAACCTGCTGGGCTTCTGCCTGGTGGACTCCGAGATCCGCCCCGCGACGCCGACGCGGTTCCGCCTGGAGTCGGCGCTCGGCCTGAAGGTGGCGAACTTCTACTACGGCCACGAGACCAACGGCTGTCGCGGGCGCGGCTGCAGCCTCGACTTCACGGGAGTCTCCGGGACGCTGGAGCTCTCCTACAACCTCGCCGGAAATCCCCACAGCGACGACTACTGGGACCTGGGGGTCGCCGCGGCGTACATGCCGGTGGTGAGCGTGCGCCACAACCCGGAGGGCTTCCGGGGCCAGTTCGGGGACATCGCCGCCGGCGACGGCGAGCTCGGCTACCTCTCCTTCCGGGTCAGCCTGCGGCGCCCCAGCCTCTTCAACCTCATCACCAGCAAGTACCTGTTCACCGCGGTCGGCGTGGGCGTCGCGGTCCCGGTCTACTCCAGCGAGACCGGCCGCAGCTTCACCGGCGGCAGCGAGCCCCACCTCACCATCGGCGGCAAGGTCGGCATCCAGGGCCCCATCGCGGAGCACGTCCAGCTTGGCTTCTGCGCGCACTGGAACGTGATGTGGGCCGGGCGCGACGCCCTCGACTTCGTCATCCTCTCGGCCTACGGACTCCACCTCTCCACCCAGTTCTGACGGACGGACTCCATGCACGATGCCATCGTGGTCCTCGGCGACGCCCTCCTCCCGGACGGGACTCTCTCGCAGTTCGGGCGCGACCGCGTCACGCGGGGCGTCGAGCTGCTCGGCGCGGGCCTCGCGCCCTGGATGATCCTGTCGGGCAAGGGCCCGGGCCGCGGACCTGGACTCAAGCAGCCCATCGAATGCGTCGCGATGCGCGAGCGAGCGCTCTCGCTGGGCGCGCCTACCGCGAAGATCCTGGTCGAGGACGAGTCCGACTCGACGCTGCAGAACGCCTACTTCACCAAGGTCCGCCTCCTGGAGCCCCGGGGCTTCCGGCGGCTGCTGCTCGTCACCTCGGAGTGGCACCTCGGCCGCTCGCGGCTCACCTTCGAGCGCGTCCTCGGCATGGCCTATTCGATCGAGCCGGTGGGCGTCCCCGACGGGCTCACCGGGGAAGAGCTGGCCCGGCGCCGCGAGAAGGAGACGTACTTCACCGGCGAGCTGAAGGCCCAGCTCCAGGGCATGGACGAGCCGGACCACGCGCGGCTCGAGGCGCTCATCGCGCAGAGGCGCAGCCCGGCCAAGCCACGCTGAATTGTGCAACGCGCGAGCCCTTCCCCCTGCCCCTCCTCAGGGCGGGACTGGGTTCGCTCCTGCTCGATTGCCCTTGGTCGGGGCTCTTTGGCCGCCACGGCTCCGCAAAGCTCACCGTCATCATGGGCCGTTGGCGATGCCGAGACCGAGTTCAGAGTCAGCGCATGGAGGCAGAGAGCTCCGACGAAGAACGCCGAAGGCAACCCACGAACCCCCTCCCGCAGTCTGGGAGGGGGCAGGGGGGAGGGCCGCGCGCTCAGTGGGCCTCGCCCCAGCTGCGGCCGACGCCCAGGTTCACGACGAGCGGAACCTCCAGCGGCACCTCCGGCGCCGAGGGTTGCTCCATCGCGTCGCGCACCAGCGCCGAGACCTCTTCGACCTCCGGCTCCGGCACCTCGAGCACGAGCTCGTCGTGCACCTGCAGGAGCAGCTTCGCCTTCAGCGCCTTGTCCCTCAGGCCCTTGGCGACCCGGAGCATCGCCAGCTTGCACAGGTCGGCCGCCGAGCCCTGGATGGGCGTGTTGGCCGCGATCCGCTCTCCGGCCTGCTCGTCCATGGGCGAGTGGCTCGACAGCTCGGGGATCCACCTGCGCCGGCCGAGCAGCGTCGTGACGTAGCCGCACGCCTTGGCTGCGGCGATGGTCTCGTCCAGCCACTCGCGCACGCCGGAATACGTCTCGAAGTAGTGCTCGATGTAGCGCTGCGCCTCCTTGCGCTCGATGCCGAGGATCTGCGAGAGCGCGGTCGCGCCCTGGCCGTAGACGGTGGCGAAGTTGATGGTCTTGCCCACGCCGCGCTGCTCCGCGGTGACCTCCTCGAAGCCGACGTGGAAGAGCTCGCTCGCGGTGCGCCGGTGCACGTCCAGGCCGCGGCGGAACGAGTCGAGCAGCGCCGGGTCGCGGCTGAAGTGCGCCAGCACCCGCAGCTCGATTCGGCTCCAGTCCGCAGAGATGATCCGGTTCCCGGGCTCGGCGATGAACGCTTGCCGGATGCGCTTCCCCTCCGGCGTCCGCACCGGCGTGCGCTGCAGGTCCGGGTCGGTGCTGATGAGCCGTCCGGAGACGCCGACCGTCTGCTGGAAGGTGGCGTGGATGCGCCCGGTCAGCGGGCTGACCGCGTCCTGCAGCACGTCGGTGTAGGTGTTGATGAGCTTCGCCAGCGAGCGCTGATCGAGGACCGCCTTGGCGATCTCGTGCTTGGGAGCCAGTCGCTCGAGGACATCGGCGTCGGTGGAGTACCCGGTCTTGGTCTTCTTGACGACCGGGAGCTTCAGCTCCTCGAAGAGGACGGTCGCGAGCTGGGCGTTGGAGCCGACGTTGAACTCATGGCCGGCGAGCGCGTGGATGCGCGCCTCGAGCGCCGCCTTGCGCTCGCGCAGCTCCACCCCCATCACCTTCAGGTCCGCCCGGTCCACCTTGATGCCGTCCAGCTCCATCTGGCCCAGCACCAGGGCCAGCGGCAGCTCGTGGGTCCGGTAGTGCTCCTCCAGGCCGAGCTTCCCGACCCGCTCGGAGAGGATCGGCGCCAGCGCGGCGACCTGGGCCGCCAGCGCTCCGGCGTAGGACGCGGCCGCCGCCACCGGCACCTGGCGCAGCAGCAGCTCCTTCTGCCCGCTGCCGGTCACCGACTTTCGCGAGGGCACCGTCTGCTGCAGGTACTCGCGGGCGACCTGCTCCAGCCGGTGTGGCACGCAGCGCGTCGGCTCCGCCAGGAAGGAGAGCAGCATCGTGTCGAGTCGGGCGCCTTGCAGCTCCAGCCCGTGCCGGCGGCAAGCCTTCCACAGCTCCTTGACGTCGTGGGCCACCTTGGTCGCCTCGGGGTCCGCGAGCCAGCCGCGCAGGAGGTCGTAGCCCGCTCCGCCCAGCACCGTCCCGCCTTCGCCCGCGAACGGCAGATAGCAGGGCTGCCCGCCGGGGACCGCCAACGCCAGGCCGACGAGCCCCGGGTGCTCGGCCGTCGGCGGATCGATCAGCGGCGCGACCGCGACCTCCCGCCCTCGCAGCTCAGCCAGCACCGCCTTCGCCAGCTCCGGGGTGTCGCAGACCTGCACCCGGGCCGCCGCAGCCGTCGCCGTGCCGGAGGCGGGTCCCCCGGTGAGGAGCGAGTTGAACTCCAGCTCGCGGTAGAGCGTGTCGAGGACCATCGGATCCGGCGGATCCAGGCGCAGCGCCTCCAGGTCCGGCGCGACCGGCGCGTCGGTCTCGATGATCGCCAGCTCGCGCGACAGGAGCGCGCTCTGCTTGCCGGCCTCGAGCTTCGTCTTCACCGCTCCCTTGAGCTCGTCGAGGTGCGCGTAGACGCCGTCCACCGAGCCGTACTTCGCGAGCAGCGCGCAGGCCCCCTTGTGCCCGATGCCGTCGACGCCCGGGATGTTGTCGGTGTCGTCGCCCATCAGCGCGAGCAGGTCGGCCATCTGGTCGGGACGAACGCCCCACTTCTTGAAGACCAGCTCCGGGTCGTAGGTCACCTCGCGCATCGGGTCGAACATGCGGACCTGGCCGCCGACGAGCTGCGCGAAGTCCTTGTCCCCGGCGACGATGACCACCTCCATCCCGGCCGCGGCGCCGCGGCGGGCCAGCGTCCCGATGACGTCGTCCGCCTCGTAGCCCTCCGCCCGCAGCACCGGGAAGCGGTTGGCCTGCACGACGCGGTCGATGTGCGGCAGCTGGCGCAGCAGCTCCTCGGGCAGCGGCGGGCGCTGGGCCTTGTACTGCGGGTACTTCAAGTCGCGGCGCAGCGGGCCGGGAGGATTCGAAGGCCACTGCGCCCAGGTCGGGCCGCCGGCCCGCCATGAGCTTGCGGAACATCGTCGCGAAGCCGTAAGTCGCGTTGGTCGGCAGGCCGGTGACCGTGCGGAACGTCGCCGGGATGGCGAAGAACGCCCGGAAGACGAGCCAGCTTCCGTCCACCAGCACCAACCGCTGAGCCTTGGCCATGCGTCCTCCCACTCCCTGCCCTCGCCATCGTGCACGGGCCGGATTGGAACGGCGAGGCGCTCTCGCCGCACGACGGCGTGAGCGTCGGGAGGACTACGGCCTCACCCGCGCCGTCGTTGGTGCCACCGGATTGGTCGGACGGTGGGACCGTTCAGAAAGCTGGCCGGCGATCCGAGTGGGTTGCGCGCCCGCCGGGGTTGGCTGCCACCGGATGGGTCGGACGGTGTCGGAGACCGGCGACTCTTCGTGACCCTGGGCCTCGTCTCGGGGCGTCGAGCCACACCCGCGCCGCGCGGCCGCGGATTGCCCGCACCCGGGCGGCGAAGAGCCGAGCCTTTGACCTGCGACTTCGTTTCGGCCGCTTCGCTTCCCTCCGGTCCGAAGTCTTCAGGGGAACGGCGGCCTGGCCGCGGCATCTCAGTTCCGGGCTGTGTAGGAGGTCGCCATGTCCAGTCCGGTCCAGCGGTTCTCGCACAGCGGGTTGGTCAACGAGTGGTTCGAGGACGAAGCCGCGGAGGCCGCCGCCTTCCTGGCCGCGCGGCGCCGCCGGTGGCTTCAAGCCATGGCGGGCATCGTCCTTTCGCTGGCGCTCGTCGCGGGCTTCGGCGCGATGGCCTACCTCGCGGTGGGCTACGCGACCAAAGACGGCCACGTCGCAGCCGAGCGCATCGTCAGCTCGCACTGAGGCGATCCCCGCGACAGCCTGCCCGCCCGCTACACCGCCCGCTCAGCGCTTGGCCGTCGGGGCTCTGGCCGGATAGGCTCCTCGCCTTTCCCGCGAGGAACCCATGACCACCATCCGCCGCAGCGACTTCGTCTCCGGGCTGGCCAACAAGGCGCTCGACGTCGCCTCCGCCAAGAAGGACGCCGCCTTCCAGGGCGTGAAGGTCGAGTCGGCCGACCTCGACGGCGACGGCAAGATCACCACCGCGGCCGAAGCCGAGAAGCTCTTCAAGCTCATCGACGCCTTCGACCGCAACGGCGATCCGGCCTCGGTGCTCAAGGACAACCCGGACGGCACGCTGACCCGCTCCGGCACGATGGCCGAGCGTGCGCTGGCGCTGGCCGTTCCGGTGGCGCTGCAGCTCAAGGACGCGGCGCTCGCCAAGGCCTTCGGCACTTCGGACCCGGCGCTCGCCAAGGGCGCCAAGGGCGAAAAGGTGGTGGCGCTGCAGTACGCGCTGGCGCGCCTGGACTGCCTGGGCTCGCTCATCGACGGCTCCTTCGGCCCCAAGACCAAGACCGCCGTCGAGACCTTCCAGCGCGGGGCCGGCCTGCCCGTCACCGGCGCCCTGGACGCGAAGACGCTGGCGGCCATGGACCAGCGCCTCTCGGGCATCGACCTGCGCACCCCGGCCGCGCGCGCCGCCGACCCGATGGCCTACCTGTCGGACTTCGACGCCCGCGGGCTGTCGAAGGTGGAGCTCAAGGGCGCCACCACGCCGATCACCTGGAAGAGCCCCGAGATCCGCTCGGCCTACTCGAAGTTCGTGGGCGAGTACTGGAACGTGCTCAAGGAGAATCGGTTCGAGAACGACTGCAAGACGCTGGGCCTGTTCTTCATGGACCAGTTCCGCGCCAAGGTGAAGGCCGACACCGGCGTCCAGCTGCCGCTGCCGTCCTCGAGCCAGGACGCCGTCCCGCCGGCGCAGTGGAAGGTCTCGACCGCCGAGCACCCGAACGGCTACTTCAGCCGGTTCGAGGACCTGCCCAAGGTCCGCCCGGGCTACGACGCCGCCCAGGCCATCCAGAAGCTCGACCCCAAGCAGTCGATGATCCAGGGCGTCAACGTCCGCTACCCCGGCGTCGACGCGAACATGGTCTCCCGCGCCGCGACCACCGTGGCGGCCTGGGATCCGGCTCGCGACAACAAGGGCGACCAGACCGTCCCCGAGATCCCCGTCGACAAGCTGCAGCCCGGCGACCTGGTGCTCATCGACCACACCGGCGACAAGCGCTACGACCACGTGGTCAACGTCATCCAGCTCGAGAAGAACGACGCCGGCCAGGTCACGCGCGTGGTGCTCGGCACCGGCAGCTACGACGACATGAAGGACGCCGACGGCTCGACCGCGCCCAATGGGACCGAAGAGGTCAACAACTACGCGGAAGAGGTCACCGTCGACCTCGACGCGGCCGGCAAGGTCACCAACTCCCGCGTGACCTGGTCCTCCGAGCCCAGCTGGATGGTCGGCGAGCGCTACTCGGCCCGCACCACGCTGATGGAGCTCAAGCCGGGCGGCACCTTGAAGGTCGGCCGCTGGCTGTAGCCACACCTCGCCTTCGCTGAGCCACCGACCTCCTGCCGGGCCCTCTCGCCCGGCCGCGACGGCCGCGATTTGCCGAGCCCAACCCCAGGCCCGCTTGGGGGCTTGTGTCGTTCGGCCTTCTGTTAGATGCTGCTAACACTTAGGCGGCGTCGCTAACACCGGACGCCGAGACGACCAACTCCAGAGGCCGCGGTCCTCCGACCGCGAGCGAAGCGCTGCGCGCGGAGAGCTCCGCGACGCCGCAGAGGTGCACCATGGCCAGCCGTTCCCCCTCTCGCTCCCTCCCCGTGCAGGCGTGGCTCGTGCTCCTGCTCGCTTCCCTGCTCCCCTGCCCCGCGCTCGCGGCCGACACGATGGAGCCGTGGGCTCCCGGAGCCTTCGACGTGGAGACCTTCCTCGGCGCGAACGGCGTCGGCGGCGCCCCCTCGTCGCAGCGCCTCTTCGGCGACGTGATGGTCGGCTACGGCATGGAGCACCTCTCGGTCTTCCTGGGGGCCCGGGTCGAGGCGGACAGCGCCTTCGCCTCCGCCTTGCCCGGCCTGCGCCTGGGGGCCTACGGCACGGCGGTCGACGCCGGCTGGTTCAAGCTCGACCTCGTCGGGGAGGCCGGCGCCGCGGGCGAGCGGTTTGGCCAGCTCCACCTCGCCCTCGGGGTCGAGCTGAACGTCGACCTGCGCGCGCCGCTGGGGCCCGTCGGCTTCTACCTGCGTGGCCAGGTCCCCGTGTCGTTCGAGCACGCGCAGACCGAAGCCCACTTCGACCTGACGCCAGGAATCTGCTGGACCGTCCACGAAGGTCACCAGCTCCTGGTCGAGTACCGCGCCAGCGTCCTGCCCGCCGACGCGGACGGGCCTTGGCGCTGGGAGAAGCTCCAGCGTCGCGCTGGGCTACAACGTCGCCCTGAGCGAGAAGCTGGAGCTGATCGCCGAGGTCTCGGCCGGCCCCGCCGACCGCGGCGTCGAGTTGGGCGCCGCGCTGGGCCTCATCGCCACGCTGCCCGGGAGCTCGAGGCCCCAAGGCGGGAACCAGGGGGTTTTCGAAGAATCGTCACCGGCTCTTCAACGCCTTCCGGGGTCGTGAGTTGTGGTCCGCGTACGGCGACTGACGCTGGCGAACACGCGGCTGAACGACCGACCCGACCGGAGAGCTCCGATGATGACGACGACGGCCTTCGCAGTGGCGACCTTCCTTTCCCTCTCGCTCCAGGCGGACGCCGCCGAGTCGGCTCCAGCCGACGAGGTGAAGGTCCTAGGGCGCACCCGCTCCGCCCCGGACCGCCCGCGCTTCCGCCTGGGCGTCGGCGGCGGCGTGGTGGCCGGCACGGCCTCCGGCTTCAGCCCCAATGGCCGGGAGCACGTCAGCGCCGGCTCGCTGGCTCCCGAGCTTCCAGCTCGACCTCGGCATCCAGATCAACCGCCACGGCGCCCTCTACCTGCGTGGCGGGGCGGGCAGCGTCTTCCTGCTCAACCACGCCTCCGGCTACCTCGTCGGCGAGTGGACCCCGCTGCGCTGGTTCTCGCTGGGGACCGGCATCGGCATCGATGGGATGGCCATCGCCTGGTTCGGCGGCGGCGCCGAACCCAAGCCGGGGGAGAACACCAACCGCAACACCTGGACCGCGGTGTCGGTGCCGGTGATCATCGGCCTCCAGTTCATCGGCGAGGACGACTGGAGCTTCGCCCAAGGCCAAGCCGGCGCTGCGCATCGGCATCGAGATCGCCGTGGGCGCCGAGCCGAAGACGGGCGTCGTCGGCGGCCACCTGGGCGTGAGCATCAGCTTCGTGCTGATGTGAGGAGCACCGAGGTGGCCGGAACTCGGAGGAGGCGGCGTTGGCTGATAGCATCCGGCCGCCTTCACCGTCCCCAGGGCTTCATGGTCCCGATTCCGCTCCCAGCCGTTGCGACCGAGACGCGAGCGCGGGAGCCGTCGGACGACGCGCTGATGACCCTGGCCGTGGGCGACGACCCGCGGGCCTTCACGCTGCTGGTCGCGCGGTACGAGACCCGGGTCCGAGGCTTCTGCCGCATGCTGCTCAAGGACGACGCGACGGCGCGGGACGTGGCGCAGGACGTCTTCACGCGCGTCTGGGAGGGGCGAGGCCGCTACCGCCCACAGGGCCACTTCAAGGAGCTGCTCTTCACCGTCGCCCGCAACCGCTGCCGCTCGACCCTGCGAGCCCAGAGGTTCCGTGCGTTCTTCGGGGCCACGGCCAAGAGCGCCGAGGCCGAGCGCAGCGGCGCCGACCAGTCCCAGGCGATGGAGGCCGAGCAGCGCAGGAGGCTCATCGCCGCCGCGCTGGAGAAGCTCCCCGAGAAGTTCCGGGTCCCGCTGGCGCTGCGCTTCGTCGACGACATGCCCTACGAGGAGATCGCGACGGTCATCGGCCGGACGACCTCGGCCGCGCGCTCCCGGGTGTTCTACGGGCTCGAGGAGCTCGCCCGGCTCTTGCCCCCGGAGGTCCTGTCTTGAGCTGCCCGACTCCCGAAGAGGTGGCGGCCTTCGTCGACGGCCAGGCCTCGCAGGACGCCGCCACCCTCGAGCGCCACTTCGCCGAGTGCGCGAAGTGCCGCCAGCACCGCGAGCACTTCGAGCACCTGGCCCAGGCGATGCGCTCCGCGGTCCCGGCGCCGGACCCGGCCTTCGTCGCGCAGGTCCAGCGGAAGATCGCGGCGCGCCAGCAGACGTCGCGGGCCTCCGCTGGCTTGGGCCTGGTGCTGGCGGCCGGCGTCGCGGCCACGGTGGTGGTCCTGGTCCGCGGCCGCACCGAGACGTCCGAGCTCGCGCCACGGGGCGGCCCGGTGAGCGCCGCCGCCGCCGTCGGCTTCGAGGCCTCCCTCCATCCGAGCTCGGCCCCCGCGAAGGCCACCCGGCTCGAGGAGGGCGCCGCCCTGACGCCCGGCGACGGCTTGACCTTCACGCTCTACAACCGCACCGGCCAGGCGCGCTTCGTCATGCTCCTCGCGCAGGACGCCAAGGGCCAGGTCCACTGGTTCCATCCGGCCTATCTCTCGGTGAAGGACGATCCGGCCTCGCTGCCCGTCCCCGCCACGCCGCAGGTGGTCGAGCTCTCGGAGGGCGTCACCCCCGAGGACCTCGCTCCCGGCGCGCTCGTCCTCTACGCCCTGTTCAGCGAGGCGGCCCTGCACGTCCGCCAGGTGGAAGCCGAGCTCGCCAAGGATCCTGCCGGGCTCGCGAAGATCCCCGGCGTGCAGGTCGAGCGCCAGAAGCTCGTCGTTCGAGGCGGGTCGCCGTGAGCGCGCTCGCCGCCCTCACCCTCGCGGTGCTGTCCGCGGCGCCGTCCGGGCCGTTGCCCTCCTCCTTCGCGCTGGTGGTGACCAACAACCGCAGCCTCGACTCGGGCCGAGCCGACCTGCACTACGCCGACGACGACGGCGCCAAGTGGGCCCAGCTCTTCGCCGACCTGCACGGGGCGGAGCAGGTCCTGCTGCTGACCGACTTCGACCCGGAGAGCGCGATGCTCTTCCCCGACTGGGCGGCGCGGGCCCGCCCGCCGACGTCGGCCGAGCTGGAGGCGGCCGTCGATGCGCTGGCGCGGCGCCTGGCGGCCCTGAAGGAGGCGCAGCGACCGAGCGAGGTGACGCTGGTCTTCGCCGGCCACGGCGACGTGGAGAAGGGCCAGGGCTTCGTGGAGCTCGCCGACCGCCGGCTGACCGCCCGCGACCTGGACGAGAAGGTCCTCTCGCGCCTCGACGCCGACCGCGTCCACCTCGTGCTCGACAGCTGCAACTCGTACTTCATGCTCAACCCGCGCAAGCCCGGGGGGCGCCGCTGGGTGGCGACGCCCCAGCACTCGCTGAGCCTGCTCGAGAAGCACCCGAACCTGGGCGTGCTCGTCTCCACCAGCGCCGAGGCCGTCACCTACGAGTGGAGCGAGATCCAGTCCGGGGTCTTCAGCCACGAGCTGCGCTCCGGGATGCGCGGCGCCGCCGACGCCGACGGCGACGGAAGGATCACCTACGCCGAACTGGAGGCCTTCATCGCCGTGGCCAACCGGCCGCTCCCCAACGACCTGTACCGGCCCAAGGTCTTCGCCAGCGGGCCCGGGCGCGACGGCGCCCAGGCGATGGTCACGCTGCCCGAGCCGGCGGGCCTGCTCACCGTCTCGGCCGAGGAGGCGCGGCGCCTCACCGTGCGCGATCGCCTGGGGGTCCGCGTGCTCGACCTGCACGCGGAGGCCAGGAGCGCGGTGCGCCTGCTCCTGCCGAAGGGCCACGGTCCGCTCGAGGTGTGGGAGCGGCGCCGCGAGGAGGGCTCCGACCGGCCCGTCGTCCGGGTGCGGGCAGTCGACGAGAGCGCGACCCTGCTCGATGCCGTCGCGACCGCGCCGCCGCGCACCGCCGCCCGCGGGGAGTCGGAGCTGTTCCTGCACCTGTTCGAGCTGCCCTTCGGCGAGAGCGCGCTCGCCGGCTACGCAGCGCTGCCCGCGGCCGAGAAGGAGACGGTGTTCGGCGTGAGCCGGCGCCAGGCCGAGCAGCTGGGCATCCACCTGCGCGAGTGGGCGGCCGCCTCCCGCGACCAGCGCGTCACCGCGGCCGTCATCTCCGGGGTCGGAGCGGCGGCGGTCGGCGTCTTCGCCGGCGCCAGCGCCGCTCAGGGCGACTCGGCGCAGGACGTCGCCCTGCCCGTGGCGAGCGCGGCCGGCTTCGCCGCGGTGGGCGTCATCGTGCTCGCCCTCCCCTCCAGCGCGGAGGCGCTCTCGCAGGAGTACGCGTCGATGGACCTGTCCACCGAGCGCCTGCGCGCCCAGGCGGTGCTGAAGATGGAGGCAGAGATGGAGAGCGAGGCGCGGCTGGCCTCCCGGCTGCGAATCGTCCTGGGCGCGGTGCTGTTCGCCGCCTCCGGGGTCGAGGTCGGTCGCGGCGTCTGGGGCTGGGCCAACCAGGGAAAGCCGGGGGCCGCCGACCTCTCTCGCATCGGGCTCGGCGTCGCCTACGCCGCGGCCGGGATCTACGGCTTCACCGGCTTTCGGTTCCCCATCGAGAACGCCTGGAAGCAGTACTCCGAGAGCCAGGACCAGGGCCCGCTGGCGCCGAACCTCTCCCTCGGAGTCGCTCCGACCGGCCTCACCGTGGCGATGAGCGGGCACTTCTAGCGGCAGCACCGCCCAGCACGCCAAGGGCTCGAATTTCCTGAAGCCGCCCCCTCCAACCCCTTGGATTCACGGAGGACGCCTTTCGGTCCCGCATCATTGATCTGTCGCCAGACGCCTGCGCCTCCAACCCGGAGCGCCGGAAGACCCCGTCCGAGCCGCGAAGGTGCGATTCGGTGAGGCCCTCGCGTTGGCCGCTTTCCGGAAGGTATCCTCCTGCCGCGCGCGCCCCGCGGCGCGCCGCCTCAGGAGCCAGCCCTTCATGTCCCTGCTCTCGCTCGAGCTCTCCAAGAAGCCTTACGACTTCGAGAAGGGCGGCGCCGACCTGCGCCCGCTCTCCTTGCCGGACACCCTGCGCCTGGAGATGGCGGGGCTGCGCGACTCGGACCTCGAGAGCGCCGTAGTCGACGTGACGGGCGAGATGGAGCCCGGCCAGTACCAGGTGCCGATCACCAGCGGCGTGCCGGTCCAGCTGGAGATCCGCGAGGGCTGCCGGCTCGCCGCCCACGTCCGCCTGGCGCACGCCGACGGCCTGGGACCCATCGTCTCGGAGATCAGCGCCACCTTCGGCCCGGCGCTCGAGCTGCACAACATCGTCGCCACGCTCGGCGAGGTGCGCACCCTCTTCAAGGACCGCGGCCTCGGCCGGGTGCTGGACAGCGCGGAGCTGGCCAGGTGGGCGACGCGCTGGCTCAGCGAGAACGTCAAGCTCCCCACCGTCGCGCTGCGCGCCCTCGAGGACCGGCTGGACTCGGTGGTCTGCATCGAGCTCGAGAGCCTGCGCGCCACCCTCTCGCGCAAGCGGAACCAGCCGCCGGAGCTCGCCTTCCGCTTCGGCGGTCACGTGCGCGTCGCCGGCTCGGTGCGCGTGCCCTTCCAGGGCATCCGCCTGCCCACCTTCATCCTCCCCACGCTCCAGGCTCGCCTGGAGGACCTGCTCTCGGGCAACCCGCTCGCCTCCGGCGACCTGCTCGACCAGCGCCTGCCGGTCGCGGGCTTCCTGCGCGCGGTCTTGCCCACGCTGCGCGCGTTCGAGGCCTCGCTGCGCGCCCACGGCCGCCTCCCCGAGGTCCAGCTGCGCACCGACACCTTCAACCGCAGCCACCTGCAGGCGACGGTCGGCCTGCCCGGCAAGGCGCGCCTCTTGGCGACGGCGAAGGGCCACGTCGCCGCCGGGCGCCTGACCGTCGACTGCCGCGGCGCGGAGCTGGCGCTGGGCGACAACCGCCTGGGCGCCGACGTGCGCCTCGAGGCGACCACGGACGACCTCGTCGAGCTGGCGATGAACCTGCCCTCGCGCGGCCAGAAGCTGGAGGCCGAGCTGTGGCCGGAGCGCGAGCCGCCCCTGCGCGCCATCCAGGCCTCGGTCACGCTGCACGAGGGCTCGCGGCTGTCGACGGTGGAGACCGCGCTCCAGGTCGAGCACCCGCTGGCCGCCGGGACGACGGCGATCTCCGGGACGCTCGACGAGCTGGGCGTGAGCGGCAGCCTCGAGCTGGCCATCGACCCTCGCCGGCGCTCCGTCACCCCGCTCGCCGTCGCGGTGGACTTCTCCGGCCGCCTCGAGGCCAAAGAGGGCGGCCGGCTCGACGTGGGCGCGACGCACCTGTCGGCGGAGTCGTTCGCGAGCCGCCTGTCGGGCTCGGCGCGGCTCGCCGGCGCGGGGAAGCCCCTGGTGCTCGAGCTCGACTCGCAGACCGACCTGAAGGCCACCGCCGAGCAGAAGATCTCCCCGGTGCCCGAGCTCTCCATCCCCGAGGGCCAGGTTCGCGTCGGCGTCGACGGCCGCCTGTCGCTGGCCGGCCACGTCACCTTCAGCGGCCCCGAAGGCCGTCCGGGCCTCGACTTCACCGGCAGCCGCTTCGACCTCTCGCTCGCCCGCTGCGAAGCGAGCATCGACGGGATGCGGCTGTCCTTGCCCGCGCGCTCGCGCATCGACGCGCGGGTCAACCGCGGCTACCTCAAGTCCACGGGCCTGGGCGAGCTGGAGGTCGGGCTGGGCTGGGACCTCCAAGGCGAGTCCGCGGTGCTGGCGAACGCCAGCCGGCGCGCCGAGCTCTTCGTCGCCGAGCTGCGCAAGATGCAGGTCTCGGTGGGCGTCAGCCCCGCGGGCCAGCTCAGCTTCTCGGGCGGGCACCCGGACAGCCTCTATGACGCCGACTACCTCAACGCCCTCGTCGACCCCGTCGCGCACCCCAAGAAGTGGCTCGACATCCTCACCGACGACCAGGCGATGGAGCACGTCTTCGAGGCCTTGGGCGTCGTCTCCGCCGACGTCGAGAAGCTCGCCCGCCAGGGCCGGGACGTCTTCCAGCGCGTCCGCGACGTCCAGGAGAAGGAGGGCCTCCAGGAACCCGGCGACTTCATCCCGCGCGAGCGGATGGCCCGCGCCCTCTCCCTCGCGCTGTCCGGCGACCTGCACCTGAAGGACCGCCTCGCCGAGATCATCCGCAAGGTCACCGACGCCGAGGGGCTCGACCGCCACGCCGTCGAGCGGATCGTCGGCGAGCTGTGGCCCGATCACGGCTACGCCTTCGAGCTCGACCGGGTCCTGCGCTGGGCCGACCACATGCTCGCCCCGGCCGAGCCCTTGCCTCCGCCGACGGTGGCCGAGCACCAGACGCTGGTGGAGCGCCACCCGGCGGCGCTGCAGGGCATCCCCAGCGCCGCGCAGCTCGTCGAGGCCGTCGCCCGGCCCGGCCGGCTGGACCTGGCGCTGTGCGACCAGCTCGCCCGCCTGGCGCCCTGGCTCACCCGCGAGCAGCTCTCGTGGATCGACCAGGCCTGCGGCGACCGCCTGCCCGACTCGCACCGCACGCGCCTGTCGTTCGTCCGCGAGGTCAAGCACCGCGTCGACCTCATCGCCAAGGGCTTCGGCGGCATCGGCTACGCGCCGCAGGCCATGGCCATCGCCTTCTTCCTGGCCGACGTGCTCGACGCCTCCGACGCCTACTTCCGGCCCCTGGGCGCCCGGGCGCTGCAGGGCGGGCCGCTGCCGTGCGACGGCGTGCTGGGCCCCGAGGACGTCGCGACGCTCCTCGCCGCGGGCACCGCCAACGTCACCCCGTCGCGCACCGCGCAGCTCAACCAGCGCATGCTCTTCGAGTACGTGCTCGCCCGGCCGCCGGCGTTCCTGGTGGGCGTGTTGACCGAGATGGGCATGCGCAGCCCGCGCGTGCTCACGAACGTCCTCTCGGCCCTCCTCAACCAGGACCAGAGCCACCTGCGCACGCCGCTGGACCTGCCGGGCACGCTCGGCCAGCTCCTGGGCGTCGAGCTGCCGCGGCGCGCGGACTACATGGCCGGCGGCCGCTGGGCCAAGGAGAGCTACTACGCCGCCCTGATGCGCTGCGCGGAGTTCGTGCTCGCCCAGGCCGAGCCCTACCTCGCCTGCCGCGACCACCTGCAGGTCCACCGCGTGAGCTCGGCCGTCGCGGCTCCGAAGAAGGCCCCGGCCAAGGACCGGCTCGACGCCGCGGCCACCAAGGCCATCGCCCACGCCGACGAGGTCGCCGCGCGCTGCCGCTTCGACGGCGCCGGGGCCAGCGGGTCCGTGGACGCGGCCAAGGCGGCCTACGAGGAGTCCTTCGCCGCCTGCCGCGAGGTGCTCGCCGCCGACCGCCTGGCCTTCCAGAAGGACTGGTTCAGGAAGTTCTGGCAGCGCAACCACGAGGCGCTGGTCGTGCGCTCGGTCGTGCGCAACGTCCAGGACGACGTGGACCGCGTCCGCTCCTGGCTCGAGAAGCGCTCGGGCGGCAAGCTGCCCAAGGCCGAGCAGCGGCTGCTGGAGACGGTGGTCGACTGCCTCTACTTCTTCGAGGAGGACCGCGAGGCGCTGCGCGGCGACCCGCTCGTGCGCCTGCTCCTCGACCCGCCGAAGGGCCGCTACGACTTCACGGTGGTCAGCGGCATGGGCGTCATCACCGAGGGCCGCGCCGGCCGCGAGCTGGAGGACTCCTTCCGCCGGCTCGAGGCGCAGCACGGGGTCCGGCTCGTCCGCGCCGACACCGGGACCGCCAAGCCGCTCGAGCACAACGCCCGGAAGATCATCGAGGCCATCGAGCAGGTGGAGACGCCCTTCGGGCTCATCGGCTACAGCCAGGGCTGCGCCAACGTGCTGCTGGCCGAGTCCATGCTGCTGGGCGGCACGCCGGGCCGGCGCGCGCTGCTCGACGGGCTCGTCTGCCGCAACTTCCTCTTCAGCGCGCTCAACGGCTCGGCCCACGGCACCTGCGGCAACGAGAAGATCCTCAAGGCCATGGTCGAGGGCGAGCTGTTCCTCAAGCACTACCAGGCGGTCTTCTCCAGCCCGGTCATCGAGAACTTCAACCGCGGGTTGGACTCGGTGCTCAACCTGCCGATGCTCTCCATCATCCTGGGCAGCGTCGACAGCCTCTCGCACGAGGGCGTGGTGGCGCTGGCCCGCGACGGGCAGTTCCTGCCGCACGTGCCCAGCTCCACCGTGCGCGGCGCGGTCGTCGAGGAGACCGTCCCCGAGGCCCTGGACATGCTCAGCCACGTCATCACCAAGCAGGTGCGCGGCGCGCTGCACGACACCCAGGTGACGCTGGTCTCGGCGGTGGGGCACCCCAACCGCGTGAGCAGCGCCGCGGCGAAGGTGCTCCAGGCCTGCGACATGGGCTCGCTCGCCCAGTCGTGCCACCACTGGTCGCCGCTCCTGCACGAGACGGCCTTCGTGACCACCGAGCGCGATCGGGCGCGGGGCATCTACGACTTCCCCAAGGACCGGCACGTCTTCCCGTGGGTCGAGATCAACGCCCGGTTCGGGACCATCGCGGTGTCGGCGAGCAAGCGCGCCGTCGAGAAGACCGCCAAGAAGCCGGTGCGGGTCAAGGCAGCGGCGCCCGCGCGCAAGAAGCGCAAGGCCTCCTGAGCAGGAACACGGACCGGCACGGACGGATGGATGATCGTTCGCAGCTTCTGTCCGTGACCGTCCGTGAGAGTCCCTGTTCGTCCGTGCGGCGCGCCGAGGGCCCTGGGGCGGCGCTCTGGGCGTCGGCGCCGGCCCGAGCGGGCGCCGAGGCCAAAATCACCCGTTGAAATCGCCGCTCCTCGCGTGTACGGATCGCAACGTTTCGCGCGCGACCACCCTATGCGCGAAAGCAACCGACCGGCGGAGACCCGAACGACATGACGAGCCCACGAGTCTGGACGATGGCCGACGCGCTGGAGACCTACGCGATTCCGAACTGGAGCGCGGGGTTCTTCGGCATCAACGAGAAGGGGCACGTCGTCGTGCACCCCGAGGGCTCGACCGGCCCGTCGGCCGACTTGAAGGAGCTCGTCGACGAGATCATCCGCCGCGGCATCGACCTTCCGGTGCTGCTGCGCTTCACCGAGATCCTCGAGAGCCGCATCCGCTCCCTCAACGAGGCCTTCAAGAAGGCCATCGCCGAGAACGGCTTCAAGGGCGGCTACCGCGGCGTCTTCCCCATCAAGGTCAACCAGCACCGCTGGGTCCTCGAGGAGATCACCCGCATCGGCCGCCAGTACCACTACGGCCTCGAGGCCGGCTCCAAGCCCGAGCTCTTGGCCGTCATGGCGCTGCTCGAGGACGAGGAAGCGCTCATCATCTGCAACGGCTACAAGGACGAGGAGTACGTCGAGACGGCGCTGCTGGCCAACAAGCTTGGCCGCAACGTCATCCTGGTCGTCGAGAAGATCAGCGAGCTGCACCTCATCGCCCAGGTCGCCAAGCGCATGGCCGTCAAGCCGCGCATCGGCGTGCGCGTCAAGCTCTCCTCCCGCGGCGCCGGGCGCTGGGAGGCCTCGGGCGGCGACCGCAGCAAGTTCGGCCTGTTCGCCAGCGAGTGCATGGAGGCCCTCGCCTTCCTGCGCGAGCAGAACCTGCTCGACTGCTTCGAGCTGATGCACTTCCACCTGGGCAGCCAGATCTCCAACATCCGGTCGATCAAGAACGGCCTGCGCGAGGCCAGCCGCTTCTTCGTCGAGCTGTGCAAGCAGGGCGCGCAGCTCAAGTACATCGACGTCGGCGGCGGCCTGGGCGTGGACTACGACGGCAGCCAGACCAACTTCAGCTGCTCGGTGAACTACACGCTGCAGGAGTACGCCAACGACGTCGTCTACTCCATCTACGAGCAGTGCGAGGCGGAGAAGGTGCCGCACCCGACCATCGTCTCCGAGTCGGGCCGCGCGGTCGTCGCCCACCACGCGGTGCTGGTGGTGGGGGTCCTGGGCACCAGCGAGTTCGAGGTCAAGAAGGTGCCGGACTCGGTGCCCGAGAATTCGCCCAGCGTGCTCAAGAACCTCGTCTCCACCTACAAGGACGTCACGCGCAAGAACGTGACCGAGGCCTGGCACGACGCGCTCGAGTACAAGGAGGAGTGCCTCACCCTCTTCTCGCTGGGCCACATGAGCCTCGAGCAGCGGGTGGCCGCCGAGAACGTCTACTGGGCGCTGTGCCAGAAGATCCTCAAGATCTCGAAGGAGCTGGACGAGATGCCCGAGGAGCTGGAGTCGCTGGAGAAGGCGCTCAGCGACATCTACTTCTGCAACTTCTCGGTCTTCCAGTCGCTGCCCGACAGCTGGGCGGTGGACATGCTCTTCCCCATCATGCCCATCCACCGGCTCAACGAGCAGCCGACGCACAAGGCGGTGCTGGGCGACATCACCTGCGACTCGGACGGCAAGATCGACCACTTCATCGACAAGCGGGACGTCAAGGACGTCATCGACCTGCACCCGTTCGTCAACGAGCCGTACCACCTGGGCATCTTCATGGTCGGCGCGTACCAGGAGATCCTGGGCGACCTGCACAACCTGTTCGGCGACACCCACGCGGTGCAGGTCAAGATCCAGCCGACGGGCTACCAGATCGACCACGTGGTCCCGGGCGACACCGTCGCCGAGGTGCTGCACCACGTCATGTTCGACCGCGAGGACATGATGACCCGCCTGCGCCGGGCGAGCGAGGTGGCGCTGCGCGCCGGCCGCATGACGCTGGAGGAGTCGCGCTACCTGCTCAAGGCCTACGAGGAAGGGCTGAGCGGCTACACCTACCTCGAGCGCGAGAGCTGACGGGCCCGACCCGGCCCGTCCGGCCGGGAGAGGACGCTGATGGGGGAAAGCACCGGGGGAGAGGGCTTAGGAGAGGCAGTCATGACGAAGTTCACCGAGAAGACCTTCTCCGTCTCCGTCTCGAGCGGCGGCATCTCCGAGGAGGAGCTGGCGCGGCGCTGGGAGGAGACCTTCGGCAAGAAGGCCGAGCAGGACAGGGCGGGCAAGCTCAAGGGCCGCAAGAAGCCGACCAAGAAGAAGTCGTAGGGCGAGTCCATGGCCTCCTCCCCACGCGACGAGCTCTCCCGGGCGAGCGTGGTGCTCTGCTCGGCGTGCCTGCTGGGCTTCGACTGCCGCTACGACGCCCAGGAGAAGCGCAAGCCACACGTGCTCGACGCGCTCGGGGGCAAGTCGGTCGTGCCCATCTGCCCCGAGGTGGCGGGCGAGCTCTCCGTGCCCCGGCCGCCCGCGGACCTCTTCGGCGGCGCCGGCGGCGCGGTGCTGGACGGCCAGGCCAAGGTGCTCACCTGCGAAGGGCGCGACGTGACGGCCGCCTTCCTCACCGGCGCCGCCCTTGCCTTGGAAGCGGCGCGGCGATATGGCGCTAGCGTCGCGGTGCTCAAGGAGGGCAGCCCCTCCTGCGGCACGCGGCGATTGATGGTGGACGGCGCGAGCGTGGCGGGCCTGGGCGTGGCCGCCGCGGCGCTCCAGCGGGCGGGCGTGGCGCTTCTCTCCGACGAGGACCTCGAGCAGCCGTGACGACGATCGACCCCCGCAAGAGCGGCACCAAGGCCGGCCTGGGCACCCTGCCCACCAACGTGGTCTACGACGTCATCGTGCTCGGCTCACAGCTCGCCGGGGTGGTGACCGGGGCGCTCCTGGTCAAGCGCGGCTACCGGGTGCTGTTCGTGGACCCCGACGGCCTGGGCGCGTACTACGAGCACAAGGGCTACCAGCTCCCCTACGCGCCGACGATGCTGCCGCACCTGCGGCGGATGCCTCCGGCCGAGACGGCGCTGACCGAGCTGGGCATCGGGGTCGACCTGTTCCGCGTGCTTGACGGCTCGGCCGCGAGCGACTTCCAGCTGCTCTTCCCGCGCCACCGGATCGACCTGTCGGTCGAGGCCGACCGCCGCGCCTCCGAGATCGGCCGCGAGTTCCCGAGCCACAAGGACGCCATCCTCTCGAGCCTGGTCGCCGCGCAGGCCCGGGCCGAGGCGACCGACCCCTTCTTCAAGCTCTCGCTGCCCTTCCCTCCGGACGGCTTCTTCGAGCGCCGCGCCGTGAAGAAGGCGGCGGCGACCTGTCCGCCGGTGCTGGCCGACGGCGCGATCTTCGAGGCGCTGGGCAAGACGCCCTTCGCCGACGCGCTGCAGTCGCTGGGCCGGTTCCTGACGCACCTCGAGGACACCGAGGCCAGCAGCCTCTCGCGGCTGCGCCCGGTGGCCCAGCTGCTCCACGGCGCCTGCCGCTACCCGGGCGGCTACGACGGGCTGCGCGAGGTGGTGCGCGCGCGCCTGGCGGATCTGGGCGGCAACGTCCTGGGCGATGCCCACGCCCCGGCGGAGGTCGAGGAGCTCCTCTTCGACGGCGGCCGGTTCTCGGGCATCAAGCTGGCGGGCTCCTCCAACGTCTACCGCGGCGACTGCCTGGTCTGCGGCATGGACGTCTCGTCCTTGGCGGCGCTCATCCCGCCCAAGGCGAAGAAGCGGCACCTGTCCGACCTGCTCGAGTCGGTGCGCGTGCGCCGGCAGCTCTTCACCGTCAACCTGGTGGTCAGGGACGAGGGCCTGCCGCTGGGCCTCAAGGACCTGGCGCTGGTGCACCCCGGCGACGAGGCCCACGGCCCGGTCCTGCTCGAGGTCAGCCACGCGCGCAAGGCCGGCAAGGACGTCGCCGGCGAGAAGGTGCTCTGCGCCTCGGCACTCGTCGCCCACCATGAACACAGCAACTCCGACGAGCGCCTCCAGGCCATCGCCGACCGCCTCGAGGCCGTCCTCGAGGACCTGGCGCCGTTCGTGGAGCAGCACGTCGTGGAGCGCAGCGTCCCTGCCCTGCACGCCCGGCACTTCAAGGGCACCCGCCTGGCCTACCACCCGCTGATGGAGGTGGACGCCGACCACACGCTGGGCATCGCCGGGCTGCCGCACCGCACGCCCTGCAAGAACCTCTTCCTGGCCAGCCGCGAGGTCATCCCCGGCCTGGGCCTCGAGGGCGAGTTCCTGGCGGCGACGCGCGCGGCGTTGCTCGTGCAGGGCGTGATCAAGAAGCACGACCCGCTCAAGTGAGTCTCGGGGCCACGCGTCCCCTTCGTCTTGCGACTACAGCCTGAACTCGGCCGACTGGAGCTGCTGCTCTCCGGGCGACCGCAAGTCGAGGACCTCGAAGCCGATGTGGCGCCCGTCCACCACCAGGCGGGCCACGGTCGGCGGCTGCGAGAAGCGCACCGGGCCGGCGCTGCCCGGGTTGACGAACAGCACGCCGTCGACGAGCCGCGCTCCGGCCAGGTGCGAGTGGCCGTGGACGACGATCTGCGCGCGAGCGCTGGCGGGCGCGCTCTCCAGCCGCCCAGCGTCGTGGAGCACCAGGACCGCCAGCTCGCCGAACGCCAGCCGCAGCTCGTCTTCGAGCCCCACCGCGTTCGAGCCGGTGTCGCAGTTGCCGCGCACCGCCTCGACCGGCGCGATGGTGGCCAGCTGGTGGAGGATCTCCTGGCCCACGACATCGCCGGCGTGGACGATGAGGTCGCAGCCGGCGAGGAGCCGGGGCAGCGCCTCGTCGAAGCGGCCGTGCGTGTCGGAGACCAGGCCCACCCGCATCGTCACTTGCCCTTCTTGGCGCCCTTCCTCTCGGCCGGCTTCTTATCCGGCTCGGCCGGCTTCCAGGCTGCGACGGCCGCGGCCAGCACTTCCTTGGTCGCCGGATCCTCTTCTTTGACCAGCGCCTTCTGGCAGGCAGAGTACGCGGCTGCCCTGTGCGACTCGTCGAGCTTCACCTGCCGCTGCAGCGCATCGACGACGGTCGTCCGAACGTTGCCCGAGCGATCCTCGAGCGCGCCGACGAGCGCTTCGAACGCCTTGGGCGCCTTCTTCTCGGCCAGCTCGAAGGCGGCCGCGGCCCGAACGATCTCGTCGGGCGACCGCAGCGCGCGGATGGCCTCGTCCACCTCGTCGCGCCCGAGCAGCTCGCTCAGCGCCTTGAGCTTCACCTCGGCGCGCGTCGGGCTCACGTCGAGCTGCACCCGGAAGATTTCCTCGCCCTGGCGCACGAAGCCGCTGACCTGCGCTCCCGCTCCGGCCGCCTTCTCTTCGCGGCGCGCCGGGAAGACCGCCTTCTTCTCGTCCTCGGGCAGCGCCTGGATGGCCGCCAGGTCCAGGATCGGCGCAGCCTGGTTCAGGATCCGCCAGACCTCCAGCGCATCGGCTGGCCCGTGCCGGTCGAAGAACTTCGAAGCCGCGAAGAAGCGGCCGAACGACTCCGGGTCGCCAGCCACCGCCACCTCACCCGAATCGGAGACGGCCACGCCCCGGGTCTGCTGGGCGCGGGCGTCCTTGAAGGTGAAGAAGCGGTAGGGCGAGGAGTCCGGCCCTGCGGCGCGCTCGAGGCTGCCCGGGACCATCTCCACGGCCAGGCGCGCAAGCTTGGCTTCGACCGCCTGCTGGACGGGCGCAGCGACCGGTCCTTCGGCGGGTGCGGCACCAGCGGCGGCGAGGAGCGTGAGAAGGAGCGAGAGAGCAGGCATGGTGTCGGGCTTCCTTTCTTCCGCGCGGAACCCTAGCAGGCCCGGCTCTCGTCGGCGAACCCCGCGCATTCTTTGGGAGATCGGCGCACAACGCGGCGTCGAACCGCGCATCCAACCGGGCAACCGCCCCACGCCCATGCACCAGAAATCGCTCGTCGCCCTCTATCTCACGGTCTTCATCGACCTCCTCGGCTTCGGCATCGTCCTGCCGCTGCTGCCCTTCTATGCCGAGCACTACGGCGCGACCGGAGTCTGGGTGGGGGCGCTGATGGCCGCCTACTCCGCCGCCCAGTTCCTGGGCGCGCCGCTGCTCGGCCGCCTCTCCGACCGCTACGGCCGCCGGCCCCTGCTCCTCTTGAGCCTCGCGGGCTCGGCGCTCTCGCTCGCGCTGTCCGGCGTGGCCTCGAGCCTGTCGGTGCTCATCGCCGCGCGCGCGCTCGCGGGCCTGTTCGGGGGCAGCATCGCCACGGCCCAGGCGTACGTCGCCGACGTCACCAGCGAAGAGGAGCGGGCCAAGTACCTGGGGCTGCTCGGAGCCTCCATCGGCCTGGGCTTCGTCTTCGGCCCTGCACTGGGCGCCGCGCTCTCCCGGTTCGGCTTCGGCGCCGCGGCCTTCGCCTCGGCGGGCCTCGCCGCCGCGAACTTCGTCTTCGCCGCGCTCGTGCTGCGTGAGCCCGAGCGCCGCCGGACTCCAGGAAGGGCCAGCCTCGCCGGGCTGGGGGCCGCGGTGCGCACCGCGGAGATCGGGCGGATCGCCCTGTCGATGTTCCTGTCCACCTTGGCCTTCGTGGGCATGGAGGCGACCTTCGCGCTCCTGGGCGAGCGGCGCCTCGGTCTCGACTCCAGCAAGCTGGGGCTCGTCTTCACCTTCATCGGGGTGGTGATGGTGGTCATGCAGGGCGGCGTCGTCGGCCGCCTCGCGCCCAAGGTCGGCGAGCGCGCGCTCGCGACGGTGGGCGCCGTGCTGATGGCAGCGGGCCTGCTCGCCCTCCCCTTCGCACCACACCTGCCGCTGGCCATGGCGCTGCTGGCGACGCTGGCTGCGGGCCAGGCCCTGCTCAGCCCGACCGTGGCCGCGCTGCTGTCCCGAGCGTCCGCGCGCGACGCGCAGGGTGGCACCTTGGGCATTGGGCAGTCCGTCTCCGCCCTGGCGCGCGCGGTCGGGCCGCTCGTCGCCGGCTGGCTCTTCGACCGCTCGATGGCGATGCCCTACGCCGCGGGGGCGATCGCGCTGCTGCTGGCCGCCGCGCTGCTGGGCACGATGCGCCCGCCTGCCCCCCAGACGGTGGCGACGGCGCCGGCGGAAGGCTGATCCCAGGTTGATCGCAGGCTGATTCCAGTGGTTGGGGTCAGCGCGGGCTCCTGCTATCTTCCGCCGCCATGAAAATCGGACTCGTAGGCTTCCCTGGCTCTGGCAAGACCACCGTCTTCAACGCGCTGACCGGCCTGTCGGCCGAGACCGGCCTCTCCGCCGCCCGCGGCAAGCAGAACCTGGGCGTGGTGAAGGTCCCCGACCCGCGCATCGAGGCTTTGACCGCGCTGTTCAAGCCCAAGAAGAAGGTGCTGGCGGAGATCATGTTCACCGACGTCGCCGCCGGCATGACGAGCGGCGGCGTGGGGCTCGACCGCAGCGTGCTCGACGGCATGCGCGAGTCGGACGCCCTCTGCCAGGTCGTGCGCGCCTTCAGCGACCCGACGGCACCGACCCCTCCGGACCCGCTGCGCGAGATCAGCGACCTGGAGATGGAGACCATCCTCGCGGACCTGGACCTGGTCGAGAAGCGGCTCAAGCGGATGGAGAAGGAGAAGTCGAACCCGCGCGAGGTGGCCGGCCTGAAGGTGCTCAAGGAGCACCTGGACGCCAACAAGCCGCTGCGCTCGCTCAAGCTCACCGACGAAGACTGGTCGATGTTCGTCTCGCTGCGGTTCCTGTCGCTCAAGCCGCTGCTGCTCGTCCTCAACGTCGACGAGGGCGCCGTCTCCCAGCCGCCGCCCCCGGAGATCGAGAAGTCGGCCAAGGAGCGCGGGCTGGGGCTCGTGCAGCTGTCGGCCAAGGTCGAGCAGGACATCGCCCAGATGGCGCCCGCCGATCAGAAGGACTTCATCGCCTCGCTGGGATTGACCGAGCCCGCCAAGGACCGCTTCGTGCGCGCCGCCTTCGCGCTGCTCGACCTCATCAGCTTCCTGACCGCCGGCGAGGACGAGTGCCGCGCCTGGCCCCTCCGCCGCGGGACCACCGCGCACAAGGCCGCCGGCAAGATCCACTCGGACATCGAGCGCGGCTTCATCCGCGCCGAGGTCATCAAGGTCGAGGACCTGCTGGGACTCAAGAGCGAGGCCAAGTGCCGCGAGGCCGGCAAGCTGAGGCTGGAAGGCAAGGAGTACGTCGTGCAGGACGGCGACGTCGTGAACTTCCGCTTCAACGTCTAGCAGGCCATAGGCTTTAGGCCGTAGGTACCTGCCCCAAGGCGCCTCGATGGCAGACCCAGCCGCCGCCGCTCCCGAGAAGAAGGACGCCCCTGCCCCGGCTCCCGTCGCCGTGCCGGCCGCCGAGACGCCCAAGCCCAAGGACTGGTCGAACTGGGTCGCCATCTCCACCGCGGTGCTCGCGGTGTTCGCGGCGCTCGACGCCTCGCAGCTGGGCATCGCCGGCGGCCGCAATCAGATCCTGCAGAGCCAGGAGAGCGACCAGTGGGCGTTCTACCAGGCCAAGAGCATCAAGGGGCACGCCTACGAGCTGCAGTCCCAGCTGCTCGAGCTGCTGCCACCCGACCCCGCCCTCGACGCGATTCGCAAGGCCAAGCACGACGACTACCTCGCCCAGTCCGCTCGCTATGAGAAGGAGCGCGAGGAGATCAAGGCGACGGCGGAGAAGCTCAAGACCGAGCGCCTCGTGGTGGCCGAACACGGCGGTCGCTATGGGCGGGCGCTCATCGCCCTGCAGGTGGCGATCGTCCTGTCCTCCGTCGCCGGCCTGACCAAGAAGAAGTGGCTCTGGCTGGTCTCGCTAGCACTCGGAGCGATCGGGGTGGTCGGCTTCTGCTGGGCCTACTTCTTCTAGTCGCCAGGCCGTTCAAGCAGCTCCGACCAAGGTAGCCGAAGGCAACCCTCGACCCCTCCCGCAGTTTGGGAGTGGGCAGGGGGAGGTCCCGCGGGTGGGCGCATGTAGGAGCAACCCGCGCCGGTGAACCCGCGAGAATTCGTCAGGAAACGGCGTTCGCAGCATTCCGTCGTCGAAGGAGAGACACACCATGGTGCACCAGCTCCAGCGCAACGGCTCCCGAGGCCTGCAGGTCAAGGACATCCAGGAGCGGCTCAAGAACGCCGGCTTCGATCCAGGCCCCGTCGACGGGTTGTTCGGTCCGAAGACCGAGGCCGCGGTCAAGAAGTTCCAGGCCGACAAGCACCTGGTGGTCGACGGCATCGTCGGCCCGCAGACCTGGGGCGCGCTCGACGGCTTCGACGACGCCAAGACCCCCACCGGCCCGCGCGATGACGGCAGCTCGTCGTTCGACAACGGCGGCGTGCAGGGCAACACGCCCATCGGCAACATCCCCAGCAGCGGCAACGCGTTCATCGACCGCGTCGCCGCCGACGCCATCCGCAGCCAGCGCGAGACGGGCGTGCCGGCGTCGGTGACGCTGGCGCAGGCCATCCTCGAGAGCGGCTGGGGCTGCTCCGGGCTGTCGACGCGCGCCAACAACTACTTCGGCATCAAGGGCGAGGGCCCCGCGGGGCACGTCACCATGCGCACCCGCGAGGTCATCAACGGCCAGTCGGTGTACGTCAACGCCAACTTCCGCGCCTACCACAGCCCGCAGGAGTCCTTCACCGACCACGGGGAGTTCCTGCGCAACAACCGCCGCTACAACAACTGCTTCAACTACACCGACAACCCGGCCCGGTTCTGCCAGGAGCTGCAGCGCGCCGGCTACGCCACCGACCCCAACTACGCCAGCGCGCTGACCTCGCTCATCCGCCGCTACCACCTCGAGCGCTACGACACGATCGCTCGCCAGTAGTCTGGTCCGACAGGCACGGAGGCCTGTCGCCGCGCACTACAGCCTCTCGAGGGCCCTGCCGAGCTTGGCTGCCACCTGGCGGCCAAGCTCGGCCAGTTTCGGCTTGCCCAGCATCCCCATCGTCACGCCGGGGTCGATGGCGGTGACGTGCGTCATGCCGTCCTCGCCCTCGTAGACCACCACGTTGCAGGGCATCATCACGCCGATGTCGATCTCCTGGCTGAGCGCCTGGTGCGCGAAGGGCGGGTTGCATGCCCCCAGGATGCGGTAGCGCCGGAAGTCGACGTCGAGCTTCTTCTTCATCGTCGCCTGCACGTCGATCTCGGTCAGCACGCCGAACCCCTCCTCCTTGAGGACCTCGGGGATCCGCACGAGCGCCTCGTCGAAGGACAGCTTCAGCACCTTCTTCATCGCGTACTCGGCCATGGTGGCTCCTCTCGTCAGCCTCTGAGGCACGCTCAGATGGACACGCCCCGCCTTTTCGACAACCGCCCGGGTCAGCCATGGGCGAGCCGGGCACCTGCTCTCGCTGGATGGGAGCCTGGGCCGCGCGGTTGGGTTCGGGGTTCGGCTACGCCTTGCCCTTGAGGCACCGGGCGACGTCGCGCGAGAGCTTCCCCGCCTTGGAGAGCGGCAGCGCGTTGCGGGCCTCGAAGAGCGCGAAGGCGAGATAGCCCTCGACCAGCTCGTGGGCGAGCGCGCGCCCCATGGCGCCCGGGTGGGCCTTCTGGGCGTTGAGGATGAGCCGCTCGAAGTCGGGCAGGCCCGCGGTCCAGACCCCCTCGAAGAGGGCGCGCTGCGCCGGCGGCAAGGAGTCGGGATAGCAGCGCAGCGCGGCGAAGGCCTCGGTGCCCAGCGCGGTGCGGATCCGCTCGCAGGCGGCCTTGAAGAGCTGCAGCGCGCTGGCGTCGATGGCCGGCCGGCTGCTCGGCTGCCTCGCGATGGGCGCCTTGGGCGGTGGCGGAGGCCGGGCCACGACGCGCCCGCCGCCGACCAGGTCGCGCAGCGCCTTGAGCGCCGCGTACTCGCCCAGGCGGCTGGTGCGCACCACGTCGCGCACGCTCATCTTGCCGTCGACGCGGTTCCAGACCGCGACCTGCTCCATCACGGTCGGCTTGGGCCCGTCCTTGCGCTTGGGCACGCCTTCCAGGTCGAAGGCCTGCCGCAAGAGCCCCATCTCCTCGGCGCGGCTCATCCCCTCGAGGACGAGGTCGCGCGAGCGCTCCTGCAGGCGCACCGTGTTCAGCTCCGGGTTCTCGCCCTCGTCGAGCAGCGCGAACTCGCCCTCGGCTTCGATGAAGGCGCCGAAGAGGATCTCTTTGACCTGCAGCTGCATGCCCCGGTACAGCTGCGCCGCGTTCACCAGGCCGGCGTCCATCAAGACCTTGCCCAGCTTGGCGGTGGGCGTGACCTTGGGCTCGGCCTCCTGCAGCTGCTCGAGCGTGATCATCCCGTGCCGCCAGATGACCGGACCCATCCGCTCGGAGAGCTCGGTGGAGCTGGCGAAGACGATCTGCCCGTCCCGGAAGACGAAGCGGCGGCGCGCGGTGGGCCCCTGCAGCACCACCGTCACCGTGCGCAGCCCCGAGCTGATGAGGCCCATCAACTCGGCCACGCTCAGCGCCCCCAGCGCGCCGGCGACGTAGCCCTTGCGCGCGATCTCCCGGGCCAGCACCAGCACCCCGCCCCCCGGCACGAAGGCCGAGAGGTCCTCGCCCGCCCTCAGCCCGGCGCGCTCGGTGATCTCCTTGGGGAGATCGATCTGCGCGCGCTCGCCGGTGACGGCGGTGAGCTTGGCGGGGAGCGTGGGCATGGCCGAGCCCTCTCGCCCCTCTCCGCCCGAAGCAGGAGAGGGGCCGGAGTGAGGTCGTTACGGCTTGAGCGCCTTGGGCATCAGCTGCTGGATCATCGCCTGGGCCTCCTTCACGGCGTCGGCGACGGGCACGAGCTTGAGGTCCTTCTCGCCGCGGACCTTGAGCTCCACCTTGCCGTCGGCCAGGCCCTTCTTGCCCACCGCGAAGCGCAGCGGGACGCCGACCAGGTCCGCGTCCTTGAACTTCACGCCCGGGCGCTCGTCGCGGTCGTCGTAGAGCACCTCGACGCCGGCGGCCTTGAGGTCCGCGTAGAGCTTGTCGCTGGCTTCCTTGACCTGGGCGTCCTGGGTCTGCAGCGACAGCAGCGCGACCTGGAACGGGGCGATGGACATGGGCCACTTGATGCCGTCGGCGTCGTTCCACAGCTCGACCGCCGCGGCGGCGACACGCTCGACGCCGATGCCGTAGCTGCCCATGACGATGGGGATCTCCTGGCCCTTCTCGTCGAGGATCTTGGCGCCCATCGACTGCGAGTACTTGAGGCCCAGCTTGAAGATGTGGCCGATCTCCAGGGCCTTGAAGACGTCGAGCTTGCCGTCGCACTTGGGGCAGCCCTCGCCGGCCTGCACGGTGCGCAGCTCGGTGAAGGTGGGCTTGAAGTGCACGCCCGGGGCGACGCCCTTGAGGTGGTGGCCGTCGACGTTGGCGCCGGTGACCATGTTGGTGCGGCCCTCGAGCGCCTTGTCGCAGAACACGCGGCCCTCGAACGGCGCGCCGGTGTCCTTGCCTACCGCGCCCAGCGAGCCCGCCGCGGCGCCCATCCAGCCCTTGATCTCCTCGGCGTGGGCGGGGCGGACCTCGGTCGCGCCGGTGGCCGTCTGCAGCTTGGCCTCGTTCAGCTCGTGGTCGCCGCGGACGAGCGCGAGCACGGGCTTGCCGTCGGCCACGTAGACCAGCGTCTTGATCTGCCGGTTGGCGGCGACGTTGTAGGGCGCCTTGGTCAGGTCCTCGATGGTGTGCACGCCGGGGGTCGGGAACTTCTCGGGCGCGGCGGGCCCCGCCTCATCGGCGACCGGCGTCGCGCGGCCGGTGGCCTTCTCGGTGTTGGCCGCGTAGCCGCACTTGTCGCAGGCGGCGACGAGGTCCTCACCGGCGTCGGTCTTGACCATGAACTCGGTGGAGGCCGAGCCGCCCATGGAGCCGGAGTGCGCCTCGACGGCGACGAACTTGAGCCCGCAGCGGCTGAAGATCTTCACGTAGGCCTGGCGGTGCGCCTCGAAGGCCTTGTCCAGGCCCGCCCAGTCGGCGTCGAAGGAGTAGCTGTCCTTCATGGTGAACTGGCGCACGCGCAAGAGGCCCGACTTGGGGCGCGGCTCGTCGCGGAACTTGGTCTGAATCTGGTACCAGTACTGCGGCAGCTGCCGGTAGCTGCGCAGCTCGTCGCGGGCGATGGCCGTGAAGATCTCCTCGTGCGTCATGCCCAGGCACAGCTCCGCGCCCTTGCGGTCCTTGAGCCGGAACATGTTGGGGCCCATGACGGTCCAGCGGCCCGACTGCTCCCAGATCTCCTTGGGGTTGAGCGCGGGCAGGAAGAACTCCTGGGCGCCGATGGCCGCCATCTCCTCGCGGATGACGGTCTCCACCTTGTGGAGGACGCGCTTGAGCAGCGGCAGGTAGCTGTAGATGCCGGAGCCCAGCTGGCGCATGTACCCGGCGCGCAGGAGCAGCTTGTGGCTGGCGACGTCGGCGTCGGCCGGGGTTTCCTTGAGGGTGGGGATGAAGGTCTGCGAGTAGCGCATTCTGGAAATCCTCTAAGGTCGGGGACCGGCCTGTCCGGCCGGGGGAGGACGACGAATCGGGTGGCGTCCCCGAATTCCACAGGGACGTCGGCCAGTTGGCGGGGTTATCCCCGACAACGAACCGAGGGTCAACACCGTTTCTGGGGCGCAGCGGGCAGCCCGTAAGCCGGGCTTCCGGCTACTCCTCGAAGGCGACGTTGACCGTGGCCGTCCCATCGGCCTTCACGGTCACGTTCTGCTTCTTCTCGGTCCCGCCGGTCGGGTGCATCACGCGGATCTTGTGAAGGCCCGACGGCACGTCGATCTCGATGGGGGTCTGGCCCACGTTGGCGCCGTCCAGGAACACCGCGCCGCCCGAGGGATTGGAGTTGACCATGAGCGTGCCCACGCCCTCGGGCTCGGCAGGCTCGGCCTTGGGCTCGGGCTTGGCGGCGGCTGCGACGGGCTTGGGCTCGGCAGGAGCGGGCTTGGCGGTCAAGGGCTTGGGCTCGGCCGCGGGCTTGGCCGGCTCTGGGGTGGCAACCTTTGCGGGCTCGGCAGGCTTGGCCGGCTCCGGCTTCGGCTCCGCGGGCCTGGGCTCGGGCTTGGCAGGCTCGGCGACCTTCGCCGGCTCCGGCTTCGGTTCGGGCTTGGCGGGCTCGACCTTCTTCGGCTCGGGCGCAGCGACCTTGGCCGGTTCGGGTTTGGGCTCAGGCTTGGGCTCAGGCTTGGCGGGTTCGGCGACCTTGGCGGGTTCGGCGACCTTGGCCGGTTCGGCGGGCTTGGCGGGCTCAGGCTTGGCAGGCTCGGCGATCTTGGCCGGTTCGGCAGGCTTCGCCGGCTCGGGCTTGGCGGGCTCGGCGACCTTGGCCGGTTCGGCAGGCTTGGCAGGGTCGAGCGACCCCAGGTCGGGCTCTTTCTCCGGTGCGGCCGCAGGCTTGGCTGGGGCTGCGAGCGCGGGCTTGGCCATCTCGGTGAGCCACCCGACGGACGGCGTGCGTGCCGTAGGGATGGCCGTCGCCGAAGGGATCAACGCGACGACGACGAGGGCGCATGCCCCGATGCCCGAAACGTAGCCAAGAATCTTGCCCATCGAGTGCTCCTGTCGGCTGTAACTGGCCGCAAAGACTACCACATCATCCAACGTCAGCGGCTTTCGCCGCGCCTGGGGTGCCACGCGCCGCACCCGCTCGCGGGAGGGTATGGCAGCGCCTTCGAGCTTGGAACGGACGGACCGCGATCAGGTTCTGCCGGGAGGGCACCGCGGAGTTTGCCCTGGCGCTGCTGCGGGTTACAGTCCGGAGCAAGCATGGACGCCCTCTTCGCCGGCCTGACCAAGCGCCAGGCCATGCTGCTGCTCACCGCGGTCGCCTTCGGCGGCCAGGAAGGCGTCGACTCGTTCGAACACCTCTCTCCCGAGGAAGCCGAGCTGCTCCGGGACCGGGCCGCGCAGATCCTGGCCATCCCGCGCGACAAGCGGGTCGCGTTCCTGGCCCAGGAGATCAAGCGGCTCATCACCACCGAGACCCGCGACCTGCTGCTCTTCGCCGACCCGAAGGTGGTGTCCGAGGTGCTGGCCAAGGAGCGGCCGGCGATGGTCGAGGTGCTGCTGCGCGCGCTGCCCTCGGCGATGGCCGAAGAGGTGCGCATCAACCTCGCCCAGCCCATCGTCGAGGCTCAAGCACGAGCCGCGGCGCGACGTCCTGCGGGTCATCCGCTGGAAGTTCGAGGAGCAGCTGGCCAAGCGCCTGCCGCAGACCACGGCCTTCTCCATGTCCGACCTGATGGTGATGCCGACCAAGGACCTGCTCTTCCTGGCCGACGTGCTGGGCGCGCGCTCGCTCTCCAACGTGCTGGCGCCGCTGCCGGACACCGAGCGCGAGGACGTGCTCAAGCAGCTCGCCCCCGAGCAGCGGCAGGTGGCCGCCAGGCCCGCCGACCCCAACGCCGCCAGGAAGCTCAACGTGGAGCGCGCCCGCAACATCCTGGACAAGCACTTCCGCGAGCTCGAGCCCAAGCGCGCGGTGCGGCTGATGGGCGTGCGCCGGGTCGCCAAGGCCTGCCTGGCCCAGTCCAACGAGTTCGCGGCGCGGGTCATCGAGCAGCACCGCGACGAGCTGGGGCGCCAGCTGGCGCACTTCGTCTCCGAGGAGCGGCAGAAGGGCAGCCGCGGCGACCCGGGAGCGCGCGACGAGGTCCTCTCCGAGCTCTCGAAGCTGGCGACGCGGGGCGTGGTCGAGAAGCCGGTGCGGCTGCCGCCACCTCCCATGATGAAGCGCCCGAGCGGCCCCGCCCCCAGGGACGCGGGCGCGGCCCCCGCCACCGCCAAGCGCCCGTCCATCCCTCCCCGGGCCTCGAGCAGTGGTGGAGGCGGCGGCGGAGCGCCCCCCACCAACTCGCGGGACCAGGTCACCATCCAGCGCGGCGGCGCGGCAGCAGTCCGGCCGTCGCACGAGCACCCCGTCCGCCGGCCCTCCGTCGTCCGGAACACCCCCGTGCGCGGGCCGCGCAAGCCGTAAGAAGGAGCGTCGAGGATGCCCAGCAAGAATCATCAAGGGCGAGGACTTCCCCGAGCCGATGCCCGAGCGACCGGCACCGCGCACGGTTCGCCCGGTCGTCGAGTCCGAGGTCTACGACGCCCACCAGAAGGCCAAGGAGATCATCGAGAACGCCGAGCGCCAGGCCGCGCAGCTGCTCGAGAAGGCCAAGGCCGAGCGCGACGCCGTGGTGGCCGCCTCCAGGGAGGCCGGGCGCCAGGAGGGCCTCGCCCAGGCCACCGAGATCATCCTGAAGGCCAAGGCCGAGGCCGCCCAGCTGGTCGAGGAGCTCGAGCCGCAGGTGGTCAAGCTGGCGCTGGTCATGACCGAGAAGCTCATCGGCCGGATGCTGGAGGAGGACAGCGAGTTCGTCCTCTCCATCGCCGCCCAGGCCATCGAGAGCGTCCGCCAGCAGCGCGAGCTCATCCTCCGGGTCAACCCCGAGGACGCCCAGCTCCTGCGCAACAGCCGCAAGAAGCTGATGGACATGCTCGGCCGCACCAAGGACATCGCCGTGCGCGAGGACCCCGAGGTCCAGCGAGGCGGCTGCATCATCGAGACCGAGAACGGCACCGTGGACGCGCAGCTCAAGACCCAGCTGCAGATGCTGGAGCAGGCGCTGTTGGGCGAGCAGCGCAAGTAGCGCCTACTTGATCGCCTTCTCCTGCAGCAGCTTGACCAGGATCTTGGCGGTCTCCAGGCGCGACATGCTGGAGAGCAGGAAGATCTCCTCGAAGCTCGACGTCCCGTCGATGAGCGACAGCAGGAACCCGGCCCGGTGGTCGATGTTGAGCCACACGATCTGGTCGGGGGTCATCAAGGTCACCGGGCGGCGCGACAGGTCGCCCAGCTTGCTCTCGGTCATCGCCAGCAGCGTCGTCTCGCAGCGGCCGCGCAGCTCCTGCGCCGTGGCGTTGCTGGGCTCGAGCTCCAGCACCTTCTCCACCAGCGTCATCGCGCCGCTGTAGTCGTCCAGGTCCAGCAGGTCCGTGGCCTTCAGGAGCAGCGTCCCGGGGTCGTTCGCCTCCTCGAGCGCCGGCGCCAGGTCCGCCGGCGCCGCCGGGCCCGCATCGTCGATGTCCAGGTCGACGTCCAGCTCTTCGCCCGCGGGCCGGACGACCGACGGCGGAATGATCGGCCGGGGCAGCGCCGGCGCGCCGTGAGGGTGCTCGGTGGGCGCGATGAGCCTGGTGGGCGTGAGGGTCGGCGCGGCCCTGGACGAAGGGTCCAGCGGCCTGACCATCGGCAGCGGCGTGAAAGCGGCGGGCGGCTCGGGCGCCGGGACGATCGGCACCGGGGTCATCGAAGGCCGCACCATCGAGATGGGCGTGAAGTTCGGCAGGCGGGCGGGCACCGGGGCGCCCGGGACCACGGCGGGCAAGGGCGTCAGCGGGCTCGGCTGCACCATGGAGAGCGGCGTGAAGCTCCAGTTCGGCGGCGCGTCCGGGGGCAGCGGCGCAGGCGGCGGCACGGAAGCCCGCGCCGGTGCGGGCTCGGGCGCGAAGTCGAAAGTCGCGCCCATCGGGTCCATCACCGGGCCAGCGGGTTCGGCGGGGGCTGCGCCGAGCGAAGCGCCCGCTCTGGGAGCCGAAGCCTCCAGGGCTTGCTCGGCGAGCGCGGCCTGGCCGAACGGGCTCGTCCGCGGCGCGTCGGGGTCGGCGAAGGCCGCCGGCATCTTCCCCTGCTCCAGGAGCACGGCCGGCGCCATCAGGCCTGGTCCTTCGATCTTCAGGCCCATCACCATCGTCCCGGAGGACACGTAGGGTGGCGGCGTGGACGGGCTGGCGGCCGGGGCCGTCGGAGCTGGCGCTGGCGGGGATGGCTGCGGCGGCGGTGTGGCGCCAAAGGCCAGCGTCCGGCCGGAGGCGACGAGGGGCTCGGGCGTCCTGCGGTGTGCGCTCCCCTGCCCCGCTGCACCGGGCGCGGGCATCGCGGGCGGCGTGGCCCCCGAACGCGCCGTGCCTCCGAAGACCAGGGCTGGAGCGAACTCCTCGGGCGGGTCGACCACCGGGTTCTCGACCGGGATGGCCAGCGAGGAGGGTCCGGCTCCTTCGAAGGGCTCCCGAGTGAAGGGCAGCGGCGTCCCCGGCAGCGGGGTCGGCTTGCGGGCGGCTGCCGCCTTGGCCGTCTGGTCGATCGTCGGCGATTCGAGAATCGAACGGGAACCCACCGCGGTCGAAGGTCAGGGGCACTCCCGGCGGCCGAGTGGCGGGCGGCTGGGGTGGAGCCGCGGGCGGCGTCGGCGTCGGCGCCCCCGGGACGGGTAGGCCGAAGGCCATCGTGCGGCTGCTCTCGAAAGCCGGCGCGGGAGGCGGCGTGGCCGAGGCGACCGGGGGCGGCGTCCCGAAGGCCGCCGTGCGGCTGCTCTCGAACGGGGACGGCGTCAGGCTGGGAGCAGGCTTGGGCAGGCCACCGAAGACGGCGGTCGTGCTCGAGCCCAAAGGCGAGGGCTCCACCTTGGGCACCGGCATCGACAGCGGGTTCGCGCCGGCGGGCACGAAGGGGCTCGGCGTGGGCTCGAAGTATGGCTCGGCCGGCTTGGCGAACGGGTCCTTCGAGCCGGGGCCAGGCTGCTGGGCGATCAGCCCGAGCGCGGGCGTCATCGTGGCCGATGGCGGCGCGGGGGTGATCCCCGCCAGCTTCGAGCTCACCTAGGCCCTCGGCGGCCCGCCGGTTCGTCGGGTCCATCCTGAGCGCTTCCGCCCAGATGTCCGCCGCCCCTTGCAGGTCCCCCGAGAGCTTGCGTCGAAGGCCCTCCTGGACCAGTTCCTTGATGCGGTCGACCGCCATGATTGGGCCGTACCCTATCAGCCCTCGTCCCCGGCTGCGACCCTATGTGCCGAGCCGGTTCACCACCGCCCCCAGGCCGGAGAGGGTCTTGGCCAGCTCGTCGCCCGCGCCCGCCAGGGACTGCAGCTCCCGCCCTTCCGCCGCGGCGCGCGAGGTGCGCAGCACCTTCTCCACCTTGCTGACGACCTCCGCGCCCAGGGTCTTGGCGGCGACCAGCTCCTTGATCTTCGGGAGCAGCGCCTCCACCTGCGAGATTCTGCGACTGGACCTCCGAGCGCTTCTTGCGCAGCTCCTCGTCGACCTGCGCCTCGAGCAGGTAGTCGCGCTGCTCCTCCATGATGCGCGCGAGCTCGTCCTGGGTGAGCCCGCCGGACGCGGTGACGGTGATGGACTGGCGCTTGCCGGTCGCGGTGTCCTTGGCCGAGACCGAGACGATGCCGTCGGCGCTGATTCTCGAACGTCACGGCGATCTCCACCTCGCCGCGCAGCGCGGGCCGCAGGCCGCTGAGCAGGAACTCGCCCAGCGGCTCGTTCTTGGTCGCGATCTCGCTCTCCCCCTGCAGCACGACGATCTTCACCGACGTCTGGAGGTCCGCGGAGGTGGTGAACATCTCCGTCGCCGAGGTGGGCACCGTGGTGTTCTTGGGGATGAGCGTGCGGGCGTAGCCGTGCACCAGCGCCACGCCCAGGGCGTGCGGGGTCACGTCCAGCAGCACGACGTTGGAGTGCTCCTCCACCAGCGCCGAGGCCTGGATGGCCGCCCCCAGGGCCACGACCTCGTCGGGGTGGACGCCCTTGCACGGCTCGCGGCCGAAGAACTCGCGCACGGCGCGGGCCACCGCCGGCATGCGGGTCATGCCGCCGACCAGGATGACCTCGCCGATCTCCGAGATCTTCAGCCCCGCCTCGTCCAGCGTCGCCTTGCTGCGCGCGATGCAGCGCTCGACGAGCTCCGCGGTGAGCGCCTCCAGCTGGTCCCGGGTGAGGGTGGTGCTCAGGTGCATCGCCGAGGCGCCGTTGGGCGGCGTGTAGATGAACGGCAGGTTGATGCTCGTCTCGGAGGTCGTGGACAGCTCGCACTTGGCCTTTTCGGCGGCCTCCTTGAGCCGCTGCAGGGCCATCCGCTCCTTGCGCAGGTCGGGGCCGTGCTGCGCCTGGAAGTCGTCGGCGAGCTTCTTGATGATGGCGTTGTCGAAGTCCTCGCCGCCCAGGAAGGTGTCGCCGCCCGTGCCCAGCACCTCGAAGACGCCGCTCGAGACCTGGAGCAGCGAGATGTCGAAGGTGCCTCCACCCAGGTCGAACACCGCGATCTTCCCGTCCACGTTCTTGCCGAACCCGTAGGCAAGCGCCGCGCTGGTCGGCTCGTTGATGATGCGCAGCACCTCGAGCCCGGCGATCTTGCCGGCGTCCTTGGTGGCCTGGCGCTGGCCGTCGTTGAAGTAGGCGGGGACGGTGATGACGGCCTGCTTCACCGCGCGGCCGAAGAAGGCCTCGGCGTCGGCCTTGAGCTCCGCGAGGATCATCGCCGACAGCTCGGGCGGCGCGTACTCCCGCTCGCCCAGGACCACCTTGATGTCGTCGTGCTCTCCGCCCGCCAGAGGGTAGGGCAGGACCTTGAGGGCCTCCTGCACCTGCGGGCTGGACCACTTGCGGCCGATGAGCCGCTTGACGGCGAAGGCGGTGTTCTCGGCGTTGGTCACGGCCTGCCGGCGGGCGATGGCGCCCACCAGGCGCTTGCCGTTGGCGGCCATGGCCACCACGGACGGGGTCAGGTTGCCGCCGGAGCGGTTCTTGATGACGCTCGCCTGTCCGTTCTGGACCGTGGCCACCACGCTGTTGGTCGTCCCGAGGTCGATGCCGATGACCGGCTCGCGATCCATGCCCATCCCTTCCCGTCCGTGTGCCGCCACAGCGTCCTAGATCTTCCACTTCAGCTTGCGGGCCTGCTCCTTGGCCGTGGCGTTGTTGGGGTCGAGCTTGAGGACCGCCTCGAACTCGCGCAGCGCGTTCTTCTCCATCCCCGCCCGCATCAGGACCTTGGCGAAGACCAGGTGGTAGTCGACCTTGCTCGGGGCCAGCTCCGTCGCCTTGCGCAGCAGCGTGTGCGCCTCCTTGAGCTCGTTCTCCCCGCCGTGCGCCGCCAACGCCCGGCCGGCGCGGAAGACGATGTCCACGTTGTCGGGGTCGAGCGAGACGGCCGTGCGGTAGCGGCTGAGCGCGGTGGCCATGTCGTTCATGGTCTCCGCCTCCTGGGCCGCCTTGAACTCCTCCGCGGCGCGGCGCTTGTCGCTGCCCTTCTTCGCTCTGGCGAGCAGCTCGGCGATCTCACGGTTCTTCGGGTCCATCTGCGAGGCCAGGGTCAGGTCGCCGGTGGCCTTGGCGAACTCGCCGGCGTCGACCGCGGCCTTGCCCCGCGCGAGCAGCTCGTGGACCTTGCCCTGCTTGGCCAGGTACGGGTGCCGGGCGAGCCGGGCGCGGCGCTCGGCGGCCCGCTGCGCCGCCAGCTGCGGGTCGACGACAGGCTCGGAGTCGGCGGCGCCGGCGGAGGACAGCTCCGGGTGCTCGTTGAGGTACTGGGCTCGCTTGGTCGGGTCGGACAGCGTCGCCTGCGCCTCGGTGAGCTTGCGGAAGAGGACTTCGATGCGCGCCTTGTAGCTGCCCAGGTTCTTGCCGAAGTAGCGGTCCGGGTGAAAGCGCTTGGTCAGCTCGTAGTAGGCCTTCTTGCAGTCCGCTGCGGGCGCGCCCATGGGCACGCCCAGCAGCGTGAAGAAGTCGTCGCACTCCAGGCGCGACTCCAGGGTCAGGATTTCCTTCTTCCGGGCCTCGTCGAGGTCGACCGACTCCTTGAGCGCGTTCAGGTCGATGGGCCGGGGCTGGCGGGGCACGCGTGCCGCTGGACTCGGTTGCCTCAGCGGGGCCTGAGGAGCGGGGCCAGCAATCCCAGCCGCCCCCGTCGGCTGCCGCGGAACGGGTCGAGCCGCAGATCCCCCGGGAGGGGGGCTCGCGGGGCCCACCAGGCCACGCAGCCGCATGCCGAGCAGGACGGCGATGGCCTTGGCTTCAGGAAGCCCGCAGCCCTCGAGCACGTCCCGAATCTGGGCTCCGGCGCCAATGGCCGAAGCCAGCGCCTTCTCGTCGGGACTGGCCGCCCGCTGCATCAAGTCGGGCGGGCCTTTGACCCACGAAGCCCGCGTTCCTAGACCGGCAATGATCTCTGAGTCGACCAACCTTCACCTCGGGACCGAGAGCATAGGAGGTCGCTTCAAAAGACGTCAACGAGTCAACGCCGGGCATGTCCGCGGACTTATTAGAGGATGTACCGCGAGAGGTCCTCGTCCTTGACGATGTCCTCGAGCCGCTTCTGCACGAATGCGCGGTCGACGATGACGTGCTTCTCGGTGGCCTCCGGGGCGTTGAACGACAGCTCGTCCAGCACCCTCTCCATAATGGTGTGGAGCCGGCGGGCGCCGATGTTTTCGGTCCGCTCGTTGACCACCTGGGCGATCCGCGCGATCTCCGCGATGGCGTCGTTGCGGAACTCGACCTTGAGTCCCTCGGTCTCGAGCAGCGCGGTGTACTGGCGGATGAGCGAGTTCCTGGGCTCGGTGAGGATGCGCACCAGGTCGTCGCCGGACAGGGCCTCGAGCTCCACGCGGATGGGGAAGCGGCCCTGCAATTCGGGAATGAGGTCGCTGGGCTTGCTGACGTGGAAGGCGCCGGCGGCGATGAAGAGGATGTGGTCGGTCTTGACCGTGCCGTACTTGGTGGTGATGGTCGAGCCCTCGACGACCGGGAGGATGTCGCGCTGGACGCCCTCGCGGCTGACGTCGGGGCCGGCGCCCTTCTCGCGGCCGGCGATCTTGTCGATCTCGTCGATGAAGACGATGCCGCTCTCCTCGGCGCGGAGCAGGGCCTCGCGCTGGACGCGGTCCATGTCGACCATCTTGCCGGCCTCGTCGTCGATTAAGACCTTGAGGGCGTCGGGGACCTTCATCTTCCGCTTCTTGGAGCGCTTGGGCATGAGGTTGCCGAACAAGCTCTCCATGTTGACGCCGATCTCCTCCATCCCCTGGCCGCTGAAGGCGGTCATGAAGGGCGTGGACTTCTCGGGGACGTCGACCTCGACGAGCTGGTCGTCGAGCGTGCCGGCGCGGAGCTGGGCGCGCAGCTTGTCGCGGTCGGGGCGGATGCCGGGCGGGCCGAAGCCGGCGGAGTTGGTGCCGGTGAGCAGGTCGAGCAGGCGCTCCTCGGCGACGTCCCGGGCCTTGACCCGGAACTTCTCGGCCTCCTCCTCGCGGACGAGCTTGATGGAGACCTCGACCAGGTCGCGGATCATCGAGTCCACGTCGCGGCCGACGTAGCCGACCTCGGTGAACTTGCTGGCCTCGACCTTGACGAAAGGCGCCTGGGCGAGCTTCGCCAGCCGGCGGGCGATCTCGGTCTTACCGACGCCGGTCGGGCCGATCATGATGATGTTCTTGGGGAGGATCTCGTCCTTGAGATCGCCGGGGACCAGGTGGCGGCGCCAGCGGTTGCGCAGCGCGATGGCCACGGCGCGCTTCGCCTTCGCCTGGCCGATGATGTAGCGGTCCAGCTCCTCGACGATCTCTTTGGGCTTGAGCGGAGAGGGCACGGGCTAGAGCTCCTCGAAGATGATCTTCTCGTTCGTGTAGATGCAGATGTCGGCCGCGATTTTCATCGACGCCTCGGCGATGCCCTTGGCAGGCAGGCTCGAGTGCTGGAGCAGCGCCAGCGCGGCAGCCTGGGCGTAGGGACCGCCCGAGCCGACGGCCGCCAGCCCGAGGTCCGGCTCGAGGACGTCGCCGGCGCCGGTGATGACGAAGGTCTTCTCCTTGTCGGCGACGATGAGGATGGCGTCCAGGCGGCGCAGGAAGCGGTCGGTCCGCCAGTCCTTGGCCAGCTCCACGCAGGCACGCGCCAGGTTCTTCTGGTGCGCCTTGAGCTTCTCCTCGAAGCGCTCGAAGAGCGTGAAGGCGTCGGCGGTGGCGCCGGCGAACCCGGCGATGACCGAACCGTCGGAGAGACGGCGGACCTTGCGGGCGCTCGACTTGAGCACCGTCTTGTCGAGGGTGACCTGCCCGTCGCCGGCCATGCAGACCTTGCCGTCCCGGCGAACGCAGAGAATGGTCGTCACTTGGGTTGCCTCCCTGCCCTGTTGCGGAGCGTCGGCCTCGTCCCGGGCGCTACGTCTCGGATCGCCGGCCTCGTGTCGGCGCTACCAATCGGATGACCCCGGCCCCGTGCCGGCACCAGACTCGGATCGCCGGCCTTGTGCCGGCGAAGCGAAAAGGGTCCGGAATGTAACCACGTTTCGGGGGTGGGCAAGCGGACGCGGCGGGCTCAGCGCGAGTCGCTAGCCCTCGGAGCCGGAGACTCACTCCCGTGCAAGCCCCGCAGCAGCACCATCGCCGCCCCCGCATCTAGCGCACCGATGAGAACTGGCAGCGCCGCCACCGCGCCCTTGTCCATCGCGAGCGCCAGCCCGGCGTCGAAGACCTGCAGCGCGGCATCGGCCAACAGCACCCAGGCGAGCGCTCTGCGCCTCCCCGTCACCGCGAGGATGACGAGAGCGAGCCCCAAGAGGACGGTCCGGCTCCCGAACATGAGCGCGACCGAGCGCGCAGGCTCGCTCGTGCTCCCCGGCAGCGCCTTCTCCGGCACGACGAACAGCGCCACTGCCGCCATCACGAGCATTGCCCCACGGAGCCCGCCGTAGACGCGTGCGAGTCGTTCCATCGCTCACCTCATGACCGGCCAATTGCAGGGGCCCTGCTCCGCTCGCCCTCGCCCTCGACCTCGAAGGCACCTTGGGCGACGCAATCGTATACTCGCCCCATGGAGTCGCCCACCAACTCGCAGCCCCCGCGCCGGTACACGCTCGCCGACTACCTCCAGCTACCCGAAGGCGCCCCGTACCAACTCATCGAGGGAGAGCTCGTAATGACTCCTGCGCCCACCAGCACGCACCAGCGCGCGGCTTTCAAGCTCGCTCGCCTGCTCGCCGACTTCGTGGACCAACACGACCTGGGCGAGGTCTTCGTCGCTCCCTTCGACGTGGTCGTCGATGACCAGACCGCCCTGCAACCAGACGTGCTGTACGTCCGCAAGGAGCGCCTGGACATCATCAAGGACCGGTGCCTTGGTCCGCCGGACCTTGCGGTGGAGGTGCTGTCGCCCTCGAACGCCGGCGCGGACCGCACCCGGAAGCTCAAGCTCTATGCCGCATTTGGCGTTCCGCACGTCTGGATCATCGACACCGAGGAGCAGACGTTCGAGTGCCTTGACTTGGATCGTGGAGCCTACCGAATCGTCGCGAGCTGGAATGCCGACGAGACTGCCGCGCCGCCCGGGTTCGAGGGTTTCGAGGTCCCGCTCAAGTCGCTGTGGCCTCGAGCGACGAGCTGACCCTCACTTCAGCTCGTCCGTCGCGTCCTCGATCGGCCCGTCCGCCACCGCCCGCGGGTGTGCCTTGTCGTAGACCGCCTGCAGCCGGTCCCAGCTGACCTCGGTGTACCGCTGCGTCGTCGACAGGCTCGCGTGGCCCAGCATCTCCTGGATGGCGCGCAGGTCCGCGCCGCCATCGAGCAGGTGCGTCGCGAACGAATGGCGCAAGGCGTGCGGATGGACGTGCCGCTTGAGCGCACAGGCCAGCACGTGCTCGTCGATCATCCGCGCCACCGAGCGCGTCGAGAGCCGCGTGCCCAGATAGTTGAGGAACATCGCCTTCTCGTCGTCGGCGCCCCCACCTGCAGCGAGCAGCTCGTCGCGCTTCTCCAGGTACCGGAGCAGCGCCTCCTTGGCCTTGCTCCCCAGCGGAACGATCCGCTCCTTGCGGCCCTTGCCGAGCACCCGGATGAGGTTGGAGTGGAGATCCCAGTCCTCGACGTCCAAACCGGCCAGCTCGCTGACGCGGATGCCGCCGCCGTAGAGCACCTCGAGGATGGCCTGGTCGCGCCGGCCGCGCGCGTCGTCGCCGGAGACGGCCAAGAGCGCCATCACGTCGTCGATGGGCACCACCTTGGGCAGCGACTTGGGCTTCTTGGGCGCCATCACCAGCCGCCCCGGGTTCTGCTTCACCTTCCCGCGCTTGTAGAGGAAGCCGTAGAGCGCGCGGATGGCCGCCAACTTTCTCGCCCGCGTCGTGGCCTTGGTCTCGGCATGGAGCGTCGCCAGGAACGCGCGGATGGCCAGGTGGTCCGCGGCCTCGACGGCGATCTTCTTCGTCTCCAGGAACTGGCAGTACTGGTCCAGGTCGGAGAGGTAGCTCTTGAGCGTGTTCGGCGAGGCGTCCTTGGTGGTCTGCAGGTACTCGGCGAACTGGTCCACTACCGCCGGGCGCTGGAACTCGGGCTTCGCTTCGGGCTCGGGCTCTGCGATCGGTCGTCGCGGCATGCAGCCATGGTAGCCCGGCCAATCGGGATTCCAAGGATTGGGTCCTGGCCCCTCGACGAGCTCGGGGTGTCGTGGGCGCGCCCCAGGGTGTCGTAGACTTCCGCGCCGATGTCCACCGAGACCTGCCCCAAGTGCGGCAAAGCGCGCCCGCCGGGAGCCACCGAGTGCCCGAGCTGCGGCATCGTCTACGGCCGCTTCCGGAACATCGCGCGCCCCGCGCCGCTCAGGAGCGAGCCAGCACCGCAGCCAGAATCCCAGGAACAGGCGCAACCACCGCAGTTCGCCGTGGGAATGACGGCAGCGCCCCGAGTCCAGGCGTCGTCACCTTCGACCGCGCCAGCCTACGTCTCCGGCAAGCAGGCGGAGAACGTGCTCCGCCTGATCGCCCACTCGCTCGAGGCTGGCCTGACGATGTCCGCCTTCGCGCGCAGCGGAGGCCTGCACGGCCTGCCCCTGTCCACCGTGAGCCGGCTGACGGCAGACGCCGATGCCGGCGTGCCGCTGTCTCAGTCGCTGCGCAATCTCGGCCTCATCGACGAGGCCTCGGCCGGGATGCTGCGTGCCAAGGAGAAGCATGGCGGGCAGCCGTCGGGGCTGGTCGCCATCGCCGAGCGGATCGCCCACCGGCGCGCAGCGCGCAACAAGGCCCTGTGGATCACGCTCTACCCCTATGCGCTGCTGCTGGCGCTCGCGGTCATCCGGCCCATCCCCGTTGCCTTCTCGCGCGGGCTCGGCCCCTATCTCGCCGCGGCCTTCCCGGGCGTCGCCACCCTCATCGGCCTGCCCCTCTTCCTCTTCGCCGTCCTTCCGCGCCTGGACCCCGCGGGGCGCCTCGCGTCCAAGGCGCTCGGCCTCCTCGCCAGCGTTCCGTTCCTGGGCCTGGGCGCCAAGAACGACGCGCTGGCCAGCTTCGTCGACGTCCTGGGCGCCTCCATCGCCTCCGGCGTCTCCCTCCGCGAGGCGCTGCCGCTGGCGGCGCAGGCCGGGGCGGGGGCGCCGGGCTTCGCCGAAGCCGGTCCGCGTGCCGTCGCCCGGCTCGACGCGGGCGCCTCGCTCGCCGTGGCCCTCTCCGAGTTCCCGGGGCTGCCTTCGCTGGTCGTGGCGCAGATCGCCTCGGGGGAGGCCGCCGGACGGCTGGACCAGGTCCTCGAATCGAGCCGTAGGAGCTTCCAGGAGAAGGCGCGCATCGGCTGGATTGGCCTGGCGATCTTCGTCGGCTCCCTCCTCGTCCTCACCGCGTTGGCGGCCATCGCCCTGTCGATCGTCTCCGGCTTCAGCGACGCGATGCGCCAGATGAGCGAGGGCATCGACACGATCGCTCCGCCCAGCCCCTGAATCCGGCCGTTCAAGCGGTGGATTCGCATCGACGCAACCGCTAATGTTTGGGGCCGACTGTCCCACCAGGCTCCTGCTTGGAGAGTGTATGCATCGCTTGCTCGCCATCGCCGTCGTCCTCGCCCTCGCCGCGCCCGTCCACGCGGCGGGGAAGAAGGCGCCCAAGCCTGCCGCCACCAAGGCGACCAAAGCGACCAAGACTGCCGAGCCGGCACCCACGCCCGAGCCCGAGCCTGCTCCCGCGCCGGCCCCCGTCGTCGAGACCCCGGCCCCAGCCCCCAAGCCCGTCGAGACCGTCCCGGCGGCCGCCCTGCCCGAGGTCAAGTCCGAGGCGCCCAAGCCCTCCATCGCGCCGATGCGCGTGGCGGTGCTCGACCCGAAGACGAAGGGCGACATCCCCGAGCGCGCGCTGTCGGCGTTCGCGTCGGCCCTGGTGCCCGAGCTGCAAGAAGCTGCAGGGCATCTCCTCGGTGGGCATGAACGAGATCCGCGACATGCTGGCCTTCGAGAAGCAGCGCCAGCTGATGGGCTGCGGCGACGAGAACTGCCTGGCGGAGATCGGCGGCGCCCTCGGCGTGGACGAGGTCGTCACCATCGAGATCATCCTCAACGGCAGCCAGTACGCGCTCTCCTCGCGCCGCATGAACATGAAGAAGGCCAGGATGGTGAACGCCGACAGCAAGGTCTTCGACAAGCGCGACGGCGAGGAGCTCCTGGCCATCGTCGGTCCGATGATCGAGGCGCTCTACCCCGAGCGGCAGCTCAAGGAGGGCAAGGTGCGCGGCGTCGAGGAGGCGATCATCAAGCGCCTCAACCCGCCGCCGCTGCCCAAGTGGGTCTTCGCCGCGACCACCGTCGCCGCGGTCGCCGCGGCCGGCGCCGGCGGCGCGTTCAGCATCGTCCAGGAGCTCAAGCACAGCGAGTGGAAGAACACGGTCTACGAGGCCCAGACCCAAGCCCGGCCCGGCTCGGTCCTGATGCAGGAGCAGCGCGCGACGCAAGACGCGTGGCTGAACGCAACGGCCTTCTACTGCATCGCCGGCGGCCTCGGTGTGGTGGCGATCATCGAAGCGGTCTTCACCGACTGGCACGACGACCGGCTCACCTTCGCCGCGGGCCCCACTGGCGTGGGCGTCTCCGGCAAGTTCTAGGCGCCGTCCGGTGGCAGCCTTCGAGCGACTCGAAGCGCTCCGCATCTCCAACGTCTGGCTCTACGACGCCGGTGCCGAGGGGCGCTGGCTCATCGACTGCGGGCACGTCGTCGAGCGGCGACTCATCCTCCGAGCGCTCACGCGCCGCGGCCTCGCCCCGGCGGCGCTCGCCGGAATCCTGCTCACCCATCGCCACAGCGACCACGCCGGCAACGCCGCCTGGTTCCAGGCCCGCTTCGGCCTGGCGGTCTACGCCCATCGCGCCGACGCGCAGATCCTCGACGGCAGCGTCCCGCGCCCGCCCATGCCGTTCGGCCGCGACGAGCTTTTGGCCTCGCTGCTGACGCTCTTCGAGAACCGGCTCCCGGCGCGCGTCCCCGTCGTCCGCCGCCTGGACGAAGGCCAGCGCATCGCCGGGCTCGAGGTCTTCCACGCGCCCGGCCACACCGAGGGGTCGGTCTTCCTCTGGCACGCGCCCAGCGCCACGCTCGTCAGCGGCGACACGCTGCTCAACGCCATCCCGCCCGTCGCCCAGCGCGAAGGGCTCGCGCTGCCCCACCCGACCTTCGCCACCGACTGGGCCCAAGCCTGCGCCTCGCTCGCCTCGATGCAGCGCAAGGGCCTGCCCTACCGCACCGTGCTGTGCGGCCACGGCCCGGCGCTGACCGAAGCCGCGCGGGAGCGCGTCGAGGCGCTGCTCAAGCAGGCGAACCTGGCCTGAGCTCCGGCCTGCGGCCCGCCACCCGCAGCGCGTCTCCCCGTCCGCGACCCAGCACCTCGCCAACCCCTGGAATCCACGGGGTGAACGGGCTGGCACCGCGCCTGCAAACCAAGCTCGGACGCCGAAAAACGACCGAGGTCTTCCATGGTTCGAGCCGTGAAGGCGATCTTCCGCCTGCTCTTCGCCCGCCACGTCCTGGCGAGCCTGTTCCTGGTCATGCTGGTCACCTTCACGCTCTCCGAGCGCGTGGTCGACCGAACGTCGTTCGCCGGCAGCGACATGAAGGGCGACGTGATGGAGCGCTGGGGCGCGCCCATCGAGCAGCCGGCGCCGTCGGTGCGCTACGTCGCCTCCGGCGCGGTCTTTTCCGACCTGCGGCCGCTGCCGCTCGCCAGCCAGAAGATCGAGGTCGATGCCACCATGAACTACCGGCGGCGCGGGCTGGTCTTCTTCTCCGGCTTCGACTTCGCGCTGGGCGGCACCTTCGAGGTGAAGAACCCCGAGCCGACCGACATCGACCTGGCCTTCGTCTTCCCCATCCAGATGCGCCGCAACCAGGTGCTGCTCTCGGACCTGACCTTCAAGGTCAACGGCGCGCCGGCCCCGGTGCAGCTCTCCGAGCAGAGCGGCGACAAGCTCGTCTGGACCGGCCGCGCCAAGCCCGGCGAGCGGCTTCTCTTCGAGATCGCCTTCCACGGGCGCGGGCTCGACTCCTTCGTCTGGCGGCTGGACCCGGCGCTGCGGGTCAACGACTTCTCCATGACCCTGCGCTTCAAGGGCGGCGAGAACTTCGACTACCCGCCGGAGGTGGTCCCCGCCGGCCGCCTCGAGCCCGCCGACGACGGGGCGACGCTCTCCTGGAGCTTCCCCTCGCTCGAGTCCGGCGTGCCGGTCGGCCTGGTGCTCCCCTCGCAGCAGAGCTGGGACCAGGTCATCGCCCGCGCCAGCTCGCGCGCCTGGGCCTTCTTCGCGCTCCTCTTCGGCGGCACGCTGCTGCTCTTCACCGCCCACCGCCGCGAGCTCAAGCTCGTCGAGGCCGCGCTGATCGCCGCGAGCTTCGCCATCGTCTACCCGCTCCTGGGCTACCTCGCCGCGGTGATGCCCTTCTGGGCCGCCGCCGTCGTCTCGCTGGGCGTCGGTACCGGCCTGCTGCTGCTGCTCACCCGCCTGTTCCTGGCGCGCGAGGCGGCGAAGTTCATGGCCGGGATGGTGACGCTGGCGCTGGTCGTGCCCACCGTGGCCGCCATCCTCGAGACCTACACCGGGCTCATCTACACGCTGGAGGCCACGGCGGTGCTGGCGACCTCCGTGGTGCTGCTCTCCCGGCCGGCGTTCCGCGCGGTCGTCGAGCGGGCGCTCTTCGAAGACGCCGGCGCCAGCTCGCCGCCGCTCAAGCAGCCCATCGTCGAGAAGGCCGAGCCCACCCCCGCCGCCGCTCCGTGATCCTCGAGGAGAACGCCATGCGCACGCCCCTCTTCTGCATCCTCAGCACCGCCCTGGCCCTCTCGGCCTCGACCGCCCGCGCCGAGACCTCCGACCCGCACGTGGGGACCGCCTCCCTGCCGCTGTCCGAGCTGCTCGACCTGCGCCGCGAGCTGGACCTCGCCCGCACCACCAAGCCCGACTCGGCGCCGGTCTCGGCGGTGGTGGAGAAGGTGGAGCTCTCGGGCCTGCTGCTCGACGACGCGGCCGAGCTGACCGCACACGTCGAGGCCAAGGTCTTCGCCTCCAACTGGCAGGTCCTGCCGATCCTGCGAAAGGACCCGCGGCTGCACGTGCTGACCTTCCCGCGCCTTCAGGCCGGGACGCTGTCGATGAGCAACTCCTCGCTCTCGCTCGTCACCGCCCAGCCCGGCGACTACGCCTTCGACATGGGGCTGCGCGTGCAGGGCAAGGCCGAGGGGAAGAAGCGCACGGTGCGCCTGGCGCTGGGCGCCTCGACGGTCGCCTCGCTCAAGCTCAAGTACGACCCGGCGCTGTTCAAGCTCGAGGCGCCGAACGCGGTCCTGCAGAGCGACGGCGCGCTGCTCTTTCCGGAGGAGGGCGCGTTCAGCTTCTCGTGGGAGCCCGTCGCCGAGGCGCTGGTGGCGCGCGCCAAGGCCGAGGCGCCCAAGCGCCCGGCGATCGAGCCGGTGGTGGAGCAGGCGCGGGTCTCGGTGGTCTCGACGCTGGCCGGAAGGCGCATCGTGCGCGTGCTCTTCGAGCTCAAGCTCGAGGGCCCCAAGCCCATCGCCGTGAAGATCCCCGAGGGCTACGCGCTGGAGCGGGTCTTCCTCAACGGCGCGCCGCGGGCCCAGTCGATCGAAGGCGGCCTGGTCTCGCTGGAGGCGAGCCCCGAGCGCTCGGGCGACCCGCGCGGCCGGCTGGAGCTGCTGCTCTCCGAGGAGCCCGGGCGGTTCATGCTCAGCGGCGCGCTGCGCTTCACCCTGCCCTCCGCGTCCTGGCGCACCGACGAGTACGTGGTCGAGCTGCACCTGCCGGAGGTCTTCAACTACCGCTGGCGCGGCGGCAGCGTCTCCCCGTGCACCGGGACCCCGGAGCCGGCGCCGTTCGCCTCCGCCCTGCCCACGCCGGGCAAGCCGATGTGCCTGCGCCAGGCGCTGGTCTTCGAGCCGCCGACCGCGGAGGTGGCCTACGACGTGGACCTGACCGGGAAGTACTGGACCGGGGTGCTGGACGGGGCCGCTCCCACCCATTGACGGATCGAGCCCGGCGACGCGGGACTTGCGGGCAACGCGAGGATGGGTGAGCCTTCCTGGCTTCCCACGCCGGAGCCCAACCATGCCCCGCTCGTCCCCGCTCGCCCGCTCATTGGCCGTCGCCGTCGCCGTCACCGCTGCTGGGCCGTTGCTCGTCGCCCCGCGCCCCGCCCACGCCTGCACCAGCATCGGCGTCACCCGCGGCGCCAGCGCCGACGGCTCGACGATGGCGACCTACGCCGCCGACTCCCACGAGCTCTACGGCGCGCTCTACCAGTACCCCGCCGCGGTCCACGGCCCGGGCGCGACGCGGAAGATCGTCGACTGGGACAAGGGCGCGCCGCTGGGCGAGATCCCCGAGGTCGCGCGCACCTACTCGGTCATCGGCAACATGAACGAGCACCAGGTGGTCATCGGCGAGTCCACCTTCGGCGGCCGCGAGGAGCTGGTCGACCCCAAGGGCGGGCTCGACTACGGCAGCCTCATCTACCTGGCGCTGCAGCGCGCCAAGACCGCCCGCGAGGCCGTGCGCGTCATCGCCGACCTGGCCGCCACGCACGGCTACCGCAGCAAGGGCGAGTCCCTCACCATCGCCGACCCGCGCGAGCTGTACCTGATGGAGATCGTCGGGCGCGGCCCGGGCAACAAGGGCGCGCTGTGGGTCGCGCGCAAGGTGCCGGACGGAATGGTCGTCGCGCACGCCAACATGGCGCGCATCCGCACCTTCCCGCTGCGCGACCCGGACACCCTCTACTCGCCGGACGTCATCGCCTTCGCCCGCGAGAAGGGCTGGTTCACCGGCCCGGACGAGAAGTTCGCCTTCGCCGACGCCTTCGGCCCGCCGGAGTCGGGCGACCTGCGCACCTGCGAGCTGCGCGTCTGGCGCGTGTTCGACAAGCTGGCGCCCTCGCTCAAGCTCTCGAGCGACTTTGCCAAGAAGCCGGGCGTCTACAGCTCGCTGCCGCTGTGGATCAAGCCCGACCGCCCGGTGAAGCCCCAGGACCTGATGGCGCTGATGCGCGACCACTTCGAGGGGACCGAGTTCGACCTGACGAAAGGCGTGGGCGCCGGGCCCTACGAGGTGCCCTACCGCTGGCGTCCTTTGACCTGGAAGGTCGACGGCAAGGAGTACGTGAACGAGCGGGCCATCGCGACGCAGCAGACCGGCTTCATCTTCGTCTCGCAGTCGCGCGAGAAGCTGCCCGGCCCCATCGGCGGCCTGCTCTGGTTCGGCGTGGACGACGCCTCGACCAACGTCTTCATGCCCATCTACGCCGGGCTGCGCGAGGTGCCCAAGCCGCTGGCGGTGGGGACCGCGACGCTGCACCGCTTCTCGTGGGACTCCGCGTTCTGGCTCTTCAACTGGGTCGCCAACCAGACCTACGCGCGCTACTCGGACATGATCCAGGACGTCCGGCGGGTGCAGCAAGAGCTCGAAGGCGGCTTCTTCGAGCGCCAGGCCGAGGTCGAGAAGGCGGCGGCGCACCTGTACGCGAGCGCTCCCGAGCTGGGCCGCGACTACGTCGCCGCCTACAGCACGCGGCAGGTGGAGCTGACGGTCGCGCGCTGGAAGCAGCTGGGCGAGGACCTCTTGGTCAAGTACATGGACGGCAACGTCAAGGACGAGCAGGGCAAGGTGCTTCACCCGCCCTACTCCGAGGGCTGGTACCGGCGAATCCTGGCCGAGCAGCCGGAGCAGTTCGTCGTCCAGCCGGGCGTCGTGAACCCGAACGCTCCCGCGCAGGCGGCATCGGCTCCGGCACCGGCTCCCGTGCCGGCGAAGGCTCCGTCTCCTGGACCAGCGGCAGCGCCCGCCGCCAAACCGGCAGCCCCGTGAGGCCGTTCGAGGCCAGTGTCTCCCCTGCTGCGTGGAACCGGTGACCTCTTCGGCTCGAAGAGGTCGCATCACGGCTCCGTCGAAGCCCTTCTTCGAGCGCCCGGGGAGGCTTCGATGATTCGGCGTGGTCGGTTCTTCGCAATGGTTGGCCTCTGGCTCCTCGCCAGCACGGCCCCGCACTCCGCTTCAGGGTCCGACGCAAGCGAAGCCGCAGGGCCGTCGGCGGCCTCAGGAGCAGCGCAGCAGCTCGAAGCCGGCGCCGTGCCATCCGTCGCATCGGCACCACCCCCAGCCCTCGGGCCGAAGTGGGTTCCGTTCGAGAGCGAGCTTCCCAAGCCCTGGAGGGCACGACACTCGGCCCGGTTCTCTGGGGGCCGACTCGAGGTCGGGACGAGCGGCGCGGAGGGCGATCCGATCATCGGCGATTCGGCGGACGCCCAGCTCGTCGTCGTCAAGGGCCAGACCCGGGCGCTCTGCCCCCTCCCGCTTCCCACGAGCTGCACCGGGCGCCTATCGGTGGAGCAGCGCGGCCATGGGCTCCTCGCGTGCGTGCCGTGGGCGAACAGCCATGACGGGTGCGCGACGAGCGGCTTTCAGATCGACTGGGCGCGAACGTGCGTGCTCGTCGACCTGGCGGGGAACCGGTGCCACGCGCTCCCTTTCGTCGACGCTCGGCTGAAGAACGACGGCGAGCTCGAGGTGATCCAGAAGTTCTCGCCTCTGGCCCGGCTCCCCCAGAACGTCTCTGAGCTCTGCGAACCCTGGTCGCTGTCCTGCCCTCAAGGGATAGGGAGCGGACTCTGCAAGCACTGTCCACCCGACCTGGTCGTAGCCTTCGCCGTGAGCTTTGAGTTGGGCGCCGGCGAGCTGAAGCTAGGGCGGACGCTCGGAAGGGTTCCTTGCGTTGACGAGAGCTGCGAACGGCGCGTGGTCACCGACCCGCTCCTCACGACCGGTTGCAGCTCGAAGCGGCGGAGCACTCCATGATGCTCATCCTCACGCTCGCCTGTCTGGCAGCGAGTCCTGTCCCCCTGTCAGATAGAGACTTGGCGCCCTTCCGCGACGCGGGCGAGGTCCTGGCGCCCCACGCCTTTCGCTTCGAAGGCGTTCGCGAGTCCTGGGCCTTCGTGCCCTCGCGCGACAAGAACGGCGTGCACCTGACGCTGGCGTCCTCGAGCGGCCGGATCCTGGAGACCATCCCTGGTGCCACGGGGCTTCGCGGCGTCGCCTTCGTCGCGGGAGAAAGCGGAGCGGCAGACGTGCTGGTCGTCGCGGAAGGCGGGCCGGAGTCGCCGACGATTCGCTACTTCACCCAGGAGGTCGAGGCGAAGAAGGGCACCTTTCGGCGAACGCCAGGGATCGAAGCGACACTGAGGGCGATGCTCCCCGCCGATGCGAGCGCCGCGCTGGCGAAGCGTGCGTGGCGTGCGAACAGGATTCTCGAAGCGTCGGGATGCGACGGCGCGGATTCGCTCCTCCTGGGCCTGACCGACGACGGTCATCAACTCGTAGCCGAGCGGGAGGACGATTCGGTTCGCATCGGGCTGAAGTCGAACGGGCGATTGCCCAAGTGGTGGACCTCGCAGGTCCGGGCTGCCCTCGGCGCCTACACGCCGCACTGCGATGGCGGCTGGGATCGGTTCGGTGCCCCCGGATGCTCTTGCCTCGACCCCTTCCAGACATCGGCGCGAGTCATCAGTGCCGCAACCAAAGGCTCGGACCATCTCCGTCAGCCCCCTGCGCTCCTCCCCATTCCGACCGGCGGGCTGGCGATCGAGACGGACGCAGGTCGCTTCCGACTGCCACAGCTTGCGAGCTGCCAAGGCCGTGGCTTCGCGGCGACGATGGCCGTGAAACGGGGCGTGGCGGTCTTGCTGGGCACGCACGAAGGGCCGAGCGGGTTCAGCGCCGCCGATCTCGAGCGGGAGTGCCGGGTCGAGATGTGGGCTGCAGCATCGGAGAAGAAGGACTCTCCGCAGCTCACCGAGGAGGAGTGCAACCAGGATCCCGCGTGCTCCAGCCGCCACACCGACGAGGGGTCTGAAGCGCCCCGAATCCAAGTGCTGATCCTCGAAGTGCAGTGAGTCCTAAATCGGCTCTCTTTTCCCCACGCCTCTCGCGAGTCAGTCAAAAAGCACAACAATATCAACACCTTGCAGTCCATTACCGAGGCCTCGGAAATGCCCCTTATAGGCCCTGGGCGGCCCGCCTGAGGCCCTTTCAACGGTCAGCCCCATTAAAGCAGGCCTAGCCACCTGGTCGGCCCAAGGCTGGCCAGCCAGGGGCCTTGGCGGCCGTTTTCGCGGTTTTGGGTTTGCCGGGTGACCGCCTGGAGCCTGGCTGGAGAGCGTGATCCGAATCACCAGGTAGGCATGGCGCCTACTCGCATCCCGGTGGCGGGTTCTTCTTGTTGGCGCACTTGGCCTTGCGGCCCGGACTCTCCTTGTCCAAGCCCGGAACCGAACCGGCGCGGTCGGAGCGCTCCAGCGAGGGCTGCCCCGGCTCCTTCTGCTTGTTCGAGTTGCCCTTGGCGGCGGCCGTCTCCTTGACCTTGCCGCTCGGATTCGAGCGCAGGAGCGGGTCCGGCTGGTTGCCGAAGTGGTCGACGAGAATCGTCCAGGCTCTGGTTGCTCTCGGCGCGGACCCGCACCTCGGAGAGGAAGCCCGCGTTGTCCGTTCCACCCTCGCGCACGTAGTCCGCGAGCAGCCCAGACACGCGCTGAATCTGTTCGGGATGATTGGCCTTGGCGAGCGCGCCCAGCGTTGCGATGGACGCCGCGGGTTCGATTCCCTGGGCTCGCAGCTTGACCATCTCCCGGGCGGCGGCGGTGAGCGCTGGCGCCCCAGCCCCCTTGGCCACGCGGGCCATCGCCACCAAGTCCTGCCCGTCTCCGCGGATGGCGGCCGCCAGCCGCTCCAGCGCGGCCCGGCGTTCGGCGGCCTCGACCTTCACGCCCGCCTCGTCCAGCGCCTGCTGAGCCACGCCCAGCCGTCGCTGCAGGTCCTGCGCGGCGGTCACGATCCGGTCGGCCGCGACGCCCTTGGCGAGCCCTTCGAGGATCTTGTCCTCGACGGTCTCGCTGGGGAGGTTCGCGACCTGGGCCGCCTCGACGGAGGCGACGAGCTGCGCGGTGAGCTCCGGGGCGATGCCGCGAGCCTGGGCGCGCTCCTCCACACGGCTCGATGGGGCCACTGGCGCCGTCGCCGCGACGGTGACGCACAGGAGCAGGCTGGCGGTCATCGAGATCATGTCCACTCCATCCGACGATGCTACTGCTTCGAAGTTACCGGCCCACCCGCCCGCGCTCCCTCGAAGACACCGTTCTCCCCGCCGAAGCCATCGGCCTCGACCTCGGGCGCGTTGAGCGGCGCCGAGGTCACCACCGTGCCGTCCGGGGAGCGCCGCCAGCAGGCGACGGTCGAGACTCCGGGAGGGAGCGAGAGGTGGGCGAAGAAGAGCCCGTCGTCGCCCCGCGCCATCGTGACTCCTGCCTGCCACTCGTCGAAGGAGCCCACGAGCCGCAACTCGTCCCGGGCCCCACCGGAGCACTCGACCAGGGTCGTGCCCGGCGCCCCGGAGGGAACGGGGGCATGGGCGCGGCAGGCGGCGCCAGCGACGGCCAGGGTGGCCAGCAGCGCGAGGGTCAGTTTCTCCAAGCGCGCTCCACACGGATGCCGAGGTACACGAAGTGCCGGGACGCGTCGAAGGAGGCCTCGCTGCTGAAGTTCATGGCGTAGCCGTAGGACCCCTCAATCCACACGCCGTCCACGACCTTCACCGACGGCGCGAACGAGGCGCGCACCAGCCAGTCCTGGCGCCCCGCCGCGAAGGCGTTGTAGTGCGCCGAGCCGCTCAGCCGCAGCGTCACGATGCCGCCCAGGTCCGCCGCGGCGGACAGCGCCGCGCTGCCGCCGGCATAGGAGTAAGCCACCTCGTCGGAGTCGTCGTAGATCCCGCGCAGCGCGAGCGAGAGCCACACCGGCCCCATCCCGGCGCCGACCGAGAGGGTCCCGGAAGCGGACCGATCGTCGATGGCCGCGCCGGACATGAGGACGAGGTGTCCGTAGCCGACGGAGCCGAACAGCTCGATCAGGAAGCGGTCCACGTACCAGCGCAGGCCCGGCGTGGCGGCGGCGCCCAGGGTGCTCGAGGCCTCGACCCCGACCACGTCCTCCACCGCCTTGCCCACGGTCAGCGGCTGCACTTCGCCGTCGAGCGAGAGCTCGCCCACAAGCCCTTCGCCAGCCGGACCCGAGTGCCCAGGGTCAGCTCGTTCGCCGCCGACATGCCTTCGGTCTTCTCGTAGAGGCCGAGCGCACACTCATAGCTCCCGAACAGCTTGACCCGCGGCGAGACCGAGAGGTCCACCGCCAACGCCGGCACCAGCAGGCCCTGGAAGGACGACCCCATTCCCGCGCCGAGGAAGAGGTCGCTTCCCCACCCGGCCCCCAGCCGGAGCGACGGTCGAACCTGGTAGGGCACCTCGTCCGCGTGGGCCGGGGACGCCACGATCCCGGAGGCACACGCGAGGGCCAAGGCGAGCACCGTGGCCGGCGTTCGCCCCCGCCCAGGCCTGAGGCATCCCAGCGAATTCACAGGAGCATCTTGCTCTATCAACCGCCGAACTCAAGCCTGAGCTGCGGACGGCTTCGAAGGGAGCGAGCGCGGGCGGGAACGGGCACTGTTCATCGGCGCACGCGCCCGAGTAACCTGAGTCCGTCCTTGGTCGTCCTCATCCCGGCCATGGAATTCGCGATGCCCCAGGTGCTGCGCGCCATCGTGGCCGGACCGGCCGACTCGACGACCGAGCCGGAGGACCGGGCCATCGCCGAGCGGTGCCTGGCCGGCGACCGCGAAGCCTTCGCCATCCTGGTCGGGCGCCACGGGCGCGCCGTGCACGCCTTCTGCTGCCGGCTGGTCGGCGGGTCGCTCGCCGAGGAGATCGCGCAGGAGACGCTGGCGCGAGCCTGGACGCGGCTGGGCGAGTTCCGCTGGGAGTCGAGCTTCCGCTCCTGGCTCTTCCGCATCGGGCTCAACCTGTGCCGGGACCACCTCAAGTCGGGCAAGGCCCGCGAGGACTCCGTCAGCCGCACCCCCGGTCTCCTCGACTCGCTCGACCCCTCGCCCGGCCCGGAAGACCGGGTGCTGGGCCAGGAGACGGCCAGGAACCTCGAGCGTGCGCTCGGGCAGCTGCCGCCCAAGTACCGCGAAGCCTTCGTGCTCAAGCACATCGAGAACCTGTCCTACCAGCAGATGCACGAGAATCGTCGGCATGGAGATCCCCGCGCTCAAGGTTCGGGTGCACCGCGCGCGGAACATGCTCAAGGACCTGCTCGACCAGGCCGCCGACGAGGAGGAGATCCGATGAATCGGCTCGACGATCGAATCCAGCAGCTGCTGGACGGCGAGCTGACCGCGGACGAGGAGCGCGCGCTCCGCCGCGAGCTGGCCTCGGACCCGGCCGCGATGCGCGCCCTCGCTCAGCTCGAAGGCGGCATCTCCGGGCTCTCCTCCGCAGCGGCGCCCTCCCTGCCCCCGGACTTCCAGGCGCGGGTGATGTCCCGTGTCGCGGCCCGCCCGGCGCCGCGCGTCCGCTTGGGATTCGGTGACGCCCTCCGCGATCTGCTCGCCGCCCTCGCATGGCCGCGCCTGGCGGCGATGGCCACGGCGCTCGTCCTGGTCGCCTGCGCCGCCGGCTTCCTGGGCTATCGCGCGGGAGCGCGGTCGGCGCCGACCTCCGTCGCCAGCGCCGCCCCTGCGACGCCCGCGCCGCCAGCAACCGTCTACGTCCGCTTCACGCTCACTGCGCCCGACGCGCGCATCGTCGAGCTCGCCGGCTCCTTCAACCGCTGGGGCGAGAAGAGGATCGCGCTCGTGCGCGGCACGAACGGGGCCTGGAACGCGACGGTCGAGCTGCCTCGTGGCCGGTACGAGTACGCCTTCGTCGTCGACGGCAAGCGCTTCGTGGCCGACGCGGACGCGGCGGACTTCGCCGAGGACGGCTTCGGCGAGACCAACGCCGTGCTCGACATCTGATCGCGCTGCTCCGCGGGTAACCTCCGCTCGGCTTCACTCGTCAGCCAGTCACCTTGCGATGGCCCGGATGGCAGCGGCAGCGCCGCCGCCGCGGGCCTCGCTGAGAGGACTGCGCTCATGCGACTCCCCCTTCGGCTGTTGTCGGCCTTCGGCGTGGCCGGGATGCTGGCGACCCTGGGCTGCGACCACCAAGTCATCAGCCCCGCAATCACGCCCGACCCGGAAGGCAAGCCCGGTCAGCCCGGCCCCGTCGCGCCCGACCTGGTGTGCGCCGAGCAGCTCTCGACGCCGCTGACCCTCTCCGGCGACGGCTTCACGCCCTTCCCGACCGAGACCCTGCAGCCGACCGTGAAGCTGCTGCTCCCCACCGTCCAGCTCAACCGGACGCGAGCGATCGACGGGACGGCGGCGAGCGGCTCCGTCACCGTGCCGGACGACGTCGACGACCCGAGCCACAGCCACGTGCGCTGGTTCAGCGAGGAGAAGATGGGCTTCGACGTCTACCCCGCCCTCGCGCTCGACCCGGGACTCTACTCGGTCACCGTGACCAACCGAGACGGGATCCACTCGGCGGAGTTCCCCAATGCCTTCGCCGCCGTGCCCCGCCCGACCATCACCCGGGTCGCCCCCGACGTCCTCTGCGTTGCGCAGGAGGACCGGCAGGTGACGCTGACCGGCACGGGCTTCCTCGACGTGGGCGGGGCGCTCCCCACCGTCCGCTTCCAGGAGAAGGACTTCGCCATCCAGTCGGTGGACGGCTGCATCGAGGTCCCCGGTCCGCACTCCGCCGGCGTGGTCCGCACCTGCACCAGCGCCACCTTCACCATCCCCAGGGGCGCCTGCCAGCCGAGCGAACCGCCCCGGCCCGAAGCCCTGACGCTGACCAACCCGGCCAGCGCGGCCTGCACCAGCACCGACATCGCGACCATCACCCTCGTGCCGCCGCCGACCGTCCAGTCCATCGTCCCCGACCTCGTCTGTGACGCCCAGGGCAACCAACCGATGGTGGTGAACGGGACCCGCTTCCTGCAAATCGGTGCCGCGCTGCCCATCGTGACGGTCGGCGGCAAGTCCTACAGCGCGGCCTCTGCCGAGGGCTGCGAGCCCATCGCCGGCACCTTCAACGAAGGGACGATCTCCACCTGCACCCTGCTCAAGTTCACCATCCGCCAGGGCGACCTCCCCGAGGGCGACCACGCCATCGTCGTCACCAACCCGCCGCCGGCCGACTGCAGCTCGAGCGAGCTCGTAAACCTGCACGTCGCGCCCCCGCCGACGATCACCGGCCTCGGCCAGGCCGGGATCTGCACTGCCCAGGCCGACCAGACCGTCACCGTCCAGGGCAACGACTTCCTGCAGATCGGCGGCGAGTTGCCCAAAGTCACCATCGACGGCGTCGCCTACACGCCCACCGCGGCCACCGGCTGCACCGCCATCCCCGGAACCTTCGCCGAAGGCTCGGTGCAGTCCTGCACCGGCCTGACCATCGTCGTCCCCCAGGGCGCCCTGGCCGCGGGCAGCTACCCGGTGACGGTCACCAACCCTGCGCCCGCCGGCTGTACGACCGCCGGCGCCACCGTCACGCTCGAGGTCGTCCCGCCGCCCACCGTCACCGGGATCGCGCCCGCCAGCATCTGCAGCAACGGCGGCACGCTGACCATCACCGGCACCGACTTCGGGCCCGTCCCGACCGTCACCCTGACGCTTGCCGGCTTCCCCGACGTCACCGCCACCAACGTCAGCGTCAACGCGGCGGGCACGGCGATCACCGCGACCTTCCCCTCCGGGGCCGAGGCCGACCAGGACTACACGCTGGTCGTCAACAACGGCTGCGACGACCCCGCGCCTCACAAGACCGTGCACGTCGTCCCCGGCCCCAAGCTCTTCTTCGCCGACCCGGAGGTCGTCTACAACGGCATCAGCACCCGCGTGACCCTCTACGTCACTTCGCTCAACCTGCCGCTCAAGTCGGTGAGCCTGACGCCCAGCGGCGGCGGCGCGCCCATCGAGCTCGCCTCCACCGTCGACGCCAGCGGCCGCAAGGTCCAGGTGATCATCCCCGCGGACCTCGACCCCGCCACCGACGGCGATCAGCCTGTCCCGCCCGGCGAGTACGACCTCTCGCTCGCCGACCAGGTCGACTGCCCGGCACAGCTGGCCAAGGCCATCCGCGTCACCGACAGCCTGACGCTGTCGCTGCGGAGCGTGGTCCCGCCGTTCGGTTGGAAAGCTCCAACACCGACATCACCATCTACCGCGACCCCGCCTCGGCGACGCCGTTCGCCGCCGTGCCTCGCGTGTTCATGAACCCCTCCAACGCGACCGGGACCGAGCCGGCCATCCCGCTGACCGCCACCTCCTTCAGCAACGCCGATACGCTGACCTCGGTGGTGCCCAAGGGCTCGCTGCCGAACACCTATGACCTGATCGTCGTCAACCCGGACGGGGCCGTGGGCATCCTGGCCAACGCCTTCGAGGTGACCGAGCTGCCGCCTCCGGTCATCACCAGCTCGACCCCGGCCTCCATCGTCAACGCCGCGAGCCAGCCCATCACCGTCGCCGGCACCGACTTCCGCGGCGCGGTCCTCTCCGTCGACAGCTGCGCCGACGCGACCGGCACCAAGCTCGCCAGCCCGGCGACCCTCGCCACCACCGCCGCGTCTCTGTCGTGCACCGGCAGCGCCTGCACCATCCAGGGCGTCGTCAACGCGGCCACCCTGCCCGACGGGGCCACCTGCATCCTCAAGGTCACCAACGACGACGGCACCTGGGCCATCTACTCCGCCATCGGCGTGACCGGTCCGTCGCTCAACCTCTCGCTGCCGCGCGCCGGCAAGTCGATGAACACCGCCCGTCGGGCCCTGGTCGCGGCGGCCGGCGATGCCACGGCGGCGGCCCGCTTCGTCTATGCCATCGGCGGCGACACCGGCGCCGCGGCGGCGGCGACACCGCTGGACTCGGTCGAGTCCGCTCCGGTCGACATCTTCGGCAACATGGGCGCCTGGTCCGACCAGCGCTACAAGCTGCCCGGGCCGCGCGCGTTCGCCGCCTCGGCGCAGCTGGGCCGCTACACCTACCTGTGCGGAGGCACCGACGGCGCCGCCGTCCTCAAGAGCTGCGTCCGGGCGAAGATCCTCGACCCGCTGGAGACGCCGGCGCTGACCGTCGCCGACCTCCTGGTCAAGGAGACCGGCCTCGACGCCGGCTACTGGTTCTACCGGGTGTCCGCCACCTTCTCCGGCGCCGACCCGGAGAACCCGCTGGGCGAGTCGCTCCCCTCCGACGAGATCGTGGTCAAGGTCCCGGCCCTGCTCGAGAGCCGGAAGGTGCAGGTGGTGCTGTCCTGGTCCGCGCCGGTCGACTCCGCCGGTGCGCCGCTGCCCAACGTCGCGGGCTACCGCGTCTACCGCTCCGCTGCGGTCAACGGAACCGCGAGCTCCGAGGTGCTGGTGGCGACCGTGACCGGCGCCACGCAGTGGACCGACGACGGCAGCGCCGTGGCCGGCACCGAGACCTTCCTGCCGCTGGGCAGCACCGGCACCTGGGCGGCGCTGCCGGACCTGGGCACTGCGCGCAAGGGCCTGGGCATGACCTGGGGCGCCGACCCTGTCACCGCCGGCCGCTTCTACGTCTACGCCCTCGCCGGCAAGACCACGGCGACCACGACCACCGCCAGCTACGAGTACCTGGCCATCGACGTCCTGCCCAACGGCCACCACACGGTCGGCGCTTCGTGGACCGCCGGAACCAACTCCATCTCCGCCGGGCGCTGGCAGATCGCGGCCTTCCGCGGCGACTCGACGACCGCCACCGGCATCCACGGCTCCGACACCTACGTCTGGGCCGGCGGCGGCCTCGACGCCGCGGATAGGGACACCACCGCCGGCGCCAAGAACTTCGACGCCGGGAAGATCGCGGCGGGCGGAGACCTGGGCCTCTTCACGGTGGTCAACGGCTTCTCCAGCGGCTTCGCCGGCTACGGCTCCTGCGCCGCCAACAACCAGCTCTTCGTCTTCGGCGGGGCGAGCGCGTCGCCGAGCGCCAAGGCCAACTCCTCGGAGATCGGCACGCCGCCGGCCCTGGGCAACTGGAACGCGGGCATCAGCATGACCGAGTCGCGCTACCTGCTGGGGAGCGCGGTCCAGAGCGCCTACATCTTCCTCGTCGGCGGCCAGACCGGCTCCGCGGCCGCGTCGAAGACCACCGAAGTCGTCATCTGGTGACAGGCACAGGGAAAGACGAGGACGACCATGCGAAACCTCATTGCTGCTTCCGCCTGCCTCATCGCCCTGCTCGCCACCGGCTCCGCCACCGCCGCGGAGAAGAGGGCGACGACCCACAAGAAGGCCGCCACCGATTCGCCGGCAGCCGCTCTGCCGGGGCTCGACCTCACCGAGGCCAGCGCCCCCGCTCCGGCCCCGGCGACGGTGCCTGCCGGCGCACCCGAGACTTCGACGACCGCGGAGCCGGCCGGACCGACCGACTCGACGGCTGCGGCCCCGACCGCCGAGCCTGCGGCCACCGCGCTGCAGGCCAAGGACGAGTGGGCCATCTCCGACCGCGGCGCGTTACTGGCCGGAGTGAAGGCCGGCGGCTTCGTCTCCTACACCGCGCTGCGCCCCAACGCCCGGGTCACCGCCGAGCTGGGCTACGTGCTTCCGTTCCTGTCCGGCATGTTCGCCATCCAGGCCGAGCTGGGCTACGCCGAGCCGCGCAAGTTCGGCGTCCAGTCGGACGACCCGCGAGTGCCGGGCGGCGCCTACCACTACACCCTGGTCCAGCAGCAGTTGACGGTGATGCCCACGGTGGTGGTGCGCCTGCCGATGCTCGGCCGCTTCGTCCCCTACCTCGGCGTGGGCGCGCGCATCTACCTGCTGCAGAGCACGACCCGCGGGGAGGTTTCGGGCGCGGAGATCCTCAGCACCAAGGAGCAGGACGCCAAGGTCGGCGTGGGGATCCCCATCGGCGTGCAGATCGGCCTCGGCCCCGGGCACCTGACCATCGAGCTCCTCACCGAGTGGGGCCCGCTGGAGCACACCGCGACCGGCCCGTCCAACACCGGGGCGGAGAGCCTGCAGGTCGGCTACCGGTTCCTGCTGTAGCCCGTGACCCTCGAAATCGGGGCCGCCTTCTGGCTATCGTTCGGCATCCTCGCCGACGAACCGACGAAGGCGAATTCCCGATGGGAGGGTTTTCATGGCGCACGTCATCGAGCACTCGAAGTCGAGCCGGGCCAGCTGCCGGGTCTGCAAGAAGAAGATCGAGAAGGGCGAGCTGAGGTTCGGGGAGGAGGCCCCCAACGCCTTCGACCCCGACGGCGGCAGCTCGTACTACTGGCACCACCTGCTGTGCGCGGCAAAGAAGAAGCCGGCCGAGCTCAAGCAGGCGATGGCGGCCTTCTCCGAGGAGATCCCCAACCGCGCGGAGATCGACGCGGCGCTCGCCGACGCCCCGCCGGACTTCCCGCATGTCGAGCGCGCGCCGACCGGCCGCAGCAAGTGCCTGGAGTGCGGCAACCCGATCGAGAAGGATGCCCTGCGCATGGCCATCGAGCGCGAGGTGGACACGGGCACCTTCAAGACCAAGAGCGCCGGCTACCTGCACCTGGCCTGCGCCGCCGCGCACCTGAAGGACCCCGAGCAGCTCAAGAAGGCCAAGGCCAACAGCCGGCTGGACGCGGCCACCAAGGCCGAGGTCGAGCAGGGGCTGCCAGGTTGATCCGTTCGTAGGCTTTGAGACGCGACTTCGTCTGGCGCTTCGCCGGACGAAGCTTTTTGAGACCCAAGCTCGCGGAGGCCCCGTGTTCGACGTCGTTACCCTGGGCAGCGCCACGCAGGACGTGTTCGTCAAGACCGACGCCGCGCGCATCTTCTCCACGCGCGGGCCGGAGTCTCGCTCCGAGTACCTCGGGCTGCCCTACGGCGCCAAGGTGAACGTGAGCGAGGTCCTGTTCATGACCGGCGGCGGCGCCACCAACGCCGCCGTCTGCCTCGCGCGGCAGGGCCTGAAGGCGGGGATCGTGGCTCCGGTCGGCAAGGACGACGCCGGCGCGAACATCCGGGCTCGGCTGCAGGAGGACAAGGTCGACACCTCGCTGCTGATCGAGCTGGCCGACTACGGGACGGGCTACTCGGTCATCCTCACCTCCTTCGAGGGCGACCGGACGGTGCTGGTCTTCCGCGGCGCTTCGGACCACGTCGAGCCGCAGCACCTCGACCTGACTGGCCTGGCCCGCACCCGCTGGCTCTACGTCTCCAGCCTGGGCGCCTCCGGGGCCAAGGTCTTCACGCCGCTGTTCGCCGCGGCGCGCAAGGCGGGCGTGCGCATCGCCTTCAACCCCGGCGGCTCCACCGTCGAGCAGGGAATCGCGAAGGCCGCCGACCTCCTCCAGGGCCTGGACGTGCTTCTGGTCAATCGCGAGGAGGCGCTGGCCTTCCAGGGCCGCGACACGACGATGCGCCGCGCGGCCCCCGAAGCGGAGGACGCGCTGTACACCGAGCTGCTCAAGGGCTTCCAGGCGGCGGGCGTGAAGCTCCCGGTCATCACCGACGGCTTCCGCGGCAGCTACGCGCTCTCGGGCAAGGACCGGGTGCGCTGCCCGGCCCATCCCGTGGAGAAGGTGGTCAGCACCCTGGGCGCCGGCGATGCCTTCGGCAGCACCCTCGTCGCCGGGCTCGTCCGCTACGGGGACGCCGAGCTGGCCAAGGCCATGCGCGAGGCGTCGATCAACGCCTCCAGCGTGGTTTCCGTCTTCGGTGCCAAGCGCGGGCTGCTGGACCTGGCCGAGCTGCAGAAGCGCGCGACGGTCCCACCTACCGCCGAGACCGCGCCGCGCGTGACCCAGGTCTGACCGACCGTCCGCGACCTCGCCGCACCTTGTCGAGGTCGCCCGAGATCAGCGGGCAGACCTTGATGCAGACGCTGCAACCCCAGTGGCTCCGGAAGTAGGCGAGGCACCGGTCGCCGTCGACGCAGGCCGCGTGACCATCGGCGCGAAGCGGCGGCGAGGAGCGAATCGCCTGCGCCGGGCAGTCGCGGACGCACCGCTGGCAGCGGACGCAGTACTCCCCGACCCATTCGAACCTCGAAGCGGGCGGCCGACTCGGGGCCTCCTCGAGCTCCAGGAAGACTGCGCCGATGCGCTGGCAGGTCCCGTGCCCCTCCGAGGCGAGCAGGCCGCTCGCAGTGACCGCCCCCAAGCCTGCACGCGCCGCGAGCGACAGGTAGTCCACCGCCCCGCCAATGGCCTCGCCAGGAACGGCGGAGAACCCGCGGCGCTGCATATCGCCGGCGACGCGCTCGGTCAGCACGCCTAGCGAGGCGTAGGTCTCGTTGACGGTGCGCAGACACTCGAAGCTCGGCGCCGTCCGCACCGCGGCCGCGTCCATCGGGAGCAGCATCACCAACGCGTGCGGCAGCGGAATGGCGGCGCCGGCGAACACCAGAATCCGGAGTCACCTCGGCGAAGCCCGCGGCGCTCGCCCCGCTCCGCTTCGCCTCTTGCGCCAGCTCATCGAGCAGCGTGTCAGGCAACCGGCTCCCCCGGCGCGCGACGAGCTGCCGGGTGATCGAGACGCCGTTCTGGACCGACTCGATGGCCGAGAGCGCCTTCACGAGCAGCTGCGCGCCTCGCCCCTCCGGACCCTCGGAGACCAGCGCGAAGTCGTGGCGCCGCCGGGCGCCGGCAGCAGGAAGGACCACCCCCGCGGAGCGCAGGATCCCGCCCAGACCATCCCTGAGGAGCGACCGGATCACGCGGGCGAAGATACACCCGGTCGAGTAGGGCGCTCGCCTCCCGGACAGCACCGGAAACCGGACTTTTCCACCGGCCCAGGACAAGCGAGGATGCAGGTCCATGTCCGCCCTCCAATACCGCCTCGAGCAGGGGGCCGCCGAGCCCGTCCTGCGCATCGAGGGACGGCTCGGGCGTGACGCGGCCGTCGAGCTCGACGCGCTGCTCTCCGAGCGCTCCGGCGGCCCGCTCGCGCTCGACCTCTCCAAGGTCGACGAGATCGACAGCGCGGCGACGGCGGTGCTCGTCCACGGCTGGCGCGAGGCGAAGTCCAAGGGCGGCGCGCTCAAGCTGGTCAGCGCCAGCGACGCCGCCCGCCGCTCGCTGGGCATGTTCCGCCTTCGCGAGCCGCCCAAGCGCCCTGAGCCTCCCGGCGCCATCGAGGGCCTCGGCGGCGGCCTCATCGACACCGGCCGCGCCTTCGTCGACTTCCTGCAGCTCGCCGCCGACACCTCGGCGGCGCTGCTCTCCATCCCCTTCCGCCCGGCCAGCCTCCGCCGCGCCGCGGTGGTCGAGCAGGCCATCTACATCGGCTCGCAGGCCCTGGGCATCGTCGGCCTCATCTCCTTCCTGGTCGGCCTCACCCTCGCCTTCCAGTCGGCCTACCAGCTCCAGCAGTTCGGCGCGTCCATCTTCGTGGCCAACCTCATCGGCGTCTCGGTCATCCGCGAGATGGGACCGCTGATGACCGCCATCCTCGTCGCCGGCCGGTCGGGCTCCTCCATCGCCGCGGAGATCTCGACGATGAAGGTCTCCGAGGAGATCGATGCGCTCACGGTCATGGGCATGGACCCGGTCACCTTCCTGGCCCTGCCCCGGCTGCTCGCCATCACGCTGACGATGCCGCTGTTGACCGTGCTCGCCGACGTGCTGGGCATCCTCGGCGGCTTCCTGGTCGGCACGCTCTACCTGGACATCTCCATCCCGGCGTTCGCCTCGCAGATGCTGCAGGCGCTCTCGCCCAAGGACCTGCTCACCGGGCTCGTGAAGAGCCTCGCCTTCGCCTGGGGCATCGGGCTCATCGGGCTCTTCTACGGCTTCCGCGTCCACGGCGGCGCGGCGGAGGTGGGCCGCACCACGACCTCCTCGGTGGTCGCGTCGATCTTCTACATCATCGTCGCCGACTGCCTCTTCAGCGTCCTCTTCTACGTCGTCCTATGACCGCCCCCGCCGCCACTGACAGCGTGCTGCTCGAGGTCCGCGGTCTGGTGGCGCGCTACGGCGAGCGGACCATCCTCGACGGCGTGGACCTGACGGTGAAGGCGGGCGAGGTCCGGGTGGTGCTGGGCGGCTCGGGCTGCGGCAAGAGCACGCTGCTCAAGCACTGCATCGGCCTCTCGGAGCCGGCGGCGGGATCCATCAAGCTCCTGGGCGAGGAGCTCTCCGGCGTGGAAGGTCGGGCGCGCGAGGAGAAGCTCGCGAAGATCGGCGTGCTCTTCCAGTACGGCGCACTCCTGGGCTCCTTGACCATCGCCGAGAACGTGGCGCTGCCGCTGCGCGAGCACACCCGGCTCCCCGAGGACGTCATCGCCGAGCTGGTGCGGCTCAAGCTGGCGCTGGTCGAGCTCAGCCACGCCGAGCACCTCTTGCCCTCCGAGCTCTCGGGCGGCATGCGCAAGCGCGCGGCGCTGGCCCGGGCGATGGCGCTCGACCCGCAGCTGCTCTTCTGCGACGAGCCCTCCGCCGGCCTCGACCCGCTGACCAGCGCCGAGCTCGACGCGCTCATCCTGCGGCTGCGCGACCGCTTCGGCATGGGCATCGTGGTCGTCACGCACGAGCTGGCGAGCATCGAGAAGATCTGCGACCGCGCCATCATGCTCTCGGCGGGCAAGGTGCTGGCGGACGGCACCCTGGCCGAGGTCAAGGCCAGGAACCACCCCGAGATCCACGCCTTCTTCGAGCGCATCGCGGCCGGCGAGCTGCGCAAGGACCAGACCGCGCTCGAGCTGCTCACGGAGGGCGCGTGATGAACCCCGAAGCGGTCAGGAGGACGTGGCCATGGCCGTGACCCGCGCCCAGCGCGTGCGCCTGGGCATCTTCGTCACCACCGGGCTGGCCGTCTTCGCGGGCGGACTCATCCTGCTGGCCGGCATGAAGCTGGGCGAGAAGCGCGACCCGTACACGGTGCGCTTCTCCGAGGCGAACATGTCGCTCTCCGGCCTGGAGGTCGGCGCTCCGGTGAAGTACTCGGGCGTGCGCATCGGCCGGGTGGACAAGATCAACGTCGACCCCAAGGACGTCTCGGTCCTGCTGGTGGACGTCAGCCTCAACGGCGGCACGCCGGTCGCCGAGGACAGCAAGGCCAGCGCCGGCACGCTGGGCATCACCGGCCTGAAGTACATCGAGCTCTCGCGCGGCAGCCGCGGCGCGCGCATCCGGACCCCCGGCGAGGAGATTCCCGCCGGCGCCTCGCTGATGGACGAGGTCATCGACCGCGCCGAGGTCATCAGCCGCAAGGTCGACCAGCTGCTCAACAACCTGAACGAGTTCACCAACGCCGAGATGCGCGGCAAGGCCCGGGGGCTGGTGGACCACGCCGACAAGCTGCTCGTCACCGCCGAGGCCACCGTCGCCGAGAACCGGGGGAACTTGAAGGAGCTCAGCCAGAAGATCGCCCAGGCCTCCAGCCAGTTCGAGGCGCTCAGCCGCGACCTGCAGGGCACCGCCGGCAGGGTCAACGGCATGCTCGACGACGCGCAACCCAAGATCTCCCACCTGCTCACCGAGGTGGACACCCTGGTCACCGAGCTGCGCCAGACGCGCGGCCAGCTGGACGAGGTGCTCGCCACCGCCAAGGTGACCCTGGGGGACCAGGGCCTGGGCAAGACCGCGACCAGCGCCAACCGCTTCCTGGAGCGCGGGAACCTGCTGCTGCTGCAGAGCCAGGAGCAGCTGGACGAGTCGCTGACGCACCTGAAAGAGACCAGCGAGAACCTGTCGATCTTCTCGCAGCGCATCAAGGAAGACCCCTCGCTGCTGCTCCTGGGCAAGAGCGAGGACAAGGGGAGGGAGCGATGAGAGGCGCGCTCGGCCTGCTCGCGTTGGCGGCGTTGTCGTCCCTGGCGGCCTGCGCCGCCCCGCCGACGCGGCACTACTACACGCTGACCTTCCCGCCGGGGCAGGCGAAGTACGACAAGGCCTGGCCGTACACGGTTCGGGTCAAGGACTTCGCCATCAACGCCACCTACAACGGCGACCAGCTCGTCTATCGCGAGGACGTCAACGAGGTCAGCTACGACAAGGAGCGCCGCTGGACCGAGCGCCCGCAGCGGATGGTGGCCGACGTCGCCCGCAAGTACCTGCGGCAGTCGGGCCTGTTCGAGCAGGTCATCGAGAAGCTGGGGGAGCGGCCGCCGGACTTCGTGCTCGAGGGCGAGATTGACGCCATCGAGGAGCTGGTCTCGGGCGCGGACAGCTACGCGCACCTCGCGGTCTCGCTGCGGCTGGTCAAGTTCGACAGCGACACCGTGGTCTGGCGCCGCGCCTTCGACGAGCGGCGCAAGGTCCCGGGCGGCAAGGCCAAGGTGGTGGTGCGCGCCCTCAGCGAGATCCTCGAGCAGGAGCTGGCCAAGTCGGTGGATGAGCTGGGCAAGCAGCTCGCCGCCGCGGCAGGAGGTGCTGCCGGTGCTGACGGCGGTGCTGGCGGTGGTGCTGGGGGTGGCGCAGGCGGCGCCGTCCCGGGCGGCCCTTCCGCCCAGCCCGCGGTCCGTCCCGGGCCCGCTCCCGCCGCTGGGCAGAAGCCGGAGGAGCCCTCCCGCCCTTTCGGCCTGACCGGCCCGACGCCCGTCGGTGAGGCGTTGAGGCCGGACCCGAGCTCGCCGCTGGCCAGCCTGCCGCAGCTGCTCGCCGACGAGACCGACATGCCCGCCGGCAAGGGCGCCGTCTTCTTCCCCTCGCTCTCGGGCGCGGGCGACCGCGAGCCGCCGCTGGCCGTCTACAACAAGGAGGGCGACGTCGTCGCCCAGGGCAAGATGGGCCAGCGCGTGGTGCTCGACCCCGGCAGCTACGTCGCCCAGTTCGGCTCGGGCGCGGGGCGCCAGCAGACGGCGACGCCCTTCGTCATCGAGGAGGGCCGCGTCACGGTGGCCCCGCCGACCTGGGCCGCCCTCGAGCTGCGGGTGGTCAACGAGCGGTTCATCGGCTTCCGCGGCAGCTACGAGCTCATCTCCATGCCGGCGCGCGAGGAGTACGGCATCGGCTTCGGCGTGGACGAGGAGCTGGGCGAGGAGCTGAAGGTCTGGGTGCTGCCGCCGGGGCTCTACAAGGTCGTCCAGGCGGGCGGCAACTACCGCGACCGCGTCAACTTCGCCACCGTCTACCTCGTCCCCGGCAAGCTGACGCACTTCACGCTGGTGCGCGACCCGGACAGCGGCGACTTCAAGGGCGCCGGCGTCTTCACCGAGGAGGAGTCGGCCTCGGGGGCCGAGGGGCCGTGGAAGAAGGCCCTGGTGTTCGGCGGCGACGTCAAGGTCGGCTACAGCGAGGACGCCGCCTCCACCGGCTGGAGCTTCGACATCGGCCTCTTCGTCGACGCCATGGTGCGCTACCTCAAGGAGCCGCACCTCTTCGTCAGCCGCCTGGAGCTGGAGGAGGGCATCCTGCGCCCGGCCTCGACCCAGCGCTTCGAGCCGTATTACGACCGGCTCTACTTCCACAACATCTACACGTTCCACGTGCTGCCCTGGCTGGGCCCGTACGTCCGCGCCGGCCTCGAGACCAAGATCCTCCCCCGCTACAAGGACTACGACGAGCCGGTCGCCTCCATCGACGTGGTCGACGCCAAGGGCAGCCCGGTGCAGACCCTCACCAACGTCGACCGCATCCAGCTGGGCGACCCCTTCGCGCCGCTGCAGCTCAAGGAGGGCCTGGGCGGCAACGTGCGCGCGCTGCACACGCCCTGGATCGATCTCGACCTGCGCCTGGGCGTGGGCGCCCGCCAGTACTTCCCCTTCGGCGAGCTGGCGGTGGACACCTCCACCGGCGTCGACCGCCTGATGCGCGTCAGCGAGTACCACCTGGAGGGCGTCGAGGGGGCGGTGGTGGCCTCCGGCCGCATCTCGCGCTGGGTCATCCTCACGACCGAGCTGGACGGCCTGGTGCCCTTCACCGACATCAACAACTCGGTCTTCACCTGGCGCACCCAGGTCTCGCTGCGGCTGGTGAGCTTCGCCTCGCTCAACTACCTCTTGAACGTCACCCGCGACCCCAACCGGCGGGCCGGGCCCATCACCACCTGGCAGCAGCTGTTCCAACTGCGCTTCTCCTACAGCGTGTTCTGAGGCAATCTCTGCCGCTTCTCGAAGCGAAAGGACCTCTGGGGTTGGCACAGGTCGTCCAGGCAGTCGTCCCGTTCGGCAAGTATGACCTCGTGGCCTCGCTCGGCCGCGGCGGGATGGCGGAGATCTTCCTCGCGCACGAGCGCGGCCAGGACTCCTTCGTCGTCATCAAGCGGGTCCTGCCCCACCTGTCCACCGAGGTGCGCTTCCTGGAGATGCTGGTCAGCGAGGCCAAGGTCGCCTCGCTGCTCAACCACCCGGGCATCGTGCGCATGCTCGGCCTGGGCCAGGAGGAGGGGCAGTTCTACCTGGCGATGGAGTACGTGCCGGGCTGGAACGTGCTCACGGTCAGCAAGGCCGCCGGGGGCAAGGTCCCGCCGCTCATCGCCGCGGCCATCGGGCAGCAGGTGGCCGAGGCGCTCTCGCACGCCCACCTGCAGACCGACCTCGAGGGCCGCCCGCTCAACCTCGTCCACCGCGACGTGACGCCCGGCAACGTCATGGCCACCCCGCGGGGCGACGCCAAGCTCATCGACTTCGGCATCGCCAAGGCCGCGACCCAGCTCACCAAGACCGCGCCCGGCATCCTCAAGGGCAAGCTGCGCTTCGTCTCCCCGGAGCAGGTGCGGCAGGAGCCGGTGGACGCGCGCAGCGACCTGTTCTCGCTGGGCGTCTCGCTCTACGAGATCACCACCGGCACCCAGCCGTTCGGCTTCACCCACGCGGCGCAGACCCTGCAGGCCATCCTCGACTTCGAGCCGCCGCGGCCACGCACCATCGTCCCGGACTTCCCGGAGGACCTGGAGGCGATCATCCTCCGGGCCCTGGAGAAGCACCCGGACGACCGCTACCCCGACGCCAAGAGCATGGCGGCCGACCTCATGCAGGTGGTGGGCGGCGACCCGCGCACCGACCTGGGCGACTGGCTCCTGGACCTGGCGGGGCGCAAGCCCGACCTCCTCCCGCCGCCGCGCGACCCCATCGGCGAGACCGTGCCGTTGCGACCGCCGGCGCGCGGCAACACGCGGGACAAGGTCAAGGTCTCCGTCGAGACCGTGCGCCTGCCGCAGCTGTCCGAGGAAGAGGCGGGCACGCCGTCGTCCAGGAAGCCCGAGCTGGCGATGACGCGGCCCATGAGCCGCCACGAGATCACCAAGCACGGCGAGCCCTCCGTCGAGGTCACCGCCCCCAAGGCGGAGCAGCCGCTGGCGCCGCCGCGGACCCGCACGCAGGACCGAAGGCCTGCGACCTCGGCCTCGGGCGAGCTCGCCACGCGCTCGAAGACCGCCGAGCGCCGGGCCGCCGATTCCGCCGCAGCAGCTCCCCCGCCCTCCTCCGCCGCTCCGCCGCGGTCGCGGACCGCCGAGCGCCGCGCCGAAGCCCCGGCCGCCGCTGCCGACCCTGCGGTGCCCCGCTCGCGGACGGCCGAGCGTCGAGCCGCCGAGATCTCTGCGGCTCCACCTGCCGATCCCCTTCCGCGCACGCGGACCTCGGAGCGCCGCTCGTCGGAGGTCGCCGTCGACCCGGCCGTGCCCCCCGCCGGCCGCCCGCGCACCGCGGAGCGCCGCGCCGTCGAGCCCCCCCCGGCAGCGCCCCTGCGCTCGCGCACCTCGGACAAGCGGCCGGTCGCCGCCGACGAAGCCTCCGCCGACCTGCGCGACCGCCTGACGCCCACCGCGATGGTGACCGGGGCGACCACCAACATGCGCTCGCGATCTTCGGACCGCTCCCCAGCCGTCGACGAGGGTCCTCCCTCGGCCGGACTGGCCGAGCGCCTGACGCCCACCGCGACGGCCACCGCGCACACCGCCAACGCCCGCCCGCGGACCTCGGATCGCAGCCCGGCCATGGCGCTCGCCGCCCTGCCTCCCGAGGACCTGCCGACCAAGGCCACGGACCCTGAGCCGGCACGCCCGCGCTCGCGGACCTCGGACCGCAAGCCGGCCGCCTCGCCCGTGCCCTCCGAAGCCGAGCCCGTGGCCAGACCCCGCAAGCCTTCGGTGGGCGCCTCGGGCAAGAAGGGCTCCGCGATCCCGCAGTGGCTCGTCGGCTTCCTGCTGGGCCTGGCGGGCGTGCTGGGCGTCGGCGGCGTCGCGGCCGCCATCTACTGGGCGGCCGTCCTCCACAAGTAGCCGCCGCCCTTCAGACTGCGGGCCGGGGCCCGGGCCTCGGGTCAGGCCGCCGCCCGCAGTGCCCGAAGCCCGAAGCCCGAAGTCCAAAGCCCGAAGCCCGTTTCCGTTGTATGAATCGGGCCCCTCGGGAGGAAAGACGGATGGCCAACGTCGGCACCACCATCTGCCACGGCTGCAACTACACCGAGGTCCCAGGCGAAGTCGGCAAGCGCTGCCCGCGCTGCGGCCTGGCCTTCGTGCCCATCCCCGAGCACAAGTCGCGTCCCACCGACGCCTACCTCGGGCGGGTCATCGCCGGCCGCTACCCCATCGTCGGCTTCGTCGGCGCCGGCACGCAGGGCTCGGTCTACCGGGCGCTGCAGGAGCCGGTGGGCCGGGAAGTGGTCATCAAGCTCATCCACCCCAGCTCCGACGACGACCCCATCACCGACTCGGTGCGCGAGCGGTTCGTCCGCGAGGCGAAGATCGTCTCGCGGCTCTCCAGCCCGTCCACGGTGACCCTGCACGACTACGGCGTCGACACCGACGGCACGCTCTTCATGGTGCTCGAGTACCTGAAGGGCCGGACGCTCGCGCGGCTCCTGGCCGCCGAGAAGTTCCTGAACGTCTCGCGCGCGGTGGCCATCACCTACCAGGTGCTGCAGTCGCTGGCCGAGGCGCACTCGCTGGGGCTGGTCCACCGCGACCTCAAGCCGGCGAACCTCATGGTGGTCAAGGGGCCCTTCGGCGAGGACCAGGTGCGCGTCCTGGACTTCGGCGTGGCCCGCGCCGAGTCGCGCGATCTCTCGGGACGCCACACCACCAAGGCCGGCACGCTCATCGGCACCCCGCGCTACATGTCGCCGGAGCAGGCCCGCGGCGAGACCGCGGACGCGCGCAGCGACCTCTACGCCGCGGGCGTCATGCTCTACGAGCTCTTGTGCGGCACCCCGCCGTTCGGCGCCGCCGATCCAATGGAGGCGCTCATCGGGCACCTCGAGGGCAAGGTCCCGCCGCTGCCGCCCGAGTACAACGTCCCGCCGGCCCTCGAGGTCGCCGTCTTCAAGGCGCTCGCCAAGGACCCCGCCCAGCGCTTCCAGAGCGCCATGGAGATGGCCAAGGCCATCATGGACGCGCGCGAGCACAAGGACTCGAACCCGTCGGCGGTGGTCGACGCCATCCGCGCCAGCCCTCGCGACGCGATGATGAGCGGCGCGACCTCCACGCTCATCCGCGACCCCGAGCCTGCTCCCTCGAGCGCGGCTGCTCCGGCGCCCATCGCCTTGATCGCGCCGGCGGCCTCCCCGGCCACGGCCGTCGCTCCTGCGGTGGTCACCAATGTCCCGCCGCGTTCGTCCTCCGAGCCGCCTTCGGCCTCGTTCCCGGCGAAGCCGCTGGCGCCGATCCCGCTCGACTCCCCCGCGCCTGAAGCCGTCGCGGATCCTGAAGAGCCATCCGAGGAGCCGGCTGGCCGCTCGCCCGTCTTCTATGCCGTCTTCGGAGTGGCCTGCGCTCTCGCCATCCTGGCCGGCGTCTGGTTCGTCGTCCTTCGCCCGAAGCCAGCGAAGATCGATCAGCTCATCCCGGACCCGGTCGCGCCCCCCAGCCTGCCAGCCAAGCTGCCCTCCCAGCTGGAGCCGCGGAAGCCGGAGGCGACCGCCTCGCCCGAGGAGCCGGCCAAGCCTGAAGTGGCTTCCCCGGAAGCTCCCAGGCCCGAACCTTCACGACCGGAGCCCGCGAGGCCCGAACCGGCCAAAGTCGAGCAGGCGAAACCAGAGCCTTCCCGTCCAGAGCCGGCCCCGCCCGAGCCCGCTCCGATCCCAGCGCCCAAGCCGACCGTCGGGTACCTGCACGTCACCTGCAAGCCCGCGTGCAGCATCTACTTGAACGGCGATTCCAAGGGCATGGCGCCGCTCAAGGGCCTGCCGCTCAAGCCGGGCGAGTACCTGCTCTGGGTCAAGGACCCGACGAGCGGCGCCAAGGACCAGCGCGCCGTGACCATCCGCGCCGGCCAGCACGCCAGGGAGAAGTTCGAGCTGGGCCCCTGAGCCTCTGAACGGGAGCCCAGCCTCCTAGCCGCGCTTCGCGGCCGCCTTGTCGAGCGGGCACCAGAACCTGGCGGGTGCCCGGCGCTCGCAGTTGAGCTCGGCCACGCGCGCGATGCGCAGGAGCAGCGCCTCGTTCCAGTGGGCCGCCATCGCCTGCATCGCGATCGGCAGGCCGCCCTGCTCGTGGCCCACCGGGAAGCTGATGGCTGGCAGGCCGCAGAAGTTGCCGGGGACCACGAAGCGCATCACCTCGATGGTGCTGCCCAGGTCCGTCCACGCCTGCCCGCGCGCCACCTCGGGGATGACCGGCGCCACGATGCCGGTCGTTGGCGTCACCAGCGCATCGACCTCCGAGTAGATCTTCGCGAAGTTCGCGAGCGCCCGAGTGCGCACGCGCTGGGCCCAGACGTAGTCGCTGGAGCGCATCTCCCGGGTCGCCTCGAGCGTGAGCTTCACCGAGTCGCCCAGCAGGTGCCGGCGGTCGGGCGTCGCCGCCACGAAGGCCTCCATCTCGGTGAGGATGGTGATGGCGTGCGCCACCCGCATCAGGTCGAGATCCGGCACCTCCACCTCGCGCACCTCCGCCCCGGCCTTCCCGAGCGCCTCGAGCATCCGGCGATTGGCCTGGACGACCTGGGGATCGGCGTGCTCGAACCACGCCTGGTAGACGCCCAGCCGGACCCCGCGCAGATCGGCCGCGCCCGCGCCGTCCACCGAGACCGCCGGCTGCCCGGACGTGTTGGCGTCCAGCGGGTCTGGACCGGCGATGACCGCATAGGCCAGCGCCACGTCCTCGACGCAGGAGCCGATGGGACCGGCGTGGCCGACGGACGAGCAGAGCGGGACCGCGCCGGCCTCGCTCACCCGGCCGAAGGTGGGCTTGAGCCCCACGACGCCGCACAGCGCGGCCGGGACGCGGATGGAGCCGCCGCCGTCCGCCCCCAGGGCGAAGGGCACGATGCCGGCGCCGACCGCCGCCGCGCTGCCGCTCGAGCTGCCGCCGGTGTCGCAGCGCGGATCGAACGGGTTGCGCGCCTGGCCGTGGTGGGCGTTGAGGCCGGAGGGGTCGATGCCGATCTCGTGCATGTTGGTCTTGCCGACCAGCACCACCCCTGCCGCGCGCAGCCTGGCGACGATGGTGGCGTCGGCCTTCGGCTTGCGCAGGGCCCCGAGGAAGCTCGTCCCCGCGGTGGAAGGGTACGGGACCTGGTCGAACTCGTCCTTGACGGTCGCCGGCACGCCGTCGAGCGGCCCCAGCGGCGCGCCGCGCTTGTAGCGCTCGGTCGCGGCGGCGGCCTGGCTGCGCACGTCGTCCCGGTCGAGCGCGATCCAGCCGCGCATCGGCGGCGAGAGCGCTTCGCTGGCGTCGACGGCCTCGAGCACCGCCTCGGCCACCGCGAGCGGCGTCGTCCGTCCCTCGCGGAAGGCCTTGGCGTAGTCGAGCGCCGAGGCATAGGGGCTGCTCGTGGGGCGAGGAGCGTGGATGGCGTCGAGGGCCGGGGCCGGCGCAGCGGCCGACTCGGTGGAGGCGGCGGGAGCCGGCCCGCGCGGCGTGAAGGTCGGGGGCTCGGCCACCGGCTCGGTGCGGGCACGGAGGAGCCCGCCGTCGGCCAGCAGCTTGTGGCGCAGGAGCCCGCCCGGGAAGGCGGTGTGCGCGAGGGAGCCGTAGGCGGCGAGGGCCCGGCCCTTCAGCTTGGGCATCTTCACGGACTTGAGGTCATAGCGGTTGCTCATGGCGTGCATGATAGCCGCCCGGACGACAGGCGACCGCTCGCCCGTCAGGAAATTGCGTCGACCCTGCAGTGCCTGCATCCTCTCGCCCATGCCGGACGACAGCACCATCCCCGCCGCCGTGCTCGCGCGCTACCGCGACCTGGCGGGCCAGCCCCACCGCCGCTTCGGGACCGGGCTGATCAACCGCACCTACCTCGTCGAGGGCCGGGCCGGAAACGTCGTGGTCCAGCGCCTGCACCCGGTCTTCGCCGGCGCGGTCAACGAGGACATCGAGGCGGTCACCGCGCACCTGTCGGCCAAGGGCCTGAACACTCCGCGCCCCGTCCGCTGCGACGACGGCTCGCTCTGGGTCGACGGCGTCGACGAGCGGCCCTGGCGGGCCATCAGCTTCGTCTCCGGCCAGAGCGTGGACAAGCTCGCCTCGCCGCAGCAGGCGTACGAGGCGGCGCGGCTGGTGGCGAAGTTCCACCTCGCCGTGGCGGACCTGGCCTGGGAGTACCGGCACGTGCGCGTGGGCGTCCACGACACCGCCAAGCACCTGAGCACCCTGCGCAGGGCTCTCGACGATCACCGGTCGCACCGGCTGTACGGCGAGGTCGCCCCGCTCGCGGAAGCGCTCCTCGCCGCGGCGCAGCGCCTGCCCGATCTCTCAAGGCTCCCGCTGCGGCACTGCCACGGCGACCTGAAGATCTCCAACATCCTCTTCTCGGGCGACGAGGCCGTCTGCCTCGTCGACCTCGACACGCTGGGCCGGATGATCTGGCCGTTCGAGCTGGGCGACGCGATGCGCTCCTGGTGCAACCCGAGCGGCGAGGACGTCGTCGCGGCCGCCATCGACCCGGCCATCTTCACGGCGGCGCTCGAGGGCTACGCCTCGGTCGCGCGCCCGGCCCGCTTTCCGACGCGTGAGGAAGGGCTCGGCCTGGTCGACGGCCTGGCGACCATCTGCCTGGAGCTCTCGGCGCGCTTCTTGGCCGACGCGCTCAACGAGAGCTACTTCGGCTTCGACGCCGGCCGCTTCCCGGCGCGCGGAGAGCACAACCTCCTGCGCGCCCGCGGGCAGTGGGCGCTCTTCCAGAGCGTCGAGCGCGACCGCGCCTCGCTCGAGGCCACGGTCCGACGGCTGCTGGTGGACTGAGCGCCCACGCGCGCAGGGAACGAAGACGCAAGCGGTCCTTGCTCGTCTCGGACCTCATCACTGCTCAGGGCTGTAGGAGGCCCGCGCGCTCACGCTTGCGGCTCACGGCTCACATCTGGATGTCCACGAGCTCGGCCTTCTCCACCGGCTGCTCCAGGAATCGCGTGCCGATCTCCGCGAAGCGCTCCGGCAGGTCGGTGACGAGGTAGCTGCGGCGCGGCTTGCTGCCCTGGGGGGCGAACAGGCCGCGCTGCGCCAGCATCTCCTGCACGGCGGCGGCGGTCGTCTCCGCCGAGTCCACCAGCGCGACGCCCGGCCCGACCACGTTCTGGATGGCCTGCTTGAGCATCGGGTAGTGGGTGCAGCCGAGCACCAGCGTGTCGATGGCGAAGGGGCCGAAATCGGCCAGGTACTTGCGGGCCACCGACTCCACCACCTCGCCCTCCGTCCAGCCTTCCTCGGCGAGCGGCACGAAGAGCGGACAGGCGCGGCCCAGCACCTTGGAGTCGGGCCGGCGACGGGCGAGCGCCGCCTGGTAGGCGCCGCTGCCGATGGTCCCCGGGGTGCCGATGACGCCGACGCGCCCGGACCGGGTGGCGGCCGAGGCCGCGGCGGCTCCAGGCTCGATGACGCCCAGGACCGGGATGGGCAGCTGCTTCTCGAGCGCCGGCAGCGACTGGGAGGAGGCCGTGTTGCAGGCGACGACCAGGAGCTTGATCTCGTGGCGCATCAGCAACCGGGCGTTCGCCAGGCTGTAGCGGGTGACGACCTCCGGGGACTTGGTGCCGTAGGGCACGCGAGCGGTGTCGCCCAGGTAGACCGTGCTCTCTTCCGGCAGCCGCCGCATCAGCGCCTTGAGGACCGTCAGCCCACCTACCCCGCTGTCGAAAACGCCGATCGCCTTCTGGTTCATCGTCCTTCGGACCTCGTCCCTCCGCCCTGTTTGCTCCGCAGGCAGACGGCCTGTTTAGCAACGGCCGTTCCAGCGGCCCCGTCTCGCACGAACCCCTTGAAAAGACAAGCCCCCGGAGGTCTCCGAGGGCTCGCCTCTGCGAGGCTTTCCGGCCGCGGGTGCGGCCGTTCGGGTATCAGCGGACGAGCTTGATGGTCTTCATCCAGTCCTGGTTGCCGGCGTAGAGGATGGTCTGCTCGGTCTTCTCGGCGACGACGTTGTGGACCGAGTTGGCGGCGTCCCAGGCCTGAAGGTGGACCGTCCACGTCCCTTGCCACTTGCCGGTCGACAGGTTGTAGGTCTCGAAGGCCGGCAGGTAGGACCAGAAGAAGCCGTACTTCAGGATGGTGTCGCAGTTGGCGTCCCAGTAGGGCGTGGTGCCGGTGGGCGGGTCGTTGTAGTCGGTGAGCTCGATGAAGAAGGCCTTCACGTTCGCCTCGGCGCAGGTTGCGTAGGGGACGCCGTTGACGTCCACCAGCTGCGGCTTGAAGTGCGCGCCGGAGGCCACCGGGAGCAGGTCGAAGGTCACGTTGTTGGTCTGGTTGGAGATGACGGTGACGGTCTGCGTGGCGCTGTACCACAGCTCCTCGTAGGGCTTCCCGTCGCTGCCGGTGCGCACGACGATTCCGTCCATGACCACCTGGTAGGAGCCGGCGCTCAGGTCCCAGCTCCAGCCCTGGACCGGCTTGCCATTCTGGTCGTTCTGGGTGCACTGCAGGTCCTGCGGCGCCTCGTTGTTGATGTACACGCGGACCTTGCTGACCGGGGTGCCGTCGGCGATCCCGGTGCTGGCGCAGGGGACGATGGCGTTGTTCTTGTCGCGGAACTGCCAGAACAGCTGCGCGGTGCCGTTCCTGGAGACGGGCGGGAGGTCGACGGTGACCACCGGGTCGCTGTGGCTGGTGACGTGCAGGGTCCCGGTGGTGGTGTAGACGGTGACGCCGGCGAGGTCGAGCGCGTCGATGCGGAAGGTGTAGGAGCCGACGACGAAGTTGGTGAGCCGGATGCCGTCGACGTTGGCGGGGCTGCACTTGTAGTAGCCGCCGGCCTCGAGGTCCTCGACGCCCCGGGGCCCGGTCAGGGTGATGTGGACCTTCTCGACCTCGGGGGCCTGGTTGCAGGAGTGCCCGCCGAAGGTCCAGTAGAAGGTGATGTCCCCCTCACAGGCGTCGCCGACTCCGTCGTTGTTCTCGTCCTGCTGGTCGGGGTTGTAGAGGTCCGGGCAGTTGTCGGTGGAGTTGGTGATGCCGTCTTCGTCCCGGTCGATGTCGGAGGTGGTGGGGATGATGCAGCCCGACAGCGGGAGGGCGACGACGAGAGCGATGGACAGCCAGCGCATGGGGTACCTCGTTCAGACTCGAAAACCGTGCGGGTTCGACGTGGGGGAACGCAGGCGCTTCAACCTGACCTGCCAACCGGTCCTCGGCCTCTTTCGAAGCAACGGCCGTGCCCATCCAACCCTCGATAACGCCTGGAGATTACCACGACTGGGGCTCGGGTCCGCGACAGCCTTGTCGCGGCGCCGACAGGCTTTGACCGGCCTCGGCCGCGGGTGGTAGGGATGGGGCCCTTTGAAGGTCGGCAAGAACGTCGTCTCCACCGGCCTTTGCCTCCGCGCGGCAGACTTGTTCGAACTCTCCGGGCGTTAGGCATAGGCGAATCTGCCGGACGTTAGGAAAGCGATGCCCTACTTCGACATCCTGGCCCAGGCGCCGTTTGCGGCGGGGCTCAACTACCTCGAGATCATCACCCACTCGGGCCCCATCGGGATCTTCGTCCTGGCGCTGCTCTTGGTGGCCTCGGTCGCCTCCTGGGCGATCATCCTCATCAAGTACCTGCACCTGCGGCAGGCGCAGCAGCAGTCGGCGCAGTTCCTGGACGCCTTCTGGCAGTCCAAGCGGCTCGACGCCATCTACCAGGCGGCCGAGAAGCTCTCGATGTCTCCGGTCTCCCAGGTCTTCCGCGCCGGCTACATCGAGCTTCTCCAAGGTGACCTCGCAGCCGACGGGCGAGGCCCCGAGCGAAGCGCGCAACGAGCTGGCGGGCGGCATCGAGAACGTCGAGCGCGCCCTGCGCCGGGCGATGATCGCCGAGGGCACCTACCTCGAGAGCAAGGTCGCGTTCCTGGCCACCACCGGCTCCGCGGCCCCCTTCGTCGGCCTGTTCGGCACGGTGTGGGGCATCATGGGCGCCTTCCAGGACATCTACGTGCAGGGCAACGCCAACCTGGCGACGGTGGCCAAGCCCATCTCCGAGGCGCTGATCGCGACGGCGGTGGGCCTGTTCGCGGCCATCCCGGCGGTCATCGCGTACAACTTCTTCCTCTCGAAGATCAACGTGCTGCGCAGCGAGATGGAGAGCTTCTCGAGCGACTTCCTGAACATCGTCAAGCGGCACTTCTTCAAGTAGCGGACGGGAGCAGCTTCTATGGGAATGTCCGCACCGGCAGGTGGTGGTGGCCGCAAGTCGGCCCTGGCCGACATCAACGTGACGCCGCTGGTCGACGTCATGCTGGTGCTGCTCATCATCTTCATGGTCACCGCACCGCTCATCCAGCAGGGCGTGAAGGTCAGCCTGCCGGACGCCAAGGCCGCGCCCATCGACGCCAAGGAGAAGAAGCTGGTGGTCTCGCTCGACCGCGCCGGCAAGATCTACATCGGCGAGGCCGAGGTGGGCGTGTGGCCCAACGCGGTGGAGGAGCTGGAGGCCAAGCTCAAGGCCAACGCCAAGGCGCAGGCCGACAAGGAGATTTACCTGCACGCCGACAAGGACCTGAAGTACGGCATCGTGGTCGACGTGATGGCGGCGGCGCAGCGGGCAGGCATCCCCAACGTGGGCATGGTCACCGACCCGGTCCAGCGAGAGGCGTCGAGGCAATAACGTGAGCCGAAGCCGCCAGCTCGCCGCGAGGCACCCCGAGTCCAAGTACGTGACTTGGGCGGTGGTGGGTTCTGCCGCGGTGCACGCCGGCATCCTCGGCTTCTTCGTGGTGATGACCCTGCTCGAGCCGCCCAAGCTCGACCTGGCGCAGAAGCCGGTGAGCGCCAAGCTGGTGAGGCTGGGGCAGAAGCGCGACCAGACGCTCTTGCCGCGCAAGGACATCGCCGTCCCTCCCCCGCCCCAGGCGACGGCCAAGCCGCAGCCGGTGCTGATGAAGGCGAGCGACCCGAGCACGGCGCCCTCGCGGCCCTCGGCCAACGCCGCGCCCCGGCGCAACGCCGAGCAGGCGCGCCGCGACCTCTTCAAGGCGTTCGACACCACCGCGACCGCGCCCAAGAAGGACGAGCCGGCCATCGGCGACCCCGAAGGAGATCCCGAGGGCGATTCCGACACCGCGGAGGAGGGCGAGCGCTACTTCGGGCTCATCCTGGCCAAGGCGCGGCGCAACTACGGCGTCACCAAGACCATCCCGCCGCAGGAGCTCATCCGGCTCAAGGCCATCGTGGTGCTCTACATCAGCGCCACCGGCGAGCTGATCAAGGACCCCGAGCTGCAGGTCTCCAGCGGCAACGAGCAGTTCGATCAGGACGTCATCCTGTCCTTGAAGAAGGCGGCGCCCTTCGGCCCGCCGCCCGGCCACCTGGCGGAGCCGCTCAAGAGTGTCGGCGTCGCCATCGAGGCGCGTCCCTGACCGTTCAGAAGGACTCCGACCAGGCGAGGACGCCCGAGGCGACCTTCCCGCTGAACGGCACGTCCAGGCGTAGGTGCAGGGCGTGCCCCTCGCCGATGGAGATCGGGGCGTCGCCATAGACCTGCATGTTCATGAGCGGCCCCTCCGCGCGCGGGTGCTCCAACCCGAGCCGGAAGTGGTGCCCGAACACGATCGTCCGAAAGCCCAGGAACGGCCCGGGCAGCCACTGGTGGCTCGCCCCGCTGCCCAGCTCGACCGCGAACTGGGGCGGGCCGAGGCGCAAGTAGAGCGCGGGCATGAAGTAGCCCAGCTTCTCTATCGGGATGAGGAGGGGCTCCCTCGTTTGAGACGATCCCAGGCCCACCATCGCCCCGACCCCGACGCCGACGACCCGCCAATCCCAGTGGTAGAAGCCCGCGGCGGTGACCATGACGTCCTGCGCCTTCTCTCGGCTCGCGCCCGCGTTGACGACGTAGTCCCAGGCGTCGGCGTAGATGCCCAGCCGCAGTTGCCAGGACTCTCGCCGCAGCGCGTTCGTGGGCTCCGCCTCGCGCCCGAGCGCCAGTCCGGCCAGGTAGGTGCGGTGCCGGTAGAGCATCGTGGGCCCGCCGCAGGAGGGTCTCTCGGTCCGCTCGCTGAACCCGCCGCCGGCATAGAACGTGAGCCTCCGGCCACGCGGCCACACGTCGGCGGGCACGGCGGGCTCGGCGGGGGGCGCGAATTCCAGGGGCGCCAGGTTCGGCTCGACCGGGTCGGGCGCGGCTGGCTCGGGAGCCGCCTCGACCACGCCCGGGGCCTGGGGAGGATCGAGCGTCTCGGCGGCCTGGGCCAGCAAGTCCGGCGGCGTGGACTGATCGCCGATGCGCACTAAATGGCCTCCGGTGCGCTCGACGGAGTAGAGCCAATACCGCCCTGCCTCCTCCGCGCCCGAGGCGCGCAGGGCGGTGGGCACGAGCAGGACGAGCCCCGCCGCATAGGCCGCGCCGATGCCTCGCCGCAGAGGCCCCACCTCCGCCGCGAGCTCCAGCGCGATGAAGAGGCCCGCGAGCACGAACACCGCGACCGAGGCGACCGCCAGGAAGGGCGTCAAGGCTCCCTGGACGAGCGCGGTCGCGCCGACACACCCGAGCCAGGCAGCGACGGCGCGCCTCGGCTCGAAGCCGGCGGGCTCGATCGGGCGGGCCACCGTCGCGCGCAGCAGCCACGCCGCGACCATCAGGCAAAGCGCCGCCGCGGCGAAGCCCCATTGCATCCGGCTCAGCGGGCCCAGGGCGTGGACGCTGCCGATGGTGTTGAGCATGCCCCGCAGCGGGTCGACCGCCACGCGTAGCGCCAGGTACCCGGCGGCGACGCCGAGCGCCAGCGAACGGTCGCTCACTCGACGCCGAAGGCGCGGCAGGAGCGCCGCGGCGAGCAGCAGCGGGAGGGCTTCATACAGCGCGACCGGATGGACGGACAGCGAAGGTTCGGCTGTCCCCGTCCATCCCAAGTCTTGGTGGAGCACGTGGGCGAAGGAGCCGGACGGGTAGCGCACGGCCCACGGGAGGTCGCTCGGCGTACCGAAGCAGCAGCCCGCCGCCAGGCAGCCCAGCCGGCCGACTCCGACCAGCACGAGGAGGATGCGCGTCGCCGCAAAGGCCCAGGGGATGCGCGCTCCCAGAGCCGCCACCGCGAGCCACCAACCGATGAGCCCACCGGCCAGGGCGCCGACGATGCTCGGCACCGCCCAGGTCCCGACCCCGAGCCCGGCGACGAACCCGGCCGTCGCCAGCGCGGCGGTCGATGTCCTGCTGGACCGCCGCGCATGGAAGAACAGCGCGACGAGTGCGAGCGCGGCGGGCACGCGCCCGAGCACAGTCCAGTGCTCCTGCCCCAGGCCGACGGCGAAGCCGAGGTCTGCCATCGCTGCCCCCTCCTTCCAGCGAAGACGAAAGACTGCCGCAAGTCATACTCCTTGGCGTCGAGCCCGGAAAAGCCCCCCATTCGCTCCCAGAGCGCAACCGCCTCACGAGTGTTCGCGTCCCGTCCTACGTGTCGAACGCGTACCCCGCGCCCAGCTGCGCGCCCCAGACGACATCGCCCAGGATCCCCACTTCGCCGGTGGCCGTCAGGAAGAACCCACCCTTGAGCGCCACGCGCGCGCCCGCCGACGCCGCGAAGCGGAAGGCGGTCACCCCGTAGTCGGCGCGCTGCCCGTCCACCACCAGCGACGTGCGCAGCCAGTGGACCTCGCCGAGCAGGTCCGCGAACAGCGCCACCCGCCCGAAGGCGTATTCGCCGCCCAGGCCGAAGCGCAACTCGTACGGCTGAAGCGTCTGCACCGCGACCTGCCGCGTCACCCCGCCGACGTCCACCTCGCCGCTCGCCCGCCCCGAGTCCACCGCGGCGAACGGCAGCCCGAAGCCGACGCCCATGCGCACGTGCGTGACCACCGCCCGCAGGTCCCAGCGGACGCCGGAGACGAGGACGCCGTCGTACGGGTACTGGCGGAAGCGCCCCGAGCTGGTCGAGGGGAGCGGATCCTCCGCGCCCTCGAGCCCGAAGGTGATTGTCCGGTAGTTCCGCGAGCCAGTGATGAAGCCCGTCGCGACCTCGATGTGGTCACCCAGACCCGCGAGCTTCGCCTCGGGCTCGGGCGGCACCGTGAGCGCCGGCGGTGACTCCAGTTCCTCGGGCGTGGCGGCGGACGCGGCGGCGCCCGAAGCCAGAACGACGGAAACGGCGAGAAGACGGGTCAGAGTGAGTGCGTGCACCTGCCACCTCCGGTCGCGAACGGCGTTCGCCCTGGAGGTCAGCAACGCCTGGGCCAGCGTCCCAAGCGGCCGGAAGTCGGTCTTCTTCCCTTGCCCTGTGATCGGCCTCACGCGACGACCACGTCCGTCGGGTGCGTCGCGCGGGTGGCAGTCGTAAACGGACGGTTAACGGGCGCCTTCTTCGTCCTCTTCGTCTTCGCCCCAGTCGTCTCCCGCGTCTTCTGGGATCTCAACCGTGCCCTCGATGCCCTCGCCCGCCAGGAGCTGGCGCAGCGACTCCATCCGCGCCGGCAGGCCGGCCTCGGTGACGCCGTCAGGCATCTCCACGATGACGGTGATCTCGCCAAGCCCGCTCATACGGCCGACCGCGTCCCCCACCCCGCTCGCGTCGATCCGCTCCTGCAGCTGGTCGATGCGGAGCTCGAGTTCAGGCCCCTCGCCTTCGACGTGGATGGCCAGCCAGAGGTCGCTCATTTCTCGATTCCGATGCGCTCGAAGGGGATGGGCTGCCAGCCGGGGATGGCCAGCGCGGGCGAGTCCGCCTTCAGCCGCAGGTCGAGGCGCGACTCGTCCACGAACTTCGGATCGGCGTCCTCCACGTTGTCGGCGATCTCCTTGAACTTGTTGAACGTGCCGGTGCCGCCGTCGTTGGACTCGCTGGTCCACTTCCCGTTCTGCCAGCCCAGGTTGCGCGAGAAGACGCAGCCCTCCGGGTAGCGCCAGAGCGCGCCGTCGGCGGTGATGGCCGCCCAGTCGTTGGGGATGGCCGCCAGCTCCGGCCAGCGCGTGGACCAGGGCGGCTGCTGGTACTGGATGCCGTCGTAGGCCAGCCGCTCCAGGAAGTTCCAGCTGTCGCCGGGCGTGTCGTTGATGGCGCTGAGGCCGCGGCTGTCCACGCCCAGCGCCCGGCCGCACTTCACCAGGAGGTTGTTCTCCATCAGGTCGTCGCGGCCGCCGCCGTGGAGGATGCCCAGGTCCGAGATGCGGTAGAGCACGTTCCCGAAGACGCGGATGCCCGACACGCAGTCGTCCAGGTAGACGCCGTGGACGCCGTAGCCCTCGAAGTAGCTCGCCAGGTCGTGGATGAAGTTGAAGCGGACCTCGTTGCCGCGGTAGCCCCAGTCGCGGCCGGCGTAGATGGCGCCCGCGTCCGAGCTGTAGAAGAGCACGTCGTGGATCTCGTTGTACTCGACGACGTGGTCGTTGCCGCTGAAGAGCACGGCGGTATGCGGGGCGTCGTGGAAGAGGTTGTGCGCGACCCGGTTGCCGTCTCCGGAGATGAGGACCCCCGGCGCGTACGTCCAGGTCCACCGGCCGAAGTGGTGCACCTCGCAGTTCTTCACCTCGTTGTTGCCCGGCGTCAGGCTGGCACGGTTGCCGCCGCGCAGCACCACCCCGTCGTCGCCCGGATAGGCGATCTCGCAGCGCTCGATGCGGTGGTCGCTGCCGTCGACCGTGGCGGCGCTCGTGCCGGCGTCCAGGAGCTTGCAGCCGGTGACGGTCACGTGGTCGCCCTTGGAGATGCGCACGAGCTCGGTGCGGCCCGCCTCCACGTCCAGGTCCTTCAACGTGACGTAGGAAGTCCCGGCGATTTCGACGACCGGAGCCGCCAGCGTCGACACCAGCACCTCCGACTGCGCCAGCGGCCCCGGCGGCCACAGGTAGAGCAGCCCGGAGGAGCGGTCGAGGTACCACTCGCCCGGCTCGGTGATCTCCTCGAGCAGGTTCTCGGCGTAGAAGGGCTGGCCGGCGATGAGTCCGTAGCCGTGCTTCTTGGCCAGGGTGACCGTCTTCGTCGCCGGGTCGATCGATGCCGCCCCGAGGTGCTCGTCCGCCCAGGACCAGCGCCAGTAGCCGTGGAACCAGACGTCGGCGGCCGCGGTCCAGCGCTCGGGCCGGGTGCCGAAGTAGGTGAACTCGGTCTCGGAGACGGCCGTGGCGATGGTCGCGAACCCATGGTTCAAGGCCCCGGGCTTGCGGTTGGTCAGCTCGCCGGTTCCGCCGCCCGAGGGCTTCATCGTGCCCAGCTCCTTCGCGTAGAGGGACCACCACGGGTCGGCATCGCTCGGATAGCCGGAGGTCTGGGTGGTCAGGAACCACGCGGTGTAGTTCGAGCCCTGGTAGTCCCAGTTGTGCCGGTAGAGGCGGTACTGCTTGCCTCCGACGAGCCCCTGGCGCGCGTAGGCGTTCACGCCGTCGCTCGTCCCGGACTTCACGTAGGTGCCCGTGACGTCGGGCGTCGCCGTGCCGTAGAGGACCACGGTGTCGTCGGCGGAGGTCGTCAGCACGTCGTTCTCCGACGGGTCGGGCCAGCGCGCCAGCGGCAGCGGCTTGCGGTCGACGAATAGCTCGAGCGCCGCCGGGCCGCTCGAGCCGAAGCCTCGCGGGACGAGCGTGCCGAAGTCGGTGATGCCCTGCGCCTTCAGGTCGATCGACACGACCTTCCCCTGCGCTGCGGCGTCGAGGCGGGTCCACACCGGCGACGACGCGCCGACGACCGTGAAGGCTGTCGAGGGAAGCGCCCGGCCGCCGACGAGCCGCGCGCGCTCGCCCGGACGGCTGCGGTAGACCATCGGGCGCTCCGCCGTACCCTTGTCCGCGCTGCCGAGGGTGAACGTGGCCGCCCGCGGATACAGGCCCGCCCGCAGCGTCACCGCGACCCCGCGTTCGGGCGCGCCCGCCTGCAGGACCGCGCGAGCGGCGGTCCGCGCCTTCTCCAGCGTCGCGAAGGGCTGCTCCAGCGTCCCCGGGTTGCCGTCGTCGCCGTCCGTCGCCACGAAGAACTCACGCCCGAACTCCGGCCCGGTGTCCGCGGGCCGGCCGGCGTCGGCGCCCGCCGTCGCAGCATCGGCGCCCGGTGCGAGCCCCACGTCTTCGCCCGCGCTCGTCTGAGCATCCCCACCCGGAACGGCCCCGTCAGCGGACGGCGTGGGCGCAGCATCCGCCTTGGCGGCTCCGGCGTCGGGGCCCGGCGGCCCCACCACCGTCCCGCTGCAGCCAGCGAGGACCAACCCGAGGAACATCGCCATCCGAGGCAAGAGCGAGCGACCGGCGTTCATGGAACCCTCCGCGAGCGCGCATCGTACCGTGCCGCATGGCTGCCGGGGGTCGTTCCCACCCCATTGCGGCAACCCCGCAGCCGTGGGCATAAATGTTCTCGCGAATGCCACCTCGAGCCTGCCCGAAGTGTCGAGCGCCGATGAACGCGGACCAGCGCGCCTGTCCGCGCTGTGGCGCCCATGATCCCCACCCGCCGGCCCAGAACCTCGGCGCGCCCGACCCCACGTGGATCCCCGTCGTCGAGGGCGTGCTCGACCTGGCCAAGCACCCCCTCACCAGCTTCGAGGCCTACGTCCTGTCGCTGGTCGACGGCGTGGCGGACATCGAGACCCTGGCGGGCATCACCGGGAAGCAGACCGCCGAGATGCAGTCGCTCCTCTCCTCGCTGGCGGGCCGCGGGGTGCTCAAGCTGGTGGAATCGGCGGTCCCGGCCAAGACGGTGCTCGGCAAGATGGGGACGGCGAAGGTGCTGACCTTCCGCCAGCCCACCAAGCCACCGACGTCCCAGCTGCCGCCGCTGCAGCAGGCCATCGAGCTGGAGAACAAGGGCGAGCTCAAGGCGGCCATCCAGGTGCTGGAGTCCGCGCTCGCGGGTTCGACCGAGCCCGCCCCGCTCTACAACCGCCTGGCGCTGGTGCTGGTGAAGGCCAGCCAGGACTACACGAAGGCCGAGTCGCTCCTGCGCAAGGCCATCGAGCTGGCGCCCACGCGCGACCTGTACCGGCGCAACCTGGCGCAGCTGTTGGAGCAGTCGAAGCAGCGGCGTCCCTGATCTCGCCTGCTCAAGCCACCCGACGACTCTCCCGTCTGCTGCGTTGCCCCCGTGGCGCGGCCCTCCCCCCGCCGCTACAGTGACCTCCGTTCCCGCTCATCGACGAGGTTGACCTTGGAGCGCCAGTTCGACGTGGTGGTGATCGGCAGTGGCCCGGGCGGCGAAGGGGCCGCGATGCAGGCGTCCAAGCTGGGCAGGTCGGTGCTGGTCGTCGAGCGCTACCCGCAGGTGGGCGGCGGCTGCACGCACTGGGGCACCATCCCCAGCAAGGCGCTGCGCCACGCCATCCAGCAGCTCTCCGACTTCCGCCACCACGCGGTCGTGCGCTCGGTGATGCCGCAGATCCCCCTCAACATCCCGGCGCTGCTGCGCGGCGCCAGCTCGGTCATCAACCGCCAGGTGGAGATGCGCCACGACTTCTACGAGCGCAACCGGGTCGAGCTGATGACCGGCGTGGCCCGCTTCCTGGACCCGCTGCACATCGAGGTGGTGGGCGAGGACGACGCGCGCGTGCGCGTCGCCGCCAAGAGCTTCGTGCTGGCGACCGGCTCGCGCCCCTACCGCCCGCCGGACGTCGACTTCACCCACCCGGCCATCTTCGACGCCGACACCGTCCTGCGCCTCGACCACACGCCGCAGAACATGCTGGTCTACGGCGCCGGCGTGGTGGGCTGCGAGTACGCCTCGATGTTCCGCAGCCTGGGCCTGAAGGTGAACCTGGTGAACACGCGCTCGAAGCTCCTGTCGTTCCTGGACGACGAGATCATCGACGCCCTCTCCTACCACCTGCGCGACCAGGGCATCATGGTGCGCCACGACGAGGAGTGCGAGCGGGTGGAGGTGCTGGACGACAAGAACGTCGTCATGCACCTCAAGTCGGGCAAGCAGATCAAGACCGACGCGCTGCTGTGGGCCAACGGCCGGACCGGAAACAGCGAGGCGCTCAACCTGGGGGCGGTGGGCCTGACCGCGGACTCGCGCGGGAACGTCGCCGTCGACGAGCACTACCGCACCAAGGTCCCGCACCTCTACGCGGTGGGCGACCTGTCCGGCCCGCCGGCGCTGGCGAGCGTGGCCTACGACCAGGGCCGGTTCGCCGCGCGGCACATCGCCGACCCCGCGAGCCAGCACCAGCTCGCCAAGCTCATCCCCACCGGCATCTACACCAGCCCGGAGATCAGCTCCATCGGCCCCACCGAGCGCGAGCTGACCGCCGCGCACGTCCCCTACGAGGTCGGCCGCTCCCCGTTCAAGAGCCTGGCCCGCGCGCAGATCACCGGGCAGACCGTGGGCATGCTCAAGCTGCTCTTCGACCGCAACACCCTGCAGATCCTGGGCGTGCACTGCTTCGGCTACCAGGCCGCGGAGATCGTCCACATCGGCCAGGCGATCATGGCCCAGCCCGGCGCAGGCAACTCGCTCGACTACTTCATCGACACCACCTTCAACTACCCCACCATGGCCGAGGCCTACCGGGTGGCGGCGCTCAACGGCAAGAACCGGCTGTCCTAGGTCAGCGCCTTCGCGCGCCCGCCATTGGCCGGCGCGCTCGAGCGTCGGATAATCGGCGCGTGGTCGACCCCCTCTCGAAAGGCCCCGAGGCGCCACCCGCCGACCCGGCCGACCTGCGCACCACGCTCGCCTCCAGCGAGCAGCGCCGGCAGCCGCTGCTGCCCCGCGGCGCGGCGGTCGGCCGCTACTTCGTGCTCGACCTCCTGGGCGAGGGCGGGATGGGCACGGTCTACTCGGCCTACGATCCCGAGCTCGACCGCAAGGTGGCCATCAAGCTGCTCAAGCTCGGGGACGAGACCCCGGAGACCGCCCGGGCGCGGCTGCAGCGCGAGGCCCAGGCCATGGCGCGGCTCTCGCACGAGAACGTGCTCAGCGTCTTCGACGTCGGCGTCCACCAGCAGGCCCTCTTCCTGGCGATGGAGCTGGTCGAGGGCACGACGCTGCGCGACTGGCTCGCGGCCAAGAAGCGAGCGCCCCGCGAGGCGCTCGCGCTGCTGCTCGCCGCCGGCGAGGGGCTGGCCGCCGCCCATGCCGCGGGCCTGGTCCACCGCGACTTCAAGCCCGAGAACGTGCTCGTCGACCGCACCGGGCGGGTGCGGGTCACCGATTTCGGCACCGCGCGGGTCGTCGAGGAGCGGCCCAGCCCGGAGCCGGCGATGGCCGCGGCCCTGGCGCCCTTCGCGGCGGGCCCCATCTCGGGCTCGGTCCCGACGGTGGCCGGCGCCATCGTCGGCACCCCGGCCTACATGGCGCCCGAGCAGCTCGCCGGCGGAGCCACCGACGCGCGCAGCGATCAGTTCGCGTTCTGCGTGGCGCTGTGGGAGGCGTTGGTCGGGGAGCGTCCCTTTGCAGGGCTCGACCTGCAGGCGTTGCGCCACGCCGTCCTCGTCGCCCCGCCCCCCGCGCCGCCACGCTCTCTCCCCTTCCATCTACGCCGCGCCCTCGCGCGCGGGCTCTCCCGGCGGCCCGAAGACCGCTTCGCCTCGATGGCCGAGCTGCTCGCCGCCTTGCGGCGCGATCCGGTCGCCCGGGCGGGGCGGGCCGCGCTGGCCCTGGTGGCGGCGTGCGCGGCCCTCGGCCTGCCTGCTTACCTCGCCTGGCAGTGGCGGGAGGAGGAGACCCGCTGCCAGCGCGAGTCCCAGGAGGCGAGGCGGACGCTCTTCCCGCTGCACCGTCGCGACCAGCTCGCCGGGGCGCTCGCGCGCGCAGGCGTCGACCCGCGCGACCAGGCTGCGGCCGGCGAGGCGCTCGAGGGCGGACTGGATCTGTGGCAGCGCAGCCGCCAGGACGGCTGCGAGGGGGCCCGCCGGGGCGCACCCCCGCCGTCCGAAGCGACCGACTGCCTCGAGGACTACGCGCTGCGCTTCGACGCGACCGTGCAGCTGCTGTCGGAGCCGGGCGTGGACGCGCGGGCGTACCTGGGCGCGGCGCTGGAGCAGCTGGGGCGGCCCGACGGCTGCCTGCGCCCGTCGGCGCAGCGTCGCCCCGCCGTCACCGAGGAGCGCCGGCGCTTCTTCGCCGCCGCGAGCCAGCGGATGGACGTGCTCAACGCGCTGGGACGAGCGGCGCAGGTCGTGGCCGACGCCCCGGCCCTGGTGCGCGACGCCCGGGCCGCGGGTGCGCAGGCCCAGGCGAGCCTGATCGGTCAGTCGCTGGGCTGGGCCCTGTGGAACCACGAAGGCCCGGGCGAAGCTGCCGAGCAGGTGCTGCGCCAGGCCATCCTCGACGCCGACGAGGCGGGGGACGACCGCGCGAGCCTGACCGCCCGGCTGACGCTGCTCAACTTCTTCACCATCGGCGCGGGCGAGGCGCAAAAGGCCCAGCCGGTGGCCCAGCAGACCGCGGCCTGGCTGCGCAGGCTGGGCACGCCCGAGGACCTGGAGCAGGCGGTGGTCCCGGCGCTCGCGGCGCTCGAGAGCCTGCAGGATCACGGAGCGGAGTCCCTGCGGCTCTACCGGCGGGGCATCGAGGTGGCGACGAGCAACCACGGGCCGGACTCGCCGCTGGTGGCCAGCTCGCGCAACGACCTGGCGACGGAGCTGGAGCGACAGGGCCGCCACCGCGAGGCCCTGGCGGAGTACCAACAGGTGGCCGCCGCCCTGGAGCGCGCGCACTTCGTCGAGCCGACGACCCTGGCGCTGGCCTGGGGGAACATGGCCTCGGCGCACATGGCGCTCGGCGAGCTCGCGCGCGCCGAGCAGGCACTGGCCCGGGCCGAGGCCGTGGTGGCGCCCATCCGCGAGGGCACCTACTCCTTCGCCCTCTGGGTCGATCTCCTGCGCGCGGCCCTGCTCGTGGAGCAGGGCGAGCCCGCGCGGGCCGAGGCGCTCTACGTTCCCTGCCTGGAGCGGCGCGAGCAGCTCGACGTCGTGACCCTCGGGTTCGCGCTCTACGGGCGGGCCGAGGCGCTCACCGCGCTGGGCCGCCACGCCGAGGCCATCCCGCTGGCCGAGGAGTCCATCGCCTTGGCCGACCGCACCTCCGACCGGCCGGGCCGCGGCCATGCCCGCTTCGCCCTCGCCCGGGCCCTGCGGGGCGCCGGCCAGGACGAGCCGCGCGCGATCGCGCTGGCCCGCCAGGCGATCCTCGACCTGCAGGGCCCCGAGGAGTCGTACCAACGCAGCAAGGTCGAGACGTGGCTGCGGCAAATCGGCGCCGCCGGCCGCGACGCTCGCTGAAGGCCCAACATGCGTACGCTCCTTCGGACCACCTGCAACCGCGACTGCCCGGACTCGTGCGGCATCGTGGCCACCGTCGAGGACGGCCGGCTCGTCGACCACCGCGGCGACCCCGAGCACGGCGTCACCCGCGGCTTCCTCTGCGCGCGGGGCCGCGAGTACCTGCAGCGCTTCGCGCACCCCTCCCGCGTGCTGCACCCGCTGCGGCGCACTCCCGGTGGCGCCTGGGAGCGGCTCTCCTGGGACGACGCCCTGGACCTCACGGCGCAGAAGCTTTCGAAGGCGCGGTCGGAGTCGGGTCCGCTGTCGGTGGTGGCCCTGAGCTACTCCGGGCTGCGTGGCTGGGTGGGCCGGGTGCTCAAGCAGCTCTTCTGGGCCCACTTCGGAGGGGCGACCACCACCCGCGGCGGGCTCTCCGTCGAGGCCGTCGGCGCCGCGGCGCACCTCGACTTCGGAGGCGACGCCACCCACGCCCCAGAGGACCTGGCCCACGCCTCCGGCTTCGTCCTGTGGGGCAAGAACGTCGCGGTGACGCGGCCGCACGTGATGCCGTTCGTCAAGGAGGCGCGGACGACGCGCGGCGCCCGCCTGGTCGTCATCGACCCGGTCCGCTGCGCCACCGCGCGCCAGGCCGACCTCCACCTGCAGCTGCGCCCAGGTAGCGACGCGGCGCTGGCGCTCGCTGTCGGCCGGCTGCTGCTGGAGCGCGGCGGCGTGGACGAGGCGTTCGCGGCGAGCCGCGTGGCCGGGCTCGAGGGCTACCGGCGCCTCGCGATGTCGCAGACCCTCGCCGAGGCGTCGCGAGCGACCGACCTGCCCGCCTCCTCGATCGAAGCCTTGGCCGAGCTCTATGCCTCGACCCGTCCGCTGGCGACCATGGTCGGGCTCGGGCCCAGCTACTGGCGCGGCGGCGGGGCGGCGGTCCGCCACATCGACGCCATCGCCGCCCTCACCGGCAACGTCGGCCGCTCGGGCGGCGGGGTCCAGACCGACTTCGGGCGAGACACCGGCCTCGACCTCTCGGCGATCCAGGAGGCACCCCGGGCGGAGCGCCGCCAGCTGCTGTTGCCCCGCCTGGGCGAGGAGATGCTCGCCGCCTCCGATCCCCGGCTGCAGGTCGCAGTCGTGATGGGCGCGAACCCGGCCTCCACGGCGCCCGACACGGGGCGGGTCGTCCAGGCGCTGCGCTCGCTGGAGTTCGTCGTCTGCGTCGAGCAGTTCATGACCGCCACCGCGCAGGAGGCGCACTTGGTGCTGCCCTGCACGACCTACCTCGAGATGGACGACCTCGTGACCTCCTACGGCCACACCTGGCTGGGGGCGACCCAGGCCGTCGTCCCGCCGCTGGGCGAGGCGCGCACCGACGGACAGATCCTCCAGGGGCTCGCCGACCGCCTGGGCTTCGGCGACGCGCTCGCCGGCACCTCCGAGCAGCTCATCGCGCGGATGCTCGGCCCGCTCGAGCGCTCCGGCATCTCGCTCGCCTCCCTGCGCGAGCGCCCGCGGAAGCTGCCCGGCGTCGCGGAGGTGCCGTTTGCCGATGGCCGGTTCGCGACGCCCTCCGGGAAGGTCGAGCTGGTCCAGCAGGCGGCCTCGCTGCCCGCGCCGCTCGAAGGCGGCGAGCTCCACCTGGTGGCGACCAAGACGCTGCACATGGTCAATGCGCAGGCGCTCGAGGAGCGGCTGCCGGCCGAACCCGTGGCGCGGCTGCATCCAGACACGCTTCGGGAGCGCGGGCTGTGCGGCGGGGATCACGCGACGCTCGTCAGCCGCGTCGGGACGCTTCGGGTCCGGCTCGAGGCCGACCCCGAGGTGCGCCGCGACGTCCTGCTGCTCAACCCGGCGCGCTGGCGCGGCGAGCTGCAGGGGGTCAACCAACTCCGAGAGGCGCTCACCACCGACCTGGGCGAGGCCGCGGCGATGCACGAGACTCGGGTGAGAATCCAGCCTGCCTGAGCCCGGCCAGCGCCTCTCCAGATCACGCGTAGGACCACGTCGAGCCCGGCCGCGGGCTCAGGGCTTGGCCGGCCCAGCCGCCGCCTTCTTCGCGTGGCTGACCCCGCCGCGAGCCCAGTCGGCCTGGTCCACTTCGTACAGAAGCACCTGGACGGCCTCGACCGGGCAGCCGATGGACTCGACGACGGCGCGGGTGACGTTGGCGATGAGCGCGTCCTTCGCCTCGCGGGTGCGGCCGGCGAGCATGTCGATGCGAACGATGGGCACGGGATGCCTCCGGCTACGGGCCCTTCTTGAACTTCTTCACGGCCGCGAGGAAGCGGGTGGTGGTCACCTCCCCGTCCTTGGTGCTGAGCCGCACCGGCACCCAGGCCTCGGCCTTCCCGTCCGCGCTGGTCTCGACCTTCGCCAGCTCCGCGGCGACGTCCGGCGGCAGCTCGCAGACCGCGCGCAGCCTGCCCTTGGCCTTGGCGAGGAAGTCGGCCTCCACGCGCTTGACCAGCATCCCGTACGGTCCCGGAGGGTAGAGCTTGAAGAGGAGCAGCCCCATGGTCAGCTCGGCCAGCGTCATCTGCGCGCCGAAGTAGACCGAGCCCACGTGGTTGCGGGTGCGGCGCTTGAGCGGGAGCGTCGCCACGGAGCGCGCGGACGACACCTCCTCGACGCGGATTCCCAGGCCGCCGGCGAGCGGGATGATGAGCGGCAGGGCCTGGCCCATCACCAGGTTGGCAGCGGCTGGGGAGAGGGTCCGCAGCCGTTCGACGAGATCCATGGCGAGCATGCTGACGGGTGTATTGCCGGCCGCGCCCGGAGTCAACGCGACCAGACGGACAGCGAGCGCACGAGGTCGGCGAACGACGCTTCGCCCCCGGTGCGCTCCGACCACTCCCGCGCCAGGACCTCGGCCTCGGCGACGCGCCCCAGCCGGGCCAGGATGCGGATTCGGGCGCGGGCGACCTGCCGGTCCTCCCCGGCCTCGCGCGCCATCGCCTCCAGCCCGGGCTCGAAGGGCCGGACGTGGTAGCTGAAGCGGCCCATCGACTCCATCGCCAGATTCGAGCTCGCGGGCGGCTTCGGGCCAGCGCTGCTGCTGGGCCAGGAGCAGCGCGTGCTCGTAGCGGAAGAAGAAGAAGTCCGGGAATTGGCTCTGCATGCCGGCCATCAGCTGCTCGGCGTCCCGATCGAGCCCCGTGATCCGCAGCGCTTGCGCGAGGGCGAGCCTCGCGGAGGTGAAGTCGTGCAGCGCCATGAGCTCCCGCTGCGCCGACGCCAGGGTGGCCTGATCGCCGACTCGCCGCGCCGTCGCCAGCTTCAAGGCCAGCGCTTCGCGGTTGCCGGGGAGGTTGTCCAGGGACTTCTGGGCCCACCGGGCCGTGCCCGCCCAGTCGCCGCGGGAGGCCGCGCAGCGCGCCACCGCCAGGAACGGATCGAGCGGGAGGTCGTAGTAGCCGGCCACGAACAGCGGGACGGGCAGCGTCGCTGCCAGCCCCTCGGCCTTCTCGCAGTCGCCAGCCTTCTCGTGCAGGCGGACCAGGAAGGAGGCGTCGATCGGGCTGGTCTTTCCCCAGCGCTCCTCGGCCAACTGAGCCGCCTTCCTCGCGGCTTCGGGCGCCTCGAACGCGGTCAGGCGGAAATCTCCTTCCCACTCCCCGTCCGGCAGGTCGGCCAGCGCCTCCCGGAGCGCGCCCTGCAGCCCCGGCAGGTTGCGCGCAGCCCGCTGCTGATCCAGCTCCAGCCATCGGACGGCCGCCGCCTCCAGGCGCTGCGCGTACCGGTCGTTGCCCACCACCGGCCACCAGAAGACCAGGGCCATTGCTACCGCCAGCCCCGCCGCCGCGGCGACCGCGGCCTGCCAGCGGCGCTCGAGCGCGAGCGCGGCCAGGGCCCCGATGAAGAGGGCCTGGAACGGCACCAGGATCACCAGGTATCGGCTGGTGACGTAGAAGAGCGCGAGGGAGCCGAGCAGCACCGCGAAGACCACGGCCAGCGATCGACCGACCCGGGCGAGCGCCAGGAACGCCCCGAGCCCGGCCAGGGCCAGCACCGACAGCCACCGCGCGTCGAGCCCGACGTGGCGGGAGGCGAGGCGGTAGTCGATGGCCCGCGCTCCTCCGAGGTCGATGGCCTGCGATCCGGTGAGCGCGAACGCGAGCTTGCGCAGGTGGAGGTGGGCGAAGGCGCCGGGGTATTCGGCGCGGAATCGCGACACCAGCCCCATCCAGTAGTCCTGGCACTCGGCAGCGGTCAGCGCGCTCCCTTTGGCAGTCCGGGCCATGCGGCGGAAGAGCTCGTGGCCGAAGTCCGGCATCTTCTGGGTCGGGCCCACCTGCTTCTCCAGCAGCTTGAGCACGTACGGGTAGACGCCTCCGTCGCCGCTGCTCTCGGGGCGCGCGCCCATGAACGCGACCGCGCCGGAGCTCATGGTGCCGCCGAAGGCCGACTCTCCCTGCGCCGAGGAACGGATCAGCAGGGATGGTCCCGCGGCGAGCAGCGCGGAAGCGGCCAGCGAGACCGCCCAGGGCCACAGCCCGCGCACGCCTCGGCTGCCCTGCCTCGTCGCCTGCCACAGCGCGACCGCGACGGCCACGGCAGCCGCGGGGCCGACGGTCGGCCGCAAGGCGACCGCGAAGCCCAGCATTGGGACACCGAACCAGCGCAGCCAGCGCCCACCCAGCCAGCTCGCCTCGAGGCCGCACACCAGCAAGGCCCCCAGCAGGAAATCGGGCTCGAGGACGTGCTCGTAGACGAACACCGGACGCGCGAGGGCGAACGCCACCGACGCGACGAGCGCCGCCGGCACCCCGAGAAAGGCCCGGGCGAGACGGTGGATGGCGCGGATCGCCGCGAACGCGGCCAGCAGGTGCAGGACCTTGAGCCCCAGCGGCGGCAGGACCAGGTTGAGCAGGAGGTAACCCGGGCTGGGCGCCGACGCCTCCTCCGCGGTGAGCAGGCCCTGCTTCAGGAGCTGCGCGAAGGTCGGGTACTTGTTCAGGACGAGCGGCCCCTGCACCAGCCAGAGCGCCAGCAGGACGTGGGCGAGCCCGACCACGATCCACGCCTCGTCCCACAAGACGGTGCGCAGGGCACGTTTCCAGCGCGACGAGCTCGACGAAGGGGTCATGGTCTGCCCGGACTGTCTCAGAACCGCACCGAAAAATCTTCCATCCCCGCTCGGGGCCGGCCGCTGGCCAGGCGCGGAATTCGCCCGTGTTGCCGAGGGGACGTAGGATGGCGGCCGACGTTTCCTAAAGGGCCGGGGTGCCACTCGATGGCTGGGATGCCCATCCTCCAGACGGACGGCCACGTCCTCTTTGCCAACGCCCAGGCGTTTCGCGAGAGCCACAAGTCGTTCCTGTCCCAGGGCGCCATCCTCGTCTCGCCCCAGCGCAGGCTCCAACCCTTCGAGAAGCTCGAGCTCGTCCTCCGCGTCCCCGGCTACCAGGAGATCGCGCTCAAGGCCGAGGTCACCTCGTTCATGGGCGACGACGCGCTCCTGCGCTTCGTCCCCTTCGATCCCGAGCTGCGCGTCCGCTTGAGCCAGGCCGCCAACGCGGCGTTGGACCCGCCCGCGCCTCGCGCCTCCCCGACCGCCCCGATGGCGTTCGGCCCACCCGCCGCCGGCCCCGGCTCGTCCGCTGCGCCGATGGCCTTCGGGCCTCCCGCCGCCGGTCCTGGCTCGCCTGCTGCGCCGATGGCCTTCGGACCGCCCACCGCTGGTCTCGGTTCGTCCGCGGCCCCCTTGGCCTTCGGCCCGCCCGCCGCCGGGCCTGGTTCGGCCGGCGCTCCCATGGCGTTCGGTCCCACCGTCTCCGTCTCCGGCTCCGGACCGGAGGCAGCGACGGGAGCAGCGCCCGCGGCGGCGCCCCATGCCGTTCAGCCGCTGGTTCCCGGCAGCGTTCCCCAGACAGCCGTCCACTCGGGCCAGACGCAAGCCGGCTATCGTCCGAGCCCGACCCAGACCGCATCTCGCATCGCCGCGGCGCTGCGGCCTGCTGGCACGTTCAAGAACCCGACCCTGCCCAAGGAGTTCCTGAACCTGCCGCTGACCCGCGCGCCGAGCGACGCCGAGCTCGCCACCCCCGCCTCCATCTGCATCCTGATGGCGCTGTTCACCCGCAAGGCCGAGGTGCTGGCCGTCCACTTCAAGGCCAAGTCCGGCAAGGACGTGGAGGTCTACGTCGTCCGCGGCGACTTCGTGGCCTCGGCGGTCCCGGTCGACTCGGCCACCAAGACGCTCTCCGAGGCGGAGGGCGCCTACGAGATCAAGGTCCTGGCCGCCGAGCCCAAGGTCCGCAACCGCAACATGGCCCAGGCCTTCGGCTTCGCGCTGCTCAAGGAGTACACCAAGCGCTACATCGACACCGAGTACGCCGACGCCATGTCCGGCCGCCAGGGCCAGGCGCCGCGCATGGTGGGCCGCGGCGAGCTGCTCGCCCGCTCGGTGGGGCTCTCCGACGTGCAGCTGCGGGTGGCGACGCGCATGCTCAGCGGCCAGTACGTGCTCGACGACGTGCTCAACAGCGGCGTGGGGGCGCGCAGCACCTGGCAGATGGTCTTCCTGCTGCAGGTGCTGGGCGGCATCGAGTGGGGCGAGGCGCCGCCGCGCCAGAACCTGCTCGTCGACGAGATGCAGACCACGCTCACGCGCATCAAGGTCCAGGACCACTTCACCGCCATGGGCCTGCACCTCTCGAGCTCGCCGCAGACCATCGAGAAGACCTACCAGCGCCTCATGGCGCAGTACGGCCCGGGCAGCTACGCGCACAAGCTCTCGCCCCAGACCGCCGAGGCCATCTGGTCGCACATGGAGCGCTGCTACGACGTCATCAGCACCCCCGCGGGCCGCAAGGCCTACCGCGCCAGCACCTTCCCCGACGTGCGGCTCGACTACGCCGCGCGCCTCGTCTACGACCAGGCGCGCCTGGCCGAGATGCGGCACGAGTGGGTCTTCGCGCTCGACCAGATGAACGCGGTGCTCGAGCTGCACCCCAGCCGCGAATACCTGGACGAGCTGCGCCGCATGCAGACCGCCTCGCGCGAGGTCGGCCGTAAGGCCTAGGCATCGATCAGCATTTGCAGAAGGTATGTCGGTGGCCGCCGACATACCTTCAGCACTTCCCTACTTCGCGGGTGCCGGCGGCGGCGCGGCGGACAGGCGCTGCTGGGCGAAGGTCGCCGCCTCCGTGCCCGGATACCTGGCGACGACGTGCGAATAGATCCTCGCCGCCGTCGCCGCGTCCTTCATCCGCTCGCCGTAGATTCGCGCCGCCAGGACCAACGCCCTGGGCGCCAGCGGGTCCTGTGGCGCCACCTGGACGACCGCCTTGAGCGCCTGGAGCGCCAGGGCGTTGTTCCCCGCGCCTCCGGCGGCGCGGCCGACCTCGTAGTGCAGCGCGGCCGGCAGCGGCTCCTGGGCGCCGGAGTACAGCTGGGCGACCCGAGCCAGATCCTTGGCCGCGATCGCCTTCTGCAGGGCCTGGGGCAGAGGGACGGGCGCCGCGGCCGGGGCGGCCGAAGGCTCGTCGTCGAGCGCGATGGGCGCATAGCGCGAATCGTCCTGTCCAGCCGGGGCTGGCGATGCAGCGGCCGCTCCGACCGCGGGCCCGAAGCGAGCGGCGAGGGGTGAGCCCACGGGCTCGGCGGCTGCCGCTGCGGGCGATGGCGCAGGCGAGGTCGCGACGCTGGTCCCAGGTGCGACGCCGCGAGGCACGGCCGTGCTCCCCGTCTGCTCGAAGGCCTCTCCCGGCGGCAGGTAGCCGATCTCGGCGCCGCGGACGTAGAGGAACAGTCCGAACGCCTGCCCGGCGACGAGCGCCGGGTAGGTCGAGATCATCCCGGCGATCCACCCTGGGATGACGGGGATGGGGATGCGGTCGACGAGCGACCCGAGGACCGAGGCGAACCCCATCATCAGCACCACCGCGCAAGCCGTGCCGACGAGGACCGCGTAGTCGCCCGGGACCCGCCGTGCCACCGCGAAGACGCGGATAGGGTTGAGCATGTCCAGCCAGGAGCCGCCCGAGGCCGCGATGGTCAGCGACATCGGGGCGTAGAACACGCCGAACAGGAGGATGAGCCAGAGGAAGGGATCGAGGAGAAGGGGCGGAGGCCCTTTGCCGGCCTTGGGCGGGGCCGAGGGAGCCGCCTCGGGTGCGACCTGATCTCCTTCCGCGGGGATTGCGGCGCCGTCGATGGCGTCCGGCTGGTCCGGCGTTCCCTCGTCGAAGCCTTCCTCCCCTCCCACGGCGGCCTCCTCCGCGGTGGGCTGGGCTGGCGCTGCCGTCGGGCTCGTCGGCACCGCGGCGCCCCGCGTCCGGCTTGGCGCCCCGCCGGTCCGGATCTTCCGGACATCCACCGTGTCGTACTCCGGCGGCGCCTCGGGCCAGACGGCGGGGCGGATGAAGATTCCGTAGAGGAGCGCAGGCAGCCATACGATCATCGTCGCCAGACCGCCGTGGAAGGCGGGGCCGAAGATGTCGCCCAGACCGGAGATGTCCGGCGGCTCGATCTCGGTCTTGCCGTTCGCCGCCGCCCGGATGAGCGAGAAGACGTACGTCCAGAGGATGGCCTGGGCGAAGACGGCCCCACGGAAGCCCGCCAGACGGAAGACGTAGACGACGAGCCCGGCGGCGAGGATGGTCAGCAGCCCCGACTTGCTCAGCGGGAAGACGAGCGCGCCAGGCAGGCGCTGCAGGTAGGGGAAGTCGCTGCGCTTGCGGAGGATCGGCTGGGCCTGTCCGCCGCACAGGCAGCACTGCGGAACCGGAGAGCCACCTCCGGCGAAGCTGAGCGCGGTGCAGTCGGGGCACAGCGGCGCGTGGCACCAATTGCAGGTCCAGCCCGCGTCCACGGCCGGGTGCTTCTTGCAGCGGACCTGGTCGGCCATGTCTCGGCTCCTCATCGAGCGACGAAGATACAGGGCCCCGGGGGTGCGAGGCCATGCGAGCCCGGGCGTATACTCGCAGCGCTTGGGAGGGCCGACGCATGGCGAGGGAGCGATGACGCGGCTGTTCTTCCGCAGTGCCGACGGCCAGGAACGCACGCTCGAGCTCGCCTCGACAGCGACCGTCGGCAGCGCCGAGGCCGATCTGGTGCTCGCAGACCCCTCGGTGGCCGGGCGCCACTGCCGGTTCACGCTCGACGCACGAGGCGCCGTCTGGCTGGAGGACCTCGGCAGCACGACCGGGACTTACCTGGCGGGGCAAAAGATCGCCGACAAGGTTCAGGTCCCAGAGGGAGCCGCCGTCACCCTGGGCCGCTGGACCGCCACGGTCGACCGCGCCCTGGTGCTCGTCGTCGCCTCGCCCCGGAAGCTCTTCTCCCACCCCCTCGACCAGGACCGGGTCCTCGTCGGGAGCGGGCCCACGGCGGACCTGCTCATCGACCACCCTTCCGTCAGCGCCCGGCACGCCCAGCTCTCCAAGGTCGCCGGCAAGCTGAGCCTGCTGGACCTGGGGAGCAGCGGCGGCACCTTCGTCAACGGCTCCCAGGTGAGCACGGCGACCGTCGAGCCCGGCGACGTCCTCCGCTTCGGCGAGATCGAGGTCACCTTCGCCGGCGCCGTCTCCAAGGCGCCCGCCATCCTGCGCGAGCCTGAGCGAGCGCACCGCGCGGCCGTGCCGCCCGCGCCGAGGCGCCTGCGCGGGGGCGTGGGCGTGCTCGTCGCGGGTCTTCTGGTGGCGGGCGGCATCGGCTTGCTCGTCCTGGCTGAGCCGGGGGTCAGGCCCCTGTTCCCGGCCAGCAGCCACGCCCTGGATGACGACCCGACGCCGCCCGTGAAGCAGACCGCGGCCGTTGCGCTGATGGCCAAGTGCCTGGCCCTCGCCGATCCGGAGTCGGGCCTCTATGACCTCGAGCAGTGCGCGGTGGTGTGCGAGCACGTCCAGGAGCTCGACCCCGGGCTGAACGCGCGCTCCAAGGCCAGGCGGTGCCGCCGGGAGCACGAGGACCTCGCCGTGCTGCGGCAGGCGGAGCTGACGCTCGCGAGCGGCAAGGCCGAGCAGGCGCGCGACCTCCTCGAACAGATCCCGCTCGACAGCCGCGTCCTCCCCAAGGCCCAAACCGTCCATCACGAGGCCGGCCTGCGAGCCGCGGAGCAGGCCAAGACCGCCTGCCGGGCGGACCTCGACGCGAAGGACTTCAAGTCCGCCTACCTCGACTCCTGCCGCCGGGCGATGGAGGCGACCTGCAACCGGCCGGGCGGTCCCGAAGAGGAGACGGCGAAGGGCTACCAGGTCGCCTCGCGGCAAGTCGGGCGGGCCCATACGCCGTTCACCTGCCCGCCGGAGTGGGGGCAGCCCGGTTGGCGCGGACCGCTCAGGCCCACCCGCCAGGACCTGGCCAGCATCCGCCACATGCATCCACGCCCGGAGCTCTCGGACGTCGCGACCCAGTACCTCCTCAGCGGCGATCCCATGAGCGCGCTCAAGCAGCTGCAGCAGTCCGAGCTCTGGGGCCTCGTGCCTCCGCTGTCGGACGTGAAGGAGCTCGCCCGGGACCTGCAGACCCTCGAGCTCCACCACCACCGCCTGTCCGACCTGCTCCGGGGCGTGAACGATCCGGTCGCGCTCGTCGAGGACTTCGCGCGCCTGGAGCAGGCCGAGCAGCGGGTCCTGCCCGCCCCGCTCGAGAGCCCGGTCCTGCGCGATGCCAGGAAGCAGCTCACGGAGGCGCTGCGCGACCGCCTCGGGCGGGCGAAGGGCACCGACCGCTACCCCGTCATCCTCGCCCAGTACCGCCTCGACCGCGCCGACCCCGCGCTCACCCAACAACTCGCCCAGCTGGAGAGGGAAGCCTTGTCCATCCTCCAGGAATGGCCTGCCTGTGAAGGGGCGAGGGCGGTCCTCGACATGACGCTCGCCGAGAGCCCGGTCCACCGGCAGGCGCTGCAGAGGGTTCAAGAGAAGGGCTGCCCGGAGCGCCCCCAGCCCAAGCCTTTCTAGCCCGTATACTCGGGACAGCTCGGGCCCGTGAACGGCGAGGATGCGATGGCGAGGGTCGTCTTCTGCAGCGCGGACGGTCAGGAACGCACCTACAAGCTCACCGGGGAGCTGAAGGTCGGCAGCGCCGAGGACAGCGACGTCGTCCTCGATGCTCCCGCGGGCGCCCCGCGTCAGTGCCGAATTGTTCCTGACGACCAGGGCAGGGTCTGGGTCGAGCCGGCGGCGGGTGACGGGGTGCGGTCCGAGCTCCTCGCCGGCCAGGAGCTGGGCGTCGGGACCTGGGTGGTGCGACTGGAGCAGCCGCCCGTCCTCGAGGTCCTCTCCGAAGGCGCGCTGCACGGGCAGGGCTTCCCCTGGGTGAAGGACCGCCTGGTCGTCGGCTCCGCTTCGGCGAGCGATCTCTGCCTCGCCCACGAGTCGGTGAGCCCACGGCACGCGCAGCTCTCCCGAATCGGCGCGCGCCTGAACCTCCTCGACCTGGGCAGCGCCCAGGGCACCTTCGTCAACGGGCAGCGCGTCAGCTCCGCCCAGCTCACCGCGACGGACCGGATTTGCTTCGGGTCCGTCGAGCTGGGCTTCGCAGGCCAGACCTCGAAGCCCCAGGCGGAGACCGCACCGGCGCCTGCACCCCAGCGGCCCGAGGCGGTCGCCCCCGTGACGGTCTTCCCCGTCGCGCACGAGCCCGTCCTCGACGCCGCGCCAGCGCCCTCCCCTCGCAAGAGCCGAGCAACCGCACTCCTCGTCGCCGGCGGGTTCGCGGTCGCGGTCGCGGCGGTGATCATCGATCAGGCGTCGAACCCGGAGCCTTTGCCCGTGGAGCCGGTCGCGGTCACGCCGACGCCCATCGCCAGGTTCGACCCGAACCGGCACCAGACCGAGTGCACCTCGTGGTGCGCGCCAGGCCCCGCGCCCTTCGATCCGGTCTCCTGCGTCAAGCGCTGCGGAGATCTCCTCGACGCCGACCTGGCGTTCGCCGGCATGGACGCAGTCCAGCGCGGCGATCGGTTGGCTCCGGGCTACGTGGCCTCCGCGAGCGACCGGATCTCCGAAGGCAAGCCTGGGGAAGCGCTCGACCTGCTTCGGCGCGTCAACGCCCAGTCCCAGAGCTTCGGTGCCGCCGAGGAGCTCTACGTCCAAGCCGCGCGGCAGGCCGCGGCGGAGCAGGTGAAGGAGTGCCAGGAGGTCGTCGCCGGAGGGCTCTTCGAGAAGGCGGTCTCCGGCGCCTGCCTGCGGGCGCTCGAGCTGACCTGCGGGCTTCCCGGCGGACCGGATCCGGGCGCGCTGCTGCGGTTCCACCATGCGGCGCGCAGCCCGAACCGCCCCGCGGTTTCCTGGACGTGCCCCTCGACCCTCTTCACCGAGAGCTTCGACGCGTCCAAGGCCGGCGATGGCGGCGACCCGGGCCCGACGCTCATCCGCGAGCGCTACCCCAACCCGCGCCTGGCGGAGATCGTGCTCGCGTACTACCGGACCGCGGACGCCTCCGCGGCCATCCGCTCGCTCGAGGCCGCGGAGCCCGGCCTGCCGGTGACCGAGCGGCTGCTGGCCAGGGACCTCTCCAAGTACCTGACGGTCATCTCGTCGCGCTTCGCGGGGCTGCGCGGAGCCTCCAACCTCATGTTCGTCGAGCAGGTCCGGCAGGCGGAGTCCCGAATCCTCCCAGCCGGGCTCCACAGCGCGGCGGTGGAGATCGCCGAGGGGCCCAAGCGCTCGAACGGAGCCGCGCCGCCGGTGGGCGACCAGAACGTCTGCGCCGGCATCAAGTCCGCCTACGACCGCTCGCGCCCGGGCAGCAAGGAGCGCCAGCGCGCCGCCGACTTCGCCAGGCAGGCCGGTTGCGGCGCCATCCTCCCCCCCACCGCGCGGGCCCGCTGATCGCTCGGGTCTGGTAAGGTGCCCTCGCGCCGCTGCCTCACCGACCGCAAGGACCCAACATGCTCCGCTTCCCGATCCCTTCCCTGCCCCTCGCGCTCCTCTGCCTCGCGCTCGCCCCTGCGTGCCTGGAGACGAAGATTCTCCCCGACGCCACCACCGTGCTCCCCGGCGATGACGCGTCGAACCCTCCCGAGGGCGACGCCGGCAACGTCCAGCGCGATGCGGGGCAGCCCCAGCCGGTCGACGGAGGCCAGCCGGCGAAGACCGACGGCGGCAACAACACCGACCAGACCGCGCCCACCGTCGCCTCCACCACGCCCAAGGACGGCGACCTCGACGTCCCGCTCGACCGCAAGATCTCCATCACCTTCAGCGAGCCGGTGGACCTGGACACCCTCTCGGCCGCGGACTTCGAGCTCATCGAGTGGTGGGACGGCAACCCGCAGGGAGAGGCGCTGCCCGGCACGCTCGACACCACCGGCAACCCGACCATCCTCTTCGTGCCCGCGGCCAACTTCACCGTCGGCGACGAGTTCAAGTTCACCGTCAAGGCCGGCATCCACGACCTCGCCGGCAACGCGCTGGCCGCCGACTACTCCTTCATCTTCGACGCCGCCTGGGTCGAGCCGTCGCAGGCCCCCCAGGTCAAGACGGTCCTGCCCGCCGCCGCGGCCACCGTCGTGCCCACCAACTCCGCGGTCGTCGTCACCTTCAATAGGAAGATGGCGCAGTCCACCATCACCGCCGGCACCAGCGTCACCCTCTCCGCGGGCGGCTCCTCGGTCGCGATGCAGCGCGACGCCTCGGGCGACCCGTCGTTCATCTTCACCCCGCAGGCCGCGCTGACCGCCAACACCACCTACACGCTCGTCGTGAAGGGCGGCGCCACCGGCGTCAAGGACGAGGTCGGCAACACCATGGCCGACGACTTCACCTCCACCTTCACCACCGGAACCGGCCCGGACACCGAGCCGCTGCAGGTCGTCTCGGTCACCCCCGCCGACGCCGCGACCGACGTCAGCCAGGTCACCACCGTGGCGGTCACCTTCAACAAGCCCGTGCAGCCCTCCAAGCTCTTCCTGAGCTACCCCGGCACCACCGGCACGTTCCGGGTGAGCAAGTACGCCGACCTGGCGTTCCCGGAGAAGGGCACGCTCGACCTGGCCGCCAACCCGACGGTCACCTTCACGCTCGACCCGGCGACCACGCTCGAGCTGGAGCGGACCTACCACCTGCGCGTCACCGGCGGCGCCAGCGGCGTCAAGGCCGTCTCCGGCGCGACGATGGCCGCCGACTTCAACGCCAGCTTCACCACCAAGGCCCCCGACAACGCCGACGGCACCCTCGCCGACCTGCGCGCCGCGAGCGGCGTCTGCGCCATCCGCGTCAAGGGCGTCACCATGACCTTCTTCCGCGACCAGCCCAACAACTGGAAGGGCTTCTTCGTGCAGAAGGAGCAGAGCGGGCCGGCCATCTTCGTCGTCACCGGCAACACCAAGCCGCTGTTCCCCATCTACCCCGACCCCTCCGCCAGCGGCTACCCGACCATCGATCTCACGGCCACCAAGGTCATCGAGAGCAACGGCTTCAAGGAGGTCACCGCGTTCTCGATGACCCGCGGCGCAACGACGCTCGACCTCAAGACGGTGCGCGAGACCCTGGTGCAGGTCATCGGCGACGAGGTGCTCGGCGCCGACCGCGAGTCCGAGTACGTCCAGGTCGACGGCACGCTCGCCAACTACAAGCCCGGCTCCAGCGCCGAGAACCGCGAGTTCGACCTGACCTACGGGACCTCGCGCAAGGTGAAGCTGAAGATCAGCCAGTTCGGCATCATGGAGCCGATGGCGCTCTCCAACGGGAGCAAGGTCCGCGTCACCGCGCCGCTGCAGAAGGACGCCAACGGCTACTTCCTCAAGCCGTACGTCTTCACGACCGAGACGGCGATGACGAAGGCCGACCTCGACCTGCCCGCGAACTACGACTACGCGCTGGACATCGTGAAGCTCGCCGACTGAGCCGGCGGAGCCGGAGGAGGGGGCTTCGGGCTTCGGACTGCGGGCCTCGGGTCAAGCCCTGCAGTAGGCCGAGGTCCGTAGCCGGGTTCCAGGTGCTTCGGTCAGCGCATGAACCTCCCGCTCACCTGCCCTGCCTGCGGCGAGTCGATGATCGAAGTCGACTCCGAGGGCGTGCTCATCGACGTGTGCAGCGGCTGCAACGCGCTCTGGCTGGACAAGGGTGAGCTCGAGCAGCTGGGCGGGAAGCTGCCTTCCCACACCAGCCTGTCGGTCCCCAAGAAGCGGCTCTGTCCCCGCTGTTCGGTCCCGATGGACGCGCGCGATGCCCACCTGGTGATGGTCGACATCTGCTGGGGCTGCGGCGGGCTCTTCCTGGACTCCGCCGCCTACGAAGCGCTCGTCCAGGCCTCGGGAGGCCGCAAGCCCGCGGCCGACGACGACGCGACCCCCGCCGTCTCTCCCGAAGCCTCTACGCTCCAGGCCGCAGCCATCGCCGGCGCATCCGTCGCGCTCTCCCGTCCCGAGCCGCCTTCCCACTCCGAGTCTCGAGCCGCCAAGGAGCCTGCAGCCTTCCAGCGTTTCTGGTGCGACCTGTGCCGCCGGCCGTTCCCGGTCTCCGAGCAGGTCGTCGCGGAGCGCACTACCGCCTGCCCGGAGTGCGCGGCGCAGCAAGGCCTCGAGCACGACCCCAAGGCGCGCCGAAAGGCCGAGCGGGAGAGCGCCGAGCTCGAACAAGTTCGAGGACGAGCTCGACCCCGGCACCCTCATCTCCCGGGCCGTGCGCTACCTGCTGGGCCAGTGAGCTTTCGGATCGCCGGCCTCGTGCCGGCGCTCGTGGTCCCGCCTTGCGTAAGATATGTCAGCACCCATCAACATGGACCGCTGCCGTTCGGGTTGAATCCTCCGGCGTGCCCGCAGGCTCCAAGACGTCTGGAGGTCCTCCATGGGCACCCTCATGACGTTCCTCGGCATCGCGGTCGGCTCCTTCTTCCTGCTCCTGTTCGGGATGCAGATCGCGGTCCGGCTCAAGGCTCGCGCCCAGACCGGCAAGGCCGTCCCCACCCTGTCCGGGCCGCTGGGCCAGCACGTCGGCCGCGGGCGACGGGCACTCGTCTACTTCCACAGCCCCGGCTGCGGCGCCTGCCGTCCGCTGACGCCACGCCTGAAGGAGATGAGCCAGCAGAGCGAGAGCGTCTTCCTCGTCGACGTCAGCGAGGAGACCGACACCGCCCGTGCCCTCCAGGTGATGGCGACGCCGAGCTTCGTGGAGATCGACTCGGGCAAGATCGTCGGCTACCACGTCGGCATGGCTCCGTCCGGCCTGCTCGCCCGCTACTCCGCTTAGGATTCCCGCGCCATGACCCACCTCAAGCTCCCCACGTTGCAGTCCGCGGTCGAAGGACGCTACGCGGGCCTGGCCACCTCCTCGTGCTGCGGCTCGCTCTCCTGCGGCGATGCCCTCGGATATGCCGAGCCCAAGCCCGGCGAGGTCTTCGTCGACCTCGGCTGCGGCAAGGGCCGCGACGTCCTCAAAGCCGCGGGGCTCGTCGGCGGCAGCGGGCGGGCCATCGGCATCGACATGACCGACGCGATGCTGGACGCCGCGCGCAAGAGCGTGCCGCCCTTCCTGGCCAACGTGAGCTTCGTGAAGAGCGACCTGGCCGCGCTCCAGCTCCCCGACGCGCAGGCCGACGTCGTCATCTCCAACTGCACCATCAATCACGCGTTGGACAAGGCCGCGGTCTACCGGGAGATCCACCGCGTCCTCAAGCCCGGCGGGCGCTTCGTGGTCTCGGACGTCATCGCCGAGCAGACGCTGCCCGAGTCCGTTCGGAACGATCCGGCCGCCTGGGCCGCCTGCTACGGCGGGGCGATCCCCGAGGACGAGTACCAGGCAGCGATCCGGGCTGGAGGTTTCGCGGAGCTCGAGGTCCTCAGCCGCTCCGAGCCCTACGAGAAGGGCGGCGTGAGCGTGCGCAGCCTCACCGTTCGCGGGCGCAGGACGGCCTGAGGTCGTCAGCCCGTCACGCACTGCGGCGGAAGCTCGAACCACCGCAGCGCCTCGAAATCCGCGGTGAGCCCCTTGGGCGGGGACTCCTTCCAGTCGGGCTTCGACAGCGCCAGCTTCCTCGCAGCCTCCAGGTAGCCCGGGAGCGCCGCTTCGGAGGCCTTGTCGTCGTGCCTCGGGTGCTTCAGCTCGCCGGTGGCCGGGTCGTAGGAGAGATCCGTCAGGCGCAGGAGCGGCTCGACCAGCCCGCGCTCATGGCGCCACAGGCCTGTCTCGGGGTTGAACCGGTAATCCGGCAAGAAGCGCCAGCCGTGCTCGGCCACGAAGGCCACCGCCTCCACGACGTAGCGGAAGACGGCCTCGCTGATGAAGTAGTTGAAGTTGATGCGCACCCAGCCCGGCTTGATCCCCTCGTGGCCCTTGGTGATCTCGCGCTCGAACTGGTGCGAGCGCTCCAAGCCAATGCCCAGCAGCCGGTGGCCGTAGGGCCCGGCACAGGAGCAGCCGCCGCGGCTCTGGATGCCGAAGAGGTCGTTGAGCAGCGCGACGACGAAGTTGTGGTGGAGCCAGCGGTTGTTCGGCCGCTTCACCACGAACGAGACGATCGAGAGCCGCTCCGCCGACAGGTTGCCGAGCACCTCGATGGCCGGCTGCTCGGACCAGGCCTGCACCGCACGGCGCAGGAAGTCTTCCTCGGCCTGGCGGATGAGCTCGGTCCCCACCGCCTGCTTGAGCTGGAAGACGAGGCCCGCGCGGATGGACTCGATGATCGCCGGCGTCCCGCCTTCCTCGCGGTGGACGACGTCGGCGAGGTAGCGATGCTCCACCGGGTTGACGTAGGCCACCGTCCCGCCGCCGGGCACGGTGGGCACCCGGTTGGTCAACAGGTCGCGGCGCACGGCCAGCACGCCGGGCGTCCCCGGGCCGCCGATGAACTTGTGCGGCGAGAGGAAGACCGCGTCCTTGTAGGCGAGATCATTACCGGACGGCTGCGGGCACATGCCGATGTCGGTGTACGGGCCGGCGGCGGCGTAGTCCCAGAACGAGAGCGCGCCGTAGCGGTGGAGCAGCGAGGCGATGGCGGCGGTGTCGGTGACGATGCCGGTGACGTTGGAGGCGGCGGAGAAGGAGCCGATCTTGAGCGGGCGGTCGCGGTAGCGGTGCAGCTCCTCCTCGAGCCGCAGGGTGTCGATGTGCCCGTCGCGGTCCTCGTTGATGGTGACGACCTCGGCGATCGACTCGCGCCAGGGCAGCTCATTGGAGTGGTGCTCGAACGGCCCGATGAAGACCACCGGCCGGTGGGCCTCCGGGATGTGCCGCGAGAGCTGGTAGCGGTCCTCGAGCTGGCAGGGGATGCGCAGCCCCAGCACGCGGACCAGCTTGTCGACCGCCGACGTCGCGCCCGAACCGCTGAAAAGCACCACGGTGGAGTCGTCGCCGCCGACCGCGTCGCGGACGATCCTGCGGGCGTCCTCGCGCAGGCGGGTCGTCTGCAGCCCGGTGCCGGAGGACTCGGTGTGGGTGTTGGCATAGCGCGGCAGCACCTCGTCGCGGATGAAGTCCTCGACGAAGGAGAGCGCGCGGCCGGAGGCGGTGTAGTCCGCGTAGATCATCCGGCGCGGGCCGTAGGGGCCCTGCATGACCTGGTCGTCACCGATGACGCTGGCGCGGATCTTCTCGAGGAGCGGGGAGACGGGGGCGGACATGGGCGAATCGTACCCGTCGACACCCGGAGCTTGTCGAGGGCCCGAGCGATGATCCCGAGCAAGTCGAGCGGCCCCAGCTTGTCGACCGACACCCCGAGCCTGTCGAGGGGCCAGCGACCGTCGTCGCACTGCACTATCCTTGGCCCCTCCATGCGACGCCGCACCTTCCTCCACGTCATCCTCGCCGCCATCGCCACCGCGCTCGTGGCGGCGTGGGGCCTGCTGAGCGCCGCCCGCCGCAACAGCGCCGCCACCCGGCGGGTGACGCTGGCGGCGCCCACCACCGACGGGGTCACCTTCAACGAAGACGTCCTGCTCGTGCGGCGCGGTTCGCAGCTGAAGGCGTACTGGTCGCGCTGCCCGCACCTGGGCTGCCGCATCCAGCGCGTCGAGGGCGAGCAGCTCGTCTGCCCGTGCCACGGCTCCCGCTTCAGCCTCGACGGCCGCGTCCTGACGGGCCCGGCAACCGCCGACCTGCGCGCCCTGGAGCTCGAAAGGACGGACGGCGAAGACGGGAGGCTCGAAGTTGTCGTCCCGTCTTGAGCGCCTCTTCGCCGGGTGGAACCGCTCGCGCGCCACGATGGGAGCGCTGGCCTGGGCCTGCGTCCTGGTCGCGGCGGTCACCGGCGTGGCGCTCGCCTCCGGCTATGACGTCGCCCGGCCCGCGCCGTCCATCGCCCAGCTGGAGCTGACGAGCTTCGCCGGCCGGCTGCTCCGGACGCTCCACGCCTGGAGCAGCCACCTGCTGGTCGTCCTGGTCGCGCTGCACGTCGTGGAGCACCTCGCGGCGGCGACGGTACGAAAGCCGGCCTTCGGCGTCTGGCTGCGGATCGTGGCGCTCGTGCCGGGAGTGCTGCTGCTCGCGCTCACCGGCTTCATGCTCAAGGGCGACGCCGAAGGCCAGCTCGCCCGCCAGATCCTCTCCGGCCTGCTCGACCGCATCCCGTACGTCGGCAATTCCATGACCGCCGGACTGCTCGGCGTCGGAGACGATCTGCAGACGGTCTACGTCCACCACGTCGCGACCCTGACCATCGCCGTCGCCCTCGTCGCCCTCGAGCACGCGCGCAGGCTCTGGCCGACCTCCGGGAGCCTCCTCGCTGCCGTTGCGATGACCCTCGTCCTGGGCGTCCTGGCGCCTCCGGCGCTGCATCGCCAGGCCGATCCGATCATCAAGGGCCCCTGGTACTTCGTCGGCCTGCAGGAGCTGCTGCACTGGCTCTCGCAACCGTCGTGGATCTGGGCGTTCCCGATCCTCGTCCTCGGCGCCTTGTCGGCCTTGCCCAAGCTGGGACCGGCGGCGTATCGCCGCACCTGCTGGGCGCTGGCGGCGGTTGCGGCCTGCTACGTGGGGCTCTCGGTCTTCGCCGGGCTCTTCCGCGGCGCAGGTTGGGAGCTCCGATCGCCTTTCGCGGGCGGAGCGCCACGCTCGAGCCTGTCGCCCAGCTCGGCCATCGAGCCGCTCGGCCTGGCGAGCCTCGAGGCCGCGAAGGTGCCGACCGTCCAAGGCCGCCCCGAAGGCTGCGTCGGCTGCCACTTCGGCGTCTCCGGGCTCTCGCCGAGCCACTCCCCCGAGGCGCTCGGCTGCTTCTCCTGCCATCTGGGCGACCCACTCGCGACCGAAGCCGACCGGGCGCACCGGGGCATGGTCCGCGTCCCCGGCAACCTCGACACCGCCTCGCAGAGCTGCGGCCGCGCCGGCTGCCACGACGCCATCGTCCCGCGGGTGAAAGGCTCGCTGATGGGGACCGCGCGCGGGCTGATCGCGGTGGACCGCTGGGCCTTCGGTGAGCGCCCGACCCAGGACGGCAGCGACGCGGTCCCGCAACTCGGGGCCTCGCCCGCGGACACGCACCTGCGCCAGATGTGCGTCGGCTGCCACCTGGGCGAAGCTCAAGGAGAAGCCGGCGCCGACCAACGAGCTGTCCCGGGGAGGCGGCTGCGCGGCCTGCCACGCCGCCTACCCGAAAGAGAACCGGTACTCGAAGGATCGCGTCTCGGGCTTCGAGCACCCGGCGGTCTCGGTGCAGGTCTCCGACGACACCTGCTTCGGCTGTCACAGCCGCTCGGGCCGCATCTCTCTGGGCAACGCCGGTTGGTGGGACTCGGGGATCACCGAGGCCGAAGCCGCCAAGCTCCCGGCCGGCTCCTGGCGAAAGCTCGAGGACGGTCGCTACGTGAGCAAGGCCACCGAGGATTCGCACCACGCCAAGGGCATGACCTGCGTCGACTGCCACACCGCCCAGGAGACGATGGGCACCGACGGGAGACCGCTCCACGAGGAGCAAGCCACTCACGTGCGCTGCGAGACCTGCCACCGCGAGTCGGAGGCGCAAGCCGTCACTCGCGCGCAGCTGCCCAGCGAAGCCGGCGCCATCGTCCGTCTGCGCTGGGGCGAGAGGGCCCCTTCGAGGTTCCTGGTCGAGGAGAGCAGCGGCGAGGCCCTGACCAACGCGGTTCCCATGGACGACGGCACCGTGGAGGTCCTGGGCAAGAGCAGCGACCGGAAGCTCGTCGCCAAGCCGCCGGCGACGGCCTGCCGCCAGCTCCCCGGCCACGCGCGGCTCTCGTGCCGCGCCTGCCACGACACGTGGGTCACGCAGTGCGTCGTCTGCCATACGCAGTGGGATCCCCAGGGCGAGCGCCGCGACCTCCCCACCGGCCGCATGGAGAAAGGCGCGTGGGTCGAGTTCGACGCCCCACCGCGCCTCGGTCCGCCGGCACTCGGCGTCCTCGAGCGCGGGGGCCGGACGGAGATCGTCCCCTTCGCGCCGGGCATGGTGATGACGCTCAACGGCCCGGCGTCGCATCCGCCAACTCGCCTCCCCGCTTCGGCCAAGGAGCTCATCGGCGCCGGTACACGCCACCTCCGCGCCTTCGCGCCGGTCGTGCCGCACACCACCACACGGCAGGGGCTCTCCTGCCAGACCTGCCATGGCGATCCCCAGGTCCTGGGCTACGGACGCGGCAAGCTCACCTGGAAGGTCGAAGGCGGGACGAGGACCTGGAGCTTCGAGCCGGCGTACGAGACAGACCGGTCCGACGGCAAGCCGGCCGACGCGTGGATCGGCTTCCTCGACGATGCCCCTGGAATCACCACGCGCCGCGAGGCCCGCTCCCTGACCAGAGACGAGCAGCTCCGCGTGCTCACCGTCGGCGCCTGCCTGGGCTGCCACCCGCCGGAGGCGCCGGGCCTGCTCTACCTGCACTTCGAGGAGAGCCTGAAGCGGCTCAGGCCCGCGTGTCTGGGACGCTGACGCCGCGCCTTCGGCAAGTCACGGCTCGACAAGTCACGACTTGACGAGTCTAGACTTGCCGAGCGGCGCGAGCCCTCAGCACCCCTCGCTGGTCGCTGCCGCCTTGTGCTCCCCCGTGCGCCGGACGGGCGTGACCGGCAGCTTGGCCTCGCTCGCCGCCGCCGGACGCTCGCCGCTCATGAACGCCCGCACCGCCTCGCGCTTCTTGGCCGCGTCCAGCGCGTCGGCGTCGGCGAGGCCCTCGAACGACACCTTGCCCAGCACGTCCTTCTCCCAGCGCTCCCAGCCGCCGGAGAGCCGGTAAATGCGCGGGTTGTCGTGGAGCAGCTTGGGCAGGACGATCGTCTCGGCGTCGCTCTGCGTGTAGAGCACCAGCTTCTTCGACAGGTCCACGAAGCCGGCGTGCATCGCCTTCTGGCCCGCGGCGCGGTTCTCGTGGCAGCTGCCGCAGTTGACGGCGCCCTTCACGTGGCCCTTCTCGAAGTCCTGCACGCTGCGCATGTCGACGACGGCGAAGTCGCGCCGGCCGGCGATCATCCAGTCCGCGAGCGCCGCCGGTTCGACGCGCCGGCTGGCGTCGGCGTCCAGCTCGAGCTTGAGCCGCCGCTGCGGCTCCCCGCGCACCGAGGCCACCGCGATGAGCACGCCCAGGACGAGGAAGACCCCGGCGAAGACGAAGGAGTTCTTGGTGAACATGCCCTGGCTCCTCTAGATGGCCTGCGGCTTCTCGGCGTTCTTGAGCTTCTTGTCGAGCCAGTGGGTGAAGGCGAAGGCGCCCAGCGCCATCACCACCACGCCCAGCACCACCACCCCGGTCGGCAGCCCGAGCTTCTCCGGCAGCAGCGCGCGGCCCATGAACGAGGAGTTGTAGAAGCCGCTGATCGCCGGCTCGAGGAAAGCGAAGCCGATGGCGCCCGCGAGGAAGCCGCCGATGTACGCCATGGCGTCGAAGTTGAGCACCGCACAGGCCACCGCCGCCGTCCCCGGGCAGTGCTGGCCGACGCCGAAGCCCACGCCCAGCAGCAACCCGCCGACGAGCTGCGGCCAGAGGTAGGTGGGGTTGACGTAGACGAGCTCGAAGTTGAGCAGGCCGGTGTAGTGCAACCCGAACATCCCCACCATCGCCACGACGATGGCGGTGAACATGACGCGCAGCACCGCGAAGTTGTAGCCGAACCACTGGCCGGCCAGCACCCGCGGGTTGGCCAGCCCGCCCTGCTCGAGCGCAAAGCCGAACCCGAACCCGAGGACCACCGCGAGCAGCACCTCGGTGGAGGGAGCGAGCGCGACGACCTTGGCGACCGGAAGGATGGGGTCCATGTCAGGTCCACTCCTTGCGCATGAAGTAGGCGACGGCGTACCCGCCGCCGAACACCGCGAACATGAAGACCCAGCTGCCCAGGGCGAGCGTCGCGCCGCCGGTGAGCGCCAGGCCGGAGGTGCAGCCGCGCGCGAGGCGCGCACCAAAGGCGGAGATGATCCCGCCGATGATCGCCAGGACGATGCGCCGGACCTTGGTGGTGCGCGGTCCGTGCACGATCTTCGGGCCGAAACGCTTGCTCTTCAGGCCGCCCACGAAGCCGCCCGCGAGCACGCCGAAGAACATGTAGACGAGGAAGTCGTCGAAGGGATCGCCGCCGTCGAAGAACTGCGACATGTACGCGTTCTTCTTGGCCAGCGTCGTCGCCTCGGCCGCGGTCCCGCCGTGCACGACCGCGTCCACCTTGTCCACGCCGTAGGACGCGATGCGGGTCATCGCGCCCGAGGCGCCCAGGCCGCGGCCCATCAGCACGAAGGTCGCGAGCAGCACCAGGCCGAGCAGGATGCCGGCCTTGTACGAGTTCCAGTACGAGGTCCTGAATTCCTGGTCCATCTCACACCTCCTTGAGCATCCGGAAGGCCCGCGCGGCGGCGACGAAGAGCAGCACGGCTCCCGCCACCGCGCCGGCGACGATGCCCACCTCGACCAGCGACGGCGTGTACTCGAGGAACCCGGCCACGTTGCCCTTGAAGGGCGGCCCGTAAATCAACTTCTCGCCCAGGTGCCCGACCACCGGCTTGAGCGAGAACGCCTGGCCTGCGTAGACCATGTTGTAGCGCATCACCAGCAGCGCCATGAGCGGCAGCGAGGCCGCCATGGCCACGAAGCGCGGCTCCTTGCCCCGGCTGCTCAAGAGGATGAACGCCGGCACGGCCATGGCCAGCCCCACCTCGAAGAACCAGAAGCTGAAGAAGAGCGGCCCGGAGAGCTGGGCCATCGTCACCTCGTAGAGGTGCGTGTGCTCGCCGTTGACGCCGAAGATCACCCGCACCGCGGTGGTCAACCCGAGCAGGCCGATGAACAGCAGCAGCAGCTTGCCCAGGGCGACGATGAGCGGGACGTGCTCGTCCTTCACCTTGCCGTCGTTCTCGAAGAAGTCCTTGAAGTAGACGACGAGGGTGATGAGCGCGGCGCCGGCGACGAGCGCAGTGATCAGGAGATAGACCGGCAGCACCGGCCCGTACCAGAACGGCCGCGAGTGGTTGAGCGCGAAGACCGAGCCCAGCGTCGCCGAGGCCGCCACCGCCGCCACCAGCTTGGGGATGGCCGCCATCCGCGCCTTGTGGTGGTCGTCCTTGATGAGGAAGAAGAGCTCGGCCGTCAGGAAGGTGAAGTAGAGGCCGTAGAGCGTCCCCATCCACCAGATGGGCGAGTGGGGGTTGGGCGAGAGCAGCACCCAGCGCACCAGCAGGAACGGGTGCTCGAGCTCGGTACCGATGACCCCGAAGCCGATGGTGAGCATCACCCAGGCCAAAAGGATCGCCGGCTTAGTGACGCTCTCGAAGAGCTTGAAGCCGAAGACGTGTACGAGCGAGGAGACCAGGCACAGCCCGGTCGAGGAGACGGCGAAGAAGACGTAGGTCGCGATGAGCGCACCCCAGCCGATCTCCGAGGTCGTGCCCATCACGTGGTGGCCGTTGAGCAGCGCCACGACGCCGGCGAAGGCGCCGGCGAGCGCGATGGGAAGCAGGAGCTGCAGGGTTCGCTTGCCGCGGACGACCAGGCGCGGGTCGTCCTTGCTTACCTTGAGCAGGCCGGGCAGTTCCGAGAGCGCCTGGGGTCCGGCCTGTCCGGCCGGCGGAGGACGACGATCGTCAGGGGCGGTCATGTCGGTTCCCAATCCGAATCAGGTGAGGAAGAAGACCTTGGGCTTGGTGTCCTCGGACTCCTTGAGGACCTTGAACTGCCGGGTCTGCAGCTGGTGGTGCACCTTGGAGTTCGGATCGTCGAGGTCGCCGAAGGTGAGCGCGTCGGTCGGGCAGACCGCGGCGCAGGCGGGCTCCAGGCCCTCCTTCACCCGGTGCAGGCAGAAGTTGCACTTGTCGATGTAGCCCTCGGGGTGCATGTAGCGGGCTTCGTACGGACAGGCGAGCGTGCAGGCCTTGCAGCCGATGCACTTGTCCTTGGTCACCTCGACGATGCCGCCCGGCTCGATGTGGCTGGCGCGCGTGGGGCACGCGGTGACGCACGGAGCGTTCTCGCAGTGGTTGCAGCGCTCGCTGCGCGTCTCGACCGCGAGCTTTGGGAAGGTCCCCCACTCCACCTGGGCCGTCCAGCAGCGCGCGGCGCCGACGGGGACCTGGTTCTCGTTCTTGCAGGCCAGCACGCAGGCGTTGCAGGTGACGCAGAGGCGCTGGTCGCAGGTCATGCCATAGCGCGCCATGGCTCAGGCCTCCTTGTAGACGGTGACGAAGTTGACGTTCATGCCGGTGCCGCCCATGAGCGGGTCGCGCTTGATGCGCGTGACCATCCGCGAGTCGGCGGCGCCGCGCTTGTAGGCGGCCTTCAGGCGCTGATCCTCCCGGCCGAAGCCGTGGACCATGTAGACGCAGTCCTGGCGGATCCGCTCGGTGATCCGCAGCTTGATGGGACCGGTCTTCACCGCGTCCTGGTTCTCGAGCATCACCCGGTCGCCGTGCTTGAGCTTGAGGATGCGGGCCATCTCCGCGTTCATCCACAGCTCGTTCTCCGGGAAGATCTCGGTGAGCGCGGGATTGTTGGTGGTGCGCGAGAAGGTGTGCACCGGCGAGCGTCCAAAGAGCAGGCGGAAGTAACCGGCGGGCGGATCCTCCGGCGGCTCGTAGGTGGGGATGGGCGCGAAGCCGGCGTCGGCGAGCTGCTGGCTGAAGAGCTCGACCTTCTTCGACGGCGTCTTGAAGGTCATCGCCGGCGAGTCGTCGTAGATCGCCGTGGCGGACCTGGTGATGACGCCGTCCTTCTTGAGCTGCTCGAAGTCGAGGTTGGACTTGGCCAGGACCTGGCGCAGGTAGTCCTCGGCGTCCTTCCACGGGAAGTAGGCCCCCAGGCCCAGCTTCTCGGCGAGGCTCTTGGCGATCCACCAGCCGGGCTTGGTGTCGTACAGCGACGGGACCGCGGGCTGGCGGATGGCGACGTAGGGGACCTTGTACGGCGGGTTGTGCAGGTCGTCGAAGCGCTCGAGGTAGGTGTTCTCCGGCAGCACCACGTCGGCCCAGCTGGTGATCTCCGCGGGCATGGTGTCGATGGCGACCACCAGCTCCAGCTCCTGCATGTTCTTGATGACCTGGTCGGTGTTCGGCAGCGTCAGCGGCACGTTGCAGCCGTAGACGAGCCAGGCCTTGATGGTCGCCGGCGAGTCGGGCTTGGACGCCGAGGCGTCGCAGACGTCGTAGGCACACGGCGAGGTGGCCATCGGGAACTTCTGCCGCGGGACGTAGGCCTCCTTGTGCGGGAACTCGGGCGTCGCCAGCTCGGCGAGCTTGATCGCCTCGGGCAGGTAGAACCCGCCCTTCTTGCCCCAGTTGCCCAGGAGCGCGTTGACGATGGCGATGGCGCGCGAGCGCTGCGAGTCGTTGCCGTACCAGACGACGTGGCGGCCGGGGTGGACCATCGCCGCCGGCGCGTTCTTGGCCAGCTCGCGCGCGGTCTCGCGGATGAGCCTGGGCTCGAGGCCGGTCTCGAGGTACGCCCACTCCGGCGTCTTGTCGGCGACGTGGGCCTTGAGCTGCTCGAAGCCGACGGCGTTGTTCTCGATGAAGGCCTTGTCGTAGCGGCCCTCGGTGATGAGCACGTGCATCCAGGCGAGGAGGAGCGCGGTGTCGGTGCCGGGCTTGATGGGCAGCCAGTACTTGGACTTGCTGGCGATGATCGAGAAGCGCGGGTCGACGGTGATGAAGGTCGCGCCGTTGGCGTTGGCGGCGGAGACGTCCTGCACCGCCGTGTTGTGCATGTTCTCGCCCAGGTGCGAGCCGATGAAGGCGACGGCCTTGGCGTTGGCGACGTCGAGCGCCTCGATGGTCCCGGGGTCCTGGCCGAAGGTGGTGTCGAAGCCGGCCTGGCGCGGGCCGCGGCACTGGTCGTAGCTGGGCGCGACGACGTTGGCGCTGCCCATGGCCTTCATCAGCGTCTTGAAGAAGCTGCCGCCGTGGCCGTGGCTGAAGAGCGCGACGCTGGCCGGACCGTACTTGGCCTTGATCTCGGCGAGCCTCTTGGCGGTGAAGTCGAGCGCCTCGTCCCAGGTGGCCGGCTTCCACATCGGCCCGCTCGCCGTCTTCACGCGCAACAGCGGCTGGCGCAGGCGGTCGGGGTCGTAGAGCGCGCCGATGCCGCCGGTGCCGCGCGGGCAGAGCATGCCGTTCGAGAGCGGGTGCTTGGGGTTGCCCTCGATCTTGTAGACCTTGTCGTCCTTGACGTAGGCCAGGACGCCGCACTTCCAGAAGCACAGCTCGCAGAAGCTGGGGACGACGCGGTCGGGCTTGAGGTGCGGCGACTCGGCGTGGGCGTCGCCCGCGAGCAGCTTCAGCCCGCTGCCGGCCGCCAGCCCGCCGAGGATCGTCCCGCCCGAGATCTTCAGGAACGAGCGTCGGTTCATGCCGTTCGACATGGTTCGGCTCCTAGCCGTGGGTTCCGGTCTGCCGCGCCTTCACCTCTTCGCAGCAGCCGTCGAGGCAGCTCATCAACTTCTGGAGGTTGGGCTCGGCGACCTCGTAGACCGCCAGCCCGCCCTGCCGCTGCGTACGCACCAGGCCGCTCATCCGCAAGATGCGCAGCTGCTGGGAGACGATGGGTTGGGCGATCCCCAGCTCCTCAGCGAGCGCGTTGACGTGCCGCGGCCGCTCCAGCAGCGCGGCGATGACGCACATCCGCACCGGGTGCGCGACGGCCTTGAGCACCTGTACGCGGTGGTCGAGGCGCTTGGTCTGCTTCCAATGTTCGATAGTAGCCATAGTCTCGTATAGCGATAGCGATATATCCAGACATGGCTTGTACGCCGTTTCACGAATGGCTGTCAAACACGGGGCATCAAGGCCTTGAGATCAGGACTGATCCAGGCCGTAGAAGCGTGCGCCCATCCCGAAGAGCTCCCGGACGGGGCGGCAGTCGGGCGCCTTGGGGTCTCCCCCATTTCGGTGGGCAGCCACCGCTCCGCAGCCGCCGCCGCAGACCGCCGCCATCGAGCACGTCTTGCACTGCTCGATGGCGAAGACGTTGCGCTCGCTCCACTGGGCGATGGCCTTCTCGTCGCGCTGGATGCTGGGTGCGTAGGTGCCGAGCTTGTAGAGAGGGTTGCCGACCGTGGCGGTGCAGCCGTACAGGCCGCCGCCGGGACCGAAGGCCCACTCCTTCTTGGTCGCCGGGCAGGAGTCGAAGTTCGGTGCCGGGAGCTCGCCGGTCTCGGCCAGGTGCCGGATGCCGTGCAGGCGCGGCCGGTGGAAGCGGCGCAGCACCGGGTGGGCTTCGGCGAGCTCGAGGTACTGGCTCCACAGCTCGACGCGGTCGAAGAGCTGCTCGGGCTTCTGGCGGCTGGCGCAGCCGAACAGCTCGTAGTTGCGCCCGACCTGCGTCTTGAACTGCGACTCCGGCAGGTCGAGCCACATCCGCGACTGCGCCAGCTCGGCCAGGGCCGGCAGCGCCGCGAGGTTCTCCTTGTCCGCGACGACCCGCAGGTTCACGGGGATGCCTGCGCGGACGAGCGCGTCGATCCCCTTCGTCGCTCGCGCGAACGTGCCCTTGCCCGAGCCGTGCGGTCTCCGGGCGTCGTGCACCGCCTGCGGCCCGTCGAGCGTGACCTGGATCTCCTTGATCGGGCCGGGCTCGAGCCTCGGGGACGAAGGACTCCAGGTCGTAGCCGTTGGTGACGATGGCCAGCTCGAGCGAACGCTTGCGCGCCCCGTCCAGGAAGCGGCTCAAGCGATCGTGGTGCGCGCCGGTGTCCACCAGCGGCTCGCCGCCGAAGAGCGTGACGTAGGGCCGCACCGCGTCGGCGCCGTGGAAGCGGTCGACGTAGGCGTAGAACGCGTCGATCGTCTCCGGCTTGATGAGGGTCTCCTCGGTGGTGAAGGTCTCCTGGTAGCAGTACGTGCACTTGAGGTTGCAGCCGAAGCTGGGCACCACCACCAGCTGCGTCGGCGTCTTCTCCAGCTCGGAGAGGTACTCGACCCAGGCGTCGGCGAAGAGCGCGCGGTCACCGTCCTCGGACTCGACCGCGAACCCGGCCTCCCTGAAGGCGTCGAGCGGCAGCGTCGCGGGAAGCTCGGCCCCTGGCGCAAGGTCCAGGACCGCCCGGGCCTCGGCCCCGAAGAGGAGCGCGACCTGGCCGGTCAGCGGCTGCACGAGCAGCGCCTTCTCGGTCGTCGGGATGGGGGCGACGATGGCGGAGCGGGAAAGACGCATGCGAGTTCTCTCGGAGAGCAGCGACGGAGCCTACGCCGGGGCGCCTGTGCCGCACAGCCGCCGATGCAAGTCCGTGTCGGCCGTGTCCGTCCGTGGACCTGCTATTTGCCTGCGGCCGAAGCCGCGGCGGTGGCAGACGCCTCCGCCGGCGCGGGCGGGTCGAGCAGCTCCTGCTCGATGAACTCGGAGTGGTACTGCTCGCCGCGGAAGCCGACCACCCGCTCCACGATGTGGCCGTTCTTTAAGTAGAGGACGGTGGGCGTGCCCATGATGCCCAGCTTGCCCATCACCCGAGGGTTGTCGGCCGCGTTGATCTCCGCGACCTTCACCCTGCCCTGATACTTGGTCGCCAGCCGGATGACGATCGGCTCGAGCTGCTTGCAGGGCGCGCAGCTGGGGCCCCAGACGTCGAGCAGCACGGGGAGCGGCGAGCGCGTGACCTCGGCCTTGAAGTTCTCGTCGTCGACGTGGACCGGCCAGACCTCGGGTTGCTTGGGACCGAACAGCTTCGCGAAAAACCCCATGGCTATCCTCGCTCGAAGTGGGCCGACGCCGGTGGGAGACCGCGCGCCCGAAAAGGGTTCGCGCCGCGCCACCCGAACCGGCTGCCTGTCCAGCGGCTCCCACCGAGCGGAGGGCGCGCATGCCGACCGATCCCTGCGAGAAGGCGCTGCTCGAACGCATTGCGCGCGGAGACCGCGAAGCGCTCGAGTCCCTGGCCGAGCAGCACGTCGCCGGTCTGCTCCACTACGCCTCCTCGTGCTGCCATTCGCGCGCCGATGCCGAGGCGGCCGTCCGCCGCGCTCTCTCGACCGCGCTCACCCAGGTCCCCGGCGCCGACTGCGTCAGCCTGCGAGCCTGGCTCTACCGCCTGGTGCGCGCCGCGTGCGAGGGCGCCGAGCCCCGGCGGCCCTCCGGCGAGTTCCTGCTCCCCCTCCCCTCGGCTTCTCCAGACTGCACCGCCTACCGCGACCTGCTCTCCGACTACCTGGATGGCGAGCTCGGCCCGGCGGAGCGCTCGTGGCTCGAAGGTCACCTCGCCACGTGCCAGGATTGCTCGCGGCTCCACGACGGGCTGCGCCTGACCGTCGAGTCGCTCCACCACACCGCCTGAGAAGGAAGCCCGACCATGACCGTCTGGGACCAGCGCTTCGCCGGAGAAGAGTTCGTCTACGGAGTCGCTCCCAACCGCTGGCTCGCAGAGACCGCCCCCAAGGCAATCGCACCGGGCGGCAAGATCCTGACGCTCGGCGAGGGCGAAGGCCGCAACGCCGTCTACCTGGCGAGCCTCGGCTTCCAGGTCGATGCCGTCGACGCCTCGAGCGTCGGCCTGGAGAAGGCCCGGAAGCTCGCGGCCAAGGCCGGAGTCTCCGTCGCCACCACCATCTCCGACCTCGCGAGCTACCAGCCCGCGGAGGGCGCCTACGACGCGGTCGTCCTCATCTACCTCCACCTGCCGCCGGCCCTGCGGCCGCGGGTGCACCTTCTGGCCCAGAAGGCGCTCAAGCCGGGCGGCGTCGTCATCCTCGAGGCCTTCACGCCGCGGCAGCTGGGCCGGAAGAGCGGTGGCCCGCCCGTCGCCGAGATGCTCTACGAGCCCGCACAGGTGGCCGCCGACTTCCCCGCCGTGCTCTGGGACACGCTCGCCGAGACCGAGGTGGTCTTGGACGAGGGAACTCTCCACCGGGGCAGCGCCATGGTCGTGCGGGCGCTGGGCCGGTTCCCGAAAGACCCCAAGCTCTGCGGTTGCTTCTGATCTCGTCCTCGCGCTCGACCCGGCCAGCGCACTAGAGTTCGCGCAAGTTCGAACCAGGAGCGACGACCGTGAGCGACGCCAAGCCCTCCGACCAGACCCTCATCGACGCGGCCAAGGCCGGGGACCGCAAGGCCCTGGGCGCCCTGCTCGAGCGCTACCAGGGCTCGGTCTGGCGCTTCGGGATGAAGATGTGCTCCGACCCGGAGGACGCCAAGGAGATCCTGCAGGAGACGCTCATCGCCGCCGCGCGCACGCTGCCCGGCTTCCGCGGCAACTCGGCCGTCTCGACCTGGCTTTACACCATCGCCCGCAGCTTCTGCATCAAGCGCCGCCGCAAGGGGAAGTTCGAGCCCACGGCGCTGGAGTCGCTCGAGGGCGACCCGGTGATGGAGGCGGCGCGCACCGTCGCCGACGACAAGCTGGGCCCGGAGGAGGCGGTCGCCGGCCGGCAGATCTCCGACGTGCTCGAGGAGGCCATCTCGTCCCTGGCGCCGATGTACCGCGAGGTGCTGATCCTTCGCGACGTCGAGGGCCTGTCCGCACCGGAGGTCGGCGAGGTGCTCGGCCTGTCCATCGAGGCGGTCAAGAGCCGCCTGCACCGGGCGCGCATCGCCGTGCGCGAGCGCGTCGCTCCTGCGCTGGGGACCGCCGAGCCGCCCAAGCCCGGCTGCCCGGACGTCCTGCCGCTGCTCTCGCGCCACCTGGAGGGCGAGCTCAAGCCCGAGACCTGCCAGGAGATGGAGAAGCACCTGGCCACCTGCCCGCACTGCACCTCGCGCTGCGACTCGCTCAAGAAGACGCTGGCGATGTGCCGCACCATCCCCACCCCGACCGTCCCCAAGGAGATCCAGGACTCGGTGCGGGTGGCGCTGGAGAAGCTGGTCGCCTCGGCCAGCTCAGGACGCTGACGGCTTCGGCGGGGGCTCGCCCGCCGCGGGCCCCGGCGATGGCGGCAGCGCGCGGAAGCCCTTGCACTGGCCCCCGGAGAGGATCTCGCAGCGACTGCTCGAGCTGCTCCAGCGGCTGCTCGCCCACCAGTCGCGCGACCTCCTCGCCGCTCGCATCCAGGAACAGGAAGGTGGGCACGCCGAGGACGCCGTAGCGCCGAGCCAGCGCGCGGCCGCCTTCGCCGTCCACCTCGATCCGCCGGACGGTCACCGAGTGCCCCGCGCAGCCGCGCTCGGCCGCCTTCACCACCGGCGCCATCCGCAGGCAGACCGGACAGGTGCGACCGACGAACTCCACCATCTGGGCACCCGCTGGCGCCAGCATCGCCTCCGTCGCCCGGGGCGAGACCGATTCCTCCGCTGGAGGCAGGGAGCACGCGGCCGGCCCGGTCGCGGCTGCGGTGGGGCAAGTCTCGCTCGGCTGCTTTTCGGCGCCGGCGGCAGCGATCGATGCGGTCGGCTCCGGCTGGGGCACGACCGTCGCCGGGGCGAGCAGATCCATGTGATCGGTGATGAGCAACAGACCGACCACCGCCAGGATCCCGCCCGTTGCCAGCTGCATCGGCCGCATCCACCGGCGGGCCCGCTCGAACAGCCGCAGCGCGAGTGGCGCGACGAGTGCCGCAGCCACCAGCGGCAGGGCCAGCCCTGCGGCATAGGCGGCGAGCAGGCTCGCACCGCGAAGCGGATCCGTCGTCGAGGTCGCTGCAAAGGTCAGGACCGAGCCAAGCACCGGGCCGATGCAGGGCGTCCAGCCGAGCCCGAAGGCCGCGCCCATCACGAACGCCCCGAGGATCGTCCTGCCGCTGGCGCGGGCGAGGCCGGGGCGCACGTCCTGCTCGAGCCACGGCAGGTTGAGGACGCCGAGGTACTTGAGGCCGAACAAGAAGACCGCCAGCCCGCCCAGCTGGAGCAACAGCGACCGGTGGCGGACGAGGGTCGCCCCCAGCGCCGTCGCCGCCATCCCCATCAGCACGAAGACCAGCCCGAGCCCCAACGCGAAGGCGGAAGCCGCGAGCAGCGTTCGCCCGACACGAGAGCGGCCGCTCGATCCATCGAGCGCCACGCCCCCCAGCAGGCCGAGATAGACCGGCGCCAGCGGGAGGATGCAGGGAGAGGCGAAGGTCAGCAGGCCAGCGGCGAAGATGCCCAGAAGAGTGAACGGAACGGCCAAGGGAGCTCCCTCCAGTCCGATGCGCTGGTGGGAGCCGGGCGGCCTCCGCGGGGTTCAGGGCGAACATTCCCCCGTAAAATCGCGCAGCTGCGACAGTCCTCCCGTTGACCGATGCCTTCCGCCCGTCGACCGATGGAAGCGAAGGCCGCACTTCGCGACAATCCCTCCAGAACAACGCCGCATGGGGCGGCGGAAACCGGAAACGAAGCAAAGCCCGCGAGGAGAAAAGCCATGATGAACCGCATGAACGCCCTCATCCGCTCTGAAGAAGGCCAGGGCATGACCGAGTACATCATCATCGTCGCCCTCATCGCGATCGCCGCCATCGCCGTCATCACCATCTTCGGCCAGAACCTGCGCGCGCTCTTCGCCGCGTCCGCCAACGCCCTCGGCGGCGAGCAGGACGACGCCAACGTCAGCTCCGCCGGCAGCGCGGGCTCGAGCTTCTCGGCCAAGCGCAAGGCCATCCAGAACTTCGGCACCAACAGCCAGAACAACGAGTAACAGCTCTTCTGGAGCGGCCGGCCTCAGTCACCGGCCAGGCAAGTTCGAAGCGGCGTCCGAAAGGGCGCCGCTTCCGTTTTGGGTCGCGCCGTGCGTCGGTCGACCCGCAGCGGAGGACCTGCCGCCCCTAGTTCCATTCGATGGTCGTCGGCGCCTCGATTCGCGGCGCCACCGTGCTCTTTCCGAGCTTGAGGGTGAGCTTGTAGGGCTTGGCGAAGAGGGGTCTGCCGCCGGCCGATCCCGACGCCCCCTCGGCCCAGACGCCCCAGTACCAGGTGCCCAGCGGGACCGCTTCCACCTCGAGGCGCCCGCCGGTCGTGCGCTCCACGCGCGCCGACGAGCTCAGGTCCGCGCCGCGCGCCAGCACCAGCCGGTAGGACCTGGCCTCGCTGTCGACGCGCCAGGTGAAGGTGATGGCCGCGCTCTTCGTCGCGACCTTCAACTCCGCCCCGTCCTCCGGCCCCAGCAGCCGGTCCTCGGTGACGGGCTCGACGAAGAGCCGGGCCCCGACGCCGACCTCCCCCACCCGGCCCGCCGCGTCCTTGCTCGCCGCGCGCCAGTAGTACGTCCCCGGCACCACCGGCGGCAGCTCCGCGGAGGTCGCCTGCGTCAGCCCGGCTGCCACCAGCTTGCGGAACCCCGCGTCGCGAGCGATTCTGGAACCGGTAGGCAACGGCTCCTTCCACCGCCGCCCACCGCAGCGTCACCGGGAGCGCGCCCGCGGACACCCGTGCATCGGCGTCGGGCTCCAGCAACCCGGGCGGCGCGAGCGGCTGCTGCGCCGCTTCGTCCGCCAGGTGCCGGGACATCCGCACCACCTGGCGCGCCGAAGCTTTGCGGGTGGCCTTGCCGTCCAGGCTCACGCTCGCGATGCCCCGGGCGACGGCGAGGTCGGCGCGGTCCCCCTCGCGCTCGACGCGGAAGACGAGGACCTCCTCGTTCAGCGCGGTGTCCACCTCGGTCACCGACCCGTCCGGGTTCTTCAACCCGATGGGGCCCTGTCGGGGGGCGACCGAGAACTCGGTGGCGCCGGTCTCCACGGAGACCACCGGGTGCTTGCCTCCGGCGGCCAGCAGGTCCGAGTCGACGATCACCGTCGTGTCGGCGCCGACGTCCAGGCCGCTGCCGGCGACCAGCTCGACCCGCGCGGTGGACAGCTTGTCGGTCCGCACCCAATCGCCCGCGCGAAAGGCCGTCCCCACCACCACCGGCTCCCAGAAGAAGAAGCCGACCCGGCGGACCTCCACCTTCCCCTCGGCGAGGGCGCAAGTCCCGACCACCGCGTGCAACGTCGCCACGTCGGGCAGCCCAGGACCGCCGCTCTTGCAAGCGCCGAGCGCGGCGACGAGCACCGCGCAGGCCACGGCGCACCGCGGCCCCAGAGACCTCGGTTCGGGGGGGAGCGAAGCGCCGAAAGAAGTCGCGGTCAAAAACATGGCTCCTCCGGCCCCGCCCAGGCTAGGTCTCGCCCCCGCGTGCGGCCCCGCCCCAGAATGGGGGCCCGCGCTCGCCGATCGGAGGCCGCGTCTCCCATCGCCACACCTTCCCGGGCCGATGCCGCCTGTGCGCGACTCCCTATCGTGTGCCTGCCCGCCGGACTGGCGGGCGAGCGAGCGCGATGGGGACGACGACGTGGCTGACACACCTTCCTCGACAGAGACGCTCGCCGGCACCGTGGAGGGGCCTGCTCCGCGGCGCATCCGGATCCGCCTGGCGTGCGCGAACGAGGCCGAGTTCGAGCGCCGCCTGCTGCCGCGCCTGAACGCCGACGGCCTCTTCATCCCCACCCCGAACCCGCCGTCCCCCAACGCCCGCGTCTTCCTCAAGCTCGAGCTCGCTTCGGGAGCGGCGCTGGAGGCGGAGGTGGAGTCTGCGCGCCTGGCCTGTTCCGGCGGGAGGACCGGCTTCATGGCGAAGCTGGTGCGGCTCGGCCCCCCGCCCAAGCCCGCCTCGACCGACATCCCCGAGGCGCCGACCAGCGTTTACCGCTACACCAAGAGCGAGCTCCCGGGCCGCCTCCTCGGACGGGTGGGCCGGCGGGCTGCGGCCCTTCGACCCCTTCGGGCGCTACCAGCTGCTGATGCGGTTGGGGGCCAGCGAGATGGCGGAGTCCTACCTGGCGCGCTCGCAGCTCGCCCAGGGCGTCGACAAGCTGGTGGTGCTCAAGGTGGTCCGCCCCGAGTTCGGCCCGTCCAGCCGGATCGCCTCGCTCTTCCTCAACGAGGCGCGGGTGGGCCTCACCCTGCAGCACCCCAACCTGATCCAGGTGTTCGACTTCGGCGAGGCCATGGGCCGCCCCTTCCTGGCCATGGAGTACGTCGAGGGCTGGACCGTCGCCGACCTCCTCAGCAGCTACTGCCGCGCCGGCCGCTTCCTCCCCGTCCCCCTCGCGGTGCGCATCGCCGCGGACGTCTGCCAGGCGCTCGAGTACGTCCACGCGGTTCGCGACCTCGAGGGCCGCTCGCTGCGGCTCGTCCACCGCGACGTCCGCGCGCGCAACGTCCTCGTCTCCGAGGCAGGCGAGGTCAAGCTGCTCGACCTCGGCGTGGTCTGCTCGAACCGGACGCCCGTCGGGCCGGGGAGCCCGGCCCCGGTCTGCCCGGAGCAAGCCCGCGGCGAGGCCCCCCGTCCCTCCTGGGACATCTATGCGCTGGGGATGCTCCTCGACCAACTCTTGACCCTGCGCCCGCCGGAGCTGCCCTCGGCGGCCCCGGTGCGCGCGCTGCCCTCGTCGGTCAACCCCCAGGTGACCGCCGCGCTCGACCGGGCCGTGCTCACCGCGACCGACCTCGACCCGACCCGGCGGCCGTGCTCGGTCCGCGAGGTGCGCGCCCTCCTCGAGCCGCCGCGCGAGACCCTCTGCGCACTCGACGTCGGCGCGCTGTGCCGGTCGATGGCCGGCAACGAGCTCGCCGCACGCAGGGCCGAGGTCGAACGGCTGATCTCTGCGGCCCGGCGCCGCGCGGAGGCCCGCCTCGGTCTCGGCCATGCGCTCCTTCGGCCCATCCTCGCGCTCGGGCGCCAGGTGGCGGTGGCGCAGCGACGCCGGCCGCGGCTGCTCGCGTTCGTCGCGGCCCTGCTCGCCTTCGGCCTCGTCGCGACCGCCGTGCTGGCTGCCCAAGGCCTGCGGACCGAACGCGAGGTGCGCGCCCGCCTCGCCGAAGCCGACGAGCACCTGGCCGCCGCGCGCCTGACCGGACCCGGCCCAGGCTGCGCCCTGGAGTCGCTCCTGGCCGCGCGCAAGCTCCACGCAGGCGACGAGCGCGTCGAGCAGCGGCTGCGAGCGCTCGCGGACGCCCTGCTCCAGCTCTCCGCGCTCGCCGAGCAGCGCGGGCACCCGGCGGAGGCGCTCGTCCACCTGAAGAGCGCGCTGCGCGCCGACCCGACCCGGCCCGGCCTGGTCGAGCGGGTCCACGCGATGGCGGAGCACGCCTCCGGCGGCGCGACGACGGCGAGGCCGCTCCCGTGACCCGCCTTCGCGCAGGGAGCGTTCCGCTCCAACCTGCTGCGGCGGCACTGCTCCGCCAGGGCTCTTACCTCTGCTTTTGCCTCTGCCTCTGCCTCTGCCTCTGCCTCTGTCTCTGTCTGCCCGCTCGTGCTCTCGCCGCGGCCTCGGTGCAGCTGCCCGGCGACCGAGCGATCGTGCTGGGGGAGACCGGCTCCGTCGTCCTCACGCTGAAGGTCGACGAAGCCGAAGAGGATCAGGAGCGGCCGCTCCGGCTGGCGGCGAACGTCGGCAGCTTCGGGGAGGTCACCCGCGAGGGTCCGGGGACCTACCACGTGGTCTACGTGCCGCCGACCACGCGGTTTCCTCAAGTCGCGCTGATCGCCGTCTGGAAGGAGACCGGCCCCGAGGCCCCCATCGACTTCGTCCGGGTACCGCTCCACGGCAGGACGAAGCTCCCGCTGGGCGCGCCCAAGGGGACCGAGCTGAAGGTCCGCGTGGGCTCCGCCGAGTTCGGCCCGGTGGTCGCCGAGGGCCGCTCCACCGAGATCACCCTGGCCGTGCCGCCCGGCGTGCGCGAGGCGACCGTCGTCGCGCGCAGCCCGGCGGGAGCGGTCTCGACGCGCACGGTGGCCATCGCCACGCCGCCCTACGACCGGCTCACCGCGGCGCTGACGCCGCACGCCCTGGCGCCCGGCGGGCGGGGCTGGGCGAGGCTTGAGGTCTACTACGACGCCGAAGGGCGGGAGCCGCCGCCGCCCTCCGAGATCAAGGTCCTGGCGACCTCGGGGACCGTGTCGCTGATGGGCACCGACCAGGGCCGCTACACCTACCGCTACCAACCGTCGCCGCCCTCCGGGGCGACGGGCGTGGACTTCAACGTCCTCGTCGCCGGCGACAGCGCGGCGACCGCCCGCACCCGGCTCTCGCTGGGGCTCCCCCCGCCCGCCCGGCTGGTGCTCCGGCCCCCCACCGAGCCCATGGCCTGCGACGGGGAGGCGCGGGCCCCGGTGGAGCTTTGCGTGCTGGACGCCGAGGGCCTGGGGTTGCCCGGGCTTTCGCCCAAGGTCTCTCGGGACGGCACCCCGATGGAGGTGCGCGACGCCGGCGCCGGCCGTTACCTGGCGATGTTCACCGCCCCGGCGCTCTATCCCCCCGGGGGCCTGGTGCACTTCGAAGCCTCGGTGGGCACGGGCACCGGGCCGCCGCTGACGACGGCCGCGAACTACCAGCTGCAGCCCGCGCCGCGCGCCGCCTGGGCGAAGCTCGAGGTCTTCCCTGCGCCGGTGCCCGCCGACGGGCACAGCGCGGCCGAGGTGACGCTCCTCGTGCGCGACAGCGCCGGCAAGCCGGCGCGGAGCCAGCAATTCATCGCCGTGGCGAGCGCCGGCTCGCTCGGCGAGCTGAGGGAGGTCGAGCCCGGGCGCTACGTGGCCCGCTACACGCCCCCCTCGCTGCTGCCCGAGAGCGAGGCGACGCTCAAGGTGGTGGACGCGGCCGGGGAGTTCGAGCACCGCGGCGTCATCCCCCTGCGCGAGCCGGTCGGGCACCTCCTCGTCGGGGCGCGGGCCGGCTTCTTCTACGACTTCGCGCACCAGTACGGGCCTCGCGGCGGGCTCGACGTCTGGGCGCCACTGCGCCTGGGAGCCTTCGACTTCGGAGTGGGGCTCTCGGCGACCTACGGCCAGCTGCGGCAGACGGTGACCGGCACCGGGACCGGGACCGAGCTTCTCGAGCGAGTCGGTCGCGCACTTCGTCCCTTTCGCGCTGCGTGCCGGGGTCGAAGTCTATTCGGGGCGGCGGCTGGCGGTGACGCTGGGCGCCGGCGGGCTGCTGGTGTACGCGCAGCTGACGACGTCGCTGACCCTGGAAAAGGTCCAGACCTGGGCGGGAGGAGCCTTCGGGTTCGCCTCGCTCTCCTACACCGCGGGCCCCGGCCAGCTCTTCGTCGACTTGAGCTACTCCTTTGCGCCGGTGCGCACCGCCGACTACCACCTGGAGGCCGGCGGCGCAGGCCTCGAGCTCGGCTACCGCTTCGGAGTGCTGTGATGCGCCTCTCCGCCGTGCTCCTGCCGCTGGCGATTGCGCTGGGCTGCGGCGGGCGGCCCCGCGAAGGGCTGAAGCTGGAGAGCATGCGCCCGGACCTGGGGGCGACCGGAGCCCGGGTGGAGGTCGAGGCCTACGGGCGCTTCGTCCCGCTGGTCCGCACCGACTTCGCCGACCCCGGCCGGAGCACCCTCGACCTGACCTTCACCGGCGAATTGCTGCCGACCGCAGGGGGTGCCCCCATCGCCCTGGAGCACCTCTTCTGGGACGCGGGACACCTGGACGGCACCGTCCCCGCCACTCTCCCCCTGGGGACCTACGACCTGCGCATCGTCGGCCCAGACGGGGCCGAGGCGATCCTTCCCAGCGCCTACCGGGCCGTGACCAGCGCCGAGAGCGTGGCGAGCCTGCACTTCGACGCGGTGGAGGCGCAGCGGGTGGGCCAGCCGTTCGTCCTGCACGTGACTGCGCTCAATGCGGTGGGCCGCGTGGTCGACACCTTCGACGGGGAAGCGACGCTGGGCGACCTCGCCGGGGCTTCCACCTCGGTCGTCTTCGAGCGCGGACGGCTGCAGACCGAGTGGGTGGTCCGCGAAGCCTGGCCAGCGGACGTGCTCTGGATAGAGGACCGGCTCGGGCACCGCGGCGAATCGGAGCCCTTCGACGTGCTCCGAGGGCTCCCGGTGGCCTTGGGGCTCACCCCCGAGCTGCCCGCCGCGATCCAGGCCGGGGCCTGTGCGGGGCCCTTCACGGTGTCCCTGCTCGACTCCTACGGCTCGCCTCCCGACCTGCTCGGCTCGGAGTCGGTGGACCTGTGGTCCAACCCCTCGGGCCCCTCCTTCTCCACCGATGCCGCCTGCACCTCGCGGGCAGGACGACTGGCGCTCGACGCCACGACCGGTGCGGCCCGGTTCTTCATCACCGCCACGGCGGCAGGGGCGTGGGCCCTGGGGCTCTCCACAGCCTCGGCCCCCTCGCTCACGCGCACCGTGGAGGTCGTCGCCGCCCCCGCCCACCACCTCGCCGTCACCGGCGCTGCGCCGCTGCCCGGAGTCGGCCAGTGCTCCCCCGCCCACGTCGAGCTGCTCGATCCGTTTGGCAACCCGGCCGTCGCCCAGGTGGCGTTGCCCGTCGAAGTCCGAGTCACCCCTCCCGACGGCTTGGCGACCTTCTCCGATCCCCAATGTGCGCAGCCGCTCGGTGCGCTCGTGCTGGCCTACGGCGAGCAGCGCCTCTCCTTCGCGTTCCGGGCGGATGCCCCGGGACGATACGAGCTGTCCCTGACTGCACCGGCCGCCGCCATCCAACCGGCCTCGCTGGGCCTGAAGGTCGAAGCCCCCTAACTCCACCTCCGGGAGCCTGACCATGTCCTCGAGACTCGTCTGTCGCGCGCTCGCGCCGTCGGTCCTGGTGGCCGCGCTGGGGCTCGGGTGCGTCGACTCCGACCGGTCGGGCCCCGTCCCCGAAGAGGTCGAGCCGAGGTCGGTCATCGAAGGCAAGGCCGTGCAGATCACCATTCGCGGCGAGCGGTTCGTGCAGCGCGTGGAGACCGACTTCGGCAGCCCGGCCTTGAGTGAGCTCGACGACGCCTACGCGGCCCGGCTCGGCGAGGTCCCGCTACGCGACGTGGAGCGCGTCAGCGACACCGAGCTGCGCGCGACCGTGCCTGCCGGCATGACCGCCGGCTGCTATCCGCTGGAGGTGACCGATCCCTGGGGGGGCCAGGGGACGCTGCCGGAGGCCTTCACGATCCTCCCGTTGGGACACCTCGACCCCGACGAGGTCGACCGACTTCGCGTCCTCGCGTCCGGACCGCAGGTGGCAGGCCAGCCCTTCGCCGTCCAGATCGTCGCCGTCGACCCGGCGGGGACCGAGGATTTCGCCTACAGCGCGACGCTGACCCTGTCCGACGTCACCGGGACGCTGACGCCCGCGCTCGTCCCGCTGGTCCATGGCCGCTGGTCCGGCCTGGTCGAGGTCCGTGCCTCGGCCGCCGAAGAGGTCCTCTCGGCCCAGGATGCCGCAGGCCATCAGGGGCGCTCCGACCCCTTCCCGGTCGAGCCCCGCCCTGCCACCGCGCTGTGCTTCGCCACGCCAGCACGCAGGCTGGTCGCCGGGAGCTGCTCCGCCGCCCTCGTGGTCCAGACCTGCGACGACCTCGGCCAGGCCGCGGACCCACCGCAGTGGGCCTTGCCCCTCCAGCTCACGCTCGACCCGCCCGGCGCCGCGACGACCTTCCTGGCGGCGGACTGTGAGGAGGACGCGGCGGCGCCCATCGAACTGGGTGCCAGCGGCTCGGTCTCCATCCACCTCCGCTCGCCCTGGGCGGGCACGCTCCAGCTCGAGGCTCGCGCGACCGGCCTGCGGCCCGCCTCCCAGCGGGTGGAGGTCGTTCCCGGTTCGTTCGCCGCCCTGACGGTGATCAGCCGCGGTCAGTCCCTGCTCGTCAGCCGCTGCTCGCAGGAGGTCGTGGCCGAGCTGGAGGACGCTTTGGGCAATGCGGTCACGCTGCCCACGGCGGTCTCGCTGCTGCTCGATTCTGGGCCGTCAGGCCTTCGCTACTTCTCCGACCCGGCCTGTCAGCTCGAGACGTCGGAGGTCGAAGTGGCCTCCGGCCAGTCGCAGGTGGGGCTCTGGTTCTCCGGCAACGTCTCGGGCCAGGCGCCGCTGCGCATCTCGGGACCGGGCGTGCCGGATGCCGTGCAGGTCGAGACGCTGCTGCCCGAGGCTCCAGAGGCGCTCGTCTTCGTGACGCCTCCTGCCACGACCACGGCCGGCACCTGCTCGAACGAGGTGCGGGTCCAGGTCCAGGACCGCTTCGGCAACCCCTCGCCGGTGCCGTCCGAACGCCCGCTCAAGGTGTCGGCCGCGCCGAGCGAGGAGGTCCGCCTCTTCGGAGACCTGGGGTGTTCCAGCCCGCTCGGTGCGCCCTCCCTCTCCCCCGGCACGGCGGAGGCAGGCCTCTTCTTTGCCGCCGACCGGAGCGGTCCGCTGCTCCTCTCGGTCGCGGCGGTCGGGGTCACCAGCGCCTCGCAGATCGAGACCGTCCTGCCGGCGCCTCCCCGAGCGCTGGCCTTCGTCAACGACCCCGTCGTCATCAAGGCCGGCGGCTGCATCCCCGCCATCCTCGAGAGCCGCGATCCGCTCGGCAATCCCTCGCCCGTCGACACCCTGGTGCCCATCTCGCTGGCCGCCTCCGCTCCCGGCACGGCGTTCTTCTCCGACGCCGCCTGCACCTCCGCCGTGGCCGGCGCCCGCTTCGACCCTGGCTCGAGCCGATCCGGTTTCTTCGCACAGGCGACCGTGGCTGGTCCGCTCGTGCTGCTGGCGACGGTGGGCGGCTGGGTCCCGGCGAGCCAGACCGAGACCGTCGAGCCGGAGGCGCCGGCGCGGGTCGTCGTGGCCTCCGCCGCGCAGAACCTCTTGGTCGGGGGCTGCTCGGCGCCGGTGCTGGCGCAGATCAAGGACCGCTTCGGGAACCTCTCGCCGCTCTCGCCGGCTTCGCCGTTCAAGCTGGCGGCGACGCCCGCGGCCGGGCTCACGTTCTTCGCCGACTCGCAGTGCTCCACTGAGCTCACCGGCCCCCTCCCTGTCGGGCCTTCGGGCGACCAGGCGAGCTTCCACTTCCTCTCCACCCGCGCCGGCGCGGTGTCGGTCACCGTGTCGCTCGCGGAGCTGATCCCGGCGTCGCAGTGCCAGACTCTCGTCGCCGCCCCCCCCGACCACCTGGCCCTGCTGACCGACGCGCAGACGGTGACCGCGGGGGCGTGCTCTGCGCCCGTCGAGGTCGAGAGCCGCGACGCCTTCGGCAATCCGTCCCCGGCGGTCGCCGACACGCTCCTCCACCTCGAGTCCGCGCCCGTCGACCGGCTGGGCCTCTTCGCCGACGCCTCCTGTGCGGTGCGGGCGACGGAGCGCGTGCTCGCCGCCGGGTCCTCGCGGCTGCGCTTCTACTTCAAGAGCACCCTCGCCGGTGCCGCCGCGGTCCACCTCGCTGCGCCCCCCTGGCCGGAGACGAACCAGCTCGAGGTCATCGCTCCGGGCCCCACCAGCGCGTTCCGAATCGCCCCCCTCCCGTCCCCGCTGCTGTTCGACGCCGCCTTTCCGGTGACGGCCCGCGCGGTCGACGCCTTCGGCAACACGACGCCCGGCTTCGCCGGCCAGGCTTCGCTCTCCATCCTTCCCTCCGTGCCGCTGACCTGTGTCTCCTCCTGCAGCGCGCCGCTGACCACCGAGGCCTTCTCCAACGGCGTCTGGGCGGGGGCGCTGGCGGTTTCCAGCCCTGGGGGCCGGAGCGAGGTCCTGACGCTCTCCTCAGGCCCGGTGACCGGCGTCTCCAACCCGTTCGACGTGCTGGCGCCCGAGGCTCCGCCGCAGGCATCCTTCTCGGCCACGCCCGTCGTCGCCGTCGTCGGCGCGCCGGTCTCGTTCGACGCTGCGGCCTCACGGGACGGCCAGACCCCCGCCTCGGAGCTCGAGGTGAGCTGGGACTTCGAGGGCTCGGCCAGCCCGCCTCCGTGGACGGCATGGAGCACCGCGAAGCAGTCGACGTACACCTTCGCCGAACCCGGCGCCCATGCCGTCCGCCTCGCGGTGCGCGACCTGGCCGGGACTTTGGGCTACACGAGCCGGCTCGTCCGCGTCGTCGCCGCCGGGAGCACCGACGTCTGTACCATCTCCACCACCGACGTGGACCTGGACGACGGCGCCAGCAGCTGCGCGGGGCCGTTCGGCACCGATGGGAAGCTCTCGCTCAAGGAGGCCCTGAAGATCGCCAACACCTCGGCGGCGACGGAGATCATCACCTTCTCGGAGCCGATGACCCTCACGCAGAACTCCACCTACGCCTTGACCAAGCCCGTCGAGCTCTACGCCCCGGCGGGCACGGTTTTCCAGCACGTGAACCTGCTCATCAAGGCCAGCACGATCCTCTCGGGTCTGGAGGTGACCGGGCTGCAGGCGATGCTCCGGGTCGATTCCGAGGCGAGCCTCACCGTGGTCGACTCCTACCTCCACGACGGCCAGGGCATAAGGGCCTCGGGCACGGTCGTTCTCGAGCGCGCCCGCCTGGAGAACTGCTCCGCAGCCTGCGTACGCGTCGACGGCGACGCCAACGCCGAGCTGACGGTGCGCGACAGCGAGATCCGAGACGCCAGCGTCGGGATCCACCTCAAGCAGTGCTCTCGCCAGACCCCGGTGCTGGACCTGCAGTCCACCGTGCTCTCCGGGCTGGACACCGCCGTCTGGGCGGAGGCCGCCTGCGCCAGCCCGGCGCTGCTGCGCAACAACACCTTCTTCGACGCCTTGACCGCCGTCTCCCTCGACGCGGGCACGGGCCACGTGCTGCGCAACAACGTCTTCGCGGAGATCGCTTCGAAGGCGCTGGTGGTCAACACCGCTCAGTTCGCCGCCCGCGACTTCCACGTCCTCTTCGCCAACGGCGACGACGCCGCGCTCGCGGGCGACCCGAGAACGCTGCGCGCCGAGCCGCTCTTCGTCGACGCGGCCCGCGGCGACCTCCGGCTCCAAGCGGCCAGCCCGTGCCGCGACACCGCGTTCGACGACGGCCTCGACCTCAACGGCCTCGCGCCGGGCCTGTGGTTCGGCGCGGCTCCCGACCGCGGCGGTCGCGAGAGCTGGTGAGCGAGGGGGCGACTCAGGGGCTGAGGTGTGCGCCCGTCGCCGTCTGCTCGCGCAGCCGCTGCTCGAGCGAACGGCAACGCTCTTCGAGGCGGGGCTGTCCGGGCCGCGCCAGGAGCATGGCCTGGCAAGACATCGCGGCGTCCGCCAGGTCACCCGCTTCTTCCGAGGCCCCCGCTTGTCTCTCGAGCTCGCACGCCAGCGCCTCCAGCCGCTCCAGGACGCGGGGATCGTCCGGACGCAGGTGCCGCGCCGCCAGGAGGTGCTCGAGCGCGCCCTCGGAGCCATTGCCCAGGATCTCGCCGGCCTGCAGGCGCCCGTCGGCCAGCTCCAGCTCGCGCTCGACCGCACGGCTCGCCGTCCAGCGGATGGTTCCGGCGCCGCCCAGCGCGGCCAGTACGGCCACCAGCGCCGCCGCGATGCCCCAGGCCGCCCGCGGGTGGCGCGCCGCCTCGAGCCTCAGCCGGCTGACGGCGATCCTCCGGCGGATTCTCCGACAGGTGCCCGCGGCGCGAAGGCGCGCGTCCCGAGACGGTTTGGGGCAGTGCGCGCCGCGCGTCGGCGGCCATTTCGTAGATGCGGCGTCGCTCCTTGGCGAGCGGTTCCGAGAACACCGTCTTCATCACCTGCTCGAGGTCGCAAGGGTGCAGGTCGGCCTGGACTCGCTCGAGCAGCGTGCGCAGCTCGCGTGCGCTGCGCAGCCTGGACTCGCTAGGCGCGGTGGCGGCCTGCAGGATCTGCTCGAGCCGCAGCCGCACCGGCGGCTCTCCCGCGGAGGGGAACGGCCAGGGCTCGTCGATGGCGAGCGGGCCCGGTTCGTGGCGCTGGCGCAGGGTGAGCATCTCGTAGAGCAGCACGCCCAGCGAGTGGATGTCCCAGCCCGGCTCGGGGACCCCGCCGCACGCCTGCTCGGCGCAGATGTAGTTGCTCTTGCCCACGACCAGGCCCAGGGTCTCCAGGACGCTGGCGGAGGCGACGCCGAAGTCGACGAGCTTGACCTCGCCCCGCTCCGAGACGAGGACGTTGTTGGCGCTGACGTCGCGGTGGACCAGGTTCAGCGGGCGGCCATCGAGGTCGCGCTTGTCGTGCAGGTACTCGAGCACCTCGGAGAGCGCACAGGCGATCTTGAGGGCGAGCGCCGGCGAGCTGGGGCGAGCGTGCGCGCGCAGGGCCCGGAGCAGCTCCGAGACCGTGCGCCCGTGCACGAACTCCATGGCGAGGAAGGCGCGCCCCTCGGCCTCGCCGAAGTCGAAGACCTGGACGAGGTTGGGGTGGCGCAGCGTGACGCTGAGCTTGGCCTCCTGGAGGAACAGCGCGCCGAACTCGGTCTGAGGCCCGAACTCGGGCAGGACGATTCTTGAGGGCGACGAGCTTCTCGAGCCCGTCGCCGAAGGCGGTCCGGGCGAGGTAGACCTCCGCCATGCCCCCCACGCCGAGCCGGCGCAGCAGCTGGTAGTTGCCGACGAGGTCGAGCGGCTTGAGTCCCCCGGCCCACGGGGCCTCTCGGGTCTCCGGAGGCGTGCTGGGGTTGGACGGTCTGCCGCTCTTGCGCTCGAGCCGGGTGGCGGGCGTGGGCGCCTCCTCCGTCTCCTCCGTGGCGGACTCGACCTCCAGGGGGGGATCGGACTCGGTCGGCTCCGCGGACGCCTGCTCGGCGGTCTCGAACGGGAACTGGAGGCTGTCCGCGTCCAGCGAGAGGACCCGCAGCGTGCACTGGCCGTCGTCGCTCGGCGTCTCGGAGGGGGCGACCTGGGCCCTGCCCGCGATTCGGGTGCCATCGGGGAGGTCCGCACGAAAGCGGACCCGCGAGCCCGGGCTGCTCATGGGAGAGGCCACCAGGCCATGCACGCCGACCGAGGCCGCGAACCGGGCGCGGAACTCGGCCGCCGAGGCACAGGGCAGACAGACCTCGACGACCTCGTCCAAGGCGGCGAACGCCGACCTGTCCGGCTCGTCGCCGATGCTCATCGCCAAGCGCCCCCCGCGACCCAAAACAGGTCGCAGGAAGGTAGGCATCGCATCCCTGCCCCCCACCCCTCACTTCGGGGGCTCGGGGCGGGGTTGGAGACCCCGGTTCCAATGGGGAGACCAAGAAAAAATGCCGTGATGAAGAAAAGCGCTTGACCACCCCAGGGCAGTGGGCTAAAACGCCGCGCTGTCGATGGCGGTAACCCGGATGGCTTCGGTCACCCGGCAACACATGCGGGAATAGCTCAGTGGTAGAGCATCGCCTTGCCAAGGCGAGGGTCGAGAGTTCAAATCTCTTTTCCCGCTCTTAGAAGCCCCCTGGAAACAGGGGGCTTTTCGTTGCGGGCGATGCGAGCCGAGGGAGGGACAGACGCATGGAGACGGACCCGAGGGCGCTCGCCCCAACGCCGCCCAGCACGCCTGGAGCGGCCAACTTGCCCGGTTTCCTCCTGGCTCTCGAGAGTCTGCTCAAGACGAAGCCGTCCCTCTGGCTGGTCGGTGGCGTCTACACCCTTGGCGGCTTCACCTACTTCGCCCTTCTCTCCGTCCTCGCGCCGTTCCTCTCCGGCTGCGTCTTCCGCGGGGCGTCGCACGCGGAGGGGGTCTCGCAATTCCTGCTCGCCGGGCTCACGACAGGAAGCCTCGGCGTCATGGTCCTTCTCGCATTCCTCATCGATCTCGTCGGCGTCCGGGTGTCCGTCATCGTGGCCGTTGGCAGCCAGCTTCTCGGGTTCCTTTTGCTGGCGGCGGGCTCCACGCTCTTCGGTCCCGGAACCTTCGGGATCGCGATGACGACCGTGTTCGCGCTGGCTTTGATCGCGCTTGGCTCGGGCTTGGCCCACCCAGCCGCGCAGCTGGCGGCCCGCCAGTTCACGAGCTCTCCGAACGCCTCCATGAGCTTTGCGCTCCTCTACGCGCTCATGAACCTGGGCGGGTTCGCGGCCATGCTGGCGCCCCCTGGGAGCACGGAGGCGCTGGCTGGGGAGCCGCCAGTCCGGACCTTCGCACTCTGCGCCGGCGTGTTGCTCCTGGCGCTCGTTCTCGCGGCCTTCGTCGCGCCAGGACGCTACTTGTCCAAGCCGGAGGCAACCGCGCCTGCCGCCCAGCCCTCGAGGACCGGGTTTCCAGTCACGGCCTGCTGCAGCTTGGCCCTCTTGCTGGTCTTCGTGGGCGTGCTGGCGCCAGGCCCGTGGCACTGGCTGATCGTCGTCCCGATCCTGGGCGTCGTGGCCGTCATCGCCCTTCTGCCCGGCACTCTGCGGACATCGGTCGTGCAAGCCATCCAGCAGCATCCTCTGGCCGACCCCAGGTTCGCGCTCCTCGTCTTCGCGCTGATGCCAGTCCAGACCCTCTTCACCTACAACTGGCTCGTCCTTCCCCGATACGTGATGCAGGCCTACCCCGAGAACGTCAGCGACCTCTTCGAGAAGGCAGTCAACGCCGAGTCGCTCGCCATCGTCCTCCTCGTCGTCGGCCTCACTGCCTTCACCTACAAGGTCAAGACCATCCACGTGATCATCGGCGGCACTCTCGTGATGGCGTTGGCCCCGTTCGCCTTGCTGGTGACCAGCCCCCTCCACCTGGCGGGCTACCTCGTCCTGACGACGATCGGAGAGGCGATCTGGTCGCCACGAGTTCTTCAGTACGTCTCCGACATCGCTCCCCCGGAGCGGCAGGCGCTCTACCAAGGAGCAGCACAGCTGCCGTGGTACCTCACCAAGACGCTGGTGCCGGTGCTGTATGTCTCGGCCGCGCTGAGCAAGTACCTCCCCGCGAACGGCCCGAGCGACCCATCGACGATGTGGCTCCTCTTCGGCCTCCTTGCGATGTCAGCCCCGGTGGTGCTTCTTCTTGCGCGGCGACGCCTCCTCCCGAAACCGGCCCGGGGCGGCGACGCGGGCCTCGCGCCGCTGGGAAGCACGCGATGAGAACTCACGAAAACCCGAGACCGCTCGCTGACGTCGCGCAGCGGCTCGACAGGCGCCTGACCATTCGAGCGATGTCACTCGCGATCGCAGTCGACGAGCACGAGCCAGTCCCCGTCGTCCTTGCGCGCGAGCACGCCGAGCAGCCGCAAGTGGTGTGAGACCATGCGGACCGGCAGCAGGTCGCCGAGCGGCACTCCAAGCGCGCTCGCGAGCTCCTCCGCGCCGCTGCCCGGCTTGTCGAGATACCGGTCGAAGAGCTTGCGCATCATCTCGTTCGAAGGCTCGAAGTCGCGGTCGAGAAGGAAGATGCCGTCGCGGCCTCCGACGCTGCGCGCCTTCGCCTCGTCGAAGCCGTAGGAGCCGTTCTTGAGCGTCGCGAGCATCTCGCGCGAGCGCCAGACGCCTTCCTTGCGCGCCGCCTTGCGAAGCCGCTCGGTCAGCGCGACGTGCAGCTTGCGGCCGGCTCGCTCGAAGGTGTCGATGACGACGTAGGGGTGCGCCGCGAGCGACTCCTCAACCGCCTTCACCCGTTCCTTGATTCGCTCGAACTCCATCTTCAGCGCTCCTCTCGGAACGACTGCCCGCCACAGGCTAGACGATTCAGTCGGTGCGCGGGACCGGACCGCGGTCCCTGTGTCCCAGCGCCATGCGAACTCGTCCCGTTCTGCTGTGGTGCCCGGCCCTGCTGTGCTGTTGCTCGGCAGGTGGATGCGGGAAGAGGGAATGAACCGCGAGCTCCGTGAGCGGCTGGGATCGCCTCTACCGACTGTGCTTCGAGCCATCGGGCAGGACGGCTCGCTGTGCAGCCGATTCAGAAATGACTCCCAGCTTCCTGAGGCGCGCGAACGCAACCGCTCGCTTGAGCCGCTGGATCGGGCCGCGGTTTCCGAACCAGAGACGGCCTTTCCGCAAGACGCGCCGGTAGGCGTCGAACTGCAGGTAGGCCGGGGCCTCGAGTGGCGGCCGACGTCCCAGGAGCAGCGCCACGGTCTCCACCGCGATGAGCGAGCTGCAGAGCTGGCAGGCGATGACCGAAGAGGGCCCCGCCCCGCTCGCCACATCGACACTCGACATGTCGGTGTACGGCAGCTGCGTGGCGCGCGGGGCCAGCCCGACGAGGAAGGCCACCAGGTTCTGCATCACCGCCTCGTCCGGGCCGAAGTCGAAGTAGTCGTCGAAGCGCATCCCCCGCGGCGAGAACGCGAGCAGCGCGCCGCTGAACCCCATGGGGCCGGCGGTCAGCCCCCACAGCCCCTTGTCGCGCGCCTTGCGGAAGAGCAACCGGCGGGCGGGGAGCGCGAAGAAGTCCAGCCCGTCGAGGACGACGTCCGCTCCATCGATGAAGGCGTCGACGTTCTCCGGGCCAAGCGCCGCGCTGCACACCTCCACGCGCGCCTCGGGGTTGACGTCGAGCACCATCCGGCCGATCTCGGCCGCCTTGCCGGCCCCGAGGGAGGAGAGGCGCGCCCCGGCCTGCCGGTTGAGGTTCGCGACGGAGAAGGTGTCCGGGTCGATGAGCTTGAAGCCTCCGACGCCTTGGCGGGCGAGGGTCAACGCGTGCGACCCGCCGACCCCGCCCGCCCCGGCGATCGCCACGGTCGCGTCCCGCAGGCACGCCTGCTCCGCTCGCGCCACCAGTCCCAGGTTGCGCTGGAAGGCCCGTTCGTAGCTCCAGCCTGCGGAGACCGCCGCCGCGCCCTCAACCATGGACCCTCTCCAGCTCGGACGGCGCCTTGCGCAACGTCCGGCACCGACAGGCGGGGCCCCGGCCGAAGCGGAAGAGCATGACCGGGGCTGCGTTCGCGAAGCCTTCGAAGAGAGCGTCCATCTCGGCCCAGACGCCGCGGAGCAGCGCCTGGTGCGCCTGCGAGAATGCAGCGGCTCCCTCCCGCTGCCAGCGCAGCCCGAAGAGCGTCAGCGCCGTCATCGGCTGCATCTGCAGACCGCGCACGGTGAGCTCGAGCCACACCCTCTCCAGCGCCTGCCCTCCTTCGAGGAAGCCGCGGGGAGTGGCCTCCGGCACCGTGAGCAGCGCGGCGGCGCCCGCCGCGCGCATCCCCTGCGCCGAATGCACCGCCACGGCTCTCCCCATCCCGAGGGCGTTGGCCACCCGCATCGCCGACCAGGAGCGCGTCGCCCGGAGGAAGAGCCCGCCGACGAAGCCCGCCTCCAGGTTCTCCAATGGGAAGCCGTCGCGGCGAAGCAGCGCTTGGTCGCGGTCGAACCGGATCATCCGCACCAGGTGCTCGTGGAGTCCACGGTGCTCGGTGCGGATCCGGTCGGCGCGGTAGACCACCCGGCTCAGGCGATCGAGCGACGGACGGTCACGGACGACCAGGAGGCTGGCTCCCGCGGAGGCGGCGGCGGCCTGGAGGGCATCGATCGCCTCGTCGGGGAGCGGCTCGGTCGAAAAGGGCCGGCGGTTGGTGCACCGGCCCCAAAGGCCCTCGAACAGCGGGTCCGCGCCGACCGCGCCCCTCCGCAGGGTGAGCCGCGCCATCAAGTCCGGCTGGACCTCCTCGGGCTGCCAGGCGACGGTCGGCTCCAGCCCCAAGGCGGTCGCAGCGATGCGCATGTTCTCGGCGGCGGCGCCGCAGGCCACGATCGAAGCGAGTTGGTCCACGTTGAAGAAGGACAGGTCGGCGGCGCGGTCCAAATACAGATCGATCTTGTTCTGGCCGAAGCGGAAGCCCCAGGGCTGGGCATTGTCGCCCGAGGGAGCCTGGATCCCCGCGCGGGCGACGTACTCGAGGACCTCGAGCGCCACGAGCGGTCCCGCTCCCGCGGAAGGCATCGGGGGAGCGCAGGACTCGTCCGCTCCGCGGGTCTGTCTCTTCTCGGCCACGAAAGCCTCCTCGACGCGCGCACGCAGCGTGCCCGTTGGTGACCGGCGCGGAGCTTTCGTTCTATCCGCGCTCGAAGAGAGGCCCTCCCAGGAAGCTCGCCGTCGGCGGCCGACCTTCCTCCGAGCACGGGCGGATTGAACGAAACGACACGGGCGGACACCAAGAAGGCGCAGCACGTCTCGAGGGCACTTGTGCGCACTTCACCGGCGAACCACGGCACGCCCCTTCGCGTCCTCTTCCTGGCGGAGGCGGTGAGCTTGGCCCACGTGGCGCGCCCCTCCGTCCTGGCCCGATGGGCCAGAGAGGCAGGACACGAAGTCTTCTTCGCCTGTGGCGACCGCTTCACCGGCCCCGCGCGCGAGGCCGGGCTGGACCCCATCCCGCTGCCCACCGTGAGCCCGGAGTCGTTCTACCGGCGGCTGTCCCAGGGCCGCTTCTTCTACGACGAGGCCGAGCTCGAGACGTACGTCCGGGCCGAGGTGGAGCTCATCCGCGAGACGAAGCCCGACCTGATCGTCGGCGACTTCCGCTTGACGATGTCGATCGCCGCCAAGTTGACGAGCACGCCGTGCCTCGCGCTCGCGAACGCTTACTGGAGCCCTGCCGCTCGAGAAGCGATGCCCGCGCCCGAGACCGGGTTCCTGCGCTCCTTTCCACGCGGGCTCCGTGACGGGCTGTTCGCACTCGTGCGCCCGCTGGCCTATCGAACCTTCGCGAAGCCGCTCGACCGAATCCGGGAGCGGTACGGCCTGCTGCCCCTCCGAGACTTCCGGCGCAGCTACACCGATGGCGAGCGCTGCGCGTACCTGGACCTCCCCGGCCTGTTTCCGCTGAGCACCCTCCCTGCCGGCCACCTGCACCTCGGCCCCGTCCTCTGGAACCCCTCGGTCGCCTCCGATGCCGGCGTACGGCTCCTGGGCCTCCAGCGCCCACTGGCCTACGTGACCCTGGGCACGACCGGCGCTGGCCTCCACTTGCCGCAGCTCCTCGAGAGCCTGCTGGAGACCGGTTGCGACGTGGTGGTCTCTGGCGTCGCCGACGCGCGAGCGCGGGCGCTCCGCCTGGACTTGCCCGGGCTGGAAGGACGCTCCTTCATCACCGAGCTCATCGACCCGAGCGACGTGCTCCAGCGCGCCGCGCTGACCGTCTGCCACGGCGGAAGCGGAACGGTGTACCAGAGCCTCGCCATGGGCGTGCCCGTCCTGGGCTTCCCGGGAAACCCCGATCAGCACCTCGTCTGCCTGGGCCTGCAGCTCGCAGGAGCGGGCCTGGCCGGGAACTGGAAGCACCTCAAGAGCCAGCTGCTCGAGATGCTCGGAGGAACGTGCAGGTCCGCGGCCCGACGCCTCGCCTCCGAGATCCAGAGACATGACACCCGCGGGCGCTGGCTGGAGTTCCTCCGGAACCCGGAAGCGAGCTGCGGGTCGGACCGGGCCAGCACGTGCCCGGAAGGAGTGTGATGCCGTGCGCAAGCTGCCCCTCGCCGCAATCGCCGTCTTCTCCGCCCTCGCGTCGCTGGACGTTCTCGTCGGCGGCGGAGTCGCTCACCTCGTCGCCACTCGTCTGCCCATCGGGCCATGGCAGCCGGTGGCCCTCGCGGTGCTCGCCCTGCTGCTCGTCGAGGCCTGCGCCTTGGCGACCTACCGGCTCTGCCTCTGGTACCGACCTCTCGTGGAAGGACCGATCGAGCCCGGCTCGCCCGCCGAATCCGCCTACAACCTCCACCTGCTCTTCCACCTCGTCTTCTTCAACGGCCTGCGCCCGGTCCTCCCCACCCCCCTGGTCCGCGTCTGGTACCTCGCGCTCGGAGCGAAGCTGGGGCCGAATTCCTACAGCGCGGGGGCCATCCACGAGCCGACGCTCGTGACCGTCGGTGCCAACTGCATTCTTGGCGCCGCGAGCCAGGTCATCCCCCACGTCATGGAGAACGAGCGCCTCGAGCTGCGCCGGATCACCCTGGGCGACAACGTCACCCTGGGGGCCAACAGCGTCGTCGCCGGCGGCTGCACCATCGGCGACGACGCGATCCTCGCCTTCAACTCGGTGCTCTCGAAGGGCTCGGTGATGGGGCCGGGTGAGACCTGGATGGGCCTGCCCGCACGCGGAGTCTTCAAGCGGCGGCTCAAGCCAAATGAGGAGCCGGCGCGACAGCCCCCCTCCGGGCCTCCTCCCCACCCGAGCAAGTAGGCGCCTGCCCATGCACCTCACATCAGACCTCGCCCGCCTCTTCGCCTTCGAAGACCTCGCCGAGGTCTCGCAATGGCCCGCCTACACGTTTCGGATCGGCCGGGCCGGCACGCATCGCGCGGTGACGTACGGCGAGCTGCAGGCGGCGGTCGCCCTCCGCGCCTCGGCGCTGCTGCGAGCCGGCGCCCAGCGTGGCGACCGGATTGCGTTGCTGCTCCCCTACACTCCGGCGCTGGTGGAGTGGTTCCTGGGCGCCCTCTACGCGGGCTTCGTCCCGTCGATCGTCGCCTGGCCTACCGCCAAGATGGACCCCGAGAAGTACCGCCGAAACGTCACCGCGGTGGTCGGCAACTTGAAGGCCCAGTGGCTCGTCACCGAATCGGCCACCGCGGCCACCCTGGGCAGCATCCTCGGGCAAACGCGGGTCATCGATCCCAGCGGGATGCCGGCCGGCGCCCCGTGCGAGGCGGCGCCGCAAGCGGTGGGGCCCGCCTTCATCCAGTTCTCCGGCGGGACGACGGGCACGCAGAAGTCGGTGGCCATCTCCCTGCGACAGCTGCGCGCTCAGCTCGAGGCCTACGGCGACGCCCTCGACCTGCAGCGGCAAGATCGCGTCATCTCCTGGTTGCCGCTGTACCACGACATGGGCCTCGTCGCCTGCCTGCTCCTGCCCTTCGTCCACCGCCTTCCCGCGACGCTCCTGGCCCCCATGGAGTGGGTCATCGATCCCACGGCGTTCCTGCGGGCGGTGGGAACCGACCGCGCCACCCTGTGCTGGCTGCCCAACTTCGCCTACTCCTTCATGGCCCAGCGCGTCCCCACCGACACCCCGCTCGATCTCTCCACCTTGCGGCGGGTGACCAACTGCTCGGAGCCGGTCCGCGCGGAGAGCATGGAAGCCTTCGCGGCCCGGTTCGAAAAGGATGGCCTGCGGCGGGACGCGCTTCACAGCTGCTACGCCATGGCGGAGACCACCTTCGCCGTGACCCAGACCACCGAGCGGCAGCCGCCGAAGGTGCTCCATGTTTCGCGCGACGCCTACGGCGCGGGATGGGTTCTGCCGCAGCCCGACGGCGGCAGGCCGCTGTGCTCCTGCGGCCCTCCCATCGCCGGCATGCAGGTCCGGGTGGTCGCCGACGGCCGGGACGCGCCCGCGGGCCGCATCGGCGAGCTGTGGCTGCGCGGCGCGTGCCTCATGGACGACTACCTCGACGCCGCTGGAACCGAGCGCGCCGGCCGAGCCTTCACCGACGGCTGGTATCGCAGCGGCGACCTGGGAGTGCTCGTCGACGGCCACCTCTACGTCACCGGTCGCTGCAAGGACGTGATCATCGTGGGGGGCGTCAACCTCTACCCCGAGGACCTGGAGGCGCGGGTGGGCGAGCTCCAGGACGTGCACCCCGGACGCGTCGTCGCGATGGGGTTGGACGACGAGCGGCTCGGGACCGAGCAGCTCACCGTCGTCGCCGAGGTCCACGCCGAGCAGGACCTGGCGCGGGCCAAGGAGATCGAGCGCCGCGTCCGCGAGGTCGTCGCCGGCCTGTGCGGGGTGGCTCCGCGGTACGTCTTCGTCGTGCCGCCGAAGTGGATCGTGAAGAGCACCGCCGGCAAGGTCTCGCGGGTGGAGACGCGCCTGCGCGTCCTGCAGCGACTCGACCAACTGCTGGGGCGAACGCAGCCAGGAGGCCAGTGATGGGATTCGAGCGGGAGAAGGTGACGGGCACGGTGCGCCGCCTGGTTCGCGCGGCGATGAAGCAGCCGCAGCCGTTCGGAGACGACACCTCGTTGCTGAGCAGCGGGCTGCTCGACTCGATGTCGCTCCTCAACCTGGTGGTGGGGCTCGAGACCTCGCTGGGCCTGGCCATCCCCGCCAGCGAGGTCGCCCTCGAGGACTTCGACAGCGTCCGCACCCTCGTCGGGGCGCTCGAGAAGCTCTGGGACCGCTGCGGTCAGTAGGAGACCTTGACCTCGAGCACTCCGGTGAAGCGGCCGGGCCACAACCCGGCCTCGGAGGTGGAGGACCCGAGCCAGTAGGCGACGCGCCCGGTCAGCAGCGCGCGCCCGCCGAAGTCGTAGGAGAGCTCGCCCTGCAGGATGGCGGAGGGATCCTCGAGTCCCAGGACGACCCCGGCAAAGACCGAGACCTCCTCGAAGAGATCCGGCGTCAGGCGAGGCCTCCGGTAGGTGATGAAGAGGTGGTGCGGCCGGACGAGAAAGGCCGTGTCGACCGGGTAGCCGAGCGGGTCGTCGCGAACCGCAGGCGCGCCGCCCGCGGCCGCGACCAGCGCGCGCACGCACGGCAGCTGTTCGTGGAAGCGGTCGTAGTTGCGTCCGTCCAGCGTGTTCGAGTCGTAGACGTACTCGACGGTGGCGATGCTCTCGTCGGCGAAGTGGAGGCGGCTGCCGCCGAGCGCGACCAGGGACACGGACTCGAAGGTGGGGGTAAGCGCCTCGCCACAGGCACCGACTTGAGGCACGGCCGGGACGTCCGACCTCCCTGAGCGCCCGAGCGCCTCGACGTGCAGCTCGACGACGTCGCCCACGAATCCGGCCGCGGCCAGGCCGAAGAGGTTCTTCTCCGTCCCTCGTCCCGAAAGTACATGGCGTTGAGCTCGAAGCCCCCGAGCAGCGCGTACAACCGTGCCGCGTAGAGGGCCTGGTCGAACTGGACTCCGTCCGGCAGCGCCCAGCGGTTCGACTGCAGGCGCGGGCTCAGGTACGCCGACAGCGCCACCTTTCCCAACGACACCTCGACCATCGGCAGCAGCAGCGCTCCCGTCCGCTGCAGCTCGGGGTTGAGCGGGTCCTTCGCCGGGTTGATGAGGTCGGTCGGGTTGAGCGCGATGCCGGGCCCCCAGACCAGCCGCTGGCGCCCCGCGAGGATCCGCAGCGGGCCGACCACCCGGACATCGAGGTAGGCCTCGTTGATGAGCCAGAGCCAGTGAGGCTCGGCCGTTCCCAGAAGCAGCGAGAGATTGGCGCTGACCGACGCCCGGTCTCCGCGGAGCTTCAGCTGCGGCTGCACGTTGAGCTCGAGCTGGGACCGGAGCGACGGGGGCATCGGCGCGAGACCGTGGAGCCCCGCCTCGCCGTCGAGGTCGGTGGCCAGCGAGCGGCTGCGCAAGAACCCCAGCACCCCGACGCGCACGAGCGGGTCCAGTTCCTCCTCGTCGGCCGGCGCGGCCGGCGGTGCGGCGGGGCCGGGCGGGGGGGCGGGCACGGATGGGGGCAGCGGTGCCGGCTCGGGGGCCGGCGCCCGCGGCGTCTCCGGTTCGGGCGTCCGAGCCGCGGGTTCAGGCTTGGGCCTGGCCGGTTTCTTGGCCCCCTTCTTCGCCGTCTTCTTCACGGGAGCGGCGCTCCGGCTCGGCGCCGCCTCCGCGTGGGTTGCCGATAGCGTGAGCGCCAGCAGCAGCGCCAAGGCTCTGGGCGGCGTGACCATCCTTGGCTAGGCGCTGCGCGGGAGCGCCGCGATGCGGGCCGGCTCATCGGTCAGCCGCCCGTCCTTGAGGTGGATGAGACGCCGCACGTGCGTGAGCACGCGCGGGTCGTGCGTCGAGAACAGGATGGTCGCCTTCTGCTCGCAGTTGAGCCTGACGAAGAGCTCGATGATGTCGAGTGCGGTCTCGGTGTCCAAGCTCGCGGTCGGCTCATCCGCCAGGAGCAGGCGCGGCTGCGGCGCCAGCGCCCGCGCGATCGCCACGCGCTGCCGCTGCCCACCGGAGAGGCGTCGGGGCGATGCTTCCGGAACGGCGTCAGGCCGACCGCGTCGATCACCTCGGCCGTCCTCGCCTTGCGCTCCGCCGGCGTGTGCCTGCCGGCGCAGGTCAGCGACAGCTCCACGTTCTCGGCGACGTCCAGCACCGGGATGAGGTTGAAGGTCTGGAACACGAAGCCGATGTCTTGGCTGCGGATGGGCGCGAGGCTCGTCGCTGTCCTTGGCGACGATGGGCCTCCCGCCCAGCTCGTAGCTGCCGCCGGTGGCGACGTCGAGGCAGCCCAGGATGTTGAGCAGGGTCGTCTTTCCCGACCCGGACGGCCCCACGAGCGCGCTCAGCTCGCCCGCGTCGATGTCCAGGTCGATGCCGCGCAGCGCGCAGACCTCGTTCCTGCCCAGCCGGTACCGCTTGCTCACGCCGCGCAGACGGGCGATGGCCATGGGCTACCTCCCCAGCGTGGTCTGGTCGAACAGCGCGTCGTCGAGACCGCTCTTGAGCGAGAAGCTGTCGAAGACGAGCTCGCTGTAGCGCTTGGGCTCGAGCAGGTTCCGCATCACGTAGCGGCTGGGACGCACGAAGGTCCCGTAGGTCTTCAGCTCCGCCAGCTCCATCCTGCGGACCTGCTTGCCCGAGCCCGAGAAGTACTCCATGAGGACCGGCTGGGCGTCCTGCTTGCGGACGAAGACGCGGATGCGCGCGTACGTGACGGTGTCGTTCTTGGCCTTGAGCTCGAGCACCCACTGATCCGCCGGCGCGCCCTCGCCGAAGCTGGGGTCGTAGTCGCGGGCCATCTCCACCCCGAGCACGTCGCTGTTGGCGAAGTCACCCCCGTGGAACTCCTGCTTGGAGGAGATCTTCAGCGCACGCTTGAGGTTGGGCAGGTAGTTCCAGAAGTCGTCGACGATGCGGAGCACCTCGGACCCGGCGTCGTCCGGCGGCGCCAGGAACCGCGTCCGGAACTTGTCGCCCTTCTTGAGGTAGCTCATCGCGAAGGTGCTGTCGCCCTTCGGCTTGTGGGTGACGAAGGTCAGCTTCGCCTCGAACTCGGCCGGAGCGAGGACCTGGTCCACCTTCAACAGGATCTCCGCCGCACTCGGCTCCACCGGCGCGGGCGGCGCGACCGGCGCAGGTGCCGGTTCGGGCGCTGCGGGGGGCGACCTGGCTGGAGCCACCTTGGCGGTAGCGGGTTTGCCCTTGGGCTTGGCCTTGCCTGCGCCCTGGGCCGGGGTCGCGACGAGGCCGACGAGGAGCACGGGTAGGACGGCGCGAGCAAGCATGTCGTGAACCTCCGAGATCAAGTCGAGCGCAAGGCTTCGATGGGCTGCAGCCGCGAGGCGCGGTAGGCCGGGAACGACGCCGCGAGCAGGGCCCCGACGAGCGCGGCGGCCACCGCGGCCGCCACATGCACCAGGCGCAGCTCCGGGTAGACGAGGATGGTCGCGCCCGAGGGGATGGCGAACGCCAGGCCGGTAGCGCTGGTGGCGAGGACCAGGAGCGCGCCGGCCAAGGCTCCCACCCCCGCGGAGAGGAGGCCCAGCCACGCCGCCTCGATCAAGAACAGGAGGACGATCGACCGGCGCCGGAACCCCAGCGACATCAACGTGCCGATCTCCCGGCGCCGCTCGTAGACCGACATCATCATGGTGTTGACCACGCCGGCGACGACCAGCATCACCACCACCCCGAGCACGACCCCGAAGACGTCGTCCTGCAGCTCGATCACGTCGCGCAGGTACGCAGCCAGCTCGGTCCAGCGGTGCACCTTGGCGGGCGGGGTCTGCCCCGCGAGCGCGGCCTGGACCGCGGCCGACACGGGCACCAGCGCTTCGGTGTCGTGCAGCGACACCGCATAGGCCGTCACGCGTCCGTCCATGTGCAGCAGCCGCTGGGCGAGGCGCAGCGGCACCAGCACCAGGAGCTTGTTTCCCGAGGGGTCGTCGAAGCGGAAGATGCCGCGCACGACGGTGTCCGCGGTGTCCATCGAGCCGTTGCGCGTCCGGACCTGCAGCGTCACCGGATCTCCCACCTTCAGCCCCAGGCCGCTCGCGAGGTCGGAGGCCACGACGATCCCGTCGTCCTCCCCCGCGAGGCCCGCCCCGTCGACCAGCGCGTTGAAGGACCCGGCGCTCCCAGTCCGCACCCCCATGCCAAGCGGGCAGACGTCGCGCTCACGCTCGGGATCCATGCCGATTCCCACGATGGTGGTCGTGCCGTCGCTTCCGCCGAGCAGCCCGGCGAAGCGCAGGCGCGGGGCGACGGCCTTGACGCCCGCGACCGCGCGGACCCGCTGCGCGAGGGACGTGCCGTCGCGGCCCGCAGCCTCCGGCAGGTCCAGGTCGAGCGGCGCGAGCTCCTGCGCCTCGGCGTACCCCTCGCGCTGGATCTGGAGCGCGCCGATCATGCTCTCGACCGCGCCCGCGACCATCATTCGCCGAATGCCCAGCGTGTAGCCCTTGAAGAAGACGACGCCGGCGACCGCGAAGACGACCATGGCGCCGGTCAGCAGCGACCGCCGCCGGTTGCGTCCGACGTTGCGTGCGCCCATGCGCAGGAGGTCTGCGAGCAGGCTCATGGGGAGCTGAAGGCCTCCACCGGCTGGAGGCGCGAGGCCTTCCACGCCGGGAAGAGGCCGGCCAGGAGCGCCGCGAGCAGAGCGACTCCCACCGCGGCGGCGCCATAGCGCCAGTCGAGCCGCGGGTGGTTGGTGAACAGGCCGATCCCCGGGATGCGGAAGGCGATTCCGGTGACGCGGGTGACGGCCACCACGAGCGTCCCCGCCGCGGCGCCCGCGGTGGTGGCCGCCAACCCCAGCGCAAACGACTCCGTGAGGAACAGCGCGAGGATCGCCTTGCGCCGGAATCCGAGGGACATGAGCGTGCCGATCTCGCGCTGACGCTCGAAGGCCGCCATGGTCATCGTGTTGACGACGCCGGCGAGCATGAGCACGAAGAACAGCGCCATGACGATCGCCATCAGGTCGTCCTGCAGGCGAATCACGTCGCGGTAGTAGGGGGCGAGCTGCTCCCACGTCCGCACGTCCAGGGCCGGAGCGAGTCCCGCGAGCCGGCCCCGCAGCGCTGCCGCGAGGGACTGGACCTGGGAGCGCTCCGCGGCGACGACCAGGGCCGTCGCGCGACCGGGCATGTGGAGCAGGCGCTGGGCCAGGCCCAGGGGCACGAGCACCAGCCGCTTGTTGAGCTCGGCGTCTCCCATCCGGAACGTGCCCACCACCTTGGCGTCCACGGCATCGGTCGAGCCCTTCTGGGTCTGCGCCAGCAGGGTCACGGTCTCTCCGACGCCGACCTTCAACCCCTTGGCCAACTCGCAGCCGACGAGGATGGAAGCCTCGCCCGCGCCCTCGAGCCCTGGGCCCGCGAGGCCGTAGCGCACGCCCAGCTCGTCCTCCCAGCCGCGCCCGGCCTGGGCGCTGCTCGGGCACACCTTCTTCTCGCCTTCGGGCACCACGCCGAGGCCGCCCACGATGGTGGAGGCGTCCTCGCCCTTGAGCAGGAGGGCCGAGAAGCGCAGCCGCGGCGAGACGGCGCTGACGCCGGGAACGGTGGCGACGGCCTGCTCCAGCCCTTCTCCGAGCGGCAGGTCGAGGTCCAGCGGGGCCAGGTCCTGGGCGGCGCTGTACCCCTGGCGCTCGACCTGCAGGACGCCGTCGGACTGCTCGACGACGAGGCGGATCATCCCGTCCTGCAACCCGAGCACGTAGGCGCGGAAGAACACGATGGACGCCACGCCCAGCGCCACCATGCCGCCGGTGATGAGCGAGCGGCGCAGGTTCCGCGCCACGTTGCGCACCCCGATGAGAAGAATGTCCCTGCCCAGGCTCACCGACGCTCCCGGACGCTCCGCAGCCGGTCTTCGCGACCGGGTCACGCGGCGTCAGCGGTTAGTGGCGCTGGCGGCGAGGGCGTTCAACGCCCGCTTCAAAAGCTCCACGTCAGCGAGAGCGTGGGCGAGAGCTCGAAGTGGTCGAGCGCGAAGACCTTGCTCTGATCGACCTGGAAGCTCCTGAGCCAGGATGGCGTAGGTGGCGCGGACGCCCGCCTCCACGCCCAGGGCTCCGAAGCGGAGCTGCGCAGAGGCCCCGAGGAAGAGCGCCGGGTTGACGCGATACACCTCTTCGGTCCGCGCGAGGCCGTAGCTCCGCGCACGCACGCCCTGCGCCGCGACGCCGAAGCTGAACCGCAGCGGCCAGTCCAGGACCGGCTTTGCTGCCGCGCACAGCCCGAGGCGAAGCTCGTCCACCCGCACCCCGCCGGTGCCGACGTGCTCCAGCAGCCGGTAGGGCCAGCGAACCTCGAGCCCCAGGTCCCAGCGAGGGGTCAGCGAGCGCTGGACCTCGAGCGCGGCGCCGCCTCGAAACCGCCCTTGATCCAGCCCGACGAACCCCACCGCCGCCAGGCCGAGCCGCCATGGGCGGTCCAAGGCCGCTCCTTCCTGGACCGGCGAAACCTCCGGCGGCGCCTCGGGGAGGACCTCGGCCTCGACGACCGGAGGTGCCTCCGCGACCGGCGCCTGCTCGGGCTCCGGGAGCCCCTGGGGCAAAGGCGGCTCGGAGGAGAAAGGCTCCACCGGAGGAGCCGGAGCGCGCGACGCCGGCCGCCGGCGACGGGGCGGGGCCTCGACCTCGGGCGGCGCGAACCTCGGAGCCGGCAGCGGGTGCACGAAGCGTTCGATGATCGCCGCGAGCATGCCCGCCTGCACGTCGCAGGCGCCCTCGGAGCCGATGGCGCGCGTGATCAGGCGCTCGCCGTCGGTGACCTCGATGAACCGGCCCTCGTCCCTCGAGACGATCGTCGCGACGGCGTGCCCCTCCCGTTCGACGACCTGGACTCCCACCGCTGCCAGGGCGTTCTTGACCTGCGCCTCGTTGGGGCACCTCTCGTCTCCCCAGCGCAGCGAGACGGACTCGTCCACCGCGGCCGCGGACTGGGCAGACGACCGCCCCGCGACGAGCACCAGCGAGATGACGAGAGCCGCTCGGCACCACTCCATGGCGGCGACTATACGAGCCTCCTCCCGCCGGACAAACGTCGGCCTCGCCGACGCATTGAACGCGCAGGCCACGGGGGACACCAACACGGCAGGCCCCCGACTTCCGGGGGCTGGCAGGCCGCGAGCGCGCCCATGTCCCCGAACCCAGCCATGCAAACCGATCGCAGCGCGCGGCCCCACCACGGCCTGCTCGCGGCGCGCGTCGCAGCCGTCGCGCCCGCCGCTCCGCCGGTCCTCGCGAAGCCTCCGGCGGGCCGCCTCGAGGCGCCTCTCTCCTTTCGCCTGCCCATTCCGAGGATGGACATGCTGCATCAGCCGCTGATGGACCGCTTCGTCCGCTACAAGCTGGCGGTCCACCGCACACCGCTCGACCGGTACGTCGTCCGCATCGCCAGGAGCCTCCGCGACTACGAGCGCGCCTTCAAGCTGCTGCACGTCGCCTATGTCTTCCAAGGCATCGAGGACGTCGACAGCGACCGGTTGCGCATCACCAAGCAGCACGTACTGCCCGAGTCCACCGTGCTGGTCGCCCTGGAGGACGACAAGAATCGTCGGGACCATGACCGTGACGCTCGACTCGCCGGCGGGCCTTCCCTTCGAGGAGGACTACCCGCAGGAGCTGCGGGCGCTGCGCCAGCAGCAGGCGCGGGTGGTCGAGTACGGGTCGCTGGCCATCGTCCGCCGCTGCTGGCACTCGGGCGTGGCGCGGCTGCTGGAGGTGGCCGCGACCGCCTGGTCGACGCGGGTGCTCGAGGCGACCCACTGCGTGATCGGCGTCAACCCCGCGGCCGCCAAGATGTACCGCGCGCTCTACGGCTTCCAGCCCCTCGGCAAGCCGGCGACCTACCACGACCTCGACGCGCCGGTGCAGGGCCTGGCGATGGCCTACGCCGAGGCGCTGGCGCACGTCGAGCGCCACCTCCCGCGCCCGCTGCAGGACGGCCGGACGCTCTTCGAGCACCTGACCGGTCCGCTCGCTCCGTGCCTGCAGGTGCCGATGGAGGTCGCCCTCGAGGACCAGGTGCGCTGGAAGCTGCCGCGCGAGGTGTTCCAGGAGTTGTTCGCCAGGCGGTCGGACAGGCTCTACTCCCTCGATCCGCGCACGCTCGAGCACCTGCGGCGTTGGCGCACGGACGCAACCCTGCGAATGGCCTTGTAGCTGGAGGTCGGATGGCGTCGCTGCGGCACCTGGGAACGCACCTTCCCCACCTCGTCCTGCTCGCCTCCGGCGCGGGTTGCGACGTCTACTTCGAGGCGGTCGATCTCGGCTCCACCGGCCCGAAGAGCGAGGCCAGCTGCCTCATCGCGGGCGTTCGCTGGGCGGCGGGCGTCCAGGACCCGGCCAACCCCTGCCAGGAGTGCCGGCCTCTCGCCGCCCCCCGAGGCTGGACCGCCCTCGCCGACGGCAGCCCTTGTCGCGGAAGCTACGCCTGCGAGGCGGGCCGCTGCTCCGGCGCCGCGGGAGTGCTGGACCCAGCCTTCGGCCAGGGAGGTTTCGTGACCGGGCCAGGCTTCCTGGAAGCGACCGAGAGCGTCGGCATGGGGATCGCCCTCGACTCGGCCGAGCGGATCGTCGGCGCGGGCTTCGCCGTCAACGCAGCGACGCCCACCAGCGGGCGAGACCTGGTGGTCTGGCGCTTCATCGACTCCGGAGAGAAGGACCCCACCTTCGGCGAGACCGGCCACTTCCTCGAGAACGTGGCCGCCTTCGACACCGGGTTCGACGTCCTGGTCGACTCCTCCGACCGGGTCGTGGTCTCGGGCTACGAGGCCTTCCCCTACCTCGACTGCCCGACCCTCTGGAGGTTGACGACCTCGGGGACGCTCGACCCTACCTTCGATGGCGACGGGAAGACCAGCCTGGCCTTCGACCCGGAGGTCCAGGGCGACGGGCTCGCTCGGGACCCCACCGACGGCAGCTACGTCCTCGCCGGCCGGCAACGCTCGGCGTACATGGTGGCGGTCCGCTTCACGTCGGAGGGCGCGATCGACACCTCGTTCAACTCGTCCGGGAGCGTCGCCTTCAAGGACTTCCCGAGGCTCGGCCGCCTTTCGCGTCGCCGTCGATCCCCGGGGCCGGGTCGTCCTCGTGGGACTCGCGACCCAGAGCGGAAGGACGGACCCGGACCTCATCGTCTGGCGCTACACGCACGAAGGGGCGCTCGACCCGTCGTTCGCCGGAAAGGGTTTCTTCCTCCACGACGGGGCCGGCGGCGGGACCGGGTCCAGTGACGTAGGCTTCGACCTGGCGCTCGACCCGGCCGGCAGCCTCTACGTCGCCGGTCGCAGCAACGACCAGATGACCGTCTGGAAGCTCAAGGAGGACGGCACGCTCGACACCGCCTTCGGCGGAACCGGATACCGGTCGTTCCCACCGGCCACCGCCGGACGTGGGCCGGAGGTCGGCAACGCCGTCCGCGTCGACCGCGGCGGCAAGATCCTGGTCGCCGGAGCGAGCCGCAGCCCGGCCGGCGACGACGACCTGGCCGTGTGGCGAATCAATCCCGATGGGACGCTGGACCCCACCTTCGGCGTCGGCGGGGCCTTCCTCCACGGCGGAGCTGCCGGCGGGGTGGGCACCGACACGGCCCACGACCTGGTGATCGATTCGATGGGGCGGATCCTCGTGATCGGCGAGAGCGCCGGCGCCGCCCTCGTCGGCCAAATGACCCTCTGGCGCCTTCGCTGACGGCGGTGGTCGCTGAGGCGCGAAAGGAGCAGGTGCGAACCATTCTCGGTGTGCGTCCGGAGGGGTAAGGTTGGGCTCGCCTCAAGAGCGGAACCCTGGAGAAGGACGCGGTTCATGGAACTCTTCTGGTTCACCTTCCTGATGGCCGTCCCGGGGGCGAGCCCCGCGCGAAGGCCGTCCGAGGGCGTGCCCCTGGAAGGCTCCGCGCCCAGCTCGTGGCGGAGCTTCTTCGAGGAGCACTGGCGCTTCGTGACCCGGGTGGTCCGGCGCTTCGGCGGCCCGGAGATCGAGGTCGAGGATGCAGTCCAAGACGTCTTCCTGGTCCTCTTCGAACGCCTGCAGGAGTTCAAGGGCGAGGCCGAGCTGAGGACGTGGATCTACCGGATTTGCGCGAACGTGGCGGCCGAGCACCGCCGCAAGGCGCGGCGCGGGTGGCGCATGGCAGAGGTGCTGGGGCGGTTGCCCTTCCTGTCGATTGCGGCGTCCCCTGCTTCCACGGTCGAGGCCCGCCATGAGCTGGCCGTGGTCGAAAGGATCCTGAGCCAGATGTCCGAGAAGCGGCGGGAGGCCTTCGTCCTCTGCGAGCTGGAGCAGCTCAGCGGAGAGGAGGCGGCCGAGGTGCTGCGAATCCCGGTGGCGACGGTGCGCACTCGCCATCACTACGCCCGCAAGGACTTCCTCGCGCTGATGAAGAGGCTGGAGGGGGCGCCATGAGCGACGGAGACAAGCAGAGCTGGCTCCGCGGTGGAGCCGCGAACCCGGACGAAGAGAGGGCGGTCGGAGCTTGCGCGCGGCTACGGCGCAGGAGGCTCAGCTGCTCACCCCGGCTGCGGGCGACCGGATCGCTCGGGGCCTCGAGCGAAGGCTCGTCGAGGGGGACGCCCCGCCCCGCCCTGAGCGCCGCCGGCGCTGGCCGCTGTTCGCCGCCCTGGCCACCGCCGGTGCCGCCGCCGTCGTCGGCTTCTTCGTCGTGACGGCCAGGCCGAACCGAGTCCTCGACGGCGAAGCGCGATGGGGCGCGGAGACGGGTTCCCCGGTGCGCGCTGGCAGCGACTTGCCCGCTACTGGGGTCCTCGCGACCGAGGGCTCCGGCTGCCGGGTGGAGCTGGGCAAGGTCGCCCAGCTCGAGGTCGAGCCGCACTCGAGCCTGGCGATCGACGGCGAGGACCGCCTGCGCCTGCTCAAGGGGGCGGCGAGCTTCCGGGTGACCCGCCGGCCGGGCAGGACCTTTGAGGTCCGGTCCGGCGAGGTGGACGTCGCAGTGGTCGGCACCGTGTTCACGGTCCGCCGCTCCGAGGAAGGCCGCGTCCAGGTCGAAGTCCAGGAGGGCCGCGTGCGGGTGCGCGCGGCGGGTGCCGAGACGGAAGCTCGGCCCAGGCCAGCGCTGGCCCCGCGCCGAGCCCCACGTCGCCGAGTTCGACCGCGCCGCTCAGCTCGTGCGCGACGGCAAGCTGATGGAGGCCGAGGCGCTCTACCGAGAGCTGGCGCGAATGGACGTCGCGGCCGCCGAGACCGCGCTCTATCTCCTCGCCCGCCTGGAGGCCCGAAACCTCAAGAAGCCCGAGCAGGCCATGGGGGTCTTGAAGGAGATGGAGCGGCGCTTCCCGAACGGCTCACTCAAGCGCGAGCGAGCGCTCTCGCTCATCGAGGCCCTGGTTGCGCTCGGCCGGTGCGACGAGGCCAAGCAGGCCCTGGGACGGGACCCCGGGCTGTCGATGGAGATCGACCTGGCGAGCGCCAACTGCCCTTAGCCCCCCTCCCTCTGACCGTCCGGCTTCTTGTGAGGTCAGCCGGATTGGGACCTTCGTGACCGACCACGGACACCCCCGCCACCGCGGTCCGCACCCGGAGGACCGCGAGCTCTTCGCCGCCGAGCGCGTCCCCGTCCTGCGCGAGGCCGTCTCCAATCTGTCCTGGCTCCTCGGACGCGGCTACAGCCAGACCTCCGCGCTCAAGGTGGTCGGGGACCGCTACAGCCTCAAGGATCGCCAGCGGCTCGCCGTCCTGCGCGCGGCCTGCTCGGACGCTTCGCGGGCCCTGCGCGCCGCCCGCCGCCACGCTCTGGCGAGCCTCGGCGGCAAGGCGCTGCGCGTCGACGGCTTCAACGTCCTCATTGCCGTCGAGGCCGCGCTCTCCGGCGGCGTGCTCTTCCTCGGCCGGGACGGCGCCCTGCGCGACCTGTCGAGCATTCACGGCAGCTACCGCCACGTCGAGGAGACCCAGGCGGCGCTGGAGCGCATCGGCGAGCGGCTCGCCAAGGCGGGTCCGGCCTCGGTGCGCTGGTACCTCGACCGCCCCGTCTCCAACAGCGGCCGGCTCAAGGCCTCCATCGAGGCGCTCGCCGCCGCCCAAGGCTGGCCGTGGACGGTCGAGGTGGTCTTCAACCCGGATGAGGAGCTCCAGCGCTGCGGAGAGCTCGTCGCTACCACCGATGCCATCATCCTCGAAGGCAGCGTCGGCTGGGTGCCGCTGTCCGAGGAGGTCGTCGCCTCCGTCCCGGGAGCCTGGGTCGTCGACCTTCGCGCCGGCGGCTGACCAACGCCTCGTCAACGGTCGGCCGCGGCCCGGGACGCCAAGCGCCTGGCGGTGGTGGACGCGGTGGACGGAGTCGATGGGGTGGACCTGGTGGACTTCGATCGAGCGCGATGCGGGCTTCGATGGCTAGGCCTGCGCCTCGCGCTGCCCGCCCCTGCGCAGCGACCGGCTCACCGACAACGCCCAGGCCACGAGCGCGGTCAGCACGACACCAAAGCGGAGGGCGACAGGCTTACGAGCCGGCAGCCGGCGGGGCGGCGGGCGCCGATGGCGCGCTCGGCGTCTCGGCCTTCTTCGTCTTGGCGTCCAGCAGCTCCACGAAGGCCCGGATGTACTCGGCCGCCGAGAGCACGCTCGCGATCAGCGCGAACCACAGGAGCCAGGTGCCGATCTTGTTGAAGTTCACCACCACGTGGCCGACGAGGAAGTTGATGTCGTAGGTGTAGTGCATCAGCAGCGAGATGATCGCCGTCAGCTGCAGCGCCGTCTTCCACTTGCCGCCCTGCCCCGCCGCGATGACCATGCCCTCGGCCATGGCGATGGTGCGCAGGCCGGTGACGATGAGCTCGCGCGCCAGCAGCACGATGACCAGGCCGCTCGCCACCCGTCCCAGCCGCACGAGCATCACCAGCGCCGCCATGACGATGAGCTTGTCGGCCAGCGGGTCCAGGAACTTCCCCACCACCGTGACCAGGTTCTTGCGGCGCGCGAGCCACCCGTCGAGCACGTCGGTGATGGACGCGCCCGCGTAGATGATGGCCGACCAGAAGCTCGAGACGGGGTCGCCGTAGAACGTGAGGAGGATGAAGAACGGGATGACCAGCACCCGACCCATCGTCAACATGTTCGGCAGGTTGAGGAACTCGTCCTTGAGCGTCTTTCGCGTCGGCGCCATGGCAGGGCCTTAGGGGACCGCAGGCTTGAGGGCGCTCACCAGCGCATAGCCTTCGCCGGTCAGCTCGACGGAGGGCGTCGTGGCCACGCCGTCCCGCTCCTCCGGCAACCCGACGATCTTCGGGGTCAGCGAGCCGTGCCACCCCACCAGCACCGCCATGGGGGTCGCACAGCCGACGCCCGGGGTGATGGCCACCGAGCGGACCGGCGTCGGGAGCGCCAGCAGCACGCGTCCCTTGCCGCGCAGGTGGACGAGGTGCAGGTCCGGGGCGATCCGCGACGGCACGCGCCCGTTCTCGAAGACCACCGACTCCTCGAACGCGAAGACGGTCTCCTCGAGGAAGTACGCCGACTCGTCCGCCAGGTCGATGGGCAAGAAGACGCGCCCGCGCGCCGCGAGCGTGACCGTCGCCGAGCCTGCCAGGCGCACCATCCGCCGGTCTCCGTCGCCGAAGGCCTTGTCGGTGGCCTTGCCGCGGAAGCGCTTCATCTCCGGCAGGTACTGCAGGGCGCCGGAGACGGCGAGCAGGCCCTCGAGCCGGGTGAGGATCTCGCCCTGGACCTTGATGAAGAGCAGGTCGCGCTGGACCTCGAACGGCTCGCGGGTGGTGGCGGTGGCCGCCACGGAGCGCGTCAGCTCGCTCAGCGGCAGAACGCCCGTCAGCATCTCCGAGACGGCCGGGGCCGAGGGAGCAGGCGGTGCAGGCTCCACCATCCGCACCCGCGGAGCCGGCGGCGGCTCGGGCAACGCGTTGAGTGGAGGCGCGGGCATCTCGTCAGGCGGCGCCTCGACGGCCTCCTCCTCGACCTCGACAGGCTGCGAGGACAGCACCTCGCCCGCCGCTTCGCTGCCCGAATCCCAGGCGCTGGAGGTCGTCTCCGGCGTGGCGGCGGCGACGGCGGCGGCCGACGAGGCGGCGCCGGAGTCCACCTCGACCTCGATCTCCACGTCCTGCCTGGCCTCGTCGGGCTCCTTGGCCGCGGCGAGCAGGCTCGAGGCGGGCCGCTCGGTGATCGCCTCGGAGGCGACCTTCGCCTGCCCGGCTTCGGCAGCCTGCGCCGTGGCAGCCCCGCGCGGCGCCTTGGCCGGGTCCTTGAGCGCCCGCTCCATCTTCTCGGCCATCGTCAGGCTGCCGGCGGCGACGAAGCAGTCCTTGGCGCGGGCGTACTCGCCGGCCTGGGCGTAGGCGAGCCCCAGGTAGTTCTGCGCCTTCTTGTGGTCGGGGGCGAGGTCGACCGCGGTCTCGAACTCGCGGGTGGCGCGGGCGAGCGCGCTCAGCTTCAGGTAGACGAGGCCCAGGTTGACGCGGAGGGTCGGGTCGACGGGGTTGTCGCGGACCAGGGCCTCGTAGACCTCCGAGGCGCTGTCGAAGATGCCCATCTTGAAGTACGTCAGGCCCAGCAGGTTCTGCGCCTTGCTGTCCTTGGGCGCGAGCTTGTAGGCCTTCTCGAGCAGCTCGCGGGCCTCGGCGAGGTTACCGGCGTTGAGCAGCTCCCCACCCTTGTCCAGCAGCTCGTCCACCCCGGTGGCGTCGGCACCCGTAGCCACGTTCTCTCCCATGTTCCCTTCCGCCCTTCGCGCCAGCCCGAAGCGATGGCTGGCTCACGCGTCGTTCGATTCGCTCTTGTAGGAGTAGTACAGGCGCAGCACGCGCTTGACGTACTCCTGCGTCTCGGCGATCTGCGGGATGCCGTCGGCCCTCTTCACGGCCTCCGGACCCGCGTTGTAGGCCGCCACGATGCGCACCATGTCGCCGTTGAACTGGTTGGCGAGCACGCGCAGGTAGCGGACCCCGCCGTGGATGTTCTGCTTGGGGTCCCACGGGTCGGCGACGAACATCTCCGCCGCCGTCCCGGGCATCAGCTGCATCAGCCCCATCGCGCCCTTGGGCGAGATCGCCTTCGGGTTGAAGCTCGACTCGGTGGCCATCACCGCGCGCACCAGCGCCGGAGGGATGCGGTAGAGCGCGCAGGCCTCCTGGATGTGGGCGTCGTAGTCGGCGGTGTTCTTGCTGGGGGCGAACTCCAGCGGCGCGGTGATCTTGGTGACCTCGCCGTCCTGCTTGACCCGCATCGCCTTCTTGGGCGCGCCCTGGGGCACGTTGGTGATGACCGTGACGCCGTCCTCGTCGACGTACTGGTAGAGCTTCTCCGCAGCCCAGGCGGACGAGGGGCCGAGGGCCAGGCAGGCGCAGCAAGCGGTGGCGGCGAGGTGGCGCATTCAGGTCATGGAGCGCCGCCGGGCGCGCGGCGCGCCGGGCGGTTTTAAGCGTGGCCGAGTTTAGCCCTGCGCCTCCGCGGCGGGCAAGAAATGCTCCCTTACTTCCGTACCTTGTCCCTCTCCGGCCAATCGCAGGCTCGCCCGCCAGGGGCGGCTCCCCTACAATCACCGCCGCACGCGGGCCATTCCCGCCGACCCCCAGGCCGGCAGCCCGGATGACGACAGCGAGGTCCATCGTGCCTGAACGGTTCGACTTTCTGGTGTTGGGCGGCGGGGTTGCGGGGCTCTCCTTCGCGTTGAGGGCGGCGCGTCACGGCAGCGTGGCGGTCCTGACCAAGCGCGCCCCGAGCGAGGGCGCGACCAACTACGCGCAAGGGGGCATCGCCTCGGTGCTGGCCGAGGACGACACCTTCGAGCTGCACATCCAGGACACCCTCACCGCCGGCGTCGGCCTCAACCACCGCGACGCCGTCGAGGTCTGCGTCAAGGAGGGCCCGGACCGGATCCGCGAGCTCATCCAGATCGGCGTCCACTTCACGCGCCGCAACGGCGGCCAGCAGCTCGACCTGACCCGCGAGGGCGGTCACACCCGCCGCCGGGTGGCCCACGCCACCGACATGACCGGCCAGGAGATCGAGCGCGGCCTGCTCGCCGCCTGCGAGGACGCGCCGAACATCACGCTCTTCCCCAGCCACATGGCGGTGGACCTCATCACCGAGCGGCGCATCGGCCGCGGCCAGCAGGACCGCTGCCTGGGCGCCTACGTGCTGCGTCCCGACGGGCAGATCGACACCTTCCTGGGCAAGGCCACCGTGCTGGCCACCGGTGGCGCCGGCAAGGTCTACCTGTACACGACCAACCCCGACGTCTCGACCGGCGATGGGGTGGCCATGGCCTACCGCGCGGGCGCCAAGGTCGCGAACATGGAGTTCTACCAGTTCCACCCGACCTGCCTGTTCCACCCCCACGCCAAGAGCTTCCTCATCAGCGAGGCGCTGCGCGGCGAGGGCGGCCAGCTGCGGCTGCGCACCGGCCAGCCCTTCATGGAGAAGTACCACCCGATGGGAGCGCTGGCGCCGCGCGACGTGGTGGCCCGCGCCATCGACGCCGAGATGAAGCGCGGCGGCGACGAGTACGTGCTCTTGGACATGACGCACCTGCCCAAGGCGTTCCTCATCGACCGCTTCCCGAACATCCACCGCGCCTGCAAGGAGTTCGGCATCGACATCACCTCCCAGCCCATCCCCGTGGTGCCGGCGGCGCACTACATGTGCGGCGGCGTGGTGACCGACCTCTACGGGCACACGGACATCCCGCACCTGTTCGCCATCGGCGAGGTCTCGTGCACCGGCCTGCACGGCGCCAACCGCCTTGCTTCCAACTCGCTGCTCGAGGGCGCGGTGTTCGGCGTGCGCGCCGCCGACGCCGCCAAGGATTCTGGTGCGCGAGGCCAACCCCGCCGAGGTCCCGCCGGCCTGGGACCCGGGCAAGGCCGTCGCCTCGGACGAGAGCGTCGTCGTCACCCAGAACTGGGACGAGCTGCGGCGCTTCATGTGGAACTACGTCGGCATCGTGCGCACCGACAAGCGGCTCATCCGCGCCCGCCGCCGGCTGGACCTGCTGCGCGAGGAGATCCGCGAGTACTACTGGCGGTTCAAGGTCACCGCCGACGCGCTCGAGCTGCGCAACATCGCCGACGTGGCGATGCTCATCGTCGAGTGCGCGCTGCGCCGCCACGAGAGCCGCGGCCTGCACTACACCCTCGACTACCCGGAGCGCGACGACACCCACTGGCTCAAGGACACGGTGCTCTCGCGGGCGGAGCTGGAGCACCCGCTCTGACGCAGGTCAGCTCCTTGGAGAGAAGTTTTCACGCGCTGAAAACTTCCCCCCATTCGGGTCTGTTTGGGCTCGCCCTACCCTGTGAAAAGCCTCACGCCTTCCGGCCTCGGAGCCAGCCGAAAACAATCGTTTTTACAGGCAGTTACAGATCGCGAAATTCGGCCCTCCAAGGCCGCCAGGTGGCCAGCCCTAGGGCTCAGCAAGGGCCACAGGCATTGAAATAGGCCTAAGCCACCAAGCAGGCCGCTAGCAGCCCTGGCGGGGCCCAGGCGGCCTGTTTGGCGATTTTCGGTTGCCAGGTACCCCTTCCGGCCAAGACCGAGCCGCACCGCGTGACCCCAATCACGTCCTGACCAGCGTCACGCGTCAGGCCGAATCCGGGGCCTTGAAAGGCAGTCCTTGGCGACCTTGGTCCCTTGGCGACCTTGGCGGTTCAGAAGCAGGAAGCCAAGCTCCCCAGCCCGATACCAGACCTCAGCCGGCCTTCGGCAGCGATGAACCACGGCTCTGCTTCGCCGCCGCCGCCAGCTCCAGCACCTGCCGCATCTGCTTCGTCAGCACCGCGAACAGCCCCTGGAGAATCTCCGGGCGATCCGCGAGCAGGTCCAGGAAGTCCTGGCGGTCGATGGCCAGAGCCCGGGTGTCGGTGAGCGCCCGCGTCGAGGCCGGCCGGGGCAGGCCGTCGAGCAGCGAGGTCTCGCCGAAGGCTTCCTTCGCGCTCTGCTCGAGGATGCGCCTGCCGTCCTTCTCGGTGAGCACCTTGCCCTCGACGATGACGTAGAGCGCGTCTCCGGGATCGTTCTCGCGGTAGATGACGGTGCCGGCCGCGAAGTGCTTCTGAGTCGCGATGGCCGCCAGCGCCGCGAGGTCGTCCACGCTGCACCGCTCGAAGATGCTCACCCCCTCGAGCAGGAAGACCTTCTCCACGACCTTGTCGCTCACCTCGCCCTCCTCCTCGGCCCCGGGCTTCCGGGTGCCGTGCAGCGCACACGCCCGCAGGACCGCGTCCTTCGAGACCGACAGCTCCATCAGCCGCGCCGGAGCGCGCTCCACCTCGCCCTCGTCCGACGGCAACCGGTGCCAGCGCTCCAGCATGGGCAACAGCCGCGCGCGCGTCCCTTCGTCGACCAGGTGCTCGAACAGCTCCAGCGCGTACGCCCGCTCGCGAGGCTCGCCGCCCACCAGCCGGTTGTGGACGTTGAGCATGCTGCGCTGTGGCCCGATGAGCCCCAGGAGCCGGAAGACCACCTCCAGCCCCTGGTCCAGCCGGTCGCCCAGCGCGCGCACCAGGATGGCCCGGTCGCCCAGCGCCTTCTGCAGGTCGCGGAAGATGGGCAGGTAGTAGAGGTAGGCGTCGACGCGCCGCTGCACGGCCTCGTTGACGCGGGCGCGGTCGAACACCAGCTCCTCGTGCGCCCGGTGCATGCGCGTGAGCGACTGCGCGACGCGGTAGCGCAGGAACGGATCGTCACCGGGGTTCGAGCGAAGAGCGCCTGCGCCGCCCTGCTCGTGCCCACGTAGCGCAAGAGCCGCGGCAGCTCGTAGCGCTCCCCGGCCGGCCGGGACTTGTCGTTGAGGGCCTGCTCGAGCTGCGGAACGACCGCGTCGCCCATCGAGGCCAGCGCCTGGCGCGCCTCCCGGCGCAGCTTGCGGTCGGCGAGCATCTGCAAGAGCTTCGGCGCGAGATCAGTCCGCCCGCACTCGCCGGCGGAGATCGCGGCCAGCCGGCGCACGGAAGGATCCGGGTCGTCCAGCAGCGGGTCGATGAGGGCGGCGTAGGGCGTCCCGGCGAGCCGGCCCAACAGGCGCGCCAGCTCGCGCCGCTCGGCGGGCGAGGCGTCCTGGGAGTCGAGCATCGAGCGCAGCGCTCGCCGCGCGGGACCATTCGCCTCCTCGCGGCCGTGCTCGCCGGGCAGCAGCGCGGCGATGGCCGAGGCGCGCAGGCCGGGGTCGGCGGCGTCGAGGAACTTGGACAGGTAGGCGCGAGCGTCGCCGTCCAGCCGGGCGAGCGCGATCACTGCCTCGTCGCGCGGCCGGCGCACGTCCGTCTCCGCCACGGTGCGCAGCTTGGGCACCACCTCGCGGATATCCAGCTCGGCGGCGAGCTTCACCCCGCGGGTGCGCACCCAGTCCGAGGGGTGCGCGAGCAGCATCCGCACCCACGGCGCGTAGGGAGTGGCCCGGTGCGCGGCCAGCAGGTCGGCTGCCATCAGCACGCGGTCCGGGTCGCGGTCGGAAAGGCGCTGCAGGAGGATGGCGCGCGACTCGGCGTCCAGCGCCACCGCCTGGCCCCAGTGCGCCGCGGTCAGCCGCGCGTCGATGAGCGCGACGTAGGCCACCTTGAGCCTGGCGAGCACGCCGTAGACGACGACCGAGATGCCCACCACGGCGAGGGCCAGGCTGCCGCGGTTGGCGTACTCGGCCAGGCCGATGAGCGCCAGGCCTCCCAGCGCCGCCCCACCCTTCTTGATCAGCCCGTCGACCACCGCGCGGGCCGGGACGCGGGTCGTGTCCGGCAGCGGCGCGTAGAGCAGCTGCATCCCGGTCGGCTGCAGCGAGAGCGACCCCAGGCTCTCCACCACCCGAAGCGCGAAGGCGGGCCACAGCCCGGGCCGCACGAGGCACAGCAGGCCGACCGCGGCGGTCCCGAAAGGCACCAGCGAGAGGTAGCGGAAGACGCCGAAGCGGGTGAGCACGCGCCCGGCGGCGAAGAGCTGGAAGGCCATGGCGCACACGCCCAGCACCACGCTGGAGACCCCGAAGAGCACCGCCAGCTCGTCCTCCGCCGCCCCCTGGGCGCTGACGCGGAAGAGGTAGTCGCTGACCACGGTGAGCACGGCGGCCAGCGCCGCGAAGACGCCGAGCAGGCGCAGGTACCGGTCGCCCCGGAAGATGGGCCCCAGCTCGCGCAGCCGAGGCAACGCGCGCGACGGGGCCGCGGTCGCGGCGCTCACCGCCTGCATCTCGACCACCGAGCTCGAGCGGCGCGACGGTGCGGCGACGGCCCGCCCCCGGAGCACCCGGGAGAGGACGGCGCAGCCGAGCATGGACAGGACGGCGAAGCCCAGCAGCGCCAGCGCGCCGGCGACGCTCGCGAGCCCGCCCAGCAGGCCGCCCAGGATCATCCCGCCCATGCCGAAGCCGCCGATGACCCCGAACAGCCGCTTGCTCTCGCGCGGGTCGAACGTCTCGCCCAGGCTCGCCCAGAAGCGCACCGAGGAGAGCGTCGCGTAGCCCTCGGCGAACAGGTAGAGCGCGGCCACCGCCGACCTGGAGCCGAGCGCCGCGCCCACGCCCAGCAGCGCCGTGAGCGCCGCGGAGAGGACCATCGAGGTCAGCGGCGCGCGCGGCATCCGCAGGATGGCGGCGTCGGCGGTGGCGGCCAGGCTCGCCGCGACCGCGGCGCCCAGGTAGAGCCAGGCGAGCGTGGTGGCGTCGAAGCGCGCGACCACCAGCGCGCTGGACACCGACTTGAGGACCGCGACCCCGGCCACGAACGAGAACTGGAAGGCCGCCGCGGGCACCACCCGCGGCGCCTCCCCGGGGGTCACCGCCAGCAATCGGGTGAGGAGCGGGACGCGCTCCTTCGCCTTGGCCAAGAAGTCAGCCCTCCCAGGGTGCGACTAGCTCACGGCCACGCCGGGGCGCCGGAGGCCGGCAGCGCGGCGAGGTCCCAGCGCAGCTCCGCCTTGCCCACGCTGCTCGACAGCCGCAGCACCAGGCCCTGCGTCGTCGCGGGAACCACCTGGGCGCCGTTGGCGAAGGTGCGGGCGAAGCGGATTTGGTAGGCGGTCCAGTAGGCGTCCAGGTACGGGTAGAGCGCCCTGAGGTTCGGGTCTGCCGCGTCGAGCTTGACGATGCTCAGCGGCGCCTCCTCGCCCGCCTCGGTCGCCAGCGCCAGCTTCCACACGCTGTCCGGGTTCGCTAGGTCGTCGAAGCGCTTCTCGTTGGCGTACAGGCCCAGAACGAAGTCCAGCCCCGCGGCGTGCTTCTGGCGCTCCTGCGCGAGCATCGCCTCGGCGTCGGCCTTGGGCAGCGAGCCGAACGCGGCGACGCGCTCCACCCTCGCCTCCCTGAAGACCAGGGGCTGGAAGGTGGCGGCCAGGAAGGCCTGGCTGTCGAGCCCGTCGTAGATCTCCGCGCGCCGCGTCCACTGCCCCAGGACGTCCTGGTAGCGCTTCTCGGCCTCGCGGTCGGAGAGCTTGGGCGCCTCGGAGCCCGCGCGCGGCGGCCGCATCATGCTCGGGCAGCCGCCCAGCGCCAGCGCCAGCGTGCACGCGGTGGCGACAGCGGCGAGCCGGCGCCGCGCCCCCCCGTTCACAGGCTCCTCAGGTACGCGGCGAGCTGCTCGGGGTACGCCAGCTGGTCGAGCAGCGCGCGGCGCAGCGAAGGATCCATGGCGCTCCACAGCTCGGTCACCAGCGCCAGGTCCTGGTTGATGCCCGCGAGCCTCCGGGTGATGTCCTGCGCGAGCTCGTCGAGGTCGACCTCCTCCTCGCCGACCTCCTCGGGGCCCAGCGCCTCCTCGACTGGCGCGAGCGCACGCTCGAGCGTGTCCTTCACGGCCGGGGTGAGCCGGTGCTCGGACTCGAGCCGCGCCTTGAGCGCCTCCAGCTCCTCGCGCGCGGTGCCCTGGTTCTCGATGAGGTCGGCCAGCGCGATGCGCAGCGCCTCCTCGTCATTCAGGTCGGTGTGCACGCGCGCCAGCACGCGCTCGCGCTTGAGCAGCCGCAGCGCGGCGACGCGCCGGAAGCCGCAGACGATCTGGAAGCGGTCCGGCGGCTTGATGCGCAGGTCGATGGGGAACAGCTGCCCGAGCCGCGCCATCGAAGTGGCCAGCGTGTCCACCTCGCCTTCGGCGCGCAGCCGGAAGGTGGTGTCTTCCGCGTCGACCTTCTCGAGCCTAAGCAGCGCCAGCGCGCCCGGCTTGGGCTCGCGCACCGGCTCCTCCGGCTCGGGCTCCGCGACTGGCTCGGCGGGCTCTGCGGCCGACTCAGGCTCGGGCTCAGTTTCGGGCTCGGGCTCGGGCTCCGCGGCGGAACCGGCCTCGGGCTCTGCGCCCGCGGCCTGCGGGGCCTCGTCGCCGGCTTCGTTCTCTTCGGTCTGGGGCTCGCCCGCAGCAGCCCCAACTGCCTCCTCCGAAGGGGAGGCAGGGACTGAGGGCTCGGCCGAGGCGCTCCCCTCGCCCGAGGGCTGCTCGGGCGGCGGGAGCGCGATGACCGTGGAGGAGGGCGATCCGGCCTGGGCCGGCGACTCATCGCCCGAAGGGACGCTGTCTGCCTCCGCCAAGGTTTTGCTCCTTGCGCAAGCTGCCTACTTCTTGCGCTTGACGATGACCTTCTTCTTGCCCATCGCCACGGCGACCGGGGCGGCGGACACGGCCGGAGCGGCCACCACCGGCTTGAGCGCGGGCGGCAGCGGCGGCGGGGGCGGCGGCTTGGTCTCGCCACCCGAGGCCTTGGGGGCGGCGGGAGGCGGGGGCCTGGGTGGGGTCGGCACCGGGCGCGCGACCGGGCGCACCGCCACCGGGGCGACCGCCGGGCGGGCGGGCCGCTCGCCGGGCTTGATCTCGCCGGCCGAGCCCATGTCGACATGGCCGCGGAAGGCGGCGCCCTCGACGATGATGACGCGCGGAGCGGCGATGTCGCCGACCATGCGGCCTTCCTTGGTCAGCTGCACGCTCTCGGTGGCGGTGATGTTGCCCACCACCACGCCGCTGACGACGGCGTTGCGGACCTGGGCGTCGGCCTTCACCACGCCGCTGGACTCGACGATGAGCGTCTTGGTCAGCGTGATGGAGCCGTACACCCGGCCGCGGACGGTGAGGTCCTCGTCGCCCTCCAGCTTGCCGCTGACGAGGATCGACTCGCCGATGACGGTGCTTTGGACCTGAGGGTTTTCCTTGGCAAGAGCCATGGTCTGTTGCCTTCCCTTCGGCGGGGCGCGCAGCGCCCGCGCTCGGAGTGGGCTACTTCTTCACCACGTCCATGTCGACGTTGCCCTTGAAGCTGGCGCCGTCGGCGATGAGGATGCGCGGGGCCTTGATGTCGCCCACCACGCGGCAGTCGGTCTTGAGCTCGACCTTGTCGCTGGCCAGGATGTTCCCGGTCACCTTCCCGGCGATCTCGACGTTCTGGGTCTCGATGTCGGCCTCGACGGTGCCGCCGGACTCGACAAAGAGGCTCTCCTTGATCGCGATCTTGCCCTTGACGGTGCCCTGGATGACGAGGTCCTCGTCCCCCGAGATCTCGCCGTCGATCATGATGCTGCTGCCGATGACCGTGTTCGCCATGGTCGTTGTCCTCGTGCTTGCTCGATTTCGATGGAAGAAGTTCGGGGCCTGCTAGCTAGCGCTTGCCCTTGGGGGAGGTGGTGGCGTGGGCCTCGAGGTCGTCGGGCAGCCTCACGTCCATTCTCGATGCTGCCGTTGAAGTGCGCGCCGTCCTCGATGATGACCTTGGGGGCCTTGATGTCGCCGGTGACGACCGCGGCGGTGTTGATGGCCACCAGGTCGCCGGCGTCGATGTTGCCGTTGGCCTCGCCGTTGACGGTCAGCCGCTCGACGCGAATGTCGGCGTTGACCTTGCCGGTGCCTTCGATGGTCAGGTGGTTCTTGAGGCTGACGTGGCCCTCGACCCGCCCTTCGATGGTCAGGTCGCCGCCGCCAGTGAGGTTGCCTTTGATGTAGATGCCCTTGCCGATGATCCCGGTACCTTCGCTCGCCATCGCAGACACCTTCCTTGATCGCGGTGGGCCGCTGGATTGAGCCCAAAGCGGACGAAACCTATCCTTTTGCGTCCGAGCCTGTCAACGTGGGGTCAGCCCCTGATTTCAAGGACTTAAGCCGCTCACCCCAGGTGCTTGTCCAAGAACGCCACGAGGTCGGCGAAGACCTGGTCTCGGCCGACCTCGTTGAGCACCTCGTGCCGGAAGCCCTCGTAGACCTTGAGCGTCTTGTCGGCGCTGCCCAGGGCGTCGAAGAGCCGACGGCCGCTGGCGGGCTGGGCGATGGTGTCCGCGGTCCCGATGAGCTCGAGGATGGGGACGGTGATCTGCCGGGCGCCGGCGAGGGTGGCCTGCTGCGCTCCCGTGGTCTCGACGAACCAGCGCGCGGTGGTCACGTGCAGGTACATCGGGTCCGCGGCGGTGGCCTTCTGGATGGCTTCGTCGTGCGTGAGCTGGTCGTAGCCGAGCTCGTTGGCCATGTGCAGCTTCGGCAGGGCGCGCGAGAGCAGCCCCGCGGCCATCAGCTTGAGCTTGGGCGGCTCGAAGCCCAGGGCCATGAACGGGGAGCTGACGACGGCGCCGGCCAGCCCCTCGGACTTGCCCATCAGCCAGCGCGACACGATGAGGCCGCCCAGGCTGTGGCCGAGCACGAAGATCTTCTGCGCGCCCGCCTTGCTGCGCACGTGCTCCACCAGCACGTCCAGGTCGGACAGGTAGTGGGCGAAGTCGTCGACGTGGGCCCGGTGCCCCTCGCTCTTGCCGTGCCCGCGGTAGTCGAAGGCGTGGGCGGCGTAGCCGGCGCGGCCCAGCCGCTCCATCGTCTCGCGGTAGCGGCCCAGGTGCTCGCCGTAGCCGTGGACGACGGCCACGTGCGCCTTGGCGGTGCCGGACGGCACGAGCGACTTGCGGTACAGCCGCAGGCCGTCGCGCGCGGTGAGCGTGCCCTCGTCCACGGTGAACGGCGCGCCTGCCTCTTCGTTCGTCGGTCGAGCGTCCATGGTCTGGCCGGTATAGGAGCCGGGGATGCGCGGTGTCAATCCGCACGGAGTGAGGCGGCCCGAACCTAGAACCGCGAGCGGGCCCTGAACGACATCCACCGCCGTTGCAGCCCCGGGTTGAGCGGGTCGACCGCCAAGGCCTGCTCCAGCAGCTCGCCCGCGCGCTGGCGCTCGCCCGCCTGCGCCGTGTGGCTGGCGGCCGCGAGCAGCTCGATGGCCCGTGCGAGCTTCTCCGGGTAGCGCGCGGCCCACTCCGCGTGGAGCTTCTCGAGCCGCGCCAGGGACAACCCGGCGGCGAGGCTCCGGGCGACGCCCTTGTAGTTGCCGCGCTTGGCGTCGTAGCTCACCCGCGCCTCGAGGCTGCCCAGCGCAGTCAGGGCCCGGCCCAGCCTCCCCAAGAGCGCCGCCAGCTGCGGGCGGATGGCATCGGGCGCACGGTCCCGCGCGCTCTTGAGCTCCTCCTCCCCTTTGCGCAAGGCCTCGGCGATGGCTTCCTGCGTGGCGTCTTCCTCCAAGCCGAGGAACGCATAGTGGTCGCGGTCGGAGAGGGCGAGGTAGCGCTCGAGCACACTGGAAGAGGAGCCCGCCTCCGCCATCTTCGCGGCGGCCGTCGGGGAGGCCAGCGGGTTCGAGCGCTGGCGGGGAACGGGGCTGGGGTGCGCGGGCGGCCGCGCGGGGACCGCCGTCTCCGGCTCCCGCTGGGCCGCGGGAGGCGCCGCGACGTCGGGATGGGAGACGGACGGCAACGTGTCGGCGAGCGAGTCCACCGGCTCCGCGACGGTCGGCGCCGTGGGCCCCGGCTGCGGCGCGTCGAGGTCTTCCGGGACCGGAATCTCCGGGTCGGTCTTGACCGGCCCGTGCAGCCACGAAGGCGGCTCCTCGTCCTCCATCGCCGCTCTCCGAGCCACTCCGGGGACCGTCGCCACCTCGCCGGGGAAGCTCCGCGAGCGAGCGCAGGAACTCGCTCGCCGACGGCAGGCGGCACTCCGGGTCCTTGTCCAGGGCCTTGCGCAGCAAGAGCTCGACGAACGGGTTCGCCAGGCCCGCCATGTCCGGCGAGGCGTGGGCGTGCTGGCGGAAGATCTCGTTGAGGGTCCTGCCCTCGTACGGGAAGCGCCCCACGAGCAGCCGGTAGGCGAGCACCCCCAGGGCGTAGACGTCGGCGCGGGCGTCCACCGGCCCGCCGCGCACCTGCTCCGGGGCCATGTAGTAGGGAGTGCCGGCGAGCGTGCTCGACAGCTCCACGCCGGCGGCGATCGCGGTGTTCTTGGCCAGCCCGAAGTCGAGCAGCTTGACGAAGTCGTCGCGGCCGTCGCGGACGGTGAGCAGGACGTTCTCGGACTTGACGTCCAGGTGCAGCACCTCGCGCGAGTGGGTCGCGGCCAGCGCCGAGGCCACCTGCATCAGGATGGGGCGGGCCTGGGCCAGCCGCATCGGGCCGCCGGCGGCGCGCCGCTGGAGCGTCTCGCCCTCGAGGTACTCCATGAGGATGCAGGGCCGCCCGTCGGGCAGCGAGACGAAGTCGTAGACCTGCACGATGTTCGGGTGCCGCAGCTTCGCGGAGAGGCTGGCCTCCTCCAGGAAGCGCTCGACGATCTCCGGGTGGACGGCCAGCTCCTCGCGCAGCACCTTGGCGGCGGCGCGGGTGCCCAGCGTCGGGTTCCGCGCGAGGTGGATGACGCCCATCCCGCCGGAGGCGATGGGCTGCTCGATCCGGTACTCCCCGACCATCACCCCGCGGGGGTCCACGAAGCGGCCCTGGGTTCCGACGCGACCCTTCGGCAAGCGTCCCTCCTCCAACACGAATCAACGACGAAGGCGCGCGAGTTCTACCCTTCCGCTGCCGAAATGCAACGCGGCGCGCGCCCGGCCCCGCACCGAGCGTGCAGTCGCCCGCTCAACGTCGGGCCCCGGCGTCGCCGAGCGATCGCAGCTTGCCCTCGACGGTGGCGCGCACCTTGTCGTCGGGCGACTTCTCGAGTAGCTGCAGCGCCTTGCGCCAGGTGTCGGCCGCCTCCTTCTTGCGCGCAAGCCGCAGGTACGCCTCGCCGAGGTGGTCGGCGATCTCCGCGTGGGGCTCGAGCTTGAGCGCCTTCTCCAAGAGCTCGGCCGAGCGCCTGAAGTCGCCGCGGCGGAAGTACACCCACCCCAGGGAGTCGAGGTAGGCGCCGTTGTCCGGGCTGAGCTCGAGCGCGCGCTTGATCATCGCCTCGGCCTCTTCGAGGTTCTTGTTCTGGTCGGCGAAGGTGTAGCCGATGAAGTTGAGCGCGGCGGAGCTGTCCGGGTTGAGCGCGAGCACCTCGCGCATGCGCGCCACCGCCGAGTCCATCGCCCCCTGCCGCTCGAAGGCCGCGCCCAGGGCGAAGAGCAACGACTCGTCGCGGGGCGCGGCGCCGAGGGCCCGCTGCAGGAGGGCCACCGCGTCGTCGTGCCGGCCGGCCTTGCCGTACAGGGCCGAGAGCGCCTCGACCAGACGGCCCGGGCCCACGTTCTGGCCCAGCCGCTTCTCGAGCAGCGCGAGCCCCTCCGGCACCCGGCCGTCGCCGTCGAGGGCCTGCGCCAGCTCCAGCTGGTACTCGAGACGATCCGGCTCCTCGGCGACGGCCTTGGCCATCAGCTCCACCGCGCGACGGGTCTGCTTCGCCAGGGTCAGGCAGCGCGCCTGGTGGACCAGGGCCTGGGGCCAGAGGTCCGCCTTGGGGTCCACCGCGGCGTACGCCGCCGCTGCCCTGCCGAAATCGAGCGTCTCCTCCAGCACGCGGCCCAGGAAGAAGGAGAGCGTCGCGTCCTGCGGGGAGAGCGCGTGGGCCTTCTCGAAGAAGTCGGCCGCCTCCTGGAGCCTATTGGCGCGCACGTAGGCGAAGGCGAGCTTGGCGTGCAGGTCCGGGTCCTGCGGCGAGCTCGAGAGCATGCGGTCGAAGTAGGCGCGCGCGGCGGGCAGGTCGCCCCGGCGCAGGTAGAGCGTGCCCAGCGCGAGCAGCACCTCGGCGCCGTCCGGGTCGCGCCCGAGCGCCTTGACGTACCAGCGCTCGGCGTCGGCGTCCTTGTCCTGCGCTTCGCAGGCCTTGGCCAGGAGCACCAGGGTCTCGGCGTCGCCGGGGTCGCGCTCCTGGGCCTGCTTGAGGAACCTCGCCGCCTTCTCGGCCTCGCCCTTCTCCGCGAACCAGCGTCCGATGGCCTTGTAGCCGATGGGCTCGCCGGGCGCGGCCTTGCCCAGGGCGTCGATGGCGGCCACGGCCCGAGCCTCGTCGCCGGCCTCCAGGTGCAGCTGCGCCAGATAGAGGTAGGCCTGGGGCTCGGTGGGCTGCAGGGAGATGGCCCGCTCGAACGCGACCGCCGCCGCCTTGGGCCGGCGCAGGTCCGTCCACGTCTTGCCCAGCGCGAGGTGGGCCGGGGCGTAGCCCGGGTCGGCGGCCACCGCCTGCTTGAGCTCGCTCTCCGCCCGCTCCAACGCTCCGGTCCGGGCGTACTGCTCGGCGAGCGCCACCCGCAGGTAGCCGGCGTCGGGGTCGAAGACCACCGCGAGCTTGAGCGCCTCGGCCGCGGCCCGGTGGTCGCCGCGGTGGGCCTGCAGCATCCCCTGGATGAAGTAGAGGTAGGCGCGGCTCGAGGCGTAGCGCTCCTCGCCGGACAGCGTCCCGGCGGCCTCGGTCATGGCGACGGGGTCGGGCCGGGGCGCGGCGCGCGCGGCCGACGCGACGAACGCCGCGGCGGCGATCACCCAAACCTTGGTCCCCAACGGCTTTCGACGGCGCACGGACATCGGAGAGGAATATTAGCCCCGAGCTTCCGAGCCCCGCCACGGCCGTATTCGCGGCGCGCCTTCGTTCGATCAGATCAGGTCAGGTCAGCAGGGGAACCGCGGTCCCCGCTGGGTTGCGTAAGATATGTCGGTACCCATCAACATGGATTTCGGCGCGGGAGGTCTTCTATAGCCCGGCGGCCTTGAGCACCTGTGCCAGCGTCTCCTCGGCGCCGCCCGCGAGCCCGTCGGCGCAGCCCACGGCCGGCTTCTCGCCTGCGGTCTGCTCGATGGCGTCCGCCAGCCGGCTGGCAACCTTTCCGGCTCTCCCAGGTCCCGCTCCGGGCAGGCTGGCGACAAAGCGCCCGCCACCCAGGTGCGCGAGGACGTCGCCTTCGCGCAGCCGGCTGCCGAGCGCCGCGGCGGTGGGGCCCAGCTTCCCGGCCGTCGACGCGCGGGGGGCGCCCACGGCCACCAACCACAGCGGCCTCGCGTAGCGGCTCGCCCGCGAAGCCTCCTGGGCCAGACGTCTGAGGAAGGCAGCCCGGTCCAGCAGGCCGGTCGCGGCGTCGATGCCTGGGACCGCGCCCGGCGCGGCACCGGCGGGCACCACGGCGGGCAGGCCCAGCGCCGCGCCGACCCGGGCGAGCAGCGTCCTGGCGTCGAAGGGCTTGGCGAGGTAGTCGGCGGCACCCAGGTGCAGCGCCTTGACCTTGTCCGCGACGCCCTGGTGCGCCGAGACGAGAATGACCGGGATGTCCCGCGTGTCCGGGGCGGCCTTGAGCGCCGCGGTCGCGTCGAGCCCGTCGAGCTTGGGAAGGAAGACGTCCATCAGCACGGCCGCGGGGTGGAGCAGGTGGGCCTTGGCGATCGCCTCGGCGCCGTCGGCGGCGGTCTCCACGCGGTAGCGCGTCGCCAGCATCTCCGAGGCGATGGCCGCGATGGCCGGCTCGTCCTCGACGACCAGGACCAGCGGCTTGTACGCCGGGTGGAGCCCGCCCGCGGGCAGCCTGGCGCCAACGCCCGGAAGCGTGAAGCGCACGGCCAGGCCACCGCCCTGGGCCGGCTCCGCCCACGCCTCGCCGCCGTGGAAGCTCCGCCAGGTCGCGGCACGCGCTGAGGGCGGGGCCGCCGCGGCGCAGGCGCTCGAAGAGCGAGAGCAGCTCCTTCTCGTCGGGCGTCACCCCGTCGTCGGCGACCGTGACGCGGGCCTGCTCGCCCTCGACGCCGGGGACCGTGTCGACCTCGACGCGGACGTGGCCGCCCTGCTTGGCGCGGCCGAGCGCGAACACCAGCAGCGCCTGCAAGAGCTTCGCGCACCCGGACGACGTCCGCCAGCGCGCGCAGCTTCGCCGCTCCGGTCACGCCGACGGACACGCCCCGCTCGGCCCCGAGGATCTCGGACTCGGCGGCGAGGGTGCGGCAGGTCTCGACCAGGTCGAGCTCCACCGGCACCAGCGCAGGGTGAGAGGCCTCGGCGACCGAGCGGGCCACCATCGACTCGGACAGCTCGAGGATTCTTCTTGCCCTGCCGGACGATGGCCTGGACCGAGCCCTCCTCGGCCTTTTCGAGGCCTGCATCGGAGAGCAGGCGGGCGTGTCCCCACAGGATGTTGAGGGGCGAGCGCACGTCGTGGGCGAACACCCGCACCGCCTCGTCCTTGAAGGCGCACGCCTGCTGGCGCCGCCGCAGCGATGCCTCGAGCTCGCGCAGCCGCGCCTCCTCGCGCTCGGCGGCGCGCTCGCGCTCGGCCTGCCGGCGCGCCGTCTCCAGCGCGGCGGCTACCAGCTGGCCGGCGGCCTGGGCCAGCACGATCGCCGGGCCGTCGAAGGCGTCCGCCTGGCCGCAGCGCCGGCACAGGAGCACGCCCGTGGCCGACAGCGGAACGGCCAGGAGGGTTCGCACCCCGGCGGCCGCGATCGCCTCCCTCACGGGAGCGAGGAGCGGGTCCGCCGCGGCGTCGCGCACCAGCACCTGGGCTCGGGAGCGCAGCGCCTCGGCGACCTCGGGGTACCGCGTCAGGTCCACGCCCTTGCGGTAGGCCGCGACGTCGGAGGTCGCGACGGCGAAGAGCGCCGCGGAGTCGTTCTCGACGACGAGCACCGAGCAGCGATCCGCGCCCATGGAGGGCGCAAGCAGGCGCAGGGCGCGGTGCAGGGCCTCGGGCAGGGCGCCGTCCGGGCCAGAGAGCACCTCGACGAGGGCGGCGAGAGCCTCGAGGCGCCCCTGCGGAGTGGCCGCCGAAGAGTGAGTAACGGCATCCGCCCCCGCGGGTCCGCCGGACGAAGGAGGAGGAGGCATGGCGCTCAGGCCACCTTCCGCGCCCTCAGGGCGGCGTCGACCTTGCTCCTGACCGTCGCCGGATTCGAGCGGCCGAGAAAGCGTCTCGTCGAAGGCCGCGAGCGCCTTCTTGTGGCCCTTGGCCTCGCCGCCGCCGATGACGGCCAGCACCGGGAGGTGCTGGGTCTCGACGTGCGAGCGCAGCTCGGCGACCACCGCCTGCGCGTCGGCGGACTTCGTGGCCAGGTCGACCACGACGAGGTCGGGCCGCGCGAGGCCGATGCGCAGGCCCGCCGCGAAGAGGTCGGTCACGCTGAGGCTCTCGAAGCCCGCCTTCTTCAGCACGCCTGCCAGCTGGTGCGCCTGCGAAGCGTCGTCGTGGAGCACCATGATCCGCGCGGCCTCGCCCTCCCCCTCCAACTCCGGCGGCATCGGCATGCCGTGGCGGCGGATGAAGCCCGCCAGCTCCTCACGGGCGATGCGCCGGTGGCCGCCCGGAGTGCGGTGCGCCTTGAGGCGGTTCGCCTTGATCCAGTTGACGATGGTGGGAAGGCTCACGCCCAGGAAGTGGCTGGCCTCGAACGTGGTGAAGTAGCGCCGTTGCATACGGGACCGGCCTCCCGGGAAGAGTTGGCAGAGTTTGGAGTAACTAGGTACTTTCCGCGCTGCGAGGATGTCAAGGAATCGGGGACGGCCGCGCGGGGTCTCAAGGGACGGCGGCGGCCCTGTTTTCAGGTCGTCGACATCGGCACTTCAACCATTTCCCGGCTCCTCTATAATGGGCCGCCTCAAACGGGGTGTGCGGAAGGAAAAGCCGGGCCGCTTCCGCAACGCAGGCCAACTCGGAGAACCGAATGTCGAGCCTCTTCAAGGTCGCGCTGTCGCTGACGGTCGTCGCCCTCCTCTCCCTCCCGCGCTCTGCGCGCGCGCAGGCCGACGACTGGAGCGGCTTCAAGCCGCCGCCGCCGCCGCCGACCCAGACGGTCGACCAGCCCAAGCCTGCGGATCAGCCCGCGGCCAAGCCCGCCGACACGGCCAAGCCCGCGGAGGCCAAGCCCGCCGACGGCGCCGCGTCGACGCCCGACAAGCCCGGCTACGTCCCGCCGCCCACCGTCCCGGTCGCGACGCCAGGAACGCCGGCGGCGGCCGCGGCGCCCGAGGACAAGGACGCCCCCAAGCTCATCGACACCAAGGTCGAGGAGACGATCGTCCCGGGCACCGAGCCCCACAGCCCCGGCACCTACTCGCACTCGGTCACCGCCCTCGACAACGTCCGCGCCTCGAGCGGGGTCACCGGCGGCACCGGCCTGCTGCACCTGGGCTCCGCCGACCTCGGCCGCCCCGGCGTGCTGCGCATCTCGCTGACCGGCGAGTTCTTCCAGATGGACAACTTCCCGGTCCTCAAGGCCAGCAACACCCGCAGCGCCGGCACCCTGGCCCTGGACTGGACCATCATCAAGTACCTCGCCGCCTACGTGTCCTACGGCGCCTCCGCCAACACCAACAGCAAGGCCTCGCCGCCGCTGATGCAGGCCCAGGGCGACATCCGCGTCGGCCTGAAGCCCTCCATCCAGGCCATCAAGGGCTTCTACATCGGCGCCGACCTGCAGTTCATCGCCTTCCCGGGGATCGGCGGCCAGGACCTGCGCAAGTACGCGGTGGGCTTCGCGCCCAAGCTGCTGCTCACCTTCGACGCCCAGAAGTACTCGCCCAAGGCGCCCATCCGCCTGCACGTCAACTTCGGCGGCCTCATCGACTCCACCGGCACGCTGCTCGACACCTCCGTCCACACGCCGACGCCCGCCGAGGAGTACGCGCTCTCGCTCAACCAGTACAACCGCCTGGCCTTCGGCGCCGGCATCGAGGCGCCGCTGCCCTTCGTCACCCCGTTCGTCGAGTACGGCCTCGCCTACCCGCTGGGCACCGGCAAGCTCGTGGGCCCCGACCTCAAGGAGGTCACGGTCGGCGACGCCATGCCCCAGCAGCTGGCCATCGGCCTGAAGGTCACCGCGGTCAAGGACCTGACCATCACGCTCGCCGGCGAGATCGGCCTGACGCGCTACGTGGCGCTGGGCGTCCCCGCCACCCCGCCCTACAACCTCTACTTCGGCCTCGCCTACGCCTTCGACCCGATGGGCCAGGGCGAGGGCAAGCAGGTCACCAAGACGCTGACCTACGAGAAGAAGGTGGAGGTCGCCGTCGCCCCGCCCGTCTACACCGGCAAGGTCGCCGGCCAGGTCGTCGACGCCGACACCAAGGCGCCCCTCGCCGGCGTGGTCATCGTCGCCGCGGGCAGCGGGCTGCCCCCGGTCGCCACCGACGTCGAGGCCGGCAAGTTCCAGACCTTCGACCTGCAGGCCGGCAAGGTCTCGCTCACCTTCGCGCGCGACGGCTACAAGCCGGCGGTCGCCGAGGCCGTGGTCGAGGCCACCAAGACGACGCCGCTGCAGGTGGCGCTCGTCCGCGAGATCAAGCCGTCGCCGGTCAAGGTGCTCTTGGTCTCCAACGGCAAGAAGGCGGGCGGCAAGGTGATGTTCGCCGGCGTCAAGACCGCGGAGATGACCGTGGCCGCCGCCGGCGGCGTCATCGAGCTCCCCCGCGGGCCACTACACCGCCACCGTGGACGCCGAAGGCTACCTGTCCAAGGTGCAGGAGTTCGACGTGGCCGAGGGCACCAAGCTCGACCTCGCCATCGAGCTCGCGCTCAAGCCGAAGCAGGGCCTGGTCGTCATCAAGGACGACCGAATCCAGATCAAGCAGCAGGTCCACTTCGCCACTGCCAAGGCCGAGATCCTCTCCGACAGCTTCCAGCTGCTCGACCAGGTGGTCGACGCCATCGTGCGCGCCAACCTCAAGAAGATCCGCATCGACGGCCACACCGACAACCAGGGTGGCAAGGAGAAGAACCTGACGCTCTCGCAGGCGCGCGCCAAGGCCGTCATGGACTACCTAATCAAGAAGGGCGTCGCCGCCTCCAAGGTCTCCTCCGAGGGCTATGGCGACACCCGTCCCATCGCCCCCAACCTCACCGCCCGGGGCCGCGAGCTCAACCGCCGCGTCGAGTTCGTCATCGTCGAGCGCTAGCCGTCCGCGCTCGGCGGCCCTCGCGCAAGGAGGACCGAATGGCCGTGCGACGCCCGCTGCTGGGGGCCGCCGTCGTCCTGCTCGCCACGACGGCGTGCGGGCCGACGACGACCACCCCTCCGGCCCCCAAGCCGCCCAAGGTCACCCTCTCTCCGCTGCCCTACGAGATCGTGGGAACGGGCTTCGACGCCAACGTCGAGGTCATCGGCTGCACCAAGGTCAAGCGGGTCTGGCTCACCCTGGGCGTGCAGGGCGCGACGCTGGTCGAGCAGGACGGGGGCAGCACCTCCAACACGCTGCGGGTGGAGGCGAGCTTCATCGACTACAAGGCGCTGGGCATCCCCGCCCCGCTGCCCATCTACGCCCACGCCACCTGCGACACCACCGCCCCCCAGGGCGACTCGCTGGAGGAGGCGACGCTGTTCATGCCCGCCAAGGCGCCCATCACCGGCCCCATGCCCTTCGGCGACAACTTCTGGATGGACCAGGACGCCTCGGGCAGCATCCTCACCTGCAAGGGCGCCAGCTTCGACAAGCTGGGCCAGGACAAGACCGTCCAGGGCAGCGCCTCCCTGCCGTTCGCCTGTGGCGGCGACGTGGACCTGACCTTTGGCCTCGACGGCAACCGCTACGCGCTCAAGCCGGGCATCGGCATCGCCAGCTTCACCGCCGCGATGCAGCCCAAGATGTACGTGTCCGAGACCGACTTCGCGGTCGAGCAGATCTTCGTGCCGGCGAGCGGCCCGCTGGTCGCGGTGGGCGTGGCCGGCGGCCTGAGCGGCGTCATCCGAGAGCTGCGCGGCTACGACACCAGCAGCGGCGCCCTGGTCTCCGTCAGCGACTACTCCGACCAGGCGCCCGCGGGCCGGCTCGTCGTCAACCGGATGGGCCAGACCGTCTTCCCCGGGTACAAGTCGGCCACCGGCTCCAACTTCGTGGAGGTGGGCATCGAGATCTACGACATGGGCGCGGGCAAGGGCGGCAAGCCGGTCGCCGACCGGACGTTCGGGCAGATCCTCGTGGACCCGCTCTCCATCACCTTCATCCCCACCATCAGCTTCGACGAGTACGCCGACGTGGCCTACATCGCCGAGATCGCCGACCCCTCCCACGTCTGGGCCTGCAGCGCCATCGACAACCTCCCGTGCACCGACGGCGGCGGCGGCAAGAAGTGGCGCTCCGACGACCTCAAGGGCGGGGTCTCCTCCGTCACGCGCACCAAGCACGCCATGGTCGCCTTCGGGGCGCACGTGGCCTACTTCCTCAACGCGACGACCGGCGCGCTCATCACCCCCGCCGACGCGCCCATCCGGCCCACCGGGGAGCTGGTCTTCGTGGCAGTGCTGGACGGCGCCGACGGCTCGACCTACCTGCTGGCGATGGGCACCGACGGCGCCGGGCACCTCGTCCCGGGCGTCCGGCAGATCATCGTCTACGACCGGCCGAACGAGCCGGTGGCGAACTACACGACCGGCACCGACGGCTACATCGTGGACGTGGACAAGAACGGGCGCGCCTGGTTGTGGGGCTACGACCTGATGCCGCTGCTGATGCCGGCGGAGTACCGGCAGGTCATCGGGCGGTAGGCCCCCGAGCAAGGCGAGAGGAACGCGAGCGATGGCTGGCGGCGACAAGGAGTGGCAGAAGCAGCTCGAGACGGGGCTCAAGCGCGTGCAGGACGCCCTGGCCAAGGACGAGCGCCCGCACGCCCAACTGCTGCAGGTGGTGGTCGCCGCGGCGTCGGCCAAGGCGATGGAGAAGATCAACGACAGCATGGACCGGCAGGAGGAGCGCCGGCTCCGGCGCGAGGAGAAGCGCGAGGCGCGGCGACGCAAGCGCGAGCGGGAGGCCCAGGCGGGCGTGCCCGTGGGATTCGTCTTCGCCGCCTTCGCGGCTATCGCCCTGTACTTCGGCCTGACCCGCCCGGAGCTGTGGTGGATGATGTTCGTCTCGCTGGGCTTCGCCATCCCGGCAGCGGGCATCTTCGGAGCCGCGGCCACCGCGAAGAAGGCCCTGCCCGCCGGCGAGGAGAAGACGCCGGGAGCCGTTGCCGGGCAGTCCACCGCCGCGCTGCCGCTCTCGCCCATCGACGCTCGCGTCGCCCGGGTCGAGGCCCTCTGCCAGAAGGTGCTCGAGTCCATCCAGAGCGGCCCGCCGGTGGTGCGCGAGGTGGTGCACAGGCCCGAGGAGACGCTCAAGGCACTCTCCGGCACCTGCCGCGAGCTGGGTCGGCGGGAGCGCGAGCTGCGCGCCGCCATCACCGAGGAGGACGACCGCCGGCTCCGCGGCGAGCACGACGGCCTCATCGCGCGGGTCGCCGCCGAGAACGACCCGGTCTCGCGCCAGCGCCTGGAGTCGGCGCTGCGGGCGCTCGAAGGCCAGCTCGCGCAGCGCGCCGAGCTCGTCACCGCCGCTTCGCGCCTGGAGGCCGAGCAGACGCGGATCCTCTACACGCTCGAGAACCTGCACACCCAGGTGCTGCGCGCCCGCTCGGCCGACGCCGCCTCCACGGACGTGGCTGGCGCCGGGCTGCGCAAGGGTCTGGAGCAGCTGGGCGAGGAGATCTCCGCGGTGGCCAGCGCGCTCGAGGAGACGCACGGCGCGGACCTGGTCCGCCCGGTGGTCGACGTCACCGGCGGGCCGGACGGCCGCGGCCCGGACCGCGATCGGCTCAAGTCGTAGTCGTCCAGCCGGTCAGCCGCCTCTTCAGCCCGTGGCGCCGGCTAGCGGCTTGCGCGCGTAGAGCAGCGCTTCCAGGTTGCCCGCCGGCCCCGCGATGGGCGCGTCGGTCCACCCCGCCACCGCCAGCCCCTGGTCACGCACGAACCCGACGATGCCTTCGATGGCGCGCAGGCGGGCGGCCTCGTCGCGCACCACCCCGCCCTTCCCCACGTCCTCGCGGCCCACCTCGAACTGCGGCTTGACCAGCGCCACCAGCGCGCCGCCAGGCTTGAGGAACGTGAAGGCCGCGGGCAGGACCAGCTTGAGCGAGATGAACGAGACGTCGATGACGATCAGGTCCACGTCGAAGGGCACGTCCTCGCGGGTGAGCGCCCGGGCGTTGACCCGCTCGCGCACGGTCACGCGCGAGTCCCCGCGGATCTTCGGGTGGAGCTGTCCGTAGCCCACGTCGAGCGCCAGCACCTTCTCCGCGCCGCGCTGCAGCAGGCAGTCGGTGAACCCTCCAGTCGAGGCGCCGACGTCCATCGCGGAGAGGCCCTTGGGGTCGACCTGGAAGTGGTCCAGCGCGCCCTCGAGCTTCAAGCCGCCGCGGGAGACGTACTTGAGCGTCTCGCCCTTGAGCCGGAGGGGGAGCTCGACGTCCACCTGCTGTCCCGGCTTGTCGATGCGCGTCTCGCCGGCGACGACCGTGCCGGCCAGCACCAGGGCCTGGGCCTTGGCGCGCGTCTCGGCGAGGCCGCGCTCCACCAGCAGCTTGTCGATGCGCTCCTTCTTGGCCATCGGTCGCCTAGCGCTCCCGCTGGACGGCGTGGTCGGCCAGCGCGATGAGCGGGTCGGCGGCGGGCCGCAGGTGCTCGACCGCCGCCTTGGCCACGGTGACCTCGGCGCGGGCCCGGGAGAGCGAGGCCTCGTTGCCCAAGAGCGCCGGGAAGGTCACCTTGCCCTTGCGCGCGTCGGTGCCCTTGGTCTTGCCCATCTTCACCGGGTCGCCGGCCAGGTCCATCAGGTCGTCGATGATCTGGAAGGCGAGGCCCAGGTGCAGCCCGTAGTCCTGCATCGCCGCGACGTCCTGCTCGCTCCCGCCGGCCGCGCAGGCCCCGCCGGTGCAGCCGACGGCGATGAGCGCTCCGGTCTTGCGGCGGTGCAGGCTCTCCAGGAACTCGAGCGAGCGCGGCCACTCCTCGCGCACGTCGTCGGCCTGGCCGCCCACCATGCCGTGCGCGCCGGAGGCCTGGGAGAGCAGGTGCACCAGCTTGAGCCGGCTGGGCTCGTTGCCGCGGCAGAGCAGCCGGAAGGACTCGGTGAGGAGCGCGTCGCCGGCCAGGACGGCCATGGCCTCGCCGAAGACCTTGTGGCAGGTCGGCCGCCCGCGCCGCAGGTCGTCGTCGTCGATGGCCGGCAGGTCGTCGTGCACCAAGGAGTAGGTGTGGACGAACTCCACCGCGCAGGCGAAGTCGAGCGCGGCCCCCTCGCACCTGCCGCCCACCGCCTCCGCCGCCGCCAGCGCGAGCAGCGGCCGCAGGCGCTTGCCGCCGCCCAGCAGCGCGTACTCCATGGCGTCGAAGAGGCTGAACGGCACCTGGATCTTGTAGGCCTCCAGGGCGTCCTCGAGCGCGACCTCGATGGCGGCGCGGCGGTCGGAGAGCCACGGCGCGAGGTCGAACGGCGCGGCGGGCTTCTTCTCGGCGGGGATCACGTGGCTCATTCTCCCTGGACGGCGGCGCGGGCCACCGTCACGGGTGCGCAGCGAGGATCTCGCGGATGCGGCCGGTGAGCTTGTCGATGTCGACCGGCTTGGTGAAGTAGTCGGTGGCGCCCGCGGCCAGGCCCTTGCCCAGGTCCTCGCCGGTCTTGCGCGCCGAGACGAAGATGACGGGGATGTCCTTGAACTCGTCGTTCTTCTTGATGGAGCGGCACAGCTCGAAGCCGTCGAATCCAGCTCATCATCACGTCGAGCAGGATGAGGTCGGGCCGGTCGACGTGGAGGCTGGAGATGAGCCGCAGGCCGTTGGCCGCTTGCTCCACCTCGTAGCCCTCGAGCTCCAGAGCGAGCGTGAGCATCTCGCGGGTCTCGCGATCGTCGTCGACGATCACGACCTTGCGCCGCCTCTGCTCCGGGCTCGGTCCGACTGCGTTCGTCTCGGTCATCGACTCCCTAGGGCCTTTCTAGAATGGAACGTCCGCGTCGTCGGGAGGAGGGGGCTCCTCGGGGCCGCCGGCGTCGGGCTCCCGGCCGGTGCTGCCCGGTCGGCGGGGCGCCTCGCGCGAGGTTGCCTCGCCCTCGAAGGGCACGACCTGGTCTCCCTGCGGAGCGGCGAGGAGCTGCTCGATGCGCTTCTCGGCCTCGCCGAGCCGGGTCTCGCCCTGCCGCACCAGCGAGATGCCTTCCTCGAAGGCCTTGAGCGACTCCTCGAGCGGCAAGTTGCCGGCCTCCAGCCGCCGGACGACCTCTTCGAGCCGGCCGATGACCTCCTCGTAGCCGAGCTCGCGTTCCTTGTCCTTGCGGACGCCGTCCTTCGCCACGCTCGCAACCTCCGCCGACCGATCTGCTCAACAGCCGTCGATGGCCGGTCATGCTAGTGGGCCGCTTGCGCCCCGGTCAACCGGAGGGACGGCCTCTTTTTGGCGCCCGCGGCCCGAGCGCCGCAACGTTGCCGCAAGGGAGGGAACCACCATGGACCCCAAGGACATCTTGAGCGAGCTCGGCAAGCTCGCGCAGCTCGACATCGACGCCATCCACGCCTACGACCAGGCCATCCAGAACGTCGACCTGCTCTCGGTGCGGGAGCAGCTCACGCAGTTCAAGGCGGACCACGAGCGGCACGTCAGCGACCTCTCGGTCACCATCCAGCGCTTCGGAGGGCAGCCCCCCACGTTCAAGCCCGACTTCAAGGGCTTCGTGCTCCAGGGCTTCACCGCCCTGCGCAGCGCCATGGGGACCGAGGGAGCCATCAAGGCGATGAAGGGCAACGAGGAGCTGACCAACCGCTCCTACTCCAACGCGCTGGGCAAGGGCTTCCCCGTCGACGTGCAGGCGCTCGTCCAGAAGAACTACGCCGACGAGCAGCGGCACCTGGCGGCCATCAACCAGTGGATCAGCCTGCGAGTCTGGGAGCAGGCCGGCGCTGGGGCCAACCCCTGATCCGGCGGAGCCGGAAGCAACGAGGGTGCTGGGGGCTTCGGGCTGCGGGCCCCGGGCTTCGGGTCAAGCCGCTGGACTCGTGCCCGAGGTCCGGGGTCAAGCGCCCCTCTTCTCCGGCACCGCTGGCGGGCGGTGGCCCGTCACCGTAGCCTCCAGCTCGCTCCGGTCGGAGAGGAGCACGGCGACCCGGGTCCCCAGCGGGACCTCGGTTGCCGTCTTGACTACCCGCCGCCCCTCGTCGAAGGCGACGGCGTACCCGCGCGAGAGCACCTGCAGCGGCGAGAGCGACTCGAGCCGGGCCGCCGCCTTGGAGAGCCGCACGCGCTCGCCGGCGAGCCGGCGCGCCAGGGCCTTGTCCGCGCGCTCCCGCAAGGCGTTCAGCCCGCGGTGGGAGCGCGCCACCGCCGGCGCCGGCGAGGCCGCTTGAAGACGCTTGGCCAGCGAGGTCAGCCGCGCCCGCTCGGCGGCCAGTCGCGCCCGCTGCGCCTTGGCCATCGCTTGACCACAGGCCGAAAGGGTCTTGGACGCGCGGGCCAGCCGCGTCCGCGGGTGCTCTCGCCGCAGGCGCTCGGCGAGGGCGTCGAGCCGCTCGCGCCGGGTTCCGATCGCCCGGGTCAACCCCTTCTGCAGGCGCTCCTCGGCGTGATCCAGCCGCAGGCGCTCCTCGGCGACGTGTCGCCGTGGGTCGCCCAGCCGGCCGGCGCGAGCGCGCAGGCGCTCCTTCTGGTGCGAGACGAGCCGTAGGGCCATCTGCCGCAGGTGCCTCCTGCGCTCCGCGAGCTGGCGCAGGAGGTCGGTGCGCACCGGCGCCAGGGTCTTGGCCGCATCGGTGGGGGTCGCGCAGCGCAGGTCGGCCACGAAGTCGGCGATGGTGTGGTCCACCTCGTGCCCGACCGCCGAGACCACCGGCACCTTCGAGGCGGCAATGGCCCTGGCCACGACCTCCTCGTTGAAGGCCCACAGGTCCTCGATGGAGCCGCCGCCGCGGGTGACGACGATGACGTCGACGTCGGTGCGGTTGAGCCGCGCGATGGCGCGCGCGACCTCCTCGGCGGCCCCGTCGCCCTGCACCCGCGCGGGCGCGATGAGCACCGGGATGGGGAAGCGGTCGTGCAGGACGCGCAAGAAGTCGCGCAGCGCGGCTCCCGAGGTCGAGGTGACGACGCCGATGCGGCGGGCGATGACGGGAAGCTTGCGCTTGCGCGCTGGGTCGAACAACCCCTCGGCCATCAGCTTCTGCTTGAGCTGCTCGAACGCCAGCGCCAGCGCCCCGGCGCCCACGGGCTCTACCGAGTCGCACAGGATCTGGTATTGCCCGCGCTGCTCGTAGACGGAGAGGCGTCCCCGGCAGACGACCGCCAGGCCGTCCTTGAGCTTGAACTTGAGCCGCACCGCCTCGTTGCGGAACAGCACCGCGCCGATGGTGGCGCCCTGGTCCTTAAGCGTGAAGTAGTGGTGCCCGGAGACCGCCGGCTTGTAGTTCGAGAGCTCGCCACGGACGGCGATGCGGGAGAAGCGCGGCTCGACCACTCCCTTGAGCTCGCGGGTCAGCTCGGTGACGGAGACGACGCGCGGCGCGCCGGACGGGAGCGGGGCGGCGGGCGGCGTCGCTCGAACCGCGGGGGCGGCCGGAAAGAGCGGTGACGGGGCAGGCGGCGGTGGTCCTGGCGGCTGCGCACGGACGGCAGGCGCCCGCGGGAAGAGCGGGGCCATGGGCGGGGGCGGCTCGGGCGGGCGGGGAGCGGCAGCCGGCGGGGCGCGCAGCGGCGGGGGCCGAGGGAAGAGCGGCTCGGTCGGCGGCGGAGGTTCGGGCGAGCGCGGGCCGGACTCCCGGTCGGCGGGGCCCGGTCGCGAGAAGAGGTCGAACTGGTTGCGCTGCGGCTTGGGACCGCCGGACGGAGGAGCGGGAGGCTTGGCCGCCACCCTACTCGCCTCCGCCGAGCTTCTTGATGCGGTTCTTGGCCTTGGTGTTCAGCTCGCTGCCAGGGTCCGTCATCTGAAGGATCAGCTCGAGCTCGCGGCGGGCCTTGTCCGGGTCCTGCTGCATGTCGATGTAGGCCTGCTCGGAGAGCTCCTTCGCCTTCTGGTTGATGATGCCCAGGTTGCGCTTGGCCACCTCGTCGCCGGGGTTCACGGCGATCACCTGCTTGAACGCGGTGTAGGCCTTCGGGTAGTTCTCCGCGGTCATCGCCTTCAGGCCCTCCTTGATGAAGGTGCCCGAGCCCACCGCGCCGATCTTGGCCATGTAGGCGCTCCCGGAGCCGCCCGGGATGGACTTGAGGATGGCGACCGCCTTGGTGACGTTCCCTTCGCCCTCCACGTTGCCGTAGAGGTCCTTGAAGGTCGTCATCTTGTCCTTGAGCTGGGCGCAGCGGGCATCCTCGCAGGCCGCGGCCATGCCGATGGCCTCGTCAAGCTTGCCGGAGTTGAAGACCTCCGCGATCTTCGCGGTCGGGTCGTCGCTGCTTTCCTTGGCCTTGACGGGCCCGCTGACCTTGGGCGCAGGCGCGCCGGCCTTCTGGACTGCCTCGCTCAGCGCCTGCGCGTCGGTGTTCGTCGGGTCCACCGCCAGCACGTCGGTGACGGCCTGCCGTGCGGCCTCGAGGTTCCGGGTCTTGGTCTCCGAGGGCTTCTTCTCCTCGTTGGCTTTCTTGAGCGCGTCCTTGCCGGCGTTGATGCGGTCCTCGATCTTCGCCTTGCAGGCTTCGAGGGCCTTCGGGATGCGGTCCGCGGTCAGGCTGTCCTCGGGAATGGTCTTGAGCTTCTCGACCGCGGCCGCGAGGTCGCCCTTCTCGCACAGCTCCTTGGCGGCCTCGAGGATCTCCTGGTTGGCGAACTCCTTCTTGGACGCGTCGTAGCGACGTTGCGAGTCCGACACGCGCGAGTTCCAGGTGGGGTCCGGGGTCTGGAACTCCTTGGCGTACTCCAGGGCCTTCTGGAAGGTCTCGGCGGCACGCTTGAAGTCGCCCGAAGCCGTCGCCTTCTTGCCCGCCTCGATGATCTTGTCGAGCTCGCTGGCCGCCTGCTGGAACTCACGCTCGGCCTGGACGCGCGCATGCTCCCTGGCGATCTTGTCCTGGCGGACCTTGACGGCGCCCAGGAGCACGAAGAAGACGATCGCCACGCCGCCGATGATCAACATCCGCTTGCGGGAGGCCTTCTTCGACGCGCCGACCTCGGGAAGCTGCATCTGCCCGGTGCCGCCTGCCTCATCGTCGCCCAGCGCGACTGGCTGGGGACGCTTCGAGATGGGGCCTTTCGCAGTGGCGGGACGCCGCCCGGTCGAGGGCTTTCCGGCAGCAGGCTTGGCCCCGGTCGCGGTTCGCGGGGCGGCGCGGGGAGCCAGGAACGTCAGCTCGGTGTCGCCCATCACGATGATGTCGCCGTCCTGCAGCTCGGTCTCGGCCTCGACACGGGCACCGTTGAGCATGGTGCCGTTGCCCGAGCCCTGGTCGACGAGGACGCACTTGGCCCCTTCGCGGACGATGACGATGTGCTTGCGGCTGACGGAGATGTCCGGGATGACGATGGTGTTGTCACCCTGGCGCCCGACACTGGTCTCGCCAGGCCCGATGTTGAACTCGGCGCCTGCCTTGGGGCCGCGCGTGACCGAGAACTTCGGGCTCCCACCCGCCTTCTTCACCGGCGCCGGTGCGGGCGCCGAGTCCATCAGCATGGTGGCATTGGGATCCGCGGGCGCCTCGTCGCCTTCCGACAGCGTCGCGCTGGCGTCCTCTTCAGGCTCGGGCGCCGCAGCAGGACGACCGGAAGGGCGCGGCCGGGTGGACTTGGGAGGAGGAGGCATCGTCGGGGGCTCTCGTCGCTATTGCGGACCGGTGTCGCCGTAGTCTGCGATCTTGTCCTTGAGCTTGCCGCGGCACGCGTGCTCGTCGTCGCTCTCGGGGAACCAGGCCAGGCCGTTCTTGTACTCGTAGAGGGCCTTCTTCGGGTCCTTGAGCTCTTCCCAGCGCTTGGCCGTCATCAGGATCTTGCTGCAGCGCTGGTCGAGCTCCTTGTCGGTGTCGCGGAGCGTGGACTGCGCGAGCGTGTAGAGGTCGGGCTTGTTGTTCTCGAGGTTCTCGAGGAAGAGCATGCAGGTGTGCAGGGACTTCCAGGCGAGGAAGGTGTTCTCCGCAGCGATCCCTTTCTTCTCGAGGAACTCGACCGCGAGGTCGTAGGCCGTCTTCGCCTCTCGCACGCACTCGTCTCCCGTGCACGCCGGCAAGGGTCGGATGTTGAGCCTGACCTTGGTGAGCGCCCACGGAACGGCATTGGGTGGATTGTCGGAGTGGTCGAAGACGATCTCGTTCACGTCGCCCTTGCGCAGCAGCTTCTTGGGCAACTTGTAGCGCTGGACCTTGGTGTAGTCGCCCATGGTCGGCGTGATGTAGGCGACGTGCACGCCGTTGAGCGAGATGTCCACCTGCTCCTTGCGGTCGACGCCTTGAGGCTCGAAGGCGACGTAGTAGACGACGGGGATGGACTCGGCGTAGTCGAAGACGAAGTGGACCTCGTCCTTGGTCTGCTTGGTGACGCCGAAGTCCTCGCCGTATCCGAAGACGTCTTTGCTCTTCGACTCGCTGATCTTGAATTGGTCGTGGGAGAGGTCGGCGATCGCCACGTCGACCTTCGTGGTCTTGGTGATCTGCCAGACGGTGAGGCCCAGAAGTCCGACGCCAAGCAGGGAGGCGACGGAGATGATGGCGATTCGGACGGGCTTGGTGGCCTCGAGCCAGAAGACCTTCAGCTTGCCGACGAGGCCTGCATTCTCGCGGCGCAGTCGCGCGCGCTCCGAGGCCAACATGGGCGCCGCGCCCTTGGGCTGAGGTCTCGCCAGCGGGCCAGGTCGGCTTCCAGCCCCGCTCTTGACGGGCATGGGCCGCTTCGAGGCTGCCTGGATCGGCGAGGTGGCTTTCAGCTGCTGGGGCGAGCTTGGCCAGCGCCTTCGACTTGACCTTGGACTTCTCGTTGTCGACGAGCCGGGTGCGGTTCGCAGCCTCCGCAGCAGCGAGCTCGACGCTGAAGACGACCGGCCCCACCGAGAGCAGGTCGCCGGACTGCAGCTCCTCCTCGGTGACCGGGTTGCCGTTGACCTGGGTCCCGTTCGCGCTTCCCTGGTCCTGCACGAAGAAGCGACCGCCCTCGTCACGGATGATGACGTGCTTGCGGCTGACCCCGGGGTCATACAGCACCACGTCATTCTCCGCGGTGCGCCCGATGGACACCTCGGGCTGGTCGAACGAGTACTGCCGTCCGAGGTCCTTTCCCTCCTGGATGGTGAGCGAGAATCCCATGAGCTTTCGCGCACCTAGACAGGGCCCGACGCGGGCGCCCGCTTGGTCTCCGTCGTCATTGTGTCACAGCAGAATTGTCCGCGCCACGGTTCCGGGAGTTTCCTTGTGCTTGTCCATCGGTCAAGTGGACAGGTCACCTTCACCCCCGAGGAACCATTGACTCACGCCACGGACGCCAGGCAGGCGAGCCTAGTCGACGCCCACGAAAACCAGTTTGAAGATGATGGGCCCGAACAAGACCATGAACACGGTGGGGAAGATGCAGGCGATGAGCGGAAAGAGCATCTTCACCGGAGCTTCGTTGGCGAGCTTCTCGGCGCGCTGGGTGCGCTCGATGCGCAGCTGCGTGGACTGGATGCGCAGCACCTTGCCGATGGAGGTGCCCATGCGGTCGGCCTGGATGAGGGCGGCGACGAAGCTGGAGAGCGAGGGGAGGTCGACGCGAGCGATGAGCGCCTTGAGCGCCTCCTCGCGAGTCTTTCCCATCTTCAGCTGCTTGAGGACGATCATGAACTCGTCCCGCAGCGGGCCTCCCTTGCCCTTCTCCACGACCTTGTTGAGCGCCGCGGTGAAGTCGAGACCCGCCTCCACCGACAACGTCAGCAAGTCGAGGTTGTAAGGCAAAGCGCGGGTGATGAGGTGGTGGCGCCTGTTGACTTGGTCGTTGAGCCAGAGCTTGGGGTACCACAGGCCCACCAAGCCGATGAGCAGCGCCCACGCCAGGTTCACGTCGATGGCATTGAGGGCAAACATGCCGAAGGCCAGGGCAAACAAGAACCCCAGCTCCTGCATGGCCATGATCTCTTCTGGCTTGAGCTGGCTCGGCTCACCTGCGGTGATGAGCTTGCGGCGGGTCTTCGCTTCGTAGCTGGGCCACATGAAGCGCCGGTTGACGATGCCCAGCTGACGCAGGGCCACCGTCTGCAGCGCCTTGACGAAGCCGGTCTTCTCCTCCGAGGCCTCGCCCAGCAGCCTGCCCAGGAACAGGTCCCACATGCCCAGCCCGAGCATGAACGCCGCGCCGGCGAAGAGCGGCACCGACACGGCAATCAGCACACTGTTGAGGACGCTAGAACTCTGCATGTGCTCTCCGGCCTAGACGTCGATGTTCACGATCTTGCGGATGATCATGATCCCGAGGAACTCCATCAACGCGATGGCGGCGACCAGCACGTACCCGAACCAGTGATCGAGCATGGGCTCCATCAGGTCGGGGCGCATGTAGTTGAGGACGACCCCCAGCGCTGGGGGCATGGACGCCACGATCCAGCCCTGCATCTTGCCTTGGCTGGTGATCGCGTCGATCTTGCCCTCGAGGCGGAAACGCTCGCGGATGGTGGCGGAGATGGTCTCGAACATCTCGGCCATGTTGCCGCCCAGCTGGCGGGCGATGTTGGTGGAGACGACGACCAGGTCGAGGTCCTCGCTGCCGACGCGCTTGCCCATGTTGATGAGGGCTTCCTCGAGCGGCACGCCGAGCTTGATCTCCTTGACGAAGAGGCCGAACTCCTGCTGGAGCGGGGGGGCGGACTCCTTGGAGATGTGCTCGATGGCCTGCGGGAAGGTCAAGCCGGCCTTGAAGGCATTGGCCATGGCCTGGAGCGCGTCGACCAACTGCACGTTGAACTTCTTGATGCGCCGCTTCCGGTAGAACTTGACCATGAACATCGGGAAGAAGAAGCCGGCGACGGACAACAGGAAGCACATCAGCGGGTTAAAGACGAGCCACCCGACGATGGCGAACATGAAGAAGGTGCAGATGTTGAGGATCATCACCTGCTTGGCGTCGATGAACAGGAACATGTCGGACATGTCCGTCATCGAGCGGGTGACGTAGCGCTCCTGGTACTGCTCGTACGCCTTGGTGAAGATGCCGAACATCACCAGGCATAGAAAGAAGACCGACCCGGTGGTCAGCAGCAGCGTCAATGCAGCAAACATGGCGCTCCCTTAGGCTCCAGAGGCGAGGCGTTCGGTGGACGAGACCACGTCGTGCTACTGGTCGGCGCCGCCCTTGCTGATGCCCGTGCCGCCGCCCTTGCTCTCGGTGCCGCGGATGATCTGGATGGTCCGGTAGCGCAAGGTCTGGAGCGCCTTCATGCGCTCGCCGGTGAGCAGGGTGTTCATGGTGGCGCGGCCACGCTCTTCCTGGACGTCGATGTCCTCGGGGTTGCGCAGGGTCAGGGTCAGGCCACCGAGCTCGGAGGCAAGCGAGAGGATCTCGGCTTCTTCGGGGAGGAGCAGGAACGTCAGGTTGTTGTAGCCGCGCTCGCTCTCGGGCAGGAGGTTGATGTTGGTGGTGCCGGTGATCTTGCCGGTGGCCAGCACGACCACGTTCTGCATCAGGGTCACGGCGATTTGCTCGCCCGACGACTGGTCGCGGAAGCTGCCGATGATGTCGACGTGGTCGTTCGGGCGGATCCAGCCGCCGACACTCATCTTGGCGCCCGTCAGGTCGATGGTGAGGGCGCGGCCCTTCTTCTGGACGATGGTCGAGAGCTTCTCGGCCGCCTTGCTGGTCTCGAACTGGCTCCAGAGCAGCGGGTCGCCGGCCTGCAGGGGCACGAGCACGCGCTGGCCGATGACGTAGCTGGCGCTGTCGGGCTTGACCACCGACGAAGTGACGAACTGCTCGGGGATGGGGCGCTGGCTCACCATCTCGAAGCTGACCGCCGTGCCTTCGGCGATGTCCTGGTTGGCGACGATGACGGGGACGAGGTTCCATCCCGCCTTGACCCGCTTCTTCTCGCGGTCGATCCCCAGGTAGGCGACGGCGCCGGCGAGGAGGCCGAGAACGATGGCGATGATCAGTGGGGTCTTACCCTTGAGCATGGAGCATGTCCTCCCAAAGGACTGCAGAAAGGCGAGATGAGCGGACCTTGAAGGACCCGCCCCAAGTGTGGTTGCTGATTCTGCTACAGGGCGCTTCTACCCGTCAATGCGCGCGTCCTGACGAAAAGGCCCGAGGCGGTGCAGTTTTAGTGAGCCGCTTCGCTCGCCGCATCGAAGTCGTGCTGCTTGGCCTTCTCCATCGGAGCCGCACGGGCCGGGGAGGCCGGCGCGCCGCGTGGGCCGCTGCTTCCGGCTGCGCTGCCCGTACCCAGGTCCGGCCAGCGCCGCGCGTACTCTGCGCGCGCCAAGGCCGCATCGCCCGTGCGTCCCAGGCGCTCGAGCAACTCGAGCCGCCACCACGCGACGTCCTGGGCCTTCGGGTGGTTCGGGTAGCTTTTGAGGAAGGTGGCGTAGGTGGCCTCGGCTCCGGGCAGGTCGCCGTTGTTGGACTGGTCCTTGCCCTTGCGCAGCAGCTCCTCGGGCGAAAGCCGCGCCTCAGCGGCCCCGACCTTCTTGGCCGGCGCTTCAGCCTTGGCAACCAGCGACTCGTCGGCAGCTGCCGCCATCGGCGCGGCATCCTCGCGAGAGTCGCGCTTCTTGGCTTCGGCGTAGACCGGAGCGGGAGCAGGCGGTGGAGCAGGCGCTGGCGGGCTCGGCCTTGGGCGCCGGCATCCGAGTCGGCTTGGCGTCGTCGAGCGGATTGACGTTGCTCATCGTGGCCGAGGCGGTCTGCGACGCCCTGTCGATGTAGCCGTACTGAGCCGACTGCGCCGGAGCCCGAGCGAGGTTCTTGGACCCGATGGCCTGACCACCACCGCTGCCCTTCCCATCTCGCTCGCGCTCCTCGGTGACCATCCCCTGCTCTTCCGCCCGCCCCCGAGCGTCGCTCTTCGCGAGAGCCAGGCTCGAGGAGGGATTGGTCACCACTGGGGCCTTCGCGTCCTTGTTCCCTTCGCCGCCCGAGCTCGGCCTCGAGCTGGTCGTTGGCCGTATCGCCGGCCTTCAGGGCCTTGGCCTTGGTTGCGGGCTTGGGCATGGCCTTGGCGGGCTGGGCACCCTCGGCGCTCTTGTCGGCGACGGCCACGTCGAAGGTCGACGCCTGCTCCTTGGCCTTGGATTCGGACCTGGCCTCTTCGCGCTTGGCCTTCGGGTCTCCGGGAACGGCCACGGCGATTTCCGCGATCGGCTCGGCAGGCTTGGCGGGAGCCCCGACCATCGGGCTGGGAGGCGCCGCGGGAGTGGGGGCAGGCGGCTGCATCGCGGAGGGGAACCTGGGCTGAAGCGCACGGCTCGCGTCGCCACCCGGCTTGAAGACCAAGAGCAGTGCCACCGCAGCAGCACTCGCAAAGCCAAGCGACGGGACGAGCCAGCTCCAAATCTTCGATACCCGTGGAACCTTCGTCTCGGCGGCCCGGCCCTTCGCGGCCTGCTCCGCGTAGGCGAGCAATGACTCGAGGCCCGCAGCAGGCGCCGGCTCGGGCTTGAGCTCGGCCATCAGCGAGCGGGTGCCCGTCATCTGCATCAGCGCGATGCGGCAGTCCGCACAGCCGGCGACGTGCGCCTCGACGTCCTTGCGGGAAGCGCCCTCGAGCTCGCCGTAGGCGTAGTCGAGCAGGAGCTCCTGCACCGTCGCGCAGCTGTCAGCCGACTGCTTCACGTCCACACTTCTCCTTTCAACCTGCCACTCCGGAAACCACGCCCTTGGGCTCCTCGGCCATGTCGCCCTCGACCCCCGCCTCCGCCAAGAACTTCCGCAGCGACTCGAGCGCGTACCGCATGCGGCTCTTCACCGTGTTCTCCGGAACCCCCGTCACCTCGGCGATATCCTTGAACTGCACGCCGTGGTACTCGCGCAGCACGAAGACCTCCCGCTGCTCCGGCGGAAGCCTGGAGATCGCCTTCGCCAGGACCGGCCGCAGCGAGGCCGCGTGCGCCGTGCGATCCGGCTGGGCATCCGCGCTGGCCACCTTCTCGGACAGGGCCCGCTCGTCCTCACCCTCGCCGCTGGTGGCGTCGAGGCTGTCGGCCTTGCGGTAGCTGTCCTTGCGGATGGCGTCCATACACAGGTTCCGCGCGATCGTGTAGACCCAGGTGGTGAACTTCGCCTTCGCCTCGTACGTGCCCGCGCTGCGCACGACCTTCAGCCACGTCTCCTGCAGCAGGTCTTCGGCCCGCTGCCGGTTGTTCGAGAGCCTGAAGAGGAAGTTGTAGACCGCGCCCCGGTGGCGGCGGACGAGCTCCTCGAAAGAGCGCACGTCGCCGGCCTTGTACGCGAGCATCAACTTCTCGTCTGCGACGCTCTCGACCACAGTTCTTCCCGGGACGGTAGGGAGTCCTGCCACCTGAGGGCTGCCACTCTACCTTGAAGTGCCTGCCGACTGTCGCCTTCAGGGTTCCGAACCGTCCCGGTTGTCGGTTCGAACGTCCGGGGGTTCGTTTGGATTCTGTCCTTCGACCGCGGCGCCAGACGGCCAGTTCCACGACGACGACGATGGCGCCGATTACTCCCAACTGGGCCATCGACAACGGGAATCCAGGGCGGACGAGGTGCAAGTAGAGCGTCCTGCCCAAGGCCATCCCCAGGAGGACACCGGTGCTGATGCGCCAGAGATTGGTCCCGGTCCATGGGTCGAAGCGGCCGCGCGCCCAGTCGAGAATCGCCGGAGCCGGGAGGAGGAAGGCGACATACGGGTCGTACGGCCAGGAGAGCGGCGCCTTGAGCGCGACCTGGGCGGCGATGACCGCAAACATCACCGGGTAGACCCCCAGGCAGCGCGCGCACAGGTGGAGTCCGGCGAGGTGCACGCAGCGGTGGTACTGGCTCTCGGGGTGGTGGGAGAGGAAGAACGGCGTGCTCACTCGACCTCCGCGGCGCGATGGCAGACGGCGATTTGGCCTTGGCCTACCTTGTGGGACGGCGGGCTCCGGTGTCGGCAGAGGTCGATGGCCTCGGGGCAACGCGGGTGAAAGCGACAGCCTTCCGGGAGCAGGACGGGGCTCGGCGGCTCCCCCGCGAGCACGACCACTCCCCTGCCCACCGTCAGAGCCGCCGAAAGGAGTGCCTTCGTATAGGGATGCGCCGGGGCCCGGTACACGCGCTCGACCGGGCCGGACTCGACCACCTGGCCCAGGTACATCACCGCGACACGGTCGGCCAGGTGCGCCACCACGCGCAGGTCGTGCGAGATGAAGAGCAAGCAGAAGCCTCCAGGCGGGCCTGCAGCTCACTCAGCAGGTTCAGGATTTGGGCCTGGACCGACACGTCCAGCCCCGCAGTCGGCTCGTCGAGGACGAGGAGGCTCAGGCTCCACCGCGAGCGCCCGCGCGAGCCCCACGCGCTGTCGCTGCCCGCCCGACAGCTCGTGAGGGAGCCGTTCGCTCAGGTCCGGCCCGAGGCCGACCTGCGCGAGCAGTGCCTCGACGCGCCCCACCGTGGGGAGGCCGTTGACCTCCAGCGCCTCGCGCACGCACTCGCCCACCGTCATTTGCGGGTTGAGCGCACCGGCGGGATCCTGGAAGGTGAGCTGCATCCGCCGCCGCAGCGCCCGGAGGTCGGCGGGCCGAGCCTTCGTGATGTCCCGCCCGTCGTAGAGCACCTTGCCCGAGGTGACCTCGACCAACCGGACCAGCGCACGGCCGAGCGTCGTCTTGCCGCATCCCGACTCGCCCACGAGCCCCACCACCTCGCCACGCTCGAGGGAGAGGCTGACGCCATCGACGGCGCGGACCAGTCCCTTGGCCCGCCCCAGCCCCGCTTCGGCCGGGTAGCAGACGACGAGGTCCTCGACCTGGGCGAGCGCGCTCACGTCGTGCCCTCGTCCAACGGGTGGACACAAGCAACGCGGCACCCTGGCGCAAACTCGCGCAGGGGCGGCCGAGCTCGCACACACTCGGCGCTCGCGCGGGAGCACCGCGGGGCGAAGGCGCATCCTGGCAACGGCGCCTGTGGCGCGCACCCGGCGATGGCCCGTAGCGGCGGTCGGGGGGTACCTGGCTCGCGAGGCAGCGACCGCGGAAGCGCCTTGCCCAACGCGTCGGTGTACGGGTGCCTTGGCCGACTCAGGAGCACCGAGGCTGGGCCCTGCTCGACGACGCGTCCCGCGTACATGACCGCAACCTCCTCGCAGAACTGCGAGACCAGGGGCAGGTCGTGGCTGATGAGCAGCAGCGACAGCGGTCGTTCGGCCCGCAATCTCCCGAGCAGGGAGAGCAGCTGCGCCTGCACGGTGGCATCGAGCGCGGTCGTCGGCTCGTCGGCGAGCAACACCTCGGCCTGGCAGGACAGCGCCATCGCGACGACCACCCGCTGGCGCATCCCGCCCGAGAGCTGATGAGGAAAGGATCGCGCCGCGCGTTCAGGATCGGGGATGCCCACCGCGCGCAGCGCTTCGACCGCCGCTGCGCCTGCGTCGGCCCGGCCCGCCGAACGGTGCAGGCGGACCGCCTCGGCAATCTGCTCGCCCACGGTGAGGACCGGGTTGAGCGAGGTGTGCGGCTCCTGGAAGACCATGGCGATGCGGCGGCCGCGTACCTCTCGGAGCCCGGCCTCTGGCAGCGCCAGCAGGTCCCGGCCCTCGAACAGGACCTGCCCGGAGGTGATTCTTAGGCCCGCCGGCAGGAGGCGCAGCACGCTCAACGCGAGCAGGGTCTTGCCGCAGCCGCTCTCGCCCACCAAGCCGAGCGCACCGCCCCGCTCCAGCGACAAGCTCAGGTCGTCGACCGCGAGAGCGGGCCCTTCCCCGGGGAGCGCCAGGGTCAGGCCACGGATCTCCAACACCGGCGTGGCCATCGCTCAGCCGAAGGCCTGCGCGAGCTCCTCCGGAGTCGTCGACCCGCGGTCGAGCAGAATCTTGAGTGCGCTCGCAGTGACCCGGTCCGCAGGCATCATCAGCATCGCCACCACGTCCTCGGTCCGGATGAGGGTCTTGGCGAGCATGATCTTAATCAGTTCGGCGCTGAGCTTGTCCGGCGGAACCGCGAGGAGGCCGACGAGCCTTGCCGGGCTGATGGCGCCCTTGGCGAGCAGCACCTTGACCACGGTCTGGCCGAGTTTCTCGACCGGCATCGCAGGCATCCCGGAGTCGAGCGGCTCGCCAGCAGCGAGCCGGGTGAGCGCCACGACGTAGCGGTTCTCTCCACCCGTCGGAGCGGACGGAGCAGAGTTCGACCTGGGCGGATCGCCCCGCGGGATGGCCGCAGGCGAAGGCCGCGGGGAGGACGCCACAGCGGGGACAGCCGGCGCCTCGGGCGCGTCTCCCAACCCCATGTCGAAGTTGTCGAGCGCGTCGGAATCGAAGAGCTTGTCCGCCTGCCGTCGACCCAGGTTCCCGCCGTCCAGCTTCTGGCCGCTCGTGGCGACGCTGGCCATCTCGCTGGGTCGGATGGGCGCGGGGCCCACCTTGGTGATGACGTCCTCCTGCCGCCGGACGGGGACGTCGTCCTCCAGCGACACCGGCTCGGTCTCGAAGGAGCTATCGACCTCGATGATGTCGTCGGCGTCGACCTCGACCGGCGCCCCGGGCGCCTCGGCCGGCTCGAGTGCGGGGGCGGGGGCGGGCTCCGCTCCCGGCGCCTCGATGTCGGAGAAGAGCTTGGACATGTCCAGCTCGTCGTCCGCCAACTCGCGCTGCCGCTGGGCCTCCGCGAAGCTGAGCTGCGGCTCCTCAGCCTTGGCCTGCGATTCAGCCTGCGCGCGGGCGAGCGCCGCATCGGCCGCCGCCTGGGCGTCCGCTTCGGCCTTCTGCCGCGCCTCGAGCTCAATTCGCTCGCGCTCCGCCTCGGCTTCGGCCTCCATCTTGGCGCGAGACTCTGCTTCGATCCGTTCCCGCTCGGCTTCCGCTTCGGCTTCCAGCCGCTGCCGTTCGGCCTCTGCTGCCGCCGCTACTTCAGCCTCCAGACGCAGCCGCTCGGCCTCTTCCGCCGCTGCCGCTTCAGCCTCCAGACGCAGCCGCTCGGCCTCTTCCGCCGCTGCCGCTTCGGCCTCCAGACGCAGCCGTTCGGCCTCTGCCGCTGCTGCCGCTTCGGCTTCCAGACGCTCCCGTTCGGCCGCTGCCGCCGCTGCCGCTTCGGCTTCCAGACGCTGCCGTTCGGCCTCTGCCGCCGCTGCCGCTTCGGCTTCCAGACGCTGCCGTTCGGCCTCTGCCGCCGCTGCCGCTTCGGCTTCCAGACGCTGCCGTTCGGCCTCTGCCGCCGCTGCCGCTTCGGCTTCCAGACGCTGCCGTTCGGCCTCTGCCGCCGCTGCCGCTTCGGCTTCCAGACGCTCCCGTTCGGCCTCTGCCGCCGCTGCCGCTTCGGCTTCCAGACGCTCCCGTTCGGCCTCTGCCGCCGCTGCCGCTTCGGCTTCTAGACGCTGCCGTTCGGCTTCTGCCGCCGCTGCCGCTTCGGCCTCCAGACGCTGCCGTTCGGCTTCTGCCGCCGCTGCCGCTTCGGCTTCTAGACGCTGCCGTTCGGCTTCTGCCGCCGCTGCCGCTTCGGCTTCTAGACGCTGCCGTTCGGCCTCTGCCTCCGCTTCGGCTCTGGCTCGAGCCTCGGCTTCGAAGCGCTCCTGGGCCTCGGCCTCCGCACGAGCCTCCGCTTCCGCCTTCGCTCGCGCGGCGGCCTCGAAACGCTCCTGCGCCTCGGCCTCGGCCCGGGCTTCGGCCTCCGCTCTCGCCTGCGCAGCGACGGCCTCTGGAGTCGGACTGCCTAGCTCCGCGGCTAGATCGACGTTGAGCGTCGGTAGCTTGTCGGGCGAGAGCTCGCCACCAAAGGCATCGTCAAAAGCGCCGCCAAGCTCATCGCCCGCCGTGGGAACCGCCGAGACCGGCGGCGCCGGCGGTGGTGCCAGCTCATGGCCAGCCGCCGACAGGAGGTCAGCCCCCAACGCAGCGCCAAGGTCGAAGCCCCCAGGAGATGCGAGCGCCTCGCCGGGCACGTCTTCCACCACTGCCGGCGGTGGCTCCTCCCCGAATCCACTGCGGAGCCGCTGGCCGAGCGATGGGATTGTCGGCTCCTTGCTCGGACGCGAAGTCCACCGGGGCAGGAGGAGGAGAGGCGGGCCCCAGAGTCTCGTCGCCGAAGAAGTCGAGGCCCGAGCCTGGCGCAAGCAGGTCGGGCGAGACGACCACTGACGAGCCCCCGGTCATGAGGCCGTCCGACAGGACGACCGACGGCTCCTCTACGGGCGGGGGCGGCGGCAGCGGCGCAGCGAGCGGCGGCTCCGGAATGAACTCGGTGGCCACCGGGAAGGGCGCCGGCTCGGCAGCGATTTCTGCTGCAGTCAGCTCAATCTCGGCTTCGCCTAGTTCGAGAGTCGGCGTCTCATCTTCCGGCAGGGCTTCCAGGACTGGCAGGTCGTCCTCGTCGGGATTCGCAGGCACCGACGCGGACACGATGGCCGCGAAGGGATCCGTCGGAGGCGCGACCGGCGGCGGCGGCGGGCTCATCGCGAAGGGTACGCCCAGACTCGCCGCTGCGTCCGCGTTCAACTCCAACTCGAGCGACTGGTTGTCCTCGGGCAGGTCAATCCCACCAGCGTCGGCGGGTGCCGGCCCTGAGGCAGGCGAGCCCTGCGCCATGAAGCCGTCAGCCCAGGACATGGGACCGTCTTCGGCCTCCGCCACGAGCTGCCGCGGTGTCGCGACGGCGTGCTTGCTCGGGAAATGGGTGACGGCGATGGGCGAAGCCGCAGTTGGCATCGGCGTCGCCACCGCCAGGGGAACTGGGGCGGGAACCGGTGCCGGCCCCGTGCCCAACAGATCATCGAGGATGGAGGAGGGGCTCGGCGGAGGCGGCGCGGGCGCCAGGCCGAGGAGCGCGTCGAGGTCTTCTGCAGACGACGAGGCGGCGGACGGTGTGGGCGGGGGCGGAGGCGCCGCGGGGGTCGTCGGGAAGAGGTCGGCCAGAGGGTCGGACCCAAGCTTCGGGGCAGGGACTGGCGCAGGAGTGGCCGCCAGAGGTTTGGCTACAGGCGGCTGCGCGACCCGCGCGACGGGAGGGGCAACAGAAGCTGGGGCAGGCGTTGCGGAAGGCGTCGGAACTGGCGCCGGAGCGGTCGGCGCCGCCGGCGCGACGACAGCAGCCGGAGCCGGCTGGGGCACCCGCGTCAGGGTGCGCTCGAGGTCGTCGAGTGCAGCCAGCGCGAACTTGATGGGACGAGCCAACCGCACGCGGATCTCGTCCATCCCTGCGGTGTCATAGGGGTCGGCCACGGCCACATAGAGCGTGTCCACCCCATCCGCGACTCGCTGGCCGAACGGGACGGCCTTGACCTTGTGGGCGAGGTCGGCGGGCATGTGGGCCAACAGGCTCGCCGGGAGGTCCGACTTCATCTTGGCCAGCGGCATTCGGGACTGCGCCGACAAGGCGCGGGCCAGTGCCTCCTCGGTGACCGCTTTGGCCTCGACGAGGAGGCGACCGAGCTTCAGCCCTCGTTGGGGCTGGAGCGCGAGCGCTCGCTGTACCGCCTCTTGGCTCGTGGCGGACTGCTCCACCAGAATCTCGCCAAGCTTCTTCCGGATCGGCGCCATGGGCACCCCGAGGGCGTCAGCGTTTCACCCTGGCGAAGTACTCCTCGCGAGTGAAGACACCCTTCTCGATGAGCAACTCGACCATGGCCTTGAGCGCACTGACCTCCTTGCGCTGGACGGCCTCGATCGCCTCCAGAACCTCAGCCGGCGAACCCGCTGCGTTCGCAGTGGGAGGCCCCGGCTTCTGCGTGGGTGCGCGCACGGGCGCTCGTGTCGGAGGCGGCGGACTCGGGGTGGGCGGAGCCGGCTTGATCTCCGCGATGTTCTTGACCAGCGTGTGGCCGTCGGAGCCCTGGATCTTGAAGCCCGCATCCTCGCCGGCGTCGATGTTCTCCTCGCCGTAGTAGAAGCGGTTGCGCGCCTTGTTGAGCATCGTGACGCCGGCGATCATCGTCACGATCTTGCAGCCCGTCTTGGCGCGGAGCGTGTCGATGGTCCCGAGATTGGTGGGGTCGGAGGCCGCCACCACCAGCGTCTTTCCGTCGTCCTTGAGCTGCAGCGGAATGATGCTGAGATCCCTCGACAAATCCACGGGAATCTTGTGCAACACCGACTCCGGAGGGGGCTGGACCGTCTCCAGTTCCACCCGCGGGATGCCCAACTGCTTGGACAGGGCCTTCACCACCAGGTCCTCGGTGCAGAACGACATGCGCACCAGGATCTCGCCGAGCTTTCCGCCCCATTTCTGCTGCTCAGACAGCGCCGCCTTGAGCTGCGCCTCCGTGATGAGGTTCGCCCGGACGAGCAATTCTCCAAGCTTGATGGCCACGGGTCCTTGGTACCTCTTTGGTCGTGAGAAAGCTCGGGGCAGTGTATTTCAACGCTTGCGAGGGGGGCAAGAAAACCCCCGTGTTTTCGCTGCAACGGCTCACTTCTCACTCTTCCGGAGCTCGCGCCGGACCCCACAGCCCCCTGGCAACCGGGCTATACTAGGGAACTTTTCAAGTAAGGCCGCAGCCCAAAGGGACCCCCATGACCCGGCTACCGACGCTTGTGGCGCTCACCGCCACCCTCCTCCTCTCCGCCTGCCCGACTACTCCGCCTGCAGGCGAGTGCAACCCGGCCTGCGGGGCGTCCTACAAGTGCGAGGATGGCAAGTGCGTGCTCAAGCAGCTGCCGGGGGAAGACGCGGGCGACATCGTCATCGGCCCTGGGGCCGACGCTGGGGGCTCCACCGGGACCATCGCCGACCCCTTCGACCCTGACAATGCCACCAAGGACACCGACTGCGACGGTCTGTCCGACCAGGAGGAGTTTTCCACGGTCTTTCCGGGCGGGCTGAAGACCCACCCCGACAAGCCCGACACGGACGGCGACGGCATCCTCGACGGTGTGGAGATGGGCAAGACGGTCTCGGTCGCGACCAACTGCTCCTCCTTCAAGGCCGACCAGGACCCGACCACCGCCACCTCTCCCGTCAACGCCGATTCTGACGGCGACGGCGTCCAGGACGGCGTCGAGGACGCGAACCACAACGGCAAGGTGGACACCGGCGAGAGCGACCCCAGCAACCCGGACACGGACAACGACGGCCTGAAGGACGGCCTGGAGCTTTCCAGCGGCACGGCCCCCACCCTGCGCGACACCGACGGCGACGGCATCCCGGACGGCGCAGAGGACTTGAACCACGACGGCAAGGTGGACACCGGCGAGACCGACCCGCGCAAGGCGGACTCCGACGGCGACGGCTGCCTGGACGGCCAGGAGGACAAGAACTGGAACCACCGCGTGGATTCCGGCGAGACCGACCCCCTCAAGGCCAGCGACTGTGGCCCGGCGCTGGGCAAGGACTCGGACTGTGACGGGCTCTCGGACGCCGACGAGACCCTCCGTGGCACCAACCCCAGCAAGGCGGACACCGACGGCGACGGCCTGCTCGACGGGCAAGAGGTGGGCGTCACCACCAACCCGGACACTGCCAACTGCAAGAGCTTCGTCGCCGACTCGGACCCCGCCTCTCGCACCGACCCGCTGCGGATGGACAGCGATTGCGACGGCCTCCTCGACGGCGCCGAGGACAAGAGCCACAACGGCAAACGGGACTCCGGCGAGAGCGACCCCAACAAGCGCGACACCGACGGCGATGGCCTGACGGACGGCGTGGAGTCCGGCGTGGGAACCAATCCCGACCCCACCAACTGCCCCGCGGTGGTGCTGGACGCCGATAGCGGCTTGAGCAAGTCCGACCCCACCGACCCCGACGCCGACGGCGACGGCATCGCCGACGGCGCCGAGGACTCGAACCAGAACGGCCGCTGGGACACCGGCGAGCTCAACCCGCTCGACGGCAGCGACGGCGCGGGGCCGGCCAAGCAGGCCTGCGCCGCCGCGAACATGCGGCAGGTCAACGTCATCGAGTCCGGCAACGCGGACCTCGCGGTCGCCGTGACCGCCGACTTCACCGAGTACTCGCGCCCGGTGGTCGGCGGCGTCGAGAAGGCGGTCATGGTCTACAGCCCCGCCCAGAAGGTGGTGGGCATCGCCATGCTGCTGAACCCGACCGGCGCCAACGTCTCCGCCGACGAGCAGGCCGGCGTGGCCAAGCTGCGCAACTTGGGCACGGTCAGCAACGCGGTCGCCCAGACCTTCACCACCTGGGACAAGTTCCCCGGCTCGCACGACATGCTCGACCTCTCGGGCGGCCAGGACCTCAAGACCGCGGCCAACTCCATCGCCCAGGCGTTCCTGGGCTCGCCCTCGGCGCTCCTGAACGGCAATGCTGGCGTCTTCGGGCCCTTCAAGGTCGAAGCCGAGTACGTGCGCCGCTCTGCGCAGCGGACCATCGCCGTCATCTCCATCATGCCGGCCAGCGCCTATAGCGGTGCCAAGCCCTTCTACCTCTCCGACGTCGGTGGCGGCTCCGCGCTGGCGCAGTTCGGCGACGCGCACGCAGCGCAGTGCGAGGTCTTCAAGACGGCGGCCGTCCAGATGATCGACATCCTCTGGGTCGTGGACAACTCGGGCTCCATGGAGGCCTCGCAGAACTCGGTGGCCAACGCCGGCCAGGCGATGATCGACCAGCTCCAGAACTCGACGCTGGACTGGCGCATCGCGGCAGTGAGCGCCGGCTACTACAGCTCGAGCTACCGCTCCGGTGCACACCGGTTGCGCACCTTCACCAAGGATGTCGCCACAGTCCGGAGCTGGTTCCAGAGCAACGGCAGCGACTGGTTCGGAATCAGCGGCAACCCGACCGAGGGCCTGTTGGGCTCGGCTCGCGAGGCCACCAAGGCGCTCCTGCCCGCGACCGCCAACAGCACCACCAAGCTGCGCACCGGGGCGACGCTGGTCGTGATCCTGTTGGGCGACTCCGACGACCAGACCTCCGACAACGCCGCCACCTACACCTCGTTCTTCAGCAACTTCGACTCGATGGGGAACAAGGCCCAGGTCCACGCCATCGCCTGCCCGAACGGCACCCTGTGCAGCAACGAGGAGGACACCATCGGCAACCCGGGGAAGATCAACGCGGTGGTCGCCAACCTGGGCGGCGTCTTCGGCGACATCCGCTCCGGCAACACGGTCGGCGGCTCCTTCACCTCGACCATCCAGGCCATCCTCAACGCGGCGGCGGCTGGCGTCTCGCCCTACTCGACGCAGAAGCCGCCCATCGCCTCCACCATCAAGGTCGCCCTCGACCCGGCCTCGCTGGCGGCAGGCTCCACCTGCAACGCCAACGACCTGCCGCGCGACCGGACCAACGGCTTCGACTTCGACGGCCTGACCGGTCGCATCCTCTTCTTCGGCTCGTGCCGGCCCACGGTGCCCAACAAGGACGGCGCGGTCAGCTACCGCTACTGGATCGATCTGACCTCCAATCCGAACGGCAACCCCGACCCGTGCGGCCAGTGCACCCCGCCCTTCGTCTGCGACCGCACCCAGAACAAGTGCGTCTGCCCGGCAGACTGCGGCGTGGCCAGCCCCGGATCGTCCTACTACTGCGACTACGACACCTGCGCCTGGAAGTGCGCGCCGGACTGCAACGGCTGCGGAACGAACTTCGTGTGCAACACGACCGACCCCAACGCCTGCAAGTGCGATTGCAACCCGAGCATCACCTGCGGCGTCGGCTTCAAGTTCGACACCACGACCTGCGGCTGCGTCTGCAACCCGCCCGCGCTCCAGTGTGGCGCGGCCTTCAACGCCGACGCCAAGCTGTGCGCCTGCATCTGCAAGCCGGAGTGCGGCGGGACCTGCGCGGCCGGCCTCTCGTGCGACCAGTCGGCCTGCGAGTGCAGACAGCCCCCGCAGTAGGCGGCTCCAGGGTGCGGCGAAGGACCCAATCACGGCGGAGGCTGCGCGTCGTCCTGGCGCAGCTACCGGTGCAGTCGCACGACGCGATCTTCTCCAACGCCAACTTTCCGCTGGCGCTGGGGCTGCTCGCGTCCTGGGCCCGGCGGGCTCTTCCCGAGGTCGAGCTGTCAATCCTGGGCGAAGTGGCCTCCACGGGAGGCGACGCCGCCATCCTCGAGGCCTTGCTGGATTCCGAGCCGGACCTGGTCGGGTTCGGCTGCTTCGTCTGGAACGTGGAGCGAAGCCTCGCCCTGGCCGGCGCCCTCAAGCGGCGACGTCCCCGGACGAAGGTGGTGCTGGGAGGCCCGGAGGTCGCGCTCGACAACCTCCTGCTGCGCCGCTCGAATGCCTTCGACATCGCGGTACAGGGCGAAGGAGAGCAGACCTTCGACGAGTTGCTGGCCGCCCTGCTGGCGGGCTCCCCGATCGACGCCGTGCCGGGCCTGATTCTCCGCTCGCCGTGGCGACTGACCGCGCCACGGGCCCCCATCGAACCCGTGGACCGCATCCCCTCGCCTTTCCTGGACGGCTCGCTGCGAGCAGGCCGGCGCAGGACCATGGTGGTCGAGAGCGTCCGCGGCTGCCCGCTGCGGTGCGCGTATTGCCACTACCACAAGAGCTTTCCGCGCCTGCGCGCCTTCGACCTCTCGCGCGTCGAAGGGGAGCTCGACTGGGCCCGGCAGCACCTGATCCGTGAGCTGACCTTCGTCGATCCGTGCTTCGCCCGGCGACCCGAGCTGAACGCATTCCTGGATCTGCTCGTGCGCAGAAAGGGCCCGCCGGTCCGCTGCGAGCTCAACGTCGAGGACATCACGCCCAAGCTCGCGCGCACGCTCGCCCGGGCTGGGGTGGCCGAGGCCGAGGTCGGCCTGCAGACCACCAATCCCGTCGCCCTCCGGATCGCCCAGCGGGGCTTCCGGCGCGAGCGGTTCATCGAGGGAGTCCGCTGTCTGCGCGGCGAGGGCGTGCGCGTGATGCTCGACGTGATGGTGGGCTTGCCGGGCGATCGCCTCGAGGACGTCCAGCGCAGCGTCGCGTTCGCCGTGGAGAACGACCTCTTCGACGACTTGAAGGTCTACCCGCTCTGTGTCCTGCCAGGGACCGTGTTCCGCGCGAACGCCAAGCGGCTGGGGCTGCGCTACCAACCGCTGCCGCCCTACCACGTGCTGGAGACGGCGAGCATGACGCCCGCCGACATCCATCAGGCGCTGGCCTCCGCCGAAGAGATCGCCGACGTCGACCTCTTCCCCGCTGAGGTGCCGCCAGCCAGGAATCGGGTCCGGGTACAGCCGGGTCGCGCCATCGCGAAGCTCGCTTCGGCCGACGTGCGCCAGTCGCTGCGCATCGATCTGGAGGACACTGGCTGGAAGAAACGCCTGCCGGAGCTGCGCGCCGCCCTCGGCCCCGCGTTGGCCGCCAACCGCTACTCCTTGCTCAGCCTCTTCGTCCCACCCGACCCTTTCCCCAGCGCCGACGACGTCCGGTCGCTCGAGTCTCTTTTTCCACGAGCCGATCACACCCTCGACCGGGACTGGTTCGCCACCACTGGCCCCTCGCGCTCCGTGCAGGTCTTCGTCCGCTATCCCCAGGCGACGGTCAGGCTCCCTAGTTCGCGGATTGGATCGCCCGTGCTCGACCGCCAACGCGTCTGCTGGGTGAGCTTTTGCCGACCGTGCTCGCCAAGCGCTGAGGAGCGCTTCCTGGACGAGCTCGAGGGGCACTTCGCCTCCGACCCCGAGGTCTGGTTTCGGGTCGGCTCGGCCGGCTGAGCGAGCAAGGGCGTCCCGCCGGAGAACAGCGCGCCCCAACCCGGAACATCCCTCCTGATTTCACGCCCTTGGAGGAGGGCTGGCACGGTTCTGGAAATCCCCGACGGCCAACCACGCCGCCTCGAGCGGCATCGCCGAAAGGGAGCCATGGACAACCGAATCAGCCAGCTCACCATCCAGACCTCGCTCGACCGCACCGCCGTCAAGTCCGACTTCGGGTCGATGCTGGCCCGCGGCCTCAACACCGGAATCGGCGTCGCCAGCGCCATCGTCCCCGGCGGAGCGGTCATCAGCGCTGCCGTCAGCCAGACCGTCGGCCAGGCCGTCTCGCAGCAAGGCGTCATGCAGGGCGGCCGTCGGGCGGTGGGCGGCAGCGGCACAATGCAGACCACCAAGAGCGGCAACGACGAGGTGACCAACACCTCCGGGATGACGTTCGATGGAATGAGCGCCGCCATCGAGCAGCAGAAGCAGGCCTCCTACCAGTACATGGCCCTCCAGAACCGGATGCAGGAGGAGAGCCGCGAGTACAACACCCTCAGCAACATCCTCAAGGTCCGCCACGAGTCGGCCAAGACCGCCATCAACAACATCCGCTAGCGAGGGCCACCATGATCGACAAGGTCGCTGGCGCCCTTCCTTCCACCGGCGCCGCCTCTGCCACCACCGGAGCGAGCTTCAAGGGTGCGCTGCAGGGCACCAGCGCGGCCAAGGGCGCGGCCTTCAAGGCTCCGTCTCCAGCCGCCAAGCCCGGGGCCGCTCAACCCAAGGTCGCCGCGGCCAAGCCGAATGCCGTCGAGCCGGGGACGCGGATGGAGGTCGCCCGGCCGCAGCCCAAGGCCCAGCTCAATGTCCAGGCACCGAGCCCGGCCAAGGTGCTCAACCAGGTCCAGCAAGCCCAGAAGCGGCTCGACACCCTGCTCAAGATGGCCGAGTCGGGACGGACCTTCAGCCCCGCGGAACTGCTGGCGTTCCAGGCGCACGCCTACCGCGCCACCCAGGAGCTCGACCTCGCCAGCAAGGTCGTCGAGAAGGGCACCTCGGCCGTCAAGACCACGCTCCAGACGCAGCTGTAGCCCCACTCCATCCCGCCCCAACGCAGTCCTGTGGAGTCCCCCGATGAAGCGCACTGCAATTCTCCTCGCCGCCATGCTCGCGCTCGGCGGCTGCAAGCAGACCCTCCAGCACGGGCTCGACGAAGCCCAGGCCAACGAGATCGAGACGCTGCTCCACGGCGCCGGCATCGAGGCGCGCAAGGTCAAGGAAGGCGGCCGAGACGCCCGTTACGCCATCGAGGTCTCCGAGGAGAGCGTGTCGGCAGCGCTCAAGCTGCTCAACGACTATGGCCTGCCGCGCGAGAAGGCGCCGGGATTCGGCGAGGTCTTCGGCAAGGGGAGCATGATCCCCACGGCCGTCGAGGAGAACGCGCTCTTCCTTCACGCGCTCTCAGGCGAGATCGCCCGGACCCTGGGCGCGCTGGAAGGCGTGATCAGCGCCCGCGTGCATGTCGTCGCCGCTCCCGCAAACCAGGCCAGCGCGCTTCGCAAGCCCATCCAGCCCCGGGCCTCGGTGCTGCTCAAGGTCCGCAACGGCTCCCTCGAGAACCTGGAGAACCGCAAGGGTGAGCTCCAGGCACTGGTCGCCGGAAGCGTCGAGGGGCTCGACGCGAGCAGCGTCTCGGTGATGCTCTCCGAGCTGCCCGTCCCGCCTTCCAAGGTCGGCTCGGCCGAGGAGCCTGTCGAGCCATCCCGCCTGCCGCTCTTGCTTGCCGCTGGCATCGTGGCAGTGCTCTCCGGCCTTCTCGCCTTCGCATTCTTGACCGTGCGCCGGCTCCAGCGCGAAGCCGCGGCCGCCACGCCCGTCGCCGAGCCTGCCCCCGCCGCGCGCTAAGGGAGTCGCCGATGCCCAGCCCCGACACCCAGGTAGAGACCGTCCGTGACGAGGCCGTCGCGTTCCAGAACTGCGTGACGCTCGTCCAGGGCCCGCAGCAGCGGTGCAACGAGCTGAGCCCCGACGAGGACCGGCTGGTCGTGTTCACCTGCTCGCTCGCCGGTAACGCCGCCCTCGAGCTCCTGGACCAGGTCGCCCCGGAGCGGGTCGAGCTGGTTCGTGAGGAGGCCAGCGGCTTGCTGAGCTTCGGACGCCGCGACCGTTTGGCCGCCTTCTCGCGGAAGTTCGCACCGGCCCCCACGCCACAGACGATCCGAAAGCTCGTCCTCCAGCTCGATGGAGAGCCTACCTGGTTCGCGGCTGCCGTCTGCCAGCGCGTCGCACCCGTCGTTCGCGAGCGACTGCTGAGCGTCCCGTCCATCCGCGAAGCGTGGCGCTCGGCGACAACGGTCCATCCGGCGCTCGCGAATCACGCATTCCGCTTTGCTTCACGCGCCCTGAACGACTGAGGGTCCAAACGTCCCGGCGCGCAACGCGCCCGTTCCCAGGCGCGACAGCCCGATAGCCCCAATAGCCCCCTGTTTCCAGGCACTTGCCCCCTGGCACGCCATCCGCATTGCACTCCGGCGTCCCAATTCGGAGTGCCCCCGTGAAACTCAAGCCCCGCCCCGTCGACCCTTCCCAGCTTCGCCCCGTCTCTCGGGCTGCGTTGGCTGTCCAGATGGCGCCTTCGCTGCGCGAGGCCGGCGCCGCTGCTGCCGCCGCCGCGGTCCAGGCCGTCGCCGGGGAGATCAAGACTCCGTTCACCTGCCTGCCGCGGCTCCTCGAATCTCCGTCGCGCGCAGCGGGCCTGCCGGATGGCTGCTGCTACGTCGTCCTGGCCCTCGGACTGGACGGCCGGCGGGCGCTGATCGAGCTCGAGACCGGCTTCGCCGCGGCGCTGGTCGACCGTCTTTCCGGCGGAACCTGCCCGGCCTTCGCTCCGCAGGAGCCCAGCGCTGCCGAGGTCGCGGCGCTGAGCTACCTGGCCCTGCACGGGCTCCGCGCGGTGCGCTCCCTCGCCGCCATCGAGAAAGCCCTCGCCCCGCGCTTCCTCTTCCTGGCGCGCGATGGCCACGAAGCCGCCGCGCTGCTCGGCCGCGAGCGCACCTGGGTTTCGGTCGAGCTGGATCTGGCCATCGGCGACGTCGCGGGGTTCGGTCGCCTCCTGCTCCCCGCGCCGACCGCCACTCGGCTGGCTCGCGCTTTCGCCAAGGGCCAGGCGAGGTGCGACCTGCACCCGGCCATCACGGCCGCCGCGCTCGACGCCCGGCTCGTCGCCGGCATCGCCGACCTGACCGCCGAGGACTTCGCGCAGCTGGCCGAGGGCGATGCCGTCGTCCTCTCGGGCCTGAAGCGCCTCGAGAGCGGGCTCGCCGGCGACTCGCGCCTCGAGTTCCGCGGTTTCCACTTCAACGGCCGGTTCGAGGACGGCCGCTTCACCCTGATGTCGGTCACCGACGTCATCGCCCCGGAGGCGCTCATGCACGACACCGCGACTCAGCTCTCTTCGCTGCCCATCGAGGTCCAGGTCGAGCTGGCCAAGCTCAAGGTCCCCCTGTCCAAGCTCGACTCGCTCCAGCCGGGTTCGGTCATCGACCTGGGCGTCGCGCTCACCGACTCGGTGGTCCTGCGCATCGGCGACCGTGCCGTGGCGCAGGCCGAGCTCGTCGACATCGACGGAGAGCTCGGTGCCCGAATCCTCGCCCTCTTCCCGTAGCTGAGCTGCCCGAGACCGCCATGAACTTCGCCGACTGCCTCAAGCTCTCCGCTCCTCCCCCTGCCGCCGCACCAACCACCGAGTCCAAGTCAGTGCCGTCGCTCCAGAAATCGCTCATGAAGGCGGGGCTGGGCATCGTCGGCCTGCTCGCCCTGCCTTTCCTGACCGGCCATGCGCCTTCGGCCCCGGCGATCAAAATGGTTGGTGCGCTCGTCGCCATCTGCGGCCTCGCTTACCTTGCCCTCAGACTCCTGGCCAAGCGCGGGCTCGTCACCGCCGCCGACAAGAGCGCGTTGAAGGTCGTGGCACGGGCTTCGCTATCACCGAAGAACGGCGTTGCCATCCTCGAAGCCGACGGCCGCCGCTACGTGGTCGCGTTCGGCGACGGCTTCACCACCGTCATCTCCGGAGAGCCCCGATGAAGTCCTTGCGCCTATTCCCGCTGGCCGCCCTCGTGCTCCTCGCGCCGGCCTCCGCGCTCGCCAAGTCCTCCTTGGGCTCCGAAGTCCTCGACGCGTCCTTCGCCTCCAAGCCTGTCCCGATGATGGCGCTGTTGGCGGCGATGTCCTTGATTCCATTCGCGATCTTGATGCTGACCAGCTTCTCGAAGATCGCCGTCGTCCTCTCCATCGCCCGCTCGGCGATGGGCACGCAGCAGATTCCGCCCTCCACCGTGCTCACCGGGCTCGCCGTCATCCTCTCGATCCACGTGATGTCTCCGGTCTTCGAAGACATGTGGACCGAGGGCAAGGCTGCGCTGGAAGAGACCGACGGCCAGGACGCGAACGCACTGTTCCAGGCGGGAACGCGGGCCGCCGCGCCGCTGCGGGCCTTCTTGGAGAAGCACGGCAGCCTCGAGGATCGCGCGATGTTCCTCGACCTCGCCCAGCAGCTTCGCGGCGAAGCCCGAGCTCACGAGGTCTCCGAGAGGGACCTCGTCGTCATCGTCCCGGCCTTCGTCATCAGCGAGCTCAAGGGCGCCTTCCAGATCGGCTTCATGGTGTTCCTGCCGTTCCTCGTCCTGGACATGGTCATCGCGAACCTGCTGCTGGCACTGGGGATGCAGTCCCTCTCGCCGACCAGCGTTTCGCTCCCCTTCAAGCTCTTGCTCTTCGTCGCCGTGGATGGCTGGTCGCTGCTCTCGCAGGGCCTGACTCTCGGCTACCGCTAGCTGGAGACTTCCGTGAACGAGACCGCTCTCCTCGCCGTCGGCCGCGAAGCGCTGCTCCTGATGGTGGTTGCCTCGGCGCCTCCGCTCCTTGCCAGCCTCGTTGCCGGCGCCCTCGCCAGCGCCCTGCAGGCCATCACGTCCATCCAGGAGTCGACGCTCTCGGTGGTTCCCAAGCTGGTCGCGGCCATCCTCTCGCTCGTCCTCGCCGGGCCGTGGATCGGCGCCCAGCTGACCCGGTTCACGACCGAGGTCCTGCGGATGCTGCCGTCGGTGGGGCACTAGCGATGAACCTTCCGGTCGACACCGCCGCGTGGATTGAGATGCTCCGGCCGCACCTGGTCGCGGTCGCCCTCATCGCCGCACGCATCGTCCCGGCGACCTTCCTGTGCCCCATCTTCGGCGGCCAGGCGGCGCCGATGACCGTCCGAGTGGCGCTCATCCTCGCGCTCTCGCTGCATGCGCACCTCGGTGGGGACGTGCACCCTGCGCTGCCGACCCTCACCACCTTCGACCTCGTCGGAGCCTTCGCTCGCGAGCTGCTCTGCGGCACCGTCATCGGCTTCGTCGCTGCGCTGCCTTTCGACGCCGCTCGACTGGGAGGCCGGCTGCTGGACACCTTCCGCGGAGCCAACGCCGAGTCGAGCCTTCCCGCGACCGGGTCCAAGGAGGCGGCGACTGGGGACATGCTCTACCAGTTGGTCTGCGCGCTCGTCTTCGCCGGACCGCTGTACCGAGTCCTGGCGACGTCCGTCCTCTCGAGCTTCCGGGTCGCGCCGCTGGGACTGCCCGGCGCCATCGCGACCGACTCCCTGGCGGAGATCGCCCTCATTCAGGCGACCGGAGCGCTGGCGACCGGCCTCGCCATCGGCGCACCGGCGGCCGCCGTCTCCCTGCTCGTCGACGCTGCCCTTGGTGTCGCGGGGCGAATCGCCCCCGTTCTATCCGTGCGCGACGTGGGCGAGCCCGCCAAGCTCCTGGTCGGCGCCGCCGCAGTGCTCTTCGCCCTGGGCGCCTTGGCACAGCGCCTGCTCTCGGAGGTCGCCGGTGCTGCTGACGCGATTGGCGTCGCGGCCCGCGCCTTCGGAGCCGGAACGTGAGTGAAAAGACCGAGCAACCCTCCGCCCAGCGACTCCGCGAAGCCAGGAAGCAGGGAAACATCGCCCGCTCCAAGGCTCTGGCCTCCGCAGCCGCCACCCTATGCGGCTTCGTGGCGCTGGGCGCGAGCGTCCCCTCGGTGGCGGCGGATTCCGCCCGCTACACCCGCGAGGCCCTCCTCTCGGCCGGCGCCAGCGCCACGCCGGTCCACCTCGCGGTCGGCAGGGCCTGGGAAGTCCTCTTTGCGGCCTGTATTCCAGTCCTTGCGGCAGTCATGCTCGGCGCAGTCGCGGGGGCCGGTCTCCAGGTCGGGGTGGCGTTCAACCCGTCGGCCATCGGCTTCAAGCTCGAGAAGCTCAGCCCCGCCTCCGGATTCAAGCGCGTCTTCTCCAAGAAGAATCTGTTCGAGGTGCTCAAGGCCGCCGTCGTCGTCTCCGTCGTCCTCTACCTGACCTGGTCCACCGCCCGCGACGCCGCGCCCGTCGCCTCGCGTCTTCCCGGAGCCTCCAGCCTCGTCCTGTCCTGGAACGCCCTGTTCCAGCTCGTCCACGGCCTGGCGCTCAAGACGCTGGGCTTCGCCGCGGCGTACGGGGCGCTGGACTACCTGCTCGAGCGCCGCAGCCACATCAAGGGCCTGATGATGAGCCGCGAGGAGCTCAAGCAGGAGCACAAGGAGTCCGAAGGCGACCCGCACCACAAGGCCAAGCGCAAGGCGGCCCACAAGGCGCTGCTCAATGGCACGGTGGCCCGGGGCGTGCAAAAGGCCACCGTCGTGGTCGTCAACCCAACACACGTCGCGGTCGCGCTCCGCTACGCCCCCGAGGAAGCCGCGGCACCGACCATCGTGGCCAAGGGCGTCGAGGACGAGGCGGCGAGGATTCGCTTTCTGGCCCGGCAGTTCAAGGTCCCGATGGTCCGCGACGTCCCTCTGGCCCGCACCCTGGTCCGCTACGACCTGGGGGAAGAGGTGCCCGAGGAGCTGTACCTGGCCGCGGCCGCGGTGCTCAACAAGGTCTTCGAGATGAGCGCCGAGGTTCCCCCCGCCTCCAACGACTCCGCCCGATAGGAACTCGCCGTGAAGAAACTCTTCTCCGCCAGCCACGCTGATGCCTACCTCGCCCTCGCCGTCGCTGGCGTCGTCGGCGCGATGATCGTCCCGCTGCCGCCGTTCCTGCTCGACGCCCTGCTGGCGCTCAACCTGGCCATGGGCTTCACGCTGCTCGTCGCGGCGCTCTACGCCAAGGAGGCGCTCAAGGTCGCCGCCTTCCCGACGCTCCTGCTCATCACCACCCTCTTCCGCCTGGCGCTCAACGTCTCCTCCACCCGCCTGGCGCTGCTGGAGGCCCACGCCGGCGAGGTCATCAACGCCTTCGGCGAGTTCGCCATCCAGGGCGAGTACGTGGTGGGCGGGGTCATCTTCGCCATCCTGACCCTGGTGCAGTTCCTGGTGGTCGCCAAGGGCGCCGAGCGGGTCGCCGAGGTTGGCGCGCGGTTCACCCTGGACGCCATGCCCGGCAAGCAGATGGCCATCGACGCCGACCTGCGCGCCGGCGCCATCGACATGGACCAGGCGCGCGCCCGCCGCCGCGCGCTGGAGCGAGAGAGCCAGATGTACGGCGCGATGGACGGGGCGATGAAGTTCGTCAAGGGCGACGCCATCGCCGGCCTGGTCATCGTCCTCATCAACGCCTTCGGCGGCCTCATCATCGGGGTTCTCTTCAAGGGCATGACCGCGGCGGACGCCGCCAAGACCTACGCGCTCCTGGCCATCGGCGACGGCCTCGTCTCCCAGATCCCCGCGCTGTGCATCGCCATCAGCGCGGGCCTGGTGGTGACCCGCGTCGCCGGCGAGGACGACAAGGCGTCGCTCGGCTCGGACATCGGCCGCCAGTTCATCAGCCAGCCCAAGGCGCTGGCCATCGTCGCCGTCCTGATGCTCGCCCTGGGGCTGATGCCGATGATGCCCAAGCTGCCGTTCCTCGCGTTAGCCGTCGCTGCCGGATTGGGCGCCCGTGCCCTTGCCCGCCGCCAGGCGAAGGACGAGGACGAGCGCCGCCAGGCCGCGCTCGAGAACAGCGGCGTCCCCGCCCCGGCGACTGCCCCGACCGCCAAGGCCGAGGCCGCGGCCGCTCCTTCGCCGGCGCCCGCCGGCGTCGCCCCGATCTGCCTGGACCTGGACTCCTCGCTCGAAACCCTGGCCCGGAACGACGAGAACAAGCTCATCACCCGCGACCTGCCCGCCCTGCGCGAGGCGCTCTACGTCGAGACCGGCGTGCGCTTCCCCGGCGTGCGCACCCGCGGCGGAGCCACCCTGGGCGAGGGCTGCTACCAGGTGCTGGTGGACGAGGTCCCCTGCGCTCGCGGTCAGGTCGACGCCTCCCGCGCCTATGTCGTCGCCTCGTCCGACGAGATCGCCATCCTGGGCGTCGACGTGCAGCCCTTCGAGGACCCCGCGACGGGCTCGCTCTTCTCCTCCGTCCCCGCCGCCGACGCCGACCGCGTCCGTGAGGCCGGCTTCTTCGTCCGCAGCGCGGGCGAGCAGATGCTCCGCCACGTCGCGCTCGTCCTGCGCCGTCAGGCCGCCTCGTTCCTCGGCGTGCAGGAGGTTCAGGGTCTGCTCGATACCTTCGAGAAGTCGCACCCGGCGCTGGTCCGCGAAGCCTCTGGAAAGATCGCCATCCCAGCCCTGGCTGAGGTGCTGCGCCGGTTGGCCGACGAAGGCGTCTCCATCCGCAACCTGCGCGCCATCCTCGAGGCCGTGAGCGAGCCGACTGCCGAGACCGACTCGCTGGCACTCTCCGAGCGCTGCCGTCGGGCCCTGCGCCGCCACCTGTCGCACCGCTATGCCAACGACGGAACCCTGTACGCGCACCTGGCCGACCCGATGGTCGAGGAGACCCTGCGCGAGGCGCTCAAGAGCGCCGAACCGGGCGGCTTCGCCCTCGCCCCCGAGGATGCAGTCTCCATCCTCGACGGCGTCCGCGAGGCGCTCGCCGGCGCTCGCGACGGCGTCATCCTCGCCTCCCCCGACGTCCGCCGCTGCCTGCGCAAGCTGCTCGAGAGCGCCTTCCCCGAGGTGACGGTGCTGACGTACACCGAGCTCGTCCCTGACCTTCAGGTCCGTCCGGTCGGCAAGATCTGCTCCGCCCGCGCCCTCGCAGCTTGATCGCCAAGCCGAAGACTGCAGAAAACATCGAGGCCGTCTGGGAGCACGAGCTCCTCGACGGCCTCAGGCAATTCGTGATGAAAGTCGTTGTCCAACGATCCCAGCGGGTTAGCCGGTCTGGATGTTGCCGTCGCCCGGTTCTTTGTTGCCGTCCGGGGCGCCAGGCACTGGAGCGGCGACGACTGCGACAGGCTGCGCTTCGGAAGGCTTCTCATCGATCCGGTTGACCCGGTCGCGCAGTTCCTTACCGGTGCGGAAGAGGATGCCGCGCTTGGGCTTGACCGGAATGACCTGACCGGTCTTGGGGTTGCGCCCCTGGTAGCCCTCGTAGTGCTTGACGTGGAAGGCGCCAAGCCCGCGGATCTCGATGTTGTCGCCGTTACAGAGGGCGTCCTTCATGCACTCGAAGATCGTCTCGATCGTGGACTCGGCCTGCTTCTGGGTGATGCCTCGCTTCTGCACGAGGATGGCGATGAGATCGCTCTTCAGCATGGATCATTCTCCAGGCGACGGACGCAGGCTCGGGGGAAGCCTTGACGACGGACCCTCAAAAACGCTCTAAGCCTAGCAGATAGTTGGGCTTTTGCAAGCCGACGCCTTTTTCTCTTGATTTCTGCCTGTTCCGTCGGATTTCGGCGAAAGACGAACGATTTCAAAGGGCTGTTGTCCACCAAGGCGTTCCCGCTTGGGCCCCTTCTTGGGATGAGGCTGCGTCGCCGCCTCTATCTCTTTGGATTCGCTGCCTTTTCTTCCGCCGGAGCACCTGCGCCCTCGACGATGGGCTTGCTGAGCGAGGCGAGGCTCACCTGCTGAAGAGCCTCCCTCCCCTTGCGATCCGACTCGGCAAAGCTTCCCCAACGCCCGCGTCGCTGGCTCCCTGGAGGGAGGCTCGGCCGAGTGGTCGTAGAGCGTGCCGCTCGCGGCCTCGGCGATGTCTGACAGGTGGATCTGGTCCAGCGCACGGCCTGGGACGACACCTCCGTCGACGGCCTCTGCGACCAGCCCACGCTCGCGCAGGGCTTCGATGGCTTCGCCCACGAAAGAGACGTCGAGCGAGAGCACCTGCGCGATGGTTCCGGGAGTCGGCGGCGACTTTCCAGCCTGGAACGCCACTGCCGCCTCGAGCGCCACACGGGCGCACAAAACCTCGCGGCAGCGGGCATCGAAGACCTTGGGCGCGTTGGCCGTGGTGATGGCGTACTGCAGCGCGTACGCGAGCCGGGCGCCGAAGAGCACGACGATCCAGCTCACGTAGAGCCATAGGAGGAAGAGCGGGATGGCGCCCACCGAGCCATAGATGGCGTTGTAGCGGAAGCTGTGGGTCGCGCCCCACGAGTAGCCGTGCTTGGCGATCTCCCAGGCGGTGGCTGCCACCAGCGCGCCCAAGAGCGCCGCTTGTGGCCGCACCTTGGCGTTGGGCACCGCGAAGTAGAGGAAGAACAAGGCGAACGCGGAGGTCGCCCAAGGGACGAGCGCCATCACGCCCGAGGGGAGCGAAGGCAGCACCGCGGCCTGCGCGAAGTTTGTGGCCAGCACGCTGACCCCCAGCACGATGGGTCCCAGAGTCAGCACGCACCAGTAGATGACCACGCGCCGCAGGATGGTCCGCGGCGTCGTCACGCCCCAGATCTCGTCCAGCGACCGCTCGATGTTGTGGAACAGGCCGACGGCGGAGACGAGCAGGAAGACGCCTCCCAGTCCGCCCATGGCCGAGGCCGAGGCGCGGGCGATGAACTCGTCGAGGTAGCCGCCAATCTGCTCGCGCACGCCGGGCGCCAGGTTGTCGAAGACGAACTCGTGGATGCCCTTGCGCAGGCTCTCCTGCCCCAGCGCATGCACGATGGCGAAGATGACCGCCAGCAGCGGCACCAGCGACAGCATCGTGATGTAGGTCAGGGCGCTGGCGCGCAGCGTGATCTTCTCGCCCCTGAACCCCTGGACGACCGAGGCGGCGGCCTTGAGGACACTGAGCAGCCACCGTCCCCAGCGGTGCTTCTCGAGCTCCACCTGCGCCCGGTAGGCGTACTTGTCCCAGGCAGCGTCGTACCAGCTGGCCCGCCTGGCTCCGTTTCCAGGCATCCGGTCAGTCGGCCGCCCGCGTCAGCAGCCGCTCGATGAGCGCCTTGGAGTGCCGCGTAAGCTGCACGAAGACGACGCCCATCCCTGCCTTCGGCCCAGCGCCGGGCTTGACCACCCGCACCACCTCGCCGACGCCCTCGATGGTCTCTATCTCGTCCATCAAGAGCGTGAAGCGCAGCGCGACGCGGGTGCCGACCGGGAGCGGTTCGTCCGAGCGGATGAACGCCCCCGAGCGGCTGATGTTCGAGACGTACTCGACGATGAACTCCTCGACGCTCGCGAACTCGCGGTTGATGACGCGCCGCCTCTCGCGGCGCTGCTCGCTGCGTCGTGCCTTCGGTTCGGCATGAGCCATCGTGTCGTCCCTCCTGGCCTACACCTCTGGCTTGGGCTCTTCCGGCTTTGCGGCCGCCTCGGGAACCGGCGCGGGCTCGGCAGCGGGCTTGGGAGCCTCCGGGGCCGCGACCACCGCGGCCGCAGGCTTGGGCCAATCCTCGCGCTCACTACGGTCCCCGCGATCGCCCCGTTCCCCGCGCTCGCCCCTTTCCCCTCGCTCACCTCGCTCACCCCGCCCACCGCGGTCCCGGCGGCCACCGCGCTCGCCGCGCTCGCCGCGGTCTCCGCGCTCGGACCGCTCGCCCCGCTCGCCCTTCTCGGCGCGCTCCGGCCGCTCGCCACCCTTCTCCTGGGCTTCCGGCTTCTCGGCCTTCTCCGCCTTCTCGGGCTTCTCGCCACCGTCGTCGCGCTCGCGGCCCTTCTGCGGGCGGTCGGACTTGCCGTAGATGTCGAACTGCTCCTGGTGGTAGGTCGGCTGGGGGCGGATGTGGATGGACTTGTTGAAGCGGTCCATCAGGTAGCGCAACTCGTCGCGCTCGTCGGCCTGCAGCATGCGGGAGACGTCCGGGTGGCAGTTCACCACCAGGGTCGCTTCCTTGTAGTTGGTCGCCTCGCGCCGGATCTCGCGGAAGATCTCGTAGGCGATGGTGCGCTTGCTCTTCAGGTGACCGCGGCCGTCGCAGTAGGGGCACGGCTCGTTCAAGGTGCGGCCCAGCGACTCGCGCACGCGCTTGCGGGTCATCTCCACCAGGCCCAGCTCGCTGATCTTCAGGACGTTGGTCTTGGCTTTGTCGCGGCCCAGCGCGTCCTGCAAGGCCTTGAAGACCTTGTCGCGGTTCTGGGACTTATCCATGTCGATGAAGTCGATGATGATGATGCCGCCGATGTTGCGCAGCCGGAGCTGGTAGACGATCTCCTTGGCGGCCTCCATGTTGATCTTGGTGATCGTCTCCTCGAGGCTCTTCTTGCCGACGTAGCGCCCGGAGTTGACGTCGATGGCGATGAGCGCCTCGGCCTGGTCCATGATCAGGTAGCCGCCGCTCTTGAGCCACACCTTGCGCTGGCTCGCCTTCTGGATCTCGTGCTCGATGCCGTAGGCGTCGAAGATGGGCTCGTCGCCGTCGTGCAGCACCACGCGCTCCTTGAGCGCCGGGTCCTGCATCTCCAGGAAGCTGCGGATGCGGTCCCACTCGACGCGGTCGTCGATGACCAGCTTGTCGACGTCCTGCGCGAAGAGGTCGCGGGTCGCGCGCAGCGCCAGGTCGAGGTCGGGGTGGAGCAGCGCCGGGGCGCCCAGCTTGTCCTTCTTGGCGCCGACGGTGTTCCAGATGGAGATGAGGAACTTGGCGTCGGCCTCGAGCTTCTCCGTGGAGATGTTCTCGGCGACGGTGCGGACGATGAAGCCGGTGCCCTGCGGACGCAGGCGGTCGACGATCTCGCGCAGGCGGCGGCGCTCGCTCTCGCGCTCGATGCGGCGGCTGATGCCGACGTGGTCGACCGTGGGCATGAAGACCAGGTGACGGCCCGGCAGGCTGATGTGGCTGGTGACGCGGGCGCCCTTGGTGCCGATGGGGTCCTTGGCGACCTGGACGATGATCTCCTGGCCGACCTTCAGCAGGTCCTGGATGTTGGCCATTTTCTTCTGCGGCTTCTGGTCGTGGCCGTTGCCGTGACCGTGGCCGTTGCGGCGCTCGTCGCGATCACCGCCGCCGCGCTGCTGGTCGCGCTCGCCACGGTCGCCACGGTCGCCACGCTCTCCGCGCTCGCCCCCCTCTTCGCGCTCGCGGGCTTCGCGGCGGGCCTGGCCGCCACGGCGGCGGCGGCGGCCGCGGTCGCGACGGAACTCGCCGCGCTCGTCACGGCGGCCTTCGGCCGGGGCGTTGCCGTCGTGGGGCTTGGCCTCACCCGCGGGAGCGGCGGCTTGGGCGGCGGGAGCAGCGCCCGCCTCGGGAGCCTTCGGGGCCTCGGCGCCAGGCGCCGCGGCCGCAGCGACGGCCTCGGGAGCCGGGGGCGCAGACTTGGTCTCGTCAGGCTGCGCAGCGGCGGCCTCGGCCGGCTTGGCCTCGACGGGGGCCGGGGCAGCGGCCTCCGCCTTCGGAGCCTCGGGCGCGGGCGCAGCAGCCGGCACAGGGGCCACCTCGGCCTTGGGCTCTTCGGGCTTGGGCTCTTCCACCTTGGCGGCGGGAGCAGCCGGGGCCTCGACCTTCACCTCGGCCTTGGGCTCCTCGGCTTTCGGAGCAGCCGCGCCGTCGGCGGGCTTGGTCTCGGCGGCCGGAGTTGCCTCGGCGGGCTTGGCGCCTTCCGGAGCGGGCGCAGCCTCCTCCTCGTCGCCCTCGTCCTCCTCGTCACCCTCCTCCTCGGCCCCGGCGGCGGCCGCGTTCTCGCCCTCTTCCGGGTAGCTGTCCTCGACCTCCTCCTGCTCGCCCTCGGTCAGCTCGAACTGCTGCTCGCTGAAGTCGGGGTCGTAGAAGACGTCGCTGACGTACAGGAACGCGGCCTTCTCCAGGCCCACGTCCACGAAGGCCGCCTGCATGCCGGGGAGCACGCGGACCACGCGGCCCTTGTAGATGTTGCCGACGATGCCCTTGTCCTTCTTGCGCTCGAGGTAGAACTCGCTGATGGTCCCGTTGTCGACGAGCGCTACACGCGTCTCCACGCCGGTGGCGTTGATGACCAGGGTCGAACCCATGTTTTGGCTGTCCTTCTGATGCACGACGCGGCAGGCGCTCGACGCTCGGGCGCCCTACGCGCGGTGCCTCACGGCACGCGACTCGGCTGACCTACCTGTCCCGGGATGCGCGGAGCGCCCTCCGGGAAGCTGTGGCGGTACTCCGTGGTCGGTACCTCTCGAGGCCGCGGTCCGGTCGTGCCTTCCCGCGGCGCGTGTTTGGAGGCCGGGAGGCCTCGATTCCATGGGAGCGAGACGCGCGAGCGTCGCGGTGTCCTGCTCCGAAACCCTTTGCCCGGGCCCTTTGGGACCGGGAAACCCTTGTCTTTCGCACCCCTGAAGAGCCGAACTCGGAACCGTCCCCCCGACCTTGTCGGGGCTCGATGGCATCCCCCCGAGATTCCAACCCCTCGTCCTTGGGGCGCTGCAAAACCGGCGCGTACTTTAGCAGCCGAGTTTTCGAAATCCAAGCCGTCACTGAGTTTTTTCCGGCTCGGCCGTCGGCTCGGCAGCCGGAGCCTTGGGTGCGAAGGCGACCGTTTCCTTCACCAGGCGGCGCAGCGGCAGCCCGCCGAAAACCGCCGAGAGCACCTCCGAGGGCTTGGCGCTGGCCTTGTTGCCGGCGACGAGGTCGAAGCTCACCTCGCGCTCCCCCACCCGGCGCATCGCCAGGACGACCTGCTTGAGGTCGATGGTCCGGCTCGCGCCCCGGTCCTTCTCGCGGGTCACCTCCAGCGTCGCGGCGCCGCCGAAGCGCTCGATTCGCCCGTCGAGCTCGGCCGCCTGCGCCTCGGTGCCCGAGCTCGGCCCGGTAGCGCACGGAGGCCAGGTCGGCGCCGAGCGCCGGGTCGTCCTCGCCCAGGAGGTGCGCCTCCAGCAGCGGCATCAGCCGCGGCATCTCCCGCGTCAGCGCATCCCGGACCGCGTCCAGGCCGACCGGCGAGGCGAGCTCGAAGTCCAGGAACTCGGCCTCCGACTCCACGCCCACCGGGCAGGCCGGGCCGAAGGAGACGCGCGGCCTGGGGTTGTAGCCCTGCGAGTAGCTGACCGGCAGCGCCGAGCGGCGCAAGGCCCTGAGGATGGCGTTCATCGTCTCCAGGTGGCTGAGCGCGATGGCGCGGGCCCGCTTGGCGTAGCGCAGCCGGACGACGGGACCCTTGACCCGCTGGTAGACCGGAGCCTCGGGCGCCTTCTCGCCCTCGGAGGTGGCGGGCGAGGCCAGTGGCGGCAGGTCGCTGACCGTGTGCAGCCGGTTCTCGATCTCCTTGAAGTCGCAGGCGCCGCAGGCCGAGCACTTTCCCGTCACGCAGTCCGCGAGCACCTCGCCCTGCAGGCTGCGCGCCTTTTCCTTGAGCAGGAACTTCTTCTCCACACCGGCGTCGAGGTGGTCCCAAGGCAGGACCTCGTCCTCGCGGCGCTCGCGCAGGGCCATGAACGCCGCGTCGACCCCGTGGGCCTTCTCCATCTCGCCAAGCGCGGCCACCCAGCGCTCGAAGGAGAAGTGCTCGGTCCAGCCGTCCAGGATCTGCCCGGAGCGGTAGGCGGCGAGGATGGCCGTGGCCAACCGGCGGTCGCCGCGCGCGAGGGCCCCCTCGATGAGCGAGGTCTTGGCCTCGTGGTACTTGAGCGAGAGCGGGCCCTTGCGCGGGAAGAGCCTGCGCAAGAGGTCGTGCCGGCGGATGGTCTCCTCGACCGTGATCATCGGCTCCCACTGGAACGGCGTGAACGGCTTGGGCACGAAGGTGGAGACCGAGACGGTGATCTGTGCGTCAGAGCGGATCTCCTTGGCCACGCGTAGCGCGCGCCGCGCCAGGTGGAAGATCTCCTGCACGTCCTCGTCGGTCTCGGTGGGCAGGCCAATCATGAAGTACAGCTTCACCAGGCCCCAGCCGTTGGCGAAGACGCTGCGCACCGCCGCCAGCAGGTCCGCCTCGCGGTTGCCCTTGTTGATGACCCGCCGCAGCCGCTCGGTCGCCGCCTCGGGCGCGATGGTGAACCCGGTCTTCTTCACCTGGGCGATCTGCTTGGCCAGCGCCTCGGTCATCGTCTCGGTGCGCAAGGACGGCAGCGAGATGGCGATGCGCTCCGGTCCGAAGCGGGCGAAGAAGGACTCGAGCAGAGGGTTCAAGCACCCGTAGTCGCCGGCAGAGAGCGAGAGGAAGCCCACCTCCTCCCAGCCCGTGCCGGCCAGCCCCGCCTCGGCCGCTTTGAGAATGGTCGACGGGCGCCGCTGGCGCTGGGGCCGGCTGACCATGCCCACCTGGCAGAAGCGGCAGCCGCGGATGCAGCCGCGCTGGATCTCGAGCGGCAGCCGGTCGTGCACCGCCTGCATGAACGGGACAATCTGCCGGTCGGGCATCGTCACCGCGTCCAGGTCCTTGACGATCCGCCGCTGGACCGGCGGCAGGTCCGGGCGCTTGGGCTCGATGGCAGAGAGCGTGCGGTCGGCCGCGTAGCGCACCTCGTAGAACGAGGGCACGTAGACGCCGGGGATCTTCGCCAGACGTTCGAGCAGCTCGGCGCGCGTCCCCTTCGCCGCCCTCCACTCGGCCACCGCGTCGGAGATGTCGAGTGCGACCTCCTCGCCGTCGCCCAGCGTCATGGCGTCGAAGAAAGGCGCCATCGGCTCGCCGTTGTAGGTGCAGGGCCCGCCGGCGAGGACCAGCGGATGCGCCTCGGTGCGCTCGCTGGAGAGGAGCGGCACGCCGGCCAGGTCGAGCATGGCCAGCACGGTCGTGTAGCCGGCTTCGAACTGGAGCGAGAAGCCCATCACGTCGAAGTCGCGCACCGGCGCGCGCGACTCGAGCGCCCACAGCGGCACGTTCGCCTCGCGCATCTTCTGCGTCATGTCCGGCCAGGGCATGAAGACGCGCTCGCAGGCCACGTCGGGGCGGCGGTTGAGCACGTCGTAGAGCACGCGGAAGCCCACGTTGCTCATCCCGACCTCGTAGGCCTCCGGGAAGCACAGCGCCCAGGAGACCTGGACCGAGTTCAGGTCCTTCTGGACCGCGTTGACCTCACCGCCGACGTAGCGGGAGGGCTTCTGGGCGGCCAGGACGAGGGCGTCGAGGTCGAGGGGCTGGTAGCGCACGAGGTCTCCGAATCGGTCTGCCCGGCAGGAACGCCCGAGGGGGCCCGCATGTCACGGACCCGGCGCACGGTCGCAAGGACAGCTTGGGGCCGCTCCCCGCCCGGGGCAGCACGTCAGGCCTCGCTTGACCTGCCCCATCCAGGCGACTAGGTCTCGGGTCCCATGTCGAGGAGCCGGACAGCGGCGCGCAGGCGCCTCGCGGTGCTCGCGGCCGGCCAGGTCCTGCTGGCGGTCGCCGGGGCCGCCGCTCCGTCGCTCCATCTGGGCTCCGCCTCGCACCACCACGTTTTCTGCCCGGAGCACGCGCGCTTCGAAGACGTTCCCCGGGCTGGCGACGCGGCTCGCGCGCCCGTGACGACGCTCGCCGTCGCCCATGGCTCGGCGGCCACGCACACCGCCTGCGCCTTCTCGAACCTCCTGTTGCGCCCGATGCACCTGGGGCCCGGCGAACGCCTGGCCGTTCTTGGCTCCGCACAGTCCGTCGAGCCGGTCGCCAACGTTCAGGCCGGCCACCTCGCCGTCGCGGCGCTCGACTTGGCCCCCAAGCAGTCGCCTCCGGCACGAGCTGCCACGATTTCGAGTTGAGCCAGGCTTCGTGCGCGTGAGCCCTGCTCGCGCGTCGCTCCCCGAGGACTTCCGCCGTGCCTTCTCTTTCCGGCCAGCGCCTGGCGCTGGGCCTCCTGCTGCTCGTTCCACCGCTCGCGCTCGCTGGGGTGCTCGCCCTCCGCTCCTCGGCACCCTCTCGAGGCGCCGAGCCCAGGCCCGGCGAGGTCTCGACCATTCGCTGGCCCAATGGGCAGACAAAGCTCACCAAGCGCGAGTGGCCGGAGGACGGCATCAAGATGGAGGAGCGGTGTGCCTTCAGCGCGGACGGAGACGCGCTCGGCTGCGCGATGCTCAAGAACGGCGAGCCTTATGACGGCATCCTGGTGGACTTCGCCGGAACCACCCCTGAGGCGTACCTGGAAGAGATCCGCCGCTTCGACCACGGCAAGCGCACCGGCGTGTGGCGCACCTTCGGGCCAGAAGGCGAGATCTCGGGAGAGCTGGAGTACGACTCCGACCGGCTCCTCTCCCGCAAGTTCCGCGACGGAGAAGGCGTGCTCCGCCCCGCGCCCGAGCCCGCGGCGCGCCTGCCCAACAGCTCCCTGCCCCCCAAGTCGTTCCCGCCCAAGAAGCCATGAAGCCCACCGACCGCATCCTGCGAGCGTCGCTGACGTCCATCGGCATCGACCTGGTGCTCATCTCCACCAAGGGCGTGCTCTCCACCGTCACCGGCAGCCTCGCGCTCGCCGCCGATGCCTGGCACAGCCTCTCCGACCTCGCCGTCTCGCTCACCGTGCTCGCCAGCACCTTGCTGCGGCGGCGCGCCGAGGCGGCCATTCCCGTGCCGCTCGCCGCCCCCGACGGCGACCAGGCCGCCGTCCCCGTCACGACGCAGCCGCGCGGGGGGCGCCTCGAGTCCGGCATCGCCTACCTCGTCGCGCTGGCCATCCTCTACGTGCCCTACGAGATCGTCACCGGGCTGCGCGAAGGCGCCGGCCGGGCCCTGCGACACCCGGCCGTCGCCGTCGCCGGCCTGCTCTTCTGCATCCTGCTGAGCTGGTTCGCCTCGCGGCTCAAGCTCGGCGTGGGCCAGGAGACCGGCTCCACAGCGCTCTCGGCCGACGGCTGGCACAGCTGGACGGACATGCTCAGCACCGTCGCCGTCCTCGCCTCGGTGATGGGCACGCTCGCGGGCATCGAGCTCGACTCCCTGGTCGCCGTCGGCATCGCGGTGCTCATCGGCGTGACCGGGCTCGAGATGCTCGGCACCTCCATCGTCGGGCTCGTGCGCGGCACGGCCCCTGCCTCCTTCTCGCTCTTGGGAGCCATCACCTCCGGTGCCCGCAGCCTTGTCGGCGAGAAGGCGGCCGCCGAGACGCCAGCAGAGGCCGCTTCGACGGGACCCGCCTTGTCTCCTGAGCCGAGCCCGCGCCTGCGTCCTCCGTCGCCTGCCCGGCTGCGCACAGTGGCCTTGGCGGGAGCTGGCGTGGTTGCGGTGGCCTGGGTCGGGACCGGCCTGGCGCCCATCGGCCCGGACGAAGTGGGATTGCGGCTGCGCTTCGGCGCCCGGGTCGGCGCCCTGCTCGAGCCTGGCCTCCACGTGCTGCTCCCCTGGCCTTTCGAGACCATCGAGCGGGTGCCGCGCTCCATGGCCCGGCTGGAAGTGGGCTTCCGCTCGGTGGCGGGCGCGCCCTCGATGGAGCTGCTCTGGGACGGCACCAAGGCCGGAGCCGGCGGGGTCCGGGTCGACGACGAGTCCTTGGCGCTGACCGGCGACGAGGCCGCCATCGCCTTCTCCTTCGTCATCCACTACCGGCCCAGCGACCCGGTGCAATTCGCGGTCCGCTCCAACGGCGTGGACCACGTGCTGCGGTCGCTGGCCGACGCCCAGGTGCGCGAGGTGCTGGCCTCCGAGCCGGTCGACGCGCTGCTCACCGCCGACCGCGCGGCCTTCCTGGAGCGCGTCCGTTCGGGCATCGACACGGCTGCCCAGCGGCTCGGCCTCGGCGTGGAGGTGGTCAGCGTCCTGTGCCGCGAGCTGCACCCACCCTTCGACACCGTGGCCGCCTTCCGCGACGCCTTCAGCGCCCGCGAGGACCAGCTCAAGCTGCTCAACCAGGCGGAGTCGTACCAGAACGAGTCCCTGCCCCGCTCGCGCGCCGAGCAGGCCCGCCGGCTGTCGGACGCGCGCGCCTATGCCCTGGAGCGCAGCACCCGCGCCGAAGGCGACGCCCGCCGCTTCGCCACCCAGGCCGAGGCCGCCCGCTCCTCGCCCGAGCTGACCCGCCAGCGTCTGTTCCTGGAGACCATGGAGACGGGCCTCGCTGGTAAGCGGAAGATCGTCGCCTCGCCCAAGGTCAACCGCGGCGGCTACCAGCTCTGGCTGTTCGCCCCCGACCAAGCCCCCACCGCCGCCAACGAGCCCAAGCCGGCGCCGCCGCCCCGCCCGGCTCCAGCCCCGCTCCCTTCGCCCCAGCCCCTGCCGGGCCCCGAGGAATAGCCATCATGCGCAAGACCGTCATCCTCGCCCTCTGCGCCGTCGCCGCCTTCGCCGCCGCCACCTCCTTCGTGACCGTAGGCGAGACGGAGATCGTCGTCGTGACCCAGTTCGGCCGAACCGTGAAGGTGGTCGACGAGGCCGGGCTGCTCCTCAAGTGGCCCGACCCCATCCAGTCCGCGTTGCGGCTCGACCGCCGGCTGCAGCCGCTGGACCTGCCGCTCTCCGAGTTCCTGACCGCCGACAAGAAGAACCTGGTCGTCGGAGGCTTCGTCGCCTGGCGCATCGCCGACGCCCGCCGCTTCATCCAGAGCGTGCGCGACCGCGGCGTCGCGCAGCAGCGGCTCTCCGACCTCGTCACCAGCGAGCTGGGGACCGTGCTCGGCACCTACCCGCTCTCGTCCATCCTCACCACCGACGAGGCCGGCTCGAAGGTCCCGGAGATCGCCGGGCGGGTGGCCGCGGCCGCGGGCCCGCAGGCGCTCTCGGAGTTCGGCGTGAAGGTCGAGGACGTGCGCGTCCGGCGGCTCTCCTTCCCCGACCAGAACCTGCAGGCCGTCTACAGCCGCATGCGCGCCGAGCGCGAGCGGATCGCCAAGAAGTACCGGGCCGAGGGCGAGGAGGAGGCGGCGAAGATCAAGACCGAGACCGACCGCTCGGTCCGCCAGCTCCTCGCCGAGGCGTACCGCGACGCGGAGAGCGAGCGCGGCCGCGGCGACGCCGAGGCCATCCGCGTCTACGCCGAGGCCTTCGAGAAGGACCCCGGCTTCTACAAGCTGACCCGGACGCTGGAGGCCTACCGCAAGCTGCTCGACAAGAACACGACGCTCGTCCTCTCCGCCGACTCGCCGCTCTTCCGCTACCTGCAGTCGCCGCCGGAGGCCCCGTGAACGCCGACCTCGCCAAGGCGCTCGCTCCCGCGCGGCGCGCCGCCCGGCTGGTCGCGCTCGGCGCCCTCGTGCTCTGGGCGGCCAGCGGCCTGTACTCGGTCAAGCCCGAGCAGCGCGGCGTCGTCTGCCGCTTCGGGAAGGTGGTCGAGGAGAGCGTGCCGCCGGGCATCCACTACCACTGGCCCTACCCGATCGAGACCGTGGACCGGCCGGCGGTGAGCGAGGTGCGCTCGCTCAGCGTCGCCTTCGGGCCGCTGGCCTCGGGGCGCGGGGCGGCGGCCTCGCCGGTGAAGGCCGAGACGCTTCTGACCGGCGACGAGAACGTGGTGCTCGGCTCGCTGCTCCTCCAGTACACGGTCAAGTCGCCGCGCCAGTTCCTGTTCGGCAGCACCTCGACCGAGACCCTGCTGCAGCGGTTGGCGCAGGAGGTGAGCGTCGCGCGCTTCGCCCAGAGCAGCGTCGACGACCTGCTCACCTCCGGCCGGCAGGCGCTGCAGGCCGCCCTCAAGGAGGACATGCAGCAGCGCGCCGACGCCTGGGGCCTGGGCGTGCGGCTGACGTCCGTGCAGATCCAGCGCATCGAGCCCCCGTCGGAAGTGGCCCAGGCCTTCAAGGACGTCGGCGCCGCGCGAGAGGACAAGCAGAAGGCGGTGCAGGAAGCCGAGGGCGACCGCAACCGGCGCCTGCCCGGAGCCCGCGCCGACGCCGGCCGGACGCGCAGCGAGGCGGCCTCCTACGCCAAGGAGCGCGCCTCCTTCGCCCGCGGCGAAGCCGACCGCTTCGTGCAGACCTGGGAGGCCTACCGCAAGGCGAAATCGGCCACCGCGCGAAGGCTCTACCTGGAGGCGATGGAGGAGGCGCTCGCCCAGGTCCGCAAGATCGTCGTGGACCCCGAAGCGGAGAAGAACGCCGTCCGGCTGCCCTGACCGGCTATGCTGTAGCCCATGGAAGCTCAGCAGCCCCCCAAGCAGGTAGAGGTGCCGACCGCCGGTTGCGGCTGCGGCAACGAGGGGGCCTACGGTACCTGGAAGGTCGCCGAGGACGAGAGTCGAGCGCTGGGCCGGACGGCCCTGGGCCGGCTCGTCGTCGCCCTTCGGGGGATCGTGGAACGGTTGGCCCGGAAATGAATCGGGTTGGGAGTGAGAAGGGCGCTGCCGCCCGTTAAGAGAAACGCATGCCGAACTACATGGCCTACCTCCCGTTCGGGACCGTGCCGGAGATGCCTGCCAAGGATCTCGCCAAGGCGCTCTCTGGCCCCAACCCGCCGCAGCTGCTCGACGTGCGCACCAAGAGCGAGCACAAGAGCGGTCACGTGAAGGGCGCGCTCAACGCCCCTATCTCCTCGCTGGCTCGGCTGCTGCCCAACCTCAAGCTCGACAAGGCGAGGCCGGTGGTCGCCATCTGCCTGTCCGCACACCGGTCCGTCCCGGCGGTCCGCATCCTCAAGGACGCGGGCTTCGAGGCGGTGCAGCTGGCGGGCGGAATGCAGTCCTGGCGCGCGGCGCGCCTGCCCGAAGAGATCGGCTGACCGGCCGCTTCGCCGCCTCGTCAGCGCCGCCGGAACTCGAGGTAGGTCTGATACGGCAGCAGGTCCGGCTTCTCAGAGACCAGCTCGAACCCCGCCCCCGTGAGCAGCCCGACGATGGCCTTCTTGGGCAGCTTCATCGCCGCCGGCGGGCCCTCGGGCAGCTCGCCTTCCTTGAACTCGAGCACGATGAGGCGCGTCCCCGACCCCACCTCGCTTGCCAGCTTCACCGCCCACGCCTCGCGGTTCTGGACGTGGTGGAGGACGTCGCAGACGAAGACCACGTCCACCTTCTCGGGGACGCTGGGATCGTCGGGCCGGGCTGCGCGGACCTCGATGTTCCTCGCCCCCACCCGCATCGACTTGTGGTGCACGTGGCGCAGCATCTGCGGCTCGACGTCGACCGCCACCACCTTGCCCAGCGGCAGCGCCTGAGCGAACCGGAAGGTGAAGTATCCCAATCCGGCGCCCACGTCGGCCACCGTCTCGTCCCCCTTCAGCCCCAGCGCCTGGACCACCTCGTCGGGCTTCTGCCAGGCCGCCCGGTCGGGGCGCTCCAGGAACTCGATGTACTTCTCGGTCTGCTCGAAGGGCTTCATGCCCTCGGTGACGATGCCCTGCTTGCGCAGCGGGCAGTCGATGGGCGGATGCGCCGGAGCGTGGACCGGCGGCGCAGCGGCTGTCGCGGCGGCAGGGGCCGACCCGTTCGGTTGCAGAGTTCCCAGGCTCGGGGACGACGGCTTCTGGCAGGCGGCCAGCGCCGCGACGACGAACAGCAGCGACCGCTTCATGCCCGCCTCCCGCTCACTCCGTTGACCACCGCCGCGCCGATGAGGTGCGCCAGCCGCAGCGCCTCGGGCACGTGACCGGTGTCCGTCAGCCGCTGGAGCGCCCGATGCGCCTCGTCCGGCGACAAGCCGTGCGCCTGGAACACGAACGGCGCGCGTTGGTGGATCGTCCCCGCCCGCTTCAACAGCTCGAGCCGGTGCTCGGCGCTGGGCAGCTTGCGAATGGCGACCTCCATCGCCGCCAGATCGGGCACCTTGCGCATCACGGCGATCACCGGCTTGCGCAGCCGCTCGGTGAGCGCGGGCAGGTCGACGACGTTCAACCCGCCGAACGCCACGCCGTCGAGCAAGACCAGGTGGACCTGTGGCAGGAACTTGCCGCCCTCGAGCAGCCGGACGAGCTCGGCGGTGGCGTTCCAGCCGTCGCGGCGCACCCGGCCCCAGACCAGACCTTCGAAGCGCGTTCCGCAGCAGACGACGCCGGCCACCTGCACCGCCGCGCCCTTGCGGTGGGGGAACGGAGCGTCGTCGAATCCCACGGCGCGCAGGAGGCGGTTGGGTCCCGGAAGAGCCATGGCGGCGAAGCGTGCCAGAATCGGCGCGCCACACCCAAGCGTTCAGGTCAGGCCATGAACGAGCGATTCCACGAAGCGAAGTACTGGCACCTCGAGAAGGGGCGGGTGGTCTGCACCGCCTGCCCGCGGCGCTGCACGCTGTCCGAGGGCCAGAACGGCTTCTGCTACGTGCGCAAGAACGAGGGCGGCAAGCTCGTCTCGCTCGCCTGGGGTCGCCCGAGCGCGGTGGCGGTCGACCCCATCGAGAAGAAGCCGTTGTTCCACTTCCTGCCGGGCTCGACCGTCCTCAGCCTCGGCACCGCCGGCTGCAACCTGGGCTGCCGCTTCTGCCAGAACTGGGACCTCTCACGCGCCAAGGCCGGCCAACGCGAGTCGATGGACCTGCCGCCGATCAAGATCGCCGAGCTCGCCGACGAAGAGGGCTGCGCGTCGGTCGCCTTCACCTACAACGACCCCGCGGTCTTCGTGGAGTACGCCACCGACGCCGCCATCGCCTGCCACGAGCGAGGCATCGCCACCGTCGCGGTGACCGCCGGCTACTTCGGCAAGCAGGCGCGCGAGGACTTCTTCGCCCACGTCGACGCCACCAACATCGACCTGAAGGGCTTCACCGACGACTTCTACTGGAAGCTCGCGCAGGGGCACCTGGCGCCGGTGCTGGAGACCATCGAGTGGTGCGTGAAGAAGGGCGTCTGGGTCGAGCTGACCACGCTGCTCATCCCCGGCCACAACGACGACGAGGCGCAGCTCCGGGCCGAGTCGAAGTGGATCGTGGAGAAGCTCGGCCGCGACGTGCCGGTGCACTTCTCGGCGTTCCACCCCTCGTTCCGGATGATGGACGTCGCGAGCACGCCGCCGCAGACCCTGCGCCGGGCCCGCGCCGTCGCGCGCGACGCAGGCATCCGCTACGTCTACACCGGCAACGTCACCGACCCGGAGGGAGAAGCGACGCGCTGCCACGCCTGCGGCGCGGCCCTGATCGAGCGCGACCGGTTCGCCATCCGCAAGAACCTGCTCGTGGGCTCGAACCGATGCCCGAAGTGCGAGGTCGCCATCCCCGGGGTCTTCGACGCTCGCAGCCGAGCCCAGTCGTCCGGCCGCCGGTATGGTCTCTTGCGGTAGCCACGAAGGAGGCGAAGCATGTTCGGCACCCGCTCCCCCGCCGTCGCCGGCCGCTTCTACCCGGGCGATGGCCGAACGCTCGACCGCGACGTCTCCGGCTACCTCGAGGCGGCCAAGGCCACGCCGGCCCCGGCCATCGCCGTGATGGCACCGCACGCGGGGTACGTGTACTCGGGCGCCATCGCCGCTGCGGCCTACGCCCGAGTGGTCGTCCCCAAGACGGCGATCGTCCTCTGCCCGAACCACACGGGGATGGGCGCGCGGAAGTCGCTGTGGGCAGACGGCGCTTGGAAGATTCCGGGCGGGGAGCTGAAGGTCGACGAGGCGCTGGCGGAGACGCTGCGCGCGGTGGTCGGGCTCGAGCCGGATTCGCTCGCCCACCAGCACGAGCACTCGCTCGAGGTCCAGCTCCCCTTCCTGCGCGCGCGCAATCCGGACGTGTCGATTGTCCCCGTCTGCCTGTCGTCGCTGGGCGTGCGCGAGTGCGTGAAGCTCGGCGAGGGGATCGCCCACGCCATCGCGCCGCAGAGGGCCGACGTGCTGCTCGTCGCCAGCACGGACATGACCCACTTCCTCACCGCCGAGGACGCGAAGCGGCTGGACTCGATGGCGCTCGACCGGGTCCTCGCGCTCGATCCCGAAGGGCTCTACGAGACCGTGGAGACCAACGACATCTCCATGTGCGGCTACCTGCCGACCACGGTCGTCCTGGCGGCGGCGCGGGCGCTGGGGGCGAAGACGGCCCGGCTGGTCCGGTATGGCAACTCCGGCGAGGCGAGCGGCGACTTCGACCGCGTCGTGGGCTACGCCGGCGTCGTCATCGGCCAGGTGGAGCCGAGCGTTGGGCGGGACGCGCCGAAGGCGGCAATCGAGCAGTGACTCGCCGAGCGGGTGTCGGCATGTCTTCGCGCAGCCTCCGCTGCTACCATTCGAAACGATGAATCGACCGGCGCACTTCACCGAGGAAGCTGTCAGCAGGTACGTCGATCAGCAGACGGTCCTGCACCGCATGGGCTGGGACCAGTTCGAGGCCCTGCTCGCCGCGCGCGGAGACTGCGCTGGGCCGCGCCTCGCCTACCTGGACGGAGAGCTCGAGCTCATGTCGCCATCCGAGGCCCACGAAGGGCTGAAGAAGACGTTCGGCCGCCTGCTCGAAGCTTGGGCCGATGCGACGGGCGTCGAGCTCGAAGGGCGTGGCAACTGGACCCTGAAGACCTCGCCAACGAAGAAGGCCGGCATCGAGCCCGACGAGTGCTACTTCGTTGGCGAGCGAGGCCGCAAGAAGGTCCCCGACCTCGCCATCGAGGTCATCTGGACCCACAGTCTCCTGGACAAGCTGGAGATCTACCGACGGCTTGGCGTGCGCGAAGTCTGGACGTGGGAGAACGGACAGGTTCACGCGTTCGTGCTCGGCCGTTCCGGGTATCAGGCGCGCCCCCGAATTGCCGTGCTCCCGCGGATCGACCTGGATTTGATCCGCCGATGCCTCGAAGAGCCGACCCAGACCCGAGCCGTGAAGAAACTGCGCGAGATCCTCCGCTCGCGGCAGCTCGACATCTGAGCTGCCGGAGCTTCAGCGTCAAGCGGGGCGGCACTACTTCACCGCGAACCGCTCCTTGTAATGCCGCGCGTAGTCCACGAGCGTGCGCGGGTCCTTGGCGAGGACCGAGTGGATGTCGGTCGTCCGCTTGGCTGCGTGGCCGGCGCGCACGTGCTGGAAGAGCATCACCATGTTCCCCGCGTAGTCCGCCGGCAGCCCGGCGTTGACCAGCCCGGCGCGGAACGACTCGTCGTCGACCGGGAGGTAGCCCACGGTCCGGCCGGTCTCGCGGGTCAGGATCGCCGCCGCCTGGCCGTAGGTGAGCGCCTCCGGGCCCGTCAGCGTGTAGACCTTCTTGGAGTGCAGCTCCGAATCGGTCGCCAGCACCGTCGCGGCGACCTCGGCGATGTCCCGCGCGTCCACGAAGGCGGTCTTGGCCTCGGCCGCCGGCACCATGATCTTCCCGGTGGCGTCGAGGGTCGGCTTCCAGAAGGTGTGGAAGTTCTGCATGAACCAGGTGGGGCGCAGGTGCGTCCACGACGTCCCCGAGCGCTCCACCGTCTTCTCCACCTTGCGCAGCGGGATCTCGTCGCTCGCCTCGACCCCCGAGGCGGTCATCGTCACCACCCGCCGCATCCGGGGCAGCGCCGCATCCAGGAACGGGGCGAGCAGCTGGTCGGCCTTCGCGTGCCCAGGAGGGGTCATCACGAACAGGCGCTCCACGCCCTCCAGGGCGGCCTTGAACGTGGCGGCGTCCTGGAGATCCAGCCGCACGTACTCCAAGTGTGGCGGCACCGGACGGTGCTTGAAGGGATCGCGTGTCGCCGCGCGCACGCAGACGCCCTTGCCGACGAGCTCCTGCACCACGTTCTCGCCCACGGTCCCCGTCGCGCCCAATACCAGCACCTTGCCAGCCATGCCCGCCTCCGTTCGTCGTCGCCCCGTTCTTGGGGTTGTCGTAGGGACGTTGGATGCCCAGTCCTTGCGGGTCGTTGCGCCCGCTCCCCGCCGGGAGAGGCCACGCCTTCCTTCCTGGAGCAAGGAGCCCCCGCGTGAGGAGAAGCGACTCGAGCCAGCCCGTTCCCTCGCCCGTCTCGCTGGCTCCGTTCGAACCCGTGGGGCTCGCGCGCAGCTTCGAGGTGGCGCTCTCCTCGCTCAAGCTCGCCTACCAGCCCATCGTCCGCGCCCACGACGGGGCGATCTTCGGCTACGAGGCGCTGATGCGCCCGTGCGAGCCATCGCTCAGCAACCCGAGCGCGCTGCTGGAGGCTGCGGAACGTCTGGGCCGCATCGCCGACCTCGGTCAGGCGGTCCGCCTGCGCGCGCCCGTCCCGTTCGACCAGGCGCCTGCCGACGCGCTGCTCTTCGTCAACCTGCACCCCCAGGAGCTGCTCGACCCCGCGCTCTACGAGGGAGGTTCGCCGCTGTCAGCCTTCGCCCACCGGACCATCCTGGAGGTCACCGAGCGGGCGGCGCTGCGCGAGCTGGCCGGGCTCGCCGACCGCGTCCGCGCCCTGCGTGAACTCGGCTTCCGGATCGCCGTGGACGACCTGGGCGCCGGCTACGCGGGGCTGACGAGCTTCGCCGACCTCGCGCCCGAGTTCGTCAAGCTGGACATGTCGCTCATCCGCGACGTGGACCTCGACTCGCTGCGCCAGAGCATCGTCCGCTCCGTCGCGTCCCTGTGCCGTGAGGTCGGCGCGCAGGTCGTCGCCGAGGGCATCGAGCGCGAGGGCGAGCGCGACGCGGTGGTCGAAGCTCGGGTGCGACTACGTGCAGGGCTACTTCGTGGCCCGGCCCGAGCGGCCCTTCCCCGCGACGAACTGGTGACCGCCGGTCTCGCGATCCAAAAGACCGGCGGCCAGTGCCTCAACCGCTCACTCCAGCTTGCCGCGCAGGAACGCCTCGTAGGCGCCGAGCTCCAGCAAGCCGTGCCCCGAGAGGTTGAAGAGGATGGTCCTCTTCGCGCCCTCGGCGTCCGCCTCCTTGGCCAGCTTGACCGCGGCGGCGATGGCGTGGGCCGACTCGGGCGCGGGCACGATCCCCTCGGCCTGCGCGAACAGGCGTGCGGCGCCGAAGGTGTCCGCCTGCGCGAAGGCCTGCGCCTCGATGAGCCCCAGGTCGAGCAGCTTGGAGACCTGCGGCGCGGCGCCGTGGTAGCGCAGTCCGCCGGCGTGGATGGGGTCGGGCACGAACTCGGCGCCCAGGGTGTGCATCTTGACCTTGGGCGTCAGGCCGGCGGTGTCGCCGAAGTCGTAGCGGTACTCGCCCTTGGTCAGGCTGGGGCACGAGACGGGCTCGGCGGCGACGATGCGCAGCTTCTGGCCGTCGAGCTTGTGCTTGACGAACGGGAAGGCGAGCCCGCCGAAGTTCGAGCCGCCGCCGTGGCAGGCGACGACCGCGTCCGGGTAGGCGCCCTCGGCCTCCATCTGCCGCAGCGCCTCCTGGCCGATGATCGTCTGGTGCAGCAGCACGTGGTTGAGCACCGAGCCCAGCGCGTACTTCGTCCCGGGGTGGGTGACGGCGTGCTCGACCGCCTCGGAGATGGCGACTCCCAGCGAGCCGGGGTGCTTCGGGTTGGCGGCGAGGATCGTCCGGCCGGCCTGGGTCGAAGGCGACGGTGAGGGCGTCACCGTGGCGCCGAAGAGCTCCATCATCGTGCGCCGGAAGGGCTTCTGCTCGAAGGAGGAGCGCACCATGTAGACCGCGCAGGAGAGCCCGAAGCGCTGCGCCGCGTACGCGAGGGCGGTGCCCCACTGGCCGGCGCCGGTCTCGGTCGCCAGGTGGCGAACGCCCTCCTGCGCGTTGGCGTAGGCCTGGGGGAGCGCGGTGTTGAGCTTGTGGCTGCCGACGGGCGAGGCGCCCTCGTACTTGAAGAAGATGGCCGACCTCGTCCCCAGCGCCTTCTCGAGCTGGCGGGCGCGACGCAGGGGCGTGGGGCGGAAGCTGGCGTAGGCGTCGAGCACCGCCTCGGGGATGGCGACGTGCGCTGCGCTGGACATCTCCTGCTCCAGCACGGCCATGGGGAAGAGCGCGGCCAGCTTCTCGGGCCGCATCGGCTCGTTGGTGGCCGGGTCGAGCGGCGGCTCGAGCGAGATCTTCGCGTCGGCGAACAGGTTGTAGAAGGTGGCGGGGATGCCGCTGGCGGTGAACTTCGGGGTGATGGCGTTCATGAATGAGTCCTCGGAAGTCAAAGTGCACACGTGAGCCGATGGTCGGTCCAGGATTGGCCCGTCCTCGAGGCTCAGGGGCTTTCGGGTGACCCGCGGCCTGGTCGGCCGCCTGGGCGCCTAACGCGACGATTCACCCGCCCCGAGTCCTCGGGACGGGCAACGCCACAACCAACGGACGATTGCGTTCGCGTGCATCGCCATCGTTTCTAACCTGCCGCCCGAGCCGTCGCAAGAACCCACATCAGGGGACCGGTGCGAAGAGGAAGGGGTGCGAGGCGACGCATTCGCCAGGCGACGAGGGGAAGGACCAGAGCCGGAACGAGCGATCGATGCAGCGGCGAAGCGCGGCGCTGCCCAGGGTGTCCTCGTCGAACTCGACGTCATTGACGTGGCCGTCCCCGCCGATGGTGAAGCGGACCACGAGCTTGCCGGCGAGCGTGGGGAGCTTCTTGGTCTCGCGCTCGTAGCAGGCCTGCAGCGCGGTCAGCCCGCGCTTGACCACCTTGGCGATGGCCGCGCGGTCGCAGCCGGGCGTCGCCGTGGGCGGGTCGTCGTCGTCGTCGAAGGTCACGCGCGGCCTGGGCCCGGCGGGGCCACGGTCGGAGAGCTTCTTCGCGCCGTCGCCCGCGCCGCCCTCGGTCTTCACCTCGCCGATGGAGGTCGCCGTGCCGGTGTCCGTGCCGCGATGCTCGCCGCCGCCGTCCAGCCGGACCTCCACGCCCTGGGAGCTGGCCTCGCGCATGGCCTTCTCGAGCGAGGTGGCCTCGTGGCCCCCCCAGAGGTCGTTGCCGATCTTCAGACCGTTGCCGATGCCCTCGGAGCCGATGAGGCTGGTCAAACCGACCGTCTTCACCATGCGCTCGAGCGAAGCCGAAGACTTCTTGGGGCCGGGAGCCCCGCGCGTCGTCGCGGCCGCGGCGATCCCGGTGCCCACGCCCTCCTTGGACGGCGCCTGCTTCTCGGGTTTGGGCGGCATGGGAAGCCAGGTGGCGATGCGCCCTCTGGCGATGACCTCCTCCGTCAGCGCCCAGTCGTCCGTCCAGGTCTTGGCCCGGCTGGCGAGGGCGCTGGCAAGCCCGTAGTTGAACAGGAACACGCCGGCCACGATGGCCACGAAGGTCCGGTCGACACCCCGGAAGCGTTGGATTCGCGGCGTGGCTTCCCGAGCCTCTTCCATGGCGCACGACCTCCCAGGCGGCTTGGACAGCCGGCCGGCAGGTTGGTTCCCGGCGCACGGACGCGGGCTCTGACGGATGGGCGGATGCCCCGATCGTTGGAGCGACAGGCCAGAGGGCCTGGCGTAGGATGCGCCGCCGTGAAAGCAGCCGACGTCGTCATCGTAGGGGGAGGCATCGCGGGGCTGTCCGCCGCGTGGCGTCTTGCCCGCGCCGGCGGCCGGCGCGTGGTGCTCCTCGAGCGCGAGGAGCTCTTCGCCAGCCACAGCTCGGGCCGCAACGCCGCCATCTTCCGGCAGCTCGATGGCTCGCCGGGCGGCGTGGAGCTGGCCGTCGAGAGCCGCAAGCTGCTCGACCCGCTGATGGCCTCGCGCGGAGGCTGGCTCCACCGGACCGGCGGCCTCTTCGTCGCCCGCTCACCGGCCGGGCTCGAGCGGCTGCTCACGCTCGCCGCCCGCCACGGCATCGCCCACGAACGGCTCGAGGGCGAAGCATTGCTCAGGCGTGTCCCGGCGCTCGAACGGAGCCTGGCCACCTTCGGTCTCCTCGTCCCGAGCGACGGGGTCATGGACATCCACGGCATCTGCCAGGCGCTGGCCGACGAGGCCCGCGCGGCGGGCGCCGTGCTCCGCCTGCGCGCGGAGGCGTCGCACGTCCGGCTCGCCAACGGGCGCGTCGACGGCGTCCTCCTCGCCAGCGGCGAGCGACTGACCGCTGGCGAAGTGGTCCTGGCCGCGGGTGCCTGGTCGTCGGAAGCTCGGGACCACCGCGGGGGCAAACCTCGAGTTGACGCCCATGCGTCGCCACATCGCGCAGCTGGACGCGGTCGTGCCGGCCGAAGCTCCGGTCGTCTGGAGCATAGACGACGAGGCCTACTTCCGGCCTGAGTCTGGCGGCACCCTGGCGAGCCCGTGCGACGAGGACCCGTACCAGCCCTGCCTACCCCCGGAGGCGCCGCACGCCCGCGAGCTGCTGGCCGAGAAGCTTGCACGCCTGGCGCCCTCCATCGCCCAGGCCGGCGTGCGCCGCGGCTGGGCCTGCCTGCGCACCTTCGCCAAGGATCGGGCCATGGTCATCGGACCGGACCCGCGCGTGTTCGGGCTCCACTGGTTCGCCGGGCTGGGCGGCCACGGGATGACGGCGGGCGTCGCCGCCGGCGAGCTGCTCGCGGCAGCGATGCGCGGCGAGGGGTCGAGCTCGTCCACGCCCTCTCGCCCGCCCGCCTGCTGCGCTGAGCGCCAATCCCAGCTGCTACGCCGTAGCAGGCCCGCCACCCGGCGCCCGACACCACCAAAAAGCCACGTTATTACGACATGTTACGAATGCCTCAGGAATGCCTCTGGGAGGCCGCCCTTGGTCCCAGGAGCGACCCTCTGCTCGCCAGGCCTGCTGAAATAGGGCTAGCCACCCCATCGGCCCAGCCTGGGCCAGCCAGGGCCGTTGGAGGCCGTTCTCGTCAGTTTGGCATCGCCAGGCACTGGTCCCGGACGCATGGCGCCGATGTAGGCGTGAGGAAAGAGGCACCGGTGTAGGTTTTGGTCCTTTTGGGTGCCGGCGACTGAAGTCGCGCCTGCATCAAAGAAGCCCGCCTTCCGCGGGCTGGGTTTTCAAGTGGCTCGAGGACACTTGAGCCTGGGCGTCCACCTGCAGTTCCGTTCACTGAGCCCGCGAAGGCGGGCTTTGTAAGTCAGGCGCGGCTTCAGCCGCCGGCAACGGATCTCACAGCGCGCCTTGGATTCTCTTTTTCCGTCGGATGCCCCCGGCGCGGAGGCGCGCGGAGGCCGGGTACGACACGAATCGGCGCGCCTTGGGTCCTCTCTTCGTCCGATGCCCCCGGCGCGGAGTTTGGACCTCAGGGCCTGTATGCCACCCGCTTGACCCGAAGCCCGAAGTCCGAAGCCCGTCTCACCCCTCGCCAGAATCGTCCGCGGCCGCGTCGGAGAGCCCGTGGGCGCGCAGCTTCTCCCACAGGTTCTTGCGCGAGATTCCCAGGTACTCCGCGGCGCGGGCCTTCCTGCCGTCGGCCAACGCCAGGGCGCGCTGCAAGTACTCGCGCTCGAACTCTTTGGAGGCGATCGCCAGCGGCCGCAGCGAGCCCTGCCCCTCCATCGACGGCGAAGGGCTGGACTTGCCCACGATGTCCGTCGGCAGGTGCTCGAGGTCGATCTCCCGACCCTGGGCGAGCACCACCGCGCGCTGGATGGCGTGCTCGAGCTCGCGCACGTTTCCGGGGAACGGGTACTCGGCCAGCGCGGCCCATGTCCGCGGTGAGAGCGTGGGGTTGGTCCCCGGCTGCCGGTAGCGCTCGAGGAAGGTCTCGACCAGCAGCGGCACGTCGCTGCGGCGCTCGCGCAGCGGCGGGATGGCGATGTCGAGCACGTTGAGCCGGTAGTAGAGGTCCTCGCGGAACTTGCCGTCGGTCACCAGCTGCTTGAGGTTGCGGTTGCTGGCCGAGACGATGCGCGCATCCACCGGCACCGCGGTGTTGGTGCCCAGGGGAGTGACGACCCCCTCCTGCAGCACGCGCAACAGCTTCGCCTGAGCTTGGATGGGGATCTCCGCGAATCTCGTCGAGCAGGAGGGTGCCGCCATCCGCGGCCTTGAAGCGGCCGTCGCGCTTCTTGACCGCGCCGGTGAACGCGCCGCGCTCGTGGCCGAACAGCTCCGCCTCGAGCAGGGTCTCGGGGAACGCCGCGCAGTTCACCGCCACGAAGGCCTTGCTCTTGCGGTTGGAGAGCGTGTGCAGGCTGCGCGCGACCAGCTCCTTGCCGGTGCCGCTCTCGCCGGTGATGAGCACCGGGGCGTCGCTGCCCGCCACCGTCTCGAATCCGCTCCAGCAGCCGCACCATCCCCGGCGCCCGTCCGATGATGCCCGAGGGGTGCACGTTCGCTGCCCGGTCGCGCGCCTCGGCCAGCTCCTTCTCCAGCACCCGCCGCTCGGCGATGCGCGCCACCCGGAGCACCAGCTCGTCGGCGTCGAACGGCTTGGTCAGGTAGTCGTGCGCCCCGTCCTTGAGCGCCGCCACCGCGTCCTTCACCTGGCCGAAGGCGGTGATGATGATGACGTCGGTCGCCGGCGACACCTCGCGCGCCTTGCGGAAGACCGTGAAGCCATCCGCCCGCGGCAGGCGCACGTCGGTGACCACCACGTCGTAGACCTTCTCGGCGATCAGGTTGAGCGCCTCGGCGCCGTCGGACGCCAAGCGCACCTTGTGCCCGGCCGCGCGCAGCGCGTCGCCCACCGACAGGCGGATGAGCGGCTCGTCGTCGACGAGCAGGATGTCAAGCATGGACGGCCTCCTTGGTGCTTCCTGCGCCTCGCTCCGTCGCCGCCGCCGCCTCGGGCAGCCAGAGCGTCACCTTCGTGCCCACGCCCACCTCGCTCTCGAGGGTCAGGTCGCCCCCGTGGGCGCGCACGATCCCCTGGGTGATGGCCATGCCCAGCCCGGTCCCCTCGCCCTCCGGCTTGGTGGTGAAGAACGGGTCGCACACCCGCGCCACCACGTCCTTGGGCATCCCCACCCCGTCGTCTTCGACCTGCAGGCCGACCAGCCGCGGCTCGGAGGTCCCGACCGGCGGCACGGCGGCGATGGTGATGTGCCCGCCGGCCTTCTTGATGGCCTGCAGCGCGTTCATGATCACGTTCACCAGCGCCTGCATGATCTGCGTGCGGTCGGCCTGCACCTGCGCCTGGCCGGGCGCGATGGCGTTGACCACCGCGACGTCCTTCTTTCGCGCCAGCGGCTGCAGCAGGCGGATGACCGAGTCGACGACCTCGGCGGCGTCCAGGGGGGCCGGCGAAGGGGGCCGCTGGCGGGCGAAGTCGAGCAGGCTCTGCACGGTGCCTCGGATGCGCTCGAGTCCGTCCTGGACCGCGGCGAAGTAGTCGTCGCGGCGGTTCTCGTCGATGGCCTTCTCGGAGAGCGCCTTGACGCAGCCCATCACCCCCATCAGCGGGTTGTTGATCTCGTGGGCCACGCCCGAGGCGAGCATGCCGATGGAGCTGAGCTTCTCGGCCTGGATGAGCTTGGCCTGCTCCGTGACCAGCTTCTTGTTCGCCTCCGCCAGGTCGTCCCGCCCCTTGCTGATCGTCAGGATTCGCGCCCGCTCCCGGTCGGAGAGGTAGCCGACCAACGGCCCGTGCAAGAGCAACCCGCCCGCGCGGATGATGACCGCCAGCGGATCCCCGGGCACCCCCGCCTGCAGATCGAACGCGAAGAGCACCGCCAGCGCGACCACCGAGCCGATGGAGCCGATGGTCAGGCCGAACAGGAACGCGAGCAGCGCCACCCAGAGGTTGAGGGCGCGCACGAACGGGCTGCCGATGCCCCCAGTCTGCTGGATGAGCAGGATGGCGAAGGCCAGGTCGAGCGCGCCCGCGACCAGGTAGAACTTCTGCCACGACCCCTTGATGAGCGGCCGGTAGGCGAGCGCGTACAAGAGCGCGCTGTAGACCGCATAGCCCCCGAACGCCTGCAGGAGCACTCGCTGGTTGTCGCCCGGCTGCAGGTAGGCCCAGATGACGCCCAGCACGACGATCGCCACGCGCAGGATGGCCATCGCGGGGTCGCGCGGGACTTGGGGGCTCTGGTTGTCGTCGAAGGCTTGCACGCGCTCTTTGGCTCCCCCGACCGTTCCCTGGCTGTGACTGCCCCCTGCCCGGGGCGTTACCACTTTGTAACAGCCAGACGGCTCTGCGCGCGGAAGGATACGACAGAGTGCCGATTTCCTTGCAACTCCTCGGCTTTCTCGGATCTGGCACAGCGCTTGAGTCCAATGCGCCGTTCCCTTTGCGGCGGACGGTCATGCGCTCTCCAGCCAGGCTCATCCACACCGACGAGCTGGCCGTCTTCCACGCCGCCCGGACGGACCTGTACCAGCTCTTGTTCGAGCTGCTTCGCATGCCCCCGCGGGAAGCGAGCCTGGCCGAGCTGGGCCGGACGCTGGCTCACAGCACGGCGCAGCGCCAGCCGCACCAGAGCCTCACCGAGCTCGGGCACGTCCTGTCAGCCGTCGACGTGGGCCGGGCCGCGACCGACTTCAACGCGCTGTTCTCGGGCGGGCTCCCCGCGGTCTCCATGCGCTGCGCGAACCCCGGCTGCCGGCATCGCAACGAGGCCTTCGCGGCGGTCGAGGTGCTGCGCGGCGAGGAGCGGGTCGGAGAGCTGCGGGTGCTCGGCCTGCTCGCCCAGCGCACCCTCGACGCGCTGGTCGCCGGCAGCCTGCCCGAGGCCTCCATCCTCACCGACGTGCAGGGCCGGTTCCTCGCTCGCCACGCAGGCGCGTGCCTGGGGCACCTCGTCTCGGGCTTGCGAAATGGGTCGTCTCCGCTTTACTCACGGGTGGGCGTCGCGCTCGGGTGGCTCCTCGATGAGGACCTAAGGCTGCTCGGTTACCAGGAGGCGCGGTCGCCCTGAAAGCTTCGGGCTGGACCAGCCCGAGAGGAAAGAGCGACCCGTGTTCGAGTTCCCAGAGCCCTCCGAAGAGCTGGTCCGCCGCTACGAGATCTCGGCGCCGCGGTACACGAGCTACCCCACCGCGCCCGAGTGGAAGCCCGACTTCGGACCGGAGCAGTACGCGCTGAAGCTGGAGGAGGCCGGACGCGACCCCGCCTCGCCGTTCTCGATGTACGTGCACCTGCCGTTCTGCCGCGAGATGTGCACCTACTGCGGCTGCAACGTCATCATCACCCGCGAGCAGAACAAGGCCGACGTCTACCTCGACCACGTGCTGATGGAGATGGACCTCGCGGTGAGGCGCCTGGGCGACCGGCGCAAGCTCGCGCAGATCCACTGGGGCGGCGGCACGCCGACGTTCCTGACGCCCGTGCAGATCGAGCGGCTGTTCAAGGCCATCACCGACCGCTTCCAGATCGAGCCCGGGGCCGAGGTGGCCATCGAGATCGACCCGGTGGTGACCACCCGCGAGCAGCTCGACCTGTTGCGCAAGCTCGGCTTCAACCGCCTCTCGATGGGCGTGCAGGACTTCGACCCCAAGGTGCAGCAGGCGGTCAACCGCATCCAGCCCGCCGAGGAGACCGCGGCGCTGGTGACCTACGCGCGCAGCCTGGGCTTCTCGGGCGTCAACTTCGACCTCATCTACGGCCTGCCCTTCCAGACCAAGGAGAGCTGGAGCCAGACGCTGGAGAAGATCCTCGCCATCCGCCCGGACCGGATGGCGGTCTACTCGTTCGCCTACGTCCCCGACGTCAAGACGCACCAGAAGAAGATCAAGCCCGAGTGGCTGCCAATGGGGATGCAGAAGCTCGGGCTGTTCCTGCAGGCCTACAAAGCCTTCCTCTCCGCCGGCTACCGGCCCATCGGCATGGACCACTTCGCCCTGCCCGAGGACGAGCTCTCCAAGGCGCAGGAGAAGCGGGTGCTGGGCCGCAACTTCCAGGGCTACACGGTGACCGCGGCCAAGGACTCCATCGCCTTCGGCGTCACCGGCATCAGCGACGTGGCCGGGTCCTTCTCGCAGAACGCCCACCTGCTCAAGAAGTACTACGAGGCGGTGGAGGCGGGCCGCTTCGCCACCGAGCGCGGCATCCGGCTGACCGAGGACGACAAGAAGCGACGGGCGGCCATCACCCAGATCATGTGCAACTTCTGGATCGACCTGGGGAAGGACGGCTACTTCGCCACGGAAGCTCGAGCAGCTGGCCCCGTTCGAGAAGGACGGGTTGCTCACGCGCAGCGGCACCCAGGTCGAGCTGACCGGCCTGGGGCGGCTCTTCGTGCGCAACATCGCGGCCAAGTTCGACGCCTACCTGAACAAGGAAGGCAAGGACCGGCCGACCTTCTCGCGAACGGTCTAAGGCAGGCGCAACCCCGCGCCACCTCAGGCCATTTGGCCCCCTTGAACTTCCACGCTCGCCCTGCGAGTCTCTAAGCCTCGTTGGGGACCGAGCCCATGGCCTTGGACAACGTCGAACCCATCTGGTGCAACCAGTGCGGTGAACCGCTGCCGGCCAACGCCACCACCTGTGCCGTTTGCGGGGCGGCCAACGTCCCTCCCAGCCAGAACGGCAGCGTCAATGGAGCGGCCCCGGGCGGCTTCCACCGGCTGCGGGTCGGCGACGTGCTCGACGGCAAGTGGCGGCTGGAGTCCAAGCTGGGCGCAGGTGGAATGGGCTCGGTGTTCCTGGCCCACGACCTCTCCCTGGACCGCAAGGTGGCGGTGAAGGTGCTGGCCGGCCAGCACTGCAGCGACGACGAGTTCATGCTGCGCTTCGAGCGCGAAGCGCGGATGACCGCCAAGCTCGAGCACCCGAACATCGTCCCGGTCTTCGCCGTCGGGCGCCACTTCGGCCGGCCCTTCATCGTGATGAAGGCGCTGCAGGGCATGACCCTGGCCAAGCTGGTGGCGCAGCGCGCGTCGGAGGCGCGGCGGCCCTCGCGCGACGAGGTGCTGAGCATCTTCCGCCAGCTCCTCTCCGGCCTGGGCTTCATCCATTCCAAGGGCTACGTCCACCGCGACATCAAGGCCGGCAACGTCTTCGTCTCCACCGACGGGATCGTCACGCTGCTCGACTTCGGCGTGCTGCGCGACACCTCGCAGCGCTCCATCACCCGGGCCGGCTCGCTGCTGGGCACCCCGCACTACCTCTCCCCGGAGCAGGCGCTGGGGATGCGCAACATCGACGGCCGCGCCGACCTCTACTCGGTCGGCGTGCTGCTCTACGAGTGCCTGACCCTCAAGCCCCCGTTCGTCGGCGACGCCATGACCCTGATGCGCGCGCACGCCGAGGCGCCGCCGCCCGACCCGATCCTCGTCGTCCCCGATCTGCCCAAGGCGCTCGGCGCGGCGGTCAAGAAGGCGCTGTCGAAGAAACCCGCCGATCGCTACGCCACGGCGACCGATCTCTATGCCGCCCTCGAGCAGTCCTGGCCGCCCCCGGCGATGGCCAGCGCCCCGGCCGCCGCGCCGCTGAACCTCTCCGGCGGCCCCGCCCTCTCGCCGCTGTCGCCGCTGTCGCCGCTGTCGCCGCTGTCGCCGATCTCGCCCCTCCCGCCGGTCTCACCGCTTGCACCAGCCCCCGCCCCGGTCCCGCTGGCTGCGCCAGCTGCTCCCGTCGCCGCTGCGCCTGCCGCCTCCGCCGCGTCATCGCCCGCGTCCGTTCCTTCGCTCGACCTCGGGCTCGGAGACCTGGTCCGCCCAGCGGCTCCCCCACCTCCGGCGGCGCCCTTTCCCGGCAAGGCGAGTCCCGCAGCGCCTGCGCGGGCTCCCGCCCCGACCCCCGCCGCGCCGGTTGCGGTCCCGCTCCCTGGCCCGAGCTCGGCTCCCAGCACGGCCGCGCAGCCAGCTCCACGCGCGTCCGCGGCCTCTCCAGGAATCGCCGCGCCGGCTATAGCGCCCGTTCCCCTTCCCGGCCCGACCTCGCTGCCTGCCGTTCCCGCAGCGGTGAAGCCTGCCGTGGCGGACAAACCCGCGGAGCCCGCCTCGATCTTCACGGTGCCGACGTCGATCGGCCCGGCACCAGTCCCGCCTCCCGACCGCGATAATGCGCCGGCCTCGCGCCCCTCCGCGCCCTCCGCGCCCTCGCGGCCGTCCGCGCCCTCGCCGACCGCCCACTCCCTGGGCGCCTCGGACACGACGTTCACGGCGCCGACGAAGATCGGTCCTGCCCCGTCTCCACCAGAGAAGCCCGAGCCGCGCGACGGGTTGGGCGAGCCGACTGCTCCGCGCGACCTGCAGGCGCTGGCCTCCGCGGTCGAGGCAGGCGCCGACCTGCACAAGACGCTCGAGCGGCCCCCCGTGGCCCCCGCTGTGCCCGCGAGCGTGCCTGCGCCCATGGAGCCCCTCGCGCCCGCTGAGCCCGGCGGAGAGACCGGCGAGCTTCTTCCTTCCCTTCCAGCCGCTCCCTCCGAGCCTCCGGACACGGCCCCCTCCGCCACCTCGGCGCTCGTCGCCGCGGCGGTGGCCTCGGGACAAGCCACCACCGGAAGCATCGAGGACGCCTTCTTCGACAAGCAGCCCAGGGCCAACGAGCCCGTCACGCCCGCGCCTCTCGCACCGGCCGGCAAGAAGGGCCCGCCCGTGGTAGCCATCGGCATCGGCGCCGGGGCGCTGGCGGCCCTGGTCATCGTCGGCGCGGTCGTCGCGCTCTGGAAGCCCACGCCGGCGAGCCCCACGGTGGAACCGGCCAAGCCGCCGCCTGTTGCCGCGAAGGTGCAGGACGTTCCGACGCCGCCTCCGGTCGCCGATCCGCCAGTCGCCGATCCGAAGCCGGCCAACGCGGTGGCCGCGGCCGACCCTGCCAAGCCTGAGATTCCGCCACCTGCCGACCCGGCCCTCGACGTGGCCGGCCTGGACCTGACGGGCGCCGACGATCAGCAGCCCGAGCCCAAGAAGCAGGGCAAGGCCGAGCCGAAGAAGCCTGCAGCGGCTGTGACCCGGCCCGAGCCCAAGAAGCCAGCTCCAATGACCAAGTCCGACTCCAAGAGACCCGAGCCGGTGGTCGCCGCCAAGGAGCCGGTGAAGGAGCCCGCCAAGGATCAGCCCAAGAAGATGGGCAAGGTGCGCATCGCCACCACGCTCAAGGGCGCTCCGTACTGGGCCAGCGTCAGCATCGACGGCGCGCCCCAGGGCGAGACGCCGCTGACCATCGAGTTGCCTGCCGGCAAGCACAAGCTCCACGTCGAGCGCGGCGGGTTCAAGCCTGTGGACAAGGACATCGTCGTGACGTCCGGCAAGACCCCCGTCGTCGTCGGCATCGAGCTGAAACCATGACCCTCCCCTTGCCCGTCCTCGCAGCGCTGGCCCTCGCCGCCGCCGCCCCCAAGGCTGCCCCAGAGCCCGGCCAGGGGCGGTTCGCGGCGGGAGAAGCCGCCTTCGGCAAGGGCGAGTTCGACAAGGCGATCGCCCTGCTCGACCTCGCCGTCAAAGACGCCGAGAAGGCCAGCCACGACCCGATGCTGACCAAGATCCACCTCCTGCGCGGCCAGTGCTTCGCGGGCATGGCCAACGACGCCAAGGCGAGCGAGGCCTTCCTCAAGGCGCTGGAGGCCGATCCCGCCGCCTCGCTGGACCCGTCCGCGGTGCGGCCTTCGACCATCACCCTGCTCGACAAGGTCCGCGCCGAGGCCAAGGGCGAGCTCAAGGTGACCGGCGACGGCCCGGCCGAGGTGTTCGTGGACGACCAGAAGCTGGGAGCGGTGCCCTTCGTCGGCCCGGTTTCCATCGGCAAGCGGCAGGTCGAGTCGCGGAGCCTGGACGGACGCACGAGCGGCAAGAAGGAGATCGACGTCCACGCCAACCGGCCGGTCGAAGTGGCGCTGAGCCTGCAGGGGCTCGCCATCGCGCCGCCGCCCCCACCGCCGATCGAGCCGGTCCCGTCGAGTTCGGGCGTCGACGTCTTCGCCGACCTGCGCGTGGCCCCTCAGTTCCGCCTGAACCCCGGCTCGGCGACGACCTTCTCCGGCGAGCTCGGCGTGGGTGTGGGCATCAAGCACATCAACGTCTCGGCGCACGCCGGCTTCGCGAGCAAGTACTTCGGCGCCACCTTCCGGCTGACGGGCCGGCTGCCCGAGCTGTTCTCCATCGTCGGCCTGCACCTGTCGGTCGACGTGCCCACCCTGCTCATCAACAACGCCTTCGTCGTCGGCGTGGGCGGGGCGCTGGGCGTCGACGTCGCCGCCGCCAAGTGGGTCGAACCGTTCCTGGACCTGGGCTTCCGCCACTACCTGGCTTCGACCGGCGTGACCACCGAAACCAACTCCCTCCAGGTGGCGCTGGGCGCGCGGCTTCGGTTGCCGTAGCCCGTCCGACCGAGGCTTCGCGCGATGAACCGCTTCGTCTTCGCCCTGCTGGTGGTCGCGCTGGGCGGGGGCGTGTTCGCGGTCGGCTGCGCGGTCAAGTCCGGACACCTGTTCAACGACTCGCCGGCGCTCAGCTACCGCTACCACACCGACGGCTGGGACTCGCCCGAGGGCCACGTGCTGACGGTGATGTCCTCGGGGCAGGTGAAGATCGAGCTCGAGAAGACGCCCGACTCGCCCGCGGTGACGCTCGCGAGCACGGTGCCGTCGCGCCAGGTCAAGCGGATGATCGACGCGTTGGGGCTGGCCGGCTTCTACGACATGGAAGCCAAGTGCCCGCACCGGCCGGCGGCGCAGGAGGAGGGCCGGCGCGAGCTGACCGTCTACAAGCACGGCAAGCCGCTCACCGTCCGCGCGCTCTGGTCCTGCGCTCCGGACCCCGAGCTGTTCCAGAGCCTGGTGGACGTGCTCGACGAGTTCGCGGTGGGCAAGCGCACCTCGCTCGACCCGGCGCCCAACCCGACCGAGGAGGAGCGGCTGGCGATGGAGGCCGAGGCGCAGCTCTCCTCCGGCGGCGCGCTGGTGCACCTCAACGCCTTCGGCGAAGGGCGCACCGACCGCGACCCGGTGCTCTCGGTGGCGGTCTCCCGCGCCGGCATCGCCCAGGTCACCTTTCGCCGGACTCATCCGACGACGCTGAGGACCTTCGTGGACTCGCGCAGCGCCCGGGTCGGCGTCGAGGAGTACACCGCGCTCAAGGCCAAGGCGGAGCAGCTGGCAAACCTGGACCTGCCCCGGCCGACGGCCTGCACCCTGACCGGCCGCTACTTCCACCTGACGTGGCCCAGGAGCAAGGGGCAGGGCGAGGTCCCGGTGGTGGACGACTGCCCCGCCACGCCGGACATCGCACGCGAGCTGACGGCGGATCTCTTGTCGCTGGGCGAGCGCATCGCCCGCGGCGAACGTCACGCGTCTCGCTGACGGACCTGGGGTCTACAGCGCCCGCGCCTCGAAGAGCCCGCGGCCGATGGCCATCACGCCGCCAGCGATGAGCAGCAGCGCGCCGCCGACCGCCACCAGCGGCAGCACGAAGCCTGGCTTGGCGCGCCGCTTGTTGGCGATGAGGACGCCGTGTGCCAGCGCCGCCGCCAGCACCATCATCACGATGTGGCCGATGAGCGCCTTGTAGAAGAAGCCGGAGACCACCATCACCAGCCCGAGCGTGATCTGCAGGTCGAGCAGTCCGGCGAAGGCCGAGCCGAGGATCCGGTCAGCCACGGCCGGCTCCCGCTTCTGGACGAGGCCGACCACGAACTTGAGCAGCGCGGCGGCGGCCAGTGCGAGGAGGAGATAGCGGGTGGCTGAATGGATCTGGAGGAGCGTCTGGAGCATGGCGCTGTTGTACGGCCCGGACCGTGCCGGCGCGAGGCAAAGTCGCTGTCATTTGCGGCTGCGTCGAGAGCGGGAACAATGGCGCCCCGGCGGCAGTTGAGCAGAAGGCAACCCGTCGCACGCTCCCTGCATCGAAAGGCGATCTCATGAGCGCACTGGACTCCCTGGTCGGACTGCTCGAGCTGCGCAAGGCCGACGGGCTCATCCTCGCGGCGGGCGCCTCGCCGCAGCTCCTGGGCGGCCGCGACTACGCGCTGACGATGCCGCCGCTGGACGAGGCCACCATGGCCTCCTTCCAGGAAGAGCTCTTCAGCGCCGAGCAGCGCTCGAGCCTCGCCGCCGGCCAGGCGCTGGAGACCGAGTTCAAGAGCGCCCGCGCCGGTAGCTTCGTCGTCAAGGCCCGCAAGGAAGGCAGCCGGGTGAAGCTGGTCATCCGCCGCGGCGTCCTGCGCCCGGGCGCCTCTCCCGCGGCGCCGGTCGCGGCTCTCGTCCCTCCTCCGGCTGCCCCCGCCGTCGCCATCGCCAACTTGCCGGAGCCCTCCACCGCGCCCGTCCTGCCGAGCCCGCTGCCCACCGTGCCCGCTTCGGCGCCGGTCGAGGGGCTGGGCTTGCTCGCGCCGCTGCTGGACCGCGCCGTCGAGGCCCGCGCCTCGGACCTCATCGTGGCCTCCGGGAGCGTCCCGGTGCTCAAGGTCCGCGGCGCGCTCTCACGCGTGCAGGGGATGATCCTCGACGAGCCCGAGCTGCTGGCTTCGCTCGCCGCCGGCGTGGGCCCGGACAAGCGGCGCCGGCTCGAGGAGGCCGGCAGCGTCGACTTCGCCTTGAGCCACCACGTCTCGGACCGCGGGCGGGCCGTCCGCTTTCGCGGCAACGCCTTCCGCCACGCAGCCGGCCTGACCGCCGTCTTCCGGCCGATCTGGGATGTCGTGCCCACCCTCGAGGAGCTGCGGCTGCCGCGCTCGCTCAAGCGCGTCGTCGACTCGCCCAACGGCCTGGTGCTCTTCGCGGGGCCGACCGGCAGCGGAAAGTCGACCACGCTCGCGGCGCTGATGGAGACTCGTCAACCAGGCGCGCCCCTGCCACGTGCTGACGCTCGAAGACCCCATCGAGTACCAGTTCCCGGCGGGAGCGGCGGTGGTCCACCAACGCGAGGTCGGCACGCACATGCGCAGCTTCGCCGACGGCCTGCGGGCGGCGCTGCGCGAGAGCCCGGACGTCATTCTGGTCGGCGAGATGCGCGACCCGGAGACGATCGAGCTGGCGCTCACCGCCGCCGAGACCGGACACCTGGTCCTCTCGACCATCCATGCCGGCAGCGCGATGGGCGCCATCGAGCGGGTGGTCAACGCCTTGCCCGAGATGGACCGCACCTCGATGCGCGTGCAGCTGGCCTCGGTGCTGCGCCACGTCGTGGTCCAGCACCTGCTCCCTTCCACCGACGGCGGGCGCGTTCCGGCGGTGGGAATCCTGGGCGTCAACCACGCCGTCGCCTCGCTCATCCGAGAGGGACGCACGCAGCTCCTCGCGACACAGATGGAGATCGGCGCGGACGAAGGCATGGTGACGCTGGAGGCGGCGCTGGCGGAGCTGGTGAAGGCCGGGCGCATCAGCAAGGAGACCGCGCTCTCCGCCACCTCCCAGCGCGACTCGCTCGAGGTGATGCTCTCCGAGCGGGGGCCGCGCAGGGGCTGAGGCGGCTCGTCGCAACAGATTGGCGCAAGCGTTCATCTGCCAGGTCCCAAGAACCTAGCTCCCGGTGTCTGCATCGTGGGGTAGACTCCCCATCGCCCTGCAGTGCAAGCCTCCTGTGACGTGCCAAGCAAGGACGCGAAGCCGGGCATCTTCCTAGACGGCCCTTTCGTTCCCAGTGCTGGCGCGCGAGAGGGCTGGGGGCCGGGTGATGACGACCAAGCGTTTCGACCCGCGAGAGCTCATGGAGCTTGCCGTCGACGTCATGAACCAGTCGACCCTGGAGCCGCGCGATGACGGCAAGGCGAGCCCCCTCGTCGGTGCGGTGCTCTGGAACCGCGGTACCACGCAGGCGGCCAGCCGCAGCGAACTCCGCGATGGCGACCACGCCGAGTACACGCTTCTCGAGCGCAAGAACCGGGATGCCAGGCTCGACGACGCGGTTCTCTTCACCACCCTCGAGCCATGCGCGCCCGGATCGCGAAGGGACCCGAAGCTGAGCTGCGCGGAGCGCATCGTCCTGGCGAGAATCAAGGACGTCTGGGTCGGCATCGAGGACCCAGATCCCACGGTCGATCGCAAGGGGATCAAGTACCTACAGGATCGCGGGGTGAAAGTGCATCTGTTCGACCGCGACCTTCAGGAACGCATTCGCGAAACGAACAGGGATTTCATTGGGCAGGCCGAGGAGCGAGCGGCCGCCGCGCGTGACGGGCGCGGGAAGCTGCCGTCGGCACTGTCGGAGTTCGAAGTAGCGCTGCGAGGAGCGGCGATAAGTGACCTGGAGCGGCGCGCGCTCGAGGAGTATCGGGCCGCCGTGGGCAAGACGAACGCGCGCGATCTCCCGTCACTCTACCGGCGGCTCTCGCAACAGGGATTGCTCGCGGAGCAGAAAGGGAAGCTCGTTCCGACCGGCTTTGGGACCTGCTCTTCGGCAAGGAACCTCGCATCCTCCTTCCGCAGGCAGGGCTGCTCGGAACAATCGACTACGACGACGGCACGGAAGAGCCGCGCGACTTCGAAGGTCCCGCGGTCGACGTCCCAGGGCAGGCCATCCAGTGGCTGAAGGACAAGCTGCCGAACCCCGTCACGCGCACCGCCACCAAGCGAAGGGAGCTTCGCGAGACCTTCTTCGAGCTCCTGCGTGAGGGCATCGTCAACGCGCTCGTACACCGCGACTACTCAATCAAGGGAGCGAAGTGCCAGCTTCGTGGCCAGCACCGGGAAGGTCATGGTGATGAGTCCCGGCGCTCCGGTCGCGCCCGTTACGATGGATCAGCTACGGGCGTTCGAGGCGCCGATGCTGAGCCGAAACCCAGCGATGCACTTCGTCTTCGCCAAGATGAAGCTGGCCGAGGAACGCGGGCTCGGGCTCAAATCCATGAGGGCTCGAGCGCGTGCCGCAGGTCTCCCGTTGCCGTCCTATACGTACAAGGCGCCCTACGTTGTCCTGACGCTGTATCCCGACGCTACGTCGGCCAGCGCGGGCGTGAGCGAGGAGCTGTTCGCGAAGCTGAGCGGCGCGGAGCGTGCTGGCTGGGCTTGGCTGATGACGCGAGATAGGGTCACGACCGCCGAATACCAGGGGGCGATGGAGGTCCCAGAGCGTACCGCCAGGTTCCATCTTAAGAGACTCACCGAGCTGGGGTTGTTGCGCGCGACGGGCGCGGGGCGAGCGACGCGCTACGAGATCTTGCTGCCATGACGCGCGGTAGGTTCGTGAGTCTGGCAACGATTCCGGCAACCATTGCCGGATTCTGAGGCGCCGTCTTCCAGATCGCCGAATCCGGCAAAGAATACGGCAATCGTTGCCGGATTCCGCCCCGTCGACTGGCTTCTCGACCACGCTCGCGGCGCTGATGGAGCTGGTCAACCAGGCGCGCCCCTGCCACGTGCTGACGCTCGAAGACCCCATCGAGTACCAGTTCCCGGCGGGAGCGGCGGTGGTCCACCAGCGCGAGGTCGGCACACACGTGCGCAGCTTCGCCGACGGCCTGCGCGCGGCGCTGCGCGAGAGCCCGGACGTCATCCTGGTCGGCGAGATGCGCGACCCGGAGACGATTGAGCTGGCGCTGACCGCTGCCGAGACCGGGCACCTGGTCCTGTCGACCATCCACGCCGGCAGCGCGATGGGCGCCATCGAGCGGGTGGTCAACGCCTTGCCCGAGATGGACCGCACCTCGATGCGCGTGCAGCTGGCCTCGGTGCTGCGCCACGTCGTGGTCCAGCACCTGCTCCCGTCCACCGACGGCGGGCGCGTCCCGGCGGTGGGGATCCTCGGCGTCAACCACGCCGTCGCCTCGCTCATCCGCGAGGGCCGCACGCAGCTGCTCGCGACGCAGATGGAGATTGGTGCGGACGAGGGCATGGTGACGCTGGAGGCGGCGCTCGCGGAGCTGGTGAAGGCCGGTCGCGTCAGCAAGGAGACCGCGCTCTCCGCCACCCTGCAGCGCGACTCGCTCGAGGTGATGCTCTCCGAGCGGGGGCCGCGCCGGGGCTGAGGCGGCTCACGCGCGACCGAGCCGGCGCAGGAACTCCGGCTCGTCGATGACGTCGACTCCGAGCTCTCGCGCGCTTCAGCTTGGTGCCTGGCCCTTCGCCCGCGACCACGAAGCTCGTCCGCTTCGACACGCTCGAGGCGACGAATCCTCCAGCCTGCTGAACCGCTTGCTCGGCCTGGGTCCGCGTCATCGAAGCGAAGGTCCCGGTCAGCACCACCCTCATTCCCTGCAACGGCCCCGACTTCCCTCGGTCCGGCTCATGGTCGACGAGACGGACGCCTGCGCGCCGGAGCTTGCTCACCAGCTCCTGCATCCAGGGCTCGCGCAGGCCGTCGTGGACGCTTCGGGCGATTTCCTGGCCGATGCTCTCGGCGGACCGCAGCTCCTCGAGCGAGGCCGCGGCCAGCGCGTCCAGCGACGGCAAGGCCGCGGTCAGCTTCCGCGCAACCCCTGGGCCGACATGGCGCAGGTTGAGCGCCACGAGGAGCCGCCACACAGGGCGATCCTTGGAGCGTGCGATCCCTTCGAGGAGCGACCGCGCCGACTTCGGCCCGAGTCCCGGGAGTGCCGCCAGATCCTGCTCGGTCAGCGAATAGAGGTCGGCCGGGTCGCGCACCCGCCCGCGCTCGAGCAGCATGAGGCCGGTCTGGTAGCCGAGCCCGTCGATGTCCATCGCCCCGCGGGAGGCCCAGTGGAAGAGCCACTCGATGGACTGCGAGGGACATCCGGTCCGGTTGGGACAGCGCCAGTCAGCCTCGCCAGGAAGCCGGACCAGCCTCGCTCCGCAAGAGGGGCAGGTCTCGGGGAAGCGCCAGGGCCACGCGTTGGCCGGGCGCCGCTCGCGCACCGGCCCGACGATCTCCGGGATGACCTCGCCGGCGCGCCGGACGATCACCGTGTCACCTTCGCGTACGTCCTTGCGCCGGACTTCGCCTTCGTTGTGCAGCGTGGCCAGGCTCACCGTGGCCCCACCGACCGAGACGGGTTCGAGGAACGCGAAGGGCGTCACCTTTCCGCTGCGCCCGGTGTGGACCTCGATCCGGTGCAGGAGCGTCGTGCGCTCCTCCGCCGCGAACTTGTAGGCGACTGCCCAGCGCGGCGCCTGCGCAGTGGCGCCCAGCTCCTCGCGAAGGCGCAGGTCGTCGACCTTGAGGACCACTCCGTCCACCGCGAAGCCCAGCGAGCCCCGGCCGGCGTCCCAGCGCGCGCAGAACGCCCAGGCCTCCTCGAGCGACGCGGCGGTCGCTGACGTCGCGGCGACCGGTAGCCCCGCCCGCGCGAGCCACTCCAGGGCCTGCGAGTGCCGCTCCAGCTCCAAGCCCTCTGCCAACCCCACGCCGTGGACCCACAGACCGAGCCTGCGCCGCCCGGTGACCCGTGGGTCCTTCTGCCGCAGCGAGCCCGCGCCTGCATTGCGCGGGTTCGCGAACGGGCGCTGTCCCTGCGAACGGAGCTCGGCGTTGAGCGCCTCGAAAGCGGCGAAGGGCATGTACACCTCTCCGCGCACCTCCAGTCGCCGCGGCGGATTCTGGCATGGAGAGCCGGCGGGGAACGTCGCCGAGGGTCAGCAGGTTGGCGCTCACGTCCTCGCCCACCGCGCCGTCGCCCCGGGTGGCGCCGCGAGCGAAGACTCCCTGCTCGTAGGTCAGCGCCACCGCCAGCCCGTCGATCTTCAGCTCGCAGAAGAGCGGTGGCGCCTGCCCCGCCTCGCGCTCCACTCGGGCGTACCACGCTTGCAACTCGTCCAGCGAGAAGGCGTTGTCAAGGGACAGCATCGGCACCGCGTGACGCACCGGAGCGAAGAGATCCGAGGGCCGTGTACCGACGCGCTGGGTCGGGCTGTCCGGGGACGAGAGCTTCCGGGTACTGCTCCTCGAGCGCCCGTAGCTCCCGCATCCGGGCGTCGTAGTCGGCGTCCGGCATCAACGGCTGGTCGAGCAGGTAGTAGGCGTCGTCGGCCCGGCGCAGCAGCGCGCGCAGGTCGTCGACCCTTCGGGCCCTCTCGCTCCGCTCGCGCAGCTCCGGTGACGCTGCCTCCATGCCCGACAAGATGAGGCTCGCGAAGACAGACCGCGGCAGGCGGCGGTCTGCCAGGTCGCACGCTCGCCGGGGCCCGCGTTAACCTTGCGCCCCAATGCTCTCCCGACTTGCCGTCGCCATCCTTCTCGCCGCAGCCCTGTCGGCTTGCCCTCGCGGTCCCACGCCGGCGAATCGCCCGGATGCCTCCCAGTCCCAGCCCGACGGCTCGGTCCCCTGGCTCGAAGTCGGCGGCTTCCGCGTGGAGAGCAAGGACGGCGCCCTTCGCGTCTCCTCCGCCGCCCACCCCGAGCACGCCTTCCTCGAGTCGACGATGGGCGGCTCCGGCGTGGACTCCCCGCTCGCCGTCCGCCGCGCCTACGAGACCTGGGAGATGCAGTTCGGCTACTTCAAGGTCACCGACGGCGACCAGCCCTGGCGCGGCGCGCCCCGCCTGGACGAGACCGCCGCTGCCTTCGTCGACTCCGAGGGCGCGGCCGTCGCGACGCTGACCGCGTCCTCGCCGGCCGGAGGCGCGCTGCTCCTGACCTTCAAGGCCGGCAACCCGCTGATGAACCGGCTCTCGCTGTCGTTCGCCTGCGAGGCCACCGACCGCTTCCTGGGCTTTGGCGCGCAGACCGACGCGCTCGACCACCGTGGCCACACCGTCCCCATCTGGACCAGCGAGCAGGGCATCGGGAAGTCGGACACCGACGATCCGCCGCCGCTCTGGTACGTCGAGGGCGCCCGCCACACGAGCTACATGGGACTGCCGACCTGGCTGTCGAGCCGCGGCTACGTCGGTGTCGTCGAGTCCGACCGGCGCTCGGTCTTCGAGCTGTGCTCCAAGAAGAGCGACGTCTTCCGCATGGAGACCTGGGGCGACGAGCTCCGGCTCTCGGCTCTACGCCGGCGGCACTCCGGCCCAGGCGCTGGAGCGGGCCACCGCGGGCGTGCTGCGCCGCCCGCCGCAGCCTCCGCCCATGGCCTTCGCACCCTGGAACGACGCCATCTTTGGGCCCGACGAGGTCCGCAAGATCGCCGCGCTGCTGCGCGACAACGCCATCCCCTCCTCGGCCATCTGGACCGAAGACTTCCGCGGCGGCAGCTGGGAGATGACCGGCTACCGGCTCAGGGAGGAGTGGGACCTGGACCCGACGCTCTACCCCGACGCGACGACGCTGGCGTCGGAGCTGCACTCCCAGGGCTTCGCGTGGCACGCCTACTTCAACTCGTTCATCAACCAGGACACGCGCGTCTACGCCGAGGCGCTCAAAGACGGGCACTTGGTGAAGAAGGCCAGCGGCTCGGGCTCGGAGCCGTACCTGTTCCAGGGAATCCTCTTCAAGCCCTCGGGCCTGGCGGACCTGTCGCGGCCGGCGACGCGCGAGTGGATCAAGGGCTACCTGCGCAAGGCGCTGGACGTCGGCTTCGACGGCTGGATGACCGACTTCGGCGAGTGGCTCCCTTACGACGCGGTGCTCGACTCCGGGGAGGATCCGCTCGCTGCCCACAACCGCTACTCGGCGGAGTGGTCGCGGCTGAGCCACGAAGTGCTCGAGGAGCGAAAGGCCGACGGACGCCAGCGCGTCTTCTTCGCGCGCTCCGGCTGGCTGGGCTCCACCGAGTTCACGCCCATCTACTGGGCGGGCGATCAGCGCACCGACTTCCAGAAGGACGACGGGCTTCCCACCGTGGTCCCCATCTGCCTGGGGCTGGGCCTCGCCGGCGTCTCCACCTGCGCCCACGACATCGGCGGCTACCAGAGCGGGACCAACCCGCCGGCCACCAAGGAGCTGTTCTTCCGCTGGACGACGCTGGGGGCGCTCTCGCCGGTGATGCGCACGCACCACGGCACCGACCCGAAGAACCAATGGTGGTTCGGCCAGGACGCGGAGACATTGGCCCACTACAAGCGCTGGGCGCAGCTCCACATCCGGCTCTTCCCCTACCTCGACGGCGGCGCGTCGATCGCCGAGGCCACCGGGTTGCCGCTGATGCGCGCGCTGCCGCTCGCCTTCCCGGAAGACGGCGATGGCTGGGACGAGATGGAGGAATACCTGCTTGGTCCGGCGCTGCTGGTGGCTCCGGTCGTCGAGCAGGGCGCGAGCTCGCGGCTGGTGCACTTCCCTCCTGGAAAGTGGCTGCCGCTCTCGGGCGGACCGGCGATCTCCGGTCCGGCCGACCAGAGCGTCGACGCGCCGATGACCGAGATTCCCGTCTTCGCCCGCGCCGGCAGCCTCGTGCCCATGCTCGTCGAAGGCGTACAGACGCTCTTGCCCGCGCAGCCTCCGATCGTCGACCTCGCCGCGGTCGAAGGCCGGCGCGTCCTGCTCGTCTTCGCCGGCGCCGAGGGCTCGTTCACCGAGCGCGACGGGACGAGCTACCGGCTGGAGCTGACCACGAGCTTCGCCGACGGCTTCCGCGAGGCCGGCAGCGCCTTGCCTGCCTGCACCCGCGCGGACCAGCGAGGCTGCATTGAACCCGCGACCGCGGAGGGCACGCTCGTGCGTTTCACGGGCCAGGGCCCGCTCGAGTTCGACGCCTACCGGCTCACCGTCACCGGCACGAGCCGGACGATCGACGCGATCGTCCGCAAGTGATCCCGGCTACCATCCGGCCCCGTGAACCCGTTCTCTCTCTTCCGGCGCCGCGCAAAGCCGCCTCGAAGTCGCGAGCTCGCCGCGGCCGGCGCCCCGCTCGGGCTGACGCCGGTCCCCGGGCTCGAGGCCTACGCGAAGTTCGTGCTCCAGGGCACGGTCTTCGACTGGTCGCGCGTGGTCGCCGCCATCCGCGGCACCACCGCACACGGTGAGCTGTCGATCATCGACCTCGGGCTGGCCAACCCGGGCGATGCCCGTGCCTCGCACGTGGAGACCGTCGCCGTCTTCCACGGAGAGCACGGCTTGCCGCGCATGGTCGTCCAGCCCCGCGGCACCGAGCGCCTCGCCGAGGTGCAGCTGCGCAAGCTCCACTTCAAGCAGCCCCACCCCGAGACGAGCTCCGACGACGAGACCTACTTCAGCCTCTCGTACACCGTGCAGGCCGAGGACGAGGCGGCCGTCCTCAGGCTCTTCTCCAAAGCCACCATCTCGCAGTTCGTCCAGATCGAGGATGCGCGCGTCACACCCTGCCTGGACGTGCTGCCGGACCGGATCGCGTTCTGCCGCGCCAGCAAGGCGGTCGGCACGGACGACCTGCCGACCTTCCTCGCCCAGGGACAGGCCCTCATCCAGGCGCTTCGCAGCGCCATCCGCAGATAGCTACTTGGCGCGCGGATGCAGCTGGATGGGCCCGGCGTACTTCTCGCCGGCTGGCTCTGGCGCCGCGGCCTGCTGCCCCTCGACGAGCTCGGGGTGTCGGTCGGCCCGGCCCCACCCTTTCAGCTCGTCGCGAATCTGCTGGTAGAGGATGTCGTCGAGATTGTTGCTCTTGAAGTTCCCGGTGACGCCGTGCGCGGCTGCCGTGGCCTGGGCGCTGCCGTACTCGATGAACACGAACTTGCCCCGGGTGTACTGGGCGACCTGCCGCCAGACCAGCGTCCCCAGGGCGCTCAAGCCGCTGGCGGCGATGGAGTGCACGCGGATGCCCTTGGCCAGCGCGGCCTTCATCGTCTGCCCGTAGCCGACGTCGCCTTCGTAGTCCATGTGCGGAGGCGCATCGCCGATGAGGAAGACCACCTTGGCCGCTCCGGGGCGCCACTTGGCGGCCACGGCCTCGGCCAGCGCGCGGTTCACCGACTCCGGCTCGTCGCCGCCGCCGCCCGCCTCGACCTTCTGCAAGGTCTGCATGAAGGTGCGGACGTCGCTGGTGAAGGCGATGGGGCGCGTGACGTAGTCGTCGCCCAGGTCGCGGAAGAGAACCGCGCCGTAGCGAAGGTCGAGCTTCTGGGTGAGGCCGCGCAGGCGGTCGGTGACGGTGAGTAGCGTGGCCTTGATGCGGTCGATCTCGTCGCTCATCGAGCCGGTGGTATCGAGCGCGAACAGCACGTCGAGCTGGATGGCGCCGTTGATCGCGCGGTCGGCCTCGAAGGAGAGCGTCAGGTCCTTGGTGCCGTCCCAGGAGGCGCGGGCCTTCTGGCCGCCGAAGCTCGCCTCGACGGCGTAGGTCGTGGGCTCGCCGGACATGCGGTGGGCGCGGGGATAGAACGGGACGCGACCGTCGCCGTAGGTCGTCCCGCTGGTCGCGCTCTGGCCGCGCTCGTCGACGATGCGGACACTGGCCGTGGGAATCGGCAGGCCCTTGGCGTCCACCACCCTCACGTAGCGACGGTCGCGGACGTCGACCAGGTTGGCCACGCCCGTGTCGCCGCGGTCGCTCCAAGACAGGAGGAACTGGACGAACTTGTCGAACTCGGCGTTGTCGTCGGTGGCGCCGGCCTTGAGCGGCTCAGCCGCAGGCACTTCCCGTGTCGTTCGGTAGAAGCCCACGCCTCCCGCGCCGAAGGCGGAGGTTCCGACTCCACGGCCCTTGGTGCCGATGCCTCCGATTCCGACGGTGCCGGCGAGGCCACCTCCGCCGCTTCCAGTCCCTGAAATGCCGAGCTCGCCCCGGCTTGCGAGAGCTCCCATCATTCCTGCTTCGTCGGCCCTCGAGCCGAACGGGTTTCCGATGGCGCCATCGATATCGCCGCCGACCCCCTCTTGGCCAAAGAGCGCCAGCAGACCCGAACGCGCCACTTGGTCCTTGGCGATGAGGTCGGCCGAGCGGTGGTAGTCGACGATTTCAGCTGATGCGCTCGGAGCGACGACTGTCTTCCGGTCCGCCGGGTTGACGTTGGAATCGTCCTCGGCGACCTCGCGGGAGCCCAGCGTGCCTTCCTCGCGTGCGGCGCTCCCCGCCTCATCCAGAGCGCCCACTTTCTCCTGGGCCAGCGGCGACTCGAAGACGCCCATCTGGAAGGCGACCGCAAACCCGAGGCCGACGACGACGACCAGCCCACCTGGGATGGCGACCCTCGGCGACACGAGGAAGCGACGGGACTTGGACGCAAAGGCGTCGTTGGGCTCGGACATGACGTCGGGCCTCCTGAAGAGCTCGAAAGGAATCGGGAGCGGCGTTCTGTGCGGGTGAGACAGCGTCCCAGAGCCCGCGGTTCCCCGGCCGGCGCTATGCTCGTGGCCCCACCGCCAGCCGTGCGGATTCCCGAGGTGAACGTCGATGGGCCCACGCTCGACGCATCCTGCTTTCCACTTCACCTTCGTGCTGCTCGCCTTCCTCGCCTCGGCGAGCGGCTGCGACTGCGGCACAGGCCTCCTCAGCCTCCCCGACGGCTCGATCTCGAAGCCGACCGACGCCGCCTCGACCGACGGCGGCAGCCAACCTGGGGCGCTGACGATCGAGCCGGCGGATCCGGTAGTCACGCTCTCGGGGCTGCCCTACCCCACCGTCGCGTTCGTGGTGAAGAAGGCGGGCGTCGTCGTCTCCGCCCAGTTCTCCATCGACCGCCCCGAGCTCGGAGCCGTCCAGCCCGGCGGAACGTTCGTCCCCAGCGGGAGCGCCGCCGGCGTCGGCCAGGTCACCGCCACCTCCGAGGGCACGTCGGTCTCCACGACGATCACCATCAAGATCACCGCCGAGGAGAACGGCGCTGCCGGGCCGGACGGCGGCTTCGGCCCGGGCGGTTGGGCAGGCGTCGGCGGCGAGGGACCCGGCCCCGCCGTCTCCGACCCGGTCAAGGCGGTCCTCGACTCGCCTCCGCAGGCCGACTCCTCGCTCGCGATGCTCTACCCGTACGACGGCACCGTCTGGCCGCTGGCCCAGCTCGCGCCGCTGCTCCAATGGGCCGGAACGCCGTCGCTGCTCAACTCGGCTGAGGCGGTGCGCATCCACCTGTCCTGCTCCAACTTCGACTGGCGCGGCTACTTCGGCCGCCCCGGCGCGCTCGCGCCTGGCGCGCCCTACCAACGCCACCCGATTCCCCAAGACGCCTGGGAGACCGCCACCAACGCGGCAGCGGGCGGCTCGCTGACGATGGAGATCGTCCTCGCCTCCGGTGGCCGGGCCTACGGGCCGCTCACGGAGACGTGGAAGATCTCCAAGGGCCCGCTCAAGGGCGTCGTCTACTACCAGTCCTACGGCACCAACCTCGCCAAGAACTACGACGGCGCCAAGGGAGGCGACGGGCGGTTCGGTGGCGCCACGCTGGCCATCAAGCCCGGCCGCACCGACCCCACACTCGTCGCCGGCAAGGACGGCGGCCATGAGAGCTGCCGCGTCTGCCACTCGGTCTCCGCCGATGGCAGCCGCATGGTCGTGCAGCACGGCGAGAACTACGACGCCTCCTCCAGCTACGACCTGAAGAACGGCTACGCCGAGACCCCGTACGCCGCCGGCGCGGACTTCAAGTTCGCCGGCCTCTACCCCGACGGAAGCGTGGGCCTCTTGAGCCACGCCACCGAGTACTTCGGCATCCCCTACGACACCGCGCTCTACGACCTGCCGAGCGGCACCCAGCTCGCGGCGCCAGGGCTCTCTGAATTCCTCACCCAGGCCGGCTTCCCGTCCTTCTCGCCCGACGGCAAGCACGTCGCCTTCAACTTCATTGCCGGGCCCGGCAATGCCGCCATCGGCGCGGGCGACCACACCAAGCTCGTGCTCATGGACTACGACCATGCGACGCACGGCTTCTCGGCCCCCACCGTGCTCTATGCGAGCACCGCCGACCGCCCGCCGGCCTGGCCCTCGTTCCTGCCCACCAACGGCGGGGTCGTCTTCCAGAAGGTGCTGCCCGGCAACTCGAGCGGCGAGCTGTTCGCCACCCGCAACGGCGCCCGCGGCGAGCTGTGGTGGACGGACCTGGCGGGCACCTCGGCGCGGCTGGACCGGCTCAACGGCGTCGGACTGCCCACCGGACCTGCCTCGCACTCCGACGACTCGACCTTGAACTTCGAGCCCACCGTCTGCCCGCTGCCCTCGGGCGGCTACGCCTGGGTCGTCTTCATGAGCCGGCGCCTGTACGGCAACGTCGCCACCATCGACCCGTGGTGGAGCGACCCGCGCGAGCACGACCTCGTCTCGCTGACGACCACCAAGAAACTGTGGGTTGCGGCCATCGACCTCGACGCCGCGCCGGGCACCGACCCGAGCCACCCGGCGTTCTACCTGCCGGCCCAGGAGATCCTGGCCGGCAACACGCGCGGGTTCTGGGTGGTCGACCCCTGCCGGACCGACGGCAGCTCCTGTGAGAGCGGCGACCAGTGCTGCGGCGGCTACTGCGTGCAGAGCGAGCTCGGCGGCACCTGCACCAGCACGCACTCGGGCTGCTCACCGGAGTTCGACCGCTGCACCGTGACCGCCGACTGCTGCACCGGCGGCCTAGAGTGCGTCAACGCGCGCTGCGTCTACCTCGGGCCGAACTGAGAGCTGAGCACGACGAACGCGCGGTTTGTCGGTGGATCCGGTCCTATCTTTGGCCGGCCATGTTGATGGTTACCGACATACCTTCAGCAAGGTCATGTCACAAAGCAGCTGCCTATCTTACGCAGGGCGGGATCGTGGCCAATCCGTGTGCACCGCCACGCCCGGCTTGTCCGTGCGCTCGTAGGTGTGGCTGCCGAAGTAGTCCCGCTGGGCCTGGATGACTGCGCCGGTCCCGCGCGAGGTGCGCAGCGTGTCGAACCAGGCGAGCGAGGCGGACAGGCCGGGGATGGGCAGGCCGGCGCTCGTCGCCGCCGACACCACCCGCCGCCACGCGCCTTCGCGCTTTTGCAGCTCCCCGGCGAAGTCGGGCGAGAGCGCGAGCATCTCCAGCGCCGGCTGCGCGGCGAACGCCTCGCGCACCCGCTCCAGGAACCGCGCGCGGATGATGCAGCCGGCCGTCCAGATTCGGGCGACCTCGGCGAGGTCGGTGCCGTAGTCCCGCTCGGCGCTGGCGCGGCCGAGCATGGCGAAGCCCTGGGCGTAGCTGGCGATCTTGGAGGCGTAGAGCGCGTCCTGCAGGTCCTGCGGCGACACGCCCGCGAGCTTGCCCGCCGTGCCGCCCACCGCCGTCTCGAACTGCACGCGCAGCGCCCGCCCGGCGCTCAGGTTCCGCGCGTCCACCGCGGCGGCGATGGTCGGGATGGCGACGCCCATCTCGGCGGCGGCGATGGCCGTCCACTTCCCGGTGCCCTTCTGCCCGGCCTGGTCCAGGACGGCGTCGAGCAGCAGCGCTCCCGGCGTCTCGGGGTCGGGCGCGCGCAGGATGTCTGCGGTGATCTCCACGAGGTAGCTGCCGAGCTCGCCCTCGTTCCACCGCGAGAAGATGGCCGCGGCCTCGTCGGCGGGCAGGCCCAGGCCGCCGCGCAGCAGCATCACCGTCTCGGCGATGAGCTGCATGTCGCCGTACTCGATGCCGTTATGGACCATCTTCACGAAGTGCCCGGCCGAACCGCGCCCACACCAGGTCACGCACGCGCCCGAGTCGCTCCTGGCCGCGATGGCCTCCAGCAGCGGCCGCAGGCGCTCGTACGAGGCGGGGTCGCCGCCGGGCATGATGGCCGGGCCCTTGAGCGCGCCCTCGGAGCCGCCGGAGATGCCCATCCCGACGAATCGCCACGGCCGGTCCTTGCTGCGCACCAGGCGGCGCTCGGTGTCGGCGTAGAGGCTGTTGCCGGCATCGACGATCACGTCGCCCTCCTCGAGCAGCGCGTCGAGCGAGTCGATCACCGAGTCGACCGGCGCGCCGGCGTTGACCAGCGCGATGATCCGCCGGGGACGCTCCAGGCCCTTGACCAGCTCGGCGAGCGTGGGCGCGATCGCGAGGCGCGCCTCGGGGTGCTCGGCCGCGAGCTTGCGCCCACCCTCGAGGTTGCGGTCGAAGCCGCCCACCCGGTAGCCGCGGCTCGCGCAGTTGCGCGCCAGGTTGCCGCCCATCACGCCCAGGCCGATCACACCGACGTCGTTCAGTTCGCTCATCGAAGTCCTCCAAGGTCGGTCACGATGATCATCGATTCCAGCGCGCTCGCGGGCAGCGCGGGTTCGCCCTTCAAGAGCCGCTGCAACGCCGCCCGCTTGCCCTCGCCCGTGGCCAGCAGGATCACCGACTTCGCGGTCTGGAGCATCGGCAGCGTCAGGGTGATGCGCCGCGGCGGCGGCTTGGGGCTGTCGAGGACCGCCGCCACCAGCTCTCCCTCGGCCGCCCGTCCTGGGAACAACGACGCGACGTGGCCGTCCTCGCCCATCCCCAGCAGCGCGACGTCCAGGGCCGACTGGAGCTGCGCCTCGAGCCCGGCGCGGACGCGTACACAGGCCGCCTCGGGCGTCTCTTGATCGAGGTATAGCGGGAGCTCGAAGACCGGGGCCGACGTCAGCAGGCCGGCGCGGTGCGCCTCGCCGCGGTTCGAGCTGCTGTCGGCGAAGTCGACGCACCGCTCGTCCACCCAGGTCAGGCGGACCCGCGGCCAGAGCGCCGTCGGGACCTTGGCCAGCGCTCGCACGGCCGATCCGCCAGGAATCGCCAGGCGTGGGCGGTCGAACGCCTCGAGCGAGCGCGCCAGCAGCGAGCCCGCCTCGGCGACGGCGTCCGCGGCGACGACGATTCGCCGGTCAGCCAACGGACCAGCCTCCCTCGCAGCCTTCGAAGAGGTTCTCGGCTTCGGCGGGTCCCCAGGTGCCGGCGGCGTACTCGCGCATCGGCGGCGCATCCGGGCCTTGCCACTTCGTGCGGATGGTGTCGGCGAAGTGCCAGCTCGCCTCCACCTCCTCGGCGTGGAGGAACAGCGTCAGGTCGCCCTGCAGCGCGTCGAGCAGCAGGCGCTCGTAGGCCGGCGTGGTCGTACCGCCGAAGCGGTCCTTGTAGTCGAAGGCGAACTCGGCGGGGACCATCGACATCGTGCTGCCCGGAGCCTTGAGCCCGAAGGAGAGCGAGAGCGCCTCGCGCGGCTGGATGGAGAGCGTCAGCACGTTGGGCCGCAGCCGGCAGGCCTCGCCCGAGGGGCCGAACTTGCGCAGCGGGGAGACCGCCACCCGGTCCTCGGCGGTGAAGAGCTCGAGCGGCGGGACGCGGAACTGGACCTTCACCTCGGTGAAGCGGCGCGGCAGGCGCTTGCCGTGGCGCAAGAGGAAGGGCACGCCGCTCCAGCGCCAGGTCTCGACGGTGGTCCGCAGCGCCACGAACGTCTCGGTCATCGAGTCCGCCGCGACGCCTTCTTCCTGGAAGTAGCCGGGGACGGGCTTGCCGCCGATCTCGCCGGCGGAGTAGCGGGCGCGCACGCAGCGGCAGGAGGCGTCGCGCCCGCGCGGGATGTGCAGCGCCTTGAGCACGGCCAGCTTCTGGGCGCGGATTGCCTCCGGGGAGAGCGAGGACGGGGGCTCCATCGCCACCAGGGAGAGGATCTGCAGCATGTGGTTCTGGACCATGTCGCGCAGCGCGCCGGTGGTGTCGTAGTAGCCGGCGCGGCCGTGCTCCATGCCCAGGTCCTCGGCCACGGTGATCTGCACCAACTCGACGTGCTGGCGGTTCCAGAGCGGCTCGAAGATGGCGTTGTGGAAGCGGAAGGCGAAGAGGTTCTGCACCGTCTCCTTGCCCAGGTAGTGGTCGATCCGGAGGATCTGGTCCTCGCGCAGCCACTCCTGCAGCGAGCGGTTGAGGGCGCGGGCGCTGGGCAGGTCGGTGCCGAAGGGCTTCTCGACGATGACCCGGCGCCAGGCGCCGTCGTCGCGCCGGTTGAGGAGGCCGCCGCGGGAGAGGCCGGCGACGGCGGGGGCGAAGAGATCGGGCTTGAGCGAGAGGTAGAAGAGCCGGCCGACCTCGGGGCGGGCGTCGAGGGTGTTGAGGCGCTGGGCGAGCCGGGTGACGTCGCCGGCTTCGCCGACGTCGCCTTGGACGTAGTGGATGCGCGGGGCGAGGGCATCGAAGCCCTTCCTGGCGTCCTCGGGGAGCAGCTCGCGCAGCTCGGCGCGGAAGGAGTCGTCGGTCTTCGGACGGCGGGAGACGCCGACCAGCGAGAAGCCGCCCTTGGGGCGATCCTTCGCGACCAGCGACGAGAGCGCCGGGACGAGCTTGCGGGCGGTGAGGTCGCCGTTGGCGCCGAGGATGACGACTTGGGCTGGGACGGTGGTTTCCATGGCGGTTCTTGTAGCGCTTCCTCGATTGGGAATGCCATTCGGCTGTGGAGTCTCGTCATCCCGGAACGTACTTCGAACGCGAATGATGTGTAGTACCCGGCCTCCGCGCCGGGGGCACCCTCACAGAATTGAGAATCCGAGGCGCGATTGCCGATTCCGACAACTTTGAAATTCACGCGTCCAAGGCGCGCCTCGGACTGTCTCTTCCAGGCGGTTGCCCGACCCCGGCGCGGAGGCCGGGTACTACACCTCGGGCGTTGAGGTCGGGGTGGGGTGGGGTGGAGTCGGAGTCGGGGTCGGGTCGGACGGAAGAAACGACGCGGACGGCGCTATGCCGCCTCCCGTTTCCCCTCGGGCTCCTTCGCCGCGTCCAGCGACGCCCTGCCCTTCCCGAACCTCAGCCGCTCGATCCACGTGAAGACCACCGGCACCACCCACAGGGTGAGCATGGTCGAGGTGATGACGCCGCCGATCACCGCGATCGCCATCGGCGAGCGGAACTCACTCCCCATCCCGCGCCCCAGCGCCGTGGGCAGCATGCCCAGCACCATCGCCGCGCTGGTCATCAGAATCGGCCGCAACCGCCGCGGCCCCGCCTTGCCGATCGCCTCGTCCGGCGTGTCGCCCTCGCGCAGGTGCTGCAGCGCGCCGTCCACCAACAAGATGGCGTTCTTGGTCACCAGCCCCATCAGCAGGATGAGCCCGATGAGCGACCCCATGCTGATGGTCTTCCCCGTCAGATAGAGCGCCCCCAGCGCGCCGACCACCGCCAGCGGCAGCGACAACATGATGGTGAAGGGGTGGATCAGCGACTCGAACTGGCTCGCCAGCACGATGAAGATGAACGCCACCGCCACCGCCAGCGCCAACGCCATGTTCTCGAAGGTGTCGCGCTGCTCCTCCTGCACGCCGTCCCACGTCAGCGAGTAACCCTCGGGCAGCGCCCGCGCGTCGAGCTTGGCATGCAGGTCCTTGATGGCCTCCCCCATGTCGTGCCCGGGCTTGATCTCCGCGACCACCGGCAGCGACCGCTCACGCCCCTGCCGCTCGATGACCGCCGGGCCCTCCGCCGTCTTCAGGCCCGCCACCTGCGAGAGCGCCATCGGCCCACGCGGCGTCATCACCCACAGCCGCTCCAGCGCCTCGGCGGAGCCGCGGTCCTCGCCGCTGAGCCGCACGCGGATCTCCGCCTCGTGCTTGCCCTCGCGGATCTTCCCGGCCACCTCGCCCTGGGTCGCCAGCCGCACCTGCAGCGCCACCATGCCCGCCGGGATGCCCGCCCGCGCCGCCTCCTCGCGCTTGACGTCCACCTGCAGCTCCGGCTTGCCGGGGCTGTCCTTGAACTGCACGTCCGCCAGCGCCGGCACCTGCTTCATGAGCTCCTCGAGCGCCTTGCCCTCCTTGCGCAGGACGCCCATGTCCGGGCCGCTCACCCGCATGATGATCGGCGCGTAGTCGCCGATGCCCTCGAGGATGGGCGTGTCCGAGACCGACGAGCCGGTCAGCTTGGGGTCGGTCGAGAGGATGCTGCGGATGCGCGCCTGGTACGCCCAGACGTTGTCGGCCCGCGTCGCCTTGTCCACCAGCTTCACGCGCCAGCGCGCCCGCCGGGAGTCGTCCTGGTAGCCCACCGTCGAGTAGACCGCGGTCACGCCGGGGAGCTGGCGGACCTGCTCCTCGAGCACCGCGCTGCGCTGCGAGGTCGTCTCCAGGCTGGTGCCGGGCGAGTACTCGATGTTGACGATGGCCTCGCTGCGGTCCTCGCGGGGCATGAACTCGGTGCCCAGCCGCTTCCCGAGCCAGACGCTGCCGCCCAGGAGCGCCAGCGCCGCCGCCATGGTGAGGAACCGGTGGCGCAGCACCAGCGTCAGCGAGGCGCCGTAGGCCCGCTCGGTCGCCTCGAAGCCGCGCCGCAGCGTCCGCGTCACCGCCCCCTCGTGCTCCTCCTCTCCCGGCTTGCGCGCCTTGGCCAGGCGGGCGGAGAGCATCGGGTCGAGCGAGAAGGCGATGAACAGCGAGATGAGCACCGCCACGGTGATGGTCAGGCCGAACTGCCGGAAGAACTGGCCGACGATGCCCTGCATGAAGGCCACCGGGACGAAGACCGCGACCAGCGTGAAGGTGGTCGCCATCACCGCCAGGGCGATTCCGCTGGTGCCGTGGCTTGCCGCCTCGGCCGGGCTCTCGCCCTTCTCCAGGCGCCGGGTGATGCTCTCGCGCACCACCACCGCGTCGTCGATGAGCAGGCCGATGGCCAGCGACAGGCCGAGCAGCGTGAGCTGGTTCACCGAGAAGCCCATGGCCCACATGCCAAAGAGCGTCCCCACCACCGAGGTGGGCAGAGCCAGCGAGGAGATGAAGGTGCCGCGCCAGTCGAGCAGGAAGACCAGGATGATGAGCACCGCCATCGCGCCGCCGAAGAAGATGGCGATCCACACCTCGTGGGCGTTGGCCTCGATGACCAGCGCCTGATCGATGAGCACCGCGGCCGAGAACCGGTACTGCTTCTCCAGCGTCGGCAAGAGCGCCTTGACCGAGTTGGCGACCGCCGCCGAGTTGCTGCCGGCCTGCTTGAGCACCTCCACCGCCACCGCCTCGACGCCGTTGGTGCGCACCAGCGCGGTCCGCTCCTTGATGCCCTTGCGCACCAGCGCCACGTCCGAGAGCCGCAGGATGCTGCCGTCGGGACCGACCGCCACCGGCATCTGCCGCAGCTGGTCGACGTCCTTGAACTCGCCCTGGACCCGCACGCCGACCTCCGAGGGGCCGCTGGCGTAGTGGCCGCCGGGAAGGTCGAGGTGCTCGGCCTTGAGCTTCTGGAAGACGGCGTCGGGAGTGAGCTGCGCCGCGAGCAGGCGGTCGGGGAAGAGCTCGACCGAGTACTCCGCCTCGGCGCCGCCGACGACCCGCACCGCGGCCACGCCCTCGATCTGCTCGAGGCGCGGGCGCACCTCCTCGTCGAGCTTGGCGCGCAGCGCGACGCCGGAGGCGCCCTCGGCCACCGCGGAGAAGACGATGACCGGCTGAGCCGAGATGTCGAACTGGGCGATGATCGGCGCCTCGGAGCCGCGCGGCAGCTTGGCCTGGGCCACGCCGATCTTGTCGCGCACGTTCTGCACCGCCTCGGCGATGGGCACCGAGAGCTTGAAGCGCACCAGCGTCACCGAGACGTTCTCGCGCGACCAGGAGATGACCCGGTCCACGCCGGAGATGCCGGCGACCGCGTCCTCGACGTGGCGGGTGACCGACTCCTCGGAGTCCTGCGGCGAGGCGCCGGGGTAGACCACGGTCACGGTGATGGCCGGGATGGTGACGTCCGGGTAGAGGTCGGTGCCCAGGCGCCGGTAGCCCAGGAAGCCCAGGACGATCAGCGTCACCGACATCATCGCGGTGAACACCGGCCGCCGGATGGCGACGTCGGAGAGCGTCATCGGCCGCTCTCCGCCGCGAGCAGCGCGCCGTCGGCCAGGCCGGCGGGCGGCGACTGCACCACCTTCTGCGCGCCCTTGGCCCAAGCGGGGTCCTGGGGAAGGACGATGGACGACTCGCCCTCCTCGCCCAGCAGCCGCACGCTCACCACGCGCGCCCGGCCGTCGGGCCCCGCGGCGAACATGGCGAAGCCGGCCTCGCGCTGGATGAGGGCGCTCGACGGGACCTTGAAGGCGTCGCGCTCCGCGCCGCGGGGCAGGTCCGCGCGGGCGAAGGCACCGGCCAGGAAGCGCCCGTCGGGATTGGGGACGTTGATCTCCACCGGGACGCGCGTGGTCATCGGGTCGACCGTGCCCAGCACCACGGCGACCGTCGCCTCGGTGGTCGCAGCGCCGCTGGCGGGGACGCTGACGCTCACCTTGGTGCCGGCCTTGAGCTCGGCGGCGTCCTCCTGCTTGAGCGAGGTCTCCAGGTAGAGCTGCCGGGTGGACGAGAGGGCCATCACCGGCACGCCGGGGCCGACGACCGTGCCCAGCCCCTCGGGGACCTTGAGGACGATGCCCGCGAACGGCGCGCGCAGATAGTGGTGGGCGAGGTTGATGCGCGCCAGCTCCGCCTGGGCCTGGGCGGCCGCGAGCTGGGCGGCGGCGAGATCGCGCTGGGCGCGGACCTGCACCACCTGCATCTCGGCGGCGGCCCCGCCCTGCTCCTTCATGGTGGTGACGCGCTTGAGGGAGTCCTCGGCGAGCTCGAGCTGCGCCTTGGCGGCGGCGACGGCGGCCTCGGCCTGGCGGACCTGGGCGGCGGGTGCGCCGTCCTCGAGCGCGAGCAGGAGCGCGCCCTCCTTCACCTCGTCGCCGCGCTTGACCGCGATCCGGCTGAGCGTCCCGCCGACCGAGAAGGCGAGCTGCGCGGTCTGGCGCGGCTTGATCATCCCGTTGGCGACGACCTGCGGCGAGTAGCGGACCGGCTCGGGGCCGACGAGGCGGGTCCCGCCGGAGCCGGAGGGCGCTGCGGCGGTGGAGAGCGCGGGGGTCGTCGCCGCGCCGGCGCGCTCGCAGGCGGTCGCCGAGAGCAGCGCCGCGCCTGCGATGAGCGCAGTGAGAAGGTGGAGCTTCATGGAGCCTTCCTCCGGGTCGTCTTGGCGTTCGAGTTCGCGTGCTTGTTCGTCGAGCGTGGGCCGGGCTTCGGCTCGCCGCGCTCGTGGAGCAGGCCGTCGGCCAGCACCAGGTGGATTTGGCGCGCCCAGGCCTCCAGGTCCGGCTTCTCGGACATGGCGCTCATGTGGCGGGCGAAGGCCTCGTAGGCCCCGAAGATGATGTCGCCGATGACCTCGGCGCGGACGTCGGCGCGCATGATGCTCAGGCGCTGGCGAGCGGCGATGCGCCCGGCGATGAAGTCGCGGGTGCGTCGCCGAAACTCGGCGATCATCCGGGAGAAGGACGGATCCCCTGCGCCATCGAGCGCGGCGAGCATCGCGCGGTGCTGCCAGAGCACCTCGAGGAACTCGAGGTCGCTGTGCGCCTCGTGCTGCACGATGCGGTCGAGCAGGTCGGGATCGCTGGGCGTGAGGCCGGCGAGGAACCCCGCCTCGACCTCTTCGCGGCGCACGGTGGCGGCGTCCATGGCCCCCAGGAAGCGCTGGAGGATCTCCCGGAGCGCGTCCTCCTTGGAGGCGAAGTGCAGGTAGAAGGCGCCCTTGGAGACCCCCGCACGCTTGGCGATGTCCTCCACCCGCGTGCGGTCCAGGCCGGTACGCGCGAACTCGGCGCGAGCGGCCTCCAGCATCTCCTCGTGGGCGCCCGGTCGGGCGGTGCGTGACATGGGCCGATGGGTAGCCGATCGACCGGCGCCGCGGCAAGAGGTTTATGACCCGCCGGTCATTTATTGAGGGTGGGTGGGACGCCCGCGACCACAGGGCTGCTCTTCCTCCATCCAATGGAGATGGGGCAGGTCGGGTTCGGGCATATCTGACCGCCGGGTCAGCAGAGGACTACTCCAGCGTGCACCCGGTGCCGTCGTGGAAGACGGCGCGCGCTCCGCGCAGGTGGAAGGCGTGCGCCTCGACCGCCCTGGCGGCACGGTCCACCTTCACCGGCACGAAGCCGATTCCCTGCGCCTCGAGCTCGTCCCCGGTGCAGACGGTCTCGCTACGCTCGCTGACGAAGAGGCAGGTGCAGGTGGACTTCGCAGCGAGGCCGGAGAGCGCCTGCGAGCCCACCACGGCCCAGATCCCGCCGCCCACCAGCACAGCGCCGCCGACCGTCACCGCTCCGATGATGAGCCATCGCTTGGTTCGCACGTCGCGTAGGATACCAGCCCGTGCTCGCCCTGCTCCCGCTCCTCGCGTCGGCCATCGCCGCCTCTCCCCTCGTCCCCTTCCCTGCGCAGCCCGCCGAGGTCCCGTTCCCCACCGTTGAATGGCCCGAGGCGCTCGCGGCTCCCGACTCGCCCGTCCTCCAGGCCGTCGAGCAAGCGTTCGCCGAGCCGGATCCCAAGAAGCTGCTGCGCACCCATGCGGTGGTGGTCGTGCACCGCGGGCGCATCGTTGCCGAGCGCTACGCCCCCGGGATCACCGCGCAGACCCGGCTCCCGGGCTGGTCGGTCGCGAAGACCGTCACCGCCACGCTCGCTGGGATCCTCGCCGGCGAAGGCAGGCTCTCGCTCTCGGGCCCCACGCGCGTGCCCTTCTGGGCCGCCCCGGATCCCCGCGCGGCTATCACGCTCGAGCACCTGCTGCGGATGACCAGCGGGCAAGCCTGGCGCGAGGACTACTACGACCCGATGCGCTCCGAGGTCCTGACGATGCTGCTCGGCGACGGCCGGCACGACATGGCCGCCTACGCAGAGGGCCGGCCGCTCGCCGCGCCGCCAGGATTGAAGTTCGTCTACTCGTGCGGCTCGACGGTGATCGTCTCCAAGGAGCTGCGCCGCGCCCTGCCCGACGACGCCGCCTACCGAGACTTCCCGCGCAAGGCCCTCTTCGAGCCGCTGGGGATGAAGAGCGCGCTCCTCGAGTCCGATGGCGCCGGGACTTTCGTCGGCTCCTCCTACTTCGTCGCCACCGCCCGCGACTTCGCCCGGGTCGGCCTGCTGCTGCTCCGGGGCGGCGCCTGGGACGGACGACCGCTCCTCACCTCCAGCTTCGTGGACGTCATGCGCACGCCCACCCCGGCCTCGAAGAACGGCGAGTACGGCGCCGGCGTGTGGCTGCGGCCCAACCCGGATCCCGAAGAGACGATGCGCGGTGTGCCGCTCGACACCTTCTACGCCTCGGGCAAGGACGGCCAGTACATCGTCGTCGTGCCGTCCAAGGACCTGGTCATCGTCCGGCTCGGGACCACGCCGCTCGACGGACGGTTCGCACTCGGCAAGTTCGTCGCCAGCGTCGTCGCCGCCCTGCCCTGACCCGAGCGCGCGGGCGGGCGCCAGGCCACCGGGTCTGCTATAGCCAACGCCCATGAACAAGCCCGTTCGTCAGACCGGCCGCATCTCCGTCCACCCCCGAGGCTTCGGTTTCCTCACCATGGAAGGCCCCGAGGGCGAGACCTCGGCCTTCGTCGCGCCGCCCGACCTCAACGCCTTCCTCGACGGCGACCAGGCCAGCGCCGAGATCGCCACCGGCAAAGACGGCCGCACCAGCGCCGCCAAGCTGGAGCTCGTCCACCGTGAGCGGACCGAGCTCTTCGGCAGCGTGCTCACCCGCGGCAAGAAGCGCCTCCTCAAGGTCGACCGCGCCGTCTCCAACACCGACTGGCCCTTCGCCAAAGGTGCCGCCGACGAGCTGGCCGAAGGCGCCTGGGTCGTGGCCGCCATCCGCGGCGATGAGGTGGCCCCGCTGCGCACCGTCGAGCCGAACGCCGACCTGGGCCTGGAGCGCTGCGTCGTCCGCCATGGGCTTCGCGCCACCTTCGCGGCGGAGGTCCTCGAGGCCGCGCGGGCCGCAGCCGCCAACAAGGACTTCGGCGAGCGCCGGGACATCCGCGACATCCCCACCGTCACCATCGACGCCGCCAGCACCACCGACATCGACGACGCGCTCTCCGCCTTCCCGGCCGGCCCCGACGGCGCCCTGCGGGTGCTGGTCTCCATCGCCGACGTCGACGCCTTCGTCCAGGAGGGCTCGCCCATCGACGCCGAGGCCCGCGCGCGCGGCACCAGCGTCTACCTCGCCGGCCGCGTGCTGCACATGCTCCCCGAGGAGCTCTCCAGCAAGGCCGCGAGCCTGGTGCAGGGCGCCGAGCGTCCGACGCTGACCGCCGAGCTGCGCATCGACCCCGAGGGCAAGGTCACTTCCGTCGACCTCTACGCGAGCCTGATGCGCTCCCACGCGCGGCTGACCTACGACGCCGTGGCCGAGCTGATGGCGACCGGCCGTTCGAGCGCCGTGCCGGACGGCGTGGTGCCGACGCTGCGCTGGCTGCGCACCGCCGCCGCGCGCCTCTCCGCCGTCCGCGCCGCCCGCGGCGGCGTCGAGGTTGGCCGCGACGAGGCCTACGTGTCCTTCGATCCCCGGACGCGCGAGCCCGTCCACGTCGAGGCGCGCGGCGACACCGAGGCGCACCGGCTGGTGGAGCGGCTGATGGTGGCCGCCAACGAGGCGGTCGCGGAGTGGCTGGCGACCCGCGGCATGCCCGGCGTCTTCCGCGTCCACGAGCCGCCGACTCAGGATCGGGTGGCGCTGCTCGCGCAGTTCGCCCACAACTTCGGCATCGAGGCCGGCTTCGGCCCCACCCTGAGCCCGCGCGGGCTCGCCGCCTTCGAGGCCCAGTTCCGCGGCACGAGCGTCGCGCCGGCGATCCGCTCGGTCCTGGGCAAGATGCTGGGCCCGGCCCGCTACACCGTGCACCCCGGCTCGCACTACGGCCTGGCCGCGCCCCTCTACCTCCACTTCACCTCGCCCATCCGCCGCTACGCAGACCTGCTCGTCCACCGCATCGTCAAGCGCTACCTCCAGGGCGACCGGACGCTCGCGGCCGGAGACCCGGCGCTGGAGACGCTCTCCCAGCAGATCAACGCCGCCGCCTGGCGGGCGACCAAGGCCGAGAACGAGCGGCACCGGATGATCGTCGCGCGCTGGTTCGCCGGGCGCATCGGCGAGCGCGCCAGCGGCAACGTCATCGGGGTCAAGCCGTTCGGCCTCATCGTCCAGCTGCAGGGCACCGGCGTCACCGGAACCGTGGCGATGGAGGCGCTCCCCAACGGCCCGTTCAAGGTCGACGCCCAGGGCTTCGCCGCCGTCGCCGAGGGTGGCAAGCGCTTCGCCGTCGGCGACCCGCTGGAGGTGGTGGTCTCCGCCGCCAATGAGGAGCTGGGGCGGGTCGAGCTCACCCTCGCCGGCCACGAGTAGGCGTCCCAGGTTCGTTCGGGTCTGTGCCAGGCCGTCGAATAGCCGGCGACTGAAGTCGCGCCTGAACATGCGAAGCCCGCCTGCGCGGGCTGGGATGCTCAAGTGGGTCAATTGCTGCTCGGGACACTTGGGCCCGAACGTCCCTACTGGCGCCTTCGGAACCGTTCCCCACCGAGCCCGCGAAGGCGGGCTTTGCATCGTCAGGCGCGGCTTCAGCCGCCGGCACTGCCCCGCCTGCCCACTCAACCGCCGCTCGCATCTTGACTGTCTTCTCGCCGATGCCGGACCGCCGCCCCAGGCGATGAGGCAGCGCCGCGGGCGGCCTTTCGCTATTGTTTCGCGCCGCCGCGAACGACTCCGGCCGTCCAAGGGGAGCCTGAACGACGATGAGCACGAACCATTCGATCGAGAAGCGCCACATCAAGGTCCTGCTGCTCGAGGGCGTCCACGCCAGCGCCGCCGAGGCCTTCCGCGCCGACGGCTACGAGTCCGTCGAGGAGATCCCCGGAGCCATCTCCGACGAGCTGCTCGCCGAGAAGCTGCGCGACGTGCACATCCTCGGCATCCGCTCGCGCACCCAGCTGACCGCCGGCGTGCTGGCCGAGGCCAAGAGGCTCGTCACCGTCGGCGCCTTCTGCATCGGCACCAACCAGGTCGACCTGGGCGTGGCGCGCGAGCGCGGCATCCCCGTCTTCAACGCGCCCTTCTCCAATACCCGCAGCGTCGCCGAGCTGGTGCTGGCGGAGATCGTCATGCTCCTGCGCGGCATCCCCGCCCGGAACGCGGCGACCCACCGCGGCGAGTGGCTCAAGACCGCCAGTGGCTCGCACGAGGCCCGCGGCAAGACGCTGGGCATCGTCGGTTACGGCCACATCGGCACCCAGGTCGGCGTCCTCGCCGAAGCGCTGGGCATGCGCGTCCTCTTCTACGACATCGAGACCAAGCTCGCCCTGGGCAACGCCCAGCCGGTCGCGAGCCTGGACCCGCTGCTCGAGCAGGCCGACATCGTCACCCTCCACGTCCCCGAGACCCCGGCGACGCAGGGGATGATCGCCGCGGCGCAGCTGGCGAAGATGAAGCGCGGCACCTCGCTCATCAACGCCTCGCGCGGCACCGTCGTCGAGATCGAGGCGCTGGCCAAGGCGCTGGAGAGCAAGCATCTGGCGGGCGCGGCCATCGACGTCTACCCCGCCGAGCCCGAGTCCGGCAGCGAGCCGTTCGTCTCGCCGCTGCGCAGGTTCGACAACGTGCTGCTCACCCCGCACATCGGCGGCAGCACGGTCGAGGCGCAGCACCAGATCGGCCTGGAGGTGGCGACCAAGCTGCTCAAGTACAGCAACAACGGGTCGACGGTGGCCGCGGTGAACTTCCCCGAGGTCTCTCTGCCGGCGCAGCGCGGCCGGCAGCGCTTCCTGCACATCCACCACAACGTGCCCGGCGTGCTCTCGCAGATCGACGCCGTCTTCTCGCGCCGCCGCGTGAACATCGCCAGCCAGTACCTGCAGACCGACCCCTTCATCGGCTACGTGGTCATCGACATCGACGCCGACGAGAAGACCGACAGCCAAGCGCTGCGCGAGCAGCTCGCGGCCATCGAGGGCACGGTCAAGACCAGGCTGCTGTACTAGGCCCCAGGCCTCAGGCTCCAGGCCCCGTCGCCCTATTGGCAGGATCCGGCGACGCAGCGCTGCCCGCCTGCGCAGGTCGTGCCGCAGGTGCCGCAGTTCCGGGCACTGCTCTTGAGGTCCACGCAGCTGCCGGAGCAGGCCGTGGTTCCGCTGGGGCAGGCGCATGCGCCGCTGACGCAGACCAGGTTCCCGCCGCAGCTCTGCGAGCAGAAGCCGCAGTGGCTCGCATCCGTCTGCAGGTCGGCGCAGGAGCCGCCGCACTTGGCGAGCCCGGAGGCACAGCTCGTCTCGCAGGCCCCGGCGCTGCACACCTCGCCCTGCGAGCATCGAGTTCCACAGCTTCCACAGTTGTTCGCGCTGCTCGAGAGGTCCACGCAGGACGCCGCGCCGCCTCCGGGGCCTCCGCCACCGCCCGCGCACGCCGTCTCGCCCGCCGGACAGGTGCAGGCCCCGGCGACGCACGACGCTCCATTGGCACAGGCCTGGCCGCACGTGCCGCAGTTGCGCGAGTCGGTCTGAGTGTCCACGCAGGTGCTCCCGCCGCCACCGCCGCCGCCGGAGCACCGGGTCAGACCGGCCGAGCAGGTCGTGGCGCAGACGCCGGCCTCGCACGCCCGCCCCGAACCGCAACGAACGCCGCACGAGCCGCAGTTGGTGTTGTCGGTGGCCAGATCGATGCAGGCAGAGTTGCACGTTGCCAGTCCGCTGCTGCAGATGCAGACACCCGCGACGCAGTTGGCGCCGGTGCCGCAGGCGGTGCCGCACTTGCCGCAGTCGAACGGACTCGACCTCAGGTCGACGCAGGCGCCGGAGCAGTCGGTGAGCCCCGCTGCGCAGGAGGTGGTGCAGGTTCCCGCCGAGCAGACCTGGGTCGCCGAGCAGGTGACGCCACAGCCGCCGCAGTTCGAGGGATCGGAGGCGGCCTCGATACAGACGCCCGCGCAGCGCGTCCCGCCGCCGTAGCACTGGCACTTTCCCACCTGGCAGCTCGTCCCGCCGCCGCAGACCACGTGGCAGCCGCCGCAGTTGGCGTTGTCGGAGAGCGTGTCGATGCAGGCGCCCGAGCACTGCGTCGAGCCGGTCGCGCAGGCGCAGGTCCCTGCCTGGCAAGTGGTGCCGGCGCCGCAGGCCTTGCCGCAGCCACCGCAGTTCTCGGTGTTCGTGAGCGGGTCCACGCAGCCTCCGCCGCATCGGCGCTGCCCCGTCGGACAGGCGGCGACGACGCACTGGCCGCCCTCGCAGCCGAATCCCGTGTCGCAGCCGTTGCCGCAAAGGCCGCAGTTGCGCTCGTCCGTCAGCACGTCGACGCAGGTGCCGCCGCAGTCCGTCGTCCCCGCGAGGCACACGCAGGCACCGGCCGCGCACGTCTTCCCCACGGTGCAGACCTGTTCGCACGTTCCGCAATGCGCTGGCTCGGCGGCGAGGTCCAGACAGGCGCCGCTGCCGCAGTCGGCGGTCCCGGCCGGGCAGAAGCAGTGCCCATCGGTGCAGCTCTGTCCCGACGTGCAGGCCTTGCCGCAGCCGCCGCAGTTCGCAGCGTCGCTCGCTACGTCGACGCAAGCGCCGTCGCACGACGTCCGTCCCGCCGCGCAGTTCGGATCGACGCAGGTGCCGGCAATGCAGGAGGCGCCGGTGGCGCACGCCGTGCCGCAGGCGCCGCAGTTCGCGGAATCAGAGGCGACGTCGACGCAGGCCCCCGAACATGCCACCGTCGCGCCGTCGCAGCCGTCGGTGTCTTCGATGCAGCGTCCCTTGGAGCAGCTCGTGCCGATGGGGCAGTCATCGTCGACGGCGCAGTACAGCGGCTCGCTGCGCGAGCAGGACAGGACGAGGGCGCAGAGCGCGGCGAGCGCCGCCGACGGGCGCGAGTTCGAGAGAGCGTGCACGGCTGCCTCCGGGCGGCCGCTGTCGCGCGGCCGTCAACCCCAGAGACACCAGGCACGCGTAGCCGATTGCCGGACGCTAGTGCTTGGCCAGGCACATCTCCGGCCCAAACCGCGGCACGTGGTTGGGGCCGCTGGTCGCCAACTGCACTCGCCAGCCAGAGAAGTCGTCGCCGTGCGCGTTGTCACAACAGCCGTAGGCGTCGACGCTGCCCCAGCTTCCGTCGAGAGTGGCCCACGTCTCCTGGCGCACCGCGATGGTCTCGTTCGGGTCCGGGTAGATGCCCGGAGACGAGAAGTGGGTCTCGAGGTCCCAGCCGAAGAACGGGTCGTAGTCGAGCCCGAACGGTGCGTAGAAATTCATGGTCACCTTCAGCAGCGGATCGCACTGCGGCTCGCCGTGCAGCACGCTCCAGCTGGCGTCGGTGATGACCGGACCATGATCGCGCGGCGGCGGGCGCATGTCGCCGCAGTGGTTGTCGACCATCTTGCAGCTTCCCTGCTCGGAACAGATCTGCCCGTACCAGCAGGTGCTGGGGCCGTCGAACTGCGGCGAGAACGTCGTAGCCTCGGGGTTGCACTGGATTGGCCGGCAGTACCCCTCCTGGCACACCTCTCCCGGGCACGCGTGTTGGTCGCCAAACTTGCACGGCTTGAGCGAGCCAGCATCCGGATGCGAGGCATCGACGCCCGCCTGCCCGGCGTCGGGTCCCGCGTCGGCGCAGGCTGGATTGCCATCGCAGTACTGCTGGTAGGCGAAGTCGAAGTCGCAGGAAGCGGCAACCAGCGCACCGGCCAGCGAGACAAGCGCCAGGACGTTCCTCATGGCAGGCTCCCCGACAAGCCCACCGCCAGCCCACCCGAAGCCATCGGCGCGACGCCCACGACGATTCTGGGAGGTTCTTCGCCGGAGCCCGCCTGCACGAAGCCGACGATGCCTGCCGCCAACGCGGCGACCGCCACTCCAGTGAGCACCAGGCTCGTCGTCTGCAGCGTCTTGCCGTCCTCGCGAACGCCAGGAGCATCCTCGGGCCGCACCGACCTGTTCATCAGGGCGTCGTACTTGAGCTTGGCGCCGACCGCGCAGCCGCCCGCGACGATGGCCGACGCCGCGCCGACCGCGGTCGGGATCCACGGCCAGGTCTTCGAGATCGTGCTCGGTGCGGACAGCCGGCCCTCGATGGACAGGCTCACTGCAGGCGCAGCCTGGGCGACTCGAGGAGCGTCGACCTCGGTCGTCCGCTCCCCAGCTGCGCTCGCCTTGGCCTTCCCATCAGTCCCATCAGTCCCATCAGTCCCATCAGTCCCATCGGTCGCATCGGTCCCATTCGTCCCAGGAACAGGGGCCGGTGGCGGTTTGGGCGACCAAGCAGGATCCGCGGGAGCAGCCGCAACGGTCGGCTCCGCTGGCACGGGCTCAGGGCTTGGTGCTGGCGGCAGCTCCGGGGTCGCCGCAGGCTCGAGCTTCGCTGCGGCTTCGGTGGGCTGCGGGGTCGGCGCGACGACGACCGCGGCAGGCTCGACCTGAACCGTCGTCGGACCAGCCACCGAGGGTGCTGGCTCAGGTTGGGCAGGTGGCGGCCGCTCGGTCCCAGTCCAAGGATTCGTGTGGCCGTCCTGCCGCCCGGACGCTGGCCTGGACACCTCCGGCTTGGCGTTGCGGACTGGCTCGGGCCGAAGCGGCTCGCTGCGCACCGGCTCGGTCCTGACCGCCCGCACCGGCTCCGCCCGCGTCGCCGCTTCCGCGCGCCTCGGCTCGGGCCTCGTGGCTGGCTGCGGCTCGGTCACCGCGACGCTCTCCTCCGGGACGGGTTCATCGGCAGGCCAGCGGGCCAGCAGCCGGACCTCGACGGCGATGGCGCGCGCCCTCTCGAACGGATTGGCGTCGGCCTTGACCTGCACCGTTCCGCTCGCGAAGCGCTGCCGCTGGCGCGCCTCGATCCGATAGCGCCCGCGCGCCTCCTCGGTCACGGCGATGGCCAGACACCGGGCGCAGGGCCCGGCGCCCGGGGTACCCAGGACGACGCTCGCCCCGGTGACGACCAGCGCGCGGGAGATGGCGTGGGCGAACTCCGGCTGGTCGGCCCCCGACGCGGAGCGGGCGACGACCTGGAGCTCGGGCGCCGGGGACGCGACCTGCTGCATCGCCACGGCCATCAGCGCCAGCAGGGTCGCCTTCACCGTCTCTCCTCGCTACTCCGAAGCGGCGCGAGACCGCGCCTGCCCGGCGTGGACCCCGTCGGGGAAGCGGCGCAGATAGTCCCGCCAAGCCTGCGGTGCCTTGGCAGCATCCACCTGCTCGAGCAGGAGCGCCAGTTCCGCTGCGGCGTTGTCGGCCCACAGCGGCCGCTCGCCTTCGGGGAGCATCTCCAGGGCGTGCCGGTACTGCTCGACCGCGGCAGAGCGGTTGCCGCTGCCGGAGAGCGACCAGGCCAGGAGGGCATAGGCCTCGGCCCGCTCCGAGACGTCGAGCTCGGTCGCCAGCAGGTCGGACAGGCGCTGCTGCGCGCCGGCGAAGTCGCCGCGGTCGAGCGAGGCCTGCGCGGCGTCGCGCAGCGCCTTGCGGTAGGCGGCCGGGGTCTCGACCTTGGTGGTCTCCCCGGCCTTGACGAAGACCGGCGAGCGGCCGCCGCCGTAGGGCTTGACCTCGACCAGCCCCTCGGCGACCGAGACCGACGTTCCCTTCTCGTCGCGGATGACCTGGAAGCGCGTGCCGTGGACCCGCACCTCGGCGTCCGGGGTGCAGACGGCGACCGTGCGCCCGCCCTTGAGCTTGGGGACCTGCAGAGAGACCGAGCCGGCGCCCAAAAAGAGCCGCTCCTCGTCCTTGCCCGACGGGACCCGCTCGACCTTGCCGATCTCGATGCGGACCTCGGCCCCGCTCTCGAGCACCGCCTGGCGGGCGCCGGTGTTGGAGGTGGAGGCGATTCTGCTCGCCGACCGCCAGGACTGGGACGGCGGGGGTGCTCGGGCCGGAGAAGACGAAGAAGGCGAGCGCGGCGGCGGCCGCGGCGGCGGCGAAGCCGGTGCCCAGGTACGGCAGCCACTGCCGCAGAGACAGCTTGCGGCGCTGGGCGGCGGCAGCCTTGCCCGCCGCGCGGGCGATGGCCTCGAACGGCGGCGGCCTCACCGGCATCGACGGGAAGCTCGGCCAGGGCGTGGTCGACCACCTTCAGGGCCGAGGCCGCGGAGCGGCACGCGTCGCAGTGGCCGAGGTGCTCGTCGAGCTCCGGCACCCCGTGCGGCAAGGCGCCGGAGGTGAAGAAACGCTCACGAATGGAGATGCAGTCAGTCATGGTCATCGGCCCTCCCCCTCGAGCAGCGCCGAAGAGTCGGATAGTCCGGCCGCCGCCGCCCTCTCGGCCAGCTCGGCACGCGCGCGCGCCAGCCGCGAGAGGATGGTGCCGCGGGGCTCGTCGCTCATCTGCGCGATCTCCGCGGCCGTGTAGCCCTCGGCCTGGAGCAGGAGCGCCGCCTTCTTCTCGGGCTCCATCTCGTCCAGCACAGCGAGGATCTTGCGAGTCATGTCCCGGTCCGCCAGCCACGGCTCGGGCGAAGGGCCCGACTCCGGCGAGGCCGGCGTGTTCTTCACGCGCCGCGACTCGCCGCGGATGGCGTTGAAGCCGCGGCGCAGCGCGATGCCGGTCAGCCAGGTCGACAGCTTGGTCTCGCCGCGGAAGCTGCCCACGTTCTTGAAGGCGGCGATGAAGGTCTCCTGGAGGATCTCCTCGGCCACCGCCTGGTTGCGCACCAGCCGGACGAGGATGCGCAGGAGGGACGCGGCATGGACCTCGTAGCACTCGCGGTAGGCGTCGTCCTCGCCCGCGGCGAGCCGGGACAGGAGCGCCCGCTCGCCTGCGGCTCCTGGCAGAAACGCAATGCCGACGCGCTTGTCCACGGTCACCTCGTGCCCCTCTTGCCTGCTGGAGAGACACCGCCTCGGCGAAGCTGATTGCGCCGAGCGGCCAGATTGAACCACCGTAACGGCCGCCTCCGCCAGCCGCAGAACGCCCTGCAAATCCGGCAGGTTACAGAATAGCGGCGGCCGTGCCCCGAAGGCCCGGCCGCCGCGACGCCCCTTCCGTATCGCGCTTAGCGCCCCTCGGCGGCGCCTTCGCGAGCCCCTTCTCCGCCCTTCTGACCGCCGCCGCGGTGGCCACCGCCCTTGCGCTCGGGGAGCTGGATGGCCGTCCCATCCAGGGTCGCGGTGCCGCAGTCCGGGCCGTTGATCAGGGCATGGACGGTGCCGTCGGCTTCGGTCCATCCTGGCGAGCTGCGACTTGGCCGACGTGAACCCCGTTGAGTACTTCGCGGACGTCCTCCCGAGACTGGCGCGCGGCGTCGACATCGCCCGAGACATCCCGGCAATGCTCCCCGCAGCCTGGAAGGCGGCCCGAGCGGCCGCTGCTCCGCAGTAGTCCCGGCTCGCGCCCGCGAACAGCGCCGGGCGTGGTGGTGGCATCCGCAATCCGCTGCGCCTGGAGTGCTCCTCTCCTCGAGGATGCGCCTTCGCGCTTCACCCGTCAGTCAGGGTACGGACCGGCGGATGGATACGGTGTTGCTCGCCTGCTCGAGCCCCTCGGAGATCGACGAGAGCACGTCCGAGTTCCCGCTGCTGCACGCCACTCCGCCGACCATCGCCCCCGCCACCACTGCCGCCGCCCACGCCCTCGTCGCCGCCATTTGGTATCCGTCCGGCGGGACGCGTGGGTGACGCGGAAGGACGCGGGTGCTACCTCGTCGACGGATGCTCGACGAGTTCGCCCAGGCTGACTTTGCGGAAGACGTTGGCAGCGAGCCGCTGCTGCGCGTCCTTGTCCTCGAGGGTCTTTTTCCAGTTGGCCGGGGCTAGCTCCATTACGCGCTTCACGGGCCAGCCCGGCAGCAGGCAGAAGAGGTCGCGCAGGTAGGCGTGCGGCTCGATGCCGTGGAGTTGGCAGCTGGCGAGGAGCGAGACGAAGGTTGCGTTGGTCCGACCGTCTTCAGCGGCGGTCTCGGAGTGATCCACTTCCGGCGGTTTGGGTGATCCATCTCGGGTTGCGTGCGGGAGGTTGTCCGGCTGGATTCCCGAGGGGATCAAAAACGCCACCGCCGAAGGCGGTCCCACGCCTCCGGCGGTGCGAGTCGGCTTGAATGTGGGAGGGCGCCCAGGGCCTACGCGGATTCCGTCGGGTCGCGGGATGTCTCGCCAGGCAGAGCCCGCTCTTCGGCTGACCTCGCAGGCCCCGGGCAGAAGCGGTCAGAAGGGGATGTCGCCGTCAGCGCCGGAGCAGTCGTCGCAGTCGAGGCGCGAGCCTCTACGGGCGAGGTCGTCGTAGGAGGTCAGGATGGTGTGCAGGCTCAGCGCGCAGGCCAGCACGGCCTCGGCGAGCAGCGGCAGCGGTTCGTGGGGGCCGTAGGCGCTGTGGTCGTCGAGGTCGGGGTGCCGGGCCTTGAGCGCACGGATGGCGAGGACGAGGTTGGCATCCAAGGCGGAGAGGATGGCGCGCTGGGGCTCGTCGTGGAGTTCGGCCGGCGAGGGCATGCCGAGGAAGAACGGGCTCTTCATGCCTGGACCTCCTGCGCCTCGTCGGGCGGCAATTGCCCGCCGGCGCGCAGACGCGCGAGGTGCTGGCGGTAGCTCGGGCCGTCGATGTGGATGCGGATGGAGTTGGCCGACAGGCGGTCGAGGACGGCGGCGGCGAGCGTGGCGTCGCCCAGGTACTTGCCCCAGGCGGAGAGCGCCAGGTTGGAGGTGATGGCCGTCGAGACGCCCATGTGCCGGCGGTCGAGCAGGGTGAAGAGCATGTGCGCGGCGGTGGGCTCGTCGCCGCGGCGCTTGAGCTGGCCCAGCCCCACGTCGTCGATGATCAGGAGCTGGGCGCGGACCCAGCCGCGCATGCGCTGCTCGTAGGTGCCATCGGCGAGCCCGGCATAGAGGTCATCGACCAGGTCCACGCAGCGCGCGTAGCGGACGATGAGCTCCTTCTCGCAGGCCTTCAGGACCAGTGCCTGCAAGATGTGGCTTTTGCCGGTGCCCGCCTTGCCGGTGACGAGCACGTCCTCGTGGCGCGTGACGAATGAGAAGTCGAAGAGCGCCTCGACGCCTCTGCGGTCGAGCTTGGGCTGGAAGTCCCAGTCGAAGGCCGCGAGCGTCTTCTTGGCCTTGAGCCCGCTGCGCCCGAAGCGCCACTCGATGCTGCGGGCGAGCTTGAAGGCCGCGGCGGCGGCGAGCAGGCGCTCGATGCTCTCCAGGTCGCTGGCGCGGCTCTCGCGGGCCCAGCGCAGGTGGGCCTCGAGGTCGAAGTCCATCAATCCGAGCCGCTTGAGGTGTTGCCGGACCCGTCCCCGGAGCTCGTCTTCGGGACCGCCTGTTCGCTCGTCTCGTCGTTTGGGCACGGCTGCGCTGCTCCTTCTGGCGCGGTGGAGACGGCGCCCGGGATGGGCAGCCCGTCGTACTCGAGGAGATCGCGGGCGCCGTCCGCGCTCTCGCCGCCCTGCTCCTCGGCGATCCGTCCGGCCACGTACTGCTCGAGCCGGCGAGGCGTGCCGCGCGCCATCAGGATCCGCTCCACCGAGCGGTACTCGAGCGCGCCGTAGGCGGTGGCGTGCTCGAGCGCGGCGGCGAGGTCCTCGCAGCCCCAGCTCTCACGCAGGGCGAGCACGCGCCGGGCGTGATAGCCCGCCGAGCGCGGCTGCGCCTTCTCCAGGGCGGCGAGGAAGACCGCGGCTCGTTCGTCCATCCGCGTGAAGGCGACACGCAGTTGGTCGAGGTCGGGGCCCCGCTCTGCGTGGCGGGGGCGGTGCCCTGCAAGAATCGAGTCCTGCTGCGCGCCGCGCGGCAGGAGCGTGTGCCGGGCGATGCAGGTCAAGTCGGCTTTGTAGACGAAGAGCTCCTTCGAGGTGATGCGTACCGGGAGGATCTCGGTGACGTAGTCGTAGGGCAGCGAGTAGCGGTTGCTCTCCCAGGCGATGAAGCCCTCGATGTCGCAAAGCCGGTAGAGCACGCGCGCGGTGTCGTACGGGTGGCGCGGCAGCGGCCGCAGCAGAGGCTGTTCCTCGGCGAAGAGTTCGAGACGAGTACGCCGCTTCATGCGCTTGATGGGGCGCAGGTCGGCAACGGTGGCCAGCCACGCGGCAAGCTGCGCGTCCAGGTCGGCCCGGTCGCGGAAGCGGCGGCCGTTGAAGAAGCTGCGGACGAGCTCCCAGAAGCTGCGCTCGACGCGGGCCTTACGGTTGGGGGCATGGCGTACGGCGACGACGGCAAACTCGTAGTAGGTCGCGAAGTCCACGAAGCACGGGTTGAGGATCGGCAGCGCGCCCTCCCAGCGCAGCACCACCGGCTTCTGGCTGTCGTAGGTGCAGCGCCGCGGGGCGCCTTGGAAGCGTGCGAAGGCCGCTTGGTGCCCGTCCATCAACGGGTGCAGCCCGTTGCCCTCGAAGAAGCCGTAGTACTTCCGGGCCGAGTACCGCAGCGTGTAGCCAAAGGCCTGCAGCGTCTGCTTGGGCGCGTGGGTGAACGCGACCTCGTAGGGAGACCAGTCGCACTCGCCCATGTCTCCGGGCACGCGCGGCGGCGTCTGCAGGCTCGGTGTCGGCGGCGGCTTGGGCCGCAGCCGGCGCACCAGGTCCTTCACGATGGTGTCGCCGCCTTCGTAGCCCTTCTCGCCGCGTAGGATCTCGAAGACCCGCTGCGCGGTGATGTCCGGGTACGCCAACAGGAGCCGGTCGACCTCGGCACGGAAGGCGTCCAGCTTCGAGGCTCGCGCGATGCCGCTCGGCGGCACGAGCGCCGAGTGCGGCTGCTCGCGTCCCTCGCGGTGCTCGGTGACGATGCGCCTCACGGTGTTGCGGCTGACGTGCAGCGCGCGGGCGATGGCTCGCCACTTCATGCCCTCGCGGTCGAGCTGCACCACGCGATGGACCAGCATTGGATCAGGCGGCGACACCGGCGGCTCCTTGCGCCTTCAGGCGCTCGTCGAGGGTCTTCGCCAGGGCGGCGAGCGCCCCGTTCAACTCGGCCAGTTCGCGCACGACGACTGCGCAGGCCGGCTCGCCCAAGCTCGTCAACGAGCGCTCCAGGAGCCGAGCGTGCAGGCGCGTTGCATGGCGCCTCATCGCCCAGGCGTCGGCGATCAACTGCTCGCCCGGTGTGCGCCGGGGCGTGCCGCCCTTGGGACCGGGCGCCACGGCGAGCGCTGGGCTCTCTTCGAGCAGCCGCGGCCACTCGACCAGCGGCGCCGCGAGCAGCGACTCCACCAGCCGCGCGGTCTGCCGCGTCGTCATCCCGCGACGGATGACCACCTGCGCCGCCGCGTCCTGGTTGCCGCGCGGCAACCGCGCCAGCTCCACTGCTGCCCGCGCGCACAACAACCCAAGTCGCACGCTCGCCGTCAGCTCATCCGTCAGCCCCTCGGCCAGCGCCAGCTTGCGGCACACCCAGCTCTTGTCGTGCCCCAGCAGCCGCGCGATCTGCGGTTGTCCCAGCCCGTCCTCCCGGTACAGCGAGCGCACCACCCACGCCACCTCGAGCTCCCGATAGCCCGCTCGCCGCGTTGCACGACAAGAGCCGCACCTTCGCCCCGGCGGCGTCGAGCGCGTGCACCTCCACCCGCAGCGCTGGCCACGACAGCACCTGCGCCGCCCGCCACCGCTTCACCCCGTCGAAGAGCTCCAGCGCCCCGCTCACGCGCCACGCCTGAACCGGCGTCAGCTGCCCCAGCTTCGCGAGCGACTGCTGCATTCGCTCCTGCGCCTCGGGCACGCAAAGCCGCACCGCGCACAGCGAGCCCGACAGCTCGCTCGGCGCCACCTCGATGCTCGCGCTCACCTCGCTCGTCATGAGCGCTACCGTGCGCGACGGCCGACGGCCTTGACCATCCCGGCGCGTGACAGAGGCCCATTTCTCCTCTGAAGAGCCGCGAAGCCGGCGCGTGACATTGCACCTCGGTCACGCGCCGATCAGTCGCGCTTCAGAGGGAAACCTGACCTCGCTTCTCGCCGCTGGCGACCGAAGCATGCGCGTGACACCGCACCATCCTGCGCAAAACCCCGTCTTTTCCCCTGTCCTTCCGCAGGGTTGCTTGCCGAAGCCGGCGCGTGACATCCCGCGCGATGTCACGGGCCTGCTCCCTCGCTGCAGGCGCAGGCTAGCGCTCGCACCGCCTTGCTCAAGGTGGCGCGTGACGGCCTCGGGGTCCTCAGCGCCAGCTGCACGATGCCCTCGACTTGCGCGTCGACCTCGGGCGGCAGCGGGGCTGCTCCGGGCGGTTCGGGTCCTTGCGGCGGCCGCTTCTTCGCTCGACACCGCGCCTGCCGCACCCGCTCCGCCGCGCGGAATTCCTCGGGCGCCTTCGCCCGCCGTTCGCGAGTCTGGCCGCTGCGCCGCTTAAGTCGACACTTGAGACCGCAGGTCAGCTGGGCCTCGCCAGCCCTGAGGTCCGGCTTGAACCAGTCGTGGCACACGATGCAACGCTGGCTGTGGACCTTTGCTCGAGGACGCATCCCTCGACGGTCAGCCCGAACGACGACTCCAGGAACTTCTGCTCCACCGACCTGCTGCTCTTGCTCAGGTGGATCTCCCGACCGCCGCCTATTGGATCTCGATCACGCCGCCGCCAAAGCGACCGCCGTCCTCGCTGCCGACGAAGAGCCAATTCTTTCTTCCGAGAGCCTCTCTGCGCAGCTGACGCTCCGAAGAATTGTTGTGAACGGGCAGGCGGCCGTCCTCGAGGAAGCGCCGAAGCGCCTCGCGTTGGTTGCGCGAGTACCCGACCGCCTTGGAGATCGGCGTCTCGTCGAGGACGACCGGCGCCTGCGCGTCGCACCAGGCGAGGAAGTCGTCGACGATGGGCTTGGAGTCCCGTTTTCGCACCGCCAGTCGCGCGTCGGGCGGCGAGGTCGCCTGCTCCCTCTCGATCTTGAAGTTCGCCTTGATGAAGGCCAGCGCCTGCCGTGCCCGCTCGGGGTCGGAGCCGAGCGCCTTGAAGTAGTACCGGCGGTTGTGAGCCCAGCAGCCCGACTCTGTCGCCTTCCCGGGGCCGAAGAGGTGGTCGTAAACCGCGTGGGCGTCCAGGACGAGATAGCCCTTGTAGCCTGCGAGCATCTCGTCCACCGCGGCCGAGTCGTGCCGGGGCGTGAAGCGGAAGAGCACGTGCCGCTCGGGAGCGGCGACCACGAAGAAGTGCCCGTGGCGGCACTTCTCGGGCGCCTGGATCAGCACGCCGGTGGCGTCGACGCAGAGGTAAGCCGCCAGCAGCGCGTCTTCCCACATGGCGTCGAGGAGCGGCTGGGCCAGCCCGGCGAGCTCCTCGTGCCATCCGCAGACGGTGGACCGCGCCAGCTCCCAGCCCTCGCGGCCCCAAATACGCTCGAGCCTGTAGAGCGGCAGGTGGTCGTCCCAGCGCTGCACGACCGTTCGAGCCAGTGCGCCCGGGCCGGCCAGGCCGCCGGGGATGGGCAGCTCGTGCGGCTCGGCCTGCAGGATCGTGCCCTCGTTGTCGCGGTGCCGGTCACGGCCCTTCGGCGCGAACTTTCCCTTGTGGGAAGCCACGACGACGAGCGAGCCCGGCCGGTACTCGACGGTCTCGGTGACGTCCTCACCGATCTTGTCGAAGGCCTCGAGCCCTGTCTGCAGGACCTCGGGCGGGTAGACCTCGACGTGGACGCGCGGGAGCGAGTCCGGTATCGGCTTGCGGCCGGTCGGCTTCGCGCGCTCATGCGCCTTGACCGGAGTCTTCTCCGGCGGAGGCTCCGGCGCCGCGTCGCGCCTGGCGAGCAGCATCTCGAGGAGCGAGAGCGTCAGCTGCTCGTCGCCGCCGGAGAGCTTCTCGCGCTTCTGGCCGAGGATGCCCAGCTCGAGCTTGCGGCAGCGCTCGAGCATCTCCACGTAGAGCTTCTTGTACTGGTCCCTCTGTGCCAACGTGCGTGAGACAGCGACCCCATCCGCAATTGCTGTAGGACCACGAGGGTGGGGAGAGTCGATGGATGCGCAAGGTGCAGACACCCGTTCCCGAGCCGGAGCTCGACGTTGGGGCGTCGCGTAGCGGAGGCGACCGAAGGGAGCCGCAGCGTAGCGGCGCCCCAACGTCGGCCGCGCCGCCCGACCCCGAGGTCCCCTCCGACCGCCCGAAGCGGCGCACGTTCACCGCGGAGTACAAGAAGCAGATCCTCGACGAGGTCGACGCCTGCTCCGAGCCCGACCAGGTCGGCGAACTACTGCGTCGCGAGGGCCTGTACTCATCGCACCTGGTCGACTGGCGTCGGCTGCGCGACGCCGGGGCGCTCGCCGGCCTCGAAGCCCGGAAGCGCGGCCGCAAGGCGAAGGTCGTCGACGCCCTCGCGGCGAAGGTCGCCGAGCTCGAGCGCGACAAGCGGCAGCTCGAGGAGCGCCTGCGCAAGGCGGAGCTGATCATCGACGTCCAAAAAAAGTCTCACAGCTGCTGGGGATCCCGCTGGCGACGCCCCCGGAGAAGGGAGGCGGCGAGCGATGAACGCCGTCCGCGAGCTCGCCCCCGAGGTCGGCATCGCGCCCGCGTGTGAGGCGTTCGCCGTACCCCGCGCCTCGTACTACCGAAGCCAGCGCCCGCCGCGGCCGGTCGACCCGCGGCCGGCGCCGCCGCGCGCCTTGAGCACCGACGAGCGCCAGGCCGTTCTCGACACCTTCCACAGCGAGCGCTTTGTGGACAAGGCGCCCGTCGAGGTCTGGGCCACGCTCCTCGACGAGGGCACCTACCTGTGCTCCCGGCGCACGATGTACCGCATCCTCGAGGAGGCCGAGGAGGTCCGCGAGCGCCGCAACCAACTGCGCCACCCCGAGTACAAGAAGCCCGAGCTGCTCGCCGAGGCGCCCAACCAGGTCTGGAGCCGGGACATCACGAAGCTCCTCGGCCCGGCCAAGTGGAGCTACTTCTACCTCTACGTCATCCTCGACATCTTCAGCCGCTACGTCGTCGGCTGGATGGTCGCCGAGGGCGAGTCGGCCACCCTCGCCAGCCAGCTCATCGACGAGACCTGCGCGAAGCAGCGCATCCAGCGCGGCCAACTCACCATCCACGCCGACCGCGGCACCTCGATGAAGTCGAAGACTGTCGCACTGCTCCTCTCAGACCTTGGCGTCACAAAGACACACAGTCGCCCGCACGTGTCCGACGACAACCCCTTCTCTGAGAGCCAGTTCCGCACCCTCAAGTACCGGCCCGACTTCCCCGAGCGCTTCGGCTGCATCGCCGACGCCCGCGCCTTCTGCCGCCCGTTCTTCCGCTGGTACAACACCGAGCATCGCCACTCTGGCATCGGCCTCCTGACGCCCGAGGCCGTCCACTACGGCCGCGCCAGCGACCTCCTGGCCGAGCGCCAGCGCGTCCTCACCGCGGCCTACTTGGCGCACCCCGAGCGCTTCGTCGGACGGCCGCCAACGCCGCCCGTCCTGCCGTCCGCCGTCTGGATCAACCCGCCGAAGACCGAGCCCGAAGAGGTGCGGGCCGCTGCTCAGTAAATTCGTTCGGTCGCTGTCTCAACGGCGTTGACAACTCCCGGGTCGCGCTCCGAGCCGAGCGTCGCGAGCTGCTGCTGCAGCTCAGCGATCTGCGCTTGGATGGCTTCGAGGGAGACGCCGTCGGGCACGGCGTCAGACTAACCATCACGCACCATCGGTCAATGCGTCCGCACGCCTTTTCTCCTCGGTGGCGACGCCCGCGAGAAGCTGCGCCAAGGCCGCCCCGTCGATGCGCACCGAGCAGCCTCCGTCCGCCGCCTCAGGGACTCGAAATAGCGAGCGGTGAAGGCGCTTGTAGAGCAGGCAGTAGCCGTTGCGGTCCCACCACAGGACCTTCACCCGCGTCGCGCTCTTGCTGACGAAGACGTAGAGCGCACCGCACATCGGATCCTGGCCGAGCAACTGCTGGACGGCGAGCGCCAGAGCATCGAACGACCGGCGCATATCCTGCGGCACCGTGCACACGAAGATGCGGACGGCAGTCGGGAGCATCAGCGGCCTCCCAGGACGTCGACGAGGCGGCGCAGGACGTCGGCGTCGAAGCGCGAGGGCACGCGCACCACCAGGCCGCCGGGCAGCACCAGCTCGAGAGGCTGTGCCACGGCGCTCGGCGCAGGCATCTCCTTGCCCACGAGCGGCGCCACCACCTCCACGAAGCTCGGCGCACCGACCGCGGCGAGGCGCGGCGCAGCCTCCGTCGAGAGGCGCCACTTCCAGTGCGTCAGTGTGTGGACGTTGACGCCGATCTCCGCGGCGAAATCCTTCGCCGTCAGCCCGCTATCCACCCACCGCTCGACGCGCTTCTTCCAGATTTCTCGGGTCTCGCGTGCCATGGGCGCTGAGATAGCGCCCGCTCGCGCTAACGTCAGCCACGCGTCGCGCCGGACGGATACGCCATTTGACCGCCTCCTGCTCCACGCCGGCCTCGCTGGACACTTCGCGTGAGATGACCCCAGGGAGTGGGCGGCGATTGCGAACCCAAAAACAAAGGCGCGCGGAGCAGCTTCGCTCCGCGCGCCCAAGATTCAGCAATTCCTGGAGATCCCCAAGCAGACTTCCGTTCTACGAGGAGGCACGAGGAATCTGGGGCGAAGCGGACTCCCTAGTCGTACAAAACTTCTGCTGCGAGGGGACTCCCGCTACGCCCAGTTCAGCAAGCCAGAAGGGACCTAATCAGCAGTCGCCATTGATTGATGATTCTACGGCGTACATGAATGACACTCGGCCGGCCGGTTGAACTCAAAGCATCGAACATCCCAATCAAGCGCCCAATGACCCGAATATCCCTCCGGAAATCGATAACACCACGGTCCATACTCCCCTTTGTATGCGCAGTCCTTACAATAGTATTTATTTGCCCACCCTTGATCAGGCTCACCACAACGGGGGTCGGCGTCAGCGACAATATACTCTCCGCAATACTGGCATCCACAGCTCGCCTGATTCCACGCAGAATGAGGGTCTGAACATGCAGTATTGTAGCAAGCGCCATTACACGATACATAAGATGCTTCGCACTCACATTGGCATGTTGCGCTATTCCAGATGCCACCAAGGTGAGCGGTCACTACCTCACCGCGGTGAGGAAGAGCGCACCCGGCGTTTGGAACACACCCAATTTCGCCACCGTCTCCTTGCCGAGCGCAGTACGACTGACCTGTCGGACACTGACACTGACCACTTTGGCAGGTCTGCCCCGGGAAAGCGCAATCGGCGTCGTCGCAGCACTCATTACATTGCCCTGTCTGAGCACAGATCTTCCTTCCCGTTGGGCAAATGCAATCTCCGTTCACGAGTTGAAATCCAGCATCACAGACAATACCACAGGAGCCGTTTGCACACGCTGCGTGCCCATATCCCGAGGGCGGGCCGACCGAGCAGTCGCTGTCGGCGCAGCACTCGTTACATTGCCCTGCCTGAGCACAAATCTTCCTTCCTGTCGGGCAAACGCAATCTCCGTTCACGAGTTGAAATCCAGCATTACAGACAATACCACAGGAGTCATTTGCACACGCTGGGTGCCCATATCCCGAGGGCGGGCCAACCGAGCAGTCGCTGTCGGCGCAGCACTCGTTACATTGCCCTGTCTGAGTACAAATCTTCCTTCCTGTCGGGCAAACGCAATCTCCGTTCACGAGTCTAAATCCAGCATCACACACAATACCACAGGTGTCATTTGCACACGCTGCGTGCCCATATCCCGAGGGCGGGCCCACCGAGCAGTCGCCGTCGTCGCAGCACTCGTTACATTGCCCCGTTTGAGCGCAAAACTTCGTTCCTGTCGGGCAAACGCAATCTCCATTCACGAGTTGAAATCCAGCATCACAGACAATACCACAGGTGCCATTCGCACACGCTGCGTATCCATATCCCAAGGGCGGGCCAACCGAGCAGTCGCCGTCGTCGCAGCACTCGTTACATTGCCCCGTTTGAGCGCAAAACTTCGTTGCTGCTGGACAAACGCAGTCTCCGTTCACAAGCTCAAATCCAGCATCACAGACAATTTCAGCACAGGTGTCGTTTACACACGCTTCGTGCCCATGCCCCGACGGCGGACCAGCCGAGCAGTCGCTGTCTTCACAGCATTGAGCGCACTGGCCATTCTTACAGATCTTATTCCCTCCAGGGCAACGGCATTCACCATGATCTAGCTCAAATCCAGGGTCACATTCAATTCTGCATTCATTCGCGACGCAGGCAGCATGCCCATGCTCGGGTGGCTGCTGGCACCGAGAACAGCTCGGTCCACAGCTATTCTCATTATTGAGAACGCACCTAGAGCCGCACAGATGCTGCTTGAATCCGCAGACGCATTCACAGGTGGACTCATTCCACGTGGCGCCCGTCGGACAACTTTTGTTCACACAAGCGAAGGCGTTCTGACACCAACTAAGGCCAGCGTTGCAACTGCAGTGCTTCTCATCAAGGGACCCCTGGCAAGAGGCCCCTGCGTAGCCACATGTGCAGTACGTGACTCTTCCCGATTGGCAGATTTGCATCCCCGCAAACGGCGGAATGAAGCACGAAGTGAGCGCCTGTTCCGAGGTCCCGATTTCAATCGCCGGCTGTCGATCGTTGGACTTTTCTGTACTTCCACAGGCCACAAGAACAATTCCAAAAGCCATTGCGCTTGCATATCTAAGGTTCAAAACGCCCTCCCAAATTGATTTCGGTCCGGGCCTGTCAGGTGGTTGACAGGCCCGCGAAAGCTACCCTCCAGTGATTCGACGGTCAAACCAAAAGTGCACCATAGGTGAAAACAATCGAACTACGCCCTTCGCCAGCCCCTCAGCAGGCGCTGCGGGGGGAAGTCCGCTGCGCGAACCCAAATCAAAGGCGCGCGGAGCAGCTTCGCTCCGCGCGCCCGGGATTCAGCTACGGCTCATTGGCGCTTCAGCCTTCCCAGCAGCCGCCGACGCCCGTGCCCATGTCGTCGCAGGCCGGGAAAGCCGCCGGGCAGGTGGGGTTGGCGAGATCGCAGTACGGCGAGCACTTGTCGTAGTTGTCGCCGGCGTTGCAGCCCAGGCCCTTGGCGCAGTCGGTGTCGGTGGTGCAGGTCGCGCCCTGCGCGCCCTGCCCGACCGCCGAGCACTCCGTCTCCTCGGTTTCCCAGTTGATGTAGCAGGCCTGGCCAGAGGCGGTGCAGTCCTGGGCAACGGGGTCGCAGCCCGTGGTGACCGTCGTGACCGCAGCGGTGAAGTTGCCGACCGCGATGGTGGTGGTGCAGCCGTCATTCACCGGAGTGCTGGTGTAGTCCTCGGCGATCTCCACGTGCTGGAGGCCGACGTTCGTCAGCTTCAGGGTGATGGTGGTGGCGTCGTACTGCGTGATCTCCACGGCGCCGCCCGTCTGGAAGTAGTCGGCGTCGTAGCTCTGCCCGGTGGAGTCGATGTTGGCCATGATGCGGATGCACAGACCGCAGGTCTTGTAGTTCAGGTCGTCGCCGGTGAGCTGGTAGGTCCCGACGCCGATGCCGTTCGCGAAGGCGCCCATGCCCGGGTAGAACTCGACCGAGAGGACGTCGGAGGAACCGTCGGCCGCCGGAAGCTCGGCAAAGATCTGCGCTCCGTCCGCGCCCGTCTCTCCTTCCCCGGTGAGGGTCAGCGTCGCGAAGGACGAGTCGACCGTGCAGGTCGACGTGGACTTGCAGGTGCCGGTGGCGGTGTCGCAGGTCTGGGCCGAAGTGCAGCAGTTGGCGCCGCAGGCGGTCTCGCCCGTGCCGCAACTCGGCTTGTCCTTGCAGGTCTTGGTGGCGGTGTCGCAGACCTTGGTGTCGGTCAGGCAGCAGCTCTCGCCGCAGACGGTCTCGGTGGAAGCATTGCAGCTCGCCAAGGTGCCGCAGGTGCTGGTGCCGACGTCCTTGCAGAACTGGGTGGTCGTGTTGCAGCAAGCGGTGCCGCAGGCGGACTCGCTGGCGTTGCAGGTCGGGTTGTCCTTGCAGCTGGTGGTGGCCGGGTCGCAGTACTGGCTGGCCTTGGCGCAGCAGGCGCTGCCGCACTCGATCTGCGTGGCGTTGCAAGTCGACGCGGTCTTGCACTGGTTGGTCGTGCTGTCGCAGGTCTGGCCCGAGGAGCAGCACTGCGAGCCGCAGGTGGTGGTGCCGCTGGGGCAGCCCATGGGCTGGCAGGTGCCGGCGGCGCAGACCTCGGTGGTCGAGTTGCAGCAGTTGTTGCCGCAGGGGGTCTCGGTGCCGGCGCAGGTCTTGTCGGCGACACAGGCTCCAGAGACGCAGCTCTCGGGTCGCGGTGCAGCAGACGCCGTTGCAGTTCTCCTGGCCATCGCCGCAGATGCCGATGCAGCTGCCGTTCTGGCAGGCCTCGTTCGCGTTGCAGCAGTTGGTGCCGCAGGCGGTCTTGCCGACGGCGCAGGTCTTGTTGTCGACGCAGGCGCCCTCGACGCAGGTCTGGGTCGCGCTCTTGCAGCAGGCGTCGGCGCCGCAGCCGGTCTCACCCTGAGCGCAGGTCTTGCGGGTCACGCAGGCGTTGGCCACGCAGTCCTGGGTCGCGTTGTCGCAGCAGGCGGAGCCGCAGGTGGTCTGGGACGCCTGGCAGCCGGTGCCCTCGCACTTGTTGTTGGAGGCATTGCAGGTCTGGGGGTAGGTGCAGACGCCGCAGGGGTTGCCACAAGCGTCCTTGCCGCACTCCTGGCCGGTCGCGCACCCGCAGGCCACGCAGGTGCCGTCTTCAGAGCAGGCCTCGTCGTCCTTGCAGCACTTGTTGCCACAGACGTTGGCGGGCTTGCAGGTGCCGGAGTCGGGCTTGCTCACCACGCTGGCGTCGGGGCCAGCCGCGGGGGGATTGCCGCCGCCGCAGGCGACGAAGAGCGCGCCGCTACACGCCACGAACAACATTCTCTTGAAGTTTCGCATAGTTGCTTGTCTTTCCTGGGAAGTTGAGACCGGCCTGGGGATGCAGCTTGAGCGGAATAGTGCCGCCGCAGAGTACTCTCCGACGTCGTCCGTGAACAGTCTCCCGCTGTGGAAGTCTCCCGCTGTGGAAGTCAGGAGCGGGCTCGAACCTGACACCGGCCAGCCTTTGGCGACCGCATCGTCGGGGTTTCCTAAAGAAAGAGGGCCCCGGCCGAAGCCAGGGCCCTCCAACTTCAGTTAGTCAGCGCGTCGACTACGGAGAAGTCGTAATCGCCGCGTCGAACGCCACCGAGGTGATGCTGGACTGGCAACCGCCAGCCACTGGCGTCGACTCATAGGTCTGCCCGTCGATCGTCACTTCCTCAAAGGTGGCATTGGTGAGCGTGCCGGTGAGGTTGCCGCTCACCGACGTGAGCACCACCGTGCCGCTCGTCACCATGTACGGAGTGCCGAGGTTGTCCACCATGAGGACGCAGACGCCGCAGGTGGCGTAGTTGAGTTCGTCACCCGAAAGCACATACGTGCCCGGCTGGGCAGTCCCGCTGGCGAACACCCCGGCGCCATCGTAGAGCTCGGATCATCAGGCGGTCAGGGTCGGTGTTGAGCCCGAAGACGCCAGCGACCGCGCCCGTCCCAGATTCCGCGGACGAGTTCAGCGGGGTGACCGTTCCGTAGGTCGTGGGAGCGGCACAGCCTTCGGTCACCGCCAGCCCATAGGCGAAGACCTTCGGATTGGCGTAGCTCGAGGCCTGCACTCGAGCGTAGTAGGTGCCCGCCGCCAAGCCAGACAGGGTGACGCGCGAACAGAAGTTGCCGCCCCACATGTCGATGTCGTCGTTTTCGTCGAGCATGTTGGTACCCGTGGAGTCGTAGACCTCGAGGTTGCTATCGAGATCGCCGTTGGCACACGCGTCAGTACCGCGATCGGTCACTTCGATGCTGACCTTGCCACCGACCGCGACGACGATCTTGATCCAGTCCTCGTCGCCCACCGGATTGATGGTGCCGACGAAGGGGTCAACGAAGTCGTTGGCAGTCGCGAACGTGTCGTTCGGCTCGACTTCGGTGAGGCCCACCATGCAGTGGGAGTCCAGAGCGCACTGGTCGTCGGCGCAATCGGTCATTCCATCAGCATCATTGTCGAGGGTGTCGTTGCAGTTGACCTCGATGCAGACCGTCTCGGCCTGGCAATCGGAGTCCTTGCAGTCCGCGTTGCCGTCGTTGTCATCGTCGGTGGTGTTGTCGCAGATCTCGGCGGGCGTGAGAGTGATGCTGAGGTTGTAGGGGAAGACGTCCAAGGGCGGCTTCGCGTAGGAGGAGGCAGCCACCTTGATGTAGTACGTCCCAGGGGCGAGGCCTTTGAGCGTCAAGAGCGAGCAGTAGCCCTCACCACCGTCGTCGTTCTTGCCGAGACTGGTGCCGGCGGCGTCGAAGGCCTCGACGATCGAGTCGATGAGGTTGCCCGTGCAAGCGCCGTTGCCACTGTCCTTGGTCTCTGCGACCAGGTTGCTCTTGACGGTGACCACCACCGAGACGTAGTCCACGTCAGCCGAGGGAGTGATTCCACCGACGAACGGATCGACGTAGGGGTTGGCAGTCGCGATGGTGTTGTTGGGCTCGACCTCGGTTGCGGTCGGCCAGCAGACCTGCTGGCTCTGGCAATCGGTGTCGTCGCAATCCGTCGTGCCGTCGCTATCGTCATCCAGCGTGTCAGCGCAGTTCGTCTCGACCGGGAGGCAGCCACCGATGCCATCGGTCAGTTCGACACAGCTCTCAGGCGCAGTGCACGCGCCGGTGACCGTCGGGTCGCAGTACGCGTGGCAAGTGCCATCATCGCTGAAGCACTGCGTGCCAGGCACGCACTGGCCGAGGCTGTTGCCGGTCGAGTCGAGGCAGGCGTCGTGCTCCGCGATCGTGCCTGCAGTCGCGCAGACGAAGCCAGTGCTGCCGTCAAAGTAGCAGCCCTCGCCCGTACCACAGGCGGTCGGATTCACAGGGTCGCAGGCGACGGGGATGGTGGCGACGACATCGGCGTGAGCCATGGAGGAGGCGCAGCCATCGGGGTTCGGGGTGCTGTTGTACTGGCTGTCGATGTCGACATGGACGAAGGTGACGTTGGTCAGCTTCGCGGTGAAACCAGCCGCGCCGACTGCGGTCAGTTCGACGGTGCCGCCCGTCGCCATGTAGAAGGCCCCAACGTCGCCGGTCGAGTCGTCCACGTCGGCCAAGATCCGGACGCAGAGGCCGCAGGTCGCATAGTTGGTCTCATCTCCCGTGAGCTGGTAGGTGCCCGGAGCAAATCCGCCCGAGAACACGCCAGCGCCCGCATACAGCTCGACGCGGAGGAAATCGGCCGTGCCGTCGCTCGCCGGGAGCGGGCCCATCACCGATTGGAACTGGCTCGGATCGGGGTCCTGTTCGCCGAGGAAGGCCTCATCCTGAATGGAGACCGTGCCGTAGGTCGCCGAGGCGAGGCAGCCCGTCGGATTGCTGCCGATGCACACGTCGTCAACGCAGGTCTCGGAGCCGTTATCGCAGCAAGCGCTGCCGCACTCGGTCTGGTTGGCCGTGCAGCCGACGCTGCCCACGCAAGCCGCGGTGTTGAAGGTGCAGTTGTTGTTGCAGGCCAGGGTGCCGCTGGTGAAGCCCAGGTCCACGCAGGTCTTGCTGTTGAGGTTGGCCTTGTCGCACTGCTCGGTGCCGTCGATCGTGCCGTTGCCGCAGTTCGCCGCCGGGACGCAGGCGGAGGTGTCGAGCGTGCAGTTGGTCTTGCAGGTCACGTTGCCGCTGGCGTAGCCCTCAGTGACGCAAGTCTTGCCGTTGAGGTTGGTCTTGTCGCACTGCTCGGTGCCATCGATCGTGCCGTTGCCGCAGCTCGCCGCGGCGACACAGGCGGAGGTGTCGAGCGTGCAGTTGCTCTTGCAGGTCACGTTGCCGCTGGCGTAGCCCTCGGTGACGCAGGTCTTGTTGTTGAGGTTGGTCTTGTCGCACTGCTCGGTGCCGTCGATCGTGCCGTTGCCGCAGCTCGCCGCGGCAACACAAGCGGAGGTGTCGAGCGTGCAGTTCGCCTTGCAGGTCACGTCGCCGCTGGCGTAGCCCTCGGTCACGCAGGTCTTGCCGTTGAGGTTGGTCTTGTCGCACTGCTCGGTGCCGTCGATCGTGCCGTTGCCGCAGTTCGCCGCGGCGACGCAGGCAGAGGTGTCGAGCGTGCAGTTCGCCTTGCAGGTCACGTCGCCGCTGGCGTAGCCCTCGGTCACGCAGGTCTTGCCGTTGAGGTTGGTCTTGTCGCACTGCTCGGTGCCGTCGATCGTGCCGTTGCCGCAGCTCGCCGCAGCGACGCAGGCGGAGGTGTCGAGCGTGCAGTTCGCCTTGCAGGTCACGTCGCCGGTGGCGTAGCCCTCGGTCACGCAGGTCTTGCCGTTGAGGTTGGTCTTGTCGCACTGCTCGGTGCCGTCGATCGTGCCGTTGCCGCAGTTCGCCGCGGCGACGCAGGCGGAGGTGTTGAGGGTGCAGTCGGCGTTGCAGGTCACATTGCCGCTGGCGTAGCCCTCAGTGACGCAGGTCTTGCTGTTGAGGTTGGTACCGTCGCACTGCTCGGTGCCGTTAATGGCGTTGTTGCCGCAGTCGGCCGGCTTCGCCTTGCAGACGTTGTTGACGCAAGCCTCGGTGGCCTCGCAGCAGTCGGTGCCGCAAGCCGTCTGGCCATTCTGGCAACTGCTCGCATCGGGCTTCGGGGTCGTTGCGTCGAGTCCCGGCGTACTGGCATCACTCCCAGCGGGCGGAGGATCGGATGGACAGCCCGAGAACACTGCGGCAAGACACGCCACCAACACTACTCTCAACAATCGAGTCATGAGTTTGCTTTCCTCTCGTCGAGTCGGCCTGAAAGACAATCGGCGAGCGGCACCCCGCCCGCTGGGCGAGATGCTGTAGCACATCCAGGCAGGGAGGGGAATGGCCGGAACAAATTGGCGAAAACAGTATCCAATTCGCCACGTTACGGATCGAGCGCCCGTTACAGTCGCGGGTTGACCGGATGAAAAGCCTGTGCGTGCCCGTTTCCGAGCCCGTGCTCCGGCCGCACTCCCCTTCACCGGAGACGTGGCGGAGGCATGGCGAAGACGGTAAGGTCGCGCGCTTTTCGGTGTGTCTCAAGGGAGTCGGACATGGAACGCATCCTGAGCATCTTGGCCGTTGCGCTCGCTGTCGCATCGCTCGCCGTCGCGTGGACTGGGCGCGCCGCGGCGCCCGCGGAACCTGGTGCCGTCCCTCGCGCTAGTGGCTCCTCCCCTGCCGACGACAAGCCGCGACTGTCCGACCTCACCCTTGCCAGCCTGATGCGACGCGTCCAAGCGCTCGAGGAAGCTCCTCGCGCCGTTCCTCGTGCCGCTGGCGACCCGACTGGCGCGCCTACCGTCGATGATGACCTCCGCCAGCAAGTCGCTGCCCTGCGTGCCGACGTCGACGCACTCCTGAGCGGCCGACCGCATGCGGACGGTGTCGCACGACAGGTGACTCCGAGGCCAACGGTCAGTTCTGAAGTTGCATCGAGGTACTTCGAGGTCGAGCAGTCTCGCACCAAACGTCTGCGAAGCCTTACCAAGGATGCCCAGCTCACCGAGGCCCAACACGACCAGCTTCAGGCAATCCTCGACAAGGAGGCGGTCACACGCCTCAAGCTCATGGAAACCCCAAGCACCTCGAAGGACCAGTTGCGTGACCTTCGACGACAGACCGACGAGACAGCGAAGGCCGCCCTCACGCCGGAGCAGTACTCGAAGTATCAGAAGATGCGCCAGGGGGAATTCCGGGACGCCGTGCCCTCCAAGCTTAGTCGTCAGTAGCCGGCCAGTGGCTCAATGGCACTGGCTGCAGGCCGGCCCCAGGCCGCCCGTGTTGCTGGGGCCGTGGCAGGTGCTGCACGAGGACGTGGTCCCTGACTTGTGCATCGTGCCGCGCCGGCTGACCGTATGGTCGTTCGAGTTGTGGCAGTCGTAGCAGCTCGGCCCCGCTCCGCCAGTGAGGTCGGCGCCGTGGCACCCGACGCAGTTCTTCCGCGGGTCCGTAGCGCCCGTCTTGTGCATCACGCCGCCGCGCGACTCGGTGTGGTCGGGAGCGCCCGTGGCGGCATCGGGACCGGCCGCCGTGGCCGCATCCGGCCCCGCGACGGACGAAGCGTCGGGGCCGGCCGTGGTCGAGGCATCGGCTGCGCTCGCCGTTCCCGCATCGCTCGCCGTTCCCCCGTCTGAATTGACAGGCAGGGCGCCGTCCGCCTGGCTCGCCGAGCCGGAGTCGCCCGAGGAGGAGCTCGCCGCGTCGCTCGTACCCGTCGCGCTTCCAGTGTCCGGCGAGTCCGCCACCGGGGCTCCGGTCTCGCAACCTGCGATGAGCGCCAGGACCGCCAACGCCGCCACCAAGCTCCCAATCCTCATCCCATTCCTCGCTCTCGAAGTGTTCGATTCCGCCGAATGAGCCTCAATGGATAAGGACGAGCCTCGCGGGACGCTTCCAAACCCTTGGGCTCGGACAACTGCTGGAAATGAGGGCCATTCCGTTCTTCGCCCGTGCCCTGCCTGTTGTGGCCAGGAGCCCCGAGTGGTAACCCCTTGCAGCCACAAGGGTTCTTCGCCCGTTCACGACGCTTGGGAAGAAGACCTTCAGGAGTGAGAGGCAGCGCATGCGGCACGTGACGCGGATCGTCGGCTATCTGCTGGTGGTGGCGGGCCTGGGAGCAGGCGGCTGGTTCCTCAAGGACCGGCTATCCCCGCCGCCGCTCCCGCTCGACCAGCGGGTCAAGGCCTCCGAGGTCTCGCGCGGCGCCATCACCGCCAAGATAACCGCGACCGGGACCCTGTCCGCGTTGGTGACCGTGCAGGTGGGCAGCCAGGTCTCCGGACGCATCGCCGAGCTGCACGCGGACTTCAACACCCAGGTCAAGAAGGGCCAGCTCATCGCGCGCATCGACCCGCAGATCTTCCAGGCGGCGGTGCAGCAGTCGCGGGCGAACCTGCTCGCCGCCGAGGGAAACCTGGCGCGGGCCAAGGCCCAGTCGGCTGATGCGGCGCGGCAGTTCGAGCGGGCCAAGTCGCTGGCGGCGCAGAAGCTGGTCGCGCAGGCGGAGCTGGACACGGCGCAGTCCAACGCCGAGGCCTCCGCGGCGGGCGTGCAGGCCTCGCAGGGCAGCGTCGAGCAGGCCAAGGCCTCGCTCCACCAGGCGGAGATCAACCTCGCCTACACCACCATCTCCTCGCCCATCAACGGCGTGGTCATCTCCCGCAACGTGGACGTGGGCCAGACCGTCGCCGCCTCGCTGCAGGCCCCCACCCTGTTCACCATCGCCGAAGACCTGACGCACATGCAGGTGGACACCAACGTCGCCGAGGCCGACATCGGCAAGCTCAAGCCGGAGATGGCCGCCACCTTCCTGGTCGACGCCTGGCCACTGGCCCCGTTCAAGGGAAAGATCCGGCAGATCCGCAACGCGCCGATCACCGTCCAGAACGTCGTCACCTACGACGCCGTCATCGACGTCGAGAACCCCGAGCTCAAGCTCAAGCCGGGCATGACCGCCAACGTCTCGGTGGTCTACGCCCAGGTCGACGACGCGCTGCGCGTGCCCAACGCCGCGCTCCGCTTCCGCCCCGGCGCCGACCTTCTCGGCGACGGCCCCGACGCCGGTGTAGCCGGTGCCAGTGGCGGTGAGCGCCGCCGCGGAGAAGGGCGCGAGGGTCGCGGCGAGGGCAAGGGCAACCGGCCCAAGCAGGTCTGGGTCCTGCGCGGCCAGAAGCTCGTCCCGGTCAAGCTCGAGACCGGCATCACCGACGGCTCGTTCACCGAGGTCACCGGCGGCGAGCTCAAGGAGGGTGAGCAGGTCGTCACCGAGTCGATCGACACGGGCAAGCCCTCGGGCGGCTCCTCGAACCCGCTGGGGCCCCAGCAGTCCCCGGGCGGCGGCATGCGGCGCGTGCTCTAGCTCGCTCCCGAAAGGCCTCGCCGTGGCACTCATCGAGCTCGAGAAGATCACCAAGGTCTACAAGATGGGCGACCAGGAGCTGCACGCCCTGGCCGGGGTCAGCCTCTCCATCGAGAAGGGCGAGCTGGTGGCCATCATGGGCACCTCGGGCTCGGGCAAGTCGACGCTGATGAACGTCATCGGCTGCCTCGACCGCCCGACCTCCGGCACCTACAAGCTCGACGGCAAGGACGTCTCGCGCCAGTCGCGCGACGCCTTGGCCATCACCCGCAACAAGACCATCGGCTTCGTCTTCCAGAGCTTCAACCTGCTCGCGCGCACCAGCGCCGTGGAGAACGTCGAGCTGCCGCTGCTCTATGCGGGGGTCGGCGCCACCGAGCGCATCCGGCGGGCGAAGGCGGCGCTGGAGCGGGTGGGCCTGGGCGCGCGCCTCGACCACCGGCCCAACCAGCTCTCGGGCGGCCAGCAGCAGCGCGTGGCGGTCGCCCGGGCCCTGGTCTCCGATCCCCACCTGCTCCTGGGCGACGAGCCCACCGGCAACCTCGACTCGAAGACCAGCATCGAGATCATGGCGCTCTTCCAGGAGCTCTACCGCTCGGGGATGACGGTGGTCATCGTCACCCACGAGCCCGACGTGGCCGCGTACGCCGCGCGGGTGGTGGTGGTCAAGGACGGGCGCATCGTCTCCGACCGCCGCCATGAGCCCAAGGATGCCAAGGCCGAGCTCGCCGCCTTGGCGGCCGCCCCCCCGCCCGCCCCTGCCGACGCCGGTGCTGGTGCTGGCGTCGAGGTGCGGCCATGAGCTGGGTCGAGGTCTTCCGCATCGCCGTCCGCGCGCTCCTGCGCAACAAGACGCGCTCCTTCCTGACCGCGCTGGGCATCATCATCGGCGTCGGCGCGGTCATCGCCATGGTGGCCATGGGCTCCGGCGCGCGGGCGCAGGTCGAGCAGGCCTTCGCGTCGATGGGCACCAACGTGCTGGTGGTGATGCCCGGTTCGTCCTCCTCCGGCGGCGCGCGCGGCGGCTTCGGCAGCCAGCCCACGCTGACCTGGGAGGACGCCCGCGCCATCCCGACCGAGCTTCTCCTCGGTGCGCTACGTGGCGCCGCTCTTGCGCACCAACGCCCAGGTGCTCAGCGAGGACCAGAACTGGACCACCAGCATCCAGGGCACGACGCCCGAGTACCTGGACATCCGCAACTGGCCCATCGACCACGGCACGCGCTTCGGCCAGACCGACGTGGACGCCGGCAACAAGGTGGCGCTGTTGGGCGCGACCGTCGCCGACAAGCTCTTCGGCCCCGGCACCGACCCGGTGGGCCAGATGGTGCGCATCAAGAACATCCCCTTCCAGGTCGTGGGCGTGCTGGACAAGAAGGGCCAGTCGGCGATGGGCCAGGACTACGACGACGTGGTGCTCGTCCCCACCCGAGCCTTCCTCACCAAGATCCAGGGCGGCCTGGGCAAGTTCCTCAACGGCGTCATCTACGTCAGCGCCGTCTCGCCCGACCAGGTCGCCAAGGCGCAGAAGCAGATCACCGACCTCTTGCGCGACCGGCACCGGCTGGCCGTGCACGCCGAGGACGACTTCTCGGTGCGCAACCTCGCCGAGGTGGCCAGCGCCCAGGAGCAGGGCACCAAGACGCTGACCGCGCTCCTGGCCAGCATCGCGCTCGTGTCGCTCTTGGTGGGCGGCATCGGCATCATGAACATCATGCTGGTCAGCGTGACCGAGCGGACGCGGGAGATTGGCATCCGCATGGCGGTCGGCGCGCGGCCGCGGGACATCCTGGCCCAGTTCCTGGTGGAGGCGGTGACGCTGTCCTTGGCGGGCGGCGTCCTGGGGCTCGCCCTGGGGACCGGCGTGGCGCAGTGGCTGGCTTCGTCGTTCGGCTGGCCGCTGCTGGTGCAGCCGGAGATCGCCATGCTCGCCATCGGCTTCTCGGCCGTGGTCGGCGTCGGCTTCGGGCTCTACCCCGCGCGCAAGGCCTCGCGGCTCGACCCCATCGAGGCGCTCCGCTACGAGTAGCGCCGCCTCGACGGTTTCAACCTGCCGCCTCCACCGGCCGCTTCAGCCCCCGGCGGCCGTCGCCCGCCGGTGCTGCAGGTCGGAGTCGCCCATCGCCCCCTTCTGCTCCGAGTAGCGCTCGGCGATCTCCCGGCAGTCCTTGGAGACCTTGAGGAAGGCCGCCACGGCGTCGGGGTCGAACTGGGTGCCGCTGCCCTTCTGGACCTCCGCGCTCGCCTCCTCGAACGTCCAGGCCCGCTTGTACGGCCGCACGCTCATCAGCGCGTCGAGCACGTCGGCCACCGCCGCGATCCGCCCGGTCCAGGGGATGTCCGCGCCCTTGAGACCCCTGGGGTAGCCGGTGCCGTCCCAGCGCTCGTGGTGGCAGAGCGCGACGTCGTGGGCGCAGCGCAGCAGCTCGTTGGGGTCGTCTCCGATGATCTCCGCGCCGATCGTCGGGTGGGTCCGCATCACGCCCCACTCCTCCGGCGTCAGCTTGCCAGGCTTGAGCAGGATGGACTCGGGGATGCCGATCTTGCCGATGTCGTGCATTGGGGCGACGAGGAAGAGCAGCTCCGCCTCCGCCACCGAATGGCCCGCCGCCAGCGCGATGCGCCGGCAGTAGTAGCTCATGCGCAGGACGTGGTTGCCGGTCTCGTTGTCCTTGTACTCGGCGGCGCGGCCCAGTCGCCGGATGATCTGCATGCGCGTCTGCTGCAGCTCGAAGGTGCGCTTGGCGACCAGCTGGTCGAGGTCGCGCTGGTGCTGGTAGAGCGCGAGGTGGGTGTTGACCCGGGCCAGGAGCGTCGCCGGCCGCAGGGGCTTGGTGACGAAGTCCACGGCGCCGACCCGGAAGCAGCGCCGCTCGTCCTCGTCGTCGTCGGAGCCGGTGACGAAGATGACCGGAAGGTGCTCGAAGCGCTGCTGGCGGCGGATGCTCTTGCAGGTCTCGAACCCGTCCATCTCCGGCATCTGCACGTCGAGCAGCACCAGGTCCACCGGCTCGCGGTCGAGCAGGGCGATGCCCTGGGCCCCGTTGCTCGCCGTCAGCACCTTGAAGTGGGAGCCCAGGACCAGCCGCATCGCCTCCAGGCTGGTCAAGGTGTCGTCGATGCACAGGATGGTCGGGCGCTCGTCGACGTATTCGCCCGCGGCTGGGTGCTCCATGGTTCCCTCGACGTTGGTCAGACGCCTTTGGAGGACACGGCGCGACCGCGCCGCTTGGCCAGTTGGGGCAGAAGGGTCTCCGGCGCGGATCCGTGCGCCGGCTTCTGCCCGCTGCCTCCACTCGAGCTGCAATGCGTCAGCGGTGGACCTCCACTTCACTACTGTCGGGCCGTCGCCGGTGCAGCGTCCCGGACTGTGAGCATTCCCGGCCTCGCCGGTCTCCAGGGCGCGAGGCGCACGTGCACCTTTGATGCTTCTTCGGCTCGAACTGATTGGGGCTTAAGGCGGCAACTGCGCCAGCCTGCCCTCCCCCGTCCGGGCAACATCCTTGGGCGAATAGCCCGAGGCCCATCGACAGGCTCGGGCCCCTCGACAAGCTCGGGGTGTCATCAGCCGAGACGATAGACGGCGGTCCACTGGAGTCTGCGGATGAAGTCCAGCCCAGCGAACCAGGCGAACCAACCGAGCTTGGGTTCCTTCTCGTCGAAGTAGGACCACTCGTGGACGAGCCGGACCCCTTCGGCCCACGCTTCGAGCTCGCGGGCGTCGCGCACTCCGAACGAGAACGCCGCCTCCTTGCCGATGCCGAGCTGCCGCTGGAACTTGCGCCGCATCCACGGGCGCTCCATCCGCTCCACGATCCACCGATTGGCCAGCTCGCAGACGAGCGTCGAGCCCGGAAACTCGCGGCGAAGGGCCGAGACGAGCGCCGTCAGCGACTTCTCGTCGAGGTACATGAACAGGCCTTCCGCCAGGATCAGGATCGGCTGGCCCTTGAACTCGCGCAGCTCTTCCATCCAGGAGACGTCGAGGGCGGAGCGCGCCAGGAACTTCCGCCGCGGGCCCTCGGCGTAGAAGCGACGGCGCACCTCGATGACGTCGGGCAGGTCCAGCTCGAACCAGCGCGCCTTGCCGTCGTCGATGCGCTCGAAGCGCGAGTCCAGCCCGCATCCCAGGCTCACCACCGCGCCCGCCGGGTGCTCGGCGAGCCAGGCGGTGGTCAGCCGGTCGAAGGCGCGCGCCCGCAGCGACATCGTCACCGGCAGCTTGCCCGGCAGCTTGCCGCGGGCGAGCCGCTGGTGGATGGGGACGGGCGAGTCGCGCAGCACCGGCTCGAGGGCGCGCGCGATCTCCACCGCCTTCGGGTCCTTCAGGACGGGCTGCTTCGACCTCGACTCCAGGGCGCGAGCGTGCAACGTCAGCAGGAGCGTCCCGGAGACCTCCGACCAGCGAAACGGCGTCGACTCGGACACTGATCCCTCCCGTCGCGAGGCCTCCTACGGTTTCCTGCGCCGGATGAGCCCGAGCGCCAACGGCACGATGAGTGCTCCGAGCGCGCTGCCCGACCCGGCGGTGCAGCCGCAGCCGCCCCCGACCGAGCCCGGAGGAATCCCCGCGTCCCGGCGCGACGAAGAGCTTCCGTCCGGCGTACCTGCGCCTGCCGCGTCGGCCTTGCCCGGGTCGTCCTTGCCCGCATCCGCTTGGGCGATCGTCGCCGCGTCCTCGCCCGGGGCCTCCGACGAGGCGTCGCTCTCCTCGATCGTCGCGGCGTCGGGCTCGACGACGGGTTCGCCCGCGTCGGGCGGCGTGGGCACGGCGGTCAGCTCCACCTCGCACTGCGCGGTCCCGCCGGCGGTCACGGCGCTGGGGCAGGCCATCGTGCGCGTCTGGTACCCCGCGGCGGAGACGGTGACGGTGTAGCTGCCGGGGGCGAGGGTGAAGGACCACTTGGAGCTGCCGTCGTAGGTCGTCGACGAGCCGCCCTCGACCTTGACCGTGGCCGGAGCGACGTGGTCGGCGGTGTTGCCGTTGCGGTAGACGATGCCCTCGAGGACGCCGGTGGTCGGGGTGTCCGGGGTGACCTCGACGCTGCACCACGAGGTCCCGCCGGAGGTGACCGGGTTGGGGCAGACGCGGGTGGCGGTCTTGTAGCCCGCCGCGCTGGCCGTGACCGAGTAGCTGCCGGGCGGCAGGTCGAAGCGCCAGACCTTGCTGCCGTCGTAGGTGGTGGTCTGCCCGGAGCTCACGGTCAGCGTCGCCGGGGCCACGTGCTGGTTGACGTCCCCGTTGGTGTAGACGACGCCCATGATGGCGCCGGTGGCCGGCTGAACGCTGCCGCAGGTCTTGTTGTAGTAGTCGCAGACGCCTTGGGCCAGGGCGGCGCCGATGACCTGCCGCTTGGCCGGGTCGACCAGGTAGGAGGCCTCCGAGGGCGGGTGGCCGGTGTAGCCGGACGAGGTGCAGCAGTCGTGGAAGACGACCTCGGCGAGCGCCGCGGTCTGGCCGGAGTAGTTGAGGACCTTGCAGCGCCCGGTGCCGCAGCTGCCGTCCTTCACGCCACGGCTCTGGTAGGGGAGCTTGGCGAGGAGCGCCGACTGCACCTTGCCCGCGAAGTTGGTGCTGTCCGAGTACCAGCCCTTGAGCGTCTCGACGCCGTGTCCGCCGCCGGCGTTGGAGTGGACGCTCAGGAAGACCTGGGCGCCCCACGAGGCGGCGGCGGCGTTGGCGCCGTTGAAGTCGTCGCTGACCTGCACCTCGAAGCCCGAGTTGCGCAGCACGCCGGCGGCGATGTTGCCGTTGTCCATGGCGTAGGTGGACTCGACCCCGCCGGCGCAGACCGAGTTCGCGGTCTGGTTGCTGGGGTTGATGAACACCTTCTGCGCAAGGCTGGTGCCGGGGACGAGCGCCAGGCCCAGCGCGAGGGCGATCTTCAGGGCGGCCTTCATCGCGCACCTCCCGCCTCGGGCAGACGCGCGACCATCAGCTGCTGGCTCTCCGCTTCGACGAAGGCGACCCACGCGCCGTCGGGCGAGAACGCTGGCCGGGTGACGATGTGCGAGCGCGGCGCGGCGAGGAGCCGGATGGCCCCGGTGGAGGGCTCGAGCTGGAAGAGGGTGGAGGACGTCAGCCGCTCTCCGTCGTCCTCCGTGCGCAGGAAGAGCGCGCGCTTGCCGTCCGGGCTCCAGGCCGGCTCGTAGCCCTGGCCCAGGTCGCGGGCCTTGCCGGTCGCGGTGGAGACGAGCCACAGGTGGCCGCCGCCGCTCTTGAGCTGCGAGACCAGCACCTGCGAGCCGTCGGGCGACAGGCGCGGGTTGTAGAAGTCGGCGCCCTCGAGCAGCACCTTGCCCGGGCCCTCGCTGCCGGTCTTGAGGAGGACGATCCGGTTCTGGGCGACGTCGCGGCACACCACCAGGCCGTAGGCGGCGCGCACGTCGAAGTCGTGGCCCGGCAGGCTCGCGAGCACCACGGGGAGCCGCCCGTCGGGCTCGACGCGGACCAGCGCGCCGTAGGCGAAGGCGAACCAGGCCTTGGAGCTCGGGTCCCAGACCGGGTCGTTGGCGGCCGCGGCCTCGGCGAGCTTGCTCAAGCCATGCAGCCCGGCAGGCCTCGCCGACCACAGGCCTTCGGCGGTCCAGACCGGGTGCGCTCGCGGAGAGTCGGCCCGGCCCAGCGCCAGCGGCTCGTCGAACGACGCGATTCGGGTCTGCAGATCCGGACGCAGCGGCACGGTCTGGGCCCGGGCGAGCTCCGCCGTTCCCATGAGCGTGACCGCGGCCAGCGCTAAGAGGGTCTTGGGGGTCATTGGATGCTCCTTCAAAGGTGGCCAACAGGGTACGCCTGGCCGACGTTGTGCGCGAGGCGGTTGTCGAGGGGCGGATGCGCTACTCGGCCAATCGGAGGTGGTAGCGCTCCTCGAAGGTCGAGCCTCCGACGAGCAGCGGCGGGAAGGACCAGCTCGCCACCTCGCTGGCGATGCAGGCCCGTTCGACGGGAGTCAGCTCGCCGCCGGCGACCTCGGACTCGACCTCGCCCGCCGCGGAGACTCTCCCTTTGACCTCGATGGTCAGGTCCCGGAAGCGGACGCAGTGAACGATCCCTTTCGCGCCACGCCGGAGCACGGGGCGGATCAGCATCTGCTTGAGGGCCGGACTCGACATGAACTCCGCGTTCGGGGACGCGGCGCTGGCGAACGCGGCGAGCTGGATCGCGTTCTCCCGGCTGTGCAGGTACTCGTCGGCCAGCGCGGAGTTGAAGAGCCGGTTCCCGCGCATGAGCTTCGCCGCCTCGACCAGCACCGCCTGGGTCTCCTCGGCAGGGCCCCCGCTCGCCTCCAGGCTGGCGGCCAGCGCCAGCTGGGCAAGCCAGCTCGTGGGCCTGGCCGTCGCGAGCGAGCGCGCCTTGCCGAGCCGCTCGTGCGCCGGCGCATGAGCCAGCCGCTCGAGGTACGGCTCCGGCGCCCAGGGGTCGTGTTGGCGCGCCTGCTCGAGCTTCCCGCTCCCGGTTCGCCGCGATCTCCTCGCGTGACCGCCCGCTCAGGCCGGTCTCTTCCAGCCGCGCCAGGAGCGCGTGGAACTCAGCGGGCGGCAGCTCGCGCTCGACGAGCCCGGCGCCCACCTCCGCCGGGATGGGCACGGTCTGTAACGACCACTCGATGGACCACCGCTTGTAGTCCGCCGCGACCTGCGACTCGATCTCACGAGTCTCGGACTCAGGGAAGACCTCGTCCCACGCCACGGGTCCCGACGTGCCGCTCCCCAGCTTGCCCAGGAACTCCGCGAGCCGCGGGCCCTCCTTCCTCTTCAGGTAGCTGACCCAGAACCACGACGACGAGTAGCGGCGGTACTCCGCCATGCCCGTGGGGTCCTCGACGCCCCACCGCCAGAGCGTCTGGAACGACTGCAGGCCGTGCTCGCTCTTCAGGCTCCGGAGCGCGTCGACGTCCATGTGCCCCAGGGTCGCCGAGCGGCCGTCCTCGTCGAACCGCAGCGCCCCGAAGTACTGGGCCATGCCTTCGTCGAGCCACTTGGGCGGGCAGGTGACGAGCGCGTGCACGACGTAATGCGTGTACTCGTGCGCGAAGCTCTCGCTGCGGTCGATTCGGGCGTTCACGCCGAACCCGTGGAACGGGACCAGGAGCAGCGCCCCGCCGCCGGTGGTAAAGACGGCGCGCCGCTGGTAGCGCTTGCCGAAGCCGAAGTCCGCGTTGGACACCACCACCGGGAGCCGGCCAGGCGGATCCAGCGGGATGGAGTCGAGGACCAGGTGGCGAACGCGCTCGAAGCGGACCGCCGCCTCGCGGGCATCGTCGGAGTCGAGGTCGGTGAGGACCTGAAAGTGGGCGGTGGTGATCTCGCGCCACGGCTTGCCGCCCTCGGCCGGGCACCTCACGGTCGCGCAGCCGGCCAGAACGACCACCCAGGCAGCCATCGCCAGCACACAGCCAAAAACTCTCGTCAATTCCCTCTCCTGGATCACGTTTGTGACCAGGATCACTCATTTCCCGCATCATTAGATCAGCAAAGTCGGCCAGCACCGAAGGCGTACCTCATGCCGTGAGAGCAAGCCCCTCGGATCGCCGGCGCAGCTTGAGGCTGGACGGCACGAGGCCGGCGATCCGAGGTGGCATCAGGCACGCCTTTGGTGAGCGGCAATAGGCGCCCGCCCGGCGATCCGGGGCGAGCGGCTGGCTGCACCCCAGTGCCCCGCTTTCGCTTCTGGTCGCGAAACGCCAGCCGGGCTATCTGTTGGCCATGAGACTCCTGCGTCCTTTCCTGCTCCTGGGGCTTCTCGCGGCCAGCTGCGGCCGGGTGGCCCAGGCCCCCGAGTGCGTCGCCTACGTCGAGTGCGTCAAGGCGCGCGACACGGTGCTGACCACCACCACCGACGTGGTGCGCTTCGAGTCCGCCGGCGCCTGCTGGAACAACGAAGACCTGGCCGGCGGCTGCGTGAAGGCCTGCTCCAAGGGCCTCAAGTGGCTGGGCTCTCTCTCGGGCGCGCCGAAGGAGTGCACGCCATGAGCAAGCGCCTCCTTCCGCTGCTCGCGCTCCCCGTTCTCCTGGTCTCGCTGCCGGCCGTCGCGCACGCGCCGGGCATGCTGGACGAGAGCGGCGTGACCGTCGTCGAGAATCCCAAGGTGAGCCGGCTGCTGGTGGGCACCTTCAAGACCGGCACCGAGGTCCACGTCGCGAAGATGCACTTCGAGACCGGCTTCGCGACCGGCTTCGAGATGATCACGCCGCACCGCGAGGAGCTTCGGGACTTCCGTCCCGCCTTCGCCGTGGTCGCCAAGGGGCTTCCGGTCCCGTCGATGGAGGTGCAGAAGCGGCTGCCCTGGCCCCTGCCGGAGGGCGCCGGCGCGTTCGTGGACTTCAACGAAGAGAACCCGCGCCCGGTGCTGTGGGAGTTCGTGATGCGCCGGGTCTACTGGACGACCGACCCTACGGCAGTGCCGCTGCCGGCCGGGGAGACCGAGGTGTGGATGTGGTCGCCCCAGAAGAGGCGCGGCCCGTTCTCGCTGGGCTTCGGCGTCGAGGAGAAGTTCGGAATGGCCGTGGTGGCCGAGCTCTTCGATCACTGGAGCGACTATGCCTACTAGCGCTCTTGCCCTGCTGCTCGCCGCTCTCTGTGGTCAGGTCGATCCAGCCGCTGCCTCCTCCGCGCCCGCAGCCGACGAGGCGGCTTCGGCACCTGTGGCCACCGAGGCGACTTCAGCGCCTGTGGTCACCGAGGCGGCGCCACCCGCCCAGGACGTGCCGGCTGAACAGGCCCAGCCGACTCCCGCGGTCCCGGTCGAGACGCCCGCTCCTGCCGCTGCGGCCGTTCCGGAAGTGCTGGCGGCCATCGACGAGCCGCTCACCGCCGCGTCGCGCTTGACGCTCATCGCCTCGCCCGAGGTGAACCTCGTCGGCCTCGCCTACGGCGTGCGCTTCGAGATCGACTACCGCCCGTTCGAGCCCGGGACCGTCAGCCGCTTCCGGTTCGCGCTCGCCTTCGACTACGGCCCCGAGTTCTTCTACCTGCCGGTGGCGCTCGGCTATCGCGCCGTGTTCCGGCAGGACGGCATCGTCAGGCCGCTGGTGGGCGTCGGGCTCGAGCTGCAGTCGTTCTTCATCACCGACGCGCCCACCATCCGCAACCTCAGCGGCTACCTCGAGGGTGGCGTGCTGTTCGCGCTCGATTCGCACTGGGAGATCGGGTTCGTCGCCAGCCTGGAGTACGCGCCGCTCTTCAGCCCCGGGCTGTGCACGCGGCTGCAGATCGGGCACACGTTCTAGGAAGGAGCCGGCGACTAAAGTCGCGCCTGATTTTTCCAAGCCAGCCTTCGCGGGCTGGGTCCTGAAGCCACTTGGACCTGAGCGTCCCGGATGGCGCCTTGAGACCTGCCGACCACTTAGCCTGCGCAGGCAGGCTTTGTAAATTCAGGCGCGGCTTCAGCCGCCGGCAGAGCCCGCCTGAGCCTTGGTCGAGACTGGCTGCCAGGACTCCAAGCCTCTCGGTCCTGCCACCCGTCCTTGCCACGTCCGTTCCTCCTCACTGCACTGGGCGCGAGGAGGCCCGACGCGCTCACGCTTGCGGCTCGTGCGGACCTGCCGCCTGCTCGATTTGTTCCCGGTCACTGCACGGGGCTCAACCATCCCCGACGCGCTCACGCTTGCGGCTCCGTACGGTGGGCCGTGTATAACGTGCGCCGCTCGCAGGACCTTCGGGGAGGACCTCCATGCTGATGACCAAGCGGTACGACTACGTCGCCTTCGACGCCATCCAGATCCACCCGTCGCTGGCGAACCACCGCGGGCTCAACCAGGACAAGGTCCGCCACTACCGCGAGGACATCCTCAAGAACGGCCTGCTCGAGCCGCTCGTGGTCTGGGAGCGCAACCGCGGCGAGCTCTTCCTGGTCGGCGGCTTCCACCGGCTCAACGCCATCAAGCTCATCCGCGAGGACAAGCCCGACTACTACGACCGCGTCGACGTGCGCGTGGTGGGCGGCGACCTCGAGGAGATGCGCGCGCTCAACCTCAAGCTCAACGCCGACCGGCTCGACGCGCGCCTCGCCGAGTACTTCGACACCGTGGTCTTCCTCACCAACGCCGGCTGGGACAAGACGAAGATCGCCGGGTTCCTCGACAAGAGCGTCTCGCTGGTCGAGGAGATCATCCGCTTCGTGCCGGGCATGGACGGGCGCATCCGCGCCCTGCTCAACGACGGCAAGCTCTCCTGGGGCAAGGCCAAGGTGATGTGCCGCAAGATCCTCGAGGCCAAGCCCGGGACCGAGAAGCAGGTCGCCGACGCGCTCCTCAAGGCGCTCTCCGAGGGCGGCGAGAAGCAGCCGGCCCGCAAGCCGCTGACGCTCAAGACCGCCACCCGCCGGCTGTCGGCCCACCTGGAGAAGAACCCCAAGGCCACCTACACCGTCACCGCCAAGGACCTCTTCGCGCTGCTGGCGCTGATGGGCGGGCAGGCCAACGGCAGCACCGAGCAGTACCTGGACCGCGTGAAGGCCAAGTTCCCCGGGCTGGTGGAGTAACCGGCGAACGGGCGGCGAGAAGTGGGGCAGGACAGATTGAGCGGGCGGGCGGGACGCCCGCAACCACAGGACCCTCCGCCTCCGTCAAATGGAGATAGGGCAGGACAAATTGAGCTCCTACCATTTGAGCAGCTCCAAGAGCTTCCTGCCAATGCTCGGGTCCTCCAGTACCTTCAGGCAGCGCCTGCGCAGCTCGTCCTCGCGCTCGATCTTCTCGCCGGTCAGCTGCGCCAGGTGTTGCGCCACGCGGATGAGGTCGGCCGCGGGGAGGGCCGTCGCCGCGGTCTGGACGGAGGCTCTGGGCGCCACGGTCTCCGACGGCGCGTCCCTCCAGCGCGGCTCCTCGGGCAGCGGCGCGTTGCGCCTGGCCGGCTTGGGACGCCACGGTCCCGGCGGCCGCCGCGAGGCGTGCAGCGGAATTCCGTCGCGCGTGGTCGAGGCGTCGACCGGCATCCACCGCGGTCCGCAATCGGACGGCAGGAGCGCCATGGCCCAGAGGTGGTCGGGCTCGCTCACCTGCCCCGACTCGAAGGTCCACCCGGAGCAGATGGCCGCCGGCAGCCCGGCCCGGCGCAACAGCTCGCAGGCCAGCACGTTCAGCTCGTAGCAGACGCCGCGGCCCAGGTAGCGCGCGTCGCGGCCGGCGTGCAGCGCCGCGAGGTGCTCGTTGGCCCGGCCGCGGCTCAGGTTCGACAGCCAGCGCCCGACGCCCGCGTCCTCGAGGTAGCCCGGGTCGTACTTGTAGCGGTCGCGGATGAACGCGCGGATCTGCCCCACGCGCGCGACGGCGGGCATCGAGCGCAGCGCGTCGACCAGGTCCAGCGCCTCGCCGGGGAGGTCCTCGTCCGGCACGGTCCGCTCGAGCAGCACCTCGGGCGCAGCGGGCGAGGCGCTCTCGGCTTCGTCGAAGGCCGGCGCCTGGTCGAGCGAGACCTCGTACTCGACCTCCCCCCCTTCGACCAGCGCCAGCAGCGGACGGCCGTCGCTGCCGGTGACGAGCCGAGCAGGCGCCGCCGGCGCGGCCACCACGCGCGCGTACATCGGCACCGGGAGGATGGTCTGGCCCGCCGGGGCGCGGCCGCGGAAGACGACGTGCGCCGCTCCGTCACCCCCTTGCATCGGCCAGTCTTCCGCAGCGCCCGTGGGAAGCCAGCGCTGTCCTCTGCGGTCGAAGCGCTCACAGACGATCTTCGGGCCGTAGAGGTAGGGCACCGGCAGCCGCGTCGGCGAGAAGGCGAAGCCGAATTCCGGCGTCTCCTGCCGGCGCTCGGTGAAGCTGCCGTCCGAGTCCAGCTGACGGCGGACGCTCCGCTCGGGGCGCATCCAGCCGGCATGTCGCGGCGTGCGGTTGAAGGGCGCCGGATCGGGATCGGGCCTCGGCCGTTCGGACCGCTCCGGAGGCGGCATCGGCGGCGGCGGTTCGGGCCTGCGCCTGGGCGGAGGCGACGGCAGTGGGTCGGGCGGCGGAGGTGGAGGTGGCTGCGGCGGGTTCGAGTCGTCTCCGAAGAGCCACTTCTTCACGTTCGGCCAGAACTTCGGCTCCTCGGCGGCGGGCCTGGGGCTCGTCGGCGGCGCCTTGGGGACCGCTGGCTTGGGCGAGGCGGGCAGCGGTTTGGGAACGGCGCGGCCCGGGAAGGCATGTGCGTCGAGCCAGCGGGTCATCTTCTCGGCAGTCCCCGCTTCGAGCAGCGCAGCCGTGGCCTCCACCACCCGCTCGTCCTCGCCCCCAGCCAGAATGGCGCGCTGCACCAACTCCGCCGCGATTGCGTCCCACCGGCCGAGCGACTCGACGTCGACGACGGTCCGCCGCGCCCGCGCTTCGACCGCGCATTCGCACATGACGCTCGCCGCCGCGCCCGCGATGGCCCCGTCCACCACCAACTCCTCGACGATGCGCACCTCGAGCGGCGGCGGGTTCTGCTCGAAACGCCACCGCTCGGCCGCGAGATCCGGCAACGCCGAACGGACCCGCGGCAGCACCTCCCACAGGCAGCGGATCCGCGTCGCGAGGTCTCGGGCCTTGGCCTCCTTGCGCTCGGTGATGTCCCTAGGCAGGACCGCCGGCAGCTCGAACGACCACAGCTCGGAGAGGCCGCGGACGCCCGCTTCGCGCAAGAGCTTCACCACGGCCTGCGGTTCACCGGGAGCCAGGATGGGGAAGAGTACCGGCGCGCCCCCTGCCCGCGCCGCCTCGGCGAGAGCTTCGGGCTCGGCCAGCCGCAGCCGCGAGTCGGGCAGCAGGCACAGCACTGCGCGATCGGAGGTGTCCCGCGCCGCGACCGGGAGCCGCGGCGGCAGCGGTCGATCCGCTTGCTTCGCGGCCACGCGCTCGAGGCAGAGCGGCAATCGCGTCGCAAGGTCCGGATCGACGGAGAGGACCATGTCCGGGCCCGACGCCTCGCACTGGCGCGCGAGCTCGTCCAGGTAGCGCAGCACCTCGCGCGGCCCAGGCTTGGCGGGAATCTCCAGCGCCGCCGCGAGCCGCGGGTAGCGCCGCGACGCCTCCACCCAGCTGCCTCGGGCGTCGCCGAACAGCTCACTGGCGTCCTCGCGGAGGAGCTCACGCGGCGACCGGAGCACGCCATCGTCGTCCTCGAAGACCGTCCGCGCGCCGAGCTGCTCGCGCAGCGCCTTGCCGTCCAGCCGCCCCGCGGAGATCCCACGCTCCAGCCAGTCGAGGACCTCTGCGCCGACCGGCGCGCCGTCCTCGAGCTGCCCGACGACGTCCGCGAGCGAGACGTCCTCGGCTTCCTTGAAGGGCAGCCAGGTGCGGACTGCCGCGGGCACGGCATGGATGAACTCGGGATGGGGGAACCGCTCGGGGGCCTCGCCGATCAGCGCCACCAGGGCCGGGTCCGGCCAGTGCAGCTCCTTGGGCCCGCGCGGCGTGCCGGCGCCGTCCGGAATCCACGCGACGCGGTCGAGCTTGAGCTCGTGGCGCAACCGGGGCTCAGCGGCTGCTTCGAGCCCCACGTACCGGGAGAGCGCCAAGGCAGCATCGGCCCCCGGCTTGGTCCCCTGCCCCTTCAAGAGCGCCTGGAGATCCTCGACGGCCAGCGAGCGCGCCGCGCCGCAGGCCTCGATGAGCGAGCGGACCTCGGCGTCCTGGTAGCGCGCTGAGAGCCGCGGCGGCGGGGATGCCGCGAAGGCCTGGATGAGTGCCCAGCGGGCCGAATCGGGCGAGACCAGCGTATGTGGCTGGGCGTACCCGCCGCCCTCGGCCTCCACCTTCAGCCGCTTGTGGAGCCGCAGCCGCTTGCTGATGGCGGGCAGGCCCTCCGGGTCGCGAGTCAGCGTCCGCGCCAGGAACCGGAGCAGCTCGTCCGCCTGCTTCACCTCACCCTTCGACACCGCCACCGTGTAGCGCTCGACCAGGTCGTCGACGAGGCGCAGCAGCCGCTCCTCGTCCATTGGGAAGGTGCGGCGGATCCACGCGACGAGCGCCTCGGGCACTTCCGACGCGGCGTTCCAGTCGATGCCCAGCTCCGGCAGCCCGGGCTGGCACAAGAGCTCCAGCGGCGCTCTCGCGAAGCCCTGGGCGCTGGCGACGAGACACGCCTTGCGCATCACGCCGCGCGCCTGCTCGTCGGACTCGATCTGCGACGATCGAGCGAGCAGCCATCCGTGGAGCCGCGCCCTCTGCGCCGGCTCGGCCAGCACCGGATGCTCTGCGAGCGGCACCGGTTCGCGCGAGACCTCGTAGAGCGCCTGCAGCAGGCGCCTCGGGGGCAGCGGCTGGGCGAGCCGGGCATCGAGCGCGGCGGCGCCTTCGGCCCAGGTCCGCTCCGCCAGGTCCTTGCGAAGCGGCAGCTTCACGGCGAGCGCGGTCTCGTCGGCCGTGGCCTGGAACAGAGGCCCCGAGACGAGTCGCCCCGCGGCATCCACCGCGAGCGGCAGGTTCGCCGCGAGCTCGGGACGCGCTCGCCACAAGAGCGTGAGCACCTTCAGGACCTTGGGCACGTCGCGAAGGAACTCCGGCTGCTCCGCGAGCGCCGCGCCCGCCGTGGCTTCGACGCGGACGCGCTCCGCAATCAGCTCGACCGGCGCGCGGAAGGCGATGAGTCCGGAGAGCGCACGCGCCTCGGATTCGGCCGACGGATGGAGCAGCCCATAGCGTCCGGCTTCGGCCCCCAAGGCCTGCTCCCAACCCTGCCCGAGCGCTTCCGCCAGGTCGTCGCCGCGGACGACATCCTTCGCCGCCCGCAGCCCGCCATCGCGCGTAGGCCAGAGGACCAGCGCCTCGAGCCGCTCGCGGTCGATCTCCTTCGACAGCTCGCCCCGGAGCGAGGCGAGGGCCTTGCGGCACAGCTCGCTCGGGATGGGCCCGCGCAGCGCCTCGTCCTCTTCGATCGCCTGCACCAGCTCTCGTGGACCGGCGGGGACGATCTTGAGCGCGTCCAGCAGCCCTGCGAGCTCGACCTCGTCCTGCTCGCCCAGCAGTGGGCGCGAACCTGCCGCCAGCGCCTCGCGGACCAGCCTCGCGACGCGGTAGCACGCGCCCTCCACGTCGGCGTCCCAGCTCGCCAACCGGCGCTGCGTTCCGTCCTGGGCTCGGAAGATGGGCGCCTTCGCCAGCGAGCCGAAGAGCGAAGGCGAGACCGCGTGGATGCACTGGTTCAGCTCGGCGATCAGCAGCGGGCGGATCTCCGGAATCGATGCGTCGATCGCGGGACCGCCGACCAGGTCGCGCACCAACTGCGAGTGGTCCGGCGCCACCAGCCGCGAGCCGAGCCCGAGCGCGTGCGCCAGGACTGCAGCGCCCTTCTCGTCGATGAGCGGGAACGCGCCCCAAGTCGCGTAGAGCCGGGCGAGCCCGAGGTCCGCAGGGGGAAGCCGCAGCTCGTCGAGCGTGCGCCGCAAACCGCTGGAGTCGCGCCAGATCTCGGTGCGCGCCAGCCGCGCCGACAGCTTGGGCGGGACCGCGTCCGCATGAGCTTGCAGATACGGGTAGCAGTGCTCGAGCGTCTCGCCATCCGGGTCCGAGAGGCCCAGCCGCGCCTCCTCGCCGAGCAACGAGCGCACGACGGCCTCCGCTCCGAGCGAGGCGACGCCCAGGCGCGAGAGGTGCCCCAGGCCAGCGACCTCCGAATCCAGCCATGGCGCGGCAGGGACCAGCTCCTGGATGTCCTCGTCCTCCGGCAGGAGCGCCGCGCCTTCGCCGCGCAGCGCGCGCAGCTCACCGGACGCGTCGGGGAAGATGGCCGCTGCCGCCAGCTCCTCGCACTGCCGCGAGGTCAGGTCGTGATGAAGCTCGTGGAGCGCCTGGTGCAGCGGCAGGACGTCGGAGCTGGCGAGCTCCACCTGCCCGGTCCGCAGGCCTGCGAGCAGTTCGCTCAGGTCCAGCGTCCGGGCTCCCAGCCGCGACAGCCACGGGCCGAAGCGCTCGGCGATCTGCGCGTCGAGCAGCGGAGGCCGGTGGCCCTTCATCGTCCGCACGAACTCACCGACGGGCCCCGGCGCCGGGCGCCACGCAGCCTCAGCGCCCACCAGCGGTCGCAGCGTCCCGGCGTCGTCCGGGAAGAGCGGGAGCTTCGCGAGCGGCTCGACGAGCTCGGCGCTCTGGCGCGCGAGGTATTCGAGCAGCGAGGTCGCTCCCCGTTCGGCGACGATCTGGCGCGCGAACGCCGGGTCCGCGAGATCGCGCACGAGCTCGGCAGCCGTCAGGCGTGGGACGTGGAGCGCTTCCAGGAGCGCCGCCTCGCCCGTCCTGGGTCGATGGTCCAGCGAGGCATCCACGAGCCGGCGGGCACCGCCGTAGACCGCCCGGAGCTCCGCGTCCGCCCGGAACAGCGAGGCCGCCTTCCACAGCTGCCCGTCCTGGTCCGGTAGCAGCGGCAGCGCGGCAAGCGTCTCCAACACCTCGGCGCCAGCCGTACGCCCCAGCGAGTCCAGGAAGCTGCGCAGCCCTCGCTCGACCCACGAATGCTTCGGGCGCGTCCCTTCGCGCTCGTCGACGGACGCCGCCAGCAGCGCCACCAGCTCCCGGCTGCCGAAGGCCCCGGCCCCCAACGCCTGCGCCGCGCGTCGCGCCCGGTCCGGCAGCGGCTCGAGCGCACGTCGGCCCGCGACATCGAGCGGGACGCCGGCCAGCGCCGTCACCAAGCTCGAATCGTCGAGGAGCAGGGACTGTCCCGGTGCGAGCCACTCGCCCGCGGCGCCTCGGAGCACGCCCTGGTCGGAGAGCTTCAGCGCGAGCCGGTCGAGGATGCCGCGGTAGGCCGGGTGCTCGACCTCGTCCGGCAGCGGCAGCACCTCGAGCATCTTCACCAGGCGCTTCGCGTGCACCGCATCGCCTGGCGCCTCTCTGGCCTCCTTCGAGAGCCGCACCACGATCCGCGCCAGCAGGTCCGCCGAGCAGACCAGGGCCCAGCGGTTCCAGAGCGACTCCAGGTCGAGCCGCTCGCGGTCGATGGGCAGGTCGAAGTGGGCGTGGACGAGGTAGCGCAAGCCACTGCGCTCGCCGGTGGGCAGGTAGCTGAAGAGCGTGGGGGCGCCCTTCTCCAGCGGCCGCGGCGCGCCCTCGTCGTCGAGCGCGACGGCCACCAGCACCGGCGTCTCCTTGGCCTTGGACACGTCGCGGCCCAGCGCCCAGCTGAACCGGTCGGACTCGACGAGGTAGCGCTCGACCTGCCCGGTCTCCTCGTGGACGAGCTGGACGCGTCCACGCTCTCGGGCCTGCTCGGTGTGCAGCGTGCGAGTGCGCTCCCCTCGACCGACGCGCAGGCTCTTCAAGTGCGTCAGGGTGAGCAGCAGCCGCGCCGGGAGACCCAGCGCCCGCTGGTGCAGGGCGTCGGGCGTGCGCAGCGGGTCCTTCGGGTCGCGCAGCGGCAGGACGAGCAGCGTGCCGTCCTTCGGCGCTCCCGCGGGGCGCCCGGCCAAGCGGCGAGGAAGGGAGACGTCGGCGATTCTCGAAGTCGAACGGCCCGGAGTAGAGCTGGGGGCGCTCGCAGATCTCGTAGACCGACTTGAAGCCGATGCCAAAGAAGCCGATCTGTCCCTTCTGCTTGGTGGTCTGGCCGATGGAGAGCACGCCCACGACGTCCTTGCCGTCGAACGGCGTGCCGTCGTGCCAGACGCGGACGCTGCGGTCGCCGATCTCGACGCTCCAGGCGGCCGCGCCCGAGTCCTCGGCGTTCTGGAGCAGCTCGAAGAAGAAGTGGCCGGGGTCGGTGTAGACGCGCCGCGAGAGGATCTCCTCGGCGTTGGCCTGGGAGAGCGACTTGGGCGCCGCTTCGAGGATCTCCAGCAGACGCGCGCCGAAGGTCTGCAGCCGGCTGCTCCAGGCCGGAGCTGCGTCACGCCCGAGCTCCACGAGCCGCGCACCAGGGACTCGCAGGATCGTCGTATGCGCAAGCTCGGCGAGCTGCCCTTCCCGCAGAGCGCTTCTGCAGGCTTCGAACGCTTCGTCGGCCAGCTCCGCGCGAAGTCTCGGCGCGGCGTTCTTGAGCCAGCGGTCCATCAGGCACACCGCCGCCAGCCGCTCGATGGGGAGGTTCCGGACCGCATCGGCGACACCGGCGACGATGGGCGCGAGCGCTTCTTGCGACAGCGCGGCCCGCTCGACGGCGCGCAGCACGCGGTGGATGCCCGCGTCGGGGAGCCGCCCGAAGAGTCCGCGCAGCGCCGCTGCCGTCGCCGGCTCAGCGAGCGCCCCGGCCTTGCCCAGCCGCACCACCAGCCAGGTCAATGGCTCGTGGTCGCGCAGAGCGCCCAGCCGCTCCAGCACCGCACCGGCAGGCTCGGACGCAAGAGCGCGCTCGATCTCTTCGAGCTGCTCGGGAAACGGGAGGCTGGAGAGCTCCGCGGCCATCGACGCCGAACTCTAACCCGCCTAGGCTCTGGGGTCGTGCCTGCCTGGCTGGCGGCCGAGTCCCTAGAGTCGGAACCCGCTCGACGAACCCACTCACGGAGACACACCATGTCCCGCTCGCTCCTCCTCTCCCTCACCGCCCTCGTCCTCCTGGCGCTCACGGGCTGCGGTTCGCCCTGCAAGGCGCACAACGGGACCATCGACGGCTACTGCGACGGCATCGTCGCCATGAACTGCCGCTCGACCTGCGCCGACTGCGTCGACCAGTGGGAGCTGCAGGCGTGCCCGGTGGCATGCTCGGTCACCTCGACCAAGCCCGGAGAAGGCGTGCTTCCCGGCTCCGATCCGCACCTGGGGACACCGGCGCAGTGGGCGGTCTGCGCTCCCTGACGATGATCGTGCGGCCTCTCATCGCGGCCGCCGGAGTGCTCCTGGCGGCTGCGGCGCCGGCGACGCCATCCCCGTCGCCGACGTCCGCTGCTCGGGGTGCATTGCGCGCTCAGGAGCATGGCTGCCTTCAGTGCCACTCGCCCGGCAACACGGCCGCACCGGGCTGGGAGAACGGCGCGGACTCGCTGGTGGCCGACGAGGCAGAAGCCCGCGAGTGGATCCTCCAAGGCCTCCCCAAGCGGATGGCGGCGCTACCTCCTGCGGCGCGCCCGACCTGGACCCAGCCGATGCCGGCCTACGCCGGCAAGCTGGGTCCGGGAGAGCTGGAGGTGCTGCAGGCCTGGTTCCAGGCGGTCTCCGGCTTCGACACGGCCATTCCCGATCCCGCGTTCGAAGGACGCGTCCTCGCGACGAGGCTCGGCTGCTTCGGTTGCCATGGGCCTTCCGGGCTGGGCACTCCGACGGCGCCGGGCTGGGAGACGTCGTCGCTCGCGGCCCGGGTGCGCGACGAGGGCGGGCTGCGCGAGTGGATCCTCCAGGGCCGGACGAAGCGCTCCGGGCCGACGAAGATGCCGGCCTTCGCCAAGGACCTCTCCGACGATCAGCTCGAGCTGATCCTGGCGTACCTGCGCTACCGGACCTCCCCTTCGCCTGGGGCTCCATCGAAGCCGGCGCCAGCTCGCGCCTCACTCGAATCCGATGGGGCTGACGGGGCCGATCACCGGAGCGCTCACGGCGTCGCCCGACGGTCGCGGGTCTTACCGCTCGCCGACGCAGCTGGTGATCTCGCGTGAGGGCGGAACGGCCTACGTGGTGGACCCGACCGCCGACCGCGTCGCGGTCGTCGACCTGGCGCGCCGCAAGCTCGTCGCCGACATCCCGGTGGGGAGCCGCCCCACGCACGCCGCGCTCTCGCCGGACGGCCGCACGCTCTATGTCTCCTGCCAGTACGAGAACCGGGTCGACGTCGTCGACGTCCGGGCTCGCAAGGTGGTGCGCTCGCTCGCGGCCGGCTGGGAGCCGCAGGGCTTGGCGCTGACCGCCGACGGCAAGCGCCTCTTCGTCACCAACTACCTCTCGGACTCGGTCTCCATCTTGGACGTCGACGGCAAGGCCCCGCGCCGCGACGTCAAGGTGGCGCGCGGCCCGCGCTTCGTGGCGCTCTCCGCCGACGGCCGCCGCGCGGTGGTGAGCAATGGCCTGGGCCGAAGCGTCTCCATCCTCGACCAGCGGACCGGCGAGCCCATCGAGCACCGGGCGATCCGCGGCAGCTCCATCCTGCGCGACGTCGTCATCTCCAGGGACGGCCGCTGGGCCTTCGTGGCGCACGTCCTCGCCCGCGACGAGTTCACGCCCTTCCAGATGGAGCGCGGGTGGATCGCCTCCAACGGCTTCTCGGTCCTCGACCTCGACAAGCCCGGGCACCGGGTGACGCTGCTGCTCGATCAGGTGCTCGCCGGCGCGTCCAACCCCTATGGCCTGGCCCTCTCCGCCGACGGCCAGTCGCTGTTCGTCAGCATCTCGGGCACGCACGAATTCGCCGTCGTGGACGTCGCCAAGGCCATCGCGCTGGCGCAGGAGACCCCGGAGGAGCTCGTCGAGCGGCGAGCGCAGGACGTGGAGATCCTGCAGACCCGCGGCATCGCGCGCCGCTTCCCGGCCGGAGGCTTTGGCCCGCGCAGCCTGGCGGTTCGCGGAGACGAGCTGGTCGTGGCGCTCTACTTCGAGGAGGCGCTGGGCATCTTCGACGCGCGCACTGGAGCTCCCAAGGCCACGATCCCGCTCGAGCCGAAGAAGCCGCTGACGCCGTGGCGGCGCGGCGAGCTGTACTTCACCGACGCGCCGTCCATCACCTTCCAGGGCTGGTTCAGCTGCGTCTCCTGCCACGAGGAGGACGGCGGCGCCGACGGATTGAACTGGGACCTGCCCAACGACGGCACCGGCAATCCGAAGAACGTGAAGTCGCTGCACGACGCCTACGACACGCCGCCGTCGATGTGGACCGGCGTTCGCAAGGATCTGGACGCGGCGACGCAGGCCGGCGCGCGCTTCCAGGGCTTCTTGCCCAAGCCGGGGATCCACGACGGCCTGGTGGCCTACCTCTCGGACCCGCCGCGCGCGCCGAACCCATGGCGCAAGGCCGCCACGCCGGAGGTGCTGGAGCGCGGCAAGGCCGCCTACTCGCGCGCTCGCTGCGACGTGTGCCATCCCGGTCCGACCTTCAGCGACCTGAAGAATCACGACCTCGGCCTCGGGGCTAAAATCGACCTCGCCAACCGCTTCGATACGCCGTCGCTCCGCGAGACCTACCGCACCGGGCCCTACCTGCACGACGGCCGCGCGCCGACGCTGGAGTCGATCTTCGCGGAGCACGATCCCAAGGGGCTGCACGGGCTGTGGAAGCAGCTGTCGAGTGACGAGTTCCGGGAGCTGATGGCGTACTTGAGGAGCCTGTAGGCACTGCAGTGCTGGGCCTCAGGCTGACCGCCGCCGAGAAGACAGAACTCGTCGCCTACGGCCCTGAGCGGCCGTCCATGTTGATGGATGCTGACATACCTTTAGCGGGGCTCCCTCGACCCGCCATGGACGAGCCGCGAGCGCGTTGAAGTCGGCTGTCTCGAGGACGGGCCGGGCCGCCTTCCTTCTACTGCCCCGTATCCGCATTGGTCGCGCCGGCGTCGGACGCGACGGGCGTGCCCGCGTCGGGCTCGGGAGGCCTCTCACAGAAGTGGTTCGGCGTGCAGTACGGGAAGTCCGGGTTCTTGCAGTCCTTGTCAGTCGTGCACGAGGGCATGCCGTACGCGCAGGTGGCCGCCGCCAGAGTCGCCATGCCGCCCAGGAGCGCTAACACGCCGCGGGCGCCAATCCTTGCCAGGAGCTTCATCGTCCACGTCCCCCTTGCCCATCTCAGTGGTGCCAGCGTCGGGCCCGCGATGGGCGCAGTCTCCGGTCCCGAACGACGTGTCGAAGTACCCGCTGGAGCAGCATAGCTAGATTGGCGCAGTCCGTGTCGTTGGTGCAGGTCTGGATCCCGCGGGCACCTGTGCGGAGAGACGACGGCGATGAGGTTCCGGAAGCGGGAGAACAGGCTGCGTTCCGAGGTACTCTCCGAAGCCTCTTCGCTCCGAGGCTCAACCTCATCACCCTTCTCGACTGGTGGGCGCTGACGCGGACGTAGACGCGCTTCCCGGTCGCCGCTCGGCCACACCTCAATGCACTCCCGTCGCCCACTGCTGAACCTGACCGTCCTCGCAAGCCTCCTCGCGTCTGCCGGCCTTCTGGGCATCGCCGCCTACGGCGCGGTCGAGCCGCCGGCAGTCGCCATGCCCATCCCGGTGCCGCCGACACCGCCGGTCACCGTCGCGCCCGAAGGCTCCTCGCCACCGAACCGCTTCGGCCGCCTCATGAGCAAGCGCTGGGGCCACGGCGTCGCCTACGAGCGCGAGAACCTCACGCCCGTCGCCAACCCCCACCCCAACCCCGAGCGCCAGCCCAAGCGCGATCGGCCGTACGACGTCGAGATCACCCCCGACGGCAAGAAGGTCTACGTCGCGCTGCAGGGCACCGAGCGCCTCCCCGGCCACGAGCTGGCGGTCTACGACGTCGAGCGCGACCAGATCGTCAAGCGCATCTTCCTCAAGCCCGCCTCCGAGAAGGGCGAGCCGGCCTCCAGCCCCTACCGGCTCGGCATGCACCCGGGCGGGCGCTTCCTGGTCGTCTCCTCGCGCTACTCGAACTTCCTCACGGTGGTCGACACGCAGAAGGACGCGGCGGTCTCGGAGATCCCGCTCGACTTCTACGCCCAGGGCTTCACCTTCGACCGCGAAGGCAAGACGCTCTACGTCACCGACCGCTACCTCGACCAGGTGCTGGTCGTCGACGTCCACGCCGACGGCGAGCGCTTCGAAGCCAAGCTGCGCGAGCTGGGCGACCTGGACGAGAAGCGCTTCGCCGCAGACGTGCACCCGAGGCTCGTGCGCCGCTGCGGCAGCGCCGACTGCCACGCCGTCGCGCGCGGGGGCCTCCTGGCGTCTCAGGACCCGAAGCCGAGCTTTCTCTCGGTCCTGCCTCTGGTGACGCCCGGTTCCCCCAAGGACAGCCGCTTGCTCCGGGCGGTGACGCGGACCCGCGACGGCGGCTACGCCGACCGCAAGCCGCCCTACCTCGGCCACGCGCTCGGCACCGTCGTCTTCCCTTCCATCCACGAGGACGCCGACTATGCCGCCATCGCCTCCTGGATCGACGCTGCGCGCGACGGCCCGGGCATCCCCATCGGCAATCCGCGCTCGAAGCCCAAAGTGGCCGCGCTCTCCTCCGACGGCCGCTTCCTCTTCGTCGGCAACACCGGGACGCAGGACCTCTCCATCGTCTCCACGAAGAGCCTGGAGGAGGTCGGCGGCATCTACCTGCAGAACACGGTCAACGACCTCAAGGTGGTCCGCTCGCCGGCGACCGGCCACGACTACCTGGTGATCGCCACCGAAGGCGTCGGCTTCGGCGTGGTGCGCGAGCGCGACCCGGAGGGCAGCGAGACCTGGGACCCAAAGAGCCCCACCGCCCACTGGTCCGTGAAGCGCGACCTGAACACCGGCAAGGTCCTGCCCAAGGAGCAGCAGGAGGTCCTCGGGCCGTTTGATGCCGTGGACGGCACCGCCTCCATCAAGTTCCGCGACATCCAGAACGACGTCGTCTTCGTGGACGTCTCCGCACTCTCGCTCCCCGACCAGGCGCCGAAGTCGGGCCCCGGCTACCTCGTGCGCCCCAACCGCTACGAGTCGCACCGCGGCTGGGTCCGCTACACCTCGGACACCGCCGAGTCGACGGTGGGCGACATCAAGGGCGACATCCCGCCGGAGCTGATGCGCGTGGTGGGCGCCTTCCCCGAGAAGATCGCCGTCCAGGGCGACCGGCTCTTCGTGACCATGCAGGCCTCGGCCGAGGTCCAGGAGTGGCGGCTCAACGCCGAGGCCGCCGACCCCGCGGACTCGCTCGTCCCGGTCCGCAACTACCCCACCGGCATCCAGCCCATCGGCCTCTGCGCCGGCCCCGACGGCACCCCCGCCGCGAACAAGCTCTTCGTCGCCAACTTCCTCTCACAGACGCTGACGGTCATCGACCGCAAGACCGGCACCTCGCGCGAGGTGGTCGTCGACCCGTCGATCCTCGCGCGCCCCATCCCCGACTCCAACGCCGAGCGCGGCGAGTTCATCTCCCACACCGCCATGCTCTCCACCGACGGCGACACCTCGTGCTTCCACTGCCACTACCTGGACATGGGCGATGGCCGGCCGTGGGGCGTCTCGCAAGTCGTCGGCCAGGAGTTCATGCACGAGGGCGCCGCCGGCCAGTTCGTCATCGGCGGCGCGATGAGCGTCCCGCAGATGCGCAACCTCTTCGCCACCCAACCCTTCTTCTTCGAGGGCACGCTGTCGGCGTACGAGCCGCGCTCGATGATCATGGAGCACTCGCCCTCCGACGACCTCGCCGGGCCCACGCCGCAGGGCGACTTCAGCTGGCTGGAGGCGAACGCCGCGATGACCGGCGTCGACGACGTGCAGTCCTCCATGGAGGCGACGACCGCCTTCCAGTCCAGCCTGGAGGAGCGCCGGGACGAGCTGTTCCGCCGCATTCCGTTGCGCCTGTTCGGCAAGTCGTTCGCGCTGCGCGATTTCCAGCGCTTCGTCGGCGACTGGCAGACGCACGAGCCGCGGCTGCTCCCCAACCCCTTCGACCGCAAGGCAGCCTCGGTGCTGCGCGGCAAGGTGCTCTTCGAGGACCCCCAGGTCGGCTGCGTCGCCTGCCACGCGCCGCCCAGCTTCACCCGCAAGGACCTCGGCCAGAAGTCCACCGGGGCCATTCCCGCCGTGGTCACGGTCACGCCGCGCGACGCCTCCTTCACGCTCATCGGCATGAACCGGCTCGACTTCCTCAACGGCTACCAGCGCGACCTCGAGCCCTGGGACTCGGGCCGCAACGAGCTCGGCCAGGGCCGCTACACCACCTTCCCGCTCCGCGGCCTGTGGGAGCGTCCTCCCGTCTTCCTCCACGGCGGAGTGGCGCGCACCCTGCGCGAGGTGGTGGCCACGCCGGGCCACAACGCGCTGCGGCGCTTCAAGTACGAGCCCCTGCTCGGCGGCGAAGGCGAGCGCCCCGGCCGCCGCGAGGTGGGCTTCAACGAGACCTTCTACTTCTTCACCGAGAAGACGCACCGCGTGCAGGCGCTGCTGGAGTCCGAGGGGCGCATGGGACTCGACACCCACGGCGGGACCTCGCACCTCAAGCCCGGCCAGCTCGACGACCTGGTCGACTTCCTGGAGTCGATCGAATGACTTCACCCCGAGCTTGTCGACCGACACCCCAAGCTTGTCGAGGGGCCAGAGCTCGTTCCTCCGCCGGATTCACCCGCCTGCTTTGGATCCTGCTCCTCCCTTTCCTGGTCATGAACCGGATCTGCCTCGTGCTCGTCTCGTTCCTCATCACTGCACAGGGCCGGAGGAGGCCCGCGCGCTCACGCTTGCGGCTCGGGCCGGTCATGGGCCGGACCTGCCTCGTGCTCGTTTCGTTCCCCTCGGTCGCCATCGCTGCGGACGCGATGGTCCCGGTCCCAGCCGGCGAGTTCCTGATGGGTACCGCCGACGCCCACGTCGATCTTCCCAAGGTCCCCGCCAAGGCCCCGCTCCACCCCAGCGACCTCACCGTCGTCCGCGCCGATGCGAGCTGGCGCCGCGCCGACGAGCGGCCGCAGAAGAAGGTGATGCTGCAGGCGTTCGCCATCGACCGCACCGAGGTGACCAACGCCCAGTACCGCCGCTTCCTGGAGGAGATCTCGCGGACGAAGGACCACTCGAAGTGCCACCCGGCGGAACCCAAGGGCAAGGACCACACTCCGCGCTACTGGCGGGACGACTTCAACCCGCTGCTGAAGGTCCCGGCCTATGCCCGTCTCGCGCACTTCGACCGCGCAACCTTCACCGCCGACGACAAGCCGGTGGTCGGCGTGGACTGGTTCGACGCCTTCGCCTACGCGGCCTGGGCCGGCAAGCGCCTGCCGACCGAGGCCGAATGGGAGAAGGCCTGCCGCGGCACCGACGGCCGGCGCTGGCCGTGGGGCGACGACTGGAAGAACGGGTTGGCCAACGTCGGCGGCGAGAAGAAGGGGCAGGACGTGCGGGTGAAGGGCGTGGAGAAGGACGGCTGGATCTACCCGGCACCGGTGGGCTCCTTCCCCGAGGGCCGCAGCCCCTACGGGTGCGTGGACCTGGCCGGCAACGCCGCGGAGTGGGTCTTCGACCAGGACCCGGCCACGGGCGCGCGGATGGTCCGCGGCGGCAGCTCCCAGAACCTGCCCTCCCAGGTGCGCTGCGCCGCTCACGAGCGGCGCGAGCCGGAGTTCCGCTCCTTCACGCTCGGCTTCCGCTGCGCGAGGGCCCTGCCGTGATACCCCTTCCCCTCGGCCTCGTTCCACTGCTCCTCGCGCTCGCCGCCGCCCCGGCCATCGGCGAGATGGTGAAGGTCCCGGCCGGCCCGTTCACGATGGGCGCTGACGACGCCAACGACGACGAGCGGCCGGCGCACCGGGTGAGCCTGCCGGCGTTCTCCATCGACCGGACCGAGGTCAGCAACGCCGCCTTCGACGCCTGGGCGCGCACGGCGTGGGACCGCATCGAGGGCACCTGGTACCGCTGGTCCGCGCCAGGCTGCGTAGCGCTCATCGGCGCGCTCGAGGCTCGCTATGGTGCGCCGCTCGCGAAGCTTCCGCCTGCGCCGGCGACGCTCGCCAAGGCCGAAATGGAGAGGCGTGCCGCCGACGTCGTCCGCTGGCGCGCCGCGGTGGCTGCGCTGCTGCACCTGACCGGCGAAGACGCGTCAGCGGGCATCGCCGCAGTCGCGGACAAGCCAAGTGTTGCCAAGGCGATCCAGGCCACGACGTCGCTCCCCGTGCGCGGGGTCACCTGGCGCGATGCCGTGGCCTACTGCAAGGCCCAGGGCAAGCGCCTGCCGACCGAGGCGGAGTGGGAGAAGGCGGCCCGCGGGACCGACGGCCGCCGCTGGCCCTTCGGCGACCGCATCGAAGAAGGCGTCTGTGCCATCGGAGGCGATCCGGAGGCGGGCCCGTCTCTCGTCGGCGCCCATCCGAAGTGCGCCTCGCCGTTCGGCGCTCTCGACATGGCGGGCAACGTCTGGGAATGGGTCGAGGACTGGTACGGCGAGCGCTACTACGAGACCTCCCCCGCGGTCAGTCCGAGCGGCCCCAAGGGACTGCCCGACGGCCGCCTCCCCGAGCCTGCTCCCGGCAAGGACCTCCTCCGCACTCCGATGCAGGGCCGCGAGAGCGACACCCGCAAAGTGCTCCGCGGCGGCGGCTTCGGCGGCGGATTGGGGATCATGCCCGCCTACTCGGCGCGCACGACCCGGCGGATGTGGAGCAACCCCACCTACTCGGCTGCCGACGTCGGCTTCCGCTGCGCCCAGTAGCCCCGCGCGCGTTGCCCCTCCCGTCACGCCCGGCGACAATCCAAGGCCATCGGCTTCTTGGAGCAGCCCATGAACCCCATGCGAACGTCACTCCTCCTCATCGTCGTCGCGGCGCTCACTGCCTGCCCGAGCCCGAATCCGGAGCCAGGCGACGGTGGTCACGGCGGCGTGGATGCACGTGTCACGCTCCTCGACGGCTCGACGCTCCTTGGCGACACCGGCTCAGCGACGCAGCCCGACGCGGGCGTGGGCGCGAGCGACTCGGGCAGCGTGCCGCACGGCGACTCGGGACTGCCCACCTCCGGCGACGCCGGCCAGGTGCCCGTCGCCGCGTGCAGCGAGGTGACAGCCAGCGCACCGGATCCGCAGAACTACGATGCCCTCCTGGGCTGCCTTCGCAATCCGGCCGAGTCGTCGACCGACCAGCAGCAGGCGGTGAAGGTCTTCGTGGCGGCGGTCGAGTCCCACGGCGGCTTCCCCATCCGCGCCGGCGGCGACGCCGTCTTCGTCTACGTCCGCGACCCGGCCTACGACGGCGAGATCTCCAACGGCCGGCGCGGCGATCCTCTTCGGCTGGCCGGCGAGCTCAACGGCTGGACCCCGGCCGCGCTCTCGTCCGAGAAAGCCGGCTTCTTCCACCTGCGCGTGCCGTTCGCCGGCGACGGCTCCAAGCGCTGGGGCTACAAGTTCGTGGCCAAGGACGGCTCCGGGCAGGACGTCTGGTTCGCCGACCCCTTCGCCCGGCGCTTCCTCTACGACGCGAACGGCGAAATCTCCCTCGTCGTCGGCGAGGACTCGGTGGGCCACCTGGAGTGGATCCGCAGCGTCCACGCCACGCTGCTCGGCAACGACCGGTCCATCGTCCTCTACGTCCCCAGGGGCTACGACTCCGCCGCGGCTTCGGCCAGGCGCTACCCGGTCGTCTACATGCACGACGGCAACAACCTGTTCGACCCCACCGCCATCTGGGGCGGCTGGAAGGCGGATGTGGTCGCCGACGAGGAGATTGGCCAGGGGCGCGCCAAGGAGTTCCTCGTCGTGGGCGTGCCCAACAACTCGGACCGCATGAACGAGTACACGCACACCGCCGACACCGTGGACAACAAGGTCTACCCGGGCAAGGGCGCGCAGTACGCCGACTTCCTGGTCCACGACCTCAAGCCGCTCATCGACGCGCGTTACCGCACGCTCACCGACAAGCCCAACACGGCGATCCTCGGCTCGAGCCTGGGCGGGCTCATCTCGTACTACGTCGGGCTGCAGTACCCCGACCTCTTCAAGTACGTCGGCGGCATGTCCTCCACCTTCGGCTGGGGCATGCCGCCCAACAAGACCGTCTTGGACCTGTACGCCGGCACGGCCGATCTCGGAAGCCGCGGGCAGGTCTTCTACCTCGACAGCGGCGGCAGCCCGCCCCCCGGCGGCATCGCGAACTGCACCTACACGCTCGCCGACGACTCCGGCGACTCGGACAACTACTGCGTCACCTTGAAGATGAAGGACCTCCTGGTCGCGGCCGGCTACGACACCTTCCCCGACGATCCCTCCGCCGACCGCCTGACGCCGGACGGCGTGAACATCCTCCACTGGTGGGAGAGCGGCGCTCAGCACAACGAGGCGGCCTGGAACGCCCGCCTGCCGATGGCCTTCAGGCTGTTCTTCCGGCCGTAGCCGGACCGCCCCCGGCCGAGCTTGCTGAAGATAGGCAGCTGGTTTGTGACATGAGTCTGGGCGCGAGCCCCGGCGCCCAGCCCCATCGGGAGGAGCGGGCGCCGTGGCAGTCACTCGAGTCGGTGTCTCAGCGTCGCAGGACTCGACCCGAGGCCAGGTCCACCTCGTAGTAGCCCAGGGCGTGCCCGGCGTTGTCCCAGAGGGCCTCGCCATCTTCGGCGCCGTCCTTGTGAGTGAAGAAGGCCATGCACGCGCCCTCGAGCTCGGGCTCGGGTCCCATGGGGATGGAAGCCACGGCCTTGCCATCTTCGAACGCCATCGGCACGTCGTGGGCGTTCGCCCAGGTCTGCCCCCCGCGGCGCTCTCCGAAGCGGACGTACAGCGGGCGGTGCTTCATGAGGGGACCGCTGTACACCACCTCGAGCGTCCCACCACCGCGCGGCCGCTCCAGGAAGGTCGCCTGCACGGTCTCCTCGCCCTCGAGCACCCGCGGTACGCGCTGCGCCTGCGGCTTGCCCTCTTCGCCCCTGCCTCCGTGGATACTCCGGTGCACCATGTGCTCCCCCTGTCGGTCGGTTGGATTGGGTACGACGGCGCGAATGGGTAGCACAGGGCCTGCGCGCCAGAGGCCACCTCGCGCGGCGGCGCTCGCCCTCGCGACGGGCGACCAACACTGTCACGTGCAGATAGGACAGCGCCCGGTCCCCTCGCGGGAACCGGGCGCCGCCCGTCCATCCGTGGCTGTCGGTGACGCGGCGACCGCTACTGCTCGCCGCCACCCGCCGCGAGCGCCTCTTCGGCCTGCTCGACGGCGTCCACCGGCGTCTCCACCTCGATGTCGAGGTGCTTGTAGGCCGGCAGGCCGGTGCCGGCGGGGATGAGCCGGCCCATGATGACGTTCTCCTTCAGGCCGCGCAGGTAGTCGATCTTCCCGGAGATGGCCGCCTCGGTGAGGACCTTGGTGGTCTCCTGGAAGGACGACGCGGAGATGAAGGACTCGGTCGACAGCGACGCCTTGGTGATGCCGAGCAGCAGGGGCTCGCCCGCGGCGGGACGGCCACCCTTGGCCTCGACCTTGGCGTTCTCGTCCTCGAAGATCGTCCGCTCCACCTGCTCGTCGATGAGGAAGTTGGTGTCGCCCACGTCGGTGACGCGCACCCGGCGCAGCATCTGCCGGACGATCGTCTCGATGTGCTTGTCGTTGATCTTGACGCCCTGGAGTCGGTAGACCTCCTGGATTTCGTCGACCAGGTAGTTGGCCAGCGCCTTCTCGCCCTGCACGTGGAGGATGTCGTGCGGGTTGGCGGCGCCGTCCATCAGCGGCTCGCCCGCCTTGACGCGGTCGTTCTGGTGCACGCTGATGTGCTTGCCCTTGCCGATCAGGTACTCCTTGGCGAGGTCGGTGCGCTGCTTGCCGTCGATCTCGGGCGTGACGATGACCTTGCGCTTGCCCTTGGTGTCCTTGCCGAAGCTGACCACGCCGTCGATCTCGGAGATGACCGCGTACTCCTTCGGCTTGCGGGCCTCGAACAGCTCGGCGACGCGGGGCAGACCACCGGTGATGTCCTTGGTCTTGGTGGTCTCGCGCGGGATGTTCGCCAGCACGTCGCCGGCGTCGATCTCGTCGCCTTCCGCCACCTTGATGTTCGCGCCCACGGGCAGCATGTAGCGCGCCGGCTGGTCGGAGTTGGGCAGCGTCTTGGTCTTGGTCTTCTCCTTCTCGTCCTTGATCGGAATGCGCGGCCGCGCATCCGGATCCTTGGACTCGATGATGACCTTGCTGGCCAGACCGGTGACCTCGTTGAGCACCTCGCTCATGGTCACGCCGTCGATGACGTCGCCGTACTTCACGATACCCGGCACCTCGGAGAGGATGGGCACGGTGAAGGGGTCCCATTCGGCGAGCATCGTGCCGGACTCGATCTTCTGGCCTTCCTTGACCAGGACGCGGGCGCCGTAGACGACCTGGTAGCGCTCGCGCTCGCGGCCGGCCTCGTCGCTGATGACGATCTCGCCATTGCGGTTCATCGCCACCTGCGAGCCGTCCTTCTTCTTGGCGATGACCAGGCCCTGGAACTTCACGACGCCGGGGTTGCGGTTCTCCAGCGAGCTCTGCTCCGCGCGCCGGGTCGCCGTGCCACCGATGTGGAAGGTGCGCATCGTCAGCTGCGTACCGGGCTCGCCGATGGACTGGGCCGCGATGACGCCGACGGCCTCGCCCAGGTTCACGCGGCGGCCGCGGGCCAGGTCACGGCCGTAGCACTCGACGCACACGCCGCGCTCGGCCTTGCAGGTCAGCACCGAGCGGATCTTGACCTTGTCGATCGCGGTCTGCTCGATGCGGGAGACCTTGGCCTCGTCAATCTCCTCGTTGGCCGCCACCAGCAGCTCGCCGGTGTTGGGGTCGATGATGTCCTCCAGGGCCACGCGGCCCAGGATGCGCTCGCCCAGCGGCTCGATGATCTCGCCGCCCTCGATGAGGGCGCCCAGCTGCAGGCCGTCGAGCGTGCCGCAGTCGTACATCGTGATGATGGCGTCCTGCGCGACGTCGACCAGGCGGCGGGTCAGGTAACCCGAGTTCGCGGTCTTGAGCGCGGTGTCCGCCAGACCCTTGCGGGCGCCGTGCGTGGAGATGAAGTACTGCAGCACGGTGAGGCCCTCACGGAAGTTCGCCGTGATGGGGGTCTCGATGATTTCGCCCGAGGGCTTGGCCATCAGGCCGCGCATGCCCGCCAGCTGGCGGAATCTGCTGGGCGCTACCACGGGCGCCCGAGTCGGCCATGATGTAGATGGGGTTGAAGGACGGCTGCTTGCGGCTCTCGACCTTGCCGGTCTTGACGTTGGTGCCCTCGGCCACTTCGCTGCCGATCTCGCCCATCATCTCGGAGGCCACCTTCTCGGTGACCTCGGCCCAGATGTCGATGACCTTGTTGTAGCGCTCGCCGTCGGTGATGAGGCCTTCCAGGTACTGGTTCTCGATCTCCTGGACGTCCTTGGTGGCGTTGTCCAGGAACTCCTGCTTCTTCTGCGGGATCAGCATGTGCTTGATGCTGATCGAGATGCCGGCGCGGGTCGCGTTGTTGTAGCCCAGCGTGCGCACGCGGTCGGCCAGGAGGACGGTCTCCTTCTCGCCGCACATGCGGTAGCAGAGGTCGATGAGGTTACCGAGCTGCTTCTTGTCCATCACCTTGTTGACGGCGTCGAAGCCGATCTTCTCGGGGATGATCTCGGAGAGCAGCACGCGGCCCGTGGTGGTCTCCTTGCGCTTGCCGTCGACGCGGCAGACGATCTTGGCCTGCAGCTCGATCTCGCCGTGGTCGTAGGCGGCGCGGACCTCGGCGGGGCTCGCGAAGACCTTGCCCTCGCCCTTGGCGAACTCGCGCGTCCGGGTCATGTAGTACATGCCGAGGACGATGTCCTGCGTCGGCACGATGATCGGCTTGCCGTGGGCGGGGCTGAGGATGTTGTTGGTGCTCATCATGAGCACGCGGGCCTCGAGCTGCGCCTCGATGGACAGCGGCACGTGGACGGCCATCTGGTCGCCGTCGAAGTCGGCGTTGAAGGCGGCGCAGACCAGCGGGTGGAGCTGGATGGCCTTGCCCTCGATGAGGACCGGCTCGAACGCCTGGATGCCGAGGCGGTGCAGGGTCGGGGCGCGGTTGAGGAGCACCGGGTGCTCGCGGATCACGTCCTCGAGGATGTCCCAGACCTCGGGGCGCTCCTTCTCCACCATCTTCTTGGCGCTCTTGATGGTGGTGACGTAGCCCTTCTCCTCGAGCTTGTTGTAGATGAACGGCTTGAACAGCTCGAGCGCCATGATCTTCGGCAGGCCGCACTGGTGCAGCTTGAGCTCGGGGCCGACGACGATGACCGAGCGGCCCGAGTAGTCGACGCGCTTGCCGAGCAGGTTCTGGCGGAACCGGCCCTGCTTGCCCTTGAGCATGTCGGACAGCGACTTGAGCGGGCGCTTGTTGGGGCCGGTGATGGTCTTGCCGCGGCGGCCGTTGTCGAACAGGGCGTCGACGGCCTCCTGCAGCATCCGCTTCTCGTTGCGGATGATGATGTCGGGGGCGTTGAGCTCCTGGAGCCGCTTGAGGCGGTTGTTGCGGTTGATGACGCGGCGGTACAGGTCGTTGAGGTCGGAGGTCGCGAAGCGGCCGCCGTCCAGGGGGACCAGGGGGCGCAGGTCGGGCGGGATGACCGGGATGACGTCCAGCATCATCCACTCGGGCTTGTTGCCCGAGATGCGGAAGCTCTCGCTGACCTTCAGGCGCTTCGCCAGCTTCTTGCGCTTGGCGTCGCTGGTGGCCTCGCGCATGTCCTTGCGCAGCACCTCGCACAGCTCGGAGATGCCGTTGCCGTCCTTCTTCTCGCCCTCGGTGATCTGCTTGAGCAGCTCGCGCACCGCCTCGCCGCCCATGCCGGCGGTGAAGGCGTCGTCGCCGTACTCCTCGAGGGCCTTGTGGTACTTCTCCTCGGTCAGGAGACTCCGCGCGCTGCAGCGGGCTCTTGCGCGGGTCGATGACGATGTAGCTCTCGCAGTACAGGACCTTCTCCAGGTCCTTGAGCGTGATGTCCAGGATGTTGCCGATGCGGCTGGGCAGGCTCTTGAGGAACCAGATGTGGGCGACGGGCGTGGCCAGGGTGATGTGGCCCAGGCGCTCGCGGCGCACCTTGCTCTGGATGACCTCGACGCCGCACTTCTCGCAGACGACGCCGCGGTGCTTCATGCGCTTGTACTTGCCGCAGTTGCACTCGTAGTCCTTCACGGGCCCGAAGATCTTGGCGCAGAACAGGCCGTCGCGCTCGGGCTTGAAGGTGCGGTAGTTGATGGTCTCGGGCTTCTTCACCTCGCCGTGCGACCACTGGCGAATCTTGTCAGGCGAGGCCAGCGAGATGCGGATGGCCGAGAACGACAGTGGATCCTTCGGCTTCTCGAAGAAGTTGAAGATGTCTTTCACGTGCTTCTCCTCGCGGACGAAAGCTTGAAGTGGGGGCAGCGGGGAGGAAGCGTCCGAGGCTTCCTCCCCGCCCTTGCCTTAAGAGAGTTCCGCTACGCCAGCGTGCCGGTCTTCTTGGGCGCCTCGGGGGCGGCCGGGGTCTCGGTCGCCGCGTCGGGGGCCGGGACGGCCTCGAGCAGCTCGACGTCCAGGGCCAGGGACTGCAGCTCCTTGATGAGGACGTTGAAGCTCTCGGGCAGGCCCGACTCGAGCACGTTGTCGCCCTTGACGATGGCCTCGTACATGCGGGTACGGCCGACCACGTCGTCGGACTTGACGGTGAGGAACTCCTGCAGCGAGTACGCGGCGCCGTAGGCCTCCATCGCCCAGACTTCCATCTCGCCCAGGCGCTGGCCGCCGAACTGGGCCTTGCCGCCCAGCGGCTGCTGCGTGACGAGCGAGTAGGGGCCGATGCTCCGCGCGTGGATCTTCTCGTCGACCAGGTGGTGGAGCTTGAGCATGTACATCACGCCCACGGTCACGTCCTGGTCGAACGGCTCGCCGGTGCGGCCGTCGAAGAGCACCTGCTGGCCGGACAGCGGCTGCTTGCCGGCGTCGAGGAGCGTGTCGATCTCGAGCTTCGCGCGCGCCGTCGAAGACGGGCGTGGAGACGTGGATGCCCTTGTTCAGGCGCCGGCAGAGGCTCACGACGTCGGCGTCCTTCACCTGGTCGATGAACTCGCCGAACTTCTTGTCGTCGTAGAGCTTCTTCAGCTCCTTGCGCAGGTTCTCGGGGCTGTACTTCTCCGCGACGAACCGGTCGAGCTGCTCACCCAAGCTCTTGGCGGCCCAGCCCAGGTGCGTCTCGAGGATCTGCCCGATGTTCATACGGGACGGAACGCCGAGGGGGTTGAGCACCAGGTCGACGGGGCGGCCGTCGGCCATGTAGGGCATGTCCTCTTCCGGGAGGATCCGGGAGACGACGCCCTTGTTGCCGTGGCGGCCGGCCATCTTGTCGCCGACGGCCAGCTTGCGCTTGATGGCCACGTACACCTTGACCATCTTGATGACGCCGGGGGGCAGCTCGTCGCCCTTCTTCAGGCGACTGATCTTCTCGCCGAAGACCAGCTTGACGAGCTCCTTCTGCTCCTCGAACGACTCGACGATCTTGCGGACCTTGTCCTCGACCGTGCCGCCGACGGCGATCTCCGTCCAGTACTTGAGCGGAATCTGGTCGAGCAGCTCGTCGGAGAGGACGTCGCCCTTCTTCAGGAGCTGGCGGCCCTTGTCGTCGATGAGCTTGGCCGAGGCCTCCTTGCCCTTGAGCATCGTGCGGATGCGCTTGTAGGCGGAGTCCTGGAGGATCTTGATCTCGTCGTTCTGATCCTTGAGGAGCTTGGCCTCCTCCTGGCTCTCGATCTCCTTGGCGCGCTCGTCCTTGTCGACGCCCTTGCGGCTGAAGACCTTGGCGTTGATGACCGTGCCGGTCACGCCCGGGGGCACGCGCAACGAGCTGTCGCGCACGTCGCCGGCCTTCTCGCCGAAGATGGCCCGGAGCAGCTTCTCTTCCGGAGAGAGCTGGGTCTCACCCTTGGGCGTGATCTTGCCGACCAGGATGTCGCCCTGCTTCACCTCGGCGCCGATGCGGATGATGCCCGACTCGTCGAGGTCCTTGAGGGCCTCCTCGCCGACGTTCGGGATGTCGCGCGTGATCTCTTCCTTGCCGAGCTTGGTGTCGCGCGCGATGCACTCGAACTCCTCGATGTGGATCGACGTGAACACGTCGTCCTTGAGGATCCGCTCGTTCATCAGGATCGAGTCTTCGAAGTTGTAGCCCTGCCACGGCATGAACGCGACGACCACGTTCTGGCCGAGCGCGAGCTCGCCGGTCTCGGTCGCCGGCCCGTCGCCGATGACGTCGCCCTTCTTGACCCGGTCGCCCTTCTTCACGATGGGCTTCTGGTTGATGCAGGTGTTCTGGTTCGAGCGCTGGTACTTGATGAGGTTGTAGATGTCGACTTCGGAGCCCACGTCGGTCGAGGCGGTGTCGGCCTTGACGACGATGCGGGCGGCGTCGACGGAGTCGACCACGCCGTCGCGGCGGGCGACCACGCACACGCCGGAGTCGCGGGCCACGATGTCCTCGAGGCCGGTGCCGACCAGCGGGGCCACCGTGCGCAGCAGCGGCACGGCCTGGCGCTGCATGTTGCTGCCCATCAGCGCGCGGTTGGCGTCGTCGTTCTCCAGGAAGGGGATGAGCGAGGCCGCCACCGAGACCAGCTGGTTGGGCGACACGTCCATCAGGTCCACTTCCTCGGACTTCACCTGGACCGTCTCGCCGCCCTTGCGCGCGGAGACGAACGGGCCGGCGATGACGCCCTTCTTGTCCAGCGTGGCGTTGGCCTGGGCGATGGTGTGCTTCTCCTCCTCGAGCGCGGAGTAGAAGGCCACCTCGTCGGTCTGCCGGCCGGCGTCCACCTTGCGGTAGGGCGTCTCGACGAAGCCGTACTCGTTGACGCGGGCGTAGGTCGACAGCGAGGCGATGAGGCCGATGTTCGGGCCTTCAGGCGTCTCGATGGGGCAGATGCGGCCGTAGTGCGTGCCGTGGACGTCGCGCACCTCGAAGCCGGCGCGCTCGCGGGTCAGGCCGCCGGGCCCGAGGGCCGACAGGCGCCGCTTGTGCGTGACTTCCGAGAGCGGGTTCGTCTGGTCCATGAACTGCGACAGCTGGCTGGACCCGAAGAACTCCTTGATCACCGCCGTGACCGGCTTGGCGTTGATCAGGTCGTGCGGCATCAGGGTCTCGATCTCCTGCAGGGACATGCGCTCCTTGATGGCGCGCTCCATGCGGACGAGGCCGATGCGGTACTGGTTCTCGAGCAGCTCGCCCACCGCGCGGACGCGGCGGTTGCCGAGGTGGTCGATGTCGTCGATCTCGCCCTTGCCGTTCTTCAGGTCCAGCAGGTAGCGGATGACCTCGAGCACGTCGCGCTTGGTGACGACGGTGTGCTCCAGCGGCTCGTCGAGCGTGAACTTGAAGTTTAGCTTCAGGCGGCCGACCTTCGACAGGTCGTAGCGCTCGGGGTTGAAGAAGAGGTTGATGAAGAGGTTGGTCGCCGTCTCGACGGTGGGCGGGTCGCCCGGGCGCAGGCGCCGGTAGATCTCCATGATCGCCTCTTCCGGAGAGGCGATCTTGTCGAGGTTGAGCGTGTCGCGCAGGAAGGAGCCGACGTTCAGGCCGTCGATGAAGAGGACCTTGAACTCCTTGACGCCGCGCGCGCGGAGCTCCTCGAGCTTCTCCTCGGTGACCTCCTCGTTGCACTCGATGAGGATCTCGCCGGTCGACTCGTCGACGATGTCGTGCGAGCAGACCTTGGTGAGCAGCTCTTCCTTGTCGAGGGGGAGCGTCTTGATCTTCGCGGCCTCGAGCTTCTTGATGGCGCCGCGGGTGAACTTGCGGTTCTTCTTGACGATGATCTCGCCCGTCTTCGGGTTCTTGATGTCGCGCGTGGCGCGCTGGCCCGGCAAGAGGTCGAGCTCGACGCTCTTCTCGTAGTGGTCCTTGCCCTCGATGAAGACGGTCTCGGACGCGTAGTAGTAGTTGAGCACCTCCTCGGTGGTGCCGCGGAAGTCCAGCGGGTTCTTCTTGCTGGTGTCGGGCACGCCGCCGAGGGCGCGGATGAGGACCGTGGCGGGGAGCTTGCGCCGGCGGTCGATGCGCACGTACAGGATGTCCTTGTGGTCGAACTCGAAGTCGATCCAGGAGCCGCGGTACGGGATGATGCGGGCGTTGTAGAGCAGCTTGCCGGAGGAGTGGCTCTTGCCCTTGTCGTGGTCGAAGAAGGCGCCAGGGCTGCGGTGCAGCTGGCTGACGACGACGCGCTCGGTGCCGTTGATGATGAAGGTGCCGTTCTCGGTCATCAGCGGGATTTCGCCGAAGTAGACCTCCTGCTCCTTCACGTCGCGGATGGACTGGGCGCCGGTCTCCTCGTCCTTGTCCCAGACGACCAGGCGGACGACGACCTTGATGGGCGCCGAGTAGGTCATGCCACGCTGGTGGCACTCGTCGACGTCGTACTTGGGCTTCTCGAGGTGGTAGCTGACGAACTCGAGCGAGCTGGTCTCGTTGAAGTCCTTGATCGGGAAGACGTCGTTGAACACGCCCTGCAGGCCGGTGTCCTCACGCTTCTCGGGCGGCACGTTGGCCTGGAGGAATTTGTCGAACGAGTGCTTCTGGATGTCGATCAGGTTGGGAATTTCAATGACTTTGCTGATCTTCGAGAAGCTCTTGCGAATTCGGAAGTTGTTCTGGATCGTCGGCGTCGGCATCCGAGCTCCCATGTCGCGGGCGGGGTTCCTGTTGGGGGCTGGCTCGCCAGCTCACCCGAGGACCGCCGCGGAACGGACTTCAACCTGCGTTTTTTCGGGAATCCAAGTGGGCCAACCGCAGTCGCGAAGGCCTTTGTTCCCGCGTGTACTTCTCGAATTTCAATGACGCGAGGAGGCCGGAGCGGCTTTCGCTGCCCCGGCCTCCCCACAGAGGCGCGCTTGCTTACTTGATGTCGACGGTCGCGCCGGCGGCAACGAGCTGGGCCTTGATCTTCTCGGCCTCATCCTTCGGAACGTTCTCCTTGACGGGCTTCGGCGCACCCTCGACCAGGTCCTTGGCCTCCTTGAGGCCCAGGCCCGTGATCGCGCGGACTTCCTTGATCACGTTGATCTTGTTGGCGCCGGCCGAGGTCAGCTGCACGGTGAACTCGGTCTTGGCCTCGGCCGCGGCAGCGGCGGGGCCGGCGACGGCGGCCACGGCGACGGGCGCCGCAGCGGACACGCCCCACTTCTTCTCCAGCATCTTCACGAGCTCGGCGGCCTCCATGATGGTCAGGCCGGACAGGCTCTCGGAAATCGCATTCAGATCAGCCATTTTCTTCTCCAGAGCTTTCTAATCACGCGGCGCATGCGCCGCAGGGGTTGTACCTTCTTGCGTCCGCCCGCCCCTTCCCAGGGCGAGCGGCTGCACGACAGATCACGCCTTCTTGGCCTCGGCCTCGCGGTGCGCGTCGATGACGCGCGCGAGCCCGCTCTGCGGCTGGTTGAGGATGCTGACCAGCAGCTGCGCCGGCTTGTTGATGATGCCGAGCAGCATGGCGCGCAGTTCGGGGACGCCGGGCATCTTGCTGAGGGCCTCCACATCCTTGGCCGCCAGCTTCTTGCCCTCCAGCACCGCGCCGCGGATCTCCATCTTGCCCTTCGACTTCTCGATGAAGTCCTGCAGCATCTTCGCCGGAGAGATCGGGTCCTCGTACCCCATGATGATGGCGCACGGACCTTCGAACAGATCGTTGAGCACCTCGGCCGCAGTACCCTTGGCCGCGCGCTTGGCGAGCGTGTTCTTGACGACCTTGTACTCCACCTTCTGCGCGCGGAACTTCTTGCGCAGGTCGGTGATGGTCGCGACGTTGATGTCCTTGGGCGTCGCTACGATGGCCACGACGGCCTTCGTGAGCTTGTCGTGAAGCTCGGTAATCGCCTGCTCCTTTTCGCTCTTCTTAAGCACCAGGTATCACCACCTTTCACAGGGCCCCGGCTCGGGTGCCCGTCGTTGCCTGGTACAAGGAGCAGGGACCAACTAAAGGTGCGACCCCTTGCTTTCCCGTCTCGGCAGGCTGGCTGACTGCGCCGCTTAGACCTTCGCCCTTCGTCCTTTCGGCCCACCGCTCACTCGAGCGGGCTCACGAGCCTTGTGGCATTCGGGGCGCCGGTGCCTGCTGTCTTGAACCAGGAATCGGACCGGAACTTGCTCTCCGGGCCGTTTGATTGCGCCGCGGCTTCTAAAGCATCCGCGGTCTGCTGTCAAACCTTCCGCGCATGGCACAGGAAAAAAGCGTGCCAACCAGCGGAGACACCGACGCCCGGCGAGCCCGTGAGCGGGCTGCCGGGCGCCTGATTCCAATAACTTAGGCCGCCTTGTGGGCGGAGGTGATGGCCGACGCGTCGATCTTGACGGACGGGCCCATCGTGGTGCTGATGGCGACGGCCTTGAGGTAGACGCCCTTCGCGGAGGAGGGCTTGGCCTTCATGATGACGTCCATCAGCGTGGTGAAGTTGTCCTTGAGCTTGTCGGCCGCGAAGCTGGCCTTGCCCAGGCGCGCGTGGACGATGCCGGCCTTCTCGACGCGGAACTCGACCTTGCCGCCCTTGAGCTCCTTGACGGCCTTGGTGATGTCCATCGTCACGGTGCCCAGCTTGGGGTTGGGCATCAGGCCGCGGGGACCGAGGACCTTACCGAGGCGGCCGACGACGCCCATCATGTCGGGGGTCGCGACGGTCGCGTCGAAGTCCAGGAAGCCGCCATTGATCTTCTCGCCGAGGTCCTCGGCGCCCACCACGTCGGCGCCGGCGTCGGTCGCCTCGCGGGCCTTCTCGCCCTTGGCGAACACGGCGACGCGCATCGACTTGCCGGTGCCGTGGGGCAGCACGACCGCGCCACGCACCATCTGGTCGGCGTACTTGGGGTCGACGCCGAGGTTGATGGCGACCTCGACGGTCTCGTCGAAGATCTTCCGGTCGGTCTTGGCCTTGCCCTTCTTGGCCGCCGCCGAACGGATCTCCAGGCGCTTGTCGTAGCTCTTCTTGAGCAGGTCGAACGCCTGCTCGATGGGGTACTTCTTGGTGCGGTCGATGAGGTCCGCTGCCGCCTTGTATGCCTTGCCAGCCATGAGCTTCTCTCCTTGGGGTGGTGTCTAGCGAGCCGCCGTGCGGCTCTCCCACCGAAATACCGGCGCGAGGCCGGTGATCCGCAACCGTTTGCCTACTTGGCCACGACCTCGATGCCCATCGAGCGCGCGGTGCCCTCGATCGTCCGCATGGCGGCCTCGAGCGAGGCGGCGGTCATGTCGGTCATCTTGAGCTTGGCGATGTCCTCGATCTGCTTCTTGGTCACCTTGCCCACCTTCTCCTTGCCGGGCTTGTGCGCGCCGGAGCCCTTCTTCTTCTCGGTGTGCAGGCCCGCCGCCTTCTTGAGCAGCACCGCGGCCGGAGGAGTGCGCAGCGTGAAGGAGAACGACCGGTCGGAGTAGACGGTAATGATGACCGGGATGATGAGCGCGTCCTTGGCCTGGGCCTGGGTCGCGGCGTTGAACTGCTTGCAGAAGTCCATGATGTTCACGCCGTGCTGACCGAGCGCGGGGCCCACGGGGGGCGCCGGGTTCGCCTTGCCGGCGGGGATCTGCAGCTTGACCTGTCCACTGACCTTCTTCGCCATTGTCTTTCCACCTTCTGTGGTGCGAGCGGGCGGAGGTACCGCCCTCCCACGGGAAAACAGGCTTCGGACTTCGGACTTCGGGCTTCAGGTCGTGCTGCCTGCTTCGACCTCTTGCCCTCGCCCGACCGCCCCTCGCCTGTGCTTGGAGGCTCCCTGCCGGCCCCGATGCCCGAGGCCCGGAGCCGAAGCCTGACTAGGTCTTCTCCACCTGCATGAAGTCGAGCTCGACCGGAGTGGCGCGGCCGAAGATGGACACGAGCACCTTCACCCGGCCCTTGGCTGCGTCGACCTCTTCGATGGAGCCGTTGAAGTTCGAGAACGGGCCGTCGATGACGCGCACGTTGTCGCCGGTCTCGAACTGCACCTTCGGCTTGGGCTTGTTCACGCCCTCGCTAATCTGCAGGGTGAGCCGGCGGACCTCGTCCTCCTTGATGGACGGGATCTTCTCGGGCTCCATGGTCTGCGTGCCGCCCACGAACCCGGTGATCTTCGGGGTGGACTTCACGAGGTGCCAGCTGCGGTCGTCCATGGCCATCTGCACGATGATGTAGCCAGGGAAGAACTTGCGCTTGGTCGTCCGCTTCTCGCCCTTGACCATCTCCACCACCTGCTCGGTGGGGATCAGGATTTCGCCGAACCACTCGGCCATGCCCTCGAGGCGGATGCGCTCCTCGAGCGACTTCTTGGCCTTGTTCTCGAAGCCGGAGTACGTGTGCACCACGTACCACTTCTTCTCGCGCTTGCCCGCATCGGGCTTCTTGTCGGTCTCAGCCATCGTCGTTTTCTACCCCTCGGAGTGGATTCCCTGCGCCTCAGCCGCCGGTGAGCCAGCGCAGGCCCGCGGGGACCCAGATGGTCATGACCTTCGAGGCAATGAAGTCGAAGAAGAAGAGGATGAGCGAGGACACCAGGCTGGCGATGACCACTGCGATGGTCGACACGCGAGTCTCGGCGATCGAGGGCCAGCTGACGCGCTTGAGCTCGGCGGCGATGTCCAACCCACCCTCGCGCAGCTTGGGGGTGAACCACACATAGGCCGCCAAGGCACCCGCCAGCACGAAGCCGATGAGGCCCGTGACGGTGATGTCCTCGCCGATGAGTTGCGCGTCGTTGAGCTTCAGGCCCGCGAAGATCGCCTTGGCTACCTGGTCGAGGAACATCCCGGCAGCGACGCCGAGCGCGACCAGGCCAATGCCCACCATCCGCTTGGGCTCCATCTTCGAACCGATGCTGGGGGCTGCATCCATGCTGTTCACGTCCCTTCACTGCGGCCTTGGTGAGCCGCAAGACCACCACCTATGAAACGCCGCAAAGCCCCGATCACCTCCCGCCTTCCCCTTTCATCGGCGTTCAACCGCCGAATTCAGGAGCCTGGAGGGAGGTCAAGGGGCTTTCCGGAAGCGTGCAGGCCAGGAGGGATTCGAACCCCCAACCCGCGGTTTTGGAGACCGCCGCTCTACCAGTTCGAGCTACTGGCCTATTCCAACGGCCTCACTGAAGAACCAAGGCCGCGACTGGTGATTCCCGCGAGCGCCCGCTGCCGGCGAGCCCCAGGAGAGGCTACTTGGTTTCCTTGTGCTCAGTGTGCTTGCGGCAGCGCTTGCAGTACTTGGAGAGCACGAGCTTGTCCGGCATCGTGCGCTTGTTCTTGGTCGTGGAGTAGTTGCGCTCTTTGCAGACAGAGCATTCGAGCGCAATGATGCTGCGATTCATGGCTTCGCCCTTCCGTGCGGCCCGACTTACCGGCCGTCTCTACGTTGAGCCCTCGACCAGGATTGAACTGGTGACCTCGTCCTTACCAAGGACGCGCTCTACCGACTGAGCTACAAGGGCCTGCTTCGTCCCACACCTGCTATGTCGTGCTGCCTTCTACTTCATGCGGGGCCAGAGCGGGAAACGGGATTCGAACCCGCGACGTTCAGCTTGGAAGGCTGACGCTCTACCATCTGAGCTATTCCCGCATGCTCCTCCAAAACCCTTCTTCGATGGACGGGGGTGGATTCGAACCACCGAAGGCATAAGCCGACAGATTTACAGTCTGTTCCCTTTGGCCGCTCGGGAACCCGTCCGTCCCAGATGTCTTGAATCTCGCTGCTGCCGCCCAACCCTTCCCGTTCGCCGCTTCGTTTCTAGCCGGCGGCGGGAATCGAACCCGCGACCCTCTGCTTACAAGGCAGGCGCTCTACCAGCTGAGCTACGCCGACGCTTTGCCTCTCGCCGGTGTCACCCGGCCATCCAAAAGAGCGCGTCTTCTACCGATTTCCGCCCCAAGTTGTCAAGCGGCTATTTTCTTCCTCGGACGATTTTGACCGGCCCCTCTCGGGGCCGGTCGTGTTCAGGGCTCACTTGGGCCTACGGCCGGTCGGCGTACCACTCGCCGAACGGGTGGGTCTCGTCGCCCTGCCCGTCGAACTTGCCGTACCAGACGCCAGGGGCCAGCCGGTCCGCCACGTTGGATGTATTGCCTGGCAGCAGCACCACGCCTGCCTTCCCGGTGAGCGACATGGGGACGTCGGAGTTCAAGCCGTTGATGAGGTTGAGGAGCTGGTTGATGAGCGAGGTCTTGGCGCTGTTGCAGGCGCCGGTGAGATTGATCATCGAGGCGTACTGGCCGTACTCCGACCCCAGGATGTCGGCGACGACGTCCTGGATCCAGGTGTTGATCTTCGCGCAGTCGATGATCCCCGCCAGGGCCGCCTCGAGCGTCGCGTACTTGCCCTTGGTCTCGAGCTTGACGAGCTTATCGATGAGGTAGAGGACGGCCTGGCCGAACTTGAAGTTGATGTTGTGGGTGTCGATGTTGAGCGTGGAGTCATCCACCCGGCCCGTGAAGGTAGAGGGCGCCGGCTTGATCTTGGCGGTGGCCAGGTCGATCTCCACGCGGGCGCACTGCGGCGGCGGAGCCCCGGGAGCCGGAGTCTTGCAGGCGGTCGTGTACCAGAAGAAGTAGGCCTTCTTCCATTCGTCGACCCCCGAGACCAGGTGCCGGTCGGTCTGGCCGGCGCCCGGCTGGGAGAAGGTCATGTCCGAGTGGATCTCCATGGTCTTGATGATGACCGAGACGTCGGCGCCGATGTGCACCACCTGCTGCACCCAGTCCGGCACGTAGTTGCCGACGACCCCGCACACGGCCTCGTCCACCGCGTCACCGATAAGCAACTGGACCAAGTCGGGCAGGTACTGGCTGACGTGGCAGTCCACGATGGACTGGGCGGTCCCGAAGATGGTGTCGATCTTCGAGAGGACGTTCTGGACGTCCGCGGGCACCAGGCCCGTCAGATGGAAGGTCTGCACGGCCAGCCACTTGCCAGCGATGTCGTAGATGACCACCGGCGCATCCATGCAGGTGCCCGTGGCCAGGTCGCAGACCTGCGGGAAGCACTCGTAGTCCTGCTTGCAGCCGGCGACGCAGACGTGGACGTTGAGGTCGCAGATGGGCGTCGCGCCGCTGCAGGAGGCATTGGAGTCACAGCCCAGCGCGCAGGTGCCGGTGTTCTGGTTGCAGTACTCGCCCATGGCGCACTGGGCCGAGGAGCTGCAGGCCTTGTTGGACGAGCCCTTGGCGACGCAGCGCACGCCGTCGCAGCGGTAGTTGGTGGGGCAGTCCAGGTCGGAGGAGCACAGCTTCTGCGTCGGGTACAAACAGGTCTCCGAGGCCGGGTCGCAGAACTTGGGCGCGGTGCAGTCGGCGTCGCTCGAGCACTTGGGCGGGACGCATTCGTGGCTCGCGGTGTCGCAGGTCCAGCCCGCGGCGCACTCGGCGTTGGAGCTGCAGCTGATGTTGGGCACGCACTGGCCGGCGCTGCAGGTGAAGCCCTGGTTGCAGTCGGTGGGGACGGTGCACTGCGGCTTGGGCACGCACTTCCTGCTCGCCGTGTCGCAGATCTCGGTGGCGCGGCAGTCGGTGTCCTTGGTGCAGGCGATGTCCTTCTTGACGGTCACCTTGAACGTCAGCGACGAGGCGTACTGGGTGCTCACCACGATGGAGAAGCCGTAGTCGGCGGTCACGTTGGCCACGTTCAGGCCGAGGCGGGCGACGCCGTCGATGCCGGTGACGATGGACTCGGAGTCGATGCTCTGATGGTCGAGCAGCGCGTTGCCGCGGTTGCCGATGACGTCGAACTTGAGGGTGCCGCCCGCCAGGGGGCGGTACATGGCGGGCATGTCCGGGTCGGGCTCGTTCAGCCGCACGATGATGGTGGCTGGGGAGTTGGAGGCGAGGGTGACGGTCGTCGAGGAGAGCGGCTCGAGCTTTCGCACAGGCTGCTTGGTCTCGATGATCCACACGGCCTGGTCGTCCTTGGCCACCTTGGCTGAGGATGCGGTCACCCGCGAGATGCCGGTCGACGACGGCGCGGTGAAGGTCACCTGGACCAGACCCGCGGCGTTGGTCTGGGCGACCTGCGTGTCGAGCGTTCCGCCTCCTTCGACCACGAAGGTGACCGCCTCGTTGGCCTTCGCGCCTACGCCCACGCTCACCAGCAACGCCGTCAGGGTGTGCGTCTCCCCGAACTGAAGGGTCGGGGCCGGGTCGCCGACCACGTTGAGCATGCGGGCCGTGTCTTGGACGATGCCGCCGTCGACCGGGTGGAAAACCGTGCCCGCGTCTTCCCCGGGCGTGATGACGAGTTCGGCGTCGGGCCGCCCGGCGTCCGCGCGAACCGGCGGCTTGGTGACGGGTTGACTACCGCAACCCGCGGCAGTCACCGCGAACGCGATGGAGAGTGAAGCGATCGCAAGGACCCAATTCTGGTGCTTGACCATGGCAGCTCCTGCGCGGGGTGAGCCCGCCGGCCGGGTAGAAGAGACGTCGCGGCGAGGCGCGAGGAAGGCGCTTGGCCGCCGCCCGCAAGAATGCCTCAGATCCAGCCTGCTTAGGAAGCGCGTGGTGGGTCGGTCAGGTGGCCGCTGTCCTACTGGGCGCTCGATCGACGCTGGCGGGCCGCTTCGTACAGCAGCAGGGCGCCGGCGACCGAGGCGTTGAGGCTTCCCAGCGGACCTGCCATGGGGATGCGCACCCGGAAGTCGGCCTTCTCGAGCACCCCGTGTCGAATCCCCTCGCCCTCGCTGCCGATGACCAACGCTGAGGGGCCCTTGAGGTCGACCTCGTCCGGCCGACGATCGCCCTTCAAGTCGGCGGCGCTCACCCAGAAGCCCGCCTCCTTGAGGTCCTCCAGCGCCCGGGAGAGGTTGGTCACCCGCGCAATGGGCAGGTGCGCGATGGCGCCGGCGGAGGCCTTGACCACGACGGGAGTGACGCCCACGGCCCGGTCCTTGGCGATGACGACCCCATGGGCTCCGAGGGCGAAGGCCGACCGGACCAGCGCCCCGAAGTTGTGAGGGTCCTCGATGCCGTCGAGCACCAGCACGAGCCCCACTTCTCCCTCGGCCTTGGCCCTGTCGATGACGTCCTCGAGCTCGGCGTAGCTGAACTCGGCGACCTTGAGGACGACTCCTTGGTGCACGCCGCCGCCAGCCAGGCGCGCCAGCTGGTCGCGCGGGACGAACTCGACCCGCACGCCCTTGGCCTTGGCCAGGTTGGCGATCTCTTCGTGCGGCCCCTTGACGGCCCCCTGGGCGAGGATGACGCGCTCGACCTGCTCTGGCGTGCCCTTGAGCGCTTCCAGGGCGGGGTGGACCCCGTAGACGTAGCGCGCCATCTACTGCACCGTGACCGGAATGGTGACCTTGCGCTCGTGCTTCTCGCGAATCTCCTTGCTGCACATGTAGAAGGAGAGGTCGGCGTCGAGTGAGCCCGCGCCCTTTTCGGTCGCGGTGAACGGGAGCGGCAGGGTCGCGCCGCCGTCCTTGTAGACCGCATCGGACTTGGCGAGCTTGTCCTTGGCCGGCTGCACGTTCTTGCCGCTGACCTTGGCCTTGAGCGGGGCCTCGTCGGAGATGTGCCCGTCCGGCTTGACCTTGATCTGGATCTCGGCGGTCCCCTTCTCTCCCGCCGCCACCTTGCCGGGGCTCTTGGTCTCCACCGTGAACAAGCCATCGGTCTTGCCACCCGCTCGGGCACAAGCCGCGCTCAGGAGCACTCCCACCGCGACCACCACCGACAGTGCGCTCTTCATGTCCTTGATCTCCTTGGCTTTTTATTCTCGTCCGCCGCCGCGTCACCCTTCTCGGACGCAGCAGGCCGCTTCTTCTTCTTGGTGAGAGCCAACTCCGCGGCCCGCTCCACGATCGCCCGCGCGGCATCGACTCCGGTGGCGTGCTCGACCTCGTTGAGCCCCGGAGAGCTGTTGACCTCAAAGACCTTGGGACCATCGGCCCCGTCAATCATGTCGATGGCTGCGACTTCCAGGCCCACCAGCTCGGCGGTCCGCTCGGCGAGCCTCGCAAGCTCTGGGCGAAGCCGTGCGGTCTCGAAGCGAGCCCCCGCTTGCAGGGTGCGCCCGAGGCGACCGACCCGAGGCACGCGCCGCACCGCTCCCACCAGCCTGCCGCCGACGACCAGCGCCCGCAGGTCCCGGCCCTTGCGGTCGCGCACGTACTCCTGGACCAGCACGTCGTGGCCGAGGGCCAGCAACGCCTCGAGCGCCGCCTCCATCGACTGCGGCGTCTCGCAGACCATCACGCCCGTCCGCTCGCCGCCCTGGAGAAGCTTGATGAGCACGGGGCAGCCCCCCACCAGGCTCACCATCTCCTTGATGTCCTGGGCGTCGTTGGCGAGCACCGTCGCGGGGACCGGGATGCCGTGGACGGACAGGTGCTGCAGGCAGCGCATCTTGGCGCGGGTCCGGCTGATGGCTTGCGCCCCGTTGAGCGAAGGCACGCCCATCCGCTCGAGTTGGTCGAGGACCGCCAGGCCGTAGCTCTGTACCGACTGGCCGATTCGCGGGATGCAGACATCGACCCGCGGCAGCGGCTTTCGCTTGTACAGGAGCGTCGCCTCGCCTCCCGCCAGGTGGATCTGACAGCGGAGGGGGTCGACCACCCGCGCCCGGTGCCCGGCGATGCGCGCGGCGTCCAGGATGCGGCGGGTCGTGTACAGCGCGCTCGAGCGCGAGAGGACGGTCAGGTGCAAGGCGCCGGGAGTCTAGCGCCCGTCCTGTGGGCGAGGAAGCTTGCTCGGCGTGGGCTGCGGCGGCTTGCACTGGGCCGCGAGCGCCGGACGCGTCCGCCAGACGAAGCCGTCTTCGAGGACGGCTCGCTCGTAGAAGCGGTCGCCGCGCGCGTAGTACAGCGCCCGTCCTAGCTCGTCCAAGGCTTCACCATGGCGCCCCAACAGCGCTTGGGCATGGGCGAGGCTCAGGTAGAGAAAGGGAAGATCTCCGAATCTCTTCAAGGCGTTGCGCAGCTGGTAGCTCGCCATCGCCACCGACGGCTCCAGGTTCAGCTCGTGGGTGAGCCACGTGAGCCGGACGTGCACCGCCAGGTAGACCAGGCCCGGGGTCTTGGGGCCTCGGTCCAGCTGCTCCTGCACCCGCCGGAGCGCCTGCATCGCCGCGGTGCGGGCGCCGGCGGCGTCGCGCACGCTCGCAGCGCGCTCGGCGCGGGCGAGAATCGATGGTTGCCAGCAGCCGCGCCGCAACCCCTTCCTCGAGCCGCTCGGCCAGCGACTCTGCGGCGTCGAGGTCGCCGCCGAACAGGGCGCGCAACGCGAAGTGCACGAACAGCCAGGCCGCCTCGGGCTCACGGGCGTCGATGTTGGGCACGACTCCCCTCGCGAGCGCGTCGCGCTCGGCCTTCAAGGACGGGGGGACCGGTAGCTCCCACGGGCTCTTCCGGTAGAAGGTTGGCGCCGTCGGCGAGTCGGCGCCCGGGGCCGGCGCGCCCTCATGCTCGGGCAGGTGGGGGAGCAGCTCGTCCCAGACCGCGCGGTAGTCGAAGCGCCTGAGCAGGTCGAGGCACGGCCCCACCGCCCGACGCCGGTAGACGCGCAGGCGGTGCAGGACGAACATCGCCGCGATGTAGATCGCGGCGATGAGTGCTGCGGTCTCGGCTCGCACGGCGGGCAAGTATAGCCGTCAGCCGCAGCCGACCGGATAGTGGACCTCGACGTGCGCCCCGGCGGGCGGCGGGTTCAGCGGCGTGAAGAGCACGACGTTCTTCTGCGAGTCGTAGCTCCACCCTCCGACCACGACCCCGTCGATCTTCACCTCGATCTTCGACGGGTCGGCGGGGATGCCGGTGAGCGGGAAGACGATGTTGAGGCCGAAGGCGTTGTCGCCCAGCCGCCCCAGGCTCGCCGACCAGTCCGGCGTGCAGATGGATTCGACGACGCCGCCCAGGCTCTGGGCGAAGCTCGATGTACCGCTCCCCCGACGACGTCCCTGCGCTGCAGGTCGACATGTCCAGCGGCGTCACCACCGCGGACACGCTGAGCATCACCGGATCGGGCTTGAGCGCCTTGAAGAAGGCAAGGTAGCTGGCGACGCTGGAGTCGCTCTGGTCGTCCTCGTCCGAGACGTAGATGACCACGAGCTTCGCCTGCGGCCGGTAGAAGCCCAGATTGCCGTCGTCGGGCAGAAGGGTCCGGGCGTCGTCAGCGTGGTCGACCAGCGGCGTGGTCAGGGCCCGCAGGCTCGCCTCGAGCCCCTGCTCCAGCCAGTGGCAGGTGCCGACGTGCGTCATGGCGTCCCAGACTGCGGCGGCATCGGGCGTCCGCGGGGTGAGCAGCCTCGGCCCCGAGTTGTCTGCCGGGAACAGCCGGCCCGCCTCGCCGCCACTGACGCCGCCCGGGCAGTCGGTCCAGCCGCCGTCGCTGGGCTCGAGCCCGGTGGTGGTGACCGCCAGGTGGTAGTCCACGTTCTCGTTGCGGGCCTTCAGGAGGAACGAGCTCAAGTTGCTGGCGATGGCCGCCTGCTTGTCGGACATGGACCCGGAGTTGTCGAGGACGAACAGGACGTCGACCTGCTGCCGCGACGCCTGGTCATAGGAGTCGGTGCGCCAGGGGTCCTTGACGCCACGGCCGCGGACGGAGACGAGGTGCCGATCCCTGCCGTCGTCCAGGTACAGCGGCATCGAGTCCAGCCCGTCGTCGACCGGCGCGTACTGGACCAGGAAGCGCAACGTGCCGCCAGCCCGCAGGGTGTACGGGAAGGCAGGAGCGCCCGGCAGCATGAACTCCAGGCTCGTCCCCGCACCACGCACCAGGCTCTGCAGCACGGTGTCGCCCGGGCAGCGGTTGCTCAGCGTCACCTCGACCGACGGCGGCGGGCAGGCCGAGTAGACGGTGCCGAAGTCGATGTCGTTGGGGTCGATGGAGAGGCAGCCGGTCGTCCCCGAGCCGGTCACCGCCCACGTCCGGTAGGGGTCGTTCGGGTCGGAGACATAGCTCTCGATCGCGCCAGAGTAGGCGCCAGCGGAGGGCGGCATGAAGCGCACGAGAGCGTCGCGCTGCTCTCCGGTCGCGAGCACGAAGCCCGGGCTGTCGCCGTCCATGGTGAACGCCTGGGCGGTGTTGGACGAGAGCTTGAGGTTGGTGAAGTAGCAGCTGTCCTGCCCGGTGTTGGCGACGCGAAAGCCCAGGGTCGCGGCACGTCCCACGTTCACCGCGCCAAAGTCCAGGCGCGGGGGAGAGGCGGTGAACTCGCAGGGGGCGAGCGTGCGGGCGGTGCCGGTGACCATCACGTCCGGCGGTGGCTCCGTGAGCGGCGCCCCCGTCACGGGATCGGAGCCCACCACGTGTAGCGAGCCCGCGGCCGTCCCGTTCACGGTCGGGCTGTAGCGGACGATGACGTCCACCGCGTCCCCCTGAGCGAGCGCGAAGGGCGGCTGCCTGGCCGCGCCGGCGGTGAAGGCCGCGTCGCCCACGACCTGCACCTCGTCGATGCGCACGTCGGCGCCGCAGGCCAGGTTGGCGATCTGCACGCGGCGCTGGCCGGTCATCCCCAGCGCCACGACACCGAAGTCGACGGAGTCCGGGCTGAGCAGCAGACACCCTTCGCCGCCGTTGCCCTGGAGCCGCACCTCCGCCCAGCAGCCATCGGCCCCCACGCCCGTGGCGCGCATGCGCACCGCGGCCTGGCGCGGGCCATTCGACGAGGGCGTGAGGCCGACCGTGAGGGTATAGGACGCGCCAGGCTCGAGGTGGATGGCCGCTCCCGGAGAGAAACCGCTCACCGAGAAGTCAGGCGAGCTCGCCGTCGAAGGGAACACGTCGACCACGTCGAGCGCGGTCCGCCCGGGGTTGCGCAGGGTCACCTCGCGCAAGGAGATCTCCCCCACCTTGACCGAGCCGAAGTCGATGGACGCCGGCGAGACCTGGATGCAGCTCGCCACCGCCTCGCCCGTCAGCGGCACTGCCATCTCGGGGCACGTCGCACAGGGATGCACCTTCATCGTCGCCTCGCCGACCCCGACGTGATTGGGGCTGAACGCGGGGCTGATGCTCTTGCTGGCGCCAGGCGGCAGCTGGAGAGCGGCGGGGGCCGGATACTCGGCGGCATCGGGACCCTCGACCGTGAAGGAGACCTGCAGGTCGAGCTTGCCGGCGTTGGTCACCTGCAGCGGCATCGCTCTCGAAGAGCCCAGCGGCACCTGGCCGAAGTCCAGGTTCCCAGGGGAGAGCTGGAGCACGGGCTTGGCGCCCTCCCCCTTCAGCGCCACCAGCAGAGGTCCCGAGCCGTCGTCTCCCTCGACCACGGCGTGAGCGGCCACCGGTCCCTCGGCGGTCGGCGAGAAGACGACCTGGAAGCCGATCTCATCGCCGGAGGCGAGCGCGACGCCCTCGGCCGGGAAGCCCCGCACGGAGAAGGGTGGGGACACCGAGAAGGCCGTGAGCGTGGTGGGGGCGACCCCGGCGTTGCGCACGGAGAAGGCCTTGGGGACCTCCTCGCCCAGGGCGACCAGGCCCCAGTCGAGGGAGTCTTCGGAGAAGGCGAGATCAGCGTTGGCGGGCTTGAGCTGCGGCCCTTCGCAGGACGACGCCAGCGCCAGGAACACCGCCGCCACCACTGCTCCCTCTCCACGCGAAACCATCCGGCCCCCCTCCCCGCCCTCGCCCTTGACCACACCCTGACCGGCCTGCCTGCTCTGCATCCAGCCGGCCGCCTGACCGCACGCTCCAGCTTCGATGGCTTATGCATCGGCCAGGGACCGGGCAATCCACCGCCCGGTGCCCCGCGGCGGCAAGCCCTGCCAGGGCGATCGGCGCCTCGGGCGGAAACGTGACCCGGCAGCCAATCCCGCGATATCCTTCGCCCTTCGTTCTTTCGCCCGCTCGCCGGCGAGCAGCCGGCCTGAAACGTCGTTCCTCGCTCGCATCAAGAGAGGTGGCACCTTGGAACGCAACCCCACCGCGCTCATCGTCGACGACGACCGCGCCATCCAGCGCCTGCTCGCCGACGCCCTCGCCAAGGAGGGTTTCACCGTCCTCGTCGAGAAGGACGGGGAGTGGGCGCTGAAGACGTTCGAGAAGAAGAAGGTCGACGTGGTCCTGCTGGACCTGCTCCTGCCTGCGCTGCACGGCTTCGAAGTCGCGCGCCGGATGCGCATCACGCCCAAGGGCCGCAAGACGCCCATCCTCTTCGTCTCTGGCGTCTACAAGTCCAGCGCGCACCGCAAGGAGGCGCAGGACAAGTACGGGATCGCCGAGTTCATCGACAAACCCATCAACCTCGGCAAGCTGCGCGAGGCGCTCAAGGCGGCGCTGGGCAACGCCTACCCCGAGGCCCAGAAGGAAGAGAAGCGCCGGGCGGCCATGGACGAGAAGCCGGCGGAGCCGTTCGCCGACGAGAGCGCGCGGATGGAGGTGGCCAGCGTCGAGCAGGCCGCCAAGAAGAGCGCCATCCAGACCATCAAGGGCGACTTCGCCGACAAGTCCTTCCCGGACCTGCTTGCCGAGCTCTACCGCTGGCGGGCCAGCGGCGCCCTGCTGCTGCGCCGCGACAAGATCAAGAAGATCGTCTACTTCCGCGAGGGGCGGCCCTTCTCCATCAAGAGCAACCTGCTCCAGGAGTGCCTGGGCAAGCTGATGATCCGCGAGAAGATGATCTCCGAGCAGGAGTGCGAGGAGTCCATCGCCAAGATGAAGCAGTCGGGCCGGCAGCAGGGCACCGTGCTCATCGAGATGGGCTGCATCAGCCCGCACAACCTGAACTACGCGCTGTCGCTGCAGCTGCAGACCAAGCTCTACGACATCTTCACCTGGACGAGCGGCGACTATCAGTTCAACCCCAAGGCGGAGATCCCCTCGGACACCAACACCTTGGAGATGACGACCGCGCAGATCATCTACGAGGGCGTCAAGCGCACCTACGACGAGGACCGCGTCCGCGTCGCTTTGGGCCCGGTCGAGGCGCTCTACGCCCACCCCGCTCGCGACCCGCTGCTTCGGTTCCAGGAGATCGGCCTGGACGAAGAGGAGCTGTCGCTGCTCCAGTCCATCGACGGGCACAAGACCGCCGGCACGCTGGTGGCGCTCAACCTGCTCCCGCCGCTGGGGACGCTGCAGTTCCTCTACGCCATGCGCTGCTCGCAGATGATCGAGCTCAAGCGCGAAGCGGCCGAGGGGCCGGTGGAGCCGAAGTTCGTCCCGCGCCCCTACGGCGCCCCGCCCGTCCACGGCGAGGTCACCGAGGAGAACCACCTCCCGGCAAGCGTCGCCGCCCTTCCGCCGCCGCTGCCTCCGCCGGCGCTCTTCTCCGGGCCACCCCCGATGCCGTTCCACGTCGCGCCGGAGCTGCCCAAGGCCGCACCCCGCAACCCGCCGCCGAAGCTGCCTCCCCTTCCGCCGCTGCCGCCCAAGGGCTCCACCTCGCTGCTGCCCGAGCTGTCCGGCATCTTCAGCACCGTGACCGCCGAGGAGCGCGACGTGCGCGAGCGCCTGGCGGCCACCGCGGCGTCGATGAAGAAGATGGACTACTTCCAGATCCTGGGAGTGGCTCCCAACGCGCCCAAGGACGAGATCAAGCGCAGCTACTTCGGGCTGGCGAAGGAGTACCACCCGGACAAGCACTTCGGCTCGTACTCGGCCGAGGTGCGCAACCTGGCAGCCGAGATCTTCGACCTCATCTCCACCGCCCACGACACGCTCACCGACGAGGAGGAGCGCGCCCGCTATGTTGGCGAGCTCGCCGCCGGCGTGCGCAAGGACGTCTCGGACGAGGTCAGCAAGATCCTCGCGGCCGAGGGCAAGTTCCAGAAGGGCGAAGACCTGATGCGCAAGAAGCTGTACCGGGAGGCGCACCAGTCCTTCCAGGAGGCGGTGGAGCTCTACGGCGAGGAGGGCGAGTTCCACGCCTACCTCGGCTGGAGCCTCTTCCAGTCCGACCCGCGCTCCCAGGAGCTGGCCGAGAAGGCCATCGAGCACGTCGAGGCCGGCATCCGCCTCAACCCTAAGGTGGACAAGAGCTACCTGTTCCTGGGCTACATCCACAAGGCCATCGGCCGCCCCGACCGTGCGGAGAAGCAGTTCGAGAAGGCCATCCAGTGCAACCCCGACTGCATCGAGGCGCTGCGCGAGCTGCGGCTGCTGGGCAAGGGGAAGAAGAAGTAGGCACACCTGCCTGCCTACAGCCCAAGGCCTAGAGCCTGAGGCCTGACCTCTTAGCCTGCCCTCAATCGAGCGCCGGCAGCGGCTGGAGCATCTTCTGGATGAAGGGCATCTCCCGCTCCAGCTCTTCCTTGCCCCGGTCCAGCATCTTGATGAACGAGCTGATGCCCGGCACCACCTCGAGCGGCGAGAGGGTGCCCGAGAACGGCTTGTACAGGTGCGCGAACTCGCAGGAGCGCTGCACCTGCACCTGAAGGATCTGCTGGATGGGCAGCCACACCGGCGTCGTCAGCTTGGGGGCGAAGCCATCGAAGGCCACGATGAGCGCGTTGCGCGTCTCGATGCGCCCTCCCTGCACCGCCTGCCAGGCTCCGCGCGCCGGGACGTTGTCCACGAAGCCGCCGTCCGCCAGCCGGAAGAGGTCGCGACGCTTGAACAGCTCCCCCAGGATGGCGTGCATCCGCTCGTCCTGGCGGACGACGTCATAGTGGATGACGCCGGGGATGGAGGACGAGAAGCCGACGGCGTCCATCACGTCGAACTCTTCGGTCCCAGGCTCGAGACCCAGCCGCAGGGTCTCCAGCCGCTCGCCGATCTGCGCGAACTCGATGAGCGCCGAGACGACTTGGGGAATCTTGCGCGCGACCTTGAACGGCGAGGAGACGTTGAGCACGCCGTCCAGCAGCCGCTCGTAGAACTCCAGCGGCCGGGGCAGCACGCCGGCGCGGATGCCGCTCACCGTGGTGACGAGCGGGATGGGCAGGTCCTTGAGCGTGTAGGCCCGCCCGTCGCGGTGCTCGAAGTACTTGCCGAAGCTCGCCCTCAGGTAGAGGCGCAGCGCCGCCGGCAGGCCGTAGCGGCTCTCCATGGAGAGCAGGTGGAAGAACTTCGACCAGGACAGTCCGCGGGCGATGTTGAGCACCTCGCCCGTGTCGTAGCGCGGGCTGCGCGCGCGCATCGCCCCCAGCACCGCGCCGATGCTGGTGCCGACGATGAGCGCCGGGCGGATGCCGCACTCCTCGAGCAGCTTGTAGGCGCCCAGGTAGATGTAGCCCACCCCGCCGCCGCCGCCCGCCGCCACCACCAGCTTCTTCTCGCGCACCTCGCGGTCGAGCCGCTCGCGCGAGTACTTGCCGGCGCCGTGCCGGTAGAGCGACTCGGTCGTCCGCAGCGCGAGGTCGCGCAGGATGGTCGCCACCGGTCGCAGCTTCTCGGCCGCGATGGAGCCGCCCTGCCTGACCCCGGCCACGTCCAGCAGCTTGAAGACCTCGTCCCGCAGCGGCTCGACGACCGGCTCGACGTCGACGTCGGCCCCGTCGGCACGGACGTGGTGGAGCCGGGCCAGCGAGATGGCGGTCCGGATGGCCGCCTCGGCACGGCCCTCGAGCAGGTCCGGGTCCTTGAGCAGCGCGCGCACCAGCGCCACTTCCTTCTGCTCGAGGGAGACGAGGACGGCAGTTCTGTCGGCCTGTGGCATGCGGTCCTTGCCGCTCCTACCCGCCCCGATTTGTCTCGTCTTTTCGCGCGGATTCTAGGGCCGGGCCTCTTCGGCCTCAAGCGTCGTGACGCACTACGTCAGTCTCATGCACGAAGGCCGCCTCCCCATTCGGGAAGGCGGCCCTCGGCGAAAGGTCGCAGCCGTCTGAGCTACTGCAGGCTGGGCCGGATCTCTTCGATCTCGTACGCCTCGATGACGTCGCCCTGCTTGACGTCGGCGAAGTTCTCGATCGACAGACCGCACTCGAAGCCGCTCTGCACCTCGCGCACGTCGTCCTTGAAGCGCTTCAAGGAGCCGATCTTGCCCTGGTACACCTGCTTGTGGTCGCGGATGAGGCGGACCATGGCGCTGCGGGCGATCTTGCCGTCCACGACCGCGCAGCCGGCGATGGTGCCCAGCTTCGGGACGGTGAAGATGTTGCGGACCTCGGCGCGGCCCAGGGTCTTCTCGCGGCGCAACGGCTCGAGCAGGCCTTCCATGGCCTTGAGCACGTCGTCCAGGGCCTCGTAGATGATCCGGTACATGCGGATCTCGACGCCCTGCTGCACGGCGGCGTCGGCCGCCTTCGGCTCGGGACGAACGTTGAAGCCGATGATCATCGCGTTGGAGGCGCCGGCCAGGATGACGTCGGTCTCGTTGATGCCGCCGACGCCCGCGTGGATGACCGAGACGCCCACCTTCTTGGTGGCCAGCTTCTTGAGCGCCTCGCTGACCGCCTCGGCGCTGCCCTGCACGTCGGCCTTGACGATGATCTTGAGGTCCTTGACGTCGCCCTTCTGCACCTTGGCGAAGAGGTCCTCGAGCTTGACCTTGGAGGTCTTGGCCTGGTCCTTCTCGCGATTCTTCTGCGCGCGATGCTCGGCGACTTCCTTGGCCGCGTTCTCGTCCTCGACCACGTAGAAGTCGTCGCCGGCCACGGGCACGCCCGACAGGCCGATGACCTCGGCGGGGTAGCCGGGAGGAGCCTCTTCGATCTTGTTGCCCTTGTCGTCGACCATCGCGCGGACGCGGCCCGACTGCGTGCCGGTGACGATGGCGTCGCCGATCTTCAGGGTGCCTTCCTGGACGATGACCGTAGCCACCGGGCCGCGGCCCTTCTCCAGCTTGGCCTCGACCACCGAGCACTTGGCGGGGCGGGTCGGGTCGGCCTTGAGCTCGAGGACCTCGGACTGGAGGAGGATCATCTCCAGCAGCTGGTCGAGGCCGTCCTTCGTCTTGGCCGAGACCGGGCACATGATGGTGTCGCCACCCAGCTGCTCGTCGACCAGGCCGAACTCCATCAGCTGGTTCTTGACGTGCTGCGGGTTGGCGCCCTGCTTGTCCATCTTGTTGATGGCGACGATGATCGGCACCTCGGCGGCCTTGGCGTGGTTGATGGCCTCCTTGGTCTGGGGCATCACGCCGTCGTCCGCCGCCACCACGATGATGACGATGTCGGTGACCTGGGCGCCGCGGGCGCGCATGGCGGTGAACGCCTCGTGGCCCGGGGTGTCGAGGAAGGTGATGTCCTTGCCGCCCGCGGTGGTGACCGAGTAGGCGCCGATGTGCTGGGTGATGCCGCCGGCTTCGCCCTCGGCCACGTTGGCCGAGCGGATGGCGTCGAGCAGGCTGGTCTTGCCATGGTCGACGTGACCCATGATGGTGACCACGGGAGGACGGTGGGCCAGGTTCTCGGCCTTGGTCTCCTCCTCGGGGATGTAGTTCTCGATCTCGAAGCCCTTCTTCTCCACGCGCCAGCCGTAGTCGGTGGCGAGGATGGTCGCCGTGTCGGCGTCCACGGTGGAGTTCATGGTGACCATGTTGCCGCCAGCCATGAGCTTCTTGATGAGCTCGGACGCCTTGACGCCGAGGGTCTGCGAGAGCTCGGAGACGGTGATGCCCTCCTCGAGCTTGATGACTTTCTTCTCTTCGGCCATTTCCGTGATCTGGGTCTTGGCGCCCTTCTTGGTGGGCTTGCGCTTCTTGCCGGCGCGCACGGGCAAGGTCACGCGTCCGCGGGAGAGGTCGACGAGCTCCTGCTTGGAGAGCGTCTCCTTGATCTCCTGCTTGCCGCGCTTGTTCTTGGCGGCGTGGTCCTTGGTGACGTCGGTGAACTCACGGCGGCCCAAGAAGTCGGTGCCGACCTTGAACTCGCGGACCTCGCCGATGGCGCGCGGGCCGGGGGCCAGCGGCACCTGCTTGTGCGCGTCCGACGGCGGCGTCACGCGGCGCACGGGGATGAGCGGGCGGCTGATGACCACGGCCTGCGAGGCAGTGGGGCGCAGGGTGCGCGGGTCCACCGAGGGCGGGGCCGGAGTCCGGGCCGCAGTGGCGGAGGCGGGCGGCGGGGTGCCGGCCGGGCGGATGGGGCGCGGCGCGCGGTTGAGCTCGCCGGCGGCCACCTCGCGGGCGACCATGCGCGGGAGGGTGGGCGTCGCGGCCACCGGGGTGGGCACCGCGGGGGGCGGCTCGGCCGGCTTGGCGGCGGCGATGGGCGGCTCGACGGGCGCGGCGGCCACGGGCTGGGGCTGTTGCACGGGCTCGGGCTCCACCGGGCGCGCCTGTGCGGCGACGGCCGGCTCAGGCTGGGCGGGCGGGGTCGGGGTCGCCGCAGGCTTCTCGACCTGGGGCTCGGGGTGAGGCTGTGGGGCCGCGACCGTGGGCTGGTGAGCGACGGCCGGCTCAGGCTCGGCTGGGCTCTGGGGGTGCTCGGCAGCAGCAGGCTGCGCGGGCTCGACCGGTGCGGCCGGCGGCGTGGAATCAGGGTGCGCGACGACCGGGGCTCCGTCGGCACGCTTGCGGCGCACGACGAATCCCGCTGCCGACACCGGGGCAGGGGCGGGCTTGGGCTTGTGCTTTTGCACAATCTTGTCGACGGCCACGTTCGCCTGGTCCTCGTCCAAGGACGAGGAGTGGCTCTTCACGTCGAAGTCGAAGGACTGAAGCTCGGCCACGAGCTCCTTGTTGTCCATCTCAATCCCGTGCGCCTTCAATTCCTTGGCGATCTCGTGTACGCGCTTCTTGGCCATTACTCCCGACTCCCTGCGGCGTCCCTCGAAATGAGAAGTAACGCCGCGAAGCTTCTAAATCTTTCGTGCCCGCGGGTCAACCGCAGCGCCCCGGCTGGGAGGCCCTACCTTGGCCTTGGTAATCCCATCCGGAAGCTCTTCGCCCGCGACGGCCTTTGCCTTGAACGCCCTGCCGAAGGCCCGCTTCTGCGAGGCCTTCCGCGCGCATTCGCCGTCGCAGACATAGGCGCCCCTTCCCGGTGCGCGCCTGGCTGCGTCCACTTCGACCTTCCCGTCGCGGGCCACCAGCCGAACCAACTCGGCCTTTTCCCGCCTGGCGCCGCACCCGATGCAAGTTCGCATCGGCTCGGCCATGGCGTTGTTCCTCACTTTCGTGGGGTGAGGCGGTCCCAGACCGGCTCACCCGTGCATCTCCATGCAGACCGCCCGCCTGGGCGGGCTGCGTTCGAACGTGCCGGCGTTCCGGCTAGGCTTCCTTCTCCTCGGCCGACGCGGGGGCCGCCGCAGGGGTGGGCTGGGGCGCGTTCCTGCGCTCCGGGATGGGCTGGCCCAGCGCGGCGCGCTCGGCGTTGAGCTCCTCCCGGAGCTTGCCCTCCTCCACCAGGTAGTTCTCGGCCGCGGCCTTGATCTGCCGGGCCTTCTTGATGCCGATGCCGGTGGCGTCGGCCAGCTTCATCAGGTCCTGCTCGCCCACCAGGGCCTCGACGGTGGCGTAGTTGCCCTGAGCGAGCTGCTCGATGGTCTTCTCGCCGACGCCGCGCACGCGCAGCAGGCGCTCGTTCTGGTTGAGCTCGTCCGGGTGGCGACGGGCCTCGGCCTGGCGGGCGGCTTCGCGCTCGGCCTCCAGGCGGCTGAGCTCGACCGTGTCCTCGATCATCTGGGACCGGGCCATGGTCTGCATCTCGGGGATCTTGCTGACGTCGATCCCGGGGATCTGCGCGAGGACGTCGGGCGAGGCCTCGGCCACGTCCTGCGCCTTGCGGAAGCCGTGGGCGTACATCGTCTCGATGAGCAGCTCGTTGACGCTGGGCAGCTTGCCGAGCGAGCGCGCCGCAAACTCGCGCATCTCCTTGACGCGGCTCTCGCTGTTGATGTCGAGCTTCCAGCCGGTGAGCTGGGCGGCCAGGCGCACGTTCTGGCCGCGGCGACCGATGGCCAGGGAGAGCTGGTCGTCGGGGACGATGATCTCCATGGCGTGGTTGGCCTCGTCGATGAGGACGCGGCTGACCTCGGCGGGGGCGAGGGCGCTGCACACGAAGCGGGCGGGGTCCTCGTCCCAGGGGACGATGTCGATCTTCTCGCCGCGCAGCTCCTGGACGACGGCCTGCACGCGGCTGCCCTTCATGCCCACGCAGGCGCCCACCGGGTCGACGTCGGCGTCGCGACTGGAGACGGCGATCTTCGCGCGGCCACCGGGCTCGCGGGCGGCGGCCTCGATGATGACCACGGCCTCGGCGATCTCCGGGACTTCCATCTCGAAGAGCTTGGTGAGCAGGTGGACGGAGGTGCGGGACAAGATGATCTGCGGGCCCTTGGACTCGCGCAGCACGTCGAGGACGTAGGCCTGGACGCGGTCGCCGGCGCGGTAGCTCTCGCGCGGGACCTGCTCGCGCACCGGCAGGACGGCCTCGGCGCGGCCGAGGTCGACGATGATGTTGCCGTGCTCGAAGCGGCGGGCGATGCCGGTGACGATCTCGCCCTTGCGGTCCTTGTACTCGTTGAAGACGATCTCGCGCTCGGCGTCGCGGGTCCGCTGGATGATGACCTGCTTGGCGGTCTGGGCGGCGATGCGGCCGAACCCGCGGCGGAAGGTCTTGAGCTTGAGGATGTCGCCGTACAGGTCGTCCTGGGCCTCGGCGTCCTTGCTGTCCTCGTCGCGGTAGAAGACCTCGAACTCGAGCTCGTCGCCTGGGGTCAGGGTCTCGAGGCTGGCGAGCGCGGCCGAGAGGTCGTTCACGCGCTGGTTCTCGCGGGCCTTCTGCGCCTCCTCCACCTTCTCACGCAGGCGTGCGCACTTCTGCGCCATCTCGGTCATCGTCACCTGGTTGCAGACCTGCAGGGGGTCGGTGACCTCAGCCACGATGGAGACGACCTGGAAGAGCTTGACCACGCCGAGGTCGTCCCGGAAGCGCGCCTCGAGGTTGCGCTCCTGGCCGAACGCCTTCTTGGCGGCCTGGAGGATGGCCTGCTCGAGGGTCTGGATGAGGACCGAGCGCTCGAGGCCCTTGTCCTTGGCGACCTGATCGATGACGAGGTTGAGGTTGACGGCCTGCGGCTGCATGGCAGCTCCTTCGAATTTTGGGGCGGCGGGCGGGGCCCGTCCGCGTTGTCGGACGCGGCGGATACCAATCCGCCGCTATGTGGTGAAGCTCTCGGCTCGGACTACTCGGGGTTCAAACGCCGGGGAGGGCTCGAATCAGTCCCACTCGGCCACGAGATTCGCCTTGGCGATCTCCTTTCGCTCGATCTTGAAGACGCCAGCCCCTTCCACGTCGACCTGGGCTGCGTCGTCGGCGAAGGCCACCAGCTTTCCCGTGAAGCTCTTGCGCGGAGGGTCGAACAGCGGCCCGAAGGTCTTGATCTGGACCTTCTTGCCCACGAAGCGTTGGAAGTGCTCCGGGCGGGTCAGCGGCCGCTCGATGCCCGGGCTGCTCACCTCGAGCGTGTACTCGTGGGGCACGACGTCCGCGACCTCGATGGCGGTCTCGACGGCGTGCGTCGCCCGCTGGCAGTCCTCGAGGTCGACGCCCTTGCCCTTCTCGTCGCTGCCGGGCTTGTCGATGAACAGGCGAAGGACCCAGCGCCCGCCTTCGCGCAGGTAGTCGACGTCGATGAGCTCCAGTCCTTCGTTCTGAAGGATGGGCGCCGCAATTTCCCAAGCTTTTTCAGCTACTTGGTGAGCCATTCCGCCACCGTTCGGACAAAAAAAGTGGGCACTGCGGCCCACTTTTCGGGTTCCTCACGAAAAATGTGGCTCGCCTCCTACCACATTCCCGGGCGGGCAGACAAGCAGGCCTCCGGGGCACGCGGCCCACCTGGCTCAGGGGCGGTCGGCGGTCTGGAACCCGATCACCGGCTTGGATTCTTCATCGGCCATCATCTCCTCGATGGCCTGGAACACCGCCTTAAACTGCGCGTCGTAGCGAGTCTCGAGCTCCTTGATCTTGCGAGCGAGTTCGACGTTGGAAGAGAGGAGCGCACGCAGTCGAATGAAAGCTCGGACAACATGGATGCTGGCCTCGACTGCCGTGGGACTGTTGAGGACGCTCGCGAGCATCACCGCGCCATGCTCGGTGAAGGCCAGTGGCAACTTGCGCCTTCCGCCATGTGTCTTTGAGGTCGCAAATTGCGACTTCAAGATTGCAACCTCTTGAAACTCCAGTTGAAACATGAAGTCGACGGGGAACCTTTCGAGGTTGCGGCGGACCTGTTCGTTGAGGCGCTTGGTAGTCACCCCGTAGAGCTCGGCCAAGTCCGAGTCGAGCATCACCCGCTTGCCTCGAAGGGACAGAATCCTGCGCTCGGCCTCGACCGCCACGAGAACTGCCTTCCCCGTCCCCTCCCCGCGCTTCGCCATCTTCCCTCCTCGGTTTGCAGTGGTTGGCGCGGCCACTCTAGCTCGCTACCCTGACATTCCTTCCCGAGGAGAAGCTCATGTTTCTCGCCGCCGCGATCCAAATGACGACCCTCGACGACAAGGAGTCGAACGTCTGCAAGGCGCTCGCGCTCGTCGACGAGGCTGCCGCTCGCAACGCCCAGTTCGTGGCGCTGCCGGAGAACGTCGTCTACATGGGCCCGGAGAAGGACAAGGGCGCGACTGCCGAGCCGCTCGATGGCCCCACCCTCGCCCGCTTCGCCGCCAAGGCGCAGGAGAAGCGCATCCATATCCTCGCCGGCTCGATCCTCGAGTCCGGAAGCTTCCCGGCGGGCGCTTCTACAACACGAGCGCGCTCTTTGGCCCTGACGGCAAGCGCCTCGCCATCTACCGCAAGATCCACCTCTTTGACGTCGACATCCCAGACGGTGCCCGCTACCGCGAGTCCGAGACCATCGCTCCCGGGACCGAGGCGGTGGTCGCCGAGACGAGCCTCGCGAAGTTCGGCCTGTCCATCTGCTACGACCTGCGTTTCCCCGAGCTCTACCGGCAGTTGTCGTCCAAGGGTGCGGAGGTCCTCTGCGTCCCCGCCGCATTCACCGCGCACACCGGCAAGGACCACTGGGAGGTGCTGCTGCGCGCCCGCGCTATCGAGAACACCTGCTTCGTGGTCGCGCCGGCCCAGTTCGGCAAGCACTCGGAGAAGCGGGTGACGTATGGCAACGCGCTCATCGCCGACCCTTGGGGCACCGTGATCGCCCGGGCCAGCGACGGCGAAGGGATGGCGATTGGCCCCATCGATCACAAGGTTCTGGAGCGGGTCCGGAAGGAGATTCCGAGCCTGGCGCACAGGCGCCTGTGAGCCCGGCTACCCTCGTTGACACCCCGCGTTGGCTGCTGCTAGCGTCCGGCCACTTGACCTCACCTTCCCTCGCGAAACGAGGGAGTTTTTTCCCGATCCGACGGAGTCCGCCATGTGGGAGCGTTTCAAGCGTGCCATGCGCTCGTTTGCCGGCTGGTTCGTGTCCTCCATCGAGGACCCTGAGCTCATCTTGGAGCAGAACATCCGGGACCTGAACGACCAGGTTCCGAAGATGAACGAGTCCATCGCCATGGTGCGGGCGAACGTGACCCTGCTCGAGAAGGAGAACGCCAAGTACAAGACCGAGGTGGCCGAGCTGACCTCCAAGGTCAAGGCCGCCATCGGCGCCGGGCGCGACGACCTCGCCGCCAACTACGCGACCCAGCTGCAGGTGGAGAAGAGCGCGCTCGCCCGCAACGAGGGCCAGCTGCAGACCGCCAAGGCCGCCTACGAGAAGGCGCTGACGGTCAAGAAGGTCTTCCTCAAGGAGAAGGACCGCAAGACGCAGGAGGCCATGCAGGCCATCCGCGACGCCCGCCGCGCCAAGTGGCAGAGCAAGGTCGCCGACGCCCTCGAGTCGTTCGAGGTTGCGGGCATCGACGCCACGCACGACGAGATGGTCCGCAAGATCGAGGAGCAGACGGCCGTCAACGAGTCGCGCATGCAGATGGCGCTCGAGTCGGTGGACCACCAGAAGGTCGCCATCGAAGAGGACGCCGAGAAGATCCGCGCGGCCGAGCTGGTCAAGCAGTTCAAGCTCGAGATGGGCATGGCCGAGGCCGCGCCCGCCCAGCAGGTCGCCGCTCCGCAGCAGGCCGTCTCCGACGTCGGCGGCGAGCCCCAGAAGACCATCGGCAAGAAGGTGGAGGTGAAGGGGTAGCGCTGGTCCGGCCGGCCCATCGGCCTGCCGCGCCCCTCGCCTCGCGCCATGTGGAGAGTCGGCCCCGGCGGCAAGCTCCTGCTGGTCGTCCTGGGGCTCGCCATTCTCACGCTGTCGCTCGACCGCTACGCCCTGAACGGCGCGCTGCTCAAGCGCGCCGGCCTGGTGCGGGAAGCCCCGGTCGTGCTCGGAGTGGGCGACTTCCCGCCGGGCGCTGCAGCGCCCGCCACCGACATCGCCCGCGTTCCGACCCGGCCCCTCAAGCTCGCGGTCATGCCCCGCGGGTCTGCCGCGAGCTTGCTGCTGGCGGCGGGAGGCACGGGGCTGCACAAGGACTCGCCGGTCACCAAGTCGTACGGGCTCGATGTCGACCTGGTGCTCCAGCCGGACGAGCGCGCGGTCTCGGACGCGCTCGCGCTCGGCGGCGATCGCCCGGGCGGCACCGATGCCGCCGTGCTCGCGGTCGATCGCCTGACGCAGCTCCGCGCCTCGCTGTCGGACCTCAAGCTCAAGACTGTGCTCCTCGTCTCCCGCTCGCGGGGCCACGAGGCGCTCGCGGCGGGGGCGGGCATCTCCCAGGTCGCGTCGCTGCGGGGCCGAAAGGTTGCGGTGCCCTACCGCTCCCCTGCCCGCTTCTTCCTCTTCTGGGAGCTTCGCCCAGGTCCCGCTGTCGCCCTCGACTCTCGGAGATCATCCAGGTGGAGTCGAGCGCCGACGCGGCGCGGCTGCTCCGCGAGGCGCGCGTGGACGCCGCGGCCGGAGCGGCCAGCGACCTCATCGGGCCGGCACGGGAGCGGGCCGGAGGCCTCATCGCCACCTCGGCCGACGCTCCGCAGCTCATCGCGACCGTGCTCGTCGTGCGCGCCGAGTTCCTGGCCCGCTTCCCGGACGCCGTGCGGCGGATCGTTCGGGCGCAGCTCGATGCTGCCGACACCATCTCGCGCGAGCCCGGCGAGGCCGCGCGCCTGCTGTCGGCGAGCGCGCCGCAGCTGGGCGACCCGTTCGAGGCCATCAAGTCCGACCCGCCAGCGGTGCTCCTGGACAACCTCGCCTTCTTCGACATCAAGGGCGACGCGCCGGTGCGCTACGAGGAGCTGTACAAGAGCGCCGCCGAGCTCTGGCGCAAGCTGGGCGAGCCCGCCGATTCGAATCTGCCTGCCGACACGCGCGAGATGGGTCCGCTGATGGCCGCTTCGGTGGCACCTCCGGCCACCTCCAGCCTTCCCGCGCTCCGCCCCGGCCTGCCGGCGGTTGCGCCGCCCGTCCCGCCGCAACCTCGTCCGGATGCCCCTGGTCCTTGAGGGGCCGAGGGAAAGAGCCCCTGATATGCTCGCCCGCCCCATGGCCGACAGCGAGAGCTACGTCAAGGCAGCCCTTCTCCAGAAGCTCAACCTCGCCGCACTCGGCGGGGCCGGCGTCGCGTCCATCGCCCTGCTCAACCCGCTGCCCGTGCTGGTGGCGCTGGGCCTCGAGCTCGTCTACCTGGGAACGATACCGAGCTTGCCGCGCTTCAAGCGGGCCGTCCGAGCCAAGCGCGAGCGTGAGCGCCATAGCCTCGAGCAGTCGGCGACCGAGGCGCTGCTCGAGGGGCTCTCGCCCAACCAGCGCGAGAGCTACTTCGCGCTGCGCAGCCTGCGCGACCGAATCCTCGAGAGCTACACGCGCGTCCCCGGAGGCACCGTGCTGGCCGACACCTCGGCCGCGCGCATGGACGCCCTGCTCACCTCGTTCGTGCGCCTGCTCTCCACCTTGAACAGCTACCGCCGCTACCTGACGACCACCGACCGCAAGGCGATCGAGCAGGAGCTGGCGCAGCTGAAGTCCGAGCTGGAGACCGACACCGGCGACAGCGAGAAGGTCAAGGAAGTGAAGCGCCGGCGCGTCGACATCCTGGGCAAGCGGCTGGAGCGGTTCGAGCGCGCCGCCGAGAGCCGCGAGCTCATCAGCCACCAGCTCGCCTCCATCGACGACTTCATGCGCCTGCTGCACGAGCAGTCCCTCACCCTGCGCGACCCGGACGTCCTGGGCCAGCAGCTCGACCACCTGGCGAGCGAGATCCAGACGACGGACGAGACCGTCCGCGAGATGGAGAAGTTCACGGCCATCACCGAGGAGTTCGCGAGCGCCCCGTCGATGCCCGAGCGGGACCGGGTCCGCTAGGCCCGTCGTCCTCCAACACCGAAAACCCGAGGAAGGGTCTTTGCTTGCGCCGCTTCACGGCAGCGCGCTAGCGTCCCGCGCACCATGAGCGACAAGCCCAGCTACCTCTCCGTGGCGCTCGGCCTGATGCAGCACAAGGCCATCCTCCTCGCCGGGGTCGTCGGCACGGTGTTCGGCCTGTGGCGCGGCACGTGGGCCTTCTTCTTCCTCTTCTTGGCGGTCGAGGCCTTCTACGTCCTGGTGCTGCCCCTGTTGCCCGGCTTCCGGCGCTGGGTCGACGAGTCGTACGCGGCCGAGGCCGCGCACAAAAAGGGGCTCGCCCTCGAGCGCATCGCGGCCAAGCTCTCGCCCAACGCCAAGAGCCGCCTGGACGGCGTGACCCGGATGCGCGAGCGGATCCTCGACTCCATCAAGGTGATGAACGCTCCCGACGCGATGCAGCGCGAATGGCGGGCCAAGCTCGACGAGCTGGTGAATGCCTCGCTGCGCATTCTCGTCGCAATCGACGGCACCCGCGCGGACGACCGGGACGCGCGCCTGCTGGACTCGGAGCTCAAGGACTTGAAAGCAGAGCTGGCCAAGCTGCCGGACGGGCCCGCGAAGGCGGCCAAGGCGCAGCGGCTCGAGGTGCTGGAGCGGCGCGCGGGCGGCCGGGGCCTGCTGGCGCAGCAGCGCGAAGCGGCCGTCACCCAGTTCGAGACGCTCGAGGACCTGCTCAAGGAGCTGCAGGAGAAGGCGCTCTCGGGCCGCGACTCGGCGGCGTTCGGCGAGCGGCTCACCCAGCTCTCGACGCAGATCGAAGCCGCGGGCGACACCGTTGCCGCGCTCGATCGAGCCGCGGCCACGAGCTCGGAGCTGGCGGTGCTCAAGGCAGGCCAGTAGCGCAGCGGCGATCAGCGAGGGTGACTCGAATGAGCAAGCGCAACGCGGTCCTCGTCGTCATCGGCCTCCTCGCCTCCGTGGCGGTGGTCGTCGCCGTGCTGCTGCGCAAGCCGCAGCAGACTGCCGGCGGCACCACGGACCCGGCCGAGTTTCTGCCCGATCGCTGCCAGGCGGTGTTCGTCGTCCCGGATCCAGGGCGGCTCGGCGAGCACCTCGGGGTCCTGCCCCGGCTCAAGGTCGCGGACCTGCTGGCCAGCACCCAGAACTATCCGAATGCCGAAGCGCTCCTCTCCGACCTCGCCAAGCAGGCGGGTTTGGACCCGCGCTCGCGCGAATCGCTGCGCCAGAACGGCATCGACCCGTCGCGTCCGCTCGTGGGCTACCTCTCCGAGCAGGGCGTGCCGCTCGCGCTCGTCCCCATCAGCGAGCAGAAGAAGTTCGAGGAGAAGTTCGCCAAGAGTGCCGCCGCTCGGCTGGGCGACCAGCCGCCCGTCACCGAGAAGGTCGGCGCCGACCGGACGCTGACCGTGTTGACGGGGCGAGGCGAGAACCCGCAAGTCCTCGCCTGGGCCTACCTTGGTGGCTACGCGCTCCTCACGCAGTCGCAGGCGGGCCTGGCCCTGCTCAAGGCAATGCTCGCTGGAAAGGTCCAGGGCTCGCTCGCGAAGGACTCCCGGTTCGCCGCGACGCGCTCGCGGCTCGCCGACCGCGACCTGTTCGCTTTCAGCTGCCTGGACGCCCTGCCGCTGCAGAAGCAGATCTTCATGCCCTATGGGACGACCTTCGCGGCTTCGCTCTCGGAGAAGGAGCTGCGGCTCTCGTTCGAGCTGCCGCTCAACGACGAGTGGAACGAGAAGCTCAAGTCGCTCGCCACGCCGGCAGGCGCCGACCTCGTCGCCGCCATGGGCCCGGACGCGTTCCTCGTCGGCCGGCTGGGCGGGGACCCGGCGTTGCTCGAGCCGCTGCTCCAGCGGCTGATGCCGATGGCCATCCAGCGCGGGCTCAAGGACGCCGGCATCGACCTGGCCGCGGACATCCTGGGGAACCTCAAGCCCGGCGTCGCCGCTTCGCTGAGCCTTTCGCATTCCGCCCGCCTTTCGGGCGTGCCCGAGCTGGACGTGCGCCGGACCAACCCCTTCGACTTCGTGCAGCTCTCCGTCGTCGGCCGCACGGCCGACGCCTCCAAGGCCGCCAAGACGCTGGGGAGCATCGTCGACGTCGCGCCGCGCTTCGGGGCCCGCCTCGAGCCCGCCGACCTCGGCGGCACCAAGGTCTTCGTCACCCGCTACCACCTGGGCGAGGGCGCGAGCCTCGCGCTCGACGGCGACAAGGTCCTCGTCACTGGTGGCGCGGGCCAGATGCAGGCGCAGCTCGACCGTCTGCGCTCGCCGGCGCCGAAGGATCCCGCTGACCCGTTGGCGGCCAAGGCCCTCAAGGAGGACGCCGCGGCGCTGTGGCTGGACGTCTCGCGCCTGACAGCCGGCGTGCGCGCCTTGCCCGACTCGGCCTACGGCATCGGCGGCTGGGCCATCAAGGCGGCGGTCTCGCGCTGGCTGGAGGCCATCGACGAAATCACCGGGCTGCGGCTGAGCGCCCGGCTCGCCGACAAGACGCTGAGCGCCGACCTCGCGCTGACCCTCCAGCTCGCCCCGGCTCCATCCGCGCAGGCCGCGCCGGCGGACAAGGCCTCGAGGGCCAACCCTTGATAGCGCTCCGCGGCGTGCACAAGACCTACCCCGACGCCGAAGGGCACCCGCTCCAGGTGCTCACGGGCGTGGACCTGACCGTGGCCGAGGGCGAGATGCTCGCGATCGTCGGCCCCTCGGGCTGCGGCAAGAGCACCTTGCTCAACATCATCGGCGGGCTCGACACCGACTACGCCGGAGAGGTCGAGGTCGCGGGCGAGAAGCTCACCGGCAGGCCCGACCGCGCCCTCGCCGCCTTCCGCAACCGGACCGTCGGCTTCGTCTTCCAGTCGTTCAACCTGCTCGCGCCGCTGACCGCGCTCGAGAACGTCCTGCTCCCCTCCTTCTTCGGCCGCTCCACCGAGCCGACCGCCGAGCTCGCGGCGCGGGCGCTGGCGGCGCTCGAGCGCGTCGGTCTGCGCGAGAAGTCCTCGCGCCGGCCCCCGGAGCTCTCCGGCGGCGAGCGGCAGCGGGTCGCCATCGCGCGGGCGCTCTTCGGCCGGCCCCGGCTCATCCTCTGTGACGAACCGACCGGCAACCTGGACGCCAAGACCGGGGCGGAGGTCATCGACTTCTTCGCGAAGCTCGCCCAGGAGGAGAAGCAGACGCTGGTGGTGGTGACGCACGAGGAGCGCGTCTCCAAGGCGGCCGGACGGGTGCTGCGGCTCAAGGACGGCCAGCTGGTGGAGGGCGCGGCATGACTCCGGGCAAGCTCCTACGGCTGGTCGGCGTCAACCTGCGCCGCGACAAGAAGGGCGCCCTCTTCTCGGCGTTCGGCGTGGCGGTGGGCATCGGCGCGCTCGTGTTCTTCGTGGCGCTGGGCGCCGGCGTGCGGGGCCTCGTGCGCGACAGGCTCTTCCCGAACGACGCGCGGGCGGTCGAGGTCGTGCCGCCCAAGCTCTCCCTGTCCGGCGTGCTGGGCGGAGGGCGGCTCGACGAAGGGACCGTCTCGCGGCTCTCGGCGCTGCCGGGCGTGGAGAAGGTCTGGCGAAAGATGGAGCTGCGCATCCCGGCGATGGGCGGCCCGGCCGACGGGCTCGCCAAGCTCAACGTCCCGCGCAACGTCTACATCGCGGTCATCGCCACCGGCGTCGAGCCGGGGTACGTCGCCTCCGACCTCGCGCCCGGCGCCAGCTTCGACGATCCCGGCGAGGGCAAGCCGGTCCCGGGGATGGCGGCCCGCCGGCTGCTCGAGCTCTACAACAAGAGCTTCGCCAAGGCGCAGGGGCTCACCCCCATCGGCGAGCCGCTCCTCATGACCGCCGCGGGCCTCGAGCTGCTCACGGTCCGGCTCGGCCGCAGCATGCGGGGCGACACCGGGCTCCCCGAGCGGCAGGTGGGGCTGACCTTCGCGGGGCTGTCCGACAAGGCGCCGCTGCACGGGGTGCTCATGCCGCTCGAGGCCGTGCGCCGCTTCAACAAGCTCTACGGCGTCGAGGCTGGCGACTACAGCGCGGTGACGCTCGTCGCCACGAGCCCGGCGGAGGTCCCGCGCATCGTCGAGCAGGTCCGGGCGATGGGCTTCGGCGTGGACGAGAGCGACAAGAAGATGGCCGAGCGGATCGGCGCGGCGGTGGCGGTCACGACCGCGGTGCTGGCGCTCCTCTCGGCGCTCATCTGCCTCCTCGCCGCCGTCAACATCGCCCACGCGCTCTCCGCCTCCATCCGCGCGCGTTCCCGCGAGGCTCGGAGTGCTGCGCGCCGTGGGGGCGACGCGGGGCGACGTGGCGCTGCTGGTCCTGGGCGAGGCGGCGGTCATCGGCCTCGTCGGCGGGGCGGTGGGCACTCTGTTGGCTCGGGTGGCCGGGGTGGCCATCGACGTCTTCGCCAAGACCGAGTTGCCCGACTTCCCCTTCAAGCCCGAGAGCTTCTTTCACTTCTCCCCGGCCCTGCTCACCGGCGCCGCCCTCCTGGGCCTCGCCGCCGCGCTGCTGGGCGCCCTGGTCCCCGCGCTCGCCGCGTCGCGCGCGAGCCCGGCCCGGGCCCTGGCCGGCTGACCCTGTCGACGAGGAACCCCTTGGCCGAGACACCCCCACTCCCCGAGCCCCCCGAGCCCCCCGCTCCCGCCGCGCCCCCGGTGGCACAGACTCCGCGGACCACCACGACCGCGGCGACCTACAAAACCGCGCTCTGGTCGAACCTCGTCTCGTTGGCGATCGTCCTCTGGTTCTGCCTTCGGGAGCTCGACCTCGCCTTCGAGGCACGCGGACGGGTCGCCGCGCTCCTGGCCTTGCCGCCCTGGTGGCTCTATGCCGGGACCCTGCTCCTCTCCGCCGCGGCGCTCGTCGCAGCAGTGGTCTCGCGAGTGCGCCGGCTTCCCCCGGATCGCCCTCCCTACCGGCTCCTCCCGGTGATCGCCGTGCTGCTCCTGGCGGTGCAGGTCTTCGCGGTTCCCCAGTCGCGCCTCCCCCTGCCCGCCGACGAGGTCGTGCTCGCGCAGGCCTCGCTGCTCGAGGCCGAGTCGTTCGTCGAGGAGGACGGGCTGTTCACCACGGCGCCCGAGCGGATCCAGGCAGGGCTCGGTCCCTTCGAGGCACCGTTCTTGGGCCGAGACGGAGAGCCGCTCGGACATTGGCGCCCGGTCGTACGCACGAACTGCGCGGGCCCGGCGCTCGAGGTCCCGGCGGCGATGGAGGCTGGCACGCTGCTCTATTGTGTGAGCTCCGATCGGACCAACGCCTGGCTGTCCTTCGTCGGCCTGGAGGGCCTGGCCGGTTCTCCCCGAGTCGTGCAGCTCGACGAGGGCGGTGCGACGGTGAGCTGGGAGCAGCCGAAGAAGAAGGCGCCGCCCGAGCCCGAAACGCCGGAGCCGTCCCCCTCCGAGCCCCCCAAAGCCGAGTAGCGCGGGCAGAGGAAAGCGGGCAAGCTGTCGCACCGCTGGCCGCCCAAGGCACCCTCCTCGGCCGGCACCCGTGCCCATCTTGAGTGGGCAGCGGTTCACCAACGGAAGGAACCCAATGAAAGTCGCGGCCAAGTGCGTCGTCTCGCTGGAGTACTCCCTGCACCTCGGGGACGGAAAGGTCATCGACTCCAGCTCTGGCGGCGAGCCGCTCACCTACCTGCACGGCTCCGGGCAGATCATCCCTGGCCTCGAGAAGGAGCTCGAGGGGCTCGAGGCGGGGACGTCCAAGCAGGTGGTGATCGCCCCCAAGGACGGCTACGGCGAGCGCGAGCAGGAGAACATCCAGCAGATCGGCCGCGACCACTTTGGCGACAAGCCCCTCAAGGAGGGCGACGAGTTCGTGGCCATCGACGACCACCACAACGAGATCCCGGTGCGGATCGACAAGGTGGAAGGCGACAAGATCACGGTGGACTTCAACCACCCGCTCGCAGGCAAGACCCTGCACTTCCAGGTGGCGATCAAGAACGTGCGGGAGGCGACCGCCGAAGAGCTTCTCCCACGGCCACGCTCACGGCGGCGACGGGCACCACCACCATTAGGCTCTAGGGCACAGGTTTCGCCACCGTTTGGCCTGGAGGTGATGCGGGTCACGCGCTGGCCCGCATCATTAGATCAGCCAAGCGCCCTACTTTCGCTTTCCCGGCTGCTTGTAGCTGATCTTCGCCACCACTACGTCGGTGGCGCCTTTGGGCCGCTGGATGGTGACCTCGTCGCCTTCCTTCTTGCCTAGCAGCGCCTTGGCCACGGGCGAGTCCACCGAGATCTTGCCCAGCTTCACGTCGAACTCGTCCGGGCCGACGATGCGGTAGGTGCTCTCCTGGCCGTCTTCGTCCTCGATGGTCACCCAGGCGCCGAAGAGCACGCGGTCCGCTTCGTCCTTCTGCTCGACGACAGTGAGGCTGTCCAGGCGCTTGGAGAGGTAGCGGATGCGCCGGTCGAGCTCGCGCAGCTTCTTCTTGCCGTAGATGTACTCGGCGTTCTCGCTCCGGTCGCCCTGCGCCGCCGCCGCGCTCACCTCGGCGGTGACCTTGGGCCGCTGGACCTTCCAGATGTTCTCGAGCTCGTCCTGGAGGCGCTTGAAGCCCTCCGGGGTGATGTAGCGCGCGCCCGACCCCTTGAGCTCCTTCTCCTCGTCGGCCGAGATGGGCTCGTCGGTGAGCGATGCTTCGTCTTCCTTGGTGAACGCCTTGTTCATGGTGGTGAAGCTCGGTTGCGCGCCGCGCGCGGGGAAGCCCCGCCTCGCGGGAAGGTCCTCGGGAGGAGGCTTTAGAAGAGAGACCGGAAGAACGCCACGAGGTCGATGCTGGTGTGACAGTCGTCGTGCCAGTGACCGTGGTGGTCGTGGTGGTGATGGTGGTGCGTGACGATGGGGCGCTCGGGGGTCAGCTCGGCCACCACGGGAGAGGCGCCGGTGGGCGCACAGGTGCCGCAGTAGATGGACCCGTCGGCCTCGAAGGCATGGTTGCGGCGAAGCTCGCGGTTACAGCTGGCGCAGATGGTCCGCTGCGGCCCCTCTGACCGGCCCGCCACCTCGTCCGCGCGCCGCTGGATCTCCTGCGCCTTGCCTTGCCCACCGGCCAGCAGCTGCAGCTCCCCGCCGTCCAGCCAGATGCCGCCGCAGGACATGCAGACGTCCAGCTCCACGCCCCGGGTGACGCCGATGGAGAGGGGGGCGTGGCCGCACTCCGGGCACGCGGGCGACGGCGTGTGGCACTTGGGGCACTCGGCGACGCGCTCGAGGCGCACGCCGCACTCCTTGCACTTCCCCGGCTTGTCCTTGGCGCTCGCCAGGAGCTCCTTGAGCGCGCGCGTGGTCACCACGGCGTTGAGCTTCGTCGGCGTCGAACCAGACGCCGCCGCACCTCGGGCACCCGTCGAGCTGCACGCCAGAGGCTTGGAAGAGCCGGAGGTCCTCGCGGCAGGTCGGGCAGGGTCTCATGGTGGGCTTGGCTCTCCCGGTCCAGGCGTTGCGGTGGCTTCGGAGGTCCCCATGAAACCGCGGGTCCGCCCCTGCGTCCAGCGCGCTACCGCCCGGCGTCGGCCTCTCCGTCCGGCGCTCCGGCGTCGGCGCCCGGGCAGCTGCTCTTCGCCGGGTCACACGGCGGCGCCGCCGCCTTCGCCTTCTCGAGCTTCTCCTGCTGGTCCAGCTTCTTCTGCAGGTCGAGCGGCAGCAGATTGCGCAGCATGCCCGTCGTGGGCATGGGGGTGGCGTTGATGCGCTCGGGGAAGCTGCTCGTGGCGCCCGTCCCCTTGGCAACCACCTCGAAGCCCGAGCCGTTGGGAGCGATCATCCGCACCATGCTCAGGGGCGGCACCTCGTGGCTCGACCAGAACTCGAGCGCCGGCGCGGGCTTCCCCTTTTCCTTGGGCATCGACCCCAACTCGGTACGCGAGTACCGGCAGGGGATGGGCCCCAGGAGCGTCTCCACCGTCAGCTCCTTGAAGGTCGCCATCTTCCCGGGCCGGCAGGCCGAGGGCTCGCGAGCGCCGGCGGCGATGGCGTAGATGGCCTTTCCGCGCTTGAGGTACATCGCGTCGCCGTCCTGGCCATCGAGCGGCAGCCGCCACGCCCCCTTGCCCTGCTTGTCGACCCAGATCTCCATGTATCGAGACGGCTTCTCGGCCGTCCCCTGGTTGACCTGCATGACGCGGAAAGCGGTGGTCAGGTCGGGCTTGCCGTCGACGATCTGCGCGTACTCCGCCCAGGTTCCGTCGGCAGCGGCGACCTTGTCCTCGCTCACCAGCTCGCGCAGCGTCGTGGGCGAGGTGGGGCTCGTGCACTGCGACTGCGCAGGCTCGGTGGGGCCCGCGGCGAGAGCGGCGACGAGGAGCATCGAAGCGATCATGGCTTGCCCTCTGCGGAGACGACCGCGGCCTTGCCCACTCCATCCCGGAGCATCGTCGGCGCACCGCGCGGCAACGCGTCGGCCACCACGGCCGTCAGCCAGAAGCGCCGCCCGGATCCATCGCAGGCGAGGTAGATCGTGCCGATGCCGTCGCCGTCGCCCACCTGCTGGACGGGACCGCCGGCTTCCAGCCTGGCCACGAGCTTGAAGGGGATGCGGTAGCCCAGGAAGTGGAAGCCGGTGGGCGGGACTTCCTGCGCCAGGCTCGTCTCGATGGCCGCCAGGTCCGCCTTGCAGGGCGCCGGCTCGTTCTCCAACCGGACCGAGACCGCCTCCATCGCCGCGACCGCGCGCTCCGAGGGCGTTCCCATCCCCACTGGCTGCATGGGCAGCGGGCCGAGCGAGTAGGTGAGCAGCAGCGCCAGCGAGGGGACGGCGTGCGGCCACAGGGGCATCCGCTTGCCGGCGATGGTCGCCTGCGCGAGCCAGACGGCGTAGGCCGTGCAGAGCGCGAGCGCGACCAGCGCAGCCAGGACGTTGGGGACGTGGGGCGCGAAGTAGGCGGTCGAGGTGACCAGGCCCAGGGCGCGCTGGAGCGGGGAGGAGTTCCTCGCCAGCGCTGCCACCAGGAAGGTGGAGAAGACCAAGAACCTCAGCCCGCGCAGCATGTCGGCATCGTCACCAAAGGCCCGTATCGCCGCAAGGGCCGCGTGGGCTGCTCAAGGAATGGGAAGGGAGAGCACCATCCAGAAGCCGTGGACGTAATGCTCGTAGGCCTTGAACATCGCCGGCAGGAACCCGCCCAGGCCGAACGACATGCCGAAGATGACGAAGAACGAGAAGAGCGCGTACTCGGTCGCCGCCTGGGCGTCCTCCTCGAGCAGCTTCTTCCAGAACCGCCTCGCCAGGGTGTCCTTCATGGCTGTGCTCCGAAGCCGGAGAAGACGGCGGTCACGCCTGCCCCCTCCTGCTTGACCGGCCAGGGCAGCACCGTGAAGTGGATCTTCTTCGCGCCCTTACTGACCTCGACGACCGTGCCACCGTCCTGGGCCTTCTCGAACTTCTGCAGCGTCCAGCCGCGGCGCCCCAGCTCGTCGCGGATGTTCGCAGCGGTCGCCAACGGGCCCTCGAGCGGCACCTGGTAGGTGGCCACCGCCTCGCCCTCTTTGTCCTTGGCGGTGACGACCATCAAGCCCACCACGTTCTTGGGAAGGGGGAGCTCGGCGGTCAGGCTCTCCACCGAGTCCGGCTGGGTGTCGAGCGGGATGATGGAGGGGAAGACCAGCACCTTGCCCTTGGAGCCCGAGCGCATGATGGCGATGGCTATCTCGCTGCGTCCGTCCTCGCTGAGCGCGCTGACGTCGAACCCCTGCGCCGCGCCGAACTTGACGCCCACCTCGAGCCCGCGCGCCTCCAGCTCGCGGACGTAGAAGTCGCGGACGTCCTCCGGGGTCGCCTTGGCCTCGAAGTAGGACACCCGGACCGGCATGCCGTTGACGGCCAGGCCGTCGCCGAGCGGGTACTCCATGCCCGGGTAGGCGGGCATCTCGCCCTGGACCCAGAAGGCCCTGGGGGCTTCCTGCGCCTTGGCCTGGGGCACGCCGGAGCTGTTGGCGCCCATCTCGATGCCGCCGAAGACCAGGCCGACGCCTAGCAGCACTGCGGCGGCTTCGCGCACCCTCTGTAGTGGCATCCTCATCTTCGCCTCCGCGCGGCTACTAGTAGTTGCAGGTCTGGTCGCCGCCCGGCTCCTGCCTCTGCGGCTGCTTGCATCCCAGGAAGAACTCGCCGCGCTTCTGGTACGTCTTGTAGTAGGGGCTCTGCCCCTCCGAGGCGGTGTCCTTCCACACGTTCGAGTACTGCCGCCGCACCGTGCTCTTGTGGTCGATGGACCCGTGGTTCTTGGGCCGGTAGATCTCGGAGCCGTAGTCCAGCGGTGCCCGGCCGTCGACCGTGCCGCCCGTCAGCGGGTAGCTGACGACGACCACCTCGGTGGGCAGGTGGATGTTCAGGGCGCTGAAGATGGTCCCCAACACGCCCCCGCCGCCGATGGCGCTGGAGAGGTCGTCGCCGAAGCCGGCGAAGTACATGTTGTTGACCTGGCGGCAGTAGTCGGTGGTGCACTCGTCCTGGTGCGTCTCGTCCACCTTCTCGCCGCTCTTGAGGTCCCACTGCTCGACGATGAGCGACTGCGGCACCTTGAGGTCCCACTCGTCCTTCAGCAGCATCTTGTCCATGTAGAACACCGGCATCGTCTTGCCCAGGTAGGTGTTCTTCACGTGCACCTGGATCTCGCCCTTCACCTTGCCGTCGGTGTTGAACTTCATGTTCCGGAAGTACCAGTCGATGGCGTTGCCCACCGGGCCGGTGTCCACCCCGAAGTTGTTGCCGGCGTCCCAAAGCCCGGCGTCGACGCTGTCGAGCTTGGTCTGGTCGGCCTTGAAGGTGACCTCGAGCATCATCGGCTTCGGGCCGCTGCCGCTCAGATAGGTCGGGGTGGCGCTCTGCATGTCACCGCTGTAGCGGTCCGCGACCTCCTTGGTCATGATGTCGCGCACCTCGGTCCAGCGCTCCCCGTGCTTGCCGTTCTCCCACTTGGACAGGCCGATGGCGCTCATCTCCCAGACCATGTAGCGCGCCGCCTCCCGCGCCTTGATCTTGGTCCACGACAGCTCGAACAAGAACGTCGAGTAGAGCAGCGTGGGGACGAGCACCAGCGTGAGCAGCGCCATCTCGGTGGCGGCCGCCCCCGACTCCGCGCGCGCGCCCGACCGCCTCAGCTCTCGGAAGGTCCGGATCATCGTGCGCTCCTCAGTGCACCAACACTTCGTTGATGACACCGCCCAAGGGCCCCAGGCTCCCCAGCCCAATCTGCTGCGACAACTCCTGGAACGCGGGCCCGACCGGCGCCAGGCGCGCCTTCCAGTAGGGGTTGAACAGGTTGGGCGGCTCAGCCCAGGCGTCGGGCCGGTGGTAGTAGCACTGGCTTCGGGCCCAGCCGTTGAGCCCTTCGATCAGGCCCTTGTCGCCGGGGTTGCCGCCCTCGAAGGTGTTGGACAGCTGCGCGGCGTCCCATCCCGAGCCCCTGCCCGCCCAGGACTCGGCCTTGATCTTCCGGTTCTCGCCGAAGCCCAGCGCGCCCTTGCCTCCGTTGATCTTGAACGCCGCCTCCTTCGACTCCTTGTTCACCAGGGCGAGGTAGCTCGTCTGGCCGAACGGGTAGTTCTCGTCGACCTGGAAGCTGACGTAGCGCGACATGCCGTAGAACTCGTGCTGCGACTCCTCCTCGCACTTGGTGGCCTTGGTGATGGCGTAGTCGGGGCAGATGCCGGTGGGGTACTTGTCGCGCCCGTCGTAGCGGCAGTGCATCTGCTTGCCCTTGCTGCCGCCCATGGCCGCCTGGATGCCGACCACCTTCGGGTCGAGGTTGCCGGCGATGACCGCCAGCGAGATGCCGCCGCCGACGTGCGAGGCGCTGGCGAGGACCGCGCCGCGGCTCATGAGCGAGGTGTTGGGAGCGCCGTGCCAGATGTTGTTGGCCTTGTTGCCGCTGCCGACCGCCTTCTGGTTGCCGAGCTTCGCGGCGTCCTTGTTGGCCTTGTCGCAGTCCTTCTCGGCCTTCTCCTGCGCCGTCTGCGCGTCGGCGCAGGTCGTGGCCGCCTTGGAGCACTTGGCCTGCTGGTTCTGGCAGGCCGAGCAGTTGGGCGGGTTGGGCGGACAGGCGGCGCAGGCCGGCTTGGCGGCGTCGCAGGCGGCCTGGTCGGCCTGGCAGGCCTGGGCCTTGGGCGCGGCCGCGTTCTGCGAGTTCTGGCACTTCTGACCCGAGGCCGCGGCGGTGCTGAAGACCGAGCTGTTGACCTTGGACGCCTTCTCCTCGGTGAAGTGCTGGTCTTCCATGGGCATCACCAGACGCGAGGCGGTCTTGACGCCGTCGCCAGTGATGAAGCCGATGATCGAGCCGGCGATCTCGCCCAGGAGGTCGGTGGCGCTGTAGCCGCCGTTGGTCTCCCAGTGCACGTTCATGTTCTTGGTGCCGGTACGCGTGCTGTTGGTGATCTCGGCCATCAGGCGCTCGGCGCGCTGCTTCTTGTCGAGCTCCTGCGGGCTGGCCGGGTAGGTCATCTTGTCCTTGCCGATGTCCTCGGCCTCGGACTCGAAGATGTTGTTGTAGGCGTTGACGCCGTTGAGCAGGCCCATCGCCACGAGGTAGCCCTTACCGAGGTTGCTCTTGTTCACCTCGCCGGCCGTCTCCTCCATGATCGCCGTCTGGAAGTTGCCGGCCACCGGGCCCACGCTGAGCAGCGCCGCCATCATCAGGCGCATCAGCTTCTGGGTGCCGTACATGATCCAGTGGTTGAACATGGAGATGCCCAACACCAGCTTGGCGATGACCGGGTCGATGGCGTCGATGGCCGAACCGATGCCGTCGGAGACCTTCCAGGCGATCTTCGCCCCCGCTTCCAGGGCCTGTTGGAGGATCTCCAGGCCTTCGGCGGCGATGCACGCCGCCGCCATCACCGGGGGCAAGATGCAGGCGGCGCAACATGCTTGGGCGATGCGTTTGAGCGCGCACACCCCCACCGCCAGGTCCTGCATCATGTCGCCCAGCACGCCGGTCCAGGCCTGGACGCCGTCGAAGAGGGCCACCAGGCCCTGCAGCGCCATGGCCGCGACGTACTGGGTGGCCGTGGTGCGGTTGACCCAGCTGATGAAGTTGAGCGAGCGCGCGACGGCAGCGGCCGTGGAGAAGGCGGCGTTGTCGGCCGCGTCCTGCACCCGCATGCGCTCGTTGATGCCGTTGGCCAGCTGCACTGTGACGAAGACGGAGAGCGCCAGGACCAGCATCACCAGCGCGCCCAGGACCAGGGCTTGGCCCGCCTCGTCCTCTCGCATCGACCTGTTCAGTCTCGAGATGAGCATGGAGGGCTCCTAGTTGCAGCTCTTCGGCTTGGCCGAGGCGAAGCGTTTGAAGAAGCTCGACTGCATGCGCATGGTGTAGGTCGTCACCAGCGGCATGTAGTACTTGCCCGAGACCTTCCCCAGCGCGATGAGACCCAGTAGCGTCGAGCGCTCGATGCCGCTGAACTTGCAGTTGGTCTTGGCCTTGGCCGCTTCGATTCCCATCCGCACGGTCATGCTGTCGGTGCCCGGCACGTACTTGATGTTCGGACGGAAGGGGTCGAAGCCGCCGAGCTTGACCCCGGCCAGCCCCGCCAGCCAGGTCTCGAAGAAGAACTTGTTGATGATGGGAAGACGCAGGTCATAGAAGTAGGTCAACCGGATGGTGAGCTGGCTCTTCTGGCGCGCAGCGAGCCCGTCGCCCACCATGTCGAAGTCGATCTCCTCCTTCCCGTTCTGGAAATCGTCGGTGGTCGGGTTGAGCGTCTCGACCTTGATCAGCTGCAGCTTGAGCGCGCCGCCCAGGGTGTTCGCGCCGCGGATGAAGAGATAGCGCTTGAGCAGGAGCTCGGGTTCGTCGACGCGGATCTTCTGGCCGTCGTCGACGAAAGGAAGGCTGGGGAGCGTCGGCAGCAGCGAGATGATGGCAGCTCGCTCCATCTTGGCCGGCTCGCCGTTCCAGACCACGCCCGCGCGTGCCGCATTGAAGGCCGCGTACTCCAGCATCAGCCGGCTCTGCTGGATGAGCGTGAGCTGGATGATTCCCAGCATCATGAACACGCCCAGCGGGAAGACGATGGCGCTCTCCACCGCGGCCTGACCGTCCTGGTTCCAAGGCTTTCTTCTCATGGCATCACCGGGTCACCTTGACGCTGATCTTCTTGGGCGGCACTTCCTTGGCTCTCGTCGGGCTCGTCGACCTGCAGGACGACGTCAGCCGCCCCCTCGCCGACACCCAAGAGCGTCAAGACCCCGTCCGCCAACGTGAATTTGAGGACTTTCGTCTGGTAGCAGCCCGCCATGTGGATGCCGGAGAGGCTCACTCGCTGGCCGACCGTCAGCTCGAGGGTCTTGGGAATGGCCTTGAGCATCTTGCCCTGCTTCATCTCCGGCTGCTGCCGTAGCGGTGGGCGGTACTTGCCTGCGGCCCAGGCGGGAGTCGCCCACAGAAGCGCTAGCAAGAGGTAGGTCCCACGACGCATGACAGCTCCTTCCACCACACGAACCCACAGGCATTATCCGCGGGAGATTGCGGGCGAATCATCGGTCAAGTGGCCGCGCCGGTTGGCCTCTTCCTTCAAGGACTTGCGGGGGCTAGACTGCAGCGGTTTCGAGACCTCTGAGGGAGTTCGCATGCGCCTCCTCGTCCTTGCCATGGTCCTCACCCTGGCCAGCCCAGCGCTGGCGGCGGAGGTCCGGGTCAAGTCCAAGCATGAGAAGGCCCAGCTCCAGGGGATGTCTCAGGACGCCTACAAGGTGGGCGCCGAGGAGACCCTGCGCGCCGGCGTCATCGGCCCTTCGACCGTAAAGGTCACGCTGCGGCGCGTCGGAGAGGGAAAGCTGCCGAGCATTCCGGTCAAGCTGATGCGGGATGGCCGCGAGGTGGGAAAGCTCGCGGTGGGCGGCAAGCTCGCCTTCGCCATCGCCGGCGACGCGGCCCTGGCAGGCCCGCCGGTGGTCAAGACGCTCGACATCCCCGCCGGCCCCCACACCCTCTTCGTCGAAGTGGGCGCCGGAAAGGGCTTGGTCATGGTGAGCTTCGACGAGGCCCAGGGCACGCCGGTGGTGGCCAAGGCCGAAGAAGCCAAGCCCGAGCCCAAGGTCGCTGTGGCCAAGGCTCCCGCCGGCAAGCTCGAGGACACGGAGCCGAAGAAGGGCGATGCGGTCAAGGCTGAAGCGAAAGCCGAGCCCAAGAAGAAAGGCGAGCCGGCCAAGGCTGAAGCGAAGGTCGATCCCAAGAAGAAGGGCGAGCCCGCCAAGGCCGAAGCCAACACTGGCCCGACGAACACGGGTGAGCCTGCCAAGGCCGAAGAGAAGGCCGGGCCCAAAGCCGAAGAGACCAAGCTCGCCCAGGCCGAGGAATCCAAACCGGCCCCGAGCAAGCTGGAGGACTCCGAGCCCGAGCCTGCCAAGCCGGCCCCAAGCAAGCTCGAAGACTCCGAGCCTGTGCCGACACCGAAGGCCGAGGTTGCCAAGGCCGGCAAGCTCGAAGAAACGGAGCCGGAGGTCGTCGCCACCGACGCCCAGCCGTCCGACGTCCCGGCTGGGCCGCGACGCCTGCACGTCTTCCTGGGCCCACGGCTGGGCGGCGCCGCGCAGGTTCAATTGGGCGCCATCGGTCCCGCGGTCGGGCTCTCCTTCCGCTGGGCGGTCCTCGGCGGCTCGACCCGGAACGGGACCAAGGGGCTCTTGGTGGGGCTCTCCGCCGACATGCTGCGCTACTCCGTTGCCTTGCAGCTGCCGGCCTCCAGCCCGCTGGGCGAGTCGAGCCCCGTCGTCACCGCGATCAGCGTCCCCATCCTGCTCGAGGCCTCGTACAGCTTCGGTAACCCCGACCAGGCCCAGCTGACGCCTTATGCAGGCATCGCGGTCGGCTTGTCGGCGGGGAACGTCAAGCTGGAGACCCCGGTCGAGGAGAGCCAGGGCTTCGTGGGCTTTGCGGCCGGCGCCCACATCGGCCTGGAAATTCCCATCGGCGACAACCGGCTCGGGGTCGAAGCGCGCTACCTCTGGTCTCAGCTCGGTGGCGAAGGCGCAGTCAAGGATCTGGACGTCGGCGGAGTGATGCTCCAGGCCTCCTGGCGCTTCGGCATCTAGCATCTAGTTTGGGCAACAACCCGCCCGGCCCGACCCTCGCGGCCGGACAGGCCAATCGCCAACGGGCCAGACCGACTCCATGAAACGCATCGTCATCGGCACCGCGGGCCACGTGGACCACGGGAAGACGGCCCTGGTCAAAGCCCTGACCGGGGTGGACACCGACCGGCTCAAGGAGGAGAAGCGCCGCGGCATCACCCTGGAGCTGGGCTTCGCCCACCTCGATCTGGGAAGCGGCACCGTCGCCGGAATCGTCGACGTCCCGGGCCACGAGAAGTTCGTGAAGGCCATGGCGGCCGGCGCTTCGGGCATCGACCTCGTCATGCTGGTGATCGCCGCGGATGAGGGCGTGATGCCCCAGACCCGCGAGCACCTGGACATCTGCCGGCTGCTCGGCGTGCCGCGAGGGCTGGTCGTCCTGAACAAGGCGGACCTGGCGCCAGAGCTGGGCGAGGAGTGGCTCTCGCTGCTGGAGGCCGACGTCGCCGAGGCCTGCCAGGGGACCTTCCTCGAGGGCGCGCCGATGGTCCGCGTCAGCGCGCGCACCGGGGCCGGCATCGACGACCTCAAGAAGGCGCTCGCCGAGCTTCTCGAAGGAGGCGCCCGAGCGCCCTGCCGACGGCCCGACCTACCTGCCCATCGACCGCGCGTTCAGCCTCAAGGGCTTCGGCACGGTCGTCACCGGCACGCTGCTCTCCGGCTCCATCGCTCCCGAGGACTCGCTCGACCTGCTCCCTACGGGTGGCCAGGCGCTGCGCGTGCGCTCGGTGCAGGTCCACGGCGCCGAGGTTCCGCAGGCTCTCGCGGGTCAGCGAACGGCGATCAACCTCCCACAGGTCGAGAGCAAGGACATCGAGCGTGGCGTCGTCGCGGTCCGCGCCGGCCAGCTGCGGACGACCTCGATGCTCGACGTCGAGCTCGACCTCCTCGCCGCCGCGCCCAAGGCGCTCCCCGCTCGCTCCAAGTTCCTCCTCCACTTGGGAACGGCTCAGGTCCCGGCCGTCGTCGCGGTCCTCGCCAAGGACGACCTGCCTCCCGGCGGCCGTGCCTTCGCCCAGCTGCGCCTGGCGCGCCCGGTGGTCGCCCTGCCCGGGCAGCGATTCATCTTGCGCGGCTTCACCGTGCTGCCCGGCCGAGGCCAGACCGTGGCCGGCGGACGCGTGCTCGACGTCCACCCGCGGCGCCGCCGGCGCGCCCGCCCCGATTCGGTCGCCGGCCTCGAATCGCTGGCCGGTGCGGATCCCGCCGCGCGCGTCGCCTTCCTGGTCGAGGCTTCGGGGTTCGCGGGGCTGTCGGCGGCCGAGCTCTTCGCCCGCACCGGCCTGCCGGAGAAGCAGCTCGCCCGCACTCTCGAGGTGATGAGCACCCGCGGGGCGATCGTCCTGTTCGACAAGGAGCGGCGCGCCTACGCCTCGCCTCCCGTCCTCGAGCGGCTGGCCGAGAAGGCGACGACGGTCGTCCAGGCCCACCGCAAAGCGGAGCCGCTCTCTCCGGGGTTGCCGCGCGAGGAGCTGCGAAACCGGCTCTCGCCCACGCTCGATCCCCGCCTCTTCGGCCGGCTGCTCGCGACATTGGCGGACAAGGGCGTGCTCGTCACCGAAGGCGACCTGGTCCGGGAGAAGGCCGCGCCCCAGGCGATGGCGGTGGACGATGCCGCGCTCCACGACCGGATCGCCAAGGTCCTCGCCGACGCGAAGCTGACGCCGCCCTACCTCGACGAGCTTCCGGCGCTCTGTGGCGCCTCGGCGGCCAAGGTCGCGGCGATCGTCAAGGTGCTGGAGAAGGAAGGCTGCGCGGTCCGCGTCAGCTCCGAGATGGCCTTCGATGCCGCCGCCGTCGGGCAACTGCAGGAGCGGCTGGTCGCGTTCCTGAAGGAGCGCAAGAAGATCACGACGCAGGAGTTCAAGGAGATGGTGGGCGCCACGCGCAAATACACGATCCCGCTTTCGGAGTACTTCGACCGGGTCCGGGTCACCCTCCGGGTGGGCGAGGCCCGGCACCTGCGCGGGGCGGGCTGACGAGGCCTGGTCCGCCGGCTCGAATTGGCAAACCGTTGGCGACGGCGAGGCTCCAGTCCGCTAGACTGTCGCGACCAGGGTGGGGACACGGACGGACGGTGAAGGGATGCCCCTGGGATTCGTCTGGGGGAAGGTGAGAGGCATGGCGAACCGTGGAAGCGTGCTGGTCGTCGACGACCAGCGCAACATGCGAACGACCACGGCCCTGTTGCTTCGCGACGAGGGCTATGAGGTGGCCGATGCCGGCGGAGTCGAGGAGGCGGTCGTCCACCTCGGCGCGCGCCCCTTCGACGTCGTCCTCACCGACCTGAAGATGGAGCCGCACGACGGCCTGGAGATGCTGCGCCGCTCCAGCTCCATCGCGCCCTCGACGCAGGTCATCGTCATGACCGCGTACGGCACCATCGAGAGCGCCGTCGAGGCCATGCGCCGCGGGGCCTTCGACTACGTCGCCAAGCCCTTCCAGGTGCCCGAGCTGCTCATCCGCGTGGAGAAGGCGGTCGAGCGCCGGCGGCTGCTCAGCCAGATGTCGCTGTACGCCGAGGACTTCCGCCGCCTGCACGGCCTGTCGTCCATGGTCGGCCAGAGCGAGATCATGCGGAAGCTGGGCCAGCAGATCGCCCGAGCGGCCTCCTCGGACGCCACCGTGCTCATCCTGGGCGAGAGCGGCACCGGCAAGGAGCTGGTCGCCCGAGCCCTGCACGCCCTCTCCAAGCGCTGCGACAAGGCCTTCGTCGCCGTGAACTGCGCGGCGATGACCGAGACCCTGCTCGACAGCGAGCTGTTCGGCCACGCCAAGGGCGCCTTCACCGGCGCCATCAAGGCCCGCCGCGGCCTGTTCGAGGAGGCGGACGGTGGCACGCTCTTCATCGACGAGGTCACCGAGACCACCCTCGCCTTCCAGGCCAAGCTCCTGCGCGCCATCCAGGAGCACGAGATCCGCCGGATCGGCGAGAGCCAGCCCATCAAGATCGACGTGCGCCTGGTGACCGCCACCAACCAGGATCTCCAGAAGGCCGTGGCCGAGAAGCGCTTCCGCGAGGACCTGTACTACCGCCTCGCCGTCGTGCCCCTGAAGGTGCCGCCGCTGCGCGACCGCATCGAAGACGTGCCGCTGCTCGCGACCCACTTCCTGACCCGCTACAACACCAAGAGCGGCACCAAGCGGCGCCTCACCGCCGACTCGGTGCAGCACCTGTGCAGCTGGCACTACCCGGGCAACGTGCGCGAGCTGGAGAACGCCATCGAGCGCGGCGCGGCCCTGGCGGAGAGCGACGAGCTGCACCCGCGCGACTTCCCGTTCGTCCCCGCGGCGCGAAACGCGGCGGGTGGCACCGAGCTGCTCAGCCCCGCCCAGGCGCTGCAGAACGCCGCACAGGCGGCTGGGTCCGGCCCGGTGGTCACACTGGCCGAGGCCTTGGACAACGCCGAGAAGACCGCGCTCCTCGCCTCTCTGGCTCGCAACACCAACGACCTGATGCTGGTGGCGCGCGAGCTGGGCATCTCCTCGACCACGCTGTGGCGCAAGATGAAGCACCACAACCTGCCGAGGTGAGGCCGGCCTTCAGAGCACCCGGCGGCCGGTCTGCCGGTCGTCGTAGCCGCCGAGCTTGCGCAGCGCCTGCCGGAACTCCACCGTGCCCAGCAGCTCGAGCACCTGCTCCACGCGCGGGTCGGCCAGCAGATCGACCGGGACGATCAGGTCGTAGCGCTCCTCGGCTACGGGCACGAAGTCCAACCCCAGCGCCTTGGCGGCCGCCAGCACCCCCAGCCCGGCGTCTGCCGCACCGCTCAAGACGGCCACCGCCACCGCCGCGTGCGTGAACTCCTCGCGCTCGTACCCTTTGATTTGCTTCGAGGCGATGCCCCGCTTCGCTAGCTCGTGGTCGAGGAGCACCCGCGTCCCCGAGCCGCGCTGGCGGTTCACGAAGAGCACGTCTTCCCGCGCGAGGTCCTCGAAGGCACGCAGGCCCTTGGGGTTGCCCTTGGGCACGAGCAACCCCTGCGCACGGTGGGCGAGCGTGACGACGGCGAGCTCGGCCTGGGGGGCGTGGCGCGCGAGGTCCGGCAGGTTGTACTCGCCGGTCGCCGGGTCGAGCAGGTGGCTGCCCGCCAGGTGTGCCTCGCCCGCGGCGACGGCGAGGATGCCACCGAGCGAGCCGACGGACGCCGAGGCCAGGCGCGAGCCAGGCCGGCGCCCGGCGAGCAGATCCCCCAGCACGTCCAGCGCCGGGTCGTGGCTGCCCACGCACAGCGTCGTGTGCTCGAGCTGGCGGGCGGGAACGAGCAGCTCCACCGACACCTCGGTGCCGGCGTCGAAGCCCTCGCGCCGCTCGGGGATGCGCATCAGGCCGTGGGCACGGCACAGCGAGGTGATGGCCCCCGCCCCTCGGCCCAGCGGCACCGCCACCAGCCGGGCGCGCACCCGGCCCAGCGTGACGCGGACGAACTCCGCGTGGCCCAGCCTGGACGGCACCTTGCGCAAGAGCTTCGCCTTCACCTCAGGCCGCTCCGCCGGCAAGGTGCCCAGCAGCTTGGCGACCACGGGGCGCAGGAACAGGTCCGCGACGACCGCCGCCGACACCGGGTAGCCGGGGACGCCAATGACCGGCTTGCCCCGCGCCAGCCCAAGCGCCACCGGCTTGCCGGGCATGATGTTGACGCCGTGGACGAGCAGCTCGCCCAGCTTGCTCAGGACCTTGGAGGTGAAGTCGCCCCGGCCAGCGGAGGAGCCGGCGATGACCAGCGCCACGTCGCACTCGCGCACGAGCGTCTCCAGCGCCGCCTCGAGGTCCTTCTCCTGGTCCTTGCAGATGGGGTAGCGCCGCGCCTGACCGCCCTCCTCCTCGACGACCGCGGCCAGCATGCGCGAGTTGGATTCGATGATGTCGCCCGGTGAGAGCCTCGAGCCCGGCTCCACGATCTCGTCGCCGGTCGGCAGGATGCCCACGACCGGCTTGCGGACGGCCTCCACCGACTCGTTGCCACAGCCCAGCAGCGCCCCCAGGTCGAATGGCCGCAGCTTGTGCCCTCGGGGGAAGACGATCTCGCCGGCCACGACGTCCTCGCCGACCAGCCGCACGTGCTGGCGCGGCAGGGCAGCCTTGAGGATCTCGGCGATGCCAGGCGCCGGCTCGTCGACCTCCTCGATCATCACGACCGCGTCGAAGCCCCCGGGCATCGGGTCGCCCGTGTCCACGCGCTCGTAGCTCCGGTGCTCCTCGAGGCGCAGCGGGCGCGCCTCGCTGGCCGTGACGGTGTCCGCCGCACGCACCGCGATGCCGTCCATGGCGGCACCGTGGTAGTGCGGCGAGCTGATCCGAGCGATGACTGCGTTCGCCGTCACCCTGCCAAGGGCATGCTCGACGGACACGAGCTCGGATTGCATCGGGCCCAGGACCCGAGGGAGGAAGCGCGCCAGTGCCTCCTCGAGCGGGACGGTCGTCAAGTAGCCCCCGGTCTTCACGCGCTTGTCCGCCACGACCTGCCCTCCCTCTCAGAGAAGCGCGACCTCGACCTCGCTGCCGGCCGCAAGCCCCTCGGCATCGAGCGGGATGCACACGAGCCCGTCCGCGCGCAGCGCCGTCGAGATGGCGCCCGACCCCTTGAGCAGCGGCTCCGCGACGCCGTCCCGCAACGCCACCCGAACCCAGTCCTCTCGTCCCGGTTTGGACGCCACCGAGCGCGATAGCCTCGCCTTCGCTCGGCCCACGAAGGGCTCGCGCGGACCGGTCTCGCCCCCGAGCGCACGTAGGAGTGGGTTCATGAAGAGCCGGGCGATGACCAGCGAAGAGACTGGATGACCCGGCAAGCCAATGAGCGGCTTCTCGCCTGCCGCCGCCAGGATCGTCGGCTTCCCCGGTGCCACGGCGATCCCGTGGGCCATCACGCCCGGCGGACCGAAGCGGGCCAGGACGTCGGCCGTCGAGTCGCGGGCGCCTTGCGAGGATCCGCCGGACACGAACACCGCGTCGGCCTTGGCCAGCGCGTCTCGAATGGCAGATTCGAGCCGCTCCGGTTCGTCGCGGCAGATGCCCAGGAGCACGGGGATGGCGCCCGCATCCTCGATCTGCGCTGCCAGCGCCCAACCGTTGGCGTCCCTGACCTGGCCGGGCCCTGGCTTGCGGTCAGCTGGGACCAGCTCGTCTCCGGTGGAGAGCACCGCCACGCGCGGTGACCGGTAGACCTCGACCGCGTCGACGCCGACCGCGGCCAGAGCCAGCACGTCCTGCGGCCGAAGCCGTCGCCCCTTGGCGACGAGCAAGGAGCCTGCGGCCACGTCCTCGCCCGCCTTCAAGACGTTCTCGAGCGGAGCGACGGCCTTTCCCACTTCCACCTGTCCGGAGCCGGTCTCGCGGCAGTGCTCGATCATGGCGACCGCGTCGGCGCCCTCGGGCATAGCACCTCCGGTGGAGATCTCGAACGATGCGCCCTCCGGCAACGGCCCGGTCGGCGGCACTCCCATCGAGATGCGGCCAGCAAGCGACAGGTAGGCAGGCGAAGTCTCAGCTGCGCCAAAGGTCTCCTGCGCGCGAACCGCGTAGCCGTCCATCAGCGCGCGGTCGAAGGCCGGGAGCGGCTCGGGTGCCTTCGCGTCTGCGCCGAGGACCCGTCCGCGAGCATGAGCGAGTCCGACCCGCTCGGTGCGGGCGATGGGACCAAAGCGCGCCAGGATGCGGCGTGCCTCGTCCGGCGTGACCGCTTCCAGGAACTGGCCCATGCGCGCGGTATAGCCGGGCACCTTCCGTACGGTCAACGACGGGCCTCGGGCACTTTGATCGCTTCTCTTCCCGCCGGCATCCAACCCGGTGCTCGTCGGTCGCTGGCGCCCGTGTATCCGGCGCCACCCATGGGCGATAACCACTCGGAATTTATGAATGTTTCGACCTCTCTTCCTCACCAGAGGGGCACGCCGCCCACGGCGCTTGGACCTGGGGAGATTTCACATGTCACCGCTGCCGCTGCTCTCGTCGCTGCTGCTGCTCGCCGGCCCGTGGTCGGTCTCGACCATCGATGGTTCCGGGAACCCTGGCCAGCACACCTCCATCGCGGTGGACGCGAGTGGGAACGTGCACGTGGCGTGGTGCGACTTCACTGCGCCCAACCGTCGCCAGCTCTGCTACTCGCGGTCGACCGAGAGCGGCGAGTGGACCCGCGAGCTCGTCGACGCCTCGGCGGACGTGGGCGGTGGCGCCTCGCTTGCGCTCGACCGCTCGGGCGAGCCGGTCATCAGCTACTTCGACTTCAGCCACCAGAGCCTGAAGCTGGCACGGCACCGAGCCGGCGCCTGGGCGCTGGAAGTCGTCGACGGCGCGGAGAGCGTGGGCATCGATTCGTCGCTCGCGGTCGACCGCAACGGGCGGCTCCACGTGAGCTACTACGACCTCTCCAACCGCTCGTTGAAGTACGCACGGCAGGACGGACCGGGCGCAGCGTGGGCCCTCGAGACCGTCGACCTGGATGGTGAAGTGGGCAAGGACAGCTCGCTGGCGCTCGACGAGAAGGGCCGGCCGCACATCGCCTACCTCGACGAGGGCCGCCGCCAGCTGCGCTACGCCCGCTGGACGGGCACGCGCTGGGACCTCTCGACCGTCGACCTCGCCGGCCACGTCGGCTTCGGCGCTTCGTTGGCGCTCGACGGCCAGGGCCGCCCGGCGATCGCCTACTGGGACTTCGGCAAGGAGCGGCTCAAGTTCGCCCGGAAGGACCCGCAGCGCGGCTGGACCTTCCAGACGGTCGTCTGCGGGTCGCCGGGCGCGCGCACTTCGCTGGTGCGTGACGGGCGCGACCGCCTCCACCTTGCTTTCTTCCGGCCCGGCAAGGGTGTGGCCCACGCCACGCTCGAGGACGGCCAGTGGTCGGTCGAGGCGATTCCCGATGCGCCGTCGACGGGCTACGAGGCGTCGCTGGCGCTCGATCCCCGTGGCGCTCCGGTGCTGGTCTTCGTCGACCGCGACGCGCACCGCGTCCAGCTGGCCCGGCCGGCGTCCGGCCCGAGCCTCGCAGCGCGCAGCCCCTGACCGCGCGCCCCAACGCCCGAGCTTGTTGCGGGGCCTTACTTGCCTTGCTTGCCGAACGCCGCTTCCAGCGCCTCGGTGACCGCGTACTCGCAGCCCTTCCAGACACTGCGGCGCTTGAGCGAGTAGCGCGTCCCCAGCCCCATCTCGACCACCACTGCTCCGCGGTACCCGGCGCGCTCGACGGCGCTCTCGGCCGGCAGACCTGAGGCGCCGAACGGGTAGGCGAAGAAGTTCACCGGCACGCCGACCCTCCGGGTGATCGCCGCCCGCGAATCCGCCAGCTCTCGCCACCGCTCCGGCTCGCCGAGCTCGCGCAGCTTGCGATGGCTGACGGAGTGCGACTGGACGCGGAAGGCCCCGGAGGCGGCCATCTCCCGCAGCTCGGGCCAGGTCAGGTAGGGATGCCGGCCCGACCCGTCATCGATCACACGGCGGTGCGCCTCGTCCTCCGCCATCCAATCCGTGACGACGAAGACCTCCGCCGCCATGCCGTGGCTCTTGAGCACCGGCAGGGCCGCGGTCTTCAGGCAGGCGCGCCCGTCGTCGAAGGTCAGGACCACTGCGCGCTCGGGCAGCGGCGCTCCGCCGGAGGCCGCATCGATCACCTGGTCGAGCGAGACGACCTTGGCGCCGAAGCTCTCGACGATGGCCAGCTCACGGTCGAACTCCTCGGCGGGCACGTCGTACTTGTCCCCCGCCCCGCCCTCGCCGACCGAGTGCCAGAGAAAGATGGGGACGTTGCGGGCCGGGTTGCACCCGGCGAGGAGGACCGCGCAGGTGGTGGCGAGGAGCACTCGGAGCATCGGCCTGGGAGGCTATCAGAGCGTTTCTTGAAGCGTCACCGGCACTTTGGTACGGTCTCCGGGCACGAACTGGAGGCTTGAATGAGCCGACCGACGCTTGCCGCGTTCGTCGCCTGCCAACTCTTTGCCGCGACCGCGTTCGCGGACGCAGGTGATTTTCAGGTTTACAGACTTGGCAACCCCGCGACGACCGCCGACGCGAACGCCAACTTCCGCATCATGGCCAACCAGCTCGCCGCGGCGATCTCGTCGTTCAACGGCGCGCCGCCCGAGACGCTCGGCCACTCCGGCTTCAACATCGCCTTCGAGTACCAGGTCGCGCAGATCGACAACAACTCGAAGTACTGGCCCACCACCAGCCCCGCCACCCAGTACCTGCTGATGCCCTCGCTGCACGTGCGCAAGGGCCTGGGCTTCTCGGTCGAGATCGGCACGCGCGTCAGCTACCTGCAGTCGAGCCGCATGGCCGCCGCCACGGTCGAGCTCAAGTGGGCGCTCAACGAGGGCTTCAAGTACTTCCCGGACCTGGGCGTTCGCGGCTACGGCACGCACCTGTTCGGCTCGCGCGACTTCAACCTCACGACCGCGGGCCTCGACGTCGGCCTCGGCCACCAGTTCGCCATCGGCGGCATGGTGACGCTGACCCCCTACGCCGGCTGGAACCTGCAGTACAACGCCTGCACCTCCGCCGTGGTCGACTTCCGCCCGGACCGCTCGACCTCCGAGGCCGTCACCGACCCGACCTCGGACACGAACGTCTTCCAGACCGTCTCGATGCCGCAGAACTACAACCACCGCGTCTACCTGGGCCTGCGCCTCATCAGCTACGTCTTCGAGATCGCCGCCGAGGGCTCGGTCATCCTCAACAACAGGGACACCGGGATGCCGCAGATCTTCGTGTTCGGCGGCAAGGTCGGCATCGACTTCTGATGTGAATCGCCGCCGCGACCTCCTCGCGGCGTTCGTTTCGTCGCCGAACGAATCACGACGCGAGGCCGGCAGTCGAGCAGCCGTAACGCTCCTGCCGACGCTCCCCGAGCGGGTCTGAGTCGCCGCGGCCCCGCAGACCTTCGGTCGCTCGAGGTCCCTCGCCATCCCCTGTGACCTCCTACCAGTCACCTCACCGCCAGGCGAGCGGTAGATAAGTCACTCTAATTCCTTTCGAAAGCCGGACTTGCACGAGTTGACCTCGCGACGTTCGGGCGCTTGTGTTTTACCGCCTAATTGGTAGAAAGCGTGCCGTCGCAGAGGGGTGTTTGGGGTGGTGCGACACCTCCCAACGCCAGAATTGACCGCTTCGGGCTGTCTTCAACTCGCAGGAGACCGGCATGAACAGCACCCTGCAACAGGTCGTGAAAGAAGTAACGACCAGGGTCGGGCGGGACAAGAACCGCCTGATGGACGTGGTCCGTGAAATCCAGGCGCAGCTGGGCTGCGTATCGGGCGAGGCCATCGACCTCGTGGCGCGGGAGCTGAACACCTCGCGCATCGCCGTGGAGGGGGTCGTCTCCTTCTACGCGTTCCTGTCCAAGGAGCAGAAGGGGCATGCGGTCATCCGCATGTCCGAGTGCCCCAGCTGCCTGGGCGAGAAGGGCCACGAGGCCGCCGAGGCGCTCAAGAAGGCGCTGGGCATCGACTTCGGGCAGACCACGCCCGACGGTCACATCACGCTCGAGCACACCAGCTGCGTGGGCCTGTGCGATCAGGGCCCGGCCGGGATGGTCAACGGTCTGCTCGTCGCCGGCATCACCCCGGAGAAGGTCGGCCAGCTCATCAAGGCCGTGCGCGAGAAGCCCTCCGCACTCTCCGCCTTCGCTCCGCAGGACAACCTGCGCAAGCGAGGGCCCGTCGTCATGGCGGGCATGGAGAGCGGCGCCGCCCTGCGCAAGGCGCTGCGCATGAGCCCGGCGAACGTCATCGCCGAGATGAAGACCAGCAAGCTGCGCGGCCGCGGCGGCGCCGGCTTCCCCACCGGTACCAAGTGGGAGTTCGCGCGCGGAGCGGCGGGCGACAAGAAGGTCATCATCTGCAACGCCGACGAGGGCGAGCCCGGGACGTTCAAGGACCGGGTGATCCTGAACCTGGTCCCCGAGCTGGTGTTCGAGGGCATGGCCGTGGCCGGCTACGCCGTCGGCGCCACCGAGGGCATCCTCTACCTGCGCGGCGAGTACGACTTCCTCAAGGACAAGCTCGACAAGACGCTCGAGTTCCTGCGCAGCAAGAACCTGCTCGGCAAGAACGTCTGCGGGCAGGCCGGCTTCGACTTCGACATCCGCATCCAGATGGGCGCCGGCGCCTACGTCTGCGGCGAGGAGAGCGCGCTCATCTCCAGCTGCGAGGGCGGCCGCGGCGTGCCGAAGAACCGCCCGCCGTTCCCGGTGGAGAAGGGCTACCTCGGCCTGCCCACCAGCGTGAACAACGTCGAGACCCTCTGCTGCGCGGCGCGCATCATGGAGAAGGGCGCCACCTGGTTCGTCGGGTTCGGCACCAAGGACTCGACCGGCACCAAGCTGCTTTCCGTCTCCGGCGACTGCGAGCGGCCCGGCGTCTACGAGCTGCCCTTCGGCATCACCCTGCAGGAGCTCCTCAAGGAGGTCGGCGGCGAAGGCGCGCAGGCCATCCTCGTCGGCGGCCCGTCCGGCCAGTTCGTGGCCCCGATGGACTTCGGCAAGAAGATCTCCTTCGAGGGCGTCGCCACCGGCGGCTCGATGGTCGTCTTCGGGCCCAAGCGCGACCTCCTGAAGGAAGTGTCGGCGTACATGCACTTCTTCGTGGAGGAGAGCTGCGGCTACTGCGCGCCGTGCCGCGTGGGCAACGTGCTGCTCACCCAGAAGCTGGACGCCATCCGCGCCGGCAAGGGCGTGGCCGAGGACCTCACGTACCTCGAGGAGCTCTGCGTCACGACCAAGAAGATGAGCCGCTGCGGGCTGGGCCAGACGAGCCCCAACCCCATCCACACGACGCTCTCGGCGTTCCGGGCGCTCTACGAGGCCAAGCTGGTCAAGGCCGAGAAGGGCCGCGTCCCCGCGTTCGACCTGGACGCCGCGCTCGCCGAGGCGGCCAAGATCCAGGGCCGCGCGCCGGTCTACCACGAGGACTAGGAGCCACCACCATGACCGACACGATCAAACTGACGATCGACGGCGTCGAGATCTCGGCCAAGAAGGGCCAGACGATCATCCAGGCGGCCGAGGACAACGGCATCTACATCCCGCGGCTGTGCTTCCTGAAGGACCTCACCCCTGCCGGCGCCTGCCGGGTCTGCACGGTGATGGTCAACGGCCGCCCGCAGGCCGCCTGCACCCAGCCGGCGTCCGAGGGCATGGTCGTCCTCAACGACACGCCGGAGATGGGCGAGTGGCGCAAGAGCGTCGTGGAGATGCTCTTCAGCGAGGGCAACCACTTCTGCATGTTCTGCGAGAAGAGCGGCAACTGCGAGCTGCAGGCCACCGCCTACCGCCTGGGCATCGCGGCGAGCCGCCACACCTACCAGTTCCCCAAGCGCGGCGTCGAGGCGTCCCACCCGGACATCTACTTGGATGGCAACCGCTGCATCCGCTGCGGCCGGTGCGTGCGCGCGGCGCAGGAGCTGGACGGCAAGACCGTCTTCGGCTTCCTGGGGCGCGGCAAGGACACGCGGCTGTCCTGGAACGCCGACACCCTGTCCGCGACCGAGCTCAAGGCGCTGGACAAGGCGGCGTCGGCCTGCCCGGTCGGCTGCATCATCAAGAAGCGCGTCGGCTTCGCGGTCCCGGTCGGCGCTCGCCTGTACGACCACAAGCCCATCGGCGCCGAAGTCGACGCCAAGCGCTCGGCCAAGTGAGGTGACTGCCATGGCGAAACCCAAGATTGCGACTGCTTCGCTGGCCGGCTGCTTCGGCTGCCACATGTCGGTGCTCGACATCGACGACCGCATCCTCAAGCTCATCGAGCTGGTCGACTTCGACAAGTCGCCCGTCGACGACATCAAGAAGTTCACCGGCCGCTGCGCGGTGGGCCTCATCGAGGGCGGCTGCTGCAACCAGGAGAACGTCAAGGTGCTGCGCGAGTTCCGCGAGCACTGCGACGTGCTCGTCTCCGTCGGCGACTGCGCCATCATGGGCGGCCTGCCGGCGATGCGGAACATGGTCCCGCTCAAGGAGTGCCTCGACGAGGCCTACAAGAACGGCCCGACCGTCTTCAACCCCTCCGGCAAGATCCCGGCGGACCCCGAGCTGCCGCTGTTGCTCGACAAGGTCTACCCCTGCCACGAGGTGGTGAAGATGGACTACCACCTGCCGGGCTGCCCGCCGCCGGCCGACGCGATTCTGGGAGGCCCTGGTCGCGCTGCTCACCAACAAGCCCATCAACCTTCCGTACGAGCTGCTCAAGTACGACTGAGCGAGGCCTACGACCATGAATGCGACTACCCAAGGCAAGCGCGTCGTGATTGAGCCGGTGACCCGCGTGGAGGGCCACGGCAAGGTGACGCTGCACCTCGACGAGAAGAACAAGATCAAGGAGGCCCGCCTCCACATCGTGGAGTTCCGCGGCTTCGAGCGGTTCGCCCAGGGCCGGCCGTACTGGGAGATCCCGGTCCTGGTCCAGCGCTTGTGCGGCATCTGCCCGGTGAGCCACCACCTGGCGGCGGCCAAGGCCATGGACATGGTGGTGGGCGTCGACAAGCTCACCCCCACCGGCGAGAAGATGCGGCGGCTGATGCACTACGGCCAGATGTTCCAGAGCCACGCGCTGCACTTCTTCCACCTGGTCTCGCCCGACCTCCTGTTCGGCTTCGACGCCGACCCGGCCATTCGCAACGTCATCGGCGTCGCCCTCAAGCACACCGACCTGGCGGTGCAGGGCGTGATGATGCGCAAGTACGGCCAGGAGATCATCAAGGCCACCGCCGGCAAGAAGATCCACGGCACGGGCGCCATCCCGGGCGGCATCAACAAGCACCTCACGGTGGCCGAGCGCGACGGGTTCCTGAAGGACCTGGAGCAGATGACGAAGTGGGCCCAGGCCGCGCTGGCGCTCTGCAAGAGCTACACGCAGGAGCACCTCAAGGAGCTGGCCGGGTTCGGGTCGTTCGACTCGAGCCACCTGTCCATCGTCCGCAAGGACGGGGCCATGGACCTCTACGACGGCCCGCTGCGCGCCGTGGACGTCAACGGCAAGAAGCTGCTCGACGGCGTCGCCCCCAAGGACTACCACCAGCACATCAAGGAGGAGGTGCGGGACTGGTCGTACATGAAGTTCCCGTTCCTCACCGCGCTGGGCCCCGAGAAGGGCTGGTACCGCGTGGGCCCGCTGGCGCGCATGAACACCTGCGACTTCATCGACACGCCCATCGCCGAGAAGGAGCGCAAGGAGTTCATGCAGCTGGGCGGCGGCAAGCCCATCCAGGTCACGATGGCCTACCACTGGGCCCGCATGATCGAGCTCGTGCACTCCATCGAGAAGATCAAGGAGCTGCTCAACGACAAGGACCTGCTCCAGGGCGAGCTCTTGGCCAAGGGCACGTTCCGCGGCGAGGGCGTCGGCATCATCGAGGCGCCGCGCGGCACGCTGTTCCACCACTACCGCGTCAACGAGCAGAACCAGGTCACGATGGCCAACCTCATCGTCTCGACCACCAACAACAACGAGCCGATGAACCGCGCGGTGCAGAAGGTGGCGGCCGAGTTCTTCGACGGCCGCGCCATCACCGAAGGCCTGATGAACCGCATCGAGGTCGCCATCCGCGCCTACGACCCCTGCCTGTCGTGCGCGACGCACGCGATGGGCCGCATGCCGCTGTCGGTCAAGCTCTTCGACGCCTCCGGCGCCCAGGTCGACGAGCAGGTGCGGGACGGGGAGTGACCCTTTGAAGGTGCTGTTGCTCGGAATCGGGAACCCAGGCCGTCAGGACGACGGCCTGGGTCCCCTCCTCGCCGAACGGGCCGAGAGCTGGGCCCTGCAGGGCCTGACGGTCGACTCCGACTACCAGCTCACCGTCGAGGACTCGGCCGCCGCCGCGGAGCACGACGTGCTCGTCATCGCGGACGCCGCGGCCGCCGGGCCCGAGCCGTTCAGCTTCCGGGTCCTCGCGCCCACCAGCCACCTCGAGTTCAGCAGCCACTCGGTGGAGCCGGGCGGCGTGCTGGGGCTCGCCCAGCACATGTTCGGCAAGGCGCCCAAGGCCTACGTCCTGGCGGTGCGCGGCTACGAGTTCGAGCACTGCCTGGACCCGTCCATCTCCGAGAAGGCCCAGACGAACCTCGAGGCCGCCCTCGCGTTCCTGAAGCCGCTCGTCGAGTCCGGGGACTTCGAGCAAGCGGCGCGGGGTTGAATCCCCGCCCGGTTGCTGCGACAACTCGGCGCGCCTCATGACCATCCGCCGCCTCGCCATCACCGTCCGAGGGATCGTCCAGGGGGTCGGCTTCCGGCCGTTCGTGTACCGGGTCGCGACCGAGCTCTCCTTGGCCGGCTACGTGCTCAACCGCAGCGACGGCGTGCGCATCGAGGTCGAAGGCGCTGCGGAGACCACCGACCGCTTCGTGACGCTCCTGAAGACCGCCGCGCCGGCGCAGGCGGTGCTCGAATCGGTCTCGGTCGAGGAGATCGCGCCCGGCGGCGATTCCACCTTCGAGATCCGCGCAAGCGACGCCAGCGCCAAGGCGCGCCCCACCGTCCCGGCCGATCTCGCCACCTGCCCGGAGTGCCTGGCCGAGATCTCGACCGCTGGCGAGCGGCGCTTCGGCTACCCGTTCACCAACTGCACCAACTGCGGTCCTCGCTACTCCATCATCGAGTCGCTGCCCTACGACCGGCCGCGCACCTCCATGAAGGGCTTCCAGTTCTGCCCCGACTGCGAGCGCGAGTACCGCGACCCGCTCGACCGTCGCTTCCACGCCCAGCCCGTCGCCTGCCCCACCTGCGGGCCCGAGCTGCGGCTCTGTGACGGCTCCGGCCACCTCCGATCGAGCGGCGAGGCTGCGCTTCGAGAAGCCGCGCTCGCGGTGCGCTCGGGCTCCATCGTCGCGCTCAAGGGCCTGGGCGGGTTCCAACTCGTGACCCTGGCGACGCGCTCCGCTGCCGTCGTCCGGCTGCGCGAACGCAAGCACCGCGAGGCCAAGCCCTTCGCGGTGATGTTCGCGAGCCCCGAGCAACTGCGCGAGCACGCCCAGGTCTCCGAAGATGAGGCCGTGCTGCTGCGCTCGCCGCAGGCGCCCATCGTGCTCGTCCGCGTCCGCAAGGGTACTGCGCTCGCTCCGGAGGTCGCGCCCGCCAACCCGCGAGTCGGCGCGATGCTGCCCTACACGCCGCTGCACCGGCTCTTGCTGGACCTCGTGGGCGAGCCGATCATCTGCACCAGCGGGAACCTCTCCGACGAGCCGATGTGCACCGATGACGACGAGGCGCTCTCGCGGCTTCACGCCATCGCCGACCTCTTCCTCCTGCACGACCGGCCCATCGTCCGGCCCGTCGACGATTCCGTGCTCCGGGTGGACACGCACGGCCCCGTCCTGCTCAGGCGCGCACGAGGCTACGCACCCAGGCCTCTGCCCTTCCCCGCGCCCGCGCCCTGCATCCTCGCCGTCGGCGCGCACTTGAAGAACACCATCGCGCTCACCGTGGGCGACCAGATTGTCGTCAGCCAGCACCTGGGCGACTTGGACAGCGCCGAGGGCGCGGCGCTACACGAGCGGACCATCCTGGACCTGGTGAAGTTCTTCGAGGTGAAGCCGGGGGTGGTTGCGTGCGACCTGCACCCGGACTACGCCTCGACCCGCTGCGCCGAGCGGCTCGCCCAGCGCTGGGGCGCGAAGCTCGAGCGCGTCCAGCACCACCACGCCCATGTCGCCGCGGTGATGGCCGAGCACCCGGGCGACGGCCCCGTGCTGGGTCTTGCTTGGGATGGCACTGGGCTGGGCGACGACGGCACCGTCTGGGGCGGCGAGGCGCTCGTGTGCGAGGGCGCGTCCTACCGCCGGCTCTTCCCGCTGCGCCCCTTCCGGCTCCCGGGGGGCGACCTCGCCGCGCGTGAGCCCCGCCGGGTCGCCTTGGGGCTCCTGCACGCGCTGGGGATCGACCCCGGCGCGCGATTGGCGTCGCAGTTCCAGGGCCGCGACCTCGAGAACCTCACCCGGGCGCTGTCGAGTGGGCTTAACGCCCCAGAGAGCACCAGCATCGGGCGGCTCTTCGACGGCATCGCGGCGCTCTGCGGCCTGCGCGGCAAGAGCCTCTTCGAGGGCCAGGCCGCGATGGAGGCTCGAGTTCTGCGCCGTCGGCGAGAGCGAAGACGAGCTCTACCCCTTCCCGCTCGATCGCGCGTCGGGCCGCGCCGACTGGGAGCCGCTGATCCGCGCCATCCTCGCCGACGTCGACCGCGGCGTCCGCACCGCCACTGTGAGCGCGCAGCTCCACGCCGGCCTCGCGAACCTCGCCGCCGCGCTCGCGCGCGAGAGCGGAATCCAGCGGGTCGCCCTGTGCGGCGGATGCTTCCAGAACGAGCGCCTCGCGCGCCTGACTCACGCCTCGCTCGAGGCCTCGGGGTTCCAGGTGCTGCGCGCCCGGCACGTCCCGCCGAACGATGGAGCCATCTCGCTGGGCCAGGCTCTCGTTGCCGCTCGGCGCGCCTACGACTCCTGAATCACCCAGCCACGGACGGAGCCTGTCCAGGCCCGTTTTCCCGCTCGACCTCTCACTCGCGTTGGCCTAGAACCCGTTTGCCCGCTGGTCAGCGTGGTCGCGTGTCTCACATTGGCCTGCATCCTGCATAACGCGGCCGCCTTTGCCCGGAATTCGCGATGGGCGGACGCTGGATCCCGCCGCTCCGAGGGAGAGCCAAGTTTGTGAAATTAACCAGGTGGGAAGGAAACCACGCACCGCGACCCTCCGAGGTGCGTCAGGCGCTACGCAGTGCCTGCTCCCTCCCTCGATTCATGACGCAGCGCGCAGCAGATTTCTTTGACGCGCCGCGTGGTTGCACGACGAAAACGACTTACTAACTTCCGCCCCACTTTCCGCCCCGCATCCGGAGGAACCCCGTTTATGGCGCACCGCGGCATCGACCATGACTCCCTCGAAGCAATCCTCTCGAGCCTGAAGCAGTTCGCCTCCCGCTCCCTTCCGCTCAACTGGCGGCTGAAGGTCGACGCGGCCGAAGAGTTCCCCAAGGAGATCATCTCGCAGCTGATGGGCCCGGAGATCGGGCTGCACCTCATCTACATCCCCGAGGACTGCGGCGGGCTGGGCGGCGGCGCCTACGACGTCTACCGCGTCAGCGAGACGATGGCGGCGATGGACCTGGGGCTGGCGACGGCGTTCCTGGCGGTCTCGCTCGGCCTGGACCCCATCGTCGTCGGCGGCACGCCGGAGCAGAAGCAGCAGTGGCTGGGCCGCGTGGCGAGCGAGAGCCTGCTCGTCGCCTATGGCGTGACCGAGCCGACCGTCGGCAGCGACCTGGGCGCGCTCAAGAGCAAGGCCGTCAAGTTCGAGAAGGACGGCAAGCCCTGGTACCGCATCGACGGCAGCAAGCAGTTCATCACCAACGGCGGCGTCGCGGACTTCTACACCATCCTCGCCGCGACCGAGGCCGGCCCCACCTTCTTCATCGTCGAGAAGGGCACGCCGGGCCTGTCGGCGTCCAAGCCCGAGGACAAGCACGGCATCCGCATGTCGAACACCTGCGCGCTCTCGCTGGAGGGCGTCGAGGTGCCGGCGGAGAACGTGGTGGGCGGCGTCGAGGGCAAAGGCCTGGCGCAGGCGCAGATGGTCTTCGGCTACACCCGCCTGATGGTCGCGGCGTTCGGCCTGGGCTGCGGCGAGGCGGCGCTGGCCAAGGCCATCGCCTACGCCAAGGAGCGCGTGCAGGGCGGCAGCCTCCTCTCCGAGAAGCAGGCCTTCACCCACAAGCTGCTCGTCCCCCACGCCGTGGGCCAGGCCGCGGCGCGCGCCTACATCGAGCACGTGGCGGAGCGGCTCGACTCCGGCGAGGAGGACCTGCAGACCGAGGGCGCCATCGCCAAGCTCTGCGCCTCCGAGACCGGCAACGCCACCGCCGACGCGGCGATCCAGGCGCACGGCGGCTACGGCTACACGCGCGAGTACGAGGTCGAGAAGATCAAGCGCGACGTGCGCATCACCACCATCTACGAAGGCACCAGCGAGATCCTGCAGTGGACCATCGCCCGCGACCGCTGGCGCGTGCACCTGCAGACCCAGGGCGCCTTCTACAAGAAGATGGCCGAGGAGCTCGTCGCGCTCCACGCGAAGAACCCGACCTGCGGCGCGGCCACCGCGGCGCTGGCGGTCAAGAGCCTGTGCGAGCTGTTCGAGAAGGCGCGCGTGAACCGGCTCACCCGGCACCAGCACGTGCTCTTCCGACTGGGCGAGCTGGCGATGCAGGCCGAGGTAGCGGCCAACTTCGCCAAGGCCGCCGCCGGTGTGCAGGTGGTCAAGGCGCCCAAGCCCGCCCCCGAGGTCTACAAGGCGATGGCGCGCGTCTGTGCCCGCAGCGCCGCCGACCACGTCGCCCACGAGGGCCTGACCTGGCTGCGCGGCTGCGACCTGAAGGACGACGTGGGCCTGCTGGAGAAGGCGCTGTTGACCCGCGAGATCCACGAGGCGCAGGCGGGCCTGATGGCCGACCTCGACCAGATCGCCAAGGCGATCTGCTCGGCGGACGCCGGCGCAGCGGAGCGGATGGCCAGCTAGGTCGCTGGCTCGAATCGTTTGGCAGGACTCCCATCGAAAGTCTGCCCGGCCCACGTCGGCCGGGACCCGAGGAAGCCATGGAGCGTGAGGACGTGGGACAGCGAGCGGTGGCGGTGGTGGGCCTTTCGGCCATCCTCCCGGACGCGCCGGACGCCAAGGCGTTCTGGCAGAACGTGTTGACGGGCAGGGACAGCATCACCGAGGTCCCGCAGGACCGGTGGGCCCCGGCCGACTACTGGGACTCCGACCCGGCGGCGCCCGACAAGACCTATTGCAGATCGGCGCGTTCGTCCGCGGCTTCGTCTTCGACAGCCTGAAGTTCCGCATCCCGCCACGCGTGGTGCAGGTGATGGACCCCACGCAGCAGTGGATGCTGTGCTGCGCGCGCGAGGCGCTGCTCGACGCCGGCCACCCCGAGCGCGGCGGCCTCGACCCGTCACGCATCGCGGTGGTGCTGGGCAACGCGCTCGGCGGCGAGCAGCACGAGAAGACCTCGATGCGCGCCATGCTGCCCGAGGCCGTCCGCGGCCTGCGCGAGGTCCCGGAGTTCGCCGGGCTCGCCGCGGACGTCCAGGAGCGGCTGGTGCGCGGGATGCTCGCCAACACCGGCAAGCGGCTGCCGCTCATCACCGAGGACACGATGCCCGGTGAGCTGGGCAACGTCATCGCCGGCCGCATCACCAACGCGCTCGACCTGGGTGGCATGAACTTCACCGCCGACGCGGCCTGCGCCTCGTCGCTGGCGGCGCTGCAGTCGGCCATCGGCGTGCTGATGGCCGGCCAGGCCGACGCGGTCATCGCCGGCGGCGTCGACCGCTCGATGGGTCCGGCCACCTTCATCAAGTTCGCCAAGATCGGCGCGCTCTCCCCCGACGGCAGCCGGCCGTTCGACGCCCACGCCAACGGCTTCGTCATGGGCGAGGGCGCGGTGGCGCTGGTGCTCAAGCGGCTGGAAGACGCCGAGAAGGCCGGCGACAAGATCTACGCCGTCATCCGGGGCGTCGGCGGCTCGTCCGATGGCAAGGGCAAGGGCATCACCGCGCCGAACCCCAACGGACAGAATCCTGGCGATCAAGCGCGCCTACGAGCAGGCGGGCGTGCTGCCCAGGACCATCGGCCTCATCGAGGCCCACGGCACCTCCACCCGCGTCGGCGACGCCGCCGAGGCCGAGAGCCTGACCCGCGCCTTCGCCGACTCCGGGTTGAAGCCGGGCACCGTGGCGCTGGGCTCCATCAAGAGCCAGATTGGCCACCTCAAGAGCGCCGCCGGCGCCGCCGGGCTGCTCAAGGCCGTGCTCGCCGTGCACCACGGCGTGCTGCCGCCGTCCATCAACCTGCGCGAGCCGAACCCCGGCATCCCGTTCGACCGCGTGCCGTTCTACGTCAACACCCGCGCGCAGCCCTGGGAGCGTTCCGCGGACGCCCCGCGCCGCGCCGCCGTCAGCTCGTTCGGCTTCGGGGGGACCAACTTCCACGTCGTCGTCGAGGAGCACGTTCCGGGGCTCCTGACGAAGGGCAGAAAGGCAACCGTTGTGGTGAAGGACGACCTGGTGAGGACCCCCGACCGCGGCATGCTCTGCCTGGGCGCCCACGACGCCGCCGGGCTGCGCGCCAGGCTCGCCGCCCCGCTCGACGCCGCCCGCTCCGACCGCGTGCCCGCCGCCAGCGTCACCGCCGAGGACCTCGCCGCGCCCGAGCGCCTGGTGCTCACCTACGCCGGCGCCGCCGACTTCAAGGAGAAGGCCGAGAAGCTCTTCCCGGCGCTCGACTCCACCGACCCGCGCCTGTGGAAGGCCCTGCGCCTCAAGGGCATCTTCCGCGGCGCCGGCCCCGCCCCCAAGGTGGCCTTCCTCTTCCCCGGCCAGGGCTCGCAGTACGTGGGCATGCTCGGCCGGTTGCGCGAGCGGGAGCCCATCGTCCGCGACACCTTCGCCGAGGCCGACGCGGTGATGGAGGGCAAGCTGCCCAAGCGCCTGACCGACTACCTGTTCGGCCAGGGCGACCCCGAGCAGATGGACCTGGCGCTGCGCGACACGCAGGTCTGCCAGCCGGCGATGCTGGCCGTCGACCTCGCACTGCTGCGGCTGCTCGCGGCCCACGGCATCAAGCCCGACATGGTCATGGGCCACAGCCTGGGCGAGTACGCGGCATTGGTGGCCTCGGGCGCCATGCCCTTCGCCGACGCGGTGCTGGCGGTCAGCGCGCGCGCCAAGGAGAATGGCCAGCGTCAGCATCGCCGACAACGGCAAGATGGCGTCCATCTTCGCGCCCGAAGCGCAGGTCCGCGAGGTGCTCAGCCAGTCGCAGGGCTACGTGGTGGCGGCGAACTTCAACAGCCGCAACCAGACGGTCATCGGCGGAGCGACCGCTGCCGTCGAGGACGCCGTCAAGCGCTTCGAGGCGCTGGGCGTCAAGGCCGTCTTCCTGCCCGTCTCGCACGCCTTCCACACCGAGATCGTCGCGCCCGCCTCGCGGCCGCTGCGCGCCGTGCTCTCGCGGCTCAACGTGCAAGCCCCGACGGTGCCGCTCATCAGCAACGTGACCGGCGAGTTGTACCCGACCGGCCCCGACGCCCGAGAGAAGATCCTCGACCTCCTTGCCCGGCAGATCGCCGCTCCGGTGCAGTTCGTGCGCGGCCTGGAGACCCTGTACCGGCTGGGCGCCCGGGTCTTCGTGGAGATCGGCCCGAAGAAGGTGCTGGCCTCCTTCGCCGAGGACGTCCTCGCGGACAAGCCGGACGTCGTGGCCTCGTTCACCAACCACCCGAAGAAGGGCGATGTCGAGTCCTTTGCCGACGCCCTGGCTGGCCTGTACGCCGCCGGCCTCGGCCGCGGCAGCAGCCCGAAGCAAGAGCGCATCCCCGAGGTGAGCATGAGCACGTCCGACAAGTTCCCGATGCCGTCGCAGCCCGTGGCCACTGCGCAGGGCCGCGACGCCGGCTACCAGGAGCTGGGCCGGATGTTCGCCAGCTTCCTCGAGACCGGCTTCTCCACGTACCAGAGGCACTTCGGTGCCGTCGCGCCGCACAACGAGCTGGCTCGTCCGGCGCAGCCCAACGCCGCCATCGCCGCGCCCCAGCACGTCGTGGCGGCTCAGCCCGCGCCTCGCCCCGCCGGTTCGGTCGTCATCTCCGGCGCCTCGCTCGGCCTGCCGGGCAAGAGCCACAAGGTGTTCGACGACGGCAACGTCGACCGCGTGCTCAACGGCGACGTGCAGATCGACGCCATCCCGGCCGAGGTCCAGCGCGGCATGGTCGACCGCCGCGTCGTGCGCCTGGTCAAGGACGCCGAGGGCAACGGCAAGTTCGAGACCATCTCCGACGTCTCCGAGGTCCTCAAGCTCGCCGGCCAGAAGGGCGAGTTCGATCTCGTCCAGGACTACGGCATCGCCCCCGAGCGCGTGGAGGCCTTCGACATCACCACCCGCCTGGCCGTTGCCGCCGCCCTCGACGCGTTGCGCGACGCCGGCATCCCGCTGGTGCGCCGCTACAAGCAGACCACCAAGGGCACCCTCCTGCCTGACCGCTGGACGTTGCCGGAGTCGATGGCCGACGAGACCGGCGTGGTCTTCGCCTCGGCGTTCCCCGGCTACACCGCGCTGCTGGACGAGGTGGGCCGCTTCCACGAGGACCGCGCCCGCCGCGAGCGCCTGGTGGAGCTGACCGAGCTGCGCGCCCAGTCCTCCGACGCCATCGCCGCCGAGCTCGACCGCCGCATCACCGACCTGCAGGCGGAGATCGCCCGGAAGGCCTATGCCTTCGACCGCAAGTTCCTCTTCCACGTGCTGTCCATGGGGCACAGCCAGCTCGCCGAGCTCATCGGCGCGCGCGGCCCGAACAGCTCGGTCAACGCGGCGTGCGCCTCCGCCGCCCAGGCGGTGGGCATCGCCCACGACTGGATCAAGAGTGGCCGCTGCCGCCGCGTGGTGGTCGTCAGCGCCGACGACATCACCAACGAGAAGATGCTGCCCTGGTTCGGCACCGGCTTCCTCGCCTCCGGCGCGGCCACCACCGAGTCCGACGTCACCCGGGCCGCCCTGCCCTTCGACCGCCGCCGCCACGGCCTCATCGTGGGCATGGGCGCCAGCGGCCTGGTCCTCGAGGCCGAGGACGCGGTGCGCGAGCGCGGCATGCGCGGCATCGTCGAGCTCCTGGGCGTCGAGGTCTGCAACAGCGCCTTCCACGGCTCGCGGCTCGACGTCAGCCACATCGGCGACGTGATGGAGCGGCTCGTCTCCCGCGTGGAGAAGGAGCGCGGCATCGACCGCAAGTCCATCGCCGGCAACACCGTGTTCGTCTCGCACGAGACCTACACCCCGGCCCGTGGCGGCTCGGCGGCCGCAGAGATCCACTCGCTGCGCCGCGTCTTCGGCGAGCGCGCCCGCGAGATCGTCATCGCCAACACCAAGGGCCTGACCGGCCACCCGATGGGCGCCGGGCTGGAAGAGGCCGTCGCGGTGAAGATCCTCGAGAAGGGGATCGTCCCGGCCGTCCCGAACCTGAAGGAGCCCGACCCCGAGCTGGGCGACCTGACCCTGAGCAAGGGCGGGCGCTACCCGGTCCGCTTCGCGCTGCGCCTGGCCGCCGGCTTCGGCTCGCAGATCGTCATCACGCTGATGCAGAAGGTGAAGGGGCCCCGCCAGGTCGACGCCCGCGTCTACGAGCGCTGGCTCGCGGAGCAGTCCGGCCGGCCGTCGGCCCAGACCGAGGTCAGCCACCGCACCCTGCGCGTCCGCGACGACGGCCCTCCGGCTTCGGAGCTTGCCAGGTCTCGCTGGACCTTCGGCCACGCGCCGGCGATGCGCGCCGAGCTCGACGAGGCCATGGCCGCCTCCGCTCCGATGGCGCCGGCTCCGGAGATCCGCCCGGCCGCCCCTGTTCCCCAGCCCGTCGCGGCCCGCCCTGTCGCCGACCCCGTCGCCGAGAAGATCCTGGCGATCGTCTCCGCCAAGACCGGCTATCCGCGCGAGATGCTGGCGCTCGACCTCGACCTCGAGGCCGACCTGGGCATCGACACCGTCAAGCAGGCCGAGGTGTTCGCCGAGGTGCGCGGGGCGTTCGAGCTGCCGCGCCGCGACGACATGAAGCTGCGCGACTACCCGACGCTCAACCACATCATCGGGCTCGTTCGTCAGGCGCGCCCGGACCTCGCCGCCGCGGCGCCCGCCCCGGTCCAGGCCGCCGCTCCGGCCGCCCAGGCCCCGGCGCCCACCACCGCTCAGCCCCAGAACTCCATCGCCGACAAGCTGCTCGCGGTCGTCTCCACCAAGACCGGCTACCCGCGCGACATGCTGGCGCTCGACCTCGACCTCGAGGCCGACCTCGGCATCGACACCGTCAAGCAGGCGGAGATCTTCGCCGAGGTCCGCACGGCCTTCGACCTGCCGCGCCGCGACGACTTCAAGCTTCGCGACTACCCGACCCTGAACCACCTCATCGGCTTCGTTGCCCAGATGCGGCCTGAGCTCGCGACGGCGGCGCCCGTGGTCTCGGCGCCAGCCGCCGCCCAGGTCGCTCCGGCCGCGCCCGCTCCGGTGCTCGCGGCGAGCGCCGCGGCAGCCGATCCGGTCGCCGAGAAGCTGCTCGAGGTGGTCGCCGCCAAGACGGGCTACCCGCGCGACATGCTGGCGCTCGACCTCGACCTCGAGGCCGACCTCGGCATCGACACCGTCAAGCAGGCCGAGATCTTCGCGGACGTCCGCACGACCTTCGACCTGCCGCGCCGCGACGACTTCAAGCTCCGCGACTACCCCACCCTGACCCACCTCATCGGCTACGTCCGCTCGGTGAAGCCTGAGCTGGCTCCTGCTCCGGCACCGGTGGCTGCGGCTCCTGTCGCCGCTGCTCCGGTGGCCGCCGCCAAGCCTGCCGCCGGCGCCGACCCGGTCGCCGAGAAGCTGCTCGAGGTGGTCGCCGCCAAGACGGGCTACCCGCGCGACATGCTGGCGCTCGACCTCGACCTCGAGGCCGACCTCGGCATCGACACCGTCAAGCAGGCCGAGATCTTCGCGGAGATCCGCGGCGCCTTCGAGCTGCCGCGCCGCGACGAGATGAAGCTGCGCGACTACCCGACGCTCAACCACCTCATCAAGCTGGTGCACGAGATGAAGGGCTCCGCCGGCCCGGCCGCGACCACCGCCGAGGTTCCTGCCGCCACTGCTGCGACCGGCAAGACGACCCCCGTCGCCGCCGTGCGCCGCGTCCCGGTCCCGGTGCTGCGTCCCGAGTTCGAGCTGTGCAAGCCCACCGGCGTCGAGCTCGCCGCCGGCAAGCGCGTGGCCATCCTCGGCGACCGCGGCGGCGTCGCGGCCGAGCTGACCTCGCTCCTCGTCGCCCGCGGCGTCGAGCTCCTCTCGCTCGAGTCCGGCAACATCGAGGACGAGGCGAAGGCCTGGCTCGCCAAGGGCCACGTCGACGGCGTCTTCGTCCTCGCCTCGCTCGACCCCGAGCCCGAGCTCGCCGCCGCCACCCTCGAAGAGCTCAAGCCCGTGCTCGACGAGCGGGTCCGCCGCCTGGCGCGCCTGGCCCGCGTGCTCTCGCCCTCCCTCAACCGCAAGGGTGCCTTCTTCATCAACGCCACGCGGATGGGCGGCCTGCACGGCTACGGCGAAGCGCCGTCGGCGCTGCCCATCTCCGGCGCGACCTGCGGCTTCACCAAGGCCCTGGGCCGCGAGTGCCCGGAGATGCTCGCCAAGGCCGTCGACTTCACGGCCGACGACTCCGCCCCGGCCATCGCCCAGGCCCTCGTCGCCGAGGCCGAGCGCGACCCCGGCGTCGTCGAGGTCGGGCGCGCCTTCGGCTCGCGCCACGGCATCGGCCTCGCGGTCACCGAGTGGCCCACGAGCCAGCCCCACAAGCTGAACCAGGACCAGGTGTTTTTGATCACCGGCGCCGCCGGCGGCATCACATCGGTGATCGTGCGTGACCTCGCGGCAGCCTCCCGCGGCACCTTCTGGCTCCTGGACCTGGCGCCGCTGCCCGACGCCTCCAACCCGGACCTCGCTCGCCTGGGCGATCGCGACGGCCTGCGCCGCGACCTGTTCGAGCGGCTGAAGAAGACCAGCGAGCGCGTCACCCCGGCCCAGGTGGAGAAGGTCATCGCTCAGCTCGAGCGCGACGCCGCCGTCCTCGATGCCATCCGTGGCGTCGAGCTCGCCGGCGGCCGGGTCAACTACCGCGCCGTCGACGCCCGCGACCCGAAGGCCATGGAGGCGATCCTCGACGAGATCAAGGCGCAGCACGGCCGCATCGACGTCGTGCTCCACGCCGCCGGTTTCGAGAAGAGCCGGATGCTCGCCGACAAGCCGCAGGAGGAGTTCGACCGCATCTTCGACGTGAAGGTGCTCGGCCTCGCCAACCTCTTGCGCGCCAGCGCCGGCATGCCCATCGGCGCCATGGTCTGCTTCTCCTCGGTCGCCGGCCGCTTCGGCAACCTGGGCCAGACCGACTACTCGAGCGCGAACGACCTGCTCTGCAAGGCGATGCTCGGCATCCGGCGCATCCGGCCGGAGACCAAGGCCCTGGCCATCGACTGGACGGCCTGGGGCGGCGTGGGCATGGCCACGCGCGGCAGCATCCCGGAGATGATGCGCCGCGCGGGCATCGACATGCTCGACCCGGCCGAGGGCGTACCCGTCATCCGCCACGAGCTCGAGTCCGGCGGCGCCGGCGAGATGGTCGTCGGCGGCAAGCTGGGCATGCTGGTGGAGCCCAAGGACGCCGAGGGCGGGCTGGACGTCGCCGCCGTCGCCGCGCGTCTGGCCGAACGGCCCCTGCCGATGGTCAGCCGGGTGCTGGGCATGGACCTCTACGGGGGCCTCGCCATCGAGACCGTGCTCGACCCGGTCGCCGAGCCGTTCCTGCGCGACCACGAGATCGACGGCGTGCCGGTGCTGCCCGGCGTGATGGGCCTGGAGGGCTTCGCCGAGGTGGCGCAGCTCGTCGCCCCCGACCACCGCGTCGAGGCCATCGAGTCCGTCCGCTTCGAGGCGCCGATGAAGTACTACCGGCGCCAGGCGCGCCCCGCGGTCTTCCGCGCCGTGCTGCGCCGCGAAGGCGAAGACCGGCTGGTCGCCGACATCAACTTGACCTCGCAGCGCTCGCTGGCGAGCGGCGAGCAGGCCGAGTCGCGGCACTTCACTGGCCGGGTGAGCCTGACCCGCCGCGAGGCGCCGGCGGTGAAGGCCGAGTTGCCCTCGCCCAACGGCCACCACCCGGTGCCCAACGACGCCATCTACCGCATCTACTTCCATGGCCCGGCGTACCAGGTCCTGGATGGCGTCGAGATGAGCCGCCAGTCGGTGCGCAGCCGCTTCCGGGTCAACCTGCCGCCCGCGCTCGCCCGCCAGAGCCCGACGGTGATGGCGCCGCGGGTCATCGAGCTGGTGCTGCAGACCGCCGGCGTCTACGAGATCGCGCGGACGGGCCGCCTGGCCCTGCCCGCCGGCATCGAGCGTATCGCCTCACACGCGACGCCCAGCGAGGACACCCAGCTCTTCGCCGAGGTCTTCCCCAAGACCGAGAACGGCGAGCTGCGCTTCGACGCCCGGGTCTGCGACGAGACCGGCAAGGTGTACCTGGAGGTCCAGGGCTACCGGACCTCCGCGCTCCCCACCGGCCTCTCCGAGGAGCTCCTCAAGCCGCTGCGCCGCAGCCTGGAGGAGGCCTCCGCGTGATCGCCTGGGACCTGCGCAGCGCGAAGGAGCACCCGGCGCTCGACGCCGGGGTTCCCCCGCCGGGCCTGCTCTCGGCGCCCGAGCGCGTCTTCTTCGAGCGCTTGAAGACGCCGCGGCGGCGCCGGGAGTGGCTGCTGGGGCGCTGGGCCGTCAAGGGGCTGGTCCGCTCCTTCCTTCGCGAGCGGGGAGAAGCTCTACTCCGCCGCCGAGCTCGACGGTCGCGCCGGACCCCACGGGGGCGCCCTACGTGCTGGCGCCCTTCCGCGGACGGCTGCCGCTCACCATCTCGCTCAGCCACCGCGAAGACCTGGCGCTCGTCGCGCTGACCGACCGGCCAGAGGCGCCGCTGGGCGCCGACCTCGAGAAGTGCGAGCCGCGGTCCGAGGGCTTCGTCGGCGATTTCTTCACCGAGAAGGAGGCCACCGAGTCGTTCGCCTCCGCCGACCTCGAGCGGTGCGTCACCGAGATCTGGTCGCTCAAGGAGGCCGCGCTCAAGGCGCTGCGTCTCGGGCTGACCGTGGACACCCGGCGCGTCGAGGCCTCGCCGCGCCGAGAGCCGTGCGCCTGCTGGCGGCCCGCCGCGGTCGAGCTGTCGCTGCAGTTCGTCCGGTCCCACGGCCAGGCCCTCGTGCGCGACTTCGGGGGCTATGTGGCTACCCTCGTCTGGCTGGGGCCCGGCCCGATGGAGGTGCCCTGCGCGGACTACCGAGGCGGGCCAGTCCTGGACGAGCCTTCGCCCGCCTACCCGTTGGGGCAGGAAGTGGTCGTATGAGGCCCTGCCCAAAAGGCCCAGGGCCCGCAGCACCGGCGGGCCCTAGTGGCCGTCGTTGGACGCAGTAGACTGCCGGATTCTGGGTGCCTTCCCAGGCTTCCAGGGGGCGGCAAGACGTCGGTTCTGTCGGCACCGACGTGGGGACAATGACGTTCGGTTCCGGGGGGACGCGAAGCGCCGGACCGACGTCGGGACAAAGACGTTCGGTTCGGGGGGAAGCGAAGCGCCGGACCGGCGTCGTGATGGAAGGACTCATGAACAACCTCCGGATTGGCAACTTCGAGCGCATCGCCATCGTGAACCGTGGCGAGCCCGCGCTGCGCTTGATGCGCGCGGTGCGCGAGTGGAACGTCGAGCGCGGCACCGACGTGCGCACGGTGGCGCTCTACACCGAGCCCGACCGCGAGGCGCTCTTCGTCCGCGAGGCCGACTCCTCCTTCCTGCTCGGCCCGGCGATGTTCCTGGACCCGCGCGATCCCGACGAGCAGGGCCGGCCGCGCCGCAAGAGCCGCTACCTCGACTACGACCGCCTGCGCGAAGCGCTGGTCCGCAGCCGCGCCGACGCCGCCTGGGTGGGCTGGGGCTTCGTCGCCGAGCACGCCGCCTTCGCCGAGCTCTGCCACGAGCTGGGCATCGTCTTCATCGGCCCGTCCCCCGACGCCATGCGCCGGCTGGGCGACAAGATCGGCAGCAAGCTCCTGGCGGAGAAGGCGGGCGTTCCCGTCGCTCCCTGGAGCGGCGGCCCGGTCATCAACGTCGACGAAGCCAAGGCGCACGCCGCGCGCATCGGCTACCCGCTGCTGGTCAAGGCGACGGCCGGTGGCGGCGGCCGCGGCATCCGCTTCGTCTACTCCGACGAGGGCCTGGCCGACGCGTTCAACTCCGCCAGCGCCGAGGCCCGCAAGGCGTTCGGCGACGGCACCGTCTTCCTGGAGAAGAAGGTCAGCGCCGCCCGCCACGTCGAGGTCCAGGTCATCGCCGACACCTCCGGCACCGTCTGGCCGGTGGGCGTGCGCGACTGCACCGCCCAGCGCTGCAACCAGAAGGTGATCGAAGAGGCGCCCTGCCCCGCCCTCAACGCCGAGCAGGAGAAGGCCCTGCGCGAGGCCGCGGTGCGCATCGCCCGCTCGGCCGGCTACGTCAACGCCGGCACCGTCGAGTTCCTGTTCGACCCCAAGGACGGCCAGTTCTTCTTCATGGAGATGAACACCCGCCTGCAGGTCGAGCACCCGGTGACCGAGGCGACGACGGGCCTCGACCTGGTGCGGCTGCAGATGCAGGTGGCGCGCGGCGAGAAGCTGCCCGGCGATGCCCCTCCGCCCACCCGTGGCTGCGCCATCGAGGTGCGCCTGTGCGCCGAGGACCCCGAGCGCGGCTTCGCCCCCGCCCCCGGCCGCGTCGTCGCCTTCCGCCCGGCGCTCGGGCCCGGCATCCGCACCGACTCCGGCGTGCGCGAGGGCGACCAGATCCCGGTCGAGTTCGACTCGATGATCGCCAAGATCATCGCCCACGGCGCCACCCGCGAGGAGGCCCGCGCGCGCCTGGCCCGGGCGCTCTTGGAGACGCTGGTCGTCGTCGAGGGCGGCACCACCAACCGCGCCTTCCTCCTGCGCCTGCTCAACCACCCCGACTTCTCGTCGCTGAAGTTCGACACCTCGTGGATCGACAAGCTGATGCATGCGGGCGCCGGCGAGACCGGCCCGGACGCCTACGCCGCGCTGATGGTCACCGCCATCCAGCTCCACGAGCGGCAGTTCGACGAGCAGGAGCTCAACTTCTTCGCCGCCGCCGCCCGCGGCCGGCCCTCCCTCCCGCCGCAGAAGCGCCGCCCCATCGAGCTGCGCTACGGCGGCGCCTCCTATGAGTTCAGCGTCTCCACTCTCGAGCCCGGCGCCTTCCGCGTCCAGGTCGACGGCGGGCACCTCGACGTGCGCCTCGAGCACGACGGGCCCTACGAGTCGCGCTTCTGCTACGACACGCCGCAGGGCGTGAAGCGGCACCGCGTGGTGAGCGTCCCGGCCGGCCTCGACCACCTGGTGGAGGTCGACGGCTGCGCCTACCGCGTCTCCCGCGACCCCGGCGGCCTCTTGCGCGCGCCGGCGCCCGGCCTCGTCCTCTTCGTCCACGTCGCCGAGGGCGCCCAGGTCAAGGCGGGCGACCGCCTGCTGGGCCTCGAGGCGATGAAGATGGAGATGCCGGTCACCGCGCCCTTCGACGCCCGGGTCCGCAAGGTGCTGGTCGGCCAGAGCGTGCAGGTCAGCGCCGGCGACCCGCTGCTCGTCCTCGAGCCCGACGCGCAGGAGAAGGCGGAGGTCAAGGAGACCGCGCGCCTGGCCTTCCCGCGCGACAGCGGCCCCGAGGAGAGCCCCGCCCGCGCCTTCCGCGCCACGCTGCGCGAGCTGCGCCGCCTGATGCTCGGCTTCGACATCACCGAGGAGCGCGTGGGCGCCCTGCTCAAGCGCTGGAGCATGGCCTTCCCCGACGACCCGGCGCGCAGCAACGGCGACCCGGACTCGGTCCACGCCTTGCCGCCCGACTACGAGGCCGTGCGCGAGCTCATCGCGCTGTACCTGGACGTGGAGACGCTCTTCTCAAAGCAGTACTCGGAGATCGACTCCAGCGCGCCGCGCCTCTCCAGCGAGCAGTACCTGCACATCTACCTGCGCGAGCACCGCGCCGAGGGCCGAGGACTGCCCGACGAGTTCCTGCAGACGCTCAAGGCCGCCCTGGCGCCCTACAAGGTCCCCTCGCTCACCGAGAGCCAGCGCCTGCGCGATGCGCTCGTCTGGCTGCACCGCAGCCACCAGAACGTCTCGCTCAAGAACCGCGTGGTGGTGGCCGTGCTGCAGCGCAGCCTCGACCGCCCGGCTTGGCGCAGCGCCGTGCGCGAGCCCAGCTTCCGCGAGCTGCTCGACCGCCTGGTGGGGCTCACCCTGGAGCAGGCCTCCAGCGTCTGCGAGGCCGCCCAGCAGGTGCGCTACGCCCTCTTCGAGGGCCGCGTGCTCGAGGAGCGCCGCCGCGAGGCGCTCTGGCGGGTCGACGTCTCGCTGGAGACCCTCCACGCCGACCCCAACGCCCCGGACCGGGCCGCGCGCATGGCAGAGCTGGTCTCCACGCCGTTCTCGCTGATGGGCCACCTCTCGCAGCACCTGGAGACGGGCGACGCTCCGACCAAGGCGCTGGTGCTCGAAGTCATGGCGCGGCGCTTCTACCGGACGCAGTCGCTCTCCGAGCCCTGCGTGCTCAACGTGGGCGGCCGCGTGCACCTGCTGGCCCGCTGCCAGAGCCAGAGCCACCCCGCGAGCGCGCTGGCGGCGCACCTGACCCTCTCGGAGATCGACGAGGCCACGGCGGGCATCCGCAAGATCGTCGGGCAGCTGCCCGAGGACGCGCACCTGGTCCTGGACCTGTACGTGTCGATGCCCAACGGCCCGGACGACGCCGGCGCTGCGAGCTTCCTGGCCGAGAAGCTCGCCCCGCTGGGCGCCGACCCGCGCGTGGAGCGCGTCTGCGTGGCGCTCATCCACTCCGGCCCGGTGGTGCGCTACTACACCTTCTGGGCCCGTGACGGCCGGCTGGTCGAGGACGAGATGGTCCGGGGCTTCCACCCCACGACCGGCGAGCGGCTCGAGCTGTGGCGGCTGCGCAACTTCAAGGTCAAGCGCGTCGCCTCCAGCCAGGACCTGTACCTGTTCCACCTGACCGCGCGCGAGAACGAGAAGGACGAGCGCTTCATCGCGGTGGCCGAGGTGCGCCAGCTCCACCCGGTGCGCGCCGCCACCGGCCACCTGGTGGCCCTGCCCGAGCTCGAGCACACCCTGCTCGAGGCCTTCCACGCCATCCGCGAGCAGCAGGCGCGCCGCGACGCGCGCCGGCGCCTGCACTGGAACCGCGTCAACGTGGTGGTCCGCCCGCCGCTGCTGGCGCGCCGCGAGGAGATCCACGAGATCGCCCGGCGGCTGCACAAGTCGGGGCACGGCCTGGGGCTCGAGAAGATCACCCTGCGCCTGTTCCTGCACGAGGACTCCTCGCAGATCCCGCGGGACACCGTGCTCTCGCTCTCGGACCGGACTGGCCACCGGCTGGAGATGACGCTCTCCGACCCGCACGGCCAGCCGCTGCGCCCGCTGGACGACTACGCCCTCAAGCTCATCCGCGCTCGCCAGCGGCGGATCGCCTACCCCTACGAGATCGTCAAGATGCTGGCCCCGGCCGAGCCGAGCGCCGACTGCCCACGCGGCGAGTTCGAAGAGTACGACCTCGGCTCCAACGGCGACTCGAACCGGCTCGTCTCGGTGAAGGGCCGCCCGTTCGGCGAGAACCGCGCCAACGTGGTGGTGGGTCTGGTGCGCAACTTCACGCCCAAGCACCCCGACGGCCTGACCCGCGTGACCCTGCTGGGCGATGGCACCCGTGAGATGGGCGCCCTGGCCGAGCCCGAGTGCCGCCGCATCATCGCCGCCATCGACCTGGCCGAGAAGCTGGGCGTCCCCATGGAGTGGTTCCCCATCTCCTCGGGCGCCAAGATCGCCATGGACAGCGGCACCGAGAACCTGGACTGGACCGCTGCGGTGCTGCGGCGAATCATCGAGTTCACGCAGAAGGGCGGCGAGATCAACGTCGTGGTCGACGGCATCAACGTCGGCGCCCAGTCCTACTGGAACGCCGAGGCCACGATGCTCATGCACTGCCGCGGGTGCCTCATCATGACCCCGCGCGGCACCATGCTGCTCACCGGCAAGCGGGCGCTCGACTACTCGGGCGGCATCAGCGCCGAGGACAACCTGGGCATCGGCGGCTTCGAGCGGATCATGGGCCCCAACGGCGAGGCGCAGTACCACGCCCACGACCTCGACGAGGCCTGCCGCATCCTCCTGCGCTACTACGAGCACACCTACGTCGCCCCCGGCGAGCGCCACCCGCGCCCGCGCCCGACCACCGACCTCAAGGACCGCAACGTCTGCCTGGCGCCCTACGCCTCGGGCGAGGGCTTCGAGCTCATCGGCGAGCTCTGGGACGACGCCAAGAACCCCGGCCGCAAGAAGCCGTTCGACGTGCGCGCGCTCCTGCGCGCGGTGGCCGACCAGGACGCGAACCCGCTCGAGCGCTGGGCGGCGACCCAGGACGCCGAGGTGGCGGTCATTTGGGACGCGCACCTGGGCGGCTGGCCGGTGTGCCTGGTAGGCATCGAGAGCAAGCCGCTGCCGCGTATCGGCTACGTGCCCTCCGACGGCCCCGAGACCTGGTCCGGCGGAACGCTCTTCCCCGTCGCCAGCAAGAAGGTCGCGCGCGCCATCAACTCCGCGTCGGGCAACCGGCCGGCGGTGGTGGTGGCGAACCTGTCGGGCTTCGACGGCAGCCCCGAGTCGCTGCGGCGGCTGCAGCTGGAGTACGGCGCGGAGATCGGCCGGGCGGTGGTGAACTTCAAGGGCCCGCTCGTCTTCTGCGTCGTCGCGCGCTACCACGGCGGCGCCTACGTCGTCTTCTCCAAGACCCTGAACCCGTCGATGAAGGTGCTGGCGCTGACCGGCAGCTACGCCTCGGTCATCGGCGGCGCCCCGGCGGCGGCCGTCGTCTTCCCCGAGGAGGCCCGCGCCGCGGCGCTCAAGGACCCGCGGGTCCAGGAGATGGAGAAGCGCCTGAAGCACAACGGCACGCCGCGGCCCCAGCTGCACCAGGAGTACGACGACGTCTTCCAGCGCGTCCTCACCGAGAAGCAGCGCGAGATCGCCGAGAGGTTCGACCAGATCCACTCGGTGCACCGCGCGCAGCAGGTCGGCTCGCTCGATCAGATCGTCGAGCCCGCGAACCTGCGCCTGGCACTGATCGAGGCCGTCGAGGGCGGGCTGGCGCGCGACGAGGAACTGAGCACCGGCCGGGTGCTGCAACGCGCAGTGGCGACGGCGTAGTCTCCGGCGCGGGGCCGGGCCCTCGAGCCGAGGGCCCGGGCATCATGCGTAAGGTATGTCAGCGTTCATCAACATGGGGCCGCCCTCGACGAGCTCGCAGGGTCGCGCTCAGTCGGCGACCCCGAGTTGGTCGAGCGTGTCCAGCGTCGCCCGCGGCTTGTTGGTGATGAGTACGTCCACGCCCGCCGCGCAGCAGCGCTGAAGGTCCGCCGGCTCGTCCACCGTCCACGCGGCGACCTTCAGGCCCCAGCCGTGCCAGCGCGCCACCGCCTCGCGCGTGCACAGCCGGTGGGGGACGTGGATGGCCGAAGCGCGCAGCGCCAGCGCCGCTCCCAGCCGCGGCAGCACGTGCTGGCTGGCGTCGACCAGCAAGCCCAGGGGCAGGTGCGCCGCGAACAGCCGCATCCGCGCCAGCACCACCGGGTTGAACGACGAGATGATGAGCTCCTGCCCGGGGTCGGCGCGGCGCAGCTCACGACTCACCGTCCAGGCCAGCCCGTGGTCGCTGAGCGGCTGCTCGCACTTGAGCTCCACGTTGCAGACGGCGCGCGCCGGCAACGCCTTGAGCGCGTCGTGCAGCGTGGGGATCCGCTCCCCGGAGAACCGCGCGCCGAAGCGCGCGCCGAGGTCGAGCTGCTGGAGCTCCGCGAGCGGCGTCGTCGCCACCTCGACGTGCGCGCCGGCGAGACGGTCGAGCCAGGAGTCGTGGCAGACCACCAGCTCGCCCGAACCACAGCGCATGACGTCCAGCTCGATGCCGTCGGCGCCCTGGCGGATGGCCTCCTTGAAGGCGGCGACGGTGTTCTCCGGCGCGTCGGCGCTCGCGCCGCGGTGGCCGAGCACCAGAGGGCGATCGGACCGGATCGGGTACGCCTGCATCCACCGGGCGGGCATGGCGGCGGCATGCTACGATTCCGCCCCGCGTCGATCAACGACTCAGGACCTGCGATGCCGAGCTTCGACCTCTCCACCGACGAGATCCTCTTCCTCGCCGCCGTCCTGGTGCTGGTGGTGTTGCCCAGCCGCCTCTCCTGGCTCGGGAACCTGCTCGGCCGGGCGGTCAAGGGGCCGCCTCGCGCTTCGTAGCGACGGCCCCATCAGCTTCTGCGCCATCGCGCGCACGTCGTCGTGGAGCGCGCCGTCGCCGGCGATGGTGCCCAGATCGGCCCGAGACAGCTGCGGGAGGATCTTCAGGCCGATCTCGGGAGGCGTGTAGGGGTTCATCGCCAGGGCGCGGCAGACGTTGCGGTTCACGCACCACTTGCGCGCCCGCCAGATCTCCATGAGCACCGGGACGCGGGCCGGACGGCGCGCGGCAATGCGCACCACCAGCTCCTCGGTCAGCCTCGGGTTGAACAGGAGCTCGCGGATGACGCGGGCGTCCGGCTCCATCGCGAAGCGGGCGATGCGGTCGCCGTCCACCTTGCGCGCCAGCATCTTCTTGTGCCCCAGCGTGAGCTGCCCGATGACCGGGTCGGGCTGGTCGATCAGGGTCGGGTCGACCTCGAGCGCCGGCGCGCTGCGGGCAAAGAGGGCCGCGACCTCGGCCACGCCGAACTCGGTCGCGGCGTCGAAGACCCGGCCGCGCGCCTCCGGAGAGAAGAACTCGTCCGGGCCCCAGGACAGAGCGCGGGTGGCCAGGACCAGCGCCTTCCCCGCCCGCGGCGAAGCCTTGGCCTTGCCGACGAGGACGCGCAGCGCGTGGACGGCCTCCACCGGGTCGAGCCGGGAGAGCGCCTTGGCGGCGGCCACGTCGCCGGTCGTCCCGACCTCGAGACCTGCGAGCGAATCGATCAGCGCCTCGGCGATGTCGCTCGACGCCACGCGGCTCCTCCGCCCGTCACTTCTGGGCCGGCTCGGCCTTCGCCGGCGGAGCCCCGCTGTTGACCTTGAGCCGCTTGGGCGGGTCGTCCATCGGGAACTCGTACTTCTTGGGAGCCTCGGCCGGCTTGGCAGGGTTCGACGCCTTGGCCGGCTCCGCCGACTTGCCGTCGTCGACCATGAGCTTGGGGGTCTCGATCTTCGGCTCTGGCTGGGCCTGCTTGCCCGGCCGCTTGGGATCGTTCATCGGGAACTCGAGCCCCTTCGCATCGGCCTTCGCCGGCGCCTTCCCACCGGGCCTGGCGGCGCCCATGTCGGGCCGGGCATCGGGTTCGCGAGGACGGCGGGGCTCGGTGGCCGCCTTGGCGGCCGGCGGCGGCGGCACCGGCGAAGCGAGCGCGACGGCGCGGATGGTCAGATCCGGCAGCTCGTCCGGGTACTCGGCGAAGACCGCCAGGAATTCCGCCGTGGCTCTGGGCTCGAGCGGACCGGCCTGCGAGGCCACGCGCTGCACCACCTCGGCCACCTCCAGCGGACCGCTGGTCTGGAAGATCTCCTCGACGTCGGCGAGCTTGCCTGCATAGGCGTCAGCCGAGCGCTCGGCCGAGTCACCGCGACGCAGCTCCACGGTCACCTTCACGGCCGGCGCCTGCCGCTGGTCGGTGCGGTTGGTGACCTTGCCGCGGACCAGGAACACCGGCCGGCCCTCGCGGGTCTGGTAGAAGGTCGAGGTCAGGTCGGTGACCGCCAGCATCCCGGCTGGAGTCGTGGGCGTAGCCCCCTGCTCCTTGATGGCGCGGGCGGTCCGCTCCGCCACCAGCCCACCGACCGCCAGGAAGACCATGGCCATCAGGAGCGAGGCGATGAGGCTGCGATGGGGGCGCTCGGCGGCCTTCTTGCTCAGCAGCTGGGCGGCGTAGGCAGCCGCCGGCGACTTCACCTCGACCTTGTCGCCGTCCCACTTGACGTTCTTGACGACGGTGCGCGGCTCGGTGAGGTCGACGGCCGGCTGCGGAGGCGGCGGCCCTTGCGGGGGCAGCGGCTCCGGCGGCTCCTCGCTGAAGCCGGGTTCGGAGGGACTGAGGTCGATGGAGCCCAGGTCGAGCGAGCCCGGCAAGCCCGGCATGCTCGGCGCCGCCAGGCCCATCGCCGGCGGGGGGGGCATCGCCGGAGACGGAGGCAGCGCGGAGACCGGCGGCATCATCGGCGCGGGGGGAGCCACGGGGCTCGGCAGTCCGACGTCGATTCCGGCAAAGGGGTCGGTCCCACCTGCCGGCGGCGCGAAGGACGGCTGTTGGGGGAAGGCCGGAGCGGGCTGCGCAAGGGCCACGGACGGAGCGCCGAAGTCGATGTTTCCGAACCCGGGGTTGGGGGGCCCAGGGGCGCCGATGTCAATGTTGGCGAAGGGGTCCGCGCTCGGGGCGGCCTGTGCGGCGGCGGCCGGCGCCGTCGGCCCTCCGAGGTCGATGTTAGCGAACGGGTCGGCGGCCGAGGCCGCGGCAGGTGGAGCGCCGGCCGTGCCGCCGAAGTCGAGCTTGGCGAAGGGATCCTGACTGGCGGCCGCGGCCTTGGCCGCGGCGACCGCCTGCGGCGGCAGGGTCTTGCGGATGGTCGCCGACAGGAACGGATCCGACGGCTCGCGCTGCGGCACGCTCATCTGCTGGAGCGCTGGGGAGATGTCGCGGCGGATGGTCTGTTCGCCGTCCGGCGGAGTGCGGATGGGGCTGCCGCCGAGGTCGAGGCTGGCGAAGGGGTCGTTGGCCGCCGGCGCGGGGGCGGAGGCCGACGGCCTCGGCTCCTCGAGCCCTGCGAAGGGGTCGGGCCGGGCCAGCTTCTGTGGCTGCTTGAACGGGTCGGCGCCCAACTCCTTGGTCTGGAACCGGCGGAAGGCGTCAGGCTGCCCGGGTTTGGGAGCGGCCGAAGGCTGAGGCCTGGGCGCTTGCGGGGTCAGGGGCTGGGGCCGCGCGGCGGACACCGGGAAGGGCGCGGCCGGTGGGGGCGCCGCGGGAAGGGGCGCGGGGCGCGGGCTGGTCTCGGCGCGGCCGAGCGGCGGGGCGTCCGGCGCTGGCGCGGCTTCCTTGTTGACGACGAAGACCGTCGCGCACTTGCGGCAGCGAACCTTCACGCCGCGATCGGTGACCTTGTCGTCGGCGATCTTGAAGCGCGCCTGGCACGCTGCGCACTGGACAATCATGGCCGTCGATTATCGGCGGGCGCCGCCGACCTCGGCAAGCACAGGGTCTTCAGAGCACGAAGGGGATGAGCGCCTTGCGCTCCGCCGGGTAGTCGGGGAAGCGCTCCTTGTACCAGCGGTGGGTGGCGAAGACCCGCGGCAGCAGGTTGGCGCAGCTGATGGCGAAGATGAACAGGCCCGCCAGCGACCAGGTGAGGATGGCGAAGCCCGCCCAGGCGGTCAGCTCGGTCAGGTACGACGGGCTGCTGATCCAGCGGAAGAGCCCGCCCTGCGGAATCCGGTAGACCTTGGTGCCGGCCTGCACCTCTTCCTTCGTCCGCAGGTTCCGGACGATGGCGTCGGAGTGGATGTTGAGCGCCAGCGAGGTGGCGTACAGCGCGAGGCCGAAGAGGAAGCGCGGGTCGGTGAACCAGCTCGTGTCGCGGCCGGCGAAGGAGGAGGCGAAGGTGCCGTTGAGGTAGCCGTGGAGCGAGGTGACCACCCAGCCCATGCCCAGCACGAGCATGCCGAAGCTCGCCTTGGCGCCTTTGGGGACGCGCATGGAGGCCGGGAAGAAGAAGCCGCGGTTGGCGTAGTGGACGCACCAGATGCCCAGGAAGACGAGCGGGACGGGCTCGAAGCGGTGGGGCCCCTGGAAGAAGAAGAGGAGGAAGACGACCGACGACGGCAGCTCCATCAGGAACCAGCCGAGGCGTGGGTCGACCGCGAAGCCCCACTTGGCGTCCGCGAAGCGTCCGTAGGGGGAGGCGACGAAGGGCGAGGTCAGCGACACCACGGCCGCCAGCGCGAGCGCCACGGTGAGGACGGTGTCGAAGGTCGAGTCGCCGGTGTACCAGGTCATTGCCTTGCCCTTCCCGCTCCGTCGCGGAGCGGGCGTTGGTGCGTTGCCGCGGCTGCCCCCGCCGCCGGGGAGCCTTCGCTGCTAGACGTCCAGCTCCTGGACGTCGCCCGCGCGCTCCATGATGAACTTGAAGCGCGCCGAGACGTCGCGGCCCAAGAGGTCGTTGATGACCCGGTCGGTCTCGAGCTCGTTGGCGATCTGCACGCGCAGCGCGATCCGGTTGGACGGATCCAGCGTGGTGCGCTTGAGATCCTCGGCGCTCATCTCGCCCAGACCCTTGAAGCGCATGATGCTCGGCTTGGCGTTGCCCTTGACCTTCTCCTTGAGGATGCGGTCGCGGTCCGCCTCGTCGAGCGCCCAGTACGTCTCCTTGCCGACGTCGATGCGGAAGAGCGGCGGCTGGGAGATGAAGACGCAGCCGTTGTCGATGAGCCCCTTGAGGTGCCGGTAGAAGAACGTCAGGAGGAGCGTGGCGATGTGGTGGCCGTCGGAGTCGGCGTCCATCAGCAGGAAGACCTTGCCGTAGCGCAGCTTCTCCAGGCTGAAGTCGGGGCCGAGCCCGCAGCCCAGCGCGCTGACGATGTCGGTCAGCTCCTTGTTGTTCGAGACCTTGTCCACCGAGGCCTGCTCGGAGTTGAGCACCTTGCCGCGCAGCGGGAGGATGGCCTGCGTGCGTCGGTCGCGGCCCTGCTTGGCGCTGCCGCCTGCGGAGTCGCCCTCGACCAGGAACAGCTCGCTCTCCTCCGGGTCGGTCGACGAGCAGTCGGCGAGCTTTCCGGGCAGGTTGAGCTTGTGGCTGACCGCGGTCTTGCGGGTGACCGCCTGCGACGCGGCGCGGCTGGCCTCGCGGGCGCGGGCGGCCAGGGTGATGCGCGCCACCACCGACTCCGCCAGCGACTTGTTGTCGTTGAGCCAGTTCTCCAGCGCCGGGCGGATCACGTTGTCCACGAGGCTCGCCACCTCGGGGTTGTTCAGGCGGCTCTTGGTCTGGCCCTGGAACTGCGGCTCGACCACGTAGGAGGACAGGATGGCGGTCATGCCCTCGCGGATGTCTTCCGCGGTGAGCGTGACGCCCTTGGGGGTCAGGTTGTGCGTCTCGATGAAGTTGCGCACCGCCTTGACCACGCCGGCGCGCAGGCCGTTCTCGTGGGTGCCGCCGTTGGGCGTGGGGATGCCGTTGACGTAGGAGCGGACGTGCTCGTCGGTGGCCTCGGTCCAGACCAGGGCCATCTCCAGGCGCACGCCGTTGTCCTTGGCGTAGTAGAAGTGCGCCGCGGCGGGCGGCACCGTCGGCTTGCCGCGCTCGGCGACCACCTTCTGCAGGTACTCGGCGATGCCGCCGTCGTGCTTGAAGGTGTGCTTCTCGGCGGGCTCGGCCGTCTCGTCGGTGAAGACGATGGTCAGGCCCTTGTGCAGGTAGCTCTTGGCCTCGAGGCGGTCCTTGATGAGCGCCGAGTCGAACTTCAGCTTCTCGCCGAAGATCTCCGGGTCGGGCATGAACTTCATCGTGGTGCCGGTGCCCCGGCACGGGCCCACCGTCTTGAGCTTCGAGGTCGGCTTGCCCTTGGCGTACGTCTGCTCGTAGCGCTTGCCGTCGCGCTTGATGGTGGCCGTCAACTCGGTCGACAGCGCCACCACCACCGACGAGCCGACGCCGTGCAGGCCGCCCGAGTGGATGTAGTTGCCCTGCTCGAACTTGCCGCCGGCGTGGAGCGTCGTGAGGATGACCTCGAGCGCGCTCTTCTTGTACTTCGGCATCATGTCCACCGGGATGCCGCGGCCGTCGTCGGTCTCGGTGATGGTCCTGCCGTCCTTGTGGAGCGTGACCTCGATGGTGGAGGCGAAGCCGTTGATCACCTCGTCGACCGAGTTGTCGACGATCTCCCACAGGAGGTGGTGGTAGCCGGCCGAGTCGGTGCCGCCGATGTACATGGCGGGGCGCTTGCGCACCGGGTCGAGGCCCTCGAGGACCTGGATGTCTTTGGAGGTGTAGCTGGTCTTCTTGGCAGCCATGGCGTTTCTCTTCGATCTCGACCCTGGTCCGGCGCTTCGCTTCGCCTCCGGACCCGAGTCGCTAGCGGTCGGCGCCCTCCCCGGTCAGTCGCCGGGGGAGCGCCGCAATCCGAAGCTCACTCTTCCTCGTCCTTGGCCTTGCCCTCGCCGTTCTTGGGCGCGGCGGGCTTGGCCTCGTAGCCGGGCAGCGGCACGAAGGCGACGGTCTTGGTGAGCAGCTCCTTGATCTTGTCCGTGCGGAAGAACGGCCGTCCGCGTCCGCCGCGCGAGGCGATCTCGTAGCGGCCGACGCGCAGCTCGACCTTCTTGCCCTTCTCGGTCTCGAACTCCAGCGCCGCCTCGCGGTCGCGCGTGCACAGGAAGGCGAAGACGTAGTCGTCGGGCGAGACCTTGATGACGGTCACGCCGCGGCCCGGGCCGGCCAGCTCGTTGACTTCCTTGGCCATGCAGATGAGCGCGTTGCTCTTCTGGGTGATGGCGGCCACGAAGTCCTTGTCGGTCACCGGCACGACGCCCAGGATCTCGTCGTCCTTGGCGCGGCGCGCGTACAGGCGGCCGGCGCGCGTGGAGACCTCGGTGTGGGCGGCCAGCTCGAAGCGCAGGCCGTAGCCGCGGCGGGACATCGCGAACATCTTCTCGGGCCGCTTGAGCCGCGGGTCGAGCGAGAGCGCGCTGACCACCTTCTCGCCGTCGTCGAACTTGAAGAACTTCTGCACCGGGTCGCCGTAGCCGGTGGACGCCGGGATGTCGTTGAAGCGGGTGACGTAGGCGGCGCCGAAGTTGGAGAAGAAGACGAGGTTCTGCTTGAGCGAGCCGGCCAGGACGGCCATCACCTCGTCGCCCTCGCGCAGGCGGGTGCTGGTGGGGTCCTTGACCTCGCGCACCCGCTTGACCCAGCCATCGCGGGTCAAGATGACGTGGCAGTCCTCGTCGGCGATGAAGGCCTCCTCGTCGACCTCCACCTCTTCGACCTTGCCGCCGATGATCGTGCGGCGCTTGTCGCCGTAGGTCTTCTTGATCTCGCCGAGCTCGGTCTGGACGATGCCCCAGAGCTTCTTGGGCGCGGCGAGCAGCGCTTCGATCCGCTTGGCCTCGGCGCGCTTCTCCTTGAGCTCCTCCTGGATGACGAGGATCTCCAGGCGGGCCAGCTTGTAGAGCTTCATCTCCAGGATGGCGTCGACCTGCTCCGCGTCGAGCTTGAACCGGGCGATGAGCTTCTTGGCCGCGTCGTCCTTGCCCTCGCTCTTGCGGATGATGCGGATCATCTCGTCGAGCGCGTCGTAGACCTTCTCGAAGCCCTCGAGGATGTGCAGCCGCCGCTTGAGCTCGCCCAGGTCGAACTCGAAGCGCTTCTTCACCACCTGGAACCGGAAGTCCAGGAAGTGCTTGAGCATCGACTTCAGGTCCAGGCGCTGCGGGGTGCCCACCTCGGGGTTCTCGGTGGGGACCAGGCACGTCATGTTGACGTTGAAGTTGGTCTGCAGCGGGGTGTGCTTGAACAGGAACGCCATCACCATCTCGGCGTCCGCGTCCCGCTTGATCTCCAGGACGATGCGCACGTCCTTGGTCGACTCGTCGCGCACGTCGACGAGCGGCGGCAGCTTTCGCTCGCGCACCAGGTCGCCGATCTTCTGGACCAGCGTGCTCTTGTTGACCGTGTAGGGGATGGAGGTGATGACGATTTGCTGGCCGCCGCGCTTGACCTCCTCCAGCTTGTACTCGCCGCGCAGGCGCACCGCGCCCTGGCCGGTCTCGTAGATGTCCCGGAAGCTCGGCCTTGGAGTTGAGGATCTGCGCGCCGGTCGGGAAGTCCGGGCCCTTGACGAACTTGACCAGGTCCTTGGTCTCGAGCTTGGGGCTCTCGATGAGCGCGACGCAGGCGTCCACGACCTCGGAGAGGTTGTGCGGCGGGATGTTGGTCGCCATGCCGACGGCGATGCCGGTGACGCCGTTGATGAGCAGCTGCGGTACGCGCGACGGGATGACGATGGGCTCGGAGAGCGTGCCGTCGTAGGTCTGCCGGTACTCGACGGTCTTCTTCTTGAGCTCGACCAGAAGCTCGGAGGCGAGCGCCGCCAGGCGGCACTCGGTGTAGCGCATGGCCGCCGCGGAGTCGCCGTCGAGCGAGCCGAAGTTGCCGTGGCCGTCCACCAGCGGGTAGCGCAGCGAGAAGTCCTGCGCCATGCGCACCAGCGCCTCGTAGATGGCCGAGTCGCCGTGCGGGTGGTAGCGGCCCATGACGGTACCGACCACCTTCGCCGACTTCTGGTACTTGGCGTCGTGGGTCAGGTGCTCGTCGTGGTACATCCCGAACAGGATGCGGCGCTGCACGGGCTTGAGGCCGTCGCGGACGTCGGGCAGCGCGCGGCTGGTGATGACCGACAGGGCGTAGTTCAGGTAGCGGCGCCGCGCCTCTTCGTGGAGCGCTGCGGGGAGAGTCGAGCCTGGGCCGCCGCCACCGTCGCCCCCGCCCGCGGCGTTCTTCTCGCCCTTTTCGCGCTTTTCGTTCTTCGCGCCGTTGCCGTTTCCGCCCTTGCCACGACGCTTCTCGGCCTTCTTGCCTGCCGCGAACATGCTCAGCTGTTCAGCCATGGGGTCCGAAGCCTTTGATGATCCGACCGTTTTCTTCATCCAGAGCGCCCGCCTACCCACCCGCCGTCCCCCTGCCAAGCCGACAACAGTCCTAGCGTGCTACAGCCGGCTACACGGCCGGGGAGTCTACCTACCAGGCGGAAAAAGGCAAATGAATCTCCGGCCTTCCCCAACAGGCCCGCGTGCGGGGCCCGTTCCCGGGTCGAGCTCAGAAGGCACACCGAAACGGGCGCACGCCCGCTCGGTCCGCTCGCCAGCGGATCTAAGGATGCGGGCGAAGCGTCAACTGGGCTACAGAAGGCGGTCGGCTGCTCAGGCGGCTGAGGCTGCAGGGACTGGCTTCTCCCTCATCGCCTTCACGAACCGCAGGATGCCCTCCCCCGTCACGATCGCGGCGCAGCCCATCATCACGACCGTCAGGAAGGCGTTGAGGTAGCCGTTGAAGTTCCCGGCCCGGGCCATGGGCAGGTAGTTGCCGGTGACGTTGTAGACGCCGGCGGTGAGCGTGGTGACCGCCATGAACAGCCCGGGGATGGCGGTGATGAGCGAGTACGAGCGCTTGGTGACCTTGAGCAGCCACGCGGTCCCGATGGCGAACGCGATGGTAGCCAGGAGCTGGTTCGCGACGCCGAACATGGGCCAGATGGACGAGACGTCGTTCTGGTACAGCAGGTAGCCCCAGCCGCCGCAGACGACCACGCTGGTCAGGAGCACCGAGGGCCACCAGTTGATGTCTGCCATCTTCGGGTAGAGCTTCCCGCTGACCTCCTGGATGAGGTAGCGCCCGACGCGGGTGCCGGCATCGACCGTGGTCAGGATGAAGAGCGCCTCGAACATGATGGCGTAGTGGTACCAGTAGCTCATCAGGCTCTTCATGCCCGGCAGCTTGGCGAAGATGTGCGCCATGCCCACCGCCAGCGTCACCGCGCCACCGGAGCGGCCAGCCAGGTCCTCGTTGACCATCGCCGAAAACTCATTCAGCTCGACCGGCACGATGCCCAGGCTGGCCCACTTCGCCGGGTTGACGTTGATGGCCAGGTAGTCGTTGGGGAGCAGCACCGTCGCCGCGATGAGCGCCATCACCGCCACGAAGCCTTCCATGAGCATCGCGCCGTAGCCCACGAAGAGCGCGTCCTTCTCCTTGGTGAGCATCTTGGGCGTCGTGCCGGAGCTGATGAGCGAGTGCCAGCCGCTGATGGCGCCGCAGGCGACGGTGATGCAGACGAACGGCCAGACCTTGCCGGGGATGATGGGGCCGCCGCCGTTGACGTACTCGGTGACCGCCGGCATCCGCAGCTCGGGCATGACGAAGATGATGCCCAGCGCCAGCGCGCCGATGGTGCCGATCTTCATGTAGCTCGACAGGTAGTCACGCGGGGCCAGCAGCAGCCAGATGGGTAGCACCGAGGCCGCGAAGCCGTAGATGGCAATGGCGATGGAGAACTGCGGCTTACTGAAGGTGAAGAGCCTGGCCACCTCCGGCGAGTGGTGCACCCAGCCGCCGGCGACCACCGCGAAGAGCACGAGGATCACACCGATCCACGAGGCCTCTTCACCTTCCCCTTGCGCCAGACCTCCATGTACAGGCCGACGAACATGGCGATGGGGATGGTGAGCAGGATTGTGAAGGTGCCCCAGGCGCTCTCGGCGAGTGCGTTGACGACCACCATCGCCAGGCCGGCGAGCGCGGTCATGACGATGAAGAGGATGGCGACCATGGTTACCGCGGCGGAGAGCGGCGACATGTTCTCCTTGGCGATCTCCGCCAGGGACTTGCCGTTCGATCGCAGCGAGGCGACGAGGATGACGAAGTCGTGCGTGCCGCCGCCGAGCACCGCGCCGATGAGCAGCCAGATGAGCCCCGGCAGGTAGCCGAACTGTGCGGCGAGGACAGGCCCGACGAGCGGCCCGGCGCCGGCGATGGCGGCGAAGTGGTGCCCGAAGACGACGTACCGGTTGGTCGCGTGGAAGTTCTTGCCGTCCTCCAGCTTGACGGCCGGCGTCACGTTGCCGTCGTCGAGCTTGGCGACCTTCGCGGCCAGGAACGCGCCGTACAGGCGGTATGAGATTGCATAGACGAGGAAAGCCACCACCACCAGGCCCAGGCCGTTCATCGAAGCACGCCTCCAGACCTTCCGGTGCCCCCCGGGCGGAAGGCGGCATTCTGGGAGCCTGCTGGCGAACTTTCAACGCCCGCGATCACGCGTCGAGCCGGCGAGCGACAACTACTTTCTCCAGCCAGGGCTCGACGTCGGAGCGCCCGATTCGTGCCGTCGCGCCCATCGCGGCGTTGGCCGCGCCGGCCGCGGCCGCCCAGCGCAGCTGCACCTCCTCCGGGAAGCCGGAGAGCCTGGCGTGGGCCAGCGCCGCGAAGTAGCAGTCGCCGCTGCCGATGGCGCTTCGCTCGTTGAGCTTGGGCGGCACCACCTCGAAGTGCGCGCCGGGCGTCTGGACGTCGACAGGCTTCGCGCCGTCGGTCACGTGCAGCTCGGGCAGACGTCGAAGCCGCGCCCGTCCCCGTACTCGTCGCGGTTGCACTTCACCAGGGTCGGTGGCTTCGACCGCGCGAGGGCCTTGTGCAACGCCGGGCCGTAGGCGTCAAGCCAGCAGGGGACGCCGGCGTGCGTGCTGGCGTCGAGGACCGAAGCGTAGAGCCCCACACACGACTCGTCGGGGATGGAGCCGGAGATGAGGACCAGCTGGACGGACTTCAGGCGGGCCGTGATGGCGTCCACCAGAACCTTGCACTCCTCCGGCTGCACCTTGAACCCGTTCTCCAGGAAGGCGATGCCGCCTTCGGAGCCGTGCACGTTGAACCCGATGCGGGTGCGCGCCTGCGTGGGCACGAGCATCGGCTCGAGGCCGTCGGCGACCACTTTCTCTTTCAGGAACTCGCCGGACCAGCCGCCCGCGAAGCCCGCGGCGACGACCTGGTGGCCGAACGCGGCGAGGACCCGGCCGGCATTGAGCCCTTTGCCGCCCGCCACGAGATCGAACTGGTCGACGCGGTTGACCTTCGACGGGCGCACCAGTCCGGTGGCGAGGCAGTCGATCAGCGTGTTCGCGGTGAGCGTGAGGATCTTGGCCATGCGGTCTGCTTCAGAGCTCGGACACCGAGGCGGCAACCTTGTCCTTGAAGTCCTCTCGAACGTTGATGAGCTTGCCGAACTTGCCGGGGCGCCTCGTATCGATTGGCCGGCAATCGGGCTCGGTCGGGCCAGACTCGATTACGTCCTCCCCGAACACGAAGACCTGCGTCTTGGGCGCTGGCGCGGCAGCTCCAAGGGACATCGCGGGGATCAGCAGGCAACCACTGACGATCAGCAGGGCTCGCAGCATCGATGGCCTCCCGTGTGGTGCCGTCATTGTACGCCTCGGTCGCGGTCGCGGCCTTCACCTGCCGGGCCCTCCCCGGGTGATCGCTTGGCCAACGCGAAGCAACCAAGAAGTGATGGCTCGCGCTGAAGCCTGGCTCTGCCACAAAGATTCCGGAGGGAGATTATGCGGTTCCACGCTTTCCTTCTCGCCGCCCTGACCTGTACTTCGCTTGCCGCCTGCAACCCCACGGTCCAGACCCGGCCGGTGGAAGCATGCGGCGACGGCGGCCTCTGCTTCGTGGTCGAGCCCCCCTTCTCAGGCGTCGCCACCCTCAAGCCCCACACCACCGAGGTGGACTACCAGGACTCGGTGGTCAGCTTCGAGCACGCCACCACCGAGGACGCCGAGGACGTCAACAACGACTGGGACCTGAGCCTCGACGGCGGGGACCTCCTCTTCCGCGTCAACACCGTCACCGACGACCAGTCGTGGATCGTCGACCTCGGCGCGATCTCGCTCGAGGAGATCCCGGCGACGGTGACCCTCATCGACTACCCGATGGGCCGCGAAGGCACGCACGACTTCATCCCCGCCATCCTCGAGCACGTGTTCCTCGTGCGCAGCCAGGACTCCGACACGCAGCAGTACTCGGCCTTCCGGGTGGTCGGGCTCGAGCGGGGCGCCGGCGTCACCCTGCAGTGGTTCCGCTCGAAGGAGCCCGATCGGTTCGTCTTCCCGCGCGGCGAGACCCGGTAGGAGGCGAACTTGCCGCAGCACCGGTTCTAGGTCATTCCTAGGGCGTGAACGCCCGGACCAACCGCTTCCCGACTCTCTTCACCGTAGCCCTCGCGCTCGCTCTCGTCCCCGGCACCCGGACCTGGGCTGCCGCCGCGCCTTCGACTGCCAAGCCGGCCGAGGCCGCCGTCTCCGAGACCAGCAAGGCCGCTGCCGCCGAGGACGATCTCGCCTCGCAGCTGCTCGCCACGCTGAGCCTCGAGGACCGCGTCGCCCAGGTCGTCATGTCGTACCCGCCGCTCGACGCCGAGGCTCCGGTCACGGTCGGGTCGGTCATCTTCGTCGGCAACCTGTTGCGCTCCACCGACAAGGTCCGCTCGCGCATCGCCGACCTCCAGAAGCGCGCGCGCATCCCTCTGCTGGTCTCGGCGGACATGGAGGGCGGCAAGCTCAACCGCCTCAAGTTCTTCAAGCCCCTGCGCGGCGTTCCCAGCGGCCGCGAGCTGGGCCAGGGCGACGAGAAGAACGCCCGCCGTTGGGGAAAGACCGTCGGCGCCGGCATGAAGTCGCTGGGCTTCAACTGCAACCTGGGCCCCGTGCTCGACCTCGCCGACAGCGGCCTCATGTTCGACTCCGGCCGCTCGATGGGCGCGGACCCGGCCACGGTCGCCAGGCTCGCCAAGGCCTACGCGCAGGGACTCTCCTCCGAGGGCGTCGTCCCCATCGGCAAGCACTTCCCCGGCTACGGCGACCTGGACAAGAACTCCGACCACGCGCTGGTGGTCACCGACCGCGCCCCCGCGGAGATCGAGCGGCAAGTCACCGCCTTCTCGCTCACGGGAGAGATCCTCGGCGGCGTCATGCTCGCCAACGTGGGCTTCACCTCCTACGGCTCGGTCCCCTCCATCCTCTCGCCGGAGCTGGTCTCGCTGGCCCACAAGGGCGGCTGGCTCACGATCACCGACGACCTGGCCATCCAGACGCTCTCCGAGGCCACCGGCGGCGACCAGGAGGAGGTCGTCCGCAAGGCGTTCCTCGCCGGCAACGACATCCTCCTGACCACCGCGCCCTTCGGCTGGGACAAGGGGCTTGACGTCCACCGGGTGATCGTCGCGCTGATGAAGGCGAGGCCCGAGCTGGAACCGCGGCTCAACGAGAGCGTGCTCCGGGTGCTGCGCCTCAAGCAGCGCATGGGCCTGCTCGAGCCGCTGCGGGCAAGCCTCAAAGCCTCGCGCTCCGCGGAGACCCGGTCGGCGTCCGCGCCCACCGAGCCGACCAAGGCGGAGTGAGCCCGTGAGCGTGGCGGCCGCCTATCTCGCCGCGCTCGTCCTGCTCGCCGCTGCTCCCGACGCCGGCGACGCTTCAGCCAGCGCCCCGCCCAAGCTCGCCTACGAGCAGGCTCTCTCCACTGCACGCGCGGCCGCCGAGGCGGGAGAGGCCGACCGCACCCTCGCGGCCTACGAGCTCGCCTGGCGCCGCTCGATCGAGGCGTGGCAGGCCAGCGCCTTCGGCACCCGGACCCTCACCATCCCCATCGGCGACCTCCGGCGGGGCGACTTCCGGACCAGCAAGGTCGAGATCCCCGCGGGCGACGACGTCCAGGACCACGTCGCCGAGGAGGCAGCGCTGGCAGCGGCGAGGCTCGGGCGGCGCGAGCAGGCCGTGAGCTGGGCCTTGCGGATCCAAGCGCGCGTGGACCTGCGCTCGACCGACCTGACCTCGGGCCAGCGCGACGCCCTCGAGAAGCTGCGCCTCTGGGCCGTGGCGGCCTCGCGGCCAGAGGACGCCGTCTACTACGACCGGCTCCTGAACAAGGACGAGGCCGACCGCCGCGCCCGCTGGGAATCCGAGGCGGCCGAGCGCCAGCGCTTCCAGCGCATCGCCGGGGCGGTCACTGCCGCGGTGCTCGCCCTGGCCGGCTACTTCCTGGTCAAGCTCGCCCGGGCCGTCGCGGCCGCGCGGCGCGAGCTGGGACCGCAGGGGCAGCTCGACTTCGTCGCCTTCTCAGGCGTGCGTGTCCTCGGTCGCGACCCGGACGGGCGGCCGTTCCGCTGGCGCTCGAGCGGCTTGGACCTCTTCGGCCGGGTCGCGCTCAGCGCCGTCCTCTGGTCCACCGTTCCCCTCGCGCTCTTCGGAGCGGTCGCGTTCTGGCGCCTGGGCTGGGACCACGCGCGCCCGGACAAGCTCGGCGAGACCGTCCTCATCATGGGGCTGGCCGACCTCTTCGCCGCCTTCGCCTGCTTCATGGCGCTGATGCAGCTCGGCTCCCCGCCCTCGGCGATCCGCCGACACGTCGAGCTTCGCGCCGAAGGCCTGGCCGTTCGCACCGTTCGCGGCCTCGTCCTCACCAAGGTCTTCGATGAGCTCGTCCCCTACTCCGCCATCGTCGACCTCCGGGTGCTCGAGCACGTCGAGCACCACCGGGAGGTCACGGTCCGCCTGCACCTCGCCATCGCCGAATTGCCGGGCCGTCGTCTGGTCCTGGGGGGATCGGGCAAGCCCGAGAAGGCGCGAGGCTCCTCGAAGCCCTGGCGTCGGCCACGGGGTTGCGGCTGGCCGGCTGACCTTCGAATGACCTCCGGCGCCCGCGGGCCGACTCTTCCCGCCCTCCCCCAAACCACCGGAGTGAGCCGTGCGATCGGCCCTTGGCACCGAACGGTCCACCGGAGGCGCATACATGAAGAAACTCGGCAAGGTCGTGGGCGCGGACGTGGCCGTCCTGGCCGACGCGGCGCTGCTCGCCGCGTCTCTCGCAGGCAGCGGCTCCGAACCCGAATCGACCTCGACGGGCTCTCGCTGCTGCTAGGATGCGCGCCGGTCCTGCACCGTGAGGAAGCCGATGAATCGATTCGCCCTGCCCACTCTTTGCCTCTTTGCGCTCGCTCTCAGCGCCTGCAAGCCGTCGCAGCAGGCGCCCTCCGTCCCTGCTTCCCCGCCCGCCGAGGTGAAGGCCACGGCGGTCGCCGCCGCGCCCAAGCCCATCGCCGCGCCGAGCTCCCGGTCACAGCTGCGCCGACGACACGGCAGCAGCCGCCAAGGCGGAGGACAAGGTCACCGAGCGCAAGGACGAGAAGACCGGGGCCACCATCCAGGCCGTCGGCGCCACGCTCGACCCGGCGGCGCAGGGCGCATCGGTCGCCGAGCTGGCCCAGATGCCCGAGACCTGGGCGGGCAAGACGGTCCGCCTCGAGGGCAACGTCTCCGCGATGTGCATTCACCGGCGCGCCTGGTTCGCGGTGCAGAGCGACGACAAGAACGGCGGGACCGTCCGGGTGGTGACCGCCCCGTCGTTCCTCGTGCCCGAGGGCGCCATCGGCAAGCGCGCCCGCGCCCAGGGCGTCGTCGAGATCGTCGACATCCCGCTGGAGACCGCGCAGCACTACGCCGAGCAGCACGGCCTGCCGGTGCAGACCAAGGCCGCCGTCGTGCGTGCCACGGGCGCCGAGTTCCTCTAGGCCGATGCGCTGGCGCGCCAGGCTCGTCACCCTCCACCGCGACCTGGGCTACCTGGCCTTCGGGTTGACCTTGGTCTATGCGGTGTCGGGCATCGCGGTGAACCACCGCCACCACTGGAACTACAACCAGTCGGCGGAGCGCAGCCAGACGCGGGTGGGCACGCCGGCGGAGCTGCTCGCCTCGCTGCCCCAGGCCCGCCGCGACGAGCTCGCCCAGGATCCTGGAGCAATCGCCAAGGACGAGGAGCCGGCGCTCGTCGCCGCGCTCGGCCAGAAGCTGGGGCGCAGCGCGCCTCCCAAGAACGCCTTCTGGCGCGGACCGGACCGCTTCAGCGTCTTCTTCGACACCGGCGACCGCGACACCGTGGACTACGACCCGGCGACCGGAATCGCGCGCCACCTGGCGATGAAGGACCGCCTCCTCTTCCGCGACGTGAACTTCCTGCACCTCAACGAGCGCCACGGCGGCTGGACCTGGTTCGCCGATGGCTACGCGCTGATCCTGCTCTTCCTCGCCCTCTCCGGCGTGATCATGGTGCGTGGGCCCAAGGGGCTGCTCGGTCGCGGGGGCATCCTGCTGGCGCTCGGCGTCGCCCTGCCGCTGGCAGCCGTCCTCGTTCTCCGGTACTGGTGAGTCCTGGGGGGTGACCGAGGCCATCCAATGGCGGAAGTTCGCATCAAGGGCGTCTCCTTCATCCACATGAACGACTTCCTGCGGCAGGAGTTCGAGGAAGCCGGCCACGCCAAGGTCGTCGCCGCCCTCAAGCCCGACGTCGCCAAGACCCTCGCCTCCGCCTTCGGCCACGAGTGGTACCCGTTCGCGCACATGGTCGACGTCGAGCGAGCGGTCGCCCAGGCCCACTTCGGCGGCGACGCGACGCAGATTGAGCGGTTCGGCTTCTACGACGGCACGCGCCAGGTCGGGACGATCTACCGGTTCCTGCTCCGGCTGCTCGAGCCGGCGTTCCTGCTCAAGCAGGGCAACAAGATCTGGCGCTCGTACATGAACTGCGGCGACCTCGCGACCGAGAGCACCGGCCCGCGCTCTTGCCTCGTCCGCCTCAGCGGCTACGACCCGCTCGATCGCACCCACTGCTTCGAGAACGTCGGCGCGTTCAAGGCGAGCCTGATGGTCTGCGGCTCCAAGACCCCCAAGGTCGAGCACGTCGAGTGCCGCCTCGAGGGCAAGCCGGCGTGCGTCTACCACGCCAGCTGGTGACCCCGCATCGATCCGACTGCTGACCGCGCTGGCCCCTACCTCTCCGGGAAGACTTCATGGCCGAGCCACACATCAAGGGCGTCTCCTTCATCCACCTGGCGGACTTCCTGCGGCAGGAGTTCGGCGAGGCCGGCTTCTCCAGCGTCGCCGCCAGGCTGGGCCCCGGCGCAGCCAAGACCCTCTCCTCGCCCTTCGGGCACGAGTGGTACCCGCTCACGCACATCGTGGAGATCGAGCGGGCGCTGGCCGAGGTTCACTACGGCGGCGACTACAAGCAGATCGAGCGCTTCGGCGCCTACGACGGCAAGCGCCAGGTCGGGACCGTCTACCGCTTCATGCTCAAGCTGGCCGAGCCCGCCTTCCTGCTCAAACTGAGCCGCAAGCTCTGGCGCTCGTACATGGACTGCGGCGAGGTCGCGGTCGACAACACCGGCCCTCGCTCGGCCATCGCCCGAATCAGCGGCTACGACCCTCTCCACGTCGTCCACTGCCACGACGGCGTGGGCAGCTTCCGCGCCAGCCTCGAGGTCTGCGGCGCCAAGGACCCGAAGGTCGAGCACGTCGAGTGCCGCTTGAGCGGCAAGCCCGCCTGCGTCTTCCGCCTCGCCTGGTGATCCCACCGCGGCCTCGACGACGACCTGTCAAGCACGGCCCGCAGGTCCGGCTCCGGCCGTGCCCCCCGTTGGCCGGTTGACACCCCGGATCGGGGTCGCTACGACAAGCCGGTTTCCTCGCGCCGAAAGGTGGTCCCGCATGTCGTTCGTGCACCTGCACCTGCACACGCTCTACAGCCTGCTCGACGGCGCGATCCGGATGAAGGACCTGATCAAGACCGTCACCGCGCTGAAGATGCCGGCGGTGGCGGTGACCGACCACGGCAACATGTTCGGGACCATCGACTTCTACAAGAAGGCGAAGGAAGCCAACATCAAGCCCATCGTCGGGATGGAGGCCTACGTCGCGGTCAAGGGCCACACCGACAAGACCGAGCGCTCGAGCCACCACCTGGTGCTGCTTGCCGAGAACGCCGAGGGGTACGCGAACATGCGCTACCTGGCCTCGGTCGCGTACACCGCGGGCTACTACTACAACCCGCGCATCGACAAGGAGCTGCTCTCCAAGCACTCCAAGGGCATCTTCGCCTCCACCGCCTGCCTCGGCGGCGAGATCCCGCAGGCCGCGCTCAACGGGAACATGGACAAGGCCCGCGAGGCCGCCCTCCAGTACAAGTCCATCTTCGAGCCCGACCACTTCTTCCTGGAGATCCAGTCGAACGGGATGGCCGACCAGCGCAAGGCCAACGACGCGCTCAAGCAGCTCTCCAAGGACACCGGCATTCCCCTGCTCGCCACCGCCGACTGCCACTACGTGGCCAAGGAGCAGGCGCGGGCGCAGGGAGATCCTGATGGCCATCGCCAGCGGCAAGACGCTGGCGGACGAGAAGCGCCTCAAGCACGAGACGGCCGAGCTCTACATCAAGAGCCCGGAGGAGATGGCGGCGGCGTTCAGCGACTGCCCGGAGGCGGTGGCCAACACCCTGCGCATCGCCGAGCAGTGCAAGCTGGAGATGAAGCTGGGCGCCTCGCGGCCGCCCTCGTTCCCGCTGCCGGAGGGCGCCAGCGAAGACGAGCTGATGGCCAGGCTCGCGCGCGAGGGCCTGGACCGGCGCTTCGCGGAGAAGAAGAAGAAGGGCGAGCCGTTCGACCCCGACCAGTACCGCGCCCGGCTGGAGCTGGAGATCGGCGTCATCCTCAAGATGGGCTTCGCCGGCTACTTCCTCATCGTCCAGGACTTCATCAACTGGGGAAAGACGCACGGCGTGCCGGTCGGCCCGGGGCGCGGCTCGGGCGCGGGCTCCATCGTCGCCTGGTCGCTGCGCATCACCGACCTCGACCCCATCCCCTACAAGCTGCTGTTCGAGCGCTTCCTGAACCCGGAACGCGTCTCGATGCCCGACTTCGACGTCGACTTCTGCCAGACCAACCGCTTCAAGGTCATCGACTACGTCGGCGAGAAGTACGGCAAGGACAAGGTCGGGCAGATCATCACCTTCGGCTCGCTCAAGGCCAAGAGCGTGCTGCGCGACGTCTGCCGCGTCTTCAACCTGCCCTTCACCGAGGGCGACAAGATCGCCAAGCTCGTCCCGGACATCCTGGGCATCAGCCTCAAGGACGCCATCTTCGGCAAGAAGGCGGTCAAGGAGGGCGAGAAGGACATCCCCGGCGAGCCCAAGCTCAAGGAGCTCATCGACCAGCCCAAGCCCTTGGGCGTGAAGATGGTCTCCCCCGGCGAGAAGGAAGAGAAGGAGATCACCACCAAGGACCTGCTCGAGATCGCCATGGCGCTCGAGGGGCTCCACCGCCAGCCCGGCATGCACGCCGCCGGCATCGTCATCGGCGACAAGCCGCTGACCGACTACGTCCCGCTCTACCAGCCGCCCGGTGAGAGCACGATCGTGACGCAGTTCGCCAAGGAGGAAGTGGAGCTGGCGGGCCTGGTGAAGTTCGACTTCCTGGGGCTGAAGACCCTCACGGTCATCCAGCACGCCATCGACCTCATCAACCGCAAGCTGCCCGCGGACCAGCAGCTCGAGTCGAGCATGCTGCCGCTCAACGACGACCTCTGCTTCGAGATCATGGCCAAGGGCGACACGGCCGGCATCTTCCAGATGGAGTCGTCGGGCTTCACCGAGATGGTCAAGGCGCTCAAGCCCAGCTGCTTCGAGGACATCATCGCCGCCGGCGCGCTCTACCGGCCCGGCCCCCTGAAGCAGAAGCTCCCCGGCACCGACGTGACCATGGTGGAGCTCTACATCAAGCGCAAGCACAAGCAGATGCCGGTGGAGTACGACCACCCCAAGCTCGAGCCGCTCCTGAACGAGACCTACGGCGTCATCGTCTACCAGGAGCAGGTCATGCAGATCAGCCAGGTGCTGGCCGGCTACAGCCTGGGCCGCGCCGACCTGCTGCGCCGCGCGATGGGCAAGAAGAAGAAGGAGGTGATGGAGAAGGAGCGCGTCGGCTTCATGGAGGGCTGCAAGAAGCTGGGCGTGGACGACAAGGTCGCCGGCCGCGTCTTCGACGGCATGGAGAAGTTCGCCGAGTACGGCTTCAACAAGTCGCACTCCGCCGCCTACGCCGTCATCACCATGCAGACCGCCTGGCTCAAGGCGCACCACCGCGTGGAGTTCATGGCGGCGCTCTTGTCGAGCGAGAAGGACAACACCGACAAGGTCGTGCCGCACATCGGAGAGGCCCGCAACTCGGGCATCGAGGTGCTGCAGCCGGACGTCAACGAGTCGGAGTTCGACTTCAGCGCCGTCGACGGGAAGATCCGCTTCGGCATGGGCGCCATCAAGGGCGTGGGCGAGGCGGCCATCGAGGCGGTGATGGCCGCGCGCAAGACCGGGCCGTTCAAGGGCCTGTTCGACTTCTGCCAGCGCGTGGACCTGAAGAAGGTGAACCGCAAGGTCATCGAGTGCCTGATCAAGGCCGGGGCCTTCGACTTCACCAAGGTCGCGCGCGCGCGCATGTTCGCGTCCGTCGACCGGGCGCTCGAGCGTGGCCAGGCCGACCAGCGCGACCGGGCGGTGGGCCAGAGCTCGCTCTTCGGCGCGCTCGCCGCCAAGACCGGCAAGTCCATCGACGCCGAGGACTACGTCAAGGGCGACGAGTGGCCGGAGAAGGAGCGGCTCAAGCTGGAGAAGGAGTCCATCGGCTTCTACATCACCGGACATCCCCTCGAGCAGTACAAGCGCGAGGTCGAGCGCTACGCGCGGCCGTGCTCCAAGGTCCAGCAGCTGCGCAAGGACGACAAGGCGATCGTCGCCGGCATCATCGTCGGGGTGCGCGAGAAGGTGACGCAGTCGGGCAAGAAGATGGGCTGGGCCACGCTCGAAGACCTCTCCGGCTCGGTGGGCCTGGTCTGCTTCCCGCCCAAGGACGGCAGCAAGCCGATGATGATCGACGGCAAGTGGCAGAAGGGCGTGCCTCGGCCGGGCTTCGAGAACTGGGAGACGCTGCTCAAGGGTGACGACCCGGTGCTGGTCAAGGGCACCGTGCAGATCGACGTGCGCGACGAGGAGAACCCCAAGCGCGAGATCATCGTCGACTCCATCGAGAGCCTCTCCGCCGTCCGCGCGCAGCGCGCCAAGCGGTTGGAGATCCGGCTGCCGGTGATGCTGGCCACCGAGGAGCGGCTGACCAAGCTGCGCGACATCTGCCAGAAGCACCCCGGCAACGTCGCGGTGGCCATGCAGCTGACGCTGCCGGCGACGAGCGAGGTGTCCATCGCCGCCTCGGCGTTCAAGGTCGCGCCCACCGACGAGCTGATCGGCGCGATCGACGGGCTGTTCGGCGCCAAGTGCGCCGAGTTCTCCTGAGCCCAGGCCTACTTCTCGAGCGGGACCTCACGATGGGCGAAGGCGACCTCGGCAGGGCACAATGCAGCCCATGCGAACCCTCCCGATCGCCGTCCTGACTGCGGTTCTTTTCGCCTGCTCCGCCTGCTCGGAGATCAGCGCGCGCGTCGACGCAGGCTCGGTCGAGGCCGCGGACGGCGGCCCGAAGCCCTTCGCGGACGCGAGCCTCCCCGACCATCCCGATGCCGGCTCGGCGGCGGACGCGGGCACGTCGGTCGCTGTGGATTCCGGCACCACGAGCGCCTGTCTCGGCTCCGATCTGCTCGCGCACCTGGGCAAGGACCACGTCCTCGCAGGCTTCGCCGGCGACGACGACCTGCAGTCCCAGGCGCCTTGGGACCTCCAGTACAAGTACCTCTCCGGCGGCGTCCCCGACGGCGCGGGCCCCTGCGCCTCGTGCCTGACCAACTGCACCACCGGCGGCAGCTCCTGCGACAACGCCCACAGCTGCGGCTGGTGGGGGTGCTGGCAGTGGGACCAGGAGCCGCCAGGCAAGTACGTCGGCAACTTCGCCGCCGCGGGCGGGGCGCCCAAGTACGGCATCCTCCCGATGGTCACCTACTACGAGATCCTGCAGGCGAGCGGCGCCGCGGAGGGGGCGGGCGAGGTCGCGGCGGTCAACAACCAGGCCTTCATGAGCCGGCTGCTGGCCGACTGGCGCTTCGTCCTGCAGCAGGTCGGCAACCAGAAGGCGCTGCTCCACATCGAGCCCGACTTCTGGGGCTACTGCGAGCACGCGAACGCGGACCCGCACGCCACCCCGGCCGCGGTCGCCTCCGCCAACCCCAGCGACTGCGGAGGCCAGGAGAACTCCATCGCAGGGCTCGGGCGCTGCATGATCGCCATGGTCCGCAAGTACGCGCCCAACGCCCGCGTCGGCCTGCACGGCTCGGCGTGGGGCACCAAGATCGACGTGCTCGGCAACAGCGACCCCCAGCTCGATGTCGCCGGCGAGGCGAAGAAGCTGGGTCAGTTCCTGAAGGCCTGCGGCGCGGACCAGAGCGACTTCGTCGTCGTCGACGCCTCGGACCGGGACGCCGGCTACTACCAGTCCATCGGCCGCCAGAGCTGGTGGGACGCGACCAACGCCACGCTGCCCAACTTTCACCAGGCCTTCGACTGGGCCAAGGCGCTGGCCGAGGAGGTGGGCAAGCCCATCGTCTGGTGGCAGGTGCCGGTGGGGAACATGAGCCAGAGCGACACCAACGACCACTGGAAGGACAACCGGGTCGACTACTTCTTCGCGCACGCCGACGAGATCGCGGCAGCACACGGCGTGGCCATGGCCTTCGGCGCGGGGATGGGCGGGATGACGACCCCCAGCACCGACGGCGGCAACCTCATCGCCAAGGTGAAGGCGTACGAGGCGGCGGGCGGGGCGAAGCTGTGCCGGTAGCGGTCAGCTCGCGATGAACCGCAGCAGCGCATTGAGCCACTCGTGCGCGACCCGGCTGGGCCCTCGAATGAGGACGCCGCCGAAGACCATGACGCCGATGAGCAGGAACGGCGCGAGACGGGTGAAGTTCTCCCAGCGGCTGCGCATCCTTGCCGGGATGAGCCCGTCCACGACGCGGCTGCCGTCCAGCGGCGGGACGGGAATGAGGTTGAAGAGCGCCAGCGCCACGTTGATGGTGATGCCCAGCTGCAGCAGGAGCGAGACGCCGGTGTCCCCGGTCGACTGACTCACCAAAGTCTGCGGCGCATAGCGGATGAGGAGCCCATAGATGACTGTGCACAGCACGGCGAGGATCATGTTGGAGATGGGTCCCGCCGCCGCGGTGATCATCATTCCGGTGCTCATGGTCACCTTCCGGTTGAAGCGCACCGGGTTGACCGGAACCGGCTTTGCCCAGCCGAAAGGGATTCCCATCAACGGCAGCAGGATCGTTCCGATCAGATCGATGTGCGACAGCGGATTGAGCGTCAACCGCCCCATGCGCTCGGCCGTATCGTCGCCGAGCTTCGCCGCGCTCCAGGCGTGGGCAAACTCGTGGACCGTGAGCGAGAGAATCATCGGCACGAGCATCATCACGCGCCAAAGGAGCTGCTGAGAGTCCATCGTTCGTGCCTCGCAGGGAGCGGGTCATTTACCAACCGACCCCAAGCCGGTCAACGCACGGACGGGGCCCCCATTTCCTCCCGCGTTCGTTGTGCTCACCCGACCGGCGTGATACGGCCTGCGCGTCCCTTTCCTTCCCCCTGGCAGCCTATCCGCCAGCCAACCAGAGAGACCGCCCCATGGAAGACTCAAAGCACCCAGATTTCAAAGAGAAGTTCTACCTCGACTGCGGCTTCGCCACGCGGGCGCTGCACGCCGGCGAGCACGTCGGCCAGCCCCACACCTCGGCCCACGCGAACCCCATCTTCCAGACCTCGACCTTCGTGTTCCGCAACGCCCAGGAAGGCGCGGACATGTTCTCGGGCGCGCAGAGCGGCTACGTCTACACCCGCCTGGGCAACCCGACGGTGAAGCTGCTCGAGGCGCGCGTGAACGCCCTCGAGGGCGCCGGCGTGAAGCTCGCCGACCCCGCCAAGCGCGTCTCCTCGCTGGCCTTCGCCTCCGGCATGGCCGCGGTCAGCGCGACGCTGATGGCCTCCTGCTCGCAGGGCGACACCATCCTCCTCGGCGACGTGGTCTACGGCGCCACCGAGCACCTGTGCTCGAACATCCTCAACCGGATGGGCATCAAGACCGTCGAGGTCGACTTCTCCAACCTCGAGAAGGTCGAGCTGGCGCTCAAGTCCAACACCCGGATCAAGGCGGTGCTCTTCGAGACGCCCGTCAACCCGACGATGAAGCTCGCGGACATCGCCGCGGTGAGCAAGCTCGTGCACCAGCACGCGCCCGAGGCCGTCGTCATCATCGACAACACCTTCGCCACGCCCTACCTGCAGCGCCCGCTGGAGATGGGCGCCGACGTGGTGCTCCACTCGCTCACCAAGTACCTCTGCGGCCACGGCACGGTGGTCGGCGGCATCGTCACCACCGCCAACGAGAAGATGCACGACGAGCTCTACAAGGTGATCAAGGACGTGGGCTCCAACCCCGGCCCCATGGACGCCTGGCTGGTGACCCAGGGCCTGAAGACCCTGCCGCTGCGCATGGATCGGCACTGCTCCAACGCGATGGCGGTGGCGCGCTTCCTGGAGAAGCACCCGAAGGTCTCCCGCGTCCTCTACCCCGGCCTGGAGAGCCACCCGCAGCACGCGCTGGCCAAGAAGCAGATGAAGGACTTCGGCGGGATGATCTCCGCGGAGCTCAAGGGCGGGCTCGAGGCCGGCCGCAAGGTGATGGATAACATCAAGATCTGGACGCTGGCCGTCTCGCTGGGCTGCGTCGACTCGCTCATCCAGCACCCGGCGTCGATGACGCACGCCTGCGTCCCGAAGGAGAAGCGCGAGAAGGGCGGCCTGACCGACGGCATGATGCGCCTCTCGGTGGGCATCGAGGACCCGCAGGACCTCATCCGCGCGCTCGACGAGGCGCTGGCCAAGGCCTAACAAGCGGGCTTCGGGCTTCGGACTTCAGGCCCGGCCCCGGGTCGGCGCGAGCCGGCTCGGGGCCGAGTCATTTCCAGAGCAGCGGACCCATTCCACTCGTGCCGTCGCGTGAGCGACGCTTCGGGCGCCTGAGGCCACTCCGGGCGAAGCCAGCCCACGGAAATTCAGGCACTTGGAGAAGTTTTCCACGTGGAAAACTTCTCCGACGGCACCCGAGCGCCCCGGGCGCACGAGACCCAGAAGCCTTGGCGACCTTGGTCCCTTGGCGACCTTGGCGGATCATGCAGGCCCGAACCGAAGCGCCTTGGCCAACTCCCGCGCCAGCTCCGGCCGCGACGAGCGCGACGACAGGCATGCCGCGGCGCCCATGTGGATGGCGACGATGGTGTCCTTGAGCGAGAGCGTCTCGCTCACCAGCACCAGCGGCACCGATCGTCCGCCACGCAGGGCACGGGCGAGGTCCGCGGTCAGCGTCTCGCCCTTGAGGTCCATGCCCAGCACCACGCCGGCCGTCTCCGGCCCGACGATGGGGATGGCGTCGCGCGTGCTGTGGACGATGACCGGGTCGCCGCCGGCGAGCGTGACCGCCTCGGCCACGCGGTTCGCCGACGCCGGCGCGCACACGACCACCACGTTCCTGGCGGCGTCGGCCTCCGCCGGCTCGAGCGCGGGCGGCGTCGCCGAGAGCACCTCGCGCACCCGGCGGCGGACCTCGGCGATGTCGTCGAACGGCTTCTCGAGGTACTCGACGGCGCCCAGCGCGAGCGCCTCCTGCGCGGTCTCGAGCGAGGCATAGCCGGTGATGAGCATCACCGGGCAGTCGGGGTTGCGCTCGCGCACCGCCCGGGCGATCTCCAGGCCGCCCGCGCCGGGCAGGTTCTTGTCGGTGATGACCAGGTCGAAGTGGCCTTCGTGGACGAGCTTGATTCCCTCGTCCCCCGTCGCGGCGCCGACGACCTCCAACCCGTCGGGCTCGAGCAGGCTGGCGAGCAGGGTGCGCACCACCTCCTCGTCGTCGACGACCAGCACCCTGCCCTTCGTCCCCGGCTTGGCGCTCTTGCCACCCCCGAACCGCAGCCGGAAGACGGTGACGGCCTTGAGCTGGGCCTCCTGCGCGTGCACGTGCTCGAGGCGCGCGCCGTTGGCCTCGGCGAGCCGGCGGCTGACGAACAAGCCCAACCCGGTGCCGGTCTCCGGACCCTTGCTGGTGAAGAACGCCGTGAAGAGCTTGCGCGAGGCCTCGGGAGAGATGCCCAGGCCGGCGTCGCCGACCAGCAGCTCCGGAACCTCGCCCGCGCGCACGACGACCTGCACCGGCGGCGCGTCGGAGCGCTTGGCCGCCGCCTGGGCGTCGATGGCGTTGTCCACCAGGTTCGAGGTGATCTGCATCAGCTGGTTGGGGACTCCCGCGACCTCCACCGGGGCGTTGGGCAAGGTGGTGCTCAGCGCCACGCCGCTGCGGCGGGCCTTGGGCTCGAGCATGCGGACGACCGACCTCACCACCTCGCACAGGTCGGCGCGGGCGCCAGGCTGGGCGGTGGGGTTCAGGAAGCGGCGGTGGGTCTCGATCATCTCCTCCAGCCGCTGCACCTGCCCCAGAAGCGAGGCGATCTTCTCGTCCGGCGCCGGGCACCCGTCGCGCAGCATCTGGGCGTAACCCTTGATGCCCGAGACCGGCTGGCGGATCTCGTGGAGCACCGCCGCGGTCATCAGGCCCAGCTCGGCCAGCTTCTGCAGCTGCGCCAGCGAGGCCGGGTCGACCGCGATGGACTCGGGCTTGGTGGGGTTTCTCTCGGCCATTCGGACGGCTCCGGGTCTCCAGCCCGACTCCGGTTCGGGGCTCCGCTGCCTCCGAACCCGAGTCTTTGGCTGGTCAAAGCACTCTCACCTCGCGCAGGAACTTCGCCGACTCCTCCGGCAGCGCGGTGTTGATGAACATGCCGCTGCCCACCTCGAAGCCGGCCAGCCGCGACACCCGCGGCACGACGCTCAGGTACCAGTGGAACGAGCGGCTTCGCTCCTCGGAGCTCGGCGCGGTGCGCACCACGAAGTTGAAGTCGGGATCGTGCAGGCCGAAGTACATCCGCCGCAGCACCGAGCGCAGGACGGAGGCGACGTCCTCCAGCTCCTCGTCACAGACGTGGCCGAAGGCCGGCATGTGCCGCTTGGGGACGATCCAGGTGTGGAACGGCGAGAAGGCGGCGTAGGGCACGAACGCCAGGCTGTGCCGGCCCTCGACGAGGACGCGCGCGCCCTTGGCGAGCTCGTGCCTCCACAGGTCGCAGAAGACACAGCTGCCGTGCTCGTCGTGGTAGGCCGCCGCGTCCTGCAGGCGCTGGCGCACGTGGTGCGGCACCACCGGCAGCGAGACCATCTGGCAGTGCGGGTGCTCGAGCGAGGTGCCGGCGCCGGCCCCGTGGTTCTTGAAGAAGATGGTCAACAGGATCCGCTCGTCGCGCGAGAGCTCTCGGCCGCGCTGGCAGAAGGCGCGCAGCGTCCGGCCCACCTCCTCCTCGCTCTGCAGCGCGGTGGTCACGTTGTGCAGCGGCGACTCGACGAGCACCTCGTGCACCCCGAAGCCGTCGATGCTGCGCTCGATGCCATCGAAGTGGCGCACGGGCGAGCCCGAGTCGACCAGCGCTGGGTACTTGTTGCCGACCACCCGCAGCTGCCAGCGCCCGCCCTCCATGAGCTCGAGCGAAGGCTTGCCCACCATCGCCTCGTTGCCTGGACAGAACGGGCAGTCCGCCACCCGGGCCGGCCGCGCCTCGGTCAGCGGCCGCCGGGCGTCCACGAACTGGTCCGGCCGCTGGGCGCGCTCGGTGGCGATGATGACCCACTCGCGGGTGGCGACGTTCTGGCGAAGCTCCGGCATCCGGCTTGGCCCCCTGTGCGCGAGGGATTGTACCGCCCCGAGACGCCCGAGACGGCCTTTCTCAATCTCGACCCGAAGGCAGGTCCGACGCGCCTTCTCAGCGGGGAGTGCCCTTGAAGCGCTGGGCCGCCTCTGCGTAGTGCTTGCGGTAAGCCCCCGCCACCGAGTTGGCGGCGCTGGCGTTGGCCGGGTCGTTGATCCGCGCCTGCCAGAGCGCGTCGATGCGCGTCCAGACCTTCTCGGTGAGGTCGTAGTCCTCGAGCAGGCGGACGAAGGCCCCCGCGGTGGCCGGCAGGACCCGCCGGCGCGCCTGGATGGTCGCGTAGGTCTCGATGGAGATGCCCTCGATGGGCTCGAGCAGCTCCGCGCCCACGGCCAGCCGCAGCTGGGCGTGCTGGAGGTTGCGGCGCGCGTCCATCATCGACTGCGGGAAGTTGGTGTCGCCGCCGTGCGTCTCGGTGAAGCGCTCGCGGACGAACTCGAAGTGGCCCTCGGACAGGAAGCCGGCCTTGCGCAGCGCCGCCTTGCCGGCCTCCACCCCGCCTTCCTCGAACGCGTGCTCGATGAGGAAGACCTTGGTCCAGAACTCCTCGTTGGTCAGGTCGTCGAGGTCCCAGCCCTCGGGAATCGGGTAGTCGCGCTCGCCGGTGAAGTCCTCGCCATCCTCGTCCTGCTCGATCTCCTCGCTCTCCTCGAGCGCCTCCTTCTCCCACGGCATGCTGCCGGTACCGTCGGCGGTGATGGAGTCGCTGGAGGCGTGGCGGCCGGTGTTGCCGCTCTGCGGCGGCCCGTCGACGAAGGTCTGGCGGTCGTGCGTGCCGGTGGTCCGCTCGCGCGAGCCTGGCTTCCTGGGCGAACCCGACCGGCTCCCGGGATGGGTCGTGGTCCGCTTCTTCTTGGGAAGGTCGCCTTCCGCCACTGGTCCTCCGAGGCTCGGCCCCCCGAGGCACGAGAGCGACGTTCTACCAGAAGGTGCGGGACGGCGGCGACCGCCGCCCCCGCCGCCGGGTCCCGCGGCCTCAGGCCTTGGCCAGAAGCTGGCGCAGCACGTAGGGCAGGATGCCCCCGTGGGCGTAGTAGTCGACCTCGATGGGCGTGTCGATGCGCAGGGTGGCCTGGACGCGATCCACCTTCCCGTCCCGGCGGTGGATGACGACGGTGACCGGCTGGCGCGGCGAGAGGCCCGCCGACAGCCCTTCGACGTCCACGACCTCGCTGCCGTCCAGGCCCAGGGTCTGGGCGGTGGTGCCCTCGGGCAGCTGCACCGGCAAGACGCCCATGCCGACGAGGTTGCTGCGGTGGATGCGCTCGAAGCTGCCGGCGACGACGGCCCGGACGCCGAGGAGCGCCGTGCCTTTGGCGGCCCAGTCGCGCGAGCTGCCGGTGCCGTACTCCTGCCCCGCGAAGACCACCAGCGGCACCTGCTGCGAGCGGTAGGCCATCGACGCCTCGTAGATGGACATCTCGGTGCCGGCGGGCTGCAGCCGGGTCACCCCGCCCTCGCTGCCCGGGACCATCAGGTTGCGGATGCGCACGTTGGCGAAGGTGCCGCGCACCATCACCTCGTGGTTGCCGCGGCGCGAGCCGTAGCTGTTGAAGTCGGCCACCGGCACGCCGTGGGACTGCAGGTAGCTCCCCGCCGGGGCCTTGGGCTTGATGGAGCCTGCAGGGCTGATGTGGTCGGTCGTGACCGAGTCCCCGAAGATGGCCAGGACGCGCGCCCCGCGCACGTCCGTCGGCTTGCCGTGCTGCGCGGTGAAGCCCTCGAAGTACGGCGGCTCGCGCACGTAGGTGCTTCGCTCATCCCAGCCGTACACCTCGCCCCAGGCCATGGGGATTCTTGCCCCACAGCGGGCTCTGGCTGGAGAGGTCGTGATAGCGCTTGCGGTACGACTCCGGGTCGCGCGCGGCAGCGAGCAGGTCGGCGACCTCGCTGACGGTCGGCCAGATCTCCTTGAGGAAGACGTCCTTGCCCTTTTCGTCCTGCCCCACCGGCTCGCGGTCGAAGTCGATGTCGATGCGGCCCGCCAGGGCGTAGGCGACGACCAGCGGCGGGCTCATCAGGAAGTTGGCCTTGACCGCCTGGTGGATGCGCGCCTCGAAGTTGCGGTTGCCGGACAGCACGCTCGCCACCACCAGGTCATTCTTGCCGATGGCGTCCTCGATGGGCCCGGGCAGCGGCCCGGAGTTGCCGATGCAGGTGGTGCAGCCGTAGCCCACGAGCTGGAAGCCCAGCCGGTCGAGGTGCGGCTGCAGCCCGGTCTTCTCGAGGTAGTCGGTGACGACGCGCGAGCCCGGGGCGAGCGAGGTCTTCACCGTCGGCCGCACGCGCAGGCCGCGCGCCACCGCCTTCTTGGCGAGCAGGCCGGCGGCGAGCATCACGCTGGGGTTGGAGGTGTTGGTGCAGCTGGTGATCGCGGCGATGACCACGTCGCCGTCGCCCAGCTCGGACTTGAAGCCCGCGCGCAGTGGCCCCTTCACCGGGTCCGGCGTGGGCCGGTTGTTCATCATCTCGGTCTCGGTGAGCGTGCTGGTGTTGGTCCGGCGGCCGTCGGGCATCGAGTCCGGGTCCTGCCGCCCCCCGCCGCTCACCTCGGCTCCCTCGCCATCGAGCTCGACGGCGACTCGCCGCGGCGCTTCGCCAGCCTTTCGCCCGTAGGCCTCGGGGCTCGCCAGCAGCTCGCGGAAGCGCCTCTGGACGTTCGTCAGCTCGATCCGGTCCTGCGGGCGCTTGGGGCCGGCGACGCTGGGCACGACCGAGGCCAGGTCCAGCTCCAGGACCTCGGTGTAGTCGATCTGCCCGGGGCGCGGCATGCCGAACATCCCCTGCGCGGTCCAGTAGCGGCGGAAGGCCTCGACGCTCGTGGGCGGGCGGCCTGTCGTCTCCAGGTACCGGCAGGTCGCCTCGTCCGGAGGGAAGAAGCCCATGGTGGCGCCATACTCGGGCGCCATGTTGGCGAGGGTCGCGCGGTCGGCGACGCCCAGGCTGGCGGCGCCCTCGCCGAAGAACTCGACGAACTTGCCGACCACCTTGGCCTTGCGCAGCAGCTCGGTCACGCGCAGCACGAGGTCGGTCGCGGTCACGCCTTCGCGCAGCGCGCCGGCCAGGTGCACGCCGACGACGTCCGGCATCAGGAAGTAGACCGGCTGACCGAGCATCCCCGCCTCGGCCTCGATGCCGCCGACCCCCCAGCCGACCACCGACAAGCCGTTGATCATGGTCGTGTGCGAGTCGGTGCCGACGAGCGAGTCCGGGAAGTAGACGCCGTCCCGGTGCTGCAGCCCCGGCGCCAGGTGCTCGAGGTTGACCTGGTGGCAGATGCCGATGCCGGGCGGGACGATGCGGAAGGAGCGGAACGCCTGGGTGCCCCACTTGAGGAACTCGTAGCGGGCGCGGTTGCGCTCGAACTCCTTCTCCAGGTTGAAGCCGAACGCGTCGGGGCTGGCGTAGCGGTCGACCTGCACCGAGTGGTCGACGACGAGGTCCACCGGCACCAGCGGCTCGACCCTGCCGGGCGACTTGCCTTCCTTCGCGACGGCCGAGCGCATCGCCGCCAGGTCGACCAGGAGGGGCACGCCGGTGAAGTCCTGCAGGAGGATGCGCGCGACGACGAACGGCACCTCTTCGGTGCGCGGCGCCCGGGGCTGCCAGCCGGCCAGCGCGCGGACGTCCTGCTCGCGCACACGCTTGCCGTCGAGGTTGCGGACGAGCGATTCGAGGACGACGCGCAGGCTGACCGGCAGCCGGGAGACGGCGCCCAACCCTGCCTCCTCGAGCTTGGGCAGGCTGAACAGGTGGCCCTTCTCTCCGTCGGCCGCAGAGAAGTCGCGCAGGCATTGGAACAGGTCGGTGGTCATGGTCCCCTCGGGCTCGGACGGCCCAGCGGCCGCCGAGCGTTGGAGCTTCGCTTCGGAACCGGCGGCGCGGCAAGCCCGCCTCCGGTGGTCCTCGACCCAACCGTAGGGCCGGGGACGGTCGCTGCTTCGATGCCGCGATGCATCGTGACGATGCGCCGCGCCAGCCCCCCCGCTAGAAAACCTTCGTGCCCAAAGCACGGGCCCACCCATTCCAACCGAACCCGGGGGAGCAGATTCGATGATCGACGCCTACCTGAAGCACGTGGAGGAGCGCGCAGCGCAGGGCATCCCGCCGCGCCCGCTCGACCCGCAGCAGGCCCGCGGGGTCTGCGAGTTGCTGGTCGCTCCACCCTCTGGCCGGGAGGAGCTCCTGCTCTCGCTCCTGCGCGACCGCGTCTCACCGGGCGTCGATCCGGCAGCCAAGGTGAAGGCCGAGTTCCTGGGCGCGATTGCCCGCGGCGAGAAGGCGAGCCCCGTCCTTTCCAAGAAGGAGGCGGTCCGGCTGCTGGGCACGATGCTCGGCGGCTTCAACGTCCCGCCGCTGCTCGAGGCCCTGCAGTCGAGCGAGCTGGCCGATGAGGCGGCCAAGGCCCTCTCGTCCTGCATCACGGTCTACAGAGGCCTGGACGAGGTGGTGACTCTCGCCCGGACGAACACCGCGGCGAGGAAGGTGCTGCAGAGCTGGGCCGACGCGGAGTGGTTCACCTCCAGGCCGGGTGTCCCGGAGACGATCGAGGTGCAGGTCTTCAAGGTCGAAGGCGAGATCAACACCGACGACTTCTCGCCCGCCGGCGACGCCTCGACGCGCCCGGACATCCCGCTCCACGCGCTGGCCATGGGCAAGACCCGCTTCAAGGGCGGACTGAAGGCCCTCGCCGAGCTGCGCGAGAAAGGCCTGCCGGTCGCCTTCGTGGGCGACGTGGTGGGCACCGGCAGCTCGCGCAAGAGCGCCTGCAACAGCGTGCAGTGGCACATCGGCGAGGAGATCCCGTACGTCCCGAACAAGAAGCGCGGCGGACTCATCCTCGGCGGGGTCATCGCGCCGATTTTCTTCAACACCGCCGAGGATTCCGGCGCGCTGCCCATCAAGGCCGACGTCAGCAGGCTCAGGACCGGCGACGTGATCGTCGTCGACACCCGGCGCGGCGAGATCCGCTCCCAGTCGGGCGAGCTGCTCTCCACCTTCAAGCTCGCGCCGGAGACGCTCGCCGATGAGTACCGCGCCGGCGGCCGCATCCCGCTGATCATCGGCCGGGCGTTGACCGACCAGGCGCGCAAGGCGCTGGGGCTGCCGCCGTCGACCCTCTTCGTTCAGGCGAAGAACCCCGAGCCCAAGCCGAACCAGGGATACACCTTGGCCCAGAAGATGGTCGGCCGCGCCTGCGCCCTGCCGGGCGTGCTGCCCGGCACCGCCTGCGAGCCGCGGATGACGACCGTCGGCTCCCAGGACACCACGGGCCCGATGACCGCGGACGAGCTCAAGGAGCTGGCCTGCCTGAGGTTCCAGGCCCCGCTGGTGATGCAGTCCTTCTGTCACACCGCGGCCTACCCGAAGGCCGCGGACGTGAAGATGCACCGCAGCTTGCCGGGCTTCATCCAGGACCGCGGCGGCGTCTCCCTGCGGCCCGGCGACGGCGTCATCCACTCCTGGCTCAACCGCCTGCTGCTCCCCGACACCGTGGGCACCGGCGGTGACAGCCACACCCGATTCCCTATCGGCATCAGCTTCCCGGCGGGGTCAGGTCTCGTCGCGTTCGCCGCGGCGCTGGGCTTCATGCCCTTGGACATGCCCGAGAGCGTGCTGGTGCGCTTCAAGGGCCAGCTCAACCCCGGCATCACCCTGCGGGACGTGGTCAACGCCATCCCGCTGTGGGCCATCCGCGCGGGGCTGCTGACGGTCCCGAAGAAGAACAAGAAGAACGTCTTCAACGGCCGGATCCTGGAGATGGAAGGCCTGCCGGACCTCACCGTCGAGCAGGCCTTCGAGCTGACCGACGCCGCCGCCGAGCGCAGCGCCGCCGCGGCCTGCGTCGACCTGTCCGTCGAGACGGTGGCCACCTACCTGCGCTCGAACGTCGCGCTGATGAAGAAGCTCGTCTCCGACGGCTACGGCGACCCGAAGACGCTCCAGTCCAGGGTCGAGGCGGTGGAGACGTGGCTGGCCAAGCCGGAGCTGCTGCGCGCGGACGCGAACGCCGAGTACGCCGCGGTCATCGAGATCGACCTGGCGGAGATCACCGAGCCCATCCTCGCCTGCCCCAACGATCCCGACGACGTGAAGGTCCTGAGCGAGGTCGCCGGCACGAAGATCGACGACGTCTTCCTGGGCTCCTGCATGACCAACATCGGCCACTTCCGCGCCGCGGGCGAGCTCTGGAAGGGCGCCAAGTACACCGGCCAGGTCCGCACCTGGCTGTGCCCGCCCACGCGCATGGACCAGCAGCAGCTCAAGGAGGAGAGCTACTTCTCGGTCTACAGCGGTATCGGCGCTCGACTGGAGACGGCCGGCTGCTCGCTGTGCATGGGGAACCAGGCCCGGGTGCCGGACGGCGCGACGGTCTACTCCACCTCGACCCGGAACTTCGACGACCGGATGGGTAACGGCGCGAAGGTCTTCCTGGGCTCCGCCGAGCTGGGTGCCCTCGCCGCGCTTCTGGGCAAGCTCCCCACGCCCGCCGAGTACTTCGACGCCTTCAGGTCGAAGATCGACCCGGTGCGCACGCAGGTCTACCGGTACCTGCAGTTCGACGCGCTGCCCGAATACCGCGCCGCGAAGTAGCGAAGTCGGGGCATGCGAAAGGCCTTCGGGAGAGCTTTCCGAAGGCCTTCGAATTCCCCGACATCCAGCGCGAGCGACGACTCCGCGGCGCTTCTTGCCGTTACCGGACGGTGACGACAGAAATCACGAATTGCCCCCCATGTATGGGTATGCCGACTGTTTTGCACTCGGCACCGGCTAGCCGAAACGATGGGCCGCGGGACCGGCGGGTCGGGGCCCGACTGTTACCTGGAGGTAGCGGTTATTGCTCGCCTCCCCCCGATTGAGCGGCATCATTGCCGAGTGCTGAACGACCGGGCACTCCATCTGCTTCCCAGCGGGCTGGAGCCCAGCCGGCCAGCCAATCTTGAGGCCTGTATTTACAGGGGGTTGTGAGGCCTCATCGCGGGCGCGCGGTGCGTTTTGGCGCTTCCCATCCGGGGATACCCAGGACCGCCGGCGACTCTGGCAGGGATTCTTGAGTACAGCCGCCCGCGAGTGAGGAGCGCTGTGTCTTTTCTGACGGAGGAGAACAACATGCAGGTTGACGTCAAAAACCGCCCGGGCCTGGCGATGGTTTCCGTGGCGGCCGTTTCGATGCTGCTCGCGCTGTCTGGTTGCAAGGGCGACAAGGGTGACACTGGTTCCGAGGGTCCTCCGGGCCCCGCAGGACCTTCCGGTGAAGCCTGCACGGTCTCCGACGCCGCTGGCGGCAAGACCGTCACCTGTCCCGACGGCACCACGGTCACGCTGCCCAACGGCAAGGACGGCACCAACGGCGCCGACGGCCAGAACTGCACCGTGGCCACCAACACCGACGGCACCAAGACCATCACCTGCGGCGCGACGTCGGTCGTCATCACCGACGGCACCACGGGCGCCACCGGCGCCACGGGCGCGACCGGTGCCAACGGCGAGAACTGCACGCTGTCCGAGGCCAACGGCGTCAAGACCGTGACCTGCCCCGACGGCTCCACCTTCACCGTCGCCGACGGCACGGACGGCGAGAACTGCACCGTCACCGAGGCCAACGGCGTCAAGACCATCTCCTGCCCCGGCGGCTCCACCGTCACGATCTCCGACGGCAAGGACGCCGTCCTCCCGGCCGGCGCCGGCGCCCTGGTCACCGTCCAGTCGGCGTCCCTGTCGGCGACCGAGGCCAAGGTCACCTTCAAGATCACGGACCTCGCGGGCAACCCGATCGATCTCCTCGCGGAGAAGCTCTCGGTGCGCTTCATGCTCGCCGCCCGCGACGCGACCTCTGGCGTCTACACCTCGCTCTACACCACCACCAACACCGGCGCCCCGTACGTCGACGGCGCGGGCGTGACCCAGCAGCCCAAGGTCGCCTCGAACGCCAACGCCACCTCCAAGACGGGCGACGTCACCAAGGACTACACCAAGGTCTCCGACGGCGTCTTCACCTACACCTTCCCCACCGCTGGCCGCGCCGCCCCGAACCTTGCGCTCGACCACACCATCTCCGTCTTCGGCGCGCGCACCTTCGATGGCGTCAGCTACCCCTTCAGCACCAGCTACCACTTCAACCCCACCAGCGGTCTGGCCGTCGCCAAGCGTGAAGTCGTCAGCGACGCGTCCTGCAACAAGTGCCATGACAAGCTCCAGGCCCACGGCACCCGCCGCGGCGTCGAGCTGTGCCTGACCTGCCACTCGCCCCAGACCATGGACGTCGAGACCGGCAACACCATGGACATGCGGGTGATGGTCCACAAGATCCACCGCGGCGCGCAGACCGGCGACTCCCCGGCCTGGAAGTACGAGGTGGTCGGCTACCAGCAGTCCTTCTTGGACTTCAGCCACGTCGTCTTCGCCGCCCCGGGCAACACCGCGCGCAACTGCACCGCCTGCCACCAGGGCGCCGACGCCGACAACTACAAGACCCAGCCCACCATCGCGGCCTGCGGCTCGTGCCACTACACCGTGGACTTCGTGACCGGCACCAACCACATGGCCGGCGCCAAGGCGGACGGCACCTGCGCCGGCTGCCACGCCGACGCGGACATCGTGAAGTACCACTCGCCGCTGTACGACACCGCGTCCAACACGCTCTTCCTGGGCAAGAACCTCGTCGTGAAGATCGACGACGTGACCAACGTGGTCGCCGGCGGCACGCCGACCATCAAGTTCACCATCACCGTGGACGGCCAGCCCTTCGACGTGCTCACCAACGTCACGCAGATGGGCACCTTCCGCTTCAGCGTCGCCGGCCCGGCCTCCGACTTCGGCGGCGCAGGCAAGCCCGCCGCCATCGGCTACGCCCAGACCGCCAGCATCACCACCGCCGCCGCCGCCACCGCCGCGCACCTCACCTCGACGGGCACCGCCGGCCAGTTCACCATCGACGGCCCGGCGCTCGCCGCGGACGCCGCTGGCACCATGGCCTTCGGCGTCGAGGCGTACATCAAGGAGACCATCGGCACGGTCACCAAGAACTGGAACGCCAAGGACGCCTCGGTCGTCTACCGCGCCATCGGTGGCGGCACCGCCGTCGCGCGCCGCGAGATCGTGGACGACGCCAAGTGCAACGCCTGCCACGTGGACCTGGGCTTCCACTCCAACTCCAGCCGCCACAACGCCCGCTACTGCGCGTTCTGCCACAACCCGAACAACGTCAACGAGGAGCGCCGGTCGCGCTTCGAGATGATGCCCGACGACGCGACGGCCCACTGGAGCGTCACCCCCGAGTCCGTCAACCTCGCCACGATGGTCCACAAGATCCACATGGGCGCCGAGCTGGCCAACCCGTACACCCTCGGCGGCAACCCCGCGCCGACCGCCGCCAACCCCGCCGGCAACCAGAGCACCGCCACCGGCGCCTACCCCGGCGACATCGGCAACTGCCTCGGCTGCCACAAGGCGGGCACCTTCGGTCTGCCGAAGGAGGACCTGCTGCCCACCAAGATGGAGACCTGGACCTGCTCCGAGGACCCGACCACCGACACCGACAACTACTGCACGGGCACCTCGTACGCCGTGACCGACACCCAGTTCATCCCGCCGCAGTCCAGCGCGTGCGGCAGCTGCCACGACAGCGACGCGGTCAAGGGCCACATGATGCTCAACACCTACATGATGAGCCCGACCGAGCCGATCGAGACCTGCGCCGTCTGCCATGGCGCCGGCAAGGACCTCGACCCGCTCAAGGTGCACAAGGCGCGGCCGTAGCCGGCTAGCAGCCTAGGCAACCCGCAACAGACCACGGCCCGGCGCCTCGCGGCGTCGGGCCGTGGTGTTTCGTACGACCGCGCGCGCGGTGGTAGAAGACGGCCGACCATGGGTTCGCCGACCGCCACCGTCACCACCATTCCCTGCTCGTTCCGCTGGAACGGCCCTTCGGGCCAGCGGGTGGAGCTGGCCGGCGACTTCCCGGACTGGACCCGTCCCACTCCGATGGCCGAGGTCTCGAAGGGTCTGTACGCCTGCGAGCTCGACCTGGAGCCGGGGGTCTACCGCTACAAGTTCCTGGTCAACGGGCTGGCCTGGGTGCGCGACCCGACGGCCCGGCTCGACCGCGGCGAGGTCTTCGAGAACAACCTCATGGTCGTCGGCGGTACGGCGCCGCCCTTGCTCTTCGCCCCCGACCGCCGCCACGTACGCCTCACCGAGGAAGGGCGCGCCGTCTTCCACCTCGAGGTCGCCGACCGCACCTGCGAGCCCTCGCACGTGTGGATCCAGGACGACCCCAAGGACCCGCGGCGCCGGGTCTTCGCGCCGCTCGAGGTCCAGGCCAGCCGCGGCGACTGGCGGCTCCTGCGCGCCGAGGCGCAGCTGGGCCCGCTCAAGCCGCGCACCCGGCCCACCTTCGGCTTCAGCGGCGCGCCCGAGCACTACTTCCAGCTGCCCGAGCCCCGCTCCTCGCGCGCGCGCCCGCCGGGCTGGCCCGCCAGCGCGCTCTTCTACGACATCGTCGTCGACCGCTGGCTGCGGGGCGCTGGCTCACCGGCCTCGCCGACCGTGCGGTCCCGGAGGGCGCCCTCGACCGCGCAGACCTGCTACGGCGGCGACCTCGACGGCGTCCGCGAGAGCCTGGGCTACCTGCAGGGGCTGGGAGTGGGGGCGCTGCTGCTCAGCCCCGTCCAGCCCTCCCCCTCGCCGCTGCGGCGCGCGTCCACCGACCTGCTCGGAGTGGATCCGGCTCTGGGTGGGGACGCCGCGCTCACCCGGCTGCTCGACGACGCGCACGGCCGCGGGATGAAGGTGGTGGTGGACTTCGCCGCCACCCGCGTCCACCCCTCTCACCCGGCCTACCAGGACGTGCTCGAGCGGCGCCGGCGCTCGCGCTTCGCGCCGTGGTTCCGGGTCGACCTGAGCACCGAGGGGCTCAAGACTCCGCGGCTCGACCTCGCCGAGGGCAGCCCGGCCCGGCGCTATGCGCTCAAGGCCGCCGAGAGCCTGGCGAGCCGTGGGGTCGACGGCCTGCGGCTGTGCGAGCTGGACGACGCGCCGGCGGACTTCTGGGCCGAGCTCCGCTTCCGGCTGCGCGGCAAGCACCCCGACCTGCTGCTCGTCGGGGACGTCCGGGGCGACAACCCCGCGCGCTTCGCGGAGGACCGCGGCGCCGACCTCGCCACCGACTTCCAGCACCGCCAGGCCATGCTGGCCTTCTTCGCGCGAGGAGGCGAGGACGCGGCTGGGTTCTGGCAGCGCACCAGCTTCGACCGCTTCCGCGCGGGCCCCTTCGACCCGGGCTTCTTCCTGCTCTTCCTCGACCATCCCGACACTACGCGGTTCCTCTCCCAGGCCGTCCTCTACGACCGCCTCCGCCTGGCGCTGACCTACCTCTTCGTGCGTCCCGAGCCGATCGCCCTGCAGTACGGCACCGAGCTGGGGCTGGCCGGGACGGCTCCCGGCTCCGGCGACGAGGACGTCTGGCCCGAGCGGCTGCCGATGCCTGCCCTCGGGGCGGAGCCCAACCAGACCCAGCGGCTCATCGCCACCCTGGCCAGGCTGCGGCGCGAGCTCGAGCCGCTGCGCGCCGGCCGGCTGCGGCTGGTGCGGGCCCAGGGCCGCATGCTGGTGATCGACCGCGTCGGGCAGGGCTCGACCGTGCGCGTCTGGCTGAATGCCGGCAGCGAGGCGATGCCGGTCTCCGACATCCCCGAGCCTGCCGAGGCTCTTGCTCTCGGTGAACGATCCGGGCGCACGCCGGGACTCGGTGCTCCCCAGCGGCGCCGCCAGGCTGCTCGCCTTCCCGGCCTCGCCCATGACCCTCGCCTAGAGGTCGAGGCTCGCCCGCGCAGAGTCGCCTCGGAGCCCAGAGCGGGTTCCCCCTCTCCGCTTGCCGGAGCTGCCGGAGAGGGGTCGGGGGGTATAGACACCGAGGCCGGACCCGGGCGCCTGCCCGGTCCGGCCTCGTTCGTCGGCTCGTCTTGCCCGAAGTCTGCCGCCAGCCTACTTGGTGCCCTTCTGGCGCAGCTTGCGGCGGTAGTGCGAAGGGCACAGGCCCTTGGCGAGCAGCGGGCGGTTGCAGCCGGGGATGCTGCAGCGGCGGCTGGCCGGAACCCGCTGCTCCACCGCGACCGCGCTCACCTCGGGCAGCTCGTACATCGCGCGCCCCACCGAGATGAGCTGCTCCACCTGGCGGCGGGACAGGTGCGCGCCACGGGCGAAGTCGACCAGCTTGCGGAAGTACCCGTCGTCGATGGGCGGCTCGTTCTCGGTCCGGAACAATTCCGAGATCGGGATATCCAGAGCTCGTGCAACCTCGAACAGCGTCTCATAGCTGGGGCTGCGCTCGGCCCGCTCGATCATGGAGATGAACGACACCGAGATGCCAGAGCGCAGGGCGAGGTCGGCCTGGGTCATCGCATGGCGCTTGCGCCACATGCGGATCTGGTCTGCGAGCGCCTTGAGCATCTCCGAGGCGTTGGGGACCACGGGTTCCGCCTTCGCCGCGGTGGCCGTCCGGGCTTTCATAGACATTCTCCTTTGCGTTCAACGGGAAAAGAATCTTTCAACGTCTATGTACCGCAGACAACGCCGATTGACAACCGAATGTTCGCACCCACAGAGCACCGACTAACTCGCAAAGAAGACTCGGCCGATTCGAGCGGGCGGTACGGAGTCGGCGTTGGGCCGGCAGTCCCTACCTTCCGGCCATGAAGCGCGCGTACGTGGCGCTGGTCCTGGACCTGTCCCTGCCCGTCCCGGAGGCCCCTGCCGAGGTGCATGCGCTCGCAGAGGGGCTGCGTGCGGCCCTGGCGCCCCTCGAGCAGGACAGCGCGCTCCGGCTGGAGGTGGCCCTGTCTTCGGGAGTGACTTCCCGGCTGCTTCGCTGGGGGGAGGAGCGCGCACTCCAGAAGCTCGCCGAGCGCGCGAGCACTGGGCAGCTCTCCTTGCTGGCGACCGCGTCCGGGGGGGCCTTCCTTCCGCTCGCCCCGCCGCTCGAGGCGATGCGCCAGCTGGACCTGAGCGATGCCGCCAACCGCGAGGCCCTGGGCGAGTGGGTGTACCGGCCGGAGGGGCTCTTCCCGCCCCAGCTGGGATACAGCCGGAGCGTGGCCGAGCTCGCCCTCGCGCGGGGGCTGCCCCGCGTGCTCGCCGACTCGCTGGCGCTGGAGGCAGGCCGGCCCCTGCCGCGCGACCGGCACTTCACCTTGAGAGGCCACCCCGGGCTGCAGGTGTTCTTCGTCGACCGCGCCCTGTCGGCGGCCCTGGACCGCGGCGCGCTGCACGACGCCGCCGACCTGCACCGGCCGCTGGCTTTCCAGGGCCGCAGCGGGTACGCCGTGCTGCGCGTCCCGGCCCGCTCGCTGCGGCCGGGCTCGCCTGCCGTGCGGCTGCTCGGCTCGTTCGGCCCCCGCTCCGCCACGGCCACCGCCACCTTGCGCGAATTGCTGGCGCTCTTCCCCGAGGTGGAGGACGCCGAGCCGACCGCCTGCGCGCTCGGGACCGAGCTCGGCGAGCTCGCGGCCGGCGTCCCCTTCGCCCGCTGGTCGTCGCCGGCCAACGAGCTGCACGCCCTGCTCTGGCGCCTGGCGTCGCTCGCCTCGCAGGAGACGGCGCGCCTCGCCGGCGAGGAGGAGGGCGGCGCCATGCGCTCCCTGCTCGACGAGGCGCTCGACTGCTCGGTCTGGCGCGCCGCGGCCCAGCCGGATCCGGGCGATCTCGAAAGGGTCGGGCGGGGCGGCGCGCGGTTGGGCGCGGTGGTCCGCGCCGCGGGGCCCAAGGCACGCGCCGAGGTGCTGGACGAGGTCCTCGACGCGCTCGCGCGGCTGTCGCACCTCTGCTCCCCGCGACGGGAGACCGCCCTGCCCGCCCGCCCGCCGTCGCCCCCGAGTTCCCCCGAGGCGCCCTGAGGTTGCGTGGTAGTCTCCCGGCCTGCTCGCCGCGAGCAGCCTGGGGAGACTCACCATGAACGTGGCCGCCGCCACCGACACCTACTTCCGCAAGGCCGCCCGGCTCCTCGACGTCAGCGAAGCGATGGTCTCCATGCTCGGCACGCCGCTGCGCGAGGTCCGCGTGCACGTGCCGATCACGCTCGACAACGGCGAGCTGAAGACCTTCACCGGCTGGCGCGTGCAGCACGACAACGCCCGCGGGCCCATGAAGGGCGGCCTGCGCTTCCACCCGTCGGTCGACCGCGACCAGATGTGCGCGCTGGCGCAGCTCGTCACCTGGAAGGCCGCGGTGGTCAACGTCCCCTTCGGCGGCGCCAAGGGCGGCATCGCCTGCGACCCGGCGACGATGAGCGTCAGCGAGCTCGAGCGCCTGACCCGCAAGTACGTGGACCAACTGCAGGACGTCATCGGGCCCACCCGCGACATCCCCGCTCCCGACGTCAACACCAACCCCCAGGTCATGGCCTGGATCCTCGACCAGTACTCGCGCTACCACGGCCACGCCCCGGCGGTGGTCACCGGCAAGCCGGTCGAGCTCTACGGCAGCCGCGGGCGCGACACCGCCACCGGGCGAGGCGTGCTCCTCGTCTGCCGCGAGATCCTGCGCGACGTGGGCATGACCGTGCGCGGAGCGCGGGTCGTCATCCAGGGGTTCGGCAACGTCGGCAGCCACGCGACCCGCCTGCTCGCCGAGGACGGCGCGGTGGTCGTCGGCGTGTGCGACGCCTTCGGCGGGGTCGCCAACCCCGAGGGCCTGGACGTGCGCGCCCTCTTCGAGCACGTCAAGGCCCAGGGCACCGTCAAGGGCTTCCCGGGCCAGGCGCTCTCGCGCGACCAGGTCCTCACGCTCGACTGCGACGTGCTGGTCACCGCCGCGCTGGAGGGGGCGCTCACCGCCCAGAACGCCACCGAGGTGCGCGCGCGCATCGTGGTCGAGGGCTCCAACGCCCCCACCCTGCCCGAGGCCGACGCCCTGCTCGAGCGCCGGGGAATCATCGTCGTCCCCGACCTCTTGGCCTCGGCCGGCGGCATCGTCGTCAGCTACTTCGAGTGGGTGCAGAACCTGCAGCAGTTCTCCTGGGACGAGGACCGCGTCAACGCCGAGCTCGAGCGCACCTTGAAGGAGGCCTACGAGCGGGTCGCCTCCCTGGCGAAGTCGCGCAAGGTCTCGCTGCGCACCGCCGCCTGGCTGGTGGCCGTCGGCCGCGTGGGCAAGGCGCTGTCGCTGCGCGGTGCCTGAAGCCCGCCCCGCCCGATTGTTGGACCTTCGAAGAGACGAGGAACATTGATGGACGCCATCGTTCGCGACCTGCAGAGGTGGATCCCCCGGCTCATCGCCGTCTGGCGGACCGCCCGGAAGATGAAGGAGGGGCCGCCCGACCGCCTGCTGCCGCTCGAGATGCGCGAGGTGTCGGCGGCCGTGCGCACGCTCTCCCGCGGGCTGACCCGCGACCGCGAGCTCGCCGGCGCCCGCTACATGGAGGACCCCAAGCTGCTCGGCGGCTACCTGCTCTTCTACTGGCCGGTCTCCTACGCCCAGGCCCGCCACGCGCTGCAGGAGCTGCCGCAGCGCCCGCGGCAGGTCTGCGACCTGGGCTCCGGCCCCGGCCCGGTCTCCTTCGCGTGCATGGACGCCGGCGCCAGCGAGATCACCGCGGCCGACCGAAGCCCCGCGGCGATGGAGGCTCGCGCGCGCGCTCGCGGGCGAGGCCGGCGAGGCGCTCTACACCCGCGCCTGGAACGGCCAGCGCGGCGACCCTCCGCCGGACGGCCCGAGCACCAGCCCCGGCAAGCCGGCCTACGACCTGGTCACGCTCTCGCACGTCGTCAACGAGCTGTGGCCGGAGGCGCCCGATGCCGCCCCGCGGCGCGCCGGCGTGCTCGAGAAGGCCTTCACGCGGGTCAAGCCCGGCGGCTCGGTCCTGGTCATCGAGCCGGCGCTGCGCGAGACCTCCCGCGCGCTGCTCCAGGTGCGCGACCTGATGCTCGACAAGGGCTTCGCCGTGCGCAGCCCGTGCCTCTTCAAGGGCCACTGCCCCGCGCTGGTCAAGGAGTCGGACTGGTGCCACGCCGAGCGCCCGTGGGAGCCGCCGCGGCTGGTGGCGGACATCGCGCGGCAGGCCGGGCTGCACAAGGAGGCGCTGAAGATGAGCTACATGCTCTTCGCCGCGCCCGGCGAGGGCTGGCCGGCGACGCCTCCCGGCCGGCTCTTCCGCATCGTCAGCGAGCCGCTCGCCTCCAAGGGCCGCCAGCGCTACATCGGCTGCGGGCCGGAGGGGCGCGTGGGGCTGGCGCTGCAGGACAAGCACCAGACGCCCAAGAACGCCTCGTTCGCGCGCCTGTTCCGCGGCGACGTCATCGCCATCGACAAGACCGAGGAGCGCGGCGACGGGCTGGCGCTCGACGACCAGAGCACGGTCACCGTCGTCGCCCGCGCGGGCGAGCGGCTCAAGCCGGCTCAGTGACCTCGCTGCCCTCGGCCAGCTCCCCCCGGTCGGCGGGCAGCCACAGCCGGAACGTGCTCCCCACCTCCGGGCGGCTCTCCACCGTGAGCTGTCCGCCGTGCGCCTCGGCCACGCCCTTGGCGATGTAGAGGCCCAACCCCAGGCCCGAGCGCTGCTTCCGGGCCCGGGCGGTCTGGTAATAGCGGTCGAACAGGCGCGGCAGGTCCTCGGGGGCGATGCCCTGCCCGCGGTCGGCCACCGACACCGCGACGCCCCCGCCGTCCTGGGCGATCTCCAGCGCGATGGGCGAGCCGTCCTTCGAGTACTTGGCGGCGTTCTCGACCAGGTTGGTCAACACCTGCTCGACCCGGAGCGGGTCGGCGCGGACCGGCGGGGGCTGGCCTCGCACCTCCACGGTGATGGGGTGGCTGGCGATGGTCGGGGCGATCTGCCGGGCCAGCGCGGCGGCCAGGGCCGGCAGCGCCACCGGGCGGGGGTCGACGCGCAAGCGGTCGCTCTCGATGCGGGCCGCGTCGAGCAGGTCGCGGATGAGGTGCTCCAGGCGCGCCCCGGCGTGACGCATCCGCTCCAGGGTGGCGACGCTCGTGCGCACCTGGCCGGAGCGGGCCTGGCGCAGCAGGGCGTCGAGCGGGACGGTCATCGCCTGCAGCGGGCTGCGCAGGTCGTGGGCGACCACCGCCGAGAACTCTTCGCGCACGCGCTCGAGCTTCCTTGAACGGGGTCAAGTCCTGGAGGACGACGACGGCGCCCAGGAGCGCGCCGGTCTCGGAGCGGACCGGCGCCGCGCTCGTGAGCGCCGGCAGCCCCGTCCCGTCGGCCCGCTCGATGCGCACCTCCAGGTGGTCGATCACCTCCCCCGCAAGCGCCCGGGACGCGGGGCGGCGCTCGAAGGGGAGGGTCCGCCCCTCCGCGTCCTGCAGCAGGTAGCTGCGCCGCACCGGGCCCTCGGCAGGCAGGCCGAGCATCCGCCGGGCCGCCTCGTTGCTGAAGGCGATGACGTCGTCGGGGACCACGAAGAGGATTCCGTGCGGGGCCTGGCGCAGGACGGCGCCCAGCAGCCGGCGCTGCTCGCCGATCTCCCGGGCGTAGGCCACGGTGACCGCGGCCTGGGCGCTGAACGCCTCGAGCAAGCGCGCGTCCTCCTCGGTGAACTCGGCGCCCCCCTCCTTGTCGGTCAGGTAGAAGTTGCCGAAGACCTCGTCCCCCACCCGCAGCGGCACGCCGAGGAACGTCCGCATGCTGGGGTGGTGGGCGGGGAAGCCGGAGGCGCGCGGGTCGGTCGCGAGGTCGGCGACGCGCAGCGTCCTCCCCTCGTGGATGACCGCGCCGAGCAGCCCCCGTCCCTGTGGCAGGTGGCCGATGCGCGCCGCCTGCTCGTCGGTGACGCCCACGGTGATGAAGTCCGCCAGCTCGGAGTGCTCCGGGTTGAGCACCCCCATCGCTCCGTACCGGGCGCGGGTCAGCTCACAGGCTTGGGCCACCAGCAGGCGCAGGAGGCTGCGCAGCGGGTCCCCCCGGTGCTCGAGGGCTGCGGCGCCGAGCGCCTTCATCCGGGAGCCGGCACGCGCCTCCACGTCCCGGTAGCGCCCGTGATGGAGCACCTCGCGCCAGGTGGCGACGGCGCCCTCGAGCGCGGTCCGCTCCTCGTCGGCCAATCCGGAGGAGTCTCGCAGGGCGAGGACCAGCAGCCGCGTCTTGCCGTCGACCGCGAAAGCCACGGCGCCGGCCCACTCCATCTGCCGCCGTCGGAGCGCGACCGCCCAGGACTCACCGAGCAGACCCAGGCTCGTCGAACGAACCTGTTGCGAGCGCTCGGAGGCGGCGGCCCTGAGCCAAGGGGCGGTGTCCGAGGGTAGCGCTTCGCGTGGCCAAGCCCCCCACGTCGCCCGCGTCGCGATCTCGTTCGAACCCACGGAGAGCACCGCGAGCGCCTCCGCGCCCAGGGCGAAGGCCAGCCGGCCGAGCACCTGCGTCGCCAGGCCCTCGGGGTCGTCGGCGGCCAGCAGCGGCGCCGCCAACCGGCTCGAGAGCTCCAGCAGCGGCCGCCTGCCGGCGGGCTCCAGCACGATGCGGCGCCCAGCCGAGGAGACGCCGAAGGCCTGCCGCGCGCCGGTGCTCCGCGAGATCCAGCACTGCGCCTCCGCCTGGAACACCTCACCTCGCAGCGCCCGCACCGCCGGGTGGTGGTCCGTCGCGATGGGCCGTCCGAGCTCGTCGAGCAGCACCATCGACCGCAGGTCTGGATGCTCGCCCAGCCAGGGGCCGAACGCCCCACGCAGAGCGCCGTCTTCGGCCAGCTCCAGCCACTCGGTGTTCGGCGCAGAGCCCATCGACGACCGCCTTCACGTCCAACAGTGCGGCTCGGCGCAGGGTTCCGGCGAGCTCGAGGGACGCCCAGCCTCGGCGCTCGCTGCGAAGGCGGGGGCGTGCGCTAGAGCGCGTGGATGCGGAAGCTCGGGCTCGAGCTGCTTGATGACCGTGCCCGCTGGGGCCCCGCTCTCTCGCAGCGTGCTGCGCAGGAGGGCGAGGCCTTCGTCCAGCCGCGCCTCGTCGAACAGCTCGACCTCGATGATCACGCTCTGGGTCCCGCTCCCGCCGCCGGTCAGGGCGCCCATCTTCGAGCGCTCCACCGCCTGCTCCACCGCGCGCTCGATCGCGTCGCCGTCCACACCGCTCCGGGCCAGCTCCTTCTGCTCGATGACGATCTCCAGGTACATCGGCTCCATGAGCGCCTCCTTGGCGTGGGCGGCCATTGTGGACCTGCGCGGCCCGGCCACCCAAGCGGCGTGTCCGCAATCAAGAGGGCTCGACCGGGCACGAACGAGCAGGAGAGGAGTTCGTCATGGCTCTGTGCGCGGCGGCGGCGGCGTGGCTGTTCCTGGCGGTTCCCACCCACTGGGTGAGCCTTCCGGACTCACGGGCGGCCCTTCCCGCGGAGGCGGCGACCGCGACGGCCCTCGCGATGCCTCCTCCGCCGCCGCTCGAACCTCCTCCTCCCTCCCTGGTTCCGCCGCCGCCGCCCTCGCTGGCGCCCGCGTCCGCTCCACCGCCTGCGCCGGTGGAGGCACCCCGCAAGTTCTTCTACTGGGGCGTCGGGCTGTCGGGCGCCGGCGGATATGGCCAGCGGGCCTCGTACGATCTGCCGCTGCTCCACGCGAGCCTCGACGCCCGGTTCATCGCCGGCCAGCGCCTGCCCGACGCCAGCGGCGGCATGCACCACTCCGGCCTGATGGGGATCTCGGTCGGCATCCTCGCCGGCGCGCTCATCGGAAGCCCCAGCGGCACCACCTGGGCCGGGCCGTTCTTCATGCCGCATGCCGGCGTCGACCTGGCCTACCAGTTCCTGTGGTTCAGGAAGCTCGACCCGGCGGTGAGGCTGCAGCAGGCCCTGGGAGTCGCGCTCGGCTGGCACCTGGGCGAACGCTTCATCACCAGCTACCTCGCCGGCACCGGTGCGCCGACGACCTGGGCCTCGAGCTTCGACTTCGAGAGCGGGCCGCTGGTCGAGTTCCTCTACCCCACCTACGAGCCCGTCACCGGCGCGCTGAGGCAGCGCTTCGTCCGCTTCTCGCGGCTGGAGGCGGGCGGCGACGCCTTCTACCTGCTCTCGGTGGGCTCGACGTTTTGAGCAGCAAAGAGCCGACCCCAGAACCTTGGCGACCTTGGTCCCTTGGCGACCTTGGCGCTGCAGTTGCGTCCGAACATGCGCGGAGGGCCGGACCTTGCGGCCCGGCCCTCCGGATTCAGCTAGCGCGTGAAGAGAGGGATTACTCCTCCTCCTCCTCCTCGCCCTTCATCTTGCCCTTGGCCGCGGCGATCACCTTCTCGGCGATCGGCCCGGGAACCTCGTCGTAGTGGCTGGGCTCCATGGTGAACGAGCCGCGGCCGCTGGTGATGGAGCGCAGGTCGGGCGCGTAGGTGAGCAGCTCGGCCATCGGCGCCTGGGCCTTGATGATCTGGTTCTTGCCCTTGGTGTCGACGCCCATCACGCGGCCGCGCCGCTGGTTGATGTCGCCGATGACGTCGCCCGTGCACTCCTCGGGGATGGTCACCTCGATGTTCATGATCGGCTCGAGCAGGCAGGGGCGCGCCTGGGGGAAGGCGGCCTTGAAGCCCTTGGAGCCGGCCATCTGGAACGAGAAGTCCGAGGAGTCGACGTCGTGGTACTTGCCGTCGATGAGGTGGACCTTGACGTCGACGATGGGGTAGCCGGCGACGACGCCCTTGGGCAGCTGGGCACGGATTCCCTTGTCGACCGAGGGGATGAAGTTGCGGGGGATGGCGCCGCCGACGATGTCGTCGACGAACTCGTAGCCCGCCATGCGCACGTTCGGCTCGAGGTCGATGTAGCAGACGGCGAACTGGCCGCGGCCACCCGACTGCTTCTTGTGCTTGCCCTCGACGTTCTTGGCCGAGCCCTTGATGGTCTCGCGGTAGGGGATCTTCGGGGGGAGCAGGTCGACGTCGACCGAGTACTTGCGCTTGAGGCGCTCGACGGTGACCTCGATGTGCGTCTGGCCGACGCCGCCGATGAGGGTCTCGCCGGCCTCGACGTCGCGGCTGAGCTCCAGGCAGGGGTCCTCTTCGACCAGGCGGTGCAGCGCCTGGGCGATGCGGTCCTCGTCGGCCTTGGTCTTGGGCTTGAGGGCGTAGGTGATGACCGGCTTGGTCTTGGGCAGGTCGGGCAGCTTCACCACGCTCTTCGGGTCGCAGAGGGTGTCGCCGGTGCCGGTCTCCTTGAGCTTGGCGAACACGGCGATGTCGCCGGCGATGGCGCCCGGCGAGGGCTCGGTCTTGCGGCCGGTCATGTTGAGCAGCTGGGTGTAGCGCTCGGTGGCCTGGCGGGTGGTGTTCTGCAGCTGGCCGTCGCCGCCGAGCGTGCCGGACCAGACGCGGAAGAGCGTCAGCTTGCCCAGGAACTGGTCGACGATGGTGCGGAACACCTGCGCGGAGACCGGGGCGGCGGGGTCGCACTTGCGCTCGCTCTCGGCGCCGGTCTTGACGTCGGTGACCTTGATGGGCGCGTGGTCGGCGGGCGAGGGGCAGCCGGTGACGAGGAAGTCGAGCAGCGCGGAGGCGCCGATGTTCTTGCTGCCGGAGCCGCAGAACACGGGGACGATGGCGCCGGAGGCGATGGCCTTGGCGAAGCCGCCCTTGAGCTCGTCGGGCGACAGGTCGCCGACCTCGAGGTACTTCTCGGTCAGCTTGTCGTCGGTGGCGGCGACCGCGTCGACGAGGGCCTCGTGCGCCTTCTTGGCGGCGACCTTCATGTCCTCGGCGATCTCTTCCTCGGTGACCTGGCCGGACATGTCGGCCTTGTACTTGAGGGCCTTCATGGAGAGCAGGTCGACGACGCCGACGAACTCGTGCTCCTTGCCGATGGGGATCTGCACCGGGGTCGCCTTGTCGGTCAGCGACTCCTTGATGTCCTTGAGCGCGGTCTCGAAGTCCGAGCGCTCGCGGTCGAGCTTGTTGACGAAGATGAGGCGGGCGAGCCTGGCGTCGGTGGCGTAGCCCCAGGTGCGGTCGGTCTGGACCTGCACGCCGGCGATGGCGTCGACGACGATGATGGCGATGTCCACCGCGGTGATGGCCGCGCGCGTGTCCTGGAAAAAGTTGGAGTCACCCGGGGTGTCGAGCACGTTGATCTTGTGCTCCTTCCAGCCGCCGGCGCCCAGGTGCAGCGCGATGGACGCCTTGCGCTTGACCTCCTCGGGCTCGGTGTCGAGGTTGCTGGTGCCTTCAGCGACAGAGCCGAACTTGGGCAGCGCCTTGGCCGAGAAGAGCAGCGCCTCGGCGAGCGAGGTCTTACCGGCTCCCTGGTGTCCGAAAAGGCCTGCGTTGCGGATCTTTCGCGGGTCCTGAACGTTCATAAGACGCCTCTTGCGCCCCTGTGGTCGGGGCTACCGGGTGGTTGAAAACGGCTCTTTGGTGATGCCCTGGTCACCGCACGCCGAAACCTGCCCTCTTTCAACAGCCCTCGGTACGCGCGTTTTCCAGGCATTACCGCAGTTTGGCCGCTCGTTTACCTAGCAGGTGCACTAGGGTGAGTCAAACCTCGCAGCCCCCGTTTTGGGCCTTGTCAAAAGGGCCGTCAGGGGGGCCGGACCAACAGCTCTTGACCGACTTTCAGCTTCTTCTTGTCGAGGCCATTCCACTGCTTCAGCTCCTCGACATGGACCTGGTACTTGCGGGCGATCGTCCACAGGGACTCGCCCTGCTCGACCACGTGCTTGCCTGAAGCCGGGACCGGCGCCGCCGCCGCCTTCGACTTGTCCTTCTCGGTGGAGGCCGGAGCCACCGCCGACGAGGAAGCCGTCGCCGCGCTGCCCGAAGCCTGGGGCCCAGAGTCCGAAGCCCGCTTCTGCGGCTCCGCCTTGGCGCCCGGGAAGACGTTCAGCTCCTCTCCCACGCGCAGCTTCACGGCGCCCACCATGCCGTTCCAGTCCTTGAGCTGGGCGACTTTGACGTCGAACCTCCGGGCGATGCTCCACAGGCTGTCGCCGTCGGCCACCGCGTAGATGGTCTTGGTCTTGCCGTTCTCGGTGACCGTGCGCGAGCTTCCGGCCAGCGCGCCGCTCTTCGACTTGCGCGGCGGAGGCGGGGCTGCGGGCACCTCCTCCTCGGTGGGGGCGGCCTTGAACCCTTGCCGGCGCGCCGACTGCACGAGCGACTCGCGCGCCGAGCCCCCGCCGCCGCGCGGCACGGGGACGACGAGCTCGGTCTTGAGCTTGAGGTAGCGGGAGTCACGGATGCCGTTGGCGCGCATGATCGCCTCGGTGGCGCTGCCGTACTTCTGGGCGATCTTGCTGAGCGTGTCGCCCTTGCCGACGACGTGAACGGCGAAGTGCATCCGGTCCTTCGGAGCGATCTTCGGGAACTCCTGCGCGAACGTCTCGGCCGTGCCGGGCGGCAGGTGGATCTTGTAGAGGTCGGTCGGGCTCTTCGACGGCGGCGTGCACCAGCGGCGCAGCGAGGGGTTGAGGTCCTTGAGCACGTCCACCGTGGTGCCGGCGGCGCGGGCGATGACGTCGAGGTCGGTCGCCTCCGGCACCTCGGCGTCCTCGTAGTCGAGCGGCGGCTCGGGGAGGATCTCCGCGTCCTGGAAGCCGAAGAACCGGGTGTGCTTGCTGATGAGCGCGGCGGCCATCAGCTTGGGCACGTAGTGGCGAGTCTCCTGCTTGTAGGCGCGCTTGGTCTCTATCTGCTTCCAGAAGTCGGGCGACTTCGCCTTCTGGGTCGCCAGGCGCACCGTGCCCGCGCCGGAGTTGTAGCCGGCCCAAGCCAGGCGCCAGTCGCCGAACTCGGTGTAGAGCTCCTTCAAGTAGGCGGCGGCGGCGTAGGTGGACTTGACCGGGTCGCGCCGCTCGTCCTCCCAGAAGTCGATGCGCAGGCCGAACCGCTTGCCGGTCGGCTCGATGAACTGCCACAGGCCCACGGCCTTGGCCTTGGACTGGACCACCGGCGCGAAGCCGCTCTCGATCATGGAGAGGTAGACGGTGTCCTCGGGCAGGCCCGCCTCGCGCAGCGCCTTCTTCATCATCGGCAGGTAGTGCCCGCTGCGGCTGAGCCAGCGGACGAAGTGCTTGCGCGCCGGCACCTGGAAGAAGTGGATGAACTCCGCCACCAGCGGGTGCATCTCGATGGGGATGTCGTAGAGCTTCGTGGCCTTCTCGATGTCGAACGAGCCGATCTCCGCGAGCGCGGCCGCCTCCATCTCGCCGTCGTCGGGGACCACCGGCAGCGCGCGGCCTGGGCCCAGGGCGTCGCCCAGCCTCTGGCGCAGAGGGCTCGCCGGGCCAGCGCGGCGCATCGCGCGGTAGAGCTCGCGGCGCGCTTGGCGCTCTCGTCGACCACCGCGGCCTCGGCGGCCTTGAGCTCCTCCATCTCGCGGCTGGCCTCGTCCTGCTTCTTGGTGGTGGCCGGGTCCTCGGGCAGGTCGGGCGACGGGGCGGCGGGCTCCTCGGCGGTCGCCGCCTCGGTCGCCTCGGGAGGCGGTGGCTCCTCCGCATCGGCGCTCGCGGGCGAAGCCGTCCCCGCATCTGCCGAGGCCGCGGCCGCGCTCGCGTCGGGAGCGGTCGCCGGGCCGGCAGGGGCGGTGACGGGAGCGACGGAGACGGCGGCGTCGGGGCGGTCGGCGTCGACCAGGGGAGCAACGGGCTCGGCGCCAGCGGAGAAGAGGACGAGCGCAGCGGCGACGGGACCAAGAAGAAGCGGCATTCAGGGTGCTCGGCGGCGGTGAGGAACACGAAGCGGCCGCAGGAGCGGCATCGTAGGGGTCGATCTCCCAACCGTCAAACAAGCGTCTTCGCTGGCCATTCCCTCGGCCGGGCGGCCGTTCGAACGCTCTTCTACGAGCCGAAGATCTTGAAGGGGAGGTAGACGAGCGCCGCGACCAGCGCCGAGGCGGGGATGGTGAGCACCCACGCCCACACCACGGTCCGCGCCACGCCCCAGCGCACCGCCGAGAGCCGCCGCGTGGCGCCGACGCCGATGATCGCCCCGGTGATGGTGTGAGTCGTCGAGACCGGGATGCCGAAGTGGCTCATGGCGAGGATGGTCACGCCGCCCCCCGTCTCCGCGCAGAAGCCGCCGTAGGGCTGCAGCTTGGTGATCTTCGAGCCCATGGTCTTCACGATGCGCCAGCCGCCGAAGTAGGTCCCCAGGCCGATGGCTGCGTGGCACAAAAGGATGATCCACCAGGCGATGTGGTCCTTGAGCTTGAGCCTCGGGCCCGAGCTTGCCCTGGACCTTCTCGCCGTAGACGGTGACCTCCTGGCCCACCTTGTCCTTCTTGAGCGCGTCGAGCTCCGTGCCCTCGGAGAGCGCGAGACTCTCGCCCGAGTCGGTTCGCAGCACCCACGCGGCGCCCTGGCTCGCCGGCGCCACCAGCGTCCCCTTCAGCTCGACGATGCCTTCGGCGTGCGCCCAGCCGCCCAGCCCGGAAGCCACGAGCAGCGCGTAGATGATGCCCATGGTCTTCTGCGCGTCGTTGGAGCCGTGCGAGTAGCTGTAGATGCCCGCCGAGAGCAGCTGCAGGCGCCGGAACCACTTGTCGACACGCGAGGGGCGCGCCCGCCGCAGGACCCACGCGAGCACCGTCATGAAGAACAGGCCGAGCACGAAGCCCAGGACCGGCGCGACCACGATGTAGGCGGCGATGCCCAGGATGCCCTTGTAGACGAGCGGGTTGGACGTGGGGACCCAGAGCACCAGGGCCCCCAGGCCGGCCTTCACCATTGCCGCGCCGGCGAGCCCGCCGATGAGCGCGTGCGACGAGGAGGACGGCAGCCCCAGCCACCAGGTGAGCAGGTTCCAGACGATGGCGCCGACCAGCGCCGCGAAGATGAGCTGCGGCTCGATGACGCTGCCCACCACGATGCCCTTGCCGATGGTCGCGGCGACCAGGGTGCCCATGCCGAAGGCGGCGACGAAGTTGAAGGTGGCGGCCCACAGCACTGCCAGCTTCGGGCTGAGCACCCGGGTGGAGACGACGGTGGCGATGGAGTTGGCGGCGTCGTGGAAGCCGTTGATGAAGTCGAAGACGAGCGCGATGGCGATGATGGCCAGGACGAAGGCGAGGGAGCCGGTGGTCATGGGCGGTCCCTTTCGTCAGGCGTTCTTGAGCACCACGGCCTCGAGGGCGTTGGCCACGTCCTCGCAGCGGTCGGTGGCGGTCTCCAGGTCCTGGTAGATGTCCTTCCACTTGATGATGTCGATGGGGGACTGCGACTCGAACAGCGCGCCGAGGGCGTCGGCCATCAGCCGGTCACCGGTGTTCTCGTGCGTGTGGATGACGATGCACAGCTTGAGCACGCCCTCGGGGTCCTTCATGTCCCGCAGCTTGATCACCGCGTCCAGGACCGACCGGGAGGCCTCGACCAGGCAGTCGCCCAGCTTGCGGGCGTCGTCGGTGGGCGCGGCGATCTTGTAGAGGAGCATCCGGTTGGCGGCCGTGTGGATGAAGTCCAGCACGTCGTCGAGCCGCGTGGTGATGTTGTGGATGTCCTCCCGGTCGAGCGGGGTAATGAAGGTCTTGTTCAAGAGCTCGAGCGACTTGTGCGTCAGCTCGTCGCCGGCGTGCTCGAGGTCCTTGATCTTCTTGACCTTGGCCGGCACGTCCGTCCAGTCCTTGAGCAGCGCGGCCATGGCCTCGGCCCCGGCCAGGACGTTCTTGGCGGACTGCTCGAAGAGGTCGAAGAAGACCCGCTCCCGCGGCATCAGCGTGAACATGGCGGTACCCCTCGGATGCTCCAGTACGACGTGGCGAAGGACGCCGTTGTCCTACCAACGACACCGGCCGGAAGGAAGCGTCTTCATCGGGGCGGCAAACGACCGTCCACTCAGACCGAGCTCTGCCCCCTCGACGAGCTCGGGGTGTCGAACGGCAAGCTCGGGGTGTCGCGGCCGGACGCGGTCAGGGCGGCTCGCCGTGCCCGGGCCCGAGGACCCGGGCGCGGTCGCGGCGGTAGTCGAAGCCCGGGTCGTGGTCCGAGGTGTGGCAGGCGCGGCAGGTCTGCTCGGTCACGTCGAGCAGCCCGCGCGCGGGGGCCTCGGCGTGCTGCGAGGCCGGCCCGTGGCACCCCTCGCACTGCACCCCTTCCCTGCCCTTGGGCGCTTCGACCGAGCAGGTGCCGCCCGGGGCGAAGAGCCCGGTCAGATGACAGCGGGCGCACTCCAGGTCGCGCGCCCGGCCCGCCGTTGAGAGGGAGTCGAGCGCCCGGGCGTGGGCCGAGGCCTTCCAATGGGCGGAGGCGGAGGGATGGCAGCCAGCGCAGCGTCCTTCCACTCCGATATAGACCGGCTGGCCCATCCGCGCCGACGCACAGGGCTTCTCCGGACCCGCGGCGGCCGCGAGCCTGGCCACGTCCGTGGCGAACCGCGCGACGACCCGCCCGACGGCCTCGTCGCCCGGCGTCTCGGGCGAGACCTTCAGCAGCTGCCAGGCGACGACCGTCGCGTCGTCGGGGACGGTGGGCGTGCGCTGCGCCTCCTCGATCCGCTGACGCAGCGCCTGCACCCGCGCGTCGCGCAGCGGGCCGTCGAGGCCCGCCTCGGCTTCGGCGAGCGCCGCCTGCGCCCGCGCCACGGCGACCTGGCGCTGCTCGGCCGAGGGCACGGACACCACCGCGCTGCCCGCGCGGCCCAGCCCCACCTCGAGCTTGAGCAGGGCGCGGCCGCGGCTCGGCGGCGCGAAGACCGGCGCCCGCCCCGTCAGCACGCCAGCTTCGTTCGCCAGCTCGCTCGCCGCGTGCCCGGCGATCGCCAGATCGACCGCGCCGGGCGGGAGGCGCTCCACGAGCAGCTGGGCGCTCTCCGCCGTGGCATGGACCAGGGCGACGACCAGCTCGGCGCCGGCCCCGCGCGCCTGCTGCGCCTGCTCGGCGATGGCCCGGCTCGGCTCGCGCCCGCTGGCGGCCAGGAAGGCGACCTTCACTCCACCGGCCTCGAGCAGGGTCGCCGACGGGGCCGTGTCCGGGCCGCGGCCGGCGTTGAGCAGCCCGCGCAACCCCGCGGCGCGAACGAAGTCCTGCCCCAGCAAGAGATCGCGCTCGCCCACCGCGAAGACGTCGTTGCCGGCCGCGGTGTAGGCCTCGGCGATGGCCCGGGCGCGCCGCTCGGACTGCGCCAGCCACTCCTCGGTCAGGTCGCTGCGTCCGAAGAGCGCGTCACCGGCATCCACCCACCACGTCGCCGGGGCGGCCGCCTTCTGCTTGCGGACGACGGAGGCCAGGCGCGCGAGGCCGCCGGAGGTGCGCGCGGGGTCGGAGAACGGCTCGAGCTGCCCCTGCAGCCCGGCGGTGGCGAGGAGCGTGACGCTGCGGGTGCGCCGCGGGGGCGCCTGCGGTGAGCGAGGGCAGGAGGCCAGGACGGCGCTCGCACCGGCAGCGAGCGCTACGGCCGCGAAGAGCGCGAGCGGCCTACCAGAGGATGCTCTCGACGAGCTCGTCGATCTTGGAGGCCAGCGCATCGAGTCCGTTGGCCTTGGAGAGGTAGCCGTCGGCTCCGACCTGCTCCGCGAGCTTGCCCAGCTCGTCGTCGGAGAGCGAGCTGAACAGGACGATGGGGATGTCCTGCGTGTCGTATTCGTGCTTGAGCACGCGGCAGATGTCGGTGCCCTTGGCTTCCGGCATGTGGATGTCGGTGAGGATGAGGTCGGGGCGCCAGCCCTTGAGCGTCGCCTCGAACTCGGCCAGGGTCGAGGTGGCGCGCACCTCGTAGCCTCGCTGCTCGAGGACCGACTTCTCCATGAGGAGAGCGATCTCGCTGTCGTCGATGAGCAGAATGCGCTTCTTTTCCACCGCGCTCGTCCTCCCGCCCCGAAAAACCGGCGCCATCATGCCCTAACCGACCGCGAGCGTAAACTTCGGCTTTGCAGGTTTGACACCGGCGGCGCGTTGGCGCTAAGAGGCGGGGCCTTTTTCCGCAGGGAAGGTCCCATGGCCACGCCGTCCACGCTCCCGTCGCGCCGCGCCGTCGTCGTCTCGGAGCGGGTTCCGGCGGAGGTCTCCCGCGCGCTGAGCCTGGCGGGCCTCGAGGTGCGAGCGGGCGGCGACCCCTCGGCGCCCGACGTCCTCCTGGCCGACCCGCACGTGGTCGCCGACGGCGGCCTGGAGTCGGTCATCGCCGCGCGCGCCTCCTCGCTGCTCTCGCGCCTGGGCGACGCGGTCCCGGCCCTGCACGAGACGGTGATGGGCCAGACCGAGCGCGGGCTGTTCAAGGCGGTGCTCCTCCACACCCGCAACCACCTGGGCCGCGCCTCGAAGATCCTGGGGCTCGACCGCAATACCTGCGCGCGCAAGGCCCGGGCCTTCGGCCTGGTCGACGAGCCGTCGCGCGGACGCAAGCCGGCGGTCAAGCCGGCCCGCGCCAAGCCCGCCAAGCGCGTGCGGCGCGCCGCCAAGCGCACCCGCTGATCGGGCTTCGGGCTTCGGGCTTCGGGTAAAGCCGCCGGCCTGAGTTCCCGAGGCCCTGAAGGTCCGTCGCCCGGAGCCGAGGACTTCAGTCCACAGCCTGTGGCGTAGGCATCTCGTGCGCGCCTGCCCTGCCAGGCGGCCGGCGCTCTCGCGGCCCGCTGGACCGCGCCTTGCTTCGGCGCGGCCGCGTGCTCGATCGGCTCGGACACTTTCGAATCCTCGGCCCGCTGGGCGGCGGCGGCATGGCCGACGTCTTCCTCGCGCGCCGCGACGACCCGCACGCTCCCCTGGTCGCGCTCAAGTGCCTTCGCCCCTCGCTGGCCCGCGACCCCGAGACCCTGCTCGCCTTCCAGGACGAAGCCCGCGCCCTCTCGCACGTCACCGACCCGCGGGTGGTGCGCCTGGTCGAGTCCGGCGCCTGCGAAGGCACCTGTTACCTCGCGCTCGAATACGTGGCGGGTCCCGACCTCTCCCGGCTGGTGCGCGCGCTGCGCCGCCGCGGAATCCTCCCGCCCATCGAGGCGGTGGCCGCGGTCGCCGACGACCTGCTCGCGGGCCTGCACGCTGCCCATGAGGCCCGCGACGAGCACGGCCTGCCGCTGCACCTGGTGCACCGCGACGTCTCGCCGCACAACGTCCTCGTCTCCCCTTCCGGCCTGTGCAAGCTCTCCGACTTCGGCCTCGCCCGCTTCGAGCGCCAGGCCCACCACACCCAGAGCAGCCACGCGCGCGGCAAGCTGAGCTACCTGGCGCCGGAGCAGCTCAAGGCCTCGGGGCAGGACCGTCGGGTGGACCTCTGGGCCGCGGCGCTGGTCATCCACGAGCTGGCGACGCTCGACCACCCGCTGGCCGGGCGCACCGACCTCGAGACCGTGCACCGCATCTGCGGCACGCGCGTCCCGCCAATCTCGCGGGTGCGGCGCGACGTGCCGCCCGAGCTCGACCTGGTGCTGGAGCTGGCCTTCACGCCGAGCGCCGAGGGCCGCTTCGAGACCGCGGCCGCCTTCCGCGAGGCGCTTCGCTGCGCGCTGCCGGTGAGCGACGGAACCCGGCAGATCGCCCGGCTGGTCGAGCTCGCCTTTCCCGCGGGCTTCGCTCCGCCCGCCGTCCCTTCCGTGACCTCCCCGGCGAGCGTGCGGCACCCGCGCGGCCACTCGCGCTGGCTGCACGCCGCCGCGGGAGCCCTCGTCGGCGCCGCGCTGGCGACGGGGGCTGCCCTGCTGGTGCACCGCTCGCCGCCCGCCCCTTCGCCGACGCTCCTCTCGCCCCCTTCTTCCGTCCTCCGCGGAGCCGCCTGTCCATGAGACCCTGCGCCCTTCTCGCCGTGCTCCTCTCGCTCCTGCTCGCGGCGTCGGCGTCGGCGCAGGAGGCCGAGCCCAGCGCCAATCCGGCCGCTGCCCCGGCGACCGAGCCCGCGGCGAGCGCGACGGCGACGCTGTCCGAGACCGACGCCGCGGCCGTCGACGAGGCGCGCAACACCGCGGTCGTCACCGCCAGCGGCAGCGAGGAGTCGCAGGCCGAGGCCAGCGCCAACGTCGCCACGGTGGGCTGGGAGCAGATCGCCCGGCGGCACTACCGGTCTCTCGGCGAGATCCTGGCCGACGTCCCCGGGCTGTACGTCGTCGACGACCTGGTGACGCCGGCGGTCTCGGTGCGCGGCGTCAGCGGGGGCCTGCGCGCCGGTACCCGGGTGGTCAAGGTGATGATCAACGGCGTCCCGGTCAGCTTCCGCCCGGACCTGACCGCCTTCCTCGGCCCCGAGTACATCCCGGTGGAGATGATCGAGCGGGTGGAGGTGGCCAAGGGCCCGCTCTCGGCGCTCTACGGCGCCAACGCCTTCGTCGCCACCGTCAACGTCATCACCCGCGGCCAGGGCGGGGCGCAGCTGGTCGCCGAGGTCACCGGGCGGGGCATCGCCCGCGGCGGCGGCTTCGGCTACGGCGGCACGCTGGTGGGCGGCTTCGCCGAAGGGCCTCAGTCGCTCTTCGTGGCCGTGACCGGCGAGCGGCTGGACCGCTCGGGACTGTCGGTCTCCAAGACCTTCGAGCAGCAGACGCCGGACATCGCGCGCTACCGCCCCTTCTTCGGCTCCTCGAGCACGGGCGACGTCGCGGCGCCGCGCGGCCTCTTCGTCCAGCACGTCACCCGGCTGCCCTGGCTGGGCACGCTCACCGCGCAGGGCGGCATCCAGCAGCAGGATGCGATGGGCGAGTTCCAGCTCAACTCGGTGCTCACCCACCAGTCGCGCTACTCGGTGGAGAACGACTGGGTCAGCCTGCGCCACGAGAAGGCCTGGACCGACGCCGTGTCGACCTCGGTGTGGCTCGGCTGGTCGCGCGGGGTGCCCACGCGCGACGAGTCGCTGCGGCTGACCGGCACCAACGACGCGACCTACCAGCGGCGCTTCTCGTACCAGGCGATCGACGCGGCGGCGGAGCTTTCGGCGGCGGTCGGCCCGGTGCGCCTCAAGGGCGGCTTCGACTTCAGCTACGAGCCGCAGCGGGTCCTCTACTACTCGCAGACCTTCCTCGGCGCCCAGGGGACGCAGAAGGCCGGAACGACGGTCGACCTGGTGGGCGCGACCGACCAGAAATTCCTGACGCTGCACAACGAGGCGGTCTACGTGCAGGCGGGCGTCGAGCCCATCAAGGACCTGTCGCTGACGGGCAACTTCCGCCTCGACGTGCCCAACCTCTTCCCGGTGCAGTACAGCTGGCGGCTGGCGCTGGTGCGCCGGTGGAGCAACTCCTTCACCACCAAGCTCGTCGGCGGGCGTGCCTTCCAAAGCCCGTCGGCGACGCTGCTCAACGGGCTGACCGGCTTCGGCAGCTCCAACAACCTCATCGGCAGCCGCACCCAGCCGACCAGCAAGCCGCTGGTGCCGCAGACGGTGCACAGCGTCGAGCTGGTCAACAGCCTGCAGCTCTTCGGGCGCCTGGCGATCGAGCTGTCCTTGTGGGGCCAGCAGATCGACGACCCCATCGAGTTCGTGCAGGTGGGCGCCAACTTCCAGGCGCGCAACCAGGCCACGCAGCGCGGCTTCGGCGCGGAGGGCTCGGTGCGGCTCGAGCTGGGCGTGCTCTCGGCCCGCCTGTTCGGCGAAGGGATGCTGCAGGTCCTGGACGGCTACGTGCAGACCAACCCGCCTTCGTCCTTCCCGGCCTGGCGCGTCGGCGGCGAGGTCAACGTCTCGGTCCCCAAGGCCTACCTGGGCGGCAACCTCCGAATCGCGCAGGTCGGGCCGCGTGGCGCGACGCAGTCCAACGCCTACCTCAACGACGACACCCCCTACTCCTTGCCCAGCTACACGTCGATCGACGCGTCGCTGACCACGCTCGGCCTGCACTTCTTGGGCGGCGCGCAGACCTCGCTCGCGGTCACCTGCAAGAACCTCCTCGACGAGCGCCACTCCGAGCCGGGGTTCGGCGGCTTCGACGTCCCGACCCTGGGTCGGCTCTTCGTCTTCGAGCTGAAGGGCGCCTACTGATGGCCCGGCACCTGGCGCTGCTGCAGACCGAGCGCTTCGGTCGCTACCGGCTGCTGGCCGAGCTGGGCGGCGGCGGCATGGCGCGCGTCTTCCTGGCCAACTTCGACGGGCCCGGCGGCTTCGTGAAGCCGTGCGTGGTCAAGAAGGTGCGCCCCGAATTCCTGAACGACGCCGAGTTCCGCTCGATGTTCCTCAACGAGGCGCGGGTGGCGGCGCTGCTCAACCACCCGAACATCGTGCAGGCCTTCGACTTCGGCGAGTGCGAGGGCGAGCACTACCTGGCGCTCGAATACGTCGAGGGCGCCTCGCTCTCCGACGTGGTGCGCGCCTGCCGCCAGGCCGGGCGCACCCTGCCCCTGTCGGTCGTCACGCACGTCGGCATCGCCATCTGCGAGGCGCTCTCCTGCGTCCACGCCGCGCGCGGCCCCGACGGCGCCCCGCTCCGGGCGATCCACCGCGACGTCACCCCGGGCAACGTGCTCGTCTCGCGCACCGGCGCGGTCAAGCTCGCCGACTTCGGCGTCGTCAAGTCGTCGCTCAACGTGATGGCCAGCAAGCCCGGGGTGCTCAAGGGCAAGGCGACCTACCTCTCTCCGGAGCAGGCCCGGCTGGAGCCGCTCGACCAGCGCAGCGACCTCTTCGCCCTGGGGCTGGTGCTCTACGAGCTGTGCACCGGCCGCAGCGCGCTGGCCCGCGGCTCGTTCGAGGCCTCGGTGCGCGCCGCGGCCACCGCCGACGTCGCGCTCCCCTGCTCCTTCATCCCAGGCTTCTCGGCGAGGTTCGAGCGGATCCTGGCCCGGGCCCTCACGGCGCGCCGCGACGACCGCTACGGGTCGGCGGACGAGATGCGCGCGGCGCTGGAGGCCTACCGGGCCGAGGAGCGCCTCGAGCCGGCGACGCGGGAGCTGGCCAAGCTGCTGGCAGAGCTCTTCCCGGAGGCGATGCCGAACCAGCTGGCGAGCCCACCGCCCGCTTCGCCGCGCACCGCGGCGCCGCCGCCCGAGCCGCTCGAGGAGATCGGCATCGACGAGGTGGAGATGCTCGAGCCCCCGCCGCAGAGCCACTGGCGCGAGGCCGCCGTCGCCGCCGTGGTGGGCCTCGTCGCCACCGCCGCGTTCTGGCTCTTCGTCCTGCCCTGAAGAGGCGCCTTCCATGACCGTGCCGTCCAACCCCCGCCTGCTGCCCGACCGCGAGAGCTCGCGCCCCAGCTCGCGCGTCGCCCGCCGCCAATCCGGCTCCGCGCCCAGCTACCCGAGCGGGCCCCGCACCGCCGAGGTGCCCAAGAGGACCTGGTACCTCGCGTTGGCGGCGCTCCTCCTGCTGGCCAATGCCGTCGGCTATCGCATCTACCGCTCGCGGACCCGGACCGAGCGTGCGCCCGTCTCCGCGCCCGCAACGCCGACCGCTCCCGCGACCGCAGCCCCAGCCGCTCCTGTCCCGAGCCCCGCCCCAGCCCCAGGCCCCTCGGAGGGCTCGCAGGCGCTCCTGCGCGCCCACCGCCTGGCGGCGCTCGCCGCGATGGAGCAGGGCGAGTACGGCGCTGCCGAGCGCGAGCTGCTGGATGCGCAGAAGCTGGAGCCGGGCCGCAGCGAGACCCGCGACCTGCTGCGGATCGTGCGCAATCTTCAGGCCAACGCGAAGAAGGCCGCCGCTCCGCCGCCCGCACCGACGCCCGCCCCGGCGGGGCCGGTCGCGCCCAAGCCCGCCCCCGAGCCGCCGAGGGCCAAGGCTCCGCCCAAAGTCGCGGTCGCGCGCGCGGACCCGCCGCGCCCGAGCGAGCCCCCTGCCAACGGGACGCTGCTCGTGGTCTCCACGCCGCCGGGGATCCTGATCCAGATCGACGGCCAACCGTCGGACGTCACTCCGGCCCGGATCCAGGTCCCGCCGGGTGCCCACTCCGTCGTCCTGGTGCGCGGCGACACCCGGCTCTTCGAGCGGCAGGTGAAGGTGAGCTCGAACGCGGTCGCGTCGGTCGACGCCGACCTCTCGGCCCAGCTGGCCCCCAAGGTCGCCGCGGTGCCGAGCACCGAGCCGGCCGAGGAGCTGCTTCCGGTGCCGGACCTCGACGAGAAGCCGGCGCCGCCCGCTCCGACTCCGGCTCCCGCTCCAGCCCCGGTCGCGACCCCCACTGTCTCGGCCAAGCCGTCAGCCGTCCCGGCGGCTGCAGGAGAGGTCTACGTCACCTCGCCCGAGATCTACGGCGAGGTCTTCATCAACGGCCGCAGCTACGGCTACCCGCCGGTGCTGGCCAAGGGCGTGCCCGCCGGGCGCGCGACCGTGGAGATCCGGATCAACGACGTCCCCCGCCGCTCGACCGTGGTGCAGGTCGAGCCCAACAAGCGACTCGCGGCGCGGCTGCGCTAGCGAAGCGAAGGAGGCCCCCATGCGAACCGCCCTCGTCTGCGCCCTGCTGCTCGCCCTTTCGGCCTGTGCCCCTCCACAGCAGCAGGCCGGCAAGTCCATCGCCATCGGCGTCGTCATCGACCGCACGGGCAATAACTCCGAGCCCTCCTGGGTCGACGCCATCCGGCTGGCGCGCCGCCACGCCAACCTCGGCCTGCGCCAGGCCGGCGTGGACCTGCAGTTCGATCTGCTCATCTCCGACTCGGGCAACGAGCCGGCGGTCGCGCTCCCCCGCGCCGTGGAGCTGGTGCGCGAGAAGGGCGCCAAGGCGCTCATCCTCGACACCTCGCAGAACGACGTCGCGGTCAACCGCCTCAACTATGACGACGACCCGGACAACGACCTGAAGGTGCCGCTTCAGTGCGGCAGCTGCACCCCGGGCTCGATGAACAACCCGGCGGCCACCGACCCCGATCCAGTCAGCCAATTGGCGCTGCGCAACTCGCTGGGCTGGAACTTCCGCTCGGTGATGTCGACCAAGTCCATCTCCGAGGTGCTGGTCAGCCTGATGCTCCAGGACAGCGGCGGCGACGCGAACCACGACGGGGTCTTCAAGGTCGCCTTCTACGGCAGCGACGAGGCGTTCGGCCGTGGCGCGGGCAAGGACCTGAAGGCCTTCCTCACCTCGATGCACCCCGAGCCGCCGCCGGTCTTCGAGGAGCGCTACCACCCGCGCGACGCCGACCCCTCGAGCTACGCCTGGAGCGAGGACCTGCGCGCGCTCAGCGACAACCTCAACTCGACCACCGGCGCCGTCGACGGCATGCCCGACTTCGTGGCCGTCGCCGACTTCGCCCAGCAGCAGGCGGCGGTGATCAAGGCGTGGCGCCAGGGCGGCTTCTCGCCGCGGTTGCTGCACTACCACTCGATGCGCTTCTCGACGGTGCTGGAGACGCTGGGGAGCATGAGCGACGGCGCCGAGGGCGTCTCGCACGTGCTCTTCGACCAGGGGCCCGCGGGCGAGCAGTTCGCGTCCGACTACGCCGCGGTGTACGGCGAGGGCCCGCGCTACCGCGACTCCAACTACTACGACGCGGCGATGACCTTCATGCTCGCGGCCATCGTCGCCGCTTCGAGCAAGGCCGACCCGGAGGACGTCACCGGCCAGGACCTCCGCGACGCGATGGCGCAGACCAGCGTCCGGGGCGCCGAGCAGGTCGGGACCGGACCGGACGCGTTCGCGCGAGCCGTGAAGCTCGCCCAGGACGGCCAGCCCTTCGACTACCAGGGCGCCTCGGGGCCGATGGACTACGACGCCCTGGGCAACGTCTCCGGCAGGCTCGCCCACTTCCGCGCCCAGAGCGGCGCCTTCGTGGACGTCGCGCGCTTCGACTGCGTCAGCGACCCGTCCTGCCCCGAGGTCCCGTGAACGCGCCTGCGAAGTGGTCCCTCGGCCGGATCAACGCCCTGCTCGCCCGCCACACCGTCGGAACGCTCGCGGCGCTGGTGGCCGTCAACCTCGCCTTCCCCGCCCCGGGAATCGCGCTCAAGTCGCTCTCGCTCTTCCGCGTCCCCGTCACCGGCTGGAGCTACGACTTCAGCACCTTGGCGCTGACCTCGATGATGCTCTCGGCGTCCATCCAGTGCCGGCTCGGGGACTTCGCGCAGATGGCCCGTCGGCCCCGCGCCTCGGCGGCGAGCCTGCTGCAGGTCTACGCGCTGGGCCCGGCGCTGGCGCTGGCGACGAGCCTGCTCGGCCTGGGCGGGTTCCCGCAGGAGGCGGCCGCCGAGCTGCGCCTGGGGCTGTTCCTGGTCTCGCTGATGCCGGTGGCGATGACCGCCGCGGTCTGGGTGCGGATGGCGGCGGGGAACATCGCGCTGCTCCTGGCGCTGATCGCGGTGACGACGCTCTTCTCGGTGATCTCGGTGCCGCTCTACAGCGCGGTGATGCCGGCGCTGGCGGGCACGGCGCTCGCCTCGGTGCCGGTGGGCGAGCTGGTCAAGCAGCTCGTCCTCTCGGTCTCGCTGCCGCTGGCCTTCGGGCTGGCCTTTCGCCGGCTGGCGAGCGGCTGGGCCGACGCCGTGCAACCCGCGATGACGCTGGTGGGGACGGTGGGGCTGTACGCGGCGCTCTCGACCAACGTGGCGGGCGCGGCGGCGCACCTGCGCGGAGGCGACCTCGAGCTGCTGGCGCTGACCGGCCTGAGCACGCTGGCGCTCAACCTGGGGCTCTTCGGCGTCTCGCTCGTGGCGGCGCGCCGGCTGCGCTCGCGCCGGCCCGGCCTCTCGCACGACGACGCGGTGGCGCTGCTCTTCGGCGGCGGGATGCGCAGCACCGGCACGGCGATGGTCCTAGGCGCCGCGGCCTTCCCGGCGATGCCGCTCGTCACCGTGCCGGCGGCGCTCTACAGCATCTTCCAGCAGGTCCTGGCCGGGTACCTGGTGCGCGTGCTCCAGCCTGGCGCGGCGCTGCTGCGCACGCCGGTGGGCCGGAGCCGGCGCGAGCTGGACGCCCAGCTGCGCGCTCGGGTGCTGAAGCGGGCGGGCCAGCTCTGCCTGCTCGTCTTCCGCGTCCACGCGCCGCGCGGCCAGGCGGCTCCGCTCGCCTCGCTGATGGCGGACGTGCGCCGCAGGCTTCGCGGCCACGACTACGTCTCGCTCCTGCCGCCCGACCACTTCGCGGTGCTGCTGGGCGAGGTCTCGGAGGAGCAGTCCCGCAAGATCGCGGCGCGGCTCGAGGCGGCGCTGCTCTCGCGGCGGCCGGACCTCGTCGTCCACTGGGGGCTCGCCGCGGCCGCGACTCCGGTCGCCGCCAGCCAGGTCGTCGAGCTCGCCCGGCTCCGGGCGAGCCACCCGCTCCGGGTGCGCCCCGTCGTCGCGGCGCCGCAGAAGGTCGCCTCGTAGGCGCGTTGTCAGAGCCTGCGCGAGCCGAGGGAACGCCAGAGAGCTTGCTAAAGATAGGCAGCTACTTTGTGACATGACCGACTCGGTCCCAAGCCGGCACGGGAACCTGATGCCGCGGTGGCCGAGTTCTCGGCGGCGCCACATCCGCAAACGTTGCGCAAGGCAGGTCAGCGTTCGCTGACAACACGCCCGTCGTCGCGTCGCTCAGCCGCTCTTCGTCGCCTCGTAGCCACGAGTCCTCAGACGAGGAGCGGCCGCCTCGCTCGGCGAGCCTCCGAGCACAGAGTTCCGCGGACTTGGGCTGGGCATGGCGGGTGAAGAGGCGGAGGCACGCCACCTGCCCTGGAGGTCACATGACGAAGAGCCACCCGCTGTGTTCCCGCCTGCTCGCGTGCTCGCTCGTAGCGCTGTCCGCGTGCGGCGGATCCTCGCAGTCGCAGTCGACCGGCGACATCACCGCCGGCCGCGCCCGCCTCACCGTGCAGATCGTCGATGCGCCGACGCCGAAGTACTCGGAGGTGGTGGTCACCATCTCCAAGATCACCGCGCACTCGACGAGCGCGGGCTGGGTCACCATCTCCGACACGCCCGCCACCCTCGACCTGCTCAAGCTCAAGGACGTGGGCTTCGTGTTCGGCAAGGTCGAGCTGGCGCCCGACAAGATCACCCAGATTCGCCTCTTCACCGACCCCATCGGCCCGCACTACGTCACCCTCGCCGACGGCTCCAAGGTCGACCTGAAGGTGCCGAGCGGGCCGCAGTCGGGCATCAAGGTCACCGGCCCCGTCGACCTCGAGGCCTGCGCCGAGACCACGCTCACGCTCGACTTCATCCCCGAGAAGTCCATCCAGGTCCACCCCACCGGCGGCGGCGAGCTGTGGATCCTGCGGCCGGTCATCAAGGCCAAGAAGGTCGTCACCTCGGCCGTGGGCTGCGCCGAGCCGACCGATGCGGGCGGCACCGACGGCGACGGCGACATCGATGTCGTCGATCCTCCGGCCCTGCCCGACAACAGCCAGCCTGCCGGCTCGCCTTGCACGTTGTCGTCCGACTGCATGTCCGGCTTCTGTGGTGACAGCATCTGCGGCGTGGGCGCCCCCGGCACCCCGTGCGCCAGCGCCTCGGACTGCGCCTCGGGCCTGTGCGTTGACGGCGCCTGCGGCATCGGGCCCGCCGTCGGTGCCGGCCAGCCCTGCATCAACTCGGCCGCCTGTCTCTCCGGCGTCTGCACCAGTGGCACCTGTGAGCCCGGCAGCCAGGGCACGCCCTGCCTGCTCACCGAGGACTGCGGCACCCTGCTGATTTGCGAGGCCGGCACCTGCATGGCGCCGCTGAACTGACCCGACCCCTCACCCACCGATCAACTAGAGAAAGCCCTCCTCGCGCCTGGCGCGGGGAGGGCCTCGTTGTTCCTAACGTCAGAAACAACGGGCTCGGAATCTCCCGCCTGCTCGGCTGTTTGCGGGGTGGCCTCGGGCGGTGCCTTTCTTGTTGTTCCGCCCCGGTCCGCAGGCCTAATATGCCGCGCTTTCTAGGAGATTTCCCTTTCCGACCGTCCGGAAACGGGACCATTGAGCGAGCCCCCTAAGAAGCCGGGGCCGACGCCGATCCAAAGGTGGAGCCATGCATCAGGACATCCGCGCCCTCAACGAGCTCGTCCAGCGGGAGAGCGCCTTCGTCGACAACCTCCTCGGCGAGGTGGGCAAGGTCATCGTCGGGCAGAAGTCGATGCTCGAGCGGGTGCTCCTCGGCCTGATGTGCGGCGGCCACGTCCTGCTCGAGGGCGTCCCCGGCCTGGCGAAGACGCTCACCGTCAAGACGCTGGCCGACGCGCTCAGCGCCCAGTTCCAGCGCCTGCAGTTCACCCCCGACCTGCTGCCGGCCGACGTCATCGGCACCACCATCTACAACCAGAAGACGGCCGAGTTCACCGTCCGCAAGGGCCCCATCTTCGCCAACCTCGTCCTCGCCGACGAAATCAACCGCGCCCCCGCCAAGGTCCAGTCCGCCCTCCTCGAGGCGATGCAGGAGCGGCAGGTGACCATCGGCGACCACACCTTCCAGCTGCCGACGCCGTTCCTGGTCATGGCGACCGAGAACCCGATCGAGCAGGAAGGCACCTACCCGCTCCCCGAGGCGCAGGTCGACCGCTTCATGCTCAAGGTGCAGGTCGACTACCCGACCAAGGAGGAGGAGCGGCAGATCATGGACCGGATGTCGTCCGCCAACCTGCCCGAGGCGGCCAAGGTCCTCACGCCCGAGGACATCCTGCGCATCCGCGGCGTGGTCGAGCAGATCTACATCGACGACAAGATCAAGGAGTACATCGTCAACCTGGTCTTCGCGACGCGCGACCCGGTGCGCGCAGGCCTGAAGGACCTGGGCGACTTCATCGAGTACGGCGCCTCGCCACGCGCCTCGATCTACCTGTCGCTGGCGGCCCGCGCCCACGCCTTCCTGCGCCACCGCGGGTTCGTGACGCCCGAGGACGTCAAGGCCATCGGCTTCGACGTGCTGCGGCACCGCGTGTCGATCACCTACGAAGCCGAGGCCGAGGAGCTCGACGAGCGAGAAGATCCTCCAGCGCATCTTCGACCGCGTCGAGGTCCCGTGAGCACTCTCCCTCTCCGCTTGCCGGAGAGGGTCGGGGTGAGGAACGCATGCTTCCCAAGGAGCTCATCAAGAAGCTTCGGAAGATTGAGATCACCACGCGGCGCGTGGTGAACGAGACCCTTGCGGGCGAGTACCACTCCGTCTTCCGCGGCCGCGGCATGACCTTCGAGGAGGTCCGCCCCTACCAGGCCGGCGACGACATCCGGACGATCGACTGGAACGTGACCGCCCGCATGAACGACGCCTACGTCAAGGTCTACACCGAGGAGCGCGAGCTGACGGTGATGCTGATGGTGGACCTGTCGGCCTCGCAGGACTTCGGCTCGCGGGACAAGACCAAGGGCGAGATCGCCGCGGAGATCGCCGCGCTCCTGGCCTTCAGCGCCATCACCAACAACGACCGCGTCGGGCTCATCCTCTTCACCGACCGCGTCGAGCGCTTCGTGCCGCCCAAGAAGGGCCGCAAGCACGTGATGCGCCTCATCACCGAGATCCTCTCGGCCAAGCCCAAGGGCACGCGCACCGACCTGAACGCCGGCCTGGAGCACCTGACGCGCGTGGCCAAGCGCAAGTGCGTCTCGTTCCTCATCTCGGACTTCATCGCCGACCGCTACGAGCAGTCGATGCGCGTGGTCGCCCGGCGCCACGACCTCGTGCCCATCGCGCTGCGCGACCCGCTCGAGGAGACCCTGCCCAGGGCCGGCATCGCGCTGGTCCAGGACCCCGAGACCGGCCAGCGGCTGCGCATCGACTTCGGCAGCTCGCGGGTGCGCGACCACTTCGCCAAGCTGGTCGCCGCCCGGCGCGAGGACCGCACCCGGACCTTCCGCAAGCTCTCGCTGGACTTCGTCGAACTGCGCGCCGGCGAGGACTACGTCAAGAGCCTGGTCACCTTCTTCCACGCCCGTGCGCGCCGCATGGCCGCCTGATCGCCACCATGGTCCGACGCCTCGCCGCCACCTCCGTCCTGTTCCTGGCCCTCGCGGGAGCGGTGCCGGCTCGGGCGCAAGCGAACCTCAACCCCAGCCCCTCTCCGGCAACCCCTCGGCAAGCTCGGGACGGGGACGGAGAGGGGGGCTTGCAGGCCGCACCCCGGTCGGTCAGCGCCACTGCGACGCCGGACAAGGTGCGGCTGGGCGAGACCTTCACCCTGCAGATCGAGATCCGCGACTCGAACGACGTCCGCTACGAGCTGCCGCCCGACCTGTCGCTCGGAAAGGAGTTCGACGTCGTCAAGATCACCCCGTCGCGCACGACCAAGGACGACGTGACGACGACGCGGTTCGAGCTGCTGGTCACGCTCTTCGACCTGGACGAGAAGACCGTGGGCGACCTCGTCCTGCACGCGGTCGGCCCCAAGGGACCGATGACGCTGACCATCCCCGGCCCCAAGGTCACCGGCCTGGGCGACCTCAAGGAAGACGAGCAGGCGGGGATGCACGACATCCTGCCGCCGGTCGAGGTCCCGGTCGCGGACTACACCGTCCTCTGGGTCGTCGCCGCCACCCTCCTCGCGACGCTCGCCGCCCTCTTCCTTTGGCAGTGGATCAAGAACCGGCCGAAGAAGACCTTCCTCGTGCCGCAGGCGCCGCGCCTGCCGGCCCACGAGCGCGCGCTCCAGGCGCTCTCCACGCTGCAGCAGGAGGACCTGCCCGCCCACGGCCGGCCCAAGGAATTCCACTTCCGGCTCTCGGAGATCCTGCGCGACTACCTGGGCGACCGCTTCGGCTTCCTGGCGCTGGACATGACCACCGAGGAGCTGCTCGCCAAGCTCCAGCGGACCCAGACCCCGGGCCTCGACTACCGGCGCTTCGAGCAGTGGTGCCGCGAGGGCGACATCGTCAAGTTCGCCCGGTTCGAGCCCAGCCCCGCCAGTTGCAAGCAGGCCATCGAGGACGGCTTCGGGTTCGTGCGCGCGACGATGCCCGTGAGCCAGCAGCAGCCGGCCCGGCCTCCCGAGAAGAGCGAGGCCGCTTCATGAACCCCTCGGCTTCGCCCGGGGCAGGCTCCCCGGCCTCGTTCGGAAACGGCCTCGTCTGGCACGACCCGCTGGTGTTCGGGCTGCTCGCGGTCTGCGTCGTCTTCCTCGTCGCGCTGCTCTTCCTCGAAGGGCGCCGCTCGGCGGTGGTGCGCTTCCCGCTCGCCGGGCTCCTGCGCCAGGGCCCGCGCGGCTTCGCCCCGCTGTGGTGGCTGCCGCGGCTGATGCGCATCCTCGCCGTCGCCCTGGCCTGCGTGGCGCTGGCCCGGCCGCAGCTGCGCGGCAACAAGGTGCGCGACCTGTCGGTCGAGGGCATCGACATCGTCGTCGACCTCGACATCTCCACGTCCATGCGCGCCCTGGACTTCCGGCCCAAGGACCGGATCAGCGTCGCCAAGGAGGTGCTGCGCAACTTCATCGAGGGCCGCACCAACGACCGGATCGGCCTGGTCGTCTTCGCCGGCGAGGCCTACACCCAGGCCCCGCTGACGCTCGACTACCACGTGCTCGGCGAGATCCTGGACTCGGTGAAGACCGGCCTCATCGAGGACGGCACGGCCATCGGCAACGCCCTGGCGACCTCCGTCAACCGGTTGTGCGAGACGCGCAGCTCCGACGGCAAGGACGTCAAGCCCGACGAGTTCTGCAAGAGCGGCGCGAAGAGCAAGGTGGTCATCCTCATCACCGACGGCGACAACAACGCCGGCAACATCTCGCCGATGGAGGCCGCGGCCATCGCCAAGCAGTTCGGCATCCGCGTCTACACCATCCTCGTCGGCAAGGGCGGCAAGGTCCCCTACCCCAGCGGCAAGGACTTCTTCGACGTCGAGACCGTCCGCGAGGTGGAGATCCCGGTGAACCCGGAGCTGCTCAAGGCCATCAGCGCCGACACCGGCGGCACCTTCTACAAGGCGACCGACCGGCAGACGCTGGAGAACGGCCTGAACGACATCCTCAACCAGCTGGAGAAGACCAAGCTCTTCCAGTCCGGCGGCTACCAGAACATGCACGAGGCCTACGAGCCGTTCCTGTTCGGAGCGGTGGTGGCCCTGCTGCTCGAGCTGCTCCTCGCGGCGACGCGGCTGAGGAGCTTCCCATGAGCGCCCTCCAGCTCTCGTTCCTGGGCTACGCGATCCGCCTGGCCAAGCCGGAGTACCTCTTCGGCCTGGCGGCGATGCTGCTCGTGCTGGTGCTGGCGATCGTCGGCGCGGTGCGCCGCCACCGCCGGCTGGGCGAGATCTTCCAGGCGCCGACCCTGCCGAAGGTCGTCCCGGGCGCCTCGGCCGTCCGCCACGGCCTCAAGGACGGCTGCACCGCGCTCGCGCTGGGCCTGTTCGCCATCGCCCTCGCCCAGCCGCAGTGCGGCACCCACAAGGAGCTGGCCAAGCGCTACGGCATCGACCTGGTGGTGGCGCTCGACGCCAGCAACTCGATGCTGGCCAAGGACATCAAGCCCAACCGCCTGGAGCGCGCCAAGCTCGAGCTGGGGAGCCTGCTCGACCGGCTCCACGGCGACCGGGTGGGCATCGTGGTCTTCGCCGGCGACGCCTTCACCCAGTGCCCGCTGACCACCGACTACTCCAGCGCCAAGATGTTCCTGCGCGCCATCGACAGCGCCAACATGCCGGTGCAGGGCACCTCCATCGCCCGGGCGCTCGAGGAGAGCAAGGACCTGCTCGTGGACGCGGAGCGCGGGGCCAAGGCGCGGGCCATCGTGCTGCTTACCGACGGCGAGGACACCTCCGCCAGCGACGTCGCCGCCCAGCTCGACGTGCTCAAGGGGCTGGGCATCAAGGTCATCACCGTGGGCATCGGCTCGCTCACCGGCGAGCCCATCCCGGAGTTCGACAAGAAGGGCAACCCGGTCGGCTGGAAGAAGGACAACGCCGGCAACACGGTCATGAGCCGGCTGGACGAGACCGGGCTGCAGTCCATCGCCGACAAGACGGGCGGCAGGTACATCCACTCGGTCTCGGGCAGCGTCGGCGTGCAGGAGGTGTGGGAGGAGCTCGACCGGCTCGACAAGGCGGAGTTCGAGAGCCGGCTGACCGTCAAGTACGACGAGCGCTTCCAGTACTTCGCGCTGCCGGCGCTGCTGCTGCTCTTGGTCGGCGCCGCCATCCGCCCGGGACGCTCCAGCGGGGAGGGCCGCGCATGAGGACCGCGCTCACCTCCCCCCTCGCCGCCCTCTCGGCCGCACTCCTCGCGCTCGTGCCCACCAACGCGTCGGCGGCCGGGCTCTTCGAGGCGAACCACCCGCTGGTCAAGCAGGGCACCGACGCCTACCAGAAGGGCGACTACGAGGCGGCGCTCAAGGCCTACGAGCAGGCCGAGCGCGAGCTGCCCGACAGCCCGGAGCTCCAGTACAACCTGGGCGACGTCTACATGAAGCTCAAGCGCGCCGACGACGCCAAGCGCGCGTACGAGACGGCGCTGAAGAAGGCCCCCGATTCGCTCAAGTCCCGCGACTACTTCAACCTGGGCAACGCGCTGGCGGAGCTGAACCAGAAGGACGACGCGGTGTCGGCGTACCGCCAGGCCCTGAAGGTCGACCCGAAGAACGAGCCGGCGCGGCGCAACCTCGAGCTGCTCTTACGCAACAAGAACGAGAAGAAGAATCCCAGCCCCACCCAGGGCGACGGCGGCCTGCCCCCGGACGGCGGCCGCGACGGCGGGGCGCCCGACTCCGGCGGCCAGGACGGCGGCCAGAGCAAGGACAACCCCGACGCCGCGAACCAGGGCGACGGTGGCTCGGACGGCGGCGTGGGCGACGGCGGGGCCTCGGACGGAGGCAAGAGCGACGGCGGCGGGGATGGCGGCAGCGGCGACGGTGGCGGCCAAGGCGATGGCGGCTCCCAGGGCGACGGCGGGCGGCAGGACGGCGGCGCCGACGGCGGGAGCAAGGACGACAATCAGGACCAGAACGACCAGCCCGACGGCGGCTCGCAGGACGCAGGCCAGCAGGACGGCGGCACGCCGCCCCCGACGCAGGAGCCGGAGAAGCCCAAGAACCTGGACAAGCAGGAGGCCGAGCGGCTACTGGACGCCATCCGGCGAAACGAGAAACAGTTCCTGATGCAGCAGCACAAGAAAGCGAAGCAGCGTGCTCGACCGAAAGACTGGTAACCGCGGACCCCGGGCCGCCCTGGCGATGGCCGCGGCGACCCTCGCCGCCGCGCTGCTCGTGCCTTCGCTGGCGGCCGCGGCGGAGGTGGAGTTCTACGCCGTCGCGGACAGCGACTCGGTGGGCCTCGACGACACGCTGAGCCTGACGGTCACCATCGGCCTCGACGCCAACTCGGGGGGCGAGACCGAAGACCTGAAGCTCCCCGAGGCGCCGGACTTCGAGGTGCTGTCCCGCTCGCAGAGAGAGCAGATGTCGTTCGCGATGGGCAGCGGCGGGCCGCCCTCGTTCCGCAAGGTGCGCGTCTACACCCTGCTCCTGCAGCCGCGACGCACCGGCACGCTGACCATCCAGCCCGGCAAGCTCGTCTTCCGCGGCAAGACCTACGAGACCGGCGCCATCCGCATCAAGGTGGCCCAGGGCAGCAAGCGGCCGCAGCAGCCCCCACCGCAGGCCCGCCCGAACCCGTTCGGGAACAACCCGCAGAACCCCTTCGGCGGCGGGCCGCAAAACCCCTTCGGCGCGCTGGGGGGAATCCTGGGCGGCATGGGCGCCGACGACCCCGACACCGCGGAGGCGATGGAGCAGCTCTTCGGCGGCGGCAGCCGGCCGGCCTCCGACAGCGACCTGTACCTGCGGGCAGTCCTCGACAAGAAGCAGGCCTACCTGGGCGAGCAGGTGACCTTCTCGGTGCTGTTGTTCTCGCGCGTGGACATCAGCGGCGTGGACGGCTTCAAGATGTCCAAGCTCGACGGCTTCTGGGCCGAGGACCTGGAGACGCCGACGCAGATCACCGGCGAGCTCGAAGATGATCGACGGGGTGCCCTACCGCATCTTCCTGCTGCGCAAGCGCGCCCTGTTCCCCATCAAGAGCGGCAAGCTGGCCATCGACCCGGTCGAGGTCGAGGTCTCCACCGGCATGGGCTTCCTGGCCGGGCGCAAGGTCAAGCGCACCTCGCAGACGCTCTCGCTCGAGGTCCTGCCGCTGCCGCCGGGCGCCCCTTCCGGCTTCGAGACGCCCAACGTCGGCCAGTGGCGGCTCTCGGCGGAAGCCGCCCCAACGACCACCTCGCTCAACCAGCCGGTCACGCTCAAGGTGACGCTGGAGGGCGCCGGCAACCTGCACGACGTGGTCTCGCCGAAGCTGCCGGCCATCCCCGGGCTGCGCGCCTACGACCCCACCGTCAACGAGAAGACCAACACCAACCAGAAGCTCAACCCACCCGTCGACCGCCGGCTCTTCGGCGGCAAGCGCGTGCTCGAGTACCTGATGATGCCGGAGCAGACCGGCACCTTCGAGATCCCGGCGCTGACGCTGCAGTACTTCGACCCGATGACCAAGGAGTACAAGTCGGCCAGCACCCAGGCGATCCAGCTCCGCGTCGACACCGGCAACGGCCCCGGTCCCGCGGCGACCAGCACTGGCCCCTCCGTCGCCGTCCCCAACGGCCCGCGCGCGGTCAACGTGCTCGACCACGGCGCCCTGCGCGCGCTGCGCTACAAGGGCGACCTTGCCAGGCCGGACCGGCCGCTCTACAAGCGCCCGTTCTACCTGCCCGTCGCGGCGGCCCCGCTTGCCCTGTGGCTCGTGCTCTCGGTGGTGGGCTTCGTCCGCGCCACCTTCCGCCCCTCGGCCGAGGGCGTCCAGCGCGGGCTCGCGGGCAAGGCGCGGCGCCGTCTGAAGGGCGCGCGCGCGCAGCTCAAGGCCAAGAACCCGGACGGCTTCTACGCCGAGGTCAGCCACGCGCTCAACGACTACCTCTCGGCGCGGCTGGGCACCCCGGTCAAGGGCCTGACCCGGCAGGATCTCTCGGCGCGGCTCGCCGCGGCGGGGCTCGCCGAGCAGCACGTGCGCCACCTCGGCCAGGTCCTCGACACCTGCGACGCGGGACGCTTCGCCCCCGGCGGGTCGGACCCGGCGACGCTCGATCGCGTGCTCGCCCAGGCCACCTCGATCATGGCGACCATCGACGGCGCGAAGCTCACCGTGACGGCGCCCGCCGAGGCCAAGGAGGCGCTGCCGTGATGCGCACCCTAGCCCTCGTTCTGCTGCTGATGGTTCCGGGCCTTGCCGGCGCGCAGGTCGCCAAGGTGCTCACCCCCGCCGAGGCGCAAGCCGCCTTCCGCGTGGCCAACGACGCCTGCCTCAAGGACGATCTCAAGACCTGCATCGAAGGCTACGAGGGTCTGCTGGAGGCGGGCTACGCCGGGGCGGATCTGGAGTTCAACCTCGGCACTGCCTACCTCAAGCAGGGGCGAGCGGGCTCCGCGGTGCTGCACCTCGAACGCGCCTTGCGCCTGGACCCGTCGGACTCCGACGCCCGCGCGAACCTGGAGCGGGCACAGCGCCTGCGGGTGGACAAGCTGGTGGGCGCGCCCGAGGAGACCGGCGGAGAGGAGCCGCTCGCCTCGCGCATCGTCTCCCATACGAACGGGGACCGCTGGTCGCTCGCCTTCCTCGTCCTCTGGACGCTGGGCGCGCTCTCGCTGTTGGGCCGGCGGTTCCTGTCGAGCCCGGGCAAGCGCGCCCTCGCGCTCGTCGGCGGCCTCCTGCTCGTGACCGCCTCCGTCCCTGCGGGCTCGTCACCGCCTTCCACTCGTACGTGCGCGAGTACGCCCACGACGCGGTCATCGTCGCCCCCAGCCTGTCCGTGCGCGAAGGCCCGCGCGACACCTACAAGTCCACCTTCGAGGTCCACGAGGGCCTGAAGGTCCGCGTGCTCGACCAGGAAGGCGGCTTCTGCCGCATCCGGCTCTCCAACGGTTTGCAGGGCTGGGTCCCCGCTTCCGGCGTGACGGAGATCACACAGGGTTGAAAGGTTCCGCGCCGCGCGTTGAGGGGCGGTCGGCGTTCCCCTAGAATGTCGAAGGTCGCAATCGGCGAGGGCGCATGGCGGTCGAAGGCAGCTTCCGCGTGCTGTTGTGCGACGACGAGCCCGTCATCCGGGAGCTCGTGCGGACGATGCTTGCCAGCGAGACGGTCGAGGTGGACGTGGCGCCCGACGGCGTCGGGTGCCTGAAGGCCGCCAAGAGCCAGCCCTTCGACCTCATCCTGCTCGACATCGTGTTGCCCGGCATGGACGGCATCACGGTGTGCCGGCTGCTCAAGAGCGACCCCGCAACCTCGCGCGTGCCCATCTACATGCTCACCGCCAAGGCGAAGACCGCCGACGTGGAGAGCGCCAAGCGCGCGGGCGCCGACGGCTACATCAACAAGCCGTTCAAAGGCGCCGAGTTGATGGACCTCGTGGATGCGCTTCAGAAGAAGCGCGCCTGAGCCTGCCATCCGCCTCCAATCACCAGGGTGCCTGAAGGCGCGGCTGAGCCACGTCCTGCTCGCGGACCGCTCCGCCGCCCCGTCGGTGAAGGACGCGCTGTCGAGGCCGACGAGCCAGGCTCAAGGAGCCCAGCGGGCACCCCCAGAACGGGAGTCTCGAGAGAACGCTGCCCGGCCATCGCGCCCGCAAGGGCAAAAGCCACGTTGGTCTGATAAACAACCGTTCTAATATGGTTTTTTCCAGGCGAGCCGGCCTGGAAAAGCGCGTGTCTTTGGGAGTTCGGAGCCTGCTTGCTGTGCTATCGCTGCGGTAGCCACGTCCCCGATGGCAGCGAAGTCTGTGGCGCTTGCGGACAGAAGTTCTCGTCCGGCAACCTGCGTCAGGCCACAGGTACGTTCTCGCGCCGAAAGCTCTCCACGGCGCTGGGCATCGACGGTGCGCCCTTCAAGCCGGGGGACGTCCTCTGCGACCGCTACCTCGTCAAGGACGCGGTCGGCCAGGGCCCGCTCGGCTACACCTTCAAGGCGCAGGACAAAGAGATCGACGTCGAGGTCGCGCTCAAGGCCATCTCGCCCAAGCTGGTGCAGACCCAGGACGAGCGTCGCGCCTTCGCCAAGGAGATCCGCCTCGCCCGCAAGCTCTCGCACAACAACCTCATCCGCGTGTACGAGGACGGCGAGGACAGCGACCGCCCCTTCTACACGATGCAGTTCCTGGACGGGCTGACGCTGCGGCGGATCATCGACCTGCGCAAGGAGAAGGGGCAGTTCTTCGCCCTCAAGGAGATCGAGCCGATCTTCGCGCAGATCGTCGCGGGCCTCGAGGCGGCGCACAAGGTGCTGGTCCACACCGACCTCAAGCCCGAGAACATCGTCGTCCTGCCGGACCTGCTCAAGATCACCGACATCGGCATCGGCAACGCCATCCCGCGCCAGCCGTTCGTCGCCGCCCAGCGCGCCCGGGGCATCTCCTACCGCTACCTCGCTCCCGAGTACGTCTCCGGCACCGAGCTCGACCGCCGCGCCGACGTGTACTCGCTCGGCGTGCTCTTGGGCGAGATGGTGGCCAACACCTTCCCGGAAGGCGCGGGCTCTCTCGAGCTGCGCGCCAAGAACCCGGACCTGCCGCCGGTGCTGGAGACGGTCTACCGCCGCGCCACCAACGAGAACCCGCTGTCGCGGCACGCCACGGTCGCCGAGTTCTGGTCCGAGCTCGACTCCATCATCCTCAAGGTCTCCCCGCGCAGCTCCACGCCCAGCAAGCGCCCCACCTCGCCCCGGCCCCTGGACTCCGAGGAGTCCTTCGCGATCAACCCCGACGACACCCGCACCCCGTCGGTGCCCACCCGCCCGGTCTCCGAGCGGCCCGAGCGTCCAGCCCCGCCGGCGATGCCCAACCCGCAGGCGCCGTCCGAACGCCGCGAGCGCCGTTCGGTCCCGCCGCCGCCGGTGCCGCTCTCCGGCGAGGACCCTGCCTTCACCAAACCTGCGCCTCCGGTCTCGCGCCCCAACGGTGAGCCTGCCGCCACCGCCGAGACCACCGAGGTCATGCAGGTGCCCGGCAACTCCGGTCGCCGCCGCGCCGCCGCCCACACCCCGCCTCCCTCGCGCCGGCGCTCGGGTGCCGGCCCGCTCCTGTGGCTGGGCATCCTGGGCATCGTCGCCGGCGTCGGTGGCGGCTACGTCTACCTGACCTTCTTCCGCGGCCCGGCCAACGTCGCCGGCACCGGAAACGACCCGGTCCCCATGGTCGCCGGCCTCGATGCCTCCACCGCCGCGCCCCCCGACAAGGTCGCCGAGGACAAGCGCCTGGAGGATGAGCGCCGCGCCGCCGAAGCCCGCCGCCTGGAAGAGGAGCGTCGCCTCGCCGACTCCAAGAAGCTCGAAGAGGACAGGCGCCTCGACGAAGAGAAGAAGCTGGCCGAAGCCAAGCGGCTGGAAGAGGAGAAGCGCCGCAAGGATCTGCTCGCCAAGGCCTTCCCGGGAAAGGACGACCCCAAGAAGGACCCCGCCAAGGATCCCGCGAAGGATCCGGTGCCGGCCAAGACGCCCGATCCGCAGCCCGACAAACCAGCCGGCAAGGCTGGCACTTGCCCCGCGGGCATGAAGCTCGTCGCCGCCGGCACCCTGCGCATGGGCAGCGCCAAGGACGACCCGATGACCGGCTTCGACGAGAAGCCGCTGGTGCCCGTCGAGGTCGAGGCGTACTGCATCGACTATTTCGAGTCGCCCAACCGACCTGGAGTCATGCCGACCGTCCACGTGACCTTCGCCGCCGCCGAGGCCGCCTGCAAGGCGCGCAGCAAGCGGCTGTGCACCGAGGAGGAGTGGGAGCGTGCGTGCAAGGGCCCGGGCAATGCGCGCTTCCCCTACGGCGCCACCTTCGACTCCGAGGTCTGCAACACCTCCGACGCCGAGGGCGAGCCGCGCAACGTCGGCAACATCGGCGCGTACGCCAAGTGCCGCTCGGCCTTCGGCGTCGGCGACATGAGCGGCAACGTGGCCGAGTGGACGAGCTCGCCCTTCAGCGCCGAGGTGGGTGACAAGACCATCAAGGGCGGTGCCGCGGACCGGCCGGACTACGACACGCGCTGCGCCGCCCGCAAGAACGGGCCGCCGGGGACACACACCGACAAGCTGGGCTTCCGGTGCTGCGCCGACCCCAACTAGGCCGAACGAACACGGGAGGTCCCATGCGCTCGTTGGTGCTCGCCTGCCTCTTGGCGTTGCCGCTGACGGCCTCGGCTGCCGAGAAGTCGGCCGACAAGCCCGGCGAGGTCGCCGTGCTCAAGAGCGACTCGCTCACCCCGTACGCCAGCGCGGTCGCCGGGTTCTCGGCGGAGTGCCGCGCCGAGGTGGCCGAGTACGACCTTCGCGAGGACCCGGCGCGCGCCGAGAAGGTCGTCAAGGAGCTGCAGGCCAGCAAGCCGTCCCTCGTCTTCGCGCTGGGGCCGCTCGCCGCCAACACCGCCAAGCGCGCCTTCGAGGACGTGCCCATCGTCTTCGCCATGGTGCCCAACTGGGAGAAGTACGGCCTGGAGGCCAAGAACGTCACCGGCGTGGCCCTGCAGCGACCGGCCAAGGCACAGCTCGAGACGCTCAAGGCGCTGGCCCAAGGCGCCAAGCGGATCGGCGTGCTCTACAACCCGCGCTTCTCCAAGACGGTGGTCGACACCGCCTCCGACGCCGCCAAGGCCCTGTCCCTGTCGCTGGTCGCGGTCAAGGTCGAGGCGCCCGAGGAGGTGCCCGCCGCGGTCAAGGGCCTGTCGGGCAAGGTCGACGCGCTCTGGATGATCGCCGACCGCTCCGTCGCCAACCCCGACGCAGTCCAGGCCATCATCAAGTTCGCGCTCGAGTCCAAGGTGCCGGTGTTCGCCCTCTCCGAGCAGCAGGTCAAGGACGGCGCCCTGGTCTCGCTCTCGCCCAACTACACCGCCATCGGCCAGCAGGCCGGCAAGATCGCCAACAAGCTCCTCGAGCAGAAGGCCTCCCCAGGGGCCGTGCCGGTCGCTCAGCCGGAGGGCCTGGACCTCGCCATCAACCTGACCACCGCCAAGCAGATCGGCGTGGAGTGCAACCTGGCGCTCGAGATCTTCAAGTTCGCCGCCAAGCAGGCCTACCCCATCCGCGTGTTCGAGTAGGGGCGCGCGCCGAGCCGCAAGCGTCAGCGCGCGGGGCTCCTTCAGCCCTGAGCAGTGACCGGCCGCAGTGAGGCACCAGACCCGCCGTGGATCTCTCCAAAGTCACCATCGTCCTCGACAAGGTCCGCCACCCGGACAACCTGGGCAGCGCCCTGCGCGCGATGAAGAACAGCGGGCTCTCCCGCCTGACGCTCGTCGACCCGCAGACCACCGACTTCGACCGCGCCAAGGTCATGGGCCTGGACGCCAGCGAGCTGCTGGAGCGGATGGTGACGACGACCTCCCTCCCGGAGGCCGTCGGCCACGGCACGCTGGTGGGCGGCACCACCTCACGCCGCCTGCAGGACCGGCCGACGCTCTGGCTGCGCGACTTCGTCGCCAGGGCCTCGAAGGAGACCGACGCCGGCGGCGAGGTGGTCATCGTCTTCGGCAACGAGCAGCGCGGGCTCTCCGACGTGGAGCTCGACGCCTGCCAGGTGGTGGTGAACATCCCCGCCTCGCCGGCCAAGGAGTCCATCAACCTGGCGCAGGCGGTCATGCTGGTCTCGCACGAGTGCTACGTGGCGTCCTTGACGCCCGCGCCGGCGGCCGCCGAGCTGCCCGCAGCGCGAGTTGCCACGATCCAGGCCTTGTGCGACCGGATGCGCTCCGTGCTCCTGCAGGCTGACTACCTCAACGCACAGAACCCCGACGCCATCCTCACCGAGATCACGCGGACGCTGGAGCGCTCGAGGCTCACCCAGCGCGAGGCGGAGCTGTGGCTCAACGCCTTCAAGCATTTGGGGCGCGCCATGGCCAACCCCGGTTTCCGGCGGGATCCCAACCGCAAGGCCGACGCCTAGGGCACCAGAACATACCCAGCGCCGAGAGCGGCCTCGGTCTTCCCGGGGCCGCTTCGGCGGATTTCACGCAGACTGGGTGCCGGACTCGCTGCCCTTCACTGCACAGGGCAGCAGGAGGCCCGCGCGCTGACGCTTGCGGCTCGAGCTCGCGGCGGGAGCGGGAGCGGCCGGAGCGGCGGCCGGAGCAGCAGCGGCGGCGCCCTTGCCGATCTTCTCGTTGTAGTGCGTCTGGCACAGGCCGGCCTTGAACTGCTTCTTCGTGCACTTCTCGGTGTTGCAGGCCGTGTAGCGAGCCTTCTTCATCTCGCCCTTGCGCCACTTCTGGAAGTGGAAGAAGCAGTAGCCCTTGGCGCGGTAGGCGCGCTTGCAGCCCTCGACGCTGCAGGTCTTCTTGCCGCCGCCCTTGGCGACGCGCTTCCACTTCTTGGCCTTCGAGCCCTTGTGCTTCTTCTCGTTCGTCTTCGTCTCAGCCACGGCGTTGCTCCTTGGACCCGACCATGCCTTTGGGGAAAACGCGTCGGTGTCGTCTTCGTGAGCCGCGGTTGATATCCGAATCGGTCGCCTCTCTTCAAGGATCAAGGCTTCTTCATCGCCAGGAAGAGGGTCTCTCCATTGCGGCGCAGCACCATCCGGGCGAAGCCCCCGCTCTCCACCTTGTTGAGCGCGCGGTTGAGCCCGCCGGGCGCCTCGATGGTCTGTTCGTTGACCTTGAGGATGACGTCGCCCTCCTTCAGGCCGGCCTTCTGGGCGGGAGAGTCGGGCTTGACCTCCCGCACGCAGGCGCCCAGGGGCAGGGCCAGGTTCTCCTTGCGTGCCTTGGGCACGTCCACCTCGCGCACGAGCAGCCCCAGCGCCAGGGGCTGCGGCCCCTTCGTCGTCGGCTCCGCCTCGGGCATCGCCGCCAGCCGAGCCGAGCCCTTCCCGGCCCGCCCGGCGCGCTGCCAGTTCAGCGCCACCGTCTTGCCGATGCCTGCCGTCGCCGCCAGCCACCGCAGCCGTTGCGCGTCGTCGACCGCGACGCCGTTGAACTCGGTGATGACGTCGCCGGAGCGCAGGCCCGCGCCGGCCCCGGGGCCGCCCTCGACCACCGCCGAGACGAGCACGCCCGCGAGCGCTGGCGAGAGGTCCAGGTCGCGCGCGACCTCCGGGGTCAGGTCCTCCACCGTCACGCCGAGCCAGCTGCGGCTCACCTTGCCCTCGCTCATCAGCTCGCCCAGCACCTGCTTGGCCATGTTGATGGGCACCGCGAAGCCGATGCCCTGCCCCACCGCGTTGACGGCGTTGGCGATGCCGATGACCTCGCCGCGGGCGTTGAGCAGCGGGCCGCCGCTGTTGCCGGGGTTAATCGAGGCGTCGGTCTGGATGTAGTCGTAGTAGCCGTCGTGCCCGGCCGGGGCGACGTCGGTGCGGCCCTTGTAGCTGACCACGCCCACCGTCACGCTGTGCGACAGGCCGTAGGGGTTGCCCACCGCCGCCACCCACTCGGCGACCTGCAGTCCGTCCGAGTCGCCCAGCGGGAGCGTGGGGAAGGCCTCGGCGTCCTCCGCCTCGATCTTGAGCAGGGCCACGTCGGTCGCCCGGTCGTAGCCGATGACGCGGACCGGATACTCGCGGTGGTGGCCGTCGATGCGCGCGGTCACCTTCACCTGCGAGGCCCCCTCCACCACATGGGCGTTGGTGACGATGTAGCCCTGGGAGTTGACGAAGAACCCGGAGCCCAGGCCCTTCTGGGACTCGCCCTTGTGCGGGTCGAGCAGGCCCTTGATCGGGTCGTCGCTGGGCTCCTTCTGCTCCAGCGTCGAGATGGAGACGACCGCGCCCATGGCGTGCTCCGCCAGCCTCGTGAAGTCGGGCAGCGTCAGCGCCTTCTCGGCGTGGTCCTTGTCCTTGTTGCTGGGCCCAGGGTCGGCAGCGGCCTTGGTGTGTTGCACCTCGTCCCAGAACGGCGCCGCGGGGCCCGCGGCGAGCGCGCTGGGAGCTGCGGCGAAGACGGCGACGAGGACGGCAGCGGCGAGGGACGAGAACCAGCGAAGCGCCATGGGGAGGGCCTCCGATAGGAGAACCTACGGACGGCCACGCCCCTTCACAACGCGCCCACTTCGCGGGCGGCTACACCACGAAGAAGGTCACCATCAGGATGACCACCGCGAACAGCGCGATTCCCACGACGACGATGACCGGGAGCAAGCTGCGCAGCCCCTCGGCCGACGCCAGCTTGGGGGGCGGGCCGACCTGGGAGACGACCGACTGCTCCTCGGAGACGGGCGTCTCGCCCGAAAGCGCGGGCGAGTCCTCGGGGGCGGACTCCTCCTCGCCGCCGTCGGATGCACCCTCCCCTTCGCCGTCTTGCTCGCCTTCCTGCCCCTCCTGCGACTCGGACTCCGGCTCCTCCTCTGCGGGGGCCTCACCCGAGGACTCGGCGGAAGACTCGCCGCTCTTGGCCTCCTCCTCCTCGGGCTTGTCTGATTCGCCCGAAGCAGCCTCCTCGGCGGGCTCCTGCTTGTTCTCCTCCGGCTCGGGTTCCGGTTCGGGCTCGGGCGCCTTTTTGGGCGGGGGCTCGGCCGGCTTGGCCTTGGGCAGCGGCTTCTCCTCGACGATGGCCACCTCGCGGACCTCGGAGGGGTCGAGGAAGAGGAAGCGGGTGCTGCCCACCTCGACCTCGTCGCGGTCCTTGAGCGGCGAGGTCGTGACCTTCTTGCGGTTGACGCGGATGCCGTTGCGGCTGCCGAGGTCCTCGATGGTCGTCCCCGACCAGTCGCGGCGGATCTTGGCGTGGCGGCGCGAGACCAGGTCGTCGCTGTCGAGGACGACCTGCACGTCGTCCTCACGGCCGATGACCAGCTCCTGGGCGTCGCCAATCTCGAAGCGTCGGCCCTCCAGCGGCCCGTTCATGACGCGCAGGAAGGGCGTGCCCGCCGTGGCCAGGCCGCGCAGCGCGTCCTTGACGATCCGCTTGGCGACGAAGCTGGTCTTCTCGTCGTCCTTGACCGCGATGTCGGCGATGCGGTCGAAGGTGACGTCGTAGGGGCCGATGGCGACGGTGTCGCCGTTCTTGAGCAGCCGCTTCTCGCCGGCGGGCAGCGAGGAGCCGTTGATGCGCGTGCCGAAGGAGCTGCCGGTGTCTTCGATGAAGTAGAGCGCGCCCTCGCGGACGATCTGCGCGTGGCGGCGGCTGACCGCAGTGTCGTTGAGCACGACCTCGCAGCCCTTGTCGCGGCCGAGGGTCACGGCGTCGGCGTTGAGCACCACCTCCTGGGGCGGGCGCTCGCCGACTTCAGCTTTGGATTTGACGAGGAGCCGGATGGGCATCGTGTTGGGTCACTACTCTTCGTCGCCCTTGAGCATGTTCTCGCACATCTCCCGCTCGGCGACCTGCTGGTCTTCGGAGATGTAGTTGAGGCACTTCTTGCAGTAGCTCTTGGCCTCCTTGTCCTCGGCGACCCGGCGCTTCATGTCCGCCATGGCGCAGTGGCACAGGCCGAAGCGGCCGTCGAGCTTGAGGCACTTCTTGAAGTGGCGCTCGGCCTCGGGGAGCAGCCCCTTCTCGCGCTCGGCGACGGCGAGCTTGTAGAGGTTGATGGCCAGCTCTCGTTGTTGGCCGTCTCCTTCACCTCGTCGATGGCCGGGCTCTGCAGGGCACAGTGGCGCGCGGCCGAGGAGAGGTTGTTGCGGCACTCGGCGTGCTCCCCGTCCACCGCGACGCAGCTCTTGTAGGCCTCCTGCGCCTCGCACTGCTTGCCGGCGCCCTGGTAGGCGCGCCCCAGGTGGTACCAGGCGTCGGTGAACTTGGGGTCGAGCTCGACGGCGGAGGTGCACTCCTTGACCGCTTCCTGGAAGTTGCCCTCCTCGACGTCGAGCACGCACAGACCGTGGTGGGGATCGGCGACGTTCGAGTTGGTCTCGATGATCTTGCTGTAGCAGACCCGAGCGTCCTCGCCGCGCTTGAGATAGCCGAAGGCCAGGCAGAGGTTGTAGCGGGCCTCGATGTAGTCCGGGTTGACCTTGAGCGCGTTCTTGAAGGCGTCGTGCGCCTTCCCGTAGCTCTTCTCCTGCAAATAGATGTAGCCCAGGTTGTTGTGGGCCTCGGCGAAGTCGTTGTTGAGGCGCAGGGCCTTGATGCACAAGTCCTTGGCCTTCTTGATGTTCCCCTTCTTGATCTCGACCAGGCAGAGGTTGTTGTAGGGCTCGGGGTAGTCCGGGTTGAACTCGAGCGCCAGCTCGAAGCGCTCCTGCGCTTTCACCAGGTTGCCCTGCTCCAGGTATTTCGCGCCGTTCTCGTTGTGCTCGAGAGCGCGAGGGTGGATTTGGGAGGCGGTCTTGCACGAAGACACCGCCAGGCCCAGCGCGAGGGCGCAGGAAAGGACGATTTGGGTGCGGCTCATGGTCGGTGGATCTTACGCAGCGGCGCGCGAGGTGGTCAACGAAGCAACGGCTTTCAATGACTCGGGAATCTCCGCTAGACTCCCCGCCATGCTCACGCCCCGCCTCGCTCGCATCGCTCTCGTCACCGGTGTCTTCGCGGCCTGCCTCGTCACCACCGGTGAGGCACGGGCCCAGTTCGCCAACCACTCCATCGGCGTCGAAACGGGAGCGGTGATCATCGCCAATCCAGGCGAGTTCAAGGTCGGGTCGGGCGGTGGCTTGGGGCTCAACGCCACCCTCTATATCGAGAACGGCTTCGACGTTTACTTCCGGGCCATCGTCAGCCTCAACAACTACAACAACGTCAACGTCGTGGGCGTGCTGCCCGCGGTCGGCTTCCGCTACCTCCTCAGCGAGGACACCATCCGCCCTTACCTCGGGCTCTCCATCGGCTACCTCGCCTTCTTCACTCCCAAGGATGCTGCCGGCAACGACACCTTCAACAGCCGCTTCGCCATCGCGCCCATGGCCGGCATCGAGTTCTTCGTCGCCGACAACTTCTCGCTCGGGCTCCAGGCGGAGTACGACCTGATGGCGGAGATCGTCCCGCAGTTCAGGGCGGAGCACGCCGCCGTCGTCCTGGCCCGCTTCAACTGGTACTTCTAACCGGCCGCAATTCGAGGCCTTTCGCGCCGCACCCGCGACGCGCCATGCCAAGCCTCGTAGCCGAGAAGCGATCCACCCGCTGTTTCGGGTCGCCCTGCCCTCTGCGCCGGAGAAGCAGGCCTCCACGACGGCCACGAGCCCCGAGGTCGCCGACGCTCGAATCCCTTGCGACGCTGAGTGAAACGGCGCAATCATTCGCGCGCCCTAATCCCAGAGGAGGACTCATGTTCCGCAAGATCAGCAGCTTGTTCCTGGCAGCCGCCGTCGCGGCCGCCTTCGGTTGTGCCGGCAAGGAGACGAAGAAGGACGAGCCGGTCAAGCAGGAGCCCGCGAAGCAGGAGCCGGCTCCCGCCCCGCAGCCCGCGCCCGCGCCCGCGCCCGCGCCGGAGCCCACGCCTCCGCCGGCCCCGCCGCCTCCCCCCACCTGCACCAACACCCAGGTCCTCGACGACAACGTCTGCCTCGACGTCGCCACCAACCTCCAGGGGCTGCGCATCGAGATGCCCTGCAAGCCCACGGGCAAGAAGGCCGACGAGTGCCTGGCGGCCATCGCCAAGCCCAGCAAGGCCGTGCAGATCGGCGGCAAGGCCGGCCAGGCCTACGACATCACCCTGCGCGTCCGCGGCGTGGTGGAGCTGATGGGCTACGCCGGTGGCCAGGCCGACAACTTCTGGAACGTGGGCGGCAAGCCCAACGACAAGAAGGCCAACTTCTACGAGCTGCAGGTCAGCGCGCCGGCGAGCTCGTTCTTCCTCAACGCCGGCAACGTCGGCAAACGCACCTGGGCGATGGACTTCACCAAGACCATCCGCGTCGACAGCGGTGCCACCGTCACGCTGGCCGGCGACTCGCAGGACAGCAAGATGGTCCCCAATCGCGACATGAAGAACGCCCCGCAGATCCTTCCCGACGTCCCGCCCGCGCCGGCCGCCTTCGACGGCCAGTTCGTGCAGATCGACGTCGTGAGCGTGGCCGCCGCCCACTGACGGTAGTCCGCAAGACCTGCTGCAAGTGACACAGAAGCCGCGCGCCCTCCCGGACGCGCGGCTTCTTCTTTGGCGGGGCAGGCCTCGCCTGGCCGGCTGGTTTGCGGGGCTGGAGGAGGGTCCTTTGCTCCTCGGAACGCGCTCCCCAGATTGCCGCCATGCGCATCGCGGTCGGCACCAGCGGCTTCAGCTACCCGGCCTGGCGCACCCGCTTCTACCCCGCCGACCTGCCAGCCGAGCAGTGGCTTCACTTCTATTCACGCAGGTTCGAAACGGTCGAGCTCAACAACACCTACTATCGGCTGCCGTCCAGGGAGCGGCTGGCGGCGTGGGCGCAGGAGGTCCCTCCGGGCTTCTGCTTCGCGCTCAAAGCCTCGCAGCGCATCACGCACGTCGCGCGGCTCAAGGGCGCAGGCGAGCTGCTCTCGATCCTCCTGGCCAACGCCAGCGAGCTGGGGGCGATGCTGGGCCCCGTCCTCTTCCTGCTGCCGCCGTCGCTGCGGCCCGACGTCCCGCTGCTCTCCGACTTTCTGGACCTGCTCCCACAGAACCTGCGCGCCGCCTTTGCCTTCCGCCACCGGGGCTGGCTCATGGAGGACGCGGTGCTGGACCTCCTCCACCGGCACGCGAAGGCCCTGTGCCTCGAGGAGACCGACGAGAAGCTCGACGCCGTGGATCGCCACGGCGGACTACGGCTACCTGCGCCTGCGCCGCATGAGCTACTCGCAGGGCGACCTCGCGGCCCTGGCCACGGCCGTCCAGGAGCAGCCCTGGCGCGAGGCGTTCGCGTACTTCAAGCACGAGGAACAGGCGCGCGGGCCGGTCTACGCAAGCCAGCTCAAGCAGCACCTCGCCGGCGAGCCGCTCCGCGCGGACTGAGCCGACGCCCAGCCCGAGCCACCTCACGCAAGGCCAGCGAGCTTCCGGGGCGGACGGCGCTAGGGCTGCGCGGCAGCTCGAGCCAGCCCGAAGGCCTTCGCGAGCGCCTGACTCAACGCAGCTGGGTCCAGCGGCAGCTCCACCATCGCCCGCGCGCCGACCATGATGGCGGCGACGTCGTCGTCGAGCGAGCAGCGGTCCGAGACGACCACCACCTGGAGGTCGGGCCGGGCCTCGCGCGCCTCTCCGAGGCGGTCGACCAAAGCGTGGTCCACGAGCCTCGCGGAGAGCACCAAGGCGTCCACGGAGCCGTCGGGGGCGTACCCCTGGGCCGAGGTGTCACGGGCTTCGATTCCCAGGGCCGCCAGCGCCGCGACGACCGCCTCGCGGTGCGCCTCGGCGGGCTCGACGACCTGGCAGAGACGGATGGCTGCGCGCTTCGACCGCATGGCCTCCACGACCCGCGCCGCGTCGGCCACCTTCTTCTTGCGGGCGAGCGCCTTCTGGACCCGGTCGGTCAGAGCCTCGAGGTCGAAGGGCTTCTCCACATAGCCTTCGATGCCGACCTCGAGCAGCTGTGCGGCCGACTCTCGCGTGGCGTAGGCCGTCATCAGGAAGAGGGCCATCTCCGCGTTGCGCTCGCGCGCCAGGGCGCACAGCTGGACGCCGTCCACGCCCGGAAGGTTCTTGTCGATGATCGCCGCGTCGAAGCTCTGCGTGCCCAGGCTCTGCGCGGCCTGGGCTCCGTCCCGTGCGTCGGAGACCGCGAAGCCGGCTTGCTCGAAGGCGGCACGCAGGACGTGGACGATGACCGGCTCGTCGTCGACGACGAGCAGCCTGGGGCGAGCGGCGGGTTCCTGTGGAGGAGACATCCTTGCCTCGGAGCGGCTCGGCGACTCTACGGTACCGACGAGCGAACGGTCTGGAGGCTACACCGCAGCTGGCCTCCTGACCGTTGTTTCTAACGTTAGAAGCAACGGCTGGCCCTCGAGTCCCACCTTGTCGCACCAGGACAGCCAGAAGCTCCCCCGAGTTGCCCCAGCTCTGGCCGGTCGGGCGTCAACTCCGCTGGCGGAGTCGACGCCCGGTTCTGCGCCAGCGGCCGCCTAGAACTTGCCGTTCGCGTTCTTCCACTGCTCCGGCGGCGGGATGGCCTCCAGCGTGTCCCAGTGCTCGACGACGCGACCGCCCTCGACCCTGAACAGGTCGTAGAAGGAGGTCGGAGCCCCTGCGAAGGTCCCCTCACTCATGGCCAGCACGAAGCTGCCCTCGCCGAGGACCTTGTGGACCTTCGAGTAGCGCATCGTCAGGCCCGCCTTCGCCATTTGCTCGAGCGCCGCGCCCAGCCCGCTCAAGCCGTCGGCGATGCCCGGGTTGTGCTGCCGGTAGCGCTCGCCATCCAGGTAGGTCGGCAGCTTGTCCGCTTGGCCGCCGACCAGAACGTCCTCCAGGAACGAGCGGACGAGCGCCTTGTTCGCCTGGGTCTTGGCGAGGTCGGCCGGCTCCGTCGGCCCGTCGATCATCGTCCGGCCGCTGGGGTTGGGCTTCTCCGGCTTCTGCTGCAGGTTGTCCCAGTGCTCGACGATGCGGCCGTCCTCGAAGCGGAAGACGTCGAAACCGACCTTCGCACCGAAGAAGTCGTAGTCGGTGTGGGCGAAGACGAAGTCCCCGTCCTGGAACGCCCGGACCACCCGTGCCCGCGCCGAGCCCGGCGGCAGCGCGCGGAGCACCTCGCCGAAGCCCGCGAGTCCGTCGCCGACGGCGAGGTTGTGCTGGATGTACCTGGCGGGGTTGATGCTGGCGACGGGACCTGGCTCGCCGGTCTCGATGCTGTGGAGGAGCGCTGCGACCTGCTGCTTCCTGGGAGTGCTCTTCATCGCGTCGTTTCCTTTCGGGGCTGCGGTGGCGGTGGGATGGGGCGTCGTGCAGGCGGTGAGGCCCGCCACGAGCGCGGCGGCCCAGGACAGGCGGGGGCGAAGCGGAATGGTCATTTCTTCCTCTCTTGGTTGGACGCCTGCGCCACAAGGTAGAGCTGGCCTTGGCGGCCGGCGAGGTGAGAAGCTCCCGCACCATGGTCGGAATTGGACACGGCATCGCCCGCATCCCCTTTCGCAACCGGGCGCGGCCAGGCTCGGACGTCGAGGTCCTGCGCCTGTCCACCATCGTCCGGCGCGCCCCGCCCGAGCAGCTCGCCCAGCCCGAGCGCCCGGAGTTCCACCTGGTCGCGCTCTTCGTCGCCGGGCAGTGCACGCACTCGATCGACTTCGCCGAGCATCGCTGCCGGCCGGGGACGCTGCTCTACGTCCGCCCGGGCCAGGTGCAGCGCTGGGACGTCCAGCCCGGCCTCGAGGCGCTCGTGCTCCTCTTCACCTCGGCCTTCCTCTTCCCCGACCGGCCGCGAACCGGTGCGCTCTGGCACGAGCGCTTCTTCGACGACGTCGCCTGGCCAGCGGCGCTCGACCTCCCCGAGGCCGACCACCAGGCGATGAAGGCGTGGCTCCTGCAGCTCGAGTCGACCTACCGCGCGCTCGACGCCACGGCGGTCTCCTCAGCGCTGATGCGCCACCTCGTCTCGGCGGCGCTGCTCGATCTGGCGCGGCGCAGGAACCTCTCGCCCGAGCCGCCGGCGGTGGTCCCCGCGCACCTCGCCCGGGCGCGACAGTTCCGCGCCGACGTGGAGCGCTCGTTCAGGGTGACCCGCCGGGTCCTCGATTACGCCGAGCGCCTGGGCTGCTCGGCCAAGACCCTCGACCGCTGCTGCCAGGAGATCCTCGGCCAGTCGGCCAAGGAGTACGTCGACGCGCGGGTCGCGCTCGAGGCCAAGCGAATGCTCGCCCACACCACTCTCGCGGTGGCGGCCATCGGCGAGGCGCTGGGGTTCACCGAGGCGACCAACTTCGTCAAGTTCTTCAAGGCGCGCGAGGGCATGCCGCCGGGGGACTTCCGGAGCCGGCAGGCCCGGCGGTAAGGACGCCCGGCGCTACTTCCCGGTCGACCCGAAGCCGCCCTCGCCGCGCGCCGTCGAGTCGAGGCTCAGAGACCTCGAGGAGCTGCGCCTGGACGACCGGAGCGATGACCAGCTGGGCGATGCGCTCGCCGCGGGCCGCGCGGAACTTCTCGCTGCCGTGGTTGACCAGGCACACCTGCACCTCGCCGCGGTAGTCGCTGTCGATAGTTCCCGGCGCGTTGAGGACCGTGACGCCCTGCTTGGCGGCGAGGCCGCTGCGAGGCCGCACCTGGCCCTCGAACCCCGGCGGGATGGCCAGGGCGAGCCCGGTGGGCACCAGCTTGTGGGCGCCGGGCGCCAGCTCGAACGGCACGTCGGCGCACAGGTCGAGGCCCGCGGAGCCGGGGGTCGCGTACTTGGGGAGCGGCAGCGGATCGCTGCTGCGGTTCTTGAGCCGGGTGACCTTCACCTTGGCGTCGACCATCGAAGCACCTTCTAGGAATTGGGAGGCCCGGCAAGAGCTCGGACCAAGGTCGGTACGAGCAGAGCCGGATCCCCTACCGCAGTCTGGGAGGCTTGGGAGGGGGCAGGGGGAGGGCCGCCTCAAGCAACGGCCCCACGCACGTTGGTTGTGCGTGGGGCCGTCGTCCAATCAGTTCATCTCGAGCGACTGCCGGCCGCTACGACCGGCGTGGAAGCCGGGCGCTACGACTCGCCGCCACCGTCGCCGCCGCCGGAGCTGCCACCGCCGGAGCTGCCGCCGCCCTCGCCGCCACCCTCACGCCGAGGCCCGCGATCGCGGTCGCGCCCGCCGCCGCGCCCACCGCGGTCGCCGCCGCGCCCGCCACGGTCGCGCCCGCCGCCGCGTCCGCCGCGGTCACGGTCACGCCCGCCGCGCTCCTCGCGCTCCTCGCGCGGGGCCACGGGCAGGACCTCGCCCTCCTTGTGGCCGATGGCCTCCTTGCGGGAGAGGCGGATCTTGCCGGTGCGGTCGACGTTGATGACCTTGACCAGCACCTCGTCGCCCTCCTTGACCACGTCCTCCACCTTCTCGACGCGCTGCTCGGCGAGCTCGCTGATGTGCACCAGGCCGTCGGTGCCGGGGAACAGCTCGATGAAGGCGCCGAACTCGGCCAGGCGGCGAACCGTGCCCAGGTAGATGCGGCCCATCTCGGCCTCCTGGGTGAGGTTCTTGACCATCTTGATGGCCTGCTCCACCTGCTCCTGGTTGGAGCTAGCGATGGAGACCGAGCCGTCGTCCTCGACGTTAATCGAGCAGTTGGTGCGCGCGATGATGTCGCGGATGACCTTGCCGCCGGGCCCGATGACGTCCTTGATGCGCTCCGGGCGGATCTTGATGGTGGTGATGCGCGGCGCGAACTTGTTGATCTCCGCGCGCGGCGCCGGGATGGCCGCCGTCATCTTCGAGAGGATGTGCAGCCGGCCCACGCGCGCCTGCTCGAGGGCGCGGGTCAGGATCTCCTTGGAGACGCCGGCCACCTTGATGTCCATCTGGATGGCGGTGATGCCCTTCGCGGTGCCGCACACCTTGAAGTCCATGTCACCCAGGTGGTCCTCGTCGCCGAGGATGTCGCTCAGGATGGCGATGCGGTCGCCCTCCTTGATCAGGCCCATGGCGATGCCGGCCACCGGCGCCTCGATCGGCACGCCCGCGTCCATCAGAGAGAGGCAGCCGCCGCAGCAGGAGGCCATCGAGGAGGAGCCGTTGGACTCCATGATGTCGCTGACGATGCGGACGATGTAGGGGAACTTGCCTGCCTCGGGGTTGGGCATCACCTGGCGCAGGGCGCGCTCGGCCAGGGCGCCGTGGCCGATCTCGCGGCGGCCGGGGCTGCGCATGAACTTGACCTCGCCCACGCTGAAGGGCGGGAAGTTGTAGTGCAGCATGAACTTCTTGCTGGTCTGGCCCTGGATGGTCTCGATGCGCTGCTCGTCGTCGGCGGTGCCCAGGGTGGCGACCACCAGGGCCTGGGTCTCGCCGCGGGTGAAGACCGCCGAGCCGTGGGTGCGCGGGAGGACACCGATCTCGCAGGTGATGTCGCGGATGCCGTCGTGGGCGCGGCCGCCGATGCGCTTGCCGGTGTCGAGCACCATGTTGCGCACGTAGTCGTACTTGAAGTCCTCGATGTGGCCCTTGATGGCCTTCTCAGCGGCGAAGTAGTCGTCGCCCAGCTGCTCGGCGAGGGTCGCACAGGCGGCCTTCTTGGCGGCGGAGAGCGCCTCGTAGCGCTTGATCTTCTCGCCGATCTGGTAGGCCTTGGCGATCGGATCCTTGACGAGCCCGTAGACCTTGTCCTTGAGCGCGGCGTCGACGGCCGGCGGGGTGAAGGTGCGCTTGGGCTTGCCCAGCTCCTTGCGCAGCTCCTCCTGCAGCAGGATCTCAGGCTGGACGGTCTGGTGCGCGAAGAGCAGCGCCTCGACCATCTCCGCCTCGCCGATCTGCTTGGCGCCGCCCTCGACCATCACGATGGCGTCCTTGGACGCGGCGACGATGAGGTCGAGCTCGCTGAGCTTGCGCTGCTCCTCGGTGGGGTTGGCGACGAGCTTGCCGTCGACCTTGCCGATGCGCACGCCGGCGATGGGGCCGTTGAAGGGGATGTCCGACAGGTGCAGCGCGCAGGACGCCGCGGTGATGGCGTGGACGTCCGGCTCGTTGACGAAGTCGTAGGAGAGCAGCGTCGCGATGAGCTGCGTCTCGTAGTAGAAGCCCTCGGGGAACAGGGGGCGCAGGGAGCGGTCGATGATGCGGCTGGTCAGCGTCTCCTTCTCGCTGGGCCGGCCCTCGCGCTTGAAGTAGCTGCCGGGGACCTTGCCGGCGGCGAACATCTTCTCCTGCCAGTCGCAGGTGAGCGGGAAGAAGTCGAGGCCTTCCTTCTTCTCCGAGGCCGAGACGGCGGTGACCATGAGCACGGTGTCGCCGTACTGCAGCCAGGCGGAGCCGTGGGCCTGCTTGGCGATCTTGCCGGTCTCGATGGAGAGATCGCGGCCACCGATGTTGGCGGTCTTACGAGTTGCCTGCATTGTTGCTGTCCTTTTCTCGCGCCCTGCTTAAGGGGGCGCGGACTCAGGACGAGGCAGGCTCTTCTTCGAGAGGAGTCAGCGCGAGGGGAAGCCTGCGCGGCTGAGGATGTCCGGTCGCGGGGAGCGACCGGTCCGCCCGAATAGACGCCTCGTCCATCATGAACCCCGACCTGCGGACCGGAGGCGCTGTTCGGGACGACTTTTGATCCCGTCGCTGATCTCGAGTTCTCAAGCGGCTCGAGAGCACCGATGAAACCAAAAGCGCTCGTCCCGGAAATCGCACTCCTTCGGTCCGCACCGCGCTGGGGCGGGGGTTGGACGCCACGGGGCGTCCGCCTTGCGGCCTTCAATGGCCGCTTTTGTCTGCGCGGCCGTCCGGAGTGCGGCACCCGGGCGGCCGAGCCTTGGTAACGCGAAGGCCCGGTCATCCCGGGCCTCCGTACGACGAAAGCAAACGCTACTTGCGGATGCCGAGCGACTCGATCAGCTTCTTGTAGCGGTTCGGGTCCTTGCCCTTCAGGTAGTCGAGCAGGCGGCGACGCTTGCTGACCATCTTGAGCAGGCCGCGGCGGCTGTGAAAGTCCTTCACGTGGCCCCGACCACCCTCGTTCGCCGGCTTGAAGTGCTGGGTGAGCGTGTTGATGCGCTCGGTCAGCAGCGCGACCTGGACCTCGGGCGAGCCCGTGTCCTTCTCGTGCTGCTTGAACTTGCCGACCAGCTCAGCCTTCTTTTCGGTTTCGACGGACATCTTCGTCACTTCTCTTTCCGCCTCCCAGACTTGCCGGAACCTTGGTGAGCACCGCACCACGCGGCACCCAGGTTCCCTCGCACGACCCGCGGAGGGGAGCAGGCAGGCGAGCCAAAAGGTCGCGAACTATACGCGTGCAGAACCGCCAACGTCAACGACCCCTTCCCGCCTCCGCCGGGCCGCCGGCACCCGCAAGTACGCGCAGGTACTGCAATCCTGCGGACTTCCACTCGGCCACGGCCAGCAGCTCCCCTGTCGTGGAGACCATGCGGACCCGCTCGCCGTCCGGGCAGGGCCGCAGCCCCAGCTCGGCGAGGGGCAGCCGCTGGCCCTGCGTCAGCCGCACCACCAAGGCCACCGGCACCTGCACCGAGGGCAACGCGCCCAGCGCCTGGCTCAGAGTGAGGAGCTTCGAGGCGACGGCCTCGGCCCCCAGGCGGGTGAGCTGGTCGAGCGTGATCGCCTGCTCGATGGAGAAGCCCGCGCTCTCGGTCCGGCGCAGCGAGGTCAGGTGCGCATGGCAGCCGAGCGCCTCGCCCAGGTCGTGGCCGAGCGTGCGGACATAGGTCCCCTTGGAGCAGCGCACGCGCAGCTTGAGCCTCGGGCGGCGCGAATTCGAGGACGGTGAGCTCGTGGACGGTGACCTTGCGAGCCACGCGCTCGACCTCCTTGCCTTCGCGCGCCAACTCGTAGAGCCGCTTGCCGTCGACCCGGACGGCCGAGAACATCGGCGGCGCCTGGTCGATCTCGCCGCGGAAGCGGGCGAGAACATCCTCGAGCGCCTCTCGGGTGAGCGGCGGTACTGGCGCCTCGGCGACGACCTTGCCGGTCCTGTCCTGGGTGTCGGTCGAGGAGCCCAAACGGACGGTCGTCTCGTAGGTCTTGTCGCCGTCGATGATGAACGGGACGAGCTTGGTCGCTTCTCCGAGGCAGATCGGAAGGACCCCGGTGGCCATGGGGTCGAGCGTGCCGGTGTGGCCCGCCTTCTTGGTCTTGAGCGTGCGGCGCAGGACGGCGACGACGTCGAACGACGTCATCCCTTCGGGCTTGTCGATGATGAGAAGTCCGTTCACTTCGGCTCTTTCGTAGTGGAGGCGGCCGCTAGGGCGGCAGCTCGATGCCCATCCGCTTGAGCGCGTCGGTCAGCTCGTGCGGCAGCGGCGAGTCGAACGTCATCAGCTCGCCGGTGATCGGGTGCTCGACCACCATCCGCCGCGCGTGCAGGAACATCCGCTTGAGGCCGAACTTCGCCTTCAGCTCGCGGTTGAACGGGAAGTCGCCGTACCGGCGGTCGCCCGCGACTGGGTGGCCCATCGCGACCAGGTGCCGGCGGATTCTGGTGGGTGCGGCCCGTCTCGATGTTGCACTCGAGCAGGCAGACGCCCGGGCCCTTGGCCAAGAGCCTCCAGTGCGTGACGGCCTCCTGCATGTTCACGCCGCGCAGGTCCTTGCTGCGCGCGGTCTGCTCGTGCTCGGAGAGCGGCAGGTCGATGGTGCCCTTGGCCTGCGGGAAGCTGCCCTTGGCGAGCGTCAAGTAGGTCTTCTTGGCCGAACCCTCGGTGAAGATCTCGGTCAGGCGCACCATCGCGCGGCGGCGCTTGGCGACGAGGATGACGCCGGAGGTGTCGCGGTCGAGCCGGTGCGCGGGTGAGGGTGCGAAGTCGTTGTGCACGGCGTGTGGCCCGAGCATCGCCCGGACCTCGTCGACCAGCGTGCCGTTCTCGATGCCGCTGCCGGGGTGGACCGCCATGCCGGCCGGCTTCTCGACGGCCATCAGGTAGTCGTCCTCGTAGTAGACCTTGAGCGGCTCCTTGGCGCGGACGACCCGCTTCTCACCCTCGGGACGCGAAGCCAGGAGCTTCTCCTCGTCGCCGCGGATGGTGACCACGTCGCCGGCGGCGAGCAACTGCTCGGGCCGCCCACGGGCGCCGTTCACCCGCACCTTCTTGGTGCGGAACATCTTGAAGATGTGTCCGAGCGGGACGTCCTTGAGCACCTTGCGGACGAACTTGTCCAGGCGCTGCCCTGCTCCGTCCTCGCCAATCTTCCGTTCGATCATGAGGCGCGGACATTAACCGAAGGCCCGGCGGAGCGCACCGGCTCTCGTGCCCGTCACTCCCGGGAGACGCCGGACTCCAGGACTTGCCACCGCATCAGCCGGACCGGAACATCCAGCCACTCGTTGCTCGAGCTGACCGGGATGCGCATGACTCGTCCCGCACCAGGGTCGGCACCGAATCCGAATCTTCTCGCCCAGGTAGGCCATGGTGTGGACGCCCGAAGCCGTAACCATCAGGTCCCCGGGCAGAAGCGCCGCGTAGTCCAGCTCACGCAGCGACCGGGCCGTCTGGAGCTCGCGCGTAAGCGTCCCACCCTCTCCTAGCGCCCGAGCGCTCGCGTCGAAGAACCACAGACGAAGCGCTCGCCGCACCGGCCAAGGGTTCGCGTGGCGAAGCCCCACCCGGACCTGGGCGTGGACGAGCCCCTTGCGGACGAGGCCGGAGCAGTCGATGCCGAGTCCGTTCTCGCCGCCCCACCGATAGGCAGTGCCTTCGTAGCTCGCGAGCTCATCGAGATAGGCCAGCCGGAGCTCGTCGGCCCCGGGCGGGTGGCCCTCGAGGAGCAACACGCCCGAGAAGAGCGCCGGCAGAATCAGGGCCGCAACGAACACGCGACGGCGGCGGCGCAACAGCCAGAGGCCGTCCAGCCACAGGACCGCAGGGAGGGCCACGACCAACAGCCGCAGCACGCCAGTGCTGACGGGGACGACCACGACGGCGCCCCACACCGCGAGGAGCACGACGATGCCGATGAGCCCTCGGCGCAAGATGGGAGCCTCGCTAAGCGCGCTGGTCCGCCGCGAACGCCGCCGCCCCCATCACGCCCGCATCGTCCGACAGCTTCGCCGCCACCACCCTCACGCCGCGGAAGGGCCGCATCGCCTGCTCCTTCACCGCCAGGCGGACCTCCTCGAGGAACAGCCGGGGCATCGCCTCGACCATGCCGCCGCCAAGCACGATGACGTCCGGCGCCAGCAGATTCACGACGCTCGCCACGCCGACACCGAGGTACTTGGCCGCGCGCCGGACGATTCTGATCGATGGCCTCGTCGCCCGCCTCGATCGCCTCCGCCAGCACGCGGCTGCGGATGGCCGTCAGATCCGTCCCGGCCAGCTCCAGCAGGTGCGGCGCCTGGCCCCGGAACGCCGCCTTCGCCGCCTCGGCCGAAATCGCCAGCCGCCCGGCCACCGTCTCCAGGCAGCCCCACCGCCCGCAGCCGCAGAGCCCGCCCTTGGCCGCCATGTGCAGGTGGCCGAACTCGAAGCAGCTGCTCACCCGGCCGCGGATGAGCTTGCCGTCGTACACACAGCCGCCGCCGATCCCGGTACCGGGGAAGACACCGATGACGCAGCGCGCGCCCTTGCCGGCGCCGAAGCGGTACTCGCCGTAGGTCCCGGCGTCGACGTCGTTGACCAGGTAGACCTTGCAGCCGAAGACCTTCTCCAGCTCGCGCGCCAGCGGCACGTTGCGCCAGCCGAGGTTCGGCGCGTGCTGGATGACGCCCTTGTCCAGCTCGAGCACGCCCGGGCAGCCGATGCCGATGCCGCCCAGCGCCCGCCGCTCGAGGTTCGCCACCTCCAGCGCCTCGTCGATGGTCTTGATGATTCCCTGCACGCCGGCGCGCGGGCCCTTGAACTCCTTGGTCTTGCGCCGCCGCGATCCGACCGCCTTGAAGCTCGGGTCGTAGATCGTGGCGAGCATCTTGGTGCCGCCGAGGTCGAAGCCCGCCCAGTGCTTCCTGCCGTTGCTGCGCGCCATCGTGGTCCCCTTTTCGCTCAGCGGATGCGCCCTGCGAGATCGCGATCCAGCTCGGCGAGCTTCTCCGCTTTCCACTTCGCGGCGGGCTCGTCCGAGGCCTCCTGCTGGTGAAGCATCCCCAGCAGCAGCTCCACCGCCTTCTTGTCCTGGTGCTCGTGCGCGCCGACCAGCAGCTCCTCCAGGTCGAACTGCGCGTCGTCGTCAGCCAGCGCCTTCTCCACTCCGGCCCGGTCGCCTACCGAAGCGCACTTCATGGCCCGGTCGAGGACGGTGCGGAACGGGGCGTCGCGCTTGAAGCTCATGCGCAGGGCGCCGATCTTCGCCTGCGCCATCTTCTCCACGTGCTCCGGACTCGAGCCCGGCGTCAGCGCCACGAAGGTCTTCGCATAGGCGCGCCAGTAGGTGAGCCAGGCATCCTCGTAGCGCTTCTGGTCGGCGAGCGTCGCGTGCCTCAGCCCCTGGAACAGCTTCTCCTCGGCGTTGCGCTTGGCCTCCTCCACGAGCGCCGACTCTTCGGCCAGCGCGTGCTGCGCGCCGCCACCATAGAAGAGCGCCGTCGCCGGCCCGGGGTGCACCTCGTTGACGGCCTTGCAATGCCCGCAGGTCACGGTCGACGGCTCGGTCAGCGTCCCGGGCTTGATGGGCGCGCTGCAGGCCGAGCACTTGCGCCCGCCGCCTGCCTTCTCCATCTCCGCACGGGCCAGCACCTGCAGCGCCCGCGCACCTTCGGCCGACTTGCGAACGGCCATCTCGCGCGAGGCCGTCTCGATGCCCTCCGAGAGCGCGAGCCGCTTGCGCAACAGCTCGTCCCGGAGCTTCGCCACCCGCTGGACCTGCGGCCCTTCGGCCTCGTCCATCGCCGCGTCGATCTCGGGGTCGATCTTCTCCCAGGCGTCTTCGACCTTCTTGATGAGCCCGCGCATCCGCGCCTCGAACTCGGAGAGCGCGCTCGCCAGGGGCGCCGGGTCCAGCGCCTCGGTGGCGATCAGCTCGTCGAACCCCGGATCAGCCTCGGCGAGGAATCTCGTCCACGCGCGCCTGGACCTTGGGCGCGAAGGCATCCCAGCGCGCCTGGACGGCCTTCACCCGTTCCTCGACCGACATGGCTCCCCTCCAGCTTCGAAGCGGTCAGATTCTTGTTGCCGCAGAACGCGCAGACGAGGTCGCGCTGGATGCGCGGCGCGCCACAGCTTCCGCACTTGAGCACGTAGCCCTGGTTCTTGCCGAAGGCGTCCCAGGAGTGCTTCTGTGCCGCCGCCTTGGCGTGCGCGAACATCCCCTTCTTCCGCTCGGTGGACTGGGCCTTGTACTGCGCCGACGCCGCCTCGGCGAGCGAGGCCACGGCGTGGTTGAGCTGCGTCTTCTGCTCTGCCGACAGCGCCGCGCTCAGGGGCGCGAACGAAAGCATCGCCGCCTTCGCCGCCGACTGGAGCCCGGCGGCGACCTCGGCGATGGGCGGTCCCTTCACCTGCTTGTCCGCCTGCGCGGTGTCATAGCGCTCGTCTTCGCCCATCGCGGCGACGCCCAGGTTCTTGAGCATCGCGTCCCACTCGTCGCTGGTGCCGCCGACGGTGTCGACATCGAGCGCCGTGTCGAGCATGGCGCCGAGCTGCTGGCCAAGCTGGGTGAAGAGCGCGAGGACTTGTTCGGGAGCGGGACCGGTCATTTTCAGATGTCGAGATCGTCGTCCTGCGAGGGGGCCGAGTAGCGCTTGGTGTACTTGTCCTGCAGCTTGGGCATCACCTCGGTCATCAAGCGGATGTCGCTCATCATCTTCGGCGACCAGTAGGAGGCCAGGGCCGAGTAGTCCATGGCGTCCATCTTGAAGACCTTCTTCATCATCGCGTTGACGTCCTTGCCCTGCGTGGCCCAGCACGACTGCGCGGTCATGATCTCCACGAAGCGCTCGAAGGTGCAGGGCTCGCCGCCTGCGGGCGCCTTGCCCACCGGGTCCTTGAGCCCCAGCTGCTTCGAGCCGGCCTTCGCCGCGGCGCCGAACTGGCCCTGGCCCGCGGCGGCGAAGTACTTGGCGTACTCGGTGTTCACGGCGGCGGTGGCCATCGGGTCGGACGGGTCGCTCATGCGCGCCATCCAGGCCTTGTCGACCTTGGCCCACTTGGCGGAGTCGAGGTTGTACTCGGCCAGGAGCTTCCCGAACGCGGCGACGGTCTGCTGCGGCAGCTTTCCGCGCCGGGCTTGGATGGTCGCGTAGGTCTCCAGCGAGACGCCATCGATGGGCGCGAGCAGCTCGCTTCCGGCGGCATCGGCCATCTTGCCGCGCGTCTGCGCCATGCGGGCGTTCATCATCCCCTGCTGGAAGTCGGGGTCGGCGGCGTGGCGCGCCATGAAGCGCTCGCGGATCCACCGGAAGTGGTCCTCGCTGTCGAGGTCGTACTTCTTGAGCGCCTTGTTGAACGCCGCCGCGCCCTTCATCTGCGCGTCCTCGATGTCGAAGACCTTGATCCAGAACTCCTCGTTGGTCAGGTCGCTCACGCCCCAGCCCACCGGGACCGGGAACTCGAGATCGCCGCCCGCGGCCTGGTGGTAGACCGGCCGGTGGCCGTCGCCGTCATCGTCGTCGTCGTCGGAGCCGCCCTCGTCGTCCGAGTCGTCCTCGTCGTCTTCCATCTCTTCGTCGTCCGACTCCTCGTCCTCTTCTTCCATCTCCTCGTCGTCGGACTGGGGCTCCTCATCGTCGTCGCCCGCGCCGTAGCTCGACGCGCCGTAGCCGACCTTCTGCGCCGTGGTCTTGTCGCCCTCCTCGAGGTCCTCGGAGGCGGCGGAGTCCAGGGCGTCATCGAGCGCGCTCTCCTGCTGCTCCTCCTCCATCTGCTTGCGGATCTTGGCCTGGAGGACCTTGTCGAGGACGGTCTTCTCTTCATCCTCGAACATCGGGCCGGAGGAGGCGCCGGCGCGGGCGGGAGTGGGCTTGGCCGGGAAGGGCTTGTTCTGCGGCGGGCGGGCCGGTGCGGGCGCAGGAGCCTTGGCGGCAGGAGCAGGCGCAGCCGGCTTGGGCGCTGGCTTGGCGGGGGCGGGGGCGACCTTCTCGACCGCCTTGCCGACCGCGGCCTTCGCTACGTCCCCGACCTTCTTCTTGAAGGAATCTCCGAAGCCCATGTGGCTCTCCGCTCCCGAAGTGAAGCCGGCACCGTATCGCGCGGCCACGCGAGCGGACAAGCAGCTGGTTTTGAGGCCAGAAAACACCCCCGCGAGGAGCCTTGGACCGGCATTTCGCGAAGGCGTCAGGCGACCATCTTGGCGCCCGGATTACCCTCGACGGTCAGCATGGCGAAGTCGGCGTTGTCGCACTCGACCTCGAGTCCCTGCGCGTCTCTTGCGACGAGGCGCACCGGGTAGCCCGGCGCCGCGCAGGACTCCTTGCGGTCCTCGAGCCTGAGCTTGAGCAGCACCGCCAGCGCGCCTGCCAGGAAGAGGAAGGCGCCGGCCATGCCGTAGGAGAGCCACTTGGGCCGGCCGCGCACCATCGGCGAGAGGCCTATCCCCAGGAAGAGGACGAACAGGCCCAGGCAAGCCCAGCGCGCCCAGCGGGCGAAGCGCTCCACCTTGTGCATGCTCGCGTGGCGCTGGCAGTCCTCGCACCAGGGCACCGCAAGCCCGTCCTTGTTCCGCTTCGCCGGCTCGTCGAGCGCGAGCAGGCAGCAGCCGCAATAGCGCGGCCACTGGACGTTCGAGGTGGGGAGCCGGACGCGGATGGACGCCATCGTCGCTTCGCTACTCGCCGATGGCCTTCATCACCAGGCGCTTGGGCCTGCGGCCGTCGAACTCGAAGTAGAAGATCTGCTGCCAGGGCCCCAAGTCCAGCTTGCCGGCGGTGATGGGGACGATGACCTGGTGGCCGATGAGCAGGTTCTTGAGGTGGGCGTCGCCGTTGTCCTCACCGGAGTGGTGGTGGCGGTACTCGGGGCCCGGGTAGGCGTCGTCGGCGGCGGGGCCGGGCGCCAGCTTCTGGACCCACTCCTCGATGTCCGCGTGCAGGCCGCTCTCGTCGTCGTTGATGAAGACCGCGGCGGTGATGTGCATCGCCGACACGAGGATCATCCCCTCCTGGATCCCGCTCTCCTTCACTGCCGCCGCGACGTCGTCGGTCAGGCGCACCAGCTCGCGGCGCTTGCGGGTGTTGAAGGTCTTGTAGACGGTGTGGCTCTTCATCCTCGTCTCCTTGGCCCGAAGGCCGACGATCGAGCGTGCCCGGACGCAGCGGCGGGGGCATACTAGCGCCACTTTTCGCAGCGGGCCCCCGGCTTGCAGCCCTTCGGGACCAGCATCGTTCAATCGTTCAATCGACCAAGGAGCCTGACGGACATGAAACGCCTCTGCGTCCTCGCCGCTACCGTGCTGCTCGCCAACGCCTGCGTCATGCAGAGCACCTACGACGCGCTCCAGAAGGACCGCGACTCGCTCAAGTCGGACCTCGACAAGAAGAAGACCGAGAACGCCGAGCTGCAGGCGCAGCTGGAGGCGCTGGAGAAGAAGTCCAAGGAGCTGGGCGACAAGATCAAGGCGGCCCAGGAGGACATCGACAAGAAGGAAGCCGAGCTGGCGAAGATGACCTCCGACCGCGACGCCAACGCCAAGGCCAAGGCGGGCCTCGAAGCCGACCTCTCCACGATGCTCAAGGACAAGAGCAAGCTGCAGTCGAGCGTCGAGGACATGAAGGTCGCGCTCGCCGAGCTTCTCCAAGCGCAAGGCCGAGGCCGACGCCCGCCTCAACGAGTTCAAGGGCCTGCTCAACCGTTTCAAGGGCCTCATCGACGCGGGCAAGCTGCAGGTCAAGATCGTCGACGGCCGCATGGTGGTGGCGCTCGCCTCCGACGTGCTCTTCGCCTCCGGCCAGTCGAAGCTCTCCAAGGACGGCGAGGCCGCCATCGCCGAGGTCGCCAAGCTCCTCGCGGAGATCCCCGACCGCAAGTTCCAGGTCGAGGGCCACACCGACAACGTGCCGCCCAAGCCCCCGATGACCAACTGGGACCTGGCCGCCGCCCGCTCCATCACCGTGGTTCGCACCATGGTCGAGGCCGGCATGCCTGCCAACCGCATCAGCGCGGCCTCCTTCGGCGAGTTCAAGCCGGCCAAGGACAACGACAGCCAGGAGGGCAAGGCCGCCAACCGCCGGGTCGAGATCGTGGTGGTCCCCGACCTGTCCAGCCTCCCTGGCTTCGACGAGCTCAAGCGCGTCGGCCAGTAGGATCGCCGGCCTCGTGCCGGCTCGCGCCGGCTCATGGCTTGCCAACCCTCGGATCGCCGGCCTCGTGCCGGCTCCGGGCTCGCCAACCCTCGAACGCCAGCCTCCTGCCGGCTCCTGGCTTGCTAGCCCTCGGATCGCCGACTTGTCGGGTTGCCGCGAGCCGGTTCTTCCCTCCCGATCACGGCCGAGGGCTCGAGGAGGCCCGCGCCCTGCGCAGGGCTGAAGGAGGCTGCGCCGCCACTCGCCTGCGTTATTGGCATGCTGAAGCTATGTCGGCATTCACCGACACGGAGTACCAGCCCTCGCGCTTGGACGACGAGACGAAGGGGCTTGTGCTCGACTCGGACCTCATCACTGCGCAGGGCTGAAGGAGGCCCGCGCGCTCACGCTTGCGGCTCCGTTCGCCGGTGACGGACACTCTGGCCAGCCCGCCATGGACGCCACCTCGCCAGCCATCCCGCGCAGCTTCGCCAACGCGGTCCGCGAGGAGCTGCGCCGCGAGGCCCCCAAGCGCGAGCGCCACATCGCCGTCTTCATGGCGGCCCTCTTCGGCTTCGTCGCCGCCGCCTCGGCCGCCACAGTCCCGGTCCTGGGCTACCGCGCCGCGCTCCCCCTGACCGCGCTCGCCCTGCTCGGCGTCGGCTACTACGCGATGCTGATCGTGGTCATCAACAAGGGCGTCTTCCACCCGGCCATGAGCTGGGTCAACGTCGCCATCGAGGTCTCCGCCCCCGCCTCGCTCTTCCTCATCGACACGTTCCGCGAGGGCCCGGTCTACGCGATGAGCGCGCCGGGGCTGGCGGTCTGGTCGGTGCTGGTCATGGCGTCGTCGCTGCGCGCCAACCGTCGGGTCGCCTATGCCGCGGGGACGCTCGCTGCGGCGGAGTTCCTGCTCATCTACTTCCTGGCCATCCACCCCAACCTGCCCGCCGACTACCCGCGCTCGATGACCCCGCTCTTCGCGGTGCTGCGCGCCTTCTTCCTCTTCTACGCCGGCGCCGCCACCGCCGCGGTGGCGGGGATGCTGCTCCGGAAGAGCGAGGACGCGGTGCGCAACCTGCGCGAGCGCGACCTGATGGGCAAGTACCTGCTGCTCGACCGGCTCGGCGCGGGCGGCATGGCCGAGGTCTTCCGCGCGCGCTACTGCCCCGAGGGCGGCTTCGAGCGCACGGTGGCGGTCAAGCGGGTGCTGCCGGCGTACGCCCAGAACCCGGAGTTCGTGAAGCTCTTCCGCGAGGAGGCGCGGCTGGGCGCGCTGCTCAACCACCCGAACATCGTGCAGGTCCTCGACGTCGGCAGCCACCAGGGCTCGTACTACCTGGCCATGGAGTTCGTCGACGGCCTGCCGCTCGACGCGCTCCTGCGGCTGCAAGGGCCCTTGCCGCTGCCGGTGGTCACCTACCTCGGCCTGCAGCTCGCGGCGGGCCTCGACTACGCGCACCACCGCACCTCGCCCAGCGGCGAGCCGCTCAAGCTCGTCCACCGCGACCTGAACCCGCCCAACGTGCTCGTCTCGCGCATCGGCGAGGTGAAGCTCTCCGACTTCGGCATCGCCCGCGCCGCGGACCGGGTCCGCGTCACGCAGACGGGCATGGTCCGCGGCAAGGCCCACTACATGTCGCCCGAGCAGGCCGTGAACGGGGAGATCGACGCGCGCTCCGACCTCTTCGCGCTGGGCCTGACGCTGTGGGAGGCGCTCACCGGCCGCCAGGCGGTGACCGGCGCCAAGGACGAGCAGGTGCTGCAGGTCGTGGCGACCAGGGACGTCCCGGTGCCCTCCGCCGTGCGGCCCGACGTCCCGCCGGAGGTCGACCGGATCTTCGCGGGGCTCTTGCGCCGGATCTGCAGCGAGCGCACTCCGAGCGCCCACGCCGTCTACGAGCAGCTCGAGCAACTCCATGGGCCCGCGGCTCCGCTGCCGGACGGCAAGCGGCTGCTCGCAGAGCTCGTCTCCAAGGCGCTCGAGAACGACCGGACCCGCAAGCTCGACGGAAGCGCTTCGCCGGAGGCCGAGACCGAGGTCATCGACGAGGTGGCTGCGCTGGCCCAGACGGCGCAGACCGTCACCAAGCGATAGGGCACCAGCCAAGAAGAGGCCGGAGACCCAAGTCGCGCCTGAAGTTGCGAAGCCTGCCTGCGCGGGCTGGGAGAGCCAAGGGGTTCGATCGCGGCTGAGGACACTTGCGCCCGGGCATCCCAGCTGGCGCCTTCAGAACTGCTCACCACTCAGCCCGCGCAGGCGGGCTTTGCAAGGTCAGGCGCGGCTTCAGCCGCCGGCAGCGCCCGACAGCTTCAGTAGTAGATGACCCGGAAGCTCACCCGGTGCTCACCGGGGTCGAACACCAGCTTGGCGGCCTCGAAGCTCGGCGGGCCGAAGTTCCCCTTCGCGTTGCGCGACACGCCCAGTCCTTCCTTGGGGATGCCCAGGAAGCCGAGCTCGAATCTTCCCGTTGTCGTTCTCGTCGTGGAACGCGGCGACCGCCCAGGGCCCCGGCTCCAGGCCCTCGACAGTCAGCTTCGCGCAGCCGGCGACGATGGGGACCTTGAAGCGCTTCACCGCCCGCCGCTCGTCGGCCGGGAATCCCTCGCGGCTGCGCCAGAGGGCGACCTTGGCGTTGCCGCGCTCGTTGCGGAACCCGGTGATCTCCACGAGGAGCGTCGTCGACGTCTCGCGCCGTTGCTCCGGCTCACCCGATGCCTGGCCGATGTTCATCGTGAGCAGCCCCCCGAAGACCAATGCAATCGCTGCGCCGCGCCGGGCGTCCATGGGAAGCCTCCCACCACTGCCCGGCTGGACGTTGGCCACGCCGGAGCGGTGGCGCAGGGCTCTGCTCGGGACGCACCTCTTCGGGCGCTTCCCGTGAGGTGCGCCGCAGCGAGGCGACGACCGCGAACGAGGCAGAGCGGAAGAGCTCCGACGAAGGTCGAGTCGAGCAGAGGCCGAACCCCCTCCCGCAGTCTGGGAGGGGGCAGGGAGGGCTCGGCCGAAGTCTCGCGGGTGAAGCGACTAGGCCTTCGGTTCCTCGCCGCCGCCGTCCGGCGCCTTGTCGGGCTTGCCCTCGGCCTCGATTGGCTTCTCGGGCGCGGTCGCCGTGGCGCCGTTGCCCTCCTCGGGCTTGGCCGCCAGCGCGGCCTCGTCTTCCTCGGTGGCCTCGGGCAGGCGCGCGATGCCGGAGACCTTCTCGTCGCCGGTCTCGAGCGTGATCATCCGCACGCCCTGGGTGTTGCGGCCGATGACCGAGACCTCCTTGACGCGGGTGCGGATGAGCATGCCCTTGTTGGTGATGAGCATCAGCTCGTCCTTGTCCGTCACCTGCATCACGCCGATGACCGAGCCGTTCCGGTCGCTGGTCTTGATGTCGATGATGCCCTTGCCGCCGCGGCCCTGGACCCGGTACTCGGTCTCCTCGGTCCGCTTGCCGTAGCCGTTCTCGGTGACGGTGAGGATGGTCTTGCCGGGCTCGATGACCTCGGCGCCGACCACCTCGTCGTCGTCGTCGAGGGTGATGCCCTTGACGCCGTAGGCCGCCCGGCCCATGACGCGGACCTCGTCCTCGCGGAAGCGGATGGACATGCCCTGCTTGGTGGAGAGCAGCAGGTCCTTGGAGTTGTCGGTCAGGAGCGCCGCCACCAGGGTGTCGCCGTCCTCGATGCCCAGGGCGATGATGCCCGAGGGGCGCGGGTTGCTGAACTGCTCGAGGTCGGTGCGCTTGACGATGCCCTTCTTGGTGACGAAGGCCACGAAGCGCCCGGACTCGAAGTTGCTGACGGTGAGCACCGCCGCCAGCTTCTCGTCCGGCTTGAACTGGATGAGGTTGACGATGGCCTTGCCGCGCGCGGCGCGCCCGGCGTTGGGCAGCTCGTGCACCTTGAGCCAGTACAGGCGGCCGCGGGTGGTGAAGACCAGGAGGTAGTCGTGGGTCGAGGCCACGAACACCTGCTCGACGAAGTCGTCCTCGCGGGTCACCGCGCCGGTCTTGCCGCGGCCGCCGCGCTTCTGGGCGCGGTAGTCGGTGACCGGGTTGCGCTTGACGTAGCCGGTGTGGCTCAGGGTGACGACCACGTCCTCCTGCGCGATGAGGTCCTCGACGGACAGGTCGCTCGAGTCCTCGACGATCTGCGTGCGCCGCTCGTCGGCGTAGCGCTCGCGGATGTCGCGCAGCTCGGCCTTGATGACCTCCATCAGCACCTTCTCGCTGCCGAGGATCTCGTTGTAGCGGGCGATGTCCCGGGTGAGCTGCAGGACCTCCTTGATCAGCTCTTCGCGCTCGAGGCCGGTCAGCTTCTGCAGGCGCATCTCGAGGATGGCCTTGGACTGCTCCGGCGAGAACCCGGACCCGGCGTAGGTGCGGGTCATGTCGGAGTAGAGCTTCTCCTCGCCCTTGAGCCGGCCGACGAGCTTCGCGATCTGCGCCTGCGCGGTCTTCGGGTCGATGCGCGGCAGGTCCTTGAACGCCGGGTGCTCCCAGAGCTCGGGCGACAAGACGTGCTGCAGACCCCAGTCGGCCTCCGCCGGGTCCTTCGACTTGCGGATGAGGCTGATGACGTGGTCGATGAAGTCCTGCGCGATGAGCAAGCCCTCGCGGATGTGGAGGGCTGCCTCGGCCTTGCGCAGCTCGAAGCGGGTGCGGCGGGTCACCACGTCGCGGCGGTGGCCGATGAAGCGCTCCAGCAGCTCCTTGAGGTTGAGGATGCGCGGCTGGCCGCCGTCGATCCCCAGCATGATGATGCCGAAGGTGGTCTGCAGGTCGGTGTGGGCGAACAGGTTGTTGAGGACCACCTGGCCCATCGCGTTGCGCGAGATCTCGATGACGATGCGCATGCCGGCGCGGTCGGACTCGTCGCGCAGCGCGGTGATGCCCTCGACCACCCGGTCGCGGTGCAGCTCGGCGATGGTCTCGATGAGCCGCGCCTTGTTCACCATGTAGGGCAGCTCGGTGACGATGATCGTTTCCTTCTCGGTCTTGGGATCGACCTCGATCTCCGCCTTCGCCCGCACCTTCAGGTGCCCGCGCCCGGTGGTGTAGGCGTTGAAGATCCCCTGCCGGCCCTGGATGAGGCCCGCGGTGGGGAAGTCGGGCCCGGGCATGAACTTCATCAGCTCCGGGATGGTGGCGGCCTTGTTGTCGATGAGGTGGATGGTGGCGTCGATGGTCTCGCCCATGTTGTGGGGCGGGATGTTGGTCGCCATGCCGACCGCGATGCCGGCGCTGCCGTTGACGAGCAGGTTGGGGAAGCGGGTGGGCAGCACCAGCGGCTCGGTGCGCGAGTCGTCGTAGTTGGGACCGAAATCGACGGTGTCCTTGTCGATGTCGGCCAGCATCTCCTCGCCCAGGCGCGTCAGGCGCGCCTCGGTGTAGCGCATGGCCGCCGGCGGGTCGCCGTCGATGGAGCCGAAGTTGCCCTGCCCGTCCACCAGCAGGTAGCGCAGCGAGAAGTCCTGCGCCATGCGCACCAGCGTGTCGTAGATGGCCGCGTCGCCGTGCGGGTGGTAGTTGCCCATCACCTCGCCGACCGTCTTCGCCGACTTCTTGTAGGGTCGGTTGTGGAGGTTGCCGATCTCGTTCATGCCGAAGAGCACGCGGCGGTGAACGGGCTTGAGGCCATCGCGGACGTCGGGGAGCGCGCGGCCGATGATGACCGACATCGAGTAGTCGAGATACGACTTGCGCATCTCGTCTTCGATGGCGACGGGCATCACCGACAGGCCCGCCTGGTCGTCGCCGGCGCCGTTGGCGGGAGGCGTGCCGTTGGCGGGCGGGGGGGCCGGCGGAGGAGTCTGCGGCGTCTTGGGGTCTTCGGTGTCGGGCATGTCAGGCCTGTCAAGCGGCTGCGTACAGCCGGCTCGTTTTCGGGTTGCCAGTGCGGCTCGAAAGGCAACGCTGAGAAGCGCGGGATTATTGCCCAAAACGCGTGGGAGCGGGGCAAAAAAGCGAGCCGACGGCGAACCCTTAACGCCCCGTCATCACACGGTTTTTTAGCAGTCGCCGCGAGATGGGCGCCGGCGGTTCAGCGCCGCCCGTCGAGGGCCGCGATTCCGCGTTCGAGCGTGCGGACGCCGACCTGCTTGGCGCCGACGTGCTCGGCGAGCCGTTGCTCCCAGTTCCAGCGCTCGCGTGGCCGGCAGCAGTACAGGTTGACGGCCAGGACGCCGTGCTCTGGGAAGCTGTGGCAAGCCAGGTGCGATTCGCGCAGCAGGAGGAAGCCGGTGACACCGGCGCCGGGCGGCGGGAACTTCACCCACTCGGCAGGACGCACGGGCGTCAGACCCAGCTCGCGGACGGCGGCGTCGAAGAGCGCCTGCAGCGCCTCGACGCTCTCGAGCATGCGGGGGTCGCAGCCCGCCGCGTCGATCACCCACTCCCTGCCCGTCTGCACGTCCAAGGTGTTGACCTCCGAACGACGGCGGGAAGTCTAGCGCACGGTGGCAGCGCTGGAGGAGGTGCTTTCGATCGCGGGGCCGTCGTCAGCGGGGACCATCCGGTCTCCGAGGGCCAGCCCGAGCGCGACGAGCGCGAGGACGGCCAGCGCGCGCGCCCGGGGCCAGCGGACGCCGCCCATGGTCGGCGCGAGCAGCCAGGTGGTCCAGAGCGCGACCAGAGCGTTGACGGCGCCGGCGACGAGCGAGGTGCGTACGAGGCCCAGGTACGGCACCAGGAGCAGCGGGAAGACGAGCGAGGCCACGAGTGAGCCGAGGTAGTCGGCCGAGAGGACGCGAGCGACCAGGCTCTTGAACTCCACGCGGCCTTCCAGGATGCGCAAGAGCAGCGGCAGCTCGAGCCCCACCAGCGTGCCGATCGTCGCGACCAGCAACCAGAGGACGGGGCGGGCGTCGGAGAGCCGCGCGAAGGCGAGAAAGAGCGACGGCGCGAGCGCGCCGCCCACGACGGCCAGCGCCAGCTCGAAGTCCACGAAGCGGCGGGCGAGGTCCTTCTCCACGAAGCGTGACAGGAAGGCCCCGAGGCCCATGGCCGACAAGTACAGGCCGATGACCACGCTGAACTGCGAGACGACGTCGCCGATGACATAGCTGGCGATGGCAGCCGCGATCAGCTCGTAGACGAGCGCGCAAGCCGAGACGAGCATGACCGCAACCAGCAAGGCCTGCCCCTGACGCCCCGCCTGCAGGCCGTCGCGCGAGCCAGCGGTCGCAGGCAAAGCCGTCGTCTCAGTGGCAGCAGGGGCAGGCTCGTTCACGGCCCGACATCCTAACGACTCCGTCCACCCAGTCGACTCCGTCCACGCCGTCCACCCACTTCCCGCCCACGGCCCACCCAAAGAAAGAACCGGCCAAGCGAACCGCGCCTGGCCGGCTTCCCCCACCCCGTTGAACGCAGCGGTTCTAGCGCCGCCTGGAGGCAGGGGGAACGCGCGCCAAGGCGCCCGCGAGTGTCGTGCAGCAGTCAGGACAAAGGCGCGAGCAGCACAGTCGAGCAAGGAACGCCGAGCGCGACCTTGCGTCAGTGCGAGACCGAGCGGATCAGACGAGCGCAGGCCTACAGCCTAGGGCCTACTGCCTAGAGCCTGCTCCTCTCACGTCTGCTGGCAGACCTGCTTGAGGATGTCGATCTCCTCGAGCGCCTTGCCGGCGCCGATGACGACCGCGGAGAGCGGGTCCTCGGCCAGGAAGACCGGCAGGCCGGTCTCCTCGCGCAGCAGGGTGTCGAGGTTCTTGAGCAGCGCGCCGCCGCCGGCGAGGACGATGCCGCGGTCGGCGATGTCGCCGGCCAGCTCGGGAGGCGTGCGCTCGAGGGTGATCTTGACCGCCTCGACGATGCCGTTGACCGGCTCGGCGAGCGCGTCGCGGATCTCGTCGGAGCTGACGGTGAGGGTCCGGGGCACGCCGGCGACCAGGTCGCGCCCCTTGATCTCCATCGTCATCACCTCTTCGGTCGGGTACGCGGTGCCGATGCCCATCTTGATGAGCTCGGCCGTCCGCTCGCCGATGAGGAGGTTGTACTTGCGCTTGACGTGCTGAATGATCGCCTCGTCCATCTTGTCGCCGCCGATGCGGACCGACTTCGAGTAGACGATGCCGGAGAGCGAGATGACCGCCACGTCGGTCGTGCCGCCGCCGATGTCGACGATCATGTTGCCGGAAGGCTCGGTGATGGGCAGGCCGGCGCCGATGGCCGCGGCCATGGGCTGCTCGATGAGGTAGACCTCGCGGCTGCCCGCGTTCTCGGCCGCCTCGCGCACGGCGCGCTTCTCCACCTCGGTGATGTTCGAGGGGATGCCGATGATGATGCGCGGCTTGACCAGGGCCTTGCGGTTGTGGGCCGTCTGGATGAAGTAGCGCAGCATCGCCGCGGTGATCTCGAAGTCGGCGATGACTCCGTCCTTCATCGGGCGGATGGCCATGATGTTGCCCGGCGTGCGGCCGAGCATCTCCTTGGCTTCCTTGCCCACCGCGAGCACGCGCTTGCCGCCCTTGGCGTCCTGTTGGACGGCCACGACGGAAGGCTCATTGGCGACGATGCCCACACCCCGGATGTAGATGAGGGTGTTGGCGGTGCCGAGGTCGATCGCGAGATCGCGAGAGAAGATCGAGTGAAGCCAGTTGAACATGGCGGCGCGGTTATAGCATCAGGTGGTGGAATCGCAAGGATTACGGATAAGATCCAGTCCTTCGAGCTGGCGGCTGGACCCTCCCTCTACTCCCGATGCGTCAACACGTGGTCGGCGCGCTGATTCCGCCGGTCAGCGGCGGACGCCGTACTTGAGGATGGCGTAGACGGCGCGCACGCCGTCCTTCCAGCCGATCTTCTTGCCTTCGGCGTAGGTGCGGCCGTGGTAGCTGACCGGGACCTCGTAGATGCGGAAGCCCTTCTTGGCGAGCTTGGCGGTGACCTCGGGCTCGAAGCCGAAGCGGTCCTCTTCGAGCTCGAATCGCCCGGATGCACTCGGTGCGGAAGACCTTGTAGCAGGTCTCCATGTCGGTCAGGTTCAGGTCGGTGAAGATGTTCGAGGCCAGCGTCAGGCCCTGGTTCATCAGCGAGTGCCAGAAGTAGAGCACCCGGCGCGGCGTGCCGATGAAGCGGCTGCCGAAGACCACGTCGGCGTCGCCGTCGGTGATGGGCTTGAGCAGCGTGTGGTAGTCCTCGGGGTCGTACTCGAGGTCCGCGTCCTGGACGATGATGACGTCGCCGGTCGCCTCGGCGAACCCGCGGCGCAGCGCGGCGCCCTTGCCCTTGTTGACCGGCTGGAAGAGCACGCGCAGCTCGTTCAAGTTCTTCGGGGAAGCGCCCTCGAGCGCGGCGACGCCCTTCTCGGACAGCTCCTGGAGGAATCTCGCGGCTGCCGTCCTTGGAGCAGTCGTCGACGATGACCAACTCCTTGGGCACGTCCACCGCGACGACCCGGCGCAGCAGCTCCTTGAGAGTGGCGCGCTCGTTGTACACGGGGATGACGACGCTGAGCTTCACGGCTTGCCTCCAGGCGGGTTCCAAAAGGGCGCGCATTCTTCCACCGCCCACGCTGTCCGGCAAGGAACGTCGACGGGCCTCAGCGCGCGGGCGCGCAGCGGCGAAGCCACCGTGTTCGGGTTCTCTCCCTCTCGGCCTCGCCCTGGGCCGCGGGAAGCAGCCCCTCCCAGTCGTCCCGCTGCACGCGCTCGCACCGCTCGCGCATCCACTCCGCGAACTGACAGAGGCCCTGGAGCTGGCCCGCCTCGACCCATTCGAATCCGGGCGTAAGCCTCGCGAGAGCCTGCGCCCGCGCCTGTTCGCCCTTGGCCTGCAGCAAGCAGGGCTGCGCCAATTGGCTGAAATCGGGGAAGGCGTCGTCGTCGGTCGATCCCAGCGCGTCGGATGAGAGGACTGGCCGCTGCAGCGCCTGTCGCCAGTGGGCGCGAGACTTCATCGGGAAGAGCACCAGCCCGAGCAGGACGACGACCGCGGCTGCGGAGACGACCGCCGCCGGAACCGACATGGTCGAGCGGCCGAAGCGCTTCATCGCCTCGGGCCTGACGGCGAAGCCCAGCACCAGGCCCGAGACGAAGCCGCCCGCGTGCGCCACGTTGTCGGCGTGGACGAAGAAGCCGAAGAGCAGCGTGTAGGCGCACCACTGCAGCATGCGGTTGCGGATGTCCCGGCCCAGCGTGGTCCCCTGGCGCTGGCCCCAGCCCGCCGCGATGCCGGTCAGCCCCATCAGCCCTCCGGAGGCGCCGGCCTGGACCCCCTCGAGGCCCATCGCCAGGCTCGCGAGATTGGCGAGGACGCCCGTGACCAGGAAGAAACCGGGCAGCGCCCAGCGCCCGTACAGGTCCTCGATCGTCGGGCCGACCTGCAGCAGCGCCAGGGTGTTGAAGGCCAGGTGCAGCAGGCCGATGTGCAGGAACGTCGCCGTCCCCAGCCGCCACGGCTCGGCCTCGAGGGCTTCGCGCCACAGCGCGCCGAAGCGCAGCAGGACGTCGCTGCCGAAGCCCTCGATGAAGCCGCGCAGGTCCGGTTCCTCGATCGACATGCGCAGATAGGCGAGCGCGAACGCCAGCGAGAGCAGCGTCGAGAAGGACCAGGCCACCGGCAGCGCCAGGCCCAGCCGGTACAGCCGGTCGGCCAGCTTCGAGCGCAGCGTGGCGCCGCAGCGCGGGCAGGCCTTCTCCTCGCGGTCGGCGACCGCGCCGCAGTGGGGGCAGGCCTTGTGCTCGTACGAGAAGCTCGGTGAGCTTGTCGCTCGCCACGACCTTGGCCTGGCCGGCCTCGGCCTTGAGCCGGAGCAGCTTCCAGCGCACGCGGACCGGGTTGAAGCCGAACGCCTCGGCCACCTTGACGACGAGCTCGATCCAGTCCACCGGTCCGGTCATGGGCCGGGGATTCTCCCACGCCCGCAACGGCGCGGGCCATGCGATACTCGCGCCCGTTCGTGGGGAACCGCGCTTGGCCAAGGCTGAACTGCCAGAGACCGTCGAGAAGCTGATGTGCCCGGCGTGCCGCCAGACCCTGGACGGCGCCCCCGATGCCTGCCCGAGGTGCGGCGGCGACCTGCGCGGCCTGGGCGCGACCAACGACACGCTCTCCGGCTTCGACTCCGCGGCCCAGAAGCGCAAGACGGCATCGGGCGGCCAGGAGTGCATCACCAGCAGCCCCGAGCTGGGCCAGGTGATCGACGGGCGCTACAAGCTGCTCGACAAGCTGGGCGAGGGCGGCATGGGCGCGGTCTACAGGGCCGAGCACGTGCGCATGGGCAAGCTGGTGGCGCTCAAGCTCTTGCGGCCCGAGGTCGCGCTCGACCGCAACGCCCTCAAGCGCTTCAGCCAGGAAGCGCAGATCGTCTCCAAGCTGTCGCACTCCAACACCGTCTCGGTCTTCGACTTCGGCGAGCTGCCCGACCGCACCCTGTTCATGGCCATGGAGTACGTGCCGGGGCGCGATCTGGCGCACGTGCTCGCGGCCGAGGGCGCGCTCAACGAGCGGCGGGCGGTGACGGTGGGCATCCAGCTGCTGCGCTCGCTGGCCGAGGCGCACGACGCGGGCATCATCCACCGCGACGTCAAGCCGGCGAACGTGATGCTCTTGCGCACGCGCGAGGGCGACGACTTCGTCAAGGTCGTCGACTTCGGCATCGCCAAGCTGGCCGAGGCGCGGCGCTCGGCGGCGTCCGACAAGAACAACACCGGGCGCGGCGACTTCGTGGGCACGCCCTTGTACATGAGCCCCGAGCAGGTCTCCGGCGACCCGCTCGACGCGCGCAGCGACCTGTACAGCGCCGGCGCGCTGCTCTTCGAGCTGTTGACCGGCAAGCCGCCGTTCGACGGGCCGCAGCCGATGGCCATCGCCGCCAAGCACCTGAAGACGCCGGCCCCGAAGCTGCGCGAGTTCGCCCCGCACCTGAACCTCTCCGAGGCGGTCGAGGCGGTCGTCGACAAGGCGCTGGCCAAGAAGCCGCAGGACCGGTTCCAGAGCGCCGACGAGTTCCGCGCGGCGCTCGCCGCCACCCGCGACAGCATCAAGCTCCCCCAGCTGCACACCGGCTGGGACAAGGTCACCACCGGCGAGCTGGCCATCGCGCGGCGCTCCGACTTCGACGAGGTCGAGCGGCTGGAGCGGCGCATGCGCTGGGGGAAGATCGCCACCCCCATCCTCGCCCTCCTTCTGATCGGTGGCGCGGTCGCCGGCGGCTTCGCCTACCTGCGCGGCCAGAAGCCGGTGGAGGCGCCGCGCGGGCCTTCGACGGCGGAGATCGAGCCCAACGACGGGCCGCGCACGGCGACCCTCATCGCGCCGGGCACCGACGTCGCCGGGTACATCAAGCGCGCGACGCGCGAGCGGCCCGACGTGGACATCTTCGAGCTCGTGGTCCCCGGCCCCGAATCCGCTCTCGGCCCACGTCGCGGTGACCGGCGTGCCCAACGTCAACCTGGGCATCGAGCTGTTCAAGGGGCCCGACGACGACACCGACGAGAGCGGCGAGCGGCTCAAGAACCTGGCCCGCGTGGACGACCGCTTCCTGGGCGGCGGCGAGCGGATGACCGACCTCAAGCTCACTCCCGGCAAGTACCTGGTGCGGCTCTCCGACCGGCGGCGCGCGGACGAGGTCGCCGGCTCGCCGCGCGAGAACACGATGGACCCGTACACGCTGCGCGTGGACCTCTCGCCGCTCTCCCGGATGTTCGAGGAGGAGCCCGACAACCGGCTGGACCAGGCGATGCGGCTCTCCGCGGCGCGCTCGGTCTTCGGCCACGCGGGCGCCAAGGCCGAGGCGGGCCAGGTCAAGACGGCGGGCGGGCAGCTGGCGGCCGTCGACGGGCTGTGGAGCGACGACTACTACGAGCTGGTGCTCCCCAAGGGCGCGACGACCGGCTGCGCGCTGCTCTCGGGCGTCCACGGCGCCAAGCTCGAGCTGGCGGTCGTCTCCACCGAAGGCGCCAAGGCCTCGGCCGAGCACCTCGCCAAGCAGCTCCAGGACAAGCCGGTGCGTGTCGCCGCGGGCGAGGTGGACAAGAAGTGCGCCCGCGCCGCCGAGTCGATCGTGTTCCGCGTTTCGGTGGTCGAGGGCGAGAGCGCGGAGCGCTACGTGCTGGTGCCGCTCGACGACTCGGACGACGGCTTCGCCGGAGCGCTCTCGGCCTGCGACGAGCTGGTCAAGTCGGGCGAAGCGGAGACCTGCAAGGCGCTCCTGAACAAGGGCATCGCCGCCCTGCGCGTCTCCAAGTCGGTGGAGGCAGCCAAGAAGCTGCTCTCGGAGCTGCCGTGAACGAGCTGCTCTCGCTCGCGCACGTCCACCGCGTCACCACGCACCTGGGTGAACGGACCGTCGACCTCTTTGTCTTCGACCACCACCGCAGCGCCTTCCCGCTCTGGGCCCGCTTCGCGGCGGAGCGCGGACCGCTCACGCTGGTGACGCTCGACCGGCACATGGACCTCGAACGGCCGGCGAGCCCGCCGCCCGCCTACGCCAGCCCGCTCGAGGAGCTGGACGCGTACGCCCGCTGGAAGCTGTCGCCACGCAACGACGACCACGTGCTCGCGGCCCTGGACTGTGGAGCCCTGACCGACGCCGTGGTGCTCGCGCGCTCACACGCACCTACAGGGTTGGCCGGGCTGCACCTATATAAGGATGCGGGCGGGAGGTCTCACCGGGTGGAGGTCGCCCGGACAGTGGAGGATGCCGGCCCCGAGGCCCTGGCACTGGTCCGGTCCGCCGGGCGGATCGCGCTGGACGTCGACCTCGACTGCTTCACCACCTTGAGCGACGCGCACCTGGACGAGGTGGTGACCTGGGACGCGGAGCACATCGACGCGTTCCTGCGGCCGCCGGGTTCGGAAGATCTCTGGAGGCAGGTGCTGGCGAAGGTCTGCGTCGTGACCATCGCGCGGGAGCCCTACCACTGCGGCGGGCTCGAGCGTGGCGCCCGGCTCTGGGGCGAGTTCTCGCGCGTCTTCTTCGGCCGGCTGCTGGGCGTGCCTGCACCGTAGAGCTCGGTCGGTGAAGTCCAGGCAGCTCGTGGACGGAGTGGACTTGGGTGGACGAAGTGGACGGGGTGGACCCGTCAGCAGGCGACTTCGAGGCCCTGAGAGGGGCGTCCAGCTCGCCCGAGCCATGCGCGGCGTGTTGAAGAAGTGCCCCACCCTGCCCTGGCGGTCGACGAGGACCGTGAATGGCCAGTGCAGGCGTCATGGCGAGCGAGCGTAGCAGACGCCTGCCCGCTCGGTATCCGGGCGTGCATGACCTGGTCGCCGACGGTGAAAGGCGCTTCCCACGCAGCGCCGCGAGGTGCCGCTCTGTCGCCGGTCCGCGCACCATGCGTACGGCCTGGAAGCTGCAAAACCGGCCAGTCCGGGGTGTGGTGGAGGGCGCGTCATGGCGATTCGCGGGCGGGGGTGGTGGCTGGCGGGCTTCACGGCCGGGTGGGTGGCGGTCGCGGCGTGCAGCGGCTCCTCGAACAACGGCTCGGGCGACGGCGGCGTGCCGATCACTCCGGCTGACGCCTCCGCGCCCGACGCCACGGTCGACGTCGCCGACGCGGAGACACCTGGGGCAGACGCGAGCGCACCCGTCGATGCGGCCGCCCCCGGCACGGACGCCGCCGTCGACTACTTCGGCAAGCCGGGCCCGTGGCCGACCGATGCGATGACGGCCTACCTGCAGTCGGAGGCCACCGAGATCATCGATGTGTCCACGGACGAGGCGCAGAACATCTGGGCCGTCAGCCGCAGCGCGCTCTACCTGCTGCAGCCCGGGCAGACGCAGTTCAAGAAGTTCACCGGAGCCGACGGGCTCCACCTGTCCAACGCGGAATCACCAGGGATTACAGCGGTTGCCGGCGGTGCGGCGGGCGAAGCGTTCGTCGGCTACCAAGGCACGGAGGTCCGGAACGCGCAGTTCGACGCCGACAAGGACAGGGGCAAGCTGGACCGCGTGCGCCTGAAAGCAGACGGGACGCTGCAGGTCACCTTCTTCGCCATCCGCAACAACGACGCGCTCAACCACATGGCCAAGGACTGCCAGCCCCTGCGCCTGCCGGACGGCGGCATCGACCCGAACGACACCGACTGGTCCTACAGCGAAGACCGCACGGCGATGCGCATGGTCTACGACCACCTGTATCACCGCGGGTCGCTCTACGTGGGCTACCAGCACGGCGTCGGCCGCATCGACTCTGGCAAGCCAGACAAGCTGACCGGCCAGGAGTGGGCCGACCACGTCCACCCCCAGGTGATCAATGCCAACGGCACGCCGCGTCAGGGCGAGTGGCGCGCGTTGGCGCTCGACCCTTCGAACCGCGGCGGCAACACCGGTGTGCTGTGGATGGGCGGGCGTTGGACCGCCGGAGCGATCGACTGGACCCCCAGCCTTTTCGAGTGGACCAACAACAACTACGACTGCCCGCCGGAGTACCCGAAGCACAACCTCCTAGTGGCCTTCAGCAACTCTCGCGCGGGCGTCACCGACGTGCGCCCGGTCTTCAACGTCAATTCCGGCGACAGCATCTACCTCCACGGCATCGCCCCGCTGTCCGATGGCACGGTCTACTTCGCCAGCGGCCAAGGCTACGACTCGCAGTACGGCGGCCCCTTCGGCGTCGCGATGTGGCAGGGCGGCGCGAACTGGACCTACCTCTCGCCCGGAGGCGACCTCGGTCTGTCCAGCAGCGGCATCGTCGACATGCAGAGGGCCCCTGACGACACGATCCTCTTCGTCCTCGACGACGGCAGCCTCTGGCGCTGGAACCCGAACCCCAAGCCCAGAGGAGTGAACCTGGGCCGGATCACCGGCCTGCCCGCCGGCGCCACGCGAGTCTACGTGGACGCGATGACCGACCCGCCCGGCGTCTACGTCGCGACCTACAGGGGTTTCGCGCTCGTGCGGCTGCCAGCAAAGCCTTGAGAAAGAGCTTGGCGCTGCCCCGACTCCCCGAGGGCCTTATCGTTTCGCAGGGGCTCGCAGGGAGGAAGGATTGTGAGGCTCGCAGGCAAGGTGGCGATCGTGACAGGGGCGAGCCGGGGCGTCGGCAAGGCCGTCGCCCTGGCGCTGGCGGCCGAAGGCTGCGACGTCGTGGCGGCGGCGAAGACCTCGGAGCCCGACCCTCGGCTGCCGGGGACCATCCACGACACCGCGCGCGAGATCGCCGCGCTCGGCCGGCGGTCGCTCGCCGCGCAGGTGGACGTCCGCGACGAGGCTCAGGTCGAGGCCATGGTCGCGCGGACGCTGGAGTCCTTCGGGCGCGTCGACGTGCTGGTGAACAACGCCGGAGCGCTCTTCTGGGCGGACGTCGCGCAGCTGCCGGTCAAGCGCTTCGACCTGGTGATGGACGTCAACGTGCGCGCCGCTTTCCTGTGCACGCACGCCGTGCTGCCGGCCATGCGTGAGCAGCGCTCGGGCTACGTGGTGACGATGTCGCCGCCGGTCTCGACCCGGCGCCTGGCAGGCAAGGGCCCGTACCTGGTCTCGAAGATGGGGATGACGATGCTGGCGCTGGCGGTGGCCGAGGAGGAGAAGGCCCGCGGCATCGGCGCGGCGGCGCTCTGGCCGGTGACGCTCATCGAGAGCCAGGCGACCGAGCACTTCGGCATGGGCTCCCGCGAGCAGTGGCGCACCCCGCAGATCCCGCGGACGCCACCGTGGGCCTCGTCGCCAGCGAGAGGGAGCGCTTCTCAGGCCGCGCGCTCTACGACGAAGAAGTCCTCAGCGAGCTGGGCGTCAACGACTTCGCCCGCTATGCCTGCGTGCCTGGGGCCACCCCTCCGCCGCTCTGCCGGGAGATGGTCGAATGACCCCCAAGCCGCCGAACCTCGACTGCTTCCCGGGCCCAGAAAGAAAAAGGGCCCCGGAGGTCATCCGGGGCCCAGCGTGGTGGAGGCGGACGGGATCGAACCGACGACCTCCGCATTGCGAACGCGGCGCTCTCCCAACTGAGCTACGCCCCCACGCTTGATGCGGGCCGTGAGGTAACTGATCCAGACGGAGCAGTCAAGCGCGATTTCCGGAAGAGTGCATTTCGGCGAGCGCGGTGTCGAACTCGACCAACCCGTTTGACACCCCAAAACCGGGATGCCATAACCAGTCGAAATCTCACTCCAAAGAAGGCCATGCCGAGCGCCTCGAAAAGCCCCCTGAGTCCTGCCGAGCTCGCGCAGCTCGAGCACGCCTTCGCCACCGACCCCACGTCGGACGCCTACAAGCCCCTCGCCGAGGCGTACCTGGCGATGGGCCGGTTCATGGAAGCGATGGTCGTCTGCAAGAAGGGTGTGAAGGCGCACCCCGAGACGATCACCGCCCGCGTCCTCCTCGCCAAGGTCTATGCCGAGCAGGGCAAGGACAAGAAGGCGCTCGAGGAGTTGCAGGGTGCCCTCCAGGTGGCCCCCAACGACCTGCCGGCGCTCAAGCTCTCCGGCTCCATCCTCTGCAAGTCGGGCGACATGGCGCAGGGTGCCGAGCACCTGAAGAAGGCCATCACTGCCGACCCGAAGGACCCGGAGACCGTCGAGCTCTGCAAGAAGTACGGCGTCGCCCTCCCGCAGGCCGAGCCGCCGCCCCCGCCGCCGCAGCCGGTGGTCGTCGCGCCGCCCCCCGTCCTTCAGCCCGCCCTCCAGAATCCGCACGCCGGCGTCGGAGCCGTCGCTCAGCCAGGCCTGCAGACCCCCGTTCCCCAGCAGGGCTTCCCGCAAGCCCCTCAGTCTTTCCAGCACCCGCAGGCCGCTCACCCGGCCCAGCCCCAGCAGCAGCGGCCGATGCCGGCCCAGCCGCAGGGCGGTCCGCCGCGCGTCTCGCGTCCCGCGCAGCAGCAACCCCGCCCGGTGCCCCGTCCCTCGCAGCCGTCCGTCACGGCCGAGGAGCTGGCGCGCAAGTTCCAGGACCCCGAGGAGAGCCTCGTCCGCAAGCAGAAGAGCTCGTCCAAGGGTCTGGTGGTCACGGTCGCCGTCATCCTCATCGGCGCGCTGGGTCTCGCCGGCTTCTTCTTCAAGCGCAAGCACGACGCTGAAGTGGCCGGCAAGATCGAGAAGTTGATGAACGTGATGCGGAACGAGATCCAGCACGACAGCTTCGCGGGCTACAAGAAGGCCTGCGAGGCGGGCACGACCATCGTCACCGATCTCGACCCCTCGCTCTACTCCGCGCACGCCTACCTGGCCTACGCCTACGCCATCCGCTGGGGCGAGCACGGCGAGGACGTCGCCGAGCGCGCCAAGGAGCACCTGGAGAAGGCCAAGGCCGCCAAGCAGGACCACTCGCACATCCAGGCGGCCGAGGCGTTCATCCAGTTCTTCGGCGGCGACACCCAGGGCGCCGAGAACATGCTCGCGGCGGCGGTCGAGGAGAACGAGAAGAACAAGAAGCAGTCGACGCTGCTGATGAGCGTCCTCGGCATCCTGCAGATGCACGGCGGCGACCTCGAGAAGGCCCAGAAGAACCTCAAGGCTGCTCAGACGCTGGCTCCGGCGGATCCGCGAATCAACGCGGCGCTGGGCAACGTGCTGCGCCGCCAGGGCAACGAGATGCAGGCCGCCAACTACTATGAGACGGCGCTGCGCTACGAGCGCGACCACGGTGAGGCCCAGCTCGGCGTCGCGCTGATGGCCATCGAGACCGGCAAGTGGGAGTACGCCGACAAGTACGTCAAGAAGCTGCTCGCCGCCGATCCCCCGCCCTCCCCCCGCCAGCTCGCCATGGCCCACATGGCCAACGCGATGGTGCTCGACGAGCAGAGCAAGGGCGCCGAGGCCGACAAGGAAGCGCTCCTCGCCGGCGAGATGGACCCGCGCAACCCCGAGGTCTTCATCCTCAAGGCGCGCCGCCTGACCCGCGCCGGCAAGATCGACGAGGCGATCGCCGCGGTCCGCGAGGCGCTCAAGCTCGACCCCAAGCGCGCCAGCTTCCGCGCCGAGCTTCGCCAAGCTCCTGATCTCCAAGCCGGGCGGCGCCAAGGATGCCGTCAAGGAGATGCAGGAGGCCGTGGCGAAGATGGGCGAGTCTCCCAAGCTCCTGACCCTGCTCGGCGACTGCCAGAAGGCGGCTGAAGAGCTCGACGGCGCGAAGACCAGCTACGAAAAGGCCGTGAGCATCGCCAAGGGCAACAAGTGGCCGGAAGCCACCCTGGCGCTCGGCTACATCGCCTGGGCCAAGAAGGACTACCAGAAGGCCACCGACCTGTTCGAGAAGGCCAAGAACGACTTCCTGCTCTCCAGCCGCAAGCAGGCCGAGTGCATCTGCGCGCAGGCCCAGATCCTCGAGGATCAGGAGAAGAAGAAGGAAGCCCTCGACAAGTACAAGGCGGCCGCGGGTGTGGACCCCACCTACGGTCCGGTCTACTGGCGCCTCGCCAAGATGTTCTGGGCGGAGTCGGACAGGAAGAAGCGGGAGCAGGCGTTCGCCCTGTGCGACGAGTACCTCAAGTACGAGCCCAAGGGCACCAACGCCGGCGACTGCCAGAAGATCCTCACGGAGCGCCCGCCGCAGCGCTGAACCCCCGCTCGTTCAATCTCGCGCGGAATGGGGGAGCACGCTCCCCCGTTTCCCTTGACTTGCAGGGACCCCGACTCTAAGGTTCACGCGTTTTTCGAAGTGCCCCGGCCGACCGGCTGGACCACCTCCTCAGTTTCCTCCCCCGTTTTCCGCTTCACCTGCCCCACCCAGGGCACATCCGCGTCGCCGTGCGTTCGATCTTCAAGTCGCGAAGCACGCAACACGCGAATCCGACTCACCGACCCCCGCGGGGCGGGTCCATTCCGCACCGCAGGACTCTATGAAGAAGAACTCCATGGAAAAGTCCTCTTCCAAGAAGGGCGCCGCTCCGCGTCGCAAGCCGTCCAAGTCCAGCGAGAGCAAGGACACCAAGCCCGCGCGCCCCCGCCGCAAGCCCGCCGCCAAGGCGGCCCCCGTCGAGGAGGCGCCGCCTCCCGAGGTCGACGAGGCAGAGGAGGCGCTCGCCGAGGACGAGGGCGAGGAGGAGGAGGACGAAGAGGAAGCGGCTCAAGGCGCCCCGGCGCCGGCCTCCGCGCTCCCCGCCGTCTCCGCAGCGCCCGCGGTGATCGTCCCCGAGCCTCCGCCTGGCCTGGCTCCCGCCGCGCCGGCCCCTGAAGCGACGCCTGAGCAGGCGCAGCCGCAGCTGCCGCCCGAGCCGCCGCCTCCGCCGCTCAACCTCTCGCAGCTCAAGGGCCTGAAGATCACCGAGCTGTCGCAGATGGCGCTGGACCTCAAGGTCGAGAACGCCAGCGGGATGCGCAAGCAGGACCTCATCTTCGAGATCCTCAAGGCCACCAGCGACCGCCGCGGGGAGATCACCGGCGACGGCACGCTCGAGATCCTGAGCGACAACTTCGGCTTCCTGCGCAGCCCGGACTTCAGCTACCTGCCCGGCCCCGACGACATCTACGTCTCGCCCTCGCAGATCCGCCGCTTCGCGCTGCGCACCGGCGACACGGTCAAGGGCACCATCCGGCAGCCGCAGAGCAAGGAGAACGAGCGGTACTTCGCCCTGCTCCGCGTCGAGTCGATCAACTACGCGCAGCCGGACCAGAACCAGAACAGAGATCCTCTTCGACAACCTCACCCCGCTCTACCCGACCAAGCGCCTCAACCTCGAGCACAGCCCGACGGAGATGACGACGCGCATCGTCGACCTGCTCACCCCCATCGGGAAGGGCCAGCGCTGCCTCATCGTCTCCCCGCCGCGCGCGGGCAAGACGGTGCTGCTCCAGAACATCGCCCACGCCATCACCACCAACCACCCCGAGGTCATCCTCATCGTGCTGCTCATCGACGAGCGGCCCGAGGAGGTGACCGACATGGAGCGCTCGGTGAAGGGCGAGGTCGTCTCCTCGACCTTCGACGAGCCCGCGACCCGGCACGTCCAGGTGGCGGAGATGGTCATCGAGAAGGCCAAGCGCCTGGTGGAGCACGGGCGCGACGTGGTCATCCTCCTCGACTCGATCACCCGCCTGGCGCGCGCCTACAACACCGTGGTCCCGCCCTCCGGGAAGATCCTCTCCGGCGGCGTCGACTCCAACGCCCTGCACAAGCCCAAGCGCTTCTTCGGCGCCGCGCGCAACATCGAGGAGGGCGGCTCGCTGACCATCATCGGCACCGCGCTCGTCGACACCGGCAGCCGCATGGACGAGGTCATCTTCGAGGAGTTCAAGGGCACCGGTAACTCGGAGATCGTCCTCGACCGCAAGCTGATGGAGAAGCGCATCTTCCCGTGCCTGGACATCAACAAGTCCGGAACGCGCAAGGAAGAGCTCCTGATGGACGACTTCACCTACAAGCGCGTCTGGGTGCTGCGCCAGGTCCTCCACCCGCTCAACCCCATCGACTCGATCAGCATGCTGCTCGACAAGCTGAAGGGCACCAAGAGCAACAAGGACTTCCTCGACCAGATGAGCCGGGCGTAGGCCGCAGTCCTCGAAGGGGGCCGTCGTGGGCATCTACACCAAGACGGGAGACACCGGTCAGACCGGCCTGCTCTCGGGCAGGCGCGTCGACAAGGACGACGTCCGGGTCGCGGCCTACGGCGAGCTCGACGAGCTCAACGCCGTGCTCGGCCTGGCGCGCGCGCACGGGCTCGACGCCTCCGTGTCGGTGAGCGTCGGCCGGGTCCAGGAGGAGCTGTTCACCTTGGGCTCGCAGCTGGCCGCGGCCGAGAAGGCCGACAACCCGGCGCTGCCGCGGGTGAAGCCGGACTGGACGAGCGCCCTGGAGCGCGAGATCGACGCCGCCGACCAGGAGATGCCCACGCTGCGCGCCTTCATCCTTCCCGGCGGAGCACCCGGGGCGAGCTGGCTGCACCTGGCGCGGACCGTGTGCCGCCGCGCCGAGCGCGCGGTCGTCACGCTCGCCCGGCGCGAGCCGGTCGACCCGATCCTCCTGGCCTATGTGAACCGGCTCTCCGACTGGCTGTTCACCATGGCGAGGCTGGCGAACCACCGGGCGGGGACGACCGAGCCGATCTGGCGCAAGCCGCAGTAGCGCCCCTGGCCCCGCCCCTCTCCCGTCTCCCCGGCGCTATCGGGTTGCTCAGCGCGAGTTCAGTGGGCTCACTGCTCCGGGGAGAGGCCCGCCTCTGCTCGTTCCGACCATTCGCGTGACACTGCGCTTGGCGTCCTGATCCTTTGGGACTGCCGGCTCCCATCTTGAATCGCTCCATCCGCGTGACACGGTGATCGATCGTCCTTGGTAGTCCGGGACCCAAGGTCCCCGTGTCACGCCAGTGGCCGGTTCGAGCAGAGGCGGACGCCTCCCCGGAGCCGTGTGGTTGCCGAGCTCGTTCTTGGCCACCCGAAGGCGACGGGGAGGGGGGAGGGGCAGTAGAGTTTGCGCCATGCGAACTCCGCTCCTTGCCTCGCTCCTCGCCTGCGCCGTCTCGCTCCTCCCGTCCGCGACGAGCCTCGCCGCCGCCCCTCCTCCCGCCGCGCCCAAGAAGGCCCTCCCCACCTTCCAGGACGTCGACCGGCTCGCCAACGAGCACCAATACGAGGAGGCCGCCAAGGCCGCCGCCGCCATCCGCGACGAGGCCAAGTCGCTCGGCAAGGACGAGGACTGGGCGCGCGCGCTGCTCAAGGAGACCCAGCTGCGCCTCGGGCTCCACGGCTACGAGACCGCCGTCAAGCTCCTCAAGGAACAGCCCTGGCCCCCCGACCCCTCCTGGCGCGCCGTCCTCGACCTCTACTACGCGCGCACGCTCACCACCTACGCCCGCGCCTACTCCTGGGAGATCAACCAGCGCGAACGCGTCGACACCAAGGGCGTCGTCGACCTCAAGGCCTGGACCCGCGACCAGATCTACGCCGAGGCCCAGCGCGCCTACCAGGACGTCTGGACGCGGCGCGAGGTCCTGGGCAACGAGAGCGTCAAGAAGCTCTCCGAGTTCCTCGAGGCCAACACCTTCCCTGCCGGCGTCCGCCCCACCCTTCGCGACGCGGTCAGCTACCTGCGCGTCGAGCTCCTCGCCGACACGCTCGGCTGGCGTCCCGAGCAGAGCAACGAGGTCTTCGAGCTCGACCGCGCGGCGCTCATCCAGGGCGACCCGGCCACCTCCGCCAAGATCGCCCTCGACGACCCGGCGGTGCACCCGCTGCTGAAGATCGGCGCGGTGCTCGACGACCTCGAGGCCTGGCACGCCAAGGCCGGACGCCGTGAGGCCGTCCTCGAGACCCGCCTCGAGCGCGCCAGCCGCCTGCACTCCGCCTTCACCGAGCCCGACGACAAGGCCGCCGTCGTCGCCGACCTCGCCAAGCGCCTGGCTGGCTTCACCGACGTTCCCTGGTGGAGCTGGGGCATGGCGACGCTCGCCACCTTCACCCAGCAGGACGGCAAGCCCGAAGCCGCGGTCCGCGCCCACGCCCTCGCCACCGCCTGCAGCGCCAAGTTCCCGGGCTCGCCCGGCGCCCAGCGCTGCCTCCACTTGGCCAAGAGCATCGAGGCGCCGGCCTACCAGCTCGCGGCGATGGCCGCCGACGCCCCCGGCAAGCGCTCGGTGACCCTGCAGCACAAGAACCTCCCCGCGCTCTACCTGCGCGCCTACCCCTACAATCTCGAGAAGCGCATCGGCGAGGCCCGCAACTACAACCTGCTGCCCAACGGCGAAGAGATGGCCGCCGTCCTGCGCTCGCAGAAGCCGGCCGCGGAGTGGAAGGTGGAGCTGCCGGCGACGCCGGACTTCGAGATGCATCGCACCTTCTCCGTGCCCCCGCTCAAGCAGAAGGGCGCCTACCTGCTCATCGCCTCGGCGCGCCCCGACTTCTCCAAGACCAACAACCAGCTGCAGGGCGCCCTGCTCGCCGTCACCGACGTCGTGCTCGTCCAGCGCCTGCTGCCGGGCGAGGCGGAGCTGACGGCGCTCTCCGGCGCGACCGGGATGCCGCTGCCGGGCGTCGCCGTCTCGCTCTACGTCTACAACTGGAACTCAGGCCACCGGCTGGTGGAGACCAAGACCACCGGCGTCGAGGGCACGGTCCGCTTCAAGCGCCGCGAGGACGGCGGCTCGTACTTCACCTTCGCCCGCCGCGGCGCCGACGTCTCGCTCGACCCCAACTACCTCTACTTCCCCTGGGAGGGCACGCCGTCGGAGACCACCTCCGCGCTGGTCTTCACCGACCGCAGCGTCTACCGGCCGAGCCAGAAGATCTTCTGGAAGGTGGTGGGCTACAAGGGCCGCTCCGACCAGGCGCGCTGGCAGACGCTGCCCAAGCAGGCGCTCACCGTCTCGCTGCGCGACGCCAACTGGCAGACCGTGGAGACCAAGAGCGTCGTCACCAACGAGTTCGGCTCGGCGGCCGGCGAGTTCCTGGTCCCCGCCGGCCGGATGCTGGGGCGCTGGGCGGTGGCCACCAGCCTCAACGGCGAAGGCGCGGTGCAGGTCGAGGAGTACAAGCGCCCGACCTTCGAGGTCTCGCTCAAGGACGCCGACGGCGCGCTGCGCCTGAACAAGGAGGCCACGCTCAAGGGCGAAGCCCGCTACTACTTCGGCCTGCCCGTCGCCAGCGGCGGGGCCCGCTGGAAGGTGGTCCGCACGCCGGTCTACCCGTGGTGGTGGGGCTGGTGGTGGGGCTACGGCGCGGCGCCTGCTGCAGCGCAGACGGTCGCCAGCGGCACCTCGAAGATCGACCCCGACGGCAGCTTCCAGCTCACCTTCGTCCCCAAGGCCGACGAGCGCGCCGGCGAGACCAACAAGGACCTCTCCTACCGCTACGCCGTGAGCGTCGACGTCACCGACGAGGGCGGCGAGACGCGCTCCGCCGAGCGCAGCTTCCGCCTGGGCCTGGTCTCGGTCGAGGCAGCCATCTCCACCGACAAGGGCTTCTTCGCGGAGTCGGACGCGACCGCGCTGACGATCACCCGGACCGACCTCAACGGCGCCCCGCGCCCGGGCAAGGGCAGCTTCACGCTCTTCGCGCTCAAGCAGCCGTCGAAGACCCTGCTCCCCGCCGAGCAGCCGCTGCCGCGCCCCCGCCCCGGCCAGGCGAAGCGGCTGCAGACCGCCGGCGACGAGGTGCGCCCCCGCCACGACCCGGGCTACTCGCCGGACGCGCTGATCTACGACTGGGCCGACGGCGCCCAAAAGGCCCAGGGCGAGCTCGCCCATGACGACAAGGGCCGGGCCTCCGCCGCGCTGGGCAAGCTGCCGCCCGGCGCCTGGCGCCTGCGCTACCAGACCGTCGACGACTTCGGCGCCCGGTTCGAGACCTTCAAGGACTTCGTGGTCGCCGCGCCCAAGGCGCCGCTGGCGCTGCCTGCCTACTTCGCGCCCGAGAGCACCTCGGTGGCGGTCGGCGGCACGGCGCGCTTCTTCGTGCACTCTGGCCTCGAGCAGCAGCTGCTCGTGCTGGACGTCTACCAGGCCGGCAAGCGCCTGGAGCAGCGCCTGCTCATCTCCGGCCGCGACTCGGACCTGGTGGAGATCCCCGTCACCGAGAAGCTGCGCGGCGGCTTCACGGTCCAGGTGCACGCGGTCCGCGACTACCAGGCCATGCCGCTGGGCGCCTCGGTCATGGTCCCGTGGGACGACCGCGAGCTGAAGGTGGAGTTCGCGACCTTCCGCGACCGGATCCGCCCCGGCGACCAGGAGACCTTCAAGGTCACGGTGAGCGCCGCGGCCGGAAAGCTCGAGACCGGCAGCGCCGAGCTGCTCGCGTACATGTACGACCGCAGCCTCGACCTCTTCGCGCCCCACTCGCCGCCCAGCGTCTCCTCGCTCTACCCCGGCCGCGCCTACGGCCCCGCCGCCCGCGCCAACCTGGGCCCCGCGCACCTCGAGTACCTCGACTCGGGCTTCGCCTCCCTCCCCGGGTTCCCGTCGTTCTACCCGGACCGGCTCAAGTTCCACGACTCCTACGGCATCGGCGGCATGGGGCGCGGAGGCGGCGGGGTGGGCGGAGTTCGCTTCCGCCAATCCGTCCGCGGCCCCGAGAAGAGCGACGAGCTCGCCGCCGCGGCGCCCGCGCCCCAACCCACGCCTGACCTGGCCAAGAGCGCCGCCGAGCCGGTCACCGGAGAAGCCGCGCAGGCGTTCGGGGGCCTGGCCCAGGCGACCACCGTCCCGATGGACGGGACCGTCGCGCCCGGCCAGGCGGCGCCGGTGATGCGCTCGAACTTCAGCGAGACCGCCTTCTGGAAACCGGTGCTGCTGCTCAACCCCGACGGCAGCGCCTCGTTCGAGTTCACCGTCCCCGACTCGGTGACCTCCTGGAAGGTCTGGGTGCACGCGCTGACCCGCGACCTGAAGGGCGGCTCGGCGAGCCGGGAGACGAAGAGCGTCAAGGACCTGATGGTCCGCCCGTACCTGCCCCGCTTCCTGCGCGAGAGCGACGAGGCGATCCTCAAGGTGGTCGTCAACAACGCCTCGGACCAGCCGCTCTCCGGCAAGGTGACGCTCGACCTGATCGACCCCGAAACGAGCAAGAGCGTGCTCGCCGATTTCGGCCTCGCCGGCGTCCAGCCGCAGCCCTTCGACGTCAAGCCGGGCGGGGGAGCCAACGTCTCGTACACGCTCAAGGCGCCCAAGCGCGTGGGCCAGGTCAACGTGAAGGTGGTCGCCAGCTCCGGCGCGGCCAGCGACGGCGAGCTGCGCCCCCTGCCGCTGCTCCCCAGCCGCATGCACCTGATGCAGAGCAAGTTCGTCACGCTCAAGAACAAGGAGAAGCGCGAGCTCTCCTTCGAGGACCTGGCGAAGAGCGACGACCCGACGCGGGTGAACGAGCAGCTCGTCGTCCAGCTCGACGCCCAGCTCTTTTACAGCGTGCTCACCGCCCTGCCCTACCTGGTGAACTACCCCTACGAGTGCACCGAGCAGACGCTCAACCGCTTCGTCTCCACCGGCATCGTCTCCTCCGTCTACAAGGACTACCCGGCGGTGGCGCGGATGGCGGAGCAGATGGGCAAGCGCGACACGCCGCTCGAGTCCTTCGAGGGGCAGGACCCCAACCGCAAGATCGCGCTGGAGGAGACGCCCTGGGTCATCGAGTCCAAGGGCGGCACCGACCTGGGCTTCGGCATGGTCAACGTGCTCGACCCGCGCGCCGCCAAGGCCGAGCGCGAGACGTCGCTCGCCAAGCTGCGCAAGGCCCAGACCGCGAACGGCGGCTTCCCGTGGTGGCCGGGCGGCCCGCCCTCGCCGTACATGACGCTCTACCTCCTCTACGGCTTCGCCAAGGCCGCGGAGTTCGGCGTCGACGTGCCCAAGGACATGGTCCAGCGCGGCTGGGCGTACCTGGCGAGCGAGTTCCGCAGCGACTACGCCAACCGGATGATCAAGGACGACTGCTGCTGGGAGTTCCTGACCTTCCTCAACTACGTCGCCAGCTGCTACCCGGACCCCTCCTGGACCGGCGACGCGCTCAACGCCCGCGAGCGCGCGCAGATCCTCGACTTCAGCTTCCGGCACTGGAAGCAGCACTCGCCCTACCTGAAGGGCCTGCTCACGCTCACCCTCAAGCGCGCCGACCGGCTCAAGGACGCGCAGCTCGTCTTCGCCTCGGTGATGGACTCGGCCAAGACGACCCGCGACGAGGGCACCTTCTGGTCGCCCGAGGACCGCGGGTGGCTCTGGTACAACGACACCATCGAGTCGCACGCCTTCGCGCTGCGCACGCTCTCCGAGCTCAACCCCAAGGACGCGCGCCGCGATGGGCTCGTCCACTGGCTCCTGCTCAACAAGAAGCTCAACCACTGGAAGTCGACCCGCGCGACCGCCGAGGTCATCTACTCGCTGGTCCACTACCTCAAGGCCGAGAACCAGCTGGGCGTGCGCGAGAACGCCAAGGTCACCGTCGGTCCGCTGCAGCACTCCTTCGTCTTCGAGCCGGACCAGTACACGGGCAAGAAGAACCAGATCGTCATCGCCGGCGAGAAGCTCGACCCGAAGACGATGAGCAAGGTGGTGGTGGAGAAGGACAGCCCGGGGTTCCTGTTCGCCTCCGCCAGCTGGCACTTCTCGACCGACCTGTTGCCCAAGGAGGACAAGGGCGACCTCTTCTCGGTCAAGCGCACCTTCTTCAAGCGCGTGACCAACGGCAAGGAGGTCGTCCTGCAGCCGCTCGCCGAGGGCGCGCAGCTCGCGCCGGGGGACGAGGTGGAGATCCAGCTCTCGCTGCGCTCCAAGGCCCCGGCGGAGTACGTGCACCTGCGCGACCCGCGCGCCGCCGGCACCGAGCCGGTCAGCGTGAGCTCCAAGTGGCGCTGGGATCTGGGCCTTGCCTACTACGAGGAGGTCCGCGACAGCGCGACCAACTTCTTCTTCGAGAACCTTCCGCAGGGCGAGTACACCTTCAAGTACCGGGTGCGCGCGGCCAGCGGGGGCACCTTCCGCATCGGGCCCGCGACCGTGCAGTCGATGTACGCGCCGGAGTTCGGCGCCTACTCCTCGGGTTACCGGATGTCGATCGCGCCGCTGCCTTGAGAGTGACGGCTCTGCGCAGCCGAATCGATCGCTCGAGGGACCTGCTCCACGTGGAGCAGGTCCTCGGCGTGTAGCAGGTCTCCGCCGGGCGCGACGGGGCAGAATCCCAGAGGGGGGAGACCTGCCCCACGTGGGTCAGGTCCTCGGCGTGTGTCAGGTCTCCGCCGGGCGCGACGGGGCAGAATCCCAGAAGGAGAGACCTGCCCCACGTGGGACAGGTCCTCGGCGTGTGGCAGGTCTCCGCCGCGTGCGACGGGGCGGGAATCCCAGAGAGAGACCTGCCCCACGTGGGTCAGGTCCTCGGCGTGTGTCAGGTCTCCGCCGAGCGCGACGGGGCAGCATCCCAGAAGGAGAGACCTGTCCCACGTGGGACAGGTCCTCGGCGTGTGGCAGGTCTCCGGTCTCCGCCGGGCGCGACGGGGCGGGAATTCCAGAGGGAGAGACCTGCCCCACGTGGGACAGGTCCTCGGCGTGTGGCAGGTCTCCGCCGGGCGCGACGGGGCGGATTTCCAGAGGGAGAGACCTGCCACACGTGTGGCAGGTCCTCGGCGTGTACTAGGTCTCCGCCGGTCCGGCGCGGCGGATCTCCAGAGGGAGGGACCTGCCACACGTGTGACAGGTCCTCGGCGTGTGGCAGGTCTCCTCCAGGCGGTCCTGGTCTACGGCCCGCCGTAGGTCCACGTCTCGGCGAAGTTGCAGCCCTGGCCACAGGTGTTGCCGCCGAAGAAGACTGCCGCGCCCAGCTCCGGGTACCAGGTGACGGTCATTCCATCGCGCGCCGGAGTAGGCCCTGCCCCGACCTTCGGCCAAGGCGCGATGTCGAGGCTGGCGAGGTCCTGCTCCCAGACGCCCTCGATCTCGGCGCCCAGGGTGGAGTCGTTGCTGAAGCCCTGCACCACCACCAGCTTGCGGCGCGCGAGGTCGACCACCACGCCGGGCCCCTCGCGCACGATGCCGGTGCAGGCCTCGCAGACCTTGCTCCACCCGGAGCCGTCCCAGGCCCACAAGTCGTCGCGGCGCCCGCTGCTGCAGTCTTGGCCGCCGTAGAGGAGCATCCGGCTCGCGACCGGGTCGAAGACCAGGTTATTGGTCCCGTCACAGCTCGGGCCCGGCCCCCCGCTGTCGGCGCTCACGCCCCGCGTCCAGCTCCTGGTGCCCGGGGCGTATTCCCAGGTGTCGGTGGCGCTGCCCATGTCGACGGTGTTGCCGCCGTAGAGGACCGCCACGTTCCGGGCGCCGTCCCAGGCGAAGTGGAACCGGGTTCGAGGCGACGGCGCGTCGGTGCGCGTGGGGTCGCCGCCGTCGTCCACCAGCTGCCACCCGTGGTCGGCGTCCCACTCCCACACGTCGCTCTCGAACTCGCTCTCCTTGGTCGAGCCGCCGAAGAGCACCACCTTCTCGCGCAGCGGGTCGTAGACCACTCCGTGGCCCTGCCGGCCGCCCGGCGCGCAGCCGGTGCACAGCGGCGTCCAGTTCCAGCCGTCGAATTCCCACATCGTGTCGTTGAGGCAATCCCGGTGGTCGACGCAGGAGCCATCCCAGCCGCCATAGACGACGATCTTCCGCCGGCCGTGGTCGTAGACCGCCTTGTGCCCCAGCAGCGTCGGCGGGCTGTCCTGCGGCGAGAGGTTCGTCCACTCCGACGTGAAGAGCTTGACCCGAACGCCGAGCGCCCCTTCCCTCAGGCCGACAGCCGTCGCAGTCAGGACGAGCTCCTCTTCGACCTCGTCGCGCAGGTAGAGCTCGCGCACCGGCGTGTCCGGCCCCAGCTCGGCCGCCTCGATGCGCTTGGTGCACAGCGCGTCCGAATGGAAGGCGCCGGAGCCGGCGCCGACGAGCGTGACCGACACGCGCGATGAGACATTGGCAGGCCTGGACTGGGAGTCGACGGTGTAGAGCAGGAACTGGCGGCACGAGCCCGTCGCGATGGCCGAGGGGCCCTCGAAGACGAGGTTGAGCTCCACCGGGGTTCCGCCATCCTTCGGCGCGGGCCCGCCATCAAATTGGTCCCCGGCGTCCTGGATCGCCGACGCGTCCGCGCCCTGGCCGGCGTCCCGGTGCGGGCGAACGATGCCCGCGTCGCGGCCAGCGAGCTGAACGCAGACCTTCCACTCGTCGGAGCAGACGAAGCCGGTGCTGCAGTCGTCCGTCGTCTCGCAGGTCAGCTGGGCTACGCCGCAGGTGCATGCCGGGAGGACGCAGGCGGCTACCAGGAGAGGGAGGGCGAGGAGTGAAGAGCGAGTGAGCCGCGCGGCGGGGTGCATGGGCCAGGAGTGTACAGCCGTCGCACGGGGGCGTGAGCCGTGGCTATTCGCGGCGGGCGAGCATGGCCATCGAGAGACCGAACTCGGGTACGCGCTCAGGATGGTCCTTCAGGAGCTGCTCTTCACGCAGGCCTGCCCTACTCGCGAGCCGGCCGTCGCGGTTCGTGGCGCACGACTCGAAATGGCTCGGGGTCGGGCGGGGTCTCGCTTCCATCCTCGTGAAGGCCGGCGACTCCTACGAAGACGTCGCCTCCCTCCCAAGGAAAGGTCCAGCCCACGCAGTCGAGGTGTCCGAGCTTGATGACCCAAAGCTCGCCTTGGCGGGAAGCGGGCAGGACGACCTTCTCGCGCCTTCCCTGGCGGTAGTCCTGCGCCGACCGTGCCCACTCCAGCCGGAACGCCGGTGCCTCCACGGACGTTGCCAGGTTTCGGCTCTGCTGGAAGGAGCAGGTCCAGGTGCGCTGCTCGACTTCGACGCCCTTGATCTTCGCGAACGCGTCCCTAAGACGCGGCCTCTGCGGGGCAACTCGATAATCGGCGCGGGAGAGCGTCTGCTTGAGCGGAATCGCCGGCGCCTTATCGAGCCCCATCGAGCGCGCGGACGCTTCTACCCCGCCCTTGGAGAGTTCCAGGGCTGCCGAAATGGTGAAGTCTGCCGAGCTCTTCACGACGATCCGGAAGACCCGGTAGGCGTCGTAGGCCGAGACCTCCTTCGCCTCGGTCGCCAGGACGGTGCCTCCCGGCGTGCGCGCCTCGAGCCGCAGCTCACCTTGCTTGATGGGCGAGAAGAGATAGAGCGTGGGGTTCGGCCCGACAGCGCCCCCCGTCGGCGCGAAGAAGGCCTGGACCATGCAGGACGCGGCGGCGGGCGATTCGGCCCCGACCCCGGCGAACAGACCGATGAGCAGCGCGAGAAGCGTCCGAGCCGTCCGAGATCGTCCGTGTCTCGTTGAAGCCATTGGGGCACCTTTGGCCTGGTCACTTGCTGAGCAACAACAAGGAAGGCACCTGAACTCTGCCCGGCCTACCAAGAGCCCTGCGCCCTTCACTTATTGGGCTTCTTCGGCACCACTGGCGACAGTTCCTTCCCGTCGAACCCGACAGTCAGCCTTCGGCCTGGGAAGAGCGTGCGGCTCGATGCCCTGGCCATCGGACGTGGCCGAGACGTCCTTGGCCAACCAGACGACCTCGTCACCGTTGCGAATGATGTCGTTCGGGTTCCAACGAGGCTGATCGGTGAATGCGTCGATGTGGACGCCTCGACGCTCGAGAGCCTCTCGTTCCTGCTTTGGCTGCGCGGCCATCAGGGCTCCGAGGGTGCCGACTCGCACGAGAGTCTCTCGAGCGAAGAGGCGGACCCCGACCGCGTGGTACCAGGAGCGCTGAGGCTCGACGCGGACGGCTGGATCCACGACCAGAACCTTCTCGCAGCCGGTAGACACGAAGATGCTCTGGCGCCGGTTGGCGAGACAGGTCTCGGCCGACCACAGGGTGACGCCGCTCGAAGTGCACTTCAGTTCGCAGGTGTCGCGAGCCGTTGCCTTCTGGGAGAGCTGAGCCTGACCGGAGACTGCCCGTTCGGTCCACTCGAGGTCAGAGAGTCCGGCGTCGTCTCGCAACTTGTTCGAGGCGTCCGACGAAGTCTGGGTGGCTGACTTCGCCGTTCCTGCCGAAGCACGCGATGGTGATGCGCCCCAGGTCGGCGTTGACCCAAGCAGGACGATCGAGCCATACGCCACCACGACGCGAGCGGTCGTAACCCTGCCTGCACTCCGAACACTCGTTGAGATTGCCACTGCCCCTCCGATACGGTCACACCACCACTACCCCGCCAGCCGCGCCGCCACGAACAGCCCCAGCATCCCCGCGAGCGCGCAGCCCACCAGCGTGACCAGCACGTTGGTGGCGCAGAGCGCCAACGCCCCGCCCTGGAACAGCTTGAGGGTCTCGTAGTTGAAGGACGAGTAGGTCGTGAACCCGCCCATGACGCCCGTGGTCAGGAACATCCGCAGGGGCGCGGAGAGCACCGCGGCGTCCAGGCTCAGGTACATCACCAGCGAGATGAGGAACGAGCCGACCAGGTTCACGGTCAGCGTCCCGTAGGGGAAGTCGGTGCCGAGGAGCTTCACCGCGCCGAGGCCCACGAGATAGCGCGCGCCGGTCCCCAGCGCTCCTCCCAGGCAGATCCACAGAAACTGAGCCACGCGGCCTCCGTCCGTCCTCGCTGCTGCGCGCCGCGGAGTATAGCGGGCCTTCCGACCACTGCCTGTCACTCGGCGCGCCGGCCCGCGGGCGAACGCACCGCCGGCGCAGCGCGGCCCCTAGCATGCGCGGCCAGACTTCGAAGGGGGCGACCATGACGAGGACGCTGAAGGGCCAGGCCAAGCGGGTGCGCATCTACGTGAGCGAAGGCGACCTCTACCGGCACAAGCCCTTGGAATCGGCGGTGCTCTCCCTTCTTCGCAAGGAGGGCGCGGCCGGCGCCACCGCCTTCCGCGGGTTCGAGGGCTTCGGGGCCTCGGGCCAGCTCCACACCGCGCGGCTCGCCGAGCTGACCGCGAAGCTCCCGGTGCTCATCGAGTGGCTGGACACGGCGGAGCGCGTCGAGCGGCTCCTGCCTCCCATCATGGAGATGGTCCAGCGCGGGTTGATCACGGTCGACGACACCGACGTCGCCTTCTCCTCCCCCTTCCCCGTCCGCGACGTCCCCGCCGCGCTCCGCGTGGAGGAGGCGATGACCCGAGACGTCGTCTCGGTCGGCCTGGAGACCCCGGTGCGCCAGGTCATCGAGGCCTTGCTCAACCGGGACTACCGCGCGGTGCCGGTGGTCGAGCACGGACGCCCCGTCGGCATCATCACCAACTCGGACCTCCTCGCGCGGGGAGGCCTGACCATCCGCCTGGACCTGCTGCCCTCGCTGGAGAGCCCCGAGCTGCACGCCGAGCTGGAGCGCCTGACCCGCGGAGCCAAGACGGCCGCGGACGTGATGACGCCCGGCCCCGTCACCGTGGGCATCGCGACCCCGCTCTCCCAGGCGGCCGAGCTGATGGCGCACCGGCACCTCAAGCGGCTTCCGGTCCTCGACGGCCAGGGCAAGCTCGCGGGCATGCTCAGCCGGCTCGACGTCTTGCGCACCGCCTCGCGCGCCGGCCCGGCGCCAGCCTCCGACTCGAAGCCGCTCGATTCGGGCCTCGACGTCGACGCGCCCGTCTCCAAGGCCATGCGCACCGACTTTCCCAAGGTGCATCCCGACACGCCGCTGCCGCTGGTCTTGCAGGCGGTGGTCTCCACCCGGCTCAACCGCTGCCTCGTCGTTGACGAGTCCGGGCGGGTGCTGGGCAAGGTGACCGACGCCGAGTGCCTGGAGCGGATGACGCCGGCGCTGCGACCCTCGGCGCTGCGCACGCTCGTCCACCGCCTTCCCTTCGCCCACCCGAGCCCCGCGGAGCGCGAAGCCGAGCAGCACGCCAAGGCACGCACGGCCCGCGACCTGATGGTTCGGGTCGCGGCAGTGGTCGGCGAGCGGACGCCCCTGCGCGAAGCCATCGCGACGATGCTCCCGGGCAAGCACAAGGTCCTCGCCGTGGTCGACGACGAGCACCGCCTGATCGGCGTCCTCGACCGGGCCGATCTGCTGCGCGCCCTGGTCACCTCCGGATGATGCCGCGACCACTCCGACAGGCCTGCCGGGATAGACTCCGGGGCGATGCGCCGGCCGATCGCCAGCCTGCTCGCCCTGCTTGCACTGCTCGCCGGCCCCGCCGTCCTCGGAGCCGAGCCGCCCAGGACCGTGCGGGTGGCGGCGTTCGAATACTCCCCGGGCATCTTCCGCCAGGCCGACGGGCAGATTCAGGGCATCTACGTGGACCTGCTCTCGACCATCGCCGAGCGCGAGGGCTGGCGGGTCGAGTACGTGTACGGCTCCTGGGCCGAGGGGCTGGAGCGCGCCCGGCGCGGTGAGGTGGACCTGCTCACCAGCGTCGCCAAGACGCCCGAGCGCGAGCAGTACCTCGACTACGCGAGCCGTCCGCTGCTGACGGTGTGGGGCCAGGTCTACGTGCCGGCGGGGTCGGCGGTGGACTCCATCCTCGAGCTGCGCGGCAAGCGCGTGGCCCTGATGAAGGCCGACTTCAACGCCGCCGCCTTCCGCGAGCTGGCGCGCTCGTTCGACCTGGGCTGCACCTTCGTCGAGCTGCCCGACTTCGCGGCCGTCTTCCGCGCCGTCGAGGACCACCAGGTCGACGCCGGGGTCGTCAACAGCACCTTCGGCTCGGCGCGCTACACCGAGTACCAGCTCAAGGAGACGGGGATCGTCTTCAACCCCTTCCCCATCTACTTCGCGGTGCGCAAGGGGACGCCGGGCACGCTGCTGCCGACGCTCGACCGCTACCTGGGCGCCTGGCTGCCCGACCCCGACTCCCCCTACCACCAGGCGCGCCGACGCTGGTCGCACGGCACCGCGAGCGCGGTGAAGGTGATCCCGCGGTGGCTCCAGCAGCTGCTGGGGCTCTCGCTCGCCGGGGTGATCGCGGCGGCGGCGTTCATCGTCTTGCTGCGGCGCCAGGTGCGCAAGGCGACCGCGCAGTCGCAGGCCCGCGAGGAGCGGCTGCGCGCCATCTTCGACGCCGCCCGGGACATCGGCTTCCTGGTGGGGGACGCGCGGCACACGGTGGTGGAGTCAGCCCCGGCGCGGAGCGGATGCTCGGCTGGCAGCGGTCCGAGGTGGTGGGACGGCTCGGCTGCGATCGCTTCTTCCCCGCGGGCGCGCCGGACGCCTCGCCGCAGTGCGAGCCCCCGGCCACCCGCGGCGAGGTGGAGATGGTGCGCAAGGACGGCACCCGCTTCCCGGCGCACGTGATCACCTATCGGCTGCCCGATGGGCAGGGCGGCACGGGCTTTCTGGCGGTGTGCTTCGACCTCTCGGAGCGCAAGGCGCTGGAGGCGGAGCTGCTCCAGTCGCAGAAGATGGAGTCCATCGGCCGGCTCGCCGGCGGGGTGGCGCACGACTTCAACAACATGGTGCAGGCCATCCTGGGCTACACCGAGCTCGCGCTCGAATCGGCGGGCCCCGGCCAGCTCCGGGAGGACCTGCACGAGATCCGCCAGGCGGCGCGCCGCTCCGCGGAGCTGACCGCGCAGCTCCTGGCCTTCGCGCGCAAGCAGGCCACCACCCCGCGGGCGCTGGTGCTCAACGACCTCGTCTCCCAGCTCCGCAAGCTGGCCGAGCGGCTCCTGGGCGAGCACCTGGAGCTCGTCTTCAAGCCGGCCGCCGACCTGTGGACGATCTCCATCGACCCGACGCAGGTCGACCAGGTGCTGGTGAACCTGCTCGTCAACGCCCGCGACGCGATGGGCGTCTCAGGCACCATCGTCGTGCGCACGTTCAACCAGACGGTAGACGCCGCCTTCTGCGCCGCCCGCCCCGACGCGGCGCCCGGGGACTACGCGGTGCTCGAGGTCGCGGACACCGGGCACGGAATGGACGAGCCGACCGTGCGCCGCATCTTCGAGCCGTTCTTCACCACCAAGGGCCCGGGGAAGGGCACCGGGCTGGGGCTGGCCACGGTGTACGGGGTGGTCAAGCAGAACGGCGGCTTCATCACCGTGGACAGCAGGCCCGGTGAGGGGACCACCTTCCGGCTCTTCTTCCCGCGCCACCACGGCGAGGCCACCGCCGCCCGGCCTGCGCTCGACGCGCCGGGGCCGACTCGGGGCTCGGAGACCGTGCTCGTGGTGGAGGACGAGCGGCAGCTGCTGGAGCTGGCGCGCCGCACCCTCGAAGGCCAGGGCTATCAGGTGCTGGCGGCCGGCACGCCCAAGGTCGCGCTGCAGAGCCTGGCCGGACACCCGGGGCCGGTGCACCTGCTGCTCACCGACGTGGTCATGCCGGAGATGAGCGGCCCCGACCTGTGGGAGCAGCTGAGGGCGTCGCACCCGGACCTGCGCTGCGTCTTCATGAGCGGCTACTCCGACGAAGCGCTCCGGGCGCGGCTCAGGGCGGAGCAGGGGATCCCCTTCCTGCAGAAGCCATTCGAGGTCGGGGACCTCGCCGCGGTGATCCGCCGCGCGCTCGACGCGCCTCCGCCGGGGGCTGGACCGGCGCCTCGTCCCCAGCAGACGTGATGTCTCCGGGCCGCGGCCAGCTGCGAGTACTGGTCGCTGGGCGCCGCCGTGGCTACCTGCTGGAAGGTCGGAAAGAGGTTCAAGCGGGGCTGATTCACCCCACCTGTGCGTGGGCCCTCGGGCGGTTTTCTTGAGCTTCGAAGATCCCCTCCTAGAATTCTCCGTAGTGACCTGTAGCAAGGAGATCGAGGGGCATGAACTGCGAGGCCAGCCGCGAGGCGATTTCTCACGCCTGCCGCACCCTGCTGATCGCCGAACCTGACGGCCAGGACCTGGACGCCTGGCGGCGCCAGCTTCGCCACGCCTTTCAGCGGCGCGCCTTCGAGACTCACCCGGACCGTGCGGTGGCGCTCGGCCGGCCGGTCACTCAGCTCGAGAGCGAGTTCCAGGCCGTCAACGCCGCCTACCACCTGCTGCAGACGCGGCGGCTGGTGCCCGAGTCCCACCGCGCCCCGACCCCGCCGCCTCCGCCGCCTGCTCCAGCAGCGACCTCGCCCCGCGCCTCGCCACGCGCTTCGGCTTCCATTCCTCACCCCGCGGCGGACCACTTCTATGAGGGCCGCTGCCCGAAGCGGCGGCTGCGGCTGGGCGAGATGCTCTACTTCAAGGGCCACATCTCCTGGCGGACCCTGATGTCCGCGCTCTCCTGGCAGCGGCGGCAACGGCCGCTCCTGGGCCAGCTGGCGGTGGAGTGGGGCTTCCTGACGCAGGAGCAGGTCCAAGACCTCCTCCTCGAGCGCTGCCGCAGCGGGAGCCGGCTGCCGTTCGGCGAGTACGCCTTCCGGCGCGGCGCGATCACCTCCTTCCAGCTCATGGCGCTCGTCGGACGGCAGCGTCAGCTCCAGCGTCCTCTGGGCGAGTACTTCGTCGAGCGCGGGCTGCTCGGCGCCGAGGTGCTGGCTCGAATGATCCTGGAGCAGAGGCAGGCTGCGCTCAGCGGCGAGGGTTGAGCTCGCGGGCCCTCCCCCCTGCCCCCTCCCCAAACTGCCGGGAGGGAGGGGGTTCGTTGGTTGCCTTCGGCTTCCTTGGTCGGAGCTCTTCGCCTCTCGGCGGCCGGCGCTTGGGCTTGGGCCCGCCACTCGCGGGTGGCCTATACTGCCCGCCATGAACCTGATCGCCTCCCTCCTCGTCGCCGTGGCGCTCACCGGAACTCCCTACCCGCCGCCCAAGCTCGCGCCCCAGAGCGACCAGCTCAAGTGCGATACCGGCGTGGTGGTCGCCGCCGATGCCTCGCTCGGCCAGCTGCGCGTCAACACGCCCGCCGGGCTCGTGGTCTTCAAGGCCGCCGCCGATACCCAGCTCATCGGCGCCGACGGCAAGCCCGCAGGCACCGTCACCAGCCTCAAGCCGGGCCAGAAGGTGCGCGTCTACTACGTGGTCGAGGACGGCGCGAAGGTCAGCGAAGTCGACCTGGAATAGACTGTCCCGTCTTCTTCGACCGACCGTCCGTCCGACCCGGCGCGGAGGCCGGCAGCTCCACCGAAGTGCTCCAAGTTCTCATGGTGTCGACCCCACTCTTCACCCAGCACAGCCGCCTGTGGCGCGAGAACCGGTTCGTCTACCCGGTCATCAGCCGCCGCTCGCGCGGGCTGTCCATCGGCATCAACCTCTCGCCGGGCAAGCAGTGCACCTTCCGCTGCGTCTATTGCAGCGTCGACCGCTCGGTCCCCGGCCCCGAGGGTCCGGTGGATTTGGACGTCGTCACCCGCGAGCTCGACACGCTGCTGGGCCAGGTGCAGTCCGGTGAGCTGTGGGCCGACGGCCCGCTCGCCGCGACGCCGCTCGAGCTGCGGCGGCTCAACGACATCGCCTTCAGCGGCGACGGCGAGCCCACCGCCACCGGAGAGTTCCCTCGCGCCGCGGAGGTCGTGGCCCAGGCGCTCCAGAAGCGCGGGATGGCTCCGAAGATCGTCGTCATCACCAACGCCACCTTGCTCGACAAGCCTCAGGTCAAGCGCACGCTCGCCTTCCTGGACGACCACCACCTCGAGGTCTGGGCCAAGCTCGACGCCGGGACCGAAGGGCACTACCGCGAGATCGACCGCAGCGGCGTCCCGCTGGAGAAGGTGCTCGCCAACCTGCTCGCCACCGCCCAGGTCCGCCCGGTGGTAATCCAGTCGATGTTCGCCCGCCTCCACGGCGCGGCTCCCGCGCCCGCGGAGATTGAAGCGTGGCTCGGCCGGCTCAAGGATCTCGTCGCCGCGGGCGGGAAGATCGACCGCGTGCAGGTCTACACCTCCGCCCGCAAGACCGCGGAGCCGTTCGTGCAGCCGCTCTCCGGCGCAGAGCTCGAGGCCATCGCCGACGGCGTCCGGAGGATTGGCTTGCGCGCCGAGACCTTCGCGTAGATTTCTTGTCGCATTCGCCCACGACGGGCCCGGAGAGAGCGACCGATGAAGCGAGTCGAGCAGCAGAAGGAGCTGGACGCAGCGGTGGCCGGCAAGAAGGCGGTGGTGCTCTTCCACGCCACCTGGTGCCCGGTGTGCCGCAACTACCGGCCGGTCTTCGAGCAGGCGACGAAGAAGTCGGGGCTCGAAGTGGTCGAGGCGGTCATCGACGACGAGGAGAACCCGATCTGGGACGACCACCAGATCGAGTACGTGCCGACGGTCTTCTTTTACGAAGGCGGGAAGATCGTGAAGCGGCTCTACGGCCGCGCGGGCGTGGGCCTGACCAAGGACGAACTGACGGCTGCGGTGAAGGCGGCGATGTAGGTTCGGCTCCTCCAGAATCGGGTTGAGGTCCGCGCAGGGCACCGAAAACATCAGCATCTACGGCTACTTGGCGGCCACTTTCGAGGCTTCAGGAAGGCACCTGTGGGCTCCTGGGCGGCTCGTGGTGAGGCCGTCCAAGGGCCAGTCCCATTGAAATAGGGCTAACCGGTCATCCCGACCTCTGAAGGCCACCTTGGGCCCCAGGCGGCCTGTTGAGCCGTTTTGGGCCCACCCGCCGCCCCACCGGAGCCCGAGCCCAGCCCGTCACGGCGCGTGACGCCGATCACGCTCCGGCTAGAATGCGCCGCCCATGCTCCCGGCCACCGACGTGCTGAAGGTTGCCCGCGAAGCGGGGTTCCACTTCGCCGGTCTCGCACGCGCCGAGGCCCTCGACGGCCAGCACCTCGACCGCTGGCTCGAGCGCGGCATGGCGGCCTCGATGGCCTGGATGGCCGAGCGCCGCGCCGAGCGCCTCGATCCGCGCGTGCTGTTCCCGGGCGCCAAGACGGTGCTGGCCCTCGGCTGCTGCGTGCGGCACCGCGGCCAGCGCCCCCACTCACCCATCGCGCGCTACGCCCAGGGCCGGGACTACCACGCCACGATGCGCGACCGCCTTCGCGCGCTGCGCCGCGCCCTCGCCCATCTCGCTCTGCCGCCTTCGACTCCCGTCAAAGACTACGCCGAGGTCGACACCGGTCCGGTGCTGGAGAAGATCTGGGCCCAGCGCGCCGGCCTGGGGTGGATCGGCAAGAACGGCATGCTCATCGTGCCGGGCCACGGCTCGCACGTGGCGCTCGCGGTGATGCTGCTCGACACCGAGGTCGACCGCTACGACGCGCCTGCGGTCGAGCACTGCGGACGCTGCGAGGCCTGCCTCTCCGGCTGCCCGACCCGCGCCATCGTCGAGCCCGGCGTCGTCGACTCGCGGCGGTGCCTGTCGTACCAGACCATCGAGGACCACGGCGCCTACGCCGGCCACCTGCGCGAGCAGACCCGCCAGGCCTTCGGCTGCGACGCCTGCCAGGACGTCTGTCCGTGGAACAAGGCGGACCACGCCTGTGACGACGCGAGGTTCGAGCCGCGACCGGTCGCGAGCCTGGAGCCTCGTGGAGCTTGCCCTGCTCGACCGGCCCCGCTTCGAAGAGCTGACGCGCGGCACGGCCGTGGCCCGGGCGCGCTTCGAGGGCCTGCGCCGCAACGCTGCCGTCGCCCTGGGCGCGCGCCGGGATCCCGAGGCTGGAAGGCTCGCCGCGCTCGTCGACGATCCCGACGAGACCGTCCGTGACGCCGCGCGCTGGGCGCTGGAGAAGGCGAAGGCGGGATGAAGTCGCGCAACCCCGTCTACCTGGCGCTCGCGTGCCAGGTGCTCATCAGCGCCGGCACGTACGTGCTGGCCAAGCTCGCGCTGACGAGCTTCGCGGGCCTCGAGGTCCTGTTCCTGCGCTTCGCGCTGACCCTGCCGCTGTTCGTGGGGCTGCTCCTGGCGCGCCCGGCGCCTCGGATCCCGCCGCGCAAGCAGTGGGGCACCTTCTTCCTGCTGGGGCTCGTGGGCTTGCCGCTCAACCAAGGCTTCTTCCTCGTCGGGCTCGAGCGCTCGACGCCGACGCACGCCGGGCTGATGTACGCGCTCTCGCCGCTGGTCGTGTTCCTGATCTCCGTGGCCCTGCGGCGCGAGAAGGCGACGCGGCTCCGGGCGGCCGGCCTCGCTCTCGCCTTCGCGGGGGTCGCCGTCGTCCTCCACGATCGCGGCAGCGGCGACGAGGCGCGGGCCTACCTGGGCGACGCGCTCATCTCGTGCGGCGTGCTCTCCTGGGCGCTCTACTCGGTCCTGGGGCGCCCGCTGGCCGCCGAGCACGGAGGCATCCGGGTCACGTGCTGGACGGCGGTCATCGGCAGCGTCGCGAGCCTGCCGCTGTTCCCGGTGTTCGTGCACACCGAGCACCTCGCCGCTGCGACTCCTGCCTCCTGGCTCGCGCTGCTGTTCCTGTGCGTCTTCACCTCCTTCATCAGCTACCTGCTCTGGTACTTCGCGCTGGCGAGATTGGAGGCGTCCCGGGTGGCGGTGTGGAGCAACCTGCAACCGGTGATGACGGCCCTGCTCTCGTACTTCGCCTACGGCACGCGGATCTCGCCGTCCTTCGCCGTCGGCGGAGCGCTCGCGCTCATGGGGGTCTTCCTGACGCAGCGGGAGTAGTGGGTCTCTGGCTGCTGGCGCCTGGCGCTACTCCTTGGCCCAGTCGTCGCCCGAGAGGTCCTTGCCCTTCTTCTTCTTGTCCTCTTTCTTCTTCACGGGCGGGTTGTCGGCGTCGGGGTCGTTCTGGCGCGCCTTCTCGGCCTTGGCCTGCTGCCTGGCCTCCACGTCGCTCTCGGCCTCGGGCTGCTTCTTCTTGGGCCTCGGCTCGTCGTTCACCCTCGAGTCGTCGTCGTCTTTGACCCGCGACTTCGTCGGCCGCTCCGCTTCCCCTCCGACGTCTTCGTAAGGGGCCGGCTTGACGTTGGGATCCTTGTCCCTGGCGTCCTCGTGACGGTAGACGTCCGGCGGGTCGCCACGGCGAGGAGTCGAGCCCGCCTCCTGGTTCACGCGGAACTGGTTGCGCTTCTGCTCCTGGCGCATGTCTGCACAGCTCTCGAGCCGGCTCTGGCAGGTCTCCATGCAGCGGGTCAGCTCCTCGCGCATCTTCTCCATGCCGTAGTCGACGTGACAGTTCTCGAGGCACGTCTCGGCGACCTCCTCGCAACTCTCCCTGGAGGCGGCGCCCGCCCGAACGGGCAGGAGCGTGAAGAGGAGGGCGAGGCTGGAGGCAGCGGCGAGCGGAATCCGGAGCGCTTTCATCGCTTTCAAGGATCGCGCTTTGTCGCCCAGCACGCCAGCCTGGGCCTGCCCCACCTGCCGCCTCTCACCCAAGGAGGTGCGCGCGGGCGCTGGGCGGGTTACCTTGACTCTGCTCGCTAAACGCCGAGAATCACCGCCCAAATCCGTTCCCCGAGGAACAGCCTATGACGGACGTGGAGCAGACCGCGGATGCCCGGAAGGAGCCGAAGGTCATCAAGCGCTACACGAACCGGAAGCTCTACGACACCGTCGAGAGCCGGTACGTCACGCTCGACGAGATCTCGGAGATGATCAAGGCCGGCTCCGAGGTCCGGATCGTCGACAACCGCTCCAAGGAAGACCTGACCTCGGTCACCCTCGCCCAGATCATCTTCGAGGAGGAGAAGAAGCGCTCGAAGATGCCGCTGGGCATGCTGCGCGACATCATCCGCCACAGCGGCGAGACCCTCAGCGGCTTCCTGCAGACCCAGGTCGGCCAGGCCGGCCAGAAGCTGGCGTCGATCAAGGAGGAGGCCGAGGTCCTGCGCGACCGCATCCTGCGCCGCGAGGAGTCGGCCCGGGCCGCCGCGGCCGCCGCCGGCGAGCCCGACCCCAGCGACCCGTCCGTGGTGCCCCAGGGCAAGCCCAACGCCATCGACCAGGCCAAGGAGATGGTGGCCCAGAGCCAGCGCGCGGTGGAGGACTGGCAGAAGCGCCTCGACGAGCGGGTGCGCCAGGCGGTGGAGAACGTCACCAGCCTCGCCGCCCTCGCCAAGGACCTCGCCTCGCTCGAGAAGCGGATCGCCGAGCTGGAGAAGCGCCTGGACGACGCCGAGTCGAAGTAGCCTCTCCCACCCTTTCCAAGAGCGGACGTCCAGGGCCATCCCCTCAATCGAGGGGGTGGCCTTTCGCGTCAGGGCTGCCCACCTTCGCCGCCGACTCGCCTCCCTCTTTCGGGGAGGCCTTGCCCTCGAGGGGAGGAGGCCGGATGGATCCGCGAAGGATGCTCGCCAACGCTTCGGACAACGCCAGCACGCTGTTGCGCTCGCGCAGGTCCGGGAACTGGAAGGTGACCGCCTCGCTGCTCGGCCCGGCGGTGCGCGGCTACGTCCTGCAGCGCGGCAAGTCCGCCAACGTCTGCCGCATGGAGCCGGGCCATCAGGCCTGCATGATCTTCAGCTACCTGCAGGACATGCCCGAGCTGTCCCGGCTGTACGCCGCCGCCAAGCAGTCGCAGTGGGACGGCGCGACCGCGCTGGACTGGACGACCGCGGTCGACCCGCACGACGAGGAGCACGAGCTCATCAGCGACGAGATCCTCCCCTTGCGCAACCTGCCCGGCTACCGGGCGATGACCAAGCACGAGCAGCAGCGCCAGCGCCACGCGCTGCTGGCCTGGCTGCTCTCCCAGTTCCTGCACGGCGAGCAGGGCGCGCTCCTGGCCGCCTGCCAGGTCACCGAGGCCGTCGGCTGGACCGAGGGCAAGCTCTTCGGCTCGACCCAGGTGGTGGACGAGGGACGGCACGTGGAGGTCTTCCACCGCTACCTGACCGAGAAGCTGGGCAAGACCTACCCGGTCAACGACAACCTCTACGTCATCATGGACGCGCTGCTCTCCGACCGGCGCTGGGACATCAAGTTCCTGGGGATGCAGATCCTCATCGAGGGCCTGGCGCTGGGCTCGTTCGGCACCATCCGCAACTTCACCCGCGAGCCGCTCCTGCAGGAGCTGCTGCGGCGGATCATCACCGACGAGGCGCGCCACGTGCACTACGGCGTCGTCGCCCTGCGCGACTGGTACGGCCGGGTGCTGCCCGAGCGCGAGCGCAGGGAGCGCGAGGACTGGGCGTTCGAGGTGGTGCTGATGATGCGCGACCGCTTCCTGGCCCACGAGTACTACGAGGAGCACTGGGCGCACGCGATGCGCCGCAGCGCCTGGGACCGCGCCGTCGCCGACTCGGACTTCATGGCCTTCTTCCGGCGCACCATGCTCAAGCGCGTGGTGCCCAACCTCAAGCGCATCCACCTGCTCTCCGACCGGATCCGCCCGCACTACGCGCGCGAGGGGATGCTGGCCTGGGAGAACGAGCGGGCCGCGCCGGACCTCTCGGCCGAGGACCTGCTCGAGGGCGAGCGGCCGCGAGCCGAGGGCTGAGCGGCCGCCGGGACGTCGCGCTCGTCGTCATCCCCCGAATCCCGGCGCACCGCGAGAGGTGCGCCGGAGGGGTCTGGTATCCTCGGTCATCGCAGGGCTCGCTCCCGAGGTGACCATGCTTGCCAGGCTCGCGTTGCTGTCGATGCTCGCATTGTGGCTGCTGGCTCCCGCCCGTGCCGAAGCCGTGGCGTGCACGACCAGCTGCAGCCACGGGACGTGCGACACCGCCGTCGGCAAGTGCTCCTGCAACGACGGCTGGTCGGGCGACGACTGCAACACCACCTGCCCTGCCGGTTCCTACTGCCCGGCGGGCGTCGGCGGCACCCCGATCGCCTGTCCCGCCGGAACCTTCGGGTCCGGGACGGGCCTGTCGGTTCCGACGTGCTCCGGGTTCTGCACCGCTGGGTACTACTGCGACGCGGGCTCGACCTCGGCGACGCAGCACGACTGCCCGGCGGGCAGCTACTGCCCCACCGGGACCGGGACGCCCCTCCCTTGCACGCCCGGCCACTTCTGCGGCGCGAAGGCTTCGACCGAGACGGCGTGCCTGGCCGGCACCTACGGCGCGACCTTCGGCCTGCAGACCAACGCCTGCAGCGGGCTCTGCGACGCCGGGCGCTACGGCACGCTCGCCGGCCAGACCGCCTCGACGTGCCAGGGCGAATGCCAGGCGGGCTACTACTGTCCGGCCGGCTCGACGGTCCCCACGGCGAACGGGTGCCCGGCGGGCTCCTACTGCCCGGCGGGGAGCGGCTCGCCCATCCCCTGCCCCATCGGCTCCTACTGCCCGGCGACCAGCGGCTCGCCCATCACCTGCACCGCCGGCTTCTATTGCCCGGGCGCCGGCGGATCGCCCGTCGCCTGCCCATCCGGCTCCTATTGCCCGGCGGGGAGCGGCTCGCCCGTCACCTGCCCCATCGGCTCGTTCTGCCTGGCCAGCTCCGACACCCCGAGCCCATGCCCCGCCGGGACCTACGGCTCCGCCACAGGGCTGAAGACCGCGGCCTGCTCCGGCCAGTGCCAGGCCGGCTCCTATGGCTCGAACACCGGGCTGACCACCGCGGCGTGCGACGGTCTGTGTGACGCCGGCCGGTACGGCAGTGCCGGGCAGACCAACGCCCAGTGCTCCGGGCCATGCGCCGCCGGACGCTGGGGCGGCCCCGGTCAGACCACGGCACAGTGCGCCGGCCCCTGCGACGCCGGCCGGTACGGCCAGTCCGGGCAGACGACCTCCCAGTGCTCCGGGCCGTGCGCGGCCGGCCACTACTGCCACGCAGGGGCGACGAGCGACACCGAGCACGACTGCGGCCTGGGCAACTACTGTCCCGAGGGCTCCGGCGCGGCCATCGCCTGCCCCGCCGGCAGGTACGGGTCGACAATCAACCTCTCCGACAGCGGCTGCTCCGGGCCGTGCGCGGCCGGCTACTACTGCCACGAAGGCGCGAGCAACAGCCTCGAGCACAGCTGCGGCAACGGGAACTACTGCCCCGCCGGATCGAGCTCGCCGACCCCGTGCCCCGCTGGCAAGTACGGCTCGACCGGCACCCTGAGCACCGCCGCCTGCACCGGCGACTGCACCGCCGGCTACTACTGCCCGGCCGGATCCAACAGCGCGACGGAGCAGGACTGTGGCGCCGGCAGCTACTGCCCCGCAGGCACGCCGGCGCGGCTCCCTTGCCCGGGCGGGACGTACGGCAGCGCCAACCGCCTCAAGGACGCGAGCTGCTCCGGGCCGTGCAAGGTCGGGTACTACTGCGGAGCGGGCTCGACCACCGACCAGGGCCAGGGCCAGTGCACGGCCGGCTACTACTGTCCCCCGGGCTCGGCGACGCCCACCGCCACCCCCTGCGGCTTCGGCCACTACTGCCCCGCCGGGACGGCGAACCCGCTCGAGTGCCCGGCCGGGACCTACGGCGCGACCGAGACGCTCGCCACCGCCGCCTGCACCGCGCCGTGCCCCGCCGGCAAGTTCTCGACGGCGGCCGCGACGACCTGCAACGACTGCCAGGCCGGCACCTTCTCCGGAGCGGGCGCCGCCGGCTGCACCGACTGCCCGGCCGGCACGTGGTCCAGCCAGGGGTTGTCGAGCTGCACCGACTGCACGGCCGGCACGTACGCGGCGCTGCCGGGCTCCGCCTCGTGCGTCCCCTGCCCGGCCGGAAGCTTCACCTCGACGCCGAAGACGGTGGCCTGTACGCCCTGCGCCGCGGGGACCTTCTCCGAGTCGGGCGCCAACCAGTGCACCGGCTGCCCCGCGGGCACCTTCTCGCCCGACGGCGGCGCGGCCCTGTGCACCAACTGCCCCGCCGGGACGTTCGCCGCGGGCGTGGGCGGGAGCACCTGCGCCCCCTGCGCCGCGGGCAGCTCCTCGACCACGGGTCAGGGCAGCTGCACCGCTTGCCCCGCCGGTGCTCGCTCCGACGAGGGCGACCCGTCGTGTACGCCCTGCGAGCCCGGCACGTTCGCCGGCTCGACCGGATCGGCCACGTGCGGGAGCTGCGGCCCGGGGACCTTTGCCCAAGGGGTCGGATCGGCGGAATGCGCTCCTTGCCCGGCGGGCTCCTTCGCCACCGGCGGTGCCATCACCTGCAACCCGTGCAGCTGCGACGACGAGGACCCCTGCACCCGCGACGAGTGCGACTCGATCTCCGGCCTCTGCCACAACCCGGACATCTCCGGCTGCTGCGTGGCGGACAGCCAGTGCCTCGACTCCGACTCGTGCACGCTCGACCAGTGCGACCCTGGCACGCATCGGTGCGTGCACCCGCCCGATCCAGAGTGCGGCCCGGTCGATGCGGGGCTGGAGGATGCCGGCCCGCCGGACGGAACGGTCGTCGCCGACGATGCAGCGCGCCCGGAGGACGGAAGCACGCCAGGGCAGGACGCGGACATCACCTCTACCCCCGATGGCGGAGAGCCGGTGGTCTTCGACCTGGGCGGCTGCGGCTGCTCGACGGGCAACGCCGGCGCCAGCGGAGTCCTGGCGCTGGTCCTGCTCGCCTGGGGGCTGAGGCGCCGGCGCTGAGCGGGTCGAGCGGCCGCGCCGGAGGGCGAAGGGTGGAAGCGGACCCGGGCAGGAATGCCGGCGGCTGAAGCCGCGCCTGACATTTCGAAGCCCGCCTGCGCAGGCTGGGTGGTGAAGGATTGGCACGCGCCGGCTGGACCGTCAGCCGAGGAGGAGGCCGGCGCCGAGGCCCGAGGCCCCGAGGCCCCGAGGCCCGACTAAAGGCTGAAGTCGGGCGGCGGCACGCCTCTGGGGGCGTGCGTCCAATCCACCTCGTGGAAGAGCCACTCCTCGAACCAGTCGGCGGCGAGGCGGGCGACCATCCCCAGCGCGCCCGCCTCCTCGAACAGATGCCCCGCGCCCGGGACGATGGCGAGGCGGCTGTGCGCGTTGGCGAGCTGGTCGAGCGCTACGCGGTTGAGCGCGAGGACGGGCTCGTCCGCGCCTCCCACCACGAGCAGCGTCGGGGCCTTCGCCTGGGTGAGCGCCTCGCCGGCGAGGTCGACGCGACCGCCGCGAGAGACGATGGCCGAGACCTGGTCGGGCCTGCGCCAGGCGGCGATGAGCGCCGCCGCGGCTCCGGTGCTGGAGCCGAACAGGCCCAGCCGCAGCGCGCGCGCATCGGGCTGCCGGGCAATCCACCCCAGGGCGTCCACCACCCGGCTCGAGAGCAGGTCGAGGTCGAAGCGCAACCGGCGAGTCTGCAGATCCAGCTCCGCTTCCTCGGGCGTCAGCAGGTCGAACAGCAACGTGCCCAGCCCGCGCGCGCCGATGCTCCCCGCGACCTGCTGGTTGCGGGGACTGAAGCGCCCGCTGCCGCTGCCGTGGACGAACAGGACCATCCCGCGCGGATGGTCGGGCATCTGCAGCAGCCCCTCGAGCTCCACCGCCCCGGCGATGATCCGCACCTGCCTGCCTTGCTGCGCCATGACGTGCCCCCGTCTCCCCGGCCGCGCTAGGCCTCCGCCCGCGCCGGACGCCGGGCACGGGAGAGGAGCGAGCGCACCTCGTCGTCGGTGACCTGGTGGAAGTCGCGGTACCAGGAGCCGACGCTGTCGAAGTCCTCGGGCGTCTCCAGGCAGACGAGGTCCTGCACCTGCGGGGTCAGCCGCTCGCAGACCTCGCGCGGCGCGACCGGGACCGCGACCACGACCGAGCTCGGCCCATGCCGGCGCACCGCCTCGACCGCGGCGAGCATCGTCGAACCGGTGGCGAGGCCGTCGTCCACCAGCACCAGCGGCCGCCCGCTCAGCTCCCGCTCCAGCGGCGGCCGGTCCTGGCGGAACGCCCGCTCACGGCGCTCGAGCTCGGCCAGCTCGCGCAGCGCGACTCTCTCCAAGGTCTCTTGGGGGACGCCCAGGATCCGCACGAGGTCGCGGTTGAGCGCCACGACGCCACCGGTGGCCAGCGCCCCCATCGCCAGCTCCTCCTGGCCGGGGACCCCCAGCTTGCGCACCAGGAAGACGTCGAGCGGCAGGTCGAGCGCTTGGGCTATCTCGAACGCGACCGGGACACCGCCCCGCGGCAGCGCCAGGACGAGCGTCCGCTCCGGTAGACGGAGGTCGGCCAGCCGGTGGGCGAGCTGGCGACCGGCTGCCGGCCTGTCCTCGAAGATCTCGACCATCGTCGACCCCGGTTTCAATCTGGGGCCGGCGCTCGCCGGTTGCTCAGCCGCAGGTCAGAGGATGTCCGCGGAGTCGACCAGCTCGATCCCCTTCGCCTGCATCTCGGCGACGGCCTGCTCGCCGCCTTCCCGGGTGACCGGGGCGACGGCGTCGCGCACGAGCTGGACCTTGCAGTGCGGGCAGCGCTCGCGGATTCCCAGCGCCGCGGCCTTCACGCAGTAGTCGGTGGCGACGCCGTAGACCTGGAAGAGCGCGCCCTGCTCGCCCAGCCCGCGGACGATGGGGTCGGCGTTGAGGTTGTCGAAGAGCGAGTAGAGGTCCTTCTCGAAGTAGAGCGCGACGTCCGCTCTCTCCAGCGGCCGCTCGTAGCGGGCGTTGGCGAGGACGAGGAAGCGCTTGGGCAGCGTCTCGGCGGCCTTGAGCCAGTCCCAGGTGCCCTTGACGCAGTGGACCGGCCAGGTGCCGCCGTTCTCCTTGAACTCCTTCGAGTAGCTCTCGTGCGTGTCGACGGATCCCAGGAGGACGTAGCCCAGCTCCTGCGCCTGGGAGTTGAGCCGGGCGACGACCGGGAGCACCGCCTCGCTGCCCTGGACGTAGAGCCCGCCCTTCGGGTGGCAGAACCCGTGCTGCGTATCGACGTCGACGCGGACGATCTTCTGGATCATCGAGGCGCTCCTTCCAGAGCGTTGTTAGCGACGCAAGTCCGCAAGCGCAGCGTTGCGCCGCATGCCAGCAGCTCCGACCAGAGTGGCCGAAGGCGCAAAGCGAACCCCGTCCCGAGTTTGGGAGGGGAAGAGGGCGGGCCGGCCTGCAGCTCTACGCGACCGCGCGCGCGGCCTTCTCGCCGCGGCGGATGAGCTCCTTGGCGATGGCCTCGAGCATCTCGGCCCCGCGGCTCTCCGGCGCGTACTCCCAGATCGTCCGGCCGTGGCTCTGGGCCTCGTCGATCTTCACGTTGTAGCCGAGCGCCGTCTTGCACAGCGTGTCGGGGAAGTAGCTGCCCAGCTTGCCCAGGATCTCGTCGGCCAGCGCCGTGCGCCGATAGAGCGTGGGCACGACCATCGTCACGGCGAGATCGGACTTGCCGTGCTCCTGCTTGATCCGATCGACCGTCGCCAGCACCTCGGCGCAGCCGTCCATGGCCAGGTAGGTCAGCGCCACCGGCACCACCACCTCGCTGGTCGCCAGGAAGACGTTGGTCGTCACCAGGCCCATCGAGGGCGGCGCGTCGAAGAGCACGTAGTCGTAGCCGTCCAGCGCGGCGAGCTTCTTCTCGAGCTTGCGCTCGCGGTCCGGCTCCGGGGCCACGCGCACCGGGAAGTCGGCGATGGCCTTGTTCGCCGGCAGGAGCGAGAGGTTGGGGATGGCGGTCGCCACCACCACGTCCTGCACGCGGACCTCGGGCTCGACCAGCAGGTCGAACACGGTCCGCCTGGCCTGCCGCACGTCGACGCCCAGGCTCTTGCCGCAGTGGCCCTGGGTGTCCAGGTCCACCAGCAGCGTCCGCTTGTTCTTCTCCCGAGCGAGGTAGGCGCCGAGGTTGACGGCGAGCGTGGTCTTGCAGGTCCCGCCCTTCTCGTTGATGAAGGCGATGCGGCGCATAGGCGACCCCCGGGGCTCAGGTGGCTTGGATGCTGCCTACTTCTTGTCGCTGAGCTTGCCGACGCTGTCCTCGAGGCGCTGGATGGTCTCCTCGAGCTCGTCCAGCTTCTTCTTGAGGTTCTCCATGTCGGCCACGGAGGGGAGGTTCATCGCCGACAGGGCCATGCGGATGTTCTTGTCCATCATCCCCTTGGCCTTCAGGGTGTTGCCGACGATGGTCTGCATGGCGTTGACGAACTTCTCGTTGGAGAGCAGCTGCTGCGCCAGCTTGCCGACCTGCTCTTCGCCGAGCTCGAACATCTTCTTGAACATCGGATTCTCCTTGAGCATGGCATCCTCGCGAGGCGTGAGAAGAAGGGCGTGAGGATAGCGGCGAACCCGCCGACGAACCAGCCACAAATCGCCCGCGGTAGGCTTTCCCGGGCGTTCGCCTGGCGGCCTTCCCGCCATTCCTCTCGTCCGGGCAGCAGCGCTCTGCTCTCACCGCTGGCTTCTTCTATGGAAGGCAGGGGCGCACGGATTTGGATGCACGGGTCGCACAGCGCTCTGCGGTCGGGACAGTGCTCCCACCTCCTCGGACCGCTTCCTTGCCGCACTGCCGACGAGTCCAGGTCCGACGCCGAGGCGGTCGAGGATGAGGTGTTCGGGAAGAGGCGGGTTCACGCCCTGCTTCGGGCCACCCCGCTTCGGGCTTCGATGCAACGTCACTCGGCGCTTTGATCGAGGGGGGCCGCCGGGGAGTGTTCCGCGCGCCGAAGACCACGATTCAAAACATGAGTATGGTTGAAATCGTCGACTCATCTTTTGAATCGTCGCTTTCGCCTTCAGAGGGGGACTCCATGGCCCACCGACGACTTCAGGTCGTGCTCGATGAGAGTGACGAGGCGGCGCTTCGCGAGGTCATCCAGCGCTGTGCGTTGAGCGAGTCCGAGGTGGTGCGTGCCGCCATTCGCCTCGTCGGAGAACGGCTGGTGGAGCCTGGTGACGAGGCAGTCCTCTGGGCCGAGCTCTCATCGACGCCGACCCCGCCACCACCAAGCGCGAGAAGGTCCTCGAAGCCGGCGCCACCTTCTTTAGAAGCCAGCCACGGTGGAGACCCAGCGCCGGGCGCCGAAACCGCGAGTGAGCGCACCGTCCATCGCCAGGCCAGCACGCAACCGCGCGCCCAAGGCGACCTTGGGTTCCCAAGCCTCGGAAGCCACAGGCCTTTTTCGGGCACGCAACCTTCGGTGCGTCGCGGCGACAATAGGCGGAGCACTTTTCCCACCCGGAGACCCCATGCGCGTCCAACGCGACCCCACCAACCCGCTGCGCGTCCCGAAGCAGGAGACCGCGGCGGCCAGGACCCCGAAGGCGGCGACCAACACCACGGCGACGGTGAAGAACACGCCGCGCGACAGCTTCAGCGCGGGCACGGCCGACGTGCGCGACTTCAGCCGCTACCTGCAGGACCAGGGCAACACCAACTCCTGCGGCACGACCAGCCTGGCGATGATGATGAGCTTCTGGAAGGGCAAGCCGGGCGCCGTCACCCACAACATGATCGACCAGTCGATCCGCTACTTCGACGGGCCGACCGCGCCGACCAACATCGTCAGCTACCTCAAGAGCCAGGGCTTCCGCGCCGAGGCGAAGAACAACGCCAGCGTCGCCGACCTCACCAAGTACCTGGACCAGGGCGTGCCGGTGCAGGTGCTCTACAATCCCAGCGCCGACCCCTCCGACGTCTACCTCCATTACGTCGACGTCGTGGACTACAAGAAGGACGCCCAGGGCAACGTCACCTCGGTCAAGATCGCCGACCCGGGCGGCGGCCGGATGGCCGAGGTCCCCATCGAGGAGTTCAAGAAGCGCTGGGGCAACCTGGCGGTCAAGAACGTGGGCATCGGCGCCAACAACCTGATGATCGTCGCGCTGCCCGGCCAGAACATGCAGGTCCGCGGCAAGGACGGCGTCATGCGCAACACCGACGACATCGCGCTGCCCAAGGGCGGCAACCTCGGCTGGAAGCTGGGGGTCATCGACGTCGTCGCCGATGCCGCCAACTGGGTGGGCAAGGCCGCCAAGAAGGTCGGCAACTTCTTCAAGAACCTCTTCTGATTCCCAGCACTTCCGCTGGTCTTCCGACAGCGGCTTGACGACACCCGGCCCGGTTCCCGCTTTGGGAACCGGGCCGTTCTTTTCGGCGCCTTGCCCTGTCCCGGCCTGCATTGCCCGAAGCCCGCAGCCCGCAGCCATCCCAACGGCGGCCGCGGTGGGGAACTGTGTGACGGGTGCACTTGACCCTTCGTGGCCAGCTGCGCCAGAACACTGCCCGCTTCAGACCCCTCGCCTCGAGGCAGACCATGCAATCGTTCCTCCGCCTTTCGTTGGCCGCGCTGCTCGTCCTGTCGGCCGCGTCCTGCGACACGCCGCCCCCGGCCGTCGACTCTGACTCCGGCGTCGACGCCGGCACCACGGAAGCCGACGGATCCGTCATCGAGGAGATCGACGGCAGCGTGTCCCATCGCGACGCCAGCACAGCCCAGGATGGCTCGATCAGCACCCCCGACGCCCAGGTCGTGAGCGACGACGCGGGAACGCAGCCGACCGACGGCTCGCAGCCGCTGCCCGATGGCGGCACCCCGGAGTGCACCGACGAGTGCGCCGCCGGCTCCACCGTCTGCGACGGCACCACCGGCTACCGCACCTGCGGCCAGTACGACGCCGACAAGTGCCTGGAGCTGTCGCCCGCGGTGCCCTGCGCCGGCTCGGCGGCCTGCGTCGGCGACCGCTGCGTCGAGCCCTGCCGCGACGAGTGCGCGGTCGGCTCCGCAGTGTGCAAGGACCGGGCGACCCTGCAGATCTGCGGCAACTTCGACCAGGACACCTGCCGTGAGCTGGGCGGCGAGACCGCCTGCGGCGCCGGCCAGAAGTGCGAAGCGGGCGCCTGCGTGCCCGACGCCACCGCCTGCGCCGACGAGTGCGCGGCCAGCTCCACCGCCTGCGCCGGCGACGCCGTGCGCACCTGCGGCGAGTACGACGACGACACCTGCCGCGACCTGTCCGCCCCGGTGGCCTGCGCCTCCGGCGAGACCTGCAGCGCCGGCAAGTGCGTGAAGGCCTGCACCGACGCCTGCCCGCTCGCCGGCGCCAAGGACTGCCTGGGGGACGCCGTGCGCACCTGCGCCGCGGGCGCCGACGGCTGCCTGGCGTGGGGCGTCGCCGCGCCCTGCCCCGGCGGCCAGACCTGCTCGGCGGGCGCCTGCGCCACGAGCTGCGTGAACGAGTGCCAGACCGCCGGCGGCCTGCTGTGCACCTCCGACGGCTCGGGCGTGCTGCAGTGCGGCCAGTACGACACCGACAACTGCCTCGACCTCTCCACGGCCGTCCCCTGCGGCGCGGGCAAGACCTGCCGCAACGGCGTGTGCACCGCGGTCTGCTCCGACGAGTGCCAGCTGGGCGCCCAGCGCTGCGGCGCCGACTCCAAGAGCCTGGAGAGCTGCGGCGACTTCGACTCCGACCCCTGCCTCGAGTTCGGCGGCGCCGTCGCCTGCCCCGGCGGCGCGGCCTGCGCCAACGGCGCCTGCGCCACGCCCTGCACCAACGAGTGCTCGCCCAGCGGCTTCGGCGAGTGCGTCCCGGGCCAGTCGGCGACCCACGTCTGCGGCCAGTACGACGCCGACCCCTGCCTCGAGTGGTCGACGGCCACGGGCTGCGCCTCCTACGAGACCTGCGCCATCGACACCTGCGTCCTCGGCCAGGTGCCGGGCAAGGTGGTCATCAACGAGGTGCTCTACGACCCGGTCGGCACCGACGGCAACGCCGGCAACAACCTCTTCGTGGAGCTGTGGGGCCCCGCCGGCCTGGACCTCGAGGGCTTCACGCTGGTGGGCGTCAACGGCGCCGACGGCAAGGACTACGCCAGCGTCGTGCTCGACGGCCAGGCGGTGGGCACCGACGGCTTCTTCCTGCTCGCGCACCCGAACGGCGCGGCCAGCCTGCTGGCGCTGGCGGACCTGACCAGCGACAAGATCGACTTCCAGAACGCCCCGGACTCCATCCAGCTGCGCTGGCACGGGCAGGTGGTGGACGCGCTCGCCTACGGCACCTTCGGCGCCGGCACCTTCCCCAAGGGCGAGGGCACCCCGGCGGCGGCCCCGGCGGCCAACGCCGGCAAGAGCCTGACCCGCAACGCGGCCCACGCCGACACCGACAACAACGCCGCCGACTTCGCCATCGCCACGCCCTCCCCGCGCCTGGCCACGGTGGCCTGCACCGACGCCTGTGCCGCGGGCGCGACCCAGTGCGGGGGGACCAACAACGAGCAGCTGCAGACCTGCGCCGACACCAACGGCGACGGCTGCCGTGAGTGGGCCACCCCCACCTCCTGCGGCACCGGCAAGTTCTGCCAGGGCGGCGCCTGCGTCACGAGCTGCGCCCACCTGTGCGCCACGCTCAACGCCACCCAGTGCGGCGGCCTGAACAACCAGCAACTGCAGACCTGCGGCGACTACAACAGCGACGGCTGCCGCGAGTGGAGCAGCGCCGTGGACTGCGGGACCGGCAAGGTCTGCCAGAACGGCACCTGCGTCGCCTCGTGCACCGACGCCTGCGCCGCGGGCGCCACCCAGTGCGGCGGCACCGGCGGCGCCCAGCTGCAGACCTGCGGCGACCACAACGGCGACGGCTGCCGCGAGTGGGGCACGCCCACCACCTGCCCGGCCGGCCAAACCTGCCAGGCCGGCGCCTGCGTCATCTCCTGCACCAGCCTGTGCACCCCGGCCGGCCACACCAAGTGCAGCGGCACCCAGGTGCAGACCTGCCAGGACACCAACGGCGACGGCTGCCTCGAGTGGTCGGCGGCCGCCAACTGCCCCGGCACCGACACCTGCCAGGGCAGCGCCTGCAGCTGCACCAACGAGTGCGCCGCGGCCGGCAACACCAAGTGCGACGCCAACGGCCTGGTGCAGACCTGCATCCAGTCCGGCGGCTGCCTCAAGTGGTCCAGCGCCGAGGCCTGCCCCAACAGCGGCACCTGCAAGTTCGGCGCGTGCTGCGTCAACGACTGCCAGGTCGGCCAGACGCAGTGCAGCGGCCAGCAGATCCAGAGCTGCGGCGAGTTCGACGGCGACGGCTGCCTGGAGTGGTCGAACCCGGCCACCTGCGCCACCGCCGGCCAGATCTGCCAGGGCACCAAGTGCCAGACCCCGTGCACCAACACCTGCCCGTCTCAGGGCGCCGCCCAGTGCTCCGGCCTGCAGGTCACCACTTGCGGTGACGCCAACGGCGACGGCTGCCTCGAGTGGGGCACGCCGGTCAGCTGCGGCAGCGGCCAGACCTGCTCGCTGGGGGCCTGCGTCTCGGCCACCGCCCCGACCGTGGTGATGATCAGCCCGCAGGGCACCGTGCAGACCACGCAGGGCGCCAAGATCCACTTCGTGGTCGACGCCACGCCCGCCGCCGGCCGCTCCATCGCCGAGGTGAGCTACTGGGCCAACGGCGCGCAGGTCGGCGCCACCACCGTCGCCCCGCACACGTTCGACTACACCGTCCCGGCCTCCACCCCGACCAACTCCACGGTCACCGTCCAGGCCAAGGCCAAGGACAACCTCGCCGAGGTCGGCGTCTCCGCCCAGGCGTTCCTGAGCGTCAAGAACGACAAGCCCGTCGCCACCTTCACCGCGGTCATCTCCGCCACCAACACGGTCACCGTCGACGCCAGCGCGGTGAGCGACACCGAGACCGCGACCGCGAACCTGGAGGTCTGCTGGGACTGGGACAACAACGGGACCTGCGACACCTCGTACTCGACGACCAAGATCGCCACGCACGCCTACTCCGGCAGCGGCAACTACACCGTCACCGTGGGCATGAAGGTGCGCGACGCGGCCGCGCAGGAGAGCAGCGCCACGCGGTCGGTCACCTTCGCCAACCTGCAGTACCTGGGCGGCCAGGACGTCACCACCACGCTGTGGACCGGGACGGTGGTGGTCACCGGCGACCTGGTGGTCCCGGCGGGCAACACCCTGACCATCGACAAGGGCACGCAGGTGCTCTTCGTCCGCGCGGACGCCAACAACGACGGCGTGGGCGACTACACCCTGACCGTGAACGGCGCGCTGGTGGTCAACGGCACCGCGGCCGAGCCGGTGGTCTTCACCGGCCAGGACACCAACGCCAAGGTGCCCGGCGGCTGGGACCGCATCCAGCTCAACGGCGCCGGCTCGACCCTGACCTACGTGGTCGTGGAGTACGCCGGCGTGGGCATCGAGGTCCGCGCCGCCGCGACGCTGAGCCACGTCACCGCGCGCAAGACCAAGTGGAGCTGCATCTGGATCAACAACGGCGACAACACCGGCCTCACCGACGTCGTGGCGAGCGAGTGCGGCTGGAACGGCGTGCAGGTCGACAACGGCTCGACGGGGGTCACCATCACCCGGCTGTCCTCGACCCTCAACGTCGCCAGCGGCCTGTACACCGACGGCGCCTCGTCGCAGACCGTCGCCGACTCCGTCTTCACCGGCAACGGGCACGAGGGGCTCAACGCCACCGGCAGCTCGACGGTGCTGAACCTGTCCGGCTCGACGGTGGAGCAGAACGCCACCGTGGGCGTGCTCTTCGTCGGCGGCTCGTCCGGCGCGGTGACGCACAACCAGATCCGCCAGAACGGCGGCGCCGGCGTGGAGCTGCAGGACAACTCCTCGGGCGCCGGCCCGAACCCGGTCGTCACCTACAACAACATCTACAGCAACGCGACCACCGGCGCCGACAAGGGGCTGTTCACCGACATCTCGGGGACCGCGACGATCACCTCCAGCAGCTACGGCACGTTCAACTCCAGCGCCTGGACGGCCCCCGCCGGCTCGACCATCCGCCGCATGTACGTGACCTACTCCGAGAACGACCCGTATGGCTACGCCACGGGCTCCGTCCTCGACCAGTCCGGCAACTCCCTGGCCTCCTACTCGTCCTCCTCCAGCGGCTGGGTCGACCTCCCCGCCAACACCACCAAGGTCCAGGCCTCCACCTACTCGGGCAGCAGCTACTCGCGCACCATGACCGTCAACCGGGTCGAGACCTGGGTGCGCAACGCCACGGTGGACGTCAGCGCGATGACCTGGTCGGGCACCGTCGACCTGCGCTTCAACTACCTGGGCACCTTCCCCAACGTGCTCTCGCGCGTGGCGATGTCGCGCAGCACTGCGCTCGACCTGCAGGGCTTCGTCGGCGTGGCCTTCGACAACACCTGGGGCACCGGGCCGTACCTGGCCGGCACCGTCAACACCAGCGCCTGGAGCGGCGACGTCTACGTCACCGGCAACATCACCGTCCCGGCCGGGCAGATCGTCACCGTGGGCCAGGGCACCCGGGTGTTCTTCGTGCTGCACGACCAGAACGGCGACGGCGAGGGCGACTTCTCCATCACCGCCAACGGGCAGCTCGCCGTCGCGGGCAGCTCGGGCTCGGAGGTGGTGTTCGCCGGCTACAACACCACCGGCGTCGCCTTCCAGGCCATCAACCTGAACGGGTCCGGCGCGGACGCCAGCGGCTGGTCGCGCTGCAGCGTCCAGAACGGCCACAGCCCGGTCGTCATCCGCGGCGGCAGCCAACTGGCGAACGTGACGGTGCTGGGGGCGGCCCTGGACGGCATCACCCTCACCGGCACCTCCGCCGGGGCCAAGCTGACCGACGTCACCGTGGACGGCGCCTCGCGCCTGGGCGTGATGGTCGACAACGGCGACAACACCGTGCTCACCCGGCTGACCACCAAGAACAGCGGCGCCCACGGCCTGGAGTTCAAGAACGGCTCGACCGGCAACACCGTGTCCCGCCTCACCTCCACCGGCAACACGGGCAACGGCGTACTCGTCTGGCAGGGCTCCGGCGCCGCCATCGCCGACAGCACCATCACCAACAACAGCGGGCACGGCTTGAGCGTCATCGACTCCTCGCCCACCGTCAGCTACAGCCTGCTCAAGCTCAACGGCGGCTCGGGCCTGCGCATCGAGGGCACCGGCACGGCCGCCGCCGACCACTGCGTCATCACCTACAACGGCGAGGCGGGTGTGGCGGTGTACAGCGACAACGCCGGTTCGCCGACGCCGACCATCAACACCAGCAACATCTACGGGAACGCGACCGTCGCCACCGTCATCGGCGGCATCACCGACGTCTCGGGCACCGTGACGATCGCCTCCAGCAGCTACGGCACGTTCAACTCCAGCACCTGGACGGCCCCCGCCGGCCAGACCATCCGCCGCATGTACGTGACCTACAGCGAGAACGACCCCTACGGGTACGCCTCGGGCTCCGTCCTGGACCAGTCCGGCAACGCCCTGGTCTCCTACTCGTCCTCCACCAGCGGCTGGGTCGACCTGCCCGCCAACACCACCAAGGTCCAGGCCTCCACCTACTCCGGCAGCAGCTACTCCCGCACCATGACCGTCAACCGCGTGGACACGGTAGGCACCTCGACCAGCAGCCACTACGAGCTGGCCTGCCTGACCGAGGCCAACTCCACCAACGCCCGCTCCAACTACTGGACGGCGACCATCGGCGACGTTCCCAGCAAGATCTACATGCCGCGCGCCAACTCGGTCGACTACCAGGGCGCCACCGGCTTCGAGTACACCGACGCCGGGCCGCGGCCGTAGCCGTAGCCGCTCGTTCGCAGCTTCGATGACGATGGTGCCCGGCCTCCTCCGCGGGGCCGGGCACCGCTGTATCGCGAGTCGAGGGGGAGGACCCGATTCCATGGTTGCCGGACTGGCAGGGCGCTGGCGCGCGGTCGTGAGCGGGCAGCCGCAAGAGCTGGAGATCGCCCCGACGGGCGAGGCCCGGCTGGTGGGTGCGCCCTACCTGCTGGTCGTCGTCGATGGCGCCTTCGTCGTGCCGCAGTTCGGCCTCACCTACCCGTACCAGCTCTCGGGCCAGACCCTGCTCGTCGAAGTCGACGGGCTGCCGATGGCGTTCACGCGCACGCCGCCCGTGCCCGGCCCCGCGCCCACGGCGGGCCCCGCCCAGGTCGCGCCGACGGTGACGAAGCCGGAGCCGGCGACGCCACCGGGGGAGCACACCGTCGAGCGCTGGGGCGCGACCTTCGCGCTTCCTCCCGCCTGGTTCGCCACCGAGCGCGGCGGCCTGGTGCTGCTCGGCTCGCACTCGGAGCCGGGGCTGATGGTCTTGCGATGGATGCCGCGAACGGGGCTCGCCGAGGCCCGGGCGCAGTACCAGCGAGGGCTCGTCGAGGACGGGGCCACGCTGCTTCCCGCGGGGGATGCTCGAGAGAAGGCGCTCGGGCCCCACACCGCGCTCTTGGGTCGCCTCGCAGGACAGGCCGCCGACGGCTCGCCGCTGTCGGGAGCCGTCCTCACCGTCGAGACCGGCTTCGGCGACAGCCTGGGGTGCCTGGCGCTCACCTCGCCCCAGGCCATCGCCGACCTCGAGCGCACGGCTTGCCTGCTGGTGGCCTCGCTGCGCTTCCAGGAGCGGGCGGCGGGGGCTGCGGCGGCGGTGCTCGCCGGCCGCTACGAGTGCTGGGAGGGCGGCAGCGGCTGGTCCCGCTCGGCACGTCTCGTCCTCCACCCGGACGGCAGCTTCGACTCGAGCGAGGAGACCGCGCGCTCGGTGCACCTGCACGACTCGCTGGGCGAGGACCTCGTGCGCGGCGGCACGGCCTCGCAGGCGGGACGGGCGGGGACCTGGACCGCGCAGGGCGACGACCGGGAAGGAACGCTGTGGTTGGCCTGGAACGGAGGCGCCAGCGAGGAGCTGCCCTACCGCGTCAGCCTCGATCCGCGCGACCGCTCCGGCTACGGGCCAGCCGTCCGCTTTGGCCAGCGCACCTACCAGCGAACCGGCTGAACAGGCGCCAATCCGAGAAACTGGGCGAAGCGACCGTCGCGGGTCATGTCACAAAGTAGCTGCCTATCTTCAGCAGGCCCGCTCCTCACCGAGTCGGACGCCGAAGGAAGCCAACAAGCGAAGGCCCGCGTTGCCGGAGCAACGCGGGCCTTCGTCATCTTCGACTCCGCCTAAGGCCTAAGGCCTACATCGCCGCGGAAGCAGGGCTGGAAGGCGGAGGCGCCGGAGGCGGCGTGGTGCCCTTCTTCTTCTCGGCCTCCTCGCGCTGGGCGACCTCCTCGGCGTGCTTGAAGAACGCGTCGGGGTCGGAGAGGACCAGGGCGTGCCGGAGCACCTCGTCCATGTGCTCGACCGGGACGATGGTGAGCGCCTCGCGGACCTTCTTGGGGATCTCCTTGATGTCCTTGCGGTTGTCCTTGGGGATCAGGATGGTCTTGATGCCGCCGCGGTGGGCGGCCATCGCCTTCTCCTTGAGCCCGCCGATGGGCAGCACCCGCCCGCGCAGCGTGATCTCCCCGGTCATCGCCACGTCCTTCTTCACCGGGATGTGCGCCAGCGCGGAGATCATCGTCGTGGCCATGGTGATGCCGGCCGACGGGCCGTCCTTGGGGATGGCGCCCTCGGGCACGTGCACGTGCACGTCGACGTTCTCGTAGAACTTCTTGTCGATGCCGAAGCGCTCGGCGCGGGTGCGCACGTAGCTCATGGCCGCCTGCGCGGACTCCTGCATCACCTCGCCCAGCTTGCCGGTGATGATGAGCTTGCCCTTGCCGGGCATGATCGTGGCCTCGGTGACGAGCAGCTCGCCGCCCATCTCCGTCCAGGCCAGGCCGGTGACGAGGCCCGTCTGGTCGGTCTTCTCGATCTGCCCGTGCTTGAAGCGGCGGATGCCCAGGTACTTGGGCAGCGCCCGCGCGGTGACCACGCGCTTCTTGGCCTTGTCGCCACTCTTGAGGACGTCGCGGGCGACCTTGCGGGAGATCGTGGCGATCTCGCGCTCGAGGCTGCGCACGCCGGACTCGCGCGTGTAGCGGTTGATGATGGCGTGGATGGCCTGCTTGGTGAAGCGGACCGGGACCTCGGAGAGGCCGTTCTCCTCGCGCTTCTTGGGGATGAGGTAGCGCCGGGCGATCGACATCTTCTCCAGGTCGGTGTAGCCGGCCAGGCGGATGATCTCCAGGCGGTCCTGCAGCGGCGCGGGGATGCCGTGCAGCGTGTTGGCGGTGCAGATGAACATCACCTTCGACAGGTCGTAGTCGAGGTCCAGGTAGTGGTCGTTGAAGGTGTGGTTCTGCTCGGGGTCGAGGACCTCGAGCAGCGCCGCGCTGGGGTCGCCGCGGAAGTCGGTGGACATCTTGTCCACCTCGTCGAGCAGGAAGACGGGGTTGTTCGAGCCCGCCTTCTTGAGCGACTGGATGACCTTGCCGGGGAGCGCGCCGATGTAGGTGCGCCGGTGGCCGCGGATCTCCGCCTCGTCACGCACGCCGCCCAGGGACAAGCGCACGAACTTGCGGCCGGTGGCGCGGGCGATGGACTTGCCGATGGAGGTCTTGCCGACGCCGGGGGGCCCGACGAAGCAGAGGATGGGGCCCTTGATCTTGTCGACCAGCGCCTGGACGGCCAGGTACTCGAGGATGCGCTCCTTGGGCTTCTTGAGGCCGTAGTGGTCCTCGTTGAGGACCTTCTCGGCCTCGGAGATGTCGACCTTGTCCTTGGTGACGTCGTACCAGGGCAGGCCCAGGATCCAGTCGATGTAGTTGCGGACGACCGTGGCCTCGGCGCTCATCGGGCTCATCATCTTGAGCTTCTTGAGCTCCTTCTTGACCTTGATCGTCGCCTCCTTCGACATCTTCTTGTTCTTGATCTTCTCTTCGAGCTCCTGGATCTCGTTCTTGAACTCGTCGCGCTCACCGAGCTCCTTCTGAATCGCCTGCATCTGCTCGTTGAGGTAGTACTCCTTCTGCGTCTTCTCCATCTGCTTCTTGACGCGAGTGCGGATCTTCTTCTCGACCTGGAGGATCTCAATCTCGCCCTGCATCAGCTCGTAGAGCTTCTCCAGGCGCTTGGCCGGGCTCTCGGTCTCGAGGATGGCCTGCTTGTCGTTCAGCTTGAGCGACAGGTGGGCGACGATGGTGTCGGCCAGGCGGGCGGGGTCGTCGATGGTCGCCACGCTCATCAGCATCTCGGGCGGGATGCGCTTGTTGAGCTTGACGTAGCCCTCGAACACGGCGTGAACCGAGCGCACGAGCGCCTCGAGCTCGACCGTCTTCTCCACCTGCTCGGCGACCTCCTCGGCCTCGACCTGGAAGAAGTGCTCGTTGGGCAGGAAGCGCTTGATCTTCGCGCGGCGCTTGCCCTCGACCAGGACCTTGACCGTGCCGTCGGGCAGGCGCAGCAGCTGGATGATGGTGCCCAGCGTGCCCATGGTGAAGATGTCGTCGGGCAGGGGCTCGTTCGTCTTGGCCTTCTTCTGAGCGGCCAGGAGGATGTCCTTGTCGTGGCTCATGGCCTCTTCGAGCGCGTTGATGGACTTCTCGCGGCCTACGAAGAGCGGCACGACCATGTGCGGGAAGACGATGATGTCGCGCAGCGGCAGCAGCGGCACCACGCGGGGCTTCTTGTCGCCGGAATCCTTCTTGTCGAAGAACATGTTCGGTTCGTCCCTCTGCCCGTCACTCGGGCGGCCCGCGGCTCTGCATGGGTCACTTCTGCAACTGTAGGGAGGCCGGGGCGGCTCCATCAGTTGCGGCCGGTCTGTATAACACGCGCTCTTGTCGTATTTCGACGGATTCCCTGGGGGGAGAGAAGCAGGCCGTAGGCTGTGGGCTGCGGGCTCCAGGGAGGGCGGAACGGCGACCTCCCGCTTGGAGGCCGACAGGCGGGATTGCCTGGATGGGGAATGTTGGAGCGCCAAGGTCGCCAAGGGGCCAAGGTCGCCAAGGGAACCTCCTTGTTTGTCGTCCCGGAGCCGCTGGCTGCCGGCTTCCGCGGCTTTCCCTTCCCTCGACACTTTGGCAATGGCCAACGCCCGACTGGGCCTGCGGCTCCTGGGGCACGGAGGCCGGCGAAGCCTTGGCGACCTTGGCCCCTTGGCGACCTTGGCGTTTCAAGATGCCCGAACCCGAGCGCCCGCCCCGTGCTATGGCGCCCACTTGCCGCACTTGACGCAGCTCTCCTTCTTGGAGCCGAAGCCGCAGTCGCCACAGACGTGGGCGGGCGCGCCCGAGCTGCCGACCCACTTGCCGCACCGGGCGCAGTTGTCGCGCTTGGAGCCGAAGCCGCAGTCGCCGCACAGGCGGGCGGGCATGCGCGCCGACCCCACCCACTTGCCGCACTTGGCGCAGTGGTCCTTCTTCGAGCCGAAGCTGCAGTCGCCGCAGAGCTGGGCCCGGTAGTGGGTGGCCTGGGACTCGCTCGCCCAGAGGGTGGCCGCCGCCGGGACGAGGATCATGGCGCCCAGCAACCGCCTCCTCGGAGATCCTTCGCGCCAAGGACATGGTTGCTCCCCCTGCCTGGCTAGCGCAGCTTCGCCAGGCCCTTGATCCACGAGTCCGCCAGCGAGGGCGCCCAGGCCGACGCCTTGAAGCCCGCGCTGCCGACGTCCGTGAGCTCAAACCGCTCGAATCCCTGGCTTCCCGTCCCGGGTGCCGACGATGACGCCCGGCTTGACCTCCTCCATCCAGTCGTACGGGCCGTCCGCGGAGGGGGAGAGGGTGCCGGGCATGCTCGAGTGCCGGTGCTGCAGCGAGCGCTGCATCCCCATCTGGCTGTTCGTCCAGGCCAGGTGACCATAGGGGTGCCCGTCCGTAGCCGCGCCGGGCTGCTGCGCGTGGCGGGAGGCGATGACGAAGCCGCCCTCGGCGAGGTGCACGATGGCCGTCGTCGCCTGCACGTTGCAGTTCTCGGCTTTCGGCGACGAGTCCTTGTACGCGACGTTGGCGAGGTCCGTGAACCTGAGTGCGGAATCGACGCGCTTGTAGCTGCCGTTGTTGTTCTGGCCCAGGAACACCGTCGTGCCGTCGGACGCCAGGCCGTTGGTGGTGGCGTCCTTCCACTCCGGCAGGCCGTCGCTGCCGTTGATGACGTAGAGCGCCCCCACCGACACCCCCTCCGACAGCGTGCCGCCGGAGACGAACGTGAACGCCCCCAGGCCCGTGGCAGCCCGGAGCGGGCTGCCAATGCCCTCGGTGCCTCCGATCGTCCGCTTGGGAAAGCAGCGGTTGTCGAAGACGACCATCGCCGTCGTCCCCTGGGCCGTCACGCCGCCGACCAGCATCTCGCCCGAGCCGATCGACGCCACCAGCCGTGGCTGGTCGACCCCCGTCGCCTCCAACCCGCCGCCGACCTGCTGGCCGCCGCTGTCCAGGACCACGATCTGCTTGCGATCGGGATCGGCGGCCCAGAGGTTGCCCGCGATGGTGAAGGGCAGCGAGACGTAAGAGCACTGGTCGGGGTGGCCGTCCCAGTGCGCGGTGATGTAGGCCGAGGCCTTGCCGCCCTTGAAAGACTGCTCGCTGACCCTGCGCGGGGTCAGCACCACTTCGCCGGTCTGCGAGTTGGCCTGCACCTCGACGGTCAGCTCGGAGAAGTTGGACTTGACCTGCTCGCCGAGGACGGGGGCCAAGCCGCCTTCCGGCTCGGGGAGCGAGCAGGTCCACCGCTGCGACTCGCCCATCGCCAGGGAGGGCGAGCTCCGGGTCGGAGGTGCAGGTGACGGTCGGCCCGCCCTTGCACCCGGATGGCCGGTAGTCGGCGTCCGGCGGCTCCCCGGCGTCGTAGCCCGGGCCCGTCCACTCGAGGTTCTGCCAGCAGCCGCAGCAGAGCGAAAGGGCCATGGCGGCCAACCCGGTCCGCCGGAGCCTTGCGGGCGCGGAGGCCCGCGGCCACCCAGTCAGCAGCTCTTCGGACGTCACACTAGTTGCCTGGCACCGTGAGGCGGACGATGCCCGCGGTGTTGTAGAAGTCGGTGCCGCTCGCCGTGTCGAGGTGCCAGATGTCGATGAGCTTCAGGTCCGAGGCCGAGAAGCGCGCCAGCTGCGGGTCGCAGCACGAGTAGCCGAAGTTGCCCAGCGCCAGGATCTCGCCGCCGCTGCGGACGAGGCCGGTGATGTCGGGATACGAGACCTCTTCGCCGACGAGGTCGGTGGTGAGCGTGGGGCCCAGGAGCAGCAGCCCGGCGTCGGTGCTCTCCTTGACGCCCACCAGCACCTGTCCCTGCTCCATGGCCATCAGCGTCTTGAAGGTGCCCGACCAGGTGTCGCCGGCGGTGAAGCAGCCCTCCGACGCGTAGGTCATCTCGTCGAAGATGCAGACCCGCCGCCGCTGATCGGACGAGGCGACGATCTTGCCGTCGGTGCGCCGGGCCAGGCTCGAGAGCCGGAAGTGGTCGGTGGCGACCTCGGGGTGGGGCACGAACTTGATGAGCTCGCCGCTGGACGGGTTGAAGACGGCGATGCCCCACTGGTTCTGCACCTTCTTCTCCAGCGCGCCCGCGACCCAGAGCTCGCCGGTGGAGCTGTAGGCCATCTGGCCGGGACCCGCGTTGGTGAAGCTGGCCTCGCCCTCCCAGAGGGTGATGTCGCCGGCGAACCTGTCGCGGTCGGCGAAGGTGACCGGGCGCTGCACGCCCTTGCGGTCGAAGATCTTGATGACCCGGCTGGAGAACGAGGAGACAGCGATGTCGCCGCTGGGCATCATCATCAAGCTGGTCACGCCGGTGATGCCGGCGGGGCCCACGGCCTGGGCGAGGTACTTGCCGTCGGAGCGGAAGATGTGGATGCCCTGGCCGTTGGTCGACGAGTCGCCGATCCAGTAGTTGCCCAGCACGGTGATCTTCGCCCGGCCCTTGCCGAACTCGGCCTCGTTGGCCGCGTTGTGGACCTCGACGGTCAGCGTGTAGGTCGTGTCCTGGAAGGTCTTGGGGTGGCTGTAGCCCGTCTTGCCGGTCGACAGCGCGAAGTAGACGACTCCGGGCTGGGTGCCGTTGGCCATCTCCACGCCGTCGGCCGGGCTGACGCTCAGGAGCGGCGCCGCCAGCGAGGCCCCCATGGAGTCGATGATGCAGCTGATGGTCACCTGGGTGTTGACCGGCACCGGTTCGGACGGGCCCGTGCACTCCACCTTGTAGATGCCGTCGTCCTCGCCGGCGTCCCTGCCCAGCGGATTGCCGCCGTCGCGTCCGACGGGGTTTCCGCCGCCACCGTCGGGCTTGCCGGTGTTGTTGCCGCCGCAGTTGCAGGCGAGGAGCGCGACTACCAGAATGGCTGCCTTCGAGAGAGAACGGGAGAGGTTCATGGCCGGCGGAGTATACCAGCGGAAGAGCGTCCCGGAGCTGATCCTTGCCTCGACGTCCCGCTTCCGCCGCGCCCTGCTGGAGGCCGCCGCCCTCCCCTTCCGCGCCGTCGCGCCGGAGGTGGACGAGGATGCCCCGTCGGGGGTGACTCCCCGGCAGCTGGCGCGGGCGCTCGCGCTCAAGAAGGCGCAGGCCGTGTCGACCCGATTCCCGAGCGCGCTGGTCATCGGCTCGGACCAGACCGCGGAGCTGGACGGAGCGCTGCTGCGCAAGCCCAGGAGCCGCGCCGAGGCCCGCGCCCAGCTCACCGCCATGAGCGGGCGCGTCCACTACCTCCACACCGGCGTGGCGCTGGTCCGGGGCGAGCCGCGGCAGAGGCAGGTCGCCGTGGAGACCGCGCGGCTCGAGCTGCGCGAGCTGACCCGCCGGGTGATCGAGGCGTACCTCGACACCGGCGAGTGGGAGGGCTGCGCCGGCAGCTACCGGATCGAGGCCCAGGGCCTGAAGCTGATGCACGCGGTGCGCGGCGAGCACAGCGTCATCGTCGGGCTGCCCATGGTGCGGCTGGTGAGGATGCTCGCCGGCGCGGGCTTCCCGCTGTTTTCTTGAGGCGCCAGGCCCGCGCGTTCGGCTACAACGGAGCTGTTTTCGACGGGGGCGAACGACGAACGAGGTGCCCGGTCGATGGCGACCTACGCCGTGGGGGACATCCAAGGCTGCTTCGGGGCGCTGCAGCGGCTCCTGAAGCGCATCCGCTTCTCGCGCCGAGACCGGCTCTGGCTCGCCGGGGACCTGGTCAACCGCGGGCCCGACTCCCTGGGCGTGCTGCGCTGGGCGCGGTCGATGGGCAGCCGCGTGACGGTGGTGCTGGGCAACCACGACCTGCACCTGCTCGCCGTCGCCTACGACCTCGCACCGAAGAAGAATCGCGACACCCTGCGGCCCATCCTCGAGGCCCCGGACCGGGACGAGCTGCTGGGCTGGCTGCGCCACCAGAAGCTGGTCCACCGCGAGATGGGCTACGTGATGGTCCACGCCGGCTTCCTGCCCGACTGGACCGTCTCCAAGGCGCTCGCGCTCTCCCGTGAAATCGAGGAGATGCTGCGCGGCCCGCGCCCCCAGCGGCTGTTCGAGACGATGTACGGCGACGAGCCGTCCCGCTGGCGCGACGGCCTGCGCGGACCCGACCGGCGCAGGGTCATCATCAACGCCATGACGCGGATGCGGCTGCTCACCCCGTCCGGGAAGATCGACCTGGGCTACTCCGGGGCGCTCGACGGCGCGCCCAAGGGACTGGTCCCCTGGTTCGACTTTCCTGGCCGCCGCAGCGCGAAGACGCCCATCGTCTGCGGGCACTGGGCCGCGCTGGGGCTCGTCACCCGGGGCGATCTGTTCTCGCTGGACTCGGGCTGCGCGTGGGGACGCGCGCTCACCGCGCTCCGGCTGGAGGACCGCAAGGTGTTCCAGGTCGGGTGCGCGCGGCTGAAGTAGGTTCCCCTCGGTTCGACGGTCGGGTGGTACCGGGCCTCTGTGCCCGGGGCGTTCTTGCAGTCCGGTCATCTGAGGCGCGCTCAAGCATTCCTGCGGAGAGACGCGCCGGATGCACAGCGCGCCACCGATATACACGGGTCGCAAGGGTGCCCCGGGCACGGAGGCCCGGTGGTACTACCGACGAACGGCGCGCCTCAGATGAACGGGTCGCAAGGGTGCCCCGGGCACGGAGGCCCGGTACTACCGACGACGGCGCGCCTCAGATGCACGGATCGCAAGGGTGCCCTGGGCACAGAGGCCCGGTACTACCGACGACGGCGCGCCTCAGATGCACGGGTCGCAAGGGTGCCCTGGGCACAGAGGCCCGGTACTACCGACGACGGCGCGCCTCAGATGCACGGGTCGCAAGGGTGCCCCCGGGCACGGAGGCCCGGTACTACCGACGACGGCGCGCCTCAGATGCACGGGTCGCAAGGGTGCCCCGGGCACGGAGGCCCGGTACTACCGACGACGGCGCGCCTCAGATGCACGGGTCGCAAGGGTGCCCTGGGCACAGAGGCCCGGTACTACCGACGACGGCGCGCCTCAGATGCACGGATCGCAAGGGTGCCCCGGGCACGGAGGCCCGGTACTACCGACGACGGCGCGCCTCAGATGCACGGGTCGCAAGGGTGCCCCGGGCACGGAGGCCCGGTACTACCGACGACGGCGCGCCTCAGATGAACGGGTCGCAAGGGTGCCCCGTGGCACGGAGGCCCGGTACTACCGACGACGGGCTCCTCGGACACGGATCACAACGAAGGTGCTCCGCGCTCAGGGCCAGTCGAGACGATCCGTCGCGAGGAACGTCGGCCGTTCGGCCTTCAGGGCGGCGACCAGGCGCTCGTCGTCCAGCCCTCCGTAGATGCCGCCCTGGTACAGCCGGGAGACGAACCGGCTCGGGCGCAGCTTCGCCACCTCGTCGCGCTGGGCCCAGTCGAGGTTGAAGAACACGACCTGGGGCTGATGCGCCTCGTACTCCGCCCGGGTGCAGCTCCCTTCGATCGACGGGGCGAGGAACGCCAGGCGGGAGAGCGCGGTCGACGCGTCCTTCGCATACCCGGCCAGCGGCAGGTCCGGCTCGCACGAGCCGCCGCCGGTCAGGGCCACGAGGAACCGGCCGCGCAGCTCCTGGACGGTCGGCCAGCCGCACTTGCGCACCGCCTCGGCGGGCGAGCGGGCCCCTTCGCAGCGGGCGACGAGGTCCGCCGGGGTGTAGAGCGTGTTGCGGCCCAGGTGCTCCGCGAGCAGCCCGTCGAGCGCCTCCGGCGACTGGGTGCCGCCGAACGGCTCCTTGAGGTCGACGAACAGCGTCACCGGCTCGTGCTGCGGCTCGCCTGCATGGAAGTCGGCGATCCTTTCCAGGCACTCCGACAAGCGGGTGCAGCGGCTGTCGTCGAAGAGCGGCAGGTCGCGGTGGTAGACGTACCAGTCGTCGCGGAGCGCGGGGCGGCCGCGCTTGTCCGGCTGGATGTCGACCTCCAGGCTGCGCAGGCCGGTCCTGGTCAACTGCTCGAGCAGGCCCATCGGCTGCTCGTAGGCGTTGTGGACCGTCAGCACGGTCTGTTGATCGTAGGCCTTCGCGGCGACGATGGCTGCGGCCTGGTGGGCCTGGAAGAGGACGTCGCGGGGCAGGACCGCCTGTGGCTTGAGCAGCGCGGCAACGACGACGGCGACCCCGAAGACTCCGAAGCGGTTGATGGATAGAGACGGCACGGACCACGCTCGTACCAATTCTCGCCGCCGCGCGCGAGAGACGACCGCCCCGCCGGCGTGTCGTACTGCACGCAGGCAGCCGGTCCCCCAACAGGTGGGCGGGCAAGGCGATTACCGCAGGCTCGGCCGATGGCTACCCGTAGGGACGCTGGCCCGGCGTTCAGAAGGGGGAGCCCACGTGAAGATCGCCTTGCTCAGCAACGGGTTCTTGCCCCCCGCCGGCGGGATCGAGCTGCAGCTGCGCGGGTTGGCGCTGGCCCTGCAGCGGGCCGGGCACACGGTCCGCGTCATCACCGCCTCGAAGGGGCCCTCCTCGGTCGACGGAATCCCGGTCGACCGGCTGCCGGTGGTGCAGGGCCTCTTCTTCCGCGCCTCGCTCGACCCGCGTACGCCCAGGCTCTTGCGCGAGGTGCTGCTGCGCGAGCGCTTCGACCTCTTGCACTGCGCGATGACCGTCATCGCCCCGCTGCCCTTGGCGGGGCTCTCCGCCGCCTGGGACCTGGGCCTCCCGGCGGTGGCCACGTTCCATTCGGTGCCCACCCTGGAGGGCTACTTCCTGCCGCTGCTCGAGCCGTGGGTCGGCTGGCGGCGGGGAAAGACCGTGCTCACCTCGGTCAGCCCCGCGGTCGGCCGGGCGATCGGCAAGCACCTGGGAGTCGAGGACGTGCGCTGGCTGCCCAACGGCGTCGACGTCCAGGCCTGGCGGCAGCCGGTCGAGGCGCCCAGGCTCGAATCCCTCCGAGTTCCACGTCGTCTCCTTCCTCAGGCTCGTCCCGCGCAAGCGGCCCTTCGCGCTCGTCGAGGCGCTGGCGCGCGTGCGCGACGGGCTGCCCGCCGGGGTGAAGCTGCGCGCGACGATCGCCGGCGACGGGTTCCTGCGCCCGTTCGTCGAGCGCCTCGTGCGCCGTCGCGGGCTGGCCGGCCAGGTCTACTTCCCTGGCTGGCTCGCGGTGGCGGAGCTGCAGCGGGTGCTCGCCACCGCGCACGTGTTCCTGATGGCGTCGATCCGCGAGGCGTTCGGCATCTCGCTCGCCGAGGCCTGCTCCGCCGGCGTCCCGGTCGTCGCCCGCAACGCCTGGGGCCCGCCGTGCTTCATCCAGCAGGGGCGCGAGGGGCTCCTGGCGGACTCCGACGAGCAGCTCGCGGAGCATGTCTTGCGCCTGGCGCGCGAGCCCTCGCTGCGCCTGCGCATCGCCGCGCACAACCGCAGCCATCCCCTGCCCTTCGACTGGCAGCAGGTGCTCGCGCTGCACCTGGCGGTGTACCAGGAAGCGATCGCCCGCCGCTCGGGCCTGAAGACGGCCGCGGTGCAGGCCGTCGACCGGCAGCATGCGCTGCCCTGACGGTCCCGACCGGCCTGGCCGTCCTCCTCACACCTGAGGGCGGACGCGAGAGGTGGCGCGCTGCCAGGTCTGGTAGGCCAGGACGCCCGCGGCCAGGACGAGCGTCGGCAGAAGCGCCGCGGCGTGCTGCAGGATGGCCACGCTCGCCGCCGAGTCGGCCGCGACGCCGCTCAGGCGGTAGGCGCTGAAGACCGAGCCCTCGTACAGCCCCAGGTTCGCCGGGCCCACGCCCACCAGCGTCGCCAGGCTCACCCCGGAGAGCGCGAGCAGGGTCCGGCTCAGGCTCGGGGCGAAGTCCATCGCGCCGTCGATGCAGACCATCACCAGGCCTTCGACCACCTTCACCGCGCAGGAGAGGCCGACCCCGGCGACGAGCCTCGGGGTGTCGGGCAGGCCCGCGAGGTGGCGCGCGAGCGCACTGCCCGCCCCGGCCCGCTTGCGCGCCCAGGCGACGACGGCGGCCAGGACGACGAAGCCCAACAGCGCCAGGGCCATCACCATCAAGGGCTTCGCGCCGGCGCTCGCGGTCGCCAGCGGCACCAGCGAGGCGGTGGCCAGGAAGAGCAGACCCTTGGCCACGCCGTTGCCGAGCTGGTCGAGCCCCAGGATGGTCGCCGCCCGGGCGCTGCCGATGCCGCTCGCGGCGAAGACGGCCGCGGCGACGCCCACTCCGACGACCGAGGGCAGCACGCTCCAGGCGGCGATGGCCAGGACGGTGTAGCGCCAGACATGCCAGTAGCGCGCCGCCGCGTCGCGCGGGGCGAAGACGTACCACTGCAGGGCCACCAGGAGCGGGATGGTGCAGCCGACCAGCGCCGCCAGGACGAGCGGCCAGGTGCGGGCGGTGAGCAGCTTCTCGCCGACGGCGCGCAGGTCGAGCGAGCGGGCTGCCCAGACGACCGCCGCCAGCACCAGGGCGGCGCCCACCCACTGCACGACTCGGATCCACGGCCTGGGCTTCTCGAGCGTGGCTGGCATGGGTTCAGGCTCCCGGCTCCACGAGCAGCTCCCTCATCCGGCGGAAGGTCGCGCCGTGCCGGCGCAAGAGGCGCAGCGCGGAGGCGACCGTCCGCTCCGCTTCGGCGCCGGTCCGGAAACGGCAGTCGAGGCGCAGGCGTTCCCGGCGCAGGTCGACGAACTCCCAGGGGTGCACGAAGAGGACGACCGGCGAGGAGAGGCCGAGCAGCCAGGGGTCGCGCACGGCGGCTGGCAGGCGCAGCACCGAGGAGGTGACCGAGGCCGGCACCCGGAGGAGCGCCGAGGGGAGGTTGCGGGTGCGGTACCAGTCGAGCTTGTAGCGGGCGTCGGAGGAGTCGAGGCGGAAGCCCTCGTCGGCCAACAGGTTCCGGTAGGCGGGTGGGAAGCGCAGGAACGGGGCGCGGAAGGAGACCACGGGGCCGAAGCGGCGCAGGGCCTGCGCCGAGTCGCGGATCTCCTGGCGCGCCTGGGTGGGGGACATCGCGGCGAAGGCGGAGTGCGTCTGGCCGTGGGAGCCGACCTCGTGGCCGGCGGCGGCGATGGCCGCAAGGCGCTGCGGGAAGCGCTCGGCGGACTCACCGGTGCAGAAGAAGGTCGCCGGGACACGCTCGCGATCAAGCAGCGCAAGGAGCCGAGGCGTTCCCTCCTCGAGCCCGCGCCACCCGGAGAGGTAGGGCGGACAGTCCGGCTCCAGGTCGACTGTGAAGCAGACGATCACTCGGGCGGGACGTTAGGCACGGCGGGCGTGGGCGGCATGCGCCCGGAGGCTCTGCGCGGGAGCTGGTGACGACCCCGACGGGGCGGGATTTGAAAGCGAGTGGACCTTCCCTTCCCGGCCGTGGATGATGCGCGCCATGTCCATCAAACGTTCACGAGAAGTGAGCCGGCGGCCGCGGGATGCCGGCGATTTCGAGTCGAAGAAGGCCCCCGAGCGGGTCTACAAGTGGGAGGATGACGTCTCCCCCAGGCTCAGCGAGCCCTTCCAGGCGTACGGGGCGGCGTTCAAGTACGCCAAGGACTCGCTCGTCGAGCACACGGTGTTCGGCAAGGGAATCGTGACCAAGGTCGACGGCGGGAAGATCGAGGTCCTGTTCCAGGCGGGGCTGAAGAAGCTGGCGCAGAACGCCGCGGGCAAGGAGGCTCCCAAGGCCGAGCCCAAGGCTGAGGGCGCGGCGGCGGTGCCTGCGGCGGCACCGGCGATCGAGACGGCTTCCGCGCAGGCTCCGGAGACGACTCCGGCTGCTGAGGCGCCCGCGGCAGAGCCCGCGAAGGTCTAGCTGGAGGAGAAGCAGAGTCAGGGAGACGGCCGCGGGATTCGAAGCGCGGCCGTGGAGTTCGTCTTCGCTCGCCCTACTCTCGCCTGACGATATCGACCGAGATCTCTACGGCCGGAGTCGTTCCTCGGTTCTCGAGCCAGTGGGTGGTGTTCCGATCCTCGGGCCAGCCCACGCCGGGGCCATAGTCGGTGGCCACCCCGTTCCGGTGGTCGGTGATGGTTCCCTGAAGGATGAAGACGGTGCCCGGGCGATCCTTGTGATCGTGGACCGGGCCCAAGACGGCGCCTGGCGCGAAGGTGACCCGGCGCATCCGGAGCTGGCGCCCGGCCATGCCGGCGAGCTCGGGGCCGAGGTCGACCGTCGAGAGCAGCTCTACTGAGACGCCCTTGGTCTCGGGGCCCTGCCGTTTGTCGCTCATCGCGCCCTCCTGACTTCGGGTCTTGCGGCCTCGCCTTCCGTCAAGATGCTCGGGAGATGGGAGCGCAGCGACCGGAGATGGGGCTGGCCCGCCACGACACCCTGGCTCTGTCCGACAGATGAGCGTTGAAGTTGACAGGCGCGTGGGAGATCGGTAGAACCTCCCGCCGTTGTTGGACGCATTCCCGAGTAGCTCAGTTGGCAGAGCAGCTGACTGTTAATCAGCGGGTCCGTGGTTCAAGTCCACGCTCGGGAGCTGATAGGCCGTCCGGACCAAGTCCGGGCGGCCTTTGGTTTAACAGCGCTCCCAGAGGGGACCCCTCAGCCAGAGATCACACGCATCCGGACGGTCGCTCGGTGGGCGACCTCTGACGGGGCGCTCTCTGCGCTCTCCGGGGGAGATCACCGGAGAGCGTGGTTAACAGCTAGAGAGCCGCGTTTAACAGCTCTGGCCCGTTTTGGGCCGTTTCGCTGTTAAACCGCTTTCGAGTCCCGAGCGGGCCCCCGTTTCACCCATGCCGACTTGGGGCTGTGCAGCGGCCGGCCGTCCCGCCGCTTGCACGCAAGGGGCTATGCGCTTGATCCGGTGCGAAGTCCGAAGTCCGGCCGACGCGGTTCATGTCCGCTCAGGGACCCGTTGCCCCCACAACAGCGACGACTGCTGCTCAGCTGCGTGCGTCCCCAGGCTGGGCCTGTGCTCGCGCCAGCAACTCTTCCAGTTCCTCGATGTCGCATAGGCCTGTCGTCCACGCGGCGATCGTGGTCCCCTTCAGGAGGACTACTGCCGGTACCGCGGTGAGCTGGAGGGACGCGACAAGCCTGCTCCCCTCGTCGCTGCCCACATCGACTGCGTCGAAGCGGATGTCGGGGTGGCGAGGTAGGAACCCAACCTCGATGACCGCCTTCTGGATCGAGCAGGGACCACACCCCTGGCGGGTTAGTTCGACGATCCTCAAGGCCGACATGCAAGTCCTCGCACGCTGTGGCGGGCATCCGTAGCACGCCACTCGAGGTGGGAGCGAGGGAAAGGGGGCTAATCGCTTCGGCCGAGGCTCTCCCAGGTTTACTTCCGGGTGGAAGTGTATTAGGAAACTTCCACCTCGATGCTGGACACTTCCCGCGATGACCGACGAGCCATTCCAGTACCGCTTCTCCGCCCTTCGAGGAATTCAGGGGGGGCGCGAGTACTACGTAGCGATGTGCCCCCTGCGTCTCCTATCGAAGATCTTCCTCTTCGACGAGGAGGAAGTGGCGCCCGAGATTCGAGCCCAGAGGACCTTGAACCGGGCGCGTCTGCCTGAGATCACGCGGTACATCGTCGACAATCCACGGGACTACGTCTTCTCGTCGCTCACTGCGTCGATCGACGGACGCGTGGAGTTCCTACCGCACGTCGATCACGGCAGTATCGGTAGTCTTGTCGTGCCCATGAGTGCGCGGTTTGTCATCGCCGATGGACAGCACCGGCGCGCGGCCATCGAGGAGGCGCTCAAAGAGAAGCCGGAACTCGGGGAAGAGACTATCTCGGTGGTCTTCTTCCTTGATGCGGGCCTGAAGCGGAGCCAGCAGCTCTTCTCCGATCTCAACCGGCACGCGGTACGACCGACACAATCGATCGGCCTCCTGTACGACCATCGGGACCCCCTGGCGGGGCTTGCCCGAGGTCTGGCGACCGACCACCCAGTCTTCCGGGGCCTGACTGAGATGGAGAAGACTTCCATCTCCAACCGATCCCGAAAGCTGTTCACCCTCTCCAGCATCTACCACGCCACCAGGAAGTTCCTGGGAAAGGCGCGTCGTGCCTCCGTGACGGAGCGCGAAGCGGCGCTGGCTCGCGAGTTTTGGAGCGAGGTCGGGAAGCACATGGGCGACTGGCAAGCAGCACAGCGCCGTGAGGTTTCTACCAAAGAGCTCCGTCAAGACACCATTCACGCCCACGGGATCGGCTTGCAGGCAATCGCGATAGCCGGTGCGGCGCTACTTCAACAAGAGCCCCGGAAGTGGAAATCGGGACTTCGGGGCCTCGAAAAAATCGACTGGGCGCGCTCGAACGCTTCGGTGTGGGAAGGCAGAGCCACGGTCGGGGGCAAGCTAAACAAGACCGAAGCCAATGTCCAATTGACCGCCAACGTCATCAAGAAAGCCCTTGGTGTTCCTCTCACTGAGCAGGACTCCAAGGCGGAGGCTCGGCGCAGCCATGCAAGAGCAGCGAAGTAATGACACCTCGCCCAAGGAGACGGGCTGCATCGTGTCCTCGGAAAAAGTGGACCGAAAGTCCATTGAGGCGCTCCAGGAGGAAATCCGGCAGGTCTACACAGCGGACTCCAGACCATGGGTTATTGGATTCAGCGGGGGCAAAGACTCGACGACGGCGTTGCAGCTCACCTGGTACGCGCTTGCGAAGTTGCCGCCAGACCAGCGCAAGAAACCGGTTTTCGTGATCGCTTCGGACACGTTGGTCGAGACGCCAGTTGTTGTGGATCAGCTCAACAACACCCTCGACAAGATCAGCAAGGCTGCCGAGAAGGCAGGCATGCCATTCACCGCGCACAAGGTGCAGCCTGAGCTCAAGGACACCTTCTGGGTGAACATGATCGGAAGGGGATATCCCGCGCCCTATCGACGCTTCCGATGGTGTACCGAGCGCCTGAAAATTCTTCCGGCAAACAAGTTCATCGAAGAGAAGGTGAACAAGTATGGCGAAGTAATTATGGTGCTTGGAGTTCGTCGTGCCGAGAGTGCGACTCGGGCCCAGGTGCTCAGCCTCCATCGGAAGTCAGGGGAACTTCTTTCTCGTCACTCCGTCCTGAAAAGCGCCTGGGTATACGCGCCAATCGAATTCTTCGAAACGCAAGACGTCTGGACTTACCTGCTCGCTGTTCCGAATCCCTGGGCAGGAAGCAACCGCGACCTCGTTACGATGTACAGGAACGCCCAGGCCGGTGAGTGTCCACTCGTCGTCGACAAGACTACGCCCTCCTGTGGCAATAGCCGGTTCGGCTGCTGGACATGCACCGTGGTGGAGCGCGACAAGTCTATGGAGGCGATGGTCGAGGGCGGTCAGGAGTGGCTTGAGCCCCTGCTCGAATTGCGTGACTGGCTCACCTCCATGCAGGACCCCGCTAAGAAGCACGAGGTTCGGGAGGTGCGCCGGCGGAGCGGACGGATACAGACCTGGGGGGAAGACGACAACAAGAAGATCGTTTGGGGTCCATACAAGTTCGAAGTTCGCAAGGAGATCTTGAAACGGCTCCTCGTCGCTCAGGAACGCGTAAGGAGTACCGGGCCCGATCCACGGATCGAACTCATCCAGCAACGTGAGCTGAACGAAATCAGGAGACTCTGGACGACCGAGGAGGGCGACTGGCTCGACTCCCTTCCTGCGATCTTCCGGGAAGCAACGGGCCGAGATGTCGACTGGGTCAAGGACGACACGGCGATTCAATCGCTTATCGACGAAGCTACTCTCCAGTCGGTCTGCCGAGAACACAGCGTGCCCGCAGGGCTCGTCAAGGAACTGATCGACATCGAGAGGAGCCTACAAGGGCTCGGGCGGAGATCCTCTGTATTCGACAGCATCGATCGTATCCTTGGCAAGGATTGGCGTTCGGCAGAGGAGGTATTCAGGGAAATCAACTACCGGCCGGACCTTGAGGCGGAAGCAGAGGAGATGGGGGCGAGCGATGAGGCTTAACCAGCTCGTCCTCCGCGACTTCGGCCTGTTCCGCGGCCGCCAGGAGCTTTCGCTTGCCCCGAAGACCAAGTATGGCAAGGCACGCCCCGTCGTCCTAATCGGTGGTCACAACGGGGCTGGCAAGACGACCATTCTTGAGGCCATTCGGCTGTGCCTTTACGGACGGCTTGCCTTAGGAAGCCGGGTTCGAGAGGAAGACTACCTTCGGTACCTTCGAGAGCATGTGCATAGGGATCGCTCTGCCCTCTTGCAGGCCAACTCGGCAAGTGTCGCTATCGAGTTCGATTTCGCGCGTGGCGCGGTGCGCAAGACGTACTTAGTAGAGCGAAGCTGGACCATCGAGGGCGAGAAGGTCACCGAGACTCTCTCGGTGTTCGAGGATGGGAAGCCGCTCGAGGAAATCGACAGCGAATTCTGGCCCGATTTTCTCCGATCGCTCGTTCCCCCAGGGCTCTCGCAGCTCTTCTTCTTCGATGGGGAGAAGATTCAGAAACTCGCCGAGGATGAATCAGACACAGTAGCGCTTGCCGATTCGGTCAAGGCGCTTCTCGGCCTCGACCTAGTCGAGCGGCTCCAGGCAGACCTTGATCTCTACGTGTCGAGAGAGGCGCGGAAGGGAAAAGCTAACGGACAGACTGCGCGACTCCCAGCGCTCGAGAAGGAACTCGTAGCCCAGCAAGAACAACTTGCGGCCCTTCGTGAGAAGGAAGAAGACCTATCCAACCAGGTTGACACTGCGACGAAGGAGGTCGAGCGGGTCGAACAGCTCCTCGCACTCGGCGGACAGGGCCTTGCGGACAAGCGACTGGAGCTCAAGCAGAGGAAGGCCCGGCTCGCCACGCGCGCCGATGAAATCGCTCGAGGGCTTCGCGAGCTGTGCGATGGCCCGGTAGTCGTAGCCGCCTGCCCTAAGCTCGCTGCGAAACTGCTTCAGCAGTTGGAACTAGAGGCCGAGGCCGAACGTTGGAAGTCAGCCCGGGACGAGGTAAGCCGAGCGCTCGACTCCCTGTCCGGCCGGATCCTTGCCGCGAAGAATCGCAAGAAGCTCGGCCTCACCGATGAGGGCCGGCACTTCTTAGAAGAACTTTTCAATGCGATGCGAGTGGAGGCCCCCCCAAAACACGTAGAGGGGCTTACCATCCTCCAGGGCCTTTCTCCCAGAGAACGCGACGAGGTCGGTCGGATAATTCGGCAGGCCATCTCAGAAAGCGGGCAAGCGGCACAGCGTGCGTGCTCCGAGCTTGTCAAGACGGAGCAGCAGCTCTCGTCGGTCCAGGAGAGGATCAACAAGGCGCCCGAAACCGATGAAATCGCTCCGCGCATCAAGGAACTCAGCGAGCTTCACGCCCGGGAAAGCGAAGCCCGCGTAGAGCTATCGAAAATCGAAACGGAACGGATCGAAGTAGAGAAGCGGCTTGGTCTCCTTCAGCGCGAGCAGCGGCGTCTTCTCGAAACCGTCTCGACCAGTGGGAAAGCCAGCAAGAAGCTAGATCTGGCGCAGCGAACCCGCCGCACACTCGACGACTACCTCAGGAAGCTCACTGCAGCGAAGATGCAGCAGCTCGAAGAAGCCACAGCGGCCTGCTTTGCTGAATTGTGTCGGAAGAGTGACTTCGTCCGGTCGATAAGCATCAATCCCGAGACCTTCCAGATCGAGCTTATTGATAGAAATGGGCAGAAGATGCCGAAGTTGGCTCTTTCGGCTGGCGAGAAGCAATTGTACGCCATTTCAGTGCTCTGGGGACTCGCGAAGGTGTCGGGCCGTCCTCTGCCGATGATTATCGATACACCACTCGGGCGGCTGGACAGCATTCACCGAGGCAAGCTCATCGATAACTACTTCCCGCGTGCGTCCCACCAGGTCATTGTGCTGTCGACAGATACCGAGGTCGACTCCAAGTACTTCGAGTCCCTGCAACCCTACCTGTCGCACGCAATCCATCTCTCTCATCAAGCTGACGGGTGGACTCTCGCCGAGCAAGGGTACTTCTGGAAGGAGCCCGCAGGTGGAGCAGCTTCAAACTAAGCGCATTCGGTTTAGCAAGGAGACTGATACATGGCTCCGCGTGATGAAGTCTCGCACGGACATCACGCCCAATCTCCTTTGCAGGCTTGGCTTCTGCCTCTCGCTTGAGGAGCCGGGTGTGCCGGACAATTCAAAGCACCCCGAGGACTCCGAGCGCGAAATCAACCGCTACACCTTGCTTGGAGACTACGAGCTCGTTCTCGTCTCTCTACTCCGGCAACGCCTCCAATCCGACGGCATTCCTTTGACCCAGCTCGACGAGCAATTCAGAGCCCACATGCATCGCGGCGTAGTTCTACTCGCAGGGCGCGTGAAAGAGCTTACAGACCTGGCAGAAATTGTCGGCCATCCGCGCACCTAGGTGCTCACCCTTGTGCCCTGCTGCCCGACTTGGCGCGCACCATTTGCTGATAGTTAGTGCGCTCGGCCTCGGGCATTTGCTCCATCGTGGCCAGGCCATTAACGAGACGCAGAACATTTTGAACCCGACGCCGACCTCTGTATGAAGCTTCGAAGAAGCTGTCTCGATAGTCGATGCCTCTCCCCCGCTGGAGGCACATCCGCCATTCCTTGAGGATAATTGCGGACAGCTCACTGCCCGAGGCAAACCTATTCTTGCTTCGAACATCCTCGATGACGTCTCGCAGGAAGTCCAGAAGGCCGCGGATATCCACTGAGCGAAGGAGCACGGACTCTGGCTCCCAAACCTCGACGAGCAAGATCTTGAATACCTCCTTCAAGAAGTCGTAAAGCAAGGCGTCTTCGCCACCCACGTACCAATCCCTAAGAACCGCCCCGTCTTGCTCAAGTTCTTTGCGCCTCCGTCTTGCCAGCAGTGTCACCTTTGTTCGCAGGGCCGTACGGTCCGCTTTTGCGCTCTTTGATATCAGCCCCACAATTCCATCCACGATCGCTGCCATCGCAATCGCTCGCTTTGCACCCGGAAGAAGAGTGGGGGCTGGCGCATCCAACGCCTCAACGCGAACGCGATGTTGAAGCGGAGAAGCAGGATCGAAGTTCAGGCGTCTACTTAGAAATACTGCAAGTTTCTCCGGGGCCCACTCGGCTCTGTCCTCGTCGCGAACATTGTAGCCATACATGTTCATGGCAAGGCCGCGCTTTACCGCCTTCTGATTACTATTTATGGTCGCGAAGACCATGGCTTGTACTTGTCGCGGGAGATCCAAGAAGACTGCGCACACCAAGGTGAAGTCACGTTGGTTCTTTTCGCTGACCTTCGTGAACGCATACAGGCGATGCTGGCCGTCGACTACCGAGGCCGGCATAGGATTCTCAGGTATGGTGAGGATTCCCGCGTTGCTGCCGGGCTCCCTCTTGAGCCCCCATGGCTGCTGATCCCCGTCATCCGTAGCCATCGAAGGTGCGGCAATAATTATCGAGTTGGGGAAAGTCGACTCCACAGTATCAATGTACTTAGCGATGACCCCGAGCCGGTCTACATCAAGAGGGCGCTGATTGCCTTCCATGTCACCGGCGTAGTCCCAGTCCTTCGCGTTACGCCTCGCCGACGGGTCGACCGCCAAGCGCAGTGGATCGGGAGCAGTAGCGTCCAAGAGCACTTTCGCGGGAATTGCGGCAATCCAGAACTCGCCCAGGGGCTGTTCCGCACGAACGGCGGGACCTCGGAATAGGTGGGCCATGGCGTCACAACCTTTCCATCGCAGGACCGCCAACAGCATCCTCTGGATGGACCTCTAGGACGAAACGCTGGTCGCTTCCATTCAGGAACCACCAAAAAAGAATCATCGGAATCAGAGCAAGCGCAAGTCCGCGCTTATAAACCCAGTACTGCCCTGCCGAAACGAGCAGACTCGCAGCAATAGGCAGCACGATAAACCAGTAGACCAATCCAAAACACAGGAAGATGAACTTCATCCAATGCGGAGTGCTTCGGTCTAAGAAGGCATCAGCACAGGCAGCGACAGACATTGCCAACGCATAGGCCTTCACTGAGACAGCGAGATCCTTCGCTGTCGCCGTCTTGTCGACGACGTCGACGATTGTGATCCAGGTGCTCAGCCCCCCTATGGCGAGCACGGCCACCACGAGATAGAGGAGCGCCAAAGGCATCGTGGAGGGCTTGCGAAGGCGTTGCCATAATTCCTCGCCTATAAGGTGCCATTGCGAAGACTCGGTGGAGTCCCCCTGCTCGGGCTTGTCCACTTCTTCGTGATTGTTGCCGGGTTTAGGCGCGGCCTTTTCCGACTCCACATGAGAAGACTTGGGGGAATCGCTGTTTGCCGACGAGGAAGCGGGATCAGTGGCTTGCTTTGCTGTAGTCATTCTCCCCTCGCATGAAACCTACAAACCCCACTCGAGACTGCGCTGATTGTGCGACGCCCGGGCTGCGACTCCGAGAAGTGTGCGGAGTTCTCGCGCGAGTTCTTCGCCAGCTGTACGGGTATTGTCAGTAAGCACCCTCTTGGCGCCAGTCGCAGCGACATACTCGACGGTCCCAGCGAAGTCCGCGTGGTCACTTAATGCGACTGAGTACGAGTGCTCACTGCGCTGAATGAGAGGCTCATCACCGTTGGTCATGTACGCGCTCAGCACAATCGTCGTGCTGTTCGCCGGGGGATCCACGGGAAGAGTGTCCCCTTTGGTGACGAGCCGAATGCACCGATTGCCCCGTAGCGCAGCGCGGCCCTCAGGACTCCGATCCAAAACTATCGGGGGAAGCGGGTAGCCAAAGGACGCGTATACCTCTAGCTCCTTGGCAAGCCGGGCGCTTCCCACGAAGGTGCAAGCTCGAAGGTCAGAGAGCAGCCGCAAGGCGCGGTGGAGGGTCCCCCGGTGAGCCTTCAGGAAGACAGGGCCATGAGGGATGCTACGCACAATAATCTCGTGTAGCGCAAGCTCAGCATCTTCCTGTCTGTACTTTCGGACACTACGTGGGCTCCCGTAGGTGCTGTCAACGACGAGCTCGTCGCAGCGTATGGCCTCGTCAATCGGCCAGTGGAAATCGCCTGAATAGCCGAGACGGAGGCCATCATCGCGTTCCACGAGCACTTGAGCAGCACCAAGCATGTGCCCGCTAGAGATAAGCTTCAGCCGCCACCTTCCGATTTCGACGGGCGAGGCATAGTCAAGGGGTAGGACGTTGCTTCGAACGTGGAGATCGGCGTCGAACTCGGCGAGGAGCAGTTGGTGGGTGGGCTTGCTCATGTAAACGTCCTGCAGCCCCTTGCTGGTGTCAAAATCCAGCATGTGGTCGTCATGAACGTGGGTCTGCACCCGAACCGGTCGCTCGCGGTGGAACCCATCGCAGACGAACTCGCTGCCGAGCAAGACTGCGCCCGAACCCGCGACATCGATGTTGAATTCGCACATGCTACTGACTCCTCGCGAGACGGTCGTTCAGGTCGCGCTCAAGCGTCCCGCGCGCGGCGGTCCCCAGCTCGGCTCCGCCCACCAGCGTGAACCGAGCGTGGCCGAGACGACCGGTGCGGACACCGAGGTCCGAAAAGTCCGTTTGCAGGACATTCCGAAGCAGCGTGTCTCGCTCCGTTTGCGTGAGGGCCGACAGGCGCCGTTTGAGGGGTTCCTCAAGCACCGTCCCGATGAACACGTGTCGGATCTCCACCACCGGGCGCATTCCCACAACTTCACTAATGCACTCGGCGATAGGGCGACCCGATCGCAACCGAAGTTGAACCACTTGGCGCGTTTCTGCGCTTGAAAAGCTGTGCCCAAGTATCGCCTTTGCCAACACAAGGTGGTCTTCTGTGGCAGGCAGCCGGGCCATTCTCGAAGGCAGAGGTGAAGCTCACGGAACCCTCTTCCGCTCCCTGCCAGCCGATTAGGTGGCGGATGTCTTCTGAGAGGCTCAGAAGCCGGACGAAACGGCCGATCATTGTTGGGCTCAGCTGGACCAGCGGCCCGAGCTTGCCTGTGGTGTTGCCGGCGGCGAGGTCCCGCTTAAACAGCGTAGCCACCTCGATAGGGGAAAGGGGGCGCCTCCCGCGGTGGGTGCCGACGGAGAGAAGAAGGCCCTTTCTCTCCTCGGGGGAGAGCGTGGTCATGCTAGACCTCGAACCCCTTCTCCTTGAGCCCGTCCTCGATGAGCGCTGCTGCCGCCTCGTCCTGCGTAACGCTGTCCTCAGAAGCGAATGCCTGCAGCGACTTATGCGTGGTGGCGGAGAGGGTCACGACGATCTGCGTTACCTTTGCCGAGGACTTAGCCGCCTCTAGCACCTCCTCGACAGGTATCTCCGGATCGTCCTGCCGCTGCTTCACGACGCGCTTCTGCTGTTCGCCGCTCATCGGCGCCAATTCCTTAGCGAATGTCACGGCTTCGGTTTCGTCGACTTTGCCACCAGTGCCGGCGGCATCGACCGCACGCAATGCCGTCTTGATGTCGACTTCATTGGCTTCGACCATCTTCTTCAACTTCGGGGGGAGCCGCGCGAACTTCACGTATTGACTGACCAGATTTTCCTTAAGGCCCAGTTCTTCAGAAACAGCCTTCATGGTCCCGTACTTCATATAGAGAGATGTGCAGGCGTCGATCGTCTCCTTGGTGCTGATACTCCTTCGCACGAGGTTTTCGATCAGCGACAGCGCCTTGGCGGTGTGCTCGTCGACGCGGGACTCCAGGACGGCCGCCTTGATCGTGGCCCGCTTGAGCTGGACGTGCGCCAGAAAGCGCCGCTGGCCGGCGAGGATCTCGTACTTCCCCTTCTTTTGCTCAGAAGGGCAGACAATGATGGGCTGGAGCAAGCCGACAACGCGGATGCTCTCCGCGAGATCCTCGATGTCCTTCTTCACATCCTTGACGCGGACTTGACCCTTTCCGACGACCAGGTCCTCAAGCGCGATGTCCTTGATTTCTTTGATTTGGGGAATCATTCGGTCTCCTTTGTGGGTTTTCCTACAGCGGGTTTGGGCTCAAAGATTTCCAGTATTCGAAGCAGGTCCGCGCGCGTCGGGAATCGATGCGCCGTCGAGTCTGCCTCGTTCACGTACTCCTCAAAGAGCGCCTCCTTTTCCGCGAGGATTGCAGCGATGCGCTGCTCGATTGTGTCCTCGACGATAAGGCGGTGCACATGAAGAGGGACGGTCCGGCCAAAGCGGTGCGCTCGCTGCATCGCCTGGGCCTCTACGGCGGGGTTCCACCAACGATTCGAAAAGGACCACCTGGTTGGCGGCTTGGAGGTTCAGTCCAACGCCTCCCGCCTTGATCGACACCAGGAGCATCCGTGGCCCCGGTTCGCATTCGAACCGATGAGCCGCCCGGACCTTCTCATCAGCGGAGAGCTCGCCGGTATAGAGGTCGTGTGGCAGGCCCAGCCGCTGGGAAAGCCACCTTAGTGTCGAGACGTATTGCGAGAAGACCAGGACCTTGCCGGACTCGGCCGAGGTCTCCTCAAGAAGAGTCGTGAGGTAGTCCAACTTGACGGACTCGCCCGAGTCTTCGTCAAAATTGCAGAGCTGCTTGAGTCTTGTGAAGAGACTGAGGAGACACGCGCCGCTGTGGCCCGCTTCCTCGAATGCCTCGCGACGGCCCAACCAAAGGTCGTCGTACACCGCGCGTTGGCGCGGCGAGAGCGAGAGCTTAACGTCCTGAATGAGGATCGGCGGAAGTTCCTGAAGAACCTCGGACTTCCTGCGACGCAACAGGTACGGCGCAATTCGCTCGTGTATCGTCTTGCGACCCATCTGCGGAGTCACTAGCCCTGGCCGCAGGAACTCAAATAGCGACTCAATGTCACGTGGTGAGTTTTCGAGCGGAGTGCCGCTAAGCGCCCAAGCTCGTCGTCGCGGTAGAAGACGGCAGGCGAACGATGTCGATGCGTTGCCGTTCTTAATCCGCTGCGCTTCGTCCAGGACCACAAGGTCGAAGCGGGCTTCAAGCACGCGCTGCATCGCGTCGGTGCGAATCTGCTCGTAGGAGCCGATGAGGACCTGAATCGGCAGCGTGTACAGCGCCTCGCGGTTCTCCGCGTCCCCCTCAAGTTCCCGTACGACTAACTCTGGTGCCCAGCGATCGAGTTCAAGGCGCCAGTTTCTTACCAAGGAGGCGGGCGCCACGATGAGAGCGCGGCCGGCGGATTCCTCCCTGAGTGCTACTCGCATCGCGACGGCCGTCTGCACCGTCTTGCCGAGGCCCATCTCGTCCGCGAGAAGAGCGGACTCGGAGCGCGCAAGGAAGTTCACGCCCGCCCACTGGTAGTCGCGCAGAGGCGCGGGCAGTTCAAGGGTTGCCGCCAGAGCAAGGCGGTCAGCCTCGTTGGCGATGTCGTCCGCGGCGGTCATCTCCCGTTCGCCCAGCGGCTGAGGCCGAGCGTCTGAAAGTCTACAACGGGGCGACCTTCGCCGCGCTACTCTTCTCGAGAGGGAAGGGCGCACTGGACGGAAAGCGCACCCGAACCGCTGGAAAAGTTCCAGAGCGCAAGTTGCTCCGTCCACGCCGCGACGTGCGCGATCGCGCGCAGGCCACGCTCACTCGCAGGTTCTGCGCCGTCGATCGACTTGAGGTCCAGCACGGCGGCCTGCAAGCGCGGGGCGAGCAGGGTCAGGTCGAGCAGCTGCGTCACCCGTGCCCGGGTGAGCCCCAGCCGACGCGCCACGTCGGCCCTGTCGGCCACGACGCCCCTCTCGATGGCCTGCTCGATCTTGTGGGCCAGCGCGAGCGCGATGGCCACGCGTGCGGGACGGCGGACCGGCTCGCGCGCCGGTGGCAGCGAAGGCGGCGCCTCAACGAACCGTTGCTCGCGGGCTCGGCGCACCCGGTGGAGGGTCCCTGCGATGACCTGCTGCCCGTTGTCCTTGCTCATGCCGCCTCCGCGCCCTCGACGAGGGCGTCGATGCCCGTGGCGAGGTTCGTGACATAGGCCTTCACCTGGTTCTCGGGCTCGTTGACCTCCACCCGCGAGATGACGGCGCGGACCAGCCTGCCACGGTTCTCGGGCGTGAGCGTGTCCCAGACCTTGTCGAAGGTCCTCAGGCACCCCTCCACCCACGAGACCTCGAGCTTGGCCTGGTTGAGCTGGGCCAGCTTGCGCTGGACATCCCAGAGCCGCCGCTCGAGCCGGCCGAGCTGGTCGCCGGTCTCCTGGAGCTTCGAGTCGAGGAGCCGCCGCCCCACCCCGGTCATGTTGCTGGCGGTCTCGACCAGCCGCTTGCCCCCGGTGGCCATGGCCGCGATCTGCGCCGGCAGCGCTTCGCGCTCCTTCAACAGCGCCTTGCGCATGTGCTCGATGCGCTCCGACGCCGCCTTGGCGACGTCCGCGGCGATCGTCCCATCGGCCAGGGCCTCGCGGACCCGCTGGATGACGAAGTCCTCGATCGCGGGTGCAGGCAGCTGGCGCGACTCGCAGGCGTCGCGCCCCATCCGGTCCCGCGTTCCGCACCTGTAGTAACGGTATTCCCGGTCGCCGGTGCGCGTGGACGCGGGCGTGAAGGCCGCTCCGCACCGGGCGCAGAAGAGCAGTCCGGTGAGGATGTACTTCGGGTTGCGGCCCCAGCGCTTCTGGTCCCCGCTGCCGCCGTCCAGCAGGACCTGGACCTCCTCGTAGGTGCCGCGGTCGAGGATCGCTTCGTGCTCTCCCTGGTGGACCTCGCCTTTGTACGGCATCAGCCCCGCGACCACTGGGCTGCGCAGGACATGCAGGACCGCGTTCTTGTCCCACTCGCGCAGGCCACGCACCTTCCCGGCCTTCGTGACCTGCTGCTTGGTCGGTCGGCCCTCGGCGTTGAGTGTGTGGGCAACCGCGACGGCCGAGCGCTTGGTGAGGTAGAGCTCGAAGATGTACCGGACCAGCTCGGCCTCGGCCGCGTTGACCACCAGCTTGCGGTCGATGACGTCGTACCCGAGGGGCGCTGGCCCGCCCGTCCATTTCCCCTTTCGGCGCGCGGCGGCGATCTTGTCGCGGGTCCGTTCGGCGATCATTTCGCGTTCAAATACTGCGAAAGACAGAAGGCTATCGGCTACTCCAAGGCCTTATCGATGACCGCAACCGCGAGCCTCTGGTGCCGCAGATTGACGTGCCCGTAGACGAGCATCGTCACCGCAAGGTTCCGATGCCCCATGATCTCCATGACCGTCCGCGGCGAAATCCCCTCCGCCAGCATCAAGGACGCGGCCGTGTGACGCAGGTCGTGGTAGCGCATGCGCGGCATGGCGAGCCGGCGCAGGCGAAGCTGCAGCTCCGAGTGCAGGTAGGAGTTCCAGTAAGGCCGTCGATTCCGGGTCGTGAGCACCGGGTCGCTGCCATGCAGCGAGGCCCCCACCTTGCTGGCCTTGCGCAGCTCCCGAGCCCGCTGTCGCCTGAGGCAGGCCGCCAGGAACCGAGGCATCGCGAGCGCCCTGCGGCTGGCGGCAGTCTTGGGCGCAGCCAGCCGTGTCCCGGCCGAATACTCGATCCGGTTCCAGCGCACGCGCAGCACTCGCTCGTCGAGGTCGACGTCGTCCCAGGTCAGCCCCAGGATCTCGCCGCGACGCAGCCCCAACCCGAGCGCCAGCGCGTAGGCGCTCTCGAGCGGATGACCGCGCACCGAATCGAGCAGCCGCCGAGCGCCGTCCCGATCGAGCCACTGCGGCGCGCGTTCGCCCTTCTTGGGCACGGTGCTCCGGCTCGCCGCGTTGTGCTCGCAGAGCCCCAGGGCGACCGCGTGCCTCAGCGCCGAGCGCAGGACCTCGACCGCCTTGCGCCGCATCGACGGCGTGACGCCCGCTCGCTGCCACGCCACCTGGGCGTGCTCGATGTTCGCGGTCGTCAACCGCCGGACCGGGATCTCACCAAGCACGGGGACGACGAGGCGCAAGACGGTGCTCGCGTAGGTCCGGGCCGTGGTGAACCTGAGCTGCTGCCAGGCGGTGTGGGCCAGCCAGAAATCGAGGAATCGGGCGAGGGTTGGCCGTTTGGGCAGACCGACGAGCCGGGCAGGTAGGTCTCGGTTGTGGTCCTGAGCCACGTTAGTCTCCCCGTGAAGGTCTCGAGCTGACGTCCAGGCAACCTCTTCTGAACCCAGTCCGAGCGACGGATATGTCGGAGCCGCTCATTCCGAACTCGGCCACCCCGCCCTGCGCTACATTCCGCCCCGTAACTCCCCTGCCCGGAGCCCGCCTTGCCCCCCGCCTACCACTCGCGCCTCGGCATCTCGCCCTTCCGCCTTCAGGACCTGAAGGCCGGCTCCGCCAGGCGCTCCCTCCTCGGTTGGACCGCCCTCGCGATCCTCGAGCGGGGCGAGCCGATGACCGTCGAGGAGGTCGCCGACCGCCTCCTCGCGCTCGGGCTCACTTCGCCCAGCGGCGACATGGTGCTCTCGGTGAAGAAGGCCTGGCACGGCCTCCCGCCAGTGGTGCGCGACAGCCAGGGACGCCTCGCCCTCAACCTCGAGTCGTGGGACCTCAAGCACCTCCTCTTCGAGGTGGGGCTGACGCCGCCCAAGTTCGCCACCTCCCCTGCCCCCAGGCTGCCGGAGCTTCCCGGCCCCACCGTGCCGCTCACCAAGGAGGAGCTCGCGCCGATCTTCGCGCGCCCACCCGCGTTGTCCGGCCTGCGCCGGGCGGTCGCCGTCCTCGACGCCCTGGGCCCCACGCTGTCGTTCACGCAGGTGGAAGCGGCGCTGCGCGAGCCTCCAGCCTCGGGAGTATCGAGTCTCGCTCGCCGGCCCGAAGGGCTGGGACCCCACGCTGATCCTGGTCGGCGAGAACGAACTGCTCACCCTGCTGCCGCACGCCCCGACCCTCCCGTCCATCCGCAGCGCGCTGCGAGCCGTGGCGCGAAAGGAGCAGGAGCGCCGGGCAGTCGAGGCGCAGCGGCGCGCCGACTGGGCCGCGCGGGACGCCATCGTGGCCGCGGAGGAGGCGAAGGAGGCGGAGCAGACTGCCCGGCTGCGACGATGCTTCCTCCACCGCCTCTCCGACGGGCGCCGGACCGCACTCTGGGGCCTCGTCGACCTCTCGACGCAGGAGCTCACCACCTTCGCGCCCGACGCGTCCGAGCCGCTCGTGCAGGCGCTCTCCAAGTTCCAGATCGTCGTGGGCCTCGACGCTCGCCTTCAGCTCGAGGCGCTCGGCCTGGAGCCCTCCGACTGGCGCCTCGTCGACCTGAAGTTGCCGCAGAAGTCGCGCACCCTGAACCGCTCCGGGCGCAAGCTGCGCATCACCACCGAGCTGCTCATCGCCGGGACGACCGGCATCTCCCGCCCGCTCGCGCCGCCGGCCAAGGTCGCCGAGCTCGCCTCGGCCGCCAGCACCGGCAAGCTCGAGCGACGCCTGGCGGCGGACCTGCGGGCGCTCTTGGCCTACTACCGCTACGGCGCCTTCCACCACTACATCCGGCTGCGTTGGGGCTTCCTGGACGAGATCATCGGAGTCGACTGGGGCCTCCCGGGAGACCCAGCCCTGTACGAAGTACTCAAGCACGCCATGGACACCGGCTCGGATCTCGAGGTCGTCACCGGGTCCCCTCCGGCGATGAGCGACCCCTGGGGCCGGGCAGTGCGCTGCAAGTGCCTGGAGGTCGAGTCCTGGGAGGCGAAGCTCGAGGTCGACGGGCGGGTGCACTGGGTCTTGAAGAGCGAGATCTTCGCTGCGCGGGTTGCGAGGTAACGGGTACGCACGGTCGCCCTGCCCTCCTACCCCTCCCCACTCCGGCGCTCTGGGTGAGTGCTTGACCGAGCGATCCCCACCCAGAAAGCGTGAGCCCCGTCACATTCTGGCATCGGAATTCACCTGCCAATCCGCCAGGTTACACGGGACCCGCTGGCACACTTCCCGCAATCCATATTAATAGGCGCAGGGATCCAGCACCGAAACCAGCTCCCAATTTCAGGACCTGAAATTGCCGCTCGGTTCCACCCGTCAGCATCCCGCGGCTGTCCCGCGCCAGGCTCCCAACCAACTCCCAATTTCAGGACCTGAAATTGCCACCCGGTTCCGCCCGTCAGCACCCGGCGGCTGTCCTGCGCCAGGCTCCCAACCAACTCCAATTTCAGGACCTGAAATTGCGGCCCGATTTGCGCCTGCGCTATGTTGCCCGTCGCCGCCTGGGGGGCCGGCATCTCCACCAAAGCCAGCGTCACCCCCAGGGCATCCACGGCCTCGCGCGGGGGCGCGGCCGTGGCGACGCGCACCACCCCCAGATCCCGCGAGCCATGCCCACGACCTCGGAAACGGTGAACTTCGCCGAAAGCCATCAGCAGGAGCACGCGAACATCCTCAACGCCAAGGCCCGGTCGACTGACGCCAGCTGGGAAGCTGGCGGCGCGCCTGCTGCGCTTCAAGATCGTCCTCGGCTGGCAGAAGCTGGAGGGCGGCGGCGCACCCTACAAGGACTGGACGGACTACCTTCGCCGCGGGGTCGGCATGGGGGTGGTCACGGCCTACAAGTACATGGACGCCGCGGCCTACCCGCGCGCCATGGTGCTGGAGCTCGGCATCGAGAAGGCCTGCTGGCTCAAGCGCTGCACCGACCTGACGACGATCGACGAGACCCCGGAGCAGGCGATGGCGCTGGAGCTGCCGGTGGACGGGGCCGGCACCAAGCCGGTGCGCGAGATGACGGCCGAAGAGGTGGAGAAGGCCTACCACCTGATGCGCGACGCCGACCGCTCCGCCAAGCGTCCGCTGCAGCCGGCGGAGCCCGGTCCGGCGGCGAAGCTGGAGCAGACGGCGGAGAAGGCCGTCGGCCAGTGGCTCACGCCCAGCGACGTGCGCGCGTTCAAGCGCGGCGGCAAGGTGCTGCTCAGCGTCACGGTCCCGCAAGAGGCGGCCGCGGACGTCTTCTCGGCCCTGGCCGCGGCGCTGCGGCCGTAGGCGCGAGCCCCAACCCAAGGAGCGACCGCCGCATCCTCCGCGCCCCGCTGGCCAAGAGCCTCGCGGGGCGCCTTCTTGCGGGGCTTGAAGCGTCAGGGCCGGCCCTGCGCCAGGCCCGAACCGGGGGAATGGCCGCGCCGGGACTCTTGGCGCCCGTGCCAGCACGTCAGCGGATCGAGTAAAGGTCGGTGCTCTTCACTTCGACCTTCTGGCCGTCCCGAAGACGCTTGACGAGGGCGACTCCAGCCGTGGTCGCCAACGCGAGAACTTCGGCGTCGACCAGCTCACCACCATCGAGGACCCGGACGACCTCGCCTTCGGCGAAGGGAGTTGACCGGCGAGACGGGCTCGGTTGGTTCGCCGTTGGTGGTTCCTGAGCCGCCGTGACCTCAACCTTGCGCCGGATCACCGGCTTGATTCGTTCGTACACCGAGGCTGCGGTCACAGGCACGGCTGCGGCCGCGTGCTCCGATTCCGGCAATCGAGCGGCTTCAGCGCTGCCCTTGGACTCTGCGGTTGGAAGCGGCTCCGCGAATGACGGCCCCGCTCGTTCGAAAAGCGCTCCCTTCGGCTTCCGCCGGCGTGTCGGCGGCCTGGGCTTCGCGAGGGCCCGCCGCAGGTCAGCGATCCCAGGGTGACCGTCGAGCAGCCTTTGCAGGCGCGAGAGGGTGCCCATATGGGGTGCCAGGACCGCCCTTACCTCTCGGGCGACGAGGCTTCTCAGCATTGCGTCGAGGTCGACTCTCTTGGGCATTCAGTGTGCTCGGGCGAGCGTCAAGTCCGGACAGTACATGCCTTGTTGGGAAGCGCCCAGCCGCAGGCGGTGAAGGGCGCCCCTCTGGTTGGCTCTCCCCCGGCAATCTAGTCATCAGGCATGAACGCCGCGCCTGCGCCAGAACGTGACCCTGCGCAGCGAGATCTTCCGCAAGCCGCGCGGGAACAGGAACGTCAGACAGAGCAGGACGAGCGCGCCGCTCACCAGCACGAGGCAGATCAACGGCACGAGCGGCATCGTGGAGCTCGACCACCCGAGCGACGAGAGCGTGTACTGGAAGGGCGCGAGCGCGACCGCAGCGGCGATGACGAGACTCGCGACCGCCGCGGCGAGCACCACCCGCAGGCTGTGGGTGCGCTGCATCACCAGCAGCTCGTCCAGGCGCGGACCGCGGATGCCGAGCTGCAGTCGACCTGCCTCGAGATCGTCGAGCAGCCGGGAGGCCTGCTGCGGCGCGTCGGCGAGCAACTGCTTCACGGACAACGTGAGCCCCATGGTCTCGGTGCCGAGCCGCAACGGGTCGAGCCGTCGCGAGACGAGCTTGGCCACGAACGGCGCGGCGGTCTTGATGATGTTGAGCTCGGGGTAGAGGGTGCGAGCGAACCCCTCGATGGTCGCGGCCGCGCGTCCGAGGATGGCGTATTCGGCGGGCAGACGAACGTGGTGATCCACGACCATCGCCATGCAGTCGCGCATCAGGTTCTGGGTGTCGAGCTGCGCGAGCTCGATGCCGAGGTACTTGTCCATCAGCTTGCGCACGTCCGCCTCGAAGGCGAGCCGGTTGAAGTCGGGCGGCACCTGCCCCATCTTCAGGACCACGCGCGTGAGCTGCGTGGGATTGCGCGCAAAGACGGCGAGCACCAGGTCCACGAGCGTGTCCTGCTCCTCCTTGGTGAGCCGGCCCATCAACCCGAAATCGAGCATCGCAATGCGCGAGTCGGCGGTGACCAGCACGTTGCCCGGGTGGGGATCGCCGTGGAAGAACCCGTCGGTGAACACCATTCTCGAACATGACCTCGAGCGCGCGGTGGAGCAGCTGCCCGGAGTCGTAGGCGGGGTTTCCGGCGACGTCGGTGATGCGAATCCCCTCGACGAAGCTCATCGTGAGGAGCTTCGTCGAGGTGACGTGCTCGTAGACCTTCGGCAGCACGAGCAGCCCCGGCCGCGCCTCGAAGTTGCGCGTGACCTCCTGGATGTTCCGCGCCTCGTTGAGGAAGTCGAGCTCCTGGAGCAGCGCCGACTCGAACTCGCGCACGATGGCGACGGGCTGGTACGGCGCGACCTCGGCGATGCCCCCCTCGAGCATGCGCGCGAGCCAATAGAGCAGCGAGAGATCGGACTCCATCTTCTCGCGAATGGCCGGGCGCTGGACCTTGACGACGACCTCGTGCACCTCGCCGTCGACCTTGAGCTTCGCGCGGTGCGCCTGCGCGATCGACGCCGCCGCGATCGGCTCCAGGTCGAGCGACGCGAAGTGCTGCTCGATGGGCGCGCCGAGGTAGCCCTCGATGACCTCCCGAAGCTCGTCGGCCGGCACCGGCGCGACGTTCGTCTGCAGCTGCTGGAGGGAGTCGACGATGTCGCCCGGGACCAGGTCTGGACGGGTCGACAGGACCTGCCCGAGCTTGACGAACGTGGGCCCGAGCTCTTCGAGCACCCGCTTGGCGCGCTCGCCCCGCGGCAGCGCGGAGATCTCCTTGCTCGGCCTGAGCATCCCGAGGCCAGGCACCTTGGCGCTGGACGCGGGGTCGATGAGGAACCCGTACCTGGCGCCGATCTCGAGGATGGCGCGCGCGCGCTTCAGGTTCCGGATGGCGGACGACATCGCTTCGCAATCTATGCGCCGCGCAGGGGGAGGCATTCTTCACCTCCCGGGCTGCCGTCCGGGCGAGTTGCACATGAGAGGAGGAGGCCTGGCCCCCCAGGGCCAGGGAGCCAGGCGACCGGAGATGCGCCATGCCGACTGCGCTTTGACGGTATGCAGCCCGGCCGCAGCCGGCATCACGGGCAGCCCGCCCGCTTCCTGGTCCGTGCGGCCTAGGCGTGCAGCATCCCCCCGGCTCGCGCGAGTGTCGGGGCGAGCCTCGCCGCTTCGGGAAAGCGCCTGCGCAGCTTGGCGACGAAGGTGTCCACGTCCAGTGGCTTCTTGCACAGCCAGGCCACCGAGCCCGGGGTGATGCGGGAGTCCGCGAGGGAGAGCCCGGAGATGACGAAGACCGGTATCGAGGCGAGGCCCTTGTCCCGGCGCAGCGCCTCGAGCATGTGCCAGCCGGTCAGCCGGGGCATCTCCAGGTCGAGGGTGATCAGGTCCGGGCGGACGTGAGCCACGATCTCGAGGGCGACTTCTCCATCGGCAGCCTCGACGGAGAAGAGGTGCTCACTGGCCAGAACCGCCGTGACGAACTGGCGGAAATCGGGATCGTCGTCGACGACCAGAACGAGTCCGCCGTGTGAGGCTCTGCGATATCTCATCCGCGCCTCCCAAAAGCAGCTCGAGCGTGAAGGCAACTGTCGCGAGCGGAAAGCGCACGGTGTGCTCGCGGGACGAAGCTTTCCACCAGCCCGCACTGTCGTCAGGTGAGCCGCGGCCCCACCGCCGCCGGGCGGTGCTCGCTGGCTACTTGTTCTGAAGCTTCATCGCCAGGCGGGCGAGGAAGGAGAGCGCGCGCAGGGCTTGCTCACTGGACGGCTCCTTGGACACGCATTGAGCGCACATCAGGTGCACCCGGCCACACGAGAGTGCGACCAGCCCGCCAGGTTCGCTGTGGGTCGTCTGGCCACAGCCCACGCAGCGACGGTCGACCGCCTGTTCGGCTGGCATTGTCTTGGCCTCCCGCGTCAAATCCTGCGAGCCCGGCCCTGCGGCGGCGACACTACGAATGCGAGGCTGCTCTGCAGCCAACGCAGGCGCAGGCCGATTGACCCGCTTTCGCCCGCGTCCATGCTCGCTCGGCGGGCCGGCCGCCGAGCTCACCGACGCGCCGGCCGCCCGGCAAATCCACCGGCCCTGCTCTCCCTGGGCGTTCGAAGGCGCGGTGCCGAAACTTGCGCGAGGAGGTCTCGTCCGTGAACCACGCGCCCCGCCATGTGCTCCTCGTGCTCGCGCTGTTGTCGGGCTGCGCTCACGAGGCGGGCAAGGCCGCAGCCTCGGGAGCTGCCGAGTCGATCAAGGAGCCGCAGACCGCCCAGGCGTCGAACGCGGTGAGCGCCGAAGTCATTGATGGGCTGACGCGCGAGCTGGCCAAGCCCGAGCAGCGCGAGCGGCTGGCGGCCATCGCCTCGAGCGTCTCCTCGGGGATGGTCAGCGGCGCCGTTGGCGAGACCGCTCAGCCGGGGCGCGGCGTGGGCGGGAGCGGCGGTGCGCCGGCACCGCCTGGCGCCGGCGGGCCGACGGAAGCGATGGCGCGCCAGCTCGGGGCGGGGATCGCCGAGGCCTTCGCAGACCGGATGAGAACGCAGCTCTCCGGCGGCACGGGCCCGCTCGCGCAGGAGCTGTCGGCCGCGGCTGGGCGGGTCTCCGGAGCGATGGTCCGCGGTGCCACCGACGAGGTCGCCGCCGGATTCCCCGAGTGCCAGGGGGCCGACCGGCAGCGGTGCATTCAGCAGGCGAGCGCGGCGGGCATCGGCAAGGGGCTGCTGGCAGCGCTGGGCCCACTGCCCGCGATCGCCGCGATCGGCATCGCCTTGCTCGGCCTGGCGCTGCTTGCCTGGATGGTCTGGTTGTCGCTGTCGGTTCGCTCGCTTCGCCGCGCCGCCGACAGACCGTGAGCGTGATTGCCGCTGGCGCTCCCGCCCTTAGAGGCCGCTGCCTTCCGGAGCTGCGAAGACCGGCTGCGGGCTCTGGCCTTGGAGGTCCCTTGCGCGTTGCCGCCTGCTGAGCCTGCGAGCCCCTGGTGCCGAACGCGCTCCCCGAACGACAGGGTCCTCGAGTCCCGGCCGCCACGCCGGCCAGCACTCATCGCGGCCGACCCGGACCTGACCGCCGCAGCGCGCACCGGCACCCGGCCCCAGTGAGGTCCGGTGATGCGGCCAGGGCTGAAGGCAAACAAGGCGCGGGCCCCTGCCGGAAGCCGGTCGAGCTTGCGGTGCTAGGAGAGCGCGCGCTCGCGTCGCTGCCTGGTCGGACCTGAGGAGCCAGAACCGGCTCGAAGGAAGCTGCGTCGACGCGACCCCGGCCGCCCGGCCACCCGTTCCACCCCGTGCCGCGTACCCGTCCCATGGGTGGCCACGGCACGGCCGAACATGGGTCCCTCCTGGCTTGTTCTAGGCGAGACGGGAAAGGGGCTCCCCTTGCGAGGCTTGCACCTCAACCAGTTGGCTCGACTGCCTTTCGCCAGAAGCGAGAGCCTTTGGAGCCGCGCCCTCGCTTACGCCGCGGCTGTCGCCGTTGCCGCCTTGGCGGTCGAGGTGACCGGGCTCCTGATTGCGCCCTTTGGAGGCGTCCGCTTCTTCGTCCCGATCGCGATCATCGCGCTCTTCTCTCTGGTCGCCGGCACGGGCCCCGCCTGCCTGAGCACGCTGGCGATCACCTTGGGGATCAGCGTGCTCTTCGAGCCCATCGGGCAATTCGGCACCAAGGACACCATCGTCATCCACCAGATCGCGGGCTTCGCGCTGGTCGGGTTGCTCGTCTCCGCCATCGGCGGGGCCGAACGCGGTTCCAGGCGGCGCCGGGCGTACCACGCGGAGCAAGCGGCCCGGCAGGCGGACGCCTTGCGGGTGAGCCAGGAGCGTTTCCGGCTCGTCAGCCTTGCCACCCATGACGTCGTCCGGGATTTCGACCTGACGAGCGGGCAGGTCGTCTGGACCGAGGCGCTCGAGACCGTCCTTGGCTACCCCTTGGCAGAGGTGCCGCGGTCGCAGTCCTGGTGGGCGGAGCGCATCCATCCGGACGACCGAAAGCCCGTCATCGACAGCCTCGAGGCTGCGCTCGGCGCTGCCGACGTGCACACGTGGCAGCACGAGTACCGCTTCCGTAGCAGACGCGGGGACTGGCTCAACGTCCTGGACCGCGGACACGTCACGCGAGACGAACGTGGCCGCCCCCTCCGCATGATCGGCTCGATGCTCGACCTGACCGCGCAGAAGCGCGCCGAGGATGCGCTCCGCGAGAGCGAGAGCCGTTACCGGGCCTTGTTCGAGAACCTTCCCGACGGCGCCTTCCTGACGCGGCCGGACGGGAAGATCCTCGCCGCCAATCCGGCTGCCCAGGAGATGTTCGGCATGACCGAGGAGGAGCTCATCCGGGCCGGCAGAGCGGGGCTCGTCGAAACCTCCGCTCCAGAGTTTCGCGCCGCCCTCGAAGAGCGTGAACGCCGTGGACGCTACGCCAACGTGGAGCTGCTCCACATTCGCAAGGGCGGCGAGAGGTTTGCGACGGAGACGAGCTCGGTCGTGCTGCCCGAGGGTCCGCTCAAGGCGTTCGTCATCGTTCGAGAGATCACCGAGCGAAAGCGGGCCGAGCAGGCGGCGAGGCAGAGCGAAGAGCAGTTCCGGCAGCTGGCGGACGCCATGCCGCAGCTCGTGTGGATGACCAAGCCCGACGGCTACCACGAGTACTTCAACCGCCACTGGTACGAGTACACGGGCACGACGCTCGAGACCTCGCACGGCGAGCTGTGGGCCAAGGTGCTGCACCCCGACGACTACGAGCGCACCCTGAAGCGCTGGCGCCACAGCCTGGCGACGGGCGTCGATTACGAGATCGAGTACCGGTTTCGCCGGGCGTCCGATGGCGCGTATCGCTGGTTCCTGGGGCGGGCGCTGCCGGTTCGCGACTCCGAGGGGCGGATCGTCCGCTGGTTTGGCACCTGCACCGACATCGACGACCGGAAGCGGGTGGAGGCCGAGCTCGCCCTCGAGAAGGCCCGCCTGGACGTCATCCTGAAGAGCCTTCCCGTGGGCGTCTTCATCGCGGACGCTTCGGGGCGGGTGCTCGAGGTCAACGAGCGCTGCAGGGCCATCTGGGCCATGAGGGGCCCGATCGAGCAGAACTACGGGCAGTACGTCGGTTACCGGCCCGGCACGCGCGAGCGGTACCGGGCCGAGGACTGGGCGTTGGCGCGCGCCCTCTACAAGGGAGAGACCATCGTCAGCGAGGTCATCGACATCGTCCGCTTCGACGGAACGCCCGGGACCGTGCTCAACCACGCAGCCCCCTTCCGCGACCCGCAGGGCAACATCACCGGCGCGGTCGTCGTCGTGCACGACATCACGGACTTGAAGAAGGCGCAGGACGCACTTCGGGACAGCGAAGCGCGAGCCCGCGAACAGTATGCGGACCTGGAGCAGATCTACCGGCAGGCGCCGGTGGGCCTCTTCACCTTCGACCGGGACTGCCGGTTCATGCGCATCAACGAAGTGATGGCCGACATCAACGGGCTCGCCGTGGAGGAGCACATCGGAAAGCGCATGGAGGAGGTCGTTCCGAACGTCGCCCCCTTCCTGCGCGAGATGTACCGCCCGGTCTTCGATCGCGGCGAGCCGGTGCTCGACCTGCCCATCCACGGGGAGACGCCGAGCAGGCCGGGGGTGTGCCGGGACTGGATTGGCAACTACTACCCCTGGAGGTCGAAGACGGGCGAAGTGATTGGACTGACCGCGGCGGTCATCGAGGTGACCGAGCTCCGGCGCACGGAGCGAGCGCGGCGCGAAAGCCAGCACCAGCTCGAGCAGGTCAATGGGCGGCTCGAGGAGGCCGATCGCCGCAAGGACCAGTTCCTGGCGATGCTCTCGCACGAGCTGCGCAACCCGCTCGCGCCCATCAAGAGCAGCCTCTTCATCCTCGACCGCGCGGCGCCCGGCAGTGAGCAGGCGAAGCGCGCCGAGCACGTCATCGACCGCCAGGTCGGACACATGACCCGGCTCATCGACGACCTGCTCGACGTCACCCGCATCTCGCGCGGGAAGATCCGCCTGCAGCGGGAGCGCATCGATCTCGCGGAGGTCGTCCGGCGCACGGCCGACGACCACCGCTCCGTCTTCAAGACGGCCGAGGTCGGCTTCCGGGTCGAGGTCCCTGCTGGGCGGGTCTTCGTCCAGGGCGACCCGACGCGGCTGGCCCAGGCCGTCGGGAACCTGCTCGGGAACGCGGTCAAGTTCACCCCGCGCGGCGGCCAGGTCGAGCTGCGGCTCCTCCCGGAGAACGGCGCCGCCGCGATCCACGTGCGCGACGACGGGGCCGGGATCGCCCCGGACCTGCTCTCCCAGCTCTTCAGGCCCTTCGTGCAGGCGGACACGACGCTCGACCGCAGCAAGGGCGGGCTGGGCCTGGGCCTCGCGCTCGTCAAGAGCCTGATCGAGCTGCACGGCGGGAGCGTGGCCGGGTGCAGCGATGGGTCAGGCAAGGGGGCGGAGTTCGTCCTCCGCCTGCCCCTCGACCGGGAGGAGGCCCGGGCCTTTCAGGATGCGGGCCCCTCGGCCGGCGTCGATAGGCACCGCCTTCGCGTGCTGGTCATCGAGGACAACGTCGACGCAGCAGAATCCTTGAAGGAGGCGCTCGAGCTCAACGGGCACCAAGTCGAGACGGAGGGCACGGGCGCCGCGGGCATTGCGAAGGCCCGTTCATTCCACCCCGACGTGGTCCTGTGCGACATCGGCCTGCCGGAGATGGATGGTTTCGAGGTGGCGCGACAGATGCGGTCGGATCCGGACCTTCGGACCGCTCCGCTCGTTGCCCTGAGCGGATACGCCGCCCCCGAAGACCTGGAGCGCTCGAAGGAGGCGGGCTTTGATCGGCACCTGGCCAAGCCGCCCGACCTCGGGGTCCTCGAGAGCACGATCGCGCAGGTCTCTGCACAGGCGCACGGGGCCGTCCCGGCGCACGCTTAGCCCATCGGAGGCAGCGGCGTTGCGTCGCGAGGTACCCGCACGTTTGCGCGCAAGGTGCGAGATGGTCCGACCAGTCTTTGCAGGGCGCGGGGCTTGGAGCTTCACGCTCGGCCCTTGGCGTCGCGGCGGTGGCACTGCTTCGCCTTGCGTCCGCTGCCGCACGGGCACGGCTGGTTGGGACCCGTCCCCGCGAGCGCCTCGTCCAGCCTGGCGTCCTCCGCGGCCATCCAGGCCATCACCTCGTCGGCATTGCGCCCCTGCCGCAGCATCGCCGCCATCTGGCGCATCGGCTGGTCGATGTGGAGAAAGAAGTCCTTGTACCCGGCGCACAGATAGTTGAGCCCGGGCTCGCCCTCTGGCGTGCGGCGGAAGCGCTCCTTGGGGCAACCGCCATTGCAGGCGAAGAGCACCGGGCAGCGGCGACAGTAGTCCGGCAGGAGGCGCTGCTTGTCCTCCCCGAACCGGCGCTGCGGCTCGGACGCGGCGAGCTCGCCGAGCGTCCGCTCCCGGAGGTTGCCGAGCCGGTGGCGCGGCTCGACGAAGTGGTCGCAGCTGTAGAGGTCGCCGTTGTGCTCGAGCGCCATCGCGTCGCCGCAGGTCGGCGCGAAGATGCACAGCGTCGGCGGCGCGCCGACCCACGACGCCAGCGCCGCCTCGAAGATCTGCACGAACACCGTCCCCACGTCGCGGCGCACCCATTCGTCGAAGACGGCGGTCAGGAACCGGCCGTATTGCCGCGGCCGGACCGACCGCGCGGTCACCTGATCGCCCTCCCCCGCTCGCTCGACGATGGGGATGAACTGCAGGAAGCTCGAGCCGACCTCGTCGCGCAGAAAGCGGTAGACCTCGAGCGGACGGTCGCCGTTGGCGGCGTGCACGGTGGTCAGGGTGTTGAAGCGGACGCCGTGCCGGCGCAGCAGCTGGACCGCGCGCCAGACCCGCTTGAAGGTCGGGTTGCCGCCCTTGTCCACCCGATAGGCATCATGGAGGCTCGCGCGGCCCGTCGATGGAGAGGCCGACGAGGAACTCCTTCTCCCGGAAGAGCTCGCACCAGGCGTCGTCGAGCAGCACCCCGTTGGTCTGGAAGGTCCGCTCGACCTTCTGTCCGGGACGGCGCAGCCGCTCGTCGAGCTCGACGGCCCGGCGGTAGAAGTCGAGCCCCATCAGCGTCGGCTCGCCACCTTGCCAGGCGACGGTGGCGACCGGCCCGGTCTGCGCCGAGAGCAGCTGGCGCAGGTAGGCCTCGAGCACCTCGTCGCTCATCCGGAAGCGGCTGTTCGGGTAGAGCTTCTCCTTGGACAGGTAGAAGCAGTACTTGCAGTCGAGGTTGCAGGTCGCGCCGGTCGGCTTAGCCAGGATGTGGAAGTAGCTCCCCGGTCCTGACACGCGCGCGCCTCCTCGCTTCGCTCCAACGTAGAGATGGCGGTGCCCGCGAGCCGGCGCACCCCCGCGGCCGCCGAGGGGCCAGCAAAGCGCCCCGCGCGCCAGGCGGCGCCGCGAGCCAGGAGGCGACAGCCCCGATGCACCCTGCTTGCACCCAGCGCCGCCGGCCTCACGTTGCCCGTGTGGGGGGCGCTCGATGGCGAAGAAGGGCAACGGCAAGAAGACCGAGGGCAAGTCGGCCGGCGGCGGGCAGAAGTCGGCGCCAGCCGGCCTCAAGACCTACCGCGAAGGCGACCCCTTCCCCGGCCGAATCGGCCGGACCTGGCAGGACTCGGAGCCGGCCTTCCCCGTGACTCCGAAGGCGCCTGCCGGGGCGCCGAACATCCTCTACATCGTCATCGACGACACCGGCTTCGGCGCCTGCGACACCTTCGGCGGCCTGATCGAGACCCCCAACCTCACCCGGCTCGCCAACGGCGGGCTTCGGTACACCAACTTCCACACCACCGCGCTCTGCTCGCCGACCCGGGCCTGCCTCTTGACCGGGCGCAACCACCACTCGGTCGGCATGGCCAACATCACCGAGCTGGCGACGGGCTACCCGGGCTACGACGCGCGGCAGAAGGCGGACAAGGCCGGCATCGGCGCCATGCTGCACCAGCACGGGTACTCGTCGTTCGCCATCGGCAAGTGGCACAACACGCCGTCGGAGGAGACCGGGCCGACGGGGCCGTTCGACCGCTGGCCCGACGGGCCGCTCTTCGGGTTCGACCGCTTCTACGGGTTCATGGGCGGCGACAACAACCAGTGGTTCCCCAAGCTCTACACCGGCCGCGAGCCGATCGATCAGCCGCGCCTGCCCAAGGACGGCTATCACCTGTCGGAAGACCTCGTCGACCAGACGGTGGACTTCATCTCCAACCACGAGTCGATGGAGCCGGAGAAGCCGTGGCTCGCCTACCTGGCGTTCGGCGCCACCCACGCGCCGCACCACGTCTGGAAACCGTGGATCGACAAGTACCGCGGCAAGTTCGACCTGGGCTGGGACCGCTACCGCGAGGAGGCGCTGGCCCGGCAGAAGGCGATGGGCGTCGTGCCGCCGAACGCCGAGCTGGCGCCGATGCTCGCGGACGTCCCCAGGTGGGACGACCTCTCCGCGGACCAGAAGCGGCTCTTCGCGCGCATGGCGGAGGTCTACGCCGGCTTCCTCTCGCACACCGACGCGCAGATCGGGCGGCTGGTCGAGTTCCTCGAGAAGACCGGCGACCTCGACAGCACCCTGCTCTTCGTCTTCATCGGCGACAACGGCGCCTCCGGCGAGGGAACGCTCTCCGGGCTGTTCAACGAGGTCGCCCACGGCACCGTCAGCCCGGAGTCGGTCGAGTCGATGGAGCGCAACCTCGAGCGCATCGACCAGCTCGGGCAGCCCGGCTCCTACAACCACTATCCGGTGGGGTGGGCGCTGGCGTTCAACGCGCCGTTCAAGCTCTGCAAGCAGTACACGCACTTCGGCGGGACGCGGAACCCGCTGGTCGTGCACTGGCCCAAGGGGATCGCGGCGAGGGGCGAGACCCGGGCCCAGTTCCACCACGTCATCGACATCGTCCCCACGATCCTCCAGGCCGTCGGCGTCGAGGCGCCGCGCCTCGTGAACTCCGTCCCCCAGGCGGCGCTGGAAGGCGTGCCCATGAACTACTCGTTCGCCGACGCGGACGCGCCCACGAACCACCCCACGCAATACTTCGAGATGGTGGGCAACCGCGCCATCGTCGACGGCCGGTGGAAGGCGGTCACCTACCACGGCCGCAAGCCCTGGGAGCACCGGGCGGCGTGGGGCTTCGACCAGGACCACTGGGAGGTCTACGACCTCGAAGCGGACCCCAGCGAGTGCCACGACCTCATGGCGAACAAGGACAAGTCCAACCTCGACGACCCGGTCGTCATGCGGATGATCAAGCTGGTGGAGCTCTGGTGGGCGGAGGCCGGCCGCTACAACGTCCTGCCCTTGGACGACCGGTTCCAGGAGCGCCTCCTCGGGCGCGCGGGACTGGGCGCCGAGCGGAAGCGCTTCGTGTTCCGCCCCGGCGCCGTGAGGATTCCCGAGGCCGCGGCGCCGGAGACCAAGAACAGGTCCTGGTCGCTCGCGGCGGAGGTCGAGATTCCGCGGGGCGGGGCCGAGGGGCCCATCGCGGTGATCGGCGGCGACACCGCCGGCTGGTCGCTCTACCTGCGCGGTGGCGTGCCGACCTTCTGCTACAACTACGCCGCCGTGGAGAGCACCTACGTCCGGGCGACGCAGCCCGTGGACCCCGGCCGCCACTCCATCCGCTTCGAGTTCGAGGTCAATCCCCAGCAGCAGAGCGACACCGGCAAGCCGATGGTCTATGGCGCCGGCGGGACCGCGCGGATTCTCGTCGACGGGCAGAAGGTCGCCGAGGGCGAGATCCCGCGGACCATGGCGTTCATGTACAGCCTCGACGAGACCTTCGACATCGGCTGCGACAAGGGCTCGCCGGTCACCGACGAGTACGAGCCGCTCGCCGCCTTCACCGGGAAGATCCTCGAGGTCGTGGTGGATCTCCACCCGGAATTCGCCTTCGAGGCCGAGCGCCACTCCGAAGCCCAGGTCACCCAGGCGATGGTCCGGCAGTGACCGCGACCGCCGCCCGACCTGGCAGCGCGAGCGAAAGCACCAGGGGATGGCCCGGCCCCAGCGTGCAGGGGCGTACCTCGAGACGTCCGGAGTGGCCTCGGCGCTCCGGCGGGGTGGGGCTCAAGGGAGCTGGCAGTTCGGGGGCGCCGGCCTGCTCACGTCACGGCTCCACAGCGTGCTCCCATCGCGGGAGGCCACGAGCGCCTCCCGGGTAGACCGGTCCGGCGCGAGCGAGGCCTCGGTGACGACGCGGATCTGCAGCGCTCCTGCGGTCCACGCCGTCGCCGGGACCGGCAGCTCGCGCACCACCTCGCGCTCGGTCGGCACGCCCTCGCGCGCTGCGACAGCGCAGCCGCTGCGAGTGAACGTCAGCGTGATGGGCGTGATCGGCGGCGGCTGGGGGTGGGGCATGCCGCTCGGCGCCGACGGCTCGAACGGAAACCCCCGCAGCACTCCTTTGACTTGCAGCCACGGGACGGTCACCCCGGCGGCTTGAAACGGCGCGGCGCAGCTGAACCGCTCGCGGCCGTCGCCCCGCTCGAGGACCGCCACACGCAGGGCGCCCGTGCCGCCGAACCCGCTGTTGTCGACCAGAAGCGCACCGTCCGGGAGCTCTCCGATCAGCGTGGTCCACAGAGTGGACGACCAGACGGCCTTGCCGGTCGTCACGTCGATGCCCTCGAGGTGGTAGTACGCCATCCAGTCGCAGATGCCCTCGGTGCGATTGAATACTCGCCAAGGCAGGACTCCGCCCGAGGCGGTCGCGGCTCCGATGGAGTCGACGGAGGGTGGCTTGGCAGCGCGCGGCGGCCCCGCGGAAGCGCCGCCCTTGCCGGCATCCACTGGCCCAGCGCCGCTGGCCTTGGTGCTGGGACCCTGCTGCGCATGCGCGGTGAAGACGAGGCACGTCAACGTGAGCGCGACAAGCGGGCGGAAGCTCGATGCTGGCAGGAAGGACGACACGGGGCGGATCCTTCGCGCCCTGGGCGAGTGAATGCAACTGCGCTACTCGTTCACCTTCCACCGCCCGCCCCTACGGCCGTGACTCTCTCCGAGAGGAGAGCCGCGCAGAAGTCTCCGGCCTCGCTGGCGCCAAGTCCCCATCGAGCACCGGCCGGGCCGAGCCAGCGGATTCGGCTGTCCCGCTGCTCACCCTGCTGGAGCTTGAGCACCGGCCGCCGTCCACCTGGCGTGCGGCGGAGGCGCTCCTTGGGGCTGCCACCGATCCAGGCGAAGCACCGGGAAGCGGAAAGGCCTTGGCCTTCGAGCGAGTAGCGCTCGTTGGCCACCTTGCGAGAGCGCCCTCGGCGCACCACCGTGGCGAGGGGCCTCGGATAAAAGAGGGGGGCCGGATTGGGGGCAGGCAATGAAGGCGATTCGAACCACCGCGGCAGTCGTGTTCGCGCTCGCTGCGCTGGCGTCCTGCGCGTCGACTTCGAGTTTCGAGCTGGCGCAAGGACCCAAGGGCTTGCCCGGCAAGGGCGTGGTGAATGCTCAGCCGGGCGACAACGGAAACACCAAGCTGAGCGTAGCGGTCGAAGATCTCGGGCCGGCCGATCGAGTCGAGCCCGGCGCGAGTGTCTTCGTGGTCTGGGCGACGCCGTCACAGGGCGGAGCGCCGCAGAACCTCGGCGCGATTCACGTGGACAATAACCTCAACGGCAAACTCGAGACGGTCACTCCGCTGCAGAGCTTCCAGCTGTTCGTCACGGCCGAGCCCGCAGGGGCGATCACCGCACCGACCGGTACGCCGATCCTCGAGACGACGGTGGTCATGAAGGCGGGCTGAACCGGCGCGCCCCTCGTCAGCTCCAGGGGCGATGCCGGCTCGGAGGTTCCGGCTCCGCCGGGTCAGGCGAGCCCGGGAGCTGGACCTCGAGGAGCGGCAGCCTGCTTCCGCGTCCTCTCTTCGTTCATCCTCACGACCCGCCCGGCTCGTCCCCACATTGTTGGACGAGTTGCTCGGCAGAAGGGCGGACCAGAATGCCTGGCGAGCAGGAGAATGCAGGGCTGGAGGTCGCCCGCTTCCTCCGGGAGCGAAGCGGCGAAGTCGTGGACCTCTGGCAAGAGCTCACCGAAGAGCGAGTGCCCTCGGTCTCGACGATTCCTCGCGAGCAGTGGCGGGACCACGTACCGCAGCTGGTTCGGCGGCTCGCGACGCTCGTTGAGCAGCGAGCGCTCGGCGAGCCCATGGGCGAGGAGGTCCCACAGGCCCCAGAAGTGGTCGCGCTGACCAGGTTGGCGCAAGGGTTGGCGTTCGCCGAGCACCTCGACGAGCTGTTGCTGCTCCGTCACGCCGCCACCCGCCTCTGGGCTGAAATGCATCAGCCGTCCACACCCGCGGCCACGGACATCCTCGAAGCCGCGCTGGATCGCTTGATCCGCGAAACGGCGCAGCGGTACGTCGATGCTCGCATGCGCGTCCTGAGCGCCCTTGACCGTGTCGCCGAGGTCGGGCTCGTGGGGGAGGAGGACGGTCGTCGGGCGGTCCTTCAACGGCTCGTGGAAGTCATCGTCGACGAGGTGCCTGACGCAGACACGGTCGGGCTCTTGATTCGCGAGGGCAACAACCTGCACCTGCAGGCGGCCGTGGGGCTTGAACGGGATCGTACGCGGCAGGCCTTTTCCGTAAAGGTGGGCGAGGGTTTTGCCGGGCGTGTCGCTGCGACCGCCCAGCCCCTCATGCTGCGTGCGCCGCAGATCGCCTCGATGGTCACCAGCGAGGCGCTTCGCTCGCTCGGACTCCGCGTGCTCTTCGGGGTCCCCACCCCTCACCTCGGAGAGGTGCTGGGCGTTCTCCACATAGGTTCCCGTACGGTCGACGAGTTCAATCCCCTGGCGCTGCAGGTCTTCACGGCTGTCTCCGACCGCGTCGGGATGGTCGTTGCCCGCGAGAGGCATCGGGCGCTTCAGGAGGGCATCATCCGCATGGTGTCCCACGACCTGCGCTCGCCGCTGGGCACCATCCTGATGCAAGCCCAGTTGCTGCAACGCCAGGCCGGCGACCCCGAGCTGGTCAAGCGGGGTGGGATCATCCAGCGCTCGGCTCGGACCATGGAGGTGATGATCAAGGACCTGGTGGACACCGCCCGGCACGAGACCGGACAGCTCCGGATCGACCCCTGCCCCGTCGAGATCCGCGCGTTCCTGGAGGAGCTGGTCGCGCGCTTTGCCGGCGTGATCGCGATCGACCGGGTCCGGCTGCAGTTCGCCGGGGCTCTCCCTGAGGCCTGGGCGGACCCCGATCGGCTCGAACGGATCCTCGCGAACCTGATTGGAAACGCGCTCAAGTACTCCGAGCCGCACACGCCGGTGATCGTCCGAGGCAGTGCCTGGGGCGACGGGGTGTCGATCTCGGTTCAGGACTTCGGCATCGGCATCGAACCGGAGGAGCTGCCCCGCGTCTTCGACCGCTACTACCGCGCCGCTCGCGCCAAGGGGACCGAGGGCCTTGGGCTCGGCCTGGCCATCAGCCGCGTCCTGGTAGAGGCCCATGGTGGCTCGCTCTCCGCCGAGAGCGAGCCGGGCAAGGGAAGCACGTTCCGGCTCTGGCTCCCGGCCGTCCCTGTCCGGCACGAGGAGCCGAGTCCTCCAGGCGTCTAGGTTGGTCAGGCCAAGCGCCGGGGAAAGCGCCGCGCGGGGCCTTCTCGTCCATGCCTCCCAGGGGCCGTTCACGTTGGGCGCGCGACTACGCGCACGCCGCACGCCGTGGGAGGGTCTGCCCGAGGAATCAGTGCGGCCTGCTCTCCTCCAGTTCCTGCTCATCGTGGGAGGCGCCCGGCGCCTCGGCCCCAGCCGCCCGGCGCCATGGCCACTTGCCCTCGAGCTCGACCTCCAGCGTGAAGCTCAGGAAGGTCCTGATCAGGACGATGACCGCCAAGACGGCGACGCCGACGAGCGTCGGGCGTGAGCTGACGGTCCTGATGATGTCTGCCGCCACCAGGAACTCGAGCCCCAGGAGGATCGCACGCCCGAGGTCGTGGCGAAGCCGGCGGTACGCATCACTCGGGCGCCTGCAGCGCAGCCGCCAAAGGCTGGAGGCGAGAGCCCAGAGGCCACCCCCCAGCATGACGAAGACGCCCGCCGCCTCGAAGAGCGAGCCCGCCAGCAAGGCAAAGCGGGAGAGTTCCATCACCTCAACTTGCGAACGCAGGAAGGGAGGCTGCCGCCGTCCCACGGAAGGCCGATTCGGAACCCGGGAGAGCCGGCTCGCCCGCCAGAGGCCCGTGTCCACTTCGCATAGCCCGCTCTGCGCATCAGCAGCCGGCTGCTCATCACGGCCTCAGCGCCCGACAGCGTGGGCGTAGCCACGGTCGAGGGCCACGACGACGACGAGCCGGTTGCGCCCCTCGCGGCTCAGCGCCCTGCGGGTGGGAACAGGACCGGTCAGGCGTCTGGTGCAGGCCGTCCTGTTGGCACGCCTTCTCTCCCAGGGCATCCAGCCGTAGGCCCTGCCGCCCAGTTGGGCATCCCGGGACTAGACCTACTTTAACCCCGCAGCCGCACATCACTGGCACATAGCCAGCTGACCTACTAATATCGCCTCGCAGCCTTATTGAAGGTCACACGCGAGAGTCCCCAGGGCCCATGCACGACTTTCCGAAGCCATATCAAGACCTTGACGAACAGACCGAGCGCGTCCTCCGAACCTGCTACGCGTCGCTGCTCGAGCGTGGCACAGGCTACGACGGGGAGGAACTGCGGTTCAAAGAACGGGTCGACGACTCTTTCCTCCAGCGCCTCGTCGAGCTGAAGCTGCTCTCGTTTCGCGAGCCCGGCTACCGACCGACGCTCGTGGGCCTGCTCTACCTGCCTGAAGCAGAGCCCGACCTCCGAGCGCTCGACGGCTTCGTCCGATTCGCGCATCAGAAGTACCGACCGCACCCGCCGCCCCTGGACGGCGACGAAGCGCGCAACGCACTTCAACTCGATCAGCGGGACTTCGATCGCGTGGGAAACCTCGCCCTGGACCTGGGCCTGGGCTGGCTGCCGCGCCATCCTTCGCAGCCCGCTCGCCAGATCCCGCTCTACGAGTGGATGGCGAGGGTCCCCGACCTCTCAGCCCTTCTGCTCGACCGATTCGGCCCGCTCTACCGGGCGACGGAAGCCGCCGAGGACTTGCCCGCGCCGGCCCCTTTCGAATCTCCGGCCGCGCAGCCTGCGCGTGAGGGGCTTTCGGGCGCTCAAGGACATCGAGCTCTCGACCCCTGGCCTGACGGCCCTTGTCGGCCCCAACGGCGTCGGCAAGAGCACCGTGCTGGACGCCTTCGTGTTCTTGCGCAACGCGGCCCTTCACGGCGTCGACGTCGCCGTGAAGAACGAGGCCGGCATCGGTCGCCTGAAGACCCGAGGCTGGCGCGGACCTGTAGAGCTCGCCCTCGAGTTCGACCTGCACTACGGCGACGATGAGCCGGTCGCTGGCGTGTACCAGCTCGCGATCGACGATCTGCGCGGCCGCGTCGTCGTCGAGAAGGAGCGGCTGGAGGTCGCCCAGCGCAACGGCTCGATGACGACGCTCATCGATGGGCGGCGGGGGCGTTGCCGGCTCGCCGACCCTGCGGGGAACCTTCACGAGCGCATGCAATCCGCAGGAACCCTCACCCTGTCGCGACTCGATCCAAGCACCCAGCAGGACTACCCGGTCGCAACCGACCTGCGCGATGCGTTGACCGAGATCGTGCTCATCGATCGCGACCCGGTCTTCAGCCAGGGGCTCGGCCTGAACGTCCCCGTCGCAGGAGAGGACCGAAAGCGCCGCGGGGCGGAGCCGGTCGACCAGGTCCTGCGGGCGGTGGTCGCCGAGCAAGGCCTCATCGACAAGCTCGCGCTGGTCGCCAAGGAGTTCATCCCCGACATCGAGACCATCCGCCGCGTGACGAGAACCGGGCGAGAGCCCGAGCTCGAGGTGGTCGAGCGAGGCGGCGGGGAGCTGCGCGTCGAGGAGCTGTCCGCGGGCACCCGCCAGCTGCTCCTCTTGGCAGCGGTCTGGTTGCGGCCCAGGCCGCCCACCCTCGTCCTGCTCGAGGAGCCGGACGCGGGCGTGCACCCCGGAGGCCACACGGCGCTGCGCGACCTGCTCCGCTCGATCGCGAAGCGGTCGGTGGTCGTCCTCACGACGCACTCCCCGGCCTTCGTAGGCCTGCTCGATCCCGAGACCGAGGTGATCGCGCTGGAGCGAGGAGCGGACGGCGTGCAACTGCGTTCGTTTGCAGCGGCGATGCGACAGAGCGGGTGGTTGAAGGCTTTCGGTACGGGAGCCGACGCCTTCGTCCGTTCCGCGTCGGAGAAGAAGCCGTGAGCGCCGGCTGGACGATCGTCACCGACGGAGAGGCGGTGTCGGTGGCGCTGGCCCGCTGGCTCGCGCGGCACGGCGGAGGAACGATCATCGAAGCCCGAGGAGAGTCGGACCTCCCCGTCGTCCTCGACGCGCGGCGACGCGCCGAACCAAGCTCGCGCCTCACCGTCATCGCCGACCGCTCGATGGGCGGGACCGACGCAAGCGCCGCCAAGCGGATCGCAGCGGGCTGGCTCGAGAACCTGTCGGCCATCGAGACGCGCACGGTCGGCGCAGACGTGCTCGAAAGGCAGGTCCTCGCGGACGAGCCCGGCAGCGAGCGGCTCCGGAGCCTCCTGCTCGCGAGCGTTCCCGTGCCTCCCAAGAAGCCCAAGGCTCACGGACGGCGCCGCGGCAGGCCACCGGGGCTGAACCCGTTTCACGGGTCGGGCTTCGAGGTCTGCTCGCTCCTCTTGCTCGAGCCCACCAAGGAATGGACCGCGCGCGCGGCGGCAGCCCAGGTAGAACGTGCTCCGTCGCTGGTCCAACGGGCCTTCGGCGAGCTCGAGCGACGAGGCCTTCTCGAGCAACTCCGGAGAGGCGTTCGCCTGACCAACCCGCTTCTCTTGCGCGACGAGCTCCTCAAGGCCTGGACGGCCCGAGTCGGGACACCACGGCGGGAAGCGCAGGCGTACATCGTCGCCAAGCGCGGCAACGTCCAAGCGCGCGTGCTTGAAGCTGCGCAGCGAGCCGGGGCGCGATGCCTCCTCGCTGGGCCCTCCGCGGTCGAAGGGCCGGCAGCCTTGGTCGGCGGTCCGCTGACGGTGTACTGCGACGCTGAGGCGGGCTTCCTGGGCGCGGGCTTCGAGCTCGCCTCCGGCTTGGGCGGTGACCTCGTGGTATGGACCCCACCCGAGCGCATGGTGTTCCTGCGTCCCCGAACGCTCGGCAAACATCCGGCGACCAACCGGCTCGTGACGTTCCTCGACCTCGCGGCTTCTGGCTCCGAGAGGCACCGGGCAGCAGCGGAGGCCGTGTGGCAGAGCGAGAAATAGAGGGCCTGCCCGAGGTGCTGCACGCACCCCTCGTGGAGGCCGTGCGCAAGCTCCAGGAGAACGGCGTCGCGGTCACGCTCGTGGGTGGGCTCGCGGTCAAGCTCCTGGCATCTCGGCCCGGCTCGATGACCCCAGCGCCCTCGCTGCGTTTGGCCGCGGCACTCTGGACATCGATCTGGCGGTCGCTCGCGAGCAGGCGGACCAGGTGGAGAGCGTCCTTCGAACCCTCGACTATCGACCGGTGCCCGAGGGCAAGCCTGGGCTCCAACGGGAGGACGTCCGAATCGACCTCCTGCAGCTCGGGCGGCGCGTCGGGGCAGACTTCACGCTTTCCATCGACAGCCTCGCCGGCGAAGCGGCACAGCTTCAGGGCGTCACCCTTCGGGTCGCCACGCGCGCGGAGTCTCCTCGTCCTCAAGGCGGTCGCCTGGTCGGACCGGTACCGCCCCAAGGACCTCGCGGACATCGGAACTCTCGCCCTCCTCGACCGGGTCGATGGCGGCGGCGCGCGGCAAGCGCTCGAGGACGGACTCGACGGACGCCTTCGCAGCGACCTGCGCAGAGACCTTCGCAAGGTGCTGGCGAAGTTTGGCGGGCCAGAGGACCAGGGACCTCGGGCCTTCGTGAACGAGATCGTGAAGGTGCGTGCGACCGCCGCGCAGCTTTCGAGCGTGGCGGACAGCGAACAGCTGGTTGCGAGCATCGTGAGCGATGCGGTCAGGACCGTGCTCGCGAGCATTGCCGAGTAGGAAGGGAGGTTCGTCATGGCGCTTCGAGAGGTACTGGACGAGACGAGCGAGGAGGACTTCCTCGACTGTGCGGGGAAGAAGCGGACCTTCAGGCTGGCGCCCTACGCCAACGCTCTCTGGCTCGAGGCGGTCGAAGTCCGCAAGGGCGGCGAGCTGGGGGTCCGGTACTCTCTTCCGGCGCGCGAGGGCGTGCTGCCCTGGGGCGAGCTGCGCCAGCACATCCGCGCCCGCCTGGCCCAGCGAGATGTCGTACGCACGGGGGACGGCAAGCTGGAGATGTTGAACCAGCTCGTGCGCGGCCAGATCGCGTCCACCGACGCCCGAACCGGCGAGGGTCCCAGCGTGCTCGTCGACGACCTCGAGCTCTCGTGGGAGGAGTTGGGCCAACTCCTCAGCAGCTACGAAGGGTGGCACTTCCGCCTTGAGATCCAGGACGCAGGCGAGGACTCGTAGGGAGCCACCGGCGCCGCCCGGTTCTTCTCTCCTACGACGCCCCCTGAGCCCACTCGAGCTCGGCGCGAAGCGCTGGGAAACGCCGGTGCTCGGCCCGGCTGGATGCCACCCAGCCAGCGGCCGACAGGCGTCGTGACAGGCTCGGACGAGGATCTGGCGCCAGGAGCCCAGCGCCCGCGCCCGGAACCCAACTTGCGCGAAGGACGGATGGTTCGAGACCCGGCTCCCGGCCCTGCGCACGCAGGTCAGAATCCTGGTCGCCAACCACTTCCCGCGGAGCCCAACTCCATCTACAACGACGCGTCCCTCCCGGTCCTCGACGACTCCCCGCATCTTCAGCCCATCGGCCCTGCCGCTCATGACCGTCCCTACCGTGAATACACAGGCCGGGCGGCTCTCCGGTGACCACACCGGCGGGGTCGCCCGCTTCCTGGGAATCCCCTATGCAGCCGCACCAACGGGCGAGCTCCGCTTCGCCGCCCCGAGCCCTGCCGAACGATGGTCCGGGACCAGGAACGCCACCGCTTACGGCGCCACCGCCCCCCAGCCGGCGTTGCACCCTGCTCACGCGTCGCTGGCGCCACTGACCGGGCCTGGATGGGTCCCAGGAGACGGCGCCTACCTCAACCTCAACGTCTGGACGCCCGACCCCGGCACGAGTGGGCTGCCGGTGATGGTCTACATCCACGGCGGCGGCTTCACGCTCGGCTCGGGGGCTGCCTCCGCCTTCGACGGCACCTCGTTCGCGCGCGATGGCGTCGTCCTGGTCACGCTCAACTACCGACTCGGTGCGGAGGGCTTCCTCGCGCTGTCCGGCGGGGCCACGAACCTCGGATTGCGCGACCAGATCGCCGCGCTGCGCTGGGTCCGCGAGAACATCGCCGGGTTCGGCGGGAACCCGGACAACGTCACCGTCTTCGGCCAATCGGCTGGCGGCACCTCGATCGCGTTCCTGCTCCGCTCCCCGCTCGCCGCCGGACTGTTCAAGCGAGCGATCGTCCAGAGCGGCCATGACGAGATGGCCCGCCCGCTCGAGCTCACCGAAAGGCTCACGAAGGAACTCGCCGCCCGGCTCGGGACCGCCCCGACCGCCAGCGCCTTCCGGGACTTCCCTGCCCAGCTCCTGCTGCGCGCGCAGGCTTCTCTGCTCCGATGCGAGCCCCGCCCCGACCTGCGCGACGAGCACGGGGTCGATCCAGGCCACCGTCGCGCGCTGTTCCTCCCCGCCACGGGTGACGACGTCCTGCCCGACCCGGTCGGAGTCCCGAACCCACGCTCGCGCGGCATCGACCTCTTGATCGGCACGACCCGGGAGGAAGCCAACCTCGGTTTCGGCGCCGAGGCGTTCGCCGGCTTCGACGCGCGCGCCGCCGTCGCCGAGCTGGCCGCCACCTACCCCGGAGCCGAGTCGCTCCTCGCACGACACGGTCTCTTCGCCCCGGGCGTCACCCCCGCGCAAGCCCTCACCGCCGCCTATACGGACTTGATGTTCCGCTCGCCGAGCCGCCGCACCGCGCGCCGCCACCCCGGCCGCACCTACGTCTACGAATTCGCCTGGCGCTCAGCTCTGCACGGCGCCGGACACGGCCTCGACGTCCCCTTCGTCTTCGACACCACCGAGGCCTGCCGCGCCCTCGTCGGCGACGCCGCGCCCGACTCCCTCACCCACGCCATGCACAAGGCCTGGCTCGACTTCGCCATCGGCGGAGCTCCCGGCTGGCCCACCTACGCCGCCGCCAGGCCCGCGATGACGTTCGACGCCAGCCCGCGCCTCTGCGAGGACACCGCTCCCGAGGACACCGGCGCCGAATGCCTGCCGACCTCGACGAAGACCGACGAGTCGAGCCGATCTCGGTTGGGGTCCTTGGACACGTAGCTCACCCTGCCCAGCTCCCGACCGGTCATCCAGCTCGCCCGTGAAGATCCGCGTCGGAGCCCGGGAGTGTCGGTTTCTGCGGAGCTCGTTCGCTCGAGCGTGCCTACGGCTACTGGGGCCGGCCCGCTGCGTCCGCGAGCCCCCCTGCAGCCACGCTCATGCAGCCCGTCGACGCGCGACCAGGATCCAGGCTCGGACATCTCGGTGGCTCTGGGGATCAAAGGCGGTCGAGCTCAGCTCGCGGATCTCGAAGTGGGGCTCGACGGCCGTGACGATCTCGGCAGCGCTGACGCGCGGCGGGCCCGCCTGGCGCGGCGGGCCATCGGTGGAGCCGATGATGCTGTGCCAGACGCCCTTGGGCCGGAGCAAGCGCGCGACGCGAGAGGCGAAGCGCGATCGCATCGCCCGGGTCTCGAAGACATGGAACACCCCACGGTCGTAGACGAACCTGTAGGGCGCCCCTGGCACCTCGTCGGCCAGGAAGTCGCCGACCAAGAGCCTGCACTTGACTCCCGCCGCGGCGACCTTCGCCTCGGCCTTGGCGATCGCCTGCTGCGCGATGTCCATGCCGGTCATCTTGAAGCCGTGCTGCGCCAGCCACAGGGTGTTCGTGCCGGTGCCGCAGCCGACCTCCAGGGCCTTGCCCGGTTCGATGCCATGTCTCTCCAGCACCCCGGCCAGGTGGACGTCCACCACGCCGCTGTCCCACGGCAACTCGCTCTCGGAATAGACCTCGTTCCAGGTCTGGCTGTCTCTCGGCCGCCCGCCTGCCCTGGCCATGTTTGAAGCCTCCTTTCATGTGCAGCCCGGCTCGGGGCTCAGCCCACCCACCGGACTCCGGCTCGCGAGAGTAGCGCCTCGGACGCGGCGAGGAACGCGTCGACGTGGGTGCGGCCCGTCCCCTTCAACGTGAAGCTCCGCGCTCGGCGAGCATCGTGGGCGTGGAGCCTTCGGCCGCGTCCTCGCAATTGGGGATGGCGAGTCGCGGGCCCGCCGCGCGAGGAGGCCTGCCACCGCGAACGCATGGCGACGCATCGCCTACTCTCGTCTTGATGTACTTTGCCCAACGGTGCGCAGCCTCCGCGAAACGGCCGCTCCCCACTTTGTTCCGGCCTGCAGGTACCGTCATCCCGGTCGGTTTGGTACGCGCGTGAAGTCCTTCATGGCCAAGCTCAACGGTGGAACAGGCACCCAGGCTGTCGCGAAGCCCGCGGGGGCGCTCAGCTCTCTGCGCCCCCCGAGCCTTTCCTGGCCCCTGCGGTACCTGACCGCGCTGCTGGCCGCCACCGCCGTCTTCGCCACCCAGCGCGCCCTGTTTCCGCAACCGAGCATCGCCCCCTTCGTGCTCTTCAACGTGGGCGTCGTGCTCGCCTCCTGGCTCGGAGGCCTTGGCCCCGGGCTCCTCTCCACCGCCATCGCGGCCGCCATCGGCAACTACTTCTTCCTCGCACCGTACGACGCGTTGAACCTCTCGGGTCCGGGGCTGGCCGCCACCGCGCTGTTCATCGTCTCGGGATGCGTGGTGGCCCTGGTCTCGGGCTCCCTTCGCAGCGCAGTCCTGCGAGCCGACGACCAGGCGAAGCGGCTTCACCTGGCTAAGCAGCGGATGGACCGCGCCCAGGAGATCGCGCACCTCGGAAGCTGGGAGCTCGACCTCACGACCAACCGCCTGGAGTGGTCCGACGAGGTCTACCGCATCTTCGGGCTCGAGCCGCAGGAGTTCGGCGCGACCTACGAGGCCTTCCTGGAGGCGGTCCATCCCGCGGACCGGGAAGCGGTGAACGCCGCCTACTCGGGCTCGCTCCGCGAGGGACGCGACTCCTACGAGATCGAGCACCGGGTGGTGCGCAGGGCCACCGGAGAGGTCCGGGTCGTCCACGAGCGCTGCGAGCACCTCCGCGACGGCACCGGGCGCATCACCTGCTCCGTCGGGATGGTCCACGACATCACCGACCGGAAGCGGTCCGAGGAGGCGGTCCAGCGCAGCGAGGCGATCATCGCCCAAGCCGGAGCCATGGCGAGCCTCGGCGCCTGGTGGATCGACTTCGACCACGACGACGACGTCGACGCCAATCCGGCGCACTGGTCCCCGGAGGTCTTCCGCATCTTCGGCTGCCAGCCAGACCAGGTGAAGGTCAGCACCGCCTTCTTCTACGAGAGGGTGCACCCCGAGGACCGCGCGCGGGTCCAGGAGGCCTTCGCGAGCGCCCTCGCCCAACGAGCGCCATACAGCCTGGAGCATCGCGTCATCCGCCCCGACGGCGCGGAGCGGGTCGTCTGGGAGCACGGCGAGTTCACGTTGGACGGCGCCGGCCGCCTCCGCCGCTTCGTCGGCGCCGTGCAGGACATCACCGAGCGAAAGCACGCCGCGGCGGCGCTCGCCGAGCGTCAGGAGCAGCTCGACCTCGCCTTGCGCGCAGCCCGCATCGGCGCGTGGCATTGGGACATCGTGGAAGACCGGCGCGTCTTGGACCGCCAGGCCTGCGCCCTGCTCGGCATCGACCCCGAGAGATTCGCTGGGACGGCGCAAGAGTTCTTCGGGGCGGTTCACCCCGACGACCGGGAGAGGATCCGGGAGGCGCTTGCGCGCACCGTGCGCGAAGACGCGACCTACGCCCCCGAGTACCGGGTCGTCTGGCCAGATGGCTCTACGCGCTCTGTCGTCGCCCAAGGGCGCTTGATGCGCGACGAGACGGGACGCCCGAAGCGGGTGATCGGCGTCCTCTTCGACATGACCGAACGCAGGCGCATGGAGGACGCTCTGCGCGAATCCCACCGCAGGAAGGACGAGTTCCTGGGCGTGCTCTCGCATGAGCTGCGCAACCCGCTCGCGCCGATCCGCAACAGCCTCTACATCCTCCAGCGTGCGCCGCCGGCGAGCGAGCAGGCGAAGCGAGCGCACCAGGTGGTGGACCGGCAGCTCGACCACCTGACCCACCTCGTCGACGACCTCCTCGATCTGACCCGCATCGGCCGCGGCAAGGTGCGGCTGCGCCGCGACCGGCTCGACCTCACGGAACTCGTGCGGCGGACCGTGGACGACCACCGCTCGTTCTTCGAAAAGCACGAGCTGGTCGTCGACCTCCCCGCCGAGTCCCTCTGGGTGGACGCGGACCAGACCCGCCTCGCCCAGGTGATCGGCAACCTCCTCCAGAACGCCGCGAAGTTCACCCCCGAGGACGGCACCGTGCGTGTGTCCCTGAACGCCAGGGCCGGGCATGCGGACCTTTCGGTCTGCGACACCGGGATCGGCATCGACGCCGAGACGCAGAAGCGGCTCTTCGAGCCGTTTGCCCAGGCGGACCGGTCCCTCGACAGGTCTCGAGGGGGCCTCGGACTGGGCCTGGCACTGGTTCGAGAGTTGGTCCGCATGCACGGCGGCGACGTCCGCGGCGAGAGCCGCGGACCAGGGCAAGGGGCTCGTTTCGTCGTGACCCTGCCGCTGGCCTTGGGGCCAGCCATCCCCGACGTCTCGCCCGGGCGCGAGGCGGCACACCGGCCCCGCAGAATCCTCCTCATCGAGGACAACGCCGATGCCGCGGAGAGCATCTCCGAGGCCCTCGGGCTCTCGGGGCATCAGGTGACCGTCGCCTACGACGGCTCCTCCGGGGTCGCTCGGGCGCGCGAGGTGCTCCCCGAGATCGTCATCTGCGACATCGGCCTGCCGGGTTTGGATGGCTACGGGGTGGCGCGGGCACTGCGGCGCGACCCGCTGACGTCGACCATCTACCTGGTCGCCCTGACTGGTTACGCGCGGCCCGAGGACCAGCAGAAGGCTCGGGAGTCCGGCTTCGACGCGCATCTCTCCAAGCCCCCGGACCTGGCTGCGCTGGAACGCGTCCTCGCCGAGGCGCCGGGGATGGAGGCGGCGCCGCTCGCGCCTCCGCCGAGCTAGGCAACACGGCGCGCAGGACCCGGGCTCGCGGTCGTGTTGCGCCCGGGACCTCGAGCGCCTCCTCTTCGAGGTTGGGCTGAAGTCGCAGTTCGACCCCTTTCCTCCTCCTCCGCTCCCACTGCCGGACCTGCCAGCCCCACTGTGCCGCTCACGAAGGAAGCGCTCGCGCTGCTCTTCGTGCGTCAGCCCGCCACCCGGACCCCGGCCCGCGCCGCGAGCGCCTCCGACGCGGCGAGGAACGTCTCGACGTAGGCGCCATCCGTCAGCTTCGGCGTCGGCAGGATGGCCTGGCCCTTCTGATTGAAGATGGCTCCGCTGTGCGCCTCGAGGTCGGGCGAGACGACGAGCGGCCCGATGCGCTCCGCGTAGGTCTCGGGGCTGGGGCTCTTGCACGCCGCAGGGATCTCCCCCTCGAAGGCCTACCGGGCGCACAAGGGCGAATCGCCGCCCGCGCAGGCCTACCGGGCGCTCGTTGGATGGCTCGACCGCGCCAGGGGGCAGGGACGCCTGGCCAGCTGCGACCTCGAGACCCTGGCCTCCACCATTCTCGGTGCGCTGCACGGCTGGGCATTGGCCGCCCGCGTCTGCGGCCAGCCTACCGGTCCGGCCGCGGGAGGGCTCTACATCGAGCGCTTCGTGACGCTCCTGTGGGACGGGGTGGGCGGAGGCAAGCCGTAGGGTCCGGGCTCGCCCTCCGCAGGATTCCCGCGGCGGACAACCCTACGGCTCCGTTCTTGCGCCCATCGCGCGCGGCCACCGCAACCAGAACGTGGAGCCCTTGCCCACATCGGGCTCGACGCCGAGCTCGCCGCCCGAGCGAGAAAATGCTCGCGGGTGAGAGACAACCTGCGAGCGTCGCGGCTATGCCGCCCGGATCGCGTCGACGTCCTTTCGCGGCGGCGCGCCAAACAGCCGCCGATACTCGCGGCTGAACTGCGACGGACTGTCGTAGCCCACCTTGAAGCCTGCCTCCGCCGCGTCCAGCGATTCGCCCAGCATCAAGCGCCGTGCCTCCTGGAGGCGGAGCCGCTTCTGGTATTGCAGCGGGCTCATGGAGGTGACCGCCTTGAAATGACGGTGCAGCGCCGAGGAGCTCATGCCCGCGCGCTTGGCCAAGGCCTCGACGTGCAGCGGCTCAGCGAAGTGGGCCTTCATCCACCTCACCACGTCCGTGACGCGCTGCCCCGGTCCGGGACCCGTGACCATCTGCTTGAGGCGGGCGCCCTGGGGCCCGACGAGGAGTCGATAGGTGATCTCCTTGCGCACCAGCGGCGCGAGCGCCATCGCGTCCTGCGGGCGTTCTAGCAGCCGCACCAGCCGAGTGACCGAGTCGAGCAACGCGGGATCGAGCGAGCTCACGTCGAGCGCGCGCTCGGCTGGCCTGGGTTCCACGAGGTCCAGCTGCGCCACGAACTCGCCGACCTCCAGAGGGTCCAGGAGGAGCGTCAGCGCGAGGTAGGGCACTCGGGCCGTCGCGCCCACGATGAACGCCTTCGCAGGCAGGTCCGCGGACACGAGCAGGTACATCCCCGCGTCATAGCGATACTCCGTCTCGCCCAGCTCGACGCGCTTGGCTCCCTGGGCGATCAGGCAGATCGAGGGCTCGTACACGAACTCGCAGGGCGGCGTAGGCCCCGAGTGACGGAAGAGCGTGAGGCCGCGAACCTGGAACTGGTTCGCGCCCTCGGTCTTCGCGTGGTGGTCGAGCAGCTTGGCGAGAGTCGAGAGCGGATCCACGGGGTGCCTCCCATCCGAATGGGCAACCTGGAGGATTGTGCAAGAACTGTCGAGGACCGTTCTACCGCCCAGTCGGGCGCGGGCCTTACGGTCACTGACGACGAGGGCCAGTCGGCCCAGGGGCGCCAGCCGGAGAGCGAAGGTTGGGGCATCGCCAAGAGAGGCGTGCGCCAGGCAGTGAACGAGTGCCGGTCGCCGGTCGAGCGACTTCCAGAGGGAGCCAGCCAGGTCGCGCGATGCAGAGAATTTTTGGAGGTGAACGGCCTCTCGCTCCCGCTTGCTGTGCGCCTCGAGAGTGCAGCTTGGGGGATTGAGGAGCGCTGGCTGAGCCCGGGCAGCCAGGCGTGTGAGTGAAGCAGGTCTCGAAAGGAGCAGCCCTCCATGAGCCGAGTCGCCGCCGTCGCCTTCCTTTGCCTGCTCGCAGCCCCGATGGCCGACGCCGGCCAGGGACGAAGCGCCACTGGCGCAGCCAAGACTGCGCCAGAGGAAAGGACCAAGACCATGCAGATCACACGCGCCGGTGCCCAGCCATCGCAGAAGAACCCGGGCGACCACTTCACCGGCTCGGTGCGCGTCGACCCGCTATTTGCCGCCACCGAGCCGTCCCGCGCGAGCGGGGCTTACGTGACGTTCGAGCCCTGCGCCCGCAGCGACTGGCACACCCATCCGCTCGGACAGACGCTCATCGTGACGGCGGGCTTCGGCCGCGCGCAGCAGTGGGGCGGCCCCATCGAGGAGCTCCGCGCGGGCGATGTCGTCTGGACCCCACCGGGCGTGAAGCACTGGCACGGCGCCTCGCCGACCACGGCCATGACGCACATCGCGATCCAGGAGCAGCTCGACGGAAAGGCCGTCGAGTGGCTGGAGAAGGTCACCGACGAGCAGTACCGGGCTGCCCCGTCGGCGGAGCCCACCAGGTAGCAAGCGAAGGGAGAGCCATCATGCGCGGAACCATTCTCTATGGCGCCGGCGACGTCCGGTTCGAGGAATGCCCCGACCCGAAGATCGTCGAGCCCACCGACGCCATCATCAGGGTCTCGGCCACCTGTGTCTGCGGCTCCGACCTCTGGCCCTACCGGGGACTGCAGCCGGTGGCCGGTCCGACGCCCTTCGGGCACGAGTACTGCGGCGTCGTCGAGGAGGTCGGCCGCGGCGTCACCTCGGTCAAGCGCGGACAGTTCGTCATCGGCTCCTTCTTCGCCTCGGACAACACCTGCCCGCACTGCCAGGCTGGATACCCATCGTCCTGCCAGCACCGTGTGCTCGTCGGCGGCGCCCAGGCACCGTATCTCCGGGTGCCGCTCGCGGACGGCACGCTGGTGCCGACCCGAGAGACTCCGTCGCCCGACCTGGTGCCGAGCCTGCTGACGCTCTCCGACGTCATGGGCACGGGCTGGTTCGCCGCCGAGGCAGCCCAGGTCAAGCCGGGCATGGCGGTCGCGGTCGTCGGCGACGGCGCGGTGGGACTCCTGGCGGTGCTCTCGGCCAAGCAGAAGGGCGCCGAGCGGATCATCGTGATGAGCCGCCATCCAACGAGGCAGAAGCTCGCGCGCGAATTCGGCGCCACCGACCTCGTGACCGAGCGTGCGGAGGCAGGGGTCGCCCGCATCAAGGAGCTGACCAAGGGCGTCGGCGCCGATGCCGTGCTCGAGTGCGTCGGCACCCAGGAGGCGATGCTGCAGGCCATCCAGTCCACGCGCCCGGGCGGCTTCGTCGGCTACGTGGGCGTCCCCCACGGAGTCCAGCTCGACGGCCAGCAGCTCTTCTTCTCCCACGTCGGCCTGCACGGAGGCCCGGCCCCCGTGCGCCGCTACCTGCCCGACCTCATCGAGCTGGTGTGGAACGGAAAGCTCAACCCCGGCAAGGTCTTCGACCTCACGCTCCCTCTCGAACACGTGGCCGAAGGGTACCGCGCCATGAACGAGCGCCGCGCCATCAAGGCGCTGCTGCGCCCGTGACGCAGTCGAAGCGCGCACCCTTCTCTCGCAACGAACGATCGCTCAAGCGAAAGGAATATCCGGTGAAAAACCTCGCTGCATTCTTGGGAGCACTCCTCTGCGCATCGCCGGCCTCTGCAGTCGCCCCGTCCAGCGGAGCCAACAACTTCTACGTCAGCGAGAAGGTGACCGTGGAGAAGGTCAGCTTCAGGAACCAGTACCAGATGAAGGTCGTCGGAAACCTCTTCGCGCCCAAGAGCCTCAATCGGAAGGGGAAGAGTCCGGCGATCGTTGTCGGGCATCCGATGGGCGCCGTGAAGGAGCAGAGCGCGAACCTGTATGCCACGAAGATGGCGGAGCAGGGCTTCGTCACCCTGTCTTTGGACCTGTCGTTCTGGGGCGAGAGCGACGGCCAGCCGCGGAATGCCGTCTCGCCGGACATCTACGCCGAGGACTTCAGCGCTGCGGTCGATTTCCTCGGCAGCCTGCCTTTCGTCGACAGGAATCGAATCGGCGCGATCGGAATCTGCGGGAGCGGAAGCTTCGTCATCAGCGCGGCCAAGAATCGACCCGCGCCTGAAGGCCATTGCCACGGTCAGCATGTACGACATGGGCGCGGCCAGCCGTCACGCGCTCAGGTATTCGCTGACCGTCGAGCAAAGGAAGAAGCTCATCGCGGAGGCGGCAGCGCAGCGGGATGTCGAGTACGCCGGCGGGGAGCTGAAGTACACCAGCGGGACGGTGCACGAGCTGAAGGAAGAGACCGACCCCATCCAGCGCGAGTTCTTCGACTTCTACCGCACGCCCAGGGGCGAGTTCACGCCCAAGGGCTCGTCGCCGAAGCTCACGACGCACCCGACGCTCACCAGCGCCGTCAAGTTCATGAACTTCTATCCGTTCAACGACATCGAGACGATCTCTCCTCGTCCGCTGCTCTTCATCGCCGGGGAGAACGCTCACTCCAGGGAGTTCAGCGAAGACGCCCATCGGCTCGCCGGAGAGCCCAAGGAGCTCCTCATCGTCCCCGGCGCTGGACACGTGGATCTCTATGACCGCGTGAACCTGATCCCCTTCGAGAAGCTCGCGTCCTTCTTCGGCAGCTCTCTGAAATAGGCGCAAACCGCCTCAGGCACGGCGCGGGGCTCGCGCGGCCGGTTCAGCAGGATGGGGCGGGCGCGCTCCACCGCTGGCTCGACCCGGAATGGCCAGACGCGCCGGGCGTGGTCGCCAAGGATTCCCTTTCGCGGCGCGCGGAGACACGGCACTTGGATCCGTGGCCGCCGTGGCCAACTTACCTGCTCCGTCTCCGCTGTGCGGAGCGCCTCGGCGCAGCGCGCCGACGATCGAGTGCATGTGTGTCTGAGACGACCCCAGAGCATCAGCCCACCAGCTGGTCAGCGCCTGCCGAGGGCGAGGCTACGGGCTTCTCCGTCGCCAGCTTCCTGCGAAAGGGCAAGGCGGCGATCGTCCGCGCGTGGGAGACCCGCGTCACCTCCGAGCAACGCGGCGTCGAGCTGGCGGGCCCCGCGATGCGCAACGAGGTCCCGGAGCTGCTGGACGAACTTGCGGAATGGCTGGACACCGCCGCGGTGCCCGAGACCTCGCCCTTGGGTGCACGGGCGCTGAGCCACGTGCTCCAGCGCTTGGATGAAGGGCTGACGCTCACCCAGGTGCTGCGCGAGTACCGGCTCCTGCGAGAGACGATCATCAAGGTCGTGCTCTGGGCCGAGCGGGACGAGCTGGCGCGCACCGGCGGCTCCGCTGACGAAGCTCGCATCGCCCGCATCGAGGAGCTCGCTCGCCTCAACGCCGGCCTCGACGTCGTCTTCTCGAGGTCCGTGGACGAGTTCGTCAAGGAGCGGGACCGGCGCGCCGCCTCCGAACGCACCTTGGCCGAAGAGGGCCTGGCCCAGAGCGAGCAGCGCTACCGCACCCTGTTCACCTCGATGTGCGAGGCGTTCACCGAGGGCGAGCTCGTCGAGGACGGCCCCGCCGGACCCGACTTTCTCTTTCTCAGGGTCAATCCGGCCTTCGAGCGCCAGCTCAGCGTCAGGGCCTCCGACGTGGTCGGGCGGACCGCGCGCGAGGTCTTCGGAACGGTCGAGCTCATCTGGATGGAGCGCTACGCCCAGGTCGTCTCCACCGGAACGCCGGCACACTTCGAGGAGTACTTCGAAGCGTTGAACCGCTGGTACCAGGTCAGCGCCTACCCCACGGGCGGCAAGCGCCTGGCGGTGGTCGCGTTCGACGTCACCGACCGCGTGACGGCCCAGGCGGCGCTGCAGGAGAGCGAGAGGCGGTTCCGCTCGCTCTTCGACAACGGCATGGACGCCATCTTCCTGACCTCCGCGGACGGAAGGATCCAGGCCGCCAACGCCGCCGCCTGCACGATGTTCGGCATGACCGAGGGAGAGATCCTCGATGCGGCGCGGCAGGGGCTCATGGACCCGGCCGACCGCCCGAGCCTCGACGCCGCCCTCGATGAGCGCCTGCGCAGCGGCCGGGTCCGCGCCGAGCTGCGCTTCAGGCGCAAGGACGGGTCGGTCTTCACCGCGGACGTGGAATCGGTCGTCCTGGGCAGCGAGCGGGCGACCGCGTTCGTCATCGCCCGCGACATCACCGGCCGCAAGCATGACGAGCAGGCGCTGCGGCAGCTCGCCCAGCAGCTGGAGGAGGCCGACCGCCGCAAGACCCACTTCCTGGCCGTCCTCTCCCACGAGCTGCGCAACCCTCTCGCGCCGGTGAAGAACAGCCTGTACATCCTGCAGCGCGCCACCCCCGGGGGCGACCAGGCGCGGCGCGCCCAGGAGGTCATTCACCGGCAGGTCGACCAGCTCGCGCACCTGGTCGACGACCTGCTCGACGTCACGCGCATCGCCCGCGGGAAGATCCACCTGCAGCGGCGCAGCGTGGAGCTGGACGAGCTCGTCCGGGGCACCTTCGAGGACCACCGCGGGCTGTTCGAGAGGGCGGGCATCGCGGTGAGCGTGAGGTCCTCCTCGGGCCCGATCTTCGTCCACGCCGACTGGAGCCGGCTCGCCCAGATCGTGGGCAACCTCCTCCAGAACGCCGCGAAGTTCACGCCCAAGGGCGGGTGCGTGGCGGTCGCGGTCTCGTCCGACGAGGCCAGCCAGCAGGCCCTCATCACCGTGACCGACAACGGCGCGGGCATGACGCCCAGAGTCCTTGCCCGGCTGTTCGAGCCCTTCATGCAGGCCGACGAGACCCTCGACCGAACCCAAGGGGGGCTCGGGCTCGGGCTGGCCCTGGTGAAGGGGCTCGTCGAGCAGCACGGGGGCTCCATCGAGGCCAGCAGCGAGGGAGCCGGTCGCGGAGCCGAATTCACGGTGCGCCTGCCCTTCCAGAAGGCCGCCGGTGCCGCGGCCCGCGGCACCTCTCTCGCGGGCCAGGAGGCGCACCGCCGCATCCTCGTCATCGAGGACAACGTCGACGCCGCCGACAGCCTCAAGGAGATGCTCGAGCTGAACGGGCACGAGGTGGCGGTCGCGTACACCGGCCCCGAGGGCGTCGCCAAGGCTCGGGAAGCTCGGCCCGGACGTCGTCCTGTGCGACCTCGGCTTGCCAGGCATGGACGGCTTTGCGGTGGCGCGCGTGTTGCGCCGGGACGACGAGCTCCGGGACACGCGCCTGGTGGCGTTGAGCGGCTATGCGCAGCCCGAAGACGTGCAGCGCGCCCTGGAGGCGGGGTTCGACCAGCACCTCGCCAAGCCCCCCAGCTTCGAGAGGCTCGAGAGCGTCCTTGCTGGCCCCCCGGCGCGCTAGCGAGCTGGGGTGTCGAGCGAATCCGCAATGACCGAGCGTCACCCCTTCCGGTCGAACGGGCCGGCCGTGTGAAAGAGCCCCTACATTCGTGGGGTGTCTGACCTGAAGTCAGAATCCGGCAGCGAATCGCTCGGCGGCTTTCTCAGGGGGCAACAGGCCCAGATCCTCCCGCAGTGGTTGGCCGCCGTCCGCGACTGCACGCCCGCCGTGCGTCTGCCGGAGCCGATCCTCGTCGACCACCTGCCGGTCCTCCTGAGCCGTGTCGCCTCCGCCGTGGAGCACCTGGCTCGCGGGGACTGGTCGCCCACGACCCGGGACGCGGCCGCCGACCACGCGATGGAACGGCTGCTCGCGGGCTTCGAGCTTCCGGGACGTGCTGACCGAGTTCTTTCTCCTGCGCCAGCTCCTGCTGGGCGAGGTCCTGGCGCACCGCAAGCCCGCCGCCCCCGACGAGGAGGCTCGGCTGGTCAGCTGGGCGGTCGACCAGGCCATCCGCGAGTCGGTCACCGTCTTTTCCGAGGCCCGGCTCAAGCACCTCCACGCGCTGGAGCGGCTCTCGGTGGGCGCCCTGGAGAGCCGGACCGTCGACGAGCTCCTGCCCCGGCTGCTCTCGGCCGTGCTCGACGCGGCCCCGGTCGACGTCGTCTGCGTCCTGCTCGCGGAAGACGGCCACCTGGTGCACCGCCACGCCGTCGGCCTCGATGCGCGCGAGCACGAGGCGGTCCGCGTCGACCGCGGCCAAGGGGTCGTCGGGCGCGCGGCCCGCGAGCGCCGGCCCGTCGCTGCCGCCATCGAGGCGGACGACAGCCCCGAGGGCCTCTTCCTCGAGGCCCGGGGCATCCGCGCCCTCTATGCCGTGCCGCTCGTGGTCGAAGGCGGCGTGATCGGAGTGCTGCAGATGGGCTCCCGCGGCGCCGCGGGCCTGTCGGCGCAGGACCAGAACCTTCTCCAGTCGCTCGCCCGTCGCGTCGCCGTCGCCATCGAGCAGCACGAGCTGCGCGACCGCGCCGAGAAGCTCGCCCGGGATCGCGACCGCCTCGCCAAGCACCTCCAGGTCGCCTTGGACGCGGCGGAGATGGGCTGGTGGAGCTTCGATCCGGGCGACCAGGCGTTCAGCCTCGACCAGCGCGCGGCGGCCCTCTTGGGCGTCGGCGGGTGCCGCGTCTGCCACATGGAGGAGGTCCAGGCGGCCTTTCACCCCGAGGATCGCCCGCGCGCCGCCGCCTGCCTGGCGGCCGCCCTCGACCCAAGCCGCGGGACCTTCTCGGGAGAGTACCGGCTGCTGCAGGCCGACGGGTCCCTGCGATGGGTCGAAGACTACGGGATGGGCCTCTTCGAGGAAGGGCGCGTCGTCGTCGTCGGGGCCTTCGCCGACGTCACGGAGCGCAAGCGGACCGAGGAGGCATTGCGAAAGACCTCCGAAAAGCTCCAGCGGGCGCTCTCCATCGAAACGGTCGGCGTCCTGTACTTCCGTCTCGACGGGCTCGTCTTCGGCGCCAACGCGGCGTTCCAGCGGATGTCTGGCTATGGGCTCGAGGAGCTGCGGGCGACCGCCCACTGGGAGCACCTGACGGCCCCCGAATACCGGGAGGCCACGTTCCAGAGCGCCGCCCGGCTCGCGCACACCGGCCGGACGCCGCCCTACGAGAAGGAGATGATCCGGCCGGACGGCTCCCGCTGGTGGGGGCTCTTCGCCCCCACCCGCATCAGCGGCCAGGGCGAGCAGTCGGAGTGCATGGAGTTCATCGTCGACATCACCGCGCAGAAGCGCGCCCGGGAGGAGGAGAGGGCGCGGGCCTCGTTCGCCCAGCAGCTGATGGGCATCGTCAGCCACGATCTGCGCTCGCCGCTGATGGCCATCCTCATGTCCTCCGAGACCGCGCTGCGGCGGCCGGACGTCGACGAGCGCCTGCGCACCGCGCTGCAGCGCATCCACTCCTCGGGAGAGAGGGCGCACCGGCTGATCCGGGACCTCCTCGACTTCACCCAGGCCCAGCTCCGCGGAGGCATCCCCGTCCAGCGGCAGCCGGTCGACCTCTGCGCGATCCTCCAGCAGGTCGTCGACGAGGTGCGCCAGAGCCACCCGGACCAGGTGCTCCGTCTGGCGGCCCCGACCCGAGCCGTGGGCGAATGGGACCCGGATCGGGTGGCCCAGGTCGCGGCCAACCTGCTCTCCAACGCCGTGCAGCACGGAGACCGTGGGGCGCCGGTGTCAGTCCTGCTCCACGACCGCGGTCCGTCCGTCGAGCTGTCGATCACCAACTGGGGAGACCCCATCCCCGCCGACCAGCTTCCACGGCTCTTCGAGCCGTACCGCCGAGTGAGCAGGGAGCACTCCTCCTCCGGCGGAGTCGGGCTGGGCCTGTTCATCGTGCGGCAGATCGTCGAGGCTCACGGCGGAGCAGTCGACGTGCACTCCGATGCCGAGGCAGGCACGACCTTCCGCGTGGTGTTGCCCAAGGGGGCTGAGAGCCACCGAAGCCCCACCGCTCACCCTCAGGCCTGAACCGGCGGTGCCGGAGGCCACGAGGGCTGCGGGCTTCGGGCTTCGGGCTGCGGGTCAAGCCGCTCGCCTGCAGGCCCGAAGTCCCCAGCCCGCAGCCCCTCAACTCAACGCCCCTTTAGCGCGCGCAGCACCCGCTTCAGGCCGAAGTCGAAGGCGCGGTCCACGTCGCCGCCGAGCTGGAACGCCCACGAGGGCTTCGGGCTGCGGGTCAAGCCGCTCGCCTGCAGGCCCGAAGTCCCCAGCCCGCAGCCCTCAACTCAACGCCCCTTTAGCGCGCGCAGCACCCGCTTCAGGCCGAAGTCGAAGGCGCGGTCCACGTCGCCGCCGAGCTGGAACGCCCCGGCCCGCTCCATGCTCGCGAAGCCGTGGACGAAGGCCGTCAGCAGGCGGGCCCCCTCGAGCACCTCCTCCCCGCCGCCCATCCACTCGGCGAGGAGCGCAAAGAGCGCCTCGAGCTGCTGTTGGTCCTTGGGGCTGCGCTCGAGCCGGACGTGGGCGTCGAAGACCAGCGCATAGAGGTGCGGCTGCCGGCGCGCGAAGTCGCGCTGCGCACGGGCCACCGCCTCCAGGCGCCGCTCGAGCGGCCCCTCGGCCCCGGCCGCCGCGAGCTGGGCCGCGGCGAGCTCGCGCGACGCCTCGACGGCCACCGCGCGCAGCAGCGCCGTCCGGTCGTCGAAGTGCTTGTAGAGCGAGGGCGCCTGGACGCCCACCGCGCGGGCCACGCTCTGCAGCGACAGCCCGGGCGCGCCGCCTCGCGCCACCAGCCGCCGCGCGGCCTTGACGATGCTCTCCGGCGAGGTCTTGGGGACGGTCGGCATGAGCCACCACCCTACCCGTTCGACGGCGTCGTGGCCGCCGGGACCGCCTGCCGCCGCGGCATGCGGTGGCCGTCGACCCACCCCGCGAAGGGGACGAAGAGCCACAGCGCGAGGCCCGCCCAACCGATGGCGCTGGCGTCGGCGTCGGGCGAGGCGGGGCTCATGGCGGAGGCGAGATAGATGGCGGCGAGGAGCCCGGCCATGCCCCAAAGCCCGAGCGTGCCCACGAGGTCTCGGGCGCGGGTCTGCGCGAGATACACCCCCAGCCCGCCCACGAACAGCAGCGCCTCCAGCGCGTGCGTCGCCCCCACCGAGCTCCACAGGCCCAGCCCCAGCAGCGGTCCGCCCGGCCACAGCGGCAAATCGGGCCGGTGGAAGGGCAGGTCCAGGAGCCAGTGGCTGGGCACCAGCGCGCCCAGGACCAGCGCCGCGCGCAGGTCGTGGCGCAGCGCGTAGGCGACCAGCGCCACGGCGAGCCCGCCGAGCAGGCCGGTGAGCAGGCTGTGGGACCAGGGGTAGGACTCGAAGTCGAAGTCGGAGGCGGCCATGAGCCCCGGCTTGAGCGAGACCCTCTCCACGCCCAGCACCAGGAGCACCGGCCAGACGGTGTCCGCCAGGTTTCCGGCGAAGGTGAGCGGCCCCAGCGAGGTGCGCGGGGCGAGCCGCTTGGCGGCGAAGACCAGGCCGTAGTGTCCGAGGAACATGGCGTCCTTTCGCGCGCGCACGCTGCGCGCATGGCTATGGCTAATAGCCATGATGGCTACGCGCCATAGCCATGGAAGAAGTCGAGTTGGGGTCGCCCTGCCGCTCTGCGCAGGGGGTGACCGCGCCTCAGCCCTCCTGGGAGACGCCCCCGCGCGGTCGCCGGAGGTCGTGGACCACCGACGGGTCGAAGGCCGCCTCGACCGACGCCCCCGCGCGGTCGCCGGAGGTCGGGCCCGCGCCGGCGACCTCGCCGCCGTCTGCCCCGCGGCGATCTCGGAGGTGGGCCTGTCTGCCTGCCGGCTCCCGGTCTCTCGGCCTCTGGGACCGCCAGCGTGATTAAGAAAGGGGAGGCATGCGGCCGGCGCCAGGCCTCTGGCGGCCTGGCGGTGTGCTTCCGCCTGGGGGCGATGCGATGGGCCGCACGAAGGTCGCGCGCCGATGGACTCGCTTGGTTGCCTATGGTGGCTCGGCGGGCGTCGCCGCCGCGGGGATCGCCGTGACCGGCGCCTTGGCCGGCCCCCTGGGCGGGCTCCACTTCCTGGTCGCGCTCGCGCTGCTGCCCGTCTATGCCCTCCTGGCGGGCGCGGGACCGGCCCTTCTGGCGACCGCCCTGTCGACCCTTGGGATGTCCCTCTTCTTCTTCGAGCCGATCAACCGGGTCGGGGTCTCCGACCCTCACGCCGCGAACCAGCTGCTCTTCTTTGCGCTCGTGGGCATGCTCCTCTCGGCCATCGGCGGAGCGCAGAAACGCGCGCGCGCCAGGACGGCCGAGCAGGCCCATGCGGCCGCGGAGCGCGCCAACGAGGTGCGGGCCGCCGCCGAGCAGGTCAAGGCGAGCGACGAGCGCTACCACCTCGCGGGCCTGGCCACGCACGACGTCCTCTGGGATTGGGACTTGCTGAGCGACCGGGTCTCCTGGAGCGAGGCGCTCGAGTCTGCGTTCGGCTTCCCGCCAGGACAGGTTCCGCCAACCGTCGGCTGGTGGGCCGACCAGCTCCACCCCGACGACCGGCAGGCCACGCTGGTGGGGGTGGAGGCCGCCGTGGCGCAGGCCGACACGCAGTTCTGGCAGGCGGAGTACCGCTTCCGCCATCGCGACGGGGGCTATCGGGCGGTGCTCGACCGCGGGTACCTGCGGCGCGATGCGCAGGGCCGCGCCGTCCGGATGATCGGCTCGATGCAGGACTTGACCGAGCGCACGCGGACGCAGGAGGAGCTGCGCAACTCGCGCGAGGAGTTCCGGCAGCTGGCCGAGGCGATGCCCCAGCTGGTCTGGTCGCTCCGGCCCGACGGGACCGCGCTGTTCTGCAACCGCCAGTGGTACGAGTACATGGGCCTCTCACCCGAGGACGCTGCCGGCGACGCGTGGATCAGCCGCCTCCATCCCGACGACGTGGAGCGGACGCTCCAGCGCTGGCGCCACAGCCTCGCCACCGACGAGCCCTACGAGGTCGAGTGCCGGCTCCGCTCCGCGCAGGACGGCCAGTATCGCTGGTTCCTCGCCCGGGCCGTCCTGGTGGAGACCGCGGGAACCAAGAAGTGGCTCGGCACGTCCACCAACATCGACGCCCAGAAGCGCGCCGAGAGCCGGTTCGCCGCCGAGCAGAAGCGCCTCGCCGTCATCCTCTCCAGCCTCCCCATCGGCGCCGTCATCACCGACGCCCAGGGCCGCGTGATGCAGAGCAACGAGATGGCCAGGGACCTCTGGGCCGGGAGCTACCCGTCGCAGGGCATCGCGGACTATTCGCATTACCGCGGCTGGTGGCCGGGGTCGGGGAAGCTGCTGGCCGCCGAGGAGTGGTCGATGGCGCGGGCCCTCCTGCGCGGGGAGACCGTCGTCGGCGAGGTCGTCGACATCGAGCGCTTCGACGGCACCCGCGGAACCATCCTCAGCAACGCCGCCCCCATCAGCGACGAGTCTGGCCGCATCACCGGCGGGGTCCTCTTGGTGTTGGACATCACCGCGCAGAAGCGGGACCAGGAGGCGCTCAAGGCAGCCAACGCGCGCCTGATGGAGCTGGACCAGAGCAAGAACGCGTTCCTGGCCATGCTCTCGCACGAGCTGCGCAACCCGCTCGCGCCCATCCGCAGCAGCCTGTACGTCCTGGAGCACGCCACGCCGGGCGCCCCGCAGCGCCGGCACGCCCAGGAGGTGATCGCCCGGCAGGTCGGCCACCTGACGCGCCTCATCGACGACCTGCTCGACGTCACGCGCATCTCGCGCGGAAAGATCCACCTCCAGCTCGCGCGGGTGGAGCTGGGCGGGCTGGTCCGGCAGGCCGCCGACGACCACCGCTCGCTCTTCGAGGCCAACGGCGTCCGCTTCGAAGTGTCGGTCGGTCCCGGGCCGCTGTTCGCCCGCGCGGACCCGACGCGCCTCTCGCAGGTCATCGGGAACCTCCTCAGCAACGCAGCGAAGTTCGGCTCCCGAGGGGGCCGGGTCCGCCTCTCGCTCGAGGCGCGCGGGGCGATGGGGGAGATCCGCGTTCGCGACGACGGGGTGGGCATCCCCCCGCAGATCCTCCCCAACCTGTTCCAGCCCTTCGTCCAGGCGGAGTCCACCATCGCGCGCAGCAAGGGCGGGCTCGGGCTGGGCCTGGCGCTCGTGAAGGGGCTGATGGACCTGCACGGCGGCAAGGTCTGGGCCTCGAGCGAGGGCGCCGGCCGTGGGGCCGAGTTCGGCGTGCAGCTCCCGCTCGAACGCGGGGAGGCGCCCGCGGCGACGGCCGGGCGCGAGAGCCCCGCTGGCGAGGTGCCACGGGACCTGCGCGTCCTGGTCATCGAGGACAACCACGACGCGGCCGAGATGCTCAAGGAGGCGCTCGAGCTCCACGGTCATGCGGTGGACACCGCGGCCGACGGACTGCAGGGGCTCGAGCGGGCGCGCGGGTTCCACCCCCACGTCGTGGTCTGCGACCTGGGGTTGCCAGGCATCGACGGCTTCGAGGTCGCCCGGCGGATGCACGCCGACCAGGACTTGCGCAGCGCGGCGCTGATCGCGGTCAGCGGCTATGCGGCCCCCGACGACGTGCAGCGTTCGAAAGGGGCGGGCTTCCTGGAGCACCTCGCCAAGCCGCCGGACCTCGACCGCCTGGAGAGCCTGGTCGCGCGGCTGGGCTCCCAGGCGAGAACCGGGTACGCCCAGCCGTGAGGACGGAGGCCCTCGTGGAACGGGGCAGCGGCGGGTCGGAACGTGCTGGGGGCGCCGGTGGGCGGCAGCGTCAGCGACATTCCATCTTTCTTTGCGGCGGCCCGCAGCATCGGCTTGGTCGTCGTCTCCAGCAGGCTCGCGCACGGATGGCCGAGCAGAAGCGCAGGCCAGGCGAGTTGGCCGAGGATGTTCACGGGTCGCGCCTGCTGCCCCGTCCCTCGCTTCCCGTCCCGAAGGCCATCAGCCTTCGAAGACCCGCCAGCAGATCTCGTTGCGCAACCGCTGGTCGTCGAGCACGAGTTCACGAATCGCGTCCGGAAGCTGCTCGCGCTGCCACCCGCACTCGAGCCTTCCCGCCCGCTCCCCCTCGCCTTTCGGCGCGGCGGCTCGCACGGCCTTGATCGCATACGCCGCCGCTCCAAGCTCGTGTGCAGCGACATGGGCCACGACCGCCGCCTGCCCCGCCGAGTACGCGGCGTACCGCGCGGCCCCGCTCAGCTCTCTCGCCGCGTCGTTGGCAGCCCCCGCCGCCCCACGCGCCTGGGACATCTTGATCTCCCCGCGCGCCCAGGCCCGGGTCGCCTCGATCGCCTGGCGTGGCCGCACGTCCCTGGGCTGCGCTTCCTCGAAGAGGTGCAGCACGTGCTCGGCGCAGGCGGCCGCCCACCAGGCCAGGAGCCGATGGTCCGAGTCCGTGAGCGTCCCGCCACGGCGGAGCGTGATGAATCGCGGGTCGCGGTCTTTGGGGAGGATCACGCTCGTTCCTCGATTCACCGGAACAGCCGCGGAAGATATGTCAGTACCCATCAACATGGAGGGCGAACCGCGCCGCTGGCCTCGAGCCGGTGCCTGCCAGGTGCGGTTCGGATTGGTGGAGATCGACCCCCGGAGCTTATCGAGAGCCCAGAGCTCGCTCTGTCCGACCCGACCCGGCATGCGCACCGGAGAACGCCTGCCGAGCCGCTGGAGCGTGGAGAGTGGCTGGAGGCAGGCCTCGCCCTAGACCATGTTGATGGGTACTGACATATCTTACGCAGGGGCGGTGCGGTGGCAGGTGCCATGCCCGCTGCACTGCTCGTAGGTCGCCACGCAGAGATCGAGGCAGACGCGGCCGACGCGCTGTCCGGCCGACGGGAAGACTTCGGACTTCGGGCACTGCAGGCCGGCGGCTTGCCCCGAAGCCCGGGGCCCACGGTCCCGAGCGCCCGCGACCACGTTGAACAGGCGATCGCGAGCGCAATGGGATATGGAGAAAGGCGTTCGCCCTCCCTTCACCCTCGTTCGCTCTTCTTGAGGAAGGCCCGCTTTATGGACGGCGCAGCAGCCACCTACGAAGCCCTCACAGCCCTGAACCGCCGCGTCACGGCCATCATGGTCCTGGCCGCGATCCCCCTGGACTTCCTGATCTACGTCGCCCACTACCTGACCCGGCCCTGCTGGCAGTTCGCCATCCCGGTGGCGACCACGACCGCGATGTCCGCGGGGTGGGTCGCCGCCTTCGTGCTGGCGCGCCGGGGGCAGCTCCAGAAGTCGGTGGCCGCCGCCGCCCTCTCGCTCGTGCTGCACACCACCGCCGTGCTGATGGTCCGCGACCGCTCCCTGGCGGTGTGCATGCTGACCTTCGCCGCGGCCACGATCTACGCGTCCATCTTCTCGCGGCGGCTGCTCGTCCTGTGCGCGGGGTTGATGGGCGCCTCGGTGCTCGGGTTCGAGGTGCTCGATGCGCTCGGCGTGCTGAGCCTGGCGATGCCGACCCTCTGGCTGCACCGCCTCTTCGAGGGCGGCTTCCTGCTCCTCATCGTGCCCGTGCTGCTGCTCTTCGTGCTGGAGCGCGAGCGGATCGGCCGGCTCCCCTTCGAGGCGCTGGAGGTCTCGGCCTCGGAGCAGCGCCTCGTCCTGGAGGCCGTCGCCCGGGTGCTGCCCGGGGTGGACGCGCTGGTGGCGAGGCTGCGGCAGCTGGGGGCGGCGCTGGCGGCTCAGGCCAGCCAGCAGGCTGCGACCGCCTCGGAGGTGAGCGCCGCCATGGACGCGCTGCGCTCCATGTCCGGCGAGACCGCGCACGCCGCGGCGCAGACCCGGGCCCTGGCCGACGAGGCGCGACGCTCGGGTGACCAGTCCAGCGAGCAGCTGGTCTCGGTGGAGCAGCAGTTCCGGGCCGCGGTGGACGTCCTGCGCACCGCGCTGGTGCGCAGCAAGCACCTGGCCGAGCTCTCGGAGCGCACCGGGGAGATCGTGGAGGCCATGCGCGACGTCGACGACCAAGTGGGGATGCTGGCGCTCAACGCCTCCATCGAGGCCGCGAAGGCCGGCGAGAGCGGGCGCGGGTTCGCGGTGGTCGCCAACGAGCTGCAGCGCCTGATGGGCGCCTCGGCGGAGCGCTCGGTCGGCAGCGCGGAGCTGCTCCAGAGCATCCGGCGGGAGGCGATGGTGCTGGCGAACGACTCCGAGTCCACCTCCCACAAGCTGGACGAGCACCTCGGCCGGCTGCGCGAGACCGCCGACCAGGTCCTGAAGATCTCGGCCAGCCAGACGAACGCCGCGGGCCAGGTGGACCGCATCGCCGCCGCGGTGGAGCAGCAGCGCTCGCAGGTCGCCTCGGTCAGCACCGCCATGCGGGACGCCACCGAATCGGCCGTCGAGCTCTCGCGGCTGGCCCAGGAGATCGACGGGAACGTGGCCGAGGTGGTCAAGGGGACCGACACGCTGCGCGAGGCGACCCGGGGCGCGAACGCGTCTCGCCCCCCCGAGAAGTCCGCCATCGGCGCCTGAGCTGGCGGCCCTGCCGTCGCCTTCGTTCCTCCAAGAGAACCCCGTCCGCCCTCCCTGACCCGGGCAGGCGCGAAGGCGACCTTCGCGGAGGAGTGGGCTGCCTTCACGAGCCCAGCCAGCGCCTGAGCACGTCGTACAGCTCGGGGCTGCTGAGCAAGTCGAGGTGGCTCATCCCCAGGCCCACCCACTGATGGGCGCGGGGGAAGGCGAGCGTCAGCTCCGCCTTGCGATGGCGCCCGAGCGCGCTGTCGACCGAGACCAGCCCGTCGCCCCGGAGTCGCCCGCCCGACATCGGTTCGGCGCCTCGCCTCCCTCCGGACCGGCGTCTCGGGCCGGGGTTGCGAGTCGTCGACGCCGCCGCCGCGAAGCACTCCACGCCCTCCGGGAGCGGGACGGGCTGCCGGCGGTCGGCGCCCAGTGCGAAGCGGTCGTGTCCATCCCAGTCCTCGTCGCGCACGCTGCCGTAGCGCAGGTCGGTGATGCCCGCGCTCCGGAGCTTGCCGAGCCGCGCGAACGCAGCCGAATAGGAGCTGACCCCCATGGCGGCGCCGACGAGGTTCCCCGCGCGCTCGAGCAACGTGCCGTGGTGCGGAGACCCGAGGCACACCAGCTTGCGCAGCCGCTGCTCGAGCCACGTATGCCCGGCGAGGCTGGCGGCATGGCAGGCGCTGCGGGCGACGAGTCCGCCCATGCTGTGGCCGACGATCGCCAGCTCGTCGACCGGCACCGGCCACTCCTGGACGAGCTCCTCGAGGAGCTCGGCGAACCCTCGCCCGTTGGTCGAGATGTGCAGCCCGGTGTTGTAGTGCAGGTCGATGGCCGTGCAGCCGAGCTCCCGGGCGAGCGCGGCTCTCCGGCCCTGGGCCCTTCGTGCCCAGTGCAGGTCGTTCGTCGACGAGCCGTGGACGAAGACCAGCACCTTGCCGCTGGCGTCGGGGAGCGCTCTTCGAAGCGCCTTCCCCGCCAGCTCGAGCGGCTGGCCGTCGACGCGCAGGCGCATCGGTATCGCGAGCGGATTGCCCGTGGCCTCGAGGTAGTCCCCGACCACACCATTCAGCGCAGCGAGCACGGCCTCGCGCTCCGGCCCCGGCGCGCTCTCCCCGATGAGCGGGGCCAGGGACTCCAGCGCCGCCTCGAGGCTCGCCCCGACGAGGGTCGTGACGCCGCGGATGATCCCGAAGACCGGCCCCGCGAAGACCCGGACGGCGACGCGCAGAGGTCTGCCGAGGAGATCGGGGCCGCCGGCGATCCGCAGATGCATCTCCTCGACGAGGTCCGTCACGCCTCGGGTCGCCTCCACGGCGAGGCGGCTGGCGCCTCGCAGGTCGTCTGCGTTGCTGCGCACCTTCGTTCTCACGGGACCCCCTGACGGCACACCGACGACGTAGGTCTGACGGCGGCGCCGATCTGTAGACGCAGAGAGCCTCGCTGTCTCCATCTCCGGTCGCCGGCCTGCAGGATTAGGCAACAACTCTCCAGTCTCGGGATACCGCCCGCCCAGGCCGCTTCGATAGCCTCGGAGCCGCTTGCGGAACTGCCTTGGCACCCGGCCTCCACCCTTTGCCGACGGAGAAGCCCCATGAAGAAGCAGCTCGAGAGCACGCCCTGCACCGAGACCGAACCGCGCGGCGCCTTGCTCACCCGTCGCGACCTCATCAAGGCCGGCGCCACCGCGCTCGGTGGCGTGGTTCTCGTGGCGGGGTGTGCGACCGACGGCGCGCGGCGCCGAGCCTCCTCCCCAGCCTCCTCCCCAGCGTCCAGCCCGGGCGAGACCAGCGCCACGGCCGGCCGCGCCCAGGTCTTCTTCACCCGGGACCTGACGGCCCAGAGCCTGGTCGAGATCTACTCGCGCATCGGCCAGACCATCGGCGGCAAGGTCGCCATCAAGGTGCACACGGGCGAACCGAACGGCCCCAACATCCTGCCGCGAGACCTGGTCAAGGCGCTGCAGCAGCGAATCCCGGAGAGCAGCCTGGTGGAGACCAACACCCTCTACAAGGGCAAGCGCTTCACCACCGCGGATCACCGCGAGACCCTCAAGATCAATGGCTGGGACTTCTGCCGCGTGGACATCCTGGACGAGGACGGCGCGACGACGCTCCCGGTCAAGGGCGGGCGGCGCTTCAAGGAGGTATCGGTCGGCAAGCACCTGCTCGACTACGACTCCATGGTGGTGCTGACCCACTTCAAGGGACACGCCATGGGCGGCTACGGCGGCTCGCTCAAGAACATCGCCATCGGCTGCGCGGACGGCCCCGTCGGCAAGAAGCAGATCCACGACGCGCCGGACAACGAGCACTACGAAGCGTGGCTGAAGGGGGAGCCGTTCCAGGAGAACATGGTCGAGTCCGCCAAGGCGGTCATCGACCACTTCGGCCAGCGGATCGTCTTCATCAACGTGCTGCGCAACATGTCGGTCGACTGCGACTGCGCCGGGGTGACGGCCGCTCCCGTCAAGGCGCGCGACCTGGGCATCCTGGCCTCGACCGACCTTCTGGCCGTCGAGCAGGCCTCCATCGACCTCGTGTACCAGCTGCCGGAGGCCGAGCTTCACGACCTCAAGGAGCGGATCGAGACCCGGCAGGGCCTGCACCAGCTGGCGTACATGAAGACCCTGGCGATGGGGAACCCCCAGTACCAGCTCGTCACGCTCTGACGTCGTCGACGGCAGCCAGGCGACGGACGGCGCGCCCGTCGATCCGCGGCGGGTCCCCCTTCGGCCGCGCGCCGCGCAGGCGCGCCCCGACTCCATGAGCGCTCCCGCTCGCCCGGCGCCCGCACCGCGCCACCGGCGTGATCGCGACGCTTCGCGGTGTTTCTAGACTCCGGAAGGGCGATCGGCGTGCGCGGGACGACCAGGGTCACAGCCCAGCGATCCGACGAGGCAGCAGGGAGCGTCTGGGGCTCCGTCGCCAAGGGCTGGGCCGAGCGGCACGCGCCGCGTCGCCTCGTCGCCTATGCGATGGCGCTCCTCTCCGGTGCGCTCGCCCTCGCGGTGACCTTCGCCACGGCCCCTCTCTTCGGCGGCGTTCGCTACCTGGTCCCGCTGGCGGCCGTCAGCGCGGTCGCGCTCGTCCTGGGCTTCGGACCGGCGGCGGCAAGCCTGTTCGTCGCCACCCTGGGCCTGTCCCTCCTCTTCGAGCCCCACGGGATAGTGGTGAGCAACCCGCTCGTCGTCCACCAGCTCCTGGCCTTCGTCCTCGTCGCGCTGTTCCTGGCCGGCATGGGCGGCGCGCAGCGGCGCTCCCGCCTCGCGCTCCGGGCGCAAGGAGAGGAGGCGCGGGACCGCGCCGAGCTGTTGAGCCTCGCTCACGACGCCATCTTCGTCTGGGCGCCAGGCGTGGGCATCCAGACCTGGAACCGGGGGGCCGAGGCGCTCTACGGCTTCGCAGCCGAAGAAGCGCTCGGACGGTCCTCGCACGACCTCCTCAGGACCCGGTTCCCAGAGCCGCTCGCCGCCATCGAGGCCCGGCTCGAGGCTTGCGGCCGCTGGGACGGCGAGCTCGCCCACACCACCAAGGACGGGCGGGAGGTCATCGTCTCCTCGAAGATGCAGCTCGCCCTCGGCCGGTCCGGCCGCCGCCGGGTGCTCGAGACCCACCGCGACATCACCGCGAGCCGGCGGGCCGAGTCGGAGCTGGCCCAGCTCGCGGCCATCGTCGAGGACTCGGACGACGCCATCGTGGCCGAGAGCGTGGAGGGCAGGATCCTCTCGTGGAACCAGGGGGCAGAGCGCCTCTTCGGCTACCCGGCCGAAGAGACCCTGGGCCAGCCGATCGCCATGCTCTTCCCGCCCGAGAGGAAGCAGGTGGACGCGAACATCCTCACCCGCATCCTCGCGGGCGAACGGGTGAGCCACTACGAGGCGGAGCGGCTCACCAAGGACGGGCAGCGCCGCAGCGTCTCGGTGACGGTCTCGCCCTTGCGCGGAAGGGACGGGCGCCTCATCGGCGCCTCGAAGATCGTCCGCGACACGACCGAGCAGAAGCGGGCCGGGCAGGCCCTGCGCGACAGCGAGGCGCGCTTCCGCTCCGTCTTCCACCAGGCCGCCGTGGGCATCGCCCGCCTGAGCCTGGACGGCCGGTTCCTGGAGGTGAACGAGCGCTACGCCGAGATCGTCGGGTACGCGCCCGCCGAGCTGGTGGGCCGCACCTTCCAGAGCATCACCCACCCCGACGACCTCGCCGCGGACCTCGCGCAGGCCTCCCGGCTGGCGCGGGGCGAGATCGCCACCTACTCGATGGAGAAGCGCTACGTCCGCAAGGACCAGAGCCCGGTCTGGATCAACCTCACCGCCTCGATCAGCGCCGAGTGCGGGCAGGAGCGCTGCTTCGTGGCCGTGGCGCAGGACATCTCGGAGAAGAAGCGGGCCCAGGACGACGTGCTCGGGGAGAAGCGCCGCCTCGAGACCATCCTGGCGACGCTGCCGGTGGGCGTCTTCATCACCGATGCCAGCGGGCGCGTCGTCGAGTCCAACCAGAGCGCCCGGAAGGTCTGGGCGGGCGAGAGGCCGGTGACGAGGCCCGACGACGACGGCGCGTCCAGGGGCTTCTACCCGGACACGCAGCAGCCCATCCCCGCGGGCGAGTGGGCGCTGGCGAGAGCCGTCTCCCGCGGTGAGACCGTCCTCGGACAGCTGGCGGACATCGAGCGCTTCGACGGCACGCGCGGCACCATCCTCAACAGCGCCGCGCCCATCCTCGACCCGTCCGGGAGGATCCTCGGCGCCGTCGACGTCAACCTGGACATCACCGACCTGCGGCGCGCCGAGGCGGCGCTGCGCGAGAGCGAGGCGCGGCTGCGGCGCCTCTTCGACTCCCGCCTCATCGGGGTCCTCTACTTCGACCTGCACGGCGGCGTCCTCGACGCCAACGACCAGTTCCTGGCGATGGTCGGCTACGCCCGCGCCGACCTGGAGGCGGGGCGGCTGCGCTGGGACGAGATGACGCCCCCCGAGTACGTCTCCGCGGACGCGCGCTCCGTCGCCGAGGTCCGGGCCACCGGCGAGGACACGCCCTACGAGAAGGAGTTCTTCCGCAAGGACGGCTCGCGGGTGGCCGTGCTCATCGGCGCCGCGCTCTTCGATGGAGACCTGGAGCGCGGCGTCGCCTACGTGCTGGACGTGACCGAGCGGCGGCGCGCGGAGGCGGCGCTCCGCCAGAGCGAGCAGCTCTTCCGGCAGCTGGCCGACACCATGCCGCAGATCGTCTGGGCTGCGCGGCCGGACGGCACCGTCGACTACTGCAGCCGCCGCATCAGCGAGTACTCGGGCGCCTCGCTCAACGACGACGGGACCTGGGCGTGGCAGGGGCTCATCCACCCCGACGACGCCGCGCTGACCCTGGAGGCCTGGAACCGGGCGCTGGGCACCGGGACGCCCTACGAGGTGACCCACCGCATCCGCCGAGCCGACGGCACCTGGCACTGGCACCTGACCCGCGCCGAGCCCGCCCGCGACGCGCAGGGGAGCATCGTGCGCTGGTTCGGCTTCAACACCGACGTCCACGACCAGAGGCAGGCCCTGCAGGAGCTGTTGGAGAGCCGGTCCAAGCTCGACGCCGCGCTGGCCTCCATGACCGACGCGATGGTCGTGTCGGATGCCGAGGGCCGGTTCGTCGAATTCAACGACGCGTTCGCCACCTTCCACCGGTTCAAGAGCCGGGAGGAGTGCGCGCGGTCCTTCGCCGAGCTTCTCCCGCCTGGTGGAGGCGAGCCTCCCCGACGGCCGCGCGGCCCCGGTGGAGCGCTGGGCGATCCCCCGGGCGCTGCGAGGCGAGAGCGCCGCCAGCGCGGTGTACGCCCTGCGACGCCGGGACAGCGGAGAGCGGTGGGTCGGCAGCTACAGCTTCGCGCCGATTCGCAACCCGCTCGGCCAGATCGACGGGGCGGTGGTGGTGGCCCGGGACGTCACCGACCTGCGCCGGGCCCAGGAGGAGCAGGAGCGGCTGATGCAGGCCCTGCGTGAGGCGGACGAGCAGAAGAACTCCTTCCTGGCGATGCTCTCGCACGAGCTGCGCAACCCGCTCGCGCCGATCCGCAACAGCCTCTACATCCTGGAGCGCGCGGCCCCCGGCGGGCAGCAGGCCCAGCGGGCGCAGGAGGTCATCGGGCGCCAGGTCCAGCACATGACCCGGCTCATCGACGACCTGCTCGACGTCACCCGGATCTCGCGAGGGAAGGTCCGCCTGCAGAAGGAGCGCCTCGAGCTGTGCGAGCTCTTGCGCCGCACGGCGGAGGACCACCGCGCCGTCTTCAGGGCCGCGGGCGTCGAGCTGCGGGTGGAGACCTGCGCCGGGGGCCTCTACACCGCGGGCGACCCGACCCGGCTCTCCCAGGCCGTGGGGAACCTCCTGGGCAACGCGGTGAAGTTCACCCCGCGCGGCGGCTGGGTCGAGCTGCACCTCGACTCCGACGGCCACCGCGCCGCCATCCACGTCCGGGACAATGGCGCGGGGATCGCCTCGGACCTCCTCAACAAGCTCTTCCAGCCCTTCGTGCAGGCCGACGTGACGCTCGACCGCAGCAAGGGCGGGCTCGGGCTGGGCCTGGCGCTCGTCAAGGGCCTGGTGGAGATGCACGGCGGGAGCGTCTCCGCCCGCAGCGAGGGCGCCGGAAAGGGGGCGGAGTTCATCCTCAGCCTCCCGCTCGACGAGCAGGTGGCCCCCGTCCGGCCGCCGCCGCTGTCCAGCGCGCGCCCCGAGAAGAGCGCGCTCCGCGTCCTCGTCATCGAGGACAACGTCGACGCGGCCGAGACCCTCAAGGAGGCGCTCGAGCTCGACGGGCACCAGGTGGAGACCGCGGCCACGGGCCTGGCGGGCATCGAGAAGGCCCACGCGCTCCACCCCGACGTGATCCTCTGCGACATCGGCCTGCCGGAGATGGACGGGTTCGAGGTCGCGAGGCGCCTGCGCGCGGACCCGGAGCTCAGGTCCGCGCCGCTCGTGGCGCTCAGTGGGTATGCGGCCCCGGAGGACCTCGAGCGCTCGAAGCTGGCGGGGTTCGACCGGCACCTCGCCAAGCCGCCCGACCTCGGAGCGCTGGAGAACGCCCTCGAGCAGGTCTCCGCCGCGGCGAGGCACGACGCCCTCCACGGTGCCCCGGGCACGGCGCCTCCGTCCCTGAGCTGAGGCCGCGCGTCCGTCTGACGGTGGTCGACCCGCGGGCTTCTCCAAGGGAGAATCCCCGCCATGCACGACCTCGATCGGCCCGTCTGGGCGTCGCTCACCACCTTCCATGCCCCGCTCGCCGAGGGCGACGAGCGCGCCAGGCGGTTCGTGCGCGAGGTGAACGTCTTCGCCTCGGCGCGCGACGACGCGCCCGAGGCCCAGCAGGCGCTGGCGGGGCTCGTACGCTCCGACGACCGCGTCTATGTCCTGCAGGTGCCGGCCATCGTGATTCCGCCGGGCCTTCGCGCGGCCAAGACGGGCAGGGGCCTGCAGATGGTCGCGACCCGGCCGGTCTCGCCCGAACCCGGCGTGGACCTCGAAGTGCTGTCGGACGACGATGCGCCCGAGATGCTCTCGCTCGCCAGGCTCACCGAGCCTGGGCCCTTCCTCACCCGCACCCACCGGATGGGCCGCTTTCTCGGCATCCGCCGAGACGGCCGGCTGGCCGCCATGGCGGGCGAGCGCCTGCGCTTTGCCGGCCACACCGAGGTCAGCGGCGTGTGCACGCACCCCGACTTCCGAGGTCAGGGCCTCGCCCGGCGCCTGTCCGCGGCGGTCACCGCGAACATCCAGGAGCGGGGCGAGCGCGCGTTCCTGCACGTGTGGACCACCAACGCGACCGCCATCGCGCTCTACCGCGACCTCGGCTTCGAAGCCCGGGCCGAGGTGAACGTCGCCGTCCTGGAGCGCGACGCTGACGGGCCGGGGCGCTGAAGCGCCGGCGGAGCTCTCCGCCCGGACCTCGGTCGTCCTGCCGGGCCGACGCCGCTGGCTCCCGCGGCTTCAGCGGGAACCTCACGAGCGCTGGGACCTGGCCCGCCGCCGCTCCCCGAGCCGCTGACCGGCTGGCGAAGCCCTGCGCGAGCAACCGCCCCCCGAGGAACTCCAGCACTTTGGCGCGCAGTCTGCTACATGTGCCCCAAGGAGAACCTCTTGGCCCAGAACCCCTCGTTCGTGAAGCGGCAGAAGGAACTCGCACGCCTGGAGTGGCAGCAGGAGAAGGAAGCCAAGCGCAAGCAGCGCAAGCTCGAGAAGGAAGAGCGGGCGAAGCTCGAGGCGACCGGAGCCTCGCCCGACCCGGCCAAGGAGCCGAACGGGTGACGGGCCAGGTCGACCCCCCTTAGTCAGGCCGCCCGAGCACTCCGGTAGGCCTTCCGGCGCCGTGGGTGTATGGTGCCGGCGATCGATCACGCAACGGGCGCCCAACTCGCTCGGTCCGGGGTTCGATTCCCCGCCTTGCGCAGGGGTGGAGTGTGCTCTTGCGTCGCTTCGTGCGACAGAATCGAGATGGCAGATGGCGCGAGTTACCGTCGAAGACTGCATCATGCAGGTGGACAACCGCTTCGCGCTCGTCGTGCTCGCGACCAAGCGATCGCGGCAGCTGATGGCCGGTGCCCGGCCGCTCGTCGAGCACCCCAAGAACAAGGCGCCGGTCCTCGCGCTACGCGAGGTGGCGACGGGGAAGGTGCGCTTCGACCGCAGCGTCAAGGACGCCCTGGCCGGCAAGTTCAACAAGCCGGAGGTGCGCAGGATCCTGCGCCCCGTCTCCACCACCGGTCCCCGCAACATTCTCGAGACGCCCTGAAGAAGAGGAGACGAACACCTTGGCCAAGTCCAGCAAGTCATCGAAGCCCGTGCTCTACCGCCACACCAGCCACGCGGAGTGGGGCGCCGGCCTCATCGTCGAGGAGACGCCCAGCAAGTTCTACATGGTGTTCGAGGACGGCGGGCGGCGCCCCTTCCTGAACGTCAGCCGCTACCGGGACCTCCTGGTCCCCGCGGGCCTGGATGCCTCCGAGGCTGAGGAGATCGTCGCCAAGATCGCCAAGCACCTGCCCAAGCCCACCGCCAAGGCCACCGACAAGAAGTCCAAGAAGAAGAAGGCGGCCGTCGTCGAGCAACCGGAGGAGGGCCTCGAGGCCGACGCCGACGTCGACGTCGAGGTCGAGGACGACCGAGAAGAGGACGAAGAGGTCGACGACGAGTAGGCGCCGAGAGAGGGGGAGCGTGCAGCCCCCTGGACTTCCGCCCGATCCCTGGGATATCTGAGTTCTCCCTCTCAGCGTCTGGGGGAAACCGAAGGCGCTCCTGCCTTTGGGCCTGGCGAAGAAAAGAGAATTCTCAAAATGGCTACCGGTACCGTGAAGTGGTTCAACGATGCGAAGGGCTTCGGCTTCATCCAGCAGGACGACGGCGGCGAGGATGTCTTCTGCCACCACACCGCGATCCAGATCGAGGGCTTCCGCACCCTCGCCGAGGGCCAGAAGGTCCAGTTCGACGTGACCAAGGGCCCCAAGGGCCTGCAGGCGTCGAACGTCCGCCCCATGTGATTCCTCGCTAGAGGACACATCGCGAAGCCCGGTCCCTCGTGGGCCGGGCTTCTGCATTTCTGGGGCTCGCCTACGGCTCCCAGCCCGGCAGCGCGGCCGCCTGCTCCACCCACGCCGCCAGCTGCGCCTTGTCCAGCTCGCCCTCGCGCAGGTCGAGGTAGCGCGTCTGTGCGCTCTTGCTCGCTCCCGGCGGGAGCGGCCGCAGCGACGCGCCGCGGAAGAAGGCCACCTTCACGGAGTGGGTGAGGACGTGGAGCCCCAGGAACCAGCCCTGGCCTTCGACGCCGTAGAGCGGGGAGTTCCACTTCACCGCCTTGCGCACGTTCGGAACGGTCCGCTCGATGAGCGCGTCGAGGCGGCGGCCGACCTCGCGTTTCCAGCCCGGCATCGCGGCGAGGTAGGCCTGGACCGGGGCGTCGCCGTCGGCCTTGGCGATGCGCGGATTGCCGCCCGCGAGGAGCTGCGACGGCTCGGGCTTGGTCGCGGTCTTCGTCGCAGCGCGTGGCCGCGAGGCCTTGCTCGCCCTCGCCCCGCCGACGGCCTTCGCCCTGCCCGCCTTGCCTGCCGCCTTGCGCGAATCCATGGACGCCTCCCGACGATCGCCTGGTCGTCGATAACGGTGCAGCGCCCGGACGGCAACGACCGCTGGATGTGATATCGGAGTCGCGCCTTCGGGCGCCCGGCCGCGCGAGGCCTTGTCGATCCAGCCACTTGCGGTGCCCGGCCACAAATCCCGCCCTGCCCGTCCCCTGCTCCGTATCCCGTAGAAGAAGACGATGACTCGCTTGGCAGAAGACCGGGAGCTCCTCGAGGCGTTCCGGCGCGGGGACCGGTCCGCGCTGATGGAGGTGTACCGCGAGTACTCGCGGGCCGTGTTCGGGCTGCTGACGGACGGCTTCTCGTACGAGAGCGGAGGCAGGTCGCTGGTGTTCCGGGGATTCACGCTGCCGTGGGCGAGGGAAGAGGCCGTGCAGGAGATCTTCGCGCGAGCGTTCCAGCCGTCGGCCCGGCTCGCCTACGACGGCGTCCGTCCCTATCGGAACTACCTGCTCACCATCGCCCGCAACCACGTCCTGGACCTCGTCCGCGGCCAGAGCCGCGAGGTGCTGGTCTCGGAGCCGCCGGACGAGGGGCAGACGCCGGACCTGGCCAGCGCGGCGGACCTCGACGCCCAGGAGCTCCAGGCGCACGTCGCAGCCTTCCTGGCCTCCCTCGACCCCTACGAGCGCGCGCTGTTCGAGGCGCGGTTCCGCAGCGGGAAGACCATCGCGCAGACCGCCCAGGCGCTGGGCGTGACCCAGCACCGCATCAAGTCCGACGAGCCGCGCCTGCAGAAGCGCTTCTTCGTCCGGATGAAGGAGCTGGGCTACTTCCAGGGCTTCACCTACGGCCGGAGCGGGCTGCGGAAGGTCACGCTCCTCACCCTCCTGATGCTGGGGGCGACATGAGCCTCCACCTCCATGCCTTGGCTCGCTGGCGACTCGAGCGCCTCTTCACGGGACGGCTCAGCCCCCGGGCTCGGCGGTCGCTGCTGCGAGAGCTGGCCGGCTGCCCGGACTGCACCGCCCGCTACGCGCGCTATGACGCGCTGCAGTCCTCGCTGAGCGGGGTCCCCAGCGTCTTCGCGATCGAGCGCGTCGAAGCCGCCTTGCTGGACCGGCTCGGGCCCGAGGATCCCCTGCCCTCCGCCTCACGCTCTTCCTGCGCGTGGCGGCGCCCGGCATGGATTGCCGCCTCCGCGGCCGCTTGCATCGCCGCGCTCGTCTTCGCGCTGCGCGCGCCGTCGGACCGCGTGCCCCTCGACCCGGAGCTGGGCCTGGTCGGCATCGTCGCCCGCGGGCAGCAGGTCCCCAGGAGCGCGAGCGTGGGCGTCCGGATGTTCCGCGCCCTGCCCAAGGGCGTCGACGAGTCGCCCGCGCTCACGATCGACGACGTGGTGACCTTCACCTGGACGGACCTGGACCCCGCGGCGCGCTATGTCTGCCTCTTCGGGGTCCAGGAGGACGGCCGGCTGCGCTGGTACTACCCGGCGACGCAGCTCGAGGGGCTCCTGTCGGACGAGCCGTTCGGCGACGGGTTCCGCCTGCGCGTCCGGCACCGTTCCGGGTGGCTGCGGGTGACGGCCCTCTTCTCGTCCGAGCCGCTCGCGGAATCCGAGATCGAGCGAGCCGTGCGCGCTCAAGGCCAGCGTCTGGAGGCCCTCGAGCCGCTGCGCCTGGGAGAGGGCGTACTGGAGCACTCGCTGCGCGTGGAGATCGCCGGTAGGCCCTGACGGTGGAGACGCCCGTGACCTTCGTGAAGCCATTCATCCCCTGGGCCGTGCTGGCGCCGCTGCTCCTCGCCGTCACAGGCGCTCGCGCCGCCGAGCCGTCCAAGCGCTATGCGGTCATCGTCTCGAACAACGAGAGCCTGGACGAGGGCGTCGCGCCGCTCTCGTTCGCCGTCGACGACGGCGCCAAGTACCTGGAGCTGTTCCGGGCGGTGGGCACGCAGGCGGAGCTCCTCGCGCGGTTCGACGCGGACGCTGCGCGGCGCCACCCGGAGGCCGCGAAGGTGGCGATCCCTCCACGGCGAGCCGACGTCCTCGCCGCCATCGAGCGCCAGTTCGCGGCGATCCGCGCCGACCGCAAGGCGGGCCTCGAGACGCACTTCTACTTCCTCTACACGGGGCACGGCAGCCTGGGGGCGAACCACGAGGGCTACGTCAACCTCGCCGACGCCCGCCTGACGCGCAGCGAGCTGTACCACGAGGTGCTGGCCCGCTCGCCGGCGACCTTCAACCACCTCGTCCTCGACGCCTGCTACGCCTACTTCTTCGTGCTCAAGCGCGGCGAGCGCGAGAAGGAAGGCGACTACCGGGCGGCCATCCGCGACTTCCTGCGCGCCGAGGAGCTCGCGAGCTACCCCAACACCGGCGTGCTGCTCGCCACGTCGACGACCTCGGAGACGCACGAGTGGAGCCACTGGGAGGCGGGCATCTTCTCCCACGAGCTGCGCAGCGGCCTGTTGGGCCCGGCGGACGTCGACCGCGACGGGCGGGTCACCTACGACGAGGCGGCGGCCTTCGTCGAGGCGGCGAACTCCGCCATCGACGTGCCCCGGGCGCGGCTGCGCGTCTTCTATCGCCCGCCGACGTCGCGCCGGGACGTGCCGCTCGTCAACCTTCGGGCGTCGCAGGCCCCGGTGCTGGAGGTCGAGCCGGAGCAGGCGGGGCAGTACTACCTCGAGGACGCCGCCGGGGTGCGCGTCGCCGACTTCCACCCGAGCCCGGAACAGGGTGTCCGGGTCTCGCTCGTCGGCCAGGCGCCGTTCTGGCTGCGCAGCTACGAGCGCGAGGCGCTGCTGCCGGACCAGCCGAAGGTCGCCGCCGCGCAGCTCGAGTTCGAGCCCCGGACCGAGCGGGCCCGCGGCAGCGTCGAGCGCTCGTTCCGCAAGAACCTCTTCCTGGTGCCGTACGGCGTCAGCTTCTATCGCGACGCCATGGCGGAGCGAGCGTGGGTCGAGGACACCGCTCGGCTGGAGCTGGCCAAGTCCGCGGGACCGCGCGCCAAGGTGGTGTGGGGCGCCGGGACGCTGGGCGCCGCGGCGCTCCTGGGCGCATCGAGTGGGATGGCCTACGCGCTCGCAGCCGATTCTCACCGGCAGTACCTCAACGCCCGGACGCAGGAAGGTTCGGACATCTTCCGGGCGACCACGGTCGACCGCGTCAACGCCTCGCGGGTGCTCGCCGGCGTGGCAGGGGCCGCCGCCATCGCAGGAGCCGTGCTGCTCGTCGTCGACTGGCGCGAGCAGGCGGCGATCTCCGTGGGCGCGGCGCCGACTCCGTTGGGCGTGGCGGCGTCGGTCTCCGGAAGCTTCTGAGAGAAATTCCGATTGCGGGCAGAGCGGGTCCGTAGAGCAGGGTAAAGGGAGGTCGAAACCATGAAGACGAATCACCGCCATTACGTTGTCATCCTCGCTGCTGCCCTGCTCTGCGCCGCCTGCGACTTCCGCTTCGATCAGCCGGTGGCCGAGTGCCAGGGAAGTGGCTGCACTACCTTGGCGCCAGACGCTGGGACCTGGGCTGGGACGGAACTCCCCGATTGGCCGGCGGCGGCGAATGCCTGCGTGACGGGAGATGAGTCGCCGCTCTTCGTGGGGCGCTGGGAGGGCTACTACATGGGCTCCGAGATCGGTGACGAGTTCAGCACCGTTCGTCTCGACATCGTCGGAGCGAACGCGACCGGCCTGTGCGGCACGCTCACCTTCGGCATTCACACGGCCCCGGTCACGCTCCCTCCAGCCACAGACCCGACCTCCGACTACCCTGACCAGAGCCTCCTGCAGAACGGATGGGACGCCGCGCCCATCCTCGGCCTCCCCTACACCATCCTTGGCGGAAAGATTGACGGACACCGGACTACCTTCCACGCCAATGCGCACGAGATTTACAGGTCCTGGTGCGAGATTCAGACCTCCTACCGGTTGGCCCCCAACGACAACAGGTACACGTGCCTCCCGAGCCTGGGGGCGGCAGGCTGGACGACGACGCCCAGCGGCGAGCGGTCCTGCTTCCTGACGAATTCCGAAACCAACCAGAACCAGACGGTCGCATGCAGCCAACTCGACCACTGCAACATGGAAAACACCTGCCTCTGTAACTCCTCGGGCTGCACCGCGAACGATACGCAGTGGAATTGGCGCTTCGATATCGTCGTCAACGGCGACTCCGCCTTTGGAGTCTTCGATTCGATAAACCTCGTGCTGACGCGCGTGACACCGAGCCCCTAGGCAGCCCACCGGCAGGACGGCGTCCCCCCCCCGGACGTCGCCAGCCATGAGCCGTCCGGACCCGCTCCGGACGGCTCTTCGCTTGAGAGACGGGACTTGCGCTCGGATGGTGACGCACGTCACTTCGAGGCCCGCATCGATCATATGGGTGGATTGGGCCGAGGCCTGAGGACGCAGCGCCCACCTACGGCAGAAGGCCGGCCGAGGAGCTCCGACCAGGGCGGCCGAAGGCGATGAGCGGACCCCCTCCCGCAGTTTGGGAGGGGGCAGCGGGGAGGCCCGCGCGCCGCGCGCAGTGGCGACGGGTCAGCCGAACAGCCGCGACGCGTCGAGCCACTCCGCAATCTCAGCCTCGGCCGAGCGAACGCCGCTGCCGCGAATCGCGAGACCGCCGAGGACCTTGGCGCCAGGACAGAGCTTGCGAAGGTCGGCCTCACTCCGGCCGAGCCCACTGCCCTCGTGCGTGCACAGCGGCAGGATCGTCTTGCCCGACCACCGCTGCGCCTCGAGGAACGTGCACACCGCCATCGGCATCGTGCCCCACCAGTTGGGATAGCCGAGGACGACCACGTCGAACGCGGCGACGTCCGCCACCGGCGCGACGAGCGCGGGCCGCGCCTTCTGCCGAAGCTCCTGCCGCGAGACCTCGGTGGTCTCGTGGTAGTCGGCCGGGTACGGCTTGACGGTCTCTATGCGGAACAGCTCGCCGCCGGTCCGCTTCTGGATCGTCTGGGCCGCCACTTCGGTGTTCCCGAGCGGCAGGTCCACGATGTCCCCGTCGACGTAGTTCGAGCCCCTGCGCGAATAGAAGGCGATGAGAGTCTTCATCGAGAGTGAGCCTCGCTTATCCAAAGCCAGGCCGAATCGTAGAGACCTCGCGCCTTGGGCCGGTATCCCGGTCCTCGCGGGTTCTTGCCCATTCTTCGCAGCGCTCAGGGGACGAGGCGTCAGTGCTCGGCGGCGGCCACGAGCCGTGGGGCGCCGCTCTTTCGCTTCGCGTCGTGCAGGGACACCACGGGCGCCGGCGCCTGCCCCTGCCGCAAGGTCTCGACGTCCCGCCGCGGCGGAGCGCCGAACAACCGCCGGTACTCGCGGCTGAACTGCGACGGGCTCTCGTAGCCCACCTTGAAGCTGGCCTCGGCCGCGTCCAGGGCCCCGCCCAGCATCAGCCGCCGCGCCTCCTGGAGCCGCAGGCGCTTCTGGAACTGCAGCGGGCTCAGCGCCGTCACCTCCTTGAAGTGGCGGTGCAGCGCGGACGGGCTCATCCCCGCCTGCCTGGCCAGCGCGTCGACGCGCAGCGGCTCGGCGAAGTGCGCCTTGAGCCAGCGCAGCACGTGCGTGATCCGCTGCCCTTGGTCGGCGCCGGAGACGACCTGCCGCAGCCGCGGCCCCTCCGGCCCCATCAAGAGCCGGTAGGTGATCTCCCGGCGGACGAGCGGAGCGACGACCTGGGCGTCCTGGGGATCCTCGAGCAGCGAGATCATCCGGCAGAGGCAGTCGAGCAGCGGCGCGTCGAGCGTGCTCACGGCGAGCGCGCGCGCCGGCGGGCACTGAGGCTGCGGCCCCAGCTGCGCGACGACTTCGCTCACCTCGAGCGGGTCCAGCACCAGCTTCAGCCCCAGGTAGGGCGTCTCGGGCGTCGCTTCGATCACCTGCGCCATCGCCGGCACGTCCGCCGCGACCAGCAGGTACCGCTCGGCGTCGTAGCGGTAGTCCTTCTCGCCGAAGTGGATCCGCTTGGCGCCCTGGGCGATGACGCACAGCGCCGGCTCGTAGAGGATGTCGGTCGGCGGCAGGGGCGCCGAGTGGCGGTACAGCGTCAGCGCCGAGACAGGCGTCGGGTGGCTCCCGTCGGCGCCCCGCGTCTCCTTCTCCAGCAACTGGGCGAGCGTGCGAGGTCGGGCCATGGCTTCCTCCAGCGGGCAGCGTGCAGGTTTAGGCAAGAACTGTCCACAACCGGGATACCGCCCGCCCGCAGGCCAGCATTACCTTCCCAGTCCACGGACCGCCGGATAGCCACCGTCGGAGGACGGACCCAGGGCCGGCGACCGACGAGCCCTGCCACGCAGGTCGAACGAAAGGACGCACGCCCATGTTCCACGCCAGAGCCTACTCCGCCGCCAGCGCCACCTCGCCGCTCGCCGCCGACCAGATCGCCCGGCGCGACCCCAGCGAGCACGACGTCCAGATCGAGATCCTCTACTGCGGCATCTGCCACTCCGACCTCCACTTCGTCCGCAACGAGTGGAGCGCCTTCATGTCGCCGGCCTACCCCGTCGTCCCCGGCCACGAGATCGTCGGCCGGGTCACCAAGGTCGGCTCGGCGGTGACCCGCCACAAGGCCGGGGACCTGGTCGGCGTCGGCTGCATGGTCGACTCCGACGGCACCTGCCCGCACTGCAAGGAAGGCCTCGAGCAGTTCTGCCCGAACATGACGCTGACCTACGGCTCCCCGGACAAGCACCTGGGCGGCGTCACGCATGGCGGCTACTCGGAGAGCGTCGTCGTCGACGAGCGCTTCGTGCTGCGCGTGCCCAAGAACCTGGAGCTGGCGGGCGCCGCGCCGCTGCTCTGCGCGGGCATCACCACCTACTCCCCGCTGCGGCACTGGGGCGTCACCAAGGGCCAGAAGGTCGGCGTCATCGGGCTGGGCGGCCTGGGGCACATGGGCGTGAAGTTCGCGCACGCGTTCGGCGCCCAAGTCGTCGTCTTCACCACCTCGCCCGGCAAGCGCGAGGCCGCCAGGCGCCTGGGCGCGGACGAGGTCGTGGTGTCGACCAGCGCCGAGGAGATGAGGAAGCACGCCTCCAGCTTCCACTTCATCCTCGACACGGTCTCCGCCGACCACGACCTGAACGCCTACCTGAACCTGCTGCGCCGCGACGGCCACCTCTGCATCGTCGGCGCCCCGTCCAAGCCGCTGGGCGTGTCGGCCTTCGGCCTCATCCTTGGGCGCCGGAGCTTCTCGGGCTCGAGCATCGGCGGCATCGCCGAGACGCAGGAGATGCTCGACTTCTGCGGCACGCACGGCATCACCGCCGACGTGGAGATCATCCCGATCCAGAAGGTCAACGACGCCTACGAGCGGCTGCTCAAGTCGGACGTACGCTACCGCTTCTCCATCGACATGGCCTCGCTCAAGGCGCGCTGAGCGGCGAGAAAGGACGGCCATGAGACCCCGCGTCATCTGCCACATGCTCTCGTCCATCGACGGGCGAATCGACGGCGAAGCGCTCGACGCCGTCACCGGCGAAGGCGAGTACGAAGCCACGGGCGAGGCCCTGCGCGGCGACGCCTGGATCTGCGGGCGCACCACGATGGAGCAGCACTTCGCCGACGGCTCGTTCGTCTCCACCGCGAACGAACCCGCCGGCCCGCAACCGCCGCATGTCGCACGCCGCGCCGAGCGCTACGCCATCTCGGTGGACACGACCGGAAAGCTGCGCTGGGCGGGCGGCGACCTGGACGGCGACCACCTCATCTGCGTGGTCGGAGAGCGGGCGCCCAAAGACTACCTGGCCATGCTGCGCGACCGCGGCGTCTCCTACGTCGTCGCCGGGGCGCAGGCCGTCGACCTGCCCCAGGCGCTCGAGCTGCTCGCGACCGAATTCGGCATCCGCACGCTGCTGCTCGAGGGTGGCGGCCACATCAACGGGGCCTTCCTGGAAGCTGGGCTGGTCGACGAGGTGAGCCTGCTGCTCGTCCCGGGGATCGACGGCCGGCGAGGCGTGCCGGCGGTCTTCGACGGCATCCGCGACCAGAGCAGGGCGGCCGTCCCGCTGAGGCTCGCGTCGGTGGAGCGGCGGCCCGGCGATTCACTCTGGCTGCGCTACGAAGTCGTACGTTGAGAGAGAGGAGCTGGGTGATGGACAAGCGTCCGTTGGGAAGAGGCGGCCTCGAGGTTTCGGCTCTGGGCCTGGGCTGCATGGGCATGAGCTTTGGCTACGGCCCTGCCGCCGAGAAGAAGGAGATGATCGCCCTCCTCCGCGCAGCCGTGGACCGGGGCGTCACCTTCTTCGACACGGCCGAGATCTACGGCCCGTTCACCAACGAGGAGCTGGTCGGCGAAGCGCTGGCTCCCGTCCGCAGCAAGGTGGTCATCGCCACCAAGTTCGGGTTCAAGCTCGGCCCCGACGGCAAGCAGGCGGGCCTCGACAGCCGCCCCGCACACATCCGCGAGGTCGCCGAGGCCTCCCTGAGGCGGCTGAAGGTCGACACCATCGACCTCCTCTACCAGCACCGCGTCGACCCGGACGTGCCCATCGAGGATGTCGCCGGCGCGGTGAAGGAGCTGATCCAGGAAGGCAAGGTGCGCCACTTCGGCCTGTCGGAAGCGGGGGCGAAGACCATCCGCCGCGCGCACGCCGTCCAGCCGGTCGCGGCGGTCCAGAGTGAGTACTCGCTCTGGTGGAGAGCCATCGAGCCCGAGGTGCTCCCAACCCTCGAGGAGCTGGGCATCGGCCTGGTGCCCTACAGCCCGCTGGGCCGCGGATTCCTCACCGGCAAGGTGAACGAGGCCACCCAGTTCGACAGCACCGACTTCCGCAACAACTTGCCGCGCTTCTCGGCCGAGGCTCGCAAGGCGAACCAGGCGCTCGTCCAGGTCCTCTCGAGCATCGCCGAGCGGAAGAAGGCGACGCCGGCACAGCTTGCGCTCGCCTGGCTGCTCGCGCAGAAGCCCTGGGTCGTTCCCATCCCGGGCACGCGGAAGCTCGAGCGGCTGGAGGAGAACCTGGGCGCGGCCTCGCTGCGTCTGACGGTCGAGGACCTCCGGGAGATTGATGAGGCGGCATCACGGGTCGAGGTCGTGGGCGCTCGCTATCCCGAGGCGCTGGAGCGGATGACGGGGCGGTAGCGGCAACTACCCCAAGCGCGCCTCAGACTCCCTGGATGCTCGGGTGCCCCGGCGCGGAGGCCGGCAGCTCCTCAGCGCGCTTCGGATGCTCTCTTCCGCTAAGGTGCCTGGGCCGCGTCACGCCCGGAGGCCCGATGAGAGAGCTGCCGCTCAACGACGAGAACCTGCGCTCGGTCCTCCCCGCGCCCCGCAAGCCGATGAGCGAGTGCGCCAACTGCCGCGCCATCGGCGGTCCGGTCTCCCGGCTCGACAAGGGCGACGAGGAAGGCCGTCCGCTCCCGGCCGCGGTCGGCAAGCTCGTCTACTTCATGGGCCTGGGCGAGCACGTCAACACCAACTGGCTCGAACGCTGCCCGGAGTGCGACGCGCTCTACTACGCCGAGCGCAGCTACGAGTTCCTGATGAACGGCAGCGAGACCTACGAGAGCCACGAGCCGATCTCCGCCGACGGCGTCCTCGAGCTTCCCGGAGGTCAGCTGGGCGCGCAAGCCTCAAGCCGTGCTGCGCGGCTTCGACGACGGCCACTGGGAGATCGTCGTGGAGCCCGACAAGAATCGGCCGCAGCGCCGAGCCTCCGACGCCCCGAGCTAGTCGAGGGGCCCGAGCTCATTCTTTACGTCCGGCCCTCCGCTACACTGCCCCGCCTCCCTGCTCGAACACCCGAGGTCCTGCTTCCATGAGCCCCATCGTCGCCCTGCAGTCCTGCCCGGCCTACGAGCGCGAAGCCGTCCACGCCGCCGTCCAGGCCAGCCTCGCCGCGCTCGGCGGCATCGAGTCGATTGTCCGCCCCGGCGCCCGCGTCTACTGCAAGGTGAACCTGCTGGTCCCGGCGACACCCGAGCAGGCCATCTCCACGCACCCCGAGGTGGTCCGGGCCATCATCCACGAGATCCGCCGCGCCGGCGGCGTCCCGGTCGTCGGCGACAACCCGGCCATCGCCAAGACGGTCACCGCGCTGCGCAAGTCGGGCATCCTCGCCGTCCTCGAGGAAGAGAAGGTCGAGGTGCCGGAGCTCGCCGAGGTCGTCCGGCTGGAGAACCCGGAGGGCAAGTCGTTCCGCAGCTTCGAGGTCTCCAAGGCGATCGCCGACTGCGACGTGCTCTTCAACCTGCCCAAGCTCAAGACGCACGCGCTGACGTACATGACCTGCGCGAGCAAGAACCTCTTTGGCCTGGTCCCCGGCAGCCAGAAGGCCCGCTGGCACCTTCGCGCGCAGTCGCCGCAAGAGTTCGCCGGGCTGGTGTGCGACCTCTACGGCGCGCTCCGGCGCCACTTCTCCGGCGAGAAGAAGATGGTCCACCTGCTCGACGGCGTGCTCGCCATGGAGGGCGACGGCCCCGGCACCGGCGGCACCCCGCGGCCGCTGGGCGCGCTGCTCGCCTCCCTGGACCCCATCGCGCTCGACCGCGCGGCCTGCCGGGTGGCCGGCCTCGACTTCGAGAGGCTGGTCATCGTGCGCGAGGCGATGGCCCGCGGGCTGGGCGAGGGCGACCTCGCGAAGATCCAGCTCGTCGGCGCGCCGCTCGAGACCTGGAAGGACGTGAAGTTCAAGGAGCCGGAGGGCTCGCTCGGCTCCGACGGCCTGGGCGCCAAGCTGGCACGCAGCGCCTGGCTCAAGAACCAGGTCCTCGAACGCCCGGTGCTGACGCGTGAGAAGTGCACGGGCTGCCAGAAGTGCAAGGAGATTTGCCCGGCGGCGGCCATCGCCATGGTGGGCGAGAAACCGGCCAAGCCGGAGATCGACACGCACCAGTGCATCCGCTGCTACTGCTGCGCGGAGGTCTGCCCCGAGGGCGCGATGCGCAAGAGCAAGACGCCATGGCTGGGCCGGACGTTGGCTGCCTTCGGCTGACTCGCGGGCGCCGCCTTTCTCGCGGCGGCTGCGCAGTGCAGGCCGTATCCTCCTCTCTCGCCAAAGCGCTTCGGCGCGGAGGAACCGCCATGACGCCCTTCCGCTACCACGTCTTCTGCTGCGACCAGCGCAAGCCCGAGGGGGCCCCGAGCTGCTCGGCCCACGGCTCCCTCGCGATCCTCGACGCCTTGCGCCGCGAGGTCGCCGCACGCCAGCTCTCCGACACGGTGGCGGTCACCTCCTGCGGCTCCCTGGGCCTCTGCGAGAACGGCCCGAACCTGGTCGTCTACCCCGAAGGCGTCTGGTACTCGCACGTCACGCCGGCTGATGTCCCGGAGATCGTGCGCTCGCACTTCGAAGGCGGCCGCCCGGTCGAGCGGCTGGTGCGCCAGGATGAGGCCGCGCTCAAGCAGGAGATCGCCGGCAACCGCGCCAAGTTCGTGGCCATGGCCCAGGCGCGCGAGGCCGCGGGCGCCGTCCCCGACGAGCTGGCCGAGACCGTGCGCGGCTACATGCAGAGCCGCGTTGTCCTGACCGGGCTCGAGCTGGACGTCTTCACAGTCATCGCCCGCCTGACGCAGGAAGCCGGGGCCACGGCCTGCCGCTCCGAGCGGCTCTCGACCGCGCTCAAGACGGATCCGCGGGCGACGACGACGCTGCTCGACGCCCTGGTGGCGCTGGGCCTGCTCTCCAAGAAGGACGGCGTCTACGCGAACGCCCCCAGCGCCGCCCGCTTCCTCGTCGCCGGCGCCAAGGACGACGCCACCAGCGCGCTCAAGCACAACCTCTCGCTCTGGAAGACCTGGTCGAAGCTCACCGAGGTCGTGCGCACCGGCAAGCCCGCCGAGCACGACGAGCTGGACTCCCGCGGCGACGACTGGACCACGCCGTTCATCGCCGCCATGCACAAGAACGCCGCGCTGCGCGCTCCGATGGTGGTCAAGGCGGTGGGCGCCGAGGCCGCGCGCCGGATGATCGACATCGGCGGCGGCTCCGGCGCCTACTCCATCGCCTTCGCGCAGGCGAACCCGGCGCTCGCGGTCGACGTCTTCGATCTGGTGACCGTGGTGCCCATCGCCACGGGTCACATCGCCGCCGCGGGGCTAACGGACCGCGTCCGCACGCGCATTGGCGACCTGCGCTCCGAATCGTTCGGCTCGGGCTACGACCTCGCCCTGCTCTCGGCCATCTGCCACATGCTGGGCCCGGACGAGAACCGCGACCTCCTGCGCCGCGTCTTCGCCTGCCTCGCGTCCGGGGGCCGGCTCGTCATCCAGGACCACGTCATGGACGACGACAAGACCACGCCCCGCGCCGGAGCGATGTTCGCCATCAACATGCTGGTCGGCACGCCGCACGGCTCGACCTTCAGCCAGAAGGAGTACTCGGATTGGCTCGTGGAAGCCGGCTTCGAGCCGCCCTCGCGCATCAAGCTCGGCGGTCCCAACGATCTGCTCGTCGCCAAGAAGAAGTAGGCAACACGCCTCCGGCCTTCCCGCTCGGAGCCCTTGAATCGGCCAGGCTTCGGCCGCATCACTACGCCCTTCGATCGTCGTCCCCAGGAGCGCCTCGATGACCACTCCCCTTGCCCTCGGCCTGGCCTGTCTGGCCCTCGCGACGTCCGCCGGCGCCGCGCCGGCCGCCAAGCCCAAGAAGCCCGCGCCTACGAAGCCCGCGGCCCCTGCCCCCACTCCGCCGCCCGCCACCGAAGCCAAGCCGCCACCGGCCGCGGCACCCGAGGCCCCGGCCGCGCGCATCTTCCCGTTCGCGGTCGAGGAGCACACGCTGCCCAACGGCCTGAAGGTGCTCTTCGTGACCTTCGACTCGCCCGGCCTGACCGCCTACTTCAGTCTGGTGCGGACCGGTTCGCGCAACGAGGTCGAGCCGGGGCTCTCGGGCTTCGCCCACTTCTTCGAGCACATGATGTTCCGCGGCACCAAGAAGCACCCGGAGCAGGAGTACGACGCGCTGCTCTCCGCGGCGGGCATCGCCAAGAACGCCTTCACCACCGACGACTTCACCGCCTACCACGACTTCGGGCCGTCCAAGGCGCTGCCCCTGGTCATCGAGCTCGAGTCCGACCGCTTCCAGAACCTCGACTACTCCGAGGACGCCTTCAAGACGGAGGCGAAGGCGGTCCTCGGCGAGTACAACAAGAACTTCGCGGACCCGGGCGAGAAGATGAGCGAGGTCCTGCTCGACACCGCCTTCACCACGCATCCCTACAAGCACACGGTGATGGGCTTCAAGCCGGACATCGAGGCGATGCCCACGCGCTACGCCTACAGCCGCCAGTTCTTCGAGCGCTGGTACCGGCCCGACAACGTGACCCTCATCCTCGTCGGCGACTTCGACCACGCCGCCACGCTCGCCCTCATCGAGCAGGCCTACGGCGGCTGGCAGGGCAAGGCGTCGACCCTCCTCATCCCGGTGGAGCCCAAGCAGACCGCAGCGCGCGCGGTGAACCTGCGCTGGCACAACCCGACCCAGCCGCGGCTGGTCGAGGTCTGGCACACGCCCGAGGCGCGCGCCGACACCAAGTTCGCCGCCCTGCAGAACGTGCTGGCCCCCTACCTCTTCGGCCCGACGAGCCCCACCTACCGGGACCTGGTGCTGGAGCGCCAGCTCGTCCTGGGCCTGGGCCCCAGCTATTACGACCACCGCGACCCGAACCTGTTCGGCGTGGGCGCGGAGCTCAAGAGCGACCAGGACTTCGCCGAGGTGCGCAAGACGATGGCCCAGGCGATCGCCGATCTGCGCGCGGGCAAGGTCGACGCCGCGCGGCTGGAGGCGGTCAAGAGCAACCAGAAGTACGGGCTGCTCAACTCCTTCGACAACCCCGAGTCGGTCGCCGAGCAGCTGGTCTTCGCCATCGGCCCCACCGGTGCCCCCGACGCGCTCGACGCGCTGTTCAGGCACATGGAGCGGCTGACCGCGCAGGACCTGGTCGACTTCGCCAAGGCCTACCTCGTGCCGGAGAACTCGACCTTCGTGTCGCTCGTGGGCCCGGGCCAGTCGCCGCCCGCCGGAGTTCCGGACTACCAGCCGCCTGCTGCCGCGGCCGCTGAGAAGAAGGGAGGTGCGCAATGAACGCGCACGAGTTGACGACCCAGCCCGTGAAGGCGGGCTTCGCCAGACGAGGCGCGGCTTCTGCCGCCGGCATCCTGGCCCTTTCGCTCCTCCCGCTCGCGGCGGGCTGCGCTGAAGGGAAGTTGACCGTGAAGCCCACTCCGTCCAGCCAGGAACTCGCCGCGCCGCTGCCCGCGGCCTCGCTGGCGCCAGCCAAGCTCGGCGGCAAGACCGTGACCGTGCCTTCGCCGGGCCTGCCGCTGGTGGTCATCCGCGTCGCCTTCCAGGCCGGTGCCATCGACGATCCTCCGGGCCGCGAGGGGTTGACGGCGCTCACCGCGGACCTGATGGCCGCGGGCGGCACGCAGGAGATGACGGCCGCGCAGCTGCTCGAGGCCTTCTTCCCGATGGCCGCGGGCATCGGCGTGCAGACCAGCGAGGAGCTCACCGTCTTCTCGGGCAAGGTCCACCGCGACCACGCCGAGAAGTTCGTCTCGCTGCTCGTCGCCGCGCTCGCCCAGCCGCGCTGGGACCCCAAGGAGTTCGCGCGGCTGCAGGAGCTGTACGTCCAGGGGATCGACAAGGGGCTGCGCGAGAGCGACGACGAGTCGCTGGGCAAGGCCTCGCTCGACCTCGTGATGTGGAAGGACCACCCCTACGCCCACTACGACGGCGGGACCATCCAGGGCCTGAAGGCGGCGACGCTCGAGGACTGCAAGGCCCAGGCGGCTCGCGTCTTCTCGCGGGACCGGATGCTCCTCGGCGTCGGCGGCGCGGTCGACGACCCGATCCTCAGCGCCCTCCAGTCGGGCCTCGCGGCGCTCCCGGAGAAGGGCGCCGACCTCGTCGCGCTGCCCGCCCCGAAGCTCGGGAGCCCGAAGGCGCTGCTGGTTCAGAAGAACGCCGAGTCGGTCGCCGTCTCCATGGGTTACCCGTACGCGCTGCGCCGTGGCGACCCGGACTTCTACCCGATGATGCTGGCCGGCAGCGCCCTGGGCGAGCACCGCCAGTTCAACGGCCGGCTGATGCGAGCGCTGCGCGTCACCCGCGGCCTCAACTACGGCGACTACGCCTACGTCGAGCACTTCGAGCAGGCCGGCGGCAGCACCTACCCGGCGCTGAACGTCGGCCGGCGCCAGCAGGACTTCAGCGTCTGGCTGCGGCCGGTGACCGCGGAGAACGACCTCTTCGCGGTGCGCGCCGCCCTCTTCCAGATCGAGAAGTTCCGCACCCAAGGGTTGACGCAGCAGGAGCTCGACTCCACCCGCGGCTTCCTCGAGGGCTACACGCTGCTCTGGCAGCAGACGCCGATGCGCCGGCTGGGCTACGCCATGGACGACGTGATCAATGGCACGCCCGGCTTCCTCGAGGGCTTCCGCAGGGCGCTGCCGACCCTCACGGTGGAGCAGGTCAACGCCGCCATCCGGCGCTGGATCCACCCGGCGGAGCTGCGCATGGCCATCGTCACCAAGGACGCCCAGGGCCTGCGCCAGCGGATCCTTCAGAACACGCCCTCGCCTACCCGCTACGTCGCCGAGAAGCCGGCTCCCGAGGTGCTGGCCGAAGACCAGGCCTTCGTCGCCCGCCCGCTGGAGCTCGCCGCCGACCAGATCGAGGTGCAGCCGGTCAGCGAGTTCTTCGAACGCTAGGGGGCGCAATTGTTGGTTTTCGGCTATATGCGGGGATAATCAACCTCGTTGACCGCCATGTCGAAGCCGCCCCGCACCTCGATCGTCGTCTCCGCGCTGGCCGGCGTGCTCCTCGCGGGCTGTCCGAAGCCCTCCTCGTCCGTCACGCTCGCGGGGCACGTGCTCGAGCCTGCCAGCAACGTCTTCTGGAGCGGCACGCTGGGCACCGCCGACGCCACCCGGGTCATCGTCACCGACCAGCCGGGCCTCTGCGCGGCCTACGAGAAGGCCGACGCCTGCACCGAGGCCGCGCAGTCCATGACGCCCGGCGAGGGAGCGTTCCTGACCCTCACCGTCTCCGGGAAGGCGCCGGGCGAGTACGAGGTCGCCGGCAAGGACAGCACCCGCCGGGCGGACGTGACCTTCCTCGTCCGGTCCGCGGACGGAACCGTCACCTTCAAGGAGACGGCGGCCTCCGGCGTGGTGACCTTCACCGCGCTCACGCCCGGCGAAGGCGTCTCGGGCCGGTACAAGCTGAAGATGAACGGCGGCGGCTCCATCGACGGCGAGTTCGGAGGCGACCCCTGCGGGAACCTCGACCGCCTCGCGCTGCGCTTCGCCCAGTCGCAGCCTTCGTGCACCTCCGACTTCACGCCCACCGCCTGCTCCGCCTCGTGCACCTGCGCGACGCGCAGCAACACCGCCGACTGCACCCGGCCCGACTCCGCGTCCGCCTGGGAATGCACCTGCGTGCACTCGGGCGTGCGGACCAAGTGCCCCGTCGCCAAGTCCGAGGCGAACGTCTGCACGCAAGGCAACGGGTGCTGTGACACCAGCTTCTAGCCTCCGCCGTTCGCTGCTGCGCTGGTTCGAGCAGCACCGGCGCGACCTGCCTTGGCGCAAGGACCGCACGCCCTACCGCGTCTGGCTCGCCGAGGTGATGCTCCAGCAGACCCAGGTGGTCACCGCGACCCCCTACTTCGAGCGCTTCGTGCAGCGCTTCCCGGACGTCGGGAGCCTCGCGCGCGCGGAGCTCCCCGAGGTCCTCTCGCTCTGGAAGGGCCTGGGCTACTACTCCCGCGCCCGCAACCTCCACCGCGCCGCCCAGCAGATCGCCCGCGAGGGGATGCCCCAGACCGCCGCCGGCCTGCGCGAGCTCCCCGGGTTCGGCCGCTACACCGCCGCCGCGGTGGCGTCGATCGCCTTCGGCGAGCCGGTCGCCCTGGTCGACGGGAACGTGGCGCGGGTGCTCTCGCGCCTGCGGGCCATCGCCCTGCCCCCAGGCGCGAAGGGTCGCGACGAGCGGCTCTGGGCGGAGGCCGAGGCGCTCGTGGATCCCCGCGCTCCCGGCGCCTTCAACGAGGCGCTCATGGAGCTGGGGGCGCTGGTCTGCACGCCGGCCCAGCCTCGCTGTGACGAGGCCTGCCCATGGAAAAGCGCGTGCGAGGCGCGCCGACAGGGCCTGCAGTCGTCGCTGCCTCCCCCCAAGCCGCGGCCCGCGCCGAAGAAGCTCGCGCTCGCCTGCGCGGTGGTGCGCCGGAACGGCCGCATCCTGCTCGCCCGACGCCCCGAGCGCGGGCTGTTCGGCGGACTCTGGGAGCTGCCCAGCGTCCCCTTCGAGACTCCGTCGGCCGCGACGAAGGCCCTGAGCGACTCGGGGCTGCGCGCGCAGAGGCCCAAGCCGCTCGCCGTCTTCCGCCGCCAGCTGACCCACCGTGCGCTCAGCTTGCACCTCTTCGTCTGCGACCCGCCCGCGGGTCCGCTCGAGGGCTACCTCGAGCAGCGCTTCGTCACGCCCGCCGACCTCGACTCGCTCGGCATCTCCTCGGCAATGGCGGGCGCGATCGACCGAGCCTTCGCCGCGTAGCGCTTCCTTTCCCCCGTTTGTGAGTGCGCCGAAGGTTTCCCGAAAATTCGGGGGTGGCTCCTTTCCCCTGGCGCGGGTGATTGGGCAGAATCGTCGGGCTGCCAACGCTGTCGCGGTCGAACCCATGGCCGCCGGCGATTCCGTGCCGGAGCACCGCCAGGGAGTCCCATGGACCTCGTCCCCGCCCTCTCTCGCACTCGACTCATCGGTGCCGCCCTCGCCGTCGTCGCAGCCACCACCTTCGGAGCCGGCTGCAACTGCGGCCAGGTCCCGCTGGGCGACGGAATGCCCGACCCGTCGACCATCACCTGCACGCGCTGCCACGGCGATCCGGCGACCGGCAGCCCGGCTCCGCCGGCCGACCTCGACGGGCGCGGCGAGACGAGCCTGGTCGGCGTCGGCGCGCACCAGCAGCACTTGAAGGACGGGGCGCTGCGCAAGGCGGTCGCCTGTGCCGAGTGCCACCACGTCCCGCTGACCTGGGACGCGCCCGGGCACATCGAAGGCACGGGGCGCGCGACCGTCACCTGGGGCCCGCTCGCCAGCCAGAAAGGGTCGCTCGCGCCGTCCTGGAGCCACGACGAGCACACCTGCTCGGCCGTCTACTGCCACGGCCAGACGCTGGGCGGCGGCTCGCTCAAGGAGCCGGACTGGATCGTGCTCGACGGCACCCAGGCGGCCTGCGGCACCTGCCACGGCAACCCGCCGCCGGCGCCACACCCGCAGAGCGCGCAGTGCAGCACCTGCCACGCGCTCACCGTCCGCGCCGACGGCAGCATCGACGTCGAGGGCGGCCACCACGTCGACGGCGTCCTCGACGTGCCGAGCATGAGCTGCACCGCCTGCCACGGCACCGCCGGCCGTACCGGCACCGATCCCTTCGTCGCCGCCGCGCCGCCCGCGGGCACCAAGGGCGAGACCGCGACGAGCGACCCGGCCGTGGGCGCGCACCTCGAGCACCTGACCGGCGGGATGATCCGCGCGGGGGTGGCCTGCAGCGAGTGCCACGCCGTGCCTGGAGACGCGACCCACGCCAACGGCCAGAGCCCGAAGCTCGTCTGGGGCCCGCTGGCGCGAACCCGCGGCGTGACGCCCAGCGAGGACCCCGCGACCCGCACCTGCTCCTCCACCTACTGCCACGGCGCCACCCTCTCCGGCGGCAGCAACAAGGCGCCGAAGTGGACTCAGGTCGACGGGACGCAGGCGGCCTGCGGCACCTGCCACGGCAACCCGCCGCCGGCGCCGCACCCCCAGCAGAGCGACTGCGCCACCTGCCACCCCGGCACCGTCAAGGCGAACGGCGCCATCGACCTCGCCGGCGGGCTGCACATCAACGGCGTCCTCGACGTGCCCGGCCTGACCTGCACCAGCTGCCACGGCACCGCCGGCCGGACCGGAGCCGATCCCCACCTCGACGCGGCCCCTCCCGCCGGCACCCACGGCGAGACCGCCACCTCGGCGCCGGCGGTCGGCGCGCACCTGAAGCACCTGACGGATTCGGCCCTGCGCAAGGCCATCGCCTGCAGCGACTGCCACGCGGTGCCGGCCGACTCCGCCCACTCCGACGGCCAGGGCCCCAAGCTGGTCTGGAGCGCGCTCGCCAAGACCGGCGGCCTGACGCCCAGCGAGGACCCGGCGACCCACACCTGCTCGAGCACCTGGTGCCACGGCTCCTCGATCGCCGGCGGCAGCAACAAGACCCCCAGCTGGACCGTCGTCGACGGGTCCCAGGCGGCGTGCGGCACCTGCCACGGCAACCCGCCGCCGGCGCCGCACCCCCAGGACTCCTCCTGCAGCACCTGCCACCCCGGCACCGTCCTCGCCAGCGGCGCCATCGACGTCGCGGGCGGCAAGCACATCGACGGCGTGGTCGATCAGCCCAGCCTCTCCTGCACCAGCTGCCACGGCGACGACGGCCGAGCCTCCGTCGCCGGCGCCGACCTGCTGCAGACCTCGGCGCCGCCGGTCGACACCGCCGGCAACGTGGCGCCCGCCTCCCGCGGCGTCGGCGCCCACCTCGTCCACGTCAATCCCGGGGCCGGCGCCGTCGCTCGGCCCTTCGCCTGCGCGCAGTGCCACACCGTCCCCACGCAGATGGACCACGCCATCGGCGTCGTCGACCTGACCTTCGGCTCCATCGCCACCGCCCAGGGCGCGAGCCCGACCTGGACCCGGAGCACGAACACCTGCGCCTCGACCTGGTGCCACGGCGGGGCCCCGAAGTTCGGCGCCTCCCGCCCGAGCATCGTCTGGACCGACACGACCGCGACCGACTGCACGAGCTGCCACGGCAACCCGCCGCCCGCTCCGCACCCGCAGAACGACGCCTGCGCCTCCTGTCACCCCGGCAGCTACTCGAAGACCGGAGCGACCACCGGCACGGTCGCGCTGCTCACGCACGTCGACGGGAAGATCGACGTCTCCAACCTGACCTGCACCAGCTGCCACGGCACCGCCGGCCGCACCGGCGGCGATCCGGCCATCGCCGCCGCGCCCCCCGCGGGCACCCACGGCGAGACCGCCACCACCACCCGCGCGGTCGGCGCGCATCTCGCCCACCTCCAGGCCGGAGCGCTCTCCAACCCGGTTGCCTGCGGCGAGTGCCACGCCGTCCCGGCCTCGATGACGCACTCGACCGGCACGGTGGAGCTGGCCTTCGGCACGCTCTCCAAGACCAGCGGCGCGGCGCCTGCCTGGAACGGGACGACCTGCGCCTCCGCCTACTGCCACGGCCAGTTCAAGAACGGCAACAAGGCCAACGCGCCGGCGTGGACCACCGGCGCCGCCGCGGCGGCCTGCGGCACCTGCCACGGCACCGCGGCCGACCCGACGCCGGGCGGCACGCACCCGACGGTCGCCGCCGCCACCAGCTGCGGCGACTGCCACTCCGGCTACACCCGCACCACCGTCGCGCTGGCCAAGCACGTCAACGGCGTCGTCGACGTCAGCGGGCTCACCTGCACCAGCTGCCACGGCGACAAGGCCAGCAACGACCCGGCGCCTCCGGTCGACACCGGCGGAAACAGCGCCACCACCGCGCTCGGCGTCGGCGCCCACCAGGGCCACGTCCATGCCGGCACCGTCGCCAACGGCTTTGCCTGCAGCGAGTGCCACCCCTCCCCGGCGGCCATGGTGCACTCCGACGGCACCGTCGACCTGGTCTTCGGCGCGCTGGCGAACCAGGGAACCGCCACCGCCTGGAACGCGGGCGCGGCGACGTGCGCCTCCAACTACTGCCACGGCGGCACCTCCGCGCTCAAAGGCGGCCTGCAGACCACGCCGGTCTGGACCCGGGTCGACGCGACCCAGAAGACCTGCCAGAGCTGCCACGGCAACCCGCCGCCTCCGCCCCACGTCCAGAACGACGCCTGCGGCAGCTGCCACACCGGCTACTTCAAGACCGGCGCCTCGACCGGCACGGTGAACCTCGCCAAGCACGTCGACGGGACGGTCGACGTCGTGCCGCTGACCTGCACGACCTGCCACGGCACCGCCGGGCGCACCGGCGCCGACCCGGCCGTCGCCGCCGCCCCGCCCGTGAGCACCACCGGCCAGTCGGCAGCGAGCGTTCCCGCCGTCGGCGCGCACCTGGCGCACCTTCAGCCCGGCACCTTCTCGAGCGGCTTCGCCTGCAGCCAGTGCCACACCGTGCCGAGCGCGATGCTGCACGCCAACGGCAGCGCGGCGCCTGTCTTCGGGCCGCTCGCGCGCACCGGCGGAGCGACGCCCAGCTACGCCTCCGGCACCTGCTCGTCGACCTGGTGCCACGGCCAGTTCCGCAACGGCAACGCCACGAACCTCCCGGCCTGGACCGGCGGCTCCGCCGAGGCCGCTTGCGGCACCTGCCACGGCACCCTCGCCGATCCCACGCCGGTGACCGGGCACCCGGCGGTCGCGCCCGCCAAGAGCTGCGGCGACTGCCACGACGGCTACACCCGCTCCTCGGTCAACCTCGCCCTGCACGTCAACGGCGTCATCGACGGCGGCGGCGAGCCCGGCTCGCCTGGCAGCAGCTGTGGCGGCTGCCACGACGTCGTCTTCCAGGGCATGACCGGCGGCGTCGCCAAGGCCTCCCGGCACTTCCTGGGCGGCGGTGACGCTCCGGTGGACCCGGGTGGCGCCTGGAACACGGCGGCCACGCTCAAGGCGTCCCCGCTCTACGCCAGCGCTTCTTGCCTCTCGATGTGCCACGGCGACCACCCGCACGACCTGACCAGCCCGGCCACCGCGACCCCACCAAAACAACGTCCACCTCGACGCCAACGCACGGTCGGCGAGCCGGACCAGCGCCACGCGCGCCTCCACCGACTTCTCCAACTCCGGGACGGGCGGCCTGTGCCTGTCGTGCCACACCAAGCCGGTCGACGCGAACCATCCGGCGCTGGACCAGTCGGCGTTCGCGGCCTCGGCGCACAACTACACTTCGAACGCGCAAGGCACCTGGCAATACGCGCTCCACGACGGGAGCGCCTTCGCCCGCAACTGCACCAAGTGCCACGCCGACCCCGCGGACGGCCGCCCCGGCGCCACCGGCACCTCCTTCGGCGCGGTGCACTTCTCCAGCAACCCGAGCCTGCTCGCCGGCACGCCGCGCTCGGCGGGCGTTCCGGCCAACCTGCTCTGCTACCGCTGCCACGGCAACGCGACCACCGGCCAGGACCTCTCGGGCAAGGACGTCGCCACGCAGATGGCCAAGACGGTCCGGCACCCGGTCAACGCCGACGCGGTGCACGACTCGGCGGTCGAGGACGCGGCGCCCTCCAGCACCTACAACAACGGCCGCTACTCGGGCGCCAACCGCCACGCCAACTGCCAGGACTGCCACTCGCCGCACGAGACCAAGGCCGGCGCCCACGCCTACGCGACCACCGCCACCGCGACGCGCAACGCCGTCTCCGGTCCGCTCACGGGGGTCAGCGGCGTGCAGTTCAACCACGCCGCCCTGGCCAGCTTCGCCGCTCCGGACGCCACGAGCTTCACCTGGCTGCCGTCGGCGACCGCCGAGTACCAGAATCTGCTTCAAGTGCCACACGAGCTTCACCTTCGGCGCCACTCCGCCCAACGGCCTCTCCGCCAACGGGAGCGTGGCGACCCCGGTCGAGACCGACGTCGCCCAGGAGTTCAACCCGAACAACAAGTCGGGCCACCCGGTCGTCGCCGCCTTGAACAGCTACCCGAACTCCTCTGCGCCCAAGGCCCTCACCGCGAACGACCTGCTCGCCCCCTGGAACACGAACGTGGGTACCCAGACGATGATGTGCTCCGACTGCCACAACACCGAGGCCGCCAGCCCGGCCGCCCAGGGCCCGCACGGCTCGGCCGTCGCCTTCATGGTGCGCGGCGGGAAGACCGGCTGGCCGACCGCGACGGCCAACGCCACCGGCTTCGCGACGACGATGTGCTCGGGCTGCCACAACAACGCGCCCATCCACACCCGAGACGGCGCGCACAACGTGCCCTGCTACCGCTGCCACATCGTCATTCCCCACGGCGGCAAGATGTCGCGGCTCATCGGCGACCGGGACAGCGCGGCGATGCCCAGCCGCTACGCCTACGGGAACACGAAGACCAACCTCTACATCCAGTCCTTCACCAAGAACGCCCGGAGCAGCTACCAGCGCAGCAACTGCCAAGCGAGCTGCACCACCGAGCACAACAGCGCCGCCACCGAGAACTGGTAGGCCCCGGCCCGGCCCTGTGTCCCCGACCTCTGCCCGCCGTGGTAGAGGTCGGTCGGATTCGATGCCTCGCTGCTCATGTCACAAAGTAGCTGCCTATCTTTAGCAAGGTCGTCCGTCTGCTCATGACCGCTTGGACGAGGCTACGACGCTGGCTGCGCGCCCCGCGGCTGATCATCGCCGAGCTGGCGCTGGTGGCCCTCGCGGCGGCGGCGATGACGGCGGTCCCGCAGGTGCCCGAGCAGTCCGGCAGGCCCCCGTCCGAGCCCTCGGCCTGGATGAGGGCGGCGGCAGCCATGGACCTCGATCACGTCCTGGCCTCCTGGTGGTTCCTCTCGCTCCTGGCGCTCTCGGCGCTGTCGCTCACCATCGTCACCTGGGACCAGTGGCGGACGGCGCGCGCCCTGTGGCGCGAGAGGCTCTCGCCCGCGCACTTCCGCAGCGCACCGTTCCGGCGCGAGTGGACCCGCACAACGAGCGGGGCCCAGACGCAGATTGAGACCAGGGGCCGAGTGAGCTTGCTCGGCTCGCCGCTCTTCCACTCCGGTCTGCTGTTGATCTTCGCCGCCGGCCTGGTGCGGATGCTCTTCGGGGTCGAGGCCGTGGTCGACCTCTACGAGGGCGAGGTGCTGCCGCCGGCGCCCACGGCCTTCGGCGCGCAGTGGCCGGGCCGGTTGGCAGAGCCGTTCGCGCTCGACCGCCCGCTCGCCCTCGAGCGCATCTCGGCCGAGACATATCCCTCCGGCGGACTCGAGCGCCTGTCGGCGGACCTGCGCTTCCAAGGCGACGCCGAGCCCGTGGCGTTGGCCGTCAATGCGCCGCTGCGGCAGGGCCTCTCGACCTCGCTCTACCTCACGCAGACCCTCGGGCCCGCGGCGCTCTTGCAGGCCGTCGGCCCGCGTGGCCACGAACCGGTCGCGGTGCTGCTGCAGCCGGACTCCCCCACCGGCACCTTTGCGGCCACCACCACCGTCGGTGACCTCGAGGTCCGGCTGCGCGGCGAGTGGAGGCCGGGGGCGCCGCCTCCCGAGAAGCTGCAGTGCCGGGTGCTGCGCGACCGCGCACTCGTCTTCGCCGGGCTCATCGGCCGCGGCAGCGAAGTCCAGGTACCAGGCGGAGGCACCCTCACGTTGGTCGAATCGCGGCAGTGGGCGCGCTTCACGGCCCAACGCGATCCCTCGGTGCCGCTCATCTACCTGGGCTTCCTCCTCGGGCTCGTCGGAACGGCGCTCATGTTCGGCACGGTGAAGGTCGACACCGCCGTGGTCGTCGAGCCCGGCCCGGAGGGCGAGAAGGTCCTCGTCGCCCTTCGGGCCCGTCGCTTCGCCGTGCTCTTCGACGAGCGTTTCGAGCGCCTCGTCCGAACCATGGGTGGACCGGAGAAGCCTGCGTCATGACCTGCCGCGTCGACTGCGCCGTCCCAATTCTCGCGATCGCCTTTGTGCTCACCGCATCTGGCGCGGGCTGCACCCGAGGCTTGTCGGACGGCGACGCGCAGCGCCTGGTGCGCAGCTACAACGACAAGCTCATCGAGGCCTATCGGACTGGTGACGAGAAGGTGGTGGACCCGCTCGTCGGCGACGAGGAGGGCAAGAAGCTGCTGGGCCTCATCGGCGTGAAGCTCGACATGGGTCTGACGCTGGACGCGTCGCTGGTCGAGCTGAAGTGGCGGGGCGTCGAGCGCCCGACCGAGGGCGAAGCGCACGTCCTGACCGAGGAGCGGTGGCACTACCGCGACCGCAGAATCGGCTCGGGCGAGACGGTGGGCCAGGAGTCGGACGACCACTACGCCATGCGCTATGTGCTGAAGAAGGTGAGCAGCCGCTGGGTGGTCTCTGCGGTCTCGTTCGAGCAGCCGCCATCGGTGGGGCGACCGACGGCGCCCAACACCGCCGCTCCGGCGGTCTTCCACGGGATGCCTCCCGCAACGGGCGAAGCGCCGAAGTAGCCGGAGAAGCCCTCTTGAGCGACGCGAGCAACCGCTGGCCATCTCGGATCGCAGCCGCGGTCGCCGCCGGCATCACTGTGCTCGCCTATCTGCCTTCCCTGAAGAACCTCTTCGTGGACTGGGACGACTTCGACACCATCGTCCTCAACCCGCTGCTGACGGCGACCTTCCCGGAGCTGCTCCCCCGCGCCTTCGGCTCGCTGCATGGCGCCTTCTACATCCCGATGACCTGGCTGTCGCTCTGGCTCGATCGCCAGGTCTGGGGCCCCGAGGCCTGGGGCTTCCACCTGACCAACCTGCTGCTCCACGCCTGGGCCGCGGCGATGGTGACGCTCCTCGCCTTCAAGGTCGCGCAATGGGTCGAACCTGCTGGCGGGGCTTGGCGGACCGCGGCGCTCGCGCTCCTGGCTGGACTGCTCTGGTCGCTCCACCCGCTGCGCGTGGAGTCCGTCGCCTGGGCCACCGAGCGCAAGGACGTGCTGAGCACGGCGCTCGGCCTTCCGGCCCTGCTGCTCTACTGGGCCTACGCAGCCGACCCGCGGGCCCGGCGCGCTCGCGACGCCCGGTTGCTGGGAGCGTTCGCCCTCGGCGGCCTCTCCATGCTCGCCAAGCCCGTCTTTCTGGTCTTGCCGGCGGCCTTGCTGGTGCTCGACCGCTGGCCCCTGCGCCGCGACGAGCGGTGGCCCAGGCTCTTGGCGGAGAAGGCGCCCCTGCTCGCCGCCTCGCTCTTCGTCGCCGCGATCACCGTCATCGCCCAGCAGCCGGCTCTGGTGCCGCTGGACGAGACGCCTCTCGCCTCCCGCGTCCTGGTCGCCGCGAGGGCCGTCTTCGAGTACCTGGGCCTGATGGTCTGGCCGAGCGGCTTGATGCCCTACCACCTGCACCCGGGAGCCTCGGTCCCCCTCTCGGACCCGACCTACCTCCTCTCGGTCCCCGTCGTGCTAGCCGTCACGCTCGCCGCCCTTGCGGTTCGCGGGCGCGCGCCGTGGTTCCTGGCGGCTTGGCTCCTCTTCCTCATCCCGCTCCTGCCGGTGCTCGGACTGACACAAGCCGGCGGCCAGCGGATCGCCGATCGCTTCACCTACCTGCCGGCGCTTGCGCCCACCCTGCTGGTGGTGCTCGGCGCCGCGCACCTGGCGCGCCGTCTCGAACCGCGCCTGAAGAACGCCGCGCAGCTCGGCCTGGCGGCCACCGGTCTCGCTGCCGGGCTCGGGTTGCTGTCGGTCACCCACGCCTCATCCCCGTCTGGCACGACTCCGGGACCCTCTGGACGCGGGTCATCGAGGTCCTGCCGGGACACGTCGGGAAGGCCTATTACTTCCGGGCTCGCCACCTGCTGGCCAGCGGTGACCCTTCCGGTGCGCTGGCCGACGCCAGCCGCTCGCTCGCCATCGCCCGAGAGAAGGGCTATCGCCGGACGTTCGAGGTCCGCGGGCTGCGCGCGCAGGCCCTGGAAGCGCTCGGCCGCCTCTCCGAGGCGGCGCAGGAGTACCAGGCCGCCCTCGCAGAGGCGCCCGCCAGCGAGGCCGGCCGTTATGATTCAGCGCTGCGCGAAGTGCTCGCCCGACTCGCAGCCACAGGAGCCAGCGCCCGGTGAACCAGGCCTATCCCGAGATCGTCCTCCACTGGGTCGCGGTCGGCTTCTACCTCGTCGCCGCCGCCGCGTTCGCGCACGCGGTGATCTTCGGCCACCCCCAGCGCCTGAAGTGGGGCCAACTCGCGGCGCTGGCAGGGCTCGTGCCGCACAGCGTCGCGCTCGCGCTGCGTTGGACTGCGTCGGGGCACGGCCCATACATGATGAAGTACGAAGTCCTCTCCTCGAACGCCTGGGTGGCGGTCGTCCTGCTCTCGCTGGTGGTCTGGCGCCGGCCGCGCTGGGCCGCGCTCTCGGTCGTGGCGATGCCGGCCTGCGTGATCCTGGTGGCGCTGGGCCTGTTCTCCAACCCGGCCATCCGCGAGCTGCCCCCGTCGCTGCGCTCCGTCTGGCTCGTCTTCCACATCAGCTTCGCCAAGCTCTCGACCGCCGCGTTCCTGCTCTCGCTCGGCTCGGCGGTGCTGGTCCTGATCGCCCAGCGCCCGAATCCCCGCCCCTGGCTATCGCGGCTGCCTTCGGTCGAGGTGCTCGACGCGCTGGGCCTGCGCTTCGTCGGCTTCGGGTTCCTGTTCTGGACGGTGAACACCGTCGCCGGCGCCATCTGGGCCAACGAGTCGTGGGGGCGCTACTGGGGCTGGGACGTCATCGAGACCTGGTCGCTCATCACCTGGCTCGTCTACGGCACGTTCCTGCACGCGCGGCTCTTCTTCGGCCTCAAGGGCCGGCGCGCCGCTTGGGCGTCCATCGGCTGCTTCGTAGTGCTGGTGCTCACCTTCCTGGTGCTGCCGTACCTCTTGCCGTCGCTGCACGCGGCGTACTTCCAGTAGCGGCTACCTCAGGTGCGCCAGCATCCTCTTGACGTCCTCGGGCATGCCCCCCGCCGCGGCCATCTTCGACTTCACGAACGAGGTCCCCATGATGAGCTTGGTGGACATCAGCAGGTATTCGCGGCGCGGGCCCGGCGGGAGCCGGACGAACTCCATCGCCTTCTCCATGTAGAAGCTGCGGTAGCACTCGGCGATGGCCCGGTCGATGTCGGCCAGGCTCATGGCGTCGGGCTGGATGACCGGATCGATGAGGTTGTACTTGCGGTAGTCGCGCGTGGCGATCTTCGCGTCCAGCTCCTTGCCCAGCGGCGCGTAGGGCCACGGCGCGAGCGCCAGGTAGTGCGCGAAGTCGGGGTCGTACTGCTTGGAGAGCCGCAGGGTCTCCTGCACGTGCTCCGGCGTCTCGTTGGGGAAGCCCAGCACGAACGAGGTCTCGGAGATGAACCCGTGCTGCTTGAGCAGCTGGAGCGCCTTCCTGCCGGCGTCGACGCTCGACTCCTTGTTGACCAGGTCCAGGGTCGCCTGGTCGGTCGCCTCCACGCCGATGTAGACGTGCAGCACGCCGGCCTTGCGCCACAGCGGCAACAGGTCCTCGTCGCGCACGATGTCCTGGGCGCGGGTCTCGAGCAGCAGGTCCACCCCCAGGTCCAGCTCCACCAGCCGCTGCATCAGGCGCTGCCAGCGCTCGCGCTCGCCGGTGGGGTACTCGTCGGTGAGCAGCACCACGGTGACGCCGAAGTCCCGCTTGAGCCGGGCGATCTCGTCGGCCACGCACTCCGGCGAGCGGGCGCGCCAGGTCTTCTCCCAGAACTGAGTCTGCGAGCAGAACGAGCAGGCGTACATGCAGCCGCGCGAGGTGCTCACCGCCGCCAGCCGGGAGCCCGGCTGGACGAACAGGGTGTAGGGCGTCCAATCCAAGAGGTCCCAGGCCATGGGCAGCGGGTCGAGCGACTCGAGCCTGGGGCGCGCCGCGGTGCGCAGCGGCTGGCCGTCGCGGACGAAGGCCAGGCCGGGCACCTTCTTCGGGTCGTCCTTGGCCGACAGGCACCGCAGCAGCTCGGCCAGCGTCGTCTCGCCCTCGCCGACCACCACGTAGTCCACGTCGCCGCTGGCCAGGACCTCGCGGAACATGAAGGAGGGGTGCACGCCGCCCATCACCGTCGTCGCCCCGCGGGCCTTGGCGGCCCGGGCGATGACCGCCGCGTCCGGGTAGGTCGAGGTGATGGCCGAGATGCAGACGACGTCGGGTCGGGACTCGTCCAGCCGCTTCTCGATGGCCGCGTGATCCACCGCGAGCGACATCGCGTCGTAGATCTCGCAGTCGAAGCCCGCGGCGCGCGCGGCGCCCGCCAGGTAGACGAGCTGCAAGGGAATCCACCGGCCGGCTGCCTCCACGACACCACAGTGGTACGGGGGCGTGACGAACAGGACGCGCATGGGCTTGTCGGACCTCGCTGACCGGGGCTCGGCGACCCCTGGCAAAGCCTAACGCCGCGGGGCTTCTGGGGCTTCGGACTGCGGACTTCGGGCTTCGGGTCAAGCCGCCAGTGCCGAGGTCCAAGCCCAGCCCCAAGCCCGTAGCCCGAAGGTCAAGCCGCCAGTGCCGACGTCCCGAAGCCCGAAGCCTAGTTCAGCCAGCCCTTGTAGATGGCCAGGGCCCCGGCGGCGATGAGCGCATAGGAGATGGCCGCGGCGACGCCCCAGTGGAACAGGCGCTTGTTCTTGTTGAACGTGTAGAGCGCGCCGACGGCGCCGACGATGATCAACGCCTTGGCCTTGGTGATGTCCAGGTCCTCGAAGATCTGCTTGATGGTCGAGCCGATGCCCTCGCTTCCGCGCCCGAACCGCTCGAGCGACTTGCCCTGGTACTGCTCCCCGCGCGTCCCAGGCAGATCCTCGGCGAAAGCCAGCGCGGCGTAGAGCCACACCGCGCAAGCCAGGCCGAGGCGTGAGAGGCGAGCCACCCAGCGAGCCATGGGACCTCCAGCAGTTCGTCCGTCCATCGAACGAGGGGCGGACCCGCCTGGGCCCGCCCCTCGAGATCACTTCAACTCACTTCCGTTCGTCAGAAGCGCCAGGCCTGGCTAGGCGGCTTCCTTGCTCGCGCCGGCCGTCGACTCCTCCGGCTCGTCCGACTTGATGCGCATGCCGTAGAACGAGCGCCAGACGAACACCACGGCGATGACGAAGAAGAGGACGGCGCCACCGATGCGAATGGTGGTGTCGAGCCGCTCCATCGCCAGCTCGACCGCCAGCAGGCCGAACAGGGTGGTGAACTTGATGACCGGGTTCATGGCCACCGAGCTGGTGTCCTTGAAGGGGTCGCCCACGGTGTCGCCGACGACGGTGGCGGCGTGGAGCGGGCTGCCCTTCTCCTTGAGCTCGACCTCGACGACCTTCTTGGCGTTGTCCCAGGCGCCGCCGGCGTTGGCCATGAAGAGCGCCTGGTAGAGGCCGAAGATGGCAATGGAGATGAGGTAGCCGACGAAGAAGAACTCGTTGACGAAGGCGAAGGCCAGGGTGGTGAAGAAGACGGTGAGGAAGATGTTGAACATGCCCTTCTGCGCGTACTGGGTGCAGATGGCGACCACCTTCTTGCTGTCCTCGACCGAGGCCTTGTCGCTGCCCTCGAGCTTGATGTTGGCCTTGATGAACTCCACCGCGCGGTAGGCGCCGGTGGAGACCGCCTGGGTGGAGGCGCCGGTGAACCAGTAGATGATCGCGCCGCCGGAGATGAGGCCCAGCAGGAACAGCGGCTCCTGGATGGAGAAGTGGCCGGAGACGAAGCGCAGCGCGTCGTTGAGGTAGGCCAGCTTCTGGGTCTCGTTCATCACGTCGAACTCGGCGCCGCCGCCTTTGAGCATCTTGGCGATGACCACGATGATCGAGAAGATCATCGTCGTCGCGCCGACGACCGCGGTGCCGATGAGCACCGGCTTGGCCGTGGCCTTGAAGGTGTTGCCCGCGCCGTCGTTCTCCTCGAGGAAGTGCTTGGCCTTGTCGAAGTTGAGCTCGAAGCCGAAGTCCTTCTTCACCTCTTCCTGGATGTTGGGGATGTTCTCGATGAGCGAGAGCTCGTAGACCGACTGCGCGTTGTCGGTCACCGGGCCGTAGCTGTCGACGGCGATGGTCACCGGGCCCATGCCCAGGAAGCCGAAGGCCACCAGGCCGAAGGCGAAGACCGCGGGCGCGGCCATCAGCGTCGAGAAGCCGGTGGTGGTGGAGATGGCGTAGGCCGTCCCCATCAGGCCGACGATGACCATGCCCATCCAGAAGCCGGAGAAGTTGCCGGCGGTCAGGCCGGAGAGGACGTTGAGCGACGGGCCGCCTTCACGCGAGCTGGTGACCACCTCGCGCACGTGCGCCGAGGTCGTGGACGTGAAGACCTTGATCATCTCGGGGATGATGGCGCCCGCCAGCGTGCCGCAGGTGATGATGGCCGACAGCTTCCACCACAGCTCGCCGCCGCCGAGGTCGGGGATCATGACCTTGGAGACCAGGAAGGTCAGGCCGACGGCGACGAACGAGGTCACCCACACCAGCTGGGTCAGCGGCGCCTCGAAGTTGAAGCTCGCCTTGCTGGCGTACATGCCCTTGGAGACGGCCTCGCTCAGGAAGTACGAGCCGACGCTGGCGAGCACCATCACGATGCGGATGGTGAAGATCCACACCAGGAGCTGGACCTGCGCCAGCGGGTTGGGCACGGCGAGGAGGATGAAGGTGATGAGCGCCACGCCGGTGACGCCGTAGGTCTCGAAGCCGTCGGCCGAGGGGCCCACCGAGTCGCCGGCGTTGTCGCCGGTGCAGTCGGCGATGACGCCGGGGTTGCGCGCGTCGTCTTCCTTGATCTTGAAGACGATCTTCATCAGGTCCGAGCCGATGTCGGCGATCTTGGTGAAGATGCCGCCGGCGATGCGCAGCGCCGAGGCGCCCAGCGACTCACCGATGGCGAAGCCGATGAAGCACGGGCCGGCCATGTCGCCCATGAAGAGCAGGATGAAGAGCATGATCATCAGCTCGACGCTGATGAGCATGGTGCCGATGCTCATGCCCGCCTTGAGCGGGATGGCGTAGGTCGGGTAGGGCTTGCCGGCCAGCGAGGCGAAGGCCGCGCGGGAGTTGGCGTAGGTGTTGACGCGGATGCCGAACCAGGCCACGCCCGCCGAGCCCAGGATGCCGATGAGGCTGAAGCCCAGGATGATCGCCACCTTGTAGATGGCGAAGTGCTGCAGCACGCCGAAGTAGACGACGATGATCGCCGCGACGAAGGCCCACAGGATGGCCAGGAACTTGCCCTGGGTCACGAGGTAGGTCTTGCAGGTGGCGTAGATGAGCTCGGAGATGTCGAGCATCGACTTGTGCACGGGCAGCTTCTTGAGCTGCTTGGAGAATGGCCAGGCCGAAGAGCAAGCCGGCGGCCGAGACGAGCAAGCCGACCATCAGGAGCGAGCTGCCTTTGACTCCGGCGAACTGGACCTGCCCCAGGTCGGGCACCTTCAGGTCCGCTTCGCTGGCCAGCGCCAGCCCCGGTAGCAGCGTGACCGCCAACCCTGCGGCCACAGGCAGCAGTCGGTTCGCCAGGCTCTTCAAGCGTGTCATGTGGGTCTCCAGTGCTCGAGGTGCACCGTCTCAAAAAGCTTTAGGTTCCTTCGGATAGCCGGCCTTGTGCCGGCTGAACCACCGTGCTTTGCCACCGGCGCACCCTCTCGAGGTGCCGGTTGGCCCGGCCGCGACGCCTGCTCAACCATCCCCTGACGCGGCCTCTTGCTTCCCCGCAGTAAGCCAAATTTTTGCAATGCGTCAAGCCCGAGTCCCTCTGGAACCGGGGAGTCCATCGCTGCAATGCACCAAAATTCCAGCCAACCAAAGGACTCACCGGGCCATGAGGTCGACGGAATTCTAGCCACCTCGCGAGGACCCGGTAAAGAAGTTTGCCAAGGTTTCCGAGGCCTTGCGTCTTGCCAACTCCGCCACCTCCACGCCGCTAGCGAGCTCGTTCGGCCCCAGCGCAGGCAGCACGTTCTCGACGACCACCACCTCCACCCCCGCCTGGCGCAGCTGTTCGACCTGGAGGCGGAAGTGGTCCTGGCGCAGGGCGGCCATGGCCGCCGCCATCGCCTTGGGCCACGCCGCCCACCCGGAGGGCCCCTTCCCGGACGCCGAGGAGCGAGAGGGCAGATAGTGCACGAGGACCACATCCGGTTTTTGGGCGCGGTGCAGCGCAAGCGCAGGTGCCTTGTCGAGCAGTCCCCCGTCCCAGTAGAGCTCGCCCCCCACCTCGGCGGCACGGAACATCCCGGGGTAGGCGCAGCTGGCATGCACCACCGGCGGCAGCTCCCCGCGATCGAAGGCTTCCGGCGCGTTCCGGGTGAGGTTGGCCGCCACCACCACCAGGGGATGGCGCAGGTCCTCGAAGCGCGCGGGGAGCTCGCGCTCGAGCATGCGGCGCAGCTTGCGGCCGGCGAGCAGCCCGGTGGCACCGTGGGCGTTCGCCCCCGAGAGGATGCCCAGAGGATCCGGATCCCAGAAGTCCTTGCGCTCGAGCCGGCGCAGCCGCTCGACCACGTCGACGCCGCTCATCCCCGCGGCAGCCATGGCGCCCACCAGCGCGCCGGCGGAGGTCCCGGAGAAGCACGAGGGGACGATGCCCGCCTCGGAGAGCGCCTGCAGGAACCCGGCGTGGCCGAAGAACCCGAAGTAGCCGGCGGAGAGCACGACGCCGACCCGCTTGCCCTTCAGCCGTCGCGCGAGCGGCCTGCTCCTGGCCACGCCCATCCGGTGGACCTCCATCCGTGAGTGAGAGGAAGCGCCATGACTACCAACCGGCCTGTCGGACGGCAACCGAGAGTGCCGTAGAATGGCCCGCCGCCCGGCCAGAGGGGGCGATTCAGGAGAGCCCATGAACGTGCGTCGAGCCATCCTCACCGCAGGATCCCTTCTCGCCATCGCCCTGCTCGTCCGCTGCCTGCCCGTGGACCACCCAGTCCAATCTGACTGGGACGTGCGCGGCAACTACGACCTGACCTGGGACGACCAGCTGACGCTCAAGCTCGACCTGGGCACCGAGGTGCGCGTGGCCACCGCGAGCGGGTTCGGGCAGGTGGTCGACCTGGGGACATGGAACGGCCAGCCGCTGACCCTGGATCTCGCCGCGTTCTGCGCCAAGCCGGAGGTCGTCTGCCCGAGCGAGACCTTCTGGAAGAAGGTGTCCATCGACCAGCAGGACGTGACGACCGCGCAGAACTTCTACGGCCTCCAGGTCGTCAACAACGAGACGCACGAGCTGCCCGAGGGCATGAAAGCCCAGACCCTGGCCGGCCTGGTCACCAACACCGACGAGGACCCGTTCGTCGTCGGCCTGGGCGCCAGCGCCGGGTCGACCGGCAGCTGCGGTGCGCTGGGCATCTCCTTCGCGGCCGGCCGGTTCACGCACGAGAACGAGGAGCGCAAGGACTACATCATGTTCCAGACGCCCAACGGCGCCGCCTGTGACGCCTACGACGCCGGGACCTTCATCGCCGACCCGTTCGACAGCGGCATGGGCGAGGTCTGCCTGCCCTACAAGAAGAGCCGGATGGAGTACCCCGAGGGCTCGAAGGTGGATGGCATCGCGAAGGGCCGGCTGTTCATGGGCTGGCTGGGCGGCTGCGCCTTCGGCCCGTACGTCGCGGCCGCGACGCTGACCATCGAGACCGGCTTCACCGGCAAGCGCACGGGGGAATTCGATCCGCCGCCCTATACGCCCGCCCAGCCTGTGGACATCACGCCGAACGACGCAGGGCTGAGCACTCGAAGCGACGCCGGCTCGTCGACCGACGCGAGCCACCCGCCCCCGAAGCCGGTGGATGCGGGCAGCCCTGAGGACGTGGGCGCGGGCGAGCCTCCAGACGTCGGCTGACGGAGCCCCACCCCCGCCTCCCCGTCGCTGATGGGTGGCACGGACTGAGCTCGGGTTGCTCACGGCTCCGGTGAGGAGCCCGTGGGTTGCTTGATGCGACCCAGGGCGTGACGCCACGCATCCCGTCGCCGCTGGGTAGCGACCCTTGCGTGTCACGCCGATGCCCGGAACAAGCAGAAGCGGGCTCCTCACCGGAGCAGTGAGCCCACCGCCCTTGGATCCATGGGATCCAGTAGCGACGGGGAGGCGGGGGAGGGGCCAGCCCCGCAAAGCACTTGGGCCGGAACTCCTTTTCAGGAATTCCGGCCCAGTGAGCGTGGAAGGAATCGAACCTTCAACCTATGGATTAAGAGTCCATTGCTCTGCCAGTTGAGCTACACGCCCCTGCGAAAGCGGCGCGGGTTTTAAGGGAACCCGCGGAGCTTGTCAACACCTGAGTCACTTATTTTTTCTCGAGGGCGAAGAAAGCGGCCGCGTTCTCGCCCGAAACGCGGGCGATCGACGACGCGTCGAAGCCCACTTCCTCCAGTCGCTTCGCCACCTTCGGCACCGCCAGCACATCCGCAGGCTCCAGCGCCGCGTCGCTGTCGACCAGCAGGCCGTCGGGCCCGTGCGCCCTGACGATCGACACCACCTCCTCGACCGAGAGCTTGCCTGGCTGCACGGTCAGACCCGCCTTGAAGCCGCGCTCGCGCACCCGCCCCACCAGGTCCACCGTGAGGTGGTCGATGACGACGGTCGCCGGATCCACCTCTGAGGCCTCCAGGACGGCCAGCAGCTCACCCAGGACGCGGACCTTGTCCTTTCTGGGCGTGTGCACGACCACGGGCGCCTGGCGGGCGCTGGCGAGCTTCAGCTGGGCTTTCAGGACCTCCTTCTCCTCGGCGGTGGCCAGGTCGAGGCCCACCTCGCCGAGCGCGACGGCCGCTCGTTCGTCGTCCTCCGGCCGGACAGGCCGACCGGCCAGCAGGCGGTCGACCGCTTCCAGGACCTCGTCCAGGCCCTCGGCGGGGATGCACCGGGGATGGATTCCGACGACGGGCAGGGCGCGAAGACCGCAGGCCTCGAACCGGGGCGGCTCTTTCTCGACGAGCCAGCGGAAGAGGTCCAGGAGCGTCGCCGCGCCCGAAGGCTTGACCGGCACGTAGGCGCAGAGGGCCGCGGCGCGAACGCCTGCCCTGGCCATGGCCTGCAGCTCCTCCGAGCCTCGCAGGTAGAGGTGGGTGTGAGAGTCGATGAACGCCGCCACGGTGTCGCTCCTCTGCCTGGGCTGAAGCCCCCCGAAGCGCGGGGATTCTACGCCGGGCGGGGAGGCGAGGAGGCCGCGGCGAGCACCGCGCCGAAGACGAGGGTCTGGCCCAAGAGCAACGCGACCTCGAGGCGCGACCACGCCGACAGCGGTGGCGTCGCGCCGGTGGCGGGCAGGGCCACCAGCTCCGCGGCGAAGGTGCCCAGCCCTGCCGTGAGGGCGCGCAGCGGAAGGCTCAACCGACGCCACCCCGGCACGTTCGCCCAGGCCAGCCCCAGCGCCCGGCCATAGACCGCCCGCATCCCCGAGCCGGCGGCCTTGGCGGCCGATTCCTGGGTGAGGACCCGGGCCGCGATGCGCTCCGGGGCGAAGACCGGCGCCGCGCCGAGCCTTCGCGCCACCCAGCGCTCGAGCTGGGCCATGGCCGCCGTGGCGATAGCGCCGGCCAGCGCGGCGTCGACCCCGCTGCGCCGGCTCACCGCGCCACCCGAACGCCCAGGCCCGCGGTGACCAGCGCCGCTGCGGCAAGCCCCCCGGCGACGGCCGCCGGGTGCAGCCGGGCCCAGAGCTCGGTGCTTCTCCTGCGCGAGCGTGCGTCGAAGCGGCCGTGGGCTCCCCAGTCACCGGGCAGCGGAGTGTCCAGGTTGTCCGGACGGTCGGGCTCGGCCGGCTCCGAGGTCTGCTGCGAGTCGTAGCCGCGCCGGGCGAGGTAGCGGTCGAGGAGGCCGGGGATGAACTTCTGTCCGAGGATCGCCTTCCACGCGCTCGTCGCGAGCCACATCTCGCGCACCGGGTGCTCGGCGACGCGAAGCGCCGCACGCGCGACGATCTCCGGCTGGAAGATGGGCGGCACGGGCTGGGGGCGGCGCGGCAAGCGTGAGCGGACGACGTCGAACTGCGGGGTGTTGACCGCTGGGAGCTGGAGCATCGACAGGCGGACCCGGCTGCCCTCGTGGAGGAGCCTCGCTGCGCAGCGAGTCGGTGAACCCGCGGATGGCCGCCTTCGCGGCGCAGTAGGCGCTCTGCAGAGGGATGGACCGGTAAGCCAGCGCCGAGCCGATCTGGATGATGGTGCCCTCGTCGCGCTCGCGCATGTGCTCGAGCGCCGCCACGGTTCCGTGGACCGTGCCCAGGTAGGTCACCTCGGTCACCCGGCGGAATTCGTCGGCGGTCATCTGGCTGACCGGCGAGAAGACCGAGACCATCGCGTCGTTGATCCACGTGTCGATGCGACCCCAGCGCGCGACGACCTCGTCGGCGGCTCGCTGCACGGCCTCGGCGTCCGAGACGTCCAGCGGCAGAGGAAGCCCCTCGCCTCCTCCGGAGACCATCTCGTGGGCGGCGTTCTCCAGCGCCTCGCCGTTGCGCGCGATGAGCCCCACCTTGGCGCCTCGCCCACCGAAGGCCCGGGCGATCGCGCGGCCGACTCCGCTGGAGGCTCCGGTGACCACGACGACCTGGTCCTCGACGCGTCTGGCCATCCGCCCCCCCTCGCTGCCCCGCCGCGAGCCTCACCCCCTGTCCCCCTCTCCGGCTTCGCGGAGAGGGGGAACTCGGCTTCCTGCCCTGTGGCGAATTCGCCGGGGTCTAGACGCAACCTGCACAGGGCCGCGTCTGCCCGCAACGCGCGTCACGGCTTCTCTGTTCTCGGCTCACTCGGCGCAGGAGCGCGAGAAGTCCGAGCCGTCGAGGATGGCGTCCCACAGCTTCGACCAGGTCGGCCAGTCGTGGGCGCCGTCGGTGCGGAAGGTCCGGCCCTCGGGCAGGGCGGTAGCGAGCAGCCGGTGGCTGCGCGCCATGCGATCCGACTCGCCGAAGGCCAGGGTGATGCGCGGCTCGTCCTTGGGCAGGGCCGCCTGCAGCCACCGCCACAGGTCGCGCTGGTAGTCGTCCTCGGCGATCGGGCCGGGCTTCCACGCCGCCGCGCCGCCCGCCTTCTCGACCTCGTCGATGACGTCCTCGTCGCCGACGAACGGGGCGATGAGCACCGCGCCGGTCACCCCGCCCTGCGTCTTGGCGTTCATCAGCGTGCCCAGGCCGCCCATGGAGATTCCCAGGAACCAGACCTGCTCGTAGCCGCGCGCCTTCGCGGGTTCGACCACGTCGGTCTCCAGCCGCTCGAACAGGGTCCGCCGCGCGTAGTAGCCAAAGACCGCGTTGGCCGCGACGGCGTCGACCGAGAGCGGTCTCTTCTGGAGTGCATCGAAGAAGCCGTGCGTCCGGTAGTCGTCGGCGCTGTCGCCCCGGCCCGGAAGCATCACCAGTAGGCACTTGTGCGGCTTGCCCTCTCCACGCAGCGCCTTCACCGAGGTCATCGGCACCGGCGCTGGAAGCATGGCGGCACAGCCGGAGAGCGCGAGCGCAGCCAGCGCGGAGATGGCGACGAGCTTGAGTTGCTGCATGAGCTTCCCCCCGGGCTTGGACAGCAAAGCGAGCGGTCGCCCCGTTGGATGCCCTGCCCGGAGGTGGCGTTTCGCCTCACCCCGGCCGTCGTCCCGACGCCGTCCGGTGCGGCTTGCCGAGCTCGGTGATCTTCGCCAAATCTTCGCGGTTGAAGACGGGCCCCTCGCAGCAGACGCGCAGGCCCTCGCCGTCCATGCAGCACTGGCCGCACAGGCCGAAGCCGCACTTCATGTACCGCTCCATCGAGAGCTGGTACGGCACGTCGAAGCGGTCGGCGAGGTCGCGGACGGCGAGCAGCATCTTCTCGGGGCCCGCGCCATAGATCACCCGCGGCCGGCGCTCGGAGATCATCGCCTCGAGACGGCCCGTCACCAGGCCCTTGCCTCCCGCCGAGCCGTCCTCGCTCGTCAGGTCCGCGCTCGCGTACTCGCTGGGGAAGATGAGGTCGCTCTTCGAGCGCACGCCGATGACCGTGCGGTGCGCCAGCCCCGCGGCCGCCAGCCGCTTCGAGAGGAAGCGGATGGGCGCGAGCCCGATGCCTCCAGCGACGAGGATGCCCTCCGGCTCCAGCTTGAAGCCCCTGCCGAACGGCCCGCGCACGCCCAGGAACTCGCCGGCCTTGGTCTCGAGGAGCCGGGTGGAGAAGGCACCGTAGGCCTTCACCGAGATCTCCATCCGCCCGCCGGAGAGGTCGGAGACGGAGAACGGCTTCTCGTCCACGCCCGGAACCCAGAGGTTCACGAACTGGCCGGGCGTCGCCTCGAACGGCTGCTCGAAATAGAGGCTCTTGAGCCCCGGGGCGTGCATGACCACCTCGAGCACCTTCAGGGTGCGCATCTTGGCGCGGTCATGGGCCATGGGCCGCTCCGCGGATCCAGTCGAGGGTCGGGAAGTTCTCACGCGCGAGGTACTCCTCCATCCCGCGGTGGATCGCGGGGATCTTCTCCAGGCCGTCGAAGGCGAAGGCGCTGCCGACTCCCACCGCCGTGGCGCCCGCGACGATCATCTGCAGCGCGTCCTCGGCGCTCCCGACGCCGCCGGTGCCGATGACCGGGATCTTCACGCTCCGGGTGATCTCAAAGACCGCCCGCACCGCGATGGGCAGGATGGCCGGGCCCGAGACGCCCCCGACTTTGTTCGAGAGCACCGGCTTGCGCACGTTGAGGTCGATGAGCATGCCGGGGCCGACGGTGTTGATGGCGGTGATGGCGTCGGCGCCGGCGTCCTCGCAGGCCTTGGCCTTGCGGCCGATGGCCCCGAAGTTGGCGGAGAGCTTCATCGCCACCGGCACCTTGCCCGCCGAGCGCTTCACCGCGCTGGTGATCCACGCGAGGTCGGCGTCGTCGGCCTCGAACGGCGTGCCGAACTCGCTGGCCACGTTGGGGCAGGAGACGTTCACCTCGATGAGGTCCGGCTCCGCCTGCGCCGCCTTCTCGGCGACCGCCGGGAACTCCTCCATCGTGCGCCCGAAGATGGAGGCGATGACCGGCGTCCGGGTGCGCGCCTTGTACTCGCGCAGCTCGTTGGTCGCGAGCTCCCAGCCGGGGTTCGACAGGCCCACCGCGTTCACCCAGCCGTGCTCGAAGGCGACGATGGTCGGCCCCTTGTGGCCCGAGCGCTCCTCGAGGCTGAACGACTTGGTGGTGACCGCGCCCACGCCGTGGCGCGCGACCATGGCCAGCGACGAGGCGGTCACGCCGAGGATGCCCGAGGCGAGCACCAGCGGCGACTCCAGCTCGACGCCCGCGAGCTTCACCTTGAGCGACGGCTTCACGCGATCAGCTCCAGTTCCTTGAGCGCGAAGGTGCGCTCGCAGAAGGCGCACTTGTAACGCTGCGCCCCGGCGTCGACACAGCGGAAGCGGGAGACGATGTCGCGCTCGTGATGGGTGACGCAGCCGGGGTTGCGGCAGCGCGCCAGGCCGATCATCACGTCGGGCAGGCTGATGGTGAACTTCTTCTCCACCTGGAAGTTCTTCACCCGCTTGATGGTCACGCCCGGGCAGACCATGGAAATGTGCTGCAGGACCGGCGCGGGCAGCTCCTCGGCGTTGAGCTTGATCATGTCCTTCTTGCCGAGCTTGCTGCTCGAGTAGTTGAGCCCCACCGAGGCGACCACCGAGGTCATCTCCGGATAGCGGTGGATGGCCTCCAGGATCTTCAGGCCGAAGCCGGAGGGGATGTGGTCGATGACGATGCCCTTCTCGATCTTCGGGATGAGCAGGTGCTTCTCCGAGCCGGTCATGGCGCCACCCCCAGCAGATCCATCAGCACCGCTTGCCGCACGATAACCCCGTTGCCCACCTGCTCGAAGTAGCCGGCGTTCTCGGTCTCGTCGACGTCGGGGGCGATCTCGTTGACCCGGGGCAGCGGGTGCATCACGCGCAGCCCCGGCTTGGCGCCCTCGAGCATCTCCGCGGTGAGCAGGTAGGCGTTCTTGACCTTCTCGTACTCGACCGGGTCGCCGAAGCGCTCCTTCTGGATGCGGGTCATGTAGACCACGTCGCAGGTCTGCAGCGCCTCGCGCAGGTCCTCGGTCTCGCGGAAGGCGACCCTCTTGGCGTGGCCGGTCTCGCGCAGGTACGGCGGCAGCCTGAGCGCCGGCGGAGAGACCGCCAGGAACTCGATGCCGGGGAAGAGCGCCAAGGCCTGCACCAGCGAGTGGACGGTGCGCGAGTACTTGAGGTCGCCGACCAGCGCGATGCGCAAGCCGCTCTGCAGGCCGCCGAAGAACTTCTGGATCGTGTACAGGTCGAGCAGCGTCTGGCTGGGGTGCTGGTTCGCCCCGTCGCCGGCGTTGATGACCGGCACCCGGACCGCCTCGGCCACCGCGCGCGCCGCGCCCTCGCGCGGGTGACGGATGACCATGGCGTCGGCGTACTGCTCGATGGTCCGCCCGGTGTCACGCAGCGACTCGCCCTTGGCGACCGAAGTGCTCGCCGCCTCAGAGAAGCCGAGCACGCTGCCGCCCAGCCGGCACATGGCCGACTCGAAGGACAGGCGGGTGCGGGTGCTGGGCTCGTAGAAGAGGACCGCGAGCACGCGGCCCGGCAGCTTGGTGCGCTTGGCCTCGGGCGAGAACGCCTCCACCTTGGCGGCGAGCGCCAGGTACCGGTCGATCTCCGCGCGGGTCAGGTCGTCGATGGAGATGAGGTCGCGCTTCAAGGCTTGCCCCCTTCCATCAACTCCCGCAGGTAGCCCGCCGGATCCTTCGCTTCCAGGAGCGAGCGGCCGACGATGGCGTAGTGCCTCTTTAAGAATTCAAAGCCGGCGAGCGCCCCGCCCTGCTTGCCCAGGCCCGGCGAGTAGAACTCCCAGTCGCCGGGTCCCAGGCGCTCGGCCACCTCGCGCACGCGCTCCGGCTTGGTCATCGGCACCACGAAGGACTTCACCCCCAGCTTCGACGCCTCGGCGTAGGCCCCGAGGATCCTGTCGTCCTGGAGGAAACCGCCCTCGGAGGCCAGGTACTTCGCGTGCGTCATCACGCCGCCGACGATGACCTTGAGCTTCTCGGCCTGCAGCGCGCGAGTCCACGCTTCGAGCGTCGCCGGGCCCGCTTGCGGGAAGAGGATCGCCTCGTCGATGCCGGCCCGGGCGAGGGTCTTGGCGAAGGCGACGCCGGTGTCCGGGATGTCGGTCGCCGCCTTCTGGTGGTCGTAGATGACCGGCTTCTTCGACCTCTCCCGGATGCGCCGCACGACCTCGGGCAGCCCGTAGCCCAGCCCGAGCACGAACCCGACTTTGTAGCCGTACACGCCCTCGACCGCGTCCACCTTGGCGACGATCTCGAGGGCCTTCTCGAGGTCGCAGTCGAGCGCGGGGACGAGCCCCAGCTTCCTTCCTTGCGTCATTTCGTCCTCCCCTTTGCTGCTGTACCGTTCGGACTACTGCCCCTCCCAGAAGCGGCGAACGAGCTCGGCTCGGCTGTCGCCCTTCTCCTTCAGGTAGTCCGCCAGGTCCTGGATGTCGGCGAGCGCGTGGGCGGGCAGCGCCTGGTGGTCGTACTCGGCGCCCTTGCGCATCCGGTTCACGGTGATCACCACGCCCACCGGCCGCACACCGAAGGCCTCCTCAAGCGCCTGCGCAGCCTCGAGCTTGGTCCCGCCGGAGGAGAGGACGTCGTCGATGATGACGACCTTGTCCTGCGGCGAGGGCAGCTGGCCGATGAACATCCCCTTCTCGCCGTGCGCCTTGCCCTCCTTGCGGTTGTAGCAGACGGGCATGTCCCGCTTCTGCTCGGCCCAGAAGCCGAGCGAGGCCGCGGTCGCCAGCGCGATGCCCTTGTAGGCCGGGCCGAAGAGCAGCGTGCAGTCCGGGAAGCGCTCGCGCACGGCGCGGGCCAGCCGCCGGCCGAGGAAGTCGAGGGCCTTGCCGGTGCGCACGTGGCCCAGGTCGACGAAGAAGGGCGACTTGTCGCCGCTCTTCAAGGTGAACTCGCCGAACTTGAGCGCCTCGCACTCAGCGAGGAAGGCGATGAGCTCTCGCTTGTCTGCGTTCATTCGAACCTCACCTCCTGACCTCGGGGTTGCAGCAGGCCGTTGACCACCGTGGCCTCGACGTCGAACTCGAACCGCTCACCCGGGTACGGGTCGTAGCCCGCGCCAGTGATCGGCTTGGCCTTGGGGCCCGGCCGCTCGCCTTTGCGCACCAGCACGAGATCCGCCGCCATGCCCTCGGTGATGGCGCCGCGGCCCCGGATCCCGTAGCAGCGAGCGGCGTTGCGGCTGGTCAGCTCGGCGAAGCGGTCCCAGCCGATGTGGCCTTCCTCCACGAGCTGCAGAACGAGCGGCATGTACCACTCGATGCTGGGGATGCCGGAGGGCGCACTGGCCTCGTCGGACTTCTCGTCGAGCGTATGCGGCGCGTGGTCGGTGGAGATGAAGTCGATGGTGCCGCAGGCGATGGCGTCGAGGATGGCCTGGCGGTCGGTCTCGCTGCGCAGCGGCGGGTTCACCTTCAGCCGCGGGCCTTCGCGCACGTAGTCCTCGGCGGTCAGGCGCCAGTAGTGCGGGCACGTCTCGCCCCAGAAGTCCCAGCGCAGCGCCTTGCAGTGCTCCAGGAACTCGACCTCGAGCTGGGTCGACATGTGGCAGAGCACCACGCGGGGCCGCAGGTGCGGGGGCGTCTTGCCGTACGCCGTCTCGAGCGCCTCGAGGGCCGAGGCGACGGCTTCGCGGGGGCGCTGCAGGTGGTGGCTGCGCTGATCGAGGAACGAGGAGGCCGGCAGGAAGCGCGACTCGTCTTCGGCGTGCACGGTCACCCGCGGGTGCGTGCGAAGGATGCCGGCGAGCTGCTCGGCGCGCACCGCGGGGACCGACGACGACTTCGCCAGGTAGACCTTCGCCGACGCCGTCTGCAGGGCGGTCCCTGCGAAAGGGGCCTGCACGTGCAGGCCCCAGTTCACCTTCGACTTCTCCCGGAAGAGTGCGCGCTTGCGCTCGAGCATCCCCTCGGAGTCGATGGGCGGGAGGTTGTTGGGCATGTCGAGGACGGTGGTCACCCCGCCGGCGAGCGCCGCGCGGGTGCCGCGCTCGATGCCCTCCTTGTGCTCCTGGCCCGGCTCGCGAAGGTGGGTGTGCGCGTCGATGGCGCCGGGAAGCACCCGGAGGCCTTGCGCGTCGAGCGTGGGAGCCTCGGGGTCCGGGGCTTCGCCAAGACGGAGCAGACCGTCGCGAACGACCAGCGTGCCCTGGTGGAAGCGGCCGTCGGGCCCCAGCCAGTCGGCGTTGGTGATGGTCAGGTCGGCCATGGCTGCCCCTCGGGCTCGACCCACCCTGCGGTCGAACTTATAGTCAGACTAGTCAGAACAGGAGAAACCATGTCCGACTGGCAGCTCCAGGAAGCCAAGGCGCGCTTGAGCGAGCTCATCAAGCGAGCGAAGGCCAGCCCCCAGCGCATCACCGTCCATGGCCGACGCGCCGTCGTGGTCCTCTCGGAGGAGCAGTACCAGCGGCTCAGCCGCCCGCGCCCCCGGTTCGTGGAGTTCATGCGTTCTTCGCCGCTCGCCGGAGTCGAACTCGAGGTCCGGCGGGACCGCTCGCAGGTGCGGGAGACCAAGCTGCGATGAGCTACCTGCTCGACACCAACGTGCTCTCGGAGACCGTTCGGCCACGTCCGGCTCCGGCAGTCCTCCGGTGGCTCGACTCGGTACCTGACGAGGCTCTGTTCATCAGCGCGCTCGCCCTCGGCGAAGTTCGCCGCGGGGTCGAGGAGCTTGCTGGCGGCCGCAGGCGCGAACGCCTGGTGGCCTGGCTCGAGCATGAGCTGCCGGACTGGTTCGGCGAACGGGTGCTCCCGATCGACGGGGCGGTCGCGGACCGCTGGGGCCGTCTCGTGGCGCAGATGCATCACCCGGTGCCCGCCATCGACAGCCTGCTCGCCGCAACGGCGCTGCACCACGATTTGCGGCTGGTGACCCGCAACGTCTCCGACTTCCAGTTCCCTGGTCTGGCGGTCATCAACCCGTGGGGAGAGGCAGACGAGGGCTGAGGTCATCGTCGCTCTCCCTCGGCGATCCCCTGCTGGGGCGGAGACCAGTTCAGCTCCCCGTCGGGGCACCTGCCAGGAGCCAACCCCGCAGCCTCAAGACGCTTCAGGTCCGCCAAGAGCGCGCGGTTCGACCATCTTCTCGCATCCATGGTGGACGACAGGGTCCCGTCGGCATCGATGGTGAATTGGACGATGTCCCAGGAGAAGGCGCTTCCGCGTGCCCACGACATGCGAAACCGAGGCGTGGTTGGTTCGGCCGTTGTTTCGGTCGCATTCTCCAAGTGCCTCTCAAAGGTTTCGAAGGGCAGCTTGCACCTCAAGGCGGAGCCGGGGGCCACACTCTTGCCCTTCTCATCGCAGGACGAGAAGCCGGTGCCGATGATCCTCGCGGGCATGAACCCCCTCGACACCAAGGCGTCCATCAACGACTCGTCCCTTTCGCCGACGTGGGCGCAGGCGCCTGCAACGCAGACCACATAGAAGAACGCCAGGTCACGCGTCACTCGCATGCCTCTGTCACTCCCACTCGATGGTTGCCGGTGGCTTGGTGGTCAACTCGTAGAGCAGCGGCCCGACGCCGTCGATGCGCGCCGCATTGGCAGCCAGCGTCCGCCACGCGCCGATCTCCATCTCGAAGACCTCGGCGGTCATCGCGTCCTGCGAGCAGACCGGGCGGACCACGAAGGCCTGGCGGCCGTCGCGATCGAACATCGGCAGCGCCACGACCGGCACCTGCCAGATCGTCGGCTCGCCCTGGACGCGACGCAGGACCAGGTCGTCGACCTCGCGGAGCTTGTCGAGCTGGGGCTTCTCCAGCAGGCACCGGCCGAGCTTGAGCGTGCCCGGCGGCAGCGGCTGGAGCGCGAGCAGGACGCGGTTGATCGACGGGAAGCGGTTGGTCAGCGCCGCAGCGCACTTCTTCAGCGCCGGCCAGCCGGGCCACGCAGACGGGTCCTGGCTCCAGATCACCGCGGCGTGCCGGTAGGTGCGCTCATCGCCCTGGACGCCCACCGTCCGCACCGGAAGCACCGCGGCGCCCAAGCCGCTCTCGGCGACGAAGCCCTGGATGGCCTTCTCGTCCCGGTCGAACCCCGCTTCCGGCTCACCGCCGTGGCTCGCGAGCACCCGGATGGCCAGGCCGGGCCCCGGGAACGGGTGGCGCTGCAGCAGGTGCTCGGGCAGTCCCAGCTCGCGGCCGAGCGCGCGCACTTCGTCTTTGTAGAGGTCGGCGAGCGGCTCGATGACCTTGCCCGCACGGATCATCCGGTCGATCTCTTCGACGCGGTTGTGGTGCGTCTTGATGCGCGCCGCCTGCTCGGTCCCGCCGCTCTCGATGGTGTCCGGATAGATGGTGCCCTGCACCAGCATCCAGTCGTCACCCAGCGGCAACCTGCCGACCTCGTCGTGCAGCACCTCGACGAACAGCCGGCCGATGCGCGCGCGCTTCTCTTCGGGATCGACGATGCCCTTCAGGTTCTCCAGGAAGCGCGGCTCGGCTTCGGCAACGTGCAGATTAGAGAAGCCCTGCGCCCGAAGCGCGTCGACGATCTCCTTGGACTCACCCAGCCGCATGAAGCCGGTGTCGACGTGCAGCGACCAGACGCGCTCCGGCCCCAGCGCGCGAATGCACAGCGCCAGGCTGACGAGCGAGTCCACGCCGCCGGACGCCAGCAGGAAGACGTTCCGGCCCTTGGCCTGCGCGCGGATGCTCTCGACGATCCGCCCGACCTGCCCCTCCGGCTTCCAGTCGAAGCGCGCGCCGCAGATCTCCAGGAACCGGCGCAGCATCTGGTTGCCGTGCTCGGTGTGGGTGACCTCGGGGTGGAACTGCAGGCCGAAGAGCGGGTGCTTCTCGTGCTCCATCGCCGCGATGGGCAAGCTCTCGGTCGAGGCGCTGACCTTGAAGCCTGGGGGCAACTTCGCCACGTGGTCGCCGTGGCTCATCCAGACACGCTCACTGGTCCCGAGGCCGGCGAAGAGCCGCGAACCGGTGTCGCGGCGCGCCTCGGCGACGCCGTACTCGCGCGCTCCCCCGCCCTTCTCCACCGCGCCGCCGAAGGCGGTCGCCATCAGCTGGTGGCCGAAGCACAGCCCGAGGACCGGCAGCGCGCCCGGCTTCCCGGCCTGGTGCGCGAGCAGGAGCGGCAGGACCTCCTCGACGTCCGGGCTCGGGAGCGGAGGGACCGCGGGACGCACCGAGCGCGGGCTGCCGGAGAAGATGACTCCGATGACGTCGGGGTTCTCCTCGGGCTTGAAGCGCTTGGGCGCGAAGATCTCGGCGTAGACGCCCAGCGCCCGCACGCGGCGCGCGATGAGGTGGGCGTACTGCCCGCCATAGTCCAGCACCGCGAGCGTTTGACGTCCTTGGGCCGGACGGGCCTTCTTCACTCCTGCTTGGACCATTCCCGCTCCCGCTCCACGTCCTTGAGGAACTCCTTCGACCCTTCGATGGGGTACTTGCCCGAGAAGCAGGCGAAGCAGCTCGGCTCGCTCCGGTAGAGGTCCTCGAGGTCCTCGAGCGACTGGTAGACGACCGCGTCGGCGCCGATGGCCTTGGCGATGGCCTCCGAGTCCGCCTTGGCGGCGACCATTTCCTTCTGCAGCGACATGTCGATGCCGTAGATGCAGGGGTGGCGCACCGGCGGCGAGGCGGAGACGAAGTAGACCGCCGTCGCCCCGCTCTCCCGGAGCAGCTTGACGATGTGCCGCGAGGTCGTGCCGCGCACGATGGAGTCGTCGACCACCGCCACCTTCTTGCCCTTCACCACGTCGCGGATGGGGTTGAGCTTCTGGCGGACGATCAGCTCGCGCTGCTCCTGCGTCGAGGCGATGAAGCTGCGGCCGGCGTGGGGGTTCTTGGCCAGCCCGCGGCGGTACGGCACGCCCAGCTCCTCGGCGAGCGCGGAGGCGAAGAAATAGGCCGAGGAGGGCACGTCGATGACGATGTCCGGCTTGAGCCCCGTCTCGCGGAAGGTCTGGGCGAGCCGGCGGCCCATGCGCACCCGCTCGCCGGCGACGAGCTTCTCGTGCAGCACCGAGTCCTCGCGGGCGAAGTAGATGTACTCGAAGACGCAGAACGCGCGGCGGGCCGGGTGGCAGACCTTGGAGTGAACCTGGAAGTCGGAGTCGACGAAGATCGCCTCGCCCGGCTGCAGGTCCCGAACCGTCTTGTATCCCAGGCAGTCCAGGCACGCGGTCTCGCTGGCGAAGGAGTAGGCAGGGCCCTTGGCGGTCTGCTTCTGGCCCATCACCATCGGCCGCACGCCGAACGGGTCGGCGAAGGCGAGGAAGCCGCGGTTGGCCAGCAGGGTGAGCGTCGAGTAGGCGCCGATGACCTCGCGCTGCGTCTGCGCCACCGCCTCGAAGACGTCCTCGGGCGCCAGGCGCGGCCAGGTCTTCTCCAGCGCCGCGGTGAGCGAGTAGACGATCAGCTCCAGGTCGGTGGAGGTCTCGAGCAGCCGCTTCTTCTCGGTGAAGCGGCGGCGCAGGTCGGCGAAGTTGATGACGTTGCCGTTGTGCACCATCGCCAGGCCGAACGGGTAGTTGATGGCGTAGGGCTGCGCGTCGAGCACGTCGCGGCTTCCCTGCGTGGCGTAGCGCACGTGCCCGATTCCGCTGTTTCCGGCGAGCTTCTTCACCGTCGCCGCGTCCAGGACTTGTCCGACGAGCCCCAGCCCCTTCTTGAGGTGGAACGAGCGATCGAGCGTGCACAGCCCCGCCGCGTCCTGGCCGCGGTGCTGCAGCGTCGTCAGCCCGAGCGCCAGCTCGAACGCGACGTCCTCGTGCCCATAGATCCCCAGGATTCCGCACATGGCCTAGCTCCTACCCGTCCCGTTCCCCGCCCCTGCCGACAGCAACCCGGCGAGCGCCTCCGGATAGAGCGCGTGCTCCACCGCGAGCCCCCGCCGCTCGACCTCCTCCAAACTCCCGGCGCCGCGCAGATTCGACCGCGCGCTGCGCCACGATCCGCCCGGTGTCCAGCCCCTCGTCCACCAGGTGCACGGTCACCTTCGTCTCGGCGAGGCCCCGCTCGAAGGCCCACGCGTAGCCGTGCAGGCCCTGGTGCTCGCGGGTGTCGGCCGGGTGGATGTTCACGATGCGCCCCGCGAAGCGCTGCACGAAGCCGGGGGAGAGGACCCTCATGAACCCGGCCAGGACGATCCAGTCCGGCCGGTACCCGGCCAGCCGCTCCCCGAGCCTCGGCGTCGTAGTCCTCGCGCTCGCGGCCCTTGGACGGCAGGCACAACGTGGGCAGCTGAAGGCTCCCGGCCACTTCGAGCCCCGCCGCGTCGGCGCGATTGGAGGCGACGACCACTATCTCCGCCAGCGGCGCAAGGACGCCCGTCCGGGCGCTCCGAGCGAGCGCCGCCATGTTGCTGCCGCGGCCCGAGAGGAGGACCGCTAGGCGCTGGCGTCGCGCTTCCATGGCCTCCTGCCGATGTCCTTGCGCACCTGCATCCCGTCGAAGCGGATCTTCGCCACCTCCAGGTAGGCGTGCTCGACCGCCGAGGCGAGGTTCTCGCCGCGGGCGACCACGTCGAGCACGCGGCCGCCGTGCGTCACCCAGCGGTCCGCCCCCACCCGGCGCGTGCCGGCGTGGAAGACGAGCGTCTGGGGATCGAGCAGGTCGAGCCCCGTGATCGGACGGCCGATCTCCGGGTCGCCCGGGTAGCCGCGCGCCGCCAGCACCACGCACGCCGAGGCGCCCCGCGACACCTCCAGCCGCACCTCGTCGAGCTTGCCCTGAAGACAGGCCTGCGCGAGCACCGCCAGGTCGGTCTCCACCAGCGGCAGCATCGCCTCGGCCTCCGGGTCGCCCAGGCGCACGTTGTACTCGAGCAGCTGGGGGCCGTCGTCCGTCAGCATCAGCCCGAAGTAGAGGAAGCCCCGGTAGTCGAGCTGCTCTGCCCTCAGTCCGGCGAGCGTGGGCCGGACGATCTCGTCGTCGATGCGCCGCTGCGTCGCCTCGTCCACCTGCGGCACTGGACAGACCGCGCCCATGCCGCCGGTGTTGGGCCCCAGATCGCCGTCGAGCAGCGCCTTGTGATCCTGCGAGGCGGGCAACGAGACGATGTGCTCGCCGTCGGTGATGGCGATGACCGAGAGCTCGTTGCCGGCGAGCTTCTCCTCGACCAGGAAGCTCGCCTTGGCGCCGTGGCGCGAGCGCAGCTCGGTGAGGGCGGAGAACGCCTCGTCCAGCCCGTCGCAGACCCAGACGCCCTTGCCGGCCGCCAGGCCGTCGAACTTGAGCACCAGCTGGCCGTCGAGCGCGGTGAAGGCCTCCACCGGATCGCCGCCGCCTTCGAAGACCCAGGCCTTGGGCGTGGGGATGGCGTGCGCCTGCATGAACTTCTTCGAGTAGATCTTCGAGCCTTCCAGCCGAGCGGCCTGCCGGGTCGGCCCCAGCGCCCCGACGCCCTGCGCCCGAAGGTAGTCGACCATGCCCTTGGCCAGCGGCCCTTCCGGACCGACGATGACCAGCCCGACGTTCTGGTCGCGGCAGTAGCGCGCCACGCCGTCGAGGTCGTCGGCGGCGATGGGCGCGGTCAGCGGCGTCCCTCCGTTGCCAGGCAAGGCGACCGCGAGGTGCCCGTGCCGGGCCAGGGCCCAGCACAGCGCATGCTCGCGACCGCCGGATCCGAGGACGGCGACCTTCATCGGCCCAGCTCCTTGCGCGCTTCGGCGACCACCGCCTCGCAGATGCGCTGGCTGGCCCCGACGTATTCGGGGACCCGCAGCGCTCGCAGGCGCGTCTTGACCGCAGCGTCGACGTTCAGCGAATCGATGAGCACGTCCAGGGCGGCGCGCGTCACCGACTGGCCACGCGTGGTCGCCTTGAGCAGCTCGTAAGGGTCTCCCGCGATGCCGGCGGCACGCAGGATGGTCTGCATCGGCTCGGCGAGCAGCTCCGGCGAGGACTCCAGCTCGGCGCGGCAGCGCGCCTCGTCCACGCCCAGCCGCTCGAGGCCGGCCAGCGTCTCGCTCGCCGCCAGGTGCCCGTGGGCCAGCGCGACGCCGATGTTGCGCGACGCCGTGCTGTCCGAGAGATCGCGCTGCATGCGCGAGCGGCAGAGCTTGTTGGAGAGCTCGACCAGGAGCGCGTTCGAGAGCGAGAGGTTGCCCTCGCTGTTCTCGAAGCGGATGGGGTTGACCTTGTGCGGCATGGTCGACGAGCCCACCTCGCCCTTGGCGGACTCTTCGCGCAGCAGGCCCAGCGACAGGTACATCCAGACATCCTGGTCGAGGTCGAGCAGGACGTTGTTCACCTGGCGGGACAGGTTGAAGTATTCGGCCCAGGAGTCGTGGTCTTCGATCTGGGTGGTGGCGAGGTTGAACTCCAGGCCGCGCTTCTCGACGAAGCGGCGGGCGAAGCCCAGCCAGTCGAAGGCAGGGAAGACGGCGAGCATCGCCGCGTAGTTGCCGGTGGCGCCGCCGAGCTTTCCGTAGAAGCGGTGCGCGGCGAGCTTTCGGCGCAGCCGGACGAGGCGCCACAGGAAGACCGAGAGCTCCTTGCCCAAGGTCGAAGGCGTGGCGCGCTGGCCGTGGGTGCGGGTGGGGAACGGCACTGCCTTGGTGCGCTCGGCGAGGCCGGCCAGGCGCTCGAGGAGGCGGTCGAGCTGCGGCAGCTGCTCGCGGGCGCGGTAGGCCTCGAGCATCGAGGTGTAGGCGAGGTTGTTGACGTCCTCGCTGGTCAGGCCGAAGTGCAGGTGGTTCGGGTGGCGCAGCGCCAGCTTCTCGCGCAGGAAGAGCTTCGACCGCCTTCACGTCGTGGCGCGTGTCCTTCTCCAGCGCCTTGATCCGCTCGTAGTCGTCCTGGGTGAAGAGTTGGCGCTGAGCCTCGAGCGCCTTCTTCTCCTCGGCCTCGAGCTTGGGCAAGAGGCCCGTCTCATCCAGGGCGAGCAGGTAGTCGAGCTCCACCGCGCAGCGCTCGCGCATGAGCGAGAGCTCGGAGAAGCAGGAGGAGACGCCCTCGAGGCGGTCGCGGTAGCGCCCGTCGAGCGGGCTGAGGGCATCGCGTGGGTCGAGAGCCTGCCCTGAGCTTGTCGAAGGGGTCATTCGCGTCCTCGGATGCGCTTGTCCTCGTCGCGAAGCTTGAGCTTGAGCTCGCCGATCTCGCGGAGGAACCGGTCGCGCAGGCGGTGGAGGTTGAGGCCGCGCAGGGCGGCCAGGGCGGCGGCTTCGACGCCGATGACCGTCGCCGCCGGGAGCTTGGAGGGCATCATCAGCGAGGAGTTCACGTTCACGAGCAGGTCCGTCTGGTCCTTGAAGGGCGGCGAGTTGAGGACCGGGATGGCCAGGTTCGCGGCCAGGGCGCCCCCCAGGCCGTTCGACAGCCCGGCCACGGCGACGGCCACGCCCGGCTCGACCGAGTCGTTGTACTCCTGCGCCATGCGAGCGATCTCCTCGCCGTTGCGGTGGGCGGAGACGACGCGCATGTCGACGGCCACCTCGTAGCGCTCGAGCGTCTCCTTGAGCTTGGCGCAGTGGGTCTGGTCGGAGGTCGAGCCCATGAAGATGACGACGTAGCCGTCCTTGAGGATCCGTTCGCGCACCAGGTTGCGGTAGAGGCGGTCGCGCGGGTCGAGTGGCGGCAGGTTGAGCGGCGCGCCGGTGATCCGCTCGTAGATGGCGAGATACCGCTTGCTGGCCTCGGCGACGACGTCGTCGGGCAGCCTGAGCGGCATCGCCTCGCCGTCCCGGGTGTGGTCGAGCAGCCAGCGGCGGACGTACTCCTTGTCCATCTCCACGCAGGTGGCGGGGTCCTTGGCGTGGTCCTCGGCGCTCCAGAAACGCGAGGAGTCGGGCGTGTGGATCTCGTCGATGAGGGTGAGCCGGCCGTCGACGGTGCCGAACTCGTACTTGGTGTCGACCAGCAGCAGGCCCTTCTGCGAGAGCAGCTCGGTGCCGGCCTTGAAGAGGTCGAGCGAGACGCGGGCCATTCTCGTCGTAGGTCGCCCGGTCGGTCAGCTTGAGGTCGATGATCTCCGCGGGGGTGACCTCGCGGTCGGAAGCCTCCTTGGTGGTCGGCGTGAGGATGGGCTTGGGCAGCCGTTGGTTGTTCTTGAGCCCGTCGGGGACGGCGACCCCCGAGAAGGTGCGCTTGCCCTTCTCGTAGGCCCGCCACATCGAGCCGGTGATGTAGGCGCGCACCACCATCTCCACGCGGATGGGGGCCGCCTCGCGCACCAGCATCGCCTGGGGGTCGACCGCGCCCAGGAAGTGGCTGGGGCAGATGGCGCGGGTTTTCTCGAACCAGAAGCGCGAGAGCGAGTTGAGGACCGCGCCCTTATGCGGGATGGGCGTCTCCAGCTGGTGGTCGAAGGCCGAGATGCGGTCGGTGACCACGATGAGCCGGGTCTTGGCGTCGACGCGCAGGCTGTCGCGGACCTTGCCGCGGTGGAGCAGCGTCAGCTGTGGGCTCGAAAAGCGAGTCAGGCAGGTCATGGCGTTCTCCCCTCCTCGAATCGCCGGCCTGGGGCCGGCCTTGGTGGCCTCAGTGCTTGAAGTGGCGCCGCCCGGTGAGGGCCATCGCCACGCCCAGCTCGTCGCACTTCGCGAAGACGTCCTTGTCCTTGATGGAGCCGCCCGGCTGGAACGCAGTGCGGATGCCGGCGGCGGCGAAGATCTCCACGTTGTCCGGGAACGGGAAGAAGGCGTCCGAGACCAGCACCGCCTTGCCCATCTGCTCGCGGACGTAGTCCTCGGAGCCGGGCTTCTCGAGCAGGAGGTTCGCCCGGGCGCGCTCGACGGCCAGCCGCGTCGAGTTGACCCGGTTCGGCTGCCCGGCGCCCATGCCCAAGAGCTGGAAGGCGCCGCTGGGCGTCACGCGGACGATGGCGATGGCGTTGCTCTTGAGCTGCCGCACCGCCTTGAGCCCGAAGGCCAGAAGCCCGCGCGGAAGATCCGGTGGCCTGGCGCGAGTGACCACCTTCGCTTGGTCCACTCCGTCCACCCCGTCCACGACGTCCACCAGGTCCACGTCCGTGTCGGCGCTTTGCATCAGCAGCGCCCCGGGCAGCACGCGCAGCTCCTGGCGGAGCGCCAGCCGCGGGTCCACTTCCACCACGCGCAGGTTCTTGCTCTGGCGCAGCGCCTCCAGCGCCCCGGCCTCGAACGCGGGCGCCAGCACGACCTCCACGAACTTTCGCCGTGCCTTGTCCTCGTGGGCGAGCTCGAAGAAGTCCACCGCGTCCTTGCCGACCTTGCCGTTGAACGCGATGACCGACCCGAAAGACGAGACCGGGTCGCCGGCCCAGGCGAGCTCCAACGCCTCGCGCTGCGAGGCCGCCTCGGCCAGGCCGCACGGGTTCGAGTGCTTGACGATGGCGCAGCCGGCGCGCGACTTGTCGAGCGAGAGCGCGACCTCCAGCGCCGCCCAGGCGTCCACGAGGTTGTTGTAGGAGAGCTCCTTGCCGCCGTGGAACTTCAGGTCGTGCAGCGAGACCTCGGCACCGCGCTCGCGCAGGAAGACCGCCTTCTGGTGCGGGTTCTCGCCGTAGCGCAGCTCCACCGGCTGGTCGAACGCGAGGCGCACGGAGCGCTGGCCGGCACGCTCGTCGAGGGCGGTCGCGACTATGGCGTCGTAGTCGGCGGTCAGCCGGAAGGCGGCGCGCATCAGCTCGCCGCGGGTCTTCTCGCGCAGCGCCCCACCCGTCTCCTCCAGCTCGCGGATGAGGCCGTCGTACTGGGCTGGGTCGGTCGCGACCGCGACCCAGCGCCAGTTCTTGGCCGCCGCGCGGATCATCGTCGGGCCGCCGATGTCGACGTTCTCGACCAGCGTGTCGAGGTCCGCACCGGCGTCGCGGTGCTTCTTGAACGGGTAGAGGTTACAGACCACGAGGTCGATGGGCGCGATGCCGAGCCTCCTCGCCTCCTCCGCGTCGCGCTCGCGGTCGAAGAGCAGCGCCGACTCGACGGCGAAGGAGATGGTCTTCATCCGCCCGCCGAAGGCCTCGGGGTTGCCGGAGACCTTGGCGATCTCCGTCACCGGCAGGCCGGCCGCCTCCAGCTCCTTGCGCGTGCCTCCGGTGGAGATGAAGCTCGCAGCCGCGGGCGTGCAGCGCCTTGGCCAGCGCCACGACCCCGGTCTTGTCGGTCACGCTCAGCAGCGCCCGTCGAATCGCCACGTTCATCGCTGCCCCCTGTTCGCCAGGTGCGCCACGAGGTTCTTGAAGACCGCCAGCCCGGGTCCTTCCTCGGCGTTCACCCCGGCTCTCTTCATCTGAGGCCAGGCCGGGTCGTTGTAGAGCGTCAGCGCCGCCTCCGGGTGCGGCATCAACCCGAAGACGTGGCCGGTCGGGTCCGTCAGGCCCGCGCAGGAGAGCTCGGCGCCGTTCGGGTTCTCCGGGTAGCGCATCGTCGGCTCCCCGCGCTCGTCGCAGTAGCTGAGCGCGCACAGCCCGCGGTCGACGATGGCCTTGCGAATCTGCTCGTCGCGGACGACGAGCTTGCCCTCGCCGTGGCGCACCGGCAGGCGGAGCCGGTCCAGCCCCGCCAGCGCCGGCGTCTTGCGCGCCGGGTGGACCTTCACCTCGATCCAGCGGTCCTCAAAGCGCCCGGAATCGTTGCGGGCCAGCGTGACCTCCTGCTGGAAGTCGCCGCTGACGTTGGGCAAGAGGCCCAGCTTCACCAGCGCCTGGAACCCGTTGCAGACGCCGATGACGTGGCCGCCGTCCTTGAGGAAGCCGCGGACGGCGTCGAAGAGCGGCGCGCCGTCGGCTCCCTTCTTGAAGCGCAGCTTGTTGGCCAGCACCTTGCCCGAGCCCAGGTCGTCGCCGAAGGAGAAGCCGCCGGGGAAGGCCAGGACCTGGTAGTCGCCGAGCGAGACGCGACCCAGGAAGAGCTCGTTCAGGTGCGCGATGGCCGCCTCGGCGCCGGCGAGGCGGAAGGCGGCAGCCATCTCCTCTTCGCAGTTGATGCCGAAGCCGGTGACGACCAGCGCTTTCACGGGAAGGAGCGCGCTCATGTGAACGCCTCCAGTCCGCGCCGCCAGGCCTCGTGCAGCGCCTCCAGCGGCAGGTCGAAGAAGCCGGCCACGCGGGCCCGGTCGCCGTAGGCCTCGCCCAAGAGCGTCGCGTCGTCGCCGAAGGCGGCTTCGAACACCTCCCGGTTCTCGGGCTTGATCGAGACAAGGAAGCGGGAGTGCGACTCCGAGTAGAGCTGCACCATGGGCGAGAGGCCCGCGTGCGGAAGCGTCACGTCGAAGCCGATGCCGCCGCCGAACGCCGCCTCCGCCAGCGCCACCGCGAGCCCGCCGTCGGAGAGGTCGTGGCAGGACTCGATGAGCCCGCGCTCGGTCGCTGCCGCCATCCGCAGGTAGCGCGCGACCGCCGCCTCCTTGCGCACCTTGGGGACGTTCGCTCCGAGCTGGCCGAAGAGCCGGTAGAGCTGCGAGCCGCCGAGCTCGTCGAAGGTCTCGCCGACCACATAGAGGAGGTCGCCCTCCGCCTTGAGCTCGCTCGTCACCACCCGGCGCACGTCGTCGAGCCGCGCGACCATCGAGAAGAGCACCGTGGGCGGCACGGAGATCTTCACGCCGTCGGCGCGCAGGTCGTTCTTCATGCTGTCCTTGCCGCTCGTCATCGGGATGCCGAAGAACGTGGACAGGTCGTAGAGCGCCTCGCACATGCGCACGAGCTGGGCGAGCTTGAGCTTGCCGTCGGGGTTGCCGACCGGGTCATAGACCGAGTCCGGCACGCAGAAGTTGTCGTTGGCGCACCAGAAGCCGCCGGTGCCCGTGGCCGGGATGCGGCCGCCGACGGCCACGATCTGCCGGACGGCCTCGTCGAAGGCGCCGGCGGAGCTCTCGTACGGGTCGAGGTCGACGAAGCGCGGCGCGATGCCGTGGGCGATGGCGAGCCCGGTCCAGGAGTCGAAGTCCAGGCGCATCACCGCCGCGTCCTGCGGCGCCTGGCCCTTCTTGCCCATCAGCGGCTTGACGATGGTCCGGCCCTTCACCTCATGGTCGTACTGGCGGATGACGCTCTCGCGCGAGCAGATGTCCAGGCTGCCGAGCAGGTCGAGGAGCGTCTTCCCATGATCGCGGACCTCGATTTGCGGCTCGCGCAGCTCGGGCCTCTTCCACTCGGCCTCGAGCGTCTTGCGCGGCACGCCGTCGTGCAGGAACGCGAGGTCGAGGTGGGCGACGCGCTGGCCGCGGTAGCGCACGTCCAGGGCCCCGGAGTCGTTGAAGCGGCCGATGCTGCTGACCTCGACCTCCATTCTCCTTGGCCAGCGTCTCCAGCGCCTCGAGCTGGTCCGGGTCGACGGCGAGCGTCATCCGCTCCTGCGACTCGGAGACGAAGATCTCCCAGGGCTTGAGGCCCGCGTACTTGAGCGGCACGCGGTCGAGCTCGACCTCGGCGCCGTTGGAGAGCGTCGCCAGCTCGCCGATGGAGGACGACAGGCCGCCGGCGCCGTCGTCGGTGGTGCAGCGGACGAGGCCGCGCGCGCACGCCTTCTCCAGGAAGTCGGAGAGCAGCTTCTGGGTGATGGGGCTGCCGATCTGCACGGCCGAGCGCGGCGAGTGCGGGTCGATCTCCGCTGAGGAGAAGGTGGCGCCGTGGATGCCGTCCTTCCCCACCCTGCCGCCGGCCATGACGATGGCATCCCCGGGGCGGATTTCCTTCTCCCACGACGGCAGCCCGCCGATCCGGTCCGGCAGGATCGCCCCGGTGCCGCAGAAGACCAGCGGCTTTCCGGCGTAGCGCTCGTCGAAGACGATGGCCCCGCCGACGGTGGGCACGCCCGACTTGTTGCCGCCGTCCTCGATGCCCTTGCGCACGCCGGCGAAGACCCGCTGCGGGTGGAGCTGGCCGGTGAGCAGCGGCTTTTGGTAGTCCGGGGGCCCGAAGCAGAGCACGTCGGTGTTGAAGAGCAGCCGAGCGCCGCCGCGACCGGTGCCCATCGGGTCGCGGTTGACGCCGACGATGCCGGTGAGCGCGCCGCCGTACGGATCGAGCGCCGACGGCGAGTTGTGCGTCTCGACCTTGAAGACGAAGAGGCGCTCGGGGTCGATGCGCACGACGCCGGCGTTGTCGGTGAAGACCTTGACCAGCCACTCCTCGCCGCGCGCTTTGAGCCGCGCCTGGATCTGCTCGGTCGAGGCGCGGATGTACGTCTTGAAGAGCGAGTCGATCTCGCGCGAAGCGCCGGAGTCCAGGTCCTTGAAGCGGACGAGCGCGTTGAACTCCTTGTGCTTGCAGTGCTCCGACCAGGTCTGCGCCAGCACCTCGAGCTCGCAGTCGGTGGGCGAGCCCGGCATGCCCGCCTTCGCTCGAGCCTCCGCCACCTCCGGCGCCGCGTAGTGCGCGCGGATGGCCTTCATCTCCTCCAGCGAGAGCGAGAGCACCCGTTCGCGGGAGAGACGCACGAGCTGGTCGTTGGAGACCTCGAGCGGGATCGTCTCGGTCCGCTCGTCGGCGGTGATGTGGACCTCGGGCACATAGGAGAGCCGCTCCAGCCGGGTGCCGGCCTCGAAGTGGTTCACCAGCGGGTTTCCGATGAGCTCGGAGCCGAGCTTGAGGAGCTGCTCCTTCGCGAGCGCCTTCTCGAAGTAGTAGACGTCCTCGGTGAAGACGTGCTGGCCGCTCGCCTCGATCGTCGTCCTCTGGCCGGACGGGCCGACGCCCAGCAGGTCGGCGAGCGTGCGCTGGGCCGAGGCGCCTTCGTCGTCGGTGACCCCTGGCAGCCGCGAGACGACGAGGTAGGACGCCGCCCCGCCGTCGCGCACGAAGCCGTTGACCTGCACCTCGTGGAGCATCGGGTCGCGCAGGCCCTCGTCGGCGAAGCGCCGCACCTGCTCGTCGGTCAGCGGCAGCGTGACGACGATCAGCTTTCCGGTGCGCACGTGCCCGGTCGCTAGCCCCAGGTGCCGGCGGGCGCCGTCCTCGACGGACAGGCCGGCCACGTCCCGCTGCCCGGGCCGGACCATCAGCTGGATGTGCGACACGCCGCTCACGTCACTTCACCTCGGCTTCCACGACCGTCTCGCCCGCCCGGGCGATGCGGATGACGCTCCCCGCTTCCACCTGTCCCGCGACCTGGGCCTCGAACCCGCGCGCGGCGACGGCGAGCGCGCGCTCGACGGTGCTCTGGGCGAGCACCAGCAACATGGCGTTGCCCATGTTCCAGTGCCGCCAGGCCACCCGAGCGGGCACCTTGCCCATCGCGATCAGCTCCTGGACGAACGCGGGCGCCTCGAAGGGCTTGTCGATCGTCGCCCCCAGCCGCGCCACCTTGAGGACCCGTCCGAGCTTGTCCGGAATTCCCCCGCCGGTGACGTGGGCGATGCCGCGGGGCACGACGCCTTCGGCGACGAGCGAGCGGACGAGCGTGCAGCACACCCGCGAAGGCGTGAGCAGCGCCTCGCCCCAGCTCCCGCCGGTGGCCGGGCAGCGCGCCTCGTGCCAGCGCTCGCCGTGGGCCTCTTCGAGGATGGACCGGGCGAGCGAGAAGCCGTTGCTGCGCAGACCGCGCTCGCGGACCGCGACGACGACATCGCCGGCCGCGCAGCTCTCCCCATCGATCGGCCGCTCGAGCGAGTCGGGCAGCACGCCGATCGCCGTGGCGCACCAGTTGAAGTGCATCCCCTGGCCCCAGCCGCCCACCCGCCGGCCGAGTTCGGCGATCTCCCCGCCGGCGACGGCGACACCGTTCTCGGCGCAGGCCTGCGACAGGCCGCGCATCAGCTCGTCGACCACCCGCTCGTCGAGCCGATCGACGTCGAGGATGTTGGTGAGGTTGGTCGGCTCGATTCCGTTGGCGGCCAGGTCGTCGGCGACCATCGCCAGGAGGTCGTAGCCGAGCGTCGCGTAGAGGCCCGTGCGCTCGGCGACCTCCACCTTGGTCCCGATGCCGTCGGAGGTGACGCCCACGCGCTTGCCCGCGATGGAGAGGATGCTGGCGAAGGAGGCGTTGAGCCGGCGGTCGAGCGCGCCCGGCTTGCCCTCGCGGGCGTCGAAGGTCCGGCGGGCCCAGGCGTAGGCCGTCTGCGAGCAGCGGGCCTTGAGGTCGATGTCCTGGCCGGCGGGGGCCGGCTGCCGGTTCTCGTCCATCGGGTGCCTCCGTCTCCTCTCGCCGCCCTCCGGCGCTCTCTTCCTGCCTTTCCTCTGCCCTCCTTCGACCGCTCAGCTCGTCGGCTCGCGGGGCGGCAACGTCACGTCGTGCACCTGGCCCTCGCGGATGGAGAGCGCGCTGACCAGCTCGAGCTCGGCGTTCTGGTGCAGGTCGCGGATGTCGGCGACGCCGCAGCTGGCCATCGAGGACTTCACCATCGCCAGCGTCTCCGGCAGGTTGTCGGCGAGCTTGCCGGCGTAGTCGACCAGGCCCTCGACGCCCTCGACGAAGGTCGCCTGGCCGTAGCGCGCCATCTTCCACTCGCGCGCCCGGCTGCTCCCCTCGCCCCAATAGGCCTTCATCAGCCGGCCGTTGACGACCACCTTCTCGGAAGGCGACTCGTCCATGCGCGCGAAGTAGCGGCCCATCATCACGCTGTCGGCGCCGAGCGCGAGGGCGATGACCACGTCCTTGGCGGTGACCACGCCGCCGTCGGCGATGACCGGGACGTACTTGCCGGTCTTCTCGAAGTAGCGGTCGCGGGCGGTCGCCACGTCGAGGATCGCCGTCCCCAGGCCGCGCCCGGTGCCCTTCTGCTCCTGGGTGATGCAGATGGTCCCGCTGCCCATGCCCACCTTGACCGCGCCGGCGCCGGCGTCCGCCAGGTACTCGAAGCCCGCGGCGGTGACCACGTTGCCGGCGACGACGGGCAGCCCGGAATAGCGCTCGGCGATCCACTGCAGGGCCTTCTGCTGGAAGAAGCTGTAGCCGTCGGAGCTGTCGATGGAGACCGCGTCGACGCCGGCCTCGGCGAGCGCCGGCACGCGCGTCTCGTAGTCGTGCGTGTTGACCGCGCCGACGACGAGCAGCCGCTTCTTGTCGTCGTCGACCTGCAGCGGGTTCTCCACGTACTCGTGGATGTCCTTCTTGAAGACCATCGCGATCAGGCGGCCGCCCTTGTCGACGACCGGCAGCATCGCGTGGTGGCCCTCGAGGAGCAGCTCGTTGGCGGCCTTGAGGTCCTTGATCTCCACCCCGACGTCCAGCCGGGCGCGCGGCGTCATCCGCTCGACGACCTTGAGGTGCCCGTGGCGGCTGAGGTCGTAGTCGTCGCGGCGGATGAGGCCCAAGAGGACCTTGTGCTCGTCGACCACCGGGAAGCTGGAGAAGCCGTGCTTCTTGGAGAGCTCGAAGACCTCGCGCAGCGTCATCTGCGGCGAGACGGTGCGCGGCTCGACGAAGCCGGCCTTGTGGCCCTTGACCGCCCGGACCATGGCGGCCTCTTCCTCGACCGGCTGGGAGCAGTACAGGAAGCTGACCCCGCCCTGGCGCGCCAGCGCGATGGCCATGCCCGGCCCGCTGACCGCCTGCATGGCCGCGGAGACGACGGGGATGTTGACGTGGAGCGTCTTGCCGGTCGCGAAGCACGTCACCAGCGGCGTGCGCAGCGAGATCTTCTCGGGGACGGTCTGGAGCGTGGTGAGCCGGGGCAACAGCCGAAACTCAGCCAGCGCCCGGGAAGGCTGGGGGGAGATGGTCCTGGCCATGGCAACCTCGCGAGCGACGATGAAGGTCAACGGGTCTCTCGCGCGCCGTTATTCCTCCCGCTCTTCGGACAGACGACAGACGGCTGCGCCCAGCGTGCGGCGGCCCGCGCTGTCCGACTCGTCACCTCCTGGTCAAGAGTTGCCTGGGAGGAAACCTGCCCGCTTTTCGGATGCCCTGCCGACGACCCCTCGTCGGCGAGGCGGGCGCCTTGTAGCACGGCGTAGGGGCGATGCAAACCGCCAATTCGGGGCTCGCGGATCGCCAGCCATCCGGCTGGCCAGTCTGCACGCAAGACCCGACCGTCCGACCCATCCAGCGGTCACCCTGACGTCGAGCGCGACTCCGCTTCGACGCGTCGATCCCACTTCGGCCCTGCTCGAGGAACAGACCCGTGCGCGCCATCCTCGCGCCTGCCGTCCCCCCCGGCGGGCGTTCCTGGGTGACGCGCGCTTCTTTTCCCGCCGGAGTCGCCATGTCCCGCTGCAACCTCGTCCCTGCTTGCCTCCTGGCCCTGGTGGCCGTGTCGGCCTGCGGCGGCCCGCCCGTCGTCTCCAGCCCCGACGTCGCCGCCGCCGCACTGCCCGACGCCTCTTCCTGCGCCTACCCGTGCGGCAAGGCCTGCTGCACCAAGAGCCAGACCTGCGACTTCGAATCCGAGACCTGCGCGGACAAGTGCGTGCCCGACTGCAACGGGCGCAGCTGCGGGAGCGACGGCTGTGACGACGTCTGCGGCTACTGCGACCCCGGCACGGTCTGCAACGAGGGCGCCGGCAAGTGCGTGCTCTGCAACCGCGACTGCGCCGGCAAGCAGTGCGGCCCCGACGGTTGCGGCTCCACCTGCGGCACCTGCGACGACGGCTTCGCCTGCGCCGCCGACAACCTCTGCCGCAAGACCACCACCACCGGCGACGCCGGCCCCGTCGCCGCGACCGACTCCGGCACCGCGACCGGGCTCGACGGATCGGTCGTCGAGCCCACGCCCGACACCGGCACGGTCGCTGGCGTGGACGGCGGCACGGTCATCTCCACTCCCGACACGGGCACTTCCCCGGGGCTCGACGCGGGCACCCCGGTCCCCGCCGACGCTTCCTTGCCGCGCCCCGACGCCTCGGTGGGCCCGGGCTCCGACGCCGGAGCGGGCTACTGCATCCCTCCCGTGCCGACCTACAACCCCAACTTCTCGGCCTCCCAGTACTGCGACCAGTGGGCTCGGGTGGTCTGCGACCGCCTGGCCCAGTGCTGCATCCTCTCGCCGGCGGCCTACGACGACTGCGTCCAGTACAAGTCCAAGGAGTGCGACACGCAGGACGTCACCGCGCGCATCCAGGCCGGCACCGTGACCCTGAACCTGGCCGCGGCCAAGGCCTGCTTCGACGCCGAGCGCGCCCGGAAGGCCTGCGACGCCAATGCCTACTCGATGATCCTGCCGGCCTGTGACTGGACGCGGGTGCTGTCGGCCAACGCCGCGCCGGGCGCCCGGTGCTACCGCGACTCGGACTGCGTCAACGGCCACTGCCCGCGCACCCCCGGCACCTGCGACGGCGTCTGCGCCGCGTACACGCCCATCGGCGGGTCCTGCAGCGCCACCGCGCCGTGCGATCCCAAGACGGCCCGCTGCCAGTCCGGGCTCTGCTCGGCCAAGGTGGCGACCGGGGCGTCCTGCGCCGACACCGGCGGGTGCCTGCAGACCGACTACTGCGACAATGTGGCCAAGGTCTGCATCCCCCGGCGTGGCCTGGGCGGCTCCTGCGCCGACGGCAGCCAGTGCCTGACGGAGCTCTACTGCGTGGGCGGGGTCTGCCGCGAGGACTACTCGGTCCCCGTCGGCGCCGCGTGCAAGACGACCAGCGCCTGCGTCGTCGGCAGCTGGTGCAAGGGCGCGACCTCGACGACCACCGGCACCTGCACCGCCCCCACCGCGCCGGGCGGCGCCTGCACCGCGGGCACCACGGTCGAGTGCGGCCCGGATGGCTACTGCCTCGCCGGGACCTGCATCGCGCGCCTGGGCATGGGCGAAGCCTGCAGCGGAGGCAGCTGCCGGTATGGCCTGACCTGCAGCGGGAGCAGGTGCGTGCTCATGGGCGACGTCGGCGCCTCCTGCAGCGCGGACTCGCAGTGCCGGCGTTACCTGCGCTGCGCCAACAACCTGTGCACCGACGCCTTGGCGACCGTGGGCTCGGCCTGCAGCAACACGCCCCAGTGCGACGACGGATACTGCCCCAGCAGCACCTGCCTGCAGTTCGTCGCCGACGGCCAGGCCTGCACCAGCGATGTGTCCTGCGCCTCCGGGAACTGCGAGACCAACGCGACCGTGAAGTCCTGCCGGCCTAAGTGCACGTACTGAGTGATGGAGACGATGTAGGCGAAGTTTTGCACGTGCAAAACTTCGCCTACATGTCGGTGCCAAAGCGAGAGCAGGTGCCGCCGCTCCAGCCGAAAACGACCATGAATACGCCATGTTGCGAACCGCCAAGAACGGCCTTCAGGGCCGCTGGGCGGCTCGCGGTGGGCCTCGCCCAGGGTCAGAGGTATTGAAATAGGCCTAAGCCATCAAGTCGGCCGCCAGGCGGCCTGGCGGGGCTCAGGCAGCCTGTTTGGCCATTTTCGGTTGCCAGGACGCCCTCCGGCGACAGCCAGGAGCGCCACAGCGTGACCCCAGTCACGGGGTGACCGGCGTCACGCTCGAGGGAGCCGACCTAGAGCCGATAACCGGTGGCGGAGCGTTCCCGACCGTTGCGCACATTGGCGACCCGTGGCTCCAGCGCATCCCGGACCTGGACCACCCTCGCCTCCGCCACCGCCGCATCCACGCCGTCGTGGACGCAGACGACGTGAAGGTCGGAGTCGCGGCCCAGCGCCGCTACCGAGAACCGGCCGCCGGGATCGTGCCCGATGAACGGCTTGGGCCGCTCGGCTTCCAGGCGCTCGATGAGTCCGAGGGCCTGCTGCAGCGTGCGCAGATCGTCCGAGGTGAGCGGAGGGCGGGCGCACCAGAACGGCTCGCCGGCGGGGCCGAAGAGGAAGATCTGCTCGGCGCCGTGGCGGCCGAGCAGCGTGTGCAGCACGCGACCGAGGAAGAGGTCGATGCTCTCCTGCCCGGTGAACGCCATGGCCTACCAGCTCACGAACGCGACCAGGTAGGACGCCAGCGCGATGAGCGGCACGCCGACGAACGCCCGGCGCCGCAGCGCCTGCGCCGCCGGCTCGGCCTTCATCATCATCAGCCGCAGGAGCATCACCGCCAACCCCAGGTTCGTGCCGATGACTGCGTAGGTGGCGATCATCACCTTGTCGGCGAGCGTCAGGTACCCGACCGGCGGCAGCGAGCCCTGGATGGAGAGGTGGAACATGACCGCGGCGATGAGCAGCGCGGTGTTCATGGTGATGCGCGAGTCCGCCTTCTCCACGCCGATGAGCAGCGAGACCAGCGTGACGATGACGAACACGAACACCGGCAGGAAGGTCTTCAGGCTGGAGGCCAGGATCACCCGGCCGACCTCGAGCTGGTAGGTGTACTGGCTGTAGCTCTCCTTGTAGACCGGGTACTCGTGCAGCTTGGCGGTGGTCGCGAAGCGCTTGAGGTCCCAGCCCACCAGGCGCACCTCGGCGTCGATGCCGGTCTGCTCCTGGTCCGGCTCGTAGACGACCTCCTTGGCGGTGCGGGTGGCGTGCTCGATGACGATGGGCAGCACGTGGCTGTCCCAGGGGAACTTGCGCAGGTCCACGTTGGTCATCAGGTTGCCCTGCACCCGGTAGAACTTCTCGGTCTTGGTGTCGGTGATCTTGTCGATGGACCCGCGGCCGTTCATGAACTCGAAGCGCTGGTCGCCCATGTCCTTGTCGCTGCGCAGCGACAGGTAGAAGTCCACGGTGAACGTGCCCGTCGCCAGCTCGTACTTGCCGACGTTGAGCAGGTAGATGCCGACCTTCACCTTCACCGGCCCTTCGTCCTTGGCCGCCTCCTCCGCGGTCGGGACGGGCTTGTCCTCGGCGGCCCTGGCGGCCGGGACGGCGAGGAGCGTGGTCAGGGCGAGGACGAGGGCGAACGGGCAGCGGCGCATGGAGCCTCCGAGCGGCGCTTGAGTGGGGCCGCGCGATGGAGGCGCAAGATAGAGGGAGGCGCCGTCCGTTGCCTAGTTGATGATGCCGCCGCAGGCGAAGGAGGCCTCGAGCGTGGGCTGGTCCGCTTCCTTGAAGGTCGCGCAGGCGCTGCCTTCGAGCTCCAGCGTCAGGGCGTCCACGAGCGTCCAGCCGTTCGGGTCGCCGAAGATCAGCGCCTGGCCGTCGAGAGTCACGATCCCGGTGGACTCCATCCCGGCTGCGACCGCGCCGCTGAGCTTGAAGCGGCAGTTGCGCACGCCCTTGATGATGGTGTCGAAGGCGCCCACGAGCCCCGCTGGATCGTTGGCGACGTAGTACGGCGCGCTGCTGCCCGAGGGCGTGCCGGTGCCGGCGTTGGCCATGTCCTGCAGGTGCGTGAGTGCGACCTGGCTGCCGACGCTGAGGACGTAGGTGCGGATGCCTAGCTGGAAGGCCTTGCGCGCCGCGGTGAGCGAAGCCAGGCGCGCCTCGTTCAGCTCGATGGGGTCGGCGGGCTTGGGGTTGGCGCAGGTGTCGGGCTCGCCGTCGGTCGCCAGCAGGACGACGCGCGGCCCGTCACCGCCTTCGATGGGCGCGTCGTCGTGGAGCTTCTGGGCGGTCGCGTCCAGCGCCTCGCCGGTCGGCGTGTCCGCCCCAGGGGCGCTCGTGTCGATGAGCGTCCCAATGGCCGGAGCGTTTCCCAGCTTGGGGTCGATGGAGCTGCAGGTCCGGACAGGTGCCCTGGCCGTCGTTGGTGTAGAGGGTCGCGCCGAAGCGGACCTTGGACTGCAGCCTGGTGACGACGCCCTGGGAGGGATCGACGAGGGCGGTCTTGAGCGCACTCCAGCGGCTGGTGCCCGGGACGAACTCCTCGCCCATGCTGCCGCTGCGGTCGACGAGGAGCTGCACGGTGGGGACGAGTTCGGTGGCGGTGACCTTGACCCGCGGGCAGTCGCCGGCATCGGGGTCGAAGACGCCCCCGTCGCCGCCAGGAAGGACGCAGCGGCCGCGGTCGGCGCACCTGCCGCCGGGGCCGCAGGCGGTGCCCACCCCGACGCAGTCGGCGACGCACTTCTTGGAGAGGCAGTACAGCGAGGACGGGCAGTCGCTGTCGCCGGTGCAGGCCGAGCCGCACTTGGGGTCGATGTTGGGGAGGTCGCAGGTGCCGGGGACGAACGAGGCATCCGGCTTTCCAGGGACGCCGCCGCAGTCGCCGCAAGCGGCGCTCAGGATCACGACAGCGGCGAAGACGAAGCTGCTGCGCATGGAGTCCTCCAAGGACGAGGGCATTCTAGCCCTGTCGAAATGGAGGAGACCGAAACGCAAAGGTCTGGCGCCGGCGAAGTGCTCGGCTAGTAGACCGACACTCCGTGATTACCGCGCCGCGATCAGCCAATCGACGCCAATCTCGAAGTTGACGAGTGCGCACCCGCCGCCGTGGGCGACGAAGATCTCCTCATCCCCGTACGCGAACCCTCGAAGATGACGAGCCTGCAAGAAAGACGTCCGGAATGCAGCAGGCTTGCCCACGACATAGACGCCCGCGAGGTCCGGAGCGATCCGCGCAAGAGCCCTTTCGGTCTGCGCCGACCCATCGAGCCTGATGACTGCTTCCATCCTCAGACTCGCTACCAACTCTCGCGGTCGAGCGCGTCTCTTGAGCGGCAAGAACAAGCTGATCGCCCGTTCGCGTTTGTGAGGCTGAACGAAGGTTTGGATGAACGGCCGCAGCGCTGCGTCGATATCGGCCTGCGTTGCAGCCTCGATCTCACGGAGCTTGTTGGCCATGCCGCCCTCGGAGCGCAGCTCGCGCGTTCAGAGGTTCACGTACACGTTGAAGCTGACCGGGGCGCCCTCCATCAGGTCGCCGTCGGTGACGGTCAGCTCCACCTGGTACCAGCCCTGGGTGTCGAAGGTGAGCACGGTCTTGTTGGAGGTGCCTTTTCCCCCCGGGTTGACCGACGCGGTCGCGCCCTCGGGCTGCTGGACGACGCTCCAGTTCCAGAACCTCACCCCGCTCTTGCTCTCGACGGTGCACTCCCCCGTGGTCCCGTCCTTCGCCAGGTCGTAGCTGCCCTCGCCGGAGAGCTCCACCATACCCTCGCCCAGGTTGACGATGGCCATGCTGCTGCGGTGGCAGACGCCGTCCATGCAGACCTCGTCCTGGCCGGTGCACGGACAGCTGGCGCCTGCGACCGGCGCGGTGATCATCCCCACCGGCGGGCGGCTGCAGCTCATGTACGCGTGCAGCGACAGCTCCATGTCGGGGTGGGCCGGGTCGTCGGTCTTGACGTGCAGGACGCCGAGGTAGTCGGAGGCTCCAGCGGCGCCGTTGAAGTGGACGCACGCCTTGATCGCCTCGCCGGCACTCACCTGGGTGTTCGCAGCCGGGGCGGCCGGGCAGGCACTCGTGTCGGGCGCGGCGACGGTCAGGTCGAAGGCGGTGCTCTCGGCGCTCAGCTCGAGGCTGGTGATGGTCAGCGGCAGCTGCCGGTTCCACGTCGCCAGGTTGCGGATGGTGACCGGCTTGAAGCGGTGGTCGTCGTCGAACTCCAGCACCGCGGACGGGTCCAGCTCCGCCATGGGCGGCGAGCCGCCGGTCACGCGCGCGGTCACTTTTCCGCCGCTCCAGTCGACGACCAGCTTGTCCTCGCCCTTGGTGGCGCTGGGCGTGTAGTCGACCCTGGCGGTGGTCGTGGCGCCGGGCGCGAGCAAGAAGCCGGCGGCCGGGGTCTGGCCGAGCTTGAACATCGAGATGCCGCGCTCGAGCGCGACGGAGTTGACGGTCAGGTCGGCGCCGCTGTTGTTGCGCAGCGCGAAGGTGCCGTCGCAGGGCGCGCCCAACGACTCGAAGCGGCACTCCCACGGCGTGATCTCCAGGAGCGGGACCACGCCCTGGCCTTCCAGGTCGATCGCGACGTTCGCGTTGGCCGGATCGTTGGTCTCGAACGAGAGCGTCCCCCCGAGCCCCCAGGCCTCCGGCGCCGCGTCGGAGAGCGGCAGGAACTGCACCTTGAGGGTGGCGCTGGCGCCGGCCGGTACGGTGAGGGTGGTCTTGCCGCCGACGAGCTTGAACGTCCCCAGGGAGATGTCGGTCCGGGTGGCCACCGCCAGGTTCTTGATCTCCATCGGCGGACAGCCCGAGTTGGTCACGGTGACCGACATCTCGGCGGTGGCGCCCGAAGGCGTCGACTCGAACCACAGCTTGGGCTTGATTCGGCGCCGTCACCGCGCAGAAGTCGGCATCGGGGAAGAAGCCGCCCTTGCAGCTCATGGCGAAGGCCGGCTCGGGCGGCTTGGCGCTGCCGGTCCCCAGCAACGTGACCTTGCCACCCTGGTCGGCGCCCTCGCCCTCGACGACGAGGGTCGCGGTCTGGTTGCCCGTCGCGGTGGGCGTGAAGTGGAGCGCGACCTCGACGCTCTCGCCCGCGTCCAGCGTCGCGGGAACGTCTTTCGCCTCGAAGGTGAACTGCGGCTCGGCGGGGTCGACGGCGAACTTGTTGACGTTCACCACCGCGGTGCCCTCGTTCGCCAGGTGGAGCACCTTCGTGGACGAGGAGATGACCACCCCGGCGGCCGACGGCTTGCGGCAGACCTCGCCGAAGTCGACCTGCTTCTCCTGGACCACCAGCTTGCCCGCCGTGTTGTTGGTCTTGCCGCCGCCGCAGTCACACCCTGCCAGCACTGCCAGAGCGGTCGCCGCACCCATCCATCCACGCATCGAACACCTCCCTCCAGCACCTCGACTCGGAAAGCCCATCTCTCTACCGGATCCTCATGCGGCGCGTCGCGCCCAGCGCCCACCCGAGCATCGCCAGGCCCGCCAGCGCCGGCATCGCCCCCGCTCCGGTGCCGCAGCCGCAGCCCGTCTGGCCGCCGCCATCGTCCGCTCCGCCGTCGACCTTGGCCAACGTGCCGCCATCGCCCGCCGCCTGCGCTCCGCCGTCGTGGGGCAGGACAACCGGCTTGCCGGCGTCGCCGTCCTGGGCCGGCACGTTGCCATCCGCGCCCTCCGGCGTTCCCGCGTCCGGAGGCACCCGGCACTGCTGCCAGCTGCAGACCTGACCTTCCGGGCAGCCGTCGGGGCAGGTCACGCTCTGGCACTTGCCGAAGACGCTGCAGCCGAACCCCGGGGCGCAGTCGCTCTCGCTCTTGCAGGGCACCGGCGGGCTCGCCGAATAGCCCCAGACCATCGCCTTGTCGCCGACCATCCAGCCCTGGCCCAGGCCGAGCATCGTGCCCGCCACCAGAGTGCCGTCGTTGGCGACCGGGGTGGTGCCCGAGAACGTCCCCAGCTCGGAGCGCTTCCAGGCGCCCGCCTCGAGCCAGTAGTCGACCACCTTGTAGATGTGCGCCGTCTGTCCGCTGCCGTCAGAGGCGTCGGAGAGGTAGACCGTGCCGCCCAGGTGCCCGGAGGTCTCGCTCGCGAAGAACATCGTCTGGAAGCGGCTGGTGTTCACCCGGGAGGTGAAGCCCATCATCGACAGCGTGGCGACGTCGAGAGGGACCTTGGTGTCCGTCCAGGTCTTGCCGCCGTCCTTGGACTGGTAGAGCGCCGCCTCGGAGCGAACCGGGTCCACCATCTTGTAGCCCGACGCCCAGCCCGTCTTTCCGTCGCGCAGGAAGAAGACCGGGCCCAGCCCGTAGTCGGCGATCCGGGTGTCGCTGACCGTCCACGTCGCGCCGCCATCGATCGTCGCCAGCGTGAAGCCCTCCTTCGGCGCCTCGTAGGTCTCCTCCGTGCCCACCGTCTTCGTCGAGCTCCCGGCGGCCCAGCCCACCTGGTCGTTGAGCCAGAACATCGCGTAGAGCGTGCCCTCCACCGCGGGCACGGCCGCCGCCGTCCAGGTCTTGCCGCCATCGCTCGTCCGCTTGATCTGCACCGCCGAATCGTTGGCGTCGCTGCCCACCGCCACGCCGCGCCGGACGTCGAAGAAGTGCAGCGCCTGGATCTCGAAGCCCGCGTCGGAAGTGGCCGCCACCCAGGCCGTGCCGCCGTTGACCGTGGACCAGACCTTCTTGCCACCGGCGACCCAGCCGCGGTTGGCGTCGACGAAGCAGACGGTGCTGAGCGTGGTGAAGAGCAGGCTCGAGAGGTTGCTGCTGACGTCGCTCCAGGTCTTGCCGCCGTCGGCGCTCGCCCAGACCCGGGGGCTGATCTGCGGCGGGAAGCTCGAGGCGTCCATGAGCACCCCCGCGGCGAACAGGTGCGCGGGGGCCGGTGCCGAGAGCGAGGCCAGCACCGTGGGGTTGCTCCCGCCGTAAAGGTTCTCCCAGCCTGCCCATGCGGGGGTGCTCGCCAGCAGAACCGATAGGACCAGCAGTGCGCGGGCCGCGTTGGGCATGGGTCGCAGAACCTCCCGGGGCCTCCCCCCGTCTGCCTGGAAGGCGTGCTAGCATACGACCCCTTTCGGACCCTAGGGGAGGCCCCGCATGCGCTCGATTCTTCTCTCGGCTTTGGCCGTGGCCCTCGTCGTCTCCGGCTGCAACTGCGGCGACCCCGGCGGAGGCACCTCGACCACCGGCGCCGACCCCAACGTCCTCGACCCGGTCCAGAAGGTCGGGGACGAGTTCGTGCTCGACTTCGGCAAGGAACGGGCCGGCTACAGCTACCAGCAGCACATCGTCATCGAGAACCTGGGCCGCCTCGACTGGACCATCGACAAGCTGGAGCTGCGCACGGGCGCCAACGCCTCGCTGTCCATCGCCACGATCGAGGTGCCGCTCAAGGTCGCCACCGGCGGCAAGCTCGACCTCAAGGTGAGCTGGTCCCCGCAGCTCGCCGAGGACCTGCTCAGCTACGTGGACATCTCGGGCGACGCCGAGAGCCAGGAGAAGATCTCCATCAAGGTCATCGGCAAGGCGCTGGCGCCGGTCATGAAGGTCTGCGTCAAGGACCCGCCGGCCGGCACGCCCGAGTGCGACACCGACGCCGCCGCGCAGGAGACCCCCAAGAACCTCGCCATCGACTTCGGCATCATCGGCATCAAGGACCCGCCGGTCACCAAGACGCTGCTCATCAAGAACCTGGCGGTGAAGGACGACCAGGACATCCGCCTGCACCTGACCGGCATCGACTTCCAGCCCGGCGCCTCCACCGAGTTCACGGTCCTGTACCCGAGCGTGCGCAACGTGGCGCCCGAGGGGCAGATGGAGGTGACCGTCACCTACAAGCCGGTCGACGGCGGCTACGACAACGCCGTGCTGGAGATCACCGGCGACGACCCGACCAAGACCATCGTCCGCGTGGACCTGACCGCCGGCGGCCGCGCGCCGCGCCTGTGCGTCTCCAACCCCCAGCCCCCGACGCTCAACTTCGGCCAGGTGGGCCAGGGCACCGAGTCCGAGCAGGAGATCACCCTCGAGTCCTGCGGCGTCAGCCCGCTGGTCCTGACCAACGTGGCACTCGGCGCCGGAACCTCGGCGACGTTCACCCTGCCCGCGCCTCCCCAGCTGCCGATGACCTTGGCCCCCGGGGTCAACTACAAGCTCAAGGTGAAGTTCGCGCCGGTCAACCTGGGCGTCGTCACTGGCCAGGTGACCTTCAACTCCGATGCCGGCGAAGGCTTCGTGTCCCTCACGGGCGAGGGCGTCAAGGAGCCCACCTGCGACATCCAGATCTCGCCCAAGTCCATCGACTTCGGCCAGGTGCCGCTCAACGGCTTCGCCGACCGCGTCATCTTCGGCACCAACGTGGGCCAGAAGACCTGCCACCTGACCAAGCTGCAGCTGACCGGCGCCGCCGCCTTCAGCGTGCAGAACTCTCCCGCGCCCGGCGCCGAGGTCGCGCCCCTGTCCACCTTCTCCATCTCGCTGCGCTACACGCCCGGCGGCACCACCCAGGAGACTGGCAACTACCTCATCGAGGCCGACGACCCCGCCGAGCCCTCGGTCTCCATCGACCTCAAGGGCACCGGCAAGACCCCGGGCCCCTGCGAGATCCAGATCTCCCCGCCCAACCTCAACTTCGGCACCGTGGCCGCCGGCACCGGCAAGGCGATGGAGCTGTTCCTCTACAACTTCGGTACCGACCAGTGCTGGCTGGGCAAAGCCGCGCTGACCGCCGCCTCGGTGGGTTTCGCGCTCACCGCCGCCCCGACCGTCATCATGGCCCAGCCCATCGACTCGGGCGCCAAGGTCCGCTACGAGGTCACCTTCCAGCCCGCCAAGGGCGGCCCCTACGTCGGCGCGCTCAGCATCCAGGCCGGCCCCAACGCCTTGGGCATGAAGAATTGGGCGGTGGCGCTGACCGGCGTGGCCGGCGAGGCCGCCATCTGCATCACCCCCGAGGTCCTCGACTTCGGCGTCCAGGGCCCCGGCGCCACCCGCGAGCTGGGCTTCACCATCCAGAGCTGCGGCCCCGGCCTGCTGGAGATGCGCGGCATCAACCTCGAGGCCGGCACCTCCACCGACTACACCATCACCCAGAAGCCGCAGGTGCCCCAGCAGCTGGCGCCGTCGCAGACCGCCCTCGTCAAGGTCAAGCTCAACTCCACCGGCACCGGTCCGGCGTTCGGCCGGGTGAAGGTCTTGAGCAACGACCGCAACAAGCCGGCGGCCTCGGTGGTGCTCAAGGCCAACTCCAACGGCTGCTTCACCAGCGTGCTCAACTGCGCCCCCACCGCGCTCCACTTCCCCAAGACCGCCACCGGGCTCACCAGCTCGCTGACCTTCAGCTGCGTCAGCCTGGGCACCGTCGACGTGGACCTGACCAGCATCCACCTCACCGCCAGCAGCTCCACGGCGTTCTCGCTCTCGCACAAGACGCTGCCGCCCAAGGTCAAGCCGGGCGAGTCCTTCCGGGTGGCGGTGGACTACGCCCCCACGCAGATCACCAGCGACGTGGGCACCGTGGAGATCGCCAGCAATGACTGCCAGCGGCCGCTGCAGACCATCGCGCTCGACGGCCTCTCCAAGGCGCCGGACTTCCCCAAGTGCATCCCGCCCAAGGTCTTCCAGCCGGTGACCAAGTGGAAGTGGGAGAACCCCACCATCGCCAGCAAGTTCAAGACGGTGTGGATCACCCCGATGGTCGCCCCGCTCGAGGACACCAACGGCGACGACCGGATCGACGAGGACGACACCCCGAGCGTCATCTTCACCAGCACCGAGGGCATCAAGATGAACGTCGGCGACCCCGCGGCCACCGACATGACCCCGCCCGCCGTCCTGCGCGCGGTCGACGGCAAGACCGGCGCCGAGCTTCTGGACCATGGCCAACCCGGGCCTGGCGCTCAACAGCGAGGCGCAGATCGCCGTGGGCGACATCGACGGCGACAACAAGGTGGAGATCCTCGGCACGCTGCGCTTCGTCAGCCCCGGCACCGGCAACATGGGCATGGAGGGCAAGTACAAGACCGGCCGCCTGGTCGCCTTCGAGAACGACGGCACCTTCAAGTGGGTGTCCGACTACTGGAACCGGCCGGACTCGGAGATCGAGGACGGCAGCGCCATCAACCTCGCCGACCTCGACGCCGACGGCGTCCCGGAGATCGTCATCGGGTCCTCCGTCTTCGACCCCGACGGCACGCTCAAGTGGGAGGGCAAGGCCAGCATCGGCTCGACCGGCCACGGCGTGTTCTCGGTGGTCGCGGACCTGGACCAGGACGGCCAGCAGGAGGTCATCGCCGGCAACAGCGCCTACGCCGCCGACGGGCGGGTCATCTGGACCTACGGGCGCGCCGACGGCCTGTCCATCGTGGTCAACGTCGACGCCGACCCAGAGCCCGAGGTCGTGCTCCGCTACGCGCCGGACACCATCGTCATCCTCAAGTACGACGGCACCAAGAAGTACGGTCCGTGGACGCTCACCGGCCTGCCCGAGGACAACGGCATCTGCGCGGCGCCCATCACCGCCGCGGACCTCGACGGCGACGGCATGGCGGAGCTGGCCATCCCCGCCGGCAACTGGTTCTTCGCGATGAAGCCCCAGACCGGCGCCATCATGTGGCAGCAGCCGATCGAGGACTACATGAACCAGTGCGGCGCCGCCGGCGCGGCCGCCTTCGACTTCGAGGGCGACGGCAAGTACGAGGCGGTCTACCAGGACACCGGCAACACCTTCGTGTTCCGCGGCACCGACGGCACCATCACCTTCCAGGACGTGCGCAGCTCGGCCACCATCTGGGAGACCCCGGTCATCGCCGACGTGGACAACGACGGGCACGCGGACATCCTGGTCACCCAGGACACCGGCGCCGGCGTGAAGATGATCAACAACTCCACCAACGACTGGGTCGGCACCACCCGTATCTGGAACGAGCACAACTACCACTTCACCAACGTGCACGAGGGCGGCGTCATCCCGCGCGTCGAGAAGGCCAGCTGGAAGGTCTTCAACGCCTACCGCGCCAACCTGCCGTACTGCCTGCCGTAGCGCGACCGCGGGCAATGCCTGAGTGAACTGAGGGCGGGCCTTCGGGCCCGCCCTCCTTCTTGGGGCCAGGTTCCGAATCGTCCGAATCCGGCTCGGGCTCGGCTCGGGGCCAGGTTCCGATTCCTCCGAATCGGGCTCGGTTCGGGGCCAGGTTCCGAATCGTTCGAATCCGGCTCGGGCCAGGCTGGGGCCAGGTTCCGAATGGGTGTAGATCCTGAGATTCATTAGTTAAATTAGGATTATGCGGCTTTTGCCAGATGTGGCGTGGCGGGCGCTGGTTGGGCTGCCAAAGCGATCTCTGGAAGCTGTCCGAGATGGCGCACGAAGTCCTGCCACATCCCGTTGACCAGGATGCAGCGTAGGTGCAGCACCCGCTCTGCCCGTTCGCGGCCCCAGTGCATCCCCGGGCCATCGAGGCGTAGGCCCACGACGTTGCGCGCTGCCCCTTCCACCGCTCCGGTGGCTATGTCCAGGTCGTCCTTGCGCAGTTCGGCGTAGCGCATTCGGTCTCGGTGTTCCTCGAAGTGGTCGATCGCTCGGCACAGTCGCCGGCGCTTGAACTTGTTGCCCGGCCCCGTCTTGGGCGTGCCTTCGAGCCGCTGCTTGAGTTCGCCGAGGATCGCCCCGATCGCCCCGCGTCGCAGCCTCGTGGTCTGTCGCGCCACCCATGCCTCCAACTCGGCGCTGTACTCGGGGTGGAAGCAGGTGCCCACGTCCCAGAGTCTCTCGACGATGTGGTGCCAGTCGATGCACACCTCCGCTTGCGCGAGGTGCTTGAGCTGGCCGCGCCAGATGTGCTCCGAGCCGTCCGCCAAGAACAGCGTCCGCTTCTGGCCATAGCCCCGTTTGTCGGCCTCGTGCCTGAGCCAGGCGAACAGCGCCTCATGGCTATCGAAGGTGCCGATCACTCGCTTGTTGATCGGCCCCTCGTAGCCGTTCTTCGTTCGGCGCAAGGTGTAGATGACACCGAGCACAGCCATCTTTGCGTTCTTGGCCTTCTTGCCCACCGAGCGCCGCTTCGGCTTGGGCCATCTTCGCTTGCTGGCCCTTCGAGCCGTCCGGCCCGAGACCTCCTCACGCTCGTGGGGCCGCGACCGTCGCCGGCACGTCTCGGGCGAGAGCATCGGCGCGCCTTTGGCGTCGACCTGGATGACGAGGATCTCGCCCTCGCCATCCGGCGCGGGCGCCTGCTCGAGGAAGTTGCGAGCCTCGGATCCGATCGCGTCCACCATTCGAAGGACCGCTCGGGGGCTGGGAGCCCACTCGTACGTCTCGCGAAAGTTCTGGCGTGCGTTGGCGAACGCCAGCTGCGCGCAGAGGCGAGTCATCGCCGTCACCGTCCCTAGGCTGAAGCCGCCGCACAGCCCCAACTCGCGGTCGACCGGCAAGTCACGTGCGGCACGCCGGTTAGACGCATCGACCCCCGTCGGGCGCTCGAACCGAACCTTGCCGAACCGGGTCCCCAGCTCAGAATCTCGGCAGGGCCCCAACAACCAGTGGCGCCCATCGTGCTCGTATTCCGAAGCGCGCGGCCGAGCGGCGCGGACCACCAGGTAGAGGCCAACCGCGGCACGACCGAGCGCCAGCAACGCGCTCCACAACTGCGACTCGAAGTCCGCCAGCCGCTCTGATCGGCCCTCCGCCAACTGGGTCACGATGTCAGCGGCCTGCTGGACCTCGACCCGCGCCTCCTGAATACTCCGCACCGGAGCCTCTCTTGTTCGGGTTTCTCTTCTCGCAAAAGCGATTATCCGAACGAGAGAGGCCTCCTTCCACGACTAACTCCCGCGCTTCCCGAGGGGCGGGCGCTCGGTAACCTGGGAACTACGCCCGTTCCGAATCCTCCGAATCCGGCTTGGAAGCCGGGCGCTACTACCCCGCCTTGCGCTGCCGGAACTCCGCCATCGCCTTCTCGATCACCTGCAGCGCCTGCGCGCCGTCCTCGACACAGACGGGCAGGTCGAGGTCCTTCTCGCTGGCAAGTGGCGTGGGCTTGCCCAGCATGTGCTGCTTCGCCCAGCCGACGAGGTCCTTCCACATCGGCCCGACGAAGACGAGCGGCACGTCCAGGTGCTTGACCTGCAAGAGCTGCCAGACCATCAGCGACTCGAGCGCGGTGCCGATGCCGCCGTCGACGACCACGAAGGCGTTCGAGAGCCGCGCGAAGTGGTGCAGGCGCGTGAAGAAGGTCTGGTGCGTGTAGGCCTGCTCCACGAAGGGGTTGGCGTCCTTCTCGAACGGCAGCTCCACGCGGATGCCGATGCTGGCGCGCTCATTCTTGGGGTCGCCCAGCTGCGCGCCCTCGTTCGCCGCCTGCATCAGGCCCGGCCCTCCGCCGGTGACGATGGAGCAGCCGCGCGCGGAGAGCACCTTCGCCAGGTCACGCACCTGCGCGTAGGCCGCGTCGCCCGGCTTGATCCGCGCGGAACCGAAGATGGTGACGCGGAACTCGTCCGACGCTGGCGGCCTCAGCTTGGCGAGCTGGTTGACCACCTCCCACAGGCTGCGCAGCGACGATTCGACGATCTGGTCCTGGTGGGCGGAACGGTCAGCGTTGTCGGCCATGGTGGATTCCATCCAGCGCGAGAGCGCCGGTTCTCAGGGGCAGTCACAGCGGGCTCAGCACAGCGACCGCTACTTGCAGTAGGCGTCCAGCGCGATCACGCCTGGGTTGCAGCTGACGAGCTGCGAGCACTTGTACTCCTGGGCCACAGCAGTGGCGGCACAGTAGCAGCTCGTGCCGGACGGGCAGCCAGAGCAGTCGTCCTTGTTGCACGGGGGGTAGGCCGTGCCTCCGTCCGTGTCCCCTGGCTTTCGGCAGCTGCAGGAGGCGGTGTCGCAGACCTCGCCCATGCCCATGCACGGCGGGTTGCAGTCGGAGCAGGCGGTGTCGCTGCACTTGTGCGTGTTGGTGTCGCACTCCTTGTCGCCCGTGCAGCAGTTGGGACAGAAGCCGGCGTCGGTGGGGCGCGGCAGGCAGCCCCACTCGCACTGGCCCGTCGACCTGTCGCAGAAGTGGCCGGGAGAGATGGTCTTGCACGGATCGTCGTTGGTGCAGCCGGTGGAGACCTCTTCGCACCTGCCGCCGACGCAGTCGTAGCCGCTGCCACACTGCTCCTTGGTGGAGCACGGGCCGCAGAGGTAGCCGCCACCATCGGCCTGGATACAGGCACGATCGCCGCACTTGCTGCGGTCGGGCGGGACGCACTCCGGCGCCACCTGGCAGCGCTGCTCCTGGCACAGCTCGCCGAGGGCGCAGTCGTCGCCGCTCACGCAGGGCCCGCACTGGTTGGTGACCTGGTTGTCGCAGTGCGGCGCCGGCAGGCCGCCGTCGAGGACCATGCCCTTGCAGTCGGCGTTCGAGAAGCAGCCCACGATGCAGACGGAGGGGCTCGCGTTGTAGTTGCAGACCTGGCCGGCCACGCACTCGTCGTTGGTCAGGCAGGTGCCGTTCGGGCTGGGCGCCTGGCACTTCTTGCTCTTGCAGATCTGGCCGGATGGGCACTCCGCGCGGGTGGTGCAGGCGGCCACCGAGGCGTCGCCCACGCCGCAGGCGCTGCCGACGCACTTGATGCACTTGAAGTACTGGTCGCAGGTCTGGCCAGCCGTGCAGGTGTCGGCGGTGCACTTGACGCACCGGCCCTCCTTGCAGTCGCCCTCGACGCAGTCGAAGGTCTCGACGCACTCCGGGACGAAGACGTCCGCAGACTGGTGCCCTGCGTCCTTGCGCCCGGTGTTGCCAGGGCCGGTGGAGCAGGTCATGAGCGCGATGCCGGCGCCGAAGACGGCCGCGGTCGTCCAAAGCTTGCCCAGTCGCATGGGGTCCCTCCGAGTCAGAGGCCCAGACAGTAGAAGGCGCCCGAGGCGCGCGTCAACGCGGCCCCCTCTCTCGGCGTCTCTCGATCTCGAACGCGCGACCTATGGCTTTGCCGCCAGCCGCGCCAGCCGACCCGCGTCTCCGCCGATCCACATGAAGCCCGACGAGTCGTAGGTCGCGGTGCGGACGGTCTGCTGGCCCCAGGTCGTCGACGACAGGCCGATGAGCAGGACGGTGTCGGGCTTCTCGGTGTTCTGCTCGGTGCGGTAGCGGGCCAGGCGCGATCCGTTCCCGCCGACGTAGACCGAGTGATTGACGGGATCCACCGCGAGCGCCCACAGGTCGTTCGTGCGCTTGTCGCTGCCCGGCGCGCCCCACAGCCCCTCGAGCTTGGAGGTCAGGTCCGTCGACGTGTCGGAGGCCGGGGTCCAGCGCGCGAACGCGCCGCCCTCCTCGTAGGCGAAGGCTCCGCCGACGTAGAGCGCCTTGGCCGCCGGGTCCCAGCCCAGCCCGGTGGGGACGTCCATGTAGCTCAGGACCTTCGTTCCGCTGCTCGCGCACTTCTGAAAGGTGCCGGTAGCCAGGTCGAGCTTGTGGATCCCATTCCAGGGCTTGCCCAGGCCCGCCGCCCACAAGGCTCGCCCCGGCTCGTCGAGGGTGAGGACGGTGATGGTGCACGCCTGGGGCGTCGGAAGGCAGGAGTTGCTGCAGCTGTTGAGCCCCACGTCGCACTGGTCGGCGTCGGGCCGGTAGCGGACCAGGTGCGAGGGGCCGCAGGCGGTGGTGTCGTTGACGACCAGGTAGAGCGCCTTGCCGGTCGCGTCGAAGACCATCGCGTCGACGGACCACGGGTCGGTGGTGAGCGCGTGCTTTGCCGACAGATCGAACGCCGTGTCCGCGCCCGGATGGTTGGCGTCGGTCCCGAGCCAGCCCTTGGGATGGTAGAGCGCGAAGCGCCCCTTCTTGGCGCCGCCGAGGTAGAGCACCTTCGAGCCCGGGTCCCACGCCAGGGAGACGATGTTGGCGCCGCCCCAGAAGCCGGAGAGCTTGGCCGAGAGGTCCGTCGCGACGCAGGCGCGGTCGAAGTGCACGAGCTTGCCGCCCTCGCCGCCCACGTAGACGCCGTCGTCGGCCACGGCGATGGCGCGCACGGCGGAGCTGCCCAGCGCGCTCTGCAGCGAGTCGCTGACGTCGAAGAAGTCCATGGCGACGCACTCCGAGGGCTTGCCGTCGCAGGTGTAGCCGCACTCCTTGGTGCAGGCGCGCGAGCAGCCGTCGCCGCTGACGCGGTTCTGGTCGTCGCACTCCTCGGCCCCGTCGATCCTCCCGTTGCCGCAGGGCTCGTCGGCGCAGGTGCCGGCCTTGCAGGCCTTCGACGCGCCGCAGTCCATGGTCTCGCAGTCGGAGTCGGCGCAGTCGGTCTGGCCATCGCAGTCATCGTCGCTTCCGTCTCCGCAGACCATCTCGTGCGCCGGGCAGGCCACGCACGCGCCCTGCGCGCAGTGGAAGCCCTGGGCGCAGGTCAGCGCGGCGCAGCCCGGATCGCCACACTTGCCGTCGAGGCAGGCCTGGCCATCCGGGCAGGCCCCGGCGTCGCCGCAGGCGAGCGGCACGCAGCGGCCCTGGGCGCAGGCCTCGGTCGCCTTGCACTGGATGCCGACGCAGGACGGCGCCACGCACTGGCCATCGACACAGGCCGCGCCCTCGCCGCAGGCGGTCTCGCCGCACACCTTGCCCTTGCACAGGCCGTTGACGCAGACGGCGTCGACCGCGCAGGTCTTCTCGGCGCAGCCGGTCCAGACGCACTGGTCCTTCACGCAGACCTCGCCGGCGGCGCACGCCTTGCTGCCGCAGCTGAGCGGCAGGCACTTGCCGAAGGCGCAGCCCTCGGTCGCGGCGCAGGTCATGTCCACGCAGTCCGCGGCGCGGCACTGGCCGTCGACGCACCCCTCGCTGGCGTGGCACGGGTGGTCGCCGCAGCGCACCGGCAGGCACTTCTCGGCGACGCACCGCTCCTCGCCAGACTTGCAGTCGCCATCGGCGCTGCAGGTCGTGACGGGAGGCGGCTCGGTCGTCTTCGGGCAGGCGGCCAGGGCGAGCAGATAGGCGCCGAGCAGGACGCACGAGAAGAGGCGGCAGGAGCGCATGGCGGCGACCTCGTGGGGGCGGCAGGAAGGCCCGAGAGCTTATTACGAAAGGCTCCCCGTCCGGGCCGGACCCTCGCCGCCTCGCGACGATCGGTTACAGTGCCGCCGATGAACCCCCGGCGAACGACCGACAAGTACACCGCCGTCGACCCCGCGCAGGCGCGCGCCTACCGGCTCGCCGGCGACCTCGGCAGGATCCAGGTGGACACCGCCAGCGCCGACCGCGTCCAACGCCCTCTGGCCTGGGCGCTCGACGTCCGCCGCTCCGAGGGCGACCTGAAGGCGCTCATCGTCGGCGGCGCCAAGGGCTGCCCGACGCTGTTCGTGCTCGAGGTCCCGGTGTCCTCCGCGGCGTTGGGCCTCGTCATGGGCAAGGCGGTGGCGTTGGCCGCGATGGGCCGGACGCTCGCGCCCGGGGACACGCTCACGCCGCTGCCCGAGCACTTCGGCAGCGCGCTCGACCCGGCCCAGCTCCCCGGCGTCTTCCGCATCGTGCACGCGATGGAGATCGACAAGAGCTTGAAGGGCCCTGATCTGCTGGGCGTCGTGGCCGGCGGTTCGTCGGCGGCGGTGCGCGGCCCGTTGGCCAAGCTCGAGGCCACCCTGCGGCGGCTGCAGCGGCTGCGCGAGGCCGAGGCGCCGGTGGTGATGCGCGACAACGAGGTCCGGCTGATCCAGACGCTCCTCGCGCGCCTGTCGGCGGCCGGCTGGGACCGCGTCGCCGATCCGCTCCCGCCGGATTCTGGCGACGCTCGCCGACGAGATCGCCAAGGGCTGAGCCCAGCCCACCGTTTCCACAAAGCAGGCCCGGTCATCTACAGTGAGCGGGTCCTGAGCGTTCCGGAGGCGCCGATGATGACCCGGGTCTGTTTCGCGATGGTGGCGGCGGTCCTGCTCGCGGTCCCATCCGCGGCGCGGGCCGCCGACACCAAGCCCCCGAAGATCGTCCACATCCCCATCGGCGAGGCTCCTTCCGGCAAGGCCTTGCCGGTCAACGCGGCCATCACCGACGAGTCCGACATCTTCGAGCCCACCCTCTACTACCGGGCCGCGGGGACCAAGCGCTTCCTCTCGGCCAGCATGAGCAAGGCCACCGGGGCCATCTTCACCGCCACCATCCCCGACGTCGCCATGACCGGCGTGGTCGAGTACTTCATCGAGGCCTACGACGCCAACGGCAACGGGCCCGCGCGCTTCGCCTCCGACGTCAAGCCCCAGAAGATCAAGACGGTGAAGGGCGCCGAGCCCAAGGTGGCCGAGCCCACGCCACCGCCGCCCCCGCCTCCGGCCGAGACCAAGCCCGCCCAGGAGACGAAGGTCGCCGAGGCGCCGCCGGCCGAGACCAAGCCCGCGGAGACCAAGCCCGCCGGCGACCTCAAGCCTTCGAACCAGGTCGCGCGCCAGGCCGACGGCGGCAGCGGCAAGGCGCTCTCCGTCGCCGGCTACTCGGCCATCGGCGTCGGCGTGGTCGGCGTCGGGCTCGGCGCGTTCTTCGGCTTCCAGGCCAAGTCGCAGCGCGACCAGGCCGCCGCCGACCCGGCCGCCACGAGCGCCAAGACCAAGTTCGACTCGGCCCAGTCCTCGGCCACGCTGGCCAACGCCCTGTACATCGCCGGCGGCGTGGTCGCCGCGGCGGGCGTGGTGCTGGCCATCATCCCCGTCGTCACCGGCTCGTCGTCCGGCTCCGACTCCCACGTGATGGTCGGCCCCGGCAGCGTCAGCTACACCGTGACCTTCTGAGAGCCCTTCCTGGCCGTTTGGAGGCCCGCGATGAACACCTCCGCGTGGATGCGCCTTTCCGTCCTGGTGGCTGCCGCGCTGGCCGCCCCGGCCTGCTTCGTCGATCCCGTCGACTTCTCCGGCAAGGCCTGCACCGCGGCCTCGGACTGCCCGGACGGCTACCGCTGCGACCCGGCGCTCGACGTGTGCGTCAAGCCGGGTGCCGGACTGGACGCCACCTCCCCTGGCGACGCCGCCCTCCCTCGCGACGGCTCGATCACCTCCGACGGCTCGCTCGGCTCCGACGGCGCGCTCCTTGACGACGCGGGCACGGAGCCGGCGGACGCCGACGTCGTCGAGCCCAGGGATGCAGGCCGGCCGCGCGACGCCTCGACTCCGAACCGCGACGCCGGCGCCAAGCCCGATGCGACGGTGGTCTCCCCGCCCGATGCCGGCACGGGCTGCTCCCTCGACTCCGACTGCAAGACGCTGGGCGCCTTCTTCTGTGGGCCCGCCAAGACCTGCCTGCCTTGCGACACCGACCAGAAGTGCGGGCCCTCCTGCAGCGCCTGCGGCGCCTTCACCTCCTGTGACGGCACGAGCTGCCAGCCCTGCAACACCGACCTCAAGTGCGGCGCGGAGTGCACCGCCTGCACGCCCGGCACCACCTGCTCCGGCTCGAGTTGCATGCCCTGCACCACCGATCAGAAGTGTGGCCCGACCTGTTCCCCCTGCGGGCCCGGCACCTTCTGCTCCCGGAACGTCTTCGGGCAGGTCGCATGCGCCGCCTGCACCACCGCCGACCACTGCGGCGCTGGCTGCGTCGCGTGCAGCGACCCGGTCCCCGTCTGCGGCGCGAGCGGCTGCGTCCAGTGCATCCAGAGCACGGACTGTCCCCCCATCGCCGGCACGGCTCGCTACTGCGACGACGCCAACACCTGCCAGGTCTGCAAGACCTCAGAGCACTGCGGCCCGGGCTGCATCGCGTGCAGCCCCAGGCAGCCGGTCTGCGACGGCCTGCAGTGCGTCGAGTGCCTGGTGGACGCCGACTGCGCCACGAGCCTGGGCGGCCCGGCCTGCTGTAACAACCGCTGCATCAAGGCCCAAGTCCCCAAGCTCGCCGGGTTCCTCCCGCTGAGCGCCTCCCCAGGTTCCACCGTCGACCTGACCCTCTACGGCAGCAACTTCAACGAGTGCTCGCAGGTGCTGGTCGACGGGGTCCCGGCCACGGTCACCTGGTCCGGCGACCCGGCCAAGATGGTCGCCCATCTCCAGGTCCCCGTGATCGCCGGCGGGCATCCGGTGGTGGTGCGCAACCTGGGACCCGGCGGCGGCGACTCGAACCCCAACGACTGGAGCCTCGGCCCCGACCTCGCCGTGGGGCAGACGACCGGCGTGGCCTACGTCCCGGGGACAGACCTCGTGGCCATCAGCTCCAGCGACCGCAGCGCGCTCGAGCTCTTCGACCCGGCGCTCCCGGGGCCCGCAGTCGCCACCCTCTCCTTGAGCGGGCTGCCCCCGGCCTACCTCGCAGCCGGCACGCAGAAGCTGCTCGTGACGACCCGCAACTCGTCCGAGCTGCGCATCTACGACAACCTCCCCAACCCGACCTACGCGACGGTGTTCGTCTCCGGCCCCGCCGCGCTGCTGGACGTCGACGACACCACCTCGCTGGCCCTGGTCGCCAACTCGAACCCCGACGAGTTCGACGTGCTGGACCTGACCAACCCGTCCTATTCGTCCGTCTTCTCGATGCCGGTCACCGGCGCGCCCTGCTGCGAGCTCTACGCGGTCGGCCTCGACGGCGCCTTCCACGACTCGCCGTTCCTCTCCTACAACAGCGGCGCGGGCATCCCGCGCGCGCCCTTCATGTTCGATGAGGTGAACTCCAGCCCGGCCCGGTACCCGTTCGCCATGAACCGTCCGCAGCACGAGGTGGTGGCGCTGCGCAACACGATGGCCGAGGGCTACCTGCTGCCTTCCGGCAACGTCCAAGGGAGCATGCCCGTGCCGACCACCGGGACTTTGGCCATGAACGTCACCTCCTTCGGCGCGCGCGTGCTGCTCCTGCCGCCGCGCAACGGATCGGGGGCGCTGCACGTCATGGATTGGGGCAAGAAGAGCACGCTGGGCGACGTGGGCACACCGCGCAGCCGCTACTGCAGCTCCGCCGGCAAGGACCAGGGCGCGCCCGACGCGGTGGCCATCGACCCCACGCGCAACCGGGCCTTCGTGACCAACTCATGCATGAAGACGCTCGAGGGCTACAACCTCAACATCCTGTTCGTGAGGTGACGGCCCCTCTCCCGTCTCCCCGTCGCTGACGGATGCATGGATTGAGGTCCAGTGGCCTCAGGGCTCCGGGGAGAGGCCCGCGTCTGCTCGTTCCTTGCATCTGCGTGACACGGCATTCGGGTGAGCACGGACGCAAGGGTCCACGCCCAGGAGTGCTGTCGCAAAAGGGCCGCGAATGAGTTCTCGGCAGCGTGGTGCCACGAGCTCCGACCAACGTCGAGTCGAGCAGAGCCGAACCCACTCCCGCAGTTGAACGAAGCCGCTTCGCGGCAGCTGACGGAGGCCTGCCGACTCTGAGGAGAGAAGGTTTCTCGGTCGGCGAGGGAATCCCATCGACTCTTGTGGAACCGGGCGCCGGTAGCCGCCGGCGCCCGGTGACAACCAACCACAAGGAGCAACGTGATGGGCGAACTCTACCAGCGGATGGATGCAGATCCACGTCTGAGGAATCGGTCGGCGAGGACGCGGAAGGAGTACCTGGACGCCGCGTCAGGCTTCGCCCGGCACTTCATGCGTTCGCCTGCCAAGATGGGGGTGCCCAGCGACAATTAGACCTCCCCGCTGACGACAACTATTTCTCCCCATTCCACAGCAGCGCGTCGGTCATCGGGGCATAGGCGCTCCGCGGCCGGATGCCGAGAGCCAGGAAGCGGTTCGTAGAGGAAAACCGCGACAGGCAAGGCCCCGGCGGCGTACCAGCCCCCGGCTTCTTCCGTGAGGAGATGCCGGTGACCGTGAGCGACGCGCAGGTGAGGCGACTGATGGAGGAGAAGACGAAGTCCGGCCAGGTGGGCATGGCAGCGATGAAGGCCGGGATGGACCGCAAGACGGCGAGCAAGTACCTCGAGGAGGGGAAGCTGCCGTCATAGCTGAAGACGCCTCGAGACTGGCGGACGAGGCCGGACCCGTTCGCGGAGGACTGGCCGGCAGTGAAGGCGCTGCTGAAGGACACGCCAGAGCCTCGAGGCGAAGACGCTGTTCGAGCACCTGCTCGAACAGCACCCCGAGCGCTACCAGCCGGGCCAGCTACGAACGCTGCAGCGGCGCGTGCAGGAGTGGCGGGCCAAGGAGGGGCCGGAGAAGGAGGTCTTCTTCGCCCAGGAGCACCGGCCCGGCGAGGCCATGCAGACCGACTTCACGCACTGCGACGAGTTGGGGGTGACGATCGCTGGCGAGCCGTTCCCGCACATGCTCTGCCACGTGGTGCTCCCCTGCTCGAACTGGGAGTGGGCGACGGTCTGCCACTCGGAATCGTTGATGGCGCTGCGGCGCGGGGTGCAGTCGGCGGTCTTCAAGCTCGGCAAGGTTCCCGAGTTTCACCAGACGGACAACTCGACGGCAGCCACCCACAACGTGGCCGACGGCAAGCGCGGCTTCAACGCCGAGTACCAGCAGTTGATGGACCACCTCGGGATGAAGCCGCGGACGATCGAGGTCGGCAAGAGCAACCAGAACGGGGACGTCGAGGCGCTCAACGGCGCTGCGAAGCGGCGACTGGAGCAGCACCTCCTGATGCGCGGCAGCCGCGACTTCGAGAGCGCCGACGCGTACGAGCGCTGGGTGCAGCAGGTGCTGGAGAAGGCCAATGGACTGCGGCGGAAGAAGGTGGCCGAGGAGCTTGCCGCGATGACCGAGCTCAAGGTCTCGCGGCTACCAGAGTGCGTCGAGGAGACGGCGACGGTCACCTCGTGGAGCACGATCCGAGTGCGGCGCAACACCTACTCGGTGCCATCACGGCTCATCGGGCACGAAGTGCGAGTGAACGTCTTCGAGGATCGGCTTGAGGTCCTCTTCGGCGGCGGCGAGCCGCAGTTGGTGGTCGAGCGGCTGCGTGGCGAGGGAGGGCGCCGCATCAACTACCGTCACCTCATCTGGTCGCTCGTGCAGAAGCCACAGGCGTTCGCGCGCTACAGGTACCGGGAGGAGCTCTTCCCCTCGCTCGTCTTTCGGCGCGCCTACGACGCCCTCAGCGCAGGGGGCAGCCGCGCCGCAGACCGCGAGTACTTGCGCATCCTGCACTTGGCGGCGACCACGATGGAGAGCGAAGTCGAAGCCGCGCTCGAGCGGCTGCTGGCGGAACATCGGCTGACCAGCGCAGAGCCGGTCAAGGCACTCGTCGCCCCGAGCAAGCCGGAGGTGCCGGTGATGGAGGCGCCCCAGGTCGATCTGCGCGACTACGACGGGCTGCTCAGCGAGGAGGTGGCGTCGTGAGCGAAGCCACCCTGGGGATGTTGTTGCGGGCGCTCAAGCTGCCGGCCTTCGCCGCTCATCACGACGAGGTCGCGCGAGCGGCCGAGCGCGAAGGCTGGACGTTCCAGGCCTACCTGCTCCACCTCGTCGAGCTCGAGTTGAGCGAGCGCAAGCAGCGCAAGATCCAGCGACTGCGTAAGGACTCCGAGCTGCCCGCGGACAAGACGCTCGCCACTCTGGACCCCGAGCGTCTGCCAGCGAAGGTGCGGCGCCAGCTGCCAGCGCTGTGCGAGGGCGGCTTCGTCGACCGGGCCGAGAACGTGCTCGCCTTCGGGCTACCTGGCCGAGGCAAGACGCACTTGGTCTGCGCCATCGGCCACGAGCTCGTGCAGCACGGCCGGTCGGTGCTCTTCACGCCGACCTACAAGCTCGTGCAGCGCCTGCTCGCCGCGAAGAAGGCCCTCACGCTCGAGGACGAACTCAAGGTGCTCGACCGCTTCGACGCCGTCATCCTCGACGACATCGGCTACGTGCAACAGGACCGAGAGGAGATGGAGGTCCTCTTCACGTTCCTCGCAGAGCGCTACGAGCGGCGCAGTGTGGTCATCACCAGCAACCTCGTCTTCTCTCAGTGGGACCGGATCTTCAAAGACCCGATGACCACTGCGGCTGCGATCGACCGGGTGGTGCACCACGCGCTGATCCTGGAGTTGACCGGCAAGAGTAAGCGGGCCGACGACGCGGCCGCGCGCGACGGACTACAACTGGGGAGCCAGCCGTGAACCGCTTCCCACAAGCGTCCACAGGTTGCGAGTCTCCCCCCACGCCCCCCTCATCCACAGCCATCTCCACAGGAGGTGCAGAACTCGAAGCACCGAGGCTTCGAGTACCCGACCACTACGACTACTGACATAGAAGTATTAGGAGTAAGCGCGGTAAACCGGGATGGGGAGATCTAGTTGTCGCTGATGGGGAAAGGTAGTTGACGCTGGGGATGGGGGAGGCGGAGGTGCTGGAGTATCTGAGGGGCCTGGCACTGGAGGGGGCCGGTCCCGGCAAGCTGCGGATGTCCGTGGCGGCGATCAAGTTCCTCTACCGCGCGACGCTGCTGCGCCCGGAGGTCGTGGCCAACGTGCCCTGGCCCAAGGCCCGCAAGACCCTGCCCAAGCCTGTCAGTCTCACGGAGATCGTGGCCACGCTGACGGCGCTGCCTCATCTACGACACCGGATGCTGTTGGTCACCGCGTATGACGCGGGGTTGCGGATCCACGAAGCGGCACGTTTGCGCTCGGACGACATCTTGGCGGAGCGCGGGCTCATCCACGTCCTGGGCAAGGGCGGCAAGGAGCGGTACGTCAAGCTGAGCCAGCCGCTGCTTGGGGCACTGCGCTCCTACTGGAAGAACGTCCGGCCACCGGAGCCCGGGCCCTACCTCTTCCCGGGGGCCATCCCTGGCAAGCCCATCGACCCGTCGTCCGTGCGCGAGGCACTGCGAACCGCACTCAGGAAGGCCGGGCTCAAGAAGGTGACGCCGCACATGCTGCGGCACTCCTTCGCGACTCACATCCTGGAAGCCGGGACCGACGTCCGCATCATCCAGGAGCTTCTGGGCCATGCCTCCATCCGCACCACCATGCGCTACACGCACGTGAGCGCCACGCACATCGCAGCCCAGAAGACGCCTCTGGAGATCGCCGGAGAGAAGGCGGCGCCGCTGCTCCGGTAGACCGGCGTGCTTTGCCCGCCGTCCCTGCCTGGCCCTGCCGGGCGGGGGCGGCCTCGCCTCACGGTCAGCGACATCTTCCGGGCCTACGGCGAGGCCTATCGCAATAGCCACGCGCTGAGTGAGCCGCAGCGCAAGGCGATGAGAGCCATCGAGGTCTGCCGGACTCCGGTCCTGGGCGGACGGGTGGATGTGTGCGACCGCTGCGGCCACATGGAGGTCTTCTATGGCTCCTGCCGCAACCGGCACTGCCCGACTTGCCAAAGCCTGACGCAGGCCAAGTGGATCGAGAACCGCATGGAGCGGCTCTTGCCCACCGACTACTTCCACGTGGTCTTCACCGTCCCGGACGACCTGCTCAACGGCATCATCCTGCGCAACCGCGAGCGCTTCTTCGACCTGCTCTTCAAGGCGGGAAGCCAGACGCTGCTCGAGTTGGGCGCCGACCCCGAGCGGCTCGGCGCCCAACTCGGCCTCACCTGCGTGCTGCACACCTGGACGCGCGACCTGCGCTTCCACGCGCACCTGCACTGCATCGTCACCGGCGGCGGCCTGCACTCCGGCGGCGACCGGTGGGTCCGTCCCCGGAGCCAGGACTACCTGTTCCCGGCGGAGGTGCTGGGCAAGCTGTTCCGCGGCAAGCTGATGGACTGGCTCGTCGGTTGCCACAAGGCGGACGTCCTCGATCTGCCCGCGGAGCTGGAGGCCCCGAAGGCCTTCGCCCAACTCAAGGACCGGCTCTACAAGAAGAAGTGGGTTGCCTATTGCAAGAGGCCCTTCGCCGGCCCCGAGCAAGTCTTTGGCTATCTGGGCCGGTACACGCATCGTGTCGGATTGTCGAACCAGCGTCTGCTCGCACTCGCCGACGAGGGCGTCCACTTCCGCACCCGCGGCGAGGGCACCGCGACGCTCGCTCCCGACGACTTCATCCACCGCTTCCTGCAGCACGTCCTGCCCGACGGTTTCGTGAAGATCCGCCACTACGGCCTGATGGCGTCGGGCAACGCCAAGACCAAGCTCGAAGTCGCGCGGCGACTGCTCGAGGCGGAGCGGCCGGAGGTTCCGCGGGTCATCGCCGCGCTCGCCGCGGTGCTGCTGGCGACCCATCCGCAGGTGCCGGCTCCGCTCGAGGACTGGCGGGATCGGCTCAAGCGCCTGACAGGCATCGACCTGAGCCGATGCCCGGTGTGCGCCGTCGGTACGATGGTCTCCATTCCACTGATCCGCAAAGCCCCGGACGACACCTCGTAGCCATGGATCGCCTTGGCGTCATCCCCGCGGTCGACCATCGGCGTCGCCGAGTTGCGACGGGTCTGCCCATCGCCCGCCACGCTTGCCGCCGTGCCGCCGGCTGCGACCTCCGCCGCCTCTTCAGGAACGGCCGAAGCGCGTGCTCTCTCGCCTGCGCATGGCTGCCGAAGCGCACTAGCCACGACCGAGATGCCCATTAGCAGGGCCCGTGCCGGCGGCTTCGCTCAACTCGACGTTTAACGCAGCCGACTCCGGCCTCGGGGCGTATCCGGGTCCGGTCACGGCTGCGTCAAACGCCTATCAGTTTGGGAGGGGGGAGGGCTACTCGAGCGGGATGCCCAGCTCCTTGGCCAGCGCGACATAGCGCGCTCGCAGCGGACCGATGTCCGCGTTGCCCTTGAACGCCCGCTGCAGCTCGGGGAAGGCCTCCTTCTTCTTGTCCTGGTCGAGCAGCGCGAAGCCCAGGTAGCCGTGCGTCTCCGGGGTGTCGTAGCCCTCCTTGATCGCCCGGGACAGCTCGGCGACCGCGTCGGCGCTGAGCCGGTTGCGCCACAGCCAGGTGCCGAAGGCCGCGCGCTTCTTGGGCTGCGGGTCGGCGGCGAGGAAGCGGGCGTAGACCTCCTTGGCCTCGTCGGTCCTGCCGTGCGCCACCAGGAACTCGAGCAGCAGCCCGAGGGCCTCGCCGTCCTTCGGGTTCTGCGCGAGCCGCCCGCGCAGTGACTCCTCGCGTTTCTGGTCGCGCGCTTCGATGGCCGCGACGTGCTGGACGCGCACCCGCTCGGCCTGGGTCGGCTTGCCGCTCGCCTGCCAGGCCTCGGCCGCCTCCTTGGCGAAGGCGGGGTTGGTCGGGTCGGCGCCGAACTTCGCGAGCGCCTGCTTGAGCCGCATCTTCTGGGCCGCCGCCTCGCGGTCTCCGCCGAACGAGCGGACCACCAGCGCGACCGCCAACCCCGCGATGAGCAAGCCGATGACGGTCCAGACCAGCGCACCCATGCGCGAGCTGGAGGACTGGTACTCCTCCTCGAGCGTGATGTGCCGCTTGACGGGCTCGGGTGCCATCGGACCTTCCCCCCTTCCATCGAATGCCACCGACTGCCACGACGCCGGCCCACGGTGCGACTTCGACTAGAGCTGCCACCACTTCTTCTTCTCGAGGACGAAGGTGAAGACCTGGCCCTTGCGGCGCGGCACGTACACGCGCTTCTCCAGGGTCTGGTAGCCGTCCTTCTTCACCATCACCTCGTACATCAGCTCGGCCTTGAACCGGACGTTGATGGGCGTCACGCCGTAGGTCTGTCGAAGAACGGTCACCGAGGCGCCCGGCGGCGTGCTCACGAAGCGGACCGAAACGGTGTCCGCCACTTCGCCGCCAGGGTCGGCCGCGCTCACGGTGGGCTCGGGCCTCGCTTCGGCGCTCGCAGCAGTCCTGGCGGCGACCGGTTCGGTCGGGTCGGGGCCGGTGGCGTCCCCAGGCTCGTCCTCCGCGGCCACCACCCACCCGGCATCGCCGTGCAACGGACCGGCGGAAGCCAGCGCGGGCGGCGTCGACGCGTCGACCGCGGGGACGATGCCGACCAGCCGCGGCGCCACCGGCGCCAGCCACCACCCGAGCGCGGCGAGCATCGCGACCACGCCGGCAACGAGAGCCGCCTTCTTCCCGGAGAAGCCCTCTTCGGGGTACGGCGACTCGATGAAGGTGTTGCTGAAGTGCGGGTTGGTCGGCGGCGAGACCGGCGGTGCGGACCACGCAGGAACCGACGGCGTCGGGGCCTGGGCCTTCGCCTCGTCCGGTGCCGGTGCCGGTGCCGGTGCGGGCGCGGGCGCGGGTGATGGAGAGGGCGCGGGCGCAGTGACCACGAGGGGAATCGGCAGCACGCCCGAGGAGATCACTGCGTCGGGCTCGACCTCCTCGAGCAGGATCTCGCTGCCGCGCGGGATCTCCCCGCCCGACTTCGGTCCACCGACCGGCGGTGCAGCCGGGGCCGGCGCCGCAGGCTCGTCGAGCTCGGACTTGGGAGGACGCAGGCTGATCGGCAGCTGCCCGTCACGCTCGGACAGCGCGGCGAGCCAGCGCTTGAGCTCGGTCTGACCCGCGGGCCCGAAGACCGACCGCTGGACGCGCTCGAGATCGACCAGCAGGTCCTCGGCCGAGGGGTACCGGTCCTCGGGCCGCTTCTGCATGGCCTTGCGGAGGATGGCGACGACCTCGGGCGGGAGGTCCGGCCTGACCTTCTCGGCCGGCGGGAAGTCGGCCTGCTGCATCCGCAGGAGGACTTCCAGGTCGGTGCCGGCGCTGTACGGCCGCCGCCCGGTCACCAGCACGTAGAGCGTGGTGCCCACCGAGAAGATGTCCGACCGGTAGTCGAGCGGCTCGCCACGCGCCTGCTCGGGTGACATGAAGCCGAGCTTGCCCTTGACCGTGCCGGCCAGCGTCTGCTCGCGCTTGTGGACGGCGGTGGCGATGCCGAAGTCGGAGAGCTTCACCTCTCCCTGCTCGCTCACCAGCACGTTGTGCGGGCTGATGTCGCGGTGGACGATGCCCAAGAGCTTGCCGTCGCGTCGCCGGGTGTGGGCGTAGGCGAGCCCGCGGCAGGTCTCGACCATGACGTGCAGCGCCAGCGCCGGCGGCAGCGGGAGGTCGCAGGCGAGCGAGCGCGTGAGCAGCTGGTGCAGGTCCCAGCCGTCGACCAGCTCCAGGACCAGGAAGTCGCTGCCGCGAGCAGTGCCCAGGTCCAGCACCTGGACGATGTTGCTGTGGACGAGGCTCATCGCGATGTGGGCCTCGTCGACCAGCATGTTGCGGAACTTCGGGTCGACCGAGAGCACGCCGCGGATGCGCTTGATGACGATGGGGCGCTGGAAGCCCTCGGCTCCGTGCTGCGTGCCCAGGTAGATCTCGGCCATGCCGCCGTCGGCGATTCTCTGGAGGACGGTGTAGCGAGCGTGGCCGGCCATTGGCGGCGCAGATCGAACCATCTTTCGCGGCGGCGTGCCACCGCCCTCCCCCCTGCCCCCTCCCAAACTGCGGGAGGGGGTCCGTGGGTTGCCTTCAGCCACCTTGGTCGGAGCTCTTGGCGCCGCGACGCGCCTGCTGGTCCTTGGGCTTCTTCCTGCACCTCGCCACGCGAGCGATCAGGAGGGGTCGTCGCGGCTGCCGTCGCTTGCCCTGCCGTGCCTCAAGGGAGGAGCGAACCCCGCATAAGATATGTCAGCACTCATCAACACCCTTCGCACCGCCTCGAAACGAGCCGGACCGTCGACGCAGTCGAGTGCGTCGCAGGAAGCAGGAAGGCCGCGAAGGAGCAAGACGGTCGAAGAGCTCCGACCAGGGTCGCCGAAGCCGACGAACGAACCCCCTCCCGCTTTTGGGAGGGGGCAGGGGGGAGGGCCCGCACAGGGCCGGGGGCGCGTTGGCCTGCCCGCTCCGCCCGTGCTAGGAACCTCGGGGTCGGTCGCCGCGGCCGGCTTGGGAGACGGGATGCCGGGAAGCAACGCCGAGTCCGAAAAGGTCCTCCAACGCTTCCTGGACTTCCTCCAGGCGGATCGGCGCATCCGCGTCGGCCTGGCCGCCCTGCTGCTCGGCGCGCTGGCCCTCGTCGCCGGCCGCTCGGCCTACCACCTCGTCCCGCGCCACTACACGCTCTCCATCACCGGCGGCGACATCGTCAGCAACCGCCACTTCCTCGCGCGGATCCTGCAGGCCGAGGCGCCCAAGTTCGGCCTCACCCTCATCGTCGAGCCGGTCTCCTCGGGCTCCGACGCGCTCGAGCGCGTCAGCCAGGGCAAGCTCGACGCCGCCTTCGTCCAGGGCGGGATGGAGCAGACCTACCCGAACGTCGACCACGTCGCGACGGTGATGCCCGAGCTGGTCCACCTGCTCGTCAAGCCCGGCATCAAGGGCATGAGCGACCTGAAGGGCCGCTCCATCAACATGGGGCTCAAGGGCAGCCCGCCGCGCGCCATCGCGCTCACCCTGCTGCGCTTCACCGGCTACGAGGAGAACGTCGACTACGTCGAGACCAACTTCACGGCCGAGCAGCTGCTCGCCCTGCCGCTCAAGAAGATGCCCGACGCGATCATCACCGTCTCCTCGGTGCCAAGCTACCTCGTCGAGCTGCTGGTCAAGAAGCACCACTACCAGGTGATGGAGATCCCCTTCCCCGAGTCCTTGGCGCTGCGCCACGGCTGGGCCGCCAACGGCACCATCCTCGCCTACACCTACGATCTGTCCCCGGTCGTGCCCGAGAAGAACATCCAGACCGTGGCGGTGAACCTGCACCTCGTCGCCAGCAGCAAGGCCGACCCCAAGGCCATCGCCCAGCTGCTCGAGGTCCTCTACAGCCCCTCCGTGGAGAACCGGCTGCTGCAGCCCATCGACCCCAAGCGGCTGATGATCCCCTCCGGCTACCCCATCTCTCCGGGCGTCGACTCCTACATCCACCGCAACGACACGTTCCTCACCGTCGAGCTCTGGAAGCAGGCGCAGGGCATCTTCGGGCTCGGCATGAGCTTCGCCGGCATGGCGCTGATGGTCGTGCGCTGGCTGCGCGGCAAGAAGGCCATCGTCTACGAGGACCCCGAGTACCACGCGCGGCTGGCCGAGGTGGTCGCGCTGGAGAAGAAGGCGCTCGGAATGGCCGGCGGCCCGCTCGACGCCGAGGAGCTGCGCGCCATGCGCGCCCGGCTCGAGGAGCTGCGCATCGCCTTCCTCGAGCGCTACCACCCCAAGGCCGTCTTCAAGGACCCGGCGCTCTTCGACCGCTGCCTCGCCGCGGTGCGCACCTGCGAGGAGCGGGTGCACCAGCTGCTCCTGCGCGCGGAGGGCCAGCCATGACGCCGCGCGTACGCCAGGGCATGGTGGTGCTGGCCGTCCTCACCGCGGTGGGGGCCGCGGGCGCCTTCTTGCCGGTGGGCCACGCGGAGATCAACGCCCAGCCCACGCCGGAGGTGAGCCTGGAGATCCGCGGGTCGGGCGCCATGGGCACCCTCGCCCGCGCGGTCGCCGAGCAGTTCATGAAGGAGCACGAGGGCACCATCGTCACCGTGCAGACCTGCGGCGCGCACCAGGCGCTCAAGGCGCTCATCATCGGCACCTGCGGGCTGGCGATGGGCACCGACGAGATCCCCGAGGACCTCGACAAGCTGGCGCGCGACACCGGCGTCCAGCTCAAGCGCACCGACCTCTACAAGGACGCCATCGTCGTCGCCGTCCACCCGCAGAACCCGCTGCGCAACCTCACCACCCGCCAGCTGCGCGACATCTTCCGCGGCGCGGTGACCAACTGGCAGGACGTGGGCGGCCCCGACGCCGCCATCGACGTGCTGACCCTCTCCTCCACCTCCGCCGGCTACGAGGTGTTCAAGCGCCAGGTGCTGGGTGCCGAGGCGGTGATGACGCCCAAGGCGCAGCAGGTGAAGACCAAGGACCTGCGCGCGGGGCTGCCGGTCAACGGCATCGTCTACCTCGGCCTCGCCCAGTACGTGCGCCTCAACAAGCCGGAGAGCTCGGGCGCCGAAGGCAAGCCGTCCAAGGAGCACAAGGAGAGCGGCGCCAAGGAGAAGGAGGACGCGCTCACCGGTGACCTCCAGGTCGACTGCGTCAGCCCGCCGCCTGCGCCTGCGCCTGCCGCGGTCCCGCCCTCGTCTACCGAGCTCGCGAAGGGCGACGGCAAGGGCAGCAAGAAGGAGCTCAAGCTCGCCAAGGACACCGCGCCGGAAGGCCAGGCTCCAATGCCCGAGGGAGCCAAGGCCATCATCGCCCAGGGCATCTCGATCGACGGCGTGTGCCCCTCGACCGCCACCGTCCGGGACGGGACCTACTCCATCGTCCGCCGCATGTCGGTCTACCACCGCGAGCCCGCCTCGCCGCTGGCGGTGCAGATCCTCGAGCACTTCGTCGACCCCAAGAAGGGCCAGAACCTCATCCGCAAAGACGGCAACGTCCCGGTGAACTGATGCGCCACCTCTCGCCCATCGCAGCCTGCCTGCTCGCGCTGCTCTGCGGCGCCGGGTGCCGCCGCGACCCGCCGCCGAAGGAGACGCTGCTCATCGCCGGCAATGCGGCGCTGGCGCGCTACCTCGAGCCGCTGGTGAAGGAGTTCGTCGCCCGCAACCCCAACGCCAGCGTGGTGGTGGAGCCCGGCGGCAGCACGGCGGCGGTCATCGCCCTCAAGCGCGGGGCCATCGACATCGCCGCCCTGAGCCGCCTGGTGGGCGCCGAGGAGGACGACGCCTACCTGCACGACTACCAGGTCTGCCGCGACGGCCTGGCCATCGCCGTCCACCCCGGCAACCCGGTCACCAACCTCACCCGCCAGCAGCTGGACGAGATCTTCAGCGGCGAGGTCCTCAACTGGAAGCAGGTCGGCGGCCCGGACCTGCCCATCGTCCCGTACGTGCGCGAGAAGAGCTCGCGCTCCAGCCGCTCCTTCAACGAGCTGGTGCTCGGCGGCGACGAGCCCTTCTCGGGCGCCAAGGCAGTGGCCTCGTCCAAGGAGATGCTCGAGCACGTCGCCAAGGAGCCGGGCGCCATCGGCTTCATCACCCTGCGCCGCCAGTCCAAGGGCGGCAAGGACGGCGCCAAGGACCCCGAGGTCGCGACGATCAAGATTCGAGGGAGTGGAGATGAGCCGGCTGACCATGCTCTCCGGCCGCTACCCGCTCTCGCGGACCTTCTACCTCGCCGTGTACATGAAGCCGCCCAAGATGGCCGAGGAGTTCGTGCAGTTCGTCCTGAGCAAGTCCGGCCAGGAGATCCTCGCCAAGGACGGCATGCTGCCCGTCCACTGACGCCGGCGAGCCGGTCTCGGCAAGCGGGCCTTTATCGCGACGGCCCATTGTTCCGATGCCGGAGCGGGCAGCAGTGGTAGCGGGTCCTGCGCCCAAGGAAGGAGGGGAGGTTCTGATGCGCCTGCGACCGCGGCTCGTCGTGGCGAGCTTCGCGCTTGCCCTCCTCGCTGCCGCGCCCGCGGCCAGCGGCGACGGGCCCACCGGAGTCGACGAGCCTCGTCCCGAGCACCTGGGAACCCCCGCGAAGAGCGCCGCCGCCATCCCTGCCTGGCACTCGAAGGCCGCGCGCCAGCTCCTGCCCGGCCAGGTGCCTTACGCGCCGGCGAGCGAGGACGCCGGGCGCCTGTACGACCAGGCCGACCCCAAGCCCACCAAGGCCGGAGCCCTGCGCGACGTCGCTCTGGCCTGCACCGTCGACTTCGGCCAGCGCAAGTTCGACGAGTACCTCCCCTTCGCCAACCCGGACATGGTCTACGGCGACCTCTGCGCGGTGGCGGGCGTGGCCGGCAAGGAGCCGCTGCGCCACGTCGTGGTCGACACCGGCCCCGACGACGGCAACTCGCTGACCTTCCTGCTGCCGCTGGTCTCCCTCGACCTGGGCCAGGCCCTCTCGATTCCGCCTGCTCGACATCGACTTCCAGTTCGACGACGCCATCGACCTCTTGCGCGTGCCCTACCGCGGCACCGTCCCGATCCCGCTGTCGGCCCGCGCGATGAAGGGCGACTGCCGGCTCGTCACCCGCGAGGCGCTGGAGGCCGCGCTGCCCGAGCACCTGAAGACGACCGACGCCGCGCTCGCCAAGGCGCGAAAGGAGTTCCGTGCCAGCCTGGCCGACGCGAGGCCACAGGACGTCGACGGTGCGCTCTCCGGCGCCCGGCGTGCGCTGACGGGCGCCGCGGCGCTCGTCGGCTGGGACGATCCGCGCGTCGCCTCGCGCGCCGCGCGCATCGCCGACCTCGACCGCGAGCTCTCCGCCGAGTGGGCCCAGGTCTTCGCCGCCGCGAAGGAGAAGGCGACTCCGGCCAAGGAGTGGGCCCCCGTCGCCGACGGCCAGCTCGAGATGCGGGTCGCCGGCGTGCGCTGCGGCCCGGCCCTCTCCGCCTATGCCGGGATGAACCTGCCGTCGATGCGCGCCAAGGACGCCTGTGCCCTGAACCTGGCGGTGCGCAACAAGACCGACCGGACGCTGGCCTTCGACTTCCGCCTCCTCGAGCCGCTCAGCGACCTCCTGCTCGTCGACGGTCGCGGGGCGAGCCGCGACGCCCGCTTCGAGGGGTGCTGGAGGAGCGGCCGCGCCAGCGACCTGGGCTCGTCGACCACGCTCGAGCCGGGCAAGGAGGCCGAGCTCGTGGTCGCGCCCGACCTCGGCGACGGCATCCTCAAGCGGAGCCGGCTGCCGCTCTTGCTGCGCGGCACCCACTCCGCGAACGTCACCTCGCTCAAGCCCAGCGCCGTGGAGCTGCCGGGCGGCGAGGTCGCGCTGGAGGTCGTGGACTACCGGTGCGGCGAGAGCGTCGCGCCCCTGGCCGAGGCCGCCTTCGTCCCCAGCTGGAAGCGCCCGGTGTGCGGCCTGCACCTCCGCCTGCGGAACCGGACCGGGTCGCCCAAGCCCTTCAAGTCGCTGGAGCTGCGGGACCTCGCGGTGCTGGGGTCGTCCAGCCGCAAGGTCTCGAGCCTGGGCGACGTGGTGCTGGAGGCCAAGCCGCGCTCCACCCGCCAGGACGAGGTGCTGCCGGCGAGCGGGAAGATCGACCTCATGCTGCTGTTCGAACAGAAGGAAGCCCCCGCCAGCCTCGACGCGTTGCGGCTGGTCTTGCCGCGAGCGAAAGGGTACTTCTTCTTTCGGGTCGAGGGGTCGTAGGGGACGCAGAGGATGGCTTTCACCGACTACCGCCAGGTCTCGTCGCTCGGAGTCGAGGATTTGCGTGCGCTCCTCGCCAGCGGCGAGCCCGTCGAGCGGGTCTGGGCGGTCTGGTCCCTGGCGTTGTCGACCGCGTCGACGGTCGTCAACGAGCTCAAGACCATCGTCGGCGCCGAGCCCTCGGCCGGGGTTCGCCGCCACGCCGCGACCGTGCTCGCCGGACAGGGCGACCGCGAGACGCTCCTGTCGCTGGGCCGGCTCGACCCCGACTCCTCGGTCCGCTCCACGGCGCTGCGCCTGCTCGCCCGCATTGCCCCCGGCGACGACGAGCGCGCCTGGAACCTCCTGGTGCAGACCCTGGGCGACTCGCGCCAGCGCGACGTCCAGCTCGCAGTCCTCGACGGCCTGACCGACAAGTCGCCGCAGCGCGCCTGGGAGCAGTGCGTGCTGGCCCTCAGGTCCGACGATCTGGAGCTGCGCTCGGCCGCGCTCGAGGCCGCCACCCAGCGCGGGTTCGGCCGCCGCCGGTTCACTCCGGAGATGCTCGACCTGCTCTTCAGCGAGCGTGATCCCGGCCTGCGCAACCGGCTCCTGACCCACTGGATCGACGTGGAGGGCGCGGACGCCGCCGCCGCCGGGCTCGCCGACGCCCCGAGCCGCATCGTGCTGCACTTCCTGGAGACCGTGCGGACCCGGCGGAACGAGCCCAGCTGGGCCTCGCTGTATCCGCTGGCGCAGCGGCACGACCCGGAGATCGACGAGCGGCTCTGCTCGCTCTCCCGCCCGCCGCTGGACTGGATGATGGGGGTCGTCAAGCGCTCGCTCGAACCCGCCGCTGGCGAGGACGGGGACACGCACGAGCTGCAGCGCGCCGCGCTCCAGTGCGTCTCGCGGCTCGAGGAGGAGCTGCCCCAGGCCGGCGCCGAGGCGCTGGGCTACGAGGGGCTGACCGTCGCCAAGTCGCTGCACGACACCGTCCTGCGCGTGCTCGGCCAGGCCAACGCCGAGGCCGAGCACCAGCGCACCAGGGCAGCCGAAGACGACGCCGACCGCGACTTCTGGGGCGACGACCAGCAGATGATCGTCGGCGAGAGCCTGCTGGCGGACCTCAAGCGGCTCATCGTCCACCTGGACCAGTAACCGACACCCCGAGCTTGTCGAGGGGCCAGAGGGAGGAACTTCATGGCCGAAGGCGTGCTCCTCGAGGACGTCTCGCCGAACGGGAACGTCGTCGCCCGGGTCGAGCAGGACGAGCGCTGCGCCTACTTCTACCTGGCGGGCGAAGCGAGCGGCCCGTTCGGCATCCGCTCGTGCTGGGTGCGCAACCTGGCCAAGGCGCCGGAGACGCTCGACGCCGCGGCGATGAAGGACGGGGACGCGCCGATGCTGCCCGCCGCCGCCTGCGCCCACCCCGACGGCGCGACGGCGCTGATCGCCGAGGACCTGCGCGTCGTCTGGTTCGAGGAAGGCGACGCCGCGGCGCTGTACGAGGGCGAGTCCGTCCTGGCGATCATCCCCGGCTGGAGCGGGCTGCAGGGCTTCGAGGGCTACGCCCGGGACTGCCGCGCCAAGACGCCCTTCTGCTGGCCCCTGCCCTCCGACAGCCCGCTGCTGCCCAAGCTCGGGCGCGCCGCCCGGTTCTGGGCCGAGTGGCGCGACGGAGCGCCCTGGCAGGCAATCCAGCAAAGCGCCGTCGTGGCCATCGAGGCCGGGCTGGGCAAGTCGCTCAACTGCTACTCCATCGACGGCGGCGAGTGGCCGCCCAAGGCGCTGGTGCGCGTCCCGCGCGGGGGCGCGACCGTGCTGGCGAGCTGCGGGGTCAGCATCCGGCCGCAGCCGAAGGTCGACCTGGCGGAGGGCTCGCCGCCCAGGCGAATCGAGCTGGCGATGGCGGTCGAGAACGCCTACTTCGACCGCGCGCCCAAGGCGTTCCTGGGCTGGCTCGCGGGGCTGTGCGAGCTGCCGTGGGCGAGCTTCCGCTGGCTGGGCCCCGGGATGGTCGTCCCCTGCGAGCCGCTGCCGATGACCCCCACCGGCGTGCGCTTCGAGGCCGCGCTGCTCGCGGAGGGGCCCCAGGGCGCGCCGGCCATCACCTATCCCGCGTACAGGGGCGACGCGGTCCGCCTGCTCTGGGTCCTCCCCATCACCGCCAAGGAGCGCGAGTTGGCGGAGAAGGCCGGCGGCGCAGCCCTGCTCGAGAAGCTGTGCGCCGACGGCAAGGGCTGGACGCTGCGCTACCGCGAGCCCGTCGTCCCGTGAGCAGCCTCCGGCCGGGGCGCCGGCCGGCAAAGTGATCCCTCGCCGGGATTGAGCGACAATGGCGCCGTCCCTCTCGCCTCCGAGTCCGAGATGACGCACGCGATGATTTTGGTGGCGATGACCTCCGTGCTCACGGGTGCCGCGCTCGTCGCGCCGCCGCCCCCGCCGGCCGACGAGGCCACCGCCCGCCGCCAGCAGATTCGAATCGCTCCAGAAGTCCCTCTCCGCCAGGTTCGACGCGGAGAACCAGCGAAGGCTGGGCGACCTCCTGCTCGAGGAGCACTTCTCGCTCGAGACGCCGCCCGCCAACGCTCCGCAGGCCCAGGCCGCCGCTCAGGCGTACCGCGCCGTGCTCGCGACGACGCCCGCCTACCCGAAGACCGACGAGGTGCTGCTCGCGCTGGGCGAGGCGCTGCGCCAGGCCGGCGACGCCAAGGAGGCCATGGCGACCTGGCGCCGACTGGTCAAGGACCTCCCCAAGTCGAAGTCCGTCGGCGACGCGTGGTTGGGCATCGCCCGGCTCATCCACGAGGGCTCGCGCGAGGCGTCGCGGCTGACGGAGGCCCAGGAGGCGTTGGAGAAGGCGCTCAAGCTCAAGACCACCGAGCCTGCCGCAGCGCACGCGCTGCTGGCGAAGGTGGATTCGGACCTGGGCGAGTACGCCGCGGCGCTGGAGCACCTGGGGGCGACCGTGGACCTCGCGGAGAAGGACGACCCGGAGAGCGCCCAGGAGGCTCGAAAGGAGTTCGTGGCCCTCTACTCGCGCGCCGGCGACCCGGCCAAGGCCATCGCCGAGGTCAAGAAGGTGGGCGGAGCCCAGCACTCGTGGGACATGCTGGCGGAGCTCGCGAACGCCTATCACGAGCTCGGGCGCACCGCGGACTCGACGCGGCTCTTCCAGCAGCTGATGAAGGAGCGCCCGTCCTCGCCGGACGTGCCGCTGTTCCGTTGCCGGCTGGTCGGCTACCTGATGCGCGGGACGGACAAGAAGGCGATCCTCGAAGCGGTGCGAGAGCTGGCAGCGTCGATCAAGAAGGTGGAGGCCGAGGGCGACTTCACCCGCGAAGCCGACCGGAAGTCGATCGCGGAGGCCCGGAAGAAGGCCGAGGGGATGCTCCACACCCTGTCGGCCACCTGGCATGAGGCCGCCCAGGCGTCTGGGAATTCGGCGGACGTGATGGACGCCGAGCAGATGTGCACGCTGTACCTCAAGCTCTTCCCGGAGGACCCGCCGGCCGATCTCCGGCGGTGCAGCGAGGGGTACTGAAGCGATTTTTCTAGTTGGCTCCAGACGCAGGCTGGGTTAAGAAAGCCCGCTCGCTGGTCAGCAGGACGGCGACATGCAGCATGGTGGGTATAGCTCAACTGGCAGAGCACGGGACTGTGGCTCCCGGGGTTGTGGGTTCGAGCCCCTCTACCCACCCTTCTTCCTCATCGCCCTCGATGCCGTAGCCGAGGGTCCTTCCTGGTACAGGCCCCCGTAGCTCAACTGGATAGAGCGTTGGGCTTCGAACCCAAAGGCTCCCCGTTCGATTCGGGGCGGGGGCGCTTGTGCCCACTCGTCGAACCAGACGACGTAGGTTCGCTCCATGGCTGCTCGGCCGAAGAGGCGGCGCCGGGGGCTCATCTCCATCGCGGCCATTCTCTTCCTGCTGTTCGCCGCTCTGACCTGCATCGTCGTGACGCCCAACCTCGAAGCGGCGCGTCGCGATACCTGGATGCGATCTACCTGCGAGCGCGACGGTGATGGTGTGCTCATCATGGGCTGCACCGGAGTCGAGAGTGCCGAGTTTTTCGCGCTTGGGGTTGAGCAGGTCCCAACATCACGTGGCAGATGGGATCGTTGGGGCCGAGAGGAGGCCTGTCTGAATGACGCTCTCCGAAATCGCAGACTCGTTGCCGTGGGACTTCCACGACGCCCATCTTGAGTCGCTACAGGTCGACTGGCCCCACCAGCGGCTTGTGATGACCCTGCGCCTGCCCATCACCGAGCGTCAGGACATGGAGCTGTGCGCTTGCGTCACGGTGAACGGGCTCGCGTACTGCTCCATCGAAGCGCCAGTGATCGCCCCCAAGAGCGGGTACATGCCGACGCCCGCCTGTGGGCTTTGGGTCGACTTCGGGTGCGGGCCGGCCTACGCCGAGGTCGAGTCCAGGTTGCCGCCGACTCCTGAAGGCTGCTTCCTGAACTGGTTCTTCGTCCATGACTGGAACCGAGCGATCCACGTCTGCGGCCGTGACGCCCAGCTTGGATGGCTCGACCTCGCGCCCGTCCCAGCACGTTCGGGCACACGAGCTCTGTTCCCTGGCGAGGAAGTGCCAGATCCGCCACCTGCGCCCACCAATACGAAGAGCAAGAAGCCCAGGCGTCGCGCGGCGAGACGGCGATGAAGCTGCTCTTCATCGAGAACCATGTCCGTCCACGAGCGCAGTCTCTTGTCGAGATGGCGTTCGCGACGAGCCCGGCCGAGTTGCCTTGAACTCGCTCAGAAGCTGACGGCCAGCGCCATCCCACCGCCGCCCTTGAGGACCATCGGCGCCGCGCTGGCCTGCACGCCGGAGTGGTTGAGCGTCAGGACCTGCAACCCCGCGGAGACCAGCGACCCCAGCCCCAGCGTCAGCGCCAGGCCGACTCCCGGGTCGTCCCGTCCGAAGGCGCCGCCGGCCATGGCCGCCGACAGTCCGGTCATCGCTGCGTTGGACAGCACCGCGGTCAAGTAGGTCCAGCCCCAGGACTGGTGCTGCCCAGCCTGGTTCGAGATGCGGAAGATGGAGTGGCTGGAAGGCAGGGCCATGAGGAGCGGCGCCAAGACAGCGATGGCCGCGTAAGCCGCGCGTTCCTGGTCCTGGGTGATGCAGGGCCCTTCGTCCCGGCACCATGGCTCGTCAGAGCTCGCCGCCACGACTTGGAGGACGAAGTACGTGGTGCCCGCGAGCGCGAAGGCCATCCCCACCTCGCCTCCGAAGGCGGCGAAGAATTCCCCCGCCAGCAGGCCTCGACCGGGCTCCGGCTGCGCGGACGCCTCCAGCCGCAGCGGCGCCACCGGCGCAGGTGGAGCGCGAAGCTCCGCAGCCTCGGGCGCGGGCTGGATTGGAGCCTGAGGCTGGGCCCCGAGGACTCTCCGGGGAGACTTCGCGTCAGTCGGTGCGTCCGCCGGAGCGGGCTGGGCCGGCTCCGGAACCGCAGGGACGGCTGCCTCCTCACCCCAAGCAGCCGTACCGGGCCCCAGGACCAACAGCATGGCAATGAGGAACCTGCCGACTCTCTCGAGGACCATGGCCCCTCCGCGCTTTCGTCGCCGACGCCGTCCGTCAACGCCGGCGATTACACACCTGCGATACAGCGCAGTCGAGCCGGCGCGCGGCTGCTTTCGCCTTGCTCGCTCGTTGACCAAGACGTCCGTCCTTGCAGTCCTTCCCCTCTCGTCTCCACGTTCTTGTCGTCGTTTCGGTTCGCGAGGAGCGTGGATGCAGCGCTTGGCTCATCTCGTGGCGGTCGTGCCCGAGCCCCGGGAGCGCGGGCCGCTGGTTCGAACGCTCAAGCGCCGCTTCGGCCGCGACTACCACGTGACGGGGCTGGCCACCGCAGAGGAAGCCCTGAGCCACCTCGCCCGGCTTCGAGAGGTGGGCGAGCGGGTCGCCGTCGTCATCGCCGACCAGGCGTCCACCCCCATGCCCGCCGTCGAGCTGCTGGGCCAGGTGCGAGCGCTCTCTCCCGGGGCCAAGCGCATCCTGCTCGTCCCCTGGGGAGACCGGCGCTCCGCCCCCGCCATCCTCTCCGGGTGCGCCTTCGGCCAGCTCGACAACTACCTCATCAAGCCCTGGTCTCCTCCCGAGACGAACCTCTACCCGATGCTCAGCGAGTTCCTGGGCGAGTGGGCGCGCGCGTTCGGTCCGCACACGGAGCTGGTCCGGGTGGTGGGCCGCGACGGCGCGCCCGCGACGCACGCGGTGCGTGAGCTGCTCGCGCGCAAGGGCGTGCCCTGCGGCTACTATCCGGCCGACGGCGCGGACGGCCTGCGGCTGCTGGCGGACACCGGGACCTCTCCGGAGCGACTGCCAGTGGTCGTCCTCCTCGACGGTCACGTGCTGGTGCAGCCCTCGCCGGCCCAGCTCGCGGACGCCCTGGGCGAGACCAACCTCGAGCAGGAGCAGCCGTGCGACGTCGCCATCGTGGGCGCCGGCCCGGCCGGACTGGCGGCGGCGGTCGCGGCGGCCTCCGAAGGGCTGCGCACGGTCGTCGTCGAGCGCGAGGCGGTCGGAGGGCAGGCCGGGACCAGCTCCCTCATCCGCAACTACCTGGGCTTCCCGCGCGGCATCAGCGGCGCGGAGCTGGCCCAGCGCGCCTGGCAGCAGGCCTGGCTCTTCGGGGCCAAGTACGTCTTCGGGCGCGAGGTCCACGCGCTGCGCGCCGAGGGCACGCGGCGCATCCTGACGCTCGACGACGGACGGGAGATCTCCGCCAGCGCGGTGCTCATCGCCTCGGGCGCGAGCTACCGGCGCATCGGCAACCCGCGCCTCGAGCGCTTCAGCGGAGCCGGCGTCTTCTACGCCGCCATGGGCGACCCGCGGATCTTCGGCGGCAAGGACGCGTACGTGGTGGGCGGCGGCAACTCCGCGGGCCAGGCCACCGTCTGGCTGGCGGAGGGCGCGCGGAAGGTCACGCTGCTGGTGCGCGGCCGTCGGCTCGAGGCGACCATGTCCGACTACCTCATCCAGCAGATCCAGCGGCTCGCCAACGTCGAGGTCCGGCTCGGGGCGCAGGTCGTCGACGCCGACGGCGGCGACACCCTGGAGCGAATCACCATCCGCTCCGGCGAGCCGGCGCAGGAGGAGACCCGGCCCGCCCAGCTCCTCTTCGCGATGATTGGAGCGCGGCCGCACACCGACTGGCTCGCCGACGCCCTCCAGCTCGACGGCAAGGGCTTCGTCCTCACTGGGCGCGACGTCCAGCCGGGCCCGCTCCGGGAGCCGCCGCTGCAGTTCGAGACCAGCCTGCCCGGTGTCTTCGCCCTGGGCGACGCCCGCGCCGGGTCCATCAAGCGCGTCGCCTCGGCCGTCGGCGAGGGGACCGTCGCCATGCACTTCGTGCACGAGTACCTGAGGGCGGCTGGGCGCGAGCGAGCGCCTTCGCCCCGGCCCTCTCCGTCACCTTCGCTGCGGGACGGCGCTGCGACGGCGCCGTCCGCGTATTCGCCGGGCGGCGAGGTGGCTGGACTGGTCTGAGGTTCGATGTGCGTGGCCCGAGCGCGCGCGCCAATCTGGGCGCTAGACTGCCTCGTCCTACGCACAGGAGCCCCCATGAAAGCCACGCCCCTCTCCGTTTGCGCCCTCGCCGCTCTCCTCGCCCTCCCTGCTGCCGCGCGCGCCGCCGACCGCTATGAGATGGAGGACCTCGAGGTCCTGGACAAGCAGGGCGCCTGGGACGAGCTCGCGGAGCACCTGACGGACATCCGGCCGTCCAAGCGCGACGCCAAGTGGCTGGGCATCGCCGAGCGGACCGTCCTCGGCCAGCTGGCGGCCACCGAGCTCAACGAGCACACCGCGGCGCAGGTCCTCTCGAACCTCAAGACCGCGCTGTCGCGGTACCCGGCACTCAAGCAGTCCAAGACCTTCATGGCCGCCCGCGGCGAGCTGGGCCTCAAGGCGTTCGCCTACACCGCGCGCAACCACCGCAGCCAGGAGCAGCACGAGTGGGTCCAGCAGATCCGCGAGTTCGTCCTCGCCGACTCCCTGACCCCCGACCTCGCCCAGCGCGCCGCCAGGAAGATCCAGGAGCAGTTCATCACCGCCGTCGCCTGGCCGCTGTGGAAGCTCGCGCTCGACCGCGGCGCAAACCTCTGCAAGGACCCGGACTTCTCCAAGGCCCTGGTCGAGAACTTCCTGGGCGGCAACTGGACCGAAGAGGTGACGCCGCTCGTCCAGAGCACCTGCTGGAACGACGTGAAGCCCGCGGTGACGACCGGTCTGGAGAAGACCGACTACGGCCAGCTCGAACGGCTCTGCCCGTTCCTGAAGACCAAGAAGATCAACTTCGCGAAGTGCGCGACCCTGCAGTAGCCCGAGACTGAATGCGGCCGGCGATCCGCCTGCCCAGCGGCCCGGTCCATAAGCGCCGCCTTGTTTGACCTTCGCGGGCCTTTGGATGATGGTGCGCCCTCTTGGAGGCGCAATGTCGTTCCGCCAGACCGCCAGCATGCTCTTCGCCCTGAGCCTGCTGCTGCTCGTGTCGCACCTGCTGGGCGAGCTCTTCAAGCGCTACAAGCAGCCGGCGGTCGTCGGGGAGATCCTCACGGGCATCCTGTTGGGGCCCACGCTCTTCGGCCGCTTCAGCACGCTCTACACGTCGATGGCCAAGGAGATCGCCCCGTTCATCTCGGGCTTCAACACCTTCGCCTTCATCCTCTTCCTCTTCGTGGCGGGCACCGAGCTGCCCATCATCCAGATCAAGGCGCAGAAGGCGAAAGCCCTCTGGGTCGGCGTCGCGGGCATCGTGCTGCCCTTCAGCCTGGGCGTGGGCACCGCGCTGGCCTTCCCCGAGCTCTTCGTGGCCAGCAGCAAGTTCCCGATGATGAGCTATCTCTTCTTCGGGATCGCGCTGACCATCTCCGCCCCGCCGATCATCGCCAAGGTCCTCATCGACCTGAAGATCATCGACTCGCAGATCGGCGTCATCGGCATGACCGCCGGCCTGATGGACGACTTCCTGGGCTGGCTGGTGTTCGGCGTCATCGTCTCGGTGACCGGGACCGAGAGCATGCCGCTGGGCTGGGTCATCTTCATCGCCTGCGCGTACATGGTGTTCCTGTTCACGCTCGGCCGGAAGCTGCTCTACAAGCTCCTCGCCCTCGTGCGGCCGCACCAGGTGCTCACCTTCTGCGTGCTGACGGCGCTGTGCTCGGCGGCCATCACCGAGGGCATCGGCATCCACTCCTTCATCGGCGCGCTGGCCGCGGGCATCGTCCTGGGCGGCTCGCCGCACCTGCGCGCCGAGACCAAGACGAAGCTCAAGGACATCGTGATGGGCGTCTTCGCCCCCATCTTCTTCGCCGGCATCGGGCTCAACGTCGACTTCATCAAGAACTTCGACCCGCTGCTGGTGACGCTGGTCCTCGTCGTGGCCTGCGCCGGGAAGATCCTGGGCGCCGCAGGGGCCTCGCGCCTTTTGGGCGTGGCCTCGCGCGACGCCTGGTCCATCGGCTTCGCGGTCAACGCCCGCGGCGGCATCGAGATCGTGTTGGGCGCGGTGGCGCTGGAGCGCGGGCTCATCGGCGCGCCGCTCTTCGTGGCGCTGGCGTTGATGGCGATGGTCACCTCGCTGATGACCGGCACGGCGCTCGCCTTCTTGCTCCGCAGGCCCCAGCCCGCGGCCGTGCCGGAAGAGGCGGAAGTCACGCTGGGACAGACAGGGACCTGAATGGGGGCCGTCACCGCCGCGTCCTACCAACCGTTTTGGGCCGCGTGCTAGGGTTTCGCGCATGGAACAGTCGCTCGAGCAACAGATCAAGCAGCGCCTCGTCGAGACGCTCGAGCTTGGCATCCGCGCCGACAAGATCGACGACCTGATGCCGCTCTTCGGCGCCGGGCTGGGCCTGGACTCCGTCGACGCGCTCGAGGTGGCGGCGATGCTCTCGCTCCACTTCAACGTGGAGATCACCGACCGCGACGCCGCGAAGGAGATCCTCGCGAACGTCGGCGCCATCGCCCGCCACATCCGGGCCCAGCAAGCGCAGCAGCAGAAGCTGGCCCACTAGGCCGCTCTGCTGCTCGCTGCGGCGGCTGCCTCTCTCGATGGCTCCCTTCGACGCCGCCCTCCACGTCCTGCTGCTCCTGGCGGTGGTCATCGCCTTGGGGCGCGCCCTGGCGTGGCCCATGCGCCGGCTGGGTCAGCCCGCGGTCATGGCCGAGGTGCTGGCGGGCGTCCTGCTCGGGCCGTCCGTCCTCGGCGCCTTGATCCCGGGTGCCAGCGCGTGGCTGTTGCCGCCCGCGGCCGCGTTCCCCATGGAGCTGCTGGCCCAGGCCGGAGTGGTCCTCTACCTCTTCCAGGTCGGCCTGGAGGTCGACGGCTCGGCGCTGCGGGCGCAGGCCAAGAGCCTGGGGCTGGTGGCCGCCGGCAGCCTCGCCACGCCCTTCATCCTCGGCCTGGCCACCGCGCCGCTGCTCTGGCCGCAGCTCGCAGGCCCCAGGGCGCACGCGCCGCTCTTCTACCTCTTCGTGGCGGTCGCGATGTCGGTCACCGCCTTCCCGGTGCTCGCGCGGCTGCTCTCCGACCAGGGCCTGACGCAGACGCGGCTCGGCCGGGTGGCGCTCGGCGCGGCGGCGCTGGCGGACGTGGCGGCGTGGGCGCTGTTGGCGGTCATCGCCGCGCTGGCGCAGCGCGAGCCGGGCCGCGCCTGGCTCACGCCCGGCCTGTTCGTCCTCTTCTTGGCGGGGATGGGCGTCCTCGGCAGGCCAGTCTTGGCGCTGCTCGCCCGCCGGACCGAGCGCTGGGCCGGGGTGGCGCTGCTCTTGCTGGCGGGGCTGGGGGCGTGGACGACGCACCTCATCGGCGTGCACGCGGCCTTCGGCGCCTTCGTCGTCGGGCTCTTCGTGCCCCACGACAGCCCGCTGGCCCAGCAGGTCAACGACCGGATCCCGGGCTTCGTCGCCCAAGCGCTGATGCCGGCGTTCTTCGCCTGGTCCGGCCTGCGAACGCACCTGGGGCTCATCGACGACTGGCAGGGTTGGGTGGGCTGCGCGGGCCTGGTGGTCGTGGCCGTGGTGGGCAAGGTCGGCGGGACGCGGCTCGTCTCCTCGCGCGCCAAGCTCGAGCCGCGCGAGGGCCTGGCGCTGGGGCTGCTGCTCAACACCCGCGGCCTGGTGGAGCTGGTGGTGCTCAACGTCGGCCTGGACCTGGGCCTGCTCTCCCCTCGCCTGTTCGCGATGCTGGTGGTGATGGCCCTGGCGACCACCTTCTCGACCGTGCCGCTCCTGCGGCGGCTGACCCCCGAATTCCTCCATCCGAGGCCTGGATGAGCCGTCCCCAAGCCCCCGTCCACCACCTGTCCGGGAGACCGTGTGGCAAGGCGCCTTACCCCGAAAAGACACTGTCCTTTAGCGGACTTGACACCGAACCGACCGTCTAGGACTCTCTGCCGCGGCGCATCAGGAAGCAGAGGGATGCCGCAGTCCAACCAGCCCCGGTGACCCCATGGAAATCCGACCCGTCGACGCAAGCTTCAGCCAGTTCGAGCTGGCCAACACCTTCACTTCGCAGGACGCCACCGTCTGCGTCCCGGTCTCGAACGGCGTGCAGCAGCGCTACTTCTTCATGAACATGCGGACGGGCAAGGGCTTGAAGATCAAGTACCCGTCCCGCAACGGTCTTCTCTCGAAGGAGGCGTTCCACTACCTGGAGCACCTGACCACCTTCGCGATGAACCCGAACCACTTCCTGTTCCCCCGGCTCCGGGTCGCCCTGCGCAAGTTCCACAACGGCATCTCGTTCTTCGAGGTGCTCTACAAGGTGCTCAAGCCGCACGGCGTGACCTACATCGGCAACGAGCGGTTCCTCATCTCGCTCTGGTCGGCGTCCATCTACTACGTCATCGATCTCAAGCAGAAGCGGATCGAGATGCACATGGAGGACTGCGACCGCCGCGAGGTCTTCTCGACCTACCAGTACTTCGACGACGAGTCCGGCAAGACCTTCTACGCGACGCAGATGGGCGTCGACGAGTTCTACAAGCACGACAAGGAAGCCATCCACTTCAACGTGCCGGTGAAGATCAAGACGTACGACTGGAAGACCGACGAGATCCAAGAGATCTGGCGCGGCGACTTCGACACCGACACGCACTACATGCAGCTCAACAAGGACAAGCGCTACCTGGCGCTGATGAACTTCGGCGACTTCTACGACGAGAAGCACAACGTCATCCCGTCGAAGATCCTCGTGCTCGACCTGAAGACCAAGAAGGAGCACTGGGTCGACAACCAGGGCTGGTCGCCCAGTGGCCACGTGGACTGGGACCCCTGCGACCCCGAGACCGCCTTCTTCAGCTGCCACAACGGCGTCATCGGCCCCAACAAGAGCCCGTGGACGTTCCTGAAGAAGAAGCAGTACCACTGGAACATCTACGGCCCGGCCAGCGTGCACAAGTTCCGCATGACCAAGACCGGCATGAAGCGCGTGGGCCTCTTCACCCACCCGCAGATGGAGCGGCTGACCATCCACAAGGTCTTCATGCACCGCGGCCAGAAGCTCCTGGCCTGCACCGGCTTCCCGAACAACCTGTTCATCGCCGACGCGGAGAAGATGGAGCTCATCCGCCACATCAAGCTCACGGTGCCCTGCGGCTGCGGCGCGCCGACGAGCAAGCCCACGGTGATGGGCAGCATGTTCCCCTCGCCCTGCGGCGAGAAGATCTACTGCTCCACGGCGATCAACGAGAAGGGCGCGCTACAGGTCGTCGACGTGGCCACCGGCAAGACCGAGTTCACGCACGACATCGGCACCGTCTGGGACCCCTTCAACCACATGACCGTGGTCGGCGGCTCCGCCTGGTAGCCGGACCGGCCGACCGCTGAGCCACACGCAGGATTGCGCCGCCGGGCTGCTCGAAGCGGCCCGGCGCGCGCGCATCTGGAGATCCCGATGATCCGCATCGACGACCGCGAAGTTGGCCTGCAGGAGCTGGCGGCGGTGGCCGCCGGCGAGCCGGTGGAGCTCTCGACCGACGAGCGCTGGCTCGGCCGCATGCGCCGCAGCCGCGCCATCCTCGACGCCTCGCTCTCGCAAGGCCAGGCGGTCTACGGCGTCTCCACCAACGTCGGCAACCGGTCGTCGGTGGGGGTCGAGACCAACATCGACGCCCACGCCCGGATGCTGGTGCAGCACCACGGCTGCGGCGTCGGCGCCCCGCTCAGCGTCGAAGAGGCCCGGGCGGTCACCTTCACGCGGCTGGTGAGCCTGGCCAAGGGCTACTCGGCGGTGCGGGTGGAGCTGCTCGAGGCCCTCTGCAGGCTGCTCAACGCCGGCGTGACTCCGGTCATCCCCAGCCTGGGCTCGGTGGGCGCCTCCGGCGATCTCACGCCGCTCTCCTACGTCGCCGCCGTGCTGATGGGCGAGCGCGAAGCCAGCTACCGGGGCGAGACGCTGCCCGCCGCCGAGGCCTTGAAGCGCGCCGGCCTCGAGCCCTTCCCCTTCCAGCACAAGGAGACCATCTCCTTGATGAACGGGACGTCGGTGATGGCCGCCTTGGCCGCGCTGACGGCGCTGCGGTTCGAGCGCACGGTCGTGATGGGCGAGCGGGCCACGGCGCTCGCCGGCGAAATCCTGTTCGCGCGCTCGGGCGCCTTCCACCCCATCGCCCACAAGATCAAGCCGCACCCGGGCCAGGTGGCGAGCGCCGCCGCCATCGCCGCCGCCATGCAGGGCAGCGCGCTCGTCGACCAGCTCAAGCAGGGGCGCATCATCCAGGACCCCTACTCCATCCGCTGCGCCCCGCAGATCCTCGGGGCCGCCCGCGACGCGCTCGATTGGGCCAAGACCTGCCTGACCCGCGAGCTCAACAGCGTCAACGACAACCCCATCGTCGACCCGGACACCGAGCAGATCCTCTTCGCCGGCAACTTCTACGGCGGCCACGTCGCGCTGGCGATGGACCTCTTGAAGATCGCCGCGGCGAGCGTCGCCGACCTCGCGGACCGCCAGTTCGCGCTGGTGCTCGACTCGCGCTTCAACCTGGGCCTGCCCGAGACGCTGGTCTCCTACCCGGGCAACGGCATCAAGGGGATGGAGCTGACCGCCACCGCGCTGACCGCCCTCGCCGCGCAGCGCTCCACCTCGGACACCATCCAGTCGCGCTCCACCGAGGTCGGCAACCAGGACAAGGTGAGCATGGGCACCAACGCCGCGGTGAACGCCGGCGAGGTGGTGACCATGGCGCAGCAGGTGCTCTCGACGCACCTCATCGCGCTCTCCAACGCCGCGAAGGTGCGCGGCGAGGAGAAGCTCTCGCCCGCGGCGCGCTCGCTGCTCCAGGAGGTCCGCAGCCTGTCGCCGGTGCTCGAGGCCGACCGACGGCTCGACCGGGACATCGCCGCGCTCACGAGCCACATCGACGCCGGGGGGCCGTCCATGAACACCGTTCGCAGCGTGCCGAAGACTCCGCTCGAGGACCCGAAGGCCGTCTTCCTCGTCGAGGACGGAGTGGAGTGGACCGGCGAGCGGATCCTCAAGCTCGCCAGCCGGATTGCCGCGGCGCTGCCGGAGAAGGCGGGCGAGCACAATGTCGTCGGCGTCAGCAGCCCGTCCGCGGGCTTCATCCTCGCGGGCGTGCTGGCCGCCTGGAAGTTGGGCCGCGCGCCGCTGCTCTTGGACCCCAGCCTAAAGGCCGAGCCCGAAGCGGTCCTCAAGCGGTACCCCAGCCTCGCCGTCATCGCCGACGCCGCGCGAGTCACCCCTCTCCGCGAAGCCGGAGCGGGGCCGGGGGTGAGGGTCGTCACCGAGGACTCCTCCGCGATGGCCCTGGACCCGGTCTGGCCAATGGGCGAGCAGGTCGCGGCGCTCTTCCTGACCTCGGGCTCGACCGGCGAGGCGAAGCTCATCCAGAAGACCGCGCGGCAGCTCTTCAACCAGATGGAGGCAGAGCTCGAGTGGCTGGGCGTGCCCAAGGACCTGAGCCTGTTGAGCCTGGCGCCGCCCTTCCACATCTTCGGCTTCGTCTACGGCCTGTTCCTGCCGCTGCAGGGCCGCGGGCGCGCCTCGTTCTCGCCCAAGGGCCTGCCGGCGCTCTGGATCGCCGCGATGCGCGAGCGCAAGCCCAGCCTCGTTGTCGGCGTGCCCTTCCACTACCGCACGCTCGCCCAGCACACGAAGGAGCCGCTGCCCCAGAGCTTCTACTTCTCCTCCGGCGCGCCGCTGACCCCGGACGTCGACGCTGCCTTCCGGGAGAAGACCGGCCAGTCCATCACCCAGGGCTACGGCTCGACTGAGACCGGCGGCATCGCCAAGCGGATCGGCTTCGGCGCCTGGCACCCGTTCCCCAAGCTCGAGTGGAAGATCGCCGAGGAGGACGGTCGGCTCGTCATCCGTTCGCCGTGGCAGGAGAACCCCGGCGAGTGGCACGTCTGCGACGACGTCGTGTCCAAGGACGGCGACGGCTTCGTGCTGCTCGGCCGCGCCGACTCGGTGGTGAAGATCGCCGGCAAGCGCTTCTCCACCGACGAGGTGGTGCGGGCGGCGCAGGGCGTGCCCGGGATCGCCGAGGCCGAGGCCGTGACCTACGAGCGCTTCGGCGAGGTGGCGGTGGCGCTCTTCGCGGCCAAGGCCGAGGGCAGCGACGTCGACTCGGCGAAGCTGCGTGAGGCGCTGGCGGCGAAGCTGGCGCCGTTCAAGGTGCCGCGGACCATCGAGGTCCTCCCCGGCCTGCCTCGGCTCTCCAACGGCAAGGTCGACCGGCAGAAGCTGAAGGCATCCCTGCCCCGAAGCGCCGGCGAGTCCTCTTGAGCCGCCGCGGCCTTCGCGCGGGAAGCCGAGTCGTCCTGGCGTCGGCGCCGCTCTCGCTCTCGCTCGTGCTCCTGGCAGCGTGCTCCTGCGAAAGGCAGGCAGCGCAGCCGGCGGCCGCGCTCCCGGTTGGTCGCGCGGAGCCTCGGGCCCTGAGCCCCGCGGAGGAGAAGGTGCTCGCCGAGCGCCTCTCGGCGCTCTACGGCACGCGACTGGCGACCCTGGCCTCGGACCGGAACTGGCCCGGAAGCGAAGTCCGGGTCGCGCTCCAGACGAGCCCCGAGGGCGCCGTTCAGGAGCTGGAGGTCACGCTCGTCCCCTCGCACCCCGAGCTTGCCAAGACTCTTCGGGAGCTCCTGGCGGGCGCGTGCGCAGGCAGCTGCCCGCCCTCGGCGCGCGGCAAGCTCGTGCTCAAGGCCCTGCACCGACCGCGGCCCGCCAAGCCGTTCGCCATCGGAGTCTCGGCCGACGGGAAGCGCGTCGCGCGCGTCCTCAACGAGCCGGGCCCCAAGACGCTGGAGCTCTTCGACGCGGCCTCGGGCAAGCATCTCGCCGACGCGGCGATACCCGCAGTCGACGGGGACCCGGACCTGGGCGACGTGAGGACCCTGGAGCTCGCAGGTCCCCACGTGATCCTCGTTGGCCACGAACATCGCGTGTTCTTCGATCTCGGCTCCAGGCAGGCCAGAGTCCTGGAGCGTGGCCAGGTCTGGGGCCGCCAGGAAGTCTCCATCGCGCGTGACGGCTCTGGTGCTCTCTTCTGCTTCCAGCCCCACATGTTCATTCGCGGCGTCGACCCCGCCGCCGAGCCCGGCTCCGCTCCGCCGCCTTCGGCCCCGGTCGGCGGCTCGGCCTGGCTGCGCCTCGACGTCGACGGTTCCACGGTCGCCGCCCTGGCTCCCGAGATGCCGGCCGGCTGCGACGCCGTGGTCTCGCCGGAGGGCCGCTGGCTCGCGAAACGCGTCGAGGGCCTCCAGGTCGGAGACTTGCGCACCGCCAAGCGCGTCCTTCACTACCCTTCACCGAAGTGCGTACTGGGCCCTCCAGCGTTCTCGCTCGACGGCAAGGCGCTTTCGGCGGTCGAGTCTTGCGGGACCGAGGCCCGCTTGCTGCGCTGGAGGACCGGGACCTGGGAGCCACTGCCAGCACAGCCCCTGCGCTTCCGGGAGGTGACGGTCCTGCGCGCGATCTCCCAGGACGGCCGCCTGGGGTTCGTCGCCCCGTACTCTGGCGAGGCGAGCGTCGTGGACCTGACCTCGGCGGAGACCCTCTACCGCATCCCCACAGAGGGCGACCGCGCCGAAGTTGTGCTGCTCGACGGCGAGGTGTTCGTGGCCAACAAGCACCTCAACCCTCGCCGGGTGGCGGTCCACTCGCTCGCGCAACGCCAGGTGCTCTGGACCCTCGGCAACACCCCCGGCACCACGCCGACCATGGCCGACGGTCACCTACCGGAGTGAATCCCTTCTGGGCCCCGGCTCCACCGAGGCCTTCCAACGAAGTCTTTCGCAAGCGCGGTCAAGATGCGCAGCCCGCATCTGGCTACCTTCGGCAGCACGTGGAGGACGCAAGTGCTGACGCAGTGGGACAGGATCAAGGCCGCACAGCGGATGCAGGACCACATCGAGGCGCACCTGGGCGAGCCGATCACCATGGCTGCCCTGGCGCGCGCCGCCTGCTACTCGCAGTTCCACGCCGCCCGGGTGTTCAAGGAGTTCACCGGAAAGGCGCCCTTCGAGTACATCCGCCTGAGGCGTCTGTCGGCCGCGGCGCAGCGTCTGCAAGAGACGCCCGCCAAGGTGATCGACGTGGCCTTCGACTTCGTCTTCGATTCGCACGAGGGCTTCACCCGGGCCTTCGCGCGTCAGTTCGGCGTGTCTCCACGGAAGTTCCGCCAGAGCGCGGAGCCAGTCGAGCTGTTCATGCCTCCCCAGCTGCGCGACTGGTACACCCGGAGGCAACGTGGAGAGATGGCGATGACCGAGAAGACCAAGCCCAACACCGTGTTCGTCCAGGTCCTCGACCGTCCGGCGCGCCGGATGATCGTCAAGCGCGGCCAGAAGGCGACGCACTACTTCGAGTACTGCGAGGAAGTGGGCTGCGACGTCTGGGACCAGCTCGCGGCGCTGAAGGACACGCTGCAGGAGCCCATGGGCCTGTGGCTGCCTGAGAGTCTCCAGAAGCCTGGGACCTCGAAGTACGTCCAGGGGGTCGAGGTCGCCAAGGACTACGCGGGGCTGGTACCGCCAGGCTTCGAGCTGATGGACCTGCCCGCCTGCAAGATGATGGTCTTCCAGGGCCCGCCGTTCGAGGACAAGGACTTCGAGCAGGCCATCGCCGACCTCTGGGACGTGATGAGCGCGTACAAGCCGGAGACGTACGGGTTCCGGTGGGCGGACGAGGACGGGCCGCGGTTCCAGCTCAAGCCCGAGGGGTACCGCGGGTACATCGAAGGACGGCCGGTGCGGGTCGTCTAGCCCTCTGCTCGCAGGCTGCTAAAGATAGGCAGCTACTTTGTGACATGACTCTCGGCCCCCCGAGCGCGGGAGCCCACGGGCGCAAGCGTCGCAGAGCAGAGCCGGCAGTGGTGCAAGAGCTCCGACCAGCCGGCCGAAGGCAACCCACGAACCCCTCCCGCAGTTTTGGGAGGGGGCAGGCGGGAGGGTCCGCGCGGGCGCTTAGATCATCGCGACCGCTTCGATCTCCACCAGCAGGTTGTCGCGGCAGACATCCGCGATGAGCGGCACGCCCGGGATCTTCGGGACCCGCAGCCGCCGCGTGGCGCTCTGGTACGCGTCGAACACCGCCAGGTCCTTGCAGAAGACCGTCGCCTGGCACAGGTGCTCCAGCCCGCCGCCCTGGTCCTCGAGGATGGCGGCGATGGCGATGAGCGTGTCCAGGCACTGCGCCTCGCGCTCGCCCAGGTGCGTCGTCGCGCCCGCGGCGTTGATGGACGCCGTGCCGGAGATGAAGACGGTCTTGTGGCCGTCGCTCTCCAGCACCACCGCCCGCGAGAACGCCGAGCCGTACGAGAAGGCCTTGTCCTGGCGCGGCGTCTTGATGACCGGCACGACCTTGAGGCTGCTCTTCTTGCCGAGCTCCACGGCCAGCACGTCCATCAGGCACTCTTCCTGGTCGCTGCGCGCCTGGATTCCGGTCGAGGCCGGGAAGATGGACCCTTCGCTCGCCGACAGGCCGACCCGGCCATAGTGCTTGTTGCGCACCTTGTTGAACTCGCCGTACCAGTCGAGGATTCGCGACAGGTAGATCCACGTGCGCGGGACGTCCTTGAAGGTCAGCTGGTGCTCGGCGAGCGCCGCCGCGACGTTGTCGAACATCTGCTGCGCCTGGCACGACGGGCAGTCGCGCAGGGCGCCGTCCGGGCCGCGGCCGTCGATGGCCGCGAAGTGCAGCAGCTTGTAGTCCTCACCGGTCCAGCGCCGGCCGATCGCCGCGCCGTTCTTTTCGATGGTCGTGATGAGCTTCTCGCCGGACTTCTTGGGCGAGGCGCCCCAGATCTGCAGGCCGGCGAAGGAGCCGCCTTGTGCCGGGGGGCCCTCGAGGAACGTGACCGGGACCCTGGTATCCAGGTCGCGCCGCGCGTACTCCTCGCGCCGGGCGGAGAGGAGGGCCTCGCGCTGCGGGCGCAGGCCGTAGACCTTCTCCTGCATCACCTGGATGTTCTTCTCGGCCAGCAGCGTCGCCGCCTGGGCGAAGACGGCCTTGGCCTCGGCCGGCCCGGCCTTGGCGGCCGCCGGGGTCCCGGTGAGGAACCACTCGGTGTGGGTCGGGTGCGCGGTGCTGCGCGCGGTGATCAGGTTCGGGTCGCTCATGTGGTGGTCGTCGTCTTGGGGTTGCGGGGCTTGGGCGGCTTCTGCGGCGCCTGGAGGATGGGCTCACGCATGAACCCGGCTTGCCGGCCGCCGGTCCCGGGCGTGACCTTGGTCCGGTCCTCCGGCGTCTTCCCGACCGGACAGGCGTTGAGGCAGTAGAAGCAGCCGGCGAAGGTCCCCACCACGAAGACGGTGGCGCGGTGCAGGCGCACCCAGTCCTCGCTGTTGATGGCCGCCAGGCGCTCCTCCTTGGTCTCCATGTTCATCAGCTTGGTGACGAAGTCGCGCAGCATCTTGCCGCCATGGGGCATGGCGTTGGGCACGCACAGCGGCTTCTTGATGGTGCGCGCGCCGGGGACGATGGCCTCGTACGGGCACGCCTTGACGCACAGGTCGGGGCAGCCTTCGCACGGGTTCCAGGTCAGCTTCTGGTCCGGCTCGTACTCGGCCGTCGTGAGCACGCTGATGAAGTAGCAGCGCGGGCCGAACTGCGGGGTGATGCAGATGAGCGGCTTGCCCAGGATGCCCAGGCCGGCCTCGATGGCCACGTGGCGGTGCGACAGCTCGGCGAAGATGCCGCCGTTGGCCGGCCCGGGGTCGGCCATGTTGCCCGCCGACAGCGCCAGGGTCTTCACGCCGCGCCGCTCGAGCCAGTGCGCCAGCTCCAGCGCGTAGTTGTTGAGCAGGTCGCAGGTGCGCCAGGCGATCCACCGGGTGTTCTGCAGGTTCTCGGTGGTGCCCAGCTCGGCGGCGCCGTCCAACAGGTGCAGGCCGATGGAGATGACCGTCTTCGCCTCGGGCCACAGGCGCGACGGCTTGTACATCGTGGGCGTGACCTTGTTCAGGTGCTCGGTGGAGACGAAGCCGCACAGGTCGGCCCCGTGGTCGAGCACCCACTGCCGCACGTCTTCCTTGGTGGGGATCGCTGGCTGTTTCATGCGGCGCACACTAGCTCCGGCGTTTCGGGTCGGGCAACGAACGGCCCCTCGCCGACTTGGGGGATTGCGAAATCGAGATATCGAGGTTCCCCGGGAGGGGGATCAGGCGAGCTCGACCCCCACGGCGCCTGCGATCTGCTCGAGCGACGCCATCGTCTCGGCGAAGCGCTCCGGCGTCAGCGACTGCGGGCCGTCGGAGAGCGCCTTCTCGGGCTCGGGGTGGACCTCGATCATCAGGCCGTCGGCGCCCACCGCGAGCGCGGCGCGGGCCAGCGGGAGGATGAGCCGCCAGTCGCCGGTGCCGTGCGAGGGGTCGACGATGATCGGCAGGTGCGTGAGCCGCTTGATGAGCGGGATGGAGCCCAGGTCCAGCGTGTTGCGGGTCATCGTCTCGAAGGTGCGGATGCCGCGCTCGGCGAGCACCACCTGGGTGTTGCCGTTCTTCATGATGTACTCGGCGGCCATCAAGAGCTCCTGGATCTGAGCCGACTGGCCGCGCTTGAGCATCACCGGCTTGCGGATGCTTCCGATGGCCTCGAGCAGCGCGAAGTTCTGCATGTTGCGCGCGCCGATCTGCAGCATGTCCGCCGTCTTCGCCACCAGCTCCAGCGTCGCCGTGTCCACCACCTCGGTGACGATGGGCATGCCCGTCTTCTCGCGGGCCTCGGCGAGCAGGGCCAGGCCCTCCTCCTTCATGCCCTGGAACGAGTAGGGGCTGGTGCGGGGCTTGTACGCCCCGCCGCGCAGCGCGCAGGCGCCCGCGGCCTTGACCCCCTCGGCGGCGGCGAAGAGCTGCTCGCGGCTCTCGACGGCGCACGGCCCGGCGACGACGCCGAACTTGCCGCCACCGAACTGGGCCACGCGCGGGGTGGAGTCGATCTTCACGACCGTGTCGTCGACCTTGACCACGCGGGAGACGAGCTTGAAGGAGCGCGACATCGGGACGACGTCGGCGACGCCCGGCCAGCGCGCGAGGTTCGCCGGGTCGACGCTCTTCAGGTCGCCGGTGACGCTGACCGCCAGCCGCTGGGTTCCGGGGACCTTCTGCCCGGTGCAGCCCAGCTTCTTGACGCGGGCGATGACGTCCTCGACGTGCGCCTCCGTCGCCCCCGACTCCATCAGGATGATCCGAAGCATCGTTGATTCCTTGCTTCCTCTAGAAATGAAGGGCGGTGAATGAACCACATTCTTCGACGGTTGCCCAGCCTCGAGCCCCCTCCTGTCGGGGGCCTCCTGGACGGGCCGCGTGGCGTCCGAGCGTCGGCCGGCTCGCGGCTCCTCGCGCGGCACGGTGGCGCAGCGATGACCACCGTCGATCGCCCGTGCTAGCGTTCGCCCCCCACCTCGAAGAGCCGAAGAGAGCACGCCCATGCCCCTCCGCATCCCGCTCTACCAGGTCGATGCCTTCGCCGAGCAGGTCTTCCACGGCAACCCGGCCGCCGTCTGCCCGCTCGAGCGCTGGCTGCCCGACGAGACGCTGCAGGCCATCGCCGCCGAGAGCAACGTCACCGAGACGGCGTTCCTGGTGAAGGACGAGTCCGACTACCACCTGCGCTTCTTCACGCCCGCGACCGAGGTCGACCTGTGCGGCCACACCGCGCTGGCCAGCGCCTTCGTGGTCTTCCACCGGCTGGCGCCCGACCGCGAGTCGGTGACCTTCCATACCCAGAGCGGACCGCTGCACGTGATGCGCAAGGGCGAGCTGTTCGAGATGGACCTGCCTTCGCGCCCGCCGACGCCCTCGTCGCCGCCTCCGGGCCTCGAGGAGGCGCTGGGGCTGGTGCCGCGCGAGGTGCTGGAGGCGCGCGACCTGCTCTGCGTGCTGGAGAACGAGCGGGCGGTCCGCGACCTGCGCCCGGACATGACCAAGCTGGGCGCGCTCGACCTGTTCGCGGTCATCGTCACCGCGCCCGCGGATCCCGGGCATGGCGTGGACTTCGTCTCGCGCTTCTTCGCGCCCGCCGTCGGCGTTCCCGAGGACCCGGTCACGGGCTCCTCCCACGCCACCCTCGTGCCCTACTGGTCGGCCCGGCTCGGCCGAGGCTCGGGCAAGCTCGTCTCCGAGCAGGTCTCGACGCGCGGGGGCCGGGTCGAGGGCCACCTCGAGGGAGACCGGGTGCGCATCGCCGGGCGGTGTGCCCCGTTCCTCGAGGGCGTCATCAACATCGACCTGCCCGACTGAACCGGGCCGCCAGCCTCTGTCGGCTACGAAACGAACGGCTCCCCGCGGCATCGCAGGGGGCGCAAGCGTGCGTTCCCGGCGAATAGAAGAACCGAATCCGCCTGCCACCTTCGGGGAGCCTATGTCCGACAACGTCGACCTCAGCAAACCCGTGGTCATCGCCCCCGACACCTACTGGGTCGGCCAATGCGAAGGCTCGCTGCTCGAGCGCAACATCTTCCTGCGCGTCTTCAAGAAGAACGGCCAGGCGCTGGTCAACCTGCTGGTCGACCCGGGCCCGCCGGCCGACCTGATCGTGCTGGCGAACAAGGTGGGCGCCGTCGCCGGCGAGCTGCGCAACGTCAACCTGGTCTTCGCCAACCACCAGGACCCGGACGTCGCCTTCAACGCCGGCTACCTGCAGAAGCTCAACCCGAACCTGACCGTCGTCTGCTCCGAGGACACCTGGCGGCTCATACGCTTCTACGGCCTCAACCCCAAGCGCTACTACGCGGTCGAGCGGTTCAAGAACCTCTCGATGCAGCTCGCGACCGGCCACGAGCTGCGCTTCGTGCCGACGCCGTTCTGCCACTTCCGCGGCGCGACGATGATCTACGACCCGGAGACCCGGGTCCTGTTCACCGGCGACCTGCTGGGCGGGCTCACCTACCTCCCCAGCTTCTTCGCCACCGAGCAGAGCTGGGAGGGGATGAAGGCCTTCCACCAGATCTACATGCCGACGCAGGAGGCGCTGGCCCTGGCGGTGCGCAGCATCCGCGCGCTCGACCCGGCGCCGGTCCTGATCGCCCCGCAGCACGGCAGCCTCATCACTGCCGACTGGATCCCCTACTTCCTCGAGCGGCTCGAGCGGCTGCCGGTGGGCCTGAACCTGCTGCTCGACAGCCACCAGAAGGAGAACTACCTGGCGGCGATGAACGAGCTGCTCATGGAGCTGGCCCGGACGCTCGGCTCCACGCCGATCGGCGAGGCCATCCGCATCCTCGGCTCCGACGACTCCATCTCCAGCGTCATCCAGGCCGACGCGACCGGCGTGCGGGACATCAAGGTCGACCTGCGCACGGCGATCGAGATCTTCACGCAGCAGCTCGCGCGCCTGCTGCCGGGCCAGGGCCCCGCGATCGGAGATGGCGGTGGTCAAGGTGCTGCTCGGGCGGAACATCCCGCTGCCGGAGAGCATGCAGCGGGCGTCGACGGAGAGCCCGGACTTCGTGCAGCCGCCGGGGTGAGCTTCAGGCAATCTCCCAGGTCGCAATCTTCGAATGGCCTGCGCAGCCCGCGAGCAGGTAGCCCGAGCTTCCCTGCCTCGCACAGGAGAAGCGTGCGTTCCTGACGCCCTCGCCCGCGTCCAACCGCGCCATCGGCTGGCCGGAGTCGACGTTCCAGACCATGGCCGCAGTCTTTGCGCCACTGGAGGCGACGCAGCGCTTGCCGTCATAGGAGAGCGAGACGCGCTCGACGTTCCGGCCGTACGGCAAGACGCGCACGAGCGCGCCGGAGGCGTCGTAGACCCGGATCTCCTTGCCGCGGCCGCCCATGGCGATCCGGTCGGCGCGGAAGTCGAGGTCGTTCACCCAGCCGTTGCCGGCGAAGGTCCCGCGGGGCGTCCCGTCCCTGGCGTCAAAGGTACGCAGCGCCCCATCGGTCCCGGCGGCGGCCACCAGCCTCCCCTCGGGATCGATGCGCGCGCCATTGGCGAAGCTCTTCTTCAGAATCGTTCGCCCAGCGCACCTGCAGCGTCCTGGCGTCGTAGACGACGAGCTGCTTGCACAGCCTCGTGCCTGCGAGCGTCTTCCCGTCCGCCGTGGCGTTGAGCCGCGTGAAGATGCCTGGCTTGGTGTCGACCGGGCCGACCTCCTTCTTCCCGTGCCAGGCGCAAAGCTCCAACGCGCCGAACGCCGCCGCGACCACCGAGCCGTCCTCTGAGATCGCTGCCTCCCAGCAGACTGACTGCCTCGTCGCCGAATTCTTCCGGTACCAACGCGTGGGACTCCCCGTATTCGGGTCCAGGGTCCAAACGCCTTTGAAGGACGTGACGAGCAGATCGCTGCTTCCGGGCATGGGCTGCACCGACTCCAGGGACTCGTCGTACGGCCCGAGGTTTACGCGGGCACAGCTGGTGGGCGCGAGCACCGGAACGTCGCTCTTCTTGGTCTTGGCAGGCATGCCGCGGAGTATCCCAGAGATACCTCCCGCTCGTTCTGGGGGACGACCTTCCAACGTTATGGAAAGTCTGGCCTAATCGCCGGCCGTGTCTGACGTCGTCCGCATGGCGCAGTTCGTTCCGTCCACCGAGGCCGAAGGGCCCGGGCGACGATTCGCGCTCTGGGTCCAGGGCTGCCCGCTGCGCTGCCCCGGCTGCTGCAACCCCGAGATGCTCGCCTTCGAGGGCGGGTCGGAGTGGGCGATCGAGGCCCTCGCGGACCGCATCCTGGCGACGCCCGGCATCGAGGGCCTCACGCTCCTCGGCGGCGAGCCGGTAGCGCAGGCGGACGCGCTCGCGCAGCTGTGCCGGCGCGTCCGTGCCGACGCCGCCCGCCGTCTCTCGGTCGTCCTCTTCAGCGGCTATACGCTCGCGGAGCTCCGGGCGATGGGGCCCGAAGTCCAGGACCTCCTCGCCCAGACCGACCTGCTGGTCGACGGGCGCTTCGACCGCTCGCAGCCAGAGACCCGGCGCCGCTGGGTAGGCTCCGCGAACCAGGAGCTGCACTTCCTCTCCAGCCGCTACTCGCCCGACGATCCAGCCTTTGCGGCGCCGAACACCGTGGAGATCCGATTCTCCAAAGGCGCTCTGGACGTCAACGGCTGGCCCGCGCTCGCCGCCGCGCTGCGAGGCCCGCGATGAGCGTCGTCGCCGCCTCCGAAGCCGAGCTGCTGGCCATCGCGCGCGCGCTGGTCGGCGAGTTGGAGGTCGAGGCCATCGAGCCCATCGTCCGCACGCGCCGGACGCTCGCGCCCAAGCAAGGCCCCACTTCGATGCGCCTGCTCGAGCACACGCTCGCCGCGGGCTCGGTCCTCCAGCTCGCACGCCGAGGCGGCTGGCGGAGCAAGCGCCATCTCGCCGGTATCCAGGTCGTCTCCGGCCGCTTCTGGGAGCTTCACCCCGACACGCCGCTCGCCTTCAGCGACGCCAGCATCAAGATTCTGCGTTGGATCCACGAGCACCCGATGGCGCTCGACGACCTGCCGGCGATCCCGAGCAAGGCCCCGCTGACGCCGGCCGACGAGCTGGTCGCCTATCTCGCCTGCGACCTGCTCGTGAAGGCGGGTTGCGCCTCGGCCATCAGCCGCGCCGGCATCTTCGGCCGCTCCGCCCTGTGCTGGCTGGGCTTCCCGCTGGAGGTGCGCGGGACCAAGGCCGCATCCCACCTGCCGCCCGAAGCCAGGCGCTTTGCCGAGTTCCTCGCCGGGCCGTCGGCGCCGCTCGTCGAGGCGCTCCAGGACGACCTGCGGCGGCGCTGGGTCGCCGTCGAGCGCGGCAAGACGAAGGTCCGCGACTGCGCCACCCTCGCGGAGATCGGCCGGACACAGAAGGTGCTCCTCGACGCCTGGCTCGACGCGCTCCAGCAGGCGGGCCGCCAGGACCTGGCCCTCTTCCTCGTCGACGCGGCCGTGCAGCTCTTGCCCCCCGGCGTCACCAGCCGCCACTTCGTCGGCACAGTTGACCCGCGCGCGCCGCTGGGCGACCGCAACGAGGCGCGGCGCTCCGCAGGCATGTTCCTGCGCGCGCTGCTGCGCATCGGCCAGTGGGTCGAGCAGTGGCGGACGACGCCGTTCTTCGAGGACACCCACGCCTCGGCGCAGATGCTGCTCGGCGCCTTCGAGCCGCTGGGCGACGCGGGCCTGCAGCGGGCCCAGACGGTGCTTCACGAGCTGGAGACCTTGGACGCGGGCGCCCATGCGCCCCCCGCCGGACCGCCACCGCAAGGAGCGGGGACGCCGGCCGCTACCTCAGGGAGTCGAACGTGAGCCGCGCCTACCGCATCTCCGTCTCCGAGTCCGTCCGCCGCCACGTGCGCGTCGAGGACGGTGTCTGCACCTCGCTCGAGCTGCTCGAGGTCCTCCCGAAGGAGAACATGGCCGACCTCTTGGCCAAGGAGCTCGAGGGCCGCGGCTTCAAGCGCGACGGCGACAAGGCGGTCCGCACCGAGAAGGACGGCGTCCGGATCGAGGTGGACCTCAAGGACGGCTCCATCAAGGTCAAGCTGGCGCAGGAGGCCGACCTCGAGTCCAAGGTCGAGCGCACGCAGGCGGTCAACGAGATCACCGAGAAGGCGCGGGAGGCGCTGCGCGACACGGCCCGGAACGCCGCCGAGCAGGAGGTCGACGACAAGCGCGAGCGCCTGCGCAGCCAGGTCACCGCCCGGCTCGAGAAGCGCCTGGCCGACCTTCAACAGGAGATCGACCAGATCAGCCAGCGGGTCACCGCCGAGGCTCTCAAGGTCCGCGCCTCGCAGCTCGGCGAGATCGAGGAGATCACCGAGGACCCGCAGTCGGGCTCGCTGACCATCAAGGTTCGGACCTGACCCCGCTCTCACGACTGATGTGGGCGATTGCTCCACATGAATCCTCCACATAGACTTTCCACATGAAGGCGATTCAATTCACCATCGACGAGCCTCTTCTGCGGGCGTTCGACCAGGACGCGGAAGTCCGCGCCAAGGGCCGCTCGGCCGTCCTTCGCCGCATCCTGTCCGACTACCTCTCGAAGAGCCGCAAGGCGTCCATCAGCGAGGCGTACCGCCGTGGATACGGCAAGGCTGGCGCCAAGGAGCTCGAAGACTGGGCGGGCGAGGGCTCATGGCCGGAAGAGTGAGCCGCGGCGACGTCTGGATGTACGAGTTCCGCAAGCCCGACAAGCTGCGCCCGGTCGTGGTGGTGAGCCGCGAGGACGCCATCGGAGTGCTCCACACGGTGATGATCGCGCCCGTGACTTCGACGATTCGGGGTCTCCCGAGCGAAGTCGTCATCGGCGTCGACGAGGGACTCAAGCACCCGTCGGCCATCAACTTCGACCACATCCAGACCGTCGAGCAGAGCCGCCTTACCCGCCATTTGGGGCAGGTGAAGGGCAAGGGGCTGGCGGCTATGTGCCGGGCGCTTGCGGTCGCGTTTGGGTGCGAAGGCGCCTAGCTCCGGCCCGGTTGCCGAGGGATACTCCGCGGCCGTGACTGCGCTCATTCCCGAAGACCGAGCTCGCTACCGAGCTTCTCCCCGTTCACCGCCGTCGAGGCCGCCTACCCGGCCGAGCTCTCCCGCGCCCACGAGGCGCTGATGCGCGGGCTGCCGGTGATGATCGAGTGCGACAAGGAGCTCACGCCCTACTTCTACCGCTGCCTGCGCGACCGTCTGTCCAAGGACAAGCGCCAGTGCGTCTACCTGGACGGCCGCATCCCGCCGGAGCAGCAGGGCCCGATGGGGCCGCAGGGGCTCATCGCCACGATGATCGCCCAGCTGCGCAACGTGGTGCGCGGCTCGGTCGAGGCGCGCATCGTCGTGCTGCCGCACCTGGACCTCCTGACCTCCGCCAGCGGCGGGCTCACCGCCGAGGCGCGCGAGGTCATCCCGCTGCTCTATGAGAACCCGGAGATGCTGTGGCTCGGCTTCCGGGACCCGTCCTTCCCGGTGCCGCGCGTCATCGAGAACCTCTTCCCCCACAAGGAGAGCATTCTCGGCGTCGGGCGCGAGCGGCTGCGCTACCTCGTCACCCAGCGCGAGGCGCGCAAGTTCGGCAAGGGCTTCAACCCCTACCTGCTCTACAAGCACGTCTCCGGCGTGAACGCGGTCCGCCTGCGCCGCCTCTTGGGCTCGGTGACCGGCGAGGACTACCCGGTCGATCCGAAGGGGGCGCTGCGCCAGCTGCGTCAGGCCACCATCGCCGGCAGCCTGTCGATGCCCGACCTCGACCTGCACAAGGACATCGGCGGCTACGGCCGGGTGAAGGAGCAGCTGCAGAAGGAGATCATCGACATCCTCGCCGCCAAGGACCAGCTCAGCGATCCCGAAGCGGTCAAGCGGATCGAGAACCTGCTGCCGCGCGGGATGATCTTCTGGGGCCCGCCCGGCACCGGAAAGACGCTCTTCGCCAAGGCCATGGCCAGCGCGCTCGGGGCAGCCGTCAGCGTCGTCAGCGGCCCGGAGCTCAAGAGCCGCTGGGTGGGCGAGAGCGAGGAGAACCTCCGGCAGATCTTCGTGCGCGCCCGGCAGAGCGCCCCGGCGATCATCATCTTCGACGAGCTCGACTCCTTCGCCTCGGCCCGCGGCACCTACACCGGCAGCGGCGTCGAGCACTCGATGGTCAACCAGCTGCTGACCGAGATGGACGGCTTCCGCAAGGAGGAGCTGGTCTTCGTGGTCGGCACGACCAACCTCGTGGAGATGCTCGACCCGGCGCTCTTGCGCCCCGGCCGCTTCGAGTTCCACCTGCAGATCCCCTACCCCAACAACGAAGACCGCCGCGCCATCCTCGGCATCTACGACCAGAAGCTGGGGCTCAACCTCAGCGCCGAGGCGATGGACTACGCCGTCAAGCGCACCGCCGACTACGTCGAGGGGACCACCAGCCGCTACTCCGGCGACCACCTGCAGGCCATCTGCCGCTCGCTCGCGCGCGACCGGCTGCGCAACAAGCTCGACGGCGTGCCGACCGAGATCCCCGAGCTCGAGAAGGCGATGACCAAGTACCTCGAGCGCCCGGAGCTCACCGCGGCCGAGGAGCTGGTCGTCGCCACCCACGAGTGCGGCCACGCGGTCGTGGCGCTCTTCTCGCCGCACTCGCCGCCGATCGAGCGGATCTCCATCCGCGGCGACCTGGCCGGCGCGCTTGGCTTCGTCCGCTACTCCGACCCCGCGCACCGCTACGTCGTCACCCGCGGACAACTTTTGGACAACATCGCCGTCCTCTTTGGCGGCCGTGAGGCCGAGCAGCTCTTCTGCGAGGATCTCTCCATCGGCTCCGCCAGCGACCTGGAGCGCGCCACCGGCGTCGCCCGCTCGCTCGTGGAGCAGTTCGGCATGGGCGGCGACGAGCTGGGGGCGCGGCTCTTCGTCAACCCCGACCCGAACATCCCGCAGGCCCCGCTCTCCGAGAACGCCAAGACGCTGATGGAGCGCGAGGTGCGCGCCATCCTCGAGGCCCAACGCGCCCAGGCCCGGAAGATCCTGGACGAGAACCGCGCCATCGTCTTGGAGCTGCGCAAGCTGCTGCTGGAGAAGAAGGTGCTCGAGCGCAAGGCGTTTGCCCACCTGGCCGCGCCCGCGAAGAAGGCGGCAGGATCGTGAGAGAGGGACTCGACAGACTGCCGGCGACTGAAGTCGCGCCTGACGTTTCCAAGCCCGCCTTCGCGGGCTCCAGCGTTTTGGATTTGGGCCAGTCCTTCTCTTCTGTCTGCACCCAGCCCGCGAAGGCGGGCTTTGCAAAACCAGGCGCGGCTTCAGCCGCCGGCTGCGCCCGTTGCCTCGGTCCTCAATCCTTGCTCGTCTCTGCCTCCCAGCTGCCTTGAGCTCCTCGCCATGCCCCACGTGACCATCCGCCTCCAGGTCGACCCGGTGACCCGCAAGAAGAACGTCATCATCAGCTATGAGAGCGACTCCGGCGCCCTGCCGCTCGAGCACGAGGACGAGCACCGCCGGCTCGTCGACAAGCTCATCGAAGGCGGCGCGCTCAAGGCCCAGGAGCTGGGCAAGATCGTCGTCGAGCGCCCGCAGGATGAGGCGCAGGGCCAATCGTCGCCGCAAGCCGAGCCGCAGCGCGAAGGGCTCACGAGCAAGTCCTGATGAAGTCCCTCCACTTCGAGAACGACGGGGCGCTCCAGCTCGCCCTGACCACCGGCCTGGTACCCGAGGATCTCGCCGGCTCGCCCGCCGGCGTGCTCCGCGACGGCGACGGCAAGCTCGTGGTCTTCCCCAGCGAATCCATCAAGCGGGCGGCCGAGCTCAAGCTCGCCGCGGCCGGCGTCAGCTTCGTCAAGGAGTCCCGCGAGCCGACGCGCCAGGTCGGGTGCTGGGCGCAGATCCTGCTGCCCCGCCGCACCGGCTCCGAGCCGGAGAAGGGCCCGGTGCTCTTCGTCGTGCCGGAGGGCGATTCGGTCCTCAAGCTGGGCGCCGAGATGCTGCGCCTGGGCTGCGACCGCCAGGACTTCTGCATCGTCCCCAGCGGCGGGCCGTGCCTGCTGCGCGCCATCGACCCGCCCTACTTCACCCTCGCCTCCATCCTCGATGGCTCTCGACGCCTCCAGGCTTTCGTCCCCACCCCGCCCGGCCAGGACAAGGTCTGGACCGAGCTCGGCCACTCGCACCCGCTCGCCGACTCGCTCAAGGCGCCGGAGTGCCGGCTGCTGCTCGTCGGCAGCGATGGCTCGTGGCGGGAAGTCGCCGACGGCCCCTGGACCAACCTCTACTCGGTGCTCGAGCTGCAGGTGCCCGGCGCGCCGCACCACCATGAGAAGCAGCCCGTCCCGCCGCGGCTGCAGGTCCGCCTGCGGCTGGCCAAGGCGTCGCGCAACGAGCCCACCGCGCTCTTCGTGCTGCGCCAGAACGCGGTCGAGCAGGTCGACACGCTGGTGCGCGGCTGCTCCGACGAGCTCGTCCAGCGCCTGCTGTTCGCGGCCACGGGCGACCCGAAGAACCCGACGATCATCCTGCGCGCCCGCCCGGGCCGGCAGGCGCCGCCCGAGCTGCAGCTGAACGGCGAGGCCTACGTCCCGCTGCTCGCCACCGGGCAGCTCTTCATCCCCCGCGACGCCTCGCTCGAGCCGCCGCTGCGCAAGGAGAAGGTCCGCGACCTGCTCGCGCCCGGCACCGACGAGAATCGCCTGGCTGGCCCCTACCGGCCCGTCCGGCCGGGACAGGACGACGACCGACGATGGCTTCCGGGTCGAGCGGATCGCCGAGGCGGCCTTCTCCCCGCTCTCGGACTGGGTCGAGTACCTCGTCCACGCGACGCCGGTCCTCGAGTCCTGGGTGAAGCGCGCGACCTTCGACTTCGGCTTCTACGAGTCCACCGGGCTCGAGTGGGCCGACGGCCCGCGCCGCCCCGAGAAGGAGGAGCGCGAGGAGCGGGCGCCTCGCCGCGAGCGCTCGCGCGGCACGCGTGAGGCCGAGCCCGCTCCCGCGCCCAAGGCCGCGCCGGCTCCGGCCGCCAAACCGGCCGCCGCCGCCCCCGCCGAGGAGTACCGCCTTCAGCCCACCGGCGAGGAGGAGCAGTCGCTCCACGCGCTGGAGAAGCAGTTCGTGGAGATGGACGTTCCGGCGGACCACCCGTCCCGCTCGAGCCTCTGGTCGCAGATGGCCTCGCTGCACGCGCGCCTGAGCCGCGGCGCCGACGCCGGCCTGTGCTGGACCCGCTCCTTCTGGGAGCTGGGCGCCGCCGAGGCCGCGCCGCACGTCGACCGCTGGGCCAAGGGCGAATCCTTCCTCGCCACCCGCTCGGCCGACCCCGCCGCCGCCCTGCGCACCCTACTCGGGGTCAAGGCCGCCACCCGCGACCAGACCCGGGCCATGGCCTCGTTGGTCACGCTCGCGGCGCAGGACCCCTCGGCCTTCGTCGTCGACCCGCACGCCGCGCAGGTCTGGCTTGACGCCAACGACGACAACCTCGACGTCCGCTCGCTCTGGCTGGCGCGGGTCTCGCTCTCCCGGCTCGTCGGCGGCGACCGCCTCGGCCTCTCCCGCACGCGCGACCGGATCCTCTCGCGGCTGCACCGCGGCCTCTCGCTCGAGCGCGACGTGCCGACCTTCCTGCGCTTCCTGGGCCAGGGCACGCAGACCCCGCTGGGCTCCATCGGCCGCGGCGACGGCGCGATGCGGCTGGTCACGGTGCTGGGCGACCTGCTCGACCGCTTCGAGCGCACCGACCGCAAGCGCTCCCCGGTCGAGGCCCCGCCGATGCTCACCCGGGCCTACGTGCTCTTCGTCTTCGCCTACGGCTTCGCACGGCTGGGCGCGGCCGACCGCGCGCGCTCCTTGCGCTCGACCGCCTCTGGCCTCCTGCCGGGCGGCGAGCCCATCCACGGCTTCCTCTCCCGGGCCTTCGGTGCGCGCGTCGACTGCGCGCTCGAAGGGCTGCCGGTGGAGACGCCGCTGCCGCCGCCCATCCAGGCCGAGCTGAACAAGCTGGAGAAGTTCCTGCGCTACAAGGTCGACCGGCTGCGCCAGGCCTCGACGGTGCTCGAGCCGCAGGAGCGCCTCGACCCGGTCCAGGCCTTCCAGCGCGGCGACAAGGACCCGCGCGGCGAGGAGTTCGCGGCGCTGCGCGGCATGACCGACCCGGGCCAGCTGGGCGTCGAGCTGGAGAAGCTGATGAAGGTGGCGCTGGCCGAGGCGACCAGGCCCGAGGACAGCGCCCGGCTCTTCGACGGGATCATGGACTTCTTCCCCATGCTCCCCGAGGCGCAGGCGCTGCCGCGGCTGCAGTCGCTCTTGGGCGGCATGGACGACATCGAGCCGGTGCGGCGCATCAGCCTGCTCGAGGAGGCGCTGATGTTGGCCGGCTACTTCGGCCGCGCCGAGCTCGTCCGGCAGATCGTCGGGACCATCGAGAAGCTCCTGGGCGGCCTGACCCCGGAGAGCGCCAACGAGGTCGGCGGCATCATCGGCCGCTGCCTGCGCAGCCTGCGACGGGTCGGCCTGCGCAACGAGGCCGGACACCTGCTCGACGCAGTGGCGGCCATCGTCACCGGCACCGGCCCCAAGGCGCTCTCGGCGCGGCTCAACCTCGCGAGCGGCCAGGCGTACCTGGGCCGGCTGGACCAGGCCATGCCCGAGTTCGACCGGGCGCACCGCGTGCTGCAAGCCAAGGATCTGCAGATGCCGGATCGGTTGGCGCTGACCCGCGCCTGCGCCGGCGCGCTCTCGCAGACGCCACAGGAGTACGCGGCGGCGGGCATCATGCGGCTCTCGGAGCAGCTCAAGACCATCACCGACAGCTTCAACACCAACAGCCACTTCTGCCTGTCGGTGGTCGGCTTCATGGAGTCCTTGGTGCTGGGCCTGGCGAGCGAGGATCTAGCGCTGGGCGAGTTCGGGCGCCGCTGGCTGGACGAGGAGGAGTACCTCGTGCGGCGGCGGATCCAGCGCGAGAACGCGGAGGCGGCGGGCTAGAGGCAGGCCGGAAGGTCTGGCCTCTCTTGAAGGCATCTCGGTCGTGTCCTGGCCCCTCGACAAGCTCGGGGTGCCGAAGCAGAGCAGAGAGGAATCCATGGTCTCCCAGAAGGTCACCGACGCTCCGGCGGTCCGCGACGAGGCGGACAAGGTCGCCGACATCCCGTTCGAGGCGCTGCAGGCCGAGGCCCCCGCGCTGCGCGAGCGGCTCAACCGCTTCCGCACCTCGCTGGGGCGCTTCTTCATCGACAAGCAGAACCTCATCGACCTGATGACCATCTCCGCGGTGGCGCAGGAGCCGCTGTTGCTGGTCGGGCCGCCCGGCACGGCCAAGACCGACCTCGTCATTCGCTTCCGCGAGGCGATGAAGGTGGGCGACGAGGAGTACTTCGAGTACATGCTGACGCGCTTCACCGAGCCGTCGGAAGTGCTCGGGCCCATCGACATCAACCTCTTGCGCCAGGGCCGCTACATCCGCCGCGAGCGCGGCAAGCTCCCCAGCGCACGCGTCGTCTTCCTCGACGAGATCTTCAAGAGCAACTCGGCCATCCTCAACTCGCTCCTGACCATCATCAACGAGCGCAAGTTCTACCAGGACGGCGTCCCGGTCCCGGTGCGGCTCAAGATTCTCTTCGCCGCCACCAACGAGATCCCCGAGCACGCGGAGCTGGCCGCCCTCAAGGACCGCTTCTGCCTCAAGGCCGCCTGCCGCTCGGTCCAGGACAAGTACTTCGTCGAGCTCATCGACTCCGGCCTCGAGGGCCAGACCAACAAGGACCTGCACCGCAAGCCCTGGGCCGAGGGCCACGCCACGCTCGCCGACTTCCTCAAGGCCCACCGCTACCTGACCTTCCTGTTCGGCAAGAAGGACGTGGGCCCGGACGGCAAGGAGCAGCGCGACCGCGACGTCTACTTCCGCGACGACCTGCTGCGCGAGCTGCGCCGCCTGCTCAAGACGCTCGTCCGCGAGGACAAGATCTTCGTGTCCGACCGCAAGGTCATCAAGCTCTACCGCCTGCTGCGCACCCGCGCCTGGGTCATGCACGGCGGCGCAGTGGAGCGGCAGGACCTGCAGCTGCTCTCGTACCTGGGCGAGACGCGCGAGGAGATCGACCTCTTGGAGGAGAAAGTGCCCAAGCTCTTGGGCGTGGATTAGCCCGCAAAACGACTGCCGGCGACTGAAGTCGCGCCTGACGTTGCGAAGCACGCCTGCGCGGGCTGGGTTGGAGGACGGTGAGCCGAGAACTGCGAGATCGCACCGCCGCCGAGGACTGGCTGGGCGCAGGCCTGTGCTTGATGCGCCTGTGCGCGCCCTCGCCGACCGCGCTGGAGACGGTGGCCCCCTGGGTCGTCTCCGCCCACTCCGAGCTCGACACCTTGCCTCCGCCGGGCGTCGTCGCCGACTTCGGCCACGTGCTCGCCGGGTCCGCGGTCGAGATCAGCGCTCAGCGCACCTCGGGCGACTCCGAGCTGCGCAACGCCCTGCGGCTCTACGAGGACCAGGTGCTGGGCCGGCTCGGGGCGGACCCGCGCCTGGACGCCGCCTGCGACGCCGTGGCCCGCCTGCCCGCCGACCTCAAACGCGAGGCGGTGGTGGTGCTCCTGGGCAACGTCCTCTCGCGGCTCCGGTACGACGCCGGCGTCTCCTTCAACTTGGGCATCTCGCGCTCGCTCACCGACCGCGCCGCGGCCGAGGTCCTGGAGCGCGGCTTCGCCAGCCTGCACCAGCCGGGCGAGGTCGTCGAAGCCCTGACCGAGGGCTACGAGCAGCTCGCGCGCAAGGCCCGCCACGCCGGCAGCCTGCTGACCGACGCCGACGTCTTCACCCTCGAAAACCTCGCGGTGCTGCGCACCGCCAACCAGCGCCTGGCGCTGCAGCAGGTGGCCGAGGCCGCCGAGGAGCTGGAGCGCACCCTGCCTCGCCGCGCCCGCCGCAGCCTGCGCGCCGGCCGGCGCACCGCCACGCAGATCGAGGACGAGGACAAGTACCCCATCGGCGGCTTCTCCTCGATGTCCACCTCCGGGGCCATCGAGAACCTCGTCACCTCCGAGCTCATCTACATGGACGACGAGACGGCCGAGGGCGAGGTCGACCTGTTCGACATGCGGTACGTGGAAGGCGAGCTGCTCTACTACACGCGCGACGAGAGCGTCTTCCTGCGCAACCGGCACGTCATCACCTTCGCGCTCCTGCCGGAGCTGGCGCAGGCCCGCTTCAAGGACAAGGGCGCCAAGAGCCAGCGGCTGGTGCTGGCGCTGGGCCTGGTGCTCTGCCTGGTGCGCCGGCTCTCGGAGTGGCTCAACGAAGAGGGGCTGCTCTTCCGCGTCGCCTTCGTCGGCAGCGAGACCGCCCTCGCCCCGGAGCGCGAGCTGGCCGCGCTGATGCTGCGCGAGTGGATTGAGAAGGGCACCGCGCAGATCGCCGTGGTCCCCGACCTTCCCGCCGTGATGGCCGACGCCTTCGCCCGCTCGCGCATCGCCGAGAGCGACGTGGTGGTCATGGGCAGCGCCAACGCCAAGGCCGAGGTCCACCCGCGCGTCCAGGTCCTCCACGCCGACTTCTCGCGCCCCAACCCGCAGCTCACCGGCCGCGGCCTCCTCGAGGTCTCCGAGTCCGCGGGCTTCGAGTGGGACGCCTGGACGAGCGTGCTCAAGGCCCTGGCCGACCGCCTGGTGTGACCGCTGAGCCGCCTTATGCCCAACCCTTCCGGCGTGCGCTTCATCGTCATCGGCAATCCCGAGAACCGCCGGGTCGGGCTGTTCCAGGCCGCCCTCGCAGCGCAGGGCCAACCTGCCGCCGAGGTCGTCTCCTGGCTCGACGTCGCCCGGCACTTCGAGAAGCTCGAGGCGCTCTCCCCTGAGCCGGCGGTGGTGCGCATCGACTCCGCCGGCGAGGACTTCGAGGTCGACCGCGAGCTCCTCAAGGCTGGCCACGAGGACGCGCTCCAGTCCGGAGCCACGACCATCGAGCCGGCGAAGATCGACGCGCTCACCTACGACCGCGGCCTCATCCTCTGCCCTCGGCAACAGCACTTCGGCTTCCTGAAGATGCTCGGCCGCCTGGAGGCGCTCTTCGCCCGGCGGCCGGCCTGGAAGGTCCTTAGCCCGCCCAAGTGCATCGCCACGCTCTTCGACAAGCGCGAGACCTCGCGCCTCTACCAGTCGCTGGGCGTGCCCGTGCCGCCCAGGCTCGAGCCGGTCGCCAGCCTCGAAGATCTCAATCAGCGGATGGACGAGGCCGACTGCCGGAGCGCCTTCATCAAGATGTCCGCCAGCTCGTCGGCCTCGTGCCTCGCCATCTACCTGCGGCGGCCACGCGGCGACTTCCTGATGACCACCATCGAGGCGACGCGCACCGGTTGGTACAACTCGCTCAAGGTCCGGCGCATCGACCACCCTCGCCTGCTCTCGGAGGTCGTGGGCTTCCTGCTGCGCGAGGGCTCGCAGATCGAAGAGGAGGTCCCCAAGGCGCGCCTGGACGGTGCATTCTTCGACTGCCGCGTGGTGGTCGTCGCCGGTGAGCCCGCGTTTCTGGTCGTGCGCCAGAACAAGCACCCCATCACCAACCTCCACCTGCTCGGCTGGCGCGGCGAGCGCGCCTCGCTGGACCGCGACGTGCCGCCGGAGCTGTTCGCGGCGGCGATGCAGAGCTGCAAGACGGTCTGGAAGGCGCACGGCTGCCTGCACGTCGGTGTCGACGTGATGTTCGAGCATGGCTACACCGGGCACCGGGTCATCGAGGCCAACGCCTTCGGCGATCTCTTGCCGAACCTCACGCGAGACGGGCTGTCGGTCTACGAGTGGGAGATTCGCGAAGTTTTGAAGGCGCAGGGATAGCGCGGCTAATCCAGGCGGACCGGCCAGCGCTTCGGGATCCGCTCCAGGATCCCTTCGCCGTAGACCTCGGCGAGCCCCAGCGAGTCCAGGTGCACGTAGCCGATGTGGCAGCCGCAGGTCTGCGCCGGGCACGGCCGCTCGACCAGCGCCTTCTCGATGCCTGGCTCGTAGAGGTTGCCGAGCCGCTCCCCGACGAAGGGACAGCGCCGCACGCATCCGTCCCCGTCGACGGTGACCACCGACGTCCCCGTGCGGCACGAATGGCCCAGGCTAGGGTGCTCGACGAGGTTCGTCCGGAACTGCGGATCGATGGACTCGAAGAACGCCACGTCCTCGGCCGTGTACTGCTCCGCCGGATGCTCGCGCTTGGGGCCCCAGGGGTTCTTCACTGCGTTGATCCAAAGGTAGACCTCCGGAGGCAGCGCTCGGCGCATCTGGGCGGCCTCGTCGCGCAGCCTTCGGAAGCCGACCATGCCGACGCTGATCTTCGCTCCGTGCCGCCAAACCGCACCGACCTTCTCCAGGAACTGCGCCTGCTCCGCCCAGTCCGGGTGGTAGGTCGCCCAGAGCGCCGCCTTCGTCACGTCGGCGCGCGCCAGCCACTCCACGGGCCCCGAGAGGTTCGTCTGCGCGACGACCTTGGAGACCTGCGGCAACCGGGTCAGCTCGGCGAAGGCTTCCTGGTACCACGGGCGGATGAGCGCCTCGCCCCACGGGATGAAGAAGACGCGCAACCGGTCCTGGGCCGGCCTCTTGCGAGCCCAGTCCACGAAGAGCCGGAGCGCGGCCTGGTCCGCCTCCAGGTCCTGCTTGCTCGCCGCATGCTTGGAGAACGGGCAGTACTCGCAGCCGTAGTCGCAGCTCTCGAGCGGCCCGCGGTAGAGGAGCGTCAGTTCCATTCAGCGCAGCTCGTAACCGGCCATGCGCTCCTTTACCCGCGCGGAGCACATCCACGGGCCGATGGCGTCCGAGCGCTCGACGCCCTTCGCCGTCAGCCGGATCCGCCGGCCTTCGCGCACGCCCCAGCCGGCCTCGAACAGCTCGCCCAGCTGAGGCAGGTCCTCCAGCACCTCGGTGCCGAAGCGGCGGGCGTAGTCGTCCTGGTCGATGCCGTCGGCCAGCAGCGAGAGGATGGCGTAGCGGCGCCGCCTGTCCTCGTCGTCGAGCCAGATGCCGTGCCGCGCCGCCGCGAACTCCACCTCCGGCGTCGAGACGTAGCGCTCGATGATCTGCCGGACACCCTCCTGCCCGATGGCGTACGGCGTCGCGTAGTGCAGGCCCTCGGTGTACGAGCGCGCTCCGGTGCCGAGGCCGATCATCCCGTCTTCCTGGCAGCGATAAACCGGTGCGGGCGTCTCGGCCGCGGACGCGAGGCGGAACATGCGCATCGAGATCTGGCGATAGCCCTTCGCGACGAGGAAGTCGCGCCCGGCGCGGTAAAGCTCGAGCCGCACGTCGTCCCAGTGGCGGGTGGACTTGCCCAGGCTCGTCAGCGGCCGGACGTAGAGCGGGTAGAGATAGATCTCCTCGGGCGCGAAGCGCAGCGTCTCTTCCAGCGACGCCCGGAAGCTCGCCTCGTCCTGCCCCGGCAACCCGTAGATGAGGTCGATGTTGAGCGTCGGGAAGCCCTGCTCGCGGATGCGCTCGATGGCCTGCTTGGCTTCGTCGGCCTTCTGCGGCCGGTAGACGGCTCCGACCTCGCCGTCGAGGAAGCTCTGCACTCCGATGCTGATGCGGCTGATGCCCCGCCGGCGCAGCAGCGAGAGCTTCTCGCGGTCCGCCGTCGCCGGAGAAACCTCCACGGAGCCGGGGATCGCCGGCAGGTTTGCGCCCATCGTGCGCTCGGCGAGGTCGAGCAGGCGCTCGAGCTGCGCGAATCCGAGGAAGGTTGGAGTCCCGCCACCGATGGCGAAGCGCGCGAAGCCGGCCTTCCCTCCGAGCGCCGCGCGGACGACCTTGGCCTGCCGCTCCATCGCCGCGACGTAGCCGTCGACCAGCTCGGCCTTGGGGCGCGCAGTGGAGAACAGGTTGCAGTAGCCGCAGCGCGCCTCACAGAACGGCACGTGAAGGTAGAGCGAGAGCGCGTCCTGCTTCTCCTTCTCCCAGAGCGAGGCGAGCGGCACTGGCGGGTCGAGCGGCCGGTAGGAGGTCTTGTGCGGGTACGAGTAGAGGTAGGCGCCGTACGGCGTCTCCTCCAGCGGGCGGGCAGCGGTGTCATTCGTCGTCACGGGCGGGGATGGTCGAAGGTTTCGGCAGCGCGAGCAAGACTTCCGTTCGGAGGGGGCGAAGCGCCGAACGGAATATGGGGCGGGCGGGACGCCCGCAACCACAGGGCCTTCCGCCCCCATCACATGGAGAGTCGGCCCTCCCCCTGCCAACTGCGGGAGGGAGTTCGCTGGTTGCTTTCGCCTTCCTGGTCGGAGCTCTTCTGCCACCACGCGCCGCCCCCTCGACAAGCTCGGGGTGTCGGCTCCGTTAGGGGCAAAACTCGGCGTAGGGCACGGTCCAGACGACCGGGTGGGCAATCCGGTGACCGTGGAAGCCGTCCTCGCCATAGGCCTCGCCGTGATCGCTGCAGAGGATGCAGAAGGTCGGGCCGCGCGCCTTCAAGGCCTCGAACAGCGGCGGCAGGCTGCGGTCCACGTACTCGAGCGCCGCCGCGTGCGAGGCGAGCGAGTCCTCGGTCGCGCCGGGGAGGTAGAAGCGATTGGGCTGGTGGATGGCCGAGAGGTTGATGAACAGGAAGACGCGCCGGCCCGGCTCCTGGCCGTCGAGGATGCTGCGCGCGAGCGCCACCTGGTTCTCAGTCGACTTGAGGTCGGTGACGCCCAGCGCTGGGCTCCAGTGGCTCTCGTCGAAGTAGCCGGGGAGGACGTTGCCCAGCGGGTTCTGCTTGTTGAAGAAGCCGACGCCCCCGATGCAGACGGTGCGGTAGCCGCGACCGCGCAGTCCGGTGACGATGTCGGGCGCGTCGAAGACGCAGGTCTGGGCCCCGGTGGTCTCGCTTCCCTGGAAGCGCACGGCAAAGGGCCGCGAGTGCCTTCCCGGAGTCGCCGGGGTCGGCAGGAAGCCCGCGAAGAAGGCCTGGTGGGAGGCGAGCGTGAAGCTTCCCGGTGCGTGGCGCTTCTCCCAACCCGACGGCGGCAGCAGCTTCGCAAGGTTCGGTGTCCGCCCGGTCGCCAGGCACTCGGCCGCCACGTCGTAGCGCAGGCAGTCGAAGACCAGCAGCAGGATGTCGTGGGCGCCCACGATGGCGTTCATGTCCCTCATCCGTGCAGCTCCTCGAAGCTCTCCAGCTCGGAGACGTGGCGGACCGTCCACTCGGGCGAGGTGGCCTCGAGGGACCAGGTCCTGCCGCGCGAGACCCAACAGGTGCGAAGGCCGGCGCCGTGGGCACCCTGGATGTCGCGGACCGGATCGTCGCCGACGAAGAGCACCTCGGACGGGTCTTCGATGCCCATCTGTCCCAGTGCGTGCCGGAACGCCGCCGAGTCAGGCTTCTCCAGACCGATCTCCTCGGAGATGAAGGTGGTCAGGTGCTCGAGCTGCGCGGCAGCGAGCTTGGCGCGTTGGGTCCGACGCGAGCCGTTGGTGAGGATGGCGACCGGCATCCGTGCGCAGAGGCGATCGAGCAGCGCGCGCACGGGCGACTCCAGCTGCACGTTGGCTGCCAGGCCGGTCGTGAACTCGTGCCAGAAAATGGCGGGGCTCTCGGACAGCCCTGGGAACTCCGCGAGGACATCGCGGCAGAACTGAGCGCGGTCGTTGTAGCCGTGAGCGTCGAGATCGAGGAAGCGGGCGAGCGTCTGCTCGCGCTGGTCGGCCACGAAAAGGTCAGTGCGCCGCGCGAGGACCGAGCGGAACCAGCGTTCGCTGGCCGCGTCGCGGTCGAGGAGCGTGCCATCAAGGTCGAAGAGGACGGCGCGGATCACGGCACAGAGTACCCTCCCCCTACTTCGGCAACTCCACCTTCCGGAACGTCTGCCAAACGAGCAGGTCGTAGACGATCTTCAGCCCGCCCGAGACGAAGAACGGCAGGCTCGCCAGGGCCGCGCTGGCGAAGAGCGGCCCGGCGATGAGCGGCGAGAGCGCCGCGCCCACGGTCCTCGCGATGCCCGTCAGCCCCGCCGCCGCCGAGCGCTCCGCCGGCGTCACCAGCGCCATCGTGTAGGCCTGCCGGGTGGGCACGTCCATCTGCGAGATGCTGAAGCGCAACAGCAGCATCGCGATGGCCAGCTCGAGGTTGGGCATCAGCGGCACCAGGATGAGCAGCACGTTCGAGGGGATGTGCGTGCCGACCATGGTCGCCAAGAGGCCGATCTTCCTGGACAGCCAGGTCGCTGACAGCGCCGAGATTCCGGCGAGCACGTTGGCCCCGAAGAAGATGCTGCCCAGGGTCGCCGGCGACACGCCGAAGCGGCTGTGGAACCAGTAGGCCACGAACGCCTGCACCACGAAGCCGCCCGCGAACGCGTCGATGGTGAACAGGCCGGCGAGCTTGAAGACGTTCTTGCGCGACTCGTGCAGCCCCAGCTTCTCCTGCATCCAGCTGATCTTCCCGGTCACGCGCTTGGCCGGCGGCGCCTCGGCGGCCGGGCTGAGCCGCGTGAAGAGCGCCACCATGGCGGCGCCGATGACGGCGTAGCCGATGACCACCGCGCGGTAGCTGGTGAGCGCCTCGAAGCCGCGAAGCTGCATCGCCTGGACGAGGCCGCCACCGGCCAGGGCGCCGAGCGCGGTGGAGAACGAGCCGACGAGGTTGTACCAGGCGAAGACCTTGGTCCGTTTCTCGGCCGAGATCTCCTCCGACAGCGCCGCTTGCTCGATGGCCAGGAACGGGCCGACCTCGTTGCCGCTGGGGCTGATGACGCCGACGGTGGCCGCGAGCAGCAGCAGCCAGAAGCTCTTCGTCAGCGCGAAGAGGACGCCGGCGAAGATCATCAGCGCCGCACCGGCGATGAGCATCCTCTTGCGGCCGATGCGGTCGGCGCGCGTGGTGATCCAGAGCGAGATGGCGGTGTCCCCGATGAGGGTCAGCGTCAGCAGCAGGCCGATCTCGGCCTCGGTCAGCCCCGCCGCCGCCAGGTAGAGCGCCAGCACCACGGAGAGGAAGCCATAGGCGAAGAGCCGCAGGATGCGGGTGGCGAAGAGGACGGGGAGGTCTGGGGCGCGGGTGACAGGCTGGTCGGTCATCGGGCTATCCGGCTTGCGCTGGTGTGAGCTGGCGAGATACCACCCCGTCTCGAACTGCGGAAGCGAGGGCTCACATGGCTGCTCCCACCACCATCCTCGTCACGGGCGCCTCCGGCGGCATCGGGGCGGCCATCGCCGAGCACGTCGCCGCTCCCGGCGTCCGGGTCGCGCTCTTCGCACGCCGCCGCGACCAGCTCGAGGCCGTCGCCGGGAAGGTGCAGCAGAAGGGCGCCGAGGCGCTCGTCCTGGTCGGCGACGTCGCCGACCTGGCTTCGGTCGAGAAGGCCTGGGGCGAGCTGGTCGCGAAGTGGGGAAGCTCCCTCGACTTCGCCTACCTCAACGCAGGCACCGGCGGCGTCTTCCCCCTCAAGAAGTTCAAGGCCGAGCGAGTCCGCCACATCTTCGAGGTCAACGTCCTGGGCGTCGTGAACTGGCTCCACTTCCTGTTGCCGCCGATGCTCGAAGCGCGGCGCGGGACCATCGTCGGGGTCTCCAGCCTGGCGGCGCAGCGCGGCGGACCGGGCGCCGGCGCCTACTCGGCGTCCAAGGCCGCGGTCACCAACCTGCTCGAGTCCATCCGGCTCGAGGCGCGCAGGTCGAACGTCCGGGTCTGCACCGTCGAGCCCGGCTTCGTACGCACCGATATGACCGCGGCCAACAAGTTCCCCATGCCGTTCATGGTCGAGCCCGCCGAGGCCGCCAGGGTCATCTGCCGCGGCGCCCAGTGCGGGTGCTCCATGATCCGCTTCCCGTGGCCGCTGCAGGCCGGGATGGCGCTGATGCGCTGGATGCCCAATTGGCTCTACGACCGGGTCAGCGGGTCGATGCTGGGACAGGACTCGGACTAGTCAGGGCAGCGCCTTCGAGCTCAGACCAAGGTCGAGCAGCCTTGGATGGCGCAGGCTGCAGAAGGTATGTCGGTGGGTACCGACAAACCTTCTGCGCTCCCCGCAGCCCCGCCTCACGCGGTTCCCGTCGTCGGCAGACTGGGCGGCGGTTCGGCCTGAGCCACTGGCTCGAGGGCGAGCTGCAGCTTCTCGGAGAGGCTCTTCAGCTTCTTGCCGACCGTCTTGCGCGAGGTCCGCAGGACCTCGGCTATCTCGTCCTGCGTCATCCCGTCGCGGAAGGCGTAGGCCGCCAGCTCCTGCTCCTTCTCGGAGAGCGCCGCGAGCGTCCGGTCCAGGTCCGCGCGCCCCGCGAGGTCCGGGTGGATGGTGCCGGGCTCGTGGGCGAGCAAGGTGAACTTGAGTGAGCGCGTCGTTCGGTTGCGCAGCTGCTGCAGGCAGTGCCGGGTAGCGATGGCGTAGAGCCAGGTCAGCGGCTGCGAGCGCAGGCGGAAGCAGCCCAGGCCCGAGAGCGCTCTCTCGAAGACCTCCTGGACCGCCTCCGCCGCGTCCTCCTCGTCGCGCAGGAGTGCCAGGCATCGTCGGTAGACGACGCCGTGGTACCGCTCGAAGAGCTCGCCTGCGTCGAGGCTCAAGCCGTCCTCAGAACTTGAAGGGGAAGTCCACCGGAGGCATCTGCGAACCGTAGTACGCCGGGAACTTGAACTTCTTGATGCCCGCGATGAGACACGCTGCGAGCGGCGTCTTCCGGTACTCCTCGGTCTTGGTCTGGATGTTCGAGACGCTGCCGTTCGGGAGGATCGTCCAGCGCATGACGATGGTCCCGGTCGCAGTGGGATCCTTCGCCTTGGCCTCGTCGACGCAGGCCTTGATCATTCGCTTGTTCTCGACGACGACCGCCATGATGTCCGACTGATCGAGCTGAGCCTTCGACACCGTTTCGACCGTTGCCGGCGGGATGGACGCGGTCCTCTGGTCCGCCTTGCGCGTATCCACCTTGATGGTTTGGCGCGTGCCATCGGCCTTCCAGACCAGCAGCGTGGTCACGCCTTCCTGGGCGCCCTGAATCAGGACCTGGGTGCTTCCGAGCGGCTTGACGTCCGCGACGCTGGGATCGCCGATGGCGATGCGCGCGATGCCCGGGATGTTGACCACCTTCTGCCCGCCGACTCCGAGCGTGACCGTCGTCTCGTTCTCGCCCGTCCCGCCGCCCGGCGCCGGCGGAATGTAGACCGTCTTCGGCTTGGCGGCCGGCTGGGGCTGGGCGGTGACGTCGCCAGAGATCGAATCGAAGTCATTGTCGACAGGCGCAGGCTGCGCCGTGACGGCGCCAAAGACTGAATAGAAGTCCTGGTCGACCTTGGTCCCGGAAGGCTTGGGTTCACCCGCGACCGATCCTTCGCCGGCCTCGTGGTAGCGCCCCGCGGCTCTCCAGTGCTCCGTCGCCTCCGGTTGACTGGAGCGCCGGTGGTTCAGCGTCCCTTGCTTCCCGCCCAGCTTCTTCCCGCTCTCGCCGTCCATCGCCACGCCGCCCGGCGAGTCCACCGCCACCGGCACCGTCACGAGCTTCGAATCCGGATTGGCCACCGGGCTCTGCTCCACCGCGACGAAGCTGGTGTAGCGGGTCATCAGCCGGTGCTCGAGCCCCAGCGAGGTGATTCTGCTGGACCAGCTCCGGCTGCTCGCCGCGATACTGCAGCTTCTCGAGCTCCTCGATGCGAGCCCGGGCCCACAGCGTGGCGAGGCCTTGGTGCTGCTCCTCGCGCTCGGGCAGCGTGACCTCGAGCTCGCTCCTCTGCTCCGTCCGTCCGGTGCGGCCGTGGATGACGACTCGTCCCCGCCCCGGCTGCGAGTACTTGCCCATGACGATCAGCGGCTGGTGATCGAAGAGGTCCGCGATCCTCCGCGGCAGGACCTCGCTGACCTGCAGCCCGCCCCAGTCGATCTCCACGTCGGTGACCAGGGGCTTGGCGATGCGCCGCACGAACCGGTCGAACGCCTCGGTCTGGTCCTGATCGGCGCGCACGTACTGGTAGAAACCGCGACCAACCTCGGCGAGCCGCGAGAGCAGGTAGTGGTTCACCGAGCTGCCTACGCCGACCGAAAAGAGCCGCGCGCCGCCCAACGTCTTCTCGACCTCGGCCAGGATCTCCACCTCGTTGCCGATGAAGCCGTCGGTCATGAACAGCACGGTGCGCAGGCGGCCCGGGTCGGCTGGCCGGGCCAGCGCCGCGCGGACTCCCGCCAGCTGGTTGGTCCCGCCGGCAGCGGGCAGCGCGTCGAGGTAGGCGATCGCCTTCTCGACGTTCCAGAAGGTGTTGGGCAGCGGCGACGGGTGGAAGGACGACGCCGAGTCGGCGAAGTCGATGAGCATGAAGGTGTCTTCGGAGCCCATCTCCTTGAGCGCCTTGCGCATGAACCGCTTCTCGGCCTCGAGCGGCTCGCCGAGCATCGAGCCCGAGGTGTCGATGACGAAGACCATCTCCTTGGGCACCACCGGGGCGTGCGCCTCGGCCGCCGGGGGCTGGAACATCAACCCAGTCGGGACATATGTCCGGGGTACCGTTTCTCCTCTCGGTCGCGGTGTAGGAAGGCCCGCCCGCCGTGGCCCGCCAAACCGCCAAAACAGCCCTTCCTGCGCGTCACAGGTAGTGGGTTGGGCTCCCAGATGGGCCACGCTGCACGTTCGTCCTGAGGCCTCCTGGCGCGTCGGGCTAGGCTTCGCGCATGCCCACTCTTGAGACTGAACGGGAGTTGCTGGTCGAACTCGTCCATTTGACCCGGAGACTCGTGGCGCTGGTCGAGGCGAAGTCTTCAGCAACTAAAGACCAAGCCTCTCGGCCCAACGATGCCGTCGAGAAACCACTCGTGGTCACCGTCGATGAGGCGGCCACACTCCTCCGCTGCGGGCGCACCCACGTCTTCGCGCTCATTCGGGACGGAGTGGTCCGTCGAGCCAGACGAATCGGCCGACGCACGATGGTCTTCCGTGCTTCCGTGGTAGCGGCACTTGAAGAAGACCCGGTGCGCGAGTTGCCACCACGGCCAAAGGACGAACGAGCCGCGCCAACCCAACCTGGCGACTGGGCCGCTATCGCTGCTCGGGCGAAGAAGATCCCTCTGTCCAAAGGAGACAGGGACGCGATTCGCGCGCTTCCTCTTTCGGGTCGTCTGGGTGTCGAAGACTAGCCTTCTTCGTCCTCGGGCGGGTCCCGAGGTGGCGGCTCAACAGGCGGTTGCCCACCAAGTCTGAACATGGGCGGGTCGTCCGTGGTCGGTGGCTGCTTCTGCGCTTTGCCTTCTTGGCGCTTCCGTTCCCGCTTGGCCCTGATCTCGGCTGCCATCTGCTTCACCCACTCATCGGTGGGAAGCTCTCCCTCCTCTTGCCAATGGGGCTTCGGCTTCTTGTCGTCAGGCATCGGCACACCCCCTAAGCGCTCGCTTCCACGAACAGGTCAACTGCGCCGCCTTGCGCGAGGCGTCTTCTGATGCTTGTTCCCTCCGACGTCGGCCTTCACTCGCTGGAGCCAGGCCACATAGTCCCTCCAGACCCGTAACCGTTCAGCCCGGGTGTTTGCGATGTTGATGCTTCGGATCCGCTCGCGCTCATCCGCAGTCATGGCGTTGACGGTGTGCTTGACCAGGGCGTCCTCGGCCTGGCACCGGGCGTCTACTCGCAGCATCCATTGCACGAGTTCGCGCCGCACGTCCTCCTCTTCCGCCTCGTTGGCGCAGGTGTTGACGATCCTCACGCGGAGTTCCTGGGGCTTCTTCTCGGGCATTGCGCGATCCTACGTTCGAGCTAGCGAGACCCGCTGCACGCCGAGTCACCCGCGTGGCAGCTCGCGAGAATCTGTGCCCGCCGGCCGGGCGGTCTGAGAGGGCTACTGGAGCACGATCTCCAGCGGCGTGGCGTAGGGATAGGCGGGGTCGGTCACTTCCGTCACGGGATAGCCAGTGCCGGACTTGCTGTTGCTGATGCATCCCTGCATGGCGATCATCGAGCCCGCTTGGAAGGACTGAGCCTTGGTGAAAGTGGGGGCGAAGAGACGCGTCGTGCTCTCGCCTTCGACTAGGACGGCTCCTGTCTTCTCAATCCACGCCTTCCCGCCGCAGTAGGCGTCTTCGAAGTAGACGACGGCGCGAACGTCCAGGCGTCCGGTGTCCAGCCGCACGACCATCAACTTGTTGGCCGCAGTGTTGAACGCGGTCACGGTCGTATCGAAGTTGGGAGGCCCGAACGGCGCCACTCCCACTCCAACGACGGCGCCATTTGCTGTCTTCAAGACTGCCTGCCTGCATGCTGCGCCGGGGTCGCCCTTCGCTCCCTGTTCACCTTGATCGCCCTTGGTGCCTGGGTCTCCTTGGGCCCCTGTCGCGCCTGCTACTCCGGTAGCCCCCGTTGCCCCAGTCGCGCCAGTCGGACCAACTACGCCTTGGGGCCCCTGTTCTCCTTTTGCCCCTTGCGCCCCCGCCGGGCCCGTGCAGTTGGCAGCCACAAGGCATGCGATCGCAGCGACTACGAGCCGAGTCATGGTCTAGGCCTCCCGCTCGGCACTGTAGCACCTCGGGGTCAGAGCCCATCCAAGGTCAAGTGGACCTCAACGCCCGTGCTGAGCAGCGCGCTGGCGAACCGTTCGGCTGCGGCTAGGAGCAGTCTTGCCCGTCGGACTCGCTGCCAGTCGCGCTCTTTCTGGGCGGTCTGTAGCTCCAACTCGCCCACGGCCAGCGCCAGCGCTGCGAGCTTCCGAAACATCCTGTCCGCTGTCATCCCGCCGCCCTCCCTCCATCGAGAACCCGTCCAGCGCCCCCGTTGCAGACAGAGGGCCAAGGGAAGGCAGAGAGCGTGCGGAGCAGGGCAACGTCGCGGCGCGGAACGTGGGTGGTGCGCCCGGGAGCACGACCGCCGACCCGAGATTGGCGCCGTGCTATCTTTCCCGCTGCGGGGGTTTTCCCATGATTCGCGGCGCCGGCTTCGCAGTCGTTGTCGTAGCGTTTGCACTCACCCTGAGTTGCGCGAGCAGGGCCCGGACCGACGTCTTCCGCGGGCCCGATGGCGCCGACTGGTTGGGGATCAGGTGCCGGAATCACTCCAACTGCGTCGCGCGCGCTGGGGACGCGTGCCCCGACGGCTACATCATTGATGAGGCAACCAGCGTCAACGGCTTCATCGCCATCCAGTGCGCCACCCCGCCGGCCCAAGTGCCCGTAGCGCCCACTGCCGCCAACCCGGTCACGGCTACTGAAAAGATCGCCCCGCTCAGCGCCGAGGAGCAGGACAGGCAGGCCAAGGCGGCGTTTGAGGAGTGGAAGAAGACGCAGCCGGCGGCAGCGGGTGCCGCGAAGCAGTAGGTCACGCGCCAGACTGTGCCATCCGTTCCCGGACTGCCAATCCGGCGAGGGTTGCGGCTGCGGCGATGCTCAGACACCGTTGCTCGCCCTGTTCGATGTGCTCGCCAGGAACGTAGGTGCCCGGCAGGTCATACGAGAAGCCACGTAGCAGGTAGTCGAGCGGCAGGCCCAGGGCGTCGACCGCCCGCTGTGCGGCCCGAAGTCCTACCCGGCGAAGGGGTGCGCCTCTCGTGACCTCGGCCGAACCGAACGCGCACGCTCGCACGCGCTGGCGGATGACCTCGGGCGCCAGGTCTGCCGGCTTGAAGTCCTCGGGGAGCAAGACGGCTGCGGCGTGGATGCTCTGCGGCTGTCCGTCACGAGCGAGCCCGAAGGCTGCGATACCCCACACCCAGCGATACCCGAGGGCCCAAAGGCCTTGCTCTGTTCGAAGCGAGGGGGCTTCAGGCAAGCGGAGGGTAGGCATCGCTTCACCTCGACTGCGAGCGCGAGCCCGCGAGTGCAAATTATGAAAACCGGCCGCTACTTCCCCGAAGATTTCGCTGCGTCTTGCTCGACCTCGGCAAGCACCTGGCCCATGCGCTCAACCGCGGCGCGGCGGACCTCGGGAGGTAGGCGCAGCAGTCTCCCGGCCCAGTCGGCTGCAGTGGCATCCACCGGCCCGGCGATGCGCAGTGCGGGCGGCTTGGGCTCGCGCGCGAGGACCTGGTTGTTGACGGCTGCAGCGCCCTGCCGTTGTTCGAGCTGGGCAATGAGGCGCTCCACCCTCCGGCGCATGCGCTTGTAGTTCACAGCGTGCCCGCTCGCCGGCTGGCTTCGAAGTCCTTGATCTTCTTCTCAAGCGTGGCCGTCTCGATGGACTTGAGCAGCGTCTGGGCAGCCATGGTCATGGCGCGCGCCCGCTCGGGGTCCAGGCGGTTGGCTTCCAACTCCCGGACGATCCACGCCATGAGGCTGCGCACGTTCGCGGCGCTTCGCAGTTTGCGGTGTCGAGGTGGGAGCGGCACGACTGAACCAGGGCGCGGCGCGGGCTCGTTCTCAGCCATCGGGAAGACTCCTATTTGATGCGATTTGTTGATGATAATTATACGCTCGATTAGGGCTATCGCGTGATAGAATGCAATATCAAGAATGAATTTCGCTAGTATTCAGCAAGAGTGAAGCCGGATTGTCTGATTGCTCGGCGCACGCAAACAATGAAAGAATTACAAATGAATCGAAATCGGGAATTTCTGGCTGAATTGTGGGCCGCCCTCCGAGCCCTGCCGCGTGTCTTGCTCGCTCGGTTCAAGCGGCGCCTCCCCTGCTACACGCCCCAGGCGCTCCCGGCCCCGTCCGCGTTCTTCGAGGGGTGCATGGTGCGGCTGGTGAACGAGGGCGAGGCGGATTCGCTGGTGATCTGCCTGCAGCGGGCCGACGACTCGTGGCACTGGGCAACAGTGGCGAAGGCCTGAACCTCAAGGAGCCGCACGCCATGCCCCGGAACTTCCCGCAGCCCATGCGCCTCCACGTCAACGACGGAGTCCTAGCTCGGTTCCAGGACCAGGTTATCGCCGCTCTCCGTGTCCTTACTGCTTGGGCAATGTCCTATCCGCCCAGGGTTACGACAGCGAAGCGGCTCAAGGCAGGCGAGGCCCAGGCTGGCGAGTTGATTCGCGTCTGGGACAGCCTCCGAACCCCCGAGCAGTTGCAGGTCTGTCTGCAGGACGCGAGCACCAACAATGAGCATCGGTGGTCTTGGAACACGGTAGCGATGTACCCGCCGCGGTTCGTCACCTCGGGCGCAGTGCCCGGCAAGACCGAACTGCTTCCGGCCCCAGGTCCAAACTGGCTTGGCCGCTTTGTACGTGTGCAGGACGAAGGCACTCCGGAGCAACTTTTGATTTGCCTTCAAAACTCGGATGGGAGTTGGTCATGGACTGTCTTGGCTCAGGCGCCGCAGTAGCGGTTGCGTTTGCGTTGCAAGCACTGCAGGGACCTCCGGTCTATGTGGCCGAGGGCATCCCTTCCGGCACTTGCGTAGGGTCACGCGTCTGGGTCACTCAGACGAACCCGGCCCAGGTCTGGTGTTGCCGTAGCGGTGCCTGGACCAACTGCACGCCCAGCGGTACTTCTCCCGGCTACACGCTTCCTGTTGCGTCAGCATCGACCCTCGGCGGAGTGAAGGGGAACGGCGCCAGCACGACTTGCAGCGGCAGCGGCCTCATGACCGGATGGAACGTGAGCACTGGCGCCATGACTTGCGCGACCAACGCCCCCACGGCCAGCGTTGCGGCAGACCTCCAGTGCTCCGGTTGCGTGGCCGATTCCGAGATCTCCACGGTCGGCCTTGCCAAGGTCAGTGAGTGGCCGGTCTGCGGCTCCGGGTACAACCTCGCGTCCGTGGGCGGCGCCTCGCCTACCTGCGTCGACTGGGTGAACTGGGCAAGCGCAGCAGGGAACCTGTACTGCCTGGAGGGGCCGTGCGTCAGCGACGGCGAGATTGACGGCGTCGGGCTCGGGAAGGTAAGCGGCTGGCCAGTTTGCGACTCTGGCACCTTCCTCAAGACCACGGCCTCGGACGGGCCTCCGGTCTGCGTGTCTGAGTCCGATCCGTACGCGCTGCATCTCACTGGGAACGAGACCGCGGCTGGTGCCAAGACCTTCTCAACCTCGGTCACCACCCCAACGCTGACCGTGACTGGCGGCGGCTACACGCACACCATCAACGCCTATGGGGCCACAGTACAGGGCACGGTATCCGGCTGGACTGGCGACTTCTCGCAGACCGTTCGCGTCGGCTCCTACACGGTGGGCAGCCTCCCGGCCGTGTGCGCCGCTGGCGCGCTGGCATGGAACACCACTGACCAACTCCTCATGGTCTGCGACGCTGGCTCAGTCTGGTCGTCGGTCAGCCTGGCGGCGGCGCTGCACGTCTCCGCTCCCATCACTGGCGCTGGAACCGCCGGCAGCCCACTGACGACGCAGGCCGCATCTGCATCGCAGGCAGGCCACGTCACGACGGCCGACCAGACCTTCGCCGGGAACAAGCTGTTCAACGGTACCGTCTACGCGCTCGGCGGCGGCTACTTCCCGACTCTCTACGGCTACGACACCGACTGGCGGCAGGGACTTACCACGCACCTGGCGGTAACCACGGCCAAGGGAACGTGCACGCTGACGTTTGTGGATGGGCTGCTGACGGCCAAGACGGGCGACTGCCCGACGGAGTGAGGCTCTCTTCCCCGACGGCTCAAGTGCAAGGTGGGGGGGGGACGCTTCTTGGTTCGATGAGGACGAAGCCCCCGAAGACGAAGCAATCGGTAGAACGGTCTCGCGCCTATGGACCCGTCGTCTCGACAACGAAGCATCCGGCCGCGTGGAAGTATTTGGTTGCCTTGAGTGCCTCAGCGGCGAAGACGTCGGCCCGCTCGTACATGTCATTCGCGGTGTTGTTGCTCGCCTCCGCATCAGGAAGGGACTTTGCGGCAGCCCGAAGAATCTTGGCGGTCGCGTCGAGCGACGAAGAGAGGAGCCACTTCCCTTCGCAGTCAGAGACCGGCTTCTCTCGCATCTTTAGGCGTGTCTCAAAGTTTTCGTCAGCATCAACAGATTCCTGGCGTGCATCTCGGCACAGCCTCGCCAAGTCCGTGGCCCATTTGCTAGTGGCTGCGTGCCACTTCAAGTCAGCGGAGGAACCGACCGGGTATGGCGACAGTGCCGCTTCTGACTTCCGTGCTGCTTCATTGGCCTTCGCGCATGTGGAGGCCTTGCGATCCCCAGCAGCCAACTTGGTGGTCATTGCCTGGAGAAGAGAACCAAGCTCAGTATCTAGCGTGACGGCCTTGCTCGCATCGGGGCGCCTCTTGGGCTCGGCCGCTGACGCGCGGCCAGCCCCGAGGTGGGCGACCAGAACAGCGCTCACAGCGCCCGCAAGCACAACGGCGATTCGCATCGGTCCCTCCCCGGTTGACGGCTTGGGAGGATGCTACGCCCCGGCGAGACAGCCGCGCAAAGCCCACGCGCCACGCGAGACGAGACGTGAAGTCCGCGAGGCACTAGAACGCTCGTATGGAACCGACCAAGGCAGAGTGGGAGGCTCTCCGGGAGCAGTTGGACCGCATCGAGCGGAAGCTGGACGAGTTGCTCTCACACAAGCGCCGCCCGCCGCGTGCTCTGCTCTCGTTTGCGCAGGCCGCATCCATGCTTGGCGTTAGCCGCAACGACACGCTGCACGAACTGGTCGCCTGCAAGCGGATCCGCGCCATCCGCATCAATGGACGCTGGAAGGTGCCGTGGACGGAGATCGAGCGCGTGATGCGGGAGGGGATCTAGGCAGAAGACGAGCAAGGACGAGGGGTTGGGCAAACACCCCCAACGGCTAACACATCTCCCTCTTGACCCCACAACCTGTGGGACGCAAAATGCCTTCAACACACCGGCCACGCCTCTGGTCCGCAAGGGCCACGCGCCTCAGGCCGGTTTTTTCTTGCCCAGCGTCTTGGCGAACAGCCACACTGACAACTGTGGGGCAACCATACAGCAAGCAAGCGCTGACTTTCAGTGACCAGCTCGCCCTTCTTGAGCGTCGCGGTCTTGCTGTAGCCGACCGTCCGCGTGCGTTGGAGCGCTTGGCGCGCATCAGCTACTACCGCCTTAGCGCCTACTGGCACCCGTTCAAGCACCCCGACGACACGTTCATTGCGGGAGCGACGTTCGAGCGAGCGATTGAGTTGTACGAGTTCGATCGACGCTTGCGGCTGTGTGTCTTCGATGCGATTCAGCGGGTAGAGATCCTGCTGCGGACGAAGATCACCTACCAACTCGGTCATAGGCATGGGGCCTTCGCCCACGAGGACGCGCGCAACTTCGACCACTCATGGGCCGTGGGACACAGAGACTGGATCGACTCGCTGCGCAAAGAAACTCATCGCGCTCGCGAGAACTTCCTGGGGCACTTCCGGTCGAAGTACAACGGCTTCCCGTCGATCCCGATCTGGATGGCATCAGAGGTCATGTCGTTCGGTAGCCTCTCTTTGCTATTTGAGAACATGTTGACCGGCGACAGATTGCCAATCGCCGGCGAATTCGGGGTCACCGCCATCGTCGCCGTCTCATGGCTTCGATCGCTCAGTTACGTTCGAAACGTTTGCGCACACCATGGGCGGCTTTGGAATCGCGAGCTGTCGATCAAGCCGCTGCTGCCCAAGAAGGATCCAACTTGGCAATTCGGGAACACGAGGGTCTTCTGTGTCCTCAGCATCCTTCGTCACCTCACTAAGCCAGTGCCAGGAGGCGAGCAGTGGGCGCAGGACGCCGCAAGACTTCTTCAGAGCGTGGACAAGGATCGATTGTTCGCAACGTCGATGGGATTGCCGTCGACGTGGACTGACCACAGCCTCTGGAAGTCCCCGCTCGCCGCAAGTGGCTCCTGTGCGCAAGTCCTTGCTGGACGCCCCGCCTGCTGCCGCTAACACGGCCAACGCGGCTTCGAACGATGTGCGTCGCTTGCGGCTCGCGGTCTCTAGAGCCGTCGCCTCGTCTTCGGCTGCCGCTTCGGCTTTCGGAGCTTAGACAGGTCAACAGGCTCGACCGGCATCCACTTCTCTCCCTTTTCCACAACTTGGAAGCGGAACTCGTCCCCTTGGCGGTTGCGGCGGTAGGTCCCCACCTTCATGGCAGTGAAGCCGATGGCGTGGAAATACTCCGAGATCACGTTCAGCAGCCGATCTGTCTCGCCTGGCGATAGCGGCTTGCCGCGGGTCGTGAAGATTCGAAGGCTGAAGACGTTGTCACTTCCATAGGAGCCGTCGATCACCACGGCTCGCCCCGCTTCGCGCTTAGCCATCGCATGTACCTCCCCGTGCCTCAGTCTCTTGCCACGGGAGCGCGCCGGCAAGTGGCGGGCTTGGGAAGACCCGGCGGCCGATAACGACCCTTTCCGGCCACCCGAGGTCGCCCACCTTAAGGGGCGGGAATCTGGGCCTCGCCAGTGGGGTCCCCGGAGACACCTTTTCGGCCACCTTGAGCGGACAGGAAGCGCCGGAGAGCTGCGCGGGACACGCCTTTGGCTCGTGCTGCCGCCGCGACAGTCGCGCCCCCGGCGACAAGATCGCGAGCCGCGTGCAGAAGGATAGACGACGTGGGCGGACGCCCCAGCCGCTTCCCCTCGGCCCGTGCGCGCTCGATTCCTGCCTTCGTCCGCTCGATGAGCCGGGCCCGCTCCTGCTCGGCTACCCAGCCGAAGATGGCGACGAGGAGGGGGCGAACTGGGCCGGACGTGTCTAGCCAGGGCTCCCGCACCGACAGGACGCGCACGTTGAGGCGGTCGAGTTCCAAGACGTCGTTGATTGCGCCCGCCATCGAGCGGTGTAGGCGGTCGAGCGCCCAGACGACGACGGCCGAAGCCTTTCCGCGCCGCACCTCGGCCAGCATCCGGTCGAACTCGGGCCGCTTCTTCGCCGCGGATTCCGTCTCCTCGTAGAAGACCGGCATTAGCCCCCTGGCCCGTGCGAGCGCCTCTACCTCGGCCCGCTGGTTCTCGACGGTCTGGCGGTCGCTGGAGACGCGCAGGTAGCAGGCGGCAGCGGGCTGACTCTTGGGCATCGGGCAGACCTCCGAGCGGGTGCGACTTGGACAGTAGCACCACCCAGCAATGCGCGCAATGCGTGGTTGACAAATATTGCGACCGCCAATAGACTCCTTCCAACGATCAAGGAGCCGCGCATGGTGCCCACGAACAAGACGCCGAACACGACGCAGATCGCCATCAGGTTGGAGCATGAACTCTTCGAGCGCCTGGAGGTGGTGAAGGAGAAACTCTCCCGCCCCGGACTGGCGCCAACGACCACGGACGTGGTTCGCATGATTCTGCTCGCCGGGCTTCCGGTTGTAGAGAAGCAGGAGGGCATCGCCCCACCCCGAGCTCCAAGCGCCGTCAAGGGCATGGGCTCGCGTCAAGAGAGGGCCAAGAGGGGAATCGGCTAGTCGAAGATTTCCTCCTCCCTCCGGGTTCTGGCGCGCCGGAAGGAGGAACGGACGGAGGCCCGGCGGCAACCGGACCCCCGCCCTCACCACCGCGCCGAACACGGAGAGCGACGCAATGGCTACCACCAAGTTGAACCGTCCAGCCTCGCAGAGCAAGAACGCGGCCGCGGAGACCGCCATCATCGTCAAGCCTGTCACCGACGCCGAGTTGCGCGAGGTCGCCAGGAAGGTGAAGGCCGCCGCCAACAAACTGCCCATCCTCACGTCGGAGCGCATCGCGGCGGGCATCGGCCGGGACCCCGCGTTTCGCTGGTACGTCGAGATCACCGCCCAGCAGTTCCACATGCGGGAGCGCGCCTACTGCGAGCGCACCGGAAAGACGACCTTCGCGGACCTCAACGCAGCGATGACCACGCCCATTTGCCAGCTCAGCGCCCGCCAGCAAGCGCAACTGGCCTCGTTCCACAAATGGGAGAAGCAGCACGGCCAGGCGTAGAGTCCAAGTTGAACGGCGCGGGCTAGGGTAGCTCCCGAAAAGCGCATCCCCAGTGCGCCTGCCCGCCGCCGGTTCTCACCTGGGGCCGCTGTGGGAGCGGAACATGGGCGCGTCGTTCTATTGCAGGAAACTGCGGTGCAAACTTCCCGAGAAGGACTGTCCGAAGCGCCAGAGGCACGAGCGCGAGAAGGGTCCCCGGGCGAGTTGCTACCGATGCGCCGATGGCGAGGAAATCGCGCGCAGGCTCGGCGTCGAACTCCCTCCGATCCCTGCTGCCAAGGTCTCGCGGCCAGCCTCCGCAGACCCGCCGCCTCGCTCGGCTCCGAAGAAGGCGCGGGCGAAGACTGGGCCAAAGGCGAAGCCATCAGCGACCGCGAGCCTCGAAACAGCAACCGCCTATCTCGTTGCGACTCATGGCGACGAGCGGGCGGGTCTCCTGATCACGAACGCGAAGGGAATATGCGCCCAGATGCTGCCTAGTCTGGTGGCCGATCGGCGCCTTTTGGACGCGTCGCCTGCCCTGGCGAGAGAACTCGCGCACGCCTACTTGTCGTGCCGGAAGATCGGCCCGCCGGGGAAGACCTGGCCTCCCGGGTTCGCTGCCGAGTGGCCGCTGTTTGTGAAGACGTTGCGCCGCATGGCTTGCTACTTGGGGGACGTTGAAGACTACGCCAAGCAACAGGGGCCGGCGCACCAGTCCGCCTACTCCCCAGCGTCAACTACCTTTCCCCATCAGCGACAACTAGATCTCCCCATCCCGGTTTACCGCGCTTACTCCTAATACTTCTATGTCAGTAGTCGTAGTGGTCGGGTACTCGAAGCCTCGGTGCTTCGAGTTCTGCACCTCCTGTGGAGATGGCTGTGGATGAGGGGGGCGTGGGGGGAGACTCGCAACCTGTGGACGCTTGTGGGAAGCGGTTCACGGCTGGCTCCCCAGTTGTAGTCCGTCGCGCGCGGCCGCGTCGTCGGCCCGCTTACTCTTGCCGGTCAACTCCAGGATCAGCGCGTGGTGCACCACCCGGTCGATCGCAGCCGCAGTGGTCATCGGGTCTTTGAAGATCCGGTCCCACTGAGAGAAGACGAGGTTGCTGGTGATGACCACACTGCGCCGCTCGTAGCGCTCTGCGAGGAACGTGAAGAGGACCTCCATCTCCTCTCGGTCCTGTTGCACGTAGCCGATGTCGTCGAGGATGACGGCGTCGAAGCGGTCGAGCACCTTGAGTTCGTCCTCGAGCGTGAGGGCCTTCTTCGCGGCGAGCAGGCGCTGCACGAGCTTGTAGGTCGGCGTGAAGAGCACCGACCGGCCGTGCTGCACGCTCGTGGCCGATGGCGCAGACCAAGTGCGTCTTGCCTCGGCCAGGTAGCCCGAAGGCGAGCACGTTCTCGGCCCGGTCGACGAAGCCGCCCTCGCACAGCGCTGGCAGCTGGCGCCGCACCTTCGCTGGCAGACGCTCGGGGTCCAGAGTGGCGAGCGTCTTGTCCGCGGGCGAGCTCGGAGTCCTTACGCAGTCGCTGGATCTTGCGCTGCTTGCGCTCGCTCAACTCGAGCTCGACGAGGTGGAGCAGGTAGGCCTGGAACGTCCAGCCTTCGCGCTCGGCCGCTCGCGCGACCTCGTCGTGATGAGCGGCGAAGGCCGGCAGCTTGAGCGCCCGCAACAACATCCCCAGGGTGGCTTCGCTCACGACGCCACCTCCTCGCTGAGCAGCCCGTCGTAGTCGCGCAGATCGACCTGGGGCGCCTCCATCACCGGCACCTCCGGCTTGCTCGGGGCGACGAGTGCCTTGACCGGCTCTGCGCTGGTCAGCCGATGTTCCGCCAGCAGCCGCTCGAGCGCGGCTTCGACTTCGCTCTCCATCGTGGTCGCCGCCAAGTGCAGGATGCGCAAGTACTCGCGGTCTGCGGCGCGGCTGCCCCCTGCGCTGAGGGCGTCGTAGGCGCGCCGAAAGACGAGCGAGGGGAAACGCCTCCCGGTACCTGTAGCGCGCGAACGCCTGTGGCTTCTGCACGAGCGACCAGATGAGGTGACGGTAGTTGATGCGGCGCCCTCCCTCGCCACGCAGCCGCTCGACCACCAACTGCGGCTCGCCGCCGCCGAAGAGGACCTCAAGCCGATCCTCGAAGACGTTCACTCGCACTTCGTGCCCGATGAGCCGTGATGGCACCGAGTAGGTGTTGCGCCGCACTCGGATCGTGCTCCACGAGGTGACCGTCGCCGTCTCCTCGACGCACTCTGGTAGCCGCGAGACCTTGAGCTCGGTCATCGCGGCAAGCTCCTCGGCCACCTTCTTCCGCCGCAGTCCATTGGCCTTCTCCAGCACCTGCTGCACCCAGCGCTCGTACGCGTCGGCGCTCTCGAAGTCGCGGCTGCCGCGCATCAGGAGGTGCTGCTCCAGTCGCCGCTTCGCAGCGCCGTTGAGCGCCTCGACGTCCCCGTTCTGGTTGCTCTTGCCGACCTCGATCGTCCGCGGCTTCATCCCGAGGTGGTCCATCAACTGCTGGTACTCGGCGTTGAAGCCGCGCTTGCCGTCGGCCACGTTGTGGGTGGCTGCCGTCGAGTTGTCCGTCTGGTGAAACTCGGGAACCTTGCCGAGCTTGAAGACCGCCGACTGCACCCCGCGCCGCAGCGCCATCAACGATTCCGAGTGGCAGACCGTCGCCCACTCCCAGTTCGAGCAGGGGAGCACCACGTGGCAGAGCATGTGCGGGAACGGCTCGCCAGCGATCGTCACCCCCAACTCGTCGCAGTGCGTGAAGTCGGTCTGCATGGCCTCGCCGGGCCGGTGCTCCTGGGCGAAGAAGACCTCCTTCTCCGGCCCCTCCTTGGCCCGCCACTCCTGCACGCGCCGCTGCAGCGTTCGTAGCTGGCCCGGCTGGTAGCGCTCGGGGTGCTGTTCGAGCAGGTGCTCGAACAGCGTCTTCGCCTCGAGCTCTGGCGTGTCCTTCAGCAGCGCCTTCACTGCCGGCCAGTCCTCCGCGAACGGGTCCGGCCTCGTCCGCCAGTCTCGAGGCGTCTTCAGCTCTGACGGCAGCTTCCCCTCCTCGAGGTACTTGCTCGCCGTCTTGCGGTCCATCCCGGCCTTCATCGCTGCCATGCCCACCTGGCCGGACTTCGTCTTCTCCTCCATCAGTCGCCTCACCTGCGCGTCGCTCACGGTCACCGGCATCTCCTCACGGAAGAAGCCGGGGGCTGGTACGCCGCCGGGGCCTTGCCTGTCGCGGTTTTCCTCTACGAACCGCTTCCTGGCTCTCGGCATCCGGCCGCGGAGCGCCTATGCCCCGATGACCGACGCGCTGCTGTGGAATGGGGAGAAATAGTTGTCGTCAGCGGGGAGGTCTAATTGTCGCTGGGCAGCCTACACTCAGGACCAACGCCGAACCTTCGCCCAAGCCCTACTCGGGACAGCAGAGAAGCATGGCATGGCGATCTCCTACAGAGACATTGCTGCGCTGTCCGTGGTGGCTGGGCTAGAGCCCCCCTGCGGTGACGTCAACGAGGAAGAGGCGCGCATCGGTCGCTGGCGCAAGGAGCACGCCGAGAGTGCTCGTCTCCGGAACGATCGTCTCCAGGGAATAGGCGGAAACGAGGGCAGCTAGAACGACCGCCTAGTTCCGTCGATTAGCCCACCCGCCAGTCGCATCCTGCCTTCCGTTGATGCCGCGATGTTCGCGCGGCAACGGAGGCTGAAAATGGTGCAACTGGATCACAGGCGGTATCTGGCGGCGCTCGCACTGGCGGACCTCACCCAGGCCCAACTTGCGCAGCGACTCAGCGTGTCACCGAGCACGCTTTCTGCGTGGGTTCGGGGAGTGGCCACGCCTCCCGGCGACTGGGTGGCTCGCGTCGAACGTGCGTTGGGGCTGCAACGTGGCGAGCTGCGGACTCGGCCGGAAGGCGCAGAGCCTTCGATGCCGAAGCAGGCCGTTGGCGCGGACGGGGGTGAGTCGTGAGCATCCCCGACCTGAAGCCGAGCACCTTCTTTGAGGACGAGGTGCTGCCCGCTCTCTTTCGCAACCTCGACCGTGCCTTCCCCGAGTTCGGGTGGGTGAAGAAGGGGCGCCGCTGGGAGGCGACGAAGTGGCCGGCCGGATTCCCCGAGTCTGTGGGGCACGAGAACCCGGAGCGCCTCTGCGTCTACGAAAACCGCCCTTGGTGGATCAAGACGCACGGCCACGCGGGCGTTCGCTTCTTGGACCTCGTGAACGGTGGCCGCAAGCCGACCGGCGAGGACTTCATCCGCGCGATCCGCAAACTCGCTGGATTGGCGGGCGTAGACGCCTCCCCGCTGGACCGAGACCAGACGCCCGAGCAGCTCGAGGAAGCACGGCGACGCGAGGAGCGCCGCACGGCCCTAGCTGTGGCCCAAGAGTTCTGCGTCTCGGAGTTGTGGAGCCCAGAGGGCGAACGGGCGCGATCTTACCTGCGCGAAGGGCGCCACTACACCGACGCCGAAATCCGCGATCTGGGTTTGGGCCTCTATCTGTCTGCGGCCCGTGTCGAGCAAGCGCTACACAGGGCAGGGGCCGATCTTGGCGAGGCGCGAGAGGCCTGCTTGCTCTGGCGCAAGTTTGAAGGGTTCATCACCTATCTCTGGAACGATGAGTTCGGTCGACCGCTGACCCTCTATGGTCGCTGGCACACAGAGGTACCCCCAGAGAAGCGCGACGCTGCGGCGTGGGCGAAGGATCGCGAGGAGGAGTGGGCCGCATGGCAGGCGCTGCCCCCCGACAAACAGGCAGCCACGAAATGGAAGGAGACGGGGGTTCCAAAGACTCTCGCCCTGCCTGGAGAGAACACGAAGCGGTCGCCCTTCTTCCTCGACCGCGCGTTGGAGGATGGCAACCGCGAGATCGTTCTTGTAGAGGGCGTGAACGACGCAGCCTTTGCCCAGATTCGCGGAGACAGCAGCGTGGTGGCGTCCGTTTCGGCGCAACTGAACGGCGAGCAGACGGAGACGGTGCGGCGGCGAGGAGTGCAGAAGGTCTGTGTCTGTGGCGACCCGGACGGCGGCGGGGATCGTGGCACGCTCGCCAACATCGAAGCGCTGCAACGCGCGGGCATCGCCGCGTTCGTTGTCGAGCGGTTGCCTGATGACCTTGATCCGGACGAGTTCATCCACCGGCACGGCATCGAGAAGTGGAAGGAGAGGATAGCAGCGGCGACTCCCGCGACCGTCTGGCGCGTCAATCAGGAGTTGGCCGGGGTCTCCAAGGACTCACCGCAGGGCGTTCTCCGCGACGCGATCGATCGCGTTCTGAAACTACTTGCAGAGGCCCAGGGCCCGCACGTCGAGATGGACCGCAACGAGGGGCTGCGGCTCTTGTCGGGCAAGACCGGCGAGAAGATCGGCACACTCAAGCGCATGGCGCGGAAGAAGTGGGATCTCCCGAGGGTGAGGGGAGACGAGCGACCGATCGACGTCTGGCGCCCAAGCGATGGGCATCTATCGGTTGCCGCGCTGACCGAGGCTTTGGCTGGGCATCCGGACGTGTATCAGCGCAACGGGCACCTCGTGATGGTGGCCGCCTGGGAAGGCCAACCCGATAACGCGCACAGCCGCCGCGAGATTGGCGCGCCCGTGGTCCGCGAGTTGTCGGCGGCTCAGCTCTGGGAGGTGGCCAGCGCCCTCCTGCGGTGGGCCCACGAAACCGATAAGGGCCTTGTCGCGATGGACCCTCCAGGGACAGTCATCGCGGCCACGCTCTGTCGCGGCAACTGGCCAGGAGTGCGCGAGTTGCGCGGCGTGATCGGCTCTCCATCTCTCCGGCCGGATGGCAGCATCATCGACAAGCCGGGCTATGACGGGGCGACTGGGCTTCTCTTCCGTCCGAGCGGCCCCTGCGCGCCGGTCCCTGCCGAACCGACCCCGGAGGAGGCGAAGGCGGCAGCGAGGGAACTCCTAGAGGTGGTCAAGGACTTCCCCTTTGAGACCGAAGCGCATCGAGCGGCTTGGTTCGCGGCGCTGATGACCATGATCGTCAAGCCCGCCTCTCGGCTCCGCAAACGTGCCGCTGAACATGGTGGATGCGAACACGCGCGGCGCAGGCAAGGGGCTCCTCGTTCACACGGCAGCGCGAATCGCCACGGGCTACATGGCCCCCTGCGAGTCCTTCACCCTCAACCGAGAGGAGATGGACAAGCGCATCGTCGCGCACCTGTCGGCCATGGATGCAGTGGTCAACCTCGACAACGTTGATACCGACTTCGGCGGCGCCATCCTCGACAAGTTGCTGACGTGCGAGGGCACCTATGCCAGCCGCTTGCTGGGCCGCAACGACGCTGAGGCCGCGCTCAAGTTGCCCAACTGCGCAACGTGGTGGGCGACCCTCAACAACGCCACGCTATGCGGCGACATTGTGCGGCGCGCGATCCATATCCGGCTCGCGTCGCCCCTGGAGCACCCCGAGGAACGCACTGACGTTGCGCACAGAGACCTGCTCGGCTGGGTCCGCGAGAACCGGCCGCGCTTGCTCGCCTGCGCTCTCACAGTGGCCCGCGCCTGGTTCGTCGCGGGACGCCCCAACTCCAGGGACCTTCCCGCCTTCGGGAGCTTTGAGGAGTGGAGCGCCATCGTTCGCGGGATGTGCCGATGGCTCGGGTTGGCCGATCCGTGGGTGGACACGCGCGAGGGACTACGGAAGGCCGACAGGACCACCGACCTTCACGACATGTTGATCGCTGGGCTAAAGGCGCTCGACCCCGGGCGGTCGGGGCTGACCGCCGGTCAGATCAAGCAACGGCTCGAGGCGGGGCGCGCGTCCGAGTTCGCGGGAGACGATCCGGCGGCCGCCGACTTCTGGGCAGCGCTCGACGCGGCCGACTTCATCAAGGATGGCAAGGTGGATGCCCGCAAGTTGGGGCGCCGAATCGGCCTCTATCGGGACAAGTGGAGAAAAGGCGAACGAATCTGCGCGGTTGAGAAAGACAGCCGCAACGGCTCTTGGAGTTGGGCGGTTTCAGGGTCTTGCGGGAGTGCGGGAGACAGCGGGAGACGTTCTAACCGGGTTCCTGGGGAAAGTAGTTTTTCTGAAGAAGATGAAAAAAACACCTCCCACGAAGAAACGGCCGGCACGACTCCCGCGGACTCCCGGTCTCCCGCGGTCTCCAGCCCTCCTCCCGAGCCTCCGTCTGCTGCTGTTCCGCCTCAATCCGGCCTGTGGGCCGACGAAGAGGAGGCCTTCGCGTGAGCCCGGCCCTCCTGTCCCTGCTAACCGCTGCGCACTCCTCGGGAATCACCCTCTGGAGCGGCTCAGGGCGACTCGTTGTAAGGCCCAAGGCGGCGCGGACTGACGCGTTTCGGGCGCGCTTCGAGCCCTTCGCCTCGGAACTCTTGGCGGCGCTCGCCCAGCTCGGGCCCGGCGAAGAACTGTGGGCCCACGCTGTTCGCGCGGCTGTCGTCGGCTCCGATGACGAAGCGCTGGCCATCCTCACCGGCACCGACGCGCGCTTAGAGAGGAAGGCCGCATGACCTGTCGTTTCCGAAGTCGTACCCGAAGCACCCGAAGCACCAACCAAGGAGATGCTCCGATGACGTCGAAGACCGTTACCCCCGCCGCAACCGACCACCGCACCCGAGCAGCCAAGAAGTTGGCGAAGAAGATTCACGCAGCGGCAGACCTCGCACTAACTGGCACTGCCGATGACGTGGCATGCGCGCTCGCTTCGGCGATGACTGAACTGCTGGCGCTATCCAAGGCCGAGCGGGGGCTGCGATGAGGTATCCAACGAAGTCCGCCGACGGCCCCGGCTTCTTTGCCGGTCGGTCTGCGGCTCGCTCTCCGCGCCGGCAGCGTGTCTGCTCGGTTGGTCGAGGTAGCCCATCTAGTCGAAGCACAGCGGTTCGACGCTGCGGCGGAGAAACTGGAAGCACTCCGCCCCGGCTTCGAGTTGCTGTGCAGCGGGAAGGGAGGCGAACGCCGATGAAGTCCACCGCCCTTCGACCGGAGCGACTCTACATCCACGGAGACGCTGCCGAGGACGGCAGCCCGCATGCCGGACGGTTCTACGACGCGCGAACAGACTTGTTCGTCCCACTGAGTGAACTGGGATTCGAGACAGCCGACTGGAAGCGGTGCGCGATCGATTTGGGGACTCTCGCCAGCAAGTTGGGCGAGCGATGGTTCAGGCCGACCCGGGCGCCGAACGCCTATCGCACGATCATGCTGCACAGGGGGTGCGCCGTTTGCGCCCTGCGCGACCACGAGTGCGACTGGCCCAACTCGGCCGGGAGGTGCGAGCAATGAGCCCCATCCCCTACGCCTTCGGCCGGGTCTACAGCGTCACCACCACGCGGCACGTTGAGGCGCTCTGCCCGTGGTGCGCCGGAACGCACGTCCACGGTTGGCCGTTCTCCGAGGCCGGGAAGCCGCTTCGGAACCGGGACACCGATGGACTGCGAGACATCGGCCACCGCTTCGCGGACTGTGGGGCACCCGGCGGCTATCGACTCGTTGTCTCGACTCGACAGGCGGCAAGTCTGGCCCAGAAGCCAGCAAGCGGCGGGAGGGGGGGGCGGCGATGAGTAGGAGCCCCGCGAGTGTCCGCCTCTCGTGTCTTGCCGACGAGTCCGAGCAGGCGCTTGCCGTCTCCGACTTGCTCGACTGGTTCGAAGCTGTGCTAACGGATCTGCGGCTTGCAGAAGCCCAGGAGGCAAACAGATGCCCGGCACCGACCCCGCTCTCCCGCGCGCAGTAGAGTTGATTCGCGTCTCCAGTGACCAGCAGGTCAAAAACGACACGCCCGAGACGCAACGCCATGCTTTGGACCGCCTGCGAAGGTCCCGCCCGTGCGTGGTTGTGGCACGCATCGAGGAACTGGGTGTGTCGGGGGCCCTGCCTCTGGATGAGCGCGACAGCGTGCGCGAACTGCGACGCCTCACGGCTTCGAAGTCCTACGACGAGATCCGCTGCTTCGCTATCGACCGGATCACGCGCGCCGCGACCCTTCGAGAGCAGACCGAAGTCCTCTGCTTGGCCGAGGAGGCTCGCGCCGTCATTGTTGACGCGCAGGGCGCAGTCTTTGAACCAAGCAACGTCCTGGGCCGGCTGACCTATCTCCTCAAGGCGAACGAGAGTTCAGAGGAGCGGCGGAAGATTCTGCTGAGGACGGCCGCGGGGCGCTTGCGGGCAGCCGAGGAGGGGCGCCTCTCGCAGGGCTCGCCTCCTTACGGGCGCCGCTATGACCACTTCTCCAAGACCTGGATCGTCGTGCCCGAGCAGGTCGACGTCTACCGACGCATCGTCGCAGAGGCGTTGTCTGGGGAGTCGTCGCGCACGATAGCGGCTCACCTTAACCGCGATGGCGTGCCCGCCGCCCGAGCCGGGAAGTGGGGGAAGAGCACTGTTCTCCGGTTGCTGACTCAGCCCGCCATCATCGGGCGCTACACGGTCTGTGGGCATACCGTCGAGATTCCGCCGATCGTGGACGAAGTAACTTGGGAGCGACTCAAGATGCTCTTGGCAGACGCCAAGTCGTCTTGCGGGCCCAAGCCATCCCGGGACGCGGCGATGCGTGGACTGCTGACCTGCGGCGCATGCGGCTGCCGGGTTCACGTTCTGTCGGATGGCAAGGGTGCGTCCTACCGCTACGGCTGTCCCACCCCGGCGCGGCGGCTGACAGCACCGCCTTGCCCCGACCGGCGAACCGTTCGGGTTCCTGACGCCGACGCTGCGATGCGGGCCGCTCTCGTTGACCTCCTGACCCATCCCGATGTCCTGGGCGCGGCGGTTCAAGCGGGCCGCAAGCGAACAGAGCAGGAGAAGCCGAACCTTGACCTGGCCGAAGCCGAAGCCGAGTTGGAGCGCCTGGATAGCCAGGAGGCTCGGCTTGTGCGGCTTCTGGACGAAGGGCTGGTGTCGGAGGCGGTGGCACGGGAGCGCCTGGGCCAGATCAAGAACACACGCACCGCGGCAGACTCTAGGCGGCTGCGCGCGAAGGTCGCTCTTGCGGACGCCCCTGTTCAGTGCGGTGGGGCAGCTCTCGGCACTGCTGCCAGCACGCTAGCTCGGGCCATCCGTCGCGCCTCCCCGGAACGGATGCAGGAGTTGCTGGGCATCATGGTGCCCTTGCGCGCTCCCTACGGACTGCGGCTGTACCGGGACCGGATCGACCTCGCCGGCCGATTGCCCGTCGAGCCGGCAACCTTGGCAGGGCAAATGGGCCAAGTAGAAACGCGAAGTAGCCTCCCCCCACCCCGCGGGTCGCCATCAGCGCCGAGCGAAGCTCCGGACCGGCCACCTTCCAGCGCACGATCAGGTCCTTGTTGGGCACGCGGTCATCGGCGCTCAGCTCGAGCTCCGCCTCGCGCGTCGAGGGCCGGTCCACGTTCAGCCGATGGGAGACCGAGACCAGGTCCTCGATGGGCAGCCCCGCATCGAGGTGGAGCTTGACGCTGATGTCGCGGCCCGAGCGCTGCCCGGCCGGCAGGGTCTTGGGCGTGATGCGCGAGGCGTCGAGGACACGATCGGTGTCCGGCGAGGTCCCGGTGCCTTGGGATTCGCCCGGCAGAGCGGCGCCCGGCACGTACCGCGGCCCGACGACCATGGGGAAGTTGAACTCGAAGGAGCCGTCGTCGTACTTGAGCGGCGCCACGTAGCGGATGACCACGCGGACCTTGTCGCCCGGCAGGATGTTGGCCACCGACTGCGTGAAGATGTTCGGCCGCTCCTGGTCGAGCAGCGCCGCGCGCCGGCCCTGGGCCTTGGCCTCTTCGTAGTCGCGCCGCGCCTCCTCGCGCTTCTTGATCTCTCCCTTGATGACCCGCTGGCCGACGATGAAGGTCATGTCGTCGACCGCAGCATCGTCCGGCAACGGGAAGACGTAGATGGCCTCGACGCGGTCGCGGAACGGGTTCTCGAACTCCTGCGTCACCTGCACCCGCTCGAGGAAGCCGGAGACGGTGGCGTCGACGCTGGTGTGCTTGAGCACGAACGGCCCGGTGGGCCCGGAGTCGTTGCCCTCGGAGGCGGCCTCCATCACGCCGCCGCCGAAGCCGACCTGCAGGCCGCGCAGGCTGACCTCGCGCAGCCGCACGGGCGCCTCGCCGCCGCGCGGCTCGAGGACGGTGCGGCCGGAGGGCGTTCGTCCTGCCACCTTCTGCGGGTTCGCCGCCGAGAGCGCGATGGGCCCGACCGGGGCCTTCGGTTGCAGCAGGAGCGCAGCGACGACGGCGAGCGCAACGGCAGTGGGGACGAGCGCGGTTTGCATCAGGCGGACCCTCCAGCGGTGATCCGCGCTCGCGAAGGCGGTGCGCGCGCGGGCGGCGTGCAGGGAGCGCCGGAACTGCGCTCCCTGCGCCTCCATCGCGGAGACGCGTTCACGGCAGGCCGCGCAGCCCTTCACGTGCTCTTCGCACACGCTCGGCTCACCGGCGAGGAGCCGCTCGAGGGCGAGGTCGGACGGATGGGATGCGTCGGCTGCCATGACGTGCTCTCCGCGTTCACCCGGTTGGATCCGCGACGGACGTTTTGTGGGAACCCGCCCCCGCAACCCTTCGAGATTATTGTCCGTTCCTCGCCTAGACTCTCGCGCCATGCGCGCGTCGGTCCCGTTCAAGGTCAAGAGCCGCAAGGCCAGCCTCCTGCAGGTCCTGGGCAGCTACGCCTTCCGCTTCGCCGGGGAGCTCCGCGCCGCGGTGGCCATCCCCGGCAGCAAGCACGTCCTCGTTGCCGCGGGCCAGGCTCCGCCGACGCTCTTCGACGTCGAGAGCGGCGCGGAGGTCGCGGCGCTGAAGGGTCATGCGTACGACTCCGGCTACTCCCTCGCGGTCTCGCCGGACGGCAAGCTCGCTGCCAGCGGCGGAGCGGACCGCGAGGTCATCGTCTGGGACCTCAAGAAGCGCAAGCCGCTCGCGCGGATCCCGGCCAAGCCGCTGGTCGTTGCGCTGGCATTCACCGCCGATTCGCAAGGGCTCATCGTCGGCGACGACCGCACGCCCAAGGTCTACGAAGCCCGGACCGGCAAGGCGCTCAAGCCTTTCAAGGGCCACAGCAGCCGCATCGAAGCCATCGCGGTCTCGCCGGACGGCCAGCTGTGCGCGACCGCGGCGGGCGACGCGAAGGTGAAGCTGCACGACGTGGCGTCGCGCAAGCAGCCGCTGACCTTCAAAGGGTACTCGAAGAGCCTCGCCTTCTCGGCCGACAGCAAGCGCCTGTTCCTCTTCGGTGGGATCGCCGCGCCTGCATCGATCTGCACACCGCCGACGAGGCGAAAGGCTTCACGGCCCCGCGCGGGACGAAGTTCGCGCTCTCCCCGGACGGCTCGCTCATGGCGACCGCCGACGAGAACGCGGTCGAGGTCGCGGAGGCCGCCACCGGCAAGGTCCTCTCGACGATCCCGATCGCCAAGGCCGACGTCCTTGCGTTCACCCAGGACGGCCGGGGCCTTTTCGTCTGCGACCGGGGGACCAGCCTCGGGCACGGGACGTCCTTGAGGTGCTTCGAGGCCCGCACCGGCAAGGAGCGCCTCTTGGGCGACGGCCACCTCGGGTCGTCGGTGGGGGTCGGGCTGGACGACGCGGGGCGCTGCGCCGTCTCGGCGAGCACCGACGGGACGCTTCGGGTCTGGGAGCTCGCCTCCGGCAAGTCACGAGCCGTCTCCCTGCCCGGAGCGGCGAACGCCTTCGCCCTGAGCCGCGACGGGCGCTTCGCCGCGACCTCGGTCTTCGGAGGCCAGGAGGTCCAGCTCTGGGACGTCGGCGCCGGAAAGCTGAAGGCGACCCTCAAACCCTCGGGGAGGAGCGAGGTCCTATCGTTCTCGCCCGACGGGAAGGTGCTCGCCGCCGGCGCCGGGCGCGCGGTGGAGCTCTTCGACGTTCCCTCCGGCAAGCTCAGGTGCCAGTGCGCCGGCCACCGCTGGCAGCTCCTCTCGCTCGACTTCTCGGCCGACGGCTCACAGGTCCGCAGCGGTGCTGCCGACGAGACGATCAAGATATCCAGCGCCGCCGACGGCTCCCTCGTGCGCGAGGTCCGCACGGGAGGTTGGCCGCACGCCTTGGCCTCGGGTCCCAAGGACCGCCTCTTCTTCGGCATCAGCGGAGTGAACCTGGTCGACGCCGCTACCGGAGCCGTCGAAAGCACCTTCGACACTGGCCTGGGTCAGATCCGCGACCTGGCCGTCTCCGGCGACGGCGCGCTCCTGGCCGTCGCCAACAGCCACCACAACGGCTCGGTCCAGCTCTTCGACGTCGCAACGCGCAAGCGCCTCGAACGGATCGACTTCACGTCTTCGGGCGACGGACCGCGCGCCATCGCCCTGAGCACGGACGGCCAGTCGCTGCTGGTGGCGACGAACCGCGGTCCCGTGCTTCAGTTCAGCCTCGCTCTTCGAAAGGCCCGGTCATGAAGCGTCTCGCCCTGCCCGTCCTGCTCCTGTCGCTCGCGTCCTGCGCCCACGGCCTGGCACCGCTGGGCGAGAAGGAGCACCCGGTCTCCGTGATCTCGTTCAAGCCGGGAGACAAGGTCCCTGCCGTCCTGCGCGAGAAGGCGCTGCCGGTCGATCCCAAGGACCCTGAGCTGCGACAGCTCATCGACGGGATGTTGGTCGAGCTCGACCGGACGGGCGGCGTTGGACTGGCCGCGCCGCAGGTCGGCGTCTCGCGGAGGGTGGTGCTCGTGAAGGTGCACACGCGGCCCAAGGGCAAGGAAGAGCCGACCGTCTTGGCGTTCGTCAACCCGGCCATCGAGGACGTCAGCCAGGACACGGACCTCGACTGGGAAGCCTGCCTCTCGGTGGAGGGCGTCGGCGGCATGGTGCGGCGCTTCAACCGCATCATCCTCACGCACGACCCCATCGGCGGCGGCCCGCGGCTGCGCGAGCGGCTGGCGGACTGGGATGCGCGCATCGCCCAGCACGAGGTGGACCACCTCGACGGCGTGCTCTTCACCGACAAGGTGGCTGGGCCGCTGGTGCCGATCGACGAGATGCGCAAGCGCCGCGACGAGTTGCACCGCAAGCGAGGCTGGTTGCCGCCCGAGGCGCCGGCTGCGACTCCCGCGGCTTCCCCGATGGCTCCGGTTCCTGGAGATCCGGCCGCGCCCGTCAGCCCCTGAACGGTGGGAGCTGCGGTGGACTCTCTTCGATGTTGCTCGCAGCGCGCCGCGGGGCGATTGAGGACCGTTCTCCTCCAATGGAAGCTCCCCTACAGGCGAGGAGCCCCAAGCACTCGAACCCAGCTTGGACGGTGCGTCGAGCGCGACTTCAGCCGTCATCAACCGCTCCCAGCGGCCTGCAATCCTTGAAGCCGGCGCCCAAGTCGCGAAGGTTAAGCCCACGTTGCGGGAGCAAGTCGGTCTCCAATGCCGTCCACGAGGAGGCAAAGGCGATCCGCGCCCGCGCGCTGAGCGTCCGGCGCTGCATGCCTGCCGGGCCACCGAGCGGCGGCGACCTCATTGGCGATCGAAACGTGCGGGCCCCGCTGGGGCCGGGTGATCGTTCGAAGCTGCTATTGCCGCAGGTCAGCGTGGGGGCGCCGCGCACTCTCTGTGCCAACGCGCCTTCAACTCACCAACCTTCGGCTCTACGGCCTCCTTGAGAAAGACCGTTGGCTTCGACCACTGCTTCTTCGCCTTTGCCACCAGACATTCGCAGAGCGCGGATGGCGTCGCGCAAGCCTTCGGCTCGAGTCCTTTCAAGAAACGGTCAAAGCCCGCTGGGTCGGTATCCAGACAGTCTCCAGCCACCTTTGTCATCGTAGCGGCGAGCTTCGCGTCGCCTCTCAAGACCCCGTCATCGACGGCTGCCGCGGTCCAACCGAGCTGTTCGAGCTTCTGTTGGTCGCAGGCGCACGCGCCGCGGAAGTACTTCTCGATCGGGTTGGACTTCGCGCAGGCGTTGACGAACGCTGAGCGCTCGGCTGCAGTCCACTCGGCCTTGGGTGGGAGTGGCGATTCCCTTTGCGCGTCCCGCGCTGGAATGGGCTGCGACGGCGCCGCTGCCGATCCAAGGACCGACACCGCTATGCCCCAAAGGACGGTAAGAATCCCGCGCATGGCCGCTTCCTCCCGCGATTGATCTTACGCTTGCCCTGCGCCGTCAGGCACCAGAGACGCGTGCAGCGAGCCGCTCGACGTGACGCGGCCGATAGGAGGAAGAGATGGCCGCTATCGAGGTGTTGACCTCGGCCTAGGATGCCCGCGCCGAGTGCAGAGCAGTTGCTCTCGGTCGCGGCCCGGGCGATACAACGACCGGCGCTACCCGCGAACAACCGTGCCGCAGCCGACTAAGCCACTGGAACACCAGTCGTTCCAGGGAGTTTGCTAGCGCGCCAGGCGGGACTCGAACCCACTGCCTGCGGCTTAGAAGCGAGACCTCCCGCTTTGACAGCCGTTCGCAGCCGTTACCAGTCCTAGAGAATTCAGGCACTTCGCTCAGACCACCCAGTCCAGCCGTCCCATCGGTTCGCAGCCCTGCCGAGGGATTTTCCTACCCGGCTCCTACCGCGCGCCGGGCGCCGAAGCTGCAGACCATCGCCGGCCTTCGCGGCGTGCGCCTGCTCACCGTCCGCGATGTGGCCGAGCGCCTGGGCGTTTGCACCGCCACCGTCTACGCGCTCGTGGACCGCGGCGAGCTCGCCCACGTCCGGGTGAGCAACGCGATCCGCATCGAGCCGGCGGCGCTCGAGGCCTACTTGGTTGCTCAGCGCGCGGGAGGGCCCCGCCGATGACCAGCACCAGGAAGCCGCAGCAGCCCCGCCCTTGCGTCGAAGACAGCCGGCCCGAGTCTTCGGACGCCCCCGCCCCGCCGCGCGCTCCTGCGCCCGCCCAGGCCGTCGAGTCGGCCAGCCTGATATTCCGCCTCGAGAGCATCCTGCGCGTCGGCCCGCCGAAGCCGCCGGCGCCCGTCGTCTCCGCGCCAGCGGCATCCACTTCGCCCGCGCCGCCGCCGGCCCCCTTGAGCGAAGCCGAGCTCGAGGCGATCCGCAGCGGTCCGCCGCGAATGGTCAGCGTGCGTGTGCGCCGCGCTCGCGCGGGGAGGCACTGGCGATGAGCACTCCCCGCCTGCCAGTCGCCACACCGGAAGCCCCGCTGGCGCAGCATGTAGCTCAGGCCGCCCTCGCCGCGCTGCAGTCGAAGCGGCTCGACGAGGGGGACGCCATGGTTCGCTTCCTGCGCGCGCTGCCGTCCGTCGGCGGGGAGATGGACCGCCTGGAGGCTGCGCGCCTGGTCGAGCAGCACCTGGCCGCCGGCCTCGGAGTCTGCGAGGCCTTCCGGCTCGCCGGCCTGCACGTCGGTCGCGACGCCCGGACGATTCGCCGCTGGGTCGTTGGCTCCTGATGCCGCATCGGGGCCCGCGGTGGTCGCGGGTCCCGGCAGTCGAGTAGAGGTCCCCCGATGTTCGAGACCGCCGCCGTACCCGAGGCCGTCGAGGCCGCTCCTGACGACTTCTGGGCCGTGGTCGAAGACGTCGCGGCGCTGCTCGACGAGCTGCGCGAGCCCGCGCCGCAGCCGGAGGAACCGAGCGTGTCTCCGGCCGTGGAGCCAAGCCACGCCGCCGAGCCGAGCCGGCCAGAGGTTCAGCCCCACCCAGCGCCATCGGCAGCACCAAGCCACCTCGACGACTTGACGGACAATGGGTTCTGCCCTGCCTGCGGCTACTCACACCTGACGGGAGACCGCCGCCGATACCTGGCGCGATGCCTCCCGGCGACCAACCCGGAAATCCGCGAAGCCTGGCCGTGCTTCTACCCGCCTGGCCTGACTGGCAACAAACGGATGCAGCGAGACCTTCACGCCATTGGGGCCGTGTTCGGCGGCTCCATCGTTTGGGACCACCTCTGGCACGTTCCCGGAGACCAGCTGCCCGCGGTCTACGCGCCCGGCGAGGCGATGGGACAACTTCTGTCGCCGTTGTCACATGAGGACGGGCGAACCTCCCTCTTGAACCCGAACGGACAGGGAGACCCCATGCAGTTCGACGACGACAAGCGGAAGCTGAAGCAAGCGCAGGCCACCCTCGCGCGGCTCAACAAGGAGCACGCGGCGCTGGACCTGGAGGGCTGCAAGGAAGCGACGGCTGCGGCGCTCAAGGCGGTGTCCGACTCCGACGTGGCTGCGGCCATCGAGGGCACGGACGAAGCGCGCGCCAGGGCCACCGAGGCGCGGGCCGTCTACGCCGCGGCGGCCGAGCTCGAGGCCGAGCGCACCCCGCGGGCGAAGACGCTCTGGCAGGCCATCGGCCAGGTGGCGAAGGAGGTCGAGGCGCTGGACGCGCGCATCAAGACCGCCGCGCCCATGGCCCGGAAGTCCTTCCTGGCCTCGAAGCATGCCGCCACCGTCGAGGCGCTCAGGCCGCTGATCTTCACGCTCCTGGCGGAAAGGGTCTCCAGCGGTGGAGACGGCTTCGGGGGCAACGTCCAAGGCGTGGTGGGCTCGCTGCTCGTCAAGGAGTTGGGCGGGCCGCTGGAGGTCGTGCGCGGCACGCGCGCGCTCGCGAGCACGCTGCTCTCCGAGATCATCCAGGCCGAGCCCGAGCCGGCGAACGAAGAGACCGAGATCGAGGCCGACGCCGTCGAGGACGCGCAGGTGTCGCAGGAGGTCGCGCCGTGACCTCCCGAACCCCCGACCAGCTCGCACGCGAGCTCGCAGCCCGCTACCGGCTCAACGCCGCCGAAACCGCCGAGGTCATCGAGGCGGCGCACGGCTTCTCCACCATGGGGGTGCTCGCGCTCGAGGCCCAGCACGCGGCGATCTTCCGCTCGTCGAAGCCCAGCGGGCTCGCCAGCGCTCTCTCCATGCTCGCGGTCAACGCGCGAGAGGAGCGCATCGCTGCTCTCGCGGGCGAGCAGCCCCGCCTGCCTCTCACCAGCCACGACAACGAGGGCGGGGAAGCCACGCCAGCGCGCATCGCCAGCATGACGGGCGCCGACCCGGGCGATGTCGAGAAGCTGGCGAAGTCCTTCGCGGGCATGGACGCCAAGGCCCTGAAGGAAGCCCGCCTCGCCGCGCACAAGGACGCCATGGCGGACGCCGCCAAGCCGGAGGCCAAGGCGCGCCTGTTCCTGGCCTCGGCCCGAGCGCTCGAGCTGGAGCGCGCACCCGCACCGCCGCCCCAGGCCCCGCCCGCGAAGTAGTCCAACCGCAGCAAGCCCAAGGAGGGCCAAGACCATGGCAACGCGCAGCAAGGCAGTGATCGACGCGGAGTTTCACCCGCTCCTCAAGGAGGTGATCGCCCGCATGACTATCGACAAGAAGCAGAAGGTCACGGTTTCCAGCCTCTGGAAGGACCTGAAGCTCTACCTGGGCGGGACGGCGTCGAGCACCGGCGTCCGAGCCATCGTCAAGGAAGGCGCTGACGCCGGCTGGGACGAGCTTTCCGGCGGGTGACCCACGATGGCCCTGACCGCCAAGCGACGAGCGTTCGTCCGCGAGTACCTGCGGGATGGGTGCGCGTCTGCCGCGGCGGTCAGGGCCGGCTACTCGAAGAAGACCGCGAAGCAGATCGGCTGGGCGCTCCTGCAGGAGCCGGAGATCGCCACCGAGATCGAACTAGGGCAGGCACAGCTCGCCGCAGCCGCGAAGCTCGAGGCGACCGACGTGCGGCACCAGGTCGCGAAGCTCTGCCTGATGGACCCGCGGCGCTTCTTCGGGCCCGATGGAGCGCTCCTGTCGGTGCCGGAGATGCCGCCCGAGAACGCGGCGATGCTGACCGGCTTCGACGTCAAGGAGCCTTCGACGACGAAGGCAAGGCCATCGGCCGCGTGGTCAAGGTGCGCTTCTCCCCGAAGCTCGACGTGCTGGACCAGGCCGCCCGGCTGCTCGGCCTGCACAAGGACGCGCAGCCGTACAGCGACCGTCCAATCAGCATTCGCATCAATTACGCCGGACCAGCCGGCACGGGCGCGGACTCCCAGGACGCTCTTTCGGAGCCCGCCGCCGAGCTGCCGCAGAAGACCCCCGAACCCGTCTCACCCAAGCTTGCCAACGTGCTCGAGCGCTGTCTGGCCGGGCGCAAGGAAACGTGACCCATGCCGACCATCGACCACGCACAGGAGTCTTTCGCCGTTGGCGAGCTCGCGCCCCGTCTCCATGGGCGGGTGAGCTCGGACCTCTACAAGGCCGCCCTGGCGCTCTGCCAGGACTTCCGAGTGACGCCGCAGGGGAACCTGCTCAAGCGCCCCGGCTCGCGCTACGTGGCCAAGGGGTGGAAGGGCGCCCTACGCCACATCCCAAGTCCTGACCGCCGCGGCTACCTGGTGAACTTCGCCGACGAGTCCGTGGCGTGCTTCTCCGCCGACGGGCTCTTCCCGCGAGCGGGGCAGGCGCTGGCCCATGGAGTCGGCCAGACCTACTTCGAGCTCGTCCAGGATGGCGACTTCGGCGCCGACCACGATGCGTGGACGGTTGTGTCCGGCGGAGTCGTCGATTGGGCCGAGCATCCGTGGCACGCCATCGCCCGAGGAGACGTGCCCGCAACGCCGGGGATGCCGGCGGACTGCGCCGTGTTCGCATCCGGCGGCGGGAAGATCCGCCAGGCCATCACCGCCCGAGAAGCCGGAACGCACTCGCTCCGCTTCTCGCTGGTCACCTCCGCCACCGGCTCGCCCGACACCCAGGTGGTCGCGCTGGCAGACGGCAAGACCTTCCAGCTCCGCGTCGGAACGTCCGAGGGCGGGGCCGAGCTGCTCGCCTTCTCCGAGACCGCGACCACGCTTTGGAACGGGAAGAAGGACGCCAGCTACCGCTTCGACGTCGAGGTCCCGGCGGCCGGAACCATCTACCTGGAGCTCGAGGCAGACGGCTTCGCCTGCTTCACGGGCATCTCGCTGCACTCCCCGAGCGGCTACGGTCTTCCAGCTGGGCCGTGGACGGAGGCGCAGCTCGCGAACATCCAGACCGCCGTGCTGCAGGAGACTGGCCGGGAAGGCCTGGTGGTCGTTCACCCGGACGTGCGGCCCCACCGCGTGTGGATCGACCCGTTCGGCGTCTGGCACTGCGACCCCATCACCTTCACCAGCGAACCGACCGAGTGGGGAGAGTCGAACTGGCCCAGCGCCGTCGAGGTCTTCCAAGGCCGCCTCTGGCTGGCCGGCTGCCGGGCCTGCCCTGACAAGTTCTGGGGCTCGAAGATCGACGACTTGGCCGATTTCACCATCGGGGACACCGCCACTGACGCGCTGGCGTACCGGTTGCGCGCTCGAGCGGGCATCCGCTGGATGCGCGGCATCCGAGGCGCGCTCTTCATGGGCACCGAGGACGCCGAGTTCTCGGTGAGTTCTCAGGCCGGCGTCATCTGCACCACCGACTACCAGATCTCGGAGGAGAGCAGCCGCGGCAGTGCGAAGCTCCCCGCGATGCTGGTCGGCTCCCGGCTCCTCTACGTCAGCCAGGACCAGCGCAAGCTGCGGGCCCTCTCGTTCTCGCAGGAGCGCGCCGCCTGGCAGTCGGAGAACCTGCTGTCCTACGCCGAGCATCTGACCGACGGGAACGGCATCGAGGAGCTGGCCGAGGTCCGCAACCCCGACGATGTCCTGGCCGCGCGCCGTGCCGACGGGACGCTGGTCTGCTGCACCATGGGCGAGAACATGGCGGCGTGGTGGCGCTGCACGCTCGGCGGGGAAGGGCGCGTCGACTCCATCGTGTCCATCCCCGGCGATCCGTCGGTGCTCTGGATGCTGGTCCACCGCGGCGACTCGTACTTCTACGAGACGCTCACCTTCACCGGGCAGGCCGCCGACCAGTACCTAGACTGCTGGGTCGCAGGAACGCTCGTCGTGGCCACCAACTCGGTGTCCGGTCTGCCCTATGCGGACGGGACCAACGTGACCATCCTCGACGGCTCGCACGTGCACGAACTGGTGCCAGTGTCCGGAGGGTCGGGAGGGTCGTTCGCCATTCACCTGGGGGCGGACATCCCCGCCGTGGTCGGTCTGCCCTTCACCTCGACGGCAACGACGCTGCCGATCCCCACCGTGAGCCAGCGCGCGAAGAAGCGCTGGCCTCAGGCGTTCGCCAAGCTGAGCAACTCCGCGCTGCCCAAGGTCGCCGGCGAGCGGCCCCCGGGGGCCATGGATGCGCTCGTCTCCAAGGACGTGCACACCAACTCTCTCGGCTGGGGAGACGGAAGCATCAGCGTCGAGCAGGAACGGCCGTTCCGCACCGAGATCGTCTCGCTCTTCGGGAAGGTGTCCGCGTCGCAGCTGTAGCGGTCAGGCGTAGGAGGGGAGCAGGGCAACGGCGGGCTTCTGGTTCACTCCAGAGGCCCGCCGTCTTTTGCTCAGCACGTCCCGAGGCAGTAGCAGTCGGTCGCGCATTGGGGATCGGCACAGTCCACCTTCTTGTCCCCGTTGTCGTCCCGGCTGTTGCGGCAGTCTTCTGGGCCAAGAGCCCCGGCGTCCGGCGATTGCTTCGAGCACGCATACTGCTCGCAGCTGTTGCTCTGGCAGTCGGAGTTGCGGCTGCAGGTGCCTTCGCTCCCGGCCACAGCGCACACGCCACCCGTGCAGGTGCTCGAGCAGCACTCCCAGTCCTTAGTGCAGACTGCAGTCACTCCAAGGCAGCACCACCCTGGATAGACGGTCTGGCCGTTCTCCTGGCGGGACACGTCGTAGCGAATCACGAGAAGCTTGGAGCAGCAGAGCGCAGCCGCGGCTTCGCTGGTCGTGCCCCGCGTCTCCAGGCCGGTCTCGATGCATCCTCCGGCGTCCGGACCGGCCCACCCCGTATCCACAGAGGGAAGCGGCGCCGTTTGGCCGCAAGCCGTCGCCAACACCAGAAGAACTGCCGCGAGTGTCGTTCGCATGGAACCTCCCGCGGCCAGTGTCTCGCCGGACGGGAGGGTGGGCAAGCGGATAGGTGCTTGACAGCTAGCATATGCCTTGTGTATATGTTCATACCATGAACGCCGCCCGATTCACCGCCACCATCCCCGTCCCCCTGACTCAAGACGTCGTCGACCGCGCGGACGCGCTGCTCAAGAAAGCAGACCGCCTGCCCGAGTTCGCCGTCTCGCGTCTCTCCCGTGCTGCCGTGCTCCGCCTTGCCATCATGCGCGGGCTCGACGTGCTCGAGCAGGAAGTGAAGGGAGCCGGCCGTGGCTAAGGAAGAGAAGCCGCCGGCCGGCCCGTGGCTCGACGTGAAAGCAGCGGCTGCCTACTTGTGCGTGACTCCCAAGGCCCTTCGGGAGTCGTGCCGCAGGGGCAACGTCAAGTTCTACAAGCTGGGCAAGCTCGTTCGGTTCCGGACCGCCGACCTGGACGCGGCGCTGGTCGAGGTGCCCATCAAGAAGTGACCTTCTCGCCGGCCGGGCAAGGCGCCCCCGGCTGGAAACGCGAGAGCCCCGAGCGCGCCAACGCTCGAGGCCCTCTCACCCTGGCGCCGACTGAGAGTGCAGCGCCGTGGCTACCGACAACCGTACTCGTCGCACGTCTTCCGTCAAGCCGTTCTCCGATGCTTCCGCCGCCTTTGCTCTCGGCGCGCTGGTCTCCGCCGAGGTGCAGCTGGACGCGGCGCGCAAGGCGCATGATGCCGCGATGCTCGAGCTGCAGGACGCGCTGCAGGTCCTGCGCAAGCTGAAGGGCGTCGACTGGCAGGCCATCGAGCAGGTGTGCGGGCTCGAGGACCCCAAGGGCTACGTGTCCAGGCTGTCCCGCGAGCAACGCGCGGCGAGGGCCTGAGCCATGACCCGACAGACTCTCAAGTACAAGACCTGGCCGCGCCTCTCTGCTGGGCAGTTCGTGGCCGCTGGCGACGTGGTGTTGATGCCGCCTGGCTCCACCAAGGCCCAGGCGCGCCGCGCGCTGAAGCTGGCGCAGTCGGTCCTGCTCTCCAAGGCTCCTGGCGAGGTCGCGCCATGATCGCGCCCTATGACTCGAAGGAGTCCGCGAAGCTGCACGTCCAGCGCGCCATGCAGAAGATTGAGGCGGCGCAGAACCTGCTCGGTGAAGCGTGCCGAGAGCTGAGCCCAATCGTCGGCGGCATTCAGCAGTGGCGCGCCGTCGGGAAGCTCGCCGACCAGGCCCACGCGCGCTGGTACAAGGTCCGCGATCTCCTCTCGCGTGGCGTTGACCTCGACGACATGACGAAGGCCGCCGAAGCCGCTCGTTCTCAGGGGCCGGACCATGTCGGCGGCCCGTGATATTCGTGTGTGCCAGAAGACAGGGGGCCGGCCGATCCCCGGCACCCGGCGCCGTCCTCCTGCGGCGCCCGTCTTCAGAGCCAGCTCGGCCCCTTCTCCGGAGGGGGCCGAGCATTCCTCCAGGAGGGCGCCGGGAGGCGCCATGGCAGAGAACAGCGCGAAGGACCGCGTGCGCATTGCCGAGCAACTGCGCGGCTGGTCAGAACACCTCGCACGCATGGCGCAATGGCTCGAGGCGTCCGCTTCCTTCGCGGACCCGGACAAGGCTGCTCGCATCCTAGATGCCATCGAGCAGGCGTCTCACGACGGCAAGCGCTCTCTCACCAGGGACCGCATCGACTTCGTGGCGGCCATCGAAGGGGCGGCTCTCGATGAAGGATTGAGCCGCGATCAAGCTGGCGAGTCCGCCAAGGTCACGTTCGAAGCGAGGCACCCGGACTTGCTGGCACTACCGCTCGAAGAGTACGTGCGCCTTGTCGAGCTTCTGGTCGGGCAGCGTTCCTCCCGAATCAAACGGCGCCGGACCGAAGCGGGTCCGCAAGTGGGACGCGATCCGCAACGCCCTCGAGCGGCTGGGGCTCAAGCCTCCCCGCGACCTCGACACGCTCAAGAAGCAGTTCCGCTCTTCCTAGGGTGATCGAAGTTCACCCGGGGAACACCGTTCCCAGGGTGAGCCATCCACCCTCGGGCCGTGCGCCGATATTCCACTTTCGGTGAATGTCGGATGCTGCGCCTTGTCCTAGCCAGACCGAATGTCCTCGGTCGGGTTGACACTCAAGGCACATCGGCGCGCGAGCGTGCAGAGCTCACGCGCCTCACATTTCTCGAAGTTCACGACGTCGCCTCCGGGAGTTCGGGTCTGCACCCTGAACCCCGGCTGGCGACGCTTTTTTTGCTGATGGCTCAGCAGCGGCTTCTTCGGACAGGAGAAAGCGCGATGCGATGCACCCAGAGAAAAAGGCGCCCGGCTGCCAGGCCGAACGCCCCAACGACGCACCCGAGCCCAAGGCTACGCAACGCCGGGGACGCCTCGTCCCCATGCAGCGAGTCCTTGCCGATCTCCTTCCACAGCTGGGCGTGAAGCCGCCGGCCCCAGGAGGTGCGCGTTGATCCCCATCACGATCCTGATCACCACGTTCCGCACGACAACGGGGCTCAACCACCGCGAGCACCACATGGCCCGCATGCGCCGCGTCGCCGCCGAGCACCAGCGCGTGGACGGCGTGCTCTCGCGCGCCTTCCCTGGCGCCATGTACGGCTCACCGGACGCATTCCGGGCAGCCGTCGGGGCTCCTCCCTTCACCGTCACTCTCACCCGAGTGAGTCCTCGGCTCGCCGACGACGACAACGTGGTGGGCGGACTCAAGAACGTGCGCGACCGCGTCGCCACCTGGTTGGGCACAGGCGATGGGCCCAAGGCTCCCGTGCGCTGGCTCTACCAGCAGGAGCAAGGGCCCTTCGCGGTGCGCATCCGCATCGAGGGCGGGCCAGGTAGCTCACTTTTCGGCGACACCTGTCCCCGGAGTGTCCTCGGGGCCGCGTCATGAGGAAGCCGACTTGGCTCCTGGCCCTTCTCTCCCGCTGGGATGAGTCCTGCTCGTCTCCGCGCCCGCTGCTCGATGCGGACGAGGTGGCGGTCCTGCTGTTGCTGCTCCAGCGTGGGCGCCTCACCGCCGAGGACCTGGCCGCGCAGCGGTGCTCCCGCGCCGCCGTCGCCGAGCTGCGCGCGCTTGGCGGAACCGTCGACGCACAGACCGCCGCCTACGAGCGTGGCGCCGCGGTCCAAGCGAACCTCTCCAACGCCCAGAGCAAAGCAGCATGAGCGCCCCCTACCCTCTGCAGGACGACGAGACCACGACTCAGGAAACGCCGTGCGTGCCGCAGGGATGGCGCCAGCCGCTCGCCGGCGACGGACAGCCCGCCGGCCTGGCTGAGCCTCCCGCCGCCCCTCAGAAGCGCTCCCCGGAGCTCCGCCCAGGCCCTCGTAGACCTGCGGTCTCGCCGGCGCGGGCACCCCTCGGCGCGCAAGGCCTTCCAGTTCGTCGACTTCGCCGAACTGCGCGGCCGCACCTTCCCCAAGCCCGTGTGGCTGGTGCGAGGCCTGCTACCCGACCAGGCCGTTGCCGCAATCGCAGGCGAGCCGAAGACCACCAAGACGTGGTGTGCGCTCGACGAAGCCGTGGCGCTGGCGACGGCCACCCCTGCCTTCGGCGAGTTCGAGGTGACCGAGCGCAAGGCGGTCGCGTGCTTCATGGTGGAGGACTCGGACCGGAGCGTGGCCGCTCGAGTTCGCGCCCTCATCGCGGGCAGGAACCTCCCGCCTGATGCGGTCGATGGCTGGCTGTTCGCCGTTCCCCGCGAGCCGCTCAACCTGCAGGACGACAACCAGGTGGCCGAGCTCATCGTCGCTTGCCGCTCCCTCCCCCGGCCCATCGGCCTGCTGGTGCTCGACTGCCTCCGGGACCTGCACCTGGCCGAGGAGAACGATTCCGGCGCGATGGCCCATGTGATGGCGCAGCTGCGCGCCCTGCGCGACGTCCTGGGCTGCGCGGTCCTGTTCGTCCACCACGCGGCGAAGGCCAGCGAGAACACCCGCGACCGCCGGCCGGGCCAGAGGATGCGCGGTTCCAGCGCCATCCATGGCGCCCTCGACGCGGGCCTGTACCTCAACGACCTTGACACGGACGGCTCGAGCTACTGGCTCAACAAGAACGTGGCCGCGGAAATCAAGGCCGCCCGCGGGGCCGGATGCTTCTCCCTGCGGCTCGACGTCCGGGACGACGCAGAGGACGAAGCCGCGTGGGCCGGCTGGACCGTCGAGCACCAGGACGACGAGACGCGGGCGGCCCAGGAGAGCGAGAAGCAGGCCCAACGCGAAGCCGAGAGGCGCGCAGCCGACGCCGCCAAGCAGGCACGGCGGGACGCCGACCTGGAAGCCGCCCTGACCAAGGTCCTGGCCTCCCTGGGGTCCGAGCCGCTGTCCGCCGCCAAGATCCGCGCCAAGGTCAACATCGGCCAGCCGAAGGTCGACGCAGCCCTGGAAGCAGCCCGAGCCCGAGGCCTCGCCGAGCACCTGAACAGCGGCGATAAGGCCCAACGCGGCTGGGTTCGGAGGGGCTTCGCACCGCTTCCAACCGCTTCCACCCAGTGCGAAGCCCGGTGCGAAGGGACCTTGCATCGCACCGACCCGCTCCTCCCCGTAGGGGAGGGCGGTGCGAAGCGGTACGAAGCACCCCCGGCGACGGTGGGGGCTTCGCACCAGAACCCGACCGCAGCCGCCATCCGGGCCGCCGTTGCCGCTGGCGACGACGAACGCCTGGAAGCCCTCTCCGGCATCCCGGTTCCTGCCATCCAAGAGAAGCCGCTCCAGGACCGTCTGGAGGCCATCCTCCGGGGGTCGCCATGACCTTGACCCTAGTTGACCAAGTTCCGAAAGGAGAAGCCGTGCAAGCACTGACCGCCGCTGCCCCCACCCTGCGCCTTCCCCCGAAGCCCACCGCCGCCGAGAGCTCGCGCTACTGCGCCGCCATGAGCCGCCTGTGCGACCGACAGGGATTCCCGGCCCTCGGGCGCGCCTACGCCTTCGCGGCCGTCGTCGACGATGCCGCCGAGGCCTTCCACGCGGCCCGGACCGACCGCAAGCCGAAGGGAGCCTGAGCCATGGACGCGAACGCGAAGCAGCTGCCGTCGGAAGAGGGCCTCTGGGACGCGCGCGACGTCGCCGCCTTCCTGAAGGTCAGCCGGAGCTGGGTCTACCAGCGCACCGAGCGCGGGCTGCTCCCGTGCCTGCGGGTGGGCGGACTCGTGCGCTTCGAGCCCGCGGCCGTCCGCGCTTGGGCCCGCGGCGAGCAGCTGCCGCCAGCCCCCTCCGCTCGGGTGATCCCGTTGCAGCCGAACGCCGGTGCTACCGTGAAGCGCGAGGGCTGAACCCCATGGCGAGCGTCTATATGAAGTGCGGCGTCTGGTATGCCGACTACAAGGACGAGAAGGGCCTGCGGCGTGCCGAGCGCATCCCAGCGAAGAACAAGACCGAGGCCAGGCACCTGGCCGTCGAGCTTGAGCAGCGCGCATGGCGCCGCCGGCAGGGCCTGGAGACGTCGCACGGAGACCCGAAGCAGACGCTGGGAGAGCTCGCCAGCTGGTGGCTCAAGAGCCGCTGTCCGCCGCGCAGCCAGCGCCGGGAGAAGTCCCGTCTGGAGAAGCACATCATCGGCAAGCCGGTTGGCGCGCTTACCCTCCCCCAGGTCACGCCCGCGGCGGTCGACCAGCTCCTGTGCTCACTGGAGGCGGCGGGGCACTCCGGCGCGAGCATCAACCACCTTCGAGCGACCGTGCGCACCATCTTCAACCGCGCTCGGAAGGCGGGCCTTTGGACGGCGCCCAACCCGGTGTCCGACGTCGAGCGACGCCGAGAGATCAAGCGCGCCTATTCGACGCTCCGTGCCGAGGAAGTGCCGACGCTCCTGGCCGAACTCACCGACGAGTGGCGCCCCCTGTTCGCGGCGGCGCTCTACACCGCCATGCGCCGCGGCGAGCTGCTGGGCCTGCGGAAGGCCGACGTCGACCTCGAGGGCCGAGTGCTGCTCGTGTCCCACTCATGGCGCAACGACACCACGAAGGGCGGGCACGGCGACGCCATCGCCATTGCCGAGCCCCTGATCCCCTACCTGCGCCAGGCGCTCGATTCCGCGAAGGGCGAGCTGGTCTTCCCGGACGGCGACGGCAACATGCGGCGCGAGGACGTGCGCCTCGAGCAAGTGCTGCGCGCTGCGCTGGGCCGCGCCGGGCTCGTCGAGGGCTACGACCACGTGTGCCGGCGCTGCAAGGGGCAGAAGGCTGAACTGCACACCTGGCGGCACGCCGACGAGAGCCTGCGCACCTGCCCCACCTGCAGCATGAAGCTCTGGCCGCGCGCGGTTGTGCGGCCGATCCGCTTCCACGACTTGCGGCACACGACCGCAACCCTGCTCCTGCGCGCTGGCGTGCGCCCCCAGTTCGTCCAGCGCCTGCTTCGGCACAAGTCCATCACGACCACGACGGGGACTTACGGGCACCTCGACGTCGGGGACCTGCGCGAAGCCCTGAAGTCCCTGCCGGCGCCCGAGCTTGAGCCGGTGGCGGCCGTGGCTGGCGCCCACGCTCCGGCGCAAGAACCGCCCCCGCGTCCTACCGGGTTCCTACCAGATGGCGCTTCCGGCCAACCCGAGGTCACCTTGGGTGCCCAGAATCCCGAGACATCCTCAAGCACTTACGACAGCGCGCCAGGCGGGACTCGAACCCACTGCCTGCGGCTTAGAAGGCCGCTGCTCTATCCAGGTGAGCTACTGGCGCAATCCCAAAAGCGCGGCGAGTCTAGCCGCACGTCAGCGGAAATCCCAGAGTTGGCGCACGCTCCTCCGCTGCCCGTTCGCCCAACCTCTTACTTCACACCGCCCCCGTTCGTGCTCAGGTTCTTCTCCGCGAGCTGCAGGTAGGTCTTCGCGTTGGCGTCGCTCGAGTTGAAGCCCAGCGTCTCCCGGGCTGCCTTGGCCAGCTCACTCCACGCCTCCCGCTGCGCCAGGAGCTTCATCAGCAGCCCGCGCGAGGCCGGATCCGCCGGCGACAGCGCCAGCCCGGTCCGCAGCTGGGTCTCGGCCTCGTCGCGCCGGCCCACCTGCTCGAGCCAGCGCGCGAAGAAGTAGCGCAGCGACGGCACCCTCGGCATCAGCGCGACCGCCAGCTTGAAGTGCTTCTCCGCCTCGGCCGGCCGGCCGGTCGCTCCCAGCAGGATGGCCATGTTGGTGTGGGCGTAGCCGTAGTTGGGAGTCAGCCTCAGCGCCTCGGTGAAGCAGCGCTCCGCCCCTGCCCACTCGCCACGGCCCATCAGCGCCAACCCGTAGTTCATCCATCCTCGGCCGTTGCGCGGGCTGGCCTCGGTCACCGCCTTCCACAGCGTCTCCTCGGTGCGCCAGACCTCGTTGCGCCCATGGACTCCGATGGCGTGCACGACGAGCGCGGCGACGGCCGCCGCGCCCAGCCCCGCGCGCACCTTCGGCATGCGCTCGGCGAGTAGCTTTCCCGCCGTCGCGGCGGCCAGCGCGAGGCCGACGAAGGGGAAGTACATCCGGTGGTCGTTCATCACCTCGGCCAGCGGGAAGACGCTCGAGGTCGGCAGGAGCGCCACGAAGAACCACAGGATCCCGAAGGCGATGGGCCGGGCCCCGTCGTCGCGCGAGGCGAGGTAGGCGATCGTCAGCGCCGCGGCCAGGAAGACGAGCCCCACCGCCAGCCGCGGGTCGGCGACGCTCGCGACGGCCACCCAGTCCGCGTCCGCGGTCAGGCCGACCGGCACCAGGAAGCTCAGGAAGTAGTGCCCCATCACGTAGGGCTGCGTCGCCAGGTACCACAGGCGCGAGGCGGCGCCGGCGGAGTACCCGGTGTTCTGGGACACCGCGAAGGCCGCGAGCCCACCGCACACGAGGAATGCGGGGAGCGCCGGTACGAGCGCCGCGAAGAAGCCTCGCGGGTGTAGGAGCCCCAACAGGGTGCGGCGCTGCTCGATGAGCCCGACGTAGAGGAAGAGCAGCGGCGCGGCCATGGCCCCCTGCTCCTTGGAGAGCACCCCCAACGCCATCGGCACCAGGTAGACGAAGTAGCGGCGCGCCCGTCCGCCCTGGGCGTAGAGGAGGATCGATCCGGTCGCCCCCAGCGTCGAGAGGATGTCGCCCCGCGCGATGACGTAGTTGACGGTCTCCGCCACCGCGCTGTGCAGCCCGAAGAGCGCGGCGCCGAAGAGGCCGGCCCATTTGCTCCCGGTCAAGCGCGTGAAGAGGAGCACCGCCAGCAAGCACTGCACGCAGAGCCAGAAGAAGCTGTCGACGTGGAAGGCGACGGGCGAGCGCCCCGAGAACGCGTAGTCGACCGCGAGCGTGGTGGTGAGCAGCGGCCGGTAGGACTGGTTGGCCGGCAGCGAGCTGAAGGTGCGGGCATCGGCGAAGAAGCGCGGGACATTGCGCAGGTCGCGGACGAAGAGGTTGCTCTCGATGGTGTGCGAGTCGTCGAAATGGAAGGCGTTGTGGAAGTGGTTGGAGTACGCCGCGAGCAGGGCGATCCCGAGCGCGGCGCAAGAGAGCGGATATCCGTATTTCGCGAGCCGATTCATTTCTTGGACGACCGTTCCTCCCGGTGACCGACGCTTCCCGCCCGTGGACCGAGGGCCGCAAGAGTAGCCCGGCGCGCGAATCCTTTCAGGACGACGCGCCGCGGGCGACGGTGCGCCCCGAAGCCGACCAACGGCGTCGAGCCAGCGCTGGCGTCCCGGGCTAGACTGGCACCTCACCGGGTGGGCGAGAGGAAGCAGCCAACGTGCAGCCAAGAAGGCCCGCGCCCGCCACGCCACACCTCCTCGCCCTCGCTGCGTTGGCGCTGGTCCTCGCGCCGGGCTGCCCGCATGCGCAGCCCTGTGACACCGCGGCGGACTGCGACGACGGCAACGCCGACACCACCGACTCCTGCGGCGAGGAGGGCGTCTGCGCGCACGCGCCGCTCTGCTCCGGAGAGGAGTGCAAGAGGAACCCGTGCTCCACCGCCTACGTGGCGGAGGGCGGCTTGAAGGTGGCCGTGCTCGACGTGGGCCAGGGCGACGCCATCGCCATCGTGGCTCCCAGCGGCTGCGCCGCGGTCGTCGACGGCGGTCCGACCTTCAGCGGCGCGACCATCCGCAGCTGGCTGCGCACCCAGGGCGTGACCAGCGTCGACTTCGCGGTGGCCTCGCACTACCACGCCGACCACCTGGGCGGCCTGGACGAGCTCGAGGAGGGCAGCGATCCCCTGCCGGTGGCGATGGCCTACGACCGCGGCCGCGCGAGCCTGCCCTCGGACTCGTCGTCTTACGACCAGTACGCAGCGACCTTCGAGGGGCGCCGCCGGCAGGTCGCGGTCGGGGACAGCTGGAACCTGTGCGAGGAGGTCTGCTTCCAGGTGCTGGCCGCCAACGCCAACGGCGAGAGCACCACGGACGAGAACGCCCGCTCGGTGGTGCTCAGGCTGCGCTACGGCGCCTTCACGATGCTCCTGGGCGGCGACCTCACTTCGTCGATGGAGTCGTCGATCGGCTCACGCGCGGGCAAGGTCGACGTCTACAAGGTCCACCACCACGGATCTGCCACGTCCTCGACCAATGGATTCCTCTCCGATATCCGGCCGACGACTTCGCTCATCTCGGTCGGGTTCGACAACTCCTTCGGCCATCCTGCGACCTCAACGATGAATCGCCTGGCCGACGTGGACTCGGCGGTGTGGCGGACGGAGGACTCCACCAAGTCGCTGGGGAACATCGTGATCGCAGTCGACAGCGCGACGACCTTCACCGTGTCCCAGGGGACCGGCAAGGCGGAGTACACGGTCAAGGGCCGGTAGCTGCCACCGAGTCTTGGATGCCTGGTTCGGGGAGCCTCTTGCTGGTTGCCGCGCCGCCAGCAGCAGCGCGAAAATCGCAGGCCACGGGAGGCGTGAATGCAACCGCAAGTGCTGGTCGTCGTCGTGGTCGCGCTGGTGCTGGCGTGTTCGCACGCACCCAAGGTGGACGAGGCGGACGGGTCCTACCGCGAGAGGTACCGGGCTTCGCAAGCGAACTGCGAAGACAAGCCGAAGATCTCTAGGGAAGAGCGCTTCCCGCTGGTGCAACAGAAGATGCACCAGATCATGGGCATGCCGGAGTCCGAAGCCACCTCGAAGCTGTTCGACTGCGAGATGCTCAAGCCACGCGGCCGGGTGGTCAAGTACCAGTGCCACCTGGCGCTGTACGAAGGATGTCGGCACCCGAACGCCAACATCCTGCTCATCTGCTCCGACGGCGTGGTCACCGACTGGAAGACGAACGAGTAGCGGCGGCACTTGTCTGCGCCAGCGCCGAAGGCCAAGCCCATTGCCGTCGCCGTCGATGCAGACACAGCCACATGGAGCTGCCGGAGGGTACCCAGGCAGCGACAAGGGCGCAGCAAGGGCGGACGCCGGGGGGGCGAGCGCACCCAAGAACGAAGCCCGCGAATCCCTGCGGACTCGCGGGCTTCCGTGGTCGGGGCGACTGGATTTGAATGAGCCGGTCCTGGGCCGGTCGCGCTCGGTGCGTCAGAACCGCAAGGTGACCTTCCACAGCCTGCGGCACCTCTTCGCGGTGCGGTTGCTCACCCGTGGCATGCCGGTCACCGCCGTGTCCGAGTTCGTCGGGCACTCGAACATCAACCTCGCCGTGAAGCACTACGGGTGGTTCTCGTCGGACGCCAAGGTGAAGTGGCAGGCGGTGAAGGTGCTGGACGTGGCGTGAGCGGCTCGCCCTCGCCTCGCCGCAGGCGAACCGCGCATTCGCAAGGCGTCGTGCAAGAACTCAGGCCGGAAAGAATCCGCGCCGACCCTTCCCGTCCCGCAGCACCCCTGGCTGTGCTTGGCTGTGCTACCTATGCCCGCCATGCGGCCAGAGACCATCGCACTGCTGGACGAGCTGGCCAAAGCCGGCCCGCGGGTCTGGGAGGTCATCGAGAAGCTTCTCCCGGCGGCCGACTCGAGCCTCGTTGACGAGATTCGTCGGCGGAGGGCCGCTGGACTGCTTGACTACTCTGCGCGCCCATTCATATCGCTGCTCGGCGAGATGAAGCACCTGGCCGAGGCGGCGCTTGCCCTCCGAGACTTCCTGAGGATGCCGGAGCCGGACGATGTTGCAGCGGCCCTTCGCGCACTGGGACCGCGGCTCGGGCGCGCCGACGGCCCCATGCTCGTGCCGTTCCTTGCCCATCGCGACCGGGCCATTCGAGTCGCTGCAATTCCCGCCGCAGCGATGACGGGCGACGCCCAACTCGCCGACCACATCGTGAATTCGCTCGAGGCGGAAGACTCGGACGAACGGATGCAGGCGGCGATTGCCATCGGGCACTTGAGAGCAGTGCGGTTCGCGGACGCCATCGCTGCCCGACTGCCGACGGAGCGTGGCCGGGTTTTCTCGGCGTTTACCGCAGCACTTGAGATGCTGGGCAGCCGCGAGGTCATCCCCATCCTGGTCGACAGCCTGCGCAAGGCGGACGCCGACCAGATTTGGGACGTCACGCATGCGCTCTGGGTGCTCGCAGGCGTGGACCCGGTGGTCGACGACGGTCGGAGGGAGCCAGGGGCGCAGGAGCGCCTGAGGCGAGAGTGGCTGCGCGCGTATGACGATGGCCGGCTTGCGAGACCGCCTGCGCCGATGGTCGGCGACCTTCACGCCCTTGGTCGAGCCCTCGTCTCCTTCTCTGTGGAATTCGGCCTGGGGGCTTTGAGATTCGACTTCGACCCGCCGACGCCCGGAACTCCGTGGCCTCGCTGGGAGCGTTCTCTGTACGTCGGTGGCAGCCGGGTCTACGACGTCGGCTCGACCTGCGGGACGTGCGAGACCTTGCTCCGCCTGGTCGCGTGGCCGGGCGAAGACGTCGCGACCGTAGCCACGCAAATGGAAATCTCAGAGGCTCCGTTGACGCCGGGATGGGTCAAGGCATGGACCCCGCTGCTCCGACAACTCCGCAGCGGGCGCTACTTGGCGAGCTTGCTCTCCTTGCGCGTCGAGCGAGTCGACGAGCAGCGAGCCCGAGACTCGTGGTTCGTTGGGCGCGATAGGTTCCGCGGGGGCGAGGAGGTGGTCGAGGACGACGCCGTGGCATCACGATGGCCCGGCACCACGCACTATCAAGGCGCTCGGTTGGAGAACAACACGTATCCCATCGTGGTGCCGTCGCGGAATCTGGCAGACCTGGACGAGGCCCGGGTTTGCGACTTCCAGCGTCGCATTGAGCAGGGTGAGCGGCCGTGCGTGGTCGCCTTGGGCTGGGTGGACGAGCGGGAAATCCAGGGAGAGTGGCAGGAGCGCTTTCTGAACCTCGTCGTCCTCAATGGTCACCACCGGCTCGAGGCGTACTCTCGTACCGGGGTGCCTGCTCCTATCGCCGTCTTCGCTCGAGTCGCAGACAGTTGGGGGCCGCCGGAGACCCCTGACCAGTGGCTCCTCGAGACCTTTGGGGCGCTTGCTGGAACGTAGTGCGCGCCAGCTCGTCACGGATAGGTTGAACTGATGGAAAGGCCGGTCTTCGCCAAGCGGCTCCACGAGGGCGCAATGGTCGCTCGCGACTTCGCTCGGCGATTCCAGACCTCCTGACATAGACCCCGCCGGATTTGTCCATTTTGGCGGCTACTGCGGCGGACGGACGGACCAGCGCATGACCAAGTTCGTGCCCGGGAAAGCCACGCGGCGGGCTGTCAGTTCGTCGCAGAGCGCTGCCACTTCTTTGGACCGGTGCGCCGAGCTCAGCGGCGCGAGCGTGACGACGAGTTCGTTCTTGCGGACCTCGATGTCGGCCGCCGAGTTGAGTGCGGTCTGGGTCAGTGTGCGGCCCTCGTCCTCGGCCCTGGCGTAGCACGGGGCAATCTGGCGCGCGAGATCGCTCTCGGCTTGGAACGCGACCATCTTGAAGAGGTTGGTGAGGTGCTTGCGCTCGGGAGCGAGCTTGACCACTTCCTCCTTCACCGTCCCGACGGGCACTCGCGCGGGGATGCTCGCTCGATTCCTCTCGAGGCGCATGACCACTCCGAGCGCGGCAAGCACGGCATCGACGCGCTTGCGGTTGCGTTGGGTGAAGGACTGCAAATCCTGCATGTTCATCGTGGCCTCGATGCCGTGTTCGGCGCGCAGTCGGTCGAGTTCGGTCACGGCCTCCTTGAGTCGCAGGTCAATGGCCTTGCGCGCCGGGTTGGGGACCTCGCGGTCCGGGTCGTCCGGCTCCACGGAGTAGTCCACCAGCGCGTCGAGCGCGTACTCCTCGCGCAGGTATTTGAAGAAGTTCTCCTGTCGCCACCGCTCAAACATGTGGAAGGCGACCTCGATGGCCGAGAGGTCGCGGCGCGAGGTGAGCACCGGGGTCTGGTGGCCGCCGTGGGACAGGCGGACGACCTGGCGCAGCATGGGCCCGCCCTTGATGCGCACGTTTTGGTCCGAGAGCACGTACTCGACCTTCCGGCCGTTGATGACCGCGCTCTGGCGTGCGCCTCGGCGACCTGCTGCGGTGGGTGACGCACGGCGCGCGCGGGGACGTGATGGACCTCTACACCTCGATCCCGTGGCAGGCGATCTGCGGCGAAGTCGGCAAGCTGCGCGTCGAGCTGATCGAGGGCAAGGTGCTGCCGCTGCGGAAGGCCGTGGCCGCGCCCGAGGGCGCTGGGCCCGACGATGAGCCCGACGGCCCCGGCGGAGGGGCGCGCGGGCCGGGCCCGGTCGCCCTGACCCAGGTCCCGCAAGTCCGCGACACCAGCGCGCTGACCGCCGCAGGAGCACAGCAGGAGCACAAAAGGGAAAGGGCCCGGAATTCCATCCGGGCCCTTCGCCAGTCGGGGCGACTGGATTTGAACCAGCGACCACCTGCGCCCAAGGCAGGTGCGCTACCAGGCTGCGCTACGCCCCGAAAAGACAGCGATTGCTTAGACGACCCAGCGTCACTTTGCAAGCTGGCTTCAACCCTGCGCGGCCAGCTTCTCCAGATGCGGTTTGATCGCCTGGAACGCCCGCGCCCGGTGGGAGATGCGGTTCTTCTCCTCGGGCGTCAGCTCCGCCAGCGTCTTGCCCTCTTCCGGCAGCTCGAAGAGCGGGTCGTAGCCAAACCCATGGCCGCCCTTCGCCTCGAAGCCGATGCGCCCGCGGCAGATGCCATGGACCACTACCGGCTCCTGCCCCGGCACGGCCAGGCAGATGGCGCAGCGGAACTCGGCGCCGCGCTTCTCGGTCGGCACGCTGGCGAGCTCCGCGAGCAGCTTCTTGTTGTTGGCCGCGTAGCGCGCGTGCGAATCGCCCAGCACCGCGCCCTCTTCGACGCCCGCGTACCGGGCGGAGTGCACGCCAGGCGCGCCGCCCAGCGCATCCACGCACAGCCCCGTGTCGTCGGCGAGCGCCGGCAGCCCGGTCCGCTCGCAGTACGTCCTGGCCTTCTTGACCGCGTTGGCCTCGAAGGTCTCGCCGTCCTCGACGACCTCGACGGCCTCCACGTCCTTGAGCGAGACGACCTCGAGCGGCAGGCCGGCGACGAGCCCCTTCAGCTCCGCCAGCTTGCCCTTGTTGGTCGTCGCGAAGACGAGCTTCAGGCTCACGACAGCGCCTTCTTCTGGATCTCGCCGATCTTCTGGATCCCCTCGAGCGCCAGGTCGAGCAGGTCGTCGAGGGTCTTTCGCGGGAAGACCTTGCCCTCGGCGGTGCCCTGCACCTCGATCAACTCGCCGTTCCCCGTGGCGATGACGTTCATGTCCACGTCGGCGTTGCTATCCTCGCCGTAGTCGAGGTCGAGCATCGGCACGCCGTTGATGACGCCGACGCTGACCGCCGCCACCGGGAACTTCATCGGGTCCTGCACGATGACGCCCTTGGCCCGCAGCTTCTGGCAGGCCAGCGCCATCGCCACGTACCCGCCGGTGATTGACGCGGTCCGCGTGCCGCCGTCCGCCTGCAGCACGTCGCAGTCCAGGGTGATGGTCCGCGGGCCCAACAGGCCCATGTCGATGGACGCCCGCAGCGCCCGGCCGATGATCCGCTGGATCTCCACGGTGCGGCCGGTCTGCTTGCCCTTGGCCGCCTCGCGGTTGGTGCGGGTGTGCGTCGAGCGCGGCAGCATGCCGTACTCTGCGGTCACCCAGCCCTTGCCCGTCCCCATCACGTGCGGCGGCACCTTCTCGTCGATGGACGCGGTGCACAGGACGCGCGTGTCGCCGAACTCGACCAGCACCGAGCCTTCGGCGTGCTTGGTGAAGCCGGCAGTCAGCTTGACGGGGCGAAGGTCTCTCGGGCCACGGCCACTGGAGCGGGGCATTCGTCTCTCCTTGACGGGATGAAAGGTGGCGCACCCTACCGGCGGCCTCGAGACGCGTCAACGCGCGGGAGCGCGGCTCACTGCGCCTTCGCCTCGATGGCCTTCTTGCCCTCGGCGGGCTTGACGCTCTTTGCCGCCGGCAAGGCCTTCAGGTGCTTGCCGTTCTCCTCGACGAACGCCCCGATGCCCTGCACGAGCGAGCTGGCGACGCGGCCCTGGTACTCCTTGTCCGACAGGCGCTTGCCCTCGTCGGGATGGGAGATGAAGCCCACCTCGACCAGGATGGCCGGCATCTGCGCGCCCATCAGCACGATGAACGGCGCCTGCTGCACGCCCCGGTCGGCCGCGCCCAGGTCCTCGATGAGCTGCTGGTGCACCGCATAGGCGAACGCGGAGGCATCGTGGTGGGCCTCGGTCTGCGCCAGGTCATCCAGGATGTTGGCCAGGGGGTCGGTGGAGCGCTTGAGCCGCTTGGTCTCGCCGTTCTCCGCCGCGACCACGCGCTGCGCCTGCTCGTCGGTGGTCTCGGCGGACAGGAAGTAGGTCTCCACGCCATGGGTGATGGCGCGGGCCCGACCGAAGGGCATGGCATTGAGGTGGACGGAGACGAAGAGGTCGGCCTTGGCGTCGTTGGCCTTGGTCATCCGGTCCCAGAGATCCACGTCGACGTCCGCGGCGCGGGTGAGCAGGACCTTGGCGCCGGCCTTGGCGAGCTCGTCCTTGAGGCGCTTGACGATGGCCAGGGCGACGTTCTTCTCCTTCTCGCCCTTGGCCCCGACGGCTCCGTCGAGCTTGCCGCCGTGGCCCGCGTCCAGGAACACGGTCAGCCCGTCGAGCTTGGGGAGCGCGGGAGCAGGAGTGGGAGCGGCAGCGCCGGAGCCCCCCACCGCGTCGGATGGCGATGGCGCGGCGGCCATGGGCACGGAACTCGACATGCTCCGTCCCGCATCCTGGGCTCGCGCAGCCAGAGGCACGAGCAGGACGACGAGGCACATCGAGCAGAGCGTGGCGCGCATCGCCCACGACTCTAGCAAAGACTCGCTCGGGCGAGAGATCCCGGCGCCGTGCTCGCCGGGCGAGCGCATCAGCCCTGCTTGGGCGCCTCGGCCTGTTGGGCGACCTTAGGCTCGGCCGGCTTGCCCTCCACCAGCCGCGTGATGATGACCACCACGATGCCGATGGCGAGGATGATGCCCGCGAGCACGAGCGACTTCGGGTCCATCTTGTAGACGAGCAGCGACATCACCCCCAGCGCGACGAGCGGGATGGTCGCGCCGAGCGGCACCTTGAACTGCCGCACGGCGTCGGGCCGCCAGCGCCGGAAGATGATCAGCGCCAGGCAGGTGGGGAAGTACTGGGCGAAGAGGGTGACGATGGTCAGGTCCGCCAACTGCTTGAAGCTCTGGACCCACACCGCGCTGCCGGCGGCCAGGGTGACGAGCGCGATGGCGGCGGTGGGGGTCCCGCGCACCTCGTGCGTCCGGGCGAAGACCCTGGGCAGGACGCCATCGCGCGCGAGCGAGGCGAACAGTTGCGGCCCCACGAGCGCGCTGCCGGAGCAGAAACCGATCATCGAGATGACGGCGGCGACGTGGACGGCGGCGGAGGCAGGGCCGTCGCCGAAGGCGCTGGCGGCGTCGGCGACCGGGGTGTCCATGCCCGGCGGGGTGGGCGAGACACCGATGACCACGAGCTGGATGAGGGCGTAGAGCACCACCGCGCCCACCAGCGAGCCGACGATGGAGAGCGGGATGTTGCGCCGCGGGTTCTCCGACTCGCCGGCCACCACCGCCACGAATTCGAAGCCCGAGAGTGCGAACAGCGCCGAGAACATCCCCTCGACGAAGCCCGAGCGGTCGGGCATGCCCAGCGCGGTGATGTTGGCGCCGCGGATGAAGAAGACGCCTGCGAGCACGAAGACGACGAGCGCGCTCACCTTGACCACGGTGAGCACGTCGCTGGTGCGCGCGCCGGTCTTCACGCCGCGCCAGTTGGCTAGCCCCAGCAGCAGGATGAGCCCGGCGGCGATCGCCGAGGGCCCGTAGGTGGTCTGGCCCAGCCCAGCCCAGCGGGCAACCTCCTCACCCAGGCCGCGGGCGATGGCCGAGTAGCCCAGGATGCAGGAGACCGCGACCAGCCAGCCGACGCCGTAGCCCACCCCGTCACCGAAGGCTTCGCGGGCGTACAGGTAGGTGCCGCCCGAGCGCTCAAACATCCCGCCAACCTCGGCGTAGCAGAGCGCGACCAGCACGCAGAGGACGCCGGTGGCCACGAAGGCCAGCGGGGACAAGCTTTTCGCCCCCGACGCCACCCAGCCCGGCAGCAGGAAGATGCCGCTGCCGATGATGCCGTTGATGCCGATGGCGATGCAGTCGAAGAGCGTGAGGCGTCGGTTCGCAGCCACCTGTCAGCTTCTCCTCTCGAGCCGCACGCCTCGACGACAGTCGAGGGTCGCCGAGCGGTTGGACGCTCAGCCCTGCTGCTTGTCCAGCTCGTGGTCGTCGATGTAGCGGGCGATGGCCAGCTCGGCATCGGTCGGGATGTCGACGAAGCGCACGTGCGCCCCGAACTTCGCGGGCTGCTCGGAGATGCGCAGGATCTCGCCTTCGCAGCGGATCTCGTCGCTCTTGCCGGGCAGCGTGAAGCGCAGCTGCACCGCCTTGCCCACCGGCAGGTGCCGGTCCTCGAAGTACGCTCCGCCGACGCCGACGTCGCCGGCCTTCTCCTCGAAGGACCCGCCGGCGTCGACCATCCGCACCCAGATCTTGACGGGGATGCGCGGCGAGTCGCGGCGGTCGCTCATGCGGCTCTGCGGCTCTTTCTCGTTGGTCGGTCGGCGGTCGTTGTCAGCCATGATGCGCTCCCTGCGAAAGCTCGGCGGCGACTCTCATACCAAAAGCCCCGCCTCCACGCGAATCAGCCGCGCGGGTGCTCCGCCACGGCCGGCAGGAAGTGGGTCAAGAGGTTGGTGAAGCGGTCGCGCACCCGGTCGGCGGTCTCGGCGACCTCGGCGTGGGAGAGCGGCTTGCGCCCGATGCCCGCCGCGAGGTTGGTGATGCAGCTGATGCCCGCCACGCGCACGCCCATGTGCGAGGCGACGATGGTCTCGGGCACGGTGCTCATGCCCACCGCGTCGACGCCGATGGTGCGCAGGAAGCGGATCTCCGCGGGGGTCTCGTAGGACGGGCCCGACAGCCAGACGTACACGCCCTCCTTGAGCGGCACCTTCAGCTTGTCGGCGGTGGTGCGCAGGAGGTGGCGCAGCGCCGGGTCGTAGGCTGCGCTCATGTCGGGGAAGCGCGGGCCCAGCCGGTCGTCGTTGTGGCCGGTGAGCGGGTTGGCGCCGGAGAGGTTGATGTGGTCGCTGATGGCCATCAGGTCGCCCGGCATCAGGTCGGCGCGGATGCCGCCGGCGGCGTTGGTGACCACGAGCGAGTGGATGCCCAGCGCGCACAGCACGCGGGCCGGGAAGGCCGCCTGCCAGGCCGGGTAGCCCTCGTACATGTGGACTCGCCCCTGCATGGCGACGATGGGCGCCCCTTGCAGCATGCCGACCACCAGGCGTCCGGCGTGGCCGGGCACCGAGGAGGTGGGGAACTCGGGCAACTCGCCGTACGGGATGATGGTCTTGTTATCGAGCGAGTCGGCGAAGGCGCCCAGCCCGGAGCCGAGGATGATCCCCACCTTGGGCTTGAGGTTGGTGCGCTTGCGGACGACGTCTGCGGCGGCCTGGATTTGTTCGAAGAGGGACATGCGCCGGAGTCTATCGATCCCTCGCGACCCGGCCAAGAAATCGCCTGCGCTGCCCCGAGCCCCGCCTTTCCCTTGTGGCCGTCGGCGACGGGGCCCACCGCCGGTTGTGGTCTGGCCGGATTCCTTGCACCGGTCGCTACACTTTCCTACAGAACCGCGCCCCACTGGAGGTCCCGACATGCAGCCCCAGACCCTGCGGACGAAGCGGCAGCACCCCCGAGTCCAGGCCGGTTTCCTCGTGAAGATGCACGTCGGCGCGCGAGAGGTGCTGGCCCGCGCCCGCGACCTGTCGATGGCCGGGATGTTCCTGGACGGCCCGCTGTCGCGGCTCCCCAGCGAGATCGACGTGCGCATCCCACTGCCCGGGCAGGACCGCGAGGTGCAGACCACCTGCCGCGTCGAGCGCACCGACTCCGACGGCGTCGCCCTCTCCTTCTCGAAGATCGACTGGGGCGACCTGCTGCTGATGGCCCGGTACCTGTCTCCCCGTCTGTGACGGGAAGTCAACCAAGAGCCTTCCCAACGGCTTCTCCCCCCTGCTAGATGTGGCGGCCGTCACCACTGGCAGGGGGTTTCTCGTCCATGGCGGAACTCGTCTTCTTCCGGCGCGCCGAAGAGTTGATGCGTGTGCAGCTCGAGGGCCGGCGCATCACCGTCGGCCGCGCCGAGACCAACGACATCCAGGTGCCCGATCCCGCGGTCTCGCGCCTGCAGTTCGCGGTGGAGCGCAAGGACGGCGCGTTCCACCTGACCGACCTGTCGACCAAGGGCACCGAGGTCGGCGGCAAGCGCGTGAGCGCGGTCAGGCTCGAGGACGGCGCGGACGTCGGGCTCTCCCAGTGGCGCGCCATCTTCCGCTTGGAGTCCGGCGGCGGCGCGCAGTCCGACGCCACCCTCGCCCAGGACCGCGACCGGGGGACCGTCGTCCAGCCGCACTCGGCCGCCGACGTCACCGACCTCGCGGTCCGCCTGCACGTCACCGCCCACGGCGCCGAGCGGGTCGTCCCCTTCCGCGACGAGGCGGTGGTCGGCAGCGGCGAGCGGGCCAGCGTGCAGCTCGACGACCCGTTCGTCTCCGCCACCCACGCCCGCCTGGAGCGCAGCGAGGGCGGCTTCAAGGTCGTCGACCTCGCCTCCAAGAACGGCACCTTCGTCGGCGCCGCGCGGGTGGTGGAGGCGGTGGTCCCGCTCGGCTGCCCGGTGCGCGTGGGCCAGACCGAGCTGGTGCTCAAGAAGCCCGAGAAGAGCGACACCGGCGTGCCGGTCTTCGAGGGCATGGTGGGCGGCGGCGAGGCGATGCGGAAGGTCTACGAGACCATCGAGCGCGTCGCCCCGGCCCAGGCCGCGGTGGCCATCTTCGGCGAGTCCGGCTCGGGCAAGGAGCTGGTCGCGCGCGCCGTGCACCAGCGCAGCCCGCGGGCCAGCAAGCCCTTCGTCCCGGTCAACTGCGGCGCGCTCTCCAAGGAGCTCGTGGAGAGCGAGCTGTTCGGCCACGAGAAGGGTGCCTTCACCGGCGCGGAGAAGATGCACCGCGGCGCCTTCGAGGAGGCCGACGGCGGCACGCTCTTCCTGGACGAGATCGGCGAGCTGCCGCTGACCCTGCAGGCCAAGCTCCTGCGCGCGCTCGAGCTGGGCGAGATCAAGCGGGTGGGCGCCTCGAGGCCGATGAACGTCGACGTGCGGATCATCGCCGCCACCAACCGCGACCTGCGCGCGGAGATCCGCAAGGGCGCCTTCCGCGAGGACCTGTACTGGCGCCTGTGCGTGGTGCCCATCCAGCTGCCGCCGCTGCGCGCCCGCCGCGGCGACCTGGCGCTGCTCATCCGCCACTTCCTCAAGGCCTTCTCGCCCGCGAACGCCCTGGTGGCGCTGACCAAGCAGGCCGAGGCCAAGCTGCTCGAGCATCCCTGGCCGGGCAACGTCCGCGAGCTCAAGAACATCGTCCATCGCAGCCTGCTGCTGCGGCGGGGCGAGCAGATCGACGTTGACGACATCCTCTTCGAGGCGGCCCAGGTTCCCAGCGCGGCCTCCGAGGACTCGGCCGGCTACGACCCCCACCGCGACAGCCCCGAGGCCGTCTACATCGTCAACAAGACGCTCGAGGACCTGGAGGACGAGATCTTTCTCAAGACCTGGAAGCGGCTGGGGGCCCGCCCCGCCATGGTGGCCAAGGCGCTGGGGCAGTCGCGCGGCGCCATCTACCGGCGGATGGAGAAGCTGGGCATCCCCACGGCCGCCGAGGCCAACGAGCCCAAGGACGAATAGGCGCTTTCACAGCCGCGTCCGGTCTCGGGTCATCGTCTTGACTCCGACTTCGGTCCGGCGTTTCGCTTCCCGCCGGACCGAAGTCGCGCTCTCTTCGCTTGCGCTTCTCGAAAAAGGACCTTCGCCATGTCCCCTCGCCGCATCGCCCTCCTGTCGGCCTGCCTCCTCGCCGGCGCCGCCTCGTCCGCCCGCGCGCAGGACGTCGAGAAGGTCGAGAAGACCTCCAAGCTGGCCAACGAGGACGCCGTCCTCGAGCTGAAGGCGAAGGACTTCGACTTCACCTTCGACAAGGTCCAGGTCAAGCACCAGCCCGACGCCAAGGCCTTCGCCAAGCTCGACAAGAAGCCCAACGAGACCTGGCGCCCGCGCATCAGCGTCGACTACGCCAACCCCGGCAACATCGGCCTCTCGCTGGACATGACCGTCTCGCTCGTCGACGACGCCGGCAAGGAGTTCCTGACCTGCAACGATACGGCGACCGTCGCGGCGCGCACCAAGAGCGACTACAAGGTGCTCTGCATGTCCAAGGCGATGCAGCTCGCCGACTGGCCGAAGATCACCTCGGTCAAGTTCGTGGGCAACGTGAAGATGTCCCAGCCCACCTTGGACAAGGTCTTCAAGTTCAACGACAAGAAGAACCAGGCCGAGGTGAAGACCAAGCTCGGCCCCATCACCATCGACCGCGTGGTCGTCACTGGCGCGCCGTCGGAGTACGACGTCAGGGAAGCCAACGACAACAAGCCCAACGCCAACTGCCACCCGCGCGTCATGCTGCTGCTCTCCAACCCCACCGACGAGAAGGTGAAGGTGGAGATGCGCGTGCTGCTCGAGGACAAGGACGGCACCGCCTACCTGACCTGCGACCGCACCGACAAGCTCGCCGCCAAGAAGGCCGCCGACGACCTGACGCTGTGCATGGGCAAGAACATGAAGGTCACCGACTGGGCGAACGTCACCAACGCCCACGTCGTGGTGACCGTGATGGAGTAGGCCTCGGCCCGCCTTCCTGAAGTACCCGAGCGGGAGCCTGGGATCGTCCCGGGCTCCCGCTCTCGCTTTGGCTCCCAGCCACGCTTGCTGAAGGTAGGGGGAACTCGGCTTCCACCGAATGGGTCGGACGGTCGGGCCCCAGAGGCCTACTCACCCGTCTTCATCGACCCGAGGATGAAGTCGACGTCGGTCTCCACGCCCTCCGGCGAGCCCCGCGGCCAGGTCGCCAGGAGCACGTAGACCCGCCCGGCCGAGCCCTCGATGATGGCCACTCGCCCGTGGACCTGGTCGCCCACCAGGAAGTCGAAGCCCACCGCGCCGTCGGCCAGGGGGATGGGCTGCACCTCGCTCGTGGCGAACCCCTCGCGCGACTTGAGGCCGCTCGTCAGCCGCTCGGCGAACTGGGCGGGGCTGGCCACCGCCGGCGCGACCTGCACCACCACCTGCGCCCCGGTGCTCTCGTCGGACATCACCAGCGGCACGACGATGTTCTCGGTGTTCATCGCCTCGCCCGGGCGGAACTTCCAGGCCCGGCCCGGCCTGCCGATCGTGAAGCCGTTCTCGCGGTCGACGAAGGTGGTGCCGTGGTCCTTGGCGGCGGTCTTGGGGTCGACGGCCGGCATCGCCGGCAGCTTCGGCGCCGCCTCGTCCCCCGGCCGGGCCTTGGCATCCGGCGGCGACGCTTCGTCCCCGCCCGCTGGGATCGGCGCCGGCACGTCCTGGGCGGGTTTCTGCGGCGCATCCCCGGGATCCGCGGGCTCCCCCCGGACGGCCTTGTTGCCCGCGCAGCCCCCCAAGGACAGCGCCAGCCCCGCCCCGACCAGCACCGCCACCACCACCGCGACCATCGCCCCCCAGCCCCGCACCGTGCGCATCCCCCGCCCCCTTGTCGGCCCCCTGGCCACGGACCGCCGGCCTCGTGCCGGCGTGACGTCCCTCGACGGACGCGGTGGCCCGCCGCTCCCGTGGGAGCATTGGCACCGCCCGCCTGCCCGGCAAGCTGCCGGCCCCTAGGTCGCATTGACAACCGAGCGCCTTCTTTGAGAGCGTCGGCGCCCCATGAGCCTGCGCCCGCGCAAGGACGACAATCGCCGCCGCCGGGCCGTCGCGCGGGCGCTGCTCGTCTTGCGCCACGCGGTGAGCGAGAAGGCCCAGAGCGCCTCCGAGCGGATCCACGTCGCCCGCGCCTACCGGATCCTGGGGGACACGGCGCAAGCCGCCACCTGGTACCGCTCGGCCATCGAGGCGCTCTCCAAGCACGGGGACGCGGTCAAGGCGCTCGCGCTGGCCAAGGAGATGGAAGAGGTGATGCCGCAGGAGCAGCGGGCGTTCGCCGGGCTGGCGGACCGCTTCTCCACGGCAGGCGCCGCCGCCGCGGTCGCCTCGGCGGCCGCGACCGCCGCACCGGCCGGAGCCGCGGGCCTTTCCGGCGCCGCCCTCCCCCGCGAGCCCACCCACCGGGTGGCCATGCCCATCTTCGGAGTGGCACACCCCATCGAGCCGGATCTCGAGGACCCGAAGAAGGTGCTCGACGCCTCCGAGCTGCTCAAGGTCCACGAGGCGGAGAGCATCGGCGCCTCCTCCGAGGCCCCGCCGGTCTCGACGGCCGCGGTCCCCTCGCTCGTCCCGCCCGACGTGCTGGCCGAGCTGCACTCGCGCGGCGAGATCGACCTCTACGACGAGCAGGGCCAGGTCCTGGACCGCCCCGACGAGATCACCGGCGAGATGGAGGTCGGCGAAGACGCCATCGAGGTCCTCGAGGACTCGGCCGAGGGCTCTCCGGCGGACCCCGAGGACGTCATCGGCCGGCTGGAGGGCGTGCCGCTCTTCTCCGACCTCGACCGCGGCGCCTTCATCGAGCTGACCCGCCTGGTCAAGCTGCGGACGGTGGGCGACCGCTGCCTCATCTTCAAGGAAGGCGAGGACGCCAACTCCTTCTTCCTGGTCGCCGAGGGCACCGTCGAGGTGATGCGCAAGCTCAAGAAGCGCGACGTGGTGCTGCGCCGCTTCGGCGCCAACGAGCCCTTCGGCCTGTTCGGGCTCTTCGCCGGCAAGAAGCGGGCGGCGAACGCGCGTGCGGTGGGCACGGCCTCGGTGCTGGAGATCCCCGCGAGCTCGCTCGCCAACGTCATCCGCGTGCACCCGAAGGCGAAGGCGGCGCTCTCGCGCTTCTTCAAGCAGCGGCTGCTCGAGAACTTCCTGGCCTCCTCCCCCATCTTCGAGGACCTCGACGGCACGGCGCGGGCCACGCTCATCGCCCAGTTCCGCCAGAAGCGCCTCACCCCCGGCCAGGCCGTGGTGTCGGTGGGCGAGGTGTTCAACGGCCTGTTCCTGGTCGTCGCCGGCCGCCTGAACATCACCAAGCGGCTGATGGGCGCGCGCGAGCAGGAGCTGGCGCAGCTCGACCGCGGCCAGTTCTTCGGCATCGTCTCGGCGCTCTCGGGCACGCCCACCAACTGCTCCATCCGCGCGACCGAGCAGGCGATGCTGACCTACCTGCCCCAGAAGGCCTTCAACGACTTCATCAAGGACTACCCGGCCTTGCGCGAGCTGCCCCGCCGTCTGTCGGCCGAGGGCATGTTGGTGGACAAGGACGTGTTCGTAGGGGATGCGGGAGTGCCGGGGCTGTCCTGACCGGCTCGACCGGCCCTTTGAGCCTGGAGCCTTCGATGGGCGGCATCGACTTCAAGAAGGTGGGCGCCATCGTCGTCGCGGTGGCGGTGGGCGTGCTCGCCTGGGACACGACGGCCATCTACCCGCTCAAGCTCCTGGTGGTGCTCATCCACGAGTCGGGGCACGCCCTCGCTGCCAAGCTCGCGGGCGGCACCGTCGAGTCGATCACCATCGACAGCCTCCAGGGCGGGCTGTGCCAGTTCCGCTACGAGCCGACCTTCTTCAACACCGTGCTGACGACTCCGCCGGCTACCTGGGCAGCGCCCTCTCCGGAGCGCTGCTGCTCATCGCCACCCTGCGCTTCCGGGCCGGCAAGTGGGTGCTGGCGGCGATGTCCGCGGGGCTGGTCTTCGTGCTGGTGTTCTGGGCGCGCAGCCTGTTCACCTTCGGCGTCACGCTGGGCATGGCCTTGGCGCTGGGGCTCGCGGCGAGATTCCTGCCCAAGGACGGCTCGCAGCTCCTGGCGACGTTCCTGGCGGTCTTCAACTCGCTCTACGCGCTCTTCGACCTGCGCGACGACCTGTGGAGCGCCGAGCGCCGGGCCGGGACCGACGCCGCGATCCTCGCCAAGGCGACGCACATCCCGTCGATCATCTGGGCCGTGCTCTGGACGCTGTTCGCGGTGGCGCTGCTGGCCCTGGCGCTGTGGGTGAGCGCCAAGGGCAAGAAGGCGGACGCCCCGGCCGGCATCAAGCTCAAGCCCGGCTGAGCCTCACGCGGCACGACGGCCTGCATAAGATATGTCAGCGTTCATCAACAAGGCGCGGCCACGAGCTCGCAGCAGGCGAGGTCGCTGCCCAGAGCCCGAAGCGACGTGGCGCTCCCAAAGTCCAGAGTCTGAAGGCTCGACTTCACGAGTCGAGGTGCTTGGAGCCTCAACCAGGCCGAAACGCGGGGCCCTCGGCGGGCGCGATGGGTACCGGTGCCGCGCCGACGAGCCGCTCCGCCTCCCCCGCCAGCGCGTCGTAGCCGTTGCGGCTCCAGCCCTCCTGGACCGCCGCCACCTTCCCGCTGCCGTCGACGAGGACCAGCGTCGGAACCGCCGCGAGGCCGAAGCCGGCACTGGCCGGGTACCCTGCTCCCTCGACGGCGAGCAGACCGGGTTCGAGCCCGTGCTGCTGCGCCCAGGACTTCGACTCGTCTGCCTCGTCCTGCGAGACGGCGACGACGTCCAGGGCCGGGTAGGCCTGCCGCAGACGCTCGACCGCGGGCGCCGCCAGCGGACAGGTGGGGCAGCTGACCTTGAAGAAGAAGAGCGCCTGAAGCTTGCCCACCGCGGGGATCTCCCGCGGACCGGCGAGCCCCTTCAGGGTCAATCTTGGCGCCTGCGCTCCCGTCGTTAGCTCCATCGCGACTCCTCCTTCGCTCTTCCTCTCTTAGTCGCCGACGCGCCCGGTCGCCGGCCACCGAGGAGCGCCATGCTATCCTCCCCGCCCCCGGGAGGCTCCGCTTGGCCGAGACGAAGTGCATCTCCGAGGTGGTGTTCGCCCGGATCGAATGCAAGCAGGCGAGCCTCGAGGAGACCTCCATGGCCCGGCTGCACGCGCGGACCTGTACGGCGTGCGCCCGCCGGCTCGAGGCGCTCCTCCGCGACCGTCCGGACTCGCTCGCGCCGACGCTGACCGAGAACACCGCCGAGCACTCTCCTGAGCCTCACGCGCCACCCTCCGCCCAGATCCTCCTGCCGCCGCCCCCGGGCACCGGCAAACGGATCGGCCGTTACCTGACCCTGCGTTCGCTGGGCGCCGGCGGCCACGGCGAGGTCTTCGTCGCCTACGACCTGCAGCTCGAGCGGAAGGTGGCCCTCAAGCTCCTGTGGGCCCACGAGACGGGCGGGAAGGCCCAGCTGCTCCACGAGGCGCAGGCGATGGCCAGCCTGTCGCACCCCAACGTGGTCGCCGTCCACGACGTCGGCGAGCACGAGAGCGGCGTCTTCCTGGCCATGGACTTCGTCGACGGCGGAGACGTGCACCGCTGGTTGCGCGCGGCGAAACGTAGCTGGAGGGAGATCCTCCAGGTGTTCCTGGCGGCCGGGAAGGGCCTCGCCGCTGCGCACGAGAAGGGGCTCGTGCACCGGGACATCAAGCCGGCCAACGTGCTGTTGAGCGCCGACGGCGTCGCCCGCATCACCGACTTCGGCATCGCCGAGCTGCCTGGCCCTGCCCCGTCCGGCTCGCAAATCCCCGCGCTCGCCGGCACGCCCGGCTACCTGGCGCCGGAGCAGCTTGAAGGCCAGAAGGCCACCGCGCTCTCCGACCAGTTCGCCTTCGCGGTCTCGCTGTGGCAGGCGCTGTACGGCAAGCGTCCGTTCGGCGGCACGAGCCTCGAGGAGCAGCTCCTCGCGGTCCGCCAGTGCGAGCTCGGGCCCCCTCCGGCGGGGTCCCAGGTGCCCGCCCGCGTGCACCAGGTGCTCGTGCGCGCGCTCTCCAAGGCTCCCGCTGCGCGCTTCCCGTCGATGGGCCAGATGCTCGCCGCCCTGGCCGACGACCCGTGGCGCAGGCGCCGGCGCTCGCTCCCCGCCATCGCCGCCCTGGTCGCGGCCCTCGTCGCCGCCGCACTCTTCGCCCGATCGGAGCTGGGCAAGCGCAGCCTCTGCGACCAGAGCCGGGCACGCCTCGCAGGTGTCTGGGACCCCTCCCGGCGCCAGGCCGCAGGGCAGGCGCTGCTCGCGACGGGCCATCCGCGGGCGCCGCAGACTTGGGACTCCCTCTCAGCGCTGCTCGACCGCTATGCGGAGGGCTGGGGGACGATGGCGCAGCAGGCGTGCGAGGCTTCGCTCGTCCGGGGTGCCGAGAGCCCGCACCTGTTCGGCTTGCGCAGCGCGTGCCTCGACCGGCGCCTGGCCGAGCTGCGGGCGCTCGCCGGCCTGGTCGAGCACGCCGATGCCGCCTTCGTCGACCGCGCGCTCCAGGTGGCGAGCTCGCTCTCGCCGCTGGCCTCGTGCGCCGACGCCTCGGCGCTGGAGAAGGCGGTCGAGCCGCCCGCGGATCCAGCCGCACGCGCGTCGATCCACGACCTGCACGAGCGGCTGGACCGGGCCCGGCTGCACCGCGTGGCCGCCCAGTACGACGCGGCGCTCTCGCTGCTCGACCCGCTCGAGGCCGACGCGGCGAAGCTGGGCTGGCGTCCGCTCCAGGCGCGGATCGCCCACCAGCGAGGGCTGCTCCTGGAAGAGCGCGACGACCTGCAGGGCTCGGAGGCGGCGCTCTACTCCGCGGTGGCCCGCGCGGAGGCCGGCAACGACCGTGCGACTCTGGCGGCGGCGGCCTCGCGGCTGATGTACGTGCTGGGCGCCCTGGACGATCGCCCCGTCGAGGCGTTGGCGTGGGGCGAGCTCGCGGTGGCGGCGCTCGAGGCCGTGGGTGGCGGCGAACCGGCGCTCCAGGCCGACGTCCACAGCGACCGCTGCGCGGTGCTGCTCGAGATGCAGCGTCCGGTGGATGCCCTGGCTGAAGGCCAGAGGGCGCTCGAGCTGCGGCGGGCGGTCTTCGGCGAGAGCCACTACCTCACCGGCCGCGCCCTCAACAACGTGGGCGTCTCGCTCGGCCGCGTGCGCCGCGAGGCGGAGGGCCTGGAGCACGTCCGGCGGGCGGTGGCCATCGTCCAGCCAGTGCTCGGGCCCGACCACGTCCAGACGCTGCTCTTCCGCAACAACGAGTCCATGCTGCTGCGGGTGCTGGGCCGGGCCGCGGAGGCCGAGTCGGTCGCCGTCGACGTCGCCGCCCGCAGCGAGCGCGCCCTGGGGGAGAAGCACCGCGTCACCAGCTTCGCCCTGCTCGTCCTGTCCCGCATCCGGCTGGACTTGGGCAAGGCCGACCAGGCTCGCGGCGAGGCGGACCGCCTCTACCGGCTCAACGACGGCAAGGACGCGCTCAGCGGCTCGGCCCTGTGCGCTCGCGGCGCGGCCAGGGTCCAGCTGGGCGAGCGCGAGGCGGGGCTCGCCGACGAGGTCGCGGGGACGGCGCTCATCGACGCCGAGCCGCGCCACTTCGGGCCGGAGATGCTCGAGGAGCTCGCGAACCTGGGCGACGCCTACGCCTCGCTCGACCGCTGGCCCGAAGCCATCGCCGCCTACCAACGCGGGCTCGAGGCGCCCTTCCCTGAGCTCCACGAGCCGCGCTTCGCCGCGCAGCTGCGCATGGGGCTGGCGCGCGCGCTCTGGGAGAAGGGCGACCGGAAGCGCGCTCGGGCGGTGGCGACCGAGGCGGCGGAGATCCTTCGCAAGGCGGACACGCGGCCGAAGGACGCCGCGGAGGCCTTCCGCTGGCTGGCGAGCCACCCGTAGGGCGTTGGCCGGTGCGTGCCGGCACAGCGACCCCTGCGAGCAGGTCCGATGCCGGGTCGGCTCTTATGGAAGGCAGTGAGCGGGGCCTGAGTGCGGTGAGGCTCGCAACGTCGACCTGCGCCTCGCCGTCGTCTCGGCCCAAGGTCCGCCGGGGCGGGTCCTCTTTCGCGCGTTCTCGGGCGATGGGGGTTTGAAGCCACCTTAACCGGGTTAATGGGGGATTGACGCCCCATGCCCAAATCCAGCTCACCGAGACCCTTCCGCCCAGGGTCGCTGGCGTCGTAGAGGCTCGAAAGGGGTCCGCCGACTGTCGATACCGGCGCAGGTGGCGACGGCACCCACTGCCTCGTTCGGGAGGTGTGGAGGGGGCAGGGCCGTTGGCATCGAAGCGGGTCCGCCCAGACCGACCCGGCGCTCACGAACGGAGCCGCAGGCCGTCGGCAGCGGGCTGCTTGAATGCGCACCCGTCTCTCGGCTGACCACTCGGCCGCGCGGTTCCTACGCTGCGGCAGAAGGACTCAGCCATGAACCTCAGCCGCTGTCTTGCCTTGTGGGGTGCCTCTCTTCTTGTCGCCTGCGGCAGCGTGGCGGGCGGGCCCGACGCGTCATCGCTCGATTCCTCGGTGTCCGACGGGCCCGGCGCCGACTCGGGCGGAACACCCGACGGCACCGTAGGTCGCCCCGACGCTGGCACACCCGAGGGTCTCGATGCGGGTGGCGGCCTCCTCTCGCCGCTCGACGGCGACTACTCGCTGAGCCCGGCTCCCTGCGACGAGAGCGCCCCCCGGTTCTTGCCGGGGCGTCACTACCCGCATGCTTGCTCGATGCGCGCGTGGCGCCCCGACGGCGGCCTCGGCGAGTTGGAGCGGCGCGACGAGCAAGGCAACGTGGTGGAGCACTCCTACTGGGAGGACAACGGCTATCGGAGCACTGAGAGGACCTGGTACCAAGACGGCCGGCCCTTTCTGCGCCTCTACTCGAACGCGTGGGGCGATTCCCGGAAGGCGGAGTGGGTCTACGACGCGGAGGGGCGGGAGATTGCACGCTCCCAACAGTACGACGACGACCCGCCGATTCGCTGGCTGACCTTCTACCGGACGGATGGGGGGATCGACCGCGTCGATACCTACGGCTATCGGACGTGGGGCTACGAGCCGGGTGCGTTGACTCGAAGGGACCTGTACCACTACGACCCGAGCGGAAGGCTCATCTCCATCGAGACGACGGACTGCGACTGCGACGCCACGGAGAGCTTCGAGTATTTCCCGAGCGGCCAGCTCCGCCGGCATACCCACTCCGATCACGGACCCTTTGGGGGCGGCACCTCCTTCGACCTCCAGTACGACGAGGCCGGGCATCTCCTCTATGAAATGCGTGGCGGCGATGACAGCGGCTGGAAGCGGGAGAGCAGCTACGCTGGGAATTTGCTGCAATCCGCGCTGACGACCCATTGGCCGTGCTGCTCGGCCAACCAGTATGAGCTCGAGCGGCTGGCCTACGACGTAACTGGCCGGCTGCTTTTGCGTCGTGTCGCGCTCGATGAGGACGATTGGGAGACGAATTCGCCTGATCCCATCCGCTTGTGGCGCACGAACCGGCGCTACGTCTACGGCTGCGCTTCCGGCCAGCTCGTCCGCGAGGAGGTGGACACGAACGAGGATGGTCTCATCGAGGGGACGCGAGCGCTCGAGTACGACTGGAGCGGCAACCTGCTGCGCGAGCGCTACACCGGGAGCGAGAGCCAAACCTTCGGCGAGCGCGTCTACGGTTACGAATGTTTCCCCTAGCCCGGCGCGCGTCGCCTCCGAGGGAAAACGGGGCCGTGCGGCGGGCGACGTGGGCCTGGGGACGGCCCCGCATCGGCCAGGGGCCCGTGCGGCGCATCAGCGGCCGGGTGCTGGCCGACGCAGGAGAGGACCAAGATGGGCAGCGCGCTGTGCTCCCCTTCATCAGCCAGCAAGCGTGTCGGCTAGAACTTCCGCAGACCCAGGCTGGCGCCCAGCGCGGTCCGACGAAGCGGGCAGGAAGCGCTCTGGCTCAGCGCTCCTGAGTGGAGCATCAGGCCCTTGGGCGCGTACCGAAGAAGGAACAGGGAGGAGGGAACAGGCGCTCTCATGTCACAAAGCAGGTGCCTATCTTCAGCAGTTCCTCTCCCCTTGGATTCAGCGCGTTGCACGGGCGCAGCCGCTCACCGGCCAGCAGCCCGTGCTCGGGAGCGCCGGCCTCAGTGGCCTATCCGCGCGAGGGAGCGCTGCACTTCGCGCAGGATGACTCCCTTCACGTCCTCGAACTGCCCGGGCACCGAGCAGCCGCTGGCGTTGTGGTGGCCGCCACCGCCGAAGCGGGTGGCGATGGTGCCGACGTCGACCTTGCCGCGCGAGCGGAAGCTGACGCGGAAGCGGGTCGGCCCCTCCTCGCGGAAGAGCAGCGCCACCTCCACGCCTTCGATTTGCCGGGGGTAGTTGATGAACCCGTCGGCGGTCTCCTCGGTCGTGCCGGCCACGTCGAAGACGTCCTTGGTGGCCACGACCCAGGCGATCTTGCCGTCCTTGGAGAGCGAGAGCGTCTTGAGCACCTCGGCCAGGAGGCGCACGCGGGAGAGCGGCTGGCACTCGTACATCCGGCTGGAGATCTCCCCGGGCCGCACGCCCTTCTCCACCAGCTCGCACGCGATGCGCATGCACTCGGCGTTGGTGTTCGAGTGCCGGAAGTTGCCGGTGTCGGTGGCCACCGAGACCCACAGACAGGTGGCGATGTCGCGGCTGATGGGGTGCCCCATCGCCCTGAGGATGCGCCAGACGAGGACCCCGACGGAGGCGGCGTGGGAGTCCACGAGGTTGGCGTGGCCGAAGGCCTTGCCGCGCGGGTGGTGGTCGAGGTTGAGGACCGTGCCGCGGCGCTCGGCGTCGGGCCAGTCGGGGCCCAGGCGGGCGTCGTCGCCGGCATCGCAGGCGACGCTGGCGTCGAAGCGCTCCTGCTTCGCCAGCGTCCTGACGATGGTGTCGGCGCGCGGGAGGAAGCGCAGGTTGGCCGGGGCGCCCTGCGGGCTGTAGACCACGACCTCCTTGCCCTTCTCGCTGAGCGCCAGGCACAAGGAGAGCGCCGAGCCCAGGGCGTCGCCGTCCGGGAACTCGTGCATGCAGATGAGGACCCGCTGCGCCTTCTCGAGGGCGGCGACGCACTGGGCCAGCGCGGGATCCGAGCGGTCCTCGGCTTCGGGGACGGTCGTCACGGCGGCTTCCATGCTCCCCTCCCCCAGTCCCACCCTCAACCTTCCTTCTCGCCCGGCTTGGCCCCGGTCGCCGCGGGCTGCTCGCCCGGCCCGGCGTCCCGGGTGCGCTCGGCGTCCTGCTCGTGGACCTGCTTGAGCAGCTGCTCGATCCGCTCGCCGCGGTCGATGGACTCGTCGAAGACGAAGTGCAGCTCGGGCGTCGTGCGCAGGCGGATGGCCTTGCCGATCTCCCGGCGGACGTAGCCCTTGGCGGCGTCGAGGCCGACGGCGGTGTCCTGCCGCACCCGGGCATCGCCGTGGACCGCGTAGTAGACCCAGGCCTCGCGCAGGTCGGGGGAGACCTTGGCGCCGGTGATGGTCACCAGGCCGATGCGCGGGTCTTTCAGCCCGCGGATGAGCATCTGGCCGACCTCGTGCTGGATCGCCTCTGCCACCCGCTCCTGTCTCGACTGGCTCGCCATTTACTCCCCTTCGTCCTCGCCCTCGGTGGTGGCGGCCCTGCGCGCGTTGCGCAGGCGGTTGCGCAGGTCCTCGAGGGCGCGCGCGCGCTCGTCCTCGGAGAGGACCTTGCGGCCCTGCTTCTCGCGGCGGTTGGCGCGGTCGCGCTCCCGGGCGGTCATCGGCGGCGGCTCGGGCAGGTCGTCGGCGTGGCTGACGCCCTCGCCGGCGGCCTCGCGCTCGGCGTCGGCCAGGGTGCGCACGGTGCTGCGCGACTCGGAGGCGAAGCCTGAGCTCTCGTCCTCCCCGAACAGGTCGCCGCCCAGCGGGATGACCTCGCTGGTCCAGCTGACCATGGGAGCCACGTAGAGCTCCTCGATGAAGCGGACGACCTTGCTGACGCTCTCCTGGGCGAAGGCGTGCTCGTTGGCGACGGCGGCGACGCCCAGCGTCGCGCGCTGCCAGAGGTCCAGGTCGGCGACCTCGGCGGCGGAGACGTTGAAGCGTGCCTTGACCTTGTCGAGCACCTTGTGGACGACGTGGCGCTTGCTCTTGAGCGAGCCTGCTTCGGGGATGGCGAGCGTGATCCTGGCGACGGCGACGAACATGGGATTTGGGCAGCGCGGCCCCCGTCAGAGCGGGAGCGTCCGGGAAAAAGTGGGCACTTTATCCTTGGCTGCCGTCCCAAGACAACCGAGCGCTCGGCCGCGTTTGGGCTTGCCGAGCGCCCGGGGCCCTCACTTCTTGCCGCCGCCGGCCGCGCGATCCCGGGCGGGCTCGGCATTTCCCTTGGCCTTCCCGTCGCCCTTGGCCGCCTGGGCGGCGTCGCTGTCGGCGGACTTCGACTTGCCGTCGGTCCCGGCCTTCGCCTTGCCGTCTTCGGCGCCCTCGCCCCCTTCGCCGTCGCCCTTGGGCTGCTGCTCGTCGCTGGCCTGGGCCGGCTTGGGCGGTGGGGCCATCCCGTCCTTGGGCTTGTCGCTGCCCTCGGGGCTGTCGTTGGTCGCCTTCTCCTTGGGCATGAAGAGGTTCACGTCGAGCTGGACGGTGAAGGTGTCCTTCCCGGCCATGGTGTGGTTCCAGTAGTGGTCGTAGCCGACGATGACGCTGATGTCCTTGGTGAAGGCGTAGGAGACGCCGGCGTTGATGGCGCCCAGGAAGTTCTGGCCCTGCTGGAAGTCGACGGCGAACCAGAGCTTGTCACTGATCTCGGACATCGTGCGGTCCCAGGAGAGCATCAGGCCGTGGTTGTCGGCCCGGGTCACCGACGTGTCCCCGGGCAGGACGTTGGTGCGCAGGACGGCGGCGTTGCCCAGGTAGTAGCCGGCGGAGAGGCGCCCGAGGTAGGGCAGCGTGCGGCCGACGAGGGCGTAGCCGATGTTCTGCATGGTGTTGACCGTGGCCGAGCGGCGCGTGCCGACGTTGTAGATGCCCAGGGCCAGCGAGGGCTGCCAGTGGAAGAACGCGTCCTCGGGGACGGCGACCTTGCCGTGGAAGTAGAGCGGGTTGGAGTCGAGGTCGCTGTTGCCCTGGAACATCAGGTCGAAGCCCACCTCGGCCTGGACCTTCTCGAAGGGGAGCACCCCCACGGTGGGGCCGAGCATGAGCAGCGGGGTGCGGCCGGGCCGCGCGTAGACGTCGTAGTTGAGGTGCAGGGTCTCGAACTTCTGGACGTCCGGCGACGGAATCCAGATTTGCGTGGACGGCGTGGCTGCGACGCGGGCTGAGACGGCGAGTGTTGCGACGAGCGCGGCGGAGCTGACGAGTCGTTTTCGGGTCTGGGCGGTCATGAGGCCCCCTCGCCCGCGAAGGCGCTCTCCCCCGAGGGCGCCCGCGAGCGGCGAGAAGTTGGCCGGGGCTCGCAGCCGGAGCAAGGGCTGCCCGAGCGCCTGGCGCACCAGCAATCGCTCGCCCGCTCGACCTTTGCCGGGGGTATGATTTTCGGGCTGATTCTCCTCGGCCGACCGCACCGACGCCGACCGCCGATCGCCGATCGCTTAGACAAAGGATGCTCAGATGAGGGCTTCTCTCCGGGTGGGCCTGGGCCTGTTCCTCGCGCTGACGCCAGCGCTGGGCCGCGCGGCGATCTCGCAGCCGACCGGCTGGACCGAGATCTACAAGGGCGACACGTACCCCTCCAACAACGGCGCGTCCCTCAACGCCAGCACCAGCTCCAACCGCCTGCTGCTGGTGGCCATCGCCTCGCGGGCGACCACGGCGACGGCTCAGACAGTCAGCGTCAGCTACGGCGGCCGGGCGCTCACGCTGGCCAGCGGCGACGCCAACGCCAGCTCCCAGCAGCACACCTACCTCTACTACCTGCTCGACTCCGGCATCGCCCAGGCCGCAAGCACCAGCCTCGTCGTGACCATCAGCGGCGGCACCAGCGGCTACACCTGGGTCTACGCCTCCTTCTTCGCTGGAATCGACCAGGCCGCACCCTTCACCAGCATCGCCAACTTCAACTCGGGCTCGACCACCGGCACCTCCATCGGCCCCTTCACGACCCCGCTGATGTTCGGCCCCAACGACTGGCCGCTCGAGGTCATCCTCGTCCAGCGCTCGGTGGCCGGCTCGCAGGCGCGCGACGTCCAGACCTGGGCGGCGAGCTGGGGGACCAGCGGCGGAGCGACGGTGCCGCTGGACCTGACCTTCGACGACAGCAACACCGCCATGCCGCACCTCTACCTCGCGCACCGCGTGCCGCCCTCGACCGGGGGCGCCGACGCGTCCCAGCACACCGCGAACAGCACCGACATCTTCTCGTCCATGACCGGCATCTCGCTCAGGGCCGACGCCCCTTCGACCGTGCTCGGCAACGGCAGCGCGGGGACGAGCGGCACGGTGTGCCCCGGCTCTGCCGACCAGAAGCTCGACGGCTTCACGCTGCGCAACACCTCCGGGACCAACGGCGTCACCGGCCTGACCGTCACCACCACCGGGTCCGCGGCGATCGCCTCGGCCTCGATCTTCGACGAGGTGGGGACGCAGTACTTCGCGACGATCACCAGCCCGGCGTCCGACTCGCTGAGCTTCTCGGGCGGCACCAACGCGACCCTCCCCGTGACGACCACGGTGGCGAGCTACCAGGTGCGCGTCACCTACCGTGACCAGGCCTCGGCGCCTGCCGGCACCACCTCGACCACCGCGCGCGTCACCGGCCTGACCACGGTCAACCCCACCAGCGGCGGCGACTCGGCGGACACGACCATCAGCCTCGACAACGATGCCGCCACCGCCGCGACCTGGGGCGCCACCGCCGCCGGCGACTCCTCGGTGAGCCTGAACTGGGCCATCGGCACGGCCGGCGACTCGGTGCTGATCGTCCGCTACCCGGCCGCCTCAGACACCACCACGCCGACCGAGGGCCTGCTCTACAACGTGGGTGACAGCTTCGGCACCGGCACCGTGGCGTACGTCGGCAACGGGACCACCTTCACCGACAGCCCGCTGACCAATGGGAGCACGTACCACTACCGGATCTTCGAGCACGACCCCTGCCGCAACTACTCGGCGGGGACCTGGACCTCGGTCGGCCTGACGCCGCTGGACCTGGTGGTCTCGCTGGCAGACGGGGTCAAGAGCGGGAGCGCGCCGGTCTGCCCGGGCGCGAGCGCGCGCAAGCTGGACGGCTTCGCCTTCTCCTCGAACTACGGGACCGACAGCATCAGCTCGCTCACCTTCACGCTGTCGGGCTACAGCGCCATCCAGACCGCCACCGTCTGGAACGAGCCGCAGACCATCCAGTACTTCTCGGCGGTCACCCCCAGCTCGAACACGCTGACCTTCAGCGGCGGCACGCCCATCCCGGTCTCGTCGACCTCCACCAACTACAAGCTGCTCGTCACCTACCGCAACGAGGCGCAGAGCCCGCCCGCGGGCAGCACCGCCACCACCGCCCAGGTCACCGCCTTCGCCACCACCGGGGCCAACACGACCGACGGCACCGACCCGGTCGACGGGACCCTCACCTTGAACAACGTGGCCCCGACCCCCGGCGCGAGCTGGGGGACCAACTCCGCGGGCGACCAGCAGGTCACCCTCAACTGGACGGTCGGCACCGCCGGCAACAACGTCCTGGTGGTCCGCTATCCGAACGGCACCGATCCCACGCTGCCCGCCGAGGGCACGCCCTACACGGTGGGCACCCTCTTCGGCACGGGGGTCGTGCGCTACGTCGGGAGCCTCTCGACCTTCACGGACACCTCTCTGGCCAACGGGACCGCCTACTACTACCGGGTCTTCGAGCACGACAGCTGCAACAACTACGTCGCCAGCGCCAACGCTCCGTGGACCGGCCCGCTCACGCCGCGCGCGGTGACGACGCTCTCGACCGGGACCGCGGGGACCACCGCCACGATCTGCCCGGGCATCGCCAACCAGCGGCTGGACGGGTTCCAGCTCGTCAACAGCGAGGGCTCGGTCGCGGTCACCGGGCTCACCGTCACCACCACCGGCTACGCCGCCATCGCCAGCGCCTCCATCTGGAACAACGCCGAGAGCACCCAGTACTTCGGTGCCGTCACCAACCCCACCTCCAACACCCTGGTCTTCAGCGGCGGGACCGCGCTGCCGGTGACCACCACCGCCCGCAGCTTCTGGGTGCGCGTCACCTACCGCAACCACGCCGGCGCCCCCGCGGGACTGACCAGCACCACGGCCGCGGTCGGCTCTCTCGTCACGCTCAACACCGTCACCGGCGCGGACACCGCCGACGCCACCATCACCGTGAACAACGGCACGCCCTCTCCCGGGCCCAGCTGGGGCGCCATCTCCGCGGGCGATCGGCAGACGAGCCTCTCGTGGACGTACGGGACCGCCGGGAACACCGCGATGGTGGTGCGCTACCCGGCGAACACCGACACGACGATGCCCACCGAAGGCACGGTCTACGCCGCCACCAACCCCTTCGGGACCGGAGGCACGGTCGTCTACGTCGGCACCGCCTCCAGCACCACCGACACCGGCCTGACCAACGGGACGGCCTACTACTACCGGGTGTTCGAGTACGACGGCTGCGCCAACTACGCCGCCACTGGCCCGTTCTCGGGCGCGCTCACGCCGCGGGCGATCACCACGCTGAGCAACGGCGTCGCCGGGACGAACGGCACGGTCTGCCCGGGCATCGCCAACCGCAAGCTCGACGGCTTCGCGCTCGCCAACACGCAGGGCGCCGTCGGCGTCACCGGGCTCACCGTCAACCTCACCGGCTACCTCGCGGTGGAGACGGTGAGCATCTGGGACGAGGCCGGCACCACGCAGTACTTCCAGACCATCACCGAGCCGACGACCGGCACCCTCACCTTCACCGGCGGCACCAACCCCACGCTGCCGGTCACCGCCGCCTCGGCGAACTACAAGGTGCAGGTCACCTACCGCAGCGAGGCGCAGATCCCTCCGGCGGGCGCGACCGCGACGAGCGCGGCGGTGACCTCCCTCACCACCGTCAACACCTGGTCCGGCACCGACGCCGCCGACACCACCATCACCCTCAACAATGTGACCCCATCGCTCGGCGCCACCTGGGGGACGCTCACCGCGGGCGACGGCCAGGCCAGCCTCGCCTGGACGCCGGGCACCGCCGGCGAGAACGTGCTGATCGTCCGCTACACCGCCACCACCGACACCACCTTGCCCGCGGATGGCACGCCCTACACGGTGGGCGCCGGGTTCGGCGTCGGCGGCACCGTGGCCTACGCCGGCGCCGGCACGTCCTTCGTCGACAGCCCGCTCGGCAACCAGACCACCTACTTCTACCGGGTCTTCGAGTACGACTCCTGCCGCAACTTCGTCGACAACGCCGCCGACGCTCCCTGGTCCGGGCCGGTCACCCCCAAGGCCGTCACCACGCTCGCCAACGGCCTCGCCGGAACCAGCGCCACGGTCTGCCCCGGCGCGGCCAGCCGCAAGCTCGACGGCTTCTCGCTCGTCAACAGCCAGGGCAGCGTCCCGGTCACCTCGCTGACCGTCACCACCACCGGCTTCAGCGCCATCCAGTCCGCGGCCATCTACGACGAGGCCGGGGGCACGCAGTACTTCGGCACCCTCACCACCCCCGCCAGCAACACCCTGGTCTTCAGCGGCGGCACGGCCATCCCGGTCACCTCCACGCCGGCCAACTACAAGGTGGTCGTCACCTACCGCGGCGAGACGCAGTCCCCGCCGGTGAACAGCACCCCCACCAGCGCGGCCGTCACCTCCATCACCACGCTCAACACCTGGACCGGCACCGACACGGCCGACACCACCCTGACGCTCAACAACAACACCCCCGCCGCCGCCGCCTGGGCCGCGACACCCGCTGGCGACGGGCAGATCACCCTCAACTGGACGCTCGGCAACGGCAGCGACAGCGCGCTCGTCGTGCGCTACCTCGCCAACACCGACGGGGCGCTCCCCGTGGACGGCACCCCCTACCTCGTCGACGGCACCTTCGGCACGGGCGGCACCATCCGCTTCGTCGGGCCTGGGACCTCCTTCACCGACAGCGGGCTGGCCAACGGGACCACGTACTACTACCGGCTCTTCGAGTTCGACTCGTGCCTCAACTACGTCAACTCCGTGGGCGCCGCGCCGTGGACCTCGGGGCTCACCCCGCGCGCCACGACGACGCTGGGCAACGGCATCGCCGCGGCCACCGCCACCGTCTGCCCGGGCACGGCCAGCCGAAAGCTCGACGGCTTCTCGCTCGTCAACAGCCAGGGAGGCGTCGGCGTCACCGGGCTGACCCTGACCGTCACGGGCCCCCTGGCCCTCCAGACCGCCGCCATCTACGACGAGGCGGGCAGCACGCAGTACTTCACCACCGTCACCACCCCCGCCACGAGCACCCTGGTCTTCAGCGGGGGCCTGCCCATCCCCGTCACCAACACGCTCGCCCACTTCAAGGTGATGGTCACCTACCGCAGCGAGGCGCAGACGCCGCCGCCGGGGAACACCGCCACCAGCGCCCAGGTCACCTCGCTCGTGACCTCCAACAACGTCGTCGGCTCCGACGCGGCGGACGCGACCATCACCTTGAACAACCTCACCCCGGCGGCCGGCGCCACCTGGGGCGCCACCGCCGCCGGCGACGGCCAGGTGAGCCTCAACTGGACGCTCGGCGCCGCCAGCGACAACGTGGTCGTCGTCCGCTACCCCTCGGGCGCCGACGCCACCCTGCCCGCCGACGGCACGAGCTACGCGGCTCCCGCTCCCTTCGGCTCCGGCGTCGTCCGCTACGCCGGCAACGGCACGAGCTTCACCGACACCGGCCTGACCAACGGCACCGCCTACTACTACCGGGTGTTCGAGCACGACTCCTGCTTCAACTACGCCGCGGTGGGCCCGTGGACGGGGCCGCTGACGCCGCGGGCCGTCACCACGCTGGGCAACGGCCTCGCCGGCACCTCCGGCTCGGTCTGCCCGGGCACGGCCAACCGCAAGGTGAACGGCTTCTCGCTCGTCAACAGCCAGGGCGGCGTCCCCGTGACGGGGCTGACCCTCACGCTGACCGGCTACCAGGCCGTGCAGTCGGTCTCCGTCTGGGACGAGGCCGGCGCCGCGCAGTACCTGACCGCGGCCACCGCTCCGGCCTCGGGCACGGTGACCTTGAGCGGCGGCACGCCCATCCCCGTCCCCACCGCGCCCGCCAGCCCCGCCAACTACCAGATCCGCCTCACCTACAAGACCGAGGCGCAGCTGCCTCCGCCTGGCTCGACCTCGACCACCGCCTTCGTCAGCGCGATCGCCACGACCAACAACACCGCGGGCAGCGACGCGGCCGACACCACCGTCTCGCTCAATAACCTGACGCCCACTCCGGGCGCGACCTGGGGGCTGAACGCGGCCGGCGACGGCCAGGTCTTCCTCGCCTGGACCTACGGCACCGCCGGCAACGGCGCGGTCGTCGTCCGCTACCCCGCCAACACCGACCCCACCCTGCCCACCGACGGCACCGCCTACACCGCGAGCAATCCGTTCGGCTCGGGCGGCACCATCCGCTACGTCGGCAACGCCCTGACCTTCGCCGACACCACCGTCGCCAACGGCAGCAGCTACTACTACCGAGTCTTCGAGTTCGACCCGTGCCTCAACTACGTGGCCAGCGCCGCCAGCGCGCCCTGGTCGCAGGTCCTCACCCCCAAGGCCACCACCACGCTGGGCAACGGGGTCGCCGGAGTCAGCGCCACCGTCTGCCCGGGCACCAGCGGCCAGAAGCTCGACGGCTTCTCGCTGGTCAACACCCAGGGCGCGACCCCGGTCACCGCGCTGACCCTCACCCTGACCGGCTACCAGGCGGTCCAGTCGGTCTCCATCTGGGACGAGTCCGGCCCGACGCAGTACTTCACTCCGATCAATGCGCCCGCCTCGGGCACGCTCACCTTCAGCGGCGGCACGCCGCTGCCGGTCACGACCACCCTGGCCAGCTTCAAGGTCCTGGTGACCTACAAGTCCGAGGCCCAGGCTCCCCCGCCGGGCGCCACCGCCACCACCGCCGTCGTCAGCGCCATCGCCACCCTCAACAACGTCATCGGCGCCGACGGCGCCGACACCACGGTCACCCTCAACAACGTCACCCCGACGCCCGGCGCCACCTGGGGCTCGGTCGTCGCCGGCGCGACGCAGAACGCGCTGAGCTGGACCTACGGCACCGCCGGCAACAGCGCGCTCATCGTCCGCTACTCCGCCCCGCCCGACACCACCTTGCCCGACGACGGGACCTCCTACACGGCCGGCAGCGCCTTCGGCACCGGCGGCACGGTGCGCTACGCCGGCGCGGGCACGAGCTTCACCGACACCGGCCTGACCCTGGGCACCCTGTACTACTACCGGCTCTTCGAGCTCGACGGCTGCCGCAACTACGTCGCCAGCGCGGCCACCGCGCCGTGCGTGACCAACTGCGGCGCCTGCTCGGACACCTGCGCCAACCCCCACGGCACCACCCAGTGCCTGTCCGGGGTCTGCACCCCTGCCTGCGACGAGGGCTACGGGGACTATGACGGCAGCGCGAAGAACGGCTGCGAGACGGCCTGCGACCAGACGGCCCACTGCGGGCGCGACTGCAAGGTCTGCCAGGACGGGGCCCTGGGCCACACCGTCGTCAACACCTGCAGCGGCAACGCCGACTTCGCCGCCGCGGCCTGCGACCCCACCTGCACCCCGGGCTACCTCGACGTCGACCAGAACGGCGCCAACGGCTGCGAGGTCGCCTGCGCCACCTCCGCCCGGTGCGGCACCGACTGCGCGCCGTGCCAGAACAACCACGCCCTCGCCAACCTCTGCGCCGGGGGCATCACCGCCCCGGCGAGCCAGTCGTGCAAGCCCACCTGCGAGGCGGGCTACGCCGACCTCGACGGCGACGGCGCCGCCGGCTGCGAGACGGTTTGCGACACCACCGCCCACTGCGGCACCGCGTGCAGGGCCTGCGGCGCGGACCACGCTTCGCACGTCGACTGCGACGGCCCGGCGATCGCCTCGCCCGGCTCCTGCAAGCCGACCTGCCTCGACGGCTACCTGAACTTCGACGGGGACGGCACCAACGGCTGCGAGGCGGCGTGCGAGAACGAGAACCAGTGCGGCACCGATTGCCGGCCGTGCCAGAGGGAGCACGCGGTGAGCACCCGCTGCCTGAGCAACGATCGGCCGGCCATCACCGAGTGCGCGCCCAGCTGCGAGGAGGGCTACGCGAACCTCGACAACGACGGCACCAACGGCTGCGAGAAGCCCTGCGACGACGCCAGCCACTGCGGCCTGGAGTGCGTCAGCTGCTCGCGCACCAACACCACCACCGTCACCTGCACCGGCAACGACCTGGTCGCCACCTCTGCCTGCAAGCCGGCCTGCACCCCGGGCCACCTCGACGTCGACCACGACGGCCTGACCGGCTGCGAGGTCACCTGCGACCAGCCCGAGCACTGCGGCACCACCTGCATCCAGTGCCCCGACCACGTCAACGCCCAGCTCTCCTGCGGAGGGGCTGACAAGGAGCCGGCCACGGCCTGCTCGTTCGAGTGCCTGGCGGGCTGGACGCGGCCGGACCCGTTCAGCGAGTGCGACACCGAGTGCATCACGGTCGAGCGCTGCGGCCTGGACTGCCGGCCGTGCCTGGAGGCGTTGAACGCCGTCACCTCCTGCGAGGGCAACGTGGTGGCCGCCGCCAGGTCCTGCGGCTTCGAGTGCGTGCCCGGCTACGCCGACCTGGACGGCGACAAGTCGACCGGCTGCGAGGCCTGCGCCCAGGGCTACCACGACGTGGCCCGCACGCCGCCGGCCTCCTGCCAGAGGTGCGACGAGGACGAGTTCTGCGGCTTCGCCTCCGCCCCCTACTGCCGGGACTGCACCACCGATTGGGACGACGGCCTCACCTGCGTCTCCGGGCGCTGCGGCTGCCAGACCAAGTCCGACTGCCCGGACCAGAAGGAGTGCCGCAGCCACACCTGCGTCACCCCCTGCACCGGCAACTCCGACTGCACCCGCGACGGCGAGACCTGCTGCGGCCCGGCCGGCCAGAAGGTGTGCGTGACCCAGGGCCCGGAGATCTGCGACGGCCGGGACAACGACTGCAACGGCTCGGTGGACGACCGGCTCGACGACACCTCCGCGCCGCTGTGCGACCGGCAGCAGGGCGTCTGCGCCGGAGCTCGTGTCGGATGCGTCGACGGCCTGCACCAGGACTGCAACGACGCGGTCTACCTCGCTCACGATCCGGCCTACGAGGCGACCGAGACCCTGTGCGACGGCAAGGACAACGACTGCAACGGCAAGACCGACGAGCTGCCCCAGTGCGCGATCAAGCCGGACGCCGGCGTCCCACCGCGCCCCGACGGCGGCCCGGGCTTCAACGGAGAGACCTTCGACCTGGGCGGCTGCGGGTGCCAGCACGGTGCCGGGCCTTCCGCGATGGGCGTCCTCGCCCTGCTCGCCGGAGGGCTGCTCGCCCGCCGGCGCGGCCGAAAGGATCCCTGACGCTTGATTGGCCGCTCCTCTCGAGCGGCGGGGGCCGGGGCCCCCTATTCGGGCCCCCTGCCCCGACCGGAGGTTCGTTGACGCTCTCGCGGGGCGCAGCCTATCCTCGCCGCCTTTTCACCCTACCGTCGTCGAGTCTTTCCAAGACGAATCGCAGGCCGGCGCAGGGGCCGGCCGCTACCCTTCGGAGACCGCTCATGAAAGCCGCCCTCGAGCGCCTCAAGGCCCGCTTCCCGGACGCCGTGACCGAGGTCTATTCCTCGCCGCGCGGCGACGACTACGCCGTGGTCAAGCCCGAGGCGCTGCGCGACGTCGCGCGCTTCTGCAAGGACGACCCCGAGCTCGACCTGAAGATGTTCCTGTCGGTCTGCGTGGTCGACCGGCTGCTGCTGCCCAACAACGACCCGCGCTTCGAGGTCGTCTACCAGGTGCGGCAGGGCAAGGAGCCGTTCAAGAAGCTGCACCTGAAGTCCTTCGTGACCGAAGCCGCCCCCGAGCTGCCCTCGCTGCAGCCGGTGTGGAAGGGCGCGGACTGGTGGGAGCGGTACTGCTGGGACTTCTACGGCATCAAGTTCACCGGCCACCCCGACCTGCGGCGCGTGCTGCTCTACGAGGAGTTCCAGGGCCACCCGCTGCGCAAGGACTACCCGATGAAGGCGCGCCAGCCGCTGGTGGCCGAGCGCGACTTCATCGACAAGATCCGCGGCCCCGGCGCCGCCTCCCCCGCCAAGTGAGAGCCTGCTCGCGATGATCGCCCCCAAGATCGAAGCCCCGCTCGCCCCGCCGCCCGAGACGAACCCCGACGGGCTGGTCGCGCCGCTGGACACCAAGCGGATGGTCGTCAACCTGGGCCCATCTCACCCGGCCATGCACGGCACCGTGCGCATGGTGGTCGAGCTCGAGGGCGAGACCATCGCCAAGGCCGTCCCCGAGATCGGCTTCCTGCACCGCGGGTTCGAGAAGAGCTGCGAGAACTCGACCTGGACGCAGGTGCTGCCCTACGTCGACCGGCTCAACTACGTCTCCTCGCTGCTCAACGACTTCGGCTGGCTGGCGGCGGTGGAGAAGCTGCTGGGCGTGGAGATCCCCGAGCGCGCCAAGTACATCCGCGTGGTGGCCGGCGAGCTGCACCGCATCTGCGACCACCTGACGCTGGTGGGCGCGATGGGCATGGAGCTGGGCGCGTTCACCGCGTTCCTGTACGGCATCGAGGCCCGCGAGCTGATCTGGGACCGGATCATGGAGCTGACCGGCGCCCGGGTGACGACGAGCTTCGGGCGTCCCGGCGGCCTGGAGCGCGACCTGCCGCAGGGCTGGACCGAGAAGGTCCTCAACACGCTCGACAAGGTCGCGGAGCTTCGCGACGAGATCGACGCGCTGCTGTCGCGCAACCGCATCTTCATCGACCGCACCAAGGGCACCGGCGCCATCACCCGGGAGCAGGCGCTGGACTGGGGCTTCTCCGGCCCGTGCCTGCGCGCCTGCGGCGTGCCGTACGACGTGCGCAAGGCGCACCCGTACCTGGTCTACGACAAGCTGGAGTTCGACGTCCCCATCGCCGAGCACGGCGACAACTACGACCGCTACGCCATTCGCATCGAGGAGATGAAGCAGTCGGACCGGATCGTCCGCCAGGCGCTGGCGCAGATGCCGCAGGGCCCGGTGATCGTCGGCGACTGGCGCATCGCGCTGCCTCCCAAGCCCGAGGTGTACGGGACCATCGAAGGCGTGATGGCGCACTTCAAGCTGTCGATGGAAGGCATCCAGGTGCCGCCGGGCGAGGCGTACGCGTACACCGAGGGGGCCAACGGCGAGTCGGGTTCTACGTGGTGAGCGACGGCAGCGGCCGGCCCTACAAGTGCCACGTCCGCTCGCCCGGCTTCACCATCCTCTCGGCGGTGCCGGACATGATCCAGGGAGCGCTCATCGCGGACCTGGTGCCGACCTTCGACTCGGTCAACATGATCGGCGGAGAGGTCGAGCAGTAACTCGCGCTCGTCCATCCCCTGCGAAGCGCCGGTGGCCGCGGTTGGCATTGGGCTGACCCACGACTACCATCCGCGTATGCATGCCGTGTTCATGCCCTCGGCTTCGTCCACCGCCGGGGTCGATCAGCGACTCGTCCTCCACGGCGTGCCCTGGTCGGTCTACGAATCGATGACCGAGGCTCGCGGCGAGGGCTCGGTCCCTCGGCTCGCCTACTCCGAGGGGGACCTCGAGATCATGTCGCCGTCCGAGGACCACGAGTGGGTCAAGTCGATGCTTGGCTACCTGCTCCAGGCGTACGCCGAGGAGAGAGGAATCGAGCTCGGTCCGTTTGGCTCGGTGACCCTCAAGGACGAGCGCCGGCGACGCGGCGCCGAAGGCGACCAGACCTACGTGCTTGGGCCTCGGCCGGAGCGCATCAGGGCGCCCGACCTGGTGATCGAAGTGGTGCTGACCTCGGGCGGCGTCGACAAACTGTCCATCTACCGCCGGCTCGGCGTGCGCGAAGTGTGGTTCTGGGAAAAGGGGCGCATCAGCGTCCACGTTCTGGGGGCTCGGGGTTACGTGCGTCGAACCGTCAGCGCGCTCCTCCCTGACCTGGACCTGCGTCTGGTCGCGAAGCTGGCAACCGCTGACCGGCCGACTCAAGCCGTCAAGGCCCTCCGAGCCTCGCTGAGGCGCAGGCGCCCAACGAGCTGAGGTACCGGGCGCTTCAGCCCCCCGTTTCGCAGGCTGCTACGTCCTTCTAGGCCGGTCCTTGCGACCCTCGCGTTCCCGCCTCTTCCGTACTTGTTGCCTCGCGCGCCTTTCCACGGCGTTCACGACGTGCCCTCGCGCGGCGAGCGCGCCACGCACCGCGTCGTAGGCGGTGCGCCAACGCGGATCCGACTTGAACTGCATGAACGCAGCGTCGATCTCGTTGTCCCTGAGATCCGAGCTTTCCGGCGCCTCTTCGAGTCGCAGCAAACGATCGCGCAACCCCAGCAGTTGGCGCGTGGGGAGAGCGTTCAGCGCGGCCGTCTTGACCGGGCGCATCTTTCGTTCGTAGGTCGGCATCGGCTCGCCTTCCCCATGGGTTGAAGCGCCCCGGCTCTTCTTGGGACAGACCGAGCACAGTGAAAGCCGGCTGAAGCCGGCTACTTCTTCCCCGGCTTGCCCTTGATCACCGGAATCCCCGCGTCCGGCCCAGCAGGCGCTGCGGGCTGCGGCGTGACGTCCTCGATCACCGGCGCCGGCTCCGCCGGCTGCGCCTTCTTCGGCTCCGGCGCCGCTTCGAGCGAATCCTCGAACAGCACCGGCCCCACCGAGTTCGCGAAGAGCACCTTCATCAGCTCCAGCCGTTGCGCCTGCGTCGCCTTCCCTTTGAGCACCGCGGTCACCCCCGAATACGAGACCTGGATCGACTCCAGGCCGGCGGACTTGAGCCCCGCGCGGATGGCGGTCAGCTGGTCCAGGAGCGCCTCCGGCGAGAACGACAGCTCCACGCGCCGGGTCGAGTACTCGTCTGCATCGAACAGGTTGCGCAGCGCCGCGCGGCACTCGGGCGAGGAGACCGCGACGGTCACCGAGACCTCCTCCGCCGTCCCCTCCTCCTTGAACCCCGGGCAGGCCTTCTTCGCCGCCGCCTTCTGCTCCTCGGTCGCCTTGACCACCGGGGCCTTTCCGTCCGGCCCGGAGATCCGCAGGCGCACCGCGTCCACGTTCCCGTCGCCGACGAGGAAGAGGAGCGCCCGCCCGGGCTTCACCGCGGTGATGAGCACCTCGTTCGAAGGCAGGTACTCGCCCGTCGCCACCGACGGGTCGTCCGTGCCGGCGCTCTTGAGCCACGCCTTGACGAACTCCTCCTTGCCCACCTTCAGGTCGAACGGCCGGATGATGGGCCGCGCCGACGCCGCCGACGGAAGGAGCAGCACCAGCGTGGTGAGGACCGCCGCGATCCGCAGTGTCATGGGTGGCTAGGCTCCGTTGCTCCGACCGAGGGTGGGGCTCACGGTGCCCGAAGCCGGGATGAGTGTGAAGTGCGCCCGCGCGCGCTCGGCCTCGACTATCCGCCGGTCTTCGCGACGGTGCTTGCCCAGCCAGTACACCATCTCCTCCGACTCCCACGGGTACGGCTGGCCGTTCATGCGGATGCGCCCTTGCGCGAAGGCCAGCGTCACCTCGCGCAGCGAGGAGCGCTTGAGGTCGCGCACCATCGCCTCGAAGCGTCCCTGCCGCTCGGGGTCGACGTAGCGGAAGTGGTAGCGCGCGGCGTAGGCCATGTGGAACCACGCCGGCCGGTAGGCGACGCCCGCCATGCCCAGCTCGCGCGCCAGCCGCGCCAGCATCTCCTCGCTCTCGCGCGCCAGCCCCAGGCCGGGCAGCTCCTGGCCCGGCAGCTGCGGGCGCCGCTCGCTGAAGGCGGCCTTGGGGTTCCGCAGGGTGAGCCAGTGGATGTAGAGCAGCTCCCCGCCGTGCGCCTTCTTGCGCTCCAGCACCACCTCGATCAGCAGGTGCCGCACGCCCTCCGACTCGCCGAACAGCCGAAGCCGCTCGCCCGGGCTCGCCTCGTCCACCTCCACCTTGAAGTGCCCGTACCCGAGCCGCTGCAGGTGGGCGAGGATGCCGCAGTGGTGCAGCGCGAACTCGATGCCCTCGGCGGTGTAGTGGCCCAAGAGCAGGTAGCGCTCCGAGCCGTGCAGCCGCAGCGAGTCCTCGATGTCCTCGGCGCTGAACGAGAACTCCCCGGAGTGCCTTCGCGGCGTCCCGAAGCTCTGCCAGACCTGCTTGTATCGCGCGCGCAGCGGGTCGTAGTTGGCCGGGATGGCCTCGCGGCTCTTGCGCGCGAGCGCCAGCACCGTCCCCGCGGGGATCTTCCAGGCGTCGCGGTGGTAGCCGCCGCCGGGGATCCACACGCTGGGCACGCCCTCCAGCTTCTCGGCCACCTTGAGGTCGCGCTGCCGGGCGCCGTCGAGCGTCAGGCCCAGCTTGCCGAAGCGGTCGTTGGCGAGCACGTCGCCGCCGGCGATGACGAACGCCAGCGACGGCTTGGGCGGCATGCGCCCGAGCATCGCCTCCAACGCCTTGAGGTAGGTCGCGTCGTCGCAGCCTTCGGGCAGCACCGTCTCGTCGGCGTCGAACAGCCCGTCCCACTTCGAGCCGGAGAGCGAGCCGATCCACACCGTGGAGTCGCCGTGGAAGCACTCGGCGGTGCCGTCCGGCGGGTGCGCGTCGAGGTCGATGATGACCACCTGGCCCCGGAAGCCCTCGCTGCGCAGCGCGGCCACCGCGATGGCCAGGTCGTTGACCGGGCACATCCCGGCGGCGCGGTTGGGCGCGGCGTGGTGGAAGCCGCCGAGCAGGTTCACGGCCTGGCCACCCGTCCGCAGCGCCACCCGCGCCGCGTCGAGCGTCCCGCCCACGGCCAGGCGCACGGTGTTGAGCGTCTCGTCGACCGGAACGTCGGAGGCGTCGACCGCGTAGATCGACGCCAGGGTCTCGCGCTTGCCCAACGACTCCAGGAACGCCGGCCCGTGGACCCGGGCGAGGTCGGCGTAGATGGCCCGGCGCGGAGCGCGCAGGTCGGTCACGCCGATGATGCCCCGCTCGAGCAGGTACCAGGCGACGAAGTCCGCGCGCCGCGGCTCGACGCCGACGATGGCCTCGAACGACGCGAACGGCAGCCGGTACGCCGGGTCGTAGAAGACCGGAATCTCGTTCCGGGTCCGAAGCAGCAGCTTGTCGGCCAGGTCGCCCAGCGCGCGGCGCGGCGAGCGGGTGGAGACGACGTCGAGCAGCGGCTCGACCATGTCGCGGAGCTGGTCGGTGATGGACATTCCGCGAACTCCCGCCTCACTGAAACGGGTTGAGCAGCTGGATCCCGGTGCGGGCCACGTCCTGCGTGTTGCGCGTGACCAGCGTCAGCCCCTGGACCTTGGCGGTCGCCGCCATCAGGCCGTCGACGACTGAGAGCGGATTGGGCACGTTGAGCCGCCCCCACTCCTGGGCGATGTCCGCGGTGATGGGCAGGAGCCGGTCGGCGTAGTCGGACTCCAAGGTCTCGAGCCAGGCGTCGAAGGTCTTGGCCCGCTCGGGATCCCGGCGGCGCAGGCGCTCGATGCCGATCCGGATCTCGCCCACCGCGAGGACGCTCAGGAACAGCTGCTCGGGGTCGACGCTGGCGAACCACGCCTTGACCCCCGAGTTGGGGCTCGGCTTGCGCAGCTCGGAGACGACGTTGGTGTCGAGCAGGAAGCTCACAGCTCGTTCTCCCGAGGCGGCTCGCTCGATCGCTTCAGGTCCAGCTCGCCGAGGTCTGGCGCGTCCAGCAGGAACTTCTTGAAGTCCGGCCGGCGGGCAAGCAGCCGCTGGTAGTCGTCATAGCCGAGGATGACGGCGACTTCCTTACCGTGGCGGGTGACGACCTGCGGGCCTTCCTCGAGCGCGCGGTCAACCACCTCGCTCAAGTGCTGCTTGGCCTTCTGGAGCTGCCAGCTCATGCGCCCCGCCGTTTCTGGACAGAAATTCTGTCTAGATTTTGCGTCCAGACATCCCGGGGTGCAATCCCCGCATCCATAACTGGGTGCGCGAAGGTCACCCCTTCACGCCACCCGCCGTCAGCCCTCCGACGATGAACCGCTGCAGCCCCAAGAACAGGGCCACGACCGGGGCGGAGACCAGGACCGCGCCAGCCGCGAAGTCGCCCCAGCGCACACTCTTGCTGCCGACCGCGCCGTTGACCACCACCGGCAGCGTGTAGTGCAGCTCGCTGTCCATGAACTTGGCCGCGAGGATGTACTCGTTCCAGGCGGTCATGAAGCTGAAGAGCGCGGTGATGGCGATGGCCGGCGCGGAGAGCGGCACGACGATGGTCCAGAAGATGCGCGACTGGCTGGCGCCGTCGATGATCGCGGCCTCCTCCAGCTCCTTGGGGATGGTGTCGAAGTAGCCCTTGAGGTTCCAGACGCTGAACGGCACCGAGGTCGTGGCGTAGACCAGGATGAGGCCCAGCATCGAGTCCAGCAGGTGCAGGTAGTTCAGGAGCAGGTACAGCGGGATCATCATCATCGTGCCCGGGAACATCTGCGTCGCCAGGAACGCCAACAGGCCCGCGCGCCGGCCGGGGAACTTGAAGCGGCTGAAGGCGTAGGCCGCGGTCGCCGACAGGAAGATGCCCAAGAGCGCCGAGGACGAGGCGATGGCGAAGCTGTTCCACAGCTGCCGCCCGAAGAGCCAGCGGCCCTGATCGTCGGTGTGCGTCACCAGCCGCGCGAAGTTGTCGAGCGACGGGTTCTGGGGGACGGGCGAGAGAGAGAACGCGAAGTCCTGCCCCGGCTCGAGCGCCATCTTCAGCACCCACAGCACCGGCCAGAGCACGGCGATGGTGAAGGCGATGAGGAACAGGTGCCGCCCGGCCATCGGCAGCGCCGAGAGGAACGCCGAGGGCTTGGCCGCCGCCGGGGCGGGGGCATTCATAGTCGGTGAGGCGAGCTCAGGAGTGGTGCTCATTCGAATGCTCCCTCCGTGGCCTTGGTGATGCGGTTGGTCAGCACGGTGTAGGAGAGGAGGATGACGAAGATGATGGTCGCGTAGGCCGCCGCGTAGCCGTAACGGTACTGCTCGAAGGCGTAGCGGAAGGCCTGCGTCACCAGGATGTCGGTGGCCCCGTCCGGCGCGCCGCCGGAGACGAGGTAGATGACGTTGAAGGACAGGTTGAAGGTCCAGATGGCGCCGAGGATGACCGCCGGGATGAGCGCCGGCTTGAGCAGCGGCAGGGTCACGTTGGTGAACTTCTTCCAGCGCCCCGCGCCGTCCACGTCCGCCGCCTCGTAGAGCTTCCCTGGGGATGGACTGGAGCGCGCCGAGGGCGGTGACCATCATGAACGGGAAGCCCAGCCAGACGTTGGTGGCGAGGTTGGCGAAGAAGGCCGACACCGGGTGGTCGAACCAGCTGAACGAGCCCAGGTTGAAGACCTTGTTGATGAGGCCGTACTCGGCGTTGAACATCGCCTTCCAGATGAGCGCGGTGATGTAGTTCGGGATGGCCCAGGGGACGATGAGCAGCGTGCGGTAGATGTTGCGGAAGCGCAGCTTGCTGTCCTGCAGCAGCATCGCCAGGCCCAGGCCGATGGAGACGTGCAGGAACACGTTCACGACCGTCCAGAGGACCGTCATCCCGAACGTGTAATAGAAGCTGTGCGCGTCGCCGGCGCCGCGGGCGAGGATGATGTCCACGAAGTTGGTGAGCCCCACGAACTTCTCGCGCGTGGGCGTCACGTCGTAGAAGGCGAGCGAGAGGCCGTAGCCGAAGGGCACGAAGACCAAGAGCACCACGCCGGCGATGGCCGGGGCCACGTAGGCGTAGGCGCCCAGGTGCGGGCGGATCTTCTCGCGGTAGACGAAGCCCGCCACCGCGAGCCCCAGGCAGAGCAGGCCCAGCACGTACTGCCAGGTGCGGTTCTGGGTGACCGGCGCGCCGCCGCGGACCAGGGTCACCCGGCCGTCGGCGGTCTTGAGGGCGATGGTCACCTCGGTCTTGGCCTGGTTCCAGAGCACCGCCGGCAGCTCGGGCCGGGTCTCCGCCTGGTCGGCGAGATCGGCGAGCGCCTTGGGGATGGGGCAGCCCATCTGCTCCGGGAAGCCGCGGTGCCGCTCCGGGCACCACTTGCCCAAGAGCGGCTTGAGGGTGGGCTCGTAATGCAGGACGGCGGTCTCCCAGCGGCTGTCCTTGAGCAGCTCGTTGGGGTGCTCGACCTGCCACTTGGCCTGCTCGAAGACCTTCTCGGCGTCCTTGGTCACCACTTCGACCGACTCGCCGCGGTCGGAGACGGAGACCGCCTCCTTGACGCGGCGCTGCGCCTCGCCGAGCGAGGCGTCGACGTCGAGCCCCTGCCCCACCGCCTTGGAGATGGCCGCGTTGAGCGGGGTCCAGACGTGGCGCATCACCGGCGAACTGGGCATCGGCGCCGCCAGCTCGGCCTGGGTCTTGAAGCCCTGCAGCGCCTGGTTCTTCACCCCGTCCCACGCCGCGCGGTTGCAGACCGGGGTCCCGGCCTTCTCCAGGCGCAGACGGGCGGCGTCGTCGGAGGTCAGCGCCAGCGCGAACTGCAACGCTTCCTTCTTGTGCGCGCTCTTGGCGGAGAGGATGACCGCCTCGACGCCCAGGTACGGCCGCGCCGGACCGGCGGGGCCGGAAGGCAGCGGCGAGACGCGCACGTCGATCCCCGGCTTGATGTCGCCCAAGAACCACGGCCCGGCGACGATCATCGCCGCCTTCCGCTCGTTGAAGAGCGAGCTGACCATCGCCCCAGTCACCTCGCGCGGCAGCAGACCCTGTTCGCGCAGCGACCTGACCCAGGCGAGCGCCTCGGCGTTGCCCTGGACGTTGAGCGCCGGCTGGCCCTTCTCGTCGAGGATCTTGCCGCCGAAGCCGTGGAAGAAGCCCGCTTCGGTGTAGGCAATCGCCCAGTCCATGACGAAGCCGTACTCACCATCCTTCGTCAGGCCCTTGGCCAGCTCCTTGAGCTCATCGAGCGTCTTGGGCGGCTGCGGCACCTTGGCACCGTCGTAGACCAGCGCCAGCGACTTCATGGCGATGGGCAGGCCGTAGAGCACGCGGCCGCCCTGCGGGACGGTGAGCGCCTGCAGCGCGGACGGCGTGAACCTTCGGACGACCTCGCCGTCGATGGCGTGCTGGATGGGCTCGGCGAGTCCCTGCGCGGCCCATTCGCCCAGGCGGTCCTGGCCCGGGTAGATGAAGGCGTCGGGGCCCTTGCCCACGCCCATGGCCGAGGTGAGCTTGTCGGCGAAGGCGTCATAGGGAATGACGAGCGCAGTGACGCGCGTCTCGGGGTGTGCGGCGTTGTAGCCCTTGACGATCGCGTCGAGGGTCTCGCGCTCGGCGCCCGAGTAGCTGTGCCAGAGCACGAGCTCGGTGGGCGCGGCAGCGGCGGCCGAGGCCGAGACCAGCACGGAGGCCAGCATCGCCACCGCGGCAGCAATCGAGCAGCCCGCGAAGGCGGGCTTCGCAACGTCAGGCGCGACTTCAGTCGCCGGCAGGCGGCCACCGGCGCCCGTACAGCGCGGTCTTGTGAAGAGAGCTCTCATGTCGTCGTCTCCCGTCACATCGCCGCGCCGTTGTCGCCCGGCGCGAACAGGTGGAGGTTCTGCGGGTCGAAGTACAGCTGCACCTTCTGCTCGACCTTGGCGGTCGAGTGGGCGCCGACGCGCGCCATGATCCGCGCGCCCTTGCCGGCCCCGGCGGTCCCCGAGAGGTAGGTCTCCGAGCCCAGCGGCTCGACCAGCTCCACCAGGAGTTGGATCGCCACCTTCCCCTCGCCCGGCGAGTCCGAGAAGTGCTCGGGCCGGATGCCCGCCACGCAGGAGCCCTTGAAGCTCTCCAGCCGCTGCGGCAGCGGGATGCGCGCCCCGAAGGCCTCCACCGAGCCGGCGTCCGCCGTGCCGTCGCAGAAGTTCATCGACGGCGAGCCGATGAAGCCGGCGACGAAGCGGTTGGCCGGGCGCTCGTACAGCTCGAGCGGCGTCGCCAGCTGCTGCAGGTAGCCGGCGTGGAGCACGGCGATCCGGTCGGCCAGGGTCATCGCCTCGGTCTGGTCGTGCGTGACGTAGACGATCGTCGGCTTGAGCCGCTTGTGGATGCGGGCGATCTCCGCGCGCATCTGCACGCGCAGCTTGGCGTCCAGGTTGGAGAGCGGCTCGTCGAAGAGGAACACCGGGGCGCGGCGGACGATGGCTCGGCCCATGGCCACGCGCTGGCGCTGGCCGCCGGAGAGCGCCTTGGGCTTGCGCTCCAGCAGGTGGGTCAGGTCGAGCATCTTCGCCGCCTCGTCCACGCGCGCGTCGATCTCGTGCTTGGGCAGGGCGCGCATCTTCAGGCCGAAGGCCATGTTGTCGCGCACGCTCATGTGCGGGTAGAGGGCGTAGCTCTGGAACACCATGGCGATGTCGCGGTCCTTGGGGTGGACCTCGTTCATGCGCTTGGCGCCGATGAGCAGCTCGCCCTCGGTGATGTCCTCCAGCCCGGCGATCATCCGCAGGGTCGTGGACTTGCCGCAGCCCGACGGGCCGACCAGGACCAGGAACTCCCCGTCCTTGACGGTCAGCGAGACGCCTTTGACCGTCGGCGGGGCGTCTCCGTAGCGCTTCACCAGATTGTTCAGGGTGACTTCGGCCATGGTGCTCTCTCGTTGGTCGGGCCCGGTCCGCTCAGGAGAGAGCGGGCCGGGCGGGCTCAAAGCTCACTGCACGGTCAGCGTGCCGCTCTTGGCGGGATCGAAGCCTTCCAGGCCGTTCGACCCGTCGGTGTCGCAGTAGGTCCAGCCGGTGTTGAGGCGGAACCGGAAGACGTACCGGTAGCCGCCGCTGGCGCTGGGCGCGGCGAACGACGCCTTGTACTCGTCGTTCTGGTGGTCGCCCTGGTTGAAGGCGTCCGCGTCGGCGTTCCAGTCGGCCTTGGACCAGCTCCACAAGGTGTCTCGCGGGCTCGTGCCGGCGGGCCCGATGCCGAGCTGCGCGCCGATCTGGGCGTCGGAGCCGACGTGGTCGGAGACGCCGGAGATGTACACGCGCCCGTAGAGCAGCGAGGTGACCGCGGTGCCGGGGGGCGCCTCGGTGCAGCTGGTCGCCCCGGCTGCCGCAGTGCAGGCGGTCGGCCACTGCACGTTGCACCAGCCGACCGCGTTGGCGCCGGCTGAGGGCTCGGCGAAGGACTGCAGCGTCACCGGCTCGAAGGCGGTCGTCGAGCCGTCCTGGTCGGCGTCGTAGTCCTTGCCGGCGAGGGTGAAGCGGACGGTGACCCAGTAGCTGCCGGCGGCGGGGACGGTGAGCGTCGCGCCGTAGACGTCGTTGCTCTGAGTCCCACCGCCGGCCGCGTCGGCCTGGTAGGTGGCCGCGGTCCAGGTCCAGGCCGGCGACGCGCTCCCGGAGGGTGCCGGCGCAATGCCGACCTGCGCGGTGATGCCGCTGCCCGCGCCGGCCGAGTCGGTGACGCCCTTGAAGTAGATCTCCGCGGAGACCGCGAGCTTGGCCCCAGCGTTCTCCACGCTCGACGCGAGCGGCCGCATCTGCACCCAGGGCGCGGTCTGGGCCGTCACCGTGAGCAGGCCCTGCTGCGCCTTGTCGTAGCCGTTGGTCGTGCTGTCCAGGTCGCAGTAGGTCCAGGCACCGGTCTTGAAGCGGAAGCGGTAGGCGTAGCTCCAGTTGCCGACCGCCGCGTTGACGTCGCCCCGGTAGTAATCGTCGTTGCTGACGTCCTTCTCGAAGGCGGCAGTCGCCCAGTGCCAGCTCACGTCCGTCGAGCCGTCGGTCCCGGCGGCGCCGTAGCCGTACTCCCCCACGATGCCAGCGCCCTGGCCCGGCGCCTCCGTCGCGCCCGCCTTGTAGACCTGGCCGTAGATGGAGAAGCTCGTTCCCTCCACCACGCTGCCCGCCGCTGGCTTGAGCACGCAGAAGTCGACGAGGAGCGGGGCGACCTTGAGCGTCCCCTGCTCGGCCTTGGCGAACCCGTTGGTGCTGGAGTCGAGGTCGCAGTACTTCCAGGCCCCGCTCTTGTACCGGAAGCGGAAGGCGTAGCCGTAGTCGCCCACCGCCGGCTTCAGGGTGGCGCCGTATTCGTCGTTGTTGCCCAGGGACGCCGCATTCGGGTTGTAGGCCGCGTCCGTCCAGGTGAAGGCCGCGCCGTCGTTGGCCGAGGCGTCGCCCGTCACCGGTCCTAGCCCCAGCTGCCCTTCGATGTCCGCGCCCTGCCCAGCGGGGGCAGTGACGCCATTGACGAAGACCCGGGCGTAGGCGCTGAAGGAGTCGCCGTCGAAGAGCGACTGCGACGACGGCTGCTGCAGCTGGCACCAGTCGACCTCGGGCGCCGCGACGTCGGTCACGGTCAGCTTGCCCTGCTGCGCCGGCTGGAAGCCGTTGCCCGAGGAGTCGAGGTCGCAGTAGGTCCAGTCGCCGCCCTGGTACTTGAAGCGGAAGGCGTAGTCGTAGGTCCCGGTCGTGTTCTGGGTGATCAGGCCCTGGTACTCGTCGTTGTCCCCCTCCTGCCGGTTGAAGGTCGCGGCGGTCCAGGTGAAGCCGGCGCCGTCGTTCGCCGAGCCGTCGACGGCGGTGGGCCCGACGCCGATCGCGCCCACGACGTCGGTGCTCGCGCCGGCCACGCTGGTCACTCCGCCGACCAGGACCTGTCCGTAGATGGCCGCCGCCTCCCCCTTGGTCACCGACGCGCTGGCCGGGAACTGCACGTTGCACCAGTCGATGGTCTTGGGCTTGACCGGCGCGACGGTCATCTTGCCCTGCTGCGCGGCGTCGTAGCCGTTGGCCGAGCCGTCGAGGTCGCAGTACTTCCAGGCGCTGCCCTTGTAGCGGAAACGGTACGCGTAGGCGTAGGTGCCGACCGGCCCGGCCTTCACGGTGGCCTCGAACTCGTCGTTGGCGGTCTCGTCCTTCTTGAACTTGGCTGGGGTCCAGGTCCAGGTCGTGGAGGCGGTCGAGCCGTTGGTGCCGTCGGCGCCCACGCCCAGCTCGCCCTCCACGTCCGCCCCGCCACCCACCTGGTCGGTGATGCCCGTGACCAGCACCTGCCCGTAGGCCGTGAAGTCCGCGCCCGGCGTCAGGCTGACGGCCGGCGGGTGCTGCAGGTTGCACCAGTCCACGCCCAGCTCGGTGACCTCCAGCGTCCCCACCGCGGCCTTGCTGAAGGTGGCGCCATCCGCGTCGGTGTCACAGTAGACCGCCGCGTCGGTGCCCAGGCGGAAGCGGTAGGCGAAGGCGTACTTGCCGGGGTTCGCGGGGACGAGCTTGCCCACGTACTCGTCGTTGCTCGTCACGTCCTTGTTGAAGCTCGCCGCCGTCCAGCTCCAGGTGGTGTCCGTGGTCGGGTCGGAGTTGAGCGGGCCGTAACCGACCTCGCCCAGGATGCCCGCGCCCTGGCCGGTGCCGACGTCGGTGACGCCGGTGGCCAGCACCTGGCCGTAGACCATGGCGTTCTCCCCGGCCTTGGAGGTCATGGACGCCGCGGAGACGACCTTGCACCAGCTCACCTTCGGCGGCACGACCGGGGTCACCGTGAGCGCGCCCTGCTGGGTCTTGTCGAAGCCGTCGCCGCTGCCGTTGAGGTCGCAGAACTGCCAGGGGCCGGCCTTGAAGCGGAAGCGGTAGGCGTAGCTGTAGGAGCCCAGCGCCGGCGAGAGGTCGGCCTTGTACTCGTCGTTGTTGCCGTCGTCCTTGTTGAAGGCGGCGTTGGTCCAGGTCCACCCGTTGTCGACCGAGCCTTCGGTGCCCTGGGCGCCGTAGCCGAGCTGGCCCTCGATGTCGGTGCGGGCGCCGGCCTGGTTGGTCTCGGTCTCCACGTAGACCTGGCCGTAGACGGTCAGCTTGGCGCCCAGCGCAATGGAGCCGCTGGGCGGCGACTGGATGTTGCACCAGCCGATACCGGTGTGGACGCCGCCGCCGTCGGGCTTGGACCCGGCGTCGCCGTCGGACGGGACGCCCGTGTCCTCGCCGCCGATGACGATGTCGTCCGCGTCCGGCCGGCCCGCGTCGCGGCGGACCGAGGCGTCCTTGCCGGCCGGAGGCGGCTCGGAGCAGCCCGCGATGAGGAGCAACAGTCCCAGGGCCCACGCAGCTTGCTTCAGCATGACCAAAGACCTCCGCGCTACGAAACCTCGCCTACTTCGTGGCCGCCCACGCGATCTTGGCGCGCACCGGCCCCTCGCCCTCACCGACGACCACCGACTGGTTGCCGCCTTCCTGCCAGACCACCTGCCCACCCGCCCTCTTCACCACCATCTTGAAGTCGTACACGCCGCCCACCGGCAGCTTCGTGCGGAACAGGGAGGAGCCGGCACGCAGGCCGGCTTCTCCAAGGAGGCCCTGCTCCGGCTTCCAGCTTCCCAGCTCCGGCGCCGCGCCGACGAGAAGGAGGCTGTCGCCGGGCCGGGCGGGAGCGCCGCTCGCCTCGATCTCGACAGCCCGCTTCTCCTCGCCGCGCCGCCACTGGGCCTGGGCCTTCTCGGCCAGCTGGGCGAAGCCGCCGTTGACCTCGGGGGTCAAGAGCGCCACGCGCACCGACTTGGCCGGCACCTCGAGCTTGCGCGCGCCTCCGATCGCCTGGTCGGTCAGGGCGTCGCGGAGGCTGCCCGAGAGGTCGGCGGGAATCTCCACCGTCGCCGCCTCGCTGCCCTGGTTGACCGCGACGATGGCCGCCTCGCCGCTGGCGATGCGCGCGTAGGCGAAGAGCTTCTCCTGGGCGACGAGCATCCGCGGCGCGCCGGAGAAGAGCGCCTGGTGGTCGCGGCGCAGCTGCATCAGCTTGGCAATGTGGGCCCGCAGCGGCTGGGCGTCGAAGCGCATGTCGCCCCGGTTCTCCGGCTCCTTGGCGCCGGCGAGCGCGGCCTCGACGCCCCAGGTCAGCGCCGGGGTGCCGCGCGCCGTCAGCTGCACGGTGAGCGCGCGACGGACCTTCTCCAGGTCGCCGCCGCAGTCGGTGGCTACGCGGGGCAGGTCGTGGTTGTCGAGCAGCGTGACCAGCGAGTCCGGGTCCTCGTAGGCCCGGTCGCCGGAGAGCGCCGCGCCGATCTTCATCGGGCTCTGGTCGCGGCAGAAGACGTCGATGAGCGCGAAGTACATCGGGAAGTCGAACATCGCGCCGAACTTGCCGTCGCGCTGCCAGCGGGCGAGCGTCGCCGCGTCCCCGTCGAGCATCTCGCCCAGCATCACGAAGCTCGGCCCGGCCTTCGCGCGGATGGCGTCGTTGAAGCGGGACCAGAAGCTCAGAGGGACATGCTTGACCGCGTCGAGCCGAAAGCCATCTGGCCGCACCTCCTCCACCCACCGCAGGGAGGCCTGCAGCAGGTGGGCGTACACGTCGTCCCGCTCCTGGGCGAGATCGGGCAGGCCATGCACGTCGCGGTTGACCAGCTCGTTCGGGTCGTTCCAGTTGGCGAGCGCGCCCTGCCGGTGGAACCACTCCGGCTTCTCCTTCGTCAGCGGCGCGTCCATGGCCACGTGGTTGAGGACGAGGTCGAGCATCAGGCGCATGCCACGCCGGTGCAGCTCGTCGGAGAGCTTGGCGAGCAGCGCGACGTCGCCGAAGCGCGGCTCGACGCGGGTCAGGTCCTCGGTCCAGTAGCCGTGGAAGGCGCCGTGGCCGAAGAACTTCTCGGTGCGCATCTGGAAGACCGGCGAGAGCCAGAGCGTGCCCACGCCCAGCGCCTTGAGCTCGTCCAGGTGGTCGATGACTCCCTGCAGGTCGCCGCCGTGGAAGGCCGCCGGGTCCTTCAGGTCGACGGCCCCGTCGTTCTTCGCGTCGCCGTTGGCGAAGCGGTCGACCATCACGAAGTAGACGGCCGACTGCCGCACGTCGCTGGTCGGCGCGCTCGCCGGAGCGGGCGCGGGGGCCGGGGCCTCTGGCGCCGGCGCAGGCGCAGGCGCGGGCTTGGCCGTCCCTTCCCCGCCCAGGTAGTCGTCGAGCACCGCGCCGACGCGGTTGGCGATGGACTGCGAGGTGACGGTGAGCGCCTCCGGCTCCTTCTCGTGCTGGAAGTCGACGAACGCCGACTGGTCCATCGAGACCGTCAGCGGCGCGATCTCCTTCTTCGAGGCGGTCAGCCGCGCGTAGATCATCCAGCGGTAGCGGCCGTTGAGCTGCGAGAAGAAGACGGCCTTGGTCTCGACGAGCAGGACCAGGGGCGCGCCACCGTTGGAGAGCTTGGCGATCCGCCGCTGGGTGTCGCGCACCGGCTCGAAGAGCTTGGCGTAGGAGTCGAACGGCAACACCTTGGGGTCGAGGTTTCGCGCCGCCAGCTGCTCGAGCACCTTCTCCTTGAGCGCCGGCGGCACGTCGGCGACCGCCGAGTCGTGCTCGCCGTCGAGGACGAAGGCCACCGCCACCGGGGTCTTCTCCGGCATGCGCACGAACTTGGGCGAGTGAAGGCAGCCCGCCGCGAAGACCATCGCGCCCGCTGCCAGGGCGAGATGTGCGGCCTGAACGTTTCTCAGAACCATGCTTCGGCCTCGATCGCGAGCACGTGGTGCCAGTGGCTCTCGGAGCTCGTGGGGAAGTCGTTGTACTGGTCCAAAGTCTGGACGAAGGAGTTGCCGTAAGCCGCCTGCTGGCTGGAGTACTGCAGGCCGTACAGGATGCGCAGCGACGGGCGGGTGAAGATGCCGACGCCGGTCGGGTTGATGACCGGGCCCACCTTGAGCTGCCAGGTGTAGCGGGTGTCGCTGTCGCCGTACTCCAGGCCCTCGCCGTTCTTGAAGACCGAGTCGGCGTGCTGGCGGAAGTTGTTGCCCAGGTCGCTCTTCTCCTGGGCGACGCTTGACTCCGCCAGGAAGTGCAGCGTCTTGGTCAGGTAGGCCTGCAGGCGCAGCACGGTGGAGACGAAGGTCCGGCTGTCGTCGCCCGGGGCGCGCAGCGCGTTGCCCGCGGCGTCCTTCTTGTCGTTGTTGAAGGCCTTGCCGTAGAGGACGCCCCAGACCACGTCGAGCCGGTCGGGGACGAGGCCGATCTGCATCTCGTTTCCGAGCAGCCACTGGTAGCGGTCGTCGGTCAGGTCGTGGACGTAGACGGTGTAGTCCTGCCCGCCGTAGCTCTCGGTGTAGAAGTTGTCGGGGTGCAGCCGCTGGAAGTTGAAGTAGAGGCTGTCCCAGCGCAGCGGCCCGAACCCGCCGAAGCCCAGGTAGCCGACCGCCTTCCACGACTCGGACGAGCGCGCCTCGGGCTTGGGGAAGAGCAGCGCCTGCCCCGGGTTCTCCTGCAGCCAGCGCTGCACCACCTGGTGGCGCGCGTAGTCCTCGTAGGAGATGCCCGCGCCATCGAGCGTGGTGGCGTAGGGCGCGTTCTTGTTCCCGGCCACCTTGGGCTCGTAGCGGTACTGCCCGCCCACGCCGAGCTCGAAGTGGTTGACGTGGAACTTGAGGAAGCCGCCGCCGGTGAGGATGGTCGAGTAGTTGGTGCCGCGGATGCCGAAGCCGGCGTCGCCCACGCCCAGGATCAGCTGGACGTATTCGGAGTCCCAGGTCGCCGACAGGCCCACCGTGTCCCAGAACAGGTCCGCGGGGCGCATGTCGTAGAGCCCCAGGTCACCGGGGTAGGTGTAGAGCGTGCCCAGCTGCCAGGTGACGCCGTCGAGCAGGACGTTGCCGGCCTTCACGTACAGCTGGGTGTTGGCGAAGTTGCCCAGGTTGCCCTTGCCCATGTCGGTGTTGGCAAAGGAGCCGCCCTCGATCTTCGCGAAGACGGCGGCCCAGGCGTCGTTCTTGCCGGGGTTGTTCTGGACGATGTCCAGCTTGAGCTCCAGCGCGCCCCACGGGCCTTCGTTGAGCAGGCGCCCGTAGAGGTTCCAGTAGCCCAGCATGGTGGCGCCACCCTGGAAGTCGGGGCGGGCCATGATGCGGAAGTAGCCGCCGGCGCTGAAGCGGTCGCGCAGCGCCTCGGCCGAGGCGGTCGAGGAGAGCGCGGTGGCGCACAGCGCGGCGGCGAGCGCGATCTTGGTCTTGGAGGTCATTTACTGGGCCTCCATGACGACGATGGAGCGGCTCTTCACGCCGTAGGTCGCGTCCTTCATGACCTCCGGGCTCTCCAGCGTGGCGTTGGCCGACTCGCGCAGGTTGAGCTTCTTCTCGTTCAGGAAGGACGGGGTGTCGAAGTAGGGCTGGGTGTCGATGAGCCGCTTCCAGGTGCGTCCCGGCGGCAGCGTGAAGGTCACGTCGCCCAGCTCCATGTTGATGAGGATGGCCAGCTCCGGCCCCTTGGTCCTGTCGGAGTAGTGGATCATCAGCGAGCGCGTGTCCCACCCGCCGCCCGTCTTCTGGCTGTTGTCGGGGTTGCGCCAGTACTCGTCCTTGAAGGTGCCGTACTCGAGGGGGGCGAGCGCGTAGGCGTGGTCGCGGCGGAACTTGAGCGCCTTGCGGACGAAGTCGTAGTGCCGCCAGTGGTCGTCCTGCGCCTGCCACAGGCCCCAGTCGTGCCAGCTGTAGGAGTTGTCCGCCTCGGGCGTGTAGGTGTTGTTGTTGCCCAGCTGGGTGCGCATCCACTCGTCGCCGCCGAAGAGCATCGGCGAGCCGTGGCTGAAGGCCATGGCCATGAACCAGTTGCGCATCAGCTGCCGCTTGAACAGCTCGGCGTCGATGCAGGTGCCGCCGTAGCAGGCCTGGCCGTTGCCGCACTGGCTGCTGCCGCAGGTCTGGCCGTACTTGTCCCAGTCGCGGCAGCGGTTGTCGTCGGTGCCGGAGTTGGCCGCCTCCTGGCAGAACGAGCTGAAGGCGTCGGTGCAGCAGCGCGGGTTGAGCGGGCCGCAGCCGTTGACCTTGCCGTCGTAGGAGACGAGGTCGTACATCGTCATGCCGTCGTGGCAGGTGACGAAGTTGACCGAGTGGTAGGGCTTGCGGCCGTCGTCCTTGAAGAGCACGTCCGAGCCGGTCATCACCCCGCCGCCGTTGGCCTTGTCCTGGTACCGGGAGAGCGGCCAGTCGTCCTGGTTGACGAACGAGCGCCACCAGTCGCGGAACATGTTGTTCCACTCGCCCCAGGCGTACGCGGGCTTGTCGCCGTTCTTGGTGACGGCGAACTGGCCCACCGGGTAGCCGCCGCCGCCCCAGGGCTCGGCGATGATGCGCGTGTTGTTCTTCTGCATCACCGGGTCGTCGATGATGGTCTGGATGATGGTGGACGCGGCGTCCCAGGCGATGCCGGTCTTGCCGCAGAAGCCCTTGCCCTGCCAGCCGTCCCAGTTGCACTGCTCGTCCTTCTCGCAGTCAGCCGCACTCTTGCACGCCTTGCCGGTGCCGCGGTCCTGGGAGGTGGGGCAGGCCTGGTACTGGTTGTCCTTCGCGCCCAGCGCCGGTGCCAGGTCGAAGCGGAAGCCGTCGACGTGCATCTCCTCGACCCAGTAGCGCAGCGAGTCGATGATCAGCCGCTGCATCGGCGGCGAGTTGCAGCGCATGGTGTTGCCGACGCCGGTGTAGTCGCAGTACTCGCGGCCGTTGCCCGGGGGCAGCGCGTAGTAGAGGGCGTTGTCCAGGCCGCGGAAGCCCAAGAGGCTCGCGGTCTCGATGGGGTCCAGGTTGACCGGGTTGTTGGGCAGGCTCGAGCTGTAGATCTTCTGGCGCCAGAGACCGCCCTCGCCGGAGTGGTTGTAGACGACGTCGAGGATGACCTCGATGCCGTTCTTGTGCAGCTCCTGCACCATCGCCTTGAACTCGTCGATGCCCTCCGCCTTCTCGTTGCGCGACAGGTAGCCGTGCTCGGGGGCGAAGAAGCCCAGGGTGTTGTAGCCCCAGTAGCCGGCGTCCCCGGCCTTCTCGAACGGCGGCAGCATCTCCACCGCGTTGACGCCCAGCTCCTTGAGGTAGGCGGCCTTCTCGCCGAAGCCGCGGAAGGTGCCCGGGTGCTTGACGCCGGAGGAGGCGTTGGCGGTGAAGCCCTTGGGGTGCACCTCGTAGAGGACGAGGTCGTTCCACTTGTGGCCGTCGAGCGTGTCGTTGGCGCGGCCCTCGCGCCAGGCGGTCTCCTCCTCGCTCCAGGCGAACTCGCTCTTGGCCACGCGGCACTTCATCGCCGCGCCGTAGGTGAGCGAGACGCGGTCCGGGCCGGTGCCGGCGCTGCCCTTGCTCCAGTCGTGGCCGCGGTGGAAGACCTTGCAGTACGGGTCGAAGAGCAGCTTGTTGGGGTTGAAGCGGTTGCCGGCGAGGTCCACGTCGCTGCGGTAGCCGAAGATGGAGCCCGGGTACCAGCTCTCGTCGAACTGCCAGTTCGGGCCCCAGGCCACGTAGCCGTAGTGAGTGCCCAGGCCGATGCCCTCGACGTAGACGTTCCACACGTCGGAGTCCGGCAGGCGCGTCATGTCGAACTGCTGCGTCGCCTTGTTCGAGCCGGGGTCGTTGAAGAGCAGCAGCCGCACCTTCTCGGCCCGCTGGCTGAAGACGCTGAAGTTGACGCCGCGGAAGCTGAGCTGGTCAGCCTTGTCCTTCTCGTAGATGAGCTGCGAGCCGAGCAGCTTCATCTGGACGAGGTCGTCTTGGCTGACCTCGACCTTTTCGGCCGGCGTCTTGTCGTGCCACATCGACGGCGAGGAGTCGGTGTAGAGCTTGGTCTCGGTGGGCGGCGTCTCGTAGCTCTTGTAGAGCCGCGGCTTGGTCTCGTCAGGGCAGCCGGAGAGGCTGGCCGCGGCGAGCGCGGCGGCAGCCAACCACGACGCCCGAAATCTCAGGGTCATGCGTTCTCCCGTCTTTCTCTACTTGAGCTTGAGGATGACAGCGCCGCGGCCGGGGACGTCGACCGAGACGCTGGAGCCGGTGTAGCTGTACTCGCGGTCGCTGAGGGCGTCGACGACGGTCCCGGACGCGGGCCAGTTCAGGTTGGCGGGGAAGGTCACCCCGACCCCGGGCCAGGACTCGTACTTGAGGCTGACGACGACCACCGCGCTCTCCTTGGGATCGGCGGCGTCCAGGCGCAGGTACGCCCAGAGGTTGCCGCCGCCGGCGTCGGAAGCGCCCCACGCGTCGTTGTTGCACCACAGCGTCTGGAAGGTGCCCTTGCCCAGCCCGCGGATCTGCGAGCGGACCGTCATCAACTTGCGCACCTTGGCGAGGTTGGCCTTCTGCTGCTCGGTGAGCGTCGACTCCGCGCGGTGCAGGTGCCGGTTGTCCGGGTCCGCGCCGCCCCACTCGCCGTACTCGTCGCCGTAGTAGAGCAGGGGCACCCCGGGGGTGGTGACCAGGCTCGCCAGCGCCAGGTAGATGCGGTCGTAGGTGCGCTGCTCGGTGGGCATCGCCGGCAGGTTGTCCCACTTGTTGAACCGCTGGTCCCGCGTCGCCGGGTCGGCCTTGGACATGAAGCGCGGGTCGTCGTGCGAGCCGATGAAGGTCACCATCGTGTCCGGGAACTCGGTGGCGCTCCACTCGATGGTGCCCTTGGCGGCCTGCAGCCCCTTGTCGTCGCGGCCGAAGATGGTCTCCGGGACCGCGAAGTAGATGGGGAAGTTGAGCTGGCCGTCGAGCTTGTCCGGGCCGATGTACTCCTTCAGGAAGCCCAGGTTGCCCGTGTAGGACTCGCCGAACATGAAGACCTTGGAGCCCGCGGTCTCGTAGCGGCCGCGCACCGCCGTGGCCAGGGCCTGGATGCCTTCGGGCTCGATGTGCTTGGCGGCGTCGATGCGCAGGCCGTCGATGTCGAAGGTGTCCATCCACCACAGGATGTCGGAGACGAACTGCTTCTTGGCCTCGGGCACCGTCCAGTTGATGTCCGGCATCGCCCCGTTGAACAGGCAGTAGTAGCGGCCGGGAGTCGCGTCCCAGTTGCAAGGATCGTCCTTGTTGGTGTTGCAGTTGCAGCCGGTGCGGAACCAGCCTGCCTTGGCCGGGTCGGTGTAGTACTCGTGCTCGATGCTGACGTGGTTGAGCACGGCGTCCATGACGATGCGGATGCCCTTCTTGTGGGCCGCCTTCACCATGTTGGCCAGCCCCGCCTCTCCGCCGTAGCGCGGGTCGACGGCACGGGCCTTGACCGGCCAGTAGCCGTGGTAGCCGGTGACCTGGTGCACCCCGTCGTCGGCGACGTAGGACTTGGTCGGCTGGGTCTGCCACGGGGTGATCCAGATGGACTTGATCCCCATCTGGTCGAAGTAGCCCTCCTCGATGGCCTTCTGGACGCCCTGGAGATCGCCGCCGCGGAACTGCGCGGACTCGGAGACGTTGGCGACCGCCGGGGCGTTGTTGGTGGGGTCGCCGTCGCGGAAGCGGTCGGTCATCAGCATGTACATGGTCTGGCCGCGCCAGTCGTAGGGCTTGTCCTCGATCCAGAACGGCAGCAGCACCTCTTCGCCCTGCGACGGCTTGAGGCGCACGGTGTACTTGCCGTTGGCCAGCCCCGGCAGCTTGAGGGTGACGCTGGTCTTGTCGACCACCAGCTCCTGCGCCGTCAGCGGCCGCCAGGTCGTCTCCGGCCAGGCCAGGCCGTCCGGCTCGCGGATGGAGCCCTCGACGGTGATGGTGGTGCCGGCGGCGACGCCCGGGATGGTGACCTTCTTGGCGAAGGTGCCGGGCACCAGGCACGCGGCGAGGAGCGAGCACTGGTGGCTGCCGCAGGTGTCCTTGTCGGGGTTGTTGGGGTCGATCGACTCGTCGCCGTCGGCGATGAAGTAGTAGCCCCAGGTGCCCATCGGCACGCGGACCTTGGCCGCCCAGGTCCCGCTGGCGTCGGAGGTGAGCGGGTGGGCCGAGCGGTCGAAGCTGTTCCACTCGCCCACCACGAAGACGCTGGTCGCGGTCGAGGCGGGCCGGAAGCTGAAGTCGACGTCGCAGCCTTCGATGGGGACGCTGGCGTCGGGCTTCTTCCCGGCGTCTGGAGTCTCGACTGGAGGTGGCGGGCAGGCGGTGAGTACAAACAGCCCCATCAACGCGAGAATCGCCCCCACCGGACCGGTGGCCTGGCTTCGCATGAGGTCGCTTCCTTTCGGGGTTCGGACGGTTTCCCGACGGCCAAGGGCAGCGAGGTTACTGGAACTGCGCAGAGTTCGGCAATCAAACTTCCGGACGCTGCCGGACCCCCTTCGACGCGACTCTTGCCAGCGTGACTCCCGTCGGAGATACTGCCCGGCCGTTTTCTCGGGAGCTTCTCTGGATGTTCCGGGATTTCAAAGAGTTGGGACCCGCGAAGCAACCGGTGCCGACCTTTGGCGACAATGTCCCACCTCGAGGATTGATGCTCCGCTCGGAGGCAGTCATGGCTCGGTCCGTTCTGGCACTTCTGGTCGGTCTCGCACTGGCCGGCTGCGGCACTGCACAGGTGGAAGACGGCGAGCAGGCGCCGGGCTTCGAGAAGCTCCGAGGACGGCATCGGCACCGCCGGCTACAACGAGCTGAACCTGGCCGCGGGACGGATGGTGCTCTACGAGGTCCAGGTGCGCGCCGCCAACGCCTGCCGCCCGGACGTCGGCGCCCCGTGGCAGCAGCAGGCCTGCGCCGAGAAGCCCGCGCCGACCATCCCCTACCGCGCCGACGGGATGAGCTGCGCCAGCCTCGACGACCTGAAGAAGATCCGCCTGGGGACGCTCGACGATCTGATGGAGGAGACCGCCGACTACCGGCAGGGCATCACGCTCAAGTACGTGCAGGAGAAGGTGGGGGCGAACACGGTGTGGCTGATGCCGCTGTTCCCGAACAACGACACCTGGAACATCCCCGACGCTTGCGACGACCTGGGCTCGCCTTACGCGGTGCGCGACTACTTCCACGCCGCGGGGACGCTCTCCCGCAGCTGCATCGCCGCCGGCAAGGACGAGTACTCGGCGACGCCCTGCTGGGGCAACGACAGCCTCGACGCCGTGATCCAGCAGGCGCACGCCAAGGGCCTGAAGGTGATGCTCGACGTCGCCTTCAACCACTTCGGCCACAACTACCTGATGTACGACGCCGCCGAATACACCCCGGTGCGCGAGCGCGTGGCCAAGGGCGAGGACCTCAACGGGCTCTGGAGCTTCTCGAAGACCTACGAAGCGAACCTCCTGCACCCGGAGATCCTCGACACGCCGGCCAAGCTGACCGCCCTCGCCAAGAAGAGCAGCTGGCACAAGGCGCAGCTCGCCGCGCTCGACGCCAAGTGCCCGGGCCTGAAGGGCGACCAGAAGGTGCGCGCCTACAACCTGTGGCGCGAGGCCTTCGACTTCGAGCGGGCGAGCTTCGACTGCACCGCCGACTTCCTCGAGCAGCAGCTGCCGGGCTTCTACCTGGGCAGCAACGCCTACGACCCGGCGCGCTGGCTGGGCGACAACTTCACCAACAACTGGCGCGACGTGAAGTTCCTCTTCCACCACGAGGAGAACGACGCCCACCAGTGGGAGTTCGTGCGCCAGCGCGAGTACCTGTTCCGCGTCATGAACTACTGGGTCAGCCGCGGCGTGGACGGCTTCCGGCTCGACCACACCACCGACCCCGACGGCGGCATGGGCCCCAACGAGTGGAAGTACCTGGTGAGCAAGGTCGACTACTACGCCTGGAAGCGCGGCCAGGCCCGGCCGGTGTTCCTGGCCGAGGAGTTCGGGGACCAGATGGGCATGAACAAGGTCGTCGACGTGATGACCGAGGGCTACGTCTTCGACATGACCGCCCGCAGCGGCCAGACCAAGGACACCGCGCACGTCGAGCAGGTCATCGAGAACATGCGCCGCTTCAACGACCACGCGTTCACCATGACCGCGCTGGAGACGCACGACGAGCACCGGCTGACCGAGGGGACCGGCTTCGACGTCTGGACCGGCGCCGGCTTCTGGGGCATCGGGGCCACCACGCGCTCGACGCCGATGATGCTGATGGGCCAGGAGTTCGGCGAGCCGTGGGGCGTGGGCTTCCGCCGCTCGGACTTCATCCGCGGCCGCTTCGAGGGCACGGACAACTTCCGCTCCGACGGCGCGGTGCTCGTCGACTACTACCGGGCGATGATCACCGGGAGGCTCGCCGACGAGAACCGGGCGCTGGTCGCGGGCAACTACCAATTCCTGCGCAGCCGCTGGACCGGCCAGGCCGACTCGCGGATCTTCGCGCAGGTGAAGTGGACGAGCGACTCGAACGTGGTCTTCGTCTTCCACAACCTCTGGCACCAGGACGTCGAGCAGAGCTTCTTCATCGACGACGCGCTGGCCAGCAAGCTCCACCTCTCGAGCTCGCGCTCCTACAAGCTCGTCGACGCGCTCTCGGGCTCGCAGGTCGGCGACTGCCGCAAGGGCGCCGACCTGAAGTGGGACTTCTTCGTGATGATGGGCGCGGCGACGCGGGCGCAGTGGCTGCGGCTGGAGAGCTGCCAGTAGCAGGCGGGCCACGTCGTTGGCCCACGAAGCGCATCCTGGAACTCGTCTCGGTCGGCTGGAGGGAGACCCGCGAGGGTCCGAGGACAGCACCGCTCAGCGGCGATCGGCTGGAATTGTTCTTCTCACATCAGCCTGGGCGAAACGGGCCGCGCATTCGGCGGCGCAGTGGCCTCATCGACCGTCCGACTCAAGACGCAGCCAGTCGATTCTCCGGACCGGTCGCTCGTGAAGACCCGAGGCGTCGGAGTAGCCCGAGGCCGGTGAGGATCTTCCAGAACCAGAAGATCAGGCCGATGAAAGCGAGGACCCGCCAGGCCCACGCTCCCGTCGCTGCCAGGTCGCCGATGTAATCAATGTGGTTGTCGCGCTTGTAGAGCCAATTCCAGGTATGCGTCCATTCCTCGATGTTGCTCTCGAGATAGAGCAGCGTGCCGATGCCAATGACCGCGTCGAATGCCAGGCCGTGGAGGCCCAGGACGCGCAACGCGTGCGGGGTGCGAGGCAGCCGAGCCGCAACGAGCGCGATTCCCATGTAGACAAGCGTCTGTCCACAGATGTGGCCGAGCCCTAGGTTGTTCCGCGTTCCATGGCTTGCGACGCCCAGGACGAAGGTGATGGGAAGACCAAGCAGCCAGAAGACCCTCTCGCGTCTCGGCAAGCCGCGGCCACGAGCCAAGAGAGCCGAGGCCGCAAATGCGAGGGCGAATAGACCGCCTGCGCTTCCCATGGCAATCACGATGTTGTTTTGGAACGCGTGGAATATGGCGCCCGGCACGGCCATCCGCAGGTCGCCTTCGAGTTGGGGGCCGTAGTGCACGAAGGCGGGAACGACGGTGTCGAGGATATTGGCTCCGATCTTGACCAGGTTGTCCGAGAGCGTGAGCTTGGCGCTGTCGGAGACGGTCGACGTCGAGGCAATCGTCGTCTTCCACCCGAACACCGCCACTGCGTAACCAAGCCAGGTGCTCAGCAGAAGGCCGCTGAGCAGGGCCGCCAGCGCCGCCTGCCGCCAGGTGCGATGCAAGACCACCATCACGAGATAGTGGCAGGACATGAACAGCAGATAGGGGCCGGCCGAGTAGTGGACCAGCATGGCTGCGGTGCAACTCAGGAAGGCTGCACCAATCTGGGTGTGATCGTTTCGGCGCCAGCCCGCCAGATAGAGATGAAAGGCCAGGACGCAGAAGAAAGCGGTCGGGATCTTGGTCCAGGCGAAGGTGGCATTCTCGACGAAGGCTGGGTTTAGAGCGAGCAATCCGGCGAGCAACAGAATCGGCGCACCGCGCCTGGCGAAGAGCCGCGCGATCAGCGCTAGCGGCATCAAGAGCAGAGCCGCGAGAAATACGCACACGACCTGGTAAATGGCGAAGTCGCGGCCGGCAATGGCCATGGCGTACATCGCGAGCAGGTTCATCAGCGGCGGACGTGCAGGCAACAGGTATTGGTTGAGGAAGACCTGCTCCTTGGGGCCGCGGTCGAGGAAGTGGAGGCTGCGCTGGTAATGCTCGAACCAGTCGCAGCACCACGAACCGCCGGTGTTGTGCCGGATGATCAGCAGCATCAGGACGAGCCAGGCAAACAGGGCCACAGTGGCAAGCAGGATGCGGCGACAACGAGAGTCACGCAGGAGCACCAGCACGTCGCGTCGGTACAGCCAGAGCAGACCTGCGCTCGCGAGGGTCAAGCCATGGCAGGTCCAAGTCGGAGCCCCTGAGACGTGGACCGCCAGAGCAGACAGATAGACGAAGATCAGCGACAGGCCGACCGAGCCGACGAGCCGCTCTTGGGGTGCCCAGCCGAGCCGACGGATGACAGCCAGCCCTGGGGCCAAGGTGCAGATGCCTAGGGACCCCAGAAGGAACGCTGCCCGCAGGAACAACATGCTCTCTCTCCGCGCCGATTGAAGCCGAGCAGTGGTATCCGTTCGGCGGTTCCGGTCAGGCGTGACCGCGAGCGTGTTTTACCTCAAGACGCGTGCCTCGCGTGCCTTCAGGAGGCTCGGTCACACCTCCGCCTTCAGCTCCCGCGTCATCAGGTCCACCACCGCCTGCTTGGCCGGCTTGTCCTCGAACAGGATCCGGTAGGTCTCGCGCGCGATGGGCATCTCGACGCCCAGCTTGTCGGCGAGGCCGACGGCGCTGATGGTGGTCTTGACGCCTTCGGCGACGCTGCGCTTGTCCTTGAGCGCCTCGCTCATCTTCATTCCCTTGCCCAGCGCGAGCCCCAGCTGCCGGTTGCGCGAGAGCTCGCCGGTACAGGTCAGCACCAGGTCGCCCAGGCCCGAGAGGCCGGCCAGCGTCATCGGGTTCGCGCCTCGCCGCACCGCCGCCCTGGTGATCTCCGCGAGGCCGCGGGTGATGAGCGCCGCGCGCGCGTTGTTTCCGAACCCCAACCCGTCCGCGCAGCCGGCGGCGATGGCCACCACGTTCTTGAGCGCTCCGCCGAACTGCACGCCCACGACGTCGTTGGAGGTGTAGGCGCGGAAGCGGTCGAACGAGAAGGCCTTCTGCACCTCGCGCGCAACCCGCTCCCACAGCGCCGCGACCGTCACCGCGGTCGGCAGCTTCATCGCCACCTCGCGCGCGAACGACGGCCCGGAGAGCACCGACAGGTAGGGGTGGCGCTCGGTGGGGAAGACGTCCTCGAGCACCTCGGTCATGGTCAAGAGCGTGTCGTTCTCGATCCCCTTGGCCACGCAGACGATGGGGATGTGCGCCGGCAGGATCGGCTCGAGGCTCGTCGCCACGGCTCGGGTCGCGTGCGAGGGCGCGGCGAGCACCGCCATCTCCGCCCGGTCCACCGCCTCCTGCAAGTCGTTGGTCGCCAGCACCTTCGCCGGCAGCGGCACACCCGCGAGGTAGACCGCGTTCTCGTGCTGCTCATTGACCTGCGCGACGATCTCCGGCTCGCGCGCCCACAGCCGCACCTCGTTGCCGCTGTTGGCCAGCGAGGCGGCGAGCGAGGTCCCGAACGCACCGGCTCCGACCACCGTGACTCGCATCGTGCTTCCTCCCCTTCTGTCTTGGCCCCACGTCCCTGCCGCGCCCCGACACCCCGAGCGTGTCGAGGGGCAGAGCCCAGTCTTTCGAACCGAAGTCTCCAGCCCGGCCTCGGCTCGGCGCTTCGCTTTCCTCCGAACCGAAGTTAGCTTTTCGCGGGGCGCACCCTAGTCGATTCGAAGCGGACGAGCGAACGGCGTTTCGGGTATAAGGGGGCCTTCCGGTTCGTCGCACGGCATTCGCAGTGCGGGCCGGAGACGAGGTCGGGGCGGCCCCGGGGCAGCACTCTCGGGCACCCCTGCGCCCCATCGCAGCAAGAAGGCACGAGGTCCATTTCCATGGCGAAGCGCGACATCGACGACGACCGACCCAAGCGCTCCTGGCGGGAGATCGACAAGGGCCGCGACAAGGGCGGCAATCGCCAGCGCGCCAAGGAAGAGCGCGACCAGCAGCGCATGGAGCGCTCGCCCATGTACGAGCAGTACAAGATGAAGGTCGCCAAGATGCTGGGCGGCGAAGAGATGCCGGACATGGTCCGCGAGAAGCTCGACCCGACCGGCGAGCTCAAGGCCCGCGACGAGCTGCTCAAGAAGATCAAGAAGGTCGGCACCGAAGACCGCAAGCAGTGGGCCGAGCTCGTCACCGAGTACGTCGGCAAGTTCGAGATGCCCGACGACGCCTACCTGCTCGTCGACTGGCTCGACCACCCCAAGGACCGCGTCGTCGAGAAGAGCCTCAACCAGCTCGAGACCTTGGCCAGCGCAGGCGCCCTCGCCGGCTCCAAGTGCCCCAAGTCGATCGATCAGCGGCTGCGCGCGCTGGAGATGATGGGCACCGACCCGGACGTGCAGGCCAAGGCCAAGACGCTGCGCGAGCGGCTGCGCGCCTGACCCGATGAACGCCGAGACACGCTGGGCTCCGCGCGCCGTCGAGATCGCCGTCTCGCACGGGAGGCTCGAGGGCTTGCTGCAGGAACCTGGCTCCCCCACCTTCGCCGCGATCGCCTGCCACCCGCACCCGCTCCACGGCGGGACGATGAACAACAACGTGATCTACCGGGTCGCCCGCGCGCTCCACGACGCCGGCGCCGCGGTGCTGCGCTTCAACTTCCGGGGCGTCGGCCTGTCCACCGGCACGCACGGGGACGGTGTCGGCGAGCTGGAGGACGTGGCCGCGGCCGTCGACTTCCTCACCGCCCGGCATCCTTCCCTGCCTCTGTGGATCGCCGGGTTCTCGTTCGGCTCGCGCGTCGGGCTGGAGTTCGGCGCACGGGACGCGCGAGTCGTGAAGCTGCTCGGCGTCGGGCTCGCGGTGGACCTCTACGACTACAAGCCCTTCCTGGTGCCGCTCACCAAGCCCAAGGCCTTCGTCCAGGCCGAGCACGACGAGTTCGGCGGGGCGGGCGCCATCGAGGCGCTCGTCTCCCTGGTCCCCGAGCCCAAGCGCCTGGAGATCGTCCCCGGAGCCTCGCACCTGTTCCCGAAGAAGCTCGTCGAGCTCGAGGCCGCCGCCGGTCGCTCCATCGAGTTCCTGAAGGGGCAGTAGCACCCGCCGTCGGCACTAGTCCTTCCACTGCAGCCACTTGCCTTGCGGCCAGGCGGCGATCTGCAGCTGAAGCTGACAGTCGCGCCGGAGCTTCTCCGACAGCGCGTCGACCGCTTCGGGCGGAGCGTTCGCCGCCACCAGCTGCGCGCAGCCCTTCGAGACCGTGCTGTCCTCGAACCCCGCGCGGAGCGTGCTCGCGAGATCCGGCGGGCTCCACGCGGCGATCATCGAACCGGCGAACAGGGCGCAGACGCCCAGCCCCGCGACGGTCCACGGCCAGTGCCGCAGCGCGGGGATCCACAGCACGCAGACGAGCGCCAGGACGGGGACCAGGTTGATCGCGAAGCGCGGCACATAGTTGGTGCGCGTCAGCAGGGTCAGCGCCAGCCACTCGCCGATGATCACCGCGGCGGGAACGACCAGGCGCCTGCGGAATTCGGGATACCGGAGCGCCGAAGCCACGGTGAGCGCGACCGCCGACCCCACGGCTGCCCAGCCGGCGGGGCCGTACCACTCGGCCCCGGCGACCTTCGGGTAGTAGGCCAGGCGCGAGAGCCACCCGTCGACCGGTGCGTGGCTCTGGAACTCGAGGGTTGCCCAGCCGTGAGCCTCGAGCCGGTGCGTGAACGGCACCAAGAGCCACGCTCCCATCGGGACCAGCAGCCAGGCCCAGAGCGCGCGCAACCGCTGCGGCACCGACTCCGCGAGCGTCGCGCGAGAGCGCCACAGCTCGAGCTGCAGCCCCCAGAAGAGGACGAAGACCGTCCAGAACAGCGGGCCCGAGGCGCGACGCATCGAGATCGTGACGGACCCGAGCTGGTAGGCGAAGCCACCCCGGGCGGCCCAGTGCGCCAGCCCAACGCAGCCGAGCGCCACGGCCACGAGCACCCAGGTCGTCCAGCGCCTCAGCGCCGCCTTGCCTGCGGCGGCCAGGCCTCTCATCGCCCGGAGCTTGTCCTCGCGCGCCAAGAGCAACGCCTCGGTCCCGAGCACGGTCGCCGCGAAGATCACCCCGTACTGGATCTTGGTGTGGAACAGCAGGTTCCCCGCGAGGGCGAGCGGCGCCACGCTCGGCGCTGCGCCCGGCTCGCGCAGCCGCATCCAGGCGATGGTCGCCGCCAACGTCAACAGCGCGGACTGCGCCTCGAGCATCGCCCCGGCCGCGTAGACGAGCAGCCCGGCATTGGCGAGCACCATCAGCGACGACAGCAGGAACGCCAGGAGCGCCTCGGTCGTCGTCCGCATCAGGTGCCAGCAGCCCCAGGCCAGCATCGGCAAGAGCAGCACGTAGGCGCCTACCGTCACCGCGCTCTCGACCTCGTACGACGGCCCCATCACGAGCTGCAGCGGCGCCGCCAGGACCATGCGCAGCGTCGGCCAGTGCGGCTGGAGCAACAGGACGCGCAGGAAGCGCAGCGGCTCGCCGTGCTGCAGCGCCCAGGCGGCTTCCAGGTCCTGCATCGCCCGGCCTGCCCCGTCCCAGCCGAAGGCGAAGCGCGTCTCGACCTCCATCAACCCGCTCCACAGCGCCTTCACCACCGCCAGCGGAGCGAGCGCGGCGGAGAGGATGAGGAAGTTGCGGGGAAGTCGGGAGTCCATCGCGGCGCGCAGCCTAATCGGTCAGACGAAAGAGCGCCGCTTTCCCGAACGCACACAGCGGCGGGCCGGTCGGCGATGGGCGGTCGAGCGGCGTCCCGTACCGCAGCCGCTCCCCAACGAACCGGTAGGTGGAGCGGCGGGCCGGCTGGGTGCGGATCTCGTCGTTGAGCGTGATGTGCGGATGCGCCGCGGTCACGGCGATCCCGGCCAGCGCCGGGATCCACTGCGAGGCGTCGCCGTACGCGCCTTCGACCACGTCGGAGGGGGGAACCCGGGTCCGGACGCACTCGATGGCGGCGAGGTCGTTCGCCGTCGCCATGGGGATCGCCCGCTGGTAGGTCCGCACGCTCATCACCGCTGCAGTGACGGCCAGGACCAGGAACGCGCCTCTCGCCAAGACCGGAAGGCGTCCGTCGAGGCGCTCGAACGCCGACCCGACCAGAGGAACGGTCGCCACCAGGAGCAGCGGCGCGAAGCGGGCCGGATAGAAGAGCAACCCGACGCCTGGGAGCAGGGGGCCGATGGCGAGCACGGCCCCCACCGCCACCACCGCCAGCGCCATCCCTGCGATCGGCCGCCAGAGACGCGCAGCGGCCACGACGAGCGCGGCGGCTGCGACGGTCACCGTCCAGGCGACCCCCAGGCGCTGCGCCATCCCTCTCCAGACTTCGACCGGGAAGAGCGCCGCGGGCCCGCGCAGCACGGCTTCGACGTTCCGCTGATAGTCGGCGATCCACGCCGCCTCCGCGGCCGAGACCTGGGGCCCGCCGACCGACAGGGCGAGCAGGCCGGCGCCGAACGCCAAGAGCGCGACGGCTGCCGCGGCCATCCCCTTGCGCGTCGGGCGGCCCAGCATCGGCAACCCCGCCACCGAGAGAGCCCCTGCCAGCGCTCCCGCCGGATGCGTCGCCGCCGCACCGAGCAGGAAGAACGAAGCTCCGGCGGCGGACCGCACAGCCAGCGACCCGCCGGATCCGGACCAGGAAGCGCCGAGCTGCGCCACCGCGAAGAGCGCGAGCCCGAAGGCCATCGCCGTCGGGTTGCCGCCCCAGTCGAAGAAGCTCTGCGGCGACTTGGAGGCCAGCACCGCCACGGTGGCCAGCGCGAACGGCCAGCGCGAGCGCACCACCGTCGTCAGGAACGCCGCGAGCCCGAGCAGCACGACCACGTGCGCCAGCCCGGAGGCCAAGAGGCTCGCCTTGGCGATTCCCAGAGCGGGCGCAGCCAGGGCGATCAGCGCCGCGAGGCCTCTGGGGTACAGCGCGACATTGACCGAGCCCCAGGCGGCCGAGAGCGCGTCGCTCGCCTCCAGCAGCGCCCGCGCGAGGGCGGCGTGCATCGCCATGTCGGCGCCGGGCGCGACGGCCATGGTCAGCAGCGGAAGCAGGAAGGCGAGCACCCCGGCGACCGCCATCAGCTCCAGGGGATGCACCTTGGGCCGGCGCCTTCCCGGGCCCGCGAGCCACAGACCGACGACGAGGCCCGCCGCTCCGCCAGCGGCCAGCAGTCCCAGGCCCGCGCCTCGGAGGGGCGAGACGATCGCGACGCCCGACAGCGCGGCGCACGCCACCACCGACAGGGCCAGCCCGCGCCCCATGTCACCTCGCCTTGGCCAGGGCGCGCACCGCCGCCCGGACCAGCCGCGACACCTTGGCCGCCTGCTCCGGCGCGAGCGGCTGCTCCTCGTCGAGCCCCGCTTCCTCGAGGGCGTCCTCGATGTACTGGTCGAGCGCGGGCTCCGGCGCGTCCTTGGACTCCAGCTCGGCGCGGAACTCGCTCATCAGCACCGGACGGATGCGCGTGGTCTGCGCGAGCTCCATCATCGACCAGGCCTCGAAGGTCACCGTGTCGGCGGCGTCGGCGACGGCCAGGTCGCCCTCGGCCTCGAGCTGCAGCGCCTCGGTCAGCTCCGGCTGGGTGTTCACCCACTTGTGCAGCCAGCGCTCGGTGTCCTTCGCCGGCAGGTCGACCAGGTGCTTCCAGGCCGCCTCGACGAACTCGGGCGAGAGCGGTGGGCTCATCGGCTCGGGCGCGGGCGCGACCGCGCGCGCCTTGCCTTCCGGCCGGCCCTGGGGCTCGAGCGGACCGCCCGCCGCGACCCGGTCCCACAGTCCGAAGAGGTTGTCGTAGAGGCGCTTGGCGTCCATGGCGGAGGCGAAGCGCGGCTCGTCGTCGAAGAGGTCCGGGAACGCCTCGTCCGGCCCCACCTTGCCGGTCTGCGCGCTCTTGAAGAGCTCGATCACCTCGGACACCGCCACCGAGGCGCCGGAAGCCTTGAGCAGCCGCTGCAGCACGGCCTCGCCCTCGTAGACCCGGCCGAGCGGCCCCTGGGCCTCCCCCGCCGCTTCGCTGGCCTTTCGGTTCCTGTCGCTTCGCTTGGGCATCGGAAGTCTCACTCTGGAGGTTGCGGACGGGCGCATCCTACCGCCGAGGCGGTCTTCGCGGGCGGGCGAACGAGGCGCTCACCTCTGGCCGGCTCGAGCCCCGCCGTTCATGATTCGCCCATGGAACCGGTTGGCGGGATCACCCCCTCCGAGGCGGAGCTGATGGCTGCGCTCGCGCGCCGCGCCCTCGTCGCGACCGTCGACGGCGGCCCGCCCGTCCAGGCCTGCGACGAACCGGCGGGGTTCAGCGTGGAGCTGGCCAGCGACTCCGACGAGGTCCTTCTCGTCCTTCATCTGCGCGGCGCCAAGGCAACCCTCGCCCTCGCTCCGGAGCCCGAAGCGAGCCACCGCTGGCGGTCCCGTTGGCAGCTCGAAGTCCGTCGCGAAGGAACGGGGGAGCACTGGCTGCTCGACCCGGGCGACGAGGCGGTCACCATCCCCGACCCTCGCCGAGGCCGGCTCGTCTGCCACCTCAGGAGCCGGCGCCTCGCGCTCCGGCGTGACCTCGACCAGACCTCGCAGACCATTCCGCTCGAGGACGTCGCGTTCGGTCGGTCTTCCCGCCAGTCATCGGCGCGGCCACCCGCGCCTGCGCCCTTGCGTCCCTGGGCCTCGCCCACCGAACCGGAGCCTCATCCCTGGTGGGAGCTGGATCTCGACCGCACGCTCTTCATTGCGTTCGTTCGCATCGACCTCGGGGAATTGCCTGCGGGTTCGGAAGTGGAGCTTCGCTGCTCGGGTATCCGGCGCCCGGACGGCAGCGATGCGCCGGCCCCCACGTGCGCCAGCCCGGAGGTGCACCGCGAGGGCGAGCGCGCATGGGTCGAGTGGGAGCCCGGGGTCGTCGCGCGTCACGTGCGCGTCTCTCTGCAGCCGCCAGCGGGGACGCAGGTCAGCCTCGCCGTGAACGGAGCAGAGGTCCTCGCCGCGGAGCTGGACGGTGCGGACCTGGCGGACACGCTCCGGCGTGCCTTCGCCCTTCACCGCGACCGCGCGCTCTTCGTCGACCCCATGCGACCGGACGACGGCGAGTCCGCGCTCACCTACGCAGCGGTGTGGCGAGGCGCTTGCCAGCTCTCGGGTTTCCTCGCCCGCCAGTTGGAGAAGAGGCCGCGCCCCCGGCCCGTCTTCTCCGCGGTCTGTCGGAACCGGCCCGAATGGTTCATGGGCTATCTGGCGGCGCTCGAGCGCGGCTACCTGTTCGCCCCGCTCGCGCCGGCGCCCACCGACACGCTCGAGCACGCGCTCGCCGACCTCGACCCCGACATCGTCCTCTGTGACCGGGCCCAAGCCGACCAGGTCGCTCGTTGTGCCCCCAAGGCCCTGCTGATCGTCTGTGACAGCGCCGAGCGAGCTCGGCGTCGCGTCGGCTTCTCCGCGCTGCCCCGCTCTCGTGGCCGGATCCCGGCGCCGGCGCGGCCGGCGGAGGACGCCCCGTTCCTCGTGCTGTTCACGAGCGGCTCCACTGGCAGGCCCAAAGGTGCCGTACGCTCCTTCGCGCAGGTGCACCTCGAGATCACCAGCGAGGGCATCGGCTCTCCGCCTCGGCACCTCTCCTTCCAGCCGTTGGCCCACCTGACGGAGTGTTTCCCGACCTACCTCGTGCACGGCGGCACCATCGCTTTCTCGCGTGGCGGTCAGCACGTCCTCGAAGAGATCCGCGCCTTCGAGCCGAGCCTTCTGGGAGCGCCTCCGAGGCTGTTCGAGCTGGTGAGAGCCCGCGCCCTGCGGCGCGTGCACGAGCTCCTTGCCCACCGCCCGCAAGCCCCTCGCGAAGAGGCCGAGGCCATCGCTCTGCGCGAGGCTCGAGACTCTTTCGGGCGCCGGCTGGCGGCCGTCAGCGTCGGCAGTGCCCCGGTGAGTCCAGAGCTGCTGGGCTTCCTCCGCCGCTGCTTCTCCGACCTCTGGGTGGGCGAGAGCTACGGCTCTACCGAGGCGGGCACCATCGCCGTGGACGGGCAGCCCCCGTCAGGCGTCGACGTGAAGCTCGTTCCCATCGCCGGAGCGCTCCCGCCAGCCCCTGACGCCCCCGAGCGCGGCGAGGTCTTCGTCCGCTCTCCGCACGCCATCCTCGGGTACTGGGAGGGGCCGTCGCGACGCGTCAGTTCCGCCGCCGACCCGGACGGCTACGTGCCGACCGGCGACCTGGGCGAGCGCGGAGCCGACGGCAGGATTCGGGTCATCGGCCGCCTCGGCGCCACCGTCAAGCTCTCCCGCGGCGAGTTCGTCTGCCCCGATCGCATCGAGGCAGCGTTGGCCGGCGCGACCCTCGTCGACCGGGTCTTCGTCGTCGCCGAGGCCGGTGCCGCCTCCGTCGAAGCCGTCGTCATTCCGGAACCGGACGGCCTCCGCTGCCTCCTTGGGAGCGAAGGCGACCTCCCGCTGAGCGTCCTGGTGGCCGACCCGCGTGCATCGGCGGCGGTTCTCGCCGAGCTCGCTCGGCATGGTGCAGCCGCAGGCCTGGCGCCCTATGAGGTGCCGGCCCGCGTCATCCTCGAATCGACCCAGTGGACGGCCGAGAACGAGCTTTTGACCTCGAGCGGGAAGCTGGCGCGCCAGGCGCTTCGGAGCCGATACGCCCAGCGGCTCGCGATGCCACCGTCCACCGCCGAGCCGACACGCACGGCCCTCCCCGCTGCGCCGGACCCGACGCTCGCGAGAGTGCTGAGCGTGGCGTCGCGAGTCCTGGGCCGGCCGGTCTGTTCGAATGATTCGATCTTCCAGGCGTGCGACTCCCTCGCCCTTGCCGAGCTGCACGCGGCGCTCTGCGCCGAATTCGGCCAGGACTTGCCCATGGCCTGGCAAGCCGGCGGCACCTTCGGCGCATTCGCAGCGCGGCTCGACCCATTCTCGAAGGAGCCACCCCGCGCTGCCTCGGCCCTCGCCGATGCCTCGCTGCCCGTGCCGCGAAGCCGTCTGCCAAAGCCACGCCAGGGCGGCGCGATTCTTCTCACCGGTGCCACCGGGTTCCTCGGCGCCCACCTCCTGGAAGCGCTGCGCGCTGACGGAAGGCACGCCGTCGTGGCGCTGGTCAGGGCCAAGGACGAAGCTTCGGCCTCAGCGCGTCTCGCCCACGCGCTCGAGACCTGGAACATCCCGCCGGCTGCCGGCCGAGACGTCGTCGTGCTCCCTGGAGACCTGGCGGAGCCGCACCTCGGCCTCCCGCCGGCATGCAGGAAGGCGCTCGACTCGGTCGGGGAGGTCCTCCACGCCGGCGCACTCGTCAACTGGGTGCTCCCCTACCCGGCGATGCGCGCGCCCAACGTCGTCGGCACGCTGAACCTGCTCGAGCTGGCCGCCGACCACGGTTGGCGTTTCCACCACGTCTCCACCCTCTCGACCGCGCCGCTGCAGGGTGATGAAGACTCTCTGCTGCCCTTCGAAGCCCTCGCGGAGTCGACGGCCTACGCCCAGTCGAAGTGGGTCGCCGAGTCGCTCGTCCGCCGCGCCGGCGCGACCGGCCTCGAGACCTCCGTCTACCGGCCGGGGATGATCTCCGGTGACTCCCGGCGTGGAGTCGGCAACCCGGACGACTTCGTCCATCGCTACTTGAGCGGCTGCGCCGAGCTGGGCTGCTACCTCGACCTTCCGGACCTGCTGTTCGAGATGACCCCGGTCGACTTCGTGGCACGGGCCATCGTCTCCTTGCTGTCCCAGCCGCCGGGCCAGACGTTCCACCTCACCAACCTCCGCCAGTCCATGACCTACGCCGCCCTGGGGCGCGCCCTGGTCGCCTCGGGGCTCCGGCTGGCCGCAGTCGGCGCCTCCGACTTCCGCGCGAGAGTCGCCCGAGCGCCCAAGTCCCGCCTGGCGCCGCTCGCAGCCTTCCTCCATCCGGCCCCAGGCGTCCCTCCAGGCGCCTGGCCTTCGCAGCGGACTTCGACGCTGCTGGCTCGGCTGGGCGTCGCCTGTCCCGAAGTCGACGCGGCCGCCGTGGAGCGATCCGTCCGCTTCCTCGAGAGTCGGGGCCTCCTCCCACGGCGGTCCTCATGACTCTCGCGCCGTCGGGTTCCAGAAGGCGCGGCTGAGAGCACTTCAGCCGCTGTGGTGCGCCGCGCGCCTGGACGTTAGACATGCGCCCGACCATGGAACTGCTCAACAAGCTCGTCGTCGCCTCCATCCCGCTGGTTCCCCTGCCCGTCGTCCGCCGCATGGCTTCCCGCTACATCGCCGGCGAGACGCTGGACGACGCCGTCCGGACCGTCCGCGCGCTCCAGGCCGAGGGCGCCTGCGCCACGCTCGACGTGCTCGGCGAGGACGTCACCGCCAAGGAGCAGGCCGTCACGCAGCGCGACGAGAGCATCCGCACGCTCGAGGCCATCGCCCGCGAGAAGATTCGACTCCAACCTGTCGCTCAAGATCACCTCGCTCGGCCTGAAGATCGACCCGCGCTTCTGCGACGAGAACGTCCGCGCCATCCTGAGGGTCGCCGACCGGCTGGGCGTCTTCGTCCGGGTCGACATGGAGGACTCCTCCTGCACGACGGACACGCTCGAGCTCTACAAGGCCTGGAACCGGGACTTCCCGAAGACCGGCATCGTGCTTCAGGCCTACCTCAAGCGCACCGAGGCCGACGTCGCGGCGCTGCCGCGCGCGACCAACTACCGCCTGGTCAAGGGCATCTACCGCGAGCCTGCCGAGATCGCCCTGCAGGGCCGCGAAGAGGTCCAGCAGAACTTCCTCGGCTTGCTGCGGCAGATGTTCGAGGGCGGCAGCTACGTCGGCATCGCCACCCACGACGAGGTGCTGGTCGACGGCTCGCTCAAGATCGTCCAGGAGCTGGGCCTGCCCCGCGACCGCTACGAGTTCCAGATGCTGCTCGGCGTCCTGCCCGAGCTTCGGCGCCGCATCCTCTCCCAGGGCCACAAGCTGCGCGTCTACGTGCCCTTCGGCGCGAGCTGGTACGGCTACTCGACGCGGCGCTTCAAGGAGAACCCCACGGTCGCCGGCTACGTCTTCCGGGCCCTCTTCCACCGGGGCTAGAAGCGGGAGTCCCACGTCCGATCCAGGCGCGGGCGGGACTGCTAAAGATAGGCAGCTACTTTGTGACATGAAGCGCGACGAGCCTGGCCCCTTGTCACCTACAGGGCGCCCGGGCGTACCCTTCTTGCTCGTGGGTTCAACCAGCCTTTCGCGGAGGGTCCCATGAGAGCGTCCGTCGTCCTCGCCGTCGCGCTGCTGCTCACCGTTCTCCCCAGCCCGGCGCACGCTGGAAAGCTGATCAGCGTCGAGCTGAACAACGCCGACATCCACAGCGCCATCCGCATCGTCGCCGAGGTCAGCCGGCTCAACTTCGTCGTCGACGAGCAGGTCAGCGGCAAGGTCACCCTGAAGCTGCGCAACGTGCCCTGGGAGGACGCGCTCACCGCCATCCTGCGCTCGAAGGACCTCGGCCAGGAGCGGGCCGGCACCATCGTCCGCATCGCGCCCAACCGGAAGCTCCTCGAGGAGAAGGAGACCGCGATCCGCCTCGCCAACGCCGAGAAGCTCGCCAAGCCGCTCAAGACACGCATCATCCCGGTGAACTACGCCCGGGCGGAGGACATGGCCGCCATCATCAAGGGCACGCTGACCGAGCGCGGCACGGTCGTCGTCGACCACCGGACCAACACGCTGATCGTTCGCGACATCGAGTAGGTGCGAAGCGTCAGCTCGCCTTCTCGGCCGGCTTGGCGTCGTCCTCGTACACCACCGCATCGCCCGCCTTGAGCAGTGCCGGGTCGAGGAGCTCGCACAGGACGCGCTCCGCCTCCTTGCGCGACGGCGTGCGCGCACCCAGGTCGCCGAAGCCACTGTGGCACTCGGGGATCTGTACGCAGGTCGGGCAGCCGCCCGGCTTGCGGCACGTGCAGCCGCGGACGATCGCCAGCGACAGCGAGGCCAGCGCCCGGACGGCCTCCAGCGTCACCGCCTCCGCGAAGCCTCCGCCTCCTGGATGGAGATCGACGAGGGCAATGGCCGGCTCGCCGCCATAGCTCAGGTCCATCACCTCCAGGTCGTCGGGCCCCGCCCGCAGCACCGCCGGCAAGCAGACGCGGAAGAGGTGGACGATGGCGTGCAGCGCCGACTGCGGCACGTTCCAGCCCGCCTGCGCCGGGAACGCCAGCACCGCGGCCCGGCCCTCGTGGACGCCGTCGATGACCTCCGGGTAGAGCGCGGCATCGGTGACCGCGCCCTGCTGCACGTTGCGGAAGCCTTCGAATCCGCTCGCGGATGCGCGCCCGCGGCCAGGTCAGCGAGAACTCACGCCCGGCCAGGGCCCGCCGGGCGGCGGCCCGGCGCTCCCCGTTCGGCGCCACCCGCGAGTCGGTCTGCACTCGCCGCCGGTCGGGCAGCGTCTCCAGCTCGAATCCGCTTGACCGGGACCGCGAAGACCTCACGCGTCTCCAACTCGGCCAGGAGCACGCCGTGCTCGCGCCGCTCCTGGTCGGCGATGGGCAGCACGCGATAGCGGCGCCCATCCCGGTGGAGGATCCGCTCGGGGAACGCCGCCGCCAGCGCACGGTCCGCCGGGACGAACGCGACCGGCGCTCCGGTGGCCCGGTCCTCGACGGCGAGCGCCTTGCCCACGATGCCCAGGGTCAGCTCGCCGTGCGGCTGGGCGCGGCGGGCGCGGACGAACTCGCGGCGGCGGACCTCGCAAGCCTCCGCGTCGATCTCGCAGCGCTCGCCGCGCGCCACCGACGGCATCGAGTCGAGCGCCGCCTTGACCGCGGAGGAGCCGAACGCGGCGTCGAGCGCGTCGGCGGGCCACTCGACTTCCACGACCGCGCAGCGCGCGTGGTCTCGCGCCACCTGCTCGCTGCCTCCGCCGGCCACCAGCTTCGGCGCGAGGAGCTTCTCGGTCAGCCCCGAGCCCTTGGCTCCCGGCAAGAGCCGCGAGAGCGGGTCCGGCATGCCCATCCAGAAGGCCACCACCGGGGATTCGACCTTGGCTTCGCAGCCGACGTGCCGGAGCATCAGCGGGAGCTGCGCCACGCAGGCCGCGTCGGCGCGAACCAGCACCGCCTGGGCCGCGCGCGGCTCCACCTTCTGCTTCGCGGCCGAGTGCCCCAGCAGCTCCTCGAGGCCCCACGCGAACCACGGCACCCCCAGCCGCTCCAGCGCCGCCGCCGCTTCGTCGACCGCGGGCGGCGAGCCATCGGCGCGCGTGAGCCAGACGTGCCGCAGCGGAGCCAGCGGCGCCCCGTCGAGCTCCTCGCCCACGAGCGTCACGCGCTGGGCGGCTACCCGCTCGGCGAGCTTGGCGACGTCCGGCGAGACCGGGTCGGCCAGCAGGAGCAGCCGCGGGCCCCTCGCCGAGCTTGGCTCTCTCTCAAAACCCCGCCTGCCGGCCACCAGCGCCGCGGGCCCCGCCGCCTCGCGCGCCACCCGCCGCAGCCGGGCCAGCAAGAACGCCAGGTGATCGGCGGACGGCCCCTGGTACGCCTCCACGGCGGTCACCGCCACCAGCTCGAGCGAGCGTAGGAAGAAGCGGTAGCGGCCGCAGTCGCCCAGGAGCTTGCGGTGCACGTCGGCGGCGCTGGCGAAGACCATCGACGGCTGCACCTTGTCCAGGTCGAGCTGCTCGCGGCCAGAGAGGACCAGCGACGGCACGTTCCAACGCCAGTGCGCGTGCTCGCTGCGCGAGCGGAACAGCGCGTGCGCCCGCTCGGCCTCGGCCGTGTCGCGGCACAGGTAGAGCACCGATGCGCCCTGGGCCAGCACTGCGTGCATCGCCAGCGCGTCGCGCACCACCTTGCGCCCGCTCGAGGGAGGCGTGAACAGCGCCACGTGCTCGCCGGCGAAGTAGGCCTCGACGACCTTGGCCTGGTGCCGGTACAGCCCGGTCACGCCCAGCGCGGCGAGGATCTCGTCGAACAGCTCCGCGCTGGGGACCTTGGGCTTCTCGCATGCCGCCGCCGCCCGGTCCTGGGCGCAGGCGACGAACGCCGTGGCCGAGAGCGCCCGCGCGGTGTCGTCCTCGATCTTGTGGCTCGCAGCCCCCGAGCCCTTGGCCTTGGCGGCCTCGTCCTGGCCCTCGTCCTTCTTCTCCTCGGCGGGCGGCGGCTCGAGCGCGTGCTTGGCGGCGTCGCGCAAGCCTCGGGTGACGAGCGCGGCGGCAATCCACAGCGCCGGCGGGAGGTGCCCCACCACCGCCGCCAGCGAGCCGATTCCCAGAATGCCGTAGAGGGCCAGCGCCAGCGGGTGCGCCCACAGCCCGAACCGCTTCTCCGGGCCGCGGTCGCCCCACAGGCCAGCCCAGCGCATCAGGCCGTTGGCCTCGGTCTTCAGGTCGAAGACGAACGGCCCTCCCCAGCGGAAGAGCGCCGCGTACAACCCGAGCGCGAACGTGCCGACCAACGAGAGCACCACCGCCGACGGCAGCGTCGCCAGCAGCAGGTCGGGCCCGACCGGACCCGCGTTGTCCTTCACCAGCAGCGCCGGCGAGAAGACGGAGAGGAGGCTGCGCTCTAGGGCCCCGCCCGCGGCAAAGTTGGCGGCCGAGAGCAGGACCAGCGGGACGCCGACGAACAGCGACGCGCTCAGGCTGGCGGCGCCCCACGGCTTGCCCGCGGCCTCCAGCGCGCGGCGTGTGGCGCGCAACCCGTGGAGCATGGGCAGGACGGCGGCGACGAGGAACGCGAGACACAGGACCCAAGGGTTCCAGTCGGCGGCCTTGGCGAGCGCGGCGAGCAGCAGGCCGATCTGCCCACGCAGCGCGGTGATGAAGTCGAGGCCGCGCTGCATCAGGAGGCCTCCCCGTCGGGCTCGAGCAGCTTGAGCGAGCGGCGCGCGATGTCACGGGTGGCGATGAACAGGTGCATGCGCCGCTCGTCGGCCGCCTCGCGCACCGTCCAGCGCCGCGTCAGGTCCTCGCCGCGCAGCACCGCCTCGACCTCGGCGCGCGAGTCCTTGGGGACGTAGGCGACGTACGTGGTCGACCGGCCCTCGTTGTCCACCCCCAGCTCGAGCGGCACGGTCAGCTTGCTCGCCAGCTGGCGCAGGAACTCGGAGGCGCGGCCGCGGGTCCCCCCGGCCCAGGCGGAGCTGGAGGTGGTGGGCTCGGCGAACGGCCGCAGGCGCGTCAGGTCCGGACACAACCGCTGGGCGAAGCTCAGCAGCGTGGACCGGTCCGCGCCATCGCCACCCCGCCAGCGCTCGGGCCCGGCGGAGGTCTCGTCGACGAAGCGCTGGGCGAGGACGGCGGCGTTCTGCGGCTTGGCCTTGGCCTCGTAGATGGCGGCCATGTCTGCGCCGGAGAGCAGGCCCCGGAAGAGGATTCCGCCCGCCCCTGCCGCGCCGTCGCCCACCTGGGCGCGGAGGTCCTCGGCGAGGCGATCGCGGCTCTTCTGCAGCGAGGCGCACGAGGCCTCGAGCAGCGCCTTCTCCCCTTCCACCCGCGCCCGCAGGTGCGCCGCCACTCGCGCGCTCCACAGGTCCTGCGAGTAGGCGACGCGCTTGGCGAAGTAGCGCTCCAGGTCGCCGTAGTGCTCGCGGGCCGCCCGCCGCAGCTCCTCGAAGCGCGCGAGCAGCGCCCGGTGCTCGGCTCGGTAGTGCCGCACCAGGGTGAAGGCCACCCAGGCCGCGGCGATGAAGCCGGCCCAGAGCGCGACGAACGGCCAGCCGACGAGGTAGGCGGTCCAGCCCTCGGGGGTCACGTCGGCGGCGTCGATGGGGATCCGCTCGCTGGCGGTGAAGCGCCAGGCGAAGCGCGTGACGCCCGCCAGGAAGACGGTCATCAGGCCGGTGGCGGCCAGGCCCCAGCTCGCCATCCGGAAGAGGCGCGGCCGCCGCTCCAAAGCCTCGTGCGCGGCGCGCTCGGCCTCCTTGAGCCGCTTGGGCTCGGGCAGCTTCGGCAGGTCGGGCCTGTTGACGGCCCGCTTGCTCGCGTCGTCGAGGCGCTCGAGACGGCTCTGCAGCGCCTGGAGGCGCAGCCGCGCCCGCTCCGCCCCCGCCGGCGACTCCTTGAGGCAGCGGGCGATCTCGTCCTCGACCGCCTTCTCGGCCTTGGTGAGGACGTCGAGCCCGCCGGCGTCCACCAGCCGCGCCGCCGCCTCCATCCGGAAGCCCTCGATGTCGGCGCGCTGCCGGTCTGCGCTGTCGAGCGCGCCTGCGACGTACGGCGAGAGCAGCGCCGAGACCTCCTCGGGCGACTCCTTCCACTCCGGGTCGCGCAGGGTCAGCGCGGCCCGGTCGAGCTTGAGCTCGTCGGCGATGGGCTTGTCGTAGGTGCCGCGGGAGAGCGCCTGCGCGAGCACGGCCTCCGGAGAGAGCCGCTTGGCCGCGCTCTCGGCGTCGGAGACGGCGTCCTGCTCCTCGAGCATCGCCTCCGCCATCTCCAGCGCGATCCGGCCGGCGCAGTAGCGCTCCAGCGGCCGGGTGTCGAACTCGAGCGTCGCGCAGGCGAAGGTGGCGAACGGCGCCACCGCCTCGCCGTCCTGCTCGACCAGGCTCTTGAGCGCGTCCTCGTGGTGGCGCAGCCCGGAGAAGAGGACCAGGTGGAGCCAGGCGGCGACGCTGCGCACCACCTCGTCGGGCGAGAGGACGTAGCGCGCGCACTGGTCCTCGACCAGGTAGACCGGGGCCAGCGGCCGGCGGCGCTCGTCCTTGGCGCGCGCCAGCGCGTCGAGCCCGTCGACCGCCTCGCGGACCTCGGCCCGGCCGCGCACCGCCCGCGGCAGCGCGAGCACCGGGCAGACGGTGAGACGGCCACCGGTGCCGGCGAAGATGGGCCGGAAGGCCTCACGGAGCCGGAGGCCGATCCGCTCGCACAGCACGGGCACCCGCGGCGCGGCGCCGGCCTCCGAGAGATCGGCGAGGAGCAGGACGTCCAGCCGCGGCGGGCGGGCGTCGCTGGCGCCGGTGGTCTCGACGCGCTGCTTGAGGTCGAGCAGGCGGCGCGCGACCGCGTGGACCTCGTCGAGCAGCACGCCGAGCGAGGCCTCGTCGTGAACGTCCGTCTCCTGCGCAGAGAGCGCGGCTCGCAGCACCACGAGGTTGGGCGGAACCCCCTCGACGGAGCTCGGAGGCCCCTCGACGGAGCTCGGGGTGAGACGGTGGTCGCGCACGAGCAGCGCGCAGACCTCGCGCCCGAAGGCGCCCAGGCCCAGGACCAGCGTCGGGTTGGCGAGCGGCTCGCTCAACGAGGTCTCCCGGCTCGGCTCGGCAGCCGGCTACCCGAGCTTCACCCGGTGCTCGTCGGCCAGCTTGCGGATCGCCTCGAGCTCCCGGGAGTAGTGCTCCTTCTCCTCGGGGAGGTCGGTCGCGCGGCGCAGCGCCTCGATCCCCTCGCGGGCCTTGCCGAGGAGCTTGGCCACCTCGTCGTGCCGGCGCTCGTCGACGAGCTTGCCCAGCGCCTTTCCTGCCTCGCCGGCCAGCCAGGCCTTCACGTCGGCGTGCAGCGAGAGGTACGCCTCGAAGGCGCGGTCGCGGAAGCGGTGCAGCGGCCGGTCCTTGGCCGGGTCCGCCACCACGTAGCCCTCGGGCCGCAGCTTGATGTGCTCGAAGACCAGGCCCAGCACGAAGGTCTTCAGGTCCTTCTCGCGCGCCGCGCGCTGGCTCTCGGCGGCGGCGGCGGCCAGGCGCTTCTCACGCCAGGCCTTCTTGGCCCGCTCGCCCTTGAGCGAGTCGAGGTCCACGTCGAACAGGCCCTCGCCGGGCGCGCGCTCCCACTCCTGGTCCACGTGCAGCGGGATGTCCGGGACCTTGGGGCCCTCGGGCGGCGGCCAGGGCTTGCCGCGGGAGAAGCTCGTCGGCCTGCACCACGCGGTAGCGCTTCGCGTACTCGGTCACGGTGCGCACCGAGTGGAGCGTGACGCCCAGCTTGGCGCTGTAGAAGACGATCCGGTGCGGGTCGGTGGTCTCGATGACGTTCTGCCGCTCCACCGGGTGGCTGGGCATGGCCGTCACGAACTGCCCCAGCGACTCGAAGTAGGGCTTGAAGGCCACCGCGAAGTTCTTGTCCGGCAGGTACTGGCCGCCCGAGTAGAGCGCGATGAACGGCTTGCACTTGCGGCCGGCGAACTCGAACTTGTCGGCCAGGTACCGGTCGACCTCGCGCTGCCCCACCCGCGTGCGCTCCTCGGCCACGGCCTGAGCCGTCGGCGGCGGCTTGCCCGGCTCGGCCAGCTTGAAGACCGCCAGCGCCGTGCGCGCCTCGAACTGCAGGCCCTCGTCCATGCGCAGGCCGCCCTGGCCCTGGTGGCCCAGGACGTCCTTGCGAAACCGGTCGCGGCCGAGCTGCACCAGCGCCTCGACGACGCGGGTGCGCATCTCGTCCTCGGTGACCGCGCCCTCGCTGGCGGCGCGCACCGCGTCGAGCGCGTTGGCGACGCCGGTGTCGCTGACCGCGCGCTCCCGGTACAGGTGCTCCCAGTAGCGCTCGCCGGTCAGGTGGTTCTGGTAGACCTCGACGTCGAGGACGTACTCGTTGGCGGCGCCGCCGTGCTCGCGCTCGCCGCCGGCCTTGAGCAGCCGCTCCGCCTTCTCGGAGATCATCCGCTCGATGTCGTTGGCGCGGTCGAACAGGCCGCCGGCCTTGCGCAGGCGCGCCGTGATCTCCCGGATGATCTCCTCGTAGAAGCGGGCCAGCGCCTTGCTGCGGAACTGCTCGGCGCTCTTGCGCACCACCTCGGCGTGCCACGGCGCGAACTCGGCGACCACCGGCTTGTAGTCGCTGCCGACCAGGTCGCGCACCGTCTTGGGCGCGGTCTTGGCCAGCCGGTCGCGCTTCTCGGCGAAGGCCGACTCGACGTTGCCGGGGGTGAAGTCCTTGACCCGGTCATAGGCGGTGGCCTCGACGCCCTGGCGCTCGCGCAGCGCGTCGCGCAGGCGGACCAGCAGGTAGCGCTCGCGGATGGGGCCCTGGCCTTCGCAGCGGTCCGAGAGGCTCCCCTTGCTGCCCTTGCCCTTGACCTCCTTGAGGGTGCGATCCACGGCTTGGCCTGCGGCCTCGTGGGCCTCGCCGAGGCGCTTCTTGAGCAGCGCCCACTTCTTGTTCAGCTCGTCGCTGACGCCCTCCTGGCCCTCCAGCGCCAAAAGGTCCTCCTCCTTCCACGACGGCAGCTTCAGATCCTTGGTGAGCAGGTCCTTGAGCTCGTCGCACCAGCGCAGGAAGTCGCTGACCGCGCCCTTGCTCGGATCCCCGGCCCACTCCACCGCGCTCTTGGCGACCTCGCCCTTCTCGCCGGTCAGCCGCGCGCTCGCCTCCAGCTCCTCGGCGAAGCGGTGGTCGGGAGCCTCGGGGTCGCTGGAGGCGCCAGTGGATCCACCGCCACCGGCGAAAGCGGCGTGCATCACCTCGGCGGCGTAGCGGGTGGCGAAGTACTCGAGGATGTCCTTGGCGGGCAGCACCATCGCCGAGACGCCGAAGCTGCCGTAGGACTTGGTGAAGTCGTTGTCGTCCAGCGCCGCCAGCTCGCGGGTGTCGTTGTCGAGGGTCGAGTGCTCCTTCTCGAGGATCGACCCGAAGATCTGCGCGTAGGCGGCGTCGCCGATGGCCGGGTAGACGAGCTTGGGGTCGGCGATGACCAACCCGGCCGAGGTCTCGGCGTCGACGAGATACACCTGGTCGAAGAGCGGGCGAGCGAGACCCTTGGCGTTCTCGTCGTTGGGGTCGAAGTGGAACTTGGCGAAGCCGAAGGCGTCCCGGTCGTTCGCCGTCTGCAGGTGCTCGATCTCGACCAGCGCGGCGTAGCCGTTGGTCATGATCTTGTCGAACTGGTTGAGCGGCAGGCCCTGGTTGCGGAAGACGTTGGGCAAGACGAACGTGCCGGTGATGTGGTGGCCGCGCCCGGAGAGCAGCTTGCGCAGGTTGGCGGCCATCACCGCCGAGCCGCCCGAGCCGGTACCGCCGGCGAGCGAGGCGTACAGGTAGACCTTGGCGGCCTTGTTGGCCCGGAAGGGGTTCTGCACGTCGTAGGCGCGGGCGATGGAGCTCTTGAGCGCGCCCAGGATGCCGCCGGCGTCGTTCTCGAGCTGGTAGTTGAGCGAGAGCCGGCTCTCGATGCGGATCTGCCCGGCGCCTTTTCCCCGCGTCGAGCGCGGGCGGTAGTAGCCGGGCCACCACTGCAGGAAGTGCGGGTCCGCTTCCTTGTGCGTCTTGCCGGTCTTGAGGTCGACGTAGCCCGGCTTGTCGAAGTCGCTGATGACGAAGCGGTGGTTGGAGTCCACCCAGGTGCAGCGCGCGACGTCGTCCTGGTCGGTGTCCAGGGTGAAGAAGTGGACCAGGTCCTTGTAGCGGCGCCAGTCGGCCTCGTCCTGCTTCACCCGCCGGGCGATCTCGTTGACGATGGCCCCGCCGCAGCCGCCCAGGCCGATGAAGAAGCAAGGGGCGATCTTGTTGTCGTGCATGGTCGGTTGACGTCCTCTCTTCAGGGCCGGGCGGGCCGGCTATTCCTCTTCTTCCTTGCCGATCCAGAAGACGAGGCCCTCGTCGGCCTCGTACTTCGCCATGTACTCGGGCCGGAACTGACGGCTGAGCTCTTCGCCGTCGCACTTGAGCGTTCTGCCCTTGGCCGGCCGGACCACCACGCCGTCCTTGGTCGCGACGATCTCGCAGTAGAGCGGCGAGGTCCGGCGGACGGGCCCGCCGCCGCCGATGCGGAAGAGGCCGGGCTTGTAGAAGCCGGGCTTGCCGCGCAGCCAGAGGCCGAAGTCGCCGTCGTCGCCGTTGGGCTTGTCCTGGTACCAGACGCGCAGCTTCTTGGGGAACCGCGCCGGGGTCTTGAAGCCGGCGATGACGAACGCCAGCAGGAAGAGCAGCGAGCTGGCGACGACCTTGCTGCCGTGCTTCTCCCAGAAAGTCAGCTCCAGGATGACCGCCTGGACCGGGACCTTGGCGCCTTCGCGGCCCACGTACGGCTTGCTCTTGGGGGTGACGGCCAGCGCTCCGGAGACCGCTCCCGGCTTGGCGTCGGAGGGGACCTCGAAGGTCAGCTCGAAGTCCTTCCGGTCGAGGCGCAGCTCGAGCTTGTGCGGCTTGACCCCGAGCCCCATCCCCTCGGCGGCGACCTCCAGCTGCACCTCGCCGAGGAAGTTGGACCGGGTCAGGTCGAGCTTGGCCGTCTTGGCCGTCCCCGGCTTGAGCTGCGCCCAAGGAGATGGGCGCGCTCGCGAGCTCGAGCGGCGGGACGACGGTGACGCTCAGCGGTCCGGCCAGGCGGGTCAGGCAGCCGTCGGAGCCCGGCTCGACGCGCCCCACCAGCTCGAGGGTGCCGGCCTTGGCGGGGACGAGCTTGGCAAACTTGCTGCCGTCGGGCGCGTCGCGCAGGTCGACTTCCTGGAACGCTCCGTCGACCTTGGCGCGCAGGCTGAACTTGTGGCGCGCGAGGAAGCTGGCCTCGGGCATGCCGCCGGCCTCGCCGGCCACCAGCGCGAGGTGGATCTCCAGCGGGCTGGAGACGGTGGCGTGATCCTCGGCCTTGAGCTCCAGGCGCAGGTCGAAGTTCTGGATGGCGGCGATCGCGGCCGGCAGGAGCTTCTTGCTCGGCTTGAGCTTCCAGCTTCCGGGCGCCGGCTTGGGGATGTGGAAGAAGCGGTAGCGCTCGCTGCGCACCACATAGAGCGCCCGGTCCTCGGTGGGCAGCGGCGAGCCGTCGGGGCGCTCGAGGGCGAGCTCGAGGTCCTTGGGCGCGACGACGACCAGGTCGAGCGAGGCGACGAACTTGTCGACGGTGAGCGAGAGGTCCTTCGCGGCCTCGGCCACGCGCGAGCCGGAGTTGAAGGCGTGGATCTTGGCGAAGAGGTGCGGCAGGTCCTCGGCCTTCTCGGTGACCACCGCCGTCCCGCCAGTCCTGCGCCCGATCTCCTCCAGGAACTCTCGCGGCGCGCTCTTGGACAGGCCGACGACCTCCACCTCGACGCCGCTGATGGCGGGGAGCGCTTGCGAGAGGACGAAGCTCTTGCAGCGGCTCTCGCGCTCTTCGGCGGCCTTCTTGCCCTTCTCCGGCTTCTCGTCCGGCTTGAGGTAGCGCGGCTCCTCGGGCGCGGGCTCGCACTTGCCGTCGGTGAGGAAGACCAGGAAGCGCTTCTCGCCCGAGGCCGGCGCCGGGGCCGCGGCGAACGCCTTGGCCGCAGCGTCGAAAGCGGCGCCGAAGTCGGTCCACTGGCCGTCGTCGCCGATGGAGCGGATGGCGTCCTTGAGGCGGTCGCGGACGGCGGGGCTGGTGATGGTCTGGAACCCGCCGGAGACGTCCCTGGCCTCGGACTGGAACTGGGCGATGGCGATGGCGTCGCCGTCACGGGCCAGGTCGACGTAGAGCTCCGCGGCCACCTTGCGCAGCTTCTGCGGGTCCGTGCGCCGCATGCTCGACGAGGCGTCGATGACGATCAGCGTCCGGAAGGGCTCGGCGGAGGCCTCGCCGGCGAGACCCAGAACGAGCGCACAACAGAGCCCTTGGCAGAACCGCCTCACGGCCGCCTCCAGAAATCGCGCAAGGGCGCGATTTTCCGCGGATTTGCCGAGGGAAGTCAATTTTCCGACCTGGGGCTCCCGCGCCAATTTCCCAGAGAGGTTCCGGGGTTGGCGCTTGTGCGTGACCGGGGTCACAAAGCTGGCCCGCAACGATCATATGGGTCAACGCGATACCCGGCCCTCGAGGACCCGTACTCGCCGCGCATCGGCGGAGATCTCGGCCGGTGGTAGCTTGGCAGCACGTCCTAGGCAGCGCTCGCTAGGCGTGAGCCGGTCGGAGTGGGAGGGAGCCGAAACATGCGCAGACCTTCGATCGCCCTCGCCGGCTGGCTCGTCGCCCTCCTCGCCGGGGCCTGCATGCCGCTGCACGTGCCGGCTCCGGCCCACGTCTCGCTGCTCCCATCCAAGGGCCGCGGTCAGGTCGGCGGACAGTGGGGTCCGCAGGGCCTGCAGCTGACGGGGGCGTACCAGGCCACCGACCACCTCGTGCTCCGCGGCGCGGCGCTGGCGGCGGACCTGGGCTTCACGCCCTTGCGGAACTCGACCCGCCATTACTTCCAGCTCACGCTCGGCGCGGGCGCCACGGTGCGGCACCGGGGCCTGCGCGCGAGCATCAACCTCGACCTCGCCGGCGCGTCAGTGGACATGACGCAGCAGACCGACATCCACGGCGGGATTTTCACGCTGAGCCTGGCCGACTACGAGGACGGCTGCCCGTACTGCGGGCACCTGGGACGCTACGGCGTCCTCTGGCGCACCGCGGCCCAGGCGGACGTCGGGTACTTCTGGGACCACGTCGCTCTCGGCGCCGCGGTCATCGGCGCGTGGGAGTACTTCGATGGCAAGAGCTCGCTCGGGGAGAAGCTCTACCAGCACGTCGCCGTCGTGCAGCCGGCCGTCTTCGTCCGCTTCGGTCCTCGCTATTTGCGAGGCGAGCTCCAGGTCGGGCTCTGGCTGCAGCCTTGGGCCAAGGACCTGGGCGAGGCGGAGCAGACGATGCCGCTCGTCGTCTCGCTCGGCCTCGTCTCGGAGATCTGAGCCGGCTCCGCGGGATGCCGCTCTTGGCATGGCGGCCACATCGGGGCGGGCTAGCATGAGTCGTAGCGTCGTTCGGCCGTCCCACCTGCTCCGCCATGCCCGCCTTCGACTCGAGACGCCTCCCACCCGCCGGCACCGCCGCCGAGCCCGTCCGCAGGCACCGCGTCCGCTCCGGCGCGTCCTGGACCGGGGCGTGCCTGGCCGCGCTGCTCATGATTTGGACGGCGCTCGTCCACTCCGGCCTCGTCCCCGCGGCACGCTTCGCGCGCGAGCGGATCGTCGTCCGCGTCAGGCCGTGCGAGATCGAGGTCGACGGGCTCTACGTCTACGAGAACCCGCTCCCGGTGCCTTGGACGCAGGGGCTCTCGGTGCCGTTTCCCGCCGATCGGCGCCAGCCGCGACCGGCGGCGGTGCGGGCCTCGCTCGTCTCGCCCGGCGCCGAGCGCGCTTTGCCCGTCCTCTGGGCGTCCGGCCCGCGCTTCGACGTCCCGCTTCCCGCTAGCGGCGAGGCAACGGTGCGCGTTCGCTTCACCCAGCGCGCCCCCGACCGGCACGGAACCTACCTCCTGACGACCACCCGGCCATGGGGCCGCCCGCTCGATCGCGGGGAGTATGTCGTGATCCCGGAAGGCGTCCGGATCGCCCATCAGAGCCTCGGGGAGGGGCTCGCCGCAGTCCGCGAGCGCTTCTTCCCCGACGCCGACTGGACGTTCGAGTGGACCGCAGAGGAGCCTCGATGCGCCGACTGATCCCAGCCCTGTGCCTCCTGCTCACGCCCGCGGTGGCGTACGCGAACAACCCGCCCGCGCCGACGACCTTCTTCGGCCTCCTGCTCCTCCTGCCGCTGATGATGCTCGCGACTTGGCTCTGCGGCGGCTACCGCGTGCTTCCGAAGAAGGGCAAGAGCTCGGCTCATTGGGCTCCCGGCCCTGGCGGGCATCTTCGTCGCGGGAATGAACGAGGGCCTCGGGCTGCTCGTCGCCCTCGCCTTCTCCGTCTTCGCGTTCGCGCGCGGCGCACGCCTGGTCCTCGCCGGGGCCAGGCACGGTCCGCAGCTCGAGTCGCGCTTCCCGCGCCCCGGGCGAGGCCGCCTCGTCATCGCCGGCGCCGTGGTGGTCCTGCTGGCGTTCTTCGTCGGCGGCAGCGGACCCGCCTTTCTCGGAATGCCGATGGATGCCTTCGGAGCCGAGTCGTTCGTTCGCAAGGTGGCCGCCTACGAGCTCAGCCGCGGCGTCGGCGACTTCGAGCTTCCCGAGCCCCAGCGACGACCCCGGCGTGATCCAGTTCGCCGACGCCAACGCCTTCACCGCGCCCAGAGGCTACCGGCCTGCGCTGGAGGTCGCGCCGGACAAGCGCACGTTCGTGCTCGACCTGCGTCCCCGCCGCTTCCCGTTCTTCCCCTACAACCTGCTCGTCTCACAACCCACCTACCGCGTCGACGAGACGGGCCGGATTCGCGCCGAGCGCGTGCACTCCGAAAAGACCTGCTCGCCCGACGCGCCCGTGGTCGGGGAGGTCGCTTCCGGCGAGATCTCCGCGGCCAAGGCGCAACGCGAAGCGCGGACGGGAGCGGCGCAGTAGGTCGCCTGCCGCGAATCCTCGTCCCAGAAGAACGCTGGTTCAGGCCGTCAGATCCCCGCCAACTCTTCCAGCAACGCGCGAATCGCCGGCGCAGCGAAGGGCGCGAGCAGCGACGGCCGCGCGTCGCGGGGGCGCCACGGTTCGATGAGCGCCCGCGCTTGCTCGGCGGCGCTGCGCATGGCCTCCGCCTCGCCAAGCAGCGCGTGGATCAGGGGCCGGGCTTGCAGGCACTGAGCTCGGACCGCGCTGTCGGACGGGACGTCGGCCCGGAACGGGAGGTGGGGCTGCGCGATGTCGAGGGCATGCTTGCGCCAAAGGTGCGACGCCTTCGCGAGGCTCTTGGCCTTGCGCTCAGCGTCGATCTCGGCGGCGGCCATGACCCACTCGACCGCCAGCCACGCCCGCTTGTCCCCCGCGGCCTCGAAGGCCGGCCGGACCCGCTCGAGGACCTGCTCGTCCTCCAGGAAGTTGACGAGGGGCGGCTTCACCAACGCGCTCAGGAGCAGCGAAGGACTCTCTCGAATCCGAGCGAGCACGAGATCCCGTCGCCGGTTCGCCGGCAGGGCCTTGACGATGGCAGCCACCCAGTGGGCCGCCTGGGAAGCGCTGGCGGCATCGCCTTCGAAGCAGGCGTCGAGGACCTCCAGCCGCTCCGGCGCAAAGGTCACGTCGATGAGGTCCGCGGCGAGGAGCATCTCGACGATGCCCAGGGCCGCTTCCGCCGCGGAGCTTGCGCGCTCGGCCCAGGGGCCCGAGCGCGACCTCAGATGCTCGCGCAGCGCCGACAGCGGACCTCGGGCCAGAGAGAGGCTGGAGGAGTGCCACTCGGACTCCGGAGCGAGATTGGACTTGAAGCAGAAGGAGATCGGGCAGCGGGAGTGGACGGCGACCACCCACGCATCGATCGCCTGAAAGACGCGCGCCCACTGCCTGGCGGAGGCCGGCGCGGCCTGGTCGTTGCGGCCGTCGTACGCGGCCTCCACCGAACGCCGGGTCCCGGAGCTCGACTCCCCCGACTCGAACGCGGCAAGGCGCAGGTCGTATTCGACGTCGGGGCCGCTTCCGCACCGAAGCAGTCCCCCTTCCCAACGGACGTCCCTGGCCACCGGTGTCGGGATCTCCTTGGCGATGCCGGCCTTCTCGTCGGCCGAGGGCTCCTTCGCGAACTGGATGATCACCGCCAGCGTGAACCGGCCCTTTCCGGGACCGGCGCCGAAGAACGGAAAGGGAAAGCTCGTGGCGGTTGCGGCGGGAGCGGCCTTCACGGGCTTGGCCGGCTTGGTCGATGCCGTTGGCGAAGGCTCGGCTGCCGAAAGCGGTTCGGCCTCGAGACGCGCAGCCGCGGCCTGGAAGATCTCCCCCATGGGCCGCAGGGGAAGCACCGCGCCGAGCGGAGACTCGATCGCCTTCCCGACGATCCGCACCTCGTAGAGAGGCAGCTTCCAGCGCTCCATGGCGGGGAGCGGCGCGGAGAGCGGTTCCCAGGGTCCGGGCAGGACCAGCTTTCGATTGGCGCGCGGCTGCTTCTTCTCTTCGACGAGCCGCTGGCCGAGGAGGGCCATCGCCGCGCGTTGGTGCTGGGCAGGCGTCCACCCGTTGACCTGACAGAGCCAGGCCTCCGAAGCGTCCGCGAGGGCGAGCAGCTGCAGATAGAGGGTGGCCGCGTCAGGGTCCAGCTCGAGGCGCGACGCGATCGACCGGACGACGTCGGGCGCGGCGACGCGGGGATCCTGCTCGGAGCCGCCGGCCTCGAGCGCTCCCGCCTCGATGCGTGCGAGCATCCGGGCCAGACCGGGTGACGTGAATGCCTTCCAGGCCTTGAAGATGCGCGGGTCGTGCGCTTCGCAGACGGCGACGTCCTCGGGACGAGTCAGCCGGCTGGGACGAAAGTAGAGATATCCGCAGGCGAGGGCGAGCGCCTCGTTGCTCAGCCCATGGTGGTGCTTCGCGTCTTCGTAGCCGGGCGGAACGTAGGGCTTCCCGTCGGGGATCGACGGCTGACCCTGCTGGTGAACGCCGCCCCACAGCAACAGCTCAGGGTGGGCGAGCCGTGCCTTGATCGCGCGCTCGAGCGCCGGGAGCGCCGCCCGCCGAGCGTCCCCGCCGGGGAGGGCGGTCGAGAGAAAGAAGAGCGCCTGGGTCCCCGCGAGCAGGGCCGGCCCGTCGAAGCATTCGCAGGGGCCGCCCAGCACCTCGGGCGGCCCCATGAGGTGCGGCCGCCACTGGCCGTCGCGGCCGAACCGCGGGGAGGGCTGCCCGTCGAGAACCGCGACGATGGCCTCGAGGGGGAAGGGCTTGATCAGCCGAGCGAGTGTTTCGAAGGCGTCCGCCATGGTTGGCCTATTCCCGACCCGCGCCGCGGCGAGGCGCTCCGCAGGACACGGGTTGTTCTCTCCATTCGGTGCGCAGAAGCGCAAACACGAGGTCGTCCACCCATTCGCCCTTGAAGAACAGGCTCTGGCGAAAGTGCGCCTCCAGCCGCATCCCCACCTTCCTGAGCAAGGCCTGGGACGCTTGGTTGCGAGGATCGACCGACGCGAGCACCCGGTGCCTCTTCATGCCCGCGAACAGGTGGTCGAGCAGGGCGACCACGGCCAGCGCGCCGAAGCCCCGACGCTGATGGACGGGCGCGATGGTGAAGCCGATCTCGACCTGCTCGCCGTCGGGGAGGAAGTGCACCCCGAGATCGCCCAGGAGCTCGCCGGTGGCCGCCCGCCGAACAGCCAGCTGATACCAGGAGTCGCTCTGCCCGAACGGAACGGTGCCATTGCGGTCGATGAAGGCCCGCGCGTCGTCGACCGAGCTTGGGCTCCAGGACTGGAACCGCGCCACGGCCTCGTCGGACCGGTACCTGAACAGCGCGGGCGCGTCATCGCCGGTGAGGTCGTTGATACGTACGCTTTCGAGGACGAGGTCCGGGCCCACGCTGGCTCCTTTGCCGGGCGCATCGTAGCAGCGCAACGCTCAGGATGACCTCGGGAGTTGCCGCCGGATGCGACCCAGGTCAATCGAGCGGCCCGACCGGCTGCGGTGCCTTGCGGACTCTGGTATGGGACATCTCCCTTGAGACGCGCTGCGAGCCCCGACCGCGGCTCCCCGGAGGCGAACGTGCCAACCGACGAAGCAGCACCCGCGGGCCCGTCGCCCGCCAGCGAGCCAGCGCGGAACTGGGCCTGGCTGCTCGTGCCGCTGGCGCTGTGGGCCGCCGAGGTGGCCATCGTCCTCGTCGCGCCGCTGACCACCCTGAACCGGCGCTGGTTCGCGGACGACTTTTACTACTACCTGGTCATCGCCAAGAACCTGGCCGCCGGGAACGGGGCGACCTTCGACGGGCTCCACCCGACCAACGGCTTCCATCCGCTCTGGGCAGGCCTGCTCGCGCTGCTGAGCCGCGTCGCCGGCGAGCAGCTTCCCCGCGTGGCAGCCAGCCTCCTCTTGCTCTTCTACAACGCCACCGGGGTCGTGCTCTGGCTGGGGCTCTCCAAGCGGCTGGGCTCGGAGCGCGCGGGGCTGATGGCCGGGCTACTGGTCTGGCTCAACCCCTGGGCCGTCATCATCGCCGGCCAGGGCGTCGAGGCGGCGCTGGCGGGCCTGATGTGGTCGGTGGTGGTGCTGCTGGTGGCGCGCCACCGCGAGCGGGTCCTCCCGCGCTGGGGCAGCTCGGCGCTCCTCGGCGCGGCGCTGGGCCTGGCCATCCTCGCCCGCACCGACGCCTTGCTGGTCCTGGGGTGCCTGGGCCTGTGCGAGCTGGCGCGCGTGTGGCGCAGCCCGGGACAGCGGGCGGTGCGCCTCGGCGAAGCTCACGGTGATGACCGCCGTCTGCCTGGCCATCACCGCGCCGTGGTGGTGGTGGAACCTGACCACCTTCGGGAGCATCCAGCAGGTGAGCACCCAGGCGCTCTTCCTCTACTGGCGTGGCGTCGACTGGGCCCAGCCGCTCCCGTTCCTGGCGATCAGCGGCAAGTGGCTGAGCTCCTTCGTGGTGCAGCTCTTCCTCTACGGGTCGCTCTGCGTGGGGCTCCTCGTCGGCATCCGGCGCGCGGCCCCCGAGGGCTTCTGGCGCCCGTGGGCCCGCTCGATGGCGTCCCGCTACGACTACGCCGCGCTGGTGCTGCTCGGCTGCGCGCTCTACTACGGCTTCTGGCAGGGCCTGGTGCGCTACTGGTACTTCCTGGGGCCGCTGGTGCTGGTGGTCGCGGCCACCGCCGAGACCTGGGCCGCGGCGACGGCGGCGCACCCCCGGGGCCGGGTGGTCTCGGGGCTGGCCCGCCTGGTCATCCCCTTCGCGGTGGTCAACCTCGCGCTGGCGACGGCGGTGGGCTTCCCCGACGTCTCCACCCAGGCCGGCGCCGCCGAGCTCGCGCGCTGGCTGCAGCAGCAGACGCGCCCGACCGACCGCGTCGGCATCTGGAACAGCGGCATCGTCTCCTACTTCTCCGGCCGGCAGGTGGTGAACCTCGACGGGGTGGTGAACAACCCGCTCGTGAGCCACCTGAAGGCGACCCGCACCCACCAGACCGATCTCAAGCGGCTGCAGCCCTACCTGTGCAGCCTGGGCCTGACGCACATCGCCGACTTCGAGGACATCTTCCCCGCGGGCGAGCTGATGGACCGCTGGGGCTACGAGCCGGTGCACAGCGCTCGCGCCCCCCGCTACGCGGTCTTCCGCCTTCGCTGCGAGGGGCCCACCGCCGGCCCACCCGGGGTCGCGGGCCCTCCGTAGGCCGGCCTACGCCGCGCAGATGCGGAACGCCTCGTGGAGGAAGCCGACGGCCTTCTCCATGTCGGCGACGGCCACGCACTCGCGGGTGGTGTGCTCGTTCTGCGCGCCGATGCCGACCACCGCCATTCTCGATGCCCTGGTTGTTGTAGATGGAGGCGTCGGTGAAGCCGGTGATGAAGATGGCCTTGGCGTCCACGCCGACCTTCTTGAGCGCCTGCTTGGCGATCTCGACCGACCGGGAAGCTCTCCGGGATCTTCACGGCGCGGCAGAGGTTGTTGCAGGTCAGCTCGCACCGGCAGCCGGCCTTCTCGACCTCGGTCTTGATCGTCGCCACCATCTCCTCGGCCAACCGGGCGCCCTTCTCGTGGTTGGCGCTGCGGCACTCGGCGAGGAAGGTGCACACGTCGGGGACGCCGTTGCGGATGAGGCCGCCGTTGATGACGCCGACGTTGGCGGTCGTCTCGTGGTCGAGCCGGCCCAGCTTGAGCGCGGCGATGGCCTTGGCGGCGGCGTGGATGGCGTTGATGCCCTTCTCCGGCTCCATGCCGGCGTGCGCCGCCTTGCCGGTGACCTTGACGTCCATCGCCCAGTAGCTGGGGCCGCCGATGACGATGGTGTCCAGGGTGTCGTTGTCCATCAGGAAGCCGTACTTGGCGGTCAGCTTCCCGAAGTCCAGGTTCTTGACGCCCTGCAGCCCGGTCTCCTCCTGGCGGCTGACGGCGAACTCCACCGGCGGGCGGACCTCGGCGGTGCGCAAGGCCTCGAGGACCTCGGCGATGCCGGCCTTGTCGTCTGCGCCGAGGATGGTGTCGCCGCTGGAGCGCACGACGCCGCCCTCGAGCACGGGCTTGATGCCCACGCCCGGCTTGACCGTGTCCGCGTGGCAGGAGAGCAGGATCGGCGCCTTGCCCGCGCCGGCGCCCTTGGCGGCAAACTTGCCGATGAAGTTGCCGTAAGCGTCGAGAGCGCCCTCGCCGCCGGCGTCGCGGACGGCCTCGAGCAGGTACTCCATCATCCGCTGCTCGTTGCCGGACTCGGAGTCGATCGCGACCATCTCCATGAACTGGCGGACCATGCGCTCGGACATTGGGAAGCCTCGTGGCGTTGGGGAGGGACTTGAGTCCGCCGGCCATGAGGGCTGGCGGCTCGGCGAGAGCCTATCGCGCCTTGCGGACGTAGAGGTGCTTGTCGACCTCGGCGACCACGTCGCCGGCCGCGTCGAGGACCTGGGCGGTGAAGCGCGGCTCGTCCTTGCGGGCATGCTCGAGCTTCGCGCGGATCTCGTGGACGCGCTCGGGCGGGACGGCGAAGCGCGCTCGCACCGTGCCCTTGCCCGGCTTGAGGAAGCGGATGGCCGCCGCCTTGTCCCAGACGACGTATTCGGGGCCCAGCTCGCGCGCCAGGACCAGCGCGAAGAACGGGTCGCACATCGAGTACAACGAGCCGCCGAAGTGCGTGCCGAAGTAGTTCTGGTTCCAGGGGCGCAGCCGCATCGACACGTCGAAGGTATGCGAGTCGACCTCGCGCACGCGCACGCCGGCGCCCAGGTACGGCGGGTAGACGTTGAGGAGCCGGGCCAGGGCGCGGCCCTTGGCCAGGGCGACGGCTCGGTCGAGGAGCGTGGGGCGCGGCACGGGTCGTCGCCTCGCTACCGCTTGGGACGCGGCTTCTTCTTGACCGCCCGCGTCGGGGCCTTGGGCGTCAGCTTCGGAGCGGGCTTGCCGCCGGAGAGCACCTTGCCGTCCAGGCTCACCACCGCCTTGCGCCCGTCGAGCAGCGAGAGCTCGACCTGGTCGGGCGCGCCCTCGACATACTTGGGCGCGGGGTCCGGCAGCTTCCGCGCGCCGGACATCCACTGCAGGCTGTCGGGGAAGATGGCCAGGGTCTTCTCGTCGGCGAACAGGTCGCTCGCCAAGAGCTGCGCCCGGAGGCTCGTCGCGCTTGTAGGCGCTCATCACCGTCGCCGCGCGCCAGCTCCCCTGCACGACCGGGGAGGGCTCGACGCTGAGCACCCGCTCGCCGTCGTCGGAGACGAAGTGCGCCACGTCGCGGTTGCCCATGCAGATGCTGGCGGCCCACAGCTCCTCTTCGCCGCGGGTCGCCCGCACCTTGCACAGCCGCGCGATGGTCGAAGTCTGCGTCAGCAGGACCTGGCCGTCGCGGGACCGGGTGGTCCAGTTCCACTTCACCGCCTCGGGGTCGGGCGCAGGCTCGGGGGCGGCCTGCTCGGCGCGCTCGGCCGCGGTGGCGTCCTTGGCTGGGTCGGCGGACTTCGACTTGGCGCACGACGCCGCCAACGCCAGGCAGAGCGCGAGGGGAAGGGCTCGCAGGGGGAACTCGAACTTGGAAGTCATATCTATCGGCCAGAGGGATGCTACCGGACTTGGCGCGAGACGGGTACCTTGGTTTTCGTGAGCCGCCGATTCCTCCTCATCCACGCTGGCCCGGCCCTTCCGGGAGTCGTCCGCCGCCATGGCGACTTCGACCAGCTCTTCACCCGCGCGCTGTCCGACCTAGGGGCCGAGTGGACGCTCGTCCGGCCCTTTCGCGGCGAGGCGCTGCCCAACCCGCGGGCGTTCGACGCGGCCTTCATGACGGGAAGCCACGCCTCGGTCCGCGACCGCGCCCCGTGGATGGTCGACGCCGAGCGGTGGCTGCGCGAAGCGGTCGAGTGCCTCCTGCCCTTCTTGGGCGTCTGCTTCGGCCACCAGATCCTGGCGCACGCCTTCGGCGCCCAGGTGGTGAAGAACCCTCGCGGGGTGGAGCTGGGGACCTGCGAGGTGGAGCTGACGGAGGAGGGCCTGGCCGATCCTCTCTTCGCCGGCCTCGGGCCGAAGGTGAGGGTGCTCGAGTCGCACGAGGACATGGCCATCGACCTGCCGCCGCGCATCCGCAGGCTGGCCGGCAACGCCTTCACCCCGGTCCAGGCCATCGCCGTCGGGTCCGCGCGCGGGGTGCAGTTCCATCCGGAGTTCACGCCGGAGCTGGTGCGCGACCTGGGCGCCGAGCTGGGCCTGGCGCCTCCGGCCGAGGGAACGCCGGAGGTCGGCACGGCGCTGCTGAAGACCTTCGTCCAACGGCTCGGTCGCGGCGGAGCCTGAATCCGCAGGGCCTCTTTTGCCCTGTTTGACTCCTCGGCTGCGAACCGTCGCTCGGGCTGGCTTCTCCGGAACTTCGGAGGCCCTCAAGAGACGGACAAGTTGGCGGTCGTCGTGAGCCCTGCAGCCCTTTCTGCCTACCCATTAGATGAAGACGGTGGGGAGTCGCCCGGCTGAAGGAGTGGGGCTCGGAACGCGTCTGGTAGATTGAGCCCATGCGAACCGTCGCCACGAGCCTCGCCCTCGCCCTCCCATTCGCCGCAGCGCTGCTCTCACCGCCCGCGGCCTTCGCTGCAGCGCGCCCGCCACCGCCGAGCAAGGACGTCGGCCCCACCGAGTTCTCGCAGGCCGTGATGTACGGCTCTCGGCCTGAGGTGGACCGCGCCATCTCCAAGCTCAAGCACCTGGGGGTCACCCGCGACAAGCTCGCCCCGGTCGCGCGGCTACTGGCCGAGGGCCAGGTCAAGGCGCGCCAGAACTGCGCGTACGTCTTCAGCGTCATCCCCGAGCCGTCGTTCGCCGACAACCTGGAGAAGGCGCTCGAGGACGAGGACGAGGTCGTGCGCGGGTACGCCGCCACCGCGCTGGGGAAGATCAAGAGCCGTGAGTCGCTCAAGCCGCTCGCCAAGGCGCTGGGCGACGTCAGCCCCGTCGTGCGCCGCGAGTCGGCCAAGGCCCTGGGCAACGTCGGCGACAAGACGGCGTCCAGGAGGCTCGTGGGCCTGCTCGAGGACCCGAACACCGAGGTGCGGATCGCGACCATCCTGGCGCTCGGCCAGCTGGGCGATCCGGCCACCGAGAAGCCGCTCCTGCCGCTGCTCAAGGACTCGAGCGAGACGATGCGCCTGGCCGCCCTGCGCGCCCTGTGCTCCGTCGGCAGCCCCGAGGGCAAGAAGCAGGTCGAGGCGATGCTCGCCTCCAGCGACCCGCTGGTGCGCAAGGACGGCATCCGGCTGCTGGAAGGCCTCAAGACGCCGTGGGTGCGCGCGGCCCTGCTGGCCCTCACGCGGGACAAGGAAATCGACGTCGCCATCGCCGCCGCGAAGGCGCTCGCCATGGCAGGCGACGGCCGCGGCGTCGAGTGGCTGGTCTACTCGTTGGCGCGCGTCGACCTGGAAGAGAGCGTGAAGATCGAGGGCATCCTCGAGGACCTGCAGCTGACCGCCGCGGACCGCAAGAGAATCCTCGCCAAGAAGCCCAGCCCCGAGCTGGTCCTGCCCGTCCTCGAGGCGGAGAAGGTCCCGCCCACCAAGTGATCGCCCCTGCTCTGCTGCTGGCCTGCCTCTGCGCCGCCCCCGATGCCGCGGGCTCCGCGCCCTTGCCTTCGCCCGATGCTGGGATCTCGGACGCGGCTGCCGCCCCCGCGGTCCCGATTGAGCCGACGCCCGCGCAGGTCGAAGAGGTCGTCTCTTCCTTGGCGGCCCTTCCCGACTTCCGCACCAGGCTGGTCGCCGCCAGCGAGCGATTCTTGGGCGTGCCCTACCTCTTCGATCCGCTCGGCGAAGGCACCGGAACCCCGCCGGACGAGGACCCCCGCCTGCGCTTCGACCAGCTGGACTGCCAGACCTTCCTGGAGACCGTGCTGGCGCTCGCCCGTGCCAAGAGCGCCGCCGAGGTCATCCCGCTGCTCGACGACATCCGCTACCTGGGCAGCCCTGCCTACGCCCACCGCAACCACTTCTTCGAAGGCCAATGGGTTCCGGCCAACACCAAGAAGGGCTTCGTGCGCGACGCCACCTTCACCATCGCCGGGCGGGACGCCGTCGCGCACGTGAAGGTCGTCACCCGCGAGCGGTGGGACAAGCGAACAGTAGGCGAGAGATCGCCTTGCCCCAGGACCGCCTCCCCATCGGCCGCTTCCCCATGAGCTACCTGCCGCTCAAGAAGGTCGTCGAGCACGCCAAGGACATCCCCACCGGCACGCTCTTCGCGGTGGTGCGCGGCGACAAGCCGCTCACGCCCACCATGGTCTCGCACCTGGGCCTCGTGGTGCAGAAGCCGGACGGCTCGACGGCGATGCGCCACGCCGGCAAGGAGTTCTTCCACGGCGTGGCGGACGAGCCCGTGGCGCACTTCGTGGAGCGCAACGCCGGCTACCAGAAGTGGCCCGTGCTCGGATTGTGGCTGCTCGAGCCGGTCAGCCCGGACCCTTAGCTTCGGACTCGGCGGCCTCCGCCTCGGCGGCTTCGGCGGCCTCGGGCTCGGCGGCGGCCAGCTCCTCGCGACGCTTGGCCATCACCTCGGCGGCCTTCTGCACCTGATCGGCGGGGACCAGCACGTCCCAGAAGTTGCCGGTCGCGGTGATCGAGTCGACGGTCCCACCGTGGCGCATGCGCGCCAGCACCGGGATGCCCGCCTCGTGGATGGCTGCCGTGAAGGCATCGGCTTCGAAGGGGTCGTTGGCCGGGCCCACGACCAGGAAGTCTCGCGGGTCCTCCTCGCCCAGGCGCGAGAACTCGGGGCGCTTGGAGAAGCTCCTCGGCGCTGACCAGCTCGACCTTGCACTCGGCACACGTCTTGGCCGTCTCCTCGTACTCCTCGAGGCAGGTGGGGCAGTAGCGGGCGCGGTTGGGCTCCTCGGACCGCTTCTCCTCGACGTAGCCGTCAGGCTCGGGCTTGGACTCGAGCGCTTCCGCCTCGGCGGCCTCGCTGGCCTCCCCCTCGGCGGCGGCCAGCTCCTCGTGCCGCTTGGCCATCAGCTCGGCGGCCTTCGGCTTGAGCTCGGCAGGGACCAGCATCTCCCACCACGTTCCCTGGGCCGCCGAGGTGAGCGAGTCCATCGTCCCACCGCGCCGCATGCGCGCCAGCACGGGGATCTGCGCCTCCGCGAGCGCGGCGGCGAAGGCGTCGGCCTCGAAGGGGTCCTCGGCGGGACCGGCCACGACGAAGTCACGGGGGTCCTCTTCTCCCACGCGACGGAACCCGGGGCGGCTCGCCAGCTCCTCCTCGGTCACCACGTCCACGGCGCATTCCGAGCACTTCGTGACGCTGTCCTCGTACTCCTCCAGGCAGCTCGGGCAGTAGCGCATTCGTCGGTCCTCGACAGAAGGGGTGGACTCCTCGACCTCGACTTCGGTTCGGCGCTTCGCTTTCCCACTTGGCGAGCGGACTTTACCACGCGGCAGCGTGCCTTGAACCGCGCCGACACGAGGGTCTAGGATTCGCCGCGGTTGAACGGCAGCACGCGGGGAGGTGGGGCCGCGGGGGGACCGCGGGCGTGTCGCTCCCTTCCTCACTGCGCAACGCAATCCGCTAGCAAGGAAGGTGGATCGTCATGGCCGAGACCACTCCCGCCGCCACTCCGTCGCCCGCTGCGCCCCCACCCGCCGCCCACCCGGTCGCTCCCGTCGCGCCCGTCCACCCCGTCTCCACCTCGCCGCAAGCGGGCCCCGTCCTCATCCGCGGGCTCTTCATCAACCTCCTGTTCGCGATGTTCGCCGCGACCGTGGTCTTCGCCGTGGCGAGCTACTACTTCCTCGTGCCGCGCATCGCCCTCCAGGAGCTGCACGCGGCCAGGCTCGAGCGCGACCTCCATGCGCTTCAGGTCCAGGTGCGCGAGCTCTCCGCCCCGGCGAAGCCTGGCCCGGCCCCTGCCCCGGTCCAACCCGCTGCGCCTGCTGCGGCGCCGGCAGCGCCTGCCTCCCCGAGCGCCAAGTAGGCTCGTCCGCCGGTCGCGAGGTTTGACAGTCCGGCAGGCCGACGTCTATAACCCTGCAAGTTTTCTGTGCCTTTGCGGGCAACCCTCGCGGTTCGATCGCGAGGTTGCCCGCCTTTCGTGCGACCGCAGTCTGCACCACTCCGGCATCCCGGATGGTCGAGCGAGGTGGACCCGGCGATGGCTCGATTCAAGCTCCCGATCTTCGCGGTCGTGGTCGTCGCGTTGGCGTTGGCCGGCCTGATGTACCTGGGCGGCCGGATGGCCACGCTCTCAGGCGTCCAGACGACCGAGCGGCTGGCCTGGGGCCAGGCCCTGTTCGAGACGAGCCTGCGACTGGCCCAGTCCTACCGCACCTCGGCGCTGGCCATCGCCGCCGCTGACCCGTCCATGAACGAGGCGGTCTCTTCGCTGAAGGATGCCGCGCCGACCACCGCCGTCGCCGAGCCCGTGAAGAAAGCGGTCTCCGGCGCCCTCGAGCGGCTGCCGAGCGCGCTGCGCCGTCCCAGCTACTTCCTGGTCGGCAACGACCGCGGCGTCGCCATCGTCCCGGCCTCGGCCGGCGGCAGCGCCGAAGTCCGCAGCGACCCCGGCGCCTTCCGTCTCTCGGTCGCAGGGATGACCGGGCCCCAAGGCACCTTCGCGCTGGCCGACGGCAAGCTCTTCGCCGTGGCCGCCGCTCCGCTGCGCGACGGGACCAAGAACATCGGTTGGCTGGGCGCCGCCTTCCCGCTCGACGACCAGTTCGCGGCCGAGCAGAGCAAGGACCTGGCGATGCCGGTGACGCTGGTCGCCGGCAGCAACGTCGTCGGCAGCTCGCTGCCCGCCATCCAGCGCGCGGCCGTCGCCGCCGCCAAGGACGGCGCGGTCGCCCCCCTCTCCGAGCCTCCGGCGATGGGCCCCTACTTCACCGCCGGCGCTTCGCTGGCCACGGCCAAGAGCTTCGCGCTCGAGGGCGCCGACGGCGCTCGGGTGGTGCTGGTCTCCGAGGCCCCGTTGCTCGCCTCGCTGGCGGACTACCAGAAGCGCGGCATCTTCGCGCTCCTCGCGGTGCTCGCCGCCGCGCTCGCCTTCTTCTTCGTCGGCAAGAGCGAGGGCGAGGCGGTGGCCGCCGAGCCCAGGCGCGTCGACTCGCCCCAGGCGCAGCCCTCGGGTCCCTCGGCCAATCTCGCCGCGCAGAACGCTGCCGCCGAGGCGGCCTTCAACGCCTTCCGCGAGTCGACCGGCTCCCCCGAGCCCGTCGCCCCCTCGAGCCCACCGCCGCCCGCTCAGGTCTCGCCCGAGCCTCCCTCGCCCTTCGACGAGCCCGCCCCGGCCGCGCCGGTGCCCCCGCCGATGCCGGCAGCGCACGCCGCGGCCGCGCCGCCCGCAGCAGCTCCGGCCCACGACCCCTTCGGCGTCTCGCCGGCGCCCTTCGACGCCCCGCCCGCCGTCCCGCCGCCCAGCGCCGCGGAGCTGGCCGAAGCCGCGGCCTCCTCCGACCCGACGGCGATGGTCTCCAACCCCTACGACGCCCCGGTGCCTCTGCCCGCGCCGCCCAATCCGATGGTCGCCGCGCCGCTGCGACCGGCACCTCCAGCGCCCGCCCCGATGGCGGAGCGGCCCTTCGAATCCGTTCGCCGACCGCCCAGCCGACGCGACGGTCGCCACCCCGGTCCCCGAGGATCTCCTGCGGCAGGCCGCGCGTTCGCCCTTCGCCAACGAGGCCCCGCCTCCGCAGGCCGAGTCCACGGTGGTCGCGCAAATCCCCGAGGAGCTGCTGCGCGCCGCCCGGGCGCACCTGGCCCGCACCGCCCCGGCGCCGGGCGGCACCGAGCTCCCCATCGCCATGCCCGCCGCGGGGATGAGCGCCGAGGACCAGCACTTCCACGAGGTCTTCGATCAGTTCGTCGCCATGCGCTCGCAGTGCAACGAGCCCGCGGACGGCCTGACCTTCGACAAGTTCGCCGCCAAGCTGCGCAAGAACCGCGACCAGCTCGTGGTGAAGTACAACTGCAAGGCGGTCCGCTTCCAGGTCTACATCAAGGACGGCAAGGCGGCGCTCAAGGCCACACCCGTTCGCGAATAGCCTGACAGCCGCCTGTCAGTCGTTAGCATCCTGGACAGGGATTCGGCCGATTCGCCGCTTCGCCGCCCCTGATTCCCGCTGAAGATTCGCGAGGTTGTCGCAGCCCCGGCCCCCCAGGCCGGGGCTGTTGCTTTCTTGGCTGCCAGTCTGGCAACAACCCCAAGACTTTCTTCGACATTTTCCAGACGCTCGCCTGCCTGGCTGCTCGGGCTGCTGGCACCTCGCTTGCTGAAAGGGCTTCCGAATCAGGTCCTGGGTGGTTGGACCCAGGCCTGGCGCAGGACCGAGCGAGAGAGGCAAGTCCATGGAGCGAGCCCTGGCCGTCGAGTCGTCGCCCTCCGGTCGCGAGCGCGAGCTGGCGCTGCTCGTGCGCGAGCACGAAGAGGCCCGCGAGCGCGGCACGGCGCGCTGGGCGTTCGTCCATGGCCCCGCCGGCGTGGGCAAGAGCTTCCTGTTCGCCGCGCTGCGTCGCAGCTTCGCCCAGCGCGGCATCCGGGTCTTCGAAGGCCGCGCCTCGCGCACCTCGGCCAAGGCCTACGGGCTGTTCTCGGAGCTGGTGCCCGAGGTGCTCGACGCGCTGGCCGAGGCTGGCGTCCCCGCCCGCACCACGGCCGAGCTGTCGCGGCGGCTGGGCCCCCTGTGCGGCCGGCAGGGCGCGGCGGATCTCGGCCCCGAGGAGAAGCGGCTGGACCTGTGCGACGCGGTGGCCGAGCTGTTCGCGCTGGCCGCCAGCGCCGGTCCGCTCTTTCTGCTCTCCGACGCGGACGCCGCCGACCGCGCCTCGCTCGAGCTCTTGCGCTACCTGGCGGCGGCGACGCTCGCTCCGGGAAGCCGCTCGGGCGGGCTCTTCGTCCTCTCCTACCGCGAGGGCGTCGAGCTGCCGGGCCCGCTCAGCGACCTCCTGGCCAAGACGCCCGCGCTGGGCCTGCCCCTGGCCGGCCTGGACCTCGAAGGCATCCGCGCGTTCCTGTCGCGCCGCGAGGTCGCCGAGCGCCTGCTCGAGGCCACCGGCGGGCTCCCCCACGCGCTGGAGGACGTCGTCGCCACCCCGGTCGCGCGCCCGACCGACCTGTTCGCCCGCCGGCTGCAGGCGCTCTCCAGCACCGAGCGCGATGCGCTGCTCGCCCTGGCCGTGCTGGGCCAGTCCGCCGGCTCCGAGCTGGTCGCGCGCATCGTGGCCCGGGCCCGCGGCGGCGCTCCGGCGGACCTCGCTTCGAGCCTGGACAAGCTCGCCCGCGAGCACTTCGCCGACGTGCGCCCCGGCGTGGGCGAGCTGACCTTCGCCGTGGGCCGCGAGTCGAGCCGCCAGGCCATCCTCGAGCTGGCGAGCGCACCGGACGTCCGGGCGATGCACCTCTCCGCCGGCGAGGAGCTGAGCTCGCACGGAGGGGATCCCGAGACCGTCGCCCGGCACTTCCTGGCCGCCGACCCCACCGGCCGCGGCGCCGCGGAGGCGCGCAAGGCGGCCGAAGCCCTGGCCGAGCGCAGCGCGTTCGACGAGGCCGCGGAGCTCTTTCGCCGGGCCCTGCAGGCCAACCCGGCCACCGCCCAGCCGGAGCTGCACCAGCGGCTCGCCCAGGTGCTGCGGGCGTCCGGCGACACGCTGGGCGCCTTGCGCCACGTCGGGCTGGCCCAGAAGGGCGCCACCGGCGCGCAGCGCCGAGCCCTGCGCGCCGAGGCGGCGAAGCTGTGCCTCTCGACCGGGCGGCTTTCGACGGCGCGCCGGCTGTGCGAGACGGTCCTGGCCGGCGGGGATCCCGCGGCTGCCGCTGGCATGGATGCCCGGCGCTCCCCCTCGCCGTCCGACGCCGCGGGGCTCTCGGCCTACTGCGACGCCGCCGACGTGATGTTCCTGCAAGGCCACTACGCCGAGGCGCGAGCGCACTGCGAGCACGGCCTCGCCTCGCTGGCCGCGCCGGCGGTGACGATGCCGCTGCGCACCACCCTCGCCAAGGTCCTGCTCGTCCAGGGCGAGCTCGCCGCGGCCGCCGCCGCCTACGAGGCCAACGCCTCGACGGCGCGCGAGGCTTCGGCGCCGCGCGAGGAGGCCCGCGCCCTCATCGGCCAGGGCGTCGTGGCGCACCGCCGCGGCGACCGCCGCGCCGCCATCTCGCTCTACCGGGCGGCGCTCTCCCTGTGCGGCAACGACCGCGCGCTCTCGGCGCTGGCGCTCTCGAACCTGGGCTCGCTCTACGCCGACTCCGGCGAGTTCGAGACCGCGGTGGACCACCTGGCCCGCGCGCTCTCGGCCTTCACCCGCGCGCGCCGCGCCAAGGAGGTCGCGCACTGCGCGCTCAACCTCGCCCGTCTGCAGCTGTTCCTGGGCGACTTCGACCGGGCCCGCGAGCTCTCCGAACACGCCCGGGCCACGGCGACCGAGGTGGGCGACCCCTACCTCGTCGCCAGCGCGCACCTGGTGCTGGGCGAGATCGGCGAGGCCCAGAGCGACTGGCAGGACGCCCTGGCGAGCATCACCCTGGCGCGCGAGGCCTTCGAGTCCCTCTCGAGCCCCCGCTACGCCGCCGAGAGCGCCCTCGCCCAGGCGCGGGTCCACCTGGCGCGCAGCGAGCCGGGCCTCGCCCGGCGCGCGCTGGGGACCGACTTCGTCGAGGAGGTGGCCAGGACGGCCCCTCCCGTCGAGGCCGAGCGCGAGATGGTGGCGGGCGAGCTGGCCCTGGGCGCCGGCGAGCTGAAGCTGGCCATGCAGCACCTGTCGCGGGCCAAGGAGATCCTGCTCGAGTCGCCGGACCTCGAGGGCCCCTACCGCGTCTACCACCTGCTCTCCCGCCTGCGCGCCGCCGCGGGCGACCCCTCGGGCGCCGCCGCCGACGCGGCCCGCGCCGCCCGGCTGCTGGACGAGCTGGTGACGCGCATCCCGCCGGCGTCGCGCGCGGCGTTCCAGAAGCACCCGCGGCGCGCCGCCGTGCTGGTCGCCGCCAGCGAGCAGGAGATCACCCCGAGCCAGGTGGCCCAGGCGCTCGCGCTCGGCCCGGCCGAAGACGTGCGCACCACTGGCCTGCTGGGCAAGGCGCCGGCGCTCAAGAAGGTCCTCAAGGTGCTCGACGCGGTGGCTCGCTCCAACGCCACCGTGCTCATCCGCGGCGAGTCAGGGACGGGCAAGGAGGTGCTGGCCGAGGCGCTGCACAAGAAGAGCCCGCGCCGCAACATGCCGCTGGTCAAGGTCAACTGCGCGGCGATGGTCGAGGACCTGCTCCTGTCCGAGCTCTTCGGGCACGAGAAGGGCGCGTTCACCGGCGCGGTCCGAGAGCGCAAGGGCCGCTTCGAGCTGGCCGAGGGAGGGACCATCTTCCTCGACGAGATCGGCGACATCAGCCCCAAGGCGCAGGTGGCCCTCTTGCGCGTGCTGCAGGAGCGGGAGTTCGAGCGCGTCGGCGGCCAGAAGACCCTGAAGGTCGACGTCCGCGTCATCTGCGCCACCAACCGCGACCTGGAGGCGATGATCCAGGCCGGCACGTTCCGGCAGGACCTCTACTACCGGCTCAAGGGCGTGATGCTCGAGCTGCCGCCGCTGCGCGAGCGCCTCGACGACCTGCCCGAGCTGATCGAGCACTTCCTCTCCCGCTTCGCCCGCGAGCGCCACGAGGAGAAGAAGGCGCTCTCGCCCGAGGCCTCCGAGCTCCTGCGCCGCTACCCGTGGCCCGGCAACGTCCGCGAGCTGGAGAACGTCATCTCCTCGGCGTCCATCTTCGCCGCCGGCCGGTGCATCACCCCCGAGGCGTTCGAGAACGTGCAGGAGCTGGCGCCGCTCATCTCCGGTCCCGAAGCCACGCCCGAGGTCGAGCCCGAAGCCCCGACGAGCGCACCGGCCAGCAGCGGCCCCCTCGACTACTTCGAGCTCGCCCGCAAGCGCGGCATCTCGCTCAAGGACCTGCGCGAGGAGATGGAGTTCCAGTGCATCAGCCGGGCGCTGAACGAGGCTCGGGGCAACATCAGCGAGGCCGCGCGCCTGTTGCAGATGAAGCGCTCGCGCCTGTCACAGATCGTCAACGCCGACCCGAACCTCCGGGCCCAGGTCAAGGGAGGCTGAGACCATGGCGCCACGAAGCAGGACGGCACTGACCTTGCAGAACCAGGTTCTTGGAAGATGGAGGCAGCGCATGATTCGCCAATTTCTGATCGCCGGCGTCCTGGGGCTGGGCTTGTCGGCGTGTGGTGTCGGGGTCGAGGAAGACCTCTCCACCGCCGTCACCAGCCTCGAAGAGCAGGACACGGTCGCCACCAGCCAGGACCCGGTGCCCCCGGCCCCCGAGCCGACGACCTACGAAGTCGCCATCGACCCCGTGGGGAATCTCGTAATCGTTGCGGTCGGTTCGCCCGCGCCCTCGGCCCCGGGTGACGAGACCGCGTCCAGCCAGGACCCCATCCCGCCCAAGGTTCAGGGGCCGCGGCAGGTGCGTTCGCTCCGCTAAGCCCCTTCGATTCGACCAGCTCTCTCCTCCCGGAGAGTCCCCGGAGCGGGGCGTTACAGCCGTAACGCCCCGCTCTTTCTTTGCCCGGCCGCACCCTGGCCGCCACTCAACGCGCACTCGGGTCGGCGGACGTCGCCGGCGCGCCGTCGCCTCTCTTCGCCGACTCCGGTTCGGCGCTTCTGGCCCTGGGCAGCGTCAGCCTGAACCGTGCGCCGCCCCTGGCGCCTCCCAGCTCCTCGAGGCGCCCGCCGTGCTCCTGGGCGATGCGCAGCGCGATGGCCAGACCCAGCCCCGTGCCCCCGGTCTTGGTCGTGAAGTAGGGCTCGAAGATGCGGGCGCGGTCCTCCGGCTTGATGCCCGGGCCTTCGTCCTCCACCTCCAGCGCCACCTCGCCCTCGCCCAGCGCCAGCCCGCGGACGATCACCTTGCCGCCACCGGACATGGCCTGCTCGGCGTTGGTGACGAGGTTGATGAGCACCTGCGTGAGCTGGTCGCGGTCGGCCTGGACGACGAGCCCCGCCGCGAGCTCCTTGTCGACCTTCATGCCGTCGGCGGTGGTGCCGTACAGCTGGAGGATTTGTCCGGCGAGGTCGGCCAGGTCCACCGGCCCGAGCTGCGGCTTGGGCAGCCGCGCGAACTTGCTGAACTCGTCGACGATGCGCCGCAGCCGCTCGACCTCTTCCAGCACCGCGCCCGCCGACTCCTTGAAGATCTCGTCGAAGTCGGCCCGGCGGGACTTGTGCGCGGCGAGCAGCGTCTCCACCGACATGCGGATGGGCGTCAGCGGGTTCTTAATCTCGTGGGCCAGCCGCCGCGCGATCCCCTGCCAGGCGGCCACGCGCTCGGCGACGGCGGCCCGCTCGGTGGCGTCCTTGATGTCGCGGCTCATGGCGTTGAAGGCCTCGACCAGGTCCCTGATCTCCCCGGTCGCCCTCACGTCGATTTGCTTGCCGAAGCCGCCCTGGGCCAGCTCGCGCGCGCCCTGCACCAGCGCGTCGACCGGCTTCGTCATGCGCCGGGCCACGAGGACGCCCAGCGCGATGGCCGCCCCGAGCAGCACCAGCCAGAGCACGAGCGCGTCGCGCAGGATGCGCTCCTGCTCCTTGCGCAGCGGCGCGTCGGAGAAGCTCCACCCGGACCTCGCCCAGCTTGACGGGCGGGTCGTCGATGGAGACGACGCGCAGCCGCGGTGCGGTGAGCGTCCCGGTGCGCACCAGCTCGCGCTCGCCGTCGCGCACCGAGACCGTGGCGTTGGTCAGCCGCGCGAGTTGGCTCGCGAACTCCTCGCCCACGAGCTTGCCGCCCACGACGTAGATGCGCGTGGTGCCGTAGTCGACCGGGCGCGCGACGAGGATCCCCAGCGCCGGGCCGATGGCGTCGTCGCCCCGCTTGGTCTCGATGCGGCGCGGGGTCGCCTTGGCGGGCACGGTGGTGCCCAGCTTGAGCGCGGTCGCGTCCTCGTCGCCAGCCCGCGCCGGCAGGTGCCCGCTGGTGAGGATTCGGCCCTGCGAGTCGAGCAGCTCGAGCACGTCCAGGCCGCTGACCTTCATCAGCTGCGCGCCCATGGGGACCAGGCTGGCGCGCTCGTAGCCTTCCTTGTCGAGCGAGTGCGCGACGTCCTCGACGTCCGGGTGGACCGCCAGGTCCTTCACCGCGCGCTCGGCCTCGATGCCCAGGCGGACCAGCTCGGCGTGCGCCGCCAGCTGCGCCCCCGTCAGCCGCTTGTCGAGCTCCTCGTCGAGCTTCCCGCGGATCTCGAAGACGACGCGCGGCAGGGCCACGACGAAGGGGATTGCGGAGACCAGGGCGAGCAGGACCAGCTGGTAGCGAAGGCGCATGAGCCGGGCCATCCTAACCGGGCTTTGGGCTGCGGGCTGCGGGCTTCGGGTCAAGCCGCCGTTCCGGTGCCGAGTGCCCGGGTCGGAGCCCGGCTACCGCTACCCGAAGTCCGAAGCCCGAAGCCCTACTTCGGCCTGGCCTCGAACCAGGCGTCGGAGAGCAGCGGCGCGCCGGTACCGTCGACGGCGACCGGGACGACGCCCGGCCGTACGAGGATGCGCGGCACCTGCACGTAGAGTGGCAAGAGGTCGAGCTTGCTGCGCAGCGCCGCCGCCTGGGATGCAGCGAGCGCGCGCCGCGCCCCGACGTCGCTTCCCGCGCCGACCGCCTTGAGCAGCTCGCGCGCGGCGTCGCGGCCCTGCGCGAAGGAGACGAGTTGGGCGAGCGCCAACCCCGGCTCGGGCAAGAGCGCGAAGCCGACCAGGGCCAGGTCGTAGGCGCCCGAGCCGAGCGCCTCGCGGAAGGCCGCGCGCGGGAGCCTGCGGACCTGCACGGTGGCGCCGAAGTCGTGGAGCTTGACCTGGAGGCGGTCCGCCACCGCTCGCTGCTCCTCGGCGCTCTCGTCGCAGAGCAGGACCAGCTGCAGGCCGGCGGGGAGCGTGGGACGCGCCGGACGCTGCGCGGCGCTGGACGCCGAGGCCTCGAGCACGGGCGGGAGCAGGCCGGTCAGCGGCGTCGCGCCGCGCACGAAGAACTTCGCGAGATCGGCCACGTCGACGCTGGCCTCCACGGCCTGACGCACCGCGGGCGCCTTCGCCCCCAGGCGGCGGGGGTTGACGGCGAGGTAGGTCGCGAAGAGCGCGGGGCCTTCCGCGGCCTTCTTGTCGGTGGAGCCCAGGACCGCGTCGGCCTCCCCCAGGGAGATGGCGCGAGCCGCGGAGCGCGCATCTGCCGCCGAGAGGCGCACCGTGTCGACGAAGGAGCGTCCGGCGGCACACTCCGGGAAGGCCTGCAGCCGCAAGTCGGCAGCGCCGGGCGCACCGCTGAGCAGCAGGGGGCCGGCGCCGATCGGTCGGCCCGAGTACCGGCCCGAGGGGATGGGTGCCGCGGCCGGGTGCGCCAGAGCGCGCGGCCAGTCGGGGTACGGGAACACCAAGCTCGCCTGCAGCTCGAGCTCCCCCAGTGGCCGAGAGCGCGGCCGCGCCGCCCAGCGGAAGCATCAGCGCCGCGAACGGCGAGCCGAGGGAAGCGTCCTCCAGGCGCGCCAGGCTCGCGACGACGTCCTGGGCCGCCAGGGCGTTGCCGTCGTGGAACTTGAGCCCGGGACGCAGGCGCCAGCGGAAGATCTTGCCCGCCTCGACCTCCGGAAGCGCGGCGGCGAGCTTCCGGCACCAGCGCGCCTTCGGGCCCCAGCGCCAGCAGCGTGCCGAAGACCTGCCTGGCGACCGCGACCTCGACCGGCGTCGCCAGCTGCGCCGGATCCATCGACGCCGGCAGCGCTGAGGCGACCACGCGCAGCTCGCCGCCGTAGCGCGCGCGGGAGCCGGCGGTCGCCGGGGCAGCGGCCAGGAGCACTCCGAGCAGCGCGGTGAAGGTGGAGAACGCGGAGAAGAAGAGGCGCCTCATCGCTGGGCCCCCAGGACGAAGAGGGTGCTGCCGCCGTCCGGGGTCCAGCCGGCGAGGACGGCCTCGTCGCGGCCGCAGCCATCCAGGTCCCCTGCAGCCGCCAGGACGAGGTTGGCCGGGACGACCTCGGATTCGAAGAGCGGAGCCGAGCTGCCGGAACGCACGATCCGGATCCGGTCGTCGCTGCGCGCGAGCCCCGTGGCTACGATTTCGAGCGCCCCGTCGCTGTCCAGATCGCCCAGCGCCAGCGCCGCTCCGTACTGTCCCGGCAGCGGCGCCGGCTTGAGGTCGGCGTCGAGGAGCACCGCCGCGCCGTCCGGGTTGGCGATGACGAAGGCCGGCCCCCCCGGGCGCAGGGTTCCGGCCACCGAGACGGGGCCGAATGGGAGCAAGGCCGAGCGATTGCCCAGGCGGACCTCCGGCGCGAAGAGGTTCTTGCCCGCCACGCCCAAGCCGTAGAGCGTCCCCGAAGCGCCCACCGCCAGCGCCGGCTGGTCGAGCGTGGCCACGAGCTCGAGCGCCCCGTGCTGCAGCACCAGCGCCTCCCCTTTCGCCCGCCCAAGTGAGAACGCGAGGAGGCGCGCCTTGGCTGAGGGATTCCGCCGCCGGTTCGATGGCGAGCGCGCCCGCCAGCTCCCGCGGCGGCTTGGGAGACCGCGGCAGCGACGACTGGTCCCGGCGAGCGACGAGCTGGCCGCTGCCCGAGTAGACGCTCACCTGCGAGCCGGTCATCACGACGATCTCCGGACGCGCGTCGCCGTCCAGGTCGCCCACGGCGAGAGCGACGACCTTCTCTGGGAGCTTGGTGAGGTTGCGCACGAAGAAGCGGGTCACGACCTCGTTTCGTGCCGGCAGCGAGGCGAGGTTCGCCAGGGCCAGCACCTGGGCGTCCACGGGGACCTTCGCGCCGAGCACGGCACCGCCCGGGGCGCGGACGGCGTCCCGCCCCGCCCAGAAGTTCACCCAGGTCGGCACGAGGTCGCCCGAGACCGCCAGCTCCGGGCCGGTGATCCGGACGGTCAGCCGCCAGAGCACGTCGGCCCCCGCGGAACGCGCGGCCGCCTCGGCGCCGTCGACGGGCCCTGCGAGCGGGAGCACGAGCTTCGCCCCAGCCTTCGTCAGCGCCTCGACGAGCACCGTCTGGAACGCCCGAGCCAGCTCGGGCGTTTCGGACTGCACTGGCGCCACCGCCACGACCCGCCTCTGGGCCGGCGTGGGCCCGGCGAGACCCGTCTGCGCCACCACGGCCGCCGCCGCGGACTCGAGGCTGGTGCGCACGGGCGCGGGCGACGACGCCGGAGCCGCGGCGAGGACCAGGCCGACGAGCAGGCTCCCGATCACGGCGTCGCCTTTCCGCCGTCCTCGAGGAAGAGCATCTTCTTGTCCGCCTCGCCGGGCTTGGGCGCGAACTCGGTGGGCGCCGTCCCCTCGACGAAGAACTCCTGGCGGCTGGGAGCGCCGTCCTGCGCGCGCAGCCCGCTCTCGGGGTCGATGGCCACCACCTCCACGCCGGGCGGCATCGGGAAGTCCAGGCGCGGGCGCTTCTCTAGCAGCGGCTGCATCAGCCCCCGCCAGATGGGCAGCGCCGCGCGGCCGCCGGTCATCGTCTGGCCCATCGACGAGTGATCGTCGAAGCCCACCCAGACGGTCGTCACCAGGTCCGGCGTGAAGGCCGAGAACCAGGCGTCGCGTCCGTCGGAGGTGGTCCCGGTCTTGCCTGCGATGGGCCGCTTCAGGTCGCTGAGCGAGTAGGCCGTGCCGCGCTCGTACTCGACCACGCTGCGCATCATCGAGGTCAGCACGTAGGCCACCGCCGGCGGGATGGTCTCCTCGGGCACCGCGTGGTGCTCCTCGAGCACCTTGCCGTCCTTGTCGGTGACCTTGACGATCAGGATCGGCTCGGCGCGCTTGCCCAGCGCGTCGAAGGTCGCGTAGGCGTTGGCCAGCTCGAGCGGCGTCACCTCGCCGGTGCCCAGCGCCAGGGTGAGCGTCTCCGGCAGCGTGGAGGTGATGCCGGCCTTGCGCGCCATGTCGATGACCGCCTGGGCGCCGATGGCGTCGATGACCCGAACGGCGACGGTGTTCTTGGAGCGGGCGAGCGCGCGGCGCAGGAGCATCGGGCCGTCGAACTCGTCGTCCTCGAAGTTGCGCGGCTTCCACTCCTTGCCGGTCCACGGGTCGCGGAAGAGGTCGGGCGCGTCGTTGAGGACCGAGGCTGGCGTGTAGCGGCCGCTGGCGAGCCCCGCGCCGTAGAGGATGGGCTTGAAGGACGAGCCCGGCTGGCGCTTGGCCTGCGTGGCGCGGTTGAAGGCGCTGGTCGCGAAGTCGTAGCCACCGGCGAGCGCCAGCACGTGCCGCTTCTCGGGATCGAGCACGACGACGGCGCCCTGGGCCTGGGGCACCGCCGCCAGCGACACCGTGGCGACCGGCTCCGCGGGCTTGGCATCCTTGACCAGCTTGAGGTCCTTGCTCGCCGGCTTGGGCAGGGCGAGGACGCGCACCCGGACGAGCTGGCCGGGCGCGAGGACGTCGGCGGGCTTCTTGGGCAGGTTGGTCCACTTACCCACCGCGTAGGGGCGGGCCCACTTCAGCTGCTCGAAGCTCAGCGTCGCCTTGGCCCCACCGAGAATCGACGGTGGCCCCCTCGTCGTCCACAGCTACGACCGGCACCACGCGGGCGTCGAACGGCTCGAGAGGCTCCTGGTTCACCGCCTCGACCAGCGCCTCGGCGCTGCCCGCGCTCGCCCGGGTCACCTTGGAGAAGTCCCAACCGATCAGCGGCTGGCGCAAGCGGTCCCGGGTGCCGACCGACTTGGCCTTCTCGGCGAGCTTGGGCCGCGCCTGCGCGAGCACCTTGAGGTCGACGGCGACCTCGGCCGCCTTCCACCCGAACTTGTGGTCGAGCTCCTCGAGCCCCAGCCGCAGCTGCTGGTCGGCCAGCGCCTGGATCGCCCGGTCCATGCCGAGGTCGACCCGGAGTCCTCCCTCGTAGACCTTCTGCTCGCCGTAGCGCTCGACCAGCGCGCGCCGCACGTCCTCGGCGTAGTACGGCCCCACCTGCTCGAAGGCGCTGGGGGCGAGGACGATGGGCCGGGCCATCTCCTGGTCCGCCTGCTGCTGCGAGATGAAGCCATTCTTGGCCATCTGCTGCAGCACGTAGACCTGGCGCGCCTTGGCCCGCTCCGGGTGGTTGATAGGCGAGAGGCGCTGAGGGGACTGCGGCAGCCCGGCGAGCAGCGCCGCCTCGCCGACGCCGAGCCGGTCCACGCTCTTGCCGAAGAAGAACTGGGAGGCCTCCTCCACGCCGTAGCGGGTGTGGCCGAAGTAGATGTGGTTCACGTACAGGAAGAGGATGTCCTCCTTGGTCAGGTTCTGCTCCAGCCGCCGCGCGAGGATGGCCTCCTTGACCTTGCGCGCCACCGACTTCTCCGGCGACAGGACCATGTTCTTGACGATCTGCTGGGTGATGGTCGAGGCGCCCTGCGACATGTGCAGGTGAGACACGTTCTTGAGCACCGCGCGGGCGATGCCCATGTAGTCCAGGCCGGTGTGCTCGTAGAAGGCGGCGTCCTCGGCGGCGATGACCGCGCTCTTGAAGAGCTTGGGGACCTTGTCCTTGGGCACCACCGTGCGCCGCTCGTGGGCGAACTCGGCGACCTGCACGCCGTTGCGGTCGAAGACCTTGGTCGTCTGGGGCGGGTCGTAGTCCGAGAGCTTCTCGAACGAGGGCAGGTCGCGCCCGTAGTAGATGAAGATCCCCACGACTCCGAGCACTCCCAGCACCGCCAGCAGGACCAGCGCCAGGGCGAGCCGGAGGATCGTGCCACCGAGGGATCGGCGGGCGGGCCTGGGCGTCTGGGAGGGCGTGTCGTCTGGCGCCATCGTCGTGTCGGTCATGAGCTCTTCTTCTCGAGTGCCTCGTCCCCCGCGTCCTCCTTCGAACGCTCCGCGCGCGAAATCCTAGCCTGACCTGCGCCTGGGCGCTGCCCTGCTCGTGCCTGCGTTTTCAGTTCCGTTCGTCCCCATTCCCGTCCCCGGTCACGCCCGCCGCCACGCCCAGCGGCCTGACAGGAGCCTGCTCGCGCAGGTCCGCGCCGCTAGGCTCGTCGCCTGCCGCCCGCGGCCCCGGCTCGAAGAGCCAGCTGCGCTCCGCGACGGTGGCGGGCTCGAACTCCTCGGCCCAGTCGCCGCTCTCGCCGCCGTCGATTCCCGCGCCCGCGTCCGGCCGGGCCTCCACCGCCGGCCCCGCCCAGCCCAGTGCCTCGGCGGTCCGGGCGAAGCTCGCCGCCGCGCTCGGGTGGCCCGGCTCCAGGTCCAGCGCCTTGCCGAAGGCGAGCTGAGCGTCGTCGAGCCGGCCCAGCTCTTCGTAGGCGACGCCCAGGTTGTTGTGGACGTAGGCCAGGTGCGGCGCGAGCTGCCGGGCGCGCTCCAGCGCCTGCACCGCCTTCTCGGGCTGGCGGGCGAGCAGCCGCGCATAGCCCAGGTTGTTGTAGGCCCAGGCGTGCCGCGGGTTGAGGCGCACGGTCCGCTCGAAGGCGGCGATGGCCTCGCTCAGCCGCCCGCGCTGCAGCTCGGCGCGCCCCTTCAGGTGCCAGGCCTCGGCGCTCAGCGGGTTGCGCTCGGCGGCCTCCGTCGCGGCTTCGGCCGCAGCCCCCGTGTCCCCCGCTTCGACGAACGCGCGCGCGAGCTTGAGCAGCGGTTCCGCGTCCTCGGGCGCGGCGTCGGCCAGGGCCCCCAGCGCCTGCATCGCCAGCGCCTGGTCGCCCGCCTTCTGGGCGAGGCGCGCGAGCAGCTCGTATTCCGCTCTCCCCGGGCGATCGTAGGCGGCGCGGCGCGTCTCGGCGATGGCGCCGGCGACATCGCCAGCGGCCTCGAGCTCATGGGCGCGCGCCAGATGGTCGATGCGACGGGCGTCGTCGTGCGCCAGGGCCGGGCCGGCCAGGCACATGACCGGCGCGCTCGCCCCCTGGGCGGTGGCGACCTGCATCCTCCCTGTCGTAGCGAGCAGCCCAGCGAGCACGACGAGCGCGGTCTTCATGGCGTCCTCCGGCCTTCCTTCCCGACGCCTTGGCTTTGCGTGCGTCATGCCAGCGCCATCCGCGCGAAAACACGGGGCCTTTCGTGGCCGCGAGCGCGGCGATTTGGCCGCTCGGGTGCGGACGCGGGGACGCAATCGACTGCTGACTCCTCGAGGAGCCGAGCGCATGATGTCCGCCATACGCATCTCGCGCAGGGTGGCCTCGGAGGGTGACGCCGTGCCGGAATCCGGATGCGATTCTCCCGAGCCCATGGAAGCTCAGGCTCGCCCTCGCTCGCGACCACGCCCAGATCCGCCGCGAGCTCGACGAGGCTCGCGAGGCCTTCCTGCGCTCGCCCGCCAGCGCGCAGGCGCCCTTGGACCGATCGTGGACGGACCTGCAGGCGTCGTTCGGCCGCGCGGGCACGCTCTGCTTGGGCTTCTTGCGCGAGCGAGAGCTCATCCACCACCTCAAGAACGAGCAGGCGGCGCTCTCCTACGCGCTCCAGAGCCTGACCCTCCGCCTGAAGTCGAAGGCGCGCCTGGAGACCTGGCTGGACAAGCTCAGCCGGGCGACCGAGCAGCTCGACGCCCACTTCGCTGGCCTCGAGCGTGGCCTCGGCGAGGCGGAGGCCGCAGAGGCCAGCTCTGGCGGGGACGGAACGCCCCCAGCGAGGCCACGATGACCACGCTGATGGTGGTGGAAGACGAGGCGCCGGTCGGCGCAGCGCTTCAGGATCTGCTCGAGGACCTCTCCTACTCCGTCTGCTGCGTCGTGGGCACGGGCGAAGAGGCTCTTGCGGCGGCCGTCCTCCACAAGCCGGACGTCGTGCTGATGGACGTCGAGCTGCCTGGCAGCCTCGACGGCATCGACACCGCCAAGAGGCTCGCCGAGAGCTACCGCATCCCGGTGATCTTCCTGACCGCCCACGCGGACCGGTCCACCCTGGCCCGCTCCAAGGAGGCCGCTGCCTTCGGGTACCTGGTGAAGCCCTGCGAGGCGCTCGAGCTGCAGGCGTGCATCGAGACGGCGGTGGTGCGCGCGCAGGTCGAGCGCGAGCGGGATGCGCTCATCGTCGAGCTTCGTGAGGCGACCGCGAAGATCAAGGTGCTGCGCGGCCTCTTGCCCATCTGCGGCCACTGCAAGCGCATCCGCGACGACCAGGGCTACTGGCAGCAGCTCGAGTCGTACATCGCCAGCAACTCCGAGGCGCTCTTCAGCCACGGCATCTGCACCGACTGCCTGAAGAAGCACTACCCCGAGTACGCGGACGACTGAGCCCGCGCCGGACCTCGCTCCGGCCTCTGGCGCTCGCAGAACATGTCACGTTTTGGGTGCCTATCTTCAGCAGGGCGGCCGGCGAGCCTCGCCCTCGTGCTTCGACTGGCCTCCGCGCGCTTCGCGCTGTAGCTTTCCCCGCCATCTCACCTTCGAAAGGACTCGTCGATGCCCGCACAAACCATGGAGCAGATCGTCTCCCTCTGTAAGCGCCGTGGATTCATCTTCCCCGGCTCCTCCATCTACGGCGGTCTGCAGGGCAGCTACGACTACGGTCCCCTGGGCGTGGAGCTGAAGAACAACCTCAAGATGTCGTGGTGGCGCCGCAACGTCTGGGAGCGCGACGACATGGAGGGGCTGGACTCGGCCATCCTGATGAACCGGCTCACCTGGAAGTACTCGGGCCACGAGGAGACCTTCGTGGACCCGATGGTCGACTGCAAGGGCTGCAAGATGCGCTGGCGCGCCGACCAGATCAAAGGCGCCTGCCCCAGCTGCGGCAGCAAGGACCTGACCGAGCCGCGCCCGTTCAACCTGATGTTCAAGACGCAGGTGGGCCCGGTGGCGGACTCCGAGTCGTTCGCCTACCTGCGGCCGGAGACGGCGCAGGGCATCTTCGTCAACTTCAAGAACGTGCTCGACTCCACGGCGCGCAAGCTGCCCTTCGGCATCGCGCAGATGGGCAAGTCGTTCCGCAACGAGATCACCCCGCGCAACTTCATCTTCCGCGTGCGCGAGTTCGAGCAGATGGAGATCGAGTTCTTCGTCATGCCCGGCACCGACGAGGAGTGGCACACCCGCTGGGTGGAGGACCGCCTCAACTGGTGGCAGTCCATCGGCCTCAAGAAGGAGAACCTCGAGCCCTACCACCAGAAGAAGGACGAGCTGGCGCACTACGCCAAGGCGACCGTGGACATCCTCTACCGCTTCCCGCACGGCCTGGAGGAGCTCGAGGGCATCGCCAACCGGACCGACTTCGACCTGGGCTCGCACAGCAAGGAGCAGGACAAGCTGGGCCTGCACGCCCGCGTCTCGCCCAACGCCCACTCGACCGAGCGCCTGACGTACTTCGACCAGGAGAACAAGAAGCACGTCGTCCCGTTCGTCATCGAGCCCTCGGCCGGAGTGGACCGCGGCGTGCTGGCGGTGCTCACCGAGGCCTACGCCGAGGAGCAGGTCAAGGCCGTGCCCGAGGAGCGCCTCAAGCCGGTCTCCGAGGCCCTGGCGACTTTCCTCAAGTCGGTCGACCGCAACGAGAAGATCACCGCGGCCGCCAAGGAGGCGCTGCTGGCCGAGGGCGGCCGCATCGGCGCCGACCTGCAGCACACCCTGCCGTCGGTGACCGCGCTGCTGGCCATGCCCGGCGCCGAGTCCATCGAGGTCGGCAAGAAGCTGCGCGGCCAGGCCGACCCGGTGGTCGACGAGTTCTACCGCACGGTGCTGCACCTCAAGCCCAAGATGGCGCCCATCAAGGCGGCGGTGCTCCCGCTCAAGAAGAACCAGCCGGAGATCGTCTCCGTCGCCAAGAAGATCCGCTCGACGCTTCAGGGCAGCGGCCAGATGCGCGCCATCTACGACGACACCGGCGCCATCGGGAAGCTGTACCGGCGCCAGGACGAGATCGGCACGCCGTTCTGCATCACCGTGGACTTCGACACCCTGGGCCAGGGCAAGGACCCGGCGCTCAAGGACACGGTCACCGTCCGCGACCGCGACACCATGGGCCAAGAGCGCGTGAAGATCGCCGAGCTGGAGCAGTACCTGGGCGAGCGGATCCGCTGAGCTTCTGAAGAAGACCGCCCCGGCGTGCGCGGATCGCCCGCGCACTCCGGGGCTTTCTCTTGCCCTGCCCCTGGTCGAGCGCGTGCCCTACGGAGCCTGGGACGACTGCCCTTGCTGCTCCGAGACCTGCGCGGGGACCTCCGGTCGTCCTTCGACCGAGAGGATCTCGGCGCGGATGTCGCGCAGGGAAGCGCTGCCCGACCGCAGCCCGAGGCCCACGAAGCCAGCCTCGGTCGCGGCTGACGCAGGCTTGCCCCGGAACGAATCGGCGTTGGACAGCCAGGCAGTCTCCTTGCCGTTGAGCCGCACGCGGAAGTCGTTGCCCGTGACTTCGATCTCCAGGTCGTTCCACTCGCCCGGCTTGATCTCGCCTCGCTCGGGGTGGCGCTGCGAGCCCGGAGCCTCGCCGATGAGGACGCCTTCGATGATCCCTGGCTCGTTGGTGGGCCGCTTGGCCCCCAGCTGGATCTCGAAACCGGTGTGCACCGCCACGAAGGCCTGGTTGTCGTACGGGTACCGCACGTTGGGATCGTCGCGATCCGGCACCGGAAGCTCGGGGTCCAGGAACCGCACGAACGCGCTCATCTGGCACTCGCCGTTGTCCGGCTTGTACTTCAGCGACAGCTTGAAGTCGTCGAAGCGACGGGCCGTGAAGTAGACGAGCCCGCGGTCGTTGGCTGCCTGGAGCCTCAGCTCTTCTCCGCTCTTCTCGAGCGAGCCGGCACCGACGAGCTTCCACTGCCGAAACGACTCCTCGGTGGAGCCGAAGAGCGCGATCACCTCGGGCTTCTGCTCGTCCTCCCCCTGCTGCGCCGCCTGTTGCTCCTCTTCGGGCTTCTGCTCGCCTTCTCCCTGCTGCGCCGCCTGTTGCTCTTCTTCGGGCTTCTGCTCGCCCTCTCCCTGCTGCGCCGCGTGTTGCTCTTCTTCGGGCATCTGCTCGCCGTCGCCCTGCTGCGCGGCCTGCTGTTCTTCCTCCTGCGCCTGCTCGCCCTCGGCTTGCTTCTCTTCCTCTTGCGTCTGCTCGCCCTTGGCCTGCTGCTCTTCTTCCGGCGCCTGCTCGCTCTCGGCTTGCTCGCCCTTCTCGGCCTTTCTCTTCATGAAGCGCTTGGCTTTTCCAAAAGCGCCGCGGAACCCGCCACCCTGCGTCTCCGCGGTCGGAACGATGGCCGACTGCAGCTCCTCCCGAACCGACTGGAGCAACTGGATCACCTTGCCGAGGCCTTCGACGACATGCTGCAAGGCGTGGTGGGAGGTCGGCGCTGGCTCAGGCTCTTGGGAGGCCGTCTCCTCCTGCGACGAGGGTTCTGGGCGGGCCTCGTCCGGCTTGGCGTGGACCTCCGCCGCGGCATCCTCGCCTCTCTTCACAGGAGCCTTCTTCAGGAACTCCCGCGCCTTTCCCAGCACGCCCTTGATGGCTCTCTCCTGCCGCTCGATCGCCTTCTCATCGACGCCCTCGTCGACGATGTGGCGGAAGTCCTCGACGACCTTGCCGAGGTCCTCCAGCAGGTGAGAGGCGAAGTCCTTGCCTCTGGCCTGGGTGTGCTGCGTCGGGTTGCTGCCCATCTCCTGTCCCCCTGGCTCCCGCCTTGGCGGCTGGATCAGCGATGGCGCCGCCGACCGCCACTTCGATCGCTCCGCAAAAGCGCCGAGCCCCCGCCCGCGAACCGGCGCCTTCCTTCCGTGCGCGGAACTTATCCATGTCGGGAGGCCGCGTTCCGACCGAGCTCAGCAGAAGGCAGACACGCTCGCGTGCTTGCTGCAGGCATCGCGGCGCCCGACTCACCACATTGCCGGAGGGTGGACGGGACCAACGGGAGGACGACGATGCTCGAACAGATCCGGAACTACTTCGCGACGGGGATTGGCCAGATCACCGCCTACCTGCCCAACCTCCTCTCGGCCCTCGTCGTGCTGCTGGTCGGCTACCTGCTCTCCCGGGTGCTCGGCTCGCTCGTCGGCCGGCTGCTGGAACGCACCCGGTTCGACGGCTTCGTCGCCCGGCACATGGCTCCCAGCGGCCGCAGCCCCCGGCTTTCGGCTTCACGGACCACAGGGCAGGCCGTCTTCTGGCTGGGCATGCTGGTGACCTTCTCCTTGATGGCCCAGTCGCTGCGGCTCGCGGCCCTCTCCGCCGGCATCAACCGGATCATCGGCTACGTCCCGCGGGTGATCGTCGCCGCGCTGATCGTCGCCATCGCCATCCCGGTCGCGCGGGTCCTCTCCGACCTGGTGGCGAACGTGAGCAGCGCCTGGCTCGCCAAGAGCGTCCGCGTCGCGGTGATCGCCGTCTCGGTGTTCATGGCCCTGGACCAGCTCGGCGTCGCGCCGAACATCGTGAACGCGGGCTTCATCGCCATCGTCGCAGCCGCAGCGACCGCGGCGGCGATCGCCTTCGGCGTCGGCGGCATCGACGTGGCCCGCGACTACACCCGGCAGTGGCGGGGCACGTCCGCGCGGAGTCGCCGGATGGCTGAGCCCACCCGTGACGAGTACGCCGGCGGAGCTCGCACGCCGGCGAACACTCGCACCCCCGAGCCCGAATCGCCCGGTCCCGGCCGCGCGCACTGAGCACGAGAGCGCGCTTGACCCAGCACTCCAAACGGAACCGGCGAGGGCACCCGCTGAGTGGGTGCCCTCGCCAGTTGAGTTCCTTCTAGGCTGTCAGCCTGACTACCAGCTACGCGAGCCGTGGCACCCGTTGGAGCAGGACGTGCCGTTGAAGCCCGAGGACGAGGTGGTCTCGACCGTGCCGTCCTGGTGCGTCGCCGAGTTCACGGCCGTCTTGCTGTAGCCCGTGCCGTGGCAGGTGCTGCAGGAGATGCCGTAGCTGTTGACGTGGGCGGAGTGACGGCCGGTCGACGGCGGGATGGCGTGGCAGCTGCCGCAGGCCGGGGTCGGCGGCGTGTACGTGCAGCTCTGGCTGAGGACCGGAGTCCCGGAGCAGCCGGCGGGCGCCGAAGCGGTCACGGTGCGGGTCTGGGTGCCGTTCGACTGGCAAGCGCCCCACGCCGAGTAGGTGTACGTGCAGGCGGGCGGAGTGTACGTGCAGCTCTGGCTCAGGACCGGGGTCCCCGTGCAGCCGGCCGGCGACGACGCGGTGATGGTGCGAGACTGGGTCCCGTTCGACTGGCAGGCGCCCCACGCCGAGTAGGTGTACGTGCAGGCGGGCGGCGTGTACGTGCAGCTCTGGCTCAGGACCGGAGTCCCCGTGCAGCCGGCGGGCGACGACGCGGTCACGGTGCGGGTCTGGGTCCCGTTCGACTGGCAGGCGCCCCACGCCGAGTAGGTGTACGTGCAGGCGGGCGGAGTGTACGTGCAGCTCTGGCTCAGGACCGGAGTCCCCGTGCAGCCCGCGGGCGACGAAGCGGTCACGGTTCGGGTCTGCGTCCCGTTCGACTGGCAGGCGCCCCACGCCGAGTAGGTGTACGCGCAGGCGGGCGGCGTGTACGTGCAGCTCTGGCTCAGGACCGGAGTCCCCGTGCAGCCGGCGGGCGACGACGCGGTCACGGTGCGGGTCTGGGTCCCGTTCGACTGGCAGGCGCCCCACGCCGAGTAGGTGTACGTGCAGGCCGTCGGAGCCGGAGTGCAGCTCTGGGTCAGGACCGGCGTCCCGGTGCAGCCCGCGGGCGACGACGCGGTCACGGTGCGGGTCTGGGTCCCGTTCGACTGGCAGGCGCCCCACGCCGAATAGGTGTACGTGCAGGCCGTCGGAGCCGGAGTGCAGCTCTGGGTCAGGACCGGAGTCCCGGTGCAGCCCGCGGGCGACGACGCGGTCACGGTGCGGGTCTGGGTCCCGTTCGACTGGCAAGCGCCCCACGCCGAGTAGGTGTACGTGCAGGCCGTCGGAGCCGGAGTGCAGCTCTGGCTCAGGACCGGGGTCCCGGTGCAGCCGGCGGGCGACGAGGCGGTCACGGTGCGGGTCTGCGTCCCGTTCGACTGGCAGGCGCCCCACGCCGAGTAGGTGTACGTGCAGGCCGTCGGAGCCGGAGTGCAGCTCTGGCTCAGGACCGGAGTCCCGGTGCAGCCGGCCGGCGACGAGGCCGTCACGGTGCGGGTCTGCGTCCCGTTCGACTGGCAGGCGCCCCACGCCGAGTAGGTGTACGTGCAGGCGGGCGGAGGCGTCGTGCCCGGCCCGGCGGGCATGTTCTCGGGGAAGAAGCTTCCACCCGACAGGTCGGACAGCCTGCCGACGAAGATCACCTTGCCGGTCTGGCGGTTGGTGACGAAGACCTTGCCTCCGCGCACCTGGAAGCGGACGTCGCGCAGCAGCGCGGTCAGGGCCGGGTCGATCTGGCCGTTCACGATGGGATCGGCCGGAACACCATACCGGTCGAAGAGCGGCGCCAGGGCCGGTCGCAGCGCCTCCAGCAGGTCCTCGAGGCGATCTGCCTGGTTGCGCCAGGTCGAATCGGAGGACTGCGTCCCCGAGCGGCCGTCGTCCGACTCCATGGCCTGCGCAGCGCCGAGCGTCGCCGAGTCGAGGTCAGCTGCCTCGCCCTCTTCCAAGAGGCCCTGCGGTCCACAGCTCGCCAGGGTCATGGCCAGCGCGAGGGTCCCCACCGAAAGCCCAAGACAACACTTGCGGATGCTGCGCTTGAAGGTCGTTCCGTTCATTCCTTCTCCTTGTGCGAGGTTTGGCGACAGGCACCGGCCCGGCGCGTGTGACCGGGCTGGTGTGACACGGGCCGCAACCACCTCGTGAGAGAAGTCCCCCCGGGCGCCTGCCCGGTCGGAAGTGGCCTCCTATCCGCAGGAGCGAGCGGACTCACACGGTGATGGGGCTGTGGCCTGAAGTTGCTGGCGGCCAGGCGAGCCCCGACCCGGCTCCTCGCGCGCGCCCCCCGAGGGGTAGCCGCCTCCAGAGCGTGCGCGCGCCAGGCCGGCCTGCCGGTCTCCATGCGTTCCGACGGGGCCTCTCACGGCCGCTCGGCTGCGCCGCCATCGCCCGCCGCGCCGCAGCGGAGAGCGCAGCGTTGGGCGCGGGGCGGGGGGAGCGCTCATCGGCCGCTCACGGCCTCGGGCTCGGGCACGTCCCACCGGGCGCGCCTGGGCTCTACCGCTCGACGCCTGCCAACGAGCGCCGCCTGCCCATATTCGGCCCGAGAGCAGAGGTCAGTCAGAGGAGGACGTCATGGACAAGAAGCACGTCGAAGGAACGGCCGACGAGGTCAAGGGCCGCATCAAGGAGAGCGCCGGCGCGCTGACGGGCGACCGGCAACTACAAGGCGAAGGGCGCCTCGATCAGGTGAAGGGGGCGGTGAAGGACAAGATCGGCAACATCAAGGAGGCCTTCCGCAAGGACTTCGACCCCGACCAGAACAAGGGCTGAAAGCCGTCTCGGGTCGGGCCTCCGGCGACGGGCGCGGGGGTTCCGTTGACGACTTCGTCGGCCGCTCCGGCCGACGAAGTCTCCCCGCGCCCGCCTCGACGACGTCAGGGAGCGTGCGCCGGCGGGGCCCCCAGCTTGCTGGCCTGGCTCGCGGCCCCCTTGGGCACGTTGGCCGTGGCGAGCCGGCCCAGGGCCGCGGGTTTGTAGATGAACTTCTGACCGCCGATGCCCACCTCCAGCATCATGCCGCCCTCCGACTGCACGAACACGCGCATCCCGGGCGGGCCCTTGGTCTTGCCCGCCCCGATGCTGACCAGCGCCACCGAGGCGTTGGCGGAGAAGCTGACCTTGCTCGACTTGAAGGCGTTCAAGGCCTCCTTGCTGTCGAAGACGACGAGCTCCCGGTAGGTCTGCCCGCCGACCTGCACCCCCAGCGTGATCTGCACCAGGCCCGCGTACCCGATGACGCGCCCGTGCTCGAAGACCTCCCCCATGCCGAAGGCGCCGCCCAGCACGATCGTGGCCTTGCCCACGTCCGGGAAGACGGCGAAGCCGTACGCCTTCTTGAGCACCTTCTCCAGGTTCGGATCCTTCGCCTGCATCTGCTGCAGGGCGCCCATCACCTGCTGGTGGAGCACCGGACCCATGGTGGCTTCCTTCTTGAGCGCAGAGACGAGCTTGCCGAGTGGATTCTTGCTCGGGTCAAACGGCGACTTGATGGCCCCCTTGGCGGTCCCTTTGGCCGCCGACTTGCTCAGCTTCAACGCAATCTTGCTGACGACGCCCATGGTGGTCCCATCCTCACTGTGACTCGCGCTGCTGCTTCTCTTGCGGCTGCTGGCCGTCGCCGCTCTCGCCCAGCTTCTGCAAGAAGCCCTTGGCCTTGCCGGAGATCATCCCGGCGAAGCTCTTGGCGGCGTTCCCCGCCTGCTTGAGCCGGGCCTTGGCTCCCTGGTTCGCCCGGTCGTTGGCCAGCGCCTGGATCGCCTCGTCCTCCTTCATGTAGCGGTACTTCTGCCCGCCCAGCGACGCCTCGAGCAGCATCCCGCCGCGGGAATAGGCGTGGGCGGTCACGTCCTTGAAGTTGGCCATGCCAGTGGCGCCCTTGATGAAGATCGCCGAGAGGTTGCCGCTGAAGGCGACCGGCGAGGACTTGAACGCCTCGAGCGACTCCTTGGTCCCGAAGAGGATGAGCTGCGAGAACGCCTGGCCACCGACCTGCAAGCCGATGGTGAGCTGGGTCAGCCGGGTGAAGCCGAGGGGCTTGCCGCGCTCGAACACCTCGCCGTAGCCGCGGGCCCCGCCGACGACCAGGCTCGCCCGGCCCACCGTGGGCACCACCGCGTAGCCGTAGGACTGCTTGAGCAACCCGTCGATCCCCTTGTCCTTGGCCTTCAGGCGCGCGAGCGTCGCCTTCACCTCTTCGTGGAGCGCGGCGAGGTCCTTGCGAGCGCGCCTCTGCTCGGCCTCGTGGGTCTCGGGCGCCGGGCCCCAGACGCCGACCTCCACGCGCTGGACGACGAGATCGCCTGCGCCGCCTGCGCCGGCGATTCGCCCCACGGCGCCCGCCGCCGCGTGCCCTGCCCGCTTGGCTGCGCCCATCCCTGGAACGCTCGGACCGCCCACGGGCGGCCGGGTCTCGGGCCCGGACTGGCCGCGCCGCGCTCGCGGCTCCTCCCCGAGCAGCAGGCCGATGAAGCCGGCCTGGGCGTTCTCCGACGCGGGCTTGCCGCGCCACTCGTCCGAGTTGGCGTAGCGCGCGGTCTCGGCTCCGTTGAGCCGCACCACGAGCTCCTCGCCGTGGACCTCGACCTCGAGCTCGTTGAAGTCTTCGGCCTTGAGCTCGCCCGGCTGCGGGTGCCGCTGCTCGTTCGCCCCCTCGCCCACGCCGATGCCCACCAGGGTCCCGGGCTCGCCGCCCAGCCCAGAGCCCAGGCGCACCTCAAAGCCGGTGTGAGCCGCGACGTAGGCCGGGTTGTCGTAGTGGTGCTTCTTCTCCGGGTCCTCGCGGTCGGGAACCGGCTCCTCCGGGTTGCGGAAGCGAACCACCGCGCTGATGGGAGCGTCCGGCTTGGCCAGCCGGTAGCGCACCTTGAGCCGGAAGTCGCTGAAGCGCCGGCCGCCGAAGTAGGCGAGGCCGCGGTCGTTCCCCATCCGCAGGTGGAGCTCCTCGCCCTTGTGGAAGAGCTCTCCAGACCCGACGAGCTTCCAGCCCTCCTTCGACCCCGCCGAGCCGTCGAAGAGCTCGAAGGTCTGGCCCGGCTCTCCCTCGCCTTCCTCCTGCGCTTGCTCCTGCTCCTGGCCCTCTTCGCTCTCGCCTCGACCCTCGCCGCCCTGCTCTTGCGAGGCGCCCTCGGCCTGGCCCTCCTGGCCCTCCTGGCCCTGCTCGGCCTCGCCGTGGGCCTGCTGCGGCTCCCCCTCCGCGGCCGGCTCCTCCCCGCCGCCGCCGCCCTGCTGCCCTGAGTCCGATTGCTCGTCCTTCTGGAGAGAGGACCGCAGCTCCGCGAGCGACTGCTCGAGCTCCGAGAGCATGCGCCGCTTCTGCTCGGACGTCTGGGCTCCTGGCTGGGCAGCTTCCTGCTGGTCGTGTCGTTCCATGGGCTGAAGACCTCGTCCTCACAACATGTGTCGCGTCGCCGGCGAAATCGCCGGGAGGGAGCAATGAAGCGGACCCGCCTCGAGCCCCGCCTCGGCAGCCCGAGAGGTTTCCCCGTGTTGGAGCACCCGAGCCCCGGATCGCCGGCCTTGTGCCGGCGCGGCCGTCTTCGGTCGCGTATTGCAGAGTGTTATCGGGGTGACCAACTCACCAAGGTCAGGATTGGTGCGGAGGTCGACGTGGCCGAGGTTCGAACCGGGGGCGGTACAGGTCAGGGGGGCGGCGGGCTCGCGGAGGTGATCGGGCTCATTCTCGACAAGGGGATCGTCATCGACGCCTGGGCCCGGGTCGCCATCGTGGGCCTCGAGATCATCACCGTGCAGGCGCGGGTGGTGATCGCCTCGGTCGACACCTACCTGCGCTACGCCGACGCGGTCGCCGGAAGCGCGACGGCAGCAGCTCCGGCCTGATCTCGTGATTGTGGAGAGGACCGCGCGGAGCCGTGCGCGTCCGGGGGAGGCATTTCTCGATGGCAACCGAAAAGGCGACAGGAACCTATCTCTATGCGGTGGTCCCCAAGGACCAGGCGCCACCGAACCTGGCCGACCTCAAGGGGATCGAGGACAGCACTCCCTACGCCATCACCTCCGGCCCGCTCGCGGCCATCGTGAGCGACGTGCCGATGCGCGGGAGAGCTCAGGCCGGAACGGCGCTACCTCGCCGCGCACCAGCAGGTGCTCGACCGCGTCACCGATGCCACGAAGGTCGTCCTGCCCGTCTCCTTCGGGACCATCGCCGACGACCCGAAGGGCGTCCAGGAGCTCCTCGAGCGCTACCAGGGCGACCTGTCGGCCCAGATGAAGAAGGTCGAGAACAAGGTGGAGGTCGGCGTCCGCGTCAGCTACAGCACGGCCAAGCCCAGCCTCTTCGAGTACCTGGTCAACAGCAGCCCCGACCTGCGCGCTTCCCGCGACGCCCTGTTCCAGGGTGGCCGCCAACCGAGCCGGGACGAGAAGATCGACCTGGGCAAGCAGGTCGACCAGGTGATGACCGCGCTCCGCGACGAGTACGCCGCCAAGGTGGAGCAGGCGCTGGAGGCCGTCGGCGAGCCGAAGCGCAACCCTCCGCGGCGCGACGAGGAGTTCGTCAACCTGGCCCTGCTCGTCTCCCGCGAGAAGATGCGGGACTTCGACGCCGCGCTCCAGTCGCTGGGCGGGCTCTTCCCCGACTCCTTCACCGTCGAGCAGTTCGGTCCGTTCCCGCCGTACGACTTCGTCGAGCTGCGCGTCAAGGCGGAGGCCGCCCCCCAGGCCTGAGGGAGGACTGAGCGAGGAGGCTCGGGCCCATGCTGCTCATCGACGACCTGCTCGCCGCGCCCTTCAAGGGCGTGCTCTGGGTCTTCAAGAAGATCCACCGCGCGGCGATCGACGAGCTGAATGCGCGCCAGCAGAGCACTCGCGCGAGCCTGAGCGAGCTCTACATGCAGCTCGACACGGGGCGCATCTCCCAGGAGCAGTTCGACGCCCGAGAGAAGCAGCTGCTCGATCAGCTCGACGCAATCGAAAAGGAGAAGGACGAGGCCGAGCGTCCGTCCCGGGAGCTCGGCCCCCGGGGCGCCGCCATGACCCTGCCGCGGTTCTTCACGAGCCTCGACCTGAGGCTCCTGTTCTTCGGCGGCAAGGGCGGCGTCGGCAAGACCACCTGCGCCACAGCCGCCGCGCTGCGTTGGGCGCGCGAGGCTCCCCAGTCGTCGGTCCTGCTGCTCTCCACCGACCCTGCCCACTCGCTGTGGGACGGTGTGGCCGACTACCTCGTGCCTAGGAACCTGGAGGTCGTCGAGCTCGATGCGGGCGACGCCCTCCAGCAGTTCCGGAGCCGCTACGGCCCGACCCTCGAGGAGATCGCGCGGCGCGGGACCTTCCTCGACCAGGAGGACATCCGGCGCTTCCTGGCGCTGTCGCTGCCCGGCATGGACGAGCTCTTCGGCTTCCTGGCCGTCGCCCGGCAGGCCGAGTCGGCGGGCCACGACCGCGTCGTGGTCGACACCGCCCCCAGCGGACACACGCTCCGGCTCCTCGCGATGCCCGGGCTGATGCGCCGCTGGCTCGACGTGCTGGACACGCTCCTCGCCAAGGACCGCTTCCTGAGGCAGCAACTGGCGGGGACGTACCGCACGACCGAGCTGGACCGGTTCCTGGACGAGCAGCAGGCGTCGGTCACGGCCGCCGAGCGGGTCTTCGGCAACCAGGACCGCTGCCGCTTCGTCCCGGTGATGCTCGCCGAAGAGCTGAGCCTCCAGGAGACCCTCGACGTGGTCGCCGAGCTTCGGCGGCTCGGCATCCCCGCCGACGAGGGAGTGGTGAACCGCCTCTCGCCTTCGGACGCTTGCGGCCAGTGCGCCGGTGCCCGCGGCGAGCAGCGGCGCCTGCTGCGGAGCCTGCCGCCCGGGCTCTCCGGCCTCGAGTGGTGGGCCCTGCCCCTGAGGCCGCGTGAGGTGCGCGGGGCCGAGCTGGCGACTCTCTGGAGAGAGGTCGTGCCCCTCGCGCAGTGGCTGCGGTCGGGGGCCCCGAGCCCGGCCGCAGGGGAGCCGCCGCCGAAGGTGGAGAGAGCCGCGCCGGCGCCCGCCGCCAGCACCCGCCTGCTCTTCTTCGCCGGCAAGGGCGGCGTGGGCAAGACCACCCTCGCCTGCGCCACCGCCCTGCGCCTCGCGCTGGGCGAACCCCGGCGGCGCGTCCTGCTGTTCTCGACTGATCCCGCCCCTTCGCTCGCCGATTGTCTCGATCGGCCGGTCCGGACCGAGCCGACGCCGCTGCTCCCCGGGCTCGATGCGCTGGAGATGGACGCCTCGTTCGCGCTGGAGGCCCTCAAGCGCCAGTACCGGGAGCAGATCGACGCGTTCTTCGGCTCGGTGCTCCAGGGCTTCGACCTCCCCTTCGACCGCGAGACCATGGAGCGGATCATCGACCTGACGCCCCCCGGGCTCGACGAGATCATGGCCCTGACCGAGGCCATGGACGACCTCTCCGCCGCGAACCACGACCTGCTGATCCTCGACACCGCGCCGACCGGCCACCTCGTCCGCCTGCTGGAGATGCCCGAGCTGCTCGACGACTGGCTCAGGGCCTTCTTCGATCTCTTCCTCAAGTACCGGCAGGTCTTCGGCATCCCGGCGCTCGCCGAGCGGCTCGTGGAGGTGTCCAAGAACGTGCGCCGGTTCCGGGCGCTGTTGCGGGACCCAGCACGGGCGGCGGTCTATGCCACGAGCATCCCGACCCGCATGGCGCTCGCCGAGACAACGGACCTGCTCGCGGCGTGCCGGCGGCTCGGCGTGCACGTCCCGGTGCTCTTCCTGAATATGCTGACCGACCCGGACGGTTGCGCGTTCTGCGCCCAGCGGGCGGAGGAAGAGCGCGCGGTCGAGGAGGAGCTCGCCCGCGCCGTGCCCGTGCCCCTGACGCGGGTCTACCGGAGAGGCGAGCCTCGGGGCCTGCGTAAGCTGGGCAGGCTCGGGGACGCGCTCTTCCAAAGGCCGGTGGCCCTGGGAGGACGGCTCGATGCCCGAACCTCACCGTGACCTCAACGAGCAGCTCGCGCTGGTGGAGCTGGTCGACCGCGTCCTGGGCAAGGGCGCGGTCATCGCCGGCGACGTGGTGATCGCCGTGTCCGGCGTCGACCTCGTCCGGCTCGAGCTGCAAGTCGTCCTCGGAAGCGTGGACGCGCTCACGAGGAGCAGGGAGCCGGCGGCGGCAAAGGAGACCAGGCGATGAGGGCAGGCATGCGCCCGCGGAACTCCCGGCCACCTCGAAGCGCGGCGCACCGCCCCCGGGCTCGTGCGGCCCCTCGGTCGACCCGAGCGCGCGTCGAGCTGGACCCGGACAAGGCCCAGAACGGGGTCGCGCAGCTCGTGCTCACGCTCGTCAAGTTTCTCCACGAGCTGCTCGAGCGGCAAGCCGTGCGCCGGATGGAGGCGGGCACCCTGAGCGACGCCGAGGTCGAGCGGCTGGGGGTGGCCTTGATGAAGCAGGCCGAGCAGCTCGAGCGCCTGCGCAAGGAGTTCGGTCTCGAGGAGAAGGACCTCAACCTCGACCTGGGGCCGCTCGGGAAGCTCGTCTAGGAAGGGAACGAAGCCGATGGCAGAGCTGCGCAGGGGCCTGACCCAGCCGGAGAGCGGCAAGACGACGACCGGCAGCGGCGGATCGGCCAACCTCGCCGACGTGCTCGAGCGCGTGCTGGACAAGGGCATCGTCATCGCCGGCGACGTGAAGCTGCTGATCACCGACATCGAGCTGCTCACGCTCCAGATTCGGCTGGTGATCTGCTCGGTCGACAAGGCGCGCGAGATCGGCTTGGACTGGTGGACGACCAACCCGGCGTTCAGCAGCCGAGCCCGAGGGGCCTTGCCCGAGAAGACGGAGCAGGGCCAGGCGGACGTGAGCGAGCAGAGCCTCGACCTCGAAGAGCGGCTGCGGCGCATCGAGGAGTCGCTCACCCCGGTGCCGACCCGGTAGTACCGGGCCCCTGTGCGCCTCTGTGCCCCGAGCACCTTTGCAGTTCGACCATCCGAGGCGCGCTCGACCATCGTGTCGGACGCATCGCGCGCCACAGATCGACAGTTCGCAAGGGCGCTCCCGGCCGGAGGCCGGGTACTACACAACGCCGGGCACGGAGGCCCGGCACCACCGACCGTCTGTCGCGCGGGAAGATCGTCGCGCCTGCACTTCCGTCTCGCCCGATGCCCACCTTTGGATTTCGGGGGACGGCATGGCGGGCGACGACAAGCACGCGTCCAAGGGGCTCTCCGGAATCCTGGGAGGCGTGGCCGAATTCCTGGAGCGGGTGGAGAAGCTGGCGGAGTCGGGCGCGGAGGTGGGCAAGACGGGCCGCACGCCGGAGGGGCGCGGGGTCTACGGCCTCTCGGTCAAGCTCGGGCTGGGCGACCAGGGCTTCAAGGTGGAGCCGTTCGGCAACACCCGCCGCGGCCCCGAGGCCGGTCAGCCTGCGTGGGAGGAGTCGCGCGAGCCTCTCGTCGACGTGTTCGAGGAGGACGACCGCACCCTCATCGTCGCGGAGATGCCGGGAATCGAGGCCGAGGACATCCAGGTGGACCTCAGCGGGCGCACGCTCACCCTCGGCGCCGAGCGCGGGGACCGCAAGTACCGGAAGACGCTCGAGGTCCCCGAAGGCCTCCAGCGGGACCGGCTCTCGGTCTCCTGCCGCAACGGCATCGTCGAGATCAGCGCCGCCAAGGCTGGAGCGTGAAGCGCCGGAGCACCGGCTCGAGGACCGCATGAGCGAGCACGCTGCAGCCCCATCCGATGCGCTCGAGCTCAAGGTCGCCGAGGCGCTGACCAAGGACGTCGGCCGGGGCTTCGCGCGCCTGGACCCGGTCGACCTCGCGCGCCTCCACGCCTCCACCGGCGACGTCCTGGAGGTCAGCGGCCGGCGCAAGGCCTACTGCCGGGCGATGCTCGCCTACCGCCCCGTCCGCGGCCAGTCGCGCGTCCAGCTTGACGGGATTGTCCGGGGCAACGCCGGAGTCGGGCTCGACGACGCGGTCACCGTTCGCCGGGCGGCGTGCCCGCAAGCCCAGGAGGTCCTGCTCGCGCCCATCGACGCTCGCCCCTCGGACCGGGACATGCGCTACGTCGGCCGGCTCCTCGACGGGCTGCCGGTCTCGGACGGGGACCGCATCCGCGCCGCGCTGCTGGGCAGCCACACCGCGGGCTTCCGCGTGGTCAAGACCACTCCCGCCGGGCCGGTGATCATCCACCCCGCGACGCGGCTGATCATCGGCGAGACCGAGGAGTCCGAGCCCGCCCGCGGGACGTCCTACGAGGACATCGGAGGGCTCAAGCCCCAGCTCCAGCGCATCCGCGAGCTGATCGAGCTGCCGCTGCGCTTCCCCGAGGTCTTCTCCAAGCTGGGCATCGACCCGCCCAAGGGCGTGCTGCTGCACGGCCCGCCAGGCACGGGCAAGACGCTCATCGCCCGCGCCATCGCCCACGAGACCGAGGCCCAGTTCTTCAGCGTCAGCGGCCCGGAGGTCATCCACAAGTTCTACGGGGAGAGCGAGGCGCACCTGCGCAAGATCTTCGAGGAGGCCGCCCGGCGCAGCCCGAGCGTGGTGTTCCTCGACGAGCTGGACGCCATCGCCCCCGCCCGCGAGCGCGTGCTGGGCGACGTCGAGAAGCGGGTGGTCGCGCAGCTCCTGGCCTCGATGGACGGGCTGAAGCGGCGGCAGCGGGTGGTGGTCATCGGCGCGACCAACATCCCCAACGCGCTCGACCCCGCGTTGCGCCGGCCTGGCCGCTTCGACCGCGAGATCGCCATCCCCATCCCGGACAAGAACGGCCGCCGGGAGATCCTCGAGATCCACAGCCACGGCATGCCGCTCGCCTCGGACATCGACCTGGGTGCGCTGGCCGCCAGCTGCCACGGGTTCGTGGGCGCCGACCTCGAGGCCCTGTGCCGCGAGGCCGCGATGAGCTGCCTGCGGCGCCTCCTCCCGGACCTGGACCTCTCCCGGCGGGACGTGCCCTGGGAGACCCTGGCGCGGCTCGAGGTGCGCAAGGACGACTTCGCGGCCGCGCTGCGCGAGGTCGAGCCCTCGGCCATTCGCGAGGTCTTCGTCGAGGTGCCGGACGTGCGCTGGACCGACGTCGGCGGCCTGCGCGAGGTCAAGCGCCGGCTCATCGAGGCGGTCGAGTGGCCGCTCCACCACGCCGAGCTCTTCGAGGCCGCGGGAGTGAAGCCGCCCAAGGGCATCCTGCTCACCGGCCCGCCCGGCTGTGGCAAGACCCTGCTCGCCAAGGCGGTGGCCACCGAGAGCGGGGTCAGCTTCATCTCGGTCAAGGGCGCGGCGCTCTTGAGCAAGTACGTGGGCGAGTCGGAGCGGGCGGTGCGCGAGGTCTTCCACAAGGCACGCCAGGCAGCCCCGTGCATCATCTTCTTCGACGAGCTCGACGCGCTGGCCCCGCGGCGCAGCGGCGACGCGGGCGACTCCCACGTCGGCGAGCGGGTCGTGAGCCAGTTCCTGACCGAGCTGGACGGCATCGAGGAGCTCGAGGGCGTGCTCGCGCTGGGCGCCACCAACCGCGCGGACCTGCTCGACCCAGCCATGCTCCGGCCGGGCCGCTTCGAGGGGATCGTCGACCTGCCGCCGCCCGGCGAGGAGGACCGCGCGGAGATCTTCGCTATCCACCTGCGCGGCAAGCCGCTGGCGGAGGGCGTGGACCTCAAGGCTCTGGCCGGAAGGACCGCCGGGTTCACCGGCGCGGACATCGCCGCGGTCTGCTCGCGCGCGGCGATGAGCGCCGTCCGCCGCGTGGTCCAGGCACCGGAAGAGGCGCGCCCGCAGCTGCGCCTGGAGCCGGGCGACCTCGAGCAGGCCCTGGCCGAAGCCCGCCGGGCGGGGGCGGCGGAGGTGCGGCACTAGGCTGCTGCAGATGGCGATGGCTCCGACTTCGACCCGAGCGCTCCACCTCTTCTGCTTCGCGCTATCTGCTCCGCTCCCTGGCGCGGTGGACGTGGAGGGACTGGACGGCTCTCCCCTGGTACTGCATCGGCGGGAGGACCTGGTCGCGGTCTGCTGCGAGGTGTCGCTGGAGGACTTCACCGGGCCGTCGGGCGAGGCCCACCTGCAGGACCTGGCGTGGGTCGCGCCTCGAGCGCTGCGGCACCAGGAGGTGATCGAGCGGGTCCAGCGCTTCTCGCCGGTCTTTCCCGCGCGCTTCGGGACCCTCTTCTCCTCGCTCGAAGCGCTCCACCGCCGCATGGATCAGCACCGGGAGCTGATTCGCGCCTTCCTCTCCCGGACCGCGCAAGCCCAGGAGTGGGGCCTCAAGGGCTTCCTCGAAGAGAAGACGGCGGAGGAGCACCTGCTCGACGAGGAGCTCGCGTCCGCCCACTCGCTCTCGCCGGGGGCGCGCTACCTCCAGGAGCGCAAGCTGAGAACGCAGACGGGGGCGCGCGTCCGCCGCTGGGCTTCGGATGCCGCGGCTGCGGTGAAGCAGGAGCTCTCGCAGGAGGCGATGGAGGTGGTCGAGCGAACCGTGCTCCGCGGACCTTCCGAAGGGGAGCCTGGCCAGATGATCTGGAACTGGTCGTTCCTGGTCCCGACCCCGGTCGCCGAGAGCTTCCAGGCGACCGCCGCGCAGCTCAACCAGAAGCTCGCCGCGAGCGGGCTCAAGCTCCAAGTCGTGGGGCCCTTTCCGCCCTACAGCTTCACGCCTCGGCTCGAGGAGCCGCCGGCTTGAAGAGGCTCGTCTACGCCGTCCTGCGCGCCCCCACCCGGCCTCCGCGAACGCTGCACGGTCCCGACGGACGGCCGGTCGAGCTGGTGAGCAAGCGCGGGCTGTGCGCCGCGGTGTCGCCCGCGGACGACGCGCCCATCTCGGTCACGGTGCAACGGCTCCTGGACTACGAGCGTGTCGTCGAGGCGCTTCTCCGCCGCGGCGACCTCGTACCGATGCGCTTCGGCTCCGTCCTGGACTCCGACGACGCCGTGGCGGGATTCCTCGCGGAGCGCGGCGCGAAGCTCCGAGCCCAGCTTCGGGCGGTGCACGGCTGTGTCGAGATGGGAGTGCGTCTCGATCGCTCTCCCGAGCCTTCCGAGTCCTCGCGCCCGCAGTCATGTCACAAAACGCATGCCTATCTTACGCAAGGTCGCTCCGCTTCCAGGACGAGCGCGGAGAGCTCCTCAGGCCCGGGCCAGACGTATCTGCGGTCGAGAGCCCGCCAGCTCCCGGACTCGGACCCGGCCGATAGCCGGCAGCTCATCGACCCGTGCTGCGAAGCCGTCCGCGGGCTCTACACGGAGGTCAGGGCAGAATCGCCTGCCTCGCTCGGCACCGAAGACCAAGACGCTCGAGCGAACAGCCTCTCGGTGTCCTTCCTGGTGCCCCGCCCGCGAGTCGCCGCCTTTCGCCGGGCGCTGCTCTCCGAGGTGGACGCGCTGGGCGGCGGAACGGTGAGCGGTCCGTGGCCTCCGTACAGCTTCGTCACCGGGTGATGGCGCCTCCCCGTCTGGCCATCGCGCGGTGTCATCGGCGCAGGCCGCCGCACGAGGTTCATCCGCGCGGAGTGCCCTGGTCCTGGTTCGGCCTGCTTTCACGAGACCATCGCGAAGCTCTGGCCTGAATAGGGCCCAACCGGCGAAGGCGAGGGAGACCCCGACCGCCATCAGCGCGAGCAGTACGGTTCCCGCCCCGCCGCGCTGAAGGAGGACCAGCAGAAGGCGCACGAGGTCGAAGGCCGCAGCGCCTCCCGCGAGGACGACCAGGTAGCCCACGGCCACCTGCCGCCTCGCCCTCACCCTGGGAAGGACGAACAGGGCCAGGCCGGCAGTCGCCAGCAGCGCGACAAGGCCCCAGGTGCTGCCCGGCTCGTCCGCGCCCGAGCCAACCAGCCGCAGCAGCCGCAGCGGGTGCCAGGGCCGGCCGGGCATCCACGGCGAGCGCTCGGTCACGCTGTCGCTGCTGCTGGACCGCATCACCAAGGAGACCGGCCACGCGGCCGACGAGGTCCGCTAGTACCTCGCGCGACAGCCGGGCTTCGAGGTCGACGCCGACGACGACAAGCTGACGCTTCGGCCGCCGGCGAAGTGAGCCGTACGCGGCCTCGAAGACGAGGGCGCGAGCGACCAGGCATCGGGCGCACCTGACCCGCTACCACGGTGTCTTCGCGGGCGGGCCAAGCTGCGCCGCCCGCGACCTGCCGCTCGTCACGCGCGCTGCTCGAGCACGCGTGGATCGGCGGGTGGTCGCCAAGGTGATGGGCAGCAACCTGCGCCGGATCTTCGAGCGCCTGTCGGCGGGACGGTAGCGTCCGGCCTCCGCGCCGGCCGGCGAGCTGCTGGTGCGACCCTTGGGCGACGCCAGGGACCGTGCCCGAGTTCCAGGCCTGCAGCACCGACTGCGACTGCGCCGCTGGGCTCTCCTGCCTGCCTACACTGGCGCACGACGGCACGGTCTGGACCTGTCTGAGGCCGTGTACCCAGCAGACCGACTGCCCCGAGAGCGGCTGCACCCTGGCCAGCGTCACGGCGCCGTGGACCTGCGGCAGCGTCGATGCATGCCCCTATCCCGAGGACTGCCCAGCCGGGCTCTCGTGCGTCATCCGCGACTCCCCCAGCTTCTGCCAGGACCATCGCCAGGGGCCCATCGGGGCTCCCTGCAAGTGCGACGCGGAGTGCCCGTCGGGCCAGAATCTGCATCGGGCCCCGTTCGTGGGCGACGTGCCAGATCCCCTGCGCCGCGGACCGCGACTGCCCAGCGCCGTACACGTGCGGGTCCGGCGGAGGCTGCTCGTGGCCAGACGAGTGAAGCCAGAAGAACGAGGCTGCTCGGTGCCTTGCGATTCTGGAGTCCGCTAAGTGAGAGACGGAGCGGGGAGCGCCTCCGGGGACTCCCGCCGCCCGCGCGCCGTTCGGATCCTCAGTGGGTGCGGTCGGGGTGCGTCGGCTCGCTTGGCGCGGGCGTCGTCGCAGCAGCAGCACTGCGCGCTGCCTCAGCAGCTTCCTCGGCTTGCCGCTTCTTCGCCCGCGAGCGCCGGCGCTTGGCATTGGTGCTCGTCGCCCAGGTCGAACGCGAGGTCGATGCGGCGGCGCCGGCCCCTCGGCGCTGCTGGGCGTACTCGCGGACCACGTCGATGCTGCCGACCCCGAAGGCGATGGCCAGGGCCGCAGCGGCGGCGGCCACGGCGGCGATGAAGCCAGCGTTGACGATGTTCGACGCCACGCCCAGCTGGTCGAGCGCCATGAACGCCGCCAGCGCGATCACGACCACGCGGACGCCCTTCGCGAACCACTCGTTGCCGGCGCCGCGCACGTACTCCGCCAGCACCCGGGCCACAGGAATCGCGACTCCGACGATCAGCGCGGCGACGATCACGCGCGGGACGTATCCCAAGATCCCGTTGATGCCGGAGGAGAGCCCCGCGAGCCTGAGCGCCTGCGCGGTCAGGGAGAAGGTCACCAGCATGCCCAGCCAGAACACCGCGCTGGAGGTCGTCTTGGACGCCGAGCGGCTGGGCTGGGCGCCTGCCCGCGCGGTGTCGAGGTGCCGGGCGACGAACCGGTCGATGCCGGCGCGGCCGAGCAACTTGAGGACCACCGAGGCGAGCCCTCGCGAGACGAGGTAGCCCACCAGCAGGATGACCGCTCCGGAGAGCAGGTTCGGCAAGTAGGCAGTGATTTGCCCGATGCCCGTCGCAAACTGGTCCCTAATCCGTTCGAGCATGGTCAATCTCCAGGACCTTGCATTAGGTCGCTTGGGCGCGAACGGCAAATGGGCCCATCCGACACCCCGAGCTTGTCGAGGGGCCAGTCCTGGCTCTTTGACCCCTCGACGGTCCGGGCCTCGAGAGAGCGCGTGTTGAAGGGGCTGCGGTCAGGCCTTCGACTCGTCCCCGACGTCCTTGGCGTCCGCGTCCGCGGCCTCGCCGCCTTCGCCGCCGCCCTCGCTGGCGTTGCCCCGGCGGATGCCGAGCGCCTTCATCTTCTTGTAGAAGTGCCCGCGCTCCAGCCCGAGCGCCCGCGCGGCCTCGGTGACGTTGTCCTTCGAGCGCGAGAGCTGCGCGAGGATGATCTCCCGCTCGGCGTCCTCCACCATCTCGTGGAAGCTCTTGCCGGGCTTGTACCGGCTTGCCGCCCCAGCCGCTCCCGCCGACCCTCCGCGCACCGCCGCCGGCATCGACTGCCCCACGTCGTCGGAGGTCACCTCGGGCCCGTCGGAGAGGATGGCCAGGCGCTCCACCAGGTTGCGCAGCTCGCGCACGTTGCCCTTGTAGTCGTGCGACTCGAGCGCGACCAGGGCCTCGCGGCTGAAGCTCATCGCCCGCTTGCCGTTGCGCGTGCAGGCCTCCTTCAGGAACGCGTTGGCGAGGTCGGGCAGGTCGCCCTTGCGCTCGCGCAGCGGCGGCACGTGGATTTGCACGACGTTGAGCCGGTAGTACAGGTCCTCGCGGAAGCGGCCCGCCTCGATCTCCTTCTGCAGGTCCTTGTTCGTCGCCGCGATGACCCTTACGTCGACCTTGAGCGTGTCCGCCCCGCCCACCCGCTCGAACTCGCCCTCCTGCAGCACCCGCAACAGCTTGGCCTGCATGCTGGCCGGCATGTCGCCGACCTCGTCCAGGAAGAGCGTCCCGCCGTGCGCCAGCTCGAACTTGCCCTTGCGCGCCGCGACCGCGCCCGTGAAGGCCCCGCGCTCGTGGCCGAACAGCTCGCTCTCGATCAGCTCGTGCGGCACCGCCGCGCAGTTGAGCTTGACGAACGGCAGGTCCTTGCGCCGGCTGTTCTCGTGGAGGGCCCGGGCGACCAGCTCCTTGCCGGTGCCGTTCTCTCCGGTGACGAGCACCCGCCCCTCGCTCGGCGCGGCCTTGCGGATGAGCTCGTAGATGCGCGAGATGCCGGGGCCCTTGCCCACCATCTGGTAGCTGCCCAGCTGCGTGCGCAGGTCGGCGATCTCCTCCGACTGGGCCTGCGCCCCCAGGGCGTTGCGGACCGAGACCAGGAGCTGCTCGCGGTCGATGGGCTTGGGCAGGAAGGTGTAGGCGCCGAGCTTGGTCGCGGTGACCGCGGTCTCGAAGCTGCCGTGGCCGCTCATCATCACCACCGGGGTGAGCGGGCGCAGCTCCTTCATCTTCTTGAGGACCTCCAGGCCGTCGAGGTCCGGCATCTTCACGTCCATGACGACCAGGTCCACCGGCTTGGCGGCGAAGACCTCGAGCGCGACCTTGCCGCCGCCGGCCACCTCGCAGGCGTACCCTTCGACCTCCAGGGCGCGCTTGAGGGTCAAGAGGATGTTCTTCTCGTCGTCGACGATGAGCAGGGTCGCGGGCATGCAGTCGGTTCCGTTCTCGGGAGCGGCAGGCCTCTGGGCCTGAGGTGGCCGCCGATTATCACCGACTCGCTGGCAGGGCGCGCGCCTGTTCGGGAATGCCTCGCGAGCCCCACGGGTTGCCGGCCCGCCCACGCGAGCGTGGACTGGCGGCTTCAATTGACAGGGTGGACTCCAAGCGGTATCCCCCAGACCGCCTCTTACCGAGGTTTCGCAGTACGCCCGACGGGGCGGCGTCCCTTCCCCCGGGAGGATTCGAAGATGCGTCGCTTGGTTCTGTCGTCGCTGTTGGTTGCTGCGTGTGGCCTGACCGCCTGCACGCCCGAATACCCGAAGTGCGAGAAGGACGAGCACTGCAACACGGACGGCCACAAGGGCGTCTGCGTCAATGGAATGTGCCAGGAGTGCGGCAAGGACGGGGACTGCAAGGAGGGGTTCGTCTGCAAGTCCAACAAGTGCTCGCCCAAGCCGGAGTGCACCGAGGACGGCAACTGCCAGGCCGGCTTCAAGTGCAAGAACGAGAAGTGCGCCCCCGAGTGCGTGGCCGAGGCTGACTGCACCGGCGGGATGACCTGCAAGGCCGGCCGCTGCACGCCCCCGGGCGAGTGCAAGTCCGACGCGGACTGCGCCGCGGGCAAGAAGTGCGACGCGAACCAGAGGTGCATCGAGCCGATCAGCAGCGACGCCTCGAGCGGCCCCTGCCAGCTGTCGGTGGTGCGCTTCGACTTCAACGAGTCGACCCTGACCGCCGACGGCCGCAAGACGCTCGACAAGAACGCCGAGTGCATCAAGGGCCGCAAGCTGACCGGCGTGACGCTGGCCGGCCACTGCGACGAGCGCGGGACCGAGGAGTACAACCTCCACCTGGGCGAGAAGCGCGCCAACTCCGTCAAGAAGTACCTGGCGGCGCTGGGCGTCGACGCCAAGGGCCTGAAGACGGTCTCCTTCGGCGAGGAGCGCCCCACCAACCCCGGCCACGACGAGTCCGCCTGGTCCGAGAACCGCCGGGTGGAGTTCGGCGAGAAGTAGGCCGGCCCGTTAGATCCTGACGTCCGGAAGGGCGGGCTTTCGGCCCGCCCTTTCGTTTGGGCGAACCGAAGTCGTGCTGGAGAGTGCGGCGCAGGAGGAACGATGAAGGTCGAGGTGCTCTTCTTCGCGGCGGCGAGAGAGAAGGCCGGCGTCGACCACGAGTGCCTGGAGCTTCTCGGGCGGCACGGTCGGCGAGCTGTCGGCGCTGCTCGCGCAGCGGCACCCGGCCCTGGCGCCGCTGCTGCCCCGCCTGCGCTTCGCGGTCAACCGCGGCTTCGCCAAGGCCGAGCACGTCCTGAAGGAGGGCGACGAGGTGGCGCTCATCCCGCCCGTAGCCGGCGGGTCGGGGCGCTTCGCCGTCACCGACCGGCCCCTCGACCCGCAGGCGGTGGTGGCGCTGGCCGCGGGACCTGAGCGCGGCGGCATCGTGACCTTCATCGGCACCGTGCGCGAGAACAGCCACGGCAAGAAGGTCCGGAGGCTGGAGTACGAGGCCTACGGCGCGATGGCGGTGGAGAAGTTGGAGGAGATCGCCCTGGAGGCCGAGAAGCAGTGGCCTGGCGTCCGGGTGGCCATCCACCACCGCATCGGAGTGCTGCAGATCGGCGAGGCGGCGGTGGTCATCGCCGCGGCGGCGCCGCACCGCAAGGAGGCCTTCCGGGCCTGCGAGCACGCCATCGAGCGGCTCAAAGAGGACGTGCCGATCTGGAAGCGAGAGGTCTACGAGGACGGTGCGGAGTGGGTCGGGCTGGGTCCGTAGGCCGAGTGGCGTGCCAGTGGCCGAGGTGCGCAGCGGGTTGGGGCGTGGAGTGGAGCGGGCGACTGAAGTCGCGCCTGAATCAACGAAGCCCGCCTTGGGTGTTCGCTTGCGCTCTGGATTCTTGGGCCTGGCCATCCGGCCGGCACTCCCAGATCCGTTATCTACCGAGCCCGCGCAGGCGGGCTTTGTAACGTCAGGCGCGGCTTCAGCCGCCGGCACGGATCGCACAGCGCGCCTTGGATTCTCGCTGTCCGTCGGATGCCCCCGGCGCGGAGGCCGGGTACTACACGAATCACCCGGCACCACCGGCGTCACGACCGTTACTGCGCGCCCGGCCCCTGCTGCGGCTTGTGCAGGAGCTCCTCGGCGCTGCGCTTCTCTTCCTTCTTCTGAGCCCGCGACCGGCACTCCTTGGCGCGCATGTGGCTCCCGGTCGGAGCGTCCTCCTCGCACTGATAGACGTCCTCGTCCGGCGCGTTGGCGGCGGTGACGGGCCCTGTCCCGGAGGAGCCGCGCCGCCCGTGGTCTCGCAAGCGGACAGGAGGAGCAGCGACGACAGCACGGCGGCGATTCTCTCGGGTCACGATGGCGTTCTCCCTTGGGCCTAGCGCGAAAGCCTCGCACGTTTCGGCTCGGCGCGGCAGTTACCGAGTGTGTCGGGCCTCTTCGGCCCCGCCCGTCTGGAGGCGGTGCAGGCGGGCGTACTCCCCGCCCCTCTCCAGCAGCTCCGCGTGCGTGCCCTGCTCGACGATCTGCCCGCCCTTGAGGACCGCGATCCGGTGCGCGCCGGCGACCGTGGAGAGGCGATGCGCGATGACCAGCGCGGTCCGGTCCTGGAGCGCCTGCCCGAGCGCGCGGGTCACCTCGCGCTCGCTCTGGGCGTCGAGGTTGCTCGTGGCTTCGTCCAGCAACAGGACCGGCGCGCGCGCCAGCAGCGCCCGCGCCAGGGCCACGCGCTGCTTCTGCCCGCCCGAGAGCTTGACGCCGCGCTCGCCGATGGGCGTGTCGTAGCCCTGCGGCAGCGCCGAGACGAAGTCGTGGGCGTCGGCGACCCGCGCGGCCCACTCCACCTCGGCCCGCGTCGCGCCGCCCTCGCTGCCGTAGGCGATGTTGTCGTGGACGGAGCCGGAGAACAGCAGCGGCTCCTGCGTCACCAGCCCGGCCTGCCGCCGGACGCTGGCGAGCTCGGCCTGCCGCACGTCGGCGCCGTCGACCGTGACCTTCCCTGCCGCCGGGTCCGCGAAGCGCATGGCGAGCAAGGCCGCGGTGCTCTTCCCCGAGCCGCTCTCCCCGACCAGCGCCACGATCTCGCCGCTGCCGACCTTCAGCTCGAGGCCGTCGAGGACCGAGCGCTCGGGCTGGTAGGCGAAGGAGACGCGCTCGAGCGCCAGCGCCTTCTCCATGGCCGGGAGCGGCGCGGCCTGCGCCGGCGACCGGACGGCAGGCACGCGGTCCACGACCTCGAAGATCCGCTCGCCGCTGGCGATGGCCTGCACCACGAACTGCCCCACCCTCCCCAGCGCCCGAGCCGGCTGGAAGAGGAACGCCACCGTCGCCAGGAACGAGACCAGCCGCTCCGAGTCCACCGCCCCCCGGGTGACCGACTCGGCCGCCAGGTAGAGCACCATCGCCAGCCCCGCGACCGACACCAGCTCCACCACCGCCGGGCCCAGGCTGCGCGCCTTGGCGGCCTTGGTCTCGGCGCGCAGCACCTGCGCGTTCTCCCGGTCGAAGCGCGCGAGCTCGCGCTCCTCGAGGCGGTAGGCCTGCAGCACCCGGAGGCCCCACAGCCCTTCCTGGACGATCGCCGAGAGCCGGCCCTGCGACTCCTGGCTCTGCCGCGCTCGGCGCTTGAGCTTCTTGGCGAGCCGGGCGACGGGGACCGCCAGCACGGGCACGCCGACGAACGCCACCAGCGAGAGCCGCCAGTCCAGGACGAAGGCCAGCACCGCCAGGCTCACGACCGAGAGGCTGTCGCGCAGGTAGGCCGCCGTGGAGTAGGTCACCGCGCGCTCGACGTGCGCCATGTCCGCCGAGAAGCGCGAGAGCAGGTCGCCGGTGCGCGCCTGGGCGAAGTAGGCGGCGTCCTGGCGCAGGAGGCTCCCGAGGTAGTCGCGGCGCACCGCGGCGATCACCCGCTGGCCCACCATCCCCATCAGGTAGAACTGCCCGAAGTAGGCCAGGCCCTTGAGCGCCGCGACGATCAGCACCGCCACCGGCAGGGCCAGCAGCGCCTGGGCGCGGTCGAGCGAGGCGAGCGACGGGACGAGCGCGAACGCCCGCGAGAGCCCCTGGGCTCCGCCGGTGACCAAGAACTTCACCACCGGCCCGATGAGCCAGGCGTACGCCGCCGTCGTCGCGGCCAAGAGCACCATGCACGCCGCCGCGGCGAGGAGCGCGCCCCGCTCCGCCGCAAGGTAGCGGCCGATGCGGCGCAGGACGCTCATGGGAGCGGCGGGGTGGCGGACCCGGCGGCCTGGAAGATCTCCACCGCGCCGTCGGAGATGAACTGCACGGCGATGGCCGCGAGCAACAGGCCCATGACGCGCTCGAGGACGGCGATGCCGCCGCGCCCCATCAGCTTCTGGATACGGGAGGCGACCCGGAGCAGGGCGTAGGCGATGGTGCAGGTCAGGACGATGGAGAGCAGCACCGGGACGAGGTGCAGCCAGTCCCGGCCGCGGCCGGCGATGACCATGACCGTGGCGATGGCGCCGGGCCCGGCGAGGAGCGGCATCGCCAAGGGCACGATGGCCACGTCCTCCTTGGCGTCGCTCTCCTCTGTCTCCTCGGGCGAGGAGCGCGTGCGCGACGGCTGGGCGCGCAGCATGTCGATGGCGGTGATGAGCAGCAGGATGCCGCCGGCGATCTTGAAGGCCGACAGCGTGATGCCGAAGAGCCGGAACAGCAGACTGCCGAAGACGGCGAAGAAGCTCAGCAGGCAGCAGGCCACCAGCGTCGCGCGCAGCGCCATCTTGCGGCGCTTCTCAGGGGAGTCGTGCGAGGTGATGGCGACGAAGATGGGCACCAGGCCCAACGGGTCGATGACGAAGAAGATCGCCGAGAAGGCGACCACGCTGTACTGGACGAAGTCCTTCACCGCGATTCGACGGGCGGAAAGCCGCGTCGCTCCGAACTAGCGGCCGCCACGGGCCCGCAGCTTCCAGACCATGGTCACTGCCTCGAGGAAGATCTTGCGCGACATCTTGCTCTTCCCGACCCGGCGGTCCTCGAAGACGATGGGGATCTCCTTGACCTTGTAGCCGCGCTTGAGGGCCCGGTAGGTCAGCTCAATCTGGAAGGCGTAGCCGGCGCAGCTCACCGTGGGCAGGTCCAGCCCCTCGAGCGTCTCGCGGCGGAAGCATTTGAAGCCGCCGGTCAGGTCGCGGATGGGCACGCCCAGGATGGTGCGCGCGTAGAGGCTGCCGCCCTTGCTGATGATCTGCCGGCTGATGCCCCAGTTCACCGTGCCCCCGCCCTCGATGTAGCGCGAGCCCAAGGTCAGGTCGGCGCCGGCGTCCATTTCGGCCAGGAAGCGCGGCAGGTAGCGCGGGTCGTGCGAGAAGTCGGCGTCCATCTCGAAGACGTAGCGGTAGGGCCGCGCCAGCGCCCACTCGAACCCGGCGAGGTAGGCCTTGCCCAGGCCCTCCTTGGCCACCCGGTGCAGGACGTGGACGCGCGGCTCGGACTTGGCCATCGCGTCGGCCTTGGCGCCGGTGCCGTCGGGGCTGTTGTCGTCGACGATGAGCACCTCGAGCCGGGGGTCGGCGGCGAGCACGGCGCGGGTGATGGGCTCGACGTTCTCGGCCTCGTTGTAGGTGGGGATGATGACGAGGGCGTCACTCATGGCTTAAGACTCGGGCTTGGTGTGGGTCTGGCGAGTGGTCGTGGCCGCCACGGTCCGGGCTCCCGCCGGGGAGGCCTCGAGGCGGCGCACCAGGGATACCACAGCTTCGGCGGCCTGGGCCGAAGCTCCTGGTGCCCCCAGCGCGGTCCGCACCTGGCTGAGGCCGTCCAGCATGGCCTGACGGGCCGCCGGATCGTCGAGCAGCCGCAGGATCGCCGAGGAGATCTTCGCCGGGGTGCAGTCGGACTGGAGCAGCTCGGGCACGACGGTGCTGCCGGCGAGAAGGTTGACCAGCGAGACGTGCCGGACCTTGGCGAAGAACCGGAAGATGAGCCCGGAGAGCCAGGTGACGCGGTAGACGACGACGAACGGCCGCTGCATCAGCCCGGCCTCCAGCGCCGCAGTCCCCGAGCAGACGATGGCCGCGTCGCTCGCCCCGACGGCCTCCGCCGCGCGCCCGTCGATCATCCTGGGCGACAGCCCGCTGCCGACGAACGCGGCCTCGACCATCGCCCGCTCCAGGGTCGGCGCGACCGGGACGACGACCTCGAGGCCGGGCTTCGCAGCAGCGACGAGCCGCGCCGCCTCGACCATGCTCGGCAGGACGCGCCGGACTTCGCTCTCCCGGCTGCCTGGAAGCAGCGCCAGCGTGGGCTTGCCGGGCTCGAGTCCGAGCCGCGCGCGGAACTCCGGCGCGGGCGCCGTCGCGGGGAGCTGGTCGAGCACCGGGCTGCCGACGTAGCGCGCCTGGACCCCACGCTCGCGGAAGAAGCGCTCCTCGAACGGCAGGATGCAGAGCATGGTGTCGACGTCACGGGCGATCTGCTTGACCCGCCCCGGGCGCCAAGCCCAGACCATCGGGCTGATGTAGTACGCGACGGGGACCGACAGCTTCTTCAGGCGCCGCGCCAGACGTAGGTTGAAGTCGGGCACGTCGACGAGGATGGCGAGCGACGGCCGGCGCCGCTCGGCGGCACGCGCGAGGCCGCGCAGCACCTGCAGGATGCGCAGCAGCTTGGGCAGCACCTCCACGAAACCCATCACCGAGATCTCGCGGGCGTCGTAGAGCGCCTCGAGCCCCGCCTCCTTCATGCGCGGCCCGCCCATGCCCCAGAACCTGGCGTTGGGCAGCCGCGCCGACAGCTCGCGCATCAGCGCGCCGGCATGGGCGTCGCCCGAGGCTTCGCCTGCGACGATCAGGATTTCGAGCGGCTCGGCCACGGCGTCTCCGGCAAGGTTGGCAAGCGCTCAGCACTCTTTCGGCCTGGCCATCCGGCTGGGACCTTCAGGTCCGTACTCCACTGAGCCCGCGAAGGCGGGCTTTGCAACGTCAGGCGCGGCTTCAGCCGCCGGCACAGGCGGCGCCATCCTACATGGCGGCCTCTGGTCGGGCAGGTCCGAAGTCCAAACGGTCCCATGCGTCCCATAGAGCCCGTTTGATGGGATCCATGGGACCTATGGGACACATGCGACCTATGAGACGTCGTCGTGGACGCCTGCGGCTCGTCGACGGGTGCCGCATCTTCACCACTGCCTGACGTCGGGCCCGCTCTTCAGGGCGCCGAGCCCAGCACCTTGTGGTGGCACAGCGCCGTCGCCTTGGCCTCGTCGTCCCACAGGTGCATCGAGTTGCCCTGGCACTTCTTCCACTGGTCGCAGGTCTGGCACTGGCCCGTCTTCATCCACCCGCGCTCGAAGAAGGGCTGGAACTTGTCGTCCCAGACGCTCTTGAAGTCGTCGGTGCGGATGTTCCCCTGGACGAGCGAGCGGGTGACGTTGGGGCAGGCGCAGATGGCGCCGTCGCAAAGCACCGAGGCGATGTTGATGCCGGCGCGGCAGAAGTACGGCTCGTCGCGCACCACCTCGTCCCAGCGCGGCGGGAGGAAGCCCTCGCAGCTGAAGTTGAGCGAGAGGCCCCGCTGGGCGAGCTCGGGCTTGCGCCGCTTCATCCAGGCGAAGAGCTCGCGCATCTGCTCGTCGCTCAGACGCAGCTCGGGGTTCGTCTTGGCGCGGCCCTTGGGGAAGATGCAGAACAGCCGCCACGCAGGGACCTTCGCCTCGACGAGCAGGTCGGCGACCTGGTCCAGCTCGGAGAGGTTGCGCGGGTTGACGCAGGTGACCACGTCGTAGCCCTGCAGCGGCGCCCGGGACAGGCGGCGGATGCCCTCGAGCGCGCGCCCGAACGAGCCCTCACGGCCGCGCAGCCAGTCGTGGTTCTTCTCGGTGCCGTCCAGGCTGACCGTGATGGACATCAAGCCGTGCTGGAGGGCCCGGGCGAGGTTCTGCTCGGTCAGCGCCCAGCCGTTGGTGACCATGCCCCAGGCCAGCCCGTTCTTCTTCAGGCCCGCGAGGATCTCGTCGAGGTTCGGCTTGCAGAACGGCTCGCCGCCGGTGACCACCAGCACGAGGTTGCGCGGGTCGAACCGGGTGGGCAGGTAGTCGAAGAAGCGCAGCCACTCCTCGGTGGTCAGCTCCTGCCGCTGCTCGTCCTTGCCGCAGTCGCTGCCGCAGTGCAGGCAGGCCAGGTTGCAGCGCTGGGTGATCTCCACGAAGAGGTAGCGCAGGATCCGCGCCTTGGTCTCGAGCGCCTTGTAGGCGGGCTGGACGAGCTTGCGGAAGGTCGATGGAGGCATGGGGAACCTGCAATGAAGAGCCCGGCCCGCGATGAAGCCGCAGGCCGGGCGGGTGCGATGAAGCGTCGCGGAACGAGGGGCCTACTTCACCTTCGTAAGGCTGATGGTCGAGCCGTCGGCCGACGGGAACGTGACCGTCGCCTTCTGGTAGCGCGCCGGGCTCATCGTGTCCTCGGCCTCCAGGTGATCACAGGGCTCGTCGTAGTAGACCGACCAGTTGCCGTTCGAGTCCGAGTTGCCGTAGTCGGTGACCGTGCCGCTCTTGTCGACGCAGCTGACCTTGATGTCCTGCAGCGCCGAGTGCGTGTCCACGTCCTGGACGTTGCCGCGCCGCGAGTAGCGTGCGGCGACGCCGTAGCAGGCGGCGATGACCATCGGGATTCCGAGGATGACGACCTTCAGGGCGATGCTCGCGAGTCTCTTCAAGTTTTCCTCCGGGGCGTTGTCCGGCCCCACGCTTAGCAAGCGGTAGGCCCGGTCGTAGGAGCGCGGATTCGCTCGGGAAGCAGCTCGGCCTCCTCCGCGCTCGACGACGGTCCATGATCGGCTTGTCGTGGTTTTCGATGCAAGCGCCGGCTTCGACGCGTGGGAAGCCGGCGCAGGGGGCTTCTGTGGTATCTGCGCGTCGTCGGCCTGTCGGCGAAGGAGGAGCCCGTGGACCTGCTCGAAGCGCTCGGACCGAAGATCTCCCAGGAGTTCGCCTCCCGCCGCCTAGAGCTGCCCGTGGCCTACCACTGGGGCGAGGACGCCGCGGAGCGGCTCGCGGCAGGCATCGCCGGCCTCGGCGCTCGCTCGGTGCTCGTCTTCAGCGACCGCCGGACCCGCGTCGCCGGGCTCCGCTGCTTCGAGGCGCTGGCGGTCACCAGCCTCCAGATCGAGGAGCGGTGCATCCCGGATCGCCCCGGCGGCCGGTCGCCGGTCTGCGACGACCTCACCCGCGAGTCCCTGTCCAAGGACCTCCCCAAGGCCGACTGCTTCGTCGCCGTCGGCGCCGGCGTGGTGAACGACCTGACCAAGTGGCTCGCCGCCGACGCCGGGGTGCCCTACGCCGTCTACGCCACGGCGGCCTCGATGAACGGCTACACCGCGGCCAACGTCGCCCCGTCGCTCAAGGGCGTGAAGAGCCTGTTCCGGGCCAGGGCGCCGCGCCTCTTGGCCGCCGACCCGCGCGTGGTCTGCTCGGCGCCGTTCGAGCTGACGAGCTCCGGGCTGGGCGACGCCATCGCCAAGCCCGTGAGCACCGCCGACTGGAAGATGAACGAGATCCTCTTCGGCGAGGCCTTCTCCGACGCCGTCGCGGGCGTGATCAACGACGTCGAGCCGCGCTACGTCGACGCCCCGGCGGCCCTCGCCCGCCGCGAGCCCCAGGCCATCCGGGCGCTGTTCGACGCGCTGGTCTACTCCGGCTGCGCCATGACCTTGCAGGGCTCGAGCCTTCCGGCCTCGGGCGGCGAGCACCTGGTCAGCCACACGCTGGACATGCTCGCTCACGTCGATGGCGTCGAGCACGATCTGCACGGCCGCCAGGTGGGCGTGGCCACGGTGCTCGCCGCGGCGATGTACGAGGAGCTGCTGGCCATCGACCGGCCCCGCTGGTCGGCCGACCCCGGCGTCCCGTTCGACCCGAACCTGTGGAAGGGCATCGCCGGCGCGGTCAAGGCCGAGCACGACAAGAAGCGCGAGCGGATGGCGCAGGCGTGCCGCAGGCTCTCCGAGCCTGGTGTCTGGGACCAGGTCCGCTCCGCGCTGCGCCCCCTGCTGCGGTCGCCGGAGAGCATCCGGCAATGCCTGAAGGTGTCCGGCTCGGCCTGGCGCTTCTCCGACCTGGGCTGCAGCCGCGAGCGGTTCGTCACTGCGCTCATCCACTGCGCGGGGATCCGCGGACGCTTCACCTCCATCGACCTCGCCTGGGCTGCGGGGCTGCTTCCGGGCGCCGTGGAGAGGCTCGTCGACCGCTGGGCCATGGACGACGAAGCTAGAGCGTCCCGGGAATGATCGATGGGGCGCGGACTTTCGATGCCTGCCGCCAGCGCCCACTCATGGCCAAGTCAGAGACGTCCCTTCGAACGACGACATCGCCGCTTCCGACGATTTCAGGATCCGTTGGCGCAGCTGCGCGCCGCATTCCCTCCGCGAGGGGCGCTGCAGCGTCCGCTGGCGAGGGTTTCAGGCCAGCCCCAGCTTCCGGGCGAGCTCAATCGCGTCCTCACGGGAGTTCACGCCCAGCTTCTCGTAGATGGCGTGGATCTGAGACTTCACTGTCTCCAGCTTGCTGCGACGCTTCTCGGCGATCTGCTCGTAGCTGAGGTTGGCGGCCAGAAACTGAAGGACATCTGACTGGGCCGGAGAGAGGGTCACGATCAGGTCGTTCTTTCGCCGTTGCTGGGCGTCCGCGAGCAGCGCTGCGCCGGAGACCACAGGGTCAATGTAGCGTCCGCCTGCGTGCACGGTCTCCAGCGTCGCGTTCAGGCGGCTGCAGATGCCCTCCTTGAGCAGGTAACCGTCCGCACCATCTGCCAGGGCGCGTCGCGCAGTCTCCGGAGACGGATCGCCGGTGATGATGATGGTCTTGACCAGCGGCGCCACCAACCTGAGCTGGGCGACGAGTTGCGTACCGGTCTGGGACTCGTTCCCCAAGTGGTGATCGACAAGGGCGATGTCGGGCTTCTCCTTCACAGCCAAGGCGAGGCCCTCGTCAAAGCTGGTGGCGGTGGAGATGGCCGTGCAGCGCTTTCCGTGCTTGAGGATCTGCGCCAAGCTCTCAGCCAGCCCAGGTTCATCATCGATGATGAGTAGGCGCATGCTTCGCCTCCGCGCTTCTGCTTCGGTGCCAAGTTGACGCTAGGTTGTCCGGAGTGGGTGATCAAGAGACTGCGAGTAGTGAACTCTCAGTGCGTTTCGAAGCGCCCCCACGAGGGCATGGTCCAGGTGGGCGTAAGCATCCCCCGACATCCCCCGAGATCGGGGGATGGACGGTGCCTTCGTCAGATTTCTCATGACTCGCTGCGACGATCAGGTGGCTCAGCCTGGCGTCGGCCTGGACCGATTGCGGGCCAGGACTCCCACTCACTCGAGGAGCACCGCAGGGAGAAAAGCGGGAGCCACAGCCCTTGCCTCCGGTGCGGCCCGCAGCGCGCTCTGCGGCATCGATGCCACCACCGCGCTCTCCGGAAGCTGGCAGAGTGCCCGCCCGCCACCGCGCGCAATGGCCGCGAGTCCCGCGGCCCCGTCCGCCCCCATCCCCGACAAGACCAGCCCCGCACAGTGCGCACCGCGCGCGCTCGCCACCGATGCCAGAAGCCTGTCGCCGCTGGGCACGAAGCGGCTCGAGGCCGGCAGGGAGCGCACCATGGTGTGGCCCTCCATGACCAGGTCCAAGCCCCCTGCAGCGAGATGGACCGTCGCGGGCTTGAGCGGAGCCCGGTCCGCCACGATGCACACCGGCCACCCCGACACCTCCTGCAGCCACTGCCCGAAGAAGGGCACGAACTCCGAGTCGAGGTGCTGTGCCACCAGCAGGCTCGCCATGCACTTGGTCCGCAGGTCGCGTAAGAGCTGGGCGAGCACCCACGCTCCTCCGGTCGAGGAGGCGATCGCGAGGACCCCCATGTCCACGTCCACGAGCAGTGGAGACCCGGGGCCGGCCTGCAGTAGCCCGGGACCAGGTCGGAGTGGCATGGGCTCGCCCACCGGCGCAGTCGCGACCTTCCCGCGTGCTCCCACCATGCACCCGCCGCCCAGAGACCGACCGGGAAGTGTGACGATCGGGACGTCGGACATCAGGACCACCCGCTCCGCGGGTTGACGCTCGGTGGGCGGGATCAGGTCCACGACTCCGGGCCAGCGCAGGCCGGGCCTGCACTCCGGGTCTTGCGTGGCTGGGAGGACGCCGATGATGGGGGAGCGGTTGGTGGCCGTCGCCTGTTCCAGACGCTGGACCAGCCCGCTCCAACTCTTGCCGCCGATGACCGCGACGCTGCGGTGGTTGGGCAGACGCGCGAGCAGGTGCGGACCGGGCACGGCTGCGAAGCTGCGCAGGACCCGCACGCCACGCGCGGCGAGCTCCACCTCCAGCCGCGGGAAGGCCCCCAGCGCGAGGTCGTCGATGACCACCGCCAGCGTTCTCACGACGGGCCTCGTAGGCCGAGTTCGCTCAGGGTCTGCTCGAGCACGCTGGCGTTGAAGTTCGACTTGAGCAGATGGGCGTCGGCGCCTGCGGCGGCGCCAGCGACGCGGCTCGCCTCGTCGTCCTGGGAGGTGAGCAGGATGATGGGCAGGTGCGCCGTCTCGGGCCGCGAGCGCAGGGCGCGGGTCAGGGCAAAGCCGTCGCACCGGGGCATGTTGATATCGGTCACCACCACGTCGGGCAGGTGCTCCTCGACACGCCGCAATGCCTCTTCCCCGTCGGCGGCCAGCCGCACCGTGTAGCCGCGCTCCTGCAGGAGGACGCGCAGCACCTCTCGGGTCGCGAGCGAGTCCTCGGCCAGGACCAGCTCGAGGGGGCCGCCTGCCTCGGGGCGGTCGGGCTGCGCTCGCGCTGCCGGCCGAGGCTGCAGGAGGCCAGGCCTGAGGAGCGCCGGGTTGAGAATGGGAAGGATGCCGCCTTCGGGGAGCCGCGAGAGCCCGAGCACGAGCGAATCCTTGCCGACCACCCCGGTGACGGCGTGCGGGACGAGCCAGTGCAGCCTCCCCAGGTCGTCGGCGCCCAGGGCCAGGCTGCCCTCTGCGGCCTTGACCACCACCGCGAAGCGGCTCGCGCTGGGGGCCCCGCCGAGGATGGGCGAGAGCGGCATGAAGGGCACGATGGACTCGTCCACCGGGAGCGTGCGCACGCTGGGGGCGAGCGGCTCGTGGAGGTAGACCACCCGCTCGACGGCCCCGCTCGGAACCCCCGCCCACAGGCCCCTCGCGCACACCGCGAGCACCTCCAGGGCGTAGACCTCGGGCGGCAGCGTGAACTGGACCGTGCTGCCCTGGCCGGCCTTGGACGAGAGCGCGATGTCGCCGCCGGCCGCTCTCGCCAGGCTGGCCACGGCCGACAGCCCCAGGCCGCGCCCGGAGACCAGCGTGGCCTCGGCACGCGTGGACCCGCCCGCCAGCGCGAAGCGTTGTAGGACCTCACCGTCGGCGAGGGTCTCTATCTCGTTGGGGTCTTCGCCGCGCTGCGCCAGCTTCTTGCGGATGGCCGGCACGTCGAAGCCCGCCCCGTCGTCCTCCACCACCACGCACAGCGCCGAGTTGATGATTTCGAAGCGCACCGTCAGGCGCCCGACGACCGGCTTGTCTGCGGCAAAGCGGGCCGACGCCCCTTCCAGGCCATGGTCGAGCGCGTTGCGCACCAGGTGCCCGATGAGCCGACGCGCCGTCGCCAGCGTGCGGCGGTCGGCCCGGACCTCGGTCCCCTCCACCTGCAAGTCCACCTGCTTGCCCAGCGTGAGCGCCAGCTGGGCCACTTCCTCGTCGAACCCGGGGAGGACGCTGCGGGCCGGCACGAGGCGCAGGTTCGCGATGGCCGCCTCCAGATGGGCGGCATCCACGCTCAAGGCATCCAGCGAGCGGCCGGCCGGCGTGTCGCGCAGCTGCTCCTGGGCGTGGGAGAGCCCGCGCGCCAAGACCGACGCCATCCGCAAGGTTGCATCGATCTCCTCCGCTGGGATGCTGATGCGCTCCGAGAGCGCCTCTGCGGCGCCCGCCGTCGCGCTCGAAGAGCCGCGCACCACCGATTGAGCGCGAGGGGTCGCGCCCGCGCCGCTCGTCCGGATTTCGGGAGCGGGAGCCGAACCTGCTGCCGGGGCCGGAGCCGCTCTGCCGAGCATCAGCGCCACCTGCTCGAGCAGTACCGAAGGGAAGCTGCCGTTGCCGGCGGCGGCCATGGTGGCGACCCCCTCGCGCAGCAGCTCGATGGCGCGGAGGAGCCGAGCCCGCTCACCCGACCACGCGCCCAGCTCGACGCTCGGCAGCGCCAGGGCAAACCGCTCGAGATCGTGGAGAGCCTGGGCGAGGTCCACCAGCCCCACGGACGAGGCCGCCCCCTTGAGCCCGTGCGCAGAACGGCCGAGCGCGATGAGGCGGTCCCCGCTCTCGGTCGGCTCGAGGCGCTTCACCTCCTCGTCGAGGAAGTTCAGGACCTGCTCCGCCTCCGCGACGAAGATGCCCAGCAGCCGTGCTCGCGTGGTTGGGTCCATGCGTTCCTACGCGCTCCGGACGGTGCGAGAGGCTCTCGCCCTCAGCTCCTCGGGCTCAAGAAGACTTGCCCCGTCACTCAGGAGGCCTTCCAGGGGCAGCGAATGCTCGAAGGGCCTGCCCGCCCTCACGGTGTGTGTCAGCGTGACCTCCGCCAGCTCCAGCGGACCCTCGACTGCGCAGGCGATGGGGCCCTCTTCGTCTCGGAGCAGGAGCGCAGGGCCGCGCATGAGGCGGTCGATGGAGCACGCCTGTCCCAGGAGCACATGAAGGTCGAAGACCGGCACGGGCTTCTCCTGGAGGAACGCGACGAGCAACCCGCCCCCTCGCCCGTCGGGCACCCGCAGCACCGCGCCGAGCTGCGTCACGGCTCGCACGAGCTCGGCCACGGCGATTGCCAAGGGGTTTCCCCCTACCCGGAAGCGCACCACCATGCGGCGGCTCGCGGCGTCGGCGTTCGCCGACGCCCCGTGAGCGAGACCGTTCGCAAGAAGGCGGGCTCGCTCTTCGAGGACGGCGAGGTCGGCGGGCTCAGGGATCAACTTCTCGAGGGGGACCCGCAGCGTGCTCATGACGCCTCCTCGAGCAGCAACCGGACCGCGAGGGCGATCTGCTCGGCGCTGAGGTCCGGCGTGAACGCCAAGCTGCCTTCGCCGGCAGCCTCCGTGGATTCCAGCAGCTCGAGCAGCGCGAGGCGCCCCTGCTCCTTGTCGATGGCCGCCAGGGACTGGGCGAGCACCAGCCTGGCGCTGAGATCGTCCGGCCTCAGGACGCAGGCGAAGCGCGCCTGCTCCAGAGCCTCGGTGTGCCGCCCGGCAGCCGCGTGTGCCAGCGCTGCTCGCAGGTGTTCCTCGGCCTGACTGCGATGAGCCCCACGCTCCACGGGCGGCCCCGGAGGCGCGGCGGGCCGGGAAGCGAGAGGGACGAGCGTGACCTCAGGCCGGGGCCGCGTCAGCGGGACGCTCGCGCCAGGGCGGGGCGCAGGGGCCCGAGGACGGGAGGCGGGGGCGCGGGCGGCGCGAGCCGCGGGAAGGCTCGCGACGGTGCCTCGATGACGCACCCGCGCAGCCGCGAGGTGCGGCAATGGCTCCAGGTTGGGAGCTACGCCGAGGAGGTGCGCCTCGGGGGTGCCGAGGACCAGGGTCGCGCCGGGGTCCAGCGAGCGTCCCAGCATGCTCACGACTTCGCTGGCGCGCGAGGGATCGAAGTAGATGAGAGCATGGCGACAGAGCACCAGCCGAAAGCCTGCGAGCCACGGCTCCTGGGCCAGGTGCAGCAAGTTCGCGACCTCGAAGCGGCACATCGCGCGCACGCTGTCGTCCATGCGGTACCGGCCGTTGCCCAGCGAGTGCGTGCGCGCTTGCGCCCAGTCCAGCGAGCTGCGCTCGACCGACCAGGCATTCAGCTCGCCCTTCCGCGCCGCGGCCACACGCGACGCGGAGGCGTCATAGCCCACGACCTCCACCCGCTCGTGGGCACTGGACGCATGCACGCCCCAAGCCTCGAGCTGGCGCTGCATGACGATGGCCAGGCTGAACGGCTCCTGCCCCATCGAGCAGCCAATGGAGGCCACCCGCAGGCACGTCCCCTTCTCCCAGGCCTCGGCGAGCAGGACCGGCACCAACTCGTCATGCAGCCAGCGCCACAGCTCCTCGTTTCGGAAGAGCCAGCTCTCCTCGATGGGCAGGTGATCGACCACCCGCTCCAGGACAGCCTCGTCGTAGGTGGGGCCTCCGGCTCCCGCATCGCGCGCCGCGCGATCGAGCTGCTCGTCGCTCAGGCCCCCCAAGGCCAGGCCATAGACCGACTCCAGCGCCGCCCGAAGATGGTAGTGGCTGGCTGCTCCGAGCATCATGCACCCGACCGCGCAGCCGGCAGGGAATACGACTTCGCCGTCTTCTGCAGCGTGCTCGAGAGGTCGTGAGTGTGCTCTGCCAGGTCGCTGAGCATCCGCGCGCCGTCCCGGATGGCCTCAGAGCCCTTCTGCATGTTGCTCAAGGCCTGGGAGATCTGCCCCACGCCCGTGTGATGCTGGCGAGCCGCACCTTCCACCTGGCGCATCAGCCCCACCGACTCGTGGATGGTGACGCCAAGCTGCGCCACGATCTCCTCGAGGCGAGTGACCAGGCGGTTGGCCTCGTTGACGGTGTGCCCGCCGGCGCCCACCGAGTCGTCCACCTGCTGCGTCCGTTCACGAATCTCGCCGAGCAATTCGCGGATTTGCGCTGCCGCCTTGCGCGAGTCGCTGGCCAGAGTGCGGATTCTCATGGGCGACCACCGAGAAGCCCTTGCCAGCATCTCCCGCACGCGCGGCCTCGATGGCGGCGTTGATGGCCAGGGTGCTGGACTGATCGGCGAGGAACCCCACGGTTCCGGCGATGGAGTCGATGAGGCGAACCCGCTCGGCCAGGGCGGACGAGGAGCCGGCCACCTTGGTGAGCGCCTGTGCGACTGCAGTGGTGGCAGCGATGGCCGAGCGTGCCGCGTCGTTACCCTCGCCTACCACGGTGGCGGCCGACTCGCCCTGCTTGATCAGCTCCGCCGCGCGGTCGGCAGAGGCGGCCGAGGTCTGCGCCATCTCGGTCATGGTGTTCGCGGTCTCGGTCAGCGCCGAGGCCTGCTCGGTCGTGGCGGCTGAGAGCTGGCTCGCAGCGCCCTGCAGGTTGACCACCAGGTCGGAGAGCGCGGCCGAGCCCGTCTGGCTCTGACCCACCATGGAACGTAGGTTCTGGCTCATCTGCCGGATGGAGTCGCCCAGCGCCCCCGGCACCTCGACGTCGAGGCGCAGGTCGCCTTGGGCGATCTTCTGGGCCTGGTCGCCGATGGCCTTCAGGGCGGCGTGCAGCTCGCCGAAGCACCTTCCCAGCTCACCGGCGAGGTCGGGGCGTTCGCCGAGCTCGCCCCGAGAGAGGGCGACCATCATCTCGGCCAGACGCAGCAACCCTCGACGCGACTCCTGGAAGGCGCGCAGCAGCCCGCTGTCCCCGTGGATCTCCACCCGCAGATCACCGCCGGCCATGGCCTTGAGCTGGGTGAAGATGTGCTGCATTTCCGCCGCGATCTGGTACGTGGCGAACGAGAGGTCGCCCAGCTCGTCGGTGGAGATCCAGTCGGGTGGCTCGGGCGTGCCGGCGACGAGGGCACGCATGGAGCGCTCGATGGCGCTGGCCGCCTTGCCCTGCTTGTTGGCGAGGTTGTAGCCGGTGAAGGCGAAGGCGATGGCCAAGAACCCCGCGATGGCCGCCACCGGGAGCATGGCCCCGGCGACGGTGCCCGTCAGCGCCTGCCCCACCTGCTGCGCGAGCTCCGCGTCACGCTCGGCGACTCGGGCCACCGCGCTGCTGTTGGACGCCTCGAGCAGCGACGAGAGGGCCATGCTGCTGAAGAAGAGCAGCGACCCCAGCGCAATCACGAAGGCGCTGGGCAGCAGCCAACGCTGGCGCACCCACCTCAACCCGTGGCCCGCGACCCGGGTCCCACAGCGGCGGAACTCCTCGATGGCCAGCGGGCGCAGCTCCTCATCGAAGAGCGCGAACATGGCGGGCGCGGGAGCCACGGCCGCCACCAGCCAGACGACCGTGCTCGCAATCACCAGTGGGAGGCCCTGCCCGAAGTAGAGCGCGCTCCCGATGCCGAAGATCAGGCCGCCCAAGGGCCAGATGACGACCGGGGCGATGGCCAGGCGCGCCGGAACCTCCAGCAGTCGCTTGAGCCGCACGCCGGCTGCCTCGTCGGGGACCGTCGCAGTGGCCGCCGCGAGGGCGCGGCCGATCAGCCCGTACTGAACGGCCATCATCAGGCAATACAGCCCGACGACGGCGGCGCCGAAGACCAGGCGAACCTGAAGATCCCCGCCCAGGCGCAGGCTCAAGACGTAGGCGGCGACGAGGGCGAGACCGCTGGTATCGCGGAACTGCTCCTTGATGAGCCGGCTGCGGAACTCCGTGAGGTCATGAAGGCTCGGGGGATTCATGGGGCGGCGGCACCTCGGAAGGAGGGGGAGACGCGTTCGAGCTCGGCGAGCAACCGCTTGGGGTCCACTGGCTTTCTGAGCACTCCCGCCGCACCGGCGTTCAGGCACCGGGCGGCCGATTCATCGGTGAGATTGCTGGAGAGAATCACGACCGGGATCCCCAGGGTTCGCGGGTGATTGCGAAGCGCCTGGCAAAGCTCTGCGCCGTCCAGACGTGGCATACGCAGGTCGGCGATCACCACGTCGGGCACCGAGCGCTGAATCATCGCCAGCGCCTCGACGCCATCGGCGGCTTCCGTCAATTCGACGCCGCGCGGAATGAGGTAGACCTTGAGGACCTCGCGCACCACTCGGCTGTCATCGACCAACAGGATCGATCCCATCTCGAGCAACCTCCGGCATCGGCCGCGGGGCGGCAGAAACCGCGTCTAGCAACTGAAAGATGTCGAGGACCGCCACACCCGCGCTGCGGTGGAACCCGGCCAGGAACTCGCCTGTTGCGGGCGCGGGGGCAGGCTCCCACGGAATCAGGTCCTCGGCAGCGCTGACCCAGAGCAACGCCCGCCGCGTTCCGTCGGTCAGGCAGAGCATCTGGTCACTCTGGCGCAGGCTCACCCGCTCGGCTCCGAGCAACACCTCTCCCAGAATCAGCGGAAGCGGCTCACCTGCGAGGTTCACCACCGGCAGCGCCCCCGGTGCCGAGGATGGAAGTGCGCCAGGGAGCGCGGCAGGGAGGACTCGCTCCACCTGGCGCAGGGGCACGAGGACGCGCCAGAAGCCGCACCGCACCTGGACGAGCAGCTCGCCGGGCACCAGTCCTCGCTGCTGAGGTCCCTGGTGTTGCGCGCGCGCTATTGGATTCTGCGGTCCGCCGAGCCCTCTTCGGTCCCGGCCATTGAGGTGAGCAGGCAGATTCCACTCCCGGGTTGCCAAAGCACCCTACAACCGGGGCGCTCTCCCACGGTCGACACCATTGCTCTCATCGTGCGGCCCATTCCGCCCGGGAACCACACCAAAGAGCCGAAGACATTTGTTTGATTTATCGAGCGGAGAAACGGACCAGCGTCACCTTTCTCCCCCACCCGAGGTATGACCTTTGTAATCCGGGCGTCGACCTGCACCGCAGGCAATGCCATCCACCATTGCTACCGCAACATGCGCAGTAACGGCCCGTCCTTCTCCGCTATGGACCGGCGGCACCACGGTCGCCAAACCTGCTCCAATACACGTCTCGCCAGGTTTGATTCTCGAATGACTCGCCGCATTGCGGTCCTGGACTGCCACATCCGCGCATTCTGTTCGTTTGGCATCGTACAGATTTGCCCAGGGCCGTCTATCACCCGACCACGGGGGAGACCGGGGGACGAATTCGGCCTGCGGAAGACGCCTTTCATCAATCATCCTCTGCGGTTGCAGCCATTCCGGCGCACTTCCCCCGGAGCCGCTCGACCACAGAGCTCGCCTTGCCGCCAGCGCTGCGATGGGAGAGGACCCTACACTTCGGCAGTCCTGCGGGCGGATTCTTACCGTCCATACAAAATCATTAGCGCCACTAGAAATTCAAAATCGCGTGTGTATAATCGCCGACCATGGAATGACCCCTCGAAAGCAGGCTTGATCCCAAGTCTCGGCAATTCGGCCGTCAGCCAGCTTTCCTCGGGTCGCCCCGCCACGTCGCCTTCGTTCGGCTGGTGGGTGCCCCTCGGACGATTGGAAAGGAGGAGCAGTACCAGCGAAGAGCGATAGCACGCGGCAGGTACACCAAGCGAAAGGAGCAAGCAATGCGACGGAGTCGTTTGATTGCGCTGTCTCTCGCTGTGGCTTCGTTCACCCCGGTCTCGCTCGCATTCGCAAATCCACCCAATCCCTGCCCGGACAGGCACTCCGACATGGGATGGCGGGAAGATGGGCTCAGATGCCCACTCAGGAACGTCTTCCGTTCTCCAGCGGAGGTCATCCAGGAGCGGTCCGAGGCAATCGCCGCCGGCGACATCGACCGCGTGATGTGCACCTACGGCCCTGACGCGGTGGTCATCATGCCGAGCGGACCGATCATCGGCCTGCTCAACATCCGCTCCGCCTTCGAGGCGATGTTCCAGATGCTGGGCGGTGAAGTGCCCGTTCCGACCACGCTCAACATCGTCGGCGAGGTGGTGCTGCTCACCTTCTCCTGGACTTCGACCATGTTCTCCATCCCGGACGGTGCCGACACTTACGTCGTGCGCTGGGGATACATCCAGTACCAGACCGTCCACGACACCATCGTCTTCCACATTCCGCCAACCCAATAGCTGGACCGAGGCCTCGACCGCCGCCGCGCACCCACCACCCCTCTGAATGGTGCCCCCATGCACGCCAGGGCTCCGCAGCCCGCCTTCCGAACCGAGAACGTCTCCGACAACCTCGTCGAATTGCTGTCCCAGCTTGGAGTGGAGAAAGCGTTCGGGGTCATCGGAGGCGCCATTGCGCCCTTCTTCGACGCCGTGGGGCGAAGCAAGCTGCACCTCGTGCATTGCCGGCACGAGGCCGGGGCGGCGTTCGCCGCCATGGAGGCTTACTTCGCGAGCGGAAAACCGGCGGCGGTCGTGACCACCAGCGGGCCGGGGCTGAGCAATGCCCTCACTGGGATGATGGCGGCCCGCTGGGACGGGGCGAAGGTGATCCTGATCTCCGGGGCCCACAGCCCCGCGCAGCGTGGACGCTGGCCGGCGCAGGAAACCAGCTCGTACACCATGCCCATGTCGGGCATCTTCACCGCCGGGCCCATCTTCCATTACGCGCTGATGATGGAGCACGCCGCCGAGCTGGAGCAGATCGGTTGGCGGCTGGCGGCCGGGTTGGCGCGCCCGGGCCCGTTCGTCGCGCACCTGAGCCTGCCCATTGGCCTGCAAACCACTCCGGCTCCCAAGCTGCGCGAGGTGGGCTTGTCGAGCTACGTTCCCGCGGGCTGTGCCGCCTCCACAGCAGAGCCAATCGCCCAGATGCTCAAAGGGCGGTTCTTCGTCATCTGGGCGGGCTTCGGGGCCCGCGGTGCCTCCCAGTCGCTGCTCAAGTTCGCGGAGCGTACCGGGGCGCCGGTAATCTGCACCCCGCGCGCCAAAGGAGTCTTCCCTGAGAGCCATCCTCAGTTCCTCGGGGTCACCGGCATGGGCGGCCATGCCACGGTGGAGGCCTACCTCGCCGCCCACCGGCCTGACCACATGCTGGTTCTCGGCTCCCGGCTTGCCGAGACTGCCTCCTTCTGGGACGCGGCGATGCTCCCGACGCAGTCCCTCATCCACGTCGACGTCGATCCCGAAGCCCCCGGCGCCGCCTATCCGCATACGCCGACCGTGGTCGTGCAGTCGGAGATCGGCGCCTTCCTCCAAGCTCTGCTCGAGCATTGTCCGCCAAACAGGCTTGCGTTGGCCCCGCCCCCGGGTCCCGCCTCGGCGATGACCCCGATCCCCCACCAGCGCGTGCGTCCGGTCTACCTCATCGACGTGATGCAGCGAGTGGTGGTCGAGCAAAGCGACGCGGTGGTGCTCGCCGAATCGGGCAACGCCTTCGCTTGGGCCATCAACGGGTTGAGCTTCGACGCACCGGGGCGGTTCCGAGTCAGCTCGAGCTTCGGGGCGATGGGGCACTGTACTTCGGGAGTGGTGGGGGCCGCCCTGGCCCGCAACGGCAAGGCGGTGGCCCTGGTCGGTGACGGGTCCATGCTGATGAACAACGAGATCAGCACCGCGGTGCAATACAAAGCCTCCGCGGTGTGGGTTGTCCTCAATGACGGTCAGTATGGGATGGTGGCGCAAGGGATGCGCGCGCTGGGCTTCACGCCCTACGAGACCTCGTTCCCCTCAGTCGATTTCACGCTCGTCGCCCGCGGCATGGGGGCCGACGGCGTACAAGTGTCCGATGAGCGAGCACTCGAAGAGGCGATGCGCCAGGCGATGGCGAGCCCCCGGCCGTTCGTGGTCGACGTGCTGGTCGACCCCAACGAGCCCGGCCCGTGGATGAAGCGGATCCAGAACCTGATTCTTGCAGGGCGCGAGAGGGAAGCAGTCGGGTGCGTAGAGGCAGGTCGCTGGCTGGACGGGCCGCGCTCCCGAGGCTCGGCCCCCATCAACGCGCAGGCGGAGCCAAGAGGGGGCAGTCCTGCAGGACGCGGCCCCGTGCAGACGGAGGAACCCAATGCGTCGAGGGACGGCAATCATCGGGATGGGGGCCTACATCCCCCCGGAAGTCCGCTCCAACGATTGGTGGAGCGCGGAGACGGTGGCCGACTGGAGGCGCAGTCAGCGCAAGACCGTGGTGAACCTCGCAGAGGCCAAAGAGGAGACACCAGGCAAGCTCCACCCGGTGCTCGCCGAGGCAGCTCGAGAAGATCAAGGACGACCCGTTCGCTGGGACCAAGGAGCGACGGGTCGCGCCGAAGGAGATGCTCCCCTCCGAGATGGAGCTCATCGCTTGTCGTGAAGCTCTTGCCGATGCGGGAATCGGGCCCGAGAAGGTCGGCATCATCATGGCCTTTTCGCTGCCACCCGACACGCTCTTCACTCCGAACGTCTTCAAGCTTCACTGCCTGCTCGGACTCAAGAACGCTCGGGCCATCGGCGTGAACGCCATCTGCCACACGTTCATGACGTCGATGGACATCCTGAACCACTACATCGGCTGCGGGACCATCGACTACGCACTGATCGTCACCTCGACCAAGTACAGCGCCATCCAGGACTTCACCTCCTCGATTTCGGTGGCGGCTGGCGACGGCGCCGCGGCGGCGGTGCTCGGCCCCTGCGCCAAGAGCAAGGGCATCCTCGTCTCGAAGCACTTCTCGGAAACCAAGTACCACGACTCCATGCACGTCATGCGACGGCCACCGCTGCGCCCGCAGCCCGCCTACTTCGCTTGGGGCGAGAGCCAGTCGGTGGAGCGGCCCTTCTTCACCATCACCGAACCCAAGCTGGCGCGGGAGATGGTGGCGGAAATCCCGCATATCGGAGAGCGAGTTCGAAAAGAGGTCTTGGAGGAAGAGGGCTACAAGCACTCGGATGTCGCCCTCATGGTGACCAACGCTGCGTTCACCTGGTACTCCCCGGTGCTGTCCAAGATCGTCGGCGTCCCCATGGAGCGCGTCGAAGACAACGTCCTGCAGTTCTCGAACATGGGCACGGTGAACCTGCCCATGAATCTGTATCTCGCGCGCAAGAAGGCGCGCATCCGCCCCGACGACCTGGTGCTGTTGGCCGGGCACGGCGGAGGGCTGAGCTACGGCGGCATCTTGCTGAGGTGGCAGGACTGATAGTGGATGCATTTTTGCCTGGCCGTTGGCGGCCAGCGTGTCCTTGGGACGGCCCATCATTCGGCAGGTTGGCAGGGTCGGGGGGGAGTACAGGAGCGTCGAGGGATGAGCGCTATGGGCAGCGAGCTGAACATCGTGGAGCGCACCGATGCCTACTGCGTGGCTCAGGTGAGCAATGTCTCGGTCGTCGTCTGGAACCGCGCTCCTAGCGAGTCCGGACTCGACGCCGTTCACGTGCGGCTGATGAAGGCGGCGGCCGACAACCCCGACAAGATGGGGATGCTTCTGATCGCGCGGACCAAGCAGTCTCCCGTCGAGGGCGCGAATAAGAAGGCGGCGGCGGCGATGCGCGAGCTGGGCTTGCGGCTCAAGGCGGTGGCGGTCGTGACCGGCGGCAGCGATTTCTGGAGCAAGGTCGTGCGGGTGAGCCTCCACGCGATCCTCGGCGTGGTCCGGGCGACCGGCTCGGGGCCCCAGGAAGCGGCCTTCTTCGCCACCCCCACCGAGGCGGCCAAGTGGCTCGGAGACGTTCTGGAGAAGCAGCATATCCAGGGGGCCACGAGCTCGCAGTTGGTCGCCGCCATGGAGAGGCTGGAGAAGGCTTTTCCGCCGCCGCCTCCGTCCGTGAGGGCCTGACTTCGCCGCCTACCCTGGAGCAGCGCCGACGCGCGAAGGCGTGCAACGCGTGTTGGTGGCAACCCGCTCGTCGTCGAACTGCGCGCGCTCCTGCCCGTGCAGCCTATCGGCGGAGAGCAGCGCACGTTCGAGAGGGCCCGCGGTGTACGTCGAGGGCCTGACTCCGTCCGCGCCCGAGCTGGACTCAGCAGGCCGAGCAGGAAGGCCGCGAGCGCCGCAGCGAGCCCCAAGACGTCCAGTCGAAGCTGCCGGGCCGGCGTTACCTGAGCAAGACGAAGCCTCCCGCGGAGGACCGCGTCGAGATCCTCGACCTGGTCTTCGAAAACCTCCTGGCCGAAGGCAAGGCCAAGGGATCGACTTCGACGCCAGGCCTACAAGCGCGGCGGGTACCGGCGCCTGGCCGCTGCGAAGGCGGTCTACCAGGTGACGGACGAGAACGGCGACTGGTGACCCACGCCCAGCTTCGCCGCTCAGCTCAGCCTGAAATTTTCCGACCACAGTAGATCACTTACAGTGCGCGGCGCTTCACCCGCCAGATCCTCATCTGCTAGCTTGGCGTCCCAACACCGATGGTCATTCGGGGGAGATCGCCATGAGCCGCGTCGCGCTCCTCGTAGACGACGAGCCGGACATCACCACGCTCTTCCGCCGGGTCCTGAAGAGGACCTTCGACGAGGTCCACGTGGCGCTCTCGGCGCAGGAAGCCGCCGAGGTCCTCGAGCGCAGCACCGTCACGCACGTGGTGACCGACTACTTCCTCGGCGCCGACGAGCCGCAGGGCACCGCCCTGGTTGCGCGCTGGCGGGCCGACCATCCGAGCATCCGGTTCACCGCCGTCTTCAGCGGGCGCGTATCTCCGAAGGAGATCGCTGGGCTGCCAGGCATCGATGCGGTCTACGCCAAGCCGGACGGCTTCGAGGATCTCGTCGCGCGGCTCAAGTCCGCGCCCTAAGACCTTGCCCTGCACGGCGGAGTTGGGCGAATGATGTCGGCATGACTCTCGCGGGCGCTCTCACCTTCGCACTGCTCGCCGCCGCTGCCGCCCCGGATGCGCCCGTGCCTCCGCCGAGGGAAGCGCCCGACGCTGGAGCGCCCGCCTCCTCGGATCCCTCGAGCCTGCTCCTCGGCGTCGGCACCCAGAAGATCCTCGCCGCGCCCCGCCTGCGCGCCGTCGCCGTCGCGGCGCCCGAGGTGCTCGACGTGCGGCCCCTGGGCTCGAGCGAGCTGCTGGTCGTGGGCCTTGCAGCCGGGCACTCGGACCTGACGGTCTTCTTCGAGGACGGCACGCACACCGTCTACAGAATCGAGGTCGGCCAGGACGGCGCTTCCGACGAGTCGTCGGCGCTGCGCTCCGCCTTCAAGGACAGCCCAGGACTCTCGGTGCAGTTCGCCGGAGACCGGGTCTTCCTCACCGGCCTCTTCGGCTCCCTCGAGGACTACGAGCGCTCGCGCCTGTTCCCCCAGGCCGTGTGTCTGGCGAAGCTCGACCCAAAGGTCGTCCGCGCCCGCGTGGCCATGGTCAACGACGCCCTGACGCAGGCAGGACTCAAGAACGCGCGGGCGGTCCTTCACGGCACGAGCACCCTGGCCCTCGAGGGCGTCGTCCACGACACCGAGGAGAAGGCCAAGGCCCAGAAGATCGCCGATGCGATCTTCACTCCCGTGGGCAAGGCCGTGGACGCGCTCGAGAAGAGCGGCGTGCGCTGAGCTACTGGGCGGCGGGAGCCGGAGCGGGCTCGGCCGACGGCTGCGCGGGAGCGGGCGCCGGAGCCGGGGCGAGCGCGGCTTCGCGCGCGACCATCACGAAGCGCGTGAGCAGCTCGGCGTCCGCCTCGTTGAAGCCCGCCTTACCGGCCATCGCCTTGGCCACCTTCGGCCACTTCGCTTCCGGGAACGCGGCCAGGTCGGGGTAGCCGTGGCACTCGCGGCAGCCCTTGAGGAACAGCTGACGCCCCTTCTCGAGCTCCTCGGCGGTCGGAGCGGCTTCGGCGTAGCGCGCCTTGGCGATCTCCGTCGCCTGGGCGGCCAGCGGCCCCGGTGCGGCGCCGGTCTTGGGGAAGCACGCGGCAGCGAGGAAGGCGAGCGCGGCGAGCGTCGGGACGATCCAGCGGTGGTTCATGGCAGCTCCGGGTTGTGATCTCGTGTTCGAGCGAAGCCTAATGGGCTGTCCTCACGGACGCAGGGTGCGTTGAGGCGGGCGGCTTCATCGCGGTCCAGCGGCTACCAGGTTCCCGGCTTGCGCGGCCGTGGCGCGGACTGCCCCTGAGCGTCTTGCCGCTCCTTGAGCCACTCGCGGATCCGCTTGGCGTCGCTGGCGGGGTTGAACAGGTCCTTCTTGATGGCGGCCAGGAACCGACCCTTCTCGAAGAACAGGTAGGCGCCGTTCCAGGGCTGGCCCGGCGCGAAGCTCCGAGCCGAGTTCCTCCATCGGGTCCTGCCAGACGTTCTTCGACGGGTCGCTGACGAACACCACCGCCTCGAGCTGGCCGGCCACGGTCTGCAACACGCTGGAGAGCGGCTGCTTGGCCTCGGCGTTCGGCCCCTGGCCCTGGCAGAGCATCACGACCTTGCCCGACTCGCGGATGCGCGTCCGCGCGCGCTCGGCGGCGTCCTTGTCGGCCGTGGGGATGAGCGAGGCCCCGGCGCGGCGCAGCGCGTCCTCCGCGGTCTCCGGCACCGTCTCCATCGCGTGCAGCGGACCGGTCTCGTCGTCCGGCCTGCGCCGTGCCGAGTCGGCGGCCGGCGAGGCCCCCGTCTTTCGTCGCGCGATGCCCGGCGGCTCCGCGGCCGGGCTCACCCCGGTCTTGCGACGGGCCACAGCGGCGGGCGGCTTGGGCTCGAACACCGGCGCCCACAGCGCCTGGGTCCGCTCGCTGGCGAAGCCCAGGACGGCCGCCCCGAACTCGAACACCGAGGGGTGCCGCTTGGCCGCCTCCCGGCTGAGCGCCTTGAGCACCGCGGTCTCGATGGCCGCCGGCACGTCGGGCACCAGGTGGTGAGGCGGCTTGAGCGGGCCGTTGACGATCTCCTGCATGATGGCCGGGATGTTCGCGCCGTCGAACGGCTTCGCCCCGGTCAGCATCTCGTAGACGATGACGCCCAGCGAGTACTGGTCGCTGCGCGCGTCGAGCGGCCTGCCGCGAACCTGCTCGGGGCTGACGTAGTGCGCCGTCCCCAGCATGCCGGCCGTGGTCTGCGGGGCCGGCAGGCCCTCGGTCAGCTTGGCGATGCCGAAGTCCAGCACCTTGGGGGCGACGTCGCCGTACGGCCCCTTGGCCAGGAAGATGTTCGCGGGCTTCAGGTCGCGGTGGAGGATGCCCTTGTCGTGCATCGTCGCTACCGCCGCCATCACCGGCAGCATCAGGTCCGCGGTCTCCGTGGCGGTCAGCAGGCCTTGCTGGTCGAGGAAGCGGTCCAGGTTCTGGCCATCGAGGAGCTCCATGACCAGGAAGAGCGTGTCCTCTTCCTGGCCGAAGTCGAAGACCTCGCAGATGTGCGGATGGCGCAGCATCGCCGCGGCGCGGCCTTCCTGGAGGAACCGGGCGCGGCCTTCGGGACCTTCGGCGACCTGCGGGTGCAGGGTCTTGATGGCGACGTGCTTGCCGAGGTCGACGTGCTCGGCCTCGTACACGTACCCCATGCCGCCGTGACCGAGCATCTTGATCAGGCGGTATCGACCCAGCTGAGAACCGATTCGCAACATCGCCGGGAGGATATCGGCCTTTGGGCTGCACCCCAAGCTTCCTTCCATCGGCCGAGCGGCCGTCGCGCGAGCCGCCGATCGTCCTCCTCCACCGGCCCGACCGGCCGATCGCCCGAGCGAACCCCGTTCAGGTGGGGCCCTGCCGCTCGCGTGGCCAACGGGGCGGCGCTTCGTGTACCTTCCCGCTCCTAAAGGACGGCCTTGCCGCTGGCGCCGCCCCACCGGAGCCCGCCTCATGAGCGACGATCCCAAGGGCAAGAAGCCCGACCAGCCCGAGGATGAGAAGGTCGCCGCGGCTCCTCGCACCACCCTGCGCTTCGGCGGCGAGAAGAAGGCCCCGCTGCCCGAGGGCACGGTCCGCTTCGGCACGCCTCTCAAGGCGCCGCCGCCTCCCCCTGCGCAGCCCAAGCGCCCCGTCCCCGAAGGGACCGTCCGCTTCGGCATGCCGCTCAAGGATTCGCAGCCGGCGCCTGCGCCGGCTCCCCGCCCCGTTCCCGAAGGCACGGTTCGCTTCGGGCTGCCGCTCAAGGATCCGCAGCCGGCGCCTACGCCGGCTCCCCGCCCCGTCCCCGAAGGCACGGTCCGCTTCGGCCTGCCGCTCAAGCCTCCTCCGCCGCAGCAGACGGCGCCGGCCAAGCGCCCGGCGCCCGAGGGCACGGTGCGCTTCGGCGCCGTCGCCAACTGCGCCGCGACGCAGACCCTGCGCTTCGGCGAGCGCGAGACGGATCAGGCGGCGGCCCTGGAGAAAGCCGGGCGCTTCGCCGACGCCGCCGCGGTGTGGGAGCGCTCGGGCGAGCTCGAGAACGCCATCCGCGCTTACGAGAAGGCCGGGCAGATCGACCGGGCCGCGCACCTCCTCAAGGTCACCGGCCGCAGCGCCAACGCGGCGCGCCTGCTCGAATCGGTCGGCCAGCACCGCAAGGCGGCCCAGCTCTACGAGGAGATCCACGAGCTGGCCCTGGCCGGCGCTGCGCTGGTCAAGGCGGGCGACAACGACCGGGCCGCCGCGCTCTACGAGCAGGCCGGCGTCTTCGAGGAGGCCGCGGCGCTCTACGCGGCGCTGGGCAACCTGCGCAAGGCCGAGCAGCTCTACGAGCGGGCCGGGCTCACCGAGGAGGCCGCCGCCCTGCGCGACCGCGTCTCGACCGAGTCCCACGACTCCGAGGAGCTCGAGGTCAGCGCCGGCTCGCCGCTCCTGGACGAGAAGCGGGTGGTCGCGGTGGTCACCAGCCACCTGCGCCGCGGCGATCCCGACTCGGCGGCGCACCTGTACGGCGCCTGCCAGAAGTCCATCGGCTACCCGGTGCTCTCGGCCATCGCCGGCGACGACGAGGCCGAGCGCTGCGCGGCGGAGATGTTCGTGGTCGCCTGCGACTTCCCGATGGCGGCCAAGGTCTTCGAGAACCTGGGCGACCTGCAGTCGGCGGCGGCGATGTACGAGCGCGCCGACGAGCCGCTGACCGCGGCGGAGATGTACTTGCGCCTGGACGACCACGCGTCGGCCGCGGCGCTCCTCCAGCGCGGCGGGCACACGCGCGAGGCGGGCGAGGCGTGGGAGGCCTGCGGCGAGCTCGAGAAGGCTGCCGCGTGCTTCGAGAAGGCCGAGGAGCCGCTGCTCGCCGGCCGGCTGTGGGCCAAGGCAGGCAAGACCGCGCGCGCCATCCAGTCGCTGCAGCAGGTGCGCAAGGGCGACCCGGGCCACGCCGAAGCCCTGCAGCTGCTCGAGCAGGAGCTGGCCAAGGGCGGGCGCAAGGACCTGGCCGGCCGCGGCGTCGTCTCGGTGATGGACGGCTTCGAGTTCCTCAAGGCCACCCCGCTCTTCCGCGAGCTGTCGTTGGAGGAGATGAAGACCGTCTACGACGCCTGCGAGACGCGCTCCTACGCCGACGGCGCGGTGATGGTCGAGCAGGACCAGCCCGGCGAGGCGCTGCTCGTCCTGCGCCGCGGCAACGCCACCGTGGTCCGCGTGCAGGGCCCGCAGCCGGAGGCGGTCGCGCGGCTCGGGCCGGGCTCGCCCGTGGGCGAGATGGCGCTCATCGACGACTCCTTCACCTCGGCGCGGGTCATCGCCGACGGCACCGTCGAGGCGTTCGTCATCACCCGCGAGCGGTTCGCGCGGCTGATGGCCTCCAGCGACCGGATGGCGCTCAAGCTCTACCGGTCCGTGGCGCACACGCTGGTGCGAAGGCTGCGGGCGACGAGCCGGCACCTGGTGGGGCGAGGCGCGTAGGGCTCTGCGCGTACGAGCCGAGACGCGGCTCGACCGCGGAGGGCGGCGCCGGCCGGGTCCGCGCCAAGACTGCAGGCACCGAGGTGAACGACCCGGCGGCCCCGGCGCGGACGACCTCGAGGTCACCGAGCTCATCGTCGGCGGCATCGACACAAGCCCGGAACCGTGCGCGTCGGCGCGACGATGGGCCGCGCGGTGCTCGATTTCTCCTACGAGCAGAAGTGCGCCTGGTGAGCCCGGGCGAGCGCCTCGGGTCGACCCGACGGCTTGGCGCAGGCCCTCATCCGGTCCTGCGGTGCGCGCGAGAGCCGTTGACGCGAGCGCCGGCTCGGGTTGAGGTGTGGGCCATGCGAAACCTGCCCATCACCCCCCTCTTCGCCGCAGCCGTCCTCCTCGCCGTCGGCTGCTCCTCCGAGCCGGTTGCTCCAGGCCAGGACGCCGGCCGCCCCCTCCTGGACGCCACTTCGCTGCCGCCCCCGGACGCGCAGACGGTCCTGGCTCCGCCCGACGGGTCCGAGCCTGGTGCCGACGCCACCCTGGCCCCGCCCGACGGGTCCGAGCCCGGCGCCGACGCTTCGGGCGCCGACGCCTCCAGTTCCTCGCCGGACGCGTCCGGGCCTGGCACCGACGCCTCTACCCCCTCGCCCGATGCCGGCTCCCAGCCGCACATCCTCTATTCGGTCAACGCCAACGATGTCTTCGAAAGCGAGCTCGTCGACCTCCCCGGAGTCCTGGTGACCGGGGTCAACACCACCGAAACCCTGGGCCACCCCATCTTCGTGCAGGTCCCGCCCACCGCCAGCGGCTATGCGGGCGCCGAGCACAGCGGCATGTTCGTCTACCTGGGCAAGACCGAGGCTCGTGCCCGCGGTCGGAGACCTCATCAACGTGCGCGGCAAGGTGGCCAACGAGAACGGCTGGGCCTGGCTCAACTACGGCCGTGCGGTCGTGATCCTGTCGAGCGGCAACCCGCTCCCCGCCCCCGTCCTCGCCGCCTCGGCGCAGGTCGCCACCGGCGGGAGCCTGCAGGTCCCCCTGCAGGCCGTTCGCGTCCAGGTCGAAGACGTGCGCGTCACCGACCTCAGCCCGGTCCCTGCCTCCGGCGACCCCGCCCCGGCCAACGAGTTCGTGGTCAGCGGCGGCCTGCGCATCGACGATTTCCTCTTCCTGCTCGACGCGCCCGCGCTCGGCGACCACTTCGCCCAGGCGCGCGGCATCCTTCACACCTCCTATGGGGAGAGCCACCTGCTGCCGGGTTCGGCCGCCGACGTGCTGCGCTACCCTCGCCTCGACCGCTTCGAGCCGGCGAGCCAGACCCTGCAAGTGGGCAGCCTGCGCGACATGGTGGTCTTCATCGACCGGGTCTGGTCCCAGGACGTCGAGGTCACGCTGAGCTACGGCAGCCCCGCGGTCAGCGGACCCGCCTCCGTCAGAGATCCTCGCGGGCCAGGTCAGCGCCACGTTCTCCATCGAGGGCGTCTCGGCGGCCAGCGGCGTCGCCCTCGGCGCGTCCTACGACGGCGACACCATCACCGCCGCCATCGAGGTCCTCGACGTGCCGCAGGTGGCCGTGGCGTCGCTCAGCCCCGGGTTCCAGAAGTGGGAGCGCAACAGCACCGCCGCGTTCACCGTCGTGCTCGAGGCGGCGGCCCCGGCGGGCGGCCAGCTCGTCTACCTCGACTCCCCGGGCTCGAACTTCGACAAGGTGTCCGTGCCGGCCACGGTGATCGTCCCCGAAGGCGCGCTGCTCGTCGACGTGCCCGTGACCACCAAGAGCGTCACCGGCACCGCCACCCTCTCGGCCTACACCCTCGCCAACACCACCTTCCCTTCGACCGAGATCCAGGTCGTCCAGTCCTATCCGAAGGGCCTGCTGCTCGCCGAGGTGCTCTACGACCCCAACTTCACCGACGACCAGCGCGAGTGGGTCGTGCTCTACAACGGCACCGGCACCCGCGTGGCGCTGGACGGGTACGAGCTGCGCCTGGGCAACGCCTCCAACCCCAACTTCAGCAGCCCCATCTACAAGTACGCGCTGCCCGGCACCGAGCTCGGCATCGGGCAATGCATCGTCGTCGGCGGGCCCACCAGCGACGCCGACAACGGCGCGCCGGTCTACGGCCACGGCCAGGACTTCAATCCCGACCTAGTCAACGCCACCAGCGCCGCTTCGGCCGCCGTGGCCCTCTTCACGGTGGCGGGGAGCCGAGCTCGACACGGTGATCTACGGCGGCGACGGCAGCAACCCCGGCAATCTCAAGGACCAGACCGGCTCCACCGCGGTGGACGTCCTCCACAGCGCCATGACCACCGGCGCCTCGATCAGCCGCCGTCTGGACGGCGTCTGGGAGGCGACCGCTGCGCCGACCCCCAACGTCTGCCCGCCGTTCTGATCCTGCCCCCGGTGAACAAGCGGCCGCTCACCGCCCGGCGTCGGACCCCGCATCGACGCCGGCGTCCGCTCCCCCAGCGACGGTGCCACCGAAGGCCTTCACCATCGCCTCCGCCATCGCCTTGTGGCCGGCGGGGAGCGGGTGGATGCCATCGTGCGCCAGCATCCCCGGCGCTGCCTTGGAGGGATCCGCCGGGTCGGCGATGGCCCCCGCGAAGTCCACGACGCCGACGACCAGCGTGCTCTTCATGATCCAGTCGTTGACCTGCACCCGGGCCGCCTCCCCGTTGGCGGTCAACGTGCCCTTCGGGAGGATGGTCGCGCCCCAGACCTTGAGCCCGGCTCCACCCAGCCTCGTGTAGAGGTTCGTCAGGCCGTTGGTGATGAACTGCACGGCCGCGTCCACCCCCGCGGAATCGGCGCGATGCAGGTCGTTGGTGCCCAACTCCACCAGGCAGTCGGTGAGTCCCGGCAGCGGCAGCACGTCGCGGTCGATGCGGGCGTAGGCCGTGTCGACCACACCATCTCCGCCGCGGGCGCAATCGAGGACGGGATAGCCGAGCGCCTTCTGCGCCAGGTCGATGAAGCGCTGGTCGGTCCCCATGGACGCCTCGCCGGAGGCGATGCTGTCGCCGAGCACCGCGACGGCGCGCGTGGGGAGTCCGAAGACGGCCACCCACTTCACTCCGCGGAAGGTGGGGTCGTTTGACGCGCCGCTCAGCGTGGCTTGGTCTGCCTGGCTGCCAGGAGCCCTCCACCCCTGGAAGCCAATGTCGACCAGAGCGTGGGGGACCAGGCCACTGGCGACGAAGGAGACGGCATAGCGCTCGCCGCTCACCATGGCGAAGTCGAGCGGGTCGCTGACGACCTGGACATCGGGGGCGACGCTCGCGCCGGGTTGTCCGCCAAACAGGAGCTGGGTGTTGTTCTCGACCGAGCCGCCGCCCAGGTCACGGCCGATCCAGGCGCTGGTCAGCGTCATCCCGCCGTCGCTGTCGCCCCGGAAGACGACCTGCACCTTCGTGCCCGAGCGCATGTTGGTGAAGGGGACCCGGAAGGTGGTGGCACTTGTGAAAGTCAGCGGCACATTCGGGTCATCGAACCCGAGCAGCGGGCTGGCGACGGTGGTCTGCCAGACAGGCTGTGGCGCGGCGTCGGGGCCAGGTGCGGCGGCGTCCAGGCCGGGGGGAGAGGCATCGGCAAGCGGCTGAGCATCGGGCACGTCGACGATCGCCGCGTCCGATGACGTCTGGATCCCCCCCCGTCCGCAGCCCACGGTGCCGGCAACGAGCGCGGCCGCCAACGCGGACAGGGATAGAGCGAGCCTGTGGAAGGTCATGCCCGGAGCAGGAGCAAGCTGCATTCCGCCCCCCGTCCGCACCGTGGGACGAAGCGCGCCACGCACACGGTTTTCCCAACTCGGGAAGGCCGGACCTCAGGTGGCCAGCGCCGCGGGGTGCAGGTTAGGCTTCCCGCTCATTCACGAAGCAAGGGGGCACCCATGGCGGACTTCCAGTACCAGGACCCCTTCCCGCTCGGGGAGGACACCACGAAGTACCGGCTGCTCACCAAGGAGCACGTGTCGGTCGAGCGGTTCGACGGCAAGGAGGTCCTCAAGGTCGCGCCCGAAGGCCTGACCCTGCTCGCCAACGAGGCGATGCGCGACGTCAGCTTCATGCTGCGCCCCGCCCACCTGGAGAAGGTGGCGGCCATCCTCTCGGACCCCGAGGCCTCGAACAACGACCGCGGCGTGGCCTTGGCGATGCTCTTCAACGCCGAAGTGGCGGCCAAGGGCGTGCTCCCGTTCTGCCAGGACACCGGCACCGCGACCATCATCGCCAAGAAGGGCCAGCAGGTCTGGACGGGCGGCGGCGACGAGGTGTCGCTCTCCAAGGGCGTGTGGAGGACCTATTCCGAGGAGAACCTGCGCTATTCGCAGAACGCGCCGCTCAACATGTACGACGAGGTCAACACCGGCACCAACCTGCCGGCGCAGATCGACCTCTTCGCCACCGACGGCATGGAGTACCGGTTCCTGTTCCTGGCCAAGGGCGGCGGCAGCGCCAACAAGACCTCCCTCTTCCAGGAGACCAAGGCGCTGGTCAACCCGGGCTCGCTCGAGAAGTACCTCGTCGAGAAGATGAAGACGCTGGGCACCGCGGCCTGCCCGCCGTATCACCTGGCCTTCGTCATCGGCGGCACCAGCGCCGACGCCACGCTCAAGGCGGTCAAGCTCGCCTCCACCGGCTATCTCGATCACCTGCCGACGAAGGGCAACGCACTCGGGCAGGCATTCCGCGACACCGAGATGGAGGGCAAGCTGCTGCAGGCCGCCTACAAGAGCGGCTACGGCGCCCAGTTCGGCGGCAAGTACTTCTGCCTGGACGTGCGCGTCGTCCGCCTGCCCCGCCACGGCGCCAGCTGCCCCATCGGCATGGCGGTCTCCTGCTCGGCCGACCGGAACATCAAGGCGAAGATCGACAAGGACGGCCTCTGGCTCGAGCAGCTCGAGCCGAACCCCGGCCGGCTCATTCCCGAGAAGTACCGGAAGAAGCACGAGCACGGCGTGGTGAAGCTCGACCTGAACAAGCCGATGAAGGAGATCCTGGCCGAGCTGACCAAGCACCCGGTCACGACCCAGCTCTCGCTCACCGGGACCATCGTCGTCGCCCGCGACATCGCCCACGCGAAGATCAAGGAGCGCCTCGACCAGGGTCAGGGGCTGCCGCAGTACCTGAAGGACCACCCGGTCTACTACGCGGGGCCGGCCAAGACGCCCAAGGGCATGGCCTCCGGCTCCTTCGGTCCGACCACGGCCGGGCGCATGGACTCGTACGTCGACCTCTTCCAGCAGAACGGCGGGTCGCTGGTGATGATCGCCAAGGGCAACCGCAGCAAGGCGGTGACCGAGGCATGCAAGAAGTACGGCGGCTTCTACCTGGGATCGATCGGCGGTCCGGCCGCGCTGCTCGCGCAGGAGAACATCAAGAAGGTGGAGGTCCTGGAGTACCCCGAGCTGGGCATGGAGGCCGTCTACCGGATCGAGGTCGTGGACTTCCCGGCCTTCATCCTCGTCGACGACAAGGGCAACGACTTCTTCGCCCGGCTCTCGGGGAAGTAGTCGGCAGCGCGTCCATTCAGTCCATGAAGTCCATCGAGTCCATTCAGCCCATGGACTCGATGGACCCAACGGACTGAATGGACTTCATGGAGGTGGACTCTACTTCTGCCCGCAGCAGCGCTTGTACTTCTTGCCGCTGCCGCACGGGCACTGCGCGTTGGGGCTCGGCCGCTCCTCGCGGCGCACGGGCTTTCCCTTGGGCGGCAGGCCGCCGACGAACACCCAGGCGCCGTCCTCGCGGGCGAACGTCGAGCGCTCGTGGTGCTGCTGCTCCCGGCCGTTGGTCTCGTAGCGCGCCACGAACTCGACCTCGCCCTCCTGGTCCCCCTCCCCTCCGTCGACGACGTCGAGGATCTCCAGGCTCAGCCACTTGGAGTCCTTCGCCCAGAGCTTGATGGCGCCGCGGTCGAGCTGCTCGCGGGTCTTGGCGCTGTGCGTCGCGACCAGGTAGTCGACGTCGCAGCGCACGTAGGCGGTGTAGCGCGAGCGCATCAGCGCCTCGGCAGTCGGCGCGGCTTGGCCAGCGAGGTAGCGGCCACAGCACTGGCTCTCGGGAATCGGCTTTCCACAGGGGCAGGAGTCCATGGCGCGAGAGCCTCGCCCGAAGCCGCGCTCGCGGCAAGGTCGCCGTCGCGTGAGCCCTGGCCAAGGCATCGGTGTCAGGGCTGTGCACCCGTCACACCGGCCACAAGCCGGCCAAGCCCTTGTTTTTGCTCGGTAGCGCGATATCCAATCCTCCGGCCTGCCTCTTGCTGACTGGGCCGCGACATTGGGCCAAACAAAAAAGGGAGCGTTATGAACCTGAAGCGAATGACGTTGTGCGGCGCGCTGGCGCTGGGACTCGCTGGCTGCCCCGGTCCCGCCGAGAAGCAGCCCATCAAGCTCGACTCGAGCAAGGCCGCGCTGACCATCACCGAGCAGACCGACGCTCTGGCGGAGTCCGTCGCCCAGTCGGCCGGCTTCGTCGGCCAGACCGAGACGCTGCAGGAGATGAACAAGACCTGCACCGCCACCCCCAACCCCGACGGCACGCCCGGAACCGAGACCTGCACCACCGACCCCGTGGACACCGCCCAGCCCGAGCGCGAGGCGGCGAAGTGGCTCAAGGACCACCTCTTCAACGCCGACCACGTCGACGCCGCGCAAGGCAGCGACACCGCGGTGGTCTTCTGCCTCAAGGCGGCCGACCTCTGCGACGCGGCCGACACCAAGTGCGCCTCGCAGTTCGACGCCGTCCCCGTCTGCGTGAAGGTGCAGAGCTTCGCCGAGAACGAGTTCGACCTCGCGGTGCTGATCGGCAAGAACCCGCAGAACAACCCCTTCAACTTCGACCTCAAGGCCGGCTACGTGAAGGCCGAGGTCAAGCTCGCCGACGCCAAGAAGAGCTTCGAGGCGATGAGCACCGCCGCAGGCCAGGCGCTCCCCGAGGGCTTCCCGACCAAGCTCGAGGGCACCGTCTCCGTCGAGCTGCAGAAGCTCGCCGAGAAGTCCGTCTCCCTCAAGGCCGGCGTGCTCGAGGCCCTGGCCCTCGACCTGTTCGCGGCCACCGACGCCAAGCACTCCGAGCTCCGCGTCGCCGCCGCGCCGAACCTGTGGGCTATCACCCTCGACGGGGACAAGAAGGTCCTCTCCGCCGACGTGGACGCCAAGGCCATCGACCTCCTCGTCGCCGCCCAGAACGTCTTCGGGAAGGACGCGCAGGTCTGCCCGCCCGAGCCCGAGACCTGCCCGCCGCCGCCGGCCCCCATCGTCGGCTCGCTGCTGATGCACCTGGACGGCTCCAGCTTCAGCTTCAAGTTCGACGCCGCCACCGCAGACGAGACCGCGACCGTCAACAACATCGGCCTGGGCAACGCCACCTCCAAGGTCCAGTTCAAGGACGCTCAGGGCACGGTGACCGACATCGTCAAGCTCGACCTCAACCCCTCGCTGCAGCGCCGCGTGAGCGTCACCTACGTCAAGAAGACCAACGGCGTGCAGGTCAGCTTCGCCCCCGGCCTCGAGCTCCTGCTCGACCACGACCTGCGCGTGCTCGCCAGCCAGCTGCCGGACCTCAAGGGCGCCGCGCTCAAGGCCATCAGCTCGGTCAAGTTCACCGGCACCACCCCGACGCTCTTCGTCCGCAACGACCCGTCGGAGACCAAGGTGCAGTCCGGCACGCTCGAGCTCAAGGCCACCGGAATGATCGACCTGGCCGACGTCTCCGTGACCATCGCGGAAGGCCAGTGCATGGTCTCCAGCACCACCGAGCCGCCGGCCAATTCGCACCCGTTCGCCGGCGCCGCCGGCGGCACCTGCGCTCCGTAGGCCGCCGCGAACGTCCGTTGAAGTGAGCGGCCCCCGAGGTCTTCCTCGGGGGCCGCTCCTTTGGGTCTCGAGCCTCGAGCAAGGACCTGGCGCTCCATGTTGATGAACGCTGACATACCTTTAGCAGCCCGTGCCGCGGACGCCGCGAGCCGCGAGCGTGAGCGCGCGGGCCTCCTTCAGCCCTGCGCAGTGATGAGACTCGAATCGAGCACGAGCCGGCCCCGGATTGGCGCCGTCGAGGCACAGGCCACGCAGCGCAGAAAGGATCGAATCGGTACGTCTCAGCCGGAGGCAGCCTAGTTCCTAGTACTGCGCGCCCTAAGATCTTTCTGGGTTGAAATCACCAGGAATATTCACTGGTTCCAGAGTCCAGCCGAATTGCTCCTCAACAATGGCGAATAGCTCGCGCATGGTCGCGCGGTAGGGAGTCTTTTCCCAGCGGCCAGTGTGCGTGGGCATCTCGAGGTACCACCACTGCACGGTGGCGCGGCGGAAGCGCAGGTGGGGAATCGGGTCGTCCTCCGGGCCCGACTCCAGCGTCACGAGGTCGCCCTTGGCGCGCACGCGCAGGTGCTTGTGCTCGGGGTGCTCGCAGAGGAGCTGCTCGGCTGTGCGTCGGCCGTCGTCGCTCTTGTTCATGGGCTCGCGTGCCCGCCGCTCAAGCGGCGTGGCGCGAGCCATCGTCATGGAAGCGACCGCGGAATGTCCAGCGGAAGGGGTGCGCCTCGAAGTCGTTCCAGTAGCGGATGAAGTCCTCGATGCGCGTCACCATCGCCTCGGGTGTGGCGAAGTTCGCGTTCTTGATGATTCGCCGTTGCAGGATGCCGAACCGAATCTCGACCTGGTTGACCCACGAGGCGTGTTTGGGCGTGTAGACGAAGTGGAACCGTCCGCCGTGCCGCTTGTTGAAGCGGACCCAGGCGTCGCCATGGTGGATGTTGAGGTTGTCCCAGATGACGTACACCGGGCCGCGGGGATAGCGGCGAGCAAGCGCCTCCATGAAAGCGTCGAGGTCGGCCGCGGTGCGCCGCTTCCGGAGCTGCCCGAAGACCTTGCCGGTGCGGACGTCGAAGGCAGCGATGAGCGCGCGGGTGCCGTGGCGGATGTACTCGAACTCGCGCCGACCTTCCCGCCCCGGCGCCGCCGGCCGTCCGAGATGCTTTCGCTCGAGCGCCTGGATGCAGGTCTTCTCGTCGATGCAGACCACCGAGGCGCCCGGCGGCGGCGAGACGTACAGGTCACAGATGCGCTGGACCATGGGCCGGAAGTCCGGGTCCGGGCTATGGAGCCAGTAGCGGACTCGATGCGGCCTCAACTCCGCCGCCTTCAGGATGCGCCCGATCTCGGTGAGGCCGATCCGCTCGCCGGTTTCGGCCTCGAGCGCGGCCCGCAAGGCGGCATGCGTCCAGACGTCCCGCAGAGGCGCCTTCTCCTTGTCCGGCCGCTCGCAGGCCAGCTTGATGAGCCCACAGCGCACGTCGACGCCGACTCGGGCCGGACGGCCGGTGCGGCCACGGTCTTTCAGGCTGTCCATCGATGGGTTCAGCGCGAATCGAGTCCGCCAGCGGTAGACATTCCGCTCGGTGCAGCCGGCACGCCTTGCGATCTCCGGGTTGGTCAGCCCCTGCTCAGCCAGCAGGACGATTCGCGCCCGGACCACGTCGCGGTGCGAACCGCACTCCATCCTCGCGGCTGCTTCCAACTCCGCGCGAATCTTCTCGGGAATGATGACCTTGATTGCTTGCGGACCAGGCATGCCCCTTCGTGGGTTTTTGCCCCGAGGACATTCACGGATCCCGGAAAGAATTTTCGGTGCGCCGTACTAGTTGCCGCCTCCACGCTCGAGCTTGCGGATGGAGACCTGGATCAGGCGGCCGACACGGTCGTTGCTGGTCTTGGCCGCGGCGTCGCGCAGCGCGGGGAGGGCCCGCGGGTTGCCCATCTCCGCGAGCGCCTGCGCCGCCAGGCCGCGCATGAAAGGCTCGGGGTCGCCCAGCACGTCCAGGCAGGCCTGGAAGGAATCGGCGCTGTCGACGGTCGAGAGCAGGATGAGGGCGCGGGCGCGCTCCTTGCGCTCCAGCGCCGGGTCGCGCGCGGCGGCCGCCAGCTTCGTCAGGTCGAGCTCGCTGCGCAGCTCGCGCAGGGCCCCGCGGGCGGCGACCTGGACCTCGACCGCCTCGAGCGGCGAGGAGGCGAGCTCCACGAGGCGGGCCACCGCGTCCTTCTCCTTGCGCTGGCCGAGCAGCTTGGCGGCGTTGGCCTTCACCCGGTAGTTCGGGTGGTCCAGCGCCTGGCGCAGGATCCCACTGACCTCCACACCGTCCATCGTGGTCAGCACCGCCGCGGCCTGAAGCCGGACCTTCTCGCTCGCATCGCCGATGAGCTCGGCGAGCAGCGCGCCGGCCTGCGGGTCCTTGATCTGCGCGACGACCTCGACCAGCACCAGGCGCACCTCGGCGCTGCCCCGCTCCCGCGCGACCTGCAGGTAGGGGAGCGCCTCGGGCACGGTGTAGCGGAAGAGCGCCTTGCCGCACTCCTGGCGGACGAGCGCCTCGGGGTCTTCGAGGCGGGCGACGAGCGGCTCGATGGCGTGGACGTCTTCCATGTTGCCGAGCGACATGGCGCACGCCGCGCGGACGGGGAAGTCGGGATCGTCGGCCAGGCAGTCGGCGAGTGGCTGGAGCGCCTCCTCGCCGCCCGAGCGACCGAGGATGAGGGCCGCCTGCAGGCGGACCTTCATGCCCTTCATCTCCACACCGCGCAATGCGGTGACGAGCTTGGTGAGGTCGGCAGGCGAGAGGCTCGGCCTGGGCTGCGGCTGTCCGAGCGCCCCCACCGGCGCCGTGAGCACGAGCAGCCCGACGAGCGAGACGAGGGAGATGCGCATGGTCGTTCGCCTAAGGTTCAGCGAGGCACTGCCCTTCTCCCTCACCTCACGCAGCGCGGGCGGCCGCCTCGGCCTTCTGGCCCGGCGTGGCGGGGTCGGCGCTGGCGGCGGCGTCGAGCATCTTGTCGGCCATGGCGCGCAGCGTCTCGGCGGCAGGCTTGAGCGCCGCGGCGTCGGGCGACCTGGCGGCGGCCTCGTCCATCGCGGCGGCAATCTTCTTGAGCTCCTCGCCGCGGTTCCGGTCGCGCTCCTTGAGCTGGGCGACGGCGCCGTGGAAGGTCTCGTAGAAGTCCTTGAGCTCGTCGCTCTTGCGCAGCGGGCGCAGCAGCGGGTAGCGGCCCTCGCCCAGCACGGCCAGGTAGTGGCTGAAGACGTACATGGGGCCGGCGACGCGGTGGGTGACGAGGATGCCGAAGAGGCCCAGCGCGACCGCCATGACGACGGCGATGGCCATGACCAGCCAGAGCAGGGTCGTGTCCTGGCTCTTGACCGCCTCGCGCAGCGGGTCCGGCAGGTCGATGAGCTGCGTGGCCTCGACGTGAGCCTGGTACATCATGGCGCCGAAGAGCAGCGAGATGGCGGCCCCGACGACCACCATGTAGAGCGTGTACTTGAGCTGGAAGCCGCGATCGATCAGAAAGTTCCGACGCCCCACCTTGACGCGGGCCGGCCCGGCGCTCGCACTCTCCGTCATGGGATTGGCCTCCTCGCTGAGCCCCGTCGTGACGGCAGGGCCGGCACCCGTGTAGGCGCCCGATTCGCTGCGAATCCCCCGCTCTTTGGGGGCGGAAAAACAGGCGTGCCCATCTTAGCCCGACGTTCCCGAAAGGAAAGCCGAGCCCCGGCCGGCTCCCTGCCTTGACAGCCCCGCGACATCAGGCCGAGAACCGCGCTCGATGATTGACCTTTTCCACCTCTACAGAAGCACCGTGGCGGAGCTCTCCGGCGAGAAGCTGACCGCCGCCGCCCTCTCGCGCGCGGCCGTCTCCGGTCCGGTACGGATCGTCGCGGTGGGCAAGGCTGCGGTGGGCATGTCGCGCGGCGCCGCGGGGATCGTCCCGGTGAGCGCAGGCGTGGTCGCGGCGCCCGCGGACGCTCCGATCCCCGAGCGCCTGCGCCTCGTGCGCGGCAGCCATCCGGTCCCCGATGCGAGCAGCGAAGCCGCGGGCCGCGCGCTCCTGGACGAAGCGTGCTCGGTGAGGCCTGACGAGACCGTCTTGTTCCTCATCAGCGGCGGCGGATCGGCGATCGCCGCGGTGCCCATGCCCGGGCTCCGTCTGCAGGACAAGATCGCGACGACCCGCGCGCTGCTCGCCGGCGGGACCGCCATCGAAGAGACCAACGCGGTCCGCAAGCACCTCTCGGCCTTGAAGGGAGGCCAGCTGGCAGCGGCCACCTCCGCCAAGCGGCGCGTGGCGCTGGTCCTGTGCGACGTGACGAGCGGCGACCTCGCCTCGGTTGCCTCCGGGCCAACGGTGGGAGACCCGACGACCTTCGCCGACTGCCTCGCCATCGGCGCACGCGTCTCCTTGCCCGAGCGAGTCCGGGCGCAGCTGGAGGCAGGCGCACGGGGCGAGCTCCCCGAAACGCCCAAGCCGGGAGATGCACGTCTGGTGGGTGTCGAGCACGTGCTGCTCGCCAGCCCCGTCGACCTCGCGCGCACCGCGGCGCGGCTCGCCGGCGAGCCCTGCGAGCCTCGACTCGACCCCATTCACCGGCCTCGTCGAGAGCCTCGCCGAGCGCATCGTCGCGCGCGTGTTGTCGCCCGTGGGCTCGAACCTCGTCGCGCTGTCGGGTGAGGTCACGGTGAAGCTGCCGCCCCAGTCCCGGCGAGGCGGCCGGATGCAGCACCTCGCCCTGCTGCTGGCGCGGGCCCTCGAGGGCGAGCCCTTCCAGGCGCTGTGCGCCGGCAGCGACGGCCGCGACGGACCGACCGACCACGCCGGGGCCATCGTCGACGGCGAGACCGCATCCCTGGCTCGCGCCAAGGGCATCGATCTCGATCAGGCCATCGCTCGCTTCGACTCCGAGGCTGCCTGCCGCTCCCTCGGGATCGCCCTGCCCGCCTTCGACTCGGGCACCAACCTCTGCGACCTCGTGCTCGTCCGCGTCGCCCGCTGAGCACACGAAGGCCGGGCGCCCTGCTGCGCGTCCGGCCGTCGCGTCACGGGTAAGTCGATGCGAGGTCTAGCGAGCGGCGACACGGACGCCGCTCACGTCCGTGCGCGAGGAGACGGGCTTCTTGGCCTCGGGCTTCTTTCCGGCAGGCTTCGGGGCGGTCTTCACGGCGCCCTTGACCATGAAGATCTCCGTGAGGCTCTGCGGCCTGGCTTCCTGCTCGGTCACCGCGGGCTTGGGCGGCACGACGACGAGGTTGGCCAGATAGTGCCGCCGCGCGAAGGCGCCGATGTCGGCGGTCAGGACCTTGGTCTGGTACCCGTCCTTGCGGACCTCGACGGTGTGGCGACCGCGCGGCAGGTCCTTGAGCACGAGCGGGGTCTGGCCGCGGCGGACCCCGTCGACCAGGACCTCGGCGCCGGACGGGTCGGCGACGACCTTGATGGACGAAGGAACCGACAGTTGAACGATGCCGACGAAGAGCAGCGCCCCGACCGCCGCGAGGACGGCGGCCCACGCCAGCGGCGCGTTGGCCGGCCCCTGGCAGACCTCGAAGAACAGGTTCTGGAAGGGGCCGAGCTCCTCGAGCAGCGGCTCGTTGTACCTCGCTGCCCGGTAGATCGTCCTCAGGTCGGCCATCGTCATCCTCCGCTTCGAGCCTTCGCCGGCCTGCCTTACGCACGGCATGTGCCAGACCCGAAGCGACGAGGTTTCCGCGACTTGGCTCGCCCGCATGGAAGACGAGAGGCCACAGTTGTCTGAGCCGAGGACACAGTGGAGTCTCCGCGTCCGCGTCCATCCCGTAGACGCGGTTGACACACGCCGCCCTTGCCAGCTGGCGACGCGCCGAACTATCTGAAGTCCGCGCTCCACCACCTCCAGCGAAAGGCAGTCACGCCGTGGCCAACCGTCCCCGCATCGTCTTCATGGGCACGCCTGACTTCGCCGTGCCCTCCCTCGAGGCCTGCACCCAGCTCGGCGAGGTCGTGCTCGTCGTCACCCAGCCCGACAAGCCCAAGGGCCGGGGGCAGGAGCTGTCGGCGCCGCCGGTCAAGCAGTGGGCGCTCGCGCACGGCCTGCCGGTGAAGCAGCCCGAGAAGCTCAAGGCCACGCGCTTCCACGAGGAGCTGAGCCCGCTCGCGCCGGACGTGGTGGTGGTCGCGGCCTACGGCAAGATCCTGCCGCCCGAGCTCCTCGCGGTCCCCAGGCACGGCTGCGTCAACGTCCACGGCTCGCTCCTGCCGCGCTGGCGCGGCGCGGCGCCCATCCAGCGGTCGGTGGCCTCGGGCGATCCCACCACCGGCGTCTGCCTGATGGTGATGGAGGCCGGGCTCGACACGGGCCCGGTCTTCGCGCGCCGCGAGATCCCCATCGAGGCGACCGACACCGGCGGCTCGATGCACGACAAGCTCGCCAAGCTCGGGGCCGAGGCCCTTCTCGTCGAGCTGCCCGCCTACCTCGCGGGCCAGCGCCCCCCCGTTGCACAGGACCACGCCGCGGCGACCCTGGCGCCGATGCTGAAGAAGGAGGAGGGCGCGCTCGACTTCTCGCAGCCCGCGCGAGTGCTCGAGGCGCGGATGCGCGGCTTCACCCCGTGGCCGGGCGCCTACACGCACCTGAACGGGAAGCTGCTCAAGGTGCTCGCCGCGCGCGTCGGCTCCGGGAAGGGAATTCCCGGAGAGGTCCTCGTCGCCACCAACGACGGCATCGAGATCGCCTGCGGCGACGGGTCGCTCGTCCTGACCGAGGTGCTCCCCGAGGGCAAGCGCGCCATGAGCGCGGCGCAGTTCCTCTCCGGTCGCCCGCTGCCGAAGGGCACCAGGCTCGGAGCGTGAGCGTCGTGCGGTCCGCTCGGCCTGCGGCGGTTCGTGAAACTGCCGACAAAGCCCTTGGGACGGGCCGGCGCGAGAGTATGATGGCGGTCGCTCACGCGAGGTGACCATGAACATCCTGATCGTGCACGGCCCCAACCTCAACCTGCTCGGCGAGGCCAAGGCGGACACCACCACGTACGCCGCTCTCAACGCGCGCCTGGAGGCGTTCGCGCGGGAGCTCAACGTCACGGTGAAGATCGTCCAGTCGAACCACGAGGGCGCGCTCCTCGACACCATCCAGTCGGAGCGCCACTGGGCGGACGCCATCCTCATCAACCCCGCGGCGCTCACGCACACCAGCTACAACCTGCGCGAGTGCCTGCGCATCGTGGGCCGCCCGGCGATCGAGGTGCACCTCGAGGACATCCGCCGCCGCGAGACCTGGCGCCGCAAGTCGGTGATCAAGGACGTCTGCGAGGCGCAGGTGATGGGCAAGGGCCTGCTCTCGTACCTCGAGGGCCTGGAGCGGCTGGCGACGGGCAAGTACGGCGGGCTCAAGAAGAGCCAGTCCAGGGCCGCCGCCGCCGAGCACGCGCCGCTGACCGCGCCGCCCAAGGTCGCCACGCCGCCGATGCGCACGCCGACCGCCAAGACCATCGGCCGCGCCTCCATCCCGGGTGCGAACCCCTCGCAGCTCTTGAAGGAGGCCGCCGACGCCGCCCCCGCCAGGCCGGTCAAGACCATCGGCCGGCCCATCGCGCCGCCTCCGGGCGCGCAGCTCACCAAGACCACCGGCGGCGGCATCACCCGTTCGCTGGTGCGCGAGCGGATCTCCGCGCGCCTGGGCGGCAAGATCACGCCGTCGGCCCTGGCCACCTGGGCCCGCGAGCAGTGGCTCAACGTCGAGCGTGGCGCGGCCACCGAGATGGGCCAGCGCGAGCTGCTGGAGGAGGCGCTGCAGTCGCTCGCCCTCTCCGCGACGCCCGCCGGCCAGATGAGCGACAACGAGCTCATCGATCTGATGGCCAGGTTGGACTAGGCACACGAGTCGTCAATCTCGAACGCAGCGAACCTTAGACCCCGGCGGGCCGGCCTCAGGCCCGCCACCCTGAAATGACCGCAAGGGCCATCGCCTACAAAGTCCTCCTCCAGGTCGAGCGCGCCGACGCGTACCTGAACGTCGCGCTGGACTCGGCTCTGCGCTCCGCCGGCGCACTGTCCCGCCAGGATGCCGCGCTCGCCACCGAGATCTCCTACGGCGTCGCGCGGCGCACGCTCTCGCTCGATGCGGCGCTCTCGCGCCACTCGAAGCGGCCGCTGCGCAAGCTGGAGACCGGTGTCCTGGTCGCCCTGCGCATCGGCGCCTACCAGCTGCTCTTCCTCGACCGCGTCCCCGGCCACGCCGCCGTCGACGCCACCGTCGAGCTGGCCAAGAAGCAGGGGCTCTCTCGCGCCGCGGGCTTCATCAACGCCGTGCTGCGCAAGATCGCCGAGGAGCGCCAGATCCCGCTGCCCGCGGATCCCATCGAGCGGCTCTCCATCGAGTCGTCGCACCCGTCCTGGCTCATCAAGCGGTGGATGGCCCGGCTCGGCGAGAAGGACACCGCGGCGCTCTGCCGCGCCGACAACGAGCCGGCCCCGGTCTGCGTCCGCGTCAACCTGACCCGCGCCACCCGCGACCAGGTCCAGGCGGCGCTGGCCTCCGCCGGCGTCACCAGCAAGCCGACGCCCTACTCTCCGCTGGGCCTGTTGCTCGAGAGCCCCGGTCCGCTCGCGGCGCTCGAGCCCTTCCAGAAGGGCCTGTTCCAGGTGCAGGACGAGGCGGCGCAGCTGGTCTCCATCGCCGCCCAGGCCCGGCCCGGCATGCGCGTCCTCGACGCCTGCGCCGCACCCGGCGCGAAGGCCTGCCACCTGGCCGAGCAGCTCGAGGGCCAGGGCGAGGTCTTCGCCATCGACGTCCACGAGCGCAAGCTGCGCAAGCTGGAGGAAGAGGCCGAGCGCCTGGGCGTCGGGTCCGTCCTGCGCATGCGCGCCGCCGACGCCTCGCGCCCGCTGCCCCTGCCCGAGCGCTCTTTCGATCTCGTGCTGCTCGACGCGCCTTGCTCAGGCCTGGGTACGCTGCGGCGCCACCCCGAGCTGCGCTACCGGCGCGTCGAGGGCGACCTGGCGCGGCTGGCGGAGCTGCAGCGGGCGCTGGCCGACAACCTCATCAAGTATCTCAAGCCCGGCGGCGCGTTCGTGTACGCCGTCTGCTCGCCCGAGCCCGAGGAGGGCGTTGAGCAGGCGGCGAGGCTGGCCCAGGGCCCGCTCCGGATGGCCAGGCTGGACGTGGCGGGCGTGCCCTGGAGCGAGGTCGTCGGCGCCGACGGCGCCTTGGCCACCCTGCCCCATCGGCACCACGCCGATGGCTTCTATGGGGCGCGGCTGATCCTTCGCGAGTAGAGCCTGGCGAAAGCGCCTTCTTCTGCTTCGCCTTGCGCGGGACGTCTAGTGGCCGCGAACTGCACACGCTGGCCGGGGTCGCGCGCGAACGCCAACGCGCCCACCCTGGAAACGCCCGACACCGCACTGAGGGTCCGGTGGGCCGCCTTGTTGCGAGCGACCGTGCTCAGAGGCTTGGCGGCGCGAAGCTGTTGCTGGGTCCGAGCTGGTCGAGCAGTCCCGACAGTGCGGTCAGGTCGGCGACGAGGAGCCAAGCGAGCTTCGTGGGGCCTTGCGGCCAATTGCGGTGCGACTGCGGCCGACTCGCCACCCGCTAGTCGCATCAGGGCCCGGTCACCAATGAGGAAGCGTGAATCTTGACCCGCACCTTCGGCGGGTACACGCAGTAGTTGTCCGGGGTGGTCGATTCCTCGTCATAGGCTGTCGAGGCCGCCGCGGGCTTGAGCGGAATCTTCGTGACCACATCCAGGCCACCAACCTCGATCGAGTAGACGTTTCCTTCTCCATCCATGACGTCCTCCTCGCCGATACCGTACCCGTCGGCGTATTCGCCCTCTTTGGTCGTCGTACCGTCCGGCGCGACATGCCATTGCTCGTACCCGCCAGAATACACCACGATTCGAAATCCTGTCCCACTCGCGCGACCGATTTTGAAGTCGAATTGGTAAATGCTAGAGCCGTCGGGCGAGGTTACTTTGATAACCTTGCCGTCCTTGTCAATGAGCTCCTTGGCCCCCATGTCCAGAGCGAGCTCATTGGCTCCAAACAGAAGCGAATTTCTCTCTCCCAAGCGCGTTTGCTCGACGCCACCCACGTACCATTTCGTGAGGCACCGATAGTAAAACGCACCATCAGCCGAGTACCGCCCCCACGCTATGCCGTCGTCGCATCCTGGGATTGGAATATAAGGATCATTGGCTCTGGTGTTTGTCGGATAGCCGTAACACTTGTCGCCACTTTTGACCCATTGATCCGACACAAAGCGACGAGGCCGATAATCGTCAGAGGCGAGGTAGACATATTCACCGTCGGGGGTCAACGACTGCCAATTGTCGTCGTAGCAGTCGAAGCCGACGCGCAGGTCCGAGGGATTATCGAGCGGCATGAGCGCAGCGTAATCGCACGACCCTTCTCGAAGCGTTCCAAGGAGGTAGACCTTACCCGCCGAGAGCTGTGTGGGCAGGATGATCACAGACCCGGCATCGACCCCGCCGTCTCCTTGGCTATTGATGCTCAGCTTCGACCCACTCTTCGCCAGCGCCCCCTTCCAGCTCGCCTCGATGCTCGGTTTTCCGGAGCACTCGGGCTCCAGGCTCATGTCACAGGAGAAGGTGACCTTCGCGGTTCCGCCCTCGAGGGTCACGGAGGTGTTGATAAGCCCTACCTCGCCGTTGAAGTGACCGCGGTCGGTGGTCAGCAGGACGAGGCCGGTGCTGGCCGTCTTTTCGTCAGCCTCGATTGCTTCGATGAACACGTCGACGCTGTCCTTTCCGTCTGCGTCGATTTGGTTCTTCGAGAACTTGAGTTGGATGTAGCGATCGCCCGTCGGCGAGTTGCAACTGACCACGGGCAGGGCGGAGACGCCCACGGCGATGCCGGTCACCGCCGCCAGCCACCACAACCGCATACCGCCCCATCCGCCCGCCTGGGCCGCGTTGTCGGTCTTGGACATAGACCCCTCCAACTCCTGTGATTGTCGCGCCCTAATCGATGATGCCGGAAGCCTTCGTATCAACGCCGACGCCTTGCAGGATGGCGCGCACGGTCGCGGTCACAGTCGTCGGCGGCAAGCTGCTGTTCGGGGAATCGCCATTGACGGTTCCCGTGCCTGCGAAACCGTTGCTCCAGTTCGAGAAGCGCCAAGCAGCCTGCGAGCCATGGTCAAGCAATGGAACCGCGACCAATTCCCTGGCTCACGGCCCAGTGATGAGTTGCGAAAAATTGCCCGGAACCACCCAGGGGGCGAAGGATGCATTGCAGAAATCCGGGATGGGCGCCTTGTTGCTGTCATAAACAACCTCGGCACTCCCCGGCTGCAGAGGGAACTTGAGCACGACGTCACCAGCGCCTGACGACGACACCGTGTAGCCAATACCATCTCCGGACAGAATTGACGGTCGGGCATTCTTGTACGTACTGCTAGTAGCGAACTCGCCTTCCTTTGTGGCGGTCCCGTCGTCAGATATGAGCCAGCGCGCGTAACCCGTGGCTCCGCTAGTGACAATTGCGCGAAATCCATTTCCATACGCCCGGGCGTACTTGACGCTCCCTGCCAGGTCCACAATCTTGATCAGTTTTCCGTTTGCGTCGAGCAGCGCCTCACCATGAAGTGCGACACCAGTCCTTCCAATCGCGTCGATGGGCTCAAGATTACTCGCCTGATCCAGGAGCGGAACTGGCTCGCCGGACTCATCAACATAAGCGCTCTTCCGATAGCTATAGCAGTAGACCTTCGAAGAATCCGGCCTGCCAATTATTCTGCCATCCGATCCGCAAAGGTCAGACAAGATTAGCTGATCGTTCTTGGCTGGTTCTTGGGGATACTCTCTGCAACCCGAAACCCACTCGAATTCGTCCGGCTCTAGACGCAAGAACTTCGTATTGCTGGCACCCGAATCGATATAGACGATATGGCCTAGCCCATCGAGCGCAACCTTGCCCGTGTAGCAGGGAAATCCTATCGCGGCGACTGTCGGCTCGTCCGGGTCAACAACCGCCGTATCGTTGCAACTCGACGTGATGTAGGTCCCAAAGAGATAGACCTTGTCTGGAGACATCACCAAGCGGCCGGGAATGATGGTCCCGCCATCTGGACCCGCGCTGCCGCTTGGCACCACCCCAAGTTTGCTGCCGCTCTTCGCCAGCGCCCCCTTCCAACTCGCCTCGATGCTCGGCTTTCCGGAACAGTCGGGTTCCAGGCTCTCATCGCAGGAGTAGGTGACCTTCGCGGCTCCGCCCTCGAGGGTCACAGAGGTGTTGATGAGCCCCGCCTCGCCGTTGAAGTGACCACGGTCGGTGGTCAGCAGGACGAGGCCGGTGCCCGCCGTCTTTCCGTCAGCCTCGACTGCTTCGACGAACACCTCGGCGCTGTCCTTTCCGTCTGCGTCGATCTGGTTCTTCGAGAATTTGAGCAGGAGTAGGCGGTCGCCCGTCGGCGAGCTGCAACTGGCCACGGGCAGGGCAGAGACGCCCACGGCAATACCGGTCGCCGCCGCCAGCCACCACAACCGCATACCGCTCCGTCCGCCCGCCCGGGGCGCGTCGTCGATCTTGGGCATAGCCCCCTCCAACTCTCAGGTGATTGTCGCGCCCTACTCGATGATGCCCGAAGCCGTCGTATCAACGCCGACGCCTTGCAGGATGGCGCGCACGGTCGCGGTCACGGTCGTCGGCGGCAAGCTGCTGTTCAGGGAATCGCCATTGATGGTTCCCGTGCCTGCGAAGCCGTTGCTCCAGTTCGAGAAGAGCACCTTCCACTTGCACAGCGGCGTCGTGCCGTAGACGCAGTCGGTTTCGTCCGCAGCGCTGACCAAGCGCCGCTCGTAGCCGAAGCCGTAGGCATCGAGCAGGCTCGTGGTGTCCAAGGTGATATTGCCCTTGCCGGTCGGCGTCAGGAACGCGGAGAAGGAAGTTCCGATCGACGTCATTCGGTTGCCGTAGGCGTCGGGGAACCAGAACTGGACCGGCTGCGCACCACCCCTGGGGACGTTGGGGTACGGGTTGGGCTTGAGGAACGGACGCATGGTCGCGGTGCTGGACTTTGGCCGGCCGGAGTAGAGGATGCGCGTCTCCGCCCAGATCTTGGCGGCGCTGTCCCGAGTGCCGTTGGCGGCTTTGTAGAGGCCGATGGCTTGGTCTGCGGAGTCGAAAGCACCGTTGTCGTTGACGTCGACGAACGGTTCGCTCTGGTCGATGAACGTCTCGCCGCTGTCCCACTGGCCGTTGCCGTTCTTGTCGTCCCAGAACTCCTCACCGTCGGTGTAGGCGACGACGGTGACGAACATGTCGCGGGGGTTGAGCTTGAGTGTCCCAGTGTCGTTGACGGGCTCGTCTTCGAGCGCGTACGGCCACTGACTCGCGTTGGCGGTGAGCGGCAGGACGTCCGCCGGCGGGAAGGTGCCGTTGCTGTTGAAGGTGACCGAGCCGGAGCCCTCCGCCGAGTTGTCGCCGGCGGGATCGAAGGCCTTGGTCTTGATGACGTTCGGGATGCCGCCAGCCTCGGTCTTGAAGTAGACGGACGCGCCGGTGCCGATGGGGTTGTTGAAGCGGTCGTAGAGGCGGACCGAGCAGGTCACAGTGATCTCCGCGGGCGGCTGGACCGCCACCAGCACGGGGATGTTCTTCGGAGAGCAGTTGAACATCAGGTTTCGGTTCGACGCCAGGGCGGCGCGGATGCCGATGGGCGTGCTCACCGCGACCTTGGGGTTCATGGGAACGACCGTGGCCTTGACGGTGACCACGCCGATGGTCTGGCCGGCGGTGACCCGGGCGGTGGCGATGCCGGAGGCGTCGGTGACGGCGCTCTGGGTAATGGTCGCGTCCGGCGGGAAGTCGGCGTTGTCGAACGCGAAGTCGACCAGCATGCCCTTGATGGGCTTGTTGTCGACGCTGGTGACCTTGAAGGACACGTCGGCCCACTCGTTCCAGCGCGAGCCCTTCAGGCCCATGAGCGTGCAGGCCGTGCCGCTGGTGGGGCAGTTCAAGCCCTGGAAGGTGATGTTGCCCACCGAGAGGATGGTGACCTTCGTTTCGACCTTGGCATCGGACTCGAGATGAGTCGCCTTGATGATGGCCTCGCCGGCCTCGGCGAGCGTGGGGAAGTCGCCGGTGAAGCGGGCGATCGCGGTGCCGTCAGCGCTGGTGGTGACGGTCAGCGGGGTCGTCGCCGTCGAGATGCCGTCGGCGGCATTGAAGAGGCCGCCCTTGTCGGTCTCGAACTTGATGGTCTGGCCAGCGAAGCCCGCGTCATTCTTCATCAGCACGGCCTTGATTTCGGCGGACTCGCCCACGCCCAGGTAGAGGCCCGTCGGGTTTGCCGCAACCGCAAAACTCAGGCCTTCGGTGATGGCCGCATCGTCCCCGGGGGCAGCGGCATCCCGCCCGGCCACACCGGCGTCCTCGCCTGCCGGCTCCGCGTCGGGGCCAGCGGCCTCAGCGTCAGCGCCAATCGGGTTGCCCAGGGTCACGCTGATGGAGCCAGCGGCGGTCTTCCAGGAGACCGAGATCCGCTTGGTCCCGGTGCAGTCCGCGTTCTCGGAAAGCTTGCACCAGTACTTGATGCTGGTCTTGCCGTTGGAGAGCTCGGCGGTGGCCTGGGTGATGCCCTCCTCGCCGAGGCTCCCGGCCTTCACGCTGAAGGTCACCAGTCCCGAGCCCGCCTTCCCGTCAAATTCAGCGGCGCTGACCGTGATGTCGGTGGTCGTCCCGTCGGCCGGGATGGTCTTGGGGGAGGCCGTCACCGCGACGTAGGGTTCTTCTGGAGTGGTAGTAGGGCAGCCCCAGAGTGCCACGACCGTCAGCCCAAGCACACCCATGGACAGACCAACCCGTAGACGGGAACCCTTCATGGCGCCTCCTCGATGGCGCGGAGCAGACCGCTCCGCCAAGATGAGGAGAACTATCTCCCTTGCTGTGAAAGGAGGTCAAGTTTCCTGCCGCAGCGCGGCGATGGCTTCGGCGTAGCTCTTGGATTTGAAGACCGCGTTGCCTGCGACCAGCACGTTCGCCCCGGCGGCCACGACCTGGGCCGCGGTCTCCGGGGCGATGCCGCCGTCGACCTCGATGTCGACGGACAGCCCGCGCTCGAGCACCATGGCGCGGAGCCGGCGGATCTTGTCGACCGCGCTGGGGATGAAGCGCTGGCCGCCGAAGCCGGGGTTCACGCTCATGACCAGCACCATCCCCACCTCGGGCAAGACCTCCTCGATCGCGGCGAGCGGAGTGGATGGATTGAGGGCGACGGCGGGCATCGCCCCTGCAGCACGGATCTGCTGCAGGGTGCGATGCAGGTGCGGGCAGGCCTCGGCATGGACCGTGAGCCGGGACGCTCCGGCCTTGGCGAAGGCCTCGAGGTAGCGCTCCGGCTCCACGATCATCAGGTGCACGTCCAGCGGCAGCCGGGTGGCGCGCTTGGCCGCCTCGACCACGAGCGGGCCAATGGTGATGTTCGGCACGAACCGGCCGTCCATCACGTCGACGTGCACGAGGTCGGCGCCGGCCTTTTCGACCGCGCCGATCTCCTCGGCGAGCCGGCCGAAGTCGGCCGAGAGGATCGAGGGAGCGATGAGCACGGGCATGGCTGGCTCCGACCGCTACTTCTTGGGCACCTTCTCCCAGTCCGCCAGGAACTTCTTGATCCCTGCGTCGGTGAGCGGGTGGTTCGCCAGCTGCGCGATGACGTTGTAGGGGATGGTGGCGACGTGGGCGCCGATCTTGGCGCTCTGCAGCACGTGCACCGGGTTGCGCACGCTGGCCACCAGCACCTGCGTCTCGAAGGCGTAGTTCTCGTAGATCTGCACGATGTCGGCGATGAGGAGCATCCCCTCCTCGCTGATGTCGTCCAGGCGGCCGACGAACGGGCTGACGTAGGTGGCGCCGGCCTTGGCGGCGAGCAGGGCCTGGTTGGCGCTGAAGATGAGCGTCACGTTGGTGCGGATCTTCTCGGCGGCCAGCGCCTTGACGGCCTTGAGGCCCTCGACCCCCATGGGGATCTTCACCACGATGTTCTTGTGGATCTTCGAGAGCTCCTTGCCTTCCTTGATCATCCCGGGGGCGTCGAGGGCGATGACCTCGGCGCTGATGGGCCCGTCGACGATCTCGACGATCTCCTTGATCACGTCGGCGAAGGGGCGGCCCGTCTTGGCGATGAGCGACGGGTTGGTGGTGACGCCGTCGATGATGCCCATGGCGTTGGCCTGGCGGATCTCGTTGACGTCTGCGGTATCGATGAAGAACTTCATGCCTTGGGCTCGCTTTCTTTCGCTGAGGTGAGTCGAAAAGGCGGCAGGTTCCTCGCTCCGCATAGGCCTGTCAAGGAGTGTGGCCACCGGGGTTGGTCCGCCGCCGCCATCCGGGGGGCCGTCCCTTCCCGGCTCCTTGTAACCACGCAGAACGGCTGCTAGATCCCGTCCCCCGATGCGCTCCTCGCCGCGACGCAACCTCCCGCGTAGGCCCCGCTCTGCCACCCGCCGGGCGCCCTCCACGCACCTCGCCTACGCCCGCCAGGTGCTCCTGCTGGAGGCCCAGGCCATCCAGGCGCTAGCGCCCAGGCTGGACGAGGGCTTCTCGCGCGCGGTCGAGCTGGTGCTCGGCTGCGAGGGACGCGTGGTGGTCACCGGCATGGGCAAGCCCGGCTATCTGGCACAGAAGCTGTCGGCCATCCTCGCGTCCACCGGCACCCCGTCGTTCTACCTGCATCCCGCCGAGGGCGTGCACGGCGACCTGGGCCGGGTCACGGGCGCGGACCTCGTCGTCGCCCTGTCGAACAGCGGCTCGACCGACGAGCTCCTGCGGCTCCTGGCCCCGCTGCGGCGCATCGGCGCCAAGGTGGTGGCCATCACCGGCGACCAGGAGTCGGAGCTGGCCCGCGCAGCCGACTGCGTGATCGGCATCGGCCGGACCGACGAGGCCTGCCCCATGGGGCTCGTCCCGACCACCTCGAGCGCGGCGATGCACGCGGTCTGCGACGCCTTGGCGATGACCGTGCTGCGCGCCCGGCCGCTCTCTCGCGACGAGTACGCCCTCTTCCACCCCGGCGGCGCGCTGGGGCGACGCGTGATGCGCGTCAGCGAGCTGATGCGCTCCGGCGAGGCGAACCCGGTCGTCCGCGAGGGCGAGCCGCTCTTCCGCGCCGTGGCGGTGATGACCAACACGCCCGGGAGGCCCGGCGCGACCGCGGTGGTGGACGGGCGCGGCAGGCTCTCCGGCATCTTCACCGACGGCGACCTGCGCCGGCTGGTGGAGCGCGGGCACCAGGACTTCTCGGCGCCCGTCTCCACCGTCATGGGCCGGGGCCCGCGCACCTGCTCGCCGGACGACCTGGTGCAGGACGCCGCCGACCGCATGCGCGAAGCGAAGATCGACCAGCTCCCCGTCGTCGACGAGCGCCGCCGCCCGGTGGGCCTGCTCGACGTCCAAGACTTGCTCTCCGCGAGGTTCCTCTAGATGGCGCGCCCCGAGAAGACCGAAGCCGAACACCGTGCCGACCTCATCAAGGTCTGCCAGCGCCTGGGGGCCCTGGGTCTCATCGGCGCCGGCGAGGGCAACGTCTCCATCCGCCTGGGCCCGCACCGGGTGCTGGCCACGCCGTCGGGCTCGAACAAGGCGCTGCTCCAGGCGCACGAGCTCGTCACCACCGACCCCTGGGGCGAGAAGATCGCCGGGCGCAAAGGCGCCTCCAGCGAGCTGTTCATGCACCTGGCCGTCTATCGCGCGCGCGCGGACGTGAAGGCGGTGGTCCACGCCCACCCGCCGACGGCCGTCGCCCTGACGCTCGCGGGCATTTCGCTGACCAAGGCGATCATGCCCGAGGCGGTGACCGCCCTCGGCGCGGAGATCCCCACCGCGCCCTACGCCACCCCGTCGACCCCGGCGCTCGCCGAAGGCGTCGCCACGACGCTGGGCCGCTCCGACGCCTGCCTGATGGAGCGCCACGGCGCCATCGCGGTCGGCCGGGACGTCTTCGAGGCCATGGACCGGATGGAGACCGTCGAGCGCGTGGCGCAGGTCATCCTCCGCGCGCACCTGATGCACGGCAACCCGACGCCCATCCCCGACGCCGAGGTGAAGCGGCTGCTGCAGGTGTCCGGCCGCGCGTAGCCCTCAGGCCTAGCGCTGCGGATTCGAAGGACTAGTCGGCGCCACTGTTGCCAGGTGGCAACAGTGGCTTCAGGCGAGTGCTACCGCCGCGCCCGCCGAGACCTGACACACGCCGAGGACCTGGCCCACGTGGGCCAGGTCCCCCCTCTGGAAATCCGCCCCGCCACGCCCGCCGAGACCTGACACACGCCGAGGACCTGGCCCACGTGGGGCAGGTCCCCCTCTGGAAATCCGCCCCGCCACGCCCGCCGAGACCTGACACACGCCGAGGACCTGGCCCACGTGGGGCAGGTCCCCCCCTCTAGAAATCCGCCCCGCCACGCCCGCGGAGACCTGACACACGCCGAGGACCTGGCCCACGTGGGGCAGGTCCCCCCTTTGGAAATCCGCCTCGCCACGCCCGCCGAGACCTGACACACGCCGAGGACCTGGCCCACGTGGGGCAGGTCCTCGATCGCGCCGCAGACCAAGCGCTGCAAACTTCAATGGGTTAGGCAGCGTCACTGTTGCCACGTGGCAACAGTGGGAACCGCGCAAGGCGGGCTACCAGCGCGCCCGGTGCCGTTCGACGACCCCGGGCAGCTTCGCGATCTCGATGAGCTTGCCGGCGGCATCCTTGACGATGCCCTCGAAGGTGCCCATCGGCTGCACGTACTGGCTCACCACCAGCTTGAGGTCGATGTCCTCGGCGCGCGCGCCCTCGGGGACGAAGCGCAGGTCCACGCGGCCGTCGTCGGTGGTGATGCGCCAGGGCTTCATCGGGTCGCCGTCGTCGAGCTCGAAGTGGGCGTGCCCGGGCTGGGTCAGCTCATCGCCGATCCACAGACCGTTCTCGGTGACCTCGCCGTCGTTGTGGCCCTCGACCAGGTTGAGGCCGATGAGGCGGCCGTCGGGCAGGCGGCCGCTGGCCTGCCCCCAGCGCCAGCGCGTCTCGCGCGCCAAATAGCCGTGCGTGTAGTCCAGCCCGGCGAGCGCATTCTCGATCTTGAAGACCTGCTTGCCGACCCGGACCTCGCCGTCGGCGGGCATGCAGACCGTCTTCTGCGTCATCCCCAGGCCGCCGCCCTCGACGGCCAGGTCGCAGGCCGCGGTCAACGCCACCGGGGCGCCTTCGCGCAGCCAGATCTCCACGAACGGCCCGCCGCTCATGTCGGCGATGAAGCGCCCGGCCTTCACCGACGCCTCGACGAGCATGTTCGACCGTACGCGGCGCATCTTGGCGCGCGCCTCGGCGGCGAGGTCGTCGATCTCCACGAACGGAGGCGGCACCAGCACCGACTTCTGGGCCAGCATCCTGCGCTCGCGCCGGTCGAAGACGTAGACGAAGGCGTTGGCCATGTAGCCCAGCTGCACGATGGCGCCACCGATGAACAGCTCCGGCGTCGCAACGCAGGCGTAGTGCCAGCGCTTCTCGCTCGTCAGGCGCTCGAGCTTCCCAGGGCCGGTCGAGGCCCCTGTTCGCGTGAGCGCCGTGTCCTTCATCCGCCCGGCGTACGCGCCCAGCCTGGGCTTTCCGTCCTCGTCGAGCAGCGAGTCGGGGCAGACCGGCAATGCAGCCATCCGTCACCTCGGTCAGGGAACTGGAGGGGTCTCGGGCGCAGGGTTCTCGTTCTGGGGGGCTGGCTCGGCCGGCGGCGCTGGGGGCGGCGGCGGCGGAGCGAGCTGGGCGGCGCGGGCTTCGGCGTCGGAGAAGCCTCCACGCCGCAGAGCTCCACCGCATGCTCCTTCAAGCCCGCCCTGGCCGCGGACTCTCCCGCCTTCTCCCAGTCGCCCAGCGACTCCCAGATCCGCGCGGCATCGGCGAATCGGGCGGCGTCGAGGTAGGCCTGAGCCGCCAGGGGCAGCTCGCCGGCACGCTCGAGCCAGCTGGCGGCCTCGGCGGGTTTCCCCTGCCGCTCCTTGGCGCATGCCTTGGCGAACTCCAGCGCCTTGGCGTCTTGGCCTTCCTTCTGGAGCCACTTGAAGGCGAGGCCCGGGTTGACCGGCGCGATGAGCTCGACGGCGCGGTCGAGCTGCCCGGCCCTGCGCAGCACCTCGCCCGCACCGACGGCGTCGTGCTTGGCCAGGCGATCCTTCACTTCCCGGTCCAGGCAGCGGGCGGCGTTCACCAGGTCGCCGGCCTTGCTGTAGGCCTCGGCGGCGCGGGCGAGCTTCGCCGCCCTCTCGTAGGCCAGGGCGGCGTCGGCGAACTGCTCCGAGTGCTCGTAGAGCTGGCCGATCTCGAACCACTCGCCCTTGGCGGCGAGCAGCTCGAGGAAGAGATCGCCCTGCTTGGCCTTGAAGAGCAGCTCGCGCGCCGTCTTGAGCGGGAGCGCCTTGGCGGCCTTGCGCGCTTCGTCGGCGTTGCCCGCCCGGAGCGCGGCGCGAAGGATGCCCTTGGCGTCACCGGCCTCGAGCCAGGCCTCGAGCGCGCCCTTCCAGTCCTCGTGCTGCTCGTAGATCTTGACGGCCTCGAGCGGACGCTTCTCCTTGCGGTGGAGCGCGGCCACCTCCTGCCATTCGCCGCTCTTCTCCAACGCCTTGAGCGCCGGGGCGGTCCGCCCGGACTCGGCGTAGAGCTTGCCGGCGTGTGCCTCCTCGTTGACCGCGCGCCAGATCTCCCCGATGAGGAACATCAGGTCCTTGCGCACCGCCTCCTTGGCCTCGTCCGTCGACGCCGGCTGGCGGCCGCCGCGCAGGAGCGCCGTGAAGAGCTTGGTGCTGCACTCGAACTCGAGCTCCTTGATGTTCTTGAGCCGCAGGGGCTTGAGCGCCGCGAGGATCTTGGCGAAGTGGGGCTTCTGCTCGGCGAACTCGCCCTTGGTGAGCGGCTTCTCGAGCTCGTGCAGCGCCCCGAGGATGACGCTCTCGGCGCCCCCACGGCCGGAGCCCGGCCGGTCGCGGTCGCGCCCGCGCCCTCGGTGGCCGTCCCGTCCGTCACGCCCTTCCCGTCCACCTGGGCCGCCTGGGCCGCCGGGTCCACGGAAACCACCACCGCCGCCGCCGTGACCAAAACCGGGCCGGCCGGGACCGCGAGGTCCTCCGCCGGGCCGTCCTGCCGAGTCCTTGGGCCCACCATTGCCGTTCATGGCCGCAAAGGCTGCGTGCTCCGGCGCGTTTCGTCAACCTCGGCGCTTTGCCCGAAGGTCCGACCGGTCACTCGAGCCCGACCGGGGCCATCGACTTGGCGCACTTGTTCTTGCCGGACTGCGCGTCCTTCAGGTTGCGGTTGAGGCGCAAGGCGTCGTCCCAGACCTTGATGGCCGTCTGGCAGTCGCCTCGGCTCTCGGCGGCGTTCGCCTTGTCCAGCAGGCTGCGCACCGAGGCTATCTTGGCGCGGAGCGCGCCCGCGTCTGCGGCCCGCTCGCTGGTGGCAGGGATGCCCTCGAGCAGCTTGTCGGCGCGAGCCAGCTCGCCGCTCTCGTAGAAGGTGGTCGCCTCGCCCAGCGTGGCGGAGTGCGCGCGCTCCTCGAGGATGCGGGTGGCGTCCTTGAGCGGCACCAGGTCCGGGTTGCCGCTGCCGGTCGGATTGGACGTGGCGCTCGGGTTGGAGCTCGGGCCAGGACGCGGATTGGCCACCTTCGGGTTCGGGGTGGGAACGGGCTTCGGATCCGCCGGCCTTGGATCCGCCGGCTTTGGGTCGGCGGGCCTGACCTCGGCCGGAGCCTCCGCCTTCGGCTTCGGATCATCCTTGGGGGGAGGCGGCGGATCCTTGAGCGGGTCAGGCTTGGCCGGCTCGGTCACCTTCAGCTCGATGACCGGCGCCGGCGCAGGCCTGAGCGCCCCGAACCACAGGCCGGCGCCACCGCCGAGGAGCGCCAGGGCGCCAAGGATCGCGTAGACCCCGGTGTTCGACGCGCCGTGCTCCACCTTGTAGGGCGCGCTGGCGTGGCCGGTCTTCTCCACCGGCGGCGCGCGCAGCAGCGTCTTGGCGTCGGTCTGGGTCGGCGCCGGCGGCTTGGAGTTGAGGGCATCGACGGTCGCGGTGGGGGTGAGCGCCACCAGCGTCTTGGCGAACTCGGTCATCGAGTCCCAGCGCTGCTCGCGCTCCTTGGCCACAGCCTTCTGGATGGCGGCGTCGAGCGCCTCCGACAGGTTCAGCTCCGGGGCGATGTCCTTGATGTGCGGCATCGGGTCCATCACCTGGCGGCGCATCGTCTCGGCGATGGTCGAGGCGGTGAACGGGTGATGGCCGGTGAGCGACTCGAAGAGCACCAGGCCCACCGCGTAGACGTCGACGCGGTGGTCGATGTCCTTGCCCTCGGCCTGCTCGGGCGCCATGTAGCGCGGGGTGCCGCAGATGGAGCCCGCCGCGGTGACGCGGTTGGTGTCGGCCAGGCGGGCGACGCCGAAGTCCATGACCTTGGCGTGCCAGCCGCGCAAGCCCTTCACCACCATCACGTTCTCAGGCTTCAGGTCGCGGTGGACGATGCCCTTGCCATGCGCGTAGGCGAGCACGTCGCAGATCTGCAGGACGATGTCGAGGGCGTCCTTGAGCGCCAGGCGCTTCTCGGACTCGAGCAGGTGCTTGAGGTCCTGCCCCTCGACGAACTCCATGCAGATGTAGAGGTTGCCGTCGTCGTCCTGGCCGTGCTCGTGCAGCTGGACCGCGTTGGGGTGGGTGAGCGCGCCGTAGGAGCGGGCCTCGTTGAGGAAGCGGGCGACGACCGTCTCCTCGCCGAAGAAGCTCGGGTTGAGGAACTTGATGGCCACGCGCTGGCCGATGCCCACGTTCTCGGCCAGGTAGACCGAGCCCATGCCGCCCTGCCCCAGCTTCTTGGCGACCTTGTACTTGCCGCCGACGAGCTTGCCGATCATCGGGTCCTGGGGGGCCTTGATGATCATCTGCGAGGTGCCACCGCAGTGCGGGCACTTGCCGGTCCAGGTCGCCAGCTCGGATCCGCAGGTCTGGCAGTGGATGGCCATGGCGTCTCGTGTCCTTTCAACGGGCGAAGCGAAGCGGGGATCCTATCCCGGCGCGCGACGCCCGGCATCCTGCCTCACGCAGGGTGCCGGGTTCGTGTTCCTTGGGACCGGACGCGACGTCTGTGACGCGATTGGAGGCCCTGAGCTCTCGAGGCGGCTACGGCGCGTTCTTCCAGCGCTTGGCGAACAGGAACTTCTCCAGCTCGGCGGCGGCCGCCGGCCCCTCGACGGCGACCGCGGTCTTGAGCACGCTGGTGCGCACATCGTTGGGCAGCTCGGCTTCGAGGAGCCGGATGGCGCCGGCCTTGTCGCCCGCGGTGAACTTGGCGAAGGCCCGGTAGAACTTGGCCTCGGTGTCCGAAGCGTCCTTCTTGGCGGCGTCCTCGAACGCCGTCTCGGCTTGCTGCACCTTGCTCTCCTGGAGGAGCGCCAGGCCCTCGAGGAAGGACGCGCGCGCCGCCTGCTTGGCCGGCGCGGCCCCGACCTCGAGCGCGAGCGCGTAGAACGCGCCCGCCTTGCGCAGGTCCGCCCCCTCCACCTTCTTGTGGGCGAGCACCGCCTGCCAGGTCTGGTCGGCGGCGGCCTCGACCGCCTTCGCCAACTTGGTCGCCATGTCGCCCAGATCCGGCGCCGCGTAGCCCGCCCCGACGATCGACGCGAGCAGCTCCCCGGCCGAGCCCGGCCCCGAGAGGTTGCCCTTGTCGAGCGCCTCGAAGTAGCTCGCCTTGAGCGACACGTAGTTGGCCGACAGCTGGGGCGCGACGCCCGTGGCCGAGAGCTGCTTCTCGACCAACTCCAGCTCGTGCTGAGCCTTTTCGCGGTCCGGCGACTCGGGCGCGTTCTTCACGTAGACGCGGTAGGTGAGGACCGCACGCTCCAGGTCCTTGGTGGCCGAGTAGCTGCGCGCCAGCGACAGGTACGTCCCCAGCGTCGTGGGCGCGACACGGGTGGCCTTGAGGAACTGGTCCCGGGCCTGCTCGTAGGCCTTCTCGTTGTAGAGCCGGGTGGCCTCGGCGACGAGGAGGTCGGCGTTGCCGACCGCGGGGCCGACGAGCGGCGCGGCGAAGGCGGTGATGGGAGCTTCCCACGACGAGAGCGGCGCAGAGCGCGAGGCTAGAACGCATAGCCGATGCCTCCCTGGACGCCCATCAGCGGCGCGGGTTCGAAGAAGAAGTCCCAGCTGAACCGGTAGCCCGCCTGCAGGTAGAGCCCCTCGACGAGGTAGGCCCGCAGCGAGACCTGCAGCGTGAAGAGCGGGTCGACCACCCAGAGGGTGGTGGTGTGCTGCGAGCCCGCCTTCGGAGTGAGCATCAGCCCGCGGCACTCGAACCCGGCCTGCCCGTAGAGCATGAAGCGCCAGAAGGCGATGCGCAGGTGCGGCTGGACCGCCCGCAGGACGAAGAGGTTGGGCGTCGCCCACTGCGACGGCTCGACGGTGAAGGGCTTGCTGTTCTCGCCGTGCTCGAGCGTGTACTGCCAGTCCTCGCCGGTCAGGTAGCCCAGCCCGACGACCATCAAGCCGAAGTAGCGGCCGTCCTGGTTGTACTCGAGGCTCAGGCCCTGGAGCGGGCCGCGCTTGAGCGCCTGGCGCGCGTACAGGTAGTCCTTCTCGTCGGCGCCCTTGACCGGGTTCTCCTTGGCGCCCAGGCTGTTGCCCCACCAGCTCGCATACTCGTACTGCAGGGAGAGCGAGGACCCGCGCTTGTAGATGGGCTCCTGGACCCGGTTGAGCTCGGTCTTGAACGCGGTCCAGCCGGTCGCGGCGAGGGTGCGGTCCAGCGTGACGGTGGCCCCGGGCGCGACGTCGACGTCCTCGGCGATCGGCAGGTGCCCGTCCAGCGCCCACTCCACCTTGTGCTTACCGGGCTGGATCGGCTTGTCGACCTTGTCCTGGCCCATCTTCACGCCGTCGATGCTGATGCCGGTGCCCGCGGGCAGGCCGGTCAGCACGATGCGCGCCGGCACCTTCTCCAGCGACTCGGTGAGGGCGAGGCGGCCGCGGACCGGCACCTCCACCTTCTTCTCGGAGGGCATGTGGGAGGCCATCTCGACCTTGATGAGCCGCTCGCCGGGCAGCACCATCCCCGAGAACGGCGTCACGCCGACCTTCTCGTTGTCGATGAAGACCGCGGCGCCGGCAGGCTCGCTGGCGATCTCCACGGTGGAGGCCAGCGGCACGACCTTGACCAGCGCGCCCAGCAGCGCCTTGTCGAGGTTGGCGCCTGCGCCGTCGGCGAAACCCGTCTCGCCCGTCCCGGGCTGGTAGCTGGTCACCTTGAACCGGTAGGCGGCGTCCTCCTGGCCGCCCTTGAGCATGACCACGCGCTCGAGCCCGAGAGAGGCGACCAGCGCGTCGACCGGGTCGGTGCAGGCCGCATCGCCCGTCAGGCACCCCAGGTCGGCCTTCTTGCCCGCCAGGTGAGCCGCCAGAGCAGCCCTGCCGACGAGCTGGTCCTGCGACTGGGACATCAGCCGGCGCAGAGCCTCCTCGGTCCGCGTCACCAGCATGTCCTGGCCGGGGTAGAGCGGCTGGACGAGCCAGAGCGTCTTTCCCTGGGCAGATGCGGGTGGGGCGGCCCCGGGGCCGAGCGCGAGCAGGACGCCAAGCGTGGCGGCAATGACCATGGAAACCGCCTCGTTGTAGGAGGAGGAAGTGTGGGTGGTTCAATTACACAAAGGTCGCCGTTTCGCAACGCCGACGCCTTCCCAGCAGGAGGCGACGGCGAGTTGCGCGGCTTCGGCCCGTCAGAGTCCCCCGGTTGGGGGCGTCAGACGACCCAGATCCGGTGGTGGGCGATGTCCAGGCGCTCCAGGCGCCTTCGCAAGAGCTGGTCGCCGGCCCCGGAGGTGCTCCACTTGGGGACGACGAAGTGCAGCTCGGCGCCGTAGAGCTTGGCGGCCGACGAGAGCAGGGTCCAGCGATGCTCCATCCGCGGGTCGTCGATCTCCTCGACGGGGACCGCTTCCACGAGCGTCGGGGTCCTCGCCGAGTTGCTCTGCCGGCACGTCAGGTCGGGGCGGTGGTCCTCCAGCGTCCCGGAGAGGACGACTGGGGGCACATAGCCGGGGAGGCGCGCCTTGAGGTCGGTGTAGCCAATGGTCTTGAAGAACTCGGCCATCAGCCACACCAGCTGCCGGCGACCTGCGCTCTCGACGACAGGTTCACAGCCCGACTTGATCGGTTCGGTTTCCACGAGAAGAACGCTGCGGCTGCGCCCGCCGGTCAGCAAGACGCGCTGCGCCGTGCGTCCGCGTCGCCCCCGGCCTGTGCCGACCAGAGCGCCGCGTAGGCGCCCCCCGCTGCGAGCAACGAGGCGTGCGTCCCCTGCTCGACGACGCGTCCCGACCGGAGGACCACGATGACGTCCGCGTTCTGGATCGTCGTCAGCCGGTGGGCAATGACCAGCGCCGTGTGATGGGCGAGGAGCGACTGGACCCCTTGCTGGACCAGGGCCTCGCTCGCGCTGTCGAGCGAGCTGGTCGCCTCGTCGAGCAGGATGACGGGAGCCCCGGTCAGCAGGGCTCGGGCGAGGCAGAGCCGCTGTCGCTCGCCGCCCGACAGACCCGCGCCGCGCTCGCCGATGGGAGCCTCCAGTCCCCCGGCCATGCGCTGCACGAACTCCCACGCGTGGGCCGCTTCGAGCGCGGCGACGAGCTGGGCCTCGGTGGCCCCCGGGGCCGCGCAGGCCAGGTTGTCGCGCACGGTCCCCGCGAAGAGCACCGGCTCCTGCGGCACGTAGGCGAACAGCGCGCGCAGGTCGGCGAGCTTCGCGGTGCGCGCGTCGCGCCCGTCGATCTCCACGCGGCCCGACGTCGGGTCCCAGAAGCGCAAGAGCAACGCCGCGAGGGTGCTCTTGCCCGAGCCGCTCTCGCCGACGACCGCCACCGTCTTCCCCCGCGCGAGGGCGAGGTCGATCCCGGAGAGCACCTCGCTCTTCCCGTCGTAGGAGAAGCCGACGCCGCGCAGCGCGATCTCCTTCTCGAAGGCGAGCGCCGTCGCCTGGACCGGCTCCTCGATGCGCGCGGGCGAGTCGAGCAGCTCGAAGACGCGCCGGGCCCCTGCCAGGCCCTGCAGCAGATGCTGCCCGGTCGCCGCCAGGGACTTGAGCGGCTGGTAGAGCAACGCGAGCGCGGTCAGGAACGAGAGCAGCACCTCGCCCGTGAGCGTGCCGGCGGCGATGGCGCTGCCGGCGAAGGCGATGGCCGCGGCGACGCCGCAGACCCCCAAGAGCTCGACGACGGGCGAGTAGGCGGCACGGAGCAAGAAGGAGGTGCGCTGGAGCCGCAAGTAGTCCCTCTGCGCCCCGTCGAAGCGTTCGAGCTCGGCCTGTTCGCGAGCGAAGGCCTGCACGACCCGGACGTTGGCGATGCCCTCGCCCACCCGGGCCGTGAAGCCTCCCAAGGCGTCCTGGCTATGGCCCATCACGGCCTTGAGGCGGCGCGTGTAGCGAGACAGCGGCCAGGCGGCCACCGGGAGGATCGCCACGGCCGCCAGGAACAGCCTTCCGTCGAGGTAGGCGCAGACCCCGAGCAGCGCGACGACCTGCAGCACGTCGCGGACGAGGGTGGCGATGGCGACGGTGAGCGCCTGCTCCACACCCTGGACGTCGGCCGAGAACCGGGCGAGCAGGTCTCCGCTCGCACGCTCGCCCAGAGAGGCCTGGGGCAACGAGAGGTACCGGGCGTAGAGGCTGCGCCGGACCTCGGCCACGACGCGCTGTCCCGTCACCGCGGTCAGATAGGTCTGGGCCGCCTGCGCCAGCGCTCGTACCACGGCCGAGCCCACGAGCGCCGCCGGAAGGACGAAGAGCACGCGGCCGGCCTCGATGCGCGAGAGCAGCGGGAGGCCGACGAGGGCCGAGGCCCCGGTGAGCAAGGCCTTGAGCAGAGGCCCCAGCAAGAACGCGTAGGCCGAGGTGGCCGCCGCGGCCACCAGCGAGGCCACCACGGCCCACGCAAGCGGCCCGCGGTGCGGCCGGAGCAGCGACAGCAGTCGGCGGAGGGAGGGGTCCAAGGCGGGCGGATGCTCGCATGGCGCTCCGAAGCCGAGCAACGAAGTCGTTCATGGCGACCTTGGTCCCTTGGCGACCTTGGCGGTCCAACCAGCGCTCGCGTGCCTCCACCAGCCACGGCCCCCGCTCGGATGACGGGCGACGCCGCGGACCTCAAGCCAAACCGCCGTGATTTCGTGCGGTTGGATAGCAAGCAGGCGCCCCCTCCCAAATCGCGGGCAATCCCGGCCACTTCCGATGGACAGGGTTCAGGGCTGGAGGCGGGTTCGTCTCGTGTTTCGCCAACGTAAAAAGATGCATCCCCTACGCAGTGCGCGAGGACGCAGGGAGGGCGGACGAGTACAGTGACACGCCTTTTCGTCCCCTCCGCCGAGGACTGCGCATGTCGACCGAACTTGCCAACAACGCCCTCGACCTCCAGATGGTGGAGTACACGCGCAAGCTCAAGGACTTCCTCGAGCGGCTGCCGCGCTACCTCAAGCGTGGGCGGCGCGAAGAGGCGCTGGCCCAGGTGTCGCGCATCGTCGAGGAGCTCCCTGCTCCGCAGGCGGAGACGAGCTGGGGCACCTCCTGGGCGCGGATGAGCGCGGCGCTGCACGACCTGAAGAAGGCGCTCGACAGCGGCGCGGCCAAGGACTACGTGCGCGCCCGCTACGACGAAGCGACCCGGGCCTACGAGCAGTGGCTGGCCGCCCGCCGCGCCGCCTCGCGCACCGGCGAGACCGAGGCGGTCCAGCTGGGCTCGCTGCGGCCGCTGATGGGCCCGCGCACGCTCTTCCACATCTCGTCGGGCGTCGTGGCGACGGTGATGTACCAGTTCTTCCTCACGACGTTCCAGGCGGAGGTGGTGCTGCTCTCCATCCTCGCCGTGTTCGGGACGCTGGAGATCACCCGGCGCTTCTCCGAGCGCTGGAACCACTTCCTGGCGGCCAAGCTGTTCCACAGCATCGCGCGGCCCCGCGAGTACTACCGGGTCAACTCCTCGACCCTGTACGTCATGGCCCTGGCGCTGGTGGCGCCGGTCTTCTCCAAGCCCGCGGTGCTCACCGGCGCGCTCATCCTGGCCTTCGGAGACCCGGCGGCGGCGTGGCTGGGACGGCGGTTCGGGACGCTCAAGCTCTACCGCTCGAAGAGCCTGGTCGGCTCGCTCGCCTTCGTGGCGGCGGGGACGCTCGTCGCGGGCACGTACCTGATGCTCTTCTTCCCCGAGACCTCCCTCGCGAACAAGCTGCTCGCCGCCAGCCTGGCCTCGCTGGTGGGCGCCGTCGCCGAGCTCTTCAGCGGCCCGAAGCTCGACGACAACCTGTCGATCCCGATCGCTTCGACGCTGGTGGCTGCGCTCTTCGTCTAGTCCGTCGGACGAAGACCGCGCTTCCTCAGGGCGCCACCGTCGTCTGGTACACGGGCCTTCCGCCCTGCACCTTGAGCACCACCGCGGCCTTGGCTGCGTCGTGCCTGGCGTCGATGGTGATCGCCCCGGTCACCCCGTCGAAGTCCTTGGTCGTGGCGATGGCGTCTCGCACGTCGTCCGCGGCCAGGCTCTTTGCCCGGGCGATGGCATTGGCGGCCACGCGGAGGGCGTCGTAGCCGAGGGCGGCGAAGCTGTCCGGCTCCGCGCCGCCATAGGAAGCCTTGTACTCAGCCAGGAACTCCTGGGTGCGCGGAGACGGGTCCTGCGTGGAGTAGTGGTCGGTGAAGTAGCAGCCGTCGACGGCCGCGCCTCCCACGGTGGTGAGCTTCCCCGAGCTCCAGCCGTCGCCGCCCAGCAGCGGAATCGCCAGCCCCATCCCCTTGGCCTGCTTGGCGATGGCCGCCACGTCGCCGTAGTAGCCGGGGACGTAGATGGCCTCCGCGCCCGCTGACTTGATGGCGGTGAGCTGCGCCTTGAAGCCCAGGTCGCCCGTGGTGAAGCTCTCCTCCTTGACCACCTTGCCACCCAGGGCCTTGAGCCGGGCGACGAACGCCTGAGCCAGGCCCGCGGAGTAGTCGTTCTTCGCGTCCTTGAGCACCGCGACCCGGGTCAGCGCCAGCCTCTCGCGGACGAACTTCGCCATCACCGCCCCCTGGAACGGGTCGGTGAAGCAGACGCGGAAGACGTAGGCGTGGCCCTCGGTCACCCGGGGGCTGGTCGCGGCGTGGGAGATCATCGGGACCTTGTGCCGCTCGGCGACCTCCGCCATCGCGAGCGCCGGGGCGCTCGTCGCCTCTCCCAGGACCAGGACGACCTTCTCGCCGGCCAGCTGCTCGACGGCGGCGGCCGCCTGCTCGGGCTTGCCCTTGTCGTCGACCAGCTTGACCCTGAGCGTCCTTCCTTTGACGCCGCCCTTCTCGTTCAGCAGCCGAACCGCCAGCTCGATGCCCCGGTGCGTCGACTCGCCAAACGACGCCTGCAGGCCGGACATGGGCCCGACCTCGCCGATCACGATCTCCTGCGATTCCTCGGGAGCGATGGGGGCCTGGGCCTGGACCGGAGGCAGCGCCGCTGCATCGGGCCCCTGCACCCACCGGACGGCCGGCGGCACGGGCACTTGCTGGGTCCGCTCGCACCCTGCCCCGAGGGCCAGGGCCGCGAGCGAGGCGGCGATGACGGCGGTTCGCATGTTTGCAGTCCCCCGGTCGAACCCGTCGGGTACGACCGGGCGCTTGTCCTTCCACGCCCAGCAGCCGGCCGTCAATTCAGCCCTGCGTACCCTCGAACCGGCTCGAAACCTTGCCCCTCGGCTACGGAGCCGTTCCTGCATCGGCCTCTGCCGGGGCCTGGGGGATCGCCAGCAGCGGGAGGGGCCCGTTGGTGACGGCGGCGACGTACCAGATGCCCGCTCGGTCGACCCACTCGACGGTCACCCGCTCGGTCTTGGTGCTCACCGATGGCAGGCGATACCAGGTCACGCGGGTCACCGTGGTGGCCGTCCCGTCGTTGCGCAGCTTCAGGTCGTCCAGCTCGGACTCAGTGAGCTTCAGGTTCTCGTCGTCCTTGGCGTCGAGCGCCTTGTTCAGCCAGTCCTGCTGGGCCTCCGGCAGCAGCACCTGGGCGGCGCCACGCAGGTCGGGGCCCCATCGCTGGAACCGGAAGAAGGTCTCGGCAGACTGCTTGAGCGCATCGGCGGTGCCCGTCGGCTTGAGGTGCGTGCAGGCGACCGCGGCGAGCGCGACCAGGGTCAGCACGGCGAGGCGAAAGCGCATGGAAGGGCTCCTGACTGCGGGCTTCGGGGGCCGACCATAGGGGGGCGTGAGCGTCGTTTCAAGCACCGCCGCCATTTGCTAGCATCGGGCGGCTTTTTTCTCAGTGATTCAGCGCGTGGGGACCGGAGCGTTCATGGCCAAGGGGATGGTCGAGAAGTACCAGCAGATCCTCGAGAGCGATCCAGGGAGCCTGGTGTTCGTGGAGCTGGCCAAGGCCCTGATCGACAGGGGCGAGCCGGGCAAGGCCGCCGAGGTCTGCAAGTCCGGCCTCGAACACCACCCCGACTCCGTCGTCGGCCGCGTGCTCTGGGGCAAGGCCCTCATCGGCTGCGGACGCCCGGCCGACGCGATGGACCAGTTCGACAAGGCCATCGCCATCGACAAGGAGAACCCCAGCGCCTACAACCTTATCGGCGAGGTGCTGCTCCACAAGGGCCTGTTCCGCTCCGCCATCCCCATCCTCAAGAAGGCCGTCGCCCTGCAGCCCTCGGACAACCGCGTCCGCCAGTGGCTCGATCAGGCGCAGCGCGGCCAGAAGGGCGTGGCCCCCACCAGCGCCACCCCCGACCACACCATGGTCGACCCGGGCCCCGCGGCTCAGGCCGATCCCACCGTCGTCGACGTCAAGCCCTACCAGCCCGGTCCCGCAATCGCCGCCGCCCTCGGCCCCAGCGCCACGCCGTCTGGGGCCCGTCCCGGTGCCGACCTCGAAGACGGTCCTCCTCCGGAGACGGTCCGCGGTCTGTCCGACGTCTTCCAGGGTCTGGGCGGCCAGCCCAACCCCGACGGCCCTCCGACCCAGGTCATGCCGCCGTCGGTGCAACAGCTTCTCAACACGGCCGCCGGAGCGGTGCCCGCGACTCCTGCGCCGCCCGCTCACAAGGACGAGGTCCCCTGGCTCGAGACTCCGTCCAGCGGCGGCGATCTCGAGGGGCGCACCGTGCCGCTCAACGGGCCGCCCGCCGAGACGATGGCCCCCTCCCCTTCGTCCTCGCCTGCGGCACCCGACGGCAACGACGACGAGGTCCTTCCTGGCCTGACCGGCGTCTTCCAGTCGCTCGCCGCGCGCGCCCAGGAGGCGGAGAAGGGCCAGCCCGGCGCGGCCCCGGTGCCCAAGCTCGAGCCCGTCCCGGCGACCGCGGCGGCTGCTTCGAGCGCGCCTGCGCCCGCCGCGAGCACCACCGCCGATGCGCCGGCGGCTACGGCTCCCGAGATGCCCGCGGTGGCGTCTCCTGCGCCTGCCGCGCCCGTCTCGGCCGCCAGGCCACCGCCGCCGCCCATCCTGACGCCGGACCCGATGCCGGCGCTCCCCGACCCGAGCTCCATCTCCCCACCGTCCAAGCCTGCGAACGGAGGCCTGCTCCCCGAGCTCGACCTCTTGCCGGACGACGAGGAAGAGCCGGCAGCGCCCGCTCTCCGCCGGGTCCCGGCTGGCCCGCCGCCCAGGCCCTCGCCGGAGCAGAGCGTCCAGGTCGCCCCGGGCCTGTTCGGAGCGCCGCCGCTGCCCAAGAACGACTCGAGGCTCCTGCCCGAGCTGCCCTCGATGCCGCCGACGCCCTCGGCCACCGTCGACGAGATCCCCAGCGTCGTGCTGGCCCCCGAGGCCGCCGCGGACATCGCTCGCGAGTACGAGCGCGAGCTGCGCGAGAAGCTGCTCGCCACCCCTCCGCCCACCTTCTGGCGCAAGAACTGGCTGCTCATCAGCGTCAGCGCGGCGGTGCTCGCCGCGGCCGTCGGCGGCTTCGTCATCTACCGCGCGACCCGCCTGCAGAACCGCGGCACCGACCTCATCAGCCTGCGCTCGCAGGCCTTCCGCGCCCTGGCGCTGGGAACGCCCGCCGGGTACCGGCAATCGATCGAGCTCGCCGAGCGCGGCCTCTCGATGGCGCAGGACAAGGACTGCCAGGCGGCCATCGCCTACTCCAACGCGGCGCTGTTCCGCTACTTCGGCCAGGAGCCGGGCCGCAAGACCGCGGCCGAGAAGCAGCTGCCCGCGGCCGCCGAGTCGCACCCGGGTCTGGCGCTGGCCATCCCCTACCTCGTCGCGTCCGATCCGACCGCGCTCGAGGCCGCCAAGGCGCCGCTCCTGAGCGCCACCGCCAAGGATCTGCCGACGCCCTTCGAGACCGCCGAGGTCCACTCGCTCGCCGGCCGGCTGCTCATGGGCAGCGGGAAGACGGAAGAGGCGCTCGCGCGCTTCGAGCAGGCCACCAAGGCCGACTCCGGCCACGTGGCGACGCTGGTCGCCCTGGGCGACTACTACCTGTCCAGCGAGCCGGAGCAGGCCGCGCGGTTCTTCGGCAACGCCAAGCTCGCCTCGCCAGAGCACGTCCCGGCCATCCTGGGCCTGGTCAAGGCCAAGCTGGAGCTGGGCGGAGACCCGAACGAGCTGGGCACCGAGATGGCGGCGGCCAAGACCGCCTTCGAGTCCGTTCAGGAAGGCTCGAGCGCCTGGCCCGTGGGCCTGCGCATGGACCTGACGCTGGTCGAGGGACGCGTCCTGGGCATGCAGGGCAAGCTCGCTGACGCCTCTTCGATGCTCTCCAACGGAGCCACCGAACACCCCGAGCGCGCCGCCGACTTCTACGCCGCCCTGGGCTCCATCCAGGCCTACGCGGGCAACTACGACCAGGCGGAGTCGGCGTACCGCAAGGCCGCCGACCGCCGCCGCGACGACGCCTCACTGCGCGAGGAGCTGGCGCGCGCGCTCATCGCCCGGGGCAAGTATGGCGACGCCATCAAGGCCGCCGAGGGCAACTTCGCCGACGACCGCCGGCTGCACGTCGTCAAGGGACTGGCCCGCCTCGCGCTGGGCCAGCACGCCAAGGCCCGCGAGGAGCTTGCCGCCACCGCACGCAACGGCAAGGTCCCCGCGGAGGCCGCCATCTACCTGGCGATGATCGACGCGGCGACCGGCCAGCGCGACGTGGCCTTCAAGGTGCTGCAGAGCACCTCGGGCATGGCCTCCAAGGGCCGCTCGACGGCGTACGTCGCGCTGGGGCAGCTGCTGCTCGACGACAGCAAGGAGACCGAGGCCGCCGCGGCCTTCAGCAAGGCGCTCGCCGACCGCCGTGACTGGGAAGGGGCCTGCAGCCTGGGCCGCCTGCAGCTGAAGAACGCTCGCTTCGCCGAGGCCAAGCAGAACCTCACCACCGCGGTCGCGCGCAACAAGTTCCACCTCGAGGCGCGCATCGCCCTGGGCCAGGCGCTGCTGGCGCTGGGCGAGGCGCGGCCCGCGCAGGCCGAGTTCGAGGCGGCGCTGACGCTCTCCCCGACCCCGGCGTCCCACCGCGGCATCGCGCGGGCGATGATGGCGCTGGGCGATTTGAACGGCGCGCGCTCGCACATGACCACGGCGGCCAAGCTCGACCCGAAGGATCCCGAGACGGGCCGGTTGGCGGCGCAGCTCTCGCTCGCCGCAGGCGATGCCCAAGAGGCTCTCAAGGGGCTGGAGAAGGCGACCAAGGCCGCCCCGCGCGACCCGGTGGCCTGGTGCGACCTGGGCGAGACCCTCATCAAGGTGGGCAACAACGCCAAGGCCATCGCGGCCTTCGACACGGCGCTCAAGAACGACCGGGGCAACCCGCGCGCCCGCCTCGGCCTGGTGGCGGCGGCGCTGCCCAAGAACGCCAAGCGGGTGCTCAAGGAAGCCGATGCGCTGGTGAACGAGCTCGACAAGAACGCGCAGTACAAGGCGCGCGCCCTGGCGCTGGCCGCCCGCGTCCACCTGGCGCTGGCGGACAAGACCAACGCCGCGGCGCTGGCCAAGCGAGCGGTCGAGGCCGACGACGCCAACGCCGACGCGCACTTCGCCCAGGCGCTCGTCGCTGGGGCCAACAAGGAAGACGCGCTGGCCATCCAGGAGCCTCTCCCGCGTGGTGGCGGCGGACCCGGCCATCGCCGAAGCGCACCTGGCCCTCGCCGCCTCGCTGGCGCGCGACCCGGCCCAGCTCCAGCGGTCCATCGCCGAGTTCGAGGCCTACCTGCGCATCGCGCCGCAAGGCCCGGACGCGCCGACGGCCAAGAAGTTCCTCACCATCCTCCAGAAGAAGGCCGAGAGCGCGAGCCAGGCTCCCGCCCCCGAGCAGGCGCCGAAGAAGTGAGAGGCCGCCTCAACGCAGCGGGCCGGGATGACCAAGGCCCGCTGCCCGAGCCCCAGCGCCGACGAGAGACGATCTGACCGAGCCGACTCAAGACGAAGCGCCGCCTCCTGGCGACACCCTGAGCCCTGCCGACCCGCCTTCTCTCTGGCGCGCCGTGCTGACCATGGTCTACGAGCAGGCCTGGGGCCTCGTCGTCGCCTACCTGGTAATCGGCCTGGTCGCCGAGCTCGGACGCCGGGCCGGTGCTCAGTGGGCCACCGCGGCGCTCGAGTTCCTCGACAGCCTGCCCTTCTACGCCATCCGGGCCTCGGGGCTGCTCGAGCTCTACTTGCGCGCCTCGGCCATCGGCGACCTGCCGCCGTTCTGGAACCGCGTGCTCATCTCCGGCATCACCGTGACGGCGATCCTCGTCCAGGCGACGTTGCTGGGGATGCTGCTGGCCGCCGGCTGGCTCTATGCCGCGCGGCGGCGCAAGCCGCCATTCGAGTAGGCCCGACTCGGGCTCACTGTTGCCACGTGGCAACAGTGGCGCCCCGATTCACCGCCTCGACAGTCTGCGGAGGCTTCCCGCAACCCTGCGCCATCACGGAGCAATCCGGCGATTCGTGAAATCCCGTTTTCCAATGCTCCGGACTTCCTGGGGATTTCGGACTTGGCCCGCATCCTTATATAGGCACGCCCCACCCTATTCCGGCTTGTTGGCCACGAAGAGCATCAGGTCCTCGCGCCCGGTGTACGGCTCGAACTCGTAGCCGCCGTACACCGCCTCCACCGCCAGCCCCGCCTGCTCGAGCAGCCTCTCCAGCTCGTGGCGGTAGACGTAGCGCAGCACGAACTCGCGCACCGTGCGCCGGATGGCGCCGTCGGCCGAGAGTGTGTCGTACAGGTTCACGTACCGCCGGCGCTGCGTGGCGAGGTCGGTGCTCACGTTCGCGAAGCGCTGCACCCGCTCGCCCGTCTCGGGGTGATGGAAATCGGCGACCAGCTCCAAGCCGTGCACGCCCGGATGCCGGTCCTTGTTCTCCGGGTTGAAGACCTCCATCGCCAGCACGCCGCCGGGCTTGAGGTGCCGCGCGACTTCCTTCAGGCACGCGAGCTGGTCCTTGGGCTCGACGAGGTGCAGGAACGAGTTGAGGGCGATGACCACCAGCGCATAGCCCTCGCCCATCGGCAGGTCGAAGGCGCGCATGTCGCCTTCGACGAGCTTGAGCTGGCCGGACTCGAGCATCGGGCCGCCGGCGGCATGAGCGGCCATCCGGCCACGTGCCCGGTCGAGGAACGACTGCGAGAGGTCCAGCCCCACCACCGGCGCCCACTGCGGGTCGACGAGCGCCGAGAGGACCCGTCCGCTGCCGCACGCCAGCTCGAGGATGGGGCCGCCGGTGCGCGAGGCCATCGCCGACCAGAACGACAGGTCCTGCACGTCGGCGTCGTTCTCGGCGTCGTAGAGCGCGCCGATCGCGTCGTAGTGAGCCTTCACCGCGTCTTGCGTGGCCATGCGGGTCTCTCCCGAGGTGGCCGGCAGGCTACCCGGGACGGGCCTTGGGCTCCACTGCTAGGCTTCGTCCCCAAAAGGAAAGACCGCCATGCCCGCTCCCCAGCCCCCGCCGCTCCGGCCCCTCGTCCAGCTCGCGCCGCCCATCCTCCACCAGGAGCTGAAGAAGGGCGTGCTGGGCCAGGAGGACGTGCTGCGCGCGGTCTCGCTGGCGCTCTACAAGCACATCACCGGGCGCGTCTCCGGCCACCTGATGCTGATGGGCAGCTCGGGCACCGGCAAGACGACCATCATGGCCAACATCCAGCGGATGTACCGCGAGGTGCCGGAGCTCGCCCCCTTCCGCGCCATGGCCATCACCAACGCCAACCTGCTGGTCGACGCCGAGCGGCTGGAGTTCCGGCCCGAGCGGCTGCTCGCGGCCATCGAGCAGCGGGCCCGGGCGCTGCTGGGCCGCGCGGCGACCGCGGAGGAGCTGGTCTCGGCGATGGAGAAGGCGACGGTCTGCATCGACGAGATCGACAAGATGGCGACCTCGGTGGGCGGGCACGCCAACCCGGTGGGCATCGTGCTGCAGCAGGGCCTGCTGACGTTGATGGAGGGAGGCACGGTCACCTACAAGGCGAGCGTGCTCGAGGGAGGGCAGGAGAAGCCCCGGACGCTGGAGGTGCGCACCGGCGGGATGATGTTCCTGTGCGGCGGCGCGTTCGAGGGCCTCTACGACCAGGTCTATCAGCGCGTCACCGCGCCGGAGTCGGGCGAGAAGACCTTCTCGCAGATGGTGCGCGGGGCGGACGGGAGGCTGCGCATCGAGCAGCGCTTCAAGCTCGGCGACTACTTCAAGATGGAGGACCTGTACCGCTACGGCATGGTCCCGCAGTTCGTGGGCCGCTTCGACAGCGTGCAGCTGCTGGCGGACCTGGACTACCCGACCCTCAAGGAGATCCTCGTCAGCGGCCTGGACTCACCGCTGTCGCGCTCGCGCAGCTACTTCAAGATGCTGGGCATCCAGCTGCACATCGACGACGTCGCCGCCGGGATGGTGGCCGAGCAGGCGGCCAAGAACGCGCGCGCCGGCGCCCGCTCCCTGCGCACCGTCTTCACCAAGCTCGTCCAGCCACTGGAGTACGACCCGTGGAACAGCGGCATGGTGCAGCCGCTCCCCGACGGCTCGTTCGAGGCGACCATCACCGCCGAATACGTCAAGCTGGCGCTTGGCCTGCAGTAGAATCGGGCTCCGGACTTCGGGCTTCGGGTCAAGCACCGGGTCCTGGGGCTTCGGGCTTCGGGTCAAGCGCCGGACTATCCGTTGGGCGCTCGACGGCTTGGGCTTCGAAGTCCGGGGAGGGCGGCTTCGCCTGCCCACGCCGCGCCGCCAGGACGAGCTGGATCTCCGTGTAGGTGAAATCCGGCGGCAGCGCCCGCTTGATGGCCGACAGGAACGGCGCCGCCGAGCGGGCCGCCTCCACGATTTGCGCGGCGCGGTCGGCCTCGACCAGCCGACCGACGTCCAGCGCCTCCCCGGCCTCCGTCAGCTCAGCGAGATGCCGCAGGACGGTCTCCGCACCCAGTCCTCGCACCCGAGCGATCTCCCCCACCTCCATGCCTCCGCGGAAGAGCTCGAGCGTGGCGCGCAGCGTGGCGCTCTTGCGCACCGTCCGGCTGGCGGCGTTGCGGACCGCGCGCGCCGGAGCGCCGGGCTCGACCTGGTGGCCCGCGCAGACGTCGCAGGCGGGGCAGGCCTGACGGCCGGGCTCGCCGAAGTACCCCAAGAGGAAGCGGCGGCGGCAGGTCCGGGCGTAGGCGTAGCGGGTCATGGCCTTGAGCAAGAGCTTCTCGCGCTGCCGCCGGACGAACACCGCCTCCAGGTTCACCCGCAGCGCCGTGCGCGGCAGCTCGGGCTCGAGGACGCGGACCCCGCGCACCAGGCCCCGGCAGCGGACGATGCCGGCCACCTCGAGCGCGGCCAGCGCCCGCCGGAAGGACTCGTGGGTCATGCCCGCCCTGCGCGCCGCCGCCTCGAGCGAGACCTCCTTGGGCCCGCCGCCCCCTCCCAGCTCCTCCTCCACCGCGATGAACGCGGCCCGCTGGTCGAGCGCCCGCTCGCGCACCAGCGCCCGCGCCACCGCCGGCACCATCGTCAGCTCGGCCACCGGATCGCTCCCGCTGCGCTCGAGGTGTCCGGCCTGCTCCAGGAGCTTGAGCGCCGCCGACACCTGCCCCTCCCGGGCCCCCAGCTGCTCGGCCAGGCTGGCGACCCCGCCGCTGCCGGGCAGGCCGGAGCGGAGCAGGTCCCACAGATCGCCCAGCAAGTCGCCCGCGGGATGGGCGCTCTCGATGAGCCGCTCCTGGAGGATGACGTCATGGTGGTTGAACAGCAGCAGCGCCAAGGCCGCCTGCCCGTCTCGTCCCGCGCGGCCCACCTCCTGGTAGTAGGCCTCGATGGAGCGGGGCACGTCGGCGTGGACGACGAAGCGCAGGTCCGCCTTGTCGACGCCCATCCCGAAGGCGTTCGTAGCCACCACCACCGAGCGGGCACTGGCCATGAAGGCCTCCTGCGTCGCCTTGCGCACCTGGTCGGGCAGGCCCGCGTGATAGCAGAGGACGGGCACGCCTTGGGCTGCGAGGTGCGCGGTCATGCGCTCGGCGGAGCGGCGGGTAGCGGTGTAGACGATGCCGCTGCCCCCGCGCAGGGCGACGGCGCCGGCGCACGCCGCCTTCTCCCGCTCGGAGCTGACCCTCCGGACCTCCAGGTGCAGGTTGGGGCGGTCGAACCCGGCGACCATCACCGCCGGCGACTCGAGGCGCAGCGCCCGGCACACGTCGCGGCGCACCTCGGGCGTCGCGGTCGCGGTGAGCGCCAGGGTTCGCGGCGCCTTGAGCTGCGCGCGGAACTCTCCCAGCCGCGCGTAGTCCGGCCGGAAGTCGTGCCCCCACTGCGAGATGCAGTGCGCCTCGTCGACCGCGAACAGCGAGATGGCGGTCTTCTCCAGCGCGGCGACGAAGCGCGGGCTGCGGAAGCGCTCCGGCGCGACGTAGAGCAGCTTGTAGGCCCCCTGCGCCGCGGCGAAGGTCCGGTCCTGCCGCTCGCGCTCGGACAGGGTCGAGTTCACGAACGTCGCCGGGATGCCGCGCGCCGCCAGCGAGTCGGTCTGGTCCTTCATCAACGCGATGAGCGGCGAGACGACCAGCGTCACGCCGGGCAGCAGCACCGCCGGCAGCTGGTAGCACAGGCTCTTTCCCCCGCCGGTGGGCATCACCGCGACCGTCGGCCGCCCCGAGAGCACCGACTCGATCACCTCGCGCTGGTGGGCCCGGAAGGACTCGAAGCCGAAGACCTCGCGCAGCGCCTGGTCGAAGCTCGGCGACCGGGCTCATGGCCCCTCCAACGAGAAGTCGCCCGAGGTCCCGCCCGACCTCTGCAGCAGCCGGTTCCGGCGCTCGCGCAGGTCGAAGAGCAGCCGCTCCCGCTCCTTCTCGTCGGTCTTGAAGTCCACGAGCACGTCGCCCTCGTGCGGCGCCTGCGGCAGCTCCGAGGCCCGGACGACGACCGTCTGGCCCTGCTCGTCGAGGAGCACCGCCCGGCCATCCTCGACCCGGTCGACCGTGTGGACGCTGCGCCCCAGCCCACATCCCGACGCCAGCAGTGCGAACGCCGCCGCAGCTTCCAGCCCCACCCTCATGTCCCCCTCCCCTCGTTATGCCGCCGCAGCTGGCCGGCCCCCACTGCTTCACAGCGACGCGAAGTGCCCCTCGTCCACCAGGCTCACGTACCGCCCCTCTCCGATGATGATGTGGTCCAGCGGCTTGATCCCCAGGACCGTGCCCGCCTGCTTGAGCCGCGCGGTCAACGCCAGGTCGTCGGTCGACGGGGTCGGGTCGCCGCTGGGGTGGTTGTGGACGAAGACCACCGCCGCCGCCCCTTCGCGCAGCGCCGGCGCGTAGACCTCACGCGGCAGCACCGAGCAGGTCGTCAGCCCGCCCTCGACCACCCGCGCGTCGCGCAGGAGCCGGTGCTTGGTGTCCAGGCACATGACGTGGAACACCTCGTGGTTGAGGTGCCCGAGCCGCGGTCCGTAGAAGGCGAAGACGTCGCCGGAGACCCGCACCGCGGGCCGCACCTGCCTCGGGGTCTGGGCGCGCCTGCCTATCTCCAGCGCCGCGGCCAGCGCGCAGGCCTTGGCCTTGCCCACCCCGCGCAGCCGGGCGAGGTCCGCGGCCGCGGCGCGCCCGAGCGCGGGGAGATCGCCGTAGGTGCTGATGAGATCGCGCGCGACGTCGAGCGCCGAGGCGCCCCGGGTGCCGCTGCCCAAGAGCGTCGCGAGCAGCTCGGCGTCGGTCAGTGCCCCGCCGCCCTGCGCCAGAAGCCGCTCACGCGGGCGCTCATTGAGTGGAAGACAAGCAAGAGTCACGGCGCCCCTCCCGTCCCGCTGCCCCATCACCTTCGCCGGGCAAGGGCAGGAGCAAGGTGCGTGCCTGTCGCACCTTCCTCACGGGAGGGGAGGGATGGAGCGTCCGGGCGTCGCGGGACGTGACGAACGCCCGTCGCGACGCGGAGCAGCGCTAGCCGTAGCGGACGAGCAGCGCCGCGTGCCAGGGCCCCAGCGCCAGCCGGTCCTCGGTCTCCGGCGGCAGCGCCCAGGGCGAGGGCCCGGCGAACTCCGGGGCCCAGGAGTCGAGCATCACGCGCCAACGCCCGCGCGGATCCTCGATGACCGCGCGCTCCGCGGCGAAGTTGAGCGCCAGGACGGCGTCCGCGAGGGCGCCGCGCCGGCGGACGAGCAGGCTTCGCCCCGGCGGGAACAGCGTGGTCTCCACCAGCTCCTGGGCGTCCTCGGCGAGGGCGGGCACGGTGCGCCGCAGCTGGAGGAGGGCCCGGTAGAAGGCGCGCAGCGTCTTGCCCGGCTCGACTCCGCCAGCCCGAAGTCGATGCGCGAGCGCTCGAAGGTCGCCGCGTCCTGCGGGTCGGGCACCTGGACCTTCCAGTCGAAGGTCGCGAACTCGCGGCGCCGGCCCTCGCAGACAGCACGGCCCAGCGCCTCGTCGGCGAAGCTCGTGAAGTACTGGAACGGTGCCGGCTCCCCGTACTCCTCTCCCATGAAGAGCAGGGGCAGGAACGGCGAGAGGATGGTCGCGGCAGCCGCGAGCCGCAGCGCCTCCTGCGGCAGCGCCGCCGCCAGCCGGTCGCCCATCGCCCGGTTGCCGACCTGGTCGTGGTTCTGCGACGCCACCACGAAGCGCCGTCCTGGGAACCCGAGCGCCGGCTGCCCGTAGGGACGCTTGCGGTATCTCGAGAGCTGTCCGGTGAGCACGTACGCTTCGGAGTAGGCCTTGGCCAGGTGCTCCACGTCTCCGAAGTCGGCGTAGTAGCCCGCGCGCTCTCCGGTCAGCAGGGCGTGCAGGGCGTGGTGAAAGTCGTCGCTCCACTGCGCGGCCAGCCCCCATCCACCCTCCCCGACCGCCTGCACCACGACGGGATCGTTCAGGTCGCTCTCGGCCACTACGTGGACCTGCCTGCCGAGGCGGCCGGAGAGCGCCAGGACCTCCTCGTTGAGCTCGGCGACGAGGTGACGAGAGGAGTCGTCGCGGATGCCGTGCACCGCGTCCAGCCGCAGGCCGTCGAGGTGGAAGTCGTGGATCCACGCGAGGGCGTTGTCGATGAAGAACCGGCGGACCGGGCCGGCCTCCTCGCCGTCGTAGTTGACCGCGTCGCCCCACGGCGTCTGGTGGCGGCTGGTGAAGTACGGGCCGAAGTCGCGCAGGTAGCAGCCCGAGGGACCCAGGTGGTTGTAGACGACGTCCAGGAACACGGCGAGGCCCGCAGCGTGCGCGGCGTCGACCAACCGCTGGAGCGCGCGCGGCCCTCCGTAGGCCGAGTGCACTGCGTACGGTTGCACCCCGTCGTAGCCCCAGCCGTGCGTCCCATCGAAGGCCGCGAGCGGCATCAGCTCCAGCGCGGTGATCCCCAGCTCGCGCAGCGCCCCCAGCCGCGGGACGACCGCCTCCAACGTCCCCTCGGGCGTGAAGGTCCCGACGTGGAGCTCGTAGAACACGAGCTGCTCCTGCGCGATCCCCCGCCAGCGGTGGTCGGACCAGCCAAACTGCAGATCCACCACGGTCGAGGGACCGTGCACCGACTCCTCCTGCAGCCGGGAGGCGGGATTGGGGCGCCGGCGTCCGTCGGGGAAGACGTAGTGGTAGCGCGCCCCCGGCCTCACCCCTGGCAGGTGCGCCTGGAAGTAGCCCTGCCCGTCCCGCTCGAGCGGCACCATCGTCCCGTCCTCGATGGAGAGGGAGAGCGCCTTCGTCGCGGGCGCCCACACCCGGAAGGTCGTGCCCGTGCTGGTGGGGAAGGCGCCTTGCGCCGGTCGGTCGTAGCTCATGCGCGAGGCTGGGGCTCGGCTGCCTGCCCGGCAAGCATCAGCCCCCGAAGATGCCGTCGGCCGGGTCGCACCCAAAAGTCGAGGGCGGCGACCTCTCGGCCGCCGCCCTCGGGGTCACATCATCACGACCAAGGGCCTAGTAGATGCCCTTCATGCTCGGGTCGCCCTGCGCGTAGGTCATCAGCGTCTGGCGCATGAACGCCGGGAGCGAGACGTAGCGCTGGAAGGTCATGCAGGCCGCGCTGCCCTCGCAGCCGCAGACCTCGACGGTCGTATCGTCGCAGTGCACCTTGGGCTGGCCGTCGGTGTCGTAGGCCACCTGGTACCAGTCGGGCTCACCGTCGCCGTCGTTGTCCGGGCCGGGGGTGGTGAAGTAGGCCTGGAACAGCAGCTCGTTGGCGTACTGCAGGACGCGCGCCGCGATGCCGCGCTGCACCCTCTTGCCGAAGATGGTCTCGCTGCCGAAGGTCTTGGCGACGTAGGTCCGGCCGATCGGGTCGTGGAGCTCGATGCGGTTCTTGCCGAAGCCCGGGTCGTTGTCGCGGCCCAGCTCCCAGATGGCCATCATGTCGATCCAATTGCGCATCTGGTTCTCGGGCAGGTACTGCAGCGTCATCGCGACCAGGAACTTCTGCATCTCCCAGCCCACCTGCGGGTCGACCGGGAGGGTGTTGGTCAGCAGGACCGGGTCCGCCGAGCAGACCTGCTCGCCGTTGGTGCCCGGCACCACCAGGCCCTTGTCAGACCAGAAGCAGCTCTTCGGGCCTTCAGCGCCCAGCCAGTTCGTCCAGCCCAGCCCCTTGGTGCTGTCGACGTAGCAGGAGCCCGCCGAGCAAAGACCCTGGCAGCAGCTGGTGCCTTCGCCGCAAGGCGGGTCGCTGTTGGGCGTGTAGTCGTTGAAGCCGCAGGGCTGCGGGCAGGTGTCGCCCTTGATGCACATGCCGGTGCTGTAGGGCAGCGCGAGCCTGCTGTTTCCGCAGCACTTGGAGGCGCCGTACTTCGTGCAATCGTCGTCGCTCTCGCAGAAGTCGCTCACGCCGGTGGGGCTCTCCGGCATCTCGACGTAGGGCCGCGGGCTCGCACCGGAGATGACCTCGGCCGCGATGCGCGGAGCCTTGATCCAGCTGTCGTTGGTCAGGTTGTTGGCGAGCCAGCGGCGGTAGCCCTCGGGGAACAGGTCGGCCATGGAGACTGCACGGTAACGGCCGTCCACGAAGTCGCGACGAGAGTCGGAGATGAAGTTGTCGACCGACTCGGTCAGCAGCATCGTGCTCCACGCCTTGTCGTAGTAGCTGCCGCAGTTGATGGTGTAGTCCGTGCGGTACTCGCCGTAGTCCCACTCGTTGCCCAGGCGGTTCTCGATGAGGCGGCCGCCGAAGCCGACGTTGCCCCAGCTGCCGGAGGTGTTGACCGGGCCGGTGCCGAAGGCGCCGTCGGGCATGGTCATGATGGTGAAGTTCGGGTTGCCGGCCGCGTCCATGGCGGAGTAGGCCATGGAGCTGTCGAGGTCGCTCATGTAGTGGGGGCCGGAGCTGGGGCGGTTCATCTGGCGGGTGAAGTAGTTGAACGCCACTGCGGAGGCCAGGATGTTCGGGCGGAAGTCGCGGTCGGCGATGTACGGCCACAGCTGGTCGAACGGGTAGCCGATGTCCATCGCGAAGTCCTTGTAGACGTTGGACATCAGAGCCAGACCCTTGGCGCCGTCGCGCATCTTCTCGTTGTAGCGCTCCAGCGCGCGGTTGGCGGCGTTGCGCACGCTGAACGCCTGGCGGTGCCGGCGGTAGTTGGTGAAGATGTGGCCGGTCTCCTGCTGGGTGATGAAGAAGTCGAACAGCTCGTAGGCGTCGGCGCCGTTGTCGTGGCGGTACACGGACAGGTTGCCGAGGTCAGCCCAGCTGTCGGTCGCGAAGCCGTAGGGCACGCGCACCCGGCCCTGCGGATCGATGGACGGGCCGCCCTGGTAGTAGTCGCCGAAGGTGGTCTGGCTCGACTCCTCCGCATTGGGATTCTCGGGGCGGGCGATGCCGGCGGGCGGAGCCAGGCGGTTCCACGGCACGTACTCGACCTTGCGCTCGCCACAGCGGGTGTAGGCGCCGGGCTTGGCGGGGTCGGGCGCGACGAAGTTGCCGTCGAGCAGCGGGTTCCAGACGCCGTGAACGTCGTCGTTCCAGGTCGCCGGCCGGTAGGTGGTGCGCAGCGTGTCGGCAGTGCCGACGTCGGTGCAGTTCTGCAGCAGGCCGAGCACGTTCTGGAGCTGCGAGTAGTGGACCTGCTGGGCGGAGCCATCGGAGTAGTCGTCGAACTGCAGGCCGACGATGCCGCCGAAGCTGTCCATGACGCCGAGGATGGTGCGGGCCTTCTTGCTCGCCGCCTTGTCCTCCGGGTTGTACTTCATGTCGGAGTCGGCGAACACCGCCACGGAGTTGCCGTAGAACATGCGGGCGGCGGCGTAGTCGTAGACGCCCAGGCCGATGAGGTCCTGCGAGGTCTCGCCCGCGTAGTCCATGATCGAGTCCTGCTGGAACATCCAGATCAGGTTCTCGCGCTCGGTCTTGGTGGTGGGGTCGAAGAACCGGGGGCCGATGCAGCTGGCGGCAGTTGCCTCGCCGACCAGGGTCTCGCGCATCTGGGTGAGCTCGCCGCGCTCGTCGGTCTCCCAGCAGACGCCGTTGGTGCACACGTCGCCCGTCAGCGTGCAGTCCGCCGGGCCGTTCGGGCACTTCCACAGGCACTTGTCGGTGACCTTGCCGTCGTTGGTGCGCAGCTGCCAGTACTGCGGGCGGAAGCTGAACGCGTCGGCGCTGGACACGAAGTTGTGGCGCAGGCCCATCGAGTGGCCCATCTCGTGGACGATGACCGAGTGCTGGGCCTTGGCGCTGATCCACTTGCGCATGCGCTCGGCGCGGGCGAACTTCTTGCTCGGCTCGTCGTTCTTGTCGAACTTGCCGAACTTCTCCTCGAGCTGGTCGGCCAGCTGCGCGGTGGCGAGCGGAGCCGGGGCCTCGCGGAGGACGCAGCCGCCGCGCTGGGCGAGCGCCAGCTCGCGGCGCTGGGCCACTTCACGCAGCAGCGCCGGGTTGGCGCCGCGCAGCGGAGACGAGAGGTTGAGCAGCGTGTCGTTGTCGACCAGGTTCGGGTTGACGCCGGCGTACTGCACCCATGCCGGGTTGCGGGCCAGCTCGGCCTCGACCACCGAGCCCACGGCGGCCTTGCGGCGCGCCTCGTACACGGCGCGGCTGGTCGGGACGGCGGTGGAGCTGGCCTTGACGCTGCGGGTCACCAGGCGTGCGAAGTTGTCGGCCTTGGCGATGATCTCCTTCGGCGGGCGCTTGAGCCCCACCTTCTTGAAGCTCTCCGCCTGCTCCTTGCTCATGAAGGCGGTCTTCAGTTCCTGGATGTCGGTCGCGGTCATGCCCGGGGTCACGCCGCCACCGGAACCGCCGGAGGCGCGAGTCGACCACTCCTTGACGTACTTGCCATCGGTGACGTCGCTGACCGACAGCTCGCCCTTGATGAGGCGCGAGGTGTCGACGACGCTCTGGCTCCAGATGTCGTTGATGTACGTCCAGACGTTGATCGACGCGGAGATGGTCTCGCCGGTGAGCGGGTCATTCGAGTCGAGCATGATGCCCCAGGCCGAGGGGTCCTGCGGCGTGGCGATGTTGTTGACGGTGTGGTAGCGGATGTCGCCGATGCGCACGTTGAGGGCCTTGGCGCAGTCGGCCAGGGTGCTCTCGTCCTTGTTCACCCGCGCGGTGTAGCACCGCTCGGCCGACAGCGTGTCGGGGAGGCGGAGGCTGGCAGGAGCGCACAGCTCGTGGTCGGTCTTCTCCACCGGGCTGTGGCAGAGCACGACCATCTCCTTCATCTTGGCCACGTCGACGACGCCGGGCTCGAGCTTGCGCTCGGCCGCGCCAGCCAGGCGATCGGCCAGGTCCATGCAGTTCTCGCCGCTGTAGGCCAGCTTGCGGCGGCAGGCATCGACTTCCCAGGCGAGGCGGATGGCCTCGTACTGGTCCTGGAACTGGCCCTTGTAGACCGGGTAGTCGGTGTCGCACTTGGTGTGCTGATCCGCGGCGTCGGCGGCCTTGGGGTCGATGGTGGAGTGGCACTCGGCGTTGCGGCCAGCGGCGACGGCGGCGCGCATGGCGACGTCCCAATCATGGGTCGCCCACTCGGTGCCCTCGTACGCCTCGGGGTTCGAGCCGGTGGTCACGTACCAGACGATGGGCTGCTCCTTGCGGGCGCGCAGCGGCAGGGTGCACTTCTGGTTGAAGGTGTCGCAGCGGCTGCCGCCGAAGCCGGTGGCGGCGGTCACGGCCTCACACTCGTCCTCGGTGCCGTTGGCGCCGGCGTTGCCGTTAGCGTCGACGAGGTCGCGGTGCGGGTTGGCCGTGAGCGGCTTGGTGGTCGCCGGCGTGTAGCACTCGATGGCGCCGGTCATGTTGACCGGGTCGGTGTAGTAGTGGCTGCGCTCCCAGATGTTGTAGTGGCTGAGCAGGCGGTGCCACTTGTCGTCCGTCATGCCGTAGTTGCGGACGTAGCCGTAGCGGTCCTTGTAGAAGCCGCCGTAAGCCTTGAAGCGCTGGCCGTCCCACTCCTGCGGCTCGAAGTCGGTGTTGGTGACGCGCTTGAAGCCCTGGCGCAGCGTCAGCTCGACCGGGTTGCAGGTCGCCATCGGGGCGCCGCCGCCGCCCACGTCGGCGTCGAGGAAGCAGGCCGGGAACTTGTCGATGCCCCAGCCCAGGTAGGACAGGTCGATCATCTGGGGACGGGCGAAGGCCTTGGTGGTGATGTCGAAGTAGCCGCTCTGGGCGTCGAAGTGCGGGGCGTCCTCGCTGTTCGGGTCGTTGACGTAGTACGCCATCGACTCGTAGGTCACGCCGCCGAACACGCCGATGAGGCTGAGCGTGTCGAAATCGTAGCTGTCGACGTTCAGGTTGCGCGAGAAGTCGACGCGCATGTACTCGCGCTCGTTCCACGGACGGTCGGAGTAGTTCTCCTCGAGGATGTTCATCTCCTCGCCCGTGGAGGGGTTGTAGGCGCGCTTGATGTCGAAGTGGCCCATGATCGGGAAGGCCGCCACGATGACGCCGTCGTCGTCAGAAGCGCCCAGGCCCTTGCCGTCGGCGCCCGCGATCCGCTCGTATGCCAGGCGCGCGACGAGGTAGTTCTCCTCGATCACGAACTTGACGCGGGTCATCTCCGCCGTGCCCCACGAGGACGTGAACAGGCCGTCCTGGCTGGCGCCGTAGCCCACGTCGATGACCTGGATGCGGGTGTAGAACTCCGGGTCGTCCTGATGACCTTTCAGGTCATTGCCGACGAAGAACGTCTTCGGCAACGCGTTGGGCTGGACGTGGTTGATGGGAGCCCGCTCCTGCGCGCAGGCGGCCAACAGGCCGGTAGCGAGGAGTGCGGGTACGAGCTCGACTCAGACGGCTACGCATGAATCCCTCCGGGCGGGTGGGAGGTACGGCGGCAGCTGACAGCGGTGAAGTGACAGGGAAGAGACAGGAGGACTACTGGAACTTGGTGACGATCGGGTCGATGGCGATCGAGAACCCGAGCGTGATCTGCGTGTAGCGGTTGAAGAGCGGGTTCTGCGTCGTTCCGTCTCTCGCCAAGTCCCCATAGATCGATGAGAACCCGAGACTGACGGAGAGAAAGTCCGTGGCATCGTAGGTGAGCCCGCCTTCGAACACCTGAGCCTGGCGCTGGAAGTTGGCCTGGGTCTCAGGAGTGTTATCGGTGGGCTTCAGACCGTAGAGGTACGACTTGATCCAAGCGAAGCTCAAATCGAACGTGAGGCCTTCGATGATGCCCAGGCTGAGCTTCGGCCCATGGATGAGTTGGCCCCAAGCATTGCGCAGCCCGCCGTCGATGAACTGCGTGCAACTGGGACCGCTGTAGTCACCACCGCAAGGTGTCCACGGGCTGCTGTTCTGCATGGTGGTGAAGCGGTAGAAGGCAAAGTTGAAGCGACCTGAGTAGCCGATGGTGAGGCCCTCGAGGAGCGGGAACTTGCGAGAGACCGAAAGGGACGGACCGAAGGCCAGCCACATCGTCGTCGCCTCGGCCGCCTTCGAAGTGGGCAGGAAGAAGCGCACGCCGCCGGCGATTCTTGATTCCAGTGATGCCCTCAGTGACGCCAGCCGTCCCGAGGTCGATCTGCATGTCGTTGAACACCACCTCGTTCTTGTAGGTGGTGTCGTCGCTGTTGGTGAGTTCCTGCTCCATCGCCAGACGGACCTTGGCGACCAGGTAGTCGTCCCAGAGGTGCCAAACCGGAGTGATGGTCAGCGAGTGCGCGTAGTAGGGATTGTAGGTCGGCTCGGCATTCTTATTGAGAGAGATGGCCGAGAACGAGTGGCCGTAGTCGATGGCCGTGTCACGCCACGGGTTCTGACTCTTCAGCTCTTCCTTGGCGAAAGCGCCGGACGCGCTCAACAGAACGACGGTCATCGCTGCTGCGCCGAAGAGCTTGCTTGCGCGCATCCGTTCCTCCGGAGTCCCGAGAGTCGAGCGTCGCCAAATAGCACGACGGTCGCGGGAATGTACACCCCAAAAGGCTGTTTCCTGTACGCCGCTTACCTTGCTTCGCGTCCGGTCTGCCTTGGCACCGCACGCATCGCACCGGCGGGTCCCCTCTTGCACGGCACAGGCCAGCGACCGCCTTTTCGGAGCTGCGCCAAAAGGCGTGGCCAAACGCGGAGTTGACAGCCCAGGCCCTCGCGCTGCGTCGTTCCCAGCCTGCCAGCCGATCGAGAGTTGCCAGAGAGCTGGCAGCGCTATCTGCCAGCCTCTGAGCAGTCCGCAGGCAGTCGAGATGGGGCTCGACTGCTCGGCGGTGGTGAAGCTTCGAACGCGCTCTGTTACCCTCGTGGACCTGGAAGGCGAACATGAGCGACGGCGACGGGCTGCACCCCTTCGGTCGTTACTTCCTGGTCGAACGCCTGCGCAAGGGCGGCATGGCCGAGGTCTACCGTGCCGTGCGCCAGGGCGGCGACGGCACGGTCATCGCCATCAAGCGGCTCCTGCCGCAGCTGGCCACCGACTCCGAGTTGGTCTCGATGTTCCTCAACGAGGCCCGCCTGGTCGCAGTGCTCAAGCACCGGCACATCGCGCAGGTGCTCGACCTGGGGCGGGTCGGGCCTGACTACTTCATTGCCCTCGAGTACGTCGCCGGCGCGGACCTGCGCGCACTCTTCGCTCGTGGGCAGTCGGGCCAGCCGATCCCCTTGCCCCTCCTCGCGCTGGTCGCCGCGCAGATCTGCGACGCGCTCGACTTCGCTCATCGCAAGCTCGACGCCGCCGGCGCGAGCATGGGCATCGTTCACCGCGACGTGTCGCCCGAGAACATCCTGGTGAGCTTCGACGGCGAGGCCAAGCTCATCGACTTCGGCGTGGCCAAGGTGGAGAGCGGTCCGGTCAAGACGCAGACCGGCGTCCTCAAGGGCAAGTTCTGCTACATGAGCCCCGAGCAGGTCCTGGCCCTGCCGCTCGACCGCCGCTCGGACCTGTTCTCGATGGGCGTGGTGCTCTACGAGCTGGCCACCGGGCAGCGCCTATTTCTCAGAGAGAGCGACTTCACCACCCTGCGCGCAGTGGCGCAGGAGCGGATCGTGGCGCCGGGAGACCTCAACCCCGAGCTGGCACCGGAAGCTCGAGCGCATCATCCTCAAGGCGCTCGCCCGGGACCGCCTGCAGCGCTACCAATGGGCCTCGGAGATGGCGGAGGATCTGCGCGACTACCTGGCGACCGTGCAGCCCCGGCCCACCGCGGCCGCGTTGCGCGCCCACATGCAGGCCACCTTCCCCGACGCGTACCTGCACGAGCGGCAGTGGAAGGCCGGGGGCCCACGCCGACCGGCGCCCAGGAGCGCCCCAGCCGCGCTCCCGGCCATCGCCCCCCAGAGCATCGCGAGCATCCCCGAGCTGATCGTCCCTGACCTGGTGCTCTCGCTACCCGAGCCCGCGACAAGGCGGGCACGTGCCCCCGTCCTCCAGGCGCCGCCAGCCTCCGAGCTTACCGAGGCTGAGCTGGCGATCATCCCGGGCCAGCTGATCGAAGAGACGGGCGCGTCCGTCCCAACACGGAGGTGGAAGCGGCGCACCGTCTCCATTCCGGTCAAGGGCCGCTGGTGGCTCAACGATCAGTCTCCAGCCTCGCTCACCGGGACGGTGCTGACGCTCTCCGAAGGCGGCGCGATGCTGCGCACCCAACAGCCCCTCCCCGCCGACGGCGTCGTGGAGCTCTCCATCCCCATCGGCTTCTTGCGCAGGGTGAAGGTGCGGGGCCGGGTGCGCTGGTGGCACCGGGCCGGGCACGAGCGAGAAGCGGGAGTCGAGTTCGAGGAGCCCCGGCGGCAGCTCGCCGGGTAAGTATCCCCCGGCAGAGCCGGGGGCTTTACCGCCGCTGGCCGGCGGATCCTGTTCCGGGAGAAGCCTCCATGCAGACTGCGATTCACCGAGGAGGCACGAGGAATGTGGGGTGAAGCAGATTCCCGGAACTGTCGAACTTCTACTGCCTCCCCGGCAGAGCCGGGGGGGACTCCCGCTGCGCTAGCAGCAGCGCGTCACGTGGAGCGCTCCAGCACCTTCGAGAGCTTTCCGAGGACGTGCAGTTCCTTCTGGTTCTCGATGTAGCGGGCGACCGCCTCGACCTCCTCGGCGCGCAGGGTCAGCGCACCAAAGTCCTCCTGCCACTGGAACGGGACCTTGTCGCCCAGCACTCGGGCCATCACGGCGGTCGAGTTGACCTGGATGTCCTTGGCCAGGGTTGAGATTGACTGCGCCGGCGACAGCTCCACCAGCAGATGCAGGTGGTCGGGCATGCCGCCCACCGCGACGGATTTGCACTCGAGCTCCGCACACCGCTCCCGGACGACCTGGTAGAGGCGGTCCTCGACCTCCACCTTGATCCAGGGCGCGCGGTTCTCGGTTGCGAACGTCAACTGCACGAACAGCTTGTGGAACGGCATCTCTCCTCCCCTCCCGCCTCGCTTGTGGGCGGTGCAAAGGAGCTACCACGCTGCTGTGACATTCCTGCCCGCGTTAGCTCGCCGCCCGCGTCTTCACCATCATCGAGATCTGGTAGTGCAGCTTCGGCACTTGCTTGACCATCCGCTGGAACTCCGCGGCGCCGATGGCCAAGAGGCTGCAATCCTCGAGCGCGACCACGGAGGCGGTGCGTGGCATCTCCCGGAAGGGCCCGGCCTCGCCGACGATCTGCCCGGGGTGGAGGATTACCGGTGCCCCGTTGACCAGCAGCGGCTCCCCACCCTTGAAGACCTGCAGCCGGCCCTCCACCACGATGAACACGTCCCCCGGCCGCGCGCCTTCCTGGATGAGCGTCTGGCCCGGCCCCGCCTTCTCCTTGCGCGCGGCCTTCGCCAGCTCGTTCACGGTGCTCACGGGCAGGTGCGCCAGGATGTCCACCGACTGGATGTTGGCCCGCTTGGCCCACAGCGCCTGCAGCTGCCCGGCGACATTCTCCTGCTGGGCGAATTTCCGGAACGCCTCTCCCGGCACCCGCAAGAGGCGCACCGGGGTGATGGCCCGCACCGTCGCGGTGCGCGGCGTGCCCATGATGACCGCCATCTCGCCGAAGACCTCGCCGGGGTGGATCTCGGCGACCCGGTGCGGCCGGTCGCCGCCCTCCTGCAGCACGACCTCCAGCTTGCCGGACAGCACCACGAAGAAGTCCTGCGTCCGGTCGTTCTGGCGCACCACGATCTGTCCGCGGTTCACCGACAGCGGCGTGGCGGAGTCGAGCAGCGTGCCGATCCACTCGTCGCGGCTGGTCTCGAAGGTGCGGTTGAGCGTGCGGAAGGCGCAGTCGCGCTCCAGCGGCGTCGGCCGGCTGTTCTCGGGCACCACCGTGTAGCGGTAGCCCGGCGCCGCCAGCGTGAAGCGGTGCGCCTGCTCCTCGGGCAGCTTGCCGGTGTGGACGTAGACGATGTTGGTGGAGCTGTTGTCCTCGAAGTCCGCGGTCACGCCGTGGATGAGCCCGCCGCCGGCGTCGGAGACCACCAGGTCGCACTGGCGCGCGTACAGCTCGTCGAGCTCCGCCTTCCGCTCCGGCGAGAGCACGCCCGCCTCGGCCGCCTTCTGGATGGCCGGGCGCGAGTTGTTGTCGCCGGTGAGCAGCACCCGGCGGTGCACGCCCAGGTCCTCGCAGGAGAGCTCCACCCCGACGCAGGAGATGGAGTGCATGGTGTAGTGGAACCTCATCGAAAGGCCGAGGAAGTCGAAGGTCCTTCCCGGCTCGACGTAGACGAGGTCGAAGGCGTCGTCGAGCAGCGCCCGCGGGCGGTCCACCTCCGGGTTCAGGATGGCCAGCTTGCGCCGGACGATCTCCGCGGTCTCCCGGGTCACGAACAGCTGGACGCGCCGGCCCAGGTGCAAGAGCGCCGAGACCCCTACCGCGTGATCCTCGTGGGCGTGCGTGAGGATCATCCCCTCGATCTGGTTGAGGCTGATCCCAGAAGCCTCCAACACCTGGCGGATGTAGGGGCCGCTGTCGACGAGCAGGAAGTGGCCGGCGGCCTGGACGATCATGTTGCTGCACGGCCCGGCGATGTCGAAGCCGTTGGAGGCGCCCAGGGTGATGAGCTTCGAGCTGCTGCGGCAGCACCGGGGTCGTGGCCTGGCTGATGGGCCGGGTGTAGGGCGGCAGCTGCTCGCCCACGACCCTCAGCTGGTATTCACTGACGCGGTCCTCGGCGGTGGCGAAGGTGTAGGTGTTGTTGCCGTGGCTCTGGAGCGTGAGCCCGCCGAAGGTGGCCTTGCCCTCGGCGTCGAAGAACACCGGCTGCAGGAAGTCGTCCATCTGCGCGACCGTGCCGTCGGGCCGCTTGAGCGCCAGGTAGGTCGCCTCGCGGTCGAGGAGCTCGGCGACTTCGGGCTTCACCCCCGCCTCGCACATCTCGACCCGGGTCAGGCCCAGCAAGGTCAGCCGCAGGTACTCGACCGCGTCCTTCCAGTCCCGCTCGTGACAGAAGACCGTCAGCTTCTTCTTCTTGGCGAACAGGCCCTGCACGAAGAGCGCGACGTAGAGCGGGAACTCCAGCGCCCACTGCGCGATGCCGGCGTGCGAGCGCACGTCGGGCAAGAGCCACGCGGAGATTCGCTTCCCCGCGGCGAAGCAGGCCTTGGAGACCTCCTCCGGAAACCCGAGCAGCACCTGCTCGTCATCCGCGTGGATGACGACCGCGCCGGGCATGATCTCGTCGAGGCTCGAGCTTCATGGGGTCGTGCCCGAGCTGGGTCCGCGCGCCGCGCTCCATGGTGCCTCCCTTCCGGGCGAACGTTCGCTCGCCGGAGTCGGGAGACGATAGCCTGCCGCCCTGAACCGGTGCGAGGCCTCTCCGGCTCTCATGGCACGACATGAGCCCACGGCGGAAGAAATGGCTGCGCACCGCAGGCGAGCTGGCCCTCATCGTGGCCGCGTTCTTGGGAATCCGCGCGTGGCAGCACCGCGACGCCCCGAGCGGCATGGCCCCGCCCCTCGCCGGGACCCTGGTCTCCAGCGGCACTCCCACGACGCTCGCGGCGCTGCGCGGCAGGCCGGTGATGGTGCACTTCTGGGCGACCTGGTGCTCGGTGTGCAACGCGGAGCGCGGCAACGTCGAGGCGGTCTCGAAGGACTACGCCGTGCTGGGCATCGCCGAGGACTCGGGGGATGCCCAGAAGGTGCGGGCCTGGATGCAGCAGAACGGCGCTTCCTTCCCCTCCGTGCTCGACGAGGGAGAAGCTCGCGCGGGCCTGGGGCGTCAATGCGTTCCCCACGAGCTTCTTCGTCGGAAAGGACGGCGAGATCCGCTTCGTGGAGACGGGCTACACCACCGAGCTGGGGATGCGGCTGCGCCTCGCGCTCGCCGGCCGCTGAGCTCGGGCGCCCTCAGTGCTGGTGGTGCTCCGCTTCGCGGGGCTGCTCCGCGCGCTCGGACTCGGGCTGGTGCTGCGCCGCTGCCCCCTCGGGCTCGGGCTCGGGCTCGGGCGCTGGAGCTGGCGAGGGCCCCTCGGGAGGCAGCGCCTGCTCGATCCGGTCGCCGAGCGCGTCGAGTTCGTCGACGTCGAAACGCCGACGCACCTCCGTGAACATTTCGATCTCCTCGTCGCTGACGTGCTGGACGAGCGCCTCGTGGATCGCCTCCCACGCCTCGTCGAACGCGGCGCCGCCCGTCTCGCCGGTCGCCTCGAGCCGGTCGAGCTTGGCGCGCAGTGGCGAGTGCTCGTCCAGGAAGGGTGCGGCCTCCACCAGGATGAGCCGCGGCTTCACCGCCGGATAGAACTGCAGCTCCTCGGCGTCGAAGTGCGCTCGAGCCTCCTTGAGGAACCCGGCGAGCGCTGCACGGCGTGGCCCGTCTCCTTTCGCCGCGGCCTCCCGCAGGTCGACGAGCAGTCCCTCCAACCGGTCGTGCTGGTTCTGGAGCAGACGCAGGGCGTTCATGGCCCCAAACGTGGAGGCCGCGGCCGCCCCGGGCAACCGCCGCTACTCGAGCACCGTCCGCTCGACCAGCGCCGCCGTGTCGTCGGCCCGCGGCTCGCGCGCCGGCTCCAGGGCGTTGCGCACCAGGCGCCGCGCCGCTGCCGCCGCCAGATCTCCGTCCCCGCCCAGCTTCGCCTGCTCGACGAGCAGCCCCACCGAGAACGCGAGGTTGAACCGGTCCGCCCACCGGCGAACGTGCGCTGCCTGCCGGGAGGGATCGGCGGCGAGCAGCTGACCAAGCTCGTCGGCAAGGCCCCGCGCGAGGGCGCCCACCGCGCTCGCCTCGTGCTCCAGGCCCGCGGGCGGCGAGGCCAGCCTCGCGGCGAGGTCCTCGAACAACGGCTCCTGCCCCCGCTCCTTCTGGCAGGTGCGCAGGACGTCGAGCAGCAGGATGTTCGTCGTCCCCTCCCAGACCGGCAGCACCTGGGCGTCGCGCAGGAGCCTCGGGGTGACGAAGTCCTCGATGTAGCCGTTGCCGCCGATCGAGCTCGATGGCCTCCGAGGCGGCCTGCACCGACAGCCGCGCCGTGGAGTACTTCACCAGCGGGGTGAGCAGGCGCATGCGCCGCTCGTCGAGCGACGAGCCGGCGTCCGCGCGGTCCACGTGCTCGGCCGTCTGGAAGGTCGCCGCCGTCGCCGCGAGGTGCGCGGCCTGCAGGTTCGCCAGCGCCTCGCGGACGAGCGGGTGGCGCAGCGCCGTCTCGCCGAAGGTCTTGCGCTCGCGCAGGTAGCGGGTCGCCTCCACCAGCGCCCGCCGAGCGACGGCGACGGAGGCCACGGCGTTGTAGAGCCGCGAGCAGTTGATCATCACCGTCATCGCCTTGAAGCCCTGGTCGGCCGGCCCCACGAGCTCCGCCTCGACGCCGTCCAGCACCACCTCGCCCGTGGCCATGGAGCGCACGCCCAGCTTGTCCTTGATCCGGTCGATGCGCAGGCCCGGCCGGTTTCCCTTCTCGCGCAAGACCAGGAAGAGCCCCAGGCCCTTGGTCCCCGCCGGCGCACCTTCCGGGCGACCGAGCGCGAGGATCACCTCCGCGTCGACGTTGGAGCAGAACCACTTCTCGCCCGTGAGCCGCCAGCCGTTCCCGTCCTTGAGGGCCCGCGTCGCGGCGGCGCCCACGTCCGAGCCGCCCTGCTTCTCTGTCAGGAACATCGCGCCGCGCCAGAGCGTCTCGACGTCCCGCGAGGCGAGCCGCGGGATGACGCGCCTCTGCTGGTCGGCCGTGCCGTAGCGCTCGACGACCCGCGCCGCGCCGTCGGTCATGCAGATGGGGCAGTACAGGCCGCTCTCCGCCTGGCCGAACAGGTAACCCAGCGCGTAGCCCATGACGTTCGACGTCGCCGGGAAGCGCTGTCGGGTCTCGGGGTCGTACTTGAGGCCGATCATCCCGGAGCCGTAGCCGACGCGCTCCATCTCGCGGTACGCGGGGTGATGGACGACCTCGTCGACCCGACGGCCGAACGGGTCGAAGCTCTTGAGCTGCGGGCTCTGCCTATCGGCGATGCGCGCGAGCGGGTCCACCTTGAGCGAGGCCTCGGCGCCCATCCGGTCGAGCTGCGGCTCGAGCCAGGCCATCGCCTCGGGGGACAGCAGCCGGCGCAGCAGCGCCTGGAAGGAGGGATCGCTCCGGTACCAGTTGGCGTGTGGCGCGGGCACCTGGTCGACGATGCGGAACGGGGACTCGGGGCTCGTCTGCATGGTTCACCTCCGCCTTGGAGAACGGCCGGGCATCTTGGACCGTGCCCGGAGCCGTGGCGCTACCGTGCTGCGGCGGGTGCAGGCGTGTTGTCCCGTTCGCGACGCCGGCCACTGGCCGACGGGTGAGCCCCCGCATCGCTTCATCCCTAACAAGGCGGCCGACCGTTCACACGGCGGCGCGCCTGCCGCCGCGGTCATCGCTCGACGCCCTGGCTGCGGTCGCGTCCTGGCGCGAACGGAGATGGCGGCCGGCCTGACCGCGGCTTAAGCTCGGCCGCGCTTGGCCTCGGAGCCTCCCAACGTGCGCTGCGCCTCCGCGGAGGACATGAACCCGGCCCGCTTCGGCGCCTGGCTGGCGGCCCTCTTCGGCCTCGGGCTCTACGAGCGCCTGCTGGTCCCCGGGCCGCCGGCGACGCTCTCCCTTTCGGACGCCTACTACTACGGACGGCTCGCCTGGCTCTCGCGGCTCTCCTTCCCGAAGCCGGTCACCTTCGATACGTGGACCGGCTTCCCCGGAATGGAGATCCAGTGGCCGCCGGGTCACGCCTGGCTGCTGGCCGCGATGCAGGCGCTCTTCGGCGCCCGGGCGCCTTTCTCACCGGAGGGGATGGCGGCGCTGGCATGGTCCGGCCCGGTCCTCAGCCTCTTGGGGATTGCCGTCCTCACCGCCCTCGCCGCGCGCTGGTTCGGCCGCTGGGCGGCGCTCGTGCTCGCCGGCGCGCTGCTCGTGCAGCCCCTCGTCGCAGACGTCGGGCGAGCTCGGCGAGGCCGACCACCACCTCCACGAGGTCTTTCTCGGCGGCCTCGTCGCGCTGCTCTTCGTGCGCTCGGCCAGCAAGGGCCCATCGCCCGTCGGCGCAGGCGTGGCGCTGGGCATCTCGGCCGCCTTGGCCTACCTGTTCACCTCCAGCGGCTTCCTCATCCTCCCGCCACTCGCCGGCGTCGTCTTCCTCTCGCTGCTCGCCCGCTCGCCCCACCGGCTGCGGCAGGCGCTCCTGCTGTCGGTGGCCAGCGCGTCGTCGCTGGCCGTCGTCGCCTTCGGCGCTGCCTGGCTTGGCCGACTCTCCGCGGCCGACTACGTTCGACTCTCGGGCTTTCACGTCGGGCTGCACGCGCTCGTCGCGCTCGGCTTCTCGTCGCTGCTCTTCGTGATCGCTCCCCTGCGCCGCCTGCGGTGGCTCGCGCTCGGCACAGGCCTCGTGAGCCTGGCGACGGCGCTGGGGCTCGCTCCTGGAATGGCTGCGGAACTCGGCCGGGCCCTGGAGCATCTCGGACGAGGCAGCGCCATCCTCTCGATTGCCGAGGAGTCGAATCCGCTGTTCGCGACCGAGCTCAACGTGCAGCTGTCGCTGACGCTGGTCCCCGCCGTCGTGGCGTTGCTGGCAGCCGCCGGTCTGCACTGGCGGAGCCGCAGGTCGATCGCCTGGCTCGTGCCGATGGCGGGTTGGCTCGCTCTCTTCTCGGTGGCGACGGTGGCCCAGGCCCGCTTCGCCCGTCCGCTCCTGCCCATCGCCGCGCTCACCGCCGGCCTGCTCGTGCAGCGGCTCAACCGCCTTCAGGCTCGGGGACGGGCCGCGAGCTTCGCCTCGCGCCTGGCCGCGGCGGCCCTCCTCGTGCCGCCACCGGTGGTGATGCTCGCCTACTCCGACGACCCCGCGCGCTTCGTCGAGGGACTCACCCCGGCGCTCGCGTGGATGCGCACTCATACCCCGGAGGCCGGCGACTGGGCGGACCCCTCGAAGCCGCCGGCCTGGGCCGTGGTCGCCGACTGGCAGCTGGGCCACCTGATTACCGCACTCGCCGAGCGCCCGGTCCTGGCGAGCCCCTTTGGCCAGACGAGCGAAGCCGAGCGCGCCGCCATGCTGGCCCACGACATCCTCAAGCAGTCCTCGCCCGAGGAAGCGCTGCGCGTGTGCCGGGAGAACAGGCTGCGCTACCTGGTGCTCTACGAGCCGGTTCCGCCCCCGGACCCTCCGGCGCGAAGCCTTCGGCGCAAGCTGTCCGCGGGGATGGCGGTGCCCGGCTTCACCCCGGTCTACGTCGGGCTGCCCGCCGACGAAGGAAGGGTCGCGCGCGTCTTCGAGCTCGCCCGGTGATGATTCCGAGCGGAGGGAAGTGCCGGATACGGCAACGCCCCGCCTCCGGGGGGATGGCGGGGCGCTACCAGCGAGCGGAGAAGCTCGAAGCTGCCTACTTCTCCTTGCTCGCGATCTTGCGCAGGGCCTTCTGGTCACGGATGCACAGGATGCGGCCCACGTTCCCCAGGTAGCCGTCGCGCTTCATCTCGTTGACCAGCGTGGACACGAACGAGCGCGAGGCGCCGACCAGGTCCGCCAGGTCCTGCTGCGTCACGCCACGCAGGTCGATCTCTCCGCCGTGCGGGCAGCGTTCGCCGAGCGTCTCGCCCAGCTGCAGCAGCGTCTCCGCCAGCCGCGCCGGGACCTCCTTGAAGGTCACGCCCATCAAGCGGCGCCGCAGCTGGCGGATGCGCTCGTTCTGCGCGCGGATGATGTCCAGCGACAGCGACGGCCGGCTCTCGAGCAGGTTGCGGAACTCGGTGCCCTCCATCGACCAGACCTCGGCCTCGCCGGTGGCCAGCGCCATCTCCTCGGTCGTCGCCGCGCCCTCGCCCAAGGTCAGCTCGCCGAACAGGTCGCCCGCCCGCAGGATGGCCAGCACCGAGCGCGAGGCGCCCCGGCCGGTCCGGACCAGCCGCACCCGGCCGCGCTTGAGCAGGTACACCCGGTCGCTCGTCTCGCCGGGGCGGTAGATGGCGGCGTTGTGCGGGTAGACGTCGACCTTGAAGTAGCCGCGGAAGTCGACGACCTCCGCGCCGATAGGCACCGCGGGCGTGGCCACGATGTTCGAGGGCGGCATCGGCGCAGTCGCGGTCATGGGCTTCGCGGTGGTCGCAGTCGCTGCCGGCCCTGCCATCTTCTGAAGTCGCATTGTGTCGTCCCCTCTTGGTTCCCCGGAGTACGGGGCGGTGGTTTGAGACCCCGCCCCCTGTTCCAAGGGACGTGCCAAGGAAGAGTCGGACTCGACGAGATTGGTGAAAACCGAAAGGTTCAGCACGTTTCGACCACTTCCCCACACCCCGAAATCTCGTCCAGCGGACATTGCTCATCGAACGTTTCGTTCAATCGCGAGGTGGTTTCGATTGAACGGTCCGCATGCCCCGTCAGGCCGTGTTGGATGCCCACCTGTGAACGGACGTTTCGACCACCACCCGACAGTTGTTGACCGCCGGCGGCCCGTTTGGGCGGTGTTGGAGGCGGCGAGGGCGGTTGAGGAGGACGTCAGCTCCGCTGCTGCCGGTAGCGACGCAGCTTGCGCTCCAGGGTCGGCCGGCTGATACCGAGCACCTGGCAGGCCTTGCCCTTGTGCCCCGAGGTGGAGTCGAGCACGCGCAGGACGTGGCGGCGCTCCACCTCGTCGAGAGTCGGCAGGGTTTCGGCGCCGGCCGGCGCTTCTCCCAGCGCGCTGAGCTTTCCGTCGAAGGAGGGCAGGTAGTCGCGGACCAGCACGCTACCGGGAGCCAGGACCACCGCGCGGGTGAGCACGTTCTCCAGCTCGCGCACGTTGCCGGGCCAGGGCAGCGACTTGAGATGGTCGACCACCGAGGCGGGCACGGTGGTGACGCGCTTGTGGACCTTCTCGTTGATCTTGGCGAGCAGGTGATGGACCAGCGCCGGGATGTCCTCGCGGCGCTCGCGCAGCGGAGGGATCTCCAGGGTGAGCACCTTCAGGCGCTGGTAGAGGTCCTCGCGGAACCGGCCGGCGGCGACCTCGTGGTGCAGCGAGCGGTTGGTGGCGGCGATGACGCGGGCGCGGACCTTGATGCGTCGCACCCCGCCGACCCGCTCGAACTCGCGCTCCTGCAGCACGCGGAGAATCTTGGCCTGCAGGCCCAGCGACATGTCGCCGATCTCGTCGAGGAAGAGAGTCCCGTCCTCCGCCAGCTCGAACTTGCCCGGCTTGGCCGCCTGGGCCCCGGTGAACGAGCCCTTCTCGTGGCCGAACAGCTCGCTCTCGAGCAAGGTATCGACGATGGCCGAGCAGTTGATCCCGACGAAGGGGCGGGGCCGCTGCTCGTCGCTGTAGTGGTGGATGACCCGGGCGATGAGCTTCCTTGCCGGTGCCGCTCTCGCCGGTGATGAGCACGGTGGCGCGGCTGGCCGCGACCTTGCCTATCTCCTTGACGATCTGCTGCATCCGCTGGCTGGCGCCGACGATGTCGCCCAGCCGCGGGGTCACCTCGACCGGCAGCTGCGCCGCGCGGCGGGACACCCGGCGCATCTCGAGCGCCCGGCTCACGACCTGGTCGAGCGAGGCCGGGTCCTCGAACGGCTTGTGGAGGAAGTCGAACGCGCCCAGCTTCATGGCGCGGATGGTGGTCTCCATGTCGAAGTGAGCGGTCACCACGACGATGGGCGCTTCCCCGGCGGCCTGCTTGAGGCCGGGCAGGATGTCCAGCCCCGACCCGTCGGGCAGCATCATGTCGAGGACGATGAGGTCGGGCGCGAGCTCGCTCGCCTTGCGCAGCGCCTCCTGGGCCCGCCCCGCGGTGTGGACCTCGAACAGCGCGGATTCGCCCTCGCGCTGCTCCTCGAAGTGCATCCGGAGCGTCTCGAGCAGGCCGAGGTCGTCGTCGACGAGAAGAAGCCTCTCCATGGTGTGAGCCGTCCCCCCGGGACCGGCAGGCCCTCCCAATACCACGACCCGGCTCTCGCTCTTAAGCGGCCCCGCCCCAGGCCCGGCGGGAGGTGCGCTAGCCGACACTCACCCCGGCACGTTCAGCTCCAGGACGAGCGCGGCCCCCTCGAGGTTACGGTCGACGAAGAAGCGGCCGCGGGCGTCTTCCGCCACACGCTGGGCCAAAAAGAACGCCAGCGATCGCCGCGTGGGCGCCTCGAAGCCCGCCTTGCGGACCTCCACGCGCACGCGCCCGGGCGCGGCCACCCGCCCGAGCAGCACGACCTCGCCGTCCCCGCCGTCGCGCGCCACGAGCCGGGCGAGGCAGGCCACCGCCACCGCCAGCCGCGACTCCTCCACGTCGAGGAGCGGCAGCCCCGCTTCGGCCTCGACCCTCACGCGCTCGCCGGGCAGGCGCCGGGCCGCCTCCGCCAGCACCCGCGAAAGGTCGGCACGGAGGCCCACCGCGGCCCGGGCCCGCCCGCACTCGGAGAGCGCATCGAGGCCATGCTCCAGGACCTCCACTTCCCGCAGCGCGATGGCCAGGCGCTTCTCGGCGCGCGCGTCGCCCGGGGACAACTGGCGCGCCAGCACCTGGAGGTTGAGCTTCACCGTCGCCAACGGGTTGCGCAGGTCGTGCGCCGCGGCGCCGGCAAAGTCGGCAGACGAGTCGGCCGGCCGGCCGGGCAGCAGCGAGGCGTCGAGCAACAGCACATCGGAGCGCTCGCCGGCCGACGCCCAGAAGGCCAGCAGCGGCTGGGACGAGGCGGAGGCGACCACCTCGCAGGCGCCCCGCTCCGGCGAGTCGAGCTGGGCGATCCCCTCGACCAGGTGGCCGAGCGGCTGGCCGACGAGCGTGCGCGGCTCCCGGCCCAGCAGCCGCGAACAGGCGCCGCTCGCCTCGACCACGACGAGTCCGGGGCGGGATACCACCAAGCGGCAGGCGACCCCGGCGTGCTCCAGCGGCTCGAGACCGGCCGCCATGGATTCAGAACTCGAACGAGAGGGAGCCCATGGCCCCGCCCGGAATCGGCCCGAAGGACACCTTGGGAATCGGGGCGGCCGGCGGCTCCTCCGCGGGCTTCAGCGAGTCGCCCACCGAGCGGTAGGTGTCGTACCTGGCTGGGTCCTCACCGGCGAGCCAGAAGTAGGCGGCGAGGCCCGCGGACACGATGGCGAGCCCCCCTGCGCTCAAGGCGATGGTCTGGTACAGCTCCCCGTCCCGCGAGAGCTGCTGGGCTCGGGCGTAGCAGTCCTTGGTCTCCTTGTAGCCAGCGGTCTCGCAAGCCGAGGCGATCTCGCTCGTGCTGCTGCCGAACGCTTTCTGCAGGGGGGAGAACTCGTCCCAGGTGGGGTCGACCTTCCCGAACTTCACTCCAACGGCAGCGCCGGCGCTGGCGAGCGCGAGCACGGTCGTGACCCAGGCGCCAGCGCGGAAGCCGGTGTTGCGAGAGCGGTAGGAGTCGATGAACTCGGGCGAAGGGATGAGCGCCACCGTCTCCGCCACCGCCTGGTTGCGCTCGACTTGCACGTCCTTGGCCCAGGCGATGAAGCCCTCCTTCTCCACCACCACGCGGTGCGGGCCCCACCCCAGCTTCTGCATCGGGAACGGGGTGACCCCCACCAGGCGCCCGTCGATCTTCACGCTGGCCCCGTTCTCGCGGCAGATGAGATCGAGGTAGCCCTGCTCCTTGTCGAGGATGGGGCGGACCGCGGCCAAGGCGACGCTGGGGGCTGCCTCGAGCGCCGCCTTGGAGTTGGCCAGGTTGGGCCGCATCTCGTCGCTCTGGACCTCTGCCTTCTTCATGTCGAACAGGCGCACGCGGATGGTCATGGCGCCCGCTGCGCCGTCCACCGAGCCCACCAGCACGTACCGGGCGCCGATGGCGTTGCCGATCTGCGAGATGCAGGAGTTGTCGTCGCAGGAGGAGGTGAGCAGCGCCTTCTCGCGCTCGACGGCCAGCATCTGGCGGACCTCGGCCTGGCTGACGACCTTGAACACGCGCAGCTCGCGCAGCGCCCCCGCCGCGGCCTCGGAGATGGACTGGGCCAAGAGCGGGTCCACCTTGCGCGCCTCGAAGTCGAGCACCGCCAGTTGCGGACGCGCGCCCGCCTGAGCCCAGCTCCCGGCCGGCCAGCACAGCATCACCGCCAGAAGTGTGAGCGGCTTCGTCAATCGCATCATCTAGAGTCCTCCGCGAGGCGGGCGATTATGGCCCGGGGTGTCGTGGCGTGAAAGGCCCGGGCGTCGTCGCCCGGCGTCACGAGAGCCAAATTCTTTCTAGTTACGAACAGTTGCCGCATCATCGCCACGACTGATGGCCCTCCGCCCGTTGACCGATGCCCGCCCTCGAGCGTCGGGAGCATAGTGGCCAGCGTCGATGGATGCCGCATGGGGCGGCTCCGAAAGCAAAAGAACCCCCGGGGTTCCCGGGCCAGCGAGGAGAAGAACTCATGATGAACCGCATGAACGCCCTCATCCGCTCTGAAGAAGGCCAGGGCATGACCGAGTACATCATCATCGTCGCCCTCATCGCGATCGCCGCCATCGCCGTCATCACCATCTTCGGCCAGAACCTGCGCGCGCTCTTCGCCGCGTCCGCCAACGCCCTCGGCGGCGAGCAGGACGACGCCAACGTCAGCTCCGCCGGCAGCGCGGGCTCGAGCTTCTCGGCCAAGCGCAAGGCCATCCAGAACTTCGGCACCAACAGCCAGAACAACGAGTAACGGCTCTTCGAAGTCCTTCGGTTCAAGGGCGGCGTCCTCCGGGGCGCCGCTCTTTTCTTGTCCTGCGCTAGGATTTGCGGACTCATGGCCGCACCCGCCTCCATCCCGCTCCTGCTCGGCCTGCTCTGTGCCGCCCCGCCGCCGCTCGGGAGCGCGCCCTCCGAGCCTGTCCCCGAGCAGGCCGCCTCGCCGGAGACCGACTTCGAACCCGGCTTCTTCAGCACGCAGCGCCTGCGGTTCTCGGTGGGCTTCAGCTGGGCCCACCTCTCGCTCAACGCCCCCGGAGGCAATTCGCTGGGCGGCGGGGTCTCCGTTGCGCACGAGTGGAAGCACGCCGAGGTCGCGCTGTCGCTCTTCGGCCACGGCGGCTTTGGCTCGCAGGACGCGCGGGCCCGGCACACCGGACCGGCGACGAGCTACCTGCGCGCCAACGTGCGCGTCGCGCCCTTCCCCGCCTGGCTGCGGGTCATGTTGGAGGCCGGGGCCCAAGTCGGCTGGGAGCCTTCCTGGTCCTGGTGCGCCACCTCCAGCGGCGTCGACCAGTGCGGCACCGTCCCCGCCGGCATCTCCTTCGCCGGGGTCGCCGGCGTGGTGGTGGTGATGCACGCCTCGCGCGCCCACGTCACGCTGGGGGTCGACCTGCTGCTGCGCGGCCCGACCCCACCGCCCGTCTGCTCCAGCCTGACGGGCGAGTGCCGCGCGGCCACCGTCGGCGAAGGACTCTTCGGAGCCCAGGTCTGGCTCGAGGCCGGCTGGGGAGGGGTTCAATGGTGAGCCACTCGCGAACCTTGGCGCTCGTCTGCCTGGCGTGTCTTGCCGGGTGTGGGCAGGCAGCCCAGGGAGCCGCGCTGGTCCACGGCGAGCTCTTCTCCGGGCGCCAGCCCTGGCAGACCTCGCTCGAGTTCACTGGCACGGTGGTGGTGCACGGAGCCCTGCCGTTCCGCATCGCAGTCGAGCGACAGCCGGCGCAGGACCCGCGCACCGGCCGAGACGGGCGTCCCTCCGGCTTGACCATCGAGATCCGCAACAACATCCTGATCAGGCCGGGCCTGCCCGTCCCGGTTGGCCAGGTCGACGTCGAGGGGCCGCAGGCCGTCGTCCGCTGGGTGCCGCCGGGGAACGCGGCGCCGTCCCAGGTGAACGACGGAAACGACCTGCGCTACTCCGATGGCGGCTTCGAGGTCCACGCCACCGGAGGCTTCGTCCAGATCGACTACACGGCCAAGGCGCCCGGGGACGCGGTCCACGGCAGGTTCGAGCTGACGTTCCAGACCGGGGAGACGGTGCGCGGGACCTTCGCCTCGACGTTCGCGGACTAGCCGCCGGGGACCATCTAGGCGACCCGGCAACCCGCTCCTATAATGCTGCGATTCGCTTGAGCCTTCTGGCTGGAGACGGCATGCCCACCGAGGAAAACCGCGGCAAGGAAGCGCACCGGTTCGGCAAATACACCCTCATCGACCGGATCGCCGTGGGCGGCATGGCGGAGATCTTCCTCGCGCGCCAGGCGGGCCTCGAGGGCTTCGAGAAGACCATCGTCATCAAGCGGATCCGCCCGCACCTGTCGAACCAGAAGAGCTTCGTGATGATGTTCCTGAACGAAGCCAAGCTCGCGGCGCAGCTGAACCACCCGAACATCGTCCAGATCTACGACCTCGGGAAGATCGCCGACACGTACTTCATCGCCATGGAGTACATCTTCGGCCGGGACATGCGGCGCATCATCCCCAAGGCCGACACCATGGGGATCCCCTTCCCGATGGTCTACGCCCTCAAGATCGCCAGCTCGGTCTGCGAAGGGCTCTTCTACGCGCACCAGAAGACGGACATCTACGGGAACCCGCTGAACATCGTCCACCGCGACGTCACGCCCGAAAACATCTTCGTGTCGTTCGACGGCACGGTGAAGATCCTCGACTTCGGCATCGCCAAGGCCGCCAACCAGATCGAGCAGACGCGCGCAGGCGAGATCAAGGGCAAGCTCAGCTACATGTCGCCCGAGCAGTGCATGGGCAAGCCGCTCGACCACCGCTCGGACATCTTCTCCTTGGGCGTCGTGCTCTACGAGTGGGTCACCGGCTTCAAGCTCTTCACCGGCGACAGCGAGGTGGCCATCCTCAAGTCGATCACCGAGTCGAAGATCTACGCGCCCAGCTACTTCAAGGCCGACATCCCCGAGGCGGTGGAGCGCATCCTGATGAAGGCGCTCGAGAAGGACCGCGACCTGCGCTACCAGACCGCCTGGGACATGCAGTACGACATCGACCAGTTCCTGTCGCAGTACGAGTTCACGCCCTCGAACATCCACCTGTCGAACTTCCTCAAGCAGCTCTTCACCGACGAGCTGGAGGAGGAGAAGAAGCGCCTCACCGTCGGCGGCCGGCCCCCACCCTCGGGCGTACAGGAGGTGCTCGAGGAGATCGAGGAGGAGCTCGAGGCCCAGCCTCCCAAGCCCGAGCCCATCCCCCTGCGCCCGAAGGTCCAGGAGCGCACCGAGGTGGCCCAGCACCTGCCGGTGCCCGGCGGCCAGGGCTCGGAGAAGGTGCTCACCGTCAGCGTGAACGAGGACATCTACGACGTCCTCAAGGGCATCGCCGAGCGCAACCGGATTCCCGTCGGCACGCTCGTGCGCGACGTGCTCGCCAGCTACGTGAAGTACAAGTAGCGCAGCGCTCCCGCCGTCAATTCGAAGGCCCGGCCAGCGGTTGCCGGGCCTTCTGCTTTGCGCATGGCCGCTTGTGCCCAAAGGCACCCAGCCTCCGCCCCCTGCCATCATGCAGACCTTGTCGACCGGAGGCCCTTCGCCTCGGTCAGCGCTTCGGCGGGAACAGCGAGATTTGCGGAGAGTCCGGTTCAGGCGCCGGAGCGGGCGGCGGCGGCGGGAGCGGCGCGAGCCTGACCGAAGGCCCCGAGCCCGGTGCAGCCAGTGGCCTCACCGGAGCCGCGGGGATCGGCGCGGCGGCGGGCGCGGCTGCCGGCGGTTGCGCCTTGAGCTGCGCCCGGAGCCCGGCGAAGAACGAGCGCCCCTCCTCCTTGGGGTTGCCGGCCGCCGGCGCCATCTGGTCGAAGACCTCGGTGACGTCCTTGGGGATGTCCTCGATGAACCGCGACGGCGTGCGCTTGATGTTCTCGTTGCGCTTGGAGCGCGACATCGCGCGGGTCATGTACAGCTTCTCCCGCGCACGGGTGATGCCCACGTACGCCAGGCGCCGCTCTTCCGGGAGGTTCTGCGCCTCGCCCTGCATGCCGCCGTGGGGCAGCAGGTCCTCCTCGCAGCCGCACAGGAAGACGACCGGCCACTCCAGACCCTTGGAGGCGTGCAGCGTCATCAGCGTCACCGACGAAGGCGGCGGCCCGCCGTCCTCCTCGCGCTCCGAGAGCGCGATGCGCTTGAGGTACGACTCGAGCGAGGGCTTGGCCTCGCGCTCCTGGTAGGACCTCACGCCGTTGACGAAGTCGTCGACCGCCTGCACGTGGCGGGCACCAGCCTTCGCGCTCTGCACGCTCGCCCTTGCCGCCTCGCGCAGGCCCGTCTCGCTGACCAGGTCGTGCACCACCTGGTCGATGCCCTCGGTGGAGAAGCGCCGGCGGTAGCGCTCGAGCAGCCCGTGGAACTCCTTGAGCCGCTTCGCTGCTCCGGCCGGGAGGTCCTCGAACTCGTCGGCCCGGCGTATCGCCTCCTCGAGCGGCATCTTCTTGGCGCGGGCGTTCGCGCCGAGCCGCTCGAGGGTGGTGTCGCCGATGCCGCGCGCCGGGACGTTGACGATGCGCAGCAGCGAGACCTCGTCGCGGCCGTTCTGGCAGGCCTTCATGTACGCGACGATGTCCTTGATCTCCTTCTTGTCGAAGTACTCCTGGCCGCCGACCACGTCGTAGGGGATGTCCTCGCCGCGCAGGCTCTCCTCCAGCGGCCGGCTCTGGCCGTTGGTGCGGTAGAGGATGGCGATGTCCCTGGGCTGGCGGCCCTTCTCCAGCAGCCGGCTGATCTCCCGGCCGATCCAGCGGCCCTCCTCGTCCTCGTCGACGCACACCACGATCTGGATGGGGTCGCCGGGGCCGGCGGTGGTGAAGAGCTTCTTGGGCTTGCGCGCCTCGTTCTTGGCGATGACCGCGTTGGCGGCGTCGAGCACCGAGGAGGTCGAGCGGTAGTTCTGCTCGAGGCGGATCTCCTGGCAGCCCGGGAAGTGCTTGTCGTAGCTGAGGATGTTCTCCACCTCGGCCCCGCGCCAGCTGTAGATGGACTGGTCGTCGTCGCCCACCGCGCAGACGTTCTTTCGCTCGCCCGCCAGCAGGATGAGCAGATCGAGCTGGCTGCGGTTGGTGTCCTGGTACTCGTCGACCAGCAGGTACTGGTAGCGCGCCTGCAGCGCGTCGCGGACGTCCGGGTGCTCCTTCAAGAGCCGCATCGGCAAGAGGATGAGGTCGTCGAAGTCCACCGAGCCCTGCGCCCGGAGCGCCAGGTCGTACTTCGGGTAGATCTTCGCGGTGATGAGATCGTAGTCGTCGCCTTGCCCCTCGGGCTTGGGCTCGGGGACGACGCCGGCACACTTGGCCTTGCTGATGAGCGCCAGCACCTTGCGCGGGTCGAACTTGCGGTCGTCGATCTTGACCTCGCGCATCGCGCGCTTGACCAGCGAGACCTGGTCCGAGGCGTCGGCGATGCCGAAGCGCTTCGGGTAGCCCAGCTTCTCCACGTGCTGGCGCAGCACCTCGACCCCGAACGCGTGGAAGGTGCTGACGGTCAGCTCCTTGGCCACCTTGGGGCCCACCAGGTCGGCGACGCGCTCCTTCATCTCCGCCGCGGCCTTGTTGGTGAAGGTCACCGCCAGGATGTTCGAGGGCTTGATGCCCTGCTGGACCATGTACGCGATCCGGTGGACGATGACGCGCGTCTTTCCGCTGCCGGCGCCGGCCAGGACCAGCAGCGGACCCTGGAGCGTCTTGACGGCTTTTCGCTGCGGCGGGTTGAGTCGGGAGAGGTCGAGCATGCCGGCCACCATTTACCAAGAAACGGCGAGGGTGGCGCGCCCCACCTGGGCTCTCACGGCGCTGCTCGCCGCCCTCCTCGGCGCCGCCTGCAAGGACGCACCGGCGAAGCCCGTCCCCGAGGCGATTTCTGGAGCGGCGACCACCGCCGCAGCCGAGCCCACCGCCCCCCGCTCCGACGCGGGCGCGAAGGCACCTTCCTCCCTCGACGGCAAGACGCTGCACTTCACGAACCTGCAGCGGTTCGCCCCCGACGCCCTGCTCGACTTCCAGGGCGGCAAGCTGGCGGCCTCGACCGCGCAGATCGGCGAGGTGGCGGTCTCCGAGGTCGAGCGGACGTATTCCTCCGGCGCGCGCACTCTGAAGCTGCGCCTGGTCGACACCAGCCTGAACCGCGGCGCGCGCGCCCCCAAGCCCGGCGAAGCCTATGAGGACGACCGGAAGATCGGCCGTCCGCTCGGCATCGCCGGCGCCTCGGGCTACCTGGAGTTCGAGAAGGAATCGCGCCGGGCGACCGCCAACCTCATCGTCACCGACCGCGTGCTGGTCACCCTCACCCTGGAGGACGCACGAGGGCCCGAGGACCTGCAGCGGCTCGCGGTCGCGCTGGACCTGCGCAAGCTCGACGCGCTGCTGCTCGAGGACGCGCTGCGCGCCACGGAGCCTGCGAGGCCGCGGTAGGATACCGGTCCGACGAGGTCCCAAGGAGGAGTCGCGTGGCCAAGGAAGGCATCATCGAGAGCCCCATCGAAGGCCCCCCGCAGTCCAAGCGCGCGTTCCTGGAGGAGTACGGCAAGCTCCTCCGCGACTTCTCGAGCGACCCGGGCAACCCCGGGAGCTACGCCTGCAAGGCGTGCGAGCGCTGCACCTCGTGCATGTTCTGCGAGAGCTGCGAGGCCTGCTACGGCTGCACGCACTGCCGCGGCTGCTCGCTGTGCAACCACTGCACCCATTGCGCCGAGTGCAAGTCGTGCAACTCCTGCGCGTACTGCATCCAGAGCGAGGCCTGCTCGGGCAGCAACTACCTGGTGATGTGCCGCAACCTCTCCGACTGCAACTACTGCTTCGGCTGCGTCGGCCTCTCGAAGAAGGACTTCCACATCCTCAACAAGGGCTACCCGAGGACGGAGTACTTCAAGGTGGTCGAGCGGCTGCGGAGGGAGCTGGGAGTGTAGTTGCAGCCCGCCATCTCGCCGAAGGTGTGAGCGGCGTTGCATAAGGTATGTCAATCGGTCCTGACATCGCTCGGCCCCTTGCTCGGAGTCCGCTCTTCGCACTGCTCGGCAGTGAATGGAGCGAGCGAGCTCGCCTCTCCAAGTAGGGCATCCCGTCCTCTCCGGCGTTACACCGTGCCATCCCCCGCGTGCGTCGCTGCGTGGCGGGGAGCGCGCGCCGACATTTCCGCGCCGGGGAGAACGAGCGGATGACCACAGAAGCTGGCCTGCCGAGCGCCCGCGGTCTGTACGACCCGCGGCACGAACACGACGCGTGCGGCGTCGGCTTCGTCGCCAACCTCAATGCCCAGGCCTCGCACGAGGTGATCGTCCAGGGCATCCAGAATCCTCGAGAACCTGGCGCACCGCGGAGCCTGCGGCTGCGACCCCGAGACCGGCGACGGGGCCGGCGTGCTCATCCAGCTCCCCCACGCGCTCTTCAAGCGGGCGTGCAAGGGCCTGGGCTTCGACTTGCCGCAGCCCGGCGAGTACGGCGTCGGCATGGTCTTCCTGCCGGTCGAGCGCCAGGCCCGCCTGCTCTGCGAGGGCGTGCTCGAGCGCATCGCCCGCGAGGAAGGCCTGACCGTCCTCGGCTGGCGCGAGCCGCCGGTGCACTCCGAGGCCATCGGCCCCTTGGCCCGCGCGAGCCAGCCCTACATCGAGCAGCTCTTCGTGCAGGCGGCGCCGGGGACCGACGCCCTGGCGCTCGAGCGCAAGCTCTACCTGGTGCGCCGGCGCGCGGAGAACGAGATCGCCTCGCTCGACCTGCGCGACAAGGGCGTCTTCTACCTGCCCTCGTTCTCGTCGCGGACCATCGTCTACAAGGGCCTGCTGCTCGCCCAACAAATCACCCGGTTCTACGAGGACCTCTCCGCGCCCGACGCCGCCAGCGCGCTCTGCATGGTCCACCAGCGCTTCTCCACCAACACCTTCCCCACCTGGCACCTGGCGCACCCCTACCGGATGCTCTGCCACAACGGCGAGATCAACACGCTCAAGGGCAACCTCTCGTGGATGAACGCCCGGCACTCGGTGCTCGCGGCACCAGCGTTCGGGGCGGACTTCAAGAAGCTCCTGCCCGTGGTCGTCCCCGGCGGCAGCGACTCGGCTGCGCTCGACAACGCCGCCGAGCTCCTCGCGCTCTCCGGCCGCAGCCTGCCCCACGTCATGGCCATGCTCATCCCCGAGGTCTGGGAGGGCGATGCGGCGATGTCGCCGGCCAAGAAGGCCTTCTACGAGTTCCACGCCGGCCTGATGGAGCCCTGGGACGGCCCGGCCGCCGTCGCCTTCACCGACGGCCGCTACGTCGGCGCCACCCTCGACCGCAACGGCCTGCGTCCGGCGCGCTGGCTCGTCACCCGCGACGACGTGGTCATCCTCGCCTCCGAGGCGGGTGCTTTGCCGGTCAAGCCGGAGGACGTGCGCCACAAGGGCCGCCTGCAGCCCGGGCACATGCTCCTCGTCGACCTCGCCGAGAAGCGCCTCATCCCAGACGAGGAGCTCAAGGAGCGGCTGGCGGCACGCAAGCCGTACGCCCAGTGGATCAAGGAGAAGCAGGTCGCCATCGATCAACTCCCCGACCCGCCGCGCACCCAGCAGTCCGACCCGGCCACGCTCGCGGCCCGGCAGCGCGCCTTCGGCTACACCGACGAGGACCTGCGCCTGGTCCTGACGCCCATGGCCGAGAAGGGCGAAGAGCCCGTCGGCTCGATGGGCGTCGACACGCCGCTGGCCTGCCTGTCCGAGAAGCCACAGCCGCTCTTCCACTACTTCCGGCAGCTCTTCGCCCAGGTCACCAACCCGCCGATTCGACCCCATCCGCGAAGAGCGGGTGATGACGCTGACCAGCTACATCGGCAACGAGCGCAACATCCTCGACGAGTCGGCCGAGCAGTGTCACATGCTCAAGCTGCCGCACCCGCTGCTCACCAACCGCGACCTGGAGAAGCTGCGGCGGGTGAGCTGGGGCGACTTCCTCGCCACCACCCTGCCCATGCTCTACCGCGTCGAGGAAGGGGAGCGCGGCATCGAGCGGGCGCTCGCCGAGCTGTGCCGGCGGGCCTCGCTGGCCATCAAGGCCGGCTACTCGCTGCTCATCCTCTCCGACCGCGGGCACGACGGCCTCTACGCGCCCATCCCCAGCCTGCTGGCGCTCTCGGCCGTCCACCACCACCTGGTCCGCGAGGCGCTGCGCACCCAGGCGGCGCTCGTCGTGGAGACCGGCGAGCCGCGCGAGGTGATGCACGTCGCCATGCTCATCGGCTACGGCGCGAGCGCGCTCAACCCGTACCTCGCGCTGGAGACCATCGAGGACCTCGTCGGCCGCGGGCTCGTGCACGGCACGGTGGAGGAGGCGCAGGCCAAGTTCATCAAGGCGGTGAACAAGGGTCTGCTCAAGGTCTTCTCGCGCATGGGCATCTCCACCCTGCAGAGCTACCGCGGGGCCCAGGTCTTCGAGGCGGTGGGGCTCTCCAAGGAGCTGGTCGACCGCTACTTCACCGGGACCTCGTCGCGGCTGGGCGGCATCGGGCTGGACGTCATCGCCAAGGAGGTCGCGCTCAACCACGCCTGGTCGCAGCGCGCAGCGCGCGACGACGAGCCGGAGCTCGGCCGTCGGCGGCGTCTACCAGCTGCGCGTCGAGGGGGAGCACCACCTCTACAACCCGGACACCATCGGCACTGTCCGCCGGGCCGTGCGCGACGGCCGCTTCGGGACCTACCAGCAGTACGCCGAGCTGCTCGACGGCGAGGCGCGCCGGCTGTGCACGCTGCGCGGACTGATGGAGCCCCGGCCGGCGATGCACCCCGTGCCGATCGAGGAGGTCGAGCCGGCAAAGGAGATCGTCAAGCGCTTCGCGACCGGAGCCATGTCCTTCGGCTCCATCAGCCGCGAGGCGCACGAGACGCTGGCGCGGGCAATGAACCGCATCGGCGCCAGGAGCAACACCGGCGAGGGCGGAGAAGAGGCCGAGCGCTTCCTGCCCGGTCCCGACGGCGAGTCGCGGCGCAGCGCCATCAAGCAGGTGGCGTCGGCCCGCTTCGGCGTCACGGCAAACTACCTCGTCAACGCCGACGAGCTGCAGATCAAGATCGCCCAGGGCGCCAAGCCCGGCGAGGGCGGCCAGCTGCCGGGGGACAAGGTCGACGCGGTCATCGCCAAGGTCCGTCACTCGATCCCGGGCGTGCAGCTCATCTCGCCGCCGCCGCACCACGACATCTACTCGATCGAGGACCTCTCGCAGCTCATCTACGACCTGAAGAACGTCAATCCGCGGGCGCGGGTGTCGGTGAAGCTGGTCAGCGAGGTCGGCGTCGGGACGGTGGCCGCCGGCGTCGCCAAGGCGCGCGCGGACGTCATCCTCATCTCCGGCGACTCGGGCGGCACCGGCGCCGCGCCCCTCTCCTCCATCCGCCACGTCGGCGTGCCCTGGGAGCTGGGCCTGGCCGAGGCACAGCAGGTGCTGGTGCTCAACGACCTGCGTAGCCGCGTACGCCTGCAGACCGACGGCAAGCTGATGACCGGCCGGGACGTGGTCATCGCCGCCCTGCTCGGCGCCGAGGAGTTCGGCTTCGCCACCCTGCCGCTGGTGGCCATGGGCTGCGTGATGATGCGCAAGTGCCACCTCAACACCTGCCCGGTGGGCATCGCCACGCAGGACCCGGTGCTGCGCGCGCGCTTCGGGGGGACGCCCGAGCACGTCATCAACCTCTTCTTCTTCATCGCCGAGGAGGTCCGCCAGCGGATGGCGAAGATGGGCTTCCGCACCATGGACGAGATGATCGGCCGGGTCGACCGGCTGGAGATGCGCCCGGCGATCGACCACTGGAAGGCCCAGGGCCTGGACTTCAGCCAGATGCTCTTCGACCCGCCGGTGCCGCGGCGCATCGGCCGCCGCTGCCGGGTCTCGCAGGATCACGACCTGAAATCCGCGCTCGACAACGAGCTGATCGAGGCCTGCCGGCGTTCGCTGGAGAAGGGCGAGAAGACGGAGGCCAGCTTCGCCATCCGCAACGTCCACCGTTCGGTGGGCGCGATGCTCGGCGGCGAGGTCGCGCGCCGCTATGGCGAGGCGGGCCTGCCCGACGACACCATCCGCCTGCGCTTCACCGGGTCCGCCGGCCAGAGCTTCGGCGCCTTCGTGCCGCGCGGGGTGACGCTCTCGCTGGAGGGCGAGGCCAACGACTACGTGGGCAAGGGGCTCTCGGGCGGCAAGCTGGCGGTGTTCCCGCCGAAGGCCTCCACCTTCGCCCCCGAGGAGAACGTGCTCGTCGGCAACGTCGTGCTCTACGGAGCGACGAGCGGCGAGGCCTACTTCAACGGCATGGCCGGCGAGCGGTTCGCGGTGCGCAACTCGGGCGCGCGCGTAGTCGTCGAGGGCGTCGGCGACCACGGCTGCGAGTACATGACCAACGGCGTGGTGGCCGTCCTCGGCCGCACCGGGCGCAACTTCGCCTCGGGCATGACCGGTGGCATCGCCTACGTGCTCGACGAGTCCGGCAGCTTTGCCTCCCGCTGGTGCAACAAGGCCACCGTCGACCTCGTGGCGGTCCAGGAGCCGGACGACCTCGCCACGCTCCGGGCGATGCTCGAGGCCCACGTCGCGGCGACCTCCAGCCCCAGGGCGCGCGCGTTGCTCGAGCGCTGGCCGGAGTGCGCGGCGAGCTTCGTGAAGGTCTTCCCCAAGGAGCTTCCAGCGGGTCCTGGCCGGACCTCGGACCCCAGCTCCGCCGCAGGCGAGCGCCGAGGCGCCGGCGCCGGTCCGCGAGGTGGCCCATGGGTAAGCCCACCGGTTTCCTGGAGTTCCCCCGCGAGCCCACGCCGCTGCGCGACGTCGCCGAGCGCGTCCACGACTGGCGCGAGGTCGGCGCCCCGATGCCCGCGGACCGAGTGCAGCGCCAGGGGGCACGCTGCATGGAGTGCGCGGTGCCGTTCTGCCACCCGGCCTGCCCGGTCCACAACGTCATCCCCGAGTTCAACGACCTCGCCTACCGCGGCCGCTGGAAGGACGCCTTCCACGTCCTGCACACCACCAACAACTTCCCGGAGTTCACCGGCCGGCTCTGCCCCGCCCCGTGCGAGGCCGCCTGCGTGCTGGGCATCAACCAACCGCCCGTCTCCATCAAGCTGCTGGAGAAGTCGATCGTCGACCGCGCCTGGGCCGAGGGCTGGATCAAGCCCGTGCCTCCCACGCGCCACACGGGCAAGCGCGTGGCGGTCGTCGGCTCGGGGCCGGCGGGCCTCGCCGCCGCACAGCAGCTGGCGCGCGCCGGCCACTCGGTCACCGTCTTCGAGAAGAGCGATCGGCCCGGCGGCCTGCTGCGCTACGGCATCCCCGACTTCAAGATGGACAAGCGCCTCATCGACCGCCGCATCGAGCAGCTGGTCGCCGAGGGCGTGACCTTCGAGTGCAACCGGCGCATCGGCGGCGGCCCCCTGCCGGCCTCCGGGCTGCAGCAGACCCACGACGTCATCCTCTTCGCCTGCGGCGCCGAGACGCCGCGCGACCTGGCCGTCCCCGGCCGCGAGCTTCGCGGCGTGCACTTCGCGCTCGACTTCCTCGTCCAGCAGAACCGCCGCGACGCCGGCCTGCCCGAGGCGACTTCGCCCATCCTCGCCACCGGAAAGCGCGTGGTGATCATCGGCGGCGGCGACACCGGCGCCGACTGCCTGGGCACCTCGCTGCGCCAGGGCGCGGCCTCGGTCCACCAGCTCGAGCTCCTCCCCAAGCCGCCGGCCGAGCGCTCGCCCTCGACGCCCTGGCCGCTGTGGCCGCTCAAGCTGCGCACCGAGAGCTCGCACGAGGAAGGCGGCGTGCGCGAGTGGGGCGTGATGACCACCCGGCTCGAAGGCGATGCCCAGGGCCGGGTGACGAAGCTGCACGCCGTGCGAGTCGAACCTCCGCCCAAGTTCGAGCCGGTGCAGGGGACCGAGCTCGACCTCCCTTGCGACCTCGTCCTCCTGGCGATGGGCTTCTCGGGCCCGGGCCGTGCTGGCCCCATCGAGGAGCTGGGGCTGCGGCTGGACCCGCGCGGCAACCTCGCCACCGAGAAGTTCGCGACCTCCATCACCGGCATCTACGCCGCCGGCGACGCCCGGCGCGGGCAGTCGCTCGTCGTGTGGGCCATCACCGAGGGGCGGCAGGCCGCCGAGGAGATCGACCGGTTCCTGCGCTGACGGCCGCCGCGCCGGCCAGCCGTAAAGTCACGGCATAGCGACTCCCCGTGAAGCCGTGTATGGTCTGGCCCGCGCAGAGAGGGAGGGGCCGGAATGGGCTGGTTCGGCAAGAGGGGGAGGGCTTCGGACGCCTACGTTCGCGACGAGCCCGAGTCGCTTCGCGTCTTCTACAAGCCGCTGACCGGGTTCGCCGAGGAGCCGGTGCCGGAGGTCCGGAAGCTGGTGGAGGCGCTGTCGCGCGGCGCGATGCTGCCGGCCGACGCAGCGGACTACCCGACCGATCCGACGGCACTCCGGACGGCCGCGTCCTCGCTCGAGTCAGCCGCCCGCGATCTCCTGGGCGCCCGGCTCTCGCTCGACGACGGCGACCCGTCGCAGCTCGATCTCCTGGTGGAGACCCACCTGCTTCCGACCACGCTGCGCCCCTTCTTCGCCAAGGGAAGGCTCCGCGGGCTGAGCGAGGCCGAGGCCGACACCTACGCGACGGCCCGCGAAGGGCTGCGCATCCCGCGCGAGCCGCTCCTCTACTACGCGCTCGGCGCCTGGTGGGGCGAGTGGCTGGTCCGCCACTGCCGCTGCGACTGGCGCCTCTTCGCGCCGCTCCACCCGCTGCAGACCTTCCCCGACGCGATCACCGTGCAGGTGACGCTCTGCCTGCACCCGTTCTCCCAGGTCACCAAGAAGCTCTGCGACCCCGAGGGCGACAACCTCGCCTTCAAGAGTGCCCTCGCGAGCGAGTCGCGCCGCGAAGTTCCGCCCTTCCCGCTGCTGGCCTCGCTGGCCGACGCCGAGCAGGCCTTCCACTCGCGGCTGCACCCGCGGGCCAGGGAAGCTCTCGAGCTGCAGCAGCAGAAGGACGGCCAGGGCGCCTTCGACGCCTTCTGCGACGCCATCGACGCGGGCACCGACGACCCGCACACGCTGGTCCTGGCCGGCATGCACGCCATCTCCGGCGGGGTCCTCGACGCTGCCGAGGACTGGCTCGGACGCGTCCTCGAGCGCTACCCCGCTCACCGCGTCACGCGGCACAACCTGGCGGTGGCGCGGGCCCAGGCGGAGCGCTACCCCGAGGCGCTGCAGCTCCTCGAGCCGCTGGTCGCCGAGGCCCCGGAGTACGGCCGGGCACGCATGACCCTGGCGTCGCTCCTCATGGAGCTCGGCCGCGCCGCCGACGCGGGCGAGCACCTGCAGTGGATCGTCGAGAACGACCCGGAGCTCGCCGGTCAGGCCAAGGCCATGCTGGCCGAGGTGACGCACTGACCTCTCAGTCGCCCCGCTTCGCTCACACCACCCGCATCACCCAGCACTTGAGGTAGTCCGCCTCCGGCATCCCCGCGAACCCCGGGTGGTCGCGCCCCGCTGCCCGCTTCTCCAGGAACTGCACGTTGCGCTTGCTGTCCTCGATGGCCGACTGCAGCACCCGCCCGAACAGCTCCGGCGTCATCTTCCCCGAGCACGAGCAGCTGATGAGGATGCCTTCCTTGTTCAGGATCTTCAGCGCCCGCAGGTTCAGGTCCTTGTAGGCGCGCTCCGCCGCGGGGATGCCCTCCTTGCGCTTGGCGAACGCCGGCGGGTCGATGACCACGACGTCGAAGCGGCGCCCCTCCTTCTCGAACTCCCGCAGAAGGTCGAACGCGTTGGCGCAGCGCGCCTCGACGTGCGTCAGCCCGTTGCGCCCGGCGTTCGCCGCCGCCTTCTGCGCCGCCGCCTCCAGTTGGTCGACGGCGATGACGTGCTTGCAGCCGCCGCTCGCCAGCGAGAGCGCGAAGCCGCCATGGTAGGTGAAGCAGTCCAGCCCCTCGCCCTTGGCGTAGTCGGCGGCGCGCAGGTGGTTCTCGCGCTGGTCCAGGAAGGCGCCGGTCTTCAGGTCCTCCATCAGGTCGATGGCGAAGAGGTTCCTGCCCTCGTGGTACTCGACCGCCGCCGGCCCCTGCCCCTTGGCCAGCCGGCTCTCGCGCGGCAGCTGCTCGAACTCGCGCGCCGAGGTGTCGTTGCGCAGCGCGATGAGCCGCGGCGAGAGCAGCTCGTCGAGCAGCTGCACCGTCTCCGCCTCGCGCGACGCCATCCCCTCGCTGATGGACTGGATCGTCACACCGTCGGCGAACTTGTCGACGATGAGCCCCGGCAAGAGGTCCGACTCGCCGTGCACGACCCGGAAGGCGTCGGCGCCCGGGAAGAGCGCCTGGCGCCGGTCCAGTGCGGCCTGGAGCCGCGCCTTGAAGAAGGCCGTGTCCACCTTCTCGTCGCGTCGGGTCAACAGCCGCAGCGCAATCGGCGACCGGTGGGCCCAGAACGCCTGTCCGATGAAGTTGCCTTGCGGGTCGGCGACGCGGACCACCGCGCCAGAGGGCGCCTCGGTGGCGCGGGCGACGTCGACGCGGAAGACCCACGGCATGCCCTGGCGCAGGCGCTTGGCGCCCTTCGACGTGACCTGCACGGTGTCCTGGGCCATGGGCTCACTCCTCCTTCGACGCGACGAAACGACCGATCCAGCGCGGAGGCCGGCAGCGCCAGTCCCCAGCGACGCCGAGGCTGACTCCCGTCACTCCAGACCGCGGGCCACGAGCTGGGTGTCGTCCTCGCCGCGCAGGTGGCCTATCTCGTGGAGCAACGTCACCTCGACCTGCCGCTCGAGCTCGGCGCGGTCGGCCACAGTCCGGGCGATGTTCTTGCGGTACAGCACGATGGACCGGCAGGGGTTCTCGTCGGCCAGGCAGGCCTCGCCCAGCGACGGCCCGCGGAACAGCCCGACGATCGTCGGAGAGAGCGGCGGGTCGTTGCCGACGAGGTCCTCGATGTCCGGGATGTCCTGCGTGGAAACCGGGATGCTCTGGAGATCGGCGCGCATGGCCTGCGGCAGCCCGGCGACCTTGACCGTGACGAGCCGGGCGAACTCCTCGGGGCTGATGGGCACCGGAGGCGGGAACGCGACCGGATCGAGCTTCCTGGGCCTTGGCCACCTCGCGCTCCGCGGTGGCGGCGTCCTTGTGCCGCTCGGCGATGAGCCCCAGGTAGTGGTGGGCGTGCGCCTCGCGACCCTCGACGAGCTGCAGCGCCTCGAACTCGGCCTTGGCCTCGTCGAAGCGGCACAGCTCCCACAGCGCGCTCGCCTTCTCGTAGCGGGCGTTGTCGACGTCCACCCCCGCCGCGAGCGCCTCGGTTGCCAGGGCCAGCGCCTCGCGGGCCCGCCCCAGGTCGTTGAGCGCGGTGGCGGCGACGGACGCGAAGCGGCCCGACAGCTCGGCGTCGGCAGCCCGGCTCGCCAGGTCGTGGCCATGCAGCGCGTAGGTCAAACCCAGCTCGGAGTACTCGCGCGAGAACGGCAGCTTGGTGATGTACAGCTCCCCCGCCCCCTGCAGCGCGTCGCGGTGGTCGGGGTCGAGCGCGAGGGCGCGCGCGTAGGCCGCGCGCGCCTCTTCGAACCGCTGCAGGCCCACCAGCGCCCAGGCCCGCTCGCAGTGCGCGTCGGGGCTGTTGGGCTCGGCGCCGCTGGCCTGGACCGCGCACGCCAAGGCGTCGAGGTAGCGGGCGGAGTCGTAGAAGAACTGCGCCCGCTGCAGGAAGTCACCGTCGCCGTCCGCGCACTGCGGCAAGGTCTCGACCGGCCCACCCGCCTTGCTGCGCGGGCCGGCCTTCTCGGCGAGCCCCGCGTCGGCGAGGTGCGCCGCGGCGTCCGCGCCGGCTGGCGCCGAGGGGGCGGCACAGTGGCAAGCGGAGAAGAGGGCGCACAGAAGCAGCGCGGACGTCCAGGAATGCATCGGGCGGGAATCCTAGAGGCCTGCTCCCGGGGCGGCAACTGCCATGTCCTTGACTCGCAGGAGGATTCGCCCGAGTTATCGGGCCCCTTTCGGCCGGAAATGCCTGTCCCGGCCCGCTGTTGCTGCCAGTAGAACCGCTGCATGGAGGCCCGACTTGAGGAAGCACGCATTCTTACTCGCCCTGCTGGCGCTCGGACTGGCCGGCTGCAACAGCCTGGCCGCCAAGTTCAGCCCGCCGCCGCCCGACGCCGCCGCCCCGCCGCCCCCACCGGCGGCCCCGCCGCCTCCTCCCCCGCCGGCCGATCCCCTGGCTGCCGCAGGCCTGGAGAAGATCTCCATCACCGTCAACGGCCCGCTCGAGGACGCCATCAAGGGCTCGAGCGCCTATGACCTCGCGGCGCCACTCGCTCAGGTGACGGCGCGCCTGCTGGTCTGGTGGGTGGACGTCCAGCGTGGCCTGCGCAAGGGCGACACCATCGACGTCGTCTACCAGCGCATCGCCGGCAAGGAGCCGCTCGTCCACGCGCTGCGCTTCAACTCCGGCAAGAACTCGCAGGAGTACCGGGCCTACCTCTACAAGCCCGAGAGCGCCAAGAACGCGCGCTACTACGACGCCACCGGTCAGGAGGTCGAGGAGCGGCTGGAGCACAGCCCCATCGACGACTACGACCAGGTCACCTCGATGCTGCGCGACGGCCGCCGGCACAAGGGCGTGGACTTCCGGGCGCCCACCGGCACGCCGGTCAAGGTGCCGTTCGACGCGACGCTCTCGCGCAAGAACTGGAGCTTCAAGGGCAACGGCAACTGCCTCGAGTTCCACGACGCCCAGGGCCGCCGCATCGTCTTCCTGCACCTGGCCGAGCTGCCCAAGAGCCTGCAGCCGGGCAAGCACTTCAAGGCCGGCGAGATCGTCGCGCAGTCGGGCAACACCGGCCACACGACGGCGCCGCACCTGCACTACCAGCTGGAGGCGGCCAACGGGAAGCTGCTCGACCCGTTCAAGGTCCACCCCATCTTCCACGCCAAGCTCGACCCGGCGCAGGTCCCCGCCTACTTCGCCGCGCGCGACAACTACGACCGGATGCTCTCGTTCGTCCCAGGAATGGCGCCGGCGCCTGCCGCTTTGGCTCCGGCCGTCGCGCCGTCCGCGGAGCCAGCTCTGGCAGCACCAGGCGCTCCGGCCGCTCCGACCGACCCGGCGGTTCCCGCTCCTGCCGCTGCTGCGGTTCCGGCACCGGCCTCGGCGCCCGTCGCTCCGGAGACTGCACCCGCGCCCGTCGCGCAGCCTTGATGCGCGCCCCACCCCCGCCTCCCCTTCGCTGGCGGATGCGGGGATAGAGGGAAGTGAGCCCACTGCTCATGACAGGAGCCCGCGGGTTGCCTTCCCTACCCCTTGCCTGACACGCGAATCCGGGGGCGCTCGACAAGTGCCCCCTCCGCCGCAGCTCCGCTGACGGACGCGGGATTCGAGAGGCGTTGAGCCCGGAGCTCAGCGGAGCCCGTGGATTGCCTTGCGACGGCCCCACCCCCGCCTCCCCTTCGCTGACGGATGCAGGGATTGAGGGGCAGTGAGCCCACGGCTTAGGGGAGGAGCCCGTGGGGTGCCTTTGCGACCCCTTGCCTGACACCTGACTTCGGGCCTCGCCGAGAAGTGGGGCCCGCCTTCCTATCGTCAAGGTGTCACGCGAATGCCCGTATCAAGCACAAGCGATTTCCCCGGAGCAGGGAGCCCACTGCCCTTCGATCCGTGCGACCCATCTGCGACGGGGAGGGGGGAGGGGCGGCGGCGGCTACGCTGCTGCCGTCTCCGCCTTCGCCACCGGCTCCTTCCCCAGCCGATTGACCATGCGCAGCGTGATGCGCGCCGCGGCGTCGATGACCTCGGGCTCGAGGTTCGCGGGCACGTCCTCGCGCGTGTGGTAGAGGATTTTGCCCGCGCCGATGGGGCTCGAGGGCACGGCCAGAAGCGTCGCCGCCTCGACGCCCACCTTGGCCAGCTCCGCGGCGTCGGTGGCGCCCAGCCCGTAGAAGAGCTTCATCGGCGCGACCTGGAAGCCCTCGGCCTTGCCCTCCTCGATGAACAGGTCGGCTACGCGCCGCGACAGCTTGCGGAAGCCGTTCAGGTCCGCGGTGAGCACCTTGAGGTCCTTGAGCTTGTAGAAGGACTCGAGGTTGAGCATCACCGTGGGCACCGAGCTCAGCTGCGCGAGGTTCTTCTGCACGAACGCCCGCGATCCGCGCAGGCCCGACTCCTCGGCGTCGAAGCTGACGAGCAGCAGCCGCGTCCCCGCGAGCGCCTCGGGGTCGACCTGCAGGCGCTGCCGGAAGACCTTCGCGGCGTGCACGGCCATGCCGCTGGAGACCAGGTTGTCGCCCGCTCCAGGCACGGGCCGGCGCGTGAAGTAGGTGGTGAAGATGACCGCCGGCACGAAGGCGAACACCGCCAGGCCGCGCAGCAGCGCCTGGCCCGGCGCCCAGGCCCCCAGCCCGGCGGCCGCCACCAGCGCCGTGAGCACGAGCGGCATGGCGTACTGCGCCACCTGCTGCCAGGCGCCCAGGCCGACGTAGACCAGCGGCGAGATGCGCAGGTAACGGAACTCGAAGGCGCTGTCGTGGTGCCCGCTGATGATGACCTGGCGCTTCACCGGTCCCTTGGGCTCGAGCGTGGCGACGACGTTGACGCAGCGCTTCTGCGGGAAGAAGCGGTCGATGATCTCGAAGTAGAACCCGAACTGGGTGATGGCCAGCAGCGCCACGAACCAGTACAGGGCGAGCGCCGGCCAGGTCAGGCCGAAGAAGAGCAGCGCCGAGGCGGTCGCGCCGAGCACCGCGGAGAGGGTCTCGAAGGCCATGAAGGCGGCGGGCCTGCAGGCGAACTCCTGCAGCTCGACCCTGTCGCAGTTCTCCTCGAGGTCCTTGGCGATGAGCTGCGCCGAGTCGAGGCAGGCCTTGGAGCCGGCGGGGCGCGGCCCGCAAGCATCGATGATGCGCTGAGTCCAGCCGAGGATCGCCCGGCTCGTATCGGTCTGTGGCATGTCGGTCCCTGAAGACTTCGTCGGAGGGGAAGGCGGAGCGGCCGACGAGGTCGAGTGTCCAAGAGAACGTCGCAGCGGCGCCGTTGAGTCCTGGCAGACCATACCGCGGCCCGGCGCGTCCGGCCCCCTGCCCGACGGGCTCAGCGGACGAGCGCCTCCCACTTCGTATCCCCCGGGACGAGGTGACGGGCGACGACGGCGGCCCGCCCCGCGCCGTCCAGGTCGATGCGGACCAGCTCCTGCGGCTTGCGGCCCAGCACCCAGACCGGCCCTCGGCCGACGAGGTCCTGGCAGGAGGCGCCGTCGACCTCGCGGGCTCGCGAGTTGGAGTCGAACGCGACCGGGAGCGCGAACAGCCTCCGGCTGCAGATCGAGGCTTCCCGGTCCAGCACCGCGAGGCTCCCCAGGCCGCCCTCCGCACCTTCGAGCGTCGCCTCGCTCTCGGTGACCCGCTTACCCGGCTCGACGAAGATGCTCCGCAGCGCGCCGCCGCTCGTGACGAACAGCACTCCGTGGTCCGCCTGGTCGGCGCCGTCCCGGGCGACCACGTCCTTCAACAGGTCGCCGGACAGCCGGCCGATTGGGAGGAGCGAGCCCGAGCCCCGGAGCCTGAGGACCTGCCAGTCGAAGGGGTCGCCGACGCGCAGGTCGTGTGCCGTGACCAGGTCGCCGCTGAGCGTCGCGAAGTGGTCGAGCCCCGCCGCGTCCAGGGGCTCGAGGTACTCCCGCTCCTCCGAGAGCCGAGTCGACAGGATCCCGGTGGTCGTGACCAGGAAGAGCCGCCCGTCGACCACGCGCAGCGGCCGGGGTGTCAGCTGGGCGGACTGCAGCTTCAAGGAGGTCCGCAGCCTCGAGCGAGCTCCGCTCTTCGGGATCCGGACGATCTCGGCGTCGCCCGCACGCCCGACCAGCACGAAGAGCTCGGTACCGACGTTCGTCGCCAGGGGCTCGCGCGGGCTGCCCTGCGTGGCGGTCAAGGCGTCGGGAACGGCTATCTCCTGCGAGAAGACCGGCTTGGCTCGACTCACGTCCACGATCTGGAACCGCGCCTCGCCCTTCTCCATCCTCGCCAGGGCGAGGTGCGTCGAAGGGCGGTGCCGACGCGGCCCGGCCGGGCGGCAGCCTGCCAGCGCCACGACGACCAGCAGCAGCAACGATGCGTGCTTGCGGTGCATCCGACGGCCCTCCCGCTCGTGCCGCGTCGATCCTAGCAGTGACGAGGTGCCGAACGGCGGCGCGGGGCCCTGGCCGCGACGGCCGTCGCTCTCCCTTGCTGGCGCCTGGAGCCGGTCGCCTGGCATGCTCCCCGCGCTCCTCCTTATATAGAGGCCTGCAGCCAAGGAGCCCCATGAGCCCCGCTCGACAGACCGCCGAACGATGGAAGCCGGCGGTGGGGGTCCGCACCCAGCTGACGGCGGCCTCGGTCCTGTGGACCTGCGTCGGCCTGGGGCTCGGCACCGCGGGGATCCTGTGGTGCGTGGGCGCCGGTGACGCCTGGTACTTCGTGGCGCTGGGGGTGGCCGTCGGGCTGGCCAAGGCCTGGTTCATCATCGCGCCCGTGGCCCGCCGCAACGCCGCCCGCATCATCGAGCGGGGCGACGGCAAGTGCCTGGGCGGCTTCCTCTCCTGGAAGTCGTGGGCGTTCGTCGCCGGGATGATGAGCCTGGGCGCGGTGCTGCGCCACAGCGCCATCCCCCGCTCGGTGCTCGGAGTGCTCTACGTCGCCATCGGCGCCGCCCTCCTCACCGGGGCCCTCCCGCTGTGGCGGTCGGCGCTGTCGCAGCCGATCGGGCGCACGTAACGCCCGAGACCACTCGCTCGGCGGGCCGAACGGCGCCGACACGAAACCATGGACCTCCCGACGCCCGAGTCGTGCTAGAAACCGGCCGCCATGTCGGTCGCCTCCGTCATCGTGCCGGTCACCCAGCGAGTCGCCGTCGTGGACCTCGAGCCGCTGGTCCGCGCCGCGCTCGCCCAGCCGCAGGTCAAGGAGCTCATCGTCACCGGCCACCTCGCCGAGGCCGATCGCTCGCGCCTGGCGGAGCTGGGGGCGCGCTCGCTCTCGGTCGTCGGCGGCCGCGGCTCGGCCATCAGGACCGCGCTGCGCGAGGTCAAGGGCGACATCGTCATCCTGCAGGACCCCGACCCCGCCTACCGGCCCACCGACTACCCCACCCTGCTCGCCCCGCTCCTCGACCGCCACGCCGACGCAGTGTACGGGGTGCGGTTCGGCCGGCTCGAGCCGGGGGAGCTCGCGCCGTCGGCCACTTCTACGGCCACCTGGCGGATTCTGGCGCTCTCGACGCTCACCGGCGCCCTGACCGACCTGTCGCTGGCGGACGCCGAGACGGGGATGAAGGCCATCCGCGCGGAGATCCTGCTGGGCATGCCCATCACCTCGGCCAACGGCGGCATCGACGCCGAGATCGCCGTGAAGATGGCGGCGCAGCTCTTCCGCGTGCACGAGGTCCCCATCGGCTTCGCCGCGACGCCGGTCAGCGAGCGGCTCGGCCACCGCGTGCAGCGGGCCTTGACGCTGATGCGCTACTCGACCTCCATCAACGACGCCGACAACCGGCACGAGGGCTACACCACGCTCTTGCGCATGGAGGAGGGCGCGCCGCGCTACAATGCCTGGCTCGGCCGCAAGCTCTCGGCGCACCTGGGCCGGCGGGTGCTGGAGGTCGGCGCGGGCATCGGCACCATCACCAAGCACATCGCCCCGGGGCGCGACCTGGTGATGGCGCTGGAGATGGACCGCTTCTACTACGACCGGCTGCGCAACCTGTTCGCGCACAGCCCGCAGGTCGTCCCGAAGCTGTCGGGCGTGGAGAAGGCCGACTGGGAGGCGCTCAAGGAGCACCGGTTCGACTCGGTGCTGCTCTCCAACGTCCTGGAGCACATCGCGGACGACCGTGCCGCGGTGCTCAACTTCAAGAGCGTGCTGGAGCCCGGCGGGCGCCTGGTCATCCTGGTCCCGGCGAACCCGGCGCTGTTCGGCTCGATGGACGAGGCGGTGGGGCACTTCCGGCGCTACACGAAGCGCGCGCTCTCCGAGCTCCTGACGGGCTGCGGCTTCACGCTCGAGGCGATCGAGCCGATGAACGTGCTGGGCATCCCGGGCTGGTTCCTGAACGGGCGGGTGCTGCGGCGCCGGTCCATGCCGCCGCTGCAGCTGCGGGCCTACGACCTGCTCGCGCCGACCGTGGCCAGCATCGAGGAGCGGCTCAAGCCGAGCCTCGGGATGAGCCTGCTGGCCGTGGCGCGGCGCTGACAGAAGACAGAAGCGCCGAGCTCGCCAAGGCCGCTCCTCCGTAGCGCCGAACCTGGCGCGTGGACCGACCTGCGTAAGATATGTCAGTACCCATCAACATGGCTCTCGCGGTTCGCCCGCGTGCGCCAACAGGCGACTGAAACGGCGAGGCCTCGGCGGCCTTGGCGATTGCCCTGACCGACCTCGACGCGGCTCGCGAAGAATTGCTGGCCCCCAGGGCCTCGGCCGCGGCTATCATCTGGACCCATGGCAAACACCCTCTACCTCTACGCCTGTGTCGATTCCGTTCCCTCCGCCCTGCCGAGCTCCGGCCTCTTCGGCGCGCCGCTCAAGGCGCTCCCCGTCGGGGACCTCCACGTGGTCGGCGAGCCGCTGAGCGACCCGCGGCTGTTGCTCCAGTCCAAGTCCGACCGGATGCCCAAGCACGCCGAGATCATCCGCGGGCTGCAGGCCCAGGGCGCCGCGGTGATGCCCGTCTTCTACGGCACGACCATCGAGGAAGAGCGCGTGAGCAAGCTCGACCCGGCGTTCCTCAAGGCCGAGCTGGCCCGGGTCAAGGGCACCGACTCGATGCGCGTGGAGCTCTGGGGCCAGCACAAGCGGCTGCCCAAGCGGCCCAAGGCCAACGCCAAGAAGCCGCTGCCCGAGCTGCCCGAGCTGGAGTGGATCACCGCCGCCGTCGCCAACGTGGCGAAGGAGGCGCCCAGCGTGCAGATCAAGTTCTTCGAAGAGGTCATGGCCGGCACGCCGACCTGGGTGCGCGAGGAGATCACCAGCAAGTCGAAGCTCGACGCGGTGATCGCCGTCCTCACCCAGACCATCCAGCGCGGCAAGGATGGCGAGTACCGCAAGGCGCTCGAGGCCGCCGCCGCCGAGCACGACACCCGCGTGGACGTCGTCGGCCCGCAGGTCAGCTACGGCTCGCTGTTCCCGCCGAAGGCCCCGAAGCCTGCGGCCGAGGCGCCCACTCCCTGACCGCGAAGATCGCGAACGTCACCGCCCAGGCGCCCACGACGTCGATGGAGTAGTGCAGCCTCGCCAGCAGCACCGAGGCCACCATCGCCACGTGCCCGGCGAGCGCCAGCCAGCGCAGCACCGGCCGCTTCCACAGGTAGAGCACCAGCAGGAAGGTGGTCGCGGTGTGCCCGGAGAAGAAGAGGTCCTGCGTCAGGTAGGCGCGCGCCGTCCCGTGGGCGAAGACCCCGACCGGCGAGACGAGGTCCAAGAACGCCTGCCAGAAGTCCATCCCCGCGATGCCCCGGCCGGCATGCGCGGGATCCGGCGGGCCCAGGCCGGTCAGCGCGATGCACACGCCGCGGGTGAGCGAGACGAGGCCGCCGGTGACCATGTAGCGGACCCAGCGGCCTGGCTCGGTGAAGAGGAAGGCCACCGCGACCGGCACGTAGCAGAAGAGCCAGGCCACGTAGTTGATGCGGTCGACCCAGCCGACGTACGGCAGGTGCGCGAGCACGGTATCGGGCAGGCTCGGCGCCGGGCGCAGCTCGTTCCAGAGCGCGAGCGCGGTCATCGCCGCGTAGCAGAGACCGCGGAAGGCGCAGGCGCCCACGACCGCCGGCAGGGCCTCGCGCAAGGCGGCCAGCCGTCCCCGGGCCGCCTTGGTCGTCTCCTTCGTCTCCAGCGCCAGTCCGTTCGCCATCGGGCGCGGCATCAAACCAGACGGGGCTGGACTTGCCTACCCTGGCCTTCCCACCCCACCATCCCCGAACCCAGCCGGGGAGAGACGGCTCTCACCGTCAGATCGCAAGCCTGAGGAGACAGACCATGGCCGAGCTCGTCGTCACGTTCCCCGGAGGCAAGAAGGTCAACGCCGAGTACCACGGCCACCTGCTGAAGACGGACCAGACCGTGGAGAACGGGGGCGAGGCCAGCGCGCCCGAGCCCTACACGCTCTTCCTGGCGTCCATCGGGGCCTGCGCCGGCATCTTCGTGCTCGGCTTCTGCCAGGCGCGCAACATCGACTCCTCCGGCATCCGGCTGACCCAGACCATGGAGTGGAACGAGGAGACGCACGTCCTGAAGAAGGTGAGCCTGCAGATCCACGTGCCGCCGAGCTTCCCGGCCAAGTACCACGACGCGCTGGTCCGGGTCGCCGACGGCTGCTCGGTGAAGAAGGCCATCCAGGCCCAGCCCGTGTTCGACGTGCGGACGGTGGTCGACGCCGACGTGGCGCAGGCGGGCTAGCCGAACGTGTAGTGCTTGCGGACGTCCTTGCGGATCTCCCAGGTGCACTCCATGCCCTGGGGGAAGGTCACCAGGTCGCCCTTGCCCATGGCCACCGGAGCGCCGCCCTTGGGGGTGACGACCACGTCGCCCTCGAGGAAGTAGCAGGTCTCGTCGGCGTCGTACGACCACTCGAAGGTCGAGGACGGCTTGGTCCAGATGGGCCACTCGCGCACGCCGAGCTCGCCCAGCCGAGCCTCGCTCGCGTTGTGCTCGACCTGGATGTCCAAGGATCGCTTCCCCATGACGTTCCACCCCCGTGGAAGGCGGCATTAGAGCACAGCGTTCGTTGCCGCGTCGCGCGAGTCTGTCTACGCTGCCGGGCGTGAAGACCCCGACCGTCCTCTTCGACCTGGGCAACGTGCTGGTGAAGCTCGACCTGCCGCGCGGCCTCACCCACTTGCGGCGCCTGGCTGGGCCTCGTGTCCCCGAGACGCTGGCGTCCGCCGAGCTTCCACTTCGGCGAGGCCTCGACGGCGTGCAACCGCGGCGCGCTCTCCCCCGAGGCGTTCATCGAAGCGCTCGCCCGGCAGCTGGGTGCGCCGAGGTCACCGGGGCTCCACTCGAGCCTGGTCGACGCCTGGTGCGACATCTTCACGCCCTGGCCGGAGATGGAGGCGCTGGCCGACGAGGTGCTGCACGCGGGCCATGCCGCCTACCTCGCCTCCAACACCGACCCGCTGCACTTCGCCTTCCTCGACCTGCAGATGCCGGTGCTGCGCCGACTGACCGGGCTGCACCTCTCCTACGAGGCGCGGGTGATGAAGCCGGATCCCGCGTTCTTCACCGGGCTGCTCTCGCGCTTTGGGCTGCGGGCCGCCGACTGCGTCTACCTCGACGACCGCGCCGAGCACGTGGCCGCGGCGCAGAGCATCGGCATCCGCGCCGCCATCCACGACGGCGACGTGGCGAAGGCGCGAACCTTCCTCCGCGAGGCGGGCGTGCAGCTGCCCGCCTGACCTGCCAGTTCAGCCGTGGGCGGACGGCGATCGACCAGACTCAGAACCGGTAGTCCTCGTTCGCCGGGTCGAAGTCGGCGTCGCTCAGGCCGAAGTCGAGCTTCAGGTCGCCGTACCCGTAGTCCTCGACGAGCCGCAGCGCGCCGTCCTCGAGATCCCAGACCTCGATCTTGGCCGGGACGTCGAGCCGCTCGTAGACGCACAGCCGCGCCTTGCGCGAGTACATCTCGGGGCACCTGGCCTTGTCGGTCTCCATCTCGTAGCAGCGCGCCGGTCCGCCGTAGACGATCTGCATGCCGGCGTCGACCGCCTTGATCAGGCACTCGGGCCGGGTCTTGTGGGTCGCCAGGTCGCGCGCGAACATCGCGATGGTGAAGTCGAAGCCAGCGTTGGGCACCGGGTGGCGCGTGTTGCGGGTCATCAGCCAGTGGTCGGTGGGCAGGTTGACGGTGATGTCGGGGAACGAGTTGGGGTGGGCGCGAGCCTTGTCGTTGTTCCAGCCCTTGCGCCAGAGGACTTCCTGGCCCTTGTACGTGTCGCCGATCCACTTGAAGTAGATGCTGCGCGGGCTCGCCCGGTACTTGAGCGTGATCACCTCCTCCGGCAGCTGCTTGCCCTTCCACTCCTTCTTGTAGAAGGTCGCGGTGAAGTCCTTGAGCGCCTGGGCGGCCTTCTGCATCCGCGCGATGGCCTCGGCGACCGCCTCCACGTTCTTCTGCGGGTCCACCGGCTTGGCCGCCGCCGCCACTTGCTGGACGACCACTCCGGCGACGTCCGCCCCCGCGTCGGCCGGCGCGGAGGGAACGCCTGCGTCGGGCACCTGCGCGAGAGCGAGGACGAGCGCAGCGGCGAGTGAGGCGGAGGTCATGTTTCCCTCGATCGAAGAGCGGTGGATTATAGCCGCCCGGCCCTCTGCCCCGACTCGGAGCCCCGAATGGACCCGTTCTTCTCCCGCCTGCTCTCGGACTCGCGCGGCCAGGCCTTCGACCTGCACCGCTCCTTCATCAACCCGGGCTTCGTCGACCTGCTGCAGATGGCCGGCTACGGCCGCACCTTCGTTCGCGCCAGCGGCACCGACCTCGTCGACGAGGAGGGCCACACCTACCTCGACTTCTGCTCGGGCTATGGCGTCCTGAACCTGGGCTACAACCACCCGGCGGTGAAGGCGGCGCTGCGCGAGGTCCTCGACGCCGACCTGCCCGGCTTCGCCCAGGTCGACTGCCAGCTGCTCGAAGGACTGGCGGCGCAAGCCTTGAGCCGCGTGCTCCCCCCGGGCCTCGACCGCGTCTTCTTCTGCTGCACCGGGACCGAAGCCGTGGAGGCGGCCCTCAAGCTGGCCCGCGCCTCGACGAAGCGAACCCGGCTGGTCGGCTGCGAGGGCGCCTACCACGGGCTGACCCTGGGCTCGCTCGCGCTCAACGGCAACGCCGCGATGCGTACGCCCTTCGAGCCGCTGACGCCGGGGGTGACCCGCATCCCCTTCGACGACGTGCGAGCGCTGGAGCGCGAGCTGTCCCGGCGGGACGTCGCGGCGTTCGTCGTCGAGCCCATCCAGGGCGAGGGCGGCTGCGTCGTGCCGCGCGCCGGCTACCTGCGCGCCGCTCGCGAGCTGTGCGACCGCACCGGCACCCTGCTGGTGCTCGACGAGGTCCAGACCGGGCTGGGCCGCACCGGCTCCCTCTTCAGCTTCCAGCGCGACGGCATCGTCCCCGACTGCGTCTGCCTGGCGAAGGCGCTCTCCGGCGGCCAGGTCCCGGTCGGGGCGATGGTCGCCCGCGGCGCCGTCCACGCCCGCGCCTACGGCAGCACGGCCACGCAAGGACTGCACAGCACCACCTTCGGCGGCGGCCCGTTGGCGATGGCGGCGGTGCTCGCGACCTTGAAGGTGATCCAGGAGGACCGCCTCACCGAGACGGCCGCAGACCTCGGTCACCACCTCAAGGACCGCCTGCAGGACCTCGCCCACCGCCATCCGATCATCCGCGAGGTGCGCGGTCACGGGCTGATGCTGGCGCTCAAGTTCGAGGACGCCTCGCGCGGCTGGCTGGAGAGGACCCCGCTGTCGAAGCTCACCGGCGCGAGCGCCGGGCTCCTCGTCCAGCACGTCGCGCTGCAGCTCATCAACGAGCACCGCATCGTCGCGCAGTCGGCGGTGAACGACCCGGGCGTGCTCAAGGTCATGCCGCCGCTCGTCGTCCGCCGCGAGCAGTGCGACCGGTTCGTCGACGCCCTGGACCGGGTCCTCGACGGCCTCGGCCACGGCTCGGCCATCGCCCGGCTCGCGCTCGAGGCGCTCAAGGCGAAGGCGGGCCGCTAGCAGCCAGGCGACCGAGTCCTCGCACGAAAGCTCCCTGGCTGCGGCAGGGTCTCGGCGGCGCGATTGGCGGTACACTCGGCCCCGAGGGGACAGGTCGGGAGCCGGCATGACGCGGGAGGCCGCGGAGCCAGTCGGGTCGCTCGAGTCCATCCAGTTCGAGGACCTCTTCGAGGTCGAGGAGATACAGCGCCTCCAGGATTCGTTCGCCGCGGCGACCGGGGTCGCGTCGATCATCACCCGCACCGACGGCACGCCCATCACGCGCCCCAGCCGGTTCTGCCACCTCTGCCTCAACGTCATTCGCAAGACCGAGCGTGGGCTGGCCAACTGCATGCAGTCCGACGCGCACCTCGGCCAGCTCAACCCCGGCGGTCCGCGCGTCCAGCGCTGCCTCTCCGCCGGCCTCTATGACGGCGGCACGACCCTGCGCGTCGGCGAGCACCCCATCGCCTACTGGCTCATCGGCCAGGTGCTGGACGAGACGATCGACTGCGAGGAGATCGTCACCTACGTGCGCAGCATCGGCGGCGACCCCGAGGAGGCCCGCCGCGCGCTGGAGAAGGTCACCCGCATGTCGAAGGAGCGGTTCGAGCACGTCAGCCAGCTCCACTTCCTGATGGCGCAGCAGCTCTCCCGCCTGGCGATCCAGAACGTCCAGCAGCGCCGGGAGATCGCCGCGCGGCGGCGGGCCGAGGCCGAGCGCGAGGCGCTGCAGAGCCAGCTGGTGCAGTCGCAGAAGATGGAGGCGGTGGGGCGGCTGGCCGGAGGGGTGGCGCACGACTTCAACAACATCCTCACCGGCATGAGCGGCTACGCCGAGCTGGCCCAGGATGGTCTTCCGCCCCAGTCCGAGACCTACGAGTCGCTCGCCGAGATCCGCCGGGGCATCGACCGGGCGACCGAGCTGACGCGCCAGCTGCTCGCCTTCTCGCGGCGGCAGACCATCCAGCCGACCGTCGTCAGCCTCAACGAGGTCATCGCCCGCTCCCAGCGGCTGCTGGCGCGCATCATCGGCGAGGACGTCGAGCTGCGCTTCGTGACCGCGCCCGACCTCGGCTGGACGCGCGTCGACCCCGGCCAGGTCGAGCAGATCCTGGTCAACCTGGCGGTCAACGCGCGCGACGCGATGGAGGGCGGAGGCGTGCTGGAGGTCTCCACCAGCAACGTCGCCAGCGAGGCGGGCCCCTTCGTCTGCCTGAAGGTCTCGGACACCGGGTGCGGCATGGACGAGGAGACCCAGCGCCACCTGTTCGAGCCCTTCTTCACCACCAAGCCGGTGGGGCGCGGCACGGGCCTGGGCCTGGCCACCGCGTACGGCATCGTCCAGCAGAACGGGGGCCACATCACGGTGCGCAGCGAGCCCGGGAAGGGCAGCACCTTCTGCGTCCACTTCCCCCAGGTCGAGGCGCCGGCCGCTTCGACGGCGCCCGCGCCCCTGGCTCCGCCGCGGACCACTGCCAAGCCAGCCGCGGCGGCCTCGGGGGCCGGGCCGACCGTGCTGGTGGTGGAGGACGACGCGACCGTGCGGCAGCTGGCCCAGCTCGCCCTGTCGCGGTCCGGCTACCGCGTGCTGGTCGCCTGCGACGCCGCCCAGGCCGTGGCCATCGCCGAGAGACCGGACGTCGCCCTCGACCTGCTCTTGACCGACGTGGTCATGCCCGGCCAGAGCGGACGCGAGGTCTGCCGCGAAGTGCTCTCCCGCCACCCCGACGCGCTCGTCCTCTTCATGTCGGGCTACACCGACGACCACTTGGGCCGCCACGGCGTGCTCGACTACCGCGTGCCCTTCCTGGCCAAGCCGTTCTCGGTCGAGGCGCTCGAGTCGAAGGTGCGCGAGGTGCTCGAGCGGCGCGAAGCGGTGCCCTGGGATGCACTGGGCGGACGGCCGGCGCCGCGCCCCAAGGGCTGATCCGCGCTCCGCAGCGCCCGCTCCTTCTCAGGAGGCCCGGAGCCGCCTGCTAAAGATAGGCATGTAAAACGTGACATGAACCGCGCGCCCGCGCCTGCCTCAGCGCGCGCAGATGGCCCGGTAGAAGTCGGTGGCGGACCTCGCCAGGCCCGCGGGCCCGGCGATGACGTCACCCAGGCCGCGGCAGCTCGTCCAGCACGCGCCGCACGGGTTGGCCCGGGCCCTCTCCGAGAGCCGCTCGACCAGCAGATCGCTCGGCGCGGTGAGCAGGTTGCCCACCGGCCGGTCGAGCTCGTTGATGCACAGGCCGACGTTGCCCTTCTCGTCGACGTTGAAGAAGGTCGCGCCGGCGCGGCACGCGGGGACGCCGTGGTTGGCGACGGCGTCGTCGAACGCCTCGAGGTACCCCCGCATCGGCACGAAGGCCTCGGGGTGGTGCGCCTTGAGCTGCCGCAGGAACTCGCTCACCGGGCGCGACGGGTTGCGCCCGGGCAGCCTGCCGCGGCGGTCGCTGTAGAGCGACAGCTCCACCGAGATGCCCAGCTCCTCGGCGAGCAGGACCAGCTTCTCCAGGTCGTCGAGGTTGTCCTCGAGCAGCATCGCCAGGGCGTGCACGCGGTGCCGCCGGCTGGGCCGGGTGTCGCGGAAGATCTCCAGGGCGCGCAGCGCGCGGTCGAAGGAGCCCGGGCGGCCGCGCTGGGCGTCGTGGCGGGCGGCGCTGGCGTAGTCGAGCGAGACGTGGACGTCGCCCATGCCCGCCTCGTAGAGCGCGCGGGCCTTCTCGCGGGTGACGTGCCAGCCGTTGGTGATGATGGAGAAGAAGTGGTCCTTGGAGAGGATGCGGGCGATGTCCGGCAGGTCCTCGCGAAGGAGCGGCTCGCCGCCCGACATGGAGATGGCCAGCGGCGCCAGCGGGGCGAGCTTCTCGGCCGCCACCTTGATCTGCTCCAGCGTCAGCTCGTCGGAGGCGGGGTGCTCCTCGCGCCAGAACAGGCAGGTCTGGCACTGGAAGTCGCAGCGGTAGGTGATCTGCCAGTTGCACAGGAAGAGCTTGCCGGCGGCCACGTTGCCCACCAGGCGGCTGCCCTTGGTCATCCACGCCAGGTCCTGCGTCAGCCCCGTCATCGCTCCCGGCTCCTTCTCCCTCCCGCTGCAAGGGCTGACATCCTAGTCAGTCTCGCGGTCCCCGTCTTCAGCCCGAACGGCGCCGGGGCAGTGCGCTTCCGCACGCAGCCCCCCAACGCCGTGTGAAGGCGCGCTATCCTCTCTGCCTCCATGGGCTTCGTCGGCAACTACCTGCGCAACCTGCCCGCCGCGCTCGCCGGCGCCCAGCCCACGCGGCCGCTGCTCTTCTCGTGGTACGTGACGCACCGCTGCGCCTTGGAGTGCCAGTACTGCTGCGACGGCGAGGGCCGCCCGTTCAAGGAGCTCACCTCGCGCGAGCTGTCGGTGCCCGAGGCGGAGCAGCTCCTGCGCCTGCTGCGCCGCGAGGCCGACACCCTGGACCTCACCGGCGGCGAGCCGCTCGTCCGCGGCGACCTCGAAGAGATCCTGGCGGCGGCCAAGCGGCTCGGCTTCCGGACCGCGCTCAACACCAAGGGCATCGGCCTCCCCGACCGGCCCGAGCTGTTGCGCCAGAGCGACGTGGTGGCGCTCAGCGTCGACTCGCTCGACCCGGAGCACCTGTCGAAGATCGTCGGCAGGCCGCGCGCGGTGGCCGAGAAGGTCCTGGCCGCGCTCGACTTCTGCCTCACGCAGCGCGAGCGCCTCGGCTTCAAGCTGGCGCTGGCCGCGGTGGCGATGCCCGAATACCTGGACGACGTGGACGCGGTGGTCTCGCTCGCCGAGAAGCACCGGCTGGGGCTGCACCTCTCGCCGCAGATCGTCGGGACGGCCGTACACCCCCAGCTGCGCGACAACCCTGGCTGGGCACGTCTGGCGCGGCGGCTCGTGGCGCTGAAGAAGAGCGGGCTCGAGGTGCTGGGCGTGCCCGAGTACGTCGCCGGCATCGGCGAGCTCAAGCGCTACCGCTGCATGCCGCTCCTGATGCCCACGCTGCGTCCCGACGGACGAGCCTGCTACCCGTGCCTGGACCTGGTGAAGGCCGAGGTGAGCGTGCTCGAGGCGGGCGGCTGGAGCGCGGCGCTCGCGCAGGCGCAGCGGCAGGCCGGGCCCGTGCCCGACTGCGGCGACCGTTGCCAGATCTTCTGCCACATGGCCCCCTCCCTCTTGCAGCAGCACCCGCTCTCCGCGTTCGGGGAGCTCCGCCACTGGAGTTGAACGATGCTCGATCGCCTCGAAAAAGGTCTGCACTACAGCTACCGCAGCGCGCGCCTGATGAAGGGCCTGGCGACGGGCGGGCCCATTCACTGCAACCTGCAGGTGACCTACCGCTGCAACTTCCAGTGCGAGATCTGCGACTTCTGGAAGACGAAGCACGACCGGAAGGAGGAGCTGTCGATCAGTGATGTCCGGCTCATCGGCAAGAAGCTCAACGAGCTGGGGACGATGATCATCTCGCTGGCGGGCGGCGAGCCGCTCATCCGCGAGGACCTGTGCGACATCATCCACGTCCTCAACGAGGAGAACCACTTCCCCATCCTCATCACCAACGGCTGGTTCGTGAACGAGAGCCTGGCCAAGGACCTCTCCAAGGCCGGGCTGCAGGAGATCTCCGTCTCGGTGGACTACGCCAGCCCGGAGAAGCACGACCAGCAGCGCGGGGCGAAGGGCTCGTGGGAGCGGGCGGTCAAGGCGCTGGAAGCTCCTGAACCGCTACCGCTCGAGCAAGACCAACCGCGTCCACATGATCACCGTCTTGATGGACGACAACCTCGACGAGATCGAGAAGCTCATCGTGCTCGCCAAGGACATCGGGGTGACCTACATGGTCAACCTCTACTCCTGGAACCGCGGCGTGAAGGCGCGGCGGCTTCCGGGCACGTCCGTCACCAAGCACCTGCTGGACCTCAAGCGCCGCTACCCCGAGTTCATCTCGCTGACGAGCTACCTCGAGCAGATGGACCAGGCGATCGCGGCGGGCGGCATCGGCAACTGCCAGACCGGGCGGCTGCTGATGAACATCGACAACAAGGGGAACGTGGCGCGCTGCACCGAGACCCTCGACGAGCCGGTGGGCAACATCCTCTCGGAGGACGTGCACGCCATCTACGACAAGCTCTGCGAGCGGCAGCGCACCAAGGACTGCGCGGCGTGCTGGACCAGCTGCCGCGGGTTCGCGGAGTCGATGTACAAGCCGCCGCGGGCCAGGCAGCTCAAGGAGTTCCTGATCTCCGTCAAGCCGCACTGATGGACGGGGCCCTCCCGCCGTCGGCCCTCCCCCCTGCCGCGCTGACGCTCGTCCTGCTCCTCCTCGCCGCCTCGTGCGCTCCGCTCGTCCCCGAAGTCGATCAGGCCGGCGCCGAGCAGCTCCTCGCCGAGACCCCGCCGGCGCTCGTCCTCGACGTCCGCCAGAGCAAGAGCGGCAATCGGCTCGACCGCTTCCTGCCCGGCGCGATCCTCCTCGCGCCCGACGAGGTCGACGGCTTCCTCCTGCACGCGAAGGTCCCCAAAGACCGCCCGCTCCTCATGGTCTGCTTCGTCGGCCGCACCTCGCAGATGGCTGGGCTCGCCGCCCGCGACGCCGGTTACGACCGGGTCTTCAGCCTCGCGGGCGGAATGGAGGCCTGGAAGGGCGCGACGGCGCGCGCGGCGCTCCAGCCCGCCGCGGAGGAGCGCGCACCGCGCCATCTCGAGGCGAGCTTCGTCGAGCAGCTGGCGACCGTCGCCCTGGGCATCGGGATCAAGGCCACGTACATGGCGCTCTCCGCGCTGCTCATCGCGCTGCTCTGGCGCTCACGCGAGCGCGGCCTGGTCCGCGTGCGCCAGTCGATGATCGCCTTCCTCTTCGGCGAGGGCATGTGCGCGGTCAACTTCCTGTGCGCCTCCGGCGAGTCCGACCCCATCGAGGTCTTCCACGGCCTGGGCATGCTGGTGATGGGCTCCCTCCTTCCCTGGGGCCTGTGGCAGCTCGCCGACGACCGCGTCCTGCGCTACGAGGACCCGGACATGGGCTGCGCCATCCAGCGCTTCTGCGGCCGCTGCTGGAAGCGCGAGGCAGTCTCCTGCGGGCTGCAGCGGCTCTTCCTCTTCGTCGCGCCCGCGCTGGCCATCGTCTCGCTCCTCCCCCTGTGCGGACCCGTGGTGCCCCTCAGGATCGAGACCACCATCTTCGGCACGCCGATGGTCGACCAGGTCAGCGCCCAGCTGCAGCTCATCGAGTTCCGCCTCTACCCACTCATCGCCTGCGCGCTGTTCCTCGTCTGCTTCGCCTTGCTCTGGGGCGGCAAGGCGACCTTCCACGGCGCCCAGGCCGCCCTTTTCAGCGGGCTGGGCTTCATGAGCTTCTCGGTGATGCGCTTCTGCCTCTTGAACACCTTTCGCGACCGCATCCTCTGGGCCGACGCCTGGGAGGAGGCGACCGAGTTCGTCGCCATCGCCTTCGTGCTGCTCTTCCTCTTCGTCTTCCGCCGCCAGCTGGACGTCCTCAAGGTCCTCTCCCGGCTGACACCGGACGCGGCCCCGGGCTCGCCTCCACCGAAGCCCACGTCCTGAAGACGCAGGGCATCAATCCCAAGTCATGGGATTTGCGGGCCTATTTCTCCAGGCAACTTGCACCCCAGAACTCCCGACAATGGGATGTTTGGCCCCCCATGTCGTGGAGTTCCCCATGCGCTCGCACCTGCTCCCCGCCGTCCTCGCCGCCGCCGTGACGGCGACGCTCTTCGCTCCGCGCGCCGAGGCGGTCCCCTGCCCCACCGATCTGCCGGTGCTGCTCATCGTGCAGGACAAGTCGGGCTCGATGGACGAAGAGCCGTGCTCCGGCTGCGACACGAAGTGGGTGTCGTCGATGACCGCGGTGACGGACATGACGACCAAGTTCTCCAACCGGTTCGACTTCGGCCTGGAGTTCTTCCCGATGGACGCCAACTCCTGCTCCTACGGCGGCATCGTCGCCGACGTCCCGTCGACCGCGCAGAACGTCCACGACCAGTACGCCTGGGACTACCCGGCAGGCTCGACCCCGACCGCGGTGGCCCTTGGCAATGCCAAGACCTACTTGCAGTCGCTGCACCTCACTGTGAATGCCTACGTGCTGCTCATCACCGACGGCATGCCCAACTGCAACGCCTCGCTCAACCCGGCCACCTGCGCCTGGACCTCGTCGTCGTGCTCCGGGGCCAACTCCTGCGCCGCCGAGTCCTGCCTCGACGACGCCGCCACCAAGACCGCGGCAGCCGCGCTCAAGAACGCCGGCTTCCCCGTCTACGTGGTCGGCTTCGGCGACGCCGGCTTCCTCAGCAACAAGCCCGTCCTCGACGCCATCGCCGTCTCCGGCGGGACTAGCACGTCCTACACCGCCACCGACGAGGCCTCGCTCACGACCGCCCTCGACACCATCGGCGCGAAGATCGCCAACTGCTGCGTCAACGTCTGCACGGCGGGCGCCCAGAAGTGCGGCGCCAACAACGACACCATCCGCTGCGTCTTCGACTCCGCCCAGGGTTGCACCGCCTGGACCACCAGCGCCTGCCCGAACAAGTCGGTGTGCACCAACGGCAGCTGCGTGGCCTGCAACGACCAGTGCACCCTCAACGCCTTCCGCTGCAGCGGCAACGAGAGCCAGAAGTGCGTGGTGGGCGCCGGCGGGTGCAACGTGTGGCAGAAGTACCAGACCTGCGGCTACGGCGAGGTCTGCACCAACGGCACCTGCGTCTCCTGCAGCGCCTGCACCTCCGGCGACTCCAAGTGCCTCAACTCCAGCACCTCGCAGACCTGCGAGTGGAACTTCCTCACCGGCTGCACCGAGTGGTCGACCGACACCTGCGGCTACGGCACCGTCTGCACCGGCGACTCCTGCACCCGCTGCGACGGCCTGTGCGCCGCCGGCACCCGCGGCTGCAGCGGCAAGATCCCGGTGGAGTGCAAGGCCGACGCGTACGGCTGCACCAGCTGGTCGCAGGAGGCCCCCTGCGACACCTTCTGCTCGGGCGGGGCCTGCGGCGTCTGCGGCACCTCTTGCACCAACGGCGCCAAGGAGTGCCACGCCAGCAAGCTGGCCACCTGCGGCAAGGACGTGAACAGCTGCCCGGTGTGGAACGAGTCCGACTGCCCCGCCGGCCAGTACTGCTCGCAGGGGGCCTGCGCCGCCTGCCCCGCCGCCTGCACCCCCGGCACCAAGCAGTGCGCCGGCAACCAGGTCATGGAGTGCAAGCAGCAGGCGTCCGGCTGCTACGCGCTCACCCCCGGCGCCACCTGCACCGCCGAACAGGTCTGCAAGAACGGCAGCTGCATCACCCCGTGCAAGGACGAGTGCTCGCAGGGCGCGACCAAGTGCAGCGGCGAGGTGCCCTACACCTGCGTGACCGCGCCGACCGGCTGCACCGTCTGGCAGGGCAGCACCGCGTGCATCGCGCCCAAGGCCTGCGCCGAGGGCGCCTGCCGCAGCAAGTGCACGGGCGTGGAGATCGAGACCTGCAGCGAGCCAGACTTCACCTGCAAGGTGTTGCCCAACGGCCACCTGTGCGTGCCGGCCTTCGGCCCCGACGCCGGCAGCACGCCCCCCACCGGCTTGGATGCCGGCGGGCTGATCATCATCGACGACGAGCCCGATGCCAGCTCCAGCGGCACGCGCCGCGACGCTGGCCACGGCACGAGCGACCCGGGCGGCATGGTCGGCGGCTGTGGCTGCTCGGCCGGCTCGGCCGCGAGCCCGCTCGCGCTCCTGGCGCCGCTGATGCTGCTGGGCTTCGCCGCCCGCCGCCGCCGGTAGCCGTCGCCTCCGCGCTTGCGTGACCCCGGGCTCTGGTCCTCGCTGGACCGGGGCCCGAGCGTTTCTGCTCCATCACACGTCGATGGTCGTTGCCGGCAGCCGCGACATCAGGTCCGTCCCGACGATCGCCCCCAGCCCTGCCGTTCTCAGCGCCCGCTCCACCGCGCCGACCGCCAAGCCTAGTCTCGCCAGATCGAGCCGGGAGTCCGGCAGCTCCACAGCGCAGACCACGAGCGGTACGTCGCAGTCCTCTCGACGGCCGAGGAGGAAGTTGAAGTCGCGCGCCACGCCCTCGCGCCGATAGCTCGGGGCGCTCATCTCGCGGACGTAGGAGAGGCGCGCACCGGTGTCCACCACCGCCTCGCAACGCCGCCCTTCGACCACGATTTCCCAGGTCGGCAGGCCGATGCGGTGCGTTCGCAAGGCCCTGGCGCCCGAGGGCTCGACGGCCAAGGTGCGGTCCTTCCAGTCCAGCGTGATGCGGTGACCGCGAAGGAGGTCGCAGCCGAGCAGCAGATCGAGCTCGACTCCGGCCGCCTCGCGCCCGCCGAAGTCGTGCATCGCCTGCGAGACGGCGCCCACCTCGCGCCCCAGCGGGTCCGCCCGACCGATCGCCGCCCGGCCCGCCCACGGCAGCTCGACCTCGGGAACGCGGCCGAAGCTGACCGGCGCCCCTGTGTCGAGCAGCGCCGTGCGTCCGCCCAAGGAGAGCAGGACGTGCCCGTCGACGAGCGCGAAGGGAACGCGGCTCACACCGCGCCGTCCACGATGATGGTCGCGCCGTTCATGTAGCTGTTCTTGTCCGAGACCAGGAAGGCCACGAGGTCGGCGATCTCCTCGACCTTGCCGGGCCGGCCGATGGCGCAGTGCTGCAGGTACTCGTCGAGCCGGTTGGCGGGGATATGGTTCGCCACCCCTTCGTCGAGGACGCCGGGGGCGAGGCAGTTCACGGTGATGCCGTAGCGCGCCACCTCCTTGGCCAGCGACTCGGTGAAGCCCTTGATGGCCGCCTTCGCGGTGCAGTAGTGCACCGGCGCCGGGATCATCTTCACGCCCGCCAAGGAGCCGATGTTCAGGATGCGGCCGCGGTTGAGGCGCACCATCCCGCGCAGCACCGCCTGGGAGGCGAGGAAGGTGCCCTTGACGTTCACGTCCATCAACAGGTCCCAGTCCTCCTCCTCCATCAGCGCCAGCGGCACCGCCTGGCTCACCCCGGCGTTGTTCACCAGGACGTCGATGACGCCGAAGGGCTTCTCGACCTCGCGGACCATGTCCCACAGGCCCTTCTTGTCGAGCACCGAGACCTTGAAGCCCTTGGCCTGCCCGCCCGCCTTGGCGATCTCCTCTTCGACGGCGCGAGCCTCGGCCTCCGACTTCGAGTAGTTGAACGCCACCTTGGCGCCTTCGCGCGCGAGCGTCTTGCACAGCGCGCGCCCCAGGCCCTTGCTGCCCCCGGTCACCAGCGCCACTCGCCCATCGAGCATCCCCATCGCGTCTACGCTCCTTGCGTCCACGGCGCGCGGCCGAAGCTGGCGCGCGGCGTCCCGGCGCCCTGCGCGGCGCCGCGGTGGAAGAGGTTGAAGCCGCACGCCGGCATCAGGGTCCCGTCGGCCTGTGCGTAGTGGTTGCAGCACTTGCGCAGGCGCTCGAGGTCGAAGTCGTGGGCGTCCATGTAGTGGTGGATGAAGATCGACTTCGCCTGCCGCTCACCGCCCTTGAGCGCCTCCTTGAAGGGCAGCGCCACGCCCGAGAACATCGTGTCCACGGTGCGGCGCAGCGCGGCGAGGATGCCCTTGGACTGCGGCACCTCGTCTTGGCGCGCGAAGAGGTCGTAGGTGACGTCGCGCAGCGCCTGCTCGATCTCCGGGAGCGCCGGGATGCTGGCCGAGTTGCGCAGCAGCCCGCCGTGCTTGCGCAGGTCGGCGAACCGCTGGAACGGGACGAAGGAGCCGTCCCCCAGCTTGAGCAGGTAGGTCAGCGCCACGCAGTGCGGGTTGGGGCACGGCAGCGGGCAGAAGTCGGTCAGGGCGATGCGGCCCGAGGTCTGCGCCTCGATGGCCTTCATGATGCCCGGGACGGTGACGCGGTCGAGCGGGTCGCCGCCGAAGGTCGCGCCGCCGCGCCCGGAGAGGGTCAGGGGCTGCAGGTTGAGCGAGACGATGTGCTCCTTCTGGAGCATCAGATCGACGAGCGCGCCCAGCTGGTCCTCGTTGACGCCGCGGGCCACGGTGGCCAGGAGCTGGGTGGGGATCTTCAGCTCCTCGAGCGCCTTGAGCGCCGCCGCCTTCTCCTCGGTCAGGTCGCGCCCGCGCAGCGCCTGGTGGACCTGGGGCGTGAAGCCGTCGAGCTGGAGGATGACGTAGGCGCCCTTCTCCTTGAGCTGCTCGGCGAAGGCGCGGTCGCGGCCGATGCGCAGGCCGTTGGTGAGCAGGACGACCCGGCCGACCTCTGGGCGGCTGGCCTCGTCGATGAGCTCCAGGATCTGCGGGTGGCTGGTGGGCTCGCCGCCGGAGAGCGCCAGGCTCTCGAGCAGGCCTTCGTTGGCGATGAGGCCATCGATGATCCGCTTGAGCTCCTCGCGCTTCAGGTGGTGCGCCTGCGAGTTGTCGACCAGGCAGATGGGGCACGCGAGGTTGCAGTGGTCGGTGACCTCGATGATGGGGACGCAGGTGTGCTGCTCGTGCTCGGTGCACAGGCCGCAGTCCTGAGGGCAGCCCTTCTCCTGCTTCCTGGCCGCCTGGTGCGGCTGGCTGCCGGCGCGCGAGTAGGCGTAGGCGCCGACGTACCAGGACGCGTCCTCGGAGACGAGCGCCTTGGACTGCCCGCACTTCGGGCAGGTCTTGGCGAGGTAGACCTTGCCGCCCTCGAGGACGACCTTGGCGTCGATCAGCTCCAGGCACTTCGCGCAGGCGGCGGTGGTGGTCTTGAAGGTGCGTGCGGCGCCGTCGTTGGTCGCGCCCTGGGCCAGGAAGTCGTCGAGGTAGGCCTTGGCGTCCCCGGCGACCTTCTCCTCGGACGGGCCGCAGGTGGCGCAGTGCTTGAGGCGGAAGACCTCACCTGCACGCAGGACGGTGCGCACCTCGATCCGCGCGCCGCACTTGGAGCAGGTCGTGGGCTCCTGCTTCAGGTAGACGTGGGGGCGGTCCTTGCGCCCGTGGGTTGCGGGACCGCAGCTCGCGCACTTCATACGGAAGCCTCCAGGGAGAGGCGGGCATCATGCCGAGCGGCTTCCGACAGCGTCAACCCGGGGCGACGCCCGAGCTTGGGGGAGCGCCCCACGACACCCCGAGCTTGTCGAAGGGGCAGCGCTCGCTCTGTCTGGACTGGATTGCAGGGCGCTTTCCTGCAGATGCAGAGATTGAGGTCTGGCCCTCGACAAGCTCGGGGTGTCGTTCTCCAAGCTCGGGGGTGGCGCGTGCTATGAAGCGCACATGCAGCGGGGCCCCAGAGCAGCCATCGTCGGCGTCTCGGCCGTGAGCGCGTTCGGCTTCGGCTGGCGTGGGCTTGGCCAGGCGCTGCTCGACCGCGCGCTCTCGCCCCGACCCTGCCCGTCCCTGAGCCGCTCGCACCCCGGCACCTGCGCGAGCGAAGTGCCGACGGTGCCGGCCGCCGACGACGTCGCCGACGTCAAGACCCGTCGGCTCATGTCCCGTGCGGCACACCTGGCGGCCGTGGCCATGAAGCAGGCGCTCGCCGACGCAGCCTGGGACCAGGGCCGCGAGGAGAATCGGCTGCTTCCTGGGGCTGGGCGCCTCGGGCGGGCCGATGGAGGAGCTGCTGGCCATCCTCAAGGCCAGCATCGTGGCCGGGAAGGTCGACACCGCGCGCTTCTGCCGCGAAGGCCTGGCCTCGGCGCACCCGCTGCTCGCCTTCCACCTGCTGAGCAACTACATCCTGTGCCACGGCTCCATCGCTGCCGGACTCGGTGGCCCCAACCGCGCCTTCTACTCGCGCGGAACCGGGACGGTGACTGCGCTCGCCGAAGCCTGCTGGGCGCTCGCCGAGGACGACTGCACCCGCGCGCTCGCGGGCGGCGCCGATTCCGCGCTGCACCTGGCCAGCTTCGAAGAGCTGCACCTCGAAGGCTTCACGGCAAACGGCTTCGTCCCCGGCGAAGGTGCGGCGCTCCTGGCGCTCAGCACGGAGGCCGAGCGCCCGCTCGCGTGGATCGAGGCCTGCGCCGTAGACCGGGACCTCGCCGTCGTCCTCGACCGCCTGAAGGGCCCCGCCCCGGACCTCATCATCCAAGCGCCGTGGGGACCGTCCGCGCGCGACGCCATCGCATCCGCGGTCCACACCGTCGACTCCATTTGCTTCATCGACCTCTTCGCGGCGCTTGCCGACCCGCTCGCTGCCGGACCTGCGCTGGCCTGCGCCGCCGCGGTCGACCTGCTCGTCTCGGGCAAAGCCCACCAAGCCCTCGTGCTCTGCGCCGGCGTGGACGGCGCCTTCGGCGGTGTGCGCCTTTCGTGCGGGAGGCCGGCATGAGCCGCGCGGTCCTCACCGGCGTCGGCGTCGTCTCCGCCTTCGGCATCGGACGCGAGCCGTTGTTCCAGGGCCTGCTCGCCGGTGGCACCGCGGTCCGGCGCATCCGCAGCTTCGACGCCTCGAACCTGCCGTCGAGCGTCGCCGGCGAAGTGCCGGTCGAGACCATCGACGCGGCCTTCATGACCTCGCACGCCGCCGGCGGCGACCCGGCGCTGCTCGAGACGTGGGCCCGCGACGGCTACTTCCGAGACCGCAAGGTCGCCTTGGGCCTACTCGCGGCACTCGAGGCCTGGAGCATGGCGGGCTGCCGGCCCGAGGAGCAAGAAGCCGGGCTCTCCATCGCGCTCGGGATGGAGCACACCTTCTTCGAGGACCTGGCCCACCTCTACGACGGCCAGGCCTTCGACTGGACTCGCGAGCCGACGGCGCCGCTTCCCAAGGTCCGCCTGCGCGCCCCCTTCGACCTGACCGCCCGTCTGATCGCTCAGCACCTGCGGCTCACGGGTCCCCAGGCGCTGCACGCCTCGGCCTGCGCTGGCGGGGCGCTCGCCGTCGCGCACGCCGCCGCACAGATCGAGCGCGGCCAGGCCCAGGTCGTCCTCTGCGGCGCCGCGGACTCCATGGTGGAGCCCTTCGGCCTTGGCGGGATCACCCGGCTCGGCGCGCCTTCTCCACGCAACGCCCCCGACGCCTGCCGTCCGTTCGACCGCCGCCGCGACGGCACCGTGATGGGCGAGGGCGCCGCGATGTTCGTCCTCGAATCCGAGGAACGAGCGCGCTCACGCGGCGCGCGGCCCCTGGCACGCGTCCTCGGCTTCGGCAGCACGCAGGACGCCTACCGGCTCAGCGCACCGCGCCCCGACGGCGTCCCCGCGCGGCGCGCCATGGAGCGGGCCCTGCAGCGGGCGCGCCTCGCCCCGGACCAGGTCGGCTACATCAACGCCCACGGCACCGGCACGCCGCTCAACGACGCCGCCGAGGCACGAGCCATCCACGCCGCCTTCGGGGCCTGGGGCGCGAAGGTCCCGGTCAGCTCCATCAAGGGTGCGGTCGGGCACCTGATGGCCGCCAGCGGCGCCATCGAGATCGCCGCGTGCCTGTTGCCCTTCGAGCGCGAACTGCTGCCCGGGACCGCCAACTACCAGGAGGCGGATCCCGAGTGCGCGCTGAACGTGCTCGGGCCGGCCGCGGTCGAGGCACGCGTCGAGGCCGTCCTGACCAACTCCTTCGGCTTCGGCGGGCAGAACGCCACCGTCATCCTCGGCCGCCCCTGCCCCTAGGCGCGGGCCGCGCGAATTCTCCGGCAATTCCAGCCCTTGCCCCCAAGGTTCCCCGCCGTCCGGCTTCGCTCGACCAACCCTTCGAAGACCTGACTTGTTTCGGTCCCGGAGTGCCCATGGTCGTCGAGGCCCTCGCGCTGATCCTCTCGCTGGTCCTCGGCGTCGCCCTTCTCGGAGGGCTATTCCTCCTGCCCGTGGGCGTTGCTCTCGTCGTGCGCGGCCTGTACCGGGCGCTGGTGCGTCTGGCGCGCTGGCCCAGCCGCAAGAGGTGGGACCGCGCCGTCGCGGCGCTGGGCTTCCTCGACACCGGCGACCGCGTCATGGCCGGACGCCTGCGCGGCTATGAGGTGCGCATCGAAGAGCGATGGGCGGGCCCCGTGCGGCGAGGGCTGCGCGTCTCGGTCGACTGCGATGGCGTCATCCCGCCCGACTTCGAGCTCACCCGGCGCGGCCCGGTCACCGGCGCGACCTCGGGCCTGGACCTCGGCGACCCGGACCTCCACCGGGCCGTGCACGTCGACGGTCCCTCCGCGGTGGCGCTCGCGGCGCTCGGCGCTCCCGCGCGACGGACCGTCCTCGATGCGTGCGTGAGCTGGTCCGTCAAGATCCGACAGTCGAGCATCTCGCTCGCGGGCTGGGGCCCCGCCGAGGACCTGGCCAGGATGGCCGACCTGGGCGTTCGCCTGGCGGAGACCATGGCCCCCAGCAGGTATCCGGCACGAGCCCTGGCGGCTGCGCTCATCTCCGAGCCCCTCGTGGCGGTCCGCCGGTGCTGCCTGCACGCCCTGCTCAGCGAGTACCCGACCCGGCCCGAGTGCGCCCGGGCGGCCGAGGCTGCGCTCGAGGACGCGAGCCCGCAGATCCGCCTGATGGCCGCCTCCACCGTCGGCGGCGACCGCGGCTTCGCAGTGCTCGCGCGGCTGGCCGACGATCCCCTCCGTCTCCGCTGCGCTCCGGGCCGCTACCTTCGAGGCGCTCCCCAAGGCCTGCAGCCCCGGCCGGCGCGAGCAGCTCATCGCGCGGCACCTCGCCTCAGCCGAGCCGGAGGTCCAGACGGCAGCGACCCGCGCCTCCGGCAGGCTCAAGCTCGCCGCGCTGCTCGAGCCACTCTGTGCGCTGGCCAGGCAAGACCCGCCCTGCCTCGAGGAGGTAACTCGGGCGCTGGCGGAGCTGGGGGACGCCCGCGCCGAGCCGACGCTGGTCGCGCTGCTCGCGCACGACCGCTGCGAGATCCGGCTGGCCGCCGTCGGCGCGCTGGCGGTGGTCGGTACCCGGCTCTCGATTGTTCCGCTGCGGTCGCTGGCGGAGGGCGGCGGTGCGAACGCGCTGGCGACGCTGGTCCGCGGCGGCGCCCGGCCAGAGATGGCCGCTCACGAGGCGATTCGCCGGATCCAGGGGCGGCTGGGAAAGGCGAGCGCGGGGCAGCTCTCGCTCGTGCCGGACGCGCAGGCCGCAGGTGGGCTGAGCCTGCCGGGCGGTGCCGGCGGCGAGCTGTCGCTGCTCGCCCGGCAGAAGGCCTGAACGGGGGAGCGTCGGCGCAGGTGAGCACCGAGCCCGCTCGTGCTATTCGTCGGGGGGCCAACACTGCCTCGGACGGCTCATGACCGGCTCCAGCGAGACCATCAGGGAATTCCTCATCCGCACTCCGTTCTTCGGGGGGCTCGACGACGAAGGGCTGGACCGCATCATCGCCGCGCTCCGCGAGAGCGCCTTCAAGGCCGGCGCGAACGTGTTCCGGGAGGGCGACACCGGCCGCTCGATGTACGTGATCGCGCGGGGCGAGGTGGTCATGTGCCGTACCGGCGACACGGGCCACATGGTCAAGCTCTTCCGGCTGCACGAGGGCGACTTCTTCGGCGAGACCACCCTCATCGAGATGCAGCCGCGGCCCTACACCGCGCAGGTCGCGCGCGACGCGACGCTCTACGAACTGACCAACATGGACCTGTACAAGCTCTACCGCGAGGACGTGAAGAGCTACGTGATGGTCCTGCAGAACATCAACCGCGAGCTGTGCCGCCGCCTGCGCCGGTCCGACACGCGCATCACGGAGATCGCCTGCGAGGCTGAGGACGAGGTCACGCAGATCGGCACGGCGTTCAAGAAGCCGAAATAGGTTTTCGGGGCGAGCGAGGGGACTCCATGCGCTACGTGCTGCTCGACCGGATCACAGAAGCTCTCCCCAGGCAAGGTCGCCAAGGGCCTGAAGGCGGTCTCGCTGGCCGAGGACTACTTCGTCGACCACTTTCCCGGCATCCCGGTCATGCCCGGCGCGCTCATCCTCGAGAGCCTGGCACAGCTGGGCGGGACGTTGTGCGAGGCGACGATGCGCGAGCGCGGCCACCCGCGGGTCAACGCGCTGCTGACGATGATCGACAAGGCGAAGTTCCGCGCGCCGGTGCGCCCCGGCGACCGGCTGGAGTTGGAGACCAAGCTCGTGGCCGCCAGCGAGAACGCCGGAGAGGTGATGGGCCAGGCCCGGGTGGACGGCAAGCTCGCCGCCGAGGCGCTCATCACCTTCGCCTTCGTGGACGTGAAGAACCAGAGGCTGCTCGACGAGCGCGCCGCCTACCTCAAGGTGCTGCTGTCCGGGGCCACGGAATGACAGAGGCCGGGCTGCGGGATGAGGTTCTCTCCCAGCGACTCGGATCGTCGGCCTCGTGCCGACGCGTCTTCGTCCGCAGCCTGGGCGCCTTCACCCCGCTCGGCGAGAGCTGGCCCGAGACCTTCGCCGCGCTGTGCGCCGGCAGGACCTCCATCAGGCCGGTCGAGCACTTCGACGTCGCGGGCTTCCCTTGCGGTGCCGCCTCGGCGTTCACGCAGGACTTCGTCCGGGACGAAGGATCCGACCGCCGCTGGCCGCTCGCCCGCCGCGCCGCCCGCGAGGCCTGGGCCGCCGCGAAGCTGCCGGCGAAGGCGCCGCGCAAGCTCGGCATCTTCCTGGGGGCGGAGGCCGGTCGGCCGGCGCTGCCCGCCTTCGTCGGCATGGCCAAGGCGTCGGGCACCGGCGCTGCCGCCTTCGACCGCGAGAAGTTCGCTCTGGACGAGCACGTGCTCTCCTTCCGCGGCGCCGCGGCGTCTCCCTCCGCCGTGGCCTGCGCGCTCGCCTCCGAGTACGGCGCCACCGGCTCGGTGATGACCGTCTCGCTCGCCTGCTCGTCCGGCGCCGCGGCGATCTGCGAGGCCGTCCGCGCGCTGCGCTCCGGCGCCTGCGAGCTGGCCCTTTGCGGCGGGGTCGGCGCCGACGTCGACCCGTTCATGCTCGCCGGCTTCGGCATGTTGGGCGCGCTCAGCACCAAGGGCGTCTCCTGCCCGTTCGACGTCCGCCGCGATGGCTTCGTCCTGGGCGAGGGCGCCGCGATGGCCGTCCTCTCGGTCGACGACGCCGGCGCGCTCGCCGAGGTGAAGGGCTTCGGCCGCACGCTCGACGCGCACCACCTCACCGCGCCCGAGCCCGAGGGCGAAGGCGCGGCGCGGGCGATGCGGCTCGCGCTGGAGCAGGCGGAGCTGACCGAGGTCGGCTACGTGCAGGCGCACGGCACCTCGACCCCGCTCAACGACGCGGTGGAGGCCAAGGCGCTGCGCAAGGTCTTCGGCGACGCTGTCGGCCGGATGCCCGTCAGCAGCTCGAAGGGGGCGCTGGGTCACACCATCGCCGCCTCCGGCGCGCTCAACTTCCTGTGCGCCGTCGAGGCGGTCGTCAGCGGCACCCTCGCGCCGACCGCAGGGCTCGAGCAGCCCGACCGCGACTGCGAACTCCTCCATGTCTCCGGCCAGGCACAGCGCCGGGACGTCCGCACCGCGATGTGCAACGCCTTCGCCTTCGGCGGCGCCAACTGCAGCATCGTGGTGGCACGCCCATGACGCCCCGCGCTGCCATCACCGGCTGGGCGTGGCGCACCGCGCTCGGGTCCGACGTCGAGACCGTCTGGTCCAGCCTCGTCGACGGCAAGTGCGCGGCCCGGCCCTGCTTCCGGCCGGGACGGCTCGGTGCGCCCCTGCTCGACGTTCCCCTGCCGATGCCTCAGCACCGGCGCTTCGTGACCCCTTTCCTGGCGACGTCCATCCAGACCGCGCACGAGGCCGCGCGGCGGTCCGGCTGCAGCGGCGGACCGCGAGTCGCGCTCTTCGCGGCGGTGGGCGGGCTCAAGGTCGCCTGGCCGGAGATCCTGCCGGCGTTCCAGAAGATCGGCCCGGAGTGCCGCGGCGCCTGGGACCAGGGCCTGCGCGACCTGCACCCGTTCTGGCTGCTCAAGCACCTGTCGAACAACGCCCACGCACTGGCGTCCGCGGACCTCGACGCCCGGGGCGAAGGCGCGACCTTCGGCGGCGCCAACGCTGGAGCCCAGGCGCTCTGCGCCGCGCTGCGATGCCTGGCGGACGACGCCGCGGACGTCGCCGTCGTCATGGCCGCCGACAGCCTTCTGGGCCCTGAAGCGCTGGTCGAGCTGGAAGGTGCCTCGATGCTGTCGCGCGCGACGCTCGATGGGTTCGCCGCGCCTTACTCCGCCGAGGCGGAAGGCTTCGTTCCCGGCGAAGCGACGGCGGCGCTGGTGCTCGAGCGGGAGGAGCTGGCTTCCGGGCGGGCGTTGGCGCTCCTGTCTGCAGCCGAGGGCGCGGCCCTCCCCCCTGCCCCCTCCCAAACTGCGGGAGGGGGTTCGCTCTTCGCCTTCGACCACCTTGGTCGGAGCTCTGGGAACCCCGGGGGGGCAGTGCTTGCTCAGCTCGTGCGCGAGATCGGCGAAGGATCTGAGGTGATCGATGGCGCTGGGCTCGCCAACGCAGAAGCTCGATCTCGCCGAGCGCGAGGCCATCGGGTCGGTGCTTCCCGCCCACCTTGCTTTGACTTGCTGCGCCGCGGCCTTCGGCCAGACCGGCGCGGCGCACAGTCTGGTGCAGGCCATCGCGCTGGCCTCGGCACTGCGGCACGGCCGGCTCGCCCCCGTCGCCGGCCTCCGAGTGCCGGCCGCCGGGCCGCTTCGTCCCTTGCTCCACGCCGAGCCGACCAAGGCCCGCGTGGGAGTTGGCTTGAGCGCCGGTGCGCCGGGTCTTGCCGGCGCCGTGCGCGTGGAGCTGCCATGAGCATCGCCCTGGTCACCGGAGCCTCTCGCGGCATCGGCGCGGCGGTCGCGCTGGAGCTGGCCAAGAAGGGTCACACCGTCCTGCTCAGCTTCCTCAAGGAACAGGCGGCAGCCCGAGGCGTCGCCGAGCACATCCAGGCCGGGGGCGGGAAGGCCGAGCTCGTCCCGGCCGACGTGAGCAAGGCCGAGGAGGTCGCGGCGCTCTTCAAGAGCCTGGACGACAGGAACCTCGCGCCCGAGATCCTCGTCTGCTGCGCCGGAGTCACCCGGGACACGCTCCTGGGCGCGAGCGAGCCCGCCGACTTCGAGCGCGTGCTCTCGGTCAACCTGCAGGGGACCGTGAACTGCTGCCGCGAGGCGTCGCGCCGGATGCTCTCCAAGCGCAAGGGCGCCATCGTCAACGTCTCCTCGGTCGCGGCGCAGCGGCCCGGGCGGGGCCAGAGCAACTACGCGGCGTCCAAGGGCGCGGTCGAGTCCTTCACGCGCGCGCTCGCCGTCGAGCTGGCTCCGCGCGGCATCCGGGTCAACGCGGTGGCGCCGGGCATCGTCGAGACTTCGATGACCGCCGAGCTGCGGGCCATCGCTCCCGACGAGCTGCTCAAGCGCGTGCTGATGAAGCGCCTGGGCAAGCCCGAGGAGATCGCGCGAGTCATCGCCTTCCTGGCGAGCGATGAGGCAAGCTACGTCACCGGACAGGTCTGGAACGTCGACGGAGGCTTCAAGCTCGAATGAACGCCGAAGAGCTCTTGCAGTTCCTGCGCTCGCGCCACACCGTGCGCGCCTTCGAGGACCGGGCGATCCCGCGGGCGACGCTGGAGCGGGTCCTGGAGGCCGCCATCGCGGCGCCCTCGCCCACCAACCGCCAGCCGTGGAAGTTCTCGGTGGTCACCGGTCAGGCCAGGCGCGCCGCGCTGGTGGAGCAGACCCGCGCCGCCGTCGCCGAGATCCGCGGGGTCATCGCCCAAGGGCCGCACCCCGACCACCTCGCGGACTACTGGGACTACTTCACCAAGCCCATCGCCTCGGCGCGGGCCTTCGTGGTCGTCAGCACCAAGTCCATCCCCGACACGCTCGCCCACCTGGTGCAGGACGCCGGAGCCGACCCGAAGAAGTTCGTCACGGTCGACCAGTGGAACGGCGAGGTCTGCGCGGCCTCCGCGGCGATCATGCAGCTCCTCTTGCAGGCGCACGCCGAGGGCCTGGGCGCCTGCTGGATGAGCGGGCCGCTGCTGGCGAGGGACCGCATCTGCGCGCTGTTGAACATCGGCAAGCCCTGGAAGATGCTGGGCTGCGTCGCGCTCGGCTGGCCTGCAGAGGCCCCGGTCGCGACCGGGCGCAAGCCGCTGGCCAAGGTCGTGGAGTGGTTCGAGGACGAGCAGGCAGCACCCTGAGGAGACGGGACGGACATGAGCGAGGCGGCAGCGGCGTCGGGCAAGAGCGTGGAGGAAGTGGTCCAGGGCATCGTCGCCGAGTCGCTGTCGCGGCCGCTCGCGGAGGTGAAGCTCGAGTCCAACCTGATGGCCGACCTGGGCGCCGAGTCGCTCGACTTCCTGGACATCGTCTTCCGCATCGAGCGCGCCTTCGAGATCCGAGATCACCCGCGGCGAGATGGAGCGCGCCGCGCGCGGCGACATGAGCGAGGAGGACTTCGCGCCAGCGGGCGTCATCTCGGAGAAGGGGCTGGAGCGCCTGCGCGAGCTGATGCCCGAAGCCAAGGACCGCATCGTCCCGGGGCTGCGCCCCACGCAGATCCTGAGCTTGTTCACCGTGCGGACCTTCGTGAACCTGGCTGCGGGGAAGAAGGCTGGGAAGTCGCTCTAGCGCGGGGACGTGGGCGGACGAAGTGGACTGGGTGGACGGAGTCGACGGGGTGGACCGGCGCGGCTGAACGATGCTCGCTGCCGATGCACCGCGACTGCCGCAGGATTTCTTGGCGCCACTTCACTTCCTTCGGAGCAGGAGCTCGGCCCGCTCGGTGAGCTCGGCTCGCGGCGCCGAGCCTGGATAGACGGGGAACCCACCGGCCACGCGCCGCGACTCGAGGTGCTGCTTGCCCTTCTCGAGGAGCTCGCCGGCCCCGGCGACGCCTGCCTTCGCCGCCCGCTCGAGGATCTCGAGCGCGTCGAGGTGCTCGTGCAGGCCGACCGTCGCCGCGCCGATGCCGCCGACGTGCCCGAGCGATCCGTCCGGCCGGGCGATGCGCGCGATGGCCTCGACCCGCTTCTTCCAGCCCGACGCGTCCGGCTCCCGCCCCGCCTCCAGCTCCTCTCGCCACTTCCACAGCGGCAGCTCGCGTTTGTGGCGAACGAGCCCGACGACGACCAGCGCCAGGAGTGCGGCGACCGCCGACAGCTCTCGTTCCAGCCCCGAAGGCTGCGCCAGCCGCCAGCCGAGCCCGAGCGGCGGCAACGCCAGGAAGAAGCAGCCGAACGCCGAGAGCGTCATCGTGAACGGGCCGAGGAACCTCTCCCGCGCCGATCGCCGGGCGTCGAAGACGTAGTCGCGGGTGAGGAAGCGGGTGGCGTAGGCGTCCTCTGCCGACATGCCACCGCCCAGCGGCCAGAAGGAGTTGAGCGCGGCGGAGGCCGCCAGCATTGCGGCGATGCCCACCGCGTCCGCTCCTGCCAGCGGCCCCAGCGACCCCCAGGCGACGGCGATGGGCAACCCGAGGCCCAGGAGGATGGCGGCGGCGCTCACCGCGCCAGGATATGCCAGCCTCAGCCGAGTACGAGACACCGCTCGGGGAAGAGGGAGCGGGCGATGCATCCCTTGAGCGAGGCCGAGACCGGGTTGGGCCCGAGGTACGGCAGCCAGGTCGCGCGGGCGAGCAGCCGGTCCTCGAACTCGAAGATTCCGTCGAACTCAATCGTCAGCAGCCGGTTTCCGATGGAGCGCCACTCGATCCGATCCCCGCGCTGCAAGTCGCGGTCGAGCAGCGTGAGCAGCTGCGCGATGCGGCCTTCGTCCCGTCGCCCCAGCCCCTGGCGCAGCCCCTCGGTGACGACGGCCCGTGCCTGCTCCAGGGGCAGGTCGTGATGGAAGACGACGACGGCGGCCTTGCTCACGGGGCTGTCGACGAGCGCGGAGAAGAAGCGCTGGTCGAGCGGGTCGTCGTCCGCGACCGGAATGCGTTCGACCAACGCCCCCAGGTGCCCGGCCTCCACCGAAAGCTCGATGCTGTAGAGCGGCGCTAGGGAGAGCGTCCTCACCCCCGTGCCGATGGTGCGGAACGTCCGCCCGCCGATCTCCCGGTCATGGTGGTCGAGCCCGCCCCCCGTCGAGGGCTCCACCCTCCAGCTCGGGGCTTCCCCCGTTGCCATGATTCATTCCCCCCGCGGGTGCGCCGGGAAGGATGGGGAAGGCAGCCGGAACCACAATCCCGCCAATGAGGAGAGGCCTATTGGGGGCAACCTTGAACGGACGATCGCAGGGACCCGAGGCGGCGAAACGCCAGAGAGATCCGGGGGATTCCGCTCCGTCCTCCCCGGCGCGCGGGCGCCTCGGCGCTTGCCCCGGATGCACGAATGGGCCACAACTTGCGGGCTCTTCCCAACCGCGCCGGCCCGACTCCCCGGCGCCGCCCCCAAGGTGCCTCGAATGTTCCAAGACGCCGATGACCTGCTCCGACACATCCGCGACCCGCGCATCAAGATGGTGGACTTCAAGTTCTGCAACCTTTTCGGCGGCTGGCACCACCTGACGCTGCCGGCGGCGCGCATCGACGAGAAGATGCTCGAGCGCGGCGAGGCCTTCGACGGCTCCTCCGTCCCCGGCTACGCCAAGCTCGAGGCCGGCGACATGGCCCTCAAGCCCGACCCCGCCACCGCCTTCGAGGACCCGTTCTGCGAGCTGCCGACGATCAGCGTCATCTGCTCGGTCATCGAGGCCGACTCCGGCAAGCCCTACGCCCGCGACCCGCGCGGCATCTGCTCGCGCGCCGAGGGCTACCTCAAGAACAGCGGCCTGGGCACCCGCAGCGTCTGGGGCCCGGAGCTCGAGTTCTACGTCTTCGACAAGGTCGACCACGGCAGCGAGACCAACTTCACGCAGTACCGCATCGACTCCGAGGAGGCGGTCTGGAACGTCGGCCAGAACGCCAGCCAGCACCGCGGCTACACCATCCGCCGCGGCGGCGGCTACCACTGCTGCCCGCCCATGGACCGCCTCAACGACCTGCGCAGCGAGGCGGTGCGCATCCTCGAGGAGATTGGCATCCCCATCCGCTACCACCACCACGAGGTGGGCGGCCCCGGGCAGTGCGAGATCGAGCCGAACATGGGGCCGATGCTCAAGATGGGCGACGCCATCATGCTCATCAAGTACGTGGTGCGCATGGTCGCCGACAAGCGCGGCCGCACCGCGACCTTCATGCCCAAGCCGCTGTACGGCGAGGCCGGCTCGGGCCTGCACTTCCACCAGCACTTCTTCAAGGGCGACGAGCCGGTCTTCTACGACAAGGACGGCTACGCGGGCCTGTCCAAGCTGGCCAAGGCCTACACCGCCGGCCTGCTCGACCACGGCGCCTCGCTGCTGGGCCTGTGCAACCCCTCCACCAACTCCTACAAGCGCCTGGTGCCCGGCTTCGAGGCGCCGGTGAACCTCTTCTACTCGCTGGGCAACCGCTCGGCGGCCATCCGCGTGCCCAAGTACGCGGTGCTCCCCGACGAGAAGCGCGTCGAGTTCCGCCCGCCGGACGCCACCTGCAACGGCTACCTCGCCATGGCGGCGATGCTGATGGCCGGCATCGACGGCATCAAGAAGAGCATGGACCCTGGCGCGATGGGCTTCGGCCCCATCGACGAGAACATCTTCAGCTGGACCGACGCCAAGCGCGCCTCCATCAAGCCCCTGCCCGACTCGCTCGGCTCGGCGCTGCGCGCGCTCAAGAGCGACCACGACTACCTCTTGGCCGGCGAGGTCTTCCCCAAGGACCTCATCGACGTCTGGGTCACCCGGAAGACCAAGGAAGCCGAGGAGATCCAGTCGCGTCCGCACCCGCACGAGTTCGCCATGTACTACGCGGTGTGAACGCGGCCGTCGCTGCCCTCGGAGCGGCTCCCCCGCTGGCCGCTCCGAGGTTCGCCTTTGCCGCAAGGTCCGGTAGACTTCGGCGTCTTCTTCGGGGGCAGTTGCAATTGACCGTTTGACCGTGAGGCCCTTCGTGAAAGTGATCCAGAGCATCAACGAGAAAGTGCTGAGCAAGACCATCGAGCGTTGCAAGGAGCGCGGCATCGTCATCCCGACGTTCGCCGAGCAGCGCGACCCCACCAAGGTCCCGGACAAGATCAAGAAGCGCCTCAAGGACGTGGGGATGCAGGACACCCACCCGGTCAACCTCTTCCGCATCACCTGGAAGAACGAGCCCAAGGAGAAGGGCGGCCTCTACAACACCGGCAACTGGGTGGAGTTCCCCTCCTCGCTGACCGGCGTCTCCGCCAAGCTCGTCGGCGTCGTCGGCAAGCACTTCCCCGTCGGCGCCCACAAGGTCGGCGCCGCGTTCGCCTGCCTGGTCCCGCGGCTGGTCTCCGGCCAGTTCGACCCGACCACGCAGAAGGCCGTCTGGCCCTCGACCGGCAACTACTGCCGCGGCGGCGCCTTCGACTCCGCGCTCTTGGCCTGCAAGGCCGTGGCGATCCTGCCGGAGGGCATGAGCAAGGAGCGCTTCGAGTGGCTCAAGTCCATCGGCACCGACGAGATCATCGCCACGCCGGGCACCGAGTCGAACGTCAAGGAGATCTACGACAAATGCTGGGAGCTGCGTAAGACGCGCGGCAACGACGTCGTGATCTTCAACCAGTTCGAGGAGTTCGGTAACGCGATCTGGCACTACACGGTGACCGGCAACGCGATGGAGGAGATCTTCAAGCAGGTCGCCCCCAAGGGCGGCCGCCTCGCGGGCTACGTCAGCGCCACCGGCTCGGCCGGCACCATCTCCGCCGGCGACTACCTGCGCACGGTCGCCCCGCACGTCAAGGTGGTGGCCACCGAGGCGCTGCAGTGCCCGACGCTGCTCCGCAACGGCTTCGGCGCGCACCGCATCGAGGGCATCGGCGACAAGCACGTTCCGTGGATCCACAACGTGCGCAACACCGACATGGTCGCGGCCATCGACGACGAGCAGTGCATGCAGCTGCTCCGCCTCTTCAACGAGGACGAGGGCCTCAAGTACCTGGCCAAGCAGGGCATCAAGGACGAGTTCCTCAAGCTCCTGCCGCTGGTCGGCATCTCCGGCATCTGCAACCTGGTCGCCGGCATCAAGATGGCCAAGTACTACGAGATGGACGGCAAGGACGTCATCCTCTTCCCGATGACCGACTCGATGGCGCTCTACGGGTCGCGCAAGGACGAGCTGCGGGCCGAGCACGGCGCGTACGACGCCGACAAGGCCTCGGCGCACCTCGCGCGCTACCTGACGGGCACCGGCACAGACGGCCTGAAGGAGCTGGGCTACTGGGACAAGAAGGCCATCCACAACCACAAGTACTTCACCTGGGTCGAGCAGCAGGGAAAGAGCTCGACCGACCTGAACCAGCTGTGGGACCCGGACTTCTGGACCGAGACGTTCGCCCAGGCCTCCGAGTGGGACCAGCTCATCCGCGACTTCAACGAGAAGACGGGCGTCCTCAAGAGCCTGAGCTAAGTCACCTCGATTCGACCGCGGCCGGCTCTCTGCTCGAGGGCCGGCCGCTTCAGTGATTCAAGCGGCCGGCGTGGAAGCCGGCAGCTACCCTCGTTCCCTCCCCGCCCCCACAGGACTCCTTATGACTGAGAAGAACCTCGGAAAGCTGGCCCTCATCGCCGTCGGCGGCAACTCGCTCATCCTCGACGAGAAGCGCAAGTCCGTTCAGGACCAGTACGAGGCGGTCGTCGAGACCAGCAAGCACATCGCCGGCCTCATCAAGATGGGCTACCGCGTCATCGTCACCCACGGCAACGGCCCGCAGGTGGGCTTCATCCTCCGCCGCAGCGAGCTGGCCCGCGGGGAGCTGCACGAGGTGCCGCTGGACAGCTGCGGCGCCGACACCCAGGGCGCCATCGGCTACCAACTGCAGATGGCGCTGGGCAACGAGATGCGCACCTGGCCCAACAAGCCCGTGGTCTGTACCGTCATCACCCAGACGCTGGTCGACCGCAACGACCCGTCCTTCAAGAAGCCCACCAAGCCCATCGGCTCCTTCATGACCAAGGAGCTGGCCATGGAGCACAAGGAGAAGAGCGGCTGGGACGTGGTCGAGGACGCGGGCCGCGGCTGGCGGCGCGTGGTGGCCTCTCCCCTGCCCAAGCGGATCATCGAGCTGCCGGCGATCCTCGACCTGCTCAACAAGGGCATGCTCGTCATCGCCGCGGGCGGCGGCGGCATCCCGGTCATCGAGAAGGAGAACGGCGAGCTGGCGGGCGCCGCGGCGGTCATCGACAAGGACCTCGCCTCTTCCCTCCTCGCCCGCGAGGCCAAGGCCGACGTGTTCTGCGTCTCCACCGCGGTCGAGAAGGTGGCCATCAACTTCAAGAAGCCCGACCAGAAGAACCTCGACCAGATGACCGTCGCCGAGGCGACCAAGTACATGGAAGAGGGCCACTTCGCTCCGGGCAGCATGAAGCCCAAGATCCAGGCGGCCATCGACTTCGTGAAGGGCTGCGGCGGCAAGGCGCTCATCACCGACCCGCCGCACATCGTCGATGCCTTCAACGGCAAGACCGGCACCTGGATCGTCCCGTGACCGCCGACACCCCGAGCTTGTCGAGGGGCCAGAGCCCCTCTCCGCGAGCTGGCGCCGCCAATGGCTTGAAGTGCGTGCTGTGCGGCAAGGTCACCGCCATCGGCGACGACGTCTACGTCTGCGCCGCCTGTGGCGGGAACGTCCTGGTGCAGTACGACCTGGAGCAGGTGAAGAAGAGCCTGACCCGCGCCGCGCTCGCCGACAACGCCGACCGGACCATCTGGCGCTACCTGCCCGCCCTCCCCGTCTCCAAGCGCCTGGAGGGCCCGCCCGTCGGCTGGACCCCGCTCATCGACGCGCCCAAGCTCGCCAAGGCCTGTGGCGTCAAGACGCTCTTGGTCAAGGACGACGGGCGCAACCCGAGCGCGTCGTTCAAGGATCGGGCGAGCAGCGTCGCCCTGCAGCGCGCCCGCGAGCTCGGCCGTGAGCTCGTCACCGGCGCCTCCACCGGCAACGCCGCCTCCGCCACCGCGGTGCTGTCCGCGGCGGTGGGCATCCGGGCGCGCATCTTCGTGCCCAAGGCTGCCCCGCGCGCGAAGATCGCCCAGCTCCTGACCTTCGGCGCCGAGGTGTTGGCGGTCGAGGGCACCTACGACCAGGCGTTCGACCTGTGCCTGGCCGCGACCAAGCGGTTCGGCTGGTACAACCGCAACACCGGCTACAACCCCTACACGCGCGAGGGGAAGAAGACCGTCTCGTTCGAGATCCTCGAGCAGCTCGGCTGGCAGGTGCCGGACCTGGTCGTCGTCCCGGTCGGCGACGGCAACATCCTCACCGGCGTGTGGAAGGGCTTCGAGGAGGCCAAGGCGCTGGGGCTGGTCGACAAGACGCCCAGGCTCCTGGCGGTGCAGGCCGAAGGCAGCGCGGCCATCGTGGATGCGTTCAACGGCGACGGGAAGATCAGGACCGTCTCCGGCGACACCGTGGCCGACTCCATCTCGGTCAGCCTGCCGCGCGACGGCGACTACGCCGTCCAGGCCATCCGCGCCTCGGGAGGGTTCGGCATCAAGGTGCCGGACCAGGCGATCCTCGCGTCCATCCTCGAGGTTGCGCGCGGCGCCGGCGTCTTCGCCGAGCCGGCGGCGGCGACCTCCTGGGCCGGGCTCAAGGCCGCCAAGGCCGCGGGCATCCTCAAGCCGGAGTGGACCGTGGTCAGCTTGAACACCGGCAACGGGCTCAAGGACGTGGCGAGCGCCATGAAGGTCGCGGGCGAGCCCACCGTCATCGCGCCCGACCCGAAGGTGCTGGAGAAGATGTTCGGGTAGAAGCCCCCGAGCTCGAAGTCAGTTCGAACCCCGAAGCAGAAGGCGCCGCCTTCGCTTCGGGGTTCGTTTTTGCGGCTGCCTGCGCCAGCGTTGGACACCTCGCCGACGACGATTCGCCCGCCTCCTGCCCGGAAGCGGGCCCCTGAGAAGATGCCGTCCCGCTCGGGAGTTCGGCCCTCTCAGGGGTCGCCCTTCGCCCTCCCACCTTCCAGCTTGCGAGTGGCGAGCCCAAGGGAGGCGAACGTCGATGAACGGCCCTCGCAGCCTGTTCGAGGACGAAGCAGGCGACTCGGAATCCGTCGAGTCGGACCCGTCCGGCGCTTCTCCCCTCCCCGAGCCGCTCCCGCTCGAAGACGAAGCTGGCGAGGACGAGCCTCGACGTCGGGGATGGGACTACGACGTGGAGTGCTGAGCGCCGCCGCTCCGACCGTCAGTCGGAGTCGCTCAGCGAGTGATCGCTGCCCGGGTGCCCCTCCGCGAGGGTCCGCCCGGCCCGTTCCTGGGCGAGGCCCTCGGCGCTCGAGAGCTTGGTATCGGCGTGGGGATTGTCCGAGCGGACCACCGACTGGCTTTGCGCCCGGTCCGCGCGGCCCTCGCTGAGCGGGTGCTGACTGCCCATTCGGCCCCCGGAGAGGGTCGTGTCCCGCCCGTGGACCGGGGGTTCACGCTCAGGTGCCTCCAAGCGCGGCGGCGGCTCGATCAGCTCGGCAAAGTCGGTCGGCAGCCGCTCGCGGAGGTGGACCGCAACCTCGGCGTCGAGCCAGGCCCCGAGCTCCAGGCACACCGAAACCGCGTGCTCGCGCGCGAAGGGCAGCGAAACGCCTTCGCGCTCCGCCACGCGCCGGAACAGCTCCGAGAGGGAGAACTCGCCCGCGCGCGATCGGCGCCGAAGCGCTTCCCCGAGTGGCGCCGGCAGCTCGGAGGAGACCTGGCGCGCGTCCAGCGGCAGGAGCCGCTCCCCCAGCGTCTCCACCACAGCGACGACCGCCCGGTTCGCGACCTCCCGCTCGGGCAGTGACGCGCGCTCGCGCACTCGTTCGAGAAGCTGCTCGTAGTCCAAGTCGTTCACCTCAACTCGAGGTTAGTCATTGCGCGGCCGGCCTTCCCCGTCGCCACCGGAGGCGTCGATGCCGAGGGGGCGTCCGCCGACCAGCCCGGACCCTGCCGCGGAGCGAGAGCGCGCCCGGGCCGGATGGCCCCACCCCGCGAATCGAGCGGTGCATCCGGCGCGAAATTGAGTATCGTGGCTCACCCTCCAGCCGTCAGAGGCTGAACACCGGAGCACACCATGGACCCCAAGACCATTCTCGAGAAGGCCAAGCAGCACCGCGACGCGACCGCGCAGTACCTCAGCCAGATGATCCAGATCCCGGGGTTCAGCTGCACGGAGAAGGAGCGCGTCCAGCTCATCAAGAAGCTCGCCGAAGAGGTGGGCATGAAGGACGTGCGCATCGACGGCCTCGGCTCGCTGCTGGGCCGCGTGGGCAACGGCAAGAAGAAGCTGGTCTTCGACGCGCACATCGACACCGTCGGCGTCGGCGACCCCGGCCAGTGGAAGACGCCGCCGCACTCCGGCCTCATCAAGGACGGCCTGGTGTACGGCCGCGGCGCCAGCGACCAGCTGGGCGGCGCCGCCTCGATGATCGCCGCCGCGAAGATCCTCAACGACCTCAAGTACGACGGCGACTACCAGGTCTGGTTCGCCTTCACGACCATCGAAGAGGACTGCGACGGCCTCTGCTGGAAGTACCTGATCGAGGAGGAGAGGTTCGTCCCCGACTTCGTCGTCTCCACCGAGCCCACCAGCTGCCGGCTGTACCGCGGCCACCGCGGCCGCATGGAGATCCAGATTGAGATCCGCGGCATCTCCAGCCACGGCTCCGCCCCCGAGCGCGGCGAGAGCGCCGCCTACAAGGCCGCCCGCGCGGCGCTGGCCATCGAGAAGCTCAACACCGAGCTCCAGCCCGACGACGACAAGTTCCTGGGCAAGGGCACCATCGTGGTCAGCCAGATCAAGGTCCACGGCCCCAGCCAGTGCGCGGTGCCCGACCAGGCGATGCTCTACTGCGACCGCCGCCTGACCTGGGGCGAGGACGACAAGCTCGCCATCAGCCAGGTCGAGAAGGCGCTGACCGCCGCCGGCGTCGACAAGTTCAAGGTCTTCATGCCCGAGTACGCGCAGCCCGCGTACACCGGCAAGCTCTACAAGCAGGAGCTCTACTTCCCGACCTGGAAGATCCCCGCGGACTCCTTCCTCGTCCGCTCGGGCGTCGAGGGCTACAAGAGCCTCTACGGAGCGGGCCCGACGGTGGACAAGTGGACCTTCTCCACGAACGGCGTGGCCATCTGCGGCCGCCACAAGATCCCGGTCATCGGCTTCGGCCCCGGCGACGAGTCCCAGGCCCACGCGCCCAACGAGATCAACCGCATCGACGACCTCGAGAAGTGCGCGGCGTTCTACGCCTCGCTGCCCTACGCGATGGAGAAGCAGGGCAAGTAGCCGACTTCTCCTGACCCGAGGTTTCGGTTCGGGGTAAAGACTTCGAAGCCCCACGACCCGCTCGGTCGTGGGGCTTCTTGCTTGATGGGGCCAGTCCTGCGCCGTTGGACCGCTGTCGTGGCGCCGGCCCATTCGCCCTGGCGGCGAGCGTCGCTCCATCAGTTGGCTCTGACCTCGTGACCTTCCGCGGGGTTACCGGCCAGGCCTCGCCACCGGCGCGACAATCGCCGGCTCGTGCAACCTATTGCTGCCGGGGAGCGCCTTTCGTCGAAGGACTCGAGCTCGCGGCCTCGCGCCGGCGCGGGGCTGCTGCAATCCCCCCGCCCCTCGGCGCGACGGGTGCCGGTGCCGAGCGTGCGAGAGTCATCTGAACGGATGAGGTGAATCGTGAGACAGCGCCTTGGAGCCTTTCTTGCGGCCGCGACCCTCCTCGGGTCGTCGGCATCCTTCGCGGCCACGCGCTACGTCGCCACGACCGGCAACGACGGGACGGGCAACGGCACCAGCGCGAGCCCGTGGAGGACCATCCAGAAGTGCGCTGGGACGATGGCCCCAGGGGACACCTGCAGCGTCGCCGCCGGCAACTACGACGAGGGCGTCTCGATCAAGGTCGGCGGCCCGGACGCCGCGCGCCCGTCGGCCTTCGTCTCCACGGGGGGCCGCGCGGTCGCGAGGTACTTCCTCTTCCAGGCCTCCCACGTCCTCGTCGAAGGCTTCGAAGTGACGCAACCCCTCGGCGCCGACTACTACGCCCTCACCTTCAGCCGGATCAACGCGACGACGGGCATCACCGACATCACGGTCCAGGGCTGCTACATCCACGACACCGTCTGGGGCGCCTACGCCATCTCGCCCTACCTCGACATCCCTCCGACCCATGTGACCCTCAGGAACAACACGGTCAGGAGCGTCTGGGGACCGGCCATGATCGTGAGCGGCAGCTATTGGACCATCGAGGGCAACACCTTCTCCGACATCCACTCCGACGTCGCCTACTACGGAGGCGACCACCACGTGGTCCAGGACAACACCTTCAAGCTGGTCTTCGAGGGCGACGAGGGCCACCACGCCGACTTCTTCCAGAACATCGCGACGACCGGCGTCTCGACGCTGACCGACTTCCTCGTCCAACGGAACAAGATCATGTACGGGGGCGGCGTCCAGATCGGCAACTTCAACAACGACGCGGCCTGTCCGGGGAACAACCTGACGTGGCGCAACAACGTCATCTACGCCGTCACGAACCCCTTCAACTATTCGGGCTGCAATTCGTTCTGGTTCAACAACACCTTCGTCTTCGCCGCCATGAACACCGCGGCCAACCCGGTCACCAGCACCACCGCGCAGCTCACCGACCACATCACCTTCCAGAACAACCTGTTCGTCGGCAACTCCAAGGAGGGCGACACGACGAGGGGCGGCTCCTATGACCCGGGATTCAGCAACCTGACCGAGGGCAACAACATGGTGACCGCCTGGCCCTCCAGCTCCTTCGCGCCCATGGCGGGGTTCAACACCTCCAACGGGAACATCAACGGAGGCGACCCGGGCTTCGCCAACCTCCCCATCTCCGCCTACCCCGCGATGGGGTTCGGGGAGACCGGCTGGGACTTCGAGATCTCCAGCCGGCCGGGGTTCTACATCGACAACGCCGCCTGGGCGCCGGGTCCCGGCACCGGCATCGACGGAGCCATGTGGTACAGCCCGGGGAACGTCGGCTGGACCTACAACGGCGCGTGGGCCTATGCCTCGGGCGGAGGCGACTGGACCCAGTACTACGCGGCGCATGCGTCCGACGGGACCGCGCCTCTGGTCTACGACAACTTCACCCCGGTCGTCGGCCGGACCTACGCCGTCGCGATGCGCCCCCACAACAACACGATCATCGGGAGCCTCACCCCCTCGCTCGGCGGGCAGAGCGGCACCCCGTGCACCAGCGCCAACATCGACATGAGCGGATGGTGCCCGCTCTCCTATCTCAAGGCGTCCTCCGCCGGGAAGCTGACCTTCACTCCCAGCAATGACTTCCGGGACGGGCTCTGGCAGACGAGCGTGTGGTGGTCGCCGGGGACCGACGAGTACGACATCTCCACCACCGAGAAGCACGGTGGCAAGAACAGCCTGCACCTGAGCAACTTCGCGGCGGGGAGCACGGTCACCAGCGGCACCCAGGCCGGGTTCGTCCCCGCCCATTTCGGCCTCGAGGCATGGGTCAAGCTGGTCTCGGGAGGCATCAAGCTCTACGTCGTGGACGCCAACCGCGTGGTCAGCCCGATCGACAGCACCACGCAGACGGGGACCTGGGTCCGGCTGTCCGGCGAATTCGTGCACTCCACCGCCGCCGCGAGCTTCGTCTTCGAGTCCACGGCGCCTGGCACCGAGGTCTTCATCGACGACGTGCACGCCCATCTGCTGGGCATGTCGACGACCACGATCCAATACCCCGCGCCTCAGGAAGCAGCGCTGGTGGTGGGCGCGAGCGTCTCCATCAACGGAGACGGCGTGTGCCGCACGATCACCGCCAAGGACGCTGCCCGCCACGTCATCACCTTCACCCCACCGCTGAGCACGGCGGCCTCGGACGACCTCTGGGTGGAGGCCTGGCTGGACGGCACGAACTGCGTCGTCGACCTGTCCCTGACCGATGCCTCGACCGGGCCGCGCGGGCATGGCGCGAACCTGTCGGCAGCGGGGTTCTCCGATGACCTCACCAAGGCGACGCGCTCGAGCTGGGACATCGGCGCCTATGCGTATCGCTCCGCCGGGCCCACCTTCACGGTGGGCGGAGTGCTGGTGGGGCTGGGCGCCGGAGGAATGGTCACCGTGCAGAACAACGGCTCGGACCCGCTCAACCTGTCCAGCGACGGGGCCTTCACCTTCCCGACGGCGCTGAACGGCGGCGCCGCCTATCTCGTCTCCGTGTCGGGGCAGCCCGCGGGACAGAGCTGCTCGGTCTCGAACGGCGCGGGTGTCGTCGCCCAGGCGAACGTCACCAACGTGCTCGTCACCTGCCTCCCCCTGCCCGCCGATGCCGGGCAGCCGCAGCCAGATGCAGCGCTGGCCGATGCGGCGGCATCAACACCGGACGCGGCGCCGGCGGATGCGGCGCTGGCCGATGCAGCGGCACCAACACCGGACGCGGCGTCGGCGGATGCAGCGCTGGCCGATGCGGCGGCACCAACACCGGACGCGGCACCGGCGGATGCAGCGCTGGCCGATGCGGCGGCACCAACACCGGACGCGGCACCGGCGGATGCAGCGCTGGCCGATGCAGCGGCATCAACACCCGACACGGCGCCAGCCCGAGATGCCTCGAGCGACGTCCTTGATGCCAGCGCCATCGCCTCCGACGCCGCTCTCTCTGCCTTGGACACAGGGCCATCGGAAACGGACGCCGGAGCGAATCCAGACATCACCTCCGGGTGTGGTTGCTCCGCTGGCGCGCAGCCGAGCGGGGTCGGGCTGTTCTTCCTGCTCGCCTTGGCGGCCCGCCGCAAGGCGAGGGCGATGCCCTGGCCCAGGTAGGAGATACCCGCCGCAACACCGCGTCACTCCCGATCGCCGCGCCAGCGCTTGCGACTATCCACCGACGCGAAAGGGCCTGCGCCGAACGCGCGTAGGCAGAACAGGGCTGGCTTGCCCGTTCCCGTCTCATGGCGGGCCGGGAGCCTAGTCCGCCGGGACGCACATCTTGAAGGACGCGTCGCAGACCGGTAGCTCGGGGCCACAGCTGGACGAGCTGCAGCTGCGGGTGCAGAACTCTCGGCAGGCGCTGTTGATGCAGCGCTTCATGCACGAGAGCCCCGACTCGCAACTGTGCAGCGAGCAATTGCCTCCGAAGCCCGCCAGGAACTCGCAGGCGCGCTGCGCCTCCGGATACCAGCCGCTGCCGGAGCCGTCACCCTGCACCGCGCATTGAGCGCCATCAGCACAGTCCGGGAAGCCCGTGCCGCAGGGAGGGGCACAGAGCCCGGCCGTCTTCTTGGCGGGAACGTGGCAGACCAGGCCCGCGGCGCAGTCGCTATTGCAGCTGCAGGGCTGCTCGAGGCTCGCGGTGCCCGCGACGTCGCAGTACAGCCGGTCGCTCGACTGGATCGTGCGGCAGCTGCCGGTCTTGATCGGGGAGCACCGCCCGCTGCCACAGTCGGCCGCCTCGGTGAGCACGGTGCACCTCTTCCGGCACTGCTTGTCGGGCGCGCACTCCTGACCGGAGGCGCAGGTGCAGTCGGCGCAGAAGCAGTCTTCGCCTGCTTCGCAGACCCCGTTGCCGCACGCCGGCGGCGGCGGATTGGGACAGCTCGCCTCCAGCCGCGGCGCGGCGCGCGGTTGGGGCCGATTGGCGGCGAGCGCGAACGTCCCGCCCGCACAGCTCTTGCCGTCGGTCGTGGTGCCCTCGAGCTCGTCGGTGGCGCCCCCCTGGAGCGAGTCGCCCTGGACCTTGAGCTCGAGAGTGACCGTGCGGCTGGCGCCGTTGTAAAACCACCAGGAGGATCCCTCTCCCTTGGAGCCTTTGAGCGTGCAGGTCTCCTCGTCGAGCGAGAGGTCGGTCAGGCGGGTCCCCGCCCAGTCGACGCTGAAGGTGTCGCCGCTCTGGCCGATGATGACGCTGCCGGCGGGCCAAGCGAGGTCGCAGGCGCCGGTGGTGAGCGTCGCGGCGGCGGGCGCCTGATACCGGCCCGTGGGCTCGCAGGGCTCGACCGGCTTGGCCTCGAAGGTCGCCTCCCTGCAGGGACCGACCCGCCCGTCTGCGACGTCGACCGCCCGCGCGACAAGCCGGAGGCCGGTATCGGTGCGGCTGAGCTCGAAGCTCGGCGCGAAGTAGCGCAGGGCGCCGGAGACGCAGCCCGCCGCTAGGGCCTCGCAGGTCGCGCTCACCTCGCCGAGCGGCACCTCGACGAGGCCGGCGCGGAGGAACGCCGTCTCGCCTTCCACCGAGATCGACACAACCTCGTCCAGGCGCGGCCAGTCCTCGCATCCCGTCGGCGCAGTCACGACACGGAAGCTCCCGAGGAGCTTGCAGTCCTCGAGCAGGCGCGCGAGGCCGACGGCTCCCGCGTCCGGGCCCGCCATCCCGGCATCAGGGGGCACGGCGGTCTGGCCACAGGCCGAAGCCGCGAGGAGGGCGAGCCAGAGCAAGGCGGGGAGGGCGGCGCGGGTACGAGTGGGGGCGAGCAAGGTGAACCTCTCCGAGGTGTTGCCCTCCGTCCGGCAGGGATGAGGGCGGGCACCATCGCTTTATGGCACGCCTTGAGACGAGCAGGGCCTCCCGGGATTCACGGACACAGGTAGAAACCCGCCCAGCCGGCTGCCGCAGGGCGTCATGGCCAATGTCGACCGGCCACAAAGCCCTCGGTCGGCTGCCGCGGTGCGACGTGGAGGCGAACTTCTCGAACCTCGAAAACATCCCCGGGACGGAGGGCGAGTGCGGCCAGAGATGTGTCCGGCCCGGTGATAGGTTCTCCAGCCATGTCCCCCGCGCTCCTCTCGTCGAACGCTGCCGCCACCCGTCTCGAACGCGCAAAGGAGTGGCTTCGCGAGCTCGGCCCTTCCGGCCAGGTGCTGGTCGTCGCGCCGACGCTGGAGGCGGCCGCCGAGCTGACCCGGGCTGCCGTGTCCGAGGCCTCCTTCGGCTGGCAGCGGCTGACGTCGGGCCGGCTCTGGGCGACGCTGGCGGCGGGCGAGCTGGCCAAGCGTGGCCTCGTCGTCCTGGGGCCGCTGGCGCTGGAGGCTGTCTGCGCCCGGCTGCTCTTTACGCTCGGCCAGGCCAAAGCGCTGGGCTCGCTGCAGCACGCCGCCGAGCAGCCTGGACTCCCGCGCGCGCTGGCGCGAACGCTGCTCGAGCTGCGCCTCGCGGGGGCCACCGATGCCCAGGTCGAGGCCGAGCGACCCGACCTGGGGCGACTGCTCGCGGCCTACGAAAACGAGCTGGCGCGGGCCGGTTTCGCGGATCGAGCCGAGGTCCTGCGCCTGGCCGCCGCCTGCCTTCGCGATCCCCAAGCGCGACCTCCGCTTCCGCTCAAGGAGGTGGTGCTGCTCGACCCTGAGCTCCGCTCGGCGCTCGACGCCGACGCGCTGGCGGCGCTGGCAGGGCGCGGCCGGGTGCGCGTAGTGCTCCCCGAGGCGGACTCGCGGGCGCTGCAGCTCGCGTCGCAGGCCCTGGGCTGTGCCGCGGTGAGCCTCGATGCCGGCGAGCCCCGCGGCTCGCTGCAGCGCGTGCAGCGGCTCACGTTCGCCGAGGCCACTCCCCTCCCCGACGAGCTCGAATCCCTCGGTCCAGCTCCTCTCGGCGCCCGGTGAGGGCCGCGAGTGCGTCGAGCTGGTGCGCCGCCTGCGGGCCGAGGCCGAGCAGGGCGTGCCCTTCGACCGCATGGCGATCCTCCTGCGAGCGCCCGGTCCCTACCGCGCGCTCGTGGAGGAGGCACTGGAACGGGCCGACATCCCGGCGTGGTTCGCGCGGGGCTCGGTACGGCCCGATCCGTCGGGGCGCGCGTTCCTGGCGCTGCTGGCGTGCGCGGCCGAACGGCTCCCGGCACGCCGCTTCGCCGAGTACCTCTCCCTGGGCGAAGTCCCCGACCCGATCGGGCCAGGCGCCCCGCCCGCCGCCCGCGAGGGCTGGATGCCCGCCGAGGAGGAGGTGCAGCCGGCGGTGCTGACGCGCGGGGGCGACGAAGCACCGGAGACAGCCGAGCCTGCGCCTCCGGCCGACCCCGACGCGGCCCCTGCCTCGGCCGGGACGCTGCGCGCCCCCTGGCGCTGGGAGAGGCTGCTGCAGGACGCGGCGGTCATCGGCGGCCACGAGCGCTGGGCGCGGCGCCTCGATGGGCTGCGCGCCGAAGTGGAGGCGCAGCGGGCCGCGCTGGCCGAGAAGGGCGAGCAGTCACAGCGGATCGAGCGCCAGCTCGCGGATCTGGGCGCGCTGCGCAACTTCGCCCTGCCGCTGATCGCCGAGCTGCACGACTGGCCCGCGCAGGCCACCTGGTCCGAGTGGCTGGAGCGACTCACGGCGCTGGCCACGCGCGCGCTGCGCCACCCCGACCGCGTCCTCACCCTCCTGGCCGAGCTCGCGCCGATGGGGCCCATCGGCCCGGTGGCCCTCAACGAGGTGCGCCGCGTCCTGTCGCGCCGCCTCACCGAGCTGACCGAGCCGCCGCCGGCGCACCGCGCGGGACGGGTCTTCGTCGGGCCCATCGACGCCGCCCGCGGGCTGAGCTTCGACGTGGTGCTCATCCCCGGCCTGGCCGAGCGGATCTTCCCGCAGCGGCTGGGCCAGGACCCGCTGCTGCCGGACCCGGCGCGCAGCCGCCTGCAGGCGCAGGGGCTGCGGCTGGACGCCGAGCGCGAGCGCGTCGAGAGCGAGCGCCTCGCACTGCGGCTCGCCCTCGGCGCGGCCGAGGTTCGCGCCCACCTCTCCTGGCCCCGCCAGGACTCGCAGGGCGGCCGGCCCCGCGTCCCCTCCTTCTACGGCCTCGAGCTGCTGCGCGCCGCCGAGGGGCGGCTGCCCGGCTTCACCGAGCTGATGCAGCGCGCCCAGCAGGCCTCGGGCGCGCGGCTGGGCTGGCCCGCGCCCACCTCGCCACAGGCCGCCATCGACGAGGCGGAGCACGACCTGGCGCTGCTCGACGCCGCGCTGCGCCGCCCCGGGGACGAGGCCTTCGGCGCGATGAACTACCTGGTCGAGGTCAACGCCCACCTGGCGCGGGCGCTGCGCACCCGCTGGGCCCGGTACAACACCGGAAAGTGGCGCAGCGCCGACGGGGTCGCCGAGCTCGGACCGGCCGGCATGGCCGCGCTCGCCAAGCACCTGCCGGCGGCGCGGCCGTATTCGCCCACCGCGCTGCAGCACTACGCGGCCTGCCCCTACCGCTTCTTCCTCCAGGCCATCCTCAAGCTCGAGCCCCGCGAGGAGCCCGAGGCCATCGACGAGCTGGACCCTCTCTCCCGCGGCCTGGTCCTGCACGAGACGCAGTACCGGCTGCTCCAGCGGCTGCGCTCCGAGCGCCGGCTGCCGCTCTTTGCCCCCGACCCGGACCGGCGGCAGGCGAACGTCGAGCGCGCTTGGGCCGAGCTGGACGAGGTGCTGTTCGACGTCGCCAAGGGCTGGGAGGAGAAGCTCGCGCCCGCCATCCCCCGCGTCTGGGACGACGGCATCCAGTCGATCCGCGCGGACCTGCGCCACACGCTGGCGCTCCTGGGCGAGCAGGAGGAGTGGTCGCCCGACGGCTTCGAGCTCTCGTTCGGACTGCGCTTCGAGCAGCGGCTCGACCACGACCCGCGCAGCACCGAGGAGCCGGTGCGGCTCGACGAAGGGCTCGTCCTGCGGGGCTCCATCGACCTGGTCGAGCAGGGCGCAGGCGGGCGGCTGCGCGCCACCGACTACAAGACCGGCAAGGTGCGCGCCACCAAGGGGATGAGCGTGGGCGGCGGCCTGGTGCTCCAGCCCGCGCTCTACGCGCTCGCCCTCGAGAAGCTCTTCCCCACCCACCCGGTGGCCGGCGCCCGCCTCTGGTACTGCACCTTCACCGGCAACTTCACGGAGGTCGAGGTGCCGCTCGACGCCGAGACCCGCTCCGCCGTCAGGACGGTCGTGGCCACGGTGAGCGGCGCGCTGGAGTCCGGGTTCTTGCCACGCGCCCCGGCCGAGGGCGCGTGCGAGCACTGCGACTATGCCGCGGTGTGCGGCCCGGGCGCCGAGCGGCTGGCGCGGCGCAAGCCCGCCCGCGCCCTCGAGCCCCTCAACGAGCTGCGGAGGCTGTCATGACGTTGCCCGACCAGGCGGCGCGCGAGCGGATCCGCCACGACCTCGGCGCCACCCTGGTGGTCGAGGCCGCCGCCGGCACCGGCAAGACCACCGAGCTGGTGGCGCGCATCGTCGCGCTGCTCGAGAGCGGCCGCACCACGCTCGACCGCATCCTGGCGGTGACCTTCACCATCAAGGCCGCGGGCGAGATGAAGCTGCGCCTGCGCTCCGAGCTGGAGCGCGCGCGCAACGAGGCCGCCACCGCCGAGATCCGCCTGCGGCTCACCGACGCGCTCTCGCGGCTCGAGGCGGCGCAGATCGGCACCATCCACTCGGTCTGCGCGGACCTGCTGCGCGAACGGCCGCTCGAGGCGCGCATCGACCCGCTCTTCGAGGTGGTGGAGGGCGAGGCGCAGGAGCGGCTGTACGGCGCCGCCTTCAACACCTTCTTCGAGCAGGCGCTTCAGGCTCCCCCGGAGGGCATCCGGCGCGTCCTCCGCCGCAGACAGGCGAACAGCCAGCAGGGGGCGCGCGACGAGCTGCGCAAGGCAGGCTGGGACCTGATCGAGCACCGCGACTTCGACGGCGCGTGGCAGGCGCCGGCCCTGGACCGCGACGTCGAGCTGGGCCAGGTGGTCCAGAGCCTGTACGCCCTGGTCGACCAGGTGCCGCCGCCCTCCTCGCCGCGCGACAAGCTGGGCGAGAGCCTCAAGGAGCTGGAGCGGTTCGCGAGCGAGCTGCGCCGCGAGGAGGCGGTGCGCGGCCGCGACCTCGACGGGCTGGAGGCGAAGCTGCGCGAGCTGCGCAAGGCGAAGCACTTCAAGTGGAAGGGCCGCGGCAAGTTCTACGCCAAGGGCCTCACGATGGACGAGGTCTGCGCGCGCCGCGACGCCTTCCGCGACGCTCTGGTGGCGGCGGTCACGCGCTGCGAGGCGCAGCTCGCGGCGCGGCTGCGCGACGAGCTGCTGGGGCTGGTGGACGCCTACGAGGCCGAGAAGGAGCGGGCGGGGGCGCTCGACTTCCTCGACCTGATGCTCAAGACGCGGGACCTGCTGCAGCGCGACGAGAGGACCCGCCACGAGCTGCAGGGCCGCTATGACGCGCTGCTGGTCGACGAGTTCCAGGACACCGACCCGCTGCAGGCGGAGATCCTCCTGCTCCTGGTGGCCGACGACCCGGCCGAGACCCAGCCCACCTACGCCCGGCCCGTGCCCGGCAAGCTGTTCGTGGTCGGCGACCCGAAGCAGTCGATCTACCGGTTCCGGCGCGCCGACATCGCCTTTTACGAGGGGACCAAGGAGCGCCTGGTCGAGCGGGGAGCTGAGGTGCTGCACCTCTCGGCGTCGTTCCGGGCGGCACCGTCCATCCAGGAGGCGGTGAACGCCGCGTTCGCGCCGCGGATGGAGGGCGGGCCACGGCACGCCCAGGCGCACTACGTCCCGCTGTCCCCGGTGCGGTCCGACCCGCGGGGGCGGCCGGCGGTGGTGGCGCTGCCCGCGCCGCGCATCTACGGGCAGTACGCGTCCATCTTCAAGAAGGTCGTCCAGGACTCGTACCCCGAGGCGGTGGGCGCGTTCGTCCACTGGCTGGTGAAGGAGAGCGGCTGGACGGTGGTCGAGGACGGACTCCAGGTCCCGGTGCAGGCGCGGCACGTCTGCTTGCTCTTCCGGCGTCAGCAGAGCTACGGCGACGACGTCGTGGCGCCCTACGCCCGGGCGCTCGAGACACGCGGCCTCGACCACGTCCTGGTCGGCGGCCGGGGCTACCACGCGCGCGAGGAGACGGTCGCGCTGCGCAACGCCGCCGCGGCCGTGGAGTGGCCCGACGACGAGCTGCGGGTCTTCGCCTGCCTGCGCGGGCCGTTCTTCGCGCTCTCCGACGAGCAGGTCCTCGCGTTCCGCGAGGCCGACGTGACCCGCGGAAGGCTGCACCCCCTGAGGCGCTTCTCTCCCGAGGAGCTGGCGACGCTGGGGCCGGCCGAGCTCGAGGTCGCCCAGGCGCTGGAGCTGCTCGGCGGGCTGCACCGCGGGCGCAACCGGCGGTCCGCGGCCGACACGCTCTCGCGGCTGTTGGCGGCGACCCGCGCCCACGTGGGCATCGCCATCTGGCCCGCGGGGGAGCAGGCCCTGGCGAACGTGCTGCGCGTGCTCGACCTCGCGCGGCGGTTCGAGGCCGGCGGGGCCACCTCGTTCCGGGCCTTCGTGGAGCGGCTGGAGGCCGACGCCGAGCGCAACGAGGCCGGAGAGGCGCCGGTGATCGAGGAGGACGGCGAGGGCGTGCGCATCATGAACGTGCACAAGGCCAAGGGGCTCGAGTTCCCGGTCGTCGTGCTCTGCGACCCCACGGCGCCGCTGGCGTTCGAGACGGCGAGCCGCCACGTCGACCCCGACCGCAGGGTCTGGGCGCTGCGGCTGTGCGGGTGCGCCCCGCTGGAGCTGAGCGAGCACGAGGCCGAGGAGCTGGAGCGCGACGAAGCGGAGGGCGTGCGCCTGGCCTACGTCGCCGCGACCCGCGCGCGCGACCTGCTGGTGTGCCCGGTGATCGGCGACGAGGAGCAGCCCGACTGGTGGCTCGGCCCGCTCAACCCGGCGCTGTACCCGGAGCCGGTCGCGCGCAGCAGGCCGGGCGAGGCCCCGGGCTGCCCCAGGTTCGGCAAGGACAGCGTCCTCGAACGGCCCGACGAGGCGGCGATGCAGGCCCTGCCGGTGGCGCCCGGACTGCACGTGCCGCGAGCCGGCGCGCACCGGGTGGTCTGGTGGGACCCCAAGGTGTTGCCGCTGGCGGAGCGCGCCCAGCCGGGGATCCGCCGGGAGGAGCTGCTGAAGAAGGACGCCGCCGGGCAGGCCGCGGCGGGGATCGAGGCGCAGGCGCGATGGCGCGAGGCGCGGGCGGTGGTGCTCGACAAGGGCGGGATGCCCACGCAGCGGGTCGCCTCACCCACCGCGGTCTCTCGCGCGCTGCTGGCGCCTGGAGCGGGTGGGCCGGGAGCTTCGGCGCTGCAGGTCGCCCAGGCGCAAGCCGGCGTCGCCGTCGCCTTCACCGAGGTCCCGGGGCGCGATGCGAGCCGGCCCGTCGGGAGGCGGTTCGGCACACTGGTGCACGCGGTGCTCGCGCTCGCGCCGCTCGACGCCACGGCCGAGCTGCTCGACCGCCTGGCGGCCGCGCAGGGCCGGACGTTGGGGGCCACCAACCTCGAGGTTCGCGCGGCGGCCCGCGCCGCCCACGCTGCGCTGGGACACTCGCTCCTGCGCAGGGCCGCGGCGAGCCAGGACTGCCGCCGCGAAGCGGCCCTGACCTGGCGCATGCCGGATGGGACGCTGCTCGAGGGCGCGGCCGACCTCGCCTTCCTCGATGGGGCGCGGTGGGTGGTCGTCGACTTCAAGACCGACGAGCATCCGGACGACAAGCCTCAATACCGGGTCCAGCTCCAGCTCTACGCGGCGGCGCTGAGCGCGGCGACGGGGCTGCCGGCGGAGGCGGTGCTGCTGGCCGTCTAGTTGGAGGTTGGCGGCAAGAGCGGCCAAGCCGCGCCCGACTCTTCAAAGCCTGCGAGGGCTGCCTCTTATCTGTGTAGCCGTTCAGCGCGCCGCCGGATCGGCGATGGGCCACGCCGTGGACCCGCTCCGGTACCAGAGGCACTCGCAAGCGTCGTCGCCATCCGCGAGGGTCTTCGTCCGCACGAACCGCTGGCCGAAGTAGTGGGCGGTCTGGTGATCGAGGCGGCAGATCCAGGGGAAGGCTCCCCGTGCCCCCATCGCCGTCCCGAACCGCAGCAGGAAGCACTCGCGGATGACGATGCGCTGGCCGCCGTCGGGCAGCTCCGACGCGTCGACCCTCCAGTCCTGCCGTGGGGACTGCCGGCGTCCCTGCGCGAGCTCACGGGCGCGCGCGACGGTGCGGCCCAGGTAGAACCGGCCGATCCAGCGATTGAGGAACCGCGGATTGCCGAGGAAGACCGCCTCGTAGACGAGCCAGAGGAACCGGCCGGCAGCCTCGTCGCTCCAGCCTTGTCGCTTGAGGCTCAGGTGCCAGGCCAGGGCCGGGAGCCCCATGATCCAGCTCGTGTCGAACAGGCTGGTCCCCAGCTCAGGTGAAGCGGGCAGCAGCTCGTCCTTCAGGATCACCCGGCTGCTCTGGCGGACCTGGTGGTAGAGCTCGGCGCCGTGGGTGCCCACCAGGGCCCGCCTGGCGGATCTCAAGAGGTAGGCATTGGCAAACGGGATGATGGCCTTCATGCCCCGCGAAGCTAGCAGGTGCGCGGGCCCGTGCCGATCGCCGTTGCTCGCCCGGGGAAGGAGTCCCGAGGGGAGGCCCGAGCCAAGGCGTCGTCCCCTCGGCGCGGCGCAGCCCAGTCGGTGCCCGAGGAGCCGGCGCCCGGCTCGAGCTTCCGGAGGGCGCTCGCGAGCGGCGCGACGGCTGCGCGCCCGCCCGACTCGGCGCCGGCAGTAGCTAGGTTTCGAGGTGAGGCTACCGGTCCCCATGGTGCTCGAACGTCTGCGGGCGGCCACCACCGTCGCACACCACAGGCTCGAGGGCGCGGTCGGGCTGCTCCCCGAGCCGACGCGCGGCCGCTACGCCTGGTTCCTCTCCCGGCAGTACGGCTTCCAACGGCCGCTCGAGGCGCGTCGGCAGGCGTTCGCCTCTCGCCACCCCGAGCTGGGCGTGTTCGCGACGGTGCCGCGCCATCGGGCGCTCTTGGAGGCGGACCTGGCGTGGCTCGGAATCGACGCAGGCCGCCTGCCCTGGTGCCGGTCGCTCCCTGTGCTCGAGAGCGAGGCCCGCGCCCTGGGGGCGCTCTACGTCGTGGAGGGCTCCGCCCTCGGAGCCCGGGTGCTGTCCAGGCGGATTGGCGAGGCCCTGGGCCTGAACCCACGTCGCGGCCTCGCCTTCCTGGCGGGCGGCGGCGAAGACGTCGGGCCCCGGTGGCGGCGGGTCGTCGGCGGCCTGGAGGCCTACGGCGCGGCGCACCCCGAGGCGACCGGCGAGCTCGTCGCCGGCGCCGAGGGCTGCTTCGCCGTCCTGGAGCGCTGGTTCGCGGAGGGACCATGAGCGAGCAGCCGGAGCCGCGCTTCGGCGAGGCCGACCTGACCAACTGCGACCGCGAGCCGATCCACGTCCCGGGATCCATCCAGCCGCACGGCGCGCTCCTCGCGCTCGAGGAGCCGGAGCTGACCGTGGTCCAGGTCAGCGACAACGTCGAGGCCGTCCTCGGGAGCCGGGCCGAGGAGCTGCTGCTGCGGTCCTTCGACGAGCTGCTCGGGCGGGAGCGCGCGGCGCTCTTCCGCGCGCGCTACCTCGGCTTGTCGAGCTTCGTGGACCTCAACCCGGTGGTCCTCGAGGCGCTGGACCCGGCCGGAGCGGTGAGGGTCTTCGACGGCGTCTTCCACCGCTCGGGCGGCCTGCTCGTCCTGGAGATCGAGCCGGCGCCGGCGCGCGCCCCCGGCTACGTCGACCAGTTCGTGCGCCGCGCCCGCACCTCGCTGTCCGCCTTGCAGTCCTCGGGCTCGGTCTCCGAGCTGCTGGGGACCGCAGCGGATCGGGTCCGCGACCTCACCGGGTTCGACCGGGTGATGGTGTATCGCTTCGACCGCGACTGGCACGGCGTGGTGGTCGCCGAGGCCCGCCGCGAGGACCTCGAGCCGTTCCTGGGCCTGCACTACCCCGCCTCCGACATCCCGCGACAGGCGCGCGAGCTCTACGCGCGCAACTGGCTGCGGCTCATCCCCGACGTGGGCTACGTGCCGGCGCGACTCGTGCCCGCCGAGAACCCGGCCACCGGCACGCCGCTGGACCTGACGTTCTCGGTGCTGCGCAGCGTCTCGCCCCTCCACCTCGAGTACCTGCGCAACATGGGGGTCGCGGCCTCCCTGTCCATCTCGCTGCTCAAGGACGGCCGGCTTTGGGGCCTCGTCGCCTGCCACCACACCCGGCCGCGCCGCCTGCCCTACGAGGTCCGCGCCGTCTGCGAGTTCCTGGGGCAGGTCCTCTCCTGGCAGCTGTCGACGAAGACCGAGGCCGAGCGCGCGGCGCGGCGGCTTCGGGCCCAGCAGGACCAGGCGCAGCTCGTCGAGGCCATGTCGCTCGACGCCGCTCCCCTGGAGGGCCTGCTGGCCAAGAAGGAGCGCTTCCTGGGCTTCGCCGGGGCTTCGGGGGGCGCGCTGGTCTACCAGGGGACGCTGCACACGGTGGGAGCGGTGCCGCCGGCGGCCGAGATCCTCGCGCTCGTGGAGCGGCTGGCCGACTCGGGCGTGGAGGAGGTCTTCGCCACCGACTGCCTGGCCTCGCTCCACCCGCTCGCGGAGCGCTTCCGCGACGCGGCCGCCGGCGTGCTGGCCCTGGCCCTCTCGCGGGAGCACCGCCACTTCGTGCTCTGGTTTCGCCCGGAAGCTCCGCCGCACCGTCACCTGGGGCGGCGACCCGAGCAAGCCGGTGGCGGTCGAGGGCCCGGAGCTGCGCCTGACCCCGCGCAAGTCGTTCGCGGCGTGGCGGGAGCTGGTCCAGCTGCGCTCCCTGGCCTGGGACGAGGCGGACCTGGAGGCCGCGCGCGACCTGCGCGCCGCGCTGCTCGCGGTCATCGTCCGGCGCGACGCCGAGCTGAAGCGGCTCAACGCCGAGCTTCCGGGAGGCGGTGCGCGCCCGCGATGACTTCCTCTCGGTCGCCTCGCACGAGCTCAAGACGCCGCTGACCACGCTGCAGCTGCAGTTCCACCTGCTGCTCAAGGACCCGGGCGCGACGGCGCCGATGCCGCTGGACCGGCTGCGCGCCAAGCTGGAGGTGGCCGACCGGCAGGTCCGGCGCCTCTCGGGGCTCGTGGAGTCCCTGCTCGACGTGACGCGGATCCGCGCGGGCCGCCTCGACATCCAGCTCGAGGACGGGGTCGACCTGGGCGGGGTGGCGGGCGAGGCGGCCTCGCGCCTGCAGCTGCAGGCCGAGCGCTCGCGCACGCCGCTCGACGTGCGTGCCGCGGCAGGCGCGACCGGGCGCTGGGACCGGCAGCGGCTCGACCAGGTCGTCAGCAACCTCGTCTCCAACGCGCTCAAGTACGGGGCCGGCAAGCCGGTGACCGTGACCGTCACGGCCGACGACGGCCGGGCGCGCTTGGAGGTGCGCGACGAGGGCATCGGGATGAGCGCCGAGGACCAGGCGCGCATCTTCGAGCGCTTCGAGCGCGCGGTGGCCGACCACGACTACGCCGGCCTCGGCCTGGGGCTGTGGATCACGCAGCAGATCGTCCACCGGCTGGGCGGAGAGATCAGCGTCGAGAGCGCTCCGGGGCGCGGAGCCGCCTTCGTCGTGGACCTGCCGCGCGCCGGGCCCGTCGGGTCCGAGCCGTGAGCCCGCCCTGCAGCGTCCTCATCGTGGACGACGAGGAGGACCTGCGCGCCGCGCTCGCCGACCTGCTGGCCGACGAGGGCTTCGCCGTGGCCCAGGCCGAGAACGGGGCGGTGGCGCTCGGGTGGCTGCGAAGCCACTCGGCGCCGGACCTGGTGCTGCTCGACCTCTTGATGCCGGTGATGAACGGGCTTCGCTTCCGCCAGGAGCAGCTCGCCGATCCCGCGCTCGCGGCCATCCCCACCGTGGCCATCACCGCGGGGCGCGTCACCGGAGAGCAGGCCGAAGCCATGCAGGTGATGGCGATCCTCTACAAGCCGCTCGATCTCGTGCAGCTGCTCTCGATGCTGCAGCGCTGCCGGTCCTGAGGCAGTCGCCGACCTCGCCGACGCCGGGCATCTTGGCGGCACGCGCAGGTGCCACTCGTTCAGCCATGGCCCAGGCCGCGCGCCGCCCGCTTCGGCGTTATCATCGGTCGCCAGCGGGGCGAAGGCGGGCCCGACGGGGGTAGGACATGAGCCAGACCGAGCGCTTGGCGGATCTGGGTTTCGCCGCGGCCAAGGTGCCTCACGGAACCCACATCTGCCAGATCTACACGGACGAGCGGGAACGCGACGAGGCGCTCCGGCACTTCGTGTCCAGAGGGCTCGCCAACGGCGAGGCGACCGCCTGCTTCTCGGACACGGTCGACCGGCCCGCGCTCGAAGCCTGGCTCGCCCGCGAGAGCCTCTCGGCCTGCGACGAGCGGCTGACGGTCTCCGGGAGCACGTCGGTCTACTTCCCCGACGGCCGCTTCGATCCCTTGCGCATGCTCGAGCTGCTCCGCGCCTTCCACCGCGGCTCGGTCGAGGCCGGGCGCACGGGGGCGCGGGTCATCGGGGAGATGAGCCCGGAGATCAACCGGGTGCCGGGCGGCTCGAGGCTCTTCGAGTACGAGTCGCGGGTGAACCAGCTCCTGCGCGACCACCCGGTCACCGCGGTCTGCCAGTACGACGCGCGGGCCTTCAGCGGGGCGACCATCATGGACGTCCTGTCGGTCCACCCGGTGATGGTCGTGCACGGCGCGCTGGTCAACAACCCCTTCTTCGTCCCGCCGGAGAACCTCGCCGGGCGATGACCGACCCACTGCGAGCCGACGTCCTCGCGCGCCTGCTGCTGGTGCAGGCGGCGGCGGGACAGATGCCCGATCGCGTCGCGGCCGTCGGCTTCTTCTGCCGCGGCCTGGAGCAGGTGCCGGGCGTCGCCAGCGTTCACCTCGAGGAGCCCGGCGAGCCTTCCCCGCCGCCAACGCCGGAGGGACCCGTCCGCCGCTTCCCGGTCCGCCTCGGTCCGGCCAGCCACGGGCTGCTCGTCGCCCGGCTCCTGGACGAGGCGGCGTTCGCGCCCTACGAGCCGCACCTGTCGAACATGGCCTTCATGCTGGGCGTCATGCTCGAGGAGCGGCGCCAGCGCCAGCTGCTGGAGGCCTACCGCGACGAGCTGGAGCAGCGGGTGGGGGAGCGCACCCGGCAGCTGGCGGCCGAGAAGGAGCGCCTGGCGGTGACCCTGCGCAGCATCGGGGACGGGGTCGTCACCACCGACACCGAGGGGCGCGTGGTGGACATGAACCAGGTGGCCGAGGCCCTGACGGGCCACCCCCTCTCCCGCGCCGCCGGGCGCCCGCTGGCCGAGGTCTTCGCCACCCTGGACGAGACCACCCGGGCCCCGCGCCGCAGCTCGATCGAGGCGGCGCTGGCGACCGGCGCGCCCGTCGCGCCGTCGAGCGGGCTGCTGGCGGGCGCGAGCGACGGACGCGAGCGGGTCATCGCCGACTCCGCGGCGCCCCTGCGCAGCGCCACCGGCGAGACCCTGGGCGTGGTGCTCGTGCTGCGCGACGTCACCGAAGAGCGGCGCCTGAACGAGCAGCTGCAGCGCATGCAGCGCCTGGACGCGGTGGGAGCGCTGGCGGGGGGCATCGCCCACGACTTCAACAACCTGCTCAACGGCATCTTCGGCTTCGTCGAGCTGGCGCGCGAGCGCGTCGCGGACGCCGAAGCGGCCCGCGCGCTGGACGAGTCCCTGGGCGTCTTCGCGCGGGCCAAGGACCTCACGCGGCAGCTCTTGACGTTCTCCAAGGGCGGGGCCCCGGTGCGCCGGGTCGCCGAGCTCGGCGCGCTGGTCGAGCGCTCGGCGCGCTTCGCCCTGAGCGGCACCGCGGTCACCTGCGAGTTCCGCCTCGCCCCAGCCCTGGTCGCCGACGTCGACGTGGGCCAGGTGGGCCAGGTGATCGACAACCTCGTGCGCAACGCCTGCGAGGCCTTGGGCGGGACGGGCGCCATCGCCGTCCGCTGCGACGCCGTGGAGCTCCGCAGCGGCGGGCACGCCGAGCTTCCCGCGGGGCGCTACGCCCGAATCACGGTGACCGACGACGGTCCGGGCATCGCGCGCGACGTGCTGCCCAGGATCTTCGACCCGTTCTTCACGACCAAGGAGACCGGGACGGGCCTGGGGCTGGCGACGGCCTACTCCATCGTCCGCAAGCACGGCGGGTGGATCGACGTGGAGTCCGAGCCCGGGCGCGGCTCGACCTTCCGCGTCCTGCTCCCGGCGGCCGAGGTGCCCGCGGCCACGGCTCCTGCCCTCGCCGCGGCGTCGCACGCCGGCTCCGGCTGCGCCCTGGTCCTCGAGGACGATCCGTCGGTGCGCAAGGTCCTCGTCCGCTTCCTGCAGTCGATGGGCTACGCGGTGACCGCGGTGGCCGACGGGCACGAGGCGGTCGCCGCCGCGCACGAGGCCACCCGTTCCGGGGCGCCCTTCGCCGTGGCCATCATGGACCTGACCGTCCCCGGCGGCCTGGGCGGCAAGGACGCCGTCGGGCAGCTGCGGACCGCGAGCCCGACCACCCTCGCCGTCGCCGCGAGCGGCTACTCGGCCGACCCCGTCGTCTCCGACCCGCGCGCGTTCGGCTTCGCGGCGAGCCTGGCCAAGCCCTTCACCCGCCAGGACCTCGCGGCCACGCTCGCGACGCTGTTCGCGAAGAAGGCGCCCTGAGCCGCCACGCGCGCGTCGTGGGCACTCAGCTCAGTAGTGGTTGAGGTAGCCGCCCAGCAGCACGTCCAGGCCGAGCGAGCCGGCGGCCTTCGGGTCGACCTCCAGCACCCGGGTCGCGCGGCACGGCGCCGAGTAGATGCGACCGTTGGGTGCCAGGGCCCCGCCGGTCCAGTCGCCGGCTCCCGGCGCCGCGGGGGTGACCGGGATGGTGATGGTCGTCGCGCCCGATGGCTTCAGCTCGAAGACGCTCCCCGCGGACCAGGGGATGGCGAACAGCGAGCCGCTGGGCGCCAGCACCAGGCCATCGGTGCCGAAGGCAGCGCTGGCGAAGGTCGTGACGGTGGCCGGGGCGGTCGTGGGGTCGACGACCAGGACGCCGCTGGCGCCGTCGGGGGAGGCGTAGAGGCGCCCGTCCATGGCGAGCTTGATGCCCCAGTACTTGTAGCCGCTGGCGGGCAGGGCCGAGCCGACGGGGGCGACCGTGCGCGCCACCGGGTCGATCCTCACCACGGTCTTGGCGGCGTACGGCGCGGCGTAGATGAGGCCGTCGAGCGGAGAGAGGGATGCCAGGCCCAGGAGCTCGCCACCAGCGTCCGTCCCGATCCCCGAGAGGTCTCCGAACGCCTCGAAGGTGGGCGGGTCGGTGGCCGGGTCGATGGAGAGGACCCGCCCCTGGTCAATCGGGATCGCGTAGAGCTTCCCGTCATAGCCGCGCAGGCCGCCGCCCCAGTGGCCGGAGACCCCGGTCGCGGCCGTGCTGATGCCCACCGGGTCGGTCGTGGTGTCGATGATGAGGACGGAGTCCAGGTGGTAGGGGATGCCGTAGATCCGCCCGTTGGCCGCCAGGACGCCGCCGCTCCACTTCCAGACCCCCGCCGAGCCGCCCAGGTCCGGGCCCACGCGCCGGGCGGTGGCCGGGCTCGCCGTCGGGTCGATCTCCAGGACGCGCCCGGCCTCGGTGGGGATGCCGTAGATGCGGCCGTTGGGCGCCAAGATGCTCCCGGTCCAGCGACAACCCGGCTCGCTCGTGAAGTCGTCGGAGAGCTGCGTCGCGGTGGGCGTGCCGGTCGTGCCGAGCGCCGCGGCGGCCTGCAGCTGCTGCTGGACGAGCGGCCACTGGTCCGGACCGAATTGGCGCCAGTCGAGGAGCCCTGCATCGGGGCCGGCCGGGGCCGCGTCGGGCGTCGCGGCCGCGTCGGGCGGCGGCTGCGAGCCGGCGTCTCCGGAGAGGCCCGCATCGGCCGGCTCGAGCGCAGCGTCGGTGGGTTCCGGGGCGGCATCGAGGCCCGAGCCCGCGGCATCTGGCAGCGCGGCGTCGGTGCTGGGGACGCTGGCGTCGAGGCCCGCACCTGCGGCGTCCGGCAGCGCGGCGTCGGGGATGGGGATGGCGGCGTCGGGCTCGGGGTGCGCGGCGTCGGCGACCGGGACCTCGGCCGACGGCCGGCGGACGAGGAAGTCCACGTCGCAGCCAGCTGCGAGCAGGAGGAACGTGACGAGGAGCGAGCGCCGTCGCATTTGCCGAAGCCGAGCGTAGCAGGCCCGCACCGGCGTCGTCAGGCCCGGGGCCACGCTCGCTCAATCCGAGCGCGGCCCCGCTCCGAGCCGACTCGAGCCGCAGCAGGTTGCCTCGGGCGAGAGCCTTTTCGAGGAAGCGCAGCTCTTACTCGGACGCGGCGCCCAGGGTCAGCTGGGCTCCTTGGCGTTCCAGTCCGGCATCGACCGTTTCATGAACTCGTCGAACATCGGAACGGTGAAGGCGGTGTCCCCGTGCTGCGGGCTGTAGAGCATTCCCTTGACGAGCAGGCCGTTTCGCAGCGGCGCCACGGACGAGACCGAGCGCTTCAGGGCGCGCGCGATGTCCCCGGAGCGATGTGGGCCGGGGCCCAAGGACGCCATCGCCCGCATGTACGCCTTCTCCTTGGGCGTGAGGCGATCGAAGCGCACCCGAAAGAACATCCGGTCGAGGCGCTCCAGGGCGCTCTTGGTCGCGAGCTTGGTATCCGCCAGGGCGATTGGACTTCCGCTCGCCACATTCCAGGCCTGATAGCCCCACTCCTGGAGGACGTAGGGATACCCGCGCGTGGTGTCGACGATGAACTCGAGCGCGGCGTCCTCGATCTCGATCCCCTTCCTCCGCATCGGCTGGCGGATCGCCTCGGCCGCGGCCTCGCGGGTCAGCGGGCCGACGTCGGGATAGTCGAAGAGCCGCTCGGCGTAGGACTTGGCTTCGCCCGCGAGCGCCGCGAGCTGGGGAAGGCCGGCGCCGAACAGGACGAAGGGGAGATTGCGCTGACCGACGCGGTGGACGGCGACGATGAGCGCTGCCAGGTCTTGGGGACCGAGGTACTGCAGCTCGTCGACGATGAGGACAAAGGCGCTCGCGCTCTCCTTCGCCGCGATGCTCACGGCCTGGAGAAGCTCCGCGAGGTCGAACTCCAGGTTTCCGGAGTCCGCGGTACCGGTTTGTGGTTGGACCCCAAACTCGATGCCGCCCACCTTCACCTTGAAGGCTGCGGCGAACGAGCGAAGCACCCCGAGCGACCGCTGGGCAGCTTGTCTGGCCTTTTCGGTGGCGCTCAGCCGGTAGAGAGCAGACCGCAGCGGAGGAACCAGCATCTCGGCCAGATCTTCCGACTCCGGAGCCTCGAGGCTGACCGTCAGACAGTGCTCCGTCTCGGCGATCTCCGCGGCGCGATTGAGCAAGACCGTCTTGCCGACGCCGCGCAAGCCAAGGAGCAGCTGGCTCTTGCTCGACAACCCGCCTTTCGCTCGACCGATGGCGACTTCGGCATCGGTGATGGTCCCGCTTCGCCCTGCCAACTCGGGGGGCTGCGTTCCGGCGCCTGGAGCAAATGGATTCTGTTTCGCATCCATCGAAGGTTTATCCAGTTATAGGAAGTTTAGCCTCGTTCCAGGTAATACTCCTACGAGCCGCTAAGGTCTTTCAAGGCGCCGAGCGGTAGTGATCGATGCGGGCGTCGTCGTGACCCACGTCACCAAACCCGGTAACCGCTTGATAAGACTTTTGAAATAGTTCGCCGAGCCCTCGAGTGCCCGCCGACGCGAAGGGTCGTTCGCCGCGATGACGGTCTGGCCTGCAGCGCGGCGGGACGGTATCGGCGCCCGCGGCGGGACCTCGGCGTGCCTGCGCCGGCTATTGGGGCGAACGCGAACCGGCGGGTATAAGCCAGGCGAGGCTTCACCGACCACCCAACCGAAAGGAATCGAAATGCAGAGGAACATGCTCGTCGCTGGCATCGCCTCGTTGCTCCTGCTCGCCGTCCCCGCCACCGCCGCTGCTGGCGAGCCCGCCGCCGCCGCCGACAAGGGGCAGGCGAAGAAGGAAGAGAAGAAGGCCGACCACGACGCCAAGCACGAGGAGAAGAAGGACGCGGTGGAGGCCAAGAAGGACGAGAAGAAGGCCCGGGCCGACGCCAAGAAGGCCGCCGCCGACAAGGCGAAGGACGCGAAGAAGGCCGCCAAGGACAAGGCGGTGGAGGCGAAGAAGGCGTCCAAGGCCAAGGCGGACGAGGCCAAGAAGGCCGCGAAGACCAAGGCGGACGAGGCCAAGAAGGCCGCCACCGCGAAGGCTGCCGAGAAGAAGACCGCCGCCAAGGCCCAGGCCGACGAGGCCAAGAAGGCCGCCGCGACCAAGTCCGCGAAGGTGAAGCTCGCCGAGACCGCCAAGGCCGACGCCGAGGTCAAGTCGGCCGCCGCAGTGGCCGATGCCGAGGCCAAGGCCGAGACCGACAAGGCGCTCGCCGCCCAGAAGTACGAGGAGGCTGTCGCCGCCGCCGACCAGAAGGTCGCCGACGCCCAGGCCGCTGCCGACGAGGCCGTCGCGACCGCCACCGCCGACGCGGAGAAGGCTGCCGCCGAGGAGGCCGCCGACGCCCCCGCTCCGGCCCCGGCCCCGGCCCCGGCCCCGGCCGCGGCGGCCACGCCGTAGCACTCGTTCGAGGATTCGCGCAGTTCAGGACGCGCCGTCCCGTCGTCGGGGGCGGCGCGTTTCTCGTTCCTCGTCGCGCGGTCACTGGGCTGGGCCGGATCGGCGTAGCAGGGTATCTTCGCTCGCCCAACGTCCAACGAGAGCTCGCCTGGGAGGGCCCGTGCTCGGTCCGTCGACACTTCGTGTTGCAGTCCTCTGTGTTCTCGCGGGCTTCGTCCTCGCCGCTTCGCCCGCGCTCGCGGCCGAGCGCCCCAAGCTGCCGCGCGTGGCGGTGCTCGACATCAAGGCCACCGGGGCCATCGACTCCAAGTCGGTGGCCGCTCTCTCGGCGATGATCGCCAGCGAGGCGGCCCGCTATCCACTCAAGACCTTCGCGGGCTCCGACCTGCAGTCGCTGATGGGCTTCGAGAAGCAGAAGCAGTTGATGGGCTGCAGCGACGGCTCGTGCCTGGCGGAGGTCGGCGGCGCCCTGGGCGTCGACTACCTGCTGGCCAGCGAAGTAGGTGAGTTCGGAGGCCGCTGGCTGCTGACCGTCAGCCTGCTCGACACCAAGAAGGCGGTCGCGCTGCAGCGCTCCACCAGGACCGCCCAGGGCCAGGGCGGCCTGGTGGACCAGGTCTCGGCCGCGGTCCACGACGTCGTCATGGCGATCCCCTCGGTCCTGGCCACGCGGGGGACAGCGGCCGAGGTGAAGCCGGTCTTGCCGGAGCCGACCGCCGAAGCCAGCGGCCAGAAGCCGCCCGTAGCCGCAGCGGCTCCTGCCCAGGCCGTCCGGACCGATGCCGAACCGGGTGCCTCCCGGCGAACTGCTGGCTGGGCGCTGGTCGGCGCCGGCGGCGCCCTCGTCGCGGGAGGCGCGGTGGCGGGCATCCTCGCCCTGGTGGATGCGCAGGACGCCCAGGCCCATGCCCCCACGACCCTCGACCAGCTGCGGGCGGTTCGCGGCAAGGTGGAGGCCGAGGCGTGGGCCGCCGACGTCCTGTGCGGCGTCGGTGCGGCCGCAGCCGTCGCCGGGCTGGTGGTGGCGCTCACCGCCCCCTCGGCAGCGGACGCCAGGCCGGTCGCGACGGTCGGCTTCGGACCCATCGCCGGAGGCGGCGCGCTCGTCGTCTCGGGAGGTTTCTAGCCATGAAACGACTCGCGCCCCTCCTCACCGCGGCCCTCGTCGCCGCCCCCGGCTGCCAGCTCCTCGTCGACGTCAACGACATCGTCCTCGCCGACGCCGCCACGGCCCCGACCTCCGACTCCGGACTGCCACCGGGCGACGCCGGGCCCAAAGTTCGCGATGCCGGACCGCGGGACCCAGACGGAGGCGAGGCCCTCGCTGACGCCGGGAGCTGTGAATCCGGCGAATGCCTCATCGGCGGCAAGACGTGGTGCGCCGGCGCGACCGAGCCCGGCAATGCCTGCCGTGTCTGCGCCCCAGCCCAGCGTCAAGACGCATGGTCCGACGTGGCCCACGGTGCCGGCTGCAGCGACGACGGGAACGCCTGCACGAACGACGTGTGCGACGGCGAAGGGCAGTGCGACCACGAGAAGCTCTCTGGCACCCCCTGCGGCCAGGAGATGGCCTGCCGGGAGGGAACCTGCGAGGCGTGCGGCTGCGCTGGCCGGCAATGCGGCCAGGACGCCTGCGGGGCGGACTGCGGGACCTGCGACTCCCCGCTGTCCTGCACCGCCGGCGCGTGCACCGGCAGCTGCGAGGCCGGGCGCTCGCAGTGCGGGGCACGGTGCTGCGAGGAGCTGGGGCAGCAGTGCGCCGCCGGCGCGTGCGTGCCCAGGTGCGAGCTGTACGAAAGCCAGGGCTGCGGAGCGGGCGAGGCCTGCTACCCCACCGGGGCCGGCGCGGCCTGCGCCACGCCCGGAGCCGGCGCGGAGGGAGCGAGCTGCGCCGTGCCCCAGGACTGCGGCGCGGGGCTCACCTGCTTCGGCGAGGGCTCCGAGCCGAGGCTCTGCCACCGGCTGTGCGACCCGTCCGCGAGCACCTGTGGCGCCCAGGCGGCCTGCGTGCCGTCGGCTGCCGGCCACGGGGTCTGCCGCTGCCCGCCCGGCGAAATCCCCGAGCTGGGGCAATGCCAGTGCTCCGTCGCCGCGGGCGACAGCTGCCGGCTCGCCGACTCGCTGCGGGCGTGCAACACCGCGACGGGCCACTGCGAGGTCGCCAATGACCGCTGCGGCTCCGCGGGGCCCACGCTCTCGAGCGGTGTGGAGTTGGCCGGCGACCTGGGCGTGGCGAGCGACGATCTGGCAGGCAGTTGCGGTGGCGGCAGCGGCGCGACGGAGTTGGTGTTCGCCTTCACCCTGGCCCAGGCGGCGGTCGTGGACCTGCGCGTCTCCCCTGCCCTCATCGATGCCGGGTTCAAGCCGACGGTCTATGTCCGCCGCAACAACTGCTTGGAGCAGGGAGCGGAGGTCGGCTGCTTCGCGGCGACGGGCGGCACCCTCGCCGCGGTGCTCAACCTGAGCGGCGGGACCTACTACATCGTGGTCGACGGCGGCGATGGGGCGAGCCACCCCTTCGGCCTCACGGTCACCGCGCGTCCGCGGCCCGCCAACGACGCCTGCGATGCGGCCGTGGATCTCTCGCCGCCCCGGCTCGCCAACGGGGACACGTCGGGCGCCTTCGACGACGTGGACGGAACCTGCAGCCACCCGGCGGGCCGCGACGTGGCCTACGGGTTCACGGCCGCGCCGTACTCGAACGTGCGCGTCACGGTCACGCCCGACCCCACGACCCCGCTCTTCAGGCCGGCCGTCTACCTCAAGTCCTACTCGTGCAGCACCACCGGGGAGGTGGCCTGCAAGGCGGCCACGGGCGCGATCGCCGTCGAGGTGGACGCGGCCAGCCTGGGCGGCGGGAGCTACCTCGTCGTCGTCGATGGGGCCACTGAGGAGACCGGCAAGTTCGAGATCAAGAGCGAGTGGTACAACATCCCCCTCGGCGATCGCTGCGTCGCCCCCGCGGACCTGACCAAGGGAACGGCGAACGCCAAGACCGGGAACACGCTCTACGCCGGCGCGGACTACCTCAGCGCGGCTTCGTGCTCGCCGGGCGGCGGGACCTTCAAGGGCCGCGACCTCGTCTACAAATATGCGGCGCCCAACGCGGGGACCTTCACCATCACCGTGACCCCGACCGGCACCTGGGACCCGGCGCTCTGGGTGACCTCGGGGCCTCCGGGCGCCGCCAACGCCTGCGGCGATGGTGCGACGACCTGCATCGGGACCCGGGACGAGAAGGGGCCGGGCGTGGCCGAGACGCTGACGATCCCGGGCGCCTCCGCGGCGGACTACTACATCGTCGTGGACGCGTTCTCGGCCACGGAGCGCGGCGAGTTCACGATCGAGATCAATTAGCCGAACTGGGCCGCGCCGCGCGAAGGGCTCGAACGGGCATCGCCCGGCGACGTAGCGGAAGCGTCGGACGGCTCCGACGCGCTGCGCCTGACTCGAGGACCTCGCGATCGTCGCCGGCGGGCGAGCATTCCCGAAGCGGCGCACCTCGCCTCAACTGGCTCGGGTGACGCGAGGGAAAGGTCAGGGCAGCGTGAGCGTCAGCTCGAAGTCGCCGGGCGCGGAGGCCCAGGAGTCGACCACGACGGTGTAGGTGACCCCGGCGGTGACGGCGAGCGAGGCGCTGGTCGGGCCGCAGGCGAGCTCGGAGGCGGCGCCGCCGCACCCGGTCCAGAGTGAGACCAGGAACTGGCTCGCTCCGCCGGAAGCTCGCCATGGCGCTCAGGGTGCCGCTCTTCGAAGGCGTCACGGTGTAGACGGCCTCGCCTCCGGCGGGCAGGCCGTAGCTGCACGAGCCGTCGACCTGGTCGAAGGCCCCCACCGTGGTGCCGGAGACCGGCGCGCCGCCGACTTGGGCGGTGACGTCCTTGGCCTGGGCGCACGACGAGCCGAACTCGAGGCTCAGCTCGTACAGCCCGGAGCCGAGCCCGTCGACGAAGACGTAGTACGTCTTGCCGGCCTCGACCGGGAAGCCCAGCGTCGGCTGGGTCGCCCCCTGCGGCGAGACGGCCGGCGAGAAGCGCGCGCAGCCGAGCTCGGTCGACGGATCGTCGCAGGCGCTGCGGACATAGAGGTCGGTGTCGTAGTCGGTCCCCGGGTGATCGGTGGTGACCAGCAAGGCGCCGTCGGCGGGCGCAGTCACCGCGTAGACCATCTCCGGCCCGGACTCGCCGTAGCCGCAGCTCGGCCGGTGCTGGTCGAAGCGGCCGATGGTGCTGCCCCAGAGCGTCGTCGCCCCGCCGATGAACGAGGTCGCGTCCTGCGCGAGCAGGCAGGAGGACTCGAGCCTGCAGTCGCTGCTGCAGCCGTCGAAGTCCCGGGAGTCGCCGTCGTCGCACTCCTCGCCGTCGTTGTGGATGGCGTCCCCGCACAGGCCGCCCTCGAGCAGGCAGCTCGCCGAGCAGCCGTCGCCGGCGGTGGTGTTGCCGTCGTCGCAGCTCTCGCCGGGCGAGACCTCGCCGTTGCCGCAGCCAGTGGCCGTGCAGTTGGCGTCGCAGCCGTCGCCGCTGACGTGGTTGCCGTCGTCGCAGGCCTCGCTGGCGGTCCGGACCCCGTTCCCGCAGGCGGTGCGGGTGCAGTTGCGGTCGCAGCCGTCGCCGTCGACCAGGTCGTGGTCGTCGCACTCCTCGCCGGCGTTGCGCACCCCGTCCCCGCAGCTGCCGCCCTCGGCCAGGCACTGCGCGCTGCAGCCGTCGCCGCTGGCGAGGTTGCCGTCGTCGCAGGTCTCGCCGGGGGCGACGACCCCGTTGCCGCAGCGGCTGACCGTGCAGTTGGAGTCGCAGCCGTCGCCGTCGACCTGGTCGTGGTCGTCGCACTCCTCGCCGGCGTTGCGCACCCCGTCCCCGCAGGCGCCGCCCTCGGCCAGGCACAGCGCGCTGCAGCCGTCGCCGCTGGCGAGGTTGCCGTCGTCGCAGGTCTCCGGCGGCGCGGTGACCGCGTTGCCACAGCGGCTGACCGTGCAGTTGGAGTCGCAGCCATCGCCGTCGGCCGGGTTGTGGTCGTCGCACTCCTCGCCGGCGTTGCGCACGCCGTCCCCGCAGGCGCCGCCCTCGACGAGGCACTGCGCGCTGCAGCCGTCGCCGCCCACGGTGTTGCCGTCGTCGCAGGTCTCCGGCGGCGCGGCGACCGCGTTGCCGCAGCGGCTGGTCGTGCAGTTGGAGTCGCAGCCGTCGCCGTCGACCCGGTTGCCGTCGTCGCACTCTTCCTCGGTGCTGCGCACGCCGTCGCCGCACGCCTCGGCGGCCTCGAAGGTCACCGCGACCTCGAGGTAATCGCTCGCCACCAGGGCCTCCTCGCCGCGGGCGTTGCCTCCGCGCGGAACGACGGAGAAGGCCAGCTGCGCGTGCTGGCCGAAGAAGAGCGCGTCGAGGGCCGCGGGATCGACGATGGAGGCCGCCAGCTCGCCCGGCGCGCGCTGGGCGTTCTCGGCCAGCAGCGTCCAGCCGGCGTCGCTGCGCCAGGCCTTCAGCTGGGCTCCGTCGAGCGCCGCCCCCGCCGCGTCGCGACCGGTCCCGCCGGCGCGCCAGAGCACCTCGACCGACGCCACCTTGCACCCCGCCGCCCCCGACAGCGCGCAGCCCCAGGGCGACGGGCCGCCGGAGGAGGCGTAGTCGAGGAGGGCGACGTGGCCGGGGCGGGCGCCGAGCGCGGGATCGAGCCGCCAGAGGTCGGCGAAGACGCGGGCGCCGAACCCGGCGTGGAGCCACACGTCGTCGCCCAGGTCGACCGCCCCGGCATACCGGCGCGCGGCGGGCGAGCGGTCGTCCTCGCGGTCGGTCAGCGGCAGGCGCCGCCAGCTCGAGCCGTCGTAGGCCCACAGGTCGTCCAGGCCGCGGAAGTCGAGCGTCATGCCGCCGAAGAGCAGCGTCCGCTGGAGCGCGCTGCTGTAGACCAGCGCCTGCCCGCGCCGCGCCTGCGGGCCTCCGTCGCCCTCCGGGTCGGCGATCGGCACGCGCGTCCACGTCGCCCCGTCCCACTCCAGCGTCTCCGCCTCCCCTGCCGCGTCGTAGCCGAACCAGATGACGACGTCCCGCCGCGGGTCGTACACCGCCCCGCCGTCCCCAGCGGGGTGGACGGCCACCGCCGGACACGCCGGGTCGGAGGGGAGCGCCTGGGGGGTGCCCGCGGCCAGGCACTGCCACCCGAGGCCGGTCCAGCTCCACGTCTCCGGGAAGAACGGGATGCCCGTCGAGCCGCCGATCGCACCGATGCCGGCGGGGTCGGCGCCGCCCACCATCAGGAGCCGGCGGGTGCCGGCGTGCCAGACCATGCCGGAGCTCACCCGCTGGCGCGGCGAGAGGCACGCCGCCGCCGGCGAGCAGCGCTGGCTCCAACCCAGGCCGTCGAAGGTCCAGGTCTGACCGCCGGTGAAGAGAACCTCCGTGGCGTTGGCGGGCATCGCCGCCATCGGCACCCGGAAGCCGACCTGGAGCACGGACTGGACGAAGTCGGAAGGGACGGGCGGGTGCGTGCCGCAGTCGTCGGAGAGCGGCGAGTAGTCGCAGCGGCGGCTCCACACGGCGCCGTCCCACTCCCAGGTGTCGTCCGCGAAGGTCAGCTTGGAGTAGCCGCCCGCGGGCTCCCAGTCCAGGCCGCCGCCGAACATCACCGCGCGGCCGCGGCCGGGGTCGTAGGCCAGCGCCTGGCCCTCGCGCCCCGGCGGGGCGCCGTCCGGCCAGTGCTGCGCCGGCTCCATCCGCCAGCGAGTGCCGTTCCAGCGCCACAGCCCGCAGGTGGCGCAGGTGTCGCCGCCCACCATCGGCCGCCCTCCGAAGACCAGCACCTCCTGGCGCAGCGGGTCGAAGGCCATGCGCGCGGAGATTCTGCTGCGGCGGCAGGGGCGCGCAGACCTCCTTGACCCCGTCGCAGCGCTGCGTCCAGGCCGTGCCGTCGAACTCCCACAGCTCGTTGGAGGCGGTGTAGGCGCCTTCGACCACGCCGCCGAACAGCACCAGGCGCTTGCGGGCCGCGTCCCAGGTCATGCTGGCGCCCCAGCGCGCCTTGGGCAGGCCGGTGCAGGCCGGCGCGGGCGGCGTCGCAGGGCACCGCTTCGTCCACGACGCGCCGTCCCACTCCCACAGGTCGCCGAGGAGGCCGCTGCTGGCCGAGCCGCCGAACAGGACCGTCGTGCGGGTGTCCGGGCGGTACGCCATCGCCGCCGCGAAGCGGGGCTCCGGGCCGCCCGCGAGCTCCTTCTGGCGCAGCACCCAGGAGTCGCCGTCGGACTCCCAGGTCTCGCCGTGCAGGTCGCTGCTGGTGCTGCCGAAGGTCGAGGAGACGCCGCCGAACAGGACCAGGCGGCCCCGGGCGCTGTCGTAGACCAGGTTGAAGTCGACGCCGGGCTGCGGGTCGCTGTCGCCCTCGGGATCGGAGCCGGGGCGCAGGCGCCAGCTCGCGCCCGACCACTCCCACAGCTCGATCAGGACCTTGCCCCCGGAGAAGCTGCCCGCCGAGGTGTCGAGCAGCAGCGGCACGCCCCGCCGCTCGTCGAAGACGAAGCCCTCGTAGGCCCCCTGGCGCGGGTTGCCGTCGCGCTCCGGGTCGGGCATCGCGCGAAGCTGCCAGGTGCGGCCGTCCCACTCCCACAGCTCGTCCAGCGGGACGTTCTGGCGCGTCCCGCCGAACAGCACCAGCCGCCCGCGAACGCGGTCGAAGGTCATCCCCGGCTTGCCCATCGGCGCCGGGCCGCCCGCGACCTGCGCAAAGCTGAGCGCCCCGGCCGTCTCCAGCTGCAGGCCGTCGCCCGCCGCGGCCATCGTCGCCGGGGAGGCGGTCTCCACGCCGTCGCTCGAGGAGAGCGTCCCGTCGAAGTAGCGCCGCGCCAGCAGCCGGTGGGGGTTCTCCGCCGTGCTCCCCGGCACCTTGCCGCCCAGGGTGGAGACCCACACCGAGCGCGGCACGCGCGCGCGCGGCGACTCGTTGCCGGCGGAGTCCACCCATGCCACCCAGAGCTCCTGGCTGTCCGCGCCCAGAAGCCGCAGCGGCGCGAACGCGTCCGTGGCGAGCCGCGAGGCCCCGAGCGGTGTCCCGCCGACGCGCTGCGGGTAGGCGCGCAGCGCCCGCACCGAGGCATCGCCGGCAAGGTCCGCCGCGGAGAGGCAGCGGGTGGGAGAGGCCACGCAGTCCATCGCCGCGTCCGCCGGCAGCGGGTCGCCGGAGGCGTACCCGGCCGGCACGAGGAAGTGCCCCGGCTGGCCGGCGGAGCGCTGCGCGCCCCAGGGAAGGCGCAGGTGCAGCATCTGGGCAACGGCCGGCGCGCTCGGCGCCGCCGGCGGACTGCGGTCGATCTGCACCGCCGCGCCGCCCAGGTCGTCTTGGGAGCGGTTGCCGACGGCGTCCACCATCTTCGCGGAGAGGGTGCACGGCCCCTGCGCCGCGGCAGCGGCAGCGTCCAGGACCGTGGAGTAGGTGAACGCCTGCGGGTCCGTCTCGCCTGGGCGCCTGGCGAGCGGCAGCGTGACCGAGGCCGCGGGGCCGCAGGTCGCCGCCACCTGCGGGTCCTTGAGCGCGGGCTCGTCGGTGATGAAGGTGACGACGATCTCGGTGCCGTCCGTCGCGGCCTCCGGGAACGCGACGGCGTTGCCCGGGGCGGGCCGGTACGAGACCTGCGCCCCGGCGCTCTTCGGGCCCTGGTAGTCGAAGACCAGCGCCTCGCGGTACTCGGCGACGCCGTGGTTCCCCGCCAGGTCGACCAGGTCGATGACCACCGTGACGACGTCGGCGCGGTGCGCCGCGTTCTGGGGCGTCTCCACGCGGTGGCGGTAGACGTAGGCCAGGCCGCCGTCGTCGACGCTGACGAAGTCGGCGACGAGGTCCCCGGACTGGAGCCTGAGGGCGACGGTCGGGTTCTTCCCGAGCTTCTCGCTCACCGTGACCCGGAAGACGGCGTCGCTACCGGCCGCCACCCGCCCCTCGCCGTCGACGCTGAAGGAGACCACCGCCGGGGGCACCTCCTCCTGGCCGTCCGGGATGCACCGGCCGAGGGAGACGCTGCAGTGGAGGTCGCCGGGACAGTCCTCCTGCTTCTGGCACTGGATCTGCGCGCCCGGCGGCAGGTCGAAGCGTGGAGCGCAGGCGGTGGCGAGGAGCACCAACCCGAAGGGAGCAACGCGATGGGCCACCGTCATGAGGTTTCGACCTCGAGGCAGAGAGTCTTCGAACAATAGACCACGGCGTGGACGGCACCGAGGAACGGCGGGGGCGCGGACGAGCGCGGGGGCCTCGCCCTCCCCCGGCAGGGGCGGCCGCGTCTGGAGCGGAATGGGAGCCCGGACCGCGAGCGTGGTCTTCGTGGGATGAACCGGCGACGCCCGACCGGTCCAGCGCTCAGATACACTCGGCCCCGCCCACTTCGGCTCCCGGCATCTCCTGCCCGGCTTCCAGCGCTGGACGGCCCCACCCAACCCCGAGAGGCAGCATGCTCCCCTCCAAGCCCCCACGTTCGAGCGCACGTCTTTGGACGCTGGCCGCCACCGTTGCGGCAGCGAGCGCAGCGATGCTCGTCAGCGGCGGTTGCTCCAACGGACCCCATTCCTCGGTCCTCTCCTTCCGGCCCGTCGCCGCAGCCTACAGTCGGCCCCTGGAGCGCCTGGTGGCCATCTCGGTCTCGCCGGCCGAGCTGCACCTCTACGAATCCGTTCGGCTCGAAGGATGTGGCGGTCGCCTTGCCCCTCGAGCCGACGTGCCTCGGCATCAGCTCCGACGGGCTGTACGCCGTGGTGGGCCACGACGCCAAGGTCAGCTACGTGGACTTGAAGGCGGCCCAGGTCATCAGGACGTGGCCGATCTCCGCCCACGCTGGAAGCATCGTGCTCGGCGACCCGATGACCCTCTCAGGTCGCGCCACCCGGTTCGCGTACGTCTTCCCGGTGGTCGATGGGCCGATTGGGATCCACAACCTCGACCTCGGCACCGGAGCGGAATCGACGTCGGGCGACCTCCTCTACGAAATGGACGGACACCTCGCGGTGGACGGAGCCAACCTCTTCGCCGTCCCGAGTCATGTGCTTCCAGCGAGGCTCCATCGCTTTGCCATCGACTCGAGCACCGGCATCGCCGGCTCGCAGAGCGCCGAGTCGCCTTACTGGGGCGACCCTCCCATCCGCTCTCCGATCTGGCTCTCGCTGGACGGTGCGACAGTCCTGACCTCCGCGGGCACCGTCTTCAGGACCTCCGATTTGACCTACGCCGGCGAGGTCTCGACTGACGTGGGATGGGCCGACTGGTCGCAGTCCGCGGGCCGTTGGCTCGTACAACCGGGGGTTCTCGACGACTCGTTCTGGATCGTCGATTCGAAGACCCTGGCCGACCTGGGGCACGTCAAGTACCCGAGGTACAAAGTCGGCCTCTGGACTGCCGAGCTGCACGGCAGGTTCCTGTTCCATGACTCGAGCGGCGCCCACCCCATCGCGGTCGTCGAGCTCGACCCTGTGGGCACCAAGCCCGCGGAGAGCCATGTGCTCGTGTACTGACGCCCCCGGCGTACGGCGAGGCCTGCGCCACGACGGCGGGCGCGCGGTCCGCGAGCCCCTCCGAAGAGCAGGAGGTCAGGCCGCGCTCAGCTGCACTGCAGGACCAGCCGCACCTGGCCCCAGTCCTGCTTCGCGAGAGCGTCCTCGGGGATGAGGAAGTAGATGCAGCCGCAATCCTGCTCGAGCAGCAGCTTGCCGTTGACCATCGCGGTCAGCTGCAAGAGCAGCCGCCAGCGACGCGCGGCGCGCGCCGTCCGGATCGCACCGACCGAGCCCTCCTCCCACGTCTTCCAGTTGCCGGCCGTCGCGTAGACCTCGGCCTCGAGATACGGATCGCCCTGATGCGGGTGGCAGTACCCCAGCACGCGGTGCTCGCCTTCCGCATCGCCGTCTTGCCACTGCTGGATGAACAGCTCGAGGTTGGGCAAGGGATCGACGACGGATCCTTCTCCCTTGGCGGCAGCGACCAGCGAGCGGCGGAACGCGAGGGCGCGCTCCTCCGGGAGCAAGGCTTCGTAGAACGGAGATTCGACGGGCGGCATCGTGCTCTTGCGGCCCTGCGGCTCCGCGGTGAAGGCCGGCCGCCGGTCGCCGCCGGGAGGTGTCGGACGGCGCGCAAGACCGTCGCGGGTGGCCAGGTGGATCACCCGCGTCGGGTACTCGATCTTCTTGTCGAAGTCGCGATCGGGGACCGCGTTGTAGAAGAAGCTCAGCAACCCCGACTGCGGAAGCTCCTTGGCGGCCGCCAAGCCTCGCAGCGAGTCGAGATCCAGCTGCGCCGCGAAAGTCATCGGGCGCCCGCCGCTCATGGGCCAGGGCATCGAAGCGGGCAAGTCGGGCTCGCCCCCGAACCGCGTCGCGCCCGGCAGCCACGGCGCGCGCTCTTCTTCCCACTCGGGCTCCTCCCCGTCTGCCTCTCCGTCTGCCTCCTCGTCGGCCTCGCTCGACTCGACCGCGTCCGGCTCCAGCTCGACATGGTCCTCGAAGGCGATCCCCGGCCTTCGGAGCGCGAGGAAGGCGTCGGCCTGGTCCTCGATTCCCCAGGCCGCGAGCGACTCCCTGGCCTCCTCGCGAGCGCTCTCGTCGATCCAGTGGCGCACCCGCGACGGATCGGCGAACGCCGCAGCGAACTCGTCCTCGGTTCGCAACGTCTCGTCGTCGAGCGCGTACGGGAAGAGCAGATCGCAAGGGAGCAGGCAGTCGAGCTCGCCGGGACGCGCAGCGACGAGCGCGGCCAACGACCGAACCCAGCCGCGCACGTAGGCGAGGGCGCGCTCGACGTCCCCGCGACGGTCGGCGGGGACGAGCGGAAGCTCCTGCTCCTTCACGTCACGGAGGGTGCCCGGCTTGCCCGGCTCGAAGCTCATCAGCCGCACGCGCGCGACCAGATGCTGCCCCTCGTCTGATTCGCGAACTGCGTCGGCCTCGGGAGCGAGACTCAGTTCGAACGTCTCGCCCCGGGCGGGGAGCAGTCTCTTTAGCGCGGCTTCGAGGTCGGGCGCGGTCAGTCGCATGGCCGGAACATAGCCCGCCCTCGCGAGCGGGCGACGGTGTGTTGCATTTGGTTAACGCCCGACACGCGCCGGCCTGCTCGCGGGTCCCTTCAGCACCACTGCTGGGAGGCGATCATGAACAGGCCGAGTCGATTCTGGGTGGTTCTCCTGACTGCGCTGATGCCGCTGGCCGGCTGCCTTGGGCCGCAGAGGGGGCCCTCGACGATCGACGCCTCGGAGGAGGCGGCGGGGACGAACTGTGAGTACGGCGGGGTGCGCTTCGACCTCGGCTTCGACGACGACTTCGACGGCCAGCTCGACCCGGATGGAGATCACCCGGACGACCTATGGCTGCAACCTGCGAGTGGATGGCAGGAGCGCGGCAGTGCGCCTCACGAAGGAGCCTGCCGGCACGCGCTGCCCGACGGGCGGAACCCGGATCGAGTCCGGCATCGACGGCGACGGGGACGGGCGGCTCGACGGCGACGAGGTCGAGTCCACCGCCTACGTCTGCAACGGCTTGAACGGCCAGGACGGCACGGACGGCGTCAACGGGAAGAACGGCACCAACGGGGCCGATGGGGCCGACGGGAAGAACGGGGTCAACGGCGTCGACGGCCAAGACGGGGCGGATGGACAAGACGGGACGGACGGCGAGGACGGGGCGGATGGAGAAGACGGCGCGACGACGTTGGTCAGCCTCGTGACGCTCCCAGTGGACCCCAACGGCCACTGCTACTACGGAGGCATCGAGATCGACGTCGGGCTCGACGTCAATGGCGACGGCACGCTGCAGCCGGGCGAGATCACCGACCGCCAATACGTCTGCTCGGTGCAGGTCAACGAGAACATGACGCTCGTCGCCAACTCGCCCGAGCTGCCGGGCACCAACTGCCAGTACGGCGGCGTCAAGATGCAGGTCGGCTACGACGCGGACGGCGACAAGCTCCTCGACGCCGCCGAAGTCCAGTCCACCCACTACGTCTGCAACGAGGTGGTCCTCGTCTCCGGGTATTCGAGCCTCATCGTCACCGTCCCGGCCACCGCCCAGCAGTGCCCCTTCGGCGGCACCCTCTTCGAGTTCGGGCTCGACAGGAGCCAGAACGGCAAGCTCGACGCTTCGGAGATCACCGGCACTTCGTTGGTCTGCAACGGCGAGGACGGCTACACCAGCCTGGTGACCACCAGCGCGTACTCCGGCTCGCGCTGCGGGCCCGAGGGCGGCTTGGAATTCAAGACCGGCCTGGACAAGAACTTCGACGGCGTCCTGCAGAAGCTCCGAGGTCCTGAGCACCTCCTACCTGTGCAACGGGTCCGACGGGTTCCTGGGCTACGACGGCAAGAACTCGCTCATCCGCTCCAGCGTCGACACCGCCGTCTGCGGGCCGCTCGGCGGGCTGCGCTTCGACACCGGGCTCGACGCCAACGCCGACGGCGTCCTCCAGGCGGGCGAAGTCTCGCAGACCTCCTACGTCTGCAACGGCTCCGACGGCTACGACGCCCTGGTGGCGCCGGTCGACGCGGGCAGCGCCTGCGGCGCCTACGGCGGCCTGCGCTACGACTCCGGGCTCGACTACGACCGGGACGGCACGCTCGACGCCAACGAGGTCACCTACTACGCCTACGTCTGCAACGGGTTCGACGGCTACGACGCGCTGGTGGCACCGGTGGACGCGGGCAACGCCTGCGGCGCGTACGGCGGCATCCGCTACGACTCCGGGCTCGACTACGACCGGGACGGCACGCTCGACGCCAACGAGGTCACCACCTACGCCTACGTCTGCAACGGGGCCGACGGCCATGACGCGCTGGTGGAGCCGGTGGACGCGGGCGGCGACTGCGGCGCCTACGGCGGCATCCGCTACGACTCCGGGCTCGATTACGACGCGGACGGCGAGCTCGACTCCAACGAGGTCACCTGGCACGCCTGGGTCTGCAACGGGGCGGACGGCTACGACGCCCTCGTCGAGACCAGCGACGCCTCCAGCTACGACTGCCCCTACGGCGGGACCGAGATCAACGTGGGGCTCGACTACGACCGCGACGGCTGGCTCGACTACGGGGAGATCACCAGCACCAGCTACGTCTGCGACTGAGGGTGAGCGAGCCTGCGCGAAACCGCTCGGCGAGGCCCTGCGCTCCGTGAGCGAGGGCCGTGAATGCCCGAGCCCCTTCAGCGAGGGCGGCGTCGCGAAGGAACGGCGCGAGCGGCGAGCAAGACCGACAGGAGCCCGAGCCACGCCGCCGCACCGGCGGGAGCCTGGGAGCAGCCTCCGGCCGCTGCCGAGGAACCGCCGTCCGGGCGCGCGGTGGTCGCATCGGGCAACGCGGCGCCGGCGTCGGACGTGGAAGCTCCGGAGGCGGCATCGAGCACGGTGGTCGAAGCGTCCAGACCGGAGATCGCCGGCCCCGCGTCGGGTCCGGCGAGGAGGCCCGCATCGGTGCTTCCCGCGACCGGGTCGAGGCGTACCGGGCGGAGCGTTCCGTCCTTGCGGCCCATCCCGGCGATCTGTCCGTTGGCGTTGATGGCCACGGCGCTGACGACTTCCCAGCCTGAGGTGGAATCGATCAAGGCGTTGAGGTCGTCCATGGCGCCCCGCCACAGGAAGGCGCGTGAGCCTCCCGCGCCGTCGCTGCTCGTGCCCACCGCATGGCCCGCGGCGTTGACGCCGAAGGCGGTGGCTTCGCGGTCGCCGGGCAGCCTGCCCAGGTCGGTGGCAACGCCCGACGCCCAGCGCGCGGCATGGTCGACCTGCCCCGACTCCCAGTAGGCCGCCGAGCCCACGATCACGCCTGAATCGTTGATCGCTCTCGCCCAGGCATGGATCGCGCCGGCGGGCAGCGGCAGCTCCTGGATGGCCCCGCCCGTCCAGAGGAAGGCGCGATCGCCCGTGGTCGCGGTCAGGAAGGCGCGGCCGACCACGGCGTCCGACGCGTTCAGGGCCGCTCCCTCGCTGAAGGCGAGGTCCGGGTCGCTGCCGGCCAGCACGCCCAACCGCTCCAGCGCCGAGACGTCCAGCGAGCTCCAGAAGACGGCCTCCCAGGAGTGCGTGTTCCCAGACCCGCTGCGAGTCATGTAGCCCGCGGCGTGGCCCGTCTCGCTGATCGCGGTGACGTAGCTGTTGGTGCTGGTGCTGTTGCCGGAGATGTCGATGGCCTCGCCGGCCGAGCTCCAGACCACAGCGTGAGGTTCGGGGCGCCCGTCGCGGTCGGAGGACCCGCCCACCTGACCCGCGGAGTTGACGGTCAGGGCGAGCGCGGACGTTCCGCCCGTCAGCGGCGGCAGCGTGCTCACGGTCCCATCCTTCCTGAAGAGGAAGGGCCCCGTGGATGCGTTGCCGGCGACGTCGCCGCCCGCGCTCAGTCCGGCCACGATGCCGCCCGTGGCTCCATTGGGGAGTTTGACCTCGACGACGGTGAACTGGGGCCCGGCGCAGAGCGTGGAAGTGACCAGCGTGGACGCAGCCAGCAGCAGCGACATGGTGTACTCCGGGGCAGAACCGACCCCTTGGATGCACGATGGGGCGTCCCGATGCTGCGGTGCGTCTGCCCCGGCTGGCTCGCGGGCCCAGGGCGCTTCGGCTCGCCAGCGCGGCGGTGCGCGCCACGTCATCGAGCAGCACGGCTACTCGGCGGCACACCGGCGGCGGCACCTTGCGCGGACCCCGTCCCGACGGTCGCGCCGAGCGTCGCCCTGGGTCAGTTGGAACGAAGCCGCCCGTCGTGATCAGCCCAAAGACAAGCAGGACCGCCAACGCGACGACGCACCCAATGAAGTGAAGGATGATGCGGCCGGCGTGGTCTCGAAGCTCACCCCAAAGATCTCGAGCGAAGGACAGGAGTTCGAGCAGCGCCAACACAGGGAGGAGCCGGGACAGGTCGCGCAAGAACGCCTCCCTCAAATACCGGTGGGTGCCGGTCGAAGCCGCGATGAAGAGCGCGAGCATCGCAAGGAGCAACGGAGCGGGGACCAGGGTTGCATGTCTCATGGACCGCATCGTGGCGGCGACATGAAGCAGCGCTTGGCACCTCCGGCCGAGCGGTCGAGAGGTATGGCCGAGTGGTCGCGAAGAGAGAGCAGGAAGAGACGCCCACATCGGATCGCCCCGGGTTCGACGAACTCCATCGCGAGGCCTTCAGCCGGGCTGGGTCTGACGCGGCAGCACCCGTGCAACGCCGGGACCTTGTTGATGAACGCTGACATATCTTTAGCAGGTTCGACGCGGCCCTCCGGGGCGAAGGTGGCGGGCCACCGACCTCGTGTGCTGAGCGGCGACCCGAGCGGGGCGCGGAGCGCATAGACTTCGCGTCGCAGGGAAACGACGCGCCGACCGAAGTCGTGGTGGAGTTCCGTGGCGCCTCGAGCGCCCGCGAGGAGGAGCGTGACGATGGGCTACAGCACCGACTTCTTCGGCAAGGTCCAGATCACCCCGCCGCTGAACGCGCAGGAGGTGGCCTACCTCACGAAGTTCTCCGAGACGCGCCGCATGCACCTGAAGCAGGGGCCGTACTTCGTGAGCCAGCCCGGGTACGCCGGGCAGGAAGACGGGCCCGACGTCGTCGACTACAACGAGCCGCCTCCCGGCCAGCCGGGCCTCTGGTGCCAGTGGGTCCCGGCGGACGACGGCGCGGCGCTGGGGTGGAACGGCGCCGAGAAGTTCTACGAGGCCGAGGCCTGGATGCAGTACCTCGTCGAGCACTTCCTGCGCCCGGGGGCGAAGGCCGCCTCGTCCGGGGACCCGCAGTTCGCCGGGTTCACGTTCAACCACCGGGTGGAAGGGCGCATCCTCGCCTCCGGCGAGGAGTTCCCCGACCTCTGGCGCATCGACGTCGCCGACAACCAAGTCTCGACCTACCGCTACGAGCTGGGCGACGAGGACCTGGGGCGGGACGGCTTTGACGAGGACGAAGATGGGGACAAGGACGGCGAGCGCGCCATCTCGCTCGGTGGCGCGCTCTACACGCTCGGCCAGAATCCGGACGGAGGCGTCGAGGCGATCGGCGCGTGGCTCGACAGCTTGGACCCCTCGCCTTCGCACGCTCTCGTCGGCTTCCTGCAGGACCTGGCGGCCGTGCTGCCCGATCCGCATCGCGAGAAGCTGTCGCGGGTCGTGGCGGCGAAAGCGCGGCTCCACTGAGGCGACGCGCGATTGGCTCGCCGCAAGGCGCCTGGCTCCTCCTGCGCTCCTCGAGGCGAGAGGCGCCCCGCTGAAGAAGCGACTGCTCCGAGGAGCGTGGTGACGTCGCCGCTCGGGAATCCCCCGGGCCTTCAGCCCGGGGTTTTCCGAGCGCACCGCCCAGCCTCCAATCCGAATCCTGTCGCGCGCCTGCGCGACCGCGCCCGACCGCAGACTCGCCGGGGCTGAAGCGTCCCGTCCCCTAGTCGGGAAGCGCGAACAGCAGAAGCCCGCTGCGTGGGATCCTCATCTCCAAGCGCCCAAACGCGCCGCGCGCTCGCGTCCGCAGTCACCGTGAGATCGCAGGCCCCCCCGGGACGAGGCTGGGCGTCGTGCTGCCGACGCCGCGCTGGCCGTGGGAGTTGTCGCCCCAGCAGAGGACGTCGTTGCCCACCAGCGCGCAGGTAAAGCTACCGCCGACCGCGACGGCGAGCACGTTCTTGTCCAGGCCCTTGACCTGCACCGGCGTCGACGGGCTGTTGCTCTGGGAATCGTTGCCCAGCTGGCCCGACCCGTTGTTGCCCAGGCACTTGAGGGCGCCGTTGACGATGGCGCAGGCGTGCCCGTTGCGCATCGACATGTCCTGGACGGCGCCGGAGAAGCCGTTGATCGCCTTGGCGGTGGCTCCGAAGAGCGCGCCCCAGCACTGGGCAGCGCCGTTGACCACGCCGCAGGAGTTGTTCCCGCCGGAGTAGGAGATTCGGGCTCCGGACCCGTAAGCCAGGGCGTCCTGGTAGGGATCGCCATCCGGGCCCGACGTCGTGCCTGTCCCCAGCTGGCCGCTGGAATTGTCGCCCCAGCACTTGACGCTCGACCGAGTGACCCGGCAGCTGTGGTTGTCGCCGGCGGAGAAGATGCCCCATTTGTTCAGCCAGGTCGGGTAGACGGTCGATCCCGTCCCGCCGAGCTGCTTGAGCGCGTCGCTACCGACGCAAGAGTAGTGTTGGCTGGGAATGAAGCAGGTGTGGGCGTCGCCGGTCACGAGGGCCCTGGCCCCGCCCCCGTAGAAGCTGCCGTCGCTGTACTCCCTGGCAGAGGTTTTTCCGCGGCCCAGTTGCCCTGAGGAATTGCGCCCCCAACACTCGGAGAAATACCCCTCGACACAGGTGTGGTACGTGCCGGCAGTGAGCGCGCGGTAGCGCTTGAGGCTGCGATTCAAGGGCGTCGTGGGCGTCGTGATATCTCCGGCGGCGTTGCTGCCGAGCTGGTAGTCGCCGTTGGCGCCCCAGCAGTAGGGCTGCCCGCTCACGAGAACGCAGACGTGCTGTTCGCCGGCGACCAGGGTGGCGATGCCTCCCACGATGCCTTGGACCTGGACCGGGGTCGTGCTCGGGCTCGTCGTGCCGTTGCCCAGCTGGCCATGCTGGTTCGCGCCCCAGCACCGGACGGTGCCGTTCACCATGGCGCAGGTGTGCCCGCGGCCGAGAGCAATCGCCTGGGCGTCCTCCAGATCCACCGTGTAGTAGAAGCTCGTGACGTCCTGCAGCGATGGGTCGCCAGCTTGACCCTCGGCGTTGGCGCCGTAGCAGTGGACGGTCCCGCCGACGGTGACGGCGCAGCCGTGGTTGTAGCCGTTGACCTTCTTGATCCCTTGGGGCGCGTTGTTGCCGTACTGGTTCTTGTCGTTCGTCCCCAGGCAGCGGGTGCCGGAGTTGTCCTGCCAGCAGCTCACGACGCTGCCCAGCGACAGGCCCATGATGTCGGTATCGCCATGACCCTGGAGGTTGACCGGGACGTTGCGGTCGAGGGTCGTGCCGTCCCAGAGCTGCTTGCCGCCGTTCGCTCCCCAGCACATCAAGAGGTCGTTGCCGGCGGCGCAGGAGTGGTAGGGGCCGGCGGCGATGAGCCGGGTCCCAGTGGTCATGCCTACGACGTTCGCCGGCAAGAGCTGGTCGTCCCAGGTGCCGTTGCCCAGCTGGCCCGTCGAATTGAGGCCCCAGCACTTGGCCACGCCGTTCACGATGGCGCAGGTGTGGTACGCGCCGGCGGCGATGGCCTGCACGCCGGACTCCAGGCCCGCGACCGGCACGGGGCGGACGTGCTCGTCGGTGGTGCCGTCGCCCAGCTGCCCGAAAGCGTTGCCGCCCCAGCACCAGGCGCCGCCGTTGACGATGGCACAGGTGTGCGAGGCGCCGGCGGTGAGGGCGGTGGCGCCGCCGAGGATGCCCGAGACCGGCACGGGCACCGGGCTGTCGTCGTAGCTGCCGTCGCCCAGCTGGCCATTGACGTTCAGGCCCCAGCACTGGACGCCGCCGCCCATCAGCGCGCAGGTGTGGTCCCAGCCGGCGGCGATCGCGCCCCAGGTGCCGGTGGTGGTCGGCGACTTCACGGTGATCACAACGGCCACAGAGGTCGACCCGCCGGAGTTGGTGGCGGTGACGGTGTGCGTGCCCTCGGCCAGGACGGTGGGCGTGCCGGAGATGACGCCCGTTGCCGGGTCCAGGCTCAGCCCCGCGGGCAGCGGAGGATCGACCGAGTAGGAGGTGGGGACGCCGCCAGCGCTGGTGGGCGCGTTGGGCGTGACGGCGACGGTCCGGTCGTAGCGCACGGGGGTGGCCGCGTACGCCAGGCCAGTGGGCGCATGGTCGGTCACGGTCAGGGTGAGCGTCGCGGTCGTCGAGCCGACGTCGTTGGCGCCGGTCACGGTGTAGGCGGCTTCGGCCGAAGCAGCGCTTGGCGTTCCGCTGACGACCCCGGAACTCGGGTCCAGGGTGAGCCCGGCGGGCAGGTCCGGCGAGACCGAGTAGGAGGCGACGGCGCCGCCGGAGCTCGCCGGGGCGTTGGGGGCGATGGCGGCGCCGACGACGTAGGAGGCCGGGTTGGTCGCGTAGGTGAGGTCGGCGGGCGCGGCCTCCTCGATCGTCAGGACGAGGTCCGCCGCGGTGCTGCCGCCGGAGTTCGAGGCGGTCACGGTGTAGCTCGCCTGCGCAGTCACGGCGGTGGGGGTGCCGGAGAGCACACCCGTGACCGGGTGCAGCGAGAGGCCTTCGGGGAGCGCCGGGGCCACCTCGTAGGTCGTCACGACTCCCCCACTGCTCGCGGGCGCGTTCTCGGCGATGGCGTGGCCGACCGGGTAGCTCGCGGGGTTGGTGGCGTAGACGAGATCGGCGGGGGCCGCGTCGACCACGGCCAGGCGCAGCGCGACGGTGCCGCTCCCGCCGGAGTTGGTGGCGGTGATCGTGTAGTCCGCCTCGGGCGCGACCGCCGCCGGCGTTCCGGAGAGGACGCCCGTGACCGGATTGAGCGAGAGGCCCGCGGGCAGCTCCGGCGAGACCTCCCAGGAGGCCGCGGGTCCCCCGGCATTGACGGGAGCGTTGTCGGCGATGGCGACGCCCAGCGGGTAGCGGGCCGGGTTGACCGCGTAAGCGAGGCCGGCGGGAGCACCGTCGTGGACGGTGATCGACAGGGTCACGCTGGCGGCTCCGGCCGAGTTCGAGGCGGTCACCTTGTGGCGGGTGAACGCCAGCGACGCGGTCGGGGTCCCGGACACGACGCCGGTCGCCGGGTCGAGCGTGAGGCCGGCGGGCAGCGCGGGCTCGACGGCGTAGGCGGTGGGAACGCCGCCCTTGGTGGTGGGCGCGTTCGGCGCGATGGCGACTCCCACCGTGTACACCGCAGGGTTGGTCGCGTAGGCGACGCTGCTCGGGGCCCGCTCCTCGACGGTGATCTTCAAGGCGACCGTCGCGCTGCCGGCGGAGTTCCTGGCGGTCACGGTGTAGGTCGTCTCGGCGCTGGCCTTGGCGGGCGTGCCGCTGACGATGCCCGAGGTCGCGTCGAGCGCCAAGCCCGCGGGCAGCGCGGGGTCGACGGAGTAGGAGTCGACCTGGCCGCCGATGCTGGTGGGAGCGTTGGGCGCGATGGCCACGCCTGCGGTGTAGACCGCCGGGTTGAAGGCGTACCGCAGCGAGGAGGGCGGATGGACGGCGGGGCCGGTGTCTGGGGCGCCGCCGTCGGACGCGCCGGCGGGGTCGCCGCCGGAGCAGCCGCAGACGGCGAGAGCGAGGAGGAGGGTGAGGAAGAAGAGAGCTCGGCGGGCCATGAGGCCTCCTGCGGAATGGGGGTTCGCGAGGGCGCGGCTTTGAGGGCTGCTAGAGGACCAGGTCCTGCTTCGCTTCGCCGTCCTCCCCGGCCTGCCCGTCGGCGCCGTTGCCGCCCGCCGCGACACCGGCGGTGGTGCCCCCCGCGTTGCCCTTGCCTGCTCCTCCTCCGCCGGCCGCGCTCCCCGACGACTCGGTCAGCTTCGTCGCGTTGAAGGTCGTGCCCGAGTCGCGGACGATGGCGAAGGAGCTTCCGCCTGCGCCGCCACCGCCGCCGCCGCCCCCGGCGCCGTTCCCGCCGATGCCGCCAGCCCCGCCGTTGATCGACGGAGCGGTCGGGGTTCCGCCCCCGCCCGCAGCGCCACCGGAGCCTCCAGCTCCGCCGCTGCCGCCGCCACCGCCCTGGACCGTGACGGTGTCCAGGACCATCCCGCTCGAATTCCACACCAGCATCCCGATGGAGGTGCCGCCGGGACTCCCGGCGCCGCCCTGGCCCCCGCCGCAACCGCCGGCGCCTCCCGCGGCGCCGGCGTAACCGGGCAACGTGCAAAAGTAGCTGCCGCCGCCACCGCCGCCTCCGGAGCCGTCGCACCCCCCCGAGCCCGAACCGGCCAAGGGCCCGAGCACCCAGCGAAGCTCGGCCGTCGCGTCCACGCGGGTGCCCTTCTTGCCGCCTGCGCCGCCCTGCAAGACCGTGGAGCAGCTGGTGCCGTTGGAGCCGGGCTTGCCTGCGGGCGAGCTGGACGTCCCCGCAGGGCCGCCAGCCCCGCCCATGCGCCAGCCCGTCGGGCCACCGGAGACCCCGGCATCCCACCCCGGGCGGCCGGCCGTCGGGGCACAGGGGTTGCCGGCGCCGGCGGCTCCTCCCCGAGGCTGCGTCGCGCAGACGGCGCCCAGGTTGTAGGACGCACCGTCGGTCCCCTTCGCGCCGTCGGCGCCCTGGCTGGCGGCGATGGACGTGTTGGTCAGCCGCAGCCCGGGGCAGTGCATGCAACGCAGCCCCACCGCGTGCAGCGCCGGCGCGGAGGGCCGGTCCATCTCGACGCTCAGGTTCATCAGGTAGGTCGGGTTGACGAGGTCGGTGCCGTCGATGGCCACCAGGTGGTCGCCGGTGCCCGGGCCCTTGCGCTGGAGGGTCGAGGTGCCGCCCGCCCTGCTGAAGGTCTCGTCGAAGCCGCCGAAGATGCCCTGGCCGTCGCCCAGGACGATGGCCGCGCTGCGCAGATAGGAGCCCGAGGCGGTCAGGTAGATGTACTTCTTGCCGCTCGCCGGCAGCTTGCTGATCGCGGTGTCCAGGGAGTCCAGCGGGGCCGACGGCGAGCCGTCGTTGGCGGGGTTGCCGGTGGCCGGCCGGACGAACAGCGCCTGGCTCGCGTCGCCGTCCACGCCGTCGCAGTTGAGGTCCTGGCCCAGCGGGTCGGGCAGGTCGGTCTTGGGGAAGACGGTCTGCCGGCAGTACGTGTCGGGGGTGTTCAGGACGCAGGCGGTCACGCCCTCGGCGCAGGGCCCGTACTTGCCGGGGATTCTGGCACTTGACCTCCGTCCCCGGCAGCTCGTCGGTGATGCCGTCACAGTCGTTGTCGAGGGCGTCGCAGGCTTCCTGGCTGGACGGCGTGACCGGCAGGCACTCCATCTTGCCGCTCAGGCAATGGCGCGCACCCGGCTCGCACACGCCGGGCAGGCCGGTGTGGCAGGCCGCACCCTCGGTCAGCGGATCCTCGTCGGTCGCCCCGTCGCAGTCGTCGTCGACGCCGTTGCAGACCTCGACGCCGCCGGGGCGCACCGCGCCGTGGGTGTCGTCGCAGTCGCCCGCGACCTGGGTGTAGCCGGCGGGGATCGCCTCGGGGGTGCAGGCGAACAGGCCCGGCTCGGCGCCGAAGCCGTCGCCGTCGCCGTCCGGGTACCAGATGCGGGTCGGGTCGGTGATCGCCTGCTCGCAGCCGTTGGCGAACTCTCCGTCGCAGTCGGCCCAGGCGGTCGGGTCGTCGCACTGCGCGCTGCAACGCGGCGAGGCGTCGCTCTCCTTCTGGGTGCAGGCCGCGGTGCCGTTGGGCACCGCGCCCGAGCAGGCGTCGAAGCAGGCGGTGCAGTGCTGCTGCGGGTAGCGCGCCGGGCCGATCTCCTCCAGGTCGTCGGAGACGCCATTGCAGTTGAGGTCCTGCACGCCGCAGGCGCCGGGGAAGGCGTGCTCGGGGTCCGCCGGGTCGTAGTAGGCGTTCGGGTCGCGCTCGTCGCAGTCCACCGGGGTCACCGAGCCGGCGGGCCCGCACCGGCCCAAGCCGCGGCCGTCGCCGTCCGGGTCGGAGCAGGCGCCGCAGGTGCGCAGCCACGGCACGCAGAACGAGCCGTGGTCGAACGGGCCGTCCGCGCGCGGCGAGACGAGGTCCTGGCAGTCGAAGCCGAAGGGGCATGGGGACGGCCCGCCGCAGGGCTCGAGGCAGCTGCCGGGGGCTTCGGAGGTGGCCAGGTCCCAGCCGGTGAAGTCGAAGCACAGCTGCGCGCCCGAGCACTCCGAGGCCTGCGTGCAGCGCTGGCAGAAGGCGTCGCCCACGGCGTTCGAGAGCCCGAACGGAGGCCGGCAGAGGGCGCCGAAGGTGTCGCCGGCGGCGAGGTCGGAGGCCGACAGCTGCGCGTCGAAAGGGAACGCCGGGAGGGGCGAGGGATAGAACGAGGCGCCGGCGGCGACGAGCTGGCACTGGTAGGGCACCGGCTTGCCGCTCGCGTCCTTGATGGTGAGGGCGTCGCAGATGGCGGCGTTGCTGGTGCAGACCAGCGTGCAGAGGCCCGACCGGGTCAGCGTGGGGTCGAGCTCGTGGACGGTCGCCGAGAGCTTGCCGGCGGGGTCCCTGCGGTTGAGCGGCACGGTCTTGATGCAGTCGCCGTAGCCCACCGGGCACTGCGAGTCGTCGTCGCAGGAGAGGTAGCCGGAGATCGCGCCGGCGGGCTCGCTGGCCCCGCCGTCTCTTTCGACCGAGGCGTCCTCTGCCGCCACGGGCCCCGCGTCACCCGGATTCGCCGCGGCGTCCTTGCCTGGTCCTTCCGCGGCATCGGCGGTGCTGATCGAATCCATCGGCCATCGCGGCGGCGTCGGCGCTCGCGCAGCCGGCGCCGCTGCAGGAGGCATCGGGCGCGGTGGGGTTGGCCGGCTGTCCGCATGCGACGAGCAGCAGCGTGGCGGCCAAGGCGATGGCGAAGGAGCTGAGGGCGGTTCTCATTCGACGGCCTTTCGAGGAGGCGAATCGGGCGCGCCGCGACCAAGACGAAGCCCGCGAACGACGAACGGGCCGGCCTCCCCTCCCGGGGGCCGGCCCGTCCAGGTTCAGGGCGAGCCGGCTACTCGCATTGCCCGGCGGGGAAGAGGTCCTGGTACGAGTACTCGAGCTTGATCTTCACGTCCTCGAGCTTGGACCAGTCGATCTTCCGGTTCTCGCCGAGCTGCGGGTCGATGAGGAGGGTGTACTGCGAGGCCAGCGGCAGGCCGGAGAGCGAGACGTTGGTCGATCCCGACGGGAACTCGTTGATGCCCGCCACCGGGGAGACGCTGCGCCCCGGCGCGTGCAGCCGCGTCACCGCGCCGAACGAGGTGGACTCGCGGCCCATCGCGTCCAGGTACTCCTCCAGGCCCGGCTGGCAGGAGCGCAGCTCGCTCGAGCCGTCGTAGAGGATCGACACGGTCGGCTGCCCGCTGCCCAGGTCCTTGCCCACCAGCTGCACGGAGATGGAGAAGGCCTTGGCGTTGCAGGCCGCGGCGAGGTTGGCGAAGTCGTTGAGCTTGACGTCGAAGGAGGCCGCCAGCACCGAGCGGCTCGAGAGCAGCCCGCCGATGGAGGAGTCGCTGGTGTAGCGCACGCGCTTGTCGATGGGGACGTAGCCGCGCTCCAGGAGCTGGCGCAGCCGCTGCTCGGGGCTGAGCGTGGTGCCGGTGACCGGGTCGGTCATCGCCAGGGTCAGGCCCAACAGGTCGTCGCGCAGCGACAGCTCCGAGGTCTGCCGGCTGACCGGCCCGCCGCACTTGCCCTGCAGCCGCTCGACCTCGGCGGCGATGGCCTCCAGCTGGTAGGTGTTGCGCGCCAGGAGGATCTGCACGCGCTGGTCCATGAACGGGCGGACGGCCAGGTACTCCAGCGCGACCAGCCAGTCGAAGAGCTTGCTCTTGGCCCCCTGCAGGCGCCGCTCGGCCTGCTCGAGCCGGTTGGCCCAGGCGAAGACGGCCGTCGGGCTGCCGACGATGTTGTTGATCTCCGCGCGCTGCCGCTCCAGGTCCAGGAGGCGGGCGAGGCGCAGCTCCGATTGCTGGGCGACCTTGAGGTACTCCTGCAGGGCGATCATCGTGCCCAGCTCGGCCTGCGCGACCTGCATCTCCAGCCCCACCGCCTGCTCGAGCTGCTGCTTGAGCTGGGTGCGCCGGTCGTTGAGCTCGCCCAGGTCGCGCTGGTAGGCCAGGTCGGCCTCGACGCTCCTCTCCGCCATCGCCAGCAGCTCCTTGAGCGCCGCCTCGGCGTCCTTGTCGGCCTGGGCATCGACCTCGCACTCGGCCTCGAGCTGGGCGAGGTCCGCTTCGGTGATGGCGTCGCCGAGGTCGTTGGCGTCCCGCAGCGCCTCCACCTTCGCATCGCTGAGCGCCCGCTGCTTGTCGGCGTTGACCTTCTGCACCTCGGCCGCGGTCTGCATCGCCAGCCCCGCGACCTGCAGCCCGCTGGAGATGCCCAGCCCGGTGATCATCGCGGCCATGCGCGCGGGGGAGGTGACGTCGGTGGAGGTGCCCACCGTCTTGGGGAAGCCCTCGGCGATGGCCTCCGACCACTTCTCGGCGAGATTCCGCACCGCGGTACAGGCCCTCGGCGGTCATGCCCAGGGCGGTGGCGGACTGCAGCATGCGGAAGCTGCTGTTGATGCCGCCGACGGTGATGGCGCCCCACTCGGCCATCGCCGCCTGGGTGCCCGCGATGTTCTCGCGGCGCAGCGTGTTGCGCTGGGCGAGGTTCTCCAGGAGCTTGCCCATCGACGTGGTGCGGTCGGCCTGCTGCTGCGCGATGGCGGCGTTCATCTGGTCGATCAGGCCCAGGCGGGCGGTGTTCGCGGCTTCCACCTGGAGGGCGAAGGCCTCGGTGGCCTCCAGGGCCAGCGCGCCGCTGGCGTTGTGGGCGCGCAGCTCTTCCTGGGCGCGGTTGTACGCGAGGATGGCGCCGCGGAAGTCGAGCAGGCGGCTGCCGGCCTCGGAGACGCTCTGCGCGCCGGCGTCGAAGCTCCCCACCTCGCTGGTCTCGTGGTCGATGAGGAAGCCGCAGCGGCCGGCGCCGGTGCGCACCAGGCAGGTCGGATCGCTCCAGGCGGTGCTGGCGGTGCAGCCCGTGGGCAGGCCGCACAGCTCGACCAGCTCGGCGCGCACGTCGTTGATCTCGTTGTTCATCTTGTTGGTCAGCTCGGCCTGGCTGAGCGCCTCGCTCTGGGCCTCGGCGATGATTTGCCCCACCGCCTCGGCGGCCGAGGTGATCTCCGCCTTGGCTGCCTCGCGGCGCTCCTGGAGCAGCGTGGTGTTGTCGCTCGCGGGATCGACCGAGGTCGAGACCACCACCTCGGCGTCGCGGGCGTAGACCAGCTTGTCGAAGGGCTGCATCAGCGCCCCCAGGTCGCGCATGAGCTGGGCGAAGCCGGCGGCGAAGGTGCCGCTGGCGAAGCTGGCGCCGCTGTCCCGGTTGAAGTTGGTGAGCAGGCCGGCCACCAGGTACAGGTCGAACATGCGGCCGCTGACGAGGGCGGCCTTGGCCTTGCGGGTGGCGTCGTCCTGGTAGAGCTGGTTCCAGCGCGCCGCGGCCAGGGTCAGCGCGTCGGCGGCGCCGCGCCAGCTCTGCGACATCTCCAAGAGCAGCGTCTTGCGCGCGGCGACGGCGTCGGCGCCGCTGGCGGCGTGCGAGAGGACCGCCAGGCCGGCGTCGTCGAACTGCCCTCCGAGGACGCCCAGGTGGACGTCGAGGACGTTGGTCGTCCACTCGCGCAGCAGCCGGTCGATGAGGTCCTTGACCGCGCTGGTGACGATGGCCGGGTAGTCGGAGGTCTTGAGCCAGTCGAGCCGGGTCTGGGCGTCGGTGTGGAAGGCGCCCATCTGCCGGCCGAGGAACGCCTCGCGCGAGGCATCCTGGAAGGCCACCACCAGGTCGGCGGTGGAGGGCAGGTCCTGCTCGAGCCCGGCGTAGGCGTAGGCGGCCAGCTCGCGCCCGCACAGCACCGCCGGGGTCGGGCGGCAGGCGCCGCCGGTGCCCGCGGCGCAGCGCTCCATGAAGTCCGCGAAGCTCTCGCCGCCGGGGTTGGTGTTGTCCAGGAACGCGGCGATCTGCCCGGCGGTGGTGTTGGCCTTGAGGCTCTCGCGCGCGAGCGCGATGGCGCAGGAGGCCTGCAGGTCGGTCGTGGCGGCCTTGAAGCCGGCCACGGTCTTCGTCGTGTCGCAGCCGTAGGTGGCGGCCCCGAGGGTGATCGCCGGGACGGCAGCGAGCAGCGTGTCGGAGCAGTCGCCGAGGGCGGGCACCGGCAGCAGCTTGGGGTCGCCCTCGTTCACGGTCTCGGGCGGGTTGATCTCGGTGTGGAGCGGGGCCGGGCCCGAGCGCCGAAGATCGATCGCCCCCTCGAAGACCACGTTGGCCGGCGCCCGCGGGCCCAGGTCGGGGCGCGCGTCGTACAGGCCGGTCCAGCGGTCGCTGATCTTGCCGATGAGCTCGCTCGTCCCGAAGGGCTCGACCTCCAGGCGGAGGGTGCGGCGCACCTGGCCGGCGAGGCCCGCGGCGGCGACGACGGAGTCGGTCCCCAGGTCGAACTCGCTGACGAAGACCGCGACCCAGCGGTTCACCGGCGGGCCCTCCCAGGTCAGCTTGCGCGTCATCGTCTCGGCGGTGCCGGCGGCGGCCGTCTTGGGGTGCGGCGAGAAGATCTTCTCCGGGCCCACCGGCAGCACCACGAAGGCCTCGGTCGCCTGCGAGAGCGAGGCGTCGGTGGGGTTGGTCACCAGGTAGAAGTCGAGCGGGATGCCGGTCTGGCCGAACTGGTCGAGCTTCGCCTGGCCGGCGTAGTAGCCCGACAGCGGCAGCTGCGGGATGAGCGAGAGGCGGAAGGCGCCGGCGGAGGTGATGACGTACACCTCGACGTCCTTGGGCTCCGCCGCGCCGGGGCTGGCCATCCCGCTCTCGACCTCCAGCTCGAAGTCGGTGCTGCCCGAGGCCTGGCGGACCTTCTGCGGGTCGCCCAGGCCGTCGGTGCGCTCGATGCGGTAGCTGAGCACCCCCGCGGCGATGGCCGGGGCCACCTTCACCTGCACCTTGAGCGCGTCGGTGCCGGCGGCCACTTGCTGGACGCGCGCCGGGAGCGCGGTGAGCGCGGTGCCAGGCTCGACGTCGATGTCGCCCGCGCCGCCGCCCTTGCCGCCGCCGCCGCCGCCGAGGCAGCGCCCGCGCTCGCTGCAGGTGGCGCCCGCCGCGCCGCAGTCGGACGGCTGGGCGCACTGCCGGGCGCACCCGCCCTGGAAGCAGAACGTGCCCGCCTTGCAGTCCGAGTCGAGCGCGCAGGCGGCTGGGGAGGCGAAGGCCAGCGGCGCGCGCGGCGTCGCCTTCACGTCGGTGGTGAAGTCGGGCTTGGGGTTCTCCTGCTTGCTGGGGCAGCCCGCGAGGGCGAACGCTGCGAGCGCGGCCGGAACCAGACGCCTGAAGGTCATGGGATCTCCCGTGAAGCGGTTCGCGCGTGACGGTACCGAGCAGCGCCGGCGCTGTATGCCCGGAAAATCCCCTACAGGTGCCGGCCCGGCTTCTCGGGAGCTGGGGCGTGTGCTTCGATGCCCCCATGCCCTCCTCGCCCCCGCCGCCCGCCCTCGCCGCTCGGGGCGCCCCGCCCGTGTCGCTGGACGAATGGCGCCCCTGGGCGACGCACGTGACGCTGGTGGCGGCGGTGGTGGCCGACCTGCCGGCGCTGGTGGCCGGCGTCCTGCGCGACACCGCCTGGGGCCTGCGGGTGGTGTACGTGGGCACGTACGGCCTGGTGCTGGCAATGGCGCTGGCGCGGCGCCTCGACTACCGCGTGCGCGCCGCCTTCCTGATCGCCATGGGCTACGGGGTGGCGATGATCGGCCTGGCGCGGTTGGGGCTGGGGGGCAGCGGCCGCACCCTCCTGTTCGCCTTGCCGCTCCTGGGCCTCCTGCTCGTCGGTCGCCGCTTGGGCGCGGCGTGCCTGGCGTTCGCGGTCCTCACCTACTTCGTCTTCACCGTCCTGGCCTGGAAGGGGCTGCTCCCCGAGCCGCCGCCGCAGGTCGAGGGCATGGCCTGGCTGAGGCACGGGGTCTTCTCCTTGATCGCGCTCCTGCCCCTGGCCGTGCTGCTGGAGCGGGCGCTCGCGTTCCAGGAGCGCGCGCTGGTCCGCGCCCAGGTCGCCTCGGAGCGGCTGGCGGTCGCCGCCGAGGAGCGGCGCCGGCTGGAGCTGGAGGTCATCGAGGTCTCGGAGCGCGAGCAGCGGCGGGTGGGGCACGAGCTGCACGACGGGCTCTGCCAGCAGCTGACCGCCAGCCTGCTCTCGGCGCGCCTGCTCGAGCGCGCCCTGGCCACGCGCACGGCGCCGGAGGCGGACCAGGCTGGGGCCCTGGCGGAGCTGGTTGACGCGACGCTCGCCGACGCGCGCTCGCTCTCGCGAGGCCTGAGCCCCGGCCCGCTGCCGCCGGGCGGGCTGGGACCCGCGCTGCGCGACCTGGCCCGACAGATCCGCGAGACCGTCGAGGTGGACTGCGAGCTCGAGGGCGCGGGCGCTCCCTCGCTGGGGGGCGCGGCGGCGACGCAGCTCTACCGCATCGCGCAGGAGGCGACCCAGAACGCGGTCAAGCACGCCGGGGCCGGGCGGATCACGCTGGAGCTCTCCGAGGAAGGGGCGGAGGTGCGGCTCGCCGTGCGCGACGACGGCAAGGGCCTGCTCCCCGAGGCGGCGCCGGGGCTGGGCATGCGCTCGATGCTGGGACGGGCGGTGTCGGTGGGCGGCACCTTGGAGATCGGGCGTGCGCCAGGCGGGGGCACCTCCGTCGTCTGCCGCGTGCCCAAGGCCGCGGTGGCCCTGGCCGGCTCCTGAGGCAGCCGGGAACGCGCGAGGGTTTTCCCGGACAGACAGTGCGTGTCCGATTTGGAAGGATGGCCGGCTTTCGAGGAGCGGACCGGAACGAGGGCTGGATGGAAGCTGCGGCGCCAGCGCTGAAGGTGTTCGTCGTCGACGACCACCCCGTGATGCGGCAGGGCATCGGCGTCCTGCTGCAGCAGGCGGGGATCACCGTCGTCGGCAGCGCGGCGACCGTCGCCGACGCCCTCTCCGGCATCCGCCAGACCCGCCCCCACGTCGTGCTGGTGGACCTTGGCTTGGGCGCCGAGGACGGCCAGGTGCTGCTGCGCGAGCTGTCCGGCGACCCGCGCGGGCCGCGGCGCCTGGTGTACTCGATGAACGAGGACGCCGCGAGCGTGGAGCAGTCGCTGGCCGCGGGGGCCAGCGGGTACGTGACCAAGGGGGAGGTCTGGGAGACCCTGGTCGCGGCGCTGCGCGCGGTCGCCGGCGGGGAGCGCTACCTGAGCCCGCGGGCCATCCGCGCCCTCGACGCGCCGCCGGGCGCTTCCGCGTCCTCGCCGGCCGCGCCCGCGCCTGTCGGCGCCGAGGAGCTGAGCGGCCGCGAGCGCGAGGTGTTCCAGTTCCTGGGCGAGGGCCTCTCGACCACGGAGATCGGAGTGCGGCTCGAGGTCAGCCCGCGCACCGTCGAGTCCTACTGCGCGCGGCTGCAGGAGAAGCTGGGCTTGTCGGGCATGCGCGCGCTGCGCCGGCTCGCCATCGGGGCGCGCCAGCGCTGAGCAGCTCGGCTGCACGACCTGGAAGGTCAGAGCGCGAGGAGCTTCGCGCCGCGGGTGGCGTCGAAGCGCGGGTCGATCACCTCGCGCAAGAAGCGCCGCCAGGCTGGGAGGTCGCGGGTTCGCAGCCGGTGGAGGTGCTCGCCGGAGAAGCAGTAGAGGCACGCGAAGTCCTCGACCTTGGTCACCGCCGCGACGACGTCCCACTGCCCTCGCCAGTCCACCAGGAAGCGGTCGCCAAAGTAGGGCAGGCCGAACAGGAGCCAGTCGGAGACCAGCATCGTCACCGACGCGGGTTCGCCCTCGTCGCGCTCGTCCCTGGCGATTCTTGAACCGGAGCCTGGCGTCGAGGCCGGCGCGCAGGACCGCCTCCCGCAGCCAGGTGACGAAGCGCCGGAAGGCGAAGGCGTCGCCGTCGACGGCGGCGCGGGCCTCGGGGTTCCAGGCGTCGACCCTCAGCACCGTCACCGGCGACCCGCCCTCGGGAGCGACCAGGTCGATCGACGGCAGGCTGAAGGGCCGGCGCGCCAGGTCGTCGCGCAGCAGCACCGCCCACCCGTCCACGCAGTAGACGGCCAGCGGCTTGGGGGCGATGACCTTCTCCCGCGAGGTGTCGACCTGGACCCCGGCGGCCTCCAGGGTCGCTTTGGGGTCCGGAGGCGACTTCGCCGGCGCGCTCGAAGCCGCGATCCGCTCCAGCAGCTCCGCGCACTTCTTCCCCTTGAGGGCCTTGAGGCGCTTCGCCGCGGCGTCCAGGGCCGGTTCGTCAAAGGGCGGGACGGGGATGGTCCCCGGCGGGCCCTGCTCCAGCCGCTGCTCGACGAGCTCGACCAGCGGGAAGTAGCCCGGGAAGGCGGGGAGGCAGCCGTCCTCCGCGTACGCCTCGAGCCCGTTGCGCTCGGCCTGGTGCTTCAGGTTCGCGTCGAGCCAGGCCTTGAACGTCGCGAGGATGGCGTCGACGTCGCGGCGCTCCTCGTCATTGGCGGGCCCCGGGCGGTCCAGCCCGTGGGGCCCCAAGAAGCCCAGGGGAAGCACCTCTCCTCGCCTCTCCAGGTCCTCGAAGGGCTCCGGCTCCGGGGCGCCGGTCGCCCGCGCGTCGATGCGGATCGCCGCCTGTCCGAAGTCCTGCAGGCCGACGTCGGGAGGAAAGACGGCGACGGTGCTGAACTTCACCGCGCCCTCGCCCAGCGGCACCTCGAGCGAGTAGTCCTTCAGCGCGCGCGGCAGGGCCTCCTGCATCCAGGTCATCAAGCAGCCGGGAGCCGGAGGGCGGAGCGCGGCGACGAGCAGGTGCTCGGCGGCGCTTTGCTCGCTCATCCCGTCGGTGCCGACCTTGGCCAGCTCGGCCGCCAGCGCCGCCAAGGCCTGCAGGAACCTGGGCTTCGCCTGCTCGTTGGAAGGCAGCACCCTCCAACCCGCCACGTTGCCTTCGTTGTCGCTGCGCTGCGCTCTCCAGGCCACCGGCGCGGCGTCGCCGAGCTCGAGCGTGAGCCGGAAGCCGTAGTCGACCCACCCGCGGGTCGGGTCCAGGGTCAGCGTGTCGAAGAAGGCGCTCTCGACGACCACCGTCGCGCCGGGGACGCTCGCGCGAAGGCCCTTGAGCCACCCGCCCCCGCTGGCGAGGACCTCTCCGAGCGAGCCCGGGAGCATGGGCTTGGGTGGAAAGTACCTCTGCACGGCTGCGTTGAGCCTGGCGTTGAGCGCGTCCCAGAGTCCGTGATCCAGCAGGGGTAGAGGCGCCAGCCCCGAATACTTGCGCGCGGCCTGCACGGTCCCGGCGTCGCCGTACGTGTAGCAGACGGGGACCTGCAGCTCCTGGCCAGAGGCGGTCGAGTCCCCCACGGCCCGGAGCGCGGCGACGCTCACCTCGCGCCGGGGAGCCTTCACCTCGTCGACTACCTTCAGCACCTGCCAGAAGGCGACCGCCCCGCGGTTGCCGTACAGCGCGACCTTGACCGGGGTCTCGTCGCCGAAGTGCGACACGAAGGCCGCGCGGGCCGCGTCGGAGAGCTCACGCTCGAGATCCTCGCGGGCGCCCTTGCCGGTCCGCACGAGCTCGTCGACGAATCGCTTCAGGAGGATGGATTGGCAGGCCATGGCGGGCATGCTAGCCGAGCCGGGATTTGGAATGCCTGCCCGTCGGCGCTGCCTCCCTCGCGCGCCAATTCCGCAAGCCTCCTGCGCCATTGGCCCACCCTCTTGGCCTACCTCGGTCGACGGGTGTCCAGCTTCTTCTTCGCAGGTGCTCGGCCCTCTCGCCCATATTGACCGCGACGGCTCCGGCGGATTGAATCCCCTGCCTTCTCGGAGGGGTACTTCATGAGCCGCCACTCGCTACTTCGGTGCACGCTGAGCCTGAGCCTCGCGCTCGGCGCCCTGACCACAGCCCGCCAGGCTCGAGGGGAGGAGACTCGCCGCGCGGCGCGGGTCGCGGTGGTGGACGTCAAGGCCATCGGCAGCTGCGACCCCAAGTCGGTCGCCCCGCTGTCCGCGCTCGTCAGCTCCGAGGCTGCGCGCTTGCCGGTCAAGGTGGTCGCCGGCTCCGACCTGCAGGCCCTGCTCGGGTTCGAGAAGCAGAAGGCGCTGCTCGGATGCTCCGACAATTCCTGCCTCGCCGAGATCGGAGGGGCGCTGGGAGTCGACTACTTGCTCACCAGCGAGGTCGGCGAGGTTGGCGGGCGCTGGCTGCTATCGCTCGCCCTGCTCGACGTCAAGAGGGGCGCCGCAGTCGCTCGGCTCACCAAGAAGGCCAAGAGCCAGGCCGATCTGGTGGAGGTGGTGGGAGAAGCCGTGGAGGAGCTCTTCAAGGCCATCCCGGCAGGCAAGCTCGCGACGAAGCGCGAAGCGGCGCCCGAAAAAACCGAGCCGGCCAAGGCGGCTGCCGGGGCACAGCCCACGCCGACTGCCGCCAAGGCAGAGGCGACGGCTCCTCCCGTGGAGCCCGCGCCTGCAGCCCAGGTGACGCCCCGGGTGACCGCGACCTCTCCCAGCCCGGGCAGCAGCGCACGCACCGCCGGCTTTGCTCTGCTGGGAGGTGGCGCCGCCCTCGCCATCGGCGGGGCGGTCAGCGGTGTCCTGGCCCTCACCGAAAAGTCCGCGGCCTTGCAGGACAAGCAGAACGGGGTTCCCCTGAGCACGCTCCAGGCGGACGCCAACAAGATCAAGACCGAGGCGATGGTCGCCGACGTGCTCTACGCCGCGGGGATCGTGGCCGGGGCCGTCGGGCTCGTGTTGGTGCTGACCAGTTCGTCGAGCAGCGGGCAGCCACCCGCAGCTTCGGCCCAAGTCGGTCTCGCGCCCATCGCCGGTGGCGGTGCGGTCATCCTCTCGGGAGGGTTCTAGCCATGCGCCGCCTCGTCCTCGTCTTTGCCGCCGCACTCGCAGCGCTACCCGGCTGCGAGCTGCTGGTCACCACCGAAGACCTCTTCGATGACGCCGGTGATCTCGCCGACGCGGCGCGCCCGAGCGCGGACGTCGGCATTCCCGATTCCGGCGGCGCGGACGCTCAGGCCGAGCCCAGTCCCGACGCGGCGACGCCTGTGAACGACGCAGGCTCTCCGGATGTCGGTGCGCCGATAGTCGATGCCGGCCCGACTGCCCTCGACTCCGACGCCTCCGTCCCCCCAGATGCCTCCGGGCCTGGCCTCGACGCCTCCGGGCCTGGCCTCGACGCCTCCGGGCCAGGCTTCGATGCCTCCGGGGCAGGCTTCGATGCGTCCGGGCCTGGCCTCGACGCCGCCCTGCCCACCATCAACGCCAAGAACCTGAGCATCGTCTGCCCTCACTCCTCCATCGGCGGCTTCGAGTCCAACGGTCTGGAGATGACCTGCGAGGTGCACGCCGCCGACAATGCTGGCGGCTTCGTCCCCGGAAGCGTGAGCTTCAAGACCGAGGCGGGAGTCGTCGTCCCGACGTCGGTGTCGCTCACGCCGAACGCGACCTACGGCGGCATCGGCCAGTTCGTCTACCGCGCCCTGTGCCCGGCGCCGCGCGACGTCACGCCGCTGGGCAGCCCCGCGGGCGACCCCGGTGCGTTCTGTGTGTTCTCCAACCAGTGCGGCGCCAACAACGAATCGCGCACCTGCAACCCGCGCGACGGCCTGGCGACCCTGGTGGCGTACACCACCGGCAGCGAGTCGTTCCAGGACACGAATCACAACGGTACCTGGGACGAGGGCGAGCCCTTCGTCGACCTCCCAGAGCCCTTCGTGGATGCCGACGACAGCGGCGGGTACGAGTCAGGCGAGGAATTCGTGGACATCACCCCCGGCAACGGCCACTGGGACGACAAGAACAGAGACTGGGACGCCCAGGCGACGATCTGGACGAGCCTGACGATTCGCTGGACCGGCGCGCCCCAGAGCCTGACCCTCCTCCCCGGCAACGCCCAGGTCACCAACCACTGCGAGAGCCTGCAGTACTCGGGAGTCCTCACGGACATCAACGGCAACCCGCCGACCGCGGCCGACCCCGCCCTCGACAAGGTGAGCGCCACCTGCACCAACAACTGCAAGGTCAGCTCGGTCCAGGCCTACAGCGACGAGAACGGACAGGTCAGCGTCACGGTGACCGACGCCCACTCCTGCCCCTCGACCTGCACCGCGCCTTGCACCGAGAGCGGCTACAGCGTCGGACTCTCCATTCACCGCACGCTGGCCAACGGCAGCACCACCGTGAGCAACGACTCCCTCGACTCGATCATGGAACCCGACCCCGGTCCGCGCACGGGGTCCTTCAAGTAGCGGAGACTCCTCGCTAGAAGCATCGGCGGGTGCCGCCACTGGATCGCGAGCGAGCGGATGCCCGAGCCGACCTTGCTGAAGATAGGCAGCTCTTTTGTGACATGACCCGCGAGCCCTCGGACGCCGTTTCGAGGGCGCTCGGCGCTGGGACTCGTCGACGCATCAGGCGCCCGCCTGATCCATCGGCCGACGGTGTGCAGCCTTCGAGCGAGCGCCGCAACGGGCCTACGCCACCGCCAATTCCGCCTTTGGCCCCGCGAACTGGCTCTCGTACAGCTCGGCGTAGAAGCCCTTGCGCGCGAGCAGCTCGCCGTGCCGGCCCTGCTCGACGATGCGGCCCTCGTTCATCACCAGGATCAGGTCGGCGTCGCGCACGGTGGAGAGCCGGTGCGCCACGACGAAGGAGGTCCGGCCCCGCATCAGCTCTTGCATCGCGCGCTGCACCGCGAGCTCCGTCCGCGTGTCCACGCTGCTGGTGGCCTCGTCGAAGATGAGCACGGCCGGGTCGGCGAGGATGGCCCGCGCGATGGTCAGGAGCTGGCGCTGCCCTTGGGAGAGGTTGGTGGCGTCCTCGTTGAGCGGCGTGTCGTAGCCCTCGGGCAGCGTGCGGATGAAGTGGTCGGCGTGGGCGGCCTTGGCCGCGGCGACGATCTCCTCCTCGGTGGCTCCCTCCCGGCCGAAGGCGATGTTCTCCCGGAGCGTGCCCTGGAAGAGCCAGGTGTCCTGCAGCACCATCCCGAAGTGGCTGCGCAGGGGGCCGCGCTGCAGCTCGCGCAGGTCGACGCCGTCGAGCGCGATCGTCCCCCCGCCCAGCTCGTAGAAGCGCATCAGCAGGTTGACGAGGGTGGTCTTGCCGGCGCCGGTCGGGCCGACGATGGCCACGGTCTGGCCGGGCTGGACGTGGAGGTTCAGGCCCTCGATGAGCGGCGTGGCGGGCGTGTAGCTGAAGCGCACCTCGCTCAGCCGGACCTCGCCCCGGGGCGCGTCGAGCCGCCGCGCCGCCGGGGCGTCGGGGAGCTCCTCCGCTTCGTCGAGCAGCTCGAAGGCCCGCTCCGCCGAGGCCACCGTGGACTGGATCACGTTGGCGATGGTCGCGGTCTGGGCGATGGGCATCGAGAAGTGGCGCAGGTACTGGATGAAGGCCTGGATGTCGCCGACGGCCAGCGTCTGGCGCGCCGCCATCACGCCGCCCACCACGCAGACGGCCACGTAGCCCAGGTTGCTGATGACGCCGATGAGCGGCATCAGCAGGCCGGAGACGAATTGCGCCTTCCAGCCGCTCTCGAAGAGCCGCCGGTTGATCTCCTCGAACGCGCGGAGGGACGCCTGCTCGCGGCCGAAGGCCTTCACGATCGTGTGGCCGGCGACCATCTCGTCGACGTGGCCGCTCAGCTCGCCCAGCGCCTTCTGCTGCCCGGCGAAGAAGCCCTTGGAGCGGCCCATGATCGCCCGGGTGAGCAGCGCGACCACCGGGAGGATGAGCAGGCCGATCAGCGTCAAGAGCGGGCTGATGGTGAGCATCATCACCAGCGTGCCGACGATGGAGATCACCGCGCCCAGCACCTGGGCGAGCGACTGCTGGAGCGTGTTGCCGATGGTGTCGACGTCGTTGCTCACCCGGCTCAGGACGTCGCCGTGGCTGTGGCCGTCGAAGAACCGCAGCGGCAGCCGCGAGAGCTTGGCGCTGACGTCCCGGCGCAGGTCGAGGACCAGGCGCTGGGCGAGGCCGGCCATCACGTAGTGCTGCAGATAGGTGAAGGCGGCGCTGAAGAGGTAGAGCCCGGCGAGCAGGACCAGGGTGTGGGCGAGGCCGCCGAAGTCGACGCCCGCGCCGGGGACGCCGGCGACCCGGGCCTTCACGCCCTCGAAGATCGCGGTCGTGGCGTGGCCCATGATCTTCGGGCCGAGCACGCCGAAGAGGGTGCCGAGGAGCGTCATCAGCGCGACCGCGGCGAGCGTCCAGCGCAGCGGGCGTAGATAGCCGAGCAGGCGGCGCAGCGTGCCCTTGAAGTCCTTGGCCTTCTCGAAGGACATGCCCATGCGACCCATCGGGCCGCCGTGCATCGGGCGCGTCGCGGCAGGCCGCTCCTGGGCCGGAGGCGCCTTCATGCGGCCTCCGGCGGGGAGCTGGTGGTGACCTGGGAGGCGACGATCTCCCGGTAGACGGCGCAGTCGCGCATCAGCGCGTCGTGGCGGCCGATGCCGGCGACCTTGCCGTCCTCGAGCACGACGATCCGGTCCGCGTCCATGACGGTGCTGACCCGCTGCGCGACGATGAGCACCGTCGCGTCGCGGACCTGGTCGCGGAGCGCGCGGCGCAGGGCGGCGTCGGTCTTGAAGTCGAGCGCGGAGAAGCTGTCGTCGAAGACGTAGATGGCCGGGCGCCGGGCAAGCGCACGGGCGATGGAGAGGCGCTGCTTCTGTCCGCCGGAGAGGTTCGAGCCGCCCTGCGCGACCGGCGCGGCGAAGCCCTCGGGGCGCGCTTCGATGAACTCGGTGGCCTGGGCGATGGCGGCGGCGCGGCGCACCTCCTCCTCGGTGGCGTCTTCGCGGCCGTAGCGGAGGTTGCCGGCGACGGTGTCGGTGAAGAGCACCGCCTTCTGCGGCACGAAGCCGATGTGCTGGCGCAGGTCGGCCTGGGCCAGCTCGCGGACGTCGACGCCGTCGACCCGGACGCTGCCGGACTCGACGTCGAAGAAGCGCGGGATGAGCCCGACCAGCGTCGACTTCCCCGAACCGGTGCCGCCGATGATGGCGGTGACCTCCCCGGGCGCGGCGGTGAAGCTGACGTGCTGGAGCGCCGGCTCCTCGGCGCCGGGGTAGCGGAAGACGACGTCCCGGAACTCCACCTCGCCCCGGACCTTCTCGAGCGGGCGCGGGGCGGCCGGGTCGGCGAGGTCGGAGGCGGTCCCGAGCACCTCGTTGATGCGCCCCGCGGAGACCGAGGCCCGCGGCAGCAGCACGAACATGATGGAGACCATCATCAGCGAGAAGAGGATCTGGGTCGCGTACTGGAGGAAGGCCATCAGGCTGCCGACGTGCGCGAGCCCCGCGTCGATCCGCTGGCCGCCGAACCAGAGGATGGCGAGCGAGGTGAAGTTCATCGCCACCATCATCGTGGGCATCAGCAGGGCCATCGTGCGCTGGGCGGAGAGGGCGCTGCCGGCGAGGTCCTGGCTGGCGGCCTGGAAGCGCCGCTGGTCGGAGCCCACTCGGTTGAAGGCGCGGATGACCCGGACGCCGGTGAGGCTCTCGCGCAGCACGAGGTTGAGGCGGTCGAGCTTCTCCTGCATCTGCTGGAAGAGGCCGACGCCGCGCACCGCGATGAAGGCGATGGCCGCCACCAGCGCCGGGACCGCGGCGAGCAGCACCCCCGAGAGCTGCCGGTCCATGGAGAGCGCCATCACCAGGCCGCCGATGCACATCAGCGGCGCGGCGACCATCATCCGGAAGAGCATCAGCGTGAAGGTCTGGACCTGGGTGACGTCGTTGGTGGTCCGGGTGAGCAGCGTGGCGGGGCCGAAGCGGTCGAAGGCGTGGAGCGAGAAGCCCGAGACCTTCTCGAGCAGCCGGCTGCGCAGGTCGCGGCCGAAGGCGGCGCTCACGCGCGAGGTGAGCCAGGCCGCGAGGACGGAGCAGGCGACGCCGGCGAGCGTCACCAAGAGCATCCGGCCGCCCGCCTGGACGATGAAGGGGGAGTCGCCGCGGGTCACCCCGGAGTCGACGATGCCCGCCATGAGCGTCGGCAGGTAGAGCTCGGCGAGCGACTGCAGAAAGATGAGGACCAGCGCTCCCGCGATGGACGAGCGGTAGGGGCCCAGGTGCCTGAGCAGCTTCAACATGACGAAGGTGTTGTTCCTCGGTGCGCGGCCAATTGCTTCAAAAGGCGCCGGCGCCCGACCTGATTCCAGAGGTCCGCCGGCCCCTCAGTCCAGCACCGCCTGCTCGCCCGTGCGCACCACCTCCAGGACCTCGGCCGCGGTCTCCGCCGTCTGCAGCCGCTCCTTCACGTACTCGCTCTCGTGCAGCATGGTGGCGATGACCGACTGCAGCCGCTGGTGCACGCGCGGCTGGCCGGCGGGCGTGAGCAGCATGAAGACCAGGTGCGCCTTCTCGCTGGTCCCGTCGCACTTGATGCCCTTCTCGGAGCGCAGGAAGAGCAGGAAGGCCTTGGCCAGGCCGGGAAGGCGGGCGTGCGGCATGGCGATGCCCTGGCCCAGGTAGGTCGGCACCTGCCGCTCGCGCGCCGCCACCGCCGCGATGATCTGGTCCTTGGGCAAGGGCAGCGCCTCGGCCGGCATCTTGGCCATCGCCGCCCCGAGCGCGCCGATGGACGACTCGGCCTCGACGCCCAGATGGATGGCCGGCAGCGAGAGCGCGTCGGCGAGCCGGGCCGGCTCCTCGTCCTCGAACTCGTCGCGGATGGTGCCGACCAGCTCTTCGATGACGTCCTCGAGCGTGATGAACCCGGTCCACTCGTCGGCGGCGTTGGAGACCACCGCGGCGTGGATGCGCTTGCGCTGCATCTCGGCGATGACCGCCTCCAGCGTCGTCGTCTCCTTGATGGAGAGCATCGGCCGGGCGAGCGCCTTGAGGTCCGCCGCGGCGTGGTCGCCGTGGAGGATCAGGTCCTTGAGGTGCACGAGCCTGGCCGGCCGCACGCCGTCGGCCTCGACCAGCGGGTAGCGCGTCAGCCGCGCGCTCTTGATGGTCTCGAAGTTCTTCTCCCACGGCAGCCGGGCGTCGAGCGACTTGACCGCCGCCTTGGGGCGCATGGCGTCCTTGGCGGTGAGCGCGCCGAAGTCGAAGACGTTCTCCATGAAGAGCAGGCGCCTGAAGCTCATCAGCCCCAGCTCCTGCGACTGGTCGAGGATGAGCCGCAGCTCGCCCTCGGTGTGGTGCTCCTCGCTCGTCGGGCGGCCCAGCCCCAGCAGGTGCAGGACGCCGTTGGTCGCCCCGGAGAGCAGCCACAGCGCCGGGTAGAGCAGGACGTGGGAGAAGCGCAGCGGCGTCGTGCACCAGAGCGCCAGCTTGTCGGCGACGCGGATGGCCGCGAACTTGGGCACCTGCTCGCCCAGCACGATGTGCGAGCCGGAGACGACCACGTAGCTCAAGGCGATGCCGGCGATGTAGCGCCAGCTGCCGTGGTTCTCGTGCCCCAGCACCTGGTCGGTGACCTTGGTGCCCACGATGCCCAGGGCGACGCTGGCCAGGGTGATGCCCACCTGGCAGACCGAGAGGTACTCGTCCAGGTGCGCCTGGATGGTCCTCAGGGTGACGGCGCGGGGGTCGCCCGCCGCCTCCAGCTCCGCCACGCGGGTGGGACGCACCTTGACGATGGCGAACTCGGCCAGGACGTAGAACGCGTTGATGGCCAGCAGCAGCACAAACGCCAGTCCAAGCAAGGCCAACTGCACGACGTCCTCCCAGAGCTTCTCCCGCGCCGGGGCGGGAGTCTGGCAGACGCGGCCCAGGAAGCAACCATCCCGAGGCGCGGGAGGAACCGGCGCTCCCCTCCCCTCCAAACCGAAGTCTCGCGCTGCGTCCGTTCTGTGGTAATCGTCTTGGACTTTCGCACCACCTTCCCGAACCTCAGAAGGAGAGACACGATGTCCAACCAGAACTTCGACCCCCAGGTGCTCAAGAACCTCCTCGGCAAGAGCCTGCTCGTGACCAGCGAGTGGTCCACCCCCGAGATCGAGGCGCTCTGCGCAGTCGCGCAGAAGTTCCAGCAGCTCGATCTGCAGGGCAAGCTCCAGCCCCTGTGCCCGAACGAGCTCGCCTACGCGATGTTCTTCGACAACTCGACCCGCACCAAGTCGGCGTGGGCCGGCGCCGCGACCCGCCTGGGCATGATGCCCGTCATCGTCGACGGCAGCTCCACCCAGGTCGCCCACGGCGAGACCCCCTCCGAGACCGGCGCCATGCTGGGCATGAACAGCCACGCGATGGGCATCCGTCACGACAAGGTGCTCAACGAGGGCAACGCGTTCATGAAGGAGGTCAAGCGCGGCATCGACGAGTACCTGAAGGGCAACGACGAGAAGCGCACCGTCCCCGTCGTCAACCTCCAGTGCGACGTCGACCACCCGACCCAGACCCTGGCCGACCTGCTCTGGCTCAAGGACAACTTCAAGGACGGGCTCAAGGGCAAGAAGATCGCCGTCAGCTGGGCCTACTCGCCCTCCTACGCCAAGCCCCTGTCGGTGCCGCAGGGCCTGATCATGCTGCTGACCCGCTACGGCGCGAACATCACGCTGGCCCACCCGAAGGGCTACAAGCTGATGGACCGCTGCCTGGACGACGCCAACCGCTTCAGCAAGGAGTCGGGCGGCAGCTTCAACGTCACCGAGAACATGGACGAGGCCTTCAAGGGCGCCGTCGCCGTCTACCCGAAGAGCTGGGGCCCCTACGAGCTGATGCTCAAGCGCGTCGGCGAGAAGGACGACAGCAAGCTCAAGTCCCTCGAGAAGCAGATGCTCGAGCAGAACGCCCAGTACAAGGACTGGATCTGCGACGAGCGCCGCATGGGCCTGACCGACAAGGGCAACGCCCTCTACATGCACTGCCTGCCCGCCGACATCGGCGCCGAGGTCAGCGCCGGCGTGATGCAGAAGCACGTGGTCAACGTGGCCAAGGAAGCCAACAAGAAGGTCTACGTGATCATGGCCATGCTGGCGATCGCCAAGGTCAACGACCTCGGCAAGAAGATCGGCCTGTAAGAGCGGCCCGGATCGCCGGCTTTGCGCTGGCGTGATTGATCCAAGGCGCCGGGCCTCACGAGGCCCGGCGCTTTCTTTTTTGGAGACACGGGGGACGGAAGGGATGAGCGACCAGGCGATTGCGGGCTCCGGAAACGCTCCCGTGGTCGAGAAGAAGAGCCCGCTCAAGCTCACCTCGGGCGACGTGTGGGGCGGCGTGGCGGCGATGCTGGTCGCCTTCCCCTCGGCCATCGCCTTCGGCGTGGTCATCTTCACCGCCGCCTCCCCTTCCCTCGCCGGCGCCGGCGCCTTTGCCGGGCTGGTCGGCGCCGCGGCGCTGGGCCTCACCGCGCCGCTCGTCGGCCGCAACGCCGCCTTCGTCACCGCGCCCTGCGCCCCCGCGGCGGCGGTCATGTCCGGGCTCGCGGCGAGCCTCGCCGCGCAGGGCGGGACCTCCACCGAGAAGCTCCTGGGCCTGCTGGTCGTCGCCGCGCTCGTCTCCGCGGCGCTGCAGGTCGCCTACGGCGCGCTCGGCGTGGGCAAGCTCATCAAGTTCATCCCCTTCCAGGTCGTCAGCGGCTACCTCTCCGGCGTCGCGGTGATCATCGCCGTCGCGCAGCTGCCCAAGTTCCTGGGCGTGCCCGGCAACCTCTCGCTGATCCAGGCCCTCGAATCGCCTTCGCGCTGGAGCGTCCCCGCGATCGTCGTCGGCACCGCCACCGTCGTCGCCACCGCCTTCGCGCTCAAGCTGACCAAGAAGATCCCCGCGGCCATCGTCGGCCTCGCTGCCGGCATCGCGACCTACTTCCTCATGAGCCTGGCGCTGCCCGAGCTGCGCTCGCTGGAAGGCAACAAGCTGGTCATCGGCCCCATCTCCGCCGCCGGCTCGTTCAGCGAGGCCATCGCCAGCCGCTTCTCGTCGCTGAAGAGCTTCACCCTCGCCGACCTCGCGCTCATCGCCGGCCCCGCCGCGACGCTCTCGGTGCTGCTCTCCATCGACACCCTCAAGACCGGCGTCGTCCTCGACGCGCTCACCCGGACCCGCCACGACTCGAACCGCGAGCTCTTGGCGCAGGGCGTGGCCAACCTCGCCTCCGCGGTGCTGGGCGGCGTCCCCGGCGCCGGCTCGATGGGCCCCTCGCTCATCAACGTCACCAGCGGCTGCCGCTCGCCGTGGGGCGGAGTGATCGAAGGCATGCTGGTGCTGGGCGGCTTCCTCGCGCTCGGCTCGCTGATGGCCTGGGTGCCCATCCCCGCGCTGGCCGGCATCCTCCTGGTGGTGGCCTTCCGGATGTTCGACTTCCGGATGTTCCGGCTGCTGACCAAGAAGGGCGGCCGACTCGACTTCGCGGTCATCGCCTCGGTGGTGGTGGTGGCCGAGGGCGTCGGGCTGATCCAGGCCTCGGTCGTCGGCGTGTGCCTCTCCATCCTCCTCTTCATGCGCGAGCAGATCCGCGAGACGGTCATCGTCCGCAAGGTGGACCTGACCCGCGTGCGCTCCACCCGGCGGCGTGGCGACGAGGAGCAGCGCCTCCTGGCGCAGAAGGGCGAGGACGGCCTGCTGGTCCAGCTGCGCGGCGACCTCTTCTTCGGCACCACCGACCAGCTTTTGAGCAAGCTCGAGCCCGACCTGAACAAGCGCCGCCTGGTGCTGCTCGACTTCCGGCGCGTGGAGTCGATGGACTACACCGCCGCGCACCTGCTGGAGCAGATGCAGGAGCGGCTCGCCGAGCGCGGCGGGAAGCTGCTCTTCAGCGGCATGCCGTCGGGGCTGCTCTCGCGCAAGGCCATCGAGGGCTACCTGCGCGAGCTGGGCGTGGTGGGTTCGGGCGGGGATTACGGCGCGCAGATCTTCGAGACCCGGGACAGCGCGCTCGAGTACATGGAGGAGAGCATCCTCGCTGCGGCGGGCTGGTCGCACGGCGAGTCGCGGCCGCCGCTGGAGTTCGCCGAAATCGCGCTGTTCCAGACGCTGGGCGCCGCGGCCACCGCGGAGCTGGCGCCGCTCGTCCAGAAGCGATCGCTCAAGGCGAACGAGGTCCTCTTCAACCAGGGCGAGACCGGCGACGAGCTCTACTTCGTCCGCTCCGGGCGCATCCACATCGACATGCCGCTCGGCAGCGACAAGCACCACCACCTGGCGTCCGTCAGCCGCGGCGACTACTTCGGCGAGATCGCGTTCCTGGACCGGCAGGCACGCTCGGCCAACGCCCACGCGGCGACCCCGGCGGAGCTGTTCGTGCTCAAGCGCGCCGACTTCGACGGGTTGGTGGAGAAGCAGGGGAAGATCGGCTCGCTCCTGTTCGAGCACCTGGCCAAGACCATCGCCCTGCGGCTACGCCTGGCCGACGTCGAGCTACGGACTCTCGAGGAGCGCTGATCCGCATGCCACGCCTCGCCTGGGCCACCGACCTGCATCTCAACTTCCTCTCCGAGAAGGAGCTGGAGTCCTTCGGCGATTCGCTCGCCCGCTGCGAGGCCGACGTGCTGCTCGTCGGTGGCGACACCTCCGAGGCCTACACCCTCGACTTCCACCTGGCCTTCCTGGCCAAGCGCTTCCCCGGCCCCGTCTGGTTCGTCCTGGGCAACCACGACTTCTACCGGGGCTCCATCCTCAAGGTGCGCCGCGCGGCCGACGCCCTGAAGGCCCGGCTGCCGAGCTTGCGATGGCTCCAGTCCTCGGGCGTCGTCTCGCTCTCGCCGGCGACCGCGCTCGTCGGCTGCGACGGCTTCGGCGACGCACGCTGCGGAGATCCCGAAAGGTCCTCCGTCGTGCTCAACGACTTCATGCTCATCGACGAGCTGACCTCGATCACCCAGGCGCAGCGGTTGGCGCGGTTAGGCCGCCTGGGCGACGACGATGCCGAGCACCTGCGCTCGGTCCTGCCGCCGGCGCTCGAGAAACACGAGCAGGTGGTGGTGCTCACGCACGTCCCGCCGTTCCCTGAGGCCGCCTGGCACCAGGGCAAGCGGTCGGGCCCCGACTGGCTCCCCTACTTCTGCTGCGCGGCGGCCGGGACGGCGCTGCGGGAGGCGGCCCTGTCCTTCCCGAAGCGGGAGATCCTGGTGCTGTGCGGCCACACGCATTCGGGCGGCGAGGCGCAGATCCTTCCGAACCTGAAGGTGCTGACCGGCGGGGCAGTCTATGGCCAGCCGCGCATCGATCGCGTGCTGAGCCTGGAGTGATTGGGCTCGCCGGGGGCCCGGTTCGAAGTTGCTAAAGATAGGCATGCATTCGGTGACATGACCGCGCCCCCCCTCGGATCGCCCCCTGTAGCTCGATGGCCACAGTTGGTCCCCGAATCGGCCGCTGCCCTTTCCTTCCGTCCAGCCCCTCGCGGATGATTGAGCCCCGCTCCGACCGGAACATCGCAAGGCAAGCTCTCCGCCGTGTCTGAACCCAAGCCCCAGTAGGCCCCAAGCCATGGCCCTCGCCCTTCTCTCCGCCCTCGTCCTCTGCGCCGCTCCCGCCCACACGCCCGCCCCCGCCGGCCCGCCCAAGGACGAGACCACCTTCAAGCTCAAGCTCCACGAGGAGAAGGTCATCAAGGTGCCCGGCCTCTCGCGCATCGCCATCGGCGACCCCGAGGTCGCAGACGTGCGCCCCAAGGGCGCAACCGAGATCGCCATGCGCGGCCTGGTCGAAGGGCGCACCGAGCTGCTGGTCTGGACCTCCAGCGGCACGCGCCTGCACTACCCCATCGTCGTCGGCAACCCGAAGACCGCGCCGGCCAACGCCCAGACCAAGTCGCTCGACGCCGTCGTCTCCGGGGGCTCCGCGGGCGTGATCGAAGACGTGGCGCTCACGCTCTCGGTCGGAGAGGAGAAGTCGCTCTCGTACTCGGACGTCTCCAAGGTCGCGGTCACGCAGGATGCCCCCACCGTCCAGGTCTCTCCGCTCGACAGCGGCGACGGGGTGCGGGTGAAGGGCCTCGCCGTCGGGACGGCGAAGGCCGTGCTGCACATCGGCGGACGGCCCGCGGTGCGCCTCGCCGTGACCGTGCTCGATTCCGCGGCCAAGGCCGGTTCCGGCGCCGGGTCCGATACGGCCAAGCCGGTCTTCGGCGGGCGGGCGCTGCCCAAGCCCGACTGCAACGGCGACGCGAGCAGCACCGAGTCCTCGCGCAAGGTCGCCGAGGCGGTCGATCTGGAGCGGGCCAAGAAGCTCGCCCCGGCCATCGACAAGCTGCTCGCGGTCCTCGAGCAGGAGCCCTCCGCGGCCTACGTGCACCGCAAGCTCGGCGCGCTCTATGCCCGGTCGGGCCAGCAGGAGAAGGCCGCTGCCGCCTACGAGACCTTCGCCCTCTCCTGCCCAGCCGATCCCCAGACCGCCAAGGTCCGGGCGCTGCTCGCCGAGCTGCGCAAGAGCCTGGCGAAGTAGGCCCCGCGCCCTGGGCTCAGCCGAGCCGGCGCTACCTTGACTTCTCGGGGTCCTTCCGGCACGTTCAGCCGGCCTTTCCACCCCGTGAGGAGCGCTCGGTGGAGACTCTTCCCACTGAGGTTTCACAGCAGCGCGCGGGCGGCCCCAGCCGTCGCTATCGGGTCGTGCGCGCGGGCCTCTCGCGGCCTCTTCCCCCCCACCCCCAACCCGCTTCCCTCAGCGCTGTGCAGTAGCAGCGGGGAGTCCCATGCGATGAGCATCAGCCAACTGGCACGAGCCATCGGGCAATCGCCCACGCTCAAACTCAACGAGAAAGCCAACATCCTCAAGGAGCAGGGCCAGGCCGTCATCCATCTCGGCGGCGGCGAGCCCAAGATCAAGACGCCGATGGACGCGCTGCTGGCGGCCTCCGCGAAGCTCACCTCCGCCGAGGTGCGCTACACGCCGACCGACGGCATCCCGTCCTTGAAGAAGGCCATCATCCGCTACACCGAGGAGAACTACGGCAAGGTCATCGGGCCCGAGAACGTGATGGTCTCGCCCGGCGCCAAGGCCGCCCTCTACGCGGCGCTGATGACCATCTTGAATCCGCAGGACGAGGTCATCGTCCCGGCGCCGTACTGGGTCAGCTACCCCGAGATGATCAAGATGTGCTACGGCGTGCCGGTCATCGTGAAGAGCGAGGACGGGCGCTTCGAGCCGCGCATCCAGGACATCGCCAACGCCATCACGAGCTACACCAAGCTCATCATCATCAACAGCCCGAACAACCCCTCGGGCTGCGTCTACAGCGAGCAGTTCATCCAGGAAGTGGTCGAGCTGGCCGAGAAGAAGAACCTCTTCCTGATCATGGACGACATCTACCACAAGCTCATCTTCGACGGCCGGCGCGCGCCCAGCTGCTACAAGTTCGCGAAGGCCTCGCTGGAGAACAGCCGGCTCATCCTCATCAACGGCATCAGCAAGCTGTACGGCATGACCGGCTTCCGCATGGGCTGGACCGTGGCCAGCAAGCAGCTGACCGAGGTGATGGTCAACGTGCAGGCGCAGACCGTCTCCTGCCCCTCGGCGCTGCTGCAAGCCGCGGCGGTGGGCGCGCTCAACGGCATGCAGAGCGTGACCGACGCGCTCAACGCCACGCTGATGAACGCGCGCGACGTGATGATGAAGGAGCTGGGCTCCTTCTCCGGCGTGCGCATCGAGAAGCCGGGCGGCACCTTCTACTGCCTGCCGGACTTCTCCAACTACAACAAGAAGCTCCGTGGCGCTCTCGCAGTTCCTGCTCGAGAAGGCGCTGGTGGTGACCGTGCCGGGCAAGGAGTTCGGCATGGAGGGCCACCTGCGGCTCTCCTACTGCGGCACCATCAAGGAGATCCAGGAAGGCATCCAGCGCATCAAGTGGGCGCTCGACCCCAACGCGCCCCAGGACATCTACGTCGGCGACCGCCGCCTCGTGAGGGACTGGAAATGACCATCAACCTGCTCGATATCAAGACGCCCGCGACGGGCGAGGCCAAGGCGGTCAAGACCGAGTTCGGCCTGGACAACCACGGCCTGAAGAACCTGGGCAACGTCTACTGGAACCTGCCGACGCCGGCGCTCTACGAAGAGGCGCTGTTCCGCCGCGAGGGCCGTGTCGCCGCCAACGGGCCGTTCGTCTGCTCCACCGGCAAGAAGACCGGCCGCAGCGCGAACGACAAGCTGATCGTCAAGGAGGACGAGAGCGGCGACAAGGTCTGGTGGAGCGAGTACAACCGCCCCTGCGTCCCGGCGAAGTTCAACATGCTCTGGGCGCGCCTGCAGGGCTTCCTGCAGGGCCGTGACCTGTTCGTCCAGGACTGCTACGCGGGCGCCGACCCGGACTACAAGCTGCCGGTGCGGATCATCACCCAGTTCGCCTGGCACTCCATGTTCGCCAAGAACATGTTCCTGGAGCCGGTCAGCCACGACGAGGCGCGGCGCTTCGTGCCACAGTTCACCATCGTCTGCGCGCCCGACTTCCAGGCGGCCCCGGAGATCGACAGCACCAACACCGGGACGTTCATCATCCTCAACTTCGAGCAGCGCCTGGGCATCATCGGCGGCACCGGGTACGCGGGCGAGATCAAGAAGTCGATCTTCACCGTGATGAACTACCTCTTGCCGAACCAGGGCGTGATGTCGATGCACTGCTCGGCGAACGTGGGCAAGCGCGGCGACGTGGCGCTGTTCTTCGGCCTGTCCGGCACCGGCAAGACGACGCTGTCGGCCGACCCGCTGCGCAACCTCATCGGCGACGACGAGCACGGTTGGAGCGACGCGGGCGTCTTCAACATCGAGAACGGCTGCTACGCCAAGGTCATCAGCCTGTCGGCCTCGGCGGAGCCGGAGATCTACGCCACCACGCGGCGCTTCGGGACCATCCTGGAGAACGTGGCCTACGACCCGGTCACGCGCCTGCTGGACCTCGACGACGACCGGCTGACCGAGAACACCCGCGCCAGCTACCCGATGGACTTCATCGGCAACGCCGTGCCGGAGAAGCGCGCCGGGCACCCCGAGAACATCGTGCTCCTGACCTGCGATGCCTCGGGCGTGATGCCGCCCATCGCGCGGCTGACGCCGGACGCGGCGCTGTACCACTTCATCAGCGGCTACACCGCGAAGATCAGCTCCACCGAGCTGGACATGATGAAGGAGCCGGAGATCACCTTCTCCACCTGCTTCGGCGCACCCTTCATGGTCCACAAGCCGTGGTTCTACGCGGAGCTGCTCAAGAAGAAGATCGAGCGCTACAAGGTCCGCTGCTGGCTGCTCAACACCGGCTGGGTCGGCGGCCCGTACCGGGTGGGCAAGCGCATCTCCATCAAGCACACCCGCGCGCTCCTGAACCACGCGCTCGACGGCAAGCTCAACGACGTCAAGTACCGCAAGGACCCGGTCTTCGGGTTCGAGGTCCCCGTGACCTGCCCGGACGTGCCGGACAAGGTGCTCGACCCGGCGTCCAGCTGGGAGAACAAGGCGGCCTACGAGGACAAGTACCGCCAGCTGGCGTCGCGCTTCGTGGAGAACTTCAAGAAGTTCTCGGACGGCGCGCCGCGCGAGGTGCTGGAGGCGGGGCCCAAGCGCTGACGCGCAGGCGGGCGGGACGCCCGCAACCACAGGGCCCTCCTCCATCAAATGGAGACAGGGCAGGTCGGTGATTCGAAGGGCGCTGCCGAGAGGCGGCGCCCTTCGTTCGTTCGGCGTGTCGTGGAGCTGCCGGCCTCCACGTTGGGTCGGTCGGTCGGGAAGCAGCGCCTCCTACGCCCAGGTCCCCTCGGCCTCGAGCGGCTCGGCCGCCGGGGCGCGGCCTCTCGGCTCCCCGTCGTTCCAGAGCCCGTCGGCGAGCTCCCGAGAGGCTCGCCTTGAGCCGCTCCTTCGCGCGGATCTCCAGCTGCCGGGCGCGCTCGCGCGAGAAGCCGAAGTGCTGGCCCAGCTGGCGCAGGGTCATCGGCTTGTCGGAGAGCAGGCGCTTCTCGATGATGAACCGCTCGCGCGGGTCGAGCCCCTCCAGGGCGGTGCGGACGCGCTCGCGGATGAGGGCGTCCTCCTGGCGGGCGGCGAACTCCTCCTCCTGGCCGGGCGCGGTGGCGGGCACGAAGTCGACGTGGCTGCTGCCGGTCTCGTCGCCCATGGGCGAGTCGAGCGACAGGTCGCGGCCGTCGATGCGCCGCTCCATTCCTGCACCTCGGTGGGGCGGACGCGCAGGCGCTTGGCGATCTGCCGGGCGTCCGGCGCCTCCTCGCCGCTCATCCGCTCGATCTCCCGCTTGGTGCGGGCGAGCGAGAAGAAGAGCTTGCGCTGTGCCTGCGTGGTCCCGAGCTTCACCAGCGACCAGTTGCGCAGGATGTGGTTCTGGATGTACGCGCGGATCCACCAGACCGCGTAGGAGATGAGCCGGATGCCCTTGTCGGGGTTGAACTTCTGCACCCCCTTCATCAGGCCGATGTTCCCCTCCTGGATGAGGTCGGCCATCCGCAGCCCGTAGCTGCGGTACTCGTAGGCGACCTTCACCACGAAGCGCAGGTTGCTGGTGACCAAGGCGTGGGCGCAGCGGGCGTCCTCGTGCTCGCGGTAGCGCCGCGCGAGCGCCTGCTCCTCGTCCTTGGTGAGCAGCGGGTACTGACGGATCTCCGAGAGGTACATCGCCAGCGAGCCGGTGGCCGGTGGCAGGTTGGTGGGTTTCAAGAAGCGCTTCCTCTAGCGAGCGCGGACTCGCGCGCTCCCCTGCTGCCTTTTCGCGTCCCTCCTCCCTCGTCCCATCCGGGCCTTGACCCGGCACGCCGGCGCCTGGAGCCGCACGTTTCCCTGGAGAGGGCTGAAGCGGAATGTGGTGCCGTGGCGAGCGCGATCAAGCGCCACTGGAGCTACAGCGGAGAGTCCGAAGGGCTTCCCCCGACTGCGCCGGCGCGCCTGCTCCCTCGCAGCGCGGCTCCCCAGACGCGTGGCTTGGGATGTGCCGCGCGACGTTGCGTTTCGCGCCCGGCAAGCGGCCGGTTCCGCACGCTCGCTCGCCTTCCGTCCACGCCGACGTTGCGCCGGCCAGCGAGGGCGTTCTCACCCGTGCCGCCGCCCCCCAACACGGAGGTTGAAGGCCCCGGGCGGCCGGCGGCACGCTTGCAGCGTGGGTTTGAAGGCGACCGGTACCTGGGAAGGGGGATGGATGGCGAGCCGCTGGGTGCTCGTGGTCGAAGACGATCTCGACACGCGCCGGATGCTCCGCGAGGTCCTGGAAGCTCGAGGGCTACCTCGTGCGCGAGGCCGCCGACGGCTCGCAAGCCCTGGACACGCTCCGAGCCGAGGGGCGGGAGGGGTGCCAGGCGGTGGTGCTGGACCTGATGCTGCCCACCGTCGACGGCCTGCAGGTGCTCTCGGAGCTGGCCCGCGACGAGGAGCTGTCGCGGGTGCCGGTCGTGGCCGTCTCCGCCTCGGCGCCGCGTCACCCGCTGGAGGTGGCCGCGTTCTTCCACAAGCCCTTCTCGCTGGACGCCTTCCTCTCACGGCTGGGCTCGCTGCTGGACCGCCGCGCCGCGGCCCCCGAGGCTTGACCAAAGGCCGCCGAGGCGCTTGCCTCGCAGCGTGATGGACGCCCTCTCCGGCCGCGGCCTCGCGCTGCTGCAGCGCTTCTTCTCGAAGCCCACCCTGCTGGCCTTCGACCTCGACGGCACGCTCGCGCCGATCTGCGCCGACCCCGCGGCCGTGGCGCTGCGGCCGACGACCCGGCGGCTGCTGGCGGAGCTGTGCGCGGCGCGGCCCTGCGCCGTCATCACCGGCCGGCGGCGGAGCGCGGCCCTGGGGCTGCTGCGCGGGACGGGCCTGGCGCTGGTCGTCGGCAGCCATGGGGCCGAGTGGCCTGGCGAGCCGATCCCCGCGCCGTGGAAGCGGCAGATCGCGCGCTGGCGGCGGACGCTGGGCACCGCGCTCGAGGCCTTCCCGGGCGTGCGCTTCGAGGTCAAGCCGGCGGCGCTGTCGGTCCACTACCGCCGCTGCCGTGACCCCAGAGCAGCGCTCGCGGCGATCGAGGCCGCCGTCGTCCCGCTCTCAGACTGCCGCGCCGCCCGCGGCCTGCTCGTGGTCAACCTCGCGCCTCGGGCGGCCCCGGACAAAGGCGATGCGCTGCGCAGGGCCGCCCGGGAAGCTCGGTTTCGAGCGTGCGCTCTACGCCGGCGACGACGAAGGCGACGAAGACGCCTTCGCGGCCACGGGGCTGGACGTCCTCGGCGTACGGGTCGGGACTCCAAGCCCGAGCCGCGCGGCGCTCCATTTGGGTAGTCAGCGGCAAATGGACGAGCTCCTGTCCGGCCTCGTCGCCGCAACCCTTCGAAACCAGTAGGCAAAACGCCCGCGGCCCGTCGGCGCGAACCGTTCTCGACGAGGCCCCGGCCGTTTGCCGCCCCTGAGGGGTCCGTGGCATTCTGTCGGCTTCTTTCCAGGGGCCCGTCGGGGCCCCGTTTTTCAGAGAGGAAGTACCATGCGCGCGCACCTCATGTTCCGCCTTGCGGCGCTCGGCGTCGGCTTGCTGGCGCTGACCGGCTGCCCCCAGGACACGAACATCGCCCCCGGCGACCTCGACCCGTCGGTCTCGGTCGTCTCCGTCTCCAAGGCGAAGGGCGTCCTGGCGGACGGCGTGGACCGGTCGTTCATCGAGGTGAAGCTGCTCGACAAGAACCAGAACGCCATCAAGGGCAAGGACGTGGTGCTCGTGGCGACCGGCAGCGGCAACACGCTGACGCAGCCCTCCTCGGCGACCAACGACTACGGCGTGGCCATCGGCTCCATCGCCTCGACCGACCCGGAGGTCAAGACCATCTCCGCCAAGGTCGGCAGCATCACGCTCACCACCAAGCCCACCGTCGAGTTCGTGACCTCGATCAAGCCGGCGGTGAAGCTCGCCATCACCGTCCCGGCCACGGGCACGGTGGGCACCGCGCTGACCCCGGCGGTGACCGTGTCCCTGCTCGACGACACCGACACCGTCACCCCGGTCACCGGCGCCGTGGAGCTCAAGCTGGGCGACAACCCCGGCGCCGCGACGCTCGGCGGCACCGTCTCCGCCGCGGCGGTCGACGGCGTCGCGACCTTCGCCGACCTGACGCTGAACAAGGTGGGCAAGGGCTACACGCTGGTCGCCAGCCTCGCCGGCGTTCCCGACGCCACCAGCCAGCGCTTCGACGTGGGCCCCGGCGCGGCGACTGCGCTGGTCATCAGCGAGCTGCCGGCGAGCGCGACCGCCGGCGCCACGCTGGGCTTCACCGTCACCGCGCAGGACGCCCTGGGCAACGTGGCCACCGGCTACACCGGCACCGTGGCCATCACCTCCGGTGACACCGAGGCCATCCTGCCCTCCGCCCACACCTTCACCACCGACGACGCCGGCGTCTTCGCCTTCACCGGCCTCGTCCTCAAGACCGCCGGCGCCCAGAGCGTGACCGCGGCGGACGGCACCCTGACCACCGCCGGCACCGTCTCGATCGCCGCCGGCGCCGCGACCCGCCTGCTCGTCTCCGGGCTCTCCAGCCCCTCCGCTGCGGGCACCGAGGGCACGCTGCACGTGGTCGCCAGCGACGACTTCGGCAACACCGACCCGACCTACACCGGCACGGTGAAGGTGACCGTCGAGAACAACGCCGACCCGATGGCCGTCCTCCCGGCCGACTACGCCTTCCAGGGCTCCGACAGCGGCGCCCACGACTTCAAGCTCACGCTCAAGACGGCGGGCCTGCACGACGTGGTGGCGACGGACGTCGCCAACTCCGCGATCAGCGGAAAGCAGGGCGGCGTGCAGGTCGTGCCGGGCGCGACCGCCACCCGTCTCGTCGTCGCCGGCCTGCCTGCGTCCGTTTCCTCCGGCGAGGAGCAGAGCTTCACTGTGACCGGCGTCGACGGCTTCGACAACACGGTCATCGCCTACCAGGGCCCCGTCACCTTCTCGACCGGCGTCGCCGGCGACGTCCTCCCCGCCCAGTCGATGCTGGTCAACGGCACCGGCAGCTTCAAGGCGACCTTCAAGAACGCGGGCGCACGCACCCTCACGGTGACCGACGGCACCATCAACGGCACCGCCACGACCAACGTCACCCCGAGCGGGACCACGCACCTGGTCTTCACGACCCAGCCGGCCAACACCGCCGCCGGCGCCGCGCTCTCCTTCGCCGTGACCGTCAAGGACGCGCAGGGCAACACCGACACCGCCTTCACCGGCGAGGTCACCATCGCCAAGGCCTCGGGCACCGGCGCCCTGGCCGGCACCACCGCCAAGAACGCCGTGGCCGGCGTGGCCACCTTCGGCGCGGCCGAGAACCTGCGCTTCGACGTCGCCGGCGCCTACACCCTGTCGGCCACCGCCACCGGCCCGGCCGCCGCCACCAGCGCCTCGTTCAACGTGGTCCCCGGCAGCGTCCACCACCTCGTCTTCACCGCGCAGCCCGCCGACACCGCGGCGGGCGCGGCCATCAGCCTCGAGGTCACCGCGCAGGACTCCCTCAACAACGTCGCCACCGGCTTCACCGGCAACGTAACCCTCGCCAAGGGCAGCGGCCCCGGCACGCTCGCCGGCACGCTCACCAAGGCCGCGGTCGCCGGCGTCGCCACCTTCGGCGCCGCCGAGAACCTGCACTTCGACAGCGCGGGCAGCTACACCCTCACGGCCGCCGCCACCGGCGCCACCAGCGCGACCAGCAACGCCTTCGACGTCACCACCGGCTCGGTCGACCACCTGGTGTTCACCGTCCAGCCGGCCAACGTCGCCGCCGGCGCCGCGCTCGCGCTGACCGTCACCGCCCAGGACTCGCTCAACAACCCCGTCACCGGCTTCACCGGCAACGTGACGCTCGCCAAGGCCAGCGGCCCGGGCACGCTCGCCGGGACCGCCGTCAAGGCCGCCGTCGCCGGCGTCGCCACCTTCGGCGCCACCGAGAACGTCCACTTCGACACCGCCGGCGCCTACACCCTCACCGCCTCGGCGACCGGCGCCACCGCCGCCACCAGCAACTCGTTCACCGTCTCGGCTGGCGCCGCGCACCACCTCGTCTTCAGCGTGCAGCCCGCCGACACCACTGCCGGCTCGACCATCAATCTCGAGGTCACGGCCAAGGACTCCCTGAACAACACCGCGACCGCCTTCACCGGCCCCATCACGCTGGCCAAGGCCAGCGGGACCGGCGCGCTGCTCGGCACCCTGACCAAGAGCGCCGTCGCCGGTGTTGCAGCCTTCGGCGCCACCGAGAACGTGCACCTCGACGTCGCGAGCGCCTACACCCTCACCGCCTCGGCCACCGGGCTGACCGCCGCGACCAGCGCCAGCTTCACCGTGGCGCCCGCGGCCACGACGCACCTGACGTTCACGACTCAGCCGGCCAACACCGCCGCCGGCGCGGCGATCTCAGTGGTCGTCACCGTCCAGGACACCCTGGGCAACCCCGACACCGCCTTCACCGGCAACGTGACCCTCTCCAAGGCGTCCGGCACCGGCACCCTGGCCGGGACGCTGACCCGGGCCGCGGTGGCCGGCGTCGCCACCTTCGGCGCCACCGAAAACGTGCACATCGACACCGCCGGGACCTACACCCTGACGGCCTCGGCCGCGGGTCCGGCCAGCGCCACCAGCACGGCCTTCGACATCACCCCCGGCAGCGCGCACCACCTGGTCTTCAGCGCCCAGCCGGCGACCACCGCCGCCGGCGCGGCGATCGCCCTGACGGTCACCGCCCAGGACTCGCTCAACAACACCGCGACCAGCTTCACCGGCAACGTCGCCCTCGCCAAGACCTCGGGGCCGGCCAGCGGCACGCTCGCGGGTACCCAGTCCAAGGCCGCGGTGGCTGGCGTCGCCACCTTCGGCGCCACCGAGAGCCTGCACATCGACTACGCCGGCGCCTACACGCTGACCGCGTCGGCCTCCGGCCTGACCAGCGCCACCAGCAACAGCTTCGACGTCACGCCTGGCGCCGCCCACCACCTGGCCTTCACGCTGCAGCCGGCCGCCAGCACGGCCGCCGGTGCGGCGATCAGCGTCGAGGTCACCGCGCAGGACGCCCTCAACAACAAGGTCGCCGCCTTCACCGGCAACGTGACCCTCGCCAAGGCCTCCGGCCCGGGCGCCGGCGTCCTCGCGGGCACGGCCACCAAGGCCGCGGTCGCCGGCGTCGCCACCTTCGGCGCCACCGAGAACCTGCACATCGACCTGGTCGGCAACTACACCCTCTCGGCCACCGCCACGAGCGGCCCCTCCGCCGCCACCAGCAACTCCTTCGACGTGACCGCGGGCACCGCCCACCACCTGGTCTTCACCGTCCAGCCCGGCAACGTCGCCGCGGGCGCGCCGATCGCCGTCACCGTCACCGCCCAGGACTCGCTCAACAACGTCGCCACCGGCTTCACCGGCAGCATCGCGCTGGCCAAGGGCGCCGGCCCGGCGAGCGGCACCCTGCTCGGCACCACCTCCAAGGCCGCGACCGCCGGCGTCGCCGTCTTCGGCGCGGCCGACAACGCCCACTTCGACGTGGCCGGCACCTACGCCCTGACCGCCTCGGCCACCGGCCCGACGACCGCCACCAGCGCCTCGTTCGACGTGGCGGCGGGCAGCGCCCACCACCTGGTCTTCAGCGCCCAGCCGGCCAACACCGCTGCGGGTGCGACGATCGCCCTGACCGTCACCGCCCAGGACTCGCTCAACAACCCCGCGACCTCCTTCACCGGCACCGTCACCCTCGCCAAGGCCATCGGCTCGGGCAGCCTCGCGGGCACGACCTCCAAGGCAGCGGTCGCCGGCGTCGCCAGCTTCGGCGCCACCGAAGCCCTGCACATCGACGTCACCGGCAGCTACACCCTGACCGCCTCCGCGACCGGCCTGACGAGCGCCACCAGCGCCTCGTTCGACGTCACGCCGGGCAGCGCGCACCACCTCGTCTTCAGCGCCCAGCCGGCCAACACCGCTGCCGGCTCGACGATCGCCCTGACCGTCACCGCCCAGGACTCGCTCAACAACACCGCGACCGCCTTCACCGGCAACGTCACCATCGCCAAGGCGACCGGCCCCGGCAGCGGCACGCTCTCGGGCACGGTGACCAAGGCCGCGGCGGCCGGCGTCGCCGCCTTCGGCGCCACCGAGAACCTGCGGCTCAACCTCGTCGGCTCCTACACGCTGTCGGCCACCGCGGCGAGCGGCCCGACCGCCGCCACCAGCGCGAGCTTCGACATCGTCGCCGGCGCCGCGCACCACCTGGTCTTCAGCGTGCAGCCGGCGAGCACCCAGGCCGGCTCGGCCATCAGCCTCGAGGTCACCGCGCAGGACTCGCAGAACAACGTCGCCACCGGCTTCGCGGGCTCGGTGACCATCGCCAAGGCGAGCGGCACCGGGGCGCTGCTGGGCACGACCTCCAAGACCGCCGCGGCGGGCGTGGTGGCGTTCGGCGCGACCGAGAACCTGCACATCGACACCGTCGGCGCCTACACCCTCACCGCATCGGCGACGGGTCCGACCCCGGCGACGAGCAGCTCCTTCAACATCACTCCGGGCGCCTCGACGCAGCTGGTGTTCACCGTCCAGCCGGGCAACACCGCCGCCGGCGCGGCCATCGCGCTGCAGGTCACCGTCAAGGACGGCTCCAACAACACCGACACCTCGTTCGTCGGCAACGTCACCCTCGCCAAGGCCTCGGGCCCCGCGGGCGGCACGCTGGCGGGCACCGTGACCAAGGCCGCGGTCGCCGGCGTCGCCACCTTCGGCGCCACCGAGAACCTGCACTTCGACCTCGTCGGCACCTACACCCTGACCGCCACCGCGACCGGCCCGTCGAGCGGCACCTCCACCTCCTTCGACGTGACGCCCGGCGCGGCGCACCACCTCGTCTTCACCGCCCAGCCGGCCAACACGACGGCGCACACCACCATCGGCCTGCAGGTGACGGCGCAGGACTCGCTCAACAACGTGGCCACCGGCTACAGCGGCACCATCACTCTCGCCAGGGCCACCGGCCCGTCCGGCGGCGTCCTCGGCGGGACCAAGGCCAAGGCGGCCACGGCCGGCGTGGCGACCTTCGGCGCGGCCGAAGCCCTGTGGTTGGACGTCGCGGGTGACTACACGCTGAGCGCCACCGGCAGCGCGGTGGGCACCGGCGCCACCAGCAACAGCTTCCACGTCTCGCCTGGCGCCACCGTCTTCCTGGAGGTCCTGGCCGCCACGGGGACGATCACCGCGGGCGTGGCGCACAACTTCACCGTCAACGCCTATGACCAGGACCTCAACCTGACCACCGGCTACACCGGCACCGTGCACTTCACCTCCAGCGACGCGACGGCCGTCCTGCCGTCCGACGCCACCCTGACCAGCGGCACCGGCACGTTCCCGGTGACCTTCAAGAGCGCGGGCACCGGCCGGACCCTGACGGTGACCGACACCGTCACCGCCACGCTGACCGACAGCGCGACCGTCACGGTCGGTCCGGGCGCAGCGACCGGCTTCGTCGTCACCGGCATCCCCAGCCCGTACACCGCGGGCGCGCAGTCGAGCCCCACCGTCAAGGCCGTCGACGGCTTCGGCAACACCGCCACCGGCTACACCGGCACGGTGCACTTCACCTCGAGCGACACGGGCGCGAGCCTGCCGGCCGACACCGCGTTCGTGGCAGGCGACGCGGGCATCAGGACCTTCACCAACGGGGTCAGGCTGGTGAAGGCCACCAGCGCCGCCTTCGTGAAGGTCGAGCAGGCCGACAACGCCGCCATCAGCGGCAGCGTCACCGCCATCAACGTCGTCGCCGGCACCAAGGCGGCGCTGGCCTTCAAGGTCCAGCCGAGCAAGGCGAAGAAGAACACGGTGATCGCCCCGGCGGTGCAGGTCGAGATCCGCGACGCCAGCGGCAACCCGACCACCGACACCGACAACATCACGGTCGCGCTGGTCGGCTCGGCGACCCTGAGCGGCACCAAGACCGTCGCGGCCGTCGCCGGCGTCGCCAGCTTCGCCGACCTCGCCGTCGACACCGCAGGCAGCTACACGCTGACCGCCGGGTCCGGCTCGCTCACCGCGGCGACCTCCGCCGCCTTCCAGGTCGTCACCTGCTCCGTCGACAGCGAGTGCAACGACTCGAGCGGCTGCACGACCGACACCTGCAATACGACCACGGGCGAGTGCGTGTTCGCCGGGGGCGCCTGCACCACGCCGGACGTCTGCTTCAACAACGGCTGCTGCACGCCGTCCTGCGCGGCCAAGGAGTGCGGCTCGGACGGTTGCGGCGGCAGCTGCGCCCCTGGCTGCGGAAGCACCGAGACCTGCAACGCCTCGCAGAAGTGCGTCTACCGCCACACCCTGAACCTGGCTGACGGCGCGACCAACGACTTCTGGACCGGCGAGTTCTTCAACACCACCTCTGCCGGTTACGTCGCCTACGTCAGCTGGGACGCCACCAACCTGTACATCGGCTACTCCGGGGCGGACGTCACCCCCAGCGCCGCCGATGCCGGCTCCAAGTGGCTCCACGTCTACCTCGACACCGACCTCGGCGGCGCCAATGGCTCGGCCACCGGCTACACCTACAACACCCAGACCCCGGCGATGCCGGTGGGCTTCAAGGCCGACTACCACTATGGCGCGAAGATGGACTTCACCTACGCGCAGACCTCCGCCTACTCCGGTAGCGCTTGGGGCACGGCCGCCAGCGTCACCCCGCCCGCCCACGCAGGTACCTACACCGAGTTCGCGATTCCGCTCGCGAGCCTGGGCAACCCGTCCAAGGTCGGCATCGTGAGCCTGATGATCAACGAGAAGGCCGGCAGCGAATGGACCTACGCCGGCCTGTACACCGACAACTTCACCGACGGCTACAGCACCTCCATGATGCTGACGCGCTACCTGCTGGCCGACTTCGGGGCCAAGGCCGCCCCGAACGACGCTGCCAACAAGCGCCTCGACGAGACCGCCAGCTCCGCGCAGATCTCGGCGGTTCGGGCCGCTACCCCCGGCGCCATCAGCCTGCCTGTTGAGCGCACGCTCGTGTCCTACCTCAAGCCGAACCTCGGCTCCGGCAACGACGGCGTCGGCTTCTACGTCCAGTCGAAGCAAACGGGGCCTGCGCTCCTGGTCGCGCTCGATCCCGCCACCTATGGGTTGGCCGTGGGCGATCGGGTGTCGTTCACCGCGACCACGCTCGCCAACGTCTCGGGCATCCTGCAGGCGACGGCCATCACCAACCTGGTCAAGCAGGGGACGGGCGACGTCGACGCGCTGGTGCAGAACGTCAACAGCGTCGATCTGGTCACGGAGCTCGCCAACTACGACAGCGAGCTCATCTCCGGCACGTTCACGGTAGCGACCGCCTTTGCCAGCTCCGGGACGGGCTTCATGGCCGCCAACGTCACCACCACCGGCGTCCCCACCTCGACCAGCAGCTTCCGGCTACGGCTCCCGACGACGCTACAGACGCAGTTCGACCTCGGGGTCGGCTGCCAGCTTGCGCTGGTGCGCACTCCGCTCTTCCGCTTCAACACCACCAGTGAGCCTTCGGCATGGGTCGCCGGCGACTTCACGGTCAGCTGCCCGGCGCCCATGGTCGTGAGCGCCTCGCCCACGGGAAGCACGTCTCTGACGGTCGCGTTCAGCCGTCAGATTGACCCCGCCACCGTCACCGCCAACGGGGCGCAGTTCACCTTCGACAAGGGCCTCACTGCCTCGGCTGCCAGCGTGAGCGGCAACAACGTGACGCTCACGACGTCGGCCCAGGCCGCGGGGACCACCTACACGCTGACCGTTGCCACCACCGTCAAGGACACCCTGGGAACGAACCTGAACAGCACGGCAAACACCACGACCTTCACGACTGCCTCCTCGAGCACCTGCACCGTGGAAGGTTGGAAGATCGTCCAGGCGAACGCGTCCGTGACGTACACCATCCCTGCTGGGACCGCCCCGATCCCCGCCGGCGGCTACCTGATCGTGGGGCGCGGCGTGGACAAGGCGACCTTCCAGACGTTCTGGGGCGTGACGCTGGGTGCCAATGTCACCTACCTCAATGGCGGCGGCACGTTCCCGTCCATCAACGGCGCAGAAACCTACACCTTGCAGGATGCGACCTCGGCGGTCGTGGACGGGCCCTCCATCGCAATGGCTGGCGCCGCAACCCAGAACATTCAACGAAAGAGCCCGATCGGCGATGCGTCGCTCGCCGCGAGTTGGAATGTTCTGACTTCGGCAACCCTTACGAATGCGACACCGGGTACTTCGCCGTTGTCCGCCGACGCCACCAAGACGCTGGTGATCTCCGAGTTCTCGGACGCGAGCACCTTCAACGACGAGTTCGTTGAGCTGTTCTGCGCAAAGTAGGTACCCGCTTTGGTAGACGAAGGGCGGCCGGTTTCCCAACCGGCCGCCCCTCTCATTTGCATCAGCAGCTTCAGGCGCTCGGTACGCTCACGCCCCGGCGAACGCCTCGCGCAGCAAGGCCACCCGCTCCTTCTCCACCGGGTTGTGCCAGTCGCCGCCTTCCTTGATCCAGGTCCCCACGATCACCGCGTCGCACAGCGGCGCCAGCGCCCTGGCCTGGTCCGGCTCCACGCCCGAGCCCACCACCACCGGCGTCTCCGGCACTGCCTCGCGCACCCGCCGGACGTTCTCCACGCTCGCCGGCTTTCCGGTCGCCACGCCGGTGACGATGACCGCGTCCGCGCCGCAGAACACCGTGCCGTGCGCGAACTCGCCGATGTCGACGTCGGCCGTGGCGGCGTGCGCCGAGTGCTTCTTCTTCACGTCCGACCAGATCCTGATCCCCTCCGCCTTCAGCGCAGCCCGCGCCCGGAGCAGCGTCCCGGCACTCGCCTGGATCCACCCTTCGTCCGCGACGTGCCCGTAGGCGAACGCCTCGCAGCGCAGGAACGACACGCCCGCGGCGATCGCGATCCCCAGCGCCTCGCGGTTGGCTCCGGCCAGGACCTGCACGCCCGCCGGCAGCCCCGCCTCCCGGACGACGTCCCGGGTGAGCACCGCCATCGCCGCAACCGTCTCCGGGTCCACCCGGCCGTTCAGGTACGGCAGGTCGCCCATGTTCTCGATGAGGATGGCGTCGGCGCCGCCCTCCTTGAGCGCGCGCGCGTCCATGAGCGCACGGTCTTCCAGCTCCGCCATCGAGCCCTTCCAGCCCGGGGAGCCGGGTAGCGGAAGTAGGTGAACCATGCCCACCAGCGCACAGCGAGGCTCGAACAGCCGTCCCATGAATGCCTCCAAGATGTGACCCGCCAGCTCCAACGCCGGCGGCAGCATAGCCGCAAGCCGCGTGATCCGGATCACGCCGTCGCGGGTCGGTCACGCCGCGCCTCAGATCCGGCTCGGAGGCGTCGCCGGCAGTTCCCAAATGGCGAGAACGGCCTGGAAGGCCTCTGGCTGGCCGTCTGACCCGCCTCTGGCCGGCCAGCCCCACTTCAATGGGACTGGCCTCTCCACAGTCCCAGGGCGAGCCGCCCAGGAAGCTCACAGGTGCCTTCCTGAGGCCTCAAAATCAGGCCTTCAACCTGCCGTCCTTACTGGACTTTCAGCCCTCGGCCACCGGGCTTCCGGGAGCAGGCTCGGTGCGGAAGATGCCGGAGATGTAGGACACCAGCACCACCGAGCAAAGCCCGATGGCCATCCCCGCGCCGATGCGCATGACCGGCAAGACGCCGGTGAACAGGAGGCTGCAGCCCGAGGCCGCCAGCGCGAGCAGGTAGGTCGCCGGGTAGCGCCGGGAGTGGCCGTTGGCGTGGCCGACCCAGCCCGAGGTCAGGAAGGCCAGCATCGGCGGGAGCAGGTAGAGCGTCGCCGAGCCCGCGTCGACCTGCAGCCCGGTCAGGCGGCACACGGACAAGGTGAGCGCCGTCGCCAGCGCGCCCTCGAGCACCGCGCGCACCACCTTGCGGTAGCCGCACTGGAACGCGAAGGCGAAGACGGCGCCCAGGCCGAGCAGCGCCGCGATGGCCTTCCACAGGCCGGCGATGAGGCTGCCCTCGATCTTGTCGGCCACCGCCGGCATCCCGCTGACCAGCACCGGGACCTCGGCGCCCGCCTTCTCCTGCGGATCAAGCAGGTCGGCGATGACGCCGGTGGCGCGCACCTCGAGGTTCTCAGGCACGCCGGCCTTGCCCGCGAGCAGCTTCTGGGCGAGCACCTGGCTGCGGGTGGAGAGCCGCAGGTCCTTCTCGCGAGAGACGAGGGTCTCCACGAAGTCGCCAGCCATGCCGCCCTTCACCAGGTCCGGGAAGGACTCGGCCGCCGCGGTCAGCTTCGGCTTGCGCTCGGCCTCCGGCACGGCGAACGCCGCGTCGAGCTTCTTCCCCTCCTCCTCCGTCGGCTGATACGGCGCGTCGTTCGACTTGAGGAACGCCTGGAGGCTCGCCAGCACCCGCTCGTCGACGACCTTGGCCTCTTCCGGTGCTGGGGCGCTCGCGGCGGCGGTGACCACCGCGTCGATCTGCGCCGGTGCGAGCTCGACCTTGAAGGCCCGGCCGAGCGCGGCGAGCCTCAGCCGTGCGCCTTCCTTGCCCATCTCGCTCGAGCCGCGGATGGCCGCCTGCGCGGTGGCCAGGAGCTCGGACATGGGCTTGTCCGGCCGCACCGGGACGCGCAGCACCAGCATCGCCTCGTCGCGGGAGTCGGAGACGAGGTTCTTCACGTCCGAGCTGCCCTCCAGGAAGAACCAGATGTTGTTGAGCCCCTCGGCGCTCGCCGGGATGCGGTGCAGGCCGGTGAAGCCCTTGTTCAGGAAGCCCACGATCTGGGCCACCGAGCGGACGTCGCCGTAGGCCTGGGCGCCCTCGAGCAGGTCGGTCAGGCGCAGGAGACGAGCGGCGACCGACGGATCGCGCAGGTTGCCCTTGTACGAGAGCTGGATGACGTCGGTGCCGCCGAAGCGCCGGTCGAAGAAGGAGAGCGTCTGCCCCACCTCGTCACCGGGAGCGAACATCGCCTGCGGCGTCATCAGGAAGCGCACGCCCGAGGCGAGGTAGCCGAAGACGAGCATCGCGGCGACGGCCACGGCGAGGCCGGCGTTGGTCTTGAAGTGCTTGCGCGGCGGCGCGTCGACATGCGGGGTCGGCGCCAGCAGCGAGGCCGCGGGAGCGAAGGCGAGCAGGCCGAAGAGCGCGATGGCCAGCAGGCCCGCCGCCACGGTGGCGCCGAAGAACGCCAGGTACTCGATGGTGAACCGCGCCAGCGCCAGGTTGGCCAGGGCCAGGGCCATGAGCGTGGCGGCGACCGGCAGCGGGAACGGGTTCTCCTCCGGCTTCCGGGACGTCAGGCGCACCTGCAGGCCGCGCGCATAGGCCGCGGCGGCCAGCACCAACAACGGCAGCGCCGCGCCCGCGGAGGTCTGCGACAGGCCCAGGCCGAACAGGCGCACGAGCCCCAGCCACCAGACGAGCGAAAGGCCCGACGCGCCCAGGATGAGCCCGATGACGGCCGGGCGGCGCACGCCGAGCGCCAGCACCACCACCAGCAGCAACGCGAAGACCGGGACGATCCAGGAGAGCTGAGCGAAGACCTTCTTGGTGATCTGGTTGGTGAAGAACGGCGCGCCGAAGTAGTAGCTCTTCAGCGGCCCCTTCTCCTTCTCCACGATGTCCTCGACGAGCTTGGCGATGGCGCTGGTGTCCTTGCGCGGATCGGCGCGCACCAGCACCGCGTAGCCCCACTGGTCGCGGCTGATCATCGAGCCGTTGACCTGCAGGTCGGCGCTGATGCGCTTGGAGAGCGCCTCCAGGCCGGCCTTGTCCTTGGGGACCGCGGTCATCATCAGCTCGTTGACCAGGCCGTCCGGGGTCTCGCGCGCGGTGGGGATGTTGGTGAGGCTGCGCGCGCCCAGAATGCCCGCCGCCTTCTGCTCGGCCAGCTTGTCGGTCACCCGCTGCAGCGCCGCCAGTCCCTCGGGGCTCAAGGGGCCCGCCGGCTCCTCGAGTCCCACCATCAGCGCGGAGAGGCCCTCGAAGCGGTCGGTCAGCTCGCGCCAGGCCTTCACCTCCGGGACGCTCGCCGGCAGGTACTCGGCGACGCCGGAGGTGTACGGGATGCCGAGCGAGAGCGTGGCGGCGCCGGCGGTGAGGGCGGCGGAGGCGGCGAGCGCGATCCAGCGCTTGCGCACCACGGCGGAGACGAGGCGGTCCCAGGCGTTCATGTTGGAGTTCCTCACGAGGCGAGGCCGCCCGGACGGAGCGCCGGCGTCGTACCGGCAAGCCTCCGCGGGCGGCCTGGAAGGGTGCTTCGAGCGTCGGCTAAGGCGCCGGGGCGTCGCGCCAAAGCGCCTTGGCGTTGGCGACGAGCTGCTCGCAGGTGTACGCGGCGTCGACGCAGCGCATCTGGTAGCGGCTGGTGCACTCGCTGCGCACGCTGATGGGCGCCACGGTCTTGAGCAGCGAGTTGGTGGCGTCGAGCGCGTTCTCGGTGACGGCGAAGGTCAGCGTCCCGGTCGCCCACTGCTCCGTCACCGCGGTCTGCCCGAACGCCCACTTCGAACGGCGGGCCATGAAGCGCTGGCCGGTCGGGTTGACGACGTCCACGGTCACGCCGGGGTTGCCGTCTTCGTCCTCGTCCCAGACCTTTGCGTCAGCCTTGTCGGTCGGTAGCGGGTCGGTCAGCGGGTTGGCCAGGTCCTTGACGCCCCACAGCCAGGCGACGTCTCCCGAGGCGAGCGATCCGTCGGCGAGCGGCAGGGTTAGCGTATGCGAGCCGATGGCCTTGCGGGTCTTGTCCGGCATGCTGGTGATGCCCAGAGCGACCGGGCTGCCGTCGCTCTTGGTCAGCGAGGAGGTCTGGGTGCAGAAGGTCAGCTCCAGCGCCTTTCCGTCGGCGCTGGCCTTCGCCAGGAAGTGGTCGGTCAGCGTGATGCGCCAGGGCGAGCCCGCCGGGCTCATGCTGCCGAACTGCACCATGCGCACCGCCCACCGCCCCGAGCCGAGGCCGTCGCCGCAGGTGCCGCTGACGTTGGCCGGCGTGGCCGCCGAGTCGTCGGGCATGGGGCACGGGTCCGGGGGCGGACCGGCGTCAGGCTGCACCACCGGCGTCGGGTACAGCTCCTCCAGCCGCTCCAGGCCATCGGACTTCCAGCCACAGGCCGCAGTCGAGAGGAGCGCGGCCGCCATCAGGATCATTCGCAGAGTCGTCATGGTCGTCGCCTCGCCTCTCACCACATCGCCTTGGCGCGCAGATAGGCCACGTTGCGGCCCGAGGCCTTCTGGCCGAACTTGCTGCGCGCGGAGTAGTCCATGGCGTCCGGCTGGCCGTCGCCGTTCTTGTCCAGCGGGTGGGTGGTGCCGCCGTAGATCCACGCGCCCAGCGAAACCTCGACGCCGGGGACCACCACCCAGAGCAGCTCGGGGTTCACCTGGTTCGACAAGTCGTTGCAGTCGAGGATGGCGCTGATCTGGATCTTGAGCGAGTCGTCCAGGAAGCTCATGCGCGGGGTGAGCGCCACGTAGTTGTGCAGGCCGTACTTGTCGTTGAACTCGTCGAAGAAGCCGTGGATGTACATCGCGTTGACCATCAGCCACTTGGTGAACGCGTAGTCGAGGCCGACGGTCGCCTTGATGAACGGCGTGGACGGCACGTTGACGTCGCGAAGCTCGAGCACCTTCTCGCCGCCGTTGTAGGCGCGCACCGCGAAGTCCACCTCTTCGGGGAAGTAGACGGCGAGCTCGCCGACCAGGCCGATGTCGAACATCCACGGCGCGGTGTAGCTGAAGTCCAGGCCGGCGACCTGGATACGCGGGTACATCACCTCGGCGACGTAATTCACGTCGATCTTCGAGGGGTCGGAGGCCGACGGGCCGGTGGTGGCCACGGCGGTGTAGGCCACCGGGAAGCTGAAGCGGCCGTAGTAGTAGGAGAGGCCGAGGTCCAGGTCGCCCAGCCTCAGGCGGGCGCGCAGCGCGACCTGCGAGTTGTCGATGTTGTCGGAGGGCATGACCAGCTTCACCTGGGGGTCGGCGAAGTTGAGCATGCAGGGGTCGAGCGCGCCGAAGGTGTCGGTGAGCCGCTTGGCGTTCTCGGCCGAGAGCGGCGGCGCCGGCATGGAGGCCAGGCACCCCTTGGCGTCGCGCTCCACCGCGAAGCCGAACGAGGCCGACGACGGCAGCTGGCTGGGCTTGAAGATGGGCACCCAGACCGCGTTGATGGTCAGCCAGTTGGTCGGGTACAGGTCCAGCTCGACCATCTGGTTGGGCACCTTGCGCGCGTAGTCCATCGGGTCCGAGAAGTCGTGCCCGTTGATGTTGTCGGTCGGGTTGAACATGTCCGCCGAGCCCCAGGTCTGGACCATGCGGCCGAGCTTGAGGTCCATCCACTTGAAGGGCACGCCCTTGACCGCCAGGTACGCCTGGTCGAGCTGCACGCTGAACGGGTCGACCTTGTTGCGGTCGTTCGTCTGCACCAGCGTGTTGGCCTCCATCATCCCGTAGAAGCGCAGCCGCGCGTCGACCACCGCCGCCAGCTGCTCGATGGGCGTGACCTCCAGGCGCAGGTCGAGGTCGTTGCGGTTGGTCGAGAACTTGTAGCCATCGCCGCTCTTGGCGCCGCGGTAGTCCTCGATGTCGAAGCGGATGTCGCTCTGCACGTAGCCAGAGAAGCTGATTCTTGTCGAGCCACTCGGGCGCGGCGGACGCGGCCGCCGGAAGCAACACGAGCAGGGCGGCCACCAGGCCGGTGCGGGTGCGGTTCATACCTCTCCTCGGAAGCCCGGTCATCCCGAGCGTAGGCAGCGCGAAGCGATGCCGGAGTCGAGGGATCCCCGACTCCGGAGCAAAGGAATCAGACGGCTACTTGCCCCACTGGAGCTGGCGGACGGTGAAGAGGTCGTCCGAGAGCCCGGTGTCGTACTTGAAGGACTTGGTCTCCATGATGGTGGCGTGGCCGGTGCGCGGGTCGGAGATCTCCACGTGCATGTTGCGCACGACGCCGTTGCCCAGGTCCTTGGAGCCGCTGCCCACCAGCTTCTTCACCAGCTCGGAGCCCTTGTAGTAGTGCGTCTCCATCTGGTTGAAGTTCTTCTTGTCGATCTTGTGCTTGACCATCGTGTACTCGGACTTCTCGTCCTTTCCCGGGGTCAGGGACAGCCACCAGGCATCGGCCTCTTCCTTCTCCAGCGTCGGGGTCCAGCTCTTTCCCCACGCGGTGATGGCCATGTCGTCGGTGGACATGTCCGAGCCGGCGAAGCCCTGGCTCATGGTGTTGGCGGTGACGCGGCGGACCTTCTTGAAGCCCGGCAGGTAGACGTAGACCGAGTTGCGGTCCTCGACGAGCGTGGCCATGCCCTTCATCTCGCCGGAGGTGAACTTGAGCATCCGCTTGGTGTCGCCCTTCTGGTACATCGTGAAGTCGTAGGTCTTGGTGGCGCCGTTGGTGTCCTTGACCGTCAGCCCCATCTCCATCGTCTGGTCGGCGAAGCGGTTCAGGGTCCAATCCATCTTGTCGAGGATCTCCTTCGCCGTGAGCTTGGCCGCGGGCGCCGGTGCGGGGGCTGGCGCAGGTGCCGGAGCAGGCGCCGGCGCGGGGGCCGGAGCGGGGGGAGGCCCCGGCGGAATGTCGGCGCGGGCGAGGCCGGCCAGGGCCAGAGAGGCAGCGGCGGCGAGAGCCAGGGTGGAGCGCATCGGGTTTCCTCCAGGAGCAGCCGGCGTCGGTGCCGGTCGGACGGTTGGGACGCTCGCGAAAGCGTGTCCATTTAGCCCAAGTACCCGAAAAACCACAGCTTCCAGCCCGCGAGACGTGCGAATTCGCACAAGCGCTCCCCCTCGGGGTGGGTCGGGCTTTCCTGTCCTGAATCGGACGAGGCCCGAGTAGGATGCGCGACCCATGCGCACCGAGACTCGCACCACGTTCTGCCGCATCTGCGAGGCGCTCTGCGGCCTCGAAGTCGACCTCGAGGACGGCCGCATCGTCCGCATCCGACCCGACGAGCGCCACGTCGCTACGGAAGGCTTCGCCTGCGTCAAAGGGCTCAAGCAGCACCTGCTCTACGACTCGCCCGACCGGTTGCAGTATCCGGAGAAGCGCGTCGGCGACCGCTGGGAGCGCATCAGCTGGGAGCAGGCCAACGCGGAGATCGGCGCCAAGGTCCGCGCGCTCAAGGCCGAGCACGGGCCGGACTCCATCGGCATGTACGTGGGGACCGCGGCGGGCTTCGGCGTGCTGCACCCGGTCTTCGCCCAAGGCTTCATGTACGGGCTGGGCTCGAAGAGCTCCTACTCGTCGTCGACGCAGGACTGCTCGAACAAGTTCGCGGTCGCGCGCGCGCTGTACGGCTACCCCTTCACCCAGCCCTTCCCGGACCTCGAGCGGACGAGCTGCCTGATCGTCGTCGGCGCCAACCCGGTCATCTCCAAGTGGAGCTTCGGCCAGGTGCCGCACTCGCTGCGCCGGCTGCAGGAGATCGGCAAGCGCGGCGGGCGGCTGTTCGTCGTCGACCCGCGCCGCACCGAGACCGCCCGGGCGGGCGAGCACGTCTTCATCCGCCCCAACACCGACGTCTTCTTCTTCCTCGCTTTCCTGAACGAGCTCGTCTCCCAGGGCGGCGTCGACCGCGCGCGCCTCGACCGCTTCACGACCGGCTTCGACCGCGTCGCCGAGCTGGCCAGGCCCTGGACGCCGGAGCGCGCCGAGGAGGTCACCCGGGTGCCCGCCGCGCGCCTGCGCGAGATGGTCACCGCCTTCCGGACCAGCAACGGCGCCGCGCTGTACTGCTCGACCGGCGTGAACATGGGCAGCCACGGCGCGCTCGGCTTCTGGCTGGCGGAGGTGATCAACGCCGCCTCCGGCAACCTCGACCGCGAGGGCGGCACCCGGGTCGGCCATGGCGTCATCGACTTCCCGGCCTTCGGCAAGAAGAGCGGCACGCTCCTGCGCGACGACCGCTCGCGCGTGGGCAACCTGCCCTCGGTCAACGACGCCTTCGCCGGCGGGCTGCTGGCCGACGAGATCCTCACGCCGGGCAGGGGCCAGGTGCGCGCGCTGTTCGTCACCGGCGGCAACCCGCTGATCACCATGGCCAACGCCGGCCGGTTGCGCGAGGCGTTCGGCAAGCTCGAGCTGCTGGTCACGCTCGACCTGTTCCGCAACGAGACCGGCTCGCTGGCGCACTACACCCTGCCCTGCACCTCGCCGCTGCAGCGGCCCGACCTGCCCTTCATCTTCCCGCTGATGCTCGGCCTGCAGCTGCGGCCGTACCTGCAGGCCACGCGGCTCATCGTCGAGCCCCAGGGAGAGCAGCGCGACGAGGCCACCATCTACCTCGACCTGTGCAAGGCGAGCGGCGCCCCGCTCTTCGGCTCGCGCGTGGCCCAGAAGGCGATGGAGGCGATGGCCTTCCTGCACCGCGGCGAGCACGCCGTGCCGCAAGAGCGCTTGCTCTCGATGCTCCTGCGCCTCACGCGCCAAGGCCGGTTCGCCGACCTGCTCGCGCATCCGCATGGCCTTTTGCGGCCGGCCCAGGCGGCCGGCGACTTCCTGGGCCAGCGCGTGCTGACCGAGGACGGCAAGGTCCACCTCGCCCCGGTCGAGCTCGTGGAGCGGGCGCAGCAGGTGCTCGAGCCGTTCTTTGAGCGCGAGATCGGCGAGCTGGGCCGCTTCAAGCTCATCAGCAAGCGCGCAGTGGTGACGCAGAACTCCTGGACGCACAACCTGGAGGACTTCGTCCAGCAGGAGGACGGCACCAACTTCCTCTACATGCACCCCGACGACGCGGCGCGGCTCTCGCTCGCCGACGGCGCGTTCGTGGACGTGAGCTCCGACGTCGCCACCGTCCGGGTCGGCCTCAAGCTCCTCTCCGACCTGATGCCCGGCACGGTCGCGCTGCCGCACGGCTGGGGCCACCAGCACGCCACCGGGCTCTCGGTCGCCAAGAAGGCCCGCGGCGTCAACGTGAACCTCCTCGCCGCCGACGGGCCGGGCCGGCTCGATCCGCTCTCGGGCATGGCGCACCTGACCGGGTTCACCGTGGACGTGCGCCCGGCCGCCGGGCCGCCCGACTTCACGAGCTGGTCTGGCCTGCCGCAGTCCTGACACTCGACTTCGTCGGCCGCTCCGCTTCCCTTCCGACGAAGTCTTGAGAGCCAGCCGTCAGCGCCGGGCGGTCCCGGAGTCGGCCGGATAGGCCGCCTCTTGAATGGGGGAAGGGCCAGGGTGCGGCGGGCCTTCGAGGGCCATCCGCCACAGCCAGGCCATGGCCGCGACCAGCGCCAGCGCGAGGAACGGCCACCCCCACCGCTTCATCGAAAGGCCCCGGGAAAAAATCTCGCCCCGAGGGTGCAGGCGAGCAAGCCCTCGGCCGTGACATCCAAGGCCGGATGGTAGATTCCCCTCGAAGCTCGCTCGGGAGACTGCATGAGCACCGCGCCGCACAGGCTCGACATCGTCGGCGATGTCCACGGACAGCTCCAGGCGCTGCGCGCGCTCGGCCGCCATCTGGGCTACCGCGTCGACGACGGCTGGACGCACCCCGACGGGCGCACCTTGGTCTTCCTGGGGGACCTCACCGACCGCGGCCCCGACAGCCTAGGGGTCGCCAAGCTCGTCTTCGGCCTCGCCGACGCCGGGCGAGCCTTCTGCCTGATGGGCAACCACGAGTTCAACCTCGTGGGCTGGGCGCTAGGGCAGATGAAGGTGAAGAGCTCCAACCGCGACACCTGCGAGGCCGTGCTCGCGGACCGCCTCTCTTGGCAACCGATCCTGGACCGGATGCGCGAGCTGCCGATGGCGGTCGACCTGCCGGAGCTGCGGCTCGTCCATGCCGTCTGGCACCAGACCGCCTTCGACGCCGTGAAGGAGCCGCTCGCCCCGCGCGGCCTACGCCCCAAAGGGTCGCTGACGACCCACTGGCTGCACCGGCACGTCGCGCTCGAGAGCCCTTGGGATCACCACGGGCTGCGCGAAGGAATCAGCCGGTCGCACTTCCAGGATCAGCGCGACCCGGCGCAGGAGCTGCTGCTCAAGGGCTACGAGGTCGAGACCCCGACGAAGTTCCGGGACCGCGACGGCAAGGTGCGCGACCGCGCCCGAGTGACCTGGTGGGACCTGGAGAACCCGCCGGTCCCGGCCGACAAGCTCACCGTCTTCGGCCACTACTGGAACCTGCCGCCGATGCCCGGCCTCCACGACGCGTTCGCGCCGCCCCACCCGCCCGGGACCGACCCGCTGCGCGACTGGCAGAGACGCAACGCCTCGAGCGCCCCGCGCGCAGGCAACCTGCAGGTCTCCGAGCACGTGAAGTTCGTCTGCGTGGACTACAGCGGAGTCCCGGACGGCAACGCCGGCAGCTGCGTCGGCGCCTTCCGCTGGCCGGAGCGCCAGGTCAGCTGGGTTCGGCTCCCCGAGGCCGACGTCGGGCTGCTCGGGCAAGTGGAGTAGACATCCCGCCCAACCGCGACGGTTGGTCCCTTCGTCGTAGGGTCTTTGTAAGGTCTTTGCCACCTTGGCAAAGAATCCACGACGAAGGGACGGCTTGAGGCCTTGGACTTCTGGCCACGGGCACTGCAGGCCGACGGCTTGGCCCGAAGCCCGGGGCCCGCAGCCCGAGGCCCCACGCAACCCTCGTGGATCCGGCTCCGCCGGGTCAGGGGTTCGCCAGCCGTCGTGCCAGGTCGAGCTGCGCCACGATGTACGGCACTGCCACGTCCACGCGGAGGATCCGCGCGCCGAGGCTGAAGCGCGCGAAGCCGTGCATCTCCAGCAGCTCGACCTCGAAAGGGATCCACCCGCCCTCGGGGCCGATGGCCACCACCACCCTGTCGCGCTCGGTGCCCGCTCCCCCCGGCGCGAGCGGAGCCTCCGGCACCGGGTGCGCCACGAGCCTCTTCGCGCCGGACCAGAGCGCATCGGAGACGTCCTCGACGAACGGCTTGAAGCGCTTCTCGATGCGCACCTCGGGGAGGACGGTGTCGCGCGCCTGCTCGAGGCCGAGCACCAGGTGCTCGTGGATGTCTTCGGCGGCGAGCAGCGGCGAGTCGAAGTAGCTCTTCTCGACGCGGTAGCTGTTGAGAAGCACCACGCGCTTGATGCCGAGCGAGCTGGCCGCCTGCAGGACCTTCTTGAGGATCTTCGGGCGCGGCATGGCGAGCAGCAGCTCGACGCCCGAAGGCGGCGGAGGCGACGTGTCCAGCCGGACCTCCAGGACCACCTCGTCGCGCTCCCAGCGGACGACCTTGCCCTTGCCCATCTGCCCGCCGACCTGGCCGACGGTCAGCTCGTCGCCGATCTTCGCGCGGTGGACCTCGCGGACGTGGCGGGCCCGGCGACCGGTGAGGCGCGCGGTTCCGTCGGCGGCGAGGTCGCCTTGCTCCAGCAGGATGAGGTTCACGGCGACGGAGAGTGCCGCCTCGGACGACCGGGTTCAAGGACGCTGTCCGACGGCGGCGCCCGTACCCGTCGAGGCCGGTCGGCGATCGCGCTCAGTACCGCAGGTCGAACGCCGCCAGCGCCCGCCGCTGCGCCTCGAAGTCGAGCCCCTTGAACTTCGGGTCCTCGATGAACGCCCGCAGCGCCCGCTTGAGCCGGCTCTCCGGCCCGGTGATCACCTGCCGGATGATGTGCGCCCGCGCTGGCGGCAGCGTCTTGAGGATCTTCTCGATCTCCGCTGGCGCCTGGGGCGGTTCGGGCTTGGTCTCGACCTTGGGCGGTGCAGCCTGGGCGGCCGGCTTAGGCTTCACCCTCGGCTCGGCTCTCGGCTTGGGCGGGGGAGGCGGCGGCTCCTCGACCCTGGGCGGCAGAGGCTTGGGCGCCATGGCCTTGGGCAGGCCGAGCAGCGCGTGGAACTGGCGCGCCGGGTCGGTGGTGACCGAGGGCGGGACGACGGGGATCAGCCGCGGGTCGAGCACGCGGCTGCGCGGGATGCCCGAGGGCTCGTTGCGCTCCGGCTTGAGGACGAAGGCCGGTTTGCGCTGCGAGGAGCCATCCTGGAAGCGGTCGGGCCCCGAGCGCGCCGGCGGCCCGGGGGCGGGGGCCGGCTCCTGGGCAGGCGTGTCCTCGGGAGCGGGTTTCTCGTTGGGATCGTGCGGCGCCATCGGAGGCCCGATTCTAGCACCCGGACCCCCGGCAAACCGCTACAGGCAAACCGCCAGGTCTTCGCGCACCTGCGAACCTTGGGTTAGGCTCACCCTCGCATGTCGACCGACCGCGCCCGCTTCGCCCGCGATTTCTTCTTCGAGCTGATGAAGGACAGCCAGCGGCTGCGCGCAGGCTTCTTGGCCGAGCGGGAGCGCTGGCTGCGCTCGCTGGCGGTCGACGGCCGCGAGGAGATCCTGTTCGAGTTCGAGATGCTCCTGCGCGGCCTGGAGCGCTTCTTCAACCTGCACAACCTGCCGCTCGACGACGACGGCCCGGTGGTGGCCCGCGACTTCGCCGACGAGCTTCTCCGCGGTCCGCGACGCCGTCAACCGCTGCATCCGGCTCGCGCGCTTCCTGCTCGACCCGCCCAGCGACCGGCGCCTGGTCTTTCGCAAGTACCTGGAGACGCGCGTCACCGACGAGCGTGTGCGCCGCGAGTTGATCGAAGCCGAGCTCGAGCAGTCGACGCCCCAGGAGAGCCTGTTCCTGTTGCGCCAGGGCTTCGTGGCCCTGCGCGGCGTGCTCGACCAGCTGCAGCGGCTCGACGGGACCAACTACCAGCTCTTCGCCGACGTCGGCCAGCTGGCGCTCTGGCACATCGCGCTCAACAAGCACTTCAAGCCGTTCCGGCCGCTGGAGTTCCGTCCCGAGTACGACCGGATCAAGAACGTTCGCATCCTCGAGCTGGGCAAGACGCTGGAGCCACCCGCCAAGCGCCCGGTCTCGACGGCGTTCCTGGCCCTCTTCCGCGTCCTGCACTACCTGCGCTACGTGCCCGGCCCCACCGAGGTCGCCACCCGGCGCGCCCAGGTGGTGCTGGCGCTGGTCCGCTCGGAGATCGCCTCGGCCACCGCGTTCCTCGAAGGCGACCTGGCGGCGACCCTGACCCGGCTGGGGCCCGAGAAGTCGGCGGCGGCCATCCGCATCGCCCAGGAGATCCGCGCGGAGACCTCGCGGGTGGTCAAGCAGGACCTGGCTGGCACCGGCGCGCCCTCGCCGACCGCGCCGGGCAAGGCTCGCGAGGACCTGAGCAGGATGTGCCGCAAGGCGGTGACCGACCTCGCCCGGATCTTCAGTCCCGAGGCTGGAGATCAACTCGCTCTTCGACGCGGTGTCCGAGCGGCACGAGCAGGCGCGGCGGCTGCGGCTGGACCTCTTCGCCTACCGCGAGATCTGCGCGGTCGCCGAGCAGGCGCTGGGCCCGGTCGGAAACGACGCCGACACGGCGCGCGCCCTCGCCGCGCTCAAGGGCTTCGCGCTCTACTTCCGCGACGTCTCGTACCAGCTGTTGCGCTACGCCGACTTCGAGCCGTTCGAGCGCTTCGCGTCAATCGTGCAGGAGTCCGAGGTGCAGCCCACCGGCGCCAGCCGGACCCGTCTCGCCGAGGACTGCAAGGTGTTCGGGGCGATGGTGGAGAAGACCTTCCACGCGGTCAGCCGCCGCGAGGAGATCGCCCGCGAGCCGTTCGACCAGTACGAAGGTCAGAAGCTCTCGGACCGGTTCCTGAAGGCCCCAGCGAACAGCCCCGCGGCCGCGGCAGCGCCGGCGATGGAGCCGCCGAAGACGGGTTAGAGCTTCTTCGAGGCCAGCGCCAGCGCCGCTTCCGCCCTCCCCAGGTCCTCGGGCACATCGACGCCCAGGCTGCGGTACTCCGTGGGCACGACGCGGATGGCGATGCCGTGCTCGAGCACCCGTAGCTGCTCGAGCGCCTCGGCCCGTTCGAGCGGCGTGGTGGGCAGCTCCGCCAGCGCCTCCAGCAGGGCGCGGCGGTAGGCATAGACCCCAACGTGGGCGAAGGACGGCGCGGGCCCCTGGCGCACGAAGGGGATCGCCGAGCGTGAGAAGTAGAGCGCGTCGCCGCTGAGCCCGGTCACCACCTTGACCACGTTCGGGTTCTCCGCCTCTCCCGGCGCCAGCGGCCGCATCAGCGTCGCCATGCGAACCTTGGGGTCGGCGAAGACGGCGAGCAGGGCCTCCAGGCAGGTCGGCTCGATGAGCGGTTCGTCGCCCTGGACGTTGAGCGCCACGTCCGCGTCGCGGCCCCGCAGCGCCTCGCGCACGCGGTCGGTCCCGGTGCGGCACTCGCCGGTCATCGCCACCTCGCCGCCGAAGCCGCGCACCGCCTGGGCGATCCGCTCGTCGTCGGTGGCCACCAGCACGCCCGCGAGGCCGCGCACCCGGCTCACCCGTGACCAGACGTGCTCGATCATCGGCTTGCCCTGCAGGCGGGCGAGCGGCTTGCCCGGGAAGCGGGTCGAGGCCCAGCGGGCGGGGATGACGGCGAGAGCGCGCATGGCCCTTGATTACCGCGCTGTTGGTTCCTTGCCAAAGCAGGGACCATCGGGTCTTATCGCCAGCGACCGAATCACAAGCATCGGAGTCCCCATGTCCGCTCCCGTCGTCTCCGCCTCGGCCGCGCCGATCCCGGCCGCCTTCGCGGACCCGAAGTTCCAGAAGCGCCGCATGCAGAACTGGATGGTCCTGGGCCTGCTGTACGCGTTCTTCTACATGACGCGCTACAACTTCAACGCCCTGATGGACAACCTGCAGACGACCTTCGGCTGGTCGAACGCGCAGCTGGGCTACTTCGAGACGATGCTGCCGGCGGTCTACGGCTTGTCGGTCTTCTTCAACGGCCCGCTCTCGGACCGCATCGGCGGCAAGAAGGCGTTCCTCACCGGGGCCATCGGCGTCACGCTGATGAACCTGGCCTTCGGCTGCATCATCCTGCTGGTCCAGACCCCGGCGGTCATCGAGCGCGCCGCGGGCGGCCACGGCCACGCGGCCATCAAGGTCCTCACCCCGGCGGTGCTCTCCTTCGGGCTCACCCCCGACGTCGCCTGCCTCATCCTGGTCGGCATCTGGGGCGTCAACGCCTACTTCCAGTCCTTCGGCGCGCTCTCCATCGTCAAGGTCAACGCCCAGTGGTTCCACGTGCGCGAGCGCGGCGGCTTCTCGGGCATCTTCGGCGTGCTCATCCGCTTCGGCCTCATCCTGTCCTTCTCCGGCGCGCCGCTGCTGGCCGTCAACCTCGGGCTGGCCTACGCCTTCCTGCTGCCGGGCCTCATCGTCGGCGCGCTGTTCCTGGCGAACCTCTTCCTGATGACCAACTCGCCCAAGGACGCGGGCTTCGAGGAGATGGACACCGGCGACGGCAGCGCCACCGAGGGCGGCGGCGGCCCGGTGGGCCTGACCTTCGTGCTCAAGAAGGTCTTCACCAGCAAGGCCGCGTGGATCATCGCCTTCTGCTCGATGATGCTGGGCATGGTCCGCCGCACCACGGTGGACAGCTGGTGGGGCAAGTACTTCGCCAACAACTTCGTGCCGCCCGGCATGGACAAGTCGAGCCTGTGGTCCTACCAGACCGCGGCCTGGGGCATCGCGCTGCTGGGCATCGCCGGCGGCTTCGCCTTCGGCTACGCCAGCGACCGCATCTTCAAGACCCGCCGCGCGCCAGTGGTCACCATCGGCTTCATCGGCATGGCCGGCATGCTGGCGCTCTTCGGCCTGTCCGACCGCCTCATCGGCCCCAACCCGTGGATCACCGCGCTCTGCCTGGCGCTGCTCTCCTTCTTCGTCAACGGCGCCCACGGCATGATCGGCGGCGCGGCGTCGATGGACTTCGGCGGCAAGAAGGCGGCGGCCACTGCGGCCGGCCTCTTCGACGGCATGCAGTACGTCGCGGCCGCCTTCGTCGGCCCGGGCATGGCCTACCTGCTCGACCACTGGGGCTGGAAGGCCTGGCAGTGGGCGCCGATCCCGTTCGCCATCGTCGGCTTCGCGCTCATCGTCAACCTGTGGAACGTGACCCCGGGCAAGAAGCCGGCGGCGCCGGCCCCGGCCGAGCCTCCCCCGCCTGCTCCCGCGGCGACTCCGCAGGCCAGCGCCTGATTTCCAAGCAGTAACGCAAGGTTAGAGAGCGAGGCCGGCCCCTTCGCGGGAGCCGGCCTCGGTGTTTTTTGCTAGAGTCGCGCGCCATGCACGACTTCGTCCGGAGGCTGGTGGTGCGCATCGGCGAGAGCGGCCGCCCGCTCTCGCGCAACAAGCACTTCCACACCTTCGACACGCCGCTCGGGCGCCAGGCGCTCAAGCTCTCGCGCCGGCTGCGCTCGCTCTCCAAGGACATCGTCACCCAGTCCGAGGAAGGCGGCACGCTCGCGGTCGAGCAGCAGGCCGACCAGGCGGGCAAGATGCGCATCGTGCTCCACTTCGCGCGGGTCAAGGCGCGGCGCACCGTCTACCTCTCGCAGGGCGAGTGGGAACTGCTCCTGCAGGAGCCGGGCGTGAAGGAGATCGTGGACCGCGCGATCGCTCCCCGCAGCTCCGCCGCCGGCGGGCGCTGATCGCCCGCCGATGGCCCGCTCCGACCGTCCGTCTCGGGCTGTTCCGCCGACCTCTGCCGCCCTGCCCCGCGCGTGGGCGGACTTGAAGCTCGCAGCGCTGCCGGCCCTGGCCTGCCTCGTCCTCTACCTCCTCCAGGTCCCGCCGGTCTCCGGGGACAAGGACGGCAGCGAGTTCACCCTGGTGCTCGCCCTGGGCGGCGTCGGGCACCCGACCGGCTACCCGCTCTACTCGCTCTTCGGGCACCTCTTCGTCGTGGCCCTGCACGGGTTGGGCGCGGGCTGGGCGTTCGCCGCCAATGCCTGGAGCGCGGTGGGCGGCGCCTTCGCCGTCCTCTTCCTCGGCGCGCTCGGCCTGCGGCTCTCGCCTTCCGGACTCGGGAAGAGCGCCCGCGCCGTCCTCGCGTTCCTGCCGCTCGCGCTCTTCGCCCTCAATCCCATCTGGACCTACGAAGCGGTGCTGGCCGAGGTCTACTCCTGGCACGTCGCGTTCGTCGGCGCCTGCGCCCTCGCCTTCGTGGTCCTCGTCGACGAGGTAGAGGGGTCCAAGGCCTGGAGCCGGCGGCGTGGCCTCGCCGTCGCCGCGGTGTGGGGAGCGCTGTGCGGGCTGGGCGGCGCGCACCACGCCACCGCCCTGTTCGTCGCTGCTCCGCTGTCGCTGGGGCTCTTCTGGGCCGCGCGTCAGAAGGACCGGGCCGGCGGGCTCGAGGCGCTGGTCGTCGTCGCCGCCGCGCTGCTGCCGCTCACGAGCTACCTCTTCGTCGCCTGGCGCGCCTTCCACCCGGCTGCGTGGCAATGGCCGACGCTCGCGCCGAGCTGGCCGGGAATCTGGGAGCACCTGACGGGCGCACCGTACCGCCATTTTTTGGGGAGCTTCGCGCCGGCCGCCGAGCAGCAGGCGCTGCTCGCCCGGTACGTCTACCCGGTCCTCGCCCCGGCGATGGCGGGCACGCTGGCGGCGTTATCGTTCCCGAGCCGCGCGGACCGCCTCCGCCTCTGGCCTCTCGCTGCGGCGGCCGTCCTCTCGACGATCTACGCCTTCAGCTACGGCGTGCCCGACCCCACCTCGTACTTCCTGGCGCCCATGGCGCTGGCCGTCGTCCTCTCCGGCGCGTGCGCCTCGCGCCTCAAGGCGGTCCTTCGGCTGGGCGTCCCCGCTGCGTTGATCGCCAGCCTGGCCATCGCCGCCCTGGGGGTCGCTTGGACTGGGACGGGCCTCGAGCGCCGCACGGTGCTGATCCGCTTCGACGAGCGGGTGCACTCGATGTGGGACGACGTCCGCTTCCCCGAGGCGCTCGTGCTGTGGCCGAGCGACATGGCCACGCGGCTGCAGGAGTACCAGCTGCTGCGCGGCGAGAAGCCGAACGTCGAGGCCATCAACCCGGTGCTGCTGACGCACCCGCCCCTTCGCGAGGCCTTCCAGGCGCGCCACCGCTTCGACCCGCTCGAAGGAGTTGACCTGTCGCTGTCCGACCGGCCGGACGACTTCGCCGGCGTGGTCGCAGGGGTGCTCAACGCCAAGAGCCCGCTGCCGGTCATCCTCTTCGACCCGCGCACCGAGTCGGTGCGGATGCTCCGCAAGCGCTGAAGGCCGAGCGGGTCTGTCACCCGCTCGCTCGCGCCGAGTCCCCTCGTCGTTCCGGGCGGAGCCCCTCCGAACGAGAGAAGGGCCTGCGCCCTGGGAGGGTGCAGGCCCTTCGGCCATCCATCTCGTCAGGAAGCGGCTAGGCCTTGGCCTCGACCGGCTTCTCGTCCGCCTTGGGAGCGGCCTCGGCGGCCTTGGGAGCCTCGACAGGCTCGGCCTTGGGCGCCTCCTTCTTCTTCTCGGGCGCGGCCTCGGCGGTCGGCTTGACGCTCTTGGCTCCCTTCTCGAGCAGGTAGACGGCTTTCTTCAGCTCGTCGCGCTCGAGTACCAGGGCGTTGGCTTTGGACTCCATCGCGCGGAACTTGTCCTTGGCGATCTCGACCTCGCTCTTCTGGACCAGGAAGACGCGGCGGTCGGTCTCGGCACGGGCGCGCACGCGCTTGATCTCCTCCTGGATCTCGTCGACCTTGCGCTTGGCCTGGTGGGCGGCCTTCTCGGCCTCCTCGGCGCGCTTGACCTCTTCCGGGGTCGCCTGGCGCGGGACCAGCGGGGCGGGCGGCTCGACCGGCTTGGCGGGGGCGGCCTCGGCCGGCTTGGCCTCGGGGGCGCGCTCGGGCTTGCGCGACTTGAGGGTCGCCACCTCCTCGGTGAGCTTCTTGACCTGCGCCTTGGAGATCTCGGCCTCCTCGCGCGCGGACTGCAGCTTCTTCTCCATCTCCCGCTCGATCTCCTCGCGGGCGTGCTGGATGTCCTGCTTGAGGCGAGCGCTCTCCTTCTCCTCGTGGCGGCGCTTCTTGACGTCCTTGAGCTTCTCCTTGAGCTCGTCGGCCTCGCGGCGCTTGGTCTCCAGCGCGTCGGTCGCCTTCTTCGAGTCGGACTCCAGGGCGGACAGGCGCGAGCGCACGCCGTCGATGTCGGCCTTGGCCTGGTTGGCCTGCGAGCGGGCCTGCGCCAGCTGCAGGAAGAGCAGCACGGCGGCGATCCCGGTGACCGCGAAGAGAACTCCCAGCACGACGACTGCGGCGTCCATTGAACGACCTCCAGAGTCCTCGCCGCGCCGCTACGGGCCGGTCGAGGCGTCAGCAAAAGGGGGCTCAACCTAGCGGGTCTGCCCGCCGCGTCAAGCCTTTGGGGTGGATGAAAGTGGGCTTCCCTGCCGCGTCAGTCCCTGGCGGGACGGGGAACGAAGATCTCCATGGTCTGCAGGGTCGCGAACGCCGCGCCCTTCTCCTGGATGCCTCCGGTGACCAGCACCGAGCCGTCCTTGAGCAGCGTGCAGGTGTGGAAGAAGCGCGGGTCGGCCATGTCGTCGCCCTTCTCGAACGAGAAGGCGGCCATGGGGTCGGCGTTGCCGTCGTCGGCGAAGAAGGCGGTGGAGGGGAGCGACTCGATGGTCGTCCGGCCGCCGCGGCCGCCGACGACCAGCATGCGCCCGTCCTTGAGGGTGACCGCGCAGGTGTGCCCGCGCGCCACGTCGAGCGAGGGCCCCTGCAGGATTTCCGGCTGGCTGTTGGAGTTCGCCAAGTTGAGGATGTCGGTGCCGGTGTAGGGGTTGCCGGGGAGCAGGTCCCACCAGTTGTTCGGGTCGAAGCTCTGGAAGCCGCCTACGATGATGTAGCGCTTGCCCTGGCCGGAGACGGACGCGTAGGTGCGCGGCACGGGCAGCGAGATGAAGGCCTGCTCCTGCATCTTGCTGTCCTTGTACAAGTTGAACCGAACCGCGCAATCCTTGTTGAGCTTCCCGGCGTTGCCGGTGTCCAGCATGCTTCCACCGACGACGCCCAGGTACTTGCCGTTGTAGAGCGGCAGGGCGACGTGGCCGACGGCGGTGACCGCGGCCGACTGGCTGACGGTGTCGAGCTTGGTGAAGAGGTTCTTGCTGGGGTCGAACCACTCGTAGCTCTGGACGTAGGTGGGGACGTTGACGCTGGTGCCGTCGAACGACAGCCCGCCGTAGAGCAGGACCATCCCGGTCTGCTCGGTGACGGCCACATGGCGGCTGCGCATGATGCGCGAAGGCTGTGGAGCCCAGCCGCCCTTGGCGACGCCGTTGTCGTCGGTGATGGTCGGGTCGAAGAGGATGGTGTTGGACTGCAGGGTCTGGCTGCGCACCCCGCTCTTGACCTCGACGTACTCCCCACCGGCGATGAGGACCTGGTTGCCCTCCTTCCAGCTAGCGGTGTGGAAGGCGCGCTTGGTGGTGACGACGCCCAGCTTGTTCATGACGGGCACGTCCGCGGTGATCTCGCCGGTGGCTGGGTCGAAGATCTCGACGGTGTCCTTGTAGGTCCAGAACTCGGGCTTCTTGAGGTTGCCCGTGGAGACGCCGGTGGTGTCGAAGCCGCCGGTGATGAGCACCCGCCCGTCGTCGAGGACGGTGGCGGTGTGGCCGGCGCGGGCCTCGTTCATCATGGTGCGCACGGTGGGGTCGCTGCCCAGGTTGACGGGGGAGAACTTCTCGACCTGGCGGAAGAAGACCAGCGCCTTGGCTGCGGGCTGCTCCGCCGCCTTGTCCTGGGGCACCTTGAAGGAGCCCGACTGGCCGAAGGAGAGGATGCGGCTGTCGGTGTCGGACGGCGAGCCGGAGAAGCCGGCGACCTGGACCTGCAGGTCGCGCCCGGCCTCGAGCTGCTCGAAGTCCATCTTGCCGGCGCTGACCTCGACCACGTTCTCCTTGATCGCCGTGCCGAAGCCGCAGTCGGTGTCACTGCCGCACTCGAGCCCGTCCGCGATCTGGCAGAACCGCTTGCTGACCGTTTCCCCGTTCTCCTCGACCTCGATGGGCTGGCCACAGCGGGTGGCGTCGATGAAGCGCACTCGGAGGTGCGTGACGTCCTGCATGGGGTCGGGGCCCGAGCCGCAGTCGTTGGACTTGATGAGCTGGACGTCGACCGTGTTGGTGCGGTCGAAGCAGCCGCCGGACAAGAGCACGGCGGCGAGCAGGGACGAGGTCCAGAGAAGGCGCGTCGCGTTCATGAGGATTGGCCGCTCCCGGTCTACCACTGGATGGTGCCCCGGCCCGTGATGGGCTTGTTGGCCGAGTCGACGATGAAGTACCCGCCCACGCCTCCGCCGGCGGCCACGGCCACGACGGCGAGGACGATGAGGACGATGCCGGTGGTGCCGAGCCCACCGCTGTCCTTCTTCCTCTTGGCGGGCTCCTCGCCCGGGCCCGTCGGCTCGAGCGGGATCATCTCCGGCTCGCCGGAGGTCGCGGTGACCTTGCGGACCTCGGTGGTGGAGGCCACGGTGGGCGCGTCGGCGGGCTTGGGCTTGGGCTCGTCCGTCTTGCGGACGACGCGCTCGTTGCCCGGGGCGGGGTCGGTGGAGGCGACGGTGACGTGCTCCCCGCCGCTGGCGCTGACCGAGGCGATGGTGGTGGTGGCGGTCCTGCCGGCTGGTGGCAGCGCGTCGCGAGCGACCTTGGCCGGCAGCTTCTCCTCGTCGCCGAAGACGTCGAGCTTGTTGGTGATGTCCGCGCCGACCTTGTAGATCTCGATGCCGGCGCCGAGCATCTCCAGGTCGAAGACCACGCGCTGCAGCAGGCAGGTCTTCTTGCTGGCGACCTTGAGCAGGTGGCTGGAGACGACGACGGCGTCCCCTTCCTTGTGCACGCCGCCCAGCACCACGAAGTCGGCCGGGGCCTGCTCGGCCAGCGCGACCGCGCGGCTGATGACCAGGTCGTCGATGACGTTGCGTGCCAGCAGCCCGATGAGTTCCGGCACCGGTCCGCCCGCCGCGCCGAGGTCGGGGGCGACCTTGACGGTGTCGGAGCCAGGGACCTCGACGCGGTTGGACCAGCCGTCGCCGACGCGCAGGAAGTGTGGGCCCTTGATGACGTCTTTGATGAGCACCGGCGCGTGGCCGACCTCGCGGCCGTCGAGGATGACCGAGGCCCCGCCGGAGGTGGGCTTGACCTCGATGGCGGCGCGCGGCGCCTTCTTGATGCGCTTGTTGACGTTGTCGAAGGCGCGGATGAAGACCGGCGGGTACTTCTCGGCATCGAGCTTGCGCTCCGGGTCGAGCCGCACGACGTTGCCCAGGGCCTTCTCGCCGTCCGAGTCGAGGCCCAGGCGGAAGTAGGCGACCGCCAGGGACAGGTTGGCGCCCACCAGGTCGGCGAAGTCGATGTAGGGGTGCTGCTGCTCCATCAACGTGATGGCCTTCTCGAGCCTCGGTGGCCGCCTCGCGGAACTTGAGCTTCTTGGTGAAGTCGTCGGCCTTGGTCACCCGGTCCTTGGCCTCGGTCAGGGCCGCGGTGTCCTTGGCCGGACCGGGGTTGGCTGCCTTCTTGATCGGGGCCGCGCTGACCGCCTCCTTCTTCAGCGCCACGAGCTGCAGCTGCTCCGAGCTGCGCAGCTCGTTCATCAGCACCTCGGCGGCCTTCTCACCCGATGCATTGGCGAGGCCGTCGTACACCGGCGCATAGGGCAGGACCAGGACGCGAGGCAGGTCACCGGCGAAGGCTCGTGCCCCGGCCAGCAAAACCGTGCAGGCAGACAGGACAGAGACGGCGCGCCCCAGCGCCGCAGAAGGACGATGCGACATGGCCACTCCTTGTGTGGCGATCCCCAGAAAAGCCAAGCGAGAGAGGCTACTGCCCGCTGACCGGCAGGTCAATTCGCAGGCGGTTGAGTGGGCGCCTTCGGACATAGCCGCCATTGCACTCGTACTGGGGCTTGTGGCAAGGGCCGTCAGTGCGCCGTCGGACTCGAGTTGCCGCTCGCTACCGAGAATTGACGCCCCCCGTCGCGGTCTTGTCACCGTTTGGTGGCTGCCCGCATCCCACCGCACCGGCGAGCTCCTGCCGGAACGAACCCGCGCGGCAGCGGCGCCCGCTCGCCTGCACGAGTCACAACCTGTCGGGATGGCAGAGATTTCCCAGTGAACGTTGCAAATGTTTCCGCTTTTCGGACAGCCGGATCACGCCTTGGGCGGGGGCGGGAAACCTGCCGCTTCAGCCACGCATCGAAAACTCGTTCAACCTCGCAGGATTGAAGCGCAACTTCGCTGGGACCGTCAGGGCCTCGAGCGAGGGAAGTCCTTGGCACGCGGAAAGCATCGAAAACCGATGGAACCGCCAGCCGCATGGAAATGGATTCAAGGCACCATGCGTGGGCGGCTTCGACGGGAGCGGGCAAACGGAGTCGTGGCGCCAGGAAAGGAGGCAAGAGCCATGAACACCATCAACAAGTACTGCTGCCGCTGCCATCGAACGACGCGGTTCCAGGTGGAGGAGAAGTCGTACACCTGCACGAGCTGCGGCGTGGTGATGGCGATCGCGGAGAAGGTGGAAGCCAAGTCCGAGGAGCGCACGCTCATCGGTGACCCGATGCGGTCCTTCAGAACCAAGTTCGCCGCATGACGATGGAGAGAGCGCGGGTCTGAAGGCTCAACCGAAGCCAGGTGGCTCCCCAAGGGGCCGCCTGGAACGCCGTTGTCCACGCTGCAGCGCGAATCAGCCCTAGGGCCTAGGGCCTGAAGCCCGTTCTCTCAGCCGCCGCCCAGCATCCGGGCCTCGACGCGATTGCGACCGGCCTGCTTGGCCTTGTAGAGGTGCTTGTCCGCGGACGCCACGAAGCTCTCGGCGTCGGCGTACTCGCCGTCGGTCAGGGTGGCGATGCCGATGCTGATCGTGACCTTGATCTGCTGGCCGTTGTGGGTGAAGTCGGTCGTCTCCACGAGCCGGCGCAAGCGCTCGGCCAGGATGAACGACTTGTCTTCGGGCGCCTCGCGCAGGAGCACCACGAACTCCTCCCCGCCGTAGCGAGCGAAGAGGTCCTCGGCGCGGATGGCGTCGTTGATCTTCCCCGAGAGCCTGCCCAGCACGTAGTCGCCGGCCTGATGGCCGTAGGTATCGTTGATGCGCTTGAAGTGATCGATGTCCATGATCATCAAGCTCAGCGGCACCCGGTGGCGCAGGCAGTAGGCGAATTCCTTCTTGAGCGTGTCGGTGAAGTACTTTTTGTTGTAGATGTGCGTCAGCCCGTCGCGGGTGGCGGACTCGTAGAGGTTCTTGGTCATCGCCTCTTCGATCGAGTCCTGGTAGCTGAACTTCAGGATCGTCGCCGAGCCGATCTGGATCTTGTCCCCGTCGTGCAGGGCGCTGACGTCGATTTTGTCGCCGTTGTTGAACGTGCCGTTGGTGGAGTTGAGGTCCACGAGCTGGACGGACCCGTCCGCGCGCACCACGATCTTCGCGTGGCGGCGGGAGACGCCCTCGTCGTCCAGCATGATGTCGGCGTCGCCGCTGCGCCCGATGGTCATCTCGGGGCGGTCGAGCTTGAACATCTTGCCGACGCTGGTGCGCCCGGAGACCACGATGAGACAGGCGCTCGTCTTCTTCACTTCGGACAGAAGGTCGGCGACGCTGTGGACGATGGTTTTTTCTTCGGGCATGTCTTCGCTCCGGCACGGAGGCCGCTATCATAGCGGCACGTTGACCCTCCAGCAAAAAGCCCCGAGCCTGCGCTCCCTCCTCGTCGTCCTCGCGGCGGTCCTCCCCGCCTGCGCCTCCGTTCCCCCGGCTCGCACCGTGCAGCTGCGGGCGTTCCTGGGCGCCTCGGAGGACGGCAGCTGGGCGTTCGCCGAGGTCAACGAGTTCCCCGGCTCGCCCGCCTCCGGCCAGGTCCACGTGGTGGGGCCCGACAGCAAGCCGCGCACCTCCACGTCCATCCCCCCAGCCCTCGCGGCCGATGCGGTCTCGCATGCCGTCGCGGCGGGCGAGTCGACGGCCCGGACGGCCGAGGCCGCCCTGGCTGCGCTGCGCCCCGAGGGCTTCGAGATGGCGAAGGCCGCCGCGCTGCCACCTCTGACCCTCGGCGGCCCGCGTCAGGCATTGCCGCATCCAGCGGTTCCGGCGGAAGCGGAGCTGCGACGCGAGGATGGAGAGGTCCGCTTGATGGTCCGCCTTGCAAGCGGCGCGGAGGAGCTGGCGGCCTACCGCCTGCCAGTGGCGGGCACCACGTGGATCGGCGAGGTGCGGCTCCTCCCCGGCGGACGTCGCGCGCTGGCGTTCACCGGAGCCGCGACGGTCACCCGCACCGACGTCTTCCGGCTGGAGGGCCTCGGCGAGGTCGACCTGGGCAGCGCGGTCGCGGCGTTGCTCGACTCGCGCGGCGTTCAAAGCATCCAAGCCGGCGATCTGGCGAAGGCGACCGCCGACCTCCTGCAGGCCATCGCCATCGCCCCCGACGACGCGACCTCGCACTACAACCTCGCCTGCGCCTATGCCCTTGCGGACTCGCTGGACGAGGCCATCCTCTCGCTCGGGCGCGCCGTCGAGCTGGACCCAGAGCGCCTCAAGCCGATGGCGCTGTCCGACCCGGACCTCTCGTCACTCCACGGGCGCGTCGAGTTCCGGCTGATGGTCGAGCCCCGGCTGCCGGGCACCGTTCCCTGACCTCGCTCCGCCATGGCGCCCTCCCCGCTCGACGACTACCGCCTCGAACGCCGCTTGGGAGCCGGGCGGCTGGGTGAGGCATGGCTCGCTCGCGGACCTGATGGGCGCCAGCCGTACCTGGTGCGCAGGTTGCCGGCCTTCCTCACGGAGGACCGCGCAGCGGCGGAGCGCTTCCTCGAGGAGACCCAGGCCCTGCGCCAGCTCCGGCACCCGAACCTCGCCCGGCTCGCAGACGCGGGCTGGTCGGACGGCCAGCTGCTCGTGGTCACCGAGTTCGTCGAAGGCATCCCGCTCGCCGACTGCCTGCGCGCCGATCGCGGCCCGCTCCCTCCGGCCTTGGCCGCCGAGCTGGTGGCCCAGGCCGGCGAAGGCCTCTCTTATGGACACACGGCGCTCGCAGGCGACGGCAAGCCGCTGGGACGGGTCCACGGCGAGCTGTGCCCTGAGAACCTGGTCTTCGACGACGCAGGGCTCGTGCGCATCCTCGACTTCGGCCTCAACCGCGCTTCGAGCATCCTGACCGCGCTGCGCGTCGACCCGGGCCGAACGGCCTTCCGCTACCTCGCGCCCGAGCAACTGCGCGAGGACGCCGTCAGCCCGCGCTCCGACGTCTACTCCCTGGGCGCCATCCTCTTCAGCCTGACGACCGGCCAGCGGCCCTGCGCCGCGGTGACCGATTCCGTCGAGCTCGTCTGCCGCCTCTGCCAGGAGGGCATCGCGGCCTCGGAGACGATGCCCGGGGTGCCCGGACCGGTGCGTGAGGTGATCTGCCGGGCGACCGCGCTCGACCCCGGCAAGCGGTTCGAGTCGATGGCCGAGCTCATCGCCTGCCTCGACGGCTGGCTCAAGTCGGTCGCGCCGCCCAAGCCCGAGGAGCTCAAGCAGACGGTGCGCTACTGGGCATGGACCGGGCGCGGCGAAGACCCGAGGCCCCGAGGGACCTCGGTGATCGTCTCGCCCGAGCTGCTCTCGCCGCAGCCGAAGACCGCGAGCTCCTAGAGGAAGCTCTTGTCGAAGGCGTGCGGCAGGAACTCGCCCAGCGTGTGGACGATGCGCTCCTTGCCGCCGACCAGCGCCACCGGAATCGACAGGTCGCCGAACTCCGCCAACACCTGGCGGCAGACGCCGCAGGGCGGGCAGGGCTTGTCGCCCGACGCGATGGCGCAGGCCAGGATGTGCGTCTCGCCCGCGGCGACCGCAGCGCCGATGGCGTTGCGTTCGGCACAGACGGTCAGGCCGTAGCTGACGTTCTCGACGTTGCAGCCGACGTAGATCTCGCCCGAGCCGCCCAGCACCGCGGCGCCGACCTTGAACTTCGAATACGGAGCGTAGGCCTTCTTCCGCACCGCCTGCGCTGCCTTCAGCAACGCCGCCCAATCGACCTTTGCAGGAGTTCGCCGTGTCATGGAGGCGACTGTAACGGACGGCGCTCGGCCGGCAAGTTTCCTGTCGGGTGCAGGTGGCGGCGGCGAGCGAAGGCCGAACCAGAGTCGGCGTCGACCCAAAGATTTGCGGCGGTGCCGAATGCGGCGATTATCGATCAGCGAATCGGGACGTTGCCTGACCGGGCGAACCGCACATCAGGGCGACACTTCTGGGGTTCTCCATGCCGAGGTTCGAGCGAGGCGAAGGCGACTCCCGCCGCTTCTGGGAGATCGAGCGTGAGGGCGCGGTCCTCACGCTCGACTACGGCCAGGGCGCCGAACGAGCCACCCGCGTGCGCCACTCCTTCGAGTCCGAGACCGCGGCCCAGGAGACGCTCGACAAGCTGGTCCAGGAGAAGGTGGCGCAGGGCTACGTCTGCTTCGACTCGCTGCCGAGCGATGCCCGCCGGGCGCGCCTGCTGGAGGCCGCGGGCACCTCGCTGGAGATGGGCCCCGAGCCCGGCCGTGCGCGCATCGTCTACGGCACCGACCTGGCCGGGCCGGAGTTTGCGGACGTCCTGCGGCGGCTGCTGGCCGACTCGGACCTGCGCATCGACCGGCTCAGCGCCAGCCTCTCCTTCTCCACCGACTTCGCCTCCATCGCCGCGGGGCTCGCGCGCTGCCGGGAAGCCCGCTGGCTCGAGACGCTGACCGCCTGCACCTTCGACGAGGCGGAGGCGTTCTTCGGGACCCGCCTCGAGCTGGACGGGCTGCCCGCGGCCTTCGGCGGCCTGCGGACGCTGCAGCTGCAAGCGGGTTCCCTGGCGGTCGATCGGCTCGGCGTTCCGGGCCTGCGCCAACTGCAGCTTCGCTCGGCCGGGATGGATCGGCGCACCCTTGCCATGCTCGGCCGGGAGGACTGGCCCGAGCTCACCTCCCTGGGCTTGTGGCTGGGCTCGCCGCGGCTGGGCTGCGACGTACAGCTCGAGGACCTCTCTCCCCTGCTCGTCCCCGAGCGCTTCCCCAAGCTGCGCAAGCTGGCCGTCTGGGCGTCGCCGTTCGGCTCGGACCTCGCGGAGGCCGTCACCGCCTCGCCGCTGGTCGCACAGCTCGAGTCGCTCGACCTCTCGCTGGGAACGCTCGGCAAGCGCGCGGCGCAGCACCTGCGTGCCAACGCGGCCACGCTCGCCCACCTGCGCCGGCTGGACCTGACGCTCGACGAGCTCCGCCCCAGGCAGACCTCGACGGGGTCTCCCGGTTCGTCGCCGTCGGGGAGCAGCGCGAGGCTAGCGGCGACCCGAGCCGCGTCGAGCACTTCGTCCCCATGTACGAGGGCGAGGGCTACCTGACCATCCTCAACATCGGCCCCGAGTAGCAGTCAGTCAGAGCGTCAGCCGCCTCCAAGTCCCGGTTCAGTGGAGCTCGGTTCCCGCGGGCCGGTAGGTCTCCGAGCGCCGAGCGAAGCTCAGGCCGTCTTCGCCCTTGGGCGCGTCCGCCACGATGGTGTCGCCGGGCGAGAATCCGCCACTGAGGATCCTCATGGCCAGCGGATCCTGGACGTACTGCTGGATGGCCCGCTTGAGCGGCCGCGCGCCGTAGACCGGGTCGTAGCCGTGCTCGGCGAGGAAGGCCTTGGCGCCATCGGTCAGCTCCAGCCCCAGCCGCTTCTCGGCCAGCAGCTTGCGCAGCCGCTTGAGCTGGATGTCGACGATGCGCGCGATGTGCTCCTTGCCCAGCGCCTCGAAGATGACCACCTCGTCCACGCGGTTGAGGAACTCGGGTCGGAACTCGCCGCGCAGCGCATCCATCACCTCGCGCTTGACCGTCGGCGCCAGCCCCTCGCCCCGCGCCATCGCCTCCTGGATGATGTGCGAGCCGATGTTCGAGGTCAGGATGAGCACGCTGTTGCGGAAGTCGACCGTGCGCCCCTGCCCGTCGGTGAGCCGCCCGTCGTCGAGGATCTGCAGGAGCACGTTGAACACGTCGCGGTGCGCCTTCTCGATCTCGTCGAAGAGGATGACGCAGTACGGGCGCCGGCGGACCGCCTCGGTCAGCTGCCCGCCTTCCTCGTAGCCCACGTAGCCCGGAGGCGCGCCGATGAGCCGCGCCACCGCGTGCTTCTCCATGTACTCGCTCATGTCCAGGCGGACCATGGCCTGCTCGTCGTCGAACAGGAACTCGGCCAGCGCGCGGGCAGTCTCGGTCTTCCCCACGCCGGTCGGGCCCAGGAACATGAAGCTGCCGATGGGCCGGTTGGGATCCTGCAGGCCGCTGCGCGCGCGTCGCACGGCGTTGCTCACCGCGACGATGGCGCTCTTCTGGCCGACCACCCGCTCGCCGAGGCGCTCCTCCATCTTCACCAGCTTGGCGAGCTCGGCCTCCATCAGCCGGGTGACCGGGATGCTGGTCCACTTGGAGACGACCTCGGCGATGTCCTCGGCGTCCACCTCTTCCTTGAGCATGCGCCGCTTGGCCTGCAGCTCACCTAGCCGTTGATTCGCCTCCCCCAGCGCCTTCTCGAGCTTGGGGATCTCGCCGTAGCGCAGCTCGGCCGCCTTCGTCAGCTCGCCCGAGCGCTCCGCGCGCTGCTGGGCCTCGCGGTCCTCCTCGAGCTTGCCCTTGATGGCGTGGATGGCCTTGATGCCCTCCTTCTCCGCATCCCAGTGCGCCTTGAGCGAGCCGAACTCGGTGTTGAGCTCGCCAATCTCCTTCTCCACCTTGGCGTAGCGCTCCTTGCTGACCGGGTCGGTCTCCTTCTTCAGCCCCTCGCGCTCCACCTCCAGCTGCAGGATGCGCCGGCGCACCTCGTCCAGCTCGTTGGGCATCGAGTCGATCTCGATGCGCAGCCGGCTGGCCGCCTCGTCGACGAGGTCGATGGCCTTGTCGGGCAGGAAGCGGTCGGAGATGTAGCGGTGGGACAGCGTCGCGGCGGCGACCAGCGCCGAGTCCTGGATGCGGACCTTGTGGTGGCTCTCGTAGCGCTCCTTGAGCCCGCGCAGGATGGAGATGGTGTCGTGCACCGTCGGCTCGCCCACGGTGACCGGCTGGAAGCGCCGCTCCAGTGCCGGGTCCTTCTCGATCTTCTTGCGGTACTCGTCGATGGTGGTCGCGCCGATGCAGTGCAGCTCGCCGCGCGCCAGCGCCGGCTTGAGCATGTTGCCGGCGTCCATCGCGCCCTCGGCGCCGCCCGCCCCGACGATGGTGTGCAGCTCGTCGATGAACAGGATGATCGCCCCCTCGCTCTGGGCGATCTCCTTGAGCACCGCCTTGAGGCGGTCCTCGAACTCGCCGCGGAACTTGGTGCCGGCGACCATCGCGCCCAGGTCCAGCGCCACCAGCCGCTTGTCCTTGAGCGTCTCCGGCACGTCGCCCTCGGCGATGCGCCGCGCCAGCCCCTCGACGATCGCCGTCTTGCCCACGCCCGGCTCGCCGATGAGCACCGGGTTGTTCTTGGTGCGCCGGGACAGGACCTGCACGGTGCGGCGGATCTCGTCGTCGCGGCCGATGACCGGGTCGAGCTTTCCGGCGCGGGCGAGCGCGGTCAGGTCCTTGGCGTACTTCTCCAGCGAGCGGTATTGGCTCTCGGCCTCCTGGCTGGTGACGCGCGTGCCGCCGCGCACGTCCTTGAGCGCGGCGTGCAGCTTGTCCTTGGTGGCTCCCAGCGAGCGCAGCGCCTCGCCGACCTCGCCCTTGTCCTCGCTCAGCGCGATGAGCAGGTGCTCGGTGGAGACGTACTCGTCCTTGAGCGCCTTGGCCTCGTCCTCCGACTTGTCGAAGGTCTTGAGCAGCCGCTGGGCGAGGTAGCCCTCGCCGCCCTCGATGGAGGGGAACTTGCGCAGGGCGTCGTCCAGGCGCGAGCGCAAGAGGTTCAGGTGGGCGCCGACCTTGTTGAGCAGCGGGACGGCGATGCCGTCCTTCTGGTCGAGCAGCGAGAGCGCCAGGTGTTCGGGCTCGATGCTCTGGTGGTTGCGCCGTCGCGCCAGCCCCTGAGCGTCTTGGATGGCCTCCTGGGCCTTGAGCGTGAACTTGTCCAACCTCATGGAACGCCTGCCCTTCCTGCCCGCGCCGTCCCGGTCCTCCCTTCCTCGGAAGCCGAGGAGGAGGGCGACTGCCGCGGTGCCGTGAATCCGCGGACTAACCTAAGGAAAGAAAGGGGCTTGGCAAGGCAGGTCCCGGGGCGCGCGTCCCGCCGGCAGCGTGCGCGGCCAACCACGAGAAGCGCCGCGTTGGCGAAGGGCGAGCCCAACCGTGGCGGCCCCCGAGCGCGCGCGACCTCGCAGTCCTGGGGGTGGCCAAAGCCCGCGAAGAATGCTTTCTTGCGGGCCTTTTCCTCACCCGGGGGAACCCTCACCCGTGTCCGCCGCGCGCTACAAGATCACGCGCAAGATCGCCGACGGCGGCATGGCCGAGCTCTACCTCGGGGTGCAGCGCGGGGCCGCGGGCTTCGAGCGGAAGATCGTCATCAAGCGGGTGCGCGCGGCCTACGTCGCCGACCCGGCGACGCGCGAGACGCTGGTCGACGAAGCGCACGTGGCGATGAGCCTGAACCACAGCAGCATCGTCCAGGTCCTGGACCTCGGCTTCTCCGCCGGCCGCTACTTCCTGGTCCTGGAGCTCGTCCACGGCTGGGACCTGTCGGTGCTGCTCGACCGCGCCAAGCAGGCCGATCTGCCGCTGCCGCCGGAGTTGGCGCTGCACATCGCCGCCGAGGTCTGCCGCGCCCTCGCCTTCGCGCACGGCAAGACCAAGGAGGGCGGGGCGCCGCTGGGCATCGTCCACCGCGACCTGAACCCGCACAACGTGCTCGTCAGCGAGCAGGGCGAGGTCAAACTCACCGACTTCGGCATCGCCACCGCCAAGACCCGCCGCCGGGCGACGACGCTGGTGGGCGTGGTGAAGGGCAAGCTCGGCTTCATGTCTCCAGAGCAGGCCAAGGGCGAGGACGCCCTCGACTCGCGCAGCGACCTGTTCTCCATGGGCTGCACGCTCTACCAGATGGTGACGGGCGTGCAGCCGTTCGCGGGCGGCACCGAGCTGGAGATGCTGCTGCGGATGGAGCAGTGCGCCTTCAAGTCCGTCGAGGAGGCCAAGCCCGACCTCGCGCCCGAGCTCAAGGCCATCCTCCAGAAGGCGATGCAGAAGAGCCCGGCGGACCGGTTCGCGAGCGCCGAGGCGATGCTGGCCGACCTCGAGCGGGTGCAGCGCTCGTCCTTCAAGCCCGCGGGGCAGAGCGAGCTGAAGGCGTGGCTCGCCGAGCTGACCCGCCGGGACCACGTCCCCACCATCGGCCGGCGCGAGACCGCGGCCGCGGCTGCGTTCGGCGAGCTTCCAGCCGGGCGCGACGCTGGTCCTCGAAGAGATCGAGTCGGACCCCGGTGCGGCCCACCGGGCCGCGAGCTTCGAGACGGCGGGCGACGCTGGAGGCGCCGTCGCCATCGGCAGCGCCCCCGAAGCGCCTCCGGCACAGCCCACGCCGACGCCGCGCAAGCCCACGCCCGCCGCGGTGCAGACCCAGGCCCCGACGCTGCGGACCCCTGCGCCGCAGACTGCTCCGGCGGACCGGAGGCCCACGGTCGACTGGCCCCCGGCGAGCCCCCAAGCCGTGAGCAGCCCTCCCGGCCCGTCGCCCGTTGCCGCCGAGGAGCCTCCCGTCCTGCCTCGCTGGCTGATGGCCTCGGGCATCTTCGTCGTGGTCACCGTCGCGGCCATGGCACTGACCGTCTTGCTGGCGCGAGGGTCGTTCCCCGCCGTGGCCACTGCTGCCGACGCCGCCATCGACCTGAACCCCGCGGCGAAGGAGTCCGAGGTCGCCTACCCCTCGCTCGAGGACGCCGTGGTGCCGTGCGAGTCGACCCCTTCGGGCGCGGCCGTCAACCTGGACGGAAAGCCGGTGGGGACGACTCCGCTGGACCTGCACCTGAAGGCCAACACCAACCACGAGGTGCGCTTCGAGCTTCTCCGGCTACCGGGTCCAGGTGCGCCGGGTGTTGGTCGCTCCAGGCAAGAAGGCGCCGCCGGTGAGCGCCCAGCTCGAGAAGCTGAAGTGGTACCAGCCGCAGTAGCCGTCGACCACCGCTAGCCTTCGCGCCACTCCGTCAGCTCGACCCGCTCGCCGGGCTTGAAGTGCTGGGCGTCGCTCGGGTCCTCGAGCAGGAATGCGTGGACGTCGGTGCGCGGCGAGCCGTCGGGGTTCTTGGGCTTGGGGAGGTCGGGACGGCGGGCGCTCAGCGGACAGCCGGCCAGCCGCGACGCGTCGATGAGGCTGAAGCTCGTCGGCTGAAGCGCGCGGGCGATGACCAGCCCTCGCGGCGCCATCACCAGCTCGACCTGGAATTGGAGCGCGGCCATCGCCGTGGGTCAGGGGACCGCGATGGCGCCGTCGAAGTCGTGGAACAGCCGGACCCCGTCCTTGGCGTCCTTGCCCTGCTCGCGCGCGAGAGCGCGGGTGAGCGCCAGCACGGCGATCTCCAGCTGCTCCTTCGAGGGCTCGCGGGTGGTGATCTTCTGCAGCCAGAGGCCGGGGGTGACGAGGAGCGTGAGGAGCTTCGGGGCGTTCTTGCGGGCGGACAGACGCTGCACCTCATAGCTGATCCCGGCCAGCGGCAGCATCAACGGGAACTTGATGCCGATCATCGCCAGCTGGTTCAGGAACGCGGTGTCGCTGACCTTGGGGATGAACGGGAAGACCACCGCGAACATCAGGATGGAGAGCACCAGCACGAGCAGGAGGAAGCTGGTGCCGCAGCGGGGGTGGAGGGTGGTGAACTTCGCGGCGTTGTCCGGGGTGAGCGGCAACTCGCTCTCGTAGGCCCAGATCGCCTTGTGCTCGGCCCCGTGGTACTCGAACACGCGCCGGATGTCGGGCATGCGCGAGATGAGCGCCAGGTAGGCGACGAAGATCGCCGCCTTGACCACGCCGTCGATGGCGTGGAAGGCGAAGCTCGAGGTGTCCAGCTCCACGCCGACCGCCTTGCCGATGAGCCAGGTGATGAGGTGCGGAGCGCCGACGAAGAGCGCGAGGCCCAGGAAGAGCGAGAAGACGAGCGTCGCGCCGAGCGCGGCCTTCTCCTTCGCGCTGGCCACCCGCGGGGTGTTGCTCAGCTCCGGGGCCGCCACGGCGCCGTTGGCCAGAGCCGGGGTCGCACCACCGCTCGACGCGGGGGCCCCGTCGCTGCCCTCGGGCATCGCCTGCTCGGCCGAGAAGTTGAGCGCCGACAGCCCGTTCCACAGGCTCTCGATGAGGACGATGGAGCCGCGCATCAGCGGCCAGCGCAGCGGCTTGATGCCGCCCAGGAGCGTCTCCCACTGCTGCTCGCGCACGACGATCTGCTTGTCCGGGCGGCGCACGGCGACGACGAAGCTCTTGGGCGAGCGCATCATCACGCCCTCGAGCACCGCCTGACCGCCGATGTAGGGCTTGGCTTGCATCAGCAGCAGCTGGCTCAGGCTCGGCAGCTTCATGCGTTCACACCTCGGAGCACCTTGAGGTAGCCGCGCTCGCCCCGGCGTTCAACGCCGGGCGGGCGAGGCCCCCGAAAAGGACTGCCCCACCCGCTCGAATCGCGGATGGGGCAGCCTGAAAGCGTTCGGTCGTTCGCAGCGCGAGCAGCCTAGGCCTTGGCGGCCGGCTTCTTCTCGTAGCGCTTGCGGAACTTCTCGATGCGGCCCTCGGTGTCCATGATCTTCTGCTTGCCCGTGAAGAACGGGTGGCAGTTGGCGCAGATTTCGACCTGGAAGTCGCCGCGGGTGGAGCGGGTCTCGATCTCGTTGCCGCACGCGCAGCGGATCTTGGCCGGCCGATAGTTGGGGTGGATTCCGTCCTTCATGGCACTCTCCGTTGGGCCGCCTTACTTCCGCGCCAAGCGCGCGGGAGGACTGGCGGTTTCTCCGTGAAAAAGACTGGGATGTATAGGCGTCGCGCCCCACCTCTGTCAAGGAGGGGAACCATGCCTGGGGGCCTGGCCGCAGGCTGCCCGCCCACATCCCGGATGCTCACCTTGAGTCCAACCATCTGCAATGTGGGCACAATCCCAAGTCCGCTGGAGCACGATGGCGACCATCCTGGTGTCTCTCGGGCTGGCCGTCCTGGCCGGCCTTGTCCTGGTCACCCTGCGCTCGGCCCTCCTGTGGCTGTTCATCTCCTTCTTCATCGCGGTGGTGCTCAACCCGCCGGTCGAGCGCCTGTCGCGCCGCCTCGGGCACGCCTTGGCCGCCACCGTCGTGGTGGTCGGCGTCCTGGCAGCCGTCGCGGGGATCGCCGTGGTGGCCGTGCCGCCCTTCCTCCAGCAGGTCTCCGAGCTGGTGACGAGCGCCCCCACGTCCGTCGAGCGGCTGGCGCAAAGCCCGTCGATCAAGGCCTTCGAGCACCGCTTCGGCCTGGGCGACTCGCTCAACAACTTCCTGCGCGCCCTGCCCGCGCACTTGACCGGCGCAGTCCAGCCGGTAGTCGCCATCGTGGGCGGCGCGTTCCGGCTCGGCCTGGCGGTGATCAGCATCTTCTTCGTCGTCATCTTCATGCTCTTCTCCGGGCCGCAGACGCTGCGCGCCGGCCTGAAGCTGCTGGAGCCGACGGTGCGGTCGAGGGTCGAGACGGCGGGCCGGAAGATTTACTGGGCCACCACGCGCTACGCGCTGGGCACCGGCTTTCTGGCGCTGCTGGCCGGAGGGATGGCGACGGCGACGCTGGCCATCGCCGGAGTGCCCTACTACCTGCCGCTCGGAGTGGCGATGGTCTTCCTGGACCTCATCCCCTTCGCCGGCTTCGTCACCGGCGGGCTGCTCATCACCGTGGTCACCGGCACCACGGTCGGGTGGATCCCGGCCCTCGTCGTGCTGGCCGTCTTCGTCACCTACCAGGGCATCGAGAGCCACGTGCTCTTGCCCATCGTGCACCGCAAGACCGTGCGGGTCAGCGCCCTGGGCATCGTGGTGGCGCTGCTCATCGGGCTCGAGCTCGCGGGCATCCTCGGAGTGCTCTTCGCGGTGCCCATCACCGGCGCGCTGCGCATCCTCTTGCGCGAGGTGATGGCGGCGCGCGAGGAGCACCGGCGAGCGGCGCTCGCGACGGGCGAGCTCCTGGCCGCGCCTCCCGCTGCGCCCTCCGGGAGCCTCGAGCCGACCGATCGTCGGCCGCCGCCGGTTCACTGACGGACCTCAGGCCTTGGCCGCCTCCAGCATCTGCAGCGCGAACGCCCGCGCTGCCTGAAGCTCGCCTTCGTCCGGGTGGCCCAGCGACTCCGGGCGGGTGCTGGCGAAGTGCTGGAGCATCGGGTTGTCGCTGCGGGCCATGCCCTCCGCCATCTCCGCGGACAGCTCGCCGCGGCAGTGGAACAGGCCCAGGACGTTGGCCCCCTGGGCCAGGCGGCGGCAGCGGCCGAGGATGCGGTCGAGGAAGCTCATCGCCTGGGGCGCCCCCGCCGACGGCATGGCGTGCGTGAGGAAGAGCGCAACCTTCGTCCCCGCGACCCGGCTCTCGAGGAACTCCCGGGCCGGCTCCGCCGGACCGAACTCCCAGATCGGGAAGCCCAGGAAGACGAGGTCGTAGCCCGACAGAGCGCCCACCTCCTCCAGCGGCGAGAGTGCCTTCTCGCAGGTGAGCGCCTGGAAGAGCGCCTCGGCGACCTTCCGGGTGTTTCCTGTCTTGGACACGTAGCAGACGAGCGCCTTCATTCCTGGGGACCTTTCCGTAGGACGCCGGATGCTAGCCCGGACCGGACACGACGTCCGCTTGCGCCCATGTGCAGCCCGTGAAAGGGTGCGCCGCTCGCACGCGCAGGCTCGTACACCGGAGAGACCATGGAGCGACGCTGGGTGAAGCAGTACGAAGCACACGTCCCCGCCTCGCTCGAGGTCCCGGAGAAGCTCCTGCCCGCATGCCTGGACGACAACGCGCGCGGTCCGTTCGCGGACCGCGCCGCGACGATCTTCTTCGGCTCCAAGCTCAGCTACCGCGAGCTCAACGCCGCGGTGGACCGCTTCGCCGCCGGGCTGCAGCGCATCGGCGTCGCCAAGGGCGACCGGGTGGCCATCTTCCTGCCCAACTGCCCCCAATACGTCATCGCCTTCTACGGAACCCTACGCGCCGGCTGCATCGCCGTGCCCTGCAACCCGCTCTACGTCGCGCGCGAGATCGAGCACCAGCTCTCGGACTCCGGCGCGCGGGTCCTGGTGTGCCTGTCCGGCTTCTACGCGCGGGTGCGCGAGGTCCGGGCGCACCTGCCGGCGCTCGAGCACGTGCTGGTCGCGAACATCAAGGAGCACTTCCCCTTCGCGCTGCGCCTGGCCTTCACGCTCTTCAAGGAGGAGAAGGAAGGCCACCGGGTCGACCTGTCGCAGGAGCCGGCCGGGACCGTGCGCTTCCCGGACTTCCTGGAGCAGGCGCCGGCGACGCCCGAGCCCACCGCCATCTCCTCGAGCGACACCGCCTGCCTGCTCTACACCGGCGGGACGACCGGGGTGCCCAAGGGCGCGGAGCTGTCGCACCGCAACCTGTTCGTCAACGCCTACCAGTGCCACGTCTGGTTCAACACCCGCCTGGGCAACGAGGTGGTCCCCTGCGCCCTGCCGTTCAGCCACGGCTACGGCATGACCACCTGCCTCAACTACGGAATCTTCGCCGCCTCGACGCTCTTGCTCATCCCCAACCCGCGCGAGCTCAAGCACGTGCTCGAGATGATGAGCCGGCACCGGGCCACCTTCCTCCCGGGCGTGCCGACGCTGTTCGTGGCCCTGGCCGATTTCAAGGACGTCGGGCGCTACGACCTGCGCTCGGTCCGCGCCTGCATCAGCGGCGGCGCCTCGCTCAGCCGCGCCGCCAAGGAGCGCTTCGAGGCGCTCACCGGCGGCAAGGTGGTCGAAGGCTACGGCTTGTCGGAGGCCTCGCCGGTCACGCATGCCAACCCGGTCTATTCGAACACCCGCGTCGGCGCCATCGGCGTGCCGTGGCCGGGCGTCGACTGCCGCGTGACCGCCATCGACGACTTCGGCACCGAGGTCGCCCAGGGCGAGGTCGGCGAGCTGTGGGTGCGCGGGCCGCAGGTGATGAAGGGCTACTGGAACAGCCCCGCGGAGACGGCCGAGGTCCTCACGCCCGACGGCTGGCTGCGCACGGGCGACCTGTGCAGCGTCGACGCGGACGGCTTCTTCGTCCTGGCCTCGCGCAAGAAGGACCTGATCATCGCCGGCGGCTACAAGAATCTATCCGCAGGAGGTCGAGGAGGTGCTCGAGCAGCACCCGAAGGTCCGCGAGGCGGCGGCGATGGGCGTCCCCCACCCCTATCGCGGCGAGACCGTGAAGGCCTTCATCGTGCCCAAGGCGGGCGAAAGGCCGACCGAGCAGGAGCTCCTCGACTTCTGCCACCAGAGGCTCGCGCGCTACAAGGTGCCCACCGCCTTCGAGTTCCGGACCGAGCTGCCGAAGACCGCGCTGGGAAAGGTCCTGCGCCGCGAGCTGCGCGAGGAGATTGCCGCCGTGCCGCCTCCGCCGCTGCCCGCGCCTCCGCCGCCGGCCTCCCCGCCTCTGGCCTGACGAGCGCCGCCTCAGTCGTCCTGCTTCTGCGGCGCTTCCTGCGTCGCTTCTCTCAACACCTCGTTCAGCGCCTTGCCGGCCTCGCCGCCCAGCTTCTCGAAGTCGGGCAGCCCGGCATCGGCGCCTCGGAGCCTCTGCAGCTCGGGGCCTAGCTTCCGGAAATCTTCGAGCTTGAGGGTCCCGGCGTCGCCGGCCAGCTGGAGCTCGACCCGCACCGTCCCCTCGCCGTCCGCGCCGACGTGCTTGGAGATGTTCACGTGGCTGACGCCGGTCTCGCGCTCGAAGCTCCGGCCGCAGTCACGGCAGGCCTGGCAAGTGCGCACGCCGAGGAAGAGGACGAAGGCCCAGAAGGCGTAGCGAACGAGCCGGCTGCGCTTCTTCGGCGGCTGCGCTGCCGCGGCGGGAGCTGTGGCCGCGGAGGCAGGCGCCGCCGCAGGTGCCGGTGCCGTGGGCGCCGGTGGTGCGGCCGGGGCCGGCGTGGCGACCCCGGGCCTGGCCGGCGTCGTCGAGGCGAAGGCCTCACCCGCCGGCGCCTGGAGCTGCGACGGCCTCGAGGGTCGGGGAGTGCGCGGGAGGGTCGGCGCGAAGCCGGGAAGCGAGTCGGGGCTGGTGCGGACGATGCCTGGCGAAAGGCTCGGCGCCCCGCCGGCACTGCCGAACGCCTCGGCCACCAGGGCCCGCGCCTGCTGCGCATCGGCTGGACGGTCGGCGACGGCCTTGGAGAGCAGCTTGTCGATGGCCGCCACGACCGGGACCGGTAGCCCGGGCCGCAGCTGGGCGAGCGGCGGGTGCGGCTCGGTGAGGACCTTGGCCAAAACCTCGTTGTAGCTGTCGCCGTGGAAGACCGGCGCCCCCGCCAGCGCCTCGTAGAGCACGGTGCCGACGGCGTAGAGGTCGCTCGCGGGGCCCACGTCCTTGGCGCCGCGGGCCTGCTCGGGCGACATGTACGCGGGGGTGCCCATGACCACGCCGGTGCGCGTCAGCGACACCTGGCCCTGCTCGCGGAACTTGGAGACGCCGAAGTCCAGGACCTTGACCGCGCGGACCGGCTGCTCGACCAGGAAGACGTTGTCGGGCTTCAGGTCCCGGTGGATGACGCCCTTGGCGTGCGCGGCGGCGACCGCGGCGAGCATCTCCTCGGCGATCCACCCGACGGCCTCGACCTCCAGCGGGCCGGTTCGGCGCAGGCGGCTGCCCAGGCTCTCGCCCTGCAGGTACTCCATCACCAGGAAGGCGCCGCCCTCGGGCGTGGTGCCGAAGTCGATGACGTCGGCGATGTTCGGGTGGCCGATGGCGGCTGCGGCGCGGGCCTCGGTCTTGAACCGCCGCAGCGCCTCGTCGTCCTTGGCGATCTCCGGGAGCAGGACCTTGATCGCCACCTTCTTGCCGATGTCGACGTTCTCGGCGAGGTAGACCGCGCCCATGCCGCCCTGGCCCAGGAGCGCGTCCAGGCGGTACTTCGAGCCGATCATCGAACCGATGGGCAGTGGGGGCGCAGGAGCGTTCAAGGGAGCAGCCGGTCTCGGTGGTGAGTGCCTGTCGAATCCGTGGCGAGCTTACCCCTTCCCACCCGACCGTCCCACGGTTCTCACGTCCTCTACGAAACAGTAAGCTCCCGATTTCCTCGCAGGAGGCCTCGATGACTGCCGAGCTCGCCGGGCGCGCCAAGGAGCTGCGCGAACAGATCCGCTTCCACGACCACCGCTACTACGTCCTCGACAACCCGCTCGTCAGCGACGCCGAGTACGACCGCCTGCTGCGCGAGCTGGAGAAGATCGAAGCCGAGCACCCGGAAGCTCAAGGCGCCGGACTCGCCCACCCAGCGCGTCGGCGGTGCGCCCAGCGAGAAGTTCGCCAAGGTCGAGCACAAGGTGCCCCTGCTCTCCCTGGGCAAGGCGATGAGCGAGGAGGAGTTCGTCGCCTTCGACGAGCGCGTGCGCAAAGCGCTGGGCGTCGACACGGTCGTCTACGTCTGCGAGCCCAAGCTCGACGGCCTGTCCATCTCGCTGCGCTACGAGAACGGGGCGCTCGTCCGCGGGGCCACCCGCGGCGACGGCGCCATCGGCGAGGACGTGACAAGCAACGTGCGCACCATCCGCACCGTCCCGCTGGGACTGACCGTGGGCGCCGGGAACACGCCGCCGCAGGTGCTGGAGGCGCGCGGCGAGGTGATCCTCGCCAAGAAGGACTTCGCCGAGCTGAACAAGCGCCAGGAGAACGCGGGCGAGCCCACCTTCGCCAACCCGCGCAACGCCGCCGCCGGCTCGTTGCGCCAGCTGGACCCGAGGATCACCGCCAACCGCCCGCTCTCGACCTACATCTACGAGGTCGGCGAGTGCTCGACGAAGTTCAAGACGCACACCGAGAAGATCGCCGCGCTGCGCGAGCTGGGGCTGCGCACCCCGCCCAGCTTCCGGGCCGAGGGCGCCAAGGCGGTCAAGGCCATCTACCAGGAGATGCTCGAGAAGCGGCACGACCAGCCCTTCGAGCAGGACGGCATGGTCATCAAGGTCGACGACCTCGACCAGCGCGAGCGGCTGGGCCAGGTCTCGCGCAGCCCGCGCTGGGCGGTGGCCTGGAAGTTCCCGGCCGAGGAGGAGGAGACCGTCGTCGAGAACATCGACGTGCAGGTCGGGCGCACCGGGAAGATCACCCCGGTCGCGCGGCTCAAGCCGGTGTTCGTCGGCGGCGCCACCGTCTCCAACGTCACCCTGCACAACGAGGACGAGCTCAGGCGCAAGGACGTGAAGATCGGCGACCACGCCTTCATCCGCCGCGCGGGCGACGTCATCCCCGAGCTGGTGATGGTCATCAAGGAGAAGCGCACCGGCGCCGAGAAGGACTTCGTCTTCCCGGAGAAGTGCCCGGTGTGCGGCGCGGCGGTCGTGCGGCCCGACGGCGAGGCCGACCACCGCTGCACCAACTTCGCCTGGGACTGCCCTGCGCAGCTGGCCGGCGGCCTCGCGCTCTTCTCGGCGCGCACCGCCATGGACATCCAGGGACTGGGCGACGAGCTGATCATCTCGCTGCTCGAGTCCGGGCTGGTCAAGGACGTCGCCGACCTCTACGCGCTCACCCAGGAGAAGCTGCTCACCCTGCCGCGCATCGGCGAAAAGACCGCGCAGAACCTGCTCAAGCAGATCGAGAAGAGCAAGAAGACCAGCCAGCGGCGCTTCCTCTACGCGCTGGGCATCCGCCACGTGGGCGAGGCGACCGCCAAGGCGCTGGCCCAGGCGTTCCCGGACGTGAAGGCGCTCTACGAGGCCCCGGCGGAGAAGTTCCAGTCCATCAAGGACGTGGGACCCAAGGTGGCGGCGTCCATCCACGCCTTCTTCCAGCAGGAGAAGAACCGTGCGGTCATCGACCGGATGCTCGCCGCCGGAGTCGCCCCGGAGCCGGAGAAGGCCCCGGAGGCCGGCGGCCTCTTCAGTGGCAAGACCGTGGTCCTGACCGGCGGCCTGTCCTCCATGAGCCGCGACGACGCCAAGGCGGAGATCGAGCGGCGCGGCGGCAAGGTGTCCGGCAGCGTCTCGAAGAAGACCGACCTGGTGGTCGCCGGCGAAGACGCCGGCAGCAAGCTCGCCAAAGCCAAGGAGCTGGGCATCAAGGTCGTCGACGAAGCAGAGTTCCTGAAGTTGATCGGTCGGGGGTAGCGACAGGCTTCCCTGCCTTCCGGTAGTGGCAACAGGCATCCGGGTGGCGGCAGGCCTCCGGGCCTGCCGGGAGGATCCGATGGCGATGATCCGCGTGCACCTGCTCATCTCGGGTGAAGTCCAGGGCGTCTGCTACCGGGCGACTACCCGCGAGGAAGCCGAGCGGCTCGGGCTCAAGGGCTGGGTCCGCAACCTGGACAGTGGACAGGTAGAAGCCGAAGTTGAGGGCCCTGAGGACCTGGTGGACGAGCTGATCCGCTGGTGTCGCCGGGGTCCGCCTGCTGCCGAGGTGACCGATGTGGAGGTCACTCGCAGGGAGTTCACCGGCGAGTTCCGCGGGTTCGGGATCCTTCGCTGAGCGTGACATCGACTCCGAGGTGGTTGTCGGCGTGAGCGAGACCTATCGAGTCCTTACTTCGACGAGCTGAGAGCCTCAGCCGCTGAGGGCTCAGCTGCCCCGCCGTCGGGCTGAGGGGCTCGAAGGCTGAGGGCTCAGCCCTGGAGGGGCTCAGCTGAATCGCCGTCGGGATGATCGCCCCAGGGCTGAGGGCTCTGCCTTGGCAGAATCGACTTCTCGGCGGCGCCAGCGACTCCGTTTCCTATATAAAGAGGATTGCGAGAACCGCGCCAAAGCGGTCCCCGCAATCGCTTGTTTTCAGGACGCTTTTCCGACTCCCAAGTGTGACATCGCTCACGCTTTTCAGCCCCGAGGCACACCTATGAGCCCCCGCATCGAGCACGATTCCCTCGGATCCATGGAGCTCCCCGAGGACGCCTGGTACGGCATCCAGACCGCCCGCGCAGTGCAGAACTTCGACATCACCGGCGTGAAGATCGGCAGCTTCCCCGCGCTGGTGCGGTCCCTGGCGCTGATCAAGAAGGCCGCGGCGCTCGCCAACGTCGAGCTGGGCATCCTCCCGCACGTCGTCGGCGATGCCATCGCCAAGGCCTGCGACGAGCTCCTCGCCGGCAGGCACCACGACCAGTTCGTCGTCGACGCGGTGCAGGGCGGCGCCGGGACCTCGACCAACATGAACGCCAACGAGGTCATCGCCAACCTGGCGCTGGTCAAGCTCGGCCGGGCGCGCGGCGACTATGCCGCCTGCCACCCGAACGACCACGTCAACCTGAGCCAGTCCACCAACGACGTCTACCCGACCTCGGTGCGCCTGGCGCTCTACTCGAAGCTCACCGACCTCACGACGGCGATGGCCGAGCTCAAGGGCGCCTTCGAGGCCAAGCAGCACGAGTTCGAGGACGTCATCAAGCTCGGCCGCACCCAGATGCAGGACGCGGTGCCGATGACCCTGGGCCAGGAGTTCTCCACCTACGCGGTGATGATCGGCGAGGACGTGCAGCGCATCCAGGAGGCGCGACAGCTCCTGCGCGAGATGAACCTGGGAGCGACCGCCATCGGCACCGGCCTCAACTCGCCTCCGGGCTACACCGACCTCGTGCGCAAGCACCTGGAGAAGCTCGCCGGCGTGCCGCTCATCACCGCGGCGAACCTCGTCGAAGCGACGCAGGACGCGGGCGTCTTCGTGCAGGTCTCGGGCGTGCTCAAGCGGACCGCGGTCAAGCTCTCCAAGGTCTGCAACGACCTGCGGCTGCTCTCCTCCGGCCCGCGCGCCGGCCTGCACGAGATCAGCCTGCCGCCGGTGCAGCCCGGGTCGTCGATCATGCCCGGCAAGGTCAATCCGGTGATCCCCGAGGTGGTCAACCAGATCTGCTTCCAGGTCATCGGCAACGACGTGACGGTGACCATGGCGGCCGAGGCCGGACAGCTGCAGCTCAACGCCTTCGAGCCGATCATCCTCTTCGGCCTCTACCGCTCCATCGACATGATGGCCCGCGGCTGCCGGACGCTGACCGAGAAGTGCGTGCGCGGCATCCAGGCCAACCGCGACGTGTGCCGGATGTACGTCGAGCGCAGCATCGGACTGGTCACGGCGCTCAACCCGGTCCTGGGCTACGAGAAGAGCGCCGAGGTCGCCAAGGAGGCGATGCGCACCGGCAAGTCGGTCGGGGAAGTCGCGTTGGCCAAGGGCTACCTGAGCAAGGCGGAGCTGAATCGGCTGCTCGAGCCCCAGGCGATGCTGGGCCCCGTCTTCCCCGCGCTCAAGGGTTAGCCAGGCGGCCGAGTGGGGATTTGGACCCCGCTCGCCCCAGGCGAGTGGGGAGGATCTCCCAGCCCCGTCACCGGCGGCCAATCGACCACCCGAGCCAAAACCGTAGCCATCACGCGCCCTTAAACAGCCGGCGGGCTCCGAGTCGCCGTTGGCATGCCGGATGAAGACTGTCCCGTCGCTGCGTGGAACCCAACCAACCACGCCATTCCGAGGGAGAAGAGAAAATGCGCAAGTTCGTGATCGCCCTGGCCGTTGCCGTCCCGATGTCCTGGTCCGTCGCCTCGTTCGCCGCCGACGCCAAGGCCGCCCCGGCCAAGGAGGAGAAGAAGGTCGAGAAGAAGGCGGATGCGAAGGACGCCAAGGCTGCCCCGGCCAAGGAAGAGAAGAAGGACGAGAAGGCCGCGGTGAAGGAGGAGAAGAAGGACGAGAAGGCTGCCGCCCCCGCCGCCAAGGAAGAGAAGGCCGCGGTGAAGGAGGAGAAGAAGGACGAGAAGGCCGCCGCCCCCGCCGCCAAGGAAGAGAAGAAGGCTGAGCCGGCGAAGAAGGAAGAGAAGAAGGCCGAGCCCGCCAAGAAGTAACGAGCGTCTCGAAGCTGAGCGCCGGCCTCGCCCGGCGTCAGTTCCCGCGGCCCTCTCCAGGCGACTGGAGGGGGCCGTTCTCTTTGCCGCACCGCGACCCTCGCTTGGTGCTGTTGGCACGCGGCTACTGCAAAGGTGCACCGCCGGGCTGGTCCGCCTGGATGCTCGGGGCGGGTTCGGTGGTGGACGGGGTGGACGGAGTCGACGCGGTGGACTGGGTCCGGAGGGATTGGCGCAGCGGGCGATGGGGCCCGGCTCACGTCAACCGCCAATCGCCCCTCTGCCTTCGTGAGGCGGCTTCGCGGTGCGACTGTTGCCACGTGGCGACAGTGGACCGGACAGGCTTCCAGCGGCCGGCGCCTGGCGGACGAACTCGGCCGCGCCGGAGCCGAGAGGCTTTCAGGGCAGCGCCAGCCGCCGGACCTCGGACGCCGCCGTGAAGCTCGAAGCTGGGCTCGTTGATGCCGCTCGTCGCGCGCGCCACCTCGCCGAAGCACTCGGAGTAGAAGGCGACCTGGCGCATGACGAGGAGCGGCCCTGGGATGAGCTGGGTCTTGACGACGGTCCTGAGACGGTAGGCCTGCGCGAAGGTGAGGTCGGGCAGCCGCAGAGTCCCGACGGAGTCGACCTCCATCTCGTAGGTGTCGTCTGCGTTGTAGGGGTCGCCCGCGGCCGTGAGCTCGTTTCGGACCTTGCCCACGGAGGTCCACTTGTCCCCCTTCTTCAGCGGGAACTTCAGGACCTGCACCGGCGCCTCGTAGGCGTAGATGATCCGATCCTTCACCGGATACTCGTTCGCTGACGCGAAGCCGTGGATGTACATGCCGGTCGAGTCCAGCGAGTTGATGGCCACGAGCTTGCCGGTCAGGTCCGCCGGCACCGAGAACTGGCCCTTGGGGAACCGGTAGGCGAACCAGCGGTCGCTCACCGTCCCTGCCGCGATGCGCATGATCTGCTCGCCGCCGTAGGGGGCCGACCAGTCCCACGCGGACACATCGCCTCCGGTCACGATGCTCACGTTCGGGTTCGATCCGGCGGGCGGGACCAGCAGCGGCAGCGGCAGGTCGAAGCCCACCTTGATCTCTTCGAAGGCCAGCTGGCCGTCGGCGTTGGGTGAGCAAGCCAGGGTCGCGGGCGGCGCCGGCTGGAACGCGGAGTGGTTCGGGGGCGCGAGCCGGCGGACCTCGCTGGCCAGCGCGAAGGTCGGGTCGGCCTCGTTCAGCTGGCTGGTCGCGCGCGCCACCTCGCCGTAGCACTCGGAATAGAACGCGATCTGGCGCTGCGTCACCTTCGAGCCGACGACCGGCGTGATCGTCACGAGCGAGTTGACGCGCATGACCTGCTGGAACGTGACGTCGGGCAGCTCCAGCGTGCCCATGGCGTCCACCTTCATGTCGTAGGTCTCTCGCGAGGCGTAGGCGATGCCGCGGACCTTGCCGTGCCGCACGGTGGCCGTGGAGGTCCACTGCGCGCCCTTCTTGAGCGGGAAGGCCAGCGCCTTGATCGGCGGATCGTACTTGTAGAGCGTCTGGCCCTCGGCCGGGTTCTTCTCGGCCGAGGCGAAGCCGTGGATGTACATGCCGTTGGCATCGATGGAGTTGATGGCCAGCAGCGTGCCGCCCAGGTCCGCCGGCACCGCGAACTGGCCGGCGGGGAACTCGGCCGCGAACCACTTCCCGGCCAGCGTCCCGGCCGAGACCTGCGCGATCTGGTTCGACGGGTCCTCGCCGTTGAAGCTCCAGTGGGCGTCGCCGGCGGGCGCCGCGCCGGTGACCGCGCTGACGGCTTGGGTCGTCCCTGCGGGCGCCACCAGGTAGTTCACCGGGAGGTCGTAGCCCACCTTGAGCTCCTTGCTGTCGATCTTCCCGTCGAGGTTCTGCGAGCAGGCCAGCGGCGTCGGGTCCGCCGGGACGAACGAGTCACGCCCGGTCTTGGCCAGGCTGAAGCGCCGCACCTCGGAGGCGAGCGTGAAGTCCGCCGACGGCTCGAGGAGGTTGCTCGTGGCCCGCGCCACCTCGCCGAAGCACTCGAAGTAGAAGGCCACCTGGCGCTGCGTCACCGGCGGCCCCACCGCGGAGCGGATGGTGACCAGCGAGCTGACGCGCTGCACCTGCTCGAAGGTGACGTCGGGGAGCTTGAGCGTGCCGGTGGCGTCCACCCTCATGTCGTAGGTCTCGGTGGAGGCGTACGGCAGGCCGCGGACGATCCCGTTGCGCACGGTCGCGGTCGAGGTCCACTGCCGGCCGTCCTTGAGCGGGAAGCTGAGCGCGCGGATCGGCGGGTCGTAGGTGTAGAGCGTGCGGCCCTCCGCCGGGTCCTCCTCGGTGGACGCGAAGCCGTGGATGTACATGCCGGTGGCGTCGATGGAGTTGATGGCCAGCAGCGTCCCGCCCAGGTCCGCCGGCACCGTGAACTGACCGTTGGGGAAGGCGCTGGCGAACCACTTGTCCGCGAGCGTCCCCGCGCTGATGCGTGCGAGCTGGTCGCTGGCGTCGTCGGTGGCCCAGTCCCAGACCTTGCTCTCGCCTTCGCCCTCGCCGACCACGTCGACGGTGCGGCTCTGTCCCGCCGGCGGCGCCAGGTAGGTGACCGGCACGTCATAGCCCACCTTGAGCTCGGCGTAGTCGATCTGGCCGTCGAGGTTGGGCACGCAGGCCAGCCGCGTGTCGGAGGTCTTGGACGGCGGGGTGAGGTTGTCGCTGCAGGCCGAAAGAGCCAGGGCCACGAGCGCGACGGCGACGGAGAAGGACGCAGGCCGCATGGGGGAGTTCCTGGAAGGAAGGAGGACCGGGCCCTAGAAGACGTAGGCGAGCCGCAGACGGAAGAGCTGCGCGAACTGGGCCGACTGGCCCGTCGTCGGGTTGTCGAGCCCGCCCAGCGGGAAGAGCGCGCCATACTCCGCGGCGATCTGGAAGCCGTAGTGGCTCTCGTATTTGAGCGTGGGGTCGAGCTCGACGCCCAGCGGGTTCTTCCCACCCGGGGTCGAGGAGGCGTACATGGCGAACGAGGCCACGCCCGCCAGCGAGAAGGTCAGCTGCCCCGGCCCCAGCTTCGCCATCCGCCAGTCGATGTGCGGGCGAATGTAGAAGGCGTCGGTGACCGTGCCGATGAGCTGCCGCCACAGGATGCGGTCAATCCGGTAGTCCGGGTGGAAGCGGAAGTTGTCGATGCGGTTGTCCTTGGGCGGGTCGGCCTGCGGCCCGTCGAGGTCGCCCTGCTGCGGCGCCGTCGCGCCCACCGGCTGGATGGCGCCGAAGCCCGGGGCCGGGTCGCCGCTGGCCATGCCCAGGTCGAGGCCGCCATGCAGGCTGTCCTCGACCGCCCCGATGTCGCTCTCGACGGCCAGGCCGTACTGCAGGCTCTCGACCGCATCGCGCATCTCCACGCCGGCGATGAGCGAGGACTGGTTGATCTTCGAGTACATCAGCGCGGCCTCGAACTCGAGGCGCAGCATGGGGGTCGTCAGCCGGCCCCACACGTCGGCGGCCACCGCGTCCATGCCGCGGTACATCACCTGCGTGGGGTCGACCTGCGTGGGGTTCTGCGCGGGCACGTACCAGGAGGGGATGTCGTTGGCCTGGTTGCGGTAGCTGACGTAGGCGCCGTACTCCATCGTCCAGCGGTCCGCCTTGCGGCGCCGCTCGCGCGAGAGCTCGTCCTTCCACTTGAGCACCGCGAAGGTCACCGAGTTGACCCGGTCGCTGGGCTCGACGTCGACGACGTTGCCCGACTTGCCGGCGACCGACGGGCCGATGGAGGTGAAGTCGTAGGCCAGCGCCCAGATGTGCCCGGCGATGGGGCTGACGAAGGCGATGCGGTCGGCGGCGTCTCCCGAGTCGCAGTCCAGGCAGTCGCCGCCGTTGGCCAGCATGCCCAGGCCCCACTGGTTGCCCATGCGGCCGGCGGCGATGACGCCGAAGGGGGTGAGCACCTCGCCCCAGGCGCGCTTGAGCTTGAGGAAGTTGGTGGGCGACTTCTGCGTCGTCGAGCCCAGCGGCGCCCCGTCGGGCTGGCTGCCCAGGCCCAGGTTGTCGAGCAGGTCGGCGCGGACCTTCACCGCCACCGTGCCGCCCGGCGAATAGAGCGCGAGGTCGGTTCGCAGCCGCATGTCCGCGCCGAACATCCACTGGCCCTTGGAGTCCGCCAGCGGCGTGGGGAAGAGCGCCTGCCCCGAGGGCGTCAGCCCGCGGTCGAGGTCGAGGTTGTAGTAGCTGTCGGCGCGGGTGCGCAGGTAGCCGTCGAGCTGGATGCCCACCGACTCCCGCGGGACCAGGTCGGCGCCGACGTTGGTGAAGATCGACTCCTCGGCGGCGAAGACCGGGGCCGCGGCGACGAGCGCGAGCAGGCTGAGGAGGAGCGTTCTCATCGGTCCTCCCCGAGGAACTTGAGGACCATGGCCGTCGTCGCCGCGTAGGCCTCCACCATCGGCAGGTGGCCGCAGCGCGGCAGGATCTCCAGGTGGCAGTTGGGCAGCTGCTGCGCGAGCCGCTCGCCGAACCGCACCGGCGTGGCGATGTCCTCGCGCCCGTACATCAGGAGCACCGGCTGCTTGATCTTGCCGTACTCCTTCTCGACCTCGGTGTAGCGCATGCCGCGCACGGTCGCGAGGGCGGCGGCGTTGGTGCCCGGGAACTCGAGCACGCGCTCGACGTCGTCGACCATCTGCTGGGTCACGTACTTCTTGTCGTAGAAGGCCGCGGCCAGCTTGTACTCCTGCATCTGGTCGTAATAGAGGCCGAAGAGGATCTCGCCGATGACCGGTGCGCGCGCCCAGTGGAACATGGTGGGCAGCTGGTCCTCGTAGACCCAGGCGTCGTAGAGGGCGATGCGCGTGACTCGCTCCGGCACCAGCAGCGCGATCTGCAGCGCCACCGAGCTGCCCCACGAGTGGGCGACGATGGCGAACTTGTCCTTGACCCCGAGCTTCTCGAGCAGCGCCAGGACCATCTTCGCCTGCGCGGGCGGCGAGTAGTCGCCGTCGGGCCGGTCGGTGCCGCCGAAGCCCTTGAGGTCGAGCGTGATCACTCGGCGGGTCTTGCCGATGAGCGGCGCGACGCCGAGCCAGGTCTCCAGCGAGGCTCCGAACCCGTGGATCATCACCACCGGCGGCAGGCTGCTGATGCCGATCGAGTTGTCGGTGTAGCGGACCCGGGCGTCGGGCAATTCCATGTACTCGCCGAGGTGGCTCTTCTCCTCGGTGACCGCCCCGCGGTGGAAGGCGAGGCAGCCGGAGCAGGTCAGGGCGGCCAGGCCGAGCGCCAAGGCTTTGAACAGACCGCTCGACCAAGCCCCGCCCTCTGCGCGAGGCCGCAGCAGGGGCCGGGGGGTGAGGTTCGACAGGCAGGTCACGGAGAGAGCCTCCTCACTTCGGCGGCGGTGGTGAACTCCTCTTCGGACTCGTCGTCCTTCGCCACCATGCTCGCCACCGTGCCGTAGCACTCGGAGACGAAGACGAAAGAGCGCACGGTCCTGAAGCCGTACCAGACGCCGAAGGTGAGCGTCTGGAACTTGATGGTGTTCTTGATGCGCACCACGTCGAAGGTCCCCAGCGGCGTGATGACCTTTCCGGCCTTGTCCGCGGTGGACTCGTAGACGTGGCGGATGCAGCAGTTGGGGTACGGCGTGCAGGAGACCAGCGTCGGGTCGCAGTGATAGGTGGCCCCGCCGTAGTCGCCCTCGAGGATGCCGGCGCTCGTCCAGGTCTTGCCGGTCTGGACCGGGTAGGCGACGGTGGTCACCGGCGCCGGATCCTCCGAGTAGTCGTCCTTGAGGTACTGGACCTTGGTGGCGCCGTCCGACTCCGTCGGCGAGACCATGCCGTGCAGCAGCAGCCCGTCGGAGGTCGCCTGCAGCACTCCCAAGGTGTCGGCGCTGCCGGCCATGCGCAGGCTGAACTGGGCGCCGGGGAAGACGGACTCGAACCAGGCCCCGGCGAGGGAGGTGGGCGAGAACTCCACCTTGGTGTCGCCGCTGAGCGCTCCGGAGAGGTCCCACACCACCGTGCCATTGGCCTGCTGGACACCCACGGTGTCGACGGGGACGTTCTGGGCGACGACGAAGGTGGCCTTGGCGCCCAGCACCACCGGCAGCTCGTCCTTGGTGATGACGCCGTCATGGTTGGCGGAGCAGGTCTGGATGGGACCGGCGTCAGGGAGACTGACCGAGCCGTCGGGCGGCGTCGTCACGGAGGCATCTTCCTTGGGCGCACCGCCGTCCACCGGCGCCGGCGCCTCGGCGTCCGACCCGGGCGAGACGCTGCCGTCGACTTCGGCCACCGAGGCGTCCTCGCCTGCCGGCTGCGAAGCGTCTTCAGGCGCAGGCTCGCCGGTGTCCGGCCAGTTGATGGGCAGGTCGGCGTCCGGGTAGCTGCGGTGTCCGCATTCGCCGGTCGACAGGCAGATGCCCGACGCGCAGTCGCTGCCGACGCGGCACTTCTCGGTGCCAGGGCAACCGGTGAGCAACAAGAGCAGCAGGGAGAGGAGCGCGACCAGGACCGACCGGGGAACCATGAGGCCTCCGCTTGTGCAACGCATCATCCGGCTCGTCCGCGCAAGGTACCGCCCGCCTCTCTCCCCTGTCAAGGAGTTTGCTGCATTGCGACAAAGCCAGCGGAAAACGCGCTTCCCGCCGGGGGTTGCAGCGTGTATCTTTCGCTACCGCACAACGGGAGGAACGCCATGGTCGTCAAGAAGTACGGGAACCGCCGCCTCTACGACACCGCCGACAGCCGCTACATCACCCTGGAGGAGTTGGCGACGAAGGTGCGGGCGGGGAACGACGTCCAGGTGGTGGATGCCAAGACCGGCAAGGACCTCACCCAGGCGACGCTGATGCAGATCATCGTCGAGAATCGCGGTGCAGCGAGGATGCTGCCGGTCCCGCTGCTCACCCAGCTGGTGCGCATGGGCGACGACGCCCTCGGCGAGTTCTTCGGCCGCTACATGACCGCGGCCCTCGAGATCTACCTGCAGACCAAGCAGGGCGCCCAGGCGCTGACCTCCTACAACCCCTTCTCCCTCCCCTTCGGCGCAGGCGAGGCCTTCGGGCGCCTGCTGCAGGGCGTGCCGTGGTCCGGCCGCGCCGGCGTTGCTGCTACGCAACAGAGCGCACCTCCCCCAGCGCCCGCCGCTCCTCCTCCGGCGCCTGCCGTCGCCGCCGACCCCGTGGCCGAGCTCCGCAGAGAGCTCGACGAACTCAAGGCCGCGCTGCGCGGAAAGCGGAAGAAGTAGCGCCCGTTGCCGATCGCCTTGCTGCATCGCACAAGCATTTCTTGACACCCCGCAACATCGTGGCTAGATTCCCTTGCGTCGAGGCGGTCGGTGGGCGGCCGCCTCCCGAAAGAGAAACCGGGGGCCCTTTGGTCCTCCACGCGAGCCGAAAGGGAGCTAAGCCATGACCACGCTGATGAACGAGAATGTTGCAAAGCAGGGCCAGCAGCTGAAGGACGCCTGGAACAAGCTGGTGACCGAGCAGACGGACAAGGTCGCGGCGATGTACGACGAGATGGCCAAGCTGGAGACCAAGGGCTTCGAGCAGACCCGCGCCGCCCTCGAGGAGACCAGCAAGCTCGTGAAGAGCTCCCTCGAGTACCAGATGCAGCTGGCCACCGAGTGGCGCAAGCTCGCCCTCGACGCGACCCGCCGCGCCGCCGAAGTGATGACCCTGAAGAGCTAGGCCAGCGGCCGCAGCACCGCCGACGGCCATGGGCCGTGGACCCGGGCCTTGCCCGAGCCGTGGACCCGCCGATGCGACCTGGGGAAGAGGTCGCGCCGCCCCGCACCGCCCTTTGCTGGCGGTCGCGGGGTTGGCTTTTGCGGGGCTAGAACGGCCAGGGGAACAGGTAGGCGGGCAGCTTGGTGAAGTAGAGGAGCTCCGCGCCGGCCAGCGAGAGGAACGGGCCGAACGGGACCGCGGTCGGGTCGGGGGTCCAGTTCTCGTCGTCGTCCACGATCGGCGTGTCTTTCTTCTCCGGAGCCTGCGCGGGCGGCGGCTCTGCCGCACTTGCCGTCGAGGCGGGTGGCGTCGGCCCTGCCTTGGCGTCCTTGGCCTCCCTGCGACGGCGCGCCAGGACCATGGGGATGCCCACCGCCACGCCCTGGACCGACGAGAGCAGGAGCACCGGGAGCAGCGCCTGGGGGCCCAGGAACGCCCCGATGAGCCCCAGCAGGGGCGGATCTCCCTGCCCCAGCGCTTCCCGGCCCGCGATGCGCTCGGAGATGAAGCCGATCAGCTTGAATCCCGACCAGCCCAGAGAGGCCGCGAACGCCCTCCAAAGGAAGGTCCCGAAGTCCCGGAGGAAGGCGCGCCCGACCTCGCCGAACAGGCCCGAGTCGGCCAGCGAGCCAGGCAGGGCCGCCGCCTGGCCCAGGCCGGTCAGGTCCTCGGCGAGCGCCAGGCCCAACCCCACCGCCACCCCGGAGTACGTCGAGCTCGCGCGGCAGGATCCACCAGTCGAGATCCATGAAGGTCAACGGAATGAGGAAGCCCATCATCAGGATCTCGCGGGCCGCCGGGAACGACAGGCCGTGGCGGTAGACCGCGAAGGCGCAGACCAGGCCGTACAGGAACTCGATGCCGGCATAGCGGATGGAGAACGGCGCCAGGCAGGTGCGGCAGCGGCCCCTGAGCCAGAACCAGGAGAGCACCGGCACATTGTGGAAGGGCTTGATGGCCGTGCCACACGCCATGCAGTGCGACGGCGGCCAGACGACGGACTGGCCGAACGGCACGCGGGCGATCACGACGTTGAGGAAGCTGCCCACCACCGCCCCGATGACGAAGGCGAAGCAGGTCAGTAGCCAGACGGGCATTCCGTAGAACAGATGCATGGGTCCGTGCGGCGCGTCAGCCGCGCGGCGTAACGATCTATAGCGGGCCAGGGTGCATCTGGGAACTTTGTCCACATCCCCTTCGGTCCGGCGCCCCCACCCCCCGAACCGAAGGCGCACGGCGCTCGATGCCCCCGCTGCCGGTGGGGTATCGTGCTGCGCGTTTGCACACGCCGGCCCGCCCCCGGGTCATTCCGTTCAGAAAGCCGGCCAGAGAGCCGGCGATCCACGGAGCAACACCCGGCGGCGCCCTCCCGGTCCCAGCGAAAGACCATGGACGACGCCCGCCTGGCAGCGCTCTACCGCAAGTACGGCCCGGCCGTGTACTCGCGCTGCAGGCGCATCCTGCGGGACGAGACGCTCGCCGAGGACGCGACGCAGGAGGTCTTCGTGCGCGTCTTGAGACACATCGACGAGGCTCCCGACGACGAGGCCGCCCTGCGCTGGGTGTACCGCATCGCCACCAACTACTGCCTCAACGTGCTGCGCGACCGCGGCGCCCAGGCCGAGCCGGTGGCCGACCTGCCCGAGAAGCCGGGCGAGCACCCGGACCAGGCGCTGGGCGACCGCGACTCGGCCCTCAAGGCCCTGACCTCGGTCCCCGAGAAGCTGCGCGCGCCGGCGCTGCTCTACTACGTGGACGGGATGGAGCAGGGGCAGATCGCCGACGTGCTGGGCGTCTCGCGCCGCACGGTCATCAACCGGCTCCAGGAGTTCGCCCTGAAGGCCAAGTCGTTCTTGACGGGAGGCACGCCATGACGAGCGACCGCGGCCACCTCTCGGCCTTCACCCTCGACCGCCTCCTCCTCAAATCCCTGCCGGAAGCCGAGGCCAGCCAGGCCCACGCACACCTCGAGACCTGCGAGAGCTGCCGGGCGCTCCTGGGGCAGATGGAGGCCGACCAAAAGAGGTTCGAGGCCCGCGTCTTCGCCAGGACCCTCCCCAAGGTCACCGAGCGCGCCCGGCCGCCCGCCCTGCTCGAGCGGCTCTCGGCGCTGTGGCGCATCGCCATCCCGCTAGCCGTCGCCTCGGGCATCACCGTGATGGTCGCCTACTCGGTGCGGCAGCCGGGCCCGGGCTCGAGCCAGGTGGACGAACCCGAGCTGGGCATCAAGGGCGGGCCGACGCTGCAGATCTTCGCGGCCCGCGGCGAGTCGGTCTTCCCCGTCAAGGAGGGCACCCGCCTGCGGCCGCAAGACCGCATCCGCTTCGTGGTGCAGCGCGACGAGGGCGACGGCTTCGTGCTGGTCGCCTCCATCGACGCCGCGCGCAAGGTCAGCGTCTACTACCCGGCGGGCGGCACCGAGAGCGCGCCGCTGGAGAAGGGCCGGGTAGAGCTGCCCGGGAGCATCGAGCTGGACGAAACCCTCGGCACTGAGCGGGTCTTCGCGTTCTTCTCCCCCAAGCCCCTGCCGGCCTCCGAGGTGCAGAAGGCGCTGGAGCGCTGGCCAGTCCCGCCGCGACTTGACGCCAAGGTCGCCACGCTCTCCTTCGAGAAGGAGCCGCAGCAGTGAGGCTCGCCGCGATCGTCGCGCTGCTGGGGCTCCTGGTCCTGCCGAGCGCCCCGGCCTATGCCGAGACCCGCCGGCTCGCCGTGGTCGTCGGCAACAACGCCGGCACCGGCGAGCTGCCACCGCTGCGCTACGCCGAGGCGGACGCCGGCAAGGTGGCGCGGGTGCTGGTCGAGCTCGGGCAGGTGGCGCCCGAGGACCTCTACCTCCTGCAGGGCCGCCCGGTGCGCGACCTCGAGCAGGCCCTCTCGCTGCTGACCGCGCGGGTGGCCGAGGTGCAGCGCTCGCCCGATGCGCGGGTCGTCCTCGTCTTCTTCTTCTCCGGCCACAGCGACGGCGAGGGGCTCGAGCTGGGCCGCGAGCGGCTGCTCTTCCCGCAGCTCAAGTCGCTGCTCACCGCGACCGGGGCGGAGGTGCGCATCGCCTTCATCGACGCCTGCCGCAGCGGCGCGGCGCTGCTCGCCAAGGGCGGCAAGCCGGCGCCTGCCTTCGCCATCCGGCTCTCGGACGAGCTGACCACCAGCGGCGAGGCGTTCCTGACCTCCTCCGCCGCCGACGAGGTCGCGCTCGAGTCCCGGGAGGTCGCCGGCTCCTACTTCACGCACCACCTGGTCTCCGGGCTGCGCGGGGCAGCGGACACCTCGGGCGACGGCCAGGTCACGCTCGCCGAGGCCTACCGCTACGCCTACGACAAGACGCTCTCCGCCACCGCCGCGACGCTGGCCGGCGCCCAGCACCCCGCCTACGACTTCCGCCTGAGCGGCCAGGGCGAGCTGGTGCTGACCATGCTGCAGAAGGCCAACGCGTCCATCGAGCTCCCGAGCGGGCTCGACCGCGCCCTGATCACCGACGTCACCCGGGACCAGGTCGTCGCGGAGGTGACGGGCGGCTCGGGCCGGACCGTGGCGCTGACCCCGGGCACCTACGGCGTGCGCGCCTTCAAGGGCGGAAGAGCGTTCGGCGGCCGGTTCGCGATGATGGCGGGCCAGCAGCGCGCGGTCGCCTTCGAGGAGCTCAAGCCCATCGAGCTTCCGACCGTGGCGCAGAAGGGCGGTCCCGCCCCGGCGCCAGCGCCAGCTCCTGCGCCACCGGCGCCGGCCGCGGTCCGGAAGAAGGCCGAGTCCCCGGACTTCAACCTGATCTCGCTCGGCTTCGGCGCGAGCAAGAGCGTGGCGAGCGGCATCTCCTGGGCCGGCGACCTGCGCTTCGCCTGGGAGCCCGCCCGCTTCTTCCGCCTGAGCCTGGTCGGGGTGTTCGGAAACGCCTTCGGAGGCAGCTTCGCGGAATACGCCCTGCAGGTGCGCGTCGGCTTCCACGCCTACCCGCACGCCGGCCCGGTCACCTTCCTCATCGGCCTCGACCTGGGCCCCGCGGTGTACTGGCAGACGGCTTCGGGTACGGACGTCGGCTCATCCATCGCGTTCGTGGGCGGCCCTCGGCTGGGGCTGCGCATCGACGTCGCCGGGCCGTTCTTCATCTGCCTCGAGGGCGAGGCGCTGGGCGGGGTGATGCAGGTCGACGAGGAGGCCCGGGGCGTCTTCCTACCCGGCGGCATGGTCTCCCTGGGGCTCAAGCTCTAGCCCGCCCGGCCGTCGAGCAGCCGTCCTACCGGCCTTGGCCGCAAGAAAACGCTGGTCAGGGTCGGGGGTCGCCCGCGTATGCTCTGCCCTTCGCACCCGCAGGAAGCCAGCGAGCGGGCGGTCGGGGTGGGGGCCGCTCCTAAGGCGACCTCGAGGTCCGAGAGAAGGGCGAGCCCAAGATGCCGCCCCCGAGGAGCGCATGCCCGAGCTTCGTAAGGATCCCATCATCGGCCGCTGGGTCATCATCTCGACCGAGCGCGCCAAGCGCCCCAGCGACTTCCGCCTCATCCGCGTCGAGCAGAAGGGCGGCTTCTGCCCGTTCTGCCCCGGCAACGAGGACAAGACGCCTCCCGAGGTGCTCGCCTACCGCACCAACGGCGCCAAGCCCAACGGCACCGGCTGGACGATGCGCGTGGTGCCCAACCGCTTCCCCGCCCTGATGATCGAAGGCTCGCTGCACCGCGAGGGCGACGGCATCTACGACAAGATGAGCGGCATCGGGGCCCACGAGGTCATCATCGAGAGCCCCGACCACACCAAGTCGATGGCGGAGCTGTCCGAGAAGGAGGTCGAGGACGTCCTGTGGGCGTACCGCGACCGGATCGTCGACCTGCGCAAGGACACGCGCTTCCGCTACGTGCTCATCTTCAAGAACCACGGCGAGGCCGCCGGCGCGTCGCTGGAGCACACCCACAGCCAGCTCATCGCGCTGCCCATCGTCCCCCGCCGCGTGCGCGACGAGCTCGAGGGCGCCAAGAAGCACCACGACGCCAAGGAGCGGTGCATCTTCTGCGACATCGTTCGCCAGGAGAAGAAGGACCACAACCGCGTCGTGTACGAGAACGAGGAGATGCTGGTGGTGGCCCCCTGGGCGCCGCGCAGCCCGTTCGAGACGTGGATCCTCCCCAAGAACCACCTGTCGAACTACGAGGACTGCCAGAAGTCCGAGTTCCGCGGGCTGGCCAACGCGCTGCGCACCACCCTGCGCAAGCTCGACGCCGCGCTGGAGAAGCCGCCGTACAACTTCATCCTCCACACGGCGCCCCTCAACGAGCGCAGCCTGGCGCACTACCACTGGCACTTCGAGATCGTCCCGACCCTGACCAAGGTCGCCGGCTTCGAGGAGGGCTCGGGCTTCTACATCAACCCGACCCCGCCGGAGGAAGCGGCGGAGTTCCTGCGCAAGCTGGACGTGTAGCGCCCCCTCCCCTCGCCGCTCGGTGAGCCCTGGCCGCTGGCTTCCAGGCCAGCCGGGCGGCGCTGCATCTCGACCGCCCGCTGTGCCCCCGGCCGGGCTCTGCCCCGCCTCGCCTGCCGGCCCGCATGCCGGCGGTCGCGGCCGGCGTGTCCGCCACCCCCCGCGTTCCCACATTGGGCCTTACGAGGAGGTGTTCCCGGCGGGAGCCCGGAGGTTCGATGACGTTCGAAGGCCTGGACTTCCAACTCCTGCCGGCCGCCGTGCTGTCGCTCTCGCAGGACGGCGCCGTCCTCGACGCCAACGTCGCCGCCCGGAACCTGCTGGGCGAGCGCGCCCATGCTGGCGCTCGTTCGGAAGAGTGGTTCCCGCCTGGCGACCGAGGCGGCTGGGCGCACCTCCTCTCCGACTCACGCGCAGGAACGCCCGGCACTGGGCGCGTGCTGCGCCTGCGGGACGGCACCGGCAGCGCTCGAGCCCTCCAGTGGGCTGTCCGCTGGTTTCCGGAGCACGCGCGGTTCCTGGCGGTCGCCGTGGACGTGAGCGACTGGTCGAGCCGGGAGCGCTGCTACGAGCAGATCCTCGACTGCATCGCCGACTACGTCCTGGTGAAGAGCGAGGGCTCCCGGCTGCGCTGGGCCAACCGCGCCTTCCGCGAGTACTACGGGATGACCAACGAGCAGCTCCAGCTCCTGTTGGACGCCCCGTTCAACGAGCCCGACTACACCAAGCAGTACGTGCTGGACGACCTCTGGGTGTGGACGCACAAGCGGCCGCTGCACATCGACTGCGAGCCGGTCACCCGGCACGACGGCGCCGTCCGCCGCTGGCGGACCACCAAGTCGCCGGTCCTCGACGAGCAGGGGAAGGTCGCCTTCACGGTCGGCGTCTCGCAGGACATCACCGAGCAGCTCGAGGCCGAGGAGCGGGCCGTCAACGCGGCCCGTCTGGCGGCGCTCGGCGAGATGGCCGGAGGGATCGCGCACGAGATCAACAACCCGCTGAGCGTCATCCTGGCCCGCTCGCAGCTGCTGCGCCTGGCCCAGGAGCGCGGGACGCTCTCGCCGGAGCAGCTGCGCAAGGCCCTGGAGACCATCGAGAACAACGGCACGCGCATCGTGCAGATCGTCCGCGGGCTCCGCCGGCTGAGCCGCGACGGGTCGGCCGACCCGTTCCAGGAGGTCTCCCTCGCCAGCATCTTCCAGGACACGCTGGCCCTGTGCCGGGCCCGGTTCCACGACGCGGGGATCGCCCTGCGTCTCCCGCGGATGCCCCCCGACCTTCGTCTCCGCTGCCGGCCCGTACAGAATCGCGCAGGTCCTGCTCAACCTCCTGAGCAACGCACTCGATGCCGTGCAGGGCGACCCGCGCGCAGGCGAACGATGGGTGGAGGTGAGAGTCCAGGTCCAGGCCGAGTCGGGCACCCTGGCGATCCGGGTGCTGGACTCGGGCCCGGGCGTCCCCGAGGTGCTCCAGACGCGGATCATGCAGCCGTTCTTCACGACCAAGCCGCCTGGGCAGGGGACCGGGCTCGGCTTGAGCATCTCCTCGGCGATCGCCAAGGAGCACGGAGGCAGCCTCGAGCTGGACCGCGCCGTCTCCGCGAGCTGCTTCCTGCTGCGCCTCAAGATCGACCCGGCGGGAGCGGGCGCCTTCCAGCGGATCGCCGGGAACGGCGAGGGACGTGTTGAAGGGGGCGTGAGTGGCGACAGTCCTTCTGGTGGACGATGAGGCGGACGTGCGCGGCGTGCTCCGGGAGACCCTCGAGCTGGACGGACACACCGTCTTCGAGGCCCCCTCGGGAAAGGCCGCCCTGACCCGGCTCGCCGAGCGCGAGTTCGACCTGGTGCTCTCCGACATCCGCATGCCCGAGGGCGACGGCTGGTCCCTGCTCCGCGAGCTGCGCCGGCGCGATCCTCGGCGACCGCCGGTGATCCTCATCACGGGCTTCTGCGACGCCACCGCCGAGGAGGCACGGAAGCGCGGCGCCCAGGAGCTGGTCCTCAAGCCTTGCGACGTGCTCGGGCTGCTGGAGACCGTGAACGCGTACGTCGTGCCCCCGTCCGTCCCGACCGGCCCATGAGCCTGGGCCCCCAGCCCGCCCTGGCCCTCACAGCGGCGCGGCGAGCCGCAACCCTATCTGCCCGACGAACCGGATCGGAGAGGCATCCGCGCCCGCCTCGAAGTGGACGAACGGAGCCAGCGGCCGGTCGTCGATGGCGATGAGCGTGCGCTCCAGATCGGCGACGGCCCGCCACGCAAGCCGCCCCGGCCCCTTCACCTCCAGCTCGTAGCCCACGTGCCCCTGGAGGGTGCCCACCCACAGCCCGTCATCGCTCTCGAAGCGCAGGTCCAGCACTCCGCCGCTGAACGGCTGGAGGTACTGCCTGGGCTCGCCCGCCTTGCGCAGCCCCAGCGAGTAGGCGAGCTCCGGCCCGAAGGCGAAGCGGTAGGCGCCGGGAATGCGCCGCGAGGCGTCGAGCAGCGGCGCCGCTCGCAAGAGCCCCAGCCGCGCCTCGTCGGGCGTTGCCCGGTCGTAGCTGATCTTCGGCGACTCGAACTCGATGCCCACGTCGAAGGGGAACGGGATGCGCAGCGGGTTCGCGCCCACCGGCACCACCAGCGCGCCCTCCTCGTAGCGGCGGATGAAGACGCCCTGGTAGGGCACGACCTCGACGCGGGGCTGCTGGAAGTCCATCCGCGGCAGCGTCAGCGACGCCTCCATGAGGGTGTGGTCGCGGTTCCAGAGGATGGCGTCGTGCTTGCTCGCCCGGTCCTTGCGCTGCCGGAGGACGCCGGTGAGCACGCCGCTGGCGAGCCCTGCCTGGTTCCCGAAGCCCGGCCCTACGCTCACTTCGATCCGCTCGCCCGGATCGAAGCAGGTGCGGAACGGCGTGGGAACCTGTCCCGAGCCCGCCGAGGGGTCCTTGCGCTCGACGCACGGGTCCGCCGAGGCGGCGATGGCCACGAGGAGCGAGAGCGCCAGGTTCACGCGGGTCTCCCAGGCACTACAGGGACGTCTGCAGCTTCGAGCCGCGCCGCGCCGGCACCCAGAGGCTGAAGCGCAGCGAGATCTGCCCCAGGTAGTCCCAGGTCTCCGGAGCGTCGGGCAGGTCGCTGCGGTAGTCGGCGCGCCCCTCGATGACGGCCGTCAGCGGCTGGTCGTTGATGGCGATGAGGCCCACCTCGTAGGCCAGCTTGAACCGCAGCCGGTCGGCCTGGCTGGGCCCCTCCTTCATCGGGATGACGCGCTCGTACTGCGCCAGCGCGCGCAGGTGGTGCAGCCCCTGGTCGCCCGCCACGATGTCCGCCTCGACCGCGCCGGTCGGCAGGAAGCTGCACACGCGCGTCGTGCGGTCCTGCTCGAAGCCCGCGTCCGCCCTCAGGCGGACGAACGACTCCAGATCCTTGCTGTGCCAGAGGTCCAGCGTCCCGCCGATGGCGCCGAAGCCGAGGTTGGCGTGCTTGCGCGGGCCGGTGTCGCGCAGCTCCAGCGACAGCACGTCGAGCCAGAAGCCGAAGGAGAGGTCGACGTCGTGCCGCGTGGGCGTGCCGACGAAGGTCGTGACGCGCAGCCCCGGTCGGCGCCCGCCACGGCTGGTGTCGAAGTGGATGGCGGTGGCCTGCAGCCAGGAGAGGTCGCTGAACGCCTCGCCCTGGAAGAGCCTGAGCCGGTACAGGTTCGAGGCGTTCTCGTCCTCGTCGAGCCACGCCGCCTCGAACCCCATCGAGACCAGCCCCTGGAAGCGGCCCGGCCCCTCCGCCCACGGCACCCAGCCGCCGCCGAGGTACACGCGCCGGTGGAGATCGAAGCTGATCTGCATCACCCGGCCCCGCGCGTCGCGCCGCCAGCCCGGCGGCGAATCGGCAACGGCGTCGACGAGCTGCCAGCCCTCGTCGAGCAGGCCCTGCTCGCTGCGCGACGGGTCGCACCAGCCGCCGCGCGACAGGCTCCCCGCGGGCCGGCCCTCCGAATCGATTCTCGAAGTTGGGCGCCACCAGGCACGTGCGCGTCTTCTCGTCGCACTGAGCGCGCCACTCCGGCCCGTCCTCGCCGCCGCGACGGAAGCAGTAGGTGCGCTGGCCCCACGACAGGACCGGAGCACCGGCCTCGAGGATGGGGACCGCGGCGGGCGTCGGCTTGCTGTTGGAGGAGGCTGCCGCCTCGCCCGCGGGCGGTGGGCTCGCGGCCAGCAGCAGGACCATCACGGCAGACGTCGGGGACATGGGGCCTCCTGGCTCGTCTGCCCGGGCTGCAACCGGCGTTCCCGCGCGCAACTGCCGTCGTCAGGGCCGCCGCGCCGACCGGGCGTTGGAAATCCCGACGGAGTGTCCAAACATCCAAGGAGTGCGTCAGGGCCCTACCCGTGTAGAATCGCGCCCGCGATGACCAAGCCCACCGACCGCCTGTCCCCGCTTTCTTCCGGCACCAAGGTCGCTTTCGAGAAGCTCGACCTCGTCCTCGGCCCGCCGGTCGACCTGGCCTCCACCGGTTACGTTCACGAAGGCCGCTCCGAAGACGGGCGCGTCTTCCGCGTGCTGGAGCTGCCCGGCAAGGAGCCGCCCGAGACGCTCACCAAGGCGTTGGCCATGGCCTGCGTGGCGCAAGGCGCCGCGACCAAGCGGGACGACACGCGCGTGCTGGTGGCGCTGCGGCCCGCGCCGGGCCCGACGCTGGAGTGGATCCTGCGGCGCCAGGAGGCGCTCTCCCTCCACGCGCTGGCGATGGCCCGCGCCCTCTGCGAGCTCTTCCAGGCCGTCCACGACGCCAAGCTCTGTTTCCGTGCGCTCTCCCCGTCCATGTTCTCGGTGGGCCCGGACGGGACCATCTGCCTGGAGGAGCCGGAGAACCTGCGCCTGGTCAACGAGCCCGCCTCGCGCGCCGGGGGCCCGTTCGTCGCGCCCGAGGTGGTCGCCGGCGCCGAGGGCGGCGAGAAGGCCGACCAGTACGGCCTGGGCGCGCTCTGCTACAGCCTGCTCACCGGCCGCATGCCCGCCGACCGCGGCGACTTCCCGCTGGCGCGCATCTTCCGGCCGCAGCTGCCCCACGGCGCGGTGACCGCGCTCGCCCGCGCCATGTCGCCGCGCCCCGCCGACCGCTACGAGAGCTGCCGCGCCTTCGGCCTCGACCTCGTCGGCCGCACCTCGCCCCGCGGGGCGAGCCCGGCCGGCATCTCGGTGGCCGCGTCCACCGAGCTCGGCCGCCTCAAGGGCCAGGCGATGCCGGTCAACCAGGACGCCTTCTACGTGGGCCTGGACGCGACCTCCAAGCGCGGCCTGCTGCTCGTCGCCGACGGCGTCTCCACCGCCGACGTCGGCAGCGGCGACCTCGCCTCGGGCATGGTCCGCGAGGCCGTGAAGAACGCCTGGGAGGGCCCGGTCGGCGAGATCCTGCGCACGCACAAGGGCCCGCTGCCGCAGGAGTGGGCCAAGACCGCGCTGGAGGCCATCCTCGAGGACGCCAACGCGCGCATCTACGCCTTCCTCAAGCAGCCCATCTTCGTCGGCTCGCTCGGGCCGGGCACGCACCCGCCGGGCTCCACCGCGGTGCTGGGCGTCATCGACGGCGACCGGCTCACGCTGGCGAACATCGGCGACAGCCGCCTGTACCTTTTGCGCGACGGCGCGCTGGAGCAGATGACGGTCGACCAGGACCTGAAGACCGAGCTCCTCAAGAGCGGCCGCGACCCGCGCAGCGCCGCCGACCCCAGCGCGCTGGGCGCCCTGACCCAGAGCGTGGGCAGCTTCTTCTTCGACTCCGAGGGCAACATCGTCACCCGCCCGCTGCAGGCCGACGTGCAGTCCCTCCACCTGCGCGCCGGCGACCGGATGCTCTGGTGCAGCGACGGCGTGCCGGACTGCCTGGGCGAGTCGGCCGACGAGGTCATGGCGCGCGAGCTGGCGACGGGCGACGAGGCCGAGGCCATCTCCAAGAGGCTGTGCCGGCTGGCCGACGAGGCCCTGGGCGCCGACAACATCACCGCGCTGGTGCTCCTCGCCCGCTGACCGCCGTTCGACCGGCAGCGGCAACCAGCTCCACCTTCGCGACTTCGGGAGCGACGCAAGCGATGGCCATGGAAACCGAGCTGGGGGGCTATTCGATCACCGACAAGATCGCGGTGGGCGGGATGGCCGAGGTCTACCGCGCCCAGGCCGCGTCGGGGACGCAGCGCTCCGGCGAGGAGCCCGCCGACGTGGTCCTCAAGCGGCTGCTCCCCCAGTTCCGCGCCGAGCAGGCGTACATCAACCTCTTCGTCGCCGAGGGAAAGCTCTGCGTCCGGCTCAAGCAGCCGAACGTCGTGCGGACCTTCAAGGTCTTCAAGAAGGGCCTGGACTACTTCATGGTCCAGGAGCTGGTGGACGGAAAGAGCCTGGCGCAGGTGCAGGAGCGGGCGCGCGCGCGCGGCATCCCGGTGGGGGTGGCCGGCGCGGTCTTCGCCGTGCGCGAGCTGGTCAAGGGGCTCGAGTACGTCCACAAGCTGCGCTTCGCCGAGGGCTCGGGCGCCATCGTCCACGGCGACGTCAACCCGGCCAACGTCCTCGTCTCCAAGACCGGCGAGGTCAAGCTCACCGACTTCGGGGTGGCGATGGCCGAGGGGACCCCCGCCCACGGCGACGGCGGCGCGGTGCGCGGGACCCTGACCCACATGGCGCCCGAGCAGGTGCTGGGCAAGCCCATCGACCGCAAAGCCGACCTCTTCGCCGCCGGCGTCATCCTCTGGGAGCTGCTGGCCAACCGGCAGCTCGTCGACCCGGCCAACGAGTACGAGGCCATGCAGCGGGCGCGGGAGGCGCGCGTCCCCCTGCTCTCGACCATCCGCAACGACCTGCCCGAGCTGCTCGTGCAGGTGGTGCGCAAGGCCTGCTACGCCGACCCCGCGCTGCGCTTCGCCGACGCGACCGAGTTCGCCAACGCGCTCGAGGTCGTGGGCCGGCGGGCGAACCTGCAGCTCGGGCCGGAGGCCATCGCCCCGGAAGCCACCTGACGATGCCCGCGCGAAGCCCCCGCGCGCTCCCCGCGGCGGCCGCCGCCCTCTTCGTGCTGGCCGCGGCCCCCGCCTGCTTCGGGCCCAAGCGCCAGGTCCTCAGCCGGGCGGAGGAGCCCTCGGCCGCCATCGAGCAGCTGAGCGCGCGCTCGTTCGATCGCCAGCATGCCGACCTGCAGCTCGACCTCGTCCTGGACAACCCGGGGGCCGAGCTCTCGCTCGCCTCGGCCGACTACGAGCTCTTGGCCGAGGGGCGCTCCTTTGCCGTGGGCACCTCCAAGCTCGAGGTCCGGGTCCCGGCCGGCGGGCAAGCGCGCCTGTCGCTTTCGCTCAAGCTCGCCTACCTCGACCTGCCCTACGCCGCGCGGAACCGGGTGCGTGCGGGCCAGACCGTGCAGCTGGTCGCCCGCGGGACCCTGCGCGGGCGCGCCGGCGCCGCCTTGCTGGTCGCCATCCCCTTCGACGGCGAGGCCATCGTGGGCCTCACGGTCGGGCCCGAAGGCCCCTGAATCGGTTGACTGGACCTCGGTTCGGCGCTTCCCTGCGCACCGAACCCGATTCCAAAATCCCACGAAGCGACGAGGACACCATGCAGCTCTCGGCCCAGACCCGCGTCTCCTTCCCCCGCGACCTCACCTTCCACACCTACCGCGACCGCATCGTGGCCGCCGTGCCCTACATGCCCAACGTCGCCTCCATCGTCGAGCAGGAGCGCAAGGCGCTGGACGGCGGGAAGGTGGAGCTGGTCAACCTGTGGACCGGCAAGACCGAGATCCCCTCCATCGCCAAGAAGTTCCTCAAGGCCGAGATGCTCAGCTGGACCGACTTCGCCAGCTGGGACGAGGCGGCGTGGACCTGCCAATGGCGGCTCAAGACCCACGCCTTCCCCGAGGTGCTCGAGTGCAGCGGCCAGACCGTCTTCACCGAGGCCGGGCCCGGCGCGACCACCGTGGACATCAGCGGCAACCTGGTGCTGCACCTGGAGAAGTTCCCGGTCCCGCGCCTGCTCACCGGGACGCTGACGCCCATCCTGGAGAAGCTCATCGTCGGCGGGGTCAAGCCCAACCTGCTCTCGGGCGGCGCGGCCGTGGAGAAGCTGCTCCTGTCTGGTCGCTAGAGAAGAACCCGGGCGGGCGGCCGCAACTTTGACCCCGAGCCGCCTCGCTCCTAGGCTGTCCCCACGTCGTGTTCTCGCGGGGGTTGAACGCGTGCGAAGGCCCTGCCTGCTCGTCGCCGCCGTCGCCACTCTCTGGGCGCTGCCCGTGCGCGCCGCAGACGATCCCCTGCGCCGCGGCATCGACCCCGTCTTCACCAAGCTCTCGCCGTCCATCGACTCGATCATCACCGTCGACGGCGGCCGGACCTCACCCGGCAAGTCCTTCCGCCTGGACCTGGGGCTCGACTACACGGCGGGCCTGCTCTCGCTCAAGGTCGGCGACCAGAAGATCAACGACCTCATCGAGCACCGGTTCGACCTGCACCTGCTGGGCTCCTACGCCTTCACCGACTGGGCCGAGGTGGGCGTCGACCTGCCGTTCACCCCGTTCCAGAAGACCCACTTCGGCACCCTGGGCCAGGCGACCGGCTTCTTCGACCGGGAGCCGTCCTCCGCCGGCCTGGGCGACCTGCGGGTCCAGGGAAAGTTCCGGCTCCTGCGCGAGGAGGACCACTTCGTCACGGTCGCGGCGCTGGCCGAGGTGCGCCTCCCCACCGGCGCCGACGCGTCGTTCTTGGGCGAGCGCAGCGTCCTCGTCTACCCGCGGGCCATCGTCGAGCGCACCTTCCTCGATCGCCTGCGGGTGGCGGTCGACCTGGGCTACCGCTACCGCGCCCTGCCCGGCCGCTACCTGAACCTCTACGTCGGCGACGAGCTGGCCTTCGCCGCCGCCGCCTCGGTCCAGCTCCCGCAGCTCTTCTCCCGCCAGTGGTCGGTGGGGGCGGAGGTGCTGGTCTCGACGCCCGCGCGCGCCCCCTTCAACGGCAGCGACGCCTTCAAGACCCCGGTCGAGGTGCTGGCCGGGCTCAAGGTCCAGCTGTGGAAGAACTTCTGGGCGCAGGCGGGCGGCGGCACCGGCTACTTCGGCACCTCGGGCCTGGGCCACGAGGCCTGGCGGTTCTTCCTGACCGTCGGCTACACGCGCATCTGGTACGACCGCGACCACGACGGCATCCCTGACGGCGAGGACGGCTGCCCGGACCAGGCCGAGGACCTCGACGGCTTCAAGGACGGCGACGGCTGCCCCGACCCCGACAACGACGGCGACGGCATCCCCGACCAGCAGGACCAGTGCCCGGACGTGCCCGGCCTGCCCAAGCTGCACGGCTGTCCGGACGGCGACGGCGACGGCATCCCCGACGCCAAGGACCGCTGTCCCAAGGACGCCGGACCGGCGAAGCTCGACGGCTGCCCCGACGCGGACGGCGACGAGATCGCCGACATCGACGACAAGTGCCCGGACCGGCCCGGGCCCGCCGAGGCCGACGGCTGCCCCAAGGCGAAGCCCTGGGTCGTCTACGAGGCCGGCAAGCTGGTGCTCAAAGACGCGGTCCACTTCGACTCCGGCCGCGCGAGCATCAAGAAGAACTCGCTGCCCATCCTCGACGACCTCGCGGCGCTCCTGAAGCTGCACCCGGAGATCAAGCGGGTCCGCATCGACGGCCACACCGACAACGAGGGGCCGGCGGTGATGAACCTCGAGCTGTCGCAGAAGCGCGCCGAGGCGGTGGTCGCCTACCTCATCTCCAAGGGCATCGAGGCCTCCCGGCTGTCCGCCAAGGGCTTCGGGCTCGAGCGGCCCATCGCCAGCAACGCCACCCCGCTGGGCCGGGCCAAGAACCGCCGCGTCGAGTGCAGCATCCTCGAGTGAGGGAGTGAGGCGATCAAGCCATGGACAAGCGCTTTCATGCCGTCTGGCCGCTCGCGCTCCTGCTCGCCGCAGGCGGCGGCTGCCAGTGCTCCGCTCCCGACGGGGTGGTCGACGACTGCCAGGCGGAGCTCGAGCTGCCCCCGTCGGTCTCCACCGACATCCTCTTCGTCATCGACAACTCCGGCTCGATGCAGGAGGAGCAGCAGAAGGTGGTGGACGAGCTGCACACCTTCGTCCAGCAGCTGGTGAGCGCGCCCGTGCGCAACGACTTCCAGCTGGGAGTGGTCACCACCGGCGTCTCGCAGAACTCGGCGCTGTGCGGCGCCACCGCCCCGGCCAGCTGCGTGGAGTTCCCCTTCGAGAGCGGCCGGCTGCAGCGCGGCAAGGACCTCGCCGGCAAGGTCCTCGACACCACCTCCAAGAAGCTCCTCGTCGCCGACGATCCCGACCTGCTCCCCGAGGCGCAGGTGCTGCTCGGCCAGGGCACCGCGGGCTCCGGCCAGGAGATGGGCCTGGAGGCGGCGCGCCGGGCGCTGAGCACGCCGCTCCTCGACAACCCGCTCGACGGCAACCCCGCCGGCAACAAGGGCTTCCTGCGGCCCGGGGCGCGGCTGCTGGTCATCATCGTCTCCGACGAGGACGACTGCTCGGACGCTGCCAGCTGCGCCGACTCGGCCTCGCGGCTGTTCATCACCAGCGCCTGCCCCGGCGGCTGCACGCAGGACGCCGACTGCCAGGGCGAGGGTCACTACTGCCTGCTCGTCGACCCGCACGATCCCGGGCGCGGCCGCAGCTGCTCGCTCAACGCCTGTGAGACCCCCGCCGGGCGCGCCCGGCTCGCGCCCGTGGACGGCTACGTCTCCTTCTTGAACGGCCTGGACGACGGCACCGGCTCGGGCCGCAAGCGCGAGGTGTTCCTGGCGGTCATCGGCGCCGTCGACGCGGCGGGCGCCCCGGCGCGCTGCCAGGGCGGCGGCTCGGAGGCCTACGGCGTGGCCGTGCGCTACCAGGCGGCCGTCACGCAGATGGGGGCGCGCGGGCTCATCGAGACCATCTGCAAGGACTCCTACGCCGACGCGCTCACGCGCATCGCCACGCTGGTCAACGCGCCGCAGACGGTGGAGCTGGCCCGCCCGCCGCCGGACCCGCGCCTCATCCTCTTCGACGTGACCGACACCTCCGGCGCGACCAAGACCTGCCGGGTCGGCGAGGGCTTCGACTACGAGCCGCCGGCCGGCACCGCCCCCGCGCGCGTCACCTTCAAGGGGACGTGCCGCCTCAGCGCCGGCGACCAGCTGAAGGTTCGGCTCGTCTGCGCCAACTAGGAGCGGCGGTGACCAGAACGAACGTTGCATAAGGTATGTCAGCGTTCATCAACATGGTCCGGCCGCGGCGAGACGGCATTCCCGCCGGTGTCCTGCGGCCGTCAACGCGCCCGCCGCACTGCGCGTCTGCCGTGCCCGCCCTGGGGGCCGGGCGATAGATTTCGCCCTCTCGCTGTCCTTGCGATGGAGCCATCGATGACCTCCCCGAAGCCCCTGGCCGAGTTCGACGCGCGCATGCGCGAGCTCAAGGATCTCTCCGGCGTGGTGGGTATCCTCTCCTGGGACCAGGAGACGTTCATGCCGCCCAAGGCGGGCGAGCCGCGGGCGCAGCAGCTCGCGACCCTGCAGGGCCTCTACCACGAGAAGCTCACCGACCCCGCGCTGGGGGCCAGCGTCGAAGCGCTGGAGTCGGCGGCGGCGCTCTCCGCGGAGCAGCGCGCGATGGTGCGCAACCTCCGCTGGGAGCGCGACCGCGCGGTCAAGGTCCCGGCGCGCCTGGTCAAGGAGCTGGCCGAGGAGCAGTCCCGCTCGGTCGAGGCCTGGCGCACGGCGAAGGCGAACAAGGACTACGCCAGCTTCCGGCCGCACCTGGAGACCCTCATCCGCCTGCGCCGCGAGCAGGCCGACGCCCTCGGTCACGGCGGCGAGCGCTACGACGCGCTGCTCGACGGCTTCGAGCCGGGGATGAAGACCGAGCGGCTCACCCCGCTCCTCGAGCGCCTGCGTGAGCCGCTGGTGCGCCTGGTCCAGGCCATCGTCGACTCTGGCCGGCGGCCGAAGGATCCGCTGGCGGGCCGCACGTTCGACGCCTCCCGCCAGTGGGAGTTCACGATGCGGCTGCTCAAGGATCTCGGGCTTCGACCTCGAGGCCGGGCGCCAGGACCGCTCGACGCATCCATTCACCGGCGGCGCCGGGCACCCGCTGGACGTACGGCTGACCACGAAGCTGGACCCGGTGCGACCCCTCTCCGGCGTGATGAGCACCATCCACGAGTGCGGCCACGGGTTGTACGAGCAGGGCTTCGACCCGGCCCACGCGCGCACCTACCTCGCCCAGGCGCCCTCGTTCGGCCTGCACGAGTCGCAGAGCCGCTTCTGGGAGAACCTCATCGGCCGCAGCAAGCCCTTCTGGGCGCACTACCTGCCGGCGCTGCGCGAGGTCTTCCCCGGCGAGCTCGCCGGGGTCCGGCTGGACGACTTCTGGGCCCACTTGAACCTCGTCGAGCCGAGCCTGGTGCGGGTCGAGGCAGACGAGGTGACCTACAACCTGCACATCCTGGCGCGCTTCGAGCTCGAGCTCGCCCTGATGCGCGGCTCGCTCTCCGCAGCGGACCTGCCCGGCGCCTGGAACGAGCGCTACCAGAAGCTGCTGGGCATCAGCCCGCGGGACGACTCCGAAGGCGTGATGCAGGACATCCACTGGGCGTGGGGCGAGTTCGGCTACTTCCCCACCTACACCATCGGCAACCTCTACTCGGCGATGCTCCTCTCCAAGCTCGTCGAGGAGCGGCCGGGGACCTGGGACGAGATTGGCCGGGGCGAGCTCGCGGGCGTCCTCGGGTGGCTGCGGACGAAGATCCACCGCGTCGGCTTCCTCCACTCGGCGGAGGACCTGATCGAGAAGGTCACCGGGTCGCGCCTGAGCGAGGGGCCGTTCGTGGCCTACCTGGAAGGCAAGTACCGGGCGCTGTACGACCTCGCCTGAACCCTTTCTCGGGCCTCTGGCATCTAACGGGCGAACCGCGGCAGACACCGTTAGACAAGGGGGCCGGCGATGCGACGAACACTCTGGGCCCTGGCCACGGCAGCGGTCCTGCTCATGTCGGGAGAAGCGATGGCGAAGGAAGCGACGGCGACCCTGAGCGTTTCGGGCTGGCACTGCGGCGGCTGCAGCGCGGCGACCGAGGCCTCCCTCAAGAAGGTGGGAGGTGTGACGTCCGCCAAGGCCGAGCTTCTCCACCGGCACCGTGAAGGTGACCTACGACGACTCGAAGGCCACGATCGCCGACCTCGAGAAGGCCGTCGAGAAGGCCGGCTACAAGGTCGCTCGCTGACGAAGAGCTTTGCGTGGGGGTCTTGGGAAGGGCCCTGACGAAGAGCCCCGCCTCGTTCACTCGAGGCGGGGCTCTTTTTTTGCCCAAGGGATTTGAAGCGGGAGAGCTGCTTCGGACTTCTCGGCTCGCGCGAGGAAGAGGCAGCCACTTTGGGCCGCCCCTCACTCGCAAGGACCGTTGTCCCGATTTCAGCCGGCGGAGATGGCGATGGTCTTGGGCTTGGCGGCCTCGGCCTTGGGCAGCTGGACGGTGAGCACGCCATTCTTGGCCTTGGCCTCGATGCGGGCGCTGTCCACGTCGTCGGGGAGGTGGAAGACGCGCTCGAAGGCGCCGAAGCCGCGCTCGCGGCGGGTGAACTCGCCGTCCTCGGACTTGCGCTCGCCCTTGACGGTCAGGTGCTTGCCCTCGAGCGTGACCGCGACGTCCTTCTCGGTCATGCCCGGCAGATCGAGGTCGATGGCGTAGCCGTCCTTGGTCTCGCGGATGTCGGCGCTGGGGGAGAAGCACTCCCAGCTGTAGCCCTGGCGGGCGACGGTGTCGAAGGTGTCGAGGACCTGGTCGATGGGGCTGAAACCGAACTTCTGGATCGTCAACATGGCTCGTCTCCTTGGGTACTTCGGGTTCACTGTGCGTCCGCTCGGTGGCGGCCGCCTCGTTTGGACGCACGGAACCTAAGGGCGAGCCCAACCTTGTCAAATGCCACCAGAGCCTGAGCGCGCAGAGGCACTCGAGACCGGACGCCCCGAGCTTGTCGGGGGGCCGGAGTCGCGACACCCCGAGCTTGTCGAGGGGCCGGCCCTTCATCCCTGAGCGCCGACGGCTTCGGGCTCGACGACGAGCGGCCTACTTCGCCGTCAGCTCCAGGAAGTACTGGTAGGGCAGGAAGTCGTGCTCGCGCGCCAGGTGGAGGCCGGCCTTGCGCGCCGCCGCGAGGAAGGCCGCTCGGGAGAGCCGGTGGTCGACCGGCGGGCCCACGGGCGTCTCGCGATCGTGGAAGTCGACGTTGACGATGCGGCCTTGGCGCTTGAGCGCACCCTTGAGCTTGCGCAGGTACGCCGGCAGCTCGTGGAAGTGGTGGAACGAGTTGACCGCGAGGATCACGTCGCAGCTCGCCCGAGGAAGCAGCGGGTCCTCGGCCAGCGCCAGGACGGGCGTCACGTTAGACACCTCGTTCTCGTCCAGCCGGTCGCGCAGGATGCCCAGGAGCTTGGGCTCGACCTCCACGGCGAAGACCGTGCCCTTGGCGCCCACCACCTCGGCGAGCTTGAGCGTGAAGTAGCCGGGCCCCGAGCCGATCTCTGCGACGCTCCGCCCCTTGATGCGCAGCGCCTCGATGACCTCGTCCGGCTTCTGCCACTCGTCGCGGTCCGGCGAGAGCAGCTTCTCGAGGTAGGCCTTGAGGTGCTTCGGGTTGCCGTGCTCGTCGCGCTCGGTGTGGCTGTGATCGTGGCCGTGGTCGTGGGCGTGGGGCATGGGCGCGCTTGATAGACCTCCCCACCCACGGTGGCAAGGGGATCCTCCGGGCGGCTCGACCGTTGGTATTCCCCAAGGTGTTAGCCTGCTGCCACCGCCATTGCCTGGGAGGACCCGATGCGCGCCGTTCGCTGCCTCGCAGCTCTCGCTGCCTTCGTCCCGTCGATCACGCTCGCCGCTTCGTTGAGGGTTTCCGAGGGCCCGCCGCAGGTCGTCGACTCCGCTCGGCCGGCCGAGGCGCCGATGAGCCTGACCGCCTCCGACGGCACGGGGCTCAAGCTGGTGAGCCTGACCGCTCATGCAGTGGTCGAGGAGCCGCTCGCCTTCACCGAGGCTCAAGCTCGCCTTCCAGAACCCGCAGAACCGGATTATCGAAGGCCAGTTCCGCATCACCTTGCCCCAGGGCGCGACCGTCAGCCGCTTCGCCATGAAGATCGACGGCCGATGGCAGGAAGGCGAGGTGGTGGAGAAGCAGGCCGCCCGCCGGGCCTACGAGGACTTCCTGCACCGCCGCCAGGATCCCGCGCTGCTCGAGCAGGCCGCCGGCAACGAGTTCTCGGCCCGCGTCTTCCCCATCCCCGCCCGCGGCCTCAAGGAAGCTCATCGTCTCCTACTCCCAGGAGTTGGCGACCAGCGCCACGCCGTACGTCCTGCCGCTCAAGGGCCTGCCGGAGCTGGGCGAGCTCGACGTCGCTGCCTTCGCCAAGGGCCAGAAGACCGCCGAGCTCAAGAAGTCCCGCTTCGTCCCCAACGCCGACTTCCTGGTTGCCGCCAAGCCGGAAGCCGCGCGCTCGGGCCTGCGCAACGCCAACCTCGTGCTCGCGCGCATCAGGCCGATGGCCGAGTCCAAGCCCGACGAGATCCCCTCCGCCATCGTCCTCGTCGACACCAGCGCCTCGCGCGCCCTCGGGTTCAAGGACGAACTCCGGCTCGTCGAGAGCTTCGTGAAGGCGCTCGCCGCGGGCGCGGGCGCCAAGACGCCGGTCGCCGTCGCGTGCTTCGACCAGGCCGTCCAGGTCGTCTTCGACGGCCCGGCGGGCTCCTTCGGCGACGCCGAGCTCAAGAAGATGAAGGAGCGCCGCGCGCTGGGCGCCTCCGACCTGCAGCGCGCCCTGCTCTGGGCGGCCGAGCGCGCCGGCAAGGGCGGCATGAAGCGCGTCGTCCTCATCGGCGACGGCGTCGCGACTGCGGGCGCGGTCGGTGGCGACGAGCTGATCGCCGCGACGCTCAAGCTCAAGGCGGCCGGCGTGGAGCGCCTCGACGCGCTGGCGGTCGGGGGCATCCGCGACGACGCGCTGCTGCGCCGGCTGGTGACCGCGGGCCTGCCCAAGGACGGCGTGGTCGCCGATGCGAGCGAGAGCTTCGCCGTCCTGGCGCGCAAGCTCTCCGAGGCCACGCGCACGAACCTGGAGGTGAAGGTCGAGGGCGCTTCCTGGTGGTGGCCCAAGAAGATCGGCGGCGTCCAGGCGGGAGACGAGGTGCTGGTCTACGCAGACCTGCCGCCGACGGCTCCGGTGAAGATCTCCGTCGCCGGTGCGCCAGCCAGGGTCCTCGAGCTGCCCACCGTCGACCGCCCGCTGCTCGAGCGCTCGTGGGTGCAGGCGCGCATCGCCAGCCTCGAGCACAAGATGGACGTCGAGGCCGACGGCAAGCAGCAGAAGGCCGCGCTGCAGAAGGCGATCGTCGACCTCTCGGTGAAGCACCGCGTGCTGAGCCGCTACACCGCGCTCCTCGTCCTCGAGACGGAGCAGGACTACGCCCGCTTCCAGATCGACCGTCGCGCCCTCGCCGACATCCTCACCGTCGACCCGGGCGGAAGGCTGGCGCTGACCAAGCGCAGCATGGAGACCGTAGCGGCGCCGAAGCCGAACCCTGCCCCGCTGGAGAACAAGACCAAGGCGAAGACTTCCGCGGGCAAGAAGGTCGCAATCGACTTCAGTGACGACCAGATTCAGGCGGACCGCGCCGACAAGGACATGGCGCCGGAGAAGGCTGCCGAGGCACCGAAGGGCGGTGCCGAGCCCAAGAAGATGGAGCTGGAGGAGGAGAAGGAGATGGCGGTGGACGCCAAGCCTGCTCCTGCCAGGGCCAGCGCTTCTCCTCCGCCGCCCATGGCCGAGCCCGCGTCGCCCCCCTCGCCGCGACCCTCGGCCACCGCTCGGCCTGAGCCCAGGCCGCCGGAAGAGGCGCGCGACTCGCTCGTCCGGAGCTTTGCGATCGCCGCGCCGGATGCAGAAGGCTTCGTCCAGAGCGGGCCCCAGAAGGGCACCGATCCGTACACCGGGAAGTTCAAGGAGGTGATGGACCTGCTCGCCAAGCAGAACGCCAAGGCCGCCTTCGACAAGGCCTTCGGTTGGCGGGAGGAGGACCTGGGTGACGTCATGGCGCTCATCGCCCTGGGCCAGGTCAGCGAGTCGGCCGGCGACATCGATCGCGCCGCTCGGGCCTACGGCTCCATCATCGACCTGTTCGCCGCTCGCGCCGACTTGCGCCGCTTCGCGGGCGAGCGGCTCGAGCACCTGAAGGGCAACGCCGGGCTCGACCTCGCCATCGACAGCTTCACCAAGGCGGTGGAGCAGCGGCCGGATCACCCGGCCAGCCACCGGCTCCTGGCGTTCGCGCTGCTCAAGAAGGGTCAGTTCGAGCGCGCGTTCGTGGCGGCAGCGGCGGCGCTCAAGCAGCAGTACCCGGGCGGCCGCTTCGCCGGCGTCGAGCGGATCCTCCCCGAGGATTCTAGGCCTCGTCGCCGCCGCGTGGATCAAGGCGGAGCCCGGCCGCAAGCAGGAGATCCTCAACAAGCTCCAGCAGGCCGGCGGGGTGGTCGAGGACAAGCCCTCGCTGCGCTTCGTCCTCAACTGGGAGACCGACGCCAACGACGTCGACTTCCACATCTACGACGCCAAGAACAACCACGCCTTCTACAGCAACCGGCAGCTGGCCTCCGGCGGCGAGCTCTACGCCGACGTCACCACCGGCTACGGTCCGGAGTGCTTCACCATCCGCCTGCCCAAGGAGAAGCGCGCCTACCCGTACACGCTGCAGGCGCACTACTACTCGCGCGGCCCGATGGGCTACGGCATGGGCAAGCTGCAGGTCATCGACCACGACGGCAACGGCAACCTGACCTTCGACGAGCGGCCGTTCGTGGTGATGGTGGACCAGGCCTTCGTGGACATGGGACGGGTCGCGCGTCCGTAGCGGCAGGCCTCCGCGCCTGCCTCTGCGCCCGCTTCACCCGACGACGACCAGAGGCGTGCCTCTCTCCACCGTCTGGCCGGGCGAGACCGCCACCTCCTCGACCCGGCCAGTCCGCGGCGCAGGCAGCTCGTTCTCCATCTTCATCGCCTCGACGACGACCACGCCCTGCCCTTCGGCGACGTCTTCCCCGGGCTTCACCAGCACGCGGACCACCTTGCCTGGCATCGGCGCGCTTACTGTCTGCTTGCCCTCCAGCGCATGGCCCGCCGCGTCCACGCTCAGCCGATGCGAGCGCTCGTCCTCCACTCTCACCCTCTCCTGCCGCTCGCCGATGGCCACGCGGAGATCGTCACCGGTGCCGTCGAGCTCCAGGTTGTAGCTGCGATGCCCGGTGACGATGCTGACCGCGCCTTCCGCGACCGTGACCGCGTCGACCGTCCAGGTCTGATCACGCCAGGTCACCTGCAGCTCGCGCTCGGTGGTCTGCGTGACGTCCACCGGCTCCGCCTCGCCGCGCTCGCCGAGCTTCACGTAGTAGCGCGATGCCGTTTTGGGCATGTTCCGTCCGCCTCTCTCATTGCCGCCGCAGCGCCCTGGCCCTTCCCAGCTCCCGCCACCGCGAGCCGCTGTCGCGCGGATGCTCCGCCACCGGCTCGCGTTTCTTCGCCCGCTTCCAGACCACCGACGCGATGGCCGCGATGCGCTGGGCCTCCTCGTCGGCCTCGCCGCGCAGCTCGTTCGCCCGGCGCTCGACGAAGCCGGTGTCGTAGTCCCCGGAGAGGAACTCCGGGTTGGAGAGCGCGAGCTGCAGCCAGCCGAGGTTGGTGGGGATGCCCCGGACGACGTACTCCGAGAGCGCCCGCTTCAGCCGGGCAATTGCCTGTGCGCGGTCCGGGCCCCAAGCCGACACCTTGCTGATCATCGGGTCGTAGTCGATGGGCACGACGAAGCCGGCGTAGACCCCGCCGTCGTCGCGCACCCAGGGACCGCTGGGGATCGCGAGACCGGTGATCTTGCCGGGGCTGGGCAGGAAGCCACGCGCCGGGTCCTCGGCGTAGACGCGTGCTTCGACGGCGTGGCCGCGCTGCGACATCGGCTCGTCGACCGGAAGCGGTGCGCCTTGAGCCACCTCGATCTGCCAGCGGACCAGGTCCGTCCCCGTCACCCACTCGGTGACCGGGTGCTCGACCTGCAGCCGCGTGTTCATCTCCATGAAGTAGAAGTTGCGGTGGGCGTCGACCAGCAGCTCCACCGTGCCGGCGCCGACGTAGCCGACCGCCTTGGCCGCGCGAACCGCCAGGGCGCCCATGCGCGCACGCATCTCCGGCGTCACGATGGGCGAGGGCGTCTCCTCGATCACCTTCTGGTGCCGCCGCTGGACCGAGCACTCGCGCTCGCCCAGGTGGATGCAGCGGCCGTGGCCGTCGGCGAAGACCTGCACCTCGACGTGCCGGGGACGCTCGAGGAACCTCTCCAGGTACACGCGCGAGTCGCCGAAGGCGCTCTTGGCTTCGCCCGAGGCCGCGCGATAGGCGCCCAGGAAGTCTTCGAGGCGCTCGACCTTGCGCATCCCCTTCCCGCCGCCGCCGGCCGCCGCCTTGATCATCACCGGCAGCCCCATCTCCTTGGCCAGGCGCAGCGCCTCCTCCTCGGTCTCGACCGGTCCGGGCGAGCCGGGGATGACCGGGACGCCGGCGCGGCGCATCTCGTCGCGGGCGCGGGTCTTCTCGCCCATGGCCTCCATCGCCGAGGCCGGCGGACCGATGAGCGTCACCCCGGCGCGCTCACAAGCGCGGGCGAACTCAGGGTTCTCGGAGAGGAAGCCGTAGCCCGGGTGGATGGCATCGGCCCCGGACTCGCGCGCGACCTCGAGCATCTTGTCGATGACGAGGTAGCTCTCGCGAGATGGAGCAGGTCCCAGGTGCCAGGCCTCGTCGGCGCGGCGGACGTGCAGGGCGGCGCGGTCGGCGTCGGAGTAGACCGCTACCGTCTTCAGGCCCATCTCCCGGCAGGTGCGGATGACGCGGCAGGCGATTTCGCCGCGGTTGGCGATGAGGATCTTGCGGAATGGCATCACCTGGAAACCTAGGTGCGGCCCTCCCCCCTGCCCCCTCCCAAACTGCGGGAGGGGGTTCGTCCCTTGCCCTCATCACCCTGGTCGGAAGCCTTCACAGCTTTGCGGGCGAGCGAGCACGGGGGCGCTTACCCGGTCTGCTGCCCTGCTAAAGATAGGCAGCTACTTCATGACATGATTCACGCCGCCTGCAGGCGCAGGCCTGCGCACCAGCAGAGCAGCAGCGGCGCCAGAGCTTCCGACGTCGGCCGAGTCGAGCAGAGTCGGACCCCTCCCGCAGTATGGGAGGGGGCAGGGGGGAGGGCCCGCGCGGGCAGGGCTACACGATGCCGCCCACTACGTCGTAGTCCGCCGTCTGGGAGACCTCGATCGTGACGATCTCCCCCGGCTTGGCGACTCCGTCATTGATGTAGGTGATGCCGTCGATCTCCGGCGACTGGCCGCTATGCCGGCCGACGAGCAGGTGCTCGGTCTCCGGCGACGGTCCCTCGACCAGCACCTGCAGCCGCTTGCCGATGAGCGCCCGGTTCTGCTCGCGGTTGATGCGCCGCTGCATCGCCATGATCTCGCGGTGCCGGCGCCGGGTGACCTTCTCCGGCACCTGGTCGGGCATCTTCGCCGCCGGGGTCCCTTCCTCGGGGCTGTACTCGAAGACGCCCAGCCGCTCGAAGCGCTGCTCCTTGACGAACTCCTTGAGCGCCTCGAACTCCTCCTCGGTCTCGCCGGGAAGGCCGACGATGAGCGAGGTGCGCAGCACGATGCCCGGCACCCGCTCGCGCAGCTTGCCCAGCAGCGTCTTGATGAACGCGGCGTTGCGCCCCCGCTTCATCGAGCGCAGCAGCTTGTCGCTGACGTGCTGCACCGGCATGTCCAGGTACTTGACGATCTTCTCTTCGGTCGCGATGACGTCCACGAGCTCGTCCGGGAAGTCTCGCGGGTAGGCGTAGTGCAGCCGGAACCAGCGCGCGCCCTGCACCTTGCACAGCTCGCGCAAGAGCGCGTGCAGCCGCGGCTTGCCCGGCAGGTCCAGCCCGTAGGCGGTCAGGTCCTGCGCGATGAGGTTGAACTCGACGCAGCCCTGCTTCGCCAGCTTCTTCACCTCGGCGACGACGTCCTCGATGGGCCGCGAGCGCTGCGGCCCGCGGATCTGCGGGATGACGCAGAAGGCGCAGGCGTTGTCGCAGCCCTCGCTCACCTTCACGTAGGCGGTGTACGAGGGCATGGAGTTGATGCGTGGGGTGCGCGCCGAGTGGACGAAGTCCGGATCGGGGATGAGCGCGCGCGGCGCGTCCTCGGCGGCCAACAGGTCGGCCAACTGCACGTAGGCGCCGGTGCCGACGAAGTGGTCGACCTCCGGCAGCTCCTCGATCAGCTCCTTGGAGTAGCGCTGCGGCATGCAGCCGGCGACCACCAACGTCGTGCAGGCGCCGGTCTTCTTGTGCTCGGCCATCTCCAGGATGGTGTCCACCGACTCCGTCTTGGCGTCGCGGATGAACGAGCAGGTGTTGACGACGATGACCCGCGCGTCCTCGGGCCGCTGGGCGAGCTTCCAGCCCTTCTTGTCCAGGGTGCCGAGCATGACCTCGCTGTCCACGCGGTTCTTCGCGCAGCCCAGCGTCACCAGGTAGAAGCTCTTCTCGCCGGCTACTCGCGCCTTGGTCGTCGTCATCGGTTCCTTCGTCGTCATCCGTCGTCCCAGAACATCGGCTCTCGTCGCTGGAGGAACGACTTGATGACCGACAACGCTTCCGGTTGCACGACTTCGAACTGGATGCCCATGCCGGGGAACACTCCCGGCGAGTGATCGGCCGTCTCGCGGACCCACTTCACCTTGCCCGTGACTTTGATGGGCGGGCGGTTGGGCAGCGCCAGGGCCACCTCCACGGCGGTCCCGGGCGGCAGGAGCTTCTCGTAGGTGGCGACGAACACGCCGCCCTCCGACAGGTCACCCGAGAAGCCGGTATAGAAGTTCGACTCGCTGCCGAGCGTCACCTCGGCCTGCACCCTCTGCCGCGCCTCGCGCCGAGCCTCGCCGAACAGGCCGTCTGCCGCACGCTGCGGGACGGGTGCGGGAGCGGGGGGCACCGCGACGGGCGCGGGCGGCGCTGGAGTGGCGGTGGCCGGCTTGCGAGCAGCCATCCGCTGCTCGGCAGCCCGCTGCTCGGCGAGCCGCTGCTCCGCGGCCCTTTGATCGGCCATCCGCTGCTCGGCGGCTCGTTGCTCGGCTGCCCGCTGTTCGGCGGCCCGTTGCTCCTTGAGCGCGAGCATCTCCTGCGTGTCGCGCACCAGGTCGGCCTTGGTCGGCCCCCGCGACCAGGCCGCGGGAGGAGCGGAGTAGACCGGGCCCTGCGGCTTCTTGGCCGGGGCAGGCGTTGGCGGCGGGACGGGGGTGGGCTGCCCCGCGGCGGGGGTGAGCAGGATGGGAGCCTGCGCTGCCGCTGCGGCCGCTCGGCGATCAGCCTCGGCCTTGGCGGCCAGCGCCAGCGTGAGGCTCTGCAGCCGTCCGATTCCTTCGGAGATCTCCGCCAGCTTGCTGGCCCGGCTCTGGACCGCCTGCCCTTCGGCTTCGATGGCCTGCAACCGGGCGATGAGCGCCTTGCGCCTCAGCTCGAGCGCCCGCGAGGTCTCCGGGCTGGCGACATGCGGCGGAACCACCAGCGAGAGCGAATCGACGAAGGCGCGCTCGGCGTCGCCATGCGCCGAGGTGTTGGCCAGCCGCTGCAGCGAGGCCCGCGCCGCGTCGAGCTGGCTCTGCACCTCGCGGGCGCGCATCTCCACCTCGACGCCCTGGTTGAGCATGTCGGACTCGCGCTCGGTGAGCTGATGCTCCTCGTCACCGAGCCGCGCGAGCTCGGCGGCTGGGGTCCCAGGCTGAGGCATGATCCGCTGCATCGAATGCTTCTCCTGCTCCCCCGGGCCTACCAGCGCTTGGGCAGGCCGACCGCGGCGCGCACCTCGTCCATCAAGGGCTCCGCCAGCGCGCGCGCGCGCTTGGCGCCGTCCCGGAGGATGTCCTCGAGCGTCGCCGGGTCCTTGGCCAGCTCGAGACGCTTGGCGCGGGCCTCGTCGAAGCGGGCATGGAAGGCCGCCAGCAGCTGCTTCTTGTAGTCGCCGTAGCCCGTGCCGCCCTTCTTGAAGCTCTCCTCCACTGCCGTGAGCTCTTCGGCGCGGAGGAACAGCTTGAGAAGGGCGAAGACGTTGTTCTTGGACGCGTCCTTAGGCGCCTCGACGGGCGTCGAGTCGGTGACGATGCCCATGACCTGCTTCTTGAGCGCCTTGTCGTCGCCGAAGAGGTCGATGGTGTTCAGGTAGCTCTTCGACATCTTCTGGCCGTCGGTGCCGGGCACCACGGCGGACGCATCGAGGATGTGCGCGTCGGGGAGCTTGAGGAGTCCCTTCGGGCTCTTGCCGGAGCCGCCGCACGGGTCCTGCGGGTCATAGCCCTTGACGTAGGTGGTGTTGAACTTGGTGGCGATGTCGCGCGTGAACTCGATGTGCTGGCGCTGGTCGCTGCCCACCGGGACGAGGTCGCTGTTGTAGACGAGGATGTCCGCCGCCTGCAGCGTCGGATAGGTGAAGAGGCCCAGGTTGGGCGAGAGGCCGCGGGCGATCTTGTCCTTGTAGCTGGTGCCGCGCTCCATCAGCGCCGTCGGCGTCACGGTCGAGAGGATCCAGAACAGCTCGGCGTGCCACTGGACGTCCGACTGCCGGAACATGATCGACCGCTTGGGATCGATGCCCAGCGCCAGGAAGTCGAGCGCCACGTCGCGGGTGTACTCGGTCAGGAGCTTGGGATCGCGCACGCTGGTGAGCGCGTGCAGGTCGGCCAGGAAGTAGAGCGCTTCGCCCTTTTCCTGCAGCTCCACGAACTGGCGGATGGCGCCGAAGTAGTTGCCCAGGTGCAGCTTCCCCGAGGGCTGGACTCCAGAAAGGATTCGCATGGTGGTCGTCTCTGTCCTAACGGCGTGGCCCGGCGATTACCGGTGCGTCATGGGGGTGGGCGGGACGGTGTCGGTGTACGGGCCGGCGAGGTAGTCGTCCCAGAGCGTGAACTGGTCGAGGTAGCTGCTGGCGAAGACCACGGTGCCGGCGAGCTTGGTCTGGCGCGCGTAGTCGATGTCGGCGGCCAGCTCCGGGAACGAGCCGCGCGCGGCGGTCATGCCCGCCACCACCTGCCGCCCGTTCGCGTTGGCGGAGAAGTAGTCGGCCAGCGCCGCCCAGTCGGTGCAGGCGCCGTCCTTGATGGGCCAGTAGATCATCGGGTTGAGCATGTCGATGAAGCCCTTCTGGGCCCAGCCCACCGAGTCCTGGTGGTAGCCGGACCAGCCCTCGCTGGTGGCGCCGGTGCAGTTGGTCAGCCGCTTGTGGATGCCCCACACGGCGGCGGACAGCATGAGCGAGGGCTTCTTGGCGATCATCCGGTCGTAGATGGCCTTCACCGTCTCGTCGATCTGCTTGCGCGAGAAGTCGGCCCAGGTGCCGCCGGCGGCTGCGAAGTCGGCGTCGAGCTTGGCGGTGTGGCAGCAGTCGGAGCAGGGGGTGCGGATGCGGTCGAGGTGGATGCCGTCCACGTCGTAGCGGGTGAGGACCTCCTCGGCGACGTCGGCCAGGTGCGTGCGGTAGCTGGGGTCGGCGCCGACCCAGACGTAGCCGTCGTCGTTCGGGTAGGCGCCGGTGCTCGTCTTGCAGATGTACTCGGGGTGCGCGGCGAGGATGTGCTTGGGCGTGGTGTCGGGGATGGGGTTGGGGCCGGCGTCGGTCTTGGTCCAGCCGGTCATCGCGTTCAGGTAGGCGTGGACCTTCAGGCCCAGCGAGTGGCCGTAGGTGACGCCGACGGCCAGCGGGTCCCAGCCGGGGTCCTGGCCCAGGCCCTTGCCGCCGCCCCAGGACGGGACGAGGGACGAGGTGTAGTAGGCCTCGCCGGTGCCGCGGACCTGGAGGAAGACGGTATTGAAGTGGTTGGCCTTGGCCTTGTCGAGCAGCGCCTTGAGCGCGGCCTCGTTGGTGATGGCGAAGCGGGTAACCCAGACGGCGCGGGTCTCGGTATTGGTCGGCAGGGGATTGCCGACGGTGACCGCGACCGTGTTCGAGACGACGCCGCCCCCGCCCTGCTCGGTGCTCGCGGTCAGCTCGGCCGTGCCGTTGGCGAGCGCGCGCACCGTGATGGCCTCGGCGGAGGTGGTGACCGTGGCGACGGTGGGGGCACTCACCGTGAAGTAGACGGTGGTGACCTCGCGCACGCAGCCGGTGGAGAAGGTGGCGCGCACGGTGAGCTCGACCTCGCCTCCGCGCACCAGCTTGAGCGTGTCGGGGCTCGCCTCCAGCTTGATGATCTTCTGAACGCCGGGCGCGCTGCAGGGATCGCCGGCGTCTGTGACGAGCTTCGCCGCGTCGGGTCCCGGCATCGCGGCATCGACTGGGAGCACGTCGGCGTCCGGCGGGTCCGCCACCGTGGCGTCCGCAGGCGCGACAACCGAAGCGTCCAAGCCGGAAGTGGGCTCGGTGCTGCAAGCGGCGAGCGCCAGGACGAGGAAGATGAAAGCGAGGCTGGAGGCGGAGGCGCGCATAGGGGGCTCCTGAGTGCGGGCGCATAGTGCCAAACCCGCGACGGGACGTCACTCAGGCGATTGGCAGCGAGGCCCGAGCCGCAAGCGTGAGCGCGCGGGCCTCCTTCTGCCCTGAGCAGTGACCAAGGTGAGTCGAGCAAGGAGCTGCCGATCCTCGCAAGCGCTGTCAGTCAACGTGCTGAGCCGCAAGCGTAAGCGCGACGGGGATGGTCGAGCCCAGAGCAGTGATGAGCCCCGAATCGAGCAAGGACCGACGGCCCCAGGTGCGTCAGCATTCGCTGCCGGCCCACTGAGGCCTCAGGCCGCCGAGCCGTCGACGCCGTACTGCTCCTTCTCGCTCTTGAGATAGAAGCGGACCGCGACCTCGTCGATCTTGAGGATGCGGTCGGCGATGGCGCGAGGGACGACGGCCCAGGGGAAGTCGGGCTGGTTAGGCCACTCCACGACCGCGTACTCGCCCTGCTCGAGCTTCTGCTTGACCGGCTCCTCGATGACGAGGCGGCGCATCTTCTTGGAGCGGGTGGTGAAGAAGAAGGTGTGCTCGCCGATCTTGGTCTCGACCCGGTTGGCGGCGACGATCTTCGCGATCTCCGTGCGCTTCTCGGTCTGCTCCTTGTTCAAGCGAGAGGCCCGGGCCTCGGCCGATTCGCCGGGACGGTAATCCTCGCTGACCACGCCGGCCTGGATGAGCTTGTCCTTCAGGCTCTGCATCCGTTCACCTCGGTGAGAAGCCGCTACCTTAGATCCGCCTCGCGCACGCGGGAAGGCAGTTGACGTAGGATTCCCAGAAGCAATCGGCCCACGGAACTGTGGAGCAAGGCACCTTCAACGAATCGGGTGCGCGAGGAGCGGGCCGGGCTCCGTGCCCAATCTGCCTCACCTTTCTCTCCCCAGGAGGACTGCGATGGAAGTTCGGATGAGCTATCAGGGCCAGGGTGGCCAGTTGTTCGTGAAGTTTCTCGTCGGCGGGCTGCTCACTGCGATCACGCTGGGCATCTACTCCCCGTGGTTCATGGTCTCCATCCTCCAATACGTCGCGAGCAACACCACGCTCAAGACCCCTTCTGGAGACGTGAAGTTCTCGTTCGACGGCACGGGCGGGCAGTTGTTCGTCAAGGGGCTCGTCGGCGGCCTGCTCACCTCCATCACGTTCGGGATCTACGCAGCCTGGTTCATGGCGGACCTGGCCAAGTGGCACGCCGAGCACCTCAAGGGCACTGCAGCCGACGGCTCGACCTACAACGGCGCGGTCGACATCACGGGTGGCAAGCTGTTCGTGACGGTGTTCGTCGGCATGCTGCTGACCGGCATCACCTTCGGCATCTACTACCCCTGGTTCGCCTGCAACCTGCAGAAGGTGATGCTCGAGGCGACCAGCATCCTCAAGGGCGGCCAGCCCCACGGGAAGCTGACGTTCACCGGCGCCGGCGGCGAGCTCTTCGTCACCTTCCTGGTCGGCATGCTCCTCACCGGAATCACCTTCGGCATCTACGGCGCGTGGTTCCAGGTGAAGCTGATGAAGTTCTTCGGCGAGCACACCCTCGTCACCGTCGACAACGAGACCTACGCGGGTGGCTTCGACGGAATGGGCACCGACCTCTTCGTCGTCAACCTCGTGGGCGGGCTGCTGACCTCCATCACCCTGGGCATCTACGCCGCCTGGTACATGAACAAGCTCTACGCCTTCAACTTCGACCACATGAGCTACCGCTCGGGCGCCGCCCTGCCGAGCGCGCAGCCCAAGGCCGCCGCAGCCTAATCGGGCGAGAGCGTCGTCGTGCGTGAAGGGGAGCGGGCAACCGCTCCCCTTCTTCTTTTGGGTTGGGGAAGGCACGTGCGGCACCAAAGGTTGACCGGGGCGAGGTCTCCCGGTGCCGCCCCCTCCCGAAGCCACCCATGCCCCCGCCTCCGCCGCGCGCTGGCTCAAGCGCGTTGCCGCCGCCCTGCTGGGCTTCACGCTCAGCCTTCCGCTCGTCGCCAGCGCCTTCTTCCGCATCCACTTCGCTGGCGGACTTCGCCTTTCGCCGCGGTTCGCGGTGGGCCCGTGGCTCTCCGACCTGCCCCATCACCTGCCGTGGGTCGTGGCCTTCGCCGCCTGCGCCGCGGCCATCCTTCCGCTGCGCGCGCTCCAGTGGCGCTGGACCCTGGCCGAGCCCTCCCCGTCCTTCGGACCGCGCTACCACGCCGTCGCCATCGGCGCCTTCTTCCACAACACCGTCCCCGGAAAGCTCGGCGAGTTCTTCCGCGCCTTCTTCCTGGCCCGCAGGACGCGGCGGCCGTTCTTCGAGAGCCTGGGCTCGGTGCTCGTCTGCAAGCTCTTGGAGCTGGCCGCGCTGATCGCCGTCGTGTGCCTGGCCCTGGCCGGCCCCGGTTCGCGTTTCGCCCCGCGCCTGGGCCTCGCCCTCGCGCTCGCTGCCGGAGCCTGCGTCGCATTGGTCGGCCTGACCCTTGGTGCGGCACGATGGGCGCTGCCCTGGAGCCTGCGCCTCGAGTCGCGAGGCCGATTTCCGCGGGTGGCCCAGGGGCTCGGTCACCTCGGGCGCGGGCTCGCGGCCGTGCGCTCGCCGAGAAGGCTGGCCATGGCCTTCGCCGCTGCCTTTGGTCCCGTATTGGCCTCGGCCCTCGGCTTCGGGTTGGCGCTGCAGGCCCTTGGGGTCCAGCGCGGACTCTTCGCGGGCGGCGTGGTGCTGGGAGCCGTCTCGCTGGGGCAGCTCCACGCCGGGGCTGCCCATCGGCTTGGGCATGTACTACCTGACGTCGAGCTGGGCGGCCCGCGCGCTGGGCGCCTCGGCGGAGCAGGCGGCCGCCTTCGCGGCTCTGACACACCTGGCGAGCCTGGCACCGCAGGTCCTCGTCGGCCTGGTCTCGCTGGCGGTCCACCGCCTCAAGCCTGCGGACCTCATGCGCGAGCGCGAAGAGGCCGCGGCACCTCCGCCGCCACAGCAGGACCCGGACGCAGCGGCCGTCGAGCTGATTCGGACCGCGTGATCCTCAATCTGTGCGGACCCGCCCGGCCACGAGAGCGCGAGCTTGGGCCCCTCGACCTTGCCGAGCGACACGCCCAGGCACTGCAGCCGAACCATTCCTGCCTCATCCGGAAGGACGAGGTGGAGCCGGCCGCCCCGCAAGGCGTAGAGCTCGGTCTCCCGCGTTACGGGGTCGATGAGGAGCGCTTCGCCAACCCCGACCTCGGCATAGAACTCGAGCTTCTCGTGCGACTCGTCATCCTCGGAGAGGAACTCCACGACCAGTTCGGCACCGCCATCGACGCCCCGCTCGCTGAAATGCTCTGGCTTGGTGAACATCAGATCGGGGATACGCCAGTCCGGCCTTGTACTGCCCGAGCGATAGAGGCCGGTCTCGAAGAGGGGCTCGAGCCCTTTCGCGCTGGCCATGGGCAATAGCGCCCGAAAGAGCGCCGAAGCGAACCGCTGATGCCATCCAGACGGCGGCGGGACCATGTGCAGCACCCCCTCCCACATTTCGTCCCGAACGTCGGCACCTGTGCGGCGGCGCTCCTCGAGGAGGCTCGCTGATGGGCGCACCAGGACTGCCCGCTTGATCGTTTCGGTATCGAGGCGCATGACACCTCAAGTATAGCCCCATGAGATCGGGCCTCGGAGACGCCTCTCTGGGCGAACGAGCTCGCAACGCGGTGGACCGCCACCTTGCCGGTCCGCGGCCGGTCAGCTATCACCTTCGAGACGGAGCGACGACCGATGGGCGATCGGCAGGTCTCAGGGCGGGTGTGCACGAACTGCGGCCAGCGCGTGAGCGCCAAGGCCGCCGGCTGCGCCGACTGCGGCGACCAGGGCCTCGTCGAGCTCGCCTACGACTTCGCCGACGTCTCGCGCTCGCTCGACCTCGCCTCGCTCGCCCGCCGCGAGCCCTGGATGTGGCGCTACAAGGAGCTCCTGCCGCTCGACGAGCTGGCGGAGCTGCCTGGACTGCAGATTGGCTTCACGCCCATCTCCGGCGCGCCCCGCCTCGCCGCGTGGGCTGGCCTCGACGCGCTACTCGTCAAGGACGAGGGCCGCAGCCCTGCCGGCACGATCGAAGACCGCGCCTCGGCGCTCTCCTGCGTCCAGGCCCGCGAGTCCGGCCGCAAGGTCCTCGCCGTGGCCTCCGGCGGCGCCGCCGCGCCCTCGCTTGCCTGCCTTTGCGCCTCGGCCGGCCAGAAGTGCGTCGTCTTCGCGCCGGACGACGCTTGTGAGACCGACCTCTGGCTCGCCTCGCTCTTCGGGGCCCTGGTCCTGCGCGTCGACGGCCCGGCCTTCGAGGCCGCCCGCCTGTGCGCCGAAGCGAGCCAGAAGCTCAAGTGGTTCGACCGCACCCCGCTCGCCGCTCCCTGGAACTTCGAGGGGCTGAAGACCGCTGGCCACGAGATTGCCGAGCAGCTGTGCGAGCGCATGCCCGACGTCGTCGCGCTCTCGGACGCCGAGGGCGGCGAGCTCGTCGCCGCCGTCGCCCGCGGGCTCGAGGAGATGCGCCGGGCCGGCCTGATCAAGACCACGCCGAAGCTCCTCGTCGTCGAGCCGGCGAGCCGCGTTCGCCTGGGCGGTGCGCTCAAGGGCCGCGGCGAGGTCGAGGCTGGCTGGGCTCGCGCCGCCAAGGCCGTCCAGGCCACCGACGGCGCCGCGCTCGCGGTGGACGACGCGGCGGTCGAGCAGGCCACGCGCGAAGCGGCGCGGCTGGCGGCGTTGGCGGTGGATACGAGCGGAGCGCGGGTGCTGGCGGGGCTCAAGCAAGCCGCCGCCAAAGGCATCATCGAGAAGGGTCGGATGGTCCTGGCGCTCGTCAGCGGTCGGGCGCGAGGCAGCGCCGAGGCCGCGCCGCGGATCGAGGTCGGGCGCGAGCTGGCGAAGGTCGAGCAGGCGGCCAGGCAGGCCGGGGTCTAGAGGCTTCACTTCACCACGCAGGCGGCACCACGAGAGGCGGGACACCACCCATGGGCGAGCTCCTCAAAGGCGGGAAGCTGGTCGACATCGGTGAGACCACGGTCGCCGCCGAGGACTTGCGCGTCGACGGCGGCCAGATCGTCGCCCGCGGCAAGGACCTGGCCCCCGAGCCCGGCGACCGCGTCACCGAGCTGGGCGGCAAGCTGGTGATGGGCGGCCTGGTCTCGGCCCACACGCACCTCTACGCGACGCTCACCCGCGGCCTCCCCTCGCCCAACCCGCCGTGCAAGAGCCTCATCGAGTTCCTGGAGCGGGTGACCTGGAAGCTGGACCGCGCGCTCGACCTGGAGACGGTGGCGCTGGCGGCCCAGGTCGGCGCGACCGAGGCGCTGCGCTGCGGCGTCACCACCCTCGTCGATCACCACAGCTCGCCCTCCTTCATCGAAGGCTGCCTCTCGGCCGTGCGCGCTGGCGTCGACCGCGTCGGCCTGCGCGGAGCCCTGTGCTGCGAGGTCAGCGACCGGCATGGCAAGCTCGCCCGCGCCGCGGCGCTGCGCGAGACCGAGTCGTTCCTGGGCAAGGCGACCGGCCGCTTCCGTGGGATGGTCGGCGGCTACGCCTCCTTCACCATGGAGCAGGAGACGCTCGAGTCGCTCTCCGGGGTCGCCCACGACAAGCAGGCCGGAGTCCACCTCCACGCCGGCGAGTCGCTCGAGGACGAGCAGCGCTCGGTCAAGCAGTACCAGCACGGCGTCATCGAGCGCCTGAGCGAGGCGAAGCTCCTGGGCCCGAAGACCGTCCTCGCCCACTGCATCCACTTCGAATGGCGGGACTTCTCCGAGGTCCAGACCGCCGGCACCTGGCTCGCCCACTGCCCGCGCTCGGACATGGCGCGGGGCGCGGGCTATGCCCCGGCCGGCAAGTTCGGCAACCGCAAGGCACTGGGCACCGACGGCCTGGGCGGCGACATCCTGGCGGAGGGACAGGCGGCGTACCTGCGCGGCGAGGAGGCGGGGTTCGGCATCGACCTCGGGCGCTGGCACGCTGGCGGCCAGAACCTGGCGAGCGAGCTCTTCGGCGCGCGCATCGGCTCGCTCCATCCGGGCGCCGTCGCCGACCTCGTCGTCCTCGACTACCCTGCCGCCACGCCGATCATCGACGAGACCCTCACCGCGCACCTGGCCCTGGGCATCACCTCGTCGCACGTGGACGCGGTCATGGTCGACGGGCTGTGGCGACTGTGGGCGCGCGAGGTGCTCAGCTTCGACGAGGCCGAGCTGCGGGCCAAGGCCGAAGGCGCCGCGCGCCGGCTCTGGAGCCGGATGAAGGAGCTGTAGGCCCCGTCACTGCCCCAGCACGACCTGGTCGTAGTACCTCGCCCGGTCGATGCCGCTCGCCTTGGCCTTGGCCAGCTCGCGGTCGATGAGCGACTGGAACGTCTCCAGCGACTCGGCGCCGACGATGGCGTAGCCGTTCACGAAGAAGGTCGGCGTGCCGCTGACGCCCACCTCGTCCGACAGGGCCACGTCGCGGTCGATGGCGTCCTTCGCCACCGTCGACGACCGGCAGCTCGACCAGGCCGCGACGTCCAGGCCGAGGCTCTGGGCGTCCGCCTGCAGGTCGGCGTCGCTCAGCTTCGAGTTGTCGCTGAAGAGCAGGTCGTACATCTCCCAGAACTTGCCCTGCTCCCCGGCACAGTAGGCGGCCAGCGCTGCCGGCATCGCGTGCTCGTGGAAGGACAGCGGCAGGTGCTTGAAGACCACCCGCAGGTCCGTCGACGGATAGGCCTGCACGACCTGCTGCACCGTGCCGGCCGCGCGGGCGCAGTACGGGCACTGGAAGTCGGCGAACTCGACCAGCGTCACCCAGGCGTCGCTGGGGCCCCGCTGCGGCGAGCCTGCGACGGGAACGCGCGACGGCCGCTCTCCGTCGCAGCCCGCGAGCACGAGGGCCGAGAGCAGCGTCAGCAACAGGGCCTTGATCGTCGTCCTCCCGCCGGACGGGCACATCTGGCGCAGCGCCTTCATGGCCCCGCCTTGGCCGGAGCGGCCGGCGTCGTGGCCAGGAGCGCCTCGAGCCCGGCCGCGAACGGCTCGACCTCCAGCCCCTTGGCCCCCGCGGACCGAACCAGCTCCTCGACCGTCGGCTGCGAGCCGGGCGCGAACCAGCCGGCGATCCGCGCCCCCGCCTTGGCGTCCGCCCACCACTTGGGGCCCAGCTCGGCCGCGAGCGCCGAGCGCAGCTGCGCCGCCGCGAGCAGGCCGCGCAGGTGGTCGGCCGCGGCGAGGTCGTCGTCGTTGTCCGTGAGCCAGCGGTTGCCGTCCTCCGCGTCGGCCGGGAAGCCCAGCGCCCGGGACATGATCTGCCGATAGGCCTCCTCCGGCGTCCCCTGCAGCGTCCCGCCGCGCCAGCCGATTTCGAACAGCAGCCGTCCCGCGAACCGCCGCACGAGCATCAGCTTGCGCAGCGCGCTCACCTTGGCGTGGGGCGCGAGCTTGGCCGGCGGCAGGCCGAGCGCTTCCACGAAGGCCGGATCGTCGAGCACGTCCTCGAGGAGGTACCCCGCCGCTTCGGCGACCGCTCCGGCGCCGAACCAAGCGAACTCGGGCACCTCGGTCTTGATGGCGGCCGCCTGGATTGCGTGGCCCGCCTCGTGGAAGGACTGCGCCGCAGCGCCCAGCCCTGGCGCCGCCCGCAGCGACAGCCGGACATCCTTCCCACCGGCCACGCTGACCGCGAGCGCCCGCGGGTTGCGCCGCAGGTGGGGCGCGCCGTCGACCTTGAGCGCCGGCAGCGCCGCGGAGTCCAGCCCCATGCGCGCGAGCGCCGCCGTCAGCGCCTCCACCGACTTCTCCTTGGGGAAGAAGGTGTCCACGTCCCCGGTGCGCACGATTCGCGGGACGTCGCTGCGCCTCACCGCGGTCAGCTCCAGCGCCAGCTCCTTCTTGCACCGCTCCTTCAGCGCCGCCAGGTAGCTCGCCTCGGTCCGGGTGAGCACCTGCTCGGCCAGCGCCGCTAGCGCCGCCGGATCATCGACGCGGCGCTGCGCCGCCTCGAAGGCGAGCGTGTTCGAATAGCCGGCCGCGGCGACCGCCTCGGCGAGCTTCTTCTCGCGCTGCTGCAGCGCCGACTCCAGCTTGCGCACCACGGGATGGGCCGCCTGGTAGGTCTTGCGACGCTTGCCGGTGTGCCCCTCCGTGGAGAGCGCCATTCCGAGCTTCGCGGAACGGAAGCTCCTGCCCGTCGACCGACACCGTGGAGGTCGCGACCAGATGGGCGACGGCGTCGGCCGAATCGGCGGTGGCGCGGGCGACGAGCTCGCCAACCAGGAAGAGCTCCAGCGAGCGGAGCGCCCGCTCCTGCGCCGGGTCGGAGGTCTTGGCGCGCAGCGCCTGCACCTTCTTGAGGGCGTCCGGCGCGAACAGCGCCTCCCGGCCCTTGGCCGCCGCCGCGTAGTCGACCGCCTCTCCCTGGGCCCAGCTCTTCCAGGTCAGCTCCGCCTGGGCCTGCAGCAGCGCCGCGGCCGCCTCGCGTAGCGCCTGGACGTCCTTCTTCAGCGCCGCGTCGGGATCGGGCGGTGGAGGCGGCGGCTCGGCAGGCTGGGCGGGCGCCGAGGTGGCCGCCTTGGCCGGCTCGGGCGAGGACGACGAAGACGAGCTCGTCGTCGCGCAGGCGACCCCGAGCAGGGCGGCGAAGGTGGGCAACAGCGGCGACGCACGGCGCATGAGGTGGCCCCGGGAGGTTGATGCGGCAGGGACATTGCTGATAGCTGAACGCTCTCCGACTTCAAGGGGAAAAGCGTGACGCCCGAACTGGCTCCCAAGCAAGCTGCCGCACGGGCCCGCGCCCGGCTGCAGCGCTCCATCCGCGACTACTTCGCCGCCGAGGGCTTCGACGAGGTCGAGACCCCCTGCCTCGTCCCCGCTCCGGGGATGGAGCCGCACATCCTCGCCTTCGAGGCGCCCTTCGTGCCCGAGACGAATGAAGGCAAGTCGGCGACGCTCTACCTGCACACGAGCCCCGAGTACGCCATGAAGCGGCTGTTGGCGATGGGGTTCGAGAAGGTCTTCCAGCTCACCCACGTCTTTCGCAACGGCGAGATCGCCCCGCACCACAACCCCGAGTTCACGATGCTCGAGTTCTACCGGGCAGGCGCGGACTACCACTCGCTGATGACCGACATGGAGGAGCTGCTCGTGCGCGGCGCCCAGGCGGTCTCCGGCGCCGATCACCTGATCGCCGACGGCAAGAAGGTCCCGCTGCCGCGGCCCTTCGAGCGCCTCACCGTCCGCGACGCGCTGCTGTCCCGGACCGGGCTGGACCTCCGCACGCTCGACGACGGCCCCAAGCTGCGCGCCGCCGCCGAGGCCAAGGGCTTCCGCTTCTCGCCCAGCGCCCGCGACTTCGACGACGTCTTCTTCCAGCTCTTCCTGACCGAGGTCGAGCCGACGTTGGGGATGGAGCGGCCCACCTTCCTCATCGAGTACCCGGCGAGCATGGCGTCGCTCTCGCGGCTCAAGCCCGGCGACCCGAGCGTCGCCGAGCGCGTGGAGCTGTACGCGGGGGGCGTGGAGCTGGCCAACGGCTTCAGCGAGCTGACCGACGCGTCCGAGCAGCGAAAGCGACTGGTGGAGGAGCAGGAGCTGCGCCGGCGCCTGGGCAAGCCGGTCTACCCGCTCGACGAGAAGTTCCTCGCCGCGGTGGGCCGCATGCCCCCGAGCGCCGGGGTAGCCATCGGGTTAGATCGCCTGCTGATGCTGTGCCTGGGGGCGCGGCGCATCGCCGACGTGCTCCTCTTCCCTGCCCAGGACTTTTTCGACGCAGGAGGTTCCCCGTGAGAGCCCTCGCCACCGCGGCCTTCGCCGTCACCCTCGCGCTGTCCGCCTGCAACGACCCCAAGCCCAAGCCGGCGCCCGTCGCCGAGGCCAAGCCTGCTGCAATGCAGCAACCCGCGGCCGCGCAGCCGGCTCCCGAGGCCCAGAAAGGCTCCGACATGGACGCCCAGCTCGCCGCCCTCGACCAGGCGCTCGCGGAGGCCGGAAAGACCGGCACCCGCGCCGGGGAGCTGTACGAGAAGAAGGGCGACCTCCTCGCCTCCGCCGCTCGGAAGGACGAAGCGATCGCCGCCTACGAGGAGGCCGCGCGCGCCTACGGCCAGAGCCCCGAGGCCACGACCATGCCCATCGCCCGGTCGAACCGCGCCAAGGAGAAGGCCGCCGCGCTCAAGGCCGCCCAGTAGCGCCTTGCTGCGCTGCACCAAATCTCCTTGATTCGCTCCTCCGGAGCCGGTAGATCCGACGGCCTCGTTCCGCCTTCCCCCGGAGGAGCCATGCTCAAGAAGCTCGACCTCGGTCCGCACGCCACCCTCTTCGCCGAGCCCACGCCGCTGGGCCTCATCGGCCTGGCCGTCGGCTGCGCGGCGCTGACCCCCATCGCCTTCGGGATGTCGCTGACGCCCGCGGGGCTGAAGACCGCGGCGATGTTCTGCCTGCTCTTCGGCGCGGGCGGGCAGTTCCTGTGCGGCATGCTCAACTTCGCCAACAAGAACCTGTGGGGCGGGACCATCTTCACCGCCTTCTCCTTCAACTGGCTCATGAACTGGTGGGGGCTGGACTCCGCCACCGCCGCGGCCGAGAAGGTCGGCACCGGGCTCGTCTACAGCGGCTTCGCCGCGGACCACGGGATCCTGCTCGCCGTCGACACCCTCTTCCTGGTGCTCTTCATCTTCCTGACCTACGGCTTCGGCTTCTTCAGCAAGCTACTCTTCCTCTTCCTGCTCGACATCGACCTGCTCTACGTCTGCAAGGTCGTCGCCGGCTTCACCGGGACCAAGGCGCTGGCCTTGCCTATCGCCGTGTTCACGGTCGGCCTGGGCGTCATCGCCGTCTACATCGCGCTGGCGATGATGCTCAACCCGACCGTCGGCAAGGCGCTCTTCAAGTTCCCGGGCCCGATGTTCCTCGCCCCGGCCAAGCCCGGCTTCGACTTCACCGTCCGCCGCGCCATCTTCGACGCGCTCTACGACCACTTCCGCCAGAGCGCCTTCGAGCCGCTGCCGCTGGCCGCGCTGGAGAAGGCCACCAAGGCCAAGGCCGGTGAGAAGAGCATCCTGCCCGACCTGCACTACCTGGCCGAGCGCGGCGGGCTGGTCCTGAACCTCTCTGGCGGGAAGGTCGATTCCGTGCGGCTGTCCGCCGACGGCATCGACACCTACGAGGTCGATGTGCTGCGCAAGAACGCGGCGTAACGGGAGCGATTGAAGGCGAGAGCCCGGTCCAGCAGCGCTGGACCGGGCTCTGCCATTTCCTGAGCTTTTGGAGGCCCAAGGTCGGTGGAGGCAGCCCTCCGTGGCTGCGCTCCGCCGCCTACTTCTTCTCCGGCGCCTCCACCGTCGCCTTGCGCGCCTCGAGCAGCGCCATCACGCTCTCGAGCAGCCCGGTCAGCTGGCTCGCGGGCCCGCCGTCGCCGGAGATGCTCACGCTGCGCAGCTCCTTGGGCGCGGGCAGCTTCGAGGCGATCTCCGGCAGCTTGGCGATGAGCTGTGTGCGGACGTTGGCCTCGGAGAGCTGGTTCTCGATCTCGCGCTTGGTCTTGAGCAGCGCCAGCTCGCGCTCGGCGATGGCCGTCTTGGCCTTGCTCGCCTCCTCCTCCAGCGCCAGCGTGGCCTGCGCCATCGCCTTCTTGCGGTCCGCCTCGGCCAGGTCGTGCGCCTTCTGCTGCGCCAGCGTGGCCACGTCCGCCTTCAGCCGCTTCTCCTCGGTCTCCATCTTGTGCAGCGCCAGCTCCAGCTCGCCCTGCTGCTTGGCCTTCTGCGTCGCGTTCTTCTCCACGATGGCGTTGCGCTCGGTCTCCAGCTCCACCTTGGAGCGGCGGGCGGCCTCGGCCTGGCTGCGGTCGTAGGTCTCGCGCTCGGCCTCGGCGCGGTTCTTGGAGATGGCGCGCTCGGTCTCGATCTCCGCGGTCTCGCGCGCCTGGCGGATCTCCAGCTCGCGCGAGGCGATCTGGCGCTCGGTCTCCAGCTCGGCCATGCGCGCCAGCCGCTCGCGCTCGGCGCGGAAGGGCTTCTGCAGGTTCTCCCAGAGCCGGGTGCTGGAGACGACCGCCTCCTTGATCTGCACGGTCACGATCTTCAGGCCCAGGCCGCTGCCCTTGTTCCCCTCGGCCACCCCGCGCAGGCGGGTCGTCAGCTCCTCGATGATGGGCTGCTTGTCGGCCAGCACCTCGTCGATCCGCAACGTGGCGACCTTGTCCTTGATGGCCGCCTCCGCCTGCTCGCGCAGCTGGACGTTGACGATGCGCATTGGGTCTTCGGTGTCCGAGAAGTCGAGCTTTTTGTAGGCCGTCTCGATGTCGTCGATGATCCACTGCACGTAGGCCTGCACCAGGATCCCCTGCCGCTCGGTGCAGATGCAGCGCGCATTGATGACGATGGTCTGCATCGCCGCGGGGATGATGAGGAACGCGTCGGTGTACGGGTTGAACGAGAAGCTGACGCCCATCCCGATGTGCACCGGCTTCTCGGCGCCCCGTCGCGTGTGCACCACGTAGACGTTGGGCGGCACCACCACCGTCTTCCAGCGCCACCAGCCGGTGATGCGGAAGTCCACGCCGCGGCCCGCCCCGCCCCCGCCGGCGTCCCCGCCCATCGGCTCCGGAGCCGCGGCGCGCGCCGGAGCCGGCACGTTCATCGCCTGCTGCATCGGCATCTGCGACATCGGCATGGCGCGCTTGCGCTTGAGGTCGGACTCGACCTTCTGCTGCCGCTGCAGGACCTCGCCGAGATAGGAGTTCGACTCGCTCGCGCTCATGGGGCTCCTTGCTTGCTGGAGGGAGCGCCCATGCTAGCCCATCGCCCCGCCGCGCTGCTGTCGGCCGCCGGACACTCTGCGCCGCCCCATTCCGCCACACCCGTCGTCGCCTTGCCTGCGGCCTGTTTGGGCGTTCCAACGGGCGCCTTTCACTCAACCCGCAAGTTGCACTGGAGGCCTCCTTGACCCGGCTCGCCGACTTCGTCGTCTTCCATGATCCCGCCGTGGCTGCCCGCTACGCCCACGACAAGATCCCCATGACGACCCTGTTCGAGGCGTACCTCGACAACCAGGCGGACATCCCGGACATGGAGGCCTTCCTCGACGCGCGCGGCGACCTCGTCCGCTACACGCTGACCGAGGACCACGTGAAGTTCTTCTTCACGCGCTTCATCCCCGAGGTGGCCATCCACTCCAAGAAGCAGGACGAGCGGATCGTGCGCGACCACTACGACCGCGGCGACGACTTCTTCGAGTTCTTCCTGGGCGACCGCATGGTCTACACCAGCGGCATCTTCACCGACGAGAAGCAGCCGCTGGAGGCCGCCCAGGACCGCAAGATCGACCTCGTCTGCCAGAAGCTGATGCTGGAGAAGGGCGAGCGCCTGCTCGACATCGGCTGCGGCTGGGGCACGCTGGCGCTGCGCGCGGCCAAGGTGTGGGGCGCGGACTCCACCGGCGTCACCATCGCCAAGAACCAGACCGCGTTCGGCAACCGCCGGATTGAGCAGGCCGGGGTGAAGGACCGGGCGCGCATCCTCTGCTCGGACTACCGCGACATCCCGCGCCAGAAGTTCGACAAGATCTCCAGCCTGGAGATGGTCGAGCACGTGGGCGTCAAGAACCTCCCCGCCTTCTTCGACCTCGTCTACGACCTGCTCTCCGACGACGGCCTCTTCCTCCTGCAGTGGACCGGCCTGCGCCGCGGCGGGGCCCAGGGCGTGCCGGTCATCGGCCTGCGGCCCGAGGACCTCATCTGGGGCCTGTTCATGAACAAGTACATCTTCGCCGGCGCCGACGCGTCGCTGCCGCTGAGCGAGATGGTCAAGGCCATGGAGAAAGCGGGCTTCGAGGTGCAGAGCGCGGAGAACGTCTCCATCCACTACGCGCTGACCATCCAGCGCTGGCACCAGAACTGGGTCGCGCGCCGCGCCGAGGTGCTCGCCACCTACGGCGAGCGCTGGTACCGGCTGTGGCACCTGTTCCTGGCCTGGAGCTGGCGCATCGCACGGCAGGGCAACGCCGCGTGCTTCCAGATCGTCGCCAACAAGAACCTCGACTCGTTCGATCGGACCCGGTTCGTCGGCTATGAAATGGGCCGCGCGGTCCAGAAGCCCGAGGCGCCGGCGCAGGTCTTCCCGCCGGCGTCCAACTTCATCGAGAGCCCGGTGCGCACGGCGACGGCGGCCTGAGCGCCCGACACCCCGAGCGGAGAGGCGAGCAACGCGAGTCTCGAAGTCGAAGGGCCAGCCCGAAACTGCACGGACCTTTCGGTCGGACCGTACGGATTGAGCTCCTGGTCCCTCGACAAGCTCGGGGTGTCGACTGTTCTGACCCCTCCGACGGGTCGTCGGCCAGTCCTGTGTCAGCGCGGCTGGCCAGTCCTGGCGAGACTGCCCTGCGCAGCGACCCAGCCTTCAGTCGCGAGGTCCAGCCCGGGCGCAGGGAAGGACTGCAGCGCCCCGCCGACGACCGCCGACCAGCGACCGTTGACGAGCGCCGCGGTGCCGGTGAGGAAGCCGGGGAGCTCGCAGGCGAAGACCTCGGTGGCGCCCGGCCCGTACTCGCGCAACGTGTGGATAGGCGGCTCGCCGCCGGGCCCATACCCCGGCGCGGTCACCGTGAGCAGGGTGTCGCGCGAGGTGAGCATCGCCGTCCCGCGCACGCCCTCGTCGGCGACGTGGGCGGCCCATCGCTCCGCGCCAGTCGCTGGATCGGCGGCCTTGAGCAACCGCGATGGAGACGATCCGGTCCACTGGTTGTCCCAGAACCAGACGTCCTTCGACCCGGCGACGATCTCGCCGTAGTAGGAGACGCTGGGGCTGACCACCCGCTGGTCCGCACCGGTCGCCGGATCGACCGACGTCAGGAGTGGAGACCGGTAGACGAGCAGCCCCGCTTCGCGCGACAGGCCGAAGGGGTGGCCACCCGCTTGCGTCGACCAGCGCAGCTGCCCGTCGGGGTCCACCGAGAGGAGCTCGCCGGACGAGGCCCAGCAGCCGTAGGCGGAGACGAAGGTGTTTCCTTCCGCGTCGGCCACGTATCCGTAGAAGTGCCCGTCGCGGCCCACTTTCCAGCGCACCGCGCCCGTCTTTGCGTCGAGCCCGACGAGCAGCGAGCGGTGCGACTCCTCTCCGACGACGATCGAGAGCACCACCAGCCCCTGCGCGGGGTGCGGGGTGATGCCGTTGACGCCGAACTGGCGCACGTACCAGCCGGTGTCCTCGGCCGTCAGGAGCTGGTCCAGGTCCGCCTGCCACAGCAGCTCGCCGTCGGCCATCCGCCGCGCCTCGACGATCGTCCGCGAATTGGTGAGGTAGGCGGTGCGCGTCGCCAGGTCGAGCGTGACGCTCGCCGCGTACCAGCTCCAGGCGACGGGAGCCAGGTCCCGGCGGTAGCGGACGAAGCCCTCGCGCGTGAGCGAGGTGAAGACGCCGCGGTCCTTGGCGACCTCGAGCAGATAGCTCTGTCCCTGCTCGTCCATCGTCCCCGCGAACTGCAGCCGCAAGCCTTCGTCGGGCGAGCGGTAGCTCCAGGCCGGGACCATCGGCTCGGGAGCCGGCCGCTGGCACTGCTGGAGGTGGCAGACGCCCGGGCCCTGGCACGGAGTCTCCGGGAAGCAGGGCGTGCCTTCGGGGACGGGCACCGTCACGCAACGTCCAAGGAGACAGACGTCGGCGGTGGAGCAGTCGGCCGCGCCGCACGGCGCGCCATCTGCGGCATCGGCCACCCCGCAGCCGGCGGCGGCATCGCAGGTCGCGACCTTGCACGGCTCGGACGGCGCCGGGCACTCGCCGCTGAGGTCCGCGTGGGCGCAGCCGGACCCGGGCTCGCACGAGTCGCGCGTGCAGGCGTTTCGGTCGTCGCAGTCCACCGGCCGGCCCACGCACTCACCGGCCGAGCAGCGGGCCTCGGAGAGACAGGCGTTGACGAGCGTGCAGCCGGTGCCGTCGGCGAGGACCGTGTCCGCGCAGGTGCCCGCGACGGCGTCAAAGGCGACCGAGTGGCAAGCGGCGGCCGCAGGGCATTCGAGCGGCAGCTCGGCCCGCCCGGCAATCGCCACCACCCCATCGCCCACCTCGGACCGGACCTGGACGATTCCGTTGAAGTCGCCCGGAGCGGTCGGGGCGAACGTCACGGTGACCACGACACTGCCCGCCGACTCGAGGTCCACGCGGGACGGTTCGACCGAGAGCGGGGCCTGGCAGGTGAGGTCGACGTGGAGCGGCGCGCGACCGGCGTTGCGGATCCCGAAGGTGCGCTGCACGGGATAGCCGAGGAAGGTCCTGGGCAGCGCGAGCGAGGCGGGCTCGAGGACCAGCTCGCCTTCGGCGGCCGCGGTCTGCGGGTCGGAGCAGGCGGCCAGTGACAGCAGCGCGAGGAGTGGCGCGCAGAGGCGGCGTGAGGCGGACATCGCGGTCTCCGGGGTGCGGGAGCCCGGCCAGGACTGCAAGACCGGGGCTCACTGCAACGCCTTGATTTCTGGCTCCTTCAACGGGTGGCAACCGCGAAAAGTTGGAAGCGCGGCCTCGAAAAGTCGTCGCGTCGCGGACACACTTCTTGTTGAAGGGATGCACCAACGGTACAGTCCCGCGCCACACCGTCCGAGAATTCGGACCACGGGAGAGGGGCACCATGAAGAAGCTTGGCATCGTGTGGCTCGAGGCCTGCCTGCTGTCGGCGCTGCTCGGCCTCAGCGGTTGCATCACTCCGGTCGAGGGCGGCGAGGACGCCTCCTTCGACGAGCCCGACTCGGCGACGCCCGAGGCCACCGACGACGCTAGCACCCCGATCCGCGCCGACGCCGCCGAGCCCGGGCGCGACGCGTCCGTCGTCCCGCCGCTCCACATCACCAGCGCCGACCGGATCCGCGGGACACTGGACCAGCCCATCGAGCTGGCCCTCACCGCCGCGGGAGGCGCGCCGCCCTACGCCTGGACGCTGAGCCCCGTCTCGCTGCTGCCGGTGGGCTTCACCTTCTCCAGCGACGGCGTGCTGCGCGGCACGCCCCACGCCACCGGGCACTTCCCGTTCGGCGTCTCCGTCTCCGACACCTCCGGCCGCATCGCCTCCGCGACCGTGGAGGTCTACGTCGCCGAGGCCGTCGCCAACGACGTGTGCATCGCGGCGACCCCGCTCGACCTGTCCACCGGCGCCACGACGGTGCTGGCGACGCTCGAAGGAGCGGTCGCCGACGGCGTGGCCCAGGCCTGCCAGCTCGACGCCTCGTTCGCCGACGTCTTCTACTCGTTCTCGCTCCCGGCGGCCTCGAAGGTGCTGGTGTCGTCCACCGCCTCCGTCTCTTTGATCCGCGACGGCTGCGGTCCGTGGGCGGACCCGCTCGTCTGCGATCACGGGTTCGAGCAGCTGCTCCCTCCGGGCGACTACCTCGTCGCGGTGACGGGGCCCGCCGCCGGCTTCCGCCTCGACGTCAAGGTCACCCCGCAGCTGGGCGACTCCTGCCAGGACATCATCCCGCTCGACCTCTCGAGCGGGCAGGCCACCGTCACGGGGAACTTCGCCGGCGCCAAGTCGGACTTCACCCTCACCTGCGGCTACAGCTCGTCGGGAGCGGACCGGGTGTTCTCGTTCGAGCTTGCCGCGGATGCCGACGTGCGCGTGCGCGACCAGAGCTACGGCAACGTCAAGACCATCCGTACCGGCGACTGCCCCGGCAAGGTCTCCCTCGGCTGCTCGGAAGGCAGCGGCGACCTGTTTCTGCTCAACCTCAAGGCCGGTAAGTACGTGCTGATCGTGAAGAACTACTACGGCAGCGAGAACACCTTCTCCCTGACGGTGACCACCTCCGGGCCCACGCTGCCCCCGAACAACGACACCTGCACCGGCGCCACGCCCCTGACGCTCGTGAACAACAAGGTCAGCTTCTCGGGGAGCCTGCTGGGGGCCACCTACGACACCGTGCCCTCCACCTGTGGCTCGACGAACGCGGACGTCTACTACTCGCTCAACCTGGCCTCGCCCTCGACCCTCGCCGTCTCGTCCAGCAGCACCGCCTCGGTGGAGGTGCTCTCCGGCAGCTGCACCAGCCTCGCGTCCGAGGGCTGCGGCGACTACAGCTATGGCGGCCTGTGCCTGGACGACCTGCCGGCGGGCCCATACCTGCTGCGGGTCGGCTCACCGTACTCGAGCTCGATGGGCGGCTCGTTCGCCTACACCCTCACCCGCTCCGACCCGCTCCCGGCGCCTGCCAACGACACCTGCGCCGCGCCGTCCGACCTGACCTTCAAGTCCGGCACGGCGACGGCCAGCGGCCAGCTCGCCAAGGCCGCCAAGGACTTCACCCTCTCCTGCTCGGGCAGCACCGGGCTGCACGACGTCGTCCACGCCTTCACCCTGACCGAACGCTCGGACCTCTCCATCGCCGTCAAGAGCACCGACTACTCCCACTTCCTGGTGGGGGTCTTGAGCGACGACTGCGAGGCCGGGACCGAGGTGGCGTGCGGCTATGACACCGACTACCAGCCGTTGAAGAGGTGGGGCCTGGAGCCCGGACGCTACTGGGTCGTCGTCGCGGGCTATTCGAGCTACGGCACCAGCAGCTGCTGGGCTGGGAACTACTCGCTCAGCGTCACCGCCACCGCCTCACCGCCGCAGCCGGCCAACGACTCCTGCGCCGCCCCGACCGCCTACACCTTCGCCGGCCCCGGCTCCGCGACCATCATCTCCGGCTCCACCGTGGGCGCCACCGACGACTTCGGGAAGGTCAGCTGCTCGTCCTACTCCAGCGCCGGCGCCGACGTGGTCTACGCCATCACGCTCAGCGCCAGCGCCCGGCTGCGCATCACCGCGACCACCCCGCCCAGCGGCCTCTTCTTCTACCTGACCGCGTCCTGCGGCTCGACCTCGACGCTCAACTGCTCCGGGACCTCCTACAGCTCGCCCTACGAGATCCTGACCAATCCGCTGCCGGCGGGCACCTACTACCTCGTGGTCGACAGCCTGTCGTCTTATGGCTCCGCGACGCCCTTCGACTTCTCGCTGGTGCTCGACACGCTCTGACCCTCGAGGCAGCCGTCGCATTCGTCCTCCAGGGTCCCATGCGTCTCATGAGTGAGGCGCTTGAAGCATGGGACCTATGGGACCTATGGGACGCATAGGACACATGGGACCCGCTGGCCGCGACCGACCGCGGCCACTGCGGGCGGCTACGGCATCCGCCCAGCGCATTCCGGTCGCTGCATCGACCAATCCGGCGATCGCAGCCAAGAAGCGCGTCATCGCCACTGCCAGAAGTAGTTCGGCCGATCGGTCACCGAAAGCACGAACTGGCGGTAACGCTCCACTGCCTCGGACGGAAGGCCCTGAAGAGCCTCGCGATAGAAGGGTAACGAGGCCAGCTCCGAGCGCGCCCGGCGGTGATCGCGGTTGACATGGGCGAAGTGCGTCGAGGCGAAATAGGCGTCGGCTACGGGGTTGTGCAGCGGCCCCAGCGGGCTGCGCAGCCGATAGAACGCAAAGAACGAGAGCCCATTCACCTCGAGCTGCGCGAGCACCGAGAACGCCAGCACGACCAGCACCGGCACCGCGCGCACGGCCGCAGCGCGAGTCAGCTCCAGACATCTCTCGACGAGGAAGACGAAGGGCACCGACGCCACCGGCAGCACGAAGAGCAGGTAGCGCGGGCCGTAGCACCACTCGCCCTTCCAGGTCTCCATGGTGCCGATGGCCAGCCAGAAGAGAGCGACGATGCCGGCGATCAGGCCCAGCTCGAACCGATGGTCTCGGTACATCCGCAAGAGCCCGGCGGTGGCCAACGCGAGCAGCGGAAAGGCCACGAACACGCTTCTCTGCACGTCGAAGGCGAAGCCCCAGAGCCCCTCGGCCGCGTGGAAGGGCAGGTGCGCCGCTGGCCTCCACTGGTGATAGCCCGTCAGCAGAGGGGAGCCGAACTTGAGCAGACAGATGAGACCGATGACGCCGACCAGGGCGATCGCCGGCCAGCCGAAGAGCACCAGGAGCCGCGGCCGTCGCAGCTTCCAGGCGAGCACGCCCAGCGCGACTGGCAGCAGCAGCACGTAGGAGATCTTCGTGAGGCAGAGCGCGCTCAGGTAGAGCCAGAAGCCGGCGGCGTCGCGGGACCTCGACTCGCGCAGGTAGCGCACGAAGTGGAGATAGAAGCCCGTGAACCCGACGACCTGGAGGACGTCGCCGCTCTGGGCACGCAGGTAGTTCCAGAGAAAGGTGGCCCAGAAGCAGGAGCCGACGAAGAGAGCCGCCGCCACGGGCCTCGACGTGTAGAGGCGCGCGACCCTGTAGAGGAGCAGACCGAGCCAGAGCGAGAGCAGCAGGTTGGTGACGTTCAGGCCGACGAGGCGCGCCGGGCTGTCGAGGAGCGGCAGGGCGCCCGTGACGAGCCACTCCACGGCCAAGGCGGGCACGTACGCCAAGCCATTGAGGATGCCGTGCTTCGAGTAGAGCTTGCCGTCCCGTGGATTCGCGACCAGGTACTCGCCGCGCTCGCCGCCGAACGCCGATTCCAGCTCCGGCTCGACTGCCAGCGAGCGGCGCAGCAGGAGCGCTCGGGCCTCTGCGGTCGCGGCGTACGGGTCCCCCACGTATCGCTCGCCTGGCATGGCCAGCACGCCCACCACCGCGACTGCCACCAGCAACGCGGCGAGCGTGACCCGCTCAGAGCGATCCGGCTTGGCGTTCACTGGTCGCATGCGAGGGTCTCTCCGAGAGCCGGAGCCTAGCGTAGCGGGAGTCCCCCGGCTCTGCCGCGGAGGCAGCGTCCAGTTCGGCACCTATCGGCGGCAGACAGGCCCGAAGGTTCGGTGCAGCCGACTCTCAGCCTCGGCGCCACGGGCAGCAGAGCCAACGAGTTCCTGGCGCCCTCCCGTCCTGCGTCGGCGCGCGTGCTCTCACTTCGCTCTCATGGCGTCGACAGCTCGCCGGTCTTGGCTACCCTCTTGAGCCAAGCGACGGTCGGAGTCGCGCTCCGCTCGAGCGTCTGCAGATCCACCCGATACAGCCCGAAGCGCGGGCCCAGCCCCTCCAGCCACTCGAAGTTGTCCATCAACGACCAGTGGAACCAGCCGCGCACGTCGGCGCCTTCGCGCAGCAGATCGCGCACGACCTTGAGGTGGTCGTACAGGAACCAGCTGCGCCGCTCGCCCTTGGCGTCCGCCAGCCCGTTCTCGGTCACGTACAGCGGCACGCCATAGCCCCTCATCTCGGCGAGCAGCTGGGCGAAGCCCTCGGGGTGGTACTCCCAGCCCAGGTCGGTCAGGCCGCGCTGGGCCACGTCCACGTAGCGCACCTGCACCCAAGGCGGGCCGAGCTTCAGGCCCACGTGGATGCGGCTGTAGTAGTTGATGCCCAGGAAGTCGAGCGAGCCGCGGCCGCCGTCGATGGGGACGCTGCGCGAGAGCAGCCCCGGCATCTGCAACTTCAAGAGGCCCTGCGTCAGCGCCCGCGGGACGGCGTGGTTGTAGAGCTCGTGCGAGCTGCGCGCGACGAGGCGGTCGATGGGGCTCAGCCGCCGCAGCGGGGCCAGGGCGATGGCGTTGTGGGCGATGCCCACCGGCACGCCCGGGGTCAGCTCGGAGAGCGCCGCGCGGGCGACGACGTGGGCGCGCATCAGGTTGGCGGCGGCGTCGGCGAAGAGCGTCAGGTCCTTCACCGCCGGCGGCATCTGCGCGTCGACGAACCCGCCGAGCAGGAAGACCATCGGCTCGTTGAGCGTGCACCACCAGCTCACCAGCCCCTTGAGCTCCTGCGCGACCCGGCGGGTGAAGCGCTCGAAGGCGTCGATGAATCGGGGGCCGATCCACGGCGTCCGGGCGTGGAACCAGCGCGGGTGGGTGAAGTGGTGCAGCGTGACCATCGCCCGGATGCCGCGGCGGGAGAGCGACTCGAGCATGCGGCGGTACTGCGCCAGCGCCGCGTCGTCGAAGCGCCCCGGCTCGGGCTCGATGCGCGCCCACTCCACCGAGAGGCGGTAGGCCGACAGCCCCGCGGCCTGCAGGAGGTCGAAGTCCTCCTCGAACCGGTTCCAGTGGTCGACGGCGCGGCCGCAGGGCGTCTTGGTCCTGCCGGCCCGCTCCCAGTCGGTCCAGTCGTTCTCGATGCCGCCCTCGATCTGGTAGGCGGCGGTCGCGGCGCCGAAGACGAAGGACTCGGGGAAGTCGCGCGCGGGCTCGGCCATGGCTTCTTCAGCTTTCCTTGCCGAGCGCCGCCTCGAGCAGCTCGGGGGAGACGATGACCGACGGCTCCTCGCCGGGTCGCACGTCCATGGGCGCGGTCGGCTCGTTCTCGCGCGCCGAGGCGGCGATGGCATCGCTCAGGCGCACGGCGACGGTGTTGTCGAGCGGGTGCGCGAAGGAGATGCTCATCGCCGGGTCGGTGGGCTCGGAGGCGACCTTGGCCGCGCTCTCGAACCCGGACTCGATGGCGTCGGTCAGGTCGAGCTGGCCCAGGCTCGGGGGCCGCGGCTCGGCCGGCTCGGCGCGGTCCCGCCAGACGCGGACCAAGCGGCGCAGCTCGTCGGCGCGCGGCGCGGGGTGGGCCTTGAGGAACAGGTCGAGCTCGGTCGCCAGCGCCGCCGGGCTCTCGATGCGGTCCGCCGGCTCGATGCTCGTCGCGCGCTGGATGATCTCCGAGAGCTCGCGGGGCAGGTCCGGCCGCCACTCGGTCGCCGGTGGCAGCCCCACCCGGCAGACCTGGTGCACCAGCGTGAGCATCTCCTCGACGGCGTCGAACGGGCGGCGCCCGGTGCACAGCGCGAAGAGCGTCGCGCCCAGGGCGTAGACGTCGACGCGGCCGTCCACCGAGCCGTTGCGCAGGTACTCGGGCGCCATGTAGCGCAGCTTGCCGCGACGCTTGTCGACCTGGGTCGTCGCCAGGGTGCAGGTGGCGCGGGCGATGCCGAAGTCCAGGATGCGCACCGTGCCGGTGAGATCGACCATCAGGTTGTCGGGCGAGATGTCCCGGTGCACCAGGCTCAACGGCTGGCCGTCGCTGCCGCGCTCCTGGTGGGCGTAGCGCAGCCCCTCACAGGCCTGCGCCACCAGCTCGGCGGCGAGCGAGGGCTGCAGCGCGGCGTGGTTGGCGCGCAGGCACGCCTGCAGGGTGAGGCCGTCGACGTACTCCATCGCCAAGAAGTAGGTGCCCTCGCACTCGCCGCCGTCGAGCAGGCGGACGATGTTCGGGTGGTCGAGCTTCTGTAGCAGCTGCAGCTCGTCGAGGAAGCGGTCGACCATCGCGCGGTCGTTGGCCAAGGTCTCGTGCAGTCGCTTGACGACCAGCGGCTCCGGACGGTCGTCGGCGTGGGCGAACCAGACGTCGCCCATGCCGCCGGCGCCGATGCGGCGCTCGAGGAGGTACTTGCCGAGGCGAAAGGGGGTGTTGGCCGGCATGCGCGCAGTCTCCCGCGGCGCTCACCAGGCTGACAAGCAGGAGGCGCGGACAGAGCGGTGCTCCGTCATCGCCGGGCACGCACCTCCACCGAGACGACGACCTCCTGCTGGTCGTTGAGCGGCAGCTTGAGCGCGGTGGCCTCGGCCAGAGCCCCGGGCTCCGCCACCGGGCGCGTGCGCGGGTTGACGACACGCTGGTCTCCCTTGAGCTCGTGCCATCCGGAGATCGCCGCGATCAGGGCCAGCAGCGCGGCGAGCGCCGCGAGGATGGCCCCTGCCCGGCTGCGCTCCTCGACGACCTCGGCGGCCGCCTGCTGCGCCTCGACTACGCGCTTGTGGCCGCGCTCGAGGAACTGAAGAAGCTGGGCCGTCAGCCGCGCCTCGGCCTCTCGGCGCTCGAGGCCTGCCGCGGCGGCTTCGTCCGGCTTCTCGGCGAGCTCGGCCTGACGCGCGAAGGCGGCCTGCCAGCGCTGCGCGGCCGAAAGGATCTCGCGGACCCTCGATCCGGCGTTACTCGGGGGCGACCAGCTTGCCGCTCTTCGACAGCTCGGGGTCGGTGCAGGACGCCAGGTTGAAGCAGCACGGACGGCGGCTGCCTTTGCTCATCTTCGAGACGGTCACCACGACACGTCGCTCGCGCGTGGCCGGATTGGCGGTCGCGTTGATCCACCGGACCCATTCCCACCGGGCCATCGGGGTGATGCTCTGCCAGAGGTCGCGGACCTTCGAAGGGGCGCTCGAGAGCGCCCTCTTCAAGTCCGGCGGCAGGCGGGGCTCGGGCCACTCGCTGGAAGGCTCCACTTCAACCTGGGCTGTCTCGCCCACGCGCAGGCCCGCTGCCTTCTGCAGCTTGGTATCGACGTTCAACCAGTGACCGAAGTCGCCGTCCGGTTCGATGACGGTGTCGAAACTCTGCCCGTTGATCGTTCCGTGCACAGCGACCTGGCCGCGCGAGGGGAGCTTCTTGCTCGCGGCGATGGGCAGCCTCAGGAGCACCCGACGGTTGAGGGCGTGGAGCGTGGCATCGAAGCGGATCTTCGTGGTGGCCATGCGCCCTGATAGCACGCCGCGTCCTCGACTGGTGACCCTATCGGCCTACCTGCCGATGACGAGGTCGACCTGTGCGTCGGCACACTGGCGGGTCACACACTCGAACTCGAACCGCGCGGTTCCTTGAAGGTCGCCGCGGCCAGGAGAGTTGCTGTCGTCCTCATGAGTGAACCACGCTTCTGCGAACCAGCTCCGATTGACCGCGGGTCCCCCGCTACCTCGCAACCGGAACGAGAGCGGAAAGGAGACCTGCGAGGCAGGAATCCGCAGCACTTCAACCTCGAGGTCTTCCGCCGCCCTGGTGAGCGGACTGGCCGCGACGACGAGCGTCAAGCTCGGATCGACCTCCACACCGGGCGCCAAGGACACCCTGCCGACGACGTCAGGGGCGGCCGTCGGGCCGCATCCGGCCATCAGCCAGAAGAGGGCGCCCAAGAGCGTCACGCGCGGGGTCATGTTGGAACCTCCTCCCGTCTCGTGCTCCCAGCTCGGATCGGAAGCACATGCGAGGAACGCATTCTAATGCTGGAGCTCGGGCCCCTGACGCGCACCACGTCGTCCCCTGCGAGGTTCTCGACGTGCCTCTCCTTGGAGGATGGGCCAGCGCTTCGCCCGCTCGTCGTCGAGTGGTCTGGCCCGACCGACTCGCCCAGAGGGGCGACCGCTCTAGATGGTGGTGGGCGGTTGCCTACATCGGCCCCGTGAGCGCCATCACACCGGCAGCGAGGAAGGGGGTGGCGGGGGTCTGAGTGGACCCAAACCAGCTGATCGGGCCGCCTGGTGGCCGGAACGGCCCCTGCCTGCTGACTTGGGTGTTCAGGCTCATTTCAATACCTCTGGCCTTTCGTCGGGCCCAAGGCCGGCCAGCCAGAGGCCCAGAAAGGCCTTTTCCGGCGGTCCGCAAGCGCTCGTTATTGCTGGCTTTTTCGACGGCAACCCGCGTGACCGGGACCACAATTCCGAAGGTTCGTACTTGGCGCTCGAACGAAGTTTTTCGCGTGCAGGACTTCTCCGTCATCGACTGCCCTCGGCCCGACGACTTGGCGGCGGTCTCGTCGAGCCGGCGATACCTCGGGGCTCCAGCGGGCGCGAGGCGGTCGCGACCGTGGTCGGGAACACGCTTGGCCCGGGCCGCCTTTACCATCCCCAAGAGGCCGCTCTAGCATCTGCGCATGCTTCCGCTCGTCCTCGCCCTCGCGCTCGTCGTCCCCTCTGCCGCACCCCCGGGCCGCACCTTGGACCCGAAGGCCATCGCCGCCAAAACTGCGAGCACGGACCTCGCGGAGGGCCTGCGCAAGTACGAGGAGATCGAATACCAGGTGGCGCTGCCGATGCTCGAGCGCGCGAGCAAGGATCCGATGCTGCGCTCCGACGAGGTCGCCGCCGCCGCGCTCTACGCCGGGATGATCGCGGCGTCGCTCGCGGACGACGCCGCCGCTCGCAAGTACTTCCAGGCGGCGGTGAAGGCGATCCCTGACCTCGAGCTGCCCAGCGAGGCCCCACCCAAGGTCCAGGCGCAGTTTGCGGAGGTCCAACGCGACGCACGGCTCGAGGCGGCGCCCTCGGTCAAGCCCGGAGCAAGCCTCGAGCGGCCCGCCGAGGACAAGCCGATCTATCAGGCCTGGTGGCTGTGGACGGGAGTGGGCGCGGTGGTGGTGGCCGCCGGCGTGGTGGCCGCGGTGGTGGTGGCCGGCAACGCCACCAAGTGCGGGGGCGCCGGAACGGGGTGCATCGACCTGACGACCCGCGCCGGCTTTGCATGGGGGCCCTGATGCGAAAGCTGCTCTGGCTCTGCCTGCTCGCCTCGTCGTGCGGCTCGTCTGCGCAACTCGGGATCGGCGTGCGCACTTCGGCGCTCTCGCAGACCCCTGCGATGTTCGACGTGCGGGTCTTCGGGCCCCAGCTCCCCTGCGAGACCGTCCTGGCTTCGCCTTCCGGCTACGTCACGCGCCGTTTCTGCGAGGAGGGCGACGACACATCCACGGACTGCGCCTTGGTCCACGTGAAGGTCCGCCCGGGCCAGGCCGCACGCCTTGGGCCCGTCCGTTCGGGCCACCGTTCCGTGTTCATCATCGCCCGCGACGACTCCGATGCGGCCATCGGGGTCGGCTGCTCCGAGACGGACGTGCGAGACGGCGAGGCGGCCCCGGTGACGGTCGATCTCGCCGACGCCGCGTTCTAGGGTCGGGTTCGAACCGCTATCGAAGGTCGAGCTTCACCACTTGGTCCTGCCCGGCCACCACGAGGACCGGGCGTGACACCGTGCGCTTCGACTTGGGATCGACGGCGCTAATCTCGTACGTCCCCTCGTATAGCTCCTGCGGAGGCAGCGGGCTCTCGCCGAGCGTGCGGCTGCCGATGCGAACCTCGCCCCAGGGCACGACCAGCAGCGTCACCTTCGCCTTGCCCAGCCGGACGATCTCCTTGTGATCCTCTCCGCGGCCGATGTCGATCGCCCGCTCGTAGGTGAAGCCCATCTCGGGGTTGACCAGGCGCAGCGTTCGGTGGCCCGAGATCACCTCCCGCTTGAGGATCGGCGTCGTCCCCAGAGGCTCGCCGTCCAGGGAGGCGGTCGCCCAGGGCTGCGCGACGACCGAGAGCAGCGCGGGAGCGGCCGCAGGAGCCGCAGGAGCCGCAGGAGCCGCAGGAGCCGCAGGAGCCGCAGGAGCGGCGGGGGAGAGCGTCGGCGCCGGAGCGCGGGCCCCTTCGGCGGTCTCGGGTGGGCGCGGCGGACTCTTTCCGGGCTTGGCGGTCTTGGGCGACGGGTGTGGGGCGGCGCTGACCTTGGAGGCCGAGCTGGGCACTTCGGGCGCCTTGGTCGGTTCACGCGGCGGGTCGACGACCGGCGTCTCGGGGGACCTCGCCGACTCGCGCGGCAGCGGCGGCAGCGGGGCTGCCACGGGGTCTGGCGGCAGAGGCGCCGGGATCGGCGCAGGAGCCGGGCTTGGCCCAGGCTGCAGCGCCAGGGGTCTGGGCGAGAGGTCGGCAGGTCCAGAAGGTCCGGAGGTCAGGACGAGCGCCACCGCACCCGCCAGCGCGGCCACGCCACCGACGATCCACCCCAGGCGAGCGTTCGGCCGCCGGACGGAGCGCTCGATGGGCGCCGCCGCCCCGACGCTCACCGCGGCCGGCGCCGGCCCTGCAGGTGCCGCGGGTTGCAGCGCGGTCGGCGCGTTGGCGAGGACGGCGGGGCGCGGCGCGGTCGCCTCCACCGCGTTCAGGTCCATCGTGGCCGTCGCCTGCGTCTGCGGCGGCGCAAGCTCCCGGAGCAGGATCGCCGTGCGCCGCGCCTTCTCCGGGTCCGCCTCGCCCTTCTTGAGGACCGTCTGCTCGGCGGCGATCTTCGGCACCGGGGCCGGGGTCGGGTCGGCGATGGAGAGCGCCTCGCCCGACTCCACCTGCACCTTGCGCAGGAACTCCGCGACTTGCCGGGACGTGACCGGGTTGGGCAGCGACGACAGGTAGCGCTCCAGCCCGACCTCCATCTCCGCCGCGTCGGGGAAGCGCTCCGACGGGGAAGGCCGCAGCGCACGCTCCACCACCTGGGCGAGCAGCGGCGGGACGTCCGGGCTGCGCTCGGCGATGGGCTTGATGCGTCCCGTGAGCACGTTGGCGATGGCCGCCGGGCCCTCGCCCTCCAGCGCGCGCTGCCCGGTGACCAGCTCGTAGAGCACCAGCCCTGCGGCGTAGACGTCGGTCCGCGCGTCGATCTCCCCGGCGGAGAGCTGCTCCGGAGCCATGTACGCGAACTTCCCCTTCACCAGCCCGCTCTGGGTGTGGTGGGTCTGCGACACGGCGCGGGCGATGCCGAAGTCCACGAGCTTGGCGTTGCCGTCGAGCGACACGAGGACGTTGTGCGGCGAGACGTCGCGGTGGATGACGTGCAGCGGCACGCCGCCGGCGTCGGTGGCGCCGTGCGCGTAGGCCAGCGCGGCGCAGGTCTGCGCCAGGATTCGCGCCGCGACCGCGCAAGGGATGGGCAGCTTCGCCGCGGCGCAGGCGCGCAGCAGGCGGTTGAGGTCCGGGCCGCGCACCAGCTCCAGCGCCAGGAAGAAGGTGCCGTCCACCTCCCCGAAGTCCACCAGGTGCGCGATATGCGGGTGGTTGAGCTGCGCCACCAGGCGCGCCTCGTCCAGGAACATGCGCACGAAGTCGGGGTTGGCGGCGAGGTGGGCGAGGATGCGCTTGACGACGACCTGCTTCTCGAAGCCCGCCGGGCCGGCCTGGCGCGCGAGCCAGAATCTCCGCCATGCCTCCCGTGGCCAGCCGCCGCAGCAGCTGGAAGCGCCCGAACTCGCTGACCTCCGCCATCCAAGCTCCGGTGTCTTGCCGTGCTACCCTTCGTCTCCGCACGTTCGGGCCGAGAGTCTAACCGGGCCAGGGTCCTTTCGTCGCAGACGCGGTCCGAGGTGCTTCATGGCGAAGTCCGCTGCCGTCCTGCTGTTGCCGCTGGCCCTCTGGCTCACCGCCTGCCCGCCGCCACCGCCGGCCGTCGTCTGCGGCGTCGACGAGAACGGCGTCGACACCTGCGTCGCCGGCGAGGACGCGGGAGAGGGGGAGGACGCAGCCTCCGCCGACGCCAAGGTCACGCTCCGCCAGGACGCCGGACGCTTCGACGCCAGCGTCCGTCCCGATGCCTCCCAGGCGCCGGACGTCGGGCCGGCGGACACGGGGCCGTGCGTACCCGAGACCGAGGGCGAGCTCTGCAAGCGCCTGGGCAAGAGCTGCGACCCGCTCAGCGCGACCGACAACTGCCAGAAGCCGCGGCAGGTCGACTGCGGGACCTGCACCGCGCCGCAGACGTGCGGTGGCGGGGGAACGGCCAACGTCTGCAGCTGTCCGGGCCAGACCGACGTGCAGTTCTGCGCGGCGCTGGGCAAGGACTGCGGGCAGGTCACCGCCAACGACGCCTGCGGCCTGCCGCGCACCACCAGCTGCGGCACCTGCACGGCGCCCAAGACCTGCGGGGCGGCCAACGTCTGCGTCTGCGTGCCCGAGAGCGACGCCGAGTTCTGCCTCGCCAAGGCCAAGAACTGCGGCACCGTCAGCGGCACCGACCGCTGCGGAGCGGCGCGCAACGCCAGCTGCGGCACCTGCGCCAACGGCTGGGACTGCACCGGCAACGTCTGCATCGACCACAGCTGCACGCCGGAGACCGACCTCGCCTTCTGCCAGCGGCTGGGCAAGCAGTGCGGCCCGGTCACCGACTTCGACAACTGCGGCACGTCGCGCCCGGTGGCCAGCTGCGGGAACTGCACCTCGCCCAAGGTCTGCTCCGCCGGCACCTGCTGCACGCCCGAGACCGACGCGGTCTTCTGCTCCCGCCAGGGCAAGCAGTGCGGCGCCTTCAGCGGGACCGACAACTGCGGCAACTCCCGCAACGTCGCCAGCTGCGGCGGCTGCACCTCTCCCAAGACCTGCACCGCGGGCCAGTGCGCCTGCACCGGGGAGACCGTGGCCAGCTACTGCGCCTCCCAGGGCAAGAACTGTGGCGCGGTCTCCTGGACGGACGCCTGCGGAGCGTCGCGCTCGGGCAGCTGCGGCACTTGCAGCGGCAGCGCCACCTGCAGCGCCGCGGGCAAGTGCGTCTCGCCGCCGGGCCTGGAGATCGAGCTGACCTGGCCCGGAGCGGTGGACCTCGACCTCTTCGTGGGCATCGGCGACGCCGAACCGTGCAACTACGCCAAGCTCTGCTACTCGTACAACTGCGAGTCCACCTCGTCGCCGCGCCTGGACTGGGACGGCGTCGCCGGGGTGACCGCTGGCGACCCGCTCCTGAGCGGGTCGGGCGCCACCGCCAGCCCGCGCAAGGTCACCGTCCAGGCTCCCAAGGACGGCTTCTACTCGGTCTTCGTGGAGAACCAGAACACGTCCTCCGGCGAAGGCACGGTCACCATCAAGGTTGGCGGCGTCGTCCAGTACACCTTCACGCGGTGGATGCGCTACAACGGCCACCTCTGGGACGTGGCGCGCATCATCTGGACCGGGGGCGCGGGCCTGGTCTACATCACCAACGACTCGATCCCCGACTTCGACTGCGGCGTCGGGTCGTGCTCCAGCGACGACCCCTGCGACCGCTACTCCCCGTATCCCGACCGGCAGTACTGCTCGCTGCTCGGACGCTGCGCCACGGGCTGCGCGAGCTCGATGGACTGCAGCGGCTCGACCTACTGCGACAAGTCGCACGAGTGCGTGACCGGGGTCCCGCCCTGGGGCTCGACCTGCACGGTGCAGGGCGGCTGCATGGGGCGCTTCACCTGCGACCCGGTCTCCCACGAGTGCACGGAGCTGTGCGGCACCACCGACGTGCAGTGCTACGGCGGAGGCGTCTGCTGCCCGGCCAGCCTGATGCCGCGTTGCGCGGACACCTGGGGCCTCGGCTTCGGCGGGCTGTGCGACTACAACCCTTGAGCAGGCGACTGTGGCGAAGAACCTCCTCCTCGTGACGCTGGCCCCGGCCCTCGCGGCGTGTCCTCCGCCTCCTCCCGCGCGGCGGTCCCGTCGGCCAGCGGGCGCTTGAACCGCAAGAGTCCCCTGCCGCTCGGCAGCGCGCTCAGCCGCCCGACCGCGATGGGCGGTCTCAAGTTGTACCGGCATAGGAGCGCCAACCCTTCTCGGGCGTTGGCGTGCAGGTGACGCGGCGCCTGCAGGCTGAATCCGCCTACGCAGGCCAGCAGCGTCGGCGGCGGCCGCTCCACGGCTCCAGCGGGCGCCATGAGTCACCGGTCGGAAGGCGTTGAAGGGCGACCCACTGTCAAATGCTTCTTCACCGTTGGTACTATCGCGAGCGACGAGCTTCTGGCTGGCAAGTCGAAGCCCGATTCGGTCACCCACGGACACGAGGAGGAACTCGATGGCTTCCCGCACGGTCACTCTGCAGCGACTGGCTCAGCAGCATCGCCACCATGTCCACGAGCCCGCTTCGCCCACCCTGTGGACGGAGCAGCGGCAGGCGAAGCCGGCGATCCCGGCCAGCTTCGAGGAGCTTCGCGCGCTGGCCTCCTTCGCGTTTGGCGCGAGCCACGGCCCGCTGCGGGCCGTGCGCGAAGACCCGCCACCCCTGTCGCCGGCGCTCGCGGAGGCCATTCGTCAGGCGCAGGAGTGCAAGTGCGGCACCCCGCTGCTCGACCTCTTCAGAGAGGGATTGAGGAATCCGGAGCTCACCGAGGACCAGCTCGATCAGCTTGATGGGGAGGCGGCGAGTGCGCACCCGCCGCTCAAGAAGAACTACAAGACCGCGAACTTCTCCCTCTTCTACAACGACACGGGGGACGACATCCTGGCGCAGGAGAAGGTGTCTGCGGAGCTCGTGAAGGAAGTGGGCGGGCACCTGGAGGCCGCGTACGCGCGCTATGCCGAGGCCTTCGGCAGAGCTCCCTATCCCACCAAGGGAATCGCAGGCCCGATTCGGGTGGAGTTCTACTGGCTCATCGGCGTGTACGGGTCGACTGAACCCGACGGGCCGATCGCTCTCGATTCGAACTGGTTCACTCAACTTCCCCGGGCACGCCGGTCGACCGCTACCCACGAGCTCTTCCATCGGCTGCAATACGCGTTTCGGGCGGCGGTGCACTTCCCCACCGAGTCCTGGTGGTCGGAGGGAACGGCGGCGTGGGCCGGGGCGTGGATGAGCGGTGGGCTGATTGCCGATTTCTCCTGGATCCAGAAGATGCTGGGAGACAAGCCAGAGAGCCTCTACGGCCTCTCCTACGATGCATTCCCGCTATGGGGCTTCCTGCAGGGCCAGCGCAGCCCCACCATGCCCGACGAGCAGGAGGCCGTGCGTCCCTTCTTGCTGCGCTTCGCCGACGACGGCAACGCCAAGGCGGCTCTCATCTCTGCCCTGCAGGTCGCGTTTCCGAATTGGCGGGGGAGCGTCAACCCTGACTGGTACGTGAACCTCTTCTATCTGAATGCCATCGGAAAGCATTGGCTGCTGCAGGGAGGATCCGACTGCTACCACGCGGGGAAGCCACTCTATGAGCGCCTGGTGGACTTCCACGGCAAAGAGGCCGAGGTCCCGTCCGTGCCCTGGCTCCTGAGCGACAGCCGCCTGTCGCGGGGTGGCAAGTTCGAGAAAGGCGACGAGGTGCTGCAGGCGTCGGCGAGGGTCTTCAAGTTCACCTTCGAGCACGCCTGCAACGGGGTTCGCTGGCGGGCGCGGGTGAAGGTGCCCAAAGCCGGGCCGCTGTTCTTCCTCTCCGCAGCCGCTTTCCGCGCAGGCCAATGCGTCTGGAACAAGCCGGCGTCCCCGGTCGCGGTCGGCGAGCCCTCCCTGGACTACCTCATCGACGACGCCCAATACGACTCGCTCTTCCTGGTCGTGTCCCACCACAATCGCGGCGGCGTGGATCCGGGGCTCTTTACGCTCCAACTCGCCGTGGACGCTTGAGGCCGTTTGCCGCGCAAGCTCCGGGTCAGGCGCGGCTCCGGTCGACGGCTCGCTCGCTGGACAGGGCGCCCTCGAGCGCGTGAGAGGTCTTTCACGTGCAAAGCTTCTCCTTCATCGGCCATCCCTCGACCAACCTTCAAACAGGGAAGGCAAAGCTTCAACCAGCGCTCGGAAGTGGTCCACGAACCCCTGGGGATCGCGCTCGGCGGTCCGGATGTGGCGTCCGGTGACTCTCCAGAACGTCTTGGGCTCGTTGGCTCGGGCGAAGAGCTGCTCGCCCATGGCGTACGGGACCAGGGCGTCGTCGACGCTGTGGATGACCAGCACCGGCACGTGGATGTCGGCGATCTCGTCCAGCCCGCGGTACGTCTCGGGGACCAGGATCTCTGCGAGCGGGCGCGAGGCAAAGGCGGCGGCGATGTCCTTGAAGCCGGTGTAGGCGCCTTCGATGACCAGCGCGTCGAGCGCCTCGGGGTTCCGGGCGGCGAGCATCACCGCCAGGTGCCCGCCCATCGACTGGCCGAAGACGAGGAACGGGACGTCGCCCAGATCGCTGCGGCCGCGCGCGTAGAGGAGCGCCGCCTGCGCGTCGGCGAGGATGCCCTCCTGCGACGCGACGCCCTCCGACCGTCCGTAGCCCTGGTAGTCGAAGGTCAGGACCTGGAAGCCGGCGGCGACCAGCGGCTCGACGGAGAAGAGCATCAGCGAGACGTTGCCGTAGTTGCCGTGCAGGTAGAGCACCGTGGCCACCGGCGCCTTCGAGCTGGGCTTGAGGATCCAGCCGGTGAGCGCGTTGCCGTTCGAGGACGGGAAGCGGATCTCCTCGGTCGTGGAGACCTCGGCGCTGGGCAGGCGGCCGTAGTCCTTCACCGGCTCGAAGAAGAAGTTGCGGGTCGTGCAGGAGCAGAGCAGCACCAGGCAGAGTGTCGCCAATTGCCGCATGTCTCTCGGATGCCCAACCCCTAGCCGGGATTCGTCGCCCCGCCGGCCTTCCTCCTCCACCGGAGGTACCGCCTCGATATGACCTTGGAGAGCATTGCGTAGTTCTTCCATGTATCAGCCACGTGGTAGACGCTCGGCAGATCCCCGGCCAGCAGCTTCTGGTAGTCCCAAATGTACTGGCCCGTTTCGAGTTCGTAGTACCAGCGCGAGAAGGCACGTCCTTCCGGCTTGAGCATGTCCGACGCCAGGACGCCTCCGAGCAGGTCGTAGCACTGCGCTCCCGTGATCCGCCGCTCGCGAAAGTCTCGGAGGCACTCCGCAGCCTCCCTTTCGAAGACGCGGCTCACCAGTGCACGGTCGACGATCCAACCCCAGTACATCCCGGTATGAACGCTCGCCTGGCTCTTGTGCAGATGCCGCGGGAAGTCGCCCTCGTAGTGGTACTTGGCCTTGTCGAAGACGTGAATGTTGGTACCCACGGTCCCTCCGGCGGCCAACGCTCTTGGAGGCGCTTTCGGACCGCCTCGGTCAGCTCTCCTGCGTGAAGTTCGAGCGCAGTCCCCACCGTCTTGCCAGCTTCGACGCTCGCCCCCGCGCAAGCCGGCACTGATAGGTGCTGCGGGCCTCCGGGCAGTAGACGAGACGCTGCCCGCGGCGGCCACGCAAGCCTTCGGCGACGGCCTCAGCCCGGGCTGCCTCAGGCTTCGACGGTCGGCCACCGGATCCGAGGGCGGCCACGAAAGCCAAGGCCAGGAGTGCGACGTTGAAAGCGCCGATCATCCTGGCCACTGGAGCCGACACAGCCACCCGACCGCGGCGAGCGCTCGCACTTGCAGCGCGAGCACCAGGACGATGGAGCTTGGCCCTCCCTGCCCGAGCTGCCGGAGGGAGTCAGGCTCGCCGCGATTTCCCGAGCTGCTTGCGCGCCTGCTCCTCGGTGAGGACGCCCACGCCGAGCCCCTGGGCCTTCGCCAGCTTCGAGCCGGCACCCGCCCCGACGATGAGGAAGTCGGTGTTCTTGGAGACCGAGCCCGTGACGCGCGCCCCGGCCTGCCGGAGGAGGCTCTCGAAGTCGGCGCGCTCCACCGACAGGGTGCCGGTGACGACCACGGTCTTGTCCTTGAGGCTCGACGGCGCCGCACCCTTGCCCGCCAGCGCCTGCGCCTCGAGCGCCCGGCGCTCCTTCTCCTTCTTGGCGCGCTCGTCGAGCTTGGCCTTGGAGATGGTCTTGTCGCCCAGCACCTCCATCAGCGCGGCCTCGTCGGCGATGGTGATGCCCAGCTCCTCGGCCTTCGCCAGCTTCGAACCGGCCTGCGCCCCGACGAACAGGATGTCGGTCTTGGAAGAGACGCTGCCCGCAACCTTGGCTCCCAGTGCCGTCAGCGCCGCTTCGGCCTCCGGCCGCTTGAGCCCCGCGAGAACGCCCGTCACCACGACCGTCTTGCCCTTGACGTCCATTGCTCTCCTCCCGGCGCCGCGATGGCGCGCCCGTTGAAGCCTCAAGGCTGCTCAGTCTGCCGAACTGGCGAGCCCGCAGCCAATCGCGACCCCACTCACGCGAATCCTTGGAGTCCCGCCGTCCTGCGTTCGACGCCGCGCGCGCGAATCGCGGGCCTCGCGCTCTGCGGCGACGCGTTGGTCGCGGCGAGCTTCGACGGCAAGCTCTTCGCGCTCGATGCCAGCGGGGCGGTGCTGGCCCAGACCGTGGCCGTGGAGGACGGCAGCGTCGGCGGTGCCTGCTCGGACGGGAAGGCCATCGGCGTCTCCTGGGTGCAGCAGAAGAAGGCGTTCCTCGGGCTCTTCGCGTTCGACGCCGCCGAGAAGGCTCTGACGAACAAGAAGACCGTCGAGATCCCGCTCCCCGAGCCGAACCCTGACGAGGCCGTCCGCGCGTCTCCGGTCAGCCTCGAGCGCGGAGTTGCGGCCGGGGCGTTCTACTACTGCGACCGCAAAGGCTTCGCCCACCACCTCGCCTTCCGCGTACAGCTCGAGGACGAGAAGCTCCTCGGCGCTCACGAGCTGGCCGAGACGAGCGACGCCAACAAGCTTCGGCTGGAGCTTCGCGGCGGAGCCCTGGTCTGGCCCACGAACAAGGGGCTCGCCTTCGAATTGCCGAGCCCGCGGTCGATGCCGCCTGGCCAGCGCCGGGAAAGCGCGGGGGCCGGAAGCGGCGGTGGTATTGAGGGCCGTTGCCCGCCGAGGCGCATCCCTTCCACTCGGCCCGCCGCCTATCTTCTCGGCGGGGCCACTGCCATGGCGAGCGTGCGAGCGGTCGGTGCGGTGTTCCTGTCTCTTGTTCTGGGAGCGTGCGGGAGCGGCGGCGGGGCCAGCGACGCCACGGTGTTTCCAATCGCTGGGCCCGACGCGAGCTCACCCGACGCGGCACCATCCGACTCGACACCGCCCGACGCGGCAGTGCCCGACGCGGCAGTGCCCGACGCGGCAGTGCCCGACGCGGCAGCGCCCGCCGACTCGGGCTCGCCGGATGCGGGGGTCCCGGACGCGGCGGCGCTCTCCGACTCGGGCTCGCCCGATGCGGGCGCCCCGGATGCGGCGCCGGCGCAGTTCCCCGGCCCGGACTGCCGGTTCTGGCTCAGTCGGCTCGACCCGCCGTCAGGGCTCACCGCTCTGGCTGCCCGCGGGCTCAACGAGCACGATTCGGTCTTGATGGAGGGCAGCAGCGAAGCCGAGTCCCGGTACGAAGGATTCATTCGCCGCGTCGACGGCAGCACCGTGCGCATGGACATGCCGCCGTCGATCCGTTCCCGGGTGGTCGCTGGCTTCAACGACCTGGAGCAAGTGGTCGGCGACTACGCCCCCGCCGACGTGACCGCGCCGCTGATGGCCTTCGTGTGGACCGCGGGCATCACCTATGACCTGCGCCCGCCGGACCTCTCGGCGCTCGAAACCGCCGCGGGCTGCGCCACCCCGACGACGCCGGTCAACGGCAGCGCCCGGGCGATCAACAACCAGGGAATCGCAGTGGGCCAGGCCTGGGGAATCGGCGGCTGCGGCGTCTACCCGGTGCGCTGGCAGTCCTCCATCCCCACTCTGCTCGCCACCTTCCGGGGCTCGGCCGAAGGCATCACCGAGGGCGGGACGATCTGGGGCGACGACATCCTCTGGAAGGGCGGCGGCTACGAGGTCGTCGCCTCGCCGGACGGCACGAGCAGCGTGGCCGCCGTCAACGATCGCGGCCAGGTCGTCGTCGCCATCGTTCCGCCGCAGGACCCGATGCCGGGCCTTCGGACCCACCCTCGCGGAGGTCCGGAATCCGGACGGCACCAGCCGCCGGCTCCAGCACTTGCCCACCCTTCCCGGCGTCGACGTCCAGGACTTCAACGACCACGGGGTCGCGGTGGGCTCGAGCTGGAAGGGCAGCGGCTGGCTGGAGACCGAGCGCCACGAGTCGCGCGCCGTGTACTGGCTCCAGGAGCCCGCCATCGACCTGAACCTGCTGCTCGAGGGAGCCGCGCCGGCGGTGCTGACCCTGGCCTGGTTCGTCAACGAGCGCGGCCGAATCGTGGCGTCGGGCGCCGACGGCCGCTTCTACCTGCTCACCCCGCACGGCAACTGCTTCCCGCGTTGAAAGCCAAGGCCCCGGTCTCCCACGAAGGAGCCGGTCTTGGCGGATCGGACGCCCCCGGAGGCGGGTCTTGGTGCCGCTGCGCCCCGCGTCCGACGGCGCCGCGCAACGCCTGGCGGGCGCGCTCAACGTCTCGCTTCGCCCCCGGGGCCGGGCGTCTGAGGCCAGCCCGCTTCAGTGGCGTTCGTCCCTGGAGCCGGGGGCATTCCGCCTCCGCCTCCGGCGTCCCTGAGGAGACCTCGCCACGCGCCGGTCGTCACCAAGGCCGTGGCGGCGTGGCCCAAGGTCGGCAGCGGGCTCTTTTCGCCGACCAGCATCTCGTAGATCGCGTGGGCCAGGCCCGGTCGCACACGGGCCGCGCTGACGAGCGACTCGATGAGCCGGCTGCTGCGCAGCAGCCACCGCGCCCACCTCGCCTCGCGGGCCCGGCGGCCGAACTCCCGTCGCATGGCGCCGCGATATCCGCTCAGGTCGGCGGCCGACATCCGCCCGCGGCTCAAGGCGCGCGCAGCGGCCTGGGCCGCCAGCCGGCCCGACCGAATCGCCTGCGAGACGCCTTCGCCGCTCAAGGGATCGATTGCCGCGGCCGCGTCTCCGACCGCGATCAGCCGGTCGGCCACCAGCCCGTTGCCGCGCATCCCCGTGCGAAGCAGGTCGGTCCCTTCCTCGGAGGGCTTGCTCGCCTCGGCGAGGATGCCCTCCCGCTTCAGCCAGGACTGGAACTGCTGAAAGGCGGGAGCCAGGTTCGAGGCGCGGCTCTCACCCAAGAAGCTCCCCACGCCGATGTTGGCGACGCCGTCGCCCAGGGGGAACAGCCAGCCGTAGGCAGGCAGGAGCTCGCGGGCATAGCAGAACAGCAGCCGGTCGGCGCGCCAGCTCACCTGCGAGAAGTAGGCGCGCCGCGCCACCGCGTCCGCGGGGGGAGGACGCTGCAGGCCGTGGAGGATGGGCAGGGAGGAGCGCGACCCGGTCGCGAGCACCACCAGGTCGCAGCGCAGCGCGTCGGTGCCGGCCGACACCACGGCGCCGCCGCTCTCGAAGGTCAGCCGGCTCACGCTCGTCCCGAGCTGCACGCGCGCCTTGGCCGCGGCGGCCTTTTCGAGCAGGGCCTGGTCGAGCAGCTCGCGCCTCACGACGCAGGCCCGGGTGCCGGGCATGTCCACGTGGGCCCCGCTGGGGGAGTAGAGCACGCCACCCTCGACCCAGTTGCTCCTCAGCGAAGCCGCGCCGAGCAGTCCCAGCTCCTCGAGCTCGCGCGTGGAGGCGGGGGTGAGGCCGTCGCCGCAGATCTTTCGGCGCGGAAAGCTCACCGCCCGGTCCAGGAGGAGCACGTCGACGCCGGCGCGCGCCAGGTGCAGCGCGGCGGCGCTGCCCGCCGGTCCGGCTCCGACGACGATGCAGTCGGCGTGCTTGGTCATCGGGAGGCTCCGGGGCTGGCGGGGGCGTTGCCGAGGTGCGCGGAGACCAGCGCGCGCAGGTCGCTCTGCTCGCGAGCGAGCTTCTCGATGGCCTGCGAGAGCTCGGCCGCCAAGGCCTTCTGGGTCCCGGCGGAGTCGCGCAGCTGGCCCATCAGCTGCGCCACGCGCTCGGCCTCGCCCTGCTGGAAGGAGGCCGTGCTGGAGACGGTGGCTATCTGCTGGGCGTTCTCCTCGAAGCGCGAGGCGATGCGCTCGATGACGTCCGCCGCGCCGCGCAGCTCGCCCACGTGCGCGCGCAGCTGGCTCGCGCTCGAGGAGACGCCGTGCATCGCCTGGCTGGCCCTCTCGCGGATGGAGCGCAGCAGCCCCCGCGCCCGGTCGAGGCTGCTCGAGCTGTCGTTGAGGAGCCGCCTCAGCTCGGCGGCGACGACCGCGAAGCCGCGCCCGGCCTCGCCCGCCCGGGCCGCCTCGAGCCCGGCGTTCATGGCGAGCAGCCCGAGCTGCTCGCCGATCTCGTCGATGGTGGAGATGATCTCGTCGGTCCGCTCGGTCTGGCTCGAGAGCTGCTCGACCCCGCTTCGCACCTCGTCCATCTCCAGCACGAACTGCTCGAGGCGCGCGTGGGCCGAAGCCAGCTTTCCGGCGCCCTCGCCCGCCTCTTTGCGCATCGCCTCGGCGCCGGCCTGCGTCGCGACGGCGGCGGCGGCGGTGCTGGCCAGCGTCTCCCGGAAGCTGTCGGCGGCGGCGCTCACCGACGTCGAGGTGTCCGCCTGCTGCCGGGCCTGCACGATGAGCGCGGCCGCGGCCTGGCCGGACTGCACGAGCAGGCGGTCCAGCTGGGGCTGCAGGCGGACCACGGCGTCGAGCAGCTTCTGCTGCTGCAGGGCGCGCTCCCGCAGCGTCAGGTAGGGGAGCTCGCTGAGCTTGTGGCGGCGGGTGATGAACAGCAGGGTGACCGGAATCGCCGCCAGCACGATGCTGAGGTCCAGGAGCAGGGCGAAGAGCGGGGTGGGCACGAAGGTGGAGAGCAGGCCGAACTCGAGCAGCAGCCTCAGGCCCAGCACCGAGCCGATGGCCGTCGCTCCGCCCACCAAGGTCAGCCGCGGCACGAAGATGGAGCCGTAGACGACCATGCAGGTGTTGGCGAGCAACGAGAGGGCCAGGGTGTCCTGGCGCATCGCCAGCGCGAGAGCGTCGAAGGCGATGGCCGAGAACATCACGATCGCCGCGGACAGCTCCATCCGGCCCCGGCGAGTGAGCAGGTAGCTGACGCTCCACAGCAGCGTCGCCAGGACCATTCCACCCGCCGTCAGCCAGCTCTGCCAGCAGGGGACGAAGAGGGCCTGGGCCACGAGGTTCGCGACGACGACCGGGCCCACCAGGAACGCGACGATCACGCTGACCCGGCGGTGGAGCGCCAGCAAGCCTTCCCGCTCACGCGCGCGCGCCTCGAGATCGGCGTCCAGCGGCGAGACGTGGGTCAGCGGTTGGTTCGAGGCCATCGCCCGAGGTTCCATGGAGGTGAGTGCCCGACGCGGGGGAGCCGTCGCGCGGATCCTTGGATACCACGCTCGCCACCGGCGCCGGAGAGGAAGACCTCGGCGCCGGGCAGGCGGCCGCAGTCCTGACGCAGGACGGGAGGCGTCGCTCCTGACGAGCCCGCGCCCTCGCCCTCGCCCTACCGGGCGCCTCACTTCGTCTCCCCTCGCGCCAGACGCAGCAGGAGCTCGCGCACGACTTCGCTGTGCCGGTCGATGAGCTCGTAGCAGCTCATCGAGCAGCGGTATTCGAACTCCGAGTGCGGCTGGAATGCAGAAGCACTTCAGGGTCGGCGTCTTCCCGTCGCCGGTGCAGTGGCTTGTTGTCGCATAAGATCCACTCGCAAACGACGGCCGGACGAGGCGCTGCACGTTCGGGGCGCGACCGAGAGGCTCATGCCGGACAAACGCGACGGTCGAGTGAGCGCGCGCGTTGCGGCTCATTTGAAGAGAGTGCTGAAGGCGGCTGCGCTCGCTGACGCAGCCACCAGCTTGTCCGACTGCTTTGGTACTCCCGCGGAAGGCCCTCCAGACCCCATGGTCTGCTCTCTCAGCAGGCTTCCCGCCGAGGCCTCCTGGGTCTCAGTCGATGGCGGAGGGTTGGTGGCCAGAGTCGTGGTCAGTGATGTCGGCTCCCACTCCTACGGCGAGCCCGAGGTGTACGGAGCGCGCCTCCTGCGCTTAGAGCGGAGCGGCGGGGCCTGGACGCTCGAGCTCCTGCCAAGTCCCGGCCCGCTCGTCGTGGTCCAGGTCTCGATTTCGTGTCGGTGGACTTCGGATCGCGAACTCACCCTGACTTTCGACTGCACAGGCCCAGAAGAGGGCAAGGCCATCGAGGTCACCAGCACACTCGTCAATCGCTAGCGGCTGCGATGCGCGCCGCGTTGTCGCCGATCGGGGCCTCGAGCGGCTTCGTGACGGGACCCAGCGCGTCGGGCATGCCGAGGGCGGCGACCACTCGCGTGATCGCCGCCCTCCCTACGGCCTCTACCGGTCAGCAGGGAACGCTAGAAGATGATTCCGCCGCAGTTGTACTCGATGCAGTTGTTGCAGACGTCGTAGGCCACGCAGATGGCGGGCCAGAACTCGTTCCCGTCGTGGCAGTACCACTGAGGCGCCGGCGGGCTGCACACCGAGGTGCCGTTATCGACCACGTCGCAGGACTTCACGACGCCCGGGAGGGGGTCGCCGAAGTGTCCGTTGTCGCAGACGAGGCCGTCCGTGAAGGCGCCGTAGACATACACGCCGTTGGCGCCATAGCGAACCGTGCGCGTTCCGCTGAATGCACAGAATCTGGCCCTCCGAAGCGCAGTTGGTCCACAACACCTCACAGGCCTTGTACACGCCTGGAGTCGGGTCGCCGAACGTCCCGTTGTTGCAGGCGACGCCGTCGGTGAAGGTCCCGAAGGCATACACCCCGTTGGCGCCATACCGAACCAACGCGGTACCCGAGAACGAGCACGTCTCGTTCTCCGAGGCACAGGTGGTCCACGAAGTGAGCGCGGACTTCGCTTGGCCGAGCTCACCGCCCTGTCCGACACATCCGACCAGCCCAGCAGCAACGATGGCACCGATAGTCAATCGCAACGTCATTTCAGTCTTGCCTTTCTGTCGTGAGTAGCCGCCGCCAAGCCGCCGGCGAGAGGCGGCAGCCATGGATGTTCGCCGGCAGCAACGTCCGCCAGGGCGTCCCCCCGGGCGGGTACACTTTCAGCGTTCGCGTCGAGGGCCCTCGACAACACCTCTCCGACCCGGGAATCGCGATGCAGTGACCCCCGAATCCAGTCTCTCTCCCCATGGACAGTCGACCTGTCCGCCAGTCGCGAAGAACCGCGCTTCTCACGAAGGGCCTTCATTCGGGGCTGTTCCCTGATGTGGCACTTCGCCGGATTTGTCGCACCGGGTCCTGCGCGACTCGGTTCTCGTCGCGCGGACACTCCGTTCACAGGGGCGGCGCAGGCGCTGCGGAAGGTATGTCGGTGGGTGAGGCCGTCGATGAAAGAGTCTGGCCGAGTCGGAGCTCGAGCTCGCATCTGGCGTCGCGCGGCGGTGCGGGCGATATCGCGTCTATGGGCGCCAGGCAGCTACGGCCAACAGCTTCCAGTGAGCCCGTTCGAGCCGGCCCCAGAAGAGAAGCACAACAAGCCGCCGACGCTGGAGGGAGAGCACGCGGCCGAAGTAGCCCTGGTAGTCGACGGTGACGATCTGGAATCCGGCGGCGACCAGCGGCTCGACGGAGAAGAGCATCAGCGAGACGTTGCCGTAGCTGCCGTGCAGGTAGAGCACCGTCGCCGCCGGCGTCTTCGACCTGGGCTTGAGGATCCAGCCCGTGCGCGCGTTCCCGTTCGAGGAGGGTCGTGCAGACCTCGGCGCTCGGCCCGCCGCGTAGTCCTTCACCGGCTCAAAGAAGGAAGTTGCGGGTCGTGCAAGCGCACTGGATCGATCAGTGCGAGCGCGACGATGGCGAGTCCAGGCCTCATGCTCTCGAGCGCTTCTCGACCTCTGTCGCCCTCGCTTCTCCGCCAAGCCTGGACATGGATGAAACTCGCTGCACGGGCTGCCGCGAGCCAGGAGAAGCCAGGGAGCGGATCTCCTGCTCGCGCTCAGGGGTGTGCCGGACGCCGGGGCGCCCGCGCCAAGAGCTGTTCGAGCGCCGCGAGATCCGGCGGCTTGGCGACGTGCGCGTCGAAGCCGGCTTCGCGGGCCCGCTGCTGGTCCTCCGGTTGTGCGTAACCGGTCAGCGCCACCAGGAAGGTCGAGCGGACTTCCGGGTCGCGGCGTAGGGCGCGGGCGACCTCGTACCCGTTCATCTCCGGAAGGCCGATATCGCAGAGGACGTAGTCGGGGAGGAACTCTCGCGCCTTGGCGACCCCCTCGGCGCCGGCGCGGGCCACCGCGATCTGGTAGCCGTCGAGCTCGAGCAACTCGCTCAGGCTCGCGGCGGTGTCGGGGTTGTCCTCGATGACCAGGACTCGCCTTCCCTGGCCGTCCCCTGCGCGCAGCCGTGGCTCCTCCGCGACGGCAAGGCCTTCGGGCCTCGCCAGCGGCAGCTTGACCGTGAACGTCGCACCGAACCCCGGACCCGGGCTGTGGGCACTCACCGAACCGCCGTGCAGCTCGACGATTCCTCTCACCAACGCCAGGCCCAGCCCCAGTCCGCCCCGGCTGCGATCCAGCGACCGGTCCGCCTGGGCGAAGGGGACGAAGAGGCGGGAGAGGGTCTCCGGGTCGATGCCCACGCCGGTGTCGCTCACCTCCACGACCGCGTGCTTCGAGTCGTCCCGGCGGACCGAGAGGCTCACCCGCCCGCCCGCCGGGGTGAACTTCGCCGCGTTGCCCAGCAGGTTGGAGGCGGCCTGGGCGATCCGGGTGGCGTCGCCGTCGACCCAGAGCGGCTCGTCGGGGAAGGCGATGCTGACCTCGCGGGACCCAAACGCCTCGCGGTGGTCCTCGACGACCCGGCGGAGGGCGTCCACGAGGTCAAAGGTGGCGCGCTGCAGGCGGATCTTCCCGCGGGCGATGCGGGTCACGTCCAGGAGGTCGTCGATGAGCCGCGCGAGGTGGTTCACCTGCCGGTCGATGGTGGTCACCGCGCGCCGGTCGCGTTCGCTCAAGGAGGTGCTCTTGCCCAGGAGAAACGCGCTGGTGCGGATGGGGGAGAGCGGGTTGCGCAGCTCGTGCGAGAGGACCCCGAGGAACTCGCTCTTGCGCCGGTCCGCCTCGCGCAGGGCCTCCTCCATCCGCTTGCTGTCGCTCACGTCCAGGCTGACCGCGGCCAACCCGGCGAGCCTGCCCTGGGCATCGCGGTAAGGGCACTTGGCCGAGAGGTAGATGCGGCGGCCCTGCGGCGTCTCGACGGACTCCTCGAAGGTCCTGCTCTCGCCATGCTCCATCACCCAGCGGTCGTTGGCCGTGTGAGCCTCCCCACCGCGAGACGCAAGGAACTCATCGCTCCTCTTCCCCAGGATCTGCGATTCCTCCAGGCCCACCACCTTGCAGAAGCTCGGGCTGCAGTAGGTCATCCGCGCCTGGAGGTCCTTGGCGAAGATGAGGGCCGGGGTGGCCAGGCTCAGCGCATCGAGGATGGCGGCAGTGCGCCGCTGCGTCTCTTCGGCACGCTTGCTCTCGGTGACGTCTTGGACGGTGCCCACGAGGGAGAGGGAGAAGTGTTCGTGGGGCCGCTGCAGGTCGCCTCGGCCGACGAGCATCCGCACGCTCCCGTCCGGCCGCACCGCGCGGAACTCCAGCGGGCCGGGCCGTTCGCCGGCGATGCAGGCGCGGACCCACTCCTGCATCGCCGGGCGGTCGTCCTCGTGGATCGAGCGAAAGAGGCTTTCCATGGTGGGGACGAACGAGTCCGGTGACTGCCCGTAGATGCGGTAGGTCTCCTCGGTCCAGCGGATGCGGTCGGCGCCCAGGGCCATGCTCCACGTGCCGATGTGCGCCAGGCGCTGCGACTCCGACAGGAGGTAGTCCTCCTCGCGGAGCGCCTCCTCGACCCGCTTTCGCTCGGTGACGTCCATCATCAGCAGGGCAAAGCGCGCGCCGCCCAAGGGGAAGGCCGAGATGACGACGTAGCGGCCGATCGGAGCGAAGAAGCCCTCGAGCTGGACCGCCTCCCCCGTCCGGATCATGTCCGCGACCTGGCCCAGGTAGGGCTTGGGAAACTGCTCACCGTAGATCTCCGTGGTGAGCCGGCCGACGAGCGCGTCGCGGGACCTGCCGGTGAGGCGCTCGTAGGCCGGGTTGACGTCGACGACCCGCCAGTTGACCGGCGCGCCCCGCTCGTCGACGACCAGCTCGTCGATGACGATCGCCTCGTTCATGTGTTCGAAGAGGCCGCGGTGCTTCTGCTCGCTGGCGCGCAACGCCTCCTCGGCGCGCGCCTTCTCGTCGAGCGCCACGCGCAGCCCGGAGGCGCGGGCCTCGACGACCAGCATCGCGGTCCGCAGCGCTCCGCACAGGAGGGCCACGAGCGAGGCCGTGAGGGCGAAGAGCACGGTGGCCCCGAGCGGGACGCCGCTGGCTGGGTCGGGGCCCGCCGCGGCGAGCGAGAGAGCCGCCACCGTCGACAGGGCCGTGGTGGCCAGGCCGGGGCCGCGGCCTCCCACCCAAGCCGCCACCGCCACGGCAGCGTAGAAGCTTACGAACGGTGCCGTGACCGGCGGCGAGACGACCGCCCGCTCCGTGGCGTAGGCCAGGAAGGTGAGCGCCGGCGTGGCCGCATATCGCAGGAACCACGGGAGCCTCGGCGGGCGCAGCACCCGCCAGGCACGACTGTCCGCGAACGGCCCTGCACCGGGACGTGGCATGCCGTCGCCCGTGCGCTGAGCGCTCCGGCTCATGAGACCGGCCTCCCGCAGGAGGGCACCCCGCCTGACGGCATCGACCTCGGACCCGGCATGGGACCACCCACCCTGGAAGCTAGGGAGCCGAGAGGTCTCCCTGCCGCCTTCGGCAGGACGCCGGGCGGGATGTGGACCGTGCTGGGGCGCGACGACCGATGACCGAAACAGGAGGCTCTCGGGCGCTCGGTAGGGGCTGAAGCGCCCCGCCTCTACCTGGGCCAAGTCGGCACAGCCGTAGTCCTTCACCGGCTAGAAGAAGTTGCGGCTCGTGCAAGCGCTGAGGGGCAGCACGAGCACGACGACGGTTGGTCCCGGGCCTCAGGACGTCCCGACGCGCCGCAGCGCGAACGCCTCGCCTCCTGGCGCCACCAGATCCCGCACCAGCCCGCCTCGCCGCCGGTCCAGGCGGAAGCCGGAGATGGCGATGTTGCGGAAGGCGAAGTGCGCCTGCACCGACTTGATGCCCAGCGCCCCGAGCCGCGCGCACAGGTCGTCGAGCAGCGCCGTCGAGAGCCCGCGCCCTCGCAGCGCCGGAGTGACCACCAGGCCGTCGAGCTGGGCGAGGTCGGCGCCGAGCAGCGTGAACGAGGCGCCGCCGGCGATCCGCTGGGCGCTGTCCAACACGACGAGGTAGCGCCGCTCGGGCGAGAAGGCGCGAGGCAGGCCGGCGCGCACGAACAGGCGGTAGAGCCGGCCGACCTCCGCGGCGTCCACCGGCTCGCGCACGATCCACGCGGCGCCCTGCCGGTCGACGAGCTCGGTGGCCACGACCACGTGCTTGACCGCGTCGCCGACGACGGTGACCTCCACCGGCTTGCTGGTCCGCGCGGCGGGGAAGACCAGGCGCGTGAAGACCAACCGCTCCTCGTCGGTCTGGAGCGCGGAGTGCAGCCCTCCGAGCTCGACCAGGTGCGAGGGCCGGGTGCCGGGCCGCTCACGCAGCGCCGAGAGCAGGCCGTCGAAGGCCGCCAGGACCGGCGGGCGCGAGCGGGCGAAGACCGTCGCGCGCGAGAAGCGGAAGCGCACCTCCTCGCCCTGGCCGTCCAAGCGATAGAGCCGCAAGAGCGACTCGGCGGTCTTCTCGCGCTCCGCGAGCGTGGAGCCCGGGTGCGCCTCGTCCCAGGCGCCGAACCTCGCGCAGGCCGCTTCGAAGGCGAGCGAGGCCCGCTGTGCCTTGGGCTGGGCCAGCGCCGACCCGGCCGCCGCGAGCAGCGCGCCCACCGCTTCGCCGCCAGCCGGCCCCCAGGTCTCGGTCAGCTCGATCAGGAACGCGCGGGCGCCGTCCTCTCCCAGCGCCTCGAAGACGGCATCGACGATCCACTCCGGCCGCAGCTTGGGCCCCAGCCGAGGCGAGAGCGCCGCCGTCTCGCGGAAGAAGTTGCGCAGCATCGGCTCGACCAGGTCGCGAGGGCTGCGGTACGGCCGCGAGCCCGACAACGAGAGCAGGCTCGCCCCCTCGCGGTAGTCCTCGGCCGGGATGGCCACGTTCGACGGCGCCACCGCGCCGGGGACGAAGGTGCGCCCACCCTGGTCCCACGCGCGGAAGAAGGCCTCCAGCGCCCGGACCATGAGGTTCTTGATCGACGCGGTCTCGCCCGACCAGGGCCGCCCCGGCACCTCGGCGTCACGCAAGCGCTCCGCCAGCGAGAGCTCGTTGACGAAGGCCACCGAGAGCGCGCCCAGGTCCGGCCGGCAGGCGCCCACGCGCGGCGCCACCAGCGGGCCCCACGGGTTCCCCGCCAGCACGATCATCCGCTGCGTCGTCAGCCGCACCGCGGCGGAGTCGAGGTCGCGGCGGATGGTCAGCAACAGGTCGTAGTGCGCGCCCGCGGTGGTACGCACCGAGACGCGGTAGAGCCGGTAGCGGTGCAGCGCCAGCACCGGCGTGACCCACAGGCCTTCGTCCGGAATGTCCGCCAAGTCGGCGGGCTCGGTCTCGAACGCGAGCGCGATGGACTCGCGCAGGAACGAGGTGCCGAGCAGCAGCGCCGACAGCGCCCGCTCCTCGTCCTCCGGCAACCCTTCGCGGAAGCAGAGCTTGCGCCGGGCCTCCCCGGGCGGCAGCGGCGCCGCGGCCGCGGCCGAGGTCTCCTGGAACCAGGCGTTGAGCTCGTCGTAGAGGGCCTCGGCGCGGTAGGCGAGCTCGGCGTCCGCGTCCTGCAGGGCCCAGGAGGCGAGCTCGGCGCGGACGGCGGCGAGGTCCTCGGGGTGGTGCCTGGCGAAGTTGGCCAAGAGCTGCAGGACGTCGCCCAGCGTCTTGCGCGCATAGGCCAGCCCCGGTGCCGCCATCGACTGGCGGTAGGCGTGGAGGCGGCGCCGCAGCGCGGTCAGCCGCTCCTCGCCCAGGTCTGCCCGCGCGATGGCCGCCACGCTCTCCTCGGAGAGGAAGCTCGAGCCGGAGCGCAGGAACGCCGGGAGGATCTGCCCGGTGTCGACGAGCGGGTCGTCGAGCAGCAGCACCCGGTAGGCCTCGCAGCGCACCTTCTCGCTCGGGTGCCGCGCCAGCGCTTGCAGGCGCCGGCGCAGGAACTCGGCGGTGCGCCGGTCGCCCTGCCGCAGGAGCACCTCGGCGCGCGCGACGGCCTCGAGCGCAGCCGGCGCGGGCGCGAAGAGCAGGTCCAGCGCGAGCCGATGCAGCACGGTCAGCTGCGGCGACGGCAACGGCTCGGGGGGCATGGCGCGCTCGCCCTCGGCAACCTCGCTGCGGTCCGGCAGCAGCACCTCGGCGCACTGGGAGTCGAGCGGCGTGTCCCAGCCGTCCTTGAGCGGCAGGAACGCGGCGAGCTCCGGGTTGCCGCCCCACAGCAGCGGCTGGCGGGCGAGCAGCCCCAGGTCCACCTTCCACCCCGCGCAGCGATAGACGAGGCTGCCGATGCACAGCTCGTCGGTGCCCCGGCGCAGGGTGATGCTCACCGCGCGGTTGCGCCGGCGGTCGACCAGCTTGCCGCCCTCCAGCGCCAGGTCGCCCTCGAGCAGGCCCAGGTCTCGATAGATCCACCGCGGGACGACGACCGTGCAGCTCGCCCTCCACCAGCTTGATCACCCGGCTGCGGTAGAGCCCTTCGATGACGTCGGCGAAAGACTTCTCGATCGCCTTGCGCTTGAGCGAGCCCTTCGGCGTCAGCTCGCCCGCCTCCAAGGAGAAGTCGCGCGAGAGCACGGCGAAGTCGACGACGCGCTCGTACGGCGCCAGGTCCCGGTTGGCCGCGGCGACGATGCGCCGCAGGTAGTCGCGCGCCGACTCGCCCTGCGGGTCGCCGCCCAGCACCGCGTCGTCCGGGTCGGGGACGATGAGCAGCGCGTTGTCGTCGCGTCCGTCGCCGGCCAGGAAGACGCGCTTGATGCCCGGCACGCCCTCGAAGCGCTGCTCGACGCGGCGGGGCGCGACGGTGCGGCCGCGGCTGTTCTTGTAGATGTCCTTGACCCTGTCGACGATCTCCAGGTGCCCGCTCTCGCGGCGGCGGAAGACGTCGCCGGTCTTGACCCAGGGCGCTCCACCCGGCGCGGAGGCCGGCGCCGGCTCGCCAAGATAGGTCGCGACATACGGCCCGCGGATCTCCAGCTCGTCCTGCTCGCCCAGGCGGACCTCGATGCCGGGCAAGGGCAGGCCCACCGAGCCCTCCTCGTACTCGCCCGGCGGCGTCATGGTGATGCCGCCGGTCGCCTCGGTCATGCCGAAGCCCGAGCAGAGCTCGATGCCGTGGCCCTGGAAGAAGCGGAAGACTTGCGGCGCCAGGTATCCGGCCGCCGAGAGCCCCCAGCGCAGCCTCTGCCCCACCACCTTGCGCAGCGCATCCTTGGTCGCCGAAGGCGACGCCGCCTCCCCCGCCCTCTCCCGGGCGCGCGCCTCGAGCTGCGCCCAGCGGATGGGGATGGAGACGAGCCCGGTCGGCTCGACCTGCTCGAGCCCCGCGGCGAGCCCGTCCAGCGACGGGTTGCCCGCGAAGACGTACGTGCCGCCCCAGAAGATCGTCCCCAGCATCTCCAGGTAGCGTCCGAACGTGTGGTACAGCGGCAGGTAGCAGAGCAGGACCTCTTCCTCGCCGACGAACGGCAGCGCCGCCGCGCGCGCGAACCGCTTGGTGACGAGGTTCCCCATCGAGAAGCAGACGCCCTTCTGCCCGCCGGTGCTGCCGGAGGTGAAGAGCACGGTGCAGGTCTCGTCGAGCGTCCGCCGAGGCGCCCGCTCCAGGGCCGCCGCGATGGCCGCCTCGTCCTGGCCGGCGAGCACCTCGCCCAGCACCAGGTCCTTCTCGCCCGCGTGCTCCGCCGCGTCGTCGAGCACGATGACCCGGAACGGCGTCTGGACCCGCCCGGCGAGCTCGCCCATCCGGCGCACCGTCTCCTCGGCCGACACGACGACGAGGTTGACCTTCAAGGCATCGAAGGCGGCGACGAGCTCGGACGCGGTCAGGTGCGGGGAGAGCGGCGCGACCAGGATGCCGTGGAGCAGGCAGGCGAGGTCGACGCAGGCCGGGTCGAGCCCGTTCTCGGAGACGATGGCCACCACCGGCTCGGCCTCGGTGCGCAGCAGCGCCGCGGCGATGGCGTCGGCGCGCCGGGCAATCTGCGCATAGCTCCACCGGGGCGCGCCGGCGCCTGGAGCGGCGACGAAGAGCGCTCGGTTCGGGTGCGAGGCCACGCGCTGCGCGAGCATCCGCGCCAGGTCGTAGCCCGAGGCAGCGATCGCGCGGATGGAGGCATCGGCCCAGCGGTGCCGGGTCGTGCGGTCGGGCAGGGCAAGCAGGTAGTCGCGCTTGCGGGTGGTGTCCAGCCAGCGGTGCCAGATGGCCGGCGCGACGCCGCTGCCCTGCGCCAGGCCCGCCTCGGCCACGGACAGGAGCTCGAGCTCGGGCTTGCGCTCGGAGGGAAGCGAAGCCTCCCAGCGGTCGAGAGCCTCGGTGAGTTGCTGCGCGGGTCGCATGGGCGGATGAGCCTCGGGGATCCGGAACCCGGAATCGCCCTGGTTTATTGGCCTATAACGAGCCGCCGGCCCCGTCGCGACACTTACGCCGCCCCGAACACCACCTCGCGCGCCGTCTCGACCAGGTCCTCTGGCGTCGGGCGCCACCCGGCCAGCTGCTCTTCAATCTGGTGGCACAGCCCCTCGAGGGTCCCAGGGGTCACCTTCTGACCCGCCGCGGACTGGCCCAGGCGGCGCTCGTACGCCCACCGGCTCAGGTGCGCCCAGGCGCTCTCGCGCGAGACTCCCTGGACGCCTTCGACGACGCGGGTCAGGTCGCTCAGGGACTTGAGCGCCGAGTCGCCTGCGGCCACGGTGAGCGCCTCCGCCACGTCCTTGAGCCCCTGGACGTGCTGGATGCAGAACTCGAAGTAGCTGCGGCTCGCCAGCACCTCCCGGTGCATCCCGAATCCCCCGCCGCCCGCGGACGACAGCCAGCAGCGCCCGACCTCACCCTCGAACGGCCCGAGCAGCACCGGCACCAGCGCGCCCCGAGGCAGGCGGCAGCCCGCCCAGGCGGGCCACTTCACGCCGCCGGCGCCCACCAGCCCCAAGCGGTGGGGCGGGCACACCTGCGGCGCCAGGATCGGGCTCGGCAACTCTTCACACGCCCTGCACTTGACCGCCACGTCTCACTCCCAAACGCCGAAGACCCCGTAGGCCCCGGACCACGCCGCCTCGACCCAGCCGTCGAACGCGCCGCAGCGCACGTGAATCATCTCGATGGCCGGCGACGCCTCGGGCTCGCCCAGCTCGAAGCGGAACTTCACCTCGTCGGCTCCCACCTTTCCTGTCTGGCTGGCGAAGGGTACCCGATGATGGTCCATCAGTTCGATGGTCACGTCGATCGGCCCGTCGGCCGGCTCACCCTTCCCCACCACCGAGACCTCCTCGACCCGCGGGTCGCCTTCCCCGGGCGACCAGCTCACGCGCAGCGCCGGCGGAGCGACCCCGGCGACCGCGTGGCTCGCCGCCCAGGGCTCCAGCCGCTGCTCGTCCTCGAGATTGCGAGCGGTCTCGTCGTTGAGCCGCTGAGCCAGCAGCCCCTGGTGCCAGAACGAGCGCGTCACCGGGCCGACCACCACGCGCGGCTTGCCACCGGTGTCGACGACGAAGACGCCCAGCCGCACGCCCTCGACACCGGCGTAGCTGACCATGCCCAGCCAGCCCGAGGTCTGGAAGTCGGCGACGAAGTCCGCGCGGTCGAGCGCGATCATCGGCGACGGGAACAGGTCGAAGTACCAGCCCGAGTAGGACGGCTCGGCCCCGGTGGAGCCCGGGCTCATCTCGATGACGTCGTTGAGCCAGCGCAAATGGTCGGGCGCGAGCGGCCGTCCGGCGAGCTCCTCGACGGAGATGGCCTCGAGCTTGGCGAGCACCGTCGCGAGCTTCTTGAACTCCTTCTCAGCCCCGCTGACGCCCTTGGGGTCGACTCTCCGGAAGGCCTTGATCCCCACCTCGGCGTAACTCGCGAGCGCTCGGTAGACGCCGAGCGCCGGGTCGACGTAGCCGTCGGGGATCTCGCAGCCGCCCTGGTCGTAGGCCTGGCCGGCCATCAGCACGTAGTTGTGGCGCAGCTGGCCGAAGGCGGCGACGGTCGAACCCAGGCGCAGGTCGGCGAAGGCGTCGGTCCTGGCGAAGGAGGGCTGCTCGCCTTTGGGCGTCGCGGCGATGGCGCGGATGGCGGCGAGCCAGGCGGAATAGAGATCGGGGCCGGCCGGCGCCCTGCTCAGGCCCGCGCGGGCCACGTCCAGTTGTCTGCGCAGCTCCGGGTACCTGGTCAGCTCCTTCGCCAGGTGCGAGAGCGCCCGGTCGTGGCCCAGCGCGTACGCCACGTCGGGCGCCCCGGCGAGGTAGCGCCCCGGGGTCGCCGGCTCGAGCAGCGGCATCAGCGCGGTGGCGTCGGCGACGAGGCGCGGCCCGAGCAGGGTGGCGATGGCCGGGAGCTCCTTCGTCCCCTCCGGCATGTAGTGCGTGTGCAGCGTCCGCGGGAAAGCGCTGCCGATGGCGGCCTTGAGCGCCTCGGCCGACTTGGGGACCTCGAAGCCTTGGATGCGCGCCTTCTTGCGCAGCGCGAGCAGATCCGTGAGCGACACGTCCTCGCGTCGGCCGGCGAGCGTGGACCAGGCCTCGTCGAGCAGCTCCAGGTCCTTGAGCGCGCCGGAGCGCTCGGCGAGGTCGGCCAGCGCCAGCGCGTCGACCGCCTCGCGCGGGGTCTCGCTCGCGTCCACGACGTTCCCCGGCTGCGAGCTGCGGCAGGAGCGCGAGACGAGGTTGAACTCGACCCGCGCGAGCCACATCGACGCCCGGAAGTAGCGCTCGAGCTTCTCGTCGCCCGCGTAGTGCCCGCGCGGCGTCAGCTGCGTGAAGTCGATGGTCCGGGAGCGCCCGAACAGCTCCACCGTCTCCATCGCCGCGGCGTCGGTCGCCTTCTTCACCAGCGCCGCCACGGCCTCGCCGCCCTTCGCGTCGTCCTTGCTGGGCCCTTCGAGCAATTGCCAAGCGACCGCGAGGTAGAGACCGAGATCGGCGGCCACCTCGGGCGGGTAGCGCTTCGGGTCCTTGGCGAGAGCCTTGCGCATCGCCGCGAGCGCCGAGGACGTCAACGGAGCCAGCCGCTCTCGCTCCAGCGCGGCGATCACCTGGTCGTTGGTGGCGAAGACCGCGTGGAGGATGGCGTCGACGGAGACGTAGAGCGGCAGCTGCGACTGGTAGACGTCGTGGAGCGCCCAGGCGTAGGTCGGGTAGCGCAGCCGGCTCGCCACCACGAAGCCGTTGGCGCCGAGCGCGTCGAGCTCAGCCTTCGAGAGGGCGAAGCGCTGCGCCACCCGGTCGAGCCGCAGAGGCGGCGTCTTCGGGTCCCAGGGCTGGCTGGCGACGGGCGGCAGCGGGACGTGCGCCGTTGGCCCCTTGCCGGTACAGGCGTCGGGCGGGGCCGCGGAGAGGGTGACGGAGAGAGAGGAGGTGAGCGCGACCAGCGTGGCGAGCGTGAGCATGAGTAGGAAGACGCCGCCCGGGGAGCGGGCGTTCGATCCTTCTGGGGAAGCCTACCCCAGGCGATGGCCGTTGCCGCCCCAGGCGCGGGTCGGCTACGTTCGGCCCTCGTCTCCCGGGGAGGACTCACGCATGGCCAGCCAGCTCTTCGCCCGCAAGCCCCTCGCACTCCTGCTCGAGGAGGTCAAAGGCGAGAACCGGCTGCGCCGGATCCTGGGCCCGGTGCAGCTCACCAGCCTGGGCGTCGGCGCCATCATCGGCGCCGGCATCTTCGTGGCCACCGGCAAGGCCGCGCATGGCGTGGGCGGCCCGGCGGTCATGGTCTCCTACGTCATCGCCGGCCTCACCTGCGTCTTCGCGGCGCTGTGCTACGCCGAGTTCGCCTCGATGGTGCCGGTGGCCGGCTCGGCCTACACCTACGCCTACGCGACCCTGGGCGAGCCTTCGCCTGGATCATCGGCTGGGACCTGGTGCTCGAGTACGGAGTGGCCAGCTCCGCGGTGGCCACCGGGTGGTCGGGCTACTTCCAGGACGTCCTGGGCAAGCTGGGCATCCACTTCCCGCTCGCGTTACAGGAGTCGCCCTGGCGCTACGACGCCGCGGTCGGCTTCGTCTCGACCGGCTCCTACATCAACCTGCCGGCCGTCCTCGTCGTCGCCGTGGTCACCGCCGTCCTGGTCAAGGGCATCCACGAGAGCGCCTCCTTCAACGCGGCGATGGTGATGGTCAAGGTCGCGGCGGTGCTCTTCGTCATCGGCGTCGGCGCCTTCTTCGTCGACACCTCCAACTGGCACCCCTTCGCCCCCTTCGGCTGGACGGGCATCAACTTCTTCGGGCACCACCTCGCGGGCCAGACCGACGCCACCGGCGCGCCGGTGGGGGTGATGGCCGGCGCGGCCATCGTCTTCTTCGCCTACATCGGGTTCGACTCGGTCTCCACGCACACCGAGGAGGCCAAGAACCCGCAGCGGGACGTGCCCATCGGCATCATCGTCTCCCTCGTCCTGTGCACCGTCCTCTACATCGCGGTCGTCGCGGTCATCACCGGGATGGTCAAGTACGACCAGATCGACGTGAACGCGCCCATCAGCCGCGCCTTCCAGCAGCGGGGCATCGGCTGGGCCGAGGCCATCATCGCGACCGCGGGCGTCGCCGGCATCACCAGCGTGCTGCTGGTCATGATGCTCAGCGGCCCCCGCGTCTTCCTGGCCATGGCCCGCGACGGCCTGGTGCCCAAAGGCTTCTTCGGCGAGGTGCACCCCAAGTTCCGCACGCCCTGGAAGTCGACCCTCGCCATCGGCTGCTTCGTCATGGTCGGGGCCGGCATCGCCCCCATCGACTTCCTGCTGCACCTGACGAACATCGGCACCCTGCTGGCCTTCGTCATCGTCTGCGCGGCCGTGCTCATCATGCGCAAGAGGCACCCCGAAGCCGCGCGGCCGTTCCGCTGCCCATGGGTCCCGTTCGTCCCGGTGATGGGGATGATCATGTGCCTGCTGCTCATGTTCTCGCTGCCCACCGGCAACTGGTGGCGGCTGGGCGTGTGGCTGGCCATCGGCCTGATCATCTATTTCCTCTACGGCCGCAGGCACAGCGTGATGGCGCAGCAGGCGGCCGGCGCCTCGCCCCAGCCCGGCCCCTCGTCGAACGCGGGCTCGAGCGCCGGCTCGAGCACCTGACCCGGCCCGGGCGGCTGACGCCCGCCCCGGGCGTGCGCAGGTTGCTCGCCGAGGTCGTGCTCCATGGCGGCGGCGGCGGGCGGAAGCGTGATGGTCGTCGAGGACGACGGCGACATCCGCGACGTGGTCGGCGGGCTCTTGGACACCGAAGGGTTCCAGGTGCTGTCGGCCAAGAACGGCCGCGAGGCGCTCGAGCGGTTGGAGCGCGGGGACAGGCCCAGCGTCATCCTGCTCGACCTGGTGATGCCGGAGATGAACGGCTGGCAGTTCCTCGAGGCCTTGCGCCATCGCCAGGAGTTCGAGCAGATCCCGGTGGTGGTGGTGACGACCTACCCGTCCATCGTCGAGGGAGCCAACGCGCTGCTGCAGAAGCCCTTCGACTTCGAGAACCTGGTGGCCACCGTGACCCGGTTCTGCCGCGGGCTTCGCTAGGCCAACCCTGCGCCCGGACACGCCTTTTTCCAGCCGACCGCCCGCACGGCCGCCCCTTGCCGAACGCCCCGAGCGGCTCCATTGACTCACAGGGCGATTTCTGCGAGAAATCCGCGCTCTTCTTGGGTCCGACTCCTCCACAAGTGGGCTCAGCAAGAGGGCAGGCCCTAGGCCTGCCGACACTCATCTGCGGCATCATGCCGGCCCGCGAGCGGGCATGAAGGCGGCACTTTCGGAGAGTAGAAAATGACGCGCATCGAGTTGCAGGCCACCGTTCGCAAGGAGTCCGGCAAGGGCGTCGCCCGCCGCCTCCGCGCTGCGGAGAAGATCCCCGCGGTCCTCTACGGCAAGGGCGCACCGCCCCTGAACATCGCCGTCGACCCGCTGGCGCTCAAGAACGCCATCAACACGCCGAAGAAGTTCAACACGATCCTCACGCTCAAGCTCGACAACGGCACCGAGCGGACCGTCCTCCTCAAGGACTTCCAGACGGAGATCGTCCACCACGACCTCTTGCACGCCGACTTCCTGGACGTGCGGATGAACGAGAAGGTCCTGGTCAAGATTCCGCTCATCTACTCGGGTCTCGCCGTCGGCGTGACCGAGGGCGGCATCCTCCAGGTCCTGCGCCGCGAGATTGAGGTGCAGTGCCTGCCCGAGGACATCCCCGAGAAGATCGAGGTCGACGTCGCCGGCCTCAAGATCGGCGGCTCGATCCACGTCAAGGACGTCAAGTGCCCGAAGGGCGTGACGCCCAAGTTCCTGACCAACTTCGCCATCGTCGGCGTCGTGGCCCCGGAGAAGGAAGAGGTCGCCGCTCCGACCGCCGAGGAGGCCGCCGCTGCTGCCGCCGTTCCGGGCGCCCCGGGCGCTCCGGCCGCTCCTGGCGCCGCCCCTGGTGCCGCTCCTGGCGCCGCCGCTCCGGCCGCTGGTGCGAAGGGCGCGGCCCCGGCCGCCGCTCCGGCTGCTGGCGCCAAGGCCCCGGCCAAGAAGTAGTCCGCATCTTCTGCCGCGACGGGCGCTCCTCCGCGAGCGCCCGTCGCTGCAGTCTTCGACACACGAATGAAATTGATTGTCGGGCTCGGCAATCCGGGCGACAGGTACGAAGAGACCCGCCACAACGTCGGGTTCCAGGTCATCGATGCGCTGGCGCAGAAGGCCGGCATCGACCTCTCCTCCACCAAGTTCGACGGCGACTTCGGGCAGGGCGGCGTCAAGGGCGAGAAGGTGGCCCTGCTCAAGCCGCAGACGTACATGAACTGCTCCGGCGACTCGGTCGGCCCCGCGGCGCGGTTCTACAAGGTGATGGGCGAAGACCTGATTGTCGTGCACGACGAGCTGGACATGCCGCTGGGGCGGCTGCAGCTCAGGAAGGGAGGCGGTACCGGAGGCCACCACGGCCTGGACTCGATCGTCGAGCGGCTCGGCACGGACGACTTCATCCGCATCCGCGTCGGCATCGGCAAGCCCGAGACCAAGGAGAGGACCGTGGGGCACGTGCTGGGCGGCTTCACCAAGGAGGAAGCCCCCCTGTGGAAGGAGACGTCGGACAAGGCGGTCGCCGCCATCGAGGCCATCTTGAAGGCCGGCCTCGCCAAGGCGATGAACGACTTCAACCGGCGCAGCTCCTGACCTTCTCGGTTTCGCCGAGGAACCCTGGTAGCGACAGGCCCTGCGCCTGTTCACGGTGACCAGGATTCCTGGGCGAAGGCGAAAAGGCCTTCACCCCGAAGAGCGCATGGGGCGTTCCGCGGGGCTCCTCGCTGCAGATGCAGTCGATCTGTGGCTCGCTGACTGATCCGAGAGGAGAAGTAGACAAATGGCAGAGAACCAGCCGGCCACCGGAGCAACCGCTCCTCAGGCCACCGCGGGCGGGAAGCTTCGCCTGCGCGAGTACGAGACCCTGTTCCTGGTCAAGGCCGACGTCGCCGATGAGGGCGTCGAGCGCATCAAGGAGAAGCTGCGCGCGGCCGTGTCCAAGGACGGCGGCAAGGTCATCAAGTTCACCAACTGGGGCAAGAAGAAGACCGCCTTCCCGGTCGCCAAGCAGCCCCGCGCGGTGTACGTCCACCTCGACTACCTGGGCAACCCGGGCATCGTCACGGAGGTCGAGCGCCTGCTCGCCATCACCGAGGACGTGTCGAAGTACATCAGCCACCACATCGCCGACGACATCGACCCCGAGACCCGTCCGGTCGAGCCCGACGCCAAGCTGGCCGGCGACGCCGACGAGCGTCCCCGCGCCGAGGGCGAGGTGAGCGGCGAGCGTCACGAGCGCAGCGACCGCGGCGAGCGTGGCGAGCGCACCGAGCAGCGTGGCGAGCGCGACTTCGAGGGCGAGGAGAGCGCCTAGGGCGCCCCCGCTGGACTTCTACACAAAGGATTGAACAGTCATGGCAAGGTTTGAAGACAAGTCGGGCGACCGTGGTGATCGCGGCGGCGACCGTGGCGACCGGGGTGACCGCGGCGATCGCGGCGGGCGCGAGGAAGGCGGCCGTGGCGGCCGCGGCTTCGGGCGGCGCAAGGTGTGCCGCTTCTGCGCCGAGAAGGGCCTGAAGGTCGACTTCAAGGACTCCAACACCCTCAAGTACTACGTGACCGAGCGCGGCAAGATCATCCCGCGCCGCATCAGCGGCAACTGCGCCAAGCACCAGCGCGAGGTGGCCGCGGCCATCAAGCGCGCGCGCATGGTCGCGCTGCTTCCGTACACCGTGCTGCACAACGTCTGACGCCAAGGAGCTCGCACATGAAGGTCATTCTCCGTGAAGACGTGCAGGGCCTTGGCCACTCCGGCGACCTCGTCGAGGTCAAGGAGGGCTACGGCCGCAACTTCCTGCTTCCGCGCAAGCTGGCCGTTCTCGCCAACGACAAGAACATCAACCAGCTCGAGCACGACAAGAAGGTCATCTCCACCCGCCAGGCCAAGCTCAAGGCCGCCGCCGGCGACGTGGCCGCGATGCTGGCCAAGACCCAGCTCAAGATGGCCCGCAAGGTCGGCGAGCAGGACAAGCTGTTCGGCTCGGTCACCGCGCTGGACATCGCCGAGGCGCTCATCGCCAAGGGCATGAAGGTCGACCGCCGGCAGATCAACCTGCCGGAGCCGATCAAGACCCTGGGCACCTTCGAGGTGGACGTGAAGCTCCACCACGAGGTGGTCGGCAAGGTGAAGGTCGAGATCGTCGCGGACGCCACCGCTCAGTAGCGCCCCGCTTCGACCGCAGGAATCGAAGGCCGGCTCCCGCGAGGGTGCCGGCCTTCGTGTTTGTCTTCACCTGGGCGGGCGGGACGCCCGCAACCACGGGGCTCTCCGCCTCCATCAAATGGAGACAAGGGCGGAGGGAATCACCCGACAGCTCGCGCGTTCACCCGTTGAGCCGCTCTGGCCCTCGTCTCTTTCCCGGGGTGATGATGGCGCCCGTGCGCACGACACCGCTGAGCCTGCTCCTGGTGGCAACGCTGGCGGCCTGCCCTGCCCCGCGGCCCCCGGCGCCCGCCAAGCTGAACCTTTCGGAGTGCCCGCTCGAGCTTCTCCGACGCGGTCCTCGACGACCCCAGGGCCTACCTCGACTGCCCGCTTCCCCCGGCCGTCGCCGAGCTGATCCGCTCCGACTATGCCGACGACGAGCTGGCGACGCCCGACTGGGAGTCGCTGCGTCGCTTCGACGGCAAGGTCCCGCGCGAAGCCTTCGCGCGCCAGCTCTCCGAATTCATCGTCCCCGATCAGTCGCTCCTGCCCTGGATCCAGTTCGATCCGGCCACCGGCACCCTCAAGCCCGAGCCGGTCCTCGCGCCCGACCTCGTCCTGCAGCTGCCCTCCTCCCAACCCATCTCGACACGCCCGGGACGCCTGCAGCCGCCGCTGGACGGCGAGCAGCCGTTCCGCGCCGAGCGCCAGGCCGAGCTGCGCCGGAGCATCGACGCCAAGCACCCGGTCGGCGCGCTGCGCGTGGTCCTCGACCCAGGCCACTTCGGCGGCGCGCTCGCAGCCTTCGAGAGCCGCGAGCTGCACCTTCAAGCCCGAGGGCGGCGCGCCGGTCACCATCCGCGAGGGCGAGCTGACGCTCAAGACCGCCCTGGAGCTGAAGAAGAAGCTCGAGGAGAAGGGCGTGGAGGTCCTCCTCACCCGCGACGGGCCGGGCCCCGGGCACCCCTACCCGCTCTCCTCGTTCCGCTCCTTCGCCGACCGCCTGCTGCGCCACCTCGCGCGCGACCCGCGCTTCGTGGCCCTCGACGAGCCCCTGCCGCTCGACGACCGCCGCCGCCTGCGCACCGCCATCGCGCTCCACGCGGTGCGCAAGCAGTTCATCTTCGAGGCGCTGCGCACGCGGATGTGGAAGGCCAAGGAGCAGGAGCCCGACCTGCTCGTCTCCATCCACTACAACGCCTCGTCAGGACCGCCGGGCCGCAGCTACGACCAGGCGCTGGTGGCGATGGTCAAGGGCACCTACGAGCCGGTGCGGCTCTACAACTCCTACTACCGCTTCCGCGCCATCCGCGACGCGCTCGACGTCGACGAGTTCAACGCCTCGGCGCACCTGGGGGCGCGGCTGCTCAACCGCGTCTCGGCCGAGCTGAAGCTCCCCATCCAGAAGGACAGCCACCGCTACCCGGACCACAAGGGCATCCTGCGCGCGGACGGCTCGGCCTCGGGCGTCGACGCCTGGAACGGCGTCCTCTTCCGCTACGTCGACTTCCCGGCGGTGCTCTGCGAGGGCCCGCACATGGACGAGCGCGACGAGATGGGGCGCCTGGACGCCGCGATGCGCGCCCCGCTCCACCAGAAGGGCACGCGCACCGAGCGCTACGCCGAGGGGCTCGCGCAGGGAATCCTCGACTGGGCCCGGGACTGGCTGGCGCAGGAGAAGAACGGCTTCGGCCCCGACCTACCGCCGCAGGGCCAGCATCTTCCGCTCGCCCAGGCCGTCGATCCGCGGAGGCGGCACGCCGACCTCCTCCCGCCAGAACTGCTCGCTCTGCAGTAGCTCGACGATGGCCCGCAGGTGCCCGTCCTGCGTGAAGATCACCCCGCCCGGCCGCAGCCGCGGGTAGAGGTGCTTGAGGCAGGTGCGCGTCGAGGCGAGCAGGTCCACGTCGAGCAGCGCCACGTCGAAGGGCTCGGCGAAGCCGGGCATCGTCTCCTCGAACCAGCCCTTGCGGTACTCGACGACGCTCGGCGCGCCGAACCGCTCGACCACGCGCTGCACCGCCGGCAGGCGGCCGGGGAACGCGCCGCCGAAGAAGGTGACCGGGCTGCCGTCGAGGCGGGTGTGCTTCTCCTCGTTCTTGGGCAGGCCCCGGAAGGAGTCGAAGACGATGAGCCGGCCGCCGGAGCGCGCGGTCGCCAGGCTCAGCTTGGCGGTGCTCGCGCCCTTGCCCGCGCCGGCCTCGACCACCGTCAGCCCCGGCCGCCCCGCGCGCTCGAACACGGCGTCGACGACCGCCAGCAGCTCCGCCTGCGTGTGGTAGCAGCGGACGGCGTTGGTGGTCTCGACCATCCGCTGCAGAAAGCGGACGCGCTCGAAGAGCGGCAGCGGCTGCGGGTAGCGGGCGGCGAGGAAGGAGAGCACCGCAGGCCGGTCGCGGGTCGCCAACAGCTGGAGCGATTTGACCCTGCGGTAGAGCGAGCCGGGGCCGCGCGAGCCCAAGAGCGAGGGCGGGCGGCGCTGCCGCTTGCGGTTGGGGAGCCAGCGAGGGAGTGCGTCGGTCAAACCCACGCCGACCGGTATATTGGATCGCCTCGCCGGAGGCGAGCGTCGCCATGGGAAAGAGCCCCGACAAGCCCGCCCTGCGGCCGAGCGTCGACGTCTACAACCGCATCCGCTGGGACGCCCGCTTCGACCCGTCGCGCTTCACCATCGGCTACGAGACGCGCGACCAGGGCATGCAGGAGCTGCCCTTCCTCGACTTCGTGCCCGGCGGCGACATCCCCTGGCACCGCATCTGGTACTTCCGCGACCCGACCGGCGTGGTCTGGGACCGGCGCACCCGCGTCGACCGGATCTTGGGCTCGGGCGATGCCGAGGCCGTTCCCTCCATCTCCGTCCAGCCCGAGGCCGCCGTCCAAGGCCACGGCGCGGCGTGGCGCCCGGCGACGCCGCTGCGGTTCGACTCAGCCACCGGCCGCTGGGCGCCTTCACCGGGGACCGGCAGCACGCCCACGACGCTCACGCTGCTGACCTACAACACGCTCAAGGAGCGCGAAGGAAACGCCCGGCGGGTTCCGGCCCTGCTCGAGACCATCCAGGCCGCGGGCGCCGACCTCATCGGACTGCAGGAGGTCACGCACGAGCTCCGGGACGCGCTGCTCGCCGCCGACTGGGTGCGCGATGCCTACGCCCTCTCCGAGGTCGCGCCGCACGGGACGCTGCTCCTCTCGCGCCTCCCCGTCCGCGCGATCGCGCTGCTCGACGACCCAGCCACCGGCAAGACCACGCCGGTCGCGGAGATCGACTGGGCGGGCCGAAGGCTGCGCGTCGCGGTCGTGCACCTGAGCAGCGACCTGGCCGACTCGGCCCCCGCCAAGCGCGCCCGGCAGCTCGCCGCGCTCCACGAGCACCTCGGCGACGCCTCGGGCATCTTCGCGGACCTCGTCCTTGGGGACTTCAACGTCGACGACCCGAATCCCGCCGGGGCCTCCTTCCTCGACGCGTGGACCGCCGCGCACCCCGACGACCCCGGCTACACCTACGACCCCAAGAGGAACGCGCTCGCCGCCAGGCTCACTCAGCACGGACTCTCCCGCCGCCTCGACCGGATGCTCCTTCGCCCCAAGGAGCTGCTCTCGATCGTTGCGATGGAGCTCATCGGCACCGACGCCGCCAGCGACCACTTCGGCCTGCGCTGCACCCTCTCCGTTCGCGAGCACTCCCTGGCCGACGCCGCGCCGGTCCACACCAGCGCCCTGGTGCTGATGCCGCCCGACGCGCTGTGGGAGCCCATCCAGGCCATCCGGCTCGTTCACGACCGTCACGTGGCGCGCTGGATGCCGCACGTCAATCTCCTCTACGGCTTCGTGCCGGAGGCCCGGTTTCCGGAAGCCGCCGAGCGGGTCGCGCGCATCGTCCGGGGCACCGAGCCCTTCACGGTCACGCTCTCCGAGTTCGGCACCTTCGACCACCGCTCCAGCTCCACGCTCTGGCTGCGGCCGGAGGCCGATCCGGCGGGCACGCTCACGGGACTGCAGGCGGCCTTGCAGCAGGCCTTCCCGCGCTGCGACGAGCAGTCGAAGGTCGGCGAGCGGTTCACGCCGCACCTCTCGCTGGGCCAATTCCCGAGCTCGCAGAAGGCGCTCGACGCGGCCCGCTCCTTCCACTGGAAGCCCGCCCGCTTCGAGGCCCGCGAGCCTCTGCCTCATCAGCCGGCGCGGCGACGAACCGTTCGTGGTCCAGCACCGGATCCCGCTCGGCCGGCCGCCGGCGTTCCGCCTCTTCGACCGAATCGACCAGGTCACGGCGAGCCTGGGCGCCAGGGCCCACCTCGCCGGCTCCTGCCGCGTCGGCCTCGAGTCCGAGACGAGCGATCTCGACATCGTCGTGGTCGGCCCCGAGTCGGTCCGCCCGCTTCTCCAGGAAGAGCTTCGCGGCTCACGGCTCGCCGACGACGCGCTGCACCCCGTGCTCAAGGCGGAGCTCGACGGCCAGCACGTGGACGTGGCCTTCGCGCCGGACGACGGCTCGGCGCCCCAGGCCTTGCGCGACGCCGACGAGATCCTCCGCGTCGGCGCCTCCGTCGTCGGTGAAGACCTCTTCCGCGCCGTGGCGCGTGCGGTGCGCGCGTGGGCTTCGCTGCGCGACCTGCGCTCGAACGCCTATGGCCTGCTGGGCGGGGTCTCCTGGAACGTGCTCGCCGCGTGGGCCTGCGCCCACGCGCCGCCAGCCGCGCGCACCACTTCGATGGTCCTCGACTTCTTCTTCGACCGCTTCGGCCGCTGGGACTGGGAGCTTCCCGGTGGCGCTCTCGCCCGAGGCGGCGAAGACCGGGGCCCGCGGGCGGATGTGCATCCTGACGCCCACTCCACCGTTCGCGAACACCGCGCGGAACGTCACCGCCTCCACGTTCGACCTGCTCCGAGTGGAGCTCCGCACTCGCTCGTCGCTGGCCGCCTCACCCGAGGGCTTGCCCGGGCTCGTGCGGCTCGAAGCGACGGAGTCCTCCGAGGGCTGGCTGTCGAAGAACGTCCTCTCGCTGATCCTGGACCTCGAGCGCACGCACCGCGTCCGGCCCTTCCCGTCAAAGAAGGCGCTGGGGCTCGACTCGAGCCCCAGCGCTACGACTCGCCAGGCCTGCGAGCGGTTCCAGGCCTCCTTCGAGAACTGGGCGCACCGGCCTGAAGGCGCGGTGCTGCGCTTGCTCGTGGAGTGATTCGTCCGACGCGCTGTCCGCTATCCGTTCGGGTCGCCCGGGCACTTCGCGAAGTGGTCGACCAACGGCGGGATCGTGCCGTCATCGGCGACGTCCACACAGACGATCGGCAAGGTGCGGTCTTTCGTGCAGCCGTCCTCGGTGACCGTCTCTCCACTGAGCAGCTGCAGGCAGTCCATGGGCTGGCAGACGCGCCAGCCCCAGCCGAAGGACGAGTGGTAGGTCTTGTAGCTCTGGCCCTGGTACTCGAAGGTGATCCAGTCGTTGCGGTGGTTGCCACCGCTGTCGTAGGTGGCGGAAACGAATGTGGCGACGCCGCCGACCGACACCCAGGCCCCGGCGGTCTCGTAGCGAGGGCCGCCCGCGAACCCGCGCTCCTCCACCGGTGTCGCCTGGACGTAGAGGAAGCCGTCGAGCGTTCCGTGCACGAGGGTGCAGACGTGGTCGTGGTCGGGCAGTTCCTCGGTGGTGCACCCGGTATTGGCCTGGCAGGGAATGGTCCTCATGACCGGCTTGCGGACGTGGAAGCCGCGCTCGTCCCCGGGACCGGCGTCGACCTCGGAGCCATCAGGCCGGCCGCCGTCGCGGCTCGTCGGCCCGGCATCGTTCGCCGCAGGCCCTGCATCGTTGGTCGACGGACCGCCATCCTTCATCGAAGGGCCCGAATCGCCTTCCCCAGGACTGGCGTCGAATGCCAAGAGGCCGGTGTCCGAGCGAGAGCCGACGTCGGCGAGGACGGAGGAGTCCGGGTTGCCGGGGTTGGGCTCGCTGCAGCCAGCGAGCCAGAGGAGAACGACGAAGGGCGTGAGGGCGAGAGAAGGCCAGTGCATGGGGGCTCCTGGGTAGTCCTCAAGGAAGGTTGGCGGCCGCGGGGGTGGGAGTGGTCTCGGTGAAGGCTCCGGTGCCGTCGGGGATCCGGCCCCAGGTGCGGCCCTTGGCGACGACTCCCGCGGGATAGACGGCCGTCGTGACCACCTCTCCGTCCGGCCCCACCAGGTAGAGCGTCTCGCCGGAGGAGTTGGAGATGCCGAACGAGGCGCCGAAGCAGACGTTCACGCCGCCGTCCAGACAACCAGTTTGTCGCCCGAGCCCAGCGTCGGGCTGCTTGCCGAGGATGAGCAGGTGCTCGCCCGGCGCCAGCGAGGTGCCATCCGTGAAGAGCACCGCCTCGTCCAAGCGGGCGCCACCGTCGGCCGAGTCCGCGAGGCGGTAGCCGCCGAGGTCGACCGCCGCGCCGGAGGGATTGACGAGCTCGAACCAGTCGCCGCTGCGCGCGCAGATCTCGTTGATGGCGACGGAGACAGACGGCCCGGCGTCGGCCGGGTCCACGTCCGAGGCGTCGGAGGGGCCGGGCTTGGCCGAGCCGCAGGCGGCGAGGAGGCAGAGCACCAAGACAATGATGGGAAAGCGTTTCACCGTGGTCTTCCTTGCGTGAATGGATTGGCCCTTAGAGTCCGGTGGATTCGTAGTACGGGCGCACCTGCTTGAACATCAGGGCGCGGTCGCCCGCGCGAAGCTTGAACTCGATGTCCAGCTTCAGCTCGCTTGCGGGGATCTTGTACAGCGGGGCGAAGTGGCCCTGGACCTTGTTCGCCGTCTGGTAGAGCGCGCGCACCTCGTCCTCGGTCATCAGCGGCGCGTCGGGAGAGAGGCTCGAAAACCGCTCGCGCGCCACCTGCAGCCCGCTGGGCGAGAAGATGATGGAGAAGACCTCGGGGAGCGCGCCGTCGGTCGGGTTGGTCACCGCCCACTCGCCCTTCTGGACGTTGACGTACATGCCCACGACTGCCGGATTCGCCAGGTTCTGGGTCACCACGACCCCGTTGGCCTCCTCGTCCTGGAAGGAGGGGTTGACCAGCACGGCCATGCGGATGGCCTCTTGATCGATGTTCCAGAAGGCTCGCTCCTCGAACGCGCGCCAGTTCCAGGCCGAGGCCCACACGAGGCGGATGCGCGAGGACGCCGCCTTCTCGCCGCTCGCCTGGGCGCCGAACGAGTCGTAGAGGCCGGCGCCGGTGAAGTGCGGGAGGTCTTCGGCGTTGGTGCTCGAGCGCAGCTTCACCTTGGCCGTCCCCATCCGCTCGGCGACGCGGGCGTCCAGGGCCTGGCCGAATGCGGGGTCGACGGGGACGTTGGCGAACAGGTAGCGCAGGTTCGCGAGCGCCGCCTCGCGGACCGGCGAGTCGGTGACGAACGTGGCGTCACCCAGGAGACGGTGGATCTGGTCGCGCAGCGCCTCGCTCGTCGCTCCCTCCGGCAGGCAGAGAGTGCGGGCCTGATCGCAGACGGCGGCAGCCCGCGTGGCGACGCAGTCGGTCCGCGCGGCGTCGCAGAGCGCGGACGTGGCCTGCGCGGTGGAGATGAAGGCGTCGTAGTAGTGGAACGGCACCGCGAAGCCGTCCTGCGGGGTCTGCTCGGGGACGACCTTCGACATCTCGGAGAGGTTCGAGGCCTTCACCCCGTAGGCGATAGCGTCGGCGAACCCGAACTCGCCGAAGGCTGCGAGCGCAGTGCGGGTGCAGTCCGACTCGGGCGTGACCTTGGGCTGGGTAGTCCGCGAGTCCCAGAACGCGGTCGCCTCGGCCAGGGTCGCCTCCCGCAGCGAGAAGCCCTGCCGCGTCACTTCGAAGCGGACGAGCTTGCCCATCAGCGGCGCGACCCGGGAGTCGGTGAGCGCGGTCGTCAGGGCTAGGTTGGGGGTGCCGCGCGCGCGCGCCGCGAGGTTGACGTGGGCGAGCGGCGTCTGCAGCTCGACCGAGATCGTCCCGCCGACGATGGGGATCTCGTTGGGCAGGCGCGGGAGCACCACGACGTCGTGGAAGGAGACCGCGCTCGACTGCAGCTGTTCCGGGGTCACGGTGCGCAGGGTGCCGAAGGCCACGCCGGGGTTGAGCAGCTGCACCGTCAGGTCGCCGTAGAGCTCCTCGCGGGTCAGGAAGGGCTCGCCCCAGGCGTCGAAGCCCGCGCGCGACGCCAGGAGCTCGCTCTGCTGACGGGAGCCGGCGGGAAGGTAGAAGAGCCGGTGCTCGGAGCCCGAGAGCGGCACGAAGAGCATCCGCTCGTGGAGGAGCCGCGTCGCGAGGAGCGCCTGCTCCGGGGTCAGGTCATCGGTCGGGAAGAACTCGACGGTGAAGGGCGCCGAGACGCTGGCGCCGAGGACGCCGCTCGTCATCGCCCGGTCCAGATAGAAGATGACGTTGCCCGCCATCCCGGTCCGGCCGGCGCCGTGGTAGGTCGCCGCCTCGAAGTCCGCCTGCGAGATGGCCCGGCCCAGCACCGTGTGCACGAAGTCGTAGTGGATGGGGTGGAGACGCGTGTTCTGGAAGTAGACCTCCGGCGAGTCGGTCTGGAGCTGGTCGATGTAGAACTTGACCACCAGCGTCTGGCCCAGCTCGGAGGGCGAGGCGTAGGCCATGGCCAGGAAGTCGTCGAGCCCGGTCTCCTTCGTGAAGCCCGTCCGATAGTCCTGGTTCGCCACGAACGGCGAGAGCGGCTTGACCGTGAGGGTCGAGGAAGCTGCTCGGACGGCATGGTCGCAGCCGCAGCTCGCCGGAGTCTCCTGATAGGTCGGCGTTAGCTTGGCCTGGAGGTAGTGCGCGCCGGGGCACTTCACGGTCGCGGTCAGCTGCGCGGGGCTCGCGTCGAACTGGACGCCCTTCGCGAGGCAGTGCCTGCCGGTCTTGGCTTCGCCAGGGCAGTCGAGGACGGTCGCAGCCGCGCCGCCCAGGTCGAGGCGCACCTCGAAGCTCTCCGGCTCGAAGCCGTCGACGCTCATCGTGAGGCTGTCGGTTCCGCAAGGCGTACAGGGCCCCTTGGAGCAGCCAGCGCCGAAGGCGAGCCCGAGCGCGAAGGCCGCGACCGGGATGACGAGCCTGCCGTTCTTCTGCCTGCCCATGACGTACCTCGCGAGCCCACGTCCGGAAGCCAGAGGAGCTTACGGTCGACGGCCCGGAGTGGGCCAGCGCCAGGGCCGTCCGATACGGGCCGCTCAGGCTGCGGCGCTGTCCTTGCTCGCGGCCCGAAGCGTTCGCTCCAGCGCCTCCAGCCCCGCCTCGAGCGCCTCGGCCTGCCACTGCGCACCGGCGTAGCGCGCCAGCCGGTACTGGTCGACGAAGCGCTGCGCCGCCGCGCCGGCGGCCTCACCGCGCTCGCGGCGAACGCGCTCGACCAGCGCGTCGTCCGTCTCCACCGCCTCGGCGTCGATGTCCGCCCGGTCGCGCAGGATCTTGAGATAGCGCCGGTACAGCTCCACCAGCCGGGGATCGCCGGCCTGCATCGCGCGCCGGGCCCGCTTGGTCCGTGGCCCGCGGAAGCGCAGCGAGACCCGCCACGCCACCACCAGGAATATGACTCCCCACAGGTACTTCGAGGTCGCCTTGTCGGCGATGTAGTCGGAGGGCGAGCGCTTGAACTCCAGGACCTGATCGTCGATCCACGAGCCCAGCGCTTCGAACGCCGTCCCCAGCGGCCCGCGCTCCAGCCCCAGCGCGTCGCCCCGGCTGCTGAGCGGCGTCGGGTCGAAGGTGACGAATCGCCCCTCCTCTTCGATCCACGCCTCGACCCAAGCGTGGGCGTCCCGTTCGCGGACGATGGAGCTGCCGGTGAGCGGGTTCACGTCCTCCAGCGCCCAGCCGCCCACGAGCCGCGCCGGGATGCCCTGCGTGCGCAGCAGCGCCGCCATCGCGCTGGCGAAGTAGGCGCAGTACGCCGGCCGCCGCTCCTTGATGAGGACGACCAGCGGGTGCTCCTTGGCGAGCAGGTCGACCTTGAGCGAGTACTGGAAGTTGGCGTGGAAGAAGGCCTCGATGGCCGCCGCCTTCTGCCCCGGCGTCGTCGCGCCGGCCACGATCGGCTCGGCCAGCGGCGTCAGCGCGGCCCTCAGGTCCCTCGGCAGCTCGGTCATCGACGCCGCCGGAGTCGGTTCGGCCGGAAGCGTGCGCAGCGCGTCGCCTTCGACCTCCACCGTCTTGCCCTTGAGCCCGTCCTTGGTCGACACCACCCAGCTGCCCAAGGCCTGCGCGCTCGCGCCGCGCACCGCCCGCACGCCGGCCGGAGCCGGGAGCCGGTCGCCGACGTTGACGAAGAACCGGAGCGAGATCCGGCTTCGCCGCTCCGGAGCCGGCAGCGACCCGAGCTTCCAGGGTGGCTTCGTCCAGCTCCGGCGAGGTCGTCCACGCCGTGCCGTCGAAGCGGTCCATGACGCGACCGCGCAGATAGGAGGGCAGGTCTCCGGTCACCTCGAAGAGCGCCTTCTTGGAGTCGGGCACGCTGCCCCGCCCGCCCACGAACGTCGACTTGGGAAGCGAGAAGCCGGCGTCGCGCACGTCGTCCAAGAGGTCGTTGATGGCCCCGCCCACCAGTCCGACCAGGAACCCCTGGGAGGCGAATAGCCCCTGGCCGATGCCGTAGCTGCCGCCCAGGGCCGCGAGACCCAGCACGCCCATCCCGATGAGGACCGCGAGGCCGCGTCGAATCCGAGTCCACTGCGCCAGGCTCGCCGCGAGGACCGTCGTCAGGATCAAGAGGAGCAGCGAGACCACGCCGGCGACGCTCGTCTCCTTCACGTAGGTGGAGAGCGCCGCCAAGAGCCACGCGAACGTCCAGCCGTAGGTCCGCGAACCGGAGAGGAACGCCACCACGCACAGCGGCACCAGCGCCCCACACATCGGCGCGAGCAGCGAGCCCGGCACCGGACCCTCCGGCGGCGGAACGACGAGGCCGTAGACGAACCCCAGCGCCGCGCCCAGGACCGCGGAGATGGCGACCGAGGCCTCTCCGAACGGCGGGCGCCAGTTCTTGCGGATCCCCACGAGCAGCAGGATCGCCGCCGGCACCGCCATCAGGTAGCGGCCGTGCAGCAGGCCGTGCAGGTTGAGCGCGGCCACCATCGGCGCCGCCTGCAGGTAGCGCACCGACCGCGGCGGCAGCGCACGTTCCTCGGCGCTCACGGCGAGAGCTCCACCAGCTCGTCCGGCTCGAGCCCGGTCGGCCGCTTCTCCGGCTTGACCCCGATGACCCGCACCGCGACGCCGTGCTGCTTGAGCTGCCGCACCAGGTTCGCGCGGGCCTCGTCCCAGTCCATCATCACCAGCACCACCGCCGAGAGCCGCGGCGCCTCGGGCAAGAGCGCCGCCTCCAGCGCCTGCATGTCCAGCCGGTCACCCGGGTCCAGGCAGGCGAGGATCTCCAGGATGTTCTCGAAGTGCGCCAGCGCGCGGCCGGCCTGGAACCGGTAGACCTGCGGCCCGGCGGCAAAGATGTCGACGATGTACTCCTGGCGCGCGAGCACGTCGGCGACGGCCGCGCCGATGGACAGGCACTTCTCGAAGAGGTCCTCGTCACGCCGCGTGCGCGCCTCGACGTCCAGGACCATCGCCAGGCGGACGAAGTACTCCTCCTGGAACTCGCGGACGATGAGCTTGCCGGTGCGCGCCGACGACGCCCAGTGGATGTCCTTGGGCAGGTCGCCTTCGCGCCACTCGCGGGTGCCGAAGAACTCGCAGCTCTCGCCCACTTTCGAGGCGATGGGCAGGCCCCCGGGCTGGTAGTTGCGGCCGTGCGGCACGTCGAACTTCTCCAGCCGGGTGTAGCGCGGGTAGACCAGCACCCGCTCGTTCTTGCGGACCTTCCGGGGGATCTTGACCAGCCCGGACGGGAAGCAGCTCGCCGCCTGGAGCCGCTTGAGCTCGTAGGCGCCACGGCGCAGGCAGGCGAGCTCGAGCGTGACCTGGGCGCTCTCGCCTGGCGCCAGCCGCTCGACGACCGGGGCCTCGCCCACCGGCCGCAGGTCCGCGGGCAGCGCGCGCTCCTCGACGGCGATCTCCCGGGCCACCCGCCGGCCGGTGTTGGTGACGGTCACCGCGTAGCGCATCGTCTCGCCGGCGCTGGCCGGTGGCGGCAGCCGGCGCGCGAGCGTCACCTTCGGCCGGTAGGCCAGCCCGGCGACGAACCCCGCGACCAGCCCGGCGATGCAGAAGCCGAAGAGGTAGAGCTGCAGCGGCACGAAGCCCGCGAGCAGCACGAAGCCGCTGGCCGCCGCGGCCCAGAAGAGCACCCGCCCCATCGGCGCCAGGAACCCGCGGTGCCAGTCGTCGAGTAGCCGGAGGCCCCGGTGCTCCATCGGCGAGGCCCAGAAAGACCAGCGGCGCGCGGCCATCCCGAACCCCTCCCTACCTCGGCAGCGCCACCCCGGCCACCAGCTCGCGCACCAGCTCCTTGCGGTCGGTGCCGGCGTACTTGGCCCGCGTGTCGAGCACCAGCCGGTGGGCCAGCACCGGGACGGCCAGGGCCTTCAGGTCCTCGGGCAGCACGTAGGCCCGGCCCTTGAGCAGCGCCCGCGCCTGCGCCACGTGGCTCAGGTGGATGGCCCCGCGCATCGAGACGCCCAGGCGGATGCTCGGGTGGCCGCGGGTGGCGTGGACCAGCCGCAGGGCGTAGTCGGCGACGGTCCCCTCGACCGCGACCTCCTGCACCGCCTTCTGCAGCCCGGCCAGCTCCTCGGGGGTGGCCACCGCCTGCAGGTCGGCCAGCGGCGGCCGGGCGCGGTGCGCGGCGAGGATGGCCCGCTCCTCGGCCTCGGTCGCGTAGCCCAGGGACAGCTGCACCGCGAACCGGTCGAGCTGCGCCTCCGGCAGCGGGTAGGTGCCGTGGTACTCGATGGGGTTCAGGGTGGCGATGCACAGGAAGGGCGAGGCGAGCACGTGCGTCTGCCCGTCGACCGTCACCTGCTGCTCGCTCAGCGCCTCCAGCAGCGCCGACTGGGTGCGCGGCGAGGCGCGGTTGATCTCGTCGGCGATGACCACGTTGGCGAAGATGGGCCCCTGCTTGAAGCTGAAGGTCCCCTCGCGCGGGTTGAAGACCGCCGTGCCCAGGATGTCGCTGGGCAAGAGGTCCGGCGTGAACTGGATGCGCTTGAAGGCGCAGCCGCTGGAGACCGCCAGCGCCTTGGCCAGCGTGGTCTTGCCGGTGCCGGGGATGTCCTCGAGCAGCGCGTGCCCGCCGGCCGCCACGCAGGCCAGCAGCAGCTCGAGCTGCTCGGTCTTGCCGCGGATGACCTTCTCCAGGTTCTGGAGCAGGCGCGCGGCGAGCGCGTGGTGGGGCGCGGCGTCGGGGGCGGTGGCCATCGCAGGGGTCTCGGCTTCCTAGTCGGTGATGCGGAAGGGCATGCCGTCGTCGTTGCCGCGCTGCCACATCTTGTCCCAGCCCTTGCAGACGACCATCGAGCCCTGGAACGGGGTGGTGGCGTTGACGCCGGGGCCCTCGTACTTGACGACGACGCACTTCTCGAACTCGCGAGAGACCGGCGCGTCCAGCTCCTGGCCGAGCTTGAACTTGACCTGGGCCACCGCCGGCGCCCGGACCCCGTTGGGGCCCGAGGCCCCGTTCTGGCCGTAGGGGTAGCAGCGCTCGAGGTCCTCGGGGGAGGGCTTGTCCTTGAAGCTGCCCAAGGAGACCAGCAGGACGAGGAAGATGAGCACCCCGCCGCCGCCGACCACGCCCAGGGCGATCTTCTGGTCGCGGGTGAGCGGCGGCTTGTCGCTGGCGGCCGGCTTGAAGGCGCCCTGCTCCTTGGCCTGGGCGCGGCTGTAGGCACCGGCGAGCTTGGGGTCGAGCGGCTTGCCGTCCGCGCCGACTCCGGGCGCGCCCGGCGGCAGCGACTCGCCCGCGGCGGACGGCCGGGGCGCGACGCCGGAGGTCGTCGTCTCGTTGTCGTCGTCGTCGAGCTTGGCGTCGGCGTGGCCCTTGGCCCTGAGCTTCCCGGGCCTTGGCCTCGGCGGCCGCCGTCTTCTTGATCTCCTTGCCGTCCGTGGCCGGGGTGGGGAGCAGCGCGGTCCTGCTCTCGAGGCCGACGGTTCGGCTGGCCTCCTCGGCGAGCTCGGAGATGTCCTTGATGTTGGTCTTCTGCTCGGCGACGCGGCCCGGGCCGGGCTTGACGGTGGGGGGGCCGTCGTCCTCGTCGGTGGCCGGCCGGATGGTCGTCTTGACCTGCGCGACGTCCGGCTTGTAGCCCGCCGGCGGCTTGGGGGCCTGGAAGGCCTTGGCGGCGGACAGCTCGGGCTTGTCCGGCTTGCGGATCTCGTCGGCGCTCTTGAGGACGGTGCTGCCGTCGCGGTTCTCGCTCACCGACTGGGGAGCCGATCTCTTGGAGGCGGGCGGGACGACGGGTTCGGGGACCACCGGCACCGCATCGAGGGTGTTGGTCCGCTCGGATTCCTCGTCGTCGGGCCGGTAGCCCGCGGGCGGCTTGGGCGGCGAGAAGGCCTGCATCTCGGTGGAGGTCCTGACGGCCGCCTCCTCCACCGCCGCACCGAAGCCTCGCGAGGTGTCGACGAACGGGACGGGGGCCTCCGAGGTCGCGTTGGGCACATCGACCTCGGGCTGGGTCGACGGGACCGGGACCGGCGGCGCAGGCAGCACACCCGCGCGGCCGGAGACCCTCTTGGAGACCGGCTTCTCGGCTCCGCCTGCGGCGGCCTGGACCGCCACCTTGCCCGTCGGCCTCTTCACCGGCTTCTCGTCGGCGGGCTTGCTCTCGTCCAGGGTCTGGTCGTTGGGTCCGACGGCCGCCTGCTTGCCGGAGGCGGGCTTCTTGGCCGTCCCTCTCTCCTCCGCGGCCTTCTCGTCGGTGGCCAGGGCGCCGGTCGACATCTTCCCGAGGGCGCCCGTGCGCTTGACGGGGCGCTCGCCTTCCGCGAGGGACGGGCGCTTGCCTGACGCCGGGCGCTCAGGGCTCGCGATTTCCGTCTGGCCGGTCTCCAGCTTCTTCTCGTTCGCCAACGCTGCGACCTCCGGTTCGCGCGACAAGGCTACCACTGGCGTTCTGCCTCCGCGAAGGCTCGCGAAGAGGCTCCGGCGAGCCGGCCCGGTGGGGCATGCGCACCGTTGCCCCAGGGCCGGCTGCGCGCCGGCGCGTGAGGTCCGCCCATGCCGTCGCACCGCCCGCCGCCTCGGGTCCCGGCTGCTGCCGCGCTCGCGCTGGGCCTGGCCCTGGCCGGCTGCGTGCGCAACCCGGCGACCGGGCACCAGCAGCTCAACCTCGTGAGCGAGGCCGAGGAGATCGAGTTGGGCCAGCAGGCGGCGGCGCAGGTCGAGCAGGAGATTGGCCTCTACCAGGACGCGAAGGTGCAGGAGTACGTGGCGTCCATCGGCAAGGCGATCGCCGCGCGTTCGGAGCGGCCCAACCTGCCGTGGACCTTCAAGGTGGTCAACGACGCCACGGTCAACGCCTTCGCGCTGCCGGGCGGCCACATCTACGTGACGCGCGGGCTGATGACCTACCTCAACAGCGAGGCCGAGCTGGCGAGCGTGCTCGGCCACGAGATCGGCCACGTCACCGCGCGGCACAGCGTGAACATGATCAGCAAGGCCGAGCTCGCGCAGCTGGGCCTGGGGGTGGCGACGGTCGTCAAACCCGAGCTGCAGCCGTTCGTCGGCCTGGCCAGCGGTGGCCTGCAGCTGCTCTTCCTCAAGTTCAGCCGCGACGACGAGAACCAGGCCGATCAGCTCTCGCTGAGCTACCTGCATGACAACGGCTACCAGGCGCAGGCGCTGCCGGACATGCTGGAGACGCTCAACCGCGAAGGGCAGCTCGCTGGCGGCGGGCGGCTTCCGTCGTGGCTCTCGACACATCCCTCCTCGGCCGACCGCGTCCAGCGCACCTCGGCGCTCATCCAGAAGCGGGGCCTCCAGCCGCTGGCCGGCAAGGTCAACCGCGCGCAGCTGCTCTCCACCATCGACGGCATGCCCTTCGGCGAGGACCCGCGCGACGGCTACCAGGCGGGGAACACCTTCGTCGTGCCCAACCTCAAGGTCTCCGTCGACCTCCCCAGCGGCTGGAAGGTGCAGAACGCGGCCAGCCAGCTCTCCGCGGTCAGCCCGAACCAGGACGCGGCGGTGCAGCTGCAGGTCGCCGGGGCGATGCCGCTGGACCAGGCCGCCCAGCAGATCTTCGGCACCGACGAGCGGGGGCAGTCGCAGAGCGGCCTCAAACCCGCAGGGGCCTCACGCAAGACCACCGTCAACGGCCTGCCGGCGCTGCTCACCGACTTCACCGGACAGACGAGCGAGGGCGGAGACATCCAGGGGACCCTGGAGCTCATCTCCCACGAAGGAAAGACCTTCGCCCTGCTCGCCTACGCCGGGGGCGGGGCCGCGAGCCAGTATTCGTCGGAGCTCGGCAAGGTGCTGGCCAGCTTCCGGCCCGAGACCGACCCCGCCAAGCTGTCGGTCGAGCCGGCGCGGGTGCAGGTCACGCGGGTGGCTCAGCGCGAGACGCTGCAGCAGTTCAACGACAGTCAGCCTTCGTCCATCGACCTCCAGCGCCTGGCGGTCATCAACCAGGCGCAGCCGCAGGAGACGCTGGCCGCGGGCGACCTGGTCAAGCGCGTGGTCGGAGGGACTGCCGCGACGAAGCCCAGCTGAGTGTCTGCGGTCGACCCGGCCGGAGGAGTGCTAAAGGTATGTCAGCGTTCATCAACATGGGCGCAGGGACCTTCGGCAGATATCAGCTCTCGACGTAGGTCCGCTACTTCGCCTCGTCGGGACCGATGTCCATCCCGAGCCCCATCGGGCGAGTCTCGCCGTCCATGTCGGTGGTCGGGCCGAGCGCGCTGGTGAAGCCCTTGTCGACGAGCGGCGAGGCCGGGTCGAGGTGATAGTCGCCGTTCGCGGCGTCCTTGAAGAGCGGGTCGATGTCGAGGTTGCCCTTGTACTCGGTGGCGATGGAGTTGATCTCCGTGGCGGTTCGGCGGTCCTGATTGGGCGGACTGGAGAGGTGGTAGAGGACCTGGCCGGCGTCGGGGAAGAAGTCGTTGTTGAAGAAGCCGGCGGGATTGAAGCCGGCGATGCTGTCCTCCTCGTAGACGCCGTAGCGGGTCGAGGCCACGCGGCCCGTGTCGAAGATGTTGTTGTCGAAGTGGCCCGCCTTCACGCCACCCTTCAGGTACATCGCGTAGGTCTTGCACACCGCCCCGGGCGTTCCGCCGCCGCTGACGTAGTTGTGGAAGAAGGCCAGGTCGCCGCGGCCGTAGACGCCATAAGAGGTGGCGCCCGGGCCGGCGAAAATGCGGTTGTTGGTCACCGAGCCGGTCGAGGAGCCGAGGAGCATACCGCCAGACTCGGTGGGCGCCGTGGCGGGGCTCCCGGTGTTCGCCATCGGCTCGAGGGTGTTGTTGTCGATGGTGACCTGGCTGAAGCCGCCATATCCATTCGTTCCCGGTACGCCGTCGCGGAAGCTCCAAACTGCATCGCCAGTCCCGCCGCGAAGAGTGTTCCCGGAGATGGTCCAACCATCGCCGTAGCTCATTTGCAGACCGACGGCCAACTGGTTGGCGACGCCGCCTTCAACGACCGCGTTTCCGGTGACGACGCCGGTCACAATCAATCGGGAGTCGTTCGGCAGGAGGTGGATGCCGTAAGCGCTCGGGACGGAACCGACCGTGCCGCTGTTGCCGATGATGGTGCCGTTGTCGGTGATGGCGACGTTTCCGTCGCTGATGAAGACCCCAGCCCCCTCCCGGGTCGCGGCCCCGCCTTCGATGGTGGTGTTATGGGAGACCACTGCCGTTCCGCTCTCGACGCGGACGCCGTACACCGCGGGCGCCGGGCCACCGCCGCCGACATAGGTGTTGTTGGCAATCTGCACCGTCCCTCCCGCATCCAGCATCAGGAAGACGCCCACCCCGACGACCGGGCTGGCGCCACCGAGAATCCGTCTATTGCCATCGACGGTGTAGGTTCCCGCGCCCGCGAGGGAGAGGCCAAACACATACCCGACACCCGTCTGCGTACCACCCTCGACGTCCGAGGCGCTCACGGTGCCGCTCGCAATGCTACTCATGGCTATGCCGGCCACCCTCGCGCCGACTCCGCCGCTGATGGTGCACCCAGTGACGGTGACGGTGCTGGCTGCTCCAGTTGCTGACAACCCGAGACAGGAGTTATGGGCGCTGCCCGACTTCAGGGTGGCGCCGGTGATGTTGGCGGTGCCGTCCGTGATCCGAATGGCTGCTGCGTCGGTCGCCCCACCGGTCGGGCACCCTTCGACGGTGCCGTCATCGACCGTCAACGTGGATCCGCCGGCCACTGCGATGCCCACCGCCTCGGTCGTGCCGTTGCCGCCGACGATGCGGCCGCGAAGCACGCTCGCCTTCCCCGACGGGCCGGCGACGTCAATTCCGATTGTGCTCGAGGCGTTGCCGCTCGAGTCGGTCGCGTCGAGACTGCAGTCGACGAGGCTCGCCTCACCGCCCTCCACCGTCACCAGCGCGACCTTGGAGACGGCGGTCGCCGGCGGGGCAAAGGCCAGGCTGCAGCGATCGATGGTGGCGCTCACCCCCGCTGGGAACCGGAGGCCGGCCCCGTTCGAGGTGACGATGCGTGAGACCAGCCCTGCCGGCCGAGTCCAGCCAGCCGATTGGTCGTAGCCACACTCGAGCATGACGCCGTCGGTCAGGTCGAAGGGCGCGGCGTAGTCACCCTCGTCGATCCGCACCACGCCGCCGCCGTAGACCACAGCGTTGCCCAGGCCAGAGGCGATGGACTTGCACGGCTTGGTCATGGAGCACTGCCAAGGCAGATTGTCGGTGCCGCTCGCCGAGACGTAGGCGCCATAGGCCAGCACGGTGACCTGGACGGTCGCGATGCCGCACAGCCCGGCCGGATCGCAGACCCGTACCTCGAACGAGAGCACCGCGTCGGCGTCGTCGAACAACGGCGCGACGAAGGTGGCCTTCGCCGTCCCGGCCTCGGACAGCGTCACCGTCGGCCCCGCGGTTTGGCTCCAGGCGAACGTCACGCCGGCCCCCTTGGGATCCAAGGAAGCCGAGGCGTCGAGCGTCACGGTGTCGCTCGGGTGAGCCGGATTGGGCGTGGCCGTCGCCTTGGCAATGGGCGCGTCGATGTCGTGGACGATCACTGCGACGGTCCGGGAGGCACAGGCGTCGAAGGCGTCGCAGACCTCGACCTCGAAGCCGAGGGCCACGTCGCCCACCGCGGCCGGAGCGGTGAAGCTGGCCTCGGCGCTGCCCTCGCCCGCCACGACGACCGCCGGTCCCTCGGTCTGCGTCCACGAATAGGTGAGCGTGTCACCGGGGTCGCTCGCCTCGACCGCGAGCGTGCAGTGTGAGCCCTCGTCGACCGGATCAGGCGTGGCCGTGGCTGCAGCGATGGTTGGGATGTGATCGACGGTGACCTTGGTGGTGGCGCTCGCGCACAGCGGCGTCGGGTCGCAGACCGTGACGGTGACCTCGACGACCGCGTTCGCGGCGAGCGCCGGAGCGACGAGGGTCGCATTCGCCGTGTCGGCGCCACTCAGGATCACGACCGGCGTCCCTGCGGTCTGCGTCCAGGCCCAGGTCAGCGCCTCGCCCTCGGGATTGCTCGCCGTCGCGGCCATCGTCAGCGACCGCCCTTCGATGACGGAATACGCCGCGGGCAGGCTCACCGACGGAGTGCCGGGCGTCGAGGCGTCGGGCTGCGGCTGGGAGGCGTCGGCTTCCGGGACCGCGCCGTCGACCTTGGGGACCGAGCCGTCCGGTGCCGGGAGCGCGCCATCGCCGGCAGGCGCCGCGGCGTCGGACACTGCGGCGTCTGCCGCTCGAGGAGCTTCACCCCCGCAGTTGCAGCCCGCGAGCGAGGCGATTGCGAACAGCCCGGCGACCAGCTTCAAGCGCGTCATTCGGTGTTCCTCGCGGCGTCGGTTCGAAGTCCAAAAAACGATACCACTGCCCAACGCTCCGCTCGCCTGGACGGCCGGGCAGCTTTCAGGGCTCCAGCCCTTCACTCGGAGGCTCGGCCTGGCCTAGACTTCGCCCCACTATGCCCATCCGCTCCAACCCGCCCCCGAAGTCGGTTTCGGTTCCCACCACCGGCAAGGCCGCCGAGAAGGCGCCGGTCGCGAAGAACACCGCCACGCCCGCGGCCCCCGCGCCGGCGGCTCCGGCCGTCCCCGCGGCCATCGACACGCTCGAAGGCGCCCGGTCGAACCAGGCCGCCAAGCTGACCTCGATGCCGCCGCCGCCGGCGACCCCGCCCGGCGGCAACATCACCGCGGGCAAGACGCTGGCCGCGACCTTCGACGCCATCCAGGCCCCGGGCGGCCCCGCCGAGGCGCGCGTGCTCTCCAACGGCCTCGACGCCTGGAACGCCCGCTGGGACATGCTCACCAGCGCCAAGTCGTCGATCGACACGACCTACTTCATCCTGGAGAAGGACTGCTTCGGCTACGCGTTCCTGGGCCAGCTGCTCAAGAAGCAGCTCGAGGGCGTGCCGGTCCGCGTGATGACCGACTCCATGGCGGACACCTTCGGCGAGAAGGGCTTCACCATGGCCGGCCGCGGCAAGGACTACCTGGACGAGCTGGTCAACGCCGGCGCCAAGGCCTACGTCTACCACCCGCTCTACCAGCGCCCCGTCGACGCCATCGCCGGCCGCGACTTCTCCACCCTCTCGTCCAACCACGACAAGATCCTCGTGGTCGACGGCCAGAAGGCGGTCACCGGCGGCCGCAACGTCGCCATCGACTACTTCGCCGACCCGAAGGACTGGAAGGGCGCCTGGCGCGACATGGACATCTCGCTCGAGGGCGGGCAGACCGCCGCCGGCCTGAAGAAGGCGCTCGACGACGAGCTGGCGACCAGCGTCGCCTCCCCGGTGGGCAAGGACTTCCTGGGCAACTGGTCCAAGAAGGACATCCAGCTGCTCGGCGCGGCGGAGATGATGGACCTGTGGCTGCACGACCCGCAGCTGTCCGACGCCCAGAAGGCAGAGATCCGCGCGAACCCGAAGCTGCTGGAGCCGATGGTCGAGGACCTGGTCCAGCGCGCGCTCGAGCGGGTTCAGGCCGACCTGCCCAAGGACCTCAAGCGCAAGCCCAGCGATTCCGACCTGGAGTTTTTGCGCACCAACGCCCAGCAGATGGTCACCCAGCTCGAGGCGCGCGGCAGCAGCGCCCGCTTCCACACCGCCGGCTTCGGCGAGCACCAGACCGAGGCGAAGATCATCGACCAGACCTCGGCCGCCGCGGGCCGCGCCAACGGCATCGCCCCGGCGCTCAAGGCGCTGGTGGACTCGGCCAAGACCCGCATCGTCATCGAGAACCCGTACGTCGTCCTCACCGAGGACATGATGAAGTCGCTCGAGGCCGCCAGCGCCCGCGGCGTGAAGATCGACATCATCACCAACAGCCCGCTCTCCACCGACAGCGACGTGACCCAGGCCTTCTTCCTCGAGGACTGGCCGTACATCCTGGCGCGCTGCCCCACCGCCACCATCCAGGTGGCGACCGGCGACCGGAAGTTCCACACCAAGAGCGCGGTGGTCGACGGCGAGGAGAGCCTGGTCTCGACCTACAACCTCGACCTGCTCTCGGGCTACGTGAACAGCGAGGTCGGCGCGGTGGTGAAGTCCAAGGAGGTCGCCACCGACCTGCTCGCGGCCTTCGACGCGGACCTGAAGGATCCGGCCAACGGGTTCATCCAGTACACCATCAAGCGCGACGCCGACGGCAAGGCCATCTTCAAGGACGGCAAGCCGGTGGTGGAGTTCGGGCCCGAGAACCACCTGCCCAAGGACCTGCTCGAGAAGTACGCGAAGAAGCGCGACCTGTGGGGCAACAAGCTGCGCGAGAACCTGCCGATGTTCGAGCCGCTGCGGCACCCGGCGCTCCCGGGATAGCCCCGACCTCCGCGCGACGCTAAGAACTCAAGAGGCCGGCCTGACGGGCCGGCCTCTTCTCTAGGGAGCGCCCGAGATGTCCAAACGCACCATCGCGATCGGCGACATCCACGGCGACCTCGCGGCGCTGGAGCGCGTGCTCTCCCTGCTGCCGCCGCTCGAGCCCACCGACACGCTGGTCTTCCTGGGCGACTACGTCGACCGCGGACCGGACTCCGCCGGGGTCGTCGAGCTGGTCCGCCACGGCCTCGCCCAGCGCACGCCGGCGAAGATCGTCGCGCTGCGCGGCAACCACGAGGACGCCTGGCTGCGGGTGGTGACCAAGGGAGGTTGGCCCGAGTTCACGACGCCGCCGGGCAACGGCTGCCTCGCCTGCTACCGCAGCTTCGCCAAGAGCGAGCGCGAGGGAGAGATCGCCGACGAGGAGTTCCTGTCGATCCTCGAGGGCAAGTTCCTGCCCAAGGACGTCGTGGAGTGGTTCAGCCAGCTGCCGTTCTGGTACGAGGACTCCCACGCCATCTACGTCCACGCCGGGCTGCCCTGCGTCGGCCCGCGCTTTCTGCACCCGGTGATGGTCAAGGACCCGGCGATCCTGCTCTGGAACCGGGACAAGCGCTTCTTCACCGAGTACAAGGGCAAGCGGGTCGTCTGCGGGCACACCGTGACCACCACGCTTCCGCAGGAGCTCTCGCTCTACACGCCCGAGTGCGACAACGACCTCTTCCAGGGTGAGCACGTGCTGGCCATCGACACCGGCGCCGGCAAGAAGGACGGCTTCCTCACCGCGGTCGAGCTGCCGGGCATCACCGTCTACGAGTCGCGCGCCAAGGGTAAAGCGTAGCGAGCGCTACGGCGCCGGCACCCACGACTCGACGTCCAGCTGACGCTCGAGGACGAGCACCTTGCTCCCCGGCCGCTTGGACGGTCCCTTGAGCTCGCGGACCTTGCCGGTCAGCCTCAGCGCCTTCTCTTCGGGGAGCCTGCCCGCGACGTAGACGACGAGCTCGGGCGCCGCCAGCGAGGTCGAAGTACTGGGCCGACTTGCCGGCGACCCGGTCGATCAGGTGCTGCCACGGAACCTTCGCGACTCGGCCCTCCACGGTCACGCTCTCGCCATCCTTCAAGCCCGCCAGGCTCTCGACCACGTTTCCTCCCACGCCGGCATCGGGGCCGGCGGCGCTCTTCGCGCGCATCGGTTCGGCCGCCTTCTCCGCCGCGTCGACCGGGCCAGCCAGCACGATGCCCGTGCAGGTCCCGGCGGTCGGTCCCCGCGTTGCTCGCAGGGCCTTCTCCACGCAGCTCTTTGCCTTGGGCAGGCTCGCCTTCTCGACCTGGGCATCGGTCGGCTTCGCGCTCCAGGTCCACTTCACCTTGAAGGCCGCGCCCTCCGGAGCACAGGCATCTATCGTCCTCTTCTGCTCGGCCAGCGCTGCAACCACCCCGACCATCGCGAACATCCCGCCCTCAGAGAGCCTGCAAGTGAGGTCTCGAACCTGCTGTCCGTTGGCCGCGAGGCTCTCCACCGAAAGCTCGGTCGAAGCCGCCGTGGCGATCGCCGGCAGCACCAGGAGCAACGCGACGAGGCTTCCGACACGCATCGAGGGCACCCTCCGGGACGGCCTTGCAAGTACCTGACTTTGCTTCGCTTCTTGGAGGCCCCTTCCAGCCATCCCTGGAACCCATCGAAATCACTGGGCGTTTTCGGCGTCCTTGGGGCGGGCCCGCATCCATATATATAGGCCGCGACTTCGGGGTGTCATACAGCGCCTCCTCCGGGCGCACGGATGGACGAACTTCCACACACGGAGGCCTCGCCCATGGAACGTATCCTCGCCGTCGCTCTCCTCACCTTCGCCGGCGGCTGTAGCCGAAGCGCCGACTTCGACCGGCCTGCGGTCGGCGCACCCAATCGCGCACTCGCCGTCACGCTCGGTGCCTCCGTCCAGGTCGCCGACGTTCGCGACTCTTCGCGCCGGCTCCGCACCGAGCTTCGCGCGCGTCGGCGGCTTCGTCCTCGACTCGTCGAGTTCCGGCGATCGTGACGTCCGCTTCGAGCTGCGCGTTCCCTCCACCCGGCTCGCCGCGTTCCGGACGACGCTCTCGAGCCTCGGCGAAATCCTCCACGAGTCCGAGAAGACCGACGACGTGACCGAGCAGCAGACCGACCTCGGCGCCCGTCTGCGAAACGCGCAGGTCCAGGAGCAACGGCTGCTGCGCCTCCTCGAGGAAAAGACGGGCTCGCTCGCGGACGTCATCGCCGTGGAGAAGGAGCTGGCCTCGGTGCGCGAGACCGTCGAGCGGCTCGACGCGCAGTCGAAGGCGCTCGCGAAGCGGGTGGAGCTGGCGGCGGTCAGCCTCACGCTGAGCCGCTGAGAACAAGGTGAAGGCGGCGCACCTGACGATGCTCATCCGCATCAAGAACACGCTGACGCCGGAGCAGCAAAAGCTGCTGCGCAGCCCGGCGCGCTAGGACTCGGCCGGTGATCCGGCCGAGCCTCCTTGAGGCCCGCGCAGTTCACTGCGAACCCTTCTCAGGCCGGCTTGGGAGTCGCCCACTCCACGAGCTCGATGACGACGCCATTGGGGTCGGTGACCTGGAACAGCCGCTCGCCCCAGGGCTCCTCCCGCAGCGGCAGGGTGATAGCCACGCCCTCACTCCGCAGTCGAGCCTCCTCGCCGGCGAGGTCCTTCACCTCGAAGACGACGATCACCCCGCTCGCGCGCTGCTGCCGGAACCCCTCGGGCAGCACCTCGAGCCCCCGGCGCAGGAAGATGACGTTCATCGACCCTTCGCGGCCCAGCGAGGCGAAGCCGTCGGCCGACATCTGCACCTGGAAGCCAAAGTGGGCGCTGAGGAACTGGGTGGAGGCGGGGACATCGTCGACGTTGAGCGAGACGGCCGAGGCATTGACGTGCATGGGGGGCTCCTGGGTGGCTGGTTGACCACGCCGTACGATGTACGCCGTACATCGTACGGCGTCAACCCTCGCGCCGCTCCCTTGCTAGGATGCCCGCGTGCCTACCCTCCGCAGCAGCGCCGGCGACCCCGCCCGGACCCTCGAGATCCTCTGGCGAAAGCGCCGTCCCGGCGTCCAGCGCGGGCCCAAGCCGGCCTTGACCCTCGAGCGCGTCGCGGCCGCAGCCCAGGCCCTCGCCGATGCCGACGGGCTGGAGGCGGTGACCATGCGCCGCGTCGCGGACGCGCTCGAGGTCGCCCCGATGTCGCTGTACACCTACGTGCCGGGCAAGGCCGAGCTCCTGGACCTGATGCTCGACACGGCCTACCTGGAGATGAAGCGCACCCCGCTGCGAGGCTCCGCCTGGCGCCGTCGCCTGGAGGCGATCGCCCGCGACAACTGGGCGCTCCACCAGCGCCACCCGTGGATCGCCGCCGTTTCCACCTCCCGCCCTCCCCTCGGCCCCGGGCTGATGACCAAGTACGAGTACGAGCTCCAGGCGCTGGAGGGCCTCGGCCTCGACGACGTGGAGATGGACGCGGCGCTCACCTTCCTCCTGGGCTTCGTGGAGACTTGCGCGCGAGCCGCCAGCGATGCCCGCGCCGCGCAGCACGAGAGCGCGATGAGCGACGCTCAGTGGTGGGCGGCCAACGAGCCGCTGCTGGCCCAGGTCTTCGACGCCAAGAAGTTCCCCATCGCAGCGCGGGTCGGCGGCGCGGCCGGAGAAGCGCACGGGGCGGCGAGCAATCCGGCACACGCGTTCGAGTTCGGGCTGCCGCGAGTGCTCGACGGGCTGGAATCCCTGATCACCTCGCGCAGGAAGCGGTAGCGCTCCTCTTCGCCAGTCGCTCGGCGGCCTGGAAGTCGTATCCGCCGACCTTGACCACGGCGCGAGCGAGCGCCGTGGCATCTGGGAACCGGTCGGCGGGAGCCTTGGCCAGGCAGCGCAGGACGATGGCCTTCACGTCCGCCTCCACGCCATCCAGCCTCGGCGGCGCGGCTTCGCGGATGCGGTCCATCGTCTCCATCGGCGTCTCGCCGTCGAAGGGGCGCTGCCCGGTGAGCATCTGGAAGAGGGTGATGCCCAGCGCGAACTGGTCGCTGGCGCCAGTGAGCGCGCGGCCGCTGACCTGCTCCGGCGACATGTACGCGTACTTGCCCTTCTTCACGTTGCCGCGGGTCGTGCCCTGCAGCAGCGTGGCCTTGGCGATGCCCAGGTCGGCGAGCTTCACCTCCCCGAACCGAGAGATGAGGATGTTCGAGGGGCTGACGTCGCGGTGCACGAGCCCCAGCGGCCGGCCGCGCGCGTCGCAGAGCGCATGCAGAAAGGCGAGGCCCTTGGCCAGCTCTCCGGCGATGAAGAGCGCCTCCGCGGCGGGGAGCTTCCCCTTTCCCAGGACCGTGCCCAGATCGGCGCCGTCCACGTAATCCATGCGTAGCCAGTACGCGCCCTCGTCGACGCCGACGTCGTGGACGGAGACGAAGTTGGGGTGCGCGAGCAGCCCACCCAGCCGCCCCTCCTCGATGAGCGCCTTCTCCAGCGCCGCCTCGCCGCGGTGCTCGGGCAACAGGACCTTGAGCGCCACGAGCCGCTCGAAGCCGCTCGCGCCGAAGGCGGTGGCCAGGAAGACCTCGGCCACGCCGCCGTGGCCTAGCCGGCGGACGATGCGGTGGGGACCCATCTTCTGAGGAGCGCTCATCAGGCGGTAGGCTACGACCTTTCCGGAGGCCGCCGTGAGCGACATCGCCACAGTCCACACCGAGCAGCTTGGCGCCTCCGACGCCGTCTCGCGCTGCCAGGTGCTGGTCGTCGAAGGTCCCGATCGCGGAGTCGCCGCCGAGCTCGACGGCGAGGCGGAGCTCGTGTGTGGCACGGGCGCGGGTTGCGGCCTGAAGCTGAGCGACGGGCGGGTCTCTCGCCGCCACCTTTCGGTCCGCCGCAGCGGCGCCCGGTTCGTGGCCCGTGACCTCGGCTCTTCCAACGGGACGCGCTACGAAGGTTCGCGCATCAAGGAGATCGAGGTCGGCCCCGGCGCCGCCTTCAAGCTCGGGCGGACGGTGCTGCGCATCGAGCCCGAGCCACGTCCCTTGCAGCTCCCGCCCAGCCAGTCCCGGCGCTTCGGCGAGCTGGTGGCGGAGAGCCTCGCGATGCGCGAGGTCTTCGCCGTGCTGGAGCTGGCCGCCCAGTCGGACGTCACGGTCCTGGTCGAGGGCGAGACCGGCACCGGCAAGGAGCTGGCGGCGCGCGCGGTCCACGACGCCTCGTCCCGCCGGCGCGGACCGTTCGTGGCCATCGACTGCGGCGCGCTGCCCGAGTCGCTGCTGGAGTCGGAGCTGTTCGGCCACGTCCGCGGCGCCTTCACCGGGGCCTCCACCAGCCGCGAGGGCGCGTTCGCGCGGGCCGACGGCGGGACGCTCTTCCTGGACGAGCTCGGCACCATTCCTCCCTCGGCGCAGGCGCGGCTGATCCGCGTGTTGGAGGAGCGCAAGGTCAAGCCGGTCGGCGCCGACCGCGAGCGGGCCGTGGACGTGCGCGTCGTCGCGGCCTCCCGGCACGACCTCTCGGAGCGCGTGGCCCAGGGGCTGTTCCGCTCGGATCTCTACTGGCGCCTGTCAGTGGTGCGCGTGGTGCTGCCGCCGCTGCAGTCGCGGCGTGAGGACCTCGCGCCGATCGTGGCCGAGATGATGCGTCGGCGCGGGCTGGAGGCCGGCACCGTGGCCGGCCCGAACCTCGACCTGCTGGTGACGCACGCCTGGCCTGGCAACGTGCGCGAGCTGCGCAACGTCCTCGAGCGGGCGCTGGCGCTCACGCCGGGAGCTCGCGGCTTCGGCGAGCTGCGGATCGAGCTGTCGCCCCAGGACTCGGGAGCGGCGCTCTCGGTGCGCAGCGACCTGCCCTTCGCGCAGGCCAAGAAGGCGGTGCTCGAGGCGTTCGAGCGCAGCTACCTCGCGGACCTGATGGCCCGGCACTCGGGCAACCTCTCGGCGGCGGCGCGCGCGGCCAAGGTCGACCGCAAGCACCTGCGCGAGCTCTTGCGCAAGCGCGGCCAGTAGAGCTCAGTCGGCGCGAACCACCACCGCGGTCACGTTGTCCTTGCTCCCCCGGCTGATGGCTTCGTCGATGAGCCGGCGACACGCCTCCTCCGGACCGCAGCCCGCCAGGACCTGCCCGAGCACCGCCTCCGGCACCGGCTCCGAGATTCCGTCCGAGCAGATCAAGAACGTGTCCCCCAACAACAGCTCGACCTCCGTGAGCTCCGGCACCCCGCCGCCCTTGAGCCCCAGCGCCCGGGTGATGACGTTGCCCCACGGGCAGTCAGCCCGCGACTGGTAGTCGGCGGCGCCCTGGTCGGCCATCTCCTGCCAGAGCGAGTGATCGCGCGTCATCGGCGCGAGCGCTCCGCCCCGAAGCCGGTAGACGCGGCTGTCCCCGAGGTGACCGATCACCCCACGGTCACCTCGCACGACCAGCCCGGCGATCGTCGAGCCCATCCCCGCGAACCGCCCCTCCTTGCGCTGCGTGATCGCCGCATCCGCCAGGCGCGTTCCCACCGAGAGCAGGTTCTGCGCGAAGCTCTGCCGTGGGTCGAGCTTCCATGGCCAGGTGGCGTCGGGATCCGCCCGGTTGCGCCGGAAGAAGCCGACCAGCGTGTCGATCGCCAGGCGGCTCGCCACCTCGCCGCCCTCGTAGCCGCCCACCCCATCGGCCACCGCGAACAGACCCAGCTCCGGCTCGACGCAGAACGCATCCTCGTTGTTCTTGCGCCGCCCGGCCTCCGACCTGCCCGCGCTCGTCAGTCGCAGCTCCATGGGCACCACCTCCTCGTTCTCTTGCTCCGCCAAGAGAGCGAGCGGCGTGCCCGTTCCAAGCCCTGGTTTTCCGGCCCGGAGCTGGGGTCTTGGGCCCCCCGCTCGCCGCCCCGGGGTGGGGAGCGCGGCCCCCACCCTCGCAAGCTAGAATCGGCTCGGCGATGCCCCCTCTCTTCGCAGCCGTCCTGGCCGACCAGACGATCCCGGCTTCGCTCGCCGCGCCGTTGGCGGTGGCCGGCAGCCTGATCGTGGCGTTGCTGGTCCTGGCCTGGGCCGCCTTCCGCCCCGGGGGGCCCATCTTGCTCAAGCGCCTCCTGGCCGCGGGCGCCGGCCTCGGATTCGTCTGGGCCGCTGCGGCCGGCGCGGTGGCGCTCCGAAGCCGCGCGGTCCAAACCGAATATGCTGCCCGCCTGATCTCGCTCTCGGGGCTTGGAGCGCTGACCTCGGCGTCCCTCGACGAGGTGCCGTCGTCCGATCTCGGGACCTGCGCCGACGGGCTCGAGGTCGGAGGCGTCACTTCGTTGGCCGGCTACCTGCTGGTGGCGCCGGACTCCGGGGTTCCGCCGGACCAGCTTCCCCGGCCCGGCTACCCGCGCCTGCTCGTGCCTACCGACGCAGGGTCCGTCTCCATCGCTTCCCTGCCGGTGCCCCCCCAGCCAGCCGGGCCGCTCCCAGCGTTGTTCCTACGCGCGGCGACGACCGCGCCCTGGAGGTGGAGCGGCCTCCTCGGTCAGCCGGCCAACCCGCTCACGCTCGTTCGCTACCTGGTCGTCGCCGAAGTCCGCCGCTTCGACGGCCGCGCCGGGCGCATCGAGGGCGCGGTCCGCGTGGTCCATGCCACCGGCGGAGCCCCGGTGTGCGAAGGCACCTACGCCTCCAGCGTGCCTCCTGGCGCCGAAATCCCTCTCGCGAGCGCCCTCGAGGCCTCGGCGTTCTCCCCGGTCGGGCGCGCCGGCGGACCGACGTTCGTCGACCACGTGCGCCGCTTCGCCCCCCTCGCGCTGCCCTCCGCCGCCGGTCCCTGACGGCACCCGCTGGAAAACTCGCGTCGTCTCCGGCGGATACGCCACCCGCTTTCTTCCCCATCGGCGCCGGGGCCCGCGGGGCTAGAATCTCCTGCCTCATTTTCGACATCCCGAGCCCGAGCCTGAGCCGATGACCGACCGCATCCCCTCCGATCGCCTGCCCCACGACCTCGGCGCCGAGCGCGCCGTGCTCGGCGGCATCCTGGCCGACAACGCCGTCTTCGCCGAAGTGGCGACGCTCATCCAGCCCGAGGACTTCCACCTGCCGGGCCACGCCGCCATCTACGAGGCCTTCGTCTCGCTCCAGTCGCAGGTCCCGCCGGCGCCCATCGACGCGGTGACCGTGACCTCGGCGCTCAAGTCCTCGAGCAAGCTCAACTCCGCCGGCGGCCCGGCCTACCTCGCGGAGCTCGAAGGCGGGGTGCCCACCACCGCCAACACCCTGAGCTACGCGCGCATCGTCCAGGAGAAGGCGCTCAAGCGGCGGCTCATCAACGCCTGCGCCGAGCTGACCGACATCGCGGTGGACCCCGGCACCGAGCTCGACGAGATGCTCGACGAGTCGCAGCGCCGGATCTTCGCCATCGCCGAGAAGCACCAGGAGGGCGACCTCAAGCCCTTCCACCACGCCCTGGACCACACCCTGGAGCTGATCGAGCAGGCCTGCGCCTCCGGCGGCCAGGGCGTGACCGGGCTCTCCACCGGCTTCGCGGACATCGACCAGATGCTCACCGGCCTGCACGCCGGCGAGCTCGATCATCCTCGCGGCCCGCCCCGGCTGTGGGAAGACCTCGCTCGCGCTCAACATCGCCACCAACGTGGTGCTGCGCGGCGGCGGCGGGCGCGGGCCGACGCCGGCGGCGGTCTTCTCGCTCGAGATGCCCGAGGACCAGCTGGCGATGCGCCTGTTGTCCAGCGAGACGCGCATCGACATGAAGCGCATCCGCCAGGGCCACCTGTCGCCCTCGCACAAGGAGAAGATCCAGCACGCCGCGAGCCAGCTGTGGAACGCGCCCCTGTTCATCGACGACTCCGGCTCGCTCTCCAGCTTCGACCTGCGCACCAAGGTCCGGCGGCTGCAGACCAAGCTGATGTCGCAGGACCCGCCGAGCCGGCTGTCGCTGGTGGTCATCGACTACCTGCAACTGATGCACCAGCGCGGCGCCGAGAGCCGCCAGCAGGAGGTCCAGGAGATCTCGCGCAACCTCAAGTCGCTGGCCAAGGAGCTGGAGATCCCGATCATCGCCCTCTCGCAGCTCAACCGTAAGGTCGAGGAGCGGCGCGGCAAGGCCAGCCGGCCGATGCTCTCCGACCTGCGCGAGTCGGGCTCCATCGAGCAGGACGCCGACGTCGTCATGTTCATCCACAAGGAGATCAACGACGACGAGGAGGGCGCGCCGCCGCCGGGGGCGCAGGGCCTGGAGGTGGAGCTGGTCGTCGCCAAGCAGCGCAACGGGCCCACCGGCGAAGTACCCCTGTTGTTGTTCAGCGAGTACACCCGGTTCGAGAACAAGCTGCGGGACGGCTTCGTGCAGTAGACTTCGGTTCGACTCGAGACTGCCCAGGCCGGAGGGGTGACGCCATGGCGACCGAAGCGAAGGGCCGGGTGGTCATCGCCGACGACGACGCCCACACCCGCAACCTGCTCAAGGAGCTCGTCGAGAGCTGGGGGCACGAGGTGCTGGCGGCCGCCGACGGAGAGCAGGCGCTCGCCTACCTGTTCTCCCCCCCGGTGCCCGACCTCGCGCTCCTGGACCTGATGATGCCCAAGGTCGACGGCTTCGGCGTGCTGCGCAAGGTCCGCGACACCCCCGCCCTGCGCGCGATGCCGGTCATCCTGCTCACCGCCGACAGCAACGTCGACGTCAAGCTCAAGTCCATGGAGCTGGGCGCGGACGACTACGTCACCAAGCCCTTCCGCCTGGCCGACCTGCAGAACCGGGTGACCGCCGTCCTGGCCAAGAAGCGGCTCACCGACGCCGACTCCCCGCAGAGCGACCCGCAGGCCGACCTGCTCACCGGCGTGGGGACCTACCCGCAGCTGAAGGAGACCCTCTCGCACGAGGTGGCGCGCGCGGCGCGGTACCGGCGCCCGCTCTCGGCGCTGATGGTGGCGATGGACGACGGCGACGCCCTGGGCTCCGCCAGCGCCAACCCGCTCCTGCCCGCGCTGGCCGAGTCGCTGCGCCACACCTTCCGCGTGGCCGACCGCGTCTTCCGCATCGACTTCGACGCCTTCGTGGTGCTCCTGCCGGAGACGGAGATCGAGGGGGCCAAGGTGGCGGCGTCCCGCTTCGTCGAGGCGCTGCGGCAGCAGCCGCTGGAGGCCCAGGGCACCAAGCGCAAGGCGACGGTCTCGGTGGGGCTCGCCGACTTCCCGCGCTTCGGCAAGGACAAGGCGGACGAGCTGGTCCGCGCGGCCCACCGCGCGCTGGAGCGCACCCGGCACCTGGGACCGTCGCGGGTGCAGGCCGCCCAAGACGCCGAGCTCGCGGGATAGCGGGCCGGCGGCTGGCCCCCGGCGCGGTGCCCCGTCGCGCAAGGCCGCTTGCCGCGCAGGCCCGAATACGTGGGCTTGCTAGAAGCGGCCTGCCACCGCGACGCCGTTCCCGCTCACGCCGACTCGCACCGGGGCCTCGGGCTTGGTCAGGTCGAGCGCGATGAGCGAGAGGGCGGTGACGAGCGCGACGCCGCCGGTCACCGAGGCGCCCCAGCCCACGCCGTTGTAGACCATCGACTCGGTGGTGGCCTGTTTCGCGGAGGCTCCCAGGCCGAAGCCCAGCGCGGCCCCGGCGCCGAGCACCACGCCGGCGCCCAGCGCCACCCAGGCGCCAGTGCGCACCGTGTTGCCCGCGCTCTCGGTCGCGGGCCGCTGCGACGGCCGCACCGGGGCGAGGGGCACCGGCTCTGGCTCCACGGGCTTCAGCGCCGGCTGCACCGCCTTGATCTCCGGCTGCACCGGCGGCTCGGCCACGGCGACCTTCACTTCCTTGGCCTCCTTCTCGTTCAGCTCCTCGGGGAGCATGGGCTGCGTGGGCGCGTCCGCCGTGGGCAGGCGCAGGAGGGAGCAGTAGGCCCGGTAGAACGAGTAGTCGAAGGGCCGGGAGAACAGCGCGCGCCGGTACTCCTCATCGATGGCGCCGCGGTCGGCGCGCCGCCGCTCGCCGAAGGTCATCGTGTTGGAGGCGACCAGGGTCTTCTTGGAGAAGTCGAGCTTGGTCTCTCCTTCGGTGCCGGTCAGGTAGTACTTGCCCGCGCCCCAGACGGCGAAGACCGAGGCCAGGCCGCGGGGCTTGTTGAGGTCGATGACCCGCTCGCCTTCCTCGGTCTCGATCTCGAAGTGGCCGCCGATCCCAGGCTCCAGGAAGACGAGCTGCCGCGGCTGAAACTTGTTGCGATCGCTCAGCGCCGCGTCGGACTTGGCCGGGGGCGGCGAGACGGTCACGTCCACGCGGGCTCGCGGGTCGCGGATGTTGCCGCTGGCCGCGGCGATGAAAGCACCCAGCTCGGGGTAGGTGACCTTGCCGTCCAGATCGACATCCGCCGCGCCGGACAAGCCGCTGCGCACCAGGTGCGAGAAGACGCCGCCCCGCCAGGCCGACCACTCGTGCACCTTCACGTCGCCGGTGGTGGCGAGCAGGAAGCCGACGGTGGGCGTCTTCTCCGGCGCGGTGCCGGCCCCGAACAGCTCGCCCATCCGCGCCGAGTAGTCCTCGGTCGCCGGCGTCAGCCCCGGCCCCGTCCCGCCGCGGTCGTGCACGACGAAGTACGCCGAGCAGGCATCCACGATGACGTGGAGGGTGTCGAAGCGCGCGGCGGGGTTGGCGGGCTGCTCGATGACCAGCTTGCGCAGGTCGCTGCGCAAGAACTTCTGGTCGGTGAGGTTGACGTACCCCTCGCCGCTCTTGTCGCGCGCGCCGTGGCCCACGTAGGCGAAGTAGACGACGATCTGGTTGCCGGCGGCGTGCTCCTTGACCGCCGCGACCCGCAGGTCGGTCAGCGCCTTGCTCAGCGTGGCGCGGTCGGGGACGAGGGCGCGCTCGGCCAGGTCCTTGTAGACGAAGCGGCTGTCGGCATCGAAGACGGTCAGGAGCGTGGTCGAGTCGGCGATCCGGTCGAAGAGGCGCGCGTACTTGGCGGCGTCGTCGTCGGCGAACTTCAGGCTCGCCACCCCCGGGTCCACCGAGGTGTTGACCCCGATGACCAGGGCGTAGGTCCTCACCGCCGCTTGGGCAGGGACCGCCACGAGCAGGGTGAGCAGGCACGCGGCGAGGGTCGTGCGCATCGGCAACCTCGGATGGCCGGCCCACCGGCCGGCTTCGTTGCTACTTCTTCTCCAGCCGGTAGGGGAGCACGCGCACCAGCGCGTTCTCTCCCGCGGCCGCCCCCGCCTCGCGGCCCTCCTCCAGCGCGGCGACGAGCTTCTTGGCGTCCAGGCCCTGCCCGAACACGGCGACGAGCTTGACCTCGCCCTCGGGCGCGTCGGCGTCGATGACGAAGCTGCCCTGCATCGGGCGCTTGCCGGGGCCGGCCTCGAGCGGCGTCGGCCAGACGAGCACCGTCACCTCGCGACCGCGCTGCGCCAGCACCGCCAGCTGGTCGGAGACGCGCGCGTCGCGGTAGGCGAAGGCGATCCGTCCTCCGCGCGGGCAGGCGGGCGCGGGCTCGACGCCCAGCGGCTGCATCGACTCGATCTTGCCGTCGACGTCGCGGAAGCAGGTCGCGAGGAGGCTCGGGCCGAAGGTGGCGTTGGCGCCGCGCTCGGCGAAGTCGGAGTCGGCGGCGATGGGCGAGGGCCCCGGCCCGCGCCGGACGATCTGCGGGACCAGCACCAGCGCCACCACCAGCGCCGCGGCACCGGCGGCGATCATCCGCGGGAACGGCCAGGTGAAGGCGAAGACTCCGTCGAGCAGGCCCTTCTTCTGCGGCTCCATCGCCGCGAAGACCGCCTCGCCGATCCGCTCGACCTCGGCCTTGCCGCCGTCGAACCTCGCCTCGAAGGCGAACAGCTTGTCGTAGTGCGCCTTGCAGCCCTGGCAGGCCGACAGGTGCTCGCGAAGCTTCTTGAACTCCGCGGGAGGCAGGGCTTCGGCGAAGTGTCGCTCGATGAGAGCTCTGGCTTTTCGCTCGTTCATCGCAGGCTCCCGATGTGAGTTCCGTCACACGGGTGTTCCGGGGCCCCGCCGAAGTTGGGAAAGAGCGCGATGAAGAGGGCGGCGACGGCCGCCGCCTTCTTGAGCTCGGCGCCGGCGACCTCCAAGTAGCCGACGCGCTTGAGGTATTCGACCGCCTTCTCCTTGAGCTTCTTCTCCAGGTAGCGGACCTGGTCCTCGCTCATCCCCAATTTTTCCGCCGTCTGGCGGCGCGGAGGCCGGGGGACCATGTGTTCCTGGAAGAAGCGGCGTTCGCGCTCGTCGAGCTCGGCGACGAAGGCGGCCAGCAGCTTGTCGACCGCCTCCTCCTCGAGGCGGCGGTCGACCGGAGGCGCCTCGCTCGGCTCGACGCCACCCGCCTCGGCCGAGAGCTGCTCGGCACCCGCCTCGCGCACCCGGTCCGCGCGGAAGCGGTGGAGCAGGAAGTTCTTGGCGATGCCCAGCAGGAATCCCTGGAAGGAGGACAGCCCCGAGTACCGCAGGCGCGCATCCTCCTTGAAGGCGGTGATGAACACCTCCTGCGCCAGGTCCCGGGCGTCCGAGGCGCCCTTGAGCCGCTCGCGGCAGTAGCGGTGCACGACCTCGCCGTAGGCTGCGTAGACGTCGCGGAGGACCTTGCGGTCCCCCGCACGAAAGGCACGCAGCAGCTCTGGCTTGCCGTCGAAGAACATGGGGCCTTCCGGCCTAAGACCTCTGGCAGGGGCCCTACATCCCCTTGGCCATGATGAGCGGGCTCTCCACGTCGAACGGCTCGCCTTCGAACGAGGGGAAGACCATGGTCCTGGCCCTCTTCTTCAGGCAGATGCCGAGCTCCGTGCCCTCGAGGTCGCCGCGGTCGAGGCTCGCCTTGGTGACGACGCCCGAGGGTCCGATGGTGAAGCCGATGTTGACCTTGCCGCCCTTGAACTGCGGGTTGCGGCGGATCTCGGTCTCGACGCAGGCCTGGAAGGCCTTGATGTTCTTGGAGAAGACCTCGGCGACCGTGGCCGCGTCCAGGCCCGCCTTGCCGTCGACCTGCAGCTTGTCCTCGAGCAGCTTGGGGTCGACCTTGGGGCCGTTGCTGTTGGTGTCCTTGGTCGCGTCGGCCATGGCCTTGCGCTGGTCGTCGGTGAGCGTGTCGAACTTGATGTCGGCCTTGGCGACCACCTGCCCGCCGCTGGTGTCCTCGGGCTTCTTGCCGTCTCCGCTCGCGCCCGCGTTGGGGTTCGGGGCGGGGGGCTTGGGCTTGGGATGCGCCTTGGGCTTGTCCGCCGGCTTCTTCTTGAGCAGGACGTCGCGCAGGCTCGAGAAGCCCTCGGTCGTGAAGACCGAGGCCTTGACCTCGTGGCCGGTGTCGTCGACGCCGGTCTGGATCTGCAGGAACTCGACGTTGTAGAGCGACAGCGCGTAGAGCACCGACACCGGCAACCCGATGAGCAGCACGACGAAGAGGGCGATCTTCCAGGGCGGGTTGCGGCGGGTGACGCCCGCCTTGTTCATGAAGAAGCGGGTCTGCTCGCCGATCTCCCCGGGCTTGGAGATGTTGGGGTTGTCCGGGACCTTCGAGAACGGGTCGGCCTTCTTGTCGAGGTCGCCCGCGATCTCGTTGGCGAGGTCGAGCGGCTTGCCGTGGCTGCCGGTGACCGGTTCGTTCTCGTCGTCGAACAGCATCGACTTGAGGTCGCCCTTGGCCGCGGGCGACGCCGGCTCCTGCGCAGCGTCCATCGCGGCGGCTGCAGCGGCCTCTTCCGCTTCCCTGGCATCGGCGGCGGCCGCGGCCTCGTCGGGCGTCATCGCCGGCTCGTCGAAGAAGCTGGCCGCCGACGGGTCGGCGCGGGGCGCCTCGGCCGCGGGCTCCTCGTTGCCGACGCTGGGATCGAACAGCGTCGCGCTGTCGGAGCCGGCGTCGTTGAGAGCGGGCTCGTGCTCTTCACCTGCCTGCTTCACGAGCGAGGCGACGTCGAGATCCGAGCGCTGGACGGTGGGCCGGTCCTCGACCTCGAAGTCGTTGGCGACCGGCCGGGTCTCGACGACAGGAGCCGGAGCGCCGTTCTTGGGCGCCGGCCGCTTCATGGAGACCGAGTTCCGGGCGGCGGCGACGACCGGGGCCGGTGGGGGGGCAGGCGCGGGCGGCGGCGCGGCCGGCTTGGGAGCCAGGGCCGCGGCGAACTCCTCGATGTCGGAGGCGCGCTTCCAGTCCCCTTGTCCGTCGCGCCAGACGTACGTCCGGGCGTTCAGCTTGCCGCTGACGAGGTGCTTGCGCAGTTCGGCCGGCGTGAGCGGCCCCACCTGCTGGCGGTCGATGATGGCGTGCCAGCCTTCCGAGAAGGCCGGGCCGTCGTCGGCGGGCTCGTCTGCAGGGGCAGCCTTGGGTGCTGGTGGAGGTGGTGGAGGCGGGGGCGCCGCCTTGGCCGACGCCCCGGCGGCGGCCGCTTCCTGGGCGCGCAGCGCGTCAAGGTCGGTCAGCGAGGCGACGCGGGTGCGCTCCTCGGGGATCTCCTCGGGGGCCACCAAGGTCTTGCCATTGACCGTGATCTTGTTGCCGCACTTGCTGCATTTGACGGCGACGATCTTCCCGCGGACCTTTTCGTCCGCGATGGTGTACTTGGCCGAGCACTTGTCGCAGGTGAACCGCACGGATCTCTTCAGCCTTTCGGTCAACTACCCCAGCGAAGGAGGCCATTCTCCCAGCCGGGCTGCCACCGGTCAATTTGGATTCCAGAGGGCGCTGACCGCACTTCATAGCGCCGAGCCTACCGCTCGGCCGCGCTTGACAACGGGCGCCGCGGTTGGCTAATCAGGCCGGACCGTCGAGCCGGGGCGCTTCACGCTAGTCGCTGGGCCCCACAACCACCGCGAGGTTCGCCGAATGGCCGCCAAGGACTTGGGCACGAAGTACACCTGCTTCAAGTGCGGAGCGAAGTTCTACGACCTGAAGAAGCCCGAGCCGATCTGCCCGAAGTGTGGTGCCGACCAGCGGGAGAGCCCCGCCCTACGGGCCCCGGAGAAGGGCGAGCGCAAGCGGCGTGCGGCAGCGGCGGTGGTCGAGGAGCCGGCGATCGAAGAAGAGAGCACCGACGAGGAGCCGGCGGCCGACGAAGAGGACGAGGCCGAGGAGATCCCCGAGGACAACGACGACGACTTCTAGCTCGTCGCCCCGGCCTGCGCGGCAGCCAGCTTCCTGACGGCCTGCTGCACGAGCTCGTACAGCTTCTCATCCATCGACTGGATCCCGGCTGGCTTGCTCGGGGTTGCGGAGTGGGTCTGCTTCTTCTGACGCTGGCTCATCCCTGCCTCCAACAGGCGTTCCCAAAAGGCCTGTCGTCACTTCCACGCCGCACCACCTGCAACTCGGCAGCCAGCTCGCCGGGCGGCGTAACCCTTCAATTTCACTAGACCCACACGAGCCCACAGGGCGGGGCAGCTTGGACGCCCGTGTCACGTTCGCCACGCCTTCTGCGAGGTTCCGCGCGATCAGACCAGGCGGGGGGCCAGGTGGTAGAGCATCAGGTAGATGACGACGCCGGTGGCCGAGACGTAGAGCCAGACGGGCAAGGTCCAGCGAGCGATGCGCTTGTGGTCGTCGAAGCGCTCCTTGAACAGCGACAGGTGGAGCGTTCGCAGGACGAGGGGCACGACTGCGGCGGCCAGCAACGTGTGTGAAGCGAGGATCGCCAGGTAGAGCGTCTTGGAGAGCCCTTCGGCCGGGTAACGGTGGACGCCCGTGAGCGCGAAGCGCACCAGGTAGCTCACGAGGAAGAGCGTCGAAGAGCCGAAGGCACCGAGCATCAGCTTGCGGTGGAGCTCGAATCCTTCGACGGCGGATGGCCCAGAAGCCGGTCGCGAGCAGCAGCCCGCTCGTGGCGTTGAGCACCGCGTTGAGGGTCGGAAGCGTCTGTCCAAGGTCCATCGCCCGCACTCCCCTTCCCTTCCTTTCACCGCCGCCGGCAGGAACCAAGGGCGGCGAGCAACGTCGCCGCGGCGAAGGCGCCGGCGATCGCCAGATCGGCCGCGAGCGAGGTTCCCAGCCCGGTCCCGGGTGGCGGCACACCGCCGTAGAAGGCCTGCCGCGCGCCATCGACGAGATAAGCGACCGGGTTGGCCCGGAGGGCCAGGCCCAGCAGCGGACCGGTCGCCGGGAACATGGCACCCGAGCCCACCCAGAGCGGCACGAGCAGCAGGCTCACCACCGCGTGGTAGCCCGAGGTGGACTCGACCCTCCACGCCAGCGCGAAGCCGAGCGCGGCCAGCCCGATGGCAGAGAGCGCCAGCACCAGCGCCAGCGCGGCGAAGGAGATGCGCCCCAGCGGAAACCCGGCGGCGGGCGCCAGCGCCACGAAGGCCATGGCCTGCAGCCAGGCGACGCTCGCTCCCCCCAGCACCTTGCCGACGACGACGCTGGCGCGCGGACCCGGCGCGGCGAGCACCGCCTGCAGGAAGCCCTCGCGTCGGTCCTCGATGAGCGACATCGCTCCGAAGATGCTGGTGAACAGGACCACCATCACCACGACGCCTGGGAAGAAGTACTCGAGGTAGCCGGTGCTGGTGCCCGGCAGGCGGAAGGTCCCGTCGAAGCCGCCGCCGATGACCAGCCAGAAGATGAGCGGCTGCCCCAGGGCGCCCACGAGCCGGCTGGGCTGACGCAGGAGCCGCATCCAGTCGCGCGCGAAGAGGACCGCGACGGTGGACAGCGCGTGGCTCGCGGACCGGGAGCGCCCCAGCGCGGGGACCGAGACAGGGCTGGCGACGGCCTGGCTCATGCGCTCGCCTCCTCGCGGTAGGCCTGTCCGACCGGGGAAGCACGGCGATCGTCCTCGAGCGCCGTTCCGGTCAGCCGCAGGAAGGCGTCGGCGAGCGTCGGCCGCCGCACCGAGATCGCTCGAACCCGCCCTGCCGGAAGGGCCTCGACCAGCCGCGGAACCAGCTCGTGCGCCCTCGAGGCTTCGAAGACCAGCGTGTGCCCGGCGACCCGAGGCTCGACCCCGAAGCGCTCGGAGAGGATCGGCCCGAGAGCGCCGGCATCGTCCGCTTCGATCACGACGCGGTCGCCTCCGGCGCTCGCACGGAGAGCCTCTGGCGTATTCAGGGCGATGCGCACGCCGCGGTGGAGCACCGCGAGCCGATCGCACTGCTCGGCTTCGTCGGCCCGGTGCGTCGCCAGCACCACCGCCAGGCCTTCGCGACGCTTGAGCTCGCGCAGCCGCGCCCAGGTCTTCTGGAAGGCGCCTTCGTCCAGCCCCTGCGTCGGCTCGTCCATCACCAGCAGCCGGGGCCGGTGGACCAGGGCGCGCGCCAGCTCCAACCGCCGCTTCATGCCTTCGGAGAAGGTCTCGACCCGCTCCCGTTCCCGCTCCGACAGCTCCATCCAGGCGAGCAGCTCGATCGCCCTGCTGCGTCGCTCGCCGCGCGGCACCCCGAAGAGCTGGGCCGCCAGCTCGAGGTTCTCGCGGGCGGTGAGCTTTCCGTCCAGGCTCGGCCGCTGGAAGACGACGCCCAGGCTGGCGCGGAAGAGGCCGTCCTCGGGCGAGAGCGGCTCGCCGTCCAGCAGGATCCGTCCGGCCTGCGGGCGCGAAAGACCGGTGAGCAGCCCGAAGAGCGTCGACTTCCCGGCGCCGTTGGGCCCCAGCAGCCCGAGGATCTCGCCGCGGCGGACGTCGAACTCCAGGTCGGACAGGGCCAGACGGTCGCCGTAGCGGTAGGTAAGGCCCTGGACCGCGAGCACCTGCGGAGCCAGAGGCGAAGGCTGCGCTGTCGAGGCGAGCATGGCGCTAGCGGACGTACCGATCGACCATGAGCGCGGCCATGAGCAGCGTCAGGTAGAGGTTGGTGGACATGAAGAAGGAGCGCGCCCATTTGGCGTCAGCGCTCGCTCGCAGGCCGCGAGAGGCGTGGGCGAGGACGCCGATGCCCAAGACCACCGCGGCCACGGCGTAGGTGGCACCGGCCCCGGCGAACGGAACCAGGGCGAGGCTCGTCGCGACGGTGGCCACCTGGTAGAGCGCCAGGCGCCGCCGCGTCGAGGCCTCGCCGCGCTCGACGGGGAGGATCTTGAAGCCGGCGCGCGCGTAGTCCTCCTTGCGGTACAGCGTGATCGCCAGGAAGTGCGGCACCTGCCAGAGGAAGAGCAGCGCGAAGAGCGCCAGGCCAGGCAGCTCGATCTGCCCGGTCGCCGCCGCCCAGCCGATGAGCGGCGGCGCCGCGCCCGGGACCGCGCCGACCAGCAGCGCCACCGAGCTGCGCTGCTTGAGCGGCGTGTAGACGAAGACGTAGGCGACCAGCGCCGAGGTGGCCAGCAGCCCGGCCAGCGGATTGACGCCGAAGGTGAGCAGCGGCACCCCGGCGAACGCCAGGCCGATGCAGAAGAAGAGCGCGAGCAAGGCGTTCAGCCGCCCGGCGGGAAGCGGGCGATTGCGGGTGCGCGCCATGGACCGGTCCAGGTCGCGCTCCAGGTAGCAGTTCAGGCCGTTGGCCGCGCCGACGATGAGGGCCGTGCCCAGCATCGTCGCCGCGAAGGTCCAGGCCGACGTGCCCGCCGGAGCCAGGCCGAAGCCCGCCGCGGTCGCGATGAGGTTGAGCGTCGTGATGCGCGGCTTGGTCAGCGCGACGAGCTCGCGGACGAGGACTGGTCGCGCCTGGGCGGTGGCGAGTGCGTTCATGGGACGGGAGTCTCCCTGGCCCCTTGGATGCGCTTCGCCTCCTCTCGGACCGCCGCACGGGAGCTTCTGGGTCACCCTCCCGGGCCCGGCCGCCGCCGAACGGCTCCCGAACGGGCGGTCGCAAAGCGCCGGAAAAGCGCCCGGATGTGGCGGCACACCCTACCTTTGGGAGCAGCAAGGTGGCCTTCCGCGCTCGAGCGGAGGGCGAGGGAGGGAACACACATGTCGCTTCGAACCTTGATCGCCGCACTCGCCGTCTCGGCCGCTCTCGCCGGCACCGCCGTCGCGCAGAACGACACCTCGGGGACGACCGCCCCGCCGGCGTGCTCATGTCCCGGCCACCAAGCCGGCAGCATGGGCATGGGCACCGGGACTGGGTCCGGTGCCGGAATGGGCTCAGGCTCAACCGCCGGCTCGATGCCGATGCACGGCATGTGCGGCCAAAGCCAGATGCAGATGGGACAGATGGCGAACGTGACCGTTCAGGACACGCCGCAGGGAGCCATCGTCCGGTTCGACGCCAAAAACCCAAGCCAGGTCAACAGCATCCGCGGCATGGCGCAGCAGATGTCGTCCTGCATGAACCCCTGTGCGCAGGGCTCGACGACGCCGAGCCGATAGGTCGCGTCAGCGCGTGGGACTCCCTGCGAGCTTCCAGTGCAGGAAGGCGACGGCGACCAGCGGGTGGCGGATCTCGCCCGAGCGGAGCATCGCGTCGATGCGCTCGGGCGGGACCTTCACCAGCTCGACCTCCTCGGTCGAGTCGAAGTGGGTGGCGGCCTTGAGCTCGCAGCCCAGCGCCAGGTAGCTGTGCGTCACGTTGGTGAGGATCGCCGGGTTCGAGTCGATGGTGCCCAGCGAGCGCAGCTCGCGCGGGGCGTAGCCCGTCTCCTCCAGCAGCTCGCGCGCCGCCGCCGTCTGCGCCGACTCGCCGGGGTCGACCATTCCGCCCGGCACCTCCAGGGACATCTCGCGCCGGCCGACGCGGTACTGGCGCACCAGGATGAGCTCGCCAGCCTCGGTGAACGGAATGACGTTCACCCAGTCGCCGCTCTCGAGGACGTAGAACTCGTGGTCCTTCCCGGTCGCGGGCGAGCGGAAGGTCTCGGAGCGCAGCTTGAAGATCCGGCAGTCGGACAGCAGGCGTCCCGACTGCCACTGCCAGGGCTTGAGGCTCATGCCGCGGGCTTCTTCTTGCGGGCCGGTGCCTTCTTGGCTTTGGCGTGGGCCTTCGGCTTGGCGGCGGGCTTGGGGCTCGCGGCGGCTCGTGCGCTCGCGCGGCCGTCGAGCGCCTTGATGACCGACTTGCCGACGCGCGAGGTGAGCGTCTTGTTCGTGGCGCTGGAGACGACGATGCCGATGAAGGGGATGGCGCGGGTGAGGCTCTTGCCGGCGAAGAGGATCGCCAGCTTGACGAAGAGCGCGGCGACGAGCTTGCCCAGCTGGCGCGGGGTGTAGTGCCAGATGGCGTCGATCTCGGTCTTGATCAGGTCGGGCAGCGGGTTGAGCCCGCCCGAGGCCTCGTAGGTGTGCGCCGCCGCCAGCAGGTAGGCCAGCTGGCGCTCGCGCGGATCCTCGATGTCGTAGCCGCGCGAGGCGGCGAGCGCGAGGACCATCTCCACCTCGAACTTGAGGCAAGCGGTCATGTCCAGCAGGCCGCCGCCCAGCACCGCCGCAAGGCTCCCGAGCCCGGGGATGAGCCCCGGCAGGGCCGCCGCGCCGCCGGCGATGGCCGTGCGGTTCGAGTAGTGCGAGACGAGGTCGCGCTCGAGCGCGCTGCGCACCTGGACCTCGGTGGCGTCGTCGGGGAGTGAGACCCGGATCTTCTCGGCGGCCGCCTCGACGTGCGCGCGGATCTTCGCCGGCGAATCCACGATCCGCTCGACGGCCTTGAGCAACGCCGCGCCCTGCTCGGACCCGCTCGCTTCACGCTTGGCCATGACGACCCTCCTTGTCCTGCGAGGTGTGGAAGGTCCGCAGCATAGCGGTGTTTGCCGGCCCGAGCGACGCGGCCTAGGCTCGGCCCATGCTCAGCGCCTGCTTGTCACTCGTCCTGGCGGCCTCCGCCACCGACGCACCCGCGCCCTCGACTTCGTGCTCCACCCTCTTCGAGGGCTCGCTCGCCGCCAAGGACGTGCGCGCTGCGGGGATCTCTCCGGCCCTCGCCGCGGTGAGCCCCACCGACGCGTTCGTCGCCTGGGAGGCGAGCGCCGAGCCTCCAGGTCCGTAAGCGCGCGGCCGGGGGCTGGGCGAAGCTGCCGTCGCCGGCGAAGGGCGAAGCGGGCAATCCCCTGCTGGCCGTCGGCTTGGACGGCAATCCCCTGCTCGCCTGGCGGGCCACGACCGCCGGGCTGACCCGCATCCACCTCGCGCGCTGGGACGGCAAGCAGTGGGTTGCGCTGGGCGACGGCTTGAGGGCAGCGGCTCCGGGCGAAGGCTCGCCGCTCGACGCCTCGCTGCGCGTCTCGCGCGACGGTTCGCCCTTCTTCGCCTGGACCCAGCCGGAGGGCGGCTTGCAGGTCGCGCGTTGGTCGGGAAACGCCTGGGAGCCTTTGGGCGAGAGCGTGGATGCTGGCGGCGACTCGCGGCCGTTCGAGCCATCGCTCTACCTGGACGAGTCGGGCCGCGCGTGGCTGACGTGGGTCGGCGGCTCCGAGGCGGCGCCGCGGGTGCGGGTCGCGCGGTGGTCGGCGCCGGCCAAGAAGTGGGAGCGGCTGCACGATCAGGCCACGGCGGCAGGCGCCACCTTGGGCAGTCCGGTCCTGGAGGCGGCGGGATCCGCGTGGCTGGTGCTGGCCTTCGTCGAGGTCCCCGACCGCAGCATCCCCACCACCTCGAAGCTCGCCGTGGCGCGCTGGGCCGGCGACCGGTTCGACCCCGCGGTGGGCCCGCCCTCGACCGCCGGCGGCAAGGGTCCGCGCAAGCTCTCGGCCATCTCCTCGCGCGACGACTCCTTGACCCTGGCCTGGACCGAGCTCGATGCGAGCCGCGTGGCGAAAGTGCATGCCTGGCGGCTGCGCGGCGGAGAGTGGAGCGTCACGCTCGCAGGGCTGCACGCCGACCCCAACCCGGCCAACGCGCAGGATCTGGTGCTGGCGCCGGTGCTCGGAGGCTTCCTGGCGCTGTGGGACGAGCCCGGCGGACGGCTCGAGCGGCTGCACGTTGCGCACGTTTCGGAGTGCGCTGCGCCTCAGCCAACGCCCGCCGCGCAGAACGAAGGCTGGCCGCGCACGGTGGACGAGGCGGCGGAGCGGTTCCTGGCGGGCCTGGACGAGAGCGAGCGGGCGCAGCTGAAGAAGGCCAGGAAGACGGAGCTCGCCAAGCTCCACCACGCCAAGGGCTCGGACATCCGCGGCGACTTCGGGCTCTTCAAGGGCAATACGGGCCTCCTCCAGTCCTGTGGCGGGGCGGCCGAGGAGTGCTCGATGAAGATCGTCCAGCGCGCGTGGGAGTTGGGGCAGCCGGCGGCGAAGGGTGGAAGGTAAGGCCGACACCGCCCCGTGCGACGTTCGCCCCAGAGGCGCTCGTTTTTCCAGGTTTGGCGAAATGTCGGACCCCTCTGCTAAGGTGACGCGCACTCGGTGATGGGGGACCGAGCAACCTGCGCGCTCCGGTCGAAACGGTCGGGGCATCGAAAGCGCACCTCACCCGAGACGGGTGGGGCATCGGAAGGAGGCAGAGCGATGGCGAGCGTGAACAAGGCAATCATCATCGGCAACCTGGGCAAGGACCCCGAGGTCCGCTACACGCCGGGCGGCCAGCCGGTGTGCAACTTCACCGTGGCGACCAACGAGCAGTGGACCGACAAGAGTCCGGGCAGAAGCAGGAGCGCACGGAGTGGCACCGCATCGTCGTCTGGGGCAAGCAGGCCGAGAACTGCGGCCAGTACCTGAAGAAGGGCCGCTCGGTCTACATCGAGGGCCGCATCCAGACGCGCGAGTGGATGAACAAGGAAAACCAGAAGCAGTACACGACGGAGATCGTCGCGAACCTCGTGCAGTTCCTGGGCGGCAAGGGCGAGGGCGGCGGCGGTGGCCCGCGCGGCGGCGGCGATGACTTCGGCCCGCCTCCTCCTGACTTCGAGCCCGTCGATCCTGGCGCCGGCGGTGGTGGTGGCGGTGGCGGCGGTGGTGGCGGCGGCGGTCACCAGGGCGGTGGCGGCAACGACCCGGACATCCCGTTCTAGACCGGCTCTCAGCGGTAGCGGTCTTCGCATCCGAAGCGCCCCGTGCTGCAGCGCGGGGCGCTTCTTGTTTTCGCCGCGTGCTCCGCGTGCGGTCAGTCCTTGGTGATCAGGCCGAGCAAGTGGTCGGCCCATTCTCCCCAGCAGGTGAAGGTCCCATCGGTCCTGATGGCACATGCGCTGCCGAGGCCGGCGAAGATCGACACGAGCTTTGCTCCCGAAGGTAACGAGGCCTGAATGCTCGAGGAGCCCCAGCACGCGGGCGAGCCGTCCGTTCGGATGGCGCAGTTGTAGCCCTGGCCGGCCGCAACGGACACGTAGGTTCCCTGCGGCACGTCGACCGGCTGGCTGCCGCGCTCTCTCGCCCAGCACGCCACCGTCAGGTCCCGCCTCACGCCGCAGAACTCCGAGCCGGCCGAGACAGACAGGAAGGCGCCACCCGGTGACGCGACCGGTTCCGAGGCGGTGAACGCATCTCCCCGCTGTGCGCACTCCACGGTTCCGTCCGGCCGAACGCCGCACGCCCCTTCGAGGTAGCTGTCCATGGTCGAGGAGAAGGACTGGAAGGTCCCGCTCGGGTTCCAGGGCGGCTGACCACACCAGGTGCCCCAACACAGCGCCGTCCCGTCCGCCTTCAGCGCGCACCGGTCGCTCAAGGAGACGAACTGCTCCGCCGGTGGCGCGAAGACTGGCTTCTCTCCCCAGCAGCTGATCGTCCCGTCTCTCTTCAACCCGCACGCGGACGTGCGCTCTCCCGCCAGAGCGGAGTAGAGCCCCGGCGCGGGCGAGATCGCGTAGGCGTCAGGGCCCCAGCAGTCGCCCCAGCAGGCGACGACACCATTCGACTTGAGGACGCAGAGGTAGGACGAGCCCACCGCCAGGTCGAGGGTCGTGAGCTCGCAGCGTCCACCCCAGGCCCCGAGAGGGCAGACGCAGGCGCCTTGCGAATCCACCGACCCGCCGTGCAGGCAGCCGCCGCACTCGCTGGAGCCTTCGCCGGAGGGACACGGCGCGCAGATTCGGTCGCTCATCGAGGCTCGGGCTGCCGACCGTGAAGGAGCCGGCGGGGCACATCTCCATCCACGGCTCACATGCTGAAGCATTCTCCGCCACGGTGAACGTCCCGGGCGGGCACGGCGTGCACACGCGATCCGCGAGGTCGTTGCCCTCCGAAAGGATGAACTGACCGGGACGGCACGTGCCCATGGGCAGGCACGGAGTCGCAGGGTCGCGGTCGTGGTCGAAGCCGTCGTGCTCCGCGCACCACTCGAAGACCGCCCAGCCTCCGGCGCAGTACTGCCCGGCGTCACAGGCTCCGCAGCCGTCCGACTCCCGGACGGTGCCAGCCGGACACTCGTATGGAGCGAAGCAGGTCGTCTGGTTCTCGCCGGGAGTCGTCGTCCCCTGAGCGCAGGGTGCACAGAGTCGGTCCTCGCCCGGGGAAGGCCCGTTGGCCACGTAGGTGCCCGCGACACAGGTCGTCCACGGAGTGCAGCCGGCCTCGTTGATCCCCGAAGTGAACGTGCCGCTGGGACAGCCTGCGCAAAGGCGGTCGTGACTGGCGTCGGGACGCCTGGCGACAAAGGTCCCCGCGGGGCACGCGCTCCATGCCCGGCAGGCGGGGATTCCGGAATCCTCGCTGAAGGTTCCGTCAGGACACTCGGTGCAGTCCCCGTCGACGAGGAAGTGGCCCGGCGCGCAGGAGTCGCACGGGGTCGCAGGGTCCGCGTCGTGATCCCAGCCCCCGAAGCGGCAGTCGATGGGCTCCCGAGCACCGCCGGGACAGTACGTCCCCTTCTGGCAGACGCGGCACGGGGTCTTCGGGTCGACGTCGTCGTCCCAAGTTCCAGCCGGACAGATTTGCCTGGCCGCGAAGCCTCCGGCGCAGTACGAGCCCAAGCCGCAAGGCACGCACTGGCTCGGGGCGGTTCGACCGGGCTCGACGGCATGCCACGTTCCCGGCGCGCAGGGCTCGTGGCCGAGGCACGCCAAGCTGTTGGTCTCCGCGGAATAGGTTCCGTCGGAGCAGGGCGTGCAGGAACGGTCAGCCTTCTCCGAGGGCGTCTGGGATACGCGGGTCCCTGGAGGGCAGTCCCGCCAAGCGGTGCAGTCCTCCAGGTTCGCATCGGCTGCGAACGTCCCGCTGGGACAAGACGCGCACGTCCGGTCGCGGGTCAGGTCGCCCTGGTTCAGGACGTGCTTTCCAGCAGGGCAGTCAGTCTTCCCGCAGCCCGCCGCTACCGTCGCCGTCACCGAGAGCAGGACTTGCAGCGCGATCGAGCAGCGACTGTGGCGCATCGAGGGAACCCCTCCGTGAGTCGCCAGCCAGGCTGACGAACCGCGAGAGTCTCCCATGCGCTTGCTCTTCGCTCCAGCACTCGAGCCGCGGCGGGGCGCTTCCAGCGGCGCCCACAGCCGCGCTCCTGAGCTGCGTAAGATATGTCAGCGCTCATCAACATGGACCGGCAGCAGGCGCCGGTCCATGAACCCCGGGGGGAGCCTTTCTCACTTGGGCTCGGCGTGCGGCTCCTTGCCGTGACCGCAACCTTTCGTCCCGCCGCGCCACGCCCCGTCGACTGCGTGGACGAACACGACGTACGCCTCGACCCATCTGCGCCCCTGCACCACGTCTTTGGGCGGGACCGGCTTGCCCGCGAGCGGCTTGAACTTCGCCTCCAGGGCCGCCCAGTGCTCGGGGCCCAGGAGCTTCTCGACCGGCGCCAGCGAGCCGATCGCGATCGCCTGGTCTGCCGCCCGTACCGCCGGGCCGGGATCCGTCCCCTTGGGCTTGATGCCCGTGAACGGCTCCCCCTCGCCAGCGCGATGGAGCCGGATGGCGGTTGCCAGGAATGACTCGTCCGCCAGCTCGCGCGCCTCGGTCGAAAGCTTGCGGACGGACATCGCCTTCTTGAACGCCGCCGCCAGCTCTTCGTCCGCGCCGTCCTTGATCCAGACGCGCGTGAACGCGAGGTCGCCCGTCCCGAGCGACTGAGCGACCGCGACGGCCACCGGGCCGTCAGCGGTATCGCAGTGGGCGCTCGCCTGCCCGGCCGTGGCCATGAGAGTTGCGGCGACGACTACGGTGATTCGAAGCATGGGTCCCTCCTTGTGTGTTGGGTCTGCTCTGTCGATGGTCCGGGCTGCCCTTCCCCTGCCTGCGACCCGGTTCCTGAGCGCTCGCGACCAGAGCGCATCTCCCGCGATGGAGCGCCCGGCGAACGGCGGACGGCGTCCGCCTGGCCAGGCCTGCCAGCGCCTCGGCGTCGAGGCCCCCCAGGTGATGGAGCAGCAGCAGGATCCGCTCTGCCGGTTCGAGCGCCTCGAACTCCTCGAACCTTCGTCCTGGCTCGCCGGTCTCGGCGCGCGCGGAGCGGGTCGACCACTCGCTCTCGCCCTCGAGGAGGACGCGGCCCAGCACTCCCGTCAGCCACGCCTCCGCGTCGGGGCCCGCCTCCTCGCACTGGGCCCAGGCCTCTTCGATGGTCCGTCGCAGGGCCTCCTCGGCGGCCTCGGCGCCCAGCGCCGCACGGGCGATGCTCCACAGCCCCCGCTGCTGCCTCGCCCACAGCTCGGCGAAGGCCTCTGCATCGCGGCGTCGCAACCGCATCCGCAGGTTCATGATGACGCGCTCCTGGAGATGGGCGCCCTCGTCCCGGTCTGCGAGGCGAGGGCGCCCCACGCTGGCGACTCGGACGTCCTAGGAGAGCTCCGGCTCCGTGCCCCGAAGCGCCTCGGGCGCACGCTTCTCCGTCACGCCCTTGCGCAGCGCCAGGTCGACCTTGATCGCCCGGGCCACGAAGGCCAGGAGCGCCAGCGCGCCGGCGTCGAAGATCAGGTCCGGCACCACGCGCATCCAGGTCACGGTGTGGATGAACGGCGAGCCGGTGACCTCGGGGCTGCGCGCGTACCAGATGCCGTGCCGGATGCCCTCGACGAACTGGTAGAAGCCCGCCGGGATGAGGCTGAAGACCATCATCGAGGCCAGGCCGATGTTCAGGCCCCAGAAGGCGAACTTGAGCAGGCCGTCCGACCACGCCGCCTTGGCGACCACGTGGCGCATGGAGAAGAGCATCAGCGCGATGGCCAAGAAGCCGTAGACGCCGAAGAGCGCGCCGTGGCTGTGGATGGGCGTCGTGTTCAGGCCCTGCGCGTAGTAGAGGACGATGGGCGGGTTGATGAGGAAGCCGAAGACGCCGGCGCCAACCATGTTCCAGAACGCCACCGCGACGAAGAAGTAGAGCGGCCAGCGGTAGGGCGAGTCCTGGCCGCCGGCGCGGGCGAGCTTGAGGTTCTGGTGGACCTCGAAGCCCAGGAGCGTCAGCGGCACCACCTCCAGCGCGGAGAAGCTGGCGCCCAGCGCGGTGATGAAGAGCGGCGTGCCGGTGAAGTACAGGTGGTGGAAGGTGCCGATGATGCCGCTGCCCAGGTAGAGCAGGATGGAGGCGTAGACGGTGCGCAGCGCGCCCTGCGCCTTGACCGCGCCGATGCGGGTGAGCACGAAGGCCAGCGCCACGGTGGCGAAGACCTCGAAGAAGTTCTCGACCCAGAGGTGCACGACCCACCAGCGCCAGTAGTCGGCGTTCGAGATGTGCGTGCCCGGCGTGTAGAACAGGCCCATCGAGTAGAAGAGCGGGATGGAGACCGAAGCGTAGAGGAGCAGGTGCGTCAGCCCGCCGCGGTCCTGCTCGGCCTTGAGCGCCGGCTTGATCGACCGGTAGACGAGCACGAGCCAGAGCACCATGCCGGCGATGAGGCCCACCTGCCAGATGCGGCCGAGCTCGATGTACTCGTAGCCCTGGTGGCCGAAGAGGAAGCCGTCGCCCCCGAACTTGCCGACGACGCTCGCCCAGGTGCCGCCCAGCGAGCCGACGACGACGACGACCAGCGCGCCCAAGAGCGCCAGCACCAGCGCCTTCTGGCCCTTGGGCTCGATGCCGCCCACGGCGGGACCGATGAACAGGCCGGTCGCCAGCCAGCAGGTGGCGATCCAGAACACGGCGAGCTGCAGGTGCCAGGTGCGGGTCGCGGCGTAGGGAATGACGCTGCCGGTGTCGATGCCGAACAGGTGGTTGCCCTCGACCGCGTAGTGGCCGGTCACCGAGCCGAGCAGGGCCTGGACGATGAAGAGCAGGATGGCGACCAGGAAGAACGGCAGCGTGGCCCGCTGGCTGGGGGTCGCCTTGGGCTCGGCGAGCGCGGCGAGCTTGATCTCCCCGGCGGGCTCGGCGTCCTCGTTGCGGCGGTACCAGATGATCGCCAGGCCGATGCCCAGGATCAGCAGGATGACGCTGACGATGGACCAGACCAGCGCCCCGGCGAGCGGCTTGTTCCCGGCGAGCGGGTCGAACGGCCAGTTGGCGGTGTAGGTGTAATCGGCGTCAGGCCGGTTGGTCATCGCCGACCAGGCGGTCCAGAAGAAGAAGGCGGTCACCTTGCGGCCGCTCTCCGGCGAGTCCACCGTCCCGGCGGGGATGGACATGGCGTCGCTGCCCTTGCTGAAGAGGTCGGTGTAGTAGGCGGTCAGCGCGGGGATGGCCGCCTCCTGGCCGGGCGAGAGGACGAGCGCCTTCGTCTCCGGCTTGTAGCGGTTGGTGTGCAGCTCCTCGGCGACGAGGGACTCGACCCGGCCGCGCTCGCCGGCCGGCAGCGCCTCGAGGGCGCGCTGGTCGAAGGTGCGAGCCTGCTCGGCGGTGAGCCCCGCCTTCAGGCCAGCGGTGACCAGCGCCGTGCGGTGCACCGCGTCGGCCGACCAGTCGGGGGCGAGCATGGCGCCGTGGCCCCAGATGGAGCCCATGTGCTGGCCGCCGCGGGCCAGGTAGTAGCGCTGGCCTTCGACGATCTCGGCGCCGGTGAAGACGACCTTGCCGGACGAGTCGACGACGGTCTCGGGGATGGGGGGCTTGTACTCGTCGATGCGCGCGCCTCCGAAGATGAGGACGCTGAACGCGGCGACGATCACGAAGAGCAGTACGGCGCGAGTCTTGTGGCTGACCATGGTTGTTCTCCTGGGGCTGGAAGAAGGGGATGGGCCCGCTCGACGGGCTCGGGGTGAAGGGCTGGCTAGAAATCCTCGGCGGGCAGCCCGCCGCAGCCGGCGCACGTGCCGCACTCGGACGGAGGGCAGGCGCTCTCGGGGTCGGGAGACCAGCGGGTCATGAGCGCCGCGCCCAGCTCGGTCAGCTCGCGCTCGGCCGTCGTGTGCTCGGCGGCGTGGCGGTCGAACTCGACGCCCAGCGCGTCCAGCGCCTGGGGCGAGAGGTGCTCCTCCGCCATCGGGTAGAGGATCCGGTCCTCCTTGCGGATGTGGTCGCGCAGGAGCGTGGCGAAGCGCGAAGCCGCCTCGGCGACGCGGGCCGCTTCGGCGTCGCTCCACGCCTGGGGGCGCCGCGACAGCTCGTCCATCTCCGTGACCAGCGCGCGGCCGGCGTCGTGGTCGTGGAGCATCACGGCGATGGGGCCGCTGTCCTTGGGGAAGCCCACCTCGGACATCCGGGTGAAGAGCAGGTCCTCTTCCTTGCCGTGGTGCAGCCGGTCGGCGAAGCCGCGCAGGAACCGGACGAACCGGCCCAGCTCCTCGCGGCCGTCCTGGCCATGCAGCGTCCGCGTGAATCCTTCGAGCGCGTCGAGCCCACGCTCGATGAACCGGTGCTCGAACATCAGGGTTTCGATGGCTTCCATCTCGGGGTCCTTTCGGCGGCGCAGGCAGCGCCCTCGCGCCTGCCAATAGGCAAGGGGCTTGCCACGCCGGGACCGGCCCGGATTTCAAGGGGTTGGCTGGGGCGCAGCGAGCAGTGGTTGCAGGGAGCAACGCCCGGTGGTTGGAGCACCGAAACGACGTTGCTTTCGCTCGCCCGGACCACGCGGGCGCCTGTAGATTCGATTCGCGAGCGGCGAAGAAGGAGCAGCGGCATGCGAGACGAGGCAGTCCGAGTCCACTTGAAGGAGTCCGATCTCTTGGTCGTGGGCTTGCTGTGCACCGAGACCGCGCGGCGGGCGCGCGCCATCCACGAGTGCATGCCGACCTCGGCGGGCGTGCTCGCCCAGGGGCTCGCCACGGCCTTCGGGGTCGCCGGCCTGCTCGCCGGCCAGGCGCGCATCAACCTGCAGGTGACCTGCGACGGGCCGATCAAGGGCCTGTTCGTCGACGCCGACGCTCAAGGCCGCGCGCGCGGCTACGTCAAGAACGCCCAGGTGAACTTCCTGACCACCGGCGGCCCGTTCGACGCCTCGGGCGCCTGGGGCGGCACCGGGGGGCTCTCGGTGCTGCGCGAGCTGAAGGCGGGCGAGTTCTACCGCGGCTCCATCGCGCTCGAGCACTTCGACCTCGCCCGGGACCTCGAGCGCTACTTCCTCGAGTCCGAGCAGATCGAGACGGCCATCTCTCTCGAGGTCGCGCCCGAAGGGCCGGAGCGGCTGGGCCGCGTCCGCGCGCTCTTCGTGCAGGCGATGCCCGAGGCGAAGCGGGGGGCCGTCGAGGAGGCGCGCGCGCTCATCCAGGCCAACGGCCTCCCCGCCGTGGCCGAGCGGGCCATGGATCTCGTCCGGCCGCTCGCGGCGCACGTCGGCGGCGACCTGGACGTGCTGGCCGAGTACCCGCTCGAGTACGTCTGCGGCTGCTCGGCCGACAAGGTCCTGCGCGCGGTGCTCGCCATGGGGCGCGAGGAGATCGACGACATGCTGCAGCGCGAGGGCAAGGCCGTGGCGACCTGCGCCTTCTGCCACACGGTCTACGAGGTCGGCCGCGAGCAGCTCGAGCAGATGCTCCAGGCCATCGACCAGAGCGAAGAGCCCGAGGCCGGCGAGCCGAACTGAGCCGCGCTGCCCTCAGTTCTCCGGCGTCACCGGGCCTGCGGCCTTCGCGCGCAGCTTGGCCAACTCCGCACGAGCTTCGGCCGCACCCGGCTCGAGCTCGAGAGCGCGGGTGAAGCTCGTCTGCGCACCGGGGCCGTCGGAGGCGCGAGCCTGGATCTCGTCCGAGCAGGGTCCAGCTCGCCGACTGCCCGGGAGCGAGCTGCGTCGCCCGAAGCGCGGCGGCGAGGGCGGGCTCGGTCTGCCCCAGCGAGGCGTAGGCACGCGCGAGGTTGCGAGCGCCGGCCGCGCTCTCGGGCGCAACCCTTGGAGCGAGGGCCACCGCCTCCTCGAAGCGCCGCTCCGCGACGAGGCAGGCGACGAGGTTCGCCGGGACGCGAGCGTCTGCGTCGAGCGCGCGCTGGTACCACGGGATGGCGGCGGCGCAGCCGGGCCCCTCGGTGTGCAGCGCGAACCCGTAGGCGAACGCGGCGCGGCCGTTTTCGGGATCTCGCTGCAGAGAAGCAGCCGCGATGTGCGCCGTGTCGACCCAATCCCCCGCGCGAACGAAGGTCCCAGCTCCGAGCACCAGGGGCACCAGGGCGAGCCCCGGCGCCAGACGCGGCCACCGGTCCCAGACCCGCTCGGCCACGAGTGCCAGTGCGAGGCAGGCCCCTGCGAGAGGCACGTAGTAGTAGCGGTCGCCCAGCAGTCGCGTGCTGGCGACGGCGATGGCGCTGGGCAAGAGCGGCGGCAGGCCCGCCACGAGAGCCGCCACCGCCGGCCGCCGCCAGGCCCCGACCGCGAGCGCGGCGACCACCCCCACCACGACTGCGCCCGCCAGCGGAGCGGGCCGGAACGGCACGAACGTGTCGGCGCTGCCGGTGACGAAGAAGAAGCTCGAGCATCCGCAGCCCGGCGGCCCCGATCGCCCCGAAGGGGTCCGCCGCGATGGCGCCCACCGGGAGGGGACCTGACCGCAGGGCGCGCAGGCCCAGGTACGCCAGGCCACCGGCGAGCGCCACCCCTGCCGCCGTCCAGGGCTTGCGCCGGGTCCCCCAGCCCCAGAGGAGGAGCGAGCCGGGAGCGAGCAGGAAGGATTCCTTGCCGAAGGGCGAGAAGGCAGCCAGCAGACCCGCGAGGACCGGGCGGCCCGAGAGGAACGCGGCCCAACTGCCGAGCAGCAGCAGGCTCGGCATCAGCTCGGTCCGGGCGCCGATCCAGCAGACCGTCTCCGATGCGGCCGGGTGCAGGCCGAACACCGCAGCGGCGGTCCAAGCGGCGAGGGGGCGGGCGCCGAGCGCGCGCGCCGCACGCCACACGAGCACGACGGCCAGCAGGTGGAGCAGCAGCGCCGCCAAGCGGTGCGCCAGCGGCGTCGGCGACAGCGCGTGCACCACCGCGATCGTGACGTCGGAGGCGGGGCGCCACAGGCCGGTCGACGTCCCCAGGATCGAGTCCGCCAGGGAGAGCGGCCGCGGGCCCCACTCCCGGTCGTCCCAGACCCACGTCCCGCTCAGCGAGGGCGCAAGGCTCACGACCACGGCGAGGAGCACGGCCGCGCCGGCGACGGCAGAAGCGCGACGAGACTCCTGCAGGGCGGGCTGCGACTCGGTGGACACGGCCGAAATCTACCCTTCGCGCCCTTGGCCGGGCGAGGCCTCGGTTCGGAGAGAAGCGAAGCGCCGAACCGCAGTCGTCGTCCAGGATTGCCGAGACGCTTGCCCGGCCGGAAGCCGACCGGAGCACAGGGGCCCGTCAGCTCTTCTCGACCCGCATGCCCTTGGGGATGACCACGATGCCGCCCTCGGTGACGAAGAAGCGCTTGCGGTCCTCCTCGGCGTTGTAGCCGATGGTGGTGCCCGCGGGGATCTCCACGTTCTTGTCGACGATGGCCCGCCGGATGCGCGCGTTGCGGCCGACCTGCACGTTCTCGAAGAGGATGGAGTTCTCGACGTAGGAATAGGAGTTGATGCGCACCCGCGGCGACAGGACGGACATGTGCACGTGGCCGCCGGAGACGATGCAGCCCTCCGACACCAGCGAGTCGGTGGCGCGGCCGACGCGGTCTCTCCCCGGGTCGTTGAAGACGAACTTCGCGGGCGCGTGGTGATGCTGGGCGCCGAAGACCGGCCACTGCTCGTTGTAGAGGTTGAAGACCGGGTCGATGGCGGTCATGTCGATGTTGGCCTGGAAGTAGGAGTCGATGGTCCCGACGTCGCGCCAGTAGCCGCGCTCCTTCTCCGTCTGCCCGGGGATCTTGTTCTGCAGGAAGTCGTAGGCGAAGACCTTCTGGCCCGCCGTCATCTCCGGGATGATCGACTGGCCGAAGTCGTGCGCGCTGTCGGTGCGGGCGGCGTCGCGGATGATCTCGCGGACCAGCGCGTCGGCCGAGAAGATGTAGTTGCCCATCGAGGCCAGCACGCGCGTGGGGTCCTTGGGCAGCGTCTTGGCCGCCTCCGGCCGCGGCTTCTCCACGAAGCCCAGCACCCGGCCCTTGGCGTCCACCTCGATCACCCCGACCTCGGAGGCCATGGACCGCGGCACCGGCAGGGCCGCCACCGTGCAGTCCGCCTCCGACTCGCGGTGGAACTTGAGCATCTGCCGCACATCCATGCGGTAGATGTGGTCGGCGCCGAAGATGAAGACGAACTCCGGGTTCTCGTCGGTGATGATGTTCAGGTTCTGGTAGATGGCGTCGGCCGAGCCCTTGAACCACTCGGCGCCAGTGCGCATCTGGGCGGGGACCGGCTGGACGTAGTGCCCCAGGATCTCCGAGAGGCGCCAGGTCCGGGTCAGGTGGGTGTTGAGCGAGTCCGACTTGTACTGGGTCAGGACCTTGATCTGCAGGACGCCCGAGTTGGCGAAGTTGGACAGCACGAAGTCGACCAGGCGGTAGCGGCCGCCGAAAGGCACGGCGGGCTTCGCGCGGTCGCGCGTGAGGGGATCGAGTCGTTCGCCCCGGCCACCGGCCAGGACCATCGCGAGCAGGCGTGCCATCGTCGCTGTAGCTAAGCCCCGGAGCGGCCGCCGGGCAACTTCCTGGCCGCCCTGGGGAGAATTTGACCCCTCTGGGGGCCAAACGTACGCTCGGGCTCGTTCCTTCTGGAGGGGCCGCGAGGCTCGCGACACCATGAAAGCCGTCATCCTGGCCGGTGGGCTCGGCACTCGGTTGAGCGAGGAGACCGTCGTCCGCCCCAAGCCGATGGTGGAGATCGGCGGCCACCCGATCCTCTGGCACCTGATGAAGGTGTACTCCAGCTACGGCATCAACGACTTCATCATCTGCTGCGGCTACAAGGGCTACCTGATCAAGGAGTACTTCTCGAACTACTTCCTGCACACCTCCGACGTCACCTTCGACCTCGCCAACAACGCGGTCGAGGTCCACCAGCGCAAGGCCGAGCCGTGGCGCGTGACGCTGGTCGACACCGGCGAGACGACGGCCACCGGCGGCCGGCTCAAGCGCGTCGCGCGCTACCTGGAGGGCGAGCAGGACTTCTGCTTCACCTACGGCGACGGCCTGTCGGACGTCGACATCGGCGCGACCATCGCCTTTCACCGCCGCCACGGCAGGCTCGCGACGGTGACCGCCGTCCAGCCCCCGGGGCGCTTCGGCGCGCTGGAGCTCGAGGAGACCAGGGTCGTCAAGTTCCAGGAGAAGCCCATCGGCGACGGCGGCTGGGTCAACGGCGGGTTCTTCGTGGTCTCCCCGGGCGCGCTCGACTACATCGCCGGCGACGGGACCCCCTGGGAGGGCGACGCGATGGAGAGGCTCGCCGCCAGCGACCACGTCCGCGCCTTCTTCCACCGCGGCTTCTGGCAGCCGATGGACACGCTGCGCGAGAAGAACCACCTCGAAGAGCTGCTCGCCACCCGGCGGGCCCCGTGGGTGAAATGGTGACGGCGACGCGCGGCGACTTCTGGCGGGGCCGGCGGGTCTTCATCACCGGCCACACGGGCTTCAAGGGCGGCTGGCTCTGCCTCTGGCTGCAGCGCCTCGAGGCGGAGGTTGGCGGGCTGGCGCTCGAGCCCAACACACGGCCCTCGTTCTTCGAGGCCTGCGGCGTCGGCGCGGCGATGCGCTCGGAGCTGGGCGACCTCCGCGACGCCGAGACCGTGCGTCGCGCCGTCCAGGGCTTCGCCCCCGAAGTCGTCTTCCACCTCGCCGCCCAGCCCATCGTCCGCCGCTCGTACGCCGAGCCGCTCGAGACCCTGGCCACCAACGTCATGGGGACGGCGCACGTGCTCGAGGCCTGCCGGCGCACCGAGTCGGTGCGGGCCGTGGTCGTCGTGACCAGCGACAAGTGCTACGAGAACCGCGAGTGGCCGTGGGGCTACCGCGAGAATCGACCCGATGGGCGGGCACGACCCGTACAGCATGAGCAAGGGCTGCGCGGAGCTGGTCACCGCCTCGTGGCGCCGCTCGTTCTGCCAGGAGCGGCCGCGGGTCGCCTCCGTCCGGGCCGGCAACGTCATCGGTGGCGGCGACTGGGCCGAGGACCGGCTCGTGCCCGACCTGATGCGGGCGATGGCCTCGGGATCCCCGGCCATCGTTCGCAACCCGAACTTCGTGCGGCCTTGGCAGCACGCGCTCGAGCCTCTGCGAGGCTACCTCGACGTGGCGCAGGGGCTGCTCGGCGAGCGAGGCGCCGAGTTCGCCGAGGCCTGGAACTTCGCTCCCGCCGAGGCGGACGCCAAGCCGGTCAGCTACCTGGCCGACCGCCTCGCCGAGCTTCTGGGGCCACGGCGCGTCGTGGCGGCACGACCGCGCGGAGGCTCCCCACGAGGCGAACGTGCTGCGGCTCGACTGCTCCAAGGCGCACGCCCGGCTCGGCTGGTGGCCCCGATGGGGGCTCGACCAGGCGCTCGAGCAGACCGTCGCCTGGTATCGAGCGCACGCGGAGAAGGCGGACATGCGAGCCTTCTCACTCGGCCAGCTCGACCGCTACGAAGGCTGACTACGTTGCAGCCGCCGTCCCCTTCCCTGCGCCCGCCCGGCGCTCGAGCCGCCCCAACACGAGCGCGGCCGCGGCAAGGATGGCCGCGCCCAGAGCGGACAGGCGGAAGCCCCACTGGAAGCTCTTCGGGCGGAAGGTGAACTCGACCTGGTGCTCGCCCGGCGCGAGCAGCACCGCCCGGTGCGCGAGGTTGACCCGGTGGATCTTCGCGGCCTGGCCGTCGACCGTCGCCTCCCAGCCCGGGTAGAAGGTGTCGGCGAGCAGGAGCAATCCCCCCTGCGGAGCCGACGCCGCGACCGTCACCCGGGTGGCGCCGTCATGCTCGATGCGAGCCGTCCCGGCTGCGCCCGCGGGCAGCGCGTTGACGGCCTCGACGATCGACGCCTGGGCCTCGTTCTGGAAGACGGCCACCGTCCGGGGATCCAGCTTGCCGGAGATGGTCTGGTCGAAGAGGTCCTGGGTGGAGGTGACGAGGAGGGCGCGGGTCACGATGCGGGCGCGCGGAAGCGTGTTGCGCAGCCGGTGCAGCTCGGCAGGCGGAGCGCTGGCGAAGTGCTCCAGGCGCGCGTCGGTGAGCTTGAACGGCAAGATGAGCCAGCGGACCGAGAGCGCCTCCAGCCATTCGTAGAAGCCCGGTGCGACCCCGAAGCCCTGGGCGTCGAAAGTCGAGAGCTTCTGGAGGAAGCCCTTCCGGTTGTGGTCGCCGATGAGGTCCACGACCCACCGCGGGGAGATGCCGGCGTACCCGTCGACCGACGAGATGCCATAGAGGAGGTTGGAGTTGGGCTGCAGGAGCTCGCGGTGCGCTTCGTAGAGCGACAGGTCGCCGCTCCAGCCGTGGGAGGCGTGGAAGGTGGCGATGTGGTGCTTGGTCGCCAGCGGGCTGTAGACCCGGCCCTGCTCGCCGCTCGCGTGGATGAGCTGCGCCGTCTTCGGAGGCGCGAGCCATCGTTCGGCGTCGGCCATCGGGTTCTGGCGGCGGTTGACGACGAGGAGGTCGGCGACCGTGACCGCCACCAGCCCGACCGTGGCCCAGCCGAGCGGCGCGCGCAGCCGCTCGTTCTTCAGGCGTCCGACGAGCTCCTGGAGGTAGGTCAGCCCCAGCCCGCCCAGCAGGGCCAGCCCGAGCTCCACGACGAAGAGGAAGCGGGTCGGGAAGCGGAACCGGTTCATACCCGGCAGGACCCTGAACGCGATCTCGAAGAAGGGCCCCGCTCTCCCGACGACCAGGCCGTAGGCGAGCAACGTGGCGAGCGCCCAGAAGACGACGGCGAAGCGCCTGCGGCCGGAGACCACCGCGAAGAGCGCCAGCAGCACCGTGGCCAGCCCGACGTAGCCGTAGTCCTCCCAGAAGAGGCTCCCGCCTTCGTACGTGTCCTCGGAGATGTCGCCGTTGGAATAGGGGACGAGGAAGGTGAGTGCGTTCGGCGGCCAGTAGTTGGGCGTCGTCGCCCACTCCACGGAGACGCCGGCGCCCCGGTCCGACCACCTGCCGAGCTCGCTCATGGGCAGGAGCGCAGCCATGCCCATCACGGCGGCGACCAGCACCGCCCCCAGCGCGCCGGTGGCGAGCTTCAGGGCCGGGGCCAGACGCTCTCGGGTCCCGAATCCCCTCTCCAGAGGCGCGAGGAGCCAGACCGTCCGCGCAGCCGTGAGCCCGCCGTAGACCAGCGCTGCGTAGTAGGCCGACTGGGGAAAGCCGGCGAGGAGCTGCCAGCCGAAGACGGCCGCGAACCCCACCAGCCAGAGGAGCCGCCGGCGGAGAGGCACGAGCCGCGCGGCCGCCAGGTCATGGGCACCGCCCGTCGCAGCCATCTCCAGGCACAGCAGCGCCAGCGGGAAGTACGCCACCGTCCCGAGGATGCCCAGGTGGCGGAGCTGGCAGACGAAGTAGCCAGACCACGCGTAGGCAAAGGCTGAGAGGAAGGCCCCAGACCGGCTGGCTCCCAGCCGGCGAGAGAGCGCGTAGGCGCCCAGCGCTGCAGCGAGGAGGTGACAGGCGATGAGCCAGCCGAGCCCTGCCGCGGGCGAGAGCGCCAGGAAGAAGGGCAGCGAGAACGGGTCGAGGCCCACCGGGGCGCCGGTGAAGACCCGCGGCGTCCACGTCGGCGCTTCGCCGGATGCGAGCACGCGCGCCGCCTCGATTCGCCCGGGGAAGCTCCGCGTCCGCCAGGTCCGAGATGAAGAGGTCGTCAGGGACGGGGATGGCGGCGCCGGTCAGCAGCGGCGCGTAGGGGGCCAGCACCGCGATCGCCAGGACTCCCATCGGGAGCAGTCGTGACCGGTGAGCCAGTCCCAAGGTGCGGTGCCCGCCTTCCGTGAATCCCAGTTCTTCGGGTGCTGCCGCCCGTCGAGGAGCTGGCCGCCTTGTCGCTCACTTCCTCGCGAGCGTCCCCGACGTCGGCAGCGCCTCCGGGGCGCGGTCCCCTTCCACCAAGCGCGGCGGAGCGGCGGCGTCGAAGTTGAGCCGCTCTGCCTCCACCGCGTGGGGCCGGTGCTGCACGTGGCTGTAGATGGCGCCGACGTACTCGCCCAGGACGCCCGTGAAGAAGAGCTGCACCGACCCCAGAAAGAAGACGGCGACCAGGAGCGGTGCGAGGCCCAGCGTGAACTGGTCCCAATACATCAGCTTGTAGACGAGGTAGACGAAGCCCACCAGGAAGCTCAGCCCGGACATGCCGAAGCCGATCATCGCGGCCAGTCGCAGCGGCACTCGGCTGTGGCTGGTGAGTCCGAGCATCGCCACGCCGTACAGGCGGAAGAGGTTGTATGAGCTCTTGCCACGCTTTCGCGCCGGTTGGTCGAAATGAACCACGGCCTGGCGGTAGCCCGCCTCCATGACCATGCCGCGGAAGTACGGGACCGGGTCCCCCATGCGCCGGAGCGCCTCGACGACCACCCGGTCATAGAGCCCGAAGCCGTAGTAGTTCTGCTGCAGCGGAATCTCGGACAGGCGGTTCATCACCGCGTAGTACAGGCGGCGGATGAGGTACATCGAGGCCGCTTCCCCCGCGCTCTGCTTGACCGCCAGGACCGCCTGATACCCCTCCTCCCACTTCTTCACGAGCTCGGGGATGAGCGAGGGCGGGTCCTGCAAGTCACACGCGAGTGGGATGACGGCGTCGCCCCGCGCCTGCAGAAACCCGTGGAAGGCCGAGCGCTCGACGCCGACGTTGCGGCTGTTGAAGATGACCTTGATTCTTGGGATCCCCCCCCGCCAGGCGACGCAAGGCGTCCTTCGTTCCGTCGGTCGAGCAGTTGTCGATGAAGAGGTGCTCGTACTCGTAGCTTGGGAGCTTGGCGAAGACCTCGCGAATGCGCTCCGCCACCTCGAAGACATTCTCGCCTTCGTTGTAGCAGTGCGTGACGACGCTGATCAGCCGCTTGGCGCTGACCTCACTCATGTCCTCTCCGGCTCTTCGCCAGTCGCGCCAGCAGCGCCTCGCGATACGGGTCCAGGTTGTCCGGGACGATCTGTAGGTAGAAGCAGTCGGCGCAGGCCGCGTTCTCGCACCGCCGCTTCTCGAGCATCATCCGCCGGAACTGGTGGAGCGCCTCGCCTTCCCAGATCTCTCGGATCGACTGGGTCTTCGCGTCCCCCACCACCGTCGCATACGACCAGTCGTTGGCGCACACGACCACCGACCCTTCGGCGTTCACGGCGAGGCAGTAGAACGGGTAGGCGCACACGTCCTTGGGGGTGAACGGCAGGCCGTCGTAGGTGTCCGGCTTGGTGCCGAGGGTGAAGTCCTTCACTCCGGAGTTGGACCAGCCCATCAGCTTCTCGACGGCGATGTGCGTCGCGTACGGCTCGAAGTCCCGGTAGAACTGGTCCACTTCCGCCCTGCTCAGCCCGCTGTCGGCGATCTTGACGTAGACCTCGCACTGGCCGCGCCTTTCGAACAAGGCGCGCACGTTCCCCACGAACGCCTCGTAGTCGAGCTTGACGTCGGAGATGCGCTGGTAGGCCTCGCTGCTGACGCCCTCCACCGAGACGCAAATCATGTCCAAGCCGGCCTCGACGATCCTCTGGCTCAGCTCGGGGTTCAGCAGCGCGCCATTGGTCTTGGTCCAGATGCGCTCCGCGACTCCCGCCTGCTTGGCGTAACGGACCATTTCGGCGAAGTCGCGGTTCACCAGAGGCTCGCCGTCCTTGTAGAGGCTCAGGAGCTTGAGCCGCACCCCGAGGGCCTTCAGGTCGTCGATGACCTTGCGGAACAGATCCAGACCCATCGTCGCCGGAGCCCGCTTGATCTGCCGCATCAGCGCATGGTCTGCGGTTGGGCAGAACCGGCAGCGGAAGTTGCACAGGTTCGTCGGATCGACGTAGACCACGAAGGGCGCGGGCAGAGGGATGAGGTCCTGCAGCGGCTGGCGCTTCTCGCAGCGCAAGTCTTTCGCCTGTATCCGCCGCGCAACGGCGGTCTTCTTCTCATCCATTCATCGCCCCATCCACCCGCCGTCGACCAGCAGGACGTGCCCGTGGACGTGCCGGCTGGCCTCGCTGACCAGGAACAGCAACGGCCCCACCAGGTCCTCGGGCCGGCCGAAGCGCCCCGCCGGGATCCGCCCCTTCATCTCCGCCGCACGCTTCGGGTCTTCGAGGAAGCCCTTGGCCATGTCGGTCTCGAAGACGCCCGGGGCGATGGCGTTGACGTTGATGTTCAGCGGCGCCCACTCGTTGGCCATGGCCTTGGTCAGGCCCACGAGCCCATGCTTGGCGGTGGTGTAACCGACGATGTTGCGTGCCGCCTGGAAGCTGCTGACCGAGGCGATGTGGACGATCTTCCCGCCGCCCTGCTTGGCCATCGTCTCGGCCGCCCGACGCGAGAGGTCGAAGACGGCGGTGAGCATCAACTCCAGATCGTCGTCCCACTGCCGCTGCGGGTACTCGGCGATCGGGGCCTTCTCCTGCAGCCCGGCGTTGTTCACGAGGATGTCGATGCGCCCGAACCTCTGCACGACCTGGTCTATCAGCCCCGCTCGCCCCTGCCGATCCAGCAGGTCCGCCTGCAGGTAGTCCATCCGCTGCGCGAGGCTGGAGTCGACCGTCGGGGCGTCGGCGCTCTTGGCGACCGTGACCACCGAGGCGCCGGCGCGCGCCAGCGCCAGCGACATGGCCTTGCCCAGCCCTCTGCGACCGCCGGTGACGAGGGCGACCTTGCCCTCGACGCCGAAGAGGCCTTCAATCCCTGAGCACATTCTGGGCGACCTCTTCAGGCGGCAGGAACGGGAACATGTCCTCGAGCGGCGGCGTGACGATGCGGCCGTCCTCGAGCACGCGCGAGCTCATGCGCGGCTCGAACGGCTGGGTCTCGTCGAGGATGACTTCGCACAGCGAAGGGCCCGGCGTGGCCAAGACCTCCCTGACCTTCTCCCCAAAGTCCGGTCCGTCCAGGCGCCACGCCGGCACTCCGTAGGCCTGCGCCACCTTCACGTAGTCGGGGAAGCTCACGCCGTTGGCCGGACCCTCGCCCACCAGGCGCTTGAAGAAGTTCGTCTGGGTGATGCGGATGGAGAGGTAGCCCGCGTTGTTGAGCACGAAGATCTTGATGGGCAGCCGGTGATGCACGACGGTCTGCAGCTCCTGCACGTTCATGTGCAGGCTGCCGTCTCCTCCCAGGCAGACGATGCGGCTTCCCGCTGGGGCCGCGAAGGCCGCACCGATGGCCGCGGGCAGGTCGTAGCCCATGGAAGCACTGCCCGAGTTGGAGAAGAGCCTCTGCCCCTTCTTGAGCCGCGAGGCCTGGAAGGTGGCGATGCACGAGGTGCCGTTGCCCGTGACCGCGACATCCCCCTCGGCCATCGCGTCGAAGAGAACCTCGATGAAGTGGTACGGGTTCACCTTGCCGCGCCACTCGCGATGCTTGGGCTGGACCTGCGGGTAGAGGACCTCGCGCTCCTTGGCCCATGCCAGCCAGTGCCGGTCGCGCGCCCTGGGGAAGCCGTAGGAGGGCGCCAGGGTTGCGAGCCGCGCCAAGAACTCTCGCGCGTCCGCGACGATCCTGTCGTCGATCTTCACGGTCGGCTTGCGCATCTCGGCGTCGTCGACGTCTACCTGGATCTTGAAGGCCCGCGGCGCGAACCCCGCGAAGTTGTAGCTCGTCTGGCGGATGTTGAGCCGGCTGCCCACGACGAGCAGCACGTCGGCGCTCTGGGCGACGAAGTTGCCGGCGCGCGTCCCGATGGTGCCGGGCCGGCCGCAGAAGAGCTCGTCGTCGGTGGGGAGGAGGTCGTGCGTCCACGCGGTCAGCACCGGGATGCCCAGCGTCCGCACCGCCTGCTCGAACTCGGCCATCGCTCCCGCCGCGCGCACGCCGGTGCCGGCCAGCAGCGCCGGACGCTTCGACGCCGCCAGCTTCTCGAGCGCCCTGCGCACGTCTCGGTCGAGCTCCTCGGTGCGAAGCGACGTGCTTGGTGGCGGCGCATAGGCGGGCAAGTCGCTGGCCACGACCCGCGCCGACTGCACGTCGACGGGGATGTCGATCCAGACCGGCCCGGGACGTCCGGTCGTCGCCAGGTGCCAGGCCTTCTCCAGCTCGTAGCGGACCTCTCTTGGGTCGCCCAGCGCCACCGCATACTTGGTGATGGGGGTGACGAGCCGGATGATCTCGGCCTCCTGGTCGCCTAGCTGGCGCAGCCCGGGCACGGAGGTGAATTCGAGGCTGGTCTCACGCTTGACCTGCCCGGAGATCACCATCATCGGAACCGAGTCGGTCCAGGCGCCGAATACCCCGTTGAGCGCGTTGATGCCGCCGGGACCCGTCGTCACGCTCACCACCCCGACGCCGCCGCTGATGCGCGCGTATCCCTCGGCAGCCATGGCGCTCGCCTGCTCGTGGTGCTGGAACACCGGCTTGAGGGCGGGGTGGAAACCAAGGGCGTCGTTGAGAAACATCGCGCCGCCGCCGGTGATCATGAAGACGTGGCGGACACCCCGTTCCGCGAGGAACTGCGCGACGTAGTCCGCGACCCGGAATCCGGCGGGCTCAGCCACGGGGAAGGCCTCGATTCTTGATGAAGCCGTGCATCGCCGGGTCGGCATACGGGCTGTCGATGTCGCTGATGTTGATGGGCTGGTCCTTGGCGACCGGCTGGAGCAGCACCTCTCCTCGCATCAGCTCCCGGCAGGAGATCTGCCCCTGGACCAGAGGGATGGCCATGTAGACGTCGTCGTCATGCAGCGCGTGCCCGGCCGGCAGGTCCCGCTTGGCATAGACGCCACGCACCAGCGCGTCGAGATAGCGGATCTCCTTCTCGGGCGGCACTCGACAGGAGACGCCGGGAGCGCCGCACATCTCCTTGGCCTTCAGGTACGCCTTGAACCACTCGTCCACCTGCGCGGGCAGCGAGCAGTAAGGAGCGACCTTTTCGTCCCCCCAGTCGATGTCGACGTGCCGCTCGAAGGTCCGCGCCCCCTTGGCGTAGGCCATCATGATGGAGCTGCGCCAGTCGGTGTGCTCGTGCGTGGAGTAGCCGATGACGTTGTCCGGGTAGCGCGCCCTGAGGAAGTCGACCTGGTTCAGCTCGAGCTCGTGGTCCTCGGACGGGTAGATGGCGACGCAGTGGTTGAGCGCGAAGGGGATCTCCCGTCGGTTGAAGAAGGAGACCAGGTCGTCCAGGTCCTTGAGCTTCGAGCCGCCAGAGGAGGCGATGACCGGCTTCTTGGTCTTGGCGATCCTCTCGATGAGCAGCCAGTCCTTGATGTCCGAGCTGGCGAGCTTGAGGATTTGCACGCCCAGCTCCACGCACTTGTCGACGCTGTACTCGTCGAAGGGCGTGGCCATCGTGATCATGCTGTTCTTGCGGACCTCCGCGATCAACGTCGCGTAGTCCGGCCAGCTCATCTGCGTCTCGAGCGTCCTCTTGATGTACCGGTGGTCGGTGCGATTCCGGTAGTCCTTGTGAATGAAGTTGTCGACGTCGCGGATTTGGAGCTTGAGCGCAGCCTTCACGCTGTTGAAGCGGACCACCCGGCCGAAGTCCTGGATGATCTTGATGCCACGCTCGAGCTTGCCGCGGTGGTTGTTGGCCAGCTCGAGAACGAAGAGGTCTTCGAAGATCTGGTTTTTCACAGGGTTCTCCAGGGGGCATTCCGCCCCCGGATTCTAGCGAGGTTCGGCACCCGGTAGAACCCGTTACCTGGGGGCGCCCCTGCCCTATGGCATCCTTCGGCTCTGGAGGTATTCGAGCGTCCGGCCAATCGCTTCGCGCGCCAGCACCGTGGCTCGGAGCCCGAGCTCTCACGGGCCCGCCGGGTCGCCGGGACGTATCGGGCGCGGGGCTCGTCCTTGGCGCGTTGGGCGACGGTGACCGGACGCCCGCCGGCCGCCTCGGCGACCAGGTGCGCCCACTCCGAGATGCTTCGGCTCTCTTCAGACCCGACGTTGTAGGGATGGAACGGCCGCCCACGGAACAGCAACGTCCAGAGCCAGATGGCGAGGTCGGCGGCGTACAGGTAGGAGCGGATGGGCGTGCCGTCGCCGCCCACGCGGATGGGCCCGTCCCCCAGCGCGTCGCGCAGGAAGTTGCCGATGGCGAAGTGCTCGTCGAGTGGCAAGTGAGGACCGACGAACGCGAAGCAGCGGGCAATCTTCGCCTCCAGACCGTGGGCGCGCCCGAAGGCCATGCACAGCGTCTCCGCCGCACGCTTCCCCTCGCCGTAGGCGGCCTGCTCCGACTCCGTCGCGGTCGCGCCCGTGAAGTCCTCGGAGAGGTGGCTCAGCTCGGGCGGCTGGGCGCCGTAGACGGCGCCCGAGCTCGCCAGCAGCACCTTCTTCGCGCCGCTCTGCCTCGCGAACTCCAGCACGCGGCCGGTCCCTCCCACGATGGTCTCGAAGGTTCGCAGCCGCGCCGCGTCGTCGGCGTCGACCCGCGCGTCGGCGGCGGCGTGGACGACGTGCGAGCACTGCACCTCGGGCCCTTCGAAGTCGCGCACGTCGCCGGCAAGCAGGCGGACCGCCGGGTGTCGGGCAAGCTCGGGCGCTCGCGCTTCGAAGCCGGCCGGATTCCGGCTGAGCACGAAGATGGACGCCCCCAGGCCCAGCCGCTCGTTCGCTTCCAGGAAGGTCCCCACGAGCCACCTTCCGAAGAACCCCGTGCCTCCGGTGAGGAAGAGGTTTCGTCCGCGCAGCTCCTCCCAGAGCCCGGGCGTGCAGGCCAGGACGTGGTCGAGATCCGCCACCGGCAACCCGTACCGCAGCTCGCTCATGGCCTCGCTACTCCCACGCGTCCTTGCGGATGCGTTCGTCCGGGACGCCGCGCGACCGAAGCCCCACGCCCAGCGACGCGAGCATGGCCGGCGGCCCGGAGAGATAGAAGACTGGCTCGCTCATCGCCTCGAGCCTCGGCCAGACGGCGTCGAGCGAGAGCGGCCCGGCCTGGCACCCACCGTCGGCGCCGGAGTCGGCGAAGAGCAGGGCCGAGAAGGCCGGCACCTCGGCCGCCCGCCGCTCGGCGAGCGTGCGCGAGAGCAGCAGCTCGGGCGTCCGCGCCCCGTACGCGAGCAGCACCTTGCGCCCGTGACCGGCCTCGAGGCCTTCGATGAAGGCGGTGAACGCGCTGACGCCGGTCCCTCCCGCGAGCAGCACGGTGTCGCGCGCGGGGTCGATGACAAAGTCGCCGTAGGGCAGCTTGGCCCAGACCTCGACGCCCGGCTTGAGCAGCGCCTCCATCCGGCCGGTGAAGGCGCCCTTCACCGAGTAGCAGATGGAGAGCCGGTTGCGCTCCCGTGGCGAGCTGGCGATGGAGAAGACCCGCGAGTCGGGCCAGAAGCCGGCGCCGTCGTGGGGGTCGATCGCCAGGTGCAGGAACTGCCCAGGGCGGAACACCGGCGCGAGCCCCTCGGGCGCGAGCGTGACGGTGTAGACACGCCCGCCGTGGTCGACCACCGACTCGACCGTGCAGCGCAGCTTTCGCGGCATCGCCATCGCTTTCCTCCCCTATCCCTTCCTGGCCGTCTGGGCCGCGAAGAAGGCGTCGAAGGCGGCGAGCATGTGCGAGAGCATCGCCTCGGTCATCCCGGGGTAGACGCCGATGAAGAACGTGCGCTCGGTGATGACGTCGGTGTTCTCGAGCGAGCCGACCACGCGGTGCTCGAGGTCCATGAAGGCCGGGTGCCTGAGCAGGTTGCCGCAGAAGAGGTTGCGCGTCTCGACCTTGGCGCCCTCCAGCGCGCCCACCAGCGCCGCGCGGTGGAAGGGCGCGCCCGGGCGAAGGGTGACGACATAGCCGAACCAGCTTCGGGTCGGCCGCGGGCGGCGCTTCGTGCAGCACCAGGTGCTCCTCGTGCCGCCGCAGCCCGGCCTGGAGCGTGGCGTGGTTCCTCTTCCGGGCGGCGACGAACGCCTCGACCTTGCGCAGCTGCGCCGCGCCGATCGCGGCCTGTAGGTCGGTCGCCTTCAGGTTGTAGCCGACGTGGCTGTACACGTACTTGTGGTCGTAGCCCGTGGGCAGCCGCCCGTGCTGCTGGCTGAAGCGCTTGCCGCAGGTGTTGTTCTCGCCGCCCGCGCAGTAGCAGTCTCGCCCCCAGTCGCGGAAGCTCCGGGCGATGCGCGCCAGCTCCTCGTTGGCAGTCGAGACCGCGCCGCCCTCGCCGGTCGTGATGTGGTGCGCGGGGTAGAAGCTGAAGGTCGCCAGGTCGCCATAGGTCGCGGTCAGCTTCCCGGCGTAGCGCGAGCCCAGGGCATCGCAGTTGTCCTCGACGAGCCACAGGCCGTTGCGGTCGCACCACTCGCGCACTTCCTTGACCGGGAAGGGCACTCCCATGGTGTGCGCCATCATCACGGCTTTCGTCTTCGGGCTCTTGGCCGCCTCGATGCGCTCCATCAGCGGCACGTAGGTCCCCAGCTCCACGTCGACGAAGACCGGCACCGCGCGGTGCTGCACGATGGGCGCGACGGTCGTGGGGAAGCCGGCGGCGAGCGTGATCACCTCGTCGCCGGGCCGCAGTCGCCGGTCGCGCAGCTTGGGGCTCGTCAGGCTGGCGACCGCCAGGAGGTTCGCCGAGGAGCCGGAGTTGACGAACAGGACGTTCTCCACGCCCAGGTACTCGGCGAGGCCGGTCTCGAACTCTTCGGTGAACCGGCCGGCCGTCAACCAGAAGTCGAGCGAGGAGTCGACGAGGTTGACGAGCTTCCGACTCGTCGTAGAAGCGCCCGGCGTAGCGCACCGGATCGCGGCCGGGGTTGAACGGTTTGGGCGGCTCGGCGGCCTGGTACTGCCGCACGAGGTCGAGGATCTGCTGGCGCAGCTGCTTGCGGTCGGCCATGCGGCCATTCTGCCCGAACGGCTCGACGGATTCGAGCGCGTTCTCGGGCAGAAGGGCCCTCGGCGCGGGAGAGAGCGGGCGGCGGCTACGCCGACTGGGCGTCCTTCTCCATCACCACCAGCGGAGCCTCCTTCTTCAGGATGGTCTCCTCGCCGATGACGACCTCCTTCGCCGTCTTGCGGCTGGGGATGTCGTACATCACGTCGAGCATCGCGGCTTCGAGGATGGCCCTCAGGCCGCGAGCGCCGGTCTTGCGGCGGACAGCCTCGGCGGCGACGGCCCTGAGCGCGCCGTCGCTGAACTTGAGGTTCACGCCGTCCATGTCGAGCAGCTTCTTGTACTGCTTGATGAGCGCGTTCTTCGGCTCGGTGAGGATGTTGACGAGCGCCGCCTCGTCCAGCTCCTCGAGGGTCGCGACGACGGGCAGACGGCCGATGAACTCGGGGATCATCCCGAACTTGAGCAGGTCCTGCGGCTGGACCTCCTTGAGGAAGTCCTCCGGCTTCTGCGCCTTCTTGCTCTTCATCTCGGCGCCGAAGCCCATCTGCCGGCCACCGATCCGCTTCTCGATGATCTGCTCGAGGCCGTGGAAGGCGCCGCCGCAGATGAAGAGGATGTTGGTCGTGTCGACCTGCAGGAACTCCTGCTGCGGGTGCTTGCGCCCGCCCTTGGGCGGCACGTTGGCCACCGTGCCCTCGATGATCTTGAGCAGGGCCTGCTGCACGCCCTCGCCGGAGACGTCGCGGGTGATGGAGGGGTTCTCGGACTTGCGGGCGATCTTGTCGATCTCGTCGATGTAGACGATGCCGCGCTGCGCCCGCTCGATGTCGTGGTCGGCGGCCTGCAGCAGGTTGACGATGATGTTCTCGACGTCCTCACCGACGTAGCCGGCCTCGGTCAGGCAGGTGGCGTCGCTGATGGTGAAGGGGACGTTCAAGAGGCGCGCGAGCGTCTGGGCGAGCAGCGTCTTGCCGCTGCCGGTAGGGCCGAGAAGCAGGATGTTCGACTTCTGCAGCTCCACGTCGTCGAGCGAGACCTTGGTCTCGATGCGCTTGTAGTGGTTGTGGACGGCGACCGCGAGGATCTTCTTCGCCCGCTCCTGGCCGATCACGTACTCGTCGAGGGTGGACTTGATCTCGCTGGGCCGCGGGATGCGCAGCTTGGTGTCCTTCTGCTCCTCGCGGTCGATCTCCTCGGCGATGATGTCGTTGCAGAGGCTGATGCACTCGTCGCAGATGTAGACCGTCGGTCCGGCGATGAGCTTCTTGACCTCCTTCTGCGACTTTCCGCAGAAGGAGCAGCAGAGCGTGTGCGCGTCGCGCTTGTCCAAGTCTGACTCCCTCAGGCAGCCACTCGTGCGGCCGTGTTTCGAGCTCGCTTTGGCGCTTCGCTTCTCTCCGAACCGAAGCCTTTGTGGATGCCTCGCGAGCGGCTCGACCTAAGATAAACACCCGCCAGGGCCCGAGTCCATTCGAACTCCGCGCGCCTTTCCCTGCGTCGGCCGCCCGACAGAGACACGCCCCAACCCCTGGAACTCTCGGCGCTTTCGCCTGCCCGCCTGCATCCTCTGTTGCATGCCCGCTCGGGTCTGGCCGTCCGAGCCCAAGTGCGGCTAATGTCCGCCCCCCGCCCGGGCTTATCGGTCCGGCCGGCGCAGTCGAGAAGGAGACCCCGTGTCCGACGCCCGTTTCGTGGTCCTCAAGTTCGGCGGCACCTCGGTGGCGACGCCCGAACGCTGGCGCACCATCCTCGAGCAGGCCAAGGCCCGCAAGGCCGAGGGCTTCGTGCCGGTGGTCGTCTGCTCCGCGGTCACCAAGATGACGGACCTCTTGAACAGGCTCGTCGACGAGGCGGCGCAGGGACGGCATTCGGGACCGCTGGCCCAGCTGCGCGAGCGTCACGCCGAAGCTCCGCCCAGGGCCTGGACATCGACCTCGAGGCGGCGGTCGGACCGGAGCTTCAGGAGCTGGAGCGCCTCGCGCTCGGCGCCGGGCTCCTGCGCGACTCGGGCCCGCGCGTGCGTGCCCGGGTGATGGCCATGGGCGAAATCCTCTCCACCAAGCTCGGCGCCGCCTTCATGACCAAGGCGGGCCTGCCGACCGAGTGGGTCGATGCGCGCACCTGCTTCGTCAGCGAGGCCGAGGAAAACCGCTCGGAGGCGCACCGGCTGCTCAACGCGACGGTCAGTGACGACGCGGACCCGGCGCTCGCCGAGCGCTTCGCCAAGACCGGCGCCTCGTGCCTCATCACCCAGGGCTTCATCGCCCGCGACCGGGACGGCAACACGGTGCTGCTCGGGCGTGGTGGCAGCGACACCTCGGCCTCCTACTTCGCCGCCAAGCTTGGGGCGGTCCGCTGCGAGATCTGGACGGACGTGCCTGGCATCTTCACCGCCGACCCGCGGCTCATCCCCGCGGCCCTGCTCGTGCGCCAGTGCAGCTACGGCGAGGCCCAGGAGATCGCCTCGATGGGCGCCAAGGTGCTGCACCCGCGCTGCATCGCGCCCTGCCGGCGGCACCGCATCCCCATCGAGATCCGCTGGACCGAGCGGCCGGAGGTCGAGGGCACGCGCATCGTCGGCGGCGAGAAGGCGGGCGCAGGCCAGGTCAAGGCGCTCTCGCACAAGAAGGGCGTGACGCTCGTCTCCATGGAGACGCAGGGCATGTGGCAGCAGGTGGGCTTCCTCGCCGATGCCTTCGCCTGCTTCAGGGCCCACGGCCTCTCGATCGACCTGGTCTCGACGAGCGAGATGAACGTCACCGTCTCGCTCGACGCCGCGGCCAACACCCTGGACGACGCGACCCTCGCCGCCCTGCTCCTGGACCTGTCCAAGTTCTGCCGCGCCAAGCTCCTGCGCGGCTGTGCCGCCGTCTCGCTCGTCGGACGGAAGCTGCGGGCCCTCCTGCCCCTGCTGGGCCCGGCACTCGCCGTCTTCGAGGACCAGCCCATCCACCTCGTCTCCCAGGCCTCGAGCGACCTGAACCTCACCTTCGTGGTCGACGAGGCGCAGGCCGACCGGCTGGTGCGCGACCTGCACTCGCAGATGTTCGAGCACCACAAGCTGGCGGAGGTCACCTTCGGGCCCTCGTGGCGCGAGCTGGTGGACCAGGGCCCCGTCGCCCAGCCTGCCAACCGCCCGGCGTGGTGGGGCGAGCGCCGCGACGAGCTGCTGGCGTTGGCGAGCGCGCGCGGCCCGGTCTACGCGCTGGATCCCAAGACCGTCGGCGAGAGCATCGCTGCGCTTCAGAAGCTGCCCGTCGACCGCGTCCTCTACGCCATGAAGGCCAACTTCACCGAAGGCCTGCTGAAGCTGGTCGAGTCGAAGGGGGTCGGCTTCGAGTGCGTCTCGGCGGGTGAGCTCGACCGCGTTCTCGCGCTCTTCCCGACGATCGACCGCTCGCGCCTGCTCTTCACGCCCAACTTCGCGCCCCGCGCCGAGTACGAGCGTGCGCTGGCCGAGGGCGTGACCGTCACCGTCGACAACGCCTACGTGCTGGAGAAGTGGGGCGAGCTGCTGCGCGGCCAGTCGATCTTCTTGCGCATCGACCCCGGCACCGGCCGCGGCCACCACGCGCACGTGCGCACCGCCGGCCCGCAGGCCAAGTTCGGCGTCGCTCGCGCCGACCTCGAGAAGACCGCTGCGTTGGCGCAGAAGGCCGGCGCGACCATCGTCGGGCTCCACTCGCACCTGGGCTCCGGCATCCTCGACCCGACGAGCTGGCCGGAGGTCGCTGCCGCGCTCGCCGAGGCCTCGGAGCTCTTCCCGGACGCGAAGGTCCTCGACCTGGGCGGCGGCCTGGGAGTCCCCGAGACGCCGAGCCAGTCCGCGCTCGACCTGGAGTCGGTCGCCCAGGGCCTGGCCCAGGTGAGGGCCGCGCACCCGAAGTTCCAGCTGTGGCTCGAGCCCGGACGGTTCGTCGTCGCGCGTGCCGGCGTGCTCTTGGCGCGCGTCACGCAGGTGAAGCGCAAGGGCGAGATCACCTTCGTCGGCATCGAGGCCGGCATGAGCACCTTCATCCGCCCGGCTCTCTACGGCGCCTACCACGAGATCGTGAACCTGACCCGACTCGGCGAACCCGCGACGCAGACCGTGCACGTCGTCGGCCCCATCTGCGAATCCGGCGACGTGGTCGGGCACGCCCGGCGCCTGCCGCGCTGCCTGGAGGGCGACGTGCTGCTCATCGGGACGACCGGGGCCTACGGCCGGGCCATGGCCAGCGAGTACAACCTCCGACCGCCCGCAGCCGAGGTCCTGCTCGCTTGAGGCGGTCAGCGACAGATCGATGTTGCGGGGCCTAGAGGCATCTTCAAGAAATCCAAGAGGTTGCCGAATCGCACCCCAGGAAAATCAGGCACTTGGCCGTTGCCTCCAGGTTCGGTCTTTCGGGCCTCGGACACCCTGCCTTTGCGGCCGTTGATGCGTTGATGCATCCTGGCTATGCTTTGATGCGTGAGGACGACCATCAACATTGATGAAGCGTTGCTCGAGCTCGCAAAGCAGCAAGCTCGGGCGCGCCGAGTCTCGCTCGGCCAGGTCGTTGAGGATGCCCTCCGCGCCGCGCTCGTCGCCCGAAAGGCCGAGACCGTCCCACCCTTCGAACTCGTCACGTTCCGCGGCGACGGCCCTCGGGAAGGCATCGACCTGGACCGTACTTCCGAGCTGCTCGCTGCTGAGGACGAGCAGCGCTACCGCAAGGGGTGAGCCTTGCTCCTGCCGGACGTCAACGTGCTCGTCTATGCGCACCGTGCCGAGTCGCCGGAGCACGAGGCGCACGCGCGCTGGCTAACCGAGCTCGTCAACGGTCAGGAACCCTTCGGCATGTCCGAGCAGGTGCTCAGCAGCTTCGTGCGGATCGTCACCAACCCACGAATCTTCAAGACGCCGACGCCTCTGGAGACCGCGTTGACGTTCTGTCGAAGCCTCTTGAGCCGGCCCAACGTCGTGCGATTGAGGCCAGGGGCCCGCCACTTTGATCTCTTCGCGGATCTCTGCCACCGGACGAACGCCCCCTCCAAGCTCGTTGCAGATGCCTACCTCGCAGCCATCGCGATGGAGCATGGGTGCGAGTGGGTCACCACGGACTCGGACTTCGCTCGGTTTCCCGGGCTGCGCTGGCGTCATCCGCTGAGGCCCGCGACCCACTGAGCAGCGCTCTCACGGAGCCTCCTTCAGCGGTCTGAGTAGCGCTCCGCCTCGCGGGCCGAGCATCCGCAGCGCGATCACCAGCGAGACCGCAGAAGCCACGATCAGCGCAACGAAGACCGGCGGCGAGAACAGCCTTCCCTCCGGGAAGAAGGTCGGCAGGCCGCCGAGGATCAGCGCCAGGCTAGGGATGCCGAAGGCCGTCGCCGGGCGTCCTGGGAGCAGGTGGCTCGTCGCCATCAGCGTCACCGGCATCGTCAGCTGGAAGAACAGCAGCCCCGCGAGCACGACAGGCGTGCTGCCCGCACTGAAGGCAATCAGCGGAGCCGAGAATCAGCAGCGCCGCGACGCTCGACTCGAGCCAGCCGAACCGGTCGGCGATGAACCCGCCGCTGGCCTTCCCGAGGAGCGCCGCCAGCGGAACGCCGAGGAGCAACAGCGTCGTCCCCTTCTCGCACTCATGGCAGGCGCCGAAGCCCACGTACGAGCGCACCATCACCGAGAAGAAGAGCAATCCCAGTGCGAGCCAACGGGCCGACGCCATCAGGTCCGGCTCCACGGCCGCCTCGTCCGGACCTTTCGTCGAGTGCGCGAGATCGACGAAGGCGAAGGAGACGCCGAGCGCCGCGACGAGACCCCAGAGCGGCCCGGTTCCCGTGCGCCCCATCCACATCCCCAGTCCCAAGCCCACCGCGCCCGGTCCCACGAAGAGGCCTGCCGGAGCCGCCCGTTTTCCACAGGAGCGGAGCACGGACGCGCCGGCGCCCAGATGGAACAGCGAGTTGCCCAGGCTCGCCGTCACGAGCGTGGCGACGGTGGAGACGTCGACCAGCAGCAGCCCGAGGGTCGTCAGCGCCAGCCCAGCGAAGACCGCGGCGCGGGAAAGGCCGCGACGATCCACGAAGACACCGATAGGCGCCTGAGTCGCGAACGCCACGACGTCGTAGCCCAGGATGACCCAGAACGAGCTGAGGACGCTGACGAGGGTGGAATCGCCGGTGCGCCAGACGGAGGTGACGGTCGAGGCGTCCACCAGCAGGTGCAGCGCGCCGTAGAGCGCGGCGCGGGCCGACGGCGATGACAGGGACCGGACGGCCACGACGATGCTCCACTACCCCGGCTTGGGCGGCTCGAAGAACTCGAGGATCTTCTCGATCTGCCCCTTGCGCAGCTGCGCGGCGGCCACCAGCCCGGCGTGCCCCAACTGGCGCTTCTCGATGTCGGCCTTGAGCGCGGCGATCTTGTCGGTCAGCGACTTGATCTGCGCCTCGGCCTCCTGCACGGCCTTCTGGCTCGCGGCGTCGTTGACCTTCACATAGGTGTCGATCGCCTTCTTCTGGTTCTGGCTGGCGGTGACGATCTTCGCGAGCTCGATGCCGAAGGCCTTGAGCGACGTCTCGACAATGGTCTTCTGCAGCGCCAGCGGGGTCTCGGGCGGGAGGTTCTTGAGCAGCTCTTCGGCCTTCTTGACCCGGTCGAGCTCCATCACGTCCATCCCGGCGTCGCGGAAGATGGCCTCGAAGTTGATGTTGGCCGGGGCGACCTTCGGCGGCTCAGGCGCCTCGGGGGTTGCGGCGGGAGCAGGCATCGGGTTCGGGGCCGCTGGCACCGAGGCTCCGGAGCCGATGGCCGGGAAGTGCGTGACCTTCGGGCCAGAGACGGCGGGCGCCGGAACAGGGGCCGTGGCCGCCGGGGCGGAAGCGGCAGGGCTCGCGGTCGGGTCCGAGGCCTTCACCAGCTCGTCCATCAGCTCGGATGGCGACTTGCCGTTGGTCTCCAGCGCTTCCTTCGTCGCCTCTTCGTCGGATTTCGGCGCTTCCTTGCGCTCGAAGAACGTCCCGAGGATCTTCGATCCGAAACTCTCCGCCATGGCCACCTCGTCGAGCTGCTGCGAACGGTCGAATCCTATCCCAAGGCGCTAGGTCTTCCGGCGACTCTTGCGGGCTGCGAGGAACAGTCCCGAGAACGTGACCGCCAGCCCGAGCGCAATGAGGTCCGTCGTGGATGAGCGGCCCGGCGCGGCGCCACAGCCATTGCTCCCGTACGCCTCGCAGGCCACACAAGAGTGTGTTCCTACGCCTCCGTCATTCGCGCAGTTGGCCTCGATGCAGGTCCCCACGGTGGAGTGCGGGACCTGACACGAGTCTCCCAAGGACTTCGTCACACACGCGCTCTCGTCCAGGGGCAGTGGAGGCGCGAGGTCTGCCCGAGAGACCGATGGTCCCAAGAGAAGCGCTGCGACGGCGACGATGATTGCTGCTCTCATCTTGGCTCCCTCCGATTGGCCGTTCGGCATCCTAACTCAGACCGATACCGGGTCTTTCCGCCGCCCGGCTGCCGGTTGAGATTTGGTCGAGACCATTGCGGGCGCCGGTCGTCGCCAGCATGGTGCCCGTGACGCACGGGCTGGCACTGGTCTTCTTCGTGTTCATCTTCGCGAGCAGGCTCACTAGCTGACCGAAGTACTTGCTCCGGGCTCGGTCGCGCGCCTGAACGGCAGGCCCCGCCCCCACCACGCGGTTATTGCGTACCCCAGCCGTTTGCCCCCACAGTGCCCCCCTTCCCAGGGAGAGAGAAAGACACGCCATGGAACGCAAGGACCGCACCGCCACTCTGCTCGACGCGCTCGAACGCCGCGTCCTGGTGCTCGACGGGGCGATGGGGACATCCATCCAGGACCAGAAGCTGACCGCCGAGGCCTTCGGCGGCCCGCAGTACGAAGGCTGCAACGAGCACCTGGTCCTCACCCGGCCGAGCTCCATCCGCCTCATCCACGAGAGCTACCTCAAGGCCGGCGCGGACATCCTGGAGACCAACACCTTCGGCGCCACCCCACTGGTCCTCGCCGAGTACGGGCTCGAGGCGGAGGCGCGCGCCATCAACATCGCCGCCGCCAAGCTGGCCCGGGAGCTGGCCGACAAGTACTCGACGCCCGACAAGCCGCGCTTCGTCGCCGGCTCGATGGGCCCGACGACCAAGGCGATGTCGGTCACCGGAGGCGTGACCTTCCCCGAGCTCGTCGAGCACTACGTCGTCCAGGCCAAGGGCCTGCACGAGGGCGGCGTCGACTACTTCCTCATCGAGACCTGCCAGGACACGCGCAACATCAAGGCGGCGCTCGTCGCGCTGCAGCGGCTCGCCGAGGAGGGCTACGAGCGCCTGCCCATCGCCGTCTCCGGGACCATCGAGGCGATGGGCACCATGCTCGCCGGCCAGTCGGTCGAGGCGCTGGCCGCCTCGCTCGATCACGCCGAACTGCTCTACATCGGGCTCAACTGCGCCACCGGTCCGGAGTTCATGACCGACCACATCCGCACGCTGGCGGCGGTCTCCCGCTACCGCGTGGCCTGCGTGCCCAACGCCGGCCTCCCCGACGAGGAGGGCCGCTACCTCGAGACCCCGGAGATGATCGCCCGGACGCTGGAGCGCTTCGGCGCCGAGGGCTGGCTCAACCTCATCGGCGGCTGCTGCGGCACCGGCGACAAGCACATCGCCGCGCTCTCGCAGATGGCCCAGGGCCTCAAGCCGCGCATCTCGCAGGCGCGCCGCCGCTCGGTGCTCTCCGGCGTCGACATCCTGGAGGTCACCGACGAGGCCCGGCCGGTCATCGTCGGCGAGCGGACCAACGTCCTCGGTTCCAAGAAGTTCCGCGACCTCATCAACGCCGAGAAGTGGGACGAGGCCGGCGAGGTCGCCCGCACCCAGGTCAAGCGCGGCGCGCAGATCATCGACGTCAGCTGCCAGCAGACCGACCGCGACGAGGTCCTCGACCTGCGCCGCTTCCTGGAGAAGGTGGTCCAGAAGGTCCGCGTCCCGCTGATGATCGACTCGACCAACGAGAAGGCGGTCGCCGAGGCGCTCACCTGGTGTCAGGGCAAGGCGATCATCAACTCGGTCAACCTCGAGGACGGCGAGAAGCGCTTCGAGAAGATCGTCCCCCTTGCGCGCAAGTACGGGGCGGCGCTGGTCGTCGGCTCCATCGACGAGCGCGGCCAGGCCATCAAGGCGGCCCAGAAGCTCGAGGTGGCGGTGCGCAGCCACAAGCTCCTGACCGAGAAGTACGGGATGGCCGAGGAGGACCTCTACTTCAATCCGCTCGTCTTCCCGGCCGCCTCCGGCGACGCCAACTACACCGGCGCCGCGATGGAGACCATCGAGGCGGTCAAGGCCATCAAGAAGGCGCTGCCCCGGTCGAAGACCCTGCTCGGCGTCTCCAACGTCAGCTTCGGCCTGCCGCCTGCGGGCCGCGAAGTCGTCAACTCGGTCTTCCTCTACCACTGCGTGGTCGCTGGCCTGGACCTGGCCATCGTCAACGCCGAGAAGCTCGAGCGCTACCCGTCCATCCCCGAGGAGGATCGCAAGCTGGCCGAAGACGTCCTCTTCTGCCGCGGTGACGAGGCCAAGAGCATCGACGAGCGCCTCAAGCTCGCGGTGGCCGCCTTCGCCGAGCACTTCCGCGAGAAGAAGCCCAAGGCCGCGGCCATCTCCACGCTCCCGCTCGACGAACGGCTCGCCCGCTACATCGTCGAGGGCAGCAAGGACGGGCTGGCCGCGGACATCGAAGAGAAGCTCAAGACGACCAAGCCGCTGGACATCATCAACGGCCCGCTGATGAAGGGCATGGACGAGGTCGGCCGGCTCTTCAACGCCAACGAGCTGATCGTCGCCGAGGTGCTGCAGTCCGCCGAGGCGATGAAGGCCGCGGTCGACGTCCTCTCGCCGCACATGGAGAAGGCGGACGCGGCCACCCGCGGCAAGGTCCTGCTCGCCACGGTGAAGGGCGACGTTCACGACATCGGCAAGAACCTCGTGGACATCGTGCTCTCGAACAACGGCTTCTCGGTCGTCAACCTCGGCACCAAGATCCCGCCCGAGCAGCTCATCAGCGCGGTCAAGGAGCACGACCCGGACCTCATCGGCCTCTCCGGCCTCTTGGTGAAGAGCGCGCAGCAGATGGTGGTGACCGCGGCGGATCTCGCCCGCGCCGGCGTCGACGTGCCGGTGCTCGTCGGCGGCGCCGCGCTCAGCCGCGCCTTCACCGACAAGTCGATCGCCCCGGCCTACAAGGGCACCGTGGCCTACGCCACCGACGCCATGAACGGCTTGGAGCTGGCCAAGCGGATCGTCGACCCCGAGAAGCACGCCGAGCTCAAGGGCGAGCTCGCCGCGCGACGGGCCAAGCTCGCCGCGCAGGCGGCCCCGAAGAGCGCCCCGGCCTCGACCTCGACCGTGCGCTCCAAGGAGGTCAAGCCGCTCAGCGAGTTCCCGCAGCCGCCCGACTACGACCGGCACGTGCTGGCGGCGACGCCGCTCGACTACGCCTGGAAGTTCGTCAACCCGGTGATGCTCTTCGGCCGGCACCTGGGCGTGAAGACCTCGCTGGTGCGCACCATCGACACCATGAGCCGCGCCGACCTGTCGCGCACCGAGGCGGGTCGCCGCGCGCTCGAGGTCCGCGACGTCGTCGACCAGGTGAAGGAGGAGTGCCGGCCGGCGGCCTCGGCGATGAAGGTGGGCGCCGTCTACCGCTTCTACCGGGCAGCCTCGGAGGGCAACACCGTCCACCTCTTCGAGCCGGCGGGCTCCAAGCCGGCGGCGAGCTTCACCTTCCGCCGCCAGCCGCGCGCCGAGGGCCTGTGCCTAGCCGACTACGTCGCGCCGATGGGCCCCTACGGCCCGGTCGACAGCCTGTGCCTGTTCGTCACCACCGCCGGGCGCGGGGTCAAGGAGCGCTCGCTCGAGTACAAGGCGAAGGGCGAGTTCCTCAAGAGCCACATCATGCAGGCGCTGGCGCTGGAGACCGCCGAGGGCTACGCCGAGCTGCTCCACTCGCTGTTGCGCTCGATGTGGGGCTTCCCGGACGAGCCGGACATGACGATGGCCCGGCGCTTCAAGGCCGACTACCGCGGCAAGCGCTACAGCTTCGGCTACCCGGCCTGCCCGAGGCTCGAGGACCAGGAGTCGCTCTTCCGGCTGCTCGCCCCCAAGGACATCGGCGTCGAGCTGACCGAAGGCTGGATGATGGACCCGGAGGCGAGCGTCTCGGCGCTCGTCTTCCACCACCCGCAGGCCATGTACTTCTCCGTTGCAGACGTGGGAGGAGACCGATGAAGCCGACGACGATTCGCCCAGCGCCGCTGTCGACCACCGGCATTGGCAGCCTGCCGCACACCCAGCTGGAGATGGCCCTGCAGCAGGCGCTCACGCTGGACGTCCCCTACCTGCCCGAGCTGCCGCGACGCACCCCCAACGAGGCGTTCGCGGCGCAGGTCCTCGAGGCGCTCCCCGGCCTGAGGGTGCTCGACGCAGGCAGGCTGTCGGTCGACTTCGACGCCTGGAAGGCGGGCGCCTTCGCGCTCGACGCCAAGCTCGACGAGGCCAAGGACCCGGGCAACTTCGAGCCGTTCCTGCCGTCGGCGACCTCCGCCTCGGCGTGGTCGCCGTTCGTCTTCGAGGTCCAGTCGCGCAAGGTCGCCTTCGCCAAGGTCCAGTGCGCCGGACCGGCGACGGTGCTCGCCTCGCTCGCCGGCGGCGCGCAGCTGCCCGAGCGCCTCGAGGGGCAAGTGGTGCGCCTGGTCGTCCACCGCGCGCTGGCCATGGCCTGGGCCGTCCGCGTCGCGGGCGCGGTCCCGGTCGTCTTCCTCGACGAGCCGGTGCTGGGCATGGTGCGCCAGGCCAGCAAGGCGGAGCAGGAGCGCGAGCTCGAGCACCTGCGGCACACCGTGCTCGGCCTGCGCAACGAGGGCGCCATCACCGGGATCCACTGCTGCGGCGAGGCCGACTGGGCGCCGCTGCTGCGGCTGGGCCTGGACGTCCTCTCCTTCGACGCCACGACCTCGCTCGACAAGCTGCTCGTCTCGCGGCCCGACGTGGAGCGCTTCCTGGAGACCGGCGGCTGGTTCGGCCTGGGCGTGGTCCCGACCGACGCGCGGACCCCGCAGGAGTTCGACGAGCGCCTGGAGACGACGCTCAAGAAGATCGAGTCGCTCTCCGCGCCGCTGCGCTCGCGCATCCTCTCGCAGAGCCTGCTCACCCCCGCCTGCGGGCTGGGCATGCGCGGTGTCGGCGACGTCGAGCGCGTCTTCGAGGCGCTCCTGGACGCGCAGGCGAGGCTGCGGGCGCTCCGGTAGGCAGCCTGGTGAGCGGCGAGCCCCCACACGTCGGTCGTCGTCCTTCCCTGGCCGGACCGGCCGACCCGCACGCGCCCGAGGAGCCCCCCTCCCCGTTCCGTGCGACGTTCGGCATCGCCTTCGCGCTGGCCGCGGCGGTGACCTTTGGCGTCACGGCGCCGGTGGCGAAGTACCTGTTGGCCACGGCCTCGCCGTTGGCGCTCGCGGGGTTGCTCTACGCCGGCGGCGGGGTCGGCCTCGCCCTGGCCTCCGCCGCGCGGCGCAGCGCCGAGCAGGAGGCGCGGCTGCGCGCCGCCGACGTCCCGTTCCTCTTGGGCGCGATCCTCCTGGGAGGCGTCATCGGCCCGGTCCTGATGCTCTTCGGCTTCCAGCGAATCTCGGGCATCTCCGGGGCGCTGCTGTTGAACCTCGAAGCCCCGGTGACGGCGACGGTCGCGACGCTTCTGTTCAAGGAGCACCTGGGCAAGCGAGGCCTGCTCGCGCTGGGCCTCGTCGTCGCCGGCGGCGTCCTGCTCGGCCGGCCGTCGCAGACCGGCCAGACCAATCCCTGGGGCGCGCTGGCGGTGCTGGGCGCCTGCTCGGCCTGGGGCATCGAGAACAACCTGATGACGCGGCTCGCGCAGCGCGACCCATGGTCGGTGGCGCGCACCAAGATGCTCGCCGCGGGCGTGTGCAGCCTCTTCCTGCTGCGGGTCACCGGCGGTGAGTTTCCGGAGCCGGAGACGGTGGGCATCGCGCTCATCGTCGGCGCCTGGGGCTACGGGGCGTCCAACGTGCTGGCGCTCAAGGCCATGCGCGAGCTGGGCGCGGCGAGGCAGGCCACCCTCTTCGCCAGCGCCCCGTTCATCGGCGCGGTCGCGGCCATCTTCATCCTCCACGAATCGCCCGACCTCTGGTCCCTCAGCGCCGGGGCGCTGATGCTCGCGGGCATCGCGCTCCTCATCGCCGAGCGGCACGCGCACCGCCACCGGCACGCGCCGGTGGAGCACGACCATGCGCACACGCATGAAGACCAGCACCACGGCCACCCGCACACCCCGCCGGTGACCGGGACTCATGCGCATCCCCACCAGCACGAGCCGGTCGAGCACGAGCATCCGCATACGCCGGATGCGCACCACCGGCACGAGCACTGACGGGCCTCACCCCCTGACCCCCTCTCCGGCTTCGCGGCTTCGCGGAGAGGGGGAACTCGGCGCGATCTCCGTGCTCGCATCCCGCCTCGGCGCCAAGCGTGTTGCCCCACCTCCGGCGATAGCCTGATGCCACGAGGCCCAAGGCGTTGACGACGCGCTCGGTCTCGTGGACGCGAGTGATCGAACGCTGATCGAGCGGCGTCATGGCCCTCGGAGAGGGGGTCAGGGGGTGAGGCTCGTCACCGCAGCGCCACCAGCCAGGCCACCACCACGCTCGTCGCAGTCACCCCAGCGAGCACCGCCTGCACCGCCTCGCCCGGCACCTTGCGCCCGCGCAGCGCCAGCGCCACCGGGAGGCCGAGCACGAACCCGGCCGCCAGTCCCCACAGATGCGCCAGCACGTCGGACTTCACGCTGGTACCGAGCATCGCGAAGAGTCCCAGGCTCGCGGCGATGGCCACCCACGCCGGACGCCGCGCGGGCCCGCGCGTCCACAGCCGCCCGAACTGCAGCGCGCCCAGCAGGCCGATGGCGCCGAAGGTCGCGGTCGAGGCGCCGAGCGAGTCGTGCCTCGCGCCGTAGTACCAGGCGTTGACGAGGTTGCCGGCGGCTCCGGACAGCAGCACCAGGAGGCTGCCCAGGCCGGGCCCGAGCCAGCGCGCCACGACGCCGACGAAGAGCACGCAGGCTGCGGCGTTGGCGAGCACGTGCGGGAAGTCGGCGTGCAGCGTCAGGGCGGTCACCGAGCGCCAGGGCTCCCCGTGCAGCACCTTCGCCGCGCTCGAGACCCCTCGCTCGACCCACGGCATCGCGCCGAACCAGTTCCGGACGAGAAAGTGAAAGGCGACCAGGGCCAGCGCCCAGACGAGGCCGGCAGCCCATCCTCCAGGCATGCCCACGACCGGCTGCGGCTCGACGGGCCGGGCGTGATGCCCGTTCTCCTCCGCGAAGGCCGCCAACTCCTTCGCGGATTGGCTCGCATCTTCGGGCGCAGTCAGGACGGCCCAGCCCTCGGGGCGCTCTTCGATTCGATACGGGATCTCGGCGGCGGCGTGGACCACCGCAGCCTCGCCGACCGCCTCCTCGTTGGGAGAGACCAGCGCGGTGTGCTCGGGGGGCCTGGATTCGGCAGGAGTCTCGAAACCGGACTCGGGCGTCGGGGACGTGCCTTCATCGCTGGCCATGATCGACGCGCCGCCTTTTCCGGTCCCGAGGAGCGGGCTGAACCTAAGCCTGGACTCCGCTTTGTCCAGCGGCAAGGGCTGCGCGGTCCGGCGGTAGGGCGTGCGGACGGGAGCGTCCGATGGCCGCATCCATGTGGAGTTCCATGCCAAGTTCGGCAGGTTGGCGTGCTGAGCTCGCGGACCAGGCCCTCGCTACGGACCGGCGCCGCTCATCTTTGGGCGCCGCTCGACCGCCCCTACCCGCGCCAGGAGCAGGAAGCCGACAAGGCCCGCGGTGACGAAGCCAAGGCCCAGGTAGTACAGGCCCTGCTGCTCGCCGCCGATTCCGGGCTCGAGCAGCGCGAAGGCCGGCTCGCCCGGGTCGTAGAAGACCTTCACGTCCTTGCCCACCGGATACTTCGCCAGCAACGGCGCGAGCAGGTCCTTGGTGCTCGCGCGCTCAGCAAGGTGAAAGTCGACGTGGTTGCCGACGTGCTCGATCCCGTCGACCGCGAAGGTGAAGCGGATGATCGGCTTGTAGCTCGCGACCCGCCGGAAGGAGACTTCCTGGATTCGGGATTCGACGATCCGCCCGGGCACCGAAGGCCATTTCACGCTGCGCATCTCGCGCCAGTAGCGCGGCAGCGCCGAGGCAGCGAGGAGGGCGGCCCCGAGCAGCATCCATTGGAGGACGCGCAGCCCGCTGGCGGTCTTCGCCCGCTTCCAAGTCGGTGCCCTAACCGTTGCCGCTGGTGCGTTGGGGTCCATGACTGGGCCCACGATACCGCCTTCGCCTCGTTTGCGATTCGGCGGCGGCCGTTGCCTACTGCGGGCCGCTTGCTGCGCGCACCGCACTCACCAGGAGACGTGCCATGCCCACCTTCGTGCTGATGACCAAGATGAGCCCCGAGCTTCGCCCGCGACCCGCGCGGCCGCAAGAAGGCGGGGCGCGAGTGGATGAAGCTCGTCACCAAGAAGTGCCCGGGCGTGAAGTGGGTCGCGCACTACGCGCTGCTCGGCCGCTACGACTTCATGGACATCTACGAGGCCCCGGACCTCGAGACCGCACACAAGGTCTCGGCGCTCTCGCGCGAGGGCGGCGCGGAGGAGGCGGAGAGCTGGAGCGCCCTGCCCTATGACCACTACCTGAAGATCATCGACGAGCTGGAGACCTGAGCATGGACTCGCAGCTCCTCGAGACCTCGGCGCCGGCCGCCGACCCGGAGCTGCGCCGGCTCCTCTGGGGACTGCTCGTCGCCAGCCCCTTCGTAGGCCTGCTTCCGCTGGCCTGGAGCTGGCGCCAACTGTCGGCCTTCTCCGATCGGGTGCGGCGGCTCGCCTCGGACCAGGACCTGGTGAAGTTCCGGGCGATGGTGCGCCTGCAGATGTACGGGGCGCTCCTGCAGATCGCCGTGCTGCTCGCACCGATGGCGCTGCTGCTCGCGGGCATTCTCCTGGGCGCGCTCACCCCCGGCGACAGCTACCTGCCCATCGGCGCCTTCCTGGTCGTGTTTCTGGCAGGGATGGCGGTGCGCAGGCTCGAGAAGCGCGTCCAGCGCATCCCCTGCGAGACGCCGGCGCTCGAGAAGGCGCGCGATTCGGTGGTCCAGACCTGGCTGCACAAGCCGCTGCCCGACTGGAAGGACTGAGTCCGGCAACGACCCCGCGCCGCGGTTGGGGGAGACAGGAACCCGGCCGGCCGGGCCTGCATCCTTCAGCCAACCGGAGCGGCCCCCCTTTTCCTCCGGGTTGCCCAGAGGATCCCCACCTCCGGGCCGGAGCCCGCCGAGACAGCCCGGACTCGCCGTCTTCCCGAGTCCAGGCCGTTTTGGCGGGCTCTGTCTATCTGCGCTCCGCACGCGCTCAGGGGCTCGCTCGAAGCCCGCTCGCCTTGGCCTTCTTCGCCTTCTTCTCGGGCAGCTTCGCCGCGTCTGGATCGAGCCGGAGCGCCACGACCTCCTGCTGCAGCGCCTGCGCGTCGACGATCTGCCCGAGGTCCTTGCGCCCATTCTGCAGCTGGGCCGTCAGCGCGGCCGCGTCGCGGACGAGCGGCACCGGGCTCCTGGCGAACGTGGCGATGGCCGCCGCCAGCCGCTCGCTCTGACCGAAGAGGAACGCACGGAACAGCAGGTAGAGCGCCTCGGGCGGCACGCTGACCGCGGCGGAGACCGCCTTCCCCCAGCGCTTGGCGTCCATCGGAGGGTTGAGCTCGGGCTCGAACTCGCGGCGGATGATCGAACCGGGCTCTTCCAGGAGCGCCGCCTTGATCCACGCGGCGCGGTCCGTGAACACTCCCGTCTGCTGGGCGGCGTGGTACGGCTGCGGCTTGCCCTGGACGAGCTTCTCGATCACCCGGTCGAAGGGCCAGGTGGAGCCGACGCGGCCCGAGAGCTGCTCCGCCACCCGCGCGGCGACCTTCGACCGGATGGCCCCTTCGCCGACCAGGTCGAGCAGCACCTGCGCCAGCGCGAACGAGTCGAGGTCCGCGGCGACCGTCGACCTGAGGTGCCCGGTCGCGTGGTTCCAAAGGTGGATCGAGTGCTGGTCAGGCTCGGTCGCAGAGTCGTACAGACCGTAGAGCCACAGATCTCCCGACCGCGTAGAGCCCAGCGCCACCGCCCCGCTCAGAAGCTCCTCGAAGAGCGGCGGCCACTTCTCCTGAGCGAAGCGGAGCAGCGTCTCCGCGGTGTTCTTGCCCTTCTCGAGCTCGATCGTCGGGCACCAGCTCTCCGGGGCCCACTCGGTCATCCCCTGCGTCTCCAGAAACCCCGCGTCCGACAGGATTTTGTCGAGCCGGTCCAACTCCGGGAACGAGCGCCCATGGCAGGCCTTCAAACGCTTCGCCGCGGGCAGCGGGGCCCGTTTGGGGCGTTTGGAAGGCTTCTGCTCCAGCCTTGCGAGATGCCGCTTGAGCCCTTTTGCGACGAAGTCTTCGAGTTCGAGAGATAGAAAGAGTCCGTCTTCCGCCTGCATACGCCCTCCAAATCCCCATCCGGGTGACTCTTTTCGCCGCCCCCATCGGGGTCGGTTGGAACGTTTCACTCCATAAATGCAGGGAAGGACCATGGTCGCGCTCGCGAATCTTCTCGCCGGCGTCCGTTTCGCCAGTGCCCCGCTCTCCACCCGCGGCCGAATTCTCCAGGCCCTACGCGGTAGTCGCCAGCATCGACGTCCTTTGCCGCGCGGCGCCGCCGGCGTCCCGAGTCCCGCTGCTGCTGGGCGAGTAGTCGACACGGGCTCCGACGGAGGGCATCCGGGCAACGCCTCGGATCGCCGAAGGTTTTGGACCGGAGTGTCAGAAAGCGGGCTTTGCCCCGCTACGTTTGGGGCGCTCGGGCATCTGAAGCCCGAATCGATATCCAGCCATCCGCTGCCTCGGCAGGCCGCGGTTGGTGCAGGGGTGACGTTGGGGATGGCGGCGAGGCGGCGGGCCCTACCGGCGGGCTGCGCGCGCGTGGTAGGAGAAACGTTCTCCGAACGGACAAGCCGGCAAAAGCGTGCAGTGAACCCCGCAGCGCTGCCGTAGCCCTCGCCGCAGCGTCACCCTCCATGACCTCGGTCGCGACCCTCAAGCCGCTCGCCGCGCCGCTCGCGGATCCCCGCGCGGTCGAGGCGTGCGTCCACTGCGGCCAGCCCGTCCCCCGCGGCCTGACGAAGTTCTGCTGCAGCGGTTGCGAAGCCGTGCACGGGCTGCTCCAGACCGAAGGGCTGATGCGCTACTACGACCTGCGCGGCGGGTCGGGGACTCCGGTCCAGCAGGGCGCGTCGCGCAGTCTCGACTGGCTCCAGGGAATCGACGTCTCCACCGGCCGCCTCTCGGTGGACGTGCAGGGCATCCACTGCTCGGCCTGCGTCTGGCTCCTCGACGAGCTGTTCAAGCGCGAGCCGGGCGCCGGCCAGATTCGCGTCAACCCCGGCATCGGCCGCCTCGACCTGTGGTTCGACCCCGCCGAGTTCGACCCGGCTGCCTACACCCGCCGCGTCGAGTCCTTCGGCTACCTCGTCGGCCCACGGCGCAAGGAGCGCTCGGCGAGCCGCTCGCTGGTGGTGAGGCTGGGCATCTGCGCGGCGCTGGCGCTCAACGCGATGATGCTCTCCTTCGCGTTCTACTTCGGCCTCTCGCCGGCCGACGGGGTCGTCTACCGGGGCTTCGGCTGGCTGGCCTTCGCCCTGGCGACGCTCGCGGTGCTGGTGGGCGGGACCTTCTTCTTCCGCTCGGCGATCCGGGCGCTGCGCCTGGGGGCGCTGCACCTCGACCTGCCCATCGCGCTGGGCATCGCGCTCTCCTACGCCGGCAGCGTTTGGGCCTTCTTCGCCCACGGGGGCGGGGCCGCGTACTTCGACACCGTCGCCTCCTTCATCACCTTGATGCTGCTGGGCAAGTACCTCCCCGAGCGGATGCTCGAGCGCAACCGCAGCCGCGTGCTCCAGGACGACGGCGTCGACCAGCTGCCGCAGAAGAAGGTCGGCGCCGACGGCTCGACGGCGACGATCGCCGCGGGGGCCGTGCGTCGAGGCGACGAGCTGGCCTTCGCCCCCGGAGATCTCGCCGTCGTCGACGTCCAGCTGACCCGAGGAAGCGCTTCCTGCTCGCTCGACTGGATCACCGGCGAGGCCGACCCCAAGGCCTTCGAGCCCGGGCAGACCGTCCCCGCCGGCGCCTTCAACGTGGGCTCGCGCGCCTTCCGCGGCGTGGCGCTGACCGACTTCGAAGGCTCGCGGATCCGCTCGCTCCTGTCGGCGCCCGCCGACCTCTCCGGACCGGCCGAGCGGACCCCGCGCGAGCGCTTCTTCGCGACCTTCAGCCGCATGTACGTCATCGCCGTCCTCGCCGTCGCCGCCGCGACCTTCCTGGGCTGGTGGCTCCTCGGCGCCTCGCCCGAGCAGGGCATGCTCTCCGCCGTCGCGGTGCTCGTCGTCACCTGCCCGTGCGCCATCGGCCTGGCGGCGCCGCTGGCCTATGAGCTCGGCCTCTCGCGCCTGCGCCGCCGCGGCATCTTCCTGCGCACCTCGGGCGGCCTCGACAAGCTGGCCCACGTCCGCGAGCTGGCGCTCGACAAGACCGGCACGCTGACCGATGGCGACCTTGCGCTGGCCAATCCCGAGGCGCTCGGTCCCCTCGGCGCGGACGATCTCTCGGCGCTGCGGCAGATGGTCGAGGGCAGCAACCACCCGCATAGCCGAGCGCTCGCAGCTGCCCTCTCCCGCTTGCCGCGCAGCCCCGGTGCCGAGCTCGCGTGCGACGAGCAGGCTGGGAGCGGGGTCGAGGCCAAGGGCGGCGGCCACACCTGGCGGCTGGGAGCCCGCTCCTTCGCGCTCGCGCAGGACGCCTTCGACGGGCCGGCCGTCGCCACGACCTGCTTCTCGCGCGACGGCGCCGAGCTCGCGTCCTTCCGGTTCGACGAGCGGCCCCGGCCCGACGCCGCCGAGGAGCTGGCTTCGCTGGAGCGGCGCGGCTACGGGGTCCAGATCCTGAGCGGCGATGCGCCCGAGCGCGCGGCGTCGGTGGGCGCGTCGCTGGGCCTGAAGGCTTCACAGTGCCTGGGCGGGCTGTCGCCGGAGCAGAAGGCGGCGTGGATCCGCTCGCGCCCGCCGCGCTCGGTGCTGATGCTGGGGGACGGCATCAACGACAGCCTGGCCTTCCACGAGGCCTGGTGCTCGGGGACTCCGGCGGTGAACCGGCCCTTCGTGCCCTCGCGAGTGGACTTCTACTACCTGAGCCCCGGCCTCGCCCCCATCGGCGAAGCGCTGGCGGTGGCCCGGCGCGTGACCCGCACCGTGAGCGGCATCGTCGGGGTGGCGCTCGCCTACAACTCGGTCGTGGTGGCGCTGGCCGCGGCCGCGCTGGTCACCCCGCTGTTCGCAGCGGTGGCGATGCCGCTCAGCTCGGTCTCGTTCGTGCTCGCCGCCTCGTACTCGGTGGGGAGGAGCCGCTGATGGAGATCATCCTCGGGCTCATCTTCATCTGCCTCGTGCTGGTGGCCGGAGCGCTGTTGGCGTTCGGCTACAGCGTCCACGCCGGCGACCACGAGCAGGCCGAGCGCATGTCTTTGATGCCTTTGGAGAGCGAAGAACAGCTCCAGGAGAAGAAGGAATGAACACCGTCCGCATCGAGTACGACGACAAGGTCGTGCGCCAGTTCATCTGGGCCTCCATCCTCTTCGGCATCGTCGGGATGCTGGTGGGCGTCTGGATCGCCCTGGAGATGGTGGCGCACAACGCCGCCATGGGCGTCAGCCTCTTCAACTTCGGCCGGCTGCGCCCGCTGCACACCAACGCGGTCATCTTCGCGTTCGTGGGCAACATGCTCTTCGCCGGCATCTACTACTCGACGCAGCGGCTGGTGAAGGCCCCGCTGGCCTCGCCGCTGCTCACCAAGATCCACTTCTGGGGCTGGCAGGCCATCATCGCCGCCGCGGCCATCACGCTGCCCTTGGGCATCAGCCAGAGCCGCGAGTACGCCGAGGCTCGAATGGCCCATCGACCTCGCCATCGCGGCGATCTGGATCGTCTTCGCGGTCAACTTCTTCTGGACGCTGGCCAAGCGGCGCGAGAAGAACCTCTACGTCGCCATCTGGTTCTACATCGCCACCATCGTCACCGTGGCGGTGCTGCACGTCGTCAACAACCTCGAGCTGCCCAACTCGCTCTTGCGCAGCTACCCCATCTTCGCCGGCGTGCAGGGCGCGCTGGTCCAGTGGTGGTACGGCCACAACGCCGTCGCCTTCTTCCTGACCACGCCCATCCTGGGCATCATGTACTACTTCCTGCCCAAGGCGGCCGAGCGGCCCGTCTACTCCTACCGTCTCTCGCTGGTCCACTTCTGGTCGCTCATCTTCGTCTACATCTGGGCCGGCCCCCACCACCTGCTCTACACCGCGCTGCCGGACTGGGCGCAGAGCCTGGGCATGCTCTTCTCGGTGATGCTCTGGGCGCCCTCCTGGGGCGGCATGCTCAACGGCCTGCTGACCATGAAGGGCGCGTGGGGAAAGCTGCGCGAGGACCCAGTCCTCAAGTTCCTCATCGCCGGCGTGACGTTCTACGGCATGGCCACCTTCGAGGGCCCGCTGCTGTCCATCAAGGGCGTCAACGGCCTGGCCCACTACACCGACTGGATCATCGGGCACGTCCACGAGGGCGCGCTGGGCTGGAATGGGTTCATGGCGGCCGGCATGTTCTATTGGCTCGTCCCGCGCCTGTACGGCACGCAGCTCAAGAGCAAGGCGATGGCCGACCTGCACTTCTACATCGGCATCGTCGGCGTGGTGCTCTACCTGGTCTCGATGTGGTTCGGCGGCATCACCCAGGGCCTGATGCTGCGCGCGGTCACCCCCGAGGGTTCGCTGCAGTACCCGTCGTTCCTGGAGACCCTGCTGGCGCTCAAGCCCTTCTACCTGATGCGCCTGGCCGGCGGCACGCTGTACCTGACCGGCATGGGCCTGATGGCCTGGAACCTCCTGGCGACCGCGCTGGCCGGCAAGGCCGTCAACGGCTCGACCGAGGTGGTGGTCGAGGCGGCCGCCGAGGCCGAGGTCCCCGCCGCCAAGATCCTCCTATCCAAGCCGATGTTCGTCATTGGCGGCCTGCTGGTGCTGGTGGTCGGGATGGGCGTCTCCAACCTGGTGATGGCGGTGCTCTTCTTCGTGATGGTGGCCACGCTGGTGGTCTACGCCATCGTCGAGGCGCCGGCGGGCGGCTACAACTGGCACCAGATGCTGGAGGGCAAGGCGTTCCTGTTCACCGCGCTCTCGCTGGTGGCCATCCTCATCGGCGGCGCCGCCGAGATCCTGCCCACCCTGGCGGTGAAGGCCGCGGTGCCGGTGACCGGCGCGGTGCAGCGCCCGTACACGCCGCTCGAGGTCGCCGGCCGCGAGGTGTACGTGCGCGAGGGCTGCTACACCTGCCACTCGCAGATGGTGCGCTCCATGGCGTCGGACACCCTGCGCTACGGCAAGGTCAGCCGCGCCGAGGAGTTCATCTACGACCGTCCGTTCCAGTGGGGCAGCAAGCGCACCGGCCCCGACCTGCACCGCGAGGGCGGCAAGTACCCGAACCTCTGGCACTACCAGCACATGATCGACGCGCGCTCGACCTCGCCCGGCTCGAATATGCCGGCCTATGCCTTCCTGAAGGACGCCAAGGCCGACCACGAGAAGCTCCCGACGCTGATGTCGGCGATGCGGACCCTCGGGACGCCGTACAGCGACCAGGAGATCTCCGGGGCCGCCCAGGCCGCGCGCAAGGAAGGCGAAGTCATCGCGGCCGACCTCGCCTCGCAGGGCGTCAGAGATCGAGCCCGACACCGAGCTGGTGGCGTTGACGGGCTACCTGCAGGCGCTGGGCAGGAACGTGGTGGCGGCGCCAGCCCCTGCCGCCAACGCTGCACCTGCGTCCGCTCCCGCTGCCGCACCTGCGCCCGCGGCGCCCGCTGCTCCTGCGGCTGCGCCGGCCCCCGAAGCGGCTGCTCCCGCCGCAGCTCCCGCCGCTGCGCCCTCCGCTCCGGCGCCGGCAGCTCCGCCCACCGCACCGGCCAAGTAAGGAGACGCCGAATGTTCCAGACGATCTTCCAGCGCTTGGACGACGGGACCCTGGTGGGTCCCCTGCTCGCCCTGTTCCTCTTCCTCTTCGTCTTCATCTTCCAGTTGGTGCGGATCGTCCGCGCGCCGCGTCAGGAGATCCTGGCGCAGGCGATGCTCCCGCTCACCGACGACACCACCCCGCGCCGCGACAAGGAGACTCAGCGATGACCGCCGCGACCGACCAGACCCAGCCCTCGGAGACCCCGGCGGCCCCCGCCGATGGTCACGTCCACTCCGTGCACGACGGCATCGTGGAGCACGACAACCACCTGCCTCGGTGGTGGCTGCTCACCCTCTTCGGGGCCGTCGTCTTCTCGTTCGGGTACTGGTTCTACTACCAGCACCTGACGGGCCCCGGTCAGCGCGCCGAGCTCGCGGCCGACGAGAAGATGCTCTCCGACCTGCGCGAGAAGGCGCTGTCGTCCAAGGTCTCCGACGAGAGCCTCCTCGCCCTGTCGAAGGACGCCGCGGCCGTCGGGCGCGGCGCGGAGCTGTTCAAGGCCAACTGCGTCGCCTGCCACGAAGCCAAGGGAGAGGGGAAGATCGGCCCGAACCTCACCGACGCCTACTGGATCCACGGCGGCAAGCCCACCCAGATCTTCGGGACGGTGGTCAACGGCGTGCCCGACAAGGGCATGCTCGCCTGGGGCCCGGTCCTCGGCGCCGGCAAGATCCAGGACGTCGTCGGCTACGTGCTCACCCTGAAGAACACCAACGTCAAGGGCAAGGAGCCCCAGGGCAACAAGGAGGAGTAGAGTCCTCCGTCGGATCGCTCCGGCTGGGCTCGCTCGTGACGGGTCCGGGAGACATCTTGGACTCGCCGGGCCCCATGCCCGGCGGACGGGTCGCGCACATGAGCCTCGACGCACCTTCGATCGACACCCTCTCCTCCGTCGGCCCTGGAGGGGCGCGCAACTTCCTGCACCCCGCCAAGGCCCGCGGCCGGTTCGCCCGCGGCCGGTCGATCGTCTTCGCCATCCTCATTGCGGTCTTCGTCTCGCTGCCCTTCTTCACCATCAACGGCCGCCCGGGCATCTGGCTGGACATGGCCGGGCGCAGCTTCCACATCCTGGGCTTCTCCGTCGGGCCCACCCAGACGTGGCTGCTGTTCTTCCTGTTCCTGGCGGCGGTCTTCACGCTGGTGGTCGTCAGCGCGCTGTGGGGCCGCATCTGGTGCGGCTGGGGCTGCCCGCAGACCGTCTGGCTGGAAGGCGTCTTCCGCCGGGTGGAGCGGCTCTTCGAGGGCGACCGGCACAAGCAGCTGCAGCTCGACGCCGCTCCCTGGAGCGCGGAGAAGGCGCTGCGCAAGGGCGGCAAGAACCTCGTCTTCCTCCTGCTCTCGGTGGTCATCGCCCACCTGGTGGTCTGCTACTTCGTGCCGCCGGCGAAGCTCTGGCAGCTGATGGGCCGCGGCCCCAACGCCGACGCCGAGGTCTTCCTCTGGTCGTCGGCGCTGACCGCGGTCGTCTTCTTCAACTTCGCGTGGTTCCGCGAGCAGATGTGCATCATCCTCTGCCCCTACGGTCGCCTCCAGTCGGTGCTCACCGACCAGGACACGGTGGTCGTCGGCTACGACGCCCGCCGCGGCGAGCCCCGCGGCAAGGCCACCAAGTCCGGCCACGGCGACTGCGTCGACTGCTCGCGCTGCGTCGCGGTCTGCCCCACCGGCATCGACATCCGCCAGGGCCTGCAGCTCGAGTGCGTCGGCTGCGCCGCCTGCGCGGACGCCTGCGACGAGATCATGGCCAAGCTGAAGCGGCCGCGAGGGCTCATCCGCTACGACAGCCAGCGCGGCCTGACCTCGGGCGAGCACCGCTTCCTGCGCCCGCGCGTCTACGTCTACGCGGTCATCGCCGCCCTGCTGCTCGTCGCCGGCACGGTCCTCGCGCGCTCGCGTCCCGAGCTGCCGGTGACGCTGGTGCGGCAGGTGGGCGCCCCGTTCGTCCTCGACGGGGACGACGTCCGCAACGCCTACCTGCTGCGGACCGCCAACAAGACCGAGCAGGACGAGCTCTTGACCATCGAGGTGACTCCGTCCAACCCCAAGGCCGAGGTGACGCTGCCCGCCAAGACGTGGCCCTTGCCGCCCCAGGGCATCGCGGCCATCCCGGTCTTCGTCGAGGTCGACCGCGAGCACTTCTCCGGACCGTTCGACGTCGCGGTGAAGGTCACCGGCAGGGACGGACGCCAGGCGGAGCTGCACGCGCAGTTCCTGGGGCCGCAGCAGTAGCGACGGTTTCAGGGGGTGCCGAGGCGCGGTGCGAGCGCTCGCAGCGCCTCGAGCCGGCTTGCGTAAGGTATGTCAGCGTTCGCCGACACCGTCCGCCCCCCTTGGATGCCGCAGGGGCCTACGGGTCCAGGGCCTGTCACGGCACCGAGCGCAAGTCCCCGAACGCCGCGCCGCCCAGGCTGGGGCTGCCCTGCAACGCCGCGGCTGCGCCGGTCTGCACGACCACGCTCTTGCCGGCCTCGTCCCTGGCCTCGGTCAGGGCCAGCGCGGCCGCCTCGAGCGCGCTCGTGGGCGCCAGGTTGGCGCGCCGGGCGACGGTGCCGGTGGCGACCGGCGCCGCGGCGGCGACGGACGGCGCGAGCGAGCGCAGCGCGGCGTCCCGCGAGAGGGTCCAGAACAGGTCCGCCTGCGGCGCGTAGCGCCCCTCGAAGGTGAAGCTCGAGAGCAGCCTGGTCGCGACCGTGCGCGCCGTCTCCTCGCGGCCGGCGGGGCCTTCGAAGCCGTAGAGCGCGTAGAGGAACCACGTCGAGGAAGGCTGGCCCGGCAGCAGGTAGGTGGTCACGAAGGCGCGGCCGGCGAAGGCCTCACCCTTGTACCGGTAGGTGTACTCGACGGACTCGCCCTCGAAGCGCACGCCGCTCGGGTGCGTGAACAGGAGCTGCGGCCCGCCCTTCTTGGTGATCTTCCACTCCGCGAAGTCCTTGGCGGCGCGCTTGGCGACCGCGGGGAAGAGGTACTTCTCCAGGACCTCGGCTCCCGGCCGGTACTCCTGGATCCCCGGGCCGGTGGAGGCGAGGTCCTCCATCGGCACCTGGAACGAGGCGAGCTTGTAGTGCAGGAAGGCGTAGAGCTTGTCGCTGGAGCGGGCCAGGGCGGTGGCGCGCACGTAGGGGCTCGCGCCGCTGACGATGGCGATGGAGGTCTCCTTCTTCCAGTCCTCCGGCAGCTCGCCGCTGAAGGCCTGCTCCTTCGCCTCCCGGAACGGCTCGAAGCGCAAGGCGGCGGCGGGGAGCGCGCCGGCGGCGGGGACGGGGGCCTCGAGCTTGAACGAGCCGAGGATGGCGGTCAGCGCCGGACGCGCCTGGTCCCACTCCGAGGACGGTGCGCTGGCGACGCCGAGCAGCCCGCGGCCCTCGGCGCTCAGGCTCGCGGCGAGCAGCGCCGTGCGGCCCACCCCGGGCGAGGCTGCGTCCTGGTACTGCACCAGCGCCGAGTACCCCGCCGCGGCCATCTCCTTGGACACCGTGCCGCCCAGCCGAGCGACGAACGCGGCGACCAGCTGGCGGGCAGTGACGCCGGGGGCCGACACCGGCACCACCATCACCGTGCCCTGGAGCGGCGGGGCCGCCCTGATCACCACCGCGTCGTTGCCCAGCGCCTCGACGGTCCAGCTCGTGGGCCGCAGGACCTGCACGCCCGCCTGCGGGTCGGCGAGCACGGCCCACCCGCCCTCGGCCCCGAGGGCGACGGCGGCGAGCATGGCGACAGCGGCGGCGGCAGACATGGAATCCTCCGGCTTCGACGGCCAACGTGCGTACAGCCTACAGAACTTCGGCGCGCCCGCGCTTGCCCAGCTCCTCGACGATCTTGCGCACTTCCTGGGCCCGCTCCTTGGGGCAGACGAGGATGGCGTCGCCGGCGTCCACCACCACCAGGCCCTGGACGCCGATGACTGCCAGCGGCCGATTCCCGTGGCCCAGCACCACCGAGTCCGCCACGTCCACCAGCACCGTCTCGCCCTCGGTGACGTTGCCCGCGGGGTCGAGCTTGCGCACGGACGGCAGCGCGGGGAACGAGCCGACGTCGTTCCAGCCGAAGTCCGCCGGCACCACCGCGATCCGGTCCGCCTTCTCCATCACGCCGTAGTCGATGGAGATGGAGGGCATCTTCGGGAACTCGCGCTCGAGCACCTTCGCGAAGCGGGCGGTCCCCACCGCCTGGCCGATCGCCGCGAGCGGCGCGCTCGTCTCCGGCATGTGGCGGGCCAGCTCCTCGAGGACCCGGTCGGCGCGGAAGACGAAGATGCCGGCGTTCCAGAGGTAGTCGCCGCTCGCCAGGTACTTCTGGGCCGTCTTCAGGTCCGGCTTCTCGACGAAGCGGCGCACGCGGTGCACCGGCAGCGCGCCCTTGGCCGGCAGCGGCGCTCCACGCTGCACGTACCCGAAGCCGGTCTCGGGGTGGCCAGGCTGGATGCCGATGGTGACGAGCTCGCCCTGCTGGGCCGCCGCGGCCGCCGCCTTCAGCGCCTTGCGGAACCCCGCCGTGTCGCGCACGTACTGGTCGGACGGCAGCACGATGAGGATGCCCGCCGGGTCCTTTCGCGCCACCACCGCCGCGGCCAGGGCCACCGCCGGAGCGGTGTTGCGGGCGGCCGGCTCGACGAGCACGTTCTTCGCCGGCATCCCCTTCAAGAGCTTGCGCGCGGTCGCGGCGTGGGCCTTGCCGCAGACCACGTAGGTCTGGGCCAGCGGCGCCAGCGGCCCGACGCGCCCGGCGGTGAGCGAGAGCAGCGGCCCCTCGCCGGTGAGCGACAGGAGCTGCTTGGGACGGCTCTTGCGCGAGAGCGGCCAGAACCTCGTGCCGGAGCCGCCGGCCATGATGATCGGGTAGAGCACTGCTTCCTCCTGGGCCGGCCCTCGCCGGGCGTTGGCCCCTTGTCTGGTGAGAAGAGGGGCGGCCCGCCAGTCGTGGTGGGCCGCCCTCTCTTGAATCGTCCGTCTGTCGCTCCTGCTTTGGGCGCTAGGCCTTTCGGCGCCGGCCCAGGACCAGCAGGGTGCCCGCCAACATCAGCGCGAACGTCGGCGAGGTGCCGCCCGTGGAGGCACAGCCGCAGCCACCCTCGAGCGCGTACTTCTTCTCGCAGGCGGACGGCTCCTGGTCGCAGGTCCAGCCGTCTTCCACCAGGCAGGCGGCGCTGCAGCCGTCGCCGGCGGCCGTGTTCCCGTCGTCACACGTCTCGGCCCCGAGCACCGTGCCGTCGCCGCAGACCGGCGCGCACTCGCTCTTGGCCGAGCCGTCCGTGCAGGTCCAGCCGGGCTCCACCGAGCAGCTCGCGCTGCAGCCGTCGCCGGCGGCGGTGTTGCCGTCGTCGCAGGCCTCGGTTCCAGCCTGGGTGCCGTCGCCGCAGATGGCCGTGCACTTGGAGGGCGAGGCGCCGTCGCAGGTCCAGCCCGGCTCGACCGCGCAGCTGGCGCTGCAGCCGTCGCCGCTGGCGCTGTTGCCGTCGTCGCAGGCCTCGGCGCCGGCCTTCACGCCGTCACCGCAGCCCACGGTGCACTTCGAGGGCGTCTCGCCGGTGCAGCTCCAGCCCGGCTCCACCGCGCAGGTCGCGCTACAGCCGTCGCCCGCCTCGAGGTCGCCGTCGTCGCACGCCTCGGCACCGGCCTTCACGCCGTCGCCGCAGGTGGTCGAGCAGGTGGAGGGCGCGGTGCCGGTGCAGCTCCAGCCCGGCTCCACGGTGCAGGTCGCGCTGCAGCCATCACCGGCCTCGAGGTCGCCATCGTCGCAGCCCTCGGCGCCGGCCTTCACGCCGTCGCCGCAGGTCGCGGTGCAGATCGAGAGCGATCCCGTGCAGTTCCAGCCCGGCTCCACCGTGCAGGTCGGGCTGCAGCCATCGCCCGCCTCGAGGTCGCCGTCGTCGCAGCCCTCGGCGCCGACCTTCACGCCGTCGCCGCAGGTGGTCGAGCAGGCGGAGGGCGTGGTGCCGGTGCAGGTCCAGCCCGGCTCCACCGTGCAGGTCGCGCTGCAGCCGTCGCCCGCCGCGAGGTTGCCGTCGTCGCAGCCTTCGCTGCTGGCCTTCACGCCGTCGCCACAACCGGCAGTGCAGACCGACGGCGAGCCGGTGCAGCTCCAGCCCGGCTCCACCGTGCAGGTCGCGCTGCAGCCGTCGCCCGGCTCGGTGTCGCCGTCGTCACAGGCCTCCACGTTGGCCTTGATCCCGTCGCCGCAGGTGGTGTCGCAGGTGGAGGGGGTGCCGGTGCAGGTCCAGCCGGGCTCCTGGGCGCAGGTCGGGCTGCAGCCGTCGCCGCCCGTGCCGTTGCCGTCGTCGCATTGCTCGGCGCCAGCCTTCACGCCGTCTCCGCAGGTGGTGGCGCAGGCCGAGGGATTGCCGGCGCAGGTCCAGCCCGGCTCCACGGCACAGGTCGCGCTGCAGCCGTCGCCCGCGGCGGTGTTGCCGTCGTCGCACGCCTCGTCGCCGGCAGAGACGCCGTCGCCGCAGGCGGTGTCGCAGGTCGAAGGCGTGCCGATGCAGGTCCACCCGGGCTCCACCTGGCACAGCGGGCTGCAGCCGTCGCCGGCCACGGTGTTGCCGTCGTCGCAGCCCTCGGTCCCGGCGATGGCGTTGTCGCCGCAGCCGGTCACGCAGGTCGACGGGGTCCCGGCACAGCTCCAGCCCGTCTCCACCGTGCAGGTCGCGCTGCAGCCGTCGCCCGCGGCGTTGTTGCCGTCGTCGCACGCCTCCAGCCCCGCCAGGACGCCGTCGCCGCAGGTCGTCACGCAGGCCGAGGGGCTCGCGCCGTTGCAGGTCCAGCCCGGCTCGACGGTGCAGGTCGCGCTGCAGCCATCGCCCGGCGCGGTGTTGCCGTCGTCGCAGGCCTCGGCCCCGGCCTTGGTGCCGTCGCCGCAGCCCGCGGTGCACACCGACGGCGAGCCGGTGCACTGCCAGCCCGTCTCCACCGTGCAGCTCGCGTCGCAGCCGTCGCCCGCTTCCAGGTCGCCGTCGTCGCACTGCTCGGCGCCCGCCGTCTCACCGTCGCCGCAGCTCGTGGCGCAGGCGCTCGGAGTTCCGGTGCAGTTCCAGCCCGGCTCGACCACGCAGATCGGGCTGCAGCCGTCGCCCGCCGCCACGTTGCCGTCGTCGCAGCCCTCGGCGCCGGCCTTCACGCCGTCGCCGCAGCCGGTGACGCAGGTCGAAGGCGTGCCCGAGCAGCTCCACCCCGGCTCCACCGAGCAGGTCGGGCCGCAGCCGTCGCCGGCGGCGTTGTTGCCGTCGTCGCAGGCCTCCGCGCCCGCCTTCACCCCGTCGCCGCAGGTCGTCGTGCACGCGCTCGGCACGCCCGTGCAGCTCCAGCCCGGCTCGGTCGTGCAGCTCGCGCTGCAGCCGTCGCCGGCGGCGGTGTTGCCGTCGTCGCAGCCTTCGACGTTGGCCTTGACCCCGTCGCCGCAGATGGTGTCGCAGACCGAGGGGGTGGTGCCGGTGCAGGTCCAGCCGGTCTCTTGCGCACAGGTGGCGCTGCAGCCGTCGCCGCCGGTCCCGTTGCCATCGTCGCACTGCTCGGCGCCGGCCTTGACGCCGTCGCCACAGAGGGTGGCGCAGGCCGAGGGGTCGCCGGCGCAGGTCCAGCCGGGCTCCACCGTGCACAGGGCGCTGCAGCCGTCACCGGCGGTCGCGTTGCCGTCGTCGCAGGCCTCGTCGCCGGCGGAGATGCCGTCGCCGCAGGTCGTGAGGCACGCCGAGGGTGCGCCGGTGCAGGTCCACCCGGGCTCCTCCTGGCACAGCGGGCTGCAGCCGTCGCCGGCCACGGTGTTGCCGTCGTCGCAGCCCTCGGTCCCGGCGCGCGCGCCGTCGCCGCAGCCGGTCACGCAGGTCGACGGAGTCCCGGCGCAGCTGAAGCCCGGCTCCACCGTGCAGGTGGCGCTGCAGCCGTCGCCCGAGCTCGAGTTGGCGTCGTCGCACGCCTCCAGCCCGGCCTGGATGCCGTCGCCACAGGTCGTCGTGCAGGTCGCGGGGGCCGCGCCCGCGCAGGTCCAGCCCGGCTCCACGGTGCAGGCCGCGCTGCAGCCGTCGCCCGGCGCGGTGTTGCCGTCGTCGCAGGCCTCCACGCCCGCCCTGATTCCGTCGCCGCAGCCCGCGGTGCACACCGACGGCGAGCCCGTGCACTGCCAGCCCGTCTCCACCTTGCAGCTCGCGTCGCAGCCGTCGCCCGCCTCCAGGTCGCCGTCGTCGCACTGCTCGGCGCCCGCCTTCACGCCGTCGCCGCAGCTCGTCGTGCAGGTGCTCGGAGCGCCGTTGCAGCTCCAGCCCGGCTCGACCCCGCAGATCGGGCTGCAGCCGTCGCCCGCGGCCACGTTGCCGTCGTCGCAACCCTCGGTGCCGGCCTTCACGCCGTCGCCGCAGCCGGTGACGCAAGTCGAGGGGGTGCCCGAGCAGCTCCAGCCCGGCTCCACCGAGCAGGTCGGACCGCAGCCGTCGCCCGGGGCGTTGTTGCCGTCGTCGCAGGCCTCCGCGCCCGCCTTCGCGCCGTCGCCGCAGCTCGTCGTGCACGCGCTCGGCGTGCCCGTGCAGGTCCAGCCCGGCTCGTTCGCACAGGTCGCGCTGCAGCCGTCGCCGGAGGCGGCGTTGGCGTCGTCGCAGGTCTCGCCCGTCTCGATGACGCCGTTGCCGCAGACCGCGACCACGGTGACCGTGACGGTGGCGGTGGTGCTGCCGCCGTGCCCGTCGGAGACGGTGTAGGTGAAGGTGTCGGTGCCGACGTAGCCCGGGGCGGGCGTGTAGTGCACGGCGGTGCCGCTGCCGACGATGGTCACGGTGCCGTGGGTGCCCTGGGTGATGGTCGTGACGCTGAGGGAGTCGCCCTCGGGGTCCGAGTCGTTGGCCAGCACGTTCACGTCGCCGCCGGCCGCGCCCAGGATCTGCGCGGTGTCGTTGCCCACCACGGGCGCGTCGTTGACCGCCGTGATGATCACCGTCGTCGTCTGGTCGGTGCAGACCGCGGGCGTCGAGGCGTCGCAGGCCTGCAGCGTGTACGAGCAGGACGCCGGCGGGGTCGGGCCCGCCGGGTTGAACACGTACGTGCTGCCATTCCACGCGCCGCCACAGCCGTTGTCGCCCAGGGTCGTCGTCACCGGCCCCGGCCCGTCGGCGTCGGTGACGGTGGGCGAGTAGGTGTAGCCCTGGTCCTCGGTGGCCGCGGTCGGCCCCGTCGAGGAGAAGACCGGGACGTCGTTGAGCGCGGCGATGACCACCGTCGTCACCTGGTCGGTGCAGGCGCCTTGGTTGTCGCAGGCGTGCAGGGTGAACGAGCAGCCCGCCGGAGGCGTGGGTCCCATCGGCGTGAAGGTGTAGGTGACACCGTCCCAGACGCCGCCGCAGCCGTTGGCGGTCAGGGTCGTCGTCAGCGGCGCCGGCCCGTCGGGGTCGGAGAGACCCGGCCGGTAGCTGTAGAGGGTGTCCTCGGTCGCATCCACCGGCCCGGTGGAGGTGAATGCGGGTGCGTCGTTGACCGCGGTGATGGTCACGTTCGTCGTCTGGTCCGTGCAGGCGCCCTGCGCGTCGCAGGCGTGCAGCGTGTACGAGCAGGAGGCCGGCGGCGTCGGGCCCGTGGGGGTGAAGCTGTACGTCGTGCCGTTCCACGTGCCGCCGCAGCTGTCGGCGGTGAGCGTCACGGTCACGTTGCCGGCAGGGGCGTCGTCGGTGATGGTGGGCCGGTAGCTGTAGCCGACGTCTTCGGTGGCCGTCGTCCCGCCCGTGGTGGAGAAGGCCGGGGCGGCGTTGCAGGTTCCGGGAAGCCCCGCGCCGACGTAGCAGAAGCCGCTGGCGCACGAGGTGTTGCCGGTCAGGCCGGGAGTGGCCTGGTTGCAGGGGTTCTGGTTCTCGATGCGGCAGGTGGCGCTGCAGCCGCCGCCGGCGGTCGTGCCGCCGTCGTCGCAGCCCTCGTTGGCCTCGCGGGCGCCGTTGCCGCAGGTGTTGGCTGCCTCGCAGCGGCCGGGCGCCGCGTTGCCCAGCGTGTCGCACACCCCGCTGGCGCAGGAGGCGCCACCGGTCAGCCCGGGCGTCGTCGCGTTGCAGGCCGATCCGTTCTCCACCCGGCAGGTCGCGTTGCAGCCGTCGCCGGCGGTGACGTTGCCGTCGTCGCAGCCCTCGTTGGTCTCCCGGGCGCCGTTGCCGCAGGTGTTGGCCGCCTCGCAGCGGCCGGGCGCGGCGTTGCCCACCGCGTCGCACACTCCGCTCGCGCAGGAGGCGTTGCCCGTCAAGCCGGGCGCGGTCGCGTTGCACGGCGCGCCATTCTCCGCGCGGCACGTCGCGTTGCAGCCGTCGCCCGCGGTGAGGTTGCCGTCGTCGCAGCCCTCGTTGGCTTCGCGGGCGCCGTTGCCGCAGGTGTTGGCCGCCTCGCAGCGGCCGGGCGCGGCGTTGCCCAGCGTGTCGCACACCCCGCTCGCGCAGGAGGCGCTGCCGGTCAGACCGGGCGCGGTCGCGTTGCACAGGCCGCCGGTCTCGACCCGGCAGCTCCCGTTGCAGCCGTCGCCGGCGGTGAGGTTGCCGTCGTCGCAGCCCTCGTTCGCCTCGAGCACGCTGTTGCCGCAGGTGGCGGTCGGCTCGCAGCGCCCCGGCAAGGCGTTGCCCAGCGTGTCGCAGATGCCGCTGGCGCAGGAGGCGTCGTCGAGGAGACCGGGGGCGGTCTGGTTGCAGAGGAAGGTGTCCTGGACGCGGCAGGCCGCATCGCAGCCGTCGCCCGCGGTGGTGTTGCCGTCGTCGCAGCCCTCGTTGGCGTCGCGGGTGCCGTTGCCGCAGCTGTTGGCCGCCTCGCAGCGCCCAGGCGCCGCGTTGCCCACCGTGTCGCAAACCCCGCTCGCGCAGGAGGCGTTGCCGGTCAGCCCGGGCGCCGTCGCGTTGCACGCCGACCCGTTCTCCACGCGGCAGATCGCGTTGCAGCCGTCGCCCGCGGTGGTGTTGCCGTCGTCGCAGCCCTCGCCGGTCTCGCGCATGCCGTTGCCGCACAGCGGGCGGCAGGTGCCGGGAGGCCCGGAGGCGGTGTCGCAGAAGGTGCTCAGGCACGAGGCGTTGCCCAGCGCGCCCGGCGCCGTCTGGTTGCACGGGGAGCCGTTCTCGATCTTGCAGGTGGAGCTGCAGCCGTCCCCGCTGGTGGTGTTGTTGTCGTCGCAGCCCTCCGCCCCCCGGCGCTGGCCGTCTCCGCAGATCGCCGTGCAAAGGGAGGGCGTGCCGGTGCAGTTGTAGCCACCCTCGACGACGCAGGCCGCGCTGCAGCCGTCGCCGGCAGTGGTGTTGCCGTCGTCGCAGGTCTCGCCGGAGTTGGTGTGGACGTAGGAGTCGCCGCAGGTGCTGTCGTAGGTGACGACCGCCGAGTTGGAGTTGGTGGGCAGGGTGTAGTTCCCCTCGGCGGTGGCGATGTCGATGATTTGCGTGCCCACGGGCAGAACGGTGTTGCACCGCACCTGGAAGCGCAGGGTGTAGCTCGCGCCCGCCGGGAAGGTGGCGAAGAGGCAGGTCACCGCATCGGCGCGGCTGACGTCGAAGTCGCAGTAGTCCGCGGGCGCCCCGGTGCCGTCGGACTGCGCCTGGAAGCCCGAGCCCGTGTTCACCTGCATGCTGCCGGCGACGTAGACCGTCCCGGCGGGGATGAGGTCGGTCAGGTAGACGTTGGTCTCGCCGACGGCGGATCCGTTGGCGACCACCACGGTGTAGGTGATGACGTCGCCGTTGCCGAAGGGGCTGGGCGCGCTCGGGCTGGCGGTGACCGCCACGGCCGGCAGCTCGACGGTCACCGGGACGATCGGCGAGTAGATGATGGCGCTGGGGATGGTGTCGGTCGTCAGCCGCGCCACGTTGTTGGCCACGGTCTTGCCGGGGACGAACCGGAGGTTGGCGGTGAGCGTCAGCCCCATCACCGACGTGTTGCGGTTGACCGCCCCCAGGTTCCAGGTGACGGTGCGCGTGGTCGCGGAATAGGTCGCCGAGCCCGTGGCGCTGACGTACTCCAAGCCCTCGGGCAGGGTGTCGCGCACGACGACGTTGACCGCGTCGGTGGCGGTCGAGATGTTGCGCACGTCCAGCGTGAAGACGACCGGGGTGTCCACCGGGGCGCTGGAGTCGTTGACGCGCTTGTCGACCACCAGGAAGGTCTTGGCGATGTCGTGGGTGTCGGTGGGCCACAGCTCCGCGACCCCATAGATGCCGTGGGCGGTGGAGAAGACGGTGTAGGTCTGGTTGGCCAGGGCGGCCCCGAAGGCGAGCCGGTACCTCACGACGTGCGCCGGGCTGCCGCTGTTGAGCACCTGGTTGAGCTGCCAGTCGAGGGTGCGCACCGCGCCGGCGACGGTGTCGACCGGGTCGGGGACGGCGAAGCCGTCGACCGTCGTCGAGCCGGGCACGTAGGTGATGCCGGAGGGGAAGCTCGCCTTGTAGTCCACGTCGTTGACGTCGATGTAGTTGCCGCGGGCGATGCGGGCCACCATCTGCGCGCTGCCGCCCGCCGAGGAGACGATGGTGTCCGAGGCGGAGGTGTCCACCGTGACGATGGGGTCGATGAAGTCCTGGGCGAGCGGGAGGACGGTGTATCCCAGGTCGAGGCCGGGGGAGCTACCGGGGGCGGTGTGGTCCTCGCCGTAGGCGAGCGCCACCGGCGCGTCGGCGAGGAAGTGGGTGCCGGCGTTGTCGCCGTTGGAGATGGTCGCGTTGACGCTGTCGTACACGCGCTGCACGTTCAGGGTGTTGAGGGTGAAGGTGCTGTCCCAGACGTTGTCGCGGTTGAAGTCCACCCGCACCGTGGTCCCGTCCTGGAACGGCGTGACCCAGACCGGCGAGCCCGCGGTGTCGCTCCAGATCGGGGTCAGGTCGGTGGGCGACCAGGACACGTAGTACTCGGTCTTGAGCATGTGCGAGGGCATCAGCGAGAAGCCCCAGTCGTGGCCAGTGGCGGTGTAGTCCACGTCCACCACGCCCCACAGCAGCCGGTCGGCGACGACGCGCGCGCCCGAGTTGTTGCGCAGGCTCTGCCCCGCCAGCTCGCGCCAGGAGCGGGCGGACCGCGCCGGGATGACGCCGGTGAAGGTGGTGTTGTTGTCGATGAGGGTGACGTTGATGTTCACCGGGTTGGGGTTGAAGAGGTAGACGTTGACCGGGGAACTGCCGCCCAGGATGGGCACCACGTAGTCGCGGCCCCAGAGCTTGACCGGGATGGCCGTGAAGAGATCCGAGCGGAACTCGGACTGCTGGCCGGTGAGGATGCCCACCTGCATGTCCCCGGTGCTGGTGATGGTCGTCCCGGCGCGCACCTGGATGGATGCGGCCCCGGTCTCGTTGATGAAGCCCCGGGTGCTGTACGACTGGCCGTGCTGGAGGGTGAGCGAGACGGTGGTCAGGCCGTTGTCGACGACGATGTCGTTGTTGTCGACATAGGAGACGACCTCCAGGTCGACGAACTGGAAGGGGTAGTAGGCGTTGTTCGTGCCCGGGTAGAGGTCCACGCCGACGGGGATGCGGTACTCGCGCGAACCGGTGAGGGTCTGGCGCGCGTAGACCTCCCAGGCTCCGCCCATCTGGTCGGTGGTGATGGGGTACATGTTGACCACGAGGTTGATGGGGCCGCCCACGCTCACGATCCGGTCGCCGCCGTCGTAGCGCAGCGCAGTGCCGCGGGTGCGCGGCACATAGCAGGTCTTGGCGTTGGTGCAGTTGGCGCTGCTGGCGAGCGAGAGCGCCTGGCCGTGGCTGAGGGTGTAGACCTCGGTCGTGGACCCCGGCGCGAAGGGGTTGGCGTCGTAGCCGTCCTCCCAGTGGTCGTAATAGATCGTCTGGCCATCGAGGGTCGCCACCAGGCCGATGACGCTGACCAGGCCCACGTCAGGCAGGTCGGCGTTCGCGTGCCCCTGCCGATAGACGGCGTTCATGAAGTTGAACACCTGCGAGGAGCGCCCCGCCACGTAGTACTCCTGGTAGCCGGCGCCGATCTGCGCGGTAGCGGGAGCAGGCAACAGCATCAACGAGCAGGCGGCGACTGCGGCCCAGGTCAGACGGGTCATGGTGTACTCCTTGGGGCGATGGGCCGAATGGTAGAAGGAGCGCACAGGTCACGCAATCGCAGCGGAGTGCGAGGTGGGGCCGGATGACCCCTCCAGCGCAGTGCCGTCACGCGTGCACAGAACTTGTCTGCACAAGTGAGACCCAGTTAACTATGGCGGCCCGCTGGCGACCGGCGGCGCCACTGCGCGAATTGGAACGGAAGGTTTTCATGACCAGCCGACGGCTCTCCCTGTTGGCGTCGTTGCTCCTCGCTCTTGCCCCCACCGCTGTCCAGGCGGAGTACGTCGGCGGCTTCAACGCCCAAAACCACGACCCCACCTACGCCGGGGACCGGTTCTTCGCCTCACCGGACGCGACCGTCGACGGGCACCTCGTGCCCTCGGTCAAGCTGACGCTCGACTACTCGTACGGCGCGCTGCGCCTCGTCGACCGGAGCACGGGACAGGTGGCCGCGGGGGGCATGCTGCTCAAGGACCAGCTCTACCTCAACCTCGATGCCTCGCTGACCCTCTTCAACCGGGTCGAGGTCGCCGTCGGCCTGCCCTTCGCGGTCTACCAGTCCGGCGAGTCGCTCCTCTCGGGTTCCAAGAACGTCGGCAGCGCGATGTCGGACTTCCGGGTGGGCGCCCGGGTCGCCTTCGTAGGCAAGCCACGCGAGACCTGGTCGCTGGGCGCCTCGGCCGACCTCTGGATTCCCACCGGCTCGGTGCAGGACTTCTCGTCCGACCCAGACGCGCGCGGCCACATCCGGCTCATCGCCAGCGGCCTCATCCAAGAGATGGTGCCCTGGTCGGTCTCGCTGGGCGGGATGATCCGCGCGCACCACGACGTGGGGCTGCAGAAGGTCGGCTCGGCGCTCACCTACTCGGCCGCCGCTGGAGCGCTCCTCCTGGACAAGAAGCTGCAGGTCGGCCCCGAGCTGTTCGGCTCGGTGACCCCGGTCTCGGGACGCGCGCCGCTCGAGGCGATGCTGGGCGCGCGCTACTGCATCTCCTCCTTCACCTTCGGAGCCGGCATCGGCGCCGGCCTGACCGACGCCCCCGGCACCGCGCAGTTCCGCGCCATGGCCAACATCGAGTGGACCCTGGGCCGGGTCTGCGGCGAGCCCGACGCCGATGGGGATGGCATCGTCGACGCCAAGGACGCCTGCCCCACCGAGAAGGGCATCGCCTCGGACGACCCGGCCAAGAACGGCTGCCCGCCGCCGGATACCGACCGCGACGGCATCATCGACGCCGAGGACGCCTGCCCGACCCTGCCCGGCGTCGCCAGCACCGATCCCAAGAAGCACGGCTGCCCGCCCGACTGCGATGGCGACGGCATCTACGACGCGGACGATGCCTGCCCCGACGTCCCCGGGGTCAAGAGCGCCGACGCCGCGAAGAATGGCTGCCCGCCCGACCGCGACGGCGACGGCATCTACGACGCGGACGACGCCTGCCCCGACGTCCCCGGCGTCAAGAGCGCCGACCCCAAGAAGCACGGCTGCCCGGCCGATCGCGATGGCGACGGCATCCTCGACGCCGACGACGCCTGCCCCGACGTGCCTGGCGTCAAGAGCGCCGACCGCAAGCAGAACGGCTGCCCGCCCGACAAGGACGGCGACGGCATCTTCGATGCTGACGACGCCTGCCCGACCCTGCCCGGCCAGAAGTCCGCCGACCCGAAGCTCAACGGCTGCCCGGACAAGGACGGCGACGGCATCCTCGACGCCGACGACGCCTGCCCGGAGGCGGCCGGCCCCGCCAACAAGGACAAGAAGAAGCACGGCTGCCCGCCCGACAAGGATGGCGACGGCGTCCCCGACGTCGTCGACGCCTGCCCCGACAAGCCCGGCCCGGCGAGCGAAGACCCGAAGAAGAACGGCTGCCCGGCCGTCGCCGTGCTGCGCAAGGACTCGATCGTCATCCTGCAGCAGGTCCAGTTCGACACCGCCAAGGACACCATCAAGCCCGTGAGCAACAAGCTGCTGGGCGAGGTGGCCACCATCCTGCGCGAGCACCCGGAGATCGAAGTCATCGCCGTCGAGGGCCACACCGACGACCGCGGCCAGACCGAGATGAACCGCGACCTGTCCAGGCGCCGCGCCGAGGCCGTCAAGAAGTGGCTCATCACCAAGGGCAAGATCGACGCGGGCCGCCTGACCGCCGCGGGCTTCGGCCCCGACCGCCCCATCGACACCAACAAGACGGAGAAGGGCCGCCAGAACAACCGCCGCGTCGAGTTCAAGATCGTCCCGAAGGGCGACGCGGCCGCGCCGGCGCCGCCCGAGCCCACCAAGGTGGAGCCCGCCAAGCCTGAACCGGCGAAGCCCGAGCCGGCCAAGGCGGACCCGGCCAAGGGGCAGCCCAAGAAGGAAGCGCCCAAGAAGAAGGCGGCCGCCAAGGACGATCCGCTCGCCCCGCTGGTGGACCCGGCGAAGAAGGCCGCGCCTCAGGACGACCCGCTGGCGCCCCTCACGCCCAGCAAGAAGTAGCGGCGCCAGATTGAAGCTGAGTCCGAAGGGACCGCTCCGCGAGGGACGGGCCCTTCGGCTTTCTTCAGGCCCCCGAGCCGCCGACGGTCAGCCCGCGGATGATGCCCAAGAGCGGCGTCAAGATCCCCGCGGTCACGCCCCAGACCACGTCCGGTCCGGTGGAGTAGTAGTAGACGGGCCACTTGCGCCCGTGCGCCTCGCGCTCCTCGGCCCGGAAGATCGACGGGTCGAGCAGGCGAGCGAGCGGAATGTGGATGAGCCGCTCCACCTCGCGCGGGTCGGGCCGGAACGGGTACGGCGACGGGATGACCGCCACCACCGGCCGGACATGGAAGCGGCTGACCACGGTGTCGAAGTCGTCGAGTTCGCCCAGGATCTCCGCGTCCCCGGGCGCCAGGCCGACCTCCTCGTTGGCCTCGCGCAGGGCGCACTGCAGCGCGCTCTCGCCCTCCTCCCGCTTGCCGCCGGGGAACGCCACCTGGCCCGCGTGCGCGTACTCACCATCGGGCCGCTTGAGGAAGAGCAGGTGCGCCTCGCCGCCTTGCTCGTAGAAGGGGATGAGCACGCTCGCGGGCCGGCTCGACGGCGTCTCGCCCAGCCGCAGCGGCGTGCGCGCCGCCAGGGCCCGCTTCAGCTCGTCGAACAGCGCCAGGCGGCTCATGGATGCAGGATGCCGTTGTGGAGCAGGACCAGCAGCGCCACGCCCAGCAGCACCCGGTAGACGATGAAGATGCTCGTCGAGCGGGTGCGCAGGAACTTGAGCAGCCAGGCGATGGAGCCCAGACCGAAGGCGAAGGAGACGATCGTCCCGACGATGAGCGGGCCCGCCGTCAGCCCCGCCGCCGCGTGGGGCTTGAAGACCTCCTTCATCTCGAACAGGCCGGCCGCGACCGTGGCGGGGATGGAGAGCAGGAACGAGAAGCGCGCCGCCGCGTCGCGCTGCAGGCCCAGGAAGAGCCCGCCGGTGAGCGTGCAGCCCGAGCGCGACGCGCCGGGGATGAGCGCCACGGCCTGTGCCAGGCCCACGCCGACCGCGTCCTTCAGGGTCACGCTGCCGAGCGGCCGGCCGTGCTTGGCCACCTTCTCCGCGACCGCCAGCAGCACGGCCATGCCGATGGCGGCGTAGGCGATGACGTAGAGCGAGCGGAACTCGCCTTCGATGTGCTTCTTGAGCAGCAGGCCGAGCACCACGACGGGCAGCGTGCCGACGATGACGTACCAGCCCATGCGCGAGTCGAGGTCCTCGAAGGGCTTCTTGTGCACGAGCCCCAGCACGAAGGCCTTGGCGATGCGCCCGATGTCCTTGGCGAAGTAGAGGACCACCGCCAGGGTCGTCCCCAGCTGGATGATGGCGGTGTAGGCGGCGCCAGGGTCCCCCCAGCCCAGGAGCGCGGGGACGATGCGCAGGTGCGCGGTCGAGCTGATGGGCAGGAACTCGCTGAGGCCCTGCACGACGCCGTAGACGATCGCCTGGAGCAGATCCATGGGGGGCGGGTTTAGCCTCAATCGGGTGCCGCCACAAGCGAGCCGGCATGGCCGCGAACGCGAGGCGACGGCCTCCGCTCCGGCATCGGAATCTCTGCCGCCCCAGTGTTACATTCGCCCGCCCACATGGCAGGCACCCGCACGGGAGAGACCATGGCCGCCCAAGACGCCCTCCAGGGCACCGACCTGTTCCAGCTCGACGATCTGCTCACCGAGGAGCAGCTGCTCGTCCGCCGCAGCGTCCGCGCGTTCGTGCAGGAGGAGCTGATGCCGGTCATCCAGGCCCACTTCCGCAAAGGGACGTTCCCCAAGGCGCTCATCCCGCGGATGGGAGAGCTGGGCGTGCTCGGCGCCAACCTGACCGGCTACGGCTGCGCGGGCATGGACGCCATCGCCTACGGGCTGGCGCTGCAGGAGCTCGAGCGCTGCGACAGCGGCATCCGCTCGTTCGTGAGCGTCCAGGGCGCGCTGTGCATGTTCCCCATCCACGAGTTCGGCACCGAGGAGCAGAAGCAGCGCTGGCTGCCCAAGATGGCCACCGGCGAGCTCATCGGCTGCTTCGGGCTGACCGAGCCCGACTTCGGCTCCGACCCCGGCGGGATGCGGACCACCGCCAAGAAGGACGGCGACCACTGGGTGCTCAACGGCTCGAAGATGTGGATCACCAACGGCACCCAGGCCGACCTGGCCATCGTCTGGGCCAAGACGGGCGAAGGCCAGGAGTCGATCCGCGGGTTCGTCGTCGAGAAGGGCACGCCGGGCTTCGAGGCCCACGAGATCGAGGGCAAGTTCTCGATGCGCGCCTCGGACACCGCCGAGCTCTCGCTGCAGGACGTGCGCGTGCCGGAGGCCAACCGCCTGCCGGGCGCCTCGGGGCTCAAGGCGCCGCTCAAGTGCCTCTCGCAGGCGCGCTACGGCATCGCCTGGGGAGCGACCGGCGCGGCCATCGCCTGCTTCGAGGCCGCGCGCGACTACGCGGTCAGCCGCGTCCAGTTCGGCAAGCCCATCGCCGGCTTCCAGCTCACGCAGCAGAAGCTGGCGGAGATGCTCACCGAGATCGTCAAGGCCCAGATGGTCAACCTGCGGCTGGGGCAGCTCAAGCAGGCGGGCAAGGCGACCCACGTGCAGATCTCGTTCGCCAAGCGCAACAACGTCGGCACCGCCCTGGAGATCGCCCGGACCGCCCGCTCCATCCTGGGCGCCAACGGCATCGTCGACGAGTACCCGGTCATCCGGCACCTGGTGAACCTGGAGACCGTCTACACCTACGAGGGCACGCACGAGGTGCACACGCTCTCGCTGGGCCGCGCCATCACCGGCCTGGATGCGTTCGCCTGAGCGACCCCATGACCCCGCTTCCGATCTCCGCTGCCGACGAGGCGCTCGGCCTGCTCGGCGACCTCGTCCGAATCGACACCAGCAACCCTCCGGGCCGTGAAGCGGCGGCCGCCACGCTCCTCGCCGAACGGCTCAGGCTCGCCGGCTACGAGCCGACCGTCGTCGAGGCCGAGCCCGGGCGTTCGAACCTGGTCGTGCGCCGAAAAGGCGACGGGACCGGCGGCGCGCCGCTGCTCTTGACCGGGCACCTCGACACCGTCCCCGCCGAGGCCAAGGGCTGGAAGCACCCGCCGTTCGCCGGCGAGGTCGCCGACGGGTTCCTGTGGGGCCGCGGCGCGCTGGACATGAAGAACCACCTCGCCGCGTGCGCGACGGTGATGCGCCAGCTCGCGGCCCAGGACGTCAAGCTCAAGCGCGACGTCATCTTCGCCGCGGTCGCCGACGAGGAGGCGACCTGCAAGCTCGGCTCGCGCTTCCTGGTGGAGAAGCACCCGGACCTCATCCGCGCCGAGTACGCGATCGGCGAGGCGGGCGGAATCACCGTCCCCATGGGCGGCAAGCGGCTCTATCCCATCCAGGTCGCGCACAAGGGCGTGGCGTGGATGACCCTGCGCGCCCAGGGCCCCACCGGCCACGGCTCGGTTCCCCGCCCCGACAGCGCGCCGATGCGGCTCGCTCGCTCGGTCATGCGCTTGGGCAACATGGCGCTGCCGGTCCACGTCACCAGCGCGGCGCGCGGGATGCTCGACGGCCTCGCGGCGGCGGTCGGCGGCAGCGCCGGGCTGACGATGAAGCTGCTCAAGAGCCCGTCGCTCGCCGACTTCACGCTCACCGAGATGGTCGACGACGAGCAGCTCCGGGCAGCGCTCGGGGCCTCGCTGCGCAACACGGCCTCGGTCACCGGCCTGCGCGCCGGCGGGGGCGCGCCCAACGTCTTCCCCTCCGTCGCCGAGGCCACGGTGGACGGACGGCTGCTCCCAGGGCAGACGATGGAGCAGTTCCTCAAGGAGCTCGCCGAGGTCGTCGACGACGACGCCATCACCCTCCAGGTGGACTCGCAGCTCGAGGCCGTCGAGGCGCCCTTCGACACCGACCTGTTCAGGCGGATCGAAGCCGCGGTGAAGGCGATGGATCCCCAGGGGCGCCCGTTCCCGTACCTCGCGCCGGGGGCTTCGGACGCGGCCCCGCTCTCCAAGCTCGGCATCCGCACCTACGGGTTCACGCCGGTCGTCTGGCCGCAGGGAGCGGTCTCGCCGGTGGAGCTGCCGCACGCCATCGACGAGCGGATCCCGGTCGAGGGATTCCAGCGCGGCGTCCAGGCGCTGTGGGACGTCGTCGTCGGCTTCTGCGGCTGACGCTCGGCCCGGTCGCCTGGCTCCCCCGCGGAACCTTCTCGCTCTCGCGCTGTCACAGCATCCAGACGCCCATCACGGGCGGCGAGAGGCGGGCCATGGCGAGTCCCTTCCGGGTACGGGTCTACCGAGGCGAGCAACTCCTCGACGAGCGCATCTTCAACGAGACGCTGGTCAAGCTCGGCCGGCACTCGAGCGCCCACGTCCCGCTCGACGACCGCGGCGCCTCCTTCGTCCACGCCGTCATCACCGTCGACGGCGACGAGCTTGCCCTCACCGACATCAGCGGCCGCGGCACCTTCATCAACGGCAAGAGCATCGGCAAGAGGGTGCTCCTCCCCGGCGACGAGATCCGCATCGCCGGACTGCGCGTCGTCGTCGACGTTCCGGCCCAGCCAGCGGCGGTCCCCTCCCCTGCTTCGGAGCCGACGCTCGAGCCACCGGTCGTGGCAGCGCCGCAGCCCGCCCCCGAACCTGCCCCGGTCCCGCTCTCGGAGCCGGCGCCGGTCCCGGTCTCGGAACCCTCGCCCGCGCCCGTCCCGCCGCCGGTCGAGCGCTCGGAGCCTCGGGCCGCGAGCCCGTTCGGGACCTTCGTCGCCGCCCCGCCCAAGCCGCCGCGCCCTCTGGCCCGCGACGAGCGTCCCGCGCTGCAGCTCTCTTGCTTCTGGGGCGACCAGCTCCTGCAGGTCACCCAGCACCGCGAGCCCCAAAAGATCCTGATGGGCCCGACGCCGCGCTGCGAGGTGAAGGCCGGCTCGCGCGAGCTGCCGCTCATCGAACCGGCCGAGGGCGGCTTCGCGCTCAACGTCGAGGAAGGCTTCCGAGCGCACCTGCGCCGCGGCGAGCAGATCCGCGAGCTCGGACCCGGCGTCCACGCACTGGAGCCCACCGACCAGGCCTGGCTCGAGACCGGCAACCTGCGCGTCGAGGCCTGCTTCGCCGCGGCGCCCCAGCGGGTGCGCGTCCCGATCGCCGAGACCATCGACTTCCGGCTCGTGAACCTGGTGCTGGCCCTCTCATTCGTCGCGGCGGCGCTGGCCATCTCCGCCCAGTTCCGCGAGGAGCCGGACGTGGTCGCCGACGACCTCAGCCAGCTGAGCCAGAAGATGGCCATCTACGTCAACCAGCCCATCCAGAGGCCCAAGGTGCGCACCGACGCCCTCGCCTCGCTCGAGACCACCGAGGCTGCCCCCGCGCCGAAGCACGCCGGCGCCGAAGGCAAGGCCGGCGACCCGACCGTGAAGCACGACAAGCCGGCGGTCGGGGCCATCGGCAAGGTGCACATCGACACCAAGAACCTGGTCACGCGGACCGGGGTGCTCGCCGGCTTCGGCGGGCCCAGCGTCTCCAGCGTCTTCGGAACGCGTGGAGTCGGCGGTGACGTCGTCGCCGCGGTCGGCAACCTCCAAGGCCCCAGCTTCGGCAGCGCGAATGGGATGGCAGGCCTGGGGCTGCGCGGGACGGGCCCTGGCGGTGGCGGCGCCTCGCTGCGCACCTTCGGCATCGGCGACATCCAGACGGTCGGCAAGGCCATCGGCTACGGGACGAAGACCGGGCTGCCCGCGGAGAAGAAGGACGCCCCCATTCCCCAGTTCGACAGCAGCCCGCCCGAAGTGACCGGCTCCATCGACCCCGAGCTCATCCGCCAGGTCATCCGCAGCCACGTGAACCAGATTCGCTACTGCTACGAGGAGCGGCTGGCGATGAAGCCATCTCTCGCCGGCAAGGTCCGCATCCGCTTCCTCGTCAACGGAGAGGGCAAGGTGACGCAGGCCTCGGTGGCCGACGGCTCGACGCTGAACGACTCCGAGCTGAGCGCCTGCCTCTTGTCGCGGTTCCGCTCGTGGATCTTCCCGGCGCCGAAGGGCGGCGGCAGCGCGTTGGTGACCTACCCGGTCTGGCTGCGGCCCACGGGCGAGTAGGCCACCTCGAACGCGGATCCCCAGCCATCCGGCTGGGCCGGGCACACTTCATGACGCTCGGGCCCGGCCAGATGGCCGGGGATCCGCACGCCGGGGCTCCTCGGACCTGACTCGGAAGGCGGGCGCAAGTATCCTCGGCGCCATGCGCGCCGCGATTGCCCCTCTCGCTCTCTTCAGCCTCGCCCTCCTCGCCGCTTGCCCGACCACTCCGCAGGCCGGTCCCGATGCCTCCTCCGCCAACCCGGCGGACGCCTCGACGCCGCCCGACGCAGCCGCGATTCCGCCCGACGCGAGCCAGCCCACTCCGTGCGACGGCACTTCGCGTCCGAGCTGGGCCGAGAAGGCCACCGACCAGCGCTACCTCTTCCGCTGCGGCACGACCGTCCTCGAGCTCACCGTCTTCGACGAAGGCACCGTTCGCCTGCGCTACCAGGCGGAAGGCAGGCCCGACCGCTCGTTCGCAGTCGTCGGCGCTGCCCTGCCCGCCAAGACCAAGGCTGGCGGCGGCGAGGACCTCTTCGGCATCTGCACCGACGAGCTGACCGTCCACGTCTTCCCCGACTGCCGCGTGCGCGCGACCCAGGCCGACGGCTCGGTCGTCCTCGAGGACCCGGAGGGTGGCGGCTACTTCGAGAACGTCAGCGGGCTGCGCGGCGTGAAGCGCTCGCTGCGCTCCGACGAGCACGTCTTCGGCCTGGGCGAGAAGACCGGCCCGCTCGACAAGCGGGGCATGTCGCTCACCATGCGCAACACCGACGGCTACGACTCGGCCTGGGAGGGCTTCCCGCCGGGGAGCGACCCGCTCTACCAGTCGGTCCCCTTCTATGTCGGCCTCATCGGCACCTCGGCGTTCGGCGTCTTCACCGACAACACCTGGCGCACCCGCTTCGACCTGGGCAAGACCGACCCCGCGCTGACGCTGGTCAGCGCCGACGGCGGCGTCATCGACCAGTACGTCTTCGCTGGCCCGACGATGGCGGACGTCCTGCGCCGCTACACGCGCCTGACCGGCCGGATGCCGCTGCCGCCGCGCTGGACGCTGGGCTACCACCAGTCGCGCTGGGGCTATTCGCCGGACACCGAGGTGCTCTCCATCGCCCAGAAGCTGCGCAGCGAGCGCATCCCCGCCGACGGCATGTGGCTCGACATCCAGCACATGGACGGCCTGCGCTCCTTCACCTGGGACAAGACCAACTTCCCCAACCCGGCGAACCTGGTCTCGCAGCTCGAGGCGCTCGGCTTCAAGACCACGGTCATCGTCGACCCCGGCATCAAGGTCGACGACGCCTGGTCGACCTACAGCAGCGGCGTCGCCGGCGGCCACTTCCTGCTCGGCGCCGACGGCAAGCCCTTCGTCGGCGAGGTCTGGCCCGGCCCCTCGGTGTTCCCGGACTTCAGCGCGGCCACGACCCGCGAGTGGTGGAAGTCCCTCCTCGCACCCGACGTCCAGCTCGGCGTCCGCGGCCTGTGGATCGACATGAACGAGCCGGTGAGCTTCGTCACCGCCGACGGCAAGTCGGTGCCGGACACCGTGGCCGCCGACGGCGACGGCACGCCCACGACCATGGGCGAGATCCACAACGTCTACGCGCTGCTCGAGGCCCAAGCGACCTGGGAGGGCATGAAGGCCGCCCAACCCGACCGCCGCCCGTTCGTGCTCACCCGCGCCGGGTACGCCGGCGAGCAGCGCTACGTCGCGGTCTGGACGGGGGACGCGCCGAGCAAGTGGCAGACGCTGCAGGAGACGGTGCCGATGATTTTGGGGATGGGGCTCTCCGGCGTGCCGTTCGTGGGCAGCGACGTCGGCGGCTACGCAGGTCGCGCGACGCCGGAGATGTTCGCGCGCTGGATGCAGGTCGGCGCCCTCTCGCCCTTCTTCCGCGGCCACACCCAGAACACTGGCGCGCGCCAGGAGCCGTGGATGTTCGGCACGGAGGTCGAGGACATCAGCCGCGCGGAGATCCAGCGGCGCTACGAGCTCCTGCCCTACCTCTACAGCCTCTTCCGCGAGGCCGGGCTCTCGGGCGCGCCCATCCTGCGGCCGCTGGTCTGGGACTTCGCCGCGGATCCGCTGACGCACACGCTCGGCGACGAGGTGATGGTCGGTCCCTGGGTGCTGGTGGCGCCGGTGCTGGAAGAAGACGCCACCAAGCGTTCGGTGTACCTGCCGGCCGGGCGCTGGTTCGAGTCGCTCTCCGGCGCGGTCACCGAAGGCCCGGCGACCCTCGACGCGGAGCTGACGCTGGCGGCGCGGCCGACCTACGTCCGCGAAGGCGCCATCCTGCCCCACGCCGAGTTCACGCAGTTCGTGGGCGAGAAGGCGCTCACCGCGCTGGAGCTCGACGTCTACCCCGCGGCCACGGCGACGAGCTTCACGCTCTACGAGGACGAGGGCGACGGCTTCGGCTACGAGTCGGGCAAGAGTGCCAGCGTCAAGCTCACCGCGCAGCGGACCGCCACCGGCGCCACGCTCACGGCGGCCGCCCGCGAAGGCAGCTTCGATCCCGGTGCCCGGACGATCTTCGTCCGCGTCTGGCGAGTCGACCACGCCCCGACCGCCGTGAGCCTCGATGGCGCCGGACTCAACTCGCAGCCGAGCGAGTCCGTGCTGCGCACGGCCAAGTCCGGCTGGTTCTGGGATCCGGCGGATCTCTCGCTGCTCGTCGCCTTCGCCGACAAGGCCGCCGGCTTCTCGCTCTCGGCGACCTACGACCCGAGCCTCGTCGACGCCAAGACCGTGGCCGTCCCGTTCGAGGTCGCCGTCCCCGCCGGCACGCCCGCCGACAAGCCCGTCTGCATCGCCACCTCGGCGGACTGGGGCGTCCACACTCCGCTCACCTGGGCCGAGCCCGGCATGCGCGCCGTGGGCAGCGTCCCGGTGCCGCGGGGCGAGTGGTTCTTCTACAAGGTCACCCGCTGCGACTGGAGCACCGCGGAGATGTGGCCCAACTGCGTTCCATCGCAGAACCGCTACGGCTTCGGCGCGGCGCGGCCCCAGCGGAACGACTCCGTCGCGGGCTGGGACGACTGGTGCCCATGAACGGCGAGCCCGGCCGCTACTGGTCGCGCTTGCGCATCACCTTCCACTGCAGCGGCTTCTCCGCGACGAACATCGCCGCGACGTCGCTGGCCCGCATCAGCATCCACGGGTGGAAGGTGGACGCGCCGTTCTTGGTGAAGAGGATGTCGTCCGCGACGTAGACCGCGCAGTGCACCGGCGCGGAGTCCTCGGCGGCGAGCAGGAAGAGGTCGCCGAGCCGGGGATCGCCCGTCGGACGGTCGTAGTCGCGCTCGAGGATCTCCTGGAACGGCTGCAGGCCCCAGCTCACCTGTTCTCGCGACACGTCCTTCTGGAAGTTCAGGCAGGTGGCGAAGCAGTCCGGGGCCTTGGCCGGCTCGAGCGGTGCCGTCGCGAACGTGTAGATGGTCGAGCGCGGGAAGGGCGGCAGCAGCAGCGCCACGTTGACCGTCCCGCCCGCCTGCTGCACCGCCAGGGCCTCGAGGAGCGGGACGACGTCGCGCGAGCGCCCCGGCAGCGCCCAGTAGTCCGCCAGCGCGCGGACGTCGGCGCCATGCGGCACCTTCAGCCGGACCATGACCGAGCGCTCGCGGGCCATCGTCAGGATGAACGCTTCGCGCTCGGCCACGGAGTCGATGCCCGAGAGGGCGAGATCGATGTCCGAGAAGAGCAGCGTCTCGTGCCGGCGGTAGACCAGCTGCGAGATGCGCTCGACCGTCTTTGGGCCGAGCGCGGAGTGATCGAACCACTCGGCCGGGCGGGTTCCGGGGAAGCGTGCCGGCTCGCGCTGGTAGCGGTTCTCGGGGAACGAGGCCAGCGCAGCGTAGAGGCGCTCGCGGGTCGCGGGCTCGAGCGAGAACACGAGGTCGTCGGGCGGGTGGACCGCAATGCCGTCGGGCAGGCTCTCCCACCTCGCCGACTCGAGCCTCGCCGTCTGCTCTGCCGAGAGGCCCGCCCTCGAGAACCACTCCGGCGCTCGCTCGCGCGGGACCCCATGCAGCACCCAGCGGACCGGACGGGCCGCGAGGCCGGCCGAAGAGACGAACTCGGGTGGAGGCTCGAGCGTGAGCGGAGCCACCTCCAGCTCGCCCCAGGCGCCGGCGCGAGGCGAGGCCGGTCGAGTTGCGGCCTGTGCGGCGCTCCGCGGCTGCGAGAGCACGAGGCCGAGCATGGCTCCGACCGGTGCGACCCAGATGACCAAGGTCAGCAGCACCATCGGCTGGGAGAAGCTCCAGGCGAATCGCGCGGTCGGCACCCGTCGGATCGGCGCCGGCCGGCTCCTCCGGGTCCGCCTGGGCCAGGTCACTGCGTCTCATCGGTCCCTCAGGTTCTGCTGAGTGACGACCGAGTGAATCCGACGTTACGCCGGAGACGTGCGACCCGGACGCTCCGCGAAGTGCTTCGCGTGCGACACCGCCGCGGGCGCGGTGATGTCCCCCGCACCGCAGACAAGAAAAGGGGCGCCAAGAAGGCGCCCGTCACGGCCCTGTCGGCAACTGCGCATAACCCATCGATTCGCCACCGGAACGTGACTGCGCGGCCCAAGGAGGCTCCTCGCACGTAGGACGCAGTGTCACGCCCACTGCCATCCTCTGACCGGAGCCGCCCATGCGCAGGATTTGCGTCCTCTTCGCTGCTTTCGTGCCGCTGGCCTGTTCACCCCACCCTGGCGGAGAGCTCCCGGATGACGCCGGACCAGCGAGCGACGCCGGCTTCGTGAGCCTGGTCCCAGCGCACGACGGCGTCACCGCCACCCTGCTCAGAGCCGAAGTCGCGGGGGTCGACACCTCGCACGCCGGATGGAACGACCTCCACTTCGTCCCCGAAGGGTCGAGCCGCTGTGCCCACCTCGGCTTGGGCGGCAACGCCGGCACGCCCGCCTTCACGATCGCCGTCTCGTTCCTGTACCGAGGGCCGGGCGACTATGCCGCGGAGGATCCCCACCCGTTCTGCGACGCGCCCGACGGCGGCGTGCCCGCCCCCTGCCACTCCTTCTCGGCCAAGGCGACGCTCTCGTTGGATGGCGCGGCGCCGCTCGCCGGAACAGGAATCGTGCGGCTCACGCCGGAGTCCCTGTCGGGCAGCGAATGGCGCGCCGACCACCTGGGCCAGGTCGACCTCTTGTTCCGGGACGGGGTTCGCGCCTACCGGCTGGTCGGCGAGTTCTCCGGCACCTTCTGCAGCATGGAGTGAGCGAGCGCGGCCTCAGCTCACCCGCGCGTGCCGGATGGGCTTGGCGACGTTCTTCACCTTGGTTTCCTGCAGCTCGCCGAAGGTGAACTCCTGGGCCTCGGGCAGGCTGCGGATGGCCTCCACCGCCGTGTCCATCGCCAGGATCTCGCGGAAGCCCGCCACCGACTGCAGCCGCGCGGTGGCGTTCATCCCCGCCGAGAACGCGGTGTAGTCCTGGTTGGGCCCGAAGAGGCCCACGAACGCCGGCGTCAGGTTCACGCCGATGGCGAGCCCCAAGCCGCGCGACATCTCCGGATGCTTCGCCAAGGCGTCCTTGAGGTGCCGCTCGCCGTAGTCGACGGTGAAGGCCAGCATCTCCTTGGCGGCGCGTAGCGCGTGCAGCGTGCGCTCCTCGGGCGAGCTCTTGAAGAACGGCGGGCCCCACAGGCCGATGACGCAGTCGCCGACCATCTTGTCGAACGTGCCGCCGTGCTTCCAGACGATGTCCACCGCGCCCTCGCTCCAGTGGTCGATGAAGGCGCCGATGGCCGAGGGCTTCTCCAGCACCTGCTCCGAGAGCTTGGTGAAGCCGTTGATGTCCGCGTAGAGGATGGCGATCCGCTCGTCGCGCGGGGCGAGGAACTTCTCGGCGTACGCCGGCTCCTTGAGCAGCTGGCCGATGACCGGCCCGGGGAAGAACTGCGACAGGTGGCGCCGCTCGCGGTTGTGGTCGACCAGCCGCTCGCGCGCCATCTCCCCGGTCAGCCTCACCAGGTCCAGCGAGTAGGTCGAGAAGCCCATCGGGCTCGGGTGCACCAGCACCTTGCCCAGCCAGTCGGCGCGGCTCTTGCCGTTGGCGAGCACGAACTCGACCGCGCCGTCGATGCCCAGCACGCCCTGCAGCGAGTGGCGCTCGGGCGAGAGCAGCTCCACGCCCTGCTCGCGGATCGCCGCCTCGATGCCCGGGTGGGCCCGGCCGTCGCTGTGCCACTCCGGCCGGCCCTCGCGGTACATCCGGTAGAAGAGCCCGTCGGTGACCGAGTCCTTCCAGACGAAGACCAGCTTCTGGTAGCCGACGCAGCGGTAGAGCAGCGCGATGGCCTCGTCGAGCCCATCCTCAAAGACGCGGTTGGAGAGCGCCCGGTTGATCTGCTCGATGAGCTTCTGCTTCTCGCTGGCGGTGTGCACCGTCGAGAGGATGCCGTCCAGCTCCTCGGCCACCGTGTCGATCCGCTCGGCCGCGACCTCCGCGGTGCAGCCCAGCGCGTCGAAGAGGAAGCCCAGCTGCCCCACCTTCTCGCCGGCGACGTCCAGCTCCTGGCAGACCAGCGTCCCGGAGCCGAGCGCGTGGACGCCATCGGCGCGGCCCGAGAGCAGCGTCCAGGCGTCGTCCTGACCCAGGTCGCCCGCCGAGTAGGCCGCCTGGTTGAGCAGCTCGTCGCGGGTGAGCACCACGCCGCCCTTGGCGCCCAGCCGCCCGACCATCGCGGTCAGGAAGCGGATCATCGAGGCCTTGAGGGAGAGCCGGTCGCGCACGCACTCCTCGAGCACGTCGTCGGCGAAGGCGTTGAGGGCGATGCGCTCCTTCAGCTCCTCGGCCTCGGTGGCGAACGAAGGCATCGGCATGGGCGACCTCTCGTCGGGTGGCTGAGATGGTTGGCTTTCAGCTCGGGCAGCATCCCACGCTGGGCGCTGGCCTGGGGGCGCGCTTCTGGGCGCTCACCCGCCCCTGCGGCCCGAAGTCGATGACCCAGTAGCCTTCGTGCCCGCCCTCGGTGGCGCTGCCTGCGTCGAAGACGTCCGGCCGGGTCTCGGTCGCCGGGTGCCAGTAGCGGTGGTGGACGTGGCCGTGGTGCACGCTCGCCTTGCGGCCCGCGAGCATGCGCAGCAGCTCCTGCCCGTCCAGCAGCCCGTGGGTGACACGATCGGGCCGGCCGCTCTCGCGCAGCGGCGCGTGGTGCACCATCACCGCCAGCCGCCGCTCGCGCACCGCGGGGTCGTCGACGATCCGCGAGAGGGCGCGCAGCTGGTCGCGACCGATGGTGCCGAACGACAGGCCCGGCAGCGGGGCCAGCCGCGTCGAGTCGAGCCCGACCACCGCCAGCTCCTGGCCGACCAGGCGCACGAAGGGGTAGCCGCGCGGACCCGCGTAGGCCGGCAAGTCGGAGCGCAGGAGGTCGCCGAAGTGCCGCTCGAACCGGCGCTCCTTCGTGGCGTGCGCGGTGTAGCGGTCGTGGTTGCCCGGGATGAGCGTGAGCAGCTCCGGCCGCCAGATCGGGTCGAGGGCCTTCCGGGCGCAGGCGAACTCCTCCTCCACCGCGAGCGCGGTCAGGTCGCCCGTGAGCAGCACGTGGTCCGGCGCCAGCTCCAGGATCTCCCGGACGATCTGCTGCAGCACGGTGAGCGCGTTCTCGAAGCGCCTGGCCCGGCCCAGCCCCACCCACTCCAGCTGGGCGACGCTGCGCCGCCAGCCGTAGCGGCGCAGCGGCAGGCGCCGGTAGTCGATCTGCACGTGGACGTCGCTGAGGTGGACGATGCGCAAGCTCGCTCCGCGAAGAAGGGACTAAGGGCTACCGGCAACGCTGTCCGGGCGCAAGGGCAGCAACGAGCGCCCGCCCACCTGGGCTTCGTGTATCCTCCCCGTCCGTCGTCCGGCGGCGCTCGCCCGTCGGCCCAGAGGAGGGAGCCCTTGGATTCCGTGCGTGTTCTCCTGGCTTGCGCCGCGGTGATTGGCATCGCCTGCAGCGGCGGAACGACTTGCAAGGACTATGACCTCAAAGGCGGGGGGACGACGAGGTTCCTGGGTCAGTACACCTGCACACAGGAGCCTCACGGCTCGGCGAGCTGCATCGACTACTACCCGTGCAGCGGGACGGCCACCCTCTCCGTCTCGGCCGAGGGATCTCGCGCGCGCATCTGGGCCAACAGCTGTTGGTGGGGCTACTCCGAGTACCAGGGCGGCGTGTGCGAACCCACCCAGACCGCCCCAGGGGAGCAGTACTTCAGCTTCAGCGGCCAGTTCAACGACACCTCGGGTTCCTCGACGGTCCGTTCCAGCATCAGCGGGCAGATCCTCGTCCGCGAGAACAAGACGACCGCCACGGCCACGGTCCAGGTGAGCATCACCCCGGACGTCGGCACCTCGTGCCTGATGACGGCCTACCTCACCTGCCAGTGCACCAACTGCTACTACTAGCCGGGGGAGCCTCTAGCTGGGCTGGTGGCTCGGGGCGTCCGGCCGCACGTCGTACGGGGCCTGCCCCCTCAGCGTCCCTTCGATCTCGGCGACGAGGTCCCGAAGGTATCCCGCCCGTTGCTCGAGCGGCATGTCGCGGATCAGCTGCGGGACCACCGTGCGCACGACTCCCAACTGCGCCTCGCGCGGCAACTGCTGGATCTCGTCGACGGCCCGGCCGGTGGCCTCCTGCGGTGAAGGGCGGGGCGCCTTGGGCTTGCCTTGCGGCTCCAGCAAGTGCTCGGCGTGGTCCCGCCGGTCGTCCAAACGCAGCGTGGCCAGCACCCGCTGCGCGCCCTGCCGGACGCAGGCCTCGCGAGCGGCCTTGAACGCCTCGAGGATCTGCTCGTAGGTGCCCTCGACGCTCGTCCCCAGCTCGCCCACCCGATACGGCACGCCCGCCGCGCCGATGGCCTGGACGGCGGCGTCGACGACGGCCTTCATGCTCGACCCCTTGGCGCCCTCGGGGACCACCGAGATCTCCGCGATCATGCTCCGCACCTCCCCGGCGAAAGCTGGGCGCGGCGGCGCCGCCGCACAACGCGCCTGCTCCTGCTGCCACCGGACAGGTCGTTCCTTGTCGGCTGGCGCTCGGCGGACTACTCTCTGACCCCAACTCCGGCCGGCGCCTCGCTTCCCGCCGGCCCTCCTCGACACCAACGACCGGGAGACCCCCCATGAGCTCCGTCAAGAAGTGCGTCGTCCCCGCCGCCGGCCTCGGCACCCGCTTCCTGCCCGCGACCAAGGCCGTGCCCAAGGAGATGCTGCCCATCGTCGACACCCCGACCATCCAGTACATCGTCGAGGAGGCCGTCGCCGCCGGGTGCGAGAACGTGGTCCTCATCCAAGGGCGCTACAAGGCGGCCATCGAGGACCACTTCGACATCAGCTACGAGCTGGAGCGCACCCTCAAGGAGCGCGGCAAGGCCAAGGAGTTCGAGTCCCTGCACCGCATCAGCGGGCTGGCCTCGCTCACCACCATCCGCCAGAAGGAGCCGCTGGGCCTGGGCCACGCCGTCCTGTGCGCGGAGTCGGCGGTGGGCATGGAGCCGTTCGCCGTCGCGCTGGGCGACGACCTCATCGACGCCGAGGTGCCGGGCATCAAGCAGCTGGTCGACTGCTACGAGCGCCACAAGAAGGGCGTGGTCGCGCTGATGCGCGTGCCCGAGAACCAGACGCACATGTACGGCATCGCCGCGGGCCCCAAGATCGGCGAGCGCGAGTACCGGATCGACAGCCTGGTGGAGAAGCCCAAGAGCAACGCGCCCAGCAACCTGGCGGTCATCGGCCGCTACGTGCTGCCCTCGAAGATCTTCCTGATGCTGCGGTCGATCAAGCCGGGGGTCGGCGGCGAGATCCAGCTGACCGACGCGCTGGCCGAGCTGGCGCGGGTGGACGGCCTCATCGGCTACGAGTTCGAGGGCGTGCGGCACGACGCCGGCGACCGCCTGGGCTACCTGGAGGCGAACATCGCCTACGCGCTCAAGCGGCCCGAGCTGCACGACGGGCTCGTCGACTTCATGAAGAAGACCATCGAGTCGGAGAAGAAGTGATGCGCACGTTGGGAGCCAGGCGCGGAGGCCTGGCGCTACTGGCCTGTGGCCTGCTCGTCCCCGCGGCGGCGGCGGCCTTCGTCATGTCCCCGGGGACGGTGCTGTCCCGGACCGCCAAGCACCGCGAGGACATGGAGCTGACCTCGCTCGTCGTGCGCGGGCAGTTCGCCTTCACCGGGGCGGACGCCACCGCGGCGGCGGCGGCCCTCAAGGTCGCCGACGCGAGCCGGCTGGTGGCCGAGGGCGTCATCACCTACCGGCTGCCGGGCCGCTGCAAGGTGGAGGTGGGCCCGTCGTCCGCCACCTTCGTCAACGGCACGGTCAAGACCGCTGGCCCGGCCATTCCCGCGCTCAAGTCGCTGGCGGGCAGCCTCTGCCCGCTGCTGGCCAGCCCCAGCGGGGAGGAGCTGGTCAGCTTCCTGAAGAGCCGCGGCGTGGCCACGCAGTCGGGCACGCTGGGCCGGGTGAACGGCACGGTCTGCTACCTCATCGGCGGCAAGCCGCGCGACGTGGGCGTGCCGAGCATCTGGATCGAGAAGGAGCGGTTGGACCCGCTGCGGCTGGTGGTGAAGGACGGCGAGACCGTCGAGGACCTGCGGATGATCGACTACTCGTCGCCGCTGGCGGGCGAGTGGCACCCGCGCGTCGTCGAGCTGCGCCGCGGCGAGGAGCTGGCCGCGCGGTTCGTGGCCGACGCGCTGGAGACGAACGTCAAGCTGCCGGACGGAACGTTCTAGGCAGCCCGCGAAGGCGGGCTTGGCAACTCGAGGCGCGGCTTCAGCCGCCGGCTGGGACCCGATGCTCACCCTCGCCTCACCGCACGCGCTCGAGCAAGAGGTCAAGAAGAGCCGGTTCATCGCCCGGGTCGCGCGCGCCGAGTCCCGCGAGGAGGCGATGGCCTTCCTCGAGTCGGCGCGCGAGGCCCGCGCCAACCACAACTGCTGGGCCTACAAGATCGGCCCGGACTACCGGTTCAACGACGACGGCGAGCCGGGCGGGACCGCCGGCCAGCCCATCCTGCGCGCCATCGAAGGCCAGGGGCTCGACCACGTCGTCGCGGTCGTCACCCGCTACTTCGGCGGCATCAAGCTCGGCGCCGGCGGCCTGGTGCGCGCCTACGGCGGCTGTGCGGCCGAGTGCCTGCGCGTCGCGCCCAAGGTCGAGGTGAGGCCGCGGGTGAAGCTCAGGCTCGAGGCGCCCTTCACGCTCACGGGCGCCGTCTATCCCGTCCTGGATGCGGCGAAGATCGAGCGGATCAAGGAAGAGTTCACGGCCACCGGCATGGTCATCGAGCTCTCGGTGGACGCCGGCGAGCTGGCCGCCTTCCGCACCGCCCTCCGCGACGCGACCCGGGGAAAGGCCGTCCTCACCGAGCTGTAGCCAGAAGGAGCCCCGTCGATGGAACCCGTCTGCCCGTGGTGGTTCGGCTCTCTGCTCGCCAGCCGCGTCCGCAAGCTGGTGCAGGACCCGGTGAAGATCCTCTCGCCGCTCGTGACGCCGGGCGCCACCGTCCTCGAGCCCGGCCCAGGCATGGGCTTCTTCACGGTCGAGCTGGCCAGGCTCGTCGGCGCGCAAGGCAAGGTCGTCGCCGTCGACCTCCAGCAGCAGATGCTGGACGGCGTGCGCGCGCGGGCGGCACGAGCCGGCGTCGCCGAGCGCCTCGTCCTGCGCAAGGTGGAGCCGACCTCGCTCGGCGTCGCGGACCTCGCGGGCCAGGTGGACTTCGCGCTGCTCTTCTGGATGCTCCACGAGGTCCCGGACCAGGCGCACCTATTGGGCGAGCTGGCCCAGTCGCTCAAGAGCGGCGGGCAAATCCTGCTGTGCGAGCCCAAGGGACACGTCACCAAGAGCGCCTTCCAGAAGAGCCTGGAGCTCGCGCGGACCCTGGGCCTGCGGGTCGAAGACGGGCCGTCGATCCGCCTCAGCCGCGCCGCGCTCCTCGTGCGCTGACCAGGCTCGCGACCTCGCCGGCGAGCTTGCCGGCGGCGCTCGGGCAGAAGCGGAAGAAGAGCTCCGGCTCGATCAGCTCCAGCTCCATCAGGTGCAGCGCGCCGCTGCGGTCGCGCGCCATGTCCACCCGCGCGTAGCAGAGCTCGTGGCCGCTCTTCGCCACGGCCTGCGCCGCGAACTCGAGCTCGTCGGCCATCGCCGCGTGCGCGTGGACCGTTCCGCCGTGGTCGTCCTGCACCCGGAAGTCGCCGGCCTTGGGGACCTTGCGCACCGCATGGGTGGGCACGCCGCCGAGCACGATGACCGAGACCTCGCCCGCATCCACCACGCCCTCGACGAAGCGCTGCACCAGCATCGACTCCGCGGCCAGGCACCGCTCGAACGTGGACTGCAGGCGGTGCGCCTCGGCGCGGCGGACACGGTAGGTCTCGCGCGCCGCCCCCGAGACCACGGGCTTGAACACCGCCTCGTCCCAGCCTTCGCTGGCCATCAGCGCCGCGAGGTCCGCTCTCTGCCCGCGCTCGAACACCCGGGTCGGCGCGACGCGCACGCCGGCGCGATCCAGGTCGAGCAGGTAGTGCTTGTCCCAGTTCCAGCGCACGGTCCGCGCCGGGTTGCACAACGCGGTCTGGCCGCTGACGCGCTCGAGCCAGGCCGTGAACTCGCCGAAGCGCAGGTGGTAGTCCCAGGTGGTGCGGATGAGCGACACCGCCGCCTTGCCGAAGCCGTAGCCCGAGGCCCAGTCCACCCGCTCGACGGAGAGTCCGCGCGCGCGGAGGGCGTCGGCCACCAGCCCGTCCTCGAGGTGGACGTTCTCGACGTACGGAATCCCCCGGCTTCTCGGGCAAGAGCTCGGCACAGGTCAGGATGACGACGTCGGGCAAGGCCGTCCTCGCAGTCAGAAGGTCAGCCGTTCACCTTGCGCCGCGCCGCGTGGACCACCTGCTCGCGAGCACCGCCCTTGGCCAGCGCACGGATCTCGGTCATCGGCAGCTTGTCGAGCATGCGCAGCGCCAGCGGCAGCGGCGTCTTCGGGTTGCGCACCAGCGCGATGAGGACCGTGGCGTTGGAGTTCCACTCGCGGTTCTCGGCCATCATCTTGAGCGCGTCGGGCGAGGTGTTCGGGTTCTTGGCGGCCCAGGCCACCTCGTCCACGCCGATGCGCGGGTTCTTCAGCACGTAGACGTGCAAGGTCTTGTTCTGGTCCCGCAGCAGGGCGAAGCGCTCCTCGCGAGAGCCCGAGAGCGCCAGGGCCATCTTCTGCGAGACGCTCATCGCCTTCAGCCGGTCTGACAGCAGGCCCGGGGAAGCCGGCCCCTCGTCCTTCTTGTCCTCCGGCTCCGCTTCGGGCTCCGGTTCGGGCTCGACCGCCGGCTCGTCCGGTAGCGACGGCGCGCCGCCGCGCAGCTCGTCGGCGAGCGCCTGCAGCGCCGCCGGGGTCCCCTCGAACATCACCGCCACGCCTACGCCGGGGACGACCGCGGCCACCCGCGCCGGGACGAGCGCCTCGGCGCGGCCTGGGATCTTTGATCGAGACCTGGCACTCGCTCATCGCCTGCGGGCTGCCGAGGGCTGCGCCGCGCACCAGCAGGCCGCTCTTGCGGATCTCCGTGTCGAAGGCGGCGAGGTACTCCTCGGCAGTGCCGAAGGCCATCTGCAGAACGGGGCCGGTCATGCCGGGCATTGTGGCGGATCGCACCCTTCCGGGGAACAGCCTCGGAGTCGACAGCATCCACCCCGGCTGATAGAAACTCCGCGTCCGATTCTGGGGTGGCTCCACACAATTCCAACCCGATTGAGAGGTCCCATGCGTACCGTCCTCGCCGTTCTGTTCGCCGTCTCCGTCTCCGTCTCCGCGTTTGCTGCCGAGCCCGCTCCAGCCGGCGACGACTGCGACGCCTGCAAGGCCAACGCTGCGGTGATGAAGGCCGGCAAGGTCCAGGCCACCAAGCTCAACAACGGCACGCTCGTGACGGTCACCGCCCAGGGCAAGAAGCTCGACGAGCTGAAGAAGGCGGTGGGCGAGATGGACGCGGCGATGAAGAGCGCCATGGAAGGCAAGGCCAAGCTGGACCCGGCCTGCACCAAGATGATCGAGGCCGTGAAGGGCGGGAAGGTGATGATGGGCAAGGGCGAGCTGAAGGACGGCTTCGCGATGGCCACGCTCAGCCCCGACCCCGAGATCGTCAAGGCCCTGCACGAGCAGATGGACAAGATGGGCAAGGCCAAGAAGTAGCCCTCGCTCGTCGACGTGAATCGAGCAGGCCCGGGCCCGGAAGGTCCCGGGCCTTCTCATGTGCGGGCAGGGCGTGCGAGGCTCTGGCCCATCCGTCGCCTTCGCGACCCTGACTCCCGGAGGAGCCCCATGAAGACCGTCTTCGCCGCCCTCGCCGTCGCCGCCGTCACCTGCCTGAGCACCACTGCCCTCGCCGACATCGAGATCCGCAAGTCGGGGTCGAGCTGGGCCAAGGTCGAGAACGACGGCACGGTGCGCATCAGCGGCAGCTCGGTGGGCAAGATTGAGTCCGACGGCACGGTTCGCAAGAGCGGCAGCTCGGTCGGCAAGGTCGAGTCGGACGGCACCATCCGCAAGAGCGGCAGCTCCATCGGCAAGATCGAGACCGACGGCACGCTGCGCAAGAGCGGCAGCTCCATCGGCAAGATCGAATCGGACGGCACCATCCGCAAGAACGGCAGCAGCTGGGGCAGCGCGTCGAGCTGCTGCGGCGACCACGGCAGCAAGCGCACCGTGGCCGCGGTGCTGGCGTTCTTCAACGAGGACTTCTTCTAGAGAAGAGCTCTCCCCCCTGGCCCCTCCCAAACTGCGGGGGTTGGGTCCGCTTTCTGCCTTCGGCCACGCAGGTCGGAGCTGCTGGTACCCATCGCGTCCACGCCGGCTCGGACCGTCACTCGCCGCGCTGCGTTCGCAGACGGCGTCCGAGGGCTCGCCGGTCATGTCACAAAGTAGCTGCCTATCTTTAGCAAGTCGGTTCGTACGTCTAGTGCACCGCCGTTGAGATGCGATCAAGCATCCGCTTGTGCGACCGGATGATCGCTTGCGCGGGCTTGGTCCACTCGAACGGCGTTGGGTTGATGTTCCAAGACTTCAAGTAGGCGCGCAGATGGTCGCGCAGCGCTTTGGCCGAGAAGAAGTCCGTCTCGCTGAGCGCTTGCTTGGCGAGAATCCCGAAGAAGCCTTCCACCTGGTTGAGCCACGAGCCGCTCGTCGGCGTGTAGTGAAAGTGGACGCGGGGATTCTGGGCTAGCCACTCGCGAACTTCCGGCGTGCCGTGCGTGGACGAGTTGTCGAGGACGACGTGGAGTTCCTGGCCCGGATATGCGCGCGCAACCTTCTTCATGAATCCAAGAAAGTCAGCGGCCGTATGGGAGTTGGTGAGTTCATGCGTCACTTTGCCCGTTGCGACTTCCAGTGCGGCGTACAAATCAATGACGCCGTGCCGCTTGTAGTCATGCGTGTGCCGGCGCGCGCGGCCTTTGCGCAGTGGTAGCGGAAGTTGAGTCCGCTCGAGCGCCTGGATCGACGTCTTCTCGTCAACGCTCAGCACGACCGCGTGCTCGGGCGGGTTCAGATAGAGCCCGACGACGTCCTTCACTTTCGCTACGAACGCGGGATCGCGACTGACCTTGTACGTTCGGGTCAGGTGCGGTTTGAGCCCAGCCTTTCGAAGCGCATCAGAGACGCAGCCGCTCGTCACTCCGAGTTCCTTGCCAAGCAGACGAGTGGTCCACCGGCTCCTTCCCGAAGGCGGCGGAGACATCGCCAACATCTCAAGGCGGCTCTTCTTCTCGGGCGACAAGGCGTGGTCTTTCCGGCCCGCCTTTGGGCGGCCGTGCACTGCTGCGACGCCATCCTCTCGAAACCGCGCCCGAATTCGCGAGACGGCTTCTGGGGTAAGGGAGAGCCGTTCGGCTATCTCCCGCCCGCCGACACCGTCCGCGGTGAGGAGAATGACTCGCGCCCGCCGGACAAGCCCTGCCTTCTCCGACGGCCTGGCGACAATGGCTTCCAGTTCAGCACGCTTCTTCGGGGTCACCTTCACGGGCTTCATCATGCCCGATAGACACCGACCGCGATGTATTGACCGCATCTCGACGGCGCTGCACTAGGCTGGGTGCGAACGAGCTGATTGCCCGTGCCGCTCAGATGCCACGGGCTGGGGGAGGGCTTGCAGGCTACAACGGGAAACCGCCTCCCCCGCCATACCCCGCCGCGCCCGCCACCGGTCCCGGCCGGTACGGCGTGTACGCCGGCTTCCACTGCGCTTTCTTGATGTGCGCGTAGAGCTCGTCGTCTGAGAGCCGGCGGCCCAGCCCGGCATCGCGCGCCTGCCTGGCCACGGCCAGCGCCACCCGGGCGCTCACCTCGCGGATGTCGTCCATGTCCGGCAGCAGCAGGCCAATCGACTCGTCCCGCGCACTCACCAGGCTGCTCAGCTCCTTCGAAGCCGCCAGGAACATCTCGTCGGTGATCTTGAGCGACTTGGCCACCAGCGCGCCCAGGCCCATGCCCGGGAACACGTAGAGGTTGTTGCACTGCGAGCTGGCGAAGGTGCGCCCGTTCCACTCGGTGTTGGGGAAGGGGCTGCCCGTGGCGATGAGGCCCTTGCCGTCGGTCGCACGCACCACGTCCATGGGGGTGCACTCCGACTTGGAGGTCGGGTTCGACAGCGCCATCACCACCGGCCGCTCCGCGTTCTTGGCCAGCGCCGACAGGATGTCGGAGTTGAAGAGGTTGGCCTTGGCGGTCACGCCGATGAGCACCGTCGCCTTGCCGTTCTTCACCACGTCCATCAGGCCGATCCGCGCCGGGTGCTCCAGCGCCCAGCCGGCCACCGCCGCCCGCCGCTGCGCGAACGGCTCCTGCGGGCCCTCGAGCCCCGGGGTGTCCTCCAGCAGCAGGCCCGGCATGTCGATGGAGAAGATGCGCGCGCGGATCTCCTCGGGCGAGCACCCCTCCTCGCGCAGCACCGTGGCGATGTTGCGCGCGATGCCCACCCCGGCCTGGCCCATCCCCACGATGACGAAGCGCTCGTCCTTGAACGGCCGCTTCTTGATCCGCTTGGCGGTGAGCAGCGCCGCCAGCGCGGTGGCGCCGGTGCCTTCGATGTCGTCGTCGAAGGAGAGGATGCGCTCGCGGTAGCGCTCCAGCAGCGTGAAGGCGGTGTGCTTGGCGAAGTCTTCCCACTGCAGGAGCGCGTTGGGGAAGTTGCGCTTGACGCCCAGCACGAAGCGCTCGACGAAGTCGAAGTACGCCTGCCCGGTCAGCCGCGGCTGCTTCACGCCCAGGTACAGCGGGTCGTTCTGCAGGCGCTCGCAGTTGGTGCCCACGTCCAGGCAGACCGGCAGGCACACGCCGGGGTGGATGCCGGCCGCGGCGACGTAGAGGTTGATCTTGCCGACGGGGATGCCCATGCCGTCCGAGCCCAGGTCGCCCAGGCCCAGGATGCGCTCGCCGTCGGTGACCACGATGAGCGAGGTCTCAGGGCGGCCCAGGCTCTGGAAGATCTGGTCGATCTGCCCGATGTTGCTCTGGTCCAGCGTCACCCCGCGGTAGTTGCGGGTGATGTGGCTCATCGCCAGGCACGCCTCGCCCACCGTCGGCGTGTAGACGATGGGCAGCATCTCCTTCAGGTGGTCGGTGAGCACCCGGTAGAAGAGCGTCTCGTTGCGGTCGAGCAGCGAGGTCAGGTTGATGTACCGGTCGAAGTCGGTCGTCTTGCGCCGGTAGTTCTCCATGATGCGGGTGACCTGCTGGTCTTGCGTGTTGGTGCCCGGCCGCAGGAGCCCCTGGAGCTCGAAGGCGTTGCGCTCCTCAACCGTGAAGGCCGAGCCCTTGTTCAAGAGCACGTCGCTCAAGAGCGCCGAGCCGCGCAGGTACACCTCGTAGAACTGCTCGCCGGTGAGCGGGTCGGTCCGCAACGTCCAGGTTTTCATGGGCTTCTCCTAACGGCTTGCCCCACCCCGTGCACTCGCCGGTCCCCTCGGGCGAAGGCGCACGGAGGATACAGACGCCTGGCGACTTGCGGTCAAGCGGCAGGCCCGACCTGAAGGAGCGAAACGTGTGGTTCGGGCTCCCGCGCCGCGCCCGCCCAACGCCCTTTCACGAGCCGCGCGAGCCTTCCCAAGGGTGCTGGAACGGTGGTAAACCTTCCCGGCTTTCTCTCCCAGGCAGTTTCCAATGGGAGATCAGAATCTTCCCACGACCCTCTGCGGGTTCACCAAGGAGGCAACAATGCAGCGCGAGCGCATCCTCATTCTCGGGGCGGCTGGCCGAGACTTCCACAACTTCAACGTCTACTTCCGCGACAACGAGGCCTTCGAAGTCGTCGGCTTCACCGCGACCCAGATCCCCAACATCGACGGCCGCCAGTACCCGGCCGTGCTGGCAGGCAAGCTCTACCCGAAGGGCCTGCCGATCTTCCCTGAGCAGGACATGGAGAAGATCATCAAGGACCACAAGGTCGACCGGGTGATCATGGCGTACTCGGACACCTCGCACGAGACCGTGATGCACCTGGGCTCGCGCGCCATCGCCGCCGGCGCCGACTACACGCTGATGGGCACCAAGCGGACCATGGTGGCCTCCAGCAAGCCGGTCATCGCCATCTGCGCCGTGCGCACCGGCTGCGGCAAGAGCCAGACGACCCGCTACATCTCCCGCCTGCTGCAGAAGGCCGGCAAGAAGGTGGTCGCCGTCCGCCACCCGATGCCCTACGGCGACCTGGCCAAGCAGGCCGTGCAGCGCTTCGCCAACTACGACGACCTGGCCAAGGCCGACTGCACCATCGAGGAGCGCGAGGAGTACGAGGCGCACATCAAGAACGGCACCGTGGTCTACGCCGGCGTCGACTACGCGGCCATCCTGCGCCAGGCGGAGAAGGAAGCCGATGTGGTCCTGTGGGACGGCGGCAACAACGACGTGCCCTTCTTCAAGCCCGACCTGTGGATCACCGTCGCCGACCCGCTGCGCGCCGGCCACGAGATGAGCTTCCACCCCGGCGAGGCCAACTTCCGCGCCGCCGACGTCATCGTCGTCAACAAGGCCAACACCGCGAAGGCCGAGGACATCGAGAAGGTCGTCGCCAACGCCAGCGCCGTGAACCACAACGCGCTCATCGTCCGCGGCGCCTCCGAGGTCATCTGCGAGAAGCCCGAGCTCGTCCACGGCAAGAAGGTGCTCGTGGTCGAGGACGGCCCCACCATCACCCACGGCGGCATGCCCTACGGCGCCGGCAAGGTGGCGGCGGACAAGTACGGCGCCCAGGCGCTCATCGACGGCCGGCCCACGGCCGTGGGCTCCATCCTGGAGACCTACAAGAAGTACCCGCACATCGGCACGCTGCTGCCGGCCATGGGCTACTACCCCGAGCAGATCGAGGAGCTCGAGGACACCATCAACAAGTCCACCGCCGAGGTGGTGCTCATCGGCACGCCGTTCGACCTGGCGCGGCTCATCAGAGATCAACAAGCCGACGGTGTACGTGGGCTACGAGCTGGTCGACATGGGCAAGCCGACCCTGTCCGACGCGCTGCAGAAGTTCATCAACAAGTAGCTTGATCGGTCGCCCGCCCTGACGAGCGGGCATGAAGCAAACCGGAGCCCTCTGCGATCAGCCGCGGAGGGCTCCTTCCTTGTAAACCCTCCACCTCCATCCCACCGGAGACCTCCCCATGCCCATCAACCTTCACGGCCGCAGCCTGCTGACCCTCAAGGACTTCTCGCCGCTCGAGATCCGCTACCTGCTCGACCTCTCGCGCGACTACAAGAACCTCAAGCGCGCGGGCATCTTCCCCAAGAAGCTGGCGAACAAGAACATCGCCCTCATCTTCGAGAAGTCCTCCACCCGCACCCGCTGCGCGTTCGTGGTCGCCTGCGTCGACGAGGGCGCGCACCCCGAGTACCTGGGCAAGAACGACATCCAGATGGGCAAGAAGGAGTCCATCCCCGACACCGCCCGCGTCCTGGGCCGCATGTTTGACGGCATCGAGTTCCGCGGCTTCGACCAGAAGGTGGTCGAGGACCTGGCCAAGTGGTCCGGCGTCCCCGTGTGGAACGGCCTGACCGACGACGACCACCCGACCCAGGCCCTGGCCGACCTGCTGACCATCGAGGAGCACCTGGGCAACGTGAAGGGCAAGAAGCTCGTCTACGTCGGCGACGGCCGCAACAACGTCGCCAACGCGCTGCTCATCGCGTCGATGAAGATGGGCATGCACTTCACCATCGGCGCCCCCGAGTCCCTCTTCACCACCCCGGCGCTGCAGGACTGGGCGCACAAGGTGGCCAAGGAGACCGGCGCGGTGCTCGAGCTGGAGAAGGACCCGCACAAGGCGGTCAAGAACGCCGACGCCATCTACACCGACGTCTGGGTGTCGATGGGCGAAGAGGACAAGCCGGGCATCAAGGAGCGCGTCGAGTCGCTGCGCGCCTACCAGGTCAACGCCAAGCTGATGGCGGCCACCGGCAAGAGCAGCACGATCTTCCTGCACTGCCTGCCCGCCCACCACACCAACGGCGTGCACGACATGGAGGTCACCGAGGAGGTGATCGAGTCCAGCGCGTCCAAGGTCTGGGACGAGGCCGAGAACCGGCTGCACACCATCAAGGCCGTGATGGTTGCCACCTTGACCTAGGGCTTCGGGCCTCGGGCTTCGGGCTTTGGGACCCGCGGAGGCAACCCGTCAGCGGGTTGCCTCCGCTTCTTCTTTCTTCGGTAGACCTCAGATCACGGTGCGGCCAGCGCCAGGAACTCCAGCGAGTAGCTGCAGCTCGCCGAGGTCTGGATCAGCTCGCAGCGCTCGCCCTTGATCTCCACGTAGCCTTCGCCGGCCAGCTCCCAGTCGGTGCCGCGCGTGAGCAGCAGCGAGTTGCCCGCTTCGCGGTTGGTCATCAGGACCTGAAGTTGATCCGGATCGAGCGGCTGGGGCGAGAGCTCGTAGAGGCAGGGCTGCAGGTGCTTGCCGATGGCCCCGATGATGGCCTGGAAGCTCCGCGGCGCTTCCCGCCTGGTAGTACTTGCGGTCCCCGGCGAGCGCCCGGCCTCCCTCCTCCGCCGCGGCGTCCAGGACCGCCGCCGTCACCGGAGAGGCCAGGCTCGCGCCGAAGCCGACGATGAAGGTGTCGATGCCCTTGGCCTTGAGCGTCGCGACCGAGTGGACCAGCGACACGTCGTCCAGACAGTTGCGGGGGTCACTGCACAGCTTCTCCGGGTACGCGGTGTTGGTGCAGGCGGTGCAGGTCGCGATGGAGGCGTTGCAGTTGGGCATCCCGTCAGTCACGAGCACGACGTAGCGGCTCGCATCGGGGTAGGTGAAGTCGGGGTCGGAGGCGACGTTGCGCAGCGTTTCCGCGGAGGGGGTGCCGCCGCCCGGCGTGGCGGAGGCGAGCAACCTGGAGATGGACGCATTGCCCTGCCCGGGCTGGGCCAGAACGGGCACCTCGATGCGACCGCTGCTGCAGGCTTCCCCGTAGGTCGTGTCCGGGAAGAGCGCCAGCCCGAACCGGGCCTGCACCGCGCCTTGGTCGAGCATCCCGCCCGGCCCCGCGACCAGCTCCTTGAGCTGGTTCCACTTGCAGCTGCCCGAGGGGTCGTAGCCGCTGCCGCTGCTGTCCTGCGCGCAGCCCCAGTCGGTGTCGGACTCGGGCAGGGTCTTCATCGAGCCTGAGCGGTCGAGCGCCAGCATCACCTTGGCCGGCTGGGCGTTGCCGTCCACCACCTTGCCGCAGCGGCCGACCTTGGTGCAGACGTCGCCGGTGGCGCACGGTCCACAGTCGCAGGCGAGCTCGGTGGTGCCCGCCGCTGTCGCGCGTTGGACGCATTCGGCAAGCGAGATCCGATTGTTGGGGGTGACCTGCTCCGAGGTCTGGAGACAGGCGGTGAGCAGGCAACAGCCAAGGGCGAGAGACAGCGCGGGATTCCGCATCGGTGGCTCCTGTTTCGGGGGCTGTCTCCCCAACGAACCAGGAGCCTGCCTTGGACGAAGGCTGCGGCAACCGTGCGTGACGACTGGGCTACTTGCGCACCACCAGCGCGGAGGGAGGGTTCGCCTGCGCGGAGGACACCGTCAGATCCTTCCACCAGCCCACGGCCGCGAGGACGGTCGCCAGGGCAAAGAGCACTCTCGTCGTCCGGCGCATGCGGACCTCCAGTCCCAAGGCATTCGGATGCCCTGAGGAGGCCGCGGTTGCGGCGCCAGGAGCTACAGCGGGTTCTGCTCCATGAAGCTCAGCTGGTAGCGCCCTGGCACCGCGTTCTGGATGACCTGACACTGGCCGCCCTTGATCGCCACCGCCGTGTACGACTTGTCGGTGTAGTCCCAGTCGGTGCCTCGAACGAGCGGGCTGCCAGGGTCGGAGGTGGTGGAGTCGGTCAGGTAGACCTCGAGGGTGTCGGGGTCGGCTGGCGCCCGCTCGAGCGTAAAGAAGCAAGTGCCGATGGACGGGACGATCTTCTTGAGGATCTCCCCCAGATCCGTGGTGCTCATCGCGTAGTAGAAGCGGGTGTCGCCACCCTGCGGCAGCCCGCCTTCCACCGCCGCTTGGTCCAGCACCGCCCGGTCCAGCGCATCGCTCGCACCCGGGCTCTGGAAGACCCCAAGGCCGATGACGAGCGTGAGGATGTCCTTCGCGCGCAGGGTCTTGACGGCCGCCACCAGCGCCGCGTCGTCCAGGCAGTTGCGAGGATCGCCGCACATCGTGGAGGGGTCGCCGCCGTTGGTGCAGGCCGTGCACGCGGAGACCGATGCATTGCAGTTGGGCGCTCCATCGGTGATCAGGACCACGAACTGCAACGTGTCCGGCTCCCTCTTGGTGAACGCTGCGTCGGTAGCGACGTTCATCAGGGTCAACGAGGTTGGCGTCCCGCCGCCTGGTACAGCAGAGTCCAGCTGTCTGCGAAGCTCCGCCTTCGAAGCGCCAGCCGTCTCCGGGACCGGGACGACGACCGTGCCTGCCTCGCACGCATCGGCCCTACCTGCATTGGAGAAGAGCGCCAGCCCGATTCGCGCCTGCGCCCCGGCTTCGTCGAGGAAGCCGCCAGGCCCCAGCAGGAGCTCCTTCAAGTCGTTCCACCTGCAGCTTCCGGTGGGGTCGTAGCCACTCCCCGAGGAGTCCTGGGCACACCCCCACCCGCTGTCCGTCGAGAGCGTCTTCATCGACCCCGACCGGTCCAGCACCAGCATGACCTTCGACGGGCGCCCCGCGCCCACCATGACGCCACAGCGCCCCACCGGCGTGCACACCTGATCCTCCCGGCAGGTCTTGCCGTTGCAGACGCAGGCGCCGCAGGACGTTCCACACTCGTTCGGTCCGCACCGTCCCCCGCTACAGTCCGGGACGCAGGAGCAGTAGGCGCCCTTCGGGATGCAGACGCCCAAGCAGCACTCCCACCCTGTGGCGCAGGGACACGGGAGATCGGTGACCGGCAGGTTCTTCACGCAGGCGAGGCCGGCGGCGACGGCCAGCGGAACGGCGGTGGCGAGCAGGCGCTTCACGCTCAGAACCTCCCCGAGAGACTGGCGTACCCGCCCTGGGTCGTCGGCGCGAGCACGATGCGCGGCCCGTTATCCTCGGGCAGCAGCAGCAGCGCCGTCCCTGCCGCCGCAGCGGCGATGCCGATGGCCAGCACGGAGACGGCGGTGACGTTCCCTTGCTCGATGCGCTGGTTGCGCCGCACGACCTCGGCCTGCGAGCGGTCATTCACGGAGCCATCGCGGATCTGCTGCGTGGCGACGAAGGTCCAGATGCCGCCCACGATGCCCGCCGCCCCGACGACGTAGGCCGGGATGGCGGCGATCTTCCTGGCCGACAGCAGAGGCGGCGCCTCCAGCGCCAACCCCACGCCGGCAGGCGGCAGGCTGAACTCGGCCACCACGGCCCGGTCGAACGGCAGCTCGAAGAGACGCTGGAACGAGTCGTGAGCCGCGCCTCGTCCGTGGACCCGCGGCTCAGCCGCCTCGATGCTGGAGAGCGCCACCACCTCCTCCGCGCCGCCGATGGCGAACTCCTTCTCGTCCGAGAGCCGCCGCAGGTAGAGCGCCCCCGCCGACAGCGGCCGCACCAGCTTGAGCGCCTGGCCCTGCGCGTTGTGGAAGTCGGCCAGCCGCACGCCGCGCTGGTCCTCCAGCAGGTAGCGCGCCGCGTGGCTTCCGTCGATCTCCAGGCGCCGCTGGAGCCCGTGCCGCAGGTCCGCCAGCTCGTCGGAGCCCTGCGGCGCCTTGGCCCAGACGTCCGGCCGGAACCGCTCGTTGGGGATGGAGGCGTTGGCCCGCTGCACGAAGGCGGCGATCTCGCGGTAGCCGACGACACCGTCGCCGTCAGCGTCCGCGGCGCCGTACAGCCCGGAGCGCACCTCGTGGCTGAAGACGCCGCCCTGGAAGCCCTCCCACTCGTGGCTCTCGCGCGCCGAGGAGGTCGAGAGCAACAGCCCCACCCGCTCGTCCTGGGACAGCGCGATGGATCGGCTGAAACCCGGCTCGATCTCCCGGCGCTGCCCGCCCGGCCCGCGCCCATAGGCCAGCAGGTACGAGTAGCAGGCGTCGACGATGAGGTGGATGCGCGTCGCCGGCACCTTCTCGAGCAGCGCCGCCGACAGCTGCTTGCCGGTCAGCCGCGCGTCTTCCAGGCACAGGTAGGCCTTGCCGTCGTTGACGTTGCCGTGGCCGGCGTAGACGAAGAACACCTCCGTGCGCAGCCCCTGCCCCTTGGCCTTCTCCACGTCGGCCGCGAGGTCCGCCACCGCCTTCTCGAACTCGCTCAGGCGCGGCAGGGCCGCCTCGGCCAGGGCCTGCGGGTGGACCCGCGCAGTGTTCTCGTCGAGGCGCGCCAGGAGGTAGGTTCGGGCCCCCAGCGCCCGGAACAGGTCGAGGTTGCGGGCCGCATCGTCGTCCGCGTAGCGCAGCACCGGCAGCTCGGGGTCGACCGACTGGTTCACGCCCAGGATCAGCGCGAAGGTCGCCTTGCCCTCCCCCTCGGCCGCCGCCACCGGAGAGGCGACCGCGAGCAGCAGCACCGCGACCGGCAGGTGCCTCATCGCCCGCCTCCGTGAACGACCGAGAGCGTGGTCGACTTCTCGTGAGCGCCCGGCGAGACCGGCTCCCCCTCCTTGAGCCGCCGCTCTACTTCCTGGACCTTCACCACCTCGTCGGTGAAGACCGCGCGGAGCGTCAGCCGCTCGCCCTCGAAGCGGTGCCGGACCGCCTCGTGGAGCTCGCGCGGGACCTCCGTCCGCTCGATGGCGACGGACTCGGGGTCCTGTGCCGGGTCCTGCCAGGCCGGGAAGAACCAGTAGATCTGGCCGCGCTCGTCCGTCGCGAACACCAGCAACCGCGAGCGCCCGATCCGGTTCTCGTAGGCGAACGCCAGCTCGCTCTCGTCGGCGATTCGCCCGGCCACCGGCTCGGCCTTTCCCGCCACCACCTGGAACACCTGGAGCTCGACCGGAGGCGCCGCCACCGGCCCGCTGCCGCGCGCGGTGAAGCCGTCCTCCATCGTCGTCGTCGCCAGGCGCGGAGCCAGCACCGCCAGCAGCGCCGCGGTGGCCCCCGCCAGGACCAGCGCGCCGCCCGCCCACCAATTCGGCCTGGGCAGGGACACGCCGAGCCCCTTCGCCAGCCGCTCCTTGGCGCCCAGCGATCTGGGGTCGAGCTTCGCCAGCAGGAGATGCCGCCCGTAGTAGGCGTGGCAGTCTGCGCAGGTGCCCAGATGCTCGCGCATCGACCGCTCGGCCGCCGGACCGATGGTCCCCGCGAAGTGGCGATCGATCTCCTCGCGCACCGCGCACGCCGTCTTCTCCGGGGTCATGGGGCACCCCCTCTCAGCAAGAACTTCCGGAGCAGCGACCGGATTCGCAGCTCCTGGTAGGCGAGCGTGGTCCGCGCCATCCCCAGCTGCTTTGCCGCGTCGCGCTGGTCGCGCTGCTCGATGAACCGCGCCTGGAACACTCGGGCCCACTTGGCGGGGAGCACCTCGGCCCGGAACCGGTCGACGAGCATCCGCGCCTCGGCCGCGTCCGCCCCGCCGTCGGCCGCCTGGGGCTCGGGGATCTCACCGGCCTCGTCCAGCGGAACCCCGCGGTGCCGCTGCTGTGCCCGGAGATGATCCGTCGCCAGGTTCCGGGCCACCGTCGCCAGCCACGCGCCCAGGCTCCCGCCGCGGAACGACTGCCGGAACCGGGGATCGGAGACGACCCGGTAGAAGACCTCGTGCACCACCGTCTCGCGGTCCGCCCCGCGCAGGAGCCGCCCGACCGCGCCGTCCACCACCTCGAAGTGCTCGCGGTAACAGGCCTCCAGCGCGCAGGCCTCGCCAGCGTGGAAGCTCTCCAGCCAGCGGTCCGCCAGAGCCGGAATCTGCAGGGCGTCGCTCATCGCGGCTCGATGATAGGCGTACACATGGTGTAACGAACAGCGGCCGCGAGTTGGACGAACTCGCGGCCGCCGAAGGCTTCAAGAGATTGGAAAGGCTTGGAAATCCGCCGCTCGCCCCCGCGATGCTACCGGCGATTTCCGCCACCGCCCGGACCGCGCCCGCTCCCCCGCTCCTCGGAGCGCATCGCCTCGTACTGGGTGAACTGCTCGGCGCTCAGGAGCGCCTTGACGCCGTTGTCGGTGGTCTGGCGGAGGCTGCGCATCTGCTCCCGGACCTGCTGGCCGGTGCCCATCCCGGGCTGGGGACCTGCGGCTCCAGCCTGGCGCCGCGCATCCCACAGCGCCTTGCGCTGCGCGGCCTCGTCATCCATCAGCTTGGTCAGGTCTTGCGCCTGGGTCGCCGTCAGCCGCGCCGCTTCGATGAACTTCTTGAGCCGGTCGGTCCGCTCCTGCTCCTGCTGAGCCTCGCGCTGCTGGGTCCGGTCGGCGAACATCTCGTCCTGGACGGCACGGACCACCTCCTTGAGGCGCTTTCGACCCTCCTCGGTTCCCAGGGGCTCGCCCGTGAGCAGCGAGTCGACGTCGGAGCGAAGCGCCTGGAGCTGCTTGGCCTGCTGGTCGGGCGACAGGGCCACGGCCGGGTCGCCTGGCCTCGCCACGCCTGCCCGCTCGAGGGTGTCGACGCGCTTCATCAGCCGCGACAGCTCGAACTCGAGGGAGTTGAGCCGGCCGTCGTCCTGTCCGCCAGGCTCGGCCCGGGCCGACTTGTCGGCGACGGGCGGCGGCGGCGGCGCCTCGGGCGCGGAGCCACTCCCCCGGGTCAACGAGACCCCCAACGCCAACGCCGACAGCGCGACCGCGACAATCCCCAGGACCTTTTCCATGGCTGAAACCTCCGAGGTCGGCATTCTACGGCGTAGACTCGGTCAGGCCGACCGGAGATTCAAACAGTGCGACCCCTCGTCCCCACCCTCGCTTCCCCCCGCCTCACCGTTCTCGCCGCCCTCGCCGCAGCCCTCCTCCCCACGAGAGCGGTCGCCCAGGACGCTGGCTCGCCGACCTGCGTCGTGCGAGTGGTCTCGCCGCCCGACGGCACGACCAACTTGAAGAACGACCTCTCGCTCGAGTTCGACGTCTCCACGGCCTGTCCGGACCCGCTGCCTGCTCCGGTGCCGACCTTGCGCGACCCGAACGGCGCGATGATGAGCCTGGACTTCACCCGCTCCGGGACCAAGCTCACGGCCCGGCCCCTGGGCTACCTCGTCGACGGCCTCTACGAGGTCGATCCCCAGAGCCGTACCGCGGAGTGCACCTCGAACCCGGCCCGCGTCACCACCTTCCGCGTCGGCCCCGGGCCCGACGTGCGGAAGGTCGTCTTCACGCCGCAGGACAAGTACACGAGCGGCTCCGAGCTCGACTCGCTGGAGATATTCCTCTCCGAGCCGCTCAAGTCCGGGACCGAGAAGGACATCCCGAAGTACGTCACCGTCTCGGGCATCGAGCCCATGGACATCTGGTACATGCCGGACACGGCGTCGATCGTCTGGAGCTGGAAGAACGCCACCAACGGCGTCGCGCCGACGACGACCGAGAAGGTGACCATCCGCGTGAAGACGGGCCTGACCTTTGCGGGAGGAAAGGCGCTGGGCTCCGACATCGAGATCTCGGTGCGGCCCAAGGACTTCCTCCTCCACGGCTGGTGGCCGGGAGCCAAGGCCTGCTCCGCGCCGGTCGATCCTGACCCGGGCGACCCCACGGATCCTCAGACGCTTCGCTGCGGCGCTGGGACCGGCAACGCGCCGCTGGGGTTGGCTGCGTTCCTGCTCGCGCCGCTGCTGGCGCGGCTGGCACTGCGCCGCGGACGCGGGTGAACCCGCGATAGCATGGCTCCCTCTTCACCGGAGGGAGCCGCCGTGACCGAGACGTTCAAGAACTACGTCGCTGGGCAGTGGGTGGAGTGCCGCTCGAAGAAGACCTTCGAGAACCGCAACCCGGCCAACACCGACGAGCTCGTGGGCCGCTTCCAGGCCTCCGACGCCGCGGACGTGCACGCCGCCTGCGACGCCGCCGAGCGTGCCTTCCCCCAGTGGTCGACGCTGCCCGCGCCCAAGCGCGGCGAGCTCCTCTTCAAGGCCGCCGACCTCCTCGAGCAGCGCCTGCCCAAGCTCGCCGAGGAGATGACGCGCGAGGAGGGCAAGACGCTCCCCGAGGCCAAGGGCGAGGTGAAGCGCTCGGTCAACATCTTCCGGTACTACGCCGGCGAAGGCGCCCGGATGTTCAACCAGCAGATCCCGTCCGAGCGCGAGAACGTGATGGCCTACACGCTGCGCAAGCCGCTCGGCGTCTTCGGCCTGGTCACGCCCTGGAACTTCCCCAGCGCCATCCCCGCCTGGAAGCTCGCTCCCGCGCTCATCGCCGGCGACACCGTGGTCCTCAAGCCCGCATCGCACGCCCCGCTCTCCGCCTACCGGCTCGTCGAGGCGCTGCACGAGGCCGGCATTCCGGCGGGCGTCGCCAACTTCGTCACCGGATCCGGCACCACGGCGGGCAACGCCCTCGCCGACCACCCCGCCGTCCGCGGCCTCTCCTTCACCGGCTCCTGCGAGGTCGGCAACAAGCTCTACGACAAGGTCGCGGCCAAGCGGCTGCGCGTCCAGCTGGAGATGGGCGGCAAGAACCCGACCGTCGTCCTCAAGGACGCCGACGTGGACACCGCCGTGGAGATCCTGGTCAACGGCGCCTTCTTCTCGACCGGCCAGAAGTGCACCAGCTGCAGCCGGGCCATCATCGAGCAGCCCATCTACGACAAGGTGATGGAGAAGCTCGTCGCGCGCACCCGGAAGCTGCGCGTCGGCAACGGACTCGAGCCCAACGTCGACGTCGGCCCGGCGGTGAGCGAGCACCAGCTCGAGACCGACCTCGAGTACGTGGAGATCGCCAAGAAGGAAGGAGCGGCTTCCTGTGCGGCGGCAAGCGCATCACCGGCGGCCTGTTCGACAAGGGCTACTTCTTCGAGCCGACGGTCTTCGCCAACGTGAAGCCGGAGATGCGCATCGCCCAGGAGGAGGTCTTCGGCCCGGTGCTCGCGGTCCTGCAGGCCACCGACTTTCAGGACGCGATGCGGCTGGCCAACAAGGCCAAGTTCGGGCTCTCCGCGTCGGTCGTCAGCAAGGACCTGAGCCGGGTGCACGAGTTCATCAACGGCATCGAGGCCGGGCTCATCGTCGTGAACCTGCCGACCGCTGGCATCGAGTACCAGCTGCCGTTCGGCGGGACCAAGGCCTCCAGCTTCGGCCTGCGCGAGCAGGGGCACACCGCGCTCGACTTCTACACGGAGACGCGCACGGTGTACCTGAGGTACTGAGCCGTCATGACGACCTCTCGGTCAGCAGCCGAACGGAGGAGCGGAGAGACGGTGGTCCCTGCAGCAGTGATCCTGCTCCTGCCTCTCCTCTACATTCTGAGCATCGGCCCCGTCATAGGGGTGCTGACGCGCGCACGGCAAGCGGGTCTGATTCGATTCCAGCTCGGCCTTTTTCCGAGCCACCCTGGTTGCCTACACGCCGTTGTTCACCCTCTCCAAACGGTCGAAATCCTTCGAGCAGTTTCTCGTTTGGTACCTCGGCCTCTGGGAGCCTAGCGGCCCGACACCTTGAGCGCCGACGAGTACGCCTCGGCGAGCTTCGCGGCCCGCACCCTCGGCGCGAAGTCGGCCACGCGCTCTTGCGCCGAGCGGGCCATCGCCTTGCGGAGCTTGGGGTCCACCAGCTTTCGCAGCGCGTCGGCCACCGCCTCGTCGTTCGGCTTGACCACGAACCCGTCTTGGCCGTCGCGGACGATCTCCGCCATGGCGCCCGCATCGCCGGCGACGACTGGAACGCCGCAAGCCATGGCCTCGAGCACCGCGCGGCAGGTCCCGTCGTTGCCCTCGGCGAGCCAGAGGCTTGGCGTCCAGCGCGCTGTACGCGACCGCCAGGCCCTCGCCGGTCACATAGCCCGCGAACACCACCCGCCCATCGAGCCCCAGCCCCGTCGCCATCTGCCGGATGGCCGGTTCGTGCTCGCCGCGGCCGATGACCACGAGCTTGGCCTTGGGAGCCTCGAGCGCCACTCGGGCGAACGCCCGAAGCACCACGTCGTGCAGCCGCTCGGGCTTGATGCGCGAAACGATACCGAACGCCACCTCACCGGGCGCCACGCCCCAGGCGTTGCGCAGGCTCTCGGCGTGCTGCGGATGCCAGCGGCGGACGTCCACGCGGCCGGGGACGATGTGGACCTTGGCGGGCGGCAGGCCGTGGGTCGCCCGGAGCCGCTGCTGGTACTGCTGGCAGGAGACGATCACCGCGTCGCAGGCCCGATAGCTCAAGCCGCGCAGGAACCCCGGGCGCAGCGAGTGCGCGGTCTCGGCGGTGCGCACCAGCGCGGGCCGCTCCGCGAGCCGCTGCATCGCCGCCCACGCCAGCGAGTGGTCGTGCGAGAAGCGGCAGTGGACGAGGTCGACGTTCCACATCCGCTGACGGAGCTTGGCGATGTCCCGGGCGATCTCGACGGGCGTCGACTTGCGGCAGAGCGTGACGTCCTCGAGCACCTCGTAGCCCCCCTCCTTGGCGGCTTGGAGGTAGTTGCCGGGCCGCTTGGTGTCGAGCCCGAAGATGACCGTGTGCCCGGCGGTCTTCAGGGCCTTGGCATCGTCGAGGCAGAGGCTCGCCGGTCCGGTGACCGACGAGGTGGACAGGAGCATGAGGACGCGCACGGTGGGATCTTGGCCCGCGAGCACCTACGGGGGCAATGCCGGGTCGGCCCCGCGCTCCAGATCCCGGAGCTTGGCGACCTTGAGGAAGTCGTAGGTGGCCCCCAACCGCGCCTGCACGTAGCCGTCCCAGCCGTCGAGGACTCCGAGCCAGAGCACGTACCGCTTGAAGAAGCCCCACGGCAGCCGGAAGTACGAGAGCACCGTGAAGCGCTTCCCCTTCTTGAACCGCTCGAGCGCCCCCAGCGTGCTGTAGCGGTTGACCTTCTCCACCAGCTCGTCGAGTGTCCGCACCGCGTGGTGCAGGATGGGCGCGTCCACCTTGACGATCCGCCCGGCGACCTCGGCGCTCTCGTGGATCTCTCGGGCCGGGAACGTCGCCTTCTCGCGACGGAACAGCCGCAGGTGCCGCTCCGACCACCGGCCGCCGAAGCGCTGCCGCCGCCCGAAGGCCCACGTCTGGAAGAGCACGAGGTAGCCGTCGACGTCGCTGGCGGCCACGAGCTTCGGGATGGCCTCCTGCAGCTCCTGCGAGCAGCGCTCGTCGGCGTCCAGCGAGAGCACCCAGTCGCCGGTGGCCTGCGAGAGCGCGAACGCCTTCTGCGCGGCGTGCCCCGGCCACGGCCGGACGACGACCCGGACCTTGGGGCCAGCGGCCTGCGCCACCTCCCGCGTGCGGTCCGTGCTCTCGGCGTCCACGACCACGATCTCGTCGGCGAAGGCGACCGAGGCGAGGCACCCGGGGAGGTCGCGCTCCTCGTCCTTGGCGATGACGATGACCGAGAGCTTGGGCACCTTCGGCTACCCCTGCCCCTTCTTCAGCTTCTGGAGCATCGCGGTCGACGAGTGGTCCTTCGGGTCTCCGGCAATGGCCACCCGGCCGCCATACGCCAGGACCTCGTCCCGCTCCGGGACCGTCGCCTCGGTGTAGTCGCTGCCCTTGACGTGCACGTCGGGCTGGAGCGCCCGGAGGATGGGCCGCACGTCCGGCTCGTCGAAGACGACCACGTGATCGACACAGGCCAGGGCGGCCACGAGCTCGGCCCGCTCGGCCTGCGGCACCATCGGCCGGTCCGGTCCCTTGTAGGCGCGGGTCGAAGCATCGCTGTTGACGGCCACGACCAGGACGTCGGCCAGCGCCTTGGCGCCCTGCAGGTAACGCACGTGCCCGACGTGGAGCAGGTCGAAGACGCCATTCGCCAGCGCCACGGTCCGCCCGGCGCGCCGCGCTTGCTGAGCCCGGGCGACGACCTCGGCCAGCGCTCGAATCTTGTCGGTGCTCATGTCCCCTCGGCCCGCTCGATCTCCGCGGCGAGCTCCGGGAGCGATACGGTGGCCGTCCCCGACTTCTGCACCTTGAGCGCCCCGGCGACGTTGGCGATGCGTGCCGCGGTCTCCACGTTGGCGCCGGCCGCCATCGCCAGCACCAGCGCCGCGCCGACGGTGTCTCCCGCGCCGGTCACGTCCACGATCTCCCGGCCGCCGTGCGCGGGGACGAGGCTCAGGTGCGAGCCTTCGGCCACGGCGATGCCGTTGCGGCCGCGGGTGACGACCCAGGCGCGGTTGGGCAACAGCTTCTGCGCCCGCTTGATGGCGCGCAGCAGCGCCTCCTCGTCGTCGGTCCGCAGGCCGGTGAGCGCGCCCAGCTCCGGCTCGTTGGGCTTGAGCACCGTCGCCGCGTCGAAGGCCGCCAAGTTGTAGCGGCTGTCGGCGACCACCGGCATGCCCGCCCTCGCAGCCGCCTGCACCTCGGCGATCACCTTCTCGCACAGCACCCCGGCGCCGTAGTCGGAGACGATCATCGCCTCGGCATCCTGGGCGAGCGAGCCGACGAGCTTGGCCAGCTCCGCCTCCACCTCGGGCGGCAGCTTCCCCTGGCTGCCCCGGTCCAGCCGCAGCATCTGCTGGCGCCGCGTGTTGAGCCCGCCCGCGAGGATCCGCGTCTTCGACTCGGTCGGCACCCGCACGGCCTTGGGCAGCGCCAGCCGGATGCCCTGCTCGCGGCAGAGGGCGCGCACCTGCGTGCCCAGCTCGTCGCGGCCGAGCGAGCCGACGATGGTCACCCGGGCCCCCATGGCCTTGAGGTTGGCGGCGGCGTTGCCGGCGGCGCCCAGCTTCACCTCGCTCGACTCGTAGCGGACGATGGCGACCGGCGCCTCGCGGCTGATGCGGTCGGTCTCGCCGTAGATGTACTGGTCGGCCACCACATCCCCGACCACCAGGATCTTGCGGCCTGGGAAGCGGGCAAGCACGGGCAGGAGGGCGGGCTTCTCGAGCGGTCGGGGCGTTCGCACGCGGCCATTCAAGGACGGCGGCCGGTCCTTCTGCAAGCTCCGACCTCGCGGCCACGGCGCTGTTTCGCAGGGACCATCTGCGTCAGTGCGGACCATGGGCCGGGGTGTTAGCCTTCAGGGCCTGGTGAACCGATGGTGAATCGACCTGCGACCGCCGCCCTCCCGGGCCCCAACGAGCACTGCTGGTGCGGCAGCGGCAAGAAGTACAAGCGCTGCCACCTGAACACAGACAAGGACGCGGCCGCCAGGCCCGTCGTCGTCGCCGAGCCGGTGCGCCGCGTGCGGCCCGGCCGGGTAGGCCCCCGCCGAGCCGTCCCGCCGCACATCCCCCGCCCGGAGTACGCCGAGACCGGCCAGCCTGGCGACAAGGCGGTGGTCGAAGTCTTGACCGGCGAGCGGCTGGAACGGATGCGCCGCTCCTGCCGCGCCGCCGCCGAGGTGCTTCAGGCGATCGGCAAGCTGGTGCGGCCGGGCATCACCACCGACGAGATCGACGCGGCCTGCCACGAGGAGTACCTCAAGCGCGGCGGCTACCCTTCGACGCTCAACTACCACGGCTACCCGAAGAGCCTGTGCACCAGCGTCAACGAGGTCATCTGCCACGGCATCCCGGACGACCGGAAGCTCGAGGACGGCGACATCGTCAACCTCGACGTGACCATCTTCCTGGAGGGCATGCACGGCGACTGCTCCGCCACCTTCCTGGTGGGCGACGTCGACCCGCAGAGCCGGCAGCTGGTGCGGGTGACGCACGAGTGCATGATGCGCGGCATCCAGGCGGTCAAGCCGGGCCGGCCCGTCAGCGACATCGGCAAGGCCATCGAGGCCCACGCCTCCAAGTACGGCTACGGCGTCGTCCGCGCCTACTGCGGCCACGGCCTCTGCGAGCGGTTCCACACCTCCCTGCAGATCCCCCACTACTTCGAGCCCTCGTCGACGCGGAAGATGCTCCCGGGCATGACCTTCACCGTCGAGCCCATGATCAACATGGGCAGCTGGGACCACCGCACCTGGGACGACAACTGGACGGCGGTGACCGCGGACCTGAAGCGCTCGGCGCAGTTCGAGCACACCATCCTCGTCACCGAGACGGGGGCGGAGATCCTGACCGTCGTCCCGGGGCAGGAGCCCTGACGAGCGCGCTGGTTTCTTGCGTCACCGTTCTCGAAGGTATCGAGCGGGTTGCTGAAGATAGGCAGCCATTTTGTGACATGACTTTCGGCCCGCCGAGGACGCCGGCCAGCGTCGCAGCGCAGCGCCGGTCGCCGTACGCCTCGGACGCTCACCGGGAAGGCGTCCCCGGCGTGGAAGCCGAGCCGAGTGACGGTCCGCCTCAGCCTGCCTCGTGGGCCGGCCGCGTCTTCCAGCGCCGGTGCAGCCAGAACCACTGCTCGGGGTGCGCCCGCACCACCCGCTCGAGGCGCTCGTTGAGCATGGCGGTGAACTCCAGGAGGTCCCGGTCGCGGTCGCCGCTCTTGCGCTCGAAGACGTAGGGGCCCTCGGCGTGGACCTGGTAGCGGCCCTCGGCGACCTTCAGCAGGACCGTGAGCAGCACCGGGGCGCCGGTGCGCTCGGCCACGACCGCTGGCGCCGGAGTGGTCGCGGCGAGGGTGCCGAAGAACGGCGCGAACACCGCCCGCTTCGGGAGCATGTTCTGGTCGATGAGCAGGGCCAGCGTCTGGCCGGCGCTCACCGCGGCGACCAGGTTGTCCATGCCCTTGTGGATCTCCTGGATGCCCGCCAGCGCCCGCGTCCCGACCCAGCGCGCATTCGCCGAGCCCTTGAGCGGCCGGGTGAGGATGGTCAGCGGCACGCCGTTGCGCGCCGCGTAGACGCCGAAGAGCTCGAAGTTGCCGAGGTGGGCGGTGCAGCCGATGACGCCCCGCTGTTCTCGGCCGCAGCGCAGGACGAGCTCGAAGTCGCCCGGGTCGACCATCGCCCGCAGCTCCTCGTCGCTGAGCCACGGGCTGCGCAGGAAGTCCGCGGCGCACTCGCCGAGGTGGCGGTAGTTGGCCTTGGCCAGGGCCCAGCGCTCTGCCTCCGCCTTCTCCGGGAAGGCGCGCGCCAGGTTCTCGAGCGCGACGCGCCGGCGGATCCCCAGGTGGAAGGCCAGCGTCGCCACGAGGCGCAGCAGCGCCCGCGCCCGCGACGCCCCGAGCCTCCGGAGGATGAAGAGCAGCAGTCCCATCACACCGCCTGCAAGACCTTGGTGAGCTGCTCCTCGCCGTCCGCGACCAGCTCGGCCTCGACCCGCACCACCGTGAACGGCCCCTTGCGCGCCGAGTCGGGAAGCCGCACGGCATCCTTCTCGGTCAGGGCGATGGCGTCCAGCCCCTCGCGGCGCATCGCCAGCTTCGCCTGCTCGACGTCCATGGGCCGCAGCCAGCCGTGGTCCGGCAGCAGGCGGTGCGCCGCGACCGTCGCGCCCATGGCCTCGAGCGTGTGCGCGAACGAGAGCGGCCGCGCCAGGCCCGCGAGCATCAGCACCTTCTTCCCGGAGAGCGCCCCGCGGCCCAGGCTCGCGCCGGCGTCGTCGAGCACGTCCACCACCCGGTAGCTCGACCTCACCAGCGGCGCCTGCGAGTGGCGGCGGACCATCGCCTCGAGCCAGGCGAGCTGCCGCGGGTTGGCCTGCTCCACCTTCGAGAGCCAGACCAGGCCCGCGTCCGCGAGCGCCTCGAGCGGTTCCCGCAGCGGCCCGCGCGGCAGCAGGTGGCCGTTGCCGAAGGGGTTCGAGGCGTCGATGACGACGACGTCCAGGTCGCGCGCGAGCCCCAGGTGCTGGAAGCCGTCGTCGAGGACGAGCGTGTGCGCGCCGAACCGCTCGATCGCCGCCTGGGCGAGCGGCACACGGTCCGGGCCGACGAGGACTGGCACTCCGGGGCAGCTCTGGGCGATGAGCATCGGCTCGTCGCCTGACGCCCGCACGTCCACCAGGACGGAGTTGCCGTCGGCGACGACCACGTCCCGGCTGCGATGGTCGCGGCCCCAGCCTCGCGACAGCACCGCCGGGCGCCTCCCCTCGGCCGCGAGCCTGCGCGCGAGGTGGATGGCGACCGGCGTCTTGCCCGCGCCGCCGACGGTGAGCCCGCCGACGGAGACCACCTTGGCCGGCACCCGCCTGGCCTTCGCCTTCCCGGCGTGCCGGCGGCGCCGGACGATGGCCCGGAACAGGAGCGACAGCAGCCAGAGCCCGAGCAGCAGCACCTTGGCGACCGGACCTTCGTCGCGGCGGAACAGCGGGTGCTCGAGGTCACGGGCCATGGGGCGACCGGGGAGAAATCAGGCGCAGACGCGCTCGACCGCAGCGAGGACCGCCTCGGTCGGGAGGTCCTTCAGGCAGTCGTGGTGGCCCAGCGGGCAGGTGGCGGCGCCGTGGTTGCTGCAGGGGCTGCAGGGAAGGGTTCGGCGAACGACCTCCGAGCGCGGCGAGAGCGGCCGCCAGCGCTCCGGGCTGGTGGGGCCGAAGAGCGCGACGACCGGCACGCCCAGCGCCGAGGCCAGGTGCACCGGGCCGGAGTCGTTGGAGACGACCACCGCGCTGCGCTCGATGGCCGCGGCCAGCCCGCCGATGCCCAGTCCGGCGGTGTCGGGGATCCCGTCCGGCAGCGCGGCGCGCACGGCGGCGAGCGTCTCGGCGTCGCCCGGGCCCCCGAGGAGCAGCGGCGCGAAGCCCCGCTCGCGCAGGGCACGGACGACCTCCGCGAAGCGCTCCGGCGGCCAGCGCTTGTTGGCCCAGCGCGCACCGGGGGCGATGGCGGCCACGCGTCCCCGCGGTACGACTCGCGAGGCCTCGTCGGCGTGGGCCGGCGACAGGTGGAGCTCGAGCGCTCGGTCGTCAGGCTTCAAGCCGAGCGGCTCGAGCGCCTCGAAGTACAGGTCGATGGCGTGGGCGCGCGTCATCGGCTTCTCCCGCCCGACGAGCGACAGGAGCGCTTGGGCCGGAGTGCGCTTGTGCCAGGCCAGGCACTCCGGCGCGAGCGAGTGGAAGAGCCGCGTCTTGGGCTTGTCCTGCAGATCCACGACCAGGTCGTAGCGCTCGGTGGCGAGCTGGCGTCGAAGCGCGAGCAGGCCGCGGACGCCTGCATGCCTTCCCTTCTTGTCGTACCCGACGGCGCGCGCGTGGGGGCTGGCCTCGACCAGCGGCAGGTAGGCGCTCTCGACGAGCCAGTCGACCCGGGCCGCCGGGAATCGGCGGGAGAGCGCGCGCACCGCCGGCGTCGCCAGGAGCACGTCCCCCAGAGCGGACAGGCGGACGACCAGGACTCGCTTCGGGTCGCTCACGAGGCCCGGCCCGCCTTCTCCAGCGACGGGTTGCTGGTCGGGGTGCGCGGCTCCAGCAGCTGCGCCATCAGCCCGACGTTGCGCGCCGAGGCCCCGCGGATATGGGTGACCGCCGCCCGGGCGAGCTCGCCGACCTCCCGGATCTTCTCCGGCTTGGCCAGCAGCTCGTGGGCCACGCGGAACAGGTGGTCGCCGTCGTTGACCTGGATGCCACCGCGGCCGACGAGCACCTGCACGCTGTCGTGGAAGTTCTCCATGTGCGGCCCGAAGAGCACCGGCTTGCCCTGCGCCGCAGGCTCCAGGATGTTCTGACCGCCGCGGGTGGTGAACGAGCCGCCCACGAACACCAGCGTCGCCAGCCGGTAGGCGACGGACAGCTCGCCGATGGTGTCCAGCACGCAGACGCGCAGCGCCGGGTTCGAGGTCTGGGCGCCCTTCTCGGTGCGCAGCCGCGCGGCCAGCCCGGCCTCCTCGGCGAGCGCCTTCACCTTCGCCGCCCGCTCGACGTAGCGGGGCGCGATGACCAGCCTCAGCTCGGGGTGCGCGGCGAGCAGGCGCTGGTAGACCGAGACCAGCACGCCCTCCTCGCCTTCGTGCGTCGAGCCGCAGATGAAGATGGGCGCGCCGTCCGGGAAGCCGAAGGCCTTGCGCAGCTCATCGTCGCCGGGGGCCTGGGCCTTGCCGGGGACGAGCGCGTCGAACTTGGTGTTGCCCGTCACCCAGACGCGGTCCAGCGGGGCGCCCAGGCGCAGGACCCGCTCGGCCTCCTGGTCCTCGCGCATCAGGAACAGGTCGATGGTCTGCAGCGGGTTGCCGATGAGCGAGAAGAGCAGCCGGTACGAGCTCATCCTGCCCGGCGAGAAGCGGCCGTTGGTCACCGCGACCCGCGCGCCGTGGCGCTTGGCGGCGCGGATGAGGTTCGGCCAGATCTCGGCGTACTCGAGCACCAGCAGGTCGGGGTCGATCGCCGCCACCGCGCGGCGGGTCGCCCCCGGCAGGTCCCAGGGCACGAAGGTGATGGCATCGGCGTCCTTGATCCGCTCCTGGCCCATGGCGAAGCCGGAGTTGGTCAGCGTGGAGAGGACGACGGTGCAGTTCGGGAAGCGGAGCTTGAGCTTCCCGAATCATCGGCGAGAGCGCGAGCAGGTCGCCCGCCGACGCCCCGTGGAGCCAGAACCTCGGGCGGCCCCTCTTCGGGAACGCGCCCCGCGGATAGAGCCCGAACCGTCGCCCCCAGCCCGCACGCGTCTTCTTGTGGAGCGCGAGCACCGGGAAGGCGAGCGCGAAGACGAGGATGATCGCGATGGTGTAGACGAAGGGCATGGGCCGCGCGGAAACGTAGCAGGGTCCAGGCCTTCAGGCTCCAAGCTCGTTGCGCCGGCCGCGGTTCAGGCGTTCCCCACGCGACCTCGTGCGATCTCATGTCGCCAATGACATGCCTATCTTCAGCAAGACCGCTGATCGGCAGGTCCTGGATCGGTGCGGGCAGAAGACAGACGCCCCGAGGCCTCAGGGCGTCTGCTCACCGTGCAGGAGCGTCGTCCGCCTCACCTCCGGCTCGGCGTGCTCGCCTGCCGGTTCATGGTGCCGGCGAACGGCTTGATCGTGGCCTTCTCGAACGTGGTCCAGGTCTGCTGGCCCGAGGGCTGACGCTCGTCTAGGAACTGGATGTTGTTCGGGTCGGTGTAGTCGAAGCTCAGCCGCTGCTTCTGCGACTGGCCCATCATCATCATCGGCGCCGTCCCGGTGAGCGTGAGCTTCTTGCCGTTGAGCGTGCCGTCGTACGTCATGAGCCCGGTGCCCTGGTTGTCGACCATGATCGCCTTGTAGGCGTTGGCGTTGGCGTCGTAGCCCACGACCATGTGGCCGGCCCAGCTCATCATCGGCATGTTCGACATCGAGCCGGTCTGGCCCATCTGGCCGGTGCCGCCCTGGCCCGACTGGTCGCTCGCGCCGGTCCCGCCCTGGCCCGTCTGCGTGCTCATGTAGCGGTTGGTGACGTCGCAGCTATACCAACCCTGCACGAGTGGGCCGCAGTTGGCGACCCCTTGCGACGACGCCTGCGGTGCGTTCTGTCCCATCGCACCGGACGGGACCTCGCCTCGCCAGGCCACCGGATTGGAGAAGACCGGGGCGATGGCCTGCGCCTGGCTCATCACCGTCTGCAGGTTCTTCTGCCCGCCCATCGCCCCCGGCATGTTCTGCTGCCCGGTGGCCGAGCCTGCTGTTTGGGCCTTCGCCGCCTGGAGCGACAGCCCCAGCGCCGCAGCCGCGAGCACGCCCAGCAAGATCCGCTTCGCCATGGTCCACCCCCCTCTGCCGGCGCACCCGTGGCGCCGAGCACTCTCTGGAATGTCCGGCGCGTCCCCGCCCGCGGCAACACAGGGACGCTCGCTCCGGCGCAGGCCGTGCGGCTAGCGCGAGGAGGGCTGCGCCGCCTGCTCGGCCTTGGCCTCGATGGTCCGCAGCTGGCTCTGGCAGTTGTCGCTGACCACCTCGGTGTCGACGTCGGGGTCGCCGATGCCGCGGAAGCGGGCGGGGACCGACTGGCCCGCCCACGCCGCGCCCTCCCGCTGCAGCTGGAAGTGCAGGTGCGCTCCGCACGAGAAGCCGGTGCGCCCGACCTCGCCCAGCACCTGGCCGCGCACCACCTGCTCGCCGAGCTTCACGAAGACCTTGGAGAAGTGCAGGTACTGCGTCTCCTGCCCCTTGCCGTTGGCGAGGATGACGTAGTTGGCTTCGGGGCCGAACGAGCGGTCGCAGCCGCCGCGCACCGAGTCCGAGCGGACCATGCGCACCACGCCGTCGTGCGCGGCGAGGATGGGCGTGCCCTCGGGGACCCGGAAGTCCCACGCCCAGCGGTCGGTGCCGACGTGGCTGAAGGTGCCGTGGGCCTGCGAGACGACGACCTTCGCGCCGCAGGCGAAGGGGACCTCGAGGTCGACGGGCGCCGCCGGCTCGGCCAGCCGCGCGGCGTCCGGGCCGGCGATGGGCAGGCCGGTCGAGGGCGGTGGGGCCGCGACGGACAGCGCGACGAGGGCGAGGGTGACCAGGTGCTCCATTCTCACGCTCCTTGGCAGGGGTCTGCCCGCGCCTGAACAGCCTCGCGAGCCGGGCATTCCTCCTTCCTCCGACACGCCGAGCTCGTCGAGGGGTCCGGGCTCGTCGAGGGCCCGAGCTCGGCCTTTGCCGGCCGCGGCGGGCCGCAAGCAGGGGGTTGCCGCCACGGCGCAGAGGCGGCTGCCTTTGCGCAAGCGTCGAACGTGGAGGGAACCATGTCACTGCGTCACATCGGAACCGGCGTGCTCGCCGCCTCGCTCCTCGCCCTCGCGCCCGGCTGCAAGGGCTACAACCAGGGCCAGGGCGGCACCGGCGGATCGGGCCAGGGCCAGAAGCAGGGCGGGCAGGAGCAGATGGGCCAGCCGCCGTCGGGCAGCGAATCGCCCAGCGGCACCGGCGGCTCGGGGTCGCCGTACGGCGGGGAGGGCTCGACCGGCGGCGGTATGGGCGCCGGATCGGAGCAGGAGGGCACGGGCGGCTCGGGCGGCGCGACCGGCGCCACCGGGGCGACCGGCGGGGCCGCCAAGGCCGCGCCCGACGCCGGGGCCAAGAAGTAGCCTCTCGAGCGGGAGTCCCGCGCGAGCCCGGTCCCTACCTGGGGCCGGGCTCGTGGCTTGCCGTCAGCCGGCCGCGCGCTCGCCGCCGTCCACTCCAATGACGTTGCCGGTCATCCAGCAGGTCTCCGGCCGGGCGACCGCGGCGACCCAGCGAGCGACGTCGAGCGGAGTCGTCAGGCGGCCGTGCGGGTTGCGCTTCTTGCACAGGGCCTGCAGCTCGTCGAACGCGGGGATCTTCCGGGCCGCGGGCGTGTCGGCGACGCCGGCGCGCAGCGCGTTGACGGCGATCCCCCGGGGCGCGAGCTCGACCGCGAGCTGCCGGACGTGGGCCTCGAGCGCCGCCTTGGCCGCCGAGACGGCGCCGTAGCCCTTCCACACCACCTCGGCGCCCTCGCTGGTCATGGCCAGCACGTGCGCGCCGCGGGCGAACAGGTCGCGGGCCACCAGGTCCTGCGTCCAGTACAGGAGCGAGTGGGCCATCACGTCGAGCGTCATCTCCAGCTGCGAGCGCGTCAGGCAGTCGGGGCCCACGGCGTTCTTGAGCGTGCCGAAGGCCAGCGAGTGGAAGAGCACCGCGATCCGCCCGCCGCCCCGCTCGGCGAGGATGGCGGCGATCCGGTCCAGCACCTCGCGGCGCCTGTCGTCGTCGGCGGCGTTGACGTTGAACAGGTGCGCCTCGCGGCCCTGCTCGCGGATGAAGCGCGCCAGCTCCTCGGCCTGCGGGAGGGTCGCCTTGCGGTCCAGGTGCACGCCCAGCACGTCGTGTCCCGCGCGCGCCAGCTCGAGCGCGGTCGCGGCGCCGAAGCCGCTGGAGGCGCCCAGGACCAGCGCCCATCTGCCGGGTTCACTCATCGCCACGTCCTCTCAAAGACTTCCTCCGGGGGGAAGCGAAGCGCCGGACGAAGTCGAGTACCAAAAGCACTGCCCACCGCCCCGCTTGGAGGGCGGCGATGCTAGCGGCGCGAGAAGCTCCGCGCAAAGCCGCCGTCGGCTAGTATGAGCCCACCTTGCGCCGGCAGATCACCCGTTTCACCTTCCTCGTCAGCGGCGCGACCGCCTTGGCCGGGCTCGTGCCCGCGCTGGTGGCGCTGCTCCTCCAGAGCCTGCTGCCGCTCGGGGCCTGCCTGGCCGTGGGCCTGCTCGGCCTGCCGCTGGGGATGCTGACCGGCTGGCTGCTCACCCGGCGCCACGTCGGCCGGGCCGCGCGGCTCATCGACGGGTCGATGGAGCTGACCCGCGGCAAGCTGGGGCACCAGGTCGACGTCGGCGGCGAGGACGCCCTGGGCACGCTGGGGCAGGTCCTCAACTACGCCTCGCAGCAGCTGATGGCCTACGACGGCGAGAACCGGCGCCTGTACCAGAACCTGGAGAACGGGACGCTGGAGACGATGGTGCTCATCGCCAACATCATCGACTCCAAGGACAGCCTCACCCATGGCCACTCGCAGCGCGTGGGCGACTGGGCCACGGAGATCGGCAAGGAGCTGGGGCTGACGCCCATGGAGGTCCGCCACCTGCTCTACGGCGGGCTCCTGCACGACATCGGCAAGATCGGCGTCATCGAGCCCATCCTCGGCAAGAAGGGCGCGCTCACCGACGAGGAGATGGGCGCCATGCGGGCGCACCCGCAGATCGGCGTGTCGATCATCGGGACCGTCAGCTTCCTCAAGCCCATCCTGACCATGGTCCGCAACCACCATGAGCGGTGGGACGGGATGGGCTACCCCGACAAGCTGGCCGGCGAGTCCATCCCCTTCGTGGCGCGCATCGTGGCCGTGGCCGACACCTGGGACGCGCTCACCTCCAAGCGCCCCTACCAGGACCCGATGACGACCGAGCAGGCGCTCAAGGTGATGGAGAACCTCAAGAACAAGGCGCTCGATCCCAAGGTCGTCGACGCGCTCGCCCGGGTCGTGCTGCGCAAGCGCGAGAAGGGTGACCGGGTCTCGCTGGCCGACCCGCACCTCCCCGTCGCCGCCGGCACCACCAGCAACTGGGGCAGCTGATGCCTTCGGTTCGAGGGAAGCGAAGTGAGCTCTGGCCCTCGACAAGCTCGGGGCGTCGAACGCCCGGACGGGCGATTTCGCTGGCTGCCGCGGCGCGTCGTCCCTAGGGTCCCGGTGGGGCTCTTCACAACGGAGGCGTAACTCCCCATGGCCCACATCGTCGCCGAGCCGTGCATCAAGTGCCGGTACACCGAGTGCGTCACGGTCTGCCCGGTCGACTGCTTCTACGAAGGGGCGAACATGCTCGTCATCCGCCCCGAGGACTGCATCGACTGCGGAGCGTGCATCCCCATGTGCCCGGTGCACGCCATCTACCCGGAGGACGACCTGCCCGGGAAGTGGGAGTCCTACCGGGAAGCTCAACGACACCTTCTCCCGTGTCTGGCCCAGGCTGACCCGCTCGCGCGGGCCGCTCTTCGACGCCGAGCAGTACAAGGCGGTGACCAACAAGCGGGCGCTCCTGGACGAGCGGCCGGGCGAAGGCGATCCGCCGGACCTCGAGGAAGAAGAGCTGTAGGCCCCTCCGCGCGCCAGTCCTCCAGTCCAGTCGAGTCCTCGGGTTTCACGGCCCGGCCCTTCCCTGCCCGGTGGCCCATGGAGGTATAGTGGCGCGCCTCGAACGCCAGAAGGGGGAGATCATGCGTCGCGTCGCTTTGTGCGGACTGTTGTTCTTGGCTGCTTGCACCAAGCCGATCGAGCAGGACTGGACGGTCTCCACCGAAGGCTCGAGCCAGTGCACTCCGGCCTTCATCGGCGACCTGGTCGTCTTCGGCAACGAAGCCGGCTACCTGCACGCCTACGACCTCAACGGCGTCGAGCGCTGGGTCTTCACCGCGCACCGGGACATCATCGGCTCGCCGGTGGGCTACAAGGACCTGGTCCTCTTCGGCGTCTTCAACAACCTCTTCTACGGGGTCAACGCCCAGAACGGCCGCCAGGCGTGGAAGTTCACCGCCAAGGACCGCATCAAGGGCTCGCCGATCATCGCCGGGGACAAGGTGATCTTCGGCAGCTACGACAAGAAGCTCTACGCGCTCAACGCCGAGACCGGAAAGCTCGCCTGGGAGTTCCCCGCCAAGCCGCCACCTCCGGCGCCGGCAGCTCCCGCGTCCGAACCCGCCAAGGACCAGCCCAAGGGCAAGGACGGCAAGCCGCTCAAGGAAGCCAAGGCGACCGAGCCCGCGGCGCCCGCCGAGCCGGCGCCCCCCGCTCCCGAGCCCGTCGTCGCCGGCGAGTTCTCGTACGCCAGGCCGCTGCTGGTCGACGGCGTCGTCTACGTGGGCAACCTCGACGGCTACCTCTACGCCGTGGCCGCCGAGACCGGCGAGCTCAAGTGGCGCTTCAAGACCGGCGGCGGCATCACCTCCAGCGCGGTCCACGAGGCCGGCGTCCTCTACTTCGGCAGCAACGACCACAACCTCTACGCGCTGGACCTGGCGACGCAGAAGCCGAAGTGGACCTTCCAGACCGGCGACGAGGTGAACGCCAGCCCGCGCGTGTCCGAGGGCGTCGTCTACGTCGGCGGGGTGGACAACAACTTCTACGCGGTGGACGCGGCGACCGGGAAGGCCAAGTGGACCTTCAGCACCAAGGGCCGCATCGTCGACGCCGCCGCGGTCCACAAGAACCTGGTGTTCATCGGCGCGGGCCCCGGCGACGGCGGCCTGTACGCCCTCGACCGCGCCACCGGGAAGGTCTTCTGGTCCTTCCCGACCGAGTCGAAGGTCGAAGCGGACCCCATCGTCCTCAACGACAAGCTCTACGTCGTCACCGGCGACGGCAAGCTGATGGTCTTCAAGAATCAACAAGACGACCTGAGGCCAGGCTTTAGGCTCTAGGCCCTCGGTTCCACAGGCACGACACCATTACCGCTCCCCGCTCACGACCCTTCGAACCTTCGAAGCCTCGCGACGCCGCGGTGGTGGTGCTCGTGCGCGAGGACGCCGGCCAGCGGCAGGCGTTCTGGGTCCGCCGCGCGCGCACGCCGGCGTTCGCCGGGTTCCACGCCTTCCCCGGCGGCAGCGTCGATGCCGCGGACGAGCATCTCGCCGTGAGCCCTCCCCCCGGCCCCCTCCCAGACTGCGGGAGGGGGTCCGACTCTGCTCGAAACGACCTCGGTCGGAGCCCTTGGCATCGCGACGCACCCCTCGGCGCCGGCGAGGCCCGCCTGGTCGTCGCCGCCATCCGCGAGGCCTTCGAGGAGACGGGCGTGCTCCTCGCGCGCCTGGGCACGAAGGTGGACGTGCTGGGCCTGCGCTCGAAGCTCCTCGCCGGGCAGATGACTTTCCAGGATGTGCTCGAGGCCTCGGGCGCGACGCTCGACGCCTCGATGCTGGCGCCCATCGGACGCTGGGTCACTCCCGAGTTCGCGCCCAAGCGCTTCGACGCCCGCTTCTTCCTCGCCCGTGTCCCGGAAGGCCAGGAGGCCCAGGTCTGGCGCGGCGAGCTCGAGCGCGGCGAGTGGATCGCACCTCGTGAGGCGCTGCAACGGTGGGAGTCCGGCGAGGCGCTGATGCACCCTCCGGCGCTTCACGTGCTGCGCACGCTCGCCGACTCACCCGACCACGAGCTCCTCGAAGCGCTGCGAGCGCCGCCGCATGTCGTGGACTTCGTCGCGCGGCGCATCGAGTTCCAGCGCGGCCTCCGGTTCGTCCCCCTGCTGACCCCGACCCTGCCGCCGGCACGCCACACGGCGTGCTACCTCGTCGGTGACCGCGAACTGCTGATCGTCGATCCCGGCTCGCCCTGGCCCGAACAGCAGCAGGCACTGCACCGGCTCGTCGACGAGCTCGTGATGGAAGGGCGCACGGTCCGCGCCATCGTGCTCACGCACACTCACCCCGACCACGTCGGCGGAGCGCTCGCGGCGAAGCAGGCGCTCGGCGCGCCGATCTGGGCCCACCCCAAGGCTGCTCGAGCCCTTCCCGAGATCAATCGTGCGCTCTGCGACGGCGACGTCCTGGAGCTCGGCGGCGACTTCGGCATGGCCCTGAAGGTGCTCCACACCCCCGGGCACGCCAGCGATCACCTGTGTTTGTTCGAGCTGCGCAGCCGGGCACTCCTGTGCGGCGGCATGCTCTCCGGAGCCTCGACGATCGTCGTCGACCCAACGGATGGCGACATGGAGGCCTACCTCGGCTCGCTGCAGCGCCTGAGCGACCTGCAGGTGCGCTCGGTCTACCCCTCCCACGGCGAGGTGATGCCCGACGGACCGCAGCGGATCACCGAGGCCATCGCCCACCGGCGCTGGCGCGAGGAGAAGCTCCTGGGCGTGCTCGCTGCGGGAGGGCCGCTTGCCCTGGACGAGCTGACCCTGCGCACCTACGACGACGCGCCCCAGGCGGTGCTGGCGCTCGCCCGCCGCAGCGCGCTCGCCAGCCTCGACTGGCTCGAGAGGCGCGGCCGGGTGGTGCGCGAGGGCGAGCGCTTCCGGCTGGCGTAGTCCTCAGGTGGCCTTCGCCAGAGCGTCGACGTCCGCGGCGACGAGCAGCTCCAGGTTGCGCGTGATCTTCGCGGCGTCCCAGTCCCACCAGCGCAGCGCGAGCAGCTTCTCGACCGTGGCGTCGTCGAACCGCTTCTTGACGACCTCTGCCGGGTTGCCGCCCACCACCGCGTACGGCGGCACGTCGCGGGTCACCACCGCGCGGCTGGCGATGATGGCCCCGTCGCCGACCTTGACCCCGGGCATCAGCAGCGCGTCGTAGCCTATCCACACGTCGTTGCCGATGACCGTGTCGCCCTTGAACGGCAGCTCGCCCGGCTTGGGCAGCACCTTCTCCCACCCGTTGCCGAAGATGGAGAACGGGAAGGTCGTCAGTCCCGTCAGCTTGTGGTTCGCGCCGTTCATCACGAACTTGGCGCCGCGGGCGATGGCGCAGAACTTTCCGATGACCAGCCGGTCGCCTAGGAACGGGTAGTGGTAGAGGACGTTCTCCTCGAAGCGCTCCGGGCCGTCGGGGTCATCGTAATAGGTGGTCGCCCACGACGATGTTGGCGCTCTTGACGATGCTCTTGAGGAACCCCACCTGCGGGAAGCCCAGCATCGGGTGGGTGCTGCGCGGGTCCGGTCCGTTCATCGGGTTTCCTCCGTTCTTTCGACACCTTGGCGCGGAAGCCTCCCGGGTCGCAACCCTGCCGGGAAACCAGAGCTCCCCTTATCAGCCCGCGGCGGCGAGCCGATGACCCCCTTGGCGGAGACCTTTCGCTCGAAGGACGACCATGCCCAGGAGGGGCGGCAGAGAGCCATGAGGATCGCCCGAGCCCAGCGAGTCATCTCGGTCGGTGGCGGCAAGGGCGGCGTGGGCAAGAGCATCGTCGCGGCCAACCTGGCGGTGGCCATGGCTCAGGCCGGAGCGAAGGTGGTCGTGGTGGACGCCGACCTCGGCGCCGCCAACCAGCACACCCTCTTCGGCATCGACCGCGCGGTGCGCACCCTGCACGGCCTGTTCGACAAGTCGGTGGAGAGGCTCGAGGACACGCTGCTGGAGACCTGCGCGCCGGGGGTGAGCCTGGTGCCGGGGTCGAGCGGCGTGGTGGGCGCGGCCAACATCGGCCACCAGCAGAAGCTCAAGCTCATCCGCCACATCCGCGCGCTGAGCGCCGAGGTGGTCATCATCGACGTCGGCGCCGGCGTCTCCTACAACGTGCTGGACCTCTTCGACGCCGCCGACCTGCGGCTGGTGGTGATGACCCCGCAGCTGACCTCGCTGCAGAACGGCTACGCCTTCCTCAAGGGCGCCGTGTTCCGCGAGCTGCGCCGCCTGGCGGACGGAGCGGAGCAGGAGAAGCTGGTCGAGGAGAGCCCCGAGGCCTCCGCCGCCACGCGCCGGGTGCCCGACCTGGTCGAGCGGGTCCGCCACAAGGATCCGGCCTTCGCCGGCCGGCTGCTCTCCTCGCTGACCAGCTTCGGGGCGCGGGTGGTGGGCAACCAGGTCTTCGAGGCCGCCGAGCGCGGGGTGCTGCAGGCCGTCTCGCGCATGACGAGCGACTTCCTGGGCGTCGACGCGCCGGTGGTGGCCACCCTCAAGGCCTCGCGCCGCGTGCACGACTCCATCCAGGACCGGCGGCCGTTCATGCTCGCCGAGGCCTCCGACGAGACCTCCGCCGCCGTGCGCGGGCTCGCGGGCGCCCTGCTCGCCGCCGACGTCGCCGCCCTGCGCCGCTCCCGCGAAGCCGTGGAGGGCCGGGAGGTCGTCGCCGACCACGCCGAGGACGAGCCCCTGCCCTCGGCGCTGTCCCCCTACCAGCGGCGCTGGGAGCGCCACGCGGTGCTCTGCCAGGCCACGCTCATCAGCAACGCCGGCACCTCGCCGGTGCGCATCGTCGACGTCTCGGAAGGCGGCGCCCGCCTCGCCCTCGAGCGGCCCCCCGTGCCCGGGACCCGGGCGGTGCTCATCGTCAGCGCCCTGTCCGAGCGCCCGAGCCTGCCGTGCATCGTGCGCCACTCGGATGCCGGCTCCGGACAGTGCGGCGTCGAGTTCCAGGCCGACGCAGCGCTCGCGGCCCGGGTGGCCGCCGACATCGTCCGGCGCTTCGCCTCGATCGAGCCCAACGCGGCCGGTCCCGGCCCTCGGCCGACGAGCCCCAACCGCTCCCACAACTGAACAGCCCAGCCCCCGAGATGCCGCCGGCCAACGCTCGCCCGCCACCTGCGGCTGAGTGTGCTTGCTGCCTGCCCCCTCGCGTGGTATCCGAGCGGGCCTGTTTTCGAGCCTTAGAAGCCGGAAAAGGCTCATGAATCGCTGAAGGAGCGAACCTTGATCCGCCTGCTCGCCCTGACCGCCGTCCTCGCCCTCGCCCCGAGCGCCCACGCCGCCGCGGCCGCGCCCGCCAAGACCGAGAGCAAGGAGACGAAGCCCGAGGCCAAGCCCGCGGAGGCGGCCCCTGCCGCGCCCGCCGCCCCCGCCACCCCTGCCCCGTCGGCCGACGTGGCCGAGAAGGTCGAGCGCGAGCAGCTCAAGCGCGAGGTGCTGGACGAGGTCAAGCGCGCCCTCGACAAGCAGAAGGAAGAGGTCCGCGACGAGGTCCGCGCCCAGGTGGCGACGCAGTCGGCCAACCGCGCGCTGGAGGAGGAGTTCCAGTTCCACGAGGAGAAGAAGAAGCTCGAGCTGTTCGAGCTCAACGGCTACTTCCGCGTGCGCCCCGAGCTGTTCCACCAGTTCGACATGCGCCGCGGGGCCGACCCTATGGGCTTCCATCTTTTCCCGCTCCCCCTGCAGAACCCCCAGGGCAAGACCCTGGCCGACGCCAACATGCGCTGGCGCCTGGAGCCCACCCTCAACGTCAGCGAAGACGTGCGCATCCACGCGCAGATCGACCTGCTCGACAACGTCATCCTGGGCTCCACCCCCGACGGCGGCTTCGGCCTCAGCGACCGCACCATCTGGGTCGCCGACGGCAACAACGCCAACCAGGTCCCTCCCACCGCGGGCACCAACTGGATCCGTGACTCCATCCAGATCCGCCGCGCCTACGGCGAGGTGAACACCCCCGTCGGCCAGCTGCTCTTCGGCCGCATGGGCAGCCAGTGGGGCATGGGCATCCTGCGCAACAGCGGCAACGGCATCGACAGCGACTACGGCGACACGGTGGACCGCTTCATGTTCGTGGCCAAGGTGGCCGACCACTACATCGTCCCGATGATCGACTTCGTGGCCGAGGGCCCGTCGAGCGCTCAGCGCGCACAGATGATGGGCCAGCCCTTCGACGGCGAGCAGCTCGACGACGCGACCGACTACTCCCTCGCGATTGCTCGGCGCGACAGCGACCTGGAGATCACCCGCAAGCTGGCGGCCGGACAGTACATCCTCAACTACGGCGCCTACTTCACCTACCGCCGCCAGTCCACCGACGCCGACGCGTACTATCGGCAGAACCTGGAGAACTTCGACCCGCAGGCCACCGGCGGCTTCCTGCCGCGCGACGCGCAGCTCTACATCCCCGACATCTGGCTGAAGTTCCAGACCAAGAAGCTCAAGCTGGAAGCTCGAGATGGCCGGCGTGTTCGGCAAGATCGGCAACGCGGCCTCGCCGACGGTCGGCGGCCTGGAGACGAGCGGCGAGCTGACGATGCGCCAGTGGGGCGGCGCGCTGACCGGCAGCTACCAGATCCTGGACGCGCTGGACGTGGGCGTCGAGGTGGGCTTCGCCTCCGGCGACCGTGCCCCGGGCATGGGCAACAAGCCGGGCCGTGGCCTGACGCAGGCCGGCAGCATCGACGGCGCCCAGTACTGCTTCACCAACTGCAAGGCTGACAAGGACACGGCGCGCAGCACGGACCGCTTCGTCGACAACTTCCGCTTCAACCGCGACTACCGCGTAGACCTCATCCTCTGGCGCGAGATCTTCGACGGCGTGACCGACGCCTTCTACGTCAAGCCCGGCGCCAAGTACGAGATCACCGAAGGCCTGGGCGTGTGGGCAAGCGTCATCTACTCGCGCGCCATCTACGGCGAGTCGACCCCGTCGTCGCAGTTGGTGACGACCAAAGACAAGAATGGCAATGAGATCAAAACCATCCAGGGCGACGAGAACCTGGGGGTGGAGATCGATGGCGGCGTTCGCTACGACTCCGGCGACGGCTTCATCGCCGGCGTGGCCTACGGCGTGCTCTTCCCGCTGGGCGGCTTGAAGAACAACACCTTCTCGTCGACGCCCATCGACGCCCAGACGGCACAGACCGTCCGCGGCTGGTTCGTCATCAAGTACTGATGCGCGTCAGCGCTCGCCTCCACTTCGCAGCGGCAGTCCTTCTGGGGCTGATGCTCGCGTGTGGAGTGCGTGGCTTACCGCACGCCCCCAGGCCAGACCCGAGCATCCCGCCGCCCGCCGAGCCGTGTGACGGCGGGTGCTGTCGGTAGCCGAGCGCCGGGCCAAGACCAAGCGCTGCCCCTCGACAAGCTCGGGATGTCGTTTGCGGCCCTTCGACAAGCTCTCGGTCAGGTCGAGGGTTCTTGCCTCGGCGCTTCCGCTGCTCGCTCGCGCTTTCGGCGCGGCCAGAAGGCGTAGGCCAGGAACGGCGAGAACATCACCAGCTCGATGGCCATCACCCGCTGGCCGTGCGGCGTGAGCAGACCCCGCAGACCGATGGGCGCGACGGGGATGGGCGTCCACGGCAGGAAGATGCGCTCGTTGGAGAACGGCCAGAGCAGCGCGATCCCCAGCCCTCCGTCGGTGGCGGCGTCGCAGAGATCGTGGAGGACGATCGCGCCGAGCGAGACCAGGGTCACCCGCCAGAACGAGAGCTTCAGGAGCCTGCCCAAGATCCCCAGCACCAGCGCCATCGCCCCCGCCATCACCAGCGAGTGGATCGCGCCGCGATGGCCAAAGGGCGCCGCGTAGGGGATGCGCAGGACGAAGGCGATGGCGTCCAGGTCGGGCAACATCCCGACGAGGGCGAAGAGGAGCATCGAGCCGACCAGCTCCTCGCGCCGCCGCGCGTGGAGCCGCCCTGCCGCCAACCCGACCATCGCGTGACCAATGCTTGGCATGTCGCCTTCCTGATACCCGCGAAAGCGCGGCACCGCCAGAACTCAGCCGGACCGGAGTTCCCAGAGCTGTGACACCGAGGCCAACGACTGCAGACGTTCTGTCGACCGGGCCGGGCGTTCCGGGAACCGAGACGTTGGTGGGCACCCTTCGGGAATCGAGGTTCGGAAGGTGGAGAGCCAGGACTGCCGGATGGAGACCGGGGGCTGAATGCCCCCGGCTATTTGCACGAAGGCCACTGAAGTGGGCTGGCCCCCGGGACTCCAACGTGGAGTCGCGGCCGAGCGTCGCATCAATGTCCCACTGGTTCGCTCCCGGACTGCTGTTCCGATTCTCACTGCGGCCGACGAGGCGGATTCCTTCCTTCAGTGCACCTGCTCCCGAATGGCTGGGGGCCCGAATCCCTGCGCAGAGGTAGCGCCCGGGGGCCAGTCCACTTCAGTGGCCTTCGTGCAGATAGCCGGGGGCCTTCAGCCCCCGGTTTTCTGACGGCCGACGGCACCGCGGGGATGCTGCGCGAGTCCCCCGAGCCGGCTTGCGCGCGGGTCATTCAACGGGCCGCACCTTCCCAGGTTCGAGCGCGACCTGGTGGGCTGAGCGCTTGACCTGGGCCTTCCTTTGCCTACCGTGGAGGCCGATGAGCCTCTCCTCCCGCGAGATCGAGCTGGTCGTGGCCGAGCTGCAGCCGCTCTCGGGCGGCTTCGTGCAGAAGGTGGCGGTCACCGAGCCGCGGTCGGTCTACCTGGAGTTCCGACAGCCGGGGGCATCGACGCTGCTGCTGGTCTGCGCGGAGCCGGGCCGCACCCGGCTGCACGTCGCGCAGGGCCGGCCTGCCTCGCCCGAGCCGCCGTTCGCCTTCCAGGGCCTGCTGCGCGCCGAGCTGATGGGCTGCGCGCTCGAGTCGATCGTCGCGACCGCACGGGATCGCGTCGTGCGGCTCACCTTCCGGGGCAAGGAAGGGATGCGAACGCTGGTCGCGGAGCTCACGGGCCGGCACGGCAACCTCTTCCTGCTGACCGAGGGCGACGTCATCCGCGGAGCCGCCGCGCCCAACCCCTCCGATCAACGCGACCACCGCGCTGGCAAGCCGTACGTCTCGCCGGCGGTCGCTTCGGCGCCATCGGAGGAGCGGGCGCCTCGCTTCACTCCCGAGAACCTCTCCGCGCAGATCGAAGCGGCGTACGCGGACCGCGAGAAGAGGGAGCTGGCGACCGAGCGCCGCCGCGCGATGGAGCGCTCGCTCAAGGCGCCGCTCCAGAAGCTCGAGCGGACCATCGCCAAGGTCGAAGGCGACGTGGAGCGCGCAAGCCAGGCGGAGCTGCACCGCCGGCGCGGCGAGCTGCTCAAGACGGCGCTCGGGCGGCTCAAGCGCGGCCAGAAGGAGATCACGCTCACCGAGTACAGCGAGACCGGCGTCCAGGAGCTGACCATCCCGCTCGACCCGGCCCGCTCGCCCAAGGAGAACCTCGAGCGCGAGTTCCACCAGTACCGTCGGCTCCTCGCGGGCCAAGCCCGGGCGCGGGCTCGCCTCGCCGCGCTCTGCGCCGAACGCGACGCGCTCCAGCGCCGCCTGGAGGACCTCGCCGCCACCAGCGACGCCGAGCTGCTCGAGCGCAGCCCTTCGAATGCTCCCGAAGGTGCGCCCGTGCCGCTCGCGAGACGAGAGCGCGGGGCAGGCCCCAAGCGCCCGTTCCGCGAGCACCTCTCGCCCTCCGGGCAGCGCATCCGCGTGGGCCGCGGGGCCAAGGAGAACGACGCCCTCACCTTCCGCTGGTCGAAGGGCAACGACGTCTGGCTGCACGCCCGTGGGGTGGGCGGCGCGCACGTCGTCATCCCGCTGGGGCGCGACGAGCAGGTCAAGGACGAGACCCTGCGCGACGCGGCGCTGCTCGCGGCGCACCACAGCGAGTCGCGGGGAGACGCGGTCGAGGTGACCTGGACCCGGGTGAAGTACGTGCGGCGGCAGAAGGGGGCCGCGGGCGCGGTCATCTACAGCCAGGACAAGACCCTGCTCGTCCGGCCGGATTCCGAGCGCCTGGCGAGGCTGGCACTGGTCGAGCCCGGCGGCGGCTGATCGCCGATAACGCTGTGGTAGCGTGGCGCCCTTTTCGGAGGTCCCCATGCTCGAACGCGTCGGCATCTCGCTCGAGGACAGCCTGCTCAAGCAGTTCGACCGGCTGATCGAGCGCAAGGGCTACGAGAACCGGTCCGAGGCGATCCGCGACCTCATCCGCGACCAGCTGGTCCAAGAGCAGTGGTCGGAGCGCGACAAGGACGGCGGCGAGAAGGTGGCCGTGGTGAGCATCGTCTACGACCACGACTCGTCGAGCCTGTCGCAGAAGCTCACGCACATCCAGCACGAGCACCACCGCGCCGTCGTCAGCGCCCTGCACGTGCACCTGGACGCCCACAACTGCCTGGAGGTGCTGATCCTGCGGGGCAAGGCCCAGGAGATCATCTCCATGGGCGAGAGCCTGGTGAGCACCAAGGGCGTGAAGTACGGCAAGGTCATGCCAGCGACGACGGGCCGAGGGCTCGACTAGGCAGATGGAGGGCGGGCGGGACGCCCGCAACCACAGGGCTCTCCTCCTCCATCAGAATGGAGGGCCCCTCGACTCCGGCATCGCTACGCGCTGCCGTAGCCTGGCTGAACGGAAGCCTCACTTCTGGCACCCCGGGCAGAAGTGCGTCGTCCGCCCGCCCTGCACGGTGGACCGCAGCTCCGCGCCGCACCGCGGGCACTTCTCCCCCGCTTTCCCGTAGACGAGGAACGGGTTCACGGTGCCCGGCTCTTCGACATACGCAACGTCGCCCTGGATCGGCGTCAGCTTCGCCAGCGCGAACGCCAGGCTCTCGCGGATGGCCGCCGCGAGCTTGCCGAGCTCCACCGGGGCGAGCTGGTCGGCCCTGCGGCGCGGGTCGATGCCTGCCCTGAAGAGCGACTCCGCCACGTGGATGTTCCCAAGGCCGGCGACTACCGCCTGGTCCATGAGCACCACCTTCACGGGGCGCTTGGTCTTGCCGAAGGCGTCGGCGAGCGACTGGAGCGTGGGCGGCTCTTCCCATGCGTCGGGGCCGAGGCCGGCGATCTCCTCGAGCGTGGGAAGCTCGCTCGCCGGGTACACCGAGAGCCGACCGAACTTGCGCGGGTCGCGCAGGTGGATGACCTCGCCCCTGAGCTCGAAGCGCGCGCGACTGTAGGGCTCGAGCTCCGCCGGCAATCGCCGGACGATCTTCCCGGTCATCCCCAGGTGCGCGAGCAGCCCGACGCCCTGGTCGAAGGTGAGCATCAGGTACTTGCCCTTGCGCTCGACCTGCTCCAGGCGCCGCCCGGTGAGAGCCGCACCGAACTTCCGGGGTGACTGGTCGCGCAGCACACGGCTCTTGGGCGCCGCGGCGCGGACGATCCGCTTCCCCAGCATCCAGGCTCGAAGCTGTCGTGCGGCGTGCTCGACTTCGGGGAGCTCGGGCATCAGGCGTTAGAAGACGACGTACGCGCCGTCGCGGATGACGTCCTTGCGGCCAGCAGGGCCGACGACCACCGCCTCGGCGACCTGGATGGGGTTGCCCTTGGCGTAGACGACGTCGTGGTGGACCACGTTCTCGGGCTTGGCGAACGCCTTGACCCCGACCGTGCCGCCCAGGTGATCCGACCGCCCGTAGGCCCAGTGGAAGCCGGCCTTCTCGTCCTCGAGGACGTTGCCCGTCACCACCGCCCGGTCGTTGCAGCCGAAGGCCACCTCCGCGAGGTTGGCGCGCATCGGGTCGAGGGCGAAGAACTCGCGCATCTTCTGCGCCTGCGGCCCGGTCCCTTCGATGGCGCCGATGCGGTTGGCCTTGACCGTGAGCACCACCCGCTCGCCCTTGTACTCCACGGGGAGCTGCCCCTCGGTCCTGGACGGCTCGCCCGGCTTCTCGCCTTCGTAGGGGACGACGAAGGTCTCGCCGGAGGGCAGGTTGATGATCCGGTCGCCCGGCTTGCGCCGCGGCAGGAAGCCGTCGTCCACCTCGGCCTTGCGCCAGCGCAGGTCGAAGGTGCAGCGGTGGCCCGTGGAGAAGCGCACCTCGAGCCGGTCGGCGTCCTTGAGGCACTCGTCGAGGATCTTGCAGCGCCGCGCGACCTCGCCGTAGTCGGCCTGCAACGCGCTCTCCTCCATGCGCCGCTCGAGGCCCGGCAGGGACGCGGCGCGGAAGTCCTCCTTCTTCTTGCAGATGCCGTCGAGCGCCGCGGTCGCCGAGTACTCGGTGAGGAAGCACGCCAGGGTGCAGCTGAGCAGCGACTTCTCCATCGAGACGTCGTCCTCGCCCACCTTGGCCCGCTCGGGGAGGTCCGCGCCGCTGGCGCCGGTCGCCTGGAAGGTCATCAGCGGCCGCACCTCGAACGCCTTGCGGCGGCCCAGCCGCTCGAAGGCGTCGCGCCACTCGGCGGCCATCCTGCGCCGGTCGGCCCACTTCTCCTTGTCGGCGATGGTGCCGTGCGGCACGTCGCAGGCCACCAGCACCACCTCGCCCGCCTGCGGCTGGAACACATCGACGAGCAGCTTCTCGAGATCGAACGCCATGGCCACCTCAGCGGATCAGGGAACGACGAGGATGGCGCCGGCCATCTTCAAGCCGTCCTTCTCGCCAATGTAGGACTCGTAGTAGCCGTACAGGCCCAGCTTGTTGAAGCGGATGTCCTTGGAGCCGCCCGACTCCAGGCTGCCGATGATGTAGACCGGCCCGCAGGCCTGCGTGAGCGGCAGCTCGTCGAACGAGTAGAAGCCGCCGAAGGTCACCGTCTGCCCGATTCTGATCTTCAGGCACTTGGGCGTGTAGTCGCCGCCGTAGCCCGCGTCCCACTCCCGGTAGATGCCGGCGATGGAGCGGTCGGCGGTGGGTTCCGTCGCGTCGACGAAGTCGGCCTCCGCGCAGCCGGCGAACCCGTCGGCGCACAGCGGGAACCAGCAGCTCAGCCCGTTGGGGTCCAGCGAGAAGCCGGTCTGCTGCGGCGAGCACAAGAAGTCCCAGATGTCGCCGCACTGTCCCACCACCCGGCCGGTGGGCAGCGCGCCGACATTGCACTCGTTGTCGGTGCTGCACGGGGTGATGCAGAACGGCTCCTTGCTGTACTTGTCGGTGTAGCAGTAGCCGCCAGGTCCGCAGTCCCCCGCGGTGCTGCAGCGACCGCAGAACTTGCCGGTGGCCTTGCAGGTCATGCCGCGCGGCCAGCACTCGCCCACTCCGGCGTCCGCCACCGCGACGCACTCGCTGCCGGCGCCGCAGCCGTAGCGGTCCGCGGGGTTGCAGCCCTTCAGGCACCAGCCCAGCCCTTCCTTGTCCTTGGCGAAGACGGCGTTGGCGTTGTTGCAGTCCACCAGGCGGCTGGCGGCGGCGCAGTACCCGCGCTTCTGGCACAGCTTGATGGTGGAGTACGAGACGTCGACGCCGGCGTCGGGGCTGGCCGCCACGTCGCGGTTGGCGCAGGCGTAGTTGCCGGGGCACTCGCTGTCGTCGGCGCAGCCCTCGCGCGCGCAGTACGAGGAGGGGTCGCCCTTGCCGCCGACGCAGCGGAAGCCGTCGGCGCAGGTTGCGGTCTCGGCACCGCACAGGGAGCCGAACTGGCCCTTGCCGATCGGCATGCCGTTGGGGACGCAGACGTCATGGCCCTCGACCTCGCGGCAGTCGTAGGACTCGTCGGGGCAGTCGGTGTGCCGGCCGCAGGTGAGCATGCACTTGTTCTGCACGCAGATGTTCCCCTCGGCGCACTTCGACGGGTCGCAGGGGCGCGGGCCGGTGTCGGCCGGCAAGGCGACGGCAACGTCCGGGCTCTCCGCCGCGACGTCCGGGCTGCTGCCGGCGTCCGGCCCGGCGGGGTTCTCGCTGCAGCGCGCGGTGAAGAGTCCCGTCGCGGCCAGCAGCGTGGCGAGGAGGAGTCGGTTCTTCATTGGTTCGCGCCCCATTCGTGAGGAGGGGGGAGCGTAGACCGAGAGCCTCGGCGAAAGCTAGGATGCTCCCTCTTCCGCAGCGCCCTTCTCGGGAGTGCCCATGCGCCGTCTGCTCGTCCTGTTGCTCGCCCTTGCGGCGGCCGTCGCTTTCACGGCCAGCTGCGGCCCCAAGACGCCCCCAACTCCGGTCGCCGGCAAGGATGCCGAGAACGTGATCGCGCCCGAGGATGCCAGCACCGCCGACCCCGCGGACGCCGGTGACGAGGGCGACGCCTGGCAGGACCCCGGCTTGACGCGCAAGGACGCCAGCCGCCCCTACCCGCCCGGCGGCGGCACCGACTACAACGTCGGCGGCGTGGTGGAGAACCTCGTCCTCAGCGGCTACACGCAGGGCGTGGCCACTGGCTCGGTCTACCGCCCCATCGAGCTCGCCGAGTTCTACGACCCGGACGGCAGCAAGGGCTACAAGGTCCTGTTCGTGAACGTCGGCTCGCGCTGGTGCAAGTTCTGCAAGGCCGAGGCGCAGGGCGACGGCGAGACGCCCTCGCTCAACGACATCTGCCAGGCTCGTAAGGACAAGGGTCTGGTCTGCTACACCGCCATCCTGGAGGACGAGAACTACCCGAATACCGAACGCGCGGAGAAGGCCGACCTGACCTGGTGGGCCACCTCCTTCAACACCGAGTACGCGCTGGTGATGGACCCCAACTTCAGCTGGACCGTGTACGGCGACGCCTCGGCCGTGCCGCACAACCTGTTCATCGACACCCGGACGATGAAGCTGCTCGCCATCTGCCACGGCGCGGACACCGTGTGCATCCAGACCAACATGGACCTCTACACGCAGTAGAGGCGGGCTTCGGGCTCCAGACTCCAAACTTCAGGAGATCATCGTGCTGCGCTCGTTCGCTTCGGCTGCCCTCGCGCTCGCGCTCGTCGGGTGCGCCACCACGGGCTCGTCCTCGTCGTCCAGCACGGCCTCGGCCAGCGCCGCTGCGACCGAGGCCGCGGACTTCACCGTCAAGGCCACCGACGGCTCGACCTTCACCCTCTCCGAGCACCTGGGCAAGAAGGTCATCGTCCTCGACTTCTGGGCTACCTGGTGCGTGCCCTGCATGACCGCGCTGCCGCACCTGGAGCAGATCTGGCAGAAGCACAAGGACCAGGGGCTCCTGGTGGTCGCGGTGGCCATGGACGGGCCGGAGACGGTGGCGCAGGTGGCGCCGATGGCGCGCAGCCACGGCCTGACCTTCCCGGTGCTGCTGGACGAGGAGACGAGGGCGGTGAGCGTCTACAACCCGCACCGCTCCGCGCCGTACCAGGTCATCATTGGCAAGGACGGGCGCATCGCCAGCGCGCGCGAGGGGTACAACCCGGGCGACGAGGTGGCGCTGGAGAAGACGCTCGTTGCGCTGCTCGCCAAGGCGGCCGAGGCGGCCAAGCCGCCGGAGCCTGCTCCTGTTCCCGCGCCCGCGCCTGCCACTGAGACGAAGGCGCCGGAAGCCTCCCCCGCGAAATGACCGCGAAGCGGCTCGCTGCCCTTCTTGGCCTGGTCGTCGCGCTGGTGCCCTGCGCGCCGGCATCGGCCCTGGAGCTCGTCCAGATCAGCGACCGCACCCTGCGCCTGGACATCACCGCGTCGACGGTCGGGGCCTGGAACACCGACAACCATGACGGCTACGAATACAACGACGACTACGGCGACCTCCTCAACCGGGTGAACCTGCAGCTGTCGTACTGGCGCCTGGTGGGCGCGGTCCGGGTGGATACGGCGGCCTACGTCAACTCGCCCGACCCCGCGGCGCTGGCGCAGCGCTATGCCGATCCTCCGGGTGACCCCGACTCGATCAACCAGCTGCAGAAGCGCTATTGGAACCTCTTGCGCCCGCGGCACCGGGACCGCATCTGGCTCGGCAAGGCCTTCGTGACCTACTCCAGCCCCGAGCCGGAGGTGACCGCCGGCGACAGCTACGTCTCCTTCGGCCGCGGCCTGGTGCTGTCGCTGCGCAAGCAGGACGAGCTGGCGCTCGACAACACCCTGCTCGGCGGGAAGGTGCTCGCGCGCTGGAAGAACCACCTGACGGCGACGTTGGTGGCCGGCGTGGCCAACCCGGTGCGCGTGGACGAGGCGACCGGCGAGAGCCTCTTCGCGCTCGACCCGACCCCCGACGAGGTCGCCGCAGGCAAGGGCGCCACCCCCGTCTTCTTCGAGGACCCGATCTTCGGAGCGCGCGTCGAGGGCAGCTGGCAGGGGATGACGCTCTCTCTGCAGGGCTCGTGGATGCTGCGCACCGCGAGCCTCGACGACCTCCGGAATTTCGGCGCCACGACCGGCATCAACGGCGCCACCGACATCCAGATCGGCGGCGCCTCAGTGTCGGTGCCCTTCCCCCAGGGCGCGGGTTCGCTCTACCTCGAAGGCGCCTACCAGCACCTCTCCGGGCCCGGCGCGGCGGCCAAGGGGTACGAGGACGACGGCTTCGCCTTCTACGGCAGCGTCAACGCCGGCGCCGGGATCCTCAACGGCGTGCTCGAGGTCCAGCACTACCGCAACTTCCAGGCGCTGACCGCCACCGTGAACCCGGGCAAGGTCAGCTCCTTCGCAACGCTGCAGTACACGTCGCCGCCCACCACCGAGCCGGCGACCAACGACACCCGCTTCTTCAACTTCAACCGATGCGCCACCGGCGGACGGCTGCGGGTCGACGGGCGGGTAGACGCGCCCCTGACCGTCTACGGAGCGCTGGGCTACTGGCAGACCTGGGGCGAGCGGGACAGCCGGTGCCTGGATGCCCCGCGCAACCAGCGGCGCCGCAACGACATCACCGACGTCACCGGCGGACTGCAGCTCTACTTCGAAGGGCACCGCTCCCACCTGTTCCTCTCCGGCGGGCTTCGCCACGATCAGGGCGGCGAAGACGCCGCGCTGTTCTACGAGGAGCTCCATGTCGAGCTGTCCTTCGTCAAGAACCTCGTCGGCGCGTGGTCGCTCGAGTTCGACGGGCGCGAACGCTATCGCACCCACGCACTGGAGAACGACAACGTCCCCTGGAACGAGGGCGAGGCCTACGTCAGCGTCAAGTGGTCACCCTGGCTCGTGCTGTCCCTCGGCTTCGAGTACGTCGAGCACGTCAGCGGGCTGTCGCCCTACTACAACGGCAGCGTGGTGGTGAAGTACACCTCGGATTCGAACGTGCGGCTCTTCGCCGGCCAGCAGCGCGGCGGGCTCAAGTGCGTCTCGGGCATGTGCCGCAACGTCCAGCCGTTCGAGGGCGTGAAGCTGGAGTGGACGCAGCGGTACTAGCGCTCGCGGTGGAGTCGTTTCCAGGCCGGTTGCTACGCCACGCTGGGCTCAGCGCCAAGGTCGCCAAGGGGCCAAGGTCGCCAAGGCCTTCGGTTGCTCTTCTGCGAGGATCGCGGCGCACCGAGCCGCTCTTGGGGAGCGTCAGTTCCAGCGCCGCGCGTGGTAAACGGCTCCAGGGAGCGGGCAGCAGTTCTTGGCGACCTTGGTCCCTTGGCGACCTTGGCGGATTTAAAGGACGTCCGGACTGGCTCCCAAGCCTCAAGCAGGCACCTCGCTCCTCACTTCGAGAGCCCCTCCTGCTTGAGCGCCCCGCTCACCGCCTTGACGATGTTCGCCATCGACGGGAACGAGTCGTCGCCCAGATCGCTGATGACGCGCTTGAGGTCCACCGGCTGACCCTTGCGGTACTGGATCTTCTGGCTGCCGGCCTTCTTGAGCACCTCGCGCTTGCTCACCGGGCCCTTGTCGAAGTCCAGGCCCTCGAGCGCGCGGGTGATGGCCGCGATGCCGAAGGCGATGCCCTTGGCCGGGCCCGGCTTGTCGTAAGCCTTGCCGCGCACCTGCTTGCTGTCGCGCAGGTCGCGCTCGTGCTGCACCTTCTTGCCCCCCAGGTGACCGGCCTGCCGCATGGTCAGGGTGCCCCGGCCGCTGCTCTTGCTGCTGCTCCCGCCTTTACCCGCGCCGCTCCCGCTGCTGCTGGTCTTGCGAGCCATCGCTCCTCCTCCAGAGTGCCTGGTGGGCCCGTCCGCGGACCTTGGGCGAACGTTGGAGATTCCCGACCCCGCTCGCCAAGGGGCCCGCGGATGTCGCGGCGACGACGGTGGCGACTTCGAGAGGCCTGGGCGCGCTTCCACGCCTGCCGGCCGGTGGTATCGTCCCGCCCGCTTCAACCAACGGGGAGGAAATCGATGAGCAAGAATGGCAAGCAGGCCGGCTCCAAGCCGGCCGCGGTGGCGTCTGTCGTGGCCAAGGAGGCGGCAGACGCCAGGGACGTCGTGGCCGCGGTGGTGCGGGCGGCCTTCAAGAGCGACGGCCACGGCGGTGGCACCCTGCAGCTTCGCTACACCGGTGAGCTCGCAGGCTTCGACACGGTCTGGGTGCGCCTGGGCGAACGCCGCCACGGCGCCGACTGGCTCGACGTCCGCGACGTCCGCATGGAGCGCTCGGACGGCCAGGCCATCGCCAAGATCCAGCTCCAACCGGGCGAGCCGGTCGAGGGCGCCAGCTTCGCCTTCTTCGCCACACAGAAGGACCAGGCCGATCCCACCTGGGACAACGCCGGACACCCCTTCGGCTGCTACGTCCTCGACGCCCAGTCGGGCGCCGTCCGCTCCCGCTGAACCGCTCGGCCCGTCGGGCTGGGGCATGACAGCACTCGGCCGACGAGGGCCCGACGCCCTCGCCGGCCGCGCCTTGACCGGTCCGAAGCGGCCGCGATAGACACCTCTCATCAAGTCTGGGCGGCGGTTGTCCGCTCGCAGCGCCGGTGTGCATGCCGGCGGGCGGGCGGAAAACCTGAAGCCTGGCCAATGTTTTGGGCGCGTTTGGGATTGCGCGGCCGGACCCGAGAGGCGCCTTGAGGCAGCCGGACACGCTGGTCGAAGTGGAGGAGCCGCTCTCGTTGAGGGCGACGCTGGGCGTCATCGACGTCGGCTCCAACGCCATCCGGCTGCAGGTCGCCCGCGTCTTCGGCGACGGCTCCTTCGCGGTCATCCACGACGAGCGCGAGCCGGTCCGCCTGGGCGAAGAGGTCTTCCGCACCGGCGTCTTGTCCGCGCAGGCCATCCAGCGGGCGCTGGAGGTGCTCTCGCGCTACGGGTTGACGGCGCGCCGCCACGGCGCCTTGCGGGTGCGCGCGGTCGCCACCTGCGCGGTGCGCGAGGCCACCAACGGCGAGGCCTTCGCCCAGGAGGTGGAGCGCGTCGCCGGCATCCACCTGGAGACCATCAGCGGGGTCCAGGAGGCGCGGCTCATCGCCAAGGGCGTGCTCTCGGGCCTGGAGGTCAAGGACGAGCGCTGCGCGCTGGGCGACATCGGCGGCGGCTCGACGGAGATCAGCCTGGTCGAGCGCGGCGAGGTGAAGTTCGGCGTCTCGGTGCCGCTGGGCTCGGTGCGCATGACCGAGATGTTCTGCCTCTCCGACCCGCTGCTCCCCGGCCACGAGCGGGCGATGCGCGAGCACGTCCGCGCCTGCCTGACGCAAACCCTGCCCACGGAGCTATTCGGCTCCTGGCCCCGGGTGCTCGGCAGCGCCGGGACCATCGGCGCCCTGGCCAACTACATCCGCCGGCGGCCGAGCGTGCCGCGGCCGGTGGGCCCGCCGCGGACCGCCTTCTCGGTGCGCGAGCTGGCCAAGGCCTCGGTGTCCCTGCGCAAGATGACGCTCGCCCGCCGCCGCAAGGCCCCGGGCGTCGAGGAGCGGCGCGCGGAGATCATCGTCGCCGGCGCGGTCATCCTCGAAGAGCTCTGCAACCACGTGAAGGCGCGCAGCGTGAAGGTCGTGCGCCGCGGCCTGCGCGACGGGCTGATGCTCGAGGAGATTGAGCGGCTGGCCCAGCTGCAGGGCGGCGAGCCGATGGGGCCGCCGGTCCGGGTGTCCCGGCCACGGAAGGGCAAGGTTTAGGCTTCAGCGGCGCAGCGTCTCCGCCCGCTGGTCTAGCCCTGCGAGCGCCTCCTCCGCTGCGCGCAGTCCATGGTCGAAGGCCTCCTCGAACAGCGCCAGCCCCGACAGGTCGGTGTTCGCGAAGTGGACCGCGCCCAGGGCCTTCCGCGCCCGCTGCGGCGCGCCGCCCCAGACGAAGCCGGTCTCCGGCCGGACCATCGCGTGGCCCCAGCGCCAGACGTCCGCGGACTCGATCAGCTCCTCCAGCCCCTGGTGTGCCCGGAAGAGGTCGGCGGCGATGGCGTCGCGCCACGCGTCCCAGCCCGCCAGCAGCAGCTTGCGACGGATGGCCTTGGGATCCGGACCACACAGCGGCAGGTACCAGGTCCAGACCGTCGGCCCGCGGTCGCGCCCCGCCTGGAAGGCCGCGTCGACGTACCCCAGCGACTGGCTCTGGTGGATGACGTTGTCCCAGGCGAGCGGGAAGCCGCGCGAGGCCGGCCGGCCCTTGAGCGTGAGGTTGGCGATGATCCAAGGCGTGTAGTGGAAAGCCTGCAGGTGCTCGGAGGCCGCGCCACCGCCCAGCAGGTACCGGGTGATGAACGCCGGCGTCGCGCAGATGACCCTCTTGGCGACCGTGCGCCGCGCCTGCCCCGTCCGCGCGTCGACCCAGCGCACCTCGGGCTCCGGCTCGTCGTGGCGGATCTGCAGCGCCATCGCATCGCTGCGCACGCGCGCGCCGAGCTTCCGGACGAGGTGCTCGACCACGCGGCCGTTGCCCTCGGGCCAGGTCAGGAACTCTGCCGGCTTCTCGCCCGGCCTGGCGATGCGGCTCGCGTAATAGAAGACGCCCGCCCAGGCCGAGGTCTCCTCCAGCCGCAACCCGAAGTCGTCGCGGCAGGCGTAGTCGACGTACCAGCGCAGCCGCGAGGACGTGAAGCCCTGCTGGTCCATCCACGCCGCCATCGAGATGCGGTCGAGCGCCAGGAACTCAGGGTCGTCGGAGCAACGGGCGATGGGCAGCGTGAACGCGCGCCGCCCCTGCGCATCCCGGCGCCCGGCCCACCCATCCATCGCCGCCTCGAAGGCGTGGTACTGGCGCAGGTCTTCGGCCGAAGCGCCGGCCATCGGGTACAGGCCTTCCCACCAGGCGCCGGCCAGGAAGAGCCGCTCCTGCGGCGCGCGGCAGAGCACCTCCTCGGCGAATCGCGGCTCGCCGTCGGCGTCGGTGCCTTCGACGACGCCCAGCTCGTCGAGCAGCGTCACCAGCGGCCGGTTCTCCTTGGTCGGCGCGCAGATGTAGTGCGCGGCCCACGGAAAGGCGCTCGCCGAGTTCGAGCCGGAGACGCTCGTGCCGCCTGACTGCGGCTCGGCCTCGAGCACCACGAAGTCGTCGAAGCCAGCCTTGAGCAGCCGCCAGCCGGCGCTGAGCCCGGCGATGCCGCCGCCGACGATGCAGATTCCCACGCGCTCCGGCTCACCGCCATCGGCCACGCTCTCGCGGCGGATGAGCCGGTGGCCGAGGCGATTGCTCGTCCCGAGCAGGCGGCCGCTGAAGCGCGGCACCGGTTGCGAGCGGCACGCGGAGAGAGCCGCTGGCGCCCCGAGCGCGGCGAGAAGGAACTCGCGGCGGTTCACGGCGAGCCCTCCCCCCTGCCCCCTCCCAAACTGCGGGAGGGGGTTCGTTGGTTGCCTTCGGCGACCCTGGTCGGAGCTCTTGGAACCACAAGGGTCCGCGCTCGCGCGACTCCGGCCCGTCGAGCAGGTGCTCGCGCGTTGCCAGGAGCTTCCGACCAGGGCCGGGTCGAGCAGAGCCGAACCCCCTCCCGCAGTCTGGGAGGGGGCAGGGGGAGGGCCGCCGCGACTTCTAGTTCCACCGCCGCCACTCCGCCTCGTAGTACTGGACCAGCGCCTGGTTGTTGAGGCGGTTCACCTCCACCGGCAGCGGGCCCATGTCCTTGCCCAGCGAGAACAGCGTGGGCAGCGACTCCTCGGTCAACCACGACAGATCCTGCACCGATAGCTTCGACGGCACGTCGAACGCGCTCGCCCGCGCCAACACGTAGCCCCACTCTCCGAACGAGGGCACGAAGGCGTGGTACGGCCGCGCCGCGAACCCGGCGTCCTCGATGGTCCGAACCACGCACCAGAAGGAGCGCCGCGCCATCAGCGGCGAGGTGCTCTGCACGGCGATCGGCGCCTGGGCCGTGAGGTGCCGGCGCAGCATCTTGTAGAACCGGGTGGTGTAGAGCTTTCCCAGCGCGAAGTTGTTGGGGTCCGGGAAGTCCACGATGGCCGCGTCGAACTGGCCGTGGTCGCGCTGGACCCAGAGGTAGGCGTCCTCGTTGAAGACCTTCACCTTCGGCGAACGCAGCGAGTCCTTGTTGGCCGCGGCGAGCAGCGGGTTCTCGCGCGAGACCCGCACCATCTCCTCGTCCAGGTCGACCAGGACGATCTCCTCGACGCTCGGGTACTTAAGCAGCTCGCGCGCCGCCAGCCCGTCACCGCCGCCCAGCACCAGCACCCGCCTCGCGTTCGGGGCCAGCGACATCGCCGGGTGCACCAGCGCCTCGTGGTAGCGGTACTCGTCCGCGGAGGAGAACTGCAGGTTGCCGTTCAAGAAGAGCTGGAAGCTGCCGCGGCCACGGGTGACGACGATGCGCTGGTACGGCGTCTGCCGCGCGAAGACGATCTCGTCGGCGTACAGCCCGTCCTCGGCCAGCAGGGTCAGCCGGTCGGAGGCGACGAACGCCACCAGCAGCGCGCCGATCACCCCGAGGGCCTGCACGCGCAGCGGTCGCGGCCGGGGGATGGCCGGCGCGAGCACGACGCTCGCCGCCAGCGCCGAGGCGGCGTTGAGCAGCCCGAAGGCGATGCCGGTGCGCGCCATCCCCAGCCGCGGGAGCAGCAGCATCGGGAACGCCAGGGAGCCCAGGAGCGCCCCGACGTAGTCGAAGGTCAGCACCCGCGCCACCAGCTCCTTGAACTCGTAGCGCTCCTTGAGCACCCGCAAGAGCAGCGGGATCTCCAGGCCGACCAGCACGCCGGTCACGGCGATGGTTGCGTAGAGCACCGGCCGGAAGTAGTTGACCAGGTGCGCGAAGGCCAGGAAGAGCAGCGGCGCCGAGAGCCCACCGACCAGCGAGGCGAGCAGCATCGCCTCCACGAACCGCCGCGCCGGGGCGCGCTCCACGTGCCCCGACAGCCACGCGCCCAGCCCCATCGCCGACAGGTACGTGCCGATGAGGGTCGAGAACTGGAGGATGGAGTCGCCGAGCAGGTAGCTCGCCAGGCTGCCGGCGAGCAGCTCGTAGACCAGCCCACAGGTGGAGACGAGCAGCGCAGTCGCCAGCAGCAGTGGCGCCATTCCGCCTCAGTGCACCGCGGCGGCGATGATGATCGACAGGCCCAGGAACACGCAGCCGAGCATGATGCCCAGCGCGGTGTTCTGGTCCTCCTCGATCTCCTTGCGCACCGAGAACGGCGCCACCTTGACGATGACGAGGAAGACCAGGGCGAAGACGACCACGCCGATGAGGGCGAAGATCAGCGATTGCGCCGCGTTGGTGAGAATCGTTTCGGCCATCACTTTCCTCCGTGGAATCCGGTGTGCCAGAAGTGGTAGCTGCGGTTGCCGCCGGGCGCCTGGCGCACGCCGGTGGGGGCGGGGCGCTTCTCGGACGTGCCGAAGTCCCAGCCCAGCAGCCCGGCCGAGGCGTAGCCGCCCAGCGCGGCGATGACGAAGAGCTTGTAGAGCAGCCTCATCGCGTCTCCTCCTCGCGGGCGTCGATCTGTCCTGCCCCATCTTCATTGGATGGAGGTGGAGAGCCCTGTGGTTGCGGGCGTCCCGCCCGCCTCGGCTCAGTCATCGTCGTCCCCTCCCCCGCCACCACCGCCGCCGACGTTGCTCTCCTCCCAGCGCGCGCGCTCGAACGCGCCGCGCCGCCAGAAGGCGAAGACGGGGAGCACCAGGATGAGCCCCAGCGCCAGGAAGAAGTGCAGGGCGCGCGCGACGCCGTGCGTGAGCTTGAGGTGGACGCTCGGCGGCTTCTTGTTCGGCTCCCAGATGCTCTCGACGCGCAGCACGTACTCGCCGGGCTCCACCGCGGAGAGGAAGGTCGAGTCGCTGCGGCTGCCCTCGCTCCAGCTCTCGCCGCCGTCGATGCCGTGGTAGTAGCTCGTCTCCAGCGCGAACTCCTCGACCTCGCCGGTGGTCTGGTTCACCAGCGCCGCCGCCACCCCGCCCCAGGTGTTGTCGACGCTGGTCTCGAGCTCGGCCTCCAGGTTGCGGTGGGCCTGCTCGATGCGGAACGGCGCGCTGATGCGGACGGTGCCGTTCTCGGGGTGCGCCGGGTCGGTGGCGATGTCCTGGCCGGGCTGGACCTCCTCGCCGTCCTTGGGCGCCGCCGGCGGCGGAGCGCTGGCTGGCGCCGCAGCCACCACCGGCTGGTAGGTCTCGTCGAAGACCACCTTGCTGGTGCGGGTGGAGAGCAGAATGAAGATGAAGAACACCCCGGCGAGCCCCGCGAGCACCCACCACTTCATGCCGGAGAGGTGCTCCTCCCAGGGGTTGGGCTGCATCATCCCCACGCCCTGCGGCGGGCGCAGCGCCTTGGCCAGCTTGAAGGCCGCGGCGACTTCGGTGCTCGTCAGATAGACCGCGTGCGACCAGTTGACCTCGTCCGCGCCCTGCTCCTCGGAGAGCGCCTCGGGCGCGTTGACGTAGTCGACGGCGTGGACCTTCTCGCCCAGCGCCACCGCCCAGTAGAACTCGCCGACGACGCCGGTGACGTCGGCGTCGACCTCGGAGAAGGTGCGGTAGAGCTTGCCCTTCCACACCGGCCCGCGCAGGCCCTCGACCACCTCGCCGGCGGGCACGGGCTCGACGAAGGACCAGTGGCCCATCGAGTTGACCAGGAAGCGGAAGTTCGCGGTCTTCTCGTCGTAGAGGAGGTACTCCTCCCAGAAGTAGTCGATGCCCTCGACCGTGCAGCGCCGCTCCATCCAGCCGACGGCGAGCCACACGACGCCGGCGAACGTTCCCTTGGAGCCCAGCGGGATCTCGCAGGAGCGCTTCTTGTGCTGGGCCAGGTGCTGGAGCGTCCCGCTGGTCGTGTCGAGCAGCGAGCCGCACCACTGGCAGGCCACCCGCATCGTCTGGTCGGGGACCTTGAGCTCGATGGGGCCGTTGCACTTGGGGCACTTGAGGCCCTTGGCGCCGATCTTCTCGTGCTTGGGCGGCGTCTGGAGCTTGCTGGCGTCGAGGCCCAGCTCGGCGAACGGCACCTCGCGGCCGACATAGACGTCCGCCTCGTCGCCCTCGACGCCGTAGTCCAGCGTCGCGAAGCCGCCCTTGTCGCCGGTCAGGTCGGCGGTGCGGACGTTCTGGCCGTCGATGGGGATGCGCTCGGGCAGCTCACCGGAGGCGGCGACGTACTGCGCGCGCTTGAGGTCGCTGGCGACGTAGCGGCCCAGCTCGCCCAGCGGCACGGCCTTGCCCGGCCGCAAGGCGGACCAGGGCGGGACCGCGCGATCGGGCACCGGGAAGGAGAGGTAGTAGCGGCCCTGGGCCTCGGCGAGCCAACCCCACTTGCCGTTGTCGAAGGCGACGTACCACTCGTCCCAGACGCCCTGCGCCCACTTGAGCTGGGTGCGGCCGACGATGCGGAAGCCGACGCCCTTGAGCTTGCCTTGCAGGCCCAACGTCAGCTTGGCGCCGGTGGGGGCGAGGTCGGCGACCTTGCCGAACGTCTCCAGCCCCTGGTCGCCGCGGGCGACGACGGTGTGGCAGCTGTCGCAGACCTTCAGCCGCGAGGTGCCGACCTGGAAGAACATCGGCGCGCCACAGCCGGGGCATTTCACTTCCTTGGCATTGAAGGCGACGTTGGCGTCCATGGCCTGGTGGCCTCCGGCGCGGGGGTGACGGGGTCGGCGTCGAAGTGTCGGCAGATTAGCAGAGTCGAGAGTGCTCGGCGCGAGGAGCTGCCGGCCTCCGCGCCGGGTCGTGTCGGACGGGCGGGCGGACTCCGACCCGAGGCGCGCTTGCTCCTGCCGACCCGCGAGTGGTCCAATCGCCAGCCTCCGACCGGCGTGGAAGCCGGCCGCTACCCCCCACTCACGCGGAGATGACCATGGGCTTCCTGGACAAGATCAAGACGTTCGTCGGCGAGCACGGCTGCAAGGTCGAGATCACCAGCCTCGAGCGGCAGGATCCGGCCGCGATGAGCTTCCCGGTGCACGACTCGGTGCTCAAGGGCAACTTCAAGGTCACCGCCAGCAAGCCCTGCACCGTCCTGGCCCACAAGGTCGAGGTCTGCGTGATGAAGAAGCATGCGGACGGCCGCGAGGAGGTCGTGGTGCTCGGCGAGGACAGCCACGACGAGAAGAACCAGGTCATCGGACTCGACTACCAGTGGCCGTACGAGATGAAGCCGGGCGACGTGAAGGAGGACGGCTTCTGCGTGGTGAACCTGGATCTGACCGGCGCGCTGCGGCGGCTGGGCTTCGACAACCCGAGCTCCGCGGTCACCGCGTCGAACCTGACCTGGTACGTGAAGGTCCTGGCGGACGTGAAGGGCACGCCGATGGACGCGGACGCGAAGCAGACGTTCACGGTCGTCGCGTAAGAACGCGCCGAACCGACGGCGGAGCCGGCATCGACCGCAGCGCGCATCCGGGCGCTGCGGTTCTTCGTTTGTTCGCTACGGCTGCGGCTCGAACGGCTTCTGCACGTCCTTGCGCAGCATCCGCCACCCCAGCAGCGAAGCGCCGATCACCGCCAGCATCGCCAGCGCCGTCCCCCAACCCGGCCGGTTCGGCGCGCAGATGGCCTCGACCGCCGACCTCCCGGCGACGTGCTCGTCCACGGCTCCACCGCCCAGACAGAGCTGGTACGGGATGGAGGCGATGAACAGGACGGACGCCAGGCACAGGACCGTGCCGAACGCCCAGGCGATGTTTCCCTTCCATCCCATCAGCGACCTCCGGCGCGCACTCTAGTCGGGACCGCGATTTCGCGTTGGGAGTTGTGCGCCTGCACCGTGGGGCTATGGTGGGCGCGCAGCCATCACGTGAGGGAGGGAGCCGATGCATCTCCAGAGTCGCCGTCGTCGAGCGTTCGCCTGGGCAGGCTTCCTGGTGGTTCTAGTCGTCTTGCCCGCTTGCGCCTCCTGGTCCGTGCGGCCCCCGGAGTCGCTCTCCGCCGAGGGCTTGCCCATGGTCGGCTGGTCTGGAACGGACGCTTGGGGACTTCCCGTGCGGACGGCCAACAAGCTCGCGCTCAAGCGCATGCTCGCCGAGCGCAGCTTCGCCGAGCTGACCCGCGTCCTTGCAGCCTTCCAGCAGGTCTCCGAGACCGACTGCAGCCGCGAGCTGCTCGCCCTGGACGCCTTCGAGGCTTTCCAGTCGGCCGATCCTTCGCTGACGCCGCTCCTGGACGATTGGGTGAAGGAGGCGCCCGACTCCTACATCCCTCTCGTCGCGCGGGCGCACCACTGGTCCGCGCTGGCCCGTGAACGCCGCGGCTCGAAGTGGGCCTCCGAGACGACCCGCGCGCAGTGGAAGGGCATGCGGGATGCCGACGTCGTCGTGGCCACGGACCTGAAGCGCTCGCTCGAGCTTCACCGCACGGCGGCGGCCTACCGAGCGCTCATCGGCCTCGAGACGCGGGATCCTTCCGCGGCGCGCGTCGAGGTCGAAGCGGGGTTGCAGCTCTGCCCGGCGAGCCTCCAGCTCCACGCCAAGATCATGGGCTCGCTGACCCCGCGCTGGGGCGGCAGCTACGAGGCGATGCTGGCCTTCGCCGGCAAGGCCCCGGTCGAGCGCAACCCCAAGCTCGTCGTCCTGCCCGGCTTCGTCGATCTCGACCTCGCCAGCGTGGCCCGCAGCGAAGGCAGGCCGAAGGCGGCGCTCCGCCACGCCGAGAAAGCCCTGCAGGCCGGACCGTACTGGGAGTTCCTGCTCGACAAGGCGAAGTCCCTGCTCGACCTCCGCCGCAACGAGGAGGCGCTGGAGGCCATCGAGGCGGCCATCGAGCAGCGGCCGCAGAAGGCCCGTGCGCACGCGCTTCGTGCCATCGCTTTGTGCCGCCTCGGCGAGCCGGACCACGCTCAATCGGCGCTCGCCTACGGGCAGGCGATTGACCCCTACGACCCGTCTCTCCGCGGCGTGCGCTGCGGGCGCTCGGGCGGATCGGACCTGCGGCCGGAGTCGTGGTGATGGTCGAACCGGCTCTCGTTCAGCCGAGCGCCGCGCCGAGGACGACCATGCCCAAGAACCCGCCGAGCAGGCCGAAGGTCGCCGACTGCTCGAAGCCGTTGCGGTGCGTCTCGGGGATGATCTCGTGGCTGATGACGAAGAGCATCGCGCCGGCGGCGAAGCCCAGGCCCCACGGCAGCAGCGAGGCGGCCAGCGCCACCGCGGTCGCGCCGACCAGGCCGCCCACGGTCTCCACGAAGCCGGTGGCGAAGGAGACGAGCACCGAGAAGCGCGCGGAGTAGCCGGCGGCGAGCAGGCCCAGCGCCACCACCAGGCCCTCGGGGATGTTCTGCAGGAAGATGGCCGTGGTCAGCTCGACGCCGTTGGCCACGTTCCCGCCGCCGAAGCCCACGCCCACCGAGAGGCCCTCCGGGAAGTTGTGGATGGTGATGGCCATCACGAAGAGCCAGGTGCGGCGGATCCTGTGGTGGGTGTGCGGGCCCTGGACGCCCAGGAAGAAGTGCTCGTGCGGCGTGAAGCGGTTGACGAGCAGGACCGTGCCGGCGCCCAGCAGCGCGCTCGCCGAGACGACCAGCGCACCGCGAACCGGGCCGCCGAACTGCGCCGTCGCCGCCTCGGTTCCAGGGACGAAGAGCGAGAAGACCGTCGCGTTGAGCATGATGCCCGCGGCGATGCTCTGCAGGACGTCCTGCGCCTTCTGCGAGACGCCGCGCATTCCCAGCACCGGGAGCGCCCCGACGCCGGTGCCCGCGCTCGCCGCGATGCTGGCGAGCAGGCCCAGGGTCAGCGTGGAGAAGCCGGACAGGTAGGTCTGGAGGGCGCTCACGGTCGGTCACTTCCTAACAACGATGCGACGCCATCGACACCCCGAGCTCGTCGAGGGGCCAGTGCTCGTTCCTTGAACTCCGCGTCCAGGTGCTCCGGCCGAACCGACCGGAGCACCTTCCCGCTCACTCTCAGTTGCTGACCGCGAAGTCGTCGACGTAGACGCCCGGGTAGGCCCCGGAGCTGTCGCTGCGGAACGCCAGCCGGAGCCGGATGGTCCGACCGGCGTAGGCCGAGAGGTCGGCCGTGTAGTCCTGCCACGTCTTGAGGTGACCGCCCCACGCGCTCTCGCCGCCGACGGTGAGGCCGTAGGCGGGCGTCACCGCGCTCAGCAGCGCGTAGGTGGCCCCGCCATCGGTGCTGATCTTGAGGTTGAAGCCGTCGTAGCTGCTCCCCTCGGTGTCCACCCATGCCTTGAACCGCAGCTTGGGCGCCACCGCGCTGGTGAGATCGATGTCCGGCGACGTGGCGGTCGCGGCCGTCCACGCCACGTTGTTGCTGTAGTTCGCGGACAGCTGGGTGCCCAGGCACTGCGTCCCCGAGTACGCCGCGGCAGGGCCGACGGCCGTCGGAGTGCCGCACTGCCAGTCGCCGGTCAGCGTCCAACCAGCAGGGCAAGCCCCGTCGAAGTCGGCCTTGTAGGCCATGGTGAGGACGTTGAGCGTCAAGGTCTTCTCCGCGAAGTTGCCGGGGACGCTCGGTTCCGCGACGCGGACGGTGACGCTCGTCGTACCGGTCGCAGCCGGGGTCCCGCCGAGCGCGCCCGTCGCCGGGTCGATGGTCAGCCAGCTGTGGTTCGTGCCTCCGACGATGCTCCAGACGGCGCTGGCGCTCCCTCCGGTGCGCTGCAGCGTGGCGTGGTAGGCCTCCGACACGACGGCGGGGCTGAGCGACGAGGTCGTGATCTCCAATGGAATCTGCGCGCGCTCCGACACGAGCACGTCGTCGACGTAGACGCCGGGGTAGTTGCCGCTGCTGTCGCTGCGGAAGGAGAGGCGCAGGCGTGCCGTCGTCCCGGCGAACGGCGTCAGGTCGGCGGTGAAGCGCTGCCAGCCCGACGCGCTCTGACGGCCGCCCCACGCCTGCTCCGTCGCGATCGTCAGGCCGTAGGCCGGAGTGACGCCCGCGACGACCGTCCAGGTCGACCCGCCGTCGGTGCTGGCCTTGACGTTGAAGCCGTCATAGGTCGAGCCCTCGGTGTCCACATAGGCCCAGAAGGAGAGGGCCGGGGCGACCGCCGCCGTCAGGTCGAGCGCGGGCAGCTCGGCGTTGCAGGAGGCGTAGGCCATGCTCGAGCTGTAGTTCCCCGCCAGCTGCGTGGCGACGACGTTGGTCCCCGAGCGTGCTCCCGTGGGACCGACGTTGGTCGGCGCACCGCACTGCCAGTCGCCCGTGAGCGTCCAGCTGGTCGGGCAGGTCTCGAAGCCCTCGACCAGGTAGTGCGAGCAACCCGGAGTGGCCGTCCCGCTGCAGACGCCGGCCTGGCAGGTCTCGCCCGCGGTGCAGGTGTCGCGGTCGTCGCACGCCGAACCGTCAGGCACCGGGTCGCACGCGCCGGTCGCGGGGTTGCAGGTGTTGCTCGTGCAGCTGATCCCTGGTGCGCTCACGCACACCTTGGGGGTGCCAGCGCAGACCCCGGCGGCACACTTGCCGTTCACCTCGCAGAGCGAGCTGGGATCGCAGGCGCCGCCGTCGGCGGCCGGAGCGAGGCTGCAGGAATCGGTGGCCTCGTCGCAGACCGCGAGCTGGCACTCCGGCACCGGGAGGCCACAGTCGTTGTCGACGGCGCCCAGGCAGCTTCCGGCGCCGTCACAGGTCGAGGCCGTCGTGCAGAAGAGCCCGTCGTCGCAGCTCGCTCCGGCGGCGGCGGCGATGACCGTGCAGACGTTGGAGAGGCCCGGATACGCCCCGTGGTTGCAGACCGCGACCATGCACCTGGCCACCGTGAAGCCCTGGCAGTCGGAGTCGATCATGCACATCGCCGTCGGGACGCACTGGCCTTGCGAGCAGACCTCGCTGGTGCCACAGGCGTGGTCGCAGGCGCCGCAGTGGGAAGGGTCGTAGCCGGAGTCGACGCAGCGGCCGTCGCACTCCGTCGTCCCGCCGGTGCACTCGAGCACGCAAGCGCCCGCGGTGCAGACCTCGCCGGCGGCGCAGACCTTGTCGCAGCTGCCGCAGTGGGTCCGGTCGGCGCTGGTGTCGACGCAGCGATCGTCGCACTTGGTCGTCCCGCCCGCGCACTCCAGCGCGCAGGCTCCCGCGGTGCAGACCTCGCCGGCGGCGCAGACCTTGTCGCAGGTGCCGCAGTGGGCGCGGTCGTTCTTGAGGTCGACGCAGCGGCTGTCGCACAGGGTCGTCCCTCCCGCGCACTCCAGCGCGCAGGCGCCCGCGGTGCAGACCTCCCCGGCGGCGCAGACCTTGTCGCAGGTGCCGCAGTGGGCGCGGTCGTTCTCGAGGTCGATGCAGCGATCGTCGCACTTGGTCGTCCCGCCCGTGCACTCCAGCGCGCAGGCTCCCGCGGTGCAGACCTCGCCGGCGGCGCAGACCTTGTCGCAGGTGCCGCAGTGGGCGCGGTCGTTCTTGAGGTCGATGCAGCGGTCGCCGCACAGGGTCGTCCCGCCCGTGCACTCCAGCGCGCAGGCGAACGCGGTGCAGACCTCGCCGGCGGCGCAGACCTTGTCACAGGTGCCGCAGTGCGCCCGGTCATTCTCGAGGTCGATGCAGCGGTCTCCGCACTTGGTCGTCCCGCCCGTGCACGCCAGCGAGCAGGCGCCCGCGGCGCAGACCTCGCCCTCGGCACAGACCTTGTCGCAGGTGCCGCAGTGCGCCGGGTCGGTCTGGAAGTCGACGCAGCGGTCGCCGCACTTGGTCGTCCCGCCGGTGCACTGAAGAGCGCAGATGCCCGCGGAGCAGACTTCAGCCGCGGCGCACGCCTTGTCGCAGGTGCCGCAGTGGGCGGGGTCGTTCTTGAGGTCGATGCAGCGATCGCCGCACTTGGTCGTCCCGCCCGAGCACTGCAGGGCGCACACGCCCACGGAGCAGACCTCGCCGGCGGCGCAGACCTTGTCGCAGCGGCCGCAGTGCGCGGGGTCGAGCGAGGTGGCGACGCAGACGCCGCCGCACTCCAGCTCGCCGGTGCGGCACTTGGCGCCGGCGTCGGACTCCGGGGTGGGAACCGGCTGGTTACAGCCTTGGGCGAACAGGCCGAGCGAAAGCGCGCTGGCGAGGAGGACGGACCGCAGGAAGTGGACTGAGCTCAAGGAGACCTCGCGGATGGGATGGCGGGCGCACCATAGCGAAGGACCCGCAAGCGGTGAAGCCACGCGCACCAGCGGATCGACAGGGGCAGGCCCTGCCGGGCGGCGATGCTGCTGCGCCCCGCGTCAGGATGCCGGCGTCTTCAATCGATGCAGCACTCGGAGATCAGCTGCCCGATCGCGTCGAAGTCCGGCGGCTTGGCCAGGTGACGGTCGAAACCGGCCTCCCGGGCGCGACGCTGGTCCTCGGGCTGCGCGTAGCCGGTCAGCGCGATCAGGAAGACAGAGGCCAGCGTGGTGTCCCGCCGCAACTCTCGGGCGACGCCGTAGCCGTCCAGACCCGGCAGCCCGATGTCGCAGAGCACGAGGTGCGGGCGGAACGCGTGGGCCTTCTCGAGCCCGTCGGGCCCGTCGTAGGCGACGACGACGCGGTGCCCGTCGAGCTCCAACACCTCGCGCAGCGTGTCCGCGGCGTCCCGGTTGTCCTCCACCACCAGGATCCGGCGCCGAACGCCACCCGACGCCCTGGGCCCGTGCTGAGCCGCCTGGGCCGGCTCGCCTGCGAGCGGCAACTTGATGGTGAACGTCGCCCCACGACCCGCGCCCTCGCTGGAGGCCTGGATATCGCCGCCGTGGAGCCCCACGAGCCCCTTCGTCAGGGCCAGCCCGAGGCCCAGGCCACCCCTGCTGCGCGCCAACGAGCGGTCCGCCTGGGAGAACGGCTCGAACAGCTGGGGCAGCGTCTGCGCGTCGATGCCCATGCCGGTGTCCGAGATCTCGAGCACGGCGCGCCCCTGGTCGCTCCTCGCCAGAGCCGCCCGCACTCTTCCGCCTGCCGGGGTGAACTTCACCGCGTTCTGCAGCAGGTTGCCCGCGATCTGCGCCAGCCGGGCGGAGTCGCCGTCGACCCACACCGGCTCGCTCGGGACCTGGAGCTCCAGGCGAAGGCCGCCGGCCGCAGCCACCGAGCGGTAGTCGTCGACCGTGTGGCGCACGAGGCCGGCCAGGTCCAGCCGGGTGCGCTGCAGGCGAATCTTCCCGCGGGCGATCCGGGTCACATCCAGCAGGTCGTCGACGAGCTTGGAGAGCTGCGCCGACTGGCGGTCGATGATCGAGACCGCCCGACGGCCGCGCTCGTCGAGGCCGCCGCGATGGAGGATGTGCAGGCTGTTGCGGATGGGGGCCAGAGGCCCGCGCAGCTCGTGGGAGAGCACGCCCAGGAAGACGTCCTTGCGCTGGTCGGCTTCGCGCAGCGCCTCCAGCAGCCGCTCGCGCTCGGCGTCCGCCTGCTTGCGCTCGGTGATGTCCACGTTCGCGCCGGCCATGCGCACCGCTCGCCCGCTCTCGTCGTAGACGGCGCCGCCGCGGTCCGCCACCCAGCGCAGCGTTCCGTCTTGCCGGACCACCCGGTACTCGACGTTGAACTCGCGGCGGCTCTCCACGGCCTCGTGGAGCGCCGCGACCGCACGCTCGCGGTCTTCGGGGTGCAGCGCCTCGCGCCAGGTCTCGAAGGTGACCACCGTCCGGTCCAGCACCCCGAACAGCCACCGCCAGTTGGCGCCGACCTCCAGCGTGCTGGTCCCCGGGATCCACGACCAGAGGCCGAGGTTCGCGGCGAGCGTCGCCTGGCGCAGCTGCTCCTCCCTGCGCCAGGTCGCCGCCTCCAGCTCCTTGCGCTCGGTGACGTCCCGAAACAGCGCGAGCACCGAGAGCGCCTCCCCGTGCCTGCCGCGCTCGGGCGCCATCTGGCCTTCCAGCAGCGCCGTCTGGCCGGGGCCGCCTCCCTCGAGCTCGAGCTCCGTGCTCAAGGTCTCGCCCGTCTCGAAGACCCGCCGGACCGCCTCCTCGCAGGCGGACACGAACGAGGAGCCCAGCCCCAGCTCGCCGCAGCGCTTGCCGAAAGCCTGCTCCGCCGAGATGCCGGCGAAGCGAGAGGCCACCGGATTGACGTAGCGCAGCCGCAGGTCGCGGTCGAAGCGGGCGATGAGGTCCGGGGCGTTGTCGCCGAGCGCGCGGAAGCGCTCCCCGCTCTCCTCGGCCTGCTCCAGCGCATCGCGCAACGAGCCGCACAGCACGGCGACCGCGGTGGCCGCGACGAAGAACAGCAGCGTGGCGGAGCGCGCAGCTCCCGAGAGGTTGAACGCGTTCACCGGCTCGACGAAGAGGTAGTTGTGGGCCATCCCGGCGAGCAGGACCGCCCCGAGCCCCGGACCGCGTCCTCCCAGCCAGGCGGCCAGGACGACCGCCAGGTACGCGAGCACGAAGGGAGCGATGGTCGGCCTGGGCACGAGCGCCATCTGGAGGAGCGCCATCAGCGACACCGACGCCAGCGCGCTCGCGTACCTCCACGGCGAGGGAAGCCTCGGCGGCACCAGCGCCTTCGAGAGCACCTTCTGGAAGAATCGCAGCCTCGCCCCGTCGGTCACCCGGCAGCCCTCGGTTGGTCGCACTTGCAGGACTTCCGGTCGGTGAACAACCGGAGCGTGCCGATTGCTTCGCCGCGGCCGGGACGTGTCGGGCTCCTTCTCGGCCTCTGGCTCGCCAAGCCGCCCGAGACGAGGACGCGCTACAGGCCTCGGCAGTGTTCACGTTTGGGTTCCATGGACGCCAAAGACATCGCGGGGCTGCCCTGGCCGGTCCTCCTGGTCGCTTCGAACGGGGCGATCGCCGCCTCCTCGTCCGTCGAGGGCGTTCTCGGCTTCATGCCGACGGATCAGGTCGGGCTCGAGAACCGCATCGACGTGGCGCTGCCGCCTGGCTCGGTGCCTGGCGAGGTGCAGCTGCCCTGGCGGCGGCACGACGTCCCTTTCGACGAGCCCCAGGTCTGGCATGACCGCATCGCCGGGCGGTGGCATCCGTTGCGGGTGCGCGCCGCCCAGGTCCCCGGCGGCCTGCTCCTGAGCCTGGACGTCTCCGACGAAGCAGCCCTCCCGGTGGAGCGGGCCGAGCGGGCCCTCAAGGCGATTCAGAAGTCGCTGGTGAAGGGCAGCGCGACCCTGCCGCTGCGACGGCTGCTGCACATGCTCGTCGAGCTCGCCTGCGAGCTGACCGGCGCACGCTACGGCGCCATGGGCGTCATGGCGCGCGACGCGTCGCGGCTGAAGGACTTCATCTACGTCGGCCTCACCGAGGAGCAGGCGCGCCGGATCGGCCACCTCCCGGAAGGCAAGGGGCTGCTGGGCGCGGTCATCCGCGAGGGCGGGACGGTCAACGTCGAGAGGATCTCCGCCGACCGGCGGTCCTACGGCTTCCCCGCGCACCACCCTCCGATGAGCTCGTTCCTCGGCGTCCCGTTGCGCATCGGCGAGCGGGTGTTCGGCAACTTCTACGTCACCGAGAAGCAAGGGGCCCCGGCGTTCACCGAGGCGGACGCCCGCCAGCTGGAGCGCTTCAGCGAGCAGGCGGCGCTGCTGGTCGCCTTCGCCGAACAGGCCGAGGACGAGCAGCGCCGGCTCTTCCGCGCGCTCGTCGAGCACGCCCCGTATGGCCTGGTCTTCTTCCCCGGCAGCGATGCCGCCCCCTTCGGGAACCCGTCCGCCGAGAGGATGCTCGGCCGCGTCGACCTCCCGGCAGACTCGCCGAATCGCACCTACTGCCTGCTGCGCCCAGACGACACCCCGTTCCCCGAGGCCGAGGAACCGGAGCTTCGTGCGCGCAGCGGCGAGACCTTCGTGAACGTCGAAGCGCTCGTCCGCCGGCAGGGAGCCTCGCGCATTCCCATGCTCCTCAGCGCCGCGCCGGTCGTGACCGAGGCGGGCGACCTGCTCGGCGCGGTGGTGGTCTACCAGGACATCAGCACGCTCAAGGCTTTAGAGCGCCTGCGCGAGGAGTTCGCGGCCATCGTGGCGCACGACATGCGCGCGCCCGTCAACTCCGTGCTCCTGCAGGTGGAGGCGCTGATGCGGCGCGCCACCGGCGACGCAGCCTGGGTGCCGGTCGCTGCCCTCAAGAGCATGCGCAGCAGCGGCGAGCTCTTGAGCCACTTGATCAGCGACCTGATGGACGCCTCTCGCCTGGACTCGAGCACCCTGCCCGTCGACCGGCAGGTGTTCGACGCCTCCGAAGAGGCCCGTGCGCTCCTTCTGCGGCTGCGGAACGCCTTCGGCGACCGGCGGGTGGAGTCGAGGCTGAGCGGCGGGCCGTGACCTTCTCCGACCCGGTGCGCTTCGACCAGATCCTCACCAACCTTCTCCAGGACCTGCACAAGCACACGGAGGAGCACGTCGCGCTCGAGGTCACGCTCTCCCCCGCCCGCGGAGGGGTCTTGATCGAGGCGAGGAACAGCGGGCTGGAGGTGGCTCCGGAGGAGTTGGACCACCTCTTTGACCGCTATCCAGGAGTGCCCGCGAGCCCCAACCGGCGCGCCCGGGGCCTGGGCCTCTACATCGCCCACAGGTTGGTGACGCTGCAGGGCGGCACGCTCGAAGTCGCGCGCGTGCCCGCCGGCGGCTACTCGTTCCAGATCTGGCTCCCGGGACCGCCCGCTTCGCCACCGAACGTCGGCGTCGAGGCCCACGCAGCCCACTGAGCCGCGACGACGACGAGGTCCGCCCCCCGCTCCACGACAGGGCGAGCGCGTGCTTACACACGCGGTGGCTTCAGCCCGTGGCCGCTCGCGGAAGAGAATCTGCCCCGTGGCGACACTCAAGCACCTCGCGACCGGAGAGCAGCGACTCGTTGGCGCATGCCAGGTGGTGGGCACCTGCGAAGAGCACGGCCTGCGCCTCGCCAGCTTCGTGATGGAGCACGCCGAGGTGGTCAACGGGGACCGGTACGAGCTGAGCCTCGACGGAGACCTCTACGAGCTCGAGCCCCTGTGCAGCGGCCTCGGACGCTCAGGTTCCCGCCAGGTGCTCGCCGTCCTCCACACCGTGCGCCGTGCGGCGCTCGCGGCGAAGACCGCCAGACAGGTGCGCAGGCTCGCTCCTCGGAATTAGGGCGTGCGGGTGTCCGTCGCGCCGGGCGCGACCTTCGCTTGCCGGCCGCCGGGCGATGTGGTCTCACCGCTCCCGTGGACCAGCTCTCACTCCTCAGACCCCAGCGCCAGCCGACGACCGACCTCGCAGGCCTCCTCCGCAAGCGCTTCGGCCATGACGCCTTCCGCGCCCACCAGGAGGAGGTCTGCCGCGCCGTCGCCGGCGGCGAGGACGCCCTGCTGGTCATGCCCACCGGCAGCGGCAAATCGCTCTGCTACCAGCTGCCAGGCCTCGCCCGCGGCGGCACCACCGTCGTCATCAGCCCGCTCATCGCGCTGATGGAGGACCAGACGCAGAAGCTGACGGCCAAGGGCTTCGCCGCCGCCGCCATCCACTCCGGGCGCTCGCGTGAGCAGGCGCGCGCCGCCTGCCGCGCCTACCTGGACGGCGAGCTCGACTTTTTGACCATCGCCCCCGAGCGCCTCTCCGTCCCCGGCTTCCCGGAGATGCTCGCCAAGCGGCCGCCGACGCTGGTCGCGGTGGACGAGGCGCACTGCATCTCGCACTGGGGCCACGACTTCCGGCCCGACTACCGGCTGCTCAAGGACCGCCTTCCGCTGCTCCGCCCCGCGCCGGTCCTGGCGTTGACCGCCACCGCCACAACCCGCGTGCAGAAGGACATCCTCGAGCAGCTGGGGATGCCCAAGGCGCGCAGCTTCATCCGCGGCTTCCGGCGCGACAACCTAGCCCTCGAGGCCGTGGACCGTCCGCGCGCCGAGCGCGAGGCCGACCTCCTGGCGATGCTCGAGCCGCCCAGCCACCGCCCGGCGATCGTCTACGCCCCGTCGCGCAAGATGACCGAGGAGCTGGCCGAGCTGCTCGCTTCTCGGCGCTACCGCGTGGCGCCCTACCATGCCGGGCTCACGACCGAGGACCGGGCCAAGGCCCAGGAAGGCTTCCTCGGAGGCGAGCTGGAGGTGATCGTCGCGACCATCGCCTTCGGCATGGGCGTCGACAAGCCGGACATCCGCACCGTCGTGCACATGGCGCTGCCGTCCTCGGTCGAGGGCTACTACCAGGAGATCGGCCGCGCCGGCCGCGACGGGAAGCCCTCGCGGGCGCTGCTGCTCTACAGCTGGGGCGACCGGAAGATCCACGAGAGCTTCCTGGAGCGCGACTATCCGCCGGCCTCGACGCTGCAGCGAGTGCTCGACGCGGTGCCGGCGCAGGGCATCGCCCGCGAGGAGCTGCCCCAGGCCTGCGGCCTCGACGACGACACCGCCCAGAACGCGGTGAGCAAGCTCTACACGCACGGCGGCGTGAAGGTGGACGCCGAAGACATCGTGCGCCCGGGCAAGGCCGGCTGGCGGCCGAGCTACGAGGCCATCCGCAACTATCGGACGCAGCAGCTCGACGAGGTGCTCGACTTCGCCCAATCCGGCGACTGCCGCATGGCGCGGCTGGTGCGCTACTTCGGCGACACCCGCGACGCCCGGCCCTGCGGCCACTGCGACGCCTGCGCGCCCGACGACGCCGTCGGCCGCCGCTTCCGGGCGCCCTCGCAGCGCGAGCTGGCGCAGGCCGAGCGGATCGTGGACGAGCTGCGCCGCTACGACGGGCTCTCCACCGGCAACCTCTACAAGAACGCCTTCCCGGACAGCGCCCTGGACCGCAAGAGCTTCGAGCGGATGCTCGACGCGCTGGCGCGGGCGAAGGTGGTGCTGCTGACCGAGGACGCCTTCGAGAAGGAAGGCCAGATGATCCGCTTCCGGCGGATCAAGCTCGGGCCCGCGGGGACGAGCGGGCTGCACAGCGGCGCGTTCGTGCTCGAAGGCGACGGCGCGGGGCCGGCGGCGCCCAGGCCGGGAGCCATGAAGGTGCGCAAGAAGGCCGAGCCCAGGTTCGAGCTCGACGCCTCGCTCGCTCCGCTCGTCGACGCCAAGCTGATGGAGCGGCTCAAGGAGTGGAGGAAGAAGGTGAGCAAGGCGCTGGGCAAGCCTGCGTTCACGGTGCTCACCGACCGCACCCTCAACGCCATCGCCGCGCGGCGGCCGGCGACGCTCGAGGACCTCGTGCGCCTCAGCGGCGTGGGCAAGCGCTTCGTGGACAAGTACGGCGCGGCGGTCCTGAAGATCGTCCAGGAGGAGTGAGGAGCCGCCCGTGGCCAAGAGTCGCCGAGCCACCCCTGCGATCGAGCTGCTGCGCGATTGGGATCGCGAGGCTGAGGAGCTCTTCTTCAGACGCCTGGACGACGGCTCCGCCATCTCATGGAAGGACGGCTGCCTGCTGCAACAGCGAGGCGAGGCGAAGCTACCCCGCTGGGATACCTCGGACGTCCTCGCCCACGAGGAATGTGCCAACGCGCTGTTCCGCCAAACGAACTTCCGCCAGGCCGCGAAGGCCGTCGCGATGGCCTGGAGCGAGCTCCCCCGCGGTCCGACGAGTCGTCCTCTTCGGTTCGGTGGCCAAGCCGCTCGAAATGGAGCCGCCGCCGCCTCGGGTGCCTCGGTTGTTCCGGTACTGGCGCCTCCACTCCTGCAAGGACGTGGACTTGGCCGTCTGGCTCGACGACCTCGACCTCCTGGCGACGCTCCAGAAGACCCGGGCGCGGGCGCTGGCGTCGTACGACTCCGGCGTTGCCCATCACCAGGTCGACGCCTTCCTGCTCGAGCACTGCACCGACCGGTACCTCGGTCGGCTGTGCTGGTACTCGACGTGCCCGATGGGGAAGATCGAGTGCCAGGTGCCGCGCTGCGGGGCGACGCCGCGGCTCAAGCAGCACCAAGAGTTCGACTTCGACTGGAAGGTCTCGTCGGCCGGCAGCGTGGTGCTCTACGAGCGGAGCGGCTGACGTGGGGCGTCGTTGTTCGGGCCCGAGTCAACTCGGCCGGTCACGACGCTGACGCCCGGCACTCTGTGACCTCGCCGTTGGCGAACCCTTCCAGGTTCATGTCACGTTTTAGCTGCCTATCTTTAGCAAGTGATGTCGGTGAACGCTGACATGGTTCTCAAGGCGCCGGCCGGCACTCCCCCTGGTAGAGAAACCAAGGATTGGGCGCGCGCGGCGTCCGCACCGGATCGCCGGTCATGCGCTGCCCGCCGTTGTCGTGGCAGCCGTTGCAGAAGTCGATCTGCCTGGCGTGCCCCAGGTGGCAGTCGGCGCACCCCAGCTCCGGCCAGTGGCTGCGGTGAGGGTTGCGGAGGAGGAAGTCCGTCTTCTCGCCCTGGTGCTCCATGGAGACGTGGCAGCGGTTGCACATCGCGTCGTCGAAGCGACGCCGCGCCGGCGCGCCGACCATGCCCACGGAGTACGCGGCGGCGCTCTTGGCGCGAGCGGGGAGCGAGTAGCCCTGGTGGCAGTCGGTACAGCTGAGCCCGGCGCGAGCATGGGCCGCGTCGAGGTCGCGTCCGGCCTTGAAGGCGTCGACGTAGCGCTGCATCACGTGGCATGAGGCGCAGCCTTCGGGCTCACGCGAGAGCCGGTGCTCGGCGACGACGCCCCCGGCAGCGAGGAAGAGCAGCACGGCTGCCAGAAGCCCGAGCCGAACGTGGCTTCGGAGGCGCCTGGAATTCGTAGCCGCTGTGCTGGGGGCTGATGTGGGCTCTGGCTCCAACTCGCGGCCGATTCTGGCAGCAACCCCGCGCCGCTCCAACTCCGCTGGCGCAAGCACCTCATCCCAAGCCAGGCACGGGCCCCTCGGATCGCCGGCTTCGTGCCGGCGCGGTAGCCAAGCGCCAGCGCTACCACCACCCCGAGCCAGGCACGGGCGCCCTCGGATCGCCGGCCTTGTGCCGGCGCAGGAATGTCAGACCGGCGTGCTACCAACGCCACCATGGACAAAGCGACGTTCGACACCCGTCTCGCCTATCGGCGCAACCTCCCCCACTTCCAGTCGCCTGGGGCCTGGTACCACGTGGTGTTCTCCCTGGTTCCCGGCTTGAGGCTCCCGCCGGAGTGCTGCGCGATCGTGCTTGAGGCCTGCCGGAAGTGGGACTCGTCCCGCTGGAATCTCGCCGCCTGCGCGGCCATGCCGACCTTGGGCACTCACGTGCTCTGCAAACCCGCGAAGGCGCCCGACGGCGGGTACTTCCGGCTTTCGCACATCCTGCACGACGTGAAGGGCGCGTCGGCTTGGCAGATCAACAAGGTGCTCGGGAGGCGTGAGCCTGTGTGGGAGCACGAGTCGTTCGACCGGGAGCTCCGGAACGAGAGGGACTTCTGGACTGTGGCGAAGTACGTCGCCGACAACCCGGTGAAGGAGCACCTGGCGGCGTCGCCGCAGGAGTACCCCTACCTCTACATGTCTTCGGACTTGTGCTTTGGGCTCGTGGGAGCTTGGTTGCGCGGCACCGGGGCTCTGCCAGGCTGAACAACCCCAACTGCGCCGGCACAAGGCCGGCGATTCCGAGCGCGCTCGTGCCTCGCTTGGGGCTGAGGAGCCTGCGGCGGCCTCCTCCAACTGCGCCGGCACAAGGCCGGCGATCCGACCGCGCTCGTGCCTCGCTTGGGGCTGAGGAGCCTGCGGCGGCCTCCTCCAACTGCGCCGGCACAAGGCCGGCGATCCGAGAGCGCCCGTGCCTCGCTTGGGGCTGAGCAGCCTGCGGCGGCCTCCTCCAACTGCGCCGGCACAAGGCCGGCGATCCGGGGCTGTGGTTTGCTCGCCCCCCTGGGCGTTCTCACAGCCCGCCTCTCTACACCGGCACCTCGGTCGCCAGTGGCAGCTCGCGGCATCCCTCCGCCGCCGACCGATACGCGGTGGTGATGAGCTGGATACAGAGGTACGACTCGCGGGCCTCCTTGCCCACGAAGTCGCCCTTGGCGATCGCCTCCTTGAACTGCTCGAAGAGCGAGTCGAACCAGCCGACGTGCGAGGCGTCGTACCAGTCGGACGCGCAGGAGGACTTCTCGAACTTCCAGGTCACCGCTCCCTGCGCGATGTCCGGCCCCGAGGTCTTCTCCATCACCGAGACCTCGAGGTTGTCGTCCTCGGCCAGCACGCCGCCCTTCTCTCCCTGCACCGTGTAGACGACCTTGCGCATGCCCGCCGTCCAGGTCAGGTGCGCGGTCGCCAGGCCGCTGGGGAAGGTCAGCACGCAGCTGAAGTTGTCCTCGGTGTCGTACTGGCCGTCGAGCGTCGCCATCTTCGCCGTCACCGCGGTCGGGTAGGCGCCCAGCCAGTCGAAGGTCAGGTAGAAGGTGTGGCTGCCGTGGTCCATGGCGATGCCGCCGCCCGACCACCTCTTGGTGCGGCGCCAGTGCGTGTTCCACTCGGTCACGCCCTTGGCGTGGGCGTTCCGATACGTCGCCAGCGTGAGCGAGCGCACCTTGCCCAACTGCCCGCTGTCGATGACCTTCTTGATCCCCTTGGCGATGGGCGAGTGCTTGTAGTTGTGGCAGGGGAAGATCACCCGCTGCGCCTTCTTGGCGTGCGCGAGCATCTCCCGGGCGCTCTCGAGCGTCGTCGTCAACGGCTTCTCGCAGAGCACGTGTAGCCCGCGGTCGAACGCGGCGTGGGCGATGGCCGCGTGGTCGCAGGGCGGCGTGGCGATGTCCACGAAGTCGAGGTTCGCCGCCTCGGCGGCGAGCAGGCTCTGGTAGTCGGGGTAGATGCGCGCCCCAGGGAGCGCCTTCCGGGCGATCTCCCGGCGCGCCTCGCAGAGGTCGGCGACCGCGACGATCTGGACGTCCTTCTTCGCTTCGGCGCGCTTCAGGTAGGCAGGCGTGTGGCCGAGCCCGGAGATGAATCCGAATCCGACGATGGCACCGCGAAGTGGCTGGCTCATGGGCGTCGCTTCTACTCCCCGGCCTCGGACGTCTCAAGAGGCAGGCAGGCATCCTTCAATTCCGTCCATCTGAGGCGCGCTGTGCATCTTTCGCGCGGTGGGACGGGGTCGGTGGTGCCGGGCCTCCGTGCCCGGGGCACCTTGGCGCTCCGTCCATCTGAGGCGCGCTGTGCATCTTTCGCGCGGTGGGGGGATCGGTGGTGCCGGGCCTCCGTGCCCGGGGCACCTTTGCGCTCCGTCCATCTGAGGCGCGCTGTGCATCTTTCGCGCGGTGGGGGGGATCGGTGGTGCCGGGCCTCCGTGCCCGGGGCACCTTGGCGCTCCGTCCATCTGAGGCGCGCTGTGCATCTTTCGCGCGGTGGGGGGGATCGGTGGTGCCGGGCCTCCGTGCCCGGGGCACCTTGGCGCTCCGTCCATCTGAGGCGCGCTGTGCATCTTTCGCGCGGTGGGGGGGATCGGTGGTGCCGGGCCTCCGTGCCCGGGGCACCTTGGCGCTCCGTCCATCTGAGGCGTGCTGGGTGTCTATCGCGCGGTGGGACGCTTCGTGCCCGGCGCGGAGGCCGTCAGCGCGCTTCAGACGTACAGACTCGATAGCTGCCCCGGCGCGGAGGCCGGCAACTCCGTCAGCGCGCCTCAGACGCACAGATTCGATGGCTGTCCTCGCGAGGCCTGCCGCTCCCTACTTCGCTTTGATGGAGGTCCAGAGCTCGTCGTACCACTGCGTCTTGGCGCCGAGGTCGGTCAGGAAGTGCAGCCGCTTCATCACCTCCGGCGGCGGGTAGATGACCGGGTTCTTCAGGTCCTCGGGCTTGACGTAGGCCAGCGCCGCCTTGTTGGGCGAGGCGTAGCGGTTGAAGTTCGAGAGCTGCGCGCCGATCTTCGCGTCGAGGATGTAGTTGACGAACTTCTCGGCCAGGTCGCGGTGCGGCGCCTTGGCGGGGATGGCGAGGTTGTCGAGCCAGATCTCGCTGCCCTCCTTGGGGACGAAGTAGTAGGTGTCCGGGTCCTCGGCCATGCCGCGCACCGCGTCGCCGTTGAAGACCATCGCCATCTTGGCCACCGTCGCCAGCACCTTGTTCTTGCCGCCCACGCTGCCGTCGAAGCCGACCGAGCGCTTCTTGGAGCCGAGGATGACCTCGCGCGCCTCCTTCAGCTCGACCTTCTCCGTCGAGTTGACCGTCTTGCCCTTGTAGAGCAGCGCCGCGCCGATGGTGGTGCGCGCGTCTTCGAGGAGCAGGAACGAGCCCGCCTTCTTGGCCGGGTCGAAGAGCAGGCCCCAGCTCTCGTCGAGCGTCTCGCCCTTGGCCTTGCGCACGAAGATGCCCGAGGTGCCCCACTGGTAGGGGACGCTGTACTTGTTGCCCGGGTCGTACTCGCGGTTGGCGAAGCGCGGGTCGAGGTTCTTGAGGTTGGGGACGTTCTCGGCGCGCAGCGGGGCCAAGAGGCCCTCCTTGAGCAGCGCGGGGATGATGTAGTCGCTGGGGACGATGACGTCGTACTGCGAGATGCCGCCGCCCATCAGCTTGGCCATCATCGCCTCGTTGTCCTCGTAGAGGTCGACGGTGACCTTGCAGTCGAACTCCTTCTCGAACTGGCTGATGATCTTCGGGTCGATGTACTCGCTCCAGATGAACAGGTTGAGCGCGTTCTTCTGCGCCGACGCCGTCGAGGACAGGAGCATCAAGGGGGCGATGCACGCGAGGGCGAACCTGTTCATGTCTCTTCCTTCCTTGCCTTTCTTCCCCGCGAGCTCAGCGGCGGGGGCGCTGCAGGACCGCCATGCCGACGGTGGCGAGGATGGAGACCGCCACGATCAGCGTGGAGAGCGCGTTGATGTCCGGGGTGATGCCGCGCTTGACCGAAGAGTAGATGAGGATGGGCAGCGTCGTCGCGCCCGGCCCGGTGGTGAAGAAGCTGACCACGAAGTCGTCGAGGCTCAGGGTGAAGGCGAGCATCGCGCCGGCCAGCACGCCGGGCATCATCAGCGGCAGGGTGACGTGCCAGAAGGTGCGCCGCGAGCCCGCGCCCAGGTCGTGCGCCGCCTCCTCGATGGCCGGGTCCATGCCCGCCAGGCGTGAGCGCACCACGATCGCCACGAAGGGAACCTCGAAGGTGATGTGGGCGAGGGTCATGGTGGTCATGCCCAGCTCGAAGAGCCCCAGCGCCTGGCGCACCAGCGCGTAGAAGCTGAGCATGGCGACCGCCATCACGATGTCCGGGATGATCACCGGCACGTACATCAGCAGCGAGAAGACGTTCTTGCCCGGGAAGCGGTAGCGCGAAAGCCCGTAGCCCAGCAGCGTCCCGAGGACGGTGGCGACGAGCGTGCTCACCAGGCCGAGGATGAGCGTGTTCTCGGCCGCGGCGATCTTGTCCGGGCTGTCGAGCAGCCGCGCGTACCAGTCGGTGGTGAAGCCGCGCCAGGGCCCGCCGTGCTTGGCCGCGTTGAACGAGTAGACGATGACCACGGCGATGGGCAGGTACATGAAGGCGTAGAGCACGCCCGCGACCGCCGCCAGCCATGGGCTCACGCGCCTCACAGCAGCTCCAGCCCTTTCTCGCGTGCGCCCCGCGCGTAGATCCACAGGCTCAAGAGCACGAGCAGCATCACCAGGAAGGAGATGGCCGAGCCGAAGGGCCAGTCACGGCTGGGCCCGAACTGCTGCTGGATCACGTTGCCCAAGAGCTGCGTCTTGGCGCCGCCCAAGAGGTCGGGGATGACGAACTGCCCAGTGGCGGGGATGAAGACCAGGATGACACCCGCGACGAGCCCCGGCGTGATCTGCGGGAGGATGGCGTGGCGCATCACCCGCAGCGCATCGGCGCCCAGATCGCTCGCGGCCTCGGCCAGCGTCCAGTCGATCTTCTCCACCGACGAGTAGAGCGGCAGCACCAGGAACGGCAGGTAGTCGCAGACCATGCCCAGGTAGATGGCGAAGGTCGACGGGCACAGGCTCTCGCCCGCCTCCACCAGGCCCAGCAGCGAGAGCGGCTTGGTGATCCAACCCTCCGGCGCCAGCAGGATCTGCCACGCGTAGGTGCGGATGAGCAGGCTGGTCCAGAACGGGATGAGCACCAGGGTGAGCGCCATGTTCTTGTAGCGCCCGGGGAGCGCGGCGATGAAGAACGCCAGCGGCAGCGCGCAGACCAGGCACAGCGCCGTGGTGCCGGCGCCCATCAAGAAGCTCTCCAGGACGATCTTCGGGTAGAGCACGTCGAACCCGAAGAAGCCGAAGCCGAAGAAGCGCGTGAAGTTCTCCACCGTCCACGGCCGCTCGTAGCCGCCCACCTCGCCGCGGGTGAGGAAGCTGATGACGCCGATGGCCAGCAGCGGGACCAGCAGGAAGAGCGTGACCCAGAACAGCCCGGGGCCGGCGGTGATCGCCGAGCGGAACAGCTCGCCCGCGCGGGTCAGCCGCTCGCCATACCGGACCTCGATGTGGGCTCGCCGCTCGCTCATGGCTCTCAGTCGTCCAGGACGAGCAGGCCCTGCGGCGGCAGCTGCACCAGCACGTCCTGCCCCAGGTCGAAGCCCTGGTGGCCGACGCGCACGTTCATCGCCTCGGCGCGCAGCGTCGCCGCGCCCACCTTGAGCAGGTAGTGCGTCTCGGCGCCGATGTAGATGACCTCCTCCACGCGTGCCGGCAGCAGGTTCTCCTCGTCGGCCGCGGTCGGCTGCAGCATCACCACCTTCTCCGGGCGGATGGCGACCGTGAACTGGTCCCTCTTGGACGCGTCGGGGACGAGCAGGCCGTGCTCGACGCGCAGCTTGCCCGCGGGCGTCTCGACGGTGACGTCGGTGGCGCTGCGCGAGAGGACCCTGGCCTCGAGCAGGTTGCAGGAGCCCAGGAACTCGCTGACGTAGCGGGTGCGCGGCCGCTCGTAGATAGCCTCGGCCTCGTCCATCTGCTCGATCTTGCCGGCGCGCATCACCGCGATGCGGTCGGCCATGACCAGCGCCTCCTCCTGGTCGTGCGTGACGTAGACGAAGGTCATGCCCAGCCGGCGCTGCAGGGCGAGCAGCTCCACCTGCAGCTGCTTGCGCAGCTTGAGGTCCAGCGCGCCCAAGGGCTCGTCGAGGAGCAGCACCATCGGCTCGTTGACGATGGCGCGGGCGAGCGCCACGCGCTGCTTCTGGCCGCCGGAGAGCTGCGCCGGCATGCGGTCGGCGAGGTGGGAGATCTGCACCAGCTCCATCATCTTGCCCACGCGGGCGGAGGCCTCCGCCTTGGGCACCTTCTTCATCTTCAGGCCGAAGGCGATGTTGTCCTTCACCTTGAGGTGCGGGAAGAGGGCGTAGGACTGGAAGACGGTGTTGACCGGCCGCTTGTGCGCGGGGATCTCGCGCATGTCGACCCCGCCGATCCGGACCGTCCCCGCGTCGGGCACGTCGAGCCCGCCGATGATGCGCAGGAGCGTGGTCTTGCCGCAGCCGGAGGGCCCGAGCAGGCAGAAGAACTCGCCCTTCTTGATGGAGACGCTCACTCGCGAGAGGGCTTCGACATCGTCGAAGCGCCGAACGACTGCTTCAGCTTCGATGGCCAGCTCGGAGCCCGACATCGTGCGCGGTGACCGCCTCTCGTTGGGGAAAGGGGAACGCACAATAGCAACCACTCTCCTGGCTTCCAGGGAAATCTCTCTTGCCAACAGAGGCTTGACACCACCGCAGCGGACGGGAAAGTTCCGCCCTCGCCTCGCTCGCTCCGGAAGGAATCTCTGCATGCTCCGTCGGCTGACCTGGACCTTCGCGGCCCTCCTCCTCGCCCTGCCCCGCCCGGCCCTCGCCGAAGAGACCCCGGCCCCGTCCGCGACCACCCCCGAGGCCGCGCCCGCCGAGCCGGCCACGCCAGCGGCTCAGCCGACCCCTGAGGAGATGCAGAAGCGCATCCAGCAGCTCGAGCGCCGCCTCGCGCTGCTCGAGGCACCGGAGGCCAAGAAGGATTTGCTCACCCTGGAGAGCGTCTCGGAGACGGCGCTGGCCTTTTTCAAGAAGCTGGAGATCGGCGGCATCGTCTCCGCGTCCTACACCTACAACTTCAACCAGCCCGAGAACGGCCTGAACACCGGCCGCGGCTACGACGTCTACGCGAACCAGTTCATGTTCAACAAGGCGCTGCTCAGGCTGGGCAAGCCGGTCGAGTACGACGCCTTCGAGTGGGGCGTAGGCTTCTCGCTCAAGCTGCTCTTCGGCCAGGACGCCGCCTTCACCCAGACCACGCCCATCGGCGAGTTCGGCGACCTCTTCGAGGCCACCGCGACGCTCAACATCCCGGTCGGCAACGGCCTCAAGTTCGTCGTCGGCAAGTACGCGACCCCCATCGGCTACGAGTCGCCGTTCCTGGAGGAGGCCGCCAACTGGTCGGGCGGCCTGGCCTGGACCTACCTCGAGCCGTTCGTCCACACCGGCTTCGCGCTCAAGTACGCCTTCAGCTCGGAGTGGGAGGCGGAGCTGATGCTCAACAACGGCTGGGACCTGATGCAGGACAACAACGGGTTCAAGTCGGGCATCCTCCACGTCACCTTCACGCCGCGCGAGAACACCACCTTCAGCCTGCTGGGCTTCGCCGGGCCAGAGCAGGAGGACGTCAACAGCAACTGGCGCGTGGGCGGCAACTTCTACCTGGAGCACCGCTTCGTGCCGGAGTTCAAGACGGCGCTCCAGCTCGACTACGGCGGCGAGCAGTTCGACAACGCGGACGGCAAGTTCTGGGCGCAGTGGTTCGGCGCCAGCCTCTGGCTCGTGCTGCAGCCGGGCGAGAGCTACAGCCTGGCGCTGCGCACCGACTTCATCCGCGACACCCACGGCGTGCGCACCAGCGACGCGCCGCGGCTGGCTCCGATGCCCGTCAACAGCGGCATGAACCTCCTCAGCACGACGCTGACCTTCAACTTCTTCCCCATCGCCGGCTTCCGCGTCGCGCCGGAGCTGCGCTGGGACTACTCGACGTTCCCGGACGGCGCCTTCGACGGCAAGCAGAGCCAGCTGACCCTCGCGCTGGGGGTTGCGTACCTGTTCTAGCGCGAGTGCTACGGCGTGAAGTCCCATGTCTCATAGGTCCCATCTGTCTCATCGGATAAGACGGATAGGACCTATGGGACGAATGCGACGAATGGGAGTTGGTTGCCTTCGTTCACTTGGTCAGAATCTCTGCTGACCAGCTGCCTGCTGGATGCAACGGTTTAGGGAGGACGTCGGTGGACGCGACGGAGGCACGGAGGCACGGAGGCACGGAGGCACGGAGAAAGAGGTGCCAGAGCTCCGACCAAGGTGAAGTCGAGCAGAGCCGGACCCCCTCCCGCAGTTTGGGAGGGGGCAGGGGGGAGGGTTGCGGCGTCACGCCGCCTTGCGGGACTTCACCACCATCGAGATCTGGTAGTGCAGCTGCGGCACCTTCTTGACCACCCGCTTGAAGTCCTCGCCGCGGATGGCGAGCACGGTGCACTCGTCGACCGCGACCACCGAGGCGTTGCGCGCCAGGGACCGGAAGGGCGCGGTCTCGCCGACGAGCTGCCCGGGGTGGAGGATGACCGGCGCGCCGTTCACCCGCACCGGGTCGTTGCCCTTGAAGATCTGCACCCGGCCGGCAGCGAGGATGTAGACGGTGGTGCTCTTGCTGCCCTCGCGGATGAGCGTCGCGCCCGGCTCGACGGTGTGCTTGACCGCCGCCTTGGCGATCTCGTGGACCGTCGAGAGCGGCAGCGGCGCCAGGATGTCCACCGACTGCACGTCGGTCCGCTTGGCCCACAGCGTCTGCAGCTGGCCGCCCAGGTTCTCCTCCTGCGCGAACTTGCGGAACGCCTCGCCAGGCACGCGCAGCAGCCGCACCGGCGTGGTGGCCTGGACGGTCGCGGTGCGCGGTGAGCCCATGATCACCGCCATCTCGCCGAAGATCTCCCCGGGCTGGATCTCGGCGACCTTGTGCGGTCTCCCGGCCGCCGTCGCCTCCGCTCCCGCCTGCACCAGCACGTCGAGCTTGCCGCTGAGCACCACGAAGAAGTCCCGGCTGAGGTCGTTCTGGCGGACCACCACCTGGCCGCGGTTGATGCTCATCGGCGCGGCGGCGTCGAGCAGCGTGTGCAGCCACTCCGGACGGCTGGAGTCGAAGTTGCGCGCCAAGGCCAGGAACGCGCCGTCGCGCTCGATCGGGGTCGGGCGGCTGTTCTCCGGGATGATGGTGTAGCGGTGGCCGGGCGCCGCCAGGGTGAAGCGGTGCACCTGGTCCTCGGGCAGCTTGCCGGTGTGGACGTAGATGACGTTGGTCGAGCGGTTGGCCTCGTAGTCCGCGGTCAGGCCGTGGATGAGCCCGCCGCCCGCGTCGGCGACCACCAGGTCGCACTGCCGCTCGAAGAGCTCGCGCAGCGACTCGAGCCGCGCCGCGTCGACGACTCCCGCGGCCGCCGCCTTCTCGATGGCTGGGCGCGAGTTGTTGTCGCCGGTGATGAGCACCCGCCGCGTCATCCCGCGGTCGTCGCAGCTGAGCTCGACGCCGACGCAGGGGATGGAGTGCATCGTGTAGTGGAACTTGAGCGTCAGCCCCAGGAACGCGTAGTCCTTGCCGGGGGCGACGTAGACGAGGTCGAAGGCGGCGTCGAGCAGGCCCTCCGGCGCGTCGACGTCGGGGTTGAGGATGGCCAGCTTGCGGCGGAGGATCGCCGCGGTCTCGCGCGTGACGTAGAGCTTGATGCGCCGGCCGAGCTGCAAGAGCGCCGAGAGGCCGACCGCGTGGTCCTCGTGGGCGTGGGTGAGGATGACGCCCTCGATCTGGTTGAGCCCGATGCCGGAGGCCTCGAGGACCTGCTTGATGTACGGCCCGCTGTCGACGAGCAGGAAGTGGCCGGCGGACTGGACGAGCATGTTCGAGCACGGCCCGGTGATGTCGAAGCCGTTGGAGGCGCCGAGCGTGACCAGCTCGAGCTGCTGCGGGATGACTGGCGTGAGCGCGGTGTTCATCGGCCGGGTGTAGGGCGGCAGCTGCTCGCCTTCGACCTCCAGCTTGAACTCCTCGACCCGGTCCTCGGCGGTGAAGAACGACCAGGCATTGTCGCCGTGGGCGCGCAGCGTCAGCCCGCCGAACTGGATGACGCCCTCGGCGTCGAAGAAGACCGGGTTGAGGAAGTCGGTGATCTGCGCGACCGAGCCGTCCGGCTTCTTGAGCGCCAGGCTGCTGCCCTCGCGGACCAGGAACTCGGCGGTGCGGGCGTCGACGCCTTCGGCCTTGAGCTGCTCGCGGGTCAGGCCGAGGAGCGTCAGGTGCAGGTACTCGACCGCGGCCTCGAAGTCCTTCCGGTGGCAGAAGACGTTGAGCTTCTTGCCCTTGCTGAACAGCCCCTGGACGAAGAGCGCCACGTAGAGCGGGAACTCGAGCGCCCACTGGACGATGCCGTTCTTGCTGCGCACGTCCGGGAGCAGCCACGCGCTGATCTGCTTGCCGTGGGCGAAGCAGGCCTTGGCGACCTCCTCAGGGAAGCCGCAGAGGATCTGCTCGTCGTCTGCGTGGATGACCACCGCGCCGGGCATGATCTGCTGGATCTCGATCTTCATCGGGTCGAGGCCGGCCTGCGTGCGGGCGACGCGTTCCATGGCGTTCCTCCTCGGAGGTCCTTCGGTTCGTTGCGGCGACCACCCACTGCCTTCGCAAGCGGTGTGCCTGCCCTCCTGGGCCGGGAAGAAGGCCCCGCTGCACCATTCCGGCGCAGGGTAGCCGCGCGAAGTTGGCGCACATGCTTCAGGAGCGTCCGGCCAGAAAGGACTGCCGGCCTTCTCGCGCGTCACACCGTCCGTGCGCTAAGGTGACGACGCTCCGGGCCGGCCCAACCGAGGCCTTCATGAACGTCGCGCTACTCACCGCTCTCCTCTTTCTCCAAATTCCTGCCACGCCACGCTGCGAGGTCGGTCAGGTCATCGTCGACGAGGCAAAGCACTGCTGCTGGCCGGGGCAGTCGTGGTCGGCCGAGACCGGCACCTGCGAGCCAGGGCCCGCGCCGGCGAATGCGGTCCCGGTGCGCTTCGAGCCTGCCCACCCAGGTGACAAGTTCCGTCTTTGGATCGAAGGCGCGGGCATGCCGTCGTGCGAGGCGCCCTGCGAGCTTCAGCTCGTTCCCGACCGCTACTGGATCCATGCCGAGGGCCCGACCAAGGTCAGCGAGCGGGTCCAGGTCCGGCACGAGCCGCTGACCTTGCGCATCGAGAGGCACGACGAGACGTGGAGGAAGGTCGGAATCGCCTCGGTCTCCGTCGGCGGCGCGGCTTTCGTGGGCGGCGTGGGGTTCTCGTTCTTCTACCTGCTCATGACCAGCATGGGCGACCCGGGGCCGACCCCGGACACCATCCGGCAGCGCAACCAGACCCTGCTGATTTCTGGGGGCGTGGCGCTGGCCGGTGCGGTCGTCGCGGTCTGCGGAGGAGTGCTGGGATTTGTGAAGGCCGGCCACTCGCGGCTCGTCCCCGCCACGCCGCAGAGCTCAGCCGCCGGCGAAGGCTCTCGCATCAAACTGCTGGCGGTTGGAGCAGCGCCGACGGACCACGGCGCCCAGGCCGGGGCCGTCTTCGCGTTCTGAAGAGCCCTCCTGCGTTAGGCTTGCGAACCTCGATTGTCCCCGGGAGCCCCATGACCCTCTCGATCCTCGCCGCGATCCTCTTCCTTCAAGCTCCCGAGTCCGCTCCTGCCGTTGCTCCGGCCGGCTATCCGGCGCCGCAGCCCGCCTGCGCCGTCGGGCAGATCATCGTCGACGACGCCGGCCACTGCTGCTGGCCTGGCCAGTCTTGGAAGCGCAACAACTGCCACGGCAAGCCTCACTGCCCGCCGGGCCTGGCGGCCACCCGGAACACGTGCGTGCCCGCTGCCGCGCCGGCGACCTACCCCGCCTATCCGGCCGTCCCAGGCCAGGCGCCCTCGCCCACCTTCGCCGGCGTTCCCACCCAGCCTGTCGGCGTCCCAGTGCCCGTGCGGTTCACGGCCGCCAAGCCGGACGACTCCTATGAGGTCGAAGTCCTGACCAGCGGAATGCCCGTATGCAAGACGCCGTGCGAGCTGCAGCTCGTGCCCGACCGCTACAAGGTGCGCGTGAGGGGGAGCGGTCACTTCAGCGAGAAGCTGCGCGTCCTCGACCAGCCGATGGACCTGAAGATCGAGCACGCCAGCGGCGGGTGGAAGGTGTTGGGCACGGTCTCGATCGCCGTCGGCTCCGCGGCGTTCGTGGTCGGGCTCGCTGGCAGCGCGGCCGTGTTCCTGACCGCCCAGACGGATCGCAACGACACGCGCTATCCATATCCAGCCGATCCCAACTGGGCCCGCAAGCGCAACGAGAAGCTGGCCATCACCGGCAGCATCAGCTTCGCGGGTCTGGTCGTGGCCGTCGTTGGCGGCGTCGTTGGCCTCAAGAACGCGGGGCGCAACGACATCTCGCCAATCCGACGGCCTTCCGCGCCCGGCCCCGCGCCGTCGGAGGTCGCGCCCGACACCGACAACGCCCCGGCACCCGCTCCCGCAGCCGAGCCGGAGAAGACCTCCGAGCGCGACGAACCCGCCCTCCAGCTGGTCGGCATCGGCGCCGCGCCCACCGAGAATGGCATGCAGTTCGGAGCCATGTTCACGTTCTGAGCGACTCCGGCCCGCATGTTCAGCCCCATCTTCTGGATCGACGAGTCCAGCGCAGGCCGCATGGCCATCGCCCCACGCCCGCGGGGCGGAGACTGGCTCGAGGACGAGATTCGCGGCTGGCGCTCCGCCAATGTCTCCACGGTCGTGTCAGCGCTGACGCGTGAAGAAGAGACGGAGCTGCAGTTGGAGCAGGAGCGGGCGCTGTGCGCAGCGAACGGTCTCCAGTTCCTCTCGTGCCCCATTCCGGACCGGCAGGTCCCGTCGTCCGATCCAACCGGCTTCGAGCTGATCGCGCGAATCCGCGCGGCGCTGGCCTTGGGTCCCGTCCTCGTCCATTGCCGGATGGGGATCGGACGCTCGGGAATGCTCACCGCTGGCGTACTCGTGGCTCAGGGCCTGAGCGCGGCCGAGGCGTTCCGGGCCATCAGCCGAGCGCGAGGTCTCGACGTGCCCGACACCGCCGAGCAGGTCCAATGGGTCGAAGCGTTCGAGCGGAATCGGAAGTGAGGTAGCGCGCCTCAGCGCAGCTTCCCCGGCGGCGGCGGAGCGGCCGTCCGCGGATCCTCCGGCCACGAGTGCTTCGGGTACTTGCGGCACAGCTCGCGCCGCAGCGCCGGGTAGTGCCGCTCCCAGAACCCGGCGAGGTCGGTCGTCACCTGCACCGGCCGCTTGTTCGGAGCCAAGAGGTGCAGGACCACCGGCACCCGGCCGCCGGCGATCGCCGGGCCCACCGCCATCCCGAAGAAGTCCTGCAGCCGCGACTCGGCCCACGGCGGCTGGCTCTTCTCATAGTGGATGGCCAGGCCTCGCCCGCCGGGGAGCTTCACGTGGCCCGGCGCGAGCCGGTCGAGCGCCGCGCGCGCCGAGCCCGGCAGCCGCGCGAGCAGCGTCTCCACCAGCGAGGCCTCGCGCAGGTCCTTGAAGCTGCGCCGGCCCTGGCACATCTCGAGGAACGCGGCCTGGACGTCCTCCTCGCCCATCGACGGAATGCCCTCCTTCGGCGCGGCCTCGGCCACCACCTTGACGCGCGCCAGGAGGTCGTCGACCGCGCCCTCCTCGGCGAAGAAGCGGGCGCCCTTGGCCATCGCCTGCTCGTAGAGCAGCTTCGCGACCTTCTCGCCGTCGAGCCGGGCCATCCGGCTCTCGTCGATGACCAGGTCCTCGTAGACCAGCCGCGAGAAGCCGTCGACGCGCTCGGCCTCGGCGTTCCAGATCACCTCCGAGACGTCCTTCACCCGGTCGGCGAAGAGGTCGATGAGCCAGTCGGGCTCGATGCGGCTGGCGACGCGCACCACCGTGCCGCTACGCGCCCCCGTCGTCCGCTCCTCGGCGTCGAGCGCCACCAGGAACGGCGCGTCGCGCACGACGCTCGTCTCCGCGAGCCGCGCCATCCCGCCACCCGCGCAGATGACCAGCTCCGAGGCTCGCTCGCCTTCCTGCGCCCGCCGCTTGGCGACGCGGTCGGGGTAGCCGGCGAGCAGCGCCATCAGCAGCGGCCGGTCGGGATCCGACTCGGGCTTCGGGCCCGCTCCGCCACCCCGGAGCGAGCGGGCGAGGCTGCGCTGCACGCGGTCGACAGCCTGGACGGCGCCGATGTCCAGCTCCAGCGAGCGCAGCGCCGACGGCGAGAGCTCCTTGCGCTGGGCCTCGCGGAAGATCTCCAGGGACTCGAGCACATCGGAGGGTCCGCTGACCCGCGCCTTGCGCGCGAACTGGCCGAACGCCGCGCCGCGAGCCTCGAGCCGGATCTCGCGCTCGCCCAAGAGCGCCGCCACCACACAGCCGTCCGGACCGCGGCCACGGGCCTCGGCCTCGAGCAGGACGCGCGCCTGCCGCGGGTGCACCGGGAACTGGAGCATCCGGCGCCCCAGCTCGGTCAGCGCACCGCCGGGCTGCAGGGCGCCCAGCCTTCCCAGGAGGTCCTCGGCCGCCTGCAGCGCCGCGGGCGGCGGCTCGTCGAACCAGCCGAAGCGGGAGAGGTCGGTGACGCCGGAGCCGTGCAGCGCGAGCGCCGTCTCGGCGAGGTCCAGCCGATGGATCTCGGGCCCCTCGTAGTCCTGCCGGGTCTCGAAGTCGTGCTTGGTGTACAGGCGCAGGCAGCGCCCGGCGCGGACGCGGCCGGCACGTCCCGCCCTCTGGATGGCCGAGGCCTTGGAGACGCGCCCCACCTTGAGCGTGGGCAGGCCCGACCACGCGGAGTGCCCCGCGATGCGCGCCAACCCGCTGTCCACCACGGCGACGACGCCTTCGATGGTGACCGAGGTCTCGGCGACGTTGGTCGAGAGGATGACCTTGCGGCGGTCGGCCTTGGCGACGGCGCGGTCCTGCTCGTTGGGCGGCAGGTCGCCGTGGAGCGGCACCAGCAGGAGGCCCGCCCGCTGGGCGACGCCTTCACAGGCCTCGCGCGCCTTGCGGATCTCGGCGGCGCCCGGAAGGAAGACGAGCACGTCGCCGTCGAGCCCTTCGTCGACCAGGCGCTTCACCGCCGAAGCCACCTGGGTCTCGAGCGGCCGCGTGTCCGGGAGCGGCAGGTGCTCGATGGCGACCTCGAAGCGCCGGCCTTCCACGTCGAAGGTCGGCACGCCGCCCAGGTACTTCGCCACCGGCGCCGGGTCGAGCGTCGCCGACATCACGGCGACCTTGAGGTCCGGCCGGCGGCCCTGCTGCAGGCGCCGCAAGAGCGCCAGGCACAGGTCGCCGTCCAGGTGCCGCTCGTGGAACTCGTCGAGGACGACCACGCCCACCTTCGCCAGCTCCGGGTCCGAGAGCAGCCGGCGGGTGAGCACGCCCTCGGTCACGAACCGCAGCCGCGTCTTCGGCCCGGCGATCTCCTCGAAGCGCACCTGGTAGCCGATGCGCTCGCCCAGCCGTTCGCCGCGCTCCTCGGCGACACGCCGCGCGGCGAGGCGGGCGGCCAGGCGTCGCGGCTGGAGCACCACGACCTCGCGATCGCCAGCGAGCCCCGCCTCGAGCAGCGCCCACGGCACCCGGGTGGTCTTGCCCGCGCCCGGCTCGGCCTGCAGCACCAACCCCTGCGCGCTTTTGAGCCGCTGGACGAGCTCCGGCAGGCGCGGGTCGATGGGGAGCGGGGTGAGCATCACGTTTGGGTCTGCAAGCGTTCGTTGATTCGACAGAGGCGCGCCGCTATCTTGCGCGCCGCGAGGTTACGTTTGATGGAACTGTCCGTCGAGTTCAGCTTCAGCGCAGGCCACAGCCTGCCCGATTACAACGGCCCCTGCTGCCGCTTCCATGGTCACAACTACAAGTTGGTGGTCACGGTGGGCGGCAAGGTCGACCCGAAGTCCGGGATGATCGTCGACTTCGAGGAGCTGCGGCGCATCGTCACCGACGATGCCCTCAAGGCCGTTGATCACCAGAACCTCAACGACTTCCTGCCCAACCCCACAGCCGAGAACATCATCACGTTCCTGTGGGGCAAGCTGAAGAAGGCGCTGCCCAACCTGCGCGAGCTCAAGCTGTACGAGACGCCGGAGTACTGGGTCACCTACCGCGGCGAGTAGAGCGCCCCTGAGCCAGCCTGGCCCTGGCTTGCGTAAGGTATGTCAGTACCCATCAACATGGACCTCGTCCCAGGTCCGAGGCTGCCTCCTACTGCCCGCCGAATCCCGGCGCCGAGTCGGAGCTCATGCGGAACGGGTAGCGCACGCGGACCTCGCCGTCGCCCTTGAGGTCCTTGAACTTCGCCGCCTGGATCTTCGAGAGGACGCACGCCTCGACCAGCGGCGCCTTCAGGGTCGAGTCGTTGACCTCGCCCTCCCTGGCGTAGGCGCCGCCGTCCGGCGAGCGCGCCAGCGTGAACTCCACCTTCAGGGTGCCGTCCAGCTCCGGGTTCGTCTTGAGCCCCTGCTCGAAGCACTCCTTGATCTGCGGCTTGAGTTCCTGGATGGCGGCGCGGATGTCCTCCTTGTTCGCCAGGGCCTTCGCAGGCGGCTCGCCCGTGCCTCCAGGAGCGCTGCCGCCGCCTTCCGGAGCTGCTGGTGCAGGCGCCGCCGCGCTTCCACTCGACGCCGAAGCGGCCATCAGGGCCGGACTGGGGAGCGCGGGCTTGGGCTCCGCTGGAGCCGCCACCACCCCACCTGAGCGCTCACCGGCCTCGAGGGCACCCTGGCTCGCCGGCGGGTCCTTCGGCGGCGAAGAAGGGCGCACGGCCACGCCCGCCGAGGCTTCGTCGCTCGGCCCCTTCTCGTCGCCCGCGCCCGTCGGCGACAGGAGCACGAACGCGGCGACCGCCACCACCCCTGCGAGCACTGCTGCGATGACGAGGTTTCGTCGGCTCATGCCGGTCACTCTAGCGCCGGACCCGACTGGATGCGGCGCCCGGCTCCGCGCTACGGTCGAGCCATGCCGCCGACCCTCCGCAGCACCCGGTCCATCGTCGTCCTCGCCGTCCTCGCCGTCGTCGTCCTCCTCGGCGCCTTCGCCTCGGGCATCGTCTTCCTGGTCATGAGCGTCATGCGCTCGTCCGAGCCCTACCAGCTGGCGATGACGCAGGCCCGCGCCGACGACAAGGTCACCGAGCAGCTCGGATCTCCGTTGGAGGAGGGGTTCTTCACCACGGGACAGGTCCAGACGACCAACGACTCCGGCCAGGCCTCTCTGGAGATCCCGGTGAAGGGGCCGAAGGGCGAAGCCGTCGTCGAGGTCCGTGCGACCCGGTCTGGCGGCGTGTGGCGCCTGCGGCACCTGCAGGTTCGCGTCAGAGGCAGCGGCGCCTACCTGCCGCTGGTGACCGAGGCGTCGCTCCCCGCGGAGGCGCCGGGACGCTGAGCGGGCGGCGGCATTGGCCCACGCGTCCCTCGCGGGCGGTCGGGCGGTGGCGCCACCGCGTCGCGCGGCAGCCGCAAGGCCACCATCGCCGGCAGCACGATGAGCGCGCTGGCCAGGCAGGCAATCTCCCCGAGCACCGCCAGGCTGCCGAAGCTGTAGATGGCGCCGTTGCGCGAGAAGAGCAGCGCCGAGTAACCGATGATCGTCGTCGCCGAGGCCATCGCCACCGCGGCGCCGGAGTGCTCGATGGCCGCGCTCATCCCCTGCCGCGTCTGCGCCCCCAGCCGGTAACGGCCGTAGACGTTGGCCGCGTAGTCCACGCCGATGCCGAAGGTGATGGGCAGCGCGATGAAGTTCAGGAAGTTGAGCCGCATCCCGGCGACGGCGCCGGCGCCCAGGGTCCAGGCCACGCCGACCAGCAGCGAGAGGGTGACGAAGAGGCCTCCGCGGGCGCTGCCCGCCAGGAAGAGCGAGAGCAGCACCACGCCGACGAAGGCGATGGTGGTGGCCACCGGCGCGCTGGCCTGCAAGGAGGAGATCATGTCCGCGAAGATCAGGTAGGAGCCCGCGACCACCGCGCCGGGAGGCAGCGGCACCGAGCGGACCTCGGCCGCGAACCTGCGCAGAATGCGCCCGTTGGTGGTGTCGGTGCCGTACTTCGGGAAGAGCAGCACCACCTTGCCCTCCGAGCCGTCGCGCTCGCGGAACTGGCGGCGGATGCCCTCGGGCAGGTCGGGGATGCCGAAGGGCGTCAGCCCCGGCGGCGGCAGCCAGTCCTGCGCGAGGCCGCGGGTCTTCACGTCCAGGTGCGCAAGGCGCGTCGGCGTGAGCAGGTCGCGGATCCGCCCCAGGACCTCGAGCTTCTCGGCCTGGTCGTCGGGCACCAGGTCGTAGACGGTGAGCACCTGGCCCAGCAGCTGGTCGGGCCCCGCCTGCGCCTCGCGCTCACGGTAGCGCTGGCCGACCTCGCGGACCTCTTCCATGCGCTCGACCAGCACCACCACCGGCGTGGTCACCCGCTTGAGGATCGCGTCGACCTTCAGGCCCACGGCGATGTAGCCGCCCGGCTCGCTCGCCCAGCGGGAGCGCAGCTTCTTGGTGTCCTCCTCGATGGGGTCGCCGGCGGCGAGGTGGAGGATGGCGACGAGGGACGCCGCCGTGACCAGCGCGCAGACCACCAGCGAGGGGCCCGCCCTGCGCGTGCCGAGCCTGCCCACCCAGCCGAACGCGCGGTCGACCTTCCGGGCCTCCCCGCGCGCGCCATACGGGAAGCGCCGCTCGAAGTGGAGCGCGAGCACCGGCACCAGCAGCATGTTGGCGACCCAGCACAGGACCATCCCCACCCCGCCCATGAAGCCGAAGTGGTTGTAGCCGCGGAAGTTGGTCGCCATCAGCGCGGCGTAGGCCACGGCCGAGGCGAGCGAGGCGACGACCGTGGCCAGGAGCGTCCCGCGCAGCGCGGCGTCCACCGCCTCGCGCACCGGGACGTCACGCCGGCGCTCCTCGAGGAAGCGCGAGAGCAGCATGACCCCCGAGTTGATGCCGTTGCCCACCACGATGGCGCCCAGGAACGCGCTGGAGGCGTTGAGCGAGCCGATGAAGAACCAGCCCAGCGCGAAGGTCATCACCGTGCCCAGCGCCAGCGGCGCGCCCAGCACCACCATCGCCGGCCACCACCGGTAGAAGAGCAGGACGAGCAACAGCTCCAGCACCGCCACCACGATGCTCGAGAAGAGCAGGTCGGCCATCAGCGAGCTCTGCTCCTGGATGACCTGCTGCACGTCGCCCGTGTACTCGAACTCGAGCGAGAGCCCCATCGCCGCCGCCACTCTCCGCGCCAGCTTGTCGATCTCCGCGTGGAAGGCCTGCGCGTCCTCGTAGGAGGTGGCCCCGGCCCCCGGGTAGAAGAGGATGACCGAGGCGGTGCCGTCGGGCGAGTCGTAGTAGCCCGTGGGGTAGCTGCGCAGCGTCTCCACCCCGCCGCGATACTTCTCCAGCAGCGAGTCGAGCCGGGCGGTGGCCTGCGCCTCGTCCTCCGGCTCCTCGAGGCCCAGGTCGAACAGCGGGTTGGCCCGGCTCTCGCCCGCCGCGATCCGGTCCTCCACCGCCTGCTCGATGCGCCGCAGGTCGGCGAGGTCCACGAAGAGCGCCTTGCGCGGCTCGAAGAAGCCGGTGAGCTGGTCGCTGCGGTAGTCCACCAGGCGCGGCGGAACCGGCAGCCCGTGCGACTCCTGGGCCAGCCGGTCCAGGAAACGGTGCCGCTCTTCGGGCGTGGCTCCGGTGACGAGCACGGTCTGCCCGATGCTCTCGCCCAGCCGCTCGTGCATCGTCTTGATGGCCACGACGCTCGGGGCCGACTGCGGCAAGAGCTCCTCGAGCTGAGCGCGCAGGTTGGCGTAGAGCTCGACCGCGAAGGGAAGGCTCGCCGCGAAGAGCGCCGCGGCGACCGAGAGCGTCAGCGCGGGCCGCGCGAGGGCCCGCCCCACCAGCCTGACCGCTGCCTCGGTCGCTCGATTCGTTCCCAGGGGACGCTCCCGCCGCAGGGCCTGTCATGACGGAGGGTAAGCATGCTCACCCGGCAGGCATCCTCTCGCTCGCGGCGCGGAGCCCCCCAAGCGAGCGGCAACCCCGCGTCGCGCCAGCCCTTTTCTGCCTCCTCCTCCCGGGCTCCCCTCCTCGGGTGAGGGCTCGGTTCCGTCGGGGCGGGACCATTGTCTATTCACCGACGTCCTGCTACCTAGGTGCGCTCTTTTTCGCGAGCTTCCGAGCATGGGAGGCCGCGTCGAGGCGACCACCATGAACGCACCCCACCCCACGCTCGGCATCGACGTCGGTTCGACCAACGTCAAGGCCTGCCTGCTCGTCGACGGCCGCGAGGAGTGGTCCTCCGTGCGCGCCCACGAAGGCGACCTGAAGGCCGCCGTGCACGCGCTCCTGACCGACCGCGACCTGCCCAAGGGCACCCCGACGCTGGTGACCGGCCAGGAGGGCCGCAAGGTGTTCAGCATCCGCTCGGTCATCGAGCCGGTGACGGTGGAGCGAGCGCTCTCCGAGCTGAACCTCGACGTGGGCGCCGTGGTCTCGGTCGGCGGCGAGGACCTGGTCGTCTACACCCTGGACGCCTCGCGGCGCATCGTGTCGACCTACGCCGGCAACAAGTGCGCCTCGGGCACCGGCGAGTTCTTCGCGCAGCAGCTCAAGCGCATGAACCTGAAGCTCGACTCGGTCTTCCTGCCCGAGACCGCCCAGGCGCACGTCTGCCGCCTCTCCGCGCGCTGCTCGGTGTTCATGAAGAGCGACTGCACGCACAAGCTCAACAAGGGCGAGGCCGACAAGTACGACATCGTCCTGTCGCTCTCGAACGTGATGGCCAAGAAGGTGCTCGAGTTCCTGGCCAAGGCCAAGGTCGAGAAGGGCCGGGTGCTGCTCGTCGGCGGCGCCACCCGCAACCCGCGCCTGGTGGAGTTCGTGCGCGCCGGGCTGCCGGAGGTGGAGTTCATCGTCCCCGAGCAGGCCAGCTACCTCGAGGCCTTCGGCGCCGCGCACCTGGCCCGCGAGCAGGGCGTGCCGCTGCCCGCGCTCGAGGAGCTCCTGGGCGAGGCCCAGGTCATCTACAACCGCGAGAAGCCCCTCAAGGACGCCGAGCGCCTGGTGACGTTCGTGCAGCCCAAGCGCGGCGCCATCCGCGAGGGCCGCAAGTACGTGCTGGGCGTGGACGGCGGCTCGACCACGACCAAGGTCGCGCTGATCGACCAGGAGACCCGCGAGATCGTCTCGGCCCACTACGGGCGGACGCTGGGCGACCCGGTCACCGCGCTCAAGAACTGCCTGAAGGTCGTCCGCGACGAGTACGAGAAGGCGGTCGGCGCCGGCAAGCGCCCCGACATCCGCCTCGTCTCCACCACCGGCTCCTCGCGCGAGCTGTTGGGGATGTTCTGCCAGACCCCGGGCATCTACAACGAGATCATCGCCCACACCGTCGGCACCACCTTCTACGACAAGGACATCGACACCGTCTTCGAGATCGGCGGACAGGACGCCAAGTACGTCTACCTGCGCAACCGGGTCCCGGTGGACTACGCCATGAACGAGGCGTGCTCGGCCGGCACCGGCAGCTTCCTGGAGGAGTCGGCCGCCGGCGACCTCGACATCCACAAGGCCGAGGAGATCGGCCCGGTGGCGCTCAAGGCGACCGCCCCGCTCAAGTTCGGCGAGCACTGCTCGGCCTTCATCAACTCCGACATCCGCAAGGCCATCCAGCAGGGCGCTACCAAGGCGGACATCACCGCCGGCCTCGTGCTGTCCATCGTCTCCAACTACCTCAACCGCGTGGTCGGCAACCGCCGCGTGGGCGAGCACATCGTGCTCCAGGGCGGCGTCGCCAAGAACCCGGCCGTGCCCCTGGCCTTCGCGCTCCTCTTGGGCAAGAAGGTCATCGTCCCGCCGGACCCCGAGCTGATGGGCTGCTTCGGCGTGGGCCTGCTCGCGGCGCAGAAGCACCAGGAGGGCGCGCTCGACGAGAAGCGCTACGACCTCGACGAGCTGATCGAGCGGCAGATCGTCTACGAGCGCGAGTACCGCTGCAAGGCGTGCGACAACGACTGCCCCATCCGCATCCTCAAGGTCAACGAGACGCGCTACCACTTCGGCGGCCGCTGCAACAAGTACGCGAACCTGCGCCGCAAGCCGGTGGACACCAGCAAGACCCGCGACTTCGTCGAGGTGCGCCGCCAGCTCTACTTCGAGAAGTACGCGCCCTCCCCCGAGGAGCTCGGCCGCGGCTCGGTCAAGATCGGCGTGCCGCTGGCCTTCAGCGTCCACTCGCTCTGGCCGCTCTACTCGAACTTCTTCCACGCCCTGGGCGCCCGCGTGCAGGTCGTCGACCGGATGGACGAGAAGGGGGCGACGCGCTGCGAGTCGAGCTTCTGCTTCCCCGCGGAGATCGCCCACGCGATGACCGCCTCGCTGCTCCAGACGGACGCCGACTACTACTTCCTGCCGCACTTCAAGGCGATGCCGTCCTACGAGAAGGAGGCCCAGGCCTGCCTGTGCCCCATCATGCAGGGCGAGCCGTACTACCTGCGCACCGCCTTCGGCATCCCCGACCAGCGCATCGTCCGCCCGCTCATCGACTTCTCGGAGGGCTTCGAGAAGGGCAAGGAGCCGATGCTCGCCGCCGCCGAGCAGATGGGCTTCACCCGTGAGGCGGCCGAGAAGGCCTTCAGCCTCGCCGTCGAGCGCCAGACCGCCTGCTTCAGGGAGGGCCGCCGCATCGGTGCCCAGGCGATGAGCGACGCCAAGACCTCCGAGCGCCCGGTCATCGCGCTTTTGGGCCGGCCCTACAACGCGTTCGCCGACGAGGCGAACATGGGCATCCCGCGCAAGTTCATCACCCGCGGCTACACGGTCATCCCCTACGACATGCTGCCGGTGAAGGACGAAGAGATCTTCCCCAACATGTACTGGTACTACGGCCAGCAGGACCTGAAGGCCGCGACCATGGTCAAGTGGGAGAAGAACCTCTTCGCCTGCTACGTCACCAACTTCAGCTGCGCGCCCGACAGCTTCATCCTCCACTTCCTGCGCTGGGTCTCGAACACCAAGCCCTTCCTGGTGCTCGAGCTCGACTCGCACACCGCCGACGCCGGCGTGGACACCCGCATCGAGGCCTTCCTGGACATCATCGAGGGCTACCGCCGGGCCCACGTGAAGGAAGAGCCGATGATGGTGGAGCGCGACTGGGACGTGCAGATCCCGGGCAAGGAGGCGTTCTTCGTCAACCGGCACACCAAGGAGGTCGTCCCGCTCAAGAGCGACCGGGTGACGCTCCTGTGGCCGGCGATGGGCAACTTCGCCACCGACATCGTCACCGGCGCGGCCAACGCCGCCGGCATCCCCTCCATCGGCCTGCGCCCCGCGGACATCACCACCGCGCAGCGCGCCCGCGCGGTGGCCAGCGGCAAGGAGTGCATCCCGGCGCTGCTCGTGCTCGGCGCGTTCCTGGAGTACTTCGCCGAGACCAAGACCGACCCGAACCACATCTACGCGCTGTTCATGCCGCTGACGACGGGGCCGTGCCGCACCGGGCAGTACGCGATCTTCTACCAGAACCTCTTCCAGGAGCTGGGCTACAAGAACGTCGTCGTCCTCTCGCTCAACGCCGACAACAGCTACTCGGAAGCTCGGTCCCGACGCGAACAAGCGCGGCTGGTGGGCGTTCGTGCTCGCCGACTACATGCGCGACATCGACCTGACCGTGCGCGCCCTGGCCGTGGACCGCGACGCCGCGCAGCGGACCGTCGCCGAGATCGGCAAGGAGATGGTCGCCGCCATGGCCGTCGGCATCGACGCGCTGGCCAGCCGGCTCGACGAGTGGGGCGAGCGGCTCGCGAAGATCCCGCTCAAGAAGCCGCTCAAGGACGCCCGCAAGGTGCTCATCGTCGGCGAGATCTTCGTGCGCCGCGACGACTTCTCGGTCGACCCGCTGCTCGAGCAGCTGGCCGAGCGCGAGATCGTCCCCAAGATCGCCGGGTTCGCCGAGTGGGTGCACTACCTGGACTGGGAGCAGGTGCGAAAGCTCAAGCGCAGCCTGGGCAAGATGAGCTGGGGCCAGAAGCTCGTCAGCCAGGACGGCCGCAAGCTGGCGATGCTCAAGGCGGAGATGCTCTGGAAGAAGTACGTCGAGCACAGGTGCCACAAGGCGCTGGCCAAGAGCGGCCTCATCCCCGAGCTCGAAGGCGACATGAACCTCGTCATGTCCCGCGCCGACGAGTTCACCACGCCCGAGCTCGAGTCCGAGGCGACGCTCTCGCCGGTCGCCGCGGCCACCGCCGTCGACCAGGGCTGGGACGGCGTGGCCATCATCGCGCCCTTCGCCTGCCTGCCGGGCCGGCTCATCGAGGCGCTCTACGCGCCCTGGTCGCGCGAGCGCGGCATCCCGGTCATCTCGCTGGAGAACGACGGCAACCCCTACCCGCCCAACGTCATCAGCCGCATCGAGATCTTCGCGCACAACGTCAGCCGCGGCATGCGCGGCCGGACCGGCCCGCGCACCGGCGGCCGGATGACCTTGCCCACCGAGCTGAACACCTGCGGCCCGGTCGGCGCGGTGGCGGTCCCCAAGGCGGGCGACGGCGGCGCCCACGCGATGATCATGGAGGTCCCGGTGTTCGAGGGCGAGGCGCCCGCCGCCGGAGCCAAGCCGCGCAAGGGCGGCGAGGCGCAGTAGCCCGAACGATCGTCCGGGTGCGGCGGCCCCTTCAGTGGGGCCGCACCGGCAACCCTTCGACCAGCGCCTCCACCGCCTCGATGCGCGGCGGCTTGGCCAGGTGGCGCGCGAAGCCGGCCTCGCGCGCCCGCTGCAGGTCCTCGGCCTGGGCGTAGCCGCTGAGCGCGACCAGCAGCGTCTCGGAGAGCGCGGGGCAGGCGCGCAGCGCCCGCGCCACCTCGTACCCGTTCATCCCCGGCAGGCCGACGTCGCAGAAGACGGCCTCGGGCAGGAGCTCGCGCGCCTTGGCCACTCCCGCCGGACCGTCGAAGGCCAGCGCCACCTCGTGGCCGGCCTCCTGAAGGATGTCGCGCAGCGCCTCGGCGAGGTCCACGTTGTCCTCGATGACCAGCACGCGGTGGCCGCGGCCGGCCGCGACCGGGGTGCCGGCGGCGACGGCCTCGGCGCCGGGGGCCAGCGGCAGGCGCACCACGAACCGCGCCCCCTGGCCCGGCCCTTCGCTGTGGGCGGTCACCTGGCCCTCGTGCAGCTCGACCAGGGACTTGACCAGCGCCAGCCCCAGCCCCAGGCCCCCGCTGGCGCGCTCCATCGACCGGTCTGCCTGCACGAAGGGCTCGAAGACGCGCGCGAGGGTCGCAGGATCCATCCCCACGCCGGTGTCGCTGACCTGCACGACCGCGTGGCCGGCCTCCAGGCCGACGCTGACCTTGGCGCCACCGCCGCGAGGGGTGAACTTGGCCGAGTTGTGCAGCAGGTTGCCCATCACCTGGCACAGGCGCGCCCGATCGGCGTTGACCAGGACGGGGACGCCCGGCATCACCACGTCGATGCCGACCCCGCGGTCGTCGAACTCGGCGCGCTGGTCGTCGACGGCCGTCCGCACCACCTCGCACAGGTCGATGCGGCCGCGGCTCAGCTCCATCTTCCCGCGCGCGATGCGCGTCACGTCCAACAGCTCGTCCACCAGCGCCGACAGGCGGTCCGTCTGGCGGGCGATGACCTCCCTCGCGTGGCTCGAGCGCTTGGTGCCCGCGGCGACCCGGTCGAGCAGGTAGAGGTTGGCCTTGATGGCGGAGAGCGGGTTGCGCAGCTCGTGGGAGAGGATGGCCAGGAACTCGCTCTTGTGGCGGTCCGCCTCGCGCAGCGCCTCCTCGACCTTGCGCTGCTCGGTCAGGTCGATCAGCGTGAGGATCAGCCCCGCGGTCTGGCCGCCTTCGCGGAATGGCTCGGCCCGCACCTGGGAACGGAAGGGCCCCCCGCGCGCCGTCCCGCTCACCACCCGCGAGTCGGCCACCCCGGTCTCGAGGACGCGTCGGAAGAAGGGACCTGGCGCCTGTGGGGCGTCCAGGTGCATCTCCGCGAGCCTCCTCGGGCCTCTTGCCGATGACCTCGTCGACTCCGTACCCGGACGGCGGGTTGTAGATCCACGTGTAGCGCAGGTCCCGGTCGAGCGCCGCGACGGTCACCGGCGAGCCCTGCAGCGCGGTGCGGAAGCGCTCCTCGCTCTGGCGCAGCGCCTCCTCCACCCGCTTCTGCGCGGTGAGGTCGATGATCGCCACGGTCAGCCCCTCGATGTCGCCGCGCTCCCCGCGCAGGGGCTCGGCCCGCAGGTGGAAGTGCACGGCCCGCTCGCCCACCCGGCACGACACCTGCGTCTCGTAGGGCGCGCCTCCTTCCAGCACGCCTCGGAGCTGCGGGAGCGATCGGCTCGGGCCCTCGAGCTCCAGGAACTGGTCGGGGCGCTTGCCGGCGACGTCGTCCCACTTCAGGCCCAGGAGCAGGTTGTAGGCCCAGGTCAGGCGCAGCTCCCGGTCGAGCGTGGCGATGGTCACCGGGGAGCCCTCCAGCGCCACGCGGAAGCGCTCCTCGCTCTGCCGCAGCGCCTCGCTGGTCCGCACGCGCTCGGTCACGTCGTCGACCAGGGAGAGCACCGAGAAGGTCCCCGACGCGTTCCGGAAGGTCGCGTTGTGCCACTCGCAGTGCAGGACCCGGCCGTCCTTGTGGAGGTTCCGATTGCGGCTGACGGTGCGCGAGCCCGCGCCGGCGACCATTCCCTTCATCACCTCGTCCACCCGCGGCTTGTCCTCCGGGTGGATCCATTCCCACTCGTCGATCCGCTTTCCCAGGACCTCCGCCGCGGTCCAGCCGAAGGTGGCGGTGGCCGCCTTCGACCAGCGGACGATCCGGTACTCCGACGTCTCCCACTCGATGGCCGCGACGGGCGAGTTCTCGAGCAGCGACTCCACCCGCTCCTTGTCGGCGCGCAGCGCCTCGTTGCAGCGCACGCGGTCCGTCACGTCGTGGACCTGGGACAAGACTGTGGGAACGCCCCGGGCGTCGCGGAAGACCGAGGCGTACCAGTCGCAGTGGATCACCACGCCGTCCTTGCGCACGTTGCGGCACCTCGCCGTGTTCGGGAGCCGCTCCTCTCCGGCCAAAACCTGTGCCGCCACCCGCCCCAGCGGCGGCCGGTCGTCCGGCAAGATGCAGCCGAGCTCGTCGAGCCGCTGGCCCACCGCCTCCATCGCCGTCCAGCCGAAGACGCGCGTCGCCTCCTTCGACCACCGCTGGATGCGCAGGTCCTCGGCGGACCACTCGAGCGTGGCCAGCGGCGAGCGCTCCAGCAGCGCCTCGAGCCGCTCCGCCGCGGCCCGCTGCTCCTCGCGAGCGCGGGCTTTCGCCGACGGCACACGCTTCCCGTGCCGGCTCCCGCCGGCACTGCCTGGCCTTCGCGTCTTCGGCTGCATCGCTCCCCCCCGGGAACGCGGATGGATGGGTCTTCGTGTCCGACGCCGGATTATTCGCTCGGCGGACGTCGCCCGCGCAACACCCGAAGCCTTCGTCGCGGAGACTGTCGCCTGCCCAACGTAGGTGCCCGCTCCTTCACTCAGAGCGGGAGTCGCTCGCGCAGCGCCTCGATACAGGAAGGCTTGGCCCGGTGCTCCTTGAAGCCGGTCTCGCGGGTCTTCTCATCGCCGCGCGCCAGGCCGGTCAGGAGCGAGGCCCCTCAAGGTGTGAGCGGGTGCGAGAGCCGCGGGCCAGCCACAACCCGAATAGAGGTAGGGCCCCAAGGCTCGACCGACCGGTTCCCCCAGGTTCGACGGCGGGTTCCGGGGGACAGGGCTCAGTTCCAGCGGAAGATCTTCAGGCCCACCAAGAAGCTGGCGACCGCGGTGACCGCGAGGATGGCGGCCTGGGGCGCCACCGCCGAGAGCCCCGCGCCCTCGTTCATCACCGCGCGGGTCGAGTCGAGCAGCGCCGTCAGCGGCAAGAGCTTGATGGCCGGCTGCAAGAACTCCGGGAAGCGCGAGTAGGAGAAGAAGACGCCCGAGAGCAGGAACATGGGCATCTGGACGACGTTGATGAGTCCGGTGACGGTCTCGGTGTTGCGCGCCCGCGAGCTGATGAGCACCGACACGCCGGCGAAGGCGAACGCGCCCAGCACGACCAGCGCGAGGAAGAGCGCCATCGAGCCGCGGACGACGACGCCGAAGGCGAGCCAGGAGAAGATCAGCAGCACCGGCAGCTCCACCGCCAGGAAGAGCATGCGCGCCAGCACGAAGGAGAGCAGGAAGTGGCTGCGCCGCATCGGCGTCGAGACCATCCGCTTGAGCAGGCGGCGGGTGCGCGTCTCCACCACGACGTAGGCCAGGCCCCACATGCCCGCGGACATGATGTTGGTGCCGATGAGCGCGGGCACCAGGAAGTCGATGTAGCGGCCGCCCTGCTCCTGGACGTGCACCTCGGCGGTCGCGGTGGGATCGATGCGGCCTTCGGCGCGCTGCAGGGCGTCGTCGACGATCGCTCGGGCGAGGCGGCTCTCGGGCTGCTGCGGGTCGAGCTCGTAGGCGCGCGGCGGGCCTGCCCGGACGCAGAGGGCGACCTTGCCGGTGTGCAGCGAGCGCTGCGCCTGCTCCGGCGGAAGGAGCTTGGAGACGACGTTCGGGGTCTTCTCCAAAACGGCCTGCAGCGCCGCGGCGCCAGGACCATCCTCCACCACCACCTGCACCGGGTCGGGCGGCCGGCTGCGGAAGGCGATGCCCAGCGCGATGGAGAGCAGGATGGGGAAGCCGAAGCTCCAGAAGACGGTCGAGGGCTCGCGGAAGCTCGTCCGCAGCCGGCCCATCGTCAGCAGGTAGAGCGGGTGCTTAGTCACGCAGGTGCCGTCCGGTGAGGGTGACGAAGACGTCCTCGAGCGTCGCCGAGTGCGTCGTCAGGTTCTGCAGCGGGGCCTTCTTCGCCTCGAGGAAGGCGAGCAGCGCCGGCACCGCCACGTGGATGCGGTCGACGGTCAGCGCCCAGGCGCCGTTCTGGCGGCGGACCTGGGTGACCGCGGCGAGCGCGCCCAGGTCGTTCGCCTCGAGCGCGGCGTCGCTGGTGAACTCGACGATCTCCCTGGCCGACGACCTTGGCGATGAGCGCGCGCGGGGTGTCGAGCGCGATGACCTTGCCCTTGTCGACGATGGCCACCCGGTCGCACAGCCGCTCGGCCTCGTCCATGTAATGCGTGGTCAGGAGCACGGTGCGGTTCTGCGCCTTCAGGCCCAGGACGATGTCCCACAGCTGGCGGCGCGACTGCGGGTCGAGGCCGGTCGTCGGCTCGTCGAGGAAGAGCAGCTCGGGGTCGCCCACCAGCGCGCAGGCCACCGCCAGGCGCTGCTTCTGGCCGCCGGAGAGGCGCTCGAACCAGCTCTTGCGCTTCTCCTCCAGCGAGACGAGCCGCAGCACCTCCTCGACGTCACGGCCGCGCGCGTAGAAGGAGCGGAACTGCTCCAGCACCTCCTCCACCGTCAGCCGCTCGGGCAGGTAGGTCTGCTGCAGCGTGATGCCCAGCCGCTCGCGCAGCCAGTGCTCGTCGCTCTTCCAGCGCCGCCCGAGGATCTCGATGTCGCCCGAGGTCGGCTCGAGCAGGCCCTCGAGGATCTCCGCGGTCGTCGTCTTGCCCGCGCCGTTGGGGCCCAACAGGCCAAAGCACTCGCCGCGGCGGACCTCGAGGTCCAGGCCGTCGACGGCCAGCACGTCGGGGTCGTAGCGCTTGACGAGGCCGTGACAGGAGATGGCGAGGTCGGTCATGGGTGCAGGTGCCCGTCGTCGAGGTTGGCGGTGTATAGCACCCCCACTCCTCCGAAGCAGGGTCCTTGCGACGCGCCGGCCCGGCCGGCCTTCAGCAGGGTGGACGGGCGGCCTCGCTCGCGGTCGAATGCCTCCCGACGCGACTCGGCCCCACCCCGCACCGGAGCCCCCATGGCTGCACTGGCACACCTGGGCGTCGGCCTCGCCTCCAAGCGGATCGCCCCGGCGGTCCCGCTCGCCCTGCTCATCACCGGCGCCTTTGCCATCGACCTGCTCTGGGGCGTCTTCTTCGCCCTGGGTCTCGAGGGCCTGCCGCAGGCCCACCGCCCCTCGTACTACTCGCACGGCCTGCTCAGCGCAGCCGGCTGGTCGCTGCTGGCGGGGGCCCTCGCCTGGCTCCTGCGCCGGAACGTGCGCCTGGGCGCCTTCTTCGCGGCGCTCGTCTTCAGCCACTGGGTCCTCGACTTCATCTCGCAGCCGATGACCTTCCAGTTCCCCGGCTCGCTGGGGCCCCCGCTGCTCTTCGAGGGCTCCCCGACCGTGGGCCTGGGCCTGTACTCGACGGCGCTCGGGCAGAACCTGACCGAGTATGGCTGCCTCGTCGTCGGCGGGGTGCTCTACGCGCTCGCGCTGCGCAAGCTGCGCCGCGCGCGGACGGCGAGCCCGCCCCCGACGCCCCCGACGGTCTCGTCGGGCCCCAAGGCCTGACGCCGGCCTCGCTCGGCGGAGGTATCATCGCGGCCGACCTATGGGCACTCTCTCGACCTCGATCCCCGCGCTCCTCGACGCGCTCCTGCCGTTCCTCCCCGCCGTCCGTGCCGGACGCGACGATCTGCCGGAGTGGATCGCCGCCATCGCCGCCCGGCTGTTGCCCAAGCTCGAGGCCGACAAGCAGGTCAAGGCGGCGCTGCGCGAGCTGGAGGAGAGCCCCGGCGACGAGGACGCCCGGGGCGCCCTGCGGCTGGCCCTGCGCAAGCTCCTCGCCAAGCACCCCGAGCTCGACGCGGACGCCGCGCGTCTGCTGGGCCCGCGCAACCTCCCCGTCCCGCCGGCGGCGCAGGGCCTGGACGTGCTCGACCCGTCCGACCCGGCGCTCCGGCACCTGGAGATGGTGCGCCTGGTGCGCCTGGGCGTTCCCGCCGCCGAGGTCGCCCGCCGCTTCCGCGTGGAGCCCTCGCACGTCTTCCACCTCCACGCCGCCTTCAGCGCCCACGGCGTGCTCGCGCTGGCGCAGGGCGCGCCGGCCCGCCGCTGGTTCGACCAGCTTCGCCACGAGGACCCGCTCCTGCGCCGGCTGGAGATGGTCCGGCTGGTGCGCGCCGGAGCGCCGCTGGAGCTCGCCGCGGCCGAGTTCGCCGCGGCGCCCGAGTACGTGGAGCGCCTGGTCGCCTCCTTCGAGAAGGACGGGGCGGCGGGGCTCGTCGACGAGGCCGAGGTCCGCGTCTACGAGGCCAGCCATCCGCCCGAGCTGCGGCTGGCGACCTACAACCTCCACGGCGTCCACGACGGCGACGACGCCCGCTACGCGCTCATCGCCCGCGAGCTGGCGGCGTTCGCCCCCGACCTCGTCGGCTTCCAGGAGGTCATCGACGGCGCGGGCATCCGCGAGACCAGCGCCCAGCTCGCCGCGAAGATGTCGGGGATGGCCGGCGCCGACTACCGGACCGTCTACACGCACTGCCACCTCTACATGGAGAAGCACCCCGAGGGCGTCGCCGTCGCCTCGCGCCACCCCTTCGCCCACAAGGCCAGCATCGACCTCAACACCGGGCTCGCCGGCGGCGCCCGGCCTTCGATGCCCCGCTTCGCCGCCGCCGGCCAGGTCGAGATCCGCGGGCGGCGGGTGGCCTTCGCCTCCACCCACCTCGACCACGCCGCCGACCCGTCGGTGCGCGGCGCGCAGGCCCGGAAGCTGGTCGCCGAGTTCGAGCGGCTCTTCCCCGAGGCGCCGCTGCGGGTCATCGCCGGCGACATGAACGACATCCAGGGCTCGCCGGCCATCGCCCACTTCGAGGAGCAGGGCTACGTCGACGCCTACCGCGCCTGCCACCCGAAGGGCGGCAACACCTTCACCACCGCCGACCCGCACACGCGCATCGACTTCGTGATGGTCAAGGGGGCCAAGCAGATCGTGTCGGCCGCCACCGCGCTCTCCCACGCGTCGCTCTCCGACCACCTGGGCGTCTTCGTCGTCGTGCGCTGACTCACCAAACCGAAGGGGGGCGCGCGATGCCACACCGCGCTGGCTACTTCGTCCTCGCCTACCACTGGGACCACCACTGCCACGCGCTGAACGAGCGGCTCAAGGCGCGCTTCGGCGAGGTCCTGGGCACGCTGGCCGCCGTCGAGCTGTCCGACAAGCCTTCGCCCAAGGCGCTGCTCGAGGCCGCGACCGGCCTGGCCGCGACGCGAGCGGCGGTGGAGGACCACCTCTCGCGCATGGCCCGGCGCTGCCAGGTCATCGACGAGCTCGGCTACCGCGGGTATGGGACGAACAGGGACCTGGCCGGGGCGCTGCGCACGCTGCAGCGCGAGCACCGCGAGGCCTTCGAGCCGGCCTTCCGCGAGCGCTTCGCCCGCCTGACCGCCGCACTCCCGGCGGGCACGCTCCTCCCCGGCGGCACGCTCGAGCGCCTGGACGCGGGCGCGGTCGCCACGGCGCTCAAGGCGCGCCGCAAGGGCGGAGCCAAGGCGGAGGCCGCCGAGCCCACGAAGGAGGAGCAGGCCCGCGGGGCGTTCGCCCGCTACTTCGAGACGATGTCCAAGACGCCCTGGACGGTGAACACCACCATCTTCCAGAAGCTCTTCCTGCAGATGGGGACCGGGTCGGTCACGCTGATGCGCGGCCGGGTGGGCGTGGAGAGCCCGCGCCCGCCGCAGGAGCTCAAGGCGCTGGCCAACCGGAACTTCCTGGACATGTTCCACGAGTCCTTCGCCAGCCTGCACCTGTTCTCGGAGATCGGCCTCGACCTGCTCAAGCGCATCCACTACGTGCTCTCGCGCGACCTGGTCGCCGAGGCCGGCAACTTCCGGACCATCGACTTCCCGGACAAGAACGGCGTCAACACCGAGTACGCAAACCTCGACCGGGAGATCGGCGACCTGGGCAAGCTGCTCCGGGAGACGGGACAGAGCTTCCACGACCTGCCGCGCTTCTTCTGGGACCTCGCGCGCTGCTACTACATGTTCATCGGCATCCACCCGTTCTGGGACTCGAACGGCCGCGTGGGCCGGACGTTCCTGAACCACATGCTGCTCAAGAAGGGCGTGCCGCCGCTCTCCTTCCGCGAGGAGGACGAGGTCTTCGCCCTGCCCCGCTACGGCGGGACCATGGAGGAGATGCACGAGTACCTCACGGCCCGGACGCTGCGCTCCATGGACGCCTATGCGCGCGAGCGGTCCCGGCTGGAGGAGCGCGGGCTCTTGACCCGCGAGATCTTCAACGTCGCGTTCGACTCCGGCTTCCATTTCCGGCAGCTCAACGCGAGCCCGCAGAAGCTGGAGATCTCCTGCACCGCCTACGTGGCCCCCGACGGCTCGGCGCTCGCGCAGGAGCTGGTGGAGGAGTGCCGGGTGGTGCTGCCCACCGAGGCGCTGGTGCGCACCGGCGGCCTGTACGCGGGCCTGGCCGACTCGGAGCGCGGCGAGTGGAAGAAGACCCTGGGGCTGCAGGTCCCGGCGAGCATCGAGGAGATCCCCACCGACGTCCCGGGCGCGCGGGCGTTCGAGCTGACCTTCCTCATGGACCTCGACGAGTCCTACCTGCGGCACGACTGGCTCTACGTCTCCTTCATCTCGCCGAGCGACCGCCGGGTCTTCAGCAACAAGGGCATCTATTACGGCACGCGCATCGAGAAGCGCAGCTTCGGCGGCGCCATCGCCGCGCTGGCCGCCGAGCGCTGGGCCCAGCCGGCGTTCAAGTGGATAGGGCCCAAGAAGCTGGTGCGGCGCGCCCCGGAGGGCGAGGTCGCGCTCCACCCGGGCGGCGTGGGCTTCTCGTTTTTGGCAGGCGGCGCGAGCGGCCTGGCCCTCAAGGTGCTGCTCGAGGTCTGGCGCTCCGACGGCGCCTGCGAGCGCTACCTGGTGGACGCCAAGCCCCAGGGCGGCTGGGGCGGCGACTGGCAGAAGTGGGAGACGCGCCAGCTGCCGCTCTTGCCCTGGGACGGCGCGCACGGCCACGTCACCTTCGTCAACTTCGGCTACCTCGTGCACCGCGACGGCCGCGCCCACGCCTCGCAGTACACCTACAAGTTCGCCAACTTCGCCGACTTCAGCGCCGAGTCCACCGACCGCGACGACTTCTGGGATCCCTCCTACAAGAGCGAGAACGCCTTCCGTCCGGGCCAGGTCGACCAGGCCGCGCTGCAGCAGGCCTACGACTCCGCCAACGCCCGGCCGCTCGACGTCCGCGTCCTCTTCACCCGCGGCGCGCCGCACAGCCCGGACCACCCCGTCCGCGAGATCCACCGGGCCATCGACGAGGTCATCGCGCGCAAGAAGGCCGACAAGAAGGGCCGGCACTTCATCCACCTGGCGATCTTCGACTTCGACAACGAGCACATCGCCAACCACCTCGTCCACGCGAGGCAGAACGGCGTGGAGGTGGAGTGCATCGCCGACTGGGCAGCCGTGGCCCCGGTCAACCCGACCGAGAACGTGGCGCGACTGCGCCGCGCCGGCATCCCCGTGCTCGGCGTGGTCCGCAACACCCCGGGCGCCCCGGAAGAGGGCATCGGGAGCATGCACACCAAGTTCTTCGTCTTCGACGGCGAGGTGGTGCACTCCAGCAGCTACAACCTCCACTTCCACCTGTGGGGCGGCAACCGCGAGGAGACGCTGGTCTTCCGCTCCCGCGACGTGGCGCTGCTCTACGAGAACGCCTTCCAGGCCATCCGCGGCGGCGTCGTCCAGCCGCTGCAGATCGACCCCTACGCCAGGCTGAACCTCTACTACTCGTTCGGGTACCAGCAGACGAAGCAGGGCAAGGTGTTCAGGGCCCAGGACGCGCTCGTCACCGAGGCTCAACAACGCCAAGCGCTCCATCGAGCTGGCGATGTTCGACCTGGGCTTCCTCAAGGGCGTCTCCGCCGCCGACGACTACGAGACCGACGTGGTCACCGCGCTCGTCAACGCCCGCGACCGCGGCGTGAAGGTGAAGATCCTGCTCAACGGGCAGATCGCCCACACCGGGCCGCTGCCGGAGTCCTGGGACAAGGACTTCAAGCGGCCGCTCAAGGCTGCTGCGCAGCGGCTCAAGGACGCGTGGATGGACGTGGGCTTCGTCTACTACCACGAGAGCATCTACTCGCCCTTGCACCACAAGTTCGCGTCCATCGACGGCCGGACCTGCATCATCGGCAGCTACAACTGGTACGAGGCCTCGGTCATCTCCGACGAGGTGCTGCTCGTCTTGCGCGACGAGGCGCTCGCGCGCTCGCTCTCCGACGAGATCCGGCAGATCGAGTCCACGCTGCGCATCGGGCGGGATTGAGGCGAAGCGAGCGGTGCGAAGACGCGGCGTCGAATGGTTCGGCTGGGCGGTCCGTCGCCGGGGCTTCATCGATGGAAGACCGTGGGCAGGGCCGTCGCTCGGGTCCTGCGGAGCAGCCACTGCATCGATCGTCGAGCTTCGCTGCTCGACGGGAGCCAGCCCCTGGCCGCCCTCTTTCACGGCGTTTTGGGCAATGGGGGATTGAAGCCACATTAACCGGGCTATTGGGGGTTTGACGCCCCACGGCCAAATCAGCACTTCAGAGCCCACCTGCCCGGAGTCGCCCCCCCCCGAGACGCGGCTGACGCAGCAGCTCGCCGACCGCCGCGAAGGCTCTCGCAGCGTCGGCGAGCTCATCCCTGAGGGAATGGGCCATGTCGGTGGGTACCGACATACCTTACGCAGCACATGAGCCCGCCTACCGTCGCTGACGATCCATGGGCGAGACGGCCGCGACGCTGCGAACGAGCTCTTCCTTCGACCAAGTAGGCCCCGAGGCAGGCGAAGGCCGCGATGCCCGAGGGCCGGCAACTTGGTCCATGTGGACCAAGTAGGTGCCGTGGACCCAGTAGGCCCCCGAGGCAGGCGAAGGCCGCGATGCCCGAGGGCCGGCAACTTGGTCCACGTGGACCAAGTAGGTGTACGTCCTCGCCCGTCCCCGTCTCGTAGCCTTCGCCAGGCCGCGGTATTCGCGCGTGAACTCCCAAGGAGGCACGCGCGATGGACGTGAAGCAACGGGCGGAGCGGGTCAGGCAGCAGCGGGAGCAGTTCGGGCATGCGTCCGGACTGCGGCCCCTGCCTGAGGAACTGCGACAGGAAGCGGTGGCGTGCTATCGCGCCCTGCTGGCGACGGGCGAGAGCGCCCAGGCAGCCGCGGACCGGCTTGGGCTCGGGGCACTGACGCTGGGGCGGTGGAGCAGGCGGGAACGCGCGCTGCTCGCTCCAGTCGTCGTGGAAGACGAGCCCGTCGCTGCTGTTCCCGTTCCGAGCCGCCTGGTCGTGCATGGGCCGCGCGGGCTTCGCATCGAGGGGCTCGACGTTGCCGAGCTCGCGGAACTGCTGCGGAGGCTCGCGTGATCGGCTCGACTCGGCAGATCTCGGTGTTCGCCTGCGGAACGCCGACGGACATGCGCAAGTCGTTCGACAGCCTGCACGCGCTCGTCTCGCTGCAGCTCAAGCGCGACGCGCTTTCGGGCGACATGTTCCTGTTCGTGAGCAAGAACCGACGGCGGGCAAAGGTGCTCTTTTGGGACGGCACCGGCCTGTGCATCTTCGCCAAGCGGCTCGAGAACCAGCTCTTCGCTGCTCCGTGGAAACGGCTGGGGCCAGACGGGGTGATGCGGATGACGACGAGCGAGCTGGCGCTCTTCCTGGAGGGCAGCGAGCTGGTCGGCAGGGTCGCGCTGAGCCCGGCGCCGTTCACGCTCGCGGCGCAGGCGAAAGCTTCGCCGGCGAGCGGTTGACCTTCGCCCCTCATGCGTTAGCTTGGTCGCGCTTTGGTCTCCCTTGAGCGCGAGAAGAACATCGAGGTGCTGCGGCAAGCGGCGATACTCCTCGAGGCCGAGAACCGGCACCTGCACCGGCGCATCGCCGAGGTGCTCGCCGAGCTGACCGCGCTCAAGGGCGGCGACACCAAGGCGCTGCAGCTCGAGCTCGAAAAGCTGCAGCGGCAGCTCGCGCTCCAGAACGAGAAGCTCTTCGCGCCCTCGTCGTCGGAGCGCCGCGGCGAGCCGACCTCGGCGGCGAAAAAGCCGCAGACGGGTCACGGCCGCCGGGAGCAGCCGGCCCTGCCGTCCATCGAGCGCATCTGGGCGCTCGGCGAGGACCAGCTCCAGTGTGAAAAGTGCGGCGGGACGCTCAATCCGATGAAGGGCGAGTTTGAGCCCTCCGAGGAGATCACTGTCGTCCACCGCCGCTTCGAGCTGCACAAGCACCTGCGGCAGAAGTACCGCTGCTCCTGCAACGAGTGCATCGTCACCGCGCCCGGCCCGCTCAAGCTCTTCGAGGGGGCGCGCTACTCCATCGACTTCGCCATCGGCATCGCCGTGGACAAGTACACCGACCACCAGCCGCTGGAGCGGCAGTGCCGCGCCATGAAGCGCGACGGACTGGTGACCGACTCCCAGACGTTGTGGGACTACCTCGAGGCGCTGGCGGCGGTCCTCGAGCCGCTACGACCGCGGCTGCGGGCGCTGGTGCTGACAGACGCCGTGGTCCACGCCGACGAGACGCGCTGGCGCAAGATGGCTGCGCGCGGCGAGAAGGGCAGCGAGTGGTGGTACGACTGGACCATCTGCTCGAGCCGCGCGGTCTACCACCACATCGACCCCTCGCGCGGCGCGCAGGTGGCCCGCGAGCTGCTGGCCGGCTATCGCGGCACGGTGATGGCTGACGGCTACAGCGTCTACTCGAGCTTGGCGCAGTCGCGTGACGGCCCCAGCTTCCGGCTCGCTTCTTGCTGGCCGCATGCGCGCCGAAAATTCCTGGAGGTCGAGAAGAACTTTCCGCAGCCGGTCTCGGAGATCCTGGGACTGATCGCAGAGGCTCTATCGAATCGAGGGCGAGGTCGCTTCCAATGGCGCCGAGGGCCTGGCTCAGCGCGCCCGTCTGCGCGCGGAGAAGTCCACCCAGGTCATCGAGGACATCGAGCGGTGGGGAAACCGGACGCTCGCGATGGTGCTGCCGTCGAGCGGCCTGGCCGAGGCGATCAAGTACATGCAGGGCCAGTGGAAGGGGCTGACGGTCTTCCTGGCTGACCCGCTCGTGCCGCTCGACAACAACTTCGCCGAACGCTCGCTGCGCGGCGTGGTGCTCGGGCGCAAGAACCACTACGGCTCTCGATCCGAGCGCGGCGCTGAGGTGGCGGCGCTGATGTACACGCTGATGGAGACCTGCAAGCTCCACCGCGTAGACCCGCGCGCCTACCTCAAGGCTGCGGTCATCGCGCGCCTCACGCACCAGCCAATGCCGCTGCCGCACGAGCACGCGGCCGCCGTGCCCCAGCCCTGACCACTACGCCGCCGGCGCGCGGCGCCGGCCTCGCACGCGCGCGCGAATACGCGCCCCTGGCGCCCTCCGCCAGACGGGGACGGGCGAGGACGTACAAGTAGGTGCCGTGGACCAAGTAGGTCCCCGAGGCAGGCGAAGGCCGCGATGCCCGAGGGCCGGCAACTTGGTCCACGTGGACCAAGTAGGTGCCGTGGACCAAGTAGGTCCCCGAGGCAGGCGAAGGCCGCGATGCCTCGGACCGGTGAAGCAGAAAGGTCTGGCTTGCGCCGCCGCAAGGCTAGAATGGGGCCCTTGGCCGCGCCCGCGAGGACGACACACCATGCGAAAACACCTTCTTCCCCTGCTTCTGGCCTGCCTGGTACCGGGAGCCTGCGCTCAGCCGCAGGACTCCGGCGCCACCGGCACCAGCGTCGCCCAGCAGCCGCTCACGTCCCCCCCGCTGCGCGCCCGGCTCGAAGCCGTCCGCGAGATCGGCGACGGGCAGCCTGCGCTCGAGCCGCACTTCTCCCCCGACGGCGCCCGGCTCGCCTTCACCGGCCTGCGCTACGCCGGCCTGCGCATCGCCTCCGTCGACGGCGGGCCGGTCACGGTCCTGACCGACCAGCCGGCCGCCGGGCTCAAGCCCGCCTTCTCGCCTGACGGCAAGCAGATCGCCCACCTCGCGCTCGAGGCCGACGGCTCGACCCTCCTCCAGGTCCGCGCCACGACCGGGGGCGAGGCGAGCGCGGTCCACCGCGCCCTGCCGACCGACCCGCGGCCCTTCCCGCACTACGTCGACGGCGCGCTCTCCTTCCTCTCCGCCAGCCGCTTCCGCACGCTCACCTCCACGCTCTCCGGGCCGCTGGAGACGCCGCTCGTGGCCGCGCCCGTCGAGGGTGGCCTGCTCGTCGCCGGCAAGACCGGCGTCCTCCACGGAGGCAAGGTGCTGCTCGAAGGCCGGCGCATCTTCGATCTGTCTGCGGCTCCCAGTGGGCGCCGCGCCCTGGCGCGCGAGCTCTCCGCCGAAGGCGGCGGCGCGCTCTGGTCGCTGGACCTGGCCACCGGCTCGGCCGTCCAGCTCGCGGGCTACGACCGCGGCTGCTTCCTCTCCTCCGGGCAGATCGTCGCCGAGCGCCTGGAGACCGACGGCCTGCAGCTGACGGCGGGCGAGCTGTGGTTGATGGAGGCCGACGGCTCGCGCGCCGCGCGCATCGAGGGCGTCCCGGTCCGGGTCCCCTACCGCGTCGACTGCTCGCCCAAGGGCTCGCTCATCGCCTTCGGAGACGACGCCACGGACCGGGTCCACGTCGGCCGTCTGGAGGTGGCGCCATGAACCGCCTCCTCGCCCTCGCCACCCTGGCCCTCGCCGCCCTCGCGCCCGCGACCGCCGCGGCCCAGCAGAAGGTCTTCCTGGCCCCCACCAGCGCCACCGACGTCATCAGCTGCGGCGGCACCCGGACCACGCCCGCCACCGCCAACGCCAACGTCGCCTCGAGCAAGATCCTGACCGCCGGCCTCTTGACGCAGGTGCAGGCGGCGTCCATCGGCCCGGGCTCGACCGCCGCGGTCGACGCCGCCAACACCTGGGGCGCCAACGCCTTCGTCACCATCACCTCCAACTCCGGCGGCGGGCACGGCGCCGAGACCTACCACTGCACCGGCTGCACCAACGGCACCAACCTGGCCAACGCCATCAACGCCGCCGAGGCCACCTACGACCCCGCCACCCGCGGCGTGAAGATCAACGACACCTGGGACGTGCTCAAGCGCACGACCATGGGCGCCGCCGTGACCTTCGTGGTCTTCGACGACTGCGCCACCGCCCACGCCAAGACCAGCAACCTGAACGAGTGCGCCTACCTCACCAGCGCCGCCGGCCAGCAGACCATCGGCACCGCCATCGCTTCCGGCACCTGCACCTTCCTGGGCACCACCTGCCCGCAGGTCTGCACCGCGGGGGCTTCCTGCAACACCGGCAAGAAGGGCATCTGCGCGGCGGGCACCGTCTCCTGCCCGAGCGGCGTCTTCACCTGCACCCAGAACGTCCAGGCCGGCACCGAGACCTGCAACGGCGCCGACGACGACTGCGACGGCTCGACCGACGAGGCGCCCACCGGCGGCTGGGGCACCTGCTCCACCGGCAAGCTCGGGGTCTGCGCCCCGGGCACCAACACCTGCACCAGCGGCTCGCTCTCCTGCGTCCAGAACGTCCAGTCCTCGACCGAGACCTGCAACAAGCTCGACGACGACTGCGACGGCTCGACCGACGAGGCCCCCACCGGCGGCTGGGGCGCCTGCTCCACCGGCAAGCCCGGCCCGTGCGGCACGGGCACCCGGACCTGCACCAACGGCGTCGCCGGCTGCCAGCAGAACGTCCAGCCCGTCACCGAGACCTGCAACAACGTCGACGACGACTGCGACGGCGTGCTCGACAACGCGCCAGCGGCCGGGTGGGGCACCTGCTCCACCGGCAAGCCCGGTCCCTGTGCGGCGGGGACCAACGTCTGCAGCGCCGGGAAGATCAGCTGCCAGCAGAACGTGCCGCCCGGGACCGAGACCTGCAACAACGTCGACGACGACTGCGACGGGACCAAGGACAACACCCCTCCTGGCGGCTGGGGCACCTGCGTCACCGGCAAGCCCGGCGCCTGCGCCTCGGGCACCAGGACCTGCAGCAACGGCACCACCGGCTGCACGCAGACCGTTCAGCCGGTCGCCGAGACCTGCAACGGCATCGACGACGACTGCGACGGCACGGCGGACAACGCCCCCGCCGGCGGCTGGGGCAGCTGCAGCACCGGCAAGAGCGGGCCGTGCGCCGCCGGCACCAAGACCTGCACCTCGGGCGTCCCCGGCTGCGCCCAGACCGTCCAGCCCGCGACCGAGACCTGCAACAAGGTCGACGACGACTGCGACGGCACGGTCGACGACGCGCCGCCCTCGGGCTGGGGCACCTGCAACACCGGCAAGAGCGGCCCCTGCGCCGCCGGCCACAAGACCTGCGCCAACGGCGCCGAGAGCTGCGCCCAGGACGTGCAGCCGGCCGACGAGACGTGCAACGGCTTCGACGACGACTGCGACGGCCAGACCGACGAGGGCGACCCGGGCAGCGGCACCGCGTGCAACACCGGGCTCCCCGGCGCCTGCGCCGCGGGCAAGAACCACTGCCGCGGCGGCACCCTGCAGTGCGACGCGCTCGCCCAGTCGACCGCCGAGACCTGCAACGGCCTCGACGAGGACTGCGACGGCCAGACCGACGAGGAGATTGCCGACCGCGAGGCCTGCACCATCGCCGGCCAGGTCGGCGTGTGCGGCGCCGGCGTCATGCGCTGCAGCGGCGGGACCTTCAAGTGCCAGCAGCGCGTGCCCACCGGCGACGAGGTCTGCGACGGGCTGGACAACGACTGCGACGGGACGACCGACGAGGGCATCCCCTGCGACGAGCTGCCCGATGCCGGCGAGGTGGAGCCGGCGGGTCCCGACGCGCAGGGGGTGGGCCCCAAGCCCGACTCGGGGAGCGTCGCGCCAGCGGCCCCCGGCGCCTGCGGCTGCAGCGCCTCGGGCAGCGGCCTCGCCCTGATGGCGATGCCGCTCCTGCTCGCCGGCCTCGTCCGGCGGCGTCCCCGGAGCTGACCGGCCGGCCGACGGAGGAGCAACAGCAAGGCCGGGCGCGACTCGACCGCGAAGCGACGTGCCGAGGCTCGGCGAGCGCCGAGGCGCGAGCCATTCGCCGGGAGGCCGCGCGCTCCCGAGTTCTGGTAGCCTTCGCCGCCATGAAGAAGGTCCTCATCGCCCTGTCGTTGCTCGTGCTCCTGCTCGGCGGCGGAGCTGCCGGCGTCTACGTCTGGCTAGAGGGTCTGGCCTCGGCGCCCAAGGCCCCAGGCGACGCGCCGGAGGTCGAGGTGACGGTCCCCAAGGGTGCGACCGGCCGCTCAATGGGGAAGCTGCTCGCGGACAAGGGCGTCATCGACGAGGGCTACGGCTGGCGCTACTTCCTGTGGAAGCGCGGCGCGCTCAACGCCAAGGCCGGCAAGCACGCGGTGAAGGCCTCGATGACCATGGAGGCCATCGCCACCGCGCTCGAGTCCAACCCGCTGGCCGAGGACGAGCCGTTCAAGATGCTCGAGGGCTGGCGCCTCTACGACACCGACGCGGCCCTCTCCGCCTACGGCTGGACCATGACCGGCGAGTACCTCAAGGCCGCCAGCGACACGGGCAAGTTCAAGGCGCCCTTCCCCCTGCCGGCCAAGAGCCTCGAGGGCTACCTGTACCCGGAGACGTACCGGGTGAAGGCGAAGGAGTTCGACGTGAACACCTTCATCCAGCGCCAGCTCGACACCTTTGCCCAGCGGTTCTTCACCCCCTACCAGGCGGAGGTCGCCGCGAGCGGCCGGACGCTCCACGAGCTGGTCACCATGGCTTCGCTGCTCGAGCGCGAAGAGCCGGTGCCGGCGCAGCGCGCGCTCGTCGCGGGCGTCCTCTGGAAGCGCATCGACAAGGGCTACCCGCTGGGCGTCGACGCCACCAGCCGCTACGAGCTCGAGGAGTGGAACGACCGCAAGGGGTTCCTCGCCAAGCTGCGCGACGAGGACGATCCGTACAACTCACGCGTCAAGAAGGGCCTGCCGCCCACCCCCATCGGCGCGCCCACCGTCGAGTCGCTGCTCGCCGCCCTGCGTCCCGAGAAGAGCGAGTACTGGTACTACCTCCACGACTCGAAGCGGAAGATCCACCTCTCCAAGAACGCCGCCGAGCACGAGGCGCTGCGCACCAAGTACGACGTGCATTGAGGGCGTGAAAGCGTGGGCCTCGACGGTCCCCTCGACTGGCCCTCGACAAGCTCGGGGTGTCGGAGCCCTACGGGCAGCGCCAGGTCGCCTGGAACGCTCCGCGCGCCGAGTAGTGCGGCGGCTGGTAGATGCCCTTCACGGTCCCCAGCGGCGAGCCGTCGCTCTTCGTCAGGCTCAGCTCGAAGCTCTCGCCCGTGAGCGTCCCGGAGCCTTCCGCCACCACGGCCTTGTCCTCGTCGAGCAGACGCCCGGTGACGACCTCGCCGTCGGCGCGGAAGCGCAGCCTGCCCTGCACTGCTCCGGTCGCGTCGGTGAAGCGGCCAGCGAAGCCGAGCCAGCCCCGGGCCGCCTTCCGCTGGTATCCGTAGGCAAACCCGCCGCACGCCCCCGCGGGCACCGAGGTGATGCTCACCTCGTGGCCCTCGGCGTCGACGACGTGGTGCAGGTTCACGCCCTGGGCCAGCTCGCTCCCGCCGATCTCGGTGGTGAAGCTCGCCGTTTCCAGATGGACCTTGTCGTTGGCGCCACCCGGCTCGACGAGCGCCACCAGCCCGTCGTAGTGCGGCATCGTCCGCGACTTGAAGTCGATGCGGTTGGGGGCCGACTGCGGCTGGAGCGCGTCATGCGGGTCGAAGAAGACCAGGCTCTCGAGCGTGGCCCTGCCGCTGTCGACGGAGAGCGAGCCGTTCCAGCTGATCCAGCCCGGAGCGTCGCGGAACTTGCCGGCGAGGTAGCCCCACACGACCTTCACGTACGCCCCGCCCGCGGCCGGCGTCTCGGTGGAGGTCGAGACGATCTCCGACTGCATCGCGTCGATCTCCGAGTCCGGGATGAGCCGCTCTTCCTCGCCCCAGCTTGCCCCGCCGCATCCAGCCAGGGCGAACGCCACCGCCATCGCCGCCACCACCATCGGCTGCAGGTTCGCGCGCATCGGTTCGACCTCCTTGCCTGCCTTCAACACCGACGATCGTAGGCCAGTTGCGGGCGCGACCCTGGGGCCCTGCCGGCCATCCTCGATCTGCGAAGGACCCGGAAGGTCCGGGTGCATGTAGGTCTCTCTGCGTGCTACACTCTCGCGCTCGCTTGGCCGCCCTTCAGACTCTCGGGTTTCAAAGGGTAAATCATGAAGAATTCCCTACGCTTGGCTTCTTCGGCGCTGGCCGTTCTCCTCTTGGCTGCCGGGTGCCAGGAAGAACCGAAGCTCGTCATCACCTCTTGTCTGAGTGACGACGACTGCGACGAAGGCGAGCTCTGCGACGAAGGCGTCTGCGTGCCGATGTCGAAGTTCCGGTGCGAAGCGACCACCACCGGCGCCGGCATCCTCCAGCCCGCGCCCCACGTCATCGACTTCGGCACGACCGGCACCGACGAGGTCACGCGCACGGTGACCCTGCGCAACATCGGCCCGTGCTCGCTGACCATCTTCGAGGCCAAGCTGGCCTCCACCGAGGGGTCGCCGTTCGTGTGCGAGACCTGCGACCCCAAGAAGTTCCCGATGGAGATCTTCCCGATGCGCGAGGCGACGATCGAGCTCAAGTTCACGGCGCCCAAGGTCGGCAAGTACGAGGACAAGCTGGAGCTGCTCTCCGACGACGGCGAGTTCCCGGACATGCTCGTCCCGATCCGCGCCGAGTTCGACGGCGTTCCCAAGCTCGTGGCCAGCCCGGACCCGCTCAACTTCGGCTACGTGGCCCAGGGCACCGACACCTCGCGCATCCTGCAGCTGGTCAACCGCGGCACGGGCGTCGCCGCGGTGGGCGTCGTCAGCGTCACCCTCGACCCGCCGGACTCGACGGCCTTCTCCCTCGAAGGGGTCGACGGCCAGCAGCTGCCCACCAAGGACTCCGGCGAGGGCGTGACCCTGGTCCCCACCGGCGTCAACCCGCGCGCGGCGATGCTGGTGAACGTCCACTACCACCCGCGCGAGGTGGCGTCTGCGCACAACGCCAGCGTGGTCATCGAGACCGACTCGGCGATCGTCGGCACCATCCGCATCAGCCTGACCGGCACCTCGGAGACCCCGCCCGAGCTGGGCATCTCCCCGGAGATCGTCGACTTCAAGGACGTGCCGCTGGGGCAGATGCGCGCGCAGACCATCACCTTGACCAACAAGGGCGGCTCGCCGCTGGAGCTGACCTACTCCTTCCGCAACAACTGCCCGTCCGCCAACCCGAAGTGCTCCGCCGACTTCTCCTTCACGCCGGCGACGCTGCCGGTCATCGAGCCGGGCAAGTACTTCGAGATGCAGGTGTTCGTGACCCCGACCGTCGCCGACAAGATCAACGGGCTGCTCCTCATCGGCTCCAACGACCCGCGCCGGCCCACGAGCACCATCAGCCTGTCGGCGCAGGGGGTCAACGACGGCACCCAGGTGGTCAAGATCGAGGTCACCTACGAGAACGGCTCGGAGAGCACCTTCGACGAGGACCTGCGCCGCCTCGACGTGTCGCTGGAGAACCCCTACGGCTTCCTCTGCAACAAGGAGACCCCCAAGCCCACCGACTGGGACACCTTCGGGACGCCGACCTGGATGGCGCTGGGGGCCAAGCTCAATCCGCAGCGCGTCATCCTGGTCAACCCCAAGGAGGACGGGAAGTACCGGGTGCTGCTCCAGTACACCGAGGACTGCTCCTCGCTGCCGACCCAGCTGCTGGCCTCGCTCCTGGGCATCAGCATCGACGCGCTCATCGCCTACCTCACCGGCGGCAGCGTGGTGCTCAACCCCGGCGACGTCTCCGGGGCCATCGACCAGAATCTGCTTCAACCACTCCTCCACCAACGCCACGGTCACCGTCTGGGTGAACGGGGTCACGGTGGCCGAGAAGCCGGCCACCTTGGGCAAGAAGGGGGACTTCGCCTACGCCCTCGACTTGATCCGCGAGAACGGCTCGTTCCGGGTGCAATGAGGTGATGCCATGAAGACCCTCCTGCGCGCCCTGCTCCCGCTGTCGCTCTCCGTCCTCGCCTGCTCCGCGCCGCCGCCCGTCAAGCCGGTGCCGGAGAAGAAGCCCGGGCTCTCCGCCGACCCGAAGTGGCTCACCTTCCAGTGCGTCAAGCCCGGCTGCGACACCTCGCAGAAGGTGACCGTCATCCAGGAGGGCGAGCGGCGCATCGCCGTCAAGCGCATCGTCCTCTCGGACACCAAGCGCACGGACTTCGTGGTCGAGACCGCGCAGAAGCCGCCCTTCGTCATCCCCGGCGCCATCGACGTCACCGTGCGGCACGTGCCGGTGGCCGGCGGCAGCAGCGACGACGTGAACCTGCTCGTCAGCTACACCGACGCCTCGGCGGACGACAGCCCCGACCGCGTCCCGGCGGGCGAGCTGGCCATCCCGCTGTTGCGGCGGCTCATCGGCGAGCCGGCGATGGTGGCCTCCCCCGGCCAGCTCACCTTCGGCGCCGCCTGGATTGGCGACACCGTCACCCAGAGCATCAGCATCGAGAACACCGGCTACGGCAACATCTCGCTCGACCTCGCCCAGGTGGAGAGCGACGCCGAGGACGTCCAGCCGGGCGCGCTGCCCGCGGCCCCCTCGCTGCTGCCGGGCGAGAAGCTGGAGCTGCCGGTGGTCTTCACCCCCACGGCGTCGCGCTTCACCAAGGCGACCATCACCATCCGCTCCGTCGACCCGGCGGTGAAGCCCGCCACCATCGTCGCGCTGGCCACCAGCCTGAGCGGCCCGTCGCCGCTGGCCGACCCCGCCGCGGTGGACTTCGGCGAGGTCGACCGCCGCACCGCCAAGACCGCCAAGGTCACCATCCTCAACCAGGGCGGTTCGGAGCTGACCCTCTCCAAGCTCGCCGTGACCGGCGGCGGCGACAACGTCGAGGCCACGCTGCCCGGCGCCGAGACCTCGCTCGCCCTCCAGCCGCTGGAGAGCGCCGAGCTGACCGTCAAGCTGACCTCCAAGACGCCGGGGGAGGTGGACGCCTCGGTGGACCTGGCCACCAACGTCAACAACCACAAGACGCTCTCCATCCCCGTGCGCGCGCTGGTGCTCGAGCCCAAGGCGGCGGCGAGCCCCGAGTCGCTCGACTTCGGCAAGGTGAACAAGGGCTGGACCAAGATGTTGCCGGTGACGGTGGAGAATGCGGGCTGGGGAGACCTGAAGGTGATGGGCGTGAGCCTGGTGCAGGGCTCGAGCGAGCTGTTCACCCTGCGCACCCTCCCGGTGTTGCCGGCGACGCTCAAGCGCGGCCAGCGCCTGGAGCTCAACGTCGAGTTCCGCGCCGACGCCACGGCCGAGTTCACCGGCGCGGTCTCGGTGGAGACCAACGACCCCAACGGCAACTTCCTGCAGATCCCCCTGGTCGCCCAGGGCACCACCTGCGAGGCGGCGTGCCTGGTCGCCAACGCCACCCCGACCTGCGCGAGCGGCACCTGCAGCATCGACGCGTGCAACGCCGGCTGGTTCGACACCAACGGCGAGGTGGAGGACGGCTGCGAGTGCCACGACGCGCTCGACACCGGCCCCTTCTGCGCCGACGCCACCAACCTGGGCCAAATGACCGAGAGCCACTCCAGCGCCAGCTACCAGGGCGTGCTGCCGGCGGCCGGCGACGAGGACACCATCCGCTTCTCCGCCGACAGCCACGGCTGGTTCGGCTCGCACTCCATCTACGTGTCGCTCAACACCGCCGACCCGAACATCCAGATGTGCGTCGCCGTGAGGGAAGGCAGCGACTGCCCGACAACCGCGGACGGCTTCACCTGCGGCTCGTTCTACCCCTCCGACGCCAAGGACTCGACCTTCCTGGTCAAGGTCTCGCGCAAGCAGGACGCACCGCCTAAGTGCACGCCGTACACCGTCATGGTGTCGCACTACTAGCGGCCGCGGTCACGGAAGCGGCTTCGTGCGAAGACGACTCGTCAGCGTGCTCGGCCTCTCGGGCTGTCTCGGGGTCGCCGGGGTGTCCGCCGCCGCCCTGCTGGCCTCCGTCTCGGCCTGGAGCCTGGGCTACCTGGCCGGAGCCTTCCTGGCTTTCCTCGGGCTGCTCCTGCCTGGGCGCCTGCGCTTCGTCTCGGGCGGCGGCGTCCTCCTCGTCACTGCGCTCGCGCTCGCCCGCCTCCTGGCCGTCTCGCCGGTCGGCGAGATTCGTTCTTCCCGAGGAGACGCCTTCGCGGCTCGCGACGCTCGTCGAAGAGCGCGACGTCAGCCTGATGGGCGCACGCTGGGGAGGAGCGCTGCACCTGCTGCCTGCGCCGGAGCTCGAGGGAGTCCAGGACGCGATGCTGGGCGCCTACCGGGAGATGGGCGCCCGGCACGGGCCCACCGCGAGCCCCGTCCTCGCCACGATGCTGGGCCGGCAGGGCGCCGGGCGCTTCGACGCGGTCGTCTTCGAGGCCCCGGGCCCGAGCACCTCGCCCAAGGGCGCCCTGGTCTTCCTCCACGGCTTCACCGGGAACTTCACCCTCACCTGCTGGCTCGCGGCCCGCGCCGCGGGAGAGGCCGGGCTGATGACCGTGTGTCCCTCGGTGGGCTTCGACGGGCGGTGGTGGGCAGGCGACGGTCCCGCGACCTTGGAGGCGACGCTGCGCTGGCTCGAGCGCAGGGGCATCCAGCGCGTGGTCCTGGGCGGGCTGTCCAACGGAGCGAACGGCGCGACCGTGCTCGCTCCGCAGCTCGCGGGACGCCTGTCGGGACTGCTGCTCGTCTCCGGCGGGTTCGCCGACCAGCAACCCCCACCCCAGCTGCCCGTCCTGGCGATCCATGGGCTGCGCGACCGGATGGTGGGCATCGACGGGACGCGGCGCTATCTGGCCAAGGCTCCGCCGAACCCCTCGACCCGGCTGGTGGAGACCCCAAGCGGTCACTTCGCGCTGCTGCTCGAGCGCGAGGAGCTGGGCAGGCAGATCGCCGCGTGGCTCCGAGAGGTCGTCCCGGAGCCGCAACAACCCCTGCCGTGAGGCGACAGCGGAGGCTCAGGTCGGCTGCGAGGCCTGGGCCTGCAGCTCCTGCGCGAACTTCTCGCCCTCGCGGCGCATCTCCTCCTCGGACATGTCCTTCTGGTGCGTGGCGAAGGACCAGGAGTAGCCGAACGGGTCGAGGATGCCGGCGCAGCGGTCGCCCCAGAACATGTCCTGGGGCTCCATCGTCGAGGTGCCCCCTGCGGCGGTGGCCTGCCGGAAGGCCGCGTCGCAGTCGGAGACGTAGAGCCACATCGAGACCGGCGCCGGGGCGTCCGGGGTGGGCGCGGCGAAGCTCATCCCAGGCATCTCGTCGTTGAGGAACAGGTCCGTGTCGCCGACCTTCAGGTGGGCGTGCCAGATGCTCTTGCCGTCCGGCGCCTGCATCCGCATGACCTCTCGGGCTCCGAGAGCGCGCTGGTAGAACTCGATCGCCTTGGCGCAGTCGCGCACGACCAGGTTGGTCGTCACGGTGTGCATGTCCTTCGGGACTGGATCGACCTGGGCCATGGCGGTGTCCTCCTCTTTCCCTACGGCTCCTCACCGAGCCGCTTGGAAGGTAGGACCGCCATAGCCTCGGCGCGCCCGGCGAGCTTGTCCCATCGCCCCGCTGCCGAGCGACCGGAGCCGCCGACCGTCAGTCGAAGCCGTAGTTGAAGGTCGGGGTGGCACCCGAACGGTCGGTCACGGCCCAGTGCAGCGTCTCCGAGAGATCCGGCGCGCGCACGGTGAAGACCCAGTTCTCCTTCACCGGCTCGCCGTTCTCGGGCGGGAAGATGCCCTGGCTCTTGTCCTTGTCGGTGACGACCATCGGGACCAGCGCGATGGTCGTGGACGGGCGGTTGAGGAAGAACCGCACCGCCTCGTTCGGGTCGGCCGGGGCGCCGTCGACCGGGCCCGTCTCGTTGAGGATGTTGAGGAAGCTGCCCGAGCCTTCGCCGTTGGCGAGGAAGCTCTGGAGCGAGGCGCGCAGCGCCTGCTCGAAGCCGATGGTGCCGCCCAGCTTGCTCTGCCGCTCGGCCTCGGACTGGGAGATGTTGACGGTCATCTGCCCCAGCCCCAGCTCGTCGAGCACCCTGCGCGCGACCTGGGTGTAGGCCTGCGCGGGGGGCGCGGCCTGAAGCGCGACGGGGCCGTACCAGCACGCCTTGCCGCTGGAGGAGTCGTTGAGGACGAAGGTGCCCTTGGACAGGTTGAGCCAGGCCTCGCGGCCGCCGTCGAGCGGGACGCGGATGGAGCTCGCGGTGCTGGGCGCCTTGGGCAGCGGGGCGCGGAAGCGGACGGTCGCGAGCGTCGCCTCGATCCGCTGCTGCACGACCGCGAGGCCGCTGCCCGCGGGCAGGCCGACCTTGAGGAAGAACTCGTCGAAGACGCTCTTGGCCCCGGCGGTCATCGACGGCGCCTTCGCCCCGCCCGGGCCGCTGGCGCGATCGAAGAGATCGACGATGAGCTTCGACTCGGCGGCGGTGACCTTGCCGTCCTGCGCCGAGGACACGATGCGGCGCGCCTCGGCGGCGGACACGCGGTTCGCGGTGGCGAGCGCGGTGGAGATTTCCTTGCGGACTTGGGAGACGGTCACGGGTGGCTCCGGGGCGGAATTGAACGGCCAGTGCGTGGCAGCCTGACAGACGAGCCCGCCCCGGGCAACCACTTCGGAACCACCGTGCGTGGACGCTCGCCTACTGCAGGTGCTTCTCCAGGAAGAGCAGCGTCTGCCCCAGGGTCTGCACCCGGTTCTCGCGCTTCTGCGCGCCGTGGCCTTCGTCCGCGAAGATGATCAGCTCCACCGGGACATTTCGCCTGGCGACCGAGTCCCGGATCTGGATGGCCTCACCCGCGGGGACGCGCGGGTCGGTCAGGCCCTGGATGAGCAGCAGCGGCGCGGAGGTCTTCTCCACGTAGGTCACCGGCGAGAGCTGCTTCAGCACCGCCTGGTCCTTCTCCGGGTCGCCGTACTCGGAGATGCGCAGGATGCGCCGGTAGGGCGCGGTGTTGTTCAGGAAGGTCAGCAGGCTGGAGATGCCGACGTTGGAGACGCCGGCGTCATAGGCGCCGGCGAAGCGGGTCATGGCCATCAGCGTGGAGTAGCCGCCGTAGCTGCCGCCGGTCGCGGCGATCTTGGGCGCCTTGCCGTCCTTGCCCCACTTCTCGCGGATGAACTTCGCGCAGTCCTCGATGTCGGTGATGACCTCCAGGCGCTTGGCGCCGTTGTCCGCGTCGAGCCACTTCTTGCCGTAGCCGTCGCTGCCGCGCACGTTGGGCTGGACGAAGACGAAGCCCCGGTCCACGAAGAGCTGGGCGTAGGGGTTGAAGCCCGCCATCGCCTGGGACTCCGGCCCCCCGTGGAACTCGACCACCACCGGGCACGGAGCTTGTCCCGGGCAGCTGCTCGGGCGGCGTACGAACATGGGGATGGGCGTGCCGTCGCGCGCCGGGTAGGACTCCAGAGTGGGCACCGCGAACTTCGAGGTGTCGACCTCGGGGGCGCTGGGCACCACCCAGCGGACCAGCGACTTCTTCTGCCAGTCGTAGACGTAGCTCGTGCGCGGCGACTGGCTCGTCTCCACGCCCAGGGTCGAGTAGCGCCCGTCCCGGGTGGTGTAGCCGAAGACGACGTGGTCGGCCGCGGGCAGCTTGGGCAGCGCGAGGGGCTTGTAGGTCCTGGCGTCCAGCGCCCCGAGCCGCAGGTAGCCGCCCTCGTTGGTCATGGTGAGGATGCGGCTGCGCGCCTGGTCGATGGCGAAGCCGTAGACGTCCCACTTCAGCTCGGGCGTGACCGGCTCGAACTTGCCCTCCTTCCAGCGGTAGAGGCGCCGGAAGTCGGAGAGCTTGTTGGTCAGCACCAGGACCTCGCCGCTCGCCGCGGCGTACTGCGCCTCGTACTCGATCTTCTCGCCCTGGCCGAACAGCGGGGTGGGCGTCGCCGCGCCGGGCGCCAGCTCGAAGTACTCGGCCTGCATGCTGCCGACGTCCTTGCGCAAGAGCAGCCGCCCGTCGGGCCGGTGGTCGTCGATGGCCCACAAGCCGGGCTCGTCGAGGACCTTCTCCTTCTTGTTCGTCTTCAGGTCCCAGCGGTAGAGCACGTACGAGTCGGGCTTCTGGTCGTTCGCGCGGAAGTACAGCCACCGGCCGTCCTCGGTCAGGAACTGGAAGTGGGTCTGCACCTTCTCGCGGTGCTGGAGGGCGACGAGCGGCCCGCCCGCCGCGTCGAGCAGGTAGAGCCCCGGGTTCTCCTCGCCCTTGCGGTCGCGCTGGACGACGAGCGTCTTCCCGTCGGGGGTGACCTCGACCACGCTCGTGTTGTCCTCGCCGCCGGTCAGCTGGACCGGGAAGCGGTCCGGGCCGTCGAGGCGCCAGACCTGCTTGGTGCCGGTGACGTTCCAGCTGAAGAAGAGCCGGTCGCCCTTGGGGGAAGGCAGGCCCATGCCCGGCGCGCGCACGTCCATCATCATCTGGACCTTGCGCGTCGAGCTCCGCGTCGAACGGCCTGGGCGCGTACTTCTCGACGAGCTCCTTGGGGATGCTTCCCGCGCCGAGGCCCGAGTAGGCCTGAGGGGCCGCGGGTGCGGTCGCCGCGGCGGGTGTGGCGGCAGGCGCCGGAGCGGCAGCCGGGGTGACCGGCGCGGCCTGGAGGAGCGCGGCCGCGACGAGGGCGGAGAGGGTCGTGAACATGGAGCCTCCATCGCACGGTGCGCGACCCGAGGCAACCGCGAACCCGGCGAGGGCCCGCCCGACTCGGGTTCGGGGAATCCTGAGCTCGGGCTGCTATCCTCCTTGGCGCTAGCCGAGCGACACCTGGGGCAGAGGAGACGACCACGATGCCAGCAGCACGCCAGCCTGCACCGGGGCTCGTGATTCACCCTTCTGCCCTGCTGGCCCTGACCTTGTTGGCGGCATGTGACGTCCCGTTCTCGGTCTCCGGCCGCTGCTCGCAGCAGTCCGACTGCGCCGAGGCGACGTGGTGTGTCGACGGGCTCTGCCGGCCCTGCCCCGCGTGTGCCGGTGGCGAGGCTTGCGTCGAAGGCCGGTGCGCCCCCGGTTGCACCATCGATGGCGAGGCGCAGCCCGCGGGCAGCGTGGATCCCTCCTCACCTTGCCGCACCTGCCAGCCTGACCTCGACCCCTCCGGCTACCGTGCGGCCTTCGAAGGCGAAGCCGGGCACTGCCTTGCGGGCGAGCGCTGCCGGAGCGGCGTCTGCGTTGGCGAGGCGCAGCCTTCCGTCTCCATCACCTCCCCGTCCGACGGAGCGCTGATCGGTCCTGTTGAGGACTCCGCGAGCTTCCCGGTGAGCGGGCACTGCAGCGAGTCCGGCCGCGAGGTGACGTTGGAGGTCGACGGCGCGGCCGCTGGCGGGAGCGCGACGTGCGATGGGACCACGTTCGCGGCGACTCTCGACACGCTGGGCCTTGGACAGGGAGGGCATTGGCTCGTCGCAGTCCACGCCTCCTCTTCTGGCGCCGTCGCTCGGTCGACGACCGTGACCTTGATCAAGGACACCCTGCCGCCGTCCATCGCGATCACCTCGCTCGCTCACGGCGGCTACGTGAACCGGTCGAACCAGGCCGCCTACTCGATCGCTGGCTCCTGCTCCGAGGACGGCGCCACCGTGTCGCTCGCCGTCGGCCCGGCGCTCGCCACCGGCACCTGCGTCGCCTCGGCCTGGGGCTTCGCCCTCGACCTCACGGCGCTGCCCGAAGGGCCGGCCACCGTCACCGTCACCGCAACGGACGCCGCCGGCAACCAGGGCTCGGACGCCGCCACCCTCGAGAAGTCGACGACGATCCCCTCCCTCGCGCCTACCAGTCCGCAGGTGCCCATCCTGGGGACGCTCACCTTCACCGCCTCGGGCACCCGGACGCCGTACACCTTCAGCCTCGCGAGCGGCGCGGGCCTCATCGACGCCGCCACGGGCGAGTTCGAGGCGCCTGCGAGCCCCGGCAACGCCCGCGTCCAGGTGGAGGACCTCTTTGGGAACACGGCCGCCACCGACGTGACCATCACGCCCCTTGGCCCGCTGGCCTTCACCGTTCTGGGCGTCACCGGCCCGTCCGACACCGTGGCTGACGGTTACCTCCAGCACCTCCTGCCTGGCGGGGAGTTCGCGACGATCACCTGGTCGGCCTCGGCCAACGCCGCGACCTATCGCGCCGCGATCCTGGACGTGAACGGCGCCACCGTGGTCTGCACCGAGCAGACCGTCTCCACCCTCTCGGCCTCCTTCGCCTCCTGCCCGCTCGTCCCAGGGGCTCGCTATCTGGCGACGGTGGTCGCCGACAACGGGGCAGGCGACACGCTCGCCGCTGGCAACTCGCCCTACCCCTTCCTGGTGAATCGGGCGCCCGTGGCTCGAGACGACTCGGCCATCGCGCTGTCGGAGGCCACCTTCACCCTCAACGTGCGCGGCAACGACTCGGACCCCGACGGCCAGGCGCTCGTCGTGGTCGCCGTGGGACTCCCCATGCACGGCACCGCCACCACCGACGGCGCCGTCGTGACCTACCGCTCGGAGAGCGGGTACCGGGGCGATGAGAGCTTCGGCTACACCATCTCGGACGGGACCGGTGGTACGGCGAGCGCCGCGGTGAGCCTGAAGGTGGCGCTGCCGCAGACCTGGACGGGCGAGGCTGGCGATGCCTCGTGGCAGAACGCCAAGAACTGGATCCCGCCGGCGGTGCCCGCCGCCGGCGAGGTCGCGCACTTCGACAGCACCTGTATCGGGGTCGCCTGCGCTTGCACCATCGACGTCCCGGTCGCCATCCAAGGGCTGGAGCTCGCCGCTAGCTACCCCGGGACCCTGACCCAGGCCTCAGGCAACACGGTGGCCCTGGGGACCTCGGCGGCTCGCACCGGCAGCTACCTCCAGGCCGGCGGCACCTTCCTGGGCAGCGCCAACTCCGCAACCAGCTTCCGGGTCTTCGGCGACGACGCCTTCCGGCTGCTGGGCGGCGCCTTCCGCGCTCCGGCGGGCGAGCTGCGCATCGAGTCCAACCAGGTGGACAACACGCCGGTGACCATCGCCCCGGCCGCGACCTTTCAGCACGGCTCGGGCACCCTCTTCATCGGCCACGCCTCCGGCGCCTGCACCGACACCGTTCACCGCATCGACGTGACGGATCACCTGGCGGTCAATCACCTCACGCTCGGCGACTCCGGCGGCGGCTGCGGCGGCTCGAAGACCTTTGACCTGCTCGGCCGCACCATCGACGTCGGCGGCACCCTGCGCCTGGCGGGCGGCGACGACGTGGTCAGCAACGGCAACCTCGACCTGTGGGGCGCGGGGAACGTCTTCCAGCGCGACGCCCTCGATCCACGCGGCGGCACGGCGCTCATCCGCTTCCTCGGCGCCTCCGCGCAGGTCTACACCATCAACCAAGCCTCCACGGGCTGGCCGCATCCGGGCTTCGTCATCGACAAGACCGGCGGCGAGGTCGGCTACGCCGGAACTGGCCCCCTCGTCCTGGAGAGCCTGCAGGTCCTGGCCGGAACCTTCCGAGCGCCCACGACCGGGAGCGCTCCGCTCGAGCTCTCGGGGGCGAACGGCCAGCCGCACACCGTGCTTCAAGTGGCGGCGGGCGCGACGCTGATGCTCGGCAACCTGGCGCTCTTCGTCGCCAAGCCCGGCAATCCCGGCAACTGCGACCCCGGGGGCCCTTACCTCATCGACGTGCCCGCCGCGCTCCAGTTCAACGACGTCCACTTCGCCATGTTCGACGCCGGCTGCACGCACCTGCCCCAGTGGTCCATCCAGCCCGGATCCGCGCTGACTGTGAACGGCCGCTTCTGGGCGGAGATCGGCAGCTTCTCCGGCGGCGCGCTCGCCCTGCGGGGCGCGTTGGACATCGGCGCCAGCGGCGGGGGCACGAGCGCAGTCCGTATCTCCGGCGGCGCGCCCCAGGCCTTCAGCTCGTCCGGCGGACGCCTGCCCGGTGGCCCCATCTCCATCGACAAGAGCGGGGGCAGCTTCGAGCTGAACGCCGACTTCCGTGCCGTCGAGCCGGGCCAGACGCTGCTCATGGCCGGCAACTCCACCGTCCACATGACCGGGCACGCAATGACCATCGCCGGCTCGGCCACGATGGTCGCCCCGGCCACCATCAACAAGGGCGGCGGCACGCTCACCGTGAACGGCAGCGCCGTGGGCACCGGCACCGGGAACATGTTCGGGACCGGAACCGTGTCGCCCTGACCGGACCCGCGAGCCCTCTGGCTACTTGGGGAGCGGCAGCTCGTCCCGGCGCAGCCTCTCCAGCACCGCGGCGATGTCCACGTCCTGCCGCCGATCCGCCGTGTTCATCGGCACGAAGGCGCGGACGGCTGCGTGCATCTCGCGGGTGCGCTTCTTCATCTTGTCGAGGCCGCGGATGTCCGCCGCCTGGCAGGTCGCGAGCAGGCCGATCGCCGCCACCGTCTCGGTCAGCTCCAGCACTCGCAGCGCGTCGCGCGCCGCGATGGTGCCCATCGAGACCTTGTCCTGGTTGTGGCACTCGGTGGAGCGGCTGAAGACCGAGGCCGGCATGGTGAGCTTGAGCGCCTCGGCGGTGAGCGCCGACGCCGAGATCTGCATGGCCTTGAAGGCGTGGTGCGCCACCTTCTCCGGCCCGGTGATGGCCACCAGGTTCGCCGGCAGGCCGTTGCTGAAGTGCGGCGTGCACATCAGCGCCATCTGGCGATCGATGAGGTCGGCGACGTTGGCCACCGCGTTCTTCAGGCCGTCCATCGCGAAGCAGACGTGGCCGCCGTAGAAGTTGCCGCCGTGCAGGATCTCCCCGGTCTCCGGGTCGACGAGCGGGTTGTCGTTGGCGCTGTTGAGCTCGATCTCCAGGGTCTGCTTGATCCACGGCAGCGCGTCGAGCAGCACGCCCACCACGTGCGGCGCGCAGCGGATGGAGTAGCGGTCCTGGATGCGCTGGGCGCTGCGCCCCTTCTTCGCGTCGTACTCCAGGTGCTCGCGGACCCAGCGCGCGAACTGCCGCTGCCCGGGGTGCGGCTTGAGCGCGAAGATCCGGTCGTCGAAGTGGGCGGGCTCGCCCTTGAGCCCGTCGCTCGCCATGGCGGTCACCACCGCGGCGAACCGGGCCAGCCGCTCGGCGCGCTCGTAGGCGACGCAGGCCAGCGCGGTCATGACGCTGGTGCCGTTCATTACCGCCAGGCTCTCCTTGGGGCCCAGGGTCAGCGGCTGGAGCCCGGCCTTCTTCAGGGCCTTCGCCGCCTCGACCACCACGCCGCCGACCCGCGCCTCGCGCTCGCCGGCGAGCAGCGCCGCGACGTACGAGAGCGGGGTCAGGTCGCCGCTGGCCCCCACCGAGCCCTCCTCGGGGATGACCGGGAGGATGCGGTGGTCGAGCAGCTCGCACAGCCGCTCGAGCAGCGCCTCGCGCACGCCCGAGTAGCCGCGCGAGAGCGCCGCCAGCCGCACCGCCAGCACCGCCGCCGCCTCGACCTCGCCCAGCGTGCGCCCGGTGCCGCAGCCGTGGAAGCGCATCAGGTTGCGTGGCATCTCCAGCGCCAGCGCCTGGCTGACCGGGTTCTCGCAGCTGTCGCCGAAGCCGGTGGTGACGCCGTAGACGTTGCCGGCGTGGCCCAAGAGCTTGGTGAGCTGCGCGTTGCTGGCGCGGATGCGCTTGCGCAGCGCGGGCTTGGGATCCAGGGCCACGCGGGCGCGGCCGTGCGCGAGCGCGAGCACGTCCTCCACGGAGAGCGGCTTCACGCCGACGGCGATCGTCGTCCTCTCCCGGCCGGACGGGCCGATGACCGGACGCTTGGAGGTGGGCTTCATGAAGCCTTCTTTCGCATCAAAGGCTCCCATTCGGAAGGAAGCGACGCGCCGAATGGAAGTCGGGGTCGAAGGGCGCTCGCTACGCCTTGGGCGGCAGCACCTTGAGTGGCCTGGGTCCCGCACCGAACGGCCGCAGCATCCGTAGGAGCACCATGCGCGTGTGCATCCAGCTGATGCGCACGTTGTCCCAGAACATCTGGAAGTGCGAGACGCCGCCCTCTTCCCGGCTCACGTAGTGGACCTTGGTGGGGATGTTCACCACGGGCAGGCCCATCCACACCAGGCGCACGGCGATCTCCGGGTCGAAGTCCATCCGCTCGCCGGAGGCCCCGCAGTGCAGCGCCGGCTCGACGGGGTAGAGCCGGAAGCCGCACATCGGGTCGTCGATGACCTTGCCGCCGGTCTCGAGGTTGGTCCAGAAGCAGGTGATCTGCCGGGCGCGCAGCCGGCCCTTGGGCGCGGTGGCGTCGAAGATGGGCGCGCCCAGCACCAGGGCCTCGGGCTGCTTGCGCGCCGCCTCCAGGAACTTCGGGATGTCCTCGATGGCGTGCTGGCCGTCGGCGTCCACCTGCAGCGCATGGGCGAAGCCCAGCCGGTGCGCCACCTCGAACCCGGTCTTCACCGCCGCGCCCTTGCCGCCGTTCTGCTCGCGGTGGTGCACGTGGGCCAGCCCCTCGCGTCCGAGCGCCGCCACCGCCTCGCGGCCCTCCGCCGCGCTGCCGTCGTCGACCACGACCACGTCGGGGATGAAGGCGCGGATTCGCTCCACGACCTTGCGGATGGTCCGCGGGTTGTCGTAGGTGGGCACCAGCCCGCAAGGTCGGAAGGACTCGGCCATCATGGCTCCTTGTGCGGCGGCGCGCTCTCGGGCGGGTCCGCGGGCCGCGGGCCTTCGAACACGTCTCGCAGGCGGTGACGGGTGAGCTTGCCGTTCGCCTCGCGCGGGAGGGCGTCGACGAGCTTGATCCGTCGGGGCAGCGCGGCGGCGTCGAACCACTCGCGCAGCTTCGACTTGATGGCCGCGGGGGTCCAGCGGTCGGTCGCCACCGCGAGCCAGATCTCCTGGCCGCGGGCGTTGTCGACGTCCACCGCCATCGCCGCCGCGTCCCTGACGCCGGGAATCGCCAGCACCCGCTGCTCGACCTCGGCCAGCGCTACGCGCTTGCCGCCCACCTTCACCACGCCGTCGAGGCGGCCCAGCAGCCGGAAGGTGCCGCCCGGATCGAGCGACACGCGGTCGCCGCACTGCAAGGGCTTGGGCGCGTCGGGAGCGACGAAGGGCGACTCGAGCAGCAGCTGCGCCTCCTCCCCCGCGGCGATCGTCACGCCGGGGAAGGGGGTCCAGGCCGCGGCCGGGTCGTCGCGCCAGGCGATGCCGCCGGTCTCCGAGGAGCCGAAGACGTTGGTCACCTTCATGCCGAACTTGTCGCGCAACAGGAGCGCGGTCTCGTCGGGCAGCATCCCCGCCGACGAGAAGGTGCGAGAGACCCGAGGCAGGGCGTCCAGCACCTCCAGGCCACGCAGGTGGGCAGGCACCGTCACCAGCACGTCGCAGCGGAAGCGCTCGAGCGCGCCGACGACGGTCTCGGCATAGAAGGGCGTCTCGCGCAGGAACGAGGCCCCGCACAGCAGCGGCGCCAGCACCGAGTAGAGCAGCCCGTAGATGTGATGGCTGGGGATGGTGGCGCAGAAGCGCGAGCCGGCCGCCAGGTGGAAGGTGTGGACCTGGGCCAGGGCCTCGCCGATGAGCTGGGAAGCGACCTTGGGGCAGGCCTGGTGATCGCCGGTCGACCCCGAGGTGTACATCGTCGCCACGCGCCGGCCCGGATCGACCGGCGCGATGGGCTCGCCGGCGATACCCCGGTCCATGAGCGAGCGCAGGTCGATCCCCTCGCCCGCATCGATGTCGTCGAGCAGCCCCCGGACGCCTGGCCTGCGGCAGAGAGCCCGAATGGTCTCCAGCGCGCCGTTGGGCGGCAGGGCGACCCCGTAACCCGCCTGCCAGCAGGCCAGGACTGCCGCCGCGAAGCGGTAGCGGTCCTGGCAGATGACGACGAGCTCGTCCCCGGGCGTCGGTGCCGGCGGCAACGCCTGGCGGACGGCGGCGACGTCCGAGAGGAGCTGCGCAGCCGTGCGTTCGCCCGCATCGCCGAACGCGACGAGCGCGTCCAGGGGGTGGACGACGAGACGGTAGGGGGCGGTCATCTTCTACAGCGGCGAGGCGGGCAAGCCCGAGCGGCGAGCGAGACGCCTGCCGCCAGCTAGGCCTTCGCCTCCGCGCCCGTGAGGTGGTCGGCGACGAGCGCGACGATGTCGCCCACGGTGCGGACCTTCTTCAGGCCCTCTTCGTTGACCTTCTTGCCGGTCAGCTGCTGCAGCTCCACGACGAGGTCGATGGCATCGATGCTGGTCAGGTCGAGGTCCTCGAACTTCGACTCGGGCGTGATCTTGGCCCGGTCGAGATCGAACATCTCGGCCATCATCGAGCTGACCTTCTCGTAAACCTGGTCGCGGGTCATGGTGGGCATCGCGCTCTCCTAAGCCTTCGCCTGCCGGTTCGCGGCAACGTAGGCGGCCAGGCTCTTCACGTTCGCAAAGATCTTGGCGTTCTCTCGGTCGTCGGCTTGGGTGCGGACGCCGTACTTCCTGCGGATGACCACGGCCAATTCGAGCGCGTCGATGGAGTCCAGCCCCAGCCCCTCGATGAACAGCGGTGCATCCGACTTGAGGTCGCAGGGCTGGACATCCTCCAGGTGGAGGCTGTCGATGATGAGCTGCTTGATCTCGCGCTCGAGCTCTTCCATGGATCCGTTCCCCGGCCCACCTTGGATTTGGACCGAGGTCTTCACTCCCCTTGCTTCGCTGCCGACGACTTGGACGAAGTCCCCGCGCCGGCCTTCCAAAAAAGTTGCGGGACTCTAGCACCGGCTGCGTTTGCGCCTCAACAGACTTTCGGGGTTGTCGCCATTGTCCTGGACACGGTCAAAAGCCTCGCCGTTCCGCCGCCTTGCGCCTCGACAGGCGAGGACCATCTTGGTCGTGCCGACCTCTGCCGAGCAGCGTTGGACCGCAGAAGACGGGGCCAGCCCCGCGGCGGCCCGGCAGTAGATAAGCCCCCGATTTGACGCTTTTTTTCGTGGACTCCCTCGTTGACGCCGCCGCGCGGGCTCTGCTATGGCTTCGCGTCTTTCATGGCCTCCTTTCCGGTGACAGCGTACGCGGCTGGCAACGCTCTGGGCCTGAGCACCCGAGAGGTGCTCGCGAGCCTGTCTGCCGGGCGCTCGGGCCTGAAGGCCTGTGCCTGGGACCTGCCCTTCGCGACCTTCTGCGGCGAGGTGCCGCACCCGCTCGAGCCCCTGCCCTCCCAGTGGTCGGCCTACGACAGCCGGGTTGCCCGAATCGCCTTCTGCGTTTTGCAGGAACTGTTGCCGGCGATGAGGAAGTCGATCAGGCGCTGGGGCGCTGGCCGGGTGGGCGTGGTGCTCGGCACCAGCACCGGCGGCATCCTGGAGACCGAGAGGGCCTTCGCGGCGCACCGCGCGACGGGCTCGCTGCCGGCGGCCTACGACTTCGAGCGCCAGCATTCCTTCCACGGCGTCGTCGACCTGGTGAAGCAGGCGACCGGTGCGACGGGGCCGGGCTACATCGTCTCCACGGCCTGCTCCTCCAGCGGCAAGGTGCTGGGCTCCGCCCGCCGCCTCCTGCGCGCGGGGCTGGTCGACGCGGTGCTGGTCGGCGGCGCCGACAGCCTGTGCAAGACCACGCTGTGCGGCTTCCACAGCCTCGAGGTCCTCTCGAAGACGCCGTGCCGGCCCTTCTGCGGCCAGCGCGACGGCACGACCATCGGCGAGGGCGCGGCGTTCCTGCTGCTCGAGCGCGAGGGCGAGGGTCCCGCGCGGCTGCTCGGCGTCGGCGAGAGCTGCGACGCCCACCACATGAGCCACCCGCACCCGGACGGTCTGGGCGCAGAGGCGGCGATGGCCCAGGCGCTGGCGCAAGCGGGGCTCTCGGCCAAGGACGTCGACCACGTCAATGCGCACGGCACCGCCACGCCGCTCAACGACGCCGCCGAGGGCAAGGCCATCTCGCGCCTCCTCGGCGGCCAGATCCCCGTGGTCTCCACCAAGGGCTACACCGGGCACCTGCTGGGCGCGGCCGCGGCGACCGAGGCCGTCTTCTCGGTGGTGGCCCTCGAGCAGGGCTGGATCCCCGCGAGCCTGGGCGCCGACCCGGTCGACCCGGCGCTGACGTTGAGCATTGGCCGCGAGCGCCGCGAGCTGCGCTGCCGCACCGTCCTGAGCAACTCGTTCGCGTTCGGCGGCTCGAACGTCGCCGTCCTCTTCGGGGCGAGCGCATGAAGGGCGTGTTCGTCAACGGCGTGGGCCTGTGGGCCCCCGGCTATCCGAACGCGGCGGCGTTTGCGGCCCGGAAGGCGGACCCCGCGGTGGTCGCCCCGACCGGAGCCCTGCTCGCGCCGGGAATCCGCCGCCGGGCGAGCCCGCTGACCCGCGCCGCCGCCGACGCCTTCGCCGAGGCCGCCAGGCAGGGCGGCGCCGACCTCGCCACCGTGCCGACCGTCTACACCTCGGCCTACGGCGAGATCGTCACCACCGTCGAGATGCTGGTGCAGATGGCGACCGAGCCCGAGGGCCTGCCCTCGCCCACCCGCTTCCACAACAGCGTCCACAACACCTCGGCGGGCTACGTCTCCATCGCCACCCGGAACCCGTCCTTCTCCACCTCGCTCGCCGCCGGGCCGCGCAGTCTCGCGCTGGGCGTCGTCGAGGCCATGGCCTGGCTCGAGGACCGGGGCGGCGAGCTCGTCCTGATCGCCCTCGACGAGCCGCCCCCGGCGCCCTTCGCGCCCCAGGTTCCCTTCGCCGCCTTCGCCGCGGCCTTCCACCTCACCGCCGAGCGGAGGCCCCACAGCCGGGCGCGCCTGACGAACCTGCGCGAGGCCAGCGTCCCCGGCTCCGTCCCCGCCCCGTTCGCCGCCCACCCCTGCGCCGCGGCGCTGCTCTTGCTGGACGCCGTCTCCAAGCCCACGCCCGGGCCGGTCGCGTTGTCGACGACCGGCGAGGCCGACTGGGCCCTCGACGTCGAAGCGCCATGACAGAGGCCGAGTCCCCGATGCCCGCCCCGCTGCTCCCGCCCACCCCGCCGATGGCCGCCATCGACGTGGCCCTGGTGGCCGGCAACTCGGCGAGCGCCCTTCGCAGCACTCACGAGGAGGTCCCCAACCCATGAAGCCCCGCGCCCTCATCACCGGCGCCAGCCGCGGAATCGGCGCCGCCATCGCCGAAGCGCTGGCCAAGGACGGCTTCCCGGTCATCCTCAACTACCGCTCGAACCACGAGGCCGCGCAGGCGCTCAAGGCGAGGATCGAGGCGGCCGGGGGCAAGGTGGAGCTGTTGCCCTTCGACGTCGCCAACGCCGACGAGGCCGGCCGGGCGATGGAGAAGCTGGCCGCCGAGGACGAGAAGGACCCCATCGGCGTGCTCGTCAACAACGCCGGCATCACCCGCGACAACTCCTTCCCGGTCATGGAGCGGCCGGACTGGGAGGCGGTCACCCGCTGCACGCTGGACGGCTTCTACAACGTGACCCGGCCGCTGGTGATGCCCATGGTGCGCCGCCGCTGGGGCCGCATCGTGAACATCTCCTCGGTCTCCGGCGTCCGGGGCAACCGCGGGCAGGTCAACTACTCGGCGGCCAAGGCGGGCCTCATCGGCGCCACCAAGGCGCTGGCCGAGGAGGTCGCGCGCCGCAACGTGACCGTCAACTGCGTCGCCCCGGGCCTCGTCGAGACCGACATGATCAAGGGCGCGCCGCTCGAGGAGATCGTCAAGATGATCCCCATGCGGCGCCTCGGCAGGCCGGAGGAGGTCGCCTCGCTGGTCGCGTTCCTGGCGAGCGATCAGGCGGCCTACATCACCGGGCAGGTCATCGGCATCAATGGCGGGCTCGCGTAGAATCGCGGCCCCTCAAAGTCAAACGAAGCGAACGAGACGAAGAAGAGGCGAGAAGGAATGAGCACGCATCGAGTCGTCATCACCGGCATCGGTCTGACCAGCCCCATCGGCGACAGCCTGGACGCGGTCTCCCGGTCGCTGCGCGAGAACAAGAGCGGCATCGTCAAGATGGAGGGCTGGGACCAGCTCGAGGGCTTCAACACCCGGCTCGGCGCGGTGTGCAACACCGACCTGTCCATCCTGCCCAAGAAGAAGACCCGCACCATGGGCCGCGTGGCGATGCTCTCCACCTGGGCGACGACCAAGGCCGTCGAGGATTCCCAGCTGCCCGCGGACGCGCTCTCCAACCCGCGCACCGGCCTGGCCTACGGCTCGACCTCCGGGTCCATGCCCGCCTGCGAGGAGTACGTGCGCAAGCTGGCCGTCGAGCGCACCGTCAACGGCATCCAGTCGGCGACCTACCTGCGCCTGATGAGCCACACCGCGCCGGCGAACCTCGCCGCCTACTTCTCCATCCGGGGGCGCATCCTCACCACCTGCTCCGCCTGCGTCTCCTCGAGCCAGGCCATCGTCTACGGCTACGAGGCCATCAAGTACGGCCTGCAGGACTGCATGGTCTGCGGCGGCGCCGAGGAGATGCACATCACCAACGCCTCGGTGTTCGACATCATGTTCGCCACCTCGCGCGGCTACAACGACACCCCGCACCTGACGCCGCGGCCGTTCGACGAGAAGCGCGACGGCCTGGTGGTGGGCGAGGGCGCCGGCACGCTCATCCTCGAGAGCCTGGAGCACGCGCAGAAGCGGGGGGCCAGGATCTACGCGGAGATCATCGGCGCCGCGACCAACTGCGACGGCTACCACATGACCGCGCCGTCCGACGACGGCATGACCCGCGTGATGCAGGAGTCGCTCCGGGACGCGCAGCTTGCGCCGGACAAGGTGGACTACATCAACGCGCACGCCACGGCGACCGACATCGGCGACCTCTGCGAGTCCACCGCGGTCAGCCGCGTGCTGGGCACCAAGATCCCCATCAGCTCCACCAAGGGGTTCACCGGCCACACCCTCGGGGCCTGCGGCGCCATCGAGGCCGGGTTCTGCCTGTCGATGTTCCAGGACGGCTTCTTCGCGCCGAACAAGAACCTGGAGAAGCCGGACCCGAAGATCCCCGCGCTCGACTTCGTCATGGGCGCCCCGCGGCAGGCGAAGCCGAACATCATCATGACCAACAACTTCGCCTTCGCCGGCATCAACACGTCGATCATCCTGCGGCGGATGGCCTGAACCACTCGAGCCGCAGGTCCTAGGCGCCGTGGGCCACGCGAAGAGCTGGAGCGGCGGCAACACGCCCGTGCGCATGGTCGGCGTGCTCATGGGGCTGGGCGTCGCCGTCGGCTTCGTGGCCACCCTGCTCTTCCCGCTCACCGCCCTGCCCTTCGAGCGCTGGTGGCCGGCCTCGGCCATGGCGCTCGCGTGCGGCGCGGTCCTCGTCGTCGTGGGCACCCGCGCGAACTCCGGCGCGACCTTGGGCGAAGACGCCGTCGTCGCGCGCTACCTGCTGGGCGGCGAGCGCGTGCTCGCGCACCAGGACATCGCCTGGGCCTACGTGCTGCGGCTCAGGACCACGCTGCTGTTCGTGGCCGCGTCCGACGAGGCGCTGCGGCTGGTGGCCCACGACGGGACCTCGGTGGACCTGACCCTGCCGCTGGCCGTCCTCGAGCCCAAGCTCTCCCGCGCCTACCTCGGCTACACGCCCGAGGCTGCCCGTCGGGGTGGCGCAGGCGGGTGGAGGAGCAGGCGGCGAAGACGAGGAAGCTCGTCTCGTAGGCAGGCCGAATCCGCCCCGGAGCGCCGCCTCAGGACACCTCGCGGCCGGCGACGGCGGCGGCATGCTGGACGATGGCCGAGGCGATGTCGGTGTGCGTCGCGCCCTCGAGCCCCTCGAAGCCCGGGCTCGAGTTCACCTCCACGACCCGCGGGCCGTCCTTGGACTCCAGCAGGTCCACCCCGGCGACCTCGAGGCCGAGCACGCGGGCCGCCTGGACGGACACCTGCGCGAACTCGCGGGGGATCTGCAGGGCCGTCCCCTCGGCGCCGCGGTGGATGTTGGAGCGGAACTCGCCGGCCTTGGCCTGGCGGCGCATGGCGGCCACCACGCGGTCGCCCACGACCAGGGCGCGCACGTCCCGCCCCTCCGACTCGCGCACGAACTGCTGCAGGAGGATGTCGTGGCCCAGGTCCCAGAAGGTGTTGAGCAGGGCCTGCGCCTCCTCCGCGGTGGTGGCGATCATCACGCCGACGCCCTGCGTTCCCTGGATGAGCTTGACGATGACCGGGAGCCCGCCGACCTGCTCGACGAGGCGCGGGACGCTGGCGCGATGGTGCGCGAGCAGCGTGCGCGGCACCGGGATGCCCTCGCGCGCCAGCACCTGCAGGCACCTCAGCTTGTCGCGGCTGGTGGCGATGGCGCGCGCGCCGTTGACCACCGGCACCCCCATCGCCTCGAACTGGCTGACCACCGCCAGGCCGTAGCGGGTGATGCTGGTGCCGATGCGCGGCAGCAGCACGTCCGGCGGCGGCACCCTCTCCGTCCCGTACCAGACCTGCGGCGCGCCGCTCTCGACCAGCACGTGGCAGCGCAGGGTGTCGAGCACCACCGCCCGGTGCCCCTGGGCCTTGGCGGCCTGCAGCAGACGCTTGGTGGAGTAGAGAGAGCGGCTGCGCGAGAGGATGCACAGCAGGCGCGAAGAGCTGCGCGAGGTGGAGCGGGAGGCGCGGCGGCGGGGGGGCATGAGAGGGTGGCTCGGGTGGACGTCGGGCAAACACCTACGGGGCGACCGGGCGTTTCGCGCACCATCTTCCCGGTCCTCCACATCGCAAACGCCCTTGTTATAGTCCCAACCCCTTATGCCCGGTATCGACGACTCCCAGGAAGAGATCCTCACCAGCCCCGGCGAGGAGGAGCTGGGCCGAGACCACACCCACACCTCGACCGTCTTCCAGCTCCCCAACGTCCTCAAGGTCAAGAAGTGCCGCCTGGCCATCGCATCGGGCCCCGGGCAGGGCAAGGAGTTCATCACCGACCACGAGCGGCTGCGCATCGGCACGCACCCGGCCAACGACCTGGTGCTCGAGGACCGGACCGTCTCGCGCCAGCACATCGAGATCGCCCACACCGACAAGGGCTTCCTGCTCATCGACCTCGAGTCGACCAACGGCACCTGGCTGGACGGCCGGCGCGTCGAGCGGGCCTACCTGCAGCCCAACGCGCAGATCCGCATCGGCAACACGGTGCTGGCCTTCGTGCCCGTGGACGAGGAGATCATCCTCGAGCCCGAGCGCGAGGCCTCGCTGTCGGGGATGATCGGCCACTCGGTGCGCATGCGGCAAATCTTCGGGCTCATCAAGAAGATCGCCCCGATGAACGTGCCGGTGGTCATCCAGGGCGAGACCGGCACCGGCAAGGAGCTGGCGGCCCACGCCATCCACGAGTACTCGCCGCGGCGCAAGGGCCCGTTCCTGGTGCTGGACTGCGGCGCCATCCCACCCAACCTCATCGAGAGCGAGTTCTTCGGCCACGAGAAGGGCAGCTTCACCGGCGCCACCAGCGCCCGGCCGGGCGCCTTCGAGCGCGCCAACGGCGGGACGATCTTCCTGGACGAGCTCGGCGAGCTGCGCCTCGACCTGCAGCCCAAGCTCTTGCGCGTGCTGGAGAACCGCGAGGTCCGGCGCGTCGGCGCCAACGACGTCATCGAGGTGGACGTGCGCGTCATCGCCGCCACCAACCGCGACCTGGCCAAGGAGGTCGCGCAGGGCAACTTCCGCGAGGACCTCTACTTCCGGCTCTCGGTCATCAACATCCAGCTGCCGCCGCTGCGCGAGCGCCGGGAGGACATCCCGCACCTCGCCCGCGCGATGCTCAGCGACCCCGAGGTCGTCGCCCGCCACGGGCCCCTGCGCATCAGCCCGGCGGCGATGAACGTGCTGATGAACTACGGCTGGCCGGGCAACGTGCGCGAGCTGACCAACGTCGTCAGCCACGTGCTCACCTTCGCCGAGGGCGAGGAGATCCAGGTCGACCATCTGCCGCCGCGCCTGCGCGGCCAGGAGAAGCAGGCCCCCCTGCCCTTCAACGAGCACCTCTCGTTCAAGGAGGCCAAGGAGCAGCTGCTCGAGAACTTCGAGCGCGAGTACCTCTCCACCGTCCTCAAGCGCTGCGGCGGGAACATCAGCCAGGCGGCTCGCGAGTCGGGCCTGCACCGCAAGTCCATCGAGCGGCTGGTGAAGAAGTACTCGCTCGACACCCGGTCGATGAAGGCCGGGAGCTGAGAGCGCCGGCCTCGTCGGCCGCACTTCTGAACCTCGAGGGGCCATGGAAGCGCCGAGCCGCATCCCCGACGTCGAGCTGAGCGCACGGGTCGTCCAGCTGCACGAGCTCCTGGAGCGGGCCGCGCCCTGCCTGGAGGCCCTGGGCGAGCAGCTGCAGCCCCGCCCTCACCGGCTGGTGCTGGCGGACCGCGACGGCATCGCCCTCTGGACGCGTGCGCACCGCCTGCCCCCGGGGCGACGCCGATGGTGCCCGGCACCAACTGCGCGGTGCTCCTGGGCGCCAAGGAGGGGACGCGGCCGGAGGCCCTGGCCAAGGGCGAGCCGTTCAAGCGGGTGCACCTGGGCCGCGCCATCCTGGGCCAGCCCATCGTCGTGGAGGGGCAAGGCGCGGTCGGCTCGCTGGTCGCCTCCTTCGGTGAAGAGCCCGGTCCGGTGGCGGAGGGGCTGGTCGCGCTGACCGCCTCGTCCATCGCCCGCCTGGCCGGGCCGGCCCACGGCTCGACCCTGGGCGAGACGCACCGCCTCTGGCTGGCGGAGATCATCCACCACATCCCCGCGGCCGTGGCGGTGCTCGACTCGAAGACCGGGCGGATCGCCATGGTCAACCGGCACGCCGAAGAGCTGTTCGGGATGAAGCTCGCCGAGGCGGGGGACGTGGCGGGCGACACCAATGCGGGCTTCAACCCGCGCTGGCCCGACGGGCGGCCCGTCTCCCCAGAGGAGTCTCCCGTGCCCCGCGCGCTCCGGACCGGCCGGGCGGTGAGCGGGGTCGAGCTCGTGATCGACGTGGCCCAGGGACGCCCGGCTCACGTGCTGCTGAGCGCGGTCCCCATCCTCGAGCACGGGGTCCCCGCGGCGCTGGTCGTGACCCTGGTGGACGTGACCGAGCGCGAGCGCATCCTGGCCGCGGAGCGGGAGGCGCGCGCCAGCGCCGAGGTCACCGCGAAGGTGCGCGACCGGATGGTCGCCGCGCTGGGCCACGACCTGCGCCAGCCGCTCACCGCCGTGCTCCTGGGCCTGGACGCGGTGGGCACGGCGCAGCTCTCGGGGCCGACCCGCGACACGTTGCGCAAGACCCGCCGCTCGGCGCGCCGCATCGAGGCCATGATCAGCGACCTCATCGACTTCGCCGGCTCCTCGACCGGGGCGACGCTCAAGCTGGTCCCGCGCGAGGCCGACCTGCTGGGCATCGCCGAGAGCGTGGTGGAGGAGCTGCAGGTGGTCGAGCCCGGCCTGAAGGTGGAGCTGCAGGCCCGCGGCGACGTGCGTGGGCTGTGGGATGAAGGCCGGCTCGAGCAGCTGATGACCAACCTGCTCGTCAACGCGGCGCGCTACGGCGCGGAGGGGAAGCCGGTGGAGGTGCGCCTGGAGGGCCGGGGCGGCGAGGTGGTGGCCGAGGTGCGCAACCGCGGCGAGCCCATCCCCGCCGAGGTCCAGCCGCAGCTCTTCCAGCCCTTCGTCCGCGCCACGCGCAAGGGACCGGGCATGGGGCTTGGATTGTTCATCGTCCGCGAGATCGCCCGCGCCCACGGCGGCTCGGCCGCCCTGGCCACGAGCGACGCGTCGGGCACCACCTTCTGCATCCGGCTTCCCCGCGGAGCCGGCGCGAGCGGGTAGCCGCTTGGGCGCTGTCCATGTTGATGAGCGCTGACATATCTTACGCAGCCCAGGAGCGCGGCCGCTCTCGCCGCGCCAGCGGCCAGGTGCAGTTGGAGGCAACGACACCATGAGCAAGGGCTCCATCGCCGTCGGACTCTCGCGCGCCGTCCGCAGCCTGCAGGGCCTGTCGCTGGGCGACGCCTTCGGCCAGCGCTTCTTCCGTCCGGACGCCCTGCCGCGCATCGAGGGCCGCACCCTCCCGGACGCGCCCTGGCGCTGGACGGACGACACCGAGATGGCGCTGTCAATCGTCGAGGAGCTGGGCGCCAAGGGCACCATCGACCCGGACTCGCTCGCCCAGCGCTTCGCGAGCCGCTACGACTCGACGCGCGGGTACGGCGCCGGCGCCCACGAGTGGATGGGCCTGGTGCGTGGCGGCATGAGCTGGAGGCTGGCCGCCCCGATGCTCTTCGAGGGCCAGGGCTCCTACGGCAACGGTGGGGCGATGCGGGTGGCGCCGCTGGGCGCGTACTTCGGCGGCGACCCCAAGCGCGCGGCCGAGGAGGCCCGGAAGTCGGCGATGGTGACGCACGCGCACCCGGAGGGCCAGGCGGGCGCCATCGCCATCGCGGTCGCAGCGTCGATGGTCTCCATTCGGCCCCACCCGCCAGGAAAGGACCTGCTCCTCCAGGTGCTGCCCCACGTTCCGCCGGGTCCGACCCGCGACGGTATCGAGGCGGCTCTAGCGCTCAATCCCCAAGACACCTTGGCGGCGGCGTTGAAGCTCGGGAGCGGAGACCAGGTCGCGTCGCAGGACACGGTGCCGTTCGCGCTCTTCTGTGCGGCACATCACCTCACCGACTTCCAGCAGGCGATGTGGGAGACGGTCTCCGGCCTGGGCGATCGCGACACGACCTGCGCCATCGTCGGCGGCATCGTCGCCATGACCAGCGAGCCGCCCGCCCCCTGGCTCAAGGCGCGCGAGCCGCTGCCAGACCTGCGGGGCTAGACAAGAAAGAAGAAACGGGAGCAGCGCCGAGGCAGGTCTCGAAGTGCCAAGGCCAAGAGAAGCAGCTCTTGGCGACCTTGGCCCCTTGGCGACCTTGGCGGCCCGACATGGCCCCATCCCAAAAGAGAACGGCCGCCGAAGCCTCGCTCCGGCGGCCGTCTTGGCTTCTGAGGCAGTCGCTGCCGGCCGCTACTCGATCATCGAGCTCGACGCGGCGGTTGTTGGTGCGGCCTTCCTTGGTGTCATTGGTGTCGGCGGGCTTGTCGGGGCCGAAGCCCTGGGCCTTGAGGCGGGTCTCGACGATCTTCTTGTTCTTCACGAGGTAGGTCTTCACCGCCTCGGCCCGCGCCTGGCTGAGCTTCACGTTGACCTCGCGCGGCCCGTCATTGTCGGTGTGGCCCTCGACGCGCAGCACGGCGATCTCGGGGTGGGCCGTGAGCACGTCGCCGATCTGGCCCAGCAGCGGGAAGGACTTGGGGAGGATGTCCGACTTGCCGATGGCGAACTCAATCTTCTCCTTGATGGTGATCTTGCCCTGCGCCATGGCCACCAGCTGCTTCTTGGCCTTCGGGCAGCCGGAGTTGTCGACCTCGCCCTTCTCGTCGGGGCAGTTGTCCAGGAAGTCGGCCACGGTATCGCCGTCCTTGTCCGGGCAGCCCTTCAGCTCCTTGGTGCCGGCGGCGGTCGGGCACTGGTCCTCGGCGTCGGGGACGCCGTCCTTGTCCTGGTCGGGGATGGGGCAGCCCTTGTTCTCGACAGGGCCGGCCTGGCTCAGGCACGCGTCGTCCTTGTCCTCGATGCCGTCGCCGTCGGTGTCGTGGAGCGCGCAGCCCTTGCGGTCGGCGGGGCCGGCCTCGGTGGGGCACTGGTCCTGCTTGTCGGGGATGCCGTCCTTGTCGGTGTCGACGACGGGGCAGCCCTTCTCCTCCTTGGTGCCGGCGGTGTCGGGGCAGTTGTCGTCGCCGTCGGGGATTCCGTCGCGGTCGTTGTCCGGGTCGGGGCAGCCGTCCTCGTCCTGGTAGACGTCGCGGTCCTCCTTGTCGGCCGGGCACTGGTCCTCGAAGTTCTTGACGCCGTCGTTGTCGTCGTCGAGCTCGGGGCACTGCTGCGGCGTGTGCTGCTCGCCGGGCGCGCAGGGGTCGACCGGCTGCTGCGCGAAGGAGACGCCGGCCATCAGGCGGTACGTCGGGTTGCCGGGCATGCCGCCGAAGCCGGGGCCGCCGACGGCGAAGACCTCGAGCAGCCACACCGGCACGCGGATGCCGGCGAGAATCTCCCCACCCGCCGGGGTCTGGCCGACGAGCGGGAAGCCGAAGTTGCCGCTGAGCTCGAGGCCGACGGTGTTCTTGACCTTGGTCATGCCCACGAGGCGCAGGCCCAGCTGGTGGCCGACGGAGTCCCGGACCGTCCCGGTGCCGGAGCTGAGGACCGCGTTGTCCGGACGGATCCACGAGTAGAGCTCGCCGCCCAGGCGGAAGCCGCCGAAGTCGCGTCCGACCGAGACCTGCGGCGCGAGCGCGAACTCCTTGCCGAGGATGTTCTCGGAGGCCAGGGGCAAGGCCGCCGCCAGCTGGAAGGCGATGTCCACCGGGAAGCCGGCGGCGAGCAGGCCACCCTTCTTCTGGCTGGTCAGGCCCAGGCGAGCGGAGAGCAGGGGCGAGGAGAGCCCGGCGCCCTCCGGGCGCTTGAAGCTCGGGAACTCGTGGCCCTTCTGGTACAGCACGACGGGGATCTCGCCGTCGACCTGCAGCCAGGAGGTGATGCCGTAGCCGATGAGCGCGTGAGCGGTCCAGCGGTGCTCGATGACGTCGCCCTGCTTGGAGGTCCCGGCCCACAGGACGAGCGGCTCACTCTCGTAATGGAACGCCAGCAGCGCGTGGACCTGCCCGGCCTCGGCCAGGTCGCCGGTCGCCGTGGTCAGCCCCTCGCGGATGCCCGCGTTGAAGTTGAACCGCTCCAGGCGGAACTCCGGCAGCGGAGTCTGCGCCGACGCCGTTCCCGCGATGAGCAGGGAGAGGAGGACGAGTGAACGCATGGGCTCGAATCCAGGGCTTGGGGGTCAGTGCCTCGCCCCAATCGTTGCGAGGCGGACGGAAGTCATAGCACCCGGAAGGCAGTCCATCCAGGGAGGCCTTGGCCGCGGCTCGTGAGCCTACTTGCCCTGGAGCTGTACCTGCCCTGGCGGCTCCTCGGCGATCCGGGCCAGCTGGTGCAGCTGGGCGCGAACCGACACGGCGAGCAGCATCACCGCCGCCGCCGAGGCCGCGGCGAAGCCGAAGGCCAGCGGCCGTCGCCACCAGCCCGGGTTCGCCGCCTCCACCGCCGCCGCCCTCTTCTTCCCGACCTCCTGCGCCACGGCCCGGCGCAGCCGGTCGCGGGCGGACTGCGAGGGCGCCGGCCCGGCCTGCGCCGTCTCGATCTCGCGCTTGAGCGCCAGGTAGCCCTTCAGGCAGCCGGGGCACTCGAGCAGGTGCGCCTCGACCTGGTCGCGGGTGCGCTCCTCGACCGAGCCGAAGTGGTAGGCGACGAGCTCGCCGCGGATCAGCTGGCAGTCCATGGCTTCATCTCCTCGCGCAGCCGGCCGATGAGCTCGTGCATGCGCGACTTCACGGTCCCCACCGGGGCCTGGACCACCCCGGCCATCTCTTCGTAGGACAGCCCCGCGACTCGGAGGTGGTAGAGCTCCGCGAGCGGCTCGGGCAGCATCTCCACCGCCTCGAGCAGCGCGCGCACCGCCTGGTGGCGCTCGAGCGCGCCCGACGCCGGCTCCGCCACGGGTTCGCCGTCGCGCGCCACGACCTGCATCGCGCGGCTGGCCCTTCCGGCGGAGCGCGCGCGGTTCAGGCAGAGGTTGCGCGCGACCTGGAAGAGCCAGGCGCGGAAGCTGCCCTGCTCCTGGCGTTTGCCCTTGAGCACGCCCATGAAGGCCTCGTGCAGCAGGTCCTCGGCCTCGGCGCGGTCGCGCACGTGCTTGAGGACGAAGCCGAAGAGCGGCCGCTCGTAGCGCTCGTAGAGCTGATCGAAGGCGGCCGAGCTCGCCGCGGATCAGCTGCTCGTAGAGGGCTTCGTCGGAGAGCATCGGCGCCTTCAGTCCTGCTCCGGGCCGGCCTTGAGCGCCGCGCGCAGCGCCCCCGCCGCGAGCACCAGCGTGGAGAGCACCACGAAGACGAGGGCGAGGTTGAGGTTGTGCAGCGACTCCGCCAGGCCGATGAGCGTGGTCGGGTACTGCTGCGCGGCGGGGAGCTTGGCGACGTGCATGAAGGTCGCCACGACGCCCATCACGGTGCCCAGCACGCCGCAGAGGAAGTCGACGAACCCCAGAATGGTGAAGAGCGTCACCAGCTTGCGCTCGGGCTTGAGGGCGTAGGCGAACCCGACCGCCAGCAGCAGCAGGCCGAAGGCGAGCGTCGGGACCATTCCGAACCCGCCCTCTTTGAATGCCGTCAGCATCGTCTCGGGCCCTCGCTTCGCGTCCGTCTGGGGTCAGGAGAAAACCGGTCGCGGCAAAAGGTTCGCCACCGCGACCGGTCCTTGGGAATTCGCCCGTGCCTACGCAGGGTTCGCCGGCCCCGTCTTGGACTTCAGCCCCAGCCGCAGCGCGCCGACCGCCGCGATGAGCGTCGCCAGGACGATGAAGACGAAGGCCAGGATGATGTTGTTGAGCGACTCGGAGATGCCCAGGAGCGTGATGGTGTGCTGCTGATCGGCCGGCACCTTCTCGATGTAGCGGAAGGTGGTGGTGAAGCCGGTCACGGTCCCCAGCATGCCGGAGCCGAAGACGACGACCCCCAGGCTGACGAGCAGCGGGACGAAGCGCCGCTCGGGGAAGATGGCGTAGCAGACGCCCGCCGCGACGAGCAGCACGCCGAACAGCGCCGTCGGGTACATCCCCCAGCCACCTGCGAGCCAGAAGTCAGACATTGTGGTCCTCCAGGGTCCGGCACGGTTGCGTCCGTGCACGCCAGGAGAAAACCGCACCCGGAAAAAGGTTCGCGCTACTCGATCGAAAGCTCCGCCACGCCGCTGACCGCCCGCCGAAGCGTGAGCCAGAGTACCTGCTCGGCCGGGTCGACGCTCGCGAACCAATCGGTCCCCTGGACCAGCGTCGCGCCCGCGAGCTTGACCGTGGTGGGCCCGGTGCCCGAATAGCCGAGCAGCCGGACGACGGGATTGCGCAGCGTCCCGGCGCCGGTCGAGAACCGCAGTGAGGCTGCGTTCCCCGCCGACTGGACGTCCCAGGTGCCGTAGACGTGGTTCCAGCCCATGGGCGACCAGGCCATCGTGTCGGTGCGTCCGGCGCCGGCGAGGCCGCTCGTCGCCACGGTCCCCTTCGTAGCCGTCAGTGTCGTCGCCTGCGCGGCCTCCATCTCCGACACCATCGCCGCGACCGAGCCCGCCGAGTGCTCGCCCAGCACGACGTGCACCGCATAGCTGACGCGCGGGTGGCCGGACAGGCCCGTCCGCCCCAGCGAGTCGTAGGAGGCCTGGCCGATCGCCGAGTAGGTGGCGCCCCACGCCAGGCGCTTGGAGGTGGTCACGAAGGGGAGCTCGTACTGGTTGAGCTGGTAGGGCCACAGCCACGACGCGAACATCGTGTCCCCCGCGGCGTCCTTGACGCAGTTCGGGCCGGGGTTGGCGCTGGTGCGACCCCAGCAGTCGGCGAGCATCCCGCCGCCGTAGTCGCCGCCAGCGATCGTCTCGAGGAAGGGGCGGGTCTCCACCGCCCCCATCTCCGCGTCCGCATCCGCCGACCACTCGACCACGTAGGGGATGGCGTTGGGCTGCGAGTAGTCCCAGGCGCTGGCCATCGAGACCGGGCCGCTTCCGGTCGTGGTGAACCTGAACTTGTCGCCCCAGCCCACGCCGGCGACCTCGCCCGAACCGTTGGCGATGCCGTCGAAGTTCAGGTTTCCGTAGGGCGCCCGCGTGTCGGCCTTGAGGACATTGGCGGCGTTCGCCGAGGCGTCGAAGGTGATGCTGTAGACGGGGTGGTCCCGGCCGGTCGCGAAGAGCCAGTGGACGGTCACCGCCACCGGGCCGCCTGGCGAGATGCTCACCTTGAACTCATGGATGGCGTGGTGCGCACCGGCGAAGACCGTCCGGTAGGTGCCGGTGGTGTCGTGCGAGCTCGTCGAGCCGCTGCCGTAGTGGGTGACGACATAGCCCCAGCCACCCCAGCGCAGGCCGCTCTCGGCGGTGCAGGTGCGCCGCGCCCCATCGGCCTCGTAGACGTACTCGCGCAGGAACCCGCCGCGCGAGCCACCCGGATCCGCCGAGTCGTTGCGCACGAGCGCCGCAGAGCGCGGCCGGCAGGCGGAGTCGGACCAGGAGTAGCGATCCGTCTTGTAGCTGCCGACCGTCGCCGCGGCGATCGACAGCGGTGAGCAGGCGCCCGGCGCACCGGCATCGGGCCCCGCGAAGGCGGCATCGGGCCCGGCCGCCGTCGCGTCGGGCGGCTCGAGGCCCGCGTCGGCCCCGAGGTGCCCTGCGTCGACAGGCGGGTTGCCCGAGTCCGTGAGCCCGGATGCATCGGCCTCGCCGTCGCTGCCACCGTCCGGAGCCTGCAGACCCGTGTCGACTCGCCCGCCGATCGCCACACAGCCCGAGAGCAGCACAGCAAGGACCGACAGCAAGCCCGCGTTCATGCCCATCGCGACCGCCCGCGCTCGTTCCTCAGGCCCGCGACATCGCGGCCAGGCGGGCGTCGAGCTGCGCCGCCCGCGCCAGATCCGTACAGGCGTCGCGGGCACGGCGCAGCGCGACCTGCGCGTCTTTTCGGAAGCCGAGCGCCCAGTAGAGCTCGCCCAGAAGGGTCAGCGGCGGCTCGAGATCCGGGCGCAGCTCGGCGGCGCGCTCCAGCGAGGCGACCGCGTGGTACGGGTGCCCGGCCTCGTGCAGGACCTGCCCCAGGAAGTAGTAGGGCTCGGCCGCGAAGGGGTCCTGCTTGGAGGCCGCCACCAGCATCGCGATCGCTTCCTGGTGCGCGCCGGCTTGGGCCCGGGCCAACCCCGCCCGGCACGCGTTGAGGGTCTGGCTCCGCTGCGACTGGACCGGCTCCGGCGGCTTGGGCTGCTTGGCGAGCACCTCGCGGATGGCCTTGGTGAGCTCGGAGATGGCGAAGGGCTTCTCGAAGAAGGCGTCGGCGCCGTAGGCCGACTTGAGATCCGCGGCGATGCGCCAGCCGGTGTAGATGCCCGACACCATGATGATCGCCACGCTGCGCAGCCGCGCGTCGCCCTTGATGGCGCGGCAGACCTCGAACCCGTGCATCCCCGGCAGCATGCCGTCGAGGAGCACGAGGTCCGGCTTGCGCTCACGGGCCAGCCGCAGGCCTTCCTTGCCGTCCCCGGCCTGGAGGATGGTGCAGTTGAAGGGCGCGAGGATCTTGGCCTCCATCACGCGGATGGCCTCGTCGTCGTCCACCAGCAGCACCGTCTTCCCGGGAGGCACACCGGCGACGGCCTGCTTCTGCTCGACGGGCGGAACCGTCGCGGGAGTCGGCAGCCTCGGCGCAGGAAGCGCGGCGCCGGCCAGGAACCCGTCGAGCCAGGACTTGTCGTCCATGGGACCGGCCGCCGGGCCCGCCGCCGGAACCGGGACCGAGACCGGAGCCTTCTCCGCAGGCGCGCCCGCGCCGAACCGCTGGGGGGGCTGCGAGCGCGACGGCTGGACGACCGCCGCCTTGCCCTCCTCAGGCGGGTCGAGCTTCCACGCCTCGCGGCCGCGCCAGTACGGCTCGTTGGCGCCATGCGCCTTGAATACCCCTTCGATGGCGGCACGCAGGGCCGAGGGGATGGCCACGTGACGCATCACCTTGCGGTCGGTGAGGAAGCGCAGCTGGTCGTAGACCTCGTGGTCGTCCGGCTCCGCCATGGCGATGACGATGTCGAAGCCCGAGTCCATCACCGGCAGCACCAGCTGGCGCAGCATGATGTCCTCGGGGACCAGGTCCATGTTGGCGACGCGCACCACCGACTGCGACAGGTCGATGCCCGGGTATCCATAGGCGTCGCAGAGCACGCGGACCAGGTCGCGCTCCGGGGCGAGCTTCAGGCTCCAGCACGCGGAGACGAGGTCCTCCCCGGTGGTCGCGGCGCGATCGGAAGCCTGCTTGAGCCCCCGCTCGTCGACGATCCTCAGGCTGCGCAGCTGAAGGCTCAGGTCGGTCGGCATGCCGCGAAACATACCGCGGAGCCCTTCCGAATGCGGGGAAGGTTCACCTCGTTACTGGAAGGCCCGCACCGGCGCGCGCGAGAGCGCCTGGACCGCTTGGCGCGCGGGCTCGAACAACAGGCCCGCCACGTACCAGGCGGGGGCGTAGTCGAGCCGGACGAGGCCCGCCACGCTCCAGCGCGTTCGGCCGTAGTCCCAAGGGCAGGCGCCCAGGGCCTTGCGCAGCACCCAGCCCGAGACCGCCTCGACCAGGTAGATGACGAGCAGATAGCCCACTCCGCGGACGAACCAGGGGGCGGCGACGAGCAGGTCGCTCGCCTGCTCGAGCAGCAGTCCAGCGGCACCGTAGATGGGGTGCATCCACAGGTAGGTCTTGGCTGTGGCGCAGCGGTCCCGGCGCAGGGCCGAGGACAGGCCGGTGAAGAAGACCTCGAAGCACCAGCCCAGGGCTCCGTAGGCGAGGAAGCGTAGCAGCACGAAGGTGACGCTAAGGACGGGGCGCGCAGAGCGCGAGGCGCCCAGCTTGGGGCGCGAAGCAGCCGGGGCTCCTTGCACTTCGAGTGTTGGATCCTTCGTTGCCTGGGCCTCCGGGCAGCCCCTCTCCCGAACGCCGCGTCTGGAACCAGCCAAGGCGCAGGTAGGCCAGCAATCGCGCGGGGTTGCGAGTCCCTCGTTGAATGCCATGGCGGCCTGCGAGCACCCCCAGTAGATGGATGAGGTAGGCAGCGCCTGAATGGGCGAGCGGGGCTTGCGCCAGGAGAGTCAAAGAGAGGAGAATGCCCGCCACTTTGGAGATGGAACGACTGCTCGAGATCCGGCCTCGGAAGAACCCCGAGGCTGCCATGGAACGTGTCGGGGGCCGCTGGATGGTGGCGACCTCCGACGACCAGCTTCACTACTTCGTGGCGGACGGGGGCGAGGACCCCAGCGACGTCGGTGACATGATCATCGACCTCGTCGACGGCAACCGCACGGTGCGTGAGATTGCGAAGACGATCTGCACCGAGTTCGAGGTGGATGAGCCGACCGCGCTGAAGGACACCGCGGAGTTCGTCGAGCAGCTGATCCTTAAGAAAGTCCTGGAATTGCCGATACAGGGAGGGGAGCAGGCTGCCGGAGCGGCTCCCAGACGCTCAACGGAGCCCGAGCGCAAGTGATTGCGTCCCGGGCCTTCAACTCTTGGGTAGACCTATGACCCGCAGACTCTGGATCCCGCTGGTCCTTGGGGTTGCTGCCTCGTTGGGTGGCTGCAACTGCAACACTCCCTCGGAAAAGAAGTCGGTCGTCATCACCTCGCCCACCTCGGGGACGACCCTGACCTTGGCTGCCGACGTCGATGCGGCCAAGGACGGGCTCCAGTTCAACGTCAAGGTCACGACCAAGGGCATCGCGACCGGTGCGAAGAGCTACGCGAAGATCCTGGTCGGCAGTGTGGTGAGCAACCAGGCCACCATCGCCGACGACGGCACCGCGACCGTCGTGATCGATGCCGCGGGCTTCTCCAACGACACCTACAGCCTGAAGGCCGTGGCAGGAGATGACACGGGCGAGGCCACGAGCGACAAGATCGCGATCACCCTCGATGTCGGCGCCGTCGTCACCGACTGCAAGGCGGAGATCACCGCGCCGATCAACAACGCACTCCTGACCGCCAAGGACGACCTCGACACCGCCAAGAACGGCGTCCAGACGGACGTGACCATTCGCAGCACCAAGTGCGGTTCTGGCGCCAAAGTCCGCATCTGCCTGCAGGGCAACGGCTTGACGGGCACCAAGTGCAAGGGCAACGACGGCATCGCCGTGGCGGAAGTGGCGCAGGACGCCTCCAACATCACGAAGGTCCGGACCGACTGGGTGGAGGGCGTGGTCACTGTCGCCGCCGAGGTCGAGACCGCGTCCGCAACGGTGCACCAAGCCACGCCGACTCCGGTGACCGTCCGCGTCGACTCCAAGGCTCCCTCCTGCACCTTCACCAGCCCAGTCGACGGCGCGACCCTCACGCTCCAGAACGTGGACGTCCAACTCACGGTGGCCGACGTCGACGAGGGGTCGAAGCTCGAGCTGAAGTCGAGCCTCAAGCCGGAGGTCATGCCGGGCACGCTTTCGGGCACCACGGCGTCGGTGGCGGCCATCCTGCCCGCCGGCGCCCAGACGCTGACCGCGACGGTGACCGACAGCTCGGGCAACGCGGGCACCTGCTCCATCGCGGTGACCGTGAACATCGACGGCTGCGACGTCGTGCTGACCGACCCGCCGACCGGCGAGTTCATCTTCAACATCGCGAACGCCAACCCCACCGGAAGCCCGCTGAGCGGCACCCACACCGTCACGGGCAGCACCACGAAGTGCGCGGGCGGCAAGGCTGCCTTCTTCAAGAAGATCGCCGGCGTCGAGACGCAGGTCGTGGTCGTGGACGTCGACGCCCAGGGCAAGTTCAGCCAGTCGGTCAGCTTCCCGAACGGCGAGGTCGACGCCACGCTGCGCGTCGCCGTGTCCGATCCTCGCTTCGCCGACAACACCGGCACGACCGTCGCTTACTTCGCCGACTTCACTCCCCCGACCCTGGACAGCGCGATCCCGGCCATCGGCGCGATGAACATCGTCAGCGGCACCAACCCGCACGTCACCAAGATTCCGGCAGATCCCGGCTACTACGCCGACGCCGATTCGGCGGCCGGCGGCCAGGTCAACGTGACCCTGAACGTCACCGGCGCAGGCACCATCGCGACGGGCAGCGCCTTCGGTAGCGCGCTCAAGGGCCGGGTCTCGGCGGCTGCTGGCGTGGCGCAGGCCTTCGAGACGGCTGAGCTCTCGGACAATGCCCAGAGCAACGTGGCCAAGGTCATGTCGCTCAGCGAGGGCTACGCCGGCACGGTTGTCCTCACCATCACCGACTCGGCGAACAACTCCATCACCGCCCAGTGGGATGCCAAGGTTTCCACGGTCGATCTCACCGGCCTCTCCATCACCAAGACGCTGTCCGCCGTCAACGCGCTCAACGACAAGGATGGCGACCACGCCACCTTCGCCTCGATCGACGTCTCGGTGAAGTACGACGGCACGCCTGCAAGCGGCAGCGAAGTGGTCCTTTGCACGAACCCGGCGCTCGCGGGCGCTGCTGTCCCCTGCGCCACTGCGGGCTTCTTTGCGGTCTCGACCACCCGTCAATCGGCGATCGCCGACTCCAACTCCAATCTTGAGCAACTGCTTGGGACGGTGCAGTTCCCCGCTGAGGGCACGTACCAGCTCATCGCCGAGCTCAAGGACTCCCACGGCCTGTCGGTCATCGACTCGTCAATCTTCAACGTCAAGATCGACACGGTGCCGCCCAAGGTCGTGTCCCTCCTGGTGCCCGCCGACACCAACAACGACGGCACCCTGAACAAGAACGAGTGGTCTTCGGGCAACACCATCATCCTGGCCACCTTCGAAGGCGTCGAGGATGGGCAGAACGCGACGCTCACCGACACCGCTTCGGGAACCACTCTCACGGCGATGGTGACCGGCAACAAGGCCACCTTCACCCTTCCGAGCACCCTGCTCGATGGGACTTACAGTTTCGTGGTCACCGTCAGCGACGCTGCGGGCAACCCGAACATCGATGCGACGATCACTCCTCCGATCGTCAACAGCGAGGCGCAGCTGCCGCTCAGCGTGAAGCGCACGTTGCCGACCATCCAGAACTCGGCGCCTGCGTTCAGCGTCTGCAACCTCGCCCGCGACGCCGACCCCACGAGCTCGACGACTTGCGAGCTCGACTACGTCGTCACCATCGTCCCGACCGAGGCCCAGCAGGTCGCCTTCGCCGTCTCTCCCTCGGGCGCTGGCACCATCGTCGGCGCGAGCACCGTCACCACCTTCACCGGCGACAAGGCCTCCGCCCGCTACTCGCTGGGCCAGTCGCTGACGACGGTCACGCTGCAGGCGACCGTCACCGACGACGCTGGCAACACCGCGAGCACCAGCTACGACCTCACGTTGGTCGACACCATCGCGCCGACCCTGACGATTACCGGCCCGGCGAACGGAACGCAGGTCGGCGGGCAGCTCGTCCCGTTCACCGCCCAGACCAACTCGGAGCCGGGCACGAAGGTCACCGTGACCACCAGCGCGGACGGCACCAAGACATGGAGCTTCAACGTCATCGCCGGCTCGCCCAATACCGCCTCTGGCACGCTCTCGCTGCCGTTCGGCGACCAGGACATCTTCGCCACGGCGACCGACCTTGCGGGGAATGTCTCGGCGCAGGCGAAGTCGTCGATCACCATGGACATGGTCGGCTGCGACGTGCAGCTCACGCAGCCCTCGGACGCCCAGTTCATCTTCAACATCGCCAACAGCAGCCCGAGTGGCGCTCCGCTTCAGGGCAGCTTCAACTTCGTGGGCAAGACCACGCGGTGCGCCGATGGCACGGTGACCTTCACCAAGACCGTCGGCGGCGTAGTCACTGACCTCGGCACTGCGGTCGTCGGCGCCACCGGTGACTTCAGCAAGACCCTCAGCTTCCCGAACGATGAGTCGAACGCCGTCCTCAACGTGCGGGTGGAGAAGACGGGCATCGCGCCGAACTCGGGCGTCGACTACCCCTACTTCACCGACTTCACGGCGCCGGTGCTGGTGGATGCCATCCCGGCACTGGGGAACCTGACCGTCGTCGGTGGGACCGAGGCGGTGAATCTCACCGTTAGCGGCGTGGGGACCAATGCCACCGCTGGCTACGGCAGCGCGCTGCACGGCAATGTTGTGATCACCGGGAATTCGCAGACGCTGCTGACTTCGGCGGAATTCACCAACAACGGGAACCAGACGGTCTCGGGCAACATCGTCCTGCCGATTCTGTTCACGGGGCCGGTGACCATCACGCTCAAAGATTCGGCCGGGAATACGACGACCGGGACCTGGAACGTCACTGTCTCGCCGACGCCGCTACCGACCATCACGATCGGCGATCCCCAGGCCGGCACGATCAACATCTTCAAGGACAAGGGCGGCGACCGTTCCACCTACGCACTTGTCCTGGGCGCGATTAATTTCTCCTCTGCGGTTCCAGCCAACACGCAGCTCGTCCTCTGCTCCACCATTCGGATTGGCGCGTCGCCCTCTGGCTGCGGGACTGGCTATTTCGAGATTCCTGGTACTCGGGTCACGCCGACAGGAACCTTCCAAATCTATCCCGTCATGCAGTTGCCTCAGGGGTCCCAAGACCTGATCGCGCAATTGACCGGACCCTACTCCACCGTTTCGACCTCCGCTCCGGTTCACGTGCTTGTTGATACGGTCCCGCCTGTCGTGACCAGCATCGTCGCTTCCGATGACCTCAATGGTGACGGGCTCATTAATGGCATCGGGCTCCCGCTCGGCCACGACGTCACATTCAAGGCCTACATCACGGGCGCCGACGGTCAGCAGGCGACCATGACCGGGACCGACTCCACCGGAGGCATCCGCACCGCCACCGCTCAGGTGACTTCAGGCCTGGCGACGTTCGTCTTTCCCGCCACGCCCGACATCCCTGATGGGCTCTTCACTACCAAGGTCACCGTGACCGACGTGAACGGCAACCCCAACCTGTCGACCGCCGTGAGTCCGGCGATCACCAATGCCGCCGCAACGTTCCAGATCACATTCCAGCGTGCACAACCCTCGATTTCGGTGTTTGCGCCAACCTCCGACGTCTGCAACCTCAGCAATCAGAAGCAGCCTCCTTCGGCTGGCAACGTCTGCGACATTGATTTCGTCGTCGTCGTGGGCAGTACCGCGTCGCGCGTCGACTTCTCGCTCTCCCCGTCTAACGCCGGGTCGTTCCCCGCGGGCTCGGTCACGACTTTCACCAACGGACGGGCCACCAAGACTTTCGCACTCAACCAGAGCACGACACCGGTCACGCTTGGCGCGCGGGTCTATGACGCCGCCGGCAATTTCCGCGATGCCTCCTGGACTTTGAATCTCGTCGACACGATTGCGCCGGCACTGACCATTACTTCACCGATTGGCAACCCTTCCGTCCAATTCAGCCAGCAGTTCCCCGTCACGATCACGACCGATGCGGAGGTGGGCCAGACCGTCGCGGTGAAGTCCTCCGGAGCAACGGTCGGGACCGGTACGGTGGTTGCCGGCAGCCCCAGGACCGCGGCGATTAGCGTGAGCCTGTCGAGCACGCCCCTGCTCCAGACGCTCTCTGCCACGGTCACCGACCTGGCTGGCAACGTCTCCGTCGCTAAGACAGTGGACGTCCAACTCAACCTCCAGGGTTGCGACGTCAACTTCCTAACCTTCAATGCTGCGCCGGCATCGACCAACCCTCTCTTCAACGCCAGCTCCGCACCCGGCGGGTTGGTGCACATCGTCGGCAACACGACACGGTCTGGCTGCTCCAGCGCTCAGATCAATTTCACTGCGGCCATCAACGGTGCCGCTGCAGTCTCGGTGGGCTCCGCCACGGCTTCTGGAGGCTCGTTCAGCTTCGACTACACCTTCCCCGACGGGAGTTCCGTCGTGTTCGAGGGCAAGAGCACCGTCAGCGGCAGCTCGCCGAACAGCTTCACCGCCGTTACCGACATTACGCTTCCGACACTCGCCATCAGCGCTCCAGTGCCCAATAGTTCGAACGCCCTCTTCGTCGTCGCGAAGACCGGAAATCTGAACGTCAAGCAGGCGGTTTCCGGCTATCTCGCAGACGCCGACAACACGCTCGCGGGCGGACAGGTCGCCTTCAACCTGGTCGCCACCGGAGCAGGTCCGTCCGCAGGAGTTGGAACCGGTACCGTCACTATCATGCAGGGCGCCAAGACCGTCTTCACTCAAGCGATCGGCAGCAACAGCGCTCAGGTCTTGTCCCCCACGGTGAGCCTCGACCGAGAGCTACGTCGGGCCCATGACGATCACTGCAGTTGACCGGGCGGGGAACGCGGCCACCGCTACTTGGAGCACCACCGTCGACGTGGTGGCACCTCCCGCGCCGGCTTTCGTCACCAACTCGGCCGCGCCCAAATACACCCACGTCGTCCATCCTCGCCACGCCGACTTGGATGCCTATTGGCTCACCCCCGCCGACGATGGCCCGTCTGGGCAAACCCTCACTTGGGACTTCGGCTACGTGACCAAGACCAAGCTGGGAGGCGCCACCTTGGACGACAACAACTTCGACTCACTCTCCACCAAAATTGCCGTTGGCAGCGTCGGGACTACCGGTAGCACTGCGGGTGTCTCGCTGACCAAGCTGCCACCGCTCAACATCTACACTCTCGCCCCACGGATTGTAGACGGGATCGGCAATCGCTCGGCGATGACCACAATGGATCTCGAGCACTACTTGGACCACTGTGAATATTCCGTTCCCCGGAACCAGCACCGTCCCAGCAAGCTTCGGGAGCCTCTTTGCGGTTGGCGACATCGACGGCGACAGCAAGCAGGACCTCGCGGTCCAAGCGCTCTCAGAAAACGACAATGCTGGATCAGTCACCGTGTACTATGGCGACACTATTCCCTTTACTCGAAGCCAGCGCTTTGTCGGATCGGCGTGGGCTTTCTACGGCTCAGCCATGGCTCTTGGCGACGTCAATGGCGATGGCCATGCCGACTTGTTCGCCTTCAATTCCGACCACGTCGATGCTTTTTTGGCCCCCTCGGCCGGAGGTACCTTGCCCTCTACGCCGACCTTCCAACTCGTCGGCGACTACAACATTTACACCCTTGCCGTGGTGGCGGACCTTAACCGCGATGGGCTCAACGACGTCGTTGTCGGCAATCCGGTCGCGAATTCATTGATCTACGTCGTGTACGGTCGGACAACCTGGCCAGCAACAATCGACCTCCCGACGCAGGCGGACGTGATTATTACCGCCGGCAACGCGACTTCTGCGCTAGGCGGCTACTTCAAGGGGCTGGCCTCCATTCCAGACATCAACGGTGACGGTTTTAACGAACTCTTCGTTTCTGACACGGGGCTAAACCGAGCCTACATCTTCATGGGCAGCATTCTCGCCTCGAAGGCACGCGGTGCAACGCTTGCCGATGCATCCCAGGTCCTGACCGGGGCGGCCGGCTCCCGGTTCGGCTTTTGCATCGGCGCCCTCGATTCGAATTTCGACTCGAAGGCCGACATTTTCGTCGGTGCGCCGGGAATCAGTACGCTCTTGACCTTCCCACAACTGGGCAACCAGACCTTCGGTGCGCAGGCGACTTTCGCGACGGCTTCCGACTCGTTTGGTTCGGCCTTTGCCTACGGCGATCTTGATCGTGATGGTTTGGCTGATCTAGTAGTTGGCCTGCAGAGCATTGTGACCGGTACAGTCCGAGCCTTTTACTCCGCCCCTTCAGGTATCAGCTCCACGCCTGGTTCCGTCCTAAGCGGGCTCGGGTCCTTTGGCAACGATGTGGCCATCGGCGACTTCAATGGCGATGGCAATCCCGATTTGGTGGTTTCCGAGCGAGGTGTCGGCAATGGTTCCATTTACCTCTCCTATTGATTCCACAGGCAAGAAGCCGCCCTACCGCAAGCCCCGGATTCGGAGCGAGAAGATGGTTCAGGCGGTATGGGGAGACTCTTGCTCGGACCGCGGTGGTTCACACTGCGGGAGTGGCGGAGCTTGCGGCTGTGGCCCTCGCTGCACCCCATGCTAGTCGAGCTGGCCGGAGGCCTTGTTTGCGACGTCCAGTGCGAGTCCCTGGACGTCCGTCTCCAGAGCTGGACCCCAGCTACCGCGATGCCCGGGCAGAAAGTACCTCGCGTCGAAATTCGTCTCGCACAAGAGCCCAAGCCCCCTCACGCACATTGGTTGGCTGACCAGTCATCAGGCTCCTTCTTCTCACTTGAGCAAGGGACGCTCGTCTTCGTCATCTCAAGCGAATGGGAGCTGGAGGCTTGCCTTCAGATCACATGCATCGTGCACCTCTGGGACCACGGTGGTCTCCTCTTACACGGCGCGGGTCTGGGTCAGGGATCCGATGCCGGTCTGGCTGCTCTGGCACCGTCGGGCGGGGGAAAATCGACGTTGACCGACCTGGCCGATGGCTTTCTGAGTCTTAGTGACGAAACGATACTTCTGGTCGACGCAGAGCTAGCACTGCTTTGCAGCACACCCTTCCGAAGCCGTTCGGTGAAGGTCGTAGAGCGCGGCTTGTCCGTCCCCCTGCGCGCCATTCTCGTATTGGAAAAATCGGAGACTCCGCGACTTCAGCGACTCCAACCTCGCGACGCAGCGCTCGCCTTGCTTCGGCAGACCTATCAAGTCCCAAAATGGGTTGCTTCACATCACGACCTTTTGCGACGGGCGACAGCCCTCGCCGAGCGTGTGCCCTGTATCAGATTCTCTTTCCCAAAAAACTCGGCTGTCGCGAAGGAACTCCTCCAGCGGGCCTTAGATGAAGCCAAGTCGCCGCCGCCTCCGTGAGCACCTCGGCTTGGATTCGGCCGTCCGGCAGGTACAGTCGTCGAGCATGTTCCCAAGTTTGGTTGCTGGCGATGAGGCTTGCTTCAGCCGCTCAGCCTTCGCGCCGCAGCCCGGAGAGATTTGGGTTGCGTGGAATGGTGCGCGCCACGTTATCCATCGCGTCCTCTTCGTCCATCGCGGCCGGATCCTCCTCAAAGGTGACTGGAACCTCCGCCCCGACGGCTGGTTCCCCCGCTCCGCCCTCTTCGGCCCCGTCCTCGAGATCCAGCACGACGGCCACTGGCGCCCCGCCAACCGCCTGCGCGACCGCGCCCTCGGCCTCGCCCTGAGCGGCGTCGGCACTTCCTACCAAGCCTCCCGCCTCCTCGCCCGCAAGCTCACCGTCACCGTCCTCGGCGAGTCGCGCACCCGCTCCCTCGCCGCCACGCTCCGCTCCCTGCGCGCGAAGCTGCCGTAGCCCCCTCCTTTCTCGCTTCCGCTTCATTGACGTGTCGGACCCGGCCGCTATCCTCCCGGCCCGATGTCCACCGCCCCCACTTCATCGCCCGCCGACGCGAACCCGGATCGCCTCAAGGCCGATCTCGTCCTCCTCTTCGCCGCGCTGGGCTGGGGCTCCACCTTCGCCATCAACAAGGCTGGGCTCTCCTACTGCAGCCCCAACCTCTACCTCGCCCTGCGCTTCACCGTCGGCACCCTCACCGCCGCCCTCCTCGCCCGCCGCTCGCTCAAGCACCTGCCGTCCCTCAAGGCCGGCTTCGTCCTCGGCCTGTGCCTCTGGCTGGGCTTCATCCTCAACATGTGGGGCCTCAAGTACACGACCGCCACGCGCTCGGGCTTCATCACCAGCCTGTGCGTGGTGCTCGTCCCGCCGCTGGGCGCGCTCGTCTTCCGCCAGCGGGCGCACGTCAGCTCCTGGGTGGGCGCCCTGCTGGCGGGCCTGGGCCTGACCATCCTCGCTGCCCCCGCCCTCTCGTCGGGCGGCTCGGTCCTCGGCGACGCCATCACCGTGGCCTCGGCGGTCGCCTACGCCTTCCACCTGCTGCTGACGGCGCGCTTCGCCTCCAAGGTCGTCCCGTTCGCCGCCGTCACCGCCCAGCTCGCGGTCGTCGCCCTCCTCTCCGCGCTCTGCATCCCCTTCGAGGACGTGCAGCTCCGAGCCGAGCCGCCCCTGCTCGGCATCGTGCTCTTCACCGGCGTCCTCTGCTCCGCGGTCTTCCTCTTCATGCAGCTATGGGCCCAGGCCCGCACCACCGCCGTGCGCGCCGCCATCCTCTTCTCGCTCGAGCCCATCTTCGCGGCGCTCTTCGCCTTCCTGCTCCTGGGCGACGTCCTCACCGCCGAAACCTGGCAGGGCGGCGCGCTCATCCTCTTCGGCATCCTCATCGTCGAGATCTGGCCGCGCCTCGTGCCCGCCCGGACCGCGCCCGCTCACCCGGAAGGCTGATTCCTCCCATGGCTGAAGAGTCCAAGAGCGTGCCGTCCGACCGACCCGGCGCGGAGGCCGGCAGCTCCCGACCGTCCGCCCCTGCGCCAAGGCCGCCAGCTCCCGACAATCCGCACGAAGTCGAGCTGCTCACGGCGGGAATGCGCCTGCGCGGCACCTCCCTCTACCTCGACGCCCTCCAGCCCACGAGCCTGTCCTTCGTCTCCCACGCCCACAGCGACCACGCGGCGCGCCACCAACGCGTGGTCGCCACCGCCGCCACGCTCCAAGTCCTCGCCCACCGCCTGGGCAAGCTCCCCTCCGCCTTGCCGAGCCCCTTCAACCAATCCTTCACGCTCGACGGCATCGACCTGGAGCTCATCCCCGCCGGCCACGTCCTCGGCTCGGCGCAGCTGCGGATGACGTCCAAGGGCCGGACGGTCGCCTACACCGGAGACCTCAACACGGCGCGCAGCCTCACCGCCGAACCCCACGGCATCGCCTTCTGCGACGTGCTGGTCATCGAGTCCACGTTCGGCTTGCCCAAGTACCGCTTCCCGCCGCGCCTGGAGACCTACCAGGCCATCCACGGCTTTGCGCGGCAGACCCTCGACTCCGGCGCCACGCCGGTCCTCTTCGCCTACACGCTGGGCAAGAGCCAGGAGGCGATGAAGCTCCTCACCGACGCGGGGCTCAAGGTCGCCGCCCACTCCACCATCGCCGACCTCGCCGACGTCTACGCGAAGCTCGGCTGCCCCATCCCGCACCGGCGCTTCGACGGCGAGATCCAGCCGGGCGAAGTGCTCGTCTTCCCCATGCACCTGACGCGCTCGCGCGCCCTCGACAAGATCGGCCCCTCGCGCTCCGCGGTGCTCACCGGCTGGGCGCTCGACCCGGGCACGCGCTACCGGTACGGGACCGACGCCGCCTTCCCGCTCTCGGACCACGCCGACTTCGACGGCCTGCTCACCTACGTCCAGCAGACCGGCGCCAGGAAGGTCCTGACCCTCCATGGCTTCGCCAAGGAGTTCGCGGCCTGTCTGCGCGACCGGGGGATCGACGCCCAGCCGCTCGAGACGCCCAAGCAAATGGAGCTGTTCTAAGGCTCCTCGCCCTGCCGGCTACTTGAAGTTGAGCCGCTCGTTCAGGTCGATGGGGATGCTCATCGCACCCGACTTGAGCGCGCCCTTGAGCTGCACCTGCGCGCTCCGGTTCTGGATGGCGCTCGCGACGGCGAACCCCGCCTGCAGGAAGTTCACGTCCAGCGGGATCTCCAGGACCTGCCCCTGGCTCCCCGCGAGGTACTTCGGCGTCGCGGTCTGCACCGTGCCCACGCTCTGCCCGGCGATGGTGAAGCTCGCCGACACTCCGCCCAGCGGCAGCGGGAAGGTGTTCTTGTTCTGGATGTGCACCGGGAAGACGATCCGCGCGCCCTGGAACGAGATGCTCTGCACCTTCGGCGGCTGGAAGGTGAACGCCGGCATCTTCGGCACCTCGAAGCTGCCCTCGTACGACAGCGGCAGCTCGAGCATCCCTATCGGCGTGCGGATGCCCACCGCGCCGCTCGCCTTGTAGCTGGCCTTGTCCTTCTTGAGCAGCGCGTCGATCGTCGGGACGATCTCCAGGAACTTGAAGTGGGCGGGGAAGACCAGGTCCGACGAGCCCTGTGCGGCCACGAACAACCCCTCGGGCGGCTGCCCCGAGACGACGTGCCGGCCTTCGACCTCCAGCTTGTAGCGGATGGCGTCGAGCTTGAAGCCGATGGGGTTGGGGTTCTTGAGCGCGAAGGTCAGCTGCACCGTCGCCCCCTCGAGGTCGACCTCGGTCGCCCGCGCGTCCTTGAGCCGCAGCGTCGGCTTGGTGAAGCCGCATCCGGTGGCGAGCAGCGCGAGCGTGACGAGGAGCAGGATGCGGCGACTGCCCGGGACCATGGATGACCTCCTGCACGACCGAGTGGGGCGCGGCGAGCCTCCGCGCCTGCCCGACAAAGTCCCGCCGCGCGTCCGAACATTCAAGTGACGTGCGGTGCCGGGCCCGAATTCTCTCCCGCGCCGGACGAGCCCCTGCGGCCGGGCGGGCCCCCGACCGCGGCGTTGACTCCGGGTGCGCCCCCCGCCTGTAATGCCCGGCCATGCGCCAAGCCGTCGCCATCACCGGCATCTCCGGCAACCTCGGCCGCGTCGTCGCCAAGCGCCTGCACCTGGAAGACCGCATCATCGGCATCGACCGCCGGCCGTTCCCTGGCAGGCCCAAGGACATCCAGCTGCACGCCCTCGACCTGCGCAAGAAGAAGTGCGAGGACGTCTTCCGCAAGCGCAACATCCGCGCCCTGGTGCACATGGGGTTCCTGCACGGCCCGCGCACCTCGTCCAGCGAGCACCACGCCTTCAACCTCCTGGGCACCACCAACGTGCTCGAGTACTGCGTGCGCTACGGCGTGAAGAAGGTGGTCGTCGTCTCCAGCGCCAACGTCTACGGGCCCTCGCCCGACAACTCCAACTTCCTCACCGAAGACGCGCCGCTGATGGCCGCCGCGCGCTTCCCCGCGATCCGCGATCTGGTCGCCGCGGACATGTACGCGCAGTCGTTCTTCTACAAGCACCCCGACATCGAGACGGTCATCCTGCGGCCAGTGCTCATCGTCGGCCCCACCATCAAGAACGCGCCGTCGAACTACCTGCGCCTGCGCCGCCCGTGGACCCTGATGGGCTTCGACCCGGTGCTGCAGCTCGTCCACGCCGAGGACGTCGCCCGCGCCATCCAGCAGGTCCTGGAGCCGGGCATCCGCGGCGTCTACAACGTCGTCGGCCCCGGCGAGGTGCCGCTCTCCTTCGCGCTCAAGGAGCTCGGCCGCAGCCCCATCCCCGTGCCGCACGTCATCGCGCGCCCCCTGGTCGACACCCTCTTCAAGTACAAGCTCGTGGAGTTCCCTGCCGCCGAGCTCGACTTCCTGCAGTACCTGTGCGCCGTCGACGGCTCGCGCGCCAATCGCGAGTGGGGCTGGAAGCCCAAGGTCTCGCTGCGCGACACCATCCGCTCGGTCCTCGGCGACTGACGCCCCTGGTCCCGGCTAGACCACCGGCCTGGTTTCCAAGCGTTCGGCTCTTCTCCTAAGATGCGCGCCCAAGACCAGGGCAGTGCCGGAGGCCGGAAAGAGAAATGAGCAAGGCAAGCGGGCTGGGAATCCTGTGCGTGGCGTTGGCGGTGTGCGTCGCGGGACCTCAGGGCTGTTCGTGTGGCGACGACGCGGAGCGCGCTGCCAAGGAGCGCGCGAAGATCCAGCAGAAGGTCGAGTCCTCGCTGGTGCTCGTCCCCTACCGCGGGCTGAAGGTGCTGCTGCGCTCCGCCGGGCTGAACGAGCGCACGCCCGAGGTGCAGCGGCTGCTCGAGAAGTTCCCCGGCCCGGACTCGATGCCCGAGAAGATCGAGAGCGCCGACGACGGCAAGAAGGTCGCCTCCGCCGTCCTCGAAGCCGCCGTGCTCCTCTACGAGTCCCGCGTCGTGCTCTCCAAGGACGACGAGGACAAGCTTCCGATGCTGTGGAAGACGTGGACCCGGCACGACCCGCCCTTCTCCTGGTACGGCAACGAGGCGGAGCACCTGGCGCTCGCCTCCGCGTGGACCATCGGGCAGATCGTCGACCCCGGAAACAAGTCGCACTCGATGGAGTTCGCCTTCTACGAGCTCACGCGCGCCGCCCCGAAGGACGCCTGGCCGCTGCCGCTGAGGCTGTGGGGCCGGCTGGCGCGCGGCATGGGGTTCAGCGCCGCGGAGTACCGCTACGCCGCCGAGGAGGAGCTCAACGCGTACATCGACCTCGCCGACAGCCTGACGCCCGAGCAGGACGCGCAGCTGGCGATGCCGTTCATCCCCAAGGGCTCGGCGGAGCTCGTCCGCGCGGCCGGGCACGTCGCCCGGGCCTGGAACCGCATCGGCCTCCACCGCGAGAAGCAGGCCGCCGACGACCTGGAGAAGGCGCTCGACTCGCTGGGCAAGATGGGCATCGACAACGAGCTGACGCAGTGGAGTTGGGCCTTCGTCCACTACGTGCGCGGCAAGAACGCGGAGGCCGCCAAGGACCTGCTCAAGCTCGCCGAGAGCCCGAACCTCGACGAGAAGACCAAGACCGAGCTGCGCGAAGCGGCCCAGAACATCGAGAAGCGGAAGCCCGGCATCTTCGGGACCGTCCAGGCCGGCACCGTCATCGGCGGCGCGCTGCTCACCCGCGCCGGCGGCTTTGACTCGATCCTCCAGACCGTCTTCGGCGACGAAGACGCCAAGACGCTGCACGCGCCGCTCGTCTGGTTCAACCGGATGCGCGAGGGCGTCTCCGAGTACGCCAGCGCCGACGCCATCACCGGCGCGTTGCGCGAGAAGGCCAAGGAAGGGACCGCCAAGGGCCTGGACCTGGTCAAGCAGAAGGTCGGCGAGATCCCCAACCCGCTCAAGAAGGCGGACGAGCCCAAGCCGGTGGAGGCTCCTCCCGGGCCCGCCGGTCCGGACTGAGGTCCGAGAGCTCGCTCGGCGGAGCGCACTGGAGCGGTGGAGCGCAATTGCCTCCCCTCTCACTCCCCGAGTACAGTCCTCGCCCGATGGCCGACACACCCAAGGCGCCTGACCCCCAACCCTCCGCACCGATCGTCGTCCCCCGGCCGGACGGGCCGAGCGGCGACTTGTCCCGCCGCGATTTCCTGGTAGGCGCGACCGCCGCCGTCGCCGCCGGGTGCGGCCTGGTCGCCGTCGTGGGCAGCGTCCGCTATGCCGTCCCGGAGACGACCGAGGGCGCCTCGCAACGCTTCCCGCTCGGCCTGCCCTCCGACTTCAAGGCGCGCACCGTCACCTGGCTCCGCGAGCGCGAGCTCTTCGTGCTGCGCGACGAGAAGGGCTTCGGCGCCTTCTCGTCCAAGTGCACGCACCTGGGCTGCACCGTGCAGCGCACCGCCTCCGGCTTCGCGTGCCCGTGCCACGGCGCCAAGTACGACGAGCTCGGGCGCGTCACCGCCGGGCCCGCCCGCCGCGCGCTCTCCTGGTTCCACCTCTGGCAGGAGGCCGACGGCCGGATTCGGATTGACCTCTCCAAGGAGGCGCCCGTGGGCACGGCCTTCCTGACGCCGCCCGCGAAGGAAGGCGCATGAAGGCCTTCCTGGAGGCGCTCAAGAAGAACGCCCAGGCGTTCCCGAAGAACCTCACGCAGGGCCTCTTCCCCGAGGCCGAGTCCGCCGCGGATCCCATCCGGCGGATGCGGCGCGGCTTCCTCTACCACCTGCACCCGGTGCGGGTGACCGAGCGGGCGCTCGCGCCTGCCGTCACGCTCGGGCTGGGCATCGCCACCGCCGTGCTCGCCGTGCTGCTGGCGGTGACCGGCGCCCTGCTGATGGTCTACTACGTCCCCTCGACGGCCCAGGCCTACGGCAGCATGCAGGACCTGGAGCACGCGGTGGCGTTGGGCTCCTTCGTCCGCGCGCTTCACCGCTGGACGGCGCACGGCATGGTCGCGACGGTCGCGCTCCACCTGGTGCGCGTCGCGGCGATGGGCGCCTACCGCAGCCGAGCGCTCAACTGGCTCTTCGGCCTCCTCTTGCTGGCCGTGACCTTGGGCCTCGCCTTCACCGGCTACCTCCTTCCGTGGGATCAGCTCTCCTACTGGGCGGTCAACGTCGCGGCCTCGATGCTGGACCACCTGCCGCTCATCGGCTTCTCGCTCAAGCGGCTGGCGCTGGGCGGCGACGCGGTCGGGCAGCCCACGCTGACGCGCTTCTACACCCTCCACGTCGCGCTCCTGCCTGCGCTGCTCTTCCTGATGATCGCCCTGCACCTCTGGCGGGTGCGCAAGGACGGCGGGCTCGCCTACCACCTTCCCGAAAACTCCACGTCGCTGCCGACGGTCCCGGCCTGGCCGCACCTGGTCCAGCGCGAGATCGCCCTGGCGCTCCTCGTCACCTTCGCCTTCTGTGTCGCCGCGCTCCTCTTCGCCGCACCGCTCGGAGCGCCGCCGGACCTGCGCACGCCCTCCAACCCCGAGAAGGCTCCCTGGTACTTCCTCGGCGTGCAGGAGATGGTCAGCTACTCCGCGCCGGTCGGCGGCTTCGTCTTCCCGCTGGTGCTCCTCCTCCTCCTCGCGGCGCTGCCCTTCTTCGAGCGGGAGGACGACGGCGTCGGCAGCTGGTTCGGCAACCGCGCCGCGCGGGACGCCACCCTGCTCAGCTTCGGCACCGCGCTCCTCGTCTTCTCCTTCGTCGAGGCGCTCTACCTCTCGTCGGTTCCGGCGTCCTCTCCGACCATGCGCGACCTCCTCAACCCGGCCACGGGGATGCTCGCGCTGTCCCTCGTCGGCTTCCTGGCGACCGGGGCGGTGACGAGGTCCACGCGCTCGGCGTTCTTGTCCGCGCTGGCCGTCCTCGCCGTGGCCTTCGTCGGCTTCACCTTCATCGGCCTGTGCCGCGGGCCCAACTGGGTCTTCTACTGGCCCTGGGAGGCCTGGCCCAGTGGCTACTGACCTCCAGCGCGACTCCGCCCGCCTGCGCCAGGCCGTCTTCGCCGGCGCCCTGCTCGTCCTGCTCGTCCTCGGCGCGGCCGGAGTCCAGGCGCTGCGTCCCGAGTGGCGCAAGCACCAGGCGGACTTCAAGGCCGCCGGCGCCGTCCCTGCCGACCGGGATCTCGGCCTGGTCCAGACCCAGACCTGCACCGGCGAGCTCGACCGCTGCGCCACCTGCCACCTGGGGGCCGAGCGCAAGGACCTGACCAAGCTCGCCCAGCCGCTGCGCGCGCACTCCCTCCCCCTCGACGCGCACACCTCCCACGGCGTCGGCTGCTCCGACTGCCACGGCGGCAGCGGCCGGGCGCTCACGGCCTCCGTCGCGCACGCCTTCCCGGGCTCGCCGGCGAAGGATCCGATGATGAAGGAGCCGCACATCCAGGCCTCCTGCGCCCGCTGCCACGTGCCGGGCGAGGTCAAGGGCCTGGAGCGGGTCGTTCACGGCTCGAAGCTCTTCGCCCAGTACGGCTGCGGCATCTGCCACCCGCTCTCGGGCTCGGGCCGCGGCGGCTGGGACTTCGGACCGGACCTGCGCGCGGGTGGCCGCAAGTCGGCGAGCTACCTCGAGACCAGCCTGGTCGATCCCGCAGCCAACTTCCCCGAGTCGACCATGCCGTCGTTCGTCACGGCCCGCGACAGCGACAAGGAAGGCTTCACCGACCTGCTGATCTTCCTGGAGAGCCTCCAGCTCCCGCGCGCCGGAGAATCGTGCTCCTTGCGCCAACGCAGCGGCCCGATCGTCTCCGCGCCCTGCGCCTCGTGCCATGCCGTCGACGGAGGGAAGGCGGGCGGCAGGATGAAGCACCGCTGCGTCTACCTGCTCGAGCACAAGGAGCTTCTCCTGCGCGGGTTGCCATCCTTCGGCCGTCCCCGCACCGACTGCGGAGCGCCGCGGCTTCTGCCCGGTCGAGATCGAGCACCGCGGAGCCTGCGCGGCCTGCCACGACTCCGGTGGAGGAGGCTCGCGATGAAGTGCACGCGTCGGCAGGTGCTCATCGGCTTCTTCGGACTCGCGGCGGGCGGCGGCATCGCTACCCGGTTCGCGCTGAAGAAGGGGCCGCCCCCGCCCAAGGTCTGGCCGCCCCTCCCGTTCCCGCCTCCCGAGACCCGCGCGCTCCTGGCCGCCTTCGACCACCTGCTTCCGGGCGCGACCGACGCCGGCGTGCAGGACCACGTCGCCTGGTGGCTGGCCAACGACCGCTACATGGCGCTCGTCGCCAAGGATCTGCAGGAGGGCGCCGCCGCGCTCGATACCTGGTCGCAGAAGCTGAATAAGAGGCTCTTCGCCGACGCCTCGGTGCCGGAGAAGGACGCGGTCTTCAAGCTCTTCCAGTCCGGTGAGGCCAAGAGCGCCTCCTTCGACGGCCGGCGCTTCATGGAGCGGCTGGTGGTCTTCACGATGGAAGGCTACCTGGGCGACCCGAAGTACGGCGGCAACCGCAACCAGGTCGGCTGGAAGTTCATCGGCTTCAAGCCGTGCTGGTGGGCCCCGCGCGTGAACGGCGGCGGCCACGACCACGGCGCGATGGGGCACGGTCCGTGACGCGCGACGAAGCCGACGTCGTCGTCATCGGCAGCGGCGCCGGCGGTGCGCCCGTCGCGCTGACGCTCGCCGAGGCCGGGGCGAAGGTCATCGTCCTCGAGCGCGGGCCGTACTACACCGTGCGCGACTTCGTGCACGACGAGATCAAGATTTGCCTGCGCGACTTCTGGGTCCCCTACCCCGACCAGGACCCGCATGTGCTGGTGAAGGGCGATGAGCCGGCGCGGCAGACCAACGAGTACTGGACCGGCGTCTGCGTCGGCGGCGGCACGGTCCACATGTCCGGCTTCTTCTACCGGTTCAAGGAATCGGACTTGAAGATGGCGTCGATGACCGGCGGCATCAAGGACGCCGACTTCGTCGACTGGCCCATCAGCCTCAAGGAGCTCGAGCCGTTCTACGACCTCGCCGAGGCGCGCATCGGCGTCTCCGGCGACGCGGCGTCCAACCCCTTCGACCTGCCGCGGCGCCCCTATCCGGTCCCGCCGCTGGCCGGTCACGCGCTCTGCCGCCCGCTGGACGAGGCGGCGAAGAAGCTCGGGCTGCACTCGTACCCGACGGCGCGCGCGGTCCTCTCGCAGCCCTACGGCAACCGGCCCGGCTGCAACCAGTGCGGCTTCTGCGGCGACTACGGCTGCGAGAACGGATCCAAGTCGAGCGTGCTCTCGACCCTGCTCCCCGCGGCCGAAGCGACCGGTCGCTGCGAGATCCGCCCGCTCTCTCAGGCGCGGCGCATCGTGCTCGGCCAGGACAACAAGGTCGTGGGCGTGGAGTACGCCGACGAGAAGGGCCGGGCGCGCGGCGTGAAGGCCCGCGTGGTGGTGCTCGCGGCGAGCGCAGTCGAGAGCGCGCGGCTCCTGCTCCTCTCCGCGCAAGCCGGCTTCCAGAAGGGCCTGGCCAACAACAACGGGCTCGTCGGCAAGCACCTCGTCTTCTCCACCGCAGGCAAGGCCACCGCCGTCTGGGACCGCGGCAAGCTCGTCGACGCGCTCGGCCCCAAGGACATGGACCTTCCGTTCCTGCAGCGGAGCATCCAGGACGACTACTGGAACGAGAAGGCCGGCCTGCCCAACCCCAAGGGCGGCACCTTCAACTTCATCATGCTGCACCGCAATCTCGTGTTCGCGGCGCAGAAGATCTTCAAGGACGACGGCCTCTGGGGCCCGCCGCTCAAGGAGCGGATGCGCCAGATGTTCCGCGAGCAGGTCTGGGCGGAGTTCGAGGTCTTCACCGACTTCTACCCGTGGAAGGGCTGCTGGATGGAGCTGGACCCCAACGTGAAGGACAAGTGGGGTCTGCCGGTGGCGCGCATCCACGTCGCGCACCACCCCGACGACTTCGAGACCAGCCGCCGGCTCGTCGACCGCGGGATGGAGGTCTTCCGCGCGATGACTCCCGCCGCGCTCAAGGTCTACCCGACGACCTGGGGCGTCACCACGCCGCACCTGCAGTACGGCAGTTGCCGCTTCGGGACCGATCCCTCGACGAGCGTGCTCGACAAGGACTGCCAGGCGCACGAGGTGAAGAACCTCTACGTCACCGACGGCAGCTTCATGCCCAGCTCCGGCGCCGTGCCCGGGACGCTGACCATCCTCGCCAACAGCTTCCGCGTGGCGCAGCACCTGCGCGACCGGTTCATCAAGCGCGAGATCTGAGTGGTGCGGCTGGGCCCACCCCCAGCCTCTGATCGCGCGGGTGCCCTGGCTCGAGGCGTGGCGCACCCTGCTAAAGATAGGCAGCTACTTTGTGACATGTCCTGAGCCGGCGACTCGCCGCGCTCGCCCGCGACGCGCGCTTCCTCCAAGCAAGCAGTCTTGGCGACCTTGGCGGCCCAGCAGGCGCCGACCAGCGCACCCACGCGACCGCGGAGCCCAAGGGTCAGCTCAGTCGGTGGCCGTTCCTACGGCTTCTCCACTCCCAGCTGCCAGAGCAGGAACGCCCAGTCGTACGCCCGCTCCCGGAGGCGGTCGTAGCGGCCGCTCTTCCCGCCATGTCCGGCAGGCTCCATCTTGATGTTGAAGACCAGCGGGCTCTGGTCGGTCTTGAGCGCGCGCAACCGGGCCACGTACTTCGCCGGCTCCCAGTACATGACCTGCGAGTCGTTGTAGCTGCTCTCCACCAGCATCGTCGGGTAGGCCCGCGCGCCGATGTTCTCGTAGGGGCTGTAGGCGAGCATGGTCCGGTACTGCTCCGGGACCTTGGGGTTTCCCCACTCCTCGAACTCGGTGACGGTCAGCGGCAGGCTCTCGTCGAGCATGCTGTTGATGACGTCGACGAAGGGGACCTCCGCCAGCACCACTTTGAAGAGGTCCGGGCGCAGGTTGGTCGCCGCGGCCACCAGGAGCCCGCCGGCGCTGCCGCCGAGGATGGCCAGCCGGTCCTTGCCGGTGTAGCCCTGCGCGATCAGGTGCTCGGCCGCGGCGATGAAGTCCGTGAAGGAGTTCATCTTGTGCTCCATGCGGCCCTGGTCGTGCCACCTCTTGCCCAGCTCGCCGCCGCCGCGCACGAACGCGCTCGCCCAGATCACGCCGCGGTCGACGAGGCTGAGGACGTTGGAGCTGAACGCCGCGTCCTCGGGGTAACCGTAGGCGCCGTAGCCGTAGAGCACGAGCGGGCGCTTGCCGTCCCTGGCCTGCCCCTTCTTGTGGAGCATCCACACCGGGACCTGCGCACCGTCCTTGGCTGGGGCGGAGAGGAGCTCGACCTCGTAGCGGGAGGCGTCGTAGCCGCCCAGCACCGGCTGCTGCTTGAGCAACGTCCGCTCGCGGGTGGTGACGTCGTAGTCGAAGACCGACGGCGGGGTCGTCGGCGACTGGTAGCGCAGCCGGTAGAGCCGCGTGTCCCACTCGCGATTGGTCTCGCCCGCGACGTCGTGCGCCTTCTCCGGCAGCTCGACGCGGTGCGACTCCCCGCTCGACAGGCTCACGATCCGCAGCTGCGGGAAGCCGCCCTCGCGCTCGAGGAGCACGTAGAAGTCGCGGAACAGGTCCACGCTCTCGACCATCACCTCGTCACGGCAGGCGAAGAGCTCCTTCCAATTCGCCTTCGACGGGTCGCCGACCGGAGCGCTCACCAGCCGGAAGTTGCGACAGCCGGCGTCGTTGGTGCGGATGTAGAAGACACCTTCGCGGGGGTCCACGTAGTACTCGTGCCCTGCTTCCCGCGGGAGGATGAGCCTCGGCGCGTCGGCCGGCCGGTCGGCATCGACCCAACGCTGCTCGGTCGTCGTGTGGGACGCGGAGAGCACCACCAGCATCCGGTCGTCGCGGGTGCGCTCCACCTCGAGGTCGAAGTGCTCGTCCTTCTCCTCGTAGACCAGCTCGTCCGCCGTCGCCGCCTGGCCCAGCGTGTGGCGATAGAGCCGGTAGCTGCGCTTGGAGGTCTCGTCCTCCACCGTGTAGAGCAGCGTCTGGTCGTCGTTGAACCAGGCGACGCTGGTCACCCGCACGATCGCCTCCGGACCGTCCTTGCCCGTCGCCAGATCCCGGATGCGCAGCGTGAACTGGCGGAAGCCGGTCTCGTCGGTCAGGTAGGCGAGCCGGCCTCCGCGGGGGCTCACCGCGAGCAGCGGCACCGAGAGGAACTCCTTGCCCTGCGCCAGCTGGTTGAGGTCGAGGACGACCTCCTCCGGCGCGTCGAGCGTGCCCTTCTTGCGGCAGTGCACCGGGTACTGCCTCGCCTTCTCGGTGCGCGAGTAGTACCAGAAGCCCTTCATCCGGTACGGCACGTCGACGTCGGTCTCCTGGATGCGCGAGACCATCTCCTGGTAGAGCCGCTCCTGCAGCGCCGCCGTCGGCTTCATGAGCGCTTCGGCGTAGGCGCGCTCGGCCTTCAGATAGCGCTCGACTTCGGCCGTGCCCTTCTGCCGCAGCCAGAAGTAGTCGTCGACGAACTGGTCTCCGTGCAGCGTGCGGACCTGGGGGTGGCGCGGCGCGACCGGAGGACGGAGCGCGCTCGGCGTCGCGCACCCGACCGAGACGGCCGAGGCGATCAGCAGCACGAGGCTCAGGAGGCGGCGGCGCGGGCGCATGGGAAGCTCCGGGAAAGAGGCCCCGAAGCCTACCTCGCGGGCCTACCGCCGGCCCGCTTCCCTAACTGGGCTCCCGCGCGGCCGGAGGCCGGTCCGACACCAGCTCGCGCACGGCGGCCACCAGTTGCCGAGGCTCGACGGGCTTCTTGACGAAGCGCTCGAACCCCGCCGCCAACGCCCGCCGCGCGTCTTCGGGCCGGACCATCGCGGTCAGCGCCGCCGCCGGGATGGTGACCCCTCGCCGCCGCGCCTCGCGCAGCAGGGCGAGCCCGTCCGCCCCGGGCATGGCCAGGTCGCTCAAGAGGACGTTCGCCCAGCCGCGCTCGAGCTTGGCCAGCGCATCGGGCGCGTCGACCGCGAGCTCGAAGCTGGCGCCTTCGCTCTGCAAGAGCTCTCCGATCAGCTCGCGGGTGTCGGCGTCGTCGTCGACGACCAGCGCGCGGACGCCCGCGAGCTCGGACGGCTGCGGGCCGGGGACCTCGGCCCTCCGCGCCTCCGCGTCGTCCGGGGCCGCCACCCACCGCGGCGGGAGCCGGACCGTGAACGTGGCCCCCCGCCCCTCGCCCTCGCTCCCCGCCGAGACCGAGCCGCCGTGCAGCTGCACCAGCCGCTGCACGATGGACAGCCCGAGGCCGAGGCCGCCGAACCGTCGCGTGGTCGAGCTGTCGGCCTGGCGGAAGGGCTCGAAGATGTGCGCCAGGAACCCGGGGGTGATGCCCCGGCCGGTGTCCTTGACGACGATCTGGGCGCCCTCGCGGGAGCCCTGCAGCTTCACCTCGACGGCCCCGCCCGCCGGCGTGAACTTCACCGCGTTGGAGACGAGGTTCCACACCACCTGCTCCAGGCGCTTGGCGTCGCCGAAGTAGGCCGGCAGCTGCGGCGTCACCACCTCCAGCCGCAGCGCGTGCGAGCTGGCCACCGGACGCACGGTCTCCACCGCGGAGCGCACCACGTGCGCGAGGTCGATGCTCGCCGGGACGAGCTGCACCTTGCCGGCGGCGATGCGCGAGACGTCGAGCAGGTCGTCGATGATCTGCGCCAGCGAGCGGGCGTTGCGCTCGATGGCGGCCAGGCCCCGCACCTGGTCCGGCCGCGGTGTGCCGCGGGAGCCGAGCAGCGTCGACCAGCCCAGGATGGCCGTCAGCGGGGTTCGCAGCTCGTGGGAGACGATGGCCAGGAACTCGTCCTTGATGTGGTTGGCCTCGCGCACGTCGCGGTACAGCTCGGCGTTCTGCAGCGCCGTCGCCGCCCGGCTCGCGAAGTCGTCGGCCAGCTCGGCGACGGCGCCGGCCCAGCGCTCGCGGCGCGGCCCGTTGGCCAACAGCAGCGCGCCGCGGACGCTGCCCCGCGCGATGAGCGGGAGCACCAGGACGCAGCCCAGGCCCAGCCGTCCCCACAGGCGCCGCTCCTCGGGGTCCTTGACGGCGCCGGCCAGGTCGTCGCCGTCCAGGTCGCACAGGCGCTGCTCCTCGCCCGAGGCCAGGCAGGCGGAGACCCCCAGCTCGTCCCCCTCGGGCTCCGCGAAGTGCCGCTGCAGCTCCTGCGCCGCCTCGCGGCGCTCCGGGTCCCGGCAAGCGAGGCCCAGGCGGACCAGCGCGCCGTCGGGCTTTCGCTGGTAGACCGCCGCGACCTCCGCCAGCCTCTCGATGGCGAGCTCCAGCACACTCTCCACGGTGTCGCTGACGTCCAGCGAGGCCCCCAGCCGCACGCCGGCGCGCAGCATGAACTCCAGCGCCTCCTCCGCCCGGCGCCGCTCGGTCACGTCTCGCGCGACCGCCACTGCGTAGCGCGAGCGCTCGAACGACACCTCCCCCGCCTGCACCTCGACGGAGACCAACTGTCCGCCGGCGCCGCGGAGGGTGGCCGTGCGCCGCCCGCCGCCCGAGCCCAGGCGCGCCACCTCCGCGATCTCCGGGACGGCCTGATCGGCGGGCTTCCCCAAGAGCGCCTCCCGCGGGAGCCCCAGCATGCGGCACGCCGCCTCGCTCACGTCGGCCAGGCGTCCGCCCGGCAGCTCGATGAGGAACACGGCATCGCTGGCCTGGTCGAGCAGCGTCCGGAAGCGCTCCAGCTCGTCGAGCCGCCGGCGCAGCTCGGGGTAGTAGCTCTTGCGCAGCGACTGCTCGCCCAGGCCGATGATGCGCCGGCGCAGCTCCTCGGGCCCCTCGCCCGACCCGCCGTCAGAGCGCCTCCTCATAGAGGACCTCGAGATCCCGGCGCCCGACCCGACGCGGGTTGGTGACCGCGCAGGGGTCGTGGGCGGCGTGCTCCGCCAGCTCCGGCACGTCGGTGCGGTGGACCCCCCAGGTCCCGAGCGAAGCGTCGAGCCCCAGCTGGGTGCGCAGGCCCTGCAGCGCCGCCAGCAGCGCCGCCTTCTTCTCCTTGGTGCGCAGCCCCCGCACGTCCAGCCCCATGGCGTCCCCCACCTCGTCGTAGCGCTCGGGCGCCGAGGCGTAGTTGAAGCGAAGCACCGGCTCCAGCAGCAGCGCGTTGCACTCGCCATGCGGCAAGTCGAGCAGGCCGCCCAGGCTGTGCGCCAGCGCGTGCACCGCGCCCAGGCTGGCGTTGGAGAACGCCAGCCCCGCCTCCAGGCTGCCGAGCATCACCTTCGAGCGCAGGTCGACGTCGAGCGGGTGCTGCATCGAGGGGAGCAGGTGGGGCCAGAGGAGCCGGATGGCCTGCAGCGCGTGCAGGTCGGTCATCGGCGAGTGGGCGTTGGAGGCGTAGGCCTCGATGGCGTGGACCAGCGCGTCCATGCCGGTGGCGGCGGTGAGCCGCGGCTCCAGGGTGGTCAGGGTGAGCGGGTCGACGAGCGCGATGTCGGGCACCACCGCCTTGCTGATGACGGCGACCTTCGTGTGCTGCGCGCGGTCGCTGAAGATGGCGAACTGCGAGACGTCGGCGGAGGTCCCGCCGGTCGTCGGCACGCACAGCAGGGGCGGCATGGGCAGGGGCACGCGGTCCACCCCCTCGTAGTCGAGGATCTGGCCTCCGTTGGCGGAGACGATGCCGATGCCCTTGGCGGTGTCGATGACGCTCCCGCCGCCGACGGCGACGAGCAGGTCGCACCCGTCCGCGCGGAACCGGGCCGCCCCGGCCATCACCTCCTCGGCTCGGGGGTTGGGCGAGAGGTCGGTGAACACCGTGGACGCGATGCCCGCCTCCGCCAGGTCGCTGGACGCTTCGCCCGTCCAGCCGGCGCGCACCACGCCCGGGTCGCTGACGAGCAGGGCTCTGCGGGCACCGAGGTTCCGGGCGTAGCGGCCCACGAGCTTGCGGGCGTTCGCCCCGAAGACGATCTCCGGGGCGACGAACTTGCGCAGCTCCTCGAACACCGACCCGACCATGCCCCGGACGCTCCCTGGCCCCTGGTCACGTCACCAAAGGCCCCTCGGGAAATCTGGGGATGGACGGCCGGCCATGCCCGACGGACGCCCGTTGGCCGCCGACTGGTCGCCGGTCAGTCGATGGGCGCGGAGGCGGCCGCCAGGGTGTGCGCCACGACGCTGAAGTCGACCCCGAGCTTGGTGGAGATGGAGCGCAGCGCCTCGAGCTTCCAGGTCGTCGACGCTCCCGTCGGCCCCGGCGATGATCGTCAGGTGCTGCAGCAGCTGGGCGCGGCGCAGGACGGGGACGTTGGCCTCGACCACCGCCTTGATGCGGCCCTCGAGGTCCTTGCGGGCGGTGTCCACGCGCTGGGCGAGGTTCTCGACCTCGTCGTTGCCCAACAGCGTCCCGAGCGCCTCGACCTCCGAGTCCTCGACCACGCCGTTGGCCGCGGCGACGACCGCCCCGGCGGTGAACAGCAGGCGGCGCAGGAGGTCGCTCTGCTCGTTCTTCTCTTCGAGGTAGCCGGGCTCCATCAGCTGCATGTCCTTGGACACCATCTCCTCGAGCTGGTCGTCGTTGATGGTGCCGGCGCCGCGGCTGACGGCGTTCTTGTAGGCCGTGCTCTGGGAGAAGGCGTAGATGGCGCGCACGCGGACCGGGCTGTACGGGTGGGTCGAGAAGCAGTCCAGGTCGTCGCGGCTGGCGTCGTACTCCTTGTCGCGGGCCAGGGGCACGCTGCCGAGCGCCGTCACCTGGTTGGCGTACGAGGCCAGGTCGGGGCGCACGCGCGGCGAGGAGGTGCCGGAGGCGAGCTTGAAGAAGCCGCTGGCGGCGGCGTCCGGGTCCTGCGCGCAGACCAGGCCGACGCGGTCGGCCGAGAGCTCGGCGGCGCGGGCCCAGGCGTAGAGCTGCAGGGCGACCGGGCGGCTCACCAGCGGAACGGCGGCGCGCTCGACCAGCGTCAGCGCGGGCATGGGGAGCTTGAAGTGGTCGAACACCGCGTGGCCCAGCTCGTGGCCGATGACGAACTGCAGCTCCTCGGGGGTGAAGCACTCGACCAGCCGCGAGGAGAGCACGATGACCAGCGGCCCGCTGGGGTTCTTCATGCAGGTCGCCTGGAACATCGGGTCCGGCTTGATGTAGAGGCTCGATGGGCCGGTCGAACTTGAGCAGCTCGCGGCAGCGGGCGACGCTGTCGGCGATCTCCGGGCTCATCGAGCGGGTGAGCCGCAGCGAGTTGGTCAAAAGCTCGCGCCGGGGACCGAAGCCGCGGCCGCTCCACATCTCCAGGATCTTGGCGACGCCCTTCTTGACGTCCTGGCGTCCGGACAGCTCGTCCTGGAGGGCCTTCTCGCGCTTGACCTGCAGGCTCTTTGCGTCGACCACGGCTCACCTCGAAAGTTCGGAAACTCCGGTTCCGGCTGAACCGAAGTCGAGATCAGAATCAAAGGAAACAAGTGGGCCCCGGCACCCGCCAGGGACGCCGGGGCCCGGATACGGCACGTTCCCGGCTAGACCTTCGCGTACTTCATGTTGAGGACTTCGAGGACCTTGTTGGCGGTCTCGTCGTCGACGTTGAGCACGCGCTGCATGCTCTCGAGGATCTCGTCCTCGGCCTCGTCGACGTCGCCGCTGGCCATGGCGATGTCGGCGGCCAGGACGAACATCTTCTTCTTGAGGAGCGGCGACGACAGGTCGGCCAGGGACTTCACGCTCTCGGGCATCGAGGGGTACTTGGCCAGGATCTTCTTGGCGTTGAAGAGCGTCTCCTGGAAGTCCTTGCCCTCGAACTCCGGCAGCTGCATGAAGTAGCCCTCGACGGTCGCGATCTCGGCGTCCTCGATCGTCCCGTCGGCGCCGGCCATGCACATCATGCCGTGGAGCAGCAGCGCGTCGTCCGCGGGCTTCTTCTGCGGCGTGGTGGCCTTCGTCAGCTTGCTCAGCAGACCCATGTGTTCCTCCCGCTTCGTGCTTCGTTAGAGGTGCAGCAGTGGAAAAGCTTCCTCGCGCACCGGCGCTTGCTGCTAGCGCGCGGCCTTCTTCTTGGCAGTGACCTTCTTCGCCTTCGTCGCCTTGGCGGGCTTCTTGGGCGCATTCTTCTTCGTCCAGCTGTCGAGGCTGGTGGCCTTCTTCGACGCCCAGGCCTTCGGCGTGGCCTTGGCCTTGTAGTCGCTCAGGTCGGCCTTGCCAGCCTTGGTGCGCGTCGTCTTCGTCACCCGCTTGCCGTATTCCTTCACGTGAACCCTCCTGCCGGCGTCGCTTGAACTCGTTTCCTCGAGAGCGGCGACGGAACGGTCCGAGCACAATAACGGCCCTGGGGTCCGCCGCTCAACCCCGTCGAGCCGTCGGTTCGACACTGCGCGTCAGAGAAGTGCGTCAGGCGTGCGCGGCGCACCTCTCGGGTGTAGTTGGGTCCCGCTCCTCGATTTTGTGACATCGACCTGAAGCTCCACCCAAACCCACGACCAGGAGACCCGCCATGAAGCTCTCGCCCGCAACCGTCGCCGTCGTCGTCAAGGACCTGAAGGCCGCGCGGAAGTTCTACACGCAGAAGCTGGGGCTCAAGGTGCTCGACGACATGGGCCACTGGCTCACCGTCGGCGCCGACAAGAACGGCATGCGCCTGCACCTCTGCGAGATGAAGCCGCTGGAGAAGGGCAACACCGGCATCCTCTTCATGGTCGACACCAAGATCGACAAGGCCTACACGGCGCTGAAGAAGAAGGGCATCAAGTTCACCGTCGTGCCGACCGAGCGCGAGTGGGGCGTCGAGTGCCGCTTCGTCGACCCCGACGGCAACGAGTTCTTCCTGATGGAGAGCTGGTAGCCGCCTCGCGGGCCGTGCCGGGGGGCGGGGCTCCGTGCCACGCCCCCTTTCCGGACGCGCGTTCTCCGGTTTGCCGCTGACCGCCCGGCGGGCCACAATCGCCCGGCATGCCGCCCTCCTCGCCCGCGCTGCTCGACCTCCCCGTCCGCCGCCACCGGCTCTACCAGTGGCTGCGGCGGGCGACGCTCGCGGGCTCCTGGCTCTTCATCCTCGCCGTGCCGCTGTGGCACCTGCGCGCGGCCGGGGCCGCGAGCGCCTTCTCGGCCGACGGCCGCTGGTACGAGCTGGCGGCGCGGCTGGGCATCCCCGCCACGCCCCCCGCGGTCTCCGGCGCGCCGTGGACCGTCCGGCTCTTCGGCATCGAGCTCCTCAATCCGCTGGCCGGGTTCGGCGTGCTCTTCGCGCTCTCGCCCAGCACCACGCTGCTGCTGGGCCTCGTGCCGACGCTGCTGCTGGTCGCCTTCCTCGGCCGCTTCTTCTGCGGCTGGATGTGCCCATACCGGACCGTGCTCGCCGTCTCCAATGCCGCCCGGACGCTCTTGACCAAGCTGGGCTTTGCGCCCCGCGACCTGCCGATGCCACGGCGCTCGTCGTTCCTGGTCCTGGTCAGCGTGCTGGTCCTGGCGCTGCTCGCAGGAACGCAGGTCGCGCCGGTCTTCTACCCTCCCGCGGTCATCGGGCGCTCTGTGCTCCGCGCGGTGGTGCTGGGCTCGCTGGGCCTGGGCGCCCTCGCCGTCCTCGCCGCCTTCGTCTTCGACACCCTCTTCGCCCGCGCCGGCTTCTGCCGCTACCTCTGCCCGGGCGGCGCGCTGATGTCCCTCGTCGGTGCCGCCTCGCCCCTCCGCGTCGTCCGTGAGGCGCCCAAGTGCACCGCCTGCGGCCTGTGCAACCAGGTCTGCAACCTCCTGCAGGATCCCGCGGCGGGCAACGTCGGTTCGGGCTGCGAGCGCTGCGGGCTGTGCATCGCCGCCTGCGCCCCCGGCGCGCTCTCGTTCAAGCTGCAGAGACCGTCCCTCGCCCCCATCGAGAAGCCGACCGAGCGCGAGCGCCGCCTGCTGCTGGGTGCGGTGCCGGCGCTGGCGGTCGTCGCCGTCTGGGGCCGCGACGAGACCCAGCCGGCGCGGCTGCGCCCACCGCGCGCGCACCCGGACTTCGCCGCGCGCTGCATCCGCTGCCAGCGCTGCGCCCAGGTCTGTCCGCCCAAGGCCATCCGCTTCGATGGCTCGCTCGATCTGCGCGGCACCGACGTGCCGTTCGTCTCCGCGCGCGCCAGCGCCTGCACGCTCTGCATGCGCTGCACCGAGGCCTGCCCGACCGGCGCGCTCATCCTCACGCCCGCCGGCGACCTCGCCGCCCTGCAACCGCTGGTCAAGATGGGGACCCCGGTCCTCGACAAGAAGAAGTGCCTGCCCTGGACCGGCGACGGCATCTGCCGGCTCTGCTACTACGCCTGCCCCTACCCCGACAGCGCCATCGAGCTGACCGGGCCGTCGCTCGCGCCCAACTTCAAGGAAGACGCCTGCGTGGGCTGCGGCCGCTGCGAGCAGGTCTGCCCGGAGCGGGCGCAGGCCATCACCATCAAGCCCAGGGGTGAGGCGTGAGCGACGAGCGCAAACCGACCCGCGCCGTCGAGCGCCTGCGCCTGACCCGGCGCGACCTGCTCAAGGGCTTGCAGGTGGCCGGCTTCGGGGCGGCGGCGGCCGGCGTGGGCGCGGTGGGCACGGTCGGCGTCGCCAGCGCCAAGACGCGCAAGCTCTCGGGCACCTGCCGCATCTGCACCTCGCACTGCGGCTTCGTGGCCACGGTGCGCGACGGGCGCATCGTGAACGTCGAGGGCGACCCGAAGTCGCCGACGCGCGGGTTCCTGTGCCAGCACGGGTACGCGCTCCCGGAGATCGTCCACGCCGAGGACCGCATCCGCCGTCCGCTCAAGCGCGAGGGCAGCCGCTTCCGGGAGATCCCCTGGTCGCAGGCCCTCCCGGAGATCGCCGAGCGGCTGGGCGCGGTGAAGAAGAAGTGGGGCGGCCCGGCGATGGCGCTCCACACCGGTTGGCCCTTCGTGCGCCACCCGGCCATCGGCTACCTGCAGCGCTTCTGCTACGCCTTCGGCTCGCCCAACCTCTCGACGGTCGCCAGCCTGTGCGAGGCGGCGCTGCGCATGGGCAAGGCGCTCACCGTCGGCGCGGGCTACTTCCCGGACCTGCCCAGGGCGCGCACGCTGGTGCTCTGGGGCGCCAACCCGCACCACTCGATGCCGCTCTTCGCCCACCAGGTGGCGAGCAAGTCCGGCGAGGGCCGCAACCTCATCGTCGTCGACCCGGTGCGCACCCACCACGCGAAGTACTCGAACCTGCACCTGCAGATCCTGCCGGGCACCGACGGCGCGCTGGCGCTGGGCATCTTGCGGCTGCTCCTCGACGAGAACCTGGTCGATTCCAAGGTCGCGGCCGAGGAAACCGTCGGGCTCGACGAGCTCAAGGCGCTCGTGGCGGAGTGGACGCTCGAGAAGACCGCGCAGGTCACCACGGTCCCAGCCGAGCTCATCGCCAAGGCGGCGCGCACGATGGCCTCGTCCGGCCCGACCGCCATCTGGGACGGCCTGGGCGTCGAGCACCACGAGAACGGCATCCAGACCATCCGGGCCATCGCCGCCATCCAGGCGCTGCTGGGCGGCATCGACGCGCCGGGCGGCGTCGGGCTCTTCGAGAAGGCCGGGCCGAACTTCGCCAACGAGAATCCTCCCGCAGCTCTACCGGCTCAAGACCGCGCAGCCGGTCCCGCCGACGCCGGAGAAGAAGCCCATCGGCTACGAGGAGTACCCGCTCTACGAGGTCTTCAACCGCCAGGCGCAGGCGAACCTCTACCCGCGAGCCATCCTCGAGGACCAGCCCTACCCGCTGCGCGCGCTCTTCTTCTTCGGCTGCAACGCCAGTGTGACCTGGGCCGGCTCGGCGCGCCTGAGGCAGGCGCTCTCCAAGCTCGAGCTGCTGGTCTCGGTCGACCCCTTCCTGACCGCGACGGGAGAGATCTCCGACTACGTGCTGCCGGCGGCCACCTTCGCCGAGTCGGCGGTGGCGGCCTTCGACCCCGAGTTCCGCTCCAGCATCGTCAAGGAGCAGCACGAGGCCTGGCCGGACTGGAAGATCGTCTTCGAGCTGGCGCGGGCCTGCGGGCTGGGCGAGTACTTCCCGTGGGAGAGCTTCCAGAAGGCCATCGGCGCGCCCAAGCTGCCGTGGATGCTCGACCCGGCGCACCAGCCGGTGCCGGCCGTCTCCGGAACACCGCGCTACCCGACGACGACCGGGAAGATCGAGCTGAAGAGCCCGCTGCTCGAGCGGTTCGGCCAGGAGCCGCTGCCCCGCTGGACCCCGCCGACGCGCCAGCCCAGCGCCGACTTCCCGCTCTGGCTCGTCAGCGGCCCGCGCGGCCGCGACCACATCAACTCGCAGTTCCACAACATCCACTCGGTCGCGACCCGCTCGTCGGAGCCGTTCGTGGAGCTGCATCCGGACGCCGCGAAGGCGGCCGGGCTCGCCGACGGGCAGGGCATCGCGCTCGTCTCGCCGTTCGGGCGCGTCGAGCTGGGGCTGCGCGTCACCGACCGCGTGCACCCCAGGACGGCGGTGGTGCCGGCCGGCTGGGCCAAGGCCAATGCCAACTTGCTCACGGATGGCAATGCTCTTGATCCGATCTCCGGATTCCCGGCGATGAGATCAGGTGTCTGCCGCGTCGAAAAGCGCTAGAAGGCCGCCCCCGACAAGTTGAAGCGAAGCGACCCCACCTCGAACCCGTCGCGCGAGCGACTTGACCGACCGACCGCGTTGCCACTGTTGGAGGCGGTCGCTACACTCGCTGACCGAGCATGCCGCTGCCCCTCGAAGAGCCGCGATCGTTTCCGCGCCACGCTGCTCGGCTGCGCGATCGGGGATGCCCTGGGCTTTCCGTTCGAGGGCGCGACCCCCGAGTCCATCGCGCGCATCCCGACCATCGCCGAGGACTTCGTCCTGCGCCCGCGCGGACGCTTCCAGAAGGGCCAGTACACCGACGACACGCAGATGACCCTGGCGGTGGCCGAGGCCATCGTCGCCGAGGGCCGGGTCGACGGGCGCGCCATCGCCAACCGCATCGCCCTGCTCTGGCGCGACGGCACCATCCTCGCCGCGGGCGCGGCCTGCACCGAGGCCGTCGAGCGGCTCCTGCAGGGCGTGCCGTGGATGAGCGCCGGCGCGGCCATCGGCAACGCCGGCAATGGCGCCGCGGTCCGCGCCTCGCCGCTGGGCCTGTTGCACTTCGACGCCCTCCCCCGAATCCCGCGCGACGCCGAGCTGCAGGGCGTCATCACGCACAAGGACCGGCGGGCCCAGGCGGGCGGCGCGGCCATCGCCGCGGCGGTGGCGCTCAACTTGGATGAGCCGCTGCCGATGGACATCTACTGCTACAAGATCGCCCAGGTGGTGGCCGCGCTCGACGCGGACCTGGCCCGGGAGATCGAGCGGCTGCCGCAGCTGTCGCGCTTCGAGCCCGCCGCCGCCTCGCGGGTCATCGCCCGCGCCGGGCTCGCGCCGCTGCAGCAGAGCGACTGGCCCGGCATCAGCCCGTTCGTGGTCCCCAGCGTGCTGATGGCGCTCTACGCCTTCCTGCGCGAGCCCGAGGACTTCCGGGCCTGCATGAACGTGGCGTTGCGCGCCGGCGGCGACGCCGACTCCGTGGCCGCCATGGCCGGCGCCATCAGCGGCGCGCACCTGGGCTACGACGGCCTGCCGGCCCGGCTGCGCCGCGGCGTGCTCAACGGCGACAAGCTGGTGGCGGTGGCCGACAAGCTGTTCGACCTGAAGATGGCCCAGCGAGAGACGGCCGCCTACGCCCGCGCCGGAGCACCGGCGCTGATCAAGCCCAGGCGATAGCGCCTGCCGATGAGAAGAGAGACGAGATGATCCGCGCCGTCGTCACCGACATGGACAACACCCTCTACTCGTGGGTGGACTACATCGTGCCGTGCCTCGAGGCGATGGTGGGCAGCCTGTGCCAGACGACGGGCTTCCCGCGCATCAAGGTCGTCCAGGCGCTCAAGGAGGTCTACGAGCGCTACGAGTCGAACGAGTACCCGTTCGCCATCCAGGAGTCGTCCCTCTACCAGGCGTTCCCGGAGTTCAACTCGTTCGACAACCTGATCATCACGCCGGCGCGCGAGGCGTTCAGCGCCGCGCGCCAGCGCTACCTGCAGCCCTACAAGAACGTCCGCGAGACGCTGGCCGAGCTCAAGAAGCTGGGCGTGCCGGTCATCGCGCTCACCGACGCGCCGCGCAACCCGGCCGAGCGCCGCGTCCTGAAGATGCGGCTCGACGGCCTGCTCACCGCCCTCTACACGCAGCCGGCCTTCCCCTTCCCGCACACCGGCATCTCCAAGGAGATCCTCGATCGGCAGAAGGCGGGCGGAGTCCAGCTCGCCTGCCCCGTCATCGAGCTGCCGAAGGAGTACGAGAAGCCGGACCCGCGAGGGCTCCTGCAGAATCTGCTCCGACCACAAGCTCGATCCCAAGGACGTGCTGGTGGTGGGCGACAGCCAGACCAAGGACGTCAAGGTCGCCCAGCTGGTCGGCGCACTCGACGCGTGGGCGGAGTACGGCACCTACATCTCGGTCGAGTACCGCGAGCGGCTCAACATCATCTCCGCCGACTCGGCGACGCGCCGGCACTTGCAGCACAACGCCGCCAAGGACGCCAGGCCGCCGACGGTGCGGCTGTCCGGGTTCGACCAGGTGCTGAAGATCGTCCTCGAGTCGCGCGAGCGGGTGTCCGCGGTCGCCTGAGGCTGCTCACGCCGGCCCCAGCCACTCCGGATGCTGCGCGGTGCCGTCGAAGTGGCGGCTGGTCTTGTACTTCTCGTTGGCCCCGCCTTTCGCCGCCGCGGCCGTCCTGGCGAGCAGCGCCCGGACCTCTTCCTCGGTAAACGGCCGGAAGTCGCGTCCGACCGCGAGCGCCTGGTCGAGGACCGGCTGCGAGTCGATGCCGGTGATGACCACGCTCGTTGGCAGGCTCATCGCGTAGCGCAGACACTCCGGCGCCGTCGCAGCCTTCGCGTCGAGGATGAAGTGCGCGCCCATGGGCTTCATGCCCAGCACGCCGATCTTCTCCTTCAGCAGCACCGGCAGGACCTTCTGCTCGAAGCTCTCGAAGTGCGCGTCGAGCACGTTGAGCGGCATCTGCACCGTGTCGAAGCGGAAGGCGTGCGAGCGCGCCGTCTCCAGCATCTTCAGGTGGTAGTCGGGTGACTTGTGGCCGGTGAAGCCCAGAAAGCGCGCCTTGCCCGCCTTCTGCGCCGCGACCATCGCCTCGATCGCGCCCGCCTTGGCGAAGGCGCGGTCGGGATCGTCCGGGCGGATGACCTCGTGAAGCTGGAGCAGGTCCACGTGGTCCGTCTGCAGGCGCTTCAGCGACTCGTCGATCTGCTTGGCCGCGGTCTTGGCGTCCCTCCCGTCGAGCTTCGTCATCAGGAACGCACGCTCGCGGTAGCCCTCGCGAAGCGCCCTGCCCATCCGCACCTCGCTCTGCCCGCCGTTGTAGTCCCAGCAGTTGTCCAGGAAGGTGATGCCACCGTCGATGGCCTTGCGGATGAGCGTGACGCTCTCCTGCTCGGTCTTCTGGGTCCCGATGTGGAATCCGCCCAGGCCGAGGGCGGACACCTCCACGCCGGTGCTCCCCAGGCGCCGCCGAGGCATCGCCTGGCTGGCCTTGCCGCTCGCGGAGCCCTCGCCCCGCGCCGTGGCCGTCACCGTCAAGGCAAGCGCTGCTTCCAGGAACTCTCTGCGCGTCATGCGTCCCCCCTCGTTCGGAGGATGGCAGCGTGCGGCTCCTGGACGCCGGGCGGCAACCCATGCCCCAGCCCGTGCGCCACCACCGTCGGGGGCGCTACGGAGTTGCGCAGTGCAAAACCTCTGTCGCAGGGAGAGCAGCCATGGACGTCGGATTCGTCGGACTGGGAGCGATGGGCCAGGGGATGGCGCAGTCGCTCCTGAAGGCCGGACACCGGCTGACGGTCTGGAACCGGACGCGCAGCCGTGCCGAGGCCCTGCAGAGGGACGGCGCCAAGCTCGCCGGAACACCCGCCGACGCGGCGCGCACGGGCATCGTCTTCACGATGCTCGCCGACGACCCCGCGCTCGAGGCGGTTTGCGCCGGGCCCGACGGAATCCTCAAGGGCTTGCCGACCGGCGGCCTGCACATCTCCTGCAGCACCGTCTCGCCCGACGGCCTCGACCGGTGGACGAAGAACCACGCCACCGTCGGCCAGGCCCTGCTCGCGGCGCCGGTCTTCGGCCGCCCGGACGCGGCCTTTGCCGCCAAGCTCTTCGTGGTCGCGAGCGGGCCGGCGGCCGCGGTCGAGAAGGCCAGGCCACTGCTGGAGGCGGTCGGCCAGCGCGTCTTCGTCGTGGGCGAGGAGCCCTCCAAGGCGCTCTTCGTCAAGCTGGCGGGCAACTTCCTGCTCACCGGCGTGATCGAGGCGCTCGCGGAGTCCAGCGCCGTGATGCGCAAGGCCGGCATCGAGCCCGAAAAGTTCCTCGAGGTCATGACCGGCAGCCTCTTCACCGCGCCGGTGTACCAGACCTACGGGAAGCTCCTCCTCGAGGGCCGGTTCAAGCCGGGCTTCGCCCTTCCGCTGGGCGCCAAGGACAACCGGCTGTGGCTGCAAGCGGCAGAGCGGTGCTCGGTCCCGTTGCCGATGGCGAGCCTGATCCGCGACCGAATGCTCGCGGCGCTGGCCCGCGGGTACGCAGAGCAGGACTGGTCGGCCTTCGGCCGGATAGCGCTCGAGGAGGCGGGGCTGACGTCCGACGGCTGATCCTCAGCGCTTCTTGCCGGCGAGCTGCCCGCACGCCGCATCGATGTCCTCGCCGCGCGAGGAGCGTAGCAGGCAGCGCACGCCACCCTCGTGGACGATCTTCTGGAACGCGACGATGCGCTCCGTCTTCGCCGGCCCGTAGCCGCAGCCTTCGAAGGCATTGTGCGGGATGAGGTTCACTCGCGCTCGGACTCCCTCGAGCAGACCCACCAGCCGCCGCGCGTCCTCGTCCGAGTCGTTGAAGCCATCGAGGATGACGTACTCCAGGAAGAAGATGCGGTCCGTCTCCTCGGTGGACTTGCGCAGCAGCCCCAGCAGATCCGAGAGCGGCCACTGCTTGGTCTGCGGCATCAACGCGGCGCGCTGGTCGTCGGTCGTGGCGTTGAGCGAGAGCGCCAGGTGCGCCTGGCTCTCGCGCAGGAACCGCTCCATGCCCGGCAGCACGCCCGAGGTCGAGACCGTCACGTGGGCCGCGCCCAGCGCCGGGGCGGGCGGCTGGGCGAGCAACTCGACGGCGCGCAGCACCTCGTCCAGGTTGTCGAAGGGCTCGCCCATCCCCATGAAGACCACGTTGCGCAGCGGCGCGTTCGCGGGAGCGTCCGGCTTCGCCAGCAAGAACTGCGCGACGACCTCCGCGGCCTGCAGGTTCCTCGTTAGGCCCAGGCGCGCCGTGGCACAGAAGGCGCACTTGCGGGAGCAGCCGGCCTGGCTCGACACGCAAAGCGTGCTGCGGCCTTCCGCTGGGATGAGCACCGATTCGAAGCGCGCGCCGTCGGCGGCCTCGAAGGCGTACTTCACGGTGCCGTCCGTCGCCGCCTGTCGGGCGACGATTCGCGGGAGCACCAGCTCGCACGCTTCCCGGACGTTTGCCCAGGCTTCCGGCGCCACGCCCGCGATGCGCTCGGGCAGCGACGCCGGGACGGGCTGGGACTCGTGTAGCCAGCGCAGCGCTGCCAGGGCGCGCGAACGACTGTCGAGCAGGACCGTCAGTTCGGCGAGCGTAAGTCCGGAGAGCTGTCTCTTCGAGGCGGGCATGGCGGTCGCTTTCGGGCCCGCAAAGCTACCCGAGTTTGGGCGAACCGCGACGGACATCCACTCCGTCCACTCCGTCCACTCCGTCCGCTCCGTCCACCACGCGAACTCACTGCAAGGCACTCAGAGGATGCGCCGCGCCCCGGGAGCGCGACGAAGCAGCTCCGCCAGCAGCCAGCTCGTCAGCACGCTCGCCGTCACGACCGCCAGGTACTTGGCCACCGGGTGCCACGGCGCCGCGACCAGCAAGGCGCCATATCCGAGCACCGGCCCGTAGTGCACCAGGTAGATGCCGTAGCTCGATGCCGTCAGCGACGTCCACACCCCCGTCGCCGGCTTCGCCTTGAGGCGGATCCATTCGTGGAGCATGACGACCGCGCTCGTCGCCACCGCGGCGTGCAACAGGCCATCGGCGAGCTTCAGCGGCAGGCTCGGCGGCGGCCTGCCCAGCCACGCCACGAAGATCTGTCCCGCCGCCGCGATGAGGCCCACCAGCGTCGCCCACTTCGCGCGGGCCTTGCTCGGCGCGGCCGTGCGCCAACCTCCGAGGGCCGAGGCCATCCCCAGGAGGAAGAAGCCCACGTGGAACGGCACCCGCGAGAGCTGGACGTTGAGAACGGCGCTGTCGTACCAGGTCTGGTCGCCGGTGACCGTCAGCAGCGCTGCCTTGGCGAGACCTATCCCAAGGGCGAAGACGACCAGCGTTCGCGTCCGCCCCCGCCCCGCTTTTGTGGCCTGCGCCGACTTGAAGGCCCTGGGACGCCACCACAGCGCCAGCGCCGCCGCGGTCGAGAGGACGAAGAGGTATGGCAAGAACCAGAGGTGCCCGTGGTTCAGGTCCCACCGCCAGTACTGCGGCCAGAACTGGAGGAAGCGCATCGGGCCGTCGTGTCGACAGGCGCGCAGCCACTCGCCCATGGCCACGACCGTCGCCAGGCCCAGGGGGAGCGGGACCAGCAATCGCACCGCACGCGCGCCGACCGACGCTCTTGGGCCTCGGCGAGCCAGCGATGGGACCAGGACCGCGCCGGCGACGAAGAACAGCGCCGGGATCCAGATGGCCTCGCAGACCAGGCCGATGCCGTCGAAGACGTACCACCGCTGCGAGTCGAGGACGTACCAGTCCGGCGCGTGCTCCATGTACGGGACGATGGCGTGCGAGGCCACGATGGCCAGGACGGCCACCGTCCTCATCCAGTCGAGGTGCGGGTCTCGCTGCTCCACGGCGGCGGACTGTACTCCAGATACGACGACGGCCCCGGCGATCGCTCGCTGGGGCCGTCTGCTTGTCTCGGTTGCTCTTGCTTGGCTCGCTCGCGGGTCTTGCTGGTTCCGGGCCCGGTCACCGCACAGGGCCCAACCATCCCCGCGCGCTAACGCTTGCGGCTCACCGGCTCCGCTTTCAGGAAGTCCTTGAGCAGCGCGCGCCACTTCTCCTCGGGGACCGAGTCCACGGAGTGGATGGACACCTCACCGCCGTCCGCCGCCGCCAGGCCCAGCTCGCGCTCGGCGAAGTTCACCAGACGGCCGGCCTCCGCCGTCAGCCACTCGCGAGCGGCCTCGCCTCGGGGCAGCGACTTATGGGCATCGTTCGCCGGCTCGATCTCCACCAGCCAGTTGGCCTTGAGATCCTTGGCGCCGTCGTCGTTGGCCGCCGTCACCTTGCCGTTGATCGGCGAGGGGATCGCCACCTCGACGCTGCCCAGCTTGAGCACGAAGAGCGGCTCGCCGGCGGCCACCGACTTGCCCGCCTCGGCGCTCGTCACCGCGGCGACGTTCGGGAGCAGCCGCACGGCCAGGTCGTCCAGGCCCACGCGCATCCGCGGCCCGCTCTGCCTGAGCCAGGTGTGGCCCGGGGCGTACGCCAGCTCCGGGTCGAAGGCGAGCCAGCTGGCCATGGGCGCGACCCGCTCCTTGAGCCCCGTCAGCCGCGCGAAGAGCGCCACCACCCCGAGCATGATCGCCACCGCCACCGGGATGGCGAACACGAACCCGAACCAGACGCCCAACCCGATGAAGAACCCAGCGACGCTATCCATGACCTGCTCCCTTCGTTGCTGACGACCTAGAACTTACGACCGAAGACCGCTTTTCCTCTAGTCCTCTGACGCGTGGCACTTGTCGCACTCTTCCAGGTTGAAGGCGCTCTTGCCGTCGGCGTGGCACTTGCCGCACAGCTCACCCTTGTTCATCACCTTGTGCTTGATCTCCGGCTTCTTGGCGCCGGGCTTCATCGGCCAGTCCTTCGGGTGGCACGAGGTGCAGTCGGCGGACTCCGCCTTGACGTGGGTGGTGTGCTTGAAGGTCACCACGCCGGGGCTCTTGGCCGCCTTCGGCAACGCGATGTCCTTGGGCAGCTTCGGCAGCTCGGCGGCCAGGGCGGTGGCGGCGACGATGCCGGCCAGGGCGGCGAGGATTGCGGGGATGGTTCGGCGCGGGGTCATGGCGGCCTTCTCCTAGGTGAGGAAGTGCTTCTTGACGATGGCCACCCAGCCGTTGGCGTCGATGCCCTTGGCCAGGCCGTCGACGGGCGCGCCGCCGTCCTGCATGGCGAGGCCGAGCTGGGGGTCGAGGCGGCTGCGCAGCTCGAGCCAGGCGTCCTCGAGGTGGCGGCGGGCGGCCTTGAACGAGAGCAGGTGCTTGGCGTTGGCCGCGGCGCGCTGCGACTCGATCTTGAGGAGCCAGCCCTCGCCGTAGGGGTCGGTCTTGGCCAGCTGCGGGTTGGCGAGGACCTTGTCGTTGACGGCGACCACCTTGCCGTCGACCGGGGAGAGCATCTCCAGCTCCTGCCCGTCGACCTTCAGCGTCCAGCCCTTCTCGCCCTGGCCGACGGTGGCGCCCGCGGCGGGGACGTCGATGGCCTGGATGGCCCCGACCAGCTTCTGCGCGAAGTCGCTCATGCCGACCAGCGCGGTGGCGCCTTCGAACCGGGCCCAGGCGTGGCCGGGGTGGAAGAGCAGCGCCTCGGGCACCGCGAAGCCGATCTCGCGCTCGACGGCCGGCGCCGCCTTGGGCAGGGCGACCGCCTTCTCGAGCTGCTTGCCGCCGTTGAGGAAGCGCCAGAAGGGGATGAAGGAGAGCAGGAAGCTGATGGCGATGGCGTACTCGGCCAGCTTGATGTCGTAGGAGGCGAGGAAGTCGTGGGGCATGGCGTTCTCCCAGGGAGTGGCCGGCCTCTGCGCCGGCCTCCTGACTTAGTGTTCGCTGCCGCGGTAGTCGGGGTGCTCGCGGAGGATCGGCATGCGGTTGACGATCCAGCGGAAGATGAGGACGCCGATGGTGATGATGGTCAGGCTGATCATCACCTCCATCCAGTGCGGCACGTAGCGGTCGGGGGCGTCCCAGCGGAAGGCGACGAAGCTGACGTTGAAGCGGTTGAGCACGATGCCCAGCACGGTCCAGGCGGCGGTGATGCGCACCAGCTTCACGTTGCGGTTGCGCACCGCGTAGGCGTAGGCGAAGCAGGGCACCAGCACGAAGCCGATGATCTCCACCAGGAACCAGCTGCCGTAGGGCGTGGAGAGCAGGTTCCAGGAAGTGGATTCGGCGACGCCCAGCAGCTTGCCGAAGAAGTAGGCGAACAGGACCACCGAGGCGGCCTTGCCCAGGCCCAGGGTGATGGCGTCCATGTCGTGGCGCGGCTCGCCGATGAGCTGGGTGCGGAAGACCTTGTGGCTCAGGCCGCTCTCGACGATGACCATCGACAGGCCGGCGGCGATGGACGAGACGAAGAAGAAGATGGGGATGAAGGGCGAGTACCAGAGCGGGTGCAGCTTGCCCTTCATCAGCAGGAACAGGCTGCCCAGCGACGACTGGTGCATGGTGGAGAGGACGACGCCGAAGACGGTCAGCGCCAGCGCGATGCGCAGCGCCCAGTCGCGCGCCTTCTTCATGCCCAGCCACTCGAAGACCGCCGGGCTGAACTCCAGCGCCAGCACGGTGGCGTACATGATGACGCACCAGGCGACCTCGAACATGACCGAGGTCAGGCCGTGGCTGCCGATGACCGGGACCCAGAGGTTCCAGGGGCGGCCGAGGTCGGCGACCAGGCCGATGACCACGAAGACGTATCCCAGGAAGCCGGTGAGGATGGCCGGGCGGGCCACCGGCTTGTACTTCTTGAGCCCGAAGATGTAGACGGCGCTGGCCAGCGTGTAGCCGCCGGCGGCCAGGGCGACGCCGCTCGCCACGTCCAGGCCGATCGAGATGCCCCAGGGGTTGGTCTGGGACAGGTTGGAGACGGCGCCGATGCCCGCCGCGAACCGGTAGACGATGGTCGGCAGGCCGACGATCAGGATCAGCGCGGCGATGACGTTGAACGGCGTCAGCAGGCTCTTGAGATAGCCCTTCAAGCCCAGGCCCATGAAGAGCTTGTCGGCGAGCCAGGCGCTCTTGCTCAGGGCTCCCCCGAGCTGCGTCGAGGGGTTGGTGTTCTCGCTAGTCATGCTTGGCCTCGCTGTGCTCCGCGGATTTCTGGTCTGACGGGCCCGGAGGCCCATCGCCACCCTCATTGCCCTTGGCGAAGGTGTAGATGCCCATCAAGAGCGGTGGCCAGAGCGTCATGACGAAGGGCAGGACGCCGAGGACGCCGGAGGTCAGCTCGGGGTAGCCGCGGTCGCCCAGCTTCGCCGGCGACTTGAGCCCGAGCTTCTCGAAGCCGACGTCGGCCAGGTACAGCACGCTGGTGCCGCCCGCCTCGTGCTCGCCGTAGACGTGGTGGAGGTACTTGTCGGGGTTCTGGTAGATGCGCTCCTTGGCGATCTCCAGCAGGTCGGCGCGCTTGCCGAACTGCAGGCAGCCGGAGGGGCACGCCTCGGCGCAGGCCGGTCCGCCCGGACGCTCGTGGCACATCTGGCACTTCTGGATGGTCGGGACCGCCTTCTCGTACTCGAAGCGCGGGACCTCGAACGGGCAGGCCATCATGCAGTAGCGGCAGCCCAGGCAGCGCTCGGGGTGGTAGACGACCGGGCCTTCCGGGGTCTTGTCCAGGGCGCGGGCGAGGCACGCCGAGGCGCAGGCCGGCTCGAGGCAGTGCATGCACTGCGTCTTCACGTAGCGCTGCGCGCCGTCCTTGCCGGGCGCGTCGACGCGGTTGACGGTCGTGAAGTGGCCGGTAGTGGTCTGGCGCTTCTGGTCGAAGATCGACCGGTCGCCAGCCTTCTCGACCTGGTGGCCGTTCTGCTCGCTGCAGGCGATCTCGCAGCCGCGGCAACCGACGCACTTGGTGGTGTCGATGAGCAGGCCGCTGGCCTCGCCGTTCCCCGCCGACGCCAGGGCCTGGCCCGGGCTGCCGATCGCCGCCGCGGCACCGGTGAGGCCCGCGAGCTTGAGGAAACCTCTTCGACTGATGGTCATGGGCGCACTCCACTCCCTCGGGGGATGCACAGGGCATCCCCGCCTTCTCTCCGCAACGGAGGTGTTCAGGGTCTTGCTGCCTTGCTTGCCGTCGCCTCTGCCGCTACTTGCCTGCCCACATCGCGGCCAGCTCCGAGCCGCCGACGAGGACCAGGGCGAGCGGCATCAACACGATTGCGATGATCATGTCCGCTCCTTTCCGACCTTCTCCACTTCGTCCTCCGAAGCCCGCTTCAGCCTCGCCATCGCCTCCAGGAAGAGCGGGCACCGTTGGAAGTCACCCTGCGCGCACGGTCCAGAAGGCACCAACCGATTCACAGGCAGCGGCTTCTTGCACGCGCAGGCGTCGCAGAACGCCATCACCACTTCCTTCAAGAATGGGCAGCCTGAGTTCATTCTGGCTGCCTTCTAAGCAATCCGCGGACCAGCACCTAAGTGCCTGAAATAACTATGTCTGGTTTCGACGATGTCGATTTTGTCGGCACCCCATACGGGCAGCTCGCCTTCGTTACCGAGTGAAACGAAGGTCCCATGCCTCGTTGTGGAGTTTCTCGGCGCGGTGTTGAGGAATTCGACAACACCACCGCCCTTTCGGGGCGGTCGCGTCCGAAACCGGTCTCGACTGAGGGACCTTAGGTCGCCACCGATTCCCAATTTCAGGACCTGAAATTGCCGGCTGGTTCTTTGGGGCCCGAGCCCTTTCCAGAAGCCCCTTCACACCCAGCGGGCCTCGGCCGTTTGGAGGTTGGGCCGAACAACCAAACCCGAAAACTCCAACGGAGCCTCCCATGACCATCCGCAAGAATCGCGATCGCCCTCGCCGTCGTCTCCACCTTCACCGTCGTGGCCTGCGGCGGTGGCGGCAATCCAGCGACGGGCTCCAAGCGGCTCGATGCCGAGCAGAAGGTGACCGTCACCGCGAGCGCCAAGAAGCTCGTGCTCAACAACGACTTCGGCGCCATCAAGGTCGTGGGCGAGGCCGGGCGCACCGAGATCGACATGAAGCCCACGCTGAAGAGTTCCGACCCCGAGGCCGGCACCATCGACGTGCTGGCGGACGGCGAGTCGATGCTCGTGCAGGTCAACAACTCCTCGGGCGGCACCATCGCGGTCGACGTGACCATCTACACGCCCAAGGAGCTGAGCTTCACCGTCAACACCGGCGGCGGAAACCTCGACCTGACGGGGATGACCGGCAGCGGCATCGCCAATACCAAGGACGGCGACTGCACCATCGACATGGACCTGGGCACCTCGGGCTCGCTCACCGTCAACACCCTCAAGGGCGACATCAAGGTCACCGTGCCCGCGACGACCAAGGGCGACCTGAGCGCCAGCGCCACGGCCGGAACGCTCACCGTCTCCTCCAACCTGAACCTCGACACGCCGGTGTACGCCGGCATGGGCTCGGGCTCGCTCAACGGCGGCGGCGACGCCTCGATCACGCTCTCCAGCACCTCCGGCAACATCAGCGTGAGCGGGAAGTAGGTAGGCGCGAGAGCCGCGCGGAGGGTAACCTCCCGGTCGAGCCGGGGCAGACCCGGCTCGACTCGTCATGCGCCGTCCCGAAGACCTGTACCGCCGGTTCGGCCCGAGCGTGCTCGGGCGCTGCCAGCGCGTCCTGGGCGACCCCGCCGCCGCCGAGGACGCGATGCAGGAGGTCTTCGTGCGCGCCCTGAAGCACCTCGACGCCATCCCCGAACCGGACGCGGAGGCGCTGGCCTGGCTCTACCGGGTCGGCACCAACGTCTGCCTCGACCACCTTCGCGCCAAGCACGTCCGCGCCGCCGCTCCCGCCCCTCCTCCGCCTGCCGCTCCGCCCGATCCGGCGCGGCTGGTGGAGGAGCGGCGCGCTTGCGTCCGGGCGCTGAGCGAGGTGCCGCAGGCGTTGGCGGAGCCGGCGATGCTCTACTACCTGGACGAGGTGGATCAGGGCCAGGTCGCCAAGATCCTCGGAGTGAGCCGGCGTACGGTGATCGCCCGGCTCTCGAAGTTCCTCGAGCGGGCGCGCCTGGCGCTCGGAGGCGGCGAGCCATGAACGACCGTGGCCACCTCTCGGACCTGGAGCTGGACCTCTTCGAGCTGGGCTCGCTGTCGCCCGACGAGCGCTCCGCCGCCGATGCTCACCTGTCGGCCTGCGAGCGCTGCCGGTCGCGCCAGACCGAGCACGGCGCGGCGCGCGAGCGGTTCGAGAAGGTTCGTGCTGCCGCGTGGCAGTCCATCGAAGCGCGCGCCGCGCGACGCCCCGCGCGCTGGTTGTGGCGTCTCAGCCTCGCGCTCGTGCCGGTCGCGGCGCTGCTGCTCCTGGTGCTGGTTCGCGCTCCGGAGCTTTCCGACCCGTCGTCGCCCGGAGTCAAAGGCGACCCGCTGCTTCGCATCTATGCGCTCCACCAGGGCAAGGTCCGCGAGTTGAGCTCCGGGGACAAGGTCGTGCCCGGCGACCGCATCCGCTTCGTGGCCGATCCCGGGGACAACGGCGGCCACTACCTCCTCGTCATCTCGGTGGACGGCGCCAACAAGCCTTCGGTCTACGTGCCGTTCGCGGGCGAGCGCAGCCTGCCCCTCGCCGCTGGCCGGCAGGAACTTCCCGGCAGCGTGGAGCTCGACGGCACGTTGGGCCCCGAGCGGCTCTTCATCTTCTTCTCCTCGCGCGAGCTCGCCTCGGCGCCGATCCTCCAGGCCCTGGCCCGCAACCCGAGCCCCGAAGCGGTGACCGAGCCGGGCACGGTCTTCGTCCTCTCGAAGGAGGCCCCGTGATCGCCCGCGCCCGCATCTTCGCCCTCGGCGCCGCGATGATGGCGACGCTCGCCTTCTCGGCCCCGAGCGAAGCAGCGACCCGCCGGCTGGCGCTCGTGGCCGGGAGCAATGCCGGCTCCGGTTCCCGGCCCGCCCTGCGGTACGCCGAGTCCGACGCGGCCAAGATGGCGCGAGTCCTGGTCGAGGTGGGGCAGGTCGCGCAGCCGGACGTGATCCTCCTGCTCTCGCCGACGCTCGAGGAGCTGGAGAAGGGCTTCGACACGCTGCAGGGCGCGGCTCTGCGGCTGCGAAACGGCGACGACCGCATCCTGGCCACCTTCTACTTCTCGGGGCACTCCGACGGCGAGGCGCTGGAGTTGGGAGCGCAGCGCTTCCCCATCTCGCGGCTCAAGGCGCGGATGGCGCAGGTCCCCGCGGACGTGCGGCTCACCATCGTCGACGCCTGCCGCAGCGGCGCCGCGGTGGAGGCCAAGGGCGGTCAGCGCGCGCCAGCCTTCGACATCCGCCTCGCCGACGACCTGGTCTCCAGCGGCGAGGTCGTTTTGGCGTCCAGCGCCGCCAACGAGCTGGCGCTCGAGTCTCCGGAGGTGCGCGGCAGCTACTTCACGCACTACCTGGTCTCGGGCCTGCGCGGTGCCGCGGATGCGAGCGGCGATGGCCAGGTCACGCTGGGCGAGGCCTACCGCTTCGCCTACAACCACACCGTCGCGGCCACCTCCGCCACCCTGCACGACCCGCAGCACCCGACCTACGACTTCCGGCTGACGGGACAGGGCGAGCTGGTGCTCGCCGTCCTGTCCGAGCCCACCTCCAGCCTGGAGGCTCCCGGCCGGGTTCGAGCGCGCGCTGGTGCTCGACCTCGCCCGCGATCAGGTCGTCGCCGAAGCTCCGAGCGGAGCGCCCCGGCGCCTGGCTCTCCCCGCTGGCCGATACGCGGTTCGCGCGCGCAAAGAAGGCACGTGGTGGTCGGCGCGGGTGCAGTTGAGTGCGGGCGAGGCGCGCCAAATCGAATGGCAGCAGCTGACGGCGATGCCTGCGCCGGAAGTTGCCGCGCGCGGCGACACGCCGACGACGGCCTCCGCCCAGGCCACGCCGTCGTCGGGCGGTCCTGCCCTGCTCCTCTCGTTGGGCGCGGCGATGGGCACGACCAATCCGGTCGCAGTCACCGGGATGGTCCGACTCTCCTTCGACGTGCACCTCGGCACCCTGCTCGTGCTCGGCGCAGCGGCGGTGGCAGGCGCAGGCTGGGGCGATCTGGGAGCGCGGGAAGTCCACGGGCAGCTGCGCGCGCTGTTGGGGCTGGACTGGCGGATGGGCCTGGTATCGCTCTTCGGTGCGCTCGAGCTGGGCGGTGGCATCGTCCAGCCGGTCGGCGTCGGGGATGCGGCGCTCGAGCAGCAGGGCTTCGCGGCGCCCATCGACTTCGTGGGAGTGGGGGCGATTCGGGCCGGCTTGCGGCTGCGGCTTGGCGAGCACGCGCGCATGGAGGCTCGCGCTCGAGGGCGATGGGCTGCTGGGGAGCGACCTCGCGCGAAGGTTCGTCCCCGCTGTCACGCTTGGTGCAGGCGCGGAGTTCTAGACAGTTCGAGCCCTCTCGCCGCGGCCAGGCTTCACGGCCGGTGTAAGCTGCCGCGCATGCTTCCACCGACCGCCTCGAGAGTCCGGACGCCAGCCTGGCAGTACGCGCTCACCGTCGCCGCCCTGCTGGCCTGGCCGCAGACCTCACACGCCGACTTGAAGTTCTCCCTTCCCTACGAGCAGAGCTTCGACGGCCTCACGGATCTCGACGCCGGTGGGTTCATCTGCACCCCTGCGGAGAACCGCTGCGACTTCCAGAAGAACCAGAACGGCACGAGCAACGACTACGTCCTCGAGACGAACAAGTCCTTCTCGGGGCAGAAGTCCTTCCGCGTCGTGATGGACAACGTGACCGACCCCGAGGCGTTCCGCACCGAGATCCAGAGCCACCCCACGTCCTCCGACTTCGGAGAGGGCGACGTCCTGTGGGTGGGCTACGCGCTGTACATCTCCGAGACCAACCCCGCCGACTCCAAGTGGTACGACTGCCTGAGCCAGCTCAAGCTGCTCAACGTCGCCGGCACCTCCGACCTCTGCCAGATCTACCTGCTGGCCGAGGACAACGGGACCAAGCGCTTCGCCATCCGCGAGGAGTTCTCGGGCTGCGGCGGAGGCAGCAAGACCTACGACACGGGCATCGCCGCGACGCACGGAACCTGGCACCGCATCGCGATCCGCGTGGACCTGAGCCACACCGGCGGCTTCCAGGTGTGGGTCGACTCAGACGATCCCTCGGCGCCCAGCTTCGTGCAGGCGTCCGACGTCTTTCCCTCCGCCGTCGTCGGACAGGACGTCTTCTTCAAGCTGGGCATCTACAAGTCCTGGTTCCGGTCCGACGTCCATCCCGAGCAGCGGATCTTCGCCGAGTGGTCCTATCTCTTCGACGACCTCAGGCTGTGTGCCGAAGGCAGCGGCCCGTGTGCGACCAGGGAGGCCGCGCTGGCGTGGGTGTTCCCGGCGACGCAGTCACCGTCCTCAGACGCCGGGCTGGAGACCCCGGACGCCACTGGGTTGCCCGACGCCGCCCCCATCCCGGAGCCGGATGCTGGGCTGGAGACCCCGGACGCCACCGACCTTCCCGACGCCGCCCCTATGCAGGAGCTGGACGCCGGGCCGGAAACCTTGGACGCCACTGGCCTGCCCGACGCTACCCCGTTGCCGGAGTTGGACGCCTCAGCGGACAGTCCCCAGGATGCTGCGGCTCCCAAGCCGGAGGATGCTGCGCTCCGGGCCGACGCGTCGTCGCTGGGTCAGGACAGCGGGAGTCCCGGCGCTTCCGATGCGGATGGCGGAGCCGGTGGACCAGACGCCTCAACGCCCGATGTGATCCAGCAGGGCTGCGGCTGCGGAGTGCAGGGCGCGGAGGGCAGCCTCCTGCTGTGCCTGCTCGGTGGTGTGCTCATCCGAAACCGCGTCCGTCGCAGCTGAGCCTCCGTCTTCTCGCGCGAGATCACGCCATCGGCGGCATCGTCAGGTTCGCGCGCCGACCGGTGCCTGCAGCCTGCCGCGCTCGCGCGCACCCAGCAGGCCCACCGCTCCGGCGGCCGCCGAGGCGATGGCGGTGTCTTCAGCCAGGCCCGCCGCGGGATCGCCCACCCAGCGGATCATCCGCTCGCGAAGGGCCGCCGTCGCGAAGGTCCCCGCCACCGCCGCCGCTGCGCCCAGGAGCACGGGCCCCAGGGCGCGCCGTCTCCCCTGCGCCGCCGCCAGCACTCCCACCAGCCCACCCGACGCCGCGCGGCCCAGAACGGCGGCCGGAACGCGACGAGAGGGCGTCCAGGGCAGCAGGTCGCCGACCAGCTCGCCCACGGCCAGCGCCGCGAGGACGCGCGACGTCCGCGGCCGCGACAGCCACAGCGCGAGCCGGCGCTGCGGCGGCCGGGGAGCCAGGGACAACGCCCGGCTGAACAGCGCCAGCGGCAAGACCGAACGCGCTCCGCACAGGAAGGAGAGCCCGGCGACCAACGGCAGGCGCTCGCGGCGAACCCGCTCCTGTTCGAGGAAGACGCCCAAGGTGGCTCCCTTCCGCCGGGCGAGCGCACCGACCCTCGGCAGCGAGACCTTCGCGGCCTCGGCATTCGGTTCGAGGAGCTGGCGCAGGCGCAGGTGGGCGAGCCGGTGCCAGGCACGTTGCCGGCGCCAGGCGACGGCGTGGAAGCCCAGATAGGACCACCAGGTCGGGAACTGGCCCGGGCGCCAACGCGCCTCGATGCGGAAGCGGACCTCGCCGGTCGCGACGTCCTTGGTGAGCAGGAACCACTCCTGCCCCTCCTCCACGTGCCCCTCCAGCGTGGCGATGATGAAGCCGAAGGTCGCCGGCTCCTCCCGCACGCCGCGCACCGTCACCGGGCAGAGGAAGCGCAGGTCGAAGGGGGCGCGCAGCTCGAAGAGCATCACCCGGCCGAGCAGCGGGCCCTGGGCGAAGTGGGGGACGACGATGCGCGGGTCGGAGAAGCGCAGCGAGTCCACCAGGTCGCGGGCGCGGACGAAGGGGCCGCCCGGCTGCGGCGCGCCGGGCGCCTCGAAGGCGACGACGGCCTCGGAGCGCACCTGGTTCCACCCGCGCTCCAGCGTCATCTCGTCGGGGCGGGCCTCGAAGTTGAGCCGCGACGCGTCGACGGCGCCGCGCAGCGCCCCGAGCTCCTCCTGCGACCATCCTCGACCGCGGCGCCACTGCTCCATCGCCCCTCCCCTCAGTCGCCCCGCGCCAGGTAGGTCGGCGCCGAGCACGCGACCTCCTGGGGCTCGTCTCCAAATCGCGTCGTCTCCACGTGGATCCATCCGAGGACGCCCTGGCCCACCAGCGCCGCGACCCGGTTGACGAAGTCCACCCAACAGCGCGTCTGCATCGGCTCGCCTGCCCCGCGAAACCCCAGGTAGCGCGAGCTCGAGGCGGACCGGGCGCGGCTGCGGATGTGGAAGACGAGATCGCCGCGGCGGTTGCGGTAGGCGCCGAAGGTGATGCGGCCGGCCTCGGGGTGGCCGCGCAGCGTGGCCAGGGTGAGGCTCTGAGCGTCCTTGTGCACCACCCTCACCGCGGCGGCCCCGGCGCCCACGATGCGCAGGTCGAGACGGTCGCCGACCTCGAGGTGCGGCCCGGCCCGAGCCCGCTCGAAGACCACCAGCTCCGCCGGCGCAAAGCGCTCGAAGTGGCGCTCGATCAGCTCCATGACCTGCGAGGGCTTCAAGCGGCAGCCTCGGACCACTGCCCAGTAGTCGCGCTGCAGCAGCGGACCGAAGCCGCTGCGGGCCATCGACAGCTCGCTCGTCTCCAGCGCGTCCGGCACCTGTCCCCCTCTCCTCGCGACCTTAAACATCGGGGCGTGGCGCGCCGCGCGCCAGGAGGGCTCATGGACGGAGAAGACGTCAACCCGGCAGCCGAGCAGTCGGAGATCTCCTACCGGCCAGCCCCCGTCTTCCGCGCAGAGCACGGGGAGAGCCGCGCCACGCTGCTCGTCGAGCAGCAGGCGGCCAAGATCCCCTCGGACGTCTTCCTGGCCTTCGCGCTGGGGGCGATGGTCACCTCCCTCGCCTTGGAGATCGCCGGGCGCGAGCGCGCCAGCCGATTCATCGGGATGTGGCCTGGCCCGCTGCTGGTCATGGGCGTCTACAACAAGCTGGTCAAGACGCTCGGCGCCCGATAGCCCGGCGACCGGCCGCGAGCGCCCAAAACGGCCCCTCCTCTCCGCGTTTCCGTAGCCTGCCCTGCGCCCGCCGAAGGACTCGGGGTGACCGGATACGTCACCGTTTGAGGATAGGGGCTGGCCCCTCGACAAGCTCGGGGTGTCGAGACGGCCTAAGGCTCGCCCTCGCCGCCCTCGTCCTTGCGCAGCCCGTACTTCTTGATCTTGTTGTAGAGCGTCGCCCGGTCGATCCCGAGGGTCTTGGCGGCCTTGCTGACGTTGCCTTCCAGCTGCTGCAGGACGAAGGCGATGTGCCGCTTCTCGACCTCCTCCAGCGTGGCCATCGCCTGGTCGGCAGGCTGCACCGCGGTCGGCGCCGCCAGCCCCAGGTTCGCGGCCTGGACCACCGCCGTCGTCGCCACCACGGCCCCGCGCTCGAGGACGTTGCGCAGCTCGCGCAGGTTGCCCGGCCAGGAGTGAGCCATCAGCAGGCTCATCGCCTCGCCCGAGACGCCATCGAGCCGCTTCTGCAGCGTCGCCGAGAGCTGCTCGAGGAAGTGGTCGACGAGCAGCGGGATGTCCTCCCGGCGCTCGCGCAAGGGCGGCAGGGTGATGGGGATGACGTTGAGCCGGTAGAAGAGGTCCTCGCGGAAGCTGCCGTCGGCCACGGCCTTCTTCAGATTCGCGATTGGTGGCGGCGACGATGCGCACGTCCACCTCGATGTTCTCGTTGCCACCCAGCCGGTGGAACTTGCGGTCCTCGAGCACGCGCAAGAGATTGAGCTGCAGCTTGGAGGTGATGTCGCCGACCTCGTCGAGGAAGAGCGTGCCGCCGTTGGCCGCCTCGAACTTGCCGATTCGCCGGGCGTTGGCGCCGGTGAAGGCACCCTTCTCGTGCCCGAACAGCTCGCTCTCCAGCAGGCTCTCGGTGAGCGCCGCACAGCTGACCGCGACGAACGGGCCGCCGGCGCGCGGGCTCTCCTCGTGGATGGCGCGGGCGAGCACCTCCTTGCCGGTGCCGCTCTCGCCCAAGACCAGCACCGTCGAGGCACTCTTGGCCGCGGCGCGCGCCAGCTCGAAGGTGGCCTGCATCTGCGCGTTCTTGCTCACCAGGTCGTGGAACTTGAGCCCCCGCTTCAGGACCTTGCGCAGCACCTCGTTCTCGCGCACCAGCGCCTGCTGCGCGGCGATCTTCTCCACCATCAAGGAGAGCTCTTCGGGGTCGAACGGCTTGACCAGGTAGTCGAAGGCGCCTTCCTTCATCGCCTGCACCGCGGTGTCGACGGTGGCGTAGGCGGTCATGATGACGATGGTCAGGTCGGGCTGGAGCTTCTTGGCCTCGGCGAGGAGCTGCAGGCCGTCCATCCCCGGCATCTTGAGGTCGGTGATGAGGATGCCGCGCTTGTCCGCCCGGATCTTCTCGAGGGCCTTGGGCCCATCCTCGGCGACGTCGAGCGAGTAGCCGTCCTTCTCGAGCCAGCCCGAGAGCGACTCGCGGACGATCTCCTCGTCGTCGGCAATCAGGATCTTGATCCGATCCCTGTTCATGGCGGTGCGCTTCCTCTCTGCATTTGCCTGAAGTCGTGCATCTTCGCGCGACAGTCCGCGCAGAAGAGCCCCTCCTTGCCGTCCACGTCGTTCACGCTCGCCGAGCGGCCCATCACACAGCGGGGCCGGTCGCAGTGGCGCAGCGAATAGGCGTGCCCCAGCTCATGCGCGCACTCCTTGGCCAGCCGGGTGCGCAACAAGTTGGCGCCGCGGGGCATCGCCGGCGGCGGTCGCAGACGGGCCAGCGAGACGATGGCCGCGCGGCCGCCCAGCTGCGCCTCGCCGAAGACGAAGGTGAGGATGGGGATGAACAAGTCGCGCTCGGTGACCCCCAGCACGCGCCCGCCTTCGACCCGGCCGGCGGAGTCTTCGTCCGCGAGCCAGCCCAGCAGCCGCCCCGACAGGTGCTGGTTGCGGCGCGGGTCGAACGCATCGGCGGGCGCGCCGGGGTGCACCTCGAGCGCGACGTCGTCGCCGAAGGCGCTCGAGAGGTGTGCCCGCGCGTGCTCCATCAGTCCCTCGTCCGGCGGCCGGTCGTCTAACCACCAGAGCCGGATGGCCATCGCCGCCCCGTCATGCCGTCATCATCGCCGCTGCCGGAGCCTGCCGCGGCAGCGCGAGGGTGATGCTGGTCCCCTGCCCCACCGTGCTCTTAACGTCGACCTTGCCGCCGTGCCGCTGGACGATTCCGAAGACCACCGACAGGCCCAGGCCCGTCCCCTTCTCCTTGGTGGTGAAGAACGGGTCGAAGATCTTCTTCAGGTGCTCGGGCGAGATGCCGGAGCCGGTGTCCGACACCTCCACCTCGACCATCTCGCCGTTCAGCCGCGAGATGACCGCCAGCGTCCCGCCCTTGGGCATGGCGTCGATGGCGTTGAGCACGATGTTCAGGAAGGCCTGCCGCAGCTGCCCCATGTCGGCCTGCACGGTGGGCACGGTGCCCAGCTGCTTGTCGATCCGCACGCCCTGGATGGCCGCCTGGTTGGCCGCCACCGAGAGCGCCTCGTCGATGGCGGCGTTGACGTCCACGTCCTTGAGCGCCAGCGGCCGCTGCCGGGCGAAGTCGAGCAGGTTGCGCACGATGGCGCTGCAGCGCTCGGTCTCGCGCTGCACCATGCGCAGCTGCTTGAGGCTCGAGTCGCGCGGCTTGGAGGGCGGCTCCCCCTCGGCCATGCGCACCAGCAGCTTGGCGATGGTGAGGATGCCCATCAGCGGGTTGTTGATCTCATGGGCGATGGAGGCCGAGAGCTTGCCCAGCGAGGACATCTTCTCGGACTGCACCAACTGGTCCTGCGCCTGGCGCAGCGCCGCGGTGCGCTCCTGGACCTGCTTCTCCAGGCTCTCCATCAGCACCTTGAGCTCGTCGCCCGTCTTGCGCAGCGAGGCGGTCATGCCGTTGAAGCTCTGCGCGAGCAGCCCCAGCTCGTCGCCGGCGCGCACCGGGATGTCCATCGCGAGGTTGCCCTCGGCCACCCGCCGCGTGCCCTGCACGATGTCGCGCAGCGGGCCCAGCACGCTGGCGCGCACGAACATCAGCACGGCGAGGACCAGCAGGATGATCGACCCGGCGGCGATGGCCAGGGTCTGCCGCTCGAGCGCGAGGATCCCCTGGTCGGCCTCCTCGAGCGAGATGCCCATGTCGAGCACGCCCAGCACCTTGGTCGCCTCGGGGTGCGCGTGGCAGGCGGCCGTCCAGCAGCTCTTCTCGTTGAGCACCGGCGTCGCCACCGCCAGCACCCGGTGGCCGTCGGGGGCGGTCTCGATGCGCTGGTCGGAGATCATGCTCGCCAGCGGCCCGGGGCCCGAAGCCGCGTGGCAGCCGGCGCAGGCGTTGGCCTTGCGGTCCACCACCACGCCGGCCTCGGACACGTGCTTGCTGAAGGTGATGCGCCCGGTGGCGTTGTACATGCGCACCGAGTCGATCCCCTTCTGCCGGCCGATGGTCTCCATGGTCAGGTAGGCCGTCTGTCGCTCGTCGGCCAGCATGTGGTGGTAGATGCTGCTCTTCATCGTCTCGATGAGCTGCGCGGAGCTGCGCTCGAGCTCGGCGACCGCGAACTGCTTCTGCACCCGGATGGCCATCAGGGCGAAGAAGCCCACGACGACCAGGGTGAGGAGGGCGATCAGACCCGCGAGCTTCGAGCCGAGGCGACGGACCCAGGGAATCGAACGGTTCATGGAGGGGAAAAGTTGGGCTGATGGTCCCATCCCGTCGGAGATGGGTCAACCGCGCCGTTCGCGCGCGGACACTCTTGCGGCGGCAGCATCCCCCTTACGGGCGCGACCTGGCGACCATGCGCAGGGAGACGAGCTCGAGGGGCGAGGGCGGCGGTGTCGCGGGCCCCGAGCCAGCGCACCCGAGCCAGCGCACCCTTGCAGGCGATTGGGAGTGCGCTACCCTGGTCGCGTCGTTGGGAGGCATGCATGTCCGACTCCTCGAACCGCCGCCGCGCCGACCGCCGCATCGTCGTCGTCCCCGTCCAGATCGACTCCTCCGAACGCAAGGAGCGGCTGGGCGTGACACGCGACGTCAGCCACTCGGGCACGCTCTTCCTCTCCAACAGCAAGTTCGCGATTGGCGAGAAGCTCCAGGTCACCTTCTTCGTCTCGTCCGAGTCCCAGACCGGGCACAAGACCGAGGGCGAGGTGGTGCGGGTCGAGCAGCTGAGCTCGGGGTTGCAGTGGCGCTACGCGATGGCGCTGCGCTTCAACAAGCCGCTGCCCGCCGCCGACCAGGAGATCGCCGCGCTCGAGGAGCGCGACTAGCCACCCTTCAAGGCCTCCGGGCCTGGGGATGACCGCCGCGCCTTCCGGCAGTTCTCCAAGTGGTGCTCCCGCATTCCGGGGACGTCCTGCGCCCGCGGCAGGGGGACGGCCTGCGCTGCCTCCTCGCTCTCCGCCGCGGCCAGCGCCTCGAGATAGCGACGGTCCTCGTCGAGGATGCGCTGGGCAAGCGTCCGTTCGAGCCGAGGGCCATGTCCGGGGAGCACGACGTCGACAAGGGGAAGCAAGCCGGCGAGCTTCTCGAGCGTCGCGCGGTAGGCAGCCAGGTCGTCGACGAACGGCACCTCGCAGGGCGAGAGATGGTCCCCCACCGCCAGCAGCCGGTCCGCTCGCGCGAGGAGCCCCAGGCCGTCGGAGCTGTGCCCGGGCAGCTCGAGCGCCTCGAGCTCGAGCGCTCCGGCTCGGACGCGCTCTCCCTCGGCCAGCCCCCGCACTTGCTCCGGCCACGCGAGCGGAGCGCTCCTCGCCACGTACCAGCGTCCGTCGAAGTCGCGAGCCTCGGCCAGGTTGCGCTGGGCCAGGTCGGCGCCGGTCGCGATGGCCGAGGCGAGGGTCCGGCTCGCCCAGACCTCGGCTCCCGGGAAGGCACTCCAGCCGACGAAGTGATCCCAGTGTCCGTGGGTGAAGGCGACGGCGGTGACCGGCCCCATCCGAGCCGCGGCCGCGGCAATGGCGTCGACCTCTCGAGGAAAGTACCCGGGATCGATGACGAGGCAGCCCTCACCTCCCGACAGCACCAGGGCGTTGAGCTGCCAGATGCCGCTCTGGAGGACCTGGAGCCGCACCGTCACGGGGCGGTCAGCGAGAGGACGACCTTCTTGAGCACCACCGGCTGGTTGGCGGCCCGCGCGATCTTGCCCACCAGCTCGCAGCCCCGGGTCACCTCTCCGAAGATGGTGTGGTGGCCGTTGAGGTGGGGGGTGGGCACCTCGGTGATGAAGAACTGGCTGCCGTTGGTGTTGGGTCCGGCATTGGCCATGGCGAGCAGGCAAGGCTTGTCGAAGGCGCGCCCGCTCTTGAACTCGTCCTCGAACTCGTAGCCCGGCCCGCCGGTGCCGTCCCCGCGCGGGTCGCCGCCCTGGATCATGAACTCGGGGATCACCCGGTGGAACTGGGTGCCGTCATAGAGCGGAACGTCCATCTTCTGGCCGGTGCGCGGGTGGATCCACGAGCGCTCGCCCACGGCCAGCGCCACGAAGTTCTCGACCGTCTTCGGCGCGTCCTTGGTGAAGAGCTTGAGGCTGAGGTCGCCCATCGAGGTCTGCATCGTGGCGTAGACGGTCTCGCCGTTCTTCACGTGTTCCGTCCACTTCTTGGGCTTGGCGTCCTTGCCGTCCTGCTTGGCGGCCTCCGCGGCCTTGGAGCCTGCCGTGGCCTCGACCTTGGCGGGCTCGGCTTTCGCCGGGGAGTTGGTCTTGGCGGGCTCGGGCGCGGCGGCGGCCAGGACGACGGCAGCGACGAGGAGGGACAGGTGGCGCATGGGGTTCACCTCGAGTGTCGAAAGGCGAGCGAGGTTAGCCTCCCCGCCGAACCAGGGACAAGTCCGTCCGTGCATTCACTGGACGGGGCGAGACCGCGCGTCATTCGCTCCGCTGCCCGGCGGGGAGGTCACTCCAGCGGGTGCTGGCTCAGCGCGTGGGACGCGAGCGGGGTCGGCTGCTTCGCCGCCGGGTCGCGCGCGAGCAGGGAGGCGACCGACGGCGGGCGCAGCTGCTCCGGGGTCCAGTCCGTCCCCAGCGCCCCCTCTTCCAGCCAGAGCGCGCGTCCCTCGAGGACCCCGCGCGCCAGGCGCGACTTCGCCGCGTCGTCGTTCGCCCTCAGCTCGTGGAAGAGCCGGCGGACCGTCCGTCGCGCGCCGCGGCAGAACAGGTCGGCGAGCGTCGCCGCCTCGGCGGCCTCCGGGTGCTCGCGGTCGGCGAGCGCCCTGGCGCGCGAGAGCGCGGCGCTCATCGCGAAGAGCTCCATGGCGATGTCGACGAGGCGGAAGAGGAAGCCCTGGCGGTGCTGCGCCGCCGCACCGTGGCGGAGCATGCCGTGGAAGGAGGCGCGGGCGAGCTTGCGGCTGGCGCGCTCGACGAACCGCAGGTGCGGGGCCAGCGCGCCGAAGTCCCGGTAGCGCGGCCAGCGACCCCAGCCCAGCCAGCGCGTCGGGTACCAGCCGGCGTAGTAGGCGGCGATGCCGGGCAGCGCCGCCCAGCGCTCCCCCCGGCGCTCGGGGTCCACCAGCGCACCGGCGACGCGCAGGTGCTCGTCCACGGCCTCGCGGGCCATGAACAGGTGCATGATCTCGCTCGAGCCTTCGAAGATGCGGTTGATGCGCGTGTCGCGCAGCCAGCGCTCGACGCCCACCGCCGCCTCCCCGCGCGCCGCCAGCGACCCCTCGGTCTCGAAGCCGCGGCCGCCGCGGATCTGCAGGGTGTCGTCGACGATGCGCCACGCCTGGACGGTGTTCCACTCCTTGGCGGCGGCGGCCTCGAGCCGGAGGTCGTAGGAGGGCGAGTCGGCCATGTCCGCGACGAGGTCGCTGACCGCCTCCATGGCGAAGGTGGTGGCGGCGAGGTCGGCGACCTTGTGGGCGATGGCCTCGTGCCGGCCGATGGGCAGCCCCCACTGCGAGCGCGCCTGGACCCAGGTGCGGCACAGGGACAGGCAGCGCTTGGCCAGGCCCACGGTCGCGGCGGGCAGCGCCAGGCGGCCGGTGTTGAGGGTGGTGAGCGCGACCTTGAGCCCCTTGCCCTCGGCGCCGATGAGGTTCTCGCGCGGCACGCGCACGCCGCGGAAGGTGAGCGCGGCGTTGGCCAGCGCCCGGAGCCCCATGAAGCGGCAGCGGTGCGTGACGGCGACCCCGGGCCAGGCCGTCTCCACCACGAACGCGCTGATGCTGCCCTTCGCCGGGTCGCGCGCCATGACGACCAGCAGGTCGGCGAGCGTCCCGTTGGTGCACCACAGCTTGGCGCCGTCGAGGACGAACGCGGAGCCGTCGGCGCTGGGCGTGGCGGTGGTGGCGATCCGCGCCGGGTCGGAGCCGGCCTCGGTCTCGGTGAGCGCGAAGGCGGAGATGGCGCCGGCGGCGCAGCGCGGCAGGTACTTGCGCTTGAGCTCCTCGCTGCCGAACAGCGCCAGCGGCCGCGGGACCCCGATGGACTGGTGCGCCGACAGCAGCGCGGTGACGTTCCCGTCCCAGCTGCCGACGAGCTTCATGGCGTCGGTGTACTCCGAGGCCGAAAGCCCGAGCCCGCCGTACTCGCGCGGGACCTTCATGCCGAAAGCGCCCAGCTCGCGCAGCCCCTGGATGACCCGCGCCGGGTACTCGCCGCGCCGGTCGATCTCCGCCGGGTCGACCTGGGCCTCGAGGAAGCCGCGCAGCCGCTGGCGGAAGGCCAGGTACCCCGCGCTCTTCTCGCGCAGCGGGTAGGGGTGGATGAGGCCGAGCCGCAGGCGTCCGAGGAAGAGGTCGTGCAGGAACCTGCCCTGCCGCCACTCGGCTTCCCGGGAGGACTCGGCCAGCTCCAGCGAGCGGCGCTCTTCGTGCGTGGCCATGGCCTCCCGAAGTTAGCGACGGAAGCTCTCTGGGCGGCGCGGTAGACTCCCCTCCTCCCCGGGAGAGCAAGGAGCACGGCGTGAGCGCAACGGCGAGGCTGATGGCGGTGGCGGCAGCGTGGGCCCTGGCAGGCTGCTCGGCGCTGGGCGGCGGCCGCGACGCGATGCAATACGACCCGCCGGTCGACGCCGGCCAGCCGGAGTTCGTCCAGCCTGGCTGCGCGAAGGAGGACGGGACGTGCCCGCGCTCGAAGACCGCCCACTGCGCGGTGGATCTCGCGGGCCAGGGCCAGATGATCTGCACCGAGGACCTCGACTGCGAGATGCGCTGGCTCACGCCCCGCTGCCTGGCGCTCTGCGAGCCCTACGCCTTCAACCTCGACGAGTCGGACCTCGCCGCGGCGGCCAAGCAGGCGCAGATCGACCGCTACTGTGCGATGGGCTCGTGCGTCGAGCAGCCTTGTCCGGACGTGGGCGACGCCGGCTGGTACCCCGCCTGCGTCCTGGGCTTCTGCGCAGCCATCCGTCCCGACGCCGGGCCCGATGCTGGCGCTCCCGACGCAGACGTTGCCCCCGACGCCGAGCTCGCACCCGTGGACTCAGGCACCCCCGGCGAGGACCTCGACGCGGGCGCGACGGACGCCTGACCGTTCGCGGCAGGGCCTGGCCCGGCTCTCGAGATCATTTCCACCTTCTTGGTTCCGCCAAGATCGCCAAGGGACCAAGGTCGCCAAGAACCCTTGGTCTCCGAGAGCCGGCATCCATGCTTGGAGCTCGGGACCAACACCCGAGCCTTGGCGTTTTGTCGCGCGCCACCTCCGCAGAGAAGCAGCCGAAGGCCTTGGCGACCTTGGCCCCTTGGCGACCTTGGCGTTGATCCAAGTCCTGCGCAGCAACCGGCCTGAAATTCTCAACCCAGGTCCGACTCCCAGCTGGCGCCTTCGTCCTCAGGTCTGCACTTGGCGAAGAGCTCCCGACGAAGGGACCGGACCTCGGGCACCGCAGGTCGGCGGCTTGACCCGAAGCCCGAAGCCCGCAGTCCGAAGCCCCTCTACGCGGCGTCCTGCAAGCCGTGGCAGCGCTTGTACTTCTTGCCCGAGCCGCAGGGACACGGGTCGTTGGGCCGCACCTTGGGGCCTTCGCGCTGGACGGTCTGCTGCTTGCCCGGCGCGGGCGCGGCTCCGGGCAAAACGTCGCCGCGGCCTTCCCTCATGTTGGTGGGCAGGCGCTTCTTCGAGAGGTCGAACTCCTCGAGGGACTCGCGCGCCTCCTTGGCCTTCTGCGCGGCCGCGGCGTCGGCGGCCTCCTGGGCGGCGACCTCCTCGGGGCGCTTGAGCTCGGCGCGCAGCAGGGTCGACACGACGTTCGAGGTGATGGCGCTCATCATCTGAACGAACATCGAGTAGCCCTCTTTCTTGTACTCCTGCTTCGGGTCCTTCTGGCCGTACCCGCGCAGGCCGATGCCCTGCCGCAGGTGGTCCATGGCCAGCAGGTGGTCCTTCCAGAGGGCGTCGATGGTGGAGAGGTAGACGTACTGCTCGAAGCGCCGGAAGCTGTCGCCGCCGAACGCCTCCTCCTTCCCCTCGTACTTCTTCTTGATGACGTTCCAGATCTGCTCTTCGAGCTCCTCGCGGTTGCCGACCTTGGCCTCCGTGAAGTTCATCGAGAAGCCCAGCTGCTCCTTGAGCGCGTGCTCCAGGCCGTCCAGGTCCCAGCCGGTGGGGCTGCGCGAGCCGGCGAAGCCGTCGCACAGCGAGAAGATGACGTCCTCCATCAGGTCCTGGACGCGCTCGCGCGCGTCTTCCCAGGAGACGCTGGTCTCGACGCGGGTCTTCTTCTTGGTCTTGAGGTCCTCTTCGTACTCGACCAGCGGGAAGCCCGCGCCCGCCGCCAGCACCCGCCGCCGGAGCTTGTAGACGCTCTTGCGCTGCTGGTTCATCACGTCGTCGTAGTCGAGCAGGTTCTTGCGGATGTCGAAGTTGTGGGCCTCGACCTTCTTCTGCGCGCCCTCGATGGACTTGGTGAGCCAGCGGTGCTCGATGGGCTCGCCGTCCTCCATGCCCAGGGTCTCCATCAGGCCCTTGATGCGGTCGGATCCGAAGATCCGCATCAGGTCGTCCTCGAGGGAGAGGTAGAAGCGGCTGGTGCCGGGGTCGCCCTGGCGGCCGGCGCGGCCGCGCAGCTGGTTGTCGATGCGCCGGGACTCGTGCCGCTCGGTGCCGAGGATGAACAGGCCGCCCTGCTTGATGACCTCCTCGTGCTCCTCGGCGCACTGCTTCTGGAACTTGGCCAGCGCCAGCTCGTAGTCGAGCTTGTGCTTGGCAACGGCCTCCTCGTGAGCCTTCACCTGGTCCGGGCTCGGCGCGCCGTCGGTCTCGGGCATCTCCGGCGCCGGGCCCACGTCCTTCCTGGCCAAGAACTCGGGGTTGCCGCCCAGGAGGATGTCGGTGCCGCGGCCGGCCATGTTGGTGGCGATGGTCACGCCCTTGAGCCGGCCGGCCTGCGCGACGATCTCCGCCTCGCGCTCGTGGTGCTTGGCGTTGAGGACGTTGTGCTCGACGCCGCGCCGCTTGAGGATGGAAGCGATGGCCTCGGACTTCGCCACCGAGACCGTGCCCACCAGCACCGGCTGCCCGCGGTTGTAGAGGTTCTCGATCTCGTCGGCGACCGCCTTGAACTTCTCACGCTCGGTCTTGTAGACGACGTCCTCGTGGTCCACGCGGACCATCGGCTTGTTGGTCGGCACGACCAGCACGTCGAGGTTGTAGATCTTCGCGAACTCCTGGGCCTCGGTGTCGGCGGTGCCGGTCATGCCCGAGAGCTTGGAGTACATGCGGAAGTAGTTCTGGAAGGAGATGGTCGCGAGCGTCTGCGTCTCGCTCTCGATGACCACGCCCTCCTTGGCCTCGATGGCCTGGTGCAGGCCGTCGGACCAGCGGCGCCCCGGCAGGATGCGGCCGGTGTGCTCGTCGACGATGAGCACCTGGCCCTCGCGGACCACGTAGTCGACGTCGCGCTTGAAGATGGTGTGCGCGCGCAGCGCCTGCTCGACGTGGTGCAGGTGGTCGACGTTCTCGGGCGCGTACAGGTTGTGGATGCCCAGCCGGCCTTCCACCTTCTCCACGCCCTGCTCGGTGAGCATGACCGAGCGGTTCTTCTCGTCGAGGCTGTAGTCCTGGTCGGGCATCAGGCCGGGCATGACCCGGTCGATCTTGTAGTAGAGCTCGGTCGACTCCTCGGACTGGCCGCTGATGATGAGCGGGGTGCGCGCCTCGTCGATGAGGATGGAGTCGACCTCGTCGACCACCGCGAAGTTGAGCTCGCGCTGCACGTAGTCCTGCAGCCGGAACTTCATGTTGTCGCGCAGGTAGTCGAACCCGAACTCGTTGTTCTGGCCGTAGGTGATGTCCGAGCGGTAGGCCACCTGGCGCTCGCGGTCGGTCAGGTCGTGCACGATGCAGCCGACGGAGAGCCCCATGAACTTGTGGAGGCGCCCCATCCACTCGCTGTCGCGGCGGGCGAGGTAGTCGTTGACGGTGACCACGTGCACGCCGCGGCCCGACAGGGCGTTCAGGTAGCACGGGAGCGTGGCGGTGAGCGTCTTGCCTTCGCCGGTGCGCATCTCGGCGATGGTGCCCTTGTGGAGGATCATCCCGCCGATGAGCTGCACGTCGAAGTGCCGCTGGTGCAGCGCCCGGACGCCCGCCTCTCGGGTGGCCGCGAACGCCTCGGGCAGGATGTCGTCGAGGGAGCGGCCCTTCTGGACCTCCTCCTTCCACTGAGCGGTCAGGCGGGGAAAGTCCTCGTCCTTGAGCGCCTTCATCTTCGGCTCGAACTCGTTGATGCGCGCCACGATGGGCCACATCTTCTTGAGCTCGCGCTGGTTCTTGGTGCCGACGATCTTCTTGACGATTGCGCTGAACATGGACTCCTGCCTGGCGGGCGGCGCCTCGAAGTCAGTGCTTCTTGCGCTGGCCCGTCTTTTCGCCCCTTCGCGGGGGAATGCTCCGGGAGGATGAACGGCGGGACGATAAGTGACCGCCTTGCTTTGGAAAAATCCCGGAAACGCGGGCGGGCAATCTAGCACCCGAGCCCTCGCTCTCCAAAGCAATCCTGCCCACTATGTGGCCCGAACTCTGGATGTCAACATGGAGCCTGCGGCCCGTGATTTCTCGCCAGCTCAAATGCTCGGAAACTCGAAGGGCCGCCAGCCGGCGGCCCTTCGGTTCTTTGCATGTCTCCAGCCCGGCCCCGGCTCTCCCCGTCACTCCAGGATGAACTTGCGGGGATTCTCCGGCATGCCGTTGACGCGGACCTCGTAGTGGAGGTGTGGGCCGGTCGAGCGGCCGGTGTTGCCGACCGCGCCGATCTTGGCGCCGCGGCTGACACGGTCGCCGACCTTCACGTCGATGGCCGAGAGGTGGGCGTAGCGGGTCTTGACTCCGTAGCCGTGGTCGAGGACCAGGACCTTGCCGTAGCCCGACTCCATGCCGGCGAAGATGACCGTGCCGTCGGACGGGGCGGCGACCGGCGCGCCGTGGCTCGTCGCGATGTCGAGGCCCTTGTGCATGATGCGGTCGGCCGTGAAGGGGTCGAGCCGGTGGCCGAAGTCGCTGGTGACCCAGCCGCGGGTCGGCCAGACGCTGGGGGTGGAGGCGAGCAGCGACTTCTGGTCGTCGAAGTAGGCCTGCAGCTCCTGGAGGCTGGCCTCCTGGCGAGCGGCTTCAGCGGAGAGCGCGTCGAGCTTGCTGCGCAGGGCCAAGGGATCCTCGGTCTCGCCGGCGAGCATCGCCTGAGCGGACGGGCTCTCCTGGTCCTCGGCGTCGACCGCGCCCACCGGGCCGATGGCCAGGTGCCGCTCGGGGTCCGACAGGAGGGTGATGGCGCGCAGCTTCTGGTCGAAGCGTTCGACGCGATCCAACGTCGACGAGATGTGCGCCACCCTCTCGCGAATCCTCTTCAGGTCGTTGCGCAGCTGGACGTTCTCGTCGCGCAGAATCTTGTTCTCAGTCACTTCCCCGACGATGTTGAAGTAATGAACCGAAGCGCCCACCCCAGCGAGCAGCAACACTGCGAGGGCCACGACCGACCGGGTCAGCACCCAGTGCGGCACGCGCAGTTTGCGAGTCTTCGGCGAGTTGTCGGGGACGATCAGGACTGTGTAGTACTTGTGGCTCAAGCGCTACCCCGTCGTCTCTCGTGTCAGGAATTAAGAAAGCCTTCCGGGGGGAGAGCCCGGAGTGCAAGCAAGCAGAGTTCGAACCGAATACCGCTCCCTCCTACTCCCGGTCAAGCGTCGACTGTGGATTGGGCGACATGCCGTAGGGCCCTGTAGCAATTCGTGACGGCTGCTTCGCTGCCTCTTCTGCTGGCTCAAGGTTGACAGCCGAGGGAGCGTCCGCAACCCTGCCTCCCGACCGTGCTCTCCATCCGCTACGGAACCGAGACTCTCCCCCTCCCGCCCTCCGTCGAGGGGCTTGCCGTGCTCGCTCGCGAGGAACCGCCCCCGCTTGCGGACCCCCTGGCGGCACTTCGCGCAGCTTTGAACCAGCCCGTCGCGGGTCCGACGCTGGAGCAGCACCTCGCTGGGCGACGCCGGGTCGGCGTGGTCCTGCCCGATGGCACGAGACCGCTCCCGACGATGCTGATCGAGGAGCTCCTCGACGCGCTCGGAACAGTCCCCCAGGCGGTCCGGATCGCCAACGGCACGCACCGTCGAACCACGCCTGCCGAGCACCAGGCGATGCTCGGACGGCACTTCGGCAAGGTCGAGGTCGGCGACCGGGCGACGGACGACCCTGCGAGCCATATCGCGCTTTCCGCGCCCGATCGGTCGATCGCCGCGTCGATCGACCGTGTCGCCGCCGGCTGCGACGCATTGGTGCTGATGGGGCCGATGGCGTTCCACTACCTGGCTGGCTTCGGAGGGGGCGGAAAGCTCATCGCGCCGGGCCTGTCCGACCGAGCGACCGCCGAGTTCGTCCACTCCGCGTGCCTCGCGGCCGAAGGCGGACGACATCCGCTGGCCAGAGCCGGCGTGATCGAAGGCAACCCGCTGCGCGACCGGCTGGAGATCGTCTGCCGAGCAGCGCCGCCGCAGTTCTACGTCATCCCCCTGCTCGACTCTGCCTACCGGCCCGTCGCCTTCTTCGCGGGCGAACGCTCCGCTACCTTCCGGGCCGCGGCCCAGGCCTTGTCCGCGGCCTATGGCGTCGGGTGCCGGCGCCACTCGACGGTCATCGCCTGCGCTGGCGGCCACCCCTACGACATCGACTTCGTGCAGGCCCACAAGGCCTGGGAGATGGCCAACGCCGCCTGCAAGCCGGGGGGCACCATCGTCTGGGTCGCACGATGCCCGGAGGGACTCCCGCCCAGGCACCGGGCCTTCCTCGAGAAGCACCGGACGGCCGCGGCGATGGAGAGTGCGTTGCGCGAGCGCTTCGACATCGCGGCTCACACGGTTTGGGCGGCGCGAGCCAAGGGCGAACAGCGACGCGTGCTGGCAGTGACCGAGCTGCCACGCGAAGTCGTGACCGGGCTGGGGATGGAGCCGACCGAGAGTCTGGAGGCCGCCCTCCGTTCGGTCTCCCTGGACGATGCCTTGCTCCTGCCGCTCGGCTCCAGGTTCCTGCCCATCCCCTCCTAGAAAACGGGGTAGTTCTTAAGGAATTTTTCAGGTGCCTCCTGAAATTTCCTTGAACCGCTCCGCAGGCACCCTTGAAATCACACGGGATTTTCGATGGCACGCGGCTCGCTTAGCCGTCCGCCCGTGGTTGTCCTGGCGACGCAGGACGCCATGCAGTTCGCCGGGAACGTGCTGGTCACACGTTCTCTGGTTGTCTCGACAGGCCGAAAGGGCGCGCCCTCCCTCCGCGAGCTCCTTTAAGGCCTTCGAGACCTCGAGGTGTTGTTGGCTTCGAGTGATTGAGCCGGGCCGTTTACGCGGCCCGGCTCAACTTTTTTCTGCAGTTCGGTCGCCCTGCACGGTCCCCGCTACGGCGGCGGCGGGGCGAGCTGACGCAGACCGGACGCGATGGCCTCGATGATGTTGGCCACGAGGTCCCACTTCGCGTTCACCGCGTACAGGTGTGGAGTGACGGCCCAGAGCTCGCGCACCAGCTTCTGCGGCATCGGCGCCGGACCGGTCCGCTCGAGCTCGCCACGATCATCGGCAGCACCTTGTCGGACAGGCGCAGCGAGGTGTCGAGGACCAGCAAGCCGACATCCGGGCGCAGCGCCCGGACCCGGTCAATCCAGCAGGCCACCTCGCCCGTCGACAGGTGCTTGGGCGGGCCGGACTTGAGCCTCCAGGTAGACGAGCCGCCCGTCGGCCACGGCCACCACGTCGAGGTCGCCGCCCACACCCTTGGCCCTCCAGGCCAGCGCCGTGGCCACCTCGAAGCCGAGCCGGCGGCGCAGCTCGCGTGCGATATACCACTCGAGCGTGCCCCCGAAGTTCCGCGCGGGATGGACGAGCTTGTACCGGCCGGCCGGCAGCTTTCGCGCGAGCCCCAGCCCCACCAGATCCCCGGCGAATTCGCTCGCCTGCTCCAGGTCCAGGAACCGGGTCGCTTCCTGCGGCGAGAAGCCGCTGGGGTTGAGGATGGCGCCGCGCAGGAACAGGCGGAACGCGTAGCTGTCGAGCCGCTGCGCGAAGCGCTCCTGGCTGTCGGCATCGAAGCCCGGCGGGAACGGCAGGTCGGGCTCGGTGACCTTCACCTCCAGCCCGCGCCGCAGCAGGTAGGCCTGCACCGGGTCGAGCGGGGCCATGCGCTGGGCTCGAGGCGCACGCCGCGAGGCCATCGCCGCTTCCAGCTGCCGCGCCGTGGGGAGCTTCTTCGTTCGCACCTGCCCATCCTAGCCGCGCTTCTAGCGGCGAGGCGTGCGGGCCTGCGGCTGCGCTTGGGCGGTCCTTCCTTCTTCTTGAGCGCGTCCGCGGCCTGGCCCAACGGGCTCTGCTTCTCGTCGCTGGTCGCGGGCGGCACGTTCTCGAAGCCCTTGCTCAGCCCTTCGACGAACGCGTTGCGGACCACCCCGAGGACCGTCGGCCACACCTGCGCGTTCGGGTCGTCGACCCGGCCCTTGATGGGCACGATGGTCGCCACCTCCTTGGACTGCGGCGCCTGCGGGTCCCGCTCCTTCTTTCCCAGGATGTCGACGGCGGCGTCCGCGACCCAGGACTTGATCTGGCTCCACAGAATCCTTGCGCCCCGGCGCCAGCTCGAGGTCCTTGGCCATCACCTTGACGCCACCATTGAGCTCGCCGCTTCGCGCCTCGAAGTCGGCGAACAGGTCGAGGCTGCCCTGGGTCGGCTTCAGATCGCTCGACGAGACGATCAGCGCGTCGATGTCGCGCGCCGCGAGGTCGCGCAGCTGCACTCGCCCGCTGAAGGTCAGGCCCTTGGCCCACGGGTCTGCTTCGACCCGCGCCGACAGGCGCCCGCTGTGCTGCAGGATGCCCGTCGCTTCGAGGGTGGTGGGCCGGCCGCGGGAGAGCGCTTCGCGCGTCGCGAGGTCCCGGACCTCGCCGTCGACGCCGTGCAGCCAGAGCTGGGGCGGCGGCGACTTGGTGGCGTCCACGAAGTCGACCGCGCCGTCGCGGACGCGCAGGACGTCGATGCGCAGCGGCGCCATCTGCTGCAGCGACTTGCCCAGGTCGGGCAGCTGCTCGGGTTCGCGCTGCTCTTGCCGGGCGTGGGCGTGTTGGCGCAGGTCCAGCTTCGGCGCGTCCAGCAGCACGTTCCCGACGAGGTCGCCGTGCAGGAGCTTGCGCCACTCGACGCGCACCTCGACGTTGCGCACGAACACCATCGGCTCGGGCCGGGGCTGGGCGGGCTTCTCGGAGATCGACAAGCCCTGGAGGTGGTAACGCGGCGGCAGAAGCGAGGCGCGCACGTCGTAGACGGTCGCTTCGTAACCCTTCAGCTGGGCGAACTCACGGCGGGTGTACCAGCGGGCGACCGGCGTCGCCAGCAGGTGGGCAGCGATGACCACGATGACGAGGACCGCGACGACGATCGCGGAGATCCGCAGAAGCTCGCATGTCCCGGAAGGTAGGGACCGGCGGCGAGCGACGCCTCTCAGCCCCTCGCCTTCCTGTCGCTCGGATACATCGCCCGCGTCGACGCCGAGTAGAACGCCACGATTGCCTTGCGCGGCAGCAGCCGCTGGGTGAGGACGCTCGCGAGCAGGTTCGAGAACCCGGGGATGACCGTCGGCTGCTTGCCCAGCGCCGCGAGCGCCGTCTTCGCCACCTGGTCGGGCTTCATCACCGGCACCGGCATCCACGCGGGGTGCCGCGGATTGCTGCGCGTGAAGGTCGGGGTGTCGACCTGTCCGGCGACGCAGGCGAGGACGTGGACGTCGGCACCCTTGAGCTCCTCCCACAGGCCCTCGGCCAGAACGCGCAGGTAGGCCTTGCTGGCGGCGTAGTGGACGACCTGCGCCGTGCCTTGGAACCCCGCCATCGACGAGACGAGGACGATGCCGCCGCGGCGGCGCTCGCGCATCTGGTTGCCGAAGACGTGCGCGAAGTGCGCGGCGGCGTGGCAATTGAGCTCGACCAGCTTGTCGTGCGTCTCGAGCGGCACGTCAAGAAAGGGGCCGACCGGCGAGACGGCCGCGTTGCAGACGAGCAGGCCTATCTCCTGGTCCTTCAGCGCCAGCACGAGCTCCCGCTGGGCGTCGTGGTCCGCCATGTCCAGCGCATGCGTCTGGACGTTCACCTTGAACTCGCCGCCGAGCGCCCTGGCGGCCTCGTCCAGCAGGTTCTCGCGGCGGGCCACCAGCACCAGGTCCAGGCCTCTGGCCGCCAGCTCGCGGGCGAAGGCGAGGCCCAGGCCGTCGGTGCCGCCGATGATGAGGGCGCGCGGCCCGTACTGCGTACGAAACGTCGAAGCGGTGCTCATGGGGGTCCTCCAGGGCCGCGGATTATAGGAGAGGACCGCTCACAGCTATACGTACAGGTCGACGTACTCCTGGACCGGCATCGCCTCCAGCCGCCGGCCGTCGAGCGAGGCGTCGAGGATCGCCTGCTGCTGCTTGGCCGAGAAGCGCCGCGCCAGGTTCGTGCGGAACTTCTGCTCGAGCAACGGCAGGCCCTCGGCGCGACGGCGGCGGTGGCCGATGGGGTACTCGCAGACGACCTCGGGGAGCTTCGTGCCGTCGGCGAGCTCCACGGTCAGCGCATTGGCGATCGAGCGCTTCTCCGGGTCGTGGTAGTCGCGCGTGAACTGCGGGTCCTCGACGCAGCGGATCTTCTCGCGCAGCGCGTCGATGCGCGGATCGCTGGCGACCGAGTCCTCGTAGTCGGCCGCGGTGAGCCGTCCGAAGAGCAGGGGCACCGCGGTCATGTACTGCACGCAGTGGTCGCGGTCGGCCGGGTTCGCGAGCGGGCCCTTCTTGTCGATGATCCGGATGCACGCCTCGTGCGTGCGGATGGTGACCGCCTTGATGTCCTGGGCGGTCTTGCCGCGCTTCGCGAGCTTCCTGGTGCAGCGTCATCGCGCACTCGGCAGCCGTCTGGGCGTGGAACTCGGCGGGGAACGAGACCTTGAAGAGCACGTTCTCCATCACGTAGCTGCCGTACGGCCGCTGGAACTTGAACGGCTGGCCCTTGAAGAGCACGTCGTAGAAGCCCCAGGTCTTCGCGGACAGCGCGGTCGGGTAGCCCATCTCGCCCGTCTTGGCCGTCAGCGCCAGCCTCACCGCGCGGCTGGTCGCGTCGCCCGCCGCCCAACTCTTGCGGCTGCCGGTGTTCGGCGCGTGCCGGTAGGTGCGCAGCGCGCCGCCGTCGACGAAGGCGTGCGAGACCGCATTGGTGGTCTCCTCCTGCGACAGCCCGAGCATCGCCGAAACCACCGCGGTCGAGGCGACGCGCACGAGCAGCACGTGGTCGAGCCCGACCTTGTTGAACGAATTCTCCAGCGCGAGGCAGCCCTGGATCTCGTGGGCCTTGATCATCGCGGTGAGCACGTCGCGCATGACGAGCGGCTTCTTCCCCTGAGCGACCGCCGTGCGCGAGAGCCAGTCGGCCGTCGCCAGAATGCCGCCCAGGTTGTCGGAGGGGTGGCCCCACTCCGCGGCGAGGAAGGTGTCGTTGTAGTCGAGCCAGCGGATCATCGTCCCCAGGTTGAACGCCGCCTGGATCGGATCGAGCTGGTAGGGCGTGCCCGGGACTTTGGCACCGTTGGGCACGACGGTCCCGGGGACCACCGGGCCGAGGAGCTTGGTGCAGGCCGGGTACTCCAGCGCCTCCAGGCCGCAGCCCAGCGTGTCGAGCAGGCACGCCCGCGCCGTGTCGTAGGCGAGCGGGCTACCGATTCTCGAAGTTCCTGGCGTACTCGGCGATGTCGGTGAGGACCTGGTCCGGCGCGGGCCGGCCTGCGGTGGGAGCGCTGTGCATGGTGGTGGGTCCTCGCTACTTGCGGTCCGAGAGGGGCACGAAGGTGAGGTTCTCCGGCCCGACGTAGTTGGCGCTGGGGCGGATGATCTTGTTGTCCAGGCGCTGCTCGATGATGTGCGCGCTCCAGCCGCTGGTGCGCGAGATGACGAACAGCGGGGTGAACATCGCCGTGGGCACGCCGAGCATGTGGTAGCTGACCGCGCTGAACCAGTCGAGGTTGGGGAACATCTTCTTCTCGGCCCACATCACCGTCTCCAGCCGCTCGGCGACCTCGAACATCAGCATCGTGCCGTTCTCGGCCGAGAGGCTCTTCGCCACGCGCTTGATGATGCCGTTGCGCGGGTCGCCGACGGTGTAGACCGGGTGGCCGAAGCCGAGGATGACCTCCTTGGCCGCCAGCCGCTTCTTGATGTCCGCCTCCGCCTCGTCCGGGCTGCCGTAGCGCTTCTGGATCTCGAAGGCCGCCTCGTTGGCGCCGCCGTGCTTGGGCCCGCGCAGCGCGCCGATGGCGCCGGTGATGGCCGAGTACATGTCGCTGCCGGTCCCGGCGATGACCCGCCCGGTGAACGTCGACGCGTTGAACTCGTGCTCGGCGTAGAGGATGAGCGAGGTGTGCATCGCCCGGACCCAGCTGGCCCGCGGCTTCTCGCCGTGCAGCAGGCGCAGGAAGTGGCCACCGATGGAGTCGTCGTCGGTCTCCACCTCGATGCGCCGGCCGTTGAAGGCGAAGTGGAACCAGTACAGGAGCATCGAGCCGACGCTGGCCATGACGCGGTCGGCGATGTCGCGCGCGCCCGGGGTGTTGTGGTCCTCCTTCTCCGGGTAGAGGCAGCCCAGCACGCTCACGCCGGTGCGCATCACGTCCATCGGGTGGGCGGAGGGCGGCAGCTCCTCCAGCGCCTTGCGCACGCCCACCGGCAGGCCGCGCATCGCCTTCAGCTTTGCCTTGTACGCGGCGAGCCTCGCCCTGTTCGGCAGCTTGCCGTGGACGAGCAGGTGCGCGACCTCCTCGAACTCGCAGCTCTCGGCGATGTCGTTGATGTCGTAGCCGCGGTAGTGCAGGTCGTTGCCGGAGCGGCCGACGGTGCACAGCGCGGTGTTGCCGGCCGGCACGCCGGACAGGGCCACGGACTTCTTGGGCTTGGCGACGGTGGCGGCCGCCGCGGTGTTCTCTTGCATCGGTTCCTCCCCTTTGCTGCGGTGATTCGGTGACGCGAAGCGCCCTCAGCCCTTCCCGGACGGACGCTGGTAGAGCTCGTCGAGCTTCTTCTCGAAGTCGTGGTAGCCGATGAGCTCGTAGAGCTCGGCCCGGGTCTGCATCGCCCCGAGCACCGACTGCTGCGTGCCGTCCTTGCGGATGGCGCCGAAGACCTGCTCGGCGGCCTTGTTCATGGCGCGGAAGGCGGAGAGCGGATAGAGCACCAGCCGCACGTCGGCCGCCTTGAGCTCCTCCACCGTCCACAGCGGCGTGCTTCCGAACTCGGTGATGTTGGCGAGGACCGGGACCTTGGTCGCGGCGGCGAACCTGCGGTACTGGCCCAGTTCCTTGACCGCCTCGGCGAAGACCATGTCCGCGCCGGCCGCCACGTAGGCCTCCGCACGGTCGACCGCTGCCTCGAGCCCTTCGCCCGCGAGCGCGTCGGTGCGCGCCATCACGACGAATTTTGGATCCCTGCGGGCGTCGACCGCCGCCTTGACCCGGTCGACCATCTCTTCCTTCGTGACCAGCGCCTTGCCCGGCCGGTGACCGCAGCGCTTGGCGCCCGCCTGGTCCTCGAGGTGGACCGCCGCGACCCCCACCTTCTCCAGCGAGCGGACGGTGCGGGCGATGTTGAACGCCGAGGGCCCGAAGCCGGTGTCGATGTCGACCAGCAGCGGCAGCTCACAGACGTCGGTGATACGCCGCGCGTCGACGAGCACGTCCTCCAGGGTGCTGATGCCCAGGTCGGGGATGCCGAGCGAGCCCGCGGCGACTCCCCCGCCCGAGAGGTAGATGGCCTTGAAGCCGGCGCGCTGCGCCAGCCGCGCGTGGAGCGCGTTGATCGTCCCGACGACCTGAAGTGGGCGTTCTGCTTCCACCGCTTCTCGGAAGCGAGCCCCCGCCGATCCCGAAGTCATGGGCGGAACTAACGGGGTGCCCCGGTCTCCGCTCGGCGGGATCGCCGCCTCACCCGATCGGGCGTTCCGCGGCGTGAGACGCCGGACGTTCTTGGGCTAGGATTGCGGCCCTCATGACCGTCCCTGGCGCCGCTGCACTGCTGCTGGTCGCCGCCCTCTCAGCCGGCGAGGGCAGCCCCGAGCGCGTGCTGGTGATCGCACCGCGGCCGCCGGCGAGCCCGAGCCTCCTGGAGCTGACCCGCGCCGTCAGCGCGCAGCTCGGGCGCTTCGGCAAGCGCGTGGTGATCCCCGACCCGGAGCTGCGCAAGGCGCTCGAGCAGACGCATTCGCCGCCGCTCACCGACCTGGACGACCCCGCGCAGATCGCGCTCGCGCTGCAGCTCGTCGACGCCGACTACCTCGTCTCGGTCGTCTCCGCGCGCACCCTCATCGTCCGCTCGTCGAGCCCCGGCAAGCCTTCGGGGCGCCTGGTCGCGACCGCGGGAGGCGAGGCGGCGGACCTCGCGATGGATTCTGGTGCGGCAGCTCGAGCATCCCCTCCGGTCGCCGACCATCGCGCCGCCACCGCCGCTGGCGCGCATCGGCGAGCGTGTGCAGCTCGAATTCCGGGTCACGGGCGGCAGCGACCTGACGGCCGGAGCCGGCGAGTCCACCGTCTCAGTCGGCTTCGAGGCGCCGTTCACCTCCCGCTGGTCGGTGGCCGGAAGCCTCGGACTCAAGCTGGGCTCTGCGAACCTCGACTTCTGTGACGGGGATGCGTTCAGGTGCTTGCGGGTTTATGGGCTGCGCTCCGACTTTCGACTGCCCGTCGCGCTCGACCTGCGATGGGCTTTCCTCAAGGGCGGCAACTGGCTCGCGCAGGCCGCGATTGGAGCTGAAGCCACCTACGTCGGGTTCGAGACCAACGACAGCTTCGCCTTGACCCTCGGCCCGAGCGCCACCGTCCAGCTCGGATACTCGCTCTCGGAGCGCTTCCAGATTCGCGTCGGTGCCCGCTACATCGCGGCCTTCTTCGTCTCAAACCCGGTCTTGGACTTCTTCATCTCTGACTGCCCCGACTGCGCAACGCGGAAGCCCCAGCTCAGCCCCCTCGACCCGGTCCACCATCAGGTTCAAGGCTTTCTGGCGATCGATCTGAGCCTCTAGCGCCGGATTCCCCAGGAAGTATCCGGGGTTGAGTCCGTTTCCCGCGCTTCGAACGGCTACGAAAACCTAGGAAGTACGGCAGGTTGGCTCTCTGAGCCTCCTGCGTCTCTACCTTTATATGGGTTCAGCGGCGCAGGCGGTGCCGGAGCAGCCCCGCCAGCGCCAGCAGCGCCAGGACGGACTCGGGGGCGCCGGCGTTCGCCACCCCGCAGTTGCACTGCCCCGGGTCCACCGGCGGGACCTGCGAAGCATCGCGGCGGCCGGCGTCCTTTCCGGCGTCCAGCGAGTCGCTGGCGTCCGGCTGTTCGAGCGTCTCGGCGTCCGGTCCAGCCACGGTGTCCGCATCGGGCGGAGGAGGAGCGACGGTGGCGTCCAGCCCGGCACCGGCGTCGGGCCCAGGAGCGTTGGCGATGCCGAAGAACTCCGCGATGCGCTCGCTCGAGCAGATCGACACGTCGAGGACGTAGTCCGCCGCCTTTCCGCAGCCGCTCTGGGGATCGACCGGCGTGCCGTGCCCCATTCGATTCAGCTCCCAGCTCTCGACCAGCGTCCTGCCCTGCCCGTCCCGGTACTCCTTGTGCGTGGCGATGCCCTCCGTCTCGGTCGCGTTGGCGGTCGAGCCGAGGCCGTGGACGTTGCTCCACTGCGCGACCATCTTGCCGAAGTTGTCGAAGTCGACCACGCCGTCCGAGGTGCCCTGCCAGATGGAGACCCGCGGGTGCTCTCCGCCGAAGCTCGGGTACGCGTCGCGCACGAAGTCGCCCCACTCCTGGGCGGTGTGAGTCCCGATGCCGTACATGCAGTTGAAGCCCGCGGTCATGTTCGTCGCGCAGCCGACCGGGATCCCCGCGAGCGTCGCTCCGGCGGCGAAGACGTCCGGGTAGCCGGCGAGCAGCGCCGCGGCCATGGCTCCGCCCGACGACAGCCCGGTGACGAAGACGCGCGAGGAGTCGATGGCGTAGTCGCCGGCCATCTTGTCGATCATTTGCTTGATGGAGGCCGCTTCGCCCTCGTCCCGCGCGTTCTCGGTCGGGTCGAACCAGTGGAAGCAGTTGGAGTTGGCGTCGATCTGCGGGTAGACCACGTAGAACTTGTAGCGGTCGGCGACGTCCTTCCAGCCCGCCTCGTGGTAGACGGCGGCCGTCTGGTAGCAGCCGTGCAGCGCGACGACCAGGGGCGCCTTCCCACTCGGCATGTCGCCCGGGACATAGCTGAACATCCGCAGCGCGCCGGGGTTCGAGCCGAAGCTCGACACCTCGCTCATCAGCGCCTGTGTCCGGGTGGCGAGTTCCCGCTGCGGGGTCGGGCCCGAGCCGCACGCACCGAGCGCGAGCACGAGTGGGACTGCGAGCCAGCGCGTGGGCATGGCACTTCCTTTTCTCGAGTCCGGCCGGCCAAGACTGATAGCACGAAGACCCTCGGAATCCTGAAGGTTGGGCCTTTGGAAGTCACCGACTTTCGCGGCCAGGTGACGTGATTCCGCACGGATAGCGCGGTAGAAGCACCGGCACACCGGTTGCCTTTGAGTGCCCCGCTCTCTCTTCCGCCCCCGGAGACCCCATGAAGCGCAGCTTCCGCAGCAAGCGTGGCCAGGCGCCGCGCTACCCCACCCTGCACGACGGCCGGAAGCTGCTGCTCGCCGGGATCCTCGGCTTGTCCGGCTGCGGCATCACCACCCCCGACACCGACGGGAACAAGCCGCCCATCGTCAGCAAGGGCTCGCCCGACGCCGGCGACATCACGATGGGCGTCGCGCCGGGCCCGGGGCTCGACGCCGAGGTCGCACCGGCGCCCGGTCCCGATGCCGGCGAGCTGATCATGGGCGAAGCGCCCGGCCCCGGGCTGGACGCCTCGGTCCCCGAACCGGCTCCAGACGCCGGGGACCTGTTGATGGGCGATATCGCCGCCCCCGAGCTCGACGCCGCCACCCCGCCGCCGCCCGGCCCCGACGCCGGCGACCTGATGATGGGCGGGATGGCGGAGGCCGAGGACGCCGGGAAGTAGCGTTCAGCCTCGACCGGTCGTGGACTCCAGGCTCCAGGCTCGCCTCCGCGGCCTGGAGCCTGCTCTAGTTGGGTCCTCCCGGCCTCTTCCGTCCCGGGCCTGCAGCCACGGAGCCTTCGCTTGAAGCTGACCCTCTTCCTCGACCACGCCTGCAACCTTCGCTGCAGCTACTGCTACACCGGCGAGAAGAAGCCCCGGAAGATGCCGGTGGAGGTCGCGCAGAAGGCCATCGACTTCGGGCTCGCGCAGGTGGAGAAGGGCTGGCTGCTCCTGGCGCTCTTCGGCGGCGAGCCGCTGCTCGACGTCGAGCTGGCCGAGCGCTCGCTCGAGTACGCGGCGCGGGTCTGCAGGAACGCGGGCGTGCGGCTCTTCACGACGCTGGCGACGAACGGCACGCTGCTCGACGACCGCCGCGTCGAGCTGCTCAAGCGCTACAACTTCCACGTGCAGCTCAGCCTCGACGGCTCGCTCGAGGCCCAGGACGCCTGCCGGCGCTTCGCCGACGGCCGCTCGTCGCACGCGGTGATCGTCGACCACCTGGCGCGCCTGCTCTCCGAGGGCTTCGCGCCGGTGGTGCTCTCGGTGATCGACCCGGCCAACGTCGACCACCTCGCCGACAGCTTCGACTTCCTGCTCGAGGCCGGCGCCACCAACGTCCACTTCTCGCCCAACTACACGGCGAGCTGGGACGAGGCGGCCTGGGCGCGCTTCGAGTCGGCGCTGCACCGCCTGGGCGAGCGCTACCTGTTCCACACGCGGGCCGGGCGCGAGTTCCGGCTCGATCCGCTGCACGGCAAGATCGTCACGCACCTGCTGCCCGGCTCCAACGAGACGGTCATCTGCAAGTTCGGCCAGGGCGACGTGGCGGTGGCGCCCAGCGGCCGCATCTACCCTTGCGAGCGGCTCGTCGGCCAGGACGACCGCGAGGCGCTATGCATCGGCCACCTCGACACCGTGCTGGACACGGCCCGGGTGCAGCAGTTCCTCGCCGGCCGCGAGCAGGACGACCCGGAGTGCGCGGAGTGCGAGTACAAGGGCCGCTGCAAGCGCTGGTGCGGCTGCGCCAACTTCGAGACCACGGGCGACCCGAACAAGACCTCGCCGCTGGTCTGCGCCTTCGAGACCGCCTTCATCGAAGAGGCGGACCGGATCGCGGGGACGCTGTTCGAGGAGAAGAACCCCACCTTCCTCAAGCGCTACTACGTGCCCAAGCCCAAGGCTTCGTAGCCGGGCGGCCGCCTGGCCGCAGGCAGCGAAAGGTCCCCGGGTTTCCACCCGTGACGCCTGTTAGGATTCGCACAGACGAGAGCGAGGGCGGACCAGCCCTCGCCCTGCGCGATCCTGGACGAGGGAGCTGGCCTGCGGCCCCGGGGCCTCACGACACATGGCTGAACGGCTCGGCAGCATCCTATTGGCGAAGCAGCTGATCACGCCGGCGCAGCTCGACGACGCGCTCAAGGTGCAGGTCATCTACGGCGGCCGGCTGGGGACGAACCTCGTCGAGCTGGGCTACCTCGACCTCGACGCACTGGCGGGCGCGCTCGCCGAGCAGATGCGCTTCCCGGCGGCGACCGCCCAGGAGTTCGACGCCGTCCCGGAGGAGACCCTGGCCTTCCTCAAGGCGGAGGCGGCCGAGAAGCACCTGGCGTTCCCGCTCCACGTCGAGGGCCGCAAGCTGGTCGTGGCGATGGCGACCCCGACGGACTTCGCGGCGGTGGATGCCTTGGGCTTCGCCACCGGGCTGCGCATCGTCCCCAAGGTCGCCCCCGAGCTGCGCCTGAGCTACTACCTCGAGAAGCGCTACGGCATCGCGCGCAAGACCCGCTACATCCGGATCATGGACGAGGGGCCCCGGCGTCCCCGGCCGCCGCCCCAACCCGTCCCGGGCGCTGCTCTTTCCGAGCCCTCTCCCCTGCCGCGGCCCGTCCCAAGTCAGCTCGAAGCACCGGGCGGCCTGTTCGCTCCGCTGGCCGCGGGCCAGTTCCTCGGCGCGGACGAGGACGACGAGAGCGACGGCCTGGAGCGCAGCAGCTCGGGGCCCACGCCTGCGCCTGCTCCGCCCCCTGGACTCCCGCCGCGACCCAGCTCGCCCACGGGCAGCTTCCGTTCTCCGGTGGCTTCGACGAGTGCCGCCCCTCGGCCCAGCTCTACGTCCGGAACTTTCCGCCTGCCGACGGCCCCTTCTGCCGCGCAGCCGGCGCCCGCTGGACCGCCACGCCGACCGACCGGCAGCTTCCCCGCGGTCTCAGCGCCGGCCCAGGCCACGGCTCCTGCCGTTCCTGCAGCCAGACCGAGCTCGTCCTCCGGAACCTTTCGCTCTCCCGTCGCGCGCGGCGCACCGCCCCCTGCGCAAGAGCCCCCGCGTCGGCCCAGCTCCCCTGCCGCACCTGCGCCACAAGCGCCCGCGAGTCCTCCCCTGCGACCGGGCTCCCCCTCCGGCTCTTTCCCCTCGCCCGCCGCACAAGCCTCCCAGCCGGTCCCTCCGGGCTCGCCGCGCAGGCCGAGCTCGCCTGCTTTGCCTGTGGTGACCGCAGCGCCCCAGGCCGTCCCTCCAGCCCCAGCTCGAAGGCCGAGCTCGCCGTCCTCTCCCGCGGCGACTGCCGCGCCGGCCGTCCTTCCAGTCCCTGCCCGAAAGCCGAGCTCTCCTTCCTTGCCCGCGGTGACCGCTGGACCCCAGGCCGTCCCGCCAGTCCCAGCTCGCAGGCCCAGCTCGCCTGACCTGCCTGCCGCCCCCGCATTCGCAGCTCCGGCGCAGCAGCCGTCCGTTCCACCGCCGGCCACCGAAGACCCACTGCTCGAGGTGATCCTCGGAGAAGACGCGATCGTCCCAGGGACTCCTGAGCTCGCGGACCCGACGCCCATCGCTGCGCCGAGCTCGGCCCCGTCCGGCGACCTCGCCACCATGTCCTGGGACCTGCCGGCCGCCGCGACACCTCTGTTTCCTCCGGCCCCCGTCTCTTCTCCGTCCCCCGCGCCCGTTGCGGCCGCGCCATTCCCAACGACGCCGGCCTCCTCGCCTGTCGATTCGGCTCCACCTTCACCCGCGCCGGCGGCGGCCGAGCCGGCTCCAACGGCTCTGCCGGAGCAGCCCACCGCCTTGGCAGCTGAAGCGCCTTCGCCGATGCCCGTGCCCGAACCGGCGCCTGCCCCCATCGCTGCGAGCCCCGCCGAGCTGCCCAGTCCTGCGGAGCCTACGGCGCCCCTTCCTGAGCCCGTCCCTGAGCCCCTTCCTGAGCCCATCGACGCCGCGCCGGCCGGCCTGATGGCGCTCCCCGAGCCGCCCGAGGACGCGCCCCAGGATCCCGAGCCGCCCTACCGTCCGGCGCCGGGCCTGATGCACGTCGAGGAGCTCTTGATGCGCGCCACCTCGCGCGAGCGAATCGCCGAGGCGCTCCTGTGGTTCTGCGAAGGGCGCTTCTCCATGGCGGTGCTGCTCACCATCCACGGCTCCAACGCCGACGCGTGGCACACCCAGGGCCTGAGCATCGACGAGCGGAAGGCGGCCTCGCTCAGCGTCGACCTCGGCGAGCCTTCCTTGCTCAAGGCCGCGAGCGAAGCCGGGAGGGCGATCCTCCATGAGCAGCCGCAGTCGCCGCTCGACAAGCGCCTGCTCGCCTTCCTGGAACTGCACCCGCGCTCGCACGCCGCCGCCGTGCCGATCGTCGTCAAGGGGCGCATCGTCAACATGCTCTTCGGCACCCGCGGGACCTGGCCGATGCGCGAGACCATCTCCGACGAGCTCGACCGCATCGCCCAGCTCACCGCTCGCGCCTACGATCGCCTGCTCCTGAAGGCGAAGACCATCGACACCTGACCCCGACCGGTCGATGAACGCCATCGCTCCCGAGCGCCGCCGCAAGCTCGCCGCGCTCGCGCGGCTCACCCGCCGGCTCGTCGAACCGCAGCCGATCCCCATCGACGACACACTCCTCGGCTGCTTCGACTGGGTGATCACCGACGCCGAGCTCGACGCGCTGCTGGCGATGGGAGTCGAGCCCCAGCCGGTCCGCTCCCTGGGGCTTGCGCCAGACCTGCTCGCGTCTCTCACGCACAAGGACCTGGTCGTGCTGCGCCCGGCGGCCGGGGATTCGAGCGGCGACGAGACCGTCCACGCCGCGCCCTTCCTCCCCGGCTGGTTCGAGAGCCAACTGTGCGACGGCGGCGAGACCGAGCACCACCGGGAGTTCGCCCGTCGCGTCGAGCGCCTCTTCGAGTCCTGGCGCGAGCAGAACAACCTCTTCGCCCGGTTCTTCGTCAACGCGCTGTACCGGCTGCGCAACCGGCCCTTCCAGACCATCGCCGCCGGCCCGACCGCCCGCCGCATCGAGGTCGGCCGCGCCATCGCGGCCCCACCGGTCCAGGTCCGCCCCACCGCGAGCGTGGTCGAGCTCGTCCAGCGGCACGGCGCCACCGGGTCCATCGGCCTCATCCACTGCTTCTGCCGGCAGGCCAAGAAGCTGGTGGGCGAGCCTTGCCGCTTCGACCTTCCGCGCGAGACGTGTCTGCAGGTCGGCGAGGCGGCGCGCCTGTCCATTCGCAACGGCCTCGCGCGGCCCGTCTCCATGGAGCAGGCGCTCGCTCTCCTCGCCGCGGCACAGAAGGCCGGCGCGGTGCACACCGTCTTCCACGACCGCGACGACGCGCGCCGCGAGGAGATCGCCATCTGCAGCTGCTGCTGGGACTGCTGCGGGGTCCTGGGCACCTGGAACCGCGGCGCGGGGGCGGCCTACTTCCGCTGCTTCGACCTGGCGCAGCTCCCGGAGCCCAAGCGGTGCACCGGCTGCGGGACCTGCACCCGGTTCTGCCCGACGGCGGCGCTCTCGGTCGTCGAAGGGACGGTCCGTATCGACGAGCGAAGGTGCGTCGGCTGTGGCCAGTGCTCGTTCCAGTGCCCAGAGGGCGCCCTGTCGCTTCTTCCAAAGGAGCGCGAGGTCTTCCTGGGGATGCAGCCGGTCGCCATGGCGCGGGTGAAATAGCTGCGGCGCGGGTGCAGCCAGGAGCCGGCGACTGAAGTCGCGCCTGAAATATCGAAGCCCGCCTTCGCGGGCTGGGTTACTCAGGACACCGAGTCTGGGCATCCAAGCTGGCGCCGTCCGATCCGCTGACCACCTAGCCCGCGCAGGCGGGCTTTGTAAGGTCAGGCGCGGCTTCAGCCGCCGGCTCGGTCGGGGTTTGCTACTCGCCGCCGGCTCGGTCCGCGTCTCGCCTGCCTCCCGAACCCTGCTCCCACTCGCTGCTTCCCGGCCTGCGCCTCCGGCTTCGTCTACGCCTCGGGCGCAGTCGAGGCCTTGACGCCCAGCAGGCCGCCGAACTCGCTCGGCTTCTCGAGCGCGTCGAACGCGCGCCGCTGCCGCAGCCAGAGCGCGACGACCAGGGTGAGCAGCGCGGCCGCCACCGGGACGACACGCAAGCCGATGCGATCCTGCAGCCAGCCCTGGACGAACAGCCCCAGCGCGTAGCCGCCGCTCAAGGTGACCGAGTAGAGGCTGCTGATGCGCGCCTGCAGGTCGCGCGAGACGCGTCCCAGGCAGGTCGTCGACAGCGACGCCATGGTGAACAGGTACACGCCGCCGAGCAGGGCGAGCAGGGGGAACGCCATCCCGTACCACGGCGAGGCCCAGTAGGCGGCCGCGATGGGCCCGACGACGATCATCCCGCGGATGAGGAGGTTCTTCGCCCCCCAGCGCATGGCGAGGGCGTTGGTCATGAAGGCCGCCACCAGCGCGCCCGCGCCCTGAGCCATGACCAGGAGCGACGCCGCCACCTCGTCCTTGCCGAAGCCCTTGATGGCGAAGGCGGGCATCAGGCCGATGAACGGCGCGATCAGCACCGTCAGCATCAGCACCAGCGGCAGGGCCAGGCGAATTCCGGGATCGCGGCGGGCGACCGCCGCGCCGTCGACCATCCCGCGCCAGATGCCGCCGGCCGGGTGGCTGCGGTTCCTCGGCCTGAGCGTGGCCGTGGCCACCGCGGCGATGACGGCGAAGTAGCTCAGGGCATTGGCCAGGAACGCCAGGGTGATGCCGCCCTGGGTCAGCGCCACCGCCGCCAGCACGGGCCCCAAGGTCCGGGCGAGGTTGAACTGCCCGGAGTTGAGGCTCACCGCGCTCAACAGGTCCTCGGGCTCGACGATCTCCGAGAGCAGGGCGCTGAACGCCGGCTGGGCGAGCGCGGCGGCGCAGCCTCCGACGAAGATGAGCGCGGCGATGGCCGGCAGCGCGAGCCGGCCCGTAGCGGAGAGCACCGTGAGCGCGGTGACCGCCAGCGCCTGGACGACCGACAGCGGGATGATGATCCTCCGCCGGTCGTAGCGGTCGGCGAGCGCGCCGCCGATGGGCCCCAGGACGACGGCGGGCGCGTAGGCCATGGCGGCGATGAGGCCCGTCCACATCGCCTGGCCGGTGGTCTGGGTGACCCAGATGCCGACGCTGACGGTCTGGACCCAGCTGCCGAGCGTGGAGACGAACGCCCCCAGCCAGATGCGCACGTAGGCCGGGTAGCGGAAGGCGCGCAGGGACGGGAACCGGGCAGTGAAGTCGCGCACGGCCCGGGTTCTAGCGCCCCTTCGCGCTCGCCGCCACCGCGGACTTGGGCCGACGGGCACGGGGGCCCAGCTCCACCAACCGACAGCGCGCTTCGGTTGAATGGATAGCGAGGATGCCCCCGGCACGGAGGCCGGGCACTACCCAGTCAGTCCCTGAGCAGGTTGCGCGAGATGACCAACCGCTGCACCTCGCTCGTCCCCTCGCCGATCTCACAGAGCTTGGCGTCGCGCAGGTAGCGCTCCACCGGGAACTCGCTGATGTAGCCGTAGCCGCCGTGGATCTGCACGGCCTTGGCCGCGGCGCGGGTGGCGACCTCGGAGGCGAAGAGCTTGGCCATCGAGGCCTCCTGCGAGCAGCGGATGCCCTGGTCGGCCAGGCTCGCCGCGTGGCGCACCATCAGCCGGGCGGCGCTGGTCTCGGTGGCGATGTCCGCCAGCATGAACTGGATGGCCTGGAAGCCGGCCAGGCTCTGCCCGAAGGCCTGGCGCTCCTTGGAGTAGGCCATCGCCTCCTCGAGCGCCCCACGGGCCAGCCCCACCGACAGCGCGCCGATGGTGATGCGCCCGCCGTCGAGGATGGACAGGGCGTTGACGTAGCCCATGTTCACCTCGCCCAGCCGCTGCGAGTCCGAGACCTCGACCCCGTCGAGGACCAGCTCGGCGGTGTCCGAGGAGCGCATTCCGTGCTTGCCGTGGATGGGCTTCTGGCTGAAGCCGTCCGCCTCGCGCTCGAGGATGAACGCGGTGATCCCCTTCTGCTTCTTGGCCGAGTCGGTGTTCGCCAGCACGACCCACACGCCGGCGACGCTGCCCTGGGTGATGAACATCTTGCTGCCGTTGATCACCCACTTGTCGCCCTTGCGCACCGCGGTGGTCTTCAGCCCCGCCGCGTCGCTGCCGCTGTTGGGCTCGGTCAGCGCCCACGCGCCCAGCCACTCGCCCTGCGCGAGTCGCGGCAGGTAGCGGCGCTTCTGCTCCTCGTTCCCGAAGACGCGGATGTGGCTCGAGCCCAGGCCGTTGTGCGAGGCCACGGTCAGGGCCAGCGAGCCGTCGTACCGGGCGATCTCCTCGATGGCCACGGCCAGCGCCGTCTCGTGCAGGCCCGAGCCGCCGTACTCCTCGGGGATGAGCATGCCCATCACGCCCAGCTGCCCCAGCTCGCGGACGATGTCGGCGGGGAAGCGCTCGGTGCGGTCCCACTCGGCGGAGCGCGGACGAACCTTCTCCTCGCAGAACGCGCGCAGCATCGCTCGCAGGGATTCGAGGCTCTCCGGCAGGTCAGTGGCGTGCTTCATGGTCTTTTGTTGCTCCTTTTTGCTCGGGCGCGATCGCCCGTTCTCATCGGCAGGTAGGGGCCGGCCTCCGCGCCGGTCCAACATCAGTCCGCGTGGACCTCGAGGGGCGGCGCCCCGGCGTCGAGGTCGTTCATCAGCTTTCCGACGACCGCCGCCACGGTCAGGCGGCTCACCTTGGCGCCCGGGCCGTGGCGCTCGACCTCGTCGAGCGTGGTCCGCGCCAGCAGCACCGGCAGCGCGGTGAAGCCCAGCATCCCGCGCGGCGCCTTCGCCTCCCGGAGCGCCAGCACGTACTCGGCGGCGTCGACGAGGTCGTCGCGGGCGATCTCGAGGATGTGGGCGCGGGGCACGCCCGGCGGCAGGTAGACCCGGCCGTCCTTGGCGTCGCTGTCGGCGTCCTTGAGGATGTTGACCAGCTGCAGCCCTTCTCCGAAGGCCCGCTCGCGCTCGCGCAGCGCGGGCTCCACGGCGCGCAGCTGAGGCGCGGCGTCGACGAACAGGTCGGTCAGCAGCTCCCCGACGATGCCGGCGACCACGTAGCAGTAATCCTTCAGATCGGCGACGTCGGCGAGCCGCAGGTTGCCGGCCTCGTCCGCCCGCTGGACGAAGCGCGCCATGCCCTCGGCGGTGCGCAAGGTGTGCAGGACGATGGCGCTGCGGCGCGAGGGCACGAACTTCTCGAGCTCGGCGAGGACGGCGGGGGTCTCGCGCAGGAGCTCCAGGTAGCCGGCATGGTCGCAGGGCGGCGCCTCGAGCCAGCCGCGCACGAGGGCCTTGGCCTTCGCGACGTCGGGCTCGCGCACCAGCTCCGAGAACTCGCGCAGCGCGTCCAGCCGCTCGCTGCGCGGCCAGCGCGTCGCGTCCTCGAAGGTGTCAGCGATGCGGAAGAGCAGGTAGGCGACGGACACCTCGCGCCGCGGCGGGTCCGCCAGCTGCGGGATGGACAGGGCGAAGGTCCGGCTGGTGCTGACGAGGAGTTGGTCGAGCTCGGCCATGAGGGGCTGCTCCTTTAGCAGGGGCGGGGCCTCAAGCACACTTCGGGCCGAGCCCCGCTCACTCGCGTTGACGGATGCCGACCGGCTCGCTTTCGGTGCGATAGCGCACGAAGGTTCGACATCGCACTAACGCATCGCGGCGGAATTGCTCCGGGATCCGCAGCGCCGACGGTGCGAATGCGCACGAAGGCGCGACATCGCACTCGCCTCGATCGTCGTCCTTCCTCGGCCGCACGAGTCGATCCATGGTGCGTCGGTGCGGCGTGCCTGACGCACCGGTGCGGCCCACCGTTCTCACCTCACTCGTCTCCACTGGCCTCGAACTTGCCTAGGGCCGGCCCGCCGCACGAACCACCCTCGGAGGAATTCTCTCAGTGAAGACGTCATCGAACGCCGTCCGCCACGAAGCACCCGAAGCCACCTCGCGCCTGCCCGGTTTCTACAAGCTGCCCATGGATCGCCGCGTGGAGCTGCTGCAGGAGACCTGGGGTGTCTCCGCCAAGGAGGCGCAGGTGATGCGCGCCGAGGGCGCCCTCTCGCACGAGATCGCCAACCGGATGATCGAGAACGCGGTGGCGACGTTCGCGCTGCCGATGGGCCTGGGGCTCAACTTCCTGGTGAACGGGCGCGACTACCTCGTCCCCATGGTGATCGAGGAGCCGTCGGTGGTCGCCGCGGTCTCCTTCGCCGCCAAGCTGGCCCGCGAGGCCGGCGGCTTCACCGCCGAGACCGACGCGCCGGTGATGATCAGCCAGATCCAGCTGACCGGCTACGGCGACCCCGAGCGGGCGCGGACGGCCATCCTCGGGGCGAAGGAGCAGATCCTCGCGCTGGCCAACAGCTTCGACCCGGTGCTGGTGCGCCTGGGCGGCGGGGCGCGCGACCTCGAGGTCCGCGTGCTGCCGGCGCCGGAGGGTGAAGGCGGCGAGCCGCTGGTCATCACCCACCTGATCGTCGACGTGCGCGACGCCATGGGCGCCAACGCCGTCAACACCATGGCCGAGGGCGTCGCCCCTCTCATCGAGCAGCTGACCGGCGGCAAGGTCTACCTGCGCATCCTCTCGAACCTCGCCGACCGCCGCCTGGCCCGCGCCCGCTGCCGCATCCCGGTCGAGAGCCTCGCCGACTTCGGGCTGAGCGGGCTGCAGGTGGCGCAGGGCGTGGTCCAGGCCTCCCGCTTCGCCGAGGCGGACCCGTACCGGGCGGCGACGCACAACAAGGGCATCATGAACGGCGTCGACGCGGTGGTCATCGCCACCGGCAACGACTGGCGCGCCATCGAGGCCGGCGCCCACGCCTTCGCCTGCCGCGGCGGCCAGTACCGCCCGCTCTCGACCTGGCGGATTGAAGACGCTCACCTGGTCGGGAAGATCGAGCTGCCACTGGCGCTGGGGCTCATCGGCGGGCCCATCAAGGTCCACCCGACCGCCCAGCTGGCGCTCAAGCTGCTGGGCGTCTCCACGGCGCAGGAGCTGGCGCAGGTCGTGGCCGCCGTGGGCCTGGCGCAAAACTTTGCCGCCATCCGCGCGCTCGGCTCGGTCGGCATCCAGCAGGGCCACATGGCGCTCCACGCGCGCTGCGTCGCGGTCACCGCCGGCGCCAGAGGAGACTGGGTGGAGCGCATCGCCTCGCGTATGGTCCAGTCCGGTCGCATCCAGCTCGAGGCCGCCCGCGAGATGGTGGCGCAGCTTCAGGAGCAGGGCGTGGAGGTCGGTGCACCGTGAACGTCGAACAGTGGCTGGGGCTGCGGGCGGAGGAGGTCAACGCCGAGCTGGCGAGGCGCGTGCCGTCGGAGGACGCGCCGCCGGCGTCCATCCACAAGGCGATGCGCTACAGCCTGCTGGCGGGCGGAAAGAGGCTGCGCCCGGCGCTGGTGCTCTCGTGCGGCGAGGCGCTGGGCGCGAAGCCGGCGGCGTTGATGCCCGCGGCCTGCGCCATCGAGATGATCCATACCTACTCGCTCATCCACGACGACCTGCCGGCGATGGACGACGACGACCTGCGCCGCGGCCGCCCAACCTGCCACAAGGTCTTCGGCGAGGCGGTGGCCATCCTCGCGGGCGACGCGCTGCTCACCCGAGCCTTCCAGGTGCTCGCCGCCGAGGACGCGGCGCCCGACGCCGCGCGCCGCCTCGCGCTCATCCAGGAGTACTCGCGCGCCGCCGGCACGACGGACGGGATGATCGGCGGGCAGGTGGTGGACATGGAGTCCGAGGGCAAGCCGATCGCGCCCGAGACCCTCGAGTACATCCACCGCGCGAAGACCGGCGCCATCCTCGAGGCGTCTTGCGTGGCCGGGGCCATCGTCGCTGGCGCCGGCCCCCAGCAGCTCGAGCAGGTCCGCACCTACGGCAAGCGGATCGGCCTCGCCTTCCAGATCGCCGACGACGTGCTCGACGTCACCTCCACCGCCGAACAGCTGGGCAAGACCCCGGGCAAGGACGTCGCCGCCGGCAAGGCCACCTACCCCGCGCTCTTCGGAATCGACGCTTCGCGCAAGAAGGCGCACGAGCTCGTCTCGCAGGCCGTCGAAGCCGTCGCCGGCTTCGGCGAGAAGGGCCACGTGCTGCAGGAGCTCGCTCGCTTCGTCGTCTCGAGGGTCTCGTGAAAGCCACCGCCGTCGCCCACCCGAACATCGCGCTGGTGAAGTACTGGGGAAAGCGGGACGAGTCGCTCGTCCTGCCGCACCAGCCGAGCCTGTCGATGACGCTCGACGGGCTGAGCGCCACCACCACCGTCGAGTTCTGCGATCGCGCGGATGACGTCGCTGAGATCGACGGCCGCGCCCTCTCCGGCAAGGAGCTCGCTCGGGTCGTGCAGACGCTCGATCTCGTACGCGCTCGCGCCGGGATCCAGAAGCGGGCCTGGATGGTCTCGAAGACCGACTTCCCCAACGCCGCCGGGCTCGCCTCCAGCGCCGCCGGCGGAGCGGCACTGGCCGCAGCCGCTAGCTGGGCCGCGGGGATCGATGGGACGCCGCGCGAGCTCTCCATCCTCGCCCGCCGCAACTCCGGCTCGGCCTGCCGCTCGGTCGAGGGCGGGTTCTGCGAGTGGAAGCGCGGCGAGGCGAGCGACGGCTCCGACAGCTTCGCCGTGCAGGTGGCGCCCGAGTCGCACTGGCCCGAGCTGCGGATGGTGGTCGTCGTCACGTCGTCGAAGGCCAAGGAGGTCTCCTCGCGCGACGGGATGAAGCACACCGTGCAGACCTCGCCGTTCTATCCGGCGTGGGTGGGCATGGTGGACGGCGACCTCGCCGAGGCGCGCGCGGCGCTGCTGTCCTGCGACCTCGAGCGGCTGGGCGCGGTGGCGGAGCGCAACGCCTGGCGGATGCACGCGACCGGGATGGGTGCAGTGCCACCGGTGGTCTACATGCGCTCGGCGACCCTGGCCGTGGTCGAAGAGCTTCCGGCGCTGCGGGCCAGCGGCCTCGCGGCGTGGTTCACGCTCGACGCTGGGCCGAATCCGGTGGTGCTCTGCCTTGAGCGCGACGCGAGCAAGGTCGTCGAGAAGCTCAGCCCGATCCCTGGCGTGATGCGCACCGTGATTGCCGGGCCGGGGCCTGGCGTGCGGAAGCTGGCGGGGTGACCGCGTAGACCCGGCCTTGTTCCGGGCCTTGCTAAAGATAGGCATGTCATTTGTGACATGAAGTTCGGCTGACAGCCTGTCGCGGGCCCACTGCTCCACCGGGACAAAACGTCACGAGCGACCCGGCGCGCGGGCACCATCCCTGGCTGGCGCTTCGGGCACACGGCTTGCGAGAGCAGCCGCGCCGATGCGGAGGCGCCGATGAAGAGCTTGAAGGTGGGTGCGGTCCTGCTGTCCGTCTGGAGTGGGCTGAACCTGCTCGTGGCCGCCGCGGTCACGGTGCTGACGCTCCGGGGAGCGGCCCCGCCCGCGCTGGGGATGCTGATGACCGAGGCGGAGGCCTTGCGCCTCGATCCGCGGGCGCTGGCGGTGGTCAACGCCCAGGCGGCGCTGGCCAACCCGTGCATCGTCGCCCTGTGCGCGATCGTCCTCGCCGTCGTCTGGACGAGCCTCGTCGCCCGCGCGCGCTGGGCGCTCTGGACGCTCTCGGGCGCGCTGCTGCCGCTGCAGGCGTTCGGCTTCGTCAGCGACGCCTACCTGGGAGGCCGCAACTTCGCCGCGAACACCGTCTCGAGCGTGGTGTTGCTAGCCGGGCTGGGGCTCTGTGCGCGAGGCGTCTTCAGCCGCGGGGCAGACTCTGCCGCCGTGCGTCCGCCATCTCTCTAGCGAACTGCTCGGGGCCGACCTCGCGAATCCGCTCGATGCACTTGGCGCGGTCCGAGTCGAGGACCAGCCCGATGATCGTGGCGATGAAGCTGTCGAACTTGGCGCACTGCCGCGGATCTCGGAACTCCTTGCAGTCCGCGCAGCTGGCGTAGCCATGCTCCTGGCAGCACGAGCGCACCTTGCACCAGCTGGCCTTCTCGTTGGCGGCGCAGCCGGGACACTTGCCCTTCAAGTGCTTGCCGCACGCCGCGCAGTACAGCCCGCACGCGGCGATGAGCTTCGGGTCGGCCTTCACGTCGGTGGTGGCCATGGCGCCCTCCGTTCGGGGAAACGGTGGCCGATGCTATCAGCCTCGCAATGCCTCGATATCCCCGTGCCCCGCAAGCCTCACGGCAGCTGCCCGCCGTTGATCCACACCTGGATCGTGGCCTGCTCGGAGGCAGTCGTGCACTTGGGTTTGCCCGAGTCCTGTGCCGGGTTCCCGGTGCACCCCGCCCCGGCCGGCATGGTCCCGTTCTGGATGCGCACGATGGTGCAGGCCCCCTTCGTCTTGCCCGGGCAGGAGGAGGAGGGGAGCTGCGAGTCCGAGTACTTGGTCGCGAAGTTGGATCCGCCCGAGCCGCCCGTCGTGTGGCAGGACCCGCACTTCGCCTGGAAGATGGGCTGGACGTTGCCGTAGTACACGCAGCCTTCGTTCACCTGGCCGTTGCAGTTGTCGTCGGCTGGCGTGGTGCACGACTCGACCGCCGGGACCACCTCGCCCACGCACGCCCCGTAGGCGGTCCCCTGCGCGTTGCAGGTCTGGAGCCCCGCCTTGCAGGGCCCGACGCCCTGGGTGCCCGCCGGCCCCGAGTAGCACGACGTGCTGCTGCCCGGCTGGCAGACGCAGCCGGCCCCGCCCTCGTTCGCCTGGCCGTTGCAGTCCTCGTCCTCCGGCGTCAGGCAGGTCTCGACCCCGGGCAGCACCTCGCCGACGCACGGGCCGTAGCCCGTTCCCTGCGCGTCGCAGGTCTTCGTTCCGGCCTTGCGAATCCCCACGCCAGCCGTCCCGACGGGCCCTGAGTAGCAGGCCGCGGTGCTGCCCGGCAGGCAGACGCAGCCCACGCCGCCCTCGTTCACCTGGCCGTTGCAGTCGTCATCCTCGGGCGTCAGGCAGGTCTCGACTCCGGGAAGCACCTCTCCCACGCAGGGGCCGTAAGCCGTCCCCTGCGCGTTGCAGGTCTGCAGGCCCGCGCGGCAGTGGCCGACCCCCGCCGTGCCGGCCGGCCCCGAGTAGCAGGCCGCGGCGCTTCCGGGCAGGCACACACAGCCCGCTCCGTTCTCGTTCGGCAGGCCGTCGCAGTCGTCGTCGTCGGGCGTCAGGCAGGTCTCGACTCCGGGGAGCACCTCGCCCACGCATGGTCCGTAGCCGGTGCCTTGAGCGTTGCAGGTCTGCTGCCCGGGCCTGCAGCTCCCGACGCCCTGGGTCCCCGCCGGGCCGGAGTAGCAGGACACGACGCTCCCCGGCCCACAGACGCAGCCCGTGCCGCTCTCGTTGGTCTGGCCATCGCAGTCGTCGTCCTCGGGCGTCTGGCAGGTCTCGACACCGGGCAGCACCTCGCCCACGCACGGCCCCCAGCGGGTGCCCCGCGCATCGCACGCCCTCGTCCCCGCGCGGCAGATGCCCACTCCCGCGGTGCCGGGCGGCCCGGAGTAGCAGACCCCGACGGCGCCCGGAGGGCAGACGCACCCTTCCCCTTCTTCGTTGGTCTGGCCGTCGCAGTCGTCGTCTTCGGGCGTGTTGCAGGTCTCCGGCGCCGGGACCACTTCGCCCACGCAGGGGCCGAAGCCGGTGCCCTGCGCATTGCACACCTGCAGCCCGGACTGGCACCGGCCGACGCCGAGGGTGGCACTCGGGCCGGAGTAGCAGGTGACGGTGGTCCCAGGGACACACGCGCAGCCCTCGCCCTCCTCGTTCGTCTGGCCGTCGCAGTCGTCGTCGCCGAGCGTGCGGCAAGTCTCCACTGCGGGGAGCACCTCGCCGACGCACGGCCCGAAGCCGGTGCCCTGCTCGTTGCAGATCTTCGAGCCGGCCTGGCACAGGCCGACGCCCGAGGTGCCCGCGGGCCCGCTGTAGCAGGAGACCGCCTGGCCGGGAGCACACGCGCAGCCCGCGCCCTCCTCGTTGACCTGGCCGTCGCAGTCGTCGTCCTCCGGGGTGTCGCAGGTCTCGGCCGAAGGGACGACCTCGCCCGTGCAGGGCCCAAACCCGATGCCCTCCGCGTTGCACGTCCACGTCCCTGCCTTGCATGCGCCGACGCCGAGGGTGCCGGTGGGGCCGGTGTAGCAGGGCTCGGCGGACCCGGGCGTGCAGGCGCAGCTGTCGTTGGCCGCGCCGCTGCAGTCCTCGTCCTCGGGGGTCGCGCAGTCCTCGGGCCGCGGCAAGACCTCGCCGGCGCACTCGCCGTAGCCGCTGCCGTCCGACAGGCAGACCTGCGAGCCCTCTCGGCACGTTCCCCGTCCGCGCGTCTCGGCGGGCCCCGAGTAGCAGGAACGGCTCGTCCCCGCGGCGCAGACGGCCAGCCCGCCGTCCTCCGGTGCGGCAGCGTCGGGTTCGCCGGCGTCCCAGGCGGCGTCCTCGACCGCACCTCCGTCGAATCCCTCGGCCGCGTCCGGCCCGAGCTCGCCCCCACCGGAATCCGGCCTCTGCGCATCGGCCGCAGGGGCACCGCCATCGGCCATGGGCGCGCTGCCGTCGGGTCCGCCCACCGTCGCATCGCCCGGCTCGTCCGGGTTCGGGCCCCCGCATCCCGGGTTCATGAGCGCCAAGAGGCTCGCGGCGCCCAGCAGGACGATCCGCGCTGCGTGGCTCGCGCCGCTGCCCCCGCCGGCGTTCGCGCCCCACCTTGGCCCGCCCATGCCGCCTCCTCCCGCCGCCACCCGACCCTGGCTTGCCCGCCCGTGCCCGAACCGACCTTACTGCCGGTCCTAACGGTCGGTCCGACCGAGCGCCATCGGTGATTCGGGGAGGGTGGTGTGTCCGCGCTGGACACCCGTGCTCAGGTACATGACGATCCGCCGCACCCTCGACGACGACACGGAGCCGGCATGACGACCAAGCTTCAACGGCGGGACTTCCTCAAGCTGGGCGCAGCAGGCCTCGCCGCCTCTGCACTCGACGCCTGCGCCACCACCTCGGCCGGCTCCTCGTCGACCGCGCCGGCGACCAAGCAGGAAGCGCCCGCCAGCAGCGCCGTCGCCACCACCGCCGAGAACCGCCGCACGCTCGGGCGCACCAACCTCTCCGTGCCGGTCGTGAGCATGGGCGTGATGAACGCCGACAACCCGAACCTGGTCCGCGCCGCGCTCGACGGCGGCATGCTGCTCCTGGACACCGCGCACGGGTACCAGAACGGCCGCAACGAGGAGATGCTGGGCACCGTCCTGCCCTCCCGGCCGCGCGACTCGTTCCTGGTCTGCACCAAGGTCTTCCTGGGCACCCAGGACCGAAAGACCGGCGCGCTCTCCGCCGAGTTCAGGCCCGAAGAGCTCTCGGAGAAGCTGGAGATCAGCCTCAAGCGCCTCGGGCTGGACCACGTGGACGTCTTCTACCTCCACAACCAGATGCTGCGGGAGACCGCGCTCGACCCGCGGATCCTCCAGGCGCTCGAGGCGATCAAGAAGTCCGGCAAGGCCCGCTTCCTGGGGACCACCACGCACAAGAACGAGCCGGACATCATCCGCGCCGCGGTGGAGGCGAAGGTCTACGACGTCATCCTCACCTCCTACAACTTCAAGCAGGAGCACCACCTCGAGGTGCAGAAGGCCATCGGCGAGGCGGCGGCAGCGGGCCTGGGCGTCATCGCGATGAAGACGCAGGCCGGCGTGTACTGGGACAAGGAGAAGAAGCAGCCGATCGATCCCAAGGCGGCGCTGCGCTGGTCCATCCGCGACCCGAACGTCCACACCGCCATCCCCGGCTTCACGACCTTCGAGCAGCTGCAGCTCGACCTCGAGGTCCTGCGCAACCCCAAGCTCACCGACGAGGACGGCCAGAAGCTGCAGGCCCCCGCTGCAGCGACCGTGACGGAGGCCGGCTTCTACTGCCAGGGCTGCGACGGCTGCAAAGGCGCCTGCCCCAAAGACCTGCCCGTCCCCGAGCTCGATGCGCAGCTACATGTACGCCCACGCGTACAAGAACCGCGAAGCCGCCCAGACGCTGCTCCAGGAGCTGGGCCTGCCGAGCGCCTCGCCGTGTTCGGACTGCTCCACTTGTGCCGTGAAGTGCCGAAAAGGGTTCGACGTGCGCGAGCGCGTGGCCAACATCGTGCGCCTCAAGGACGTCCCGAAGGAGTTCCTGATCTGATGACGCTCGCGCCTCTGCTCCTGGCTGCTGCCCTCGCCGCCGCTCCCGCCGCCGAACCTGCGGGGATGGCCGCGCTGTTCCCCAAGATCGACGGCTTCGCGCTCACCGAGGCGCCGACGAAGTACACGCCGGAGACGCTCTACGAGTACATCGACGGCGGCGCGGACGCGTTCCTGATGTACGACTTCGAGGAGCTGGCGGCCGGGACCTACAAGAGCGCCGACGGCAAGCAGGAGGTCACGGTCGACCTCTACCGGCACAAGGACGCGCTGCGCGCCTTCGGCATGTACCTCCAGGAGCGGCCGAACAACAGCAAGGCGCTGCCCATCGGCGTCGAGGGCTACCAGGGCGACCAGCACCTGGAGTTCGTCGCGGGCGCCATCTACGCCAAGCTCGTGGGCAAGACCGAGCTGCTCAAGCCCATCGCCGAGAAGGTGGCGGCGGGCCTGCCCGGCACCCGCGAGGCTCCGGCGATCTTCAAGGCGTTCCCGGCCGAGGGCCGCCTGCCGCGCGCCGAGAAGCTCTCCACCAAGGACTTCCTGGGCCAGGCCTTCCTGCACGACGGCTTCGCGGTCCCTTACGACGTCGCCGGCGCCAAGTTCCGGCTCTTCGCCATCCAGGGCAAGGACGAGGCAGACGTGAAAGCGATGCTCGAGAAGTGGGCCGCCGCCTCGGGCGCCAAGGACCTCAAGCTCAAGCCCGAGGGATCCGTCGTGCTCAAGGACCCGCTCAACGGCGAGGTGGACCTCGCCTGGCGCGGCCGGTGGATCTGGGGTGCCGTCGATTCCGCGTCACCGAAGCGCAAGAACCTCGTCCAAGAGCTGGGCAAAGCCCTGAAGTAGTCCCCGGAGGAGACCATGTCCGAAGTGATGTCGCTGCGACTCGCCTGCGTCCTGCTCGCGCTGCCGATGATTCTCGGATGCGCAGGCCTCAAGCCGCGCCTGGTGGACGCCAGCGTGCAGAAGCCTTCCAACGTGGCCGTCTATTTCACGGTGGACACGCGCGACGGCGAGCCCGTGCCGGGGCTGACCGCCGACAAGTTCAACATCTACGAGGACGCCAAGCTGGTCTCGCCGTTCGAGTCCAAGCAGACCATCCTCAACCCCGAAGTGGCGGCGATGCACTACCTGCTGCTGCTCGTGGACATGTCCGCCTCGGTGACGCAGTCGGGCCAGAAGAACGTGCTCGAGGAGGCGGTGGCGCGCTTCACCGACCGCGTCGGCCAGTACCAGCAGACGGCCATCTACGGCTTCGACGGCCGCTCGGAGATCGTCCCGCTCCGCGGCTTCGCGCCCGGGAAGGCCGGCCCGGCGTCGCTGGCGAGCTTCCAGCTCAAGGACCCGTCGACCAACCTGAACGGCGCCGTGGTGGAGGCCATCAAGGTGCTCGAGAAGCAGATCGAGAAGTCGCCGGTGCCCCTGCGCTTCGGCACGCTGGTCGTCTTCACCGACGGCACCGACCACGCCGCCCGCGTCTCGGCGGCCAACCTGAAGGCCGCGCTCGACCGGGTCAACTTCGAGGTGTTCGTCATCGGCGTCGGCGCCGAGGTCCAGGAGGCCGAGCTCCAGGCCATCGGGCGCAGCGGCGCCTCGCTCTCGCACGACCCGGCCGCGGTGGGGACGACCTTCGACCAGGTCGCGGCGCGCATCGAGGGCTTCTCCAAGCGCTACTACCTGCTCTCCTACTGCAGCCCCGCCCGCGCCGGGACGCACGAGCTGAAGATCGAGCCGGTCGCCCCGGACGGCAAGACCGGCGCGCTGACCTACCTGTTCAGCGCCGAGGGCTTCGGCCCGGAGTGCGACCCGAACCGCAAGCCGAGCTTCGACGTGCGGCACCCGAAGGCACCGCCGGCGACCGCAGCCGCGAAGTGAGCAGCCCTCCCCCCCTGCCCCCTCCCAAACTGCGGGAGGGGGTTCGCTGCTTGCCTCCGGCCATCCAATCGGAGCTGCTCCCACGACGCGCTTGGCTTGGCTCGCCGGAGCTCACGCGCCAGTCCTTGCGCCGCAGTCCTCTACGATTGAGTGCGCCACACCATGCGTCCTAGCATCGGCGGGCTGAGCGTCGAGGGCACGCGGAGACGCCGGCGGTGTCGGTGAACGCTGACATACCTTCAGCAGCACTCAGCGCGGGTCTTCTGGGAGGGTCCATGTCGTCGCAGTGCCGCACGGTCGCCACGCTCGTGGCGCTGCTCGCAGCGTGGCCGTCGGGTGCGGCCGCGCAGAGCCAGGCGCAGTTCGAGTCCAGCCGCAAGACGACCACCGAGCAGCTCTCCATCGCGGTCCAGCGCGCCAAGACCGCCAATGGCCTGACCGTGCTGCTCTCGCCGGACCCCACCGTCTCCAGCGTCGTGGTCTGGATGAGCTTCCGCGCCGGCACCCTCTTCGAGCCTGCCGGCAAGAGCGGCCTCGCACACCTGACCGAGCACGTGCTCGCGACGGGGCCGACGCCCGACACCGACTATTCGGCCATCCTCGAGAGCCGCGGGGCCTACCACTTCAACGCCCTGACCGGGCTCGACAGCCTCCGCTTCGAGGTGGCGCTGCCGGCGCAGGAGCTCCCCGCGGCGCTGTGGGCCTGCGCGGACCGGCTGGGGACGCTGGTCGGGCAGGTCGACGACGCGCTCGTGGCTCGGCACCGCCAGGTCGTCGAGCAGGAGCGGCTGCTGCGCGTCGCCGACGAGCCGTACGGGGACTTCCACTCCACGGTGTTCGGCCGCCTCTTCCCAGAACCGCACCCGCTCCACGCCGGCGTGATCGGCACGCCGGCGGAGCTGGCGACCGTGACCGCCGCCGACCTGAAGGCCTTCGCCTCGGCCTATCTGGTGCCCGCCAACGCCATCCTCACCGTGGTCGGGAACTTCGACCCGGCCACGGCCCTGCGCCTCGTCGACGAAGGCCTGGCGCGCCTGCCCTCCGGACAGCCCGCCCAGCTCCCACCCGCCCTGCCCGGGCCGGTCACCACCGCGGTGCAGGTCCGCGAGCGGCTCTCGCGGCACCCGCGCGTGGCCCTGGCCTGGCGCTTCCCCAACCTCTTGCCCGACCACGCACCGGCGCTGGCCCTGGGAGCCCAGCTGCTCACCTTCTTCCTCGACGGCGCCTGGGGGATGAGCCTGGACACCTCCTTCATCGAGTACACCGGTGAGGCCATGTTCCGCATGGACCTCGAGCTGCCCTACGAGGAGTCGGTGGCCGTCGCGCAGGACGACGCCGACGGCTTCCTGCGCATGCTCACCTTGCGCGAGATGCCGCTCGACTTCGTCATGAGAGCGCACCTCATCCTCGACCGGTCGGTGCTCTTCGCGCTGGACACGCTCGGCGGCCGCTCGGCCATCCTGACCTACGTCGAGCGCCAGTCGGGCAAGGCCGAGGAGGCCGGGCGCTTCCTCGAGCGGCACTGGTTCGTCGAGAACGACGTGGTCCGCGACGTCGCCCGCATCTACCTGCGCCGCCCGCACGCCGTGGTCCACGCGCGCCCGGTCCGCCCGCGTGCCGCCAAGGTGGAGCGACGGGAGGAAGAGGTGGATCCCGAATGACCGCCCGCGCCCGCCTCGCCTCCGCCGCGATGTCGACGCTGCTGTCGGCCTGCGCCACCGCGCCGTTGCCGGCACCCGAAACCGACGGCGCTGGGCCGGTCTCCGCCCACTCGCCCACCAGGTCGCCCGCGCCGACCTGGACCCGATCCCCCGTTCCCGACGCGCTGGCCTCCGTGACCGCGCAGCCGGCGAAGGTCACCGACGCGAACCTCTCCAACGGGCTGCGGGTGGTGATCGTCGAGCAGCACCAGCGCCCGCTGGTCTCCATCCGGCTCGTGCTGCCGCAAGGGACCACCTTCGACGAGGAGGAGAAGGCGGGGCGCACCTACCTCTCGCTGATGCTGGCCAGCGACTTCCGCGAGAAGAGCGCGGACGGCCGCGACCTCTCCGACGAGAAGTCGTTTCGGACGCTCGTGGCCGAGGCGGGTGGGGCGGCGAGCTTTTCCGCGGAGCATGACGCCTGCCAGGCGGGCATCTCGGGCTACGCCACCGACGCCGCCACCTACCTGAAGCTGCTCGCCGGCGCCGTGACCTCGCCCCGCCACGGGGCCGAGTCGCTCTCGCATCGGCGCATGAGCGCCTTGGACGGGCTCGAGGACCTGGAGGTCTCCGACCCCGAGACCCTGGGCATGTTCCTGGCGCAGGCCGCCTTCGGAGTCGGTCACCCGTATTCGCTCCCCATCGTGGGGACCACCTCCAGCCTCAAGAGCCTGTCCGGCGAGGAGGTCTTCGCGCGGCAGGCCCAGCTGTTCGTTCCCCGGGGCGCGACCCTGGTGGTGGTCGGAGACGTCGTGCCCGCGAAGGTCTTGCCCGCCATCCGCACGGCCTTCGGGGGCTGGCGCGGGCCGGCCCAGAAGGCGTCGGTGCCGGTCCCTCCGCCGCCGTCGGTGCCGACCCGCCGCCCGGAGACCAGCTTCATCCGCCGCCAGCCGGCGAAGACGCTGGTGGCCTGCGCCTCGCGGCCGCTCTCCGACCTGCGCGGGTCGCGGGCCGCCCTGGAGCTCCTGACGGCCATCCTCGGGGACGGCGTGAGCAGCCGCCTCTCGGTGGGGCTGCGAGAGGCGGGGGGTGTGGCCTACGCGGTCGACGCCACCATCCTCCAGCGGCGGCACGCGCAGGCCTTCATGAGCTGCGCCTGGCTGAACGCCGCGCAGTCCGAGCGCAGCCTGCACGCCTTCCGCGACGCGCTGTCGTCGGTCGGCGAGCACGGCGCCACCGAGCAGGAGCTCGTCCGGGCCAAGGCGGTGCACCTGGCGCGCCTGGCGTCGGAGGCCGACACGGCCCAAGGCCTCTCGGCCAGCTGGGTCGAGGCGCTCTCGCTCGGCCAGGCACGGCCGCCGACGCTGGAGGAGCGGAGGGCGGCCGTCGAGGCGGTCACCCTGGAGGAGATCCAGCGTCTGGCCAAGAAGCTGCTGGCGCCGGAGTCGGTGCGGTGGATCCTCTCCGGCGAGCCCGAACCGGCGCTGAAGGCGGTGGAGGCGGCTCAGCTCGGCAAGCTGCGCCCGGTCACCTTCCTGCGCTAGGAGTGCGGTCCCGGAGGCTCAGTAGAAGCCGCTCGTCACCTCGGCCGCCTCTTCGACCACCACCGTCAAGTCGGGCGGCGAGTCCGCGTCGGGTCGCGTGGCTTCGACGATTCGACACAGGAAGAGGTAGTCCCTTTCCTTGTTGGTCCGCTGGCCCGGCTTGCCTCGAACCTGCACGATGCGGCCAGTCTCCTTCGAGGAGAAGGTCGTGCTCTCGTCCTGGTAGGTGCCGACGTAGGTGCGGCCTCCAGCCCGCACCGTGACGGTGCGATCGAAAGCGCCGCTGCTGGAGCTGGTCTCGTCGCGCTCGTGAATGGTCCAGCCGGAGGCCGGCCCGGAGACCTCGTCGTGAGCGAACCGGCCGCGCACGACCAACGTGCGCCCATCCAGTTTGCTCTTGGCCTCTTGCGACTCCTCCAGGGTGATGAACTGCACGCCTCGGCGACGCATGGCCTGGAGGTCCTTCGGAGAGGCGCCGCGCTGGGCGACCACCCGGACGAGGAGCCGGGTCGCGTCCGCCTGGCTCCCGAGCATCGGCTTCCATTGGTCGAGCAAGACCGGGAGGTCGGAGAACCCTCGCTTCACGCAGGCCTGCAGCGCGGCCCAGGCATTGGCGGGCGCCGTCGCCTGGAGGCTCGCGTGCCCTCAGCTCGCAGACCGGCGCCTTCGGGTTGGAGTCGGCGAAGGCTTCGGGGTCGAACTGGTCGGCGCTCGGTTGGGCCGCCAACGCGTAGGCGGTCTCGTGGGTCGCAGTCTTCTCGGCCGCGTAGGCGGTCTCCTTGGCCGCAGGCTTCTCAGCCGCGCAGCCGGTGACCAGCAACGCTGCGACGCACGCCGCCCTCCGCCACCTGTCTCCGCTCACGATGTCCCCTCCGGGCCGGGAGGCCGGCCAGAAACTGCTGGATTGGCCGGCACTCTACCGTGCCCGTTCGGCCGCGCCAGCCCCGAACTGCCCCGCCTCCCAGCCGCGCAGCACGGCGTCGACCTTGGCGCGGATCCGGTCGCGCGCCTCCGCCCGGTCGACCCCCTTCATCAGGAGAGCGTCATAGTCCGTGTCCAGGTGCCGGATGGACGCAATGACGGCAAGCCTGAGCGCCTCTTCCTCCAGCGCGCGGCCCGCGGCCGACCGGCCCACCCGCCCGCTCCCGCGCAGCGCGGCGTGCTCGGCGATCTCCCGAGTGCGATCGGCCGGGCAGCCGGGGAACAGCCGGGCGATCTCGCGGGCCATCGCCTCGACCAGCGCCTCGTCCAGCTTGCCGCGGCGCTCGGCGTCCCGTTCGCGGCGCCGGGCCCGCAGCTCTTCGTCCCCCAGGCACTGCTCCTCGGCCGTGCGGATCGCCTGCTCCTCGACCAGGATGCCCTTGCGCTCGTAGCGCTTGCGCGCGCGGGCGAAGCGGACGACGACCGCCGACAGCTTGCTCGCCGCCTTGGCGCGGCGGCTCATCGCCGCGTCCCCCGAGGGCAGGAAGACCAGGTGGTCCAGATCCGCGCACGAGAGGCACAGCGGGCCGGGCGCGTCCATGATGAGCCACTCTCCGGTCCCACCGCACTGGGTGCACCTCCAGTCGTCGAGCGGCGAGATGACCACGAGGTCGGGCGCCTTGGCCTGCCGCTCCTGCATCTTGGCCAGGCGGGACTCGCTCAGCTCGGACGAGAACCAGTGCGTGCTCCAGGCGCGCTCCAGCTCCGGCAGTCCCGCCCGCGTGAACCGGAGCGGCCGCCGGTCGTGCGAGCGCGCGACATAGGGCGTCTCCTTCGCGGTGAGCGCCTGACCCTCGGCCCACCGGCGCAGCGCGCCGAGCGCGGCGAGGACCTTGTCCGGCGAGGGCGGCAGCGCCGACTCCAGGCAGTCGATTCGCCCCTGCTGCCACTCCTCGACCTGGCGGATGCGCACCCACCCCAGCCCCATCACCACGTCGAGCGCCGTGACGAACTTGCGGTCGCGCAGCGCCCTCTGCGCCGCCTCGCGTACCCGCGCCTCGATCTTCGTTTCCATATCCGAGCGGTTCCCGGCCAACGGCCTTGCGTTGTTGCCCCCCAGATACACCAAGACCCGGGCTCCTCTGGAGAGCGCCGGGTCCTGGGCGTGACAGCAGCTCAGCGAATCAGCTGATGGGCTTCACGTTCGCGGCCTGAAGGCCCTTCGGGCCCTTCTTGACCTCAAACTCCACCTTCTGTCCCTCGGCCAGGGTGCGGAAGCCCTCAGTCTGGATCGCCGTGTGGTGGCAGAAGACGTCCTCGCCACCGTTCTCCTGGCTGATGAAACCGAAGCCCTTCGCGTCGTTGAACCACTTCACAGTACCGGTCGCCATGTTTCTCTTCTTTCCTTTGTTTCGTGCCGCTCGATTTCGAGCGGCCCTCCCGACAGCCACCACGGCCGAGGGTGCCGAATACCCTACGCAAGGGTCCCACCGATTGTCCAGCCCCCCAACCCGTCTCGCCGAGCCCCCGTCTGCGCAGTCCGTTCTGCACTCAACGCACGGTCCAATCGCGTCCCTGGCCGAACTCCGGCACCACGAACTCGAGGCCGGGATGGGCGGCGAGCGCGTCGTTCAGCTCCCTGACCGGCTCCTCCTCTCCATCGTCCGCCAGCCGGAAGGTGCCGAAGTGGATGGCGACGCTGGCCTTCGCGCCCAGGTCCTTGGCGGCCTCGACGGCCTGGTCTGGCCCCATGTGGACCGGCCCCATGAACCAGCGCGGGCGGAACGCTCCGATGGGCAGGAGCGCCACCTGCGGAGGGCCGAGCCGCCGGGCGATCTCCTTGAAGTGCGGCCCATAGCCGGTGTCTCCGGCGAAGAAGACTCGGCCGGAGGCGCGGCCTTCGAGCACATAGCCCGCCCACAACCCGTTGCCGTCGTCGAAGGGGCCGCGATTGGAGAAGTGCTGGGCCGGAACGGCCACGAGCTTGAGCCCGGGCGCGAGCTCCGCGTCCTGCCACCAGTCGAGGCTCGGTCGCCCCGAGCAGCCCCGCCCGATCGAGCACCGCCTTGTTGCCCAGCGGCACGACGATGCGCGGCCGGTCTCCGCGCTCGACCAGCCGGCGCAGCGTGGCGAGGTCCAGGTGGTCGTAGTGGTTGTGGCTGACCAGCACCACGTCGATGGGCGGCAGGTCCTCGAAGCGCACCCCGGGCGGCCGGATGCGCTTGGGACCGGCGAAGGGGACCGGGCTCGCCCGGTCGGACCAGATGGGGTCGGTGAGCAGATTCACGCCGTCCATCTGGATGAGCACCGTCGCGTGGCCGACGAAGGTGACTCGGACGACCCCTGGGGCGTCCACCTTGCGCGGCGGCGGCTCGCCCGGAAGAGCCTCCACGGAGTCGCGCCAGGGCCCCTGCTCGCGGTGGGTCATCCACTTGAGCAAGCCGCCAGCGCCGTGCGGCTCCTGGGCCTCCGGACCGTTGTGGAACCTGCGGCCGTCGAAGTGGTCGGTGGTCGAGCCCGTCCAGCGAGGCGTCGAGAGGGCGCACCCGACGGCGGTGCCCAAGCCCACCAGCCCGCCTCCGAAGCCCAGCCCCGCGACCGCCGCGCGCCGGTACCAGCGTCGCTTCGGGCGGGCGTTCGTCTCGTCTGCGCTCACGGCCGTGGCCTCCGTCCCCACTCCCATCTTTCCGTCAATCTATCGGCGCCGGCCCTCACGGCGCCTTGGCGGGCGCGACGCTGAGGACGAGGTCGCCGTCGTTGTCGGCCAGGTCGTCGTCGGGCAACAGGAGCCACAGCCCCTTGGCTCCGCGCACGACCTTGGAGCCGCCCGTTCCCAGCGCGCCGACCACGTCGGCCCCCCCGCCGTCGAGCACGTAGAGCAGGCGCGTGGCCTGGCCCGAGGCGCCCAGGGACGCCTGGCCGGAGACCGAGAGGGTGTAGGCGGCCGCCGGGTCGAGGCCGATCATCCGCGGCAGCCGGTCGCCCGGGACGTAGGCCGCGGCGACGTCCACGCGCAGCGTCTGGGTCAGGGGCCTCTTCGCCTTCGGGTTGAGGTCGTTCAGGTGGACCTTCAGCTCCCCCGTCCCTTCCTCGCCCGGCCTGCGGACCGCGAAGGCATAGAGCGCCCGGGCGCCGGCGACCACCGCCCCGCCCTGGGGCGTGAGCACGCCGGTCAGCGCCTCGCCGCCGACGCCGCCGGGCTTCTCGGCGAACCAGGCCACCTCCCTCACCGTGCGCCGCTGCGCGCCGGAGGAGACCTCCGCCGAGCCCTCGAGCGAGAGCCGGTACGAGCGGGCCGGGTCGAGCCGGATGCGGGCCGCCGTCGTCGCCGCGGCGACGACGGCGTTGGCCGCGCTGCGCAGCACGACCTGCTTGGCCTCGGGCCACGCGGCGGGGGCGACCACCGACACCGGGTCCTCGACCGGGTCGCGCACGTCCGCCACGCGATCGACGACCAAGGCCGTCGCGTCGCCGCCCTCCGGCTCCATCACCACTTCGACCAGCACCCGGCGCTGCGTGGGGGGCGCCAGGGTCCGCTTGACCGTCTTGCGCCCCATCATCGTCAGCTCGAGCTCGTGAGGCGCGTCCGCCGCGACCCCCTCCAGCCGCGTCGGCGTCGCGCTCTTCAGGTCGCGTCCGTCGAGCACCACCGCCGCGCCGGGCGGGGCCGTGACGATCTCCAGGGTGTAGACCTTGCGCATCAAGCCCAGGATGAGCGCGAGCCCGGCCACCACGCCCAGCACCATCACTCCGACGGCGGCCATCAGCCGGCGGGCGCGCCGGGTCGCCTCGTCGGGCACGCCGGCCTCGGTGTCCACGCGGTCGCCGGGGTTGGTCTTCTCCCGCCGGCCCGAGGACGTGGCGGCGCTGGTGGGGAGGGGCTCGCGCGCGGACTTGGTCGGCGCGCGCCAGCGCTGCATCCTCTGCTCGAACTCCGGCGGCACCTGGACCTTGACGCCCTCGCGGTCGAGCTCGTCGCGGAAGACGAAGCGGGCCAGGTGCGCCACCGAGGCGGTGGAGAAGGTCGGGTCGGCCTCGTGCTGGTAGTGGCGCAGCGCGTCCTGCATCTCCACCGCGGTCTGGAACCGGTCGTCCGGCCTCAGCGCGAGGGCGCGCAGGATGATGGTCTCGAGCTCCCGGGGCACCTCCGGGTTGACCAGCGAGGGCGGGATGAACTCCCCCTTGGTGATCTTGGAGAGGACCTCGATCATCTTGCCTTCGAACGGCCGCTTCCCGGCGACGAGCTCGTACAGCAGGATGCCGGTGGCGAAGATGTCGCTGCGGCCGTCGAGCGGCTTGGCGCGCGCCTGCTCCGGGGAGAAGTAGACGTACTTGCCCTTCATCGCCCCGTGCTCGGTCTCGCCCTTGCCGGCCGAGCGGATCTTGGCGATGCCGAAGTCGACCAGCTTGACCTGGCCCTCGTAGCTGACGATGACGTTCTGCGGCGAGACATCGCGGTGGACGATGCCCAGCGGCTTGCCGGCGTCGTCGCGCAGGGTGTGGGCGTAGTGCAGGCCGGCGCAGACCTCGCTGACGATGTGCGCGGCGATGGGCAGCGGCACCCAGTAGCCCATCTCGCGGGCGCAGCGGGCCAGCCGCGACAACGACTGGCCGTTCACGAACTCCATCGCCAGGAAGTACTCGCCTTCGATCTCCCCGAAGTCGAAGACCTGCGCGATGTTGCCGTGCGCCAGGCTCATGGCGATCTTCGCCTCGTTGGTGAACATCGAGACGAAGGCCGGGTTGCCGGCGTAGTGCGGCAGGATGCGCTTGATGACGACCGACTTGGTCACGCCCGCGGCGGCGACGTACTTGGCGCGGAAGATCTCCGCCATGCCGCCCGCGGCGATGCGGTCGAGCAGCAGGTACTTGCCGAAGCTGTGGCCCGGGGGGCCGGCCATGGCGCGTGAGGTCCGTCGTCGAGCGAGGGTCGTTGTTGAAGGAGCGAAACCCTAGCACAGGCGGACGCTCCGCCCACCCCTCGCGTTGGTCGCCGCGGGCGGCTCTCGCCCGGCCCAATCGGCGTCGGGCTCGCGCTCGCGTCGAAAGGGGGCTAGGAAACACAGGAGGATGACTCCTCGGCCCGGTACCCTGCTCCTGGTCCTCTTCGTTGCGACGGCGCTCGACGGCTGCTCGTGCCGGGGCGGCCCGGCGATGGGACCCGTGCCCGAGTGGCTGCCGAGGGTGCCGGAAGGCTACGGGGAGCCGTTCCGGGCGGGAGCGTTGCTGCAGGTCAAGGACCGACGCCTGGTGCTCCCCTCGGGGCAGGCGTGCCTGGGGCCCGAGAGCGGCTGCGCCCAGGCGCTAGAGGCCCTGCGCGGCAAGGCGCTCGTCCTGGAGCTCGACCAGCAACTGAAGATGGCGGACCTCTCGGCCGCGCTGTCGGCGCTGGGCGAGGCTCTGGAGAGGAAGGACCAGGCCTGCCTGGAGGTCTTCGACGGCAAGGAGCGCCGCTGCGTCCCGTTCCGCCCGTTCTCGGGCGACGACTTCGGCGCCTGGCTCGACGCGGAGAGGCCGCTCGGGAAGATCCGCATCGTGATGCGCAGCGACGGGCTGGAGGTGGTCACCGACCGCGGCAAGATCCCCGGACCGGACCGCTACGGACCGTCGCTCCCGTCGCTCGGGGCCAAGCCCGACTACGCCGGGGTGGACGATGCCGCTGGCAGGCTGAAGGCGCGCTTCCCGGACGAGGACACCGCGGGCCTCGTCCCCAGCGCCACGATCCCGCTGGCCCAGGCCGCCCGAGTGCTGTCGATGCTCAGCGGCCCAGAGGGCGGCCGGTTCGAGAAGACCTTCCTCGTCTACCCCTGAGCTGGTCAGGGCTTGGGCTTGCCATCCTCGCCACCGGCAGCCAGGGCAACAGGTGCCGCCTCGGGAGCCGGACTGGCAGGAGCAGGCGGTGGCTCGGCCGGCGCTGGCGTCGGGGGCGCTTCCGGAGCCGCGGTCACGGGCACAGGAGGACCCGCCGTCGGGGACGCGTCGTGCTTGACCTTCTCGAAGTCGATGGCGGCGAGGCTGGGGGTCTGCACCTGGGCCGCCGGCCTCCGACGCTGGGCGCGCCCCATCGCCAGGGCCGAGAGCACCGTTCCCGCGACGATGAACCCGAGCCTCGGTCGCGAGGACTCCGGGCGAGAAGAACTCCCCAATGCCCACCGAGACCGCCGGGACGAGCACGATGCTGGCCTGCAAGGTGAGGTTCTGGGAGACGACGATCGTCCAGCGCGACCCCTCGACTAGCAGCCCGGCGGCGAACGCGCACACGGGCGCGATGATGAACGCCGGCAGGATCAGCAGGAGGATCTGCGGAGAGAGGTACTCCTCCTCGCTCTGGAACTGCCAGCTGGCGATCTCGCCGCCGAGGAACGCGTGAAGGATGAAGCCGACCATGCCGAGCGCGAGCCCGACCTCGACGGCGCGCACGGACTTCTTGAAAGCAGACTCGGGCTTGGCAGGGGAGTTCACGGGCTGGAGAGTATAGCCGCTTGTGGGGCGGGCTCTTCGTAGAACACCTTCCAGAGGCACAGCCCGTGCGCGGGCGCGGTCGCACCCGCCTTGACCCGGTCGCGGCCGGCGAGCACCTGGGCGACCGAGGACTCCTCGCGCCGGCCGAGCCCGACCTCGACCAGGGTGCCGACGATGTTGCGCACCATGTGCTTGAGGAACGCCGTCGCCTCAATCTCGACCTCGACCCGCGAGCCCTCGCGGCGGACCTCCAGGCGCCGGACCTCGCGGACCGTGGTGGCCGCCTCGCAGTCGCTGGCGCGGAAGGCCGAGAAGTCGTGGCGCCCCAGCAGCGCGCCGCCCGCGCGCGCCATCGCTTCCGCATCGAGTGGCTGGAAGACCTCCCAGGCGAAGCGGCGCTCCAACGGCGAGCGGCCTGGACGGTTGGAGATGCGGTAGCGGTAGATCTTGCCCCGTGCCGAGCGGCGGGCGTCGAAGCCGTCCTCCCGCTCCTGGGCCGCGAGCACGGCGATGTCCTTGGGGAGCAGGGAGTTGACCCCCGCGACGAAGGCCTTGAGCGGCAGCGTCTTCTCGGTGCGCACGCTGGCGGCCTGGCCCCGCGCGTGGACGCCGGCGTCGGTGCGACCGGCGCCGGTCACCTTCGCGGGCTCCTTGAGCAGGGTCGACAGCGCCTTCTCCAGCGCCTGCTGGATGGACGGCCCGTTGGGCTGAACCTGCCAGCCCACATAGCCGGTGCCGTCGTACTCGAGGGTCAGAAGGACAGTGCGCATGCGGGGCGTAAGGCTAGTGCAAGACGGCACCGGGTGGGACCCCTGAAATCCGCCGCGCCGACCCCGCCGACAGGCCGTCTCCGGTGGCGGCCGGGCGCTCGGCCCCGGAGCCCCTTGACAGGCACCCGAAAGCATTGGACCTTTCGCGTCTTCGGGGACCTGATCACGATGGGGACGGGGTCATGCCAGGAATCGTCCAGATAGTGACCGTGGGCGCGACACCGCGCACGCTCGTCAAAGAGCTGGCGGAGCCGCTCGCCGGCGTCTACGGCATCGAGGTGGTCTTCGGCGCACCGCTCTCCGAGCCCAAGTACGCCTTCAACAAGGACCGCTCGCAGTACCACTCCACCGCCATCCTGCGGCGGCTGTCGGCGGCCAAGACCAAGGAGCAGCTGGGCATCCTCGGGGTGGCCGAGGTGGACCTGTTCATCCCCGACTCGCCGTTCGTCTTCGGGGAGGCGGACCGCGAGTGCCACGCCGGGATCGTCTCGCTGGCTCGTCTGCGGCCCGAGTTCCACGGCGCGGCCCAGGACAACGACCTGCTCCGCTCGCGCGGCCGCACCGAGGTCGTCCACGAGGTCGGGCACCTCGTCGGCCTGTCGCACTGCGACGACGCCCGCTGCGTGATGTTCTTCTCGACCACCGTGTCCGACACCGACCGCAAGGGCTGCGCGCTGTGCAACGACTGCCGCGCCGAGCTCGCTCGAGTGGCCAAGGGACGCTAACGGTTCGCCCGCTTGGGTCCCCCCCAAGCCGCCAAGCTCCAGCTCCTTGATGCGGTGAGACGGCGCAGTAGGATGGCCGCCGTCCCAACACTGTCCGCGCCCCCACACCATGAGAGAGCCGGTCCGCTTCACCTTCTTCCACGACGTGCTCTGCGCCTACTGCAGCGTGACGGCCCACCGCCTCACGCAGCTGGAGGAAGAGTTCGGCGACCTCGTGCAGGTCGAGCTGCGTGCCTATCCGCTGCGCCTCGAGCCGGAGGCCTTGTCCAGGCGTGAAGTCCGCCGTCAGGTGCGCCTGGTGAAGAAGGCGGCCCGCGAGCCCGAGCAGCTCGACCTGAGCCCCGCGCTGTGGCGCGGCGTGGACCCCCCGCTGTCGAGCCTTCCGCCCATGGTGGCGCTCGAGGCCGCGCGGCGGCAGGGGCGCGCGGCGGAGCGAGCCCTGGCGCAGCGCCTGCGCGATGCCGCCTTCCGCTTCGGGCTGAACGTGGCCCGGAGGGACGTGCTCTTCGAGCTGGCCGCGGCGACGGGGCTGTCGATGGACCAGTTCGGCTCCGCCTTCGACGCGCCCTCGACGCTGCGGGCGGTGGAAGAGAGCCGGCTCGACGCCATGCGCCGTGGCGTGGGCGCCATCCCCGCGGTGGTCGTCGGGCACGAGTGGTCGATGACCGGAATTCGCGAGCTCCACGAATACCGTGAGGTCCTGCAGCGCTGGTGGGAGCGGCAGGGCGGGTCGCCGTCTCCTCGGGCGCTCAACTGACGGCCTGCGCCCCCCTGTTCATCGCTCGGTGAGCAAGGCCTCCCCGCGCCGGGCGCCACCTCGTTGCTGCCGCAGAAACAGTGGTACAACCTCTGTGCATCCGCGGACTTGGGCGATCGGGGCCGGTTGAATGACCCCTCCCGCCCTCTCGTCCAAAGGGCCGAACGCACCTGCCATCGACGGAGCACGCCATGCGCCTCTCGCCAACCCTGACTGCGACCCTGCTCGCCCTCGTCGCCACTGGCTGCGTCCACCACCGGCACGTCGTGGTCGAGACGGCGCCTCCACCGCCCGTCGTGCACACCGTCTACCGCTACTGGGGCGCGCACTGGATCCCCGAGGCTTGGGGCGGCGGCTGGTGCTACTTCGACGGCGTGCACAACCACGACTACGCGCCGGAGAACACCAGTCAGTACCGCTATGACGGCGGCGTCTACTACTACTCGGCGCCCATCGTGGTGGAGTACTGGGACGTCCACCCGGACAACTTCGGAAACTGGTGCTTCCTCCACGGCGCCCACCGCCACGACTACTACCCGCCCCGCGGCTACCACACCGGCTTCACCTGGGACAAAGGCCATCGCCACTACCGCTACCACGAGGCGGCCCCTGCCGAGCCCAACTACGGCCACCCGGTGAACTCCGGCAACCCCAACTACGGCACCCCGACGACGGGCCAGCCCGTCCACGGAACGTCGCCGAACTACGGAACGCCGACCACGGGCCAGCCGGTCCACGGCACGTCGCCGAACTACGGAACGCCGACGACTGGCAACCCGGTCTACGGCAACCCCAGCGGCGGCAACCCGAACGGCAGCTACGGCACCCCGAACACCGGCAACCCCAGCGGCGGCAACCCCAGCGGCAGCTACGGCGGCCCGAGCACCGGAAACCCCAGCGGCGGCAACCCCAACGGCAACTACGGCGGCCCGAGCACCGGCAACCCCAGCGGCGGCAACCCGAACGGCAATTACGGCGGCCCGAGCACCGGCAACCCGCCCTCGAATCCCAACCCGGTCTACGGAACGCAACCCACGACGGGGACCACGCCTTCGACGCCTCCGACCTATGGAACCCCCGCGGGCAATCGGCCGACGACGACCACCAATCCCGTCTACGGCACCCAGCCGGTGACCGGCACGACCCCGACTACCACGCCCCCGACCTACGGCACGCCCGCGGGCAACCAACCGGCGACCACCAACCCCGTCTACGGGACGCAGCCCGTCACCGGCACGACGCCCTCGACCACGACTCCGACCTACGGCACTCCGGCAGGCAACCGGCCGACGACGACCACCAACCCCGTCTACGGGACGCAGCCCGTCACCGGCACCTCGCCCTCGACCACGACTCCGACCTACGGCACTCCAGCAGGCAACCGGCCGACCACGACCACCAACCCCGTCTACGGGACGCAGCCGGTCACCGGCACCTCGCCCTCCACCACGACTCCGACCTATGGCACTCCGGCAGGCAACAGGCCGACCACGACCACCACGACCCCGGTCTACGGGACGCAGCCGGTCACCGGCACCTCGCCCTCCACCACGACTCCGACCTACGGCACGCCGGCGGGCAACCGGCCGCCTCCCAACACCGGCAACCCCTCGCAAGCCGAGCCCGTGCACTCGAACCGCCCGGCGATCGATCGGCGCGACATTCCCCGGCTTCGCGACGACCACATCACCCGCCCGCCAATCAACCCCGACCCGCCGCGCCAGCCCCGCCCCAACCCCAACGTCCGCAGCGCCCCCGCGAACACCGTCGCCCCGGCGAATATCCGCCCTGCGCCTGCCGTCACCCAGCAGCCGGCCACCAACAGCCAGGTGAAGCCGGAGGACAAGGACGCGAAGAAGAAGCGGGGCGGCCCGGTCCGCTAGGCGCTGAAGATCGCAGGTTTGGTCGCTCCGAGAGCGACGGGCGTTGACGCCCGTCGCGCTCGCCGCTGAAGATGGCGGCCTCATGCGCGCCTTCGCTGCCCTCTCCATTTGCGCCGCCGCCCTCGGGCTCGCCCTCTCTTCGGGCGCCTGCGGGAACCCGAGCGACCTGCTCCCCGACACCGGTATGCCCGACGCCGGTCCCTTCGCCGTCTCGGGCACCGCCACCGCGTTCCCGCTCGCAAGCCGCTGGTTCGCCGAGCAGGGCCTCGACCTCCCCTCCCGGAGCGGCGCATCCCTGCGCCTGGAGGACCCCTTCGTCGCCGAGCGAATGCCGGATGCGGGGGTGAACGTCGACACCTCTCTCGAGGAGGACGGCCGCTTCGCGTTCTCGGACCTCGACGGGAGGGTCTCGGTGGGGCTCGCGGCCGTCGTCACCGACTCCCGCCCTGCGGGCCCCATGCTGAGCGAGAGCTTCCTCTTCGAGGGCGGCCCGCATTCGGTCTCCGACGCCAAGGCGTGGATGCTGCCCCTCGAGTTCGGCGCGGCGCTGGCCAAGGCGACGAAGATCGACGACCTCGCGACCCAGGGCTTCCTGCTCGGAGTGGTCCTCGACTCGGCCGGGAAGCCGGTCTCGGGCGCGGGCATCGCCGGCCACGACCTGGACAACAGCCGCGTGCGCTACCTCGCCGACGACCTCTCGCTCGTCGCCGATGCCCACGCGACCGGCCCCTCTGGAGCGTTCCTGGTCGTGGGCGAGGCCGACCTGATGAACTACTCCGTGGTCTCGCCCGAGGGCTACGCCCAGAAGAAGGCGCAGATCATCCCAGGCCGCGCATTCCTCATCGTCTTCCAGCCGTAGGACCGGCCGGATCCCAGCCTGGGAAGCATTGCCCACGGCGCGGTTTCGGCTAGGGTGTGCCTTCACGCAGCGCGTCAATTCCGCAACAGTCCCTCTCCTGAGGAGAGACCATGGGCCCCATCGCCATCTCCGTCCTGCTCGTCCTGGCCGGTGCGTTCTTCATCTTCACGATGCAGCACCGCCTGCGGCTGCTGACCCGCCTGCAGAAGGCCGACCGCTTCGACCACCTGGGCGAGCGGGTGGTCGCGCTGTTCAAGTTCGGCTTCGGCCAGAAGCGGCTGCTCGACCCCGAGGAGCGTCTGCCGGGCGCGATGCACGCGCTCATCTTCCTCTCGTTCCTGGTGCTCTCGCTGCGGACGATCACCCTCTTCGGGATGGGCTTCTCGCCGACCTTCCACCTGCCCCTGCTCTCGGACGAGTCCGCCGTCGGCCGCGGCTACCTCTTCCTCAAGGACGTCATCCTCGCCGTCGCCTTCATCGCCGCGACGTACTTCATCGTGCTGCGCGCCTTCAAGCGGCCCGACCGGATGACGAAGAGCTGGGAGGCCTACCTCATCCTCGGCTTCATCGCCGCGCTGATGGTCAGCGACGCCCTCTTCGAGGGCTCGCAGCTGGCCATCCAGAACCAGGGCTTCGACCCGATGCTGCCGGTCAGCTCCGCGACCGCCGGCTGGCTCGTCGGCTTCGACAGCCGCACCCTCGAGGTGCTGATGCACGCCGGCTACTGGGTCCACGTCACCATCATCCTGGTGTTCGGCAACTTCCTGCCCTACGGCAAGCACTTCCACGTCATCACCGCGCTCTTCAACGTCTACTTCGCGCGCCTGACGCCGTCGGGGCAGCTCACCAAGCTCGACCTGGAGAACTCGGAGAGCTTCGGGCTGGCCAAGGCCACCGACTTCACCTGGAAGCAGGCCTTCGACGTCTACAGCTGCACCGAGTGCGGGCGCTGCCAGACGCACTGCCCCACCTACGTCACCGGCAAGCCGCTCACCCATAAGGCGCTCAACCAGACCATCAAGGAGCACCTGTACGCCGAGTCCAAGGAGATCCTGGCCGGCAAGAAGGGCGAGGAGCTGCAAGACGGTGCCGGGCACCGTCGTCGCCGACGACACGATCTGGGCGTGCACCACCTGCGCCTGGTGCGAGACCGCCTGCCCGGTGCTCATCGAGAACCTGCCGCGGCTGATGGACATGCGCCGCTACCAGACGTTGATGGAGTCGAAGTTCCCGCAGGAGGTCACCCGGGTCTTCAAGGGCCTGGAGACGCAGGGCAACCCGTGGGGCCTGGGCTCCAACACCCGCGACGCGTGGGCCGAGGGGCTGGAGGTGCCGCGCTGCTCCGACGGCAAGGAGTTCGAGTACCTGTTCTTCGTCGGCTGCGCCGGCGCCTTCGACGACCGGCAGAAGAAGGTGAGCAAGGCGCTGGTGCGCATCCTCAACGCCGCCGGGGTCAAGTTCGCCATCCTCGGCAACGAGGAGACTTGCAACGGCGAGAGCGCGCGCCGGATGGGCAACGAGCTCGTCTTCCAGACGCTGTGCCAGCAGAACATCGAGGTGATGAAGGGCTACGGCGTCAAGAAGATCGTCGTGCAGTGCCCCCACTGCCTCAACACCCTCAAGCACGAGTACCCGCAGTTCGGCGGCCAATACGAGGTCGTGCACCACACCGAGCTGATCGCCAGGCTGCTCGCCGAGGGCAAGCTCAAGCTGCACGAGACCCCCGAGCCTCCAGAAGCTCGGCGGGCCGGTCACCTTCCACGACAGCTGCTACCTGGGCCGCCACAACGGCATCTACCAGGCGCCGCGCTCCGCCCTCAAGGCGGTGTTCAAGGTCGAGCCCAAGGAGCTGCCGCGCAGCGAGCGCCAGGGGTTCTGCTGCGGCGCCGGCGGCGGGCGCATGTGGATGGAGGAGAAGATCGGCACGCGCGTCAACCAGAACCGCATCGAGGAGATCGCCAAGAGCGGCGCGACCACGGTGGCCACCGCCTGCCCGTTCTGCCTGACCATGCTCAAGGACGCAGCCAACGAGAAGAACCTCGAGCAGATCACGGTGCGCGACGTCGCGGAGATCGTCGCCGATGCGCTCCCCGCAGCGACCCCGAACGCAACCCCGGTCACCGAGCCCCCGGTGAAGGCCGAGGCTCCCACCGCCTGACGTGCTGAAGATATGTCAGCGTCCATCAACATGGACCGGCGCTTCAGCGGCGCCGGTCACCAGACCTTCCACCACTTCTTCTTGCCCTTGCCGTCGTCCTTCTTTTCCTTCTCGACGGCTTGAGGCGCCTGTGGCGCGGCCGGCATCTCCTTCGCCTCGACAGCCTTCACCGGCTCGGGGGCGGCTGCCGGCTTGACCTCGGCGGCAGACGCCTCGACCTTGGCCTCGGGCGCCGCCGGCTGGGGGGCGGGCTCGGCGACCGGTTCCGCGGTCTTGACGGGCTCGGGCGGAGGCTCGGGCGGCATCTCGAGGACGGGCGCACTGGGCTCACCCGTCGCGGCGTCGAGCGCCGCCAGGAACTTCTCGGGCGCCAGCTCTTCCTTCTTCAGCGCGAGCGGCCACTTCGTCAGGTCCAGGTCCTTCGACGCGTGGCGCGCGATGGCCAGCAGCTTCGCGCCGTCCTTCTTGTACTCGGCGGCGTAGCCCGTGGAAATCTGCTCGGCGAGCTTGTCGCGGCCGAGAGCCAGCATTCGGGCGCAGGCGTGGACGACGAGCGCGTCGCACTCCTTGAACAGCGTCACGAAGGTGGCCAACGCCTCCGGGTGGTTGGGGCGCAGGCTCAGCGCCCAGGTCAGGCAGCACGCCGCCCGGGCCGCATCCCCCGAGCGCTTGTACGCGACGCCCATGTCGGAGAGGACGCCCGCGGCGCTGGGCAGGAAGGTCTTCTCGCGCTTCTTCTTGAGCATGCCCACCGCGGTGCGGTAGCAGCCGATGGCCTCGGGCAGGTGGTTCTGAGCGCGCAGGCAGCGGCCTAGCAGGTGGTGCGCCACCGGCAGCCGGTCGTGGCAGTCGTCAACGAGCTCGGCCGCGATGGCGTAGGCCTCGTCCACCTTCTTGGCAGCCAGGAGGTCGCTCGCCCGGCCGTAACGCCCGCTCCAGTCGTGCTCGACGTCCGCTGCGAACTCGTTCAGGTCGATGGTCTTGGGCCCGGGGCACTGCACGTAGGTGACGACGTGGTCGACCTCCTTGGCGCCCTGCGACAGCGTCGCGCGGTGGTCGGGGTCGATGGGGATGGCCCAGGGCGGCAGCGCCCGGTCGGGGACCGAGAGGACATAGGCGAGCTGGCCCTTGGAGTCGTTGCGGACCTGCAGCTCGACGTACATCCCCTTGAAGAGCGCCAGCGCCGCGGCCTGGTCGGACACCCGGAAGTTGAAGACCGGGATCTGGTCCTTGAAGTTGTAGGAGCCGCCAGTGAAGAGGTTCGCGAAGTCCAAGGGGTCTCCCTCGCTCTCGGTGTCAGGGAGGACACCCTACCGCGTTCAACACAGGGGGACAGCAACCGCGATGGTCCAGCGGCGCTTCACGGGGCTCCCAGGGCCGGGCGCGCCCCCGCATAAGGTATGTCAGTGGTCACTGACACCCTTTGCCCGTCGCCAGTCGGCCCGCGCCGACACGGGGCCCTCCCGTGATAGCTATCCGGACCGTCTCGCCTGGAGCCTTCGCGTGCCCGTCGCCAGTCGCCTCGCCGCCTCGTTCTTGCCGCGCACCGCGGTGCTGGAGATGACCTACCGCTGCAACCACGCGTGCCTGTTCTGCTCCTGCCCGTGGTTCGCCCCCGACGGCCGGTTCGAGGCGCTCCCTGAATTCACGACCGCGCAGTGGAAGGACGCCATCGCCACGCTCTGCCGCATGGGCGTGACCGAGCTGTGCTTCACCGGCGGCGAGCCGCTGCTCAAGGAGGGGCTCGTCGAAATCATCCGCTTCGCCTCGACCTGCTCCTGCGAGCACGTGCGGACCCTGGGCGAGGAGCTGGTGGTCGAGAGCGGTCCGCCGGCGCTGCACCTGCTCAGCAACGGCCTCGCCATGTCCGAGGAGGTGCTCTCGCTCTGCGAGGAGCTGGGCATCCACCTGGGGATGAGCCTGCCCGGCTTCACGACCTTCGCCGAGCACACCGCCGCCGGCCGCGACCCCACTGGCGTGCTGCACTGGTTCCGCCGCGCGGCCGAGGTCGGCGTCCGCACCCACGTGGGCATCACGGTCACCCGCAAGAACCTCGACGAGCTCTACCAGGCCATGGGCCAGGCGCTCCTCGCCGGCGCGGGCGAGGTGCTCCTCAACCGCTTCATGCCCGGAGGCCGCGGCCTGCACCACGCGAAGGAGCTGATGCTCGACCGCGACGGCGTCCGCCGGATGCTCGCCATCGCGGAGGAGGTGCTGCGCACGGCCGGCCGCTACGGCAACGTCGGCACCGAGCTGCCGCGGTGCCTCTTCGACGCCTCGGCCCACACCCGCCTGACCATCGGCAGCGAGTGCGCGGCGGCGTTGCAGTTCTTCGTGGTCGACCCGTCGGGCTTCATCCGCGCCTGCAACCACTCGCCCGAGCGCCTGGCGCCCTTCTCCCGCATCGACACCGTCAAGGACCACCCGACCTGGAGGCGCTTCGTCCTGCGCGACTACCTCGCCGAGGCCTGCGAGCCCTGCTCGCTCGCCGCCCACTGCGCCGGCGGCTGCCGCGAGGCCGCGCGCATCTGGAACGGCCAGCTCCACTCGCTCGACCCGCTCTTCGACGGCTGCCCGCCGTCGCCCGTGCGCCGCTGAGAGTTTTCAGCGAAGCTCCGGCCATCCAGAACAATCGCTTTCTTTCCGGTGCGGCCCCGGCCGCGAAGTGAGCGATGGGAGAGCAATCGATGGCCGACGAGAACACCTTCAGCGCTGGACTCGCTTGGGCCATCGCCCAGGTCGAGAAGGAGTCTCCGCCGATGATCCGCGCGGCCAAGGGCGCGGGAAGCAACCCGGAGCGACGCGCGGCCCTGGAGCAAGGCGTCGACGTCCTCGAGCGGCTGAAGAAGGCGTTCCTCGCCGAGGCCAAGCGCCGGGCCGCCGCAAGCAAGCCCGGCCCGGCGGTTTGAGAGACCGGCGCGGCCGGCCGGCCGCGCACGGTCGTTCTTCCATCTCGGGAATCAGGCCCCCGGCTGCGGCTGATCCGGCGCCGGAGCGGCGGCCTGGGCCCCGAGGCCCGCCTGGCCGAGCAAGGCGTTCTCGAGCCAGGCGCGGACCGACGAGAGGTGCTCGGTCTCCTCGTCGAGCGCCTTGCGGAAGTCCTCCGCCAGGTCGTCCTGGCCCAGCTGCGCCGCCATCCGCGCCAGCGTGTTCCAGCCGTCGTTGTCGGCCAGCTCCGCGACGAGGATCGCCTTGAGCCCTTCGGTGAAGGTGCTGCGCGCGTCGCTCAGCACGGCGAGCAGGCCGGCGCTCGCCGTACCCATCACGTCCGCCGAGGGCGTCATCACCGTCGGGTCGGCGCCGAGCTTCACGATGGCCTTCTGCACGAGGTCGAAGTGCTGCAGCTCCTCGTTCATCAGGTGCTCGATCTGCCCGCGCGTCGGTGCGCCCACGCCCGGCTCGGCGGAGTCGTACCGGCACAGGAGCGCCTCGTAGAGCCGCACCCCCGTTCGCTCGAACGCGAGCCGCTCGGCCAGCTGGTCGATGAAGACGCTCGCGTGCTGGCCCTGGATGGCCTTGACCACCGTCTTGGCCAGCCCCTTGGCGGTGGCGGGGGGCGGCATGGTGCCGATGGGCGAGACCGATTGCCCCCACTCGACCGCGGAGCGGTGGGGTGGGCCGAGACGTCGTAGGACGGCGCCGGCACGCCCTGCTCCGCGCTCTGGATGGCTTCCTTGGACTGGATTGGCGAGGTGGCGAGGCCGGTCCGATTGAGCCCGATGTCGACGGGCTTGGTGGGGCTGCTCACTGGATCCTCCCTTCCCAGCTCGCGCCGACCGCGGCCGCGCGGCCGACCAGCTCGGTGCCCGGACGCCAACGGTAGCCCTGGGCAATCTCCTCGGACGGCGTGCCCTGCGACCGGAGGTAGGCGCGGTAGTCGACCGAGCGCTGCGGGTCCATGGCCCCGTCGACGATGTCCTTGCCCGAGGCGCGCAGGCCGACCTCGCGCTCGAGCGTCTCCTTCACGAACTGGCGGTGGCTCTCGTAGCGGATGGGATCCGGCAGGGTCGCCGGCAGCACCTCTCCCGCGTCGCGCTTCTCCAGCCGCTGGAACGCCTCCATCGCCACCTGCAGGTGCCCCAGCTCGTAGGCCAGGAAGCGGTCCCAGATGGCCTTGGCCCGCGGGTTCGACTCCGTCTGCAGGCAGCTCCAGTAGTTCCAGACCTCGGTCGCCTCGTGGAGCAGCCACTTCTCCAGCCACGACTCCGCAGGGTCGGCGAGCGACTCGTACTGGGTGACGTGCTGCTCCTCGATGGAGGCGATCTCCGCGTACAGCGCTCGCGCGACCGGGTCGGAGAAGAACGGCCCGACGGTCATGTAGTAGTCGTGCGTCTGGTACTCGCCGGCCACCAGCGTCATCGCGTTGAGCTTCGACAGCGGGTGGGCCACGGTCCGGTCGTACGGCCGGCGCACGTCGTCCTCCGGGTCGCGGTGCTCGACCGCCGTGGGCCGGCCAGGCCGGATGTCGGTGTAGCTCTGCAGCAGGTTGTTGGCGTCCTTGCCCTCGACGCGGTCGAGCAGCGCCGCGTAGCGATACATGTGATCGAAGTCCTCGAGCAGCCCGAAGCGATAGACCTGCGCCAGATAGGGATCCGGCTCGTGCTGCGCCAGGTGCGCCGTCACCTCGATGGCCACCTGCTCATATCCGATGGTCGTCTCCAGCGGAGACTGGTCCGGCGGGTTCATCCAGTTGACCATCGTCTGCTGGTGCTGCTCGCTGCGCCGCAGCCGCGCCAGGATCTCGCGCAGCCCGCCGTCGGAGGCGCGGGCCATCACGTGCGAGAAGCGCAGCGCCTCCGACTCGATGCCGTTCATGAGGATCACCCGGACGCGGGTGAACGCGTCGTCGTCGAGCTTGCTGTAGGGCGGCCCCGCCATCTCCCGGAAGGTGAACCGCTGCTGGTCGAGCGGGACTCCTCTCTCCTTGAACAAGTCCAACGCCATGCCTGCCCCCCTCGCGGCGCAGTCGCGCCCCTCAGGGCCGGAGCCCCGGCCCTCCCTGCTCTCTCGATGCCTTGCCGGTTCACTGACCCGACGCCGCCGGCGGGTTCAGCTGCTGGCCCGCCTGCGAGGAGACCGCGTCGAATCCGGGTCGCGGTGGCCTGCCCCTGCTGCACCTGGTAGCTCGCGCGGACCTGGATGCCGGGCATCAGCTGGTCGAAGGAGACCTGCTTGCCGTCGAGCGTCACCTGCGTCTGTCCGGTGATCTGCAGCGTCGCCGACCCCTGCCCCGGGACACGGATGACCAGCTGGTTGGCGTTGGCCTGCGAGAGCGTCCCCGAGACCATGCCTGGCTGTTGCAGGCCACCGAAGGCCTGCTGCTGGCGGGAAGACTGTTGCACCTCCTGAACCTGCTGGCTCATCGACAATCCCTGGTGGCTCTGCCCGGAGCTGGCTTGTCCCGAGCCACCTTGGCCGACCCGACCTTGTTGCTCGAGCTGGTCGCAGCCGGCGATGCCCACCGCGAGCAAGGCCGCCGCAACGATCCCCAACGCGTTCTTCATGCCTCCCCGCCCCTTCCTCATCCCTTGGCTGCCTCGGCGACCGAGGTCAGTGCAGCGGCGGCGGCTCGTTTTCTGGATAGCCCGGCACCATCGCCCCGGACATCTTCTGTTCGACCCTCTCCTGCACCTGGCTGACCTGGTCGCGGACCTTGTCCTTGAGCGGCGCCATGGTCCGCTGCTCGCGCTCGCTGACCGGGATGAGCTGGCCCGCGATGAGGCCGAGCAGGATGGCGCCCAGGCCCAGCAGCAGCGACTGCTCGTTCACTGCGGTTTGGAAGAGCCCCGACGCCGCCTCCTTGATCTGCCCGCCGCTCGGGGCGCGCTGCCGCATCTGGCTGGCCCGGCCCTTGACGGTGTCTGCGGCACCTCGGGCCTTCTGCTCGAATCTGCTCCTTGCCTTGGAGCGCCCGCGCTCGCAGGTCGGAGGCCCGCTGGTGCGAGTCGCCCTCGAGCTCCAGCTCCGCCTGCTCCCAGTGCGCCTCCTCGGCTTCGGGGCTCAGGTACTCCGCCTCGGCGGCCTCGATCTCCATGCCCCGACGTCGTTGCTGCCCTTTCGCCGCCCGCGTCGCGATGGCCGCGCCGATGCCGGCGCCCAGCGCACCGCCCAGGATCCTCAGCGCCGCCGGGCTTTGCCGGGCGCGCTGCGTCCACTCGCTCGTCTTCCTCACCGCCGCCTCCCTGGTCTGCTGCGCGACGTAGCGCCCGCTGCTGCGCCGGGCCAGCTCATCCACGGCCTCGCTCAGGCGCTCGCGTGCCGCTGCGATCTCGCCCTTCGCATCATCTCTCTCGCCCATCGCTGGTCCTCCTCGAGGCTGCCCACGGTCTCCCGCGGCTCGACCGACGCGGTGGCCTGCACCTTCTTCCTTCCCGCGAGGTACAGCGCCGCCGCCGCGGCCGCGAGCACCGCACCGACGATCAGCGCCGCCGCCCACCCCGGCATCGCGGTCGCCAGCGCGAACACGGCGCAGAAGCAGAGCACCAGGAAGGCGGCCTGCCCGACGACCGCGGCGCCGCCGATGAGCGAGCCGCCCTTGGCATAGCCCTTCGCCTCGTCCCGCAGCTCGAGCTTGGCCAGCCGCACCTCCTGGCGAATCAGCCGCTGGCTCTGGTCGATCAGCTCGCGGAAGAGATCTCCCGTCGGCAGCTCCTCGATGCGGTGACGGCCCTGCGACTCGTCTCCACGGAGTTCCATCGCGCCCTCCTGCTCACTCACGGCTTGAGCAGCCGCGAACCCAGGAACCCGAGCGCGAAGCAGGCAGCCAGGACGCTTCCCGGACGCTTTCGGAACTGCTCCCCCGCGACCGCAGCCAGGTCCTGGCTGCTGCTCTCGCGCAGCTGCCGCGAGAACTGACGCAGCCGCCCGGCCACCTGGTCGGTCACCTTGCGCTGGCTGGACAGGCCGCGTCGCTCCAGGCTGTCCCCCGTCTCGCCGAGGGTGAACGCGAAGTTCTCGAGGGCCGAGGCGAGCGCTCCCTTGCGCCGGTCCGCCTGGCGAAAGGCCTGCTCGCGCGCCAGGCCGCCGTAGCGGCGCACCTGTTCCTTGCCCCGCTGCGCGACGCCGGAGCTCGCGTCCATCGCCTGGGCCGGGACGCTGGACATCGAGGCCTCGACTCCCTTGGCGCCTCCCGCGGAAGCTCGGAACGTCCGCGTCGCTCGGTCTCTCGTCCATGAGTCCCCCTCGCCGCGGAGTGGCGGCCATCCCGCGAAACGTAAGCGAGCCTCGGGGGCGGGGCATTCGCGGCGAGCAGCATCCATCCCCACGACATCGCGTGACGCGGGCAGGCCACCCGAGCGACCAGAATCCATGCCGACTCGGCGACACGCGTGGTTGAGGTCCGGGCTGCTCTAGGCGAGAGTGCCGGCCATGCGAACGCTCGCACTGTACGCGTGGGTCCTGACCGGCCTTCTTGCAAGCTGCAGCTATGAGTGCAACGCCTCCAACTGCGCCGACGGGTGCTGCGGAGCGAATGGCGTCTGCTATGTGGGCGGCGGAGACCCCTACTGCGGATTGAAGGGCGCCGCGTGCCAGGACTGCGGCGCGCAGGGCCTCCTCTGCAACAGCGCCGGCACCTGCGAGAAGCGGTGTGACCGCAACGCCAGCTGCTCGGATGAGGAGGACTGCTGCCCATTGTTCACGTGCTTTCAGCAGAAGTGTGTGTATTGCCTGGATGTCGGCAGTATCTGCGAGCACGGTCCGAACTGCTGTGGCTACAACGGCACCCCGACTGGCCGGCAATGTCGCCCCAGTGGCATCAACGCCATCTGCAAGTAAGCCATGCGCCTACTCCTTCTCCTCCTGACACCCTTCATGTCGGCTCCAGCCCTAGCCGCAGACTGGACCGCGTCGTTCCCAGCCCCAGCGCTCGTCAGCCACCTCGACGTCGACCCGAGCGCGGTCCTCGTCGCCGCCGTCGGGGCAGACTCGCGCGAAGCGGCAAAGGCCGTCCAAGCTTCCCTCCAGGCCTCGGGCAAGGTTCGGCTGGCGATGGACGACTCCGCCCTCGGCGACCTCGCCGGGTTGAGCGACCCACAAGTCGTCGAAAAGTGCCGCGGCTTGCCGGTCGACCGGGTCCTCGTCGTCCGCGTCTTTCCGCGCGACGGCGGGCCGAGCAATGCGGTGGTCTCGATCTACGACATCGCCGGAACGCGCAAGGCAGGCTTCGCGACCGAGGCCGGCTCGCCGCTGCCGGCGAAAGCACCCGAGGCGCCACCGTCCGCTCCGGCGCCCGCCGCGTTGCAGCCACCTCCGCCGCCTGCCACGCCCGCGGAACCGAGTGCGCGCGAACTGTACGAGCAGAAGTACATCGGCTTCGCGGACATCCAGATCGTCGAAATCACTTCCGGGAAGGTGACCTCGAAGTGGATCGAGCCGTATCAGGGCAAGTTCCGCCAGCCGCTGGAAGGCATCCGTTTCTACGAGGTCGTCGGGCGCAACGACCTTGTCGCGGCCTACCAGAAGCGCAGCAACATCCGCCTCGGCGTCGGGCTCGGCGGCCTTGGCCTCGTTCTCGGCGGCGGCGGACTCATCGCATGGGGCTTCACCGGGACCTGCTCCAAGATCAACGTGGCGAGCAACCAGTGCCTCGCGCACGACATGCGGCCGGTCATCGCTGGCGGCGTCATCGGAGGAGTCGGTCTCCTCGCGGCGGCTGCAACCGCGCTCATCTCGCCGCACCCGATCGACGGGCCCACAGCACGGCAGGTCGCCGACACCTACAACAAGAACCTGCGCAAGGAGCTGGGACTGCCGGAGGCGCGACGGGAGACTGCCGCGCCTCCGACTGCGCTCGCCGCTGCGGAGCTGGGCATCGACTTCTAGGTTCGCGGACTACCAGATGTAGTCCTTGGCGAATTCGCGCTTGTCCTTGCCGAACAGCACGTGGAAGACGCGCAGCTTCTTGAGCGTGTCGGGCGAGAACTGGCCGATGGGCAGGTAGACGATCTTCTTGCCGAAGCGGCCGGCCCAGGCCTTCAGCTCCTGCCGCGGCGGCTTCTTGGCGACGTAGACCACCACCTTCTGCTCGCAGTAGTCGACGCCGGCCATCAACAGCCGCTCCGCCCGCGTGCGCGCGCCCTCGAACAGCTCGTCGGTCCAGACGTCGCTCATGCGGCCCGGCGGGTACGAGAGCAGGAAGCCGCCGTACTCGGCGCGGCAGATGCCGGGCCCGACGACCTGCTGCATCGGGTGGGTGGCGTAGAGGGCCATGTCGCCCTCCTCCTCCATCTCGCCGAGCCAGGTCATCTCCCAGGGGTAGCGGTCGCGGTCCTCGTCGAAGACGATCACCACGCTGCCGACGCCGCCCAGCCCCTTGCGCAGCTCCTGGACGTAGAGCTTGCCCTCGTGCCAGTTGCGCAGCGTCTCGCGCATGTCGATGCCGTCGAGCAAGGAGGTCGCGAACGGCTCGACGCGCTTGTTCTCCTCGCTGAGCACGCCGCGCGCCTTCTTCTGCACGTAGGTCGAGAAGCGCTCCAGCGCCAGGTCCTCGGGCGGGTAGCTGCAGTGGGAGAACGGCTGGTCGAAGCCCTCGAGCCACTCGCCCAGGTCGCCCAACTTGCGGCGGTTGCCGAGCGCGCGCAGCCGGCGGGTGACCTGCCGGGGCCGGAAACGGATCCGCTCGCTCGTCTTGCGCAGGTCCTCGAGCGAGACGTGCTCGGTGGGGATCTCCGCTTCGGCCTTCTGCCACGGCCAGGTCGTGGCCTCCTGGAAGAGCTCGTAGGCGAAGTTGTCGTCGACGCAGGCACGCGCCCCCACCACGACCTGGTAGAGCGCCGGCTGCAGCCGCCCGTGCTGGAAGGACCAGTTGCGCAGGAACTTGAGATAGGTGCGCAGGTGGTAGGGGCGCAGCTCCTCGCCGGTCGTCTTCTCGTAGCGGCGGCCGGAGTCGCGGAAGAGGTCGAGCAGCACCTTCTGCCGGTCGACGGGCAACTCGGGCTGCTTCGGCTCCTCCGGGGACTTCTCCTTCTTCTCCGCCTTCTTCGGCGCGCGGTCGAAGAGGTTGATGACCCGGACCGCCTCCGGCTCGCCGGTCTCGCGCTTGACCCTGTGCCCCAGCGCCGCGGCGCGCGCCCGCTCGTAGGAGGCCCCGAGGTAGGCCCAGGTGCCCAGGACCTCGCGGCAGCTCTCGGGGTGCAGGTTGAAGACGGTGGTGTTGGCCCGCTGGGAGCGGTCGAGCGGGTCGGCGTCGCTCTTGCCGACGAGGTCGGCGATGCGCTGCGCATGGGCCATGCCGCAGACGAAGAGGACGGGGCCGTCGACGTTGCCGGAGATCTGCGTCAGCCGCGCGGCCATCGCCGACTCACGCCTCGCATCGAGCTCCTCGCAGCGCGCGGCGAAGCCGCTCTTCTGAAAGGCCTCGAAGTAGGCGCGGTGCCCGATGCGCAGGAGCGCGTAGGCGTCGGGGAGCGTCTCGAAGTGGTCGGGGTAGTCGTCGAGATCGAGGTCGACGCAGTGGACCGGGCGCTTGTGCTCGATGCCCAGCCGCAGGGCCTCGACCAGAGGCTCGGCGGCCTCGACCAGGAAGTAGACGGCCTCGCCGGAGGCGTTGCGATAGCGCACGCCGGAGACCTGCGGCAGCCGGCGCACCGCCTGGACCAGCTCCCGCTGGAGCGCCCGCGGGTACTCGACAGCGACGGCCCTGGGCTGGAGACGCTGGAACGCCTCGACCACGAGCTGGGCGAACTCCAGCCGCTCGTGCAGCACGGGCAGCACGTGGACGTTGCCGGCGACTAGCGTGTGGGCTTCAAAGCGCATTGCTCGCTCACAGCCGCCCCAAGTCCTTGAGGAAGCGCAGCGCGTCCTCGCCCAGGGTCATCTTCACCGCGTTCTTGATCGCCGCGTCCTGGGTGCGCTCCGTCTTGCCGGCGCGCACCGTCTTGGCCGCGTAGCGGGCGATGTTCACCCCGTCGCGCACGGTGTAGGCCGCCTCGGCGTCGTGGGCGTTCTGCAGGAAGCCGACGACGTACTCGAGCACCTGCTCCTCCACGAACGGCAGGTTCTCCTTGAGGATGGCCAGCTCGTCCTCGGCGTCGGGGAAGTCCAGGAAGATTTGCGGCATCAGCCGGGAGTGGATGTACTCGGGGATCTCGAAGGTCGACGCGTCGTCGTTCATGGTGGCGCAGATGCGGAAGTCCTTGTGCGCCTTGACCTTCACGCCGGCGACGATGGACTCGACGTACCGCCTGTTGTCGAGCAGGGGCGCGAGCGAGGCCCAGCTCTTCTCGCTCATGCGGTTGCCCTCGTCGAGGATGCACACGCCGCCGCGGATCATCGCGGTGACGAGCGGGCTCGCGGTGTACTCGATGCCGCCGGTGGCGCCGACGACCGGGGTGACGAGCAGGTCCTCGGGCCGGGTGTCCATGGTGGCCTGGAAGATGTATGCGTCGCGGCCGAGCTTCTTGGCGGCGGCGTAGGCCAGCGTCGTCTTGCCCACGCCCGGCTTGCCGATGACGCGCGGGTTGAGCGGCAGGTCGCGCTCCTCGAGCACGAACCAGGCCGCCAGCAGCTGGTCCATCACCTCGTCCTGGCCGACCCAGCGGATGTCCAGCACGTCCGGGTGCGACAGGCGCAGGTTCACGCCGTCCACGTTCACGCTGTCAATGGCTGCCATGCTCTCGCCTCGGATCGCCGGCCTCGTGCCGGCCCCTACGAAACGCCGGCCACCGGCCGGCTCAACGCGCTTCCACGAAGACCTTGGCGGTCCTCACCAGCTCGACCAGCTTCTCGGCCGCCTTCTCGTCCACCTTCTCGCCCGCCGCGAAGAGGATGCGCGCGGAGCTGGCTGGCGCCGCGCCTTCGGTCGGGTCCACGTCGTACCACGCCCCGCGAATCTGGACCTGCACCCACTCGTGGGGCCAGAAGAAGCCGTTGCCCGCCACCAGGCCCAGCGCACGCCGCGCCGGCACCTTGCGCGAGCGGGCCAGCGCCAGGAACGACTCGGTGTGCGCCACGCACGCGCCGCGCCCTTCGTGCAGCACCCGCTGCGGCAGCCGCTCGTGGGGGCCGGGCCGCTTGTCCGGGATGGCGTCGTAGACGATCTCGGCGATTTCCCGGGCGGCCATCCACGACGCCTCGTCGAGGACCGGAGCCGGGACCCGAACCCAGTCCACGCGCACGCCGTCGGGCTGGCGCGCGACAGCCTGGTTGCCCGCCGCGGGAAGGTCCAGCGGCTTGCCGGCCTTGAGGGTGACGCGCACCGCGTCCGACTCCTCGAGGCCCCGCAGCCCGTCCCCGACGATGCCGCCCGCCATCAGGTCCGGGGGATCGAAGGAGGTCGGCGGCTGCTCGGTGCGGACGAAGGACGCATGCTGCTCGGTCAGGTCGAGCCGCTCGAGCCGATTCCCTACGAGCCTGGCGACGAAGGGCTGGCCCAGAAGAGTGCCCCTCGCCTGCTCGCCGCTGCGGACTCCGCAGACCTGTCCGACCTCGCCGTTCGTCTCGTCGAGTGCGCCGACGCAGCGCTTCTCCTTGCCCAGCTTCGCGAAGGCGAGCGAGGCCGGCAGCGCCTGCTTCGCCTCGCCGGGGATCAAGGACTGGCCCTTGGCGATGGTCAGCCGGAGGAGGCCCTCGCGGGTCGTGCCGGTGACCGTGCGCACCAGCGCCGCGCCCTCGCGCGCCTCGGCGGCGACGTGCTCGACCACCTGCTGCGGGGAGAGCTGGAGCCGCGCCTGCGAGTGGTTGCGGACGATGGCGGTCAGGCGCTTGACGTACGTCTGGCTCTCGTACTCGAACTCGAAGCCGCCGCCCGCCCGCTCGCGGAGCGTGAGCCGCACCGTCCCCACCGGCGTCCCGGCGATGGACATCACGTAGAGGTCGTCGGCGACGGGCGGGAGGACCGCGGTGCCACCCGCGTCCGGGTCAGCCAGCATCACGAGCAGAGTCAGCGACAGAGGCAGGCAGGTCAGGCTCACGGGCGGATTGTGCCACGGGGCGCGCACAGTAAAAGGCCCGAGACCTCGAAGGTCTCGGGCCCATCCGTCCCACACTCCCCGCTTTAAGACTCGGTCAGGCTTGCGCCACCGGCTGCGAAGTGGCGGGCTTGGCGCCGGCCACCTTGGCCTTCTGCTCTTCGATCTCCTTGCGGACCTCGTCCATGTCCAGGCCGCGGACCTGCTTGATGAGGTCCTCGAGGACCGGTTGCGGCAGCATGCCCGGCTGCGCGAAGAGCAGCACACGGTCCCGGAAGACCATCAGCGTCGGGATGGACTGAATCTCGAACTCGGCGGCGAGCGCCTGCTCCGCCTCGGTGTTGACCTTGCCGAAGGTGATGTCCGGGTTGGCGGCGGCGACGCGGTCGTAGATGGGGCCGAACGCGCGGCACGGTCCGCACCAGGGGGCCCACCAGTCGATGAGCACGATGCCGTCCTTGTCGACGATGGACTTGAAGTTGTTGACGGTGATGTCGGTGGTCGCGGTTCCCATGGCTTTCTCCTTATCCCGTGGGGCCCCGTTCTCGTTCGCCCCGATTTGGTCTGTCTGAGCCGGACGCCTCGGATTGGATTCGGCGGCTCCGCGCTCGCCCCTCGTTCGGCCTTCGGATGCGCGACCGCGGCAGGGGTTCTCGCCAACCCGTGGAAAGGAGGGACGAAACCAAAGCCGCAGGCGTGCATCGCGGGCGGCCGGCGTCCCCCTCGCTCAGATCACGGGCAGGCTCGCGTCGCCGCCGCCGCCAAACGCTTGCTCGACGGCGCCGACGTCCTCCGCGGACAGCTGCAGCGTGCCGGCCCGCGCGTTCTCCAGCGCATGTCCCACGCTCGCCGCCTTGGGGATCGTGAAGGTCCCCGGCAGTCTCGTCAGGAAGGCGAGCGCGACGGCTCGCGGGGACACCCCCAGCCGCCCGCCGATGGAAGCCAACCGTTGCCCACCCGCGCTCCGGGGCGAAGGGAAGTCGCCCGAGCCGAAGGGGCTGTAGCCCACCAGCGCGATCCCGTTCGACTGGCAGAGCGGCAGCAGGGCGCGCTCGGAGTACCGGTGGTCGAGGTTGTAGAGGACCTGGTTGCACGCGATCCGCCCTGTCCCCGCGAGCCGCAGCGCCTCCTCGAGCTTCCGACGCGTCGAAGTTGCTCACACCCCACAGCCGCGTCTTTCCCTGCTCGACCAGCTTCTCGAACGCCGCGATCGTCCGCTCGAGCGGATGCTCGCTCGGCCAGTGCAGCAGGAAGAGATCGAGGTGGTCGGTGCGCAGGCGCTTCAGGCTCCGCTCGCAGGCCTCGAGGGTTCCCTCGTAGGTCGCGTTCGACGGCAGGACCTTGCTGGCCAGGAAGACCTCGGCCCTGCGCCCTGCGATCGCCTCACCGACCAGCTCTTCGGCTCGGCCGCTGCCGTACATCTCGGCGGTGTCGAGGTGAGTCATCCCCGCGTCGATCCCACGGCGCAGCGCCGCCACGGCCTCCGCTCGGCTGTCCCGCTCCAGGTTCCAGGTGCCCTGGCCGATGACCGAGACCTCGATGCCGCTTTTGCCGAACGTGCGCTTGAGCATGCCGACCCTCTTCTTCGCTGCGCTCTCCGGAGATCTTGCACACCGAGCACTGCCAGACGACTGGTAACGGCCCCTCGAAGCTTTGAGGACTGCGTCGAATCCCCGGCGTCTCCTGCGGGCCGCACCCGAGCCAGCGCTCGCGCACCGGCAAATCGACCTGGTTTGATTTCGCCCTTTGGCGAGTGAGTCAACCGCTGGGATTCCCAGCGAAAAGGCGCCTCTCCCTGAGAGACCGAGCTTCGAGAACCTGAGCAAGCTCGAGTGCCGCCAGGCAATCCCCCAACTGGTCTGCCGTATGCAACCCAGCGCTGAGACATCGCAGTGCGACAGGGCCGAATGAGGATCCGATGGAGACGAAGGGCGGCAGGCTCGAAGAGGTCTCGGAGGTCACCTTTCACCCTGACGGGACCAGGACGGTCGCCTTTTCCGATGGCACGAAGGTGACGCTCAAGGCGAGCTATCCGGGTCACGCCTCTCCGCCGTCCATTCGCCCGGAGGCCGAGCAGCCCTGACGGCCCCTGATTGGCGCACGGGAGATCGTGCCGCATTCGGATAGGCTGGCCGGCATGAAGCGCATCCTGCTCGCCCAGCTCGCCACCCTCCTCGCGCTCTGGCAGCTCACCGGCCTGGGTTGCCTGTCGACCGAGTCCACCGACCTCCGCCGCTTCCCCGACGCCTCCGACACCGGCCCAAGCGCACCTGACGCAGCGGCTCCCGGCCGCGACGCCGGCCCCGGGCCCGACGCCCAGCCGCCCGTACCCGACGGCGCGGTGCGCGTGGCGACGCTGAACACGCACCTGTTCTTCGACTCGGTCTGCGACTCCTACGCCTGCGGCGGCAGCAACTTCGAGCAGGTGCCGAGCCCAGACTGGTTCGAGCGCCGCGCCGACCAGATCGCCACGGGCATCCGCGCCCTGCAGCCGACGGCCGTTCTGCTGCAGGAGATTCGAGACGCAGACCTGCCTCGACGCGCTGGCAGTCCGGCTCGCCGACGTCCTCCCGGTGGCGGTGCTGGGCGAGATGAACTACCCGGGCTCGGTCGACGTGGCGGTGATGGCCCGAGGAACGCTGCTCGAGGTCCGCAAGCACGCCGCCACTACGCCCCTGACCCGCCCCGACGGCACGACGACATCCTTCGCCCGCGAGCTTCTGGAGGTGCACCTGGACGAGGGCGGGCAGCGGGTCATCGTCTTCGCCGCTCACTTCAAGTCGCAGAACAGCGACGACCCCGGGCGGCGCCTGGCCGAGGCGCAGGGGGCCGCGAAGATCGTCGCCGCCTCCGCTGCCGAGTTCCCCGACGCGCTGGTCGTCCTGGGGGGCGACCTCAACGACGACCCAGGCTCGGATCCGATCAATGCCCTGACCGCGAGCGGCGAGCTCCTGCGAGTGGCGCAGGACCTTCCGCCGGCGGATCAGCTGACGTACCTGGGGTTCGGCGGTCACGCCTTCGACCATCTCTTCGTCGCGACCCAGGCGCGCGGCACCTGCCTGCCGGGCAGCGTGAAGGCGGTCTGTGAAAACAGCGGCTACGCCGGCTCCGACCACTGCGCGCTGCGCGCCGACTTCGGCTTTTAGCTAGCTCTGCACCTTCGGTGATCGGTATTGGGCACGAGGCCGTCGCGTGGGTCAGGGCGAGCGGCGCAGCGGCGGTTCGAAGGTCGCGAACGGGCGAGGCGCCTCCGGGCAGTCGTAGAGCGGCACCGCGAGGAAGTCCATCGCCACCCGGTAGTCCTCGCACGACTCCCCGGGGTCCCAGCCGAGGACCGCCCCAGGGTCCTTGGGCTCGTAGTACGAGCGCAGGGTCGTCATCTCCATCGAGGAGCCCCGGCGCGCGGCGCGGACCTTTCCGTCCCAGGTGACGAACGTGTCCTGCATGCAGGGCGCCTCGAAGCAGCGGACCATCTCGACGCCGGTACAGCCGGTCATGGTCCAGGCGAGAGCCAGCGCGTCGTCGTCGAAGACGGGGCGGAGCTCCGCGGTCCGCTGGTCGACCTTCCAGTTGTAGCCCGCGTACGCATGCAGGCAGACGCCGTCGTAGGCGCGGTACGGCCCGACGTAGGTGCCGTTCGCGTCGTAGCAGGTCAGGCCCAGGCCCACGCCGCCATCCCAAGCGACGGTTCGGCCGCTGCCCCCGCAGCCCAGGGCCGCGGCCGAGATCGCGAGGAGCGTGGCGAGCTCCGGAAGGCCAGTGCGCATGCTCGAAGTATCTTCAATCCCTGGCCCCTCCGTTCGCCGATAATCCCCGCGCCATGAAGACCAACGCCGCCCGCCTCTTGGACAAGCTCGGCTTGAAGTACGAGCTGCGCGAGTACGACGTCGACCCCGAGGACCTGTCCGCCGAGACGGTCGCCGCCAAGGTCGGCTTGCCCCCGGAGCAGGTGTTCAAGACGCTCGTCGCCCGCGGCGACAAGACCGGCGTCCTGCTCGCGGTCGTTCCGGGTAACGCCGAGCTGGACCTCAAGGGCCTGGCCCAGGTCTCGGGCGACAAGAAGATCGAGGTCGTGACGCTCAAGGAGGTGCAGCCGCTCACCGGCTACATCCGCGGCGGCGTCACCGCGCTGGCGTGCAAGAAGGACTACCCGACCTTCGTCGACGAGACGATCGAGCTGTTCGACGTGGTCTCGGTCTCGGCGGGCGTCCGCGGCACGCAGATCATCCTCGCGCCGGCCGACTACCTGAAGGCCACGCACGGGAAGGTCGGCGCCATCGCGCGCGACAAGCCGGCCGGCTGAGGACGTCAGCCGCGGCGCTGTCTGCCGGCGATGGCCTCGACTCCGAACGCCTGGCCGACGAGCCCCACGAAGAGCCCCGCCGCGAGGCCGACCGCGCTGCCGTCGGCGTCCGCCAGCCACATCCCGGCCTGGGCTCCTCCGACCGCCAGCGCTGCCACGAGCAGGTTGAGACCGACGCACTCTCCGCCGAGCTTGAGGACCGACATGCCGCCGTGGAGGTTCAGGTTGCCCGTCGCCATCGCCGCCTCCTTGCCCGCTGGTTGAGCCTCAGACGGCCATGGGCGGCGTTTTCTTCCCCGCCCCTGCTTTGACGCGGCAGCCTCCCGCAGTCACTCGGGAATCTGGCGAGGTGTGACCCGCATCACCCAATTCCCGCATCCTTTACATGGGTTCGCGGTACAAGCCGGACATGCGCGCCGTCGTCCAGCGGGTCTCCCAGGCTTCCGTCACCGTCTCCGGGCAGGTCGTCTCCTCCATCGGAAAGGGGCTGCTGGTGCTCCTCGGCGTGGGCGCTGGCGACGAGAAGGCGGACCTCGACTACCTCGCCGAGAAGGTCGTCGGCCTGCGGGTGTTCGAGGACGAGCAGGGCAAGATGAACCGCTCGGTGCAGGAGGCCGGCGGGAAGCTGCTGGTGGTCAGCCAGTTCACGCTCTTCGGCGACGTCCGGCGCGGCAAGCGGCCGAGCTTCACCGACGCCATGGAGCCGGTCCGCGCCAACGAGCTCTACCAGCAGTTCTGCGCCGCCTGCCGCGAGAAGGGCGTCGAGGTCGGCGAGGGCGTCTTCCGCGCCGACATGCAGGTCGCCCTGGTCAACGACGGCCCGGTCACGCTGATGCTGGACTCGAGAAAGCTCTTCTGACGGCTGCTTTCTCTGCGGCCGGCGAGTACTCTCCCTTCCAGAGACCGCCGGCCGGCACTGAAAGGCAGCACGCCATGCACCGCCTCCTGACCCTCTCCCTCCTCTCTGTTTCGCTCGGCGTCGCCCTCGCCGTCGGCTGTGGCGACCCTGGTAGCGCCGGACGCGACGCTGGCCACGGCCGGCCCGACGCGAGCTCCTCCGGCCTCGACGCCGACGACCTGATCATCAACCCCCTCCCCGACACCGGCTTCCGGCCCGACGCCGAGATCGTGGGCCCCACCCTGATCTTCGCGCACACGGGCACGACTCTCTTCAAGGGCTCGCCGAACACGGCGCCGATGACGCTCGACCCGGTCGGCGACTTCGACTGCGGCAGCCAGACCGACATCGCCATCGACAAGGACGGCAAGCTCTTCGGCGTCAGCTCCTCGGCCGTCCACCCGATCGAGATCAACGGGTCGACCGTTCACTGCTCGGCCACCTGGACCATCAAGAACTCCGGCAGCGGCAGCTTCTACGGCCTGACCTTCGCGCCTGCCGGCGTCCTCGGCACCAACGAGATGCTGGTGGCGGCCAACAGCGCCGGCGAGCTGTGGGCGGTCGACGACCAGGGCAACGCGACCCAAGTCGGCACCTTCGGCACCGTGCCGGCCGACGACGGCCACGGGCACACCTACAAGGCGGCCAACGTCGGCAAGGCCTGGGAGCTCTCCGGCGACATCGTGTTCCTGACCAACTCGGGCAGCCCGGTCGGCTTCGCCACCGTCGTCGACTGCCCCAACCCGCCGAGCAAGACCGGCTGCAACACCGTCGACACGCTGGTGGAGATCGACGTGCCCAAGCTCTCGCTGGGCAACAAGACCTCGGTCACCAAGTCCGTCCGCGGTCAGGTGGTCAAGTCCTCGACCTGCGCCGACACGTCGACCGGCTACGGCAGCATGTACGGCATCGCCGCCTGGGACACCAAGGTCTACGGCTTCTCGTACGCCGGCCACCTCGTGGAGATCTCCAACAAGGACGGCTCGGCCTGCCTGGTGGAGACCTACGCCGACAAGAAGTTCGCGGGCGCGGGCGTGACCACGCTCGCCCCAGTCATCGTCGAGCCGAACTGAGCTCGATTGGTCGAACGGTGGGCTGGCTTGGAAGCTCGTTAGGTGTGGGCCCGGCTTCCACGCCGAGGTCACCTTCCCGAAAGAGAGCGTCTTGGGCGCACCTCAGATGCTGAGTCCGGGCACTATCCTCTGGCGCGCCTCAGATTCCACCGATGCTCTGGATGGCCCCGGCTTGGAAGCCGGGTCCACACCCTACCGCCCGAAGATGCGCTCGAGCACGTCCGACGAGCCGTTGGGGAGCACGTCGAGGTTGCGCCAGACGCTCAGCCGCACCGAGGCATGGAGCACCAGCGCCAGCGCGAACCCGACGAACACGTCCACCAGATAGTGCTGCTTGGTGAAGAGCGTGGACAGGCCGATGCAGAGCGTCGCCAGGAACGCGAACGCGCCCACCCGCTTGTCGCTCTCCCAGCAGGCCAGCGCCGCGAGCATCGCCGCCATGCAGTGCTCGGAGGGCATGCAGTTCCAGGACACGTCGGTGGCCCAGACCATGCTCAGGACCCAGGTCCCCAGATCGTCCTGGGCGGGCATCGGCGGGCGCTCGACGCCCACCGGAAACGCCACGAAGACGACGGAGCAGAAGACGATCATCACCAGGTAGCTGATGACCAGGCGGCGCATGACCGCCGGGTCCCGCACCGAGAAGAACGGCAGCACGAAGATGGGGTAGAGCAGCACGTAGAGCAGGGCGTACGCGGGCCGCAGCAGCATGTTCGACTCGAGCTCGGTCGAGAAGTAGTGGACGCGGCTCGGGTCGGGGAGGCGGCTGACCAGCAGGTAGATGGTCGCCCACAGCGTGAACATCACCAGGCCGACCAGAGCCCAGCGGGGCCAGGCGTCGGGCTCCTCCAGCGTCCCGCGCCGCTTCGCCCGCCAGGTCAGCGCCGCCGCCAGCGACCAGGGCACGACGAACAGGGCGACGACGATGGTCCAGGTCGGGTCGGGGTCGATGTGCAGCTTGTCCACGCCCACGAACATCAGCATGGCGTCGGACATCATCCCCACGACCCACCAGAAGACGAACCGCCGGATCCACGCGCGGCGGCGTGCCGTGGCGGGAGCAAGGGGGCCGTCGTCTGGGGTCGTGTTCCCTTGCATGTTCACTCTGAGGAAGATGGAGACGATGTCCCGGCTGGGGCAGCCCGTTCCGAGGACCGCTCCAGGAGACCGAGCCATGAACGACCCCGCCATACTAGCCGCTGCGGACCTCCTCCGGCGAGCGCGAGCTCTGGTGGTGTGTGGCGGCGCAGGCATGAGAGTGGACTCTGGCCTGCCCGACTTCCGGGGGCCCGAGGGCTTCTGGACGGCCTACCCGCCGTCCAAGGCCCTCGGCCTCGACGTCATGGCGCTCGCCCGCGCTGGTTCCGCGAGGACCCGCCGCTCGCCTGGGGCTTCTACGGGCACCGCCTGGCGCTCTACCGGGCGACCGTTCCCCATGAAGGCTTCTCCATCCTCCGGCACTGGAGCGAGCGGCTCGCGGGCGGCTCGTTCGTCTTCACCTCCAACGTCGACGGCCAGATCCAGAAGGCGGGCTTCGCCGAAGATCGCGTCTGCGAGATCCACCTCTCGCAATGCACGCGGGGCGAGCCTCGTGCGCATCAACGTGCGCGAGGCCCAGGTACGGCGCGGCCAGGTGGGCGTCGCCGCCGGAGCGCTGGAGGCGCTGCGGGCCATCGACCAGGTGCTCGCGCGCACCTGTGCGTCCCCCGACGGCGCGCCGCCCGTCTGACCACCTCCCGACGTCTGGCCTGTCCGCCTCCGGTCAGCGCCATCGAAACCGACACCGCGACAGGTGCGGGCGGCTTCGGCAGTGAGTACGCCTTGCGGCCGCCATGAGCGTCTTCCGGCCGAGCACCAACACCTGGGCCCGCCTCGCCTTCGCGGCGCTGCTGGCCGGCCCCGTCGTGGCCTTGGGCTTCGTCCTGCTCTACGCGCGCACCGCCTTCTTCACCAACCAGGCCTACCCCATCCAGCAGCCCGTCCAGTTCGACCACCGGCACCACGCCGCCGACGACGGCATCGACTGCCGCTACTGCCACGCGCTGGCCACCCGCTCCGCCACCGCCGGAGTCCCCAGCACCGAGCGCTGCATGGGCTGCCACGCGCAGATCTGGAACAAGAGCCCGCTGCTGGAGCCGGTCCGCGAGAGCTACTTCTCGGACCGCCCCATCCCGTGGCGGCGCGTGCACACGCTGCCGGACTTCGTCTACTTCAACCACTCCGCCCACCTCGCCAAGGGCATCGGCTGCCGCAGCTGCCACGGGCGCGTCGACCAGATGCCGGCGGTGGAGCAGGTCTCGCCGCTCAACATGGGCTGGTGCCTCGGCTGCCATCGCGCGCCGGAGGCCGAGCTGCGCCCGCCCGAGCAGATCGCCAGCATGACCTGGGAGCCGCCGCCCGACCGCGACCGGCTCGCCCGTGAGCTGGCGGCCCGCTACCAGGTCCACGCGCGCGTGAGCTGCACGACATGCCATCGATAGACGACGGGCTTCGTCCTCCGGGCCTCGGGCTTCGGGCCTCCGACGCGGAACTCGACCGCGACTCTCGGCTGTCGCGGCGCGGGTTCCTCCAGTTTGCCGGCCTGAGCGCGGCCTCGCTGGCGCTTTCGGCCTGCGTCCGGCCACCGGCCCAGAAGATCCTCCCGTACTCGAAGCTGACACCGGAGATCGCTCCTGGCGTCCCGCAGCACTTCGCCACGGCGCTCACCACGCGAGGCTACGCGCGCGGCGTCCTCGTCACCTGCTGGGAAGGGCGGCCGGTCAAGGTCGAAGGCAACCCGGACCACCCCGCGAGCCTGGGGGCCACCGGCCTCTACGAGCAGGCCGCGCTCGATCTCCTCTACGACCCCGACCGCGCACGCGAGTTCCGCCGCCGGGGTGGCGCTGCCGCAGGCCCGGCCAGCTGGGAGACCTTCCAGCGCCAGGCCTTCGAGCGCGCCGACGCACACCTCAAGGACGGCGGCGAACGGCTCCGCTTCCTCGTCGAGCCGACGGCCTCCCCGCTTCTGCTCGACCTGCGGGCGCGCCTGCTGCAGCGCTTCCCGCGCGCGCGCTTCGTCGCCTTCGATCCCCTCGCTTCCGCCAGCCCTCCGCTCGGCGCTCAGCTCGCCTTCGGCCAACCCGTCGACGTCCAGCTCGACCTGTCCAAGGCGCGCGTCATCGTCTGCCTGGGCGCCGACCCGCTCGACGACGACCCGCAGGCGCTGCGCCACGCGCGCGCCTGGGCCGCCCGCCGCGACCCCAAGGCCGAGATGAACCGGCTCTACGTCTGCGAACCCAGCTTCTCGCCCACCGGCACCGTCGCCGATCACCGCCTGGCCCTGCGCCCCAGCGAGCTGGAGGCCATGGCGTGGGCGCTGCTGGGGAAGCCTCCGCGCTCCCGGTCGGCAAGCGGCTGGCCGCACTGCCCATCCCTCCCGACCGGATCACCGGCCGCCCGGAGCTTCGGCGCTGGGCGCACCTCGTGGCCGCCGATCTGGCGTCGCGCCCGGGTCAAGCCGTCGTCGTCGCCGGGCCGGCGCTCCCGCCGGTGCTCCATGCCCTGACGCACGCAATGAACTGGGCGCTGCGCGCCTTCGACTCCACCGTCCGCTTCACGCCGCCGCTGCTTCCCGCCTCGACCGCGGCAGACGCCTCCCTGCGCTCGCTCGCGGACGAGCTGCGCTCCGGCGCCGTGGACACCCTGCTCGTCTCGGCCCACGACCCGGCCTTCACCGCGCCAGCCGACCTCGGCTTCGCGCAGGCGCTGCCCAAGGTCCCGCACGCCGTCTACCACGGCCTCTACGAGGACGAGACCGCCCGGGCCTGCGAGTGGTTCGTGCCGGCGGCCCATCCTTTCGAGTCCTGGGGCGATGCCCGCGCCGCCGACGGCACCGCCTCGCTCGTCCAGCCGCTCATCGCGCCGCTCTTCGGCGGCGTGACCGAGGCCGAAGTGCTGGCCAGCTTCCTGGGCGAGTCGGACCTGGGCGCCTTCACGCTCCTGCGCCGCTTCTGGCAGGGCCGCGAGGGACCTGGTGCTGCGCTGGAAGCCCGTTGGGAGCGCTGGCTCGCCGACGGCGTCATCCCCGGCACGGCCTCGCAGCCACTGACCCTCGAGCCCGACCTGACCGCGATGGCCGGCGCCGTGCGCGCGCTGCCGAAGCTCGCCTCCGCCGCGCCCTCGCGCCTCGAGCTCTCCTTCGCCTCCGACCACAAGACGGACGCCGGGCGCCTCGCCAACCTGCCGCGGGTCCAGGAGCTTCCCGAGCCCATCACCAAGCTCGCCTGGGGCAGCGCGGTCCTCGTCAGCCCCGCCACCGCGCAGCAGCTCGGAGTGAAGGACGAGGACGTGCTCCGGCTGCGAAGAGCTGGGCACAGCATCGACGCCCCAGTGCTCGTCTCCCCCGGGCACGCCGACGGCTGCGCCACCCTCTGGCTCGGGCAGGGACGGCGCGCTCCCGCGCTCACGGTCGCCTCGACCGTGGGCGTCGACGCCTTCCCGCTGCGCACCAGCGACGCGCTCTGGTCGGCCCCCGACGTGGTGATCGCCAAGGCCGCCGGCAAGCACGAGCTGGCGAGCACCCAGGCTCACTTCCGCCTCGAAGGCCGCCCCCACGCGCCCTCGGCGCGGCGCGACGAGCTCGAGCGCGATCCGAAGCGCTTCGAGGAGCACCGCAGCGAGCTGCCGACCCTCTTCGCGCCCTGGCCCTACCCCGGCCACCAGTGGGCCATGGCCATCGACCTCGGCCGCTGCACCGGCTGCGAGGCGTGCGTGCTGGCCTGCGTCACCGAGAACAACATCCCCGCGGTCGGCTTCGCCCACGTCCGCAACCACCGCCAGATGCAGTGGCTGCGCGTCGACCGCTACTACCTCGAGCCCGAGAAGAAGGGAGGCTCTGCGCCGCCGCGGACGATCAACCAGCCCATGGCGTGCCAGCACTGCCGCTACGCGCCCTGCGAGTACGTCTGCCCGGTCAACGCCACCGTACACAGCGACGAGGGGCTCAACGAGCAGGTCTACAACCGCTGCGTCGGCACCCGGTACTGCTCGAACAACTGTCCGTACAAGGTGCGGCGCTTCAACTTCCTGGACTGGAACTACCGCCTCGCCGAGCCCGCGGCGCTGAAGATGAACCCGGACGTGACGGTGCGCAGCCGCGGCGTGATGGAGAAGTGCACCTACTGCGTGCAGCGCATCGAGCGCGCGCGGATCGACGCCCGCCGCGAAGGCCGCGACCTCAAGGACGGCGAGGTGGTGAGCGCGTGCGCCCAGGCCTGCCCGACCGAGGCGATTGTCTTCGGCGACCTCGCCGACCCCGCCTCCCGCGTCCGCCGGCTGCACGAGTCGGCGCAGACGACGTTCGCCCTGCACGAGCTGGGCACGCGGCCGCGGACCGCCTACCTCGCGCGCATCGAGAACCCGAACCCGGAGCTCGCCTAGGTCATGACCGCCCCGAACCAGAGCGCCGAGGCGCGCGCACAGGCGCTGGAGCCGCCGCCGGTGCTCGTCGGCCTGCCCACGCAAGCCGAGTTGACGCAGGCGCTCTTCGCGCCTGTCTGGCAGCCGCCGAGCAAGACCTGGCTGCGCCTGCTCGGCCTGGGGATGGCGCTCTCGGGGCTGCTGGTGGTCGGCATCACCGTGACCGTCTTCGTGGGCGTCGGCACTTGGGGCATCAACATCCCGGTGGCCTGGGCCTTCGCCATCACCGACTTCGTCTGGTGGATTGGCATCGGCCACGCCGGGACGCTCATCAGCGCCATCCTGCTGCTCTTCCAGCAGAAGTGGCGCACCTCCATCAACCGCATGGCGGAGGCGATGACGCTCTTCGCGGTGATGATGGCCGGGCTCTTCCCGCTGCTGCACCTGGGCCGGCCCTGGTTCTTCTACTGGCTGCTCCCCTACCCGGCGACGACCGGCGTCTGGCCGCAGTTCAAGAGCCCGCTGACCTGGGACGTCTTCGCGGTCAGCACCTACTTCACCATCTCGCTCGTCTTCTGGTACGTCGGCCTCGTCCCCGACCTGGGCGCGCTGCGCGACGCCTCGAGCTTCCAAGCTCAAGCGCTTCGTCTACGGCCTCTTCTCGCTCGGCTGGCGCGGCTCGGCCCGGCACTGGCACCACTACCAGGTCGCCTACCTGCTCCTGGCTGGGCTCGCGACCCCGCTGGTCTTGTCCGTCCACACCATCGTCAGCTTCGACTTCGCCGTCTCGGTGATGCCCGGCTGGCACGAGGACATCTTCCCGCCCTACTTCGTCGGCGGAGCCATCTTCAGCGGCTTCGCGATGGTGCTCCTGCTCGTCCTGCCCGCGCGCCGGCTCTACAAGCTCGAGGCGGTGGTCACCGTCCGGCACGTCGAGGCGATGAACAAGCTGATCCTCGCCACCAGCTGGACGGTCTTCTACGGCTACGCCACCGAGAACTTCATGGCCTGGTATTCGGGCGACCGGTACGCCATCGCCACCTACTGGTTCAACCAGGAGCTGGGCTGGCCGCTGGCGCCGCTGTTCTGGCTGCTGCTCTTCCTCAACTTCGTGCTCCCGCAGGTCCACTGGTTCGGGCGGGCGCGGCGCAGCAGCGCGGTCTCGGCGGTGGTCGCGCTCGGCGTGCTCGTCGGCATGTGGCTCGAGCGCTTCGTCCTGATCCTGCGGGCCCTCAACCGCGACTTCCTCCCGGCCAGCTGGTGGAGCTACGGCCCGACCTGGGTGGACTGGAGTCTCTTCGCCGGCACGCTCGGCTTCTTCCTGACCGCGTTCCTGCTCTTCCTCAAGTTCGTGCCGCCCATCCCGGTGAGCGAGGTCCGCGAGCTGCGCCATCACCTGGCCGAGGAGAAGGCCCGGACCGAGGCGCCGCACCTGAAGGCGGAGGCGTGAGACCCCATGCCCACGACCACGCACGCCCTCGTCCTCGCCCGCTTCGAGTCGCCGGCACTGCTGCTGGAGGCGGCGCGCAAGCTGCGCGACGGCGGTCACTCGGCCATCGACCTCTTCAGCCCCTTTCCCATCGAGGGCGCGTCCGAGGTGCTGGAGCTGAAGCGCTCCACGGTTCCGCTCACCGTCCTCATCGCCGGGATGTCCGGGGCGGGCGTCGGCTACTCCATGCAGCTGTTCTGCAACGCCATCGACTGGCCCATCAACGTCGGCAACCGGCCGCCGCATGCGTTCCTGTCGTTCGTGCCCATCACCTTCGAGCTGGCGGTGCTCTTCGGCGGGCTCTCGGCGCTGTTCGCGCTCTTGTGGCTCTTCCGCTTCCCCATGCCGTTCCACCCGACGCAGCTCGCCGAGCCGTTCCGGTCCGCGACCGTCGACGGGCTGTGGCTGTCGCTCGGGCTGGATCCGTCGAAGTGGGACGTGAAGACGGTCAGCTCCGAGCTCGAAGGGCTGGGCGGCAAGGACCTGTCCGTCGTCTACGAGGAGGAGCCATGAGCCGGCTGGCCCTGCTCGCCGCCTGCGTCCTCTGCATCGACGCCGCTGCTGCCTGCTACCCGCAGGACATCGACCCGATGAAGGTTCAGCCCAAGGCATTGCCTTATGGCGAAAGCGCCTTCTTCGCCGACGGGCGGCAGATGCGACCGCCGGTTCCGGGAACGGTCCCGCGAGAGCGCAAGCTGGGCGCTTCGCCCGTCGTCGAGGGCCTGGCGGCCGATGGGACGCCCGTCCAGCAGATCCCCGTGCCGCTCAGCCGCGAGGCCGTGGAGAAGGGCCGCGCGCACTACGAGATCCTCTGCGCGACGTGCCACGGCCTGACGGGTACCGGGGACAGCGTGGTCGCGCACAAAATGTCGCTGCGGCCGCCGCCGTCGCTGCACGACTTCCGCGACCGGCCCCCCGGCTTCTTCTACGGCGTGGTGACCCGAGGCTTCGGGTTCATGCCGTCCTATTCGGATCTGCTCGACGTCGAGCAGCGCTGGCAGGTGGTGGCCTATGTCCAGGCGCTGCAGCTGAGCCAGTCGATGCCACTTCAGTCCATCCCGCCGGAGCAGCAGAAGAAGCTCCAGGAGGAGCCGCCGTGACCGACGCTCCCACCTCGCCGGCGACCGTCTATCGCGGCGGGCGACGCCTGCTCCTCGCGTCGGCGGCGGTCGGCGTGCTCGGCCTGGTGCTCACGGGCGTCGGCGCGCTGCTGCGGCCTCGACAGGCCGGCTTCTCGTACCTCGTCTCCTTCGCCTACTGGTCGGGGCTGGCCGTCTCGGCGCTCGCGCTCTTGCAGGCCTTCCACGCTTCCCACGCGCGCTGGCCGGTGGCGCTGCGCCGTGTGCTGGAGGTGATGGCGCTGACCGTGGTGCCGCTGGCGGTGCTGTTCGTGCCCATCGCGCTGGGGATGAAGGGCGTCTTCTCCTGGACCTCGCCGCCGACCGATCTGCCCAGGGACGTCCTGGAGAAGATCGAGTTCCGGACCTGGTACCTGAACGTGCCGTTCTTCCTGATCCGCGCGGCCCTCTACTTCGGCATCTGGGCCGTGGTCGCCTTCTTCCTCTTCCGCTGGTCGGTGCGGCAGGACGTGACCGGCGACCCGCTGCTGACCGTCCGGCAGCGGCGCCTGGCGGCGGGCGCGCTCCCGGCGGTCGGGATGGCGATGACCTTCGCGGCCTACGACTGGCTGATGTCGCCGAGCCTGACGTTCCGCTCGGAGATCCTCGGGCTGTACTGGTTCGGCGGGTCGGTGGTGGGCGTGCTGGCGCTGCTGGTCCTAGCGGGGGCGCTGATGGACGGCCCGGACTCGTTCGGGCCGCTGCTCAACCGCGACCACTTCCACAGCCTGGGCAAGCTGATGCTCGCCTTCGTCGCCTTCTGGGCGTGGATGGCGTTCTCGCAGGGCATGCTCAAGTGGATCGCCAACCTGCCGGACGAGATCCCGTTCTTCGTAACCCGGTCCAAGGGCGGCTGGGCCTGGCTCACCGGTTTCGTCGTCGTCGGCCAGTTCGCGCTGCCGTTCTTCGCGCTGCTCTCGCGGGAGCTGAAACGGCGGCCGCGGCTGCTCGCCACGGTGGGGATCTGGACGCTCGCGGTGCACTACTTCGACGTGTACTGGGTCCTGATGCCGGAGATCCACCCCGGCAATCCGGCGCCGTACTTCACCGACCTGACGGCGTTCGTGGGAATCGGAGGAATGGTGGTGGCGGCGGCGGTCTGGGCGGTGCGCGGGCGCTACGCTGCGCCGGTGCGCGATCCGGACTTCGCGGCCTCGGTCAGCTACAGCCCGTAGCGCGCTGATCCTGCGCTACTTCGCCACCTCGACCTCGACGACCTTGAAGGACCGCAAGTCGCCGCGGATCTCCTCGAGCCGGGCGGCGTCCTTCGCGTACACCCCGATGGTCTCGTCGTGGGAGATCTGCACCAGCAGCCCCAGCGTCCGGCTCAAGAGCGACCCGCCCCACAGGAAGTAGAGCATCAGCGCCACCAGCGACCGCAGCGCGTCGCGCTCGTCCGCCCGCAACAAGTGCCCGGGCGCCTCGCGCAGGCTCCGCCCCTCGCCGTACGACTGCCGCAGCCGCGTGAAGAGGTTCAGGTCCTCGCACGCCGGGAAGAGCCCCCACTCGTCGATGACCAGCAGCACGTCGGGGTCCTGCTTGAACCAGAGCGACATGACGCGGCTGAGCGCGGTCCGGCGGCCGGCCTCGGGCGGCACTCGGAACCGCAAGCGCGACCCGTACTCGCCGAGCTCCTCCTCGCCCTTCTCATTGAACCGGACGCCCCACTGTTCGAGCTGGCGCATCACCTCGTCGTCGGTCAGGCAGCGCATGTCGGCTCCACCCGGGTGGCTCGTCGGCGCGCATTCTACCCGCGAACCCGCCCCCATCCCCTCCGACCACTCCGACCAAGAGGAGGGGGAGATGGCTACCGGCGTCGCGCCGAGGCTACTCGACCGGCACGTCGCGCGGGACCAGGTGCGCGAAGCTGCCGAACTTGAGCCGCTCGTCGAGGCGGCACGACCAGACGAGCTCGCCGTTGTGCACGGTCATGTCCGGGCAGCCGTCGCACATGTTGGCCTCGCCGTCCGGCATGAAGTCGATCGGCTGGATCATGGCGATGATCTGGAAGTGCTGGCGCGCCACCGCCCTCCACGGCGCCGCCACCAGCCCCTTGAAGTAGCGCAGCGCCGCCTTGCGCAGGCTCGGGTCGAGCGCGGCGCCGCCCAGCATCAGCGCGCGTCCCGCCTTGAGGACCATCGGGTCCGAGTACGCGACGTAGCGGCCGGTGAAGAAGTGGTGCCCCGCCTGGACCAGCTCCATGAACTTGGGGCCGACGTAGCCGGAGATGCGCTCCTTGTCGCCGATGCGCCCGGCGAGCAGCCACTTGAAGGAGCTCGCGTCGCGCGTGCCGCCCAGGTAGGCGCTGGGCGCGAAGTCGGGGTCGGCCTCGCGGATCTTGGCGACGACCTCCGGCGCGGTCAGCGGCTTGGGCAGCTTCGACTCGTCGTAGTAGACGAGCTCCTTGGGGTCGATCCGCTTGCCGCGCACCAGGTACTCGAAGTCGGCGGTGCGGCTGGTGCGGAAGAGGATGAAGACCATCGAGTGGACGATGTCGATGTGCTCGCGCGCCCAGTCGAGCATCCCCGGCACGTACTGGAGCGAGTGCGGGAAGACGGTGGAGTTGAAGGCCACCGAGAGCCCGCCGACGTCGGCCACCATCTGGGCGTACTGGAGCCGCAGCTCGTTCAGCTCGACCTCGTTCTTGTCCTTCCAGCCCGGGCGGTGCTGGCTCGAATCGATGTGGAAGGTGAAGCCGAAGAGCCCCGCCCGCTTCGAGCTCGCGCACCAGGTCCGGCGTCAGCGCCAGGGCGTTGGTGTTGAGAACCGGCTTGAGCCCGTAGTCCTTCTTGATGAGCCGGACGATCTCCACGATCTGGTCGTGCATCAGCGGGTCGCCGCCGGTGATGGAGACCGAGTCGAAGCGCCGGCGCGAGGTGAAGAGGTCCATGTCGGCGCGGACCTGCTGGAGCGACTTGTCCCAGCGCGGCTCGTTGCGCGAGTAACAGCCCTCGCAGTAGAGGTTGCAGCGCTTGGTCGGCTCCAGCCACGCCAGCACGTTGTCCGTCAGGGTCCACGGCAGGCGGTAGTAGTTGCTCGGGATCATCGGCTGCATCGGCTCCATTTCATCCCCTCCCAGACTTGCGCGATCGCTCGGCAAGCTAGGGACCACACGGCGCTTCGGGCAGGGGCCGTCCCAGGCGGGGGGCTTCGCGCTGGCGGGAGAGGGGAACCACGAGCACCTACTGGAGCCGATCTCCGCCCTGCTGAAGATAGGCAGCTACTTTGTGACATGAAGAACGTGCCCCTCCGCAGCAGGCGCGCTCCCCCGATGAAGCTGGGTGAATGACGCGGGCCTCGGCAGAGTCCTTCCCAAGCCCGTGCCTTGGGAGTTGAATGCACGGTCTTCATTGCTGGGAGGAGGACTTCCATGACTCGCCTCGTCGCCGTTCTCGGTCTGTCGATTGCGCTCGTCGTCCCCGCCGCCGCGTTCGCGGCCGAGAAGAAGGCCGAGGCCAAAGCGGACGCCAAGGGCGAGGCGAAGGCCGACGGCAAGGAGCGCAAGTGCAAGGGCTGCGGCGCGCGCCTCCTGGGCGGCGAGACCTCCTGCCCGGCCTGCGGCACCGAGGTCGGCGCGATTCCCGAGGCGCCCGAGACCACCACCGGCCTGTGCCTGGTCGGCGAGAAGGCGATCCTGAGCTGCGAGATGGCCAAGGGCGGCAAGACGCTCTCGGTCTGCGCCAGCAAGGACTTCGACCCGAAGGCCGCGGTGCCCAGCGGGACCATCGAGTACCGCATCGGCAAGCCCGGCAAGGTCGAGCGCAGCTGGCCCGAGTCCGGCACCGACCCGAAGAAGGCGTTCGTCTACAAGGCCGAGGCCAAGGCCAGCGGCGCCAAGGTGGTGGCCATCAGCTACGAGGGCAAGGACGGCGCCGTCTACAGCGCCTACGTCCGCTACATGGCGCAGCGCGTGGTGGCCGCGGGCGAGCTGGTGACCGGCAAGGGCAAGAAGAAGGCGCAGGAGTTCGAGTGCAAGGTGCCGGGCTCCGCCGACCTGGGCGACGTCGTGGACGCGAGCTTCAGCCGCGACGCCTTCACCGCGGCGGAGACGGACGCGGTCACCGCGCTGCTCAAGAAGCAGTAGTCGGTGCCGGCCTCGCGGCCGGCTTTCTCGCTTCGCCTTTCAGCCACTCGGAGGCCGACATGGCAGCCGGAATCTTCAACGTCCTCGTCGGCATCGCGGTCATCGCCCTCGCCTCGACCGGCAAGTACCGGTTCGTCTTCCTGGGCGACAACCCCAAGGTCGCGATGGGCGTCGGGGTCCTGGTGGCCGTCTTCGGCGTCTACCAGGTCGTCCGCTCGATGATGCGCCGCAAGCCGCCCGTTCAGGACGACTGAGCCGCGGTGACGCTTCCATCCAAGGGCAGCCGCCGGGTCCGGGTGGGCGCCGCCGAATACCGCTGGCGAATTCGCAAGAGGCCCACGTACCACCAAGGGGCCTTCGAAGGCCCGATGGTGCTCGCCGTGCAGTCCTGCGCCGAGGGCGCGCACAGCGTGCTGGTGGTCAACCTGCGGGTCAGCCGACCCGACAACTGGCTGAGCCCGCACCAGACCGCGGTGACGCCCAAGGTCGTTCGGGAGATCGTCACCGCGGCGCACGTTGCCGGATGGGACCCGCTGGGGCGGCGGCCCTTTCCGTTCGTCTTTGGGCTCATCCGCGACCTGGCGTGACTCCCCGTTCGGTACTGCCCCGACGACCGACCGTCCGTCCGACCCGGCGCGGAGGCCGGCAGCTCCAACGACGCGGCGCATGAAGCTCGCGCGTAAACGCGAAGGCCGGCATTCGACACGCCGGCCTTCGACTTCCGTCACGGAATTGGATTGGCCGACTACTTCGGCGCGATGGCGACCTTGAGCCCGTCCTTCCAGGTCTTCAGCTCGTCCGTGTAGTACAGGTACGCGCGGCTCGCGGCGCCGGTGTACGTGCCGGGCACGCCGGCGACCAGCGACAGCGGCACCTCCACCTTCGAGCCCGGCTGCATGCCGCGCCAGTAGAGGACGACGTCGCGGCCGAGCACCTCGTAGGCGTCCACGGTGCCCTTCTTCACCAGCTCCTTGAGCTGGTCGTGCCGCGGCTCGAGGCCGCCGGGCAACCCGACGATCGCCACCGTGGTGGGGATGAGCTCCTGCGCCTTGTTGGTCACCGTGGCGTAGGCCTCGACCACCTGGCCCTCGGTCACCGTCTCCTGCGCGAGCTTCACGTCCAGGTCGACCTTGCAGTCGGCGGCCGAGTTGGGCGTCAGCGCGTTGTAGCGGACCTCGATGGTGTACGGCATCGGCGCGCCGTTCTTGGTCTTCAGCTCGACCTTGTGGTCGCCCTTGCCCAGAGGCTCGGCGATCTCCGGCAGCACGATCGCGCCGTGCGTCTTCTCGTCGAAGGCGACCTCGCTGCCCACCGGCTGGCCGTCGACGTACACGCGCACGCTGCCGCTCGCCTTAGGCTTCGCCCGGGCCTGGTCGTAGGTGACGATGGCGCGCAGCGCGAGCACGGTGCTCTGGGTCGAGCCGTAGCGGCCGCCCTTGCAGACGTCGGCCAGGTACTTGATGGCGCGCTCGACCTGGCCCGCGAAGCTCGGATCCCTCATCCACGCCAGGGCCGCCAGCGAGGTGGTCTCCACCGTGAGCGCCTCGCCGCCCGAGCCGACGATGGACGTCGTCGAGCCGCCGACGGAGCCGTCCTGCTGCTGCTTGGCGGCGAGCTTCTCCATGAGGCTCTTGGCTTCGCCCGCGTTGCCGGCCAGCGCCTGGACGTTGGCGCCCAGCGCCCAGACGTAGCTGTTCTGGCTCTTGGGCGCGGCCTCGCGGAAGGCGGCGACCTCCTTCTCCAGGCCCTTCTCGCCGGTCTCCAGGAGCGACCAGAGGATGTAGCCGTTGGAGCAGTCCTTGTCCTCGATCCAGGTGTGCAGCGCCCGGCGCGCGCGCTTGAACCCGCCCTGCCCGTCCCGCTGCTTCGAGAGCCAGTCGCGCGCCGCGGAGAGCATCTGCGTGTCGATGGCCTTCACCTTGGACATGTCGGTGAACTCCATCACGCCGAACGCGGTGAGCGCCTCGTGGCTGGGGTCCTGGCCGAACCACTCGTAGCCTTTGTCCTTGCACTGGAAGCCGGTGAGCCGCTGGTAGCCGCGCTCCAGCTTGTCCTTGCTCTCCTCGACGAGCTTCGGGTCCACACCCTGGTGGCTCAGGAAGTACTGCTGCGCCATGACCAGCGGGTAGGTGGTGGAGCTGGTCTGCTCGAAACAGCCGCACGGCTCGCGGATGAGCCGCTGCAGCGCCTCGGTCATGCTCGCCAGCGGGGTCGGGAAGGCCGAGATGCGAGTGGTGACCGAGTTGGGCACGAAGGCCGCCGGGATCTTGATGGTGTGCGCAACCGCCCCGTTCGGCTTGAGCATCCCGCCGAACGCCGTGGCGTACGGGAAGCCTCTGGGCGCGATGGCCAGGGTCCGGGTGAGGTTGTCGGTGTACGCGCCGGCCTTGCCGGTGAAGGTGATCTCCACCGGCTTGGTCTGCACGCCGACCGTGACGTCGACGAGCCGCCGCGCGCGCTCCTGGGCGGCGAGGTCCTTGGCCTCGGCGGCCCCGATGCGCAGGTCGCCGCCAGCGCGCACGTCGAGCGAGCCGCCGGGCAGCGGCTGCTCGGTGCCGTTGACCAGGGCGATGGGGAGCCTGATGACGTCGCCGCTCGTCACCTCGAGCGGCAGCTTGGCCTCGACGTAGAACGGCTGCACCGACTCGAGCCCGGCGCTGGCCGAGCCGAGCGCGCCGTCGCCAGCGACGCCGTCGGCGAAGGCGCGGAAGGTGGTTACCGCGTCGGAGAGACCGAACTTCACCGTGGCCTCGCCGTTCACGTCCGTCTTCACGCCCGCGTTCCAGTAGAGCGTCTCGGCGAAGTCGACACGGTCGGTCGGCTGGCGGCCGGTCCTCACCTGGTGCGCGAACTCGCGGACGAAGACGGGAGGCGGCTTGAAGGCGATCCGCGCCTGGGCGAAGTCCTCGTCCAGGTCTGCCTTGCCAGCGAGGATCCCGCGGTCCTTGGCCAACCCGGCCCTGCCGGTGCCGACTGCCCGTTCGGCCGCGGGCGCACGCATCGGCCCCTGGGCCACCACGGGTGCCGGGGCGGCAGGTGGCGGAGGCGCGCCTGGCTTCATCGCCTTCTTCTCCTCCATCGCCTCGCCCTTCTTCATCGGCATGGGAGCAGCCTGCGGCATGGCGACCGCGACCGGGGCGGGCGGAGGCGCTGCGCCTTCCATGGCCGCCATCGCCTTGCGGCGAATGTCGTACTTGGGCTGGGGCGGCGGCGGGATGCGGAAGGCGAGCGCGCGCTTGAGCGCGTCGCCATCGGGCCCCTGGAGATCGGCGAGGCGCGCGGTGGCGAAGCGGCGCCAGCCCTGGGTGCCGAGGAGCAAGTCGACCGCGAGCGGTGCCTTCGGGTTCTTCTCGTCCAGGTAGACGTGCGCGTCGGCCAGGTCCTTGACCTCGGGCTCGAGCAACGCCATCACCGGCAGGCGGGGCGCCTGCTCGCGCTTCTCGATCATCTCCAGGACGCTGTCGTCGGTGACCGTCAGGCCCACCAGCGCCGAGACCGCCTTGCCGTCGCGCAGCGTCTTGACCGTCAGCGACGCCTCGCCGCCGGGGACGTAGTTCTGGCGGTCGGCCTTGATCTCGATGGTCAGCGCCTTGGCCGGCTTGCGGAACACGAGGCGCTCGGCGAGCGGGGTGCCCTGCTCGTCCCAGACCGTGGCGGTCAGCACGCCCTCCCCGTCCTTGGCGTCCAGCGAAACCTCGGACGCGCTGCCGGCCGCGAGCGAGACCTTCTGCGACGAGAGCTCGCGCTCGCGGGCGCTGAGCGTCACCTTCACGGCCCGGCCGCTCGCCGACGAGAGCTGGAAGCGCAGCGGCTCCTTGCCGGCCGCGAGGTCCTGAGCGCTCTTGAGCGCGACGGCGCCGAGGTTCTCCGGAAACGCGAACGGGGTGCGGATGCCGGCGGGCTCGGTGACGCGCAGCTCGTACCGGGCGCCGGCGACGGGCGTGAGCTCGAAGCGGCCGCGGCCTTCGTGCTCGCTCTTGAAGGAGGCGACCTTCTCGTTGGTGCCGGCCTTGACGACGTCGCCAACGATGTCGGCGGGCTTCTGGGCCGGCGTGCGCGCCTGGAAGTAGACGCGGTTGGGCACGCCGGGGACGAGGTCGCCGCCCTCGGGGTAGAGGGCGAGGTCGAGCGTCTGCAGCAGGATGGGGATGGTCTTGGTGGCGGTCTCGACGACGCCGCCGTCCTCGATGGCGAACGCGAGCGAGCCCTCGCCCTTGGCGATCTGCACCGGCAGGTCGAAGCTCACCGTGCAGCGGCCGACCGAGTCCACGGTCGCAGGGACGCTGGCGACCTCGGCGCCGTCGACGCGGGCGGAGGCGGTGACCTTGGCGCCGGCCGGGACGCCGCCCTCGGCGCGCTTCACGTCGAGCGTGGCGGTGACCTTGTCGCCGGGCCCGTAGCCGTCGCGCAGGAAGACGATCTGCGACTTGAGGCGCGGGGCACGGTAGACGCGCACGTCGAACTTCCGCTCGGCGCCCGCGTGGCCGTGCCAGGGGTAGGTGACCTTGAGCGTGTACTCGCCGCCGGCCTGGCCTTCGGGCACCGTCCAGTTGAGCGCCCAGACGCCGTCCTGGCTCGCTGTGTTGGTGTTGAGGAGGACTTCGCCCTTGGGGCCCCGCAGCTCAAGCATCGCGGTCGCCTGCGCGTCGTTCGGGAGCGGGCTGCGGTCGAAGGCGTCGAGGAGCACGCCGCGCGCATAGACGGTCTCGCCGATTCTTGTAGACCGGCTTGTCGGTGCTCAAGGCGGTCAGGTAGCGCCTGGGGCCGCCCAGCTGCTCGGTGGTGGCGAGGCGGCCCTTCTGCTGTTGTCCGGGATCCGCGGGCGTCTGCGGCGTTGTGCTGTTCTGCTCCTGCGGCACGCACCGCAGCAGCGCCAATGCGGCGAGCACGGCGCACGGGGTCACCATCCAACGGACCTGACTGGGCTCTCTCATGGGCTCTCTCCTGGCACGAGGCAGCACAGCCCCCGGCCGACCGAGCATCGAACGAAGCGCAGCGGAAACACCCGCCCCCGACTCGAACGCGAGCGAGGGTATCACCGCATCGGCCAGTCAACGCGCGAGGTGCCCGGAAGTTCTGGACGCTTCGATGCCGGCGGTCTCGGGTCGCATAGGTCCTATGGGACCCATGCGACCTATGCGACGTATGCGACCCAGGCCCGCTGAACGGTGCGACCGCCGTCGGAGGAAGGCTGGGCTAATCCGCGCAGCAGCGGAAGCCCGTCGAGTAGTCCCAGTGCGAGACGTCGTGGGCCGTCGTCGCGTAGAGGCAGCCGTTGCCGTTGAGGACCGTGTCCACGTAGAAGCCGCCGCGGAACGTGCCGTTGGGGTCGGCGGTCCACTCGTGCAGGTTGCCCATCATGTCGAAGACGCCCTCGGCGGTGACGCAGCCACCGAGGTCGCCGGTCCGCGCCAGGCCGTCGGCGAGCTGGTTCAGGCAGGGGCTGTCGATGTGCGAGTAGATCCAGCTCGAGCTGCTCCCGTAGAGCTCGACCGCCGGGTGGACCGAGCGGTGGTCGTTGCAGACCCCGGTCTGCCGCGTGTTGCCGTACGGGTAGGTCGTTCCGCTCGGCCCCTGGCAGGCGCGCTTCCATTCGGCGTCGGTGCACATCCGCTTCCCCGCCTCGGCGCAGGCGGCGGACGCCGAGGTCTCGTTGATGTAGCCCTGCGGCACCGCTCCGCGGAGCGAGACGGCGCGCACGCGGTGGCCGGCGGGGTTGAAGAAGGGCGACCAGGGTATGCGGGTGCCGTCCGCGAGGATCTCCTCCAGCGCGGCCTCGAAGCGGTCGATGCAGTAGGTGGAGACACGCACCATGCCCGCCGGGCAGCCACCGACCCCGGGTTCCTCGACCAGTCCGGCGTTGGGCTGGGGCACCGCGTTGGGATCGCATTCGACCGCAAAGCGCGGCGTGCAGCACTGGATCTCCGCGGAGCCCGGGCACAGGCCGGCGGTCGGCTTGCGCGTGCCGTAGCACTCGGCGACGTCGAGGCAGCTGCCTGGGATGCCGCCCGCGGTGCAGAGGACGGCGTCGGGGCGCGCAGCGTCTGGCGGGCTGGCGGCGTCCGGTCCCGGCTCCACCGCAGAAGCGTCCTCGCCCGCGACGGCCGCAGCATCCTCGCCGGCGGCAACCGCAGCGTCCTCGGTGGCCGTGTCCGCGTCTGGAGCGGGCACCGAGGCGTCCGCCTCAAGCGCCTCGGCATCGAGCGCAGAAGCCGCGGCGTCGGGCGAGAGCACTCCGCCGTCTGCCGCGCCCGCGGCATCGACGGGACCGTTCGTTGCGGCACCAGGAGAGCCGGGTGGCTCCTCGCCGCAGGTGACCAGCGACAGCGCAAGGACGACGACCGGCAACCACGGCGGCAGGCGGAGGGAGAGCACGGCCCATTCTAGCCGCGGGCCGGCGCAGCGCCTGCCGGGAGTGGATCGGTCGTCGTCTCCGGCTTCAGGACAGGCAGCCCCACGGTGAAGGTCGTCCCCTGCCCCAGCCTGCTGGACACGCTGACCAGCCCGCCGAAGCTCGTCACCAGCCGCTTGACGATGGACAGCCCCAGGCCGGTCCCCTGGATGTCCGAGCCCCGCGCGTTGCTGGCCCGGTAGAACTCCTTCCAGAGGTTGGGCAGGTCCGGCTCGGGGATGCCGATGCCGGTGTCGCTGACGGTGACCACCACCCCCGTCTGTTCGGCGCGGACTCGCACGGCCACCGAGCCCCCCTGCGGCGTGTACTTGATGGCGTTGCCCACCAGGTTGCCGAAGATGCGCGCCAGCCCCTGGTCGGTGGCGCGCACGAGGATGGCGGCGCCTTCCGGCGCGTCCACCGCGAGCGTGAGGGTGACGCCCTTCGCCTGGCTCTCCGGCATCTGGTGGTCGGTGATGCGCCGCACCACCGCCACCAGGTCCAGCGGCTCGGGCTTCTCCTGCAGGTCCGCCGACTGCGCGGCCGCCAGGGCCAGGAGGTCGTTGACCAGCTCCGACAGGAACGCGAGCCGCGCGTCGACCCGCGCGAGCAGCGCCTTCTGCTCCTCCGGGATCTCGCCGGCCATGCCGTCCAGCAGCACCCGCGTGACCGAGCGCGCGCCCGACAGGGGTGAGCGCAGCTCGTGCGTCACGGTGCGCACGAACTGCGAGCGCGTGGCCTCGGCGCGCTGCAGCGCCTCGTAGGTCATGGCGTTCTCGATGGCCGCCGCGCCCTGCGCCGCCACCGAGATCGCGAAGTCGGTGTCGTCGGCGGTGAACTCGTCCGCCTCGGCACCATAGACGCGCAGCACCCCCAGCGGCCCGCGGCGCCCCTTGACCGGCACGACCAGCATGCTGCGGATGCCTTCGGCCACGACCTCCTTCGGGTACTGGATGCGCGGGTCGCGCAAGGCGTCGGCGACGATGACCGGCTGGCCGCCCAGCGCCTCGCGGTCGATCTGGCTGCGCGCCATTCTCGACGAAGCCCTTGTTCAGGTAGCGCTCCGAAAGGCCGACGCTGGCGATCATCGCCATGCGCTCGCCCGTCTCGTCGATGAGCCGGATGGCCGCGGCGCGCGCCGACAGCGCCTTCGCCCCGCTGTCGACCAGCTGGTGGAGCACGTCGTCGAGCTTGAGGCTGGTGGAGACCGCCTGGGCGGCGCGCAGCATCGCCGCCACCTGCTGGTCGCGCTCCCGCAACCGGGTGACGACGGCCCGCGTCAGGTGCACGGCGGAGAAGGCGACGAGGGCGAAGAAGGCCAGCTGCGCGGCGAGGTAGCGGCCGTCGCGGTGCAGCGCCTCCGGGAGCGGCAGCACCTGGACGTGCCCGAGCAGGCCCCCGGACTCGAGCGCCGCCAGGGTGCCGAGGGCGAGCGTCGCCCAGGCCACGTAGCCGTACGGCGACGGCTTGGGCAGCAGCTCGGTCACCATCAGCATGTGGATGAGGAAGATCGGGATGCCGGGGCTGGTGATGCCGCCGGTCAGGTGCAGGAAGGCGAGCATCGCCACCCAGTCGAGGGCGACCTGGGCGAGCAGGATCTGCTCGAGCCGGCGCTGCAGGCGCGCCGGGTCCTTCCCGAAGCGCCGCTGCGCCCAGGCGGCGTGCTGCGCCAGCGCCGCGTTGTAGAAGACGACGAGCCCCGCGAGGATCAGGAGCCCGGTCTCGGGGAGCGGCACCGCCAGGAGGTGCACGCAGCCCAGGGTCAGCACCACCATCAGCAACGCCGCGACCCACCGCGTCAGGACCAGGCGGTCCACGGCGGCGGCCAGGTCATCGGTGATGACAGGCTCGAGCTCGGCGGCTCGAGGCGTCCCTTTCAAGTGATCCCCCAGCCAGGCGTTGCGGGCTCCGGTGAGCAGGATAGCAGCCGGGCGCTCCCCCTCAACCGGCCGGGGCGCGCCAGGGACGGTCCGTGGGCTGCTGAACCCTGCTTTCGGTGGCTGACGAAGGCGGCTGCGCCAGGGCAGAATGGCGCCGTGATCGTTCGCCTCTACCACGCTGACAAGAACGTCCGGCAAGAGCTGGCCCAAGCCGTGTCCTCGCGCAACGGCTTCGTCCTGGCGACCCAGATCCAGGGGCCGCACAACGTCAACATCGAGGGGCGGCTCCCGTTCAAGGAGATCCTCGAGTGCTGCGGCAAGAGCCTCGACCTCATCGTCCTGATCGACGAGGGCAAGCCCGAGGGCATGTGGCGCGACCCCTTCGGTGAGCTGTGCGACCAGCTCTTCCGCGAGAAGCGCGACGCCGCCGCGGCGACCAGCGGCTGGGTGCTCCTCCGGGCGGGCCAGGCGATGGCCTACTTCCGCAAGGCGCTGTGGGACCCGCTGGTGGACGCCGAGGAGATCACCGGGTTCCTCAGTCGCGCGTCGCCGATGCTCTTCAAGGCGTACGAGCGGCCCAAGCCGATCCCCACCGAGCCGCCGGTCCCCAAGGCGCCGCCCAAGCCCAAGCCGAAGAAGACGCCCATCATCAACCCCGCGGCGCCGCCGGCGAGCTCGACGTCCAAGACCGCGCCCATCCCGGTCATCAAGACGCCGCCGAGGCCGACCCCCGCCGCCAAGCCGCCGCCCGGGCCTGCGGCGCAGACGGTGGAGTTCGCCATCCCCTCGGTGGTCGTCTCGGACGATCTCGGCGGGCCGCCGGTCGACGACCGGCACGACACCGGCCCCGGCTTCCCGAGCGTGTCGGCGCTTGGCGACGATGACGACGAGACGACGACCGTCGAGGCGCAGTCCTTCGAAGACCCTGTCCACGAGCAGGCGCCGCCCGAGCCCGAGCCTCTGCCAGAGGCGCCGCCGTGCGAGGTCGACCCGTGGCTCGTCCTGGGCATCCACAAGGGCGCGCAGTTCGACGAGGTGAAGAAGGCCTACCGGGCGCTCATCACGCAGTACCACCCGGACAAGGTGGCGCACCTGGCGCCGGAGTTCCGCAAGCTCGCCGAGGACCGCACGCGGGACATCAACATCGCCTACAACTACCTGGAGAAGCAGCTGGTCGGCTGAGGCTCGCCGCGACTACCTCGCCGGCTGCTCCGGCGCGCGCTTCTCCAGCGCCTTGCGCACCGACTCGGAGACGTCCCGCTGGATGCGCTCGCGCATCTCCTGCTCGGCCTGCTCCCGCTGCGCCTTCTGCTGCGAGGTCACCTGCCAGACGGCGGCACCGACGAGCAGCGCCAGGGCGCCGATCACCCCGAGGATCGCCACGAGCTTCTGGCTTCCCGTCGGCGCTGGTGCCTTCGGCAGCGGCGGCAGGGCCGGCAACCACCTCGCCAGCGCCGCCTGGATGTTCTCCACGGTGTCCCGGCCCCACGCGCTGCCCGACAGCACGCCGACCAGGCCCTTCTCCGGCTCCCAGGCCCACAGCTCGGGGACGCTCATCACCCTGGCGCCGAGCGCCTGGAGCTCCGCGGTGTGCTGATCGACGTCTGCCAGGACGAAGCAGCAGCCGGCGAGCAGCTGGGCGACGGTGGGCTCGGCCAGCGCCTGCCGAAGGGCCTTGCACGGCGGCGCCCAGCTCGCCATCAGCGCGACCACCACGCGGCTCCCCTTGGCCGCTTCGGCGCGCAGCTGGTCCTGGAGCGGCATTCCTGCGACGGGCTCGACGACGCGCAGCGGAGCGGGCATCGGGACCTCCGGGTCAGTTCAGGCGCGGCTTCTTGCGCACCGACCGGCTGATCATCTGGACCGGTCCCAGGAACAGGTGCTTCTCGGTGTAGACCTTGCGCCCGGCGGGCCGGCCGCGCTTCACCGAGGGCCCAGGCTTCTCCAGCCACTGCCGGGCGATGGCCGTGCCGTGCCACGAGAGCGCCTGCTTCAGGTCGGCGGGGATCGACGCGAGGTAGCGCTTCACCAGCGGACCCAGGCGCTTGTCGAAGTCGGCGCGCAGCGTGGTGTGGCGCCGGCCGGAGTGGAGCGTCCCGTCGAAGCGCTTCGAGATGTGGAAGAGCTCGTGGAGGATGGTCTCGACGCGCTTCTCGAAGGTGGCTGCGCGGAACCAGCGCGGGCGCAGCGTCACCACGTAGAGCATCTGCCGGCCCTTGACCCGCACCACCGGCTTGCCGCTCGGCCGGTCGATGGGCCCCAGCGGCCGGATGGTCCCCCAGGAGGCGCGGCGGGCCTCGCCGGCGACGATGAGGATCCGCGAGCCCTTGACGTGCGAGAACTCGGGCAGCCGCTTGGCGACATCCTGGATGACGGCCCGCACCGCCCGCGTGATGTTCGGTCGCCGGACGGGAGCCATGGATACCCTGAGAAAAAAGCAGGCTCCCTCGTCGGGAGCCTGGGGTCTGGAGCCTGCGGTCTGGAGCGCCTACTTCTTCTTCTGGGTCACGACCTCGTCGATGAGGCCGTACTCCAGAGCCTCGCCAGGGCCCATGAAGTAGTCGCGCTCGGCGTCCTTCTCCACGCGCTCGACGGGCTTGCCGCTGTGCTTGGAGATGATCTCGTTGAGCTTGGCCTTGAGCCGGAGGATCTCCTTGGCGTGGATCTCGACGTCCGTCGCCTGCCCGGACGCGCCGCCGGAGACCTGGTGGATCATGATGCGCGAGTGCGGCAGCGCGAACCGCTTGCCCTTGGCGCCGGCGCAGAGCAGCAGCGCGCCCATCGACGCCGCCTGGCCCATGCAGATGGTGGACACCTGCGGCCGCACGTACTGCATGGTGTCGTAGATGGCCAGGCCGGCGGTGACCGACCCGCCGGGGGAGTTGATGTAGAGGTTGATGTCCTTGTCCGGGTCCTCGGACTCCAGGAAGAGCATCTGGGCGACGATGACGTTGGCGACGTCGTCGTCGACCGGGGTTCCCAGGAAGATGATGCGGTCCTTGAGGAGCCGGCTGTAGATGTCGTAGCTGCGCTCGCCGCGGTGCGTCTGCTCCACCACGAACGGCATCGGAATGTAGTTCGCGCGAGTCATCGACGAGCCTCCGAAATCAAGAAGGGCTACAGCCTAACGCCTACAGCCTGCAGCCTGCACTTCTCACGGCTGCGTAATCTTGGCCTTCGACTCCAGGAAGGCAATCGTCTTCTCTTCGCGGACCTGGAGGCCGAGCGCCTCGCCGCCGTCGTGGCTGACGAGCTGGGCGCGGACCTTCTCCTCCGGCGCCTTGAGCTTGGCGGCGAGCTTCTTGACGCGCTCGTCGATGTCCTCGGGCTTGGCCTCGATCTTCTCCTTGATGCCGATGGCCTCGAGGAGCAGGGCGCCGCGGACCTCGGTCTCGGCGGACGGCCGCAGGCTCTCGCGCAGGCGGTCGAAGTCGAGGTTCATCTTGCGGGGGTCCATGCCCTGGTGGGCGAAGCGCTCGAGCGCCCCCTGGATCATGCGGTCGACGGTGCGGTCGATGAGCGAGCGCGGGACGTCGAAGGGGTTCTTCTCGATGAGGGCGGCGAGCATGCCGTTGCGGAACTCGCGGTCGACCTTCTCGGTCTCGCGCTCGGTCAGCTCGTCCTTGATGCGCTTCTTGAGGTCGGCCACCGAGAGGTTGCCGCCGACGTCCTTGGCGAACTCGTCGTCGACCTCGGGCAGCTTCTGGGTCTTGAGCGCGTCGAGGGTGATCTTGAAGGTGGCGACCTTGCCGGCCAGCTCGGCCAGGCGGTGGTCCTTGGGGAAAGTGTGCTGGATCTCGCGGGTCTCGCCGATCTTCGCGCCCGCCAGCGCCTCGACGTTGCCCTCGCCGAAGTCGCCCGGGGCGACCTCGACGGTGACGCTGTCGGCCTTGCCGCCGGCGAAGCCCTTGCCCTCGATGGTGCCCTCGTAGTGGACGACGGCGAAGTCGCCCTTCTCGGCGACGTCCCGGCCCTCGACGGCGACCAGCTGGGCCATGGCCTGGCGCAGGCGCTCGACCTCGGCGTCGACCTGGGTGTCGGCGACGTTGATCTGGCCCTTCTTGAGCCTCCAGGCCCTCGTAGCTCTTCGGGTCGAGCTTGGGCTTGACCTCGACGTTCGCCTCGAACTTGAAGACCTCACCGGGCTTGAGCTCGTCGGTCTTCACGCGGGGCGAGCCGACCGGCTGCACCTCGGGGTGGGCGACGATGCCCTCGCGGTAGCCCTGCTCGACGAGGTTCTGGATGACCTCGCCCTCGACCTGCTGCTTGTAGCGGGTCTCGAGGATGCGGCGGGGGACCTTGCCGGGGCGGAAGCCGGGCACGCGCACCTGGCGGGAGAGCAGGCGGTAGGTCTTGTCCATCTCGGCCTGCACGCGCTCGACCTCGACCTCGACCTTGAGGCGCCGCTCGATGGGCGAGACTTCTTCCACGATGAACTTGGGCATTCGTCGATCCTCAATCGGGTCGGCCTGCCCCGTTCCGGACCAAAGCCGGGCGGGCGGGCAAGCAGTCAAAGAGCGCGTGGGGTAACCCGGATTGCGGGCCCCGTCAAGGCCAAGGAAGGCTCCGGCGACTCGCGCACGCAAGAGGAAGCAGGCGGGCAGGCCGTGCTATGAAGGCGCTCGTCTGAACGGGCGGGTGGTGGAACGGCAGACACTCGGGTCTTAGAAGCCCGTGCCGCAAGGCGTGAGGGTTCGATTCCCTCCCCGCCCACAGGAGCAATCGAAGAGGCAGTCGATGGTCGATCGTCGGTAGCGCGCAGCTGCCTGGCGGCACTCCCCGACCGGCTGGCCGCACACCCGGCTCAGATGTCCATCGACAAATGGAAGCGGCCCCCCTCGCGATGCGCCTTCTCGAGAACCTTCTCGATGGACTCGAGGTCGCCCCTCGCGGAGTTCAGCTTCTCGTCGCCTCTCCCGACCCTGCCGAGCAGGGCCTTCACCACGGCGAGGCCCTCCGCAGCGGAGAACCAGGCCACCGGTGGCGGCTCGACGTCGAGGAATTCCTCCGGGAGTTCGTCACTTGCGATGCTGAAGAACGACATCAGCGACGGCTGTCCGATCTGCGCGGAGAGCTCGTCGACGTGCTCGATGACCCGACCGAGGTCCTTGCCATTGACGCTGGAGCTGTCGCACCCCTCGATCTTCCTTTCCAGCGATACGTAGACTGCGACCCCCATCGGCCCTCCCTCTACTTCAGCGGCTGCGTCCGGCAGAGCTTGCACAGCGCACCGTCGGCCCCGGCGCCCCGCTCGATGACCGGCGCGCCGCACTCCTTGCAGTGCGCGTGGAAGGCGTGGTCGTCGCAGAAGGCGCACATGCCAGTGCTCTCCACCACCGCCGGCCGGCGGCAGCCCTGGCACGTACAGAGCTTCTCCTGCTGTTCGCTGGCGTCCATGCCGCGCCGTCTACCACCCTCCGGCCCGGACCTGAACTCGAATCTCTCTTGTCCTTGCTCGAACCCTCCCGATCCTGCACCGGGCGCAAGGAGGCCCGCGCTCACGAGGGTGTTGAGGGTTGCGGCTCGGCCTTCTCGTCAGTCATCCATGTTGATGATCGCTGACATACCTTCAGCAAAGACGCCGATGCCGGCTCGCTGCTTCGGCACCCATCAGCCAAGCCAGCCTTTCTTGGCCGCTTGGCGTTGAATCCGCCCCCGAGAACCCCAGACGCGTGCAAGAGGCGAAGATGGCCGTGCTCGACTCGGACCTCATCACTGCCCAGGGCTGTAGGAGGCCCGCGCGCTCACGCTTCCATGAGAAGGCCGTCGGGAGTCAAGTACAACCGTCCTATTGCACTCGCGGGTCTGGGGGCGCGCAGCCCCCAGCGGGTATGGGCAGAGCCCATAGATGCCCGCGGTGGTGGTTCGTGGCTGTCCAGTGGTGGCGCCGCCTTCGGCAGTCTTGAAACGCCGAGTTACGTCGCCCCCTATTTGCCCTACTGCGTTCGTCGTACCTTCCTGCCAGCTCGAGACCTGCTTCCTTGTTCGTCGTGCTGCTGCATCAGGTGACCGTACCGTCAGGCTTCCATTCGCACTCGTAGTGGGCTGCTTGGCAGCCCGGTGCATGGGGGGATCCAATAAAGCTGGACGCTGCCATCTTGCGGTCGTCCTCAACAGCTCAAGCGTGAGCCCGCAGTCGTCCAGACAAGGCGGTTGGTCTGTTCCTGAATTCTTGCACTGCGAAAAGTTGGCGTGGCCTCGTGCCTTCGGTTGGCGACGAGAACGACCCTCTACTGAGCGGTCTTCTTGCCGCCCTTGGTCTTCTGCTTCTTGGTGCCCTGCATGGTTGTCGGCGCCTTCTTCTTCGGCGTTGGTGTGGTCTTGGGGGACTGCTTCTTCGCGGCGTAGCCGACCGGTTGGTACTTCTCCCCGGTCACCCATAACCGGTGCATCAGCACGCCCAGCTTTCGCGCCACCGCGACCTGCGCCTTCTTCATCGGCGCAGTGCCTCCCCGGCCCTTCAAGTGGAGACCCCAGTCCTTCAAGTCGGAGGCCGGACTGCTCTTCCGCAGGATGTACGCCGCGCTGTTGACCAGCAGTCGCCTCACGAACGGGTCGCCGGCCTTGGTGATCGGCAGCTGCTTGTCAATCTTCCCGGACTTGTCGTTCTTGGGCACCAGCCCGAGGTAGGGGCCTACCAGCCGACTCTCCTTGAACCGCGTCTTGTCCTCGATGGTGAGTACGAAGACCAGCCCCGTCAGGTTGCCCACGCCCATCGGCTGCGTGACCAGTTCCACCTCTGGATACTTCTTCGCCAGCTGGTCGATCTTCGCGTCGTACTCCGCGATCTTCTTGTCGAGGGTCTCCAACACCTCGTAAAGCGGCGCCAGCGCCGGCTCCAATATCGGGGGAAGCGCCGGCAGGGTCTGTGTGAAGTGCGCAGCGTCGCACTTCCCCAGCCGCTCCCCGAACGACTTGACCATCATGCGTATCTGGCTGACCAACCGCGTCCGAGCTCGAACCAGTCCGTCCCGAGCCTTTGCGACCGCCAGGTCGGCCTGCGCCTGGTTGCCCCGATGCTCGATGGGAGAGAGCAGCGCCACGTCCGCTCGCCCCAGTCGCGCTAGCAGTGCCGCATCCCGCTTGTCCGTCTTCTTCGTGCTTTCCGAGATCAGCTTCACCGCTCTCGGGTTGGAAACCGTTGGCCGGTGTCCCAGGTCCTTTAGCAACTGACTGACCCACCGCGAATGCGTTCCCACCTCGATAACCACGTGCGCCGGCTTCAGGCCTTTGAAGACCGTCGTCATCGCCTCCCGCGTCGTCTTGACGGGCGGGACCCGGTGGCCGTCCTTTTCCCCGCCCTTCAGCACGTACAGCTCGCTGGTCGTGTCGCCGAGATCGCATCCGATCGTATCGATGGTAGGTTCCGCCATGGCCGTCCTCTCCTTGCACCTTGAGTGCGCTATCCAACCGGCAGCTTAGCCGGTCGGGGAGGACGGCCTTCTCATCCCATCTTGCGGCTCAGCACAGCATCCCGTCGGGCGGCGCAGGCTGGTTCGCCAGCAGCATCCCGCCGATCTCGCCCAGCAGCTTGCGGACCCGGCTCTGCACGTCCAGCGACTCGAGCACCCCCTGCAGATCCTCTGGCTCGTCCAGCACCGCCGCGGCCACCACGTCGCACAGCGTCCCCGGGTCGGGGATGCGCGCCGCCGCGGTCGCCAGCGCCTGCGCCAGCTCCTCGGGAAGCGTCTCGGTGAGCTGCAGGACCGCGCGGCGGACCAGGTCCACCTGATGGCGGTCGCTCGCCGGCGGCTCCTCGGCGAGATCCGCCACTACCTCGCGGAACGGCTGCTCGGGGGCGTGCTCGCGCAGCAGCCGCACCCGGGCCACGCCGCGCACCAGGATGTTGTACCGGCCGTCGGGGAGCTTCTCGGCGTCGTCGACAATCCCCACTCCGGCGAGGGGTCGAACCGCCGGCCTCCCCTCGTAGTCCTTCTCCCAGCCGGGGGCGAGCATCGCCACCGAGAGCACCTTGTCCCCCTCCAGCGCCGCCGCGACCATGGCCCGGTAGCGCGGCTCGAAGATGTGCAACGGCAGGGAGCTGCCGGGCAGCAGCACCGCCTTGGGCAATGGGAAGACCTTCAAGCGGTCGAGCGCGGCGCTCACGATTTGGATGTCGTTCACGCCCCAAGGCCTAACCCCGCGGCCTCCCCGATGCATCACGGCCTGGTCTCGCGCAGGCGCAGAAGCCCGAGGAATCCTTGGCAGGCTTGGCGGCTCGCAGACCGGTCATTCTCGCCCCTCCCTCTTTGGAGGGCCTGGGCTCCCACGACTTGAAACTCCGCGGGGGCCTGCACATCAGAACGGCCCACTTGATCGAGGGTCGTCCCATGAGCACCAGCGAAACCGTCACGCCCTACACCGCCACCGCCGACCTGGCCCGCCCTGCTTCGCAGCCGATGCTGCCTCACGCCGGCGCTCCGGTCCGCTGCGTCCGCCTCGACGGCGCCGGCCGCCCGGTGGAGACCTTTGTCGGTAGCTGCTCGGTCCTCGACGACGGCTGTGTGGTGGTGACCACCGACCGCTCGGTGCGCCCGGGCGAGCAGGTCCACCTCTCCTTCACGGTCGCTGGCGGCGAGCTGACGGACACCTTCCTGACCAAGCGTTCGGTGGCCTCGTTCCGCCCTGGACGGGAGCCCGAGTACCGCCTCTCCTTCGAGCTCGACGAAGACGCCGGCGTGGACTTCGGCGCGCTGGCCGACCGCCTCCCGGACCTGTTCTGACGGGAAGCACGCCCGGCCTCTTTGGGCCGGGCCGGGATGACGATCGAGTGCGGCCCCGCCCCGCTACGGGCCCAGGTACTCCGCGTCGCGGATCGTCCAGGTCTCGCCTCCGCGCCCGTCGCGGACGACGCAGACGATCTTGAAGGGCCCCGGGACCGTGTCCACCGGCAGCTGGAGCGTCGTCTTGGTCTCCGCCTGCTTCCTGAGGATGGAGTCCCAGCCGCCCGTCGACTCCGGGGAGAAGTAGCCCTTGGTCGTGTACCAGGAGTAGAGCCAGGACTCGTGCAGCTCGGCCACGCCGCCTTCGAACTTGGGCGTGTAGTAGGTCTCGAAGAGCGAGCCATCGACCGGGAAGACGTCCAGCGGATAGCGGAGATCCCCGGATTCGCGTGACGTCTCCGGGGAAGGAGACCACGCCGTAGAGCGTCACCGCCGGCGCCTCCGGCATCTGGTTCGGCTGGAATCTCCTCGTACGCCTTGGGGATGGGCAGCCAGAACGGGATGCGCTTGCCTCCCCAGATGTCCTCGCCGTCGGCCCAGACGTGCACCGACACGATGATGGGCAGCCCGCCGAAGCCGAAGTACGGGTCGTTCTTGAGCGTGTCCTCGACGAGCGGCTGCAGCTTCATCAGCTGTTCGAGAGTGCCGAGCTCGGCGTTGACCTCGAGCAGGCCGTCGACAGCCTCTCCCTCCCCTTCGCCCAAGAGCATGTACTCGCCGGTGCCGGCGTCGGAGCCGAAGCTCTCGCAGCGCAGCGCGTCGGGCTTGGAGCAGGTGGTGATGCGCCAGTGGAGCGTCCGCTTTGTCGAAGGCGAGTCGCCCAGGAGCGCGCGGATGCGGAAGTACGGGATGGGCGGCGACTTCCCGGAGCTGGGGTCGTAGCTGGACGGGACGATGTAGTCGGGCGGGTCGACGCTGACCGCCAGGATGCGCAGGTCGTGGACCTTGGACGGGGTGTCCGACGGGCCCATGCAGGCCGCGCCCACGGCGAAGGCCAGGGCCAGGGCGACGACCGACGCCGGCGGCTGAAGCCGCGCCTGAAGCTGCGAAGCCAGCCTGCGCGGGCTGGCGGGTGCAGCGGGCCGACGGCTGCGAGGCGCATTCCCCTCGGCGGTGCTCGGGACAGGCATTAGAAGCTCCCCTTGATCCCGAGGGTGGGCAGGATGGGCAGGCCGGGGACGCCGACGCGCTCGCGGTAGCGGTAGTCCCACTGCCAGCTCTCGATGTTCTGGGCGTTGTAGACGTTCTGGATGTCGAGGTAGACGCCGAACTTCCACAGGTCGAACAGGAACTCCTTGTCCACCCGCAGGTCCAGCTGGTGGAAGAGCGGGTTGCGCTCGGCCCGGTAGGCCCCGGCGAGCCCGAGGTGACTGTTGCGGTCTGCGTCGAAGACGTCTTTCTCGTAGGCGGTGAACGGCCGGCCCGAGACCAGGCGGAAGCGCGCGCCGACCGACCACCCGGCGCCGAAGCGGTACTGCGCGACGGCGGTGAGGATGTGCGGCTCGTCGTAGCTGCCGGGGATGTAGGTGGGGTTGCCGCGCCGGCGCTCCTCGGTGCGCGAGAAGGTGTAGGCAAGCCAGCCGAAGAAGTGCTCGGTCAGGTTGTGGCGGAGGAGCACCTCGATGCCGTAGGCGCGGCCCAGTCCGTCGTTGCAGTTGATCTCCGGCTTCACGCTGCCGTCCGGCTGCTGGATCATCCGGTTGGAGCTGACCACCATGTCGTAGCGGCGGTTGTAGAAGCCGGTGACGTCCACGTCGATGACGTCGGTGATCTTGTGCTCGACGCCCAGCGACGCCTGGAAGGCCTTGGGCGGCACCAGGTTGGGGTTGCCGTACTGCTTGTCGACGTCGAGCGTGCCCAGCGGCATCGAGTAGTGGCCGATGGTCCCCTTGAGCGTCGTCCCCACGCCGATGGGCGTCTTGTCCAGGATGCGCGCGCGGGCGATGAGGCGCGGGTCGACCGCGCTCTTGAGCTGCGAGGCGGCCCAGTACTCCTCGATGCGGACGCTGGGCGTGACCACCAGGCGGTCGAAGAGCTTGAGCTTCCCACTCGTTGTAGAAGCCCCAGTTCGACCGGTGGGTGACCCGCTTGAGCTTCATCGGCGGCACGTCGGCGGACGCGCCCGGGAAGGTCCGGTAGTCGGCGATGAAGCCCGGGGCCTCGAAGTCGGTCTCGCCGCGCTCGAACTTGAGGTCGATGCCCAGGCGCGTGACGTGGCGGCCGGCCCCGAAGGTGTAGGCGAACTCGTCGCGCGCGCCCCAGGCCCAGGTGATGCCGCTGCCGTGGAAGGCGGTCTCGCCGGCGCTGGACATCGCGCCGCCGATGTCGTCGCGCCCGAACCAGGGGATGAAGACGTTGGAGAGGTCGCCGTCGCGCCAGGCCCAGCCGGCGCGCACGCGGTGGAAGTTGGTCCAGAAGTTGATGCCGTAGTCGACCTTCTGCGCGCCGCCCTTCTGCGCCACCGCCGCCCGGTCGTCGCTGCCGAAGGCCATCAGGGTCAGCTGGTGCTTGTCTCCCTTCTTCCCGTAGTCGGCGCGCACCTGGTAGTCCCAGTACACGGGCAGCACGCTCACCGAGCCGTTGACCGGGTCGTTGGGCATGAAGGCCGGGAGGATGGCGTCGATGTAGCTGCGCCGGGCCGCGGCGGCGATGCTGAACCGGTCGCCGATCGGAACCTCGACGAACAGGGCCGCGTCGATGAGGTCCACCTTCAGGTTGCCGTGCGCCTGGTCGGCGGCGCCGCGGCGGGTGAAGGCGTCGATGATGCCGCCGGTGGCGCGGCCGTAGCGCGCGCTGAAGCCGCCGGGCAGGAAGTCGAGCTTGTCGAGGAACTCGGGGTTGACCACCGAGGGGCCGCCGAAGAAGTGGTAGAGCAGCGGAATCTCGACGCTGTCCAGGTAGGTGCCGGTCTCCTCGGGCGCGGCGCCGCGCACGATGATGTTGCCCGACAGGTACGGGGCGCGCGCGACGCCGGGCATGTTCTGCACGACGCGGATCGGGTCGCCCAGCGTCCCGGGGATCTCTGCAGCTCCTCGCGCTGCAGCGTGCGCTGGGTGGCCTCGCGCTTGTCGCGCTCGCCGCGAACCACGGTCTCGAACAGGCCGAAGGAGACCGGCATCAGGTAGTAGGTGACCTCGAGCAGCTTGCCTTCGTCGATGACCTCTTCGCGCTTGAACGGGTGGTGGCCCACCGCGGCCACGCGCACCGTGTACTTGCCGGGGAAGAGGTGCAGCGCGAACGCGCCGTCGGAGTCGGTCATCGTGTCCTCGCCGGTCTCGTCGACGTGGACGTTGGCGCCGACGAGCGGCTTGCGGCTGGCGCGCTGGACGATGCGGCCTTTGAGCGACTCGGGGGCCTGGGCGGGCTTGACCTCGGCGCCGGGCTCGGCCGCGGGCGGAGGCGCCTCCTTCATCACGAACTTGTAGGTGTACTGGATGCGCACGGGCGCGGGCTGGCCGTCCAACTCGGCCGGGGTGAAGACGAACTGGAGCACGGCGGCGCGCGCGGCCTCGTCGAAGCCGTGGCCCGCGGGGGAAGCGACCTCGGCCGCCAGGACCTTGCCGTCGGCGCCGATGTCGACCAGCAGACCGACCTCGCCGGTGAGCTGCTGCGCCGCGGCCTCGGGTGGGAACTCTGCTTCCACGAACTGGACGAGCTCGGGAGCCTTGGTGAGGGTCGGCGCCTTGGGCGGCGCAGGCTCCTCGGTCTTGACCGAGCCCTGGACCACCCCTTCGTAGGCCGAGGCCTCGGCGGGGACGAGGACTGGGACGAGGAGGAGAGCACAGCAGGCGGCGGCAGCGAGGGCGGCCGTGCGTGAGCCGTCAGAGCGAAGGCGCATGAGTGCCGGCATTAGAGGAGGGGGCTTTGTGGAGAGTCAAGGAGCCGACATGGGGGTTGGATCACCGACACATCGTCAGCGACTTGACGGGAGACTTTTCGGTCTCACCTTGTCGCCAGCCCGGAAAATCCTACGGGGCGCCGGGCGGTTCGGAGCCCGGCCCCGCGGGCGTGCCGTTGCCGGGCCGGCTCTCGCATCGGTGGCACGCACCGTGCTTAGACAAGCTTCAGAAACGACACGAACGTGATCGCATCCTAAGACCCAAACAAGCAGGCACGGAGGGCACACGATGAGCGCCAAGACCACCAAGGCCAAGCGGCTCCACAAGCGCCTCCACCGGATGACCCGGACGAGCGCGCGCGCAGTGCAGAAGACCATCACCACGCTCGGCGACCTGATCAGCGCCGCCTACGAGGTCGGGGGTTCCGAGGACGCCGCAGAGCGGATCCTGTCGCGGTCCCCGCTGGCCCAGCTCATCGACCGCCGCATCGTGTTCGCACACTGACGACGGTTCGGCACACAGCCAGTAAAACGGTGATCGAGCGGCTGGCCCCGGCACAGGGGGCCGGCCGCTTGGTATTTTCGGCTCGATGATCGACACGCATTGTCACCTCGACTCGCCGCGCTTCGACGCCGACCGCGAAGAGGTCCTCGCCCGCGCGCGCGCCGCCGGGGTGAGCGACCTCGTCGTCCCGTCGAATCGGACCCGCGACCTGGGAGCCCCTCCGAGCCTGGGCCGCCGGCCAGCAGGGCATCCACTTTGCGCTGGGCATCCATCCCCAGCTCTGCCGGAGGCTCGACCCCGTTCACGACGGAGCGCATCTCGAAAAGCTCGAAAAGCTCCTGGCGGCTGGCGGCGCCGTGGCCATCGGCGAGTGTGGTCTGGACGGCCCCACTGCGGCCTGCGCACCTCAGAACGCGCCGATGGAGCGGCAGGTGGCCGTGCTGCGCCGGCACCTCGAGCTCGCGCGGCGCTTCCGCCTGCCCGTCATGCTCCACTGCTTTCGGGCCCACGAGCCGATGCTCGCCCTGCTTGCCCAGGAGAAGCTCCCGGCGGGCGGAGTCCTGCACAGCTACAGCGGGAGCGCCGAGCAGGTGCGCGACTACCTTCCGCACGGCCTGCACTTCGCCATGGCCGGGCCGGTGACCTGGGAGCGGGCGAAGAAGCCGGTGCTGGCGGCCCGGGCGATCCCCGCCGAGCGCCTGCTGCTCGAGACCGACGCGCCAGACCAGACGCCGCGGCCGCACGAGGGCCGCTGCGAGCCGGCGCACCTGGTGGAGGTCGCGCGCGGGGTCGCCGCCGCCCGCGGCTGTTCGCTCGAGGAGATCGCAGAGCTCACCGAACGCAACGCCCGATCCCTCTTCGCCCTTGCGGGACCGCAGACCTGACTCCAACGTTCCTCACCCCCTGACCCCCTCTCCGGCTTCGCGGAGAGGGGGAACTCGGTCTCCGTCTGGGTGGCGATCTGTCTGCCTGAGGGCGCGGCCGATGAGGAAGACGAACGATGGCGACGCGCGCGCGCATTCGAGTGGGGACCAGCGGCTACGTCTACCCGCACTGGAAGGGCCGCTTCTATCCCGACGGGCTGCCGGCCCGGCAGTGGCTCCCCTACTACGCCCAGGCCTTCGACACGGTGGAGCTCAACAACACCTTCTACCGCCTGCCGTCCGAGAAGGCGGCACGCGGGTGGGCAGCCGCGGCGCCCGAAGGCTTCCTCTTCGCGGTGAAGGGCAGCCGCTTCCTGACGCACATCAAGCGCCTCAAGGACACCGAGCAGGGGCTGCAGCGCTTCTTCGAGAGCCTCGCCCCGCTCGCCGGCCGCATCGGCCCGGTGCTCTGGCAGCTGCCGCCGCAGATGAAGGCGGACCTGGCGCGCCTGCGGGACTTCCTGCAGGCCTTGCCGCGCTTCGGCCGCTTCGAGCACGTCGTCGAGCCGCGCAGCGCCGGCTGGTACACCGACGCCTTCTACCGCCTGCTGGCCGACGAAGGCGCCTCGCTGTGCCTGCACGACCTACCGATGAAGGACGCCCCGGCTCCGCCCACCCCGCCGCCGGGGCGCATCTATTACCGCCGCTTCCACGGCCTGGCGGCGCGCTACTCGGGCCGCTACGGGCGCGCGGCGCTCTCCCCCGTCGCGGACCAGATGCTCTCCCTCGCCCGCTCCGGCGTCCCCTGCTTCGCCTACTTCAACAACGACGCGTCGGCGCACGCGGTCGCGGACGCGCGGGACCTGCTCTGGCTGCTCAGTGAACGAGCGGCCAGGCGGGCGACCACGCCGGGGTCGCATCCCGCCCCGGCCGTGTAGAATGCCGTCTCATGAGCTCGAGCTCGAAACCGAAGCCGCCGCCGCCCCTCGCGCCGCCTGCGGACGATCTGGAGGACTCGATCGCCCAGCTGCCCAGCGACGTCCCGGACGACTTCGACGACGCCATCGACCGCTTCGGGGAGCAGCCGCAGGAGGAGAGCCCCTGGTCCGGCGGCACCGTGGTCGCCTCCATCCCCATCCCGCTCGAAGACGACGTGCAGCTGCCCGACGTGGCCAAGGAGAAGGGCGCGACCATCGCCAGCACGATGATCGAGCCGCTGCCCGACCACGTCTCGGCCATGGTCGAGTTCGAGGACTCGGCCACTCACTTCCAGGTCACCAAGACGGTCACCGTCATCGGACGCGCCGCGGGCGCCGCCGACCTGGTGCTGCCCTGGAACGAGGAGGCGAGCCGCCAGCACTGCGCCGTCCTCTACGCCCAGCGCACCTTCTGGCTCGAGGATTTGCAGTCCTCCAACGGCACCTTCGTCAACGAGCAGCCGGTGGCGCGGGTGCGCCTGAAGTCGGGCGACAAGATCCGAATCGGCACCCAGGTCCTCGTGCTGCGCTTCCGGGTCTGAACGGCAGTCGATAGTCGATAGTTGATAGTCGGCCGCGGTCGGACTACACCGCGGCTGCCCGCACGCATCCTTCGACCTACGACTGACGACCGGGACCCCTGACCCCATGCCTCTCGACGCCCACCCCTCGGTCCTCGAGCTCATTCCCCGCCAGCTCGAGGCGCTGCGCCAGGCCAGCCGCGACGAGACCCTCTCCCGCGGGCAGGCCTACGAGGAGCAGGGGCGCGTGCGCGGCCTGGAGCTGGAGGGCACCTCCGCCCGCGCCGAGGTGCTGGGCGCCGACGACGCCCTCTACGAGGCGACGCTCGATTCTCAAGGCCCACCCGCCGCGCTCGACCTGCTCCTGCCCGGCCTGGGGCAGCTGGGACGACCACTGCAAGCACGTGGCCGCCCTCGCCTTCGCGCTCGAGAAGGCGGTGCGCGGCGGCAAGGTCCGCACGCTGGTGCCGCCCCAGCCGGCGCTCCCCCCGGCGGCGGCCGCGGCGCGCGAGACCGCCCACGCCGACGCGACCACCGCCACCGAGCTGCGCGAGTGGCTGGGCCTGCCCGAGACCTCGCACCCGTTCACCTACGACCTCGAGGCCTCGTCGACCGGCCTGTCGGTGGGCGTCATCCGCTCCGACCGCCCCAGCCCCGGCGGCCGCTTCGTCCAGGCCTCGACCTACCTGCGCGGCGAAGGGCTCGAGCCCGTCGACCGCAAGATCTTCGCCGCGCTCGAGGCCTCCCCGCGGGACCTCGAGGGCCGCTACCGGCTCTCCGCGGCCCACGGCGGCGGCCTGCTCGAGGCGCTGCGCGACCGCAGCGTCACCTTCGAGGGGCAGCGCGTCGCCTTCGCCCCCTACCCCGCCCACCTCTTCGGCGAGCTCGCGCTCGACGAGCGGCAGCGCACCATCACCCTGCGCCTGCGCCAGGCCGAGGGCACCCTGGCCACGCTGGCCTCGGTCCAGTTCCTCACCGAGACGCCGGTCTGGGCGCTGCACGCGAACCTGCTCCACCGGGTGGAGACGCAGGCGCCGCTCGAGCGGCTCCAGAAGCTCAAGGCCGAGCCCGTCTTCCGGCTCTCGCGCGAGGCCGGCAGCACGCTCGACCTGGCGCTGGGCGGGCTGCGCCGCCTGGGGGTGGTGCTGGAGGCCGCCGCGGAGATCGCCCCGGCGCCGCCGGTCTTCGTGCTCAGCCTCGACGGCGACGCCGAGACGGTGCGCGCCCTGCTCGCGGTCCGCTACGGCGACCCGGCAGCGCCGATTCCCGCGGCCGCCGACGGAGACTCCGCCTCGGCCTCGGCCGCCGTCCGCGCCGGCGGGGTCGAGCTGCCGCTCACCGTCGCCGGCTCCGCCACCCACGTGACGAGCGACGGGCGCCTCTTGCGCCGCGACGTCGCCGCCGAGAAGGCCGCGGTCGAGGCGCTGCTCGCCGCGGGGCTCTCCCACGGCGGCGGCGCCTTCGTGGCGCGCGGCGACCGCGCGGTCGACTTCTGGACGCGCGGCGTGCAGACGCTCCCGCCGGAGTGGGTGCTCTTCGGCGCCAAGCCGCGCGAGGTGGTGAAGGTCCGCAAGCTCAGCCCGCGCGTCGCCCTCTCGCAGGCCAAGACGGGCTGGTTCAGCCTGGAGGTGGCCTTCGCCGAGCAGGACCAGTCCATCGACCTCGCCCGGCTGCGCCCGCTGCTCGCCACCGGCCGGCGCTACGTGCCGCTCTCCGACGGCTCCGTGGGCGAGCTGCCCCGCGAGATCGCCGAGTACGTCAAGGCGCTGCTCGAGGAGTCGGGCAGCGAGCCCAAGGGCGCCACGGTGGAGCTGGCGCCCTTCGAGGCCGGCGAGATCGAGCGGCTGGTCGGCCTGGTCCCCGACGCGCGGGTCGCCCCCGAGTCGCGCCGCTTCCTGGCCGCCCTGCGCGACTTCCACGGCATCGAGAAGATCGACGTCCCCGCGGGCCTGAGGGCCGACCTGCGCCCCTACCAGCAGTCGGGCCTGGACTGGCTCGTCTTCCTGCACCGCCACGGCATGGCCGGCGTGCTGGCGGACGACATGGGCCTGGGCAAGACGGTGCAGACCCTGGCGCTCTTGCTGTCGGTCAAGGACGAGGAGGGCCGCCGCCCGAGCCTCGTGGTCTGCCCCACCTCGGTCTTGCCCAACTGGCGCCGCGAGGCCGAGCGCTTCGCCCCGCAGCTCAAAGTCGTCAGCTACGACGGCCCGGACCGGGACAAGAAGCGCACCAGCCTCGCCAACGCCGACCTGGTGCTCACCTCCTACGCGCTCCTGCGCCGGGACGTGGAGCCCCTGCGCAAGACGCGCTTCCGCTACGTGGTCCTCGACGAGGCGCAGCACGTCAAGAACCCGAGCTCCCTGGGCGCCCGCGCCGCCCGCTCGCTCAACACCGACCACAAGCTGGTGCTCACCGGCACGCCGCTGGAGAACCGGCTCTCCGATCTCTGGTCGCTCTTCCACTTCCTGATGCCCGGGCTGTTGGGCGGCGAGGCGCAGTTCAAGACCCGCTACGCCCGGCCCATCGAGGTGGACGGCAGCTCGGCCGCGCGCGACCGGCTGCGCCGCCGCGTCCACCCCTTCCTCTTGCGCCGCCTCAAGGACGAGGTGGCGCGCGACCTGCCTCCGCGCACCGAGACCACGATGCCCGTGGACCTCTCGCCCGGGCAGCAGGCGCTCTACCGCGAGATGCTGCTGACCGCGCGCGAGCGGGTGACGAGCATCATCGGGGCCATGGGCTTCGCCAAGGCGCGCATCTCCATCCTCACCGAGCTGTTGCGCCTGCGGCAGGTCTGCTGCGACCCGCGGCTCCTGAAGCTGCCGCCCGGCACGCGCCTGCCGCCCTCGTCCAAGCTCGAGGCCTTCGCCGAGCTGGTGCGCGACGTGCTGGGCGAAGGCCACCGGGCGCTCGTCTTCAGCCAGTTCACCGAGATGCTGCACCACCTCGGCCTGGGCCGACGAGGAGGGGCTGCGCTACGAGTACCTGGACGGCGAGACGCCCGCGGCCGACCGGCAGGAGCGCATCGACCGCTTCAACTCCCCCGACGGCGCCCCGCTCTTCTTCCTGTCGCTCAAGGCGGGCGGCACCGGCCTGAACCTGACCGCGGCCGACTACGTCATCCACTACGACCCGTGGTGGAACCCCGCCGCCGAGCAGCAGGCCGTCGACCGCGCCCACCGCATCGGCCAGACCAAGCCGGTCTTCAGCTACAAGCTCATCGCCAAGGGCACCGTCGAGGAGAAGATCCTGGTGATGCAGGAGCGCAAGAAGGGCCTGGCCGCGGGCGTCCTCTCGAGCGACGAGGCGCTGGGCAAGGTGCTCACCGAGAAGGACGTGCGCGACCTGTTCGCGGAGTAGCGCCCGGGGGCAGGGGCGGACCGGCGGGCTCGGCGGCCCAGGGCCGTCGCCCTGCGCCCGACCCCGGCTGCCGCGCGGAAGATTCTCCGCGAACAGACCGCCGCGCGCGTCAGCCGATTGACGCCCCGGCGTCATCCGACCCCACCCGGCCACGGCGACCTGGGGCTCGCTCGCCCCGGAGCTTCGGGAATCTCGCCCGCTGCGGGTGGCGGGCGGCTTGCATCGCCCGGTCTCGGATTGCCGGCTCTGGCCGGCCCAGCACGAGGGCGAAGACGGCGGTGCGGTCCGCCGTCGCGCCACCGCCGACATCCGAGGAGGGCCTTCGATGCGTTCGCTGGTGGTCGAGGACGACGTGACTTCCCGCCTGGCGCTGCAGGGCCTGCTCACCCGGTATGGAAAGGTCGACACGGCGCCGGACGGCCAGGCTGCCGTCGCGGCCCTGCGCACGGCGCTCGGCGCCCGCGCGCCCTACGACCTGGTGTGTCTGGACATCCTGATGCCGGGGCTGGACGGGCAGGCCGTCCTGCGCGAGCTGCGCACCCTGGAGGACCTGCACGGCATCGACCTGGGCTACGGCGCCAAGGTGATCATGACGAGCGTCCTCAAGGACAGCTCCAGCATCAACGGCGCCTTCCGGGCGCAGTGCGACGCCTACCTCGTCAAGCCCGTCGACGGCTCCAGGATGGACGCGCAGCTGCGCAAGCTCTCGCTCGTCGAGCTCACCGGGGCGAAGGCGCCGGCGCGGGCGTCCCCCGCGGCCAGGAAGTGAGCGCGCCGATGGCCGCGGGCAAGCCGGGCTCCTTCCCCTTCGAGGACAGCAACGCCGGGCGACGCAGGCTCGCCCTGCTCCTCTATGCGTTCGTCACCGCGCCCTTCGCGGCCGTCACCTACGCCCTCTCGCCGCCCGGACCCGACCGGCTGGTCCCCGCCGCCTCGGTCCTGGGCCTCTGCCTGGCCGGCGCCGGCTGGCTCTGGCTGCGGCGAAACCCCAGGCCGCTGGACTGGGTCTTCCCCGGCGCCATCGCCCCCGTCCTCTGCTGCGGGATCTCCGCCGAGGCGTGCGGAGCGTCGGGCCTGGGCTTCGTGGCGGTGGTCGGCGCGCCCGTCGCCTGGGCCGCGGTGCTCTGCGAGCTCGAGACGGTGATCGCGGCCGTCCTCGCCGTGGCGGCGACCTGCTTCACCCTGCTCGCGCACCACACCGGGCCCGCCGCCGCGCTCGCGGACTCGGCCCTCGTCGCCCTCATCCACGGTCTGGTGGCCTGGGTCCTCTACTGCCAGCGCCGCCACCAGCGCGCGCTGCAGGACGAGCTGCGCGTCAGCCAGGAGATGTTCTCCAAGGCCTTCGAGTCGAGCGCCGACGCCATCTACATCTCGGAGCTCGCCTCCGGCCGGTACCTGCAGGTCAACCGGGCGTTCGAGGAGCTGACCGGCTACGCCCGGGCCGAGGCGGTGGGCCACTCGTCCCAGGAGCTCAAGCTCTGGGCCCACTACGAGGACCGCGGCCGCTACCTGGAGCAGCTGCGCGCCGGCGGGCGCGTCGCGGGCTTCCGGGGCCTGCACCGCGCCAAGAGCGGCCGTCTGTTCTGGGGCGAGTCGTCGTCGGACCCCATCGAGCTCGCCGGGGTCCCGTGCATCCTCACCATCACCCGCGACGTGTCGGCGTCCACCGCGGCCCTGGACGCGCTCAAGCAGAACGAGGCCAACTTCCGCGCCTTCTTCGAGACGCTCGACGGCTTCATCGTCGTCGCCTCCCCCGAAGGCCGCATCCTGCTGGCCAACCCCGCCATCCAGCGCCGCCTCGGCTGGACCCAGGACGAGCTCGCGCAGATGGGGGTGCTGGACCTGTACCCGTCGCAGCTGCGGCCGGAGGCCGAGCGGATCTTCGCGGAGATGACGTGCGGCGAGCGCGACACCTTCCCGCTGCCCTTCGCCGCCAAGGACGGCTCGCAGATCCCGGTCGCGACCCGCATCATCCGCGGGCGCTGGAACGGCGAGGAGTGCCTGTTCGGCCTGAGCAAGGACCTGACCGCCGAGCGTGAGGCCGAGCAGCGCTTCGAGCAGCTCTTCCGGCACAACCCGGCGCTGATGGCGCTCAGCAGCCTCGACGACGGCCGCTTCGTGGACGTCAACGACGCGTGGACCACGACGCTGGGCTTCGCCCGCGAGGAGGTGGTCGGCAGGGACGGCAAGGACCTGAACATCTTCGAGCACCGGCCCCTCCAGGCGGCCGCGCAGAGCGCCCTGACCGCCACCGGCCGGATCAGCGGCGTGGAGCTCACCGTCCGCCGCAAGGACGGCGTGCGGCTCGACGGCCTGTTCTCCGGCGAGGTCATCGTCAGCCAGGGGCGGCAGTACTACCTGACCCTGATGGTCGACATCACCGAGCGCAAGCACGCCGAGGCGGCGCTGCGCGAGGCCAACGCGCGGGCCAACGACCTGGCGGCCCAGGCCGCCGCGGCCAGCGCCGCCAAGAGCGAGTTCCTGGCCAACATGAGCCACGAGATCCGCACGCCGCTCAACGGCGTCATCGGGATGACCGGGCTGCTGCTCGAGACCTCGCTGGACGCCGAGCAGCGGCGGTACGCCGAGTGCGTGCGCACCAGCGGCGAGGCGCTGCTGGGCGTCATCAACGACATCCTGGACTTCTCCAAGATCGAGGCGCGCAAGTTCGACCTGGAGCTGGTCGCCTTCGACCTGCGCTCGCTGATGGACGACGTGGGGGCGATGCTCGGCCTGCGCGCCTCCGAGAAGGGGCTGGAGCTGGCCTGCGGCGTCGACCCGGAGGTCCCCTCGCGCCTGCGCGGCGACCCGGGCCGGCTGCGGCAGGTGCTGCTCAACCTGGGCGGCAACGCCGTCAAGTTCACCGGCCACGGCGAGGTCTCGATGCGCGTCGGCCTGGTGCGCGAGGAGCCGGGCGCGGCGGTGCTGCGCTTCGTGGTGGAGGACACCGGCATCGGCATCCCGGCCGACCGCCTGGGCATGCTCTTCTCGGAGTTCACCCAGGTCGACTCGTCGATCACCCGCCGCTACGGCGGCACGGGCCTGGGCCTGGCCATCTCCAAGCGCCTGGCGGAGATGATGGGCGGCGAGATCGCCGTGCGCAGCGAGGTGGGCCGCGGCTCCGAGTTCTCGGTGACCGTCCGCCTGGAGAAGCAGGCCGAGCCGCGCCCGCCGCCCGCGCCCGATGCGCCGCCGCGCCTGCGGAACACGCGCGTGCTGGTGGTCGACCGGCACCGCACCACCCGCGCCCTGCTCTGCGCCCAGCTCGCGGCGTGGGGGCTGCGCCCCTCGCAGGCCGACGACGGGGAGGGGGCGCGGCGCCAGCTCGAGGAGGCCACCCGTGCGGGCGACCCGTTCAGCATCGCCGTGCTCGACCTGCCGACCCTGGGGAGCCAGCTGGACTCGCTCACCGGCGACCCCGCCCTGGGCCAGACCCGGCTGGTCGCCACCGTCCCCGTCGCCCGCCGTGGCGCGAAGTCCGCCCCGGTCCCCTGCCGGGTCGAGGCGACGCTGGAGAAGCCGGTCAGCCACGCCGCGCTGCGGTCGGCCTTCTGGGCCCTGCTCGGCGCCGAGGAGGCGAGCCTGCCGGCCGCCCTGCCCACCCTGGTCGCGAACACCCCGGGCCGCAAGCAGACGCGCATCCTGGTGGCCGAGGACAACGCCACCAACCAGGCGGTCGCCCTGGCGCTGCTGCGCAAGCTCGGCCTCTCCGCCGACGCGGTGGGCAACGGCGCCGAGGCGGTGGAGGCCCTGCGCAGCATCCCGTACGACCTGGTGCTCATGGACGTGCAGATGCCCGAGCTGGACGGCCTGGAGGCCACCCGCCAGCTCCGCGCGCGGCCCGCCGGAGCCCTCAACGAGGGCGTGCCCATCGTCGCCGTCACCGCCCACGCCATGCGCGGCGACCGGGACCGGTGCATCGCCTCGGGCATGGACGACTACCTCGCCAAGCCCCTGACCCTGCCTGCGGTGACGGAGGTGCTCGAGCGCTGGCTGGGCCCCAGGGAGACGGAGGCCTCGGCGGGCGACGCCGCGGCCCAGGGCGCGGGCGCGGCGGGCGACGTCTCGCCCCTGCGCCTCTTCGCCATCGAGGCGCTCCTCGCCCGGCTCCTGGGGGACCGCAGCCTCGCGGGCCAGATAGCCCAGTCGTTCCTCGAGGACGCGCCCCGGCAGCTCGACGCCATCGAGCGGGCGCTCGCCAAGGAGGACGCCCCCACCTGCGCGCGCCAGCTGCACACGCTCAAGGGCGCTGCTTCGACCATCGGGGCCGAGCAGCTGACCGCCCTCGCCCAGCAGGTGGAGCGGGCCGCGCATGCGGGCGACCTCGCCACCCTGCGCACCGGAGTCCCCGAGCTGCGGCAGGCGTTCGACCTGCTCTTCGGCGCCGTCCATTCGTCGGCGCTGCTGAAGCAGTCCTGAGCGGCGAGGCTGCCGGGCGTCGTCGGGCTACGCCTCGCGCAGCTGGCAGCGCCTCGGCAGGTTCACCGTGACCACGGTGCCCTTCCTGGCGCTGGAGCAGAGCGCGACCGTCCCGCCGTGCGCCCGGGCGATTTCGCGGACGATGAACAGCCCCAGGCCCAGGCCCGGCCCCTTGCGCGAGGCGCGCACGAACGGCTGGAAGAGCCGGTCCTGCACCTCGGCGGGGATGGGCTCGCCGCGGTTGCGCACCTCGACCGAGACCTCCTGGTCGTCTCCGGCCAGGCGCACCTCCACCGGCGCGCCCGGCTCGCCGTAGCGCGCGGCGTTGGTGATGAGGTTGGTCATCACCTGCTCCAGGCGGCCCTCGTCCCAGCTGCCGCGCAGGTTGCCGGCGACGCGGATCTTCACCGCCAGCTTGGGGTCGACGAGCTGCAGCTCCTCCACCACCGACTCGGCGATGCCGCGCAGGTCGGCCTCCTGGGGATCGACGCGGACGGCCAGCCCCGCCGCCGAGACGCTGAAGTCCAGCAGGTCGCGGATCATCGCCTCGATGCGGCCCGCCGAGCGGCGCGTCCTGCGCAGGATGGTGCGCATCGAGGCGTCGAGCTGCTGCTCGGACTCGAGCGCGTCGAGGGCCAGCATCACCGCCGAGAGCGGCTGGCGCAGGTCGTGCCCCAGCACGGCCACCATCCGCTCTCGTACCCTGCCGCTCGCCTCGGCGCTCTCGCGCGCCGCGCGCTCGGCCGCCAGGATTTGCTCGCGCTCCCGCTCGGCGGCCCGCTGCCGGGTCACGTCCACGAAGGTGACGACCAGCACGCCGGAGCGGTTCTCGTCGACCACCGGGACCACGCTCACCTGGATGCGCGCGTCCCGCCCCGGGCGGACCTCGACGAGGAGCTCCAGGTCGCGGATGGGCTCGCCGGTGGCGGCAGCCCGGAGCATCGGCAGCTCGGCGGTCTGAAGCGGCCGGCCGTCGGGGTGGCGGGGCCGCAGCGCTGAAGCGACGCCCGAGGGCGGCGCACGGGTGATGAGGTCCGGCAACGGACCGCCGAACAGGTCCTCGGCGTGCTTGCTGGACATCAGGACCCGGCCCGTCTTGGCGTCGAGCACCAGGATCGCCGCCGGGATCTGCTTCATGACGGCCGCATGCGAGCGGGCGAAGCGCTCGTGCGCGTCCGGGACCTCGGCGAACAGCACGCCGAGGGACCGTGCCGCCAGCCGCAGCAGCCCATCGTGGCCCGGCTCGATGGCGCGCGGCTCGCAGAGCACCAGCGAGGCCAGGACGCCGCGGCTCGCGGCGACGACCGGCTCGCCGAGGCAGGCCACGCCGTCGCACACGAGACGGAACGGCTCGCCGCGAGGCGGGCTCTTCGACCCGACGAGGAGCCCCTGGGGACAGCGGGTCCCCTGCTCGCGAGACCAGAGCACGACGCCCTCGCCACCCAGCAGCGCCAGGCCGAAGGGGCCCGGGCCGAGCAGGTCGCAGAGCACCTCCAGGTGCGGCTCGGCCTGCTCGAGCAGCGGGTGCGGCTGCTCGCGGCGAGCGCCGGGCTCGGCCTCTGGTTGGCGTCTGCGCGTGGTCATGGCCTCGGGGCAGTCGAGGAGTCTCCCGGCATTGTTGATGATCTGGGCGGCGAGGGGTAGTGGCCGGCCGCACGCGTGGCCGGCCCCACGCGCCTCGGGCGCATCCTTCATCGTTCAATCCCTGGGGCCGCCCATGTTGATGAACGCTGACATACCTTACGCAAGGTGCTCGGCGCGGTCCTGTCACTGCACCGGGCTCGAGGAGGCCCGCGTGGCAAGCCCCTTCACCGCCCAGGGCAACCCCCTCCCCGCGCGCTCACCTCTCGACAGGCTCGGGGCAGACAGCTTGCGGAACGGCCGGCTATCGGGACCGCCGCAGCCGCTCCAGTCCCAGCGGCCGCGCGTCGAAGACCAGGACGTAGAGCCCCAGGGCCAGCCAGGACAGGTCGCGCACCACCGTCTTCCACGAGATGGGGTCCTCGGCCGCGCCCTGCGAGGCGAAGCACCCGCAGGACATTCTCCTGGCCTCGCGCCAGGGCGACTCCCAGCGCGACGATGAAGACGAGCATCATCGCCGAGACCAGCAAGGCCCCGGCCCGCACGCGCACCCCGGTCAGGAGCATCAGCGCCGCCACCAGCTCGACGTACGGCAGCACGAGGGCCACCGGGTTCACCAGCGCGAGCGGGAGGATCTGGTAGGTGGCGACGTCGAGCGCGAAGGCGTGCGGGTCGGCGATCTTGTGGAAGCAGGCCAGCAGGAAGATCGCCGCCAGGTAGACGCGGGCGGCGAGCGCCACGACCGGGTGGCCCTTCCAGGCCAGGAGGCGAGCCAGGGTCATGGGCGCGCTCCTGCGCCGAGCGCCGGCGCGCCGCCTTGGACGAAGAAGACGTTGCGCAGGCCCTTGCCCGCGAGCTCCTTGGCGAGCTCCTGGCCGCTGTCGGGGTCCTGGCCGTCGCCGTAGACGACCAGGGAAGAAGCTCCCGAGGCGAGCAGCGCGTCGACGTGCGCCTTGGAGACCGACTCCAGGTAGTCGAACGGGACGCTGCGGGCCCTGGGCAGGTGCCAGGCCTCGAACTCGGCCTTCGAGCGCGCGTCGACGATCACCACGCCGTCCTGGCCGATCTTCGGGTCGTTCGGCGCGAGGCCGGTCGCCTCGCCTCCGAGCACCGGGCAGGGCACGACCAGCGCGTAGGGCTGACGGGCGACGAACGGGATGGAGCCGCTCGGTCGCAGGGCGTTGACGGCGAAGCCGACGGCCGCGCAACCGGCGGCCACCAGGGTGGCGTCCCGGAGGGCCCGCTTCAGGGCTGAGGCCAGCTCGCTCATCGCGGGGCGCAGATTACCCTCGGCGGGCGCGTCTTGGCACTGAAGGAAGGCTAGGATGGACCCGTCCGCTCGAAGGAGGCTCCGTTGCTCGACACGCTGCTCGCCAAGGCCCTCGACGCGCTGCCGAACCCGGTCTTCCTCTATGACCGGGAGCTGCGAATCCAGCACGCCAACCAGGCGGCGCTCCGCTTCTCCGAGGAGCAGGAGCTGGCGAATGCGGTGACGAGGCGGCCGGGGGACGCGCTCAAGTGCGTCAATGCCCGGCGCGGGCCGAGCGGGTGCGGAGCCTCGGAGGCCTGCAAGTCATGCGTGCTGCGGCACTCCGTGGAGGAGAGCCTGATCACGCAGACGGTGGTGCGGCGCAGCTCGATCCTGCAGCGCGAAGCGCCGTGGGGGACCGACGTCCGCCACCTGCAGGTGCTGGTCTCGCCGTTCGACTTCGAGGGGAGGCTGTTGGCGCTGGTGGAGTTCGTGGACGAGAGCGAGCTGGTCGAGCTGCGCGCGCTGCTGCCGGTCTGTCCCAGATGCGGCGCGGTGCGCTGTGAAGGCGCCTGGAAAGAGCGAGTGGAGGAGTACTTCGAAGCGCACCCGGACGCGGTGGGCGGGGCGCTGTGCGAGAAGTGCAGGGTCGAGCCGCGCGAGCCGCAAGCGTAAGCGCGTCGGGCCTCCTTCTGCCCTGCGCAGTGACCGGGTGAGTCGAGCAAGGACGAGCCCCGCACCGATGGGAGCCCGCCGGTGAGGGACCAGGCGCGTTTCATGTCACGAAGCAGCAAGGTCTTCTGGCCCCGGCCCTCCGCCTACTCCGGCACGTAGACCCCGAGCACCCGGCCGCACCAGGTCTTCAGGTCGCCGATCCACCCCGAGAAGTCGCCGTCGTTGAGGAACTCGCCGGGGGTGGCGCCCTTGACGAAGATCTCCCCGGCGAACGGATGCCCGGCGACGACGATGACGGCGCCGGCCGGGATGCGCGGGTCGTGGGGATTGGAGATGCGCGGCGAGATTGCGGTGTCCAGCCGCTGCAGGCCCGCCTCGCGCAGGTGAGCCGGGCTGGCGTTGAGGAAGTCGGCGAGGTCGCGTGGTTGGTCGCCGGCAAAGGCCGGGAGATCCGCGGGGCTCGAGAGCTTGCCGTAGCCCGAGGCGGTCAGGTATCGCCAGACGAACTGCAGGCTGCGGCCGCCCACGCGGCCGGACCTGTTGGCGCGGGCGTAGGCCACCAAGCGCTGAAGCTGGGCCTGGCCCTGCGCGGAGATGCTCGGCGAGCTGCCCGCGGTCTTCTTGCCCTTGCCCCCGGGCGCGGCCACGACGCCGGCCAGCCTCTTCCAGGTCTCGAGGGTCACGACGCCGTCGGTGGCGAGCCCCTGCGCCCGCTGGAAGGCCTGGACCGACCAGCGCGTCTGGGCGCCGAAGTAGCCGTCGACGCTTCCCGGGTTGAAGCCCGCCGCCTGGAGGCGCTGCTGCAGCTGCGTCACCGCAGGGCCCTGGGAGCAGAGCCGCAGCGTCGGCAGCTCGCCGGCGTCGCAGGCGGGCCGGCTCTCCTCCTCGAGCAGCGCCTCCCAGGTCTTCGCGTTGGCGATGCCGGTCTTCTCGAGCTGTCGCCCCTGCTGGAAGCGCAGCACCGCGAGGTGGGTCTGCGCGCCGAAGTAGCCGTTGGCCGGACCCGGATCGATCTGGGCCGCCTTCAGCCGCTCCTGCAGCAGCTTGACGGCCGCGCCCTGGGCGCCCATGCGCAGCACCGGCATCGTCCGTGGGCCTTGGAAGGAAGCAGCGTTGCTGGCGACGGCGTTGGGGTAGGCGGTCATGGCCGGAGTCCGGGGGCGATAGCGGGAGGATGGGGAGGAAGCTCAGTCGCGTTCGTCGTGCTCGGTCGCCGGGCGCTTCAGGAGGCGGATGGCGGTGATCCGCGGGTTGTCCTCGACGGGGCGAACCACGACCTGGATGACGTACGCGTCCTCCTTGAAGGGCTTGGGGGCGAAGACGAACTTGAGCGTGCCCAGCTCCAGGTCGCCGGTCTTGCGCGGCTTGGTCGCCAGCTTCACCTGGTAGAACTCGATGACCTTCTTGGCCTCGGCGGCGACCAGGTAGTCGGCGCTGGCGTTGCCGGTGGCGAGGTCGGCGCTGACGACGACCTCGTTGTCCACCGCCTGTCCGTTCACGCTGAAGACCGGGATCGGGTCGAACTGCTTCTCGAGCTCCTTGGCGTTGAAGCGCTTGGCCTCCTGGGCGAAGCAGAGCGCCGGGGCCAGCGTCGCCGCGACGATGAGGAGGGAGCGAACCACGTTGAGGACGATTGCGCGAACCATGGCCGCCCTTTCTTTCCAAAGGCCCGAGACCCGACCGGGCGCTGCTCGTCCGGGCTCTTTTGCAGAGAGCGTTCCAGCAGCCGACCCCTGTGATTCCCGGCACTTGAGCCCAGGCGACGGCTGTCAGTCTTGACGGCTGCCGGAGGCGCTGACAGGCCTGCCCGTCAGTCCCGGGCCCCGGCGTCAACATGCTCGGCGGATCGACCGAACCTCACGGGATGCTTGTGCCTACGTCTGGCTTGGGCGAGCGTTGCGCCCGCACCTGAGGCCCTCGCCCGCGGCAGGCTGGACTGCCGGCCCGAGGAGATTTGCCGATGTTCGAGACCCGCCCCTGGCTGAAGTTCTACGGCGACGTCGCCATTACCCTCGAGTACCCGAAGCGAACGATGTACCAGGCGATCGCCCAGGTGGCCGCGCGCTACCCCAAGGCGACCGCCCTGGAGTTCATGGGCCGGCGCACGACCTACGAGAAGCTGCTCGCCGACGTCGACCGCTGCGCCGACGTCCTCTCGTCGATGGGCTTGAAGAAGGGCGACCGGGCGACCCTCGCGCTGCCCAACACGCCGCACGCGGTCATCGCCTTCTACGCGCTCAACAAGCTGGGCGTCGTCGCCAGCATGATCCACCCGCTCTCCGCGCCCCCGGAGATCGAGTTCTTCCTGCGCGAGAGCGACAGCACCTGGGCGTTCGGGCTGGACGCGTTCTACCCGAAGTTCCGCGAGGTGCTCGCCAGGACGCCCACCCGTCGCGTCGTCGTCTGCAGCATCAGCGAGTACCTGGGCCCGCTCCAGCGCTTGGGCTTCGCTCTCACCACCGGCCGCAAGATCGCCCCGGTGCCGAACGACCCGGAGGTCCTGCGCTGGCCGGACCTGATGTCGCGCCCGGCGCCGGCCGCTCCGGCTGCGGCGCTCGACCCTGACGAGCTGGCGGTCATCCTCTACAGCGGCGGCACGACCGGACGCCCCAAGGGGATCATGCTCTCGAGCATGAACTTCAACTGCCTGGGCCAGCAGACGCTCGCGCAGCACCCGGTCACGCCCGGCATGTCGATGCTCGCCATCCTGCCCATGTTCCATGGCTTCGGGCTGGGCGTGTGCGTGCACACCATCCTGCTCGCCGGCGGCGTCTGCCTGCTGGTGCCGCGCTTCACCGCCGAGTCGGTGGCCAAGCTCATCCGCAAGAAGCGCCCGAACTTCATGGCCGGGGTCCCCACGCTCTACGAGGCGCTGACGCGCTCCCCCGACTTCCGCAAGGCCGACCTGTCCTGCCTGACCGCGGCCTTCGCCGGCGGCGACCGCGTCCCCCACTCCATCAAGGAGGAGTTCGACGCCGTGGTGCGCGCGCGCGGCGGCACGGTGGTGCTGCGCGAGGGCTACGGGCTGACGGAGTGCGTGACGGCCTGCATGGTGATGCCCGCGAAGCACTACCGGCAGGAGAGCATGGGGGTGCCCTACCCGGACGCGCTGGTGAAGGTCGTCGACCGCGAGACCCTGGCGGAGTGCCCGCCCGGCACCGAGGGCGAGATCTGCGTCAACAGCCCGACCCTGATGCTGGGCTACCTGAACGAGCCGGCGGAGACGGCCAAGACGCTGCGCCGCCACGCCGACGGCAGGGTCTGGCTGCACACCGGCGACGCGGGGACCATGGACGCGGACGGGTTCTTCTACTTCAAGCAGCGCTTCAAGCGGCTGGTGAAGGTCTCGGGCGTCGCGGTCTACCCGACGCAGATCGAAGACGTGCTGCACGCCCACCCCGAGGTCGCGCTGGCGTGCGCCATCGGCATCCCGGACCTGGAGAAGATGGCGCGCATCAAGGCCTTCGTGGTGCTGCGCGAGCCGGGAAAGGCGAGCGACGCGCTCAAGCAGCAGCTGCTGGAGCACTGCAAGAAGAACCTCAACACCTGGAGCTGCCCCCGCGAGCTGGAGTTCCGCCCCGACCTGCCCAAGACGCTGGTGGGAAAGGTGGCGTACACCGCGCTCGAGAAGGAAGAGGAAGCGGCGCGGGCCGCGCGGGCCTAGGTTCCGCGGCCGGCGCTCGACCCCCAACCCCATTGAGCGCCAAGGTCGCCAAGGGACCAAGGTCGCCAAGAACTGCTTAGGTTTCTTGCTGGCCCACACGAGCGACGTGCATGGGCGAGCCTGGCTCTAGGTGCCGCCAGACCTTGGCACCTCGCGCCGGAGCAGCTGCCAGCGTCCCGCAGGCCTTGGCGACCTTGGTCCCCTGGCGACCTTGGCGGAGCCGCGATCGTGAAGGGAGCACGAAGCCGGCGGCCTCTTCGCGGCCTTCGCCTGCCTCGGGGCCTACTTGGTCCACGGCACCTACTTGGTCCACGTGGACCAAGTTGCCCGCCCTCGGGCGTCGCGGCCTTGCCTGCCTCGGGGCCTACTAGATCGCGGCGCGGCGGTGCGGCTCATGCGGCGGTCCTCGACAGCCGCGCGACGAGCCGGTCTCCCAAGGCGAGCGAAACTGGCGCGAGCACGATGCCGAGCCCCACGGAGGCGAGGACGTCGGTGGGGAAGTGGGCGCCGGAGAGGACGCGGCCATACGCCACCAGCCCTGCCCAGACGGCCGTCGCGCCAGCGAGCCCCGCCGCCGCGCCTGGGCTGCCGGCCCTGAAGAAGAGCAGCACGCACGGGGCCAGCACCATCGACACGGCCACGTGGCCCGAAGGGAAAGAGAAGTCGCCGAGGCCCGGCGCCAGCGCGTAGAAGGGCGAGAAGCCCTCGCCCGCGCCTCCAAGGTGAGCGGGCCTCGTCCGGCCGCCCAGGAGCTTGAGCAGGTTGGTCAGCAGCCCGGCGTGGAGGAAGAACTGCGCTCCGAGCGCCGCCGAGGCGCGCACCAGCAGCGGGCTGGAGCGGCGCCAGGCCGGGACGGCGAGCAGCGCAGCGACGCCGAAAGCGAAGCCACGGGCGGGCAGGCGCCCCCAGTCCTGGACGAAGGCCCCGAAGGGCGCGGACGGATCTGCGAGGCGCCTCGAGAGCGACAGGTCCCAGGGCGCGACGGCGGCCAGCGCCAGGCCGGTCAGGGCCAGGCTCGAGGCGAGCCAGAAAAGGTCGGAGCACCGGGGATGGGGCATCGGGTCCGCGGCAGCTTAGCAGAGGGCCCTGAGGACGCGACCTGTGTCGACGAGCACACGAGCACCGGGGGCTAAGGCCGCCGAGGCGCGAGAGGGCGATCCCGACGGGGGCGGGCTGCCCCGGTACGTCGAGAAGGAGCTGCGCGGCTTCCTCGCCCGTGGCGTCCTGTCGGCGAGCTTCAGCCTTTGGAGATGCACCAAGTGCGGGGAGGAAACGGTCGTCGCCTTCTTCCTGAGGCGCCCTACCGGCACTGGGTGCTTTCGCTGCCGGCCAAGCTGCGGTTCCTGCTTGCCCGCGACGAGGGCGTGCGGGCAGTTGGAACATGGCTTCGCCCGGTGCGCCTGCGCGGACTGCGGCGACGAGCTTCTTGTGGCGTTCCAGTGCAAGGGAAAAGGGCAGCTACTTGGTCCACGTGGACCAAGTTGCCGGCCCTCGGGCATCGCGGCCTTCGCCTGCCTCGGGGCCTACTTGGTTCCCGGCACCTTCTCGAAGGCGAAGAAGAAAGAAGAGAAGCGAGAGGCGGTCCACGCCCTCCTCGCACGCGACAACGCCGACGCAGCCCGGACGTCCGTCGCGCCCGCCGAAGACGTACGGCTTGCCCAGGTCCTTCTCGGCCTCCGAGACGATTCGGCCTTGAATGAATCAGTCAGCGCGGCCGCAGGTTGCGGCGATCCGTCAGCGCTTCTCGCACTTGGGCTGGTAATTGTCCTGGCGCACGTCCTGGCCCTTGGGGCCGCTGGCCAGCTCGTTGGTGAAGGTGCACTCGGTTCCCGCCTGCGTGGACTTGCAGACGACATCCTTGAGCGTCGAGACGGCCTTCATCATCCCGATGTCCATGGGAATTCGGGCCGCGAGCAGCGCCTCGTGAATGCGCATCGCCGCCTCGCCTTTGGCCTTGGGGGCCTCGCACTCGACGAAGTCCTTGATGCCGGGATCGTAGGCGCCGCCGTTGTGCCAGACGCAGTCGAGCTTGGGGAGCGAGACGATTCTGGTGTCGCCGCAGGTCTCCGGCCGAATCGTAACCTTCACCGGTGCCTTCGCCGCGACCAGCGCGTCGAAGAGCCGCTGCCCCTCCTGGCAGCGAAGGCGATGGACCACCGGGAACTCCTCCTTCGGACCCTTCGCGGGCGGCTCCTTGTCCGGAGCGGCGAGGATGGCGATGGCGACGAGGATGGAAAGCACGGTGCCTCCGGGTGGGCGCGCATCATTGCACGGTCCGGGCCGCCTGATTTGTCCCCGGGTCGGCGGCTGCCGCAGACGTTTGGCCATGCGAACCGCGATCGTGCTCCTTGCCCTGCTGCCGGGCCTCGCCTCCGATGTCCTGCCTGACCGCGGCCTTCGCCGGCGGCGACCGCGTCCCGCACTCCATCAACGAGGAGTTCGACGCAGTGGTGTGCGCGCGCGGCGGCACGGTGGTGCTGAGCGAGGTCCACGGCATCTACTTGGGCCACGTGGCCCAAGTTGCCGGTCCTCGGGCGTCGCGGCCTTCTCCTGCGCGGCCTACTTGGTCCACGGCACCTACTTGGTCCACGTGGACCAAGTTGCCGGCCCTCGGGAATCATCCCGGAGCGGAGCGAGCCCTTGCCGCCGCGCCCGTACGCAAAGTAAGAGTTAGGACCACTCACCGGAACGCGCCAGACCGAAGGCGCAGGCGGGTTCCATCGCCACAGGGGGAGCTGACATGCCGAAAAAGAGCACGCCGCGCGCAACGAAGGTGGCCGCAGTCAGCGAGGAGCAGCTTCGCAGGCATGCCGAGTACGTGCTGCGCGAGAGCGCCGGCGGCGAGGTCCGCAGCACCCTGAACATCGGCAGCTATCTCTTCGGCCAGCTCTTCCACGCATCGGTGGAAGCCTTCCGCTCCAAGGACCCCAACAAGCCCGACTCGCTCAACGACCTCGCCGCCCAGAAGGGAATGGCCGCGGCGGGCTGGAGCCGGCCGAAGCTGCGCAGCGCCATCGAGCTTCTCCCTGATGGCCCGCGTGCTCGCCGGCTTCCGACCGTGGCGGTACCTGCGGGTGAGCCACTTCGAGGAGGTCATCGGGCTGCCTACCGACAAGCAGCGCGAGCTCCTGGACCGGGCCGCGAAGGAGAGCTGGTCGGTCGAGCGCCTGGGCCAGGAGGCCGGCAAGGACAGGCCGCCCCGCCCGGCCCTGGCGAGCCCCGGTCCGGCGACGCCCGGCAAGGCCTTGACCCGGGTCCGCAAGGCGATGGACCAGGTCGCTGCGCTGTCCGGTCCGGGCACCGCCCTCGCTCCCTTCCTCGTGCAGTCGGGCGTCGACGCCGAGGCCGTCGCGGAGCTCACCGCGACCCTCGAGAAGGCCCGCGCTCTGCTCGAGGGCTTCCAGAAGCAGCTCGAGGAGATGAAGAAGCGCTCCGCGAGCGAGCTCCAGCGCGTGGCTGGCAAGGTGGCGGCACGGGGGTAGCAAGTCCGCTCAGCGGGCGTGCTCCTCGCGTTGCTTGCGCTCTCCTGCTCGTGGGCTCGCCAGGCCGTCGGACACCCGGGCAGCGGACCCGCGGTGAGCGGAGCGGTCAGCCTCGAACCGGCGCTGGTGATCACCTCGCCGAACGGCCAGCCATATCCGGGGCTCGCCGCCCAGGGCTTCCCCTCACCCGCCCTACCCCAACCTTGAGGAGAGGGCTCGGCGGTCCAATCGAGTGGCGAGGGACCGAGTGGTCTCCGAGCCGTTGGGGAAGCGCTCCATGGCCGGCCGTCCCGCCGTCGTCGGCATCTGGTTCGCCGCTCTCTTCGTAGCCGTCGCCTGTGGAGGCAACGGCTCGGGCGCGGATGGCGGAGCGCTTGCCCCAGAGGCAGGTCCAAAGGCTATCGATGCCGGCGCGAAGGACTCCGGCGCCTTTTTGGACGCAGCGTTCGTCTTCGGCGCGGTCGAGGTTCTGGCGTCCCCGGCTCGCGCCCGGGACCTGGTGATGGACGCGACCCACCTCTACTGGGTCGAGCCGGATGAGCGGTGCACCGGGCCGTGCCGGCTCCGGGTCAAGTCGATGCCCAAGTCGGGCGGGGCCCAGGCCACGCTGGCCTCCTTCCCGGCGACCGAGTGGTCCCTGGCGGCGGATCTCCACGACGTCTACTTCTCCATCGCCGACGACGCGGAATGCACCGGCCCCGCCTGCAAGCCGAACGTCTCGCTGTACCGGCTCTCCAAAACCGGCGGGCCGCCCACGTTCGTCGCTTACTGCGGCACCGGGCACTTCAGCAGTGACGGCCAGGCGATCTACTGCGCCGGCTGGAACGGCGAGGTGAAGACCTGGGAGCAGCAGCTCCTTCGAATCCCGATCGGCGGCGGAAGCCCTGCAGTCCTCTTCTCTCCCGTCTACCACCCGGGTGTCACCGACTGGGGCCTGGACGTCTTCTGGTCCACCGGCGAGACGGTGATGCGAATCCCCAAAGCCGGCGGTATCGCGACCGCTCTCTATGAGAACGAGTTCCAGTGCTCGGACTTCTTGTGCAACTACGGAACTTGGCCGCACCCCGTCCCCAGCGTCCTCAAGCTCGACCACCAATTCGTCTACTCCGTGGACCCGAGCCAGGGCCTGTTCGAGGTCCCGCGCGAGGGCGGCACGCCGAGGATGCTGCACGGCGGAAGCGTCACGTCCCTCGACGCCCACAGCGACCACGTCTACTGGACCGAGGACGGCTGCCTCGGGCGCATCAAGAGCGACGGCACCGACGAGCGCTGCTTGGAGGCAGGTTGGCTCGTGCGCAGCGTCCGCGTGGACGACACGTTCGTCTACTACGTGCGCGAGTACGGTGACGTCGACCAGATCGTCCGGCTGCCCCGGAGCCTCGAAGGCCAGGCCTGCACGCCGAAGACCTGCGCGTCGGAGTGCCGCAGCTGCGGGCTGCTCCCCGACGGGTGCGGCGGCACGCTCGACTGCGGTCCCTGCCGGTGCCTGTTCGACGTCCGCCCGGTAGACCTGCCGAAGAACTACGGGGCGTACGGGGCCGGGCTCAACGAGCGAGGCACCATCCTCGCGCGCGTCTACTTCGGGCCGCAGTGCGACTGGTGCTGGCCGGAACCGCTGCTCGTGTTTCCGGACGGCAGTTTCGAGAAGGTGGCCCAGTACTCGCCCGAGTCCGACCTCGGCACCTGCTACCCGCAGTGGCACGACCCTCAAGGCGAGGGCGTCCTCGGCGACGACGACGAGTTCGTGGGGTACCGCTACGTCTGGAGGCATGGGCAAGTCTCCTGCCTCGGGCCGCTGGACGGGGCCTCTTCGGCGCCGCCGCAAGACCAGAACTACTGGGCCTTCGCGACCAGCGGCGGAGTGATCGTCGGAGAAGCCCAATCCTCAGGCGGCTACCGGGCTGTCGCCTGGCGGGGCGCGAGCTGCTCGGCGCTCGGCCCGGATCCGCTCGCGGACCAGAAAGCCGCGAGAGCGACGGCCATCGGCCCCAGTGGTCTCATCGCGGGCTTGGCGTTCAGCGACTCGGAAGGTCGGGTGGCGCTCTGGAAGCCCGACGGCTCGTCCCAGGCGCTGGACCTCGACGGCCGCCCGGTCGCCGTCAACGCAGCCGAGGAGGTGCTGATCACAGATAGCAGGAACCCCTTCGGCCCGAGCCTCGTCTACCGGCCCGACGGGACCCTCCGCCCACTGATGCTGCTGGCACGAGGCCAATCCATCGACCCGAGGGACCTGAACGCCTTGGGCTGGGTGGTCGGCCAGACCGGTTTCTTCTCCTCGTGGCGGACGATCGCCGCGACGCTGTGGATGCCCGGGCGCGAGCCGGAGGACTTGAACAACCTCCTCACCTCGCCGGTGCCCAGGCGGCTGGTCGAGGCAAGCGCCGTCGACGACTCCGGGCGCATCCTCGCCGACGACGGGTACAGCGGGGTCTACCTGCTCACGCCGCGGCCCGGCTGCGTCCCGCCCAGCGAGTAGCTCGCTTCCAATGGCCGCGGCAAGCCCGCCGGCTACTCCTCTTGGGGCCTCGGAGGAGGCGGCGGCGAACGGGCAGCTCAAGGCTCTCGCCCGGCTTGAGCTCGACAATGCGCGGCTGAGCGGACTCCGCGGTGACGTCGCGGGCGGTGCGGGCCTGAGTTCCGCGGCCGGCGCTCGAACCCCAACCCCATTGGGCGCCAAGGTCGCCAAGGGACCAAGGTCGCCAAGGGACCAAGGTCGCCAAGAACTGCTGGGGTTTCTCGCTGGCTCGCGTGCTGCGCGCGCAAGCGAGCCTGGCTGGACCTTGGCACCTCGCGCCGGAGCAACTGCCAGCGTCCCGCAGGCCTTGGCGACCTTGGTCCCTTGGCGACCTTGGCGGACCTTCGATCGTGAAGAGAGCACGTCGCCGGCGGCTTCTTCCTGCCCCGCGCAGCTATGATGGGCCCGCCCAGATCGCGGTGCGCCTCGCCAACCCGCCTCGATCTCCTCTCCGTGCTCGAGGTCCCCGCATGCGATCGATCCCTTCGAGGCTGTCCGGCCTGCTCGCGCTCTGCGCTGCGCTGTCCGCCTGCCCCAGCCAGCCCCCGAGCACCTCCTGCACGACGGACAAGGACTGCGCCGCCAACCAGTCCTGCGTCGACTCGGCCTGCGTCGCCTGCCCTGCCTGCCAGGCCGGCGAACGGTGCCTGAAGGCGAAGTGTCTGCCCGGCTCCTGCGGCGAGTACCCCTGCCCGGCCGGCCAGGCTTGCGTCGACGGCCGGTGCGCCGACGCCCGCTGCGTGGGCAAGCAGTGCGACGCCGACGAGGCCTGCGCGGGCGGCGCCTGCTACCCGAAGGACTGCAGCTCGGAGTCCTGCGTCGCCACCGACGTCTGCGTCAGCTCGGCGTGCGTCCAGTCGGCCTGCGTCGCGGTGACCTGCCCCGAGGGCCAGACCTGCGCCGGTGGCCAGTGCGAGGACAAGAGCTGCGTGGGCACCGTCTGCGCCGACGGCGCGGTGTGCGAGTCGGGCACCTGCGTCAACCGCCGCTGCGCGGGCGTCGTCTGCCCCGACGGCGCGCTCTGCTCGCAGGGCGCATGCATCTCCACCTCCTGCTCGATCCAGGCCTGCGCAGCGGGCCAGGTGTGCGAGCAGGGCCACTGTGTCGCCGCGACCTGCAAGGGCGTCCAATGCCCCTCCGGCAGCTACTGCGAACACGACGTCTGCCGCGGCTGCCTCGCGACCGAGACGATCTGTACGGGCGGGCTGGACGAGGACTGTGACGAGGCGACCGACTGCGCCGACGGCGACTGCGCCGCGGCCGCGGCGTGCCTGTGCGGAGGCGAGGCCTGCGCTGCCCCGAGCCGCTGCATCGCCGACCACTGCCTGCCCGGCGCCTGCGGCGACCGCCCCTGCCCGGACGGCCAGGGCTGCCTGGGCTCGGTCTGCGCCGGCCCGGAGTGCGCCACGGCCTCCTGCGAGTCCGGGACGGCCTGCGTCGACGGCACCTGCTACCCCACCCGCTGCGGCGGCCGCGCCTGCCCGGCGGGGACGGTGTGCGCCTCGGGGACCTGCACCGTCGCCTCCTGCATCGGCGTGAGCTGCCCAGGCGATCAGCGCTGCGCCGACGGCCTCTGTGAGAAGACCACCTGCGGCTCGACCGAGTGCGTCGAGGGCGCGGTGTGCGAGGGCTCGGGCTGCGTGTCCGCGACGTGCGTGGGCGTCGTCTGCCCCGCGACGGCGCTGTGCGTCCAGGGCGTGTGCGCGCCGAAGTCCTGCGGGGGAACGACGTGCCCGGCCGGCCAGGCCTGCATCGACGGCGCCTGCGCGGACCCCGGCTGCGTGGGCGCGTCCTGCCCTGGCGGCCGGTGCGTCAAGGGCGCGTGCGAGCCGTGCGCCCCCGGCGAGGACTGCCTCAACGGCACGGACGACGACTGCGACGGGCGGACCGACTGCGCCGACGCCGACTGCGACGGCCTGGCCTGCTCCCTGGCGCGCGACTGCGCCCTGCCGGCCACCTGCGCGGGCGGCGCCTGCGGGACGCCCGCGCCCAAGCCCTCGACGGTCGTCTGCCGGCCGAGCACCGGGCCCTGCGATCGCGCCGAGAGCTGCGACGGCGTCCTGCTCGATTGCCCGCCCGACGAGCCGGCGGCTCCGGGCACGCCCTGCCCGGACGAGGGAAACGACTGCACGCTCGACCGCTGCGACGGCCTGGGCACCTGCGCCCACGACCACGTCCCCGACGGCGACTGCGCGGGAGGCTGCACCTGCCAAAACGGCGCGTGCGCCGGGCCGTGCACCGCCCGGTGCACCATCGGATCCCAGGGCTATGACGCGGGGACGCTCAACCCGGACAACGCCTGCCAGAAGTGCGACCCGGCCAAGGACGCCTCGGGGTGGTCGGGGCTCGCCGACGGCGAGCCGTGCGGCGCGGGGAAGATTTGCCGGTCGGGGGCCTGCAGCGAGGGCTGCCTCATCGCTGGGACCTTCCGGACGAGCGGGGAGAAGAATCCGTCCAACCCCTGCGAGCTGTGCGATCCCTCCCGCAGCGCCTCGCTCTGGTCGCCGGCGGGCGGCGGCACGGCCTGCACGGGCACCGACTATTGCAGCGGCGATAACCGGCACTCGGCCTTCCAGTGCGACGGCGCGGGGGCCTGCGTGGCCACGACCAGCGAGAGTTGCCCGGTGGCGGCGGCATGCCAGACGGGCGGAGGATGCAGCGGCGGCGCGTGCGTCGCGGTCGTCAACCAGGGAGCCGGGACGGCGTGCACCGGCACCGACTTCTGCTCGGGAGACAGCCGGCACCACGACTTCCGCTGCGACGGTTCGGGCGCCTGCGCCGCCACCGCAACGCAGACCTGCGCCGCCCCCGGCCAGTGCCAGTCGGGCGGCGGCTGCAGCAGCGGCGCCTGCGTCCCGGTGACCAACAAGGGCGCGGGGACCAACTGCTCCGGGACCGACTTCTGCACCGGCAACGATCGGCACTACGGCTTCCAGTGCGACGGCGCGGGGGCCTGCAACGCCGCCCTGACGCAGACCTGCGCGGCCGCGAGCGAGTGCCAGACCGGCGGCGGATGCAGCAATGGCACCTGCCTCTCGACCAGCAACAAGAGCGCGGGGACCGCGTGCGGCGATGAGGGCAACCTCTGCACGCTCGACCAGTGCAACGCCACCGGCACCTGCACGCACCCGGCGGTCGCCGACGGCACCTGCGCCGGCAGCTGCGAGTGCCAGGGCGGAGCCTGCGGCGGGCCGTGCACGGCCAAGTGCATCATCGGCGGGACGAGCTACAACGCCGGAACCCCCCACCCCACCAACTCCTGCCTGACCTGCGACCCGGCGAAGAACCCCTCCAACTGGTCGAACGTCGCCGACGGCACGGGATGCGGCACGACCGCCGACACGATCTGCCGCACCGGGGCCTGCACCGAGGGGTGCCTCATCGGCGGGATCTTCCGGGTCCGGGACGAGCGCAACCCGGCCAACCCCTGCGAGCAGTGCAGCCCCAGCAAGAGCACCTCGACCTGGTCGCTCGTCGCCAGCGGGGTCTCCTGCACGGGCACCGACTATTGCACCGGGGACACTCGGCACTACGGCTTCCAGTGCGACGGGGCGGGGACCTGCGCGGCGACCTCCACCGAGGGCTGCGCCATGCCCAACCAGTGCCAGACGGGAGGCGGCTGCAGCGCGGGCTCCTGCAGGGCGGTGACCAACAAGGGCTCCGGCACCGCGTGTACCGGCACCGCCTACTGCTCGGGCAACGACCGCGTCTACGACTTCCAGTGCAACGGCTCCGGCTCGTGCAACCCCGTCTCGACCCAGACCTGCGCCACCGCCAACCAGTGCCAGACCGGCGGCGGCTGCAGCGCCGGCGCCTGCACCGCGGTGACCAACAAGGGATCCGGGACCGCCTGCTCCGGCACCGATAGCTGCTCGGGCAACGACCGCATCTACAACTTCCAGTGCAACGGCTCGGGTTCCTGCAACCCGGTCTCCACCCAGACCTGCGCTACCGCCAACCAGTGCCAGACCGGCGGCGGCTGCTCCGCCGGCGTCTGCACCGCGGTGAGCAACAAGGGATCCGGGACCGCCTGCTCCGGCACCGACACCTGCTCGGGCAACGACCGCATCTACAACTTCCAGTGCAACGGCTCCGGCTCCTGCAACCCGGTCTCCACCCAGACCTGCGCCACCGCCAACCAGTGCCAGAACGACGGCGGCTGCTCCTCCGGCGCCTGCGTGGCGGTGAGCAACAAGGGCTCCGGGACCGCCTGCAGCGGCACCGATACCTGCTCGGGCAACGACCGCCTCTACAACTTCCAGTGCAACGGCTCGGGCTCGTGCAATCCGGCCTCCACCCAGACCTGCGCCACCGCCAACCAGTGCCAGAACGGCGGCGGCTGCTCCTCCGGCGCCTGCGTGGCGGTCACCAACAAGGGCTCCGGGACCGGCTGCAGCGGCACCGACTACTGCTCGGGCAACGACCGCATCTACAACTTCCAGTGCAACGGCTCGGGCGCGTGCAACCCGGTCTCCGCCCTGACCTGCGCCACCGCCAACCAGTGCCAGAACGGCGGCGGCTGCTCCTCCGGCGCCTGTGTGGCGGTGACCAGCAAGGGCCCCGGCACCACCTGCACCGGCACCGACTACTGCTCGGGCAACGACCGCATCTACAACTTCCAGTGCAACGGCTCGGGCTCGTGCAACGCCGCCTCCTCCCTGACCTGCGCCACCGCCAACTCGTGCCAGAACGGCGGCGGCTGCTCGTCCGGCGCCTGTGTGGCCGTGACCAACAAGACCAACGGGACCGACTGCGGGACCTGCGCCGCCTGCTCGGCCGGGGCCTGCGTCGCGGACCTGGCGCAGAACGGCGACTGCGGCTTCTGCCAGAAGTGCATTGGCGCCGGCTCCTGCGGGGCCCAGGCGTCGACCGAGGACCTCAAGGACGAGTGCGCCTCGTCGGCCTCGCCCAGCTGCTTGACCGGGAGCTGCAACGGCAGCGGCTCCTGTGGAGCCAACCCGACGACCTGCTGGGCCGACGCCGACAACGACGGCTATACGACGGGCGGCGGGTTCACGCGCTGCGGCGCGTGCAACGGCACCACCGAGAAGGCGGCGCCCTCGAGCTCCACCGACTGCTGCGACAGCGACCCCAACGCGCACCCCGGGCAGACGGGATGGTTCGTGGCCGGCACCGCCTGCGGCGGCTTCGACTACAACTGCAGCGGAGCCGAGGAGAAGCAGTTCAATACGGGGACCTGGGCGCCGACGTGCAGCGGCTCGTGCGCCGTCTGCGAGCCAGTCTCCGTACAGCAGCGCAACCTCCTGCCGTGCGGGGCGCAGGGCGTCCCCAATTACCCCAGCTGCAGCTGCTCGGGGATCTGCACGGGCACCAACTATCCTTGGGACCAGGGCTGCCGCTAGTCGCTCGCGCGTCGTTGCGGCCGGCTCAGCTCCGCTTGTCGGAGCCCGGTGGCGCCCCAAGGACGGGGCTGGATTGACGAGTCCGTGGTGGCGGGTCGGGCGCCACCCGCTCGGCGATCTCGCGCGACGGTGGCACGAGAGCCCCCGCGCGAAGTAGGGTCTCGCCCTCACGGCCGGCAGCCCCACCTTCGAGCATGGACGACCCCACCGACTCCCGCTGGCGCGCGGCGATGCGCCGCGCCGGCTGGGCCCATGCCGTCCTCGACCGCGTCGGCGGCCGACCGGCCTGGACGTTCTTCGCCCTCGGCTGCCTGGTCCTCTTCACCCTGGCCCTGGTGCGCGTGCGCGAGGGCCTGGAGCCCGCCAGCTTCTGGTTCGACGACGTCTGGCCGCTCGCGCTCGCCCGCCACATGACCGCCGAGGACTTCTTCCGGCTGCTGCCACCGGTGCCGCCCGCCTTCATGGCGCTGCTCCAGTGGGCGCAGCGGTCCTCCCCCGGCCACCACCTGGCGATGCAGCTTCCGGCGGTGCTCGCCTATGCCCTCTGTGCGCCGGTGCTCGCCTTCGCGGTCACGGCGATGACCCGCCGCGTCTCGCTGGGGCTGTGGGCCGGGGTGATGGTGGTGGGCCACCTCGAGCTGGCGGGCTGGGCCATCCGGCCCAAGCCCTACACGATGGACGCCTTGGCGGCCGCGGTGCTGCTGCTGCTGGGCGTCCTCTGCGCACGCGCTCCCGGCGTGCGCCGCCTCGCCGCGCTCGTGGCCGCGGCGCTGCTGGCGATGACGCTCTCGCACCCGGCGGCCTTCGTCGGCCCGCTGCTCTTCAACCTCGCGGCCGTCCCGCTGCTCCATCCGGACGCTCCGGCCCGCCAGCGCCGCGCGGTCCTCGCGCTCGTCGCCGCCGCGGACGCGCTCGTCGCCGCCCTGGCGCTGGGCCTGCTGCGGCGGCAGTCGACGCCGCCGCTGGAGGCGTTCTGGGCGGGCAGCTTCGTGCCGCACGCGCTTCCCGATGCCGCCGGCTTCGTCCTGGCCGGGCCGCTGCGCGACGGTCTCTCCGACGCGCTGATGCGCACCGCCTTCGCGCCGCTGCTGCTCCTGCCCGGCATCGCCTGGCTGCTGGTCTCGCGGCGCCACCGCATCCTCGGCGTCTTCGCTTTGCTGTTGCCGGTCGAGCTGGTCGTCGCCTCCTGGCTGAGACTGTTCCCGCTCTGTGGCGGACGGCTGCTCGCCTTCACCGCGCCGGTGGTGCTGCTGGTCGCCGCGGCGGGGCTCGCGGCGCTCACCGAGCGCGCGACGCTGGCGCCTCTGGCGATCCTCGCGTTCGAGGTGAGCGTGGTGGCGGGCGTCGTCCTGCCGCGCCCGCTGGCGTACCCGGAAGCCGGGGAGCGCAGCGTCGTCGCGCGCGCCGTCGCGGAGCTGAAGGACGGCGACTCGCTGCTGCTCGACGACGGCGGGGCGTTCGCCGTGGCCGCCTACTCGGACCTGCCGGTCGAGCTCTCGAAGAGCAGCGCGACGGCGACCGGGTTCGCGGTGCGGGCGCTTCGGGGGCACGCGGCGACCCTGCGCGACCTGACCGGTCCGACCCTCGACGCCAAGATCCGCGAGCTGGGGCCCCGCCCGCGCCGTGTGCTCTTCGTCGCCAGCCAGGCCAGCGACGCGTACGACGGCGTCCAGAAGCACCTCGAGGGACGGGGCTTCCGCACCAAGGCGAGGCTCACCAAGGGCGCGGCGATCTTCGCGCTGTTCGAGCGCTGAGGGCTCCGATGGTAGCCTTCGACCCTTCGGGGGAGCCGCCGCGACGGACGCGGCACACATCGGAGAGCCGCATGTTCGCGCAATCGACCTTTGTTGGATCCCGCTCCTGGCTGGTGGCCGCCTTCCTGCTGGCGGGGACGCTGCTCTCGGCCTGCCCGGGACCCGCGCCGGTGGACTCGCCGGACGCGCACTCGGCCCGAGCGGATGCCCAGGTCACCGCGTCCGACGCCTCGGCCGTCGACCCCGTGGACGGAGCAGTCATCGCCCACGACGACGCTTCGCAACCGGCGCCCGATGCCGGTGGAACGGTCGACGGCTCCGCACTCGTTCCGGACGGGTCGTCATCTGAGACCGATGCCTCGACCCTCCCCGATGCGACCATCGTGCTGCTGCCCGACAGCGGCACGCCGACCGGCACCATCCAGTTCAGCCCGTCCTCCGCGCAGCAGGGTGCGGACCTCCAGGTGAACGCGGTGACCTCGCTGACGCTCGACGCTGCGGACTTCACCGTGGCCATCGACTTCGCCTCCGGCGCGGCCATCTTCAACGCCACGGTCACCGGCACGCACCACTTCACCTTCGACCTGAGCGTGGCCTCCGACGCGCCGGTGGGGCTGTGGACGGTGACCGCCCAGAGCGGCGGCGAGCAGGCGGCTGGCCAGTTCGAGATCGTGGAGAAGCCGGTGGTGACCAAGTCCATCGAGTTCGTCCCCGCGCTGATCCCGCGCGGCCAGACGACGCCGGTCACGCTGAAGGCCCAGGGCATCCTGCTCTACTCGACGCTCGAGGTCAGCTTCCCGCCGGAGAGCCTCATCCAGGTGCAGGGCCTGACGGTGGACGCTTCGGGCGCGCAAGCCACGATGAACCTCCAGGTCGACGGCGCCGCGCCGCTCGGCCAGGCCATCGCCACGGTGTCGAACGGCGCGCAGGAGTACCACCCGAAGGTCACGGTGGCCGAAGGCACCAGCGGCGCGCTGCGCTTCGACGAGGTGCTGCCCCACGCGTCCTCGCTCGCCGCCGGCTACGTCGAACTGATGAACGTCGGTGGCGCGCCGGTCGACACCTCCAGCTGGAAGATCGTGGTCGACGGCGGCGCGACGGTCCTCCTGCCCGCCAAGACCATCGCTCCGGGAGAGCGGCTGCTGCTCGCCTCCGGCAGCGGCGTCCCCGGCGGCGCGACCGTGGTCAACGGCCTCGGCTTCCCCATGGACTCCGGGCGCCTGCTGCTCCAGGACGCCAGCGGCGCACAGCTGGACTCGGTGCGCTGGAACCTGGCCGACGCCGCGTGCGCGGCGAGGGTGGGCATCGCCATGGAGCGCGTCGACCCGGGCGTCTCGGGCGAAGTGGCCGCCAACTGGCTGCCCTCGCAGGCGCTGGTGCGCTCGGCGATGACGCCGCCGGAGTGGTCGAGTGACCGCGGCTCGCCGGGCCTGGCGAGCTTCGTCTCGGTCACCGGGCAGCCGCTGGTCCTCGGCACCCCCGCCGCCCACGCCCTGGGCTCGCGCAGCACGCTGGTCCACCACTCGCTGACCGTGGCCCGCGGCAGTTGGATCGCGATGATCGCCGACATCGACCGCGTGGCCGGCTTCGCCTCCACCGCGATGTTCGCCGTCGACCCGGCGACCGGCGCGGCCTTCACCCCGAGCTACGTGACGGCGAGCTTCGGCGACAGCGTGGCGATGCTGGAGGTGCCCTCCGGCGCCGGCACGGCCTCGCTCGACCTGCGCGTCTGGGCGGACCCGGTCGAAGCTCTTCATGCCCAGCCAGTACGGCGCGCTGGTCGCACTGCCGAGCGCAGTGACTGCGCTGCCGAAGAGCCTGAGCCTGCTCCCCGCGGAGACCAGCACCCTGGCCGTGAGCGTGACCTTCGACGCCGTGAAGGTCGGCTCCACGGGGCTCTCGCTCCCGGTCGACCCCGCCAAGCTGCAGTTCCTGTCCGGCGACCCGGCCATCGCCACCGTGAGCACCGCCGGCGTGGTCACCGCGGTCAAGAGCGGCTCGACGACCGTGACCGCCACCCTGGCTCAGCCCGATGGTCCGCGCTCCGTCCAGATCCCGGTGCAGGTCGGCGACGTCTCCGGCAACGGCGACACCTGCGCGGTGGCCATCGACGTGACCGCCGGCGTCACCGGGCTGGCCGGGACCACGCTGGGGGCCCACGACGACTACTCCACCAGCGGCTCCAAGCAGAATTGCCCCGCCGCGAGCTACTCGACCGAGGACCGCGTCTACGTCGTCCGTCCGGCGACGGCCACCAACTACCGGGTCACGGTGACGCCCGAGGGCAGCTACGATCCCATCCTCTACGCGGTCCTCGATTGCACCTCGGTCTCCACCAACAACTGCGTCGCCGGCACCGCCTTCAACTCGGCTGGCCAGCCCGAGACCATCAGCTTCACCGCCGCGGCAAGCACCAGCGTCTACATCGTCGTCGACAGCAAGATCTCCGCGGCCGTGAGCAAGGGCAACTACACCCTCGACGTCGTCATCCAGTGATGGCGGGCGGGGGGAGCGTTGGTGCCAGCAAGGCCTACCGGCCGAGCGTGGTGACGACCTCCGCGCCCGACTTGCGCCAACCCTCCGCAAGTTCGGCGACGCTCTTGCCCCCGGTGGTGGTGATGGCGTCGGTGACCATCGTGACGCGGTAGCCGCGGCGGAGCGCGCCGCCGGCTGTGGCGTTCACGCAATGGGCGGCGTCAAGCCCCATGAGCACCACGTGATCGATCTGCCGCTCGCGTAGGAAGGCCTCGAGGTCGGGGTTGGAGAAGGCGTCGCCGCGCCCTTTGGGAAAGGTGCGGCCTCCGGCGACCTGGAGGATCCGGCGGTCGGTGCGCGTTCCCGGAGCCCCCGGCGCGTTGACGCCGCCCATGAGCATCCGCTTCAGGCCGTTCTCGACCACGTTCTCGACGTAGACGACCGTCGCGCCTTCCTCTCGAGCCCGAGCGAGCACGGCGTTGGCGGCGGCGATCACGCGCTCCGCATCCTGATAGGGCCGCAGAGCCTGGGGCCCGGTGAAGTCCTCCTGCAGGTCGATCACCACGTACGCGGTTCCCGGGCGGGCGTACGCGCCGATCTTCGCGCCATCGGTCGGCAGGTCAGCCCAGAGGATGATCCCTGCCAACGCGGCTACCGCGGCCACCGTCAGCCCTGCTGCACCCAACGCCAGCTTCTTCACGAGAGTCATGGCGCCGCAGGGTAGCCGAGAAGTCGGGCCTGCGCGCCTTGGGTCGCCGCGGACCTGGAGTATCCTCCCCGCGACCCGACGCCCGCCCGGGGGAGGAAAGACTATGAGACCGCTCCTCGCTCTGCTCGCTGCTTGTGCGCTGGGGGCTTGCACCGCTCCGCCCTCCGAAACCGGCACCCGCTCGGCAGCGCTCTCCGCCGCCGAGTGGTCGCGCACCATCCCCTGGGGCGCGCGCGATGGCCAGGTCGGCCTCACTCCTGCGAGCGTCGAGTCCCTCGCGCAGGGTCCCTCGGCGGCCGCGGTGGACCCGACGGGCGCGGTCTGGCTCCTCGACCGCCTGAACCAGCGACTGGTCCGCCTCACCGCCCGCCTCGACGACGCCCCGCAGACCATGGCCAAAGTCGATTTCGACGCCGAGGACTTCGCGCTCGGCGAAGGCGGCGCCGTCGCGCTCTACAGCCCGCTCCGCTCCCGTGTCGTCGTCCAGGATTCGGCCGGCCACCGGGCCGAGCTGGCCGTTCCGACCGTCGTCCAGGACGTGGTCGGGCTCTCGCTGGGCAAGTCGCGCCAGCTGACGCTCTTCACCGCGGATCAGGAGCACTTCCGCCTGGGCAGCCCGGCGATGCCGCAGAATCCTCTCGGCGGTCCTGCACAGCAAGCGCGAAGGAGCCGTGCGCCTGGAGGACGGCTCTCGCGCCCTGGCGCTGCGCCACACGGACGGAACTCTGGAGCTGCAGCACCTGACGGACGATGGCGCGCCCACAGTCCTCCATCTGCCGGGTCCCGCGCTCTCCGCGCGGATCGTGGGCGCTTCGGGGCGGGTCGCCTGCGCGCGAACCGAGCGCGCCTCGGCCACCGCCAACGCGATCGAGCGCCGCCTGATCTGCCTGGACCTCGCGACGGCCGCGACGAGCCTCGACGTCGAGCTGGGCACTCCCGGGCTCTACATGCCACGCCGTGAGCTCGCGGTCGGCGCGGGCTCGGTCGCCTTCATCCGTCCCGAGGAGAGCGGCCTGCGCGTCACGGTCCGCCGCCTGCCGACGGGAGGTGGCCGATGAACCGCCGCCTCCTCCTGGCCCTCTCGGTCTTCGCCATCGCCCTGCCCGGCACGGCCTCCGCCATCAGCCGCGACAAGGTGATGGCCAACGCCAAGTCCTACGCGTACCACCCCTGGCACTCCGCGCCGGCGAACCAGACCGCGAGCTGCTCCACCACCTGGACGAGCCTGTACCCCACCGGCGACTACGTGGGCCTGCCCTACAACTGGGGCGGCTACATGACGCTGCTCGAATTCGATCAGCGGCTCGCCCAGGGCGACGCCGCCGGTTGCCAGCCCCGCGGCGCCGACATCCTCGACTGCACCATCGGCCTGGACTGCTCGGGCTTCGTCAGCAAGTGCTGGGAGGTCGGGCACAACACCACCTCGAGCATCCCCAACATCGCCCCGGCGATCAGCCAGTCCGCGCTCCTCCCCGGCGACTGCCTCAACCTCGCCGGGGAGCACGTGGTGCTCTTCAGCCACCTGTTGGCCAACGGCGAGCCTGTCTACTTCGAGTCCTCCGGCTTCAACGTGCACCGCAACGCGAACGACGGCTGGTCCAAGGTCTCGGGCTACACGCCGCGCCGCTACACCGGCCTCACCGGCACGACCGCCACCGATCCCGCGGGCTGCACGGCGACGCCCATCGTCATCGGTGCCTTCCCGTACAGCGACTCGCGCAACACCACGCAGTCCATCTGCAAGACGATCGATCGCTGCGACCTCGCGCCGAACGTCAACGAGTCCGGCGCCGAGTACATCTACCAGGCGACCTTCGCGCAGCCCGGCACGCTCACGGTCTCGGTGAGCGACGTCGGCAGTGTGGACATCGACCCGGCCCTCTACGGCGCGCTCACCTACGGCGACTGCCTGGCGCGCAACGACAGCACCTTCAGCGTCTCGGTGGACTGCGGCAGCTACTTCCTCGTCGCCGACACCTACGTCAACTCGAGCGGCGTCGAGCAATCCGGCGCGTATACGCTCAACGCCACCTTCGCTCCGAACGGACAGGCCTGCGGGACCTCGATGCCCGTCTACCACCCGGGCGGGAAGATCGGCGACGCCTGCGGCTACCCCGGCCGCGAGGACCTGCCCTTCTGCAACCTGAACTTTGGCTCGGATACCTGCGTCTACGGCACGAGCCCGTCGGCCTACTCCTTCTGCTCGCGAGCCTGCATCACCGCCGCCGACTGCCCGGAGTTCGCCGGTGGCTGCTGCGCCGAGGTCGCTCCCGGCGAGTCCTACTGTCTCCAGCAGCCGTACTGCCCTGGCCTCGACGCCGGCGTTCCCGCGGGCCCCGACGCCGCCAGCCCTGGTCCGGACGCGTCCGCTCCGGGACTGGACGCCTCCGCGCCTCGGCCCGACGCCGCGGCCGCAGGGCCTGACGCCGCTGCGCCTGCCGGACCTGATGCCGCCGTCCCCGCCGGACTGGATGCAGCGGCCGCAGCTGGGCTCGACGCCGCGGCCGCGCCAGGACTGGATGCTGCAGCACCCGCCGGACCCGACGCGTCGACGCCTGCTGGGCCGGACGCAACAGCAGTCGTCTCGGACGATGCAGCGGTGGCGCCGGGGCTCGACGCCACCACCCCGAGCGGGCTCGATGCCGCACCGGTCGTACGCCAGGACGCGAACATGGACGAACCGGCCGATGCCGCGTCGGAGATCACGCCGGACACTGGCTCGCCCCAGCCTCCGGCCAGCCCGAGCGGCTGCGGATGCGCCTCCGCCGGAAGCGGAAGCAGCCTCGCGCTCCTACCGCTCCTCTTCGGGCTGCTCCGCAGGCGTCCCGGTGCTCGGCGCGCCCGCCCGCTCCAGCTCTGAGGCGAGGTCCACGAGGAGCTTGCGGAGGTCGTCGCGTTCCCTGGCCATGCGCAGGAACGCGCGCCGGCGGAAGACGAAGAGCCCCAGCGCCCGCGCGCCGCCGACCACCATGTCCAGGCGCTCGAAGAAGCGCAGCGCCGCCCACCCCGAGGCGATGGCCAGCGCCGGCAAGGCGAATCCCGCGGGCAGCGAGACGAGCTTGCCCGCGACGATCCCGAGCGCCAGCCAGGTCAGCGGATAGAAGAGCAGCCCTGCCAGCACTTTCAGGGTGGCCAGCACCGCGAGGTCGTCCTTGGCGCTCCTGCGCGCCACCACGTCGACCAGCGTCCAGGTCAGGGCATGGAGCACTGTCCCAACCACCGCGAGCGGCAGCAGCAGGAAGAGCCAGGCGAAGGCCTTGGCGCTGAAGGTCGCCACGTTCGCGGCTCGGAAGTACTTGGCGTCGAGCAGCCCGGGATCGAGCCCCGTCTGCTCGAGCACCGACTCGTAGCGCGTGATGCGCCGCACGACGGCCTCGGCCCGCGCCGGATCCAGCTTCTGCAGCTTCGCCCAGCCGTCGAGCAGGCCGCGGCGGACGTCGAACTGCGTCGAGAGCGCCGGCGTCCCCGGCTCCGGCGCCAGGAAGATGCGCTCGGCGCGCGCCACGAGCTGCAGCGCCTCGTCCTGCTCCGCCTGCAGCACGACCTGGCCGAGGCCTTCTTCGATCTTCCGGGTCAGCGCGCGCACGGCCTCCGCCGGAGGCTCGGCATCCTCCCCAAGGGCCATCGGCTCCACCGCGAAGGGCTCGCCGAAGCGAAGGAGGGCGTCGCTGCGGAAGCGAGTCTTGTCGGCGAAGGTCAGCCCCGCCGGGACGATCCGCAGCGGCTCCCTCACCTCGACCTTGTCCGCCGACATCCCGAGCTTGTCGAGGGATGCCGCTGCCCCCAGCGCGATGCGCGCCGCGCCCGTCTTGAGCGGCAGCAGATGCGGCTCGTCGTGGGAGGTGCCTTCGGGGAAGAGCGCCAGCACGCCGCCGCGCGCGAGCACCGCCCGCGCCGCCTCGAACGTCTTGCGGTTCTGGGCCGTGTCCGCTCCGTCCTGCTTGCGGAACACCGGGATGGAATCGAGCGCGCGGACGAAGAAGGAGACGACCGGGATCCTGAAGAGCGGCGCCTTGGCCAGGAACGAGGCGGGGCGCGGCAGGAGCGCCAGCACGAACAGCGGGTCGATGAGCCCGCTGGGATGGTTGAGCACGACGACCGCCGGGCCGGTGGCGGGCAGCTTCTGGGCGCCGTGGATCTCCAGCCGGCGGAAGAAGATCCGCAGGACCAATCCGAAGAACGCTCGGAGCATCCGCCTCACACAGCCACCCCGATCGGGCACGCAATCGATCGCTCGAGGCGGGCCACACATCGACACCTCCCTAGGCGATGCCCGCCCGGGACCGTGAAGGAGCCTCGATGACTGCTCGCCGCCTGCTCGCCGTTCTCCCGCTGCTCGCCGCGCTGGGCTGCGGTGGCGCGGGTTCGTCCACCAGCACGCCTGCCGGCCACACCGTCAGCGAGAAGGGCGTGATGCACAAGCCCGGCCTCGCCGACCCGATGTCCAACTGCACCAACTGCCACGGCGCCACGCTCGGTGGCAGCGGCGATGCGCCCTCGTGCACGTCGTGCCACGGGGTCAAGTGGTAGCGCTTGGCGCCCCATCACGGCCTCGCCTGCTGCCGGCCCGCCTGCCAGGCCGCGGCACACCAGATGACGCCGCTGACCAGGATGGCGAACGGGATGACCAGCATCGCCTGGCCGAGCGCCACGCCGGTGGCGCCGCCCAGGTCGGAGAGCTTGCCGACGAGCACAGGTGAGGGCACGTCGCCCAGCACGTGGATGGCGAAGATGTGGAAGGCCACCGCGGTGGCCCGCTCGGTCGGCGCGACGAGGTTGACGATGGCGGAGTTGATGGGCCCGGTGGAGGCGAACATCAGGATCTCGGCGACCACGACCGCCGGCAGGTAGACGGCGGGCGAAGACGCCTCGAGCGCGACGATGGCCAGGGGGAAGGCGGCGAGCGTCGCGACGCCGGAGAGCCACAGGTAGGCCTGCTTCGTCTTCTTGAGCAGCGCGTCGCCGATCCAGCCGCCGGCGAAGGTGCCGACGAACCCGGTCACGACCACGATGGCGCCGAACTGCACCGACGCGGCCTGGTGCTCGACCCCGCGGGCGCGCTCGAGGAACGCCGGCATCCAGAAAGCGAGCGCGCCGATGGCGAACGTGTAGGCGGCGTAGCCCAGGACCGTGAGCGTGTAGGCGCCGTTCTTGAGGAGGCCGGCATACGTCTGCAGCAGCGTCTTGCCTTCGGTGGCCTTGGCGGTGATGCCGTGGCCGCCGGTCTCCTCCAGGTCCTGAGCCCCGCGCGGCGGGTCGACCAGGCGCAGACACCAGAAGGCGAGCAGGAGGCCCGGTCCGCCGGCCACGAAGAACGCCGCGCGCCAGCCGAGGTTCGCGTCGACGAAGCCGCCCAGGATGTAGCCGAGCGCACTGCCGATGGGGATGGCGGCGTAGAAGATGGAGAAGACGCGGCCGCGCAGCGAGCGCGGGAAGTAGTCCGCCAGCAGGCTGGGCGAGATGGTGCCGTAGGCGGCCTCGCCGACGCCGACCAGCGCCCGCGCGATGAAGAGCATCGCGAAGTTGCCGACGAAGCCGGCGGCCACCGTCGCCGCGCTCCAGATGGCCACCCCGAGCGCGATGAGCCGCGGGCGCGAGCCCTTGTCGCCCAGCGCCCCGAAGACGGGCGAGGCGAGCATGTAGACGATGATGAAGCCGGGCCCCAAGAGGCTCAGCTGGAAGTCGCTGGCGTCGAAGGCCTTGCGCAGGCTCTCGACCAGCGACGAGACGACGAAGCGATCGAGGTAGTTGACGAGGTTGATGAGCGTGAGCACCGCCAGCCCGCGCTGGTAGGCGCTCACCTTCGCCGCAGCGGGATCGGGGGGCAGGCTGGGCTCGGGGCTCGGCGCGTCCATGGATGGCGCGGACGTTAACGGCTGCCCACGCCGAACGGCAAGCTGGCCTACCTCCCGGACCGGCCCGGTGACGGCGGTCACACTCGCGGTCCTGAGCGGGTCCAGCCGGGGTCGAAAGGGCCGCGGATCGGCCGGACTGGCTCGGGAAGGCCCCTGGGAGGCCGCCAGAGCCGACTACGTCTGCCAGCCCCATTTCAATCCCTCTGGCCGCCACGAGGCCCTGGCGCGGCCGCGGGTGGCCTCCCAGGCACCTTCCCGAGGGTCAAAAACCACCTCGCAAACGCCCGTCGCCACTGTGTTTTTCGGACGCGAAGTCGCCCTCCGCCGGCGAGGGGCGCTCGGCCCTGGGCAGGGGTCCACGGCTCGACGTGCGATAGCCCAATTCGCCCGTCATTTCTCTGCGTTGACAGCCCGCAGGCCCTCCGCTAGCTATACGTGCCCGCCTTCCAGGAAGGCTGCCGCGAAGCGGGTGAAACAGCCACCCGAAGCCACCGTCATCTCTTCGGAAACTTGGGGACCCGAGGCAGCCGACGCAGGGGAGCCATTCGTGAACGCTTCCGGCATCTCTCGACGCTACGCCAAAGCTCTGTTCGAGCTGGCAGTCGAGGACGGCAAGTTCGAGGAGATGGGGCGCGAGCTCGCTTCGCTGCGCGCGGCCTTCGAGTCGGACCCGGCCCTCGTCACCGCCCTGGCCAACCCGGCCACCACCCGCGAGGACCGGATGTCCGTCGCGGAGGCGCTCATCGGCGCGCTCAAGCCGTCGCCGCTCCTGGCCAACACGCTCCGACTCCTGGCCGACCGCCGCCGCCTCGCCGACCTCCCGGCCCTCGAGCGCACCTACCGCGACCTGGCCGACGAGAAGTCCGGCCGCGTCCGCGCCAAGGTCACCACCGCCGTGCCGCTGGCGGAGGACGTCGCCACGCACCTCTCCGCCGCGCTGCAGAAGGCGACCGCGCACACGGTCGTCGTCGAGCGCGCCGTCGACCCGGCCATCCTCGGCGGCGCCGTCGCCCAGGTCGGCAGCCAGGTCTTCGACGGCAGCATCCGAAACCAGATCGAGCAGCTCAAGCAGCAGCTGAAGGCTTAAGGGACTCTGCCTCTCGCGCTCCGGTGCCGGCACGTTCCGGCCCGACTGGGCGCCAACGAAGGAAGACGACACATGGCCACCGACATCCGCGCGGACGAGATCTCCCGCATCCTCAAGGAGCAAATCCGCAACTACGCCAAGAAGGTCGAGGTCTCCGAGACCGGCACCATCCTCTCCGCCTCCGACGGCATCGCCCGCGTCTACGGCCTCGAGGGCGCCATGGCCGGCGAGCTGCTCGAATTCCCCCACGGCGTGCGCGGCATCGTTCTCAACCTGGAGGAGGACAACGTCGGCGCGGCCATCATGGGCCACTACGAGTCCCTGAAGGAAGGCGACCCCGTCAAGCGCACCGGCCGCATCGCCGAGGTGCCAGTGGGCAAGGCCGTCCTGGGCCGCGTGGTCAACGCGCTGGGAGAGCCGGTCGACGGCCTGGGCCCCGTCGCCTCCACCGAGACGCGGAAGATCGAGATCAAGGCGCCCGGCATCGTCAAGCGCAAGAGCGTCCACCAGCCGCTGCAGACCGGCCTGAAGGCCATCGACGCGATGATCCCCATCGGCCGTGGCCAGCGCGAGCTGATCATCGGCGACCGCCAGACGGGCAAGACGGCCATCGCCATCGACACGATCATCAACCAGAAGGGCCTGGACGTCTTCTGCTTCTACGTGGCCATCGGCCAGAAGCAGTCGACCGTGGCGCAGGTGGTCGACAAGCTCAAGAAGCACGGCGCCATGGAGTACACCTGCGTGGTGGTGGCCGGCGCCAGCGAGTCCGCCCCGCTGCAGTTCCTGGCCCCGTACGCCGGCTGCACCATGGCCGAGTACTTCCGCGACAACAAGATGCACGCGCTGATCGTGTACGACGACCTGTCCAAGCAGGCCAACGCCTATCGCCAGCTGTCGCTGCTCCTGCGCCGCCCGCCCGGCCGCGAGGCGTACCCCGGCGACGTGTTCTACCTCCACTCCCGCCTGCTCGAGCGCGCCGCCAAGCTGTCCGACGCCGAGGGCGCGGGAAGCCTGACCGCGCTGCCCATCGTCGAGACCCAGGCCGGCGACGTCTCGGCCTACATCCCCACCAACGTCATCTCCATCACCGACGGGCAGATCTTCCTGGAGTCCGACCTCTTCTACGCCGGCTTCCGGCCCGCCATCTCCGTCGGCATCTCGGTCTCCCGCGTCGGCAGCGCCGCGCAGATCAAGGCGATGAAGCAGGTCGCCGGCACCATGAAGCTGGAGCTTCGCCCAGTACCGTGAGCTCGCGGCCTTCGCCCAGTTCGGCTCGGACCTCGACAAGGCCACGCAGGAGACGCTGGCCCGCGGCGAGCGCCTGATGGAGGTCCTCAAGCAGGGCCAGTACGTGCCGCTGCCCGTCGAGAAGCAGGTGGTCGAGCTCTACGCCGCCACCAGCAAGGACGAGAACGGCAAGCCGTGGATCCGCGACGTCCCGGTGGAGAAGGTGCGCGACTGGCTCAAGGGGATGCTCGAGTTCGTCGAGGGCCGCCACGGCGGCCTCCTGAAGAAGATCGCCGAGAAGAAGGAGCTCAACTCGGAGATCAAGGACGAGCTGAACAAGGCGCTCAAGGAGTACCGCGAGCTGGCGGCCGTCTCCTGACGAGACCCTGAGAGGAGCGCCCCATGCCGTCCCTGAAGGCGATTCGAACCCGCATCCGCTCGGTCAAGAGCACCCAGCAGATCACGCGGGCCATGAAGATGGTCAGCGCGGCCAAGCTGCGCCGGGCCCAGGAGGCCATCACCTCCGCGCGCCCCTACGTGCAGCGGATGGAGGACGTGCTCAAGCAGCTGGCCAAGCGCGTCGACCTGTCGGCGCACCCGCTGCTCGTGCGCCGGCCGGTGAAGAAGGTGGAGATCGTCGTCCTGACCAGCGACCGCGGCCTGTGCGGCGGCTTCAACGCCAGCGTCGTGCGCCGCGTGCAGCGCTACCGCTGGGAGAACGAGGAGAAGCTGGAGTCGCTCAAGCTGCGCACCATCGGCCGCAAGGGCAACGAGGCCTTCCGCCGGCGCGGCGCACAGATCGCCAAGGACCACGCCGGGCTCCTCAAGACGCTCACCTACGCCGCCGCCGAGTCGCTCGCCGCCGAGCTGACGAGCCAGTTCCTGTCGGGCGAGGTCGACGCGGTCTACCTCGCCTACAACGAGTTCATCTCGCCGGTCTCGCAGAAGGTCTCGCTGGTCGAGCTGCTCCCCATCCGGCCGCCGGAGGACGAGAAGGCCAAGGACGCCGGCAGGGCCGCCGACATCGACTACGAATACGAGCCCAGCCGCGAGCGCGTCCTCGAGGACCTGCTCCCGCGCTACGTGGCGAGCGCCGTCTGGCGCGCGCTGCTCGAGTCGGTCGCCAGCGAGCACGGCGCCCGCATGAGCGCCATGGACAGCGCCACCAAGAACGCCAACGAGATGATTGGCCGGCTGACGCTGCAGTACAACCGCACGCGCCAGGCGGGCATCACCAAGGAGCTGATGGAGATCGTCTCCGGAGCGGAGGCCCTCAAGTGACGCACCGCCTCGCCCTCGCCGCTGCCGCCCTGGCCCTTTCCCTGTCCCTGGTCGTTCCCGGCGCTGCCGCTGCGGCCGCCGCCGCGGCCGCTCCCGCCAAGGAGAAGGGCAAGGCTCCGGCCAAGGCTTCAGCGAAGGGCGAGAAGGCCAAGGCGGGCGACAAGGCGAAGAAGGGCGAGGAGCCGGCGCCTTCGACCATCGTCGTGGACGGCCAGCCCGCCGGCGACGACCCGGAGTTCGCCAAGGCCGGCAAGGTCATCGAGTTCGACCGCTCGGGCAAGGCCAAGGTGGTCCGCGGCACCGACACCGGCGGCGACCTGCCCACGGTCGTCGGGACCGCCGAGGAGCTGCCCCCCGCCATGGAGGAGCGCCAGGGCGCGGAGCTGCACCCCTCCGCCGCTGGGAGCAAGAGCGGCCCCGGCGCGCACGACCTGACCGCCCGCGAAGCCTGCAAGCTCCGCCTGGGCGCGCAGTGCCAGATGCTGGTGCGCTGCTCCGGCGGCGCGTTCCCCATCGACTGCGACCAGATGTCCGCCAGCTGCGAGGACGCCGAGGGCATCGCGCCCTATTCGCGCAAGGACGCCGAGGCCTGCGCCAAGGGCGTCTCGGCGCTCAAGTGCGCCACGGTCAACAGCATGGGCCTCAACTTCAACCCCGAGGCCAAGGTCGCCGCCTGCAAGCCGATCCGCGAGTCCGAGAGCGAGAGCGACAAGCCGGCGCCCAAGCCCGCCAAGGGCATCCCCGGCGCGGGCCAGGACTTCCGCAACATCGACGTGGATGTCGGCGGCATTCTGGGTGGCGGCGGCGAATAGGACTTCACACCTGGCCGGCGGACGCCGGCCGCACCAACTCGAACGGTTGGACGGTTTCGAAAGACGTTGGAAAGGCGAGGACGAACGACATGGTCGCGACGACGAACCTGGCGACGGGCAAGGTGACGCAGGTGATGGGCCCGGTGGTGGACGTGGAGTTCCCGCCCGGAGCGCTGCCCGAGATCTACACGGCGCTCACGATCACCAACCCCGCCATCAACCCCGACGCCGACAACCTCGTGGTCGAGGTGGCGCAGCACCTGGGCGAGAACACGGTGCGCACCATCGCCATGGACACCACCGACGGCCTGCGCCGCGGCATGCCGGTCAAGAGCACCGGCAGCCCCATCCAGGTTCCGGTGGGCCCCACCACGCTGGGCCGCATCATGAACGTCGTCGGCCTGCCGGTGGACGAGCTGGGCGCCATCGCCGCCAAGGAAGTGCGCCCCATCCACCACCCGCCGCCCAAGTTCGTGGACCTGGACGTGCGCGTGCAGATGTTCGAGACCGGCATCAAGGTCATCGACCTCCTGGCCCCCTACACCCGCGGCGGCAAGATCGGCCTGTTCGGCGGCGCCGGCGTCGGCAAGACCGTGCTCCTGCAGGAGCTCATCCGCAACGTCGCCAAGGAGCGCGGCGGCTTCTCGGTGTTCGCCGGCGTCGGCGAGCGCACCCGCGAGGGCAACGACCTCTACAAGGAGATGCGCGAGTCGGGCGTCATCGCCAACGAGAAGGACGAGAAGGGCGAGCTCAAGGTCGACGCGCGCGGCATGCCCGTCATCACCCCCGGCAAGAGCCAGTGCGTGCTGGTGTACGGCCAGATGAACGAGCCGCCCGGCGCCCGCGCCCGCGTCGCCCTCTCCGCGCTCACCAGCGCCGAGTACTTCCGCGACGAGGAGGGCAAGGACGTCCTGCTCTTCATCGACAACATCTTCCGCTTCACCCAGGCCGGCTCCGAGGTCTCGGCGCTCCTGGGGCGCATCCCCTCCGCCGTCGGCTACCAGCCCACGCTGGCCACCGAGATGGGCGAGCTGCAGGAGCGGATCACCACCACGCAGAAGGGCTCGATCACCTCCGTGCAGGCCATCTACGTCCCCGCCGACGACCTGACCGACCCGGCGCCCGCGACCGCGTTCGCGCACCTCGACGCGACCACCGTTCTGTCCCGCGCCATCTCCGAGCTGGGCATCTACCCCGCCGTCGACCCGCTCGACTCGACCAGCCGCATCCTCGACCCGCAGGTCGTCGGCGAGGAGCACTACAAGGTCGCCCGCGAGGTGCAGTCCACCCTGCAGCGGTACAAGGAGCTGCAGGACATCATCGCCATCCTCGGCATGGACGAGCTCTCCGAGGACGACAAGCTGGTGGTGGCCCGCGCCCGCAAGATCCAGCGCTTCCTGTCGCAGCCGTTCCACGTCGCCGAGGTCTTCACCCAGCGCCCCGGCAAGTACGTCAAGCTCGCGGACACCATCAAGGGCTTCAAGGAGATCGTCGAGGGCAAGCACGACGACGTCCCCGAGCAGGCCTTCTTCATGACCGGCACCATCGAAGAGGTGCTGGAGAACGCCAAGAAGCTGGCGTCGGCGTAGTCGGGCTGCGGGCTGCGGGCAAGCGAGGCATCTTGAAGAGCGGCAGGCACATCGCCAGGCGGGACGTGATTGCGGCAGTCGCGATCACGTGTGCCTTGGCCTCGCCCGCGCGTGCCGAGGACGACCCCAAGGCCTTCGAGATCGTCTCGCCCAATGCGGAGTTCGCGCTCGCCCAGGCCTCCGAGGGCGCGGCGTGCAAGGTCGAGGTCAAGCGCGGCGCCTCGACGGTGCTCTGGTCCGCCCGGCGCTGCTTCGGCGACCGCAACGACGGCCACTTCCTCTCCAACGACGGGCTGACGCTCGTCGTGGTCCACGCCTACCCGTCGCTGGCCGCCGGGGTGAAGGCCGCCGTCGGGGTCTCGGCGTGGTTCAAGGGCGCGCCGGCGCACTCCTTCGAGGTCGGCCGCTTCGTGCGCGACGTCAAGCCGCTGGTGATGTCGCGCAAGCACTTCTACTGGGTCGAGGGCACCCTGGGGCAGCGGGGGGTCCCGCCGGGCTACTCGCAGGACGGAAAGGCCGTGGAGCTCACCACGCTCGACCGGCGCAGCTGGTCGGTGGGCTTCGACGGCAAGCTCAAGAAGATCGACATGCCCAAGCCGCTCGGGCGGTAGTCGCCAGCCTCCGGGCGATGGCGCCGTGACACACGAGGATCAGACCGATGGCCGACAAGATGATCCACCTCGACATCGTGACCCCGGAGCGCCAGGTGCTCTCCGCCGACACCACCGAGGTCGTCGCCCCGGGCGGCACCGGGCTCTTCGGCGTCCGCGCCGGCCACGCCCCGTTCCTGACGGTGGTGGTCCCCGGCGAGGCTCACCTTCAAGACCGACGGCCAGACGCGCCGCTACGCCATCGGCGGCGGCTTCGTCGAAGTGGCCGACAACCGGGTGATCGTCCTGGCGGAGACGGCCGAGGCCCAGGAGGAGATCGACCTCGAGCGCGCCAAGCGTGCCAGCGAGGACGCCCTCAAGCGCCTGGCCTCTCTGACGGTCAACGACCCCGAGCACCGCACCCAGCGTGCCCGCGTCCGCCGCGCCACCGCGCGCATCGGCGTCGCCACCCGCCGGTAGCCTTCGGAGAAGCTCAGGACGAGCTTTCGGCGCCGCAAAGCACCCCCGAGGCCCGAAGCCCGAAGCCTGGGATAGCATCGGCGCCATGCGCCGTCCCGACCCCCAGACCTCGTCCGTGATGGCAGCCCTGCTCTTCTCGGGCTGCACCTGTGCTGGCCGCCTGCCCGGCAAGGCCGCCGTTCGCCCCGCCGAGTACGCGGGCAGCATGTACCCCAAGGACGCCAAGGAGGCTCGAGCGGCGCCTCGACGAGCTCCTCGCCCAGGCCCAGCCGGTCGAGGGCCCGGTGCAGGCGGTCCTCGTCCCGCACGCGGGGATGGAGTGGGCCGGCCCGGTCGTGGCCAAGACGCTCGGGGCGCTCAAGGACCGCCGCTACAAGCGCATCGTCGTCCTCGCCGAGGCCCACAAGCCGAAGTGGAGCGGCGTCGCCCTGCCGGCCGAGGCCGCCTTCGCGACGCCCCTGGGCAACGTGGTGGTCGACGAGGAGGGGCTGAAGCTGCTCGCGGGCTATCCACCCTTCGAGCGCAAGGCCGTCGCCTTCGACGACGACTACGTGGTCGAGGCGCTGCTGCCCTACCTGCAGCGGCTGTGGCCCGACGTGCCGGTGCTGCCGGTGGTGGTCGGCCGCAGCGAGGAGGGCGACCGGCCGCGGCTGGGGCGCACGCTGCGCCACGTGCTGGACGAGCGCACCCTGCTCGTGGCCACCTCGACCTTCACCCACTTCGGCTCCTGGGGCGACGGCCAGCCGTTCGAGCTCGACGGCGGCAAGGCGGCCGTGGAGGAGCGCCTCTTCGAGTACGAGGAGCCCCTGCTCCAGGCGCTGCTGTCGCGCTCCTCCGAGGATTGGTCGCGCGAGCGCGTCAGCCACCGGACCCGGAGCTGCGGCTTCAACGCGCTCTCGGTGCTGCTCGCGGCCCTCGGCGCGGGCGAGCGCGGCCGGGTCGTCTCGCGCAGCACCTCCATGGACCGGCTCTTCGACCCCACCGACGTCAGCGGCGTCTCCTACGTGGGCGCCCTCTTCCCGGGCCGCTGGCCAGCCGTGGCCGCGCTCGACGAGGACGATCGGCGCACGCTGGGCCGCATCGCCGAGGAGGGCGTGAAGGCCGCGGTCCACGGCCAGCCGCCTCCCGGGCTGGGCGAGATCTCCGCGCGCCTTCGCCAACCGGGCGGTGCCTTCGTGACCCTGACCGAGAACGACCGGCTGCGCGGGTGCATGGGCCGGCTGGTCGCGGGCTCCATCGCCGAGGCGGTCGCCACCGCGGCCCGGATGGCGGCACAGAGCGACCCACGCTTCAACCCGCTGCGCCCGGACGACCTGGCGCGAATCGCGCTCGAGATCTCGGTGATGGGCCCCTTCGAGACGCTCGACGCGCCAACCGACTTCGAGCCCGGCCGGCACGGCCTGCTCCTCACCTCCGGGTTCCACCGCGGGCTGCTGCTGCCGCAGGTGGCGACCCAGTACGCCCTGGGCCGCCTCGAGTTCCTGGAGGCGCTCGCCCAGAAGGCCGGGCTGCCCTCCGACGGGTGGAGGCAGGCCAAGCTCGAGCGCTTCGGCGTCGACGCCTTCGAGCCCAAGCCGGTCTGAGCCGAGAGACTTCGGTTCGGAGGGAAGCGAAGCGCCGACCCGACGTCGCGTGTCAAAGGCTCAGCCGCGGACGCGCCCGAGCAGCCCGCGCGCGTCGAGGGCCTCCACCACGTCCGCGTGGATGGCCTCGCGGGTGCGCGGGACGCCGCCCCGGCCCACGGTGGGGATGAGCTGCCAGCCCTTCGCGGTCCGCGCCTGGTGCCGGTACTCGGCCAGCGCCATGCGCAGGTGGGCGCGGTCCGCTTCCAGCTCGTCCATCTGCTTGGCCGTGTAGGCGCGAGCCGCCTTCTGGCGCACGCGCTCCTGTGCCAAGGCGTCGGGCATGTCGAGGTAGAGGACGAGGTCGGGCCGCGGCAGGCCGAACAGGCCGAACTCCAGCTCTTCGATCATCTTGCGCAGCGCCTTGCGCTGAGCGGGAGGCGTGCGGGCCGACTGGTGGGCCAGGTTCGAGCCGACATAGCGGTCGCACAGCGCCACCCTGCCGCGCGCGAGCGTCTTCTCGAGGGCGCCCTTGAGCTCAAAGCGGTCGAGGGCGTAGAGCACCGCCGTCAGCCGGCTGTCGATTTGCCGGGGCGAGCCCATCCGCCCGTCCAGGTACGCTCCGATGAGCGAGCCAGCGAGCGTGCTCTGGTAGGCCGGGAACGAGAACAGGTCTACCGCGCGCCCGCGCGCCTTCAGCGCCCGGACAAGCAGCTGCGCCTGGGTCCCCTTGCCGGTGCCGTCGATGCCTTCGATCGCGATGAGCGGGCCGTGCTTCATGGGCGCGGAGTATTCGCAGCCGCTCGCACGGCCGTCAAGGCAACGGCGTTCATCGCCCGCGTCGGGAGGCTCGACGGTGCCTACTCGTGCGGCACCAGCGAGAGCGGCACGGTCAGCTCCACGTCCTCGCCCAGCGGCGGGAAGCGCATCGCGCGCAGCCGCGAGGTGATGCAGGAGACGACGCCCTCGTCCTTGAGGGTGGTCTCCTCGACCCGCGCGGCGATCACCTTCCCCGAGGCCTCGGCGTGGACCGTGACCACCACCCGACCCTTGATGCGCGAGTCGCGGCGCAGCGAGTTCGAGTAGCAGGCCTCGAAGGCGGTCATCGACAGCCTCAGGGTGTTGCGCACGGTCTGCTCGGCGTCCGGCGGCGGCGGCTGCATCGCCGGGGTGGAGGGCAGGAGTTCGGCCTTGGCCTCGGGCTTGGGCTCCGGCTGCGCGCTGGGCAGCTTCGCCACGGCCAAGGGCTTGGGGGGCGCCGTCAGCGGCACCGGCTTGGGCGCAGGGGGAGGCTCGGCCGGGGTGGGCTCAGGGGCGGCGACAGGCTCGGCGACCGGCTCGGCGGGCGGCGGCGGCTCGGCCACGGGGTTGGGGGCCGGCGGCAGCAGCTGAGGCGCGGGGAGCGTCGGGGGGACGGTGACGTGCACCGCGACGGCCGGCGGCGGGCCGTTGAACGCGAAGGCGACGAGCGCGAGGGCGACGACGGCGCACAGAACCGCCAGCCCGAGCCTGACGAAACGCACGTCGGTCCTCCATGGAAGCCAGCCCGCGCGCGAGCGTAGCACCGCTGGTCGGACCACCCAAAATCTTGGCCGAACGCCTCGGCTGGGCGGGAAGCGAAGCGCTCAGCTCCCGCTCGCCTTCTGGGGCGGCGGCGTCATCTTCCGGGCCGGCCCGATGGACGACTGGGCGATGCCGAGCGAGAGGATGGTCTTGAAGGCCTCCTCGACCGACATGTCGGCGGGCCGGAGCTCCTGCTCGGCGACGAGCAGGTGGAAGCCGGAGGTGGGGTTCGGGGTGGTGGGCACGTAGACGTTCAGGTACCCGTCCGGCAGCCCGGGCGCACGCACCGGCCCGGTCACGAACGCCAGCGCCCAGACACCCTTGCGCGGGTACTCGACGTAGACCACCCGGCGGAACTGCTGCCCGCCGCCCTGCGCCGCCAGCGTGCGCAGGAGCTGCTCGAGCGCGCCGTACACGCTGCGCAGCACGGGGATGCGCTGGATGACGTGCTCGGCCACGTAGTCGAGCATCTTCTGACCGAGCAGCTGCTTGGAGATCCAGCCGAACAGCGAGACGGCCAGCGCCAGCACGACGAGGAAACCGGCCGTGATGGCCAGGTCCACCAGGACCGCCACCGTCGGGTCCGGCAGCCACGTCTCGGGACGCCACGCCTGCGGCACCCACTCGCGCAGCCCCCAGAGCGCCTTGAGCGCGACCAGCGCCAGCCACAGCACCACGCCGAACGGCGTGACCACGAGCAGCCCGGACAGGAAGTGGCTGCGCAGCAGCGCGCCGATGCGCGGAAGCCGGTCGAGTTTGAGGCGGTTCAAGGCAGGTCCTCGGTCTGGCGAGGCAGAGGGATAACCCGTCGGGACGGGGATTTCCACCGGCAGGCTCTCGCTGCCCCGGCCGCCCGCAGAGGCCCGTCTAACCGCCTGCCCGGTTTTCGACGCCGCCGTCGAACCTCTGGCCACCCGGCGCCAGGCTTTGCGCCCAAGTACCTGGATTTGCTGGGAGGCGCGGGCCGTGCAGTCCCTCGGCCGCCATGGACGGATTCCTCAAGCAGCTGGGCGATCACTGGCTTGCCCGGAGCCTGGGCTCCGGCGTCGTCTCCACGATGGTGGACGTCGCGGTGCTCTTCATCGCGGTCCACGCCTTTCGCCTCGCGACGGTCCCCGCGTCGGCGCTGGGCGTGATCGCCGGGTGCGCGGTGAGCTTCACGCTCAACAAGTACGTGGCCTTCCGTGACAGCGGCAGCCCGCTCTGGCCTCAGCTGGGCAAGTACGCAGCGACGGTGGTCGCGGCGACGATGATCCACGCCACGCTGATGGGGCTCTTCGTCGACCACCTGCGCGTGCCGCTCCTTCCGGCGAAGCTCGTGTGCGACGTGATCGTCTTCGCCTGCGGCTGCGTGCTGGTGATGCGGCTGTTCATCTTCCGGCTCGGCCCGCGCGGCGCGCCCTGAGTCGCCGAAGGTAGAATGGCGCCTCCTGGCGACGGAGGTGGCGCTTGAAGACGGTGGTGCTCGCAGTGCTGGCGGCAGTCCCCCTCGCCGCCTGTGGCGCGTCGGGGTCCTCGGGCCGCTGCGACGGCCGCATCGGCTCGACCTCGCTGTCGGGGCCCATCAACGCCAACACCGCGCGGTGGCACTGGCTCGCCTCCAAGACGCGGGTGGCGCTGGTCTTCCGCTACGCCAACGACCAGCTGCGCATCGAGGGCGAGTTCCGCCCCGAGTCCTCGACCGACGGGCTGGGGACCTTCCCGCTGCCGGTCGGCGCCGGGTCGACGGGCCGGGTCGCGAGCTGGGACATCATGTCGCCGACGCAGCGCCCGCAGCTGGCCTCCGGCACCCTGACCTTCGACGGCTGGGGCGAGGAGCTCTCCGGCTCGTTCAAGATGGTCCACCAGGAAGGCTCGGAGCTGAAGTGCACCTTCAAGCTCCAGCACGACCCCGAGGCCGACGTGCTCTAGCCGAGGCGGGCCCGCCGGCCCGGGCTCACGGCGCCGTCGCCTTCCGGGTCATCCGCACCGGAGTGGAGAGCGTGCAGATCGTGCCGTCGAAGGTGGCGTGGACGAGGAGCAGGCCGCTGAACTGGCGGGTGGCCTCTTCGCCGGCGAACCGCCCGCTGAGCGTCAGGTTCGCGTAGACCACGGGAGAGGTATTGCTGACCCCGACCCTCTTCGGGCCGAGTTGCGCGCTGTCGTCGGCGAAGAGCTTGCCGTCGAAGCCGCCGGCGCTGCCGAAGAACCGCGGCATCTCCAGCTTGCTGCCGGTCTGGTACAGCTCCGCCTCCCAGGTGCGGCCGTCGATGTAGAGCTGGTCGCAGGACGAGGCGGCGGCGGACTTGGAGTCCATGGTGATCGACCACGTCCCCTGCACGTTGATGCAGGTGGTGCACGGTTCCACGTCCGGTCCGCAGGAGGCGGCGAGGAGCGAAAGCGCGGAGGCGGCGGCGATGGCGAGGACACTGCCGTTGGTTCGCATTCCTGGGTCCCTCCCCGCGCCTTCAGCGAGGCTGCCTGGGGTTGTCGTCCTTGTCCTTGGCGGCGCCCTTCATCACCGGCGCCCCGCCACCTCGGCCGGCGCAGAGCTGCTCGCACTTCGCCTGTGGCGAATCGAAGCCGTTGCGCACGCCTCTCTGCGCCGAGCCGTCCTTGCAGGCGCACCGCAGCGGGAAGTGGCCGAAGGCGAAGTAGGCCAGCGTCCCGAACACCAGGACGGTGATGACCAGGAGCGAGAGCCCGTGGAGGATCCCCCGCTCGGTCCGACGTCGGCAGGCGGGTCGTTGGCGGCGCGCGACGAACACGCCCGGCATTGTCGCACGCCGTCGAGGCGCCGGGTCAGCCGCCAGCGACGAGCCGATCGGCGAGCGCTACGTACTGGCGCATCGCGGCGTCCTTGGCCAGACCCTTGCGCGCGGCCCAGGCGTCGAACTTGGCGCGGCCCTTGGGGTCGAGCATGCCGGGGCGCTTGCCCTGCACGTCGCCTTCCTGGGCCTGTTTGTAGAGCGAGTAGAGCTCGAGCAGCGTGTCGTTGGAGGGCCTTGCCTTGAGCGTCTTGACCCTCTCCTGCGCCGAAGCGAAGTCTTCTGCGAGTCCCATTGCGCTGCCTTCCTTTCCTGGCGCCCCGAATGAAGAGACCGCCCTCGACGAGGGCGGTCTCGAACCAGCCGGGCCCGCGTTCGCGAAATGCGGCCCGATTCTAACCTCGGCCGTCCTCCGCTTCCGCACCGTTCATCGGGTCAGCCGCGGGAAGGTGGGGTCGTCGACGGCGCGGCAGGGCGACGGCGCCGGAGGAGCGCGTGCAGGGAAGCCAAGGCGCCCACGGTCCCCAGTGCGCGGGCGCCACCCGTGCTGCACCCGCCGCCCGAGCCGGAGCCACCGTTGATCGATCCCTGTGAGCAGGACGGCGAGGCGGCGATTCCGGTCGGGTAGATGGCGCACACGCCCTGGACGTCGTCGTCGCTCAGCGTGCGCTTGAGGGTCTCGCCTTCGGCCTCGGACGCGAACATCGTCGAGCTGCGGTCGGGCGCGTGGTCGAGCCCGAGGAAGTGGCCAGCTTCGTGGGTCACCGTGTTCTGGATGTCGGTCGACACGCAGTCGTTGGCCCCAGGGCGCGCGGGGCCCGAGCACTGCGGCGAATCGACCGTGGTGAACACGAAGCCGGCGCCGTTGAGCTCGATGTCCGCGTCGAGGATCTCCCCGGTGTCGTTGTCGAAGCTGGTGGTGGTGATGGCGATGGTCTCCGGCTCGTGGTCCCAGCAGCCGTACTGGTTGTTGCAGCCTCCGTCGTCGAGGCACGAGGCGCCGGCCGGGACGACGCTGGCGCAGTCCACCTCCCGCCAGACGACGAGGTTCTGGTTGTCGGAGGCACCGGAGTCGAACCCGACGTCGGTCTGCCGGGTGGTCCCCTCGTCGAGGATGGCCAGGTCGCTGCAGCCGGTCTGCGTCCACGTCTGGAAGGAGCGGCGCACGGCCTCGATGGAGGCCTGGGCTCCGGCGTCCTGGCTGCCCTTCTCGTTGACCACGAACGAGGGCTGCCGGGTGCACCAGAAGAGCGCTGGCCCCAGCGTCCCGCCGGAGGAGGGCCCTCGGCTGCGCACGAAGGCGTCGGTGCGCGCGCTCGTCGTCAGCGCCAGCGCCACCAAGGCCCAGTGCGCGCCACGAGCCCTCAAGGCCCCTGCCTCCGAAGCGCAGCGCGGACCCGGGCCAGGAAGTCCTCCTCGGGGACGGGGCCCACGGGCTGGGCCGGTCGGACCGCGCCATCGGGGGCCGCGACCTGGAGGCCCTCGGCCCGCCGCGACACCTGGGTGGCGCCGCGCTCGTCGAGCGACACCTCGAACTTGCCGAGCGAGAGTCCCTCGACCCGGAAGCGTCGCGGCCCCGCAGCCCTCAGGAAGAGGATGACGCGCTCCCCAGGCGCGAACCGCGGCGCCCCCGAGACCGATTGCGTGATGTGGCCCCACGTCCCGCCCGGGCTGAGCACCTCGACTTCGAACGGCGACGCGCCCTTGAGCGACAGGTCGACCTTGATCGTCGTGACCGTGTGCACCTGCTTGCCGTCGGCGCTGCGCACCGTGCGCGTCCCGACCGCGGTGCCGCGGACCACCACGTCGGCGCGCCGGGCCAGGTCCTCGACGTCGAGCGGCAGGACGACGGCAGCGCGAGCCGGGGACGGCCACACTCCAGCGCCGAACCCGACTCCGATAGTGACGGCTAGCGCCAAGCCTGCCGCCCGAGACCACGCCATCCCCCGCTCCTCCCTCGTCCCCTTCGTCCCATTGGTCCCATTCAGATGCTCACGCGCGAGGGCGCGTTCACGGGCACGGACGGGAACGCCCAGCCAAGGGCAGCGACCAACCAGCTGAGCGTCCACCCGGCCTTCGCCGTCTTCTCCTTGGACAGCGCAACCGGCGCCGCGAGGGCGAATGCCCTCACCTACGTCCGGCAATCGGCGTTCGGTGGTGACCTCGGCGCTGCGCAGGCGCGAGCCGGCGCCGTAGCCCGGCGGCTCAGCGTGCGCTCAGAGAGCCTGCGCCTGAGCACCGAGGAAGCTCTCGACCTCGACCCTCGTCGGGATCCCCGGCCTCGCGCCCAGCTTGAGCGTCTTGAGCGCGGCCGCGGCGTTGGCGAAACGCATCGCTTCGCGCAGCGGCAGCCGCCACAGCGCGGCGCAGACGAACGCCGCGTGGAAGACGTCGCCGCAGGCGGTGGTGTCCACGGCCTCCACCTTGAACGCGGGGACGCGGACCAGCTCGTCGCCGTCCAGCGCCGCGCAGCCCTGGGTCCCCAGCGTGGTGCAGACGACCGCCTCCGGGCTGAGCCGCTGCAGCTTGCGCATGGCGCGCTCGAGGTCCTTCTCGCCAGTGATCTCCTCGGGGAAGCCCTCGGGCAGGACGATGAGGTCGACCAGCCGCAGCGCCGCCTCGGTGTCGGGCAGCAGGTGGTCGATGTCGATGGAGGTCAGGCAGCCGGCCTCGCGCGCCCAGCGCAGCGGCTCGAGTCCCTTGGCCAGGCCGGTGGCGTCGACGTGGAAGGCCCGGCCGGAGGCGACCTCCTCGCGGGAGAAGCTCGGAGGGGTCCGGGACGAGCGCGTCCTCGCAGCTCCACACCACGGTCCGCTCGCCGCTCTGCTGGTGGACCATCACGAACGCGGTCTGAGTCGTGCCCCGGCTCACGCGGACGCCCGAGGCGCTCACGCCTTCGCGCCGCAGCTCGTCGATGGACCAGCTTCCCCAGCGGTCGTCGCCGACCTTGCCCAGGAAGCGTGCCTTCAGCCCCAGCCGCTGGCAGGCGATCATCGCGGTGGCAATCTGCCCGCCGCCCTGGACCTCGTAGCTGCGCATGCGGACCTTGTCGGAGGCGCCGGGGATGCGCGGGACCACGCAGATGTGGTCGACCGAGATCTCCCCGAGCCCCACGACGTCGAAGGCCCGCTCGGGCGGCAGCTTGAGTCGCTTCAACATGGCGGGAGGATAGCCGATAGCCAGCCGGGGCGCGCCCGTCAACCGAGGGCCGCCCGCAGCCGGTCTTCGTACTCCTCCAGGCTCGCCACGCAGGTCGCCCCGGCGGCGGTCAGCCGCGCCACCACCGTATCGTCGACCATGCCTCCGGCCCACAGCGGAGTACCTGGCGGCAGGAGCTTCACCAGCCGTTCGACGCTCGCCGTCACGCCCTCAGGGTCGGACGAGCCGGTGGCGGACAGGGCAACGGCCGCCGCTCCGGTACGGCTCGCGGCCAGGGCGATGTCCTCCACAGGGAGATCGACCCCCAGGTAGAGCGGCGAGGCGCCCGCAGCGTTGGTGAGCAGCGCGGCGGAGAGCAACCCGAACTCATGGCGCTCTTCCGACGGCGCAGCGAGGACGACCCGGGCGCGGTTGTTCGACCCGCCGAGCCGCAGCAAGGTGCCCAGGACCCCGCGCATCGCAGCCGACACCAGGTGCTCCTGCGCCACCGACCACGTGCCCGCCTGCCACCCGTTCCCGACTTCGCGCATGAAGGGCACCGCGACTTCGAGCGCGAACTCGCGCGCCGGCAGCAGCGTCGCCGCCCGCCCGAGCTCGCGGTCGAGCGCCGCCGTGTCGAAGTCGGTCAAGGCGTCGCGCAGCGGCTCGAAGTCGACGCGCCGTCTCTCGGTGCGGGCCGCGACCGGCTCGCTTCGCAGCTTGTCCAGCTCATCGAGGCTGAGCGTCGCCAGCCGCCCGATGGAGTGCCCGCGGCCGACCAGCTCGTGCAGCACGCGCAGCTTGTGGACGTCCGCCTCCGAGTAGAGCCGTCCCCGCTCGTCGCGCCCGGGCGCCACCAGGCGATAGCGCCGCTCCCAGGCTCGGAGCGTCTCGGTTGTCACGCCCGTGAGCCGTGCGACGGCTCCGATGGAGTACTTGCCGGCCGCTTCCATTTCGTCTCCCTCCGAAACCTTTGTGTCCAGTACGTATCCAAGCATACACCTGGACGCAAGCTGTACAGACGAGGTTTCACGCCCCCGAACGGGGACAGACGAGGAGTTCGAAGATGCTGACGCAACGAATTCTGGCCTTCAGCCTGATCGGTGGCGAGTGGGTGCTGTGGCTCCTGGTGAGCCTGTCGCTGGTGTCTTTCGCCATCCTCTTCGACCGCGTCATCCTCTACCTGCGGACCCGCGAGAGTCTGCCGCAGATCGAGCCCAAGCTGATCGCCGCGCTGGGCAACGACGACATGGACACGGCGCGCTCGACGCTGGCCGGCGACGGCCTCATCCGCAACGTCCTGCGCGCCGGAGTCGACGTCATCGCCCAGGGCAAGGAGAGTGCGGCGGTCGAGCAGGCGATGCTTGGCGCGCTCGCCCGCGAGAAGTCTCGCTACGAGTCGCGGCTCAACGTGCTGGGCACCATCGGCAACAACGCCCCGTTCGTCGGCCTGTTCGGCACGGTGCTGGGCATCATCCTGGCCTTCAACCAGCTGGGGAAGCTCGACGCCTCGCAGGCCTCGTCCAACCAGCTGGTCATGGGCGCCATCAGTGAGGCGCTGGTGGCGACCGGCGTCGGCATCGCCGTGGCCATCCCCGCCGTAGCCGCCTTCAACTGGGCCAAGTCGCACGTCGGCGGGCGCCTCAAGGACGCCGAAGCGCTGATGCGTGCGGTGCTCGCCGGCCGCGGCGCGCGCGTCGTTTCCCCCAACGCCGCCGCGAGGAGCTAGCCATGGCCGCCCAGGCCGGGAACGACGACGACATCATCAGCGGCATCAACATCACCCCGCTGGTGGACATCACCCTCGTCATCCTCATCATCTTCATCGTCACCGCCTCGTTCGTCCTGCGGAACAACATCCCGGTGGAGCTGCCCAAGGCGGCGACCGGCCAGGAGTCGACGGCGGGCCTGTTGAACCTCGCCATCGACAAGCAGGGCGAGCTGTTCGTCAACGGCAAGCCCGCCGCGCTTGACGAGCTCCCCAAGGCGGTCGAGGCGGCCCGCGCCAAGGAGCTCAAGGTCAGCGCGTTCATCGCCGCCGACGTCTCCGCGCAGTACGGGGCGTTCGCCAAGGTCGTCGACCGGCTCCGCTTGGAAGGCGTCACCGACATCGCGCTCGACACGCAGCCGGCCGGGGCGCCCGAGGCCCGCCGATGAACGCCTGGGCCACGCTCGGAGCAGCGGCGCTGCACGCCTCGCTCCTGGGCTACCTCTTCCTGGGCGAGGCGCCCAGGCTCAAGGTCGAGCTCAAGCGGCCGCCGGTCCGCATCCGTGCGGCTGCGCGGCCGACGCCCCCTCCGCCGGCGTTGCCCGAGCTGGCCATCGAGCCCATCCGCGCGGTTCCCGAGATCACCCCGACCATCCAGCGGCAGGCACGACAAGCTCGTAAGGATCCGAAGAAGCTGCTCGCCAAGGCCGAGGCGCCACCTCCAGCGCCCATTCCCACTCCGGCGCAGCCGCCCGCCGCTCCGCCACTGCTCGCAGCTGCCGCGCCCGCCGCCGAGCCGGCCCGTCCGCGGAAGTTCACGGTCGCCTTGGGCGCCACCGTCGGCGCGGGTGGGATCGCCGTTCCGGTCTCTCAGAGCGGGAGCAGTTGGGGCCTGGGCGGCGGACAGGGCGTCGACCCCGACGACGATTCATTGGCGGGCTCGCCCAGCGGAGTTCCGGGCGGGGCGGGAAGCGCGACGCTCGCCCGGCGCGCCGACGTCTCGGAAGCTCACCACGCGGCCCCGCCTCGTCTACCAGCCCACCGACGAGGAGATGCGTGCGCTCTATCCGGCAGGGGCTCGGCGCGATGGCCTCGAGGGAGACGTCTCGCTGCGCATCCTCGTCTCGACGTCCGGCGAGGTCCTGAAGGTGAAGGTCGTCAAGCCCGCAGGAAACGGCTTCGAAGAGGCCGCGACCGCCATCGTGAAGCGCTTCCAGTTCAGGGCCGCCGAGGTCGGTGGCCAGCCCGTCGAAGTCTGGATCCCCTGGACCTACAAGTTCCGCCTCGAGGGTTGAAATGTCCCCCCGCCGCCTCCGCCCCACCCTCGCCGCCGCGTCGCTGGCAGCGCTGACCACGCTCGCCGCGACTGCGGCCTTCGCCCAGGCCCAGGAGCCGCCTCCCGAAGGCGAGCCGCAGCTGGCGAAGAACCCCGAGCTCAAGAGGCTCATCCCTGCCGAGGTGCCTCCGGGCACCAAGTTCCCGGCGCCCGAGGTGGAAGTCGTCCTGGAGATCGAGGTCGACGAGCAGGGGCGGACGGCGTCGGTGGCGCTCTCGCAAGGGGCCGGCGAGCCCTTCGACGCGGCGGCGCTCGCCGCGGCGAAGCAGTTCGAGTGGGAGCCCGCGGCGCTGACCACGGACGAGAAGGTGCCGGTGACGGTCAGCTTCCGGATGCGCATCCAGGAGCCGCCCCCACCTCCGCCGCCGCCCGCGAAGCTGTCCGGCGCCCTGTTCGAGCGCGGCACGCGCGTCCCGTTGGCAGGAGTGGAGGTCGTCGCCAGGCTCGAGGGCAGGACCGTCGCACGCGGCGTGAGCGACGACGGCGGCGCCTTCTCGCTCGAGCTGCCGCCCAAGGAGCTCACGCTCGTCGCGGTCCCGGCGGGACACCAGCGGCTGGAGCTGACGCTGGCGCTGGTCTCGGGCGAGGCGCGCGAGGAGCGCTACTACCTGGAGAAGGCCTCCGGCGAGAACGAGACGCTGGTCCGAGCCGAGCCCCTGCGCCGCGAGGTCTCGCGCACCGTCATCGACAAGCAGACCGTGACGACGCTCGCGGGGACCTCGGGCGACACGCTCAAGGTGGTGCAGAACCTCCCCGGCGTGGCGCGCTCGTCTTTCGGCGGCGGCCAGGTCATCCTGCGCGGCTCAGCGCCGGGCGACAGCCGCACCTTCCTCGAGGGCCAGGAGATTCCGTCGCTGTACCACTTCGGCGGGCTGCGCAGCACCTTCAACAGCGCGTTCCTGGAGTCGGTGGAGTTCTACCCCGGCAACTTCGGGCCCGACTTCGGCCGCGCCATCGGCGGCGTCATCGACGTCAAGACCCGCGACCCGGCCAAGGACCTGTTCCGCGGACAGATCGACCTGAACTTCTACGACGCGGGCCTGCACCTCGAAGGTCCCTTGAGCAAGAGCTGGTCGGTGGGCGGCGCCTTCCACCGCAGCTGGATCGACTCGCTGCTGCCGCTGGTGCTGCCCAAGAGCGCGCCGCTCTCGTTCAACAGCGCGCCCCGCTACTACGACTACCAGATCCTCGCGACCTGGCAGCCCGACGCCAAGCGGCGCCTGCGCATCGCGTTCTTCGGGACGATGGACACCGTCAAGATCCTCTTCGACAACCCGTCCGACGACCCGCAGGTCCGCGGCGCGCTCGAGGCCACCACCTGGGCGCACTCGCTGCAGGCCTCCTACCGGTCCGAGGTCGCAAGCTGGCTGACGCAGGAGACCTCGCTGCAGCTGGGCATCCAGCAGGTCGACACGCAGATCGGCCCGGACGCCTACTTCAACCTGGGCGTGCAGCGCATCGCGCTGCGCAGCACCGGGTCGGCCGAGCCACTGCCGTGGCTGGGCGTGCGGGCAGGCCTCGACTGGCGCTATGACCTGGGCAACATCGCGCTCAACGTGGCCGGCGGCCGGCAGGAGGGCGAGCCTCCGGTCCCAGGCTCGACGCAGCAGACCTTCGCCGCCGACAAGCCCTTCAAGCTCTACGCGCCAGCGCTCTTCGCGGAGCTGCGCATCAAGCCATTCGACGGCCTGCTCATCCTCCCCAGCGCCCGCCTCGACTACTACAGCCAGACGAAGAAGTGGGCGGTGGACCCGAGGCTCTCGGCGCGCTGGCAGATCGTCCCGGGCACCGCGGTCGCGGCGGGCGTGGGCCTCTACCAGCAGCCGCCGACGGCGGGCGAGGCCGACGACAGGACCGGCAACCCGAACCTGGACCCCGAGCGCGCCGTGCACGCCAGCCTTGGTGTCGAGCAGCGCGTCTATCAAGGCGTCGAGCTGACCGCGACGGGCTTCTACAAGCACCTGGACCGCTTGGTGGTGCGCAACCCGCTGCGCGCGACCGACCCGAGCCAGCCGTACTACACCAACGACGGCACCGGGAAGATCTACGGCCTGGAACTGCAGCTGAAGGCCAAGGTGGGCGGCTTCAGCGGCTGGCTCGCCTACACCTGGCAGCGCTCGTTCCGCAACGACGGCTTCGGCCGCGGCTCGCGCACCTTCGACTTCGACCAGCCGCACATCCTGACGGCGGTGGGCACCTACGAGATCGGCTGGGGCATCAGCGCCGGCGCGCGCTTCCGGCTCGTCTCCGGCAACCCGACGACCCCGGTGGTGGGCTCGGTCTACGACGCCGGCTCGGACACCTGGGTTCCGCGGTACGGCGCGGTCAACAGCGAGCGGCTGCCGCTCTTCCACCAGCTCGACCTGCGCGTAGACAAGGTCTTCACCTTCGAGGCCTGGAAGCTGGCCGTCTACCTCGACGTGCAGAACGTCTACAACCAGGGCAACGCCGAGGGCTACACGTACAACTTCGACTACTCGCAGCGCCAGCCGATCACGGGGCTGCCCATCGTGCCGATCCTCGGCATCCGCGGGGAGTGGTGATCCATGAAGCGACTTGCAACCATCGCCACCGCCCTCGTCCTGGCCTGCGCCGACGACTTCCAGGCGCGCTCGCAGCTCGCCGACCTGCGAGTGCTCGCCATCGAGGCCTCGCCCGTCGAGGCCGTCGCGGCCCAGCCGGTCACCCTCAAGCCGACCGTGTTCGTCCCGTCGGGGCAGACGGTGACCCGCCTGACCTGGAAGTTCTGCCCCATCTCCCTCGGGGCGCAGGCCGGGTACCAGTGCCTCTCTCCCCAGTGCGAGTTCCCGCTGGCGCCCGCGCTGGACGGCTCGGTCACGGCGGTCCCCGCGCTGCTCGCCTACCAGTGCGCCACCGCGCTCGCGGAGAGCGGGGGCGAGACGCCCTCGGGCACCCCGGGCGAGCTCCCGGACGCCTTGGAGACGGTCTTCAAGGTCGCGATCGAGACCGACGGCGGCCTGCGGCGCGAGGCGGTGCAGCGAGTGAAGCTGTGGGCCAAGACTGCCCCGGCCGCGACCAACCGTGCGCCAGCCCTCGCCAGCGTGGAGCTGGACGGCCTGCCGCTCTCACCTGGCCGGCCGGCTGCCAGGAGCATCTCCCTCGACCAGAAGACGAGCCTGCGCATCCAGGTCGATCCGGCGAGCCTCGACCGGTACGTCGACGGCAACGGGCAGGAGCACACGGAGGACCCCGTGGTCTCGCTATACACAACCGCCGGCAGCTTCAGCGGCGACCGGACCTCGGGGACCGACGACGCGGTGGAGTGGACGGTCGAGTCGAAGGGGCTCGCGCCCGGAGTCTCCGAGGCGCAGCTCTACTTCGTCGTGCGCGACCTGCGCGGCGGCGAGAGCGTCTCTGGGCCTTACTTCGTGACGTTGAGCCGGTAGTTGCCTCGTCAGTCCTCGTCTTCGTCGAGATCGACGTGGCCGAGGAACTCGCCGCGCACGACGCGACCGTCCTCCATCTGCACGGCCTCGTACTCCTTGCCACACTGCGGGCAAGTCAGGCTCTCCACCTCGACCAGCTCCGGGCGAGGCCGGCCGTCGACCACCTGCAGGTAGGCCTCGAGGAGGAACTCGCTCGAGCCGCAGGTGCAGCGCTCGTCGGCTGCGGCCGTGGGAGCGTCTTCGCCCGTCGTCCCGTCTCCACCGGACAGGCCGACCGCCTGGTCGGGAGCGACCGACTCGTCCTCCTCCGCCGCGGCGAGGGTGCGCTCGAACTCGAAGTCCATGGGCTGCGAGCCACCGTGCCCGTGCCCTCTGCCTCTGTCGTTTCGTCGTCCCATGCCTGGAAAAATACCGCCTTCGGGCGCTCCACGCTGCACCGGTTGGATCACCTCTCCGCCACGCCTACAATCGGGCTCTCCGCCGCCATCCGCTGCGAGGTTCCCGCAATGTCCCAGAATCTCCCGCCCAATCAGCAGTACGACGAAGATGAGAAGGCCGACCCGGTGGGCAAGGTGAAGAAGGACTTCGACTGCCCCGACTGCAACGCGAACAACCCCTACGACGACGGCATCCGGGACGGCGACGAGGTCCGCTGCTACTACTGCGGCGCCGAGTTCCGGGCGCAGCTCAAGGACGGCAAGTGGAAGTTCCGCGAGCTGTAGCTCAAGTCTTCGCCGGGTAGTGCCGCTCGCCAAACACCGCGGTGCCGACGCGGACCAGCGTCGCCCCCTCCTCAATCGCCACCTCGAAGTCCGCGCTCATCCCCATCGACAGCGTGCGCAACCCGAGCCTCCTTGGCGAGCGTCGCGACTCGCCTGAAGTGCGGCCGAGTCGCCTCCGGGTCGTCCGCAGGCGGGGGGATGCACATCAGCCCGTCCACCTTCAGCGCCCCGAGCGCGCGCAGGGACTGCACGAACGCCGGCAGCGCCTCGGGCCTCACCCCGCCCTTCTGCTCTTCGCCGAGGTTCACCTCGACCAGCACCGGGAGCACCCGCCCCGCAGACGCCGCCCGCTTGTCGAGCTCCTTGGCGAGCTCCAGGTCGTCGAGCGCCTGGAACATCGCTGCGACCGGGGCCACGTACTTGGCCTTGTTCTTCTGCAAGGTGCCGATGAAGTGCAGATCCAGGCCGGGCAGGTCCTTCAGCTCCTCGGCCTTGTCGCGCAGCTCCTGCGCGTAGTTCTCGCCGAAGACGCGCTGCCCTGCCGCGTAGGCCTCGCGGATCATCGCCGACGGCTTCGTCTTGGACACCGCCACCAGCGTGACCGCACCGGCGGGCCTCCCGGCCTTGGCCTCCGCCGCGGCGATGCGAGCCTTCACCCTCTCCAGGTTCTCTCGGATGGTCACGGCGCTTCCCTCCACGGCAGCTCCAGCCCCGCTCGCGCGAGCGCAGCCAAGCTCTCGCCCAACGGCAGCCCCACGACGTTCGAGTAGCTGCCCGAGATGGCCTCCACGAACGCGCCACCCCGCTCCTGGATGGCGTACGCCCCCGCCTTGTCCATCGGCTCCCGGGTCTGCACGTACCAGTCGATCTCCCGGTCGGTCAGCACCCGGAAGCGGACCTTCGTCGAGACCGCGAAGCCCTCGTCCAGACCGGGCGCGACCACCGACACGCCGCTGACCACCTCGTGCTCCCGGCCCGACAGCTCGCGCAGCATGCGCACCGCATCGCCCTCGTCCGCAGGCTTGCCGAAGATCCGTCCGGAGCAGACCACCGCAGTGTCTGCGGCGAGCACCACCCGCCCCGAGTGACGGGAGGCAACAGCCTGAGCCTTGAGGCGGGAGACGCGCACGACGAAGGCGGTGGGCGCCTCACCAGGCAGCACCGACTCGTCGACCTCGGGCGGGACCACCTCGAGGGCGATGCCCAGCTGGCCCAGGAGCGCGCGGCGCCGCGGCGAGCTGGAAGCCAAGATGAGCGTCTTACGGTCGGGCGTCACGCTTCTTCCTCTCTTCTTGGTGCCAATCTAGCCAAACGCCCGGCCCCTCCGCGTGGGAGAGAGCCGGGCGCAGGTTGCGCAACTGGCGCGTTTCTCAGCTGTCGTCGACGGTGGAGTTGAGCGGGCGGCTGCCGGACAAGACCGTCTCGTTCTTCTCGATCTTGGCCTTCTCCTTGAGCGCCTTGAGGAACGCGTCGAGCGCCTCGCCGCCCTTTCGCTGCTTCGCGCGGTCGCGGTACTCGTCCATCTTGGCCTCGAGCTTCCTTGTAGTCCGGGCGCTCATGGCTCTTGAGCTCGACCACGAAGTAGCTGCCGTTGATCTCGAACACCTGGCCGGCGACCGGCTTGGTTTCGTTGAGGGCGACGGCGGCGCGGCTGAGCGCGGCATCGACACCGATGTGCGGCGTGTAGTCGTTGGACGGCGAGAACGGCCCGGTGGTCGCTGCGGCGGGCTTGCCGCCGGCGATGTCGAACTTCAGGCCCTGCGGCTCGCCTTCCTTCTTGGGCTCCGGCGGCCACTGCTCCTCGAGCTTCTTGCCTGCCTGAGCGGCGGCCAGGGTCTCCTCGGCCTTCTTCTTGGCGATGCCCTTGGCGGCCTCGTCCACCAGCAGCTCGGCGGCCAGCTCCTTCTGGACCTCGGCGAGCGTCCTGTTCTCCTCGGGAGAGACGCCCTCGACCTTGATCAGGTGCCAGCCGTAACGGGTGCGGACGGGCTCCGACATCTGGCCGGGGGCCAGCGCGAAGGCAGCCTTCTCGAACATGGGATCCATCACGCCTGGCTGGAACTCGCCCAGGTCGCCACCCTTCTCCTTGCTGCCCGGATCGTCGCTGTTCGCCTTGGCCTCGGCAGCGAAGTCGGCGCCCGCGACGATCTTCGCCTTGATGTCGATCAGCTTCTTCTTCACGTCCTCGGCCTGCGCGTCGGTCGCCTTCTCGTCCACCTTGAGGAGGATGTGGCGGGCCTTCACGCGCTTGGGCTTGTGGTAGCGGTAGGACTGCGTCTTGTAGGCCTCCTCGATCTTGGAGGCGTTGGCCTTCACGAAGGCGTCGACCGCGGCGTCGTCAGGCTTGGCAGCCTCGGCCTTGAAGGCGCTCGAGGCGAAGCGCACGTAGGTCAGGTCCAGCTTGTCCTTCTCGCGGGCGTACTCGGCGCGCACCTCGTCGTCCGAAACCTTGGCCGCTGCCACGATGCTGCCGATCAGCTTCTGGGCGGACAGGCGGCGGCGCTCCTGCTCCTCGTACTGCCAGGTGGACATGCCCAGCTGGCGCTCGACGATGAGACGGTAGGTCTCCTCGTTGAACTTGTCGTCGCCGCCGAAGGTCTTGTGGATGCTCTCGGCGAGCTCGAGGTCGCTCACCGCGACGCCGTGGCCGAGCGCCGCCTGGGCGAGCAGCTCGCGGTCGATCATCTGGTCGAGGACCGTCTCCCGCAGCCGGATCTGCTTGGCGAGCTCGGGGGTGAACGCTCCGCCCGCGCGGTTCTGGTAGTCCTTGTAGTAGCGGTCGTAGGTGAGCTGGTAGTCGGTGTACGGAATGGTCTCGCCGTTCACCTTCGCCGCGAAAGTTTCCCCCGCGGAGCCACCGCCGCCAGCGCGGCAACCGTTCGAGCCAGGGCCGAACGAGAAGACGAACACCACGATGATCATCGCGAAAAAGACGTAGATCAGCTTGGACTTGGAGTGTTCCCGCAGCGTGTCGAGCATGAGAAGACGGCTCCTTCAGGGCCTCGAAAGTGCGAGGCCTATCCACCCGTGAGGACACGCTCTTTTCGGTCGAGGCGTCCCCGCCTGCGGGACTTCTTCCCGCAAGAAAGCTTGACACCCTAGGAAACCGATTGAGAAAATGCAAGCGAAATTGATGCCTTGCGCCACGTCGCCCCATAGCGCTGCGGGGGCTTGCAGGCTGCGGGCGCAGAGAGCAGGACGGAGCTCGTTCTTCGTCCGATGAGGCGGGTTGCCGTGCTGGCACTCATCAAGCGGTACCGCGAGCTGTTCGCCATTGGCATCCTGCTGTTGCTCCCTCTCGTGACCTACCTGGCTCACGCCAAGCAAGGGCGCGACCTGAACGCGGTCGACCGCGTCGTCGTCTCGGCCACGGCACCTGTCGAGCGGGCGCTTTCCTCCGTCATCGTGGGGGGGATGGACGCCTGGAGCAGCTACGTCTCCTTGCGCGAGGAGCATCAGGAGAACCTCGAGCTGCGCGCGCAGAACCTCAAGCTCCAGCAGACCGTCCAGCAGCTGGTCGAAGCCCAGGCCGAGAACGACCGCCTCCGCAAAATGATCGGCTTCGCCGAGAACGCCCCCACTCCGGTGATGACCGCCCCCATCATCGGCGAGGCGCCGGTCATGAACCTGCTCACCATCAAGATCGGCAAGGGCACGAGCGACGGAGTGTCCAAAGGGATGGCGGTCGCCTCGGCCGAAGGCATCGTCGGGCGTGTGCTCTCTGCCGGCTCGCGCAGCGCCGACGTTCTCCTCATGGCGGACACCAACTTTGCCGTCCCCGTGCGGGTGCAACGCTCTCGGGCGCGCGCCAAGGTCATGGGCCAGGGAGCACGCGCGCGGCCGGCCTTGGTCCAGGCGCTGCGCACCGACGACATCGAGGATGGAGACCTGCTGGTGACCGCGGGCACCGACGACGTCTTTCCGAAGGGCCTTCCGGTCGGCCGCATCATCAACGTCGTGCGGGCCAACCACGGGATGTTCCTCTCGGCCGAGGTCGCGCCCGCCGCCGACGTGGCGAAGGTGGAAGAGGTCTTCGTGCTGATGGGCCTGCCCGGCCGCGAGGATCTTCCGGAGGCGTCGCTGCCCAGACCCTGAAGAAGGGTCCTGGACCGCCTCGGCTTGGAGAGCATGAAGCTCGTCACCCTGCTCCTGGCATCGCTGCTCTTCCTGGCACTCGAGTGCGCCGTCTTGAGGCCGCTCGGCCTGTCGGTCGCACGCCCGGACATCGGGGTGGCGGCGGTGCTCTTCTTCGCGCTGCGCTGCCACGGCCTGGAAGGCGCGCTCGGCGCTGCGGCGGTCGGGTACTTCGTCGACGTGCTCAGCGGCTCGCCGTCCGGGCTCTACGTCTTCGCCGCGGTCTTCACCTTCCTCATCTCGCGCCTGGTGGCCCCCTTCGTCGAGGCGCGCTCGGCGGCGGCGTTCGCGGCCCTGGCTGCGCCCATCGACGCCCTGCACAACCTGACCGTCTGGGGCCTGGCGCTGCTGGGCACGGCTCCGGGCGCCGACCGGGGCGCCATGCTCCGTTCGGTTCCCCTGTCGGCCGCGCTGACGACGGCCGCCGCGGCCCTCGTCTGGGTGTCGTTCAAGCGCATCGAAGGCCAGTTCGAGAAGCCGGACACGGGCTTGTTGAGGTAAGTGCAGCACTGAGCTTGGACCGGCAGGCCCACACGCCTGCCGTGCTCTCGGAAGAACGACGGGGTCTCACGGGTTGGCGGTCGGATTGACAGCAGCGCGAGGGTTCGGGCGGAGCACCCGCCCCGGAGGAGCCGCACCGTGCCGATGATGGTCGGCAAGCAGGCGGGCGGCGCGGACTTCCGCCTCCGCTTCGTCTTGATGGGCCTGGTGGCCACGGTGGGCCTCTTCGTGCTCATCGGCCGGCTCTACCACCTGCAGATCCACCGCGGCGAGGAGTTCAAGGAGAAGAGCATCGACAACTTCGTCAAGGAGACGAGGCTGCCGGCCGACCGCGGGATGATCCTCGACAACCGCGGGCGAATCTTGGTGGACAACCGCCCCAGCTACAACGTCACCCTCACCCCCGCCTTCTGCCAGCCCTCCGGCGCGCCCAAGGGCTACTGCCTCAACGAGATCGTCCCCAAGCTGGCCACCTACCTCTCCCTCGACGCCGACGAGGTGCAGCGGGTCATCGCCCAGTACAAGAAGGCGCGAGGCCTGGAGCGCTTCCGCGACTTCACCGTGAAGGTGGACGTCGACCTCGACTCCCTCGACCGCCTGGAGGCGAACAAGCTGGAGCTGGCTGGCGTGGATGTCATCGCCGCCCCGCACCGGAACTACCGGCAAGGGACGCTCGCCGCCCACGTGCTGGGCTACATGAACGAGATCTTCCGGAGAGGAGCTCGCCAGCTTCGAGGCCCAGGGCGTCGGCGGCTACCAACTCGGCGACTACCTGGGACGGCGCGGCGTGGAGCGCAAGTTCGAGTCCGACCTGAAGGGCACCGATGGCTCGTTCAAGTCGGTGGTCGACGCCAAGGGCCGCAAGATCCCCAACTCCGACCACCTGCTCAAGGACGTCGACCGCATCACGCCGGCACGCTCCGGCCACAACCTCGTGCTGTCGCTCTCGCTGCCGCTCCAGCAGGCCGCCGAGAAGGCCTTCGAATCGGCGACCGCGGGCGCCATCGTGGTGCTCGACGTCCACACCGGCTTCGTCCAGGCCATGGTCAGCAAGCCCGCCTACGACCCGAACAAGCTGACCGGGCGCATCACCCGCGCCGAGCTCAAGGCCATCAGCGAGGACCCGCTCGAGCCGCTCATCTTCCGCGCCGCGCAGCAGCACTACAGCCCGGGGTCGACCTTCAAGGCCATCACCGCGCTCGCCGCCCTCCGGGAGGGCGTCATCAGCTCCAGCAGCACGGTGGGTTGCTCCGGCGGCTACACGCTGGGCAAGCGACGCTGGCGCTGCCACAAGGACTCGGGCCACGGCACGGTGAACCTGCACAACGCCATCTCGTGGAGCTGCGACACGTTCTTCTACCAGGCGTCCGATCGCATGGGCATCGACCCCATCGCGGAGGTGGGCAAGGCCCTGGGGCTGGGGAGGGCTCCGGGCTTCGACCTCTCGCCGGAGACCCCAGGCATCATGCCCTCGCAGGAGTACCACGACCGCGTCACCCCGGGCGGCTACACCAAGGGCCTGGCGCTCAACACCGCCATCGGCCAGGGCGACGTGAACGTCTCGCCGCTGCAGCTGACGATGGCCTACGCGGCCATCGCCAACGGCGGCACCGTCTACAAGCCCCAGATCGTCCGTCGCATCGAGGACGCCGAGGGGCATCTGGTTCGCTCGGTCGAGCCGGTGGTCGCCAGCCGCCTGGAAATCAAGCCCGCCTGGCGGGAGGCCGTCGTCGACGGCCTGAAGGCCGTCTGCAACGAGCCCGGCGGCACCGCCTTCTGGAAGCGGCCGAAGGACCTGGCCGTCCTCGTCGCGGGAAAGACGGGAACGGCCCAGGTCATCAAGCTGGGAGAGAACCGCGTGAAGAAGGAGCTGATGGACTACTTCACCCGCGACCATGCCTGGTTCGCCGCGTTCGCCCCCATCGACGAGCCGGAGATCGCCGTGGTGGTGCTCAACGAGCACGGCGGCCACGGCGGCAGCGACTCCTCGCCCGCGGCCTACGAGGTCATCAAGGAGTACTTCCGCATCAAGGCCGAGGAGGCGGCGGCCCGCAACGGCGCTCCGCCCGCGGCCCCCGAGCCGCCCGCGTCCCCACCGGCCAAGAAGACCGAGGATCCCCCCGAGGGCGGGAGCACGCCGCCTCGCGAGGCGTGCGCTCCGATGGACGAGACGATGGAGGAGTGGCCGTGGAGCTGAGCCTGGGTGGCGAGAGCGCCCGTGCGACGGGCCGGCTGTGGCGTCACGCGCCCTGGCACGTGCTGCTGGTGGCGCTGGTCATCGCTGGCCTGGGCGTCTGGAACCTGATGTCCGCCTCGCGGGTCGCGCCCGCACCGCTGTGGCGCTCGCAGCTGTCGTGGATTGGCATCGGCCTCGTCGTCGCGCTGCTGATCATGGTGGTGGACTACCGGCACCTGCTGAGCCTGGCCTACCCCGTCTATGGCTTCGTCGTCTTGTTGCTGCTGGCGGTGCTCCTCAAGGGGCACGCCGCGATGGGGGCACGGCGATGGCTCGACTTCGGGCCGATGCACCTGCAGCCCTCCGAGCTGATGAAGATCGCCATCATCCTCGTGCTCGCGCGCTTCTATCACGAGGACGACCGGCACAAGGAAGGCTACTCGCTCTACCACCTGTGGCTGCCGGCGCTGCTCATCGTCGTGCCCGTCGCGCTGGTGATGAAGCAGCCCGACCTCGGCACGGCGATGATGATCGCCGCGATTGCCGGCAGCATGGTGCTCTTCGGCAAGGTGCGCTGGAAGTCCATCGCCATCCTCGTCGCGGTCTTCGTGGCCGGTGCGTCGATGGCGTGGACGCACGTGCTCAAGGACTACCAGAAGCGCCGCGTGACGAGCTTCCTGGACCCGGAGGCCGACATGCTCGGCTCGGGCTACCACGCCAGCCAGTCGCTCATCGCGCTGGGAAGCGGCCAGGGCTGGGGCAAAGGCTGGGGTCAAGGGACCCAGGCCCAGCTGTCGTTCCTGCCCGAGCAGCACACCGACTTCATCTTCTCGGTGTGGGGCGAGGAGCACGGCTTCCTCGGCACCTCGATGCTCCTCCTCGTCTACTTGCTGCTGGTGTTGTTGGCCATCGGTGTGGCGGCCGGAGCGCGCGAGAAGTTCGGCACCTTCATCGCGGTGGGCGTTTGCTCGATGCTCTTCTGGCATGTGTTCATCAACATCGGGATGGTGACCGGCACGTTGCCGGTCGTGGGCGTGACGCTGCCGCTGATGAGCTACGGAGGCTCCTCCGTGCTCACCATCCTGGTGGGACTGGGGCTGTTGATGAACGTCGGGATGCGCCGGCACCTGTTCTGAGGCGCAGCCGTGCCGCGCTCGAAGCACGGGCGTGGCGTCCTGGTGCAGGGCTGAAGCGGCGAGCGGCTAGGCGATGACCTTCTGGATCGCCTCGTCGATCTGCTGCTTCTTCGGCGCTCCGGCGAGCGTGTGCACGACGGTGCCGCCCTTGAAGAAGATGAGGCGCGGCAGCGAGGTGACGCCATAGCGCTGCGGGGTCTCGATGTTCCCCTCGACGTTGAACTTCACGATCTTCAGCTTGCCCTGGTAGCTCTTCGCCAGGTCCTCGAGCACCGGCGCGAGCGCCTTGCAGGGCCCGCACCACGTAGCCCAGAAGTCCACGAGGACAGGCTGGGAGGCCTGCAGCACCTCCTGCTGGAAGCTGGTGTCGACCACCTCGGTGAGAGCCATCGCGCCTCGCTCCTTGAACGAGAAAGGTAAAGGCGAGGAGGGTTTAATCCTTGGCCGCAAGGAGTTCAACCCCGCCCTCGTCTGGTCCGCGTGCCGCTGTTCGCGCGACTTGACTTGCCCGCGACCCCTCGCGCTCCCGGGCTTGTCGAAGCAGGGGCCGTTGGGCATGGTGCGGGCCGTGAACGCTCGCCTTGCCGCAGGCCTTGCAGCCTACCTCTGCCTCGTCCTCCTGGCGGGCTGCGCTACGAGCGGGCCCGCGCAGCCGGCGGAGCGGATCCGCTCGGCCTACGAGCTGAGCCTCCCCGTCGCGGCCACCGGCGCGCGCTACGGCCTCGCGCAGCTCTCCGGCAAGGTCGGTGCTGTCTACTTCTTCTCCACCTGGTGCCTGCCCTGCCTGCAGGAGCTCAAGACGCTCTCGACCCTGCAGTCCAAGTACGCGGCCCAGGGCTTCGCGGTCATCGCGATCGGCCTCGACCTCGAGGGCGCCAAGGTGCTGGCGCCTTTCGAGAAGGCGAGCGCGTTGCCGTTCCCCGTCCTCGTCGCCGATTCCTACCTGCGCTCGGGTGAGAGCCCCTACGGGATCATCCGCTCGGTGCCGACCACGGTCCTGCTCGACCGCGAGGGAAAGATCGCCGCGGCCTACGAGGGCCCGGCCGACCCCCTCAAGCTCGACAGCGCGGTCGAGAACCTGGTGCGCTGACGAGCGGCCGTTTTCTTGCCAGATCGTCGGCCGCTGCTACCTTGGGCGCTGTAGCAGCGTGTTGGATTCCGAGGCCGGCGCACCGATGACCCGCAACCTGAAACTCGCGTTGGCCTCCGGTGGTATCGCGTTGGTGTTGGCGGGGTTGTCCGCCATGGACTCGCGCGGCCTGCGGCGCTACCGCAAGCTGCAGGGCGACATCGCGGAGCTGGAGGAGAAGCGGGGCGCGCTCGCCGCCGAGAACGAGGCGCTGCGACGCGAGATCGCCGCTCTCTCGGGCGACACCCGCGCGCTGGAGCGCGCCGCCCGCGAGGACCTGGGCCTCGTCCGCAGCAGCGAAGTCGTCTACACGTTCGAGCGTTGAGGAGGCCAGCCATGCCGCGCCCCGGAAACTCGCGCCGCAGCGCCCTCGAGATCGTCTGCGCCTACAAGCGTCCCATCCTCCGCGGGCTCCGCCTCGGCTCGCTCGTCGGCGCCGTCTTCGCCCTCATCCTCGTCGCCACCGGCCAGCTGCGGAACCTCGCCGCGGTGCGCTGGCCCGAGACCCTGTGCGTCGCGGCCGTGGCCATCGCCCTCATCGGCACCGCGGTGCGCCGCGTGCGCCGCTCGGCGCTGGGCCTGCCGCACTTCACCCGGGACGATCTCGAGCTCGGCGCCATCCTGCTCGGTGGCGCCTACATCGTCGTGGAGATGTTCGGCGCCACGGTCTTCCCGCTCGTCTACTTGCTGGTGGCGTTCCTGGTGGCGTTCTTGCCGCGCCGCTCGGGCATCGCGCTGCTCGGCGTCGCGCTGCTCTTCGACGCCGCCCAGAACCTGCTCCCGCCGGCTTCGCACCCGGTCATCTTCCTGAGCCACGTGGGCTTCCTCGCGCTCTTCGCGGCGCTCTACCACACCGTCCTCTCGGCCCAGGTGGCGCGTGGCCGCGCCAACGAGCAGGCCGCGGTCGACCGCCGCATCCGCGAGATCGAGGAGCGCGCACGCGCCTACCGGCTGGTGGCCAGCGGCAGCCAGGCCGAGGGCGACGCCGAGGACCGCGAGCGCTGGATGATGGCCTCGGTCAAGGAGATCGAGGGCGCGGTCGGCGCGGCGCTCGAGGTCGCGGAGATCGCGCTCAAGACGCACACCTGTGCCGCGTTCGTCCTCACCAGCGACGACAAGTCGCTCAAGCTCCACGACTGCCGCTCGGCCTCTGAGCAACTGCAGCGCGAGGCGTTCTCGGCGGGCGAGGGCGCGCTCGGCGGCGTCATCAAGCGGCGCGCGGCCGTCCGGCTGTGTGGCCGCCTCAAGGGCGTGACCTGGTACGAGAAGGACCCGGGCGTCTCCAGCCTGCTCGCCGTGCCCATCGTCGAGGGTCAGGGCTCCGGCGCGGTTCGCGGCGTGCTGGTGGCCGACCGCCTCGAGGCGTCCCCCTTCACCGACGACGACGAGCGGATGCTCTCGGTGGTCGCCGGCGAGGTGCTGCGCGCCATCGAGATCGAGCGGGTGCTCAGCTACATCAAGCGCGCACGGGACGAGAAGGAGCGGCTGTTCAAGGCCATCGAGGAGCTGAACCGCGCCGCCAAGACGGCCGAGGCGGTCACCGTGGCCATCGAGGGTGCCCGCCAGCTGGAGCGGCTGGACTTCGCCGCGCTGACCCTCGTCGAGGAGGAGAACGGCAAGCGCAGGCACCGCGTGATGCGCGTGTGTGGCGTCTCCAGCGGCCGCGCGCTCGAGGGCGAGCTGTTCCCGGACAACACCGGGCTGGTCGCCAACGTGGTGCGCTATGGCGCCCCGCTTCCGGGACGTGACGTCCGGCACATGGACCGCGAGGTGGTGTTCGACGAGAGCACGCAGCTCAAGGGCCTGCACTCGCTCAAGATCGTCCCGCTGCGCTCCGGCGAGCGCATCCTGGGCACGCTCGTGGCCGGCGCTCGCCGCAAGAATGCGTTCGACGACGACGCGGTCCAGACGCTCGAGGTGCTGGCGATGCAGGCGGCGCAATCCATCCTCCGCGCCAGCCTGTTCGAGCAGACCGAGCGCATGGCCACCACCGACGGCCTCACCGGGCTGCTCAACCACCGCACCTTCCAGTCGAGGGCCGACGAAGCGGTCCAGCTCGCCAGCCGATACGGCAAGAAGGTCTCCCTCATCCTCACCGACATCGACCACTTCAAGAGCGTCAACGACACCTACGGGCACCCCACCGGAGACCAGGTGCTCAAGGGCGTCTCGAAGATCCTGCGCAAGACGGCGCGCGACACGGACCTCGTCGCTCGCTACGGAGGCGAGGAGTTCTGCGTGCTGATGCCGGAGACCGACATGGCCGGCGCGAAGGTCATCGCCGAGCGCATCCGCAAGGAGGTGGAGGCTGCGACCTTCGACACGGAGCTCGGCCCGCTCAAGGTCACCATCTCCCTCGGCGTCGCCACCTTCCCGGACGTCGCCAGCGCCAAGCAGGAGCTCGTCGACAAGGCCGACCAGAGCCTGTACTTCGCCAAGCACCACGGCCGGAACCGCAGCGTCACCGTGCTCGAGAATGGAGGCAGGCTCGCGCAAGGCCGTCGGCTGAACGCCATTCGGGCCGTTAGAATCCGCCCGTGACCGACACGACCAAGATGGAGCTGCTCGCCCCGGCTGGGGACTTCGCCTGCCTGCGTGCTGCGCTCGAGGCTGGAGCCGACGCCGTCTACCTCGGCGTGACCTCGCTCAACGCCCGCCGGCGCGCGCGCAACTTCTCAGCCGTCGAGCTGGCACAGGCCTGCGAGCTCGCTCACGGGATGGGGCGTCGGGTCTACCTGACGCTGAACATCGACCTCGCCCAGTCCGAGCTCCTCGAAGCAGCCAAGGTCCTGGAGATCGCCCGCCGGTGCAAAGTGGACGCGGTGCTCGTGCGCGACCCCGCGCTTCTCGCCTTCTTGCCGCTGTTCCCCGAGCTCGAGTTCCACGCGAGCACCCAGGCGTGCATCGCCTGCAGCGCCGACGTGGAAGCGGCTCGCGAGCTCGGGTTCCGCCGCGTCGTCCTTGCGCGCGAGCTCTCGCTCCCCGAGAATCGCGGCAGCCTCCAAGCTCGGCGTGGAGACGGAGGTCTTCGCCCAGGGCGCCCTGTGCTTCAGCGTTTCCGGCCGGTGCCTTCTCGCCAGCTGGGTCGGGGGCCGCAGCGGGAACCGAGGCCAGTGCACCAGCCCGTGCCGTGTCCCTTGGACGGTTGACGGAAAGCCCGCGGGAACCCCGCTGTC
>JASGHK010000004.1:3265000-3313968 GCA_049841135.1 Myxococcales bacterium
CAGCTTGCAAAGCTGGCGCTCTCCCAACTGAGCTACAGCCCCTTGGAATAAGCTCGCCGCCGCCAGGTCCAACTAAATGGGCCTGGATAGATTTGAACTATCGACCCCACGCTTATCAAGCGTGTGCTCTAACCAGCTGAGCTACAGGCCCGATAGTCTTTACCCGGCGCTCTATATCGTTCCAGTTTTCAAAGAACGACCTTGGGGTCGCTCTCTGAAACCTGAACAGCAAGCCCGCTCGCTGGCTTTCGCCAACGGCATACGAAGTGGGACGTTGACCTAGTGATTCGAGCCGCATCTCCGAGGAGATGGACCGATTTCCTTAGAAAGGAGGTGATCCAGCCGCAGGTTCCCCTACGGCTACCTTGTTACGACTTCACCCCAGTTACCAATCACTCCTTGGGCGCTACCCTCCTTGCGGTCAGGATCGCGACTTCTGGAGCAATTGACTCCCATGGTGTGACGGGCGGTGTGTACAAGGCCCGGGAACGTATTCACCGAAGCGTGCTGATCTTCGATTACTAGCGATTCCGACTTCATGGACTCGAGTTGCAGAGTCCAATCCGAACTGAGACCGGTTTTTTGCGATTGGCTCCCCCTCGCGGGTTAGCAGCGCTTTGTACCGGCCATTGTAGCACGTGTGTAGCCCCGGTCATAAAGGCCATGAGGACTTGACGTCATCCCCACCTTCCTCCGGTTTAACACCGGCAGTCCCCCTAGAGTGCCCAACTGAATGATGGCAACTAAGGGCAGGGGTTGCGCTCGTTGCAGGACTTAACCTAACATCTCACGACACGAGCTCGACGACAGCCATGCAGCACCTGTCTCTGGGCTCCCTTGCGGGCACCCTCTCATCTCTGAAAGGTTCCCAGGATGTCAAGACCGGGTAAGGTTCTGCGCGTTGCGTCGAATTGAACCACATGCTCCACCGCTTGTGCGGGCCCCCGTCAATTCCTTTGAGTTTTAACCTTGCGGCCGTACTTCCCAGGCGGAGAACTTAATGCGTTAGCTTCGGCACGGCAGGGGTCAACACCCGCCACACCTAGTTCTCATCGTTTACAGCGTGGACTACCAGGGTATCTAATCCTGTTTGCTCCCCACGCTTTCGCGTCTCAGCGTCAGTGTCTGTCCAGGTAGCCGCCTTCGCCACTGGTGTTCCTCCCGATATCTACGAATTTCACCTCTACACCGGGAATTCCGCTACCCTCTCCAGCACTCCAGCAAAGCAGTTTCGGGCGCACTTCCTCGGTTAAGCCGAGGGCTTTCACACCCGACATGCTCCGCCGCCTACACGCGCTTTACGCCCAATAATTCCGAACAACGCTTGCACCCTCTGTATTACCGCGGCTGCTGGCACAGAGTTAGCCGGTGCTTCTTCTTCCGGTACCGTCAAGGACCGGGCTGTTAACCCAGCCGTTTTCGTCCCAGCCGAAAGAGCTTTACGATCCGAAGACCTTCATCACTCACGCGGCGTTGCTGCGTCAGGCTTTCGCCCATTGCGCAAAATTCCCCACTGCTGCCTCCCGTAGGAGTCTGGACCGTGTCTCAGTTCCAGTGTGGCTGATCGTCCTCTCAGACCAGCTACCCGTCGTCGCCTTGGTGGGCCGTTACCCCGCCAACTAGCTGATGGGCCGCGGACCCCTCTAGAAGTGACAGCTTGCGTGCAGAGGCTGTCTTTTTACCTCAGGAGCCAAGGCCCCCGTGGTCTTATCTGGTATTAGCCCTCCTTTCGGAAGGTTGTTCCGGACTTCTAGGCAGGTTATCCACGTGTTACGCACCCGTGCGCCGCTTTACTCGCCCCCTTGCGGAGACTTTCTCGCTCGACTTGCATGTGTTAGGCACGCCGCCAGCGTTCGTTCTGAGCCAGGATCAAACTCTCCAATTGAACTTGGAGTGGGCCACCGAAGCGACCCTTGATCGTTGGCAACCAACCCGAGCTCGCTAAAAGCTCTGAGTCAGTCGTTAGGGGACTTCCTCCCCAAGCCTTTTCAGGCTCGAGGCGGAGCCGCCTCAAAGAAACTACGCGTTCCGCACTTCATGATGCTTCGCGGACTTGCTATTCAGATTTCAAGGAGCGACCGTCGAAGAGAGGCGCATCTTAGTGGCCTCACCTTCGCTTGTCAAGAGCCCTGCTTTTCTTTCTTCGCTACCTCTCTCAACCTCCGAGAGATTCTCATCATTCCCAGTGCAGCTCGGCTCGCCTTCCGACGCGCTCGCCGCTCACCAGGCCGCCTTCACGCCTCTTCTTCAGGCGCCTCGACTTGCGTTCGCCCGACCGACTTCCGTCGGCCCAGACTCACGCTCGAGCTCTCGACTCGATTCCGTTTTGAAAGAACTTCCTGCTTCGAGTTCGGCGTCCTTCCTGCCGAACGAGGGCGCCTTGTACTGCCGCCCGCCTTCCGTTGTCAAGCCGACCGTTCAACTTCGGCTCGAGACTTCCACTTCTCAAGGGCGAGGACTCTCACTCGCCAAAATCTAGGCACCCTACGACGACGCCTATCGCTTCCAGCCGCCTCGGACCCTCAAGGTCTCTTTCCCAATACACTCGGGAACAACAAGGGGCTGCTGGCGCCCGCTCACTCCTGGGCCGCCGCTCTGCCAACCACCACTTCCATTCGTCTTTTTGGCTTGGCGGTCTGCCTTCGGCTTCACTCCGGTCTGTCCGTCGGACAACCGTGAGGTGAAGGGAGCACCGCGTCCCAAGCTCTTCGGGCTCTGCCTCTACCCTGCCACTACTCTCTACCTCTACCTCTACTTCCCACTCTGCCGCCGCCGTCTCCGCCATCCCGTAAGATGATCGGCTTCCCACTCCTCACACCGTACCGCTCACGCCCGACCGGCACCTTCAGCAAAGCCTGCGTAATGTAGGTGAAGATGGGCCTCGCTGTCAAGTCCTCTGCAGTCACTACAGGCCAGGCAGCGCGACGCCCAACTTCTCCAGGGTGATGCGCCCCCTCCTCATGCACTCGGCCCGGACGATGGCGCAGAGGTCGTCGAAGGCCCGATCGAGGTCGTCATTGACGAGCAAATAGTCGTAGGTAGTCGAACCGCTTGCGATTTCTTCCCTGGCGTTGACAAGTCGCTTCTGAATGACCTCCTCAGCGTCGGTCTTTCGGTCGCGCAGCCGCCGCTCGAGCTCCTCCATGGAAGGCGGCAGGACGAACACACTCACCGCCTCCGGGTGCTTCTCCTTGATCTGGTTGCCACCCTGCACGTCGATGTCGAACGCGACGAGCTTGCCTGCTCGCGCTTCTTCGACGGTGCTCTTGTGCGACCCATAGAGCTTGCCGTGCACTTCGGCCCACTCCAGGAACTCACCTTTCTCGATCATCTTGCGGAAGGAGGGCTCGTCGACGAAGTGGTAGTCCACCCCGTCCTGTTCCTTCCCTCGTGGGGCGCGCGTCGTGTAGCTGACCGAGAAGCTCCCCCTCGGCCGCTCCTTCTCCAGAAGCTTGTGGGCAAGCGTCGTCTTCCCGCAGCCCGAAGGTGCCGAGAGGATGAGCAAGAGTCCTGGGGGCGGACGGGTAGGCATCGACTTCTCCTTCACTCGACGTTCTGCACCTGCTCGCGGACTCGCTCGATCTCGGCCTTCATCCCCACCACGACCTCGGCAATCTCCGCAGACTGGCTCTTGGATCCGATGGTGTTCACTTCTCGGTGCATCTCCTGGACGAGGAAGTCCATTCGCCGGCCGGCAGGCTCCTCGCTGGCAACCAACCGCGCAAATGCGCCGAAATGGGCGTCGAGGCGGGTCAACTCTTCGGCTACGTCGACTCGGTCGGCGAACAACGCAACTTCCTGCGCCAGGCGCTGCGGCTCGACGGCCATCCCACGCGAGAAGCTCCGCGATGCGCTCTTCCAGCCTGGCCTTGTAGCTCTGCACCGTCGACGGAGAGAGAACCTTGACCCGACCAGCCATGTTCTTGAGTATTTCCAAGCGCTTGCCCAGATCCTCCGCAAGCGCCTGGCCCTCGCGTTCGCGCATGGCCTTCAAGGCGGCAAGGGCCTGGTCGACGGCTTCTCGGACCGCCGTACGCGCGGAATCCAAGTCCACACCTCGGGACTCGAAGCTGACGATGCCCTCAATCTGCGAAAGCTCTGCAATCCCCAGATCTTGCGCGAGCCCGAGCTGCTCTCCAACGGCCTTGAGTTCCTTGACGAGCTCACGCGCCAGCGGCACGTCGACCTTGGGGACGTAGAGCGAGCGAGCGTCACCCGTCCTCTTGAGCGTCAAGTCGAGCGCGCCGCGGCGGACTCCCTCTTTGACTTGGCGAACCACCTCGCTCTCCAAAGGCAGGAGCTCCGAAGGGAGGCGCGCTTTCACCTCGCAGAACTTGTGATTCACCGAGCGGATCTCCGCGGCGATCTCTTCCTCACCCGCGCGGGCGCGCCCGGCGCCAAAGCCAGTCATCGACAGGATCATGCGCGCTCCTCTATGGGAGCAGGCCGCTGCCGTCAAGGATGGTCAGGCGATGAGCCCCACCTGAGCCAGGAGCTTCGCTCGGTCGTCGCCCGAGACCGGCAGGCTGTCGCCCACCAGCTTGGCCCACTCACGAGCGAACGGCGAGGCATCAGCAGCAGCAGTGATCGGGTTCTTGAGCAGCGCTTCGAACTCGCCGCGCCGCGCCTTGGCCCAGGCTTCCAGACGATCGCCGCTCGCCCCAGTCCTCGCCACCGACTCCAGCTCCACGGCGAGCGTCTTCGCCTCGAACAAGCCGCGGTTCATGCTCTGAACGGAGACCGGCGGAGCGACGTGCGCTGCGTCCCCGACGATCCAGGCGGGGCCGCGGCCAAAGGTCTCCGCCAGCCGGCGCTCGAAACGGATGGCCATCGACCAGGCGACGTCCTTCACCGCCAGCTGGAACCAAGGGGCCCGCTCGGCGATGAGCTTCACCAGGCGCCCGCGGTCCAGGTACTCGTGCCGGGTGTCGCCCGCCAACGCGATCTGCCGGCTCTTCTCGGGACGCCCCTCGACCGCCTCACCCGGCTCCACCTCGAAGCCGAAGCGGTACCAGCCCTGCCCCATGGGCCACAAGACGCAGGCCTTGCCCTCGCCCAGGCCCACCCGCGCCTCGGAGATGGCGGCGCCCTCAGCCATGAACTCCCAGACCCCGAACGTCTGCGCAGGGGCCGCTTCGGCGAACTCGATGCCCAGCTGGCGTCGGATGATCGACCGGTGCCCGTCGGCCCCGACCACGAAGGGCACCTCGGTCTCGTCCTCCTTGGTCACCGTCCAAGCCGTACGCGCCACGCTGTAGCCGATGGTGCCGTGTTCGAGCTTGTGAAGGAGGACGCGAGCCTTGTCCTGGACGACCTCCACCTTGGCGAGCCGGTGCGACCACTGGACCGCCACGCGTTCGGCGAGGAGCCTCTTCTCCAGCGCGTCCTCGAGCAGCGGCTGCGGGACGATGAGCAGGAACGGGAACCGCCCACCGAGCTGCCCGTACTTGGCTTCGACCTTGCGCTCGCTGCCGTCGTAGTAGGCGAAGCTGTCGACGCGCTGCCCGCGGCTGATGAGCTCGCTCGCGACCCCGATCTCGTCGAGCAGCTCGAGCGTCTGCGGGTGGATGGCACAGGCGTAGCTCCGCGCCGTCGTCCGCATCTGCTCGTCCACGAGCGCGACGCGAACCCCTCGCCGGTTCAGGTACAGCGCCGTCACGAGCCCCACCGGCCCAGCCCCCGAGACCAGCACCTGGACGTCGCGCTTGATGAGCATCGCACCCTCCGAGTGTTCGCTGGAGCCAGAGCCTAGCTTGCCAGCCTCTTGCGGATCGAGCCCCGATGGGGGGCGTGCGGACCGCACTGCCCGCTCGTGCACTCTGGCCGCCTCCGGCTAGGCCAGTCCGAGCTTTCGCAGGTGCGTGAGCAGCTCGTCGTAGAGCCCACCCTCGTTCGCATAGAGCACGAAGTTGCGCGCGGTCTCGAACCAGGGCCTCGCGGACGGCCGCGTGTCGCGAAGCGCCCGCGCCAGGAGCGTGTCGTCGATGACGCGCTCACTCCCACCTTTGATGGAAGCGTCGATCGCCAGCTCGGTGGCGGTCTCCACCACGGCGTCGAGGTCCGCACCCGAGAAGCCGTCGGTCTGCTTCGCTGCGAGGTCCAGGTCCATCCTGCCGGCATGCGGCTTGTCCCGCAGCTTGAGCTCGAAGATCCGCTTGCGCGCGCTGAGGTCGGGCGGAGGCACGAACACCAAGCGATCGAAGCGTCCAGGCCGACGCAGCGCGGGGTCCAGGTCCCAAGGGCTGTTGGTCGCGCCGAGCACGAAGACCGCCTCGTTGCGCCCGGCGAAGCCGTCCATCTCGGTCAGGAACTGGTTCACCAGCGTTCGGCCCGCCATGCCCTTGAGCTGCGTGCGCCGCTGGCCCAGCGCGTCGACCTCGTCGAAGAAGAGCAGCGTCGGAGCGCGGCGGCGAGCGCTCTCGAAGATCTCGTGCAGGTGCCGCTCGCTCTCGCCGAACCACATGTCGAGCACGTCGGACAGGCCGACGTTCACGAAGCGCGCTCCGATCTCCCCGGCCACCGCCCGGGCGAGGAAGGTCTTGCCACAGCCTGGGGGCCCGTAGAGCACCAGGCCTCCTCCGATGCGCTTGCCGAACTTCTTGTGCAGCTCCGGGTTGCGCAGCGGCTGCAGGAACGAGCGCGTCAGGCGCTCCTTCACCTCGTCCATGCCGCCCACGTCGTCGAAGCGCACCGCCGAGGGGCCTTCGTCCTCGGTCAAGAGCTGTCCGTCCTGGGCGACGAGCTTGAGCCGCGGCCCCTCGTCCTCCTTCTTCTTCACTGCGGTCGGAGCGCCTTCGTCCGTGGCCGTCGCCGCCGCCTCTTCTTCCTTGAGCTCCCGTCCCGAGGCCGCGGCCGCGCGCGCCAGCTCGTAGGCCGTCGCCCTGACCGCGTCCCCACACTCCTTGGCTGCCTTGGCCGCGCCTTCGAGGGCCAGCGCATTGGCGGGGGTGAGGCGGAGCGCGGCCTCGTACTCCTCGAGCGCCGACTTGGACTCGCCCTTCTCCAGGAAACGCGCGCCCAGCGCCAAGCGCAGCTCGGGCGAGTCCGCCCTCTTGAGCGCCTCGCGAAGCGCCATCACGACGGGATCGTCCACGACCTGCCTCCCTGCTCCGAGTGAGCGCTCAACCGAGCAGCTTGCGAGCCGCTTCGGCCACCTTCACGACATCCTCGTCTCGACCGCCGACTCCAACCGGGACGCCCACGAACCTTCCCGAATGGGACCAGCGAGCCCCATCCTGCGCAAGCAGGACCGCCACCACCGGAACGCCCGTCGCCACCGCCAGGTGCATCGGCCCGGTGTCGTTCGTCACCACCAGGGCGCTTCGCCGGAAGACCCCGGCCAGCGCGGCCAGGTCCGTCGGAGGCGCGAGACGCGCTCGGCCCTGCGAAGCGTCCACCACCTGCTGGGCCAGTTCCTCTTCGCCTGGGCCCCAGAGCACCAGCGGCGTCGCCCCGAGCTCCTGCGCGAGCCGCGCCGCCAAGTGGCCGAAGGCCTCCGGCGGCCACCGATGGTCGGCCTTCCGCGCGCCGACGTTCATGGCCAAGGGCTTCACCAGCCCCGCGAGCAACGCCTCCACTTGCCCCCGCGTCCCTTCGCTTTGGTCCACGGTCGTCTCGAGCTCCTCCCCCGCAGGCGAGAGCCCCAGAGGCTGGAGCAGCTCGAGCTTCGCCTCGACGTCCCGTTCGGCCTTCGGGTCGTGCACCACTTCGTGCGTCAGGAACCGGTCCGACTGGCCTCGCTGGTGCCCGATGCGCACCGCGGCTCCGGTCGCGCGCGCGAGCCAGAGCGAGGTGAAGCTGAAGGCGTGCCAGTGCCCGGCTTCGATCACCACGTCATAGCGCTCGGCCTTCAGCTCGCGAACGAACCGCCAGAACTGGAGCGGCGCCTTGAAGAAGGCCTTCTTTCCAAACGGCAGGATGCGGTCGGCGAGGCCTTCGACGAGGCACTCCTTGCCCTGGGCGACCAGCCAGTCGATCCGCGCCTGCGGCAGCCCGCGCCTGAGCGCCCGGACCAGCGGCGTCGTCAACAGCACGTTGCCCACCCGCGTGTCGGTGCGGATGACCAGCACCTTGCGCACCGCCAGGGTCTCGATCGCCTGAGGTGCTGGCGCTCTTGGATAGACCAGCCGGATCAGCAGGTGCAGCAGCGCCCGCCCCAGGGCCTGTACGGCGCTCACCTGCGGCCGCCGTGGGCCAGCAGGCGGGAGAACGCGGTCCAGACCCGGTCCGGCTCGAGCGTCTTGAGGCAGTCCTGGTGCCCGAGCGGGCAGGCCCTCTCGCCCTTCTCCTCGCAGGGCTGACAGCTGAGCCCGACGCAGAGCGCCTGCGCGTAGTACTCGAGGGTGTGGCCACCCGGGTCGGTCGGCCCGAACAACAAGAGCGCCGGCACGCCTGCCGCGCGGGCGGCGTGGACCCAGCCGGCGTCGCCGCCGCAGACCCCTTTGAGCAGCGAGAGGACGGCCAGCGTCTCGAGGGGCCCCTTGCCGACCAGATCGAGCACCGGGACCTTGCTCTGGGCCAGGAAAGCGTCTGCGAGCGGCCGGTCTTCGGGCTCGCCGACCAGCACCGGCCTCAGCCCCGACTCATGGGCGCGCCGGGCCAGATCGACGTATGACTCGACCGGCCAGCGCTTCGTCGCCCAGTCGGCCCCCAGGGCCAGCCCCACCGAGGGCGCCGTGCCCAGCAGCTCGCGGGCCTTGGCCACCTCGGCCGCGGGCGCAACGAGCTGCAGCTCCGTCGGCCCTTCGACGCCCAGGGCTCGCGCCATGTCCATCGCCCGCTCGACCACCGGCTCGCGAGCGCGAACCGCGACCTTCACGTTGAAGAAGCGCCGCTTGACCGGCAGATCGGCGCCGACGCGAGTGGGCGCCCCGGAGAGCCAGGCGAGCATCGCGCTGCGCATGGTCGGCTGGGGCACCACGATCAGCTCGGTCGACTTGAGCGACCTCGCGACCCGCTTGATGCCAGCCAGGCTCGCGTCGGCCTGGTCCGGGTCGAACGGAAGGACCTCGTCGACGCCGGGGATGCAGGCGCCCAAAGGCACATTCCTCGGCTGCGTGACCAACGTGACTCGCGACCTGGGCCAGGCGAGCTTGAGCACGCGCACCAGGGGAGAGAGGAAGAGGAGGTCTCCCAGCTGGGCCGTCTGCACGACGGCGATCTTCTCGAGGTTGGTCGCCAGGTCGACCACTTGCTACTCCAGCGGACGCGCCTTCTCGACCAGCATCACAGCGATGTCGTGCTCGGCGTCGATGGGGTAGGAGAGCTTGCAGGCCTTGCAGTGGATCTCGTGTCGGTCCTCGTGGAACTCGAGCGCGCCCTTGCACTTGGGGCACACGAGGATTTGCTTCAGCTCCGCGCTCAGGGCCATTCGCCACGCTCCGAAAAAGGCGAGAGAGCGCCGGATGATGGAACAGCACGCGACCCCTTGCAAGGCGGCCCTCCAGCGCGGCGGGTACTTCCCGCACTTGCGAGATAGTTCACAAGCGCACCCCTGTTGGGCTAGAGTCCGCCCGCTTTTCTCGTCGGCCCGGAGTCGGGGCAGGCTCCAGGCCGTTGACCCCTTGCCCCCAAACCACTGAGGTCCTCCAAATGAAGAAGCTGATCGTCTCCCTGACCGCCCTGTCGTTCCTCGCCATCGCCGCCCCCGCGTTCGCCGCCGACGCCGCCAAGAAGGCCGAGCCCGCCAAGAAGGAAGAGAAGGCCGCCGAGCCCAAGAAGGACGAGAAGGCCGCCGCCGCCGAGCCCAAGAAGGAGGAGGCGAAGAAGGAAGAGGCCAAGGCCGAGCCGAAGAAGGAAGAGGCGAAGAAGGAGGAGGCCAAGAAGGACGAGAAGAAGGCCGAGCCCGCCAAGAAGGAAGAGAAGGCCGCCCCGGCGAAGAAGTAGCTTTCGCTGAGCCGTCGCTTCAAGGCCCCGGGCGCCGCGGCAACGCGGCGCCCGAGCCATTTTCTGGGGTCAGGTCAGGACGGCGCCGCGCGCTACCGCGCCAACCCCACGAACCCCAGGACCGACTTGATGTCCTCGTCGGTGAAGTACAGCCCGGCGCCGACGAAGAAGTCGCGCCCGCTCACCAGCCTGCGGGTGGTGCCGGCGGTGGTGCCCACCAGGTCCGTGTCGTACAGGGTCCGGTTGAGCACGTCGTCGACGCCGGCGGTCACGAACAGGTGGCCCAGGAACGAGTAGTTGGCGAAGGCCTTCAACCGCGGGTAGTCCTTGTTGGCCTGCGCGAACTCGAACAGGTCCACCGTGACGGTGAGCGAGTCGTCGAGGAAGTGGAGGTTCGCCCCCATGCCGCCGGTGGACTCGATGATGCCGAAGCGCAGCGTCAGGAAGTAGTAGCGCTTGGCGAACTCGGCGCTGAACTTGAGCTGGTTGAAGGACGTGGTCACCACCGTCTGCAGCTCGCGCTCGGTCGAGCCCGGCGGCAGCCGTTCGATGGTCTGCTCGCTGGTGTAGCCGCGCGGGTCGCTGACGACCTCGAAGTAGTAGTACTTGTCGGGCTTGGGGATGACCTTGAGCGTCAGGTAGTTCTTCACGCCCTTCTGGTTCCAGTGGTACTCGCTGCGCAGCGAGACCTCGGCCATCAACCCCGCGAGCTGGCCGACGAAGTTCGAGGCTCCCTCCACCGTCTCCTTGAGGTCCTCCTTGATCTGCGGGTCGTTGAGGAGCGCGCCGACGGCGCCCTCGCCCTGGTCTACCTTCCCGGCGATCGAATCGACGCGCTGCAGCGCGCTGTCGAGCTTCTCGAGCGAGCCCTTCAGCCCGGCGATCGACTCCTTGACGCCCCCCACCTCGCCCGTCCCCAGCACCTGCTTGAAGGTCTTGAGCACGTCGCGCACGTCCTCGCTGGCGGCGCGCACGTTGATGACGATCTGCCGGTAGTCCTCCTGCTGCCCGGTGGTGAGGTCCCGGACCGCTCCCGTCGCGCCCTCGAGGTTGCCCAAGACGACGTTGAGCTTCTCGCCCGACTCGCGCACGGTCTTGTCCATGCCTGCGGACAGCTGGGCCATGTTCGCCATGATGGACTGCAGGTCGCCCGCGCCCTTCTCGCCGCCGAGCACTTTGCGCAGCGAGCTGGTGATGTCCTGGATGTCGGTGGCGATGGTGTTGAGCCGGTCGAAGGTCTGGTCGAGCCCGGTCTTGTCGTAGACGACCCTGATCTGCCCGCCCTCGGGCATCATCGGGGCCTGCTCCGAGCCGGGGTAGAGGTCGAGCATGAAGTCGCCGAGCATCGACTCGCTTCGCTTGGCGATGGAGGCGTCGGTGTGCAGGGGCACCTTCTTGGTCACCCGCATGGTCACCTTGGCCTTGGACTCGACCAGCGAGATGTCGGCGATCTCCCCCACGGTGATGCCCGCCACCTGCACGCGGCTCTTCGGCCCCAGGCCCGAGGCGTCCTTGAAGAGGGCCCAGACCGTGAGCGAGTCGCCTTCGAACTTCGCCTTCTTGGTGAAGGTGAAGAAGGCGATGAACGCCACCCCGGCGATGAGCACCAGGAGGCCGACCTTGAAGGGAGTGACGAGCTTCTTCACGGGCCTCTCAAGCTAGGGACCGCCTCCTCGGCTTGGAAGCAGCGCCCCGGGGCTCAACGCTTGGAGCGCCACGTCGAGAGGAACTTGAGCAGTCCCGGGTGCTTGGAGGCACGGAGAGCCTCCGGCGGGCCGCACACGGCGATCTTCCCTGCCTCCAAGTAGGCGATCTCGTCGGCGATCTGGAAGCTGGACCCGATGTCGTGGCTGATGACGACGCTGGTCACCCCCAGCTTGCGCTGGGCGTCGAGGATCATGTCGTCCACGTAGTCGGTGGTGATGGGGTCCAGGCCCGTGGTCGGCTCGTCGTAGAGGACGATCGTCGGGTCGAGGGCGATGGCCCGTGCCAGCCCCACCCGCTTGCGCATGCCCCCCGACAGCTCCGCCGGGAACTTGCGGTCGATGTTGGTCAGGCCCACGACCTCCAGCTTCTCGTGGACGATCCGCGCGATCTCCTTCTCCCCCGCCTTGGAGTGCTCGCGCAGCGGGAAGGCGACGTTGTCGAAGACGGTCATCGAGTCGAAGAGCGCCGCGGCCTGGAAGACCATCCCGAACTTGCGGCGCACCCGGTCGAGCTCGCGGTCGCCCAGCGGCACGAGGTCTTCCCCATCGACGATGACCCGCCCGGAGTCGGGGCGCAGCAGGCCGATCATGTGCTTGATGAGCACCGTCTTGCCGGAGCCCGAGCCGCCGAGCACCACCATGGTCGAGCCCTCGCGAACCGCCAGGTCGATGCCGCGCAGGACCGCGTTGTCGCCGAAGGCCTTGGTCAGCCCCTGGACGTCGATCATCACGCGGCGCGCTTCGAGCGGTCCTAAGTCGGGCATGGCGGCGAGGCTGCCACCGTCCGTCGCGAGCGGGGAGGACGCGGACGGCATGCCTCGACGTTAGTGGTGAATGGTGCACGCGCCGGTCACCGGTCGCCTGCCCAGGAGGCACGAGCCCTGAACGTCCTCTTCATCTCCCCGAACTTTCCGCCGCAGTACCGCCTGTTCTGCTGCGCGCTCCGCGAGCGCGGTGCGACCGTGCTGGGCATCGGCGACGCGCCCCTTCACGAGCTCGACGCCGAGCTGCGCTCGGTGCTGTCCGAGTACGTCCAAGTCCCCGACCTGGGGCGCTACCCCGACATGCTGCGCGCCGTGGGCTACCTCACCTGGAGGCATGGCAAGGTCGACCGGCTGGACTCGCTCAACGAGCACTGGTTGCCCGTCGAGGCCCTCCTGCGCGAGGACTTCAACGTGCCCGGGATGCGCCCTGGCGTGACCGAGCGCCTGCGCCGGAAGTCCTGCATGGCCGAGATCTTCCGGAACGCCGGGATCCCCGCCCCCGAGCTCGAGCCCGTCGAGACCCCGGAGCAGGTCCGGGCCTTCGTGGCCCGGGTCGGCCTGCCGGTGGTCTTCAAGCCCGACACCAGCGCGGGGGCGGTGGGGGCGTTCAAGGTTGCCAGCGAGGCCCAGCTCCAGGAGGCGCTCGCCCACAGGCGCGAGGGCTACGTCGTGCAGCAGTTCTCGCCGGGGACCATCACCACCTACGACGGGCTCACCGACGGGCGCGGCGAGGTCGTCTTCGACTCCTCGCTGGTCTACGGCACGGGGATCATGGAGTCGCTCTCCGAGGCGCGCGAGGTCGCCTACTGGACGCGCCGCGCGATCCCGCCCGCGTTGGCGGAGCTGGGACGCCGGACCGTGGCCGCCTTCGGGCTGCGCGAGCGCTTCTTCCACATCGAGTTCTTCGAGCTGGCGGACGGCACCTTCCGGGCGCTGGAGGTCAACCTCCGCCCGCCCGGAGGCTTCACCACCGACATGATGAACTGGTCGTGCGACGGCGACGTCTACCGGCTCTGGGCGGCCGTAGTGTGCGGTGAGCAGACGGCAGGCACCGGCCTGGAACGCCGCTACCACTGCGCGCACCTCGGCCGCAGGAAGGGGCGCCCCTACCGCGCCTCCCACGACGACCTGCTGCGCGCGCTGGGCCCGGGCCTGCTCGCCTACCGGGAGCTGCCGCCGCCGATCGCCGAGGCCATGGGCGACTCCGTCTACCTGGTGCGCTTCGCCGACCTCGAACGGCTGATGGAGGCCAGAGACCTGGTGCTCGCCCGGGCTCGCTAGAGCGTCCCGAAGACGGGATCGGCGAGAATGGCGGCATGCTCCTGGTCCTGCTCGTCGCCGGCGCGCTGGCGATCCTCGCGTTGGGCTGGTTCGTCCTTCAGATCAGGCTCCTGAAGGGCGCGCTGGAGGCCTACCAGCATCACCGGCCCGGCGACGCGCTCAAGCGCTCGCGCCGCTGCCTCGCCCTGCGGCCCCTGCCACCTCTTCGGCCCATCGCCTTCCAGGTCTGCGGGCTCGCCCACAGCGCCCTGGGCGCCGTCTCCGAGGCCGAGCGCTGCTTTCGCGCCGCCCTGGAGAGCCCGTCGCCCGGCGTCCAGGCCCGCAGCGCCGTGCTGCTCGCGGGGCTGGCGCATCGGGACGGCCGCCTGAAGGAGGCGCGCGAGCTCCTGCTGCGGGGTCGCGAAGACCCCTCGACCCGCCGCGACGCCTGCGTGGGCCTGGTGGAGCTGCTCATCAACGAAGGCGACTTCGACCGGGCGCGCATGGAGGCTCAAGGGCGCGCAGACCACGCTCGCGCTCCCCGACCCCGGGCGGAGACTCGAGTCGCAAGGTCTGCTCCGGTTCCTGGGGGCGCTGCTGGAGATCGAGGAGAGCCGGCCCGCGGCGGCGAAGCGGCTGCTCGAGGAGGCCTCGGGCGCGCTCGCCAAGGTCCCGTTGCTGGCGCTGCGGCTGGACGTCGCCCGCGCCGTGGTGGGCGCGCTCGAGCCTCTGCGTTGTGAGCCGCTACTCTGCCTTGTGAGGATTCTGGCACTTCGAACTTCCTTCGCTATTTCGTGCGACATCTAGTGCTCTACCGAGTTCGATGAAAGAGCGCGTCGGCAACCTCGTCGTATTTTTCGACCTTGTCCTCGATGAAATGTTCGAAGACGGCTTGGCGGAACACCTCGGTTTCGAACTGAAGGTAGGCCGGAGGCCACTCCCTCAGCAGTTCCAGGATCTGTACCCGGTGCCCATGCCACAACTGCTGGTGCCGGATCAGGATCTCCAGTAGCCGGTTTCTTAGCTGAGGGATGGAATCGAAATGCGGGTGTTTCCGTAGGCGAGAGAGGGTCTGCCAGACGACGCGCCACTCGGGCGTGTCGGAGTTCGCGTGAGCTGGGCTGGCCTGGAGTTGATCCAGCAGCACCAGCCAACGACGAAAGGCCTTCGCGAGAGATGGACGGACCGCCTCCGTGCAGACCTGGCAGATTAGCGTGCACAACTGCTCGAAGAAGACGCCGTGTCCGGCTTGGACGAAGCGGTCCAGAACTGGCAACACCCGGTCGTCGACGAGATGGAGCACTTGATTGACGCGGCCAGGGCTCTCCAGCAGCGGGACGAGGAGCTTCTGACTCGTCCGTGAGCATTCGGACGAGCGCATCCCGGTCGTTGTGCGCGCCCAGGCAGGCGAAGAAGCGGTCGGCGTACAGCTCGCGCAACTCCCCCGTCAGCGCCGCGCGATGCCACGGGATTTCGATCCCGAAGCGGTTGGCCGCTGCTACGGCCGGCCGCAGGGCGGAGCGCTGCTCGTAGTGCGGACTGGCCTGCTCGAGCGCAAAGCCGCCTCGAAGCCGCCAACTAGTCCCCGACAAGGACACTCGGGCGGGCTTCGCATCAGGCGCTGGACGCCACTCGGTGTCGCGCGCCGGGTCGAGTTCGACGACGAGCGTGCGCAAGTCCCGCTCGTCCACGTCCAGCACGATCGCCTTCGAGTCGACGGAGCCTAACGACTTCAGGAAGGCCTGAGCCTGCACAAAGCCCAGGCGAACCTGAGCCAGAGGCGCCGGCTTACTTTCCGACCGGCGTACCGCTGGAGGTCGCTCCCTGCGGGGCCTACGTCCGAAGAAGTCACGAAGCACAGATTGGATCAGGGGCGATGCACTGCTTATCAGCGCCTGCGACCGCCGTTCGTCCTCGACGGAGAGCGGCTCGCCGTGGCACAGCTCATTGAACGCGCGGATTCGAAGCCAGTTCGTGGAGGCCTGCTCAAAAGCGATGAACAGGTCGTCCCGTCGACCCTGACGGCGGAGCCCCAGCAACACGGCTGCCTGCAGCATCGCGACGTGCAGTTCGTTCGCCACCTTGTCGACCGCCCGCGGAGCGCTTCCGAACCCGTGGCTCTCGAGCCGATCCCATAGCCACCCGACTGCGTCAACTGCCGGCAGCAAGCCGCGTGCGTCGATCAACTCCTCGGACCAGTCTTCATAGAGGGGGGCCAAAGCATGAAGGAAGCCGTCGCGTCCGCGGCGGAACCGTGGCGCCAGGTCGCGAGCGCCCGCAACATCGAGCAGCAGCGTGAGGAGTGCGTGGGTCTGAAAGCGGGGCGACTCCTCGGCCAGGACCAAAGGGGCTTTCAAAATTACGGGCGCGATCGCCTCCATCGCTGCAGCGAACGGCAGCCGACCGGCCGCCAGAATGGCCAGGCGTCGGGACTTCCAGTCCTGGGTCGCATCCGTGGCAACTGCGACGAGTGCCGAGGCTTCGCGCGTATCACGCAGACGCCCGGCGAGCACCCAGCGCCAGTGTGCTGCCTCCGGAGTGTGCTCCCAGACGTCACCAAACAGGTCGGCCGAGTTGGGGCCGCTTGCCAGCGCGGCTGGAATAGCGAACGCGCGGAACTCAGCATTCTTCGAGCTATGAACAACCTCCAGGATCGGTATCAAGCCCCGGTGGAATCGACTACGCCCCAATGCGACTAGCGCATGCATCACAAGCTCAGCGCTGGGGCTACGCAGCGCCTTGATGAGCAACGCTTCGGTGCCTGGGAAAGAGGCCTCCGCGAGCTGCTGGAGGATCCCTCCGAAGATGCGGTGATGGGCCAGATCTTCGTCCAGCGCCGCCGACACCAGGGGAACAGCCTCCGGGAATGGCGCGAGCTCCGCCTGCAGCATTAGGAGGGTCTCCAGCGCGCGCTGCTGCTCAGGCCGCACTGCGGCCGCCCGTTTGAGCAGCTTCCCCGGCTCGCCGCCGAGATGCGCGACCATCGCAATCGCCATCGCCCGCGACTCAAGCTCCGTCTCCGGCGCCAGCGCGATGGCTTCTAGCTCCGGTAACTCCTCTGTGGAGTCCAGAATCACCGGCGTCATCCATGCGAGGGTAGCAAGCGCTCCGTCAGCGTTTCGAAGATGTCGCGTGAGCGGCACCACCTCGCGCTCGTTCAGGAAGATGAGGACGCGGATGGCGTTGGCGAGCACTGGCGCCTCGGCTGTTCCCTGCTCCACCAACCCTCGACTGACGCGCCGGAGGTCGACGCGCTCGTGCCACACATACGACTCGAACGGCCCGAGCAGCGCCGACCGGACCAAGAGCATCTTCGAGGGGTCGGCTGGTGGCAGAGCCTTGAGGAAATCTGCAATCTCCTCGTCCGTCGTCAGCTCTAGAATCGGCTCATGGAAGGTGTGACCACGGGCTCCGCAAGGGAGCCCGTGCCGGTGCATGAAGGCCAACGCCTCCTGCAAGCGCGGCTGCTGCGGCTTCAACAGCAGGAACCCGACCACCTTCTTCTGCGCCTCGACTCGAAGGGAGCGGAACCACTGCACGAACGATGCATCGGGCGCGACTCCTGCACGACAGGCGTTCGTGCGTAGCCAATTGATGATGTCGCATCCCTCCCTCTCGGGCTGTTCGAGCGCGAAGGCAGCGAGGGGGGTCAGAAGGGTTGGCTCGCACTGCAGCAGTGTTTCCTGCAGCAGCCACGTCCGTTGAAAGTCCTGACTATATCGTTGTGGATCCGACCGAAGGCTCTCGAGCAACTGGGAGGCGGTCCCGGCGGTCTGAATGCGCGGAAGCAGGTCGCGGAGCAGGTATCGCTCGTGCCCCTTCGCGTTGAACAGGAGCGAGAGCACCTCGTCGGCGCTGACGCATTTCCGAGCGCCGACGTACTCGACGAGATCGTACCAGTCGCGTCCGGCGAGGAAGCGCTCTCGCGCGAGTCGACGCGCGTCTTCGCCCCGTCCAGCTTTCTCGAGGTGGTGAATCTGCGCCGGCAGCAGTTCGCGCCGCGCGAAATAGCTCGCGAGTATCTCGTGAGTTTCCTTCGCCAGAACAGGCGGCACGAGGCTCTCCAGCCCCGCCCGCACGGTCTCGTGCATCTCGACCCGGTCGGCGAATGGCGGCAACAGGCCTTCCTCCACGAGCGCCAGGAGCGCAGCCTTGATGAGATCTTGGGGGAAGAGCGCGATCAGCTCGCGAGCAGCCAGAGGCAGCGAGAGACACACGATGCGGGACGCCGCCTGTTGGAGTCCAGGCGGAAGACTGAAGAAGCGATCCCGATGCGCAGCGGAGAGTCGCTGGTCCGGCGGCTGGCGCACGATTTCCTGCATCTCCGCGAGCGACCGGGCGCGGGCGATCTGCTGCGCGAGGTTTGGCAGCATCCCCGTCGGAAGTCCCGACGTGAGCAACTCGTAGACTTCATGGATGGCGGAGACATCTACGTCCGGGTGTCGTCGGCGAATTAGAGACAGGAATTGACCGAAGTGCAGCCCTGGCATCGCCTCCTGGGAGATTCCGAGCGCGGTTCGCTCGAGCGGCGTGAGATTCCGGAAGACGCTCGCCTGAGCGAACGCGAGCAGGTGGAACGTGGCTCCGCGCAGCGCACGTATGAAGACCGCGAGATCGCGCCGGAACTCGCCAGAGACCTCGCCGTCAGCACAATCAATTAGTAGGAAGATCTCGCGTGTCAACGCGCCAAGCCGAGCGGCAACGCGCTCGATCGTCGCGGTGTCGGAGGCCCGGAGGTCTAGCGCGGGTCCGGTAATGCTTCCTATGCCGCGTCGACGGAGCGAGTGCGCGACGCCCACGAGCACATCACGCAGCGACGTTCTCGTCCGGACCTCGACGAAGAGGACCGCGGCGTCCGGGCGAAGTGCTGTTAGAGCGAGGTACGTCTCGGATGCGAGGGAAGTCTTGCCCGAGCCCGAAGGGCCCACGGCCTCGCGGGCCACGGTGGGCGCCACAAGGGCTTGGACCAGCTCGAGGCCGGGGCAGATGGTCTTCGTCGAGGAGTCGCGGCTGCGTCGGCACAAGCAACCATGGCCAGACCTGGACCAACTCCTCTTCGAATTCCCCGAGGGTGAGGGTACGGTTCGGCTCCTTCGAGACGTCATTAATGAAGCCGCGCAGGTTGCGAAAGATGACGTCGTGGACGGCGATCGGATCAGCTCGTACCGGTCGACGAGGAGCTTCCGAACGTGGTCTGCAATCTGCCGCTCCGTGCCGTGGTAGGAGCGCGCGGTGATGCGTGCGAGAACATCAGGCAAGACTGTATGCAGCGCCGCCATGCGGTTTCGATACCCGTCGATTCGGACCTGCGGGACGCCCGCCGCAAGGGAGACGAACGTACTCACGGTCTGCTCGACATCCTGGTTGATGGGGCTGGCCTGAGACGTGGGATTCCAGCGGTCCAGTCGATGCTTCAAGCTCGTGTCGTCTAGGCCGTCCGTGACCTGCGCTTCGGCCTTCGCCAGCCGATGTAGCGCGACCAGGTAGGTATCCCGTCGCTGTTCGGGTGCGTTCCGACCGGCAGCGAGTAGCGTCTGGACCTCATCGGCCAGCCGGTCGCCGAGCACCCAGACCTGCTCGTCCTGATTGCCTTGGAGCTTCGCGAGTGCGTTGCCCAGAAGAACCCGCGCCACGCTGGCCAGGGACCATTGCGCATCCGGATCGTTGTCCGTGGCCTTCTTAATCTGGTGATAGCGGCGGCGAGGCAGGCTGGTCGCCGGGATCGACCCAGCGGAGTTCAAGGTCGTCCTGGCCCTCTGGGCGCAACTCGACCGGGCCCGGGAGCGCCTCAAATCCAAGAAGAATGAGTTCGAGAATGACCGTCGACTGGACGTCGTACCCAGTCATTCCCGCAAATGCCACCGCTTGTCGTCACAGAACCTCCATCCGGGAGCTCGCGCCAAAGGAGCGCCTGAGAAGAACGAACGCGGTTTTCATGGAAGTGGCCGAGGAGCGCGCCGCGGGATTGTCGGTTCCCAGCGGAGAAGTCGCCGAGGGCCCGTGGGGGCTCGCCGTGCTCAGCCAACCCTCCACGCTGCTTCCCGACGGCGAGGTCGAGCTCTCGGTGATCAGCGTCGATGCGGCGGGGCCACGCACCGGCGATGCGATGCAGGTGCGCGCGTGCTCGCCGTGGCGATTCGTCGCCGAGCCGTCGCTCGATTGCCTCGGTGCGGATGCGCTCGCGCTGGAGCCAAATGCCGATGGCCGGATCGTGCTGTCGACGGCGCAGCTGCTCGAGGCGTTCCCGCCGCCCGATGGCACGATGCTCGATGCCGCGAGTCTCGCCGTCGCGATCGAGGCCGGCTTGCAGCCACGCATCCCGGTGATCGCCGAGGTCGAGCTCGACGGTACGACGGTGATCGCGCGTCGCGATCTTCACATCGACAACCGCGACGATTTGAACAATCCGGTGCTCGTCGAGGTCCGGTTCGACGGTCAGGCAACGCGCACCTTGCGGGCCGGCGAGTCACACGCACTCACGCTCGAGTTCGCCGGGTTCGATTCGGCGCCGACCGGATCGTCCCGAGCTCGAGCGCTTCGATTGCTACTTCGACAGCCCGCACGGCAGCCTGAAGGAGCACGAGATTGACATCCGCGATGCCGATCTCCTCGATCACGCCGCCGAACACGTTCACCGCGGGCGAGCCGGGTGAGAGCTGGTTATTCGTCGTGGCGACCGATCGCACCGGCGGGATGTCCGCGGATGCGATCCCACTCGTCATCGAGTAGTGATTCTGGAAGACGTTGCCTTCCGGATTGATGCCGTCGCAGAAGCTGAACGCCTTGTAGTGCTTGAGCTCGCGCATCGCGACGCCCAGGTCGACGAGGCGCGCACGTTCGGCGGCGACATCGTCGACGTGAAACGCGAGCTTGGTGATCGCGTCTTCGCGCAGCTCCGGTGGTGACGAGATCGCCGGCGCGTAGTGCTCCGGGATTGCATGGAGTGCGAGCTCGCCGAGCTCCACGTAACCGGGCTCGGACGAGGTCACCGACAAGCCGAGGACGCCCTCGTAAAACGCCTGCATACGCGCGACGTCGGTGACGAACAGGATCGCGCGCACTAATCGATTCGATCAGCGTGTTCACCGGTGCGCCGGTCGCCTTCGAGACCGAAACCTCGACGTGCGTACCGAGCCACTGACCGACGATGACGTCGCGATTCGGCGAGGAACGGCTCGATTGCGTTGGTCTCGCGGAACTCGCGAATGCTCTGCACGTGCTGCGCGCGAAACTCGGACACGAGCTGGTCGTAGCTGCGCGCGAACTCGCTGTTCAGGAAGTCGAATGTTGCGAGCTCGGACAGCAACGCATCGGCGGCGGCGTTGCGAATCGACGCATCGTTGCCGAGCACGGGGAGGCTCGGCTCGACGAGATCGAGCGGACGCGTGTACGCCTCGGCGATCGCGCCATCGACGGCAGAGGTCAGCACCTTGGTGCGTGCGGTGGGCGTGAGCAGCCAGCGGCTGATCGTGTTCGAGACGCGATCGTCGAGCGTTTGCTCGGCACCGCCGATCAGCTGCTCGACGCGATCTGCACCGACCAACCCCACCGCGTCGCTGCGGAACGCTGCGCTGCCGGTCGTGGTGTGACCGGTCGCGATCGCGGCCTGCACGGCGACATCGTCGATTCCGCACGCCGAGGTAGCGCGCACACGAGTTGACGACGAACGCTTCACCGCAACTCGCAGTATCGAGCGCGCCATCGGGGAGCGCCTGGAGGCAGGTCTTCGTCGCCGCCGGGCAATCGGGTCGCGGGAACTTCTCGTACGGATTGCCGGCGGTCAGTGCGAGCTTCTTGATCGACAGCCCGAGCGTTGCCGTCTTGGTCACCACCGTTCCCGTCGCGAGCCGCGCCGAGATGCCGAGTTGCGACGCGCCACCGACGAGCTGGAGCGCGACGTGTGGTGCGAGATCGATCTCAAAGTGGGTGCCATCGACCTGACGCACCGGATGCGGACGCCCTGCGACGGTGACCTGAAGCGTGCTGATCGCCGCGGAGGTCTTGCCCTTCGCGCGATACACGGTCTCGCCTGCGGTGACCACCGGCGTCAGCTCGGCGGTGAGGTAGACGCTCGACGACCCGGTGAACGCGGCGAACCGAGGACGCACGATCGCGCGAGCGGTCAGTGAATCGGGGCGGCCGTTCGAATGCGGGAACGACAGCCGCACGAACTGATCGACGCCATCGACCAGCGTGCGCGCTTCCGAGATCGACCACGTCACCTCGAACGTCCGCGCGGTCCGCTTCTCGAACGCGCCGTACGGGTCGTCGATGATGAAGCCCATCCCGTCGGTGATGTTGCGGCTCGCGCGCCCGCGCATGACGAACAGATCGCCGCGACGCTCGAGCTGCTGGCGCATCCACACCGTGGTCTCGCCGGTGCGAACCGAGAGCTCGTCGGCCGCGTCGGCCTTGCTATCCGGGCCGAGCTCGACCTCGTCGTCCTGGAACTCCCCACCTTCGGCCGCACACGCGGCCAACACGCAGACGAACAAGCTAGCGAAACGCATTTGCTGCGCCGCGTTGCAAGGTCTGTGCGTGTGGTGGGGTTTCCAAGCCGTCGAGAATCGCTGATCCAATCGCGGATCAGGACTGGCTACTCGAGCTGCCAGTGCTCCCCGAACTGCCACTGCCGCCGGGCGTTTGCGCTAATTGGGGACGCTCCCCAGTTTCGCTACTTCGAGGCGGGCTTCTCTTCGGACTTCGGCTCCTCTTTCTTCGCCTCGTCCTTCTTCGGCTCTTCCTTTTTCGCCTCGTCGGGCTTCGCTTCCGTTGGCTTCGCCTCGGTCTTCGTCTCGTCGGGCTTGGCTTCCGTCGGCTTGGCTTCCGTCGGCTTGGCTTCCGTCGGCTTCGCCTCGTCGATCACCTTGGTCTGCGGATCGGTCTTCTTCTCGTCGTTGCTCTTCTCGGGCAACCCGCGAGGGCGGTCATCGTGATCAGGGCGGCGGCGGCAAACAGCTTCGTGGTTTTCATATCGCTTCGGTGTCTCCGGGACGACATCGCGTCCGTGAGTTTCAAGATGAGCGCTGCCGGAAGCGCTGCCACGCATCTATTGTCGAACTTCACCGCGCGACCGACGCGATGTTGTCGTCGCGCGATGACGATCGCGGATCGTCGTCGACGATCCGCATCAGTCGTCAACGACCGTCACGAACCGGAGCCAGATCCTGAACGTCCGCCAGAGCCCGTGGAATTGGGCGGGGTCTTCGGGCGTTGCGGCGGCTTCGCGGATCCCGAACCCGCATGCGGTGGCGCCGCCGAACCGGAACCCGAGCCCGCGGCACGTGCGAGGTCATCGATGCGCGGCATCGGCAACGCGATCTTGAGGCTGCGCAGCTGCCACTCCTGCGTCTTCGACGGCCGCGTGAACCCGAAGATCACGCGCACGCTCGCGAGCGAGTACTCGGCGATCACGTCGAAGAAGGCGCGCTCCTCTTCCTTGCCGGAGAAGATCTTCGCTTCCGTCACCATCAGGATGCGGCGGTACTCGCCGAGCACGCGCTGCTGCTCCGCCGTGATCTCGATGAACCGCGCCTTCACTTCCTGCTTCTGGAACACGTCGCGATTCGCGGCCTCCCAGACCTCCGCCGCGTGACCGTCGCGCAGCTGCTCGAGGATTCGATTGCTGACCACGTGGACGTCGCACTGCGTGGTGTTCATCGTGCGATTCGGAACGTCCTCGCACGGCGTCACGCGCTCCTCGCGCGCTTCCTTCGTGATCACCACCTCGGGCGGCACCTCGACGCTGACGCCGAGCAACTTCCACTCGCCCTCGACCCAGTGCAGGCTGACCGCCGCGCGCGTCTTGCCCTTCGCGTACTGCACCATCATCGACATCCGTCCGATGCGCCCCGTCGGGCCCGACGACACGAACGATTCGTTCACCGCGGTGACCTCGAGGAACTGCCCGGCGGTCTTGTTGAGATCGAGCATCTCGTCGACGAACCGCTCCTTGCGCACCATCTCCTGGAAGCGCGGCGATGCCTTGTCGTAGAGATCCTCGATGTCGCGCACGCGCTCTTGCTTGAGCTCGTCGAGCCGGCGCTTCAGGCTCACGCGCTCCGGCTCGGTCAGCTTCGCCGTGGCGAGCCGCGCCTCGAGCGTGGCGATGCCCGCTGGTTGCGCGTGATCTCGCCGCAGGATCTTCTCCGCGAACGGCCGGAAGTCCGGCGAGTCGGTGCCCTGCACCTGCAGCATCACGATGATCGCGATCCACGAGAACACCAGGATGAAGCCGACCAGCAGGCTGCGGATCAGCAGCGCGCCTCGCCGCGTGCGCGCCACGCGCGGCAACTCGGTCAGCGACTCGCCGAGCTTGGTGACGCCTTCACCGAGCTTCGAGATGTTGGCGCCGACGACCGGCACCTTCTTCGACGCATCACCCAGCTTGCTGACGCCCTCGCCGATCGTCTCGAGCGAGCTGCCGAGCGTGGTCACGCCCTTGCCGAGCATGTCCTTGCCGACATCCGTGATCTTCTGCCGGCGCGGCGACGACTCGGTGGGGCCGGTCGCTGCCGCGTGCATCGAGGTCACGCGACCGCTGGAGACCGGCGCGGAATCCGACGCGCTCGCCGGTTCCACCACCGCACCGTCGGGCAGCACCGGCGGCTTGGGCAAGATCGGTCCCGACATCTGGACGTCGATCGATCCCGACTCGCCGGGCTGAGCGACGGAGATCTCGATCGCGGCAGAATCCGCGGCCTGCGGAATACCGTCGGGCGCGGCCGTCTTGTTGTCGGCGGCATCGTCGACGGGGGCGGGAACGCCCTTGTCGTCAGGATCCGATGGCACGCCGAGTTATGCCACGTTGCCCGAAGAAGCGAGCCACGAGGTTTTCTGCCACTTCACGGCGGTAGGTTGCCGTCGAGCGCACGTCGTCGATCGGCTTGATCGAGGCGCGCATCGCCATCCGCGCGGCTTCGGCGGCCTGGTTGCCGATCCGTTGTCCGCGCACGGCTTCTTCGATCGCGGTGACGCGAATCGGCCGATCCGCGATCGCACCGAACGCCACGCGCGCCGAGGTCACCACGCCGCCATCGACGACGATCGCCGCGGCGCCCATCACCTTCGAGATCGACTGCGCGCGCCGCGTGCCGACCTTGCGCCACATCAGGCTGACTGATTGATCCGGCAGCGGGAGATGCGCGGCGATGATCAATTCATCGGCGGCGAGCTGCGTCGTGCGATAGCCGGTGCAGTAATCGCTGTACGGGATCCGGCGGCGACCGCGGGTGGAGGCCACTTCGATCTCGGCATCGAGCGCGAGCAGCGCCGGCAACGAATCGCCGACGGGCGACGACGTCCCGACGTTGCCGCCGAGCGTGCCGCGCGCCTGGATCTGCAACGCACCGATTCCGCGCGCCGCGGCGGCGAGTGGCGTGAGGCGATTGCCGATCACCGCGTGGTTCTGGACTTCCCACCATGTCGCGCCGGCGCCGATCGAAACCTTGTCGCGATCGGCGCGGATGAAGCACAGCTCCTCGAGCCGCCACAGATCGAGGATGCCGGGCGGATCCGCCTTGTGGTGCGCGCTGACCATGTGGTCGGTGCCACCGGCGAGCACCATCCAGTCGGGATGGGCGGCGCGCAGCTCGAGCGCTTCCTTGACGCTGCGAGGACGAACGTACTCCGTCACTGCGCCGCCTCCTTTGCCGCGATCAGCACCGCATCAACGATCAGCTGATAGCCGGTGCAGCGGCAGATGTTGCCGGCGAGCAGCTCGCGGATCTTCGCGCGCGCGTTGTCTTCACCGAGATCGACCAAGCCCTTGTCGACGACGTGCGCCGCACACACGGCGATGCCCGGCGTGCAGATGCCGCATTGCGCACCGCCGCACTCGACGAGCGCCTTCTGCACCGCGTGCAGCACGTCGCCGTTCGCGAGCCCCTCGACGGTGGTCACCTTGCGCTCGCCGCACTGGCCGATCGCGACCAGGCACGAGTTGACGACTTCACCGTCGAGCATCACCGAGCACGCACCGCACTCGCCTTCGCCGCAGCCTTCCTTGGTACCGGTGAGCTTGAGATCCTCGCGGAGCACGTCGAGCAACCGCTTCCACGGCGAGACCTCGACCTGCGCAGCCTTGCCATTCACTTCGAACGAGACCTTCACGATGCCATTCCCTTCGCAAGCGTCTCCGGTGCGAGCGGCAAGTCATCGAACGCGACGCCGAGCGCATCGTGCACCGCATTCGCGACGGCGGCGGCCGGCCCGTCCATCGGAATCTCGCCAACGCCCTTCGCGCCGGACGGACCGAACGGATACGGAACCTCGACGATGATCGTCTCGAGATCCGGTGCATCGGCGAACGTGGGCACGATGCAGTTGGTCATGCTCGCGTTCCACACGCGGCCATCCTTGTAGATCACGTTCTCGATCACCGCCCAGCCGAGCGCCTGCAGCGTGCCGCCTTCGATCTGGCCCTTCACGATCTGCGGGTTGATCGCCTTGCCGACATCGATCGCCTGCACGCAGCGATCGATCGTCACTTCATAGGTATCGAGATCGACGCTGACGTCGACGAGGCAGCACGCCCAGCCGAACACCGGATACGCCGAGCCGGTGTACGTCAGGTCATCCCACTGGATGCCGGGCGGCGGTTCGTAGGTCACGGTCTCGCCGAGCTCGCCGTGCTGGGTCGCGTAGATCACGCCGAGCTCGTCGCACGACGCGTTCGGCATCCCGTTCTCGCGGCCCCAGTGCTCGAGCTTGGACTTCACCATTCGCGCCGCGCGATCGACGACGCCGCCGACCACCATGCACGTCCGGCTCGCAACCGTCGGGCCCGAATCGGGCACGTGTGCGGTGGAGGGATCGACGACGGTGACGCGCGATGCGATCGACGCCGAGTGCGGTGGCCGCGATCTGCGTGAACATCGTGATTGCACCCTGCCCGATGTCCGTCGAGCTCGACCGGACCTCGAAGCCATTCGGCGTGGCGACCACCGTGGCCTTGCCGGCGAGGCGCTGCTCGCCCGATCCGGTGAACCCGGCGCCGTGGAAGTAGAACGCGTAGCCGCGGCCGCGCTTGATCGGCGCACCCGCGATGTTGGTGCCGTCGCGCTCGGGCGAGGCACCAGCAACATTCGCCACCGCGTCGAGCACCTCGTCGCTACCGACGGAGAGTCCTAGCACCTGGCCCGTCGCGGTGGAATCACCGGAGCGGAGCGCGAGGCGCTTGCGCAGCGCGAACGGATCCTCGCCGCGCGCGCGGGCGAGCTTCTCGATCTGGCGCTCGTACGGGAACGTGGTCTGCGGGGCACCGAAGCCGCGGAACGCACCGTGCGGCGGATAGTTCGTCGCGACGCAGCGACCGCGAATGCGGGTGACCGGGCAGCGATACGGCCCGGCCGCGTGCAACACGCCGCGCGACAACACGACGGGCGACAGCGTCAGATACGCGCCGCCGTCCATCACGACATCGACATCGATCGCGAGGATCTCGCCCTGCTCGTTCACCGCGAGCCGATGCTTCGTGCGCGCGGGATGGCGCTTCGTCGTCGCGGCGATGTCCTCGTCGCGGTCGTAGACGATCTTGACCGGCTTGCCCGCCTTCTTCGCCACGGTGGCGGTGTGCGCGGCGAGCATCGACGGATACTCCTCCTTGCCGCCGAACCCACCGCCGGTGACCGATTGCGTGATCACGACATCGTCGGGGCCGCAGCCGAGGAAGTGCTTCATCGCCTTGTGCACGTAGTACGGGCACTGCATCGAGCCGACGATGAACCACTTGCCGTCCTTGTACTCGGCCAGCATCGCCTGGGTCTCGATGTACATCTGCTCCTGCGGCGACGTGAAGTAGGTGCCCTCGATCACCTTCGCCGCGCGCGTGAACTGCGCCTCGAATTCCGCGTCGTCGGCGTGACCCTTGCGGATCAGGAACTGCTTGAACACGTTGTCGTCGCCGTACAGCTTCTCGTTCGCGGCGAGCGAGTCCTCCATCGACAGCACCGCCGGCAGCGGCTTGATGCGCGGCTTGATCGCCTTCGCCGCCGCAAACGCCAGCGCGCGGGTCGGAGCCGCGACCACGGCGAGTGCTTCATCGACGTGCATCACGGTGCCGCCGACGGGCACGATTGCGATCTGATCGTCCTCGATCAGCCGGATCGAGTTCGCGCCGGGGATGTCCTCGGCGGTCGCGACCACGACCTGCGACCAATCGAAGGCCGGGTCGCGATCGAGCGCCTCGAGGATGCCGTGCGGGACCTTCGAGCGGACGGTGACGCCGTGCCAGACACCCGGCACGTCGAGGTCATCGAGGTACCTCGCCTTGCCGGTGACCTTCGAGACGCCGTCGACGCGTGGAAGTGAGGCACCCACGCCGGAGGGACGATCCATCGCTGGATCTAACCTCAGATCGACGACGAAACGCTAGCGGCGGCGCGCTTTGTGGGCGGCCTTCACACGCTGCGCGAACGGCTGCAACAGGTCGCGAACCTTCGGCGGCGTGCGCTTCGTCGCGAACTGCAGGTCCTCGATCACGACGGTGCCGGTGGCACCGGTGACGATGCCGTTCGGCAGGTCAGAGTTGTTGTCGGCGACTGAAAACACCGTCTCGCGGATCGCGTCGTAACCGCCGGGGAACTTCGCCGTGGTCAGCGAGAACACGTCCTGCCCCGCGTCCTGGGCGGTGGGGTTGTAGTCGTCGTCGGGCGCCGGCAGCACCGGGTAGCGGATCGACTCCTCCGTGCCGAGCGGCGCCACGATCTCCCAATCCCAGTTGATAAAGCCCTTGCCGCTGCCATCGGGGCGGCTGAACGACGTGCGCGCGATCGCGAAGTCGGGATCCGCACCGGCACCGACGGTCCACGTGATCGTCTTGGTGGCGACATCGTAGGTGGGGAACGTCGCGTACTCGGCGAGCAGCAGGCCCGCAAGCGACTTCGTATAGGCGGTTGTCGACGGCCCCCATTCGAGCACCTGGTGTCGGCCGGTGTTGGTACCGAACGAACCCGCGGTGAGCTGCAGGTCGTTGTCGACGACGGGACGAGCGATCGGCGGCGTGGTGCCGGTACCGTTATCGAAGCTACCGTCGCTGAAGATCACGTTCTGCTGGCCGTGCTGTGACAACAGCACGCTGGCCAGGCCGAACGAATCGAACCCCGCCGGCGCGTTGGTGTACTGGAACGTCGCGGTCTCTGCTGCCACGTACGTCAGATCGGTGAGATCGACCGGCTGGCCCTCGGTGAGCGTGACGTTGTCCTTGTGGATCGAGCTGACGAGGTTGAAGTTGCCGTCGCGCACCGTGATTGTGAAGTCGCTCGTTGCACCGCAACCGGTCAGCTGCACCGCGCCACCGATCGAACCGCTGCCCGATCCGCTGCCACCGCCGTTGGTGATGTTGAGGCTGCCGCCGATGCATGGCGCGAACAGCTCGTAGGTGCCACCGACGACGTTCGGGTCCGGGTTCACGAGCAGCGTGACGTTGACGACGCTGCCGCCGCCGTTGCCACGGCTCAGCACCAGCTCGTCGAGCGGCTTGACGCCGGCGAACGTGCGGACGTCGTCGCCGTTGCTGACGATCGCCGGGATGATCTGCGGGAACGGATTGATCGCGGTGACGAAGCCGCCGGCCTCCATCACGGCCGAAGCGACACCGTTCACGTCGGTCATCGTCGCCGATACGATCGTGGAATCGGCGTTCTGGAAGTAGACCTTCACCATCGGCTGCGGCGTGCCACCGTCCGTGATCGTCAGCTTCACCAGCCCGACTTGCGGTCCGTCGGGCTCCGGCGTATCCGGTCGATCCGGGCCATCGGGCAGCCCGGTGAAATCGTCATCGCCGCAGGCGGCGAACGCAGACAGTGCCAACAGGAGCACGACAGCTCTTCCCATGGTCGCCATGATAGTCGGCCACCGCGACGATGTCTCGGCCGAAGCCTGGCGTACCATCGGGTTGTGCATCAGCGCACGATCGACGGATTCGCGGTTTCTACCGTCGGCATCGGCGAGTTCCGGCTCGCGACCTGCGAGCTGCGCGGGGTATCCGACATCGAGCGCACGCTGCATCACGCGCTCCGAAGCAACCTGACGTTCGTCGAGGTCGCCGACGAGGACATCGCCGAGCGGATGGTCGGTGATGCGGTGCGCTCGCTGCGCCTCCGCGATGTGGTGATGGTGGCAACCCGGATCCCGAATCGCCGCGAGCTGCCGGCGCCCGGCTACGTGCAGCAGCAGGTCGAGGCCTCGCTGCGCGCGAGCAAGCTCGATGCGCTGCCGCTCGCGATGCTGCCGTTGTCGACGGCGTGGCTCGCGTCATCTGCGTGGCTTGATCTCGCGGGCACGCTCGTGCGGCTGGTGCGCGAAGGCAAGGTGCTGCGGTGGGGAGCGCGGCTCGATCTCGCGGGTGCCGAACGCGACGGTCGCTTGACCGAGGAGCTCGAAGCGGCCGCGGCACTGCGCGATCCGTTCTGCGCGATCTCGATCGCGCTGTCGGCGTGCGATCGCCGTGGGCTGCCGCTGCTCGAGGGCGTGATCACCAAGCCGCCGCCGGTGGTGAAGAAGAAGAAGAAACCGGCCGGCCTGATCGTCAGCCTCGATGACGCCGACGACGACCTGCTCGCCGATCCGCAGCTCGCCGCACTCGTCGGGATGATTCCCAAGCAGCCCGAGGTCGTCGAGCCCGAGCGCGTGAAGAGCCTGCCGATCCTCGCGCGCGAGCCGCTCGCCGGTGGTGCGCTCGCCGGCATGCTCGGTCCGGGCATGCGGATGTCGCCGCGCGATGATCGTCAATCGATCGATGCCGCCACGTTGCAGCGCATCGCCGTCGCGGCCGCTGCGCTCGCTCCGCTCGTTCGCGATCAACCGCCGGCGGCGCGATCGAGTGAAGCGGCGAAGCAGATGCTCGAGCGTGGCAAGCGCCCCGAGCATGTCGAAGCGTTCACGCTGGCCGAGCTCGCGCTGCGGTTCGTCGTCGATCGCGGTGCGATCGCCCTGCCCCGCTTGCACCAGCGCGACTACGTCACCGCAGCGTTGATCGCCGGCAGTGCGAAGCCGCTATCGTCCGCGGTGCACGAGCGCCTGATCGCCGTGCTCTCGTGACCGCTGTACTGCACGCGATCGATCGACACGCTGTAGCGTGATGACATGGACCTCGAAGGCTCGTGTAGCTGCGGTGCGATCAAGGTTCGATTGTCGACGACGAAAACGCCGGCCGAGCTCCCCGTGCGGCAATGCGGGTGCACGTTCTGCGTCGCGCGCAAGCCGCGCTACACGTCCGATCCGTCGGGCCACGTGACGATCACGATCGACGAACCGCAGGTCGAGCGTCACCGCTTCGGCCTGCGCCTCGCCGACTTCTTGATCTGCAAGCGCTGCGATCTGTTCGTCGCCGCGATCGATGATCACGGTCGTGCGGTGATCAACTCGAGCGCACTCGCGCGCGCCGCTGAATTCACCGCCGAGCCCCTCAAGCTCACGATCTACGACACCGAGGATGTCGTCGCGCGCGAGACTCGACGGGCCGCGAACTGGACCCCCGCGACGCTGGTTGTTCGCTAGCTCGATCTGGACACCTGAACACATTTCCAGTACCGTCGATTTCGCGTGAAGTCTCGCGAGACTGACAACCCGCACAACCGGTTTCGATCGGTGGCCGTCGAGTACGACGAGGGCGATGGTCCGCCGGCGTCCGCGGTCACGATCATCGAGGATCACTCGCGCTCGATCCTGTCGGAGAACGATTCGCCGGACCTCGGGTTCTCGTTCAGCGCGAACCCGTACCGCGGCTGCCAGCACGCGTGTGCCTATTGCGCCGATGGCGACACCGCGATCCTGATGGCTGACTCTTCGCTCAAGCCGCTGTCCGCGATCGCGATTGGTGACGAGATCATCGGTACGCAGCAGGTCGGAGAACATCGAGTCCGCGTGCGCACGCGCGTGCTCGATCACTGGCGAACCGAGAAGCCCGCCTTTCGCCTCGGGCTCGCGAACGACCGCTCGATCATCACGAGTGGCGATCACCGGTTGCTCGACGAGCGTGGCTGGCGATGGGTCAACCCTGCAGATGCCGAGTTGCCGAAGCTGCGCTCCGGCGATCAGCTGATCGGCGTCGTGAGCTCGCTCGATCGCGTTGATGGCGCCTCTGCCTGGAAGGTGCGCTCCATCGACGAGCTCGGAGTGCGACCGCTGTTCGACATCACGACGGGCACAGGCGACTTCATCGCGAACGGCGTGGTGAGCCACAATTGCTACGCGAGGCCGACGCACGAGTATCTCGATCTCCGGCGCGGGCACCGATTTCGATACCAAGATCGTCGTCAAGCGCCAGGCACCCGAGCTGCTCCGCGCCGCGTTCGACAAGCCGAGCTGGCAAGGCGCGACGGTGATGTTCTCCGGCGTCACCGATTGCTACCAGCCGATCGAACGCGAGCTCGAGCTGACCAGGCGCTGCCTCGAGGTCTGCCTCGAGTACAAGAATCCGGTCAGCGTGATCAGCAAGAGCGCGCTCGTCGAACGCGATATCGAGCTGTTCCTCGCGCTGTCGAGAGAAGCGCGCTTTCACCTCTCGGTCAGCCTCGCGTTCACCGATAACGAGATGTCGCGCGCGATCGAGCCATGGGCGGCGAGCCCGGATCGCCGGTTCAAGGTGATCGAGACGATGGCCAAGGCCGGCGTCTCCGTCGGCGTGATGTGCGCGCCGATCATCCCCGGCGTCAACGACAACCAGCTCGTCACGCTGCTCGAACGCGCGAAGGATGCCGGCGCCACGTGGGCGGGCTGGACGCTGCTGCGGTTGCCCGGCGCGGTGCGCGAGGTGTTCGAAGATCGGATCCGCGTCTCGCTGCCACTCGCCGGCGACAAGATCATTCACCGCATTCGCGAGACGCGCGGCGGCAAGCTGTACGACTCGCGGTTCGGCGTGCGCGGTCGCGGCGAAGGGCCGTACGCCCAGATGATCAACACCATGTTCGAGACCACCGCGAAGCGGCTCGGCCTGCTCGGCCGCCACGACGATCACGACGAGGATGCGAAGGGCACCACGTTCCAGCGCCCCGCGAAGCCCACTCGACGCAGCTTGTCGTTATTGTAGCTACTTCGACGTCAGAGCGTGATCGACCAGCAGCGATTCATCGCCGACAGCTCGGGCCGGCGCGTATCCGGCGCTTCCTCGACGAGCGTCATCGACGCGGGCTGGTAGATCTCGCGCACCTCGGCCTCGCGCACCGAGAACGGCGGGCCCTTCATCAGCGACTGATCGTATTCGAAGTTCACGAGCACCATCGGCGCGTGTTCGACGAGCAGCGACTTCTCGTGCTGCGCGTATCGAGGGCGCAACTCCGGCGGCAACGCGACGAGTGCCGCGCGATCGGTAACAGCGCCGTGCACGGGCCACCGATCAGCGCGGTATCGACCGCGAAGAAGTCACCGGCGAACACCGAGATCGAGCCGTGCGTGTACTGCACGTGATTCGCGTGCTTGGTGACCTGCGGGGTCCAGCCGTGCTCGGCGAAGAACTGCTTGACCGCATCCTCGACGAGCTCGCACCCGATCACCGTGTGACCGCGCGACGCGAGAAACGCGAGATCCTCGGCCTTGCCGCACAGCGGAACGAGCACGCGTTTCGCCGTGCCGAGCTCTCCGATGGCATTGGCGAGCGAGGCGTTGGGCTTGCCCTCGTGGAACCCGATCTGCCCTTCGCGCCAGCGATCGAACCAGAAGCAGTTCGATGCGCGGGACCGTACCGCGAAATCGTGCGCGACCTCCTCGAAGGCCGCACAGCCCCGCCGACCCGGAGTACCATCGCGCCTGGTGGATACGGTGTTCAGCTTCGGGTTACCGCCCTCGGTTGGAAGGGAAACCGTGTTCGAGATGGCGCGCGAGTTCGCCGACGTCCTCTACGCGGCGCGCTTCACGACCGTCGTTCCCTACAAGAGCTACGAGGCGCTGCAGAAGGCGCTGTTCGACGGCGTGATCGATGCGGCGTGGGGGCCGCCGGTGATCTGCGCGCGCGTCGAGGCCGCCGGCGGCGTGATCGCGAATCGCGCGATCCGTCGCGGCTCGAACGTCTATCGCTCCGCGCTCGTCAATCGCAAGCAGGATCGCTGGGACCTCGGCGTGATCAAGTCTGGCGGCTTTCGGCCACGCGCCGTGTGGTGCGACGAGTGGTCGATGGGCGGCTACTTGCTGCCGCGCGGCTTGCTCGTCGATCAGGGCATCGATCTCGAGACCCAGTTGCTCAACCAGCGCTGGCTCGGCTCGTACACCGCCTGCTTCGATTCACTCAACGAGTACGACGGTGACATCACCGCGTCGTTCGTCGGCGCGTCCGGTGGGCTCGATGGGGTGTGGGGCTCGCGCGTCGAGCGGCTGCAGATCATCGCGCTGTCCGACGAGTGCCCGAACGATGGGGTGGTGCTGTCGCCGAAGCTCGACGCGAACCGGATCATTCACATCCGCGACAACCTCTCCCAGCTGTTCGACAACCGCAGCGCGCACGAGATCCTGTGCAAGCAGTTCTCCGTCGAGGGCTTCGATATCCCACCGAGCGGCACGTACTCGCCGCTACTCGATCGGATCGGCTGGACGCCGTTCGAAGATTCGCCGACGGGTCGCTAGCTCGCCAGCACCCAGACCAGACCCGCCGTCGCGAGCACGCAGATCGACGACGCGACGTAAAACGTGATCGGCGATCGCGGCGGCTCGACGACGACCACCTTCGGCTCCGCGACCACGGGTACCTGCGTCGCGATCAGCTCGCCCTGGAGATGTCGCTCCGCCGGATCGCGGAACACCAGCTCGCAGTTGCCGGCCTCGATCGTCGCACCGTCGCGCAGGGTCACGCGACCGTCGATCCGCGCCCCGTTCACGCGCGTGCCGTTCTTCGATCCGAGATCGCGGATCCGATACGCCATCCCACGCGCGCGTGATCTCGACGTGCTCGCGCGACAGATCCTCGTCGAGGATCACCCACGTCGCTTCGTCGCCGCGCCCGATCACCCAGGTGGCTTCCGGCGGCGGTAACTCGCGTTTTCCGGGGCTCGGACCACGGGTCAACTCGAGCGACGGCGCGGCCGTGCTGCCCAGGAGCCCGCGCACCAGCTCGCGCGCGAGGCTCTCGGTTCGCTGCGGTGAGACCTGCCCCGTCGGCTCCACCCGCATCTTGATGCCGGCGATCGTGACTTCCAGCGGCTTCACTTCGGCGCTGCGGCTTCCGCTTTGTACTGGTAGTACCGCTCGAGGACCATCTTCAGGTACTGCTGCGTGTACTTGAACGGCGGCACCGTGTAGCCGTACTTCGCGAGCGAGCCGAGCCCGGCGTGATAGCCGGCGATTGTGAGCACCAGATTGCCGTCGACGCGATTCGCGAGCCACCGCAGCAGCCGCGTGCCCGTCATGATGTTGGTGCGCGGATCGAAGATGTCGCCGGTCGCGCCCATGTCGATCTCGACCTGCGGATGCACCTGCATCAGCCCCTTGCAGTCCATCGACGACACGACCCTGACGTCGTAGTCGCTCTCGACCTTGATGACCGCGCGGATCAGCGGCACCGGGATCCGGTACAGATCCGACGCTTCCTGGATGAACTGGTCGTAGCGATGGAACCGCTCCGGCGAGTTATCGGTCGACGGCACCTTGTCGCAACGCTCGCAGGCGCCGCGCCGGGCCGCTGCCTTCGACCCGCGCTCCGGCTCGGAGGTCAGCACTTTCTTCCACTTGCCACCCGCCGGCTTGATGTTCGTGAAGTGCACGACCCCTTCGTCGTCGGTCCACGAATAGACATCGGCGGTGGCCGGCCCGACGAACGCCAGGAGCAGGGCTAGGGCTGCGAACCGCACTCTGTTGCAAATCGTAGCGCTTGATCCTTCCGCCGAGCAAACACGGTAGTGTCGCGACGTCGTGTCCCTCGAAACCGACTATCTCGTCATCGGCTCTGGCATCGCCGGCCTCAACTTCGCCCTGCTTGCCGCCGAGCACGGGCGTGTCGTGGTCGTGACCAAGAAGCGGATCGACGACACCAACACCAACTGGGCTCAAGGCGGCGTTGCCGCGGTGCTCGCCGGCGACGATACGTTCGATCGCCACATCGAGGACACGCTGGTCGCGGGCGATGGCCTGTGCGATCGCGACGTCGTCCAGATGTGCGTCGAGTCTGGCCCGGCACAGGTCCAGCGGCTGCTCGATCTCGGCGTGCGCCTCGACCGCAAGCCCGACGGCTCGCTCGATCTCGGTCGCGAGGGTGCGCACACGCGGCATCGCGTCGTCCACTGGGAAGACGTCACGGGTCGCGAGATCCAGCGCGCGCTCGTCGAGTCGGTCACCAAGCATCCGAACATCACGCTGCTCGGCGAGCACATCGCGATCGACTTGCTGTCGATGGCGAAGTACGGCGGTGATCCGGCGTGCTTCGGCGCGTACGTGCTCGACAAGAGCAACGGCGAGGTCAAGACGATCTGCGCGCGCGCCACCGTGCTCGCGTCGGGCGGCACCGGCAAGGTGTTCATGTACACCTCGAACCCCGACGTCGCGACCGGCGACGGCATCGCGATGGCGTATCGCATCGGTGCCGCAGTGGGCGATTCTCGAGTTCGTCCAGTTCCACCCGACGGTGCTCTATCACCCGCTGGCGCGGAACTTCCTGATCTCGGAAGCGCTGCGCGGTGAGGGCGGCGTGCTTCGCCTCGCCAACGGCGAAGAGTTCATGCAGAACTACCACCCGATGAAGTCGCTGGCGTCTCGCGACATCGTCGCGCGCGCGATCGACAACGAGCTCAAGAAGTCGGGTGCCGACTCGGTGTTCCTCGACATGACGCACCTCGAGCCGGGGTTCGTGCGCAATCGCTTCCCGAACATCCACGAGCGCTGCCTCGCGCTCGGCATCGACATGACGAAGCAGCCCATCCCGGTGGTGCCCGCGGCGCACTACGGCTGCGGCGGCATCAAGACCGACAAGGACGGCGCGACCACGGTGAAGGGGCTGTACGCGATCGGCGAGTGCGCATTCACCGGGCTCCACGGTGCGAACCGGCTCGCGTCGAACTCGCTGCTCGAAGGCATGGTGTATTCGAGCCGCGCTGCCGAAGCCGTGAAGTACCAGCCGCGGATTCGCCCGTCGCAGGTCGCGACGTGGTCGAGCGGCGATGCGACGGATTCGAACGATGCGATCGTCGTCGCGCTCAACTGGGAAGAGATCCGCCGCTTCATGTGGTCGTACGTCGGGATCGTGCGATTCCGACAAACGCCTCGAGCGCGCGCGCCACCGGATCGAGAACGTCCGCGACGAGATCCGGCAGTACTACCTGGATTTCCGCATCACCAACGACCTCATCGAGCTCCGCAACATCGCGCTGGTCGCGCACCTCATCATCGAGAGCGCCCGCCGCCGCAAGGAATCACGCGGCCTGCACTTCACGCTCGACTACCCCGAAAAGCTTCCCGAAGCGCGGCACTCGGAAATTCAGCTCACCAACGGTCCGGCCAGCAAATAGGTCTACGATCTCGGCCAGTTTTCCTTTCACACTCCGAGCTGTGAACGGTCGTTGACTCGCTGGCGCTGGAATCGGCACTTGCGGTCGGTGAATCCCCCAACTGCTCGATTCCGTCTCCCTGGCATCTGCCTCGCACTACTGCGGGACATACTCCTCGCTGCCGGATTCTTGACGGACGGCCACGCAGCGCGGGGGGCGGTCGGAGCAATGTTGCTCCGGCCGCTTTGCGATTTTCGGGCACCGATTCGAGGACCGTAAAACCGTCTGCTAGTGTTGCGGGGTGTTTCGCCTCGCCGTGGTGATGAGCTTGGTGGTCGCTGCCTGCGGCGGCCCGCGTGGACTGTCCGGGAAGGCGGCAGATGGCGTCAAGGCGTACCTCGCCGCGCTGAAGAGCGACGACCCGAAGGACGCCTACGCGATGCTCGATAGCACCACGCGCCGGCGGGTGTCGTTCGACGAGTTCGCGCGGCAGTGGAAGGCCGGCGCGAAGGAACGCGCGTGGCAGGTCCAGGCACTCGAGGCGAGCCTCAAGGGCAACCCGGATGTCGGCGAGCGCGCGTTGATCGGTTACTCGGACGGCAAGCTCGTGCAGCTCGAACGCGAGGGCGAAGTGTGGCGTCTCGAATCCGAGCTCGTCAGCCGCTCGCGCGCGAAGAAGCCGCGCGATGCGATCCGGCTGTTCGCCGATGCGGTCACCCAGCGCGATGTCAGCGGCATGCTCGGCATCCTGACCACGCGCCGTCGCGAAGGCATCGCGAAGCAGGTCGAAGGGTTCGTCGCCGGCATCGGCAAGCACGTCAACGGTCAGCTCGAGGAGCTCACCGATCGCGCCGAGCTGCGCTGGGACGAGAACGGCATCCGCTACCGCATCGTCCTCAAGAAAGAGGATGACGAGTGGCGCATCGACGACATCTACATCCGCCCGGCGCCCAAGGACGACGACGGCGCGACGGATGTCGAAGAAGCCGATGATCCGTAGCGGCCAGCCCGTTCGACACGCTTGACTCGGACTCGTGCTCGGGCAGGATGCGCGGCATGTGCCGGTACCTGTTGCTGATCGCGCTCGTGGGTTGTGGCGGTGGTGGAGCTGCGGATGACGACGACGATGTCCCCACGCCGGATGCGCCGCCCACCAGCGAGTGCCCGCGTGAACCGGCCGCCGCCGATCGCACGCGCTACGTCGTGGTCGCGCGTCCGTACGATACCGAGGGCATGTCGGCGCCGAAGTTCGAGGTGCTCGAGCTGTCGGCCACCGGCACGCTGACGCAGTTCGATCCGCCGCGGTTGTTCGATCTCGGTGCGCGCACGCCGTTCGGCGTCATCGCGTTCACCCCCGACGGCAAGATCGGCCTCGTCGCGATGGATAACGGTGACCTCGGCGTGTTCTCGCTCGACGACAGCGGCAACCCGACGGTGATCCACGCCAGCTTCGACGGTGCGTTCTATGGATCGCGCGTCGTCATGGATCCATCCGGCGACCGCGCGTGGGTGATCGACGAGAACACCCGCGAGAACGGCGGCGGCATCTACCGCGTCGACATCAACTGCGACGGCACGCTCACCGACGGCGGTCAGGTGGCGGCTGCGCGCTCGCCCGGTGGCCTCGCGTTTGCGGGCGACCACGCCGTGCTTGCCGCGCGCGACCTGCTCGATTCGCCCGCCGGCGACAACCTGCACCTGATCGATCTCGTCGACGGCGTGCGCCTCGGTGGTGGCGATGCGTTCGGCATGGGCGAGCAATCGTTCAGCGGCTTCGCGGTATCGGCGGATGGCGGCCTCGCGCTGATCGGCGACAGCAACTTCGCAGGCCCCAATCGCGTCGCCGTCGCGAAGCTGTCGGCCACCGGTGCGACGAAGATCTCGGTGATCCCGAACATCACGGATCCGAGCGCGATCGCGATCTCTCCCGCGGGTGACGTCGCGATCGTGTCGAGCTCGCAGCCGCCGGGCGAAGGCATCTACGTGCTCGATGCCAACGGTCCGGGTGGCACCTGGCAGAACCTCGGCGAGCTCACGTACGACGGCGATCCGGCGCAGCTTCCGGGTGACATGACCGTGATCACCCGCGGTGCGCTCGCCGGCAACGTGCTGGTCTCGGAGCTGTCGACCATCCGGCGCGTGGTGTTCACCGCGACGGGCGCTGAAGATGCCGGCTCGCTGACGTTCGGCGAAGGGCTCGACTCGATCGGTGGCGCGATCGGCGTGACGCCGTAGCTGCTATCGTAGGGCATGCTGTTCGTCGCGATGTCGGCGCTGCAAGGCCGACCGATGAACCAGGCCTTCGACGAGCTGTCGGCCCTGGGCGTCGCGATCGAGCTGACGCCCGGCAATCACGTCACGGTGGGATTTCGCGAGCACGTCGAGCGCTCGGGTGTGAGCACGCGTGCGCATCACGGGTTCGCGTGGGATGCGCGCAGGACCGAGACGTGGGTCGATGGCGCGTGCGTGGTGAGCTCCGAATCGGTGCACCCGCCGCTGCTCGATTCGCCGTCGGCGGCGACGTGGTGGCAGTGGTTCGAGACGGCCGAGCGCACGCCGATCCTCGAGACCATGTATCCGAGCTACACGCTCGGTGATGGTGCCGCGATCGAGCGGTTGATGGATCGCGGCGTCGCGCTCGCCGTCGATATCTCGCACGTGTTCATCCAGCGGACGCAAGGCACGATGACCGAAGCGACGTGGCAGCGCTTGATGGACTACGACCGGATCGCGGAGGTCCACGTCTCGGCGAACGGCGGGCGGCACGATTCGCATCAGCCACTGTCCTCGACGACGTTCGGACTCGCGTGGGCGCGTGACCGCTTCGCGGCGGGCACCCCGACGGTGATCGAGTGCTACATGCACACGCTCGACGACGGCGAGCGGCGACGCCAGCTGGACTTCGTCCGGGACCACGGATGAGCGGCGACCCGCCCTACGAAGAGTTTGGCTTCTGGTGGGATTCCCGCGACACCATCGCGCAGGTGCACGCGAAGGTGATGCGCAACTTCGCGCGGTTCGCGGAGCACATCTTCGCGCGCCACGCCGACGTGCAATCGGTGATGGTGACGGTCGCGCAGTACTACAACGACGAGGCCGACGACGCGATTCACGACCACGTCGTGACCTCGCATCGCCGCACGCCGATGTGGCCGCACGTCTGCGTTCACGACAATCCGGCATGGGACGACCTGTCGTTCGACCAGACCGCCGGCGATTACGGCAACTGTTGCTCGCAGTTCTACGAGGTCGGGTTGCCCGACTACTTTCCGTTCCCGCAGCGTGGCGCGGTGGAGTCCGCGTTCGGTCCGTACTGCAGCAAGGAACGGCACGACAGCGCCTTCGTGCCGTACGCGGTCGCACGACGCACCGAGACCGGTGCCGTCGTCGAGGTCGTCCGGGTGTTGCACCGACCGGCGGAGCAGCTCCCCGATCCCGACGATCCGGTCGTCGAGCCTCGGCTCCTCGACGAGCGTGGAGCGGAGCTGTTCCGTGAGGCGTGCGAAGCGACCAGCGACGGTCCGCGCCACGTGCTCGCCGACCATCTCCTCGCGCACGGCGATCCGCACGGCGAGTACCTGGCCCTCGCGCTCGCGCCATCGCTCGACGAACAGGGTCGCGCTCGGATGGAAGAGCTGTTCGCCGCGCATCACGCCCGCTGGATCGCGCCGCTCGATCGCGTGATCCCGCGCGGCCTGGCGGTGTTCGAACGCGGGCTGCTCGCCGCCGCCGATGTCTGGGTCGCGCCGGAGCACGTGGCCGCCATCGAATCGGCGCCGGCGTGGAGCTCCGTGGAGCGCCTGCACTTCCTTCCCGGCAGCGCGAGCTTCGTGACACCGGCGATGCGTGCGGTACGCGAGCTCGGGCCGCTCGCCGGCAACGCCCTCGCGCAGCTCGCGAATGACACGTGGAACATCGAGCGGCTTCACGTCGTCATCCGGCAACCCATCGATCACGAGCGCCTGAAGCGCGCGAACCTTCCACGCCTGCGCGAGCTCGTCGTCGACGGAACGCTCCCCGTCGAGATCGACGAGGCCGCGTGGTGGCCGCAGCTCGAGCGCCTGACCTTCGTGCGGTCTCCCGAAGTTGCGGACTGGCTCGCCCGCGCCGTCCCCGCCGCCTACGTCGTGGCAGAGGTCACCAGCTGCGAGCTCGGCGCGGATGGTCGGTTGTCGGGTTGGGAGATCGCCGTGCGCCACACCGCGATCGAGGTGACGCTGCTCGGCTGGAGCGAGTTGACCCGGACCCAGCTGCGCGATGCGCTGGGAGCACTGCCGGCGCGCCCGGTGGTGCTGCGACCCTCGCGGTTGTGGACTCCCACCGACGACGACCTGCGAGGCCTCGAGCTAGCGGGCCGCACGATCGAGATCGCGGGCTGAACGCGTTATCGTCGGTGCATGAGCCGCTCCTCGGAGGACGCCACCGGCGTTCGCACGATCGTCGCGCCGGGCACCATCGACGAGAGTCAGATCACCGAGCGTCCGGCACCGGCTGTTCCGATCGCGGGCCGCTACAAGGTGACGCGCCGGCTCGGCAAGGGCGGCATGGGCGAGGTGATGCTCGCGCGCGACGAGCAGGTCGGTCGCGATGTCGCGATCAAGCGGATGCGCGCGTCGTCGCCGAACGATCGCCAGGTCACGCGCTTCCTGCGCGAGGCCTCGATCCAGGGTCGGCTCGAGCACCCCGCGATCGTGCCGGTGCACGAGATCGGCAAGGACAACGACGGGCTGCCGTTCTTCGCGATGAAGCGGCTGGCCGGCACCACGCTCGCCGACATCCTCGCGGATAAAGACAACGGGCGCGATTCGCAGAGCAAGCTCGCGCCGCGCTCGCGGTTCACGCTGCAGCAGATCCTGCGCGCGTTCGTCGAGGTCTGCCTCGCGATGGAGTTCGCGCACGTGCGTGGCGTCGTCCATCGCGATCTCAAGCCCGACAACATCATGCTCGGCGATTTCGGCGAAGTGTACGTGCTCGACTGGGGCGTCGCGAAGATCGCCGGCGAGCACGACGACGACTTCACCGATGTCGATTCGAGCGGCGGCTCCGGCGAGCACGCCACGCAAGCGGGCACCACGATCGGCACGCCCGGCTACATGGCGCCGGAGCAGGTGCGCGGCTCGACGGGCATCGACGGCCGCACCGATGTCTACACGCTCGGTTGCTTGCTGTTCGAGATCCTCGCCGGCGAGCCGATGCACCCGCGCGGCTACGAAGGGCTGCAGAGTGCGCTGTTTCGATCGGGCGAGAAACCGTCGACGCGCGCGCCGAATCGCGACATTCCGCCCGAGCTCGATCTGCTGTGCGCGCAGGCAACGCAACCCGAGCGCGAGCTGCGGCTTGCCACCGCGCGCGAGCTCGGTGACGGCGTGCAGCGCTTCCTCGACGGCGATCGCGATCACGCAACCCGCCGCACGCTCGCGAAGCAGCACCTCGAGCGCGCGCGCGATGCGTTCTCGGCGTCGATCGCGAGCGATGATTCCGCGCACCGCAGCATGGCGATGCGTGAAGCCGCCGGTGCACTCGCGCTCGATCCGGCGCAGCCCGGTGCGGCCGAGCTGATGGGCCGGTTGATGCTCGAGCCACCGAAGACGGTGCCGCGCGAGGTCCAGGCCGCGATCCTCGAGGACAACATTCGTGCGGCGCGGATCAACGCGAAGGGCGGCTTCCTCGCGGTGATCGGTGGGCTGATCCTGATCCCGATCCTGTGGTCGATGTCGCCGGCGGGCTCGTTGTGGGTTCCCGCGCTCGGCTTGACGATCATCGTGATGGGCGTGATCTCGCTCTACAACATCAAGGCCAAGCAGCCGCTCACCGGGCTCGTGGTGATCGGCAACATGGTGATGATCGGGTTCATCTCCGGCGGCTACTCGCCGTTGCTCGCGGCCCCTGGACTCGCCGCGGTGTTGACAATGGCGATGGTGTTCACGCCGCGATTCTCGTGGCTGAGCTCGGGGGTCACCGTCGCGGCCTCGGCGGTGATCGGGGTGTTCCTACCGTTACTCCTCGAAGTGATCGGCGTGTTGCCGGCGACGCAATCGTTCGAGGGGCGCGGCGTGCGATTCGAGGTGCCGGCGGTCGCGAGCTCGTCGACGCCGGAGATGATCACGTACTCCTGCTACTGCTTCGCCGTGATCATCGGCGCCGCATGGGTGGCCGAGGTGATGCGCACGCGAAACCGCGATTCGCATCGCGCGCTGATGCTGCAAGCCTGGCAGCTGCAGCAGCTCGTGCCTCGCTAGTTGATCACGACGGCGTGCGTGCCGGTCGCGAACACGCGGATCTGCAGGCGATCGGTCACCGCGTTGTAGTTGAAGCAACCCGGAGCCGCGCAGGTCGCGACGTTGGCCGCCGGTAGCAGCAGCGCGCCGTCGAGCTTCACGGTCGTGGGCGTGTTGAACGGCGACGGCAGGTCGCGCGCGTCGATATCGATCGTGAACACCGAGTATTCGCCGCCGGCGGTGACCGAGATGACCTCGCCGATCGCGGACGCCGTCGTCCCGTCGTGCAGCGCCAGGTTGGTCGCCGCATCGGCCGGCGCGTAGACGAGGCGCAGCTCGCGACCGATCGCCGGCGTCGTGTACGAGGTCACGCCGTTCGCGGTGGCGGGCAGCATGGTATCGGCGGCGATCGCGAACATCGGCACCAGCGAACCGACGCGTTGGAACCGAGGCAGCACGGCGAGCGGGGCCGCGATCGTGATCTCCGTCGAGCCATCGCCGGTGAAGTGATCGCCGGTGGTGAGATCGAGCCAGTCGCCGGGCGGCAACACGATCGTGCGCGACGTCGCCCCAGCTTCGATCACCGGTGCGATCAGCAGGTTGTCACCGAGGAAGAACATCGCGTCGTCGCAGTTCGCCTCGGGGTACATGAAGCGGCACGGACGATTCACCGGCGTGCCGTCGGCAGCGGCCTGGTTCGCGAGCGTCCACAGCAGCGGGTTCAGCTGCATGTGGAGGTCGGCGTAGACCTTGTAGATGTCGTCGGAGCCCGCGTCGAACAGCGTGGTGTCCCACGGGTTGTGGCTCTTGCCGCCGCCACCGAGCTGCATGATGGTGCCGAACGACGCGTACTGCGCCCACCGGAGCAGCGACTCCGTCGTCGGGAAATCGCGGAACCCACCGATGTCCGATCCGTAGAACGGATAGCCGGAGACGGAGAGCGAGAGGCCACGGCTGATCGCGCTGGGCAGCCCGCCGACGTTGGTCATGCCTTCGCCGTTGTCGACGCCGTGCTCGGAGAAGTCGCTGTCGAGATCGCCGGGCCAGATCGCCGTGTTGACGTGCTGCTCGCCCCACGCGCCGGCGCGCGTGAGCAGGAAGCCATCGTTCGCCGGCAACGCGTCGAGATACGCGCGGTGGTAGTGCTCCTGATAGCGACGGTGAAACTGGCCGTTGTCGCCGGCGGCGAGCACCATCGGCAGGATCGCACCGGCGATATCGGGGACGATCTCTTCGCCGAAATCGAGCTTGAAGCCCGAGCAGCCGCGCGACACCACGCGATCGAATCCGCTCCTGCCACCACTCGGTCGCACCGGGACGCGTGAAGTCCACCATCGCGCCGGGGCCTTCTTGCCACGGATAGTCGATCACGCGATCGACGTCGTCCTTGACGAAGAAGTTGCTGGCGGTGCCCTCGGCGTAATCGGCGGCGGACACCTCGTCCTTGCCGACGTAGGGCGTCGACCAGAACAGCAGATTGAAGCCGCGCGCGTGCATCTCGTCGACGAGCGCGTCGAACTGCTCGAACTGCGCCTCGTCGACGACGAAGCTGTTGTAGGCCGTCTGCCACGGGTTATCGATCCAGATCGTCGAGCCCGGGATGTTGCGCGAGCGGAGGTCGTCCATGTCGTCGCGCAGCTCGTCGGCATTCGCGAGCGCGTTGCGCCACTGCATCGGGGCGAACGCCCAGCGCGGCGGCAATGCCGGCTTCGTGGTGAGCGCGACGTACGTACGAACGAGATCGAGCGGCTGCGGCGCGGTGTAGAGATAGAACTGGTAGACGCCGCGATCGGTCAGGTTGAACGTCGTGGTGACGCGATCGGAGGCCGTCTTCGCGAGATCGATCGCGCCGGGGCGATCGTCGGCGGCGAGCATGCCCACGCCGCTCTTCGGCCACAGCACCAGCGGCACCGGCACGTGCGTCTCGTTGAGCGATGACTCCGACATCGGATCGACGCGCAGCGACAGCTCGCGCACCGTCCCGGCGACGTTCGCGCGCACCGGCGCATCACCGGTGCCATACAGCGGTTCGTCGTCGGGGCGCGGCAACGCGAGCTGGAGCTGCACCGCGCCGGTGTGTGCCGAGGCATCGAGCTCGAGGATCGCGCATTCTCGACGGGGCACGACTTCAGCTGCAGCGTGGTGCCGCCGTCGAGGACGACGGTCTTGCCGTTCGAGCCGATCGCGCGATTGATCGACACCAGCTCGACCTCGGGATCGCCGCCGCGCGGATCGTAGTAGTGCTGCTGGTCGATCTGAATCGGTGACGCCGAGCTTGAGGAACCCGCTGATCGACAGCGAGCCGACGGTGAGTGACATCGACGTCAGATCGATCGTGACCGGGCCCTGACTCACCTGATCCGGCGGCGGATCGAGCGTCACGACGTTGTTGTCACCGCACGCGAGAAGCGCGCAACAAACCCATTGGCCCCGGAGCTGCACGCCGGGAACCTAGATTAGAACGTCACTTCTTTTTGCCGAAGAACGGCAAGTAGTGACGCAAACCGCGCATCGCGCCCTGAACGCCTTGCACCATGCCCGCACCGACGGCGCCGATGCCACCGATCGCTCCGCCCTTGGGTGCGCCCGGCAACGCCACGACCTCGGCCATCTCCGGCAGCATCTCCGCGATCGGCGTGGCCTCCGACGCTTCTTGCGCGCGTGGGCCGATGCCCTGCGCTTCCCGCGCTTCGGCGACGCTGCGCGCGAGGACGGTGTGCAGATCCTTGCGGAGTTGCACCTTCTTCAACGCGGTACCGATCTGCCGCGCCATCTCGCGGGTCGAACGGAATCGCGATTCTATTTCACCGACAGCGGCGCGGATGATCTGCGCGAACGGCGCGGGCACGTCGGACCGCAGCGGGCGCAGCGGCGGGACGATGCCCTCGCGCAACCGCGTGTACGTGTCGTAATCGGTGGCGCCATCGAACAGCTTGCGCCCGACGAGGGCTTCCCACAGCACGCTGCCGCACGCGAACTGATCCGACGCCGGCAGCGGGCGGGTACCCGAGACGATCTCGGGCGCGAGGTAACTCATCTTGCCCTTCACGATGCCCGGGCTCGGTGGTTTCCTGGGAGCGATCGGGCGCGAGAGCGAGCTCGAAATCGATCAACTTCACCATGCCGCGCGTGGTGAGCAGCACGTTGTGCGGCGAGACGTCGCGATGGACGATCGGCATCGGTCGACCATCCGGGTCCGAGGCGTTGGTGCGCCGATGCGAGGCCCCGAAGAATGCCGACGCCGACGGCAGCCACCAGCTCCAGCGCAGGCGTTTCCTCGTTGCGAGCCGTGTGGTACTTATTCAGCTGCCGAGGTCGATGCCCTTCGAATCCACTCGAGGACCATGTAGTAGTGGCCGCGGTCGTGGACGAAGTCGTGGACCTCCGACACGTTCGGAGATTGCAGCGCCGAACCGATGCGCGTTTCCTCGACGAACATCACCACGTACTGAGGCTGGCTCGCCGAGGTTCGCGTGCATCTGCTTCACGGCGACATCGCGGACGAAGCCGGAGTCTCCGCGAACGCGGCCGCGCCGAGAACATCGGCCATACACCCTTGCCGGCCACTTCGATGAGCTGGTAGCGGCCGCCGACAATCAGCCCTGGGCGTGGTTACTCGGCCATGACGACGGAAGTAGTCATCATGGCATCCAGATCCCCTGCGAATCTCGCCTGTTCGGGATTCTCCGACGATCATCGATGGAACTTCTCGTCGCAGCACAAACGGCCGCGGTGTTACTTCTCCGACGAGTGGCGCTTATGGGGCTGACGCACTTCGCCGACGTGGAGTCGGACGCGAGGACATCCCTCTCGACCACGCGGCACTGCTGATCGGTGCCTGTAGTACCTGCAGCGCGATGTCGACGCGTACTTCTCGATGCTCGACCGGATTGCGCGCGAGGCGGCGCCCGATGTGGCCCGCGCGGCGAGCGGGATTGGCCGTGCGCGCGCGATCAGCGATTACCGTTCGATCGCCTCGGGTTGCCAGCCGGCAACGCGACGATTACTACGATCCGCGCAATTCCTTCCTCACCGACGTGCTCGACCGTCGCACCGGGATCCCGATTCTCGCTGTCGATCGTCTATCTCGAGATCGCGCGGCGGGTCGGCGTGCTCGCTCAGGGCGTCAACTTCCCCGGTGCACTTCCTCGTGCGTGTCGCGATCGAGGATGCGTGGCTGTTCCTCGACCCGTTCTCGGGCGGTGGGACGCTGACGCCCGCCGATTTAAGCCTGCTCCGCAAGACCACCACGCCCGACGCGGTGCTCGAGCCGTCGGTGATCGCCGCGGCCACCAAGCGACAGATCGTCGCGCGCATGCTCGTCAACCTCGCCGGCATCTATGGTCGCAACGGCGATCTCCCGAGGTCACTTCGACGTGCTCGAACGGCTGGCGCCCAGAATGTTCGAGCCATCGAATCCGCGGATCGCGCGCGACCTCGCGCAGCTTGGCAGGAGCGCGTCGACGGGCTAAAATGAAGTACGCCCTGGTCCTGGTGGCGATGGCGTGGTGGCAGCAAGGCACCACCACCGCCGAGCCATGCCGGTCCACCGCCGGGCAAGGTCGCCGCGGCCGCGTCGAGCAATGCAATCGCCTGCTGCTTCACCTCGTCGATCTCGAGTCGCGCGGGCCGGCGAGCTGGCCTGAAGATCCAACAGGCTGTCGTCGATTGAAGCGCACCGAGTTCCAGGCAGATATTCGAGACAAGACGCCGGCCCACCGGGTCGAATGCGCCCTCGCCGCTCGCAATCTCGACGGGGTCACGAAGTGCGATGAAGCGCCGTAGCTGATATCGTTTCTCGATGTACGACGGCCAGTGACCCGTTCTCAGCCGGGTCGGTCGCGCGCCAGCTCGACTACTGCACGTACTGCCCGAAGATGTCGCGCCACGCGTGCCCGGTCTCGACGAGCAGGGCACCCTCCGAGCTGGTAACCCGCAGGCGAAGATGGATCGCCTGAACCAGCTGCGGCTCGGACGTTCGTCAGCGTGACCGCCCAGCCCGCCGATCCGCTGTGGGCATGCACGTTGCCGCCACTGCGCGATGCAGCACGACAACGAGCCGGGCCTGCATCTCTAGCAGTGGCAGCCGTCGAGCGGGGCACGCCGCATCCCTCCCTCGCGAACTACTGCGAGCGCTTCCGCGCCCGCGAGCGCCGATTGACTGCGCAGCTGTCGACGATGTTCGAAGGCGAGCTGGCCTCGTCGGGCGAAATGGGTACTGGCCGCTGCGATGCGATCGACAAGGGCACCAAGGACATCGCCGCCGCACTGGCGCTAGACGCATCAGCCTCGAGGACGTCAAGCTCGTCGATGCGCCGGCGTTGCGCCGGCTATCCACTGGCCAGGCCGGGCATGGCGATATTGCCGCTGGCATGCCGGGCCGTGTCGCGTCGTCGCTGCGCGGCTTCGCAGATCGCGATCAACTGCTGCACGTGCTGCTGCGCGATGGAGATTGCCGCCGAGGGCGTCGACGTCGCCGCCGAATGATCTCGCTCGCCGAGCTGCTCGCGCCCGGTCGCCGCCGACCTCGCCTGCCCGATCAACAAGAAGTCGGTCTACTACGCCGACCCCTGCTATGCCGCGCGCGCTATAATGGCATCGATCAGCCGCGGCGTGCGCTCTCGCAGCTCGTCGAAGTGCGCGAGCTCAGCTGGAGCAAGCGCGACACCGAGTGCTGTGGTGGTGGTGGCCTGCTCCGAAGACGATCCAGCTCGTCCAATGAGATGAGCG
>JASGHK010000005.1:0-3455146 GCA_049841135.1 Myxococcales bacterium
CCTGCCGACCACCTGGACCCTGCCGCTCCCGCCCGAGGTCGCCGACACCACGGTCGCCACCGGAGCCGACCCGGCCAGTGCCGCCGACAACACGCGCCAGGGCCGGACTCAGGCCGTCTGCCTCTCTTGCCACGACACCACGAGGTTCGACGGCTCGGCCGCACAGACCTGCGGCGCGGGCATCACCGGGCCCTGCAACCACCCGACGCCCAACGCCGACGAGTCGCAGTGCGCCGGCTGCCACGGTTCCGGCGGGACCGCCGACGTCGCCAAGGTGCACGCCGTTTCGCAGTGAGCTGAGCAGGCGCAGGACGCCGGCCCGGCCCTTCCGGCCGGGCCGGCTCGACAGCATCTCGGGGCGCCGAATCCTCGTGGCGCTCGCAGCGGTGCTCTACTGAACTCGGTGGACGAGGTGGACGGAGTGGACCCGGTGGACGGGGTGGACCGTCGGCGGGCGAGCCCCTGACCCTCGCCCGCCCGGCTGGCTCGGTGGTATCTGTCCGCCTTCTTCGAAGGGGACGACCATGGACGCCACTGGGCCTGCTGGCATCGACCTGCTCATCGGCAACACGCCGCTCTACCCCATCCGCTCGCTCTGCCCGAACCCCAACGTGCAGATCCTGGCCAAGCTCGAGCGGACCAACCCCGGCGGGTCCATCAAGGACCGCATCGCGCTGTGGATGATCAACGAGGCCGAGCGGACCGGCGGGCTCACCCGGGACAGGATCATCCTCGAGGCCACCAGCGGAAACACCGGCATCGGCCTCGCCATGATCGCCGCGGCCCGCGGCTACCGCATCACGCTGGCCATGAGCGAGGGCGTCAGCGTCGAGCGCCGCAAGATCCTGGCGGCCTACGGCGCCGAGTTCCTGCTCACGCCGTCGTCCAAGGGCACCGACGGCGCCATCGAGCGCGTCTACGAGCTCATCAATGAGGAGCCGCAGAAGTACTTCCTCACCGACCAGTACAACAACCCGGCCAACCTGCTCGCCCACTACCACGGCACGGCGCCCGAGATTCTGGAAGCAGACCGACGGGAAGATCACCCACTTCGTGGCGACGATGGGCACCACCGGCACGCTGATGGGCTGCTCCAAGCGCTTCCGCGAGCTCAACCCGAAGATCCGCGTCATCGGCGTCGAGCCCTACCTGGGCCACCGCCTGCAGGGCCTCAAGAACCTCAAGGAGGCCTACGTCCCCGGCATCTTCGACGCCAGCGCGCTCGACCGGAAGGTGAACATCGAGGACGAGGCCGCCTGGGACATGACCCGCGCCCTCGCCCGCAAGGAAGGCCTCCTGGTCGGCATGAGCGCCGGCGCCGCGATGTACGTCGCGCACGAGACCGCCAAGCAGATCGAGTCCGGCGTCATCGTCGTCGTCTTCCCCGACGGCGGCGAGCGCTACCTGTCGACGCCCCTCTTCCAGGTCAAGACCAGCGAGCCTGCGGCGCGGCTTCACTTCTTCAACTCGCTCACCCGCCAGCACGAGTCCTTCGAGCCGCGCGCCGACGCCAAGGAGGTCACCATGTACTCCTGCGGCCCCACCGTGCACCGGCGGCCGCACCTGGGCGTCCTGCGCCGGATGATGGTCGACGACGTGGTGCGCCGCGCGCTGGAGGCCGCCGGCCACAAGGTCAAGCACGTGGTCAGCATCACCGACGTCGACGACCTGACCATCCGCGAGTCGGACAAGACCGGCGTGCCGCTCAAGGAGCTGTGCCAGCGGCACGAGGCCGAGTTCCACAAGGACCTCGAGGCCCTGGCCATCAAGCCCGCCCACGTCTACTGCCGCTCGTCGGAGTCGGTGGACTCGATGATCGCCATGACCCGCGAGCTGATGGAGAAGGGCGCGGCCTACGAGCAGTACCACTCCGTCTTCTTCAACATCGGCCGCACCAAGGGCTACGGCGACCTGCTCGGCCGCCAGGGCCTGTCGACGGCCAGCATCGCCCCGCCCGCCGAGGAGGAGCGCTACGAGGGCGTCGACCCGCGCGACTTCGTGCTCTTCCGCCGCTGCGACCTGGCCGAGATGCGCAAGGGCCTGGCCTTCAAGACCGAGTGGGGCAACGTGCGGCCCAGCTGGCACGTGGAGTGCGCCGCCATGGCCCGCGCCCACCTGGGCGACCAGTTCGACATCCACACCGGGTCGGCGGAGCTCGATCTTCCCGCACCACGAGAACGAGCTGGCGCAGATGCGCGCGCTGACCGGCAAGCCGCAGGCCCGCTACTGGCTCCACTCCGAGCTCGTCTTCGTCGACGAGGTCAAGATGAGCTACGACGCGGCGACCTACCGCACCTTGGGCGACTTGATGGACCGCGGCTTCACGGCGCGCGAGGTGCGCCTGTGCCTGCTCCAGACGCACTACCGCCAGCCGCTGCACCTGACCGACGAGCGGTTCCACACGGCGCGCGCGCTGCTCGAGGAGATCGACGCGGGGCTCGCGGTGCTGGCCTCGGCCCCGGGCGGCAAGCCGCGGGTCAGCGACGTCCAGGGCTGGATCAGCGCGGCCAAGGAGACCTTCCGCAAGGCGGTCTACGACGACCTCAACCTGTCCGAAGGTCTGCGCGCGCTCTCCGGGCTGCTGGAGCACATGGTGCAGCTCTCCAAGGAGGGCCGGCTCGGGCGCGAGGACGCGGACGCCGTCTGCCCGGCGCTCAAGGAGATGGACGAGGTCCTCTCGCTCTTGCCGACGAAGTGCTGAGGGTCGAGAGATCGAGGACTTCCGTTTTCACCAAAGCGAAGTCTGGCCAGCTGAAGTAGCGCCGCCCGGCTCCAAAGAAGGAGCTACCGCGACCGGCTGCAGGCCGTGAAGCTGGGGCTTTGAGACGCGCGAGGCAGGGCACCAGCCGTGCGGCCTCTCCGCCCCCCCGGTTAGGATGTCCAGGCCAGCCCGGGAGGGGCTCCGCCCCATGGACGAGACGAAACCGACGTACGAGGAACTGCTCCGCAGGAACCAGGAAGCTCGAGGCCCGAGCGCAGGAGCTGGACCAGTTCTTCGAGTCCAACCTCGACCTGCTCTGCATCGCCGATACCAGCGGGCACTTCGTGCGGCTCAACGCCGAGTGGAAGAACACCCTGGGCTACGAGGTCCGCGAGCTCGTGGGCCGCCAGTTCCTCGACTTCATCCACCCCGACGACCGCGCCGCCACCCGGGCCGCGATGGCCGCGCTGCGGGAGGGGCAGCGCGTCCTCAACTTCGAGAACCGCTACCTCGCCAAGGACGGCTCAGTCCGCTGGATCGAGTGGCGCTCCTTCCCGCTGGGCGAGCGCGCCTACGCCGCCGCCCGCGACGTGACGGCCCGCCACGAGATGGAGGAGCGGCTGCGACGCAGCGAGGAGCGCTACCGGCTCATCAACGACTCCAGCGGCGACATCATCTACTCGTACGACCTGCAGGGCCGCTTCACCAGCGGCAACCGGCTACTGTTCGCCGCGCTGGGCCGCCCCGAGGCGGAGGTGCTGGGCAAGACGCACGCCGAGCTCGGCTTCCCGCCCCAGACCTGCCGGGAGTGGGAGGGGCTGCACCGGCGCGTCCTGGAGGCGGGCGCGACGGTGGTGGCCCCCACCACCACGCCCATGCCCGACGGCGAGGTGCGCCACTACCGCGTGGTGCTCAACCCGCTCACCGACGGCCAGGGCGCCGTCGTCGGCATCGGCGGCACCACCATCGACATCACCGAGCAGGTCCGCGCCGAGCGCGAGCAGAAGAAGCTGCAGGAGCAGCTCGCCCAGTCGCAGAAGCTCGAGTCCATCGGCCGGCTCGCCGGCGGCGTGGCGCACGACTTCAACAACATGCTGGGCGTCATCCTCGGCCACGTGGACCTGGCGCTGGAGGAGGTCGACCCGGCGGCGCCGCTGCGCGCCGACCTCGCCGAGATCCGGCAGGCGGCGCTGCGCTCGGCGGAGCTGACACGGCAGCTGCTGGCCTTCGCCCGCAAGCAGGACGTCTCGCCGCGCCTCTTGGACCTCAACGCGACCGTGACCGGCATGCTCAAGATGCTGCGCCGGCTCATCGGCGAGGACCTCGCCCTCGAGTGGCGGCCGGCACCGGGCGCGCTCCAGGTGCGCATGGACCCGGCGCAGGTGGACCAGATCCTCGCGAACCTGTGCGTCAACGCCCGGGACGCCATCGCCGGCAACGGCCGCGTCGTCATCGCCACCCGGGAGGTGCAGGTCGCCGGCCGCGTCGACGCCCCCGCCGGCCGCTACGTCCAGCTCTCGGTCACCGACGACGGGGTCGGCATGGACGCCGAGGTCCTGCGCCACCTGTTCGAGCCGTTCTTCACCACCAAGCCGCGGGGCCTGGGCACCGGGCTGGGCCTGGCCACCGTCCACGGCACGGTGCAGCAGGCCGGCGGCTTCGTGGAGGTCGAGTCCGCGCCCGGCCAGGGGGCCTGCTTCAAGGTCTACCTGCCGGCCCAGGACGAGGTCTCGCCCGAGGCGAGCTTCGAGGGTGCGGAGGCAGGCGACGGGCGGGCGGCCGAGCAGCCGGTTCGGCCGGTGACCGTGCTGCTGGTCGAGGACGAGCGGGCGCTCCTGGACCTGGCGCGGACGATGCTCGAGAAGCGCGGGCACACGGTGCTCGCCGCCGCGCACCCCAACGACGCGCTGCTGCTGGCGCTGCAGCACGCCGGAGAGCTGGACCTGCTCGTCACCGACGTGGTGATGCCGCAGATGAACGGGCGCGACCTGGCGCAGCAGCTGCTGGCGCGGTTCCCCAGGCTGCGGCGGCTCTTCGTCTCCGGGCACACCTCCAACATCATCGACCCGGCGAGCATCGTGGCCGACGGCGGGCACTTCCTGAAGAAGCCCTTCACCCCGCGGGAGCTGGACCAGGCCGTCCGCAAGGCGCTGGAGGCCGCGCCATGAAGGGCCGCGCCGAGCCTCGGCCCCCTGGCTTGACCTGCCTCGCCACCGCCCGCCACGATGGCGGCGTGAAGCCCCTCCTCGCCCTCCTCGCCAGCCTCTTCGCCGTCCTCGCCGTCCTCGCCTGCGTCGAGGTGCCCAAGGACGCCCTCTTCCGGTGCGACCGCCAAGACGACTGCCGCAGCGACGAATACTGCTCGCCGGAGAAGACGTGCCTGCCGCGCCCGGACGCGGGCGAGCGGGACGGTGGCGGCCCCGTCCCGGACGCCGGCCGACCGGATGCCGGGGGTCCGCCGGACGCCGATGCTCCGCCCGACGCCCAGGGCGCGGCCGATGCCACCCCGGTCCCGCGCGACGCCTCCCATCCCGAGCTGCTCGACGCGGGGCCGCCCCTCCGCCCGGACGCGGCCTTCTTCCCTTCCAGCTGCAAGGAGCTCCGCCAGAACTCCCCCCAGCCGTTGGACGGCATCGAGACCCTCTACTTCCCGGACCCGACTGGCGGGCTGACGAAGGTGGCCGCCTACTGCCTCCAGTCGGTCCAGGGCGGAGGCTGGACGCTGGTCGCTCGCACCGCCTCCAGCACCATCAGCAACACCGTCCCCTTCGGCTGGTTCCAGTCCACCGGCGCCCTGGACGACCTGACTCGCCCTTACTGTCTGGGGGCGCTGACGCGCGGCCTGAGCTTCGCCGAGCTTCCTGGTGACGAGCCAGAAGATCAGCTCCGACACCGACTCCGTGGCCCCGCTGGGCCCGGACCGCTTCGAGGTGCTGCTGGCTCCTGGATGGGCCCGGCTCAACGCGGGTGTGGCCAACTCGAAAGTCACTGACGTCTCGCTGCCTGGAAGCGGCTGCGCGGGCCAGACCAACGATGGGGCCATGCTCGGCTTCGCCGGCTGCACCGAGGCGGACGACCACTTCTTCCTGCGCGACAGCGGTGATTGTGATCTCTACGGCCTCTATTCCGACGGCTTCCACCTCCTCTACGAAGCGTGCGTCAGCGAGGGCATGAGCGGGAACCTGGGCAAGAAGCCGGGCCTGCTCTTCGTGCGCTGAGCGGCCCTGCGTAAGATATGTCAGCGCTCATCAACATGGGCCGAGAGAATCGGGGCAGCATTTCGCGCGTTGACTGTCAGCGGCCTCGTCTGACTTGCGCCGGCCCGATCGGTGGAAGCCCGTTCCTCGTACACGTCTCTCGACCTGGGGGTCCCATGCGTCGTCTCCTCGTCCTCTGCGGCCTCGGCGCGGCTTCGCTCGCGCTCGCCTTCGGCCTGGTGCAGTCCGCCGGCATCGGCACTCCCTCCGCTGCGCTGCCCGCGGCCAAGGAGATCGCCCCCGAGCCGTTCCTCGTCCCCGCCCAGCTCCCCTGCCAGGACGTCCCGGTGAAGTACGAGCAGAACAAGCGCGTGGCCCAGCCGAGCGCCCAGAACACACCGTCGGCCGCGGACTCCGACGGTGCTCCCTCCGGCGCGGCGATGGGGGCGGGAGCGAAGAAGAGCAAGGCCGCCGCAGCCAGCCCCGCGATGGTCGCCAGCAAGTCGGAGGCGAAGATGGCGCCGATGGATGCGCCCGCGACGTCCGCCGCGCCTTCCCCTGCCCCGCCGCCGCCGGCGGCGATGGCCCAGCCCGCAGCGGCCTCGGAGAAGACAGCGCCGATGGCCAAGGACCTGAAGGCTGCTCCGGCCAAGCAGGCGGTCGCCAAGAAGGAGGCGCCCGCGGACCAGCTCGCCTCGAACAAGCCGGCGAAACAGCAGCCACCCGAGCCCGCCGAGCCTCCGGCCCGGGCTGCCCCGCCGGAGGAGCCGTTCCCCACCGAGCCGACGACCAAGTTCCTCTCCGCCGACGACTCCAACTCCATGGCCTCGCCGGCCATCGCCCGCCGGCTCATCCGCGCGCGCAAGTACGTGCACCCCGACTTCGTGCGCTCCTACGAGTTCCTCAACTACTACTCCTTCAACTACCCCGCGCCGGCGCAGGGAGCGGCGGTCGCGCTCTACCCGGAGATGCGCCCGGCCGCCGGCAAGAACGAGTTCAACCTGCAGATCGGCGTGCGCGCCCTCGACCGCGCCCGCGCCGACATGCGGCCGCTCAACGTCGTGGTCCTGGTCGACGTCTCCGGCTCGATGGCGGGCGAGAGCTACAAGCTGGCCAAGGGCTTCGTGAAGAAGCTCGCCCGCGCGCTCCGGCCCGGCGAGAAGATCTCGCTCGTCAGCGCCAACCGCACCGCGACCAGGCTCCTGCAGGGCGAGGTCGTGGGCGCCGGCACCGCGGACAAGGTCGCCGCCCTCGTCGACGGCATCTTCCCCACCGACATCACCAACCTCGAGGCCGGCATCGCCGCCGCCTACGAGATCGCCGGCAAGACCTCCGCCGCCAGCCACGACACCCGGGTGATCATCGTCAGCGACGGCGCCGCCAACGCCGGCGAGCTCTCCAAGACCACCATCGCCAAGGGCGCCGAGGACGCCGACAAGCAGGGCATCTACCTGGCGGGCATCGCCGTCGGCGAGGGCTTCGACGACAGCCTGATGAACGCGGTGACCGATAAGGGCCGTGGCGCCTACGTGTTCCTGGACGCTGACAGCGAGATCGACAAGCTGCTCACCGACCGCGCCTTCGTCTCCGCCTTCGACGTGGCGGTCAAGGACGTGCGCCTCAAGCTGGTGCTGCCGCCGGGCTGGAAGGTCAAGGAGTTCCACGGCGAGCAGATCTCCTCGGTCGCCTCCGAGGTCGTGCCGCAGTACCTCTCGCCCAACGACCAGATGCTCTACCACCTGGTGGTCGCCACCAATCAGCCGCAGGACAAGCTGCGGGCCGCGCAGTTCGAGGTGGAGGCCGAGTTCCGGCCGATCGGCGGGCAGCTCTCGAAGGTGGGGCTCAAGAGCAAGGTGGCGGAGATGCTCCAGTCCGACCGCGGGCTGCGCAAGGGCGACGCGGTGGTGCGTTACGCGGAGACGCTCAAGAAGATCGCCTACCCGCTCGAGGAGAACCGCGCCGCCAACACCCGGGCCCTCGACGAGGGCCTCGCCTACGTCAGCGACCTCTACGACCAGCTCAAGGACCCCGAGCTGCGCGACATCGTGGCGCTGATGAAGGCCTACCGGATCACCCTCACCGAGGGCGAAGCCTCGGCGCTGGCCTGCGACCGGAGGTTCGAGTCGCCGCCGGTGGTCCTGGGCCTGCGGCCGGAGAACGTGCAGGAGGTCGTGGTCCGCGGCCCGGCGCCCAAGGAGGCGCTCAAGGCCCTCCACCGGCTCTACCAGTCCAACCGGCTCCTGCCGCTCGAGGGCTACCGGATGCTGGCGCTCGCCAGCGGGCCCATCGGCGTGCCGAACAACACCGGCGGGCAGCTCAGCGGCGAGCCGTACCCGCACCCGTCGCCGAAGTTCCTGGGCCAGAGCCCCAACCCGCGCGCGCCCGGCTCGACGGTGTTCGACCTGCACCAGGTGACGATGAAGCTCAAGGCGCCGCAGGACGCGCGCAGCTTCTCCTTCGACCTGAACTACTTCTCGGCGGAGTACCCCGAGTACGTCGGCCAGCAGTTCAACGACACCTTCCTGGCCATTCTCGAGGCGAAGTCGACCAATGGCGGCGCGCCGACCAACATCTCCTTCGACCCGAACGGCAAGCCCATCGAGGTCAACAACAACTACTTCGAGAACACGTTCCACCCCATCCCCAACACCGGCACCGGGTTCGACGCGGACGGATCCACCGGCTGGCTGCGCACCAGCTGGCCCATCCAGGGCGGCGAGAGCTTCTCGCTCACCTTCTCCATCCACGACGAGGGCGACGGCGTGTACACCTCGCTCGCGGTGCTCGACAACTTCCAGTGGCACACGCAGTCGGCGGTGGGGAACACCGACCCGCTCAACTGACGGCGCAGCCCTTCACCGACTCGCCGAGGCGTTCTCCGAGCCTCGGCACCTTTTCCGTTCCCGGCGAGGTCGAGGGCGTGTAGACCCTCGCCCTCGGCGCTCGGCTTCTCCGGTGGCACCGGCGATCGGCGGCGGGAAACAACGCCTCCGCTCGACCCTGCCCCGAAGGACCCATGCTCGCCCTTTCGGAGGCTTCGCACATGGCTCGTCACTCACGGTTCCTGCTCCTCGGAGCGCTCCTCCTCGCGGGCGCGCTCTCGGTCTTCCTCGTCTCCTGCGGACAGACCGGCCCGGCCACTTGCACGCCGACGACCGAGGTCTGCGACCAGCAGGACAACGACTGCGACGGCTCGACCGACGAGGACGGCGTGTGCAGCGCGGGCTGCACCTCCGGCACGACCGAGTGCGTCGACGCCAAGGTGCGCACCTGCTCCGGGGGCGCCTGGTCTTCGTTCGTGTCCTGCCCCAGCGACTTCTGCGCTCCCGGAGGCAAGAGTTGCGGCACCTGCGACGACGGCTGCCCGACCGAGGGCCTGACGGAGTGCACCGGCGGCTCGCAGCGGACCTGCGCCGCGGGCGAGCACGGCTGCCTCGCCTGGAGCGACGCCACGACCTGCAAGGACGGCTTCTGCCTCAACGCCACGGCGTGCGGGGCCTGCGCCACCGACTGCTCGCCCGGAGCCGCGCGCTGCCAGAACGGCAAGCTGCAGACCTGCGTGGACCGCCCCGCTCCCAGCTGCGGCAGCTGGGGCGCCGAGACGGCCTGCCCCGACGGCGTCTGCGCCAGCGCCACGGCCTGCGGCAGCTGCACGCACGGCTGCCCCGCGGTCGGGGCGACGGAGTGCACCGGCGGCAAGATCCGCAGCTGCGCCGCCGACGCCAACGGCTGCCGGGCCTGGGGGAGCGCGAGCGACTGCGCCAGCGGGACCTGCGCCTCGGGCGAGGCTTGCGGCGGCTGCAGCAACGGCTGCCCGGCCGGCGGCCAGGCCGAGTGCACCGGCGGCCAGCTCCGCACCTGCCAGGCGGACGCGAGCGGATGCCTCGCCTGGTCGGCCTGGTCCGCCTGCGCCGACGCCTTCTGCTCCTCGGCGACGAGCTGCGGAACCTGCGCCCACCTGTGCGCCTCCGGCACCACGGCCTGCGCGGACGGCAAGTCGAAGAGCTGCGTGGCCGACGCCAACGGCTGCCGCACCTGGTCGGCGGAGACGGCGTGCACGGGCGGCTTCTGCGCCAGCGCCACGGCCTGCGGCACCTGCAGCCACGCGTGCTCGCCCCTGGGAGCGACGTCTTGCGGCGACGCCCAGCTGAAGAGCTGCGTCGCCGACGCCAACGGCTGCCGCGCCTGGTCGAGCGAGACGGCCTGCGCCGACGGCTTCTGCGCCAGCGCCACCGCCTGCGGAACCTGCACGCACGGCTGCGCCGTCCTCGGCGCCACCGAGTGCACGGGCGGGCAGCTGCGCACTTGCGAGTCCGACGCCAACGGCTGCCGGCAGTGGAGCGGCTACAGCGCCTGCGGCGAAGGCACCTGCGCCAGCGCCACCAGCTGCGGACCGCGGCCGGTGCTGGTCATCTCCGAGTTCCGCTACGACTCCACCAGCAGCCCCGACGTCGACAGCTTCGTGGAGCTCTTCGGCCCGGCTGGAACCTCGCTCGCTGGCCTGAGCCTGGTGGGCGTCAACGGCAACGGCGGAACCGACTACAACGCCATCGCGCTCACCGGCTCCATCCCGGCCTCCGGCTACTTCCTGGTGGCGCACCCCACTGGAAGCCTGACGGCGGTCGCGAACCAGCTCAGCGCCAACGTGGACTTCCAGAACGGTCCCGACAGCATCCAGCTCCGCCAGGGCTCGACGGTCATCGACGCCGTGGGCTACGGCAGCTTCACGAGCGCGGTTTTCGCCGGCGAGGGCGACCCCGCCCCGACGACGCCGATGAACTGGAGCCTGTCGCGCGACTCGCAGGCCCGCGACACCAACGACAATCTGGCGGACTTCTTCCTGGCCGCTTCGCCGACGCCTGGCCGCGCCGCCGACACCTTCGATGCTGGCGTGCCCGGACTTGACGCAGGCACGGCCAGACCGGACGCAGCCGCCCCCGGGGCCGACGCGGGTGCTCCTGGGCTCGATGCATCCGCGCCTGGCCTCGACGCCGCTGCTCCCGGACTCGATGCCGCCGCGCCTGGACGGGACGCCGCTGCTCCCGGGCTCGACGCTGCTGCTCCCGGGCTCGACGCTGCTGCTCCCGGTCTCGATGCCGCCGCGCCTGGACGGGACGCCGCCGCTCCCGGGCTCGACGCTGCTGCTCCCGGGCTCGACGCTGCTGCTCCCGGTCTCGATGCCGCCGCGCCTGGACGGGACGCCGCCGCTCCCGGGCTCGACGCTGCCGCTCCCGGTCTCGACGCTGCCGCCCCGGGTCTCGACGCTGCCGCCCCGGGTCTCGACGCTGCCGCCCCGGGTCTCGATGCCGCCGCGCCGGGACCTGACGCGAGCGTTCCGAGCAACGACCCATACGATCCTGGCAGCTGCACCGGCACGCTGTCCCAGGCGGATGCCACGGCGCTGCTCAGCGGTCAGTCGCGCAAGGCGCTCGCCAACGTCACCCTCGTTCACCGCACTCGAACCTGCGACGCGTCGGGCAACTGCGGCGCCTGGAGCGCCTCGAGCACCTACACCAAGACGCTGTGCACCTACTCGGGCGGCGTCAGCACCCGCTACAAGACGTTCAGCTTCCCCACGACGCTCGTGCTCTGGGGCTCGGCTGGCGCGCGCAAGCTCTCGGTCCGAGAGACCAACGACTTCAACCACGCGCCGACCGACGACTCGTCGGGCGAGGTGTTCTCCCTGGGCAATCCCGGGCCGGTCTCCTACCCCTCCGTCGACCTCTGGGATCCCTTCGCGAACCCGAACGACTACGAGGACTTCCCCAACATCACGCTCGGGCGAGAGGGCTACCTCTCCACGGGCGCGGGTTGCGCGCGGTTCTACGTCAAGGACCGCAACGACGCGAACTACACCGAGGAGATCGTCGGGCTCTACCGCTTCTGAGCACCGGGGCGCGACCGCCGGCCAGAAATTCGAGGAGCGCGAGATCGCCTCCTAGAATCGGGCCGGTGCCTCTCGCTCGCTCCATCCCGTGGCGCTTCACCGCGCTGCTGGCCGCAGCATTCACCGCGGCCAGCTGCCGCACCGTCGCGCCCGTGCCCGAAGTGCCGGAGGTCGAGGCGCTCCCGCCGCTGCCGCCCCCGCCACCCCCGCCGTCCCTGGAGGTCGTCGCCGCGCCGCCGCCGCCGAGCCGGGTGCTGGTCCCCCACGGCGATCCCAAAAGCCTGGAAGCCATCGCCTACGACATCCTCCTCGAGGACCAGATCGTACCGGCGCTGCCCGAGGGCTTCGCGCAGGTCTTCCCCGACAAGTACACCGAGGTCCCCGGCGTCCTCGGCTTCCGCGGCGGCCCGCGCCGCGACTTCGGCGCCTGGGGCCCGCAGCACCTGGCCAAGCGCAAGCTGCGCCGCGCCTGGAACTTCAAGACGACCGACGGCAAGCCTCCCTGGGGCGGCGGCTCGGGCTGGACGGGCGAGCCGGCCCTCGTCCAGTGGCCCGACGTCATCCGCCACTCGATGCCGCTGCTCAACGGCTACCGCACCAGCCGCGAGCTGGTGGAGGTCATCGTCGGCTCGCTCGACGGGCACGTGTACTTCCTCGAGCTCGCCACCGGGAAGCCGACCCGCAAGCCCATCGATACCGGCAACCCCATCAAGGGCAGCGTCTCGGTCGACCCCCGCGGCTACCCGCTCTTGTTCGTGGGCCAGGGCATCCCGCAGGGCCGGCCCATCGGCATGCGCGCCTACAGCCTCATCGATCACAAGGAGCTGTTCTTCCTGGCCGGCCGCGAGCCGCAGGCCTTGCGCGACTGGGGCGCCTTCGACAGCTCGGGCCTGCTCAACCGCGCCACCGACAGCTACCTGCAGCCGGGCGAGAACGGGCTCGTCTACCTCCTGAAGCTGCACACCGAGTTCGACCCGATCGTGCCCTCCATCGCCGTCGCGCCGGAGGTGGTGCGTTACCGCTACGCCAACGCCGAGCAGCGCCACCTGGGCACCGAGAACAGCGCCACGGTGCTGCGCAACCTCGCCTTCTTTGCCGACAACGGCGGCACCGTCACCGCGCTGGACCTGACGACGATGAAGCCCGCCTGGGCCTTCGAGTCCGGCGACGACGTCGACGCCTCGATCGTCCTCTCCGAGGAGGACGACGCGAACTTCCTCTACACCGGCACCGAGGTCGACAAGACCGGCGTCAAAGGCAACGCACACCTGCGCAAGCTCGACGCCCTGACCGGCGTGCCGCTGTGGGAGCACAGCTACTCCTGCGTCGGCGCCGCGGCCCACCACGCGAGCAACGATTCCAAGGCCGAAAGCAACGGCAACGGCGAGCCGGGCGGCGGCGAAGGCAAGAAGATCGACGCGGGGCTGTTCGCCACGCCGCTCGTCGGCACCGGCGACGTCGAGGATCGCGTCATCTTCACCCTCTCGCGCTGCCCGGACTTCGAGCGCGGGCTCATCGTCGCGCTCGCCAAGAAGGACGGCCGCGAGCTGTGGCGCCGGCCGCTCAAGCACTACGCCTGGTCCTCGCCGACGGCGGTGCACGACGAGGACGGGCACACCTTCTTCCTGCAGGGCGACATCAGCGGCGCCTTGAGCCTGGTGGACGCCCGCGACGGGAGCATCGTCGACAGCATCAAGCTCGACGGCGGCGTCGAGAGCTCGCCCGCGGTCTTCGGCGACATGGCCGTGGTGGGCACCCGCGGCGGGCGCATCTGGGGCATCCGCCTGGAGTGAGCGCGGGCGTGGCTTGAATGGGACCTATGCGACCTATAGGACCTATGGGATCGATGGGACGGTGAGTCGCGGATGGCGCGGCTTGAAGGCAGCCGACGTCCTGGCCTTCGCGCCAGACGGCGTATCATCGGGGCCCCCTACGAACCGAGGTCCGCCATGGCGAAGCGCAAGACCATCAAGACGAAGCCGGGACAGCTCGCCCGCGACGTCGCCACCGACTGGGTCGAGGAGAACGGCTATCGCGTGGCGGCGGCCGCGGCGGTCCCGGTGCCGGTCCCGGGTGCGCACACGGCGCTGTGCACCGCGCTCGAGGCCTACATGATCTCCAACATCGCGCAGATTTACGGGCGCAACCTCACCATCGGCGAGTGCGTGGCGCTGGTGCCCACGCTCGGCGGCGCGGTGGTGATCGGCAAGACGGTCTCGTCCATCGCCGGCGAGGTCCTGGGGTGGATTCCCTTCGCGGGCTGGGTCGCCAAGGGCGCCGTCGGCGGCGCGACGGCGTACGGCATCGGCAAGGCCGCGGTCCACTGGTTCGAGGGCAAGCACCCGGACCAGCCAGCCGCCGAGTTCGAGAAGGTCAGCCTGCGCGACTTCGTGCAGGATGCACTGGCCGAGCTCGGAGTGAGGACGGGCGACGCCAAGGCCGCGGCGAGCGCGGTGGCCAAGGAAGACGCCAAGAAGGAAGAGCAGGACGACGAGGACGCGCTCGACGACTGACCGGCTAGGGCAGCGGTTCCCCCGAGGCAGCGACGAGCGAGCGTTCGTCGCAGCGCGCGCAGCGCCACTGGCGCGTCCGCAGGCACGGGCCCGGACGCGAGGTGAGTGCGGCGAGCGTCACCGACTGCGAGATCGGCTGCCCCTGCTCGTCCGCCGATGCGCTGTCTTCTTCGATGGCCATGCAGCACTCGCACGTCAGGTCCATGGTCGCCTCCTGGAGCTGGCGACCGTAGCGGCGTCCGGCGAGGACCGGGACAGCTCGGTGGAGACACGCGCCCGAACCGCCCAGCCCGGAACGCTGTCCACCAGGCGAAGGTCTCGACGGCGCCTGGGGACCGGGGGTCTGATGCGGGCATGAGCTCACTCTTCGCCGTCGGTTCGCTCCTCGCCGCTGTGGCCTTCGCCGACGCCGTGGTGCCCTTGAGTTGCGAGGCGGATACCGACTGCCTGGTGACGATGTCCGGCGGCTGCTGCGGGACGTGCTGCCCCATCCCCGTCGCAGTCTCGAAGGCCCAGCACGACGCCCAGCGGCGTCGCTGCGCCACCGTCGACTGCGCGATGCCCCGGTGCCAGGGCGTCGAGTGCGCCAAGAGCCGGTCGCCAGACTCTTTCGTGGCCGTCTGCCGCGGGCATCAGTGCGTGCTCGAGGACAAGCCCGCGCGCACGGCTTCGACCAAGCCCGAATGCCGCGCCGACTCGGACTGCACGGTGGCCTACCCCGATCCAGGGCCCGACGCGCCTTGCCACTCGAGCCCCTGCGGATGCTGTCCGGGATCCGAGCCCGTCGCGACGCCGCTGTCTCCTACGCAGCCCACCCAGGTTCCTGCGAAGGAGCCCGAGCCGGCCCAGCCCCAGCCGCCCTCTTCCAAGCCGAAGCCGTCCCCGCCGACGCCGACGGTGGCCTGCAGTCCCTGCCAGGGCCCGAAGCCGGGGCACGCAGTGTGCCGCGAAGGTCGCTGCGTGCTGGCGCCGAAGTAGCCGGAGCCGAGAGATGCCCCCGCCCCACCCTGGCGTCTACGGCTTCCACGATGACGGCTGCCGCTGCGTCGAGGCCGGGCTGTACTGCAACCGCGACGGCGGCTGCTGGACGTGCTGCGGCGCCGCCAAGCAGGACTCGGACTGCACCGCGCCGGAGATGCACTCCACCAACCCGAACCAGCGCTCTTCTTCCAGACGGTGGCGAGCTATCAGGACGCGTGGCCGATCTACCGGTCGAACGAGGAGATCGCCGAGCTGCTCCAGCGCTGGAAGCTGGGCCGCAACTGACGGAGGGACCTCGTGACCGTCGACCTCTCGGGCGTGCCGCAGACGCTGTTCCTCCCGCTCCACCGTCGCGCACGGTGGACGAAGGTGGGCAACCCCATCCTCGAGGACCCGTTCGCGGTCGAGCTGGTGACGCGCGCCCGGTACGACTTCGCCGGGCTGGACGCGAGCTTCCGGCCGACGCGCGACCTCGCCTGGGTCGCTCGCCCCTGGCAGTTCGACCGCCGGGTCCGCCGCTTCCAGGCCCAGCACCCGAAGGGGGTCGTGGTGAACCTCGGAGCGGGCCTGGACACCAGCTTCTCGCGCCTCGACGACGGGCGCCTGCGCTGGTTCGACCTCGACCTGCCCGAGGTCATCGAGATCCGCCGGTCGCTCATCCCGGAGACGGAGCGCAGCCGCTGCATCGCTCGTTCGCTCTTCGACCCGTCGTGGATGGCGGAGATCGGAGACCCGGAGGACGGCGTCTGCCTCCTCTCGGCGGGCTGCCTCTTCTACTTCACCGAGGCCGACCTCAGGCCGTTCTTCGCCGCCGTCCACCAGCGGCTCCCCGGCGCTGAGCTGGTCTTCGACGCGGTGACGCCGATGGGGCTCGATGCGGCGAACAAGATGATGGAGGAAGCCGGCGTCGGTGGAGCGCGGCTGAAATGGGCCCTGAAGGACCCCCAGGAGCTCGAGCGGTGGGGCGTGGGGATCTCCCAGGTCCAGCGCATCCCGCTCTTCTCGGCTGCGCCGCGCACCGGGCTTCCGCTCAAGGCGCGCTGGTTCATGTTCCTGATGGACCTGACCCGGGCCTCGGCGGTCATCCGCTGCCGGGCGTGAGGGAGCCCGCCGCTACTTGACCCGGTGGAGCTTGAGCAGCTCGGGGTGCGGCTGCACGAACTCGACGCCGATCTCCCGGCCCACGACGCGCCGGATGACGCCCTCGAGCGCGATCATGTTGTGCAGCTTGAGCGGCAGCGTGAACCCGACCTGGGTGCCGACGGCGAGTGGCTGAGCGTCGTCGAGCTTGAGCTTCGCGCCGGTCGTGGAGAGGTTCACCAGGCTGGCGCCGAAGTGGTTGGTGAGCTTGCCGCCGCTGCCCCACACGCCGCGTACCGGGACGGCGATGCGCCAGCGCTGCGCCCGCCGCTTGCTCGATGCGACCTCGCTGCCGGGCACGGCCTCGGTCGGTCCGGAGCTGGCCGGCCCGGCGAACGCTGGGTGCGCGTCGGTCTTCGCCACCGGCGCGTGGACCACCGGGTCGCCTCCGGGCGTCAGCGTGATGGGCACGAGGATCGTCGGGGCCGGACCGTCCTCGGCCGGGCCGCGCGGCAGCGTCAGCTCCTCCATCGCCGGCTCGGGGTTCGGGACGACGTGCTGCATCAGGCTCTCGTCGATCTCGAAGTCGAAGCCGCCGCTGCTGGCGTGCACGGGATCGTGGTCGGGGACGCGGGCCGGCGGAGGCTGCGGGGCGCGCCGGGCGAGGTCGGCCAGGTGCGCGGCGTGCTGGGCCACTTCCTTGGCGAACAGCCCGTCCATGAAGTCCTTGAGCGTCGCGTGATTGACGTTCTCGGCGTGGCGCACGAGGTAGCCGCACAGCGCGGCGCCCATCTCCGAGGCCCACTGGTAGCGCTTGGAGCGGTCGTGCTCGAGGCCGGTCATGACGATCCGCTCGAGGTCGGAGGGGATCTTCGGGTTGATGGCGCGCAGCGGGAGCACAGGCTTGCAGCAGTGCAGCTCGCGCGAGAGCGGCGTCGCCGGCGAGGCGAAGAGCCGCCGCCCGCTGAGCGCCTCGTAGAGGATGACCGACAGCGAGAAGACGTCCGAGCGCCGGTCGACCGGAGCGCCATGAAGCTGCTCGGGCGAGAGGTAGGGGGAGGCGCCCAGCGGCGCCATGCCGGTGGCGGCGCTGAAGTCGATGAGCTTGATCTGCCCGTCGTAGGTCAGCACGCAGTTGTCGGGCGCCACGTCGCGGTGGACGAGCATCAACGGCTCGCCGGTGGGGCCGCCCTTGCGGTGCACGTGGTCGAGCGCGTCGCACAGGCCCGCGGCCATGAACGCCGCCAGGTCGTGCGGGATGACCCCCGGTCCCGGGCAACGCGGCAGGATCTGCCGCAGGTTCGCTCCGGGCAGGTGCTCGAGCTCGATGTAGAAGTCGCCGTTGACCAGGCCCAGGTCGAACACCTGCGGGATGTTCGGGTGCGACAGCTGCACCGCGACCTTGGCCTCGCGGATGAACATGGCCTGCAGGTCGGCGTCCTTGGCCAGGCTGGGCCGCAGCCGCTTGATGACCACGAAGCGGTTCCCGCCCTGTCGGGTGGCCCGCCAGATCTCGGCCTTGCCCCCCGAGCTGATTCGCTCGTGGAGCAGGTACTTGCCAAAGAGCGTCGTGCCGGCGGCTTCCACGGCACGAGAAGTTACCACGCCCTATCGGTGTGCCCAGAAACCGGCCCGCTCCCGCGGCCCAACGCCCACCCCTAGATGTCGCCAGGCTCGACAGGACCGTTTCAAAGTTTCGATGAATCCGTCACTTCGGGATGGACATCCAACGGGCGCCTGTTCGACCCGGCATGAGGCCGGGAATGTCTGGAGGCGGAAGATGAAGACCGGTGGTTGGAGGCTGGGGCGGCTGTTCGGCATCGACGTGAAGATCCACTACACCTTCGCCCTGCTGCTGGCGGCCATCGGGGCGGTGCACCTCTTCCGAGGCGGCGTGGGAGCGGCGGCGAGCGGCGTCGCGTTCGTGGCGGCCCTGTTCGGCTCTGTCCTGCTGCACGAGCTGGGACACGCGCTGGCCGCGCGGCGCTTCGGCGTGCAGACCCGCGACATCACCCTGCTGCCCATCGGCGGCGTCGCCCAGCTCGAGCGTATGCCGACGAGACCTGCCGCCGAGGCGGTCATTGCGATCGCGGGGCCTGCGGTCAACGTGGCCATCGCCGCCGTGCTCGGCGCTGGGGTCTGGCTGGCGGGAGCGGCCCATCCGCTCGAGGGCGTCGGCGTCGCCACCGGCTCGTTCGCGACTCGGCTCGCGCTGGCCAACCTGGGCCTGGCGGTCTTCAACCTCATCCCGGCCTTCCCGCTCGACGGCGGCCGGGTGCTGCGTGCGCTGCTCGCCTGGAAGCTGCCCTACGTGTCGGCGACGCGCATCGCCTCGAAGATCGGTCGCGGCCTCGCGGTGGTCTTCGGCGTCGCGGGGCTGTTCGGCAACCCGATGCTGGTGCTCATCGCAGTCTTCGTCTGGTTCGCGGCGGGCGCCGAGCGGCGGCAGGTGGAGCTCAAGTCCGCGCTCGGCGACGAGCCCGCGGGACGGCTCGCGGTGGGCGCGCTGCCGACGCTGAGCGCGTACGACCGGCTGGCGGACGCGGCGCGCACCTTCCTGGGCACGAGCGCCGTGGCGCTGCCGGTCTTCGAGGGCGGCGAGCTGGTGGGCGCGCTGCACCGCGACGATCTGGAGGGCGATCTCGCGCGGCTGGGGCCGAACGCCTTCGTAGCCCACGCCCGCCTCACCGAGCTTCCCGGTGGTGCGCGTCTCGCAGCGGCTCTCGGAGAGCCTGGAGCTGGTGGGCCCGCGCGGCATCGCGGTCCTCGAGGACGGACGAGGTCAGGTGTTGGGGCTCATCTCCACCGATCAGATCCTGGCGTACGCGGCGTTCGCGCAGGCGGTCCGCGAGTACGAGGGGGCGCGGGTGCGCCAGGCCAGGACGGTGGACGCCATCGCCGAGGGGTAGGGATAGAATCGCGCGCGCCATGCGCCCTGCCCTCGTCCCGCTCTTCGGTCTCGTCGTCGCTGCCGCCCTCTGCTCGTGCTCGCCGAAGGCCGCCTGCCCCGCGGAGATGGCGCTCGTTCCGGGCGGGAAGGCCTGCATCGATCGCTACGAGGCGAGCCTCGAAGGCGGCGAGCCCGGCGATCGCGAAGGCAAAGGGACGACGGCGAAGGCGGTCTCGAAGCAGGGCGCGACGCCAGCGGTCCGCGTGAGCCAGCTCCAAGCCAGGGCCGCCTGCGCCAATGCCGGCAAGCGGCTGTGCTCGCGCGCGGAATGGCTGACGGCCTGCAAGGGCGCCGACGGCAAGCGCAAGTTCGCGTACGGCGACGCGTTCAAGGCCGAGCGCTGTGCCGATCGCCCGGTGGCCAAGAAGAAGGGCGAGCATCCTCAGCCCACGGGATCCATGCCCGACTGCCAGACTCCGGAGGGCGTCTACGATCTCTCCGGCAATGTCTGGGAGTGGCTGGCCGACACTCAAGGGGATGGCAACCCGGCGGACCTCATCGGCGGCGGCTACGGGAACGAAGGCAAGAGCATGGGCTGCGAGCAGGAAGAGCGGCTCGGCCAACCCGTCACACAGCAAGGTGAGGCCATCGGCTTCCGCTGCTGCCGGGACGCCGCCAACGGGGCGAAGTGAGTCAAGTGCTCGGATTTGCAGGACTAGCCCGGTGCCAGACTCGGGTTCGCCCCCGGTCGCGGACTCCCCAGGACACCTCCTGGATGTGACATTCTGGCAGCGGCGGGATGGGGGCCTGCCAAATTGACCAAGGAGCGCCACGAACTAGCTCGGCAAACGCCTTGATATTCAAGGGGTTTGATGGCACGACGTCATGGCTCGGCCATTGCTAGGAAGCCGCGCGGCCCATAGCCCGGAACTCTCCATGCGACTCAGACTGACATCCCTGTTGCTGATGACCGCTCTTGCATCCCCGAGCGCTGCTTGGGCGGATACGACCGTCGTCCAGCAGAATGAGCCCACCATCGCCATCGCCAACGGCAGCGCCTCTGCCTTCAACCAGAAGGCCTGCGAGGACGGCACGGTCAGCACCTTGATCGCCTACGACTATCCCTCGGGATTCGCCGACCAACAGGTGCAGCTCACCGTCTTCGCGACCACAAAGCCCTGTCCACAAACCGCGGCCGACACGGACCTGGTTCTCTTGCACCCGACGAGAATCACGACGATCTCGGGCAACAAGTCGGGGACTCTCAAGCTGGTCGGCAAGGACCTCGTCAAGGACTGCCCCGCCAACACGGAGAAGGTCTTTAACGTCTGCGCGGTGAGCTCGACGCTCGTCGCCAACAATAGCGGTGTCGGCACGAGCTGGGAGGTGGCCTTCACCAAGTCCGTCACCTTCACCTACGACAGCGTTCAGCCCACCAAGCCGATCATCACCAACGTCGCAGCCGGCGACAGCACGATCTCGTTCAACTGGGATTCGCAGGCTGGCACCGACCACTGGGTGATCTACTACCGGAAACATGGGTCGCCGCCATCGTCGAACACCAACATCTGCGGCAGCTCGTCTTCCGGAGACGCGTCTTCCGGAGACTCGTCCTTGGGAGGAGGCGCCGGCGGTGCTGAAGGAGACGACGCGGCCGCAACTCCCCCCGATGCCGCCGCCCCAGGGCTCGACGCCGGACCGACCTGGGATGCCTCGCCCTCGTTCAATCCCGCTGAGACCGACGGTGGCGTCTGGTCCTCGGTGGAAATCGCTGACAACAACAACAACATCAGCACCGGCCGCGTGAAGGACCTCACCAACGACCAGCAGTACGAATTCGTGCTGGTGGCGGTGGACCAGGCAGGCAACGTCAGCACCGGGAGCGACCCGCGCGACGCGACCCCGGTCACCGTCCACGACTTCTACCGGCGCTACCAGTGCGCCGGAGGCAACGAGAAGGCCGGCTTCGGCTGCTCGACGGCGGGGATGGCGGTTCTCGTCCCGATCGCGAGCCTCGCAGCCTTGGCCTTCATCCGCCGCAGGAGGGCGCCATGAAGACCTTCGCCCTGGCCCTCGCCACACTCCTCCTCGCCGCGGTGCCCAGCTCGTCTGCGGTAGCTGAGGAGTCGCCTGGCGCGTCGGTGCTGCCCGCCGCGCAGAAGAGCTCTCGCTCGAGTCGCCCCGCGACTTCTACCTCGAGTTCAACGGCGGCAAGTTCCGCCCGGCGGTCGACGGCCAGCCCGGACTCAACGGCGCGCCCTACAAGGACGTCTTCGGCCGCAAGATGCTCTGGACGTTCGGCCTCGAGTTCGACTGGGAGATCTGGAGGGGCTTCGGCACCGTCGCCGCCGGAATCGCCGTCGACTACGCCGTCGTCTACGGCCACGGCATTTACGGTTCCGGAGTCGACGCCGGCAAGACCGCGCCGGACCTCACTTCGCTCAACATGCTCCCGGTCCGCCTGCTGGCGGTCTACCGCTTCGACTACGTCGCCCGCCGCTGGGGCGTGCCGCTCGTCCCGTTCTTCAAGGCCGGTCTCGCCTACACCTTCTGGTGGGTCACCAACGGGGGCGGCGGCATTGCCAAGCTCGGCACCACCGACGCCATCGGCGGCAAGGTCGGCTACGAGCTCGGCGTTGGGCTCGCGCTCGAGCTCAACTTCATCGACCCCTGGCTCAGCCGCGAGCTGGACCAGGAGTTCGGGGTCAACTCCGTCGCCCTGCACGCGCAGTTCATGCGCATCTCTGCCGACAACTTCGGCATCAGCAAGGGCGCGATGGACCTCTCCGCGAACGTCTGGATGTTTGGGATCGGCTTCGAGTTCTGACCTCGGCGCGATCCGCGCCGGGCGACCGGTCACATGCCGCTCTGTCGCACCGGTCGCCGGACCGCCGGCACCGCTTCGGTCGGCGTCAGCGACAAGAGGAAGATGGCGATGGCACAGATCACGTTGTTCCAGACCGTCCCCGTCGACACCCGCGGCAGCACGAAGGCCGAGACGAACAGCCAGATGGACAGCGCGGTGTTCAGGTAGCGCGCCTCCGGCACGGCCATCGCGATGAGCGCGAAGGCGACACACAGGAGCCCCAGAATCCAGGTGTTCGTCATCTGCTGGGGCGCGTGCTTCCAGAGAAACGCGCTGACGAACAGCCAGACGCCGACGACGATGTTGGCGACGCGTGCGGGCATGGGCCCCTCCTCCGGCTTCGCGCCGGACCTTCCCAAACGTGAGGAAGTACCGCCGGGCCGGCAACGTTGGTGGTCTCTCGTTCGCCCTGCGGCGCGCGGTCCGGGCCTCACCTCCCCCGCTGGTTGACGCTGCGTTCGGAAGCGGTGTTTAGCTGTCGCATGACTCCTCGCCGCCTCCTCGCCGCAGCGCTCGCGCCGCTCGCCCTGGCCTCCTGCGCCCACCGCTTCCCCGCCCGAACCGGAGGCGATCGCGAGGCCGTCTCGGGCCTCGCGCTCTCGTTCGGCTCGGCCGAGGAGCAGGTCCCCGTCGGCACCCGGATCCGCTGGGACTTCGGCGACGGCTCGTCGGCCGAGGGCCCGGTCGTCGCCCACGCCTGGCCTCGCGCGGGCGAGTACTCGCTCAAGATCGAGGTCGCCGACGAGCGCGGCACGCGCGTCGACCAGTCGAAGGTGCACGTCGCCCGCCGCCCGCCTGCCACGGCCGTCCCGCCCAACGCCCGCGCCGCCTTCATCGTCGACCGGTTCTTCGCTCGCATCCCCCAGCACCTGGCGGTCGCCGAGCGGGTCGCCGGCGCGGAGCGGACCCGGAAGATCCTCGAGGTGCTCGAGAAGACGCTGGGCTTCGACCCCTCGCGGCCCGAGCAGGTCCTCGCCTCCGGCGTCGACCCGGAGGAGGGCCTGGCGCTGGCCTGGCTCCCTGACGACACCGGCACCTGGCTCATCGTGGGGATCTTCGACGAGCGCTCGGCGCTGGAGGCCGCGCGGACCGCCTTCGCCAAGCAGGAGCAGGTGAGCTTCACGCCGGGGCCCGGGAGCTCGACCATCGCGGAGATCGGCAAGGCGAAGGTCCAGTTCGGCGCCCACGGCGGCTACCTCTACATGCACCTGGGCGTCGACGAGCCGAGTGAGCCGAAGCTCGACTTCGCTGCGCCCTGCCCGCCCACCGGGCTGATGGCCGACGCCGAGTTCGCCAAGCTGCGCGCCCAGGTCCAGGGCGACGACGCCTTCCTGTTCGTCCGCGGCAGCGAGATCCCCCAGCGCGACGACCTGGGCAAGGACGCCGCGGCGCTGCGCGCGCACGCCAAGGCGCTGGCCGCGGGCCTGTCGAACCGCGAGTCCGAGCTCTCGCTGCAGGCGAGGTTGACCTTCGACGCCGAAGGCCAGGCCCTCCTGGCGCGGACCTTCGTGGCGCCGGGGAAGGTGGAGCTGGATGCCCAGGCGCCCGCCGGAGCCGCCGCCTACCTGTCGCTGTCCGTCGCCGGCCAGGCGCTCTCCGACTGGATGACCAGCGGCGACCGCCAGAAGGTCGACCAGGCGCTCGGCTCGGCAGGCCTGCGGCTCGACGCGCTGGCGGCGGCGGTCTCGGGTGGCGTGGGGCTCGCGGCCTACTTCGATCTGGCGACGGTGCTGCGCGAGGTCGCCCATGGCGGCAGCCCCAAGCTGCTGCTCGTCGGCGCCATGAGCCTGAAGGCCCCCGAGGACGCCAAGCGCCGGCTCGACCAGGCGGCCGCGGCCGGCAACCTCGAAGCGGCCGAGGTGGGGTGGAAGTTCAAGGGCGAGGAGCCGTCGGGCGTGGCGCTCTCAGGCGGCGCGGCCGTCTTCGGCCACCAGGCGCCGCTGGCCAAGACGCTCAACCCATCTGCGACCGCCCAGCGGCTCTCGCAGGCCGTGCGCGCCGCGGTCCCCGAGAGGGCGCTCTCCGCCGGGCACCAACTGCTCTTCCTCGACGTCGCCGGATTCATCGACCAGCTGCGCAACCCGGCCCTCCCCGGCGGCGCGGACGTCGACTCGCCGCGCCAGAAGCAGCTGGCGATGATGATGGCCGCGATGGTGGAGTCCGCTCCGGAGCTGCAGCCGCTCCTGCCCGTCCGCGACGTCTACGCCGACCTCTTCCACGACGCGGGCGCCCTGGCGCTCGAGGCCAGGCTCCGCTTCCGCTGATCGATCCCCGCAAAAGTCGAGGCGCCATCGCTGCGGGGGGAGAGCGAGGGCGCCTCGAGGCTTCGGAGCTTCTGTCTGCGTGCTGGTCGCGTTGCCTACCAGGTGTAGGAGACGCCGAGCATGGTGTTCATGGAGACGAAGTCTCCGTAGTAGCTCGCGTTCACCTCGCCGCGCAGGGCCAGGCCGAAGCCGAATTGCATCCGCAGCCCCAGCATCGCGTACGGGCGGATGTACCCGCCGTCTGAGGTCTGCGTGTAGAGGTAGTAGTCGTACGAGTAGCCGTTCTCCTGGAGCTGGGCGAGGCCCATCTCGGCGCCCAGGCCGATGTACGGGGTGAAGCCGGTCTCGCGGAACAGGAAGGAGAGCTGGTAGCTGAAGCCGCTCAGGGTGAGCTTGTGCGCCCCGCCGTTCTGCCAGCTGTAGCCGTTGAGCATGGTCTGGTTGAACGCCCACTCGCTGCGCCAGTGGTGGCTGCCGATCTCGAAGCCGACCTTGTAGGCGCCGCCGTTGAGGTCGCTGTAGCGGGCGCTGCCGCCGGCCACCTCGGTGCGGGTGTAGCCGCCCTGAAGGACCGGACCCGCGGCAAAGGCGGCGGTCGGGACGGCGGCGAGGACGAAGGCGAAAAGGAAAGCGGGGAGGAGAGCGCGACGCATCTTCGACTCCTTCGGGTTCAACTGCGTGCCGGGGAGCCGGTTTGCAAGGCATGGGCCCGGCCGGGCGACCCAGAATTCCCCAATGAATTCGAGGGTGGGGTCACCCGTGGCTGCCACGCCACCGGGCCCACCCTGACATTCGCGCCTTATCTGAAAGGGCCGGAGGGTCAGGGCTCCCGCGCTGGTGATGTCGGAAGGTCGTTGAGGTGCGTGCAGGCTGGCCAGCCCGATGGCTGGCGGCGTGGGGTGGGCGTTGGGTGGAGTCCGAGTTCCCCCTCTCCGCGAAGCCGGAGAGGGGGACAGGGGGTGAGGCTCGCGGAGCGGGCGAGGTGGTCAGGCGAGGCCCGTCCCTACTTCTTCTTCGCCTTCGCGGGCTTCTTCACCTTGTCGCCGCCGAACTCCTGCTCGGACACGACGATCCGGTTGCCGCCTTCGGCCTGGGCCTGCTTGAGCGACAGCGTCGCTTCGCGCAGCAGCGCGCCGTAGCTGATCTGCCCCTGACCGTCGTAGCAAGCGAGGCCAATGGAGGCGGTCATGTCGGTCAGCTCGCCTTCGACCGCGGCGATCCGGTCCCGCAGCCGGTTGGCCACCAGCCGCGCCCCGTCGTGCCCGGTGTGGGGCATGAAGACCACGAACCGGTCCGTGCCATACAGGGCGCACAGGTCGACGTCGCGCACGCTCTTGACCACCGTGCGCAGCACCCGGCCCATGAACGAAGCCTGATCCATGGGCGCCAGGTGGGCGGCTCGCTCCTTCCACCCGTCCATCGAAGCGAGCAGGAAGGCCAGCGGGTAGCGGTAGCGGCGGCTGCGGTGCACCTCGACCAGCAACAGCCTGCGGAAGAAGTCGAAGCCACCCGCGCTCGCGCCCTGGATGGGCTTGGGGGCGGCGCCCCTGGCAGGGAGCGGCTCGCCCGCCTGCTCCACGACCTCCTCGACCGAGTCGACCACCGACTCCGGCAAGACCTCGATCTCCACGCTGCTCGGCCGTGGCGAGGCCGGTAGCGCGGCTCCACGGCCCGTCAGCCGACGCCGCAGCGCGCCGATCTTCACCAGGCTGCGCACGAGACTGTCGAGGTTGGCGCCGGTCAAGGTCCCGGCCAGCGAGGCGTCCGCCCCGGCGGCCTCGGCGCGCCAGTCCAAGGCGTCATCGTCCGCGGGGGAGAGCAGGCAGATGGGCAGGTCCGCATCGATCTTATGGAGGCGGGGCGCCAGGCCCTCGCCGTCCAGCCCGGAGACGCCCAGGAGCGCCGCGTCCACCTTCCCCGACCGAGCCCGCGCGAGCGCCGATTCCGGGGAGTAGGCCAGGTCGACCAGGTAGCCGGCACGCTCGAGCTGGGCGCGGATGGGGCTCGCGACGGCGAGGTTCGACTCCACCAGAAGAATCGACAGCTTGGCGTCCAATGCGCCTCCCAGAACGAGCCCCAGAGTTGGACGGCGCGCAGTCTACCCGAAACCCGTCGGGGTTCACGCCAACGGCTGCTTCGACTCAATTCCGGCAGCCGAAAAGGCAGGCCGTACCAAAACTTGACCGGTTCAGCAGGGCCAGCATACGGTCACGCGTCGGGCTCGCGCCTTCTTCCAACCTGCGCTCCCGAAAGACTGAACATGGCCGAGGTCCCAGCCAGGCCCAAAAACGTGCCGCCCAAGGCGGTCTGGAACGGCGCTGACGGCGAGTGGGCGCTCGAGACCAGGAACGGCGTCGCCAAGTACTGGCGCCGCGACGGTTCGCTGTGCAACGAGTGCACCTTCAAGGACGGCAAGCCCAACGGGCCGTTCAAGCGCTTCCACAACAACGGCCAGGTCTCGCAAGAGGGCTCCTTCCTCGACGGCGAGCTGCACGGCACCCGGACCTGGCACGCCTGCGACGAGCCGACCCAGGAGCAGATGCTCACCCCGGGGATGTCGGACCGCGTGCGCCGCTCGGAGATGGACTACGAGCAGGGCCGGGTCCTGGCGGTGCGCCACTTCGACGCCGAAGGCACCCGCCTGACTCCGGACGGCGACCCCTACCCCGAGCGCCCGCCGCTGGTGCCCGACGAGGCCGAGTTCCAGCCCGACGTGGGCTGGGTGCTGGCGACGCTGGACGTTCAGGGCCGCCGCAACGGCACCTGGCAGCGCTGGACCGCGAGCGGCGAGCTGGCCGAACGGACCGAGTACGTCGAGGACGTTCGCGCCGGCCCGTCCACGCTCTTCCACCCCAACGGCAAGAAGGCCGAGGAAGGCGTCTACGCCGAGGACCTGCGCGAGGGCGTCTGGAAGAGCTTCGACTCCAAGGGTGCAGTGGTCGCGGAGGTCCGCTGGCACGGTGGCTGCCGCAGCGGCCCCGCGGTGGATTGCAGCGTCGCCGGCCAGTACCGCGATCCGTCGATCACCACCGAGTCCGGCAGCTTCGAGGAAGACCACGCGGTCGGCCCGTGGAGCCTCAAGGACGCCTCGGAGCACACCGTCATCCGCAAGGACCTGGGCCCCAAGGTCGACGCCGACAAGCTCGCCAGCTCGCCGGTGCTCGCCAACGAGGGCAAGCCGGCCGACGAGTGGCTCCTGGCTGGCGAGGAGTACCTCGCCCAGAAGCGCCCGGCGGAGGCCATCCTCGCCGCGGCGCGGGCCATGGCCTGCTCGGCCACGGTGAACGACTTCCTCGACATCCACACCCTCATCGCCCTGCCCCGCGCTGCGGCCCACGCCGAGGAGATCGCCGCGGAGATCACCCGGACCGAGGCGCCGCTGCCGGTCCTGCTCAACGTGCTCTTGCGCGGTGCGTCCCCGGCACCGATCTTCCGCGCGGTCGCCATCCGCCTGGACCAGGAAGGCAAGCCGCGCGCGGCGCTCGACTACGTCAACGCCGCCATCCTGCTCGAGCCGGAGAAGAACGAGTACCTGTTCACCCGCTCGCTCATCCTGATGTCGCTGGGGCTGGCCGAGCTGGCGGTGGAGGACGGCCAGGCGCGCGGGGCGGCCGACGCCGGCGAAGGCCGGTTCCTGGTGTCCTACGCCGGCCTGCTCTTCCCGCGCTTCGAGTTCTGGCCTGGGCGCGAGAAGCCGCAGACCCGCTACGACGGGCTCCCCGAGGCGCCGGCCCAGCCGCCCGCACAGATCCGGGCCGTCTTCCTCAAGTACCTGACCCGCCTCTCCATCCTGCGCGAGGCGCAGCTCTCCTTCGTGCAGCAGGGCTTCGCGCCGGCCTGGCTGCTGCCCGACGTCGGGGCGCAGCTGCCCAAGGGCCGGGTCAAGCTGGACGAGTTCGCCTTCGACGGCGGCGACGAGCAGGAGGTCTCCGTCGACGAGCACCTGGCGGTGACCGGCCTGGGGTTGCCCGAGATCCAGCGGCTGGCGCGCGCCGAGTGGACCGCGGCGACCTGGCTGTGCTGGGCCTGCGGCCTCGAGGAGATCGCCCTGCCCAAGACCATCGCCCCGCCCCAGGATTTCGGGCAGGCCGCCGGGATGGCGGTCGAGCGGCTGTGGCGCGCCCGCGACCAGCGGGTGACCGGCGGCGAGGGCGCCAGGAAGTCGAAGGTTCCGGGATTCAAGTGGGAAGGGATGGACGTCGACCAGCTCCACCCGGCGCTGGTTTCGATGTGCGAGAACGAGTACGCGGAGATGGCTGCGATGTTCCGGTGGCTCGCCGATGCGGGACACCGTTCTCCGTGGCAGGACAACCTGAGGGACAGCTGACATGAGCACCGGCCGGACAGGGAAGACCGTCGAACTGCCCAACCACCTCTGGGACGCGCTGGACGCGATGGCCCAGGAGATGGGCGTCGACGCGAACATGCTGCTGAGCCAGGCGGTCTTCACGCTCGCGCGGCTCAACGGCTACGTGCTGCCGGGTCGCTTGGGTGCGCCTGCCGACGTCGCCCCGGCCAGGAACGTGGCCGCGGAGGCGATGCAGGAGCCCGACCATACCCCCGCGCCCCAGGAGCTCCCCGAGCCCGCGCCCGTCAAGCCGGCCTCCAGCTCGCGTCCGAAGCCCATCCCGCTCGCGCCGCCGGAGCCAGCTCCCGAGCCCGACGCCACGCCGGCGCGCTCCAAGGCTGCCGACCGCGTCAAGGCCATCAACGAAGAGGTCGGAAGGAAGTCGCGGTTGCCGGCTCCCGTTCAGCCGGAGCCAGAACCCGAGCCCGAGCCCGAGCCGGAACCCGAACACGCTGCTGCACCTGAGCCTGAGCCCGAGCCGGAACCGGCGCCTGAACCTGAGCCAGAACCCGAACCTGAGCCAGAGCCTGAACCAGAGCCGGAGCCCGAGCCCGAGCCCGAGCCCGAGCCCGAGCCCGAGCCCGAGCCGGAGCCCGAGCCGGAGCCCGAGCCGGAGCCAGAGCCCGAGCCGGAGCCAGAGCCCGAGCCGGAGCCTGAACCCGAGCCCGAGCCCGAGCCGGAACCCGAGCCGGAGCCTGCCCCCGCGCCGCTGCCCGACGAGGACGAGGACGAGCTGCCGCCGGATGCCAAGACCCAGGCCCGCCCGCCACAGCCTCCCGGGCGCCGCCAGCCGACCGCGCCGCCTCCGAAGAAGGAGGAGCCACCCGAGGTCTACCTGCAGGTCGAAGGTGGCGAGCCGGTTCTCCTGGGGACGGAACGCTTCGTCATGGGCCGCGGCAAGCACTGCGACCTGGTGCTCCTGTCCAACCGCGTCTCGCGCGAGCACGCCGTCATCCTGCGGCAGGGCAACCAGATCATCCTCGAGGACCTCAACTCCTCGAACGGCACCTGGATGGACCAGAAGCGGATCAACAAGCGCCAGCTGAACGACGGCGACATGTTCATGCTGGGCAACGTCAAGGTTCGCTGCGACTTCGGCGGCCCGAAGGGGTAGGACGCGGGCTCGAAGTCGAACGCGATCTGAATCTCATCGTTCGACGGCCAGCCTTTCGAGGCTGGCCGTCGGCGTTTGGAGTACCGCCCCGAGGAAGCCATGCCCGCGCCCTTCGTCCTGTTCTGCTCCGACCCGTCCCACAGCCGTTCCGTCGACTCGGTCTACGAACCGGAGCGGGCCGCGGTGGAGTCGGTCGGCGGCCATTGGTCGCTCTTCTCCTTCGAGGCGCTCGTGGACCAGGCTGCGCCGGAGAAGGCGCTCCAGCGCTTCGAGGCCCGGGCGAGCAGCGCCCTCTACCGGGGCTGGATGATGTCGCCGCAGAGGTACCGCCTGTTGTTCGACGCCCTGCGCCAGCGCGGCGTCACGCAGGTCAACACGCCGGAGCAGTACCAGCACTGTCACTGGTTCCCCGACTCCTATGAGGTCATCGCGCCGCTGACGCCCAAGTCGGTCTGGCTGCCGCCTGGCGTGACCGAACTGAGCGAGGTGATGAAGGCGCTCGCGCCGTTCAGAGACCGGCCGCTGGTGCTCAAGGACTACGTGAAGAGCCGCAAGCACGAGTGGGCCGAGGCCTGCTTCATCCCTTCGGCGAGCGACCGAGACACCGTGGCCCGCGTTGTGGGCCGGTTCCTGGAGTTGCAGGGCGAGGACCTCGCGGGCGGTCTGGTCTTCCGCGAGTTCGTCAGGTTCGCGCCGCTGGCGACGCACTCCAAGAGCGGCATGCCGCTGTCGAAGGAGTTCAGGCTCTTCTTCCTGGACGGAGCGCTCTTGCAGTCGGCGCCGTACTGGGAGGAGGGGCCGGCCGATGGCGGCGCGGTCCCGGAGCTCGCGCCATTCCTGGAGGTGGCCAAGCGCGTGCGCAGCCGCTTCTTCACGATGGACGTGGCGCAGCTGGAAGGCGGCGGTTGGACGATTGTCGAGCTCGGGGACGCGCAGGTCGCAGGGCTTCCCGAGCGGCTGGCGGCCGGCGAGTTCTACCGGTCGCTCGCGAAGTCCTGGCGCGAGGCCCCAGCCACGGGCGCTCCTGGCGCTCTCACTCGCTGAGCTGGAGCACCACTGCCACCACCGCGAGGACGGCCGCAACTCCCGCCGCCCCACCTGCGCTGCCGTACAACACATTGGCCGTATTGGCCCTCGCCAAGGCCTGGTCCCAGTTGAGGTCGGGTGTGGGCCCCTGCGGCGGCTCCTGCACGTAGCCGACGACGCCGAGCGCGATGGCTGCGGCCGCGGCGATGCCTGCGCCGACCGCGGTCCCAACGACCGCAGGCCTGGCACCCGCCGGCGGCGCCGAAGGGATGTCGGCGCCCAGGATCGGCGCGTCGGGCGGCGGCGGTGGCCGCAGGTCCGCCTCTCGCGGCAGGTCCGTCGGGGGCGGCGGTTCCGGCAGCTTGGGCTTCGGCGGGGCCAGCGCGGCGAGCTTGGGCGCGATCTCCTGGGCGAACGCCTGGAGCGTGGCCTTGTCGGCGGCTTTGAGCCCTTCGCGGGGGCTCGAGAGGTCGATGACGCCCAGCTTGGCGCCGTCCGCGGCGGACACCGCCTCGATGTGGAGCGCGCAGGCCTTCTTGCCGGCCGCTGCGTCGACGCCGATGAGCACCACCACCGAGAGCTTCTTCGCCAACGCCACCGCGCAGTCCGGCTCGCCCTGGCACGCGTCCGCCGCGGCCGACTGCGTCCCCAGCTTCACGAGCGCCGTCGCCGGGTCCGTCGCCAGAGGCACGCCCGAGGCGCTCAGGATCTGGTGGATCTGCAGGGCGAGCCCCATCGACTCGTTGGCGCTCAGGCCCGAGACGTGGAGGGGGACGACCACTGCCACCGGCTCGACGGAAGGCTGGGCGGCGCCGAGCGCGAATAGGAGGGGGAGCGCGAACATGACGCGGCACGATAACAGCCCACAGCCGCCTACGGCATGGGCAGCTCGTCCTCGATCCGGGTCTCGGCCTTCTTGAGCTCCACCTCGGACCTGGCTGCGTTCGCCGCCTCACGGATCTTGGCGACGGTGTTCATCACCGCCGGGTTGTCCTTGTTCTTGGACGCGACCTTGGCGAGCGTCCCCAGCACCGCCTTGCGGTGGACCTCCAGAGCGTCCGCAGCCCTGGGCCTCGGCTGCGCGGGCTTGGGCAAAGGCTGCGGCTCGGGCTGAGTCGTTGGAGGCCCCTTGACGGCGGGCGGCTCGGGCGGCGGGGGCTTGGGCTCGGGGAGCCTCTCGGGTGGCTGAGCCGGCAGGCGCTCCTGCGCGGGCTCGTCCTTGGCGGGCGGATTGGGGATGTGCATGGCCGCGCCCGGCTCGGCGCGCGGCAGCAGGACGGCCGCCACTCCCAGCAGCGCCACCAGGCCGGCGGCGGCGACCCCGACGGCGAGGGCGGTGGGCGGCTTGCCGGTGCGCTGCGTGATGCGGGCTGCCTCGGGGACCGGGTCGGGCACCGGGACCGGGGTCGGCGTGAAGGCCGGTTGGGCCCGAGCGGTCGACTCGTCGGCATCGGGCAGGACCGGGGCCTTCGGCCGCGGCCCCATCACCGTCGACTCGCTCTGAAGGATGCGCCGGTACTTGGCCAGCTGCTGGCGCACGATGGCGGCCGACGCCGGGCGGTCCTCCGGCTCGCGCTCGAGCAGCCGCATCACGATCTCGTCGAGCTTCGCCGGCACCCGTGCCACCTTCGCCGCGCGCTCGGGGACGGTGGAGAGACGCTTGGCGATCTGCTCGACCGGGTCCTCGGTGTCGAACGGCAGGCGGCCGGTCAGGAGCTCGTAGGCGATGCAGCCGACCGAGTACAGGTCCGCGCGGGGGCCGACGACCTCGCCGAGCGCCTGCTCGGGCGCCATGTAGTGCGGCGTCCCGGCGACCGTGGACGCCCGCTGCCCCCGCGGGCCGCCGCCCGGCGCCGAGTGCTTGGCCAGCCCGAAGTCCAGGATGCGCACGTACGCCTCGCCGTGCGCCTGGCGGACCAGGAACATGTTTGCGGGCTTCAGGTCGCGGTGGATGACCCCCGCGGTGTGCGCCGCGGTGAGCGTGTCGAGCACGTCGTCGAGGATGGAGAGGACGCGGTCGATGGTCAGCGGCGCCTCGCGCTCGATGACGGTGTCGAGCGGCTCCCCCTGCAGCAGGTCCATGACGATGTAGGGCCTGCCGTCGGGCAGCTTGCCGAAGGCGAAGACGTCCACGATGCCGCGGTGGCGCACGGCGTTGGCGGCGCGGGCCTCGGCGACGAGCCGGTCCACCTCGTCTGCCTGCCCCAGCACTTCGGACTGCAGGATCTTGATGGCCACCGGCTTCTGGATGACGGGCTGGATGCCGGCGTAGACCACCCCCATCCCTCCCTCGCCCAGACGCCGGGTGATGCGGTACTCGCCGAGCACCGTGCCGATCAGGGAGTCGCGCACCAAGGTCGAGTCGTCGCCGCCGTCCTCGTGCAGCTGCGGCCCAGAGCCCGGCAGCGGGCCGGTCGTCGGGTCCGGTGACGGAGGCAAGCTGTCGGGCGGGCGGGCCATCCCAGGGTTCCTTCAGCGAAGGCCCGAGGATACGGCCGCAGGGGGTCGGGTCAACATCCGGGAGAGACTTCCTGGCAGCGTCCTGGGTGGCTGCGAACGTCGCTGCGGCTGGCGATGCGGATCGAGCGGCTCGGGCAACGACGAGAGCGGCGGTAAGATCCGGCGGCACGATGGCCGCCCAGCCCAACAACAGCCCAGGCAAGCGGTCGGCGTGGCCGGCGGCGCTGGTGCCCCTTGCCCTGCTCGTGGCCATCCGTCTCCTGAGCGGGCCCACACGCGATCTCGACCGGCCGCCGCCGACGCCGGACTTCAGGGTCCCGGACTTCAGCAAGCTCAACGAGCTGCGAGACGCCGAGAAGGCGCTCGAGCGGCTTCAAAGCCAGCTTCCGGGCCTCGCTTCGCCTGCCGCGGCCTGGCTTCCTCCGGTGGGCACGACGCAGCTGTCCCCGGCGGCGGACAACGAGGTCGGGGTCACCGCCGCCGTGGAGAAGGAGAGCGTCGGCGCGCCCCGGCTCGAGCTGCGCAACGCGACCCAGCCGCCGTTCTTCCTGGGTAAGGTCCTGGTCCACCTGCGCTGCCCCGGGGTGCAGCAGCAGACCCTGCCGGTGGGGCACCTCCGCTCTGGGCAGATCGTGGTGCTCGCCTGGCCGAGCGCCCTGGACGGCTGCCGCGAGCCGCCGCACTTCGAGGCCCGCGCCCAGCACCGCTGGAAGGCCACCGCCGAGGCCGCCGACCTGCTCGCCGGCCAGGTCCTCGCCTCCCCCGACCGCGTCCCCGAGGGCGCGCTCGAGTACTTCGCGACGCAGTTCACCTCTCGCACCGGCCGCACGCTGGTGCTGGTCGCGGCCCGGCCCTCCAAGGACCAGGAGGACGCGCGCGACGCGCTGGGGCGCACCTGGCCTACCGCGCGGCGATTCCTGCTGGGGGCTTTGCCGGCGCTCGACGACCCGGGCAGTCCGCTCTCGGCGCTGATCGACCTTCCCGAGCGTGCGGCGCCCGTGCTCGCGCTTCCGCACCGGCTGGCGGCGCACGGCCTGTACGACGCGCAGGTGGTGGCCATCGAGCGGGACCGCCGGCTGCCCAAGGACGCCTACCTCACCGCGCCGCAGCGGCCGCTGCTGCACGAGCGCGTCGCGGCCCAGGAGCGCTTCGGTCCGGACGCCACCGCGGCGACCAGCCTGATCGAGCAGCGCCGTCGCGCGGCGATCGAAGCGGTGGCCGCGGCGCTCGCCAATTACCCGGACGAGGAGTCGGCTCAGGCGCTGCTCGGCGCGCTGCTGCGCTCGCGCGAGGACCAGGCGGCTCCGCTCGCGGCCGCCCTGGCGCGCATGCCCCGGACCGCGGCGGCGGTGGCCGCGAGGAGGCTCGCAGCTCCGGCGGGCGACGAGTCCTTCTTCGCTTACCCGCTGCTCGCCGCGGCCCTGCCCGATCTCGACGCCGCGCTCGCGCTCGAGCTGCAGGTGCCCGCGGCCCTCCTCGCCAGCGAGGCCCGCCGGCGCCATGAGAGCGCCCGGAAGCAGCAGGCAGGGCTCGTGTGGGAGCGCGCGCAGGAGGCGGACCTGGAAGGAGACGCCGAGCAGGCGCTGCAGCGGGCGCAACAGGCCATCGCGCTGGGCCACCCGGCACCCGAGCTTCTTCGGATGGCGCTCTCGCTGGTCCGCGCTCGCGCCGCTGGGAAGAATTTCGCCGGCGCGCTCGAGGCGCTCGGGCTCGCCCTGCGCCTGGGGGCCCCGCGCCTCGAAGCCGACGCGCTGCGCGCCGAGCTCGAAGCCTCGGTGCTCGACGGCATGTTCGAGCGGGGCGTGGCGAGAGCCGGGCCCGGAGTCGAGCATGCGCCGGTGCCCATCGAGGTCGCGCGCGCGGTCGAGCCGCTGCCCACGCCGTCGGGGTGGATCTTCGCCACGCTCGGCACGCGCGTCGGCTTCCTGCCTCCCGGGACGCGTCTCGGGCCGCAGGAACGGCTGGACGACGCGGGCGTGCCGCCCTCGGAGATCCTCGCGCGCCTGTCGCGGCTCGAGGCCGAGGGCGTTCGCCCGCCGAACGCTCGCGAGGTGTGGCTACGGGCCTGGTATGCCGAGCTGCGCGACCCGGTGCTCTGGGCGCTGGGGCTCGCCCTGGCCTTCCTGCTCTCGGCGATGCTGGTGCAGCCTGCGGCAATGGGGGCGCGGCTCTTCTCCCTGGGCCAGCAGCGGCTGGGGCTCGCGCTGGGGCACTGGGGCTTCGTGCGCCACCCGCCCCTCGCGGCGCTTCGCTACGCGCGGATGCTGGTGAGCCGCGCCGAGCGGTTCTCCAAGGAGGCCCGACACCCCGAGCTCGTCGAGGGGCTCGCGGCGGCCACGCGGGCGCTGGAGCTCTACGGCGCGGACCGCGAAGGCCTGGCGCTGTCCGGCCGCATCGCGCTCCTGCGCGGCCAGCGCGAGCGCGCCTACGGACAGCACGAGCGCTACCTGGACGGCAGCACCGTCGGCTGGGCGCGGCGCCTGGCCCACTTCGACCTGGCGCGCATCGCGCTCCACGAGGAGCGCCACGAGGCGGCGGCGGCGCACGGCGCGAAGGCGGGCGGAGCGAGGGGAGCGCTCCTGCGCGGCGCGGCGCTCCTGGCCGTGGAGAAGCCCGCCTCGCTCCCGCTCGCGCGCGCAGCGCTCGAGCGTGGGACCCGGAGCGCGGCGCTCCCGCTGCTGGCCCACGCGTTGGTCGGCGAGGGACGCCCCAGGCTGGCGTCGATGGTCCTGCGTCTGGCCTCGCGCAAGGATCCGCGAGCGCAGTACGCCCGGGCCCGCCTGGTCCACGCGCTGGGCCGACCGGTGGAGGCTCGGGCCACCTATGCGGAGCTGTTGAAGCGGACCCCGGCGCACGGCGGCGCCAGGCTCGGGCTGGCCCTGCTCGACCGGGCGACGCAGCCCGCGGCCTTCGACGACCTGGCGAGAGAGGAGTCGGACGCCGGAGGAGCCGCTCGCCACCTCCTGGCGCGCGAGGCGCTTTCGCGCGGCGAGGCGCGTCAGGCCGCCGAGCGGCTCCGGCTGCCTCGGGCCGGCGGCGCGTCCGACCTGGAGGTGCTGGGAGCGGCCGAGGCGGCGCGAGGCCGGCTCGTCGAAGCCGATGCCGCGTTCCGGCAAGCCGCGGCACGGGTCGGAGGGTTGGCCGCGACGAAGCGGGCGCGGGAGCGCAGTCGCCGGCTAGGCGCCAGGGCGCTGGAGGCCGGCCGGGCGGACGACGCCCTGAAGATTCTCGGAACGGACGGCCCTGCCGAGCTGGTCGCCGAAGCGCGTTCCCGCGTGGTGGCGCGCCTGCTGCGCAAGGAGCCGATGCTGGGAGTCGGCGCCGCCATGGAGCGAGCCGTCGGCGCCGGCGTCCCGTTGCGCGACCAGGCTCCCGTGCCGCTCGCGCTCGCCGCCGCGGCGCAGCGGCTGGCCTCGGGCGACTTCGAGGGGGCCTCGCTGAGCCTGGGCGACCACTTGCGCGACGCGGACGACCCCGCGGCATGGTTCGCCCTGGGGCTCACGCGCTCGTGCAGCCCGGGCGGGCGGCTCCCGGAACGCCTCGAAGAGCTGGCCAAGGCCGCCGCGCGCTCGGCCGCGTTCGCGCCCGCGGCCCGGGCGTTGCTGGCCACGGCGCTGGTCTCCGCCGGGCGCGAAGCGGCAGCGCACGGGGCGCTGGAGGCGATTGGCCCGTCCGGCGGAGCACGCGCGGAGCTGGCCGGGCCCGCGCGGACCCACCTCGAAGGGCTCGCGCTGAGGCTGGGGCTGCCAGCTGCCGGTGCGGTGGGCCACGCTCTCGAGGAGGCGAAGCGAGGCCGGGCGATCGAGGCCGGCCGTGCCCTCGACGCGCTCGACGGCGAGCATGACATCGCGCTCGTGCGTCTCCGGGTCTCGCTCGCCGCCTCCGCGGCGAGGGCGCGGGTTCAGGTCAGCGACTTCGCGGGGGCCGCCGCGGAGCTCGAGGTGCTGTTCTCGCCATCCTGGGCCGGCCGCGACGCAGCCGGAGTCTTGCGGCGCGCCCGCCTCTCGCCCGAGGCGTTGCCGGACGCTCTGGCGGAGCTCTCGCTGGAGGCCTTCCCGCGCCTGGCGGCCCGCGACCCCGGCCGGGCGCTGCGGCTGCTCGAGCGCACGCGTGAGCTCCCCGAGGAGCTCGCGCCCTACGTCCTGCACGACCGGGCGGTGGCGGCGCTGGGGGCGTGCTTGAAAGACGGCGCGGCCGCCGACGAGGCCCTCCTGCGTTCGCTGGCCGCGGCGCTGGATGCGCTCCTTCAGGAGCCCGCGGTGCTGGCCGTCTTCCGCCTGCGCCGGCTCGAGCTCTCCGGCGACGGCCCGGCTCCGCCCGCCGACTTCGGCGCCGAGGTCACGCACAAGCTGCTCGACGCCGCGGGCGGCTACCTGGTCTGGCTGCTCGAGCAGGGCGCCGGTGCCAAGGTGCACGCCGCGGTCGAGCCCTGGGCGGCCAGGACGGGCGAGCCGGCGGCCGGGTTCGAGAGCGCGCTGCGTCGGGCGACCGACCTCGTGGAGATCGAGCTTCGCGAGCTGAACGAAGCCCTGCGCGCCAAGCTGCCCTCGCTCAAGACGCTGGAGTCGGTGACCGAGGAGTGGGCCAGCCACGAGGCCCGCCTGGGCAAGCTGCTCGACGGGTTGCGGCACCTGCGGGCCGACGCCGGACTGGTGAGCGCTTGCGAGGACTCCAGCGCGCGCACCCTCGATGCGTTCAGCGTCCACGTGTTCAACGGGGTGGCCAAGGGGTGGCTGCCGTTGCGCATCATCGAGCGTGCCCTGGCCATCGCCCGCAGCGAGCACCTGCGCCAGCACCTGATAGAGAACCGCGCCCTCATGTCGGGATGAGGGCGCGGCTGGTGAAGCGGGCGATTCGGCGTTGAAGGGCCTAGCGGTACTCGACGTTCGAGCTGCCCGACAGGTCGAGGGAGCGCTGGGCCGGGTTGCCGGTGACCGACAGGGTCGACGCGCCGGAGAGGCTGCCGGCGACCGAGCTCGAGGCGACGATCTGCGCGCTGGAGGCGCCGGAGAGGTTCACGGTGGCGTGGGTGCTCGAGAGGCTGGTGAGGCAGCCCTTCGACGCGCCGGAGAAGCTCGAGGTTGAGCGTAGTGGCGGTGCCGCTGAACGTGAACTCGCTGGCGCCGCTGCCGTCGGCGGTCAGCTTGCTCGCGGCGAGTCCGGAGACCTCGATGATGCTGGACCCGCTGGCGCTGGCAGTGAACTCGTCGGCCGCCATCGCCTGCGCGACGACCTTCGACGAGCCGCTGGCCCCGACTGCGGTCAGCGCCTGCGTGTAGATGTGCACCTGGATGCCCTTGGACGGCACGATCCAGGCGGCGTCGCGAACGCCAATCTTGAGCACGCCGTCCTGGACCGCGACGTCCACGTAGTCCACGACGTTGTCGTCGGTGGTCACGCGCACCGAGCTGGGGCCTGCGGAGACGACGGCGTCGATGGCGTCGGCGACCGAGACCTTGGTGAAGGTGGCGGACAGCTCCTTGGATTCGGTGACGATCTTCCCGCTGCCAGTGACGAAGTTGCAGGCGGGCAGCAGGACGGCGAGGGCGAGGGCGGCAACGGCGCGGCGCATGGTTGTTTCTCCGGGGTCAGAAGTTCGCGTTCGCCGTGCTTGGGTGCCCGCGCTCCGAAAAGCGATCAATGTCGGGAGGACCGGCGCTGCGGTGGCTGTGCAACCCGCTGCTCACTGTGCCGAGACCGGCCCCGTGTCCTCGCCGGGGAGCGGCCTGGATCCCAGCAAAATCCGCAGGTTGCCCACGTCCACCCCCCCTGGCCTCCCGGCTGCAGAAGGGTCTGCCCGAACCCGCTGCCTGCACGGAGAAACGCCATGACCCGCTCGCTCTTCTCGTTCGCCGCCGCCCTCGTCGCCGCTTCGATGCTGGCCGCTCCCGCAACCGCCCGCGCTCAGGACCTGCCGCTCTCCCCGGTGCCCAACGCCCAGGACGCGCGGGAGCTGCGCCTCGCCGTCAGCCGCTGGTCCGACGGCGACCCCATCCCGTACGGCTACCACGCCGAGAAGAGGCCCCGCGTCGGCCTGCTCGTCGCCGGCTCGCTCACCTTCGCGGTGCCCTACGCCCTGTCCGCCTTCATGGCCGTCTCGTCGAACAAGGCCGAGCTCGCGGTGCCGGTCGTCGGGCCGTTCATCGCGGCGGTGGACACCCTGAACACGCCTTGCAGCTCGTGGCTCTGCTTCCGGGAGCTGAACGCGGGCGTCACCGCCGCCATGGGCGTCGTGCAGGCCGCCGGCGCGGCGATGCTCATCGCGGGCGCGGTCGGCAGGTACACCCTGGTCGTCGACGAGCCCGGCTCGGTCTCGGTCTCCCCGATGGTGGTGCCCAGCGGCGCCGGGGTCGGCGTCTCCGGCCAGTTCTGAAGAGAGCGCTCGCTCGGCCAGTGCATCGCCTGGCGGGTCATGAATCCCATCGGTCCTATCGGTCCCATACGTCCTATCGGTCCCATACGTCCTATCGGTCCCATACGTCCTATCGGTCCTATAGGACCCATGGGAGGTATGCGACGTATGGGACCCATGCGACCGGCGACCGCTAGAGCGCGAAGTTGTCGATGAGTCGCGTCTTTCCGATGTACGCGGCAATGAGCATCCGCGCCGGCCCGGTGACCTGCTCCAGCGGCTCGAGGGTGTCCGGGTCGACGACGGCGACGTAGTCGATCCGGGCGCCCACGCTCTCGAGCTCGATCAGCGCCGTCTCGACCAGCCGGGGACCGCTCTGCTCGCCGTTGGTGCGCAGGTGCGCGGCGGCCTTGAGCGCGCGGGAGAGGCCCAGCGCGCGGGCGCGCTCGTCCTTGGAGAGGTAGACGTTGCGCGAGCTCATGGCGAGGCCGTCGTCCTCGCGCACGATGGGCATGCCGACCACCTCGACCGGGAAGAGCAGGTCGCGGGCCATGCGGCGGATGACCGCCAGCTGCTGGAAGTCCTTTTCGCCGAAGAGGGCGACGTCGGGCTCGAAGACGGTGAAGAGCTTGGCGACGACGGTGGCGACGCCGCGGAAGTGTCCGGGGCGCTTCTCGCCGCACCAGCGCTTCTGCAGCGACTCGACCTCGACGAAGGTCTGCGCGCCGGCGGGATAGACCTCGCCGACCTCGGGGGCCCAGATGAAGGAGACGCCGGCGGAGGCGCACTTGGCGACGTCGCCCGCCTCGTCCCGCGGGTAGCGCGAGAGGTCCTCGGTGGGGCCGAACTGGGTGGGGTTGACGAAGATGGACGCCGCGCAGACGTCGGCGCGACGCGCGCCTTCGCGCATCAGCGACAGGTGGCCCTCGTGCAGGTAGCCCATGGTCGGCACCAGGGCCAGGCGCTTGCCTTGGGCGTGCAGGGCGCGGACGCGGGCGCGGACCTCGGAGGCAGTGCGCAGGACGTCGGTCATCGGATCACCTCGTGAGCCGCAAGCGTCATCGCGCGGGGCTCCTTCAGCCCTGGCAGTGACCGGGTGGAAGTCGAGCGGGGAGAAGTTCGCTCCACCGCACCGATGCAATCAAGGACGAAGTGGGCTGGGCGGCTACTGCATCCCGCCGCCGTACAGCGGCCCCTTCGGCTCCGCGTCGCCGTCCGCGGGCGCATCGACGAGCCGGACCGTGGGCGAGTGGAACGAGTGCGCGTCCGCCGGGAACTGCGAGGCCTTGATCTCGGCGAGGTACTCCCGCGTCGCTCCGGTGATGGTCTGGAAGAGCTCGGCGTAACGCTTGAGGAACTTGGGCGTGAAGTCCGGGTTCATGCCCAGCATGTCGTAGCAGACCAGCACCTGGCCGTCGGTGTGCGGGCCGGCGCCGATGCCGATGGTGGGGATGCCCAGCCGCGCGGTGATCTGCTCGGCGAGCTCGGTGGGGATGCCTTCGAGCACGAGCGAGCTGGCGCCCGCCTTCTCCAGCGCAAGCGCGTCGGCGAGCAGCTTCTGCGCCTTCTCCGCGTCGCGGCCCTGGACGACGTAGCCGCCCATCCGGTGCACCGACTGCGGGGTGAGGCCGATGTGGCCCATCACCGGGATGCCGGCGCGCACGATCCGCTCGACGGTCTCGGCGAACTCCGCGCCGCCCTCGAGCTTGACCGCCTCGACGCCGCCCTCGGCCACCAGGCGGCCGGCGTTGCGCACCGCTTCCTCGACGCTGACCTGGTAGCTCATGAAGGGCATGTCGCCGATGACATGGGCTCGGCGAACGGCGCGGGCCACGATGCGGCAGTGGTAGACCATCTGGTCCATGGTCACCGGCAGGGTCGACTTCTCGCCCTGGATGACGTTGCCCAGCGAGTCGCCGATGAGGAGCGCGTCGATGCCGGCCTCGTCGAAGATGCGCGCGAAGGCCGCGTCATAGGCGGTCAGCACGCCGATCTTCTCGCGTGCCTGCTTCATCTTCCGAAGCGTGTGGATGGTGACTTTCGGCGGCTGCATGGGAGCTCCAGGCGCAAAAAAACCGGCTCGCCGCACGGGGAGCCGGGCGCCAGGCCACCCGAGCCTGAACCCAACCTTCGCCACGTCCCGGTCCCCTCCTCGGGGATCCGTGCGGGGACTGCTATGTCGGCCCTGCTCGTTCAGGCGTCGTAGTCGATGGCTCGATCCACGCGCGAGGCCCATACCCTAATGCCGGCAGCGCCCGGAAGCCAAGTCGCTCCGACACCCCGAGCTGGTCGAGCCGCCGAGCGTTTCAACGGGCCCAAGGCGACCGAAAGGACCCCATGGCGGGTGCGCACTCGGCCTTCCCGCAGATTCCTCCCGGGCTCGGCTTTTTGCTAAGGTGTGCCCTCCAACGTCACCCTGTCCAGAGGCCGAGTCCCTTGAAGAACCTCGTGTTCGTCGCCCTGAGCGCGTTGCTGCTGGCCGGCTGCGCCTCCGAGATCCAGCACAACCTCTCGGAGAGCGAGGCCAACGACATCGTCGTCCTGCTCGAGCGCAACCACATCACCGCCCACAAGGAGAAGGAGGAGGGCGGGCGTGAGGTGACCTGGAAGATCGCCGTTCCCAAGGCGCACATGGCCAACGCCATGTTCCTGCTCAAGGAGAACGAGCTCCCCGGCCCAAGAACCCGGGCCTGGAGATCTTCAACCGCGGCAGCCTCATCCCCACCGCCACCGAGGAGCGCGCGATGTTCCTGCAGGCGCTCTCCGGGGAGCTGGCCCGCACGCTCTCCTCCATCGACGGCGTCCTCGACGCGCGCGTGCACGTGAACATCCCGCAGTCGGACGACCTCGCCGACAAGACCGAGCGCCCCGAGCCCAGCGCCGCCGTGCTCATCAAGTACCGGGCCGAGCTCACCGCCGACAAGAAGCGCCCGCCGCCTCCCATCGCCGAGGAGCAGGTCCAGGCGCTCGTCGCCCGGACCATCCAGGACCTCAAGACCGCCAACGTCAGCGTCGTCGCCGTTCCGGTTGCTCCGCCGCGCGCGCTCGAGAGCGGCCCCGGCGACGTCGAGATGCTCGGCATGCGCATGTCCGCCGACTCCATCTGGACCTTCCGCGGCGTGCTGCTCGTCCTCGTCCTCATCATCCTGGGCATGGCGGCCTACATCGTCGTGTCCAAGACCCGGGATTTGCGGGGTTCTTCCCGCTCGCGGCCGCATACCCAGGCCTGACCCGCCCGCCTGCCCTCCCACACCGCGGGAGGGGTTCGTCTCTGTTGGATTCGACGTCGGTCGGAGCTCTTGGCACCCGCTTGCCTCGACACTCGCTCGAGTCATTGCTCGAAGGGCTCGTTGCCATGAGCTCCGACGTGGGTGGCCGAAGGCAACCAGCGAACCCCTCCCGCAATTTGAGGGGGCAGGCTGCTTCGCGTCATTGCCGGCTCGAAGTGCCGCCTGCTACCATCACCGACCGAAGTTTCCGTAGGCTTGGAAGGGGTTTGAGCGAGGTTGGATGCCGAAGACGAGCCACAGCAATCCCCGCTCCAAAGGCGAGGAGAAGGCTGAGGGGGCCCCGCTTCCGGACCGGACCCGGGTCGAGCCCTCCCCGTTCGTGCCGGAGTCCCCGCGCACCTCGCGGAAGAGCTCTGCCATCAGCGACCACACCGACCCGGACCTGAACAAGGGCTCACGCAAGGCGACCGGCGCGCAGTCGATCATCGTCGACGAGGCCCTCGACGCCGTCTCCGAGCCGGCCCCCAAGAAGCCCACCTCGGTGCGGCGCGCGGCGTCCCTGCCCCCCAGGCGCAACGGCGCCGCCGGCGACTGGGACGACGCCCCCGCGCCTTCGGCCGAGGACGCCAACGCCACCCGGGTCAGCATGATCCCGGAGCGCCGGCCCGGCCGCGACGACGACAGCGAGTCGACCAGCGCCGGGCCGCCCTACGCCGTGGAGGTCCTGGCCGGACCGGACAAGGGCATCCGCCTGCCCATCCGCGGCGGCCGGATGATCGTCGGGCGCGGCGACGGCTGCGACCTCAAGCTCACCGACACCTCCGTCTCCCGCCGCCACCTGGAAGCTCACCGTCGCCTCCGAGGGCCTCGTCGTCCGCGACCTGGGCAGCGGCAACGGCACCAAGGTCAACGGCAAGCGCGAGGTGGAGATCGCCGCGGGCCACGGCGACGAGGTGGCGCTGGGCGACACGGTCCTGCGCATCATCGACCAGCTCAAGAAGGATGAGGAGGAGCGCGCCGCGGCCGAGGCACCCGAGCCGGAGCCCGAGCCCGAAGAAGAGGAGCCGCCCGAGGAGGAGCCAGAGCCCGAACCCGAGCCGAGGCGCCCCCCCGGCCGGCGCCAGAGCCTGAAGCCCCGGCCGCGCGTCGAGGTGGGCGACGACGCCGTCGGCCTCTCCGACGACGAGCCGCTCGCCATCGCCCGGCGCAAGGACGACACCGGCGTTCTCGACGTCATCCCCGAGCGGCACCTGCCTCCGCGCGCCAAGCCCGACCCGCTCGCGCGCTTCAACGCCCTGCCCAAGCAGGTGCGCCTGGCCATCATGGGCGGCGTGGGCGTGGTGGTCCTGCTGCTCTTCTTCCTCATCCTCACCCCCAAGCCTCCGCCCGCACCGGTCAAGCCCGTCGACACCGTCAACCACGAGGCCGAATACGACGAGGCCCGCAAGGACGCGCGCAAGCTCTTCGCCGAGAAGAAGTACGACAAGGCGCTGGAGCGGGCCCGCGACGCGCAGACGGCGAAGAAGACCACCGAGATGGAGCGCTTGATCAACACCATCGAGCGCAACCTCGAGGCCTCCAAGACGCTCAAGGACGCCAAGGGCGCCGCCGCACGCGGCGAATTCGACCGGGCCATCGAGAAGGTCAAGGACCTCGACGTCGACACCGACGCCGGCGACGAGGCCAAGGACCTGTCCAAGAAGTGGCAGGAGGAGAAGAACAAGGCCGCCCTGGAGAAGGTGCGCGCCGCCGCCAACGATGGCGACTTCGACACCGCCCGCTCGCTCATCGCGCAGTGCCCGCTCAGCGACCAGGAGATGATCAAGCGCGAGGTCAGCGAGATCGAGTCGCAGTACAAGCGCGACGAGGGCAAGCGCCGCGCCTCGGCCGCCGCCGCCGCCCAGCGCGCCGCCGCCGCCAGGAAGGCCAAGGAGCGCGCGCAGATCGACGAGGCCATCTCCCCCATCGTCCGCAAGATGGAGTCCGGCGACTTCGAGGGCGCGGTGCGCCAGTGCGACCGCGTCGCCGAGGCCAACAACGACGCCAAGGTGCAGGCCAAGGTCAAGGTGCTCAAGAAGAACATCCCCGGCTTCGGGATGGCCTTCCACGACGGCGTCAGCAAGTTCAACGGCGGCAGCTTCGAGCAGGCCGCCCCGGTCCTCCTGCGCGCGCTCTCCCTCTTCGAGAACATGGACATCGACTCGAAGATCGAGGACGGGCTCAAGGAGAAGACGGCGCAGGCCCTGGCCTTCAAGGGCCGCGCGGCCGCCACGCGCCAGGAGTACGGCACCGCCGCCCGCGCCTACAAGGAGGCCCTCAAGATCAACCCCGGCAGCAAGGAGGCCACCCAGGGGCTGGCCGCCATCAAGCGCAACGCCGAGGAGATCTACAACGAGGGCTACGCGATCAAGGAACGGGACCCGGACGCCGCGCGCAAGCGGTTCCAGGACGTGATCGAGATGGTCCCCGTCGGCGACGACTGGGCCAAGAAGGCCCAGAAGCGCATCGACGAGCTCAACGGTGGCGGCAGCATCCGCGGCGAGTAGCGCGGCGGCCCGCCCAGGGAGCACGGCCCGTCAGTCGGGTGGGGAGAGGACGATCGATGGCGACGCTGCGTGAAGAAGCCCTGCTCGCGTTCCGGGCGGGCCGCGACGAGGAGGCGCTGGCGCTGCTCGCCGAGGTGGTGCGCCGCACCCCGTCGGACCACCGCGCGCGCATGTTCGGCGCCCAGTGCCTGGCCCGGCTGGGCGAGACCGAGAAGGCCCTGAGCGTGCTCACCACCACCGCCGAGAACCTCACCCGCCGCGACTACCTGCTCTCCGCGACGCTGGCCGCCAAGCTGGGCATCGGGCTGCGCGCCGAGGACCCCCGCCTGCTGGGCGTGCTGCGCCGCATCCATGCCCGCGCCGCCGCCAGCACCCGCCGCGCCGCCGTCCCGCCTCCCCTGCCGCCCGAGCCGCCCCAGCGCGTCGCCGCCGACGAGCTGTGCGCCCACCTGCGCGGCCCGGAGCTCGCTCGACAAGGCCTACGAGGTCCTGGGCGGCGCCGACGACGGGGCCCCCGCGCCCGCCGGCGTGCGCCCCCCGCTGCCGCTGTTCGCCTTCATCGACCCCGAGGCCTTCCTGGAGCTGGTGCGCCGCATGGGCTTGCGCGAGGTCACGCACGGCGAGGCCATCGTCCGCGAGGGCGAGAAGGGCGAGTCCATCTTCGTCATCGTCGCCGGCCGCGCGCGCGTCGAGCGGCAGGTCCGCGGCGAGCGCAAGCTGCTGGCGACCCTGCCCGGCGGCTCGCTCTTCGGCGAGCTGGCGCTCCTGACCGGCGGCGTGCGCCACGCGACGGTCATCGCCGAGGGCGAGGCGGAGCTCTTCGAGATCAGCGGGGGCGACCTGGAGGCCGTGGCCCGGCGCTTCCCCGAGGTGCCGCACGCCATCGCCCAGTTCGCCGAGAAGCGCGTGGCCTCGAACATGCTGGTGACCGCTGGCCTGTTCGACAACCTGGCGCCCGAGAGGCGCTCGGCCGTCCTGGAGAAGTTCCGCCCGCGCACCGTGCCCCCGGGCGAGCGGGTGGTGGTCGAGGAGGAGCCCACCCCGGGCCTGTTCCTGGTGATGGCCGGAGAGCTGTCGGTGACCAAGAAGGACCCCACCGGCGAGACCGTGTCCTTGAACCTGCTCAAGGACGGCGACGTCTTCGGCGAGATCTCGCTGCTCTCCGGCGGGGTCGCCTCGGCCACGGTCACCGCGGTGCGCCGCAGCGTGGTGGCCATCCTCTCGCGCGAGGAGTTCCAGGCGCTGGTGGCCGACAACCTCGGGGTCGCGGACTACCTGCGCCAGCTCTCCGAGGGGCGGCTCAAGGCCATGGCCGACTCCATGCGCCCGGCGGAGGTCATCGACGCCGAGGAGCTGGTGGTCGCGGGCGAATGACGCGGGATTAACCACTTTTTCGCGGTTGATCTATAAGTCCGCGCCACGTGCGCCCCGCGCACGCGAGCGACGCGGTTTCGCCGCCCTTTTCCAACAAGGAGTAGCACCATGCGTAGCGTGAAATTCGTCAGTCTTGTCGCGGTGTTCGCCCTCTCCGCCTGCGGCCCCAAGGTCACCTCCATCGAGCTGGCTCCAGGCGCCCTGGAGCTGGGCAAGAAGGGCGAGATCAAGGCCCTGACCGCGACCCCCAAGGACGCCGAGAAGAAGGCCGTCGAGAACGTGCAGATCACCTACACCAGCTCCGACCCGAAGGTCGCCACCGTCGACGCCAAGGGCCAGGTCAGCGCGGTCGACACCGGCGAGGCGACGATCACCGCGGCCTTCGAGCAGAACAAGGCCACCGCCACCGTCAAGGTCGCCATCCCCGGCTCCATCACCTTCGCCCCGGCCGACGTCAAGCTCGTGGGCGTGGGCTCCAAGGCCGCGGTCGTCGCCAAGGTCATGGACAGCAAGGGCAAGGAGATGAAGCTCTCCGCCACCTTCGTCCCCGGCGACGGCAAGGTCGCCACCGTGGCCGGCAACGAGTTCACCGCGGTCGCCGCCGGTGAGGCCACCTTCGTCGCCACCGCCGGCGACGTGAAGAGCAACCTGAAGGTCTCCGTCACCGTCCCCGTGCTCACCACCGTCGAGGCCGACAAGGCCCTCGAGATCGCCAAGGCCGGCGAGACCGCCACCATCAAGGCGATGGGCAAGGATGCCGACGGCAAGGAGATCGCCGGCACCGCGTTCACCTTCGCCTCCGCCGACGAGAAGATCGCCAAGGTCGACGCCGCCGGCGTCGTCACCGCGGTCAAGAAGGGCAAGACCAAGGTCACCGTGACCGCCGGCGACAAGAGCGCCACGGTCGAGGTGCAGGTCAAGAAGTAGCCGGACCTCGCTCTTCCGAAGCTCGGGGCCCCGCGGACTTCCGCGGGGCCCTTTTTCGTGCCCAGGATGCCGGCATGGACACCAGACGCGTGGCGGCGATCGCCGTGGTGGGGCTCGGAGCGCTGCTCGCGCTCTTCTTGCTGTGGCCCAAGCAGCCCGCCGACGACCAGGCGCTCATCGGCCGGGCCATCACCGACATGGCGAAGAAGGCGGCCGAGCGCGACGTCAACGGCATCCTCGAGCACGTCAGCGAGCGCTATGCCGGCGAGGGCGGCGACAAGCGCGAGCTCAAGCGCTACCTCTTGGGCTACCTGATGCGCTCCGAGGTGGTGACCGCGTTGCCCGCCAACCTGCAGTTCCTCTCGGAGCCCAAGGACGGCAAGGCCCGGATCCGCCTGGTGGTGCTGCTGGCGCGCAAGCCGGCGCAGAAGGTGGAGGACTTGCGTACCGAGGAGCTCATCGGCTCGCACCGCATCGAGGCGGACATGGAGAAGGAGGACGGCGTCTGGCGCGCGGTCAACGCGACCCGCCGCGACGCCTCGCCCAAGGACTGGCTGCCCTGATGCTGGCAGCTCCGCCACGGGGCGGAGTTGTCACGCGGCAGAGTTGCCACCGTCCGCCGGCGGGACGAGTGCGCGACCGGGCTCGATTGCCTCTGCCCTCCTGCCGACGCTGTGAAGGTGCGGACGGGAGCACCCGCCCGGGCTCCGCGAACGTACGTGCCAGGCGAGCGCGCCATGTATGCAGGGCGGCATGGGCTGCCCTCTCGCGCTCCTCGCCACCCTCGCGCTGGCCGCCGCGCCGCCTCCCACGCCGAGCCACCCGCGCACCGTCGACCTGCCCCAGCTGCTCGAGGCCGCGCGCGACCAGGCCTCGGTGAGGGTGGCCAAGGCCAGCGCGCGCCAGGCCCATGGCAAGGCCAGCGAGGTCCTGTGGATGTGGGGCCCGCTGATCGAGGTCACGGCGGTGGGCGGCCCCAGCCAGCGCATCACCTGCCTGCCCTCCTCCGACCAGTGCATCACCACCGAACCCGACCAGACGCGCATCGGCTTCGACGGCATCTTCGGCCGGCTCGACGCCAAGCTCCTGATGCCGCTGTGGACCTTCGGCAAGCTCACCGACGGCAAGCGGGCCGCCGACGCGGGAGCCACAGCGGGGGATGCGCTGGCGGAGGCCTCCTCCCACGGCGCGGCGCTCGACGCCGCGCGCGCCTACTTCGCGGTCAAGCTGGGGCGCGAGCTGTTGGCGATGCTGGAGGAGGGCCAGAAGTACGTCGAGGACGAGCTCAAGCGCGAGGAGGAGCTGCTGGCGCAGGGCTCGGGCGACGTCACCGAGGCCGACCGCCGCCGCGTGCTGACGCTGCGCGAGGAGATCGCCGCGCGTCGCTCCGAGGCGAGGAAGGTCGAGGAGCTGGGGCTGGCCGGCGTGCACTACGCCCTGGGCACCGGCGAGGCCGACGTGGATCCGGGGCCGCTGCGGCCCCTGGCCTTCGAGCTGCCGGGCGTCGCGCAGGTGCGTCAGGCCTCGCTCGCCCGGCCCGAGCAGCGCGCGGCAGCCGCGGGAGCGGACGCCGCCGCGCGGCTGGTCGACGTGGAGTGGGACAAGTGGTGGCCCGACCTGGTGCTCGTCGCCAGCGGCACCCTGGCGGGCTCCACCGCGGTCGACCACCCCAAGAACGCCTTCATGGTGGACCCCTACAACAACGTGAGCGCGGTCATCGGCATCGCCCTGCGCTGGGCCCCTGAGCCCTTCCTGCGCCTGCCCAAGATCGAACAGGCGCAGGCCGAGCGCGCCAAGGCCGAGGCCACGCTCGAGATGGCCCGGGTGGGGCTGGCGGCCGAGGCGGAGAAGACCCTGGCCGAGGCCCGCGACGCACACGAGCAGATGAGGGCCGGCAAAGCCGGGCAGAAGCAGGCGAGGGCCTGGCTGGCCGCGGTGCTGCAGTCCGAGGCCGCGGGGCTGGTGGAGGCCAAGGACCTCGCGGACGCGCTCTTGCAATACTTCCAGATGCGGGCCCGGGTGATTCAGGCCACCTTCGAGTGGAACGTGAAGGTGCTCTCGCTGCAGCAGGCGACCGGGCAAGCGCCGGGCGGCTTGGGGTGGGCGGCCGAAGAGGACTGAACGACATGCGAGTGCCAGGGGCAGGGCGGAGTTTTGGCAGGGGCAGGGGCATGGCGCTGGCGTTGCTGCTGGCGGTGCCGGCGGTCCAGCAGGCGGGGGCGGCGCCCGAGGAGAGCGCCACGGCGGCCATCCGCCGAGGCAACGACCGGCTGCGCGAGCTGCTGGGCCAGAAGGCGGACACCGAGGCGGAGAGGGAGAAGATCGCCCGGCAGATCAACCTCGAGCTGCGCGGCCTGTTCGACATCGACTTCCTCGCCCAGCGGGCGCTCGTGGACCACTGGGCCAAGATGACGCCGCGACAGCGCACCGAGGTGCAGTCGGCGCTCCGGGCGATCATCGAGCGCAACTACCTCTCGCAGCTTCGCGGGAACCTCAACTACCGCACCGAGTACAGGGGCCAGCAGCAACAGGGCGAGGACGTGCTCGTGCGCACGCTCATCCACGCCGAGAAGGGCGGGAGGCCGACGCGCATCTCGGTCGACTACAGGCTGCGGATCGAGGGCAACGACTGGCGCGTCTACGACGTCATCACCGAGGAGGTGAGCGTCCTGCAGAATTACCGGACGCAGTTCAACCGCATCGTGGCCAAGGAAGGCGTCGACGGCCTGATCGCGCGGATGCACGCCCGGCTGCAGAAGGGCAGCACCGACAAGCCGGTGAAGAGCCAGCAGTAGCGGCTCCCGGTCCCTGGGCCGGGGCGAACTGTTGTAGGTTGCGCGCCTCGTGACCTGGCTCCTGCTCGCCGTCCTCAGCGCGCTCTTCCTCGGGCTCTACGACGTGGCCAAGAAGGCCGCGCTCGACGGAAATGCGGTCCTGCCCGTCCTCTTCGGCTGCAGCCTGGCGGGCGCGGCGCTGGTCCTTCCCGCGGGCATCCTCACCCTGGCCTCGCCCGAGCTCGCGGCGCGCGCCGGAGCCCTCGTCGAGCCGCTGACGGCGACGGGCCACCTGCTGGTCGTCGCCAAGGCGGGCATCGTCACCACCTCCTGGGTGCTGACCTACTTCGCCATCAAGCACCTGCCCATCTCCATCGCCGCGCCGCTGCGGGCCAGCGCGCCGCTGTTCGTGGTGCTGGGCGCCGTGCTCTTCATGGGCGAGCGGCCGACCGGGCACCAGTGGTTGGGCATCGGCGTGATGCTCGCCGCGTACTGGGCCTTCTCGGCGCTCGGGCGCGAGGAGGGCATCCACTTCGCCCGCAACCGGTGGGTGGGGCTGTTGCTCCTGGGCACGCTGGTCGGTGCGGCGAGCGGGCTGTACGACAAGCACGTCTTCCAGGTCGCCAAGCTGCCGCCGATGGCCGTGCAGTTCTGGTTCGCGATCTACGGGGCGCTGCTGCAGGGACTGATCGTCGCCTTCGTCTGGTGGCCGCGGCGGCAGGCCAGCACGCCCTTCCAGTGGCGGTGGAGCATCGCGGCGGTCGGCGTGCTGCTCGTGGTGGCGGACAACCTCTACTTCCGCGCCGTGGCGACGCCTGTGGCGCTCATCTCGGTGGTGTCCCTGGTGCGGCGGAGCAACGTCGTCGTCAGCTTCGTCGTCGGAGGACTGGCGTTCCGGGAGAAGAACCGGCTGAAGAAGGCGGGGGCGCTGGTGGGGTTGGTGGTGGGGGTCTCGCTGTTGTTGGGGTGAGCAGTGCGCTTACCAGCCCCAGCGCTTTGTCCTATGTGTCCCCTACGTCCCATAGGTCCCATCGGTTGGGACCTATGAGACCGATGGGACGAATGAGACCTATAGACTCCTGAGCTGGCTCGCTAGAACTCCCACCCGAACCCGAGGTCTCCGCTGAACCCGACCGAGTTCGCGTACTGCAGCGAGCCCAGCGGCCCGCTCTCGGTGTGGTAGGCGTTCAGCTGGAACATCTTGTAGGCCCTCAAGTTGATGAACAGGATGGGCAGCGGCTTGAGGCGCAGGCCCGCCATCGCGATGCTGTGCTCGTCGAGCTTGAAGAGGGTCCCGAAGTCGTTGAAGTTGCGCACGTAGAGCGTCCCGAACACCTGCAGCCAGGAGAGCCAGGGGATCTCCAGGTGCGCCACGAAGTCCATGCCCGGGCTCGCGGTGTCACCCTCCAGCGAGAGCGTCAGGCCGATGGTGTCGCGCACGCCGTAGCTGAACTCGACGTAGTACCCGGTCCGCTCCGGCACCGGCGCGTGCGACGCGTCGCCCACCGTGGACTGCAGCTTGGTCAGCGGGACCTGCCCCGAGCCCGGCTTCACCCCGCCGGTGCCCAGGTTCAGCACCTTGTCAATCTCGTAGAAGGTGTCGAAGTAGTGCGGCTTGTAGCCCTCGCCCAGCAGCCGCAGCTCCCCCACCAGCCGGAACGCGTGGACGGGGTCCTTGCCCACGTTGAAGCGGCCCAAGAGGCCCACCGTGAACCCGCCGCACTTGTTCGAGTCCTTGCAGGCGTTGTCGATGCCGGTCAGAAAGAAGCGCGAGTAGTCCACGTACGGCTTGATGTCCACGCTCTCCGTCTTGACGATCTTCATCTCCAGGTCGACGCCGCCCAGCACCAGCACGCTCGAGTTGTAGGCCAGCTGGTTCTGCGCGGTCACCTTGGGCACGTTCGCCTTGGGGCACGCGCCCGGCACCGGGCACGCCGGCTCGTCCTCGAACTGCAGCGAGGTCGGCGCTTCCCGGTCCATCGCCGCGGTCACGCCCAGCGAGATGCTCTTGGCGAACCAGCCGTCGCTGAAGAGCGAGATGGGCTTGACGAACGCCAGCGCGCTCATGACCTCCCACATCACGATGTTGTTGGTCATGAACTCCAGACCCACGTAGTCGTTGTAGGCGTCGAACTGCAGGCCGGCCTTGTAGTTGTTGATGTCGACGTTGCCGTTGTAGCGGCGCACCAGCGCGCCATGGCCGATGGTCGAGGCGTGCTGCTGTCCGACGTCCAGGTAGACGTGGTCCTCCTTCTTCCCGTAGGTCAGGAAGGTGAGGACGCGAGCGAAGTCACTGGGCTGGTCCCAGTCCTGATTGCGGATGCGGCCCGCGTGCCGGAACTGGACGATGTGGTTGCCGCCCTCGGCCTGCGGGTCGGTCGGGTAGTTGGAGTTGAAGACCTCGATGTTGATGGGCGCGCCCACGCCGAACGCCAGGTCGCCGAACTTCAGGTGCAGCTGCGGATAGACGAGGACGTATTCGGTGTTGTCCAGGTGGTTGTAGCCCGCGGAGACGACCACGCGGCTGCGCTTGGTGATGATGCGATCGACCCCCAGCTGCGTGAGCTCGCCCTTGACGAACTCGTCGTCCTTTTTGGCAGGAGCGACGGCAGCAGGAGCTCCCTCCGCGGGAACAGCGGACTGAGGATCGGCTGCGGCCGGCGGCGGGGGTGCGGCGGGCTCGGGCGCGGGAGTGGGCGCTGGAGGTGGTGCGCTGGCCGGCGCGGGGGCCACGGCGGGAACGGGCTGGGGCCGAGGTTGGGTCGCGGAAGCAGGCACGGGCGCAGGGGCCGTGGGTGGCGGCGGCGGCGGCGGCGGCGCGAGGACCGGGGCGGGTTCGGCGACCGGCTTGTTCTCGACGGTGGGCAGCGGCGGTGGCGGAACAGGCGCCACGACCGGCTCGGGGGTCGGCTGGGCCTCGACGTAGGGCAACGCCTCCGGGGCCGGGGGAGGCGGCGGAGGCGGTGCGGTCTGGCCGGCCACCAGCGCTGGCCAGAGCATCACGGCGATTGCGAGCCCCTTCATCCCGCGACTCCTTTCCTCGAACCCCGAACCCCAAGACGCGACGGCAAGCATAGCAAGGGAGGACGGCCCCTTGCCGAGGGAGGAAGGCGCGCCTATCGTCGCCCTCCCGCCCGTTGGCCCCTGGGAGACGCGCCATGACGTTTGCCCTCTTGCTCGCCTCGGTGATCGCTTCCGCCGCGCCGGTTCAGGCCCAGCCAATCGAGCCCGCGCCCGCCGCCTCGGCGGTCCCGGTTGGCTACGCCAAGGTCTTCGCCGACGAGGATCCGCCGGCGAACTGGCTGCAGGGCAACTCCAGCCCACGGCTCGCGGCCCCAGTGGTGGTGCGCTTCGACCCCGCTTTCCAGGACGTGGTGCCGGTGGCCGCCAACAGCGGCAGCGCCTCCGACGGCAGCACCAACGCGGCCTCGCTCTCGCTGAGCAAGCACACGCCCTCGGTGGCGCGCCGTCACTTCCAGGAGGCCAAGTGGACCACCGGCGCCGGAAAGGGCCGCGAGCTGGTCATCAAGAGCGTCGCCGTCACCTTCAGCCAGGGGCCCAACTACCGCGTCCAGGTCGTGGTGGATCGCGTCGAGGACGGGCGCCGGCTGGGCCAGGTGACCGGCAACGGCAGCGCCACGGCCGACCACTCCAAGGACAAGGCCCGCGCGAACTGGGCGCCCGGTCCGTGGGGCCGCGCCGCGCGCAACGAGGCGAGCCGGCCGCACCTGCCCGACGACAACCCCGTCATCGCCCAGGCCACCGTCCGCGCCGTCGACCAGGCGCTCAAGCAGCTCGCCAGCACCTGGGAGCGCGAAGACGCCCGCAAGAAGAAGTAGCCCCAGCCCTCAGGAGCCGTTCGATGACGCCGCTTGCCCTGCTGCTCGCCACCTTTCTCGGTGCCGCCCCGATCCAGGCCCAGCCCATCGCGCCGGCCGCGCCCGCTGCGCCCGCCAAGGTCCTCGCCGACGAGGATCCGCCCACGACCTGGTACCAGGGCAACTCCAGCGCGCGGCTGGCGGCACCGGTGGTCATCCGCTTCGACCCGGCCTTCCAGGACCTGACGCCGGTGGTCGCCAACAACGGCGGTGCCAGCGAAGGGACGACCGCCGCGGCCTCGGCAATGCTCAGTCGCTACAGCCCCTCGATCGCCCGCCGACACTTCGAGGACGCCAAGTGGACCACGGGCTCCGGCAAGGGCCTCGAGCTCGTCATCAAGAGCGCGAGCGTGACGTACTACCCGGGGCCCAGCTACCAGGTGCAGGTCATCGTCGACCGCGTCCAGGACGGAAGGCGGCTCGGCCAGGCCACCGGCAGCGGCCACGCGGCGGCCGACCACGGCAAGGACCGCGCCCGCGCCGCCTGGGCACCGGGTCCCTGGGGCCGCGCGGCGCACAACGAGGCGAGCCGGCCGCACCTCGAACAGGACGCCCCGGTGATCCAGCAGGCGGCCTTGAGGGCATTCGACACCGCGCTCAACCAGTTGGGCGCGGTGTGGGGCAGCGAGCAGCAGGCGGAGATGTACCGCAAGCAGGCCGAGGAGCAGATCAAGGCCGCGCAGAAGGCCGCCGCCCAGAAGAAGTGAATCGCCGAGCCTCCTGGAGGGTGCCATGTGGCCGTTCGTCGTCGCCGCACTTCTGGCCGCCGCTCCTGCCAGGCCAGACGCAGACGTCCCCAAGACCATGACCAAGGTGGTGGTGCGCCCCCTCGCCGCCGACCTCCCGAGCGGCTCCTTCGCGGCGCAGCCAAAGACCTACTTCCGCGCCGGAAAGGGCTACGGGCGGGTCGAGGAGGCGCTGGATCGCGAGCTGAACCTCCACGTGCTCATCGTCGTCGACGAGCCCAAGGTCTGGATGATCAACCTCGCGACCAAGAGCGGGCGGACCATCACCGACCCCGGACCGACCTTCGTCTTCCACGCGAACATCGTCGATCGCAAGAAGGGTGAGGCGGCCATCTTCGGGCTGGAGTTCGGCCTCGAGCCCGAGTTCATGAAGAAGCATGCCGCCTCGACCTCCAAGGTGAAGGTCGGCAAGCGGGAGCTTCTCGAGCCAGACCACGACCGTGGATGGCTACAAGGTCACGCTGCTCAGCGAGCCCGCGAGCGGAACGCCCCAGCAGCTCAAGGTCGAGCGAGGCGGGAAGCTGCTCTTCGAGGTCGAGTACCTCGAATACCGCCGCGACCTGCCCTTCGACCCAAAGCTCTTCACCCCGCCGCCCGGCATCGTGCTGACCGAAGCCCGCTGAACCGGAGCCCGCCATGAACCAGCGATTCCCCATCCGCTTCGACAAGGCCTACGGCTGGCTCTCGACCGTGTTCTTGATGCCGCCATCAAGCTCCTACGTGGAGGTCGTGGGCGACCAGGTCGAGGCGCGCATGGGTCCCTCGTTCCTGGCGCGGTTCCCCCTGTCCGCGGTCAACTCCGCCGGCGAGCGCCACGCCTTCACGCTCAGCCGCGGCGTGCACGGCTGGGCCGGACGCTGGCTCGTCAACGGCTCGGGACAGGGCCTGGTCAGCATCCGGCTCGAGCCCAAGCAGAGCGCGCGCGTCCTGGGGTTCCCCGTCGGCCTGCGCGAGCTGATCGTCAGCGTCGACGACCCGGCCGGGCTCATCCGGGCGCTGGGCAAGTAGCGGTTCACATCCAGCCCGCGAAGGCGGGCTTCGCAGAATCAGGTGCGACTTCAGTCGCCGGCTCCGACGTCCGGGCGGCTCACGCACCTCGACCGCTACTCCCCGAAGAGCTTCACGCACCAGAACGCCAGGAAGCCGCCGAAGAGGACGAGCACCGAGGACGGCGCCTCCTCGATCTCGTGGGCCTCCATCAACAGCTCGTCGGTCACCAGGTAGAGCAGCGCCGCCGCGCTTGCCGCCAGCGCCGCGCCGATGGTGTCGTGCGAGGCGCCGCCCAGGAGCCAGTTACCGACCACCGCCGCGACGACGACGACCAGGCCCAGCGCCGCGGACAGCAGGAACGTCGTGCGCCGCTTCATCTGGTCCGAGGTCAGCGACAGGCCCAGGAAGAGCAGCTCCACCGACAGGCCGATGCACAGCACCAGGCCGGTCGAGCCGCCCGCGGCGAAGCCCGCGCCGATGATGAAGCCGTCGGTCGCGACGTCGATGAACGTCGCCAGCAAGAGTCCCTTCGACACGCCGCTGCCGTGGCTCTGTTGCGGCGCCTCCTTCTCGGCCTTCTCCAGGCGCGTCGTGTAGACCTTCAGCCCGTACATGAAGAGGCTGCCCACGGCGAAGGAGAGGACCAGCAGCCAGCGGTTGGCGTGCTCCTTCTCCAGCTCCGGGAACAGCTCCACCGCCAAGGCCGCGAGGACCACGCCGGCCGCGAAGTGCTGGATGAGGCTGCGCGCCTTGTGCGACGGGCGCCACAGCGCGGCCAGCACGCCGCCCACGGCCGACACCACCGCCGGGATGGCCATGAGCGCCAGGTTCTGGAGGGTCATGGGGCGAACTAAAGAGCAGTCGGCCACCGGTTGTCGAGGCGCGCCGGCTTGTCGTGGGGCCGCGCGAGTGCGCTAAGGTCTGGCCACCATGCGCTCTCCCCTCCTCCCCACCGTGCTGTCGCTGATCGCGATCCCCGCGCTCGCCTTCGCAGCCGCCGCCCCTGGCGCCAAGGCCAAGGCTCCCACGCCCGCGGAGGCCAAGGCCTTCGCGGCCCAGGTGAACAAGGACCTCAAGGATCTCTGGAGCCGCCAGCAGACCGCCGAGTGGATCAAGAACACCTACATCACCGACGACACCGAGCGGAACGCGGCCGCGGCCAACGACGACCTGATGGCCTACACCACCCGGGCCATCCTCGAGGCGCGGCGCTTCGATTCCATCAAGGCCAAGCTCGATCCCGAGACCGCGCGCTTCCTCTACCTGCTGTCCGTCTCGCAGTCGCTGCCGGCGCCCACCGATCCCGCCAAGCGCCAGGAGCTGGCGAGCATCGCCGCCAAGCTCGAGGGCCTGTACGGCAAGGGCAAGTGGTGTGGCCCCTCGACGAGCGCGGGATCGGCGCCCAAGAAGGAGTGCCGCGACCTGCTGGCGCTAGAGGAGACGTTCAAGCAGAGCCGCAACTGGGACGAGCTGGTCGACGCCTGGGCCGGCTGGCACACCATCAGCGTCCCCATGCGGCCGATGTACGAGCGGCTGGTCGCGCTCTCCAACGAGGGCGCCCGCGAGGTGGGCTTCAAGGACACCGGCGACCTGTGGCGCTCTGGCTACGACATGAGCGCCGCCGACTTCGAGAAGGAGAGCGACCGGCTCTGGCAGCAGGTCAAGCCGCTCTACGACCAGCTCCACTGCTACGTGCGCGGCCGGCTGCAGGCGGTCTACGGCAAGGAGAAGGTCCCCGATGGCGCGCCCATCCCCGCGCACCTGTTCGGCAACATGTGGGCGCAGGAGTGGGGGAACATCTGGCCCCTCGTCGAGCCGAAGACCACCGCCTCGCCGGGTCCGTCGCTCGACATCGACAAGGCGCTGGCCGAGCAGAAGTACGACCCGGTGAAGATGGTCAAGCTGGGCGAGGCATTCTTCGTCTCGCTGGGCCTGGACCCGCTGCCGCCGACCTTCTGGGAGCGCTCGATGTTCAGCAAGCCGCGCGACCGCGAGGTCGTCTGCCACGCCAGCGCCTGGGACCCGACGTTCTCCAACGACCTGCGCATCAAAATGTGCATCCGGCAGACGGAGGAGGACCTGGTCACCATCCACCACGAGCTCGGGCACGACTACTACTACCACTCGTACTTCACGCTCCCGGTGCTCTTCCAGCAGGGCGCCAACGACGGCTTCCACGAGGCCATCGGCGACACCATCGCCCTGTCGGTGACCCCCGGCTACTACCGGCAGGTCGGGCTCGCCTCGCAGGTGCCCAGCGACGAGCAGGCGCTGATCAACGTGCAGCTCAAGGACGCGCTGGAGCGGATCGCCTTCCTGCCCTTCGGCAAGCTCATCGACCAGTGGCGCTGGCAGGTCTTCAGCGGGCGGGTGAGCCCCAAGGACTACAACGCGGCGTGGTGGAAGCTGCGCAAGGACCTGCAGGGCGTCGCGCCGCCGGTCGCGCGCAGCGAGGCCGACTTCGACCCCGGCGCCAAGTACCACATCCCCGCGAACGTGCCGTACACGCGCTACTTCCTGGCGCGCATCCTCCAGTTCCAGTTCCACCGCGCGCTGTGCAAGACCGCCGGCCACACCGGGCCGCTGCACACCTGCTCCATCTACGGGAACAAGGAGGCCGGCAAGAAGCTGCAGGCCCTGCTCGCCCTGGGCGCCAGCAAGCCGTGGCCGCAGGCGCTGGAGTCGATGACCGGGGAGAAGCAGATGGACGCGACCGCCATCGTCGACTACTTCGCGCCGCTGTCGAAGTGGCTCGCGGAGCAGAACAAGGGCAAGCAGTGCGGGTGGTGACCTGCCTGGAAAGCGCGGCGCGACTTCACGGTGACCATGTTCTGCAGGCGCGCCCGCGAACCGCAAGCGTGAGCGCGCGGGCCTCCTTCAGCCCTGCGCAGTGACCAACGCCGCAGCAGGCAAAGAGCCAGTCCATCGGTCCATGGACGAGATGGACCGGATGGACGAGATGGACCAGCGAAGGAGCCCGCGGTCAGTGCGCAGTGATGCGCGCGCCGAAGGGCGTGAGCGCCAGCATTCCCAGCTTCAGGTGCTGGTAGGCAAACGGAATCCCGATGATGGAGACGGCCAGCGGGAGTGCGAGCGCGACGTGGCTCAGGAAGATCCACAGGCCGGCGAAGATGAACCAGAGGACGTTGAGCGGGAAGGAGACCACGCCGCCGCGCGACTGGAAGTCCTTGCCGAACGGGAAGAGCGCGAGCCCGGCGATCTTGAAGCACTGCATACCGAACGGGATGCCCACGATCGTCACGCAGCACACCACTCCGACGAGCAGATACTCAATCGCCGTGATGAACCCGCCGCCGACGATGGCCCAGAGCAGGTTCAAGAGGAGATTCATCGCCGCTCCTTCCTTGGACTCTCGCGTGATTGCGCGTCCCTGACTGCACCTACGGGCAGGCTCCAGTCCGATTGCATCACGTGCCGGCTCACTCGCAGCGCGCGACGCCCGGCGCGGCCTCGCTCCATTTGCCCGACGCGCACCAGCCCAGCTCCGCGTCGACGGTCCGTACCTTCGCGCCTGCGGGAAAGAGGTACGCCCCCTCGAGCGGCACCGCCGCCGGCTTGCCACGCACGGACAAGAGCCGCGCGACCTCCGTGGGCCGCCAGACGAGAATCGAGCGGGTCGAAGTCGAAGCTCCACAGCCGCGAGGGCACCGCCGCCACGTCGCGGAAGGCCATGTCCCACTCCGCACGGCACGGGATGTAGCCGCCGGGGAAGTCGGAGGAAGGCCTGCTGCGCAAGCGCGGCTCGAGGCCCGCTGGCGGATCGGTGACCAGGCAGCCGGCGAGGTTCGCCCGGTCGCTGACCGCGCTGCCGCAGCGACCGCAGACGTAGGCGCCGGGGCCCCAGCGGGAGCAGCAGGAGTCGTGCGCCTCGGAGCCCACGCTGGTGGGGCAGCGGAGCATGCCGGCCTCGTCCTCGTCGCAGTTCGACATCGGCGCGCCGTCGCAGTTGTTGCCGCTGCCGCGCCAGCAGACGTCGAGGCCACGGCAGACGCCGGGCACGACGTGGACGCGCGCGCGCCCGGTGGCCCTGGCGCCCTCTCCTGCGACGCGCAGCACCACCCGGAAGCGCTGCCCCGCCGTGGAGGAGCCGACCTCGAAGCCCAGGCGGATCTGCTTGATGCCCGTGCAGTCGCGCGCGGCCTCGAGCAGCTCGCCGTTGTTCCCGGTGTCCGAGGACCAGCAGAGGAGCTTCTCGCCGCCGACCGCGGTCCAGCTCGCGCCGCCGTCCATGGAGGACTCGAGCACCGCCTCCACCGGCCGGTCCGAGAAGGCGGTGCGGTGCGTGACCAGGACGACGCGCTCGCCCGCGACCGGCACCGCGTCGACCGGGAGCACCGCCTCGCCCTGCGCCAGGTCGTAGCGGGCGATCTCCCCGGTCCAGCGCGGCCCTGGGCACGGCGAAGGATTCTCCGGCCCCGCGCGACGGTTGGGCGGCGGCGCGCCGGCGATGGCGCAGGAGGTGGCAGCGAAGCCCAAGCTGAGGACGAGCGCGGCGGTCGGACGCGACATGGCGGCGATTGTGCCACCCGTCAGGCCGGAGAGATGAGTCCTCGTTGCAGCAGCCGCGCCCCCAACGCGTAGAAGTAGAGGTAGCCGCGCCGCGGGCCCAGGCGCTCGGTGAGCCGTTCGATGACGACGCCCTCGCCCAGAAGCTCGCGCAAGCCGCGCTGGACTCCCGCATCGCCCGCCGGAAAGACATCCATCCGCCGCAGCCCACGCAGCAGGACCAGCGCCGCGCTCCAGGGACCGATGCCTGGAAGCTCGTCCAGCCGACGCAGGGCAGCATCGCTGGGCATCCGCGCGAGCGCGTCCTCGCGCAGCGAGCCGTCGACGATCCGCCGGGCGACGCTCTGCAGCGTCGACACCTTGGTGCGGCTCAGCCCGATCCCGATGAAGTCCTGAGGCGAGGCCGAAGCCACCTCGCCAGCCTCCGGGAACGCCCACAGCTCGCCCACCCTCCGTCCGAACCGCTCGACGAACCGCCCCACCGCTGCGGTACCGGCATCGAGGCTGACCTGCTGGTAGGGCACGACCCGGCAGAAGGACTCGAACAGGGTCGGGAAGCATGGGGGCCGCGCTCCTCTCAACGCCGCACTCAGCGCCCACAGTCTCGGCCCTTCCATCGGGAAGCTCGAATCCAGGCTCGAAGTCCAGACCGAGAATCCGCCGGATCGCCGCTTCCGCGCCTGGCTCCGAATCGGCGGCCCCCATCGGGTCCACCGTCAGCTCCAGACGGGGCTCATCCAACGAGCCCAGATTTCGCACCGAGCACGCCGCGGGCGGCCGCCCGGCGACGGCGAGCGCCCGTCGATACTGCCCATCGACCCAGGCGTCCACGCGGTTGTCCGGCCCGCGTTGCAGCAGCCGGACCGTGGCCTTGAGATGGAAAGGCGGATGCACCGGGAGCCGCATGGCTCCACGCTGGGGCCGGGCCGGTACAATGCCAGCCACGGAGCCGCCCATGTCCCGCTTCGGTCTTGCCGTCTTCTTGCTGCTCCACACTGCGGCCGCGCCCGCGCCCGCGAAGGACAAGCCCATGGCCCCCAAGCCCGCCTCGTGCCTCGCTGAGCTCTCCGTCGATCGCGGGCAGAGCCCGTGGCAGGGCTTCACCTCGTCCGCCGAGGAAGAGGCGGCTGGGAAGCACGTCGCGGCCGTGGCCGACCTCTCGAAGCTCGAGCGCGTTCCGCACCTGGCCAAGTACGACGTCGCGGGCAAGCCGCTCCTCGCCATCGATCGCGACAGGCAGCGCGTCGTCGTCTCAGCCGAGCACTTCACCGACCTCGAGCGCGCGGACGGAACGCGCGCCGGCACGACGAAGCTGGGCACGGTCAAGAGCGCTGCGCTCCGAGCGAAGCCGCGCGAGCTGGTGCTCTTCCTCGTCGAGTCGCAGCTCATCCAGACCTACTGGCACCTCGAATCGAAGCTCTGTCTCGACTCCGAGGAGGACGGAGCCCAGCGCTACCGCGCGCGCTTTTCGGGGACGCACCTGTTCTTCACCAGCAAGCGCAACGAGAAGCCGCTGTCGTTCCAGGTGACGCTGGACAAGGTGAGCGGGCTCGTCGAAGTCGAGGCGAGCTGACGGCTACGGTGGTTGAACGGCTTTCGCGCCTGCGGCGACTGCGCGCTGGGCTCCTGGACGGAGCTGCGCTACTTCGGAGAGCCCTGAGCCATACCTTCCTCACCTCGACCTGTAGGAGCCTCCATGAAGCCCATCTCGGACATCGCAGCGTCGCTCGGTCTCCATGACAGCGAGTGGGAGCCCTACGGCCGGGATGTCGCCAAGGTCGACCCGAAGATCCTCGCGCGGCCACGCAGCCGGCCGGGGCGCGGGCGGCTGGTGCTGGTCTCGGCGATCACCCCGACGCCCGCCGGTGAAGGGAAGACCACGACCTCGATCGGCCTCGCCCAGGCGCTCGCCAAGCTCGGCCAGGCGCCGGTGCTGGCGCTGCGCGAGCCATCGCTCGGTCCATGTCTGGGCATCAAAGGCGGCGCGGTGGGCGGTGGCGCGTCGACCGTGCAGCCGGCCGAGCGGATCAACCTGCACTTCACCGGCGACTTCCACGCCATCACCACGGCGAACAACCTGCTCGCCGCGATGATCGACAACCACCTCTACTTCGGGAACCCGCTGGGCATCGACCCGCGCCGCATCCTGTGGCGGCGCTGCCTGGACATGAACGACCGCGCCCTGCGGCGCACGGTCATCGGCCTTGGCGGCCACAAGGAGGGCGTGCCGCGCGAGACGGGCTTCGACATCACCGCCGCCTCGGAGGTGATGGCCATGCTCTGCCTGGCCGAGGACGCCGAGGACCTGCGCCGGCGCATCGACCGGACGCTGGTGGCCTTCACCTACGACGGCAAGCCGGTGACGGCCAAGGACCTGGGCGCCGCGGGCGCGATGATTGCCCTGCTCGCCGATGCGCTGAAGCCGAACCTGGTGCAGACCGTGGAGGGCGTGCCGGCGTTCGTGCACGGCGGCCCGTTCGCGAACATCGCGCACGGCTGCAACTCGCTGCTGGCGACGCGCCTGGCGCTGCACCTGGGCGACTGGGCGATCACCGAGGCGGGCTTCGCCTTCGACCTGGGCGCCGAGAAGTTCTTCGACATCAAGTGCCGGGCCTCCGGGCTGGACACCGCGGCGGTGGTGCTGGTGGCCACGGTGCGCGCCCTCAAATTCCACGGCGGGCACTCGCTGGAGACCCTGGGCAAGGTGGACCCGGCGGCCGTCGCCGCGGGGCTGCCCAACCTGGAGAAGCACGTCGAGAACATCCACGAGTTCGGCGAGCAGCCGATCGTGGCGCTCAACAAGTTCGCCACCGACGCGCCCGAGGAGATCGAGGTGGTGCGCAGGCGCTGCCAGGAGCTGGGCGTGCCGTTCGCGGTGAGCGAGCACTTCGCCAAGGGCGGCGACGGCGCGCTGGAGCTGGCGAAGGCGGTGGTGGAGTTCGCCGAGCACGAGCACAAGCCCTTCCACCCGCTCTATGCGCTCGAGGCGCCGCTGCCGGAGAAGGTGTTCACGGTCGCCAGCAAGATGTACGGCGCGCGCAAGGTGGTCTTCACCAAGCAGGCCGAGCGCGACCTCGAGGACCTGCGACGCCTGGGCTACGAGAAGCTGCCCATCTGCATCGCCAAGACGCAGAACTCGCTCTCGGACGACCCCAAGCTGCGCGGGCGGCCGCAGGACTTCGAGGTCACCGTGCGCAGCCTGCACATCAGCGCCGGGGCCGGCTTCGTGGTGGTGATGACCGGTGAGATCCTGCGCATGCCCGGCCTGCCCAAGAAGCCTCTGGCGGAGAGCCTGGACCTGCGCGACGGGAGGGTCGTCGGGCTGCTGTGACGTGCGCCGCGCTCTCTGAAGTCACGGCCGGCTGAAAGGCCGCCGGTCGACTTCGGTGAGTCAGTCACATGTGTCCCATGTGTCCCATTCGTCCCATGGGACCCAGGAGACTTATGAGACTTATGGGACCCATCTGGGACCGAGAAGCGCAGGACGCCCAGTTGGTGCACGCGCGACGCCGGCGGAGCGCCCGCCTCCCTGCTCCGAATGGGCAAGTGCCGCTGCCAGCGCCCTCGGGTAGCATCCGCGCCCGTGAGCGCCCCCGACGACAAGCGCAGCACCATCCCAGCTCCGACACCTGCCCTGGCCGCGGCCCCCGACTCTGCGGCCCATCCGGACATCGCCCCAGGCACGACGGTCCGCCCCGCGTCGCCTTCATCCTCGGCGTCCACCTCCCTCGACGAGACCCGCCTCTCCGGCGAGCGGCTGGGCGAGGTGCTCTCGCGCGGCACCGCGGTGGGGCGCTACTTCGTCCTCCAGATGCTGGGCGAGGGCGGGATGGGCACCGTCTACGCCGCCTACGACCCCGACCTGGGCCGCAAGGTCGCCATCAAGCTCCTCAAGGTCTCGTCCGAAGGCGCCGAGGAGGCGCGCATTCGCCTGCTGCGCGAGGCGCAGGCGATGGCCCGGCTGTCCCACCCCAACGTGCTGCCCGTCTTCGACGCCGGCCTGTTCGGCGACCAGCTCTTCGTGGCCATGGAGTACGTGCCGGGCGCGACGCTCGCCGACTGGCTCCGGCAGCACCCGCGCCCCTTCCCGGAGATCCTCTCCGCCTTCGTCGACGCCGGGCAGGGCCTGGCCGCCGCGCACGCCGCGGGGCTCGTGCACCGCGACTTCAAGCCCGAGAACGTGCTCGTCGGCCGCGACGGGCGCGTCCGGGTGATGGACTTCGGCCTGGCGCACGTCGAGGCGACGGAGGAGACCTCGGCGGTGGGCCGGCCGCGGCTCTCCGATTCGGCCCGCGGCGCGAACTCCACGCTCTCCGGGCAGATCGCCGGCACCCCGGCCTACATGGCCCCCGAGCAGTTCGCGGGGGCGGCCACCGACGAGCGGACCGACCAGTTCGCCTTCTGCGTGGCGCTGTGGGAGGCGCTGTGCGGCGAGCGGCCCTTCGCCGGGCTGGACTTCGGCACCATCCGCCACAGCGTGCTGCTGGGCTCGCCGCGGCCGCCGCCGCGCGCCGCCAAGCTGGACGGCACCGTGCGCACGGCGCTGCTCAAGGGCCTGTCGCGCACCGCGGCCGACCGCTTCGCCTCGATGAGCGACCTGCTCTCGGTGCTGGTGCGTCGCCAGAACCGCGGCCGGGTGCTGCGCCGCGTGGCAGGCTGGGTGGCTGCCGCCCTCGTGCTCTTCACCGCCGCGGGCCTGACGGCGTGGCGCAGCCACCAGGAGGCGACCCGCTGTGAGCGGGAGGCCGAGGCGGCGACCCGGTCGACCTGGGACCCGGCACGGCGCTCGGCGGTGGCGGCGAACCTTTCGGCCGCGGGCCTCGCCCAGGACGCGGTGAGCAGCGTGCTCGGCCAGCTGGATGCCGCCTTCGCGGCCTGGTCGCACTCCCGGAAGGAGGCTTGCGAGCAGGCCCGCAGCGCCTCGCAGCCCGACGCCCAGCCCCTGTGGTGCCTGGAGCGGCTGCGCCTGCGCGCCCATTCGGTGGTGGGGCTGCTCGGCCGGCCGGCTCCGGAGCTCGCGGGCTCGGTGGCGCCGCTGCTCGACAGCCTCGACGTGGCCGAGGTCTGCCTGCGGCGCTCGTCGCTCTCCCAGGTGCAGAGGCCTCCGCGGAGCTGACCTCGCTGCGGGCGTCCCTGCAGGAGCTGCGGGCCCTGCAGCCCATGGGCCGCCACGCGGACGTGACCTCCCGCGCGCCGGCGCTGATCGAAGCCGCGCGCAGGCTGGGGGCGCGCCCCGAGCTGGCCGAAGCCGAGATCCTGCTCAGCTGGTCGAGCTGGCGCGGCGTGGGCGCCAGCGCCGGCGACCTGCCGCTGGCGCTGCAGGCGGTGCGCGACGCGGACGCCTCGGGCGACGACCTCCTCAGCCTGGAGGCGCGGGTCGACCTGATGCTGCTCCACATGCTCGCCCTCGACCGCGAGGACGACGCGGAGGCGGCCTGGAAGGACGCCATGGCGTGGCAGGTGCGGCTCGGAGACCCTCCGAACAGCGCGCTCCGGCTCGCGCTGGCGCGTGCAGACCTTCGGGCGGAGCGGGGGGACGTGGACCAGGCGGTGGCGATGTACCGCGAAGCCCTGGCCGTCGCGGCCCGTGTCCCCAGCGAGCGCGAGGCGTCGCAGAGCTACGTCCACAACAACCTGTCGACGCTCTACTCCCAGGAAGGCCGCTTCCAGGAGGCGGGTGTGGAGCTCGAGGCGGCGATGAAGCTCTACGCCTCCTCGAAGCTGGTCTCCGGCACGGAGCTTGCCCTGGTGACGACCAACCTGGCGGTGGTGCGCCTCCACCAGGGCCGGCTGGACGAAGCGCTCTCGCTCGTGGACCGGTCGGACGGCTTCCTGGCCCCGCTGCGCACCCAGGAGTCGTACTTCTCCCTCTGGAACGACTCCATGCGCGGCCAGATCCTGGAGGCCCGCGGCGAGCTCGGGGCGGCCCGCCCGGCTTTGGAGCGGGCGCTCGCGGGCGACAAGGCGCTCGAGCCTTCGGTGCGGGCCGACGCGAAGGCGGCGCTGGCCCGCGTCCTCGCCGAGCAGGGCGAGGGAGAGCGCGCGCTGGCGCTCGCCCAGGAAGCCGCGAAGCTCGTCGAGGGCAGCAAGGACAAGGTGGTCCGCGCGGTGATGCTCCTGACGCTGGCGCAGGCCCAGCGAGCCATGGGCGAGAAGGCGCCCGCCCTCGCCACGGCGAACGAGGCGCTCGCGGCCTGCCAGGCGGAGGACGTCGTCACCCGCTCGCGGCTGGAGGCGTTGCTCGCCGACGCGAAGAAGTAGGTGCGCGCCGCGCCGGGCCGTCAGCGGCGCCGGCGGCGGGCGACGACCAGGCTCATCGCCGCCAGCGCCATCGCCAGCGGCGAGGCGTTGGTCGCGGAGCAGCCGCAGCCCTGGGTGACCGGTCCCGGATCCATCGCGCCGTCGGCGGCCGGCCTCGTGCCGCCGTCGCCGGTGACCGGCCCCGCGTCCGGGCCCGAGCCGGCACCGGAGTCCGGACGGGTCTCGGTGCCCGAGTCGGGTCGCACGAGGGCGCCGGCGTCGAGCCCCGCCGCCGCGACGGTGAAGGTCCCGGCGGCGTTGTTCCAGTCGAGCATCGGGCTCCAGCCGGCGGCGAAGACGCCCACGGCGATCTCGTAGGTGCCGACCTGGGTCGCGGTCCAGCTCGCCGAGCAGCTCGCCACCTGGCCGGAGCCCGGCAAGCTCATGGCGGTCGGGTCTCCGCAGTTCTTGAGCGTGAGGTCGTTGGCCCCGGGGCCGCGGAGCATGACCTGCACCACGCCGTCGACGCTCGCTCCGTTGTTCTTCACCGTCGCGGTGATGGTGGTGCGCTGGCCGACGCCGACGATCGCCGGATTCCGCCGCCGCGGTGCTGACCCAGGACGCCTGGCTCGTGCAGTCGTGGGGGCAGTTCGCGTTGGTCTCGCCCGCCTCGCAGGTCCCGTCGCCGTCGCAGGGGCAGTCCGCGGCGCAGTTGGCGTTGGTCTCGCCGGTCCCGCAGACACCGTCGTGGTTGCAGACCGGGCAGTCGTTGGGGCAGTTCGCCGTCGACTCCCAGGCATCGCACTTGCCGTCGTCGTTGCAGGCGGGCTTGGGGCAGTCGGCCGGGCAGTTGACCCAGTTCTCGCCGGCGCCGGCGTCGCAGGTGCCGTTGCCGTTGCAGGGGTTGACCCCCGGCTGCAGCGGCACGACCGCCAGACGCGCCGAGCGCGCCGGCATGCTCACCGAGAAGGACGAGGCGGACGCCGGCGTGAGCGCCGAGACGCGGCCGTAGCGCTGCGCCGCGGTGAAGCCGTACAGGTCGCCGGCGGCGCCGCTGAGCGTGGCGTGGGCCAGGTCGACCGTGACGCTCTGGGTCGCGGTGCTCTTGTTGACGAGCGCGACGAACAGCGTGTCCCCGCTCTTGATGCCGTAGCCGCCGACGGTGTCGATGGCGCTGCTGGTGGACTGGATGCTGTCGCCGACGACCCGGCCGCCGACGCCGTTCCAGCTCAGGTACATGCGGTACGCGTCGAGGATCATCGGCTGGTTCGAGGCGGGGCGGACCCACCGGTAGCCGGCGTCCAGGCCCTGCCGCCCGAAGATGGCCAGGATCTCCGCCTGGGCGAGCGCGGCGCTGATGCCCTCCTTGTCGCCCCAGTTGTACTCGCTCAGGGCGAGCTTGATGGGCAGGCCCGGCGCGTTGGCGGCGACCCAGTCGCGCATCCGCGGGATGAGCCGCGGCGCCTGGCCGATCCACGACTTGGAGACGTAGCTCGGGTCCCACAGCTCGCGGGTCGACTCCAGGCGCATCGAGGCCACCGACTCGTCGCCCTGGTACTCGTTGCTCTGCGGGTAGTAGTGCAGGTCGAGGTAGTCGACGAGGAGCACGTGGTTCTGGTCGTAGTAGTCCTTCACCTGCTTCAGGTACCAGGCCACGGTGTCCCAGCGGGACGGGTCGCAGCCCTGCAGGTCGGCCGTGGTCGCGTCGCCGCCGAAGTAGGCGCACCAGCCCCAGAAGATGGGCCCGTGGATCTTGGCCTGCGGATCGACACCCTTGATGGTCGTGGCGTAGGTCACCGTCAGGTTCCACAGCTCCGCCGCGGTCAGCCCCTTGATGCCCGAGCCGTCGGCCTTGCTGCGCACGTCCTGGTGCGTCGACTGCCAGAGGATGGGCTCGTTATCGAGCGCGTAGTGGTGGATGGCCGGCCACTTCGCCCGGATGTCGGCGACCCAGTCGCGCACGAAGGTCGCGTCGACAGCCAGGTTGGCCTGCGGGCAGGAGGCGCAGGGCTTGGCCTTCTGGGCCTCGGTGAGCGCGATGGGCTGGCCGTTGCGCTGGCCCGAGCCGCAGGCGACGCCGCGCGAATCGCTGTCGGAGGCATAGGGGTGGGCGTCCTGCCCCGAGAAGGCGTCGACCGGGTAGCTGCAGGCCTTGGTCCCGTCGACCGCGGAGACCCAGCCGATCATCGGGACGGTGACCAGCATGTCGCTGCCGGCGGCGATGGCGGCGTTGAACTCGTCCTCGTGGGGGTCGGCGTTGATGGAGAGGAAGAGCCAGTCGCTGGCCACGTTCTGCGAGTGGAGCTTCCAGTTGTAGCGGGTGGTCGAATTGCCGCCCCAGCGGTTGGCCGGGTACTTGAGCTCGGTGAGCTGGGCGGGCGTGCCCGCGGCGAAGTTGACGCCGTAGATCATCGGGTCGATGGGCCGGACGTCCGCCGTCGCGTCCAGGCTGATGGTCACCTGGGCCGAAGCCGGGCCCGGCACCAGCATCAGTGCCGCCACCACCAGCGACGTCGACCGAGCGCGCATGTCGTCCTCCCGCCGAGAGGCGGCCATGCTCTCACCGTGCGCCATTGCCCGCCAACGCCAGCCTGCCCCGCAAGTGGGTGTCCCAGCGCGACACCCCGAGCTTGTCGAGCAACTGTCTTGGCAGTCAACGGGAACAGTAGACGCCAAGGCCGCTCACGGGAGTTGCCGTGAGCGGCCTCGGTACTCCTTCTCGTCGTGTGTGGCTTCTAGAACGGGATGTCGCGGTAGCGCTCGCGCAGTCGCTTGCGCTCGCTCCTGCCGAGGGCCTCGTGGTAGGCGGCCAAGGCGGCGCCGAGCCTTCGGCTGGCGACCAGGACCGAGTGAGCGCGCATGGCATCGGGACCGCGCTCGCACACTACCGCGGCGCCGTACGCGAGTTCGTCATGCGCGGCCAGGAGCGCTTCCTCGCAGGGCCCAAGTGCCGCTTCAAGGATGGCCAGTGCGGCCAGTTGAGGGGAACGGGAGAGGCGTTGAGCTGGTGGGAGAAGTTTCAAGGGACCTCCTTCGCTGGTGGGGATGACCGCCATGGCTGACCGGACTTGGCGATTTGGTTGAGGATCAGCAGCAGCTTGCGAATGCACGCCGTCAGGGCGACCTTCTTGGGCTTGCCCCTGGCAACGAGTTTCTCGTAGGTGGCTTTGAGTACTGGGTTGCTCCTGCTTCCGACGAGCGCGGCCATGTAGAGCGTCGTACGGACGTCGGCGCGGCCACCCCAGACAGTGCGGGCACCGAAGGCCCGGTGTGCGGTGTCTCGGTTGAAGGGAGCCACACCAACGAGTGCTGCGATCTGTTTGCGATTGATCCGTCCCAGTTCGGGAAGGCTCGCGATGAGCGTGGCTGCCGTGACGGGGCCCACCCCGGGCACCGAGCAGAGCAACTGGTATCGGGCCAGCTGCTCCTCGGATTGACGGGTCTGCGCGAGCAGGAGCGCATCCAGCTTGGTGCGCTCCTCGACGAGCCAGGCGAGGTGCCTCTCGGTCATGGCTCGCACGTCGACGGCCTCGGCGGGCATGGCCGACAGCCGGCCACGCTCTGCAGTGGCCAGCGCGATCAGCTGTCTTCGGCGCGTGAGGAACGTTTCGAGCAGCATGCGTTCCGGCGAGGGCGGGCAGTAGCGTATGGGGCTGGCGACCTCGGCGTAGTGGGCGATGACGCCGGCGTCGATCGCATCGGTCTTGGCGTCGTACCCGAGCGCCTTGGCGAACTCGCGCACGCGACGGGGGTTGACGATCGCGACCTCATGCGCCGCGTTCGCCAGAGCGGTGATGACCGGCAGCTCGAGGCCGCCGGTGGCCTCCGCTGCGACGAGCTTGGGGACGAGCTTTCGGACGCGCTCGGCCACACGCGTGATGCCCGCTGGGGAGTTGGCCTCGGTGAAGTTCTCCCCGGAGGGCCAGACCGCGCAGTCCAACCATTTCTTCGATACGTCGATACCGACACAGCATCCGTTCTTGACCATGATGAGTTCTCTCCGGTTCGCGCTGGGCGAGCTCTTCTGCGAAAGCGGGCAGCGCGGCGCAACCTTGCGAATGCGAGCTCCCGTCAAGAGGGCTCGAGCAACTGTGCGGGCTCGCGCTGGTACAGCGGCAAAACGAGCCACCGCGACCAAGCTCGACAACGATCTCGCCGAAGCGGAATCCGAGGGGCAGCGGACTGCGGTGGCTCATCTACTGCGCTCGGAGGGATAGCCCGAAGACGGGCCGGCAATCCATATGCGCTGCCCCATTACTGAGAACGCCAGACTGACGCGAGGCTCTATCCTTCCGGCGCTTCGCCAGGATCTCGTCGCGGTGCGCCTGGTAGTAGCGGGCCGCCGCCTCGCGGTTGAGGCTCTTGGCGCGAGCGGCGTGCTTGTGGCGCCAGCCCTTCATGTACTCGGCTTGCTTGGACCGACGCCGACGGGCCTCTCGCTCGCGCTGCGCCTGGCCCAACCCTGTCTGCCGATAGCTGTTCTTGTGCGCGCGATCGCGCAACTTCTTCGCTGCGCGCGCGCAAGCCCGGCAACGCTTATGCCGTCGGCGGACACGGCGATCCAGACGGAGCGGCCGCCCACAACCGATGCAATGGGCAGCGGCCAGCCGATAGACCCATCGCGGGCCCGCTGGAAGGGCGGCCTGCGGCTGTGGGCCTGGGGCGCCCTCTCAAGAGGTTGACCCTGCCGAAGTACGCCGCGGATAGTGCATAACCAGGAGTCGGAACGTCTCGGGGCCCGCGAAGCATCGAGGCGTACCGCTCTTGGCGGCTGTCGCTCGTCTTCTCGGGCGACAGCCGCATTTTCAGACACTCTCGTGCTTGCGGAGGCCGGACACCAATTCCCGGCCAAAGCGCCGCCCGCGCGTAGCTCCCCGTCGTCCCGGGTACAACGCGTCGATGAGGAACTGACGGGGGGAGGGGGCAAAAGGCGCCCCCTCCCCCCGTCCGCCCCTCTCCCCAAACCGACCAGCTACGCTCCCAGAAGGTCTCACCCTTGGATTGCGGCCTCGCCTCTGCGGCGGCATGCCCCAGCAACTGTTCGAGCTCTCCCGCGGAACGCAGGAACCAGATACAAGGGGCCGTCCTCCCTCGACACCCCGAGCTCGGAGCCCTCCCGCCTTGACGGCCGCCAGTGGCCCGAGCATTATTTGGTTGGTCGTCCAACTTATCGCCATCGGGAGCGCCCATGGGCAGGCCGTCCAACACCGAGGAACGCCGCCAGCAGATCCTCACCGCGATGATCCGGGTCATGGCGCGGCGCGGGTATGACGGCGCGGCGGTCGGCGAGATCGCCAAGGCCGCGCACCTGACCGCCGGGCTGGTGCACTACCACTTCAAGAGCAAGGAGGAGATCCTCCTCGCGCTCCTGGACCACATCGCCGCGCAGCACCTGGCGCGCCTCGACGAGCGCATGGCCGAGGCCGGCGGCAAGGCCGTGGAGGAGGTCGGCGCGTTCCTGGACGTGCACCTGGGCCTGGGCGCGCACGCCGATCCCGAGGCGCTGGCCTGCTGGAACCTCCTTTCGGGCGAGGCGCTGCGAAACAAGAAGGTGCGCGACCGCTTCGAGAAGGCCCTGGCGCAGATCGTCGGCAGGCTGGCGGCCGCCATCCGCAAGGGCCAGGAGCAGTGGGAGTTCTCCTGCGACGACGTGGACGCCGCCGCGGCCGCGCTGGTCGCGACCGTCCAGGGCTACTACGTCATGGGCGCCTCGGCCCGCTCCACCATCCCCAAGGGGTCGGCGGCGCGCTCGGCGCAGAAGATGGCCGAGGGCCTGCTCAAGCCCATCCGCCCGCTGGCCAAGGAGACCCGGCGCGCGTGAACGCTCCCGGCCCGCTGGCGCCGTCCGCCCGCTCCACCGCGGCCAAGCTGGGCCTCTTGGGAGCGCTCTACTTCTCGCAGGGGCTGCCCTTCGGCTTCTTCACCCAGGCGCTGCCGGTGCTGCTGCGCAAGCAGGGCTACTCGCTCGAAGCCATCGGCCTCTCGTCGTTGTTGGCGCTGCCCTGGGCGCTCAAGTTCCTGTGGGCCCCGGCCGCCGACCGCTTCTACTGGCCGCGGCTCGGGCGCCGCAAATCCTGGCTCCTCCCCCTCCAGGCCCTCACCGTGCTCTCGTTGGGCGCGCTCGCGGCCTACGGCGACTCGCTGGGCTCGGCGCGCCTGCTGATGGCGATGACGCTCTGGCTCAACTTGCTCGCCGCGACCCAGGACATCTCCTCCGACGGCCTGGCGGTGGACCTGCTCGTGCCGGCGGAGCGCGGCGTGGCCAACGGCCTGCAGGTGGCCGGCTACCGCGTGGGGATGATCGTCGGAGGCGGCGTCCTGCTCGTCCTCTTCGATCGGTTGGGCTCCTCGGGCACCTTCGCCTCCATGGCGCTGCTGACGCTGCTCGCGAGCGTGCCGGTCGTCCTCTTGCGCGAGCCCGCTGCCCTGCCCTCGCCGGCCAGCGAGCGGCCCAGCGGGAAGCGTCCGCCGCACTTCCTGCGCCGGCCCGGTGCGCTGCGCATCCTCGCCCTGGTCATGACCTTCAAGGCCGGCGAGGCCTTCGCCACCGGGATGCTGCGTCCCTTCCTGGCCGACTCCGGCTTCACCCTGGAGGACGTCGGCTGGCTCCTGGGCACGGTGGGCTTCGTCAGCGGGCTCTTCGGGGCGCTCCTGGGCGGCGTGCTGGTCAACCGCGTCGGGCGTCGGCGCTCGCTGGTCGCCTTCGGCCTGCTGCAGTCGGCGGCGGTGGTCGGCTACGCGTGGATCGCGGCGGCGGCTCCCGGGCATGGAGCCTTCTACGCCGCCTGCGCGGCCGAGCACCTGGCGAGCGGGATGGCGACCGCCGCGCTCTTCACCTGCATGATGGACTGGTGCTCGAAGGACGCCGGCGCGACCGACTACACCGTGCAGGCGAGCGCGGTCGTCGTCTCCACCGGGCTCGCCTCCGCCGTCGCCGGCTTCAGCGCGAATTACCTGGGCTACCCCGCGCACTTCGCGTTGGCCGCGGCGCTCTCCCTCGCCTCGCTGGTCGCGGTCGCCTGCTGCTTCCCCACTTCGGCCAAGCCCCTCTTGGCAACATCCACAGACCGGGAGTCCCAGGCATGCTGAGCCTCGCACCCCGCCTTCGGAGGCCCCTTTGAGCGACTGGGCGAGCCCTCCTCGGAACCGATGGCGTGTCTGGGCGGCGCTGCTCGGCGTGCCCGCCACCCTGGCTGCCTGCTTCGCCGCGACCGGAGCCGCGCTGGTCGCTTCCGGAGGAGCTGCGCCGGACGCGCTCGACCGAACGATGCAGGCCTGGATGCCGCTCCCCATCGTCGTCGGCTTTGCCCTGGGCCTGCTCCTCACCCGCCGGCTCGCCGCACAAGACGGTTACGACCTCCACGCGCTCGGCTGGGCCAGGCCCACGCCGGTCGATTCTCGCGATTGGCCTGGGCTTGGGCCTTGCGGTCGAGACCGCCGACGCGTGGCTCCTCTACCCGCTCATCCAGGCCGCCGTTCCCAGCTTCGACCCGTCCTTGCGAGCCCTGGGCCTGCCTGCAGCCTGCGCGATGCTCCTCGTCGCCATCGCCGGCGAAGAGACGCTCTTCCGCGGCTACGGCTTCCTCGAGCTCGGCCGGCGGCACGGGAAGGTCTGGGCCGTGGCGATCACCACCGTCCTCTACGCGGCCCTGGCTGGAGGCCAGGGCTTCCCGCTCGTCGCCTGGGCCACTGGCTTCGGCCTGGTGTTGTGCGCGCTGCGCGAATGGCGCGGCAGCCTCTGGCCTGGCGCGATCGCTCACGCCATCGCGTCGCTGGGCCCGAAGATCGTGGCTGCCCTCTTCTCGTGAGCGTCCCGAGCCCCGCTACTCCAGGTCGAACCGCCAGAGCTCGAAGTTGGTCCCCGGCTCCCAGGAAGACCCGCCGATCTGGACGCCGACGATCAGCTTTCGCCGGATCGGGTCCCACTTCGTCACCAGCACCTTCTTGGCCGTGGCATGGGCGAAGACGACCTCCTTCGTCATCAGCCGCTCCGCGACATCGACCCGTTGAACCCGGCAGCCGCCGGTGCACAGCTTGCCCGACCAGGAGTCCTCGCCGGCGACGACGTTGAAGACCGCGCCCGAGCCGTCATCGGCCATCCCCACCACCGTGCCATTCGTCGTAATACCCAGCTCGCCTTCCTGGGCGAAGCAGTTGCCGTTGTTGGTGGACCCGCAGCCTTCTCCGTAGATCTCGTAGATGTGTCCGCTCGCGTCGATCCAGCGCGAGGCGGGGTTGGCGTCGAACGCGCCGACGAGCTGCACCCCGCTGCTCCAGCCGCTGCTGGCGTACTTCTCCACAGCCCCGGTCAGCCCCACCCTGTAGAGGTACGTGCTGCTGGAGCCGACGGTGAAGAACTCCGCGTGGCCAGGGATGAGGACCATCTGCGTCCCTTGGTAGGTGAAGTTCCCCGAGGTCGCGCGCAGTGAGCCGCCGGCCAGCTCGTAGGTGCCGAAGTTGCGGTCCCAGGTGGTCGCCGGTCCGCAGATGAACTCCTCCCCGAGGATGACCGATGAAGCGCACGACTCGGTGAGATAGCCGGAGACGAGCTTGTTCAGCTCCAGGTCGTAGACCGTGAGGATCGCCCGGTCCGCGACCGCGAGACGGGTGCCGTCGGAGGCCGCCGAGGTGATCTCCCGCGGGGAGGCCACCGTCTTGAGCACTGCGCCGCCGTCGGCCAGCAGATCGATGCCGTGCTGGCGCACCACGATCAGCCCGCCCTTGGCGGGGAAGACGTCGATGATCGTCTCGGCGATCGCGTAGTAGGCGCCCGGGGTGAACCCCGCATCGCCCGGCCCAGTCCCACCGTCGAGCCTCGGCCCTGGACCCGCGTCGGGCGCGTTGCAGGCACAGGCTCCGAACGTCCCGTTCCAGAGACAGGTCTTGCTGCCCGTGCTCCCGTTCGGGCACACGCACCACTCGACCTCGCCCTGCGTGCAGGCGGGCGGCTCGCAGGAGCAGCGGCTCCAGCGCTCGGAGTAGCAGCTCTGGACTCCGCTCGTCCCGTCGGTGCAGGCGCAGACGACGGACTCCCAGTCGCGGCAGACTTGCGTGCCGGAACCGCCATCGGTCCGACCCGTGGGCACGACCTCGACACAGGCGACGAGCCCGCCCACGGCCAGCGCGAGGGCGAGCGCGGTGGAAGCGAGTCGCGACGTCATGGTGCCTCCGCCCGCAGCTCGTAGCCCTTGTAGTCCCAGCTCGAGTACCCCTCCGAGACCAGGTAGCCCATCAGGAAGCGATGGCCGTAGGGGTCCCACTTGGCGCCCAAGATCTTCCCAGGGTTGGCGAACACGACGTTGGTCTCGCCGACCACCAGCCTCTGGGCGATGTCGATGCGCTGCGCCTTGCAGCCCTTCTCGCAGACTCCGTCCCAGTACGAGCCGGAGGTGACCAGCGCCCAGAGGGTCCCGGCGCCGTCGTCCGCCATCGCCACGAACCATTCATCGCCGCCGAGCGTGCCCAACTCTCCGTCGCGGATGAAGCAGCCCCCGGTCTGCCAACCCGAGTTGGCCACGCAGCCCTGGGTGTAGATCTCGAGGAAGATTCCGTCCGATTGGATGAGGTGCTCGGGCGGAGCCCCGTCGAAGGCGAAGGCCATCGTGGCTGCGAAGTCGCCGTGATACGGCGAGTCGCCGTAGAAGGCGAGCGTGTGGTCCGACCCGACGCGGTGCAAGTAGAAGTCGGACGGTGAGAGGTTGGTCGTGACGGTGATGAAGTCGTCGGTCCCCGGCACCCGCCGCATCGGCGTGCCCTCGTAGGTCCGCGGAGAAGACGTCGCGAGCTTGGCGCCGGTGGTCAGGTCGTAGATCGAGAACACGCGGTCCCAGTCGTTGCTCGGGCCACAGACGAAGCGCGCGCCGCTCACCACCACCGCCGAGGCGCAGGACTCGGTGAGCATGACCGTGCGCAGCACGGAGAGCGAGACGTCGTAGACGCTGAGCATCGCCTTGTCCGCCACCGCCAGCAGCGTCCCGTCGAACCCCGCCGCGGTGATCTCGCGGGGCGAGCTGACCGTCGCCATCAGCGTGTTGGCCCCGTCCAGGAGGTCGATGCCGGTCTTGCGCACGACGATGAGGCCGCTCGGGACGGGGAAGAAGTCGATGAGGGTGTCGGTGCCGAGGGAGACCGTCCCGGTGGCGAAGATGCCCGCGTCGGGATCGAAGCGGCTGGCGTCCGGTCCCGAAGGCTGAGAGGCGTCGCGACCCTGGGGCGTGACGCTGGCATCCGATCGCCATGGTTGTCCCGCATCCACGCGTGGCGTCGCCCCAGCATCTCGGCCCGGACCGACGCAGGTACAGACGCCGAAGTAGCCCTCGTCGCCGCAGAGTCGCGCGCCGCGTCGGCCGTCGCCGCAGACGCACGCCTCCGACCGGCCGGGGACGCACGGCTCCAGACAGGCGCAGTCGCCGAAGCGACCGTCATCGCCGCAGACCTGGGCCCCGGGTCCTCCCCCGGTGCAGCGACAGGACAAGGTGGACCCGGGCTCGCAGCCTTGGCTGCCGTCGTCGCTGACCGCCGCATCCAGCTCGGTCAGGGTGACCGGCGCAAAGCAGCCCGAAGCGATGACGGCGGCGGCGAGGGCAAGGCCTGGAAGGAGTTGCTGCTTCATGAGTTCCCCTCGTTTGACCATTGGAGGGGAATACCCATACCACTCCGGCTGCCACCGGCCCCGTGAAGACTGTCGTGGGGGACTATCGCTCGCTACTCGTCCGCCTCGCCGCTGAGCGGCTCCTGCCGCGCCCGCCGCTCCTGCACCGTGAGCTTCTGCTTCTCGTAGCGCCGCGGGTTGCCGCACATGGGGCACGAGCAGGGCTTCCCGTGCGTCGAGACCAGCAGCCCGAGGTGGCGGGCCTTCCACTCGCCCTCGCGGCGGACGAAGGGCAGGCGCTTCACCTTGCGCTCCATTCGCTGGTGCTGGCTGCGACGGTAGCCCCGGTCTCTCACGGCATTCTCCTCGTGCCCTTCCAGACGCCCGGGGCCGCGCCCAAATTAGGGTCAGCGCGCCAGCGCCACCTCGATCGGCGCGAAGCCGAGCGAGACGACCGGCGTCGTCGCCAGCTCGCCCGAGTGCGCGTGGAAGACGTGGATGCCGTTCTCGCAGCTGGCGTTGTTGGAGATCGTCGAGCAGGGATCCGGGTAGAAGAGCAGGTCGCCGACGCGGTCGAGCGCCAGGTCGTCCACGTGCTCGGAGGCAAAGGTGTTCCAGGTCTCGTCGCGCGTGCCGCCGACGCAGTTGAGGTGCGAGGACGGGCCGGGACCGAACTCGGTGTGCGTGATGATCCAGTAGTTGGTCTCGGTCAGCACCTCGAAGCCGCCGCCCTCGGCGCCCGTATCGATGTCGTAGTCGGCGGCCTTCAGGGTCTTGAGATCCACCTTCTCGTACCCGCTGCCACCCTGCATCAGCGGCCGCGGCTCGCTGACGTAGAGCATCCCTGCCGCGCAGTCGACCGGCATGTCGAACTTCGGGCGGACCGCCAGGACGATCCCCTGGACGCCCTGCGTCGCCGGGTCGGCGTCGACGACGCGCTCGGCGCCGCTCTTGTCGAGGTCGACGACCGCGAGCACCGCCGGCAGCGCCGAGGGAATGCCCGGATTGGCGTGGTCGTCGCGGCGAAGCTGCACGAACACCCGGCGCCCGCAGCTGGTCAGGCGGTCGGCTTCCGGCTGCCCGTCGGAGTCGGCCAGGACGGCGAGGTCGATCGGCGTCTTGGCCTTGGTGACGAGGTCGACCTCCAGCAGCGCCGCACGCTCGAACTGGCTGACGACCGCGGTGTGGTCGTCCACCAGGGTCACGTCGCGGGGATCGGCGCCGCTCTCGAGCGCGATCTCCGCCGTGACCTCGAGCGTCCTGGCGTCGAAGACGGTGAGCTTGTCATCGGGCGTGGGGTGCACGGCCACGCAGCGCGAGCCCAGACACTTGGCGCTCCCGACCGCGGCGCCGAGGTCGCCAGTGGCCTTGACGGTGAACGGCTCGACGACCTGGAGCGAAGCCACCTTGCCTTCGCGGCTCATGGCGACCAGGCGAGGCTCGGCGGCCTGGCCAGCGTCGGGGCTGGCGGTGCTCGCATCGGCGCTGTCGACGACCTCGGCGTCGGAGGCGGTGGCGGAGGCGGAGGCGTCGACGGTTGCGGTCGATGCGTCCGGCTTGGAGACGACCGCGGCGTCCGAGACGGTGGCCGTGGCGTCCGAGGCGGAGGCCGTGGCATCCGCGCCACCCGGCTGGGAGGCGTCGGGGCCCGTGGTGGCGCCGTTGCTGCAGCCGGCTGCGGCGAGCGCCAGAAGAGCGGTGAGGAGGCTGCTGCGGAGGAGGTCGGTCGGGTTGGTCGAAATCATTCGCGGGGCCATCAGCAAAGCAGGTGCCAGGGTTCGTTCCAGAGGGAACACCTCGGCAGACTACTGCTTTGACGCGGGCGGGCGCGCCTCGGAGCTTCAGAAAACTGAGTGCGCCTCATCGCGCCCTGGCGCGAATGCTAGAACCGACTTGTCCTCGAAGACCGCGTTGTCGCGGCTGTTGCCGGCTGCAGGGTATGGACGGGAACGCGCTCACTCGACCTCGAAGACCACCCGGGCCCTCGTCACCTTCGGCCACTCCGCGGTCTTCATCCGCACGCCGCCGCCGCACAGGGTGAAGGACTTGCCGTGGGACTTCGGGGCCAGCTTCTCGGTGCGCTCGCCGCAATCCATGTAGGTCACTCCGCCCTCGTCCTCGAGCATGACCCGCATCTTCACTTTGACCTTGGCGTCGGTCGGGTTGCCCAGGAGCAGCGCGACCTTGGGCCGGGTCTTCAGCCCCGCGTCCTTGCTGGCCTGATCGAGCTCCTCGGCAGTGGGGACGTTCGTCAGCACGACCTGCTCCACGACCACGCCCCCGACCTTCTGGTTCACCGGCGCCCCGGCCTGCGTGAGCGGGAAGGCCTGGTTGAGCGCGAGCGGCGTCACCGACGCGATGAGATGGACCTGGGACAGGCTCTTCCACGCCCCGATCCGCAAGGGCATGCTCGGGTCGATGCCCACGGAGGTCGTCTTCTTCTCGCCGTCGATCGTCAGGGTCTTGGATCCCTCGAAGAGCGAAGCGCCGGACTCGTCCTCCAGCTTCACGGTCACCGAGAGGATGGCTTTGGCCTGGTTCGGGTTATTGACGATCAGCGCCAGGAACGGGTTCCAGTGGTCGTTGGGGTTCGTCTCCGCCTTGGCGAGGTTCTCGGGCTTCGGCAGGCGGTGCAGCTCGACACGCTCGACGACGAGCTCGCCCACCTTCTGGCCGAGCTGCGCGGCGCCGTCGACGACCTTGGCGACCTTGTCGGCGGCGAGCAGGTCTCCTTCCGCCCGCGCGACGCCCCCGGTCGTCAGAAGGGACGCCATCGAGACGATCAGCAGGGCTCTTGCAAGGGTCTGCATACTTCCTCCATCGAGTGAGAGAAGGGTCGGGAGCACCGCCTCCGGCGGAGACGGGGCTCACCCAGGCCTGGGCGGGACTGTACCCGAGAAGTCGCGGGTCACCGGCACTGGATCGTCTGCTCCCCCGAGAAGACCTCGGAGTCGGTGCCGTCGACGGTGGCCATGACGCGGGCGCGGAAGGTCTTCGTTCCGAGGCAGGAGACCTGTACGCAATTGGTGAGCGAGGCCAAGCCCGACCCGCTCTGCGAGGCGCATTGGACGTCCACGCCGTCGAGCTGCGCGCACACCTGGATCGCGAGGTCGGCCGCACCGGGGCAGGTGATCGTGCCGGTCGCCGTCAGGATCTTGGTCGGGTCGGTGCTGACCGCGATGGTCGCGGCCGTGGAGCAGGTCACCTTGCCGCCCGCGTCGCTCAGACCACCGTCCAGGCCGGCGCCGGGGCCGACGTCGCCGTGGGCGGGGCCAGGCTCCTGGTCATTGCCACCACAACCACCAACGAGGCCGAGAGCGACGACGACGAAGCCAAGGGCCAGCAGGCGCATGAGTCTCTCCAGAGGGATGTCGGCGGTGCCGAGGTGTTTTGAGACGGGCCGCAGGCGCGATGGCGCCGCTTCCCGAGGACGAGGACCCGCGAGCTGCCCGAGGTGTGAAAGAACCGCGCGAGCCGTTTGCGGCGCACGGGCTCGGCGCCACATTGCGGCGAGGGAAGCGAACTCGCCGCCCGGCCGAGCGGGCGACCAGTTCTTGGCGCGGGGCTTGCCCATCAGCCCGCTGCTGGCACCTGCGAGCTCTCTCGACCGTTGGCCAGCCTTCTGACGCCTTCGCCCGCCACCTTTCTCGGAGACCTTCGGAGCCGGAGCGCCGACTCGGTTAGGTCCAGGTCCCTGGCCTGCGGGGTCGTCTTGCCTTCGCCCACCGAAGGCCGAAGGCCTGCGGCCCTCTCAGCACGTGAGCGAAGGTACACCACCCCCATCACTTGGCGCTGCAGTAGCAGCTCATCTGCGTCAGGTTGCAGGTGCCCGTGAACCGCTCCGCGGTGACGCTGGCCGGCGGAGTGTCGGAGCACTTGAGCGTCATCTGGTCGTAGAGACAGTCGTTGTAGCCCTGCTTGTAGTCCGCGCAGCCCGCGTAGATGAACGAGGTGTAGTTGGGCGAGTAGAAGGTGTGGCAGGAGGTCTTCTCCTGGCAGGCCAGGCCCTTGGACGAGCAGTAGGAGTTGCACGAGGTCCGAGTGGTCGTGGTGGTGGTCGCGACGCACAGCCCTGACACACAGGTGCCCCAGTAGCGGAACTGCTCGCCGAACAGGCCCACCGCCCATTCGTTGCAGTCCTTGCCGCACGAGCCGCAGTTGTAGGTGTCGCTCGAGAGCTGAGTGCAGCGGTCGCCGCACAGGCTGTAACCGGTCGCGCAGCCGGGGACGCCGTTCTTGCACTCGCCGCCGCCCGGCGCCGAGACTCCGCAGGCGCCGCAGTTGCTGGGGTCGGTCTTCAGGTCGTAGCAGGTCCCGGAGCAGCCCGACTTCCCCGAGGTGTAGCAGGCGAGCTTCACCGGCACCGCCTTCACCGCCGAGGCGCTGGCCTGGTCGTAGAAGATGGCCTCGAGGTTGATGGTCGCCCCGCTGCTGCCGAAGGTCAGGTCCGCGGCGCTGAAGTCGCTCCAGGAGAGGGTCAGGCTGTAGCTGCCGACGGCTCCGGTGAACGGCTTGACGGTCGTACCAGTGCGCGGATCGCGCAGCAGGCCGCCGCTCAGGTCGCCCGGCCCGTCGAGGTCGGAGACGGTGGCGGAGATCGTCACCAAGCCGCTCTCGGTGAGGGTCGCCGACTGGGACACGCTGACGATGGTCGGCGCGTGGTTCGCCGGCCCGACGCACTGGCCGCTCCCGTCGCAGCTGGCCGGCGCGGTGCAGCTGCCGCAGCTGCCGCCACAGCCGTTGTCGCCGCACTTGCGCACCCCACAGTTGGGCTGGCACGCCTGGCACTGACCCGCGACGCAGGACGCCCCGCCGGTGCAGAGGCCACACAATCCGCCGCAGCCGTCGTCGCCGCACTTGCGGACGCCGCAGTCGGGCTCGCACGCCTCGCACTGCCCGGCGACGCAGGACGCCCCGCCGGTGCAGGTGCCGCACTGTCCGCCACAGCCGTCGTCGCCACACGCCTTGCCGGCGCAGCTCTTCTGGCACTTGCAGGTGCCGCTGGCGAGATCGCAGGTCCCGATGGTGCAGCCCGGGGTGCAGACGCCGCCGCAGCCGTCGTCGCCGCAGACCCTGCCGGTGCACTGCGGGGTGCAGGAGACGCAGCTGCCCGACTTGCAGGTCGTCCCCGTGCCGCAGGCGCCGCAGGTGCCGCCGCAGCCGTCCGCGCCGCAGCTCTTGCCGGCGCACTGCCGCGTGCACTGCTCGCACTTGCCCTGGTCCGAGCACAGGTAGGTGCCGTTGGTGGGGCACTCGCCGCAGACGCCGCCACAGCCGTCGTCGCCGCAGTCGCGACCCGTGCAGTGGGGCTGGCACTTGTCGACGCAGGTGTTGCTGATCCCGCAGACCTGGTCCGCCGAGCAGCACTGGGTCCCGCAGGGCTTCTCGCAGACGACCTCGGCGTCGGGCGGCGTCACCACGGGCGGGCCGCCCGAGCAGGCGGCGAGGGCGAGAGCCAGGACGAGCTGCTGCCAAGAGATGCGCTTCATGCCGTTCTTCCTTTTCCCCGCCCAGAGATCCTGCGCGCGCTTCAGGGGTCGTCGACCTCGATGCGCTGGATGGCGTGGTAGGGGATGAGGGTGACCTTGCGGCTCTTGTCCATCAACACCAGCGTGTAGCCGGCCGGGTGGTGGTCGAGCTGCATGACCCGCCCCTGCACCGCGCTGCCGCCGGGCAGGTGCACGGTGACCCGGCTCAGGTCGGTGCTCAGCTCCTTGATGGTGAGCACCTTGGCGCCCGTGGCCTCGAGGTTGAAGGCCACCGCCTCCTTGTAGAGGCTCGGTGGCGTTGCGCACGCGCACCGCCATGATGGCCGCCACGTTGCGCCAGATGCGCGCCGCCACCGTCGGCCGGTCCTTCTCGATGCGGCTCTGGAACGCGGAGCGCGTGAGCACCAGGAACTCGCAGGGCTCGGTGGTGCGGGCGCCGGCGGACCGGCGAGAGCTGTCGATGAAGCTCATCTCGCCGATCACCTCGCCCGGGCCCATGGAGGCCAGCGGCTTGTCCAGATCCGCGCGGATGTTCTTGAAGATCTCCACCCGCCCGCTCTGGACGATGAAGAGGGAGTCGCCCTCGTCGTTCTCGCAGAACAGCTCCTCGCCGGCGACGAGCACCTTCTTCTGGCAGGCCTCGAGGACGAACTCCACCTCCTGCGCGCTCAGGTCGGCGAACAGGCGCCACTTGTCCGTTCCGGTCGTCTCGTTCATTTGGGAATCCTCTCGTCCTCAGTTCGCCCGGTGCTGCGCCGCGCTCCGCTCCCCTGCCCCGCCCGCCGCCTCTTCGCTCCACGGCCCCTTGAAGCCGCAGCGCGTCAGCAGCGCCCCGAACTCCTTCTTCACCGGCGCCCGCGAGTAGGCCTCCGCCGCCTCCACCGTGCCCGCCTTCACCAGGTCGATGAGGGCGTCGTTGACGGTCTGCATGCCCAGCGACTTGCCGGTCTGCATGATGGACGGAATCTGGAAGACCTTGCCGTCGCGGATGAGGTTCGACACCGCCGGCGTCACCACCAGGATCTCCAGAGCCGCCACGCGCCCGCCGCCCTTCTTCTTGAGCAGGCACTGCGCGACCACCCCGCGCAGCGACTCGCTGAGCATGGCGCGCACCTGCTCCTGCCGGTCGGTGGGGAACTGGTCGATGAGGCGGGAGATGGTGCTGGCGGCGGTGTTGGTGTGCAGGGTGCCGAAGACCAGGTGCCCGGTCTCGGCGGTCTCGATGGCGATGGAGACGGTCTCCAGGTCGCGCATCTCGCCGACGAGCACGATGTCCGGGTCCTCGCGCAGGGCGGCGCGCAGGGCCGGCTTGAAGCCCTTGGTCTGGGTGCCGACCTCGCGCTGGTTGATGTGGCACTTCTTGTCCTGGTGCACGAACTCGACGGGGTCCTCGATGGTGATGATGTGCCCGTCGTAGGTGTCGTTGATGTGGTCGATCATCGCGGCGAGCGTCGTCGACTTGCCGCTGCCGGTGGGGCCGGTGACCACGACCAGGCCGGTCTCCGCCTCGCACAGCTGCAGCACCGCCGGCGGCAGGCCCAGCTGCGCGGCGGTGAGGATCTTGCTCGGGATCTGCCGGAAGACGGCCCCGGCGCCGGCGATGTCCCGGAAGATGTTGCAGCGCAGGCGCGCGCGGTCCCCCAGGGCGTGGGCGAAGTCGGTGTCGTTGGTGTCGGCGAACTCGGCCTGGTTGCGCTCGGGCATGATCGTGCGCAGCAGCTCCTCCAGCCGCTGGGCGGGGATGGCGGCGCGCCCGGGCAGGTAGCTCATGCCGCCGTCGATGCGGACCATGGGCGCCTTGTTCGACTTGAGGTGCAGGTCGGAGGCCTTCAGGTCCAGCATCTGGTGGAAGAGCTCCTCCATCGTCGCGGCGACGGTGCCGTTGACCGCGGGGGTGGAGGCGACGACCGGTGCGGCGGCGGCGGGCGGAGTCGCGGGGGCGGCAAGCGCCATGCGCTCGGCGGTGGCCGGCGTGACCCGCAGGAGCATCGCGCCCGGGGCGGCGTTGACCGTCAAGGCGAAGCTCGCGCCGCTGGGCGCGCGGTAGGTGAAGGAGCCGGCACCGCCTTTGAGCCGGGCGAAGGCGTCCGGCCCGCCGATGACCTCGCTGATGACCTGCGTGAGCTGCTCGGTGGACGGCGGGCGGCTGCTCACCGGCGTCGCCTCGCCGCCGATGGTCAGCTCCACCAGGCTCCCGGCCCGGAAAGTGAGGACCTCGGCGCGCTGCTTCACCATCGCGTCCAGGTACTTGTCGAGGACGGCCATGTCGAAGACCTCCCGGCGAGGTTCGGGCTGCTTGGAAAGCGCCTAGACGAGTACCGTGGAAACGTCTCGCGACGCCACCGGGGCCCGCGAGCAAGGCCAGCCTGTCGGCAGCACCGGCTCGAGGACCCGCCCGCCCGCTCCCCTCCTTCCGGGATCGATCTCCCTCCCCTGCCGCCGAACGTGCGAGATTGGCACGACGAGCTTCGCGAGGAGGCCCCATGGAATGGCAGAAGCGCGCATCGGAGTGGCTGACCCTGCGGACGCAGCTGGCCCGCCCGGGCCGCGCGCTGGTGGTCGACGACGAGGAGGTGATGCGCGACCTCTTCGTCGGCGTGCTGGGGACGAAGTTCGAGGTCCTGGCGGTCGGCGACGCGGAGTCGGCGCTGACGCTCCTGCGCGAGGGGCCCTTCGACGTCCTGGTCACGGACAAGAACCTGCCCGGGCACGATGGCGTGGACCTCATCGCCCAGGCGCGCGCCGAGGGCTTCGACGTGCCGGCGGTGCTGGTGACCGGCTACGCCTCGCTCGAGACGGTCTCCCGCGCGCTCTCCCGCGGCGCCGCCGACTACATCCCCAAGCCCTTCGACGACATCCGCAACGTGCGCCGGCGCATCGAGTCGGTGGTGGAGCAGCACCGGACCGAGACGCTGCTGGCGCGCATCGCCGGGGACCTCAAGGCCGTCCTGGACGCAGGCGGGCTGGAGGCCGAATCGCTGCGCCCCATCGAGCGCTCGCTCAACGCCTATCGGCAGGCGCTGGCGGCGCGCTCGGACGTGGTCCTGCTCGAGCCCAACCCGCGCAACGCGCGCATCATCCGGCTCTTCCTGGAAGGCTCGGGGCTCTCGGTGGTGGACGCGCACGACGTCGACGCGGTCCGCGAGGAGGTCTCGGAGATCCCGCCGATGGCGGTGCTCTTGTCCCTGGACCCGTCCGGGGCCTTGGACCTCATCGCACAGCTGCACGCCGCCGATCCCGACCTGGAGATCCTCGCCTCGGGCCAGGCGGACGACCTGAACCAGGCGCTGTCGGCCGTCGCCGCGGGGGCCTGCGACTACGTGCTCGGCCCCACCGAGGGCGTGGAGCTGCTGGGGGCCCGCGTCAAGCGAGCGGTCGCGAGGGCTCGCCGACGGCGGCTCTTCAACAAGCTCGTCACGCTCCTGCGCGACGCAGCCGGCACCGCCTCGCCGCTGCAGGAAGTCTTCGCCGGCCTCCCCGCGGCGGCGCCGGAGCCGGCCGCACCGCCGACCGCCTCACCGGTCGCCACGGCAGCGGAGACGTCGACCGTGGTTTTGGAGATCGAGGACGGGGACGTGGAGATCGAAGTCGATTTCTCCGACGTCTTCGACCCGCTCCTGCACAGCGACTGGGACTCGGCGGTGGGCACGGGGCCGATGGGGACGGCGGACGCCGCGGTCGGCCTGGACGTCAAGCCGACCAGCGTCGAGGAGCAGGTGGCCTGGGGCCTGGACGGCGTCGACCCGAACCGGCAGGTGCAGCTGCGGCTCAAGGAGCTGCTCTTCATCGGCGCCACGCTGCGCGAGCTCTTGCGCTTCCTGCACGACCCCACGCACTACGCCGATCCGAAGGATTCTCGAGCGGTTCCTGGGAGATCCCGAGAAGGGCGCGATCTCCATCCTCTCGACCGCCTGGTACAAGGCGGTGCGGCCGAACCTGCCCGAGGACATCCGACGCGACCTGGAGAAGGGCCGGTTCGACCACCCGCGACCGCCTTACTACATGGAGAAGAAGTAGCATCCCTCCCCCCCCCGGGCGTGCTCGTGCCCGCCCATCGGCCAGCGCGGCCCAAGTTTAGGTACCTAAACTCGAGGGGCCAGGCGCGAGCGGTGGCAGAAGCCACGATTAGTGGGTGAGACGCAGACACCCGAGTTGGAGCAGCTCCGACCAAGGCCGCCGAAGCCACGGGACGAGCGCCCCTCCCGCAGTCTGGGAAGTTGGTGGAGGGGGCAGCGGGGAGGGCTCGCCTCTAGAAGAAGTCGTTGGGGTTGTTGCGCGAGCGGGTGTGCGCGTCCATCAGCGACGGGAACGGGTTCACCGTGTCGCGGTAGTTGTTGTTCCGGAAGATGGAGAAGTGCAGGTGCGGCGCGGTGCCGCTGGCGCTGCCGCTGTTGCCGACCGTGCCGATCTTGGTGCCGGCGGTGATCTGCGTGCCGGGGCGGACGCCCGGCGCGATCTGGTCCAGGTGGCACAGGTAGAAGTACTCGTTGCCGCGCTTGATCGTCACCCGCCAGCCGCCCGTCTCGTCCCAGCCGGCGCGGACGACCTCACCCGAGACCGGCGCCACCACCGGTTGCCCCTTGGGCGCGAAGATGTCGACGCCCAGGTGGCCGGTCGGGTGGCTGGCGTTGGTCTGGTTGAGGCTGAAGTCGGAGTTCTGGCGCGCAGAGTCCGGATCGAAGTTGTTCCACTTCCCGTCGTAGCCGATGTTGTAGCGCGCGTTCTGAGTCGACCCGTCCTGGCCGACGATGGGGAAGCAATCCAGCGCGGTTCCGCTCTGCGGCTGCAGCGGGGTCGTCGGGCCGGTCGGCGAGGTCGGGTCGACCGGTCCGGTCGGCGAGGTCGGCGTCGTGCCCAACAGCGAGCCCCAGGTCTTCGGCCCGACCACCGCGTCCACCGTCAACCCGTGCGCCTGCTGGTAGCGACGCACCGCGGCAGCGGTCTTGGGCCCGAAGTCGCCATCGACCGGACCCGGGTCGTAGCCCTCGGCCTTCAGGCGCGTCTGCAGCTCGCGCACGCTGTCGCCGTTCGAGCCCTGGCGGATGGTCGGCCGCTGCTGCTGGTCGCCGGTGATCGGAATGTTGCCGGTGGTGGTCCGGGTGACTTTCATGACCGCTCCCTTGCCTTCGGTTCGAAGTCAGTTCACCTGGATTATCCGGGCCGATTCACAAGTGTTTCCGGAGGAGAAAGACCTACATGGTGGGACACGGCTCGACTCCCCGAGCGAAGCGGCGACCCTTCGGCTGAGCTCAGGAGAGCCTCGAAGTCGAGGAGCCAGCCCTCAATCTGTTCCGTGTCGGTCAGAAAGGCAGCCGCTCAGCGAGGACTGCCGGGCCCGGAGGCCCGTACCCACCACACCTTGGTCTGCTCTTCAAAAAGATTCTGAGTGAAGAGAGAAGGGACCGCGGGCCCGGAGGCCCGTACCCACCACACCTTGGTCTGCTCTTCAGAAAAGATTCTGAGTGAAGAGAGAAGGAACCGCGGGCCCGGAGGCCCGCAGCCACCAGATTCGAAGAGCCAGTTCTGGCCCCTCGACAAGCTCGGGGTGTCGTTGGGTCAGGGCTGGTACGCGCCCACCGACCACGCCCCGACGCGCTTCTTGCCCGTGAAGTCCCCGACCACGCCGCCGCAGGAGACGTCGTTGCCGCTGACGGTGCAGACCGGCGCCGAGTAGCTGCCCGTGCCGCCGCAGGTGGCACCGCTCGCGTCCTTCCCGCCACTGCGCGCCGCGGCCGGCGCTCCAGGCTCGAGCTGCCAGTCGGTGCCGTCGAACGTGCCCCGGCCGCCGCCAGCGCCGGGGAACGGGGTGACGAAGACGTCGTCCCAAGGCGCTGCGGTCTGGGCGTTGCCCGCGACGGCGCCGCCACCCGCGCAGAGCTGGCCCATGCTCGCCTCGAGTTCTGGAGCAGCGACGTCCTTGTTGGTGGTGGCGAAGGCGAAAGGCGGCTTGGCGGTGAGGAAGACGTTGTGCTCGAAGGAGGCTGGCGGCGGGTCTGCAAGCGTCAGCACGCCGATCCACGAGCCTTCGCCGAAGAGCAGGTTGTCGACGAACACCGGCGCGGCATTCCAGTCGTAGAGGACGACCCCCGTGCCGACCGGGTCGCCCGCGAAGACGGTGTTGCTGGCGATGGTCGCCCTCGCGATGCCGCCGCTGCAGTACCAGCAGTTGAACTCGAAGGCCACGTGGTAGCCGGCGCCGCCCTGCCCGGCGTTCACCAGGTTGTTGAGGATGCGCACCCCGGCGACCGCGTCGGCGATGTAGAAGGCCGCCGTCCGGCTGGCGATGCCGCCATGGACGCGGTTGCCTTCGACGTGGACCAACGAGTCGGCCGTGATCTCGATGGCGTGCGTGGTGCCCAGTGCGGTCCCGGTCGGCTCGAAGGTGTTGCCCAGCACTTCGATTCCGGTCGTCGATCGCAACAAGTACAACCCGCGCACGCCGTCGACGGGCTTCATCCGGATGGTGTTGCCCTCAATCTTCGCCCCAGCGTCCATCACCGTGACCGCGTTCTTCGCCGTGAACCGGTTGCCGCGGATGACGGCCTGGGCGTTCTGCACCCCGACCCCCACCGAGTCCGCCGCCGTGGACTGACCGTCGTCGATGTCGTTGTCCTCGACGGTCGGCTCGCCGCCCCAGACCATGATGCCCACCGTGGGCCCGGCGTTCGCCCCGGGGTCGATGGCGTTGTTGCGGATGATCGCCCGGGCGCTGCCGCCAACCCGGATCCCTTGCTTCTCGTAACCCACGAGCTCGCCCTGCGGCTCGACGTAGAACCCGTCGACCACCGTCGACTCGTCGACGTCCACGAGGAGGATGGCGGCGAAGCTGTTGTCGTAGATCTCCGCGGGCTTGCCGGTGTACCGCGGCGAGATGCGGCTGGGGTGGGCTTTGCGGTCGCGCACCAGGAAGTCGCTGGCGTACCCGCCCAGCAGGCGCGTCTTCGCGGTCACCACCAGCTGCTCGGGGTAGTCGCCCTCGGCCACCAGCACGTCGATACGCCCCTCGGGGAAGACGCCGCCGCGGATGAGGCCCAGCGCGGCGTCGATCGTCTTCAGCGGCGCCGCCGCCGTCTTCCCGTCGTTGCCGTCGTCGCCCAGCGGGCTGACGTAGAGGACGTTGCCGGTCTTGAACTCGCCGGTCAGGTCGCGCTCGTCCCAGGCGAGGCTCGCGCAGCCGTCCACCACCGGCCGCACCCGCACGTGGAACGCGCCCGCCTGGGCGACCGCGAGGCGCACCGGTGGGGCCTGGGGCGCGTCGAAGAAGCACGAGGTCCCCCAGGTGACGGCCAGGCCCCCGTCGGGCGCGTCGGCGGCCGCGTTGACGTCGAGCTGCGCCTCGAAGCGCCTCCACCCCTGGGCTTCGAAGCCCACCACGACGTCCTTTCCCGGGGAGATGGTGGCCGGCGCCGTGGGCAGCAGGTGCGACGGCGAGGCCCAGAAGCGCTCGACCCGGCCCAGGCTCTTGCCGGTGTCGCTCTCCACGACCGCGCGGACCTTGTAGCGGTGCCCGGCCCGCAGCCCGGCGTCGGAGGTCTGCAGCGGGACCGCTTCGCCCAACGGGTGGAGCCCCAGCAGGCTGCCGGTGGGGTCGTCCTTGGCCGGCTCGTCCGGGTCGTCCAGGACGTAGAGGAGGTCCTCGGTGGCGCCGCTGCCCTCCGCCACGAAGGTGCCCTGCTGGTCCGGGCACCAGGTGAGCGTGGTCGTACCCAGGTAGGGCGGCCGGAAGCCCGCGGTGTAGTTGCTCGCCTCGTCGAAGGCGAAGAGCGCGTAGCCATAGCTCTCGCCCGCGACACGGGTCGCGTCGATCCAGTCGGAGCCCATCGTCGAGGCGATGACCTCGGCCTCCCCGGTGTCGCCCAGCCTCGCGCCGATGGCGTAGTTCTGCCGCGCGGGCTTCGCGTCGCGCGGCACTGGCCCGCCCTGGCGGCGCACGACCAGCACCCCCGCCAGGCCCGCGTCCGGCGCCCCCACGGCCGTCCAGGTCAGGCGCGCCTCGGTGTCGCTGCGGACGTCGACGATCAGGTCCTGGAGCACCACCTCGGGCGCGGTCAGGTCCGGGGCGAAACCAGTGGTGAAGGCGCTGGCGAAGTCCGCGGCCATCGGGTCGGCCTGCCCGGGGTCGAGCGCCTCGAGGCCCGCCTTCACGGTGAGCCGGTAGGACGTCAGCTCTGCGAGCGGGCGCCCGACCTTGAAGTCGAAGACGTTGGGCAGCTCGGTGGCCTCGGCCGTCAGGACGAGCGGCTCGCCGCCGGCATCGGAGAGCGGCGTCAGGCTCACCGCCCCTACGAGCGAGGCGGGCTTCACCGCGAAGTCGAAGGCGACCGTGATCTCCGGGCGCAGCGAGACGTCCTCGGCGCCGTCCTTCGGGTGGACGAAGGAGACGGCGATCCGCGGCGTCTCCGGGATGGGCTGGTCGGTGCGGCGGCAGTGCCCCTGGACGCACACCCAATGGTCGGGGCAGTCGGCGCCATTCTCGCAGGTCAGCTTCGTGTCCTTGGGGACCTCGAAGGAGGGACAGGCCGCGAAGACCAAGGTGAACAAGGCGAGGAGGGCACGACGCATGGGGGGGCGATCATGGCCGACCTCGCCCAGGCGGTCGAGCCCTTCTCCCGACCGGGCCGCCGCCCCTCGCCGGCGGATGCTCTATCCTCGTTCCATGTGCGTGAGCGCCCGGTCCTGCTGCTCGCTCGTCGTCGTCCTCGCGGTGGCCTCGTTCCTCGCGGCCCGGCCTGCGGCCGCCGAGGAGGCCTGGAAGACCTACCTCGAGAAGGAGGGCGCCCGGTTCGAGCGCCGCGACGTTCCGGGCTCGAGCTACCCCGAGCTGCGCGCCACCAAGGAGGTCCGCCAGCCGCTGGAGAAGGTGCTCGCCGCCGTCTGGGCCTCGGTCTCCGACCTGACCTCCACCAAGGACCACCAGAAGCGGCTCGTGCGCGAGGGCCCGGGCGAGATCGTCGTCTACCAGCAGATCTCGGTCGCGGTGGTCACCGACCGCGACTACACGGTGCGCATCTGGCGCACCCCTCCGGCCGCCGACGGCACCGTCGAGGTCCGCTACCAGGTCGCCAACGAGCTGGGCCCGCCTCCGAATCCCAAGTACGTGCGCCTGGAGGCCATCCGCGGAGCCTGGACCCTGACCCCGCTGCCCGATGGCGGCACCCGGGTGAGCTACCTCGCCTTCAGCGAGGCGGGCGGCTCCGTCCCGGCGGGGCTGGCGCGCGGGCCGCAGCGCGACCGGTTCGCCTCCGACTATCTGGGCGTCCTCCGCGCGCTCGAGAGCGCCCCGTCGGCTGCAGCGCCGGATGCAGGCTCCGCGAAGTAGGCCCTACTTCTGGGCGGCCTCGGCGGACGGCAACTCGAGCTTCTCCCAGGTCCATCAGCAAGCCGGTGACGTTCTCGCCACAGGCGAGGTCCACCGGCTGCTTCTTGCCGGCCGGCGTCACCAGCACGCCCGCGCTGTTCGTCGAAGGCGTCGCGCCCTCGCCCACGGTCTCCTGGTAGACGACGTACTTGTTCCCGTTCCACTCGAAGGCGAGGTTCGCGCCCATCACCGTGACGTTGTGGGGGTCGACGTTGAGGTCGTACTTGTACGCCGCCTTCGGGGCGACGCCCTCGGCCGGATGGGCGAGCTCGACCTTCCCCACCTTGCCGAAGCGGTACTGCAGCTTGCCGGCGATTCTGGTCGCCCTTCTTGGCCAGGTCCTTCGAGGCGCACAGCGAGAGGAGCTTGTCCCCCTTCTTCATCTCGCAGCTGAAGACCACCTTCTCCTCGGCGCTGCAAAGGGTCTTGGGCTTGGGCGGCTCGCCGGCGACGGCGGAGGTGGGGACGACGACGGCGAGGAGCACGGCCAGGGACGAGAGCCAGACGACGGCGACGGTTTGCATGGGGCCTCCGTGACGCGGACGAGTCTACTTCGGGCCTGCCTGCACCGGCCTCGACGTGCTCTCGCGCGGACGGCGGCTCTCGCGGGTGGTGGACGAGCAGACGTGGAGCGCCCGAGAGCCCCTGAGAAGCCGCCTCGTTATGATGAGGGCGTGACGGGCTTCGAGCACTTCAACCTCACGGTCATCCGCCACGGTCGGCTCGCGATGCTGGCCCTCTCGACGGGCTTCGTCTTCGCGCTGCTGATGGGGATCATGGTGGCGTTCGTCGTGCTGCAGGCACTGGGGCTGGCCCCCGACGCCGCGCTCCTGTCCACCGGGGCGCTCGCGCTGCTCGCCCTGGGCTTCGGCACCGTGGCGCTGGCCTCCTCGGCGAGCGCGCCGTGCCGCTTCGAGCTCGGCCCGGACGGCATCCGCCAGACCTTCCTCCGGTCGGGCCGCAGCGTGCTCATCCCCTGGGACGCGGTCGTCTCGGTCAAGACCGAGCGGCTGAGCACCCGCGCCGGGGACCAGTACGACGAGCTGACGGTCGAGGTCCGCGAGGGCGCCGGACGCAGCCTCGTGCTGCAGGAGCGGCCCAGCGACGGCGCGCAGATCGCCGCGTTCCGCCGCTTCCGCGAGGCGGTCCTCTCCGGCCGCAACCGGGCCGCGCTGCCGCCGGACGCTCCGCGCGGCTGAGGGGGAATGCCGCTTGGTGTTCCAGGCCGGGGCCCGGGTATAGATGGTGCCGATGCCTGCGCGCCGCTACCTGGTCGTCTCCGACCTCCACCTGGCCGACGTCGAGGAGCACGCCGACGGCTGGATGGCGCACAAGAGCGCGCGCTACCTCTACGACGCCTCCTTCGGCGACTTGCTGCGCGACTTCGTCTCTCGCAGCGAGCGCGGCGCGCAGCCGGCCCAGCTCGTCCTGGTCCTCAACGGCGACATCGTCGACTTCGACCTCATCACCGCCGTCCCCGACGACCCGCCGTGGCCGGTGCGCCGCTCCGAGCGCAAGCGCGGGCTGGACGCCACCGCGCCCAAGTCGAAGTGGAAGCTGGAGCGGGTGCTCTCCCACCACCCGGTCTTCGTCCAGGCGCTCACCGACTTCCTCCTGGCCGGGCACCAGGTCGTCTACCTGTTGGGCAACCACGACCGCGAGCTCCACTTCCCCGAGGTGCGGCAGGTCTTGGTCTCGGCGCTGGAGGCGTGCGCCTCGCGCGCGGGCAAGACGCTGCCGCCCGGCGGGCTCACCTTCGAGCCGTGGTTCTTCTACGTGCCGGGCGAGCCTCTACGTGGAGCACGGCCAGCAGTACGACCACTACACCTCGTTCCGCTACCCGCTCTGGCCGGTGCTGCCGGGGCCGGGCGGCGAGCCGGTCCTCGCGTTGCCGATGGGCAACATGACCAACCGCTACCTGATGGGCCGCATGGGGTTCTTCAACCCCCACGCCTCGGACTACATCCTCAACGTCTTCACCTACGTGGCGCACTGGCTGCGCTTCTACGCGTTCTCCAAGCACGTGCTCTTCCGCACCTGGCTGTTCGGCAGCCTGGCCGTGGTCTGGCAGATGCTGAAGACGCGGCGGCAGCTGGGCCCGGTCCCGCCGCAGCACGAGGAGCAGCAGGCCTTCGTCGCCCAGCAGAACCGGCTCTCGCTGGAGGAGGTCCGGGTGCTGGCCGGCATGCAGCACATGCCCATCACCAGCCGCCTGTTCCGCATGCTGCGCGAGCTGTGGATCGACCGGCTGGCCATCGCCGCGTTCATGACCGTGCTCACCGTCGCCCTGGCGGTCTCGCCCGCGCCGCTGTGGACCAAGCTGATGGTCCCGCTCTCCACCTTCCCGCTCATCTACTTCGTCTACGAGATGCTGGCCGAGGGCGAGACCATCTTCACCATCGAGAAGGAGTTTCCACGGCGCGCACGCCTGGTGGCGCAGCTGCTGCCGGCGAAGGTGGTGGCCTTCGGGCACACGCACAAGCCGCGGCAGATCCCGCTCGACCACGCGACCACCTTCGTCGACACCGGGACGTGGGCGCCGGTCATGGACCCGAAGAACCGCACCGACCTGCTGCCGGGGCTGCGCAACTACCTGGAGCTGACCTTCGTGGACGGGACCATGACCCTGGACTTCCGGTCCTGGATGTTCGAGCCAGCGAGGCTCCCGGCGGACGACCTCGCGAGTTCCACTTCGTCCACGCCGTCCACGAACTGAAGTGCGCTCCAGACGCCCACTTCCAGATGGGCGTCCCCGGCGCGGAGGCCGGCAGCTCCGTCAGCGCGCCTCGGATGCTCACTTCGGGGCGGCTGCTCCCGGCGTTGGACGTGCGTCGAGGGTAGGCACTGCGCGCTTCAGGCGCTCACTTCCAGACGGCTGCCCCCGGCGCGGAGGCCGGGCACTACCCAGACGCGAGCGCCCGCGCCACCTCCCCGTTATTCGTGAGGCTTCGCCCCGGGGGTGGCCGTGGACTTCTCCTTCACCGACACACAGCTCGAGCTGCAGCATGCGGCGCGCCAGTTCGCCGAGAAGCGCCTGGCGCCGCTGGTCGCCCGGATGGACGCCGAGGGGCACTACCTGCCCGAGTCATCGGCGAGCTCGGCGAGCTGGGCTTCTTCGGCATCAACGTCCCCGAGGAGCACGGCGGCATCGGCGCCGAGCCCATCACCTACGCCCTGGTGATCGAAGAGTTCGCCAAGGTCTGCCCGTCCACTGCGGTGATGCTCGCGGTCCACAACGGCCTGATGAACGAGATGCTGCTCAAGAAGGCCTCGCCGGAGCAGCGCGAGAAGTGGCTGCCCAAGACGGCCAGCGGGCAGTGCGTCGGCGCCTTTGCCATCACCGAGCCTGGCGCCGGCTCGGACGCCGCCGGAACGAAGACGCGCGCGGTCAAGGAAGGCGACCACTACGTCCTCAACGGCACCAAGACCTTCATCACCAACGCCGACTACGCCGGCCTCTTCATCGTCTTTGCCCTCACGGCCCCCGGCGCGCGCACCAAGGGCATCAGCGCCTTCTTCGTGGAGCGAGGCACGCCCGGGTTCGAGCTGGGGAAGAAGGAAGACAAGATGGGCCTGCGCGCCTCGTCGACGCGCGAGCTCCTGCTCACCGACGTGCGCGTCCCGGCGGCGAACCTCATCGGCGCCGAGAACGAGGGCTTCAAGGCCGCCATGTCGCTCCTCGACGGCGGGCGTATCGGCATCGCCGCGCAGTCCCTGGGCATCGCCGAGGCCGCGTACCAGGAAGGGCTGCGCTACAGCCAGGAGCGCAAGCAGTTCGACCAGGCCATCGGCGAGTTCCAGGCGGTGCAGACGATGCTCGCGGACATGGCCACCGACGTCGAGGCGGCGCGCTACCTCGTCTACAAGGCCGCCTGGCTCAAGGGCTCGGGCCAGCCGCACTCGCTCGAGGCCTCCATGGCCAAGCTCTTCGCCAGCGAGGCCGCCAACCGGGTCGTCAACCGCGCCCTGCAGATCCACGGCGGCTACGGCTACGTGAAGCCCACCCCCATCGAGCGCATCTACCGCGACCAGCGCATCACGCAGATCTACGAGGGCACCTCCGAGATCCAGCGCCTGGTCATCGCCCGCTCCATCTCCAAGCAGTGAGCCTGCTGCACCCGCCGCCAAGGAAGTCCGCCATGCCCGAGATCGTCCAGGTCGAGACCCTCGAAGGGATCGCCACCGTCACCATCGACCGCCCGGAGGCGCTCAACGCGATCAACCGCTCGGTCCTCGCCGCGCTCGAGGCCGCCTTCACGCGGCTGGCCGCAGATCCGTCGCTGCGCGCCGTGATCCTCACCGGCGCAGGCAAGGCCTTCGTCGCCGGCGCCGACATCAAGGAGATGGCCGACTTCGGCCCAGAGCAGGCGCGCGAACTCTCCCTCGCCGGCCACGCGGTGATGAAGCTCATCGAGGACTTCCCGCGCCCGGTCATCGCCGCGGTGAACGGCTTCGCCCTCGGCGGCGGCTGCGAGCTGGCCCTGGCCTGCGACGTGCGCATCTCCAGCGAGAAGGCGAAGCTCGGCCTGCCCGAGGTCACGCTCGGCGTCATCCCCGGCTTCGGCGGAACGCAGCGGCTGGCCCGGCTGGTCGGACGCTCGGCGGCCAAGCTGCTGCTCTTCACCGGCGAGGTCCTCCCCGCGGCCAAGGCGCTCGCGCTCGGGCTGGTCGAAGAGGTGGTGCCCCCAGAGGCGCTGATGCCGCGCTGCCAGGAGATTGCCAAGGCCATTGCCGCCAAGGGCCCGGTGGCCGTCTCGCTCGCCAAGCGCGCCGTGAACGAGGGCGCGGACGCCGACCTCGACGAGGCCCTCTCCGGCGAGGTCGAGCTGTTCGCCCAGGTCTTCGGCACCGCGGACCAGAAGGAAGGGATGAGGGCTTTCGTCGAGAAGCGCCCGCCACAGTTCGTCGGCGGCTGACGGATTGGATGGATTGAGCTCTGGCCCCTCGACAGGCTCGGGGTGTCGCTGACCAGCTCGGGTGCCAACAGCGGAAGGAGGCAGCACATGGATTTGGACAGCCGGTTCAAGAACGTGGCGGTCGTCGGCGCGGCGGGCAAGATGGGCAGCGGCATCTCGCTGCTCCTCGCCCAGGAGATGGCCTTCCGCGCCCTGGAGAAGAAGGACGGGACCTACGTCCTCAACCTCATCGACGTGAACGACGCGGCGCTGCAGGGCCTGCTCAAGTACGTCCGCGAGCAGTCGGTCAAGACGGCCGAGAAGCAGGTCAACCGCCTGCGCGCCATCTACGCCGACCGCGCCGACCTCGTCGAGAACGGCGAGGTGATCGAGGCCTTCGTCGACGAGGTGATGAGCCACCTGCGCACCGGCAAGACGCTGCAGCTGGCCGCCGAGTCGCTGCTGGTCTTCGAGGCCGCGTTCGAGAAGGAAGAGATCAAGTTCGGCATCTACGACGAGCTGCGCCGCCTGTGCCCGAAGGAGACCTACTTCTTCACCAACACCAGCTCCATCCCGCTGCACGTGCCGGCCGAGAAGTGCGGCATCCAGGGGCGCCTCATCGGCTACCACTTCTACAACCCGCCCGCGGTGCAGAAGCTGGTCGAGCTGATCACCCCCAGGGTCTGCGACCCCGAGCTGGTCGAGCTCTCGATGCAGCTGGCCAAGGCGCTGCGCAAGACCATCGTCCCGTCCAACGACATCGCCGGCTTCATCGGCAACGGGCACTTCATGCGCGACGGGCTGTTCGCCATCGCCGAGGTCGAGCGGCTGGCCAAGGAGCACGGCTTCGTCCAGGCGCTCTACCTGGTCGACAAGGTCTCGCGCGACTGGCTCCTGCGGCCGATGGGCATCTTCCAGCTCATCGACTACGTCGGAATCGACGTCTTCCAGCTCATCCTCACCGTGATGAGCAAGCACCTGGGCGACCCAAAGCTCCACAGCGAGCTCGTCGACCGGCTGATGGGGCTGGGCGTCAAGGGCGGGCAGACCAGCTCCGGCGCGCAGAAGGACGGCCTCCTCAAGTACGAGAAGGGCAAGCCGGTCGCGGTCTACGACGCGGAGAAGAAGGCCTACGTCGCCTTCGACGCCGCAGGCTGGACCAGGCAGGCCGACGAGAAGCTGGGCGCGCTGCCCGACCCGAAGATCGCCTGGAAGAGCCTGTCGAAGGACCCGGGCAAGGACGCGAAGATCCAGGCGCACTTCGCTTCGCTCAAGACCGCGAGCTCGCTCGGTGCGGAGCTCGCACGGCGTCACCACGCCGCCAGCCGCGACGCCGGGAAGCTGCTGGTCTCGACCGGCGTCGCCAAGAGCCCCGAGGACGTCAACGCCGTCCTGACGCTGGGCTTCTTCCACGTCTACGGCCCCATCAACGACTACCTCTAGGAGAGCCTCGATGAAGACCTTCCAGAAGCGCGTCTTCCTGGCGGCCGGCGCCTACACGCTCAGCCTCGGCAGCGGCCGCAGCGAGTTCAACCCCAAGAAGCCCCGCCCCGGCCTGGAGCACTACATCCAGGAGGCCGGCAAGGCGGCGCTCGCGCAGGTGAAGTCGCCCGAGGCCATCGACGAGGGCGTCATCGGCAACTTCATGGCTGCCCGGTTCAACAAGCAGGGCAATTTGGCCTCGCTGATGGTGAGCGCGCACCCGGCGCTGGAGCTCAAGCCGATGGTCCGCGTCGAGGGCGCCTGCGGCTCGGGAGGCCTGTCGCTGGCGACCGGGGTCAAGAGCGTGCTGTCGGGGCTCGCCGACTCGGTGCTGGTGATGGGCGTCGAGGTGCAGAACACCGTCAAGGCGATCTACGGCGCGGACATCCTCGCCGGCGCCGGCTGGTATGCGGGCGAGCGCAAGGCGGGCGCGGCCTACTTCTTCCCGTCGAAGTTCTCGGACCGCGCCGGCGCGTACTTCGCCAGGTACGGAAAGGAGAAGACGCGGCAGGCGATGGCGCAGTGGTACGCCAACGCCGTGGAGAACGCGCGGCTCAACCCGCTCTCGCAGGAGCACCAGAACACCGCCAAGGACCTCGTCGCGCTCGGCCTGACGCCGCCGGATCCCAGGAGCTTCACCGAGCACCTGAACAACTACGACTGCTCCAAGGTCTCCGACGGCGCGGCGGCGGCGATCGTCTGCTCCGAGGAAGGGCTCAAGAAGCTGGGCATCGAGCGCAAGGACGCGGTCGAGGTCGTCGGCCTGGGGCAGGCGGTCGCCGACCTGACCAAGACCCCGGCGGATCTGACCGCGTTGGCCACGAGCCGCAAGGCAGTGGGAGTTGCGCAGGAGATGGCAGGCGTCGGCAGCCGCGACATGGGCACCTTCGAGGTCCACGACTGCTTCACCATCACCGGCATCCTCTCCGTCGAGGCGCTGGGGCTGGCCGAGGCCGGCAAGGGACCGGAGCTCGTGCTGGCCGGCGAGACCAAGCTCACCGGCAAGCACCCGATCAACTCGAGCGGCGGCCTGGTCGGCTACGGGCACCCCACCGGAGCCTCCGGCGTGCGCATGGCGGTCGATCTGTGGAAGCAGCTGACCGGGCGGGCCGAGAAGGCGCAGCTCGAGCTCCAGAAGGAGCACGGACAGCTCATCTCCATGGGCGGCAACGACAAGACCGTGGTGTCCGTCGTCGTGCGCCGGTAGAGGGCCGGCGTGACGGCGGGCGGGACGCCCGCAACCACAGGGTCCTCCGCCTCCATCAAATGGAGATGGGGCAGGACACCTGCGCCGAAGCTCGGTGAGAGGTCCGAGCGCAGGTCATGTCACAAAGTAGCTGCCTATCTTTAGCGAGGTCGGTGCGCCTTTCGTCGGGCTCCGGTAACAGCGCTCGGACCGTCGAAGCTCGCCCTTCCCTGTGAGAACAGCGCAGGATGCGAGCGTCATGAAGAGCCTGCGCGAACGCGTCGGCTCCCTCTTCGGCAAGAGGGAGCCCTCGGTCGAAACCGAAGTCGAACCGCCCCCCAGCCCCTCGAGCACCCCACCGGACTGCCCGCCCGGGGTCGAGGCATCGCCGGAGTTGGAGGCGGCGAGGATCGCCCCGCTCGTCTCGGAGATCGTGGCGAGGCTGGGCAGCTCCCTGCGTCCCGGCCTTCGCCAGCGCGAGATCGAGCAGCAGGCAGTCGCGCTCCTTCGCGCCGCGAAGCTCGCCCCCAGGTTCCTCGGCTACCTGGGGTTCCCGGCCTCCCTCGCCATCTCCATCGACGACGAGGTGGTGCACGGAATCCCGTCGGACCGGCGCATCGAGGAGGGCCAACTGGTCAAGCTCCAGCTCGGTGCTCGGACCACGACCGGCTCGGCCGACCAGGCTTGGACCTTCGCCGTCGGGCCGGTCTCGGAGGAGAAGCAGAGGTTGTGCGCCGCGGCGCGAACGGCGCTGGAGAAGGGCCTGCAGACCCTGCGGGCGGACGCCTTCACCGGGGACTTCGGCGCGGCGGTCGAGAAGATCCTCGCCAGCGCCGGCTGCTCCTCGGTGCATGACTTCCAGGGCTACGCCATCGGAGCCAAGCCCATCCAGAAGCCCTACCTTCCCTGCTTCGGCCGCCCAGGAGAAGGCGACCGGCTCGAGGCGGGCACCCTCCTTCACGTGCACGTCATCGCTGCCGCCGGCTCTCACCTGGTCCGGACGAAGGACGACGGCTGGACGGCGATCACCGAAGACAACAGCCCCGCAGCGCTCTACACGGTCATGGTCCGCGTGACCGCGAACGGGTTCGATCTGTTGACGCCGCAGTTGACCGGGCGCGACTGACTACTTGCCGCCGTTGAGCGTGCGCAGGACCTCGTTGGTGACGTCGAGCTGCGCCTGGGCGAAGACCACGCCCGACTCGCGCTTCTCGAAGACCATCGCCATCCCCTCGCGCGCGGCGATGGTGCCCACCACCGTCTCGATCTTCTTGAGGATCGGCTCCATCTCCTTGCGCTCCTTCTCGGCGGACTCCGCGCGCAGCCGCTCCCACTTCTGGGCGAGCGTCACGATCTTCTGCTGGAGCTCCGCGCCCTTCTTCTGCTGCGTGTCGGGAGACAGGACGCCCGCCTGCTTCTCGAGCTGCTCCTTCTCCTTGCGCAGCGCGTCCTGCTCCTGGTCCGCCTCCTTCTGCCTGCCGTCGAGCCAGGCCTGCAGGCGTGCCTTGGCAGCCTTGCCGTCGTTGGATTCGAGCAGGATGCGCTGGTAATCCACGTAGCCCAGCTTGAGCTCGGCGGCCGAAGCCGACAGTGGAAACAGGATCAACATCGCGAGCAGCAGGCTTCGAGTCGCGCGCATCGTCGTCACCATCCTTTGGAATCCAGCCATCGCTCGGTGCGCCGAGCGACTTGCGTGTGGCCCGGCACGTTAGCTTCATCCCAGAAATCCGGAGACCTTTTCCGTTCATCCCCAGAGCCCTTGCCCCTACGCGCAGAGCGCCCATCCATTTCGTCCCTGGCGTCGCAGCCCTTGTCCGCGCCGACCCGCCGGGTGGATGCTCGGCCGAACTTCTGACACGCGACTTCGGTTCGGCGCTGCGCTTCCCTCCGAACCGAAGTCTTCCTCGCAGCGAAAGGGGTCGCCGATGAACCCGAAGATGATGTGGGCCTTGGCCGCGCTCTCCGTCGTGGGCCTCGCGGGCTGCCTCGAGCAGACGACGGTGCTCAACGTGAACAAGTCCGGCGCCGGCACCGTGGTCATCACCAGCTACATGAGCAAGACCGCGGTGGACATGATGGCGCAGCTGGACCGCAAGAAGGAGAGCGCCAAGAAGAACCCGCTCCTGCAGGAGCCCGCCCGCTACAAGGCCAGCGCCGACGCCATGGGCACCAAGTTCGTCGGGGTCAAGGAGCTCAGCCGACCCGACGGGAGCATCGGCGTCGAGGAGACCTACTCCTTCACTGACGTGACCCGGGTGAAGCTCAACTCCGAGGCCAAGATGAACGCGCCCGGGACCGAGGGCCGCGCCGAGAAGAAGTCCGAGCCCATCACCTTCGCCTTCGCCAAGGGGCCCACCGCCAAGCTCACCATCAAGCAGCCCGAGAAGAAGGTCGCGGCAGCCCCGGAGAAGGCCGACAAGCCCACGGAAGCCGCCACCGCCCAGCAGGAGGCGGCCTTCGCGCAGATGAAGCAGATCTTCGAGGGCTTCCGCCTGCGCGTGCTGGTGAAGGTGGACGGCGAGATCGCCAAGACCAACGCCACCTACGTCGGCACCGACGAGGCCAAGAAGCCTGCCGTCACGCTGCTCGACCTCAACGTCGGCGAGCTGCTCAAGGACGACGCCCAGCTCAAGAAGCTCTCCGCGATGGGCAAGATCGACGACGTCGCCACCGCGCGCGAGAAGCTCAAGGACTTCCCGGGCATCAAGGCCGAGCTCTCCCAGCAGGTGGACGTCGAGTTCAAGTAGGAGCTGCCGGCCTCCGCGCCGGGTCGGACGGGCGGGCGAGAGGTCCGTCCGCCCCGTGCGACGAGCTCCAGGAGGCCATCACCGGAAGGCTCCCAGGAAGATGCGGATGCCGAGCGCCGCGGCCGGCGACAGCCAGGTGAACCGGACGCCGAATCCGTCCGCGCACGCGTGCCGGACCTCGCCCTCCACCTCGACCGGCCCGAGCGACGGGATGCACAGCACCATCTGCACGAACGGCGTTCGGGGCCTGGGCGCCCCGCGGAAGAACGCACCGCCCAGCGAGATGTTCTCGCAGACGCCAGCCACCATCTCGCCACCGCTCTCGACGACGGCCGGTGCGAAGCAGGGGATTCGCGTGTGCTGCCGCTCCGCGGAGAACTTTGGTGCCGCGCCCATGAAACGCTCCCAGGTGGTGCCGGCTCTCTGAGACTGGGACCTGCACGGCGCCAGGAGCGTTAGCGGGGCAGCCGAGACCGCGCCTTGCGCACCCGTCACCGGCCGCGCTCCCTTGATTGCGGCCGCCCAGCCCCCGTTTGGCCGGCTGCACCCCGAGCGACGCAGCCTCAACGTCCTTCCGATGCCGGCCCGACTCGGCAAGCGGTGAGTCGGGCGGCAGGGAGGGGCCATGCGTCGTTGGACCGTCGCGTTCGCCGCGGCTGCGCTGTTCTGCTCGGGCTCGTCCGCATTCGCGCAGGAAGCCATCGACGAGGGCCCAGACGAGTGGGCCCATCCCCCGGTACCGGCCACCGCCGACGTCACCACCGACGACCTACTGAACGACGACGCCATCCCCCCCACCGCGGAGGAGGAGCTGCGCAGCCCGTCCAAGCACCCCGTCGAGATCGCCGGTGACCTCCGCCTGGAGGGCCTGCACTTCCGCGGCGGTGACGCCCTTGGGGTGCGCATCCTCGTCGAGGGCGAGCACTTCGGCTTCGACGGCGGCTTCAGCGGGGTGTTCGTCCAGGTCCCGACCGGCGGCGCCCTCGTCGCCAACGGCATCCTCGACCTCCAGCTCACCTTCGCGCCCCTGTCCGGGTCGCTCGGGCGGATTCGCCTGGAGGCGGGGATCGGCGCGGTGTTCACGCCCTGGGTCAGGGCCGTCGGCCCCGACTTCGGCGCCTCCGGCGAGCTGAGCCTTTTGGGCCCCATCGGAGTGGCAGGCGCGGTCCGTACCGTCGTCTGGCCTTACCGCTCGCTCGACTGGAACGCCGCGGTTCAGCTCTCGTTCGGCGAGCTCCAGCTGCGCATGGGTATCCGCCAGCTATGGGTCGAGCTCGAGGGCCTCGCCGGCGGCCAACGGCAGTCCTTCACTGGGCCCTGGGTGGGGGTCGGCCTGCGCCTGCCCCAGTGACCCCGGCGACGCTCCCAGGCCCGAGGGTCTGGGAGCGGCCTGCCCCTACCAGGTCAGCTCGTAGGTACAGGCCGGAGCGCCCTTGAGCACGCAGGCCATGTGCTCGCCCCTGCGCGTCTGGATTCCACAGACCTTGAGGCAGCCGAGCAGTCCGCCGCGGATCTCGTGGCAGTGGATCTCCTCGCGCGGCTCGTGGCCCGAGATGTGGACCAGCACCCGCTGAGGCCCCAGCTGCTCGACGCGGACCTCGCCCCGGTCGTAGAAGCGCGACCGAGAGCTGTCCCGACTTCTTGATGAGGGTGGCCGGGTCCAGCAGCCGGAAGAGGATCCGGTAGATCTTGTTGATGGACTCGTCGACGTCGTACTCGCCGAGCTCGGCGCAGGCCTTGATGTCGCCGTCGAAGAGCCGCTTCACCAGCGCGTGCTCGATCTCGATGACGGGCCCGAGCTCGTACCAGTCGAAGCCGGCCGGGCTGGTGAGCATCTTCGCGGCGGTCGGCGAGAGCGTCGCCGCCACCTCGTCGAGCCCCTTCTCGCCGAGCCGCTCGAGCACGAACTCGCGGAAGTGGGCCAGGGCCACGCCCTTGACGCGTGTGTCGCTCATGGGGGTCAGTCCTCGGGACCTGCGCCGAAGAAGTTCACGGGCTCGACCTCGGCGTCCTTGCCGTAGCGCTTCACCTTCTTCTCGGTGACGAAGTAGGTCGAGTGCTGGCCGTACACCCGCGAGAAGGCCACCCGGCCGTCCTTCTCGCCCTTGCGGAAGGCCACCTCGGCGAACTTCGGGTCGCGGCTCGAGGTCAGGTCGTGGCCGCACAGCGGGCAGGAGAAGTCCACGATGTCCCTGGCCTTGACCGCGAAGTCCGCGGGGATGACCGCGTCGTAGTTGCCGGGCTTGGGGCTCAAGAGGATGAGCCCCCGCGACGCCTTGTGCTGGCCGCGCAGGACGATGCGGTTGCCAGGGTTGAGCTGGCCGTCGCAGTGAGGACAGCGGTAGATGCGAGCCATGAACGCCCCCGTTTCTCGCGGAATCCTAATCCCACCGAGCCTGCGCGCGATACCCGGGCCTTCCGGGGGCCTTGGCCGGCCCGAGATCCTTCGCGAGAGCGCCGTGCGTCTCGGCGCGGACCTCGGCGTGGAAGGCCTCGTACTCGCGGCGCTCCGCCTCCTGCATCCGGTCGAGCGCGAAGTTGAGCTGGGGCCGGCGACTGAAGTCGCGCCTGAAAGGGCGAAGCCCGCCTGCGCGGGCTGGGTTGTGATCGCGCTCGGGACACTTGTGCCTGGGCGTCCCAGCCGGCGCCTTCCGATCTGCCTACCACCTCAGCCTGCGAAGGCAGGCTTGGCAACGAGAGGCGCGGCTTCAGCCGCCGGCACCTCGCCCTGCGCGTCCTCGTCCTGCGCGTCCTCGTCCTGCGCGTCCTCGTCCTGCGCGTCCTCGTCCGCCGCGTCCTCCCCCTCCGCGCCGCGCTCGAGCTTGAACTGCCCGACCATCGCGGTGAGCTCCTCCGCTCGCCTGGCCAGCTCGCGCGAGGCGCCCGAGGACTGCTCGGCGCTCACCGCGGCGCGCTGGACGCTGCGGTCCATGCCCGCCACCGCGCGGTCGAGCTCCTCGATTCCCCTGGCCTGCTCGTCGCTGGCGGTGGTGACCCGGTTGACGATCTCCGCGACCGAGCGCACCGAGCCGCGGATCTCCTCGAACTGCTGCGAGACCTCGCCGGACAGCGCGTTGCCGTGGTCCGCCTGGGCCACCGCCTGCCGGATGAGCTGCTCGGTCCTCTTGGCCGCGGCCTTGGCGCGCTGGGCGAGGCTGCGCACCTCGTCGGCCACCACCGCGAACCCGCGCCCGGCGTCCCCGGCGCGGGCGGCCTCGACCGCGGCGTTGAGCGCCAGCAGGTTGGTCTGGAACGCCACCTCGTTGATGTCGCGGACGATCTCCACCGTCGCCTGGGCGTCCTTGCGGATGCCCCCCATGGCCTCGAGCATCTGGCCCAGGGTCTCGGTGCCGCGCTCCGCCGCCGAGGCGGTGGCGTCGACGAGCTGCTTGGCCTGCCGGGCGTGGTCGGCGCTCTGCTTGGTGGTGGCGGACATCTGCGCCAGCGAGTGGCTCGTCTGCTTGAGCGACTGCGCCTGCTCGCCGGCGCCCTGGGCGACCTGGCGGCTGCTGTCGGCGATCTGCGCCGCGGAGCTGGCCACCGGGCCCACGGCCTCGGCCACCTGCACCATGGCGTGGTGCAGCGACTGGGCGGTCTGGTTGAGCGCGTCCTTGATGCGCGCATGCTCGCCCTCATACCGGCCGCGCATGCGGGCCCGCAGGTCGCACTGCGCCAGGTGCTCCAAGGTCGCGCTGGCCTCGTTGACCGGGCCGAGCACCGCGTCCAGCGTGGCGTTGACGCCCTCGACGATCTTGCGGAAGTCGCCCAGGTGCCGGCCCACCTCGGCCCGGGTCTTGAGCCGCCCTTCCACCGCGGCCCGCGCCAGCCCCTGCATGTCGTCGACGAGCGCGTGGATGGCGTCGATGCACTGGTTGAGGCTGCCCTTGACCTGGCCGAAGTCGCCGGGGAAGTCGGCGGTGATGGGCTCCGGCAGGTCCCCCGAGGCCACCCGGCGCAGGCACTCGGTGGACACCCGGATCGGCCCGATGACCGCGTCGAGCGTGCCGTTGATCCCCTCGACGATGCGCCGGTAGTCGCCCTCGTGCCGGCGGGCGTCGGCGCGGGTGCCGAGCCGCCCGGCGACCGCCCCCTGCGCCAGCAGCGTCATGTCCTCGACCAGGGCGCGGATGGAGCGGATGCACTGGTTGAGGCTGTCCTTGACCTGCCCGAAGTCGCCGGGGAAGTCGGCGCTGATGGGCGGCGGCAGATCGCCCGAGGCGACCTTGCGCAGGCACTCGGCCGAGACCTGGAGCGGACCGATGACCGCGTCGAGCGTGCCGTTGATCCCCTCGACGATGCGCCGGAACTCGCCCTCGTGCCGCTCGGGGTCGGCGCGCGCGGAGAGGTGCCCGGCGGCGGCGGACTCGGCCAGCTGGCGCGTGTCGCCGATGAGGCCGTTGATGGCGTCGATGCACTTGTTGAGGCTGTTCTTGAGCTCGTTGAAGTCGCCCCGGTACTCGTCGGTGATGCGCGGCGGCACGTCGCCGCGGGAGATGCGGTCGAGGTGCAGGGCGGCCATCGTCAGCGGGGTGATGGTCGCGTCCAGGGTGGCGTTGATGCCCTCGACGATCTGCCGGTAGCCGCCGCTGAAGCCCTCGGCGTTGCCGCGGGCCATGAGCTGGCCGGCCACCGCGGCCTCGGTCAAGGCGTGGGTCTCGCCCACCAGCGCGCCCAGGGTCTCGCGCGCCTGGGCGAAGTTCCTGGCCAGCACGTCGTGGTCGGAGCGGGGCTCGACGGCGACGCTCAGGTCTCCCTGCCCCATGGCGCGGGCGGCGCTGGACATCTCGCCCAGGTAGGCGGTGAGCCCGCGGAACGCCTGGGCCAGCTCGCCGACCTCGTCGTCCGACTGGTGGTTCACCTGCTGCTCCAGATCGCCCTGGGCGATGGCCGCCGCCGCGCTGGTGATCTGCCGCAGCGGCCGCAGCGACTTGCGGATGACGAAGATCAGCGCCGCCAGCGCCGCGAGGATGAGCAGCACGCTGGTGGCGACGAGCCGCCACTGCGCGACCTCGGCCTCGTGCAGGTCCTCGTTCGCCCAGCGCTCGAGCACGAGATAGCCCGCGGGGTCGCCCGCCTTGAGCTGGCGGTGGCACTGCAGGCACTTCTTCTCGACGCGCAGGGGCTGCACCGAAGGCAGGTACGCGCGCCCCTGGGCGTCGCGGGCGATCTGCCCGCCGCCCTGGATGCCGCCCTGGACGACCTCCGCCGCCGGGGTGCCTGCCTTCAGCGCCGCGTCGGAGGTCCGCACCACCTTGGCGTCCTCGCCCAGCACGGAGACGCGCCGCAGGGTCGGCAACGCGCCCACCTTGGCGACCATGGCGATCAGCGCGTCGGTGTCGTTGTTGGCCATCGAGTAGTGGAGCGCGGCCTCCATCGTGGCCGCCGTCTCCTGCGCCTGCTCGTTGAGCTTCTGCAGCAGCGCTTCCTGGCGAAGCCGTGAGTCGACGATGGTCGAGGTCGTCAGGAGCGCGACCAGCACGATCGCGCAGGTGGCCAGGACGCGGCCGGCGACTCCTCCGCCGAAGAGCCGGATCACGACGCGTGGGAGGACCGCCATGAAGAGTCTCGGGCGCGAGAACGAGGTTCTGGAGCTTTCGCCCGGCTCTTCTCGGATGTCGGACCCTCGCGGAGCCCTTTCACAGTCGCTGATGAAGGCGAGCCGGCACGTCTGGGCTCGTCTTCGGCACCGGTCGCCGGTGCGATAAACCCCACGCCCCGGACGGAGGAGCTCGGTGCCCAAGGACCCGCGACACCCCGAGCTTGTCGAGGGGCCAGCCTTCCATTCCGCTGGCATCGCGCAGCGGCCAGCGAGAGTCGCGGCCGACAATGAGCGCGTAGTAGAAGCCGGGTTCGGGTTTCTCGATCGACAAGGAGGGCTCGTCCCTCTCGCTTCAGCCCGCGACCGGCAAGCCGGTTCTAGCCAGAGCCGCGCAGGTTGTCGAACCGATGCAGTCAGCGGGCGCGAGGCGGTGTCATCTCGGCGGAGGGCATTCGGGGGTCGAGGATGCGATGCTCCGATGTGATCGATGCAGCCACGACCTGGTCGTCGTGGAGGAATTGGGCAGCTCCGCGAAGGTGCTCGGCCGCGCACTGCGCTCGAAGACCCGCGGGCGCGTCTTCTTGTGCCGCGACTGCTACGAAGCGCTGGGGCGCAGCGACCTGCGCGCCCGCGAGTTCGCCGAGGGCCTGCGACCGCTCGCCCTCGCCGGCTGATGGGCGTCGGCGTTTTCCTCCCTAACGCTCTTTGAAGCCCGGCGGTCCTCGCCTCCAAAGACTGTCGTGGTCCCCGAATGGCGGGGACCCGCGCCCGCCCTTCAGCCGGCCTGAAGGGCGGGCGTTCTTGCTCTCGCTCCGGGAGGTTCCCCATGGCGCGCTCCAAGATGCTCCTCGCCGCCTGGCCCCTCCTGGCTGCATGCGCTTCGGCGCCTTCGCGGCCGCCACACCCGCCCGGTCCCCCGCCGATGCTGCCGCGCTCCTCGGTGGCGGCGGTGCTCGAGCACCGGGGCGAAGCTCGCGCTCGATGATGCCCAGGTCGCGCACCTCGAGGAGCTCGACGCGTCGCTGCAGCAGGAGAACGAGGCGGTGCTCGAGAAGGTCCGCAGCGAGCGCCCGCGGTCGCAAGGCGCAAGTCCGGGTCGGCGCGAACGGTCGGGCCTGGAGAGTGGAGCCGGGCCGGGCGGCGGAAGGGGAATGGGCGGAGGTGGCCACGGGATGGGCGGTGGACCGGGCGGAGGCGGAGGAGGCCCGGGAATGGGACCGCCCGGCGACACCGAGGAGTCGGAACGTCCCGACGCGAGGACAGCGGCGGAGCGGGTCCTCGACGACAACGACCGTCAGGCCTTCCTGAAAGCCGAGGCCGTCCTCCGCGAAGAGCAGCTCGAGCCGGCCCGGGCCTTCGCCGAGCGCTACCGGGAAGCGCTCTACGACCTGCGCCAGGGACGTGGCCGGCCGGCCAGGTGAGCCGCCGGAGCCCGCAACTCAAGTCTTGGAACTTGGGCCTCGCCATCCCAGCTGGCGACGTCAAATCCGCCCTCCACTCAGCCTGCGAAGGCAGGCTTCGCAACGTCAGGCGCGGCTTCAGCCGCCGGCAGCTCTTCAGATGCTTCGTTCACAAGGGTGTCTCGGCGCGGAGGCCTGCGCCGGCGTCGCTAGGCGAGCCCCAGCCCTTGGCAGTAAGAATGGCGGGCCGCGCGGGACTGCCCCCGCGGGCGCACGTGAGGCAGCCATGGCGACGAGCGAACGAGTGCGCATCGCAACCCTGATGGAGACCAGCGGCGTGGGCTTCGGCACCAGCGGAGCGCGCGGCCTGGTCACCGCGATGACCGACCGGGTCTGCTACGCCTACACCGCGGGCTTCCTGCGCTACCTCGTCTCCGCCAAGAAGGCCTCCCGCGGCGATCGGGTGGCCCTGGCCGGCGACCTGCGGCCGTCCTCACCGCGCATCCTGCGCGCCTGCGCCATGGCCGTGCGCGACCAGGGCTTCGTGCCGGTGAACTGCGGCGCCCTCCCCACGCCCGCGGTGACGCTGTGGGGCATCGCCCAGCGCATCCCCAGCGCCATGGTCACCGGCAGCCACATCCCCGACGACCGCAACGGCATCAAGTTCAACGCGCCCGACGGCGAGATCCTCAAGGACGACGAGGCCGGCATCCGCGAGCAGGTGGTCGAGCTGCCCGACGCCTTCGACGGCGCCGGCATGCTGCGCGTCCCCTTCCAGGCGCCGGAGGCCGACGGGGCGGCGCGGGCCCACTACGTCGCGCGCTACCTGGACTTCTTCCCCGAGGGCTGCCTGCGCGGCCTGCGGGTGGGCGTCTACGAGCACTCCAGCGTCGCGCGCGACCTGATGGTCGAGATCCTGGGCGGCCTGGGCGCCGAGGTCGTGCGCCTGGCGCGCTCCGAGGTCTTCATCCCCGTCGACACCGAGGCGGTGCGCCCCGAGGACGTGGCCCTGGCGAAGAAGTGGGCGTCCGAGAGCCCGCTGTTCGCGCTGGTCTCCACCGACGGCGACTCCGACCGGCCGCTGGTCTCCGACGAGAAGGGCACGTGGCTGCGCGGCGACGTCTCCGGCATCCTCGCCGCGAAGTGGCTCGGGGCCGACGCCGTGGTGACCCCGGTCTCCAGCAACACCGCGGTGGAGAAGTCGGGCTGGTTCAAGGAGGTCACCCGCACCCGCATCGGCTCGCCGTTCGTCATCGCCGCCATGCAGGCGTCGAAGGGCGCGCGGGTCGTCGGCTACGAGGCGAACGGCGGCTTCCTCCTCCAGAGCCCGATAGAGCGGGGCGGCAAGCGGCTGGCCCCGCTGCCCACCCGCGACGCGCTGATCGTCGCGCTCTCGCTGCTGATGCTCGCCAAAGAGCGTGGCCTGACGCTCTCCGCGACCCAGGCGCTCCTGCCCGCGCGCTTCACGGCGAGCGACCGGCTCAAGGAGTTCCCCACCGAGAAGGCCAAGACGCGCATCGCCGAATTGAAGAGCCCCGAGGCGATCGAGCGGCTGTTCGGCGCGGACTTCGGCCAGGTGGCTTCGACCGACCAGACCGACGGCCTGCGCATCACCTTCCAGAGCGGCGAGATCGTCCACCTGCGCGCCTCGGGCAACGCCCCCGAGCTGCGCTGCTACAACGAGGCCGACAGCGCCGAGCGGGTCGCAGCGATGAACCGGCGATGCCTGCAGATCCTCGCCGGTTGGCGGTAGACGCTTTGAGGCTTGGGGGGCTCTTCAACCGCCCGGATCCGACGATTCGAAACATGAGTATGGTTTGAATCGTCGACTCATCTTTCGAATCGTTCGAGTCTGCGTGCGCGGAGGCCCTGGCCGGGCGCCGACTTGAGCGCGGGAGGTGTCGAAGTGGCTCGGGAGGACGCGAGCGGGTTGGCTCTGTCGGCCCCTGCCTTCCTATGAAGCCCGCCAAGCCCCCGAGTCACCCGGTCGTGCGCGGGCCGCAGCGCCTTTGGCCGAACAGCAACCCTCCGAGCGCCCGGCATTCCGTGGCAGCGTCCGACTCCGGGTGGTAGACATCCGGGCTCGCGCCCTTGAACGGATGAAGCTGGAGCGGCGCTGACGGGTGAAGACATGAACAAGTTCTTCGCGGTGGTCCTGGCAGGCGGCTCGGGGACGCGGTTCTGGCCGCTGTCCCGCGAGAAGACCCCCAAGCAGCTGCTGCCCATCGCCGGCGGCGAGGACACGCTCTTGCAGCAGACGGTCAAGCGGGTGCTCCCGCTCATCCCGCGCGAGAACGTCCTCGTCGTCACCAACTCCTCGCTCTTCGGCGACGTCAACGCGCAGCTCACCGAGCGGCTGGGCGAGTCGTGGGAGCAGAACATCATCACCGAGCCCGAGGCGCGCAACACCGCCCCGGCGCTGGGGCTGGCGGCCCTGCACCTGCAGCGCATCGCGCCCGACGGCTGCATGGTGGTGCTCTCCACCGACCACGTCATCCGCCGCGGCGACCTGCTCCCCTCGCTGTTGACCCGGGCCCGCGACGCCGCGCAGCGCGGGCTGGTCGTCACGCTGGGCATCAGCCCGGCCTGGCCGGAGACCAGCTACGGCTACATCCGCGCCGGGGCGCTGTGCCCGGGCGAGGACGCCACCGGCGCGCGGCGGGTCGAGGCCTTCGTCGAGAAGCCCGACAAGGCGACCGCCGAGACCTACCTCAAGACCGGCGGCTACTACTGGAACAGCGGCATCGTGGTGTGGAAGACCGCGACGCTGCTCGAGGAGCTCCAGAAGCACGCGCCCAAGCTGTGGGGCGCGCTCGAGGAGATCCGCGCCAGCCTGGGGACCGAGCACGAGGACCAGGTCATCAAGGACACCTTCGCCAAGCTCGACCCCATCTCCATCGACTACGCGGTGATGGAGCGGACCGAGCGCGCCGCGGTCATCCCCGCGGACATCGGCTGGGCGGACGTGGGCAGCTGGACGGCGCTGGAGCAGGTCAGCGCGCGCGACGCCGCCGGCAACGTCATCGGCGGCAACGTCATCGACATCGACAGCAAGGACTCCATCGTCCACGCCGAGAAGCGGCTGGTGGCGACGGTGGGCCTGCAGGGGATGGTCGTCGTCGACACGCCGGACGCGGTGCTGGTGTGCAGCAAGGACCGCGTGCAGGACGTGTCGGGCGTCGTCGACCAGCTGCGCCAGCGCAAGGGCAGCGAGCACCTGGTCCACCGCACCGTCCACCGCCCGTGGGGCTCGTACACCGTCCTCGAGGAGGCGGAGCACTACGAGATCAAGCGCATCACCGTGCGCCCCGGCGGCCGGCTGTCGCTGCAGATGCACCGGCACCGCAGCGAGCACTGGGTGGTGGTCTCGGGCACCGCGACGGTCACCAACGGCGACCGGGTCTACGACGTGCACCCGAACGAGGGCACGTACATCCCGATGACGACCAAGCACCGGCTGGAGAACAACGGCCGCATCCCGCTGCAGATCATCGAGGTCCAGAACGGCGAGTACCTGGAAGAGGACGACATCGTCCGCTTCGAGGACGACTACCGGCGGACCGAGAAGCAGCGGCCTTGGCTCCCCAAGGTAGAGCCCAGGAAGTAGCCCAGGCCGACCCCCTGAGCTCGTCAACCTCCCCCTAGCTCGTCAACGACATCCCGAGCTTGTCGAGGGGCGGGGCGACGGAGCAAGGCGCCGCGGCAGCGGACCATGTTGATGGACGCTGACATATCTTCAGCACCTCCGGCGGTAGGGGCCTCGGCCTTCGTTGGGAGCTCGGTGACCGGGGTGGCGACCGGAGCCGCAGCGGCACAAGCAAAACGTCCGGGCGCACGGCTTTTGGTAACCTCCTTCGCGGCATGACGGCTCCCGGACTCACCCCGCTTCGCTTCGCGCTGCCTCCCTCCAAGGGCAACCGCTTCGTCCATTCGGCGCCGCAGCTCCTCGAGCTGCTGCTGGAGCGCTCGCTCCCCGGGTTCGAGACGCGGGTCCACTCCTGCCCGGACTACGCGATGCTCACCGCGGAGGTGCTCTCGCACGCGAGCCAGGTCGCCTGGGCCCCGCCCATCCTGTGCGCCAAGGTCGAGAACGCCGGCGGGCTCGTGGTGGGGCGCTTCGAGCGCCGGGGGCTGGGCACCTACCGCGCGGCGCTGGTGACCTCCAAGCAGCGCCCGGTGGCGCTGACGCCCCAGGTCACCGGACTGCGCGCCGTCTGGGTGGATCCCGACTCGACCGCGGGGTACCTGCTGCCGCGCGCGCACCTGCACAAGCTGGGAATCGAGCCGGCACACGCCTTCACCAGCGAGGAGTTCGCCCACAGCTACGAGCTTGCGGGCGAGGCGGTCGCCAAGGGCCGGGCGGACCTGACCGCGCTCTACTCGACCCCGGTCCAGGCAGCGCCGCAGCGCACCGGGCTCGAGGATCTGACGCACGGCCTCAAGGACAAGCTGCAGATCATCGCGTACACCGACGAGGCCCCCAACGACGGCATCGTCGTCGCGCCGGGATTGGAGCCGGCGACGGCGCGCACCATCCGCGACCGGCTCCTCGCCGTCTTCTCCGACCCCGCGTCCTCCTACGTGCTCAAGCAGGTCTTCAACGCCGACGCGATCGCCCCAGTCCAGCCGCACGCCTACGACGCGCTGGCGCGGCTGTCCGGCAGGTAGCCAGACCTCGCCGCCGCGCTCAGCCGCCCTTCACCCGCGTCGCCGCCAGCACAGGGGCCCCGACCGGGAGCGATTGCCTGGCGGAGGCGGGCCCGGATGGCAACAATCCGCTGGCAACCGTCCACCCTCGAAAGCGTGCGAAGGAGCCCCCTCGATGCGAGCCTCGACGCTCTTCTCCCTGCTGCGCTCCGGCGGCCTGGGCGCGGTCTACTCCGCGCAAAAGCTGATCGCGTCCTTCGAGCGCTGCGTGTTTTTGGGCTCAGCCAGCAGCGCCCATCTCCTGCGGCGGCTCGCCAAGGGGCCGGTGGAGTTCAAGGCGCTGGCCGCGGAGCTGTGCGCCGACGCCTCGATGCACGATGCGCTGCGCGACTGGCTCGAGGTGGGCGTGGGGCTGGGCGATCTCTCACGCGACGGCGAGCTCTACTCGCTCGGCAGCCGCCTGGCGCGCACCCTGGCCGATCCCGACTCCGATGCGCTGGCGGCGTTCCTGGAAGAGGCGGCCTCGCTCCACCACCGGCTCCTCTGGGAGGGGCCGCGGCGGATGAAGGAAGGCCGGCCGCTGGCGCTCTCGGACCAGGACGGCGCGGTGATCGCTGGGAGCTCGCGCCTGCTCGAGCCCTTCGTGGGAGACGAGGTCGATGCCTTCGTGCCCGGCCAGGGAGCGCTGCGGCTGCTGGAGATCGGCTGCGGCACCGGGGTCCACGTCCGGCGGGCGCTCTCGCGAAACCCCGCGCTCTCGGTCACTGCGCTGGAGCTGCAGCCGGAGGTCGCCGAGCTGGCGCGCCGGAACCTGGCGCAGTGGGGACTGGCCGAGCGGGCCCAGGTCCAGGTCGGCGACGTGCGCGCCCGCCAGCCCGAACCCGCGTACGACCTCGCGACCCTGCACAACAACATCTATTACTTCCCGGTCGCGCAGCGCGTCTCTCTCCTCCGGCACGTCTCGGGGTTCCTCCGGCCCGGAGGACGGCTGCTCCTCACCACCGGGTGCCGCGGCGGCGGCGCGGCGATGAGCGTCTTGAGCCTGTGGGGCGCGCTCACCGAAGGCGCGGGTCGGCTGCCGGGGGTCGAGGAGCTGGAGAGCCAGCTGCGGGACGCCGGGTTCGCCCGCGCCACGTCGAAGCAGCTGATGCCCGGCGAGGCGTTCTACGCCTTCATGGCGGAGCGGTCGTAGGAGCCCAGGCTTCGATCCCGCTCCGAATCCCTCGCTGGGCCCTCGCCGCCGCCTCCGCCCGGTCTGCGGTAGGCTCCAGCCATGCACTCACTCCGTGAAGACCTCCGTCACGCCCAGTCCCTGCTCGCGGTGGCAGCCGGCGTGCTGCTGGCGCTCTCCGGCTCCGGCTGCTGCGGCCTGCGCACCAACTTCGTCAACACCGGCTACGGCGTCGACGTCTACGGCGCCTTCGAGTTCGCGGGAGGCCAGAAGCCCACGAGCGGGCTGGTCGTCGCGGTGGTGGCCGACTGCGCCGCTCGCGAGCACTGCTACGACTACAACACCGTGGAGCAGGACGCCTTCGACCAGGGCTGGCACTACGGCGTCATCGTCCCGCCCGGCGACTACGACCTGTTGGTCTTCGCCGACTTCGACGGCGACGGCCAGGTCGGCCGCGACGACCTCGTCGGCCGCTCGCCCATCCACGTCCCGCGCGAGGCGACGGGGATGCTCGAGGGCCCGAAGATCCAGCTCGACCTCGCGCACCCGATGGACGCGGGTTTCCACGTCGACCTCAAGGAGCACCACGTCCCGATGCTCTACACGAGCCTGGGCGACCGCTTCTTCGACAAGAAGTGGGGCCTGCGCGGCCTGGCCTGGCCGGTCTGGGGCCTGCACCACACCGACGACGACTTCCTGTTCGGCCTGGGCGTCGAGCCCAAGGACGAGCCCAGGCCCACGGACAAGGCCCGCCGCGCCCGGCTCTCCAAGCGCCTGGCCAAGCGGATCAACACATCGAAAATCCAGGTGCTCTTCGTCCACGGCGTCGAGGACACGCCGGTCGCCTGGACGACGCTCTCCGCGCTCGACCCGGCGCGCTACCAGCCGTGGTTCTTCTTCTACCCGACCGGCCTGGGGCTCGATCAGCTCGGCTCGGAGCTCGCCGACGTCGTCGAGGTCCTCTCCGAGAGCGCCCAGACCGTCCTCGTCGCGCACAGCATGGGCGGCCTCGTCTCCCGGCGCGCGCTCAAGGCCCTGGCGGAAGAGGCGCGCCCGAAGTTCCCGCTGCTGGGCTACCTGTCTCTGGGCACGCCGTACGGCGGCATGGACTCGGCCGACGGCATGAACAACATCCCCGTGGCGCTGCGCCCGTTCGTCAAGCGCCAGTCGCTCTTCGACGTCCAGCCCGACGGCACCTTCCTGGCCAACCTCTACCAGGGCGCCTACCCCGACGGCCTGCCCTTCTACCTGTTCTGGGGCAACTCCAAAGGCGACGGCGACGGCACCGTCACCAAGGAGAGCGCCACCGACGCCCGGGCCACCGCCAAGGCGCTCGACGTCTGCAGCTTCAACCTCGACCACGTGGGCCTGCTCGCCAACAACCCCGAGGCGGACACCGAGCGGCTCCGGGCCGACTTCGCCGCGGCCCTCGACGCCATCGTCAAGGGCGAGCCGAAGAAGGTCTGCTCGGAGGTCGCCGCCAAGTAGCGATGAGATCGGCGAAGGGAGCTGCCGACTCGCCCCTCACCGTCCCAGCAGGCGCGCGAGCTTCTTCTTGGCGTCCAGCGCGACGCCCTGGTGCCCGTCGGCCGTCGCTGCGAAGTCGAGCGAGAGCAGCCGCTCGAGCGAGGCGCGGTTCTGTGCCGCGTCGTCGGTGTAGAAGCGCGAGGCGAAGTCCACCGCGCCCCACCTCCGGCGGTTGAGCGAGTCCCCGGTGAAGAGCAGGTCGCGGTACAGGTACGCCGCGCTGCCGCGGGTGTGCCCGGGCAGCGGGATGAAGCGGATGGGGACCCCGTCGACGTCGAGCACCTGCTCGCCCTCGAGCTCCACCAGCACCCGCGGCTGCGCCCCCTCGGGCCCCATCCTGCGTCCGAGCCGCGCGCCCAGCGCAGCCGACTCCTCCTCGCCGCGCACGAGCGCCGCGTCGCCCTTCCCCGCCACCACGTGGGCCTTGGGAAAGCGTGCGGCGGCGGCCCAGTGGTCCCAGTGCCCGTGCGTGAGGAGCACCGTGTGCACGTCCTCGGCGCCCAGCCCCATCGCCCCCAGCTCGCGCATCAGGCTCGTCCCGTCGGGGTCGGCTCCTGCGTCGACGAGCGCCGCGCCGTGCGGCGTGCGGATGATCCAGACGTAGCTCATCCACGACGAGACGCCGACGACGCCGTGCGGCGCCTCCACGCGAGGCTCGGTGAGCGTCGGGCTCCCGAAGAGCAGGCCGCCGACGGCCACGCCCAGCGCCAGCACGCCGCCCACCGACCGCCTCAGGCGCCCGCTCCATCGTCCCCGTCCCTGCATGCCCCCGCCTCCCCGCCTATCCGGGAGAAGCTCGGCATGGACCACCACCTTTCCCACTCGCCCGGCGGGGGGCCGGTCACCCGCGAGAATCGTGCCGGCGTGCCGCCCGTTCTTCTTGGTGCCGGACCCCGGGAGGACTCAAGCGGCGTGACCTGGCGTGGCTCTCGACCCCTCGGCGCGGCGACGCGCTACGCATTGGCCTTCGCGGCCGCCGCGGCGACGCTCTTGGCGACGCAGGCGCTCGAGGACCCGCTGCATGGCGTGCTGTTCACCTTCCCGGTCCTCGTGACCGTCCTCGTCTCGCTCGGCCTGGGGGCGGGCCCGGGCCTGGCGGCCAGCCTCTCGATGGGGGTGGGCCTGTGGCTGCTCCTGGAGCCCCAGGTCTCCTTCGCGCGGGGGGAGCCTCGGGAAGTGGTGCGCGTGGTGGGCTACTTCGTGTCGACCCTCGGAGTGGTGGTGGCGGCCCGGTTGCTCGAGCGTGCGCTCGCGGGCCAGGTCGCGCGCACCGAGGAGCCTCGCGGCTGGCGGAGAACTCGCCGGAGGTCGTCGCCCGCTTCGACCGCGAGCTGCGGCACACCTTCATCAACGGCTACGGCGCGCGCGTCTACGGCAAGGCGCGGGAGGAGGTGCTGGGCAAGACCAACGCCGAGCTGGGCATGCCGGGCGACAAGGTGGCCTTCTGGAAGGCGCGCCTCGAGCAGGTCCTCTCCACCGGCCTGCAGCAGACGGTGGACTTCGAGTTCGACAGCCCCACCTTCGGGCACCAGCACTTCTCCTCGCTCTTCGTGCCGGAGACCGACGCCCGGGGGCGGGTGGCCTCGGTGCTGGCCATCACCCGCGACGTGACCGAGCTCAAGCGGGCCGAGCGGTCGCTGACGTGCGAGCGCGACTTCATCGCCGCGGTGCTCGACACCACCGCCTCCGTGGTCGCCGTCTTCGACCCCGCCGGGCACCTGGTGCGCTGCAACCGTGCCGCGGAGGCCGCCACCGGCTACTCCGCCCGCGAGCTCGCGGCGATGACCTGGAAGGACCTCGTGCCGGCCGGCGAGCTGCCGGACGTCGGGGCCACCTGGCGCGAAGCTCGCCGAGAGCCAGCGCCCCAACACGCAGGAGAACCACTGGCGCGGCAAGGACGGCCGGCTGCGGCTCTTCGCCTGGTCGAACACGGTGGTCGTGGACGACGGCGGCCGGCCGCGGTTCGTCGTGGCCACCGGCATCGACGTCACCGAGCAGCGCGAGGCGGAGGCCGAGCTGCGCCGGTCGGAGGAGCACCGCCGGCTGGCCCTGGAGGGCGCGGAGCTGGGCACCTGGGACTACGACCTCGCGCGCGACACCGTCTTCTTCGACGAGCGCTACCGCGCCATCCACGGGATCGACGCCGGCCAGATGCCGTACCCGGAGGTCCTGACCGCGCTGGTGCACCTCGAGGACCGCGCCCGCGTCGACGCCGCGGTCCGCCGCTCGCTCGAGACCGGCGAGCTCTTCGACGCCGAGTACCGGATCGTCCGGGCGGGCCGGGTCCGCTGGATCCACACCAAGGGCCAGACGCAGTTCGAAGGCGAGGGCGCCCTGCGCCGGGCCGTGCGCTTCGTGGGGACGGTGGCGGACACGACGGCCGCCCGGGAGGCCGAGGAGGCATTGCGCGAGAGCGAGGCCCGCTTCCGGCAGCTGGCGGACTCGATGCCGCAGGTGGTCTGGACCGCCCGGCCCGACGGCACGGTCGACTACTACAACGAGCGGGTGAACGAGCTCTCCGGCACCACGCAGCTGCCCGACGGCACCTGGCAGTGGCGCGCGGTGCTCCACCCCGACGACGCCGCCGCGACCGAGGCGACCTGGGCGCAGGCGCTGCGCACCGGCGTCTTCTACGAGTGCGCCCACCGCGTCCACCGCACGGACGGGCAGTACCACTGGTACCTGAGCCGCGGCGTGCCCGTGCGCGACGCCTCGGGGAGGTTGGTGCGCTGGTACGGCACCGCGACCGACATCGACGCCCAGAAGCAGGCCGAGGAGGCGCTGCGCGAGGCCGACCAGCGCAAGACCGAGTTCCTGGGGATGCTCTCGCACGAGCTGCGCAACCCCTTGGCGCCCATCCGCAACAGCCTCTACGTGCTGGACCGCGTCCCGCCGGGTGGGTCTCAGGCCCGGCGCTCGCACGAGGTGATCGGCCGGCAGGTGGCGCACCTGAGCCGGCTGGTCGACGACCTCTTGGACGTCACGCGCATCTCCCGCGGCAAGATCCGCCTGCAGCGGGAGCGGATGGATCTGCGCGAGGTCGTGCGGCGCGCCGTCGAGGACCACCGCACGCTGTTCGCCACGGCGGGAATCGACCTGCGCCTGGACGCGAGCGAGGACGCCCCGCTCCCCGCGCAGGGCGACGCGACCCGCATCGCCCAGGTGGTGGGCAACCTGCTCGCCAACGCCGCGAAGTTCACGCCGCGGGGAGGCCACGTGGGCGTGGCGTTGACCGGCGACGGCGCCGGCAGCGCGGAGATCCAGGTCGCGGACGACGGGGCCGGCATCCCGGCAGGGCTGCTGGCCAAGCTCTTCGAGCCGTTCGTGCAGGCCGAGGCGACGCTCGACCGCTCCAAGGGCGGGCTGGGGCTGGGCCTGGCGCTGGTGAAGGGCCTGGTGGAGCTGCACGGCGGGCGCGCCTTCGTCCACAGCAACGGGCCGGGGAAGGGCGCGACGTTCACGGTGAAGCTGCCGCTGGAGCCGGAGTCCTCGGCCGGCGACGAGCGGCCGGCGGGCGCGGCCGGCGTGCGGCAGGGCACGGGCCGGCGGGTGCTCGTCATCGAGGACAACACCGACGCGGCCGAGAGCCTGCGCGAGGCCCTGGAGCTCGACGGGCACGAGGTGGCGGTCGCGGCCGAGGGCCAGGACGGCGTGGCCAAGGCGCGGGCGCTGCGGCCGGACGTCGTCATCTGCGACATCGGGCTGCCGGGGATGAACGGCTACGAGGTCGCGCGCACGCTCCGGGCGGACCCGGCGATGCAGCGGACCACGCTGGTGGCGCTCAGCGGGTATGCGCAGCCCGAGGACCTGGAGCGATCGCGCGCGGCGGGGTTCTTCCGACACCTGGCGAAGCCGCCGGATCTCGGGTTGCTGGAGCGAACGCTCCAGGAAGCGCGGGGCCCCGCCCCCGCCTCCCCGTCGCTGACGGTGGGCACGGATTGAGCTCAGTTTGCTCACTGCTCCGGGGAGGAGCCCGCGACCGCCTTCGGCCGGCATCGGCGTGACACTACGCCCGCGATCCTTCACTTCAGATTCTCCGTCGCTCCGTCGTGAAGGGTCGCGACTGCCCTCGGCCGTCCTCGCAGCAACTCGCTGTCCCGGAAGCTCCTGAGAAGGCAGGACGAGCCCATTCCAGGACAGGTGCCCGTGTCACGCCGTGGGTTGCATCAAGCAGAGCCGGGCTCCTCCCCGGAGCCCGTGCATCCTCCCTTGGATCCTCCCAATCCATCAGCGACGGGGAGGCGGGGGAGGGGCCCGGCGCTGTCGGACCTGCCCAGTAGAGTCCTTCGCATGCACCGACCTTGGATCCCCGTCTCCTACGGCGATCGCCCCGACGTCGAAGCGTGCGCCCGACAACTGCGCCGCGTGATGACTCGAGCCGAGCGCGTGCTCTGGGAGCGTCTGCGCGGCAACAAGATCGCCGGGCTGCGCTTCCGCCGACAGCACGCGCTCGAGGGCTACATCGCCGACTTCTTCTGCCACCATGCCCGGCTGATCGTCGAAGTGGACGGCGAAACCCACGCCGACCAACTGGAGTACGACCGGGAGCGCGACGAGCACTTCGCGCGCCTCGGTTACCTCGTCCTGCGCTACACGAACGAGCAGGTCTTCAAGCGGGCCGTGGAGGTGGTCGCGGAGATCACGCGGATCGCAGCAGGAAGATCAGACCAGCGCAGGGCCCCGCCCCCGCCTCCCCGTCGCTGACGGTGGGCACGGATGGAGCTCGGGTTGCTCACTGCTCCGGGGAGGAGCCCGCGACCGCCTTCGGCCGGCTTCGGCGTGACACGCAAGCCCGAGGGCTTCGCCTGCAGTTCACTCCATTCGCCTTGAGGGAAGCGTTCGCCCGTGCCTTCAGCCGTCCTCGGCGCGGCCTTTGGCCCCGGGAAGGCTCCGTAGGGACGGATGGAGCCCAGTCCAGGACAGGTACCCGTGTCACGCCACGAGTTGCATCAAGCAGAGCCGGGCTCCTCCCCGGAGCCCCGAGCATCCTCGCTTGAATCCTCCCGATCCATCAGCGACGGGGAGGCGGGGGTGGGGCGGCGGCCACGGGGATGAAGTACACGTCGTTGTTCTGCAGCCGCATCACCTGCTGCACCGCCGCCCGGAACGCCGCGTACTCCGCCACCGGCACCTGCGTGCACAGGCGCGCGTACTCGGTATGCACCGTGACCTTGCGGGCCTCGGCCTTGACCTTGCGCTGGTAGCTGAAGCAGGAGTGCTCCACCGCGAGGTCCTTCGGCCCGTGCCCGACCTTGAACCCCTCGGGCAGGCTCGCCACGAGGTCCAGCTGCGACGACTCCGGCGCGCCCAGGTCGAGCGGCGTCTCGCGCTGGCTGAGCGCCGCCACGCCGAAGAGCGGGAAGGACACCGGTAGCAGCAGCCGCAGGCCGTCGCCCTCGGGCCGCAGCGACTGCGAGACGTCGCTCTCCATGCTCACCTCGACGGGGTGCCAGGTATCGTCGCGGTCCTTGCAGCTGGCCTTTCCCGGCGTCGACGACGGGAACAGCGAGGTGGCGATGCCCTGGTAGATCTTCCGGGCCTCGCCCTCGTTGCGCAGGCTGTGCCGCAGCCCCATGGCCTTGCTGCCGCGCACCGCCATCGCGTCGGTCGCCGCCGCCTTCGAGTCCGAGGCCACCTCCACCTGGACGAGGTGCCGCACGTACTGCAGCGACGGGTCCTGGTACGGGATCTCGCGGAACTCCCAGCCCTCGCCGAACGGGTCCATCACCAGCGCCAGCGCGCCCTGGTCGTCCGCGCCCAGGTTGCCCATGTCCAGGCCGTCGGCGGTGGGGTCGAGGAAGAACGGGGCGTCGAACCCCGCCTGCTCGGGCACGAACGCGATGGCGTGGTTGAACTGCTGGTTGGGGATGTCCTTGTGCACGCGCCCGGCCGGCGTGGTGCGCAGGATGGCGAAGTGCAGGTCGAGGCCCGCCCGCTTGGCGAGTTGGATGAGCAGCACCGCCTTGTCCTTGCAGTCGCCGTAGCCGCGCTCGAGCACCACCGGCGCCGCGTGGGGCCGCACCCCGGCGATGGTCGTCTCGTAGTCCTGCTGGTAGCGGACCTCCTCCTTGACGTGGTGGAAGAGCCGGTCGAGCTTCTCCTTCGGGCTCGCGGCGCCCGCGAGCAGCCGGTCGGCGAGCGCGTCCAGCGCGGGGTTGGTGCGGAAGGCCTCCGAGAGCAGCGCCCGCTCGAAGCGCACGTAGTCGTCCCAGCCCTCGACGGTGGAGACCTCGACGTGCGCCAACAGGTCCTGCGCCGGCGGCATGTGCGCCTCCTGCACCAGCGGCGGGGTGTGCTGGGCGCGGAAGACCACGACGTCGCGGCCGTCCTCCTCGCGCTTCTCGCGGCTCACCGCGCCGACGACCGCCTCGTGCAGCGTGCGGCCCTTCTCGAGCAGCAGGATCCAGGTGGAGTCCTCGTGCTGGCGCGCGACCGACTGAAAACCCCAGCTCGAGGCGAAGGCGCGGGGGACGAAGCGCGCCGGCGGCGCGTAGTGCACGTACTGCACGACGGTGCGCGAGCCGACCTGCAGGGTGCGGAAGCGCACCTCGCCGCCACGGATGGACGACGCCTCCTGCCGCTCGCCGTCCGTCCCCACCGACCAGGCCTTGAGGATCTTGAGCGTGCCCGAGGTGGGCAGCCGCTCGAGCGTCATCGCGTCGCGGCCCTTCTCGTCCAGCGCCAGCTTGACCTCGGTGGCCAGCCTGCGCGCGCTGCCGTCGGCGTTGACCTCGGTGACCTCGTGGTCGAGCAGCAGCGCCATCTGGCTGCCGGGGAAGATCTGCGGCTTCGCGGCCAGCGCCCGGTCGATCTCCGCGTCGCTGGGCACGTACCTCTCCAGGGCCCCCAGCCTGACCGGCTCGAGCGACTCGATCCGCTGCGCCAGCGTGGCGTTGTTGGGGTCGCGCTGTAGGGCGAGCTTCCAGGCGGCGAGCGCCTGCTCCTTCTCTCCCCGCTCCCAGGCCAGGCTGCCCTGCCGCTCGTAGGCGCGGGCGATCTCCGGGCCCATGCGCGTCGCCTTCTCGTAGAGCTGCTGGGCCTCGTCGAGCCGTCCAGCGCGGCGCGCCAGCTCGCCCTGCTCGACGACCCAGGTCGGGTCCGAGGCGAACAGCTCGCGCAACCGCTTGACCGCGCGCTCGCCGGCGGGGAGATCGCCGCGGCGCCGCGCGGAGGCCAGCAGGTCGATCCACGCGGACGGGTCGCTGGGCTCGAGCTCCACCGCCTTCGACAAGGTCCGCTCCGACTCGTCGAGGTAGTCCTGCGCCTCCAGACAGTCGGCCCGCTGGCGCAGCGCCCACGCCCAGTCCGGCCAGCGCGCGAGGGTGTCGACCATCAGCCGGCAGCGGTCGATCTGCCAGCCGCGCTTGTGGAAGTAGTCCGCCAGCTCCACCCGCGCCGCGCGCCCACCGCCCGCCTTCAGCGCCGCCTCGAGGTCGGCCTGGGCCCGGTCCCAGAGCTTCTTCTGGGCGAAGTAGCGGCCGCGCTTGGTGAGGAACGCGGCCGCCTTGCCGCCGGTGGCCTTTACGCCGCGGTCGAGCAGGTCGATGGCCTTGCCCAGCTCCTCGTTGTCCCAGTAGGCGAGCGCCGCAAAGTAGGTGACGAGCAGGTTGTCCGGGTGGGCCTCGAGGAGCTTCTGCAGCACCGCCAGCGCGGGCTTCTGCCGGCCGTCCTTGGCCCACGCCCGCGCCTCCAGGAAACGCTGCCGCGCCTCGGGACCGCCCGGCGCAGGCTCGGGCCGCAGGCCGTCGGCAGGTTTGCGCGCCTGGCCCTTGGGCGTCGGCTGCGCCGAGGCCGAGAAGGTCAGTCCCTGGCAGGGCGAGCCGTCCTCGCAGGTCAGGCGCGCGCGCACCGCCCACACACCCTTGCGGTGCGCCGACTTGATCAGGACCTTGTTCCAGCCGGGCTGCAGCACGACGGGCGCCACCAGGTTGTCGAATTCCGCGGCGGAAACGAGCTCCTCGGAGAGGACCAGCGCGTCGTTGAAGAAGGCGCGGGTGGGCGAGCCCGAGCTGATGCGCAGCTGCGCCGCCCGTTCGCGGTCGCTCTTCACGTAGGTGACGAGGTAGGCGACGCCGAAGTCGCGCACGCCCAGGATGCGGTCGAGCGCCACGTTGCCCAGCCGCGTCGGGTTCGCGCGGCGCCAGCGCAGCGGCACCAGCGGCCCCGGCACCTCCGCGGTCAGGTCCACCTTCTCCTCGGGCGGATAGCGCGTGAAGAAGCCCTTGCCCTGGTCGTTGTCGAAGGAGCCGACCACCGACCACGCCCCGATCAGCCCCACCGAGGCGACGAGCGCCTCCTCCTCGGCGAACTGGGCGATCCGGTCGTCGTAGGAGGCCAGGCGCGCCGCCGCGAGATCGCGCACGTCGGCGCGCGGGTGGCTCTGGCGGAGCTGCTCGAACAGCCGCGCGCTGGCGTCGCCCTGCGAGCGCGGCTCGACGCCGAGCTCGGAGAGGTAGAGCGCGGTGGCGTCGGCGTCGAGGTCGGCCGCCGCTGCCGCGAAGTGCCGCCACAGCCCGTCCGAGTCGCCCAGCAGCAGGCACGCCCAGCCGGCCACCTCGTGCGCCCTCGACGACTCCGGACGCTGGCGCAGCAGCTCCTCGGCGCGGGCGAGCGCCACCTCGGGCGCCAGGCCGTCGCCGTAGAAGGCCTCGAGCAGGGCGGCCGATCCGTCATCGGCGCCGCCGTGGACGAGCGAGGGCGCCTCCACCTTGGGGATGGAGACGGTCGCACAGGAGGTGACCAGGAGCAGGCCGAGCGAGAGAGCGCGCATGGCGCGAGAGAATGCCACCGATTCGCCGCCGGTGGAGCCGGCGGCATCGGCGTTCCCCGGGCCCCTTCACCGACCGCCCGGCCGCTCGCTACTTGCACTCCCCGTTTCGCGAGGGCTGCGCGGTGCAGGCGAAGGTGTCCAGCTTGCGGGCGCAGCCATCGGCCCGGGACGCGAAGCTGTCCATCGAGCCGCTCTTGCTGTTCATCGCGTCGCGCGCCACGTCGGACATGCAGGCGGCCACGTCCGCGCAGCTCGCCATCCCGGACGCCGAGCACTCGTAGAAGCGCCCGTTCACGCAGCAGGTCCCGCTGCTGCTGGCCGTGCCCTGCGTGCCGGCCTGGTGCATGCCGGCCTGCTGCACGCCCACGTTGTGCGTGGGCATGGCCGGCATGCCGGGCATCTGAGGCATCACCGGCATCTGGGGCATGTTGACGCCGGTGACCGTGACGTTGACGTTGGCCGGCTGCTGGAAGCGCGCGGGCTCGGCCGGAGCAACGGCCTGGGCTGGCGGCGGCGCGGCCGGGGCCGCTCGCTCGTAGCGGACGACGGCGGCGCTCCCCTTCCCTTCGACGTGCGCGACCAGCCGGTAGGAGCCCGCGTCCTTGGGACAGAAGTCCACGACCGCGCGGTCGCGGTCCTCGCGGCTCTTGGCCTGCTCCTTGTTCGTCGCGCTGCGCAGCTCGAGCCGCAGCTCCTTGATCCCCGTGCCGGCGCCGACGAAGGAGTAGCAGGTGCCGGCCTGCAGCGAGACGACCCACTCCGGCCGCTTGCCGGCGGGGATGCTCCAGGTCTCGGCGCGGTTCCCGGCCGGTGCCACCGCGGCGGCGTGGGCGTCGCAGAGCGCCTCGGGCTTCGCCTCGGCGACGCTCGCCGACTCGACGCGGTGCGCGGCCAGCGCGACCTCCCCGCCGCCGTCGGCGATGACCGCACGGACCTTGTAGAGGCCAGGCTCCTTGGCGCAGATCGCCGCCGGCTTGGAGTCGGTGACCTTCACCCGCTGCCTGGCCGGATCGGTGACCGACGCCTCGACCTTCTCCACGCCCTCCCCGCGCATCAGCGAGAAGAGGTAGCAGCCCGCCTCCAGTGGCAGGCGCCAGTCGCACTCTTCGCCGTCCTTGGCCCGCGCGACCAGCACCGCCGCCGCCTCGGCCGTGGCCCCGTGGGCGCGACCGAGGCGATCCGCGGCGAGAGCGATTCCCTGCAGCCCGGCGGCGGGCTGGCTGTCGTAGCGCGCGAGGCTCGCCGCTCCCGCTGCGCCCAGCTTCGCCTTGAGGATGAGGGTGCCGTTCTGGCGGGCGCAGTGCTCGAGCACCACCGCCTGCGCCGCATCGCGCGTGCGCGCCTGCTCCTTGCCGTTCGGGTGGAAGAGCGCGAGCGAGAGGTCCTTGGCGGTCCCGTCGGCGATGGCGACGAAGGTGGCGCAGACGCCGTCACGCACTGGGGCGAGCCACTCCTGCTCGCGCACGCCGGCGAGCAGCGGGAACCGGTCCGGGGCACGGGTCAACTGCGGGACCTGGGCCGCGGCAAAGGCGTCGACCAGGCGGTCCAGCTCCATCGGTGCGGCGGCCGCTGGCTGCGAGTAGAGGCCGACCGCGAAGGCGCCCTTGCCCTCATCGATCGTCGCGCGGACCCGGTAGGTCCCGGCCGCCGGAACGCACTGCGCGATCGAGGCGAGCGGCGTCTTGGAGGCTACTTTGGCCAGGCGCTCCTTGCCGTTGAAGAACGAGAGATAGAGCCGCTCGACGCCCGGCCCGCCGGCGCCGGAGACGAGGTAGCAGCCGGGCTGGAGGCTGACGTTCCAGTCGGCGTCGTCCCCGCGCTTGCCTTGGCCCTGGAAGACGTCGCCGACCTTGGCGGCGCCGGGCGCGAGGGCCTGGGCCTGCAGCTCGACGGCGTCGGACAGCGTGCGCGGCTGGGCCAGGGCCGGAAGCGAGGTCAGGACCGCGCCTGCGACGATCAGTCCAAGACGGTTCAGGGGCATCGTGCGGCTCCAGTGCAAGTTCATCGGGGACGGCCGACCCGCCAGCCACCACGAGTGTGAAGGTCAGTGTGCCCGCAGGAGGAACCAGACGACGCCCCCGGCCACGGCCAGGAACGCCATCCCTGCGAGGACCAGGGGCATCAAGGCCATCAGCGCGATGCCGCCCGCCACTCCGGTGGCGACCTTGAGGACTGCGGCACCCTGGGCTTCGAGCGCGGCGTCGCAGTCTGCGCAGACCGGGCGAAGCTCGGTCACCACCTCGGAGTGATGGTGGTGGTGATCGTGAGGATGGTGGTGATGGTCATCGTGGTGGTCGATCTCCTTGACCACCACCATGCGCTGCCGCGTCGCCGGCGCTCCGCATCGGTGGCACTTGTTCTCGGACATCCGTGGCGCCTCCTGCCCAAGCGTCGTGTGCGGTCATCGTACCTTGCCGTTCCCGGCTGGTTGGAACTCGCGGGCCACGAGCCTCGCCTGCTCGAGGCGACTAGGATTCCCCGGACATGCTCTCCCTCGCCTTCACCCTGTTCGCCCTGGCCACGCCTGGCTCACCCGACGGCGGCACGCTGCTCCCCGAGCGATACGCCTCGGCGCTGCGCACGGCCTTCCCGGAGCTCGACGTCGCCACCGGACGGCTGCGCCCCAAGAGCGACGCGACACTCCGCGTCGTCGAGGAGGTCGAGCTGCCCGGGCGCACCGTCCTGCTGCTCCAGACCGACGCGCGCGACACGGCCTCCTCCGCCGACCTTGTCTCCCTCGTCCCCGACGGCAAGCGCTTCAAGCTCGGCAAACACCTGGACCTGGGCTTCGGAGACGGGCCAACTTCCGCAATCGCCTCCGACTGGGCTCTCGGGCCCGGCGTCGTGGGAATGGTGGTGGAGGTCGGTGCCGCTTCGCACGCGCGGGTGCGCCGCATGCTCGTCGTCAGCCGCGGCGCCGACCTTGAGGTCGCCTTCGAACACGTGGAGGGCGTGCGCTGCGAGACCACCATGGTCTGCGACGAGACCACCTCCACCTTCACCCTGCTCAAGTCGCGCGCCAACGGCTTCGCCGAGGTCCAGGTGGTGACGGCCACCGTGCACTCCATCAACGACAGCGGCCCGCTGCCCAAGCCCACCCGGACGCTCCTGCGCTGGGACGGCCAACGCTACCGGCCGGCCCAGGAGTTGGTCGACCCGCGGATCAAGTTGGGGACCGCCACCTCCATCCTCAAAGAGCAGGGCGTGCCCGCCGACTTCTATGGCCCGGACAAGGCGTTCGACGGCGTCCCGGAGACGGCCTGGGTCGAGGGCGTGAAGGGCCCCGGCATCGGCGAGGCGCTCACGCTCGAGCTGACCTCCCCCGCCAGGCTCCAGGCGCTCTCGGTGCTCGCCGGCTGCGGAACGACGCCCGCGCTGTGGCGCAAGAACCACCGCATCAAGGCGCTCCTCGTCTCGCTCGATGGACGGCCGGCCGAGCGCTTCGAGCTGGAAGACGTGGACCGCGCGCAGCGCCTGGCCCTGCCCGATGGGCCGGCGGTCGCCAAGGTCCGCCTGGAGATCGCCGCCGTCTACCCGGGCAGCGCCTTCGACGACGCGTGCCTGTCCGAGGTCCATCTCGAGGCCGGTCCATAGGCACCGCTGCGCGCGCGAAGACTTCTCCTAGCCCGACGTCCCATACGTCTCATCTGTCCCATACGTCCCATGCGACCGCCGGCCTTTTAACGGGCCGGCCGCGACGCTGCCGAAGCCGCCGAGATGAGCCCCCGGGCCGCCTGAGCCAACTGGTAGGCCGCCGGCCGCATCGCCTGGACGAAGCCCACCGTCTGCAGGCCGCGCCCGGCGATCCACGGCGCGAAGCGCAGCCGCGCGTCATCCACTGGCACGCGCTCGAGCAGCGTCAGGTTCGCCGTCGGCCGCCACAGCCCCCGGCGACCGGCGCGCTCCTCGAGCCGGAAGGTCGCCGCCCGCTGGGCGACCGCACGGTCCAGCCGCTGGTAGCGGTCACCTTCGGTCCAGTGCGGGCGGTGCTCGGGGACGAGCCGCAGGGCCACCACGACCTCCCGGCCCTCGGCGCGAAACGGAGACACGCCGTAGTAGTCGTTGGCGAAGAAGTCGTGCTGGTACGTCGACAGCGGCGCCAACAGCGTCGTCCACGGCGAGCGGACGGTCGCGAGCAGCAGGTCGAAGTCTCCCTCCAGGCGCTCCGGCGCGAGCGTCTCGCTGCGGCGAAAGCGGATGGCCACCCCCAGCACGTCGGGCCACTCGCGCGCCTTCCACCACGCCGCGGACAGGCGCACGAGCGCAGGTCCTGCCAGCGCCTGCGAGAGCCCCGAGTCGACGTCGGCCCCCGCGATGGGCTGCACGGTCGCCCGGAAGACGAGGCCCGTGGGGTGGAACAGACGGCTCTTGCGGGCCCTCGCACCGGCGGCGGTCAGCGGCGCGAGCACCAGGCCGGCCACACGCCCTGCCTTGTTCGCGAGCTCCATGAGGCAAGCCTGAGCAGCGCGCCCGGCCGCGGCCACCGTCTGGCTCCGCGAGCGCGGTATCGTGTCGGGCATGCTCCGTCTCGCCGCCATCTCCTGTGCCCTCGCCCTCTCGTCGCTCGCCGCGCCGGCCGCCGAGACGAAGGCCGCACCACCAGGGGAACTCATGCCCACCGCCCGCTTCGCCCACGTCGGCACCTGGTACGGCAAGCCGCCGCTCGCCGTCCTCTCGTGCGACGTGGCGCTGCGCAACCCCGGGCCCAAGCCACGCTGGGTGGTCCTGCCCCGCTCGGTCGGCTCGAGCGGCGTTGGCGGCGTCCGCGGCGTCACGGTCTGGCAGCTGCCCGGCTCGCCGGGCGCCTGGCTCTGGGAGCTGGAGGGCCTGGGCGGAGGCTGGGCCGTGCGACTGCCGCCGGGCGGCGAGGCGACGCTGCGCAGCTGGGGCCTGGAGTCGTGGTTCTCTCCCATCCCGGCAACCATCCCGGTCGAGGTGGTCCTCGCCGACGATCTGATGGTCGGTGGGGAGCCGGTCGCGCGCTGGACGGGCACCGAGGAGGGCGGCTTGGCCGTCGGAAGCCGGGAGGCCCGAGTCGATCGGATGAAGTCGAAGGCCGTGAAGTCCCGCCAGGGCCAGCAGCGGCCCGACGGCCTGACCGAGGAGCTTCCCGCTCACCTTCGCTGGCGCGGTCCGCAGCACCGCGCAGCTGGCCGTCGCCAGCGACCCCTCCAAGTCGAAGCCCGCGCTCGCTCCGGCGACGATGCCGTGGCCCGAGAAGCTGGAAGCCACTGCTCGGCAAGGTCGTGGTGGTGGAAGGCAAGGCGCTCGACGCCAAATCCGGTGCGGTGCTCTCGAGCGGACGCGGCGAGATCTTCGTCGACGGGCTCGACGCGTGGCCGACCGGCTTCTACCGAGGCCTTCAGGACGGCGTTCGCGTTCGGGTGACCGGCAAGGTCATCGAGCGCAGCGACCTGCCCGTGTTCATCGAGAGGCCTGGTGAGCCCCGGCGCAGCGGTATCCCCGTTCCTGAAGGTGCCGACGCCAAGGCCGCGGCCCATCGCTACCTGCTCGCCGATGCCACCTGGACGAAGCTCGAGTGACTGACTCGACACTTTTCACGGGTGAAGTAGAAAGTTCTTGCCAGACTGAATTTTTCAGTCCTGAAATGGTGCAGCATCGGTAACTGCCCGAAAACAGGTTGCCTCGCACCTGGCGGCTCGTTTGCTTAGGACTCAGAACTGACCTGGAGGCTTCGGATGTTCGCGATAGCGACGCTGACATTTGAGCACCGGGTGATCGAGCGGGCGCTGGTGGCGTTGGAGGTGCTGGTCGACGAGGTCGCGTCGACCGGGCTCGACGGGCGCGAGACGCTCAAGAACCTGGTGGACTTCCTTCGCAGCTACATCGCCGAGATCCACCAGGCCAAGGAAGTCGGCATCCTCGTCGCGCAGCTGGTGGAGAGCCAGCACCCGGCCACCTTCGGGCCCATCGCGGCGATGCTGGGCGACCACACGACGGGAAGCAGCGCGCTCGAGCGCCTGGCATCGGCGGCGACCATCCCCGAGGCGTGGAGCCCCACGGAGATCGAGTTCGTGGCGCAGGCGGCGCTGGACCTCTCGACGCTGCTGCGCGAGCACATGCAGCAGGAGGAGGTGCTGCTGTTCGACCTGGCCAACAAGCTGTTCGACGGCTCCGAGACCGCAAAGGCGATCGAGGACCAGTTCGACCAGCACGCCAAGGAGACGGCAGCGCGCGCCCAGGAGCTCTCTGACGTGGCGGCGACCCTGATCGCGCGCTGGGCGCCCGCGGACTCGTGGAAGCGCTCCGGCGATGATGGGTACACGCGCAAGTTCATCTCGCCGACGTACTCGAGCTTGATGACCGGGTAGATAGCCGACCTCGCCTTGGGTCTCGGCGAGTCTTTGCTCTTCGCGACCTTCAGCTACGTCTTCGCACAACCCTTTCTCCACTCGCCCGGTCACTGCACTGGGCTCGACCATCCCCGACGCGCTTACGCTTGCGGCTCGGGGCTGGGCGTCGAAATCTGCGCGGCTGCTTGGGTGGGGACGAGCTCGTGCTCGACTCACCCGGTCACTGCACGGGGCAGCAGGAGGCCCGACGCGCTTACGCTTGCGGCTCGGGGCTTGGCGTCGAATTCCGCGCGGCTGCTTGGGTGGGGACGAGCCCGTGCTCGACTCACCCGGTCACTGCACGGGGCAGCAGGAGGCCCGACGCGCTTACGCTTGCGGCTCGGGGCTTGGCGTCGAAATCTGCGCGGCTGCATTTGTGGGGACGAGCTCGTGCTCCACTCATCCGGTCACTGCACGGGGCAGCAGGAGGCCCGACGCGCTTACGCTTGCGGCTCGGCTGAATGACAATGGCGCTTTATGAGCTTCGGCGCGCCACTCGGCCTGTTGGCCCTCCTCGCCATCCCCGTCCTGGTGGGGCTGTACTTCCTGCGCCGCCGCCAACCGCCTCGCGTCGTCAGCGCGCTGTTCCTCTGGTCCTCGCCCGACCAGAAGGCCGAAGCCGGCCCCAAGCTGCAGCGCTTCTCGCGGGAGGCTTCGCTCGCGCTCGAGTGCGCTGCGGCGCTCGCGGCCACCGCCTTCCTCGCCGACCTGCACCTCGGCGGCAAGGGCGCCGAGCGCCACACGGTGGTCGTCCTCGACGGGAGCCTCTCCATGTCCGCCAAGGCGCCGGACGGCAAGCCGGTCGCGGACCAGGCGCTCGCCCTCGTTCGCTCGCTGGCCGAGGAGGACGCGGGGCGCGTGACGATCATCGAGTCCGGGTTGCGCCCGCGCATCGTCGAGGGTCCCGCCGCGGAGCGCTCGCGGCTCGGCGCTCTGGTCTTCCAGCCACGCGGGCCGGCGCACGACTTCGCTCCTGCGCTCTCCCTCGCCCGCGAGCTCGCCGGACCGCGCGCCCGGATTCGGCTCATCACCGACAAGCCGCTCGAGCCGGCGCCGGAGGGCGTCGAGGTCCACGCCATCGGCGCGCCGCGGGAGAACGACGCGTTCGTCGCCGCCGTCCGCACCGACCGGCAGAGCAAGACCCAGGTCGCGCTGCGGGTGGCGCACTTCGGTGCCGCGCCTGCGGAGCTTCCAGTCGTCCTCGAGAGCGAAGACGGCAAGATCGTGGCCTCGCAGCGCGCGAGCCTGGGGCCGGGCGAGGCGCAGGTGCTGCGGTTCGAGGTCGCCGCCACGCGGGCGCTGGTCGCGAAGTTGCCCGACGACGCCTTGGCCGCCGACAACCGCGTGCGACTGCTGCCGCAGCCGGTGCGTCCGCTCACCGTGCGCCTCACGCTCCCCGAGGGGCTCGCGGCCGAGAGCGTCAGACGCTTCCTCGCGGTGGACGAAGCGGCGACGGCGACCCAGGCCGAGCCGGCCGAGCCGGCCGATCTGGTCTTCGCGGGGACGCAGAGCGCCTCCGCGGCGCCCTGGACGGTCGTCCTGGGAACGCAGGGCGAGGTCCGCTCCATCGTCGGTCCGTTCTTCGCCGACCGGCGGCACCCACTGCTCGACTCGGTGCCGCTCGAGGGGCTCCTGTGGGCGGCGGGGGAGCCGGTGCCAGGTACGCCACTGCTGACCGCCGGCGAGGCGATCCTCGTCAGCGAGACCCCCGGCCCGGTCGTGCACCTCAACGTGGACCTCGCGCGGTCCAACCTCGGGCGGCTCGCCGCCTGGCCGGTGATGCTCTCCAACCTGTTCTCGATGCGGCGGCAGGCGCTGCCCGGCTTCGCCCGTCACGACGTGGCGCTCGACGAGGAGCTTTCGGCCAACGTCGATGCGTCAGCGAAGTGGACGCTCCAGGGGCCAGGCACCGAGCAGCCGCTCCGGGGGACCGGGACGCTGCGGCTGGCGGCCCCGGGCGTCCCGGGCATCTATCGGCTGCTGCGCGACGGCAAGGTGCAGGACACGCTCGAGGTGCTGTCGATCGAATCCACGCGAGTCGGATCTCTCGCAGCGCGCGAGCGGCACTGCCGGGTCGTCGCTGCCGGTGGGCCGCACCTCCGGAGACCGACCGCGCAGCGCCATCCCCCTGCTGCTGCTCGCGCTCTTCCTCTGCCTGGACTGGCTGGTGAAAGGCGCCGCGAGGCTCTCGTCTCCACCCCACCGCCGAGCGTAGCCCCGAGGGACGAGGGGTGAGTCGAGGGCCCTTCGAACAGGTCGATTCGGAAGTGGGGGCGAAGGGCACCGTGCTCGACGCGGCCCCTTCACTGCACAGGGCTCAAGGAGGCCCGACGCGCTGACGCTTGCGGCTCGGGTCAGCAGGCGCCAGGACGAGCCCCAAGCCCAGAAACACGACCGCCGGAGACCCTAGGTCCCCGGCGGCGGTTCGAGAGCCAGTTGCCCGGCTCTTCGACGAAGCGCTGCGACTAGGCCTTGCTGATGCAATCGGTCGGGCAGACGGCCTTGCACTTCTGGTCGCCGCCGGCCTTGGCGCACTCGTCGCACTTGGCCGCGTCGATCACGAAGGTGTTGTCACCCTGGCTGATCGCCTGGTTCGGGCACTCGGGCTCGCACGCGCCGCAGTTGATGCACTCTTCGCTGATCTTGTTCGCCATTTGGGTCTCTCTCCAGGTCCTCGTGCGCCCTGTGGATGACTGCTTTTGCGCACGGTGCGCCGAGCTACATAGCAGAAAAACCGACGGGATAGCCACCATCGCCGCGGGGGTGCCCAACCGGTGCTGCACCCGGCCTGAAGAACCACGCCAGGGCCCTGGATCTTCCGGGGTTTTCGCCCCACCAACCCGTCAGGGTTTCGCCCGTTCGGACAGCCCCGAGAGCACCCGAGCGAGGTCGCTCCTCCGGTAGGGCTTGAACAGCAGCTCGGTCACCCCTGCCGCCTTCGCCTGCTCGGGCGTGACGCCGTCGGTGTACGCCGTGGTCAGCACCACCGGCAGCCCGGGCCGCAGCTCGCGCGCCTGCCCTGCCACCTGCAAGCCGGTCGCGCCCGGCATGCGCAGGTCGGTGAGCACCACGTCGTACTCCGCCACCCGGGCGCGCAGCTCGTCGAGCGCCTCCTCGCCGCTCGAGCAGACCTTCACGCGGTACCCCAGCGACTCGAGCAGCTGCTGCGTCACCTCGCACACCCGCTTCTCGTCATCGACGACCAGCACCTTCCGGCCCTCGCCCGCGGGCTCCGCGGCCGGCGGCACGTGCGCCTCAACCGCCTCCTCCTCGGACCGCGGCAGGAGCACCTGGAAGCGGCTGCCCTTGCCCACCTCGCTCTCCACCACCACGGCGCCACCGCAGCCGGTCACGATGCCGTGGACCAGCGCCAGCCCCATCCCCGTCCCCTGGCCCACCGGCTTGGTGGTGAAGAACGGCTCGAAGATGCGCGCCAGCGTCCGCTCGTCCATGCCGCAGCCGGTGTCCTGGACGGTGAGCCCCACGAAACGGCCCGGCTTCGGCACCTGCGCCGCCCGCGGGTCGCCGACCTCGATCGTCTCGTCCGACAGGCGCACGGTCAGCCTGCCGCCCGCTTCGCCCATGGCCTGGTGCGCGTTGGTGAGCAGGTTCATCGCCACCTGGTGCATCTGCGCCGGGTTCGCCAGCACCGTGAACGCCCGGTCGGGGACGTCGACCTCCACCTCGATCGTCCTGGGCAGGCCGGCCCGGACGAGCTTGACCGCCTCCTTGACCAAGGGGCCCAGCTCCAAGGGCTTCGCCTCGCCGTGGACCTGGCGGCTGAACGTCAGGATCTGTCCGACCAGGTCCGCCGCACGCTCGATGGCCGCCACCAGCTGCTCGACGTGCGGGGCCGCCGGGCTCTGCGGCGGCAGCATCCCCTGCACGATGTCCGCGTAGGCGAACATGTAGGTGAGGATGTTGTTGAAGTCGTGGGCGATGCCGCCGGCGAGCGTGCCCACCGCCTCCAGGCGCTGCATCCGCGCGACGCGGTCCTCGAGGCGCCGCTTCTCGGCGGCGACGCGGTGCGCCTCGCTCTGGTCGACGATGATCTCGAAGCCGCCGACGATCTCCCCGCCCGGCCCGCGCAGCGGCGAGGCCGTCACCAGGAAGTGGCTCCCCGGCGCGAGCGGCCCGCCGTCCTGCTCGGCGCGCACCACCTCGCCCGCCTCCATCGCCTGCCGCACCAGGCACTGCGCGCCGCAGCTCGCCGTCAGCCCCGCGGCCGGGCAGCCGCCTTCGAGGCCCTCCCCCCTGCCCCCTCCCAAACTGCGGGAGGGGGTTCGGCCGTGCTCGTCTCGACCCTCGTCGGAGCTCGCGACGGCACAGGACTGCATCCCCGCGAGCTTGATCGCGGCGGTGTTGGCGTAGCGGACGACGAGCGAGCGGTCGAGCAGGCGCACCGCAACCGGCAGCGCGTCGAGCCGGGCGACGAAGGCGTCGACCAGCTCGTTGATGCCGCGCACCACCGGGCGGAAGTCGGCGGAGACCGCCTCCTCGCTGGCGCGCAGCCCCAGCTCGCCGCGCAGCACCGAGTCGCTCAGCTTGTTCAGCTGTGTCCCGACCGAGCGGATCGATCGGTCGATGAGCCGCGCGAGCAGCATCGCCAACAGCCCGACCCCGAGCGCCGCGGCCAGCAGCAGCGCCGCGATCTTCGCGTTGAGTGCCCGGTCGATCTGCGAGTCGATCTCCTCCTCGTCGATCTGCGCGACCAGTGCCCAGCGCAGCCCCACCCCCTCGAACGGCGCGTAGGCCGCGAGCACTGCGCGCCCGTCGAGCTCCCGCGTCAGCCGCGAGCCGGTCTCGCCGGCGAGCGCCCGCTTCGCGGCCTCGGTGGCCGTGAGCACCGGCGCCGGCTCGTGGAACGCGGCCTGGACGGTGCGGGCCGGATCACGGGCGGAATCGGAGCGCGCGCGCAAATCGGGGCCGACGAGGTAGGTGTCGCCGCTGCGGCCCATGCCCGAGCGCTCGCCCATGATGGCGTCGACCTCGGTCAGGGAGATCTGCAGAGCGACGACGCCGAGGACCTTCCCGTCCGGGCCCTCGATGGGCGCGGCCAGGAACTGCGCGGCGGCATTGGCCGACGGCGGGTAGGGCCGCGTGTCGGAGAGCACCTCGGCGCGGGACGCGAGCACCTGGAGCCACACCTCGCGCAGCGCGGTGGCCTGGCCGGGGATGGCCGCGGCGAAGTCGCGCTCCTTCTCCACCGAGAAGCAGACCTCGCCGCCCTCGGCGTCGAGGAGCAGCAGGTCGTAGTAGCCGCGCCGGTCGACGAAGCGGGAGAGGTAGCCGAAGTGGCGTTCGTGGACCTCGCGGTAGGCGGCAGGAGCCTCGAAGCGCCGCTTGTCGCCGCCCGAGAACCGCCCGCCGGCCGCCCCGCCCTCGGCGCGGAAGGAGGCGAGCAGCTCCTGATAGGCCGAGCGCAGGTACGGGTCGCGCGCGAGCAGGTCCACGTCGCGGCGACGCTCGTCGAAGAAGCGCCCCAGCTGCGCAGCCTTGATGTCACGCACCGACTCGAGCTGCCGGAAGGCCTGGCCCTTGAGCTCCGCGCGCCCGGCGCCGTAGCTGACGAGCGCGACGACCGAGAGCGGGAGCAGGCCCGCCGCCATCAGCGACAGGAGCAGCAGCCAGCGAGTGGGGATGTCGCGGATCAGTCGGCAGCCTCTGCGAGCGCGGGGGACCTCGGGCTCGGAGATTACCGAGTGGCTGCGCCGCTCTCCAGCTTCGAGGCAGGCGTTGGCTCAGCGGCGGTTTCTTGAAGCGTGCCTCGTCCAGGGCGGGTACCTGACGCACGAGACCAGCGGACCGGTCCCGCGGCCCCGCCACTCAGTAGCAGACGCCAAGCATCACGCTGATGGAGCTAGAGTCGAAGACGCCGTTGGCGACCGCGACGTCCAGCGCACCGTCCCCGTTCAGGTCCGCCACGAGCACCGTATTGGGCCACGAGTGTTCGGCCAACGAGAAGTCCACTTTGGCGGGGAAGGTCCCGTCTCCAGGTCCCAGCAGGACGCTGACGGAGCTGCCGGTCCCGTTGGCGACGACGAGCTCGGCCTTCCCGTCGCCATTCACGTCGGCGATGGCGACCGAGTAGGGGTAGCTGCCCGTCGCCGAGTCGGCCTTCGGAAGGAACGTCCCGTCGCCCTTTCCCCGAAAGACGCTCACGGTGTCGCTGTAGCGGTTGGCCACGGCCAGGTCTGGCTTCCCGTCCTGGTTGGCGTCGCCGATCGCCACGCCCCACGGCGACGTCCCGGCGACGAGCTTGCTCTCGGCGCCGAAGGCGCCCTTCCCGACCCCGAGCCGGACTGCAACCGAGTTGTCGTCGCCGGTGATGACCGCCACGTCCATGAGGCCGTCGCCGTTGACGTCCCCAAGGGCGAGCCCCATCGGTTCGCCGCCAGTCGCGTAGTCCTGCTTGGGAGCAAAGGTTCCCCCGGCCTGGCCGAGCAGCACGCTGAACGAGGCGCCCATCTGGCTGGTGAAGAGCACGTCGGCAGCCCCGTCGCCATTCACGTCGCCGATGGCGACCGCGAGGACCATGCTGCCGGAGGCCAATTTCACCGGGGCGGCAAAGGTGCCGCCTTGGTTCTTCAGCATCAGCAGCTCGTTTCCGACGGACACCGCGAGGTCCGGATCTCCGTCGCGGTCGAGGTCGCCCGCAGCCAGCCGCATCGCCATCTCGGGGAGCGCCAGGTCGACCCGGCCACCAAACGCGCCCGCCTCCTGGTTGAAGTAGAGGGTGACCGTCTTCCCGTTCATGGTCGCAGTGGCGAGGTCGGGCTTGCCGTCGCCGTCGAAGTCGGCGGCTGCGAGCGAAGTGGCGTTGTCCGGCGTCGAGTAGTCCTTTCGGGTGCCGAAGGCCTGCGTGCACGGCCGGCAGCCGCCGCCCCAACACCGCTTGCCCGCCTGGCACGCGCTTGCGCAGCCCCCGCAATGCGCGGGGTCCGTGAACGTCGGGACACAGGCGCCGCCACAGCAACGTCCGAGCAGGCAATCCGTCTCATCCGGCTGGGGCTCGTGCCGGCACGTCAGAGAGGAATCGCACCAGTCGACCGTGCAGGGATCGAGATCGTCGCACGCACAGTCCGCCCCAGCGTCATCGAGCGCCTGCGCGTCCCTGCCGACCGTGGCGGCATCCGGCCGCATCCCGGCGTCCCCCTTGGAGAGCGCAGCATCGACGACGGACGCGGCATCGGCAGGACCCGCCGCGTCCGAGCCCGCGCGTTCGGCGTCCAAGCCCGCGTGTTCAGCGTCCGTGCGCCCAGCGGCATCCCACTCGCTGCCCTCCAGGGTGGTCGGCTGAAAACAGCCACTGGCGACCAGCATGACCGCGAACGATCGAGCCATGGAGCGCATGTTCACCTCGAGATCTCGACCGGACTCGGCAGGACAGGGCGGCGGTGATTCGTGGGCTCGACCGCCAACGCGGTCAGAGGCAGTAAAGGACTTGGCGGCCGACGACGTAGGTTTCGCCGAGATCGCTGGAGCGAAGCTCCGCGCCGACGATCTCGATCGCGCGGTCCATCTCCTCCCAGCGTTCGACACGCACACCATTCTCGAAGCCGTACTCACAATCCACCCCGAGATGGATTTCGCTCGTGGCCAGGCGCCAATAGAGCTTCGCCTCGAAGTTGCAGCGCGCGTCCTGGTCCGTGAACGTTGGCGCGCCGCCGTCGACGCCGTAGCTCCACGAGGACACCCGGCACTCGACGCGCGACCCCGAGAAGCGCTGTGAGCCCTTGCCGACCACCTGGACGGTGCGATCGTCCGCCACGGGCGTCACCTCGAATCCGTCGTAGACGCCGGGAGCCTTCGTGACGCTCTCCTTCGGCAGTGGAGTCGAAGGGCCGCACGGCGCTGGGTCACTGCAACCGGCGCCCAGCACGGTGACGACCAAGAGCCACACTCGGAGATTGGACACGGTCCGTCCCTCCCTCTCATCGACGCGGGCGTGAGCCTACCAGAGGTGTTGGCTCGCCTTCTCTGCGGGAGCCGAATCCCGCGGTACAGCGCTACCTGGGCTCATGACGTCGGAGGAATCCTCCATGCCCGGTCTCGGCGAGAGCGCCTTCGAGGCAGCGCTCGCGGGCTCGCAAGTCATGTCACAAAGTAGCTGCCTATCTTTAGCAAGCTCGGTTCACCGGCATCCCGAGCTTGTCGCCGCATGACCCGATCTCCGCATCGCCGCTTTCAGCCGCCGAACTGGATCCCGGCGATGAAGTACTGGTTGGCCACGAACTCGAAGCCGTCGCCACGGTCGTTCACTACCGGGTGCGTGTACGAGTACTCGACGAGCAGCCGCACCTTCTCCGCGACCTTGAACTCCAGGCCGACCGTGGCGCTGAGCAGGCCGTCTCCGTAGCCCTCTCGCTTGGCCGGCGTAATGGTGCTGCCCGAGCCGACCGCCGGGTTGGCGATGGCGTTGTCGTTGAAGATCCAGTACGCGCCGTAGCCGACCGATGCGTAGGGCGTGAAGATGCCGGCGATCCGGTAGCTCGCCAAGATCATGAGCGGTGCATGGAGAGCCCACTGTCCCTGCCCGTCGACGGCCGAGCCGCCGAAGCCGCCCGCGAGGCTCAAGGCGAAGGGGCCCTCCTGCGGCATGAAGTTGTACTTGGCGTCGACGAGCAGCCCCAGGCCGAGGAAGGTCTGGATTCCCAGGTCGAGCTGCGGGACGACGCCGCGTCGCACCCCGACCTCGACGGGGAAGTTGCCGTAGCCGACGCTGAGCCCCTTCCCGGACTTCTTCCGCTCCTCGACGTTCTGGTTGTAGAGGAACCCGCCCGCGACCCACACGTCGGTGTCGCCCGGCGCAAGCGTCCGGGCGGTCTGGAAGCGCCCGATGCTCGCGCACCCCGTCATGGCGAGGAGCGCCCCGAGGACGCAGGCGAGGCGAAGCTCCCTCACGGAGCCTCCAGCGCCGCGATGATGGCCGCCTCGGTCTGGTGCTGGTCGCACAGCGCGCGGAGCTCGTCGCGGGTCGGCGGAGGCTGGCTCGAGAGTCGCGAGACCTGCACGGTGTCCTCGGCGAGCAGGAAGTAGTCGTGGCGCTGGAACCCGCCGAAGGTGCAGGTGACGTATTCGCCGCCCACCGGGTGCGGCTCGCCCACCTTCGGCAGGTAGCCAGCGACGTACTCGGCGGAGATTCGGTAGACCTTGATGCCGATCGTCGCGGAGTAGAAGGTCCGGCCGTTCGAGCTTCCCTGCGGGACGATGAATCGCGGGTCTTCGAGCACCTCCGAATCGGTCTGCCAGCCCGCGAGCCAGGTGCGCGCATGAGCGAGGCAATCCTCCGGGACGATCCCAGCCAGCTCATCGGTCATCAGCTGCGCCTGCGGGTCGAGGCCCACGCTCTGACTGCTGAGGAAGTAGAGGCCGTAGAGCAGCTCGGTCATCTGGTGCAGTTCTTCGCCGAGCGCCTGAGCGGAAACGTGGTCCTGGAAGAGCCGGTGGCTGGACGCCAGGAACGGCTCGCCGAGGCTGGCCTTCAGGAAGGTCTCGATGAACCGGTAGGCGCGCGCAGTGCGCAAATAGAAGGTCGAGAACGGCTCCACCGGGTAGAGCGGGTAGGGATTCACCACCACGACTCGGCCCGGATTGCTCGCCTCCTGCGCTGCGAACCCTGCGACCTGTTTGACGTGCGTCTCGCGGTACTGGGTGATGAGCGACTTGAAGGTCTCGACGAGCTTCTTCTTGTAGGCCGCGGTCAGCAGCAGGTGGTCGCTCTCGGCGCCCTTCTGCGGGACCAGCAGCGTCTCCAGAGAGTAGAGCTGCCAGTCGTACCAGCCCGCGTCGGCGCCCGGCGTGAGGTCGAGCGCGCCCGACTGGATGGCGGCGATGAGCGCGTCGAGCGGCTGGAAGGTGGCTGGAAGGTCGTCCAGGCAGTACGTGCCCGACAGATAGTCGCTGTCCTTGGCACGCGAGGCTGGGACGAACCCGAACCAGCTGCCCCTGCAGACGAACGGTTCGGGGTGCGCCGACAGGAACCCGGGCTCGGTCACGCTACCGTCGTCGATCGACGAGAGGCCGGTGACGATCGGGAGCAGATCCGCCGCGGTGTAGCTGGCGTACCGCGCCGTCATCCCGGTGTAGACGGAGAGGAGACGCTCGTACTGCTGCGTCAACGCGGGCGAGCCCTTCAGCACCGCCGCAAGCGCGACGAACGTCCCGAAGCCCGTCACCGGCACCCCGGTCAGAGTGCCCAGCCGGTTCTGCAGGAAGCGATCCTGGGCGAAGACCTGCTCCAGCGCGGGGCTCCAGGTGTAGAAGCCGATGGGCCGGGACGAGAGCGTGTCCACCTGGAAGCTGGCGACGTTCGCCTGCGCCTTCTGGAGCAGCTCGCTCGAGAGCGCCGGCGTCTGGCCACCGAGGATCATGGCTGCGCCCAGGAACGCGGCTGCATCATCGAGGGCCGTCTTCTGAGCGGGCGTCGCTGACGTGGCCGCCACGGTGACCGCCGCCAAAAGGTCCGCCAGGAACTTCTGCTTGCCGTCGAAGACGTTGGCGACGCCCTCCTGCATGCCCATCTCCACCGCCGCGTAGAGACCGTCGTTGAAGCCCTTCATGCGGCCGTTGACGACCTCCATCGACGGCAGGAGATCGGCCGTGGCGAACTGGCTGGCGGCGGCGATGGCGGCGCCGCGGTCCTTGAACAGCTTGCCGTCGAGCGACTTGTCGGTCTGGCTGAACGGGACGACGTCGAGCTTGGCCACGCTGCCGCTCTTGTTGAGCGGCACCTCGCACTCGCCGAAGGTGTCGCTGACCCAGCGGTCCTCCACGTAGGCCGGGTGCTTGTCCGCGACCTGGTCGTCCGCGCTGGTGGAGGCCTTCGCGCTGGTCGAGATGTCGACGTCGGTCGAGTCCTGGCCCAGAGAGTCGAGCGGATTGAGGCACGAGGCCAGGGACAGGCAGAGCGCTGGCGCTGCGAGGAGGGAAAGGAGCCGTGCGGACATCGAGGGTCTCCAGTCGAATCGGCCGTTGGTCGAAGCTCCCTTTGGACACGCGACCCTCATCGCGTGGGAACCCGGGGCGTCGAGACGCGTTTGCTATATTCCCATCCCGCTCGCCTCAGGTGTCGAAAGGGTCAGGAGCCACTTGGATCGACTCGGAACCGAGAGGTTGACCGAACTCTATGAGCGCTTCGCCCCGGTCGTCTTCAGGCGCGCCGTGTCCATCCTCGGCCACGAGGCGGACGCCTGGGACGTCACCCAGGACGTGTTCCGCAAGCTCCTCGAGTCGCCCCAGGCCTTCCGCGGCGAGGCGCGACCCATGACCTACGTCTACCGGATCACCACCAACCTGGCGCTCAACGCGCTGCGCGCCAAGAAGGTGCGGGAGCCGGGCGGAGCGGTGCCGGATGCGCTGGAACCGGCGGACTCGGGAGTCGCGCCGAGCGACGCGCGCAACCTGCTGCACCGGCTCGCGAACGAGCTCGACGGGCGCGCGCTCCAGATCGCCGCGCTCCACTTCCTCGACGGCCTGACCCAGGAAGAGATCTCCGAGGTCGTCGGGCTCTCCCGCAAGACCATCGGCAAAGAGCTCACGGCGGTGCGCGAGCGCGCCCAGGCGCTCGCCGGAGGCCAGAGCCATGGCTGAGCACCTGTCCGACCTCGTCCTCGACGAGCTGGCTTTGAACCTGGCAGGGCCGGAAGCGCGCGTCCACCTCGAGGGCTGCCTGCACTGCCAGGAGCGGCTCGCCGCCCTCCAGAAGCAGCGTGAGGACGTCCGCGCCCGCCCGGCCTTCACACACACCCTGACCCGCCTCAAGGCCGAAGAGGCCGGCGCCGCACCTCGTCGTCGCCGCGCCTGGTGGGTACTGGCGCCGCTGGCGGGAGTGGCGCTCACTGCGGTCGTGTTCCTCGTCCGCCCCGAGGCTCAAGTTGGCAATCGCTTCAAGGGCGCGCCGCAGATCGAACTCTTCGCCGTGGATGGTAGGCCCCCGCCGTCGCCGCTGAGACCGGGGGCACACCTCACGCTGCGCGCCGGCGGCTCAGACTTCCTTCTGATGCTGGCCGTCGACGAGTCGGGCGTGGTGACCCAGGTCTGGCCCGCCGAGGGAACGGAGAGCGGGCGGATCTCGAAGGCCTCGATGGCCGCCCTCGCTCCCACGATGGAGGTCACGCCCGGCGACTTCGTGCTCTACGGCCTGTTCAGCCCCACGCCGCTGCGCAGCGAAGAGGCCCGCAGTGCGCTGGAGCGGGCGCGCGCCGCCAACCCCACGCATCCGGTGTTCCCAGCGCTCGTCGACGGCCTGGTCGTCGTGCGCATGCCCATCGACGTGCAAGGGCCATGAACCTCGCCCCGCTGCTGCTCGTCGCGGCCTTGCTGACACAGGGCGCCCCGCCTCCACGGCGGTTCGCGCTGGCCGTCGGCGAGAACCGCGGCGACGGCTCCGACGAGCCGCTCCGCTGGGCCCAGGAGGACGCCCGTCGCTTCCTTCAGATCCTGCAATCGGCGGGAGGAGTCGCGCCGGCCGACGCCGAGCCTCCTGGCCGGAGCCGACGCGGCGCGCCTCCAGGCTGCGCTCACCCGCTTCGAGGAGCGGCTCGCCAAGGAGGCCCGCCCCACCGACCAGCTCGTGGTCTACGTCTCCTCGCACGCCGACGCCGGCGAGCTGCACCTGAAGGGAACGCGGTTCCCGGTCGAGCAGCTCGTCTCCTTCGTCAAGCACGCCCCCGTCGCGGTGGCGCTGCTCGTCGTCGACTCCTGCCGTTCGGGAGCACTGACGCGGCTCAAGGGGCTCAAGCCCGTCGCTCGGGCGCCGACGGTCCAGCTCGAGGCGCCGGAGCTGGCGGGGCGCGTGGTCATCAGCTCCTCGAGCGCCGACGAGTTCGCGCAGGAGTCCGACCAGCTCGGCGGCAGCTACTTCACCCATCACCTCGTGGCGGGCCTGCGCGGCGCCGCCGACGCCTCCAAAGACGGCCGCGTCACGCTGCAGGAGGCCTACGCGTACGCCTACGCGAGGACCGTGGAGTCGACGTTTGCCACCGAGGGCGGCGCCCAGCACCCGAGCTTCCACCTCGATCTCAAGGGCCAGGGCGATCTGGTGCTGACCGAGGTGGCCCAGGCCCAGAGCCGCTTGCGCCTGGCGGTGGAGGCGCCTGGGAGCTGGCTGCTCCTAACCGACTCCGGAGAAGCTCGTCGCGGAGCTCGCCAAGCCCGAAGGGCCCATCACCGTGGCGCTACCCCCGGGCTCGTACCGGGCGGGCGTGCGCAGCGAAGGGCGCTATCGCGAGGCGCGCGTCCGCGTCCCGGTTGCGGGTGGATGGGAGCTCGCCGAGAGCGACCTCAAGGATGCGCCGATGGCGGTCGTCGCGGCCAAGGGCGGGCGGGAAGACACGGTGCGCGTCGGGCTCGCGGCGCTGGCGTCCTCGGCGGTCATCGGCAGCACGACGCCGCTCTTGGGAGGCGAGCTGACGCTGCAGTTCCTGCCGCCGGGCGGGTGGGGCGTCGTCGAGTACCTGGCGGTGACGGCCGGCGCGAGGTACGGCACGGCGCAGGGCGAAATCGCGTTCAAGGACCTGGAGATCGATCTCTCCGCGTCGGTGGGCCGCAGGTGGAGCGTCTCCTCGCTGCATCTGGGCGCCGCGGTCCAGCTCGGCGCCACCCTCGTCGACGAGTTCGACCTGCCGCGTGGCGAGACCCGGGTGAGCTGCGCGCCGAGGGCCGCGCTGGCCGGGACCCTGGGATTTCCGGTGAGCCAGCGGACGTCGCTCGTCGTGGGGGTGGAGGGTGGAGTCGCCCTCGCCCGGATGCAGGACGGCTTCCGCGCGGCGCCGGTCGTGCTCGCCAAGGTCGGCGGCACCTACGGGTGGTGAGGCTGGGGATGAGAGAGCGCGCACGCTTGCTGGCACTGCCCATCGGAGTCTGCGCCTGCTGGCTGCTGGCGTGCGACCCGCTCTACGACGGTGCGGGGACCGGCATGCTCTGCGAGCAGGCTCAGCGGCTCACCGTCGCCGTGCAGGAGAAGACCGGGCCCTGCCCGCGGCGGACCTTCGACCTGGAGAGCTGGCTCGGCTGCCCCACCGGTCACACCTACTGCTCGACGGCGAAGCTCCAGGCGTATCGGGAAGGCCTGAACTGCTTCGAAGAGCTCGACGACTGCAGGGCCGAGTCGCAGTCGGCGTGGGATGCCCAATTCACGAAGTGCCTCGCCGACGTCTCCTACGCGGCCTCACTCGCCACCACCTGCCCCGGAGCCGGAGCGGCGCAGTAGCCCTCGCCGGGACTCGCAGAGTTGAGGAGCTGAGGCGCCCTCGGAGCAACCAGTGCGCCACCGATGTACCGGCTCGGGAAGGTGCCCCGGGCGTGGAAGCGCGTGGAAGCCCGGCACTACCCAACGCAATCGACGGACCGATCGAAATGGCCGTCCCGGGTGCGCAGGGCTCAGAATCAATCGGCGTCTTCCCCAAGCTTGTAGCCGACGCCGCGCACCGTGAAGACCAGCTTGCCCGCCTCGCCCAGCTTTCGGCGCAGACAGCTGACCTGGAAGTCGACCGCCCGCTCGGTCGGCTCCGGCTCGTCGGCGCGCACGTGCTCGAGGATGGCGGCGCGGGTGAAGACGTGGCTCGGGTGCGCGGCCAGCAGGTGCAAGAGGTCGAACTCGGTCCGGGTCAACTCCACCCGCTTGCCCTCCACGCGCACCTCCCGCGCGCCGGCGTCGATGGCGAGGGGTCCAAAGGCGATCTTCGCGGCGGGCGCCACCAGCGCGGCCGCCTCGGCACGGCGCCGCAGCAACGCCTGGATGCGCGCCAGGAGCACCTTGGGGTGGAACGGCTTGGTGACGTAGTCGTCCGCGCGCGTCTCGAAGCCGTGGACGATGTCGTCCACCCCCGAGCGCGCGGTCACCATCATCACCAGCGCCTTGGCAGTGCGCGGGTCACGCCGCAGCCGCTCGCAGGTCTCGTAGCCGTCGATGCCCGGCAGGTTCACGTCGAGCACGACCAGGTCCGGCGGCTCCGCACGGGCGAGCTCCAGCCCCTCTTCCCCCGTGGCGGCGCTCGCCACTTCGAAGCCCTCGCGGTCGAGGATGAACGAGAGGCTCGAGCGCAGGTTCGCCTCGTCTTCGACCAACAGGACGCGCGCGGGGGTCGTCATACGCGCGGATTATCGAGGGCCCGTCGAGGGCGGACAACCGGGCTCTTCCGCTCGCGCAGGATCCTCATGGCGCCCTCGCCGAATCCTCACACTCGGTTGCTAGCGTGCGGCCGCTCTTCCCCGTCGTCCCCTTCCTCCCTCACGAAGTTCTTCCCGAGGTGGCCGATGCCACAGTTCGACACTGGAAATACTGGATTCATGCTGCTCGCCACGAGCCTGGTCATGCTCATGACCCCGGGCCTCGCGTTCTTCTACGGCGGCCTCGTCGGCCGCAAGAACGTGCTGGCGATCATGATGCAGAGCTTCGTCTCCATGGGCGTCACCACCATCCTCTGGTGGGCGGTGGGCTACTCGCTGTGCTTCAGCGGCGACGTCTACGGCGTCATCGGCAACCTGGACATGGCCTTCCTGCGCGGCATCGACCTGAACACCGCCTACCCGGGCACCGCGAAGATCCCGCTGTTCGTCTTCTGCGCCTACCAGATGATGTTCGCCATCATCACCCCGGCGCTCATCACCGGCGCCTTCACCAACCGCGTGCGCTTCCCCGCGTACCTCATCTTCCTGGTGGCCTGGCTGCTCTTCGTCTACTTCCCCTTCACGCACATGGTCTGGGGCGGCGGGCTCCTGCAGAAGTGGGGCGTGCTCGACTTCGCCGGCGGCATCGTGGTCCACGCCACCGCGGGGGCCGCGGCGCTGGCCTCGGTCTTCTACGTCGGCCGCCGCAAGGTCGCCGACCCCGGCTTCCACAGCGTGCCGCTGGTGGCGCTGGGCACCGGCCTGCTGTGGTTCGGCTGGTACGGCTTCAACGCCGGCAGCGAGCTGGCGGTGGACGCGGTGACCGGCCAGGCGTTCCTCAACACCGACATCGCCGCCTCCTTCGCCGGCCCGATCTGGATGTTCCTGGCCTGGCGCTTCGAGAAGAAGCCCAAGTTCACCGGCCTCTTGACCGGCGCCGTCGCCGGCCTGGCCACCGTCACCCCCTGTGCCGGGTACGTGACCGCCAACACCGCGGTCCTCATCGGCTGCGTCTCGTCGGTGGTCTGCTACTCGGCGGTCTACCTGAAGAACAAGATGAAGTGGGACGACGCGCTCGACGTCTGGGGCGTGCACGGCGTCGGCGGCGTGCTGGGCACCATCCTGCTCGGCGTCTTCGCCAGCAAGGCCGTCAACCCCGGCGGCGCGGACGGCCTGCTCGCCGGCAACACCGCCTTCTTCCTCAAGCAGGCCGTCGCGGTGCTGGCCGCCTCGGCGTGGGCCTTCGCCTTCACCTACGGCGGGCTCTGGCTCATCAACAAGGTCACCCGCGTCGTGGTCACCGAAGAGGACGAGAAGGTCGGCCTCGATCCCGTGCTGCACGGCGAGAACGCCTACGACAACGACCTGGGCCACGCGACCGTCTAGCGCTCTTCGACACGTCCTTGCTGTGCCCGTCGCCGTTCCCTGACGGCGCGGGCGCGGTAGGAGTCAGGCTCCCCGGCGGACACCGGTCCCCCCCGCGTCCGCCGGGGACGCCGCTCCTGTCTCTGCACCACCTCCGCCTCCCGCGACGTCCAGCGTCGCCGGCTGCGACAAACGCTCACTTCACGGTGCGCGGCACCACGGCGAACTGCGGCTCGTGCGAGTAGTCCGGCTTGACGCTGCGGCCCATGAACCGCTGCCAGGCCTCGGGACCCTTGGCGACGCCCGAGTCGGCTGCCACCGCCAGGGCGGGCTGCATGTTGGACGGATAGCCCGAGGCGGAGTCGGCGTAGCCGGTCATCTCCCCCACCTTCCAGGTTCGGCCGTCGACGGCGGAACGCCAGTCGGCCATGGCCTGGCTGGCGCAGGCGAGCTCGCCGTAGCGCTGGCCGGAGGCGTTGGTCTTGTCGCCCACCGTCGCCTGCCACGCCTCCGCGAAGCTCGTGTAGAGCGGGTCCGCGCTCGAAGCGCGCACCAGCATGAAATAGGGCGCCCCGTCGATCCAGCAGTAGCCGTCGGCGGTCATCCGCCCGATGGAGAAGCGCGCCTTGTAGGCGAGCAGCGGGGCCGCCTCGGCGAAGCCCAGCTCGACCGCGTGGCCGACGGCCCAGGTGAAGAAGTCGTCCTGCCAGGGCGCGATGCCGCGGCCGTTCTCGTAGGCGAAGGCGGCGCCGTCGCTGTTGATGCCCAGGACGCTGTCCGACTGCTGGTAGCGCGTCGCGTAGTCGGTGAGGTTGTTGGCGAGCCGGGTGGTGAAGTTGGCCTTCTGGGGGTCGGTGTCGGGCACGACGTAGGCCGCCTGGGCCAGCGTGCGCAGCGACCAGGCCTGGCCGCGGACCTGGTCCGGCTTGAGCAGGCCCTTCGCGGCGCCGCGGTAGCCGGGGTTGGACTGGAACAAGTTCCAATTGGCCCAGAACTCGAGCTCGTCCAGGTAGTAGCGGTCGCCGGTGACGAGGTACGGCAGGTAGACGAGCGACGGCTGGTGCGAGGAGTCGGGCGTGAACGGGCTGGCGCATGCGCCGCCGCACGCCGGGAAGGACTCATGCTGCTTGGTCGCCGGGTTGTAGGTGTCGCCCGGGTTCCCCAGGAGCGTCATGTACGGGTAGTCGTCCAGCGTCACCGGGCGGTCGGTCTTCTCGTTGCGGTAGTGGATGGGCCAGGCGCCGGCGCCGTCCGCGGTGGCGAGCATCGCGCGACGGGCGCGGGGGTCGCCGGAGAGCAGGTAGCAGACGGACCAGGCCGGCAGCGGGCCGATGTCCGGCCGGCCGCCGGTCGTGGGCATGTACGCCGCGGGCAGGCCGATCTCCATCGGCTCGACGGAGCCCTTGGTGGCGTAGGCCGCGAGCGCCGCTTCGGCGATGGTCAGCTCCGGGTCGTAGTGCGGCACCGCGCCGGTCGAGAGCAGATACTTCGGGTCGAGGTGCACGCCCACCTGCGGATCGCTGCCGACCCAGAACGTCTTGCGCCAGCGCGCATGAGTCCCGTGCTCGATGCCGGCCTTGCTCCAGACCGGAGCGCCGTTGATGGAGACCGCGGCGTCGTAGGTGACGTTCTGCGGGGCAGGGACGTACGCCCAGCCGTTCTCGACGATCACGTCGACGCGAACGCTTCCCCCGGCATAGGCGCGCACGTCGAACCGCGCGGTGAGGTGCGGGTGCGCGGCGGAGCCGTTCGTCACCGGCGCCGAGAGGGTCCACTCGGTGACCTGCGAGCCCTCGATCCAGCGGCGGCTGGCGTCCTTGCCGAGCAGCTCCTTGGCGGAGGCGGTGTACGTCCCGTCGGAGAGCACGAGCGAGACGACCGCGTCGAAGCTCCCGGAGAGCAGTGCCGCAGCCGCCACCGGCGGGTCGCCCGGGAGCGGGTCGTTCGTCGCCACCAGCTCGACCTTCTGCGACCCGCCGCCCGCGAGGCTGGGCAGCTGCGCGGTGAGCACCGCATGCCGCAATGAGCCGTCGGCGTGCCTGGCCTTTTCGTCCGCCTGCAGCGCGACACCGGGCCCGGAGGCGAGCCGCGCCGCCACGCGCGCACCGGCAGGGACGTCGCCCGGCTTGAAGGCCTGGGCGAAGGTCACCGGCAGGCGGGTCCGCTCGGCGGTGCCGCCGCTCTCGTCGGCCAGGGTCACGGTGGTGAGCGTCGTCCCCAGCGGCGGCGGCAGCGGTCCCGTGTCGGGCTGGCCGGCGTCCGCACTGGTGCCTGCGTCTACCGCGCCGACGGGCCCACCGTCGTTCGCGGGAACCGAGCCGTCTGGAGAATCGCCCCGGTGGTTGATGGGACAGGCACTGACCAGCACAGCGACGAGGGCGAGGAGGAGGGTGCGGAGCATGGCCGGGAAGCTAGTGCACCCGGACGTCCGGCGTCGAGGGCGCGCGAGCTGCGCTCAGGTGTCTCTCGCAGGCAAAGGGGCCTGCTGCGCCGACAACGACCCGTCGAACTGCCGGTAGTGGAAGAAGCTGGCGAAGAGCGCGCCGGCGCCGAGCAGGTGCCAGAGCGCGTGGCCCTGGACGACGTGGTTGCCCGGATCGCACCAGAGCCTGGAGACGTCGGCGAAGGAGAAGGCCGCCGCCACCGCGATGAGGCCCAGCGCCAGGTACCACCACCGCCGCGAGGTGCCGTGCTCGGAGCGAGCGGCAACGGCCTCGGTCCCCAGCACCGCCGCCAGCAGCACCATGACGATGGGCTGGACCGGCAGGTTCGCCCTGGCCACCAGGAAGGTCAGCACGGTGAAGGCGACGACCGCGGGCCAGAACCAGCGCATCAGGCTTGGGACCGTCACCCGCCCGAGCCGCACCAGGTTCAGCCCCACCAGCAGCAGGAAGTAGACGTACATCCCGAAGAAGTCGAGGACCTGCGTCGCGAAGGCGATCGACGCGTGGTAGGCGAGCGAGGTCGCGCCCGCCGCGAAGGCGCCCAGCGGGAAGAGGACGCGCAGCGCCTGCGAGCGGCACCTGCGCGTCCAGGTCAGGAGCGCCGCCGCCGCGAGCAGGTAGCCGAGGTTCGACCAGGTGTTGGCCGGCTCGGCGGCCCAGGCGCACAGCGTCTCCTCGCACCACTTCACGTTGGGCAGCCCGCTCCACTCGCGCAGCTCGACCCAGGGGCAGCCGGGCTGGAGGAGTCGGGCGGCCTCGGCTGGGGTCACGGCGGGCCCGCCTTCTTGCTCGCGGCCTCGCGCAGCTCGGCGATCTCCGCGCGCAGGAGTGCGCACTCCTGGGCGAGCTTGCGCGTGCGCTCCGCGGAGTCCGAGGCGGCGATGGTCAGCGACAGGAGGTTCACCAGCACGTAGACGAAGCCCGCGGCGAAGAGCGCGTTGGAGGGAACCTCCACGCCCAGCGCCCGCGCCGCCAGCCGCAGCAGCTCCGGGAACGCCATCAGCAAGAGCGCCGCGAGCGTCGACAACAGCCACAGCAGGCTGTCGCGCAGGCTCAGCCTCCGGCGCCGGACCAACGAAGCGACCCACACCAGCAGGCCCAGGAGCACTGCGCACGCGAGGAGCTGCAGCCCGAGCGGAATCAGCGGAGCGTTCACGCGCTAGCTCCCATCGTCGTGGCCGGGCGGCTCGCGCGCCGGCAGCAGGAGGATCGCCACCGAGAGCTTGGCGAAGTAGTAGGCGGTGCCCGCGGCGCCGATGGAGCTCTGGCCGTGCCGCCGGGGCCGCATCTGCACCGGCACCTCGACCAGGCGCAGGCCGCTGCGCGCGGCGAGCGCGACGGCCTCCGGCTCCGGGTAGTCGGACGGATAGTGCCGGGCGAAGAGCTCGATGGCCTTGCGGTTGGCGGCGCGGAAGCCCGAGGTGGGATCGGTCACGTGCACGCCGGCCCGGAGCCGCAGCAGCGCACAGAGGTAGCGGATACCGGCCCGGCGCACGGCCGTGGACCGGAAGCCGCTCTTCTCGCCCAGGAAGCGCGACCCGACGACATAGTCCGCGCGACCGGCGGTGAGCGGCTCGAGGAGCGCCGGCAGCTGCGCCGGGTCGTGCTGGTCGTCTCCGTCGACCTGGACCGCGACGTCGTAGCCTCTGGCGAGCGCCCAGCGGAAGCCGGTCTGCACGGCGCCGCCGATGCCCAGGTTGACCGGGAGGCGAAGGACGGTCGCGCCCAGCGAGGCAGCGACGCGGGCGGTGTCGTCCTGGGAGCCGTCGTCGACGACGCACACGTCCAGGCCCGGGACCTTCGCCAGGCCTTCCAGGACGTGGGGCAGGTTCTCCGCCTCGTTGTAGGCGGGGACGATGGCGAGCAGCCGCATGCGTGCACTTCCGTAGCACCCGGCCGCGCGCAGCGGCAAGGGCTCCCGTCGGGGACGGAGGACGCCGGTCCATGGGCCCCGGCCAGTTCGGATCGATCCGAACTGGCGAGCGCGCTCACAGCGGCGGCGCGACGCGCGACGGGTGCGCGGTCACAGCGCCGACTTGAGGGCGTCGAGCACCGTGGCGAGCTTGGCCAAGGGGATGCCCTTGAGGTCCACGACGGTTCCCCGGCCGCGAGTCCGCGCCTCGAGCATGACGGTCCCTCGCCCGCCCAGCACTTCTTCGATCACCTGGTGCATCCGTTTCACGGCCTGCTGGTCGGCGTCGGGGAGCGCCTTGGCCGGGGCCTTGACGCCCTGGAGGGCCGCCATCAGATTTGCCACCGAGCACTCCCGGAACCGCTTCTCCACCACGACTGCGTCTTTGCCGGGGAAGCGGATGATGACGTCGTCCGGCGTTCCGGCGAGCGGGCCGGCATCGATGGCCGCCTCGTAGGTGAGCAGGAGCGCGAGCTTGGTGCAGCCGTGCTCGCGGGCCTCCGCTTCCGGGAAGGACTTGGCCACCGCTCCGTACTCGCTGAGCGTGGCCTGGGAGACCTCGCGGATCTCTTTGGCGAAGAAGTCGCGGGCCGTCTTGTAACCGGCGGCCTCGGCGAGCTTGTGGTCGACGATGTTGTTGTAGCGCACGCCCATCTGCCAGTGGACCGACTCGCCTTTCCCCATCAGGTCCAGCAGGCCCTGCTTCTCGGACGCCAGCGTCATGCCTTCGGCGGCGGCCTTCGTTGGTTCGGGCATCGGCTTGCTCCCCTTGCTTGGTTTGCTCGTTGGCTGCGGCGATTCGCGGTGAGGGATGTTCACGCAAAGTGCGCGCCGAGCACAAGAGCGGTCGGGTGAGCCGACCTGGCAACGGAATGCGGAGCCGGCGCTCGGCACGGCGCTCGCGCCGGTGCCGCAGTCTGGAGCCCGAGCCCTGGAGCCCGAGCCCCGAGGCCATGCTCGGTCTGCCTTACTGTTCGACACCACAGAGGCAGAGTGAGGCATTCATCCTGCGTGTCCCCACCTTCCGGATGCAGTCCGCGAGATCGTGGCTCTTCCCGGCGCGCTCTGCCTCGAGCTGCAAGTAGGTGCATTGGGCCACCGCGCCGACGAAGTACGAGACCAACTGCCGGTCCCGCATCTCGGCGTACGTGACGCCCCTGTCCGCGAAGAGCTCGGCGCCATCCGGGGAGGCCACGGTGTGCGTCAGCTCGTGGGCGACGGTGTTGATGGCGCAGGAGGCCGCCATGCCTCCGCACTCCCATCGGGTCACCGCGCTACGCCCGAGGCGCATGACCGCCTTCAACCGGCCGTCGGCCGACGCCACAATCTCCGTGCTTGCGGTCTCCACACCCCCACCGCCCTGCACGATCAACACCGTGACCGCTTCGACGCGACGCTCCCAGCCGACCTCCTCCATCAGCGCTCCGACGGCCTGCTCGGGACAGACTGTGTCCCCGCGCGGGGCAAGCCACAGCCGCGGATGCAGCGCTCGAAGCGAGAGGAAGTTGTCGCGGAAGCGCTTCGAGTGGACCACCTCCCATGTCCTCTCGACCAACTCCGCAGCCAGCTCGTCCTGTGCGGCGCCCTCCACCACCGGCTTCACCGCGCTGCGGGTGACCTCGGGGAACAGGCTCGGCCGGCCCACGGAAGCGCAGCTGGGCAACAGCGCGAGCAGCGCAGCGAGGCCGGACCCGAGTCTTGAGATGCGCTTCACGGCAATGCCCTCCCACTTGGCCTCGGCCAAGACTTGCGCCCACCCTGTCGGCTCTGCCGCGCACCAGCCGCGCCACTCACGGCGCCGAGGCGTTGGCCGTCCTCCTCCCGTCGTGAAGGCGCACTGGCCACGACGACGCCGGATCATAGTTGCTCGACGGCACCGGAACCGCGAAGAACGAGTTGGTCAACACGTACATGACCCCGCTCCGGAGCAGCATCTCCGGCGCGGAATACCCATCCCCCTTGCCTCCCGAGAGGCCGCTGATCTGGTAGCGGACGACGCCTGTCCCCGCATCGATGCCCAACAGCCGCATGGCGCCCGAACCGGAGTCGACCAGCGCGTAGAGGACCCCTCCGTCTCCGACCACGAGGTCGCAGACATCTCCACCCATCTCGGTGCGCCAGATTCTCACTTCCATCGGCAGGCGACAAGGCTGCGACGGCCCCAGCTGAAGAACTGAGCGCCCAGGTGCCGATGACGAGTTTGCCGGCGCCCGACCACACCGGTGAGGTTCGGACGAGATAGTTGCTCAGCTTCCACTTCAGGGTTCCGTCACTCGCCAGGAGCGCGACGCGGCCGGGCAGGGAGGTGCTCGCGGCGATGAGCACGACCGCTATCCCAGGGGTTGCGCCGTTCGACGACGGGCCCACCGCCGCGACAGCGGAGTGGGACCAGTTCTCGACGGGAGTCGACCAAACGGCAGCCTTCGTCGCCAGGTCGAATTGAGTGACGTAGCCATCGTTTGAGGCGGCATAGAGCGTATTGCCGTTGGCGAGGTAGCTGTAGGCAAAGCTGCTGTGCGAGCCGGCGAGGAACGACTCCGTCTCCGCTCCACTCGTCAAGTTCCAGACGCTCACCCCACCCGAGCGCGTCAAGTATCCGCGCATCGTGGAGGGATCGACCGCGAACCATGCGCCGATGCCGTTGCAGCAGCCGGTGGCCTGCGTATAGACGATCGTGCCGTCGATGGTTTCCGCGAAGTAGTTCTCATAGCCGCCCAGCTTGTATTGCAGCGCGCCGCCCGCCTGCTGGGCGATCGTGACTCGCCTGCCGCCGACGCCCGGCACCGAGGTCGTCGCATGCGTCGAGAGGTCGACGAGGGAATCGACGCCGCCGGCGTAGAACGGGGAGATGAGCGCTCGGTTGTCGTCCACGAGAGAGAGCAACGGACCTTCCGCGGTCGTCGACCAGAACCCCGGCAGGTCGGAGGCCCGAGCGCTGTAGCCGCAGAGCCCACTCGAGCAGGTCGGCGTCGCGCCGGTCGGAGCTGCGCAGACACGTCCACAAGCCCCGCAATTCTGCGGGTCGTTGGCCAATCCCGCGTCACAATGCGAGTCGCCCAGGGCCGCGTCACCCGCCACCACGGTCGCATCCAATCCGGGGCTCGGGCTCCCGGCGTCGGGCTCTGCAGCGGCATCGACACCTGCCGCTGGCTCTGAGGCGTCGGCGACTTGCTCTGAGGAATCGGCCCGCCCGCCGCTCGCTGCGTCGGTTGCGCCCGAGCCTGCGTCCGGCACAGCCCCGTCGGCTCCGTCCGAAGCCGCATCTGGCGTGGCCGCATCGGCGTCTACCTGGGCCGCGTCCTCGACCGCTGCGTCGGAAGCCTCGGCGTCCCTGGCCCCCGTCGTGCCGCCGTCGCTCGCCGTCGCTGGTCCCGAATCCGCCGCCGGGAGCGCCACATCCTCGTTCCGGCAGCCTGCCGCGATCGCCACGACCAGCATTAGCGCTCCGATGAGCCGCATGGTTCACTCCGGTGACCTGATTGGTTGACCCCGTACCGGCTTCGGCCGGAATGGCTCTCTTCAAAAGGTCCCGCTGACCGTCACCGCGCCTCCACCTGGAAGCAGGCGAAGCGCGACGGCTGGCACCGGCGTCCGGTCGCCACCACCGACGACGACCAACACGATGCCTGTCACCAGCGCTGCGCCTCCCACCCCGTAGAGCACCTCTGCGATGAGCATCCGGTCATCCGAGTTCGCCTTGGCCGCGGCAGCGCTGTCCGCGTTCCCCTGCGCCTTGAGCTCCCGATAGTGCTCCCAGGAGGAGAGTGAATAGCCGTGGAAGACCGCACCTGCCCCCGCCACGAGAGCACCGGCCACACCCAGCGCGATCCCTATCGGGCGGAGAGGTCTGGCCTTCGCCGGCCCTGGGGGTTCAGGCGTCCGCGGCTCTGCTGCTTGCCCGGCAGCGGCGGCCCTCGAGTCGGTCCTCTCGACGAGGGTCGCGTCCGAGGCGGCCTGCGTCTGGGCACTCGCTGGCTGCTTGGAGGGCGCTGCCACGCCGGGCGAGGCGTCCTTCTCCCGCTCACCGGCCTTCGCAGGCCCCGCTCCACCAGGCTCCTCTGTCGCTTTCGGCGCGGCTGCCGCGGAGGCATTGGCAGCACGGGGCTCGAGCAGACCCTCGACCGCTTCGGGCACTGCGTCGACGAGGCCACGAGGCTCGTTCGAGCGTTTGGTGAGGCGATTCATCGAGCGGCCGCCGCGGACGTCGAGCAAGGCAAGGCTCAGCAGCCAGACCCCGGCGACCTCCGAGACTTCCGAGGACAACAGGTAGTCGACGCCGAGCCCGCCCCCCAACTCGACGAGGCACGATGAATCGCTGCAGGCCAAGAGCTCTCGCTGCTTGGCGAAGCCGATGACGGCGGCGATGTCGGAGCCCGCAATCACCCGCAGACCGAGTCGACTTGCCTCGGAAGCGATGTAGGACGACAACCCGGCGACGGTCTTTGCGTCGACATTGCCGACGACTTTGATGTCCAGGACCGCGATTCGCTTGTTGGGCGGCTCGGCGGCGCGCGCCGACGGGCCGACCGCGAGCAGGACAGCCGCGACCGCCCACGCCACGCCTCGAGAGCGCCGAGTCATCGAGCTCATTCGAGAGCGCCGGATTTCAGGCGGGAGACCTGGGCGCCAGGACCGGGGCGCTCCTGCGGGGCCTCGTGCGTGAGCGCGACCCGCATTCGCCAAGCTCTGCCCATGGGGTACCTCTTTCGTGAGCCAGCGGCGGGGCTGGCCGGCTAGACGAGCGAGACAGGCGCGGTCCCGCACTTGTGGCGCACCACCGAGGCCTGCGCCGAGGAATCAACGGGGTTCGCCAGCCCCTCGCTGGCACGATGCCGTCGCTCGTGGATTGCCGAGCGGATTGATTCTTCAGACTCGCCCTGCGTTCGCTCGCGAGCCCGAATTCGACCACCGAGTCAGTGCCTCGACAATCCGTGAAAACACCTACGCGCTCCGCGCGTCCCTGCTCGTCCTCCCCGGTTATTCCTCGGTGGCATCGACAACACGAGGACGAACGCACACGTCCAAGGGCCCGGATCCTCGCGGTCCCTCGGCATTTCAGGATTGCGGCGGCGAGCTTGGGACGATCCTTGGCGGGGCGTGCGTCCCGCGGCAGAGCAGAACGCCGACGACACCTGCCAACTCGGCTCGTGGGCGCTGAACCATCACCCGCTCAGGGATGATCCCTTTCCCAGCACCCGCGCGATGATGACTGCTCGGCTGTCGGCGCCGGTCTTCTCCAGGAGCCTGGCCACGTGGCACTCCACCGTGCGCACGCTGCAGCCCAGCGCACAGGCGATCTCCTTGTTCGAGCTGCCGCGCACCAGCAACTCCAGCACCTCGCGCTCCCGGGCCGTCGGCGGCACGGAGAACTCCTGCACGTCAGGAGGCTGCGCCGTGCTGGCGCGCAGGCACCTCTGCACCCCGAGGGCGATCCAGGGCAGCAGGTTGTCCAGCATGGGCGAGGGCATTCGTCCTCGAGCCCCAGGTCGACCTCGAGCCGTCCCACCTCGCAATCGCCCACCGTCAGAGTTCGCTGGCTGCATCGCTCGGGCGCCTGCGAGCCGAGGGCACCGAACTGCTCCAACCTGCTGTTCGGTCCACGCCGAAGATGCAGCCGCACGTGGGAGCACAGAAACCTCTCTCGCAGTCCCGCGATGACGTCGTCAGCGAGGGCCTTGGGGTCGGAGTGTTCCGCCAGCTGCCGTCCGACCACCGCCGCCTCGGCTGCGAGGCCCCTCGAGTCCGTGACGACGTCGAGCGTGTCGACCAGGTCCGCCTCCGCGGGCACCGGGCTGCGCCTGAGCATCTCGGCGAAGCGCGGCGGGATTGCGCGGGCGGCCCGGGCCAGCAGCGTGTCAGAGTCGGGCGGCGTGATGCGGTAAACCGTCTCCTGGGGCGAGAACGAGCCGTCGATCAGGGCCGGCGGCAGTCCGAGCAGGACCGGGTAGGCGCGGAGCGCGCCGATGGAGCAGTGGTGACTCGCCAGTGAGAACCTGCGCTCCGGCGACACCCGACACCGGAATCGGAGGCGACCCTCGGGGAGCCGGTCGAGCCGAGTGCCCATCGTCTTGAACATCCGGCGCGTGAGCCGGTCAGCCATGAGTGTGTAGAGCTGGGAGGCGCTGATGATTTGCCGCGCGATGAGCTGCGTGATGGGCGCCCCGACGATCCAGTCGGAGCCGAAGTCCTCCATCCCCTCCGGGCCGCCCGCCGCCTCCTGCAGGTGCGCCAGCCACAGATGGTAGTCGTCCCAGGTTACGAAGCCGCGAGGGCACTCGACCTCGGTGGCGGTGAAGTGGAGCCCGAAGAACAGCTTGGCTTCGTCGTAACCGCGGCGACGTGCGACGCGCAGTTGCTCGCGAACCATGCGACTGGAGACTTCGCCGCCCATGCTTCCCCCTCCGAGTGCCGAGACCGCGGCGCTCAGGTCACTCGGTCCGCGCTCAGGCCAGCGCCCAGCACCTGCGCGATGATGACCGCTCGGCTGCCGGCGCCGGACTTCTCCATGAGCCTGGCCACGTGGCACTCCACCGTGCGCACGCTGCAGCCCAGCGCACAGGCGATCTCCTTGTTCGAGCTGCCGCGCACCAGCAGCTCCAGCACCTCGCGCTCCCGGGCCGTCGGCGGCACGGAGAACTCCTGCGGGGACGGTGGCTTCGCCGTGCTGGCGCTCAAGCACCGCTGCACTCCGAGGGCGATCCAGGGCAGCAGGTTGTCCAGCATGGGCGAGGGCATCTCGTCCTCGAGCCCCAGGTCGAGGTCGAGCCGCCCCACCTCGAGATCGCCCACCGTCAGAGAGCGCTCGCTGCACCGCTCCAGCGCCTGAGAGCCGAGAGCCCCGAACCGCTCCAGCCTGCCCTCTGGCGCGCGTCGCAGGTACAGCCGCACGTACGAGCAGAGGAACTTCTCGCGCAGCACGGCAATGACGTCCTCCGCGAGCGCGTCGAGGTCCGCGTGCTCCGCCAGCCGCCTGCCGACAACAACCGCCCCAGCCGCAAGGGAGCTCGAGTCGGCAATGACGTCGAGCGTGTCCACCCGGTCCGCCTCCGTGGCTGCCGGGCTGCGCTTGAGCATCTCGACGAAGCGCGGCGGGATTGCGCGGGCGGCCCGGGCCAGCAGCGTGTCAGAGGCCGGCGGCGTGATGCGGTAGACCGTCTCCTCGGGCGAGAACGAGCCGTCGATCAGGGCCGGCGGCAGTCCGAGCAGGACCGTGTAGGCCCGGAGCGCGCCGATGCTGCCGTAGTAGATCGCAAGCGACTGTCTGTAGGGTGATGGGACGCTGAGTCGGTACGACAACCGGCCGTCTGTAAGCCTGTCGACTCGCGTTCCCACCATCGTGAACATGCGGCGCGTGAGCCTGTCGGCCACGAACGTGTAGAGCCGCGCGGGGTTGACCATCTGCCGCGCAATGAGCTGGGTGATGGGCGCCCCGACGATCATGTCGGAGGCGAAATCCTCCATCCCCTCTGGGCCGCCCGCTGCCTCCTGCACGTGGTCGAGCCAGAGCATGTAGTCGTCCCAGCTCATGAACCCGCGCGGGTTGCTCTCGACCTCGGCAGCGGTGACGTGGAGTCCTGCCAACAGCTTGACCTCGTCCCAGCCACGGCGGCGTACGACGCGAAGCTGCTCGCGCAGCATTCGATTGGAGACCTCGCCGCCCATGATGAATCCCCTCCAGGCGCCGAAACCGGGCGCTCGAGACGCGAGGAGACTCTATGGGCTCGGTCCAGACGCGTCCAGACCGGCACGGCTTCTCACCCACGTCCCCGCTTCTCGTGCTCGCCACCACTTCGGATCGATCCGAAGGGACCTCGACCTCAAGAACCTTTCGCATCAGTTCCGTTCGTCGCACAGCGCGTTGGCCCTCGGTCGCCTCGACCTTGCCGCCGGCGGAGAGCTTGCCGCCCTTGGGCGAGCACGCGGCGCGGAAGCTCCTGCGTGCAGCCCGGCTGCAAGCCAGAACCGTAGCTCCAGGCCGGCTTACCAGAGCACCGCGACGCCCTCGATGATCCGCAGCTCCCGGGCGTCCACCTTGCGCTCGCGCATCACGACGACCATCTGCGTCTCGACCGAGACGCTGCGCGTGACCTGGACGGCGACGAGCGGCAGCACGCGCCCACCGATGGACTGCACCGAGCCGAGCGAGACCTCGTTCACCTTCTCGCCCGACGGGCCCCGCACCTCGCTGTAGCCGTAGCGCACGCCGAAGCTCGCAGCCGCGTGGTCGCCCAGGAAGCGGGTGAAGCCGAGCGCCGCGCCTGCAGACCAGCTCGCCAGCTCACCCGCGGCGCGGGGAATCTGCAGGCCCATCGCCCCCTCCGCGGTCACGTTCAGGGTCCACACGTCGGCGAACCAGACCCGGAGGCCGAGGCGCAGAGCGGGCGCGAGGAGGAGAAAGGTCCCCTCGGCCATCGTCGAGCTCAGGCTGATGCCCGTACCCGACATGGCCTCGAGGTCGATGACATCGCCCAGGGCGAGCGTGGGCACGAACTCCACGCTGCCGCGGTCGCCGAACCGGTAGGAGAGATGGAGCAACCCCAGCTGCAGGCGGTCGGTGATACCCCACGCCAGCCCTGGCTGGACCGCGGGCCGGGTCGCCATCCCCCAGCCGATGCCGTCACCCGTACCGACCAGGCCCAGGCCGACCTTCAGCTCCAGCGTGCGCGCCGGCAGCGTCGTCGGGCTCACCTTGGGTGCGGTGAGCGCCTCGGCGTGGCCGACCAGCGTCAAGCCCACCTCCGGCACGACGACCTGCTGGCCAGCCTTGAGCTTCGACGCCCTTGGCCGGGCCCCACTCGCCCGTCGCCGGGTCTCCGCGCCGAACCTTGTACTTGTTGGGCGGCACCACGAGGCTCATCCCCACGGGCGCGTCCGGCAGCACGAAGAGCACGTGGCCGCCGGTGTCCTCGACCTGCAGGGTCGAGAGCGGGACCGTGTTGAGGGCGGGCGCTGGCGCTGCGAGCGTCGAGGGCGCGGCGCTCGGCTCGACGGCTGGGATGGGAAGTTCGGGGTACTGCGCTGCCGGGGCGGTCTCCGCCGCTACGGCGCCCTCAGGTTGGGGTGGCGGCCCGTTGTCCGTGGGAGTGGCAGCCAGCAGGTGAGTCAGCAGCGCGGCGAGCGCAGCGGTGGACCCCATCTCGGTGCTCCTTCGCTCTGAATTTCAGCGGAGCGGAGGATACCAGACCTGCCCGGACTGTTCGGCCTCCGAGGGCGTCGTTCCTCGACCGGCGGATACGGCCGAGAGATTCACTGCGTTCCGGAAGGCGGCCGAAGGCATTTGGGGCGAGCTTCGCCCATGTGCGCGCAGACCTGCCCCTCGTCGCAGCACTGGTCGAAGCAGCGAACGTGGCGACAGCCCGCGTCAGGCGCAGGAGCCTTCCGGGCCTGCTCGGCCTCGTCGGCACGCTGCACCTCTCCCATGTTCGGCGGCTTGCGAGGGCCCATCAGGTCCCCCTGAGTACGGGCGACCTGATCCAACGCGAGCTCCATCGTCTCCTCGGGCCCGGAGTACAGCCAAGGCGGGTGGATTCGGTCGGTCTCCACCAGCAGCGCGCACGCGGGAACCTCGAACTCGGGATTCAACGCCATCTTGTACGGCCGGGGGACCGTGACCTCCCGGGGACAACCGACCTTGGCCATGTCTTGCACGCAGCGCTCGACCGCACGCCGCAAGTACAGCGCCTTCCCCGTCAATTCGCCGCAGATCTCTCCGATCCGATCGCACGGGAGGTGGGCGTTGCGGTAGCCCGGGCCATTGCCCTCCAGGATGAGGATGCGCGCGGCGGCCTTGAACGCGGGGCAGCGCCGAGCCGCTGCACAGCGCGCCTCCATCCGCAGCGCGCAGTTCTCGGCCTGGGCGATCTCCCCGGCCTTCAGCAGCCCGGATTGCGTCGCGGGGGTCTTCACCGTGGTCACGGTAGTGGCGTTGCCGTTCGGGTCCACCTCCACCACCTTCGCGGTGGCGGTAGAGCTCGGGGTGCCGCAGAGGAGCGCCGCGCAGAGGGTGCTCAGGGGCGAGATCACTTGGGAACCACCTCGGCAGGCTGCATCCCGGCGGCCCGCCCTGCATGCGTTCGGGCCCACAATACCCTGCGCCTGTCCCTACGAGGCGCCTGGCCTCGCCAACTCGAGCCCGCCTTCTCTTCTCTCCTCATTCGCGCGCGGCGCAGCTAGATTCCCGGCCCCATGGAAGAGCTCTTCCAAGAGATCCGCGAGAACTGCTCGCGCAACACCTGGTCCAAGGCGGTCGAGCTGACGCGCTCCGCCACCATCGTCGGCGAGTCGGCCGACGCGGAGCACGCCGTCCTGCGCGTCACCCCGCCGGGCGCCATCGTCGGCCGCACCGTCACGCTCTACCTGCAGGACGCCGAGTGGTCCTGCGACTGCGGCGGCGAGGAGGACCCCTGCGAGCACGCGGCCGCGGCGGCCATCGCCCTGCGCCAGGCGCGCAAGGACGGCAAGAGCCTGCCGGAGGCGCCCTCCTCCATCGCGCGCATCCGCTACCTGCTGCGCCGTGAAGGCGGTGCGCTCACGTTCGGCCGCGCGTTCGTCCAGGGCGAGACCGCCACGCCGTTCGAGGCCACGCTCTCCGCCATCCAGGCCGGGCGCATCGAGGGGCCCCAGTTCATCGCCAGCCCCGCCGACCTCACGGTCGATCACATCCTGGGCATGCGCCTGTCGGGCTGGCTGCCCAAGGAAGTGCTCACGCAGATCCTCGACGCGCTCGTCGACGCGCCCGACGTCCGCCTGGACGGCCAGCCGGTGAAGATCGAGAAGGACCGCGCCGAGCCGCGCGCCGTGGTCGAGGACCAGGGGGACGGCCTGCGGGTGACGCTCTCGGCCGACCCGCGGATCACCGAGGTCTTCTCGAATGGAATCGCGCTCTGCGGCGACACGCTGCGCGTCACCAACGACCCTCGGCTCAACGCCCGCGAGCTCTCCGACTACCGCAGCGGCAAGTACTTCGGCCCGGAGCAGAAGGTGGAGCTGCTCACCCGGATCGTGCCGGAGCTGAAGGGCCGCATCGAGGTCGAGTTCCGCACCCGGAAGCTGCCTCGCGCCTCGCGCGCGCTGCCGCGCCTGGAGATCCGCACCGAGCGCGACGGCGAGGCCCTCTCGGTGCTCCCGCTCATCGTCTACGGCGACCCGGCGGTGGCGCGCGTTGACGCCGGCAAGCTGGTGCTCCTGGGGGACGAGATGCCCGCCCGCGACGAGGAGGGCGAGGAGCGGCTCGTCCGCCGGCTGCAGGGCGTGAACCTGGTCGCCGGCCACCGCGAGGTCTTCGAGGGCGACCAGGCGGTGGCCTTCGTCGCCAAGCTCAAGAGCCTGGACCGCGAGGTGAAGGGCGAGGCCCACAAGCGCTTCTTCGTGGCGCCGGGCATCGTCCCGCTGCTCTCCATCAAGGGCGACACGTTCGACCTGTCGTTCGAGTCCACGCAGTCGAGCACCAAGCGGCACGCCGAGCCCGGCGCCGTCCTGCGCGCCTGGAAGTCGGGTGCGTCGCTGGTGCCGCTGCTCGAAGGCGGGTTCGCGCCGCTGCCGGTGGACTGGCTCGCCAAGTTCGGCAACCGCATCGCCGATCTCCTCGCCGCCAAGGAAGACCGCGACACGCTCCCCCCGAGCGCCCTGCCCGACCTCGCGCGGCTGTGCGAAGCGCTGGAGAAGCCGCCTCCTCCGGGCTTCCAGAGGCTGCAGCCGCTCTTCAAGGACTTCTCCGGGCTGCCCGAATCGCCGCTCCCGGGCGACCTGCAGGCGGAGCTGCGCCACTACCAGGCCACCGGCGTACGCTGGCTTCAGTTCTGTCACCGCGCCGGGCTGGGAGCGCTGCTCGCCGACGACATGGGCCTGGGCAAGACGCTGCAGGCGCTGTGCGCGGTCCAGACACCGGCGCTGGTCGTGGCGCCCACGAGCGTGGTCTTCAACTGGGCGGCGGAGATCGCCCGCTTCCGTCCGTCGCTGAAGGTCTGCCTCTACCACGGCCCCAACCGCGTGCTGGATCCCACCGCGGACGTGACGCTGACGAGCTATGCGCTCCTGCGCCTCGATCAGGATGCGCTCGTCTCAGCTCGCGAGTGGGCCACGGTGCTGCTCGACGAGGCCCAGGCCATCAAGAACCCGGACAGCCAGGTGGCGCGCGCGGCCTATCGCCTCAAGGCGAAGTGGCGCGTGGCGATGACCGGCACGCCGGTGGAGAACCGGCTCGAGGAGCTGTGGAGCCAGTTCCACTTCCTCAACCCCGGGCTGCTCGGCGGCCGTGGCGACTTCGACGAGCGCTACGGCAAGCCCATCGCCACCGGCGAGGCCGGCGCGGCGTCGCGGCTTCGCGAGCGGATTCGCCCGTTCGTGCTACGGCGCCTCAAGCGCGAGGTGGCGCCCGAGCTGCCGCCGCGCACCGAGGTGGTGGAGCGCGTCGAGCTTCTCCGAGGACGAGCGCACGCTCTACCAGGCGCTGTACGCCTCCACGCGAGAAGAGGTCGTCGGCCGGCTCAAGGAAGGTGGCAGCGTGCTGGCCGCCCTCGAGGCGCTCCTGCGGCTGCGCCAGGCCTGCTGTCACCCGGCGCTGGTGCCGGGGCAGAAGGCGGAGTCCTCGGCGAAGGTCGAGCAGCTGCTCGAGCTGCTGGAGGAGGCGGCCTCCGACGGGCACAAGGCGCTGGTCTTCTCGCAGTGGACGAGCCTCCTGGACCTCATCGAGCCCAAGCTGAACGAAGCCAAGGTGCCCTTCGCGCGGCTCGACGGCTCGACGCAGGACCGCGCGGGCGTCGTGGCGCGCTTCCAGGCCGACGACGGGCCGCCGGTGATGCTGGTCTCGCTCAAGGCGGGCGGCGCGGGCCTCAACCTGACCGCGGCCGATCACGTCTTCCTCGTCGATCCGTGGTGGAACCCCGCCGTCGAGGACCAGGCCGCGGACCGCGCGCACCGCATCGGGCAGGAGAGGCCGGTGATGGTGCACCGACTGGTCGCGCTGGGCACGGTCGAGGAGCGGATCCTGGCGCTGCAGGCCGAGAAGCGCTCCATCGCCGAGGCCGCCCTCTCCGGCTCCGACCGCGCCGCGAGCCTGACCCGCGACGACCTCATCGCGCTGCTGGAATAGGACCCTGGTCAAGACCTCGTTCGCAGGGAGGCGTGGCGCCGAGCCGAAGTCGGGGTCCAAGACTCGGAGTGGGTGGACTGCCGGCGACCGGGCAGCGGAGACTGGGCCCGCCGTGCGCCGCTTCCCCGGGGGTTCCCATGCGCGCCATCTGGCTGGTCCTGTTCCTGGCAGCGCCGAGCCTCGGCGCTGGCCAGGCCTCCGTCCTGCCCCGCCGGGCAGCTGGTCACCGAGGACACGCAGGGCCAGTGCTGCTGGCCGAACCAGGTCTGGTCCCGGACGCGCGAGGTCTGCGTGGGCATCCCCGCGTGCCCGGAGGGCTTCGTCGCGCAGGGCGAAGACTGCGGGTCCGCGGCCCCGACGGCCCCGCAGGCGTCCCCTCCCTCGACCAACGCCCCCGCTCCGACGCCGGCGACGGCTCCGACTGCGCCGCCGCCCTCCGAGCTGACTCCTCCCGCCGCGCTCCCACCCTCCTCGGCCCCGGTCGCCGCGCCGCCGACGGCAGCTCCGCCCCCGCCGCTGCTCGAGCCCGCCAAGCCAGCGGTCCCAACCTCGACGACGCAGAAGGTCTATGAACGTCGCCCCGCGATGGTGATCACCGGAGCCCTGCTGATCGCGGCGGGCCTTCTGGCGATCGCCGGCTCCGTCCAACTGCACGAGGACGCCTTCGACCTGAACCAGAAGCCGGGCAATCGGCGCTGGGGCGATCACGACGGCATCGCTTTCGCCGAAGGCGTCGGGCTGGACGTCCTGGGGCTCGCCGGAGTGGTGGTCGGAGCGGTGCTGGTGCCGGTCGGTCTGAAGCTGCGAGCGGTCGAGGTGCCGGCGGCGCCGGTGCCGTCGCCTGGAACCGGAGCAAAGCTGGGGGTGGCCCTTGCGTTCTAGCCTCGTCTTCCTCGCCGTGCTCCTGGCGGCGTGCACACCGCGCGGCACAGCTCCCGACAGCGTGGAGGTGGGCGGTCAGTGCGGCGGCATGGGGGTCAATCCCTGCGACGAGATCTGCGTCACGGGCCTGGACACCTGCACCTTCACCTGCACCATGAACGACGACTGTCCGCGGGGCTCGGTGTGCACGGCGTTCTACCTGACTTCGACGCACCAGAACTTCTGCCTGCCGCTGTGCTCCTGGGGGGCGGGCTGCGGCGCCTACGCGCAAGGCCTGTGCTGCGCGTCGGCGAGGTCGGCGAACCTCTCCGGCGCGACGTTCGACGTGTGCCTGAAGCCAGAGGTGTTCGAGTCGGTCAGCTGCCATGCGGCGAGCGGCGCGGACGCAGGAGCGGTGGGACAGAAGCCCTTCCGCTATTCGTGCTCGAACCTCGCGGAGTCGGTCTGCGCCGACTACTTCATGGACCCCAGCAGCGTCGGGTCCTGCGTGGGCGACAAGAGCGAGGCGGCGTGCCCCACGGGCGCTTCCGTGGGCGATTGCCTGCGCGTGAATCCCGACATGGAGGAGCGCAAGCACTACTACCTGGCACGCTGGAGCGTCGAGACTGCCACGAAGGACTGCACCGCCACGGGCGGCACGTTCACGCCGAGGTAAGCGAGGCCTGCGTTCCTCCAGCTGGATCGGATCCGTCGCTCACGGCCGCTACTAACGGGCAACGGTCTTGGCCTCACGCTGAAGCTCGCGCTGCAGGGCCCCGTCTCGAGCCCAGTCCTTGAGCTGCGAGTCGATCTTCAGGTGGCTGACGTAGTCCTTCAGGTCGTCCCGCCCCGTGAACGCGTGCGCGAGTAGCAGGGCCAGGAGCGCGTCGCGGCAGTCGCCCTCGGGCGCCTGCTCGCACATCCGCTCGGCCGTCCTGGAGAACGCCTCCATCTGCCGGTCGAGCCTCTCCGGGAACCGGGAGTAGGCCGGGACGAACCGCTCCTTCTCCAGCGCGTAGGGCAGGGCGATCAGCTCGGTGGTGCCTTTCACGAGGTGGTCGACCAGGACCTCGGGAGTGCCGTCGCCGTCGAGGTCCTCGAAGCGGACGATGCCTTGGGCTTCGAAGACGCGCTTCGGCTTGCCACCCGGCGAGGCGATGATCGAGCTCGTCGGGTTGCACGGGTCCTGGCAGGCCTTGCCCGCCAGCTCCACCACCTTGGCCCCGAAGAGCGTGGTGCCCGGGACCTCGCGCCCGCCGGCGTACCCCCTGACGATCGTCAGCAGCTTGCCGTCCTTGGCGAAGACCCTGGCCTCGTTGTTCGTGCTGGCCACCCGCACCTCGAGCTCGCCGACCGTCTCGCGCCTGAACGCCAGAGCGGCCTGGTCCGACTTCGGAGGCAGCGGCCTGGCGGCTTGCTCCTGCTGATCGGCCTTGGCCTCCGCCGCCTCGCGCTGGGCGCGGTCTCGCGCCTTCAGGGTGCGGTTGGCCGCGCTCGCACCGATGGCGAGGATGGCGAGGACCATTCCGGCGAAGAGGAGGGTCTTCTGGTTCACGAGGCAGAGGATACCGCCGTGGGCCGGCGGAACCGACCGCTGCCCCTCAGCGCGAGTAGCCGTGCTTCTGCGCGGCTTCCTGGAGCGTCCCCAGGTGCTGGGCCACGTACTTCTCGAACTGCGCCTTGGGGATGCCCATCTTCTTCACGACGCCATCGATGATCTGGTCCAGCCCCGGCGCCTCGGGGCGCTTGAGCTCCATGGCGATGCGCAGCATGGCGATGGGCCAGAGCGTGTCCGCCTCGAGCCCCTCGGCGGAGTCGTGGGCGGGCTGCGGCGAGGAAGTCGTCTCCACCGTCGCCGTCTTCGCGGCGCGCGTCTTGCCGGTCTTGCGCATGGCGTGACGATACGTTGCATTACCTTCGTAGAGCAAGCGCTCAGACCGGCGAACGGGCAGAAAAGTGCGTGGAGGTTCGCTCGCGAGCCCTTCCCCCACCCGCCGTTTTTTGATTAGAATCCGCCGCCTTTTCGCGAGAGCGTTTCGCCTCGCACCCCCTTCCGCGAGAGAAGAAAAATGATCACGGAGCGGCCGCGCTACATCGTCGTGGAAGGCCCCATCGGCGTCGGCAAGACGTCGCTCGTGAACATCCTGTCCAAGGCGCTCAAGGCGCGGACCGTCTTCGAGATCGTCGAGGAGAACCCCTTCCTCGCGAACTTCTACTCGGACCGCCAGAAGTACGCCTTCCAGACCCAGCTGTTCTTCCTGCTCAGCCGCTTCAAGCAGCAGGGCGAGCTGTTCCAGCAGGAGCTGTTCGCGCAGGTCACGGTCAGCGACTACCTGTTCGCCAAGGACCGCATCTTCGCCTCGCTGACCCTGGACCCCAACGAGCTTCTCCCTCTACGAGCGCGTCTTCGACTTGATGGGCCCGCGGGTGGTCAAGCCGGACCTGGTCATCTACCTGCAGGCACGGCTCGACGTGCTGCTGGCGCGCATCAAGAAGCGCGGCCGCGAATTCGAGCGCCGCTTCGACCCCGACTACCTGACCGGCATCTGCCGCGCCTACAACGACTTCTTCTTCCACTACAGCGAGACGCCGCTGCTCGTCGCCAACACCAGCGACATCGACTTCGTGAACAACCCGGCCCACCAGGAAGCGCTGCTCTCGACCATCTGGAAGATGCGCAAGGGCACGCAGTACTACAACCCGGCCGGGAGCAAGCCGGAGAGCTAGTCCAGCTTTCCAGGCGCGCCTTCGTTCGGCGGTTTGACCCGAAGCCCGAAGCCCGCAGTCCGAAGCCCGTTGGTTCCGACTCCGCCGGGTTGGGCTAGGCGCTCTTCCGGTTCTTCTCGACGAACCGCGCCAGCGTCCCGAGGGTGCCGAAGACGTCCTTGTTGCGGTCGGTGGCGGCGATGGTGATGCCGTAGTCCTTCTGGACCATCGCGGCGATCTCCAGGACGTCGATGGAGTCGAGCCTCGAGCCCGCCCTCGAAGAGCGCCATGTCGCCGGACACGCTGGACGCGTCGACGTGCGAGAGGTTCAGGCGCTTGCGCAGCTTCTCGAACAGTTCGGTTTCGATGGCGTTCATGGAGGGCGGAAACCTAGTTGCCCAGCCGCGGTCCCGTCAACGTCCTGTTTCCCACGGACTCGAAGATGCGCCGGGGCGCCCCCCGGCTGGGAGGCGGCCCGGCGTGCGATCGGCCGGTCGGGCTGGGAGGACGACGAGCGGTTTCCGGCGACGTCAGTGGTGGTGGTGCTCGCGGCGGTCCTCGCGGCGCTCCTCGCGGTCCTCGCGCAGCTCGCGCTTGTCCTCGCGCAGCTCCTTCTTGTCCTCGCGGATCTCCCCGCGCGCGCGGGCGACCATCTCGTGCAGGATGACGCGCTTGCGCTCGATGGCGCCGGGGTCGTACCGGCCGACGAGGCCGCTCAGCTCGCGCAGCAAGCCGTGGTAGCGCTCCAGCGCGGCGTGCTCCTTCCGGGCATCGCGGACGTCGTCGCGCAGATCGCGCTTGTCGTCGCGCAAGTCGCGTCGGTCGTCGCCGCCGCGGTGGCCGGTCCGCTCATCGCGGCGGACCTCGCGGCGCTCCTCGCGGACCTCGCGCTGGTCGCGGGCGATCTCGCGCTGGTCGTCGCTCAGCTCGCGCGCGCTCTCGCGCAGCTCGGACTCGACATGGCGCCGCAGCCGCTCGTCGAGGTGCCGCATCGCGGGCACGTCGTTGCGGCGGCGGGCGGCGTCGAAGTCGTCGGCGAGCCGCTCGAGCGACCGGAGGTCGTGCACGTCGTCGGCGAGCTCCTGCTTGTCCTTGGCGAGTTCGCGGTGGTCCTCGCGCACCTCGCGCCGGTCTTCTCGTCTCTCGTGGCGCTGGGCGTGGGCGGTGGCGCAGCCGAGCGTGAGGACTGCGGCGGCGGTCAGCAACGTGCGGAACATGCCTTCCTCCTTGGGCTTTTCTGGCGGCCTTGGGGGTCCTCGCGATTCTCGGCCCTCGGACGGGCCACGAGCCCCATGGATTCAACCACTCCCCAACACCGGCAGGCCAGAGAGGTTGCGGGGGAGGACAGAGCTCGGGCTTGGACCTGCCTGCGCTCACGATGCTCAGGCTCACCGACCGGGCCCCAGGTCGCATGCCTATCGGAGCGGCAGCCCCACCGACGTGGTCCCCAGTCGCAGACGGCCGTCGCACAGCTCGAGCACGGCATGGCCGTCCGGCGCATCGGGCAGGTTGACGTGGAAGGTCCCGCGATACCACCGGGCCCCACCTCCGGCGCCCGAGGGGCTCGGCAGCCGCGCCCGCAGCGCCTCGGGCAGCCTCTCGCGCGCGGCGGCCAGCCTCGACTCCGCCTCGGCCGGCTCGCGCACCGCGAAGTCGTCCCAGACGCAGCCGTACGGCGAGCCCATGTGGCCCGAGACCGTCAGGTCGGCGTCGAGCGCCGCCGCGAGCAGCGACACCAGCGGCTCCTTGCCGGGACTGACGTGCGTGACCAGGACCCGGACCTCGCCCGGCTCGCGCTGCCCGGCCAGGTCGAGCAGGCGCAGCACGTCGCCGAGGTTCGCGCGGACCTTGCCGCGGCCGCCGTCGAGGGGCGCGTCCTCGCCGAGGAGGCTCGGCAGCAGGTTTCCGCCCAGGCCGAAGAAGCGGAAGGGGCCGTGCCGGGCGACGCCGAGCAGCGTCAGGTGGGGCACCGTGCGGCGGCCCGCGAGGAGATTGGCGATCACCACGCCGTCTTCGTGGTTGCCCCAGACGGCGTAGGTGGGCTGCGCGAAGCCGCGCCCGGTGCGCAGCCACGCGCCGAGGTCCGAGAGCGGCAGCGAGGCCCGCACGAAGTCGCGCAGCGCGTCGCCCCTGAGCTTCTTGGCGCGGTTCTTCTCGGGGCCGCTCAGGTGCGAGTGCACCACGCGCAGGAACAGCTCGCGCGACTCGAGGCGCTCGGCGCTGCCGTCGTCGTAGAAGCCGAAGTCGCCGGCATGGAGCACGGCCTCGGCCCGGCAGTCCTTCGCCAGCGCGTCCACGCGGTCCAGGTGGCCATGGGTGTCGGAGAGCAGGAGCAGGCGCATGATGGGGTCCTTCGAAGGATGGCTCGATGACGGGGACCACGATGACATCCGCACGGCGCCCGCGGAACGGACAGAAATCCGGACACGGCGCGAGCCTGCCCGGCACGCGCTGGGACGACTACCTCGCGGCGCTGGTGGAGGAGCACGGCACGCTCTCGGCGGTCGCCTGGAAGCTCGTCGAGCGCGGCCGCTCCGAGGACGTCTCCTCCATCGAGCGGGCGCTGCGGCGGCTGCGTGGGCGCGGACAGCAGGACGGCGGGCTCATCGGGCGACGGGTGCTGCGCACCTTCGGGCTGCCGGCGCCGCTCGAGGCGCGGGCCCGCTGGATGGGGCTCTACCACAGCCCCTTCGGCGACCTGCCGGTGACGCTGTGCGCGGACCAGCTTCGGCTGTGGGACCGGCCGCCGGTCTCGGAGTCGAAGGCGCGGGTGTGGATCCTCCTCGGGCTGGCGGGAGTGGCGCTGCGCCGGCGTGACTTCGCGGAGGCACGCGCGCGGCTCGAGTCGGCGGCGGCGGTCGCCGACTCCCCCGCAGCGCGGATCGAGCAGCACCTGGCCTGGGCCTTCCTGGTCACCCGGCTCGACGCCGCCCCGGCTCGTGCGGAGGCAGCGGCCCGGCCTCACCTGGAATCGGCCGCAGAGCTGCTGCGAATCCAGCGGCCCCGCCTCGACGAAGGAGACGCGGCGTGCTTCCAGGCGCGGATCGCGGACCACGAGGCGTACTCGGCCAACCGGCGTGGCGACGTTGCCCGGGCGCTCTCGCTCTATCGGGCGCTGCCCGCCGAGGACACCCATCCCTTCGCCAGCTATCGGCGCGACGCCGGGCTCGCCTACGGGCTGCACAGGACGGGTGCGCGCGAGGAGGCGCTGCGGCTGGCCTGGCGCGCCTGCGAGCACGCCGGCGACGGCGGCTACACGCGGCTGCGAGTGATGGGCCTGCTGATGGTCGCGCGGATCGAACGAGCACCGGCGGCCGCCACCACGCTCGCCCGCGCCGAAGCCATCGCCCGGCGGCTCGACGATCCCGAGCTGCTCGTCAGGATCGAGCGCGCCAGATCCTCTTCCGGCTGAAGTCCGCCTGGGCTCACGGGCCGTGCGTCTTCGCACGGGCTTCGGCCGCGAGAGCTTCCGCTTCGCCAAAGCGGGCGCGATGGTCCTGGCCCCTCAAGGAGGAACCTCCATGCGCATGCAGTTCGAGCCCGCCCCGCCCGCCGGCAAGCTGACCCGCGAGCAGACCAAGGCCGCCTTCGAGCGGTACCACCTGCTGGCCAAGGGCAACCACGCCGGCGGCGACTGGGACCGGATGGGCGAGATGTACGCCGAGAACGCGAGCTACTACGACGCGTTCTATGGCTGGCTCCACGGTCGCGAAGCCATCACGCGGTGGCTGCGCGAGTCGATGAAGGGCCTGGAGGGGTGGGAGTACCCGGTGCAGTGGGTCGCCATCGACGAGGGCCGCGTGGTGGTCCACTGGCTCAACCGCCTTCCCGGCGCCCGCCCCGACGGTTCGCGCTACGAGTTCCCCGGCCTGTCCGCCATCACCTACAACGACGACGGCAAGGTGATCCGGCAGCTCGACCTCTACGACGGCATCGACACGCTGGAGACGGTCTTCGAGGCGAAGCTGGGGCCCGTGGGGCGCGCGCTGCGCCAGGCGACCCGAGTGGTCGGCCCGGCCCTGCGCGAGTCGACGCGGGCGTTCTACCGGCTCTTCGAGAAGAGCTGAGTCACCTCGCCGCCACGGCGAGGTCTGGCTTGCTGTGCCAGATCCGGACCACCAACGCTACGGGGCCTTGCAGATCCAGACGGACGGCGGGGTGGCCATGCGCGGGAAGGTCAGCGTCGTGGCGTCGGTGCACGTCTGCGGCGCAGAGCACGCAGGCGTTCCCGACGAGGCGCACATCGACCGGCAGCTGTTGGTCTCGACGCTGTCGGGGAGGCAGATGCTACCGGGGACGCAGTCCTTGTCCGCCGCGCAGCCGGCGCCGACGGCGGCCTTGCCGGCCGCCTGACAGCCGTCGAAGTAGTAGCAGGCCTCTCCGTTGGTGCACCCGGTCTGGGCCAGCGGGTCGCACCAGTCGAACTCGTAGGAGCAGCCGGCGATCGTCGAGGCGTTGGCACCGGCGGCCCCGCCGGAGAACGCCTTGATCCACTCGTCCTGGAAGTCGCAGGACATCCGGCACTGGGCGGGCGCGCGGCAGAGGAAGTAGAGGTCGCTGACGTTGAAGACCGGGCAGGAGAGCTCCTCGTAGCAGCTCAGCGCCGTGACGTTCTTCACCCGCACCTCCGGGGTCTCGGTCGCGAGCAGCGCCGCGCACTTGTCGGTGCAGCTCGTCACCGTCGGCAGCGAGGTGCCCAGCCACGCGCACTGCTTCGCCCCGTCCTTGCGTTCCACCGCCTGAGGCGCGCAGTTGACGAGGGTCTGGCAGGCCCGCTCGCAGCGGTCGCGGTCGGTGTCGGGCGCGTCGTCGGGGCAGCCCGCGAGGAGCAGGACCGCACAGCAGCACAGGATGCCTGGTCTCATCTCGTACCCTCGAGCGCGATCGCTTGCTTGCAGTGGAAGGCTCGTCGTCCGTCGCGAGACCGGAGCGTAGCCCATTCCGAGTCCCGGCGGTCAACGTCGGCAGCGTCCGTCGGCGGGCCGGCGCCCTCGCTGTGGTCGTCGCTGAAACCGAGCTCCTGCCGTCGCTTCACGAAACGCATCGCCGGCGAAAGGCCGCGACCGGGAAGGCCATCCAGCTCGGGCTCGCGGACGCCCGGACCGACAGCTCCTGCTCGTGGGTGAACGATCTTGCCAGGCTCGCCCCTCCCCCGTTTTGCACGCGGAACGCTTTGGCCTCTCGGGCATCGACCACGCGAGCCCGGCGCCGACCACGCCAGGGCGATCCATTCGCCGCTGAAGGAGGGAATCCTCGATGCAACGTGTCCTCGTGTGGGACCTCGTCGTCCGTGCGTTTCACTGGTTTCTGGTCGCCACGCTGGTGGCGACCTTCGCCTTTGCCTTGGGGACCGACGACGAGAGCGCCGCGTTCTCGTGGCACATGGCGCTGGGCCTCGTCGCGGCGGCGCTGGTGGTGTTGCGGCTGGGATGGGGCCTGGTGGGCACTCGCTGGGCGCGGTTCTCGTCCTTCGTCTTCGGCCCCTCGGAGGTCTTGCGCTACCTCCGGTCGTCGCTCCCGGGAGCGGCCGCGACCCGCTACGTCGGGCACAACCCCGGCTCGAGCGTCGCCATCTTTTCCTCGCTCGCGCTCGTGGTCGGCCTCGGACTCACCGGGCTGGCCATGAGCAACGGGAGCCACGCCGCGGAGGAGATGCACGAGGTCTTGGCCTACTCGTTGTTGGCGGTGGTCGGCCTCCACCTCGCGGGGGTCGCCTGGCACTGGCTGCGGCACCGGGAGAACTTGACGCGGTCGATGATCGACGGCCGCAAGCAGGCGATGCCGGACGAGGCCATTGCCTCCTCGAGTCCAGTCGCCGCGTCGATCTTCGTGGCGCTGAGCGCCGGGGTGGCCGCCACGGTCATCGCAGGCCACTCACCGTCGACCCGCCAGCTCACCCTGCCGCTCATCTCCACCACCCTCACGCTCGGTGGCGACCGCGGAGGCGAGCACGGAGACGGACACGACCGCCAACACGACGAACGCGAGGATCACGATTAGGCACTGCACGCCTTGGCGCTGAGCACTTCCTTGCTGCTGAAGGTATGTCAGCGTTCACTGACACCGCTCCGGCCGACCCGCGGATTGGGAGGCGCCAAGCCCGGCATCCCCAGCCCCGCCGCCGGCGTCCCTCACGGGCAGTGGCAGGACTTCGCCGGAGCAGGCGGCCAGCACGAGGGCGGCGACGACGGCGGGCGCGCTGGGCTGGTTTGCACGCAGGGCCTTCGTTCACGAGGGCGATGCCCTGAAAGTGGCGCTTCGCCGCAACTGTCGCACCGCGGGAACCCCGGGGCCGCCTGCGAGCGGATTGCGACGCGCCGACTCGACCGCCGGGATTGCTGGCAGAAGCAACACGGATAGAAATGCCGGTAAACTCGGCCCGTTTGGTCGCCGGGGAACCGCGGCTTCACTTCGAGGGGAGCATGTCCGTGCGCGCACTCGCTGGAGCGTTGGTGTTGGGGATCGGGCTGGCCGGATGCTCCGAGCCAATCACCCCGCCGGATGCGGGGCGGCCGGATGCGACGACCGCGAACGACGCGGCGATGGCGGTGCAGGACGCGGCGACCAGCGCCTGCAGCGGTGACTCGCTGCAGCCCTGCACCGTCCCCCACGGGAGCGGCCTGCAGACACGCCAGTGCGTCGGCGGAGCCTGGAGCGATTGGGGAAGCTGCATCCCGCAACGCTGCGATGACGACTACGTGATCGGCGGCAGCGATTGCGTGCTCTCGGGCTGCTCTGGAGCGGCGACGCAGACGTGCACCATCGTCCACGGCGCTGGGAGCCAGTCGCGCACCTGCACCGCCGGCGCCTGGTCCAGCTGGGGCGCGTGCACCGTCGTCTCCTGCGACTCCGGCTACCAGCAGGACGGCGACGCGTGCGTGGCGACGTCCTGCACCGGCTCCGCAACCCAGGCGTGCACCATCGCCCACGGCACCGGGAGCCAGTCGCGCACCTGCACCGCCGGCGCCTGGTCCAGCTGGGGCACCTGCACCGTCGTCTCCTGCGACTCCGGCTACCAGCAGGACGGCGACGCGTGCCTGGCGACGTCCTGCACCGGCTCCGCAACCCAGGCGTGCACCATCGCCCACGGCACCGGGAGCCAGTCGCGCACCTGCACCGCCGGCGCCTGGTCCAGCTGGGGCACCTGCGCCGTCGTCTCCTGCGACCCCGGCTACGTCCAGAGCACGACCCAGTGCGAGGGCGGCACCTACTACGTCTCGCCCACGGGCAACGACGCCAGCGCCGGGGACATCGCCCACCCCTTCCAGTCGTTCGAGAAGGCCTACAGCGTCGCCACCGCCGGCAACCTCATCCTCTTCCGCGCCGGCGTGTACCACCCCAAGGACCCCACCAAGCCCGTCACCGTCATGCACGGGCGCCACGGCACCGCCGCGCAGCCCATCCGCTTCTGGGGCGCGCCCGGCGAGAGCGTGGTCTTCGACTTCTCGACCATGCAGGACTTCGCGGGCACCGACAGCGCCGTCGGCATCGACTTCACCGGCGACTACTGGCACTGGAAGAACATCGCCATCGTCGGGGTACCCCAGTACGTGGGCCACTACATGACCGTGGGCTTCGTCGCGCGCAGCTGCCACCACTGCGTCTTCGAGCAGATGAGCTTCCACGACATCTTCGGCACCGGCTTCACCTTCTCCGGCGCCGCCGACGACAACCTCGCCCTCAACTGCGACGCCTACAACAACCAGGACCCCATCGACGCCTACGAGAACTCCAACGGCTTCATGTCGGTGACCAGCGCCGGCACCACCAACACCTTCCGCGGCTGCCGCGCCTGGTACAACTGCGACGATGGCTTCGACCACTTCGGCGGCGACGGCATGGTCGTGCACGAGGACTGCTGGGCCTTCTGGAACGGCTACGTGCCCGGCACCACCACCGCCGCCGGCAACGGCATGGGCTTCAAGTTCGGCGGCTCGACGACGCAGCAGGGCGTCTTGACCCGCAAGGCCCACCACTGCCTGGCCTTCGGGAACCTGGAGTGGGGCTTCGACCAGAACAACCTGCTCGAGCCGATCGAGATGCTCAACTGCACCTCGCACAAGAACAGCAAGGGCATCAACCTGTACCAGAAGGGCCAGGCCCACACGATCCGCAACTGCGTCAGCTTCGCCAACACCGGCGGCTACGACCACTGGATCACCGCGGCCTCGACCGACGACCACAACTCCTGGAACAGCAGCGGCGTCACCGTCGACGCCTCGGACTTCCTCAGCGTGGACTGGACCGGGGTGGACGGCCCGCGCCGCCCGGACGGCAGCCTGCCCGAGCTCGACTACCTGAAGCTGGCCGCGGGCAGCGACCTCATCGACAAGGGCGCCGACGTCGGGCTCCCGTTCCAGGGCGCCGCCCCGGACCTCGGCTGCTACGAGCGCCAGTAGCCGGGACGCCTACTCGGACGATTCGCCGGGATGCTCAAGGTCGTGGTCGGCGACCATCTTGGCGAAGGCGCCCAGCCCCAGCCCGACGACGGCGACCAGCGAGAGGATCAGCGCGACGACGAGCCACAGGCCGACCTTCAGGCCGCTCGGACCGGAGGCGGCTGTGCAGATCGCTCGCGAGCGAGCGGTAGGTCCTGAAGCGCGCGGTCACGGCGTCGATGGACTCGGGCCCGACCTCCACGCCGCCCTGCGGGTCGAAGAGCGTGTAGCCGAGTGAAGCCGCGACTCGGGCCAGGGCCTGGAGCCGCTCGCGCACCGTCGCCTCGTCGGTGCCGTAGCCCTGCTCGAGCACCAGCGGTGCGCCGCCGGGCGCGAGCGCCAGGCCCTGCGCCTGGAGGGTCGTGCGGAGCTCCGAGGCCGGCCTCGCGCCGACGCCTGGCCGCACTTCGATGGCGTAGCCCATGCGGTTCGGCTCCGTGAGGTTCGTGGACGCAGTGGACTGGGTGGACGAAGTGGACCTGGTGGACTGGTTACTTCAGGAGCTCGCGCGCGATGACCAGCCGCTGGATCTGTGACGTGCCCTCGTAGATCTGGATGAGCTTGGCGTCGCGCATGAGCTTCTCTACCGGGTAGTCCTTGATGTACCCGTAGCCGCCGTAGAGCTGGACGGCGTCGGTGGTGACCTTCATGGCCATGTCCGCGGCGTAGCGCTTGGCGTGGCTGGAGACGAGCGTGTTCTTCTGCCCGGCGTCGAGCAGCCAGGCGCTCTCGTAGACCAGCAGGCGCGCCGCCTCGATCTCGGTGGCCATGTCCGCGAGCATGAACTGCACGCCCTCGAACTCGGCGATCTTCTTGCCGAACTGGCTGCGCTCCTTGACGTAGGCCACGGCGTGCTCGAGCGCCGCGCCCGCGCGATGCCCACGCTCATCGTCGCCGTGAGCGGCCGGCTGTTGTCCAGGGTGCGCATGGCGAGGTCGAATCCCTGCCCCTCGCCGCCGATCCGGTTCCGGGCCGGGACCACCACGTCCTCGAAGGTCAGCGCCACGGTGTTCGAGGCGCGCTGGCCCATCTTGTTCTCGTGCCGGCCGACGGTGAGCCCCTGGGGCCGGCCTTCGACCACGAAGCAGGTGATGCCCTTGTGCCGCGCCGCCTTGTCGAGCGTGGCGAAGACCGTGTACTGGTCGGCGACTCCGCCGTTGGTGATGAAGCACTTGGCGCCGTTGAGCACGTACTCGTCGCCCACCTTGCGTGCGGTGGTGCTCATCCCCGCCACGTCGCTGCCGGCGCCGGGCTCGGTCAGGCAGAACGACGCGAACCGGAGCGACTCGGTGAACGGCGCCAGCAGCCGCTTCTGCTGCTCCGGGCTGCCCCCCAGCTCGATGGGCAGGTTGGCGAGGTCGTTGGCGACGATGGAGGTCGCGACCGCGGCGCAGCCCCAGGCGATCTCCTCGATGAGGACGACCTGGTCGAGGTGGGCCAGCGCGTTGCCGCCGACCGCCGCCGGCAGGGTCATGTTGAGGAAGCCCAGCTCGTACGCCTGCGCGATGAGGTCCCTGGGGAACTCGGCCACCTCGTCATAGTGGGCGGCCTTGGGCCGGATGACCTCCTTGGCGTACTTGCGTGCGGCGGCCTGCAGCGCCTTCTGGTCGTCGGTCAGCGAGAAGTCGAACATGGGTCCCCCGGAGCGGTGGGTAGGGCAGAGAGAAAGCTAATCCCCGCCTGCCCCACGCGCCGCCGGGAACCCCGTCTTCCGCACCCGCCCGAGTCGCTCAGTACGCGTTCGGTCCGCAGACGCCGCCGGCGTTGCACGCCACCTGCCCCGAGTTGGTGCACGGGCAGTCGTCGACGTTCGCGCATTTCTCCGGCGCCGCCGTGCACTTGCCGCTGCGGCAGACGAACCTCCCGGGGTACTCGGCCGGGCAGTCGCAGTTGGTCTCGCACGACGCCGGCAGGCAGTTCCCACCCTGGCAGACCGGCGAGTACACCTCGCCGAGCGGCGTGCGGCTCATGGCGACGCAGTCCGCGGTCGAGGTGCAGGGGACGGACACGTCGGGCGCCCAGGCCGTACACCGCCCGGCGATGCACACCCCCTGGCCGAAACCGATCACCAGGCAGTCCAGGTTCGAGCTGCACGCCGGCGCGCACATCGAGTTCACGTCGTCGTCGGGCAGCGAGAGCTTGTGGTGGCAGATCTGGGCCGTCCCGTCGTCGCAGACGCTGCAGGCGGAGTCCTGGCCGTAGCAGCCGTCGTTGGTCGGGTAGCAGCCGACGCACGTGCCCGACTTGCAGAACGTCTTCTCCGAGGCGGCGTTGTACGGGCAGTCGAGGTTGCTCTGGCAGGTGGCCGGCTTCGGCTTGCAGGCGCGCGTCGCCAGGTCGCAGACCTTGTCCGGCCGGCAGTCCCAGTTCTGGGTGCAGCCGCAAGAGTTGAAGCCCGGCCCGACGGAGAGGCATGGCTGCCCGCAAGCGCAATCCGCCGCGGTGGTACAGGCGCTCGAGTACCCGGCGGGCTGGCAATTCCCGTTCTGGCAGGTCATCCCCGACGGGCAGTCGCAGCCGGTGCTGCAGGCGCCATGGGTGCACGCCCCCGAAGACACGTCGCAGGTCGCCTGGTGCCCGCCCGAGCAGGCGCAGTCGGCGTCGGCGGCGCACTGCCAGGAGGTGAGCTGGCAGAAGCCCTCGAAGCAGACCCTGCCGGAGAGGCTGTAGGCGCCGGTCGCCGCGCAGTCACAGGTCGTGGTGCACGTCTTGAAGCACTGACCCGACAAGCAGTGCAGCCGGTCCCCGCCGGCGCACGGGCAGTCGGTGTCGGCGTGGCAGACCTCGGGCGCGGGCCGGCAGTGCCCGTCCTGGCAGACCGAGCCCTCGCCGCAGTCGCAGGTCTCCGCGCACGGCCGGCCGCACTGGCCCTGGAAACAGTGCCGGTTCTCGTCGCTGCCCGGATAGAAGTGACGGCAGTTGCAGACCTCGTCGGTGGTGCAGGCGTCGTCGGCCGGCACGGCGACGCAGCTCCCGGCGACGCAGTCGAAGCCCGCGCGGCAGCCGCAGGCGTGCGTGCACTTGCCCACGCACTTGCCGGCAACGCACTCCTGCGTCTCGCCGGTCCGCGGGCAGTCGTCGGCGCGGACGCAAGGATTGGGCGGCTCGACGCAGCGCGAGTCGCGGCAGATCCGGTCGCTGGGGCACTCCGCGGTCTCGCGGCACTCCCGGACGCAGACGCCATAGTCGCAGACCAGGTTGTCGGGACAGTCGAGGTCTCGCCCGCACGGCGAGGGCGGCGCCGTGCAGTAACCAGCCTTGCAGATGAGGCCGCTCGGGCACGGGATCCCCGAGGAGCAGTGCGGAGCGAAGCCCACGTCTCCAAGGTCATGGGCGGCATCGCGACGGTCAGCCCCCGCGTCCCGTCCGGCGCCCGCATCCTGTCCTGATGCCGCGGCGTCGAGCCCGACTTCCCCGGCGGCATCCACGCTCACCGCGCCATCGATCGCGACCACGGCGGTCGCGTCCGGGCCGTCAGCGACGCACAGGCTGCCTTCCTGATGCGTTCCCGGCCCGCACGACAGAGCCGACGGGCAGCCGGCGACGCCAAGCGCGGCCAGCGACAGCGCGAGACCAACGAGCGTGTTGCGCATGATTCCCTCTCGGCGACCTTGCGTAAGGTTTGTCAGCACTCACTGACATGGGCCGTGCTTCTTGGAACAGGCCCCACAGAGTTGCATGTCCTGGCCCGGACATTCATTCACGGTCTCGAGCTCAGCGCCCCAGCAGGACCCACGCCACGCCCCCAGCGGCAGCCAGCGCCATCGCCACGAGTGGGAGCAGCCGCGGCAGCGGCGAGCGCCCGCGTCGGATCACCGGCTGGCTCTCGCTGATGGTGGCCGCGGCGTCGTCACCCAGGAGCCGAATCCTGCGGGTAGCGGCCTCGCGACGAGGCTCGGTGACGGCGTCCAGGATCTCCGGGGGAATCGCCTTCAGGTCGCGCGCCGTCGTCACCGCGGGAGCGTCGTCCGGGGCTTCCGAGAGGATGGCCGCCGGCGTGGTCCTTGCGCGCTCGTCGACTGGCGGCGCCGGAAGCTCCGGCAAGGCCAGCGGCGACTGCGCGGCGAGGTCGCGCACGAAGCCGCCCAGGTCCGGCAGCGGCCCGGGACCGAGCGCCGCCGCAAGCGCGCGCGCCATCGACTCGGCGTCGGCGAACCGCTCGTTCGGCTCCTTCTCCAGCGCCTTGAGGACGACCCTCTCGATCGCCTCCGGATAGCCCAGCACGTGCTGGCGCGGCCGCGGCGGGTCCCAGCTCGAGACCGCGTCGATGGTCTCCCCGACGGACGGGCGATCGAACGGCCGCACACCCGTGCTCAGCTCGTAGAGCGCGACGCCCAGCGAGTAGAGGTCGCTGCGCGCGTCGATCGGCTCGCGCCGCGCCTGCTCGGGCGACATGAAGCGCAGCTTGCCCTTCACCACCCGCGGCGCGGTCTTGGCCAGCTGCGTCGCCGCCTTGGCGATGCCGAAGTCGATGAGCTTCACCTCGCCCGCCGGGGTCACCATGACGTTCTCGGGCGTCACGTCGCGATGGACGAGCCGCAGCGGCCGGCCCTGCAGATCGGTCTGGCGGTGGGCGTGGGCGAGCGCCTCGGCGACCGCGAGCCCGATGCGCGCCGCCACCTCGGGCGGGAGGCGGCCGCCGGCGGCCTCGCACAGGACCTCCGTGTTCCAACCGGGCACGTACTCCATGGCGAGGTAGACGCGGCCGTCCTGCTGGCCGAGCTCGAGGATCCGCACGATGCCCGGGTGGTCGAGCAGCGAGGCGACCTTGGCCTCGCCGAGCAGCATCTCGACGAAGCGCAGGTCCTCGGTCAGCTCGGGCAGGACGCGCTTGATGACCACCAGGAGCTCCGGCCTCTCCCGCTCGCGCGCCAGGAACAGCTCGGCCATGCCTCCGCTGCCGAGCGTCGCGAGGAGCTCGTACTTGCCGAACGAGGCATTGGCAGGCGGCGGCGCGATGGGTCCCTCCCCCGGTGGCCAGCGGGTCCCAGGATACGGTGGCTGGGGGCCGTGCGCACGGCTGCGTGATGCCGCTTGCGTTCACGCGCGACACCGGCTCCTTATGGGCCGCTCACGGCGCTCGACGGGCGTGGAAGCCCGCCGCTCTTCGACGGGCGTGGAAGCCCGCAGCCATTCGACGGGCGTGGAAGCCCGCCGCCGACGGGCGTGGAAGCCCGCCGCTACCCTCTGAAGAAGCCCCGATGAACCTGACGAAGCTCTTCGTGACCCAGCTGTTGCCGCTGCTGGTCTTCATCGTCGTCGACTCGTTCGTCACCGACGTGCGCATCTCCATCGCCTGCGCCGTGGTTTTCGCCTTCGGCCAGCTGGTGGTCACCTGGGCGCGGACGAAGCGGATCGACTGGTTCATCCTGCTCGACGTCGCCCTCATCGCCGGCCTGGGCGGCATCTCCATCGCCTTCGAGGACGACCTCTTCTTCAAGGTCAAGCCGGCCATCGTCGAGGCGGTGACCATCGTCTTCATGCTGGTGCTGGTCGTCGCGCCCAGCCGCTTCCTCATCGGCTACTTCGGCCGGATGGTGCCGAACCTGGCGGTCGATCCGCAGGCGCTGGGCTCGATGAAGGCGATGCTGGGGCTGATGTGCGGCTACACCGCGCTGCACATCGCGGCGGTGCTCTACGCCGCCTTCCGGATGTCGCGCGAGTCCTGGGCGTTCATCTCCGGCCCGGGCTTCTACGTCTTCTTCGTGCCGGTGCTGGCGGTGGTGTTCGTCCGGGCGCTGCGTGAGCGGCGGAAGCCGCGCGTTGCGGCCCCGCCCGCTACTCCGAATCCCTGAGTCGGCGCCGCTGACCCGTCAGTGAAACGGGACCTGATAGCGACAGGCGACCGTGGCCTCCCCGCTCTGGGTCTTCACCGCCCAGCAAGCCTCGACCTTCTCGAGCCCGGCGCTCGCGCACTGCTCGCGGCAGGCAACCTCCGCTTCGCCCTTCGCGGGAACCTGCGCCGGGTACCGGTGGTCGTAGCTGCAGGTCAGTACGCGCCTGGGCTCCTTCCGGACGCCGCAGTTGACCGTCGGCTTGAGCCCGAAGAGCGCCTCGCAGGCTTCGAAGCAGTTCGCGGGCTCGCCCTCGGCTGGCGCCACCAGCATCACCATCGGCGAGGCGCAGCCCGAGAGGACCAGGCTCACGAGGCAGACCCAGGGCTTCTTCAATACGGCCTCCGAAGACCTCCGCCCTACGTCCAGCGGATGACGTACTGGCAGCAGCGGTCGCCGCGGGTGACGCACAGCGGGTGCTCCACCGGCTGCCACTGCGTCTTGCGATCCTCGAGCAGGCCCTCGACCCAGCCGGCGACGAGCTCGCAGACCACGGGGTGCGGATCCTGGAAGCCGGTGATCTCCACCACGAAGTGGCCCTTCTTGCTGGAGACGACCTTGTACTCCCCGGAGCCGTAGTGCGACTTCCAGGTCATCGAGGCGGCATGGAGGATGGACTCGATGGAGCCCATGTTGAGCAGGAACTTGAGCACCCCGCCCAGCTGCGACTGCGCCACATGGAACGCCGCGCCGCGCACCAGCCTCATGTCGCCTTTGCCGCACGCCACGTCGGCCCGCTCGCACAGGTCCACCAGCACCGGCCAGGGGTACCACTGCGAGCGGAGGACCTGCTTGCTCACGCAGGCGACGTTCTCGGGCTTCATCTGCGCGAGCACCGCGGCGACGGCCTGCTCGCCGTGCTTGTCGCGCAGCATCTCCATCATTCCCAGGACCGCGGTGCCCTTGACGTTCCCCAAGTTCCCTCCCGGGTGAGACGAAGGCCCGGGCACTCTCGGAGGAGTGCCCGGGCCGACTTCAAGACGCGAAGGCTAACGGCAGCGCAGCGGCAGCGGCTGCTCGGGCACCAGCCCGACGTTGGCGATGGACCAGGCCGCGGCGACGCCGAAGAACAGCGGCGCGGTCCGGTGCAGGTTCAGGTCGTGCCCGGTCTCGGGGATGACCACCGTCTTCAGGCAGGCCTGGGGCGAGTAGAAGTAGGGCTCCATCGCGGCGGCGCTGGTGGCGGTGCAGGTCGGCTCCTGGCAGAAGAGCAGGTCGTAGTCGCCGATGACCGAGAGCACCGGCACCTGGATGCCCAGGCTGGCCATGATGAAGTTCGGGCTCTCGAGCATCTCGGCCATGGTCACGGTCTGCTTGTTCGCCTCGTCCACCGCCAGCACCTGCGGGTCGGTCGTCTCCGGGCGGTAGTAGACCCCGCGCATGCCGGGGATGGTCGTGAAGTAGTTGAAGGGCAGGTTCATGCTGGCGAAGGCCGGGTCCATGAAGGCCGGGAAGAGCGCGGCCTGCACGTCGGCCATCTTCGGGCCGGCGCTGTGGAAGAAGCCGGTGACGATGACGCCGTCGACGTCGGTCGGGTAGGCCGAGGCCACGGCGGTGGTGATGATCGACCCCAGCGAGTGGCCGACGAGGATGATCTTGTTGTGGCGGATGGCGCCCAGGCGCGGCACCACCAGGTGCCCGCCCTTGAGCTGCTCGATGACCTGGTGCACGACGTAGGCGTTGCTGGTGACGTTGATGAGGTCGGGATCGGGATGGTCGCTCGCGCCGCTGCCGATGCGATCCAGCGCGAGGGTGGCGAACCCGACGGAGGTCAGCGCCCGCACGTAGGAGTACTGCTGCGGCTGGTACGGGAAGTCCCAGTAGTACTGGCCGTAGGTCGAGCCGTGCAGCAGCACCTGGATGGTGCGGTGCTGGACCGGTCCCCGCGAGCAGAGCGTGCCTGCGACCTGATAGGTGGCGTCCTGCCCCGGCGCGAGCGCGACCGCGAAGCTCAGCTCCTCGCAGCGCGGCTCCAAGAACGACGGGGGCGTGGCGAACGACGACGACGAGACGAACATCAACCCGACCGTGAGAAGCAGCCTCTTCGCCATGATGGTGGTCCCTCCGTTGCGATGGTGATGACGGCGGCAGCCTGCGAAGCCTTTTGCGCGCTTGGCGTCCCCCTTTCGCTGGGCCGCGCCTCGGTGGGTCGCGACGGATTATGGGTGCTTCGTTCGGTTGGGAGTGCCGTGCATGATAGCGGAAGATGACAACTGGTTCACACCCACATGCCGGGCGGACACTGAACGCCAGTGTTGTCGGATAGAGCCAACCCTTCGACTTCGCGGGCGTTCTTGCGGTGGGTGCCGAGGGCCCCGCGGCAGACGCGCCAGGGTCACCGCACCACCACCCCGTGCTGCCTTCCACCGCTCCGCCTTCAGCCGTCGACGTCGGTCGAAGGCCGAGGCAGTGAGCCGAAAGGAATGCGCGCGACGCCCCGTCCCCGTCGTGATCTCGCCGAGGGAGAAGCCCGGGTGATGCGGTCTCCGATCAGAGGGAGGCGACGGCCTTCGCCAGCTGGAGGTTGAAGCCGGCGACCCACTCGCGCGAGGGCGCCCCGAAGCTGACCTTGGTGGGCAAGCCGCCGGCCTTGAGGACGTAGGCCGCGACGTTGGTCGCCATCTTCAGCATCGGGGAGGGCCGCGCTGAAAGGTTGATCGCCAGCGCGCTGACCTTTCCCCGCAGCTCCAGCGCCCAGTTCGTGCTGCGAGAGGAGAAGCCTCCCTCGGTCTCGATGTTCTCGGCCACCGACAGGTCGTAGAGGAAGGCGAACTTCGAGTCGCCGGGCCACTTGGCGCGCAGCGCGGGCCAGACCTTGTTGATGAGGACGTCGAGGTCGGCGCTGGTCACGCTCATCGGCTCGAGCATCTGCACGGCGAGCCCCGGCGGATCGGTGAGCCAGAAGCCGAGCTTGCCCGATGGGGCGAGGAAATGCGGGGAGCAGTCGAAGAGAGGAGTGGCCATGGCGGGGGCCGTCGGGAGCGGATCGGTTGGAGTGGGCAGGGATTGAGCACGACGAGTATCGGACAGCCGAGCGGCTGTTCGCTAGTCCCCCTCGCCGCGCTGTCTGCGCTTCAAGACCTACGGTGAAACTGGTGGGTAGTGCCCGGCTTCCACGCCGGGGACAACCTCGCGCAAGTGACGATCTGAGGCGCGCTTTGTTGTCCGGCACCACCAGTGCGCGACCGATGAACAGAGTCGCAAAGATGCCCCGGGCGTGGAAGCCCGGCACTACCCAAAGCGCGCGGCCAATAAACGGAGCGCGAAGGTGCCCCGGGCGTGGAAGCCCGGCACTACCCGGTCACGCCCCCAGCCCGTACTTGCGCATCCGGTCGATGAGCGTGGTGCGCCCCACCCCCAGCCGCCGCGCCGCCTCCGACTGGTTGCCGCCGACGTCACTCAAGGCCTTGGCGATGAGGCTGCGCTCGAGGGCGTCCAGCTGCTCGCGCAGCGTCGGCGCTCCCTCGGCTCCGGGCTCGGGCGACGACGACGCCGCCTCGCCCTCCTGCGGGCCAATCTCTCCGCCTGCGCTCATCGCCACCAGGCGCCCGACCGCGCTCTCCAGCTCGCGCACGTTGCCCGGCCAGTCGCGCCGCGAGAGCTCCTGGACGAGCGCCGGCGAGAGCCGCACGTCGCTGATGCCGAAGCGATCGCCGAAGCGGCGCGCGAACTCGGTCGCCAGCGCCGGGACGTCCTCGGCGTGCTCGCGCAGGGGCGGCACCACAAGCTCCACCACCGCCAGCCGGTAGTACAGGTCCTCGCGGAAGCGCCCCGCCTTGGTCTCGGCCAAGAGGTCGCGGTTGGTGCAGGCAATGACCCGGACGTCGACCTTCTCGACCTTGCCCGAGCCCACTGGCTGGATCTCGCCCTCCTGCAGCACGCGCAACAGCGAGGCCTGGACGCTGGGCGGCAGCTCGCCCACCTCATCGAGGATGACGGTGCCGCCGTCGGCCTGGGCGAAGAACCCGCGCTGCGCCGCCGTCGCTCCGGTGAAGGCGCCCTTGACGTGGCCGAACAGCACCGACTCCGCGAGCTCGGCGGGGATGGCGCCGCAGTTGAACCGCACCAGCGGCCTGGCCGCGCGCCGGCTCTGCGCGTGCAGGAGCGCACCGAACAGCTCCTTGCCGGTGCCGGTCTCCCCGCGCAGGAGCACCGTGATGTCGCGCGGGGCGACGCGGCGCACCTGCTCGAGCAGGCGCTTCATCGGCGCCGACTCGCCCACGATGCTGCGCCCGATGAGCTTCTCCGCCGCCAGGCGCCGGTTGGCCACCCGCAGCGTGCGCGCCTCGATGGCGCGATCGAGCATCATCGACAGCTCGTCGAAGTCGAAGGGCTTGGTGACGTACTCGTAGGCCCCGGCCTTCATGGCCTGCACCGCCACGCGCTCGGAGCCCTGCGCGGTGAGGATGATGACCGGCAGCGTGTCGTCCCGCTCGCGCAGCGCGCCGACGAGCTCGACGCCGGTCATGCCGGGCATGGCGTAGTCGGCGATGACCGCGTCGACGCCCTCCAGCCGCTCCAGCGCCTCCTTGCCCGAGGCGGCGAGCACCGGCTCGTGGCGCGCCGACTTCGCGAACTCCTTGAGCGCGAAGAGGACGGCCGGCTCGTCATCCACCAACAGCACGCGGCCCATCGGCCACCTCCTTGCGTTCAGACCGCACCCCGGCCGCCTGCCGGCAGCGTCCCAGTCGCAGTCGTTCCCCGGCCGGGCTCGCTCGTGAACTCCAGCGCCCCGCCGTGCTGGCGGAAGATGCCGCGGGCCACCATCACGCCCAAGCCGTTGCCGCGCTCGCGGGTGGTGAAGAACGGCGTGCCCAGCCGCGCCAGCACCTCGGCGCTCATCCCCTGCCCGTTGTCCTTCACCGCCACCACCGCCTTGCCGTCGCGGGTGGCGAGCGAGACGACGATCTCCCCGCCGGAGGCGCAGGCGTCGACGGCGTTGTCGACGAGGTTCACCAGCGCCTGCCGCAGCCGCCGCTCGTCGACGCTGGCCCGCGCCGCGCCCGTGCGCGACAGCTTCACCCCGCACTCGCCGGCCCGCGCCTCCAGCACCGAGAGCACCTCGTCCACCAGCGTCTCCAGCTGCACCGGCGCCAGGCTCGGCGGCGCCAGCGGGCGGGCGAAGGTCAAGTAGTCCTGCAGGATGCCGTTCATCCGGTCGATCTCGGAGTCGACCACCGAGAGCCGCTCGCGCGTGTCGGCGTCGGCGGTCGAGCGTAGCGTCACCTGCACCAGCCCCTTGATCGCCGCGAGCGGGTTCTTCAGCTCGTGCGAGAGCCGGCTGCTGATCAGCTCCAGCTCGCGGGCCCGCGCGCTGACCTCCTCCGCCGCCTTGTCGCGCGCCCACAGCAGCTCGCGGGTCGAGGAGTCGAGCGTGCGCGAGATGGTGGTCACGTGGCTGACCGAGAGCGCCAGCCCCAGCACGAAGAACACCGCCGTGAACAGCGAGAACCAAGGCTCGGGCACCACCGGGCCGATGAGCGGGCCGGCCAGCACCGCGGCGAGCATGGAGAGCGCCACGATGAGCAGGTTGAACTGCGTCGCCCGCGAGAAGCCGCGCAGCACCAGCAGGCCCGGGAAGCAGAGCACCAGCACCATCAGCGGGCTGTGGACGCCGCCGGTGACCACGATGCCCGCGCCGAGCGTGGCGAAGGCCACCGGGAAGAACCAGCGGAAGGCGCGGATGGCCCGCGGGGTCTCGCGGCGCAGCGCGACGATGATCAGCGCGAAGGTCGCGGCGATGACCACCGCCAGCGCCGAGCGCCAGAGCGCGAAGCCCAGGAAGACGAGCATCAGCGCGAAGACGGCGATGGCGGCGATGAGGGCCAGCGAGGTGCGGCTGTGCACCCAGCGGCGCTCGGCCTCGAGCAGGTACTGCTGTCGCCACTGCTCCGGCCTGGCGAGATCGGCTGGCGCGACCATCGGCATCTCCTCGAAAGCGCCCGGATGCTACTCGCTGCCTCGGCCTGCAACAAAGGAGCCGCGGCCGCGCCCCCTGCCTGAGCCTCGACCAGGCCAGGGCTGAGGCCGAAGGACCTGTCGCCCGCTCGACAACGCCGGCCCTCCGACTGCTCGCGGTTCCGACACTTCCAAGCCCAACACCCGGTGTTCCCGGCGAAATCCGGCTGGCACGGCCGCTGCTATCCGACGCCGCCCGTGAACCCTGCGAGGCGCTGGCCCCGCGACATCCGAGGAGAAACGACATGAGGAAGCTACTGGCAGCGGCCATGACCGTGGCGATCGCCACCGCGGTGGTCCCGGGATTGGCGCTGGCGGACCCGAAGGGCGACGCGGTCGCCAAGCGCTACTACGACCTGAAGAAGCCGGCCGACACCAAGGCGCCGGGGAGCACGATGGTGCTCATCGACAAGGCGGGCAACCGCAAGAACCGCAAGGTCGACATCTTCTACCAGCAGAAGCCCGAGGGTAAGAACGCGCTGATGGTGTTCTCCGAGCCGGCGGACGTGGCGGGGACCAAGTTCCTCACCTACGGCCACAAGGGCGCGGACAGCGACCAGCGCCTCTACCTGCCGGCGCTCAAGAAGGTCCGCAAGATCGCCGCGGCGGCCAAGGACGGCGAGCTCGTCAACTCCGACCTGTGGTTCTACGACCTCGAGGAGCGCTACTTCGAGGACAACACCTACCAGCTGCTCGCCGAGAACGAGACCATCGCCGACAAGGCCTTCGAGGGGATGAAGTTCAACAAGATCGAGATGACCCCCACCAAGCCCTCCTGCCCGTACTCCAAGGCCATCGCCTGGGCGAACGCGGACAACGGCCACATCTACAAGCTCGACTGCTTCGACAAGAAGGACGGCTCGCTGCTCAAGACCATCCTCTTCGTCAAGGTCGAGACCTTCAAAGGGATGCTCGTCCCGACGCAGATGGTGGTGACCAACCACAAGAAGGGCACCAAGACGCTGATGCAGCTCAACGGCGTCGAGGTCAACAGCGGCCTCGCAGACGACGTCTTCTCCGTCAAGAACCTCGAGCAGTGAGAGGACGCTCGCCATGACCTGCGCACGCACTCCTCTCGCCCTGCTGGGCATCCTCACGCTCGCCTCTGCTCCCGCGCTCGCGCAGGAGGAGGCTCCGGCCGCCACTCCCGCCGCTCCCGCACCTGCCGCGGAGCCCGCCACCACGACTCCGGCCCCTGCCGCCGCCGCGCCGGTGGAGAACTCGGCGGACCTGTTCGCTGCACCCTCGGCGCAGCCCGCCGCCGCGGCCTCGCCCGCCACGGCCGACGCCCCCGCGTTCGATGCCTCCTCAGCCGCCGCGCCCGCGTTCGTCCTCAAGTTCAAGGGCGCCCACGAGTTCGCCTTCCACCAGCCCGCCTACGGCGACGTCCTCGACTACGCCGGCGAGATGAAGTCCCCGGCGTTCCGCAACGCGCTGGGCCTGGAGGCGCGCTACGGCACCTTGAAGCTGGTGAGCGACTGGCGCCTCGACCTGCTGCTCAACCGCGGCTCGGCGACCACCGACGGCCTGGCCACCGGCTTCGACAACGGCCAGCGCGGCGCGTGGGACGGCCTGGCGCGCATCCGGCCGCTGGAGAACTACCTGTCGTGGAGCCCCAAGGGCACCGGCCTCAAGATCTCCGCCGGCTACCAGACCTTCGCCTGGGGCGCCGCCGACCAGATCAACCCCACCGACAACCTCAACCCGCGCGACTACACGATGGGCGTGATGGACGCGGCGAAGATCCCCGTGCTCGCCGCCGACGTGACCTGGTACCCGACCGACTCGCTCTCCATCGAGGGCGTCTACGTCCCCGTCGACCAGCCCTACCGCTTCCCGGTGGACTACGCGACCGAGGTCCAGGGCGCGCTCGGCCTGACCAACGCGGTCCAGTACCAGGACCTCAAGCTCGGGCCGGGCAGCTTCGTGGCCGGCGGCCGCCTCGCCTACCGCGGCGCCGTCGACGCCTCGCTCAGCTACCTCTACGACTGGGACCAGTACTACGTCGCCAGCGTCGGCGGCCGGCTCTACAACCCGCTGCGCAACGCGCAGGTCACCCTGCGCCGCGCCCGCCTGCACCGCGTGGGCGCGGACCTGAAGACCACCCTCGGGTCATTCGGCCTGTGGGCCGAGGGCGCGGCCAACTTCACCGAGCACTCCAACGAGAGCACCCTGCAGCGCCACTGGTGGGTCGACTACGTCGCCGGCCTCGACACCAGCTTCGGGCCCAACGACAAGGCCTACGTCAACCTGCAGTACGTCGGCTCGGTCGTCCCCGACTTCGACGAGTCGCCGTTCGACGTGACGCAGGCGATGAACCCGAAGTACGGCGAGGCCTACTACCGCCGACTCCTGGCCAGCTCGCTCGGCTTCCAGACGGCGCAGGCCTGGCAGGGCGCAACGCTCGACCTGAAGGTCACGCTCTTCGACGGCATCGTCACCCCCGAGGTGCGCGCCGTGTACCTCATCCCGGTCGGCTACGACGACTCGGCCATCACCCACCACGGCAGCCTCGCGCTCAACCCGGAGATCGACATCGCTCCGATGGACGCCTTCCACATCCTGGTGGGCGCCGACCTGGCCTGGTCGTGGATCGAGAAGAAGGGCGTCGACGGCCTCCAGCTCGACACCACCGGCGACCGGATCGGCGAGTTCACCCGCTTCAACAACGTGTATCTGAAGCTCGCGTACCAATGGGACCTCGAGGCCAAGAAGTAGGCGCTCGAGTCCCCGGCGCCGCGGTCCACCGCCTGCCCCCTTGAGGACCGCGGCGCCGCTTTCCTTCTTTGACCACGACTCCGTCGGCCGCTCCGCTTCCCCTCCGACGAAGTCGTCCAGCACCCCGCCGAGCCTCCGCGGCCTCCGGGAGAGAGCCACCCCCATGCTCGACAAGTTCCTCGACCGGAGCGCCTCGCTCCTGCGCCACCCCTGGGCCTTCGTGATCCTCGCCGTCGCGGTCATGGCGGGCTTCGCCCTGGGCATCCCCAAGCTGCGCTTCGACACCGACGTGCGCTCGATGCTCCCGGAGGAGAACCGGGACCGGAAGATCGTCAACTACTACGAGGACGAGGACCGGTTCGGCTCGAGCGAGGCGATCTACGTCGGCGTGAAGGCCGCGGACGTCTACACGGTCGAGAACCTCAAGTACGTCAAGAAGCTCCAGGACTCCATCGAGGCGCTCAACAACTCGCTGCCCGCCGAGAACCTGTCCGAGCTTCTCGGCCTGGGCACCGACGACGGCAAGAAGCTGGTCGTGGCGCTGCGCGGCGTGGGCATCAACGCCGGCAACTACAAGGAGACCCTCGTCCCCCTCCTCACCTCCGCCGAGAAGGCGCAGGCCACCTTCAACTGGGATAAGGCGAAGGCGGAGAAGGTCGCGGCCAAGGCCCGGCACGTCGAGCCGCTGGCGCTCTACCAGGCCTTCCAGAACCCGATCACCAAGACCCAGAGCATCCTCAACGCCGACTACCTCGCCAACGAGGACGACTCGCTGGTGGTCAAGAAGCTGGTCGACGACCCGGAGAACCTCACCGCCGAGACGGTCGCCAGCCTCAAGAAGCGGGTCGACAGCTGGGAGCTCTACAAGGGCGCGGTCGTCTCCGAGGACGGCAAGCTCTCGATGATTGTCGTCACCGTCGCCGAGTCCAACGGCAAGGTGAAGGACAAGCTCGAGCTGGCCATCGAGAAGATCCTGCAGACGAGCCCCGACCCCGCCTTCGCCACCGTCCTCGACGGCGAGCCGGTCATCCAAGGCACCATCGGCCGCTCCATCTTCGCGGACATCCTGCTGCTGTTGCCGGTGGTCGTCTTCCTCGTCCTGCTCATCCTCTACCTGAGCTTCCGCAACGTCGGCGCGGTGGTCTACACCGGCGCCATCATCCTCTTCTCGGTCGTGGTGGCGATGGGCCTGATGGCCTACTGCGACATCCCCATCTCCATCGTGGGGACGACCATCCCGGTGCTGCTCGTGGCGATCGTCTCGGCCTACGGCATCCACCAGATGAACCACTTCCTGCTGTCTCCGGAGACCGACAAGCGGTTCATCCTGGAGCGCAACCTCAAGACCGTCGGCTTGGCCATCCTCTTGTCGGCCATCACGGTCATGGTCGGCTTCGGCGCGTTGGCGGTGGAAGAGTTCGTCCCGATCAAGAACTTCGGCATCTTCGTGGCCATCGGCGACATGGTCGGCGTCTTCGGCGCGCTGTTCGTGATGCCCTCGCTCATCCTGCTCTCGCGCAAGCCGAAGGAGCCCTACCAGTCCGACGAGGACCATGGCCCGGTCGCCTCGCTGCTGCACGCCCTGGTGCGCCTCAACCAGAAGCACTCCGGCGCGGTGATCGCCGGGACGGTGATCCTCAGCGTCGCCGCGGGGATCGGCTCGTACTTCATGAAGACCGAGATGGACACCATCAAGTTCTTCAAGACCAGCGCCCCCATCCGCCAGGCGGACGAGTTCCTGAACGAGCAGCTCGCCGGCACCACCGTGCTCAACGTCGTGCTCGACTCCGACCTGCGCGACCCCAACGCCCGCCCGGCCGAGAGCGCTTCGGCGCCGGTGGAGATCGTCACGCCGGAGGTGCTCCAGAAGATGGACCAGTTCGAGAAGGACGTCCGCGCCAAGTACCCCAAGGTGGGCAAGGTGCTGTCCTTCAACCCGGTCATCAAGAAGATGAACCAGGAGCTGGCCGGCAACGGCGACGCCAAGGAGTACGTCCTCCCCGCGACCCAGGAGCTCATCAGCCAGTACCTGATGATCTTCACCGGCGACGTGAAGAACGTGCTCACCCCCGCACACGACAAGATGCGGATGATGCTCTACATGAAGCGCGTGCCGACCTCGGAGCTCGAGGAGGTGCGCGAGTACTGCGCCCACTACTTCTCCAAGGAGTTCCTGGAGAAGAACCACCTGCAGGTGCAGGTCACCGGCGTCGCCCACCTCTACACCGTGGTCAACACCCTGCTCGTCGACGGCATGATCCGCAGCGTCATCGTCTGCCTGGTCATCGTCTTCGTGCTCTTGCTGGTGCTGCTGCGCAACGTGCGGATGAGCCTCATCGCCATCTCGCCCATCGGCTTCGCGCTCTTGGCGAACTTCGGGCTCTTGGGCGCGCTGGACATCCCGCTCAACATCGCCACCGCCATCACCTCGTCCATCGCCATCGGCATCGGCGTGGACTACTCCATCCACTTCATCACCTGGTACCGCAACGAGCTGAAGAAGAGCCCGGACATCCTCGCCGCGCTGGAGCACAGCATCGTCCACAAGGGGCGCGCCATCCTCTACAACATGGCGGTCATCGTCGCCGGCTTCGTGGTGCTGATGCTCTCCAAGTTCGTCCCGCTCATCCAGTTCGGCGGACTCGTCGCCTTCTGCATGGTGGTGACCGCCGGCGGCGCGCTGGTGCTCGTGCCGGCCATCATCCGCGTGCTCGCCAAGCGCGATCGCGACTTCCTGTACCTGGGCACTCGCCAGGCGGCGGGCGCTTCTCGGGCAGAGCCGCCTCCGCCCGCGCCGACGATGACCGAGCCGCCGGCGATGCCTCCGCCGCCGGCGCCGACGCAGCGGTCGGCCGAGGCGTGACGAAGTCCTCCCAAACCCCCTCCAGCGGAGCTGGAGGGGGCTCCCGCTTCGACTCGAAGCTCACCTTTGGAATCGGCTCATGGCTCCGAGCCGGCGTCGGACGGTCCCCAGAAGAACTGCAGCCATCGCGGCTGGGTGTACTCGAAGGTGCTGCGGATGGCCTTGAAGACCTGCTCGGCCGGGATGGTGCCGCCGCCTTCGTAGTAGTCGAAGCGATGGCCCGCATCGGCGCCCTCCACGGTCACGATGACCGACGGGAGATCGAACCCGCATCCAAGCGCGGTGACTGGGGCTGAGCGCTGACACCAGAGGCCATCATTCACCGCCAGCTGCCATGCGGCGCGGAGGTCGTCGGTCATCGCCATCGAGCCCAGCGGCACTTCGGTGACGCCAGCGTCCGGATCGAGCGCCTGGTAGCGAAAGCTCAGGACCACTTCGGAGCGCTCGAGGTCGACCAGGTTGTGCGCCTGGCAGTTGCTGCTCCGAGTCACGCCAAAGCGCTCCAGGACCATGCATCCGAATGGCCAGTACCGCTCGACGTCCACCACCTTCGGTAGCGAGCCTGAGCCGGGGCACTCGTTCGGCATGAAGTAGAGGCAGGCGCCGGCCTCGTACCACGGGTCGTAGTCGCAGTAGCCAGCGTCGCCTGGGCACCTGAGGCTCTGGTCGCAGCGCGCGCACTCGAAGGTGCATCCGTCCCACGCTCCATTGCATTGGGCAGGCGGGTAGCAGCCGCACCGGTCCGGGCCAGCATCCGCGACGTCGGACCCCGCATCGCCGCGGCCCGCGCCCGCGTCTTCGCTTGACGAAGCATCTCGTGGCTCTGCTGCATCCGCAGGACCGGAGCCACCGGCCGCGTCGATGCCCGCCCCTGCATCTCGCTCGCGCAGCTCTCCTCTTCCGCACGAGAGCAGGCAGAGACCAGCGAGCGATAGACCGAGGGCGCCCTTCGTCATCGCCAGCATTTGCCCACAACTCCCGCTTGCAGCGCGAGGTGCGGCTTCATTTGGCGTCCTGCGGCACGGTGGCTCCAACGATGGCCGCGATAGTCGGCTGGAGCCCGCCCCCGCCCTCCAGGGGCTCGAGCTGCAGAGCCGTCGGGTCCTGCGTCAGGTGAGCACGGGCATGAAGCGCTCGTGCGCGACGAGGTAGAGGTCCGCGGAGATCTACGGTCAGGTGAGCTCGACCGCCGGGTCCGTCGTCGGACCGGTGCTGCCGCCGAAGGCGACGGTGGGCGGCGCGGCGCAGCTGCAGGGTCAACGCCTGCGTCTCGCCCCGCCGGCCCAGTTCCCGTGCGGACGGTAGACCCTGAGCGCTGCCCTGTCCTCGCAGCAGCGCCGAGTTTCGGCATCCAGGCGGCGGGCGCGCGGTGGAATAGGGGCGCCACGTTCATGTCACAAAGTAGCTGCCTATCTTTAGCAAGCGCCGCCGAGGCTGGGCTTGTCCGCCTCACGGGCGAAAGCGCGTGGACGAAATGGACGCGGTGGACTGAGTGCGTCCGGCGTGCGCGAAGGGCCGCCCGCGTGAGGCGGCCCTCACCGCAGGTCGCCGATTCACGGCGCGACGAGCTCCACCGAGGCACGCGCGTTCTTGCCACCGCCCGACCGCGTCCAGTTGAGGATCTTCAAGGTCCCGGCGTCGTCGACGATCTGCGAGAAGGCGCCGCCCCAGTCGGCCTGCACGACCTCGCTCACGGTCCACCCATACACGCCGGTCATGGGGTCGGCGGCGCCGAGCGCGAAGCGCAGGATGCCGGACGTGGAGTCCTGATAGCTCACCCGCAACGATGCACTGGGGCCCACTGCGACCGCCGGATCGGCACCGACCCAGCGACCGGTAGTGCCGGCCACGGCGTTCCCAGCGTCGATGGTCTCTGGCATCCCCACAGTGACCCCGTTGGCCACCGCCACGTGGCGCACCGAGTGGTTGCCGAGGTCCCGGTAGACCAGGTGCCAGTCCTTGCCGTTGAGCGTGAGCGCCGGCGACGGGCCCAAGCGGACGCCCGCACCACCATCGACCTTCGTCGAGCTCCACAACCCGCCCAGCTTGGTCGCGATGAACAGCTCGCCCGTCTCGCCATTCACGTAGGCGATGCCCACGGCGTTCGGACCCGTGGAGACCATGGCGAGGCCGCTGCCCAGCGCCACCGGTCCCTCCAGGCCGGCGGACGTCGTCACCGAGACGCAGGCGGCGAGGTTGTCCCGGCTCACGCAGCGCTTGGGCGCATCGCAGGTGCCGCAGTCGCCACTGGGCAGCCCCGGCGTACAGGCCCGCTCGTCCGCGGTGCACACCTCGCCCGCGCTGCACAGCGCTGGGTCGCACGGCCCCGTGCCCTGGGCCACGGTCTCGAAGCTCCACGAGAGCGGCTGCCCCGCCGTTTCTGTCGCCCGCGCAAGACGCACCGCCGCGTTCACCGCGCCGCCCTGCACCGTCCGGCTCTGGTAGGCCACGAACCAGTGGGCGCCCTCTATCACCAGCTTCGCGTAGCGCCCCAGGTCCCTGCCCGCAGCCTGCTCCACCGTGCTCACCGCCCAGGCCGCGCCGTCGTAGCGGGCGAGCTTGAGCGCACGGTTCGTCCGGTCGTAGTAGGCGACCGCGGGATGCCCGGCGCCGTCCACGGCCATGGAGGTGAAGAGCCCCACGTCGTCGCCCGGCGCGGTCTGGCCGCCGCGGAAGCCCTTCACGTCGAACTTGTTGGGGTCGACCGCGGGCGTGGCGGGCACGCCGTCGATCGCCTTCCAGCCCACCCTCGCCCCATCCCAGACACCGACCACGAGGTCGCCCCAGGTGCGGCCCTTGTTGGGATCGCGCTCAGCGTAGCCGGCGACCCAGAGCTCGCTGCCCGCCTGCACCGCGGAGGTGTATGCGCCGGCGATGCCGGGCTGGAGCGCCTCGGGAGGCGGCCCCGCATCCTTGCCCGGCTTTCCCGCGTCCCGGCCGGATTCCACGCCAGCATCGTCGCTGGTCGCTTCGCCCGAGTCGGCGCTCTCTCCCGCATCCGCGCCGATGGTCGAGCCGTCCATGGCGGCCACCGCTCCGTCGCCACTGGACGACCCGCCCGTGTCCTCGGTCGCGGGCGGAGTGCTGCCGCAGTTGCAGCCCGGCAACGCCACGGTCCCGACAAGGAGGATGACCGCTGCCGCGCGAGCGACCGCCGTGCGCCTGCGCGCCAAGGCGAGGAGCAGTGCGGCGACCGCGACGAGAGCGGCGGCGGGGAGTGCGGCGAGGCCGGTGCCGGGTCCCGACGAAGCCGGCGGCGGGGAGACGATGGCGCCGCTGGAGCGCCTGGCGCTCCGGTCCGACAGGCCGAGCTGGAAGTAGCCGAAGACGCCCAGGAAGCGGTCGCTGCCCTTCTGGAGCACGCGAAGCCCCGGCGACCCCTGCCCGCTCACGATGGCCGGGACCAAGGTCTGGATCTGGTCGGTCGGCGGGCCGAGCACCGACAGGCCGACGGCGGGGAGGCTCTTGAAGCGCGCGCCGAGCCAGTCGCGCACGAGCGCAGCGGCGGGCGCGGCGAGGGCCGCGGGCGCCTCCTCGAGCAGCGGCGCGTTGGTGACCACCTCGTTGGCGCCGGCGATGGCCGCGACGGTCGGCTGGAGCCCGCTCACGCCCGCCGTGGGCTCGAGCTGCAGCGGGATCGTCAGGTCCTGCGTCACGGTGAGCACGCGCATGTAGCGCTCGTGCGAGACGAGGTAAAGGTCCGCGGAGACCTGCGGCCAGGTGAGCTTGATCGTCGGGTCCGTCGCCGGGTCGGTGCTGCCGCCGAAGGCAACGGTGGGCGGCGCGGCGAGGCGCAGCTGCAGCGTCAGCGCCTGCGTCTCGCCCTGCAGGCCCAGCTCCCGCGCAGACGGCGCGAAGGCATCGAGCAGAGAGGAGTCGAGCGCGGCGTCCTCGGCCGTTGAGACCTCCAGGCAGAGCAGGCCGGCGTTGTACGCGTTGGCCACGGCGTAGTTGAGCCACCGCTCCGAGAGCGCCAGCGCGACGTGCGGTCCGGGGACGCCCGCGGGCCAGCCGGCGACGGCGTTGGAGGACAGCTCGTCGGGCACGGGGATGGCGCTGGGGGCGAGCAGCTGCGCGATCGTTGCGCAGCGCGCGCCCGTGTTCGGCGACAGCCCGCCCACGAGGTTGAGCGTGGCGCCGCCGGCGACGGGGTTGAGGTCGCCCAGGGCCCTACCGGGGCGGCCGGGATCGGACGAGGCGCCGCCGCCCGCCACTGCGAGCTCGAGGCTCCCGCGCGCCCCGGGCAGGGGCAGGAGCGTGTCGCCCGCCACCGTCCCCTGGATTCCCAGCAGGCGCGTCACGCAGTTGGTGTCGGCGGTGCGGCAGTAGCCGTTCGACGCGGTCGAGCCCGGCGGGCAGGGCTGCGGCGCGCTCAGATCGGGGGCGATGCAGACCCGGCCCTCGAAGTCCGCCGCGATGCGGTTCACCAGCGCCCCAGCGACCTGTTGCAGGACCACCGACTTGACCAGGTCCAGCGTGGAGCCCAAGAACCCGCCGCAGACGGAGATGTTGTTCTGCAGGGCGCTCCCGTCGAAGTTGACCGTCTGCAGGCGCACAACGGTGTAGCCGTAGCGCGCGAGGTCGGCCGGGTTCTGGTCGACCGCCAGCGTGACGTCGACGTTGGTGGGCAGCGCGGCGAAGTTCCCGCCCGGGCAAGCGCCGTCGCCGTTGAGCGACGCGTTGATGTCGCTGTCGATGGCGCAGAAGCTGCCGATGCAGTTGGCCTTGACGTGCATGGGCAGCGCCTGGATACGCACCGGCAGCGTGCCGGCGAGGTGCAGCGTGGTCGGCGCGTCCGGAGTGAGCGTCAGGTTCACGTTCTGGTAGTCGGCCTCCAGCACGCACGAAGGCGGGCTCGCCCCGGGGTTGGGGCCCGCGGGGCAGGTCGTGTAGTCGAGGCCGGCCCCGGCGCCGACGGTCTTCTCGAGGTTGGCGCTGACAACGCCGTTCAGGAAGGGGCCGCCCAGGATGGTCCCCAGGTTGGCCTGGAGGAACTCGAGCCCAGGCTGCGTGAGCCGGTAGGAGCCGGCGTTCTCGACCCGCTTGTCGGTGTCGATGATGCCGGTGCTGGGACCGAGCCCCGGGCAACCGCCGCTGCAGGAGAGCGCGCTCAGCGCGGCGAGGGCCGCGACCGGCACCGCGTGGCGCAGGGAGAGGATTGGCTTCATGTCGTCGGTCCCTCGGGCGAATCCTGTCTTCGAGAAATGGGTTGCGCCTCCCGACCCCGGCCGCAGTCGCCTGCGGTCTCGTCCGCGCAACGTCTGGAGATAACGGGCCGTCCTCCCGGCGGCACGCCTGCAGCGCCGAAGGGATCTTTGCGAGGTGCGAGCCCGCGCCAATCCGGGCCGCTACGACCATCCGCGGGCCAGGTTATGGTCCGCTCCTCTCGACCGACCCGATGGAGCTCCCATGAGCCTCGAATCCGCCCTCAGCGCGCTCGCCTCCGACCCCGCCGTCGCGCTCAAAGACCTGGCGCTCGCCTGGGAAGAGACGCGCGCCCCTGAGATCGCCGAGCTGGTGGAGGCGCTGGGCGCGAAGCTGGGGGAGGGACGTGAACCGCTGCCGAGGCCCACCATCCCCGAGGACAACGCCTTCAAGGCCATCGCACGAAGGAAGGATCCGGCGGACGTCGGCCGCTTGCTGGCGCAGGTCCACCCGAACCCGTTCCACGACTCGGAGCGGTTCGCGACGCTCCTCAAGCTCCATGGGCTCGACCCGCGCATCAGCACCGCGCTGATGGCGCGCTACTCCGCGGGCCCGCCGTCGCACCACTACCTGTGGCAGACGCTCAAGCTCTTCAAGCGTTTCTCCGATCCGCGCTCAATCCCGGTCCTCGAGAAGCTGCACGTCGACTGGCCAGCGAAGGTCCGCCCGAACGAGGCCGCCGATCACCACGAGGCTCTGCGCCAGGAGATCGCGGCGCTGGCGGCGCAGCTCGCCAAGGCCGCGGCGAAGCGTCCAGCCCTGACCAAAGCCCAGCAGGCGCTCGTCGGAGAAGCTCGAAGCAGCGATCGGCGCGGTGAAGGTGGCCGGGGCCTCGGAGGCGAAGCCGGCCCGCGGGAAGACTCCGGCGAAGAGCCGCATGGACGCCGGGAGCGCATCCGCGTCCACCGACCTCGCCGGAGCGCTCGCGCTGGTGCCGACCCAGCCCGAGGAGGCGCTCCGGTCGCTGCTGGCCGCCTGGCGCGCTCGCAAGGCTCCGGCGCTGGCCGAGCTGATCGAACGGCTCGGCGCGCGGATCCGCCGGCCGGCGCTGTCGCAGAAGCCTGCGGCCCAGGCGCTTGCCGAGTGGCGCGAGTGCGAGCGTGCCCGGGACCCGGCCGACCTCCACCGGCTCGTCGCCGCGCTACGCGTGGGCACCGTCAATCAGATGATCGAGCGCCTGGAGCTGCTCGCGGGCTGGCCGGAGGACCCGCGCATCGCCCGCGCCGCGCTGGCCATCCTCTTCGACCAGCCGTTCTCCTCGCAATCGGCGCGCAAGCTCTACTCCTCCGCCGTGGCGACGCTCGAGGCGATGCACGACCCGCGCACCTACGCGCGGCTCGAGGACCTGAAGGCGCACCGGATGCCCGGCCTGGGCGCCGAAGGCGGCACCGACTTCCGCGACTTCTTCGCCGCCAAGATCGAACGGGCGCTCAAGGCCGCGGCCGGAGCCACCCTGCCCGCGGTCCTCACGGCCGCCGAGGAGAGCGCGGTCGCCAAGGCGCTCGCCTCGCTCGGCAGCTCGGCCGAGGAGGACGCAAAGGCCGAGGCCGCGCTGCTCGCCGCGGTCTGGGCCGCGCCCGGCGACGACGCCCCGCGCCAGGTCTACGCCGACTGGCTGCAGGAGCGCGGGCGGCCGCACGGCGAGTTCATCGCGCTGCAGCTGGCGGCCCAGGCGGGGACGCTGGGAGCCGACGGCGTGCGCCGCGCGAAGGAGCTGCAGAGCAAGTACGCGCGCGAGTTCCTGGGGCCGCTCGCGCCGGCCATCCAGCTGTCGAACGTGCGCTTCGAGCGCGGCTTCGTGGTCCACGCGGAGCTGTCCGACAAGCGCTCGCCGATCATCAAGGAGCTGGCGACGCACCCGGCGTGGGCGACGCTCAGGTCCGCGTGGATCTGGACCTCAGCAAAGCGGCTCTATCCGGAGTGCGTGGCCCACCTCCAAGCGCTGGGGGTCCGCTCGCTCCAGCGCGACGAGGTCGAGCGGTTCTACAGCTGAAGGGAACCGAGTCGTGGGTCTGCGCCGCTATCCGTCGGCCGGGCTTCTCGCCGATGATGCCCTCCTCCGGGAGGTGCTCGATGCTCACCAGCCTGCTCGTCTGCCTGGGCCTGCTTCTCTCTGCTTCGCCCCAGGATTCTGATCCGGAAATCCCTCTGCGCATCGGCGAGCGCAAGGTGCTGTCGCCGGCCGGGGTCGAGCGCGCCGCGGTGGGTGACCCTGAGGTCGCCACGGTGCTGGTCGAATCGGCGGGAGTGGTCGTCGAGGGCATCTCGGAGGGCAAGACCTCGCTGCTCACCTGGGCTGCGGACGGCACGCGTACCGCGAGCCTCCTGGTCGTCACCAAGAGCAAAGAGGCCAACCAGCCACGACCGGCCGCTGCTGTCCCCGCGACGTCGCTGACGGGCACGATCGTCACGGTGCGCAAGGGAGAGGTCCTGCGAACCGCCGTGGCCGGCGTGGCTCGGGTCACGCTTGGCGACCCCAGCTTGGCCGATGCCGTTCTGCTTCCCGGCGAGATCGAGGTTCGGGGCCGGGAGGAGGGCCGGACCACACTCCTGCTCAGGTTCGCCGACGGACGGCGGCACGGCTACGCCCTCGAAGTCCTCCCCGCCGCGTCCACGCCCAAGTCCGCCTCCAAGCCCGCGCCCAAACCCGCGCCCAGTACAGGACCTGGCAGCCGATCTTCGAAGACCCCTTAGCCCCTTCGGGCTTTGACCTGAAGCACAAGCCCGAAGCCTGGGGCCCGCAGTCCGAAACCCTCGGCGCGCGCCAGGAGAGCGTGCCGCTCCCTGCCAGCCAGAGGCCATCGGGGCCGGAGACACACGTCGTGAGCCGGGATAGCTCTCGCTCTGCCGCGCCCATGCCCGGCTAGAACGGAAGCCCGCCCAGCACGCCCTCGAGGTAGTCGCGCGCGCAGCTGTTCCAGTGGAAGTCGAAGTAGTGCGGCCCCATCGGCTCGTTGGTCACGGACGACATGGGCACCACCGGCCGCGCCATCGAGCCGTCGGAGTACCCGTGCGCGACCTCGCGGCGGCGGTGGTTGTCCCAGAGCACGAATGAGGAACGGTAGTGGAGGCGCCTGGTGGGCACGGGGGCGGTCACCACGACTCGTGGAGTATGGGTCACCGACGTCGTCGCGTTCTGGTATGGGGCAAAGCGGGTGGCGCGCCTCGCTGGCGTGGTGACCCTCGAGACCTGGTCGATGGTCCTGACGCCGATCCCGGATGCCTCCCGCAATCCCAGGCTGACGTTTCCGATGAGCAGCACGAAGTCCGGGCTGCCCCAGCCCGTCTTGAACTCAGCCCCATCCATCGGGACGTCGAGATCGAGCACCCAGTCCTTCGCCGCCTTCACCTCCAAGGTCCTCGTCTCCACCGGTGATCCGGGAGATGTCTCGAGCGAGACCTCCCGGAACCGGGTGCGCGAGCGGGCCTCCTCGAGCAGCCGGTTCTTGAAGAACTCGAAGATCCGCTCCTCTGGGTCTCCGAAGCCCGAGAGGTCCGCGTCGCCGATGCTGGAGATGCGCGCCCGCTCGTCCACCACGATCAGCAGCCTCCCACCCTCGGAGATCCGTCCGCTTCGGTACTCCGGCTGGATTGAGAATGCCGCGATTGGAAAGGCAGGAGGACAGCAGGAGCAGCGAGGCCGGGACCAGAAGAGCTGGGAAGAGTCGCATGTGTGCCTGGGCAAAGACCGAGTGTTTGACGGGTCAGGGCACGGGGGCCCGCGCCCCTCGCCAGTAGAGCGTGCCGCTCCCTGCCAACCACAGGCCGTCGGGCCCTGTGGCGCACGTCGTGAACTGGGATGGCTCGAGCGCCGCGCCAATCAGCGACCAGCGCGACCCGGCCTTCTCGAGGATGGCGCCGCCAGGCCAGAAGTCGCCGTCGGCGTAGCCCAGCGCCCCCACCGCCACCACGCCGCCGCGCCCGTCGGCGCACACCGCGCGCAGGTCGAAGTCGAGCTTGCTCTCGAAGGCCGTGACCCACGCCTTGCCGTTCCAGCGCAGCACCACGTCCGCGCCCACGGCCCAGGCCTCGTCGCCCACCTGTGCGACCGCGGTGAGGTTCTTGGCCGTCGGCGAGACCAGGCGCTGCCACCGCCCCTGCTCGAAGCGCGCGATGGCGCCCTTCTCTCCGACCACCCAGGCCGCCTTCCCGGACCCGGCGACCGCGGACCACGAGCCCTCGCCTTCCGGCGACCGGAGCTGCCAGGCCTTTCCATCCCAGCCGTAGACCGCGCCTCCCACCACGGCCCAGGCCTGCACGGTGCCTTCGGTTGTCGGAGTCTTGCCCAAGGCCTGCGTGCGCCAGGCCTTGCCGTCCCAACGCCACAGCTCCCTTCCCGAGATCCACAAGTCCCCGGGGCCCGTGCCCCAGACCCGGCAGCCGACGGGACGCGACTCTGCGCAAGCGTCGGCCGGCATCGGGACCCTGGTCCACGAGCCCTCGCTGCTGCGCCGCATCGACACGAGCTGGTCCTTCGTCGTCTTCCCCAGCACGACGAGCCCCGCACCGTCGCCGCCGACGACCTCCGCCTCGAAGCGCGTCCCCCACTCCTGCCAGCGCTTGCCGTCGAAGTGCGCGAGCGCACCGCGATAGCCCACGGCCCACACGTCGTCATCGGCGGCTCCCCAGGCCGCGAGCCACGCCGTCCAGTCGCGGGGCAGCGTCGCGGTTCGCTGGCGGGTGATCGCCGTGAGGCCGAGGCCCACCTTGACCGTCACCGCCTTGCCGACGAAGGCGGCGTGGAGGGCGTCGGACGAATCGCCGGCAGACCGCACGGACCACGACTTGCCGTCCGCCGAAGGCGTGAGCTCCAGCGGACCGCCCTGATCCTCGTAGTAGCCGACCGGTGGGCGCAGCAGGCCGAGCCGGTTGGCGCCGATCGGGTACAGCCCGTGGATGCCGGACTCGCTGCCCTCGACTCCTGGGACAACCGCCTGCTTCCAGCGCTCGCCATCGAAGCGCGCGAGGACGCCTCGGTCGCCGCCGGCCCAGACTTCCTTGGCGGAGCGTCCCCAGACGGCATTGAAGTCGCGCCAGGTCAGGCGCTCCACCTGCGACCACGCCTTGCCGTCCCAGTGAAGGATGACGCCCTCCGTCCCGACCGCCCAGACCGAGTCGCTCGCCGTGCCCCAGACCGCGAGCAGCGCGTTCGTCACCGGCACCGCCACCGCGCTCCAGCGAGTGCCGTCCCAGCGCAGCGCGGTCCCGACGGTCCCCACCGCCCAGCCGTCGTCCGCTCCAGCGAACCAGAGCCCCTGAAGGTCGGCCGTGACCGGGACCTCCTGGCGCTTCCAGTCGGCGCCGTCCCAGCGGAGCATCGTCCCGCGAGCGCCCGCCGCCCACACGTCCTTCGTCCCAGTGCCCGCCACGGCGAAGAGCGTCTCGTGGGTGACCCGCGGGCCGCTGGCCACGAAGCCGCTGGCGTAGAACGAGGCCCGCGCGAAGGATGCGCCCGGTTCCAGGCGGGGCGGCACGGCGCTCTCGGCCGGCGCGGATGAGCCGAGCCCGACCCTGGACCGGCAAGGCAGCCACCGCTTGACGCCGCACCGGTCCGCCTCGTCGCGAAGGTCGGGCTGCCCGTTCGCGCGCTTCGCACAGAGCTCGACGTCGCTCTCCGACTCACAGGGCTTGGCGCGGCCCTCAGCGGCCGAGGCAATCGCGGAGACGTGGGACGACACCATGAACGCGCACAGCACCTGGACTACTCGGGTCATTGAGGATCCTCGCTTGGAGCCGGCACGCCTTGCAGTCGATGGGCCAGCAGTCTCGCACAGGGCCCCGTTCCCGCTCTTGGGTGTCTGTTCTTCCTCATGGCGTGGCCTTCGAGCCGCGCGAAGCGCCACCAAGCCGGCTGCAGCCGCCGTCGGCGGCCAGGCACAGGCCCTGCAGTCCTCGCGTGCATGCGACCCCGGCCCGCGGCCATCGACCCTCGTGCGACGCTCCTCTTCTCCGGCCTGGCCGCGCTGTGGGGCGCCGGGCTCTTCGTGTGGCTGGGCGTCCTCCACCGCTGGCTGGTCGTGAATGGCGGCAACCACTCGGCCCTGTACGCCTACGCGCCCTGGGACACGGTTCTCGCGCTCCTGTCGCCCCTCCTGGTGACGCTGATGGCGCTGCCGCTGCTCGCCCCCTTCGCGGTGACCCGCTCGCCGCTCACCGCGCTGCTGGGCCTGCTCGCGCTGCCCTCGTTCCTCCAGGCCGCGCAGATCGCCATGGCGCTGGCGGACTGAGCGCCCATTCGCCGGAGCCCAGCAACTCCAGCGGGCTCGTGGGAGCCTTCAACGACCTACGGCGTGACGCGCAGACCCTTGCCTCGCACCGAAGGACGAGGGAGGTCACTTCACATCGCGAAGCGCAGGTCCCCGTGTCGCGCCGAGGGCCGAGACGAGCAGAGCCGGGCTCCTCACCGGAGCAATGAGCAAACCCGACCTCAATCCGTGCAACCCGTCAGCGACGGGGAGGCGGGGGAGGGGCCACGCGAGAGTGGCTATCGGACCCCGGCGGCAGCGAGGATCCGCTCCGCCGCGGCGACGTCCATCCTGCACTCGCCCACCTCTTCCTCCACCCCGAAGTCGAGCTTCAGGGGGGCCAGCGTCACCGAACGTGTCCCTGCGCAGTGGCGCCCCGCCGCCGAGTAGCAGCGAGCACCTTCGCCCGAGAGCTGGAGTGCGCCTTCGGCCGTCCGAGCCTTCCGGTCGATCACGGCCGTCCACCGGACATCGAGGTCGGTGACGAAGAGCTCGGCGGTCCCTGGGACGAGCCCGCGGCGCATCGAGACGTCGACCTCCCCTGAATCGGCGTTCTTGCAGCGGCCCGCGGCCTTCGGGGGCGGAAGCGCGCGCGTGGCGGCGGCCCACTGCTCGAGCCGCGTCCGGTCGACCTGGACGAACTTCCAGGCGCAGGTGAGGTCGAGCGTGGGCGGCACCGCACTGATGTCGAGGACGCGCTCCTGCCCGGGCAGGACACCGGCGTCGGTCACGCGCCACTCGCGGTCGGAGGCGATCATCCGCTCGTGCGTGATGAGCGTGGTGCCGTCAGCGCACTGGACGAGCCAATCGAAGCCGCTGCCCAGAACGCTCACCACGCGGGTGTCGCCGGTGCGCAGCGCGTCGTCGACCGTGAGCGAGTAGGCGACCTCCGGGTCGCGGCAGGCGATGAGCTCGGCGGGACGGGGCGCAGCGGCGAGCGCGGAGAGGAGCAGGACGAGCGTGGCATTCATGGCGCCGGCTCAAAGCAAAGCGGATGCCTGGCGCCAGGCCGCGCGAAGCCCCGACAACTCCAGGGAGACAGGTGGCGGGAAGGCGCGGTTGCCGGGCCACAGCTGCTTCACTTCAGAAGCAGGAAGGCCCGGCGCAGCGACTGCCCCGGTCACGACGGCTCAACGATCGAAGGTCGCCTACCAGTCCACGCCCAGCCACGCCGCCGGCACGAAGACCGTCGCCTCGCGCTCGAGGCGGAAGACGAGCTGCGGCTCGACGGACAGGTGCAGGCCGAAGTGCTGGCGCGCCAGCCACTCGACGCGCACGTCGAGGCCGGCGGCGATGCCGCTCCCGCCGCAAGAGGAGCTCCGGGTCCCGTTCGTGTAGCAGTCGCCGAAGAGCGCATAGCCGACCGAGAGGCCCGCCGAGATGCCCAGGCCGTCGGTGGGCTCGAAGGTCAGCCGCGCCAGCGCGGAGGCGCTGCCGGCCGAGACGTTCAAGCCCCAGCGCAAGCCGTTCTCGTGCTCGCCGGCGCTGCCGGGGAAGAAGCGGACGCGCGCGCCGACCTGCAGGAGGTCGTTGAGCTCGAGGCCGCCCTCGAGCGCCGCGCCCAGGTACCAGCGGTTGGCGCCGCCACCGGAGAGCGGCGCGGCCAGGGCGCCACCGAGATCGAGCGCGCCAAAGCCGCGGGGTGGATCAGCGAGCACCGGAGCTGGAACGAGTGCCAGCGAGGCGATGACGGCAACGGCGGTCTTCTTCATGTTCGACTCGTGCGGAACGGGGCCGCGGCAGCTTCGTCCATCCCGTCCATCCCGTCCATCGAGTCCATCTGGGAGACACACTGGACTCGGCTTTCGCGAATCAGGACGAGCCCAAGGTGAGCACCATCGTGACCGACCCGCCGCTTCCGCCGAACTCCACGAAGCCCGTCCGGTCGTAGAGGCGCTTGGCGGGGTTGTCGAGGTCGACGCTCAGGCTCAGCGCTTGGTAGCGACCGCGCGCGTCCTCGAGCATCGCGGCCAGCAGCCGACTGCCGATGCCTTTGCCACGGTGGCTCGGGAGCACCGACATCGCCAGCTCGGGGGTCGCGTCGTCCACGTAGCCGAAGCCGCGGCGGTCGCCGGTGAGCAGCCGAACCCAGATCATTCCCACGACCTCGCCGGCCTCCTCGGCGACGAAGCCGGCATCGCCCGCCGCGCCCCAACCGTCTGCGTAGACCCGGATCGCGGGCAGGTCGACGATGCTGCGCGGGTAGGCGGGCTTGCCGAGCGGGACATGGACCGCCAGGTAGAGGAACTCGCGCAGCAGGGCCACGTCGGCCTGGCCGAGGGCTCGCAGCTTCAAATCGACGCAACGCTCATGAGGACGGTCGATCATGGGGAGGCGATAGCGACTCGAAACGGACCGGACGACGCTGGAGTCAGCCGGACTACATCGGGCAGGACCACGAGAAGCTCGAGCCCTCAACGTCACTCATCCCGCGGCAGGAGCACGTGAGCGGGGTGCCGTTGGGGCAGCCGACGATCACGTCGGCCGGCTGCTTCCTGGTCGTCGTGACACGGCAGTCCACGGGATAGGTCGTCCCGGCCGGGTAGTTCTCCGGGTCCATCGGAGCACAGCCCGAGGCTCCCGATGCCTGCTGCTCGCAGTCGTACTCGGGCTGGGAGGGAAACGACGGGCAGAGGCACCCCGAGCACCCGAGGGCGATGGCGACGATGCTGACCAGAGTTCGCACGATGGGTCCCTTCTCTTCTTCCTCCCGGCCGTGCCCCGAGGCTAGGACTCCGCGAGCGCCTGCGTCCAGGGCCCGAGCGCACTCCCGCCCGTCTGCCGGGCCGGCTTCCGGGTGAGGTCGGGTCGAACCGGCAGAGGCATGCGGTTATCCTCCCCTCATGCGCCAGCTCTGCGTTGCCCTGCTCTCCCTCGCCGCCTGCGCCACCACGGCGACCTCCACCCGCGTCGCGCCCAGCGCCTCCCCGGCTCCGGTGGCGCCTTCCGCTCCCGTGGCCACGGCCTCGACCGGGGAGCCCCACCTCCTGCCGTTTTTGGAGGACGACCTCGGCCAAGCCGTCGCCCTGGCCCGGCAGCGCAAGGTGCCGCTGTTCATCGATGCCTGGGCCTCGTGGTGACACACCTGCCGCTTCATGCGCGCCCACGTCTATTCGGACGCGGCGCTCGTGAAGCACGCCGGACGGTTCGTCTGGCTCAGCATCGACACCGAGAAGGACCAGAACGCCCGCTTCCTCGAGCTGTACCCGGTGGAGGCGTGGCCCACGCTGTTCGTCGTCGACCCCGACTCCGGCGCCGTCGCCCTCAAGTGGCTGGGCAGCGCGACCGTCCCGCAGCTGGAGAAGATGCTCGAGGACGCGGAGCGCGCCGTGCGTCCGGCGGTCGAGGCACTCTCGGCCGCGGAGGCGGCCTACGACCGAGGCCTGCGTCACTACGCCGGCAAGGAGCCGGCAGACGCCGTCGAGGACTTCCGCGCGGCCCTGATGGCCGGCGGCCCGAGCTGGCCCCGGCGTGCCCGCGCCATCGAGTCGCTCGTCCTGGCCGAACTCGACCAGGGCGACCTCGCGACCTGCGCCGCGACCGCCGTGACCGAGGCGGCTTCGATGCCGCGCGGCGCCTCCTTCGCCAACACCGTCGCCACCGGCCTGTCCTGTGCGCTCGCCGCCGCCGGGGAGGGCTGGCGCGCCCAGGCCATCGCGGTGCTCGAGCCGCTGACCCGGGAAGCGGTAGGCCTCGAGTCGGTGCTCGCCGACGATCGATCCAGCCTGTACGACTCGCTGGTGAGCTGCCGCGAGGAGGCCAAGGACGCCGAGGGAGCGAAGAAGCTCGCGGGCGAATGGCTCACGTTCCTCGAGGAGGCGGCCGCGAAGGCGAAGAGCCCGGAGGCGCGCTCGGCCTTCGACGCGCACCGGGTCTCGGCGGCGCTCAAGCTGGGCGACCCCGCGCGGGCCATTCCGGCGCTGGAGCAGACCGAGCGCGAGCTGCCGGCGGACTACAACGCCCCGGCGCGGCTGGCGCAGCTCTACCAGGCGCTGGGGAAGCTCGACGAGGCGCTGACGGCCAGCGACCGCGCGCTCGCGAAGGTCTATGGACCGCGACGGCTGCGGTTGCTGGAGAACCGCTCGGACCTGCTCAAGGCCAAGGGCGATCCCGCGGCGGCCAGGCAGGTGCTGGAGGAGGCGCTGGAGTTCGCCCAGAAGCTGCCGGAGGTGCAGAGGCAGGCGTTCCAGATCCAGAGGATCGAGAAGCGGCTCAAGGCGCTGGGCCCCTCCCAGCCTCCCCTTCGCTGACGGATGTTCGGATGGAGCTCAGTGGGCTCACTGTTCATGACAGGAGTCCGCCTCTGCTCGATTCCTCCTCCGGCGTGACACCTCGACACCCCGAGCTTGTCGAGGGGCCGGGGCTCAATCTGCCGACCCGATCTCATGCGCTTCAGGATTGGTCGAACGGTGGGCCGGTTCTGCAAGCGTGCCGGCACGAGGCCGGCGATCCGAGCGCACGAGGCCTTTTGCGAACCGCGGGGAGGAACGCTCCGCATCTCCAAGTTCAAGGTGTAGACCCGAAGCCCGCAGCCCGGAGCCCGAAGCCCGATTACGCCGCCCCGTCGAGCATCCCCTTGAACCCGCTCGGCACGTGCGAGCCCAGGACCACGGTCTCCAGCGTGCCGATGCCCACCTTGTCGCCCATGCGCAGCCGGCAGACGGTGTGGGCGTGGTTGTCCTCGTAGGCGCGCGGGCTGAGCGAGTCGACGTCGAAGACCTCGCCGGCGATGGCCTCCTCGCCCTTCCACATCCCCAGGCCCCAAAGCGGGTGCTGGTAGCCGATGCCCTTGAGGTGGAAGCGCGAGATGGGCTCCATCACCAGCGGCTGCTTCTTGCCGTCGGGCGAGGTGAGCTCGAGCTCGGCGCTCGCCGGCCAGCGCGTCGCGCTCTTCCACCGGATCTGGTGCACGGCGCGGCAGGGCACGGCGCCCTTCTCGCTCGCGGGGATTCCTTCCATCTCCGGATAGGCCGGGAGGATGGACGCGTGGTTCATCACCGCGGTGCCGTCGTGGTCCTCCAGGGTCTCGTAGTGCACGCAGCGGTCGTCGAAGTGCAGCGCCGCCCAGATCCAGTAGATGCCGGGCTCGCTCTGCGGCGTGGCGCCGCGCTCGGGCTCGCCCACCGGCCGCACGCCCCACGACCGGTCGCGCGCGCCGAAGACCTTCTCCGGCCGGACGTCGACCTTCTGCCCCGCCGCCTTCACCCAGCCCTCCCAGCGGCCGTATTGCGCGAAGCGGCTGGTGTCCATGATGAGCCGGTTGTCCTGGTGGAAGCGGCTGCGCGGCTCCTCGTGCGGCGCGGTGCGGGCGCGGAAGGTCAGGTCGGCCTCGATGCCCGTCTCGTTGCCGGCGATGCGCAGCCGGATCTCGCGCATCGGCTTGACGACCTCGAGCTTGTACGGCCCGACGTGCAGGTCGCTGCGCTCGCCCGGGGCGCGCCGCGAGACGTGCAGGCAGTGCTGCTTGCCACCCAAGAGGATGCTGAAGCCCGCGTCCATCACCTGCCGGTTCGGGTACAGGCCCATGGTGGCGCCGATGTACAGGCCGTCCTCGGCGATGCCGTTGAACCAGTAGCGGTCGTAGAAGTTGCGGTCCGTCGGCGACGGGTGCGCGACCGGCTCGCTGGTCTGGTGGATGGGGTAGTCATCGAAGTGCGTGAGCATGGTCGTCCTCGCGGCGGGATTCCGTTCCGTGTGTGGCGCGCACCTTCCCCCAGCCGCGGACGCGCCGGAACGTCGCTACGCCGATCCCCGTGCGAATTCGCACCCGCGGCGCCGCATCAGTCCGCGAAGGCGGACTTCGCACGCCCAGGCGCGGCTTCAGCCGCCGGCAACGTCCTCCATCGGCGAAATCGCCCCCACCCTCACCCGTATGTCTTCCGGACCGGCGCCCAGCCAGGCACTTGAACGCCCGTTTGGCGCCGCGATACTGATTCTCGTGATGGGCTCGCGTGCTCGGAGATTCGCCGTGCTGGCGTCCGTGCTGCTGCACGCGGCCCTCCTCTTGCTCGTGATGCGGCTGCGACCGGCGCCGCTGCCCGCCACCGAGACCATCGAGATCTCCGTCCACTACGTCTCGTCCCCGGTCTCATCCGCCGAAGCGCCGTCCTCCCCAGCGCCCTCCGAGACGCCCCGCGCCGCACCGGCCCCGGAACCCGCCGCTCTCCAGAAGCCGGCGAAGCAGCCGCCGAAGCTCGCCCAGGCTGCCAAGACTCCCGAGAAGGTCGAGGCTCCCCCGGTTGCGGGCGGCGGTCGCGATGGCGTCGCCGAAATCGGAGGTTCTGCCTCGGACGGCACTGAGGGGCGGCACCAGGAGGTCTCGGGTCCCTCGTCCGGCGCCGAAGCTCCCGACGGCGCGGGTAGCGGCGAGGCGCGCGATCTCGATCTCTCGATCCACTCCGGAGTCGGCAGCCTCGCCGTCGGTCCCGGCGGCGGGAAGGGCTGGGGGGAGACCTGGCGCAACGAGCCGGGCGGCTTCCCGGACCCCAAGGCCCAGCGCGAGGCCGGCGCCGCCGAGGGCAAGCGCAACATCGACGGCTGGCTGCGCGACGGCATGGCCACCTCGCGAGCGCGAAACGGCGTCGACCCGTACTTCTCGGGCCTGGGCAAGGAGCTCGAGAAGCAGGCCGCCATCGACTCGAGCAAGCTGCTCTCCGGAGACGCCGCCAAGGACCTGCTCGCCGCCTACCAGGACGGCGCTTCGCGCTACACCAAGACCGGAAACCCCTACGCCGCCGGCGCCATCCCCGGCCCCGCCCCACAGATCGACGGGGACACGCCTCTGGCGATGAACGCCCAGAAGTTCCAAGGCTCGGGCATGGTGAAGGGCCAGTCCCTCTTCGGCGGCGGCGTGGGCCCGGACGCCCTGCGGCAGAAGCTGGAGATGGGCCGCTCGCTGCGAGACTTCGCCGAGGGCAAGTTCGGCAACGGCCTGTTGGCCATCGTCGAGATCCGCCAGGGCAGCGATGGCAAGCTCCTGCAGCTGACCCTGACCCAGCCTTCCGGCAACGCCGCCTTCGACGCGCACGTGATGCGCACCGCGCCGGTCGCCGTCGCGGGGCTCGGTCCGCCGCCGGAGAAGGGCATCGGCATCCACCCCGAGGGCCTGCGGACGACCTGGTCCTTCGAAGGGCGCATCGTCTACCAGCGCAAGCTCTCGGACATGAGCCTCCTGCGCGACGGCTGGTACCTGGCGCTGATGGGCATCGCCGGGCTCAACACCGGGACCTTCGACGAGACCACCGGCGAGGTGCAGGTCCCCGACTTCCGCCACCCGGAGTTCAAGCTCAAGGTGAAGCTGCTCAAGGTGTACTGAAGGCGCCGCCCGGGGCTTCACGCCCGCGCCTCGGCGAGGCAGGTTGCTGCCATGACCGAGCGCGAGAAGATGTTGGCGGGCGAGCCGTACGACCCCATGGCACCCGAGTTGGTGGCGACCCGCGCGCGCGCCCGCGATCTCTGCCAGGCGCTCAACGCCACCCATGAGGCCGACCAGGACGAGCGGCGGCGGCTGCTGTGCGCCCTGCTGGCGACCGGCGGGGACTCGGCCTGGATCCAGCCGCCGTTCTTCTGCGACTACGGCTCGAACATCGAGCTGGGCGAGCGGGTCTTCTTCAACTTCAACTGCGTGGTGCTCGACGTCTGCCGCGTGCGGATCGGCAGCCACTGTCTTTTCGGGCCGGCGGTGCAGATCTACACGCCCATGCACCCGCTCGACCCGGTGCTCCGGCGCCAACACGAGTACGGCAAGCCGGTGGAGATCGGCTCCGACGTCTGGGTCGGCGGCGGCGCCATCATCCTGCCCGGAGTGCGCATCGGCTCGCGCGCGGTCATCGGCGCCGGCAGCGTCGTCACCCGCGACGTCCCCGAGGAGGTCTTCGCTGCCGGCAACCCGTGCCGGGTCATCCGCCCGCTGTCGCCGGACCGTCCCCCACAAGACGAGCACGCGTGAGCGTCTGCCTGCGCGCGGTCGGATCGCCATTCACCGGATGTATGATGCTGGCCTGACTGAAGGGCCGGGCGCTCGTCGCTTCCCGCACCTGAGGATTCACCCGTGAAGACCAACTCACTGGCTTGGGCCAGCGCTTGCTGCCTCGCGCTGGCGCTCACGGCCTGCCGGCCGGCTGCGAACCCCAAGGCCCGCCTCTTCGTGACCACGGCTTCCGGCCTCGCGTGGAGCGAGGTCGAGAGCTCAACGATGCGCTTCGTCCGCTGGGACCGCTCCTCGGGCCGCACCGAGACCGTCGGGACACGGCCCCTGCCTCGCGACTGCCAAGGGAAGGTGAGCGCTGGCGACGCCGTCTTCTGGGCCTGCGGTGACGCGGAGCCTCGGCTGCTCGTCAGCGAGGGCCTCGGCCGGCCGCTCGTCGATCTGGTCCCTGCGGGGCTCGTCATCCACCGGCTGTTGGGCGCGACCTCGAGCTTCGTGCTTGTGGCCGACCTCTCGGGGACCCTCTACCGCATCTCTCGCCAAGACGGCACGTCCTCCCGACTCGACCTTGGCATGAGCGGCACCGCCGCCACCTGGGGCGAGGACATCCTCTTCTTCTCCGGCAACGACTTCTGGCGCATCGCCCCCGGCTCCGACGCCGTCGTCCGCGAGGGCTGGATTCGATGGGGACTATGACTCCTCCTCGACGCCTCCCAAGGTGATGGCGGGTTGGGTCCTCTGGGGCAACGGGGACGGCTTCTCCGGCCACAAGCTCGGCCAGGGCGACAACGAGAAGTCCTGGGCCAAGTCCGAGCCCCGCGACCACGCCTGCGGCGTCTACCCCGACGGCGTGCGCGACTTCGCCATCGACGACACCGACGTCTACTGGGCCGTCGGGTACTCCGAGTTCAACTGCGGCCCCGGAGAACGCCAAGGCGTGTCCGAGGCGATCTTCCGGCAGCCCATCGAGGGCGGACCCGCGCACGCCATCTACTCCACCAACGGCGCCATCGATCGGCTCGAGGCCGACTCCCAGTTCCTCTACTGGGTCGAAGGCGGTCTCGTCGTCGCCCCGAAGTAGCGGTCCGCCCCGGGCCAGAACCTCGACCTTCCGGACCCGTGCCCTACGATGGACTCCACTCGCTCCCACTGCCCGCGAGGACGGAGACCATGCCCGATTCCAGGCCCCCATCTCGACCTTCCCATCCGTCCGGCCCATCAGCGCTGCTCGTCGACAACCCGCTGGCCCGGGTCCGGCCCGTCATCGGCACGCCCAAGGGCCCGATCATCGGCATCGATCTGGGCACGACCTTCTCCTGCGTCGCCTGCGTCAAGGGCGGCAAGCCGTACGTCGTGCCCTCGCGCGAGGGCCACAACACCATCCCTTCGGTGGTGGGGCTGACGCCGAAGAACAAGCTCGTCGTCGGCCACCGCGCGCTGCAGCAGCTGGTGACCAGCCCCGAGCAGACCATCTACGGCGCCAAGCGCCTGGTCGGCCGGCAGCTCACCTCTCCGGTCATCGAGCAGGTCAAGGCGCGCTTCAAGTACGCCATCGTGGCCGGCCCCAAGGGCGAAGCGGCGGTCAAGCTGGGCGCCCAGGTCTGGTCGCTGCAGGAGATCTCCGCGCTCATCCTGCTCGAGGCCAAGGAGCTGGCCCAGCAGCACCTGGGCATGAACGTCGAGCGCGCGGTCATCACCGTCCCGGCCTACTACAACGACCCCCAGCGCCAGGCGGTACGCCAGGCCGGCACGCTGGCCGGCCTGCACGTCGAGCGGATCATCAACGAGCCCACCGCGGCGGCGCTGGCCTTCGGCTGGGGGCGGCAGCTGAAGAAGACGGTGCTGGTCTTCGACCTGGGCGGCGGCACCTTCGACGTCTCGCTCCTGCAGTTGCACGACAACGTCTACGAGGTGGTCTCCACCGGCGGCGACACCTTCCTGGGCGGCGTCGACTTCGACACCGCGCTCGCCGGCTGGCTCGCCAAGGAGTTCAAGAACCGCACCGGCAAGGACTACCCCACCGACCAGGCCTCGGCGCAGCGGCTGGCCGAGGCGGCGGAGAAGGCCAAGCGGCTGCTCTCCGAGGAGAGCGAGACGCGGGTGCAGCTGCCGTGCGTGATGATGGTGCACGACAAGCCGCTGGACCTGGACCTCACCGTGCGCCGCGACGAGTTCGAGCGCGCGGTCGGTCCGCTGGTCGAGCGGACGCTCGCGGTGACGCGGGAGGTGCTCTCCGCCGGCAAGATGCAGCCCGCGGACGTGGAGGAGGTGCTGCTGGTCGGCGGCATGACCCGCGTGCCGCTGGTGGCCGAGCGGGTGGCCAAGCTCTTCGGCAAGCCGGCGCACCACGGCGTGCACCCCGACGAAGCGGTGGGCATCGGCGCCGCGCTCTTCGCGCACTCGCTGGGCCAGGCCGAGGGCGTGGTGCTCATCGACGTGCTGCCCATGTCCATCGGCATCGGGCTGCCGGGCGGCCGGCTCAAGAAGGTCATCGAGCGCAACACCCCGCTGCCGCACACCCGCGAGTACGAGATCGCCACCACCCGCGACAACCAGGAGTCCATCGAGCTGGTGGTCTTCCAGGGCGACGGGGAGACGACCCGCGAGGCCGAGTTCCTGGGCACGCTCTACATCTCCCCGCTGCCCAAGGCTCCCAAGGGCAACGTCAAGGTGTCGGTCTCGTTCAACCTCTCGGCGGAGTGCCTGCTCACCCTCACCGCCCGCGAGCTGTCGCGCGGCCTCAAGGTCCAGGCCACGCTCACCACGCTCGACACGCCGGAGGCGGTCAAGGCCAAGCTCGACGCGCACGTGTCGGACCCGGACATGCCGGTGGTGACGGCGCACTCCACGGTCATCCCGCGGCAGACGACCTGGTGGGAGCGGCTGATGGACAAGCTGTTCGGGAAGAAGGACGGGGCGAAGAAGAAGGACTCGTAGCCACCTTCGCGGCCCTCCCCCTGCCCCCTCCCAAGAACTGCGGGAGGGGGTTCGTCCCGTGGCTTCGGCGATCTTCGTCGGAGCTGCTCCGACTCCTTACTGAGCGCTGGCGCAGTCTTCCTGAATGACGCCACGGTCCTCGCCGGCCTTGCGGCTACCGTGGGTTGGCGCCGCGGCCCTCGGATCGCCGGCCTCGTGCCGGCGCAGCTTGCTGCTCTTCGTGTTTGAGCGCCCCCGACCGCCTGGCCTCAGCGGCTCATGCCGCTTCGCTTGAGGAACTCGCCCAGCTCCGGCCAGCTCGTCGCCAGGTAGTCGCACTCCCCCGGCGCTCCGGGCCTGCCGATCGCGATGGCCTCGGCCTTCTCGGCTTCGCTGCTCGCCGGGTCGCTCGCGATGGCGTACGCCCGCATCAGCCGCAGCGCCCGCAGGTCCTCTCCCGCCAGCGCCGCCTCGATCGCCCGGCGCCGCTCGCGGTACATGCGCGCGACATCCGCGAACCTTCCTTCCCGACAGGCGATGATCGCCTCGGGCACGCGGCAGACTTCGATGGCGGTCGTCGCCGCCGCCCGCTGTGCCTCCGGCATCCAGGCCTTGGCGTTCTCCAGCTCGCCCAAGAGCGCATAGCAGCTCGCCACCAGCGACGGCGCGCTCGAGGCCACCATCGGGCTGCGCAGGAGGCTGCGGTGCGTCGCCACCGCCGCCGCCAGCGACAGCGCCCGCCGCAGGTTCCCCCGCTGCACTTCGGTGTCCGCCAGGTTGAAGACCGACAGGGCATGCAGCGCCGGCGCCCGGAAACGGCCGGCGTTGGCCTCGAACGCCGCACAGGCCTCGGCGAGCTTGCCCTCGTAGACCAGCGTGCTCGCCGCCGCGTTCGCCGCGGTGAATGCCAGCTGCTGCCTCGCGCTGCCCCAGAAGAGCGCCGTCGCCAGCGCCGCGAAGCCGCCCAGCACCAGGAGCACCATCGAGCCGCTCACCTGCTGGCCGCCGCCCGCCAGCGCCCATGCCGCGCACAGGAGCATCGGCAGAGCCACCCAGAGCAGGAGCCTGCGGCGCACGTCGATCACCCCCGGGCGCAGGTGCGGCTCCAGGGGCAGCGGCGGCACGGGCACGTCCACGATTCGCACGGTCATGGCGTGCAGTATCGCCGCCCTGGCTAGAAGCGGTAGCCGATCGTCGCGGCCGGGAAGGAGACGAGCGCGTTCAGGTAGTAGTAGCCGCCCGAGCTCTTCTGGTCGCTGACGTCCTCTCCGAACGCGGCGCCGATGATGGGAAGCTTGAACCCGACGGTGAACCCCGAAGGCGAGGTGTAGTGGAAGCCCATGCCCAGGCCCGCCGAGCCGTCCACCGACGTCCGCTTCGTGTAGCCGTACGGGTAGTACCCGTAGTCCTGGTGGCCGTACCAGGCGACGGTCCCGTGCACGAAGAGGTCGAAGTACCAGTTGTGGCCGTCGGCCAGCTTGAAGGTCAGCCCGGGCGCCAGCGTGATCCCGCCGAAGTTGTTGCCCGAGCCGATCGAGTACAGCGGCAGGGCCAGCGAGCCGCTCAAGAAGCCGTAGAAGGAGCCATAGGCCAGGTCCAGCGCGAGGATGCCGGGCGCCAGGCCGAACTGGACGCCGAAGTGGCGGTCCACCGACGGGATCTCTGGAGCCTTCGCGGCCCGCGGCAGGTCCACGACCACGGCGGACGTGGACGGCGTCGGGCTCGCGGTCGCGGCCGCCGCCATCGCCGCCGACGAGAGCCGCACCTCCAGCACCTGCGCGCGCGGCAGCGAAATCACCTTGCCGTCGGGGAGCACGAGCACCGCGTTCTCGGCCTCCAGGCTCAAGAGCTGCCCGGCGGCGGTCCTTCCATCCAGCAGGCGCAGCTCCACCTGCCTGCCCACCACGGCGCGGAAGACCGGGTCGGGCACGGCGGGCGCCTGCGGCGGATCGGCCCGCGCGACGGAGGCCATCGAGAGGAGAAGGACGAAGACGGCGACGAGGGTCTGGGCGAAGTTCGTCATGGGCGTTCCCCGGTCAGAACCGATAGCCGAACGCAGCCACCGGGAGCGCCAGCACCGCGTTCTCGTAGAAGGAGGCGGCGCGTGCGCCCGCGTCGTAGAAATCCTTGCCGTCGAGCGAGACCGTGCTGCCCAGCAGCGGCACCTTGAGCGCCACGGTGAACCCCTTCTGGCTGGTGAAGTGGAAGCCCGCGCCCACCCCGAAGGTGACCATCAGCTGCGGCTTGTCCCACCCGAGCCCGGTGTTGTGGGCCGGCACGCCGAACGCCCAGACGTCGAAGCTCCAGCGCGGATCGCGCGGCAGGGCGAAGGTCGCGCCCAGCGCCAGCGCGCCCATCGCCAGGTCGGCGTTGGTGAAGAGCACGAGCGGGAGCGGTGCGCTGACGAAGCCGTAGAAGTGGTCGATCTCGAGGTCGAGCGCCAAGACGCCCGGGCCGGCCCCGTACAGGATGCCGAAGTGCCGCGTCCCGACCTTCGGCACATCCTCCACCGCCGCGGCATCGTCGTCGCTCAGCTTGCCACCCGAGGCCGCGGGTCGTGAGGCTGAGGCTGCGGCGGGAGAGAGAGAGGGAGCCGGAGTTGCAGCAGGAGCCGGTGCGACGGCAGCCGCCGGAGCTGGCGGGGCCACCACCGGGAGCGGAACGGGCGCCAGCAACTCGGCGGCCTGCGCGACGACGGGCGTCGCGAGCGCGACGACCAGGCAGGACAGCAGTGTCTTCATCGCGGTGCCCCTCCAAGCTCTTCGGCGTCGAACGGCGGACATTAGAGCACGCCGCGCACGACTCCCTAAGCCCCCGTTCCTCCCTTCCGTCGCTTGCGTTGACCGGTGCTCGGCATTCGGGCCCGACCTCCCATCGGGCGGGCTTCCCCGGCCGGGTCGCGTCCCTATCTTGTGCGGCCTCGTTCGCAGACGGAGGTCGTCATGGCTCGGTGCTCGTGGCTGGCGCTGACGGTCGCGCTCACGCTCTTCCCCGCTGCGTGTCGTGGCTCGGAGAAGCAGGCTTCCTCGCCTCCTCCGCCGCCCCAGGCCCCGCCCCACGCCCAGGCGCCAGGTGGCGCCGCCTCCACGCCCGTCGCTCCGGCGCGGCCGATAGGTGGCGTCGGAGGCAGCGGCCTGGAGCGGCCGTCGCTCGCGCCGTTGGTCGAGCGGGTGCGCCCGTCGGTGGTGGGCGTCACCACCCACCGCCGCGTCCGGGGCGGGGCCCAGGGCGACCTCGACGACCTCTTCCGGCACTTCTTCGGCGAGCAGGGTCCGTCGATGCCGCGCCGCCCGCAGGTCGAGACCGGGCTCGGCTCGGGCTTCGTCATCGACGCCAACCGCGGGCTCGTCCTGACCAACAACCACGTGGTGGAAGGCGCCGACGAGGTGCTGGTGCGGCTGGTGGACGAGCGCGAGCTGACGGCGAAGGTGGTGGGCACCGACCCGGCGACCGACATCGCGGTGGTCCGCTTGAAGGAGACGCGCGGCCTGGTCGCGGCGCCGCTGGGCGACTCCGACACGCTGCGGGTGGGCGACTTCGTGATGGCCATCGGCAACCCCTTCGGCCTGGAGCTGACGGTGACGAGCGGCATCATCTCCGCCAAGGCGCGGGTCATCGGGGCCGGCCCTTACGACGACTTCCTGCAGACCGATGCCGCCATCAACCCCGGCAACTCCGGCGGGCCGCTCTTCGACCTGGACGGCAACGTGGTGGGCATCAACACCGCCATCGTGGCCAGCGGCCAGGGCATCGGGTTCGCGGTGCCCATCAGCCTGGTCAAGTCGTTGCTGCCGCAGCTGGAGCAGAACGGGAAGGTCGTGCGCGGCTACCTCGCGGTGACGGTGCAGGACCTCACCCCGGACCTCGCCAAGGCGATGGGCCTGGGCGAGCCCGGCGGCGCGCTGGTCGCCTCGGTCGAGCCGGGCGGCCCGGCGGCGGCGGCGGGGCTCAAGGCGGGGGACGTGGTCGTCGCGCTCAACGGCGAGGCGGTCAAGGACGCGGCGAGCCTCTCGCGGCGGGTGGCGGCGATGCCGCCGGGGAACAAGATCACGCTCAAGGTCCAGCGCAAGAAGACGACCCTCGAGGCGACCGCGACGCTGGGCGAGCGGCCGGCCAAGGCGGGCCAGGGTCGGGGCAACCAGGGCGGCGGTTCGCAAGAGGAGAGCCTGGGTCTCTCGCTCCGGCCGGTGCCTCAAGAGCTGCGCCAGCAGCTGGAGATCGGCGGCGGCGCCCTGGTGACGGAGGTGCAGCCCGAGTCGCGGGCCGGGCGGGCTGGGCTGCGCCGCGGCGACGTCATCGTCGAAGCCAACAGCCAGGAGGTCCGCTCGCCCCAGGACTTCGTCACGGCGGTCCGCGCCGCCCGGGACGAGGCCGTGGTGGTGCGCATCCTTCGCGAAGGCGGTGGGCTGTTCGCGGTGATCCCCGGACCTTAGGGACCTTAGCGAAGATCGACGAAGGGGCGACTTCGGGCCTCGGGCACTGCAGGCCGCAGGCGGCTTGCCCCGAAGCCGGAGCCCGCAGTCCGAAGCCCCCGGCACCCTCGTTGGTTCCGGCTCCACCGGTCGATTCGCTAGGAGCCGCCTCGAGCGCAGTGCGCTAGCATCGCGGCCGGGAGAGGACATCTTGCTCGATCGCACTCGCTATCCCCGTCTCGCGCAGTACGTCGACTCCCTGCCGCAGGGCCTGGCCTCGTTCCCCGAGGCGCAGGCCAAAGGCTCCATCTGCAGGGTCCTGCTCGAGAAGCACCCGCTCAAGGATCCGCAGGGACTGCCCGACGAGGTCCTGGCCTTCGTCACCAAGCCCATCGCCTCCGCGGCATGGGTCTCGGAGGCCGCGTGCATGGGGCTGCACCTGGCCATCGGCGACGCCTACAAGATGGGCGCGGGCGAGTACGACCGCTGGCTGTACGAGCACAACGCCAGCCTGCTCGACGGCCGCTTCAGCTTCATGTTCCGGGCGGTGATGTCGCTGGCCTCGCCGGCGGTGCTGCTGCAGGGCGCGGGCGTCAAGCTGGGCGGCTTCCACAAGGGCACCGACCTCCACATCGACAGCCGCGGCCCGACCGAGGTCCTCTTCCACCTGACCTTCCCGGCCGGCCTGTACACCGAGCTGTGCATGGCCGCGTTCCGGGCCGCGTTCCAGGTCTCGCTGGACATGACCAAGGCCAGGGACATCAGGTGCAGCCTGGTGGCGATGGGGAAAGGTCGGGCGGACTTCAAGGTGAGCTGGGCCAAGTGGGACGCGTAGCTGGCCCCTCTCCCGTCTCCCCGTCGCGATCGGATTCTACAGACTGAAGCGAAGTGGGCTCACTGCTCCGGGGAGAAGCCCGGCTCTGCTCCGCCCGACCACTGGCTCGACACGATGCCTGCCCGAGCAAGGGTCCGTCGGGTCCTACCCGAGTGAGACGCCGGTCGTGGTGTCACGCCGAAGGCCGCATCAAGCAGAGGCGGGCTTCTCCCCGGAGCAGTGGGCCCACTGCCCTTCAATCCGTGGAACCCGGTAGCGACGGGGAGACGGGAGAGGGGCTACAGCGCCGCGCCCACTTCCAGTCCCACGAAGTACCGGATGTCCGTGATGGCGATCCCCTCCGGGTACGTTCGCAGCCGGGTGTTGGTCCAGCGCCCGCCGCCGCGCACGTAGAAGTACTCCACCGGGTGTCCGACGACCCACGCCTCGGCCGAGAACGCGCGGTCGGCGTTGCCCGCCGCGCGCGTCGAGACCAGGAACCGCGGCCCGCCCGAGAGCTCGAGCTGCAGCTGTTCGCCGACGATCGGCTGGAGGATCTTCAGGTGCAGCTCGGTCGAGTTGTAGCGGGTGGAGAGCACCGGTTCGTCGCACTTCATCAGCGCCCGCTCCCACGCCATGCCGAACGAGATGCCCACCCGCGGCCAGGGGCCGCCGAAGTCGTAGCGGTACGCCGCTCGGGCGATCGTCTCGTCGTCCTCCACTCCGCACGCCGGCGGCAGCGACGGGTCGGTGCCGCCGAAGCGGGCGTTGGCGAACGTGCGCCGGTAGTGGCCCTCGAACGAGAAGTCGTTGAGCTTGCCGCCGGCCACGTCCTTCATCCCCTCGATCATCCGGAAGGGGTAGAGCGCCAGGTCGACCGAGAAGCCGGTCATCGGGCCCTGCGCCTGCGGGACGATGGGCCGGCTGGTGCGCGCGGTGAAGTCCCGGAGCGTCGCGCCGGCCCCCACCAGCACCATCGCCATCGGGCGCTTCTCCATCGCGCTCTGAGCGTCCCTCTTCGCCCGCTCGGCCTCGCGGCTGACCTCGTTCTCGGTGTCGCCCACACCCTCCTGCGCCACCTGCGCCACCACCGGCTCCTGCTTGGGCTGCGGCGGCGGCAGCAGCACGTCCCGGTTGGCCATCAGGAAGAGGTCCATCCACCCCTTCACCACCGCCAGGTCGGTCTTCTTGGTCCAGGGCCACGCGTTCTGCCGCGTGGGCATGGCGCTCGGCTTGGAGAGCGCCACCGCGGTCAGCTTGAAGCCCTTCTCGAAGGTGAAGAGCAGGACGCGCGGCGCCTTCACCGACACGGCGATCTTGGTGATGCCCTCGCTGGTGGTGACCGCCGGGCCCCTGAGCCTGGCCTCCTCGATGGCCTTGACCGTCGCCTCCAGGCCCACGAACCGCTCGCCCAGCCGCGCCGAGAGCGCCTCGTGGATGAGCCGGAAGGCCACCAGGTCCGGCCGGCCGTCGCTGGCGCGCAGCGGCGGGATGGCCACCACCCGCGCGCCCTGGGTGAAGTCCCCCTCGAACTTCTCCGAGAGGTCGAGCCCCAGCGAAGCGTCCTTGTTGGCGCCGGAGGAGAGGTCGAGGCCGAGCGCGTCGGCGCCGCGGGCGGCGGCCGGCGAGAGCAGGAGCGCTGCGGTGAGGGCGGGCAGTGCAATGCGCATGGTCTTGGGCATCGGAATCGGGGGCGGGTCGTTTAGGTCGGAGAGCAGGCGAACTCGACGTTGAGCACACCCGTCTTGCCCTGGGTGACGCTCTCGCAGGTCTGGTTGCAGAGGATGAGCTTGCGCGGGTCCTCCGGGTCGTCGAAGTACCAGCCCTGGCCGTTGCCGCAGAAGTCCCGGCCGTCGACCTGCGGGAAGAGCTGCTCGCCGGAGCCGTCGTCCGGCTCGAAGCGCACCTGCGCCTGGTCGCGGATGATGGTGGTCAGGTCGGGCACCGCGAACTCGCAGCCCAGCGCGTCCCGGCGGATCTGCGTGAGCGCGTTGAGGAAGGCCACGTCCGCGTTCTGCTTCACGTTGACCAGGAGCGCGCGGTCGGTCCCGCCGGCCTTGGCGAACTGGTCGAGCGTGCTCAGGTCGTCGCCGACGCCGATGACGAAGGTCTTCACGCTCGGCGTGCCCTTGGCCGCCTCGTCGGCCACCGCGATGACGTTGGCCAGGCTGTTGGGCAGCCCCTCGGTCACCGCGGTGCAGCTCTGGTCGGGCATGCCGTCGGTGGCCACCACCAGCACCGCACGGTGGTCGGGGTGGTCGCGCAGCCAGCCCTTCAGGTAGGCCGTCGCGCCCTCGAGCATCGGCACCGTGGGCGTGCCCCCCGACATCTGCTGCAGGTCGAGGGAGCTCTTGATGATCTCCCCGACGTCCATCGCCGCCCCCAGCGTCCCGATGGGCACCGCCGGCAGCTCGTAGGCGTCGACCTTGCACTGCGTGCGCAGCGGGAAGTACTGCAGCCCGACGCCCAGGCCCTTGAAGTCGGGGTTGGACACGAAGGACTTCATCGCCGACTTCACCGCCAGCCACTTCTGGTCGTAGTCCATCGAGTAGGACACGTCGAGGACCACCAGCAGGTCCAGCGGGTTGAGCTTGATGGGCTTGACCTCGGCGGAGCAGACCCCGCCGAAGCCCGTGTCCGGGACGTAGGCGGGCCCGGTGTCGGGCTCGTCGGCGAACCCGCCGTCCCGCACCGAGGCGTCGCGCGGCCCGGTGTCGGCGAAGCCGCCCCCGCCGGGGCGGTCGATGAGGTAGTCGGCGCAGGCGGCGCCGGTGAGCGTGAGGGCAACGAGGACGAGGGTGCGCTTCATGATGGTGGAGTTCCTCGCTAGCCGCCGCAGGTGATCTTCCCGCCGCAACCGTTGTCGTGGACCCCCGGCCCCAGGGTCGCGCAGTCGCCTACCGAGCCGGAGCCGACGTAGGGATCGCAGACGCACTTGTTCGTGCCGGAGTCGCAGGCGTTGTGGCTGTAGTTCAAGCCGCCGATGGTGGTGGCGCAGCTGCAGTTCTTGCTCTGGCCGCACGCATTCAGGCTGCCGCAGGGATTGCCCGGCGCGCCGGTCAGGCACGCGGGCGGGGTGCAGCAGGCGTTGGAGTAGCAGATCTGCGGGGCGCCGCAGGTCGACACCATCGTCCCGCCGCAGCCGTCGGCCTTGCCGTTGTCGCCGCAGTTGGCGGGGTTGAGCTTGGTGCAGCCGCAGGTCCCGCTCAGGCACCGGGCCTGCGTGTAGGGCGAGGCGGTGGAGCACGGGCAGGTGAGGTTGGTGCCGTCGCCCTTGGGCCAGGAGGCGTTCGGCGTGTCGGAGCAGACCGAGCCCTGGCCGCCGGTGGCGCTGTAGCTGGCGCAGGTCTCGTACGCCTCGCACACCTTGCTCGAATTGCAGTAGTTGCCCGACTTGCAGGTGACGTTGATCGTCTGGCCGGTGCAGGTGTTGGTGACGGGGGCGCAGCTGTCGCCGACGTTGCCCGCCGGGACGGTGGGCGGCTGGCAGCAGGCGCCGACCTCGCCGGCGTTCGCCACGTGCCCGCTCGCCGAGCAGACCATGGCGCCCAGGCAGCCGCAGGTCAGGTTGGTGCCGTCACCCCTGGGCCAGGAGGCGTTGGCGGAGGTGGTGCACGGCGCGCCGGTGGTGCCGTTGGCGCCGTAGTTGGCGCAGGTCTCGTAGGCCGCGCACGTGCCGTTCTTGCAGTAGTTGCCCGAGGCGCAGGGCCGGTCGAGGTTACGGTTGGTGCAGGCGTCGAAGATCTGTGTGCAGGCGTCGCCGACGTTGCCGGCGGGGATGACCGGCGGGGTGCAGCAGGTGCCGCTCGTGGCCCCGCTGACCACGGCGTTGCTCTTGTAGCAGTTGCCGGCGGTGCAGCGGCAGGTCTGGCCCGTCGCGTCGCCCGGGAAGCGCGGGAAGTCGGTGGGGTCATTGCCGTTGGAGCAGATGGCGCCCACCGCGCCGGTCGCGCCGTAGAAGGCGCAGTTGTGGTTGACCACGCACTTGCCGGTGCCGCTGTCGCAGTAGTTCGCGCTCGAGCACGGCCGGGGCATCATCTGGCCGGTGCAGGCGTTGAAGATGTCGGTGCAGTCGTCGCCGACGTTGCCCGCGGGCCGGGTGGGCGGCGTGCAGCAGGCGCCCACCTCGCCGGCGCCGGCCTGGTGTGCCGCGCCCGGTCCGGAGCCGTCGGGGTCGACCGAGCAGACGCGGCCGCCGGTGCAGTTGCAGGTGCGCCCGGTGGTGTCCGCCACGCAGCTCGCGCCGGTGCAGTTGCCGGGCGGGGTCGGCCAGCGCGGGAACTCGGTGTTGTTGCTGGTGCTGCAGGGCGCGTCCTGCGCTCCGTTGGCCGGCGGGACGTGCGAGGCGCAGGTCAGGTACGGGCGGCAGGTGCCGTCGACCGGGGCGTCGCAGTAGTAGCCCGCGTCGCAGCCGCAGCTGAGCACCTCGCCGGTGCAGGCGTTCTTGAGCGTCGCGTTGTTGCAGCGCCGGTTGGGGTTGGCGCCGCAGGTGACGGTGTTGTGGCAGCAGGTGCCGGTCTGGCAGGGCACCGCGCAGCGCTTGCCGACGCACTTCTCGCCGGCGCCGGTGCAGTCGCCGTCGCCGGCGCAGACCTTGGAGGTGACGGTGCCGCAGTTGGTGTTGCCGACGGTGGCCGCGCCGTTGGAGCAGATGAGGTCGGTGCCGCCGCACGGGCAGGTCAGGAGCGAGGGCGGCGTGGCGCCGTTGCTGAAGGCGCCGCCGTTGGAGCAGACCGCGCCCTCGAGGCCGGTGGCGCTGTAGCTCGAGCAGGTCAGGTTGGTCTCGCACTGGTTGTTGGCGGTGTTGCAGTGCGTGCCCGGCGCGGTGCACCCGCACTGGGTGGTGCCGCCGGTGCAGTGGTTGGTGATGGTGCCGCAGAAGTTGGCCGGGCAGGTGTCGGGGACGCAGCACTGGCCCTCTTCCGGGCTGCTGGTGGGCAGCGGCGAGCCGCTCTTGAAGCACTCGGCGCCGGGCTGGCTGCAGGGGCAGGCCAGGTTGGTGCCGTCGCCCTTGGGGAAGCTGGGCGAGGCCCCGTTGGAGCACTTGCTGCCCTCCTGGCCGTTGGTGAAGGCCGAGCAGCCGCTGTCCGCCTCGCAGGTGTTGTTGGTGTTGTTGCAGTGGAAGCCGGCCGCCGTGCAGCGGCAGGAGATGGCCGCGCCGGTGCAGGCGTTGTTCTTGGTGACGTTGCACTCGCTGGCGCCGCAGGCGACGGTGTTGAAGCAGCACTCGCCCTTCTCGCCCGGGTCGGCCATCTGCGTCAGGCCGGGCTTGTTGCAGATGCCGCCGTTGTCGCAGGGGCAGGCGAGGTTGGTGGTGTCGTTCTGCGGGAAGAAGGTCGAGGCCCCGATGGAGCAGGGGTCGCCCGCCTCGCCGTCGGCGCCGTAGTTGGTGCAGGTGTGGTCCTGCTCGCACAGGAACGCCGGCTTGTTGCAGTGCGTCCCGGCCGTGGAGCAGCCGCAGTCGACCTGCGCGCCGGTGCAGGTGTCGAGCACGCTCTTGTTGCAGGCGTTGGGCGGGCAGACGTTGCCGTTGAGGCAGCAGGTGCCGGTCTCTTCGCCGGTGACGACCTGCGCGTCCTTGACGCACACCCCAGCCCCGGCGCACGGGCAGGCGAGGTGCGAGCCGTCGCCCTTGGGGAACGCCGGCGACGGACCGTTGGAGCACTTCTGGCCGGGCGCGCCGCTGGCGCCGAAGACGTCGCAGCCGGAGGGGACGACGCAGCTGCCGGTGGTGCCGGGCACGTTGGTGGTGCAGACCTCGCCCGAGGGGCACGGGCAGTCGATGGTCTTGCTCGCCTCGCAGCGCTCGGGCAGGCCGACGCCGCAGGTGGCGGCGTAGGTGGTGTCGCAGGTGGCCGGCTTGCAGGGCGGCTCGCAGCGGCCGGCCGCGGTGCAGATGTGCGACGGGTCGCCGCACTTGCCGCAGTCGAGGTTCTGGCCGCAGGCGCTGGTGATGCTCCCGCACTCGCGGTTGGCGGCGACGCACTCGTTGGCCAGCTCCGGCGGGTCGCAGCGGTTGCCGATGCCGCGGGCGCCGCACTTCTCCTCGCCCTGGCAGCCGCCGCAGTTGGCCAGGCCGCCGCAGCCGTTGCTGACGAAGCCGCACTCGGCGCGGACCGCGCCACAGACGTCGACGTCGGCGGGCGGGGTGGTGCACTGCGACTCGCACACGTGGAAGGCGTCGTTGCAGACCTTTCCGGAGGGGCAGGTGCCGCAGTCGGTCAGGTTGGTGAACGGGCCGCAGCCCAGCCAGACCTGGCCGCACTGGTAGCCCAGGTCTTCACAGGTGGGGTTGGAGCAGGCCACACAGCGGTGGGTGTTGCGGTCGCACTCCTTGCTCACGTCCTTGCAGTCGCCGCAGTTGAGGCGCTCGCCGCAGGTGTTGCGCACCGCGCCGCACTCGGCGCCCAGCGCCGCGCAGTCCTTGGCCGGCACCATGCAGATGTGGCTGTCGAGCTCGCAGACCAGGCCGCCGGTGCAGCCGCCGCACTGCAGGACCACGCCCGTGCAGAAGTCGCGCACCGGTCCGCACAGCCCGTCGCAGGTCATGGGAGGACAGGCCGCGTCCGCCGGCCCGCCGGCATCGTTGGGCTCGATCGTCCCGCCGTCGTCCGTGGGGAGGGTGCCGCCGTCGCCGGTTGGGATCACGCCGCCGTCGCCGACCACCACCACCGAGCCGTCGACGATGGGCTGCGAGCCGTCCTTGGTCGCGATCGCGCCGCCGCTGTCCTCGGTCGCCTCGAGCGGCACCTCGCCGCAGTTGCAGCCCGCGAGCGCCCACGCCAGGAGCGCGGCCAGCACGACGTGAGTACGGGGGAACATGAAGCCTCCGCGGCAGAACAGGGCGGCGATTATAGAGCCACCCCTGCGGGCTGCCACTTGCCGGTTTGCTGCCCGAACGACCGGTCCAGGGGCGGATTCGAACGCTCCTCGTCCGGCTTCTGAGTGGCCGCCTGGACGGCTTCTGGACTGGGACGCCCTATCTAATGTGGTGACTCACCGCCTCACGACCGCAAGTACCTGATCCATGGTGCGATTTCGGGCACCCAGAACGGGCCTGATTTCAGGCGCTTAGCGCCGATACCCCCGGCAGCGGAAGACCGCGAACTTCCTGACGATTTCGCCGCGGTGGCGCACGACGATCGGCGCTTCCGCCTCGACCTCGGCGAAGCGGGCCCTGAGGTCGGCGGGAGGCGCTCCCTGCGGACCGGTCTCGTCGGCTTCGCGCGGCCGTGAGTCCAAGAAGAGCGCGTCCTTGCCGGTCAGCGCCGCGAGGTCTTCGCCCAGGTAGTCGAACTGCAGCGCGCGCCGGCCCAGGACGTTGCCCGCGAACGCCGGAAGGCTCCCGTAGAAGCGCAGCTCGGCGGTGGTCTTGTACTCGTCGTCCGCGAAGACGAAGTCGGCACGGGCCACCCGCGCGCGCTCCTCGACCTGCCTGGCGAGCTCCCTCCAGCCGAACCAGGTGTCGTCGCTGCGGATGGGCACGGGATAGCCCAGGACCTCGACCGCGGCGAGCGCGAAGAGCGGGAGCGCGAAGCCCAGCTGCCACCTCCACAGGCGCGGCGCCGGCACCAGCCGCACCGCGAGGAGGATGGCCGCGACATAGGCCGGCATCAGCCAGTTGGGCTTCACCAGCGCGAAGAGCGAGAGGCCGCCGAAGAGCGCGATCGGCGGAAGGCTGAAGGCGAGCAGGAACGCCACCTGGTGCCACGCTCTCCGGTCCCCGCCGCCGCGCTTGAGCTCGACCCCGATTCGCCCGTCGGGGAGGGCGACGACCGGTCGCAGCGCCCGGCTCGCCTTGCGCAGCCCGGCGAAGAGCGCCCAGCCGATGGCCAAGAGCAGCGGCGGCAGGAGCAGCGCGGTCTGAGTCCCAAGGAGCTTCGCGACGTTGACCACTCCCAGGCCGCCGACGTTCCCGGCGCGGCCCGAGGTCTGGAAGAGGAACGAGGCGAAGCCGTGCGTCGCGTTCCAGTAATAGACCGGCGCCATCGCCAGGTGCGCGACGGCGATCGCCAGGTAGGGCCACGGGGTCGCGAGCAGCCGGCGGTGGCGCGCCGAGGCGAGCAGGAAGGCCAGCAGCCCCAGCTGCAGGAAGACGGCGGTGTACTTCGAGTCGAAGGCCAGGCCCATGCAGAGCCCGGCGAGGACCCAGTCGAGCCTTCGCGGACCGAAGACGGCGCGGTGCAGGAAGAGCAGCGAGAGCGTCCAGAACAGGAGCAGCGGGACGTCCGGCGTGGCGACGAGCCCGACCACGGAGGCCAGCAGCGTCGTACCGGCGACGAGCAGCGCCGTCCCGCGCCGAGCGCGGGGCAGCGTGCGGCGCGCGAGCGCGAAGAAGGCGAAGCCGGTGGCCAGGGTCGTCAGCCAGGCGGCGAGCCGCGGCGCCAGCTCGGTGTGGCCCAGGAGGCTCCAAGAACGGCCAGAGCATCCAGGCGACGGCCGGCGGGTGGTCGAAGTAGCCGAGCGCCGGGTGCTGCGCGTAGAGCGCGTAGTACGCCTCTTGCGGCGCGAAGCTCGAAGAAGGGCGCGGCGCACAGGCGCAGCGCGTGCAGCGCCACGACGAGCGCCAGGGCCTTCTTCGTGCTCGCGTTCACGTCCTAGTTCTTCTCGAGCGCGATGGTGATGACGCTCGAGGTGCCCAGGCTGCCCGTCATGTTCGGGCCCTTGGCCTCGCCGTAGAGCGTCGTCGCGCCGGTGAGGTTGAGGTTCACGCCGCTCGCCACGCCGAGGGCCGTGGCCTTGCCGCTCAGGTCGCCCCGATAGGTGCCGTCGTTGGAGTCGATCTTCGCGGTCACCGGCAGGTCATAGGTGGTGACGCAGGCGAAGGCCGCCTGGACGAGCCCGCCGCGGGACGTGCACTTGTTGACGAGGACCTTGGCCGGATCGTTGGCGAGGGCGAAGGTGAGGGTCACCACCTCGCGGCTAGGGGTCGTGCCTTTCCAGGTCCCGTTGAGCTCGCCGCGGAGGTACTGGAAGACCTTCGCCTTCTCCGCCTCCTCCGGGTCGCCGCCGCAGGACGGCCAGACCAGGAGCGTGGCGCCGAACAGGGCGACGGTGAGCGCGCGCTTGAGCATGGTTTTCTCCGCGACGAGGCGAGGCCGAACCGAAGACGGGGCAAACACTACCTCAAGGTGCGGGAGCGACACGCCTCCCGTGGCTGGCGTAGCATCGGGCCGCCATGGAACAGGGAGCTCGCCTCGGCCGCTACACGGTGCTGCGCAAGATCGCCACGGGCGGCATGGCCGAGGTGTTCCTGGGGAAGCAGGAGGGCCCGGACGGCTTCGAGAAGCCGGTGGCGCTCAAGCGCATCCTGCCGCACCTGGCGACCGAGAAGGACCTCCTGGCGATGTTCCAGGAGGAGGCGCGCATCGCCGCGCGGCTCTCGCACCCCAACGTCGTGCAGATCTTCGACCTGGGGATCGAGGAGGGCGTGCCCTACCTCGCGCTGGAGTACGTCTTCGGCGAGTCGCTCTCGCAGCTCATCGAGAAGCTCTCGGCGGCGGGGAGGCGGCTGCCGCTGGAGGCGGCGCTCTACGTCGGCACCAACCTGTGCCTGGCGCTGCACCACGCCCACCACTTCGGGGGCGGCGCGCGGCCCACGCCGATCATCCACCGCGACATCTCGCCGCAGAACGTGCTCATCGGCTTCGAAGGCTCGGTGAAGCTCACCGACTTCGGCGTGGCCAAGGCCAAGGGCGCCTCGAAGACGACGACCGTCGGGCTCATCAAAGGGAAGATCGGCTACCTCTCGCCGGAGCAGGTGATGGGCGAGAGCGTCGACGCGCGGACCGACCTCTTCGCGCTGGGCATCGTGCTCTACGGAGATGGTGGCCGGGCAGCCGCCCTTCAAGGCCAAGGGCAAGTCGATGCGGGCCATCATGGAGACCGTGACCAGCGAGACGCCGCCTCCGCCTCCGTCCGAGTGCTGCGACTGCCCCAAGGACCTGGACGCGGTGGTGCTCAAGGCGGTGGAGAAGAAGCAGGAGAAGCGCTTCCAGAGCGCGGCGGAGCTGCTGACGGCGCTCGAGGCCGTGCAGCGCAAGCACGCGCTCTCGGCCAACTCGCTGACGCTCTCCGGCCTGATGGAGGAGTCCTTCACGCAGCCGCCGCCGGGCCTAGAGGAGTCCCCGTCGCTGGTGGGCCGCATCGTCGCCTACCTGGACGCACGCTCCGGTGGGGCCAGGCAGCCCGGGACCTCACCGACCGACCCGGACAGCGAGCCGACCTTCATCCGCAAGGCCGACGAGTAGCTCCACTCCCGTCGGTCCCATCGGTCCCATCGGTCCCATCGGTCCCATTCGTCTCATCGGTCGCATGGCGTCGCGCGGGAGCATCCCCGGCGGCACAGGCGTTCGACCCTGCAGGAATTTGGGCTTCAGGCTTTCTCGCCGGAGGCTCTAGGCTTACCGCCCGCTCTCCCGAACGCCGACCGGAGATTCGATGAAGCGCATCCTCCTCGCCTGCCTGCTCGCCCTGGCTGCCTGCACCCCGTCGCGCAACAGCACGACCGTCCAGGCTCCGGGCCACGACGCCACGGCCACCCCCGCCGCCGCCGCCCCCGCCAAAGCTGCCGAGCCGGCGACGCCCCTGCCGAAGGTGCTCACCCTGCCGCGCCCCAAGGGCGGCGAGTGGATGGGGCTCTACGTGCTGGGCAAGAAGGCGGGCTGGGCCTTCTCCGACATGCGCGAGGGCCAGCTCGACGGCCAGAAGGTGGTCGTCGCCGAGAGCCGCGTCGTCATCAAGGCCAGCGTGGGCGGGCAGGCCATGGAGCGCGACGTCAAGGAAGAGCGCTACTACGAGCACAAGGACGGCGGGCGCCTGCTCGTCTTGCGCCAGGAGAAGCATGGTGACGGCGGCGACGAAGTCCTCATCGCGCGCAACGTGGGCGATGCGGTGGAGCTCAAGCGGGTCCGCCCGGGCGTGCCGGACGAGGTCCGCAAGCTCCCGGCCACGGCCGAGACCGTCGAGGACGCGGACCCGGCCCGCGTCGTCATCGCCACCCGGCAGAAGCGCGCCGGCGCCAACTTCGATCTCGAGCGGCTGCTCGCCGACAAGAAGGTGGACACCGAGTTCGACGGCGAGGTGACCGTGACCGCCGCCGGCGTCTCCGTGCCCGCCGCGCGCACCAAGACCATCGAGGAGGAGAGCCGGCTGCCCATCGTCTGCGTCGTGGCCAAGGACGGCCGGCAGCTCGAGCTGCAGTTCGGCGAGGTGATGGTGGGCAAGGCGGAGAGCGAGCAGGTCGCCAAGCAGCTGGACAAGGTCGACATCTTCAACCTGACCCGCGTGGTGCTGGAGAAGCCGCTGCCCGACGGCATCCGCGAGCCCGGCTCGTCGATCGTCTGGCGCGTGCCCGGCCTGGCCAAGGACATGGCGCTCCCCGGCGGGCGGCAGTCCGTCTCCGAGGGCAAGGACGGCACGGCGCTGTTGACGGTCACCACCCGGCGGCCCAAGAGCGGCGCCCAGCGGCCGGTCGTCGCGGGTGGGGACAAGGACCTGGCCGAGGCCCTCAAGCCCAACCTCGCCGTCGAGTCGGACGCGCCGGCCATCGTCGCCAAGGCCAAGGAGATCGTCGGCGAAGAGAAGGACGCGTGGGCCGCCGCGCAGAAGGTCAACACCTTCGTCAACGGCTACCTCGACAAGGCGTACGGAGCCTCCAGCGACCGCGCCACCGACGTGCTCTCGACCCACCGCGGCGACTGCACCGAGCACGCGCTGCTGATGACCTCGCTGCTGCGCGCGGTGGGCATCCCCGCCAAGCGGATCGACGGGCTCGTCTACATGAAGGCTGCCGACGGCGTGCCGGCGCTGTACTGGCACGAGTGGGTCGAGGTCTATGTCGGCGAGTGGGTGCAGATGGACCCGACGTTCAACCAGCTCGTGGCCGACCCCTCGCACATCGCGTTGGGCAGCGAGGCCAAGGCGGACACGGCGGGGCTCATCGGCAAGCTCAAGTTCGAACCCGTGGAGATCCGGCCCGCGAAGTGAGCCGCAAGCGTGAGCGCGCGGGCCTCCTCCAGCCCTGTGCAGTGATGAGGAACGAATCAAGCACCAGGCAGATCCGGAACGGGACCGGGAACGAATGACGCAGGCACCAGCTGAGGCCTGCGCAAGCGCGCGGACGAAGTGGTTCGCCGCAGGATCACGTCCGTAGAGTCGCGACCAGTCGCGAGGGCTCGAGCAGCAGATCGAGCCCATCTCGGATGTCGCGCACCAGGACGTGGGCACGCCCGAGCGCGCTCACCGCGAGCCCCTCCGGGCCCAGCACCGCGATGGCGAATCCGACCCTCTGGCGGTCGAGCATCACCGCGTCGTTCGCGCCGTTGCCGACGGCCGCCACGCGCTTCTGCGAGCAGGGCAGCTTCGCCAGGTACTCGCCCTTGCTCTCTTCGGCCGTCAGCACGTGCAACGTGACCGGCAGCCCCGCAAGCTCCTGGCGCACGCGCCCGAAGGTGTCGGCGGTCAGGACGTGGACCTCGAGCTTGCCCGCAAGGCTGGTCAGCCTCTCGGCGACGCCGTCGAGGAGCTTCCCGCCACAGGCAAGCGTGCCGTTGTAGTCGCAGACGAGGTGCTCGAGCTCGAGCCTGCCCGCTCCAGGGATGTCGACGGCGATCACTTCAGCGACTCCAGCGCGGCCCGCGAGAGCGCCGCCATTCTCGTCGTGGAGCGCGCCGTTGGTCGCCAGCGTGTCACCGACGAAGAGGTCCACGGGCGCGCCGGTCAGGTCCGTGATTCGCCCGCCCGCCTCGACGACGAGCAGCATCCCCGCGGCGAGGTCCCACGGCTTGAGGAAGCCCTCGAAGTAGCCGTCGTAGCGGCCAGCGGCGACATACGCCAGGTCGAGCGCCGCGCTCCCCGCCCGGCGGATACCCTGCGCGCGCCGCACGAAGGTGTCGATGAGCCGCATCGGCCGGTCGGCGGTCTTCCAGACGTCGTAGGGGAATCCGGTGGCGAGCAGCGCCCGCGAGAGAGCGGCCTCGCCCGTGACGTGCAAGGACGCGCCGTTGAGCCTGGCCCCCTGGCCGCGTCCCGCCTCGAACAGCTCGTCGCGCAACGGGTCGTAGACCGCGCCCGCGGCGACGCCCTGCTCGTCCTCGACGGCGACGGAGACGCTGAAGTGCGGCATGCCGTGGGCGTAGTTGGTGGTGCCGTCCAGCGGGTCGACGATCCACCGGTACCGGGCCGAGGCCGGGCCGCGCTTTCCGCCGCGCTCCTCGGCCAGGATCTCGTGGCCGGGGAAGCGCTGCTCGATGAAGTCGAGGATGCGCCGCTCGGCGGCGGTGTCGGCGTCGGTGACGAGGTCGATGGCCTGCTTGAACTCCACCGTCCGGGCGGTCTTCCAGCGCGCGACGAGCTCGGCCCCCGCGAGCCGCGCGGCCTCGACCACCGCGCTCCGCAGTTTCAAGACGGTCTCCACGACAGCAGCTCCTTGCCCGCCCAACGGCGAGGCGGCGGCACGGTATCACCCGCGTCGCCGCCTGGATCCGCCTTCGGGAGCCCGCTCAGGCCTTGCTGAAGAGCGGGCTGGTGTCCGCGTAGATGCGGTAGTCGGCCACCTTCTCGCCCTCCATGTCGAAGACGTTGCAGAACGGCAGCGTGAAGACCCGCCCGTCCTTGAGGGTGTAGGTCGCCTGGCCCTCGATGACCATCACCTTGGGCGCCATCCACACGTCGCGCACCTCGTGCTCGAGGTTGGACAGCAGCGAGAAGAACCCGTCGACCGCCTTGGCGATCTCCCCCTGCCCGACCACCGCCGGCGCGTTGCCGAACTTGAAGCGGCCGTTGGCCGTGATGAAGGAAGCGAAGGCGTCGCCATTGCGGGCGTCGATGGCGGCGAAGAGCTTGTTGATCCACTCCGGGTGGCGCATCGAGGGCTTCATCGGTCGGTTCTCCTGGGTTGGTTTTTTGGGTTCAAGCCTTCGTGAACCGGAGGATTAACGGCCTCTGCGCCGCGAGGCCACGCTTCGACGCGAATAGAGGCGGTCGGGACGCCCGAAACCACAGGGCCCTTCGCCTCCATCAATTTGAAGATGGGGACGGGACCGATCGCGGCGGGCGGGACGCCCGCAACCACTGGGCCTCCACCTCCATCAATTGAAGATGGGACAGGACGGATTAGGGGGCGACGCCGCAACCGCGTGTCAGCGTCGCCGGGACGACAGCTCCGCGCTCCGAACCTCGGCGGCCCTGGTCGCCATCCAAGGCTGGGGCCAGATTCACCCATCCCGCGCTTCGGCCGCGTCTTATCAGCCCCAATTCTCGTGCCGATGCGGATGCAGGGCTCCGTAGCCCAAAGGGTTCCCCGACTCATGAGCCAGCTCGACGGCCCTGAAGGACTCGACTCGTCGCCCGGGACCGACTCCCGGGTCGGCTGGACGCCCGCCGTCGTCGAGTCGTCCGGACGGCACGACACCCCTCGATCCCATCCCGCGCTGCCCGCAGTGGAGCGCCCCAAGCCGCAGCCGCACTCTGCGCTCAGGCGGGTGCTGGTCGTCGAAGACACCCCGACACAGTCGAAGTACCTGTCGATGCTGCTGGAGCAGCACGGGTACTCGGTCGGGACCGCGACCAACGGGCGCGAAGGCCTCGCGTGCCTGGAGCGCGAGCGCTTCCCCGTGGTCATCACCGACTGGCTGATGCCGCAGATGGATGGCCTGGAGTTCTGCCGCGCGGTCCGCGCCCTCAAGAGCGAGAGCTACGTCTACATCATCCTGGTCACCGCCCAGGACACCAAGGACCACATCGTCAAGGGCCTGGAGGCCGGCGCGGACGAGTACCTGGTCAAGCCGGTGCACCCCGCGGAGCTGGTCGCGCGCCTGAACACGGCGATGCGCATCCTCAAGCTCGAGACCGCCCTGCGCGAGCGGACGAGGCAGATCGAGCTGCTCTCGAACACCGACGCGCTGACCGAGACCTTCAACCGCCGCTACCTGGGCGTGCGGCTGGGCCTCGAGATCCGGCGCTGCGTGCGCTACGGCCGGCCGCTGTCGGTGGTGATGTGCGACCTGGACCGGTTCAAGCTGGTCAACGACGAGCACGGACACCTGACCGGCGATTCGGTGCTCACCGCCTTCGCCCAGGCCCTCAAGGCCAGCATGCGTGACCAGATCGATCTGGGTGGCGCGCTATGGCGGCGAGGAGTTCGTCATCGTGCTGCCCGAGACCGGGGCCTCAGGCGCCTTCGCTGCCGCCGAGCGGTACCGCAAGGCGACCGAGGCGATCGAGGTGACGGCCCCCAGCGGCGCTTCGTTGAAGGTCACCGCCAGCTTCGGCGTAGCGACCATCACTCCCGAGGTGTCCCGCGAGCCCGGGCCCTCGGTGGACGAGCTGTTGGACGTCGCCGACAAGCGCCTCTACGAGGCCAAGCGGGGCGGGCGCAACCGGACGGTGGGCGAGGCTGCTCCCTGACGCGGTCCGCGGCTCGGCTCTCTTGTTGCTCGAAGGTGCACCAGTCGGCTCCTTGCTCGCCGCGGGCCTGGTCACCGCACAGGGCTCAACAATCCCCGCGCGCTCACGCTTCCATGAGAAGGCCGTCGGGAGTCAAGTACAACCGTCCTATTGCACTCGCGGGTCTGGGGGCGCGCAGCCCCCAGCGGGTATGGGCAGAGCCCATAGATGCCCGCGGTGGTGGTTCGTGGCTGTCCAGTGGTGGCGCCGCCTTCGGCAGTCTTGAAACGCCGAGTTACGTCGCCCCCTATTTGCCCTACTGCGTTCGTCGTACCTTCCTGCCAGCCTCGAGACCTGCTTCCTTGTTCGTCGTGCTGCTGCATCAGGTGACCGTACCGTCAGGCTTCCATTCGCACTCGTAGTGGGCTGCTTGGCAGCCCGGTGCATGGGGGGATCCAATAAAGCTGGACGCTGCCATCTTGCGGTCGTCCTCAACAGCTCAAGCGTGAGCCCGCAGTCGTCCAGACAAGGCGGTTGGTCTGTTCCTGAATTCTTGCACTGCGAAAAGTTGGCGTGGCCTCGTGCCTTCGGTTGGCGACGAGAACGACCCTCTACTGAGCGGTCTTCTTGCCGCCCTTGGTCTTCTGCTTCTTGGTGCCCTGCATGGTTGTCGGCGCCTTCTTCTTCGGCGTTGGTGTGGTCTTGGGGGACTGCTTCTTCGCGGCGTAGCCGACCGGTTGGTACTTCTCCCCGGTCACCCATAACCGGTGCATCAGCACGCCCAGCTTTCGCGCCACCGCGACCTGCGCCTTCTTCATCGGCGCAGTGCCTCCCCGGCCCTTCAAGTGGAGACCCCAGTCCTTCAAGTCGGAGGCCGGACTGCTCTTCCGCAGGATGTACGCCGCGCTGTTGACCAGCAGTCGCCTCACGAACGGGTCGCCGGCCTTGGTGATCGGCAGCTGCTTGTCGATCTTCCCGGACTTGTCGTTCTTGGGCACCAGCCCGAGGTAGGGGCCTACCAGCCGACTCTCCTTGAACCGCGTCTTGTCCTCGATGGTGAGTACGAAGACCAGCCCCGTCAGGTTGCCCACGCCCATCGGCTGCGTGACCAGTTCCACCTCTGGATACTTCTTCGCCAGCTGGTCGATCTTCGCGTCGTACTCCGCGATCTTCTTGTCGAGGGTCTCCAACACCTCGTAAAGCGGCGCCAGCGCCGGCTCCAATATCGGGGGAAGCGCCGGCAGGGTCTGTGTGAAGTGCGCAGCGTCGCACTTCCCCAGCCGCTCCCCGAACGACTTGACCATCATGCGTATCTGGCTGACCAACCGCGTCCGAGCTCGAACCAGTCCGTCCCGAGCCTTTGCGACCGCCAGGTCGGCCTGCGCCTGGTTGCCCCGATGCTCGATGGGAGAGAGCAGCGCCACGTCCGCTCGCCCCAGTCGCGCTAGCAGTGCCGCATCCCGCTTGTCCGTCTTCTTCGTGCTTTCCGAGATCAGCTTCACCGCTCTCGGGTTGGAAACCGTTGGCCGGTGTCCCAGGTCCTTTAGCAACTGACTGACCCACCGCGAATGCGTTCCCACCTCGATAACCACGTGCGCCGGCTTCAGGCCTTTGAAGACCGTCGTCATCGCCTCCCGCGTCGTCTTGACGGGCGGGACCCGGTGGCCGTCCTTTTCCCCGCCCTTCAGCACGTACAGCTCGCTGGTCGTGTCGCCGAGATCGCATCCGATCGTATCGATGGTAGGTTCCGCCATGGCCGTCCTCTCCTTGCACCTTGAGTGCGCTATCCAACCGGCAGCTTAGCCGGTCGGGGAGGACGGCCTTCTCATCCCATCTTGCGGCTCAGAGGGCCGGCTCGCTGCTCGATTCGTTCCCGGTCACTGCTCAGGGCTTCAGGAGGCCCGCGCGCTCACGCTTGCGGCTCAGGCCGTCACCTTGATGCCGAACGCGGGCGGAATCACCGGCACCGCCACCGACGCATCCTTGCCCGCCGTCTCTCGCGCCATCGACAGCGCCTCGTCCAGGCTCCTCGCGGTCTCGAAGCCGAAGCGCGCCGCGACCGGCTTGGCGGCGCCGACGGCCAGCACCCGCCCGGCCTTCGAGAGCGCGTTGTAGGCCTGGTACCAGACGTGGAAGGGGTGCACGCCGTGGAAGGCGAACTTCTTGCGGTAGGCGCCCACGTACTCCGGCCGGCCCGCGTAGAGGTGCTCGTGCTTCTCGGCCATCACCTCGGGCTCGCGCGTGTCGGCGAGCACCTTCTGGTAGAAGGCCGCGTACGGCGCATGGATGGGCTTGTCGAAGCGCTCGTGCAGCGGGTTGAGCAGGATGACGGTGCCGCCCTTCTTGAACAGCGCCTTCCCGTCGTTCCAGGCCAGCACGTAGCCGAAGGCCAGGGCCACGTCGAGCACGGGGTTCGAATAGCTGTTGGCGGTGTGCGGGGCGACCGCCGGGACGCCGAGCACCACGATGTCCGACTGCTTCGCCGGCACGTAGCTGCGCTCCAGCAGGAGCTTGCCCATCGCCTCGTGCGCACCCCCGACCGACCCAGCGGCGACGCCGATCACCTGGTACTCGCTGCGGAACAGCCGTGAGGCGCGCGCGCGGATGGGCTCGGGGATGGAGTTCCAGGCGGAGACGGGCTTGGGCACCTCACCCTTGGGCCGCAGCAGGCCGATCATCGGCTTGAACCAGAGCCGCGTGTCGAGCGCGAGCTCGACGTGGAAGAGGTCGAGCTTCTTCTCCAGGAGCTTGCCCGCGCGCTTCAGGGCCTTCTGCAGACGCGAGCCCTCCTCGAACGGCGTTTCGCCCGTCGCGAGGTTCTTGGCCGACAGGAGGGCGCGGGCGCAGTTGACCGATGCCAGGCCCGGCACGAGCGTCGCCCAGCCGCCCTGCACGGGCGCCTGGGCGAGCGCGAGGGAGATGACGAGGTCCGCCTCCCGCAGCGCCGCGTTGAGCTCGACCTGCTCTCCCTCGCTGGTCGTGCCGAACACGGTGAGGCGGTCGATCTCCTCGGCGTCGTGGCAGTGCGTGTGGTGCGAGGCCATCGCCGGCACACCCGCGATCCGCGCGACCTCGGTGTTGTGGAACAGGCGGGTGACGCCCGAGGAGCACAAGAGCGAGATGTTCTGCAGCGGCAGGCCCTTGGCGTCGAGCGCCACCAGGATGGCTTCGATGGCGGCCACCCGCGGGTCGACCCGGAGCGGCGGGACGGGGAAGCCGGGGCCGTCGAAGACGACCAGCACCTTGGTCCGCTCGGTCACCCGCTCCGCCAGCGGCTTGCCGTCGACGGGGGCCTCGAGGGCCTGGGCGACCGCGGCCTTCACGTCGGCGAAGCCGGGGCCGATCTTGGGCGGCATCACCAGCTGCGCGTCGGCGGGCAGGTTCGCGGGGAGGACTTCGGTTCCGGAATAGAGCAGAGGGCGCACGGCCGGATCATCGACCGACCTCCCTGGATGGGCAACTTTCCCAGAGTTCGCGGCTCCCTGCCGGGGTCGGCCAAGCGCCTATCTATTGGGATATGGACCTCCCATAGCAGGACTTCGATTACTTATCTTAACGTCTCAGATTCGCCCTCGCCGCCGCGCACCCTCTCCCTAGCAATTTTGGCCACTTACAGCGCCTCACGGCCTCTTGGGCCCCGTGGCACGCGCGCTGCTCTAGCTGCTCCGCGTCCCGCCACTTCGTCGAGCCCACCGCTCGAACCGCGGGACCCCAAGGAGGCCGTCATGGCGAACAAGAACCTCTTCCAGACTCTGGCCGGCAAGCTCCTGCCCAAGACCGACGCGGTCAACCACGAGCGCGGCCGCGCCTACCTCTTCACCCCCAAGCACATGCTCGCGCAGTACGCCGCGACCGGCTGCCTGAACCACACCTACTACGCCGGCGCCGACGAGCAGCTCGCCAAGGTGCTCGAGCTGGCGGGCCAGGTCGAGCCGCTCTTCGTGGCCAAGACCGCCGTCTGGGCGCGCGAGCAGGGCTTCATGAAGGACATGCCGGCGGTGCTGGTGGCCGCCCTGTCCGTGCTCGACGCCGAGCTGATGGCCAACGCGTTCCCGCGCGTGGTCGACAACGGCAAGATGCTGCGCAACTTCGTCCAGGTCCTGCGCAGCGGCCAGGTCGCGCGCAAGTCGCTCGGCACCCGCCCGAAGAAGCTCGTCCAGCAGTGGCTGGCTTCGCGCAGCGACGAGCAGCTCTTCAAGGACTCGGTCGGCAACGCTCCGTCGCTCGCCGACGTGATCAAGATGGTCCACCCGAAGCCGGCGACGGACTCGCGCCGCGCGCTCTACGGCTGGCTGCTCAACAAGCCGCACGACGCCAACGCGCTTCCGCAGCTGGTGAAGGACTTCGAGGCCTTCAAGTCTCGTCAGACCCTCGAGGTCCCGGACGTGCCGTTCCAGATGTTGACCGCGCTGGACCTCGGCAAGAAGGAGTGGACCGCCATCGCCAAGAAGGCCGGCTGGCAGATGACCCGCATGAACCTGAACACGTTCGCCCGCCACGGCGTGTTCGACGACGCGTTCATGGTCAACACCATCGCCCACCGGCTCAAGGACGAGGCGCTCGTGCGCAAGGCGCGCGCCTTCCCTTACCAGCTGCTCGCGGCCTACCAGGCGGCGGGTGCGGAGGTCCCGGCGAAGATCCGCGAGGCGCTGCACGACGCGATGGAGGTGGCGACCTTCAACGTCCCGACGATCGACGGCAAGGTGTACGTCTGCCCGGACGTCTCGGGCTCGATGCACTCGCCGGTCACCGGCCACCGCGCCGGTGCGACCACCGCCATCCGCTGCATCGACGTGGCGGGCCTCGTCGCGGCCTCCGTGCTGCGCAAGAACCCCGACGCCGAGGTGCTGCCGTTCGAGCACCAGGTGGTCAACGTCGCCGTCTCGGCCCGCGACAGCGTGCTGACCAACGCCCAGAAGCTGGCGGCGGTCGGCGGCGGCGGCACCAACTGCAGCGCTCCGCTCGCTCGCCTGAACTGGAAGCGCGCCAAGGGCGACCTGGTGATCTTCGTGTCCGACAACGAGAGCTGGGTGGACGCGCGGGCCGGCCGCGGCACCGCGACCATGCAGGAGTGGGAGGTGTTCAAGCAGCGCAACCCGAACGCCAAGCTCGTCTGCATCGACCTCCAGCCGTACGGCACCACGCAGGCCGCCGAGCGCGAGGACGTGCTCAACGTCGGCGGCTTCTCGGACCACGTCTTCGAGCTCGTGGCGACGTTCGCCAAGGGCGGCCTGGACGCCCAGCACTGGGTCCAGGTGATCGAGAAGACGCAGCTCTGACCCACTCTTTCCCCGGCCGGCGACACCGTTCGCCGGCCGGGGGCGGATTCTGAGAAAAGGCAGGCGTGGAAGCCTGCAGCTACCCTTGGCCGAATGGTGTCGGGACTACATCTCTAAAATGTCCCGTCTCGACGAAGTCCTCGTCGGCCAAATCGAAAGCCCGGGCGAATGCCTGGCAGGACTACATCCATGGGCGACTACGTCTCGCCGAAGCCTTCGTCGCCCGGGCCTCTTCGATTCTTCAGCCGTTCAGTGTCCCCTCGTAGCTCAACGGTAGAGCACCGTTAAAGTCTCTGCGCCCTTCGTCGGGAAACCGAATGCAGTAGGGACTACATGCAAGCGGCTGGTGCGGGTTCGAGTCCCGCCGAGGGAATGGAGACAGTCGCTGTCGAAGTGTCGCTGCAGTGAACCCTCATAGCTCAACGGTTAGAGCGCCGAAAAAGAGTCTCTGCGATCCTCGTCGGGCGACCGAATGCGGCAGGGACTACATCCCTACGGCGGCGGAGGTTGCAGGTTCGAATCCTGCTGAGGGTATTGGCTTCGGAGCAAATGTAGTCAGGACTCCATGGAAGGGCATCCGGCAGCTCATCGCCGGACCGGGTTCGACTCCCGTTCAGCCCAAGACGTCTTGGCGCCCCTCGTTGCTCCGAGGCCTTTGTGGGTCTTCCACGGGGAGGAACCATGCGCGCCCTGGCCGGGCCAGGTCCTCTGCGGAACTTCCGAAGGTCGAACTGGGAGTTCCAGGCGACCTTCGTGACACCGCTCGGTCGGCTCCCCGAATTCGTCGGCGCCATCCTCGGCAGCGCGAGGCAGCCCTTCGAGAGCGGTGCGCTGGAGATCGAGGAGATCGTCTTCGAGCCGAAGCACCTTATGGCGCTTGCGGCGCGGCACTCCCTTCCCTGTCCGATACCGCGAGCCTTCGACGCCACGAGTTTCCTCGAGGTCGAGGAGTTGCTCACTGCCGCGCTCGGCGACTGGGTCGACTTTCTGTTCGTACCGTCACCGAAGCCGTTCGTGATCTATGCCGACCACCACGAGTACACGACCCTCCTCGCCCATCGGAGGCGGGGGCTGACTCGCGTCCTCGCGGCACTCTCTGGGCGATTTGAGGAGATTCGCGGATATCGGCGGTAGTCGACCGGCAACTCGAAGCGGCTCCGTCCTCGTTCCGGCCCTCATCACCGCGCGGGGCACAACCATCCCCGCGCGCTAACGCTTGCGGCTCACCGCGCGTCGCCGTCACCAGACATGCGGCACCAGCCGGAACCGCGTGCGGCTCGCGTACTCCGCGTAGCCCGCCAGCTCCGCCTGCAGGGTCTTGTCCTCGCGCGAGGTGCGCCACACCAGCACCGCCGCGAACGCGCCCAGCGGCAGGTATGCCCACGCCGAGCCCAGGATCAGCGGCCAACCCGAGAACATCAGCAGCATCCCGGTGTACATCGGGTGGCGGACGTGCCGGTACGGTCCCCAGGTCACCACCTGGTGCTCGCGGTCCGACTGGATGCGCACCGTAGCCTCCAGGTGCTTGTTGGTGGAGAGCGCCCAGACGACCGGGATATCGCCCAGCGCGTGCAACGCGATCCCCAGCGCCACGGTCTGGATTGGCAGCCGGCTCCAGCCGTAGCGCCCGGCATCCAGCCCGGCCACCACCAGCGTCGCGAGCAGCGTCAGCCCCATCAGCGCGGCGAAGACCTTGTCGAACGGCTTGGTGTCCTCGCGCTTCTGGAAGCGCTCCTGCAGCAGCTCCGGGTTGCGCGTCGCGATGATCGGCAGGTTCACCACCATCATCCCCAGCTGCAGGCCCGCCAGCAGCCAGAGCCGGCCCCAGTCCAGACGGCCGGACGCCAGGGCCAGGACGGCAAAGCAGAATGCCGGGAGCCGGAGGGCCCCGAGAACACCGCTGAGCTTGCTGCGCTTCGTGGTCATTATGCTCCTCCTTCCGTGGTCGGCTTCTGGAATCGCTCGAGCGTCTGCGCGCAGGTTCGCAGCAGAACGCCCTTCTCCACTCCGAGGATCCGCTCGACGGCGGTCATCGTCGCGTTGACTCGGCGCGAGGCCAGCTCCGCTGCGTCCGGGCTCCCGGAGCGCAACAGGCGCATCGAGCCCTCCGCCGAGGCCTCGACGAACTCGAGCAGCAAATCGGTGGTGGTCGCAGCGTCTTCCACCTGGAACTGGCCGGCGGCAGCGCCCTGGGCGATCAGCTCCCGGAAGTGCGGACGGACGAGCTCCCGATAGGCCTTGCTCACCCGAGCTCGGAGCGTCGCGTTGTGCTCCTTGGCGAGGCCGTCCCAGACTTCGCCGACCTCCGCCGCATGCTTCACGCGGAACCGCCGTCCTTGGCTCAAGTAGCCGGCCAGCTTCTCAATCGGTGAACCCTCTCCCTTGAGCGTCGGCTCGACCGCCTGCCATCCCTGCTGCGCCAGACGCTCGCAGGCGGCCTCGATCAACGCGTCCTTGGTCCGGAAGTAGTGGAAGAACGTCCCCTTGGAGAGCTTGGCCCTGGCGACGATGACGTCGACCGAGGTGTCCTCGAAGCTGCGCTCGCTCATCAGCGCGAAGGCCGCGTCGATGAACGCTCCGCGGGTGTCCATGAAGCCGCTCTTCTTCTCCGCCATGGTTCGCCTCGCCTGTAGACCAACAGTCTAGGCCAGCAGTCTAGACCGGCGGTCTACAGCATCCTCTCTTGGGCGACAAATCGTAGATGCGGGACCGCAGCAGACTCCCAATGACTTCAGGCACTTGCCAACTACACACCGAGGAAGATCGGGCACTTGGGGTGCGCTCGTAGGGATCGTTCCCACATCCAGCGGCAACCTTTGGTCGACCGTTCGACCATCAGGGAGACTCACCGATGCCGCGCCGCCTGCTCTTCGCCGCCTGCCTGACCGCTCTCACCGCTCTGACCGCTTGCTCGGATCCTCCCAAGGGCCACTGCAGCGGGACGCTGGCCGGCAAGTCCTTCGACGCCGACCTCGACCCCGAGAGCGAGTTCCGCATCGTCCAGCGCCAGGTCTGCACCCAGTCCCGCAACAAGATGCGCTGGTCGTTCAGCTACGGCCAAGGTGCGCTGAAGATCTCCGCGCTCTCGACCCAGACCACCAACAGCGCCATCTCGGGCCAGGAGCTGTCCTTGCCGCCGCCCTTCGAGACCGCCTCGTTCGAGGAGTGGAGCGTCCTTGCCCCGACCAACACGGAACTGGCTCCCGGCGGTGTGGTGACCCTGCCGCAGAACTTCGACCTGTCGGACAGCGTCTTCGGCAACTTCGCGATGGCCCTCGCCGACGGCTCGAAGCTCGAGTGCAGCTTCAGCCTGCCGAAGGGCCCCGACGAGGGCTTCGACATCGACTGCCCCGACGAGCACCACCACGACGACGACGACTGGGATTGATTGGGCGAACCGCGGCGGCCCGACGCCCTCACGGCTGGCCCGGGGCCGCCCCCTGGGCGGTCTGCAGCAGCTTTTGGACTCGCGCGTCGCCCGGCTCGGCCGCAAGCGCCGCCTCGAGCTCAGCGATGGCCCCCTGCACCTCGCCCATCTGCAGCAGCAGCGCCGCCAGGTTCACGCGCGGAGCGACGAGCGCGGGGTTGGCCTCGGCGGCCCGCCGGTAGCTCTCCATCGCCTCCCGCCTCCGGCCCAGCCGCGCCAGGGCGATGCCCACGTTGTTCCAGCCCGCCGCGAAGTCGGGCTCGATCGCCACCGCCGCTTCGAACTCGCCGAGCGCGGCCTGCCAGTCCACCGTCGCTCCCGCAGCGAGCGCGCGGTCGATGAGGTCCCAGCCTCGGTTGTTGTGGAAGTGCGCCACCGCCTCCACGTCGTCCATCAGCCGGTAGCGCTGCACCGGTCCGAGGCGCGCGAAGTCCAGCCCCACCCGCTCGTCGCCGACGTCGACCGCAGCGGTGACGTGACCCGAGCGCAGCGTGATGCCCCCCGACACCTCCCGCGTCTCCTGCACCCGGTGCGAGGCGTCCATGTACTCGGCGCGCACGCCCACGGCCCGCGCCAGCCCGATGAAGATGCTGGCGAGATCCAGGCAGTTCCCCGAGCGGCGCTCGAGCGCCTTCTGGGCGCCCACCGTCTCGACCTCCGCGTAGGTGAGGCCGAAGTCCGCGGGGTCGAACATCGCCTCCACCAGCGCGCTCACCTTGGTGCGGTCGGTGAGCTTCTTGCCCGAGGCGACGATCTCCTTGGCGTGAGCGATGACCTCGGGCGGCAGCTCGAACGGCACCGTCGCCGACAGCTCCGGGCGCTCCGGCACACGCCTCATCAGCTCGCGCCGTAGCTGGCCCGGACCGTAGACCCGCTGGTGCTGGGCGGCGGCGCAGCCACCCAGCGACACCCCCAGCAGGATTGCCAGCCCAAGTCTCACCGCCACCCCGCATCGGCCCTCGCCGCCCACGGCCCCAACACTAGCGCCGTGGCTGCGGTCCATGTGTCACGGCCCGGTCACGGCGCGCGGAGAAGGTTTCGCCAGCGAAATCTTCTCCGCTCAGCCCCGTCCCGCCCCATCGGTTCTCCGTCTGCGCGCCGCCCCGACGCGAGGTGCGCTCAGGCCTTGCTCTTCTCGGGCTCGTGCGGCGCCACGCTCAGCCCCGCTACCGCCTCATCGTCGACCTGCGACATCGAGAGCCGTCCCTCCGCCGCATCTCCCAGCCGGCCCTGGATGCGCCGCACCGCCTCCCGGGCCGCGTCGCGCAGAGCGCCCGGCAGCACCGCGTTCGCCAGCGGCAGCAGCGGCTCGACCGCGCGCACGTCACCGAGCTTGCCCAGTGCCACCACCGCCGCGTGCCGGGCCTCCGCGTCGCCGTGACCGAGCAACTGGACGAGCGGCGGCTGGCCACGCGGGTCGCCCATCTGCGCCAACGCGATGGCTGCAGCCCGAGCGACGGAGGCGTCGGCAGAGCCGCACAGCTCGCCGATCCGAGGCAACACCGTCGCGTCTCGCCGCTCGGCCGCGGCCTTCATCGCCGCGCAGAGCTCCTCGGGCTCTGCCGACTCGAGCATCCGCGCCACGTGCCGCCGGACTTCGTCGCCGTCGGAGATCTCGACCATCCGCTGCAGCGCGGCGATGCGCGCCTCGCTCGGGACCGGAGACGACGACTGCGACTCCAGCAGCCTCGAGACCATCGCCCGCTCCTCGTCGCCTCCCAGGACCTTCGCGGCAGCCAGGAGCACGCTCGGGTTCGTGCCGCCGAGCGCATGCCGCGCGGCCTCGCGCGCCGCAGGGTGTCCGGGGTAGTGCCCCGCGAGCGTCTCCAGCAGGCGCAGCTGCACCGGGGGATCGGTCTCGTCCTTCAGGTTGCGCGCCAGCGTCTCGGGGACGCCCGTGACGCGCAGGAGCGTAGCGGCGTCGAGCATCGCCCGGACGAGCGGCACGATGTGCTCCACCTCGTCGAGGATCCTCAGCTCCTCGACCATTAGCTTGCCGTCCACCAGGGCCATCGACCGGTCGGCGGCGAAGAGGAGCCCCACGAAAGCGCGAGCCTTCGGGCCGAGCGCCGCGCGCACGCTGTCCTCGGGGCCCGACGCCTTCACGTGCTGGTCGAACACTTCGTCGCCCAGCGTGACCTGCTCCTGTCCGAGTACGGCGCCGTGGTCGTCGCCGCGCAGGACCCGCGACAACGTCTGGCCTTTGGCGTGCAGCACCACGTCCGTCGGGATGCCTCGGGCGGTCACCAGGAAGCGCGCACACTGCCCCTTGCCCCGCAGGATCTCGGCCACCTCGAAGCGGCAGCCCTCCGCCAGGCCCTCGAGCCTTCGCAGCTCGCCGCGCTTCGCCGGGTTGAACGTGCCTCCCAGCTCGCGGGCAGCGCGCGCCCACACCCGGTCGGTGTGCTGCTCCTGCCGTCGCGAGAAGTACTTGACGAAGGCGATGAGCCCGCCGACCAGTCCGATGAACGCCAGGGTTCCCACGCGCTCTCCCGTCGGCTCACGCGGCCGCGCCGCGCACGATGGCCCAGAGCATCGCTCCGAACGGAGTCGTCAGCAGCAGCGCCACCGCCGCCGCCAGCGCCAGGCCGCCGTTCATCAGCGGCCGCGCCTTGACGAGCCCCAGCCACTCCTCGAACAGCGGCACGCTCTCGCGCTCCACCCGCTCCTCCACCTCTCGCCGCATCCGCGCGATCTGCGAGCGGGTCGGCTCGAGCGCCCTCTCGGCCTCGCGCAGCGCGCCGTCCTCCGGGTCCCAGGTCGTCATGGCGTCTCCTTCAGCTTCTCCTGCAGACGCTCCAGCAGCTTCTGGCGCTGGCGCTCGCAGATCTTGCGGACGTTGGCCTCGTTCAGGCCCATCGCCTCGCCCACCTCGGCGGCACTGAGCTCGGCGCCGTAGCGCAGCGAGAGCACCTCCCGCTCTCGCGGCGGCAGCTCGGCCATCGCCGCCAGCAGCGCCTGCTTGCGCCGGGCCGCATCGAGCGCTTCGCCCGGGTCCTCGTGCGGCTCGGAGACGGCCTCCACCCTCTTCTTCGCCGCCTCGTCCGAGTCGGACACCGCGCGCCGCCACCAGCGGGCCCGCTTGCGCGCCACGTTGAGCGCGATGGCCGAGACCCAGCTGACGAACCGCGCGCCCTCCCTCGGCCGGTACTGCTCGAGCGACGTCAGGGCGCGCACGAAGGCTTCCTGCGCCACGTCCTCGGCCTCCTGCTCGTCGCGCACCAGCGTGCGCACCGCGCGGAACACGGCGCGCACGTGCTGCTGGTACAGCTTCGTCCCGGCCGAGCGGTCGCCCTGGCGCGCCGCGTCGACGAGCGCGCCCACCTCCCGCTCGTCGGCCCCGCCGGCGAAGCCCTCGGCCTCTCCTGGCCCGCCGAGCAGCGCGAACCAGGAGAGGAGCTCCGGGTCGAGCCTCTGCGCCAAGGCAGTCATCGCGTCAGGCCGCCTTCCGCGACGAGAGGAAGCCCAGCGTCCACACGGCGGAGCGGAAGGTTCCCTGCGCACCGAAGAGGGGAATCATCAGGGGCACGAGCACCACCGCACCCGCGACGATGCCCGGGACCATGCCCGCGGCGGCGTAGACCGACAGGCCGACGATCGCGGCGGGGATCGCGAGGACCAGGGCCGCGAGGCCGAACGCGACGAAGCTGAGCGACGAGGTCACCGCCAGGACGATCGACGCGACGATCCGCCCGTGGAGAAAGGCCAGCGCCGCGCGGTAGGCGTCGGTCGCCGGCGCACCGTCGAGCACCGAGATGCGCAGCGCGTACTCGTACAGGAAGTAGCCCGTCAGCAGCGCGGGCACGCCGGCGAGCGCCAGCAGCACGCCGACGGGGATGCCGACCCAGAGCGGCGCGAATTCGGTCACCGCGACCAGGATGGGCGCGACAATCGCCCCGGCGACCAGCACCACCACCAGCGCGGCCAGCGCCTTGACGCCCAGCACCCGCCAGAAGTGGCGCAGGCCGGTGCGGAAGCCTTCTCGCAAGCTGAAGGGGTGCTCCGCTCCGCGCTCGCGAACGCCTTCGATGAGCGCGGCTTCGCTGACCACGTGCATGAAGAGCGCAGCCAGGCCGAGCAGCGCGCCGCCGGCGATGAGCGGCCAGACCCAGAGCGGCAGCGCCTCGTGCGTCCCGGCCGCCCCGTGCTTGCTCGACGGGCCGCCTGCTCCGCCTCCGGCGCCGGCCATGAAGAAGCCGAAGACCCAGAGGTACTTGTTGTTCCAAAGCAGCTTCCACGCCTGCTTGACGATCGAGAGGATGTCCATCGCGGCTCCTTGAAGGGCCGGGCCGAGCCAGTCGCGCGTCCCGGGCTGCGTGCTGCGTCTGGCCCTTCAATCCAGCAGGCTCAAAAGCGTGACAGCCGAGCCTTCCTCACCCCGAGCTCGTCGAGGGGCCCAGCTCTTCGAGGAGCCCGGGCTCCACCTCTGACCTTCGACAGGCCCGGGCCGCATCGCAACGCAGCATCGCCAAGATGCCCAGCGCAGAAAAGCCCGGCACTCCCTAGCGCGCCTCAGAGAGCAGGACTGCTTGGGCGCCCCGGGCGCGGAGTCCCGGTACTACCCAAGCGCGCCTCAAAGAGCAGGATGGCTGGGCTGCCCCGGGCGGGGAAGCCCGGCACTACCCCGCCCCGCCGCCTCGAGCAGCGCGGTGGCCACCTCGCGCACGTTGCTCCCGGCCGTCTCGGCGTCCGTCATCGCCTGGCGCAGCCGCTCGGCCTGGATGGCGAACTCGCGGATGGCCTCCACCATCTGCCCCACTCCGCCATGCTGCTGCTCGACGGAGGTGGCGATGTCCTTGGCCATGCCCGCGGTGGAGACCGCCAGCTGGACGATGGACCGGAGGTGGTCGGCGCTGGCCTGCGCGCGGGAGACGACCTCCTCCACCTTCTTCAGCCCGCTCGACGACAGCGCCGCCGCGTCCTCCACGCCACCGGCGATGGACTGCAAGTCCTTGCGGATCCTCCCGGCGGCCTCGGCGGACTGCAGCGCCAGCGAGCGCATCTCCTGCGCCACGATGGCGAAGCTCTTGCCCTGCTCGCCCGCGCGCGCCGCCTCGATGTTGGCGTTGATGGCGAGCACGTTGGTCTGGTCGCCCAGGTCCTCGATGACCATCACGATCTCGTCCAGCTTCCGCGCGCGCTCCCCCAGCCCGACGATGCGCCGGGTCATCTCGCCCACCTCGCCGCGCACCGCGTCAAGGTCGGAGACCATCCCCGCCAGGCCCTCGCCCCCGGCGCGGCCGGCGGACTCGGTCTGCGTCGCCACCTCGCGCACCTCGTTGGCCTTCTGGCTGGCGCGGGCGCTGACCTGGCCGACCTCCGTCGCCGACACCTGCGTCTGGGCGATGGCGCTCGCCTGGCGCGCGACGACCTCCGACTGCGCGTCCAGCGACGACTTGAGCGTGCCGATCGACTCGGTCAGCCCGTGGCCGCCCTTGGCCAGCTGGGCGCTGAGCGCGTTCACCTGGGCTTCGCGCGAGCCCAGGAGCGCGAGCTGGCTCTCGGTGCGGTGCAGCAGCTCCTTGAAGCGCTCGTAGACCAGGATGGCCAGCGAGGAGGCGAGGCCGAGCACCCCCAGCGCCAGCGAGCCGCGCAGCGCGTCGATGCCGACGGCGGCGAGCGACTCGGCGACTCCCGTCAGCAGGATGGCCGAGAGCCCCAGGAGCAGCAGCCGGGCGTCGCGGTTGCCGCGCCGGGCCTCGAGGATGGCCACCACGGTGGCGACCGCGCTGCCGCCCAGCCCGAACGGCACCCAGGGGAAGAGGGCGATGAACAGCGAGCCCCCGGAGACGAGGATCCCCGAGGCGATGACGGACATGGCCAGGCAGACGAGGCCCACGACGTCGAGCCAGCGCCGGCGGACGGTGACGACTCCGCGAGCGACGAACAGCAACAGGCCGGGCACCGACCAGAACGCGGACCCGAGCTCCACCATGTAGATCGGCTGCTGCGACCCGAGCGCCACCGACGGGATGTTGCTCTGGCCCATGAGCACCAGGCCCAGCGAGCCGGTGAAGAGGGACAAGCCCAGGTAGTCGACCTGCTTGCGCCGGCCCATCCACACCATGAAGACCAGCATCCCCAGGGCCAGGGCCAGCAGCCCGACCACGAACTGCAGCGCCCCGCGCCGCAGGGCCGAGTGCAGCGCGTCGCGACCCTCGCCGAGCTCGAGGTTGGCGAGCGTCGCCGTCGGACCCGAGGCTTGCAGCCGCAAGAGGATGGTCGACCCCAGCGCCTCGGGCGGCAGCGGCACCAGGTGCGCACCAATCTCCTCCACCTGCTCGCGCTGGCCGGGACGGATCTCCCCGTTCACGAAGAAGCGCTCGCCCGCGAAGTAGGCCTCCAGCGCCGCCGAGTTGGCGTTGTCGATGTAGAGCACCGGGTCGCGCAGGCTCACCTTGGGCACGGGGATGGCGAGCCAGAGCAGGTCCCGCCCGGCACGGCCGGCTGGCTGCTGGTCGGGCGCGGTCGGCTGGAGGGAAGCTCAGAAAGCCAGGCGCGGTCCAGCCCGGCTTGCCGTCCGAGAGCGGAGGGGGATCGCCCCAGCGGTACCGCCAGCCGTCCTTGAGGGGCGCGGCCGACGCGGTCGCCGAAAGACCAACGATCACCAGCACTTGGAGGATCAGGGAGAGTCGTCTGGGCGTCATGGGCTCGTCACCGCCGGGCACCCCCTTTGTAGCGGGTGCCAGCGGCGAATGCCACGCCCGATCTGTCTGCCACCTAACGGCGAGCCAGCCGGAGGATCATCCGCAGCGACAGCTCGATGCCCGCCTCGACCACCTCGGGCTCCAGGTTCTCGGGGACGTCCTCACGCGTGTGGTACGGCAGCGGCTTGGGGTGCAGCGGCGAGGGGCTCATGCCGACGAGGCAGGTGGCGGGGATGCCGGCGCGGGCGAACTCCGCGGCGTCGGTCGCGCCGAGGCCGTAGAGCATCGGCCGCCGGCAGAACGGCACGCCCAGCCCCTTGGCCTCCTCCTCCAGCATCGCCACCAGCTCGTCCGAGAGCTTGACGAAGCCGTTGAGGTCCGAGACCAGCGCGCCGAGCGAGTCGAGGTGGAAGAAGCTCTCCAGGTCGAGGTTGGAGGTCGGCGCCGCCGCGAGCAGCGCCCGCTGGTCGCGCACGAACGCCCGCGACCCGCGCAGCCCGGACTCCTCGGCGTCGCAGCTCAGGAAGATTACCCGCGTGCCTCGAAGGAGCCCCGGATCCTGTGCCCGCCGCTCGCGCAGCTCGGAGGCGACGCGGACGAGGATGGCGCTGGCCACCAGGTTGTCGCCCGCCCCGGGCACGGAACGCGGGCTGACGAGGAGCAGGCCCACCGCCGTCCCGACCGCGCCGAACAGTCCGGCCAGCTGCTCCGCCAGGTGCGGCGCGTCGCCCAGGAAGGCCAGCAGCGCGGCCACGAAGGGCAGGGCGTAGAGGGTCAGCGCCACCGAGCCCAGCGCGAGGATGTAGACCGCCTTGGAGTGCCGCATGAACCGGAACTCGTAGGCGCTGTCGTGGTGCGCACTGAGCACCACCTGGCGGCGGACCTCGCCCTGGGGCTCGAGCACGCCCATGACGTTGGTGCAGCGCCGCTTGGGGAAGAGCGGGTCCATCAGCTCGCGGTAGAGGCCGAACTCGAGGACGGAGATGGCCAGGACGACGAACAGCAGCAGGGCCGCGATGAGCGGAGCGCCCACCATGAGCAGCACCGAGGCGGCCAGCGTCACCGGCGCGGTCAGCGCGTTGTGCCAGATGAAGGCGTGCGGGTGGCACTCGAACGGCTGGACCTCGACGCGGTCGCACGTCGCGCGCAGGTCGGCGGCGATGAGCTCGGCGGCCTTCAGGCCGGCCGCGCTGCCGGCGGGGCGCGGCCCGCACGCGTCCAGGATCCGCCGCGTCCACGCCAGGGCCTCTCGCGCCCGGCTGGTCTCGGTGGGCTGCTTCGTCGGCGCAGTGTCCATGGGCCCTCGCTCGTGGGCCGTGAGTCTGCGGCCGCGACGGCCCGCCTCTCAAGCGCCCGGTTCGGGGTGGGCCCCGAATCGTCCGCTGGTCGGGCTGGCTACTTCGCCCCCTTGCCGATCTCCGCCAGCAGCCCGGCGAGCTCTTCGCCCAGGTAGTCGTGCGTGTCGCGCACCTGCTGCGAGACGCGCGCGTCGTAGGCCCTGCGCATGCCCTTGACGTGCGTCTCGAACGCCTGGTCGAAGACACCCTTGGCGACGGCGTCGGTGATGGCGGGCAGGAAGCGCGAGGCGAACTCGGTGATGAGCGCCTTCGCGAGGCGTTGGGCGTGGCTGGCTTCGGCGGCGAGCGGATCGGGTGCGGCGGGCGCTGCGGCAGCGGGTGGAGGTGTCGATGCGCCGGCGATCCGAGCTGCAGGAGCGGCCGGCGGGCTCGAAGGCCGCGAAGGCTTCGCGGGCGCGGGCGTAGCCACTGGTGCGGGAGCGGCAACCGGGGCGGCGGCCTCCATCGGCGCCGGGATGGAAGCTCCCGAGGTGAGCTCGGCGATCTTCGCGTCCTTCTCCCGCATCTCGTGCTGCAGCCGAAGCGCGAGCGCCTGGTAGTTGCGCATGGCCTCGGCCGCCTCCTCGAGGGTGGCGACCTTCGCCTGGAGCAGCGCGACCTCCTCTGCGCTCCCAGCGCCCGCCGGGGGGACCGCGGCTGCCTGGGCCAGGAGCTGATCCACCTGTTGCTGCAGGGCCGTGACCTGGCCGCGCAGCTGCTCGGCCTCGGTGGTCAACGTCACCACGTCCTGGACGGCCTTCTCCGCGCCGGCCTTGTGCGTCTGCGCCTCGAGCGCGAGCGCCGTGACCTGGGCCTGCAGCGCGTCGCCGGCGCTCACCGCCAGGCGCAGGGCCTCCTCCGCCGCGGCGAGCGCCTGCTGGGCGGCCGCCAGGTCGGCCTGGGCCTGTGCCGCTTCGCTCGCATGCTGGCTCGCCGCTTGTTCCGCCTGCGCCGCTCGCTGCTCCGCCGCGGCGAGGCCGGTCTCGGCCTCGATGGCCTTCTCGAGCGCGGCGGTGACCTGCCCCTTGAGCGTCTCGTTCTCGCCTCCCGACGCCTCGGCCGCGGTGCGCACCAGCGCCAGGTCGTGGCGGGCGGCCTCGACCTCCTCCTTGGCCTTGGCGAGGTCCGCTTCGAGCGTCTTGTCGATCTCGGTCAGCTTCGCCGAGACGCCCTTGGCCGCTTCGAGCTGCGCGGTCAGCGCCGCCTGCCGGGCCGTGGCCGTCGACTCGGCGGTCTTCAGCTCGTGCTCCAGCGCCTCGACGCGCTCGCGGTATTGGCCCAGCAAGAGCTCGACCTCGGCCAGCTCGGCTGGGACCCTGTCCAGGCCCTCTGGCGGCGTCGAGTCCTGCTCGGCAGCCAGCGCCGAGAGCACGCTCGAGAAGCCCGCGGCCGCCTCGTGCAGCCGGCTCATCGAAGCCGATGCGTCGACGATGCGGACCTTGTTCCCCGTCCCGGCCTCCAGCCGCGCCTGCGCGTCCGCGGCGCAGTGACGGATGTGAGCGAGCGCGGCGAGAGCAACCTGGGCATGGATCGCCGGGGCCGGAGCTGGGTGCGTGACTTCGATCTCGACCTCGACCTCGTGAGGCGGCGGTTCGACCGGGGCGGCGACCGGCGGGACCGGAGCGACCACCGGCGACGGCATGGGTGGAGGGGTCACGCCGAGCAAGGCCGGCGCGACGATGACCGCTGCCGGCGCCTCGTCTCCGGCTTCCCCGGCCTCTGCCACGTCGACGACGTCCACCGACTCGTCGATGACGATGGGCTCCTCGCCCGACGGCTCGGGGGCGTCGAAGGACAGGAACTGGACCGGAGAATGCTCGGTATTGGCGCGCCTGAGCTCGACCGGCTCCTTGGGCTGCGCCAGCTGGACGCGGGCCAACTGACCGAGCTCGCCGATGCCGCCGATCTCCAGGTATTGCCGCTGCAGGTGCTTGCAGACGAGGCGGAAGCCGGCGATCGCCGTCTCGAACACGCCGAAGCCCTGGCTGGCGGCTGAAGCGATGACCGGCCACTTGCTGGCGTTGAGGGCCCCGGCCGCGTCCTCGGCCGTCATCGCGTCGGAGGCGTCCTGGAAGTTGAGCTGCAGGAGGATGGGGATTCCGGTCGGCGAGATGCCCACCGCGCGCAGGTCGTCGGCCATCCGCTGCATGGCGCGCTTGTTGGCCTCCACGGCACTGCGCCGCGAGTCGGCGACGAAGACCACGCCGTCGCACTCCCGCAGGGCCTGCTGCCAGACCTTGTCGGTCTCGAGCCGGGTCTGCACGGTGATCACCCGGACGCGCAGCTCGACCCCCTGCACCACGTGCGGCTCCACCGGGAGGAAGAAGCTGACCGTCCGGCCCTCGGCATGGGGCACGGACATCAGCGCCGCCGGGTTGGCCGTGTGCCGGTTGAGGAAGTCGAGGTTGGTGCTCTTCCCCGACCCCGGCGGGCCGTAGTAGGCGAGCTTGGCTCCGATGCCCTTCCGATGATGGTTGATGTTTGCCATCTCGGACACCTCGTCGGCGGCGCGTTCGCGCCCGTTGGAATGGACCTGATTCTACCTGTACGGGGATTGCGAGCCACGGCTTGCTCATGGGCTCGGAGGCAGGCGGAGCACCAAAGGCCCGTTCGGCTCCATGGAAGCGAACCGTCGCTCGGCTGGCTTCTGGGAGAGATGGACTCGACGGTTGAGGTGCCCACCTCTCTGTCATCCGTGCATCTGAGGCGCGCTGTCGGTGGGTGGTGCCGGACCTCTGCACCCGGGCACTTGTCATCCGTGGTTTGAGGCGTGCTGTGGGGGGGTACTCGCCAGCGCGCCACCAACACCAGGATTGCGAAGATGCCCCGGGCACAGGGGCGCACAGGGGCCCGGCTCCACCGCCTGCCTCAAGGAACCAGCGTGCTCTGGCCGGCCGTCACGCGGACGCGGCGATAGCATCAATTGATGCTATCGGGTGCCCTCGCGGCCTCAGGCGCCCGAGCTGGAGGGCCCTCAGTTGTTGATCGTGACCGAGCCTGCCTCGAAGGAGATCTCCATCGAGACCGCGTCGGCACAGCCAGCGCTCGCCGCCGCGTTCGTGGCCAGGCACCAGTCGCCCTGGTAGACGATTTGGCCCTGGCTGTCGCGCTTGCATACGGTGGTGGGGCCGTTCTTGGTTCCGTACATCGAGGCGTTCCCAGAGAGCAGGACGCACAGGGTTTGGCTCAGCGCCTCGACGACGATGCCATCCGCCTCTTCGAGCGAGATGCAGCCCGTCCCGCTACCCCCGGGGAGGAAAGTCGGGTGCGTGTTGTCCCCCTGGCAGGAATTGGCCGGGTCGAGGCCTTCGGCGTTGTAGCGGCCGATGCAGTTCTGGTCCGAGGCGAGGGTCCCGGCCAGGGCCAGGTGGTGCAGCGGCAGGACGAAGAGGCTCGTCCCCTGGGCGTTCAGGAACATCGGGAACTGCAGCACCTCGGCGGGCGCCGTGCTGAAGCTTCCTCCCTGGAGCGAGACGCCCGAATAGACGACCGGCTGCAGGTGGATCTGCTGGCTGCCTTGCGACACCACCCGGTCGACGAAGGAATACCCGGCCGTTGGATCGGTGACCGGCTGGGCGCCGCCGGTCTTGAGGCTCGCGGCCGCAGTATCGAACTGAAGCAACCAGTTGGTCGTCGCGGTTCCGGTGAGGCGGCACGCCGGAGCGTCCTGGAGCACCTGGCTGGAGAAGACGACGGCCATGATGCCCTGGCTCAGCGCCCCCGGCTTCACGAAGTGGAGCTGCCCCATGCGCAGGCCGAAGCTGCTCTTGCCCGCGTTGTCGACGTAGCCCATGCAGTCGTGCTGCAGAGTGCAGGTCGCCTCTGGCGAGCAGGGATAGGTCGGGCCGGCGTCCTCGCCCGCGACGCCGGCGTCGGCGAAGGAGCCTGCGTCCGCGAAGGTGCCCACGTCGGGAAGGTCCGCGTCGGGGAGGCTCGCGTCCTCGACGGGAGCAGGCGCCGCGTCCGGTTCGCTTGCGGCGGCGTCCGAGACAGCTGCGTCGACGACCTCCGAGACGGCTGCGTCGACCTGAGCTGCGTCCGACGCCGCTGCGTCCGAGACCAGCGTCGAGGCGTCGAGCGCGGACGCGCTTCCACCCGAGTCCGCGCTGCCGCCAGGGCCCTGGCTGCACGAGAGGCTCGACACCAAGAACGCCCCGATCGCGATCCATCTCCCATCCCGGTGCAACGACCCTCGGTCCGTGCGCATTGAGCTCTCCTTCTTGGCAGTCCGAGGGGCATCCTACCGCCCGCGCCGCGCCCGTCAGCACCGAGCGCGCACGCTCGGGAGTCGGACGATGCAGGGCAGGCCGCTGGCCTCGACGCACGTCCCCTGGGCGAGCTTCAGGCGCCTCGACCTCGGTCTGGGCAGCATCCCGTCCAGGTGGTGCCGCGTGGCAACCGCGCGCACCCCGTCCGGCGGTTCTCGGCGCCTGGCGCGATCGCCAAGTTGGCTCCGTGATGCGATCTCGAGCAGTGCTGCTGGCGGCGCTCGCGCTCTTGCCTGGCGGCTGCGCGACCGTCCACGAGACCCCGGGACTGACGTCCAAGGTCGAGGGCGCGCAGATGAGCGCCTCCGAGCTGCGCCAGCGGGTCCGGGCGCTGGCGAGCCCGTTCTCCGGGCAGCTGGAGTACCTGGCCGACCAGATCTCCGACCAGGTGCCCAACCCGGAGGTGCGCCTGCGCATGCAGCGCTTCAAGACCAACGTCATCCCCCAGGTGCAGTCGGCGCTCTACCGTCCGGATCCGCTCGCCGCGCTGGTCGACACCTGGGCCCTCATCGTCCAGCTCCAGCACGTCCTCGACTTGATCTCGCGCGGGGGCCCGCTGGCCGATCCTCGGATCGACGCGCTGGCGCGGTCTCGCTTCTCGAAGATGGAACGGCAGCTCGAGCAGCTCTGGCAGCAGCTCTCGGGCCGGCAAGACACCAGCCTTCAGCGCGCGCAAGTCCATGACTGGGCAGCGCAGCACCCGATCGTCGGCTCGATCGACGCTCGCGACTCCACCGCTCCCCTGCTCGCCGGGCTCGCGCGAGAGGCGAACCTGAGCATCGGTGGCGCCGCGGGGCGCCTCCTGGTGACCGCCGAGGACCTCGCCCAGTTCGTCGACCTGCAGGCGGCCTACCAGCCGAAGCAGGCCCGCTGGCAAGGCGAGCTGATGCTGCGCGAGCTCTTCGACGACCCCACCCTCGGCTCCCCGCGCGAGCAATTGGCAGCCCTGGGAGCGCTGGTGCGCACGGCCCAGGGCCTGCCTGGCCTCATGGCGGCCGAGAGCCGCTCGGCGCTCTCCGACCTCAATTCGCAGCGGCTCGACGCCCAGGGCTTCCTCTCCGCGCAGCGGACCGCGAGCTTCGCGGACGCCCAGCAGGTCGGCAACGTCTGGATCGACCGTTCGTTCGACCGCTTGGACCACCTGGTCGACCGTGCCTTCGCCTGGCTGCTGGCGGTGGTCGGCCTTCTGGTGGCCGGGGCGGTCGCGGTGACCTGGCTCATCGCTCGCGCCCGCCGGCCGGTCCCTCCCCACGGAGCACCTGCCTTCGCCCGCCCAGCGACCGCGGAGCGCTGAGCGGCCGGGCGGGCACCCTCTGGCCTGCTGAAGATATGTCAGCGTTCATCAACATCGACGGAGAACGCCGGCTACGCGCGCGCGGCCTTGAGCTCCTCGAGCAGCGCCTTCGTCCGCTTCCGGAACTCCGCGGACTCGAACGGCTTGTCCATCCTTGGGTTGCCGCAGGTGGCCAGGTACGCCGTGGCGCCCGGCGTGAAAGCGCCACCGGTGATGAAGACGAACCGCGCGGCGAGCGCCGGGTCCTTCTTCACCGCCCAGGCGTGCAGGTCCATGCCCGAGGTCCGGGGCATCATCAGGTCGCAGTAGACGAGGTCGAACCGGTCGTCCCTCTCGAGCAGCGAGCGCCCCTCCTCTCCCGACGCCACGCCGACCACCTCGCAGTCGTCGCGCAGCATCCTCGCCACCGCGGAGCGCACGCCCGCCTCGTCGTCGACCACCAGGATGCGCGCCCTGGGCACCGCCGCGCCGGCGACCTCGCGCAAGGCGGGCTCCCCCGGCTGCGCGCCCGGCGAGCTGCGCGGGAAGGACATGCGGAAGCGCGTGCCCGCCCCGGCCGAGCTGGTGCAGGCGATGGTGCCGCCCAGCTCCTCGACGATCCGCTTGCAGATGGACAGCCCCAGCCCGGCCCCGAGGCCGCCGCCGCGCGCCGGCCGGAACGGCTCGAACACCAGCTCCCGCTCCTCGTTCGACAGGAGCGGGCCGGTGTCGGCCACCTCGGCGAAGACGCGGTCGTCCTCGCACCAGGTCCGCACCCGCACCTCGTTCTGGTCGACGTGCCCCTCCTCGATGGAGTGCGCGGCGCTGATGAGCAGGTTCAGGAACACCTGCGCGAGCTTGCCCTCGGTGCCGAGCACCGTGGGCACGCGGGTGAAGCTCTTGACCACCTGGGCCCGGAACTTGAGCTCGTTGGAGGCCATCACCAGGGCGTGCTCGGCGCAGGACTGCAGGTCCACCGGCACCAGCGCCGCCTCCTCGACGCGCGCGAACGTGCTCAGGCTCTTGGCCAGCGCCTTGAGCCGCAGGCTCCCCGAGTGCGCGTCCTGCAGCCGCTCCGCCAGGTCCTGGATGCTGGCCGTCGAGAACAGGTCCTCGGCGTCCCCCAGCACCGCCGCCACCACCTCCTCGCCCGCCCGCATCGCCAGCTCGCGGCGGCAGCGGCGCATCAGCTCGGCCAGCTGCGGCAGGTCCTCGACCAGGCTCTCGAGGTTGTAGAGGACGTAGGAGAGCGGGTTGTTGATCTCGTGGGCCAGCCCCGCGGCCAGCACGCCCATGCTCGCCAGGCGCTCGGTCTGGGCGAGGCCGGCGCGCAGCTCGTCGCGCTCGCGGTCGGCGCGGGTGCGCTCGGTGACGTCGCGCGTGACCGCGACCACCGCCACCGAGCGCCCCAGGGCGTCGAGCTCTGGGTAGACGCTGGTCTCCAGGTGCCGCTCCTCGCCCCAGCGGTCGAGCGCGGTGTACTCGGCGGATTGCACGGTGTGCTGCTCGATGGCCGCGCGCAGCAGCCGCTCGAAGAACGCCGCCTCGTTCTCGCTGTAGCCCGCCTCCCGGTAGGTCTTGCCCAAGGCCTCCTGCGGCCCGCGCCGCCCGCGCCGGGTGATGGTGGGGCTGACGTAGCGGAAGCGCAGGTCGAGGTCGAAGCGGATGAAGACGTCCTGCCCGAACTCGATGATCGCCCGGAGGTCCGACTCGCTCTGGCGCAGCTGCTCCTCGGCCCGGACGCGCCGCGTGACCTCGACCAGCGTGAAGACCAGCCCGGTGACCGCACCGCGCTCGTCCCGGGTGGGGATGAGGCTCCAGTCCCAGTGCGTCACCCCGCGCTCGGGCTGGTCGGGGAAGGTGAACGGCCTGGCTTCGACGAAGAACGGCTCCCCGGTGTCCCGGACCTTGCGGAAGATGGCCTCGTTCTCCGCGTTCGGGTAGAGCGCGAAGTGGTTCTTCCCGATGAAGAAGTCGGGCGGGTGCTGGCAGCTGTCGGCGTAGGCCCGGTTGACCCAGACGAAGTCGAAGCCGGGGTCGAGCAGCACGGCCATCACGTGCGTGTGGTCGAGGATCCGCTCGAACATCGCCTCCTGCACGGGCCTCGACAGCGCTGCCCCCTGGCTCATGGAGTGTCTCCATCCCGACGTCGGTTCGGCGCTTCGCTCCCCTCCGAACCGAAGTCTCCTTGGCGAGTCCGACCGCGGCCCCGATTCTAGCCGCACCCTCCCCGCCCCCGTGCAGCCCGGGCGGCGCCTCGGCTCAGGAGTGCGGTGAACCGAACGCCCCGAGCTCGAAGCTGCCGGAGAGCCCAAAGAAGAGGTTCACGCCGCTGCGGAAGCGGTGCTCGAGGTAGCCGTCGAGCCGCACGAACGGCGTCAGGTTGCCGCCCCAGAGCACCCTCTTGAGCTCCAGCAGCGCGACGGCACCCAGGCTGTGCGCGCGGTAGCCGGAGCGGGGCACGACCGTGACGTCGTCGATGGGCCCGACCCGCAGCGTCGCCGACGGCGTCAGCTTGAAGTAGGCGAGCAGCACGCCGGTGTTCTTGACCAGCACGTCCGAGCTCGCCAACACCACGTCCCGGCGCATGTTGAAGTAGAAGGGCGCCCCCCCCAGGTGCCAGTACTCGGTGGCGAAGACGTCCTGCAGCGCCACGCCCGCCCAGTCCGCCAGGGCGAGCTCGAGCCGCAGCGTGGCCTCCAGGCTCGCCTCGATGCCGCCGGCGCTGCCGGCCCTGGAGGCGGGCAGGTCCTTGCCGGAGAACCGCGCCGAGTCGCCGCTGACCGGGAAGTAGCCGGCGGCGTCGAGCGGGAACGGCCAGTAGCCCACCGCCATCGCCTCGGCCTTGAGCCGCAGGAAGGACAGCGGGGTCACGCGCAGGAAGGCGCCTAAGTTGGCGTAGGCCGGCGCCAGGTAGCTGCTCAGCCCCAGCTCGATGCTGGTGAGCTTGTAGAGCACGCCCGGCTCGCGCACGAGCGGGGTGCAGTCGTACACCGCCAGCTGGTTCTCCACCCCCAGCGGCTCGGTGAGCACGAGCAGCGCCTCGTCGAGGAGGACCTTGCGCTGGCCCTGGCCCAGGCACGCCTCGCTCTGGGCCAGCGCAGGACCGCTCGCCGCGGCCAGCGCAGCGCAGCAGGCGAGCGCGGCGGCGAGGGTTCGTCCCGACGGGTCGGTCATGGGCGCCTCTGGGCTGGAAGGGAGCCTCTCCACCGTACAGGCTGTGGAGTGGGCTGTGGTACTAGTTCCTCTGCGCGAAGGGGGAACCCGCACAACGGACACAGCCGCCGATTCGTCCATGCCTCCAGCTCCGAACGCGATCATCGTCATCTCCCGGCCGCAACGGATCGCCCTCGCCGCCGCGGCGCTTCTCGCCGCGCTCGCCGGCTGCGCCCCGGCCGACGAGGGCACCACGCTCGTCGAGGACGGCTGGCAGTACCGCTGGGGCGACTCGCCGCTCGCCGAGGACGGCACGCCGGACTGGGCGAAGGCGCCATGGTCGCCGCAGCCCCAGGGCTGGGCCAGCGCCGAGCGTCCGAGCATGCCGCCCGGCCGCCCACCGGGCCCGGGTCCGTCCCACGACTTCCTCTGGCTTCGCCGCCCGCTCCCCCCGGCGCTGCCCGAAGCGGCGACGCTCTACCTGCCCTGGGTGGACCAGAACTTCGAGGCGTGGATCGCCGGGAAGCGCGTCTACGCCTACGGCGACCTCTCCGCGCCGCAGGTCCTGGGCGGCAGCCCGTTCCACCTCATCGCCCTGCGACCCCAGGACGCCGGGCAGACCGTCTACCTGCGCCTGCGCACGAGCTACGACTCCATCGGCACCTACGGCCCGCGGCTGGGCGAGCGGGGCGCGGTGGTGCACCACATCGTGCGCCGCGGGGCCGCGCACTTCGCCCTGGGCATCGGGTTCCTGGTGGCGGCGCTGGTGGGCGGGGCCATCCTGCTCCTGAGCTGGCGCGACCGCCGGGTGGCGCTGCTGAGCGCGCTGTCGGCGTGCTGCGGCGTCTACAGCCTGTGCAGCGTCTACTCGCCCATCAAGTACCTGCTCACCGACCACACGTTGGTGATCTGGTACCTGGAGTTCGCCTCGCTGTTCCTCCTTCCCGCCTGCTACTTCGGCTTCTACGAGGCCATCGCCCCGGCCGGGCAGAAGCGGCTCGCCCGGTGGATTTGGCAGGCGTACGTGGCCTTCGCGGCGGTGGCGCTCGGGGCATCCCTGCTGGGGCTCACGCTGCCCACCACCTGGCTGCCGCCCAGCCAGCTCTTGCTGATGGCCGGCATCCTCCTGGGCGTGGTGATGGCGACGCGCAGCGCGCTCGCGGGTCAGAGCGGTGCCGCCCTCTTCCTCTCCGGGATGCTGGCAGTGGCGGCGGCGGGCGTGCACGACCTCTTGGCGAGCATGCACCTCATCCCGGCCGGGACCTTCCTGTTCCTCTGGGGGTTCCTCTTCTTCATCGGCGGGCTCGCCACCTACGTCATGCGCACCTACGCCTCGATGCTGCGCGAGCGCTCGGCCTGGGAGGACCAGCTTCGCCGCCGCAACGAGGAGCTGACCGAGGCGCGCGCGCGCATCGAGGACGCGGCGACGCGGCTGACGGGCCAGGCGCAGGGCATCCTCGCCGCCGCGACCCAGCAGGCGACGCTGGCCCAGCAACAGGCGGCGAGCAACCAGCGCACCCACGGCACGGTCGGGGAGATCGAGGCGGCTTCGCGCTCGGCCTCGCAGTCGGCGCTGTCGGTCGTCGACTCCGCGCGCCGCTCGGAGGAGATGTCGCGCCTGGGCGAACAGGTGGTCACCGAGGCGGTCGCCGCCATGGAAGACCTGGGCGGCGCGGTGGGCGGCATCGCCCGCGAGGTGGGCGGGCTCTCCGAGCGCTCGCAGAAGATCGAGGAGATCATCGCCTCGGTGGTCGAGCTGGCCGAGCAGACCAACCTGCTGGCGCTCAACGCCGAGCTGCAGGCGGCGCACTCCGGCGAGCACGGCCAGGGCTTCGCGGTGGTGGCCGGCGAGATGCGCCAGCTCGCCCTTCAGTCCAAGGAGGCGGCGGCCCACATCCGCACCCTGCTCGCGCAGGTGCAGGCCGGCACGCAGTCGGTGGTCGCCGCGACGGAGCAAGGCAGCCAGTCGGCGGACCGCGCCGTCGACCGCGCCCGCCAGGCAGGCTATGCCATCTCCTCGCTGGCGAAGCTCATCTCGGAGTCCTCCAGCGTCGCCCGCAAGATCGCCGAGAGCGCGCAGAGCCAGACCTCGGTCGTGGGACAGATCGCCCAGGCGGTCGGCGCGAGCACCGAGGCCTTGCAGAGGCTCGGCGCAGGGCGTGCGCCGGCTCGAGGACTCGGCGCGCGACCTGCTGAGCCTGTCGGACCAGCTCGCGCGGCTGGCCAAGGGCGACGGCGCTCCCCGGACCTGAGAGCGTCCTGATCCTTGGGCGGGCCCGTCCGCCAGTCCCGCGGGCCGGGGCCTGCCTGGCACAGCGCGGCCAGCCGGCGCGACCGGCCGCCAAGACGCGCAAGCTCTACGAGCAGATCGACCAACTCGAGAGCACGTTCTGATCCGAGGTCGACGCCTACTTCGCCGGCGGCCGCAGGTTGAGCCGGTCCGCCGCGACGTCGACCGCGAAGCCGGGCTGTCGGCCGAGGTGGTCGCGGATGGCGTCCGGCGGCTGCCCGGTCTTCTTCGCAAGCTGGTCGAGGAGCGTGGAGAGCCGCGTCCACTTCTCTCCGTTGGGGCCCGGGATGCCTTCGAAGACCAGCGCGTGCAGCGCCCGCTGCACCACGGTCGCCTTGGCCTTCTCCTCCAACAGCGCCGCGGTCTGGTGGTTCAGGTCCAGGAAGCTGCCGGCGACGGCGCGGATGGCCAGCGCCACCACCGAGGTCCGCTCCATCTCCTCCTGGAAGTAGGTCTGGTCCACCACGGCCACGGTCGTATCCATCAGCGCGGTGACGGTGGCGCTGCGCGGGGTGCCGGTGAGCACCGCCGTCTCGCCGAACATCTCCCCTGGGCCCAACAGCCGCAGCGCCTGCGTCTTGCCCGCCACGACCCGCGTCGCCTGGCAGTGGCCGTCCAGGATGATGAAGGCGCACTCGCCGCTCTCGCCCTCGCGGACGATGTCCTCGCCAGCGTGGAAGACCTTCTCGGGCAGGCGCGCGGTGCCGTGGATGAAGTCCTCGAGCTCGCTCCGCAGCTCGCCGACGGTCTGGTAGCGCCTGGCCGGGTCGACCTCGAGCGCGCGCATGCAAATCGCCACCAGCCGCCGGGGCGCTCCGCAGGTGGGCTCGGGCGGCGGGATGACGCCCTTGCGCGCGAGCTCCAGCGCCTGGTCGGCGTTGGCGGCGGAGAACGGGGGCCGCCCGGTGAGGATGCGGTAGAGCACCCCGCCCAGGAGGAAGACGTCGGTGCGCGCGTCGAGCAGGTGGTTGTGCGCCCGCGCCTGCTCCGGCGCCATGTAGTTGGGCGAGCCGGCGAAGTTCGCGTCCTTCTCCGGCGCCTTGGGGAGGTCCTCGACGCGGCGGGCCAGCCCCCAGTCGACGACGTAGATCTGCCCGTGCTCGCCGACCATCACGTTGCCGGGCTTGAGGTCGAGGTGGAGGATGCCGCGGCTGTGCGCGAAGGCCACGGCGTCGCAGACGCGCACCATCACCTCCAGCAGCGGGAGCAGGCCTTCGACGCCCTTGGCGCGCGGCTGGTCGAGCAGCTGCCCCAGCGTCTGGCCCTCGAGCACCTTCATCGTGAAGCAGGTCGCTTTGCGCTTCTCGTCCGAGAAGGCGTAGACGGGCGGCACGTTCGGGTGGTCGAGCTGCGCGGTGATCTCTGGCTTCCTCGACGAAGAGCGCGAGGACTTCGTCCTCCTTCACCAGCTCGGAGCGCAGCATCTTGAGCGCCACCTCGCGGCCGAGGATGTCGTCGCGCACCTTCCAGACGCGCGACATGCCGCCCTGGCCCAAGAGGCCCAGGTCCGTGATCTTCCAGCCGGGTGGAGTCGGCTGGTTCAGCGCCGCGGTGTCTTCCGTCTTCTTGCCGAACATGTCGGCTCTGAAGGTACCGCGGCTGGCTGCTGGTGGGGTGTGGGCCCGGCTTCCACGCCGGGGGCGTCTTTGCTGACTTGATCACCTGAGGCGCGCTGGTGGGGGCGGGCCCCACAGCGCGCTTCAGCTCCTCCAGGTTCTCGAGGTTGCCCCCAGCGTGGAAGCACGTGGAAGCCGGGCCCACACCCACCAGCGCGCTTTAGCTCCTCCAGGTTCTTGAGGTTGCCCCCGGCGTGGAAGCGCGTGGAAGCCGGGCCCACACCCACAGCGCGCTTCAGATCCTCCAGGTTCTTGAGGGTGCCCCCGGCGTGGAAGCCGGGCCCACACCCACAGCGCTTCAGAGTCCCCAGGTTCGTGAGGCTGCCCGTGCCTACCGGCCTGCGTCCCCGCCGACCTGCGCGGGCGCGTCCTCCACCGGCGCCACCTTCGGCGCCAGCGTGTACAGCGCCACCGTGGCGACCAGCAACGCAGTCAGCACGCCCAGCGCCATGCCCTCCCACAGCGCACGCCTCGAGCTGTGCCGGGCGCTGGCGATCTCGCGGGAGAGGTCCGGATCCGTCGACGGCCCGTCGGAGGGCGGCGGGACGTCGAGGATCTTCGTCGCTCGCTCATCCCGGACGACGGGCGTGTTCGTCGGCCGTTCCTCGATGGCCGGCTCTTCCGGCTCGGCGAAGGCCTTCTCGAGCTCGAGGGCCAGCGCCCCGGCGCTCTGGAAGCGCTGCGCGGGATCCTTGGCGATGGCCTTCTGCAGCACGCGGCCCACCGCCGCCGGCAGGAACGGGTTGCGCGCGCACGGGTCCGGCGGCGGCTCCTGCACGTGCTTGCGCACCAGCTCGTGCTCGCTCTCGGCGTCGAACGGCAGGTCGCCGGTGAGCATCTGGTAGAGCAGCACGCCCACCGCGTACAGGTCCGAGCGGTGGTCCACCGGCTTGCCGCGGATGACCTCCGGCGCGATGTACGCCGGCGTGCCCATGACGAAGCCGGCCTTCGTCAGGTGCTCGTTGGAGGAGAGGTCGCGCAGGATGCCGAAGTCGAGGATGGTCACCCGGCCGTGGGGGTCGACGATGATGTTGGCGTCCTTGATGTCCCGGTGCACGAGCGAGCGCTCGTGGATGTAGCCCAGGCCGGCGCAGATCTGAGCGACGACCGAGCGCACCGTCCCCAGCGGCATCTTCTGCCCGGCGTCCTCGGCCTCGTCCAGGCGCGAGGCGAGCGTCTCCCCGGCGATCCACTTCATGACGATGAACGGCCGGCCTTCGTGCCGCCCGACGCCGTAGATGAGCACCACGTTCGGGTGCTCGAGGTTGGCGGTGAGCTTGGCCTCGCGCTCGAAGCGGGCCACGAACACGTCGTCGGAGCAGTGCTCGGTCGAGAGCACCTTGATGGCCACCGGTCGGTCGAGCGCGACGTCGGTGCAGCGGTAGACCGTGCCCATGGCGCCTTCGCCGATCTTCAGGTCCACCCGCCACTTGCCCTCGAGGACCATCCCCGGCTCGATCTTCGAGACGTGCTTCTCGGACCGGGACGTCGCGGGGGTCGTGGCCACCGGCGCGCCGCAGTGGTTGCAGAAGCGGCTGTTGCCGGCGAGCAGGCCGCCGCACTTCGGGCAGCGCACCTGCATCTGGAGCGAGTGGCGGGACATCGGTCTCCTCCGGCACCCCGAGCTCGTCGAGGGGCCAGAACACCTCTGCATTCTCAGGGGCGCTGGTGACTGCGACAAGGGTGGAATCCGCGGCGCACGAGGCGGGCGATCCGAGGGAGCTTCCGCTGAGGAGCCCACCGGATCGGTCGGACGGTGGGACGTTGCCTGCAAGCTTGCCGGCACGAGGCCGGCGATCCGGGGGATTGCTGGCACGAGGCTCAAGGGAGTGCCGTCGGTGATCGTTACCGGGCAGGAGACCGGCGATCCGCTCGTGCGGAAGCGCACACGTCCCGTCGCGCGGAAGCGCACAGCGGGGTCACCCGAGCCGTTGACCTGAGGCGCCTCGGCGACTTCTCTGCGCGCCACACGCCGCGCTTTCGTTGGGGAACCCATGCACCTTTCGATCTCTTTGCGGGCGACGCTCGTCGCCTGTCTCGCGCTCCTCGCCTTGGCCACCGGCTGTCCTGGCCAGGACGGGGGCGAGCCGAAGAAGTGCCCCACCTGTGACGCCCACGCGACCTGCGACAGCACCGCCGCGACGCCGGTCTGCGTCTGCAACACCGGCTACACGGGCAACGGCACGAGCTGCCAGCCCATCACCTGCCCCGCGCTCACTTTGGAGAACGGTTCCGTCACGCCGGCCGGCGAGGCGACCCTGAACACGACCGCCACCTACAGCTGCAACGCGGGCTACAAGCTCTCGGGCGAAGCCACCCGCAAGTGCATCTCCACCGGCTGGAACGGCACCGCGCCCACCTGCGTCGAGGTCATCGACGGCTGCAAGGACCACCCCTGCCTGCACGGGCCCTGCACCTCGACCAGCGACACCGGCGGCTACAGCTGCGGACCGTGCGAGGCCGGCTGGACCGGCGCCAACTGCGACGCGCCGGTCGCCTGCCCGACGCTGGAGGACCCCACCAACGGGTCGGTGACCCCCAAGTCCGGGACCGCGGGCGCTTCGGCGACCTACGCCTGCCAGGCCGGCTACACGCTGACCGGCGAGGCCACCCGCCAGTGCCAGAACGACGGCACCTGGAGCGGCGCCGCCCCTGCCTGCACGCCCAACCCCTGCACGCCCGACCTCGCCGCCCCGGCCAACGGGACGGTCAGCGCCCAGAGCGGCGTCACCGGCGACGTCGTCACCTACGGCTGCAACGACGGCTTCACCCTCACCGGCAACACCACCCGCCTGTGCCAGACCGACGGGACCTGGAGCGGCGCCGACCCGACCTGCGCCGCGAACCAGAACGGCTGCTCGACCAACCCCTGCGCCCACGGCACCTGCACGCCAGACGGAGCGACGGGCTTCACCTGCGCCTGTGACTCCGGCTGGGCGGGCGACACCTGCTCCGACGCGGTGACCTGCTCCGGCGCCACCGCCCCCGCCCACGGCAGCGTCTCAACGGCCACTGCCGCCTTCGGCGCGACCGTCACCTACTCGTGCGACCTGGGCTACGCGCTCACCGGCACGGCCACGCGCACCTGCCAGGCCGACGGCACCTTCTCCGGCTCGGCGCCGACCTGCGAGCCCACCGCCTGCGCGCCCGACCTGACGGCTCCCGCCAACGGATCGGTCTCGCAGAGCCACGGCGTCACCGGCGACGTCGCGACCTACACCTGCGACTCGAGCTTCGTGCTCAGCGGCTCGTCGACCCGCCTGTGCCAGGCCGACGGCACCTGGAGCGGCACCACCCCGACCTGCGTCAGCGTCCAGTCCGGTTGCAGCCCCAACCCCTGCCTGAACGGCGGGACCTGCACCCCCTCCGGCAGCACCGGCTTCAGCTGCGCCTGCGCGGCGGGCTGGTCCGGCACCACCTGCACCGACGCGGTGACCTGCTCCGGCGCCACGGCCCCCGCCCACGGCTCGGTCTCGGCGGCGACCGCGACCTACGGCCACTCGGTCACCTACTCCTGCGACGCCGGCTACACGCTCGGCGGCGGCTCGGCCGCCCGCGAGTGCCAGGCGGACGGCACCTTCGCCGGCGCCGCGCCGACCTGTACCGCCAACCCCTGCCCCGCGCTGACGGCCCCCGCCAACGGCACGGTCAGCGCCGCCAGCGGAGTCACCGGCGACGTCGTCACCTACGGCTGCAACGGCGGCTACTCCATCCAGGGCGCCGCGACGCGGACTTGCCAGACCAGCGGCACCTGGAGCGGCACCGCGCCCACCTGCCAGCTGGTGATGACCGGCTGCACGCCCAACCCCTGCGTTCACAGCGCCTCCTGCACCCCGGTCGGCGCGACGGGCTACTCGTGCGGCACCTGTGACGCCGGCTGGCAGGGCGCCAACTGCGACCAGCCCATCACCTGCTCCGGCGCGGTCGCCCCCGCGCACGGCTCGGTCTCCGCCGCCACCGCCACCTTCGGCAACGCGGTGACCTACGGCTGCGACGGCGGCTACACGCTCTCGGGTTCGGCCACCCGCGCCTGCCAGGCGAACGGCACCTTTGCCGGCACCGCGCCGACCTGCGCGCCCGTCAACTGCGGCGCGCCTCCCTCGGTCACCAACGCCGGCGCGCCGGTCATCAGCGGCGGCGCGGGCGGCGGCGTGACCCCAACCTTCGGCGCCACCGCGGCCTACACCTGCAACGCGAGCTACGCGAAGGCGGGCAGCGATCCCACCTGCGGCGCCTCCGGCACCTGGAGCGCGGCGCCCACCTGCAGCCCCATCAACTGCGGCACCCCGCCGGTCGTCGCCAACGCCGGAGCGCCGGCGGTGAGCGGCGGCCTGGGCGGCGGCGCGGCGACGACCGTGGGCGCCACCGCGGCCTACACCTGCGACCCGGGCTACGGCCTCTCCGGCAGCAACCCGGTCTGCGGCGTCAACGGGAGCTGGAGCGCCGCGCCCTCGTGCAACGTCATCGACTGCAACGCGGCTCCCGCGGTGGCCAACGCCGGCGCGCCGGTCGTCAGCGGCGGCCTGGGCGGCGGCGCGACCACCACCTACGGCGCGACCGCGGCCTACACCTGCAGCCCGGGCTTCACCAAGTCGGGCTCCAACGCCGTCTGCGGCGCCTCGGGCTGGAGCACCCCGCCCACCTGCGCCCCGGTCGACTGCGGCGCGGCGCCCGCGGTGACCAACGCCGGCGCCCCGGTCGTCAGCGGCGGCGCGGGCGGCGGCGCGACCACCACCTACAACGCCACTGCGGCGTACACCTGCAACGCCAACTACGCCAAGACCGGCGCCAACCCGACCTGCCAGGCGAACGGGTCCTGGAGCGCGGCGCCCAAGTGCGACCCGGTCAACTGCGGCGCGGCCCCGACCGTCGCCAACGCGGGCGCGCCGGCGATCACCGGCGGCCTGGGCGGCGCGGGCACGACCACCGTCGGCGCCACCGCGGCCTACACCTGCAACAGCGGCTTCACCGTGAAGACCGGTGCGGATCCCGTCTGCCGCGCGACCGGGCTCTGGGACACGGCGCCCACCTGCAACCCGGTCAACTGCGGCAACGCGCCCACCGTGGCCAACGCCGGCGCGGCGGTCGTCAGCGGCGGCGCCGGGGGCGGCTCCACCACCACTTTCCAGGCGACCGCGGCGTACACCTGCAGCTCGGGCTTCGCCAAGAACGGCAGCGACGCGGTCTGCCAGGCCACCGGCGCGTGGACCACGGCGCCGACCTGCACCGCGACCAGCTGCGGCACCTACACCGACGTCGTCTACCGGCTCACCGGCACCTTCACCATCGCCGACACCTTCCTGGGCATGGGCAACGGGTCGTACACCGGCCTGGGCGCCAACACCTCGAACCCCGCCTTCGGGGGAAGCGGGAACACGACCCCCTTCACCACCGCCGCCTTCACCAACGGCTTCGCGCGCCTGCGCTTCACCAACGACGCCTCGGGCAACCCCACCTCGGGAGCGGTGCGCCTGGTCGAGTGGTACTTCCCGCTCAACTACACGCAGACCGCGGGCGCGACCATCGTCATCGACACCGACCACAGCGTCGGCCTGCTCGCCTCCGGCCAGACCAACTGCGGCAGCGGCGACGCCACCTGCACGAACCACGCACCGACGCTCTCCCGCCCGTGCTCCGCCAACGCCCAGGGCACGGTCAGCGGCACAGCGCTCACCTGGGGCACGTGCACGGCGACCAGCGGCTCGACCGGCTGGGACTACGGCGACGCCCGCGCGGCCACCGGCGTCGGCTGCGCCAGCGGCTGGACCTCGTGGGGCCACGCCGGGCCCTGCAGCGGCTCCAACTGCAGCATGGTCCCGAGCTGCACCATGGGCGACTCGTACCAGGCCTGGAACCAGCAGCTGAAGTCGCTGACCTTCAGCAGCAGCAGCTACAAGACCGCGACCATCACCATGCCCAGAATCCAGCTGCCGAACTGCACCTCGGGCGTGACCGGGTCGACCACCACCTGGCTGACCATCACGGCCTCGACCGTGCTCGCGACCCAGTGCGGGTCGACGCCGGGCACCGACCTGGTCTGCAACATCCAGTAGGTCGCCGCAGTCGCTGGCACCCGAGCTCGGGCTCCTCCCCCGCTGGCCTTGAAGGCGGCAGGAGGACGCCCGAGCTCGCCCTATACTCGGGTCCGCCCGTCATGGGAGGACCCGAGCATGCGAGCGTCGAAACCCAGGTCCGCGACGCCGCTGCTGCTGGCCGCCCTGCTCTGCTGCGACCTCGGCGAGCGCGACCTCCCGCCGGTGACGCGCCAGGTCGACCGCTTTGAGGCGAACGGCTGGACCTTCGAGCTCGCAGCCGTCCGCGAAGGCCAGCACACCGGCAACGTGGCGCTCACCGGCGGCGGCAAGCTCGGCGGCTGCCACTGCGGCACGTCCTACGACTTCTTCACGGTGCGCCTCGAGCTTCGCGCCAAGGCGGCCGGCGCCCCGGAGCACACCCTCGCCGTCCTCTTCGATCGCCGGTACTCGAGCGCGACTTCGGCGCACGAGGCCGACGAGCAGCTCGAGTCCCTGGCCATCGAGCGCTGCCAGGCCTCGGCGGACGGTCCCGTCGTCTTTCGCCTGAGGGGCATGAAGGAGAGCGGCCGGGGAGGCTCGGTCCCGTACTCCTCCGACTTCGAGGCCGACCCCCGCTTCCGCGTGGTCTATCCGCTCGCGCAGACCGCCGCGCTCTCCCACGCCGCCATCGACGCGCCAGGCTGCCAGGAGGCGCTGGCGAAGGTCCTGCCGGTCGACGACTGGATCCGCGCGGAGCTCGCCGCCAAGGACGAGGATCCCTCGCATCGCTACGACGTCGCGGTGCGCGGCCCCAGCGCCCCCGCCGACGGCCAGCCGCGCAACGTTTACGACCAGGGCTTCGTCGGGTTCGTGGTCGCCGCGCAGGAAGGCCGGGAGCTCGAAGGCGCGCTCGACTGGGCGCTGGGCAGCCCCGAACCCTTCGACGACGGCCGCGCGGCGGGCGAGCTGGGCGTGCTGCGCGCGGCGCTGGCCAAGGGCGCATCCGGCCGACCCGACCTGGAGGCGCACCTGATGGCGCGGCTGCAGCCCGATCCGTTTCCCGGGCCGGACCGCGCGCTCCGCCTCTGGAGCCCGGCCCTCGACTTCCTGGGCCGCTGCCCCACCGCCGAGCGCAAGCGAGAGCTGGCCCAGGCCATCGCCAGCCGGTGCGTGCGCGCGGACACCATCCCGCACTGCACCGCGACGCGCACCCGTGCAGCCGCGACCGTCGCCGCCGCGCTCGAGGATCCCGCGCTGTGCGACCGCCTCGTCGATGCCGAGCTGGCGATGCTGCGCTGGTTTTCGGCGCAACCGGCCGCGGCGTCCTACGAGCAGCGCAAGGAGGCCGGCGTGCGCCTCGAGGAGGCGGTCCGCCCGCTGCAACAACGCCTCGTGGGCTGCGCCTCCGCGCCCAAGCTGCGCGAGGCCGCGCTGCTCGCCCTGGCCACGCCGCTCGACTTCAGCCACTCCACGGCGGGCTGCCAGATGAAGGAGGGCGACGAAGACCTCACTGGCTGCAGGTCGATCGCCTTGTACGCAGCGCAGGTGCTGACGCGCCCGTGCGACGCGGCCTCGACGGTGCGGGCGAGCGAGCTCCTCGGCAAGGTCCGCGGCTCGCCCCGAGCGAACGCCATCCTCTGCATCGTGCGCCGCTGCGCCGGGCAGCAGGCCTACGATCAGGCGGTGCGCGCGCTGGGAAAGGCGCCAGACGACCTGGACGTCGACCTCTTCGCCTGCGGAATCGAGCGCCCGTCCATCGCAACCCCATGAGGTGTGCGAGCCGTGTACCCTCATGGCGTGCTGTGAAGTTCAGCGAGGCGACCCCCATCGATGCCATCCGTCCTCTGCCATCTGTGCGGCCGCCCGGCTCCCGAGGGCCGCGAGGGCGACCGCTGCCGTTCCGACGACCGCGCGCTCGTCCGGCGCGAGGAGCACGAGGCGCACCCGGAGGATCCGTTCCTGGGCCGCATCGTGGCCGGCTACCCGCTCGTCGAGCTCCTGCGGCCGAGCGCGGTCGGTCCGACCTACCGCGCCTTGAAGGAGCCCGGGCGGCGCGAGGTGGCCATCAAACTGCTGCGCGCCACCGGGCCCATCGAGCCGCTGGCCGAACGGCTGCGCCGGGTCATGCCGCTCGTCTGCACCTTGACCCACCCTGCCGCGGTCAAGCCGCTCGACTACGGCATCGAGCCGGACGGCGTGCTCTTCGTCGTCACCGAGCTCGTCCAGGGCGCGCCGGTCGGCGACCTGGTCCTGGGCAAGCGGCCGGTTCGTCCCGCCCGCGCGGTCCCCATCGTCGCCGAGCTCCTGGCCGCGCTCGCCGAAGCCCACGCCCACGGCGTCGTCCACGGGAACCTCAAGCCGGGCAACCTCATGCTCGTCGGCTCGCAGGACGGCGGGGAGTCGGTGCGGCTGCTCGAGCTCGGAGTCGCCGACGTGCTCCGGCCTCGCGACGTGGCTCCCGGCTGCGCGCTCGCGAACGTCGCGACGCCGCTGTACGTCGCGCCCGAGATCGCGCGGGGCCAGAGCGCCAGCCCGTCGACGGACGTCTATGCCGTCGGCGCCATCCTCTACGAACTGCTCAGCGGCGCCCCACCGTTCGACCGGCTGGACCCGATGGCCACGGCGCAGGCCCACGTCGACGAGCCCATCCCGCAGTTCGCGGCCAAGCTCGGCATCTCGCCGGCGCTGGACCGCGTCGTCTGCCGCGCCCTGGCCAAGCTCCCCGAGGACCGCTTCGCCAGCGCCCAGGCCATGGCCGACGCGCTCGCGGAGCTGTCGGCGCCCAAATTGCGCTCCGCGCCTGCTCTTGCGGCACCTGGTGTCGCAGCTTCATCCGCTGAATCCGCGGCTGAACCTGCCGAATCCAGCGAGTCCGCTCCGTCCGCTCCGTCCACCCCGTCGACTCCGTCCACAGAGCCTGCCCCCGAGCCCGCGCCCACCACCAGGCCCGAGCCCGCCAGGAGCGCCAAGCCGGACTCCGCTCCTGCCACCCAGCCCCATTCCCCGCCCCCACCGCCACGCGCGAAGGCGCCGCTCCTCCTGGCCGGTGCGCTCGGCTTCTTCGGGGTGCTCGCCGTGGCCTTGTTCGCCATCCGCTCCACGCCGTCCGACGGCTCGGGCTCCATGCTCGACCTGGTGCGGACGCTCGGCAGCGGCGGTGACGAGGCTCGGCTCACCATCCCGCCCGAGGCCCGGGACGACGCTGCGCCAGCGGTCCCCGGTCAGCCGCCCAGGAGGGTCGTCCGGCGCGACGTCGTGAAGGCCATCGACGCCGGCACCACGCCCGAGCCTCCGGATGCCGCGGCGCCTTCCCAGCCGCCTCCGGTCCCGCCCGATGCCTCCGCGCCGCCCTCGGAGGCTCTGCTCGCTGCCGTCGAAAAGCCGGACGGATCCCTGCTCATCAACTGCACCAACCGCTGCAAGGTCTACGTCGACGGCGGGCTCGTCGGTGAGTCGCCCAAGGCGCCCATCCCGCTCAAGGAGGGCGAGCACCAGCTGCGGGCCGTCAACCCCGAGACCGGCACGGAACGGGAGCAGACGGTGAAGATCAAGTCGGCGCAGCGCACGCGGGTCACCCTCGAGTTGTAGCCGCGGGGCCCACTCCCGTCTCCCCGTCGCGTCCGGGTCGTCAGGCGCTGGTTCGGTGTGCTCACTGCTCCGGGGAGAGGCCCGCGGGTGCTCCTTCCGCCTCTGGCGTGACACCTCGTCCTTGCGTCCCTTCGGCAGGGCTCCACCGACCCGCGCTCACCTTGGCCTCCTCACGACACGTTCCTAGCTTGCTGGAGCCAGGGACCTGCGCCGCTTGAGTCGTGCCGGCCGTGTGCACGGGAAGGCGCCGCGCAAAGCAGGCGCACGAGAGGGAGTGTCCGATGCGAGCGAGCATCGCGGGAGCGGCCGGGATCGTCGCGGTAGCGGCGCTGCTCTCGGCGGGGACCGGCTGCGTGGCCGCGGGGGCCGCCGCGGCTGGGACCGCCGCGGGCATCGCCTACAGCGACCGAGGCGCGAAGGGTGACCTCGAGGGCAGCGCTAGCGACGTCCAGGAGCGCGCCCTCGAGGTCTTCGAGAAGGAAGGGATCGCAATCACCTCGACCAAGGTCGAGCAATCGGGCGCCCGGCGCGTGGTGGAGGGCAAGCGCGGCGACCAGAACGTCACCGTGACGATGACCGCCGCCGGCCAGGAGGTGACGCACGTCGAGGCGACCGCCGAGAAGAGCCCTGTGGAGTGGGACAAGGACCTCGCCAAGCGGATCATCGAGGAGATGGTGCGGGCGGCCTAGCGCTCGCAACCGGCAGCTCGCCGCTGAACCTGACCTCCACAGGTAGTCGGTGGCGACCAGACCACGCGCTACATCTTGGGGTCGGAGACCACGCTCGGGGCCTGGTGAGGGCCGCGAACGCTCCGCGCGGTTGGCTTGGCTGGCGAAGCAGGGATGGTTGCTCCTAGACCGACTCCAGCAACTCGGAGTAGCGCTCCACTTTGGCCAGCAGATACTCAGCTAGACCGCGCATTCCCTCCTGCAAATGCGCAGTGAACTCGATCACGTGGCAGGTACGGCGAATGGCGTCTTCGATGGCCTTCGTCGAGTCGGAGTCAGCCTTGGTTACGGCGCAGGGGGAGTATTCCTCGACGATGAAGTCAGGCTTGACGCTGGGATAGATCGAAAACCCTTTGCCATACCCGTTGAGGCGCTTCGCGAGCTTCTCTTCGTATTCCTTGCTGCGCCGCTGCCCAAGAGAAAGCATCCGTTGGGAGAACGCAACGAGCTCCTCTTCCTGAAGTGGCATGGCGCCGATCTCTTCGTCGATGCGCCGCGAGCTCGCTTGCTCCTTCTTGATGTCTCCAGGCTTGGCGACGCTCGGGAAGAATCGAACGACGTCGAGCAACCGCTCGCCCAGGTCGCCAGGGCTCGGCTGGCTTTCGAGCAGCGCCCACGACGCGCGGGCACCCAACGCCACCCATCGAAGAGCGAACTCGGACTCCAGCATTCGCGCCCGTCGCGTGAGATTCGGGTCGTCGGCCGTGTTGAGCCTCGATGCCCAACTCTCCCGGAGCATCCAGGTCGCGTGATGCGGCCCGACGTAGTGCTCTTTCGCGCCCTCCATGAGCTCCTGATCTTCCAGGAACGCCTTGGCGGAGAGTGGGCTCGATCCGATGGTCACCAGCGTGATGAGGTTCTTGTTGGCAGGCCGCCCGGCACGCTTCGAATCAGCTTCGCTCCTTCGCGCGCTGTCGATGGCGTTGAAGCAGTCCGTGAACCCGCCCTCGCCCGAAAGCACGCTATACACCGAGCGCTTCTCGTCGGGCCCCGCATGGTCGAGGCAGTACCAGTAGCTCACTGGGTTCAACCGATTGGTGTTCGTCCGGACGATCTCTTCCTTGAGCTCGGGTTGAGGCAGCGGAAGCTCGATCAGTGTGGCCAGCCCCCGGTGAGATTCGTCCAACTCACGCTTGAGCTCTCTCATCATGTCCGGCTTGTTGGAGAGCAGCAGGAAGAGCGACCGTTGAAAATCACCGCGACAGTCTTGAACAAGCTGTTGAGCCACCGTGCTGATCGCAACTGACTCCTTCTTATCTGCCTTCAGACGCAGGTAGTCGGCTTGGCTCAACCCTGCCCATGCGCTCAGGAAGACGTCCTTGTGCACATCGTCGACCACGAAGATGCGAACGCCCTGGCGGTCCACCTTGGCAAACTGGCGCTCGGTCTCAAGCCAGCCAGCCTCGGGCTTGACCATTCGCAGCGACGCATGATCCGTCGCCTGCCGAATCACCTCGCTGCCTCGGGACTTCTCTCCCACCAGCACATGCCAGAGGTTGTCTTCTGCCGGCTCGACCTCTCCCTTCCTTGCCTGCTCGAACCCCTTCTCGAGCTGGAGCCCAAAGAGAGTCTTCCCGGTCCCCTGCGCACCGTGGACGAGGAGAATGGCAGCCCCATGCCGCTCATGGACCTGCTTGAAGGCGCTGGAGAAGACCGCCGACAGGTTCTTCCAGTGGTCTAGCCGAACCCGGTACTGGTCGAACTGCTTCAGGAACTCTGCGCGGTCCGGGAAGAGCAGCAACTGCTGGTACAGACCCATGGACCCCTCCGACGGGGCAGCGACACTCTGCGGACTTGTAGCACCCGGAAGCCTCCGCTCGCCATGACAGGATTTCGATCCGAGACCTGACGCTATACTCCGGCCCGCTTGAGCCAGAGCCCCCAAGACTCCGTGGACGTGGTGGTCATCGGCAGCGGCGCCGGCGGATCGCCCGTCGCCCTCACCCTCGCCGAGGCCGGCGCTCGCGTGGTCGTCCTCGAGCGCGGCCCGTACCGCACCGTGCGCGACTTCACCCACGACGAGATCGCGGTGACGATGCGCGACTTCTGGCAGCCCTACCCGGAGACCGACCCGCACACCGTCGCCCGCGACGACGGCAAGCCCTCGCGCAAGACCCGCGACGGCTGGACCGCGCACTGCGTGGGCGGCGGCACGGTCCACATGGCCGGCTTCTGGTTCCGCTTCCAGGAGACCGACCTGCGCCTGGCGACCAGGCTCGGCAGCGTCCCCGACGCCGATCTCGCCGACTGGCCGCTCGCGCTCTCGGACCTCGAGCCGTTCTACGACCTCGCCGAGGCCAAGCTGGGCGTTTCGGGCCTGGCCGGCGCCAACCCCTTCGAGGCACCGCGCAAGCCCTACCCGCTCCCGCCGCTGCCCGAGAACGCCTGCGCGCGGCTCGTCGACGAGGCCACGCGCTCGCTGGGGCTGCACCCGTTCCCCACCGCGCGGGCCGTGCTCTCCGCGCCCTACGGCGGCCGCCCGCCCTGCACCGAGTGCGGCTTCTGCGCCAGCTTCGGCTGCGAGAACTCCAGCAAGTCGAGCGTGCTCGCGACCCTCGTCCCCGCCGCCGAGGCCACCGGGCGCTGCGAGGTCCGCCCACGCTGCGTGGCCACGAGGATCACCACCGACGACCAGGGCCGCGCCTCCGGCGTCGACTACGTGGACGCCGACGGGAAGGAGCAGCACCTCGCCGCGCGCGTCGTGGTCCTGGCCGCCTCGGCCGTCGAGAGCGCACGGCTGCTGCTCCTCTCCACCAGCCCGCGCTTCCCTCGAGGCCTCGCCAACGGCAGCGGGCTCATCGGCAAGAACCTCGCCTTCTCCACCTACGGCCACGTCATCGCCGTCTACGACCGGGCGAAGATCGTCGAGGCGCTCGGCGGTACCACGGGCATGGAATTCCCGTTCCTGCAGCGCAGCGTCCAGGACGAGTACTGGCTGGAGGACAAGACCGCGCCCAGCCCCAAGGGCGGCACCTACACCTTTGCCCTGCGCCAGCCCTCGCCGGTCCAGGCCGCGGTCTCCATGGCCCAGGAGACGAGCTATTCGCTCTGGGGGCCCGAGCTGAAAGAGGCGCTCCAGAAGCGCTTCCGGGACGAGGTGGTGCTCGAGGTCGAGGTCTTCGGCGAGTTCCTGCCGTGGAAGGGCTGCTTCGTCGATCTCGATCCGGAGGTGAAGGACGTGCGCGGGCTGCCGGTGGCGCGGCTGCACACCGCCCTGCACCCGGTGACCGACGCCACCAGCAAGCGGATGTCGACGCGGGCTCTGCAGATGCTGCGCGCCGTCAAGCCCGCCCCCACGCGCTCCGGCGCCCTCGACTGGTCGGTGCCCAACTTCCCGCTGCAGAGCGGCACCTGCCGGTTCGGCACCGACCCGGCGAAGTCGGTGCTTGCGCCCGACTGCCAGGCGCACGAGGTGAAGAACCTCTACGTCACCGACTCGTCGTTCATGCCCACCTCCGGCGGCGCGCCAGCGACCCCGACCATCCTGGCCAACAGCTTCCGGGTGGCGAGCCTGCTACGCGAGCGGTTCGTGCGGCGGGAGATCTGAGATGGCCCCCAAGAAGCAGACCCTTCCCAAGGACTTCGAGGCCCTGCTCGACCAGGGCGACCTGGCGGCGCTCCAGGCGGTCTTCGAGGGCTGCGACGTGAACGCCCGCGGCGGCTACGCCAAGCAGACGGCGCTCGCCTTCGACCAGTGCCCCGACGAGCTGGCCCGCTGGCTCGTCGCCCACGGCGCCGACCTCTCCGCGGGCGACACCTGGCGCAAGACGCCGCTCCACTCGCGCTCGCGCAGCCGCCGCTCCTCCATCGACACCCTGCTCGAGCTGGGCGGCGACCCGAACGCCTCCGGGCCGTCCGTCGGCACTCCGCTCCACTGCGCCGCCGACGCCAAGCACGCCGAGAACGCCGCCAAGCTCCTCGCGCGCGGCGCGAAGGTGGACGCCAAGAGCTCCGAAGGGCTGACCCCGCTCGAGCTCGCGCTGCGCGGCTGCACCAACATCGAGATCGTCGAGCTGGTGAAGCTCGCGAAAGTGCTGCTCGGCGCCGGCGCCCAGCGCACCCCGCGAATGACCGGCTTCGTCGAGCACATCGGCAAGCAGTTCGAGTTCCACCGCTCGGCCTTCACCAAGGACCGCGTGGACGCGACCAGCTCCGCGCTCGAGGAGGCTCTACCGGCTCTTCGAGGTCGCTCCGGTGGCGCACCGCAAGGTCCACGACGGCACCTCGCCCATCACCGCGAAGACCACCCGCTGGCAGGACCAGCATGCCGAGCTCTGGGACCTGCTCGTGCCGTCCTCAGGACCGGCCGCCACCGTCCAGGGGGAGGTCATCCGCATCACCGGACGCATCAGCCGCGAGATCCTCGACAACGGCGCCATCAACTGGGACGGCGCCTTCCGGGAGATGGCGCGCGCCTTCCTCGCGCACGTGCAGACCGGGACCTCGCTCGACCCGTCCGCCCTCGGCGTCGTGCGCTCCACCGTCGACGACCTCGTCCGCAAGGCGGACGGCAACACCGCCTTCCTGGCCGAGATGGCCGTCGCCTGGGTGCTGCGCAATCCGGTCCCCGTACCGCTTTCCAAGCCCAGCTACCGGCGGTGATCCGGGCTTCGGGCTTCGGGCTGCGGGTCAAGCCGTCGGCATCGTGCCCTTGGCTTCTAACCAGCGACCCTGGGGCGATACGCACCCGCGCCCAGCATGCGCCAAGCCGCGAGGCGTCCGGTGTATCCTCCGTCCCTTCTTTTTTCCGAGGGTCCCCATGAGGCTTCCCGCCCCACTTTCCTTTGCCTGCTGCCTCGTCCTCGCCGCGTGCGCCTCGACCCCGGTCGCGAACCCCGAGCCTGCGAAGGTCGTGCGCCTGAGCACCGACGAGTGGTCCTCGACGACCCTGTCGGGAGCGCACCGCCTCGCGGCGCTGTGGCTCGAGCCGGGCGGCGCGAAGCTGTGGGCCGCCGGCCAGGGTGCGGTCGTGTCCTGGGACCGCGACACCCCGCCGGAGATCACCGAGATCAAGGGCGCCTTCTCCGCGCTGTGGGGCTCGTCTGCCACCGACCTGTGGGCCGTCGGCTCCGACGGCTCGCTCGCGCACTTCGACGGCAAAGCCTGGAGCGTGCCTCCCGAGAGCGCCAGTGGCGGTGAGACCCCGAGCCCACTCTTCGCGGTCTGGGGCGCGGGCCCCGCCGACGTCTGGGCTGCCGGCGAGATCGTGAAGCGCTTCGACGGCAAGACCTGGGCGACGCTCCCCAGCCCCAGCGCGCGGTGGGTCCGCGGCATCTGGGGCAGCGCCGCCAACGACGTCTGGCTGGTGGCCAGCGCGGCGCCGCTCTCGGAGGCGACCGGCGGCGAGATCCTCCACTGGAATGGCAAGGCGCTCACCTCGGCGCTCCAGACGCCCGAGCCCCTGCAGGCCGTCTGGGGCAGCTCGGCGAAGGACGTCTGGGTCGTGGGCTCGGCCCAGACCCAGGACGATGCGCCGGCCCGCAGCGTGCTCCGCCACTTCGACGGATCCAGCTGGACGGAGGCGGCGAGCCTCGCGGGCGTGGAGCTGCTCACCGTCTGGGGCGCCGGACCGCGGGACGTGTGGAGCGCGGGCCTGGGCGGCCAGGTGATGCGCTTCGACGGGTCGGCGTGGGCGCCGGTGTCAGCGGAGACGAAGGCGGACCTCGCCGCGGGCGCCCGCAGCCCGACCTCGGCGTACCTGCTCTCTCCGTCCGGCGAGCTCTTCTCGCGCGACCCGGGCAACCGGCCATAGGTCGGCGGATTCGGATTCGGAACCTGGCCCCGAGTCGGAATCCCAGGCTCCCATCCGGGCGAAAGCTGGAACTCCTGGACGCCTGGTCGCCGCCCGCCTGCCGGGTCGGCCCCCAGGCGCATAGCGTGTCGCTCTGGACCGGGCCGGCCGTTAGACCCACGAGGCGTCGGTCGCTCTTGGAGTCGCAAGCGGCCAGGACGTTGCGCCTGACCCCCAAGGGGGCGCCCCTTAGGCCATCTGTTGGCTCATGAATAGTCGTGCTAATCCTTCGCCGTTTCCTGCCCTTGCAAGAAAGGCCGGTTCCATGAAGCGCTCGATGCTGCTGTGCGCGTTGGTCCTCGCCTCCCTCGGCGCCAGCCCGGGCGTCCAGGCGGCCGAGGAAGCCGCGGGCCCGAGCAACGAAGACTGCCTCAACTGCCACGGCGAGAAGGACCTGAAGGGCAAGACCCCGCGCGGCAAGACGCTCAACCTGTTCGTCGAGCCCGACGCGCTGAAGTTCTCGGTGCACAAGGAGCTCGCCTGCACCGACTGCCACGGCGGCGCCGTGAGCTTCGACACCGCCCCGCACAACGAGGGCAACCCGCTCACCTTCAAGTGCGGCACCTGCCACGCCGAGCCGGCCAAGCAGTACCGCGAGTCGGTGCACGGCGTGCGCGCGGCGCAGGGCGATCCGGCGGCGGCCACCTGCGGCAAGTGCCACGGCGGCCACGACATCCTGCCCTCCAGCAACCGGCAGAGCCGCACCAACCACTTCAACCTCCCGCAGACCTGCGGCAAGTGCCACCAGAACGCCGAGCTGCTCAAGACCCGCGACATCAAGCAGAAGGAGGCGGTCGCGCACTTCACCGACTCCATCCACGGCCGGGCGCTGATGGTCTCCGGCCTGGGCGTCGCCCCCAGCTGCAACGACTGCCACGGCGTGCACGACATCCAGCGCGCCGCCGACCCGCGCTCGCACATCTACAAGGACAACGTCCCCAAGACCTGCGGCAAGTGCCACGTGCTGGTGGAGGAGACGTACTCCAAGTCCATCCACGGCCAGCTGCTCAAGAGCTTCGACCAGCGCGGCCCCATCTGCACCACCTGCCACACCTCCCACGAGATCGTCGCGCCGGGCACGCCCGCGTTCCGCATGCACGCCGACGAGAAGTGCGGCCAGTGCCACCAGGACCGGCTGGAGCGCTACCGCGAGACCTTCCACGGCAAGGCCATCGCGCTGGGCCGGCCGGGCGTCGCCACCTGCTACGACTGCCACGGCCACCACGACATCCAGAAGCGCAGCGAGCCCACCTCGCACATCAGCGACCAGAACCGGTTGGCGACCTGCAAGAAGTGCCACGCCCAGGCCAACGCCGAGTTCGCCAACTACATCGTCCACGCCAACCACACCGACCAGAAGGACCACCCGCAGCTGTACTACCTGTACCTGTTCATGACGGTGCTGCTGTTGGGCACCTTCGCCTTCTTCGCGCTGCACAGCCTGTTGTGGCTGTTCCGGTCGGCGGCGCTGTTCAGCGGCGACTCCAAGGAGTGGCGCGAGGAGAAGCTCAAGGCGCGCAGCGACCCCGAGCAGTACGTGCGCTTCAAGCCGGTCGACCGCTTCCTGCACGGCCTGGTGATCTTCAGCTTCCTCTTGCTGGTGCTCACCGGCATGCCGCTCAAGTTCTATTACGCCGCCTGGGCCAAGTGGCTCCTGGGGCTGATGGGCGGCCAGGAGGTGGCGGCGCTGCTGCACCGGCTGGGCGCGATGATCACCATCTTCTACTTCACGGTGCACATCGCGACGGTGGCGGTGAGCTTCTGGAAGGGGCGGCTTCGCTGGCGCGACCCGGAGACCAAGAAGTTCTCGCTCAAGCGCCTGTTCGGCGTGGTCTTCGGGCCCGACTCGCCGATGCCCAACCTCAAGGACCTCAAGGACTTCGTCGCCCACCAGAAGTGGTTCTTCGGCAAGGGCCCCAAGCCGGCGTTCGACCGCTGGACCTACTGGGAGAAGTTCGACTACCTGGCGGTGTTCTGGGGCGTGGCGGTCATCGGCCTGTCGGGCCTGGTGATGTGGTTCCCGGCCTCGTTCACCAGCTTCCTGCCCGGGTCGATCATCAACGCCGCGCTGATCGTCCACAGCGACGAGGCGCTCTTGGCGGCGGGCTTCATCTTCACCTTCCACTTCTTCAACGTGCACTTCCGGCCCGAGAAGTTCCCGCTCGACCCGGTGATCTTCAGCGGGCGCATCAGCAAGACCGAGGCTCATGCAGGAGCGCCGCGGCCTCTACGAGCGGTGGGAGAAGGAGGGCCGCCTGGGCGAGATGAAGGTCAAGGACGAGTGGGAGAGCTGGAAGTGGATCGCTCTGCCCGCCGGCTTCCTCGCCTTCTGCGTCGGCCTGGCCCTGGTCATCATGATCTACTACGCGATGGTCCAGCGCCTCGGCGGCGGGTAGTCCGGGCTTCGGCTTCGGCTCCAGGCTCCAGGCTCCAGGCCCAAAGCCGGAGAGGCCAGACATTACTCAGAGCCACGCGCCGAGTTCCCCCTCTCGCGAAGCCCGAGAAGCTGGAGAGGGGGTCAGGGGGTGAGGCTCGTCACGCCAGGCAGCGCTCGGCGATGAGGACGGAGACGGCAGCCTGGCGGCTCGAAGACCCCGAGCTTCGCGAGGATGTTGGCCACGTGGTACTTCGCGGTGGCCTCGGAGACGCCGAGGATCTTCGCGATCTCCCCGTTGGTCTTGCCCTCCACGAGCCACCCAGCGACCGAGCGCTCGCGACGGGTGAGCTTCTTCACCAGGTTCGAGAGGTCCATCCGCTTGCGGCAGCGGTTCAGGTGCGAGGCGACGAGCCGGCCCAGCGCCAGGGCGCGCTCGTCGGGCGGAGTCGCGCGCCGGCTGGCGAAGGAGATGAGGAACACCGCGTCGTGGCGCCAGGAGTCGCAGAAGGCGGAGAACCCGGTCCGCAGGCCATGGTGGCTGCGGCGAGCGATGATCTCCTCCTCGACGGCGCTGAGCTTGCGGTCGTAGGCATCCCAGCGGAAGGCGCCCAGGGTCTCCTTGCGCGCGAGCCACACCTCCAGCTCGCGCCGGACCGGGTCGTGCGCGAGGTAGCCCTTGCGGTCGTACTCCTCCATCCACGCGCGCGGATTGGAGAGGTTCTTCAGGCACACGTGGCCGGCCGTGTCGTAGCTCGTGGCCATGTAGGCGTAGAGCAGGAACTCGTAGCCGACGAGCTGGGCGAAATCGAGCAGCGCGGCGTGCAGATCGTCTTCGCGCTCGCAGGTCAGGCACGCACTGCAGAAGGCCAGGAGCTTGGCAAGCTCCCGCTTCGTGAGCAACCCGGAGAGCCGCTGCGCCTCCAGGTTCCAGGCCTGATCGCCACCACGAAGCCCACCCGCCCTTGGGGTCACGCACCCTCCGCTCGTCGGTACTGACCTAGCCGCCTGGCTAGGTTCCCCGCCTCGCACGCGCCGATAGCATCCCTCCGTCTTCCACCACCGGCAACGGCCGGCACCGGCTGCGCTCCGTCGTCCCCACTCTCGTTCCGGACCCTCGGCCGGGTCCCGTCTCCGCAGTCAGCGAGGTCCTCGATGCGCGCCTTCTCCACCTCTCGCGGCCTGCTCGCCTGCGCGCTGGGAACCCTGCTGGCTGCTTGTCCCGACACCCCGCCCGCGCTGGGCCCCGACGCCGCTCCCACGCTCGACGCCTCCTCTCCCGCCTTGGACGCCGCCCCCGCCGCCGCCGACGCCAGCGTTCAGCCTGGCCCGGACGCGACCGCCCCAGCGCCCGACGCTGCCCAGCCACCGCCGGACGCCGCCGCGCCCGGGCTCGACGCGAGCCTGCCCCAACCTCCCGACTCGGGCCCTTCCGGCTGCGCGGTGGTCGATTGCCCAGCGGACTGCGCCGTCTACGTCGACCTCTCGGTCGCGGCCCCTGGCGACGGCCGGAGCCCGGCGGGCGCGGTGACCTCGGTGCAGGCGGGCATCGACCTCGCCGCCGCCGCGGCCGGCGAGTGCTGCACCTGCGAGGTGCGCGTCGCCGCCGGCACCTACGGTATCTATCAGCAGAGCCCGGACGACACGGTGCAGCTGCGGCCGCGCGTGCAGGTGCTCGGCGGCTTCCCGGCAGGCTTCGGCAGCGATCGCGATCCCGCGGCGAATGTGACGGTCCTCGACGGCCGGCAGGCGCCGGCCTCCGATGGCGGCGCTCAGACCCGCGTCTTCCACGTCGTCACCGGTGCCGACCAGGCGCTGCTCGACGGCTTCACGGTCACGGGCGGTGCCGCGACCGCGGGCAGCAGCCTCTTCGACACCCGCAACTACGGCGGCGCCCTGGTGCTCGTCGGCACCTCGCCCCGCCTCGTCCAGTGCCTCTTCACGGGCAACAGCGCGCTCTACGGCGGCGCCGTCTACGCCTTCGGCAGCGCGGCGCAGTTCACCGACTGCGTCTTCGAGGCCAACTCCGCGACCGAGGGCGGCGGGGCCATGGACGTACGCCACAGCAGCCTCGCAGTCATCGGCGGGCGCTTCACCAACAACACCGCGGTCCGCGGCGGCGCCCTGCTCAACGGCGCGATGAGCTCCGCCACCTTCACCGAGGTCGCCTTCGAGGACAACTCCGCCACCGACCGCGGCGGCGCCGTCCACAACCAGGGAAAGGCCGCGCCCAAGCTCACCCGCTGTGTGCTGACCGGCAACTCCGCGCCCAACGGCGGCGCCGTCGACGACGACGATGCGAGCCTGTCGACCTTCGACTCCTGCACCTTCGACGGCAACACCGCGACGAACGGCGGCGCGGTCTTCGCGACCAACGCCAGCGCACCGACCTACGTCGGTTGCACCTTCACTGCCAACCACGGCAACCAGGGGGCCGCCGCCATGAGCCAGGCGTCGGCGCCGGTCTTCGACCGCTGCACCTTCACCGACAACGTCTCGAACCAGCACGGTGGCGCGCTCGTCTTCGCGGCCGGCTCGACCGCTGTCCTGTCCAACTCGCTCGTGACCCGCAACACCGGCGCCCAGAGCGGCGCGCTCTTCATCGATGCCTCGACCCCGTCGATCGTCGGGTCGACCCTCTGGGGCAACACCGGGCAGGTGATGCTGTGGATCACCTCGTCGAACCCGGTCATCACCAACTCCATCATCTGGCACGACCTGGACGTCCCCGTCGCCAAGCCCCGCCTGACGCTGACGGGCGGCAGCAAGCCGGTGATCACGCACAGCGCCGTCCAGGGCGGCTGCACCGTGGCCTCGGGCTGCACGACCGACGAGACCGGCAACACCGACGTCGACCCGATGCTCATCGACCCCAAGAACCTCGACTTCCGGCTGTTCCAGTTCTCGCCGCTCGTCGACCGCGGCGACGCCTCGGCGCTGCCGGCGACGGCGCTCTCCGGCGACCTCAGCGGCGCCTCCCGCGTCGTCGACGGCGACCGCGACGGCACCGACACCGTGGACATCGGCGCCTTCGAGGCCCCCGCCGCGCCGTACCAGGTCCTGTACGTCGACCCGGCGGCGACCGGCACAGCCGACGGCTCGACGTGGGCCGACGCGTTTACGACCCTCAACGCCGCCTTCGACGCGGCGACGCCCGGCACCCACCTCTACATTGCCAAGGGCACCTACCAGCCGGTGACGGTCAACGACTTCGGCACGGCCGTGACGATCCCCGGTGGCGTCGCGCTCCTCGGCGGCTTCGACCCGGCTGGCGGCGACACCACTCTGAGCCAGCGTGATCCGGCGAAGAGCCCGGTGGTCCTCTCCGGCGACCTCAACGGGGATGGCGACTTCTACAAGATGACCGACGTCCTCGACCTGCTGCAGACGACCGCCTTCACACCGCTGCACGTGGACGGCCTGACCTTCACGCTCGTCGCCAGCAAGGCGCTCATCGGCAACAAGTCTGCGCTGAGCGTCTCGAACTGCCGGTTCGTGAAGCTGTCTGGCGGACTCTACGGCGCCTTCACCAGCGTCCTCGTGCGCGGCTCGAGCTTCCAGGACTCCACGAACGGCTCGGGCCAGTACGGCGTCTCGGTGTCGGCGACCGTGAGCGCGGACTTCGTCGCAGACTCGTTCACCAACAACAAGCTCGGCTTCTCGCCGCTGAACCTCCGGGCTCCGCCCGCTCAGCTCGCGCCTCCACGGATGAAGGTGTCGTCCTGCACCTTCGAGAACAACACCTCGTACTCCGAGGGCGGGGCGATCACCGCGTTCTCCGTGCCCTTCGAGGTCGAGGGCTGCGCCTTCCGCTACAACTCCACTGCGCTCCCAGCGGGCCTCGCCACCCAGGCCCTGGGGGGCGGCGCCATCCGCGCGCTCAACGCGCCAGCCACCATTCGGAACAACGTCTTCGACCACAACACCGCCCGAGCCGAGTACACCGAGGCGACCATGCCGTTCTGCACCGACACCTACGAGGGGGTGAAGGCGCGCGGGGTGGGCGGGGCCATCTTCTCCTACGGCGCCGCGCTCGACGTCTCCGACTGCTCCTTCCTCGACAACGACGCCGTGTACGCGGGCAACGCCCCCTGCGCCGTCAGCGACACCGAGGTCGTCTTCGGCTCGGGCGGCGCCATCTTCGCCCAGAACGGCACCGTGAACGTCCAGCGCTCCCTGTTCCAGCGCAACCGGGCGCGGATCACCGGCAGCGGCTCGCTCGCCGGACAGGGCGGCGCCATCTACGTCGGCGGGGCCTCGTCGACCAACCTCACTCACCTCTACGTCGACGACAACAGCGCCGACTGCGGCACCTCCATCGGCGCGTTCTCGTGCTCCGGCGGCGGCCTCTTCCTCGACCGGACCAGCGGCATCGTCGCGAACTCGGTGCTGCGGATGAACACCGCCAAGAACGACGGCGGCGGCCTGCACATCCCCCCCCGCACCTACGTCTACAACTGCACCATCGTGGCCAACTCGGCCTCCACCGGCGGCGGCGCGAGCGCCTATGGCGGGACCTACGCCAACGGGACCGGCCAGGACGCGACGGGCGGCTTCCTCAACTGCATCTTCTGGAACAACGCCGCGAGCACCAATCCTGCCATCCGCGTCGCTTCGGGAAACCAGGGCTTCGTCTGCTTCAGCAACGTGCAGGGTGGCTGCCCCTCGAACATGTCCTGCTGTTCCGAGAACAAGAGCACCGACCCCTTGTTCGCCAGCGACGGTCTCCACCTCACGGCGGCGTCTCCCGGCATCGACCTCGGCCGCTGCTACATCTACGACCCGGGTCCCGTCGACCTCGATGGCAACCCGCGCTTCGTCGACGGCAATGGCAACGGCGTCGCCGACATCGACGCGGGCGCCTACGAGTTCCAGCCGTGATCCCCGAGGAGCCCTTCATGAACGCACGCGACCTCCGCCACCTCCTCGCCGTCCTCTTCACCCTTTCCGCGCTCGCCCTCACCGGTTGTCCCAGCGCTCCCGCCGGGCCCGACGCGAGCCTGCCCGCCGGGCCCGATGCCACTGGCGTGATCCCCGACGCCACGCCTGTCGAGCCGCTCGACGCCGCGCAGGCGACGCCCGACTCCGCTGGCTGGGACTGCACCGGCCGCGACTACTGCTGTGTGCGTGACGAGGCGAAGCTCGCCGAGCGCACCCGCTGCAACACCGACCTGAACTGCCCCTGCGGTGCTCACTGCCAGCAGGGCTTGTGCGCCTTCGAGTGCAAGCTCGACTCGGAGTGCTTCGGCGGCGCCGGCTGGTGCGACGCGCTGGGCCGCTGCCGCAAGGCCACCGAGACCCTCACCTTCGGCGGCGCCCGGGGCGGCAAGGCGGCGGGCTTCGAGGTCTCGCCGCACTCGATCCCGCTGATGGACTTCTGGGTCGACGTGCCCGTCTCCGTGAAGGCTGTCGGGCAGGCGCTGGGCGTCGTCCGCGTCGAGTCGTCGGCCGGCGTGCTGGTCTCGTGCGCCGACGCCCAGTTCTCGAGCGAGTGCAGCTTGCCGTCGGTCGCGGTGGGCGCGGACGTCCGGGTCATGGTGCGTGTCGAGCAGACCGACGGCGGCTTCGCCCTCCCCGAGGGGGCGGGGCTCGTGCGCTTCCACAGCGGCGACGAGGAGCAGCGCGTCTCCATCTCCCGGGCCGAGCAGGCGCGCTTCACCGCGCCGACGCCGGGCGTCTACCAGGGGCGTCTCTGGCTCGCCGGCTCGCGCATCCGCCTGCTCACCGACCAGCCGCTCGCGCCGGCGGTGGTGGGCGCCGGGGTGCGCGCCCTCGAGGTGCCGCTGACGGTGAAGTCCTTCGCCGACGGCACGCTGGTCTTCGCCGACGCCTCGGGCTCGGACCTGCTGCCCTCCGGCTGGACCTTCCGCGTACACGCCGACGGGAAGTTCGACGCGCTCGACGGAGCGATCGACCGTTCGCGCCACGCCTACCGCGCCGCGGGGACCCCGGGCGCCACGACGGCCACCGAGGTCGCCATCTCCGCGAGCGGCGCCGTCTGGACGGTCGGTGAGGGGCTCTCGGGCTCGCTCCTGATGGTGCTGGATGGTTTGGGGCAGCTCCTCGCCGGCGCCCAGCGGGTCGACGAGCGCGAGTACTTGATCTGGCAGTTCGCGCTCTCACGGACGGGCGAGCTCCCGGCCGGCGAGACGCCGCCGGCGCTCGGCGGCGGAACCGCCCCGGCGTTCGTCCCCGAGGACGACCGGATCGCGGACCCGTTGCCCTGGCAGACTGCGGTCCTGGCCTACGACCCGGGCGGCGTCACCGTCGCCAACAAGGCCCAGCGCTACCTCTGCTACGGCCACGGCGGGTCGGCCACGGCCGAGCTCGGCATGTACTTCAGCGAGTCGGACCTGACGGCCTCGGGCGACCTCAAGTGCGCCAACGGCGCGTCGGCCTTCCCGCTCTTCACCACCGCGGACCGCGGTCTCACGCTCGAGCCCCGGCAGCTGCTCGCCTCGTGCCTGGCCGAGCTCGGCCGCTTCCGCGCGGGCCCCCCGTCGACCTCCCGGACCGGTCCCGCTCTGCTCGACGAGCTGTCCGGGTGCGGCACCGACGGGTGCTCGGGGACCGAGATGCCCAAGTGCGTCGACGCCCCGCTCTTCGTCGGGGCGCTGGCGACGTCCATCGACAGCATCCACCGCGAAGGCGACCCGGACCTGTCCCACTGGACCATCGGCGACCCGCTCACGGCCCAGCTCTCGCTGCGCCTGCTGCAGCAGTGGCTGCAGGTGCACACCTTCGTCGCGCGCGAGGCCTCGCAGGAGAGCGACCCGCTCCTCGGCAACGACCCTGCATCTCTGGCCCAGGCGCTGGAGCTGTCGCTGGCGGGCTGGGACCTGGTGCTGCACCCGCGCGTCGCCGCGCGGCTCATGCACCTGAGCCCCGAGCTGCTCGCCTTCCCCGACTACCGCGGCGGCAACGTGCCGGGAGGCATGACCGAGGACCAGACCCAGAAGGTGGGGATGCCGGTGGTGATGCTCGAGACGCTGCGCGCGCAGCTCGAGGCTGCCACCGAGCTGTGCAGCCGCGCCCGCTTCTCGGGCACGGCGGTCCCGGCCCAGGCGAGCCAGGCGCTCCGGACCGCGGCGGTGGTGCTGCCGCTGTCGCTGCTGCTGGAGGCCCGCGCCGAGCAGGCGGGGTTCGAGCCCCCCTGGGAGCGCCAGTGGAAGAACGCCCAGGAGAGCTTCGCGCACGCACTGGCGGGGCTGATGCGCGAATGGCACGCGCTCCAGTCCGGCGAGAACCCGCTGGGCATCACCGAGGACGACCTGCCGCTCTACCGCGGGCTGTTCGACCCGTCGGCGGCCGGGGTGCGCTTCTCGGCCATCTCCAGCTTCCTGACCGGCACCTCCGGCTGGGCGACCAACTCGGTGGCGGCGGCCAAGGCGGCCAAGACGACCGCCCAGGAGGCGTGGACGCACCTGCTCGAGCGGCAGCTCCAGGGCGAGACGCTGCCCGACCGGGCCGACCGCATCGAGGAGATCCAGCGCAGCTACGGCGAGAAGCTCCTCTCGCTGTGCGGCAACCCCCTTGGCTACGACTCGACCGAGGTCCTGGAGAAGTGGACCGACCTCTCCGGCGGCCAGTGCTTCGTCGCGCTCAACCGGCCGGAGTGCGCCTTCGACGAGAAGAGCGCGCTGGCGAAGCTCACCATGGACGACGTGGGCTACCAGCTGTGCCTGATGAGCGAAATGCGCAACCAGCTGGGGACCAAGGTCGAGCTCAACGCCGGGTACGTCAACGGCTGGGTCGAGCAGATCAACAAGGCCTACCAGCCCTCCAGCAATTCCAAGCCGGGCATCGTGCAGAACTGCTACGGCTACTGGGACCCGATCGTCAACCTCGGGACGGAGGGCTACAAGACCTTCCAGGCCGCGCTCTCCATGGTCGACGGCATCCAGAAGGGCCAGCTCCAGCAGGTGCCCGACCTCACCAAGCTCAAGTCCGTTCCCATCCCCAGCACCGTCGACGGCGACGCCTATGCCGCAGCGGTGGCCACCTGCTCGGCGCGCCTGCCGGACGCGCGCGACGTCTCGCGCGTCCTCTCCGAAGACGCGGCCCCCAACAGCCCCGACTGCTACCAGGGCAGCATCGGTGAGCTGGTGCTGGCCGCGCGCGCTGCGGCGGCCGACGTCGACACCGCCTCCCGGCGGGTCCAGGACCACCTGGACCGCTACCAGGCCCAGATGTGGAAGTGCACCATCGACGACAAGGCGCTCGAGCTGACGCAGAGCATGTCGGACGAGCTGGACGATCTCGAGACCGAGTCGGGTCGGGTGGGCGGCGTCTTCCAGGTCACCAACACGCTCGCCAAGTCGGGCATGTCCATCCTCTTCACGACCTTGGCGAGCGTCCTGCAGCTCCAGCAGGGGTCGGGCGACGGCAGCGACGGGGCCGACACCGAGCCCGCGGGCAAGGGCATCGGCGAAGCCCTTGACGCCATCTTCCCGGACGCGCCCACCAAGCTCGTCGAGGTGGGCACCGCGATCACCGGGACCCTCTGCGACTACAGCCTCGGCTTCTTTGCCAAGGAGGCCGACACCTACACCGGCGCCGCTACGCTGCGGGAGCAGCACGCCAAGTTCATGGCCGACATCAAGGACCGCCTCAGCGACGCCAAGTGCTTCCACGACGCCGAGATGGAGCTGCATCGGCTCGGAGACCGCCAGCAACGCCGCGCAGAAGAGCAAGATCGACCTGGCGCAGTCCATCCTCAAGGTGCGCAACGCCCAGGCCGAGGTGAACCGGCTGGTCACCGAAGGCCGCCGGCGGATCGCCGCCGAGAACCAGCGCGAGCGCGCGTCCCTCATCCACGACCTGTGGAAGGACCTGTGGGCCGGCGACAAGGCCAGCTACGCGGGCGCGGTCGAGGACTACCGGCGGTCGATGCGGCTCGCCCAGCGCATGGTCTACCTGGCCGCGCGTGCGGTGGAGTACGAGTGGCAGGTCACCGACAGCCGCCGCGCGCAGATCCTGGCGGCGACCACCCCCGAGCAGCTGGAGACCCTCCTCACCAGCCTGCGGCTCGACGTGGCGGCCGGGAACATCGGCGGCCAGAGCCCCGCCAACCACCACGCGGAGCTGAGCCTGAAGCAGCACGTCCTGCAGCTCTCCAGCCGCGCCGGCCTGCCCGCGGGCTTCCACACCATGACCGACACCCAGCGGCTGCGCGCGCTGCTGGCGAGCCCCGCCTTCGCGCACCACGACGCCCAGGGCAACTACCTGGGCCAGCTCATCCCCTTCTCGCTGGCGCCGATGGGCGTGCTCGGGCTGGGCACGCCGGGCGGAATCCCCCTGCTGACCGGCTCGGAGTGCGCCGAGCGCCTCTGGTCGGTCAACGCCGTCCTGTACGGCACCGGCCTGGTCGAGGGCACCACCTACTCGCGCATCGAGGTCCTGCAGAAGAACGCGTTCTACAGCCAGTGGTGCCAGAAGCCCGCGGCCGGCGGCCCGGAGTACGCGCGCGCCTCGGTGCGGCCGTCGCGCAACCTCTTCAAGGACCCGGAGTGGGGCGGCAGCTTCGGCTCGACCAACAACACCGAGAGCGAGTACGTGCGCGCGCTCGTCGACGCCTACCACAACGTGCCGATGGCGGAGGTGCAGAAGTCCGACTACCACGACGGCGCCAGCGAGGAGCTGGCCTGCCGCGGCGTCTATGGCGAGTACGCCCTCTTCTTCCCGGCGCTCACCTTGAGCGTCGACGGCGGCGCGGGGCTGCACCTCGAGCGCCTCGACGATCTCGTGCTGCGCTTCGACTACGTGTCGGCGGCCAAGCGCTGGTAGGCGACGCGCGCGACCGCCATGGGACGTATGCGACCTATGGGACCGATAGGACCGATGCGACCGTCGATCGGGAGCGAGTCCGCGGTTCGCGCGTGAGGCGACCCGACTTCGTTGGAGAGAACCCGCATCAGGCTTCCGGCCGTCAGGGCGGGGCACAGCCGCTGCTCGGGCACTGTCCCACGCGACACTCGAAGAAGGTCACCCCCTGGGGCGTCGCAGGGACCAACGAGACCGTCGCGTGTCTGTACGGGCGTGTACCTCCGCACTGGGCGCGCTCCAGGGCCCCGATGGTGACTTGCCCAGCCGTCTCGACTGCCCACGCGATGGGGTTGCTCGATTCGCTGACCAAGATCACAAGGCGGTGCGCCGAGAAGTCGATCCCAGAAGTCTCAGGGAGTCCGGCATCGACCTCCCCCGCTCCTGAATCCACCGGCGACGTGGCACACGTGAAGTACTTGTCGAACTGCTCCTCGCTTTCGACGACGTAGGTCGTCAGGTCATCGGGGGAGCCGCCCTCTATGCCGCTGCGCAGCCGACAGTCTGACGACCAGTAGGGCACAACGCCGACGGACGCGGCGCCAGCCAGCCCGGCTTCCTTCGGCGTGCAGGTCGCTGCTTCCGTGCCTTCACCGCATTCGGGTTCCGGCTAGAAGGGACAGGACCACAACAACGACGCCACCGCGAACTCGCGCACCCATCTTGCAGCCCCTCCGCCGGCCCGCACCTTTCCCAAGCCTACCGGCCGGCGAAGTCGGGCAGAAGCGTCAGCTCGTCCCGACTGGGACCGCGAAGACCTCGTTGATGGTCCGCGCGAACTCCTGCGAGATTTCATCGAAGTGCACGCCGATTCTGGCTGCGCAGGCCCTTGTTTCTGGCGCCCGGCTTCGCCCAGCACACCGTCCCCTTGAACGGGAACAGCTTGCCGCGCACCTGGATCTGCCCGTCCACCACGGACCCGGGGACGAAGACCGGGTCCAGCTCGGCCGCGAAGCCGAACTCGGAGACGTCGGTCGTCACGGCGCGCAGGCGGCCGCCGAGGGAGACGTTGAGCCAGCGAGACATCCGTCGGTCGATGCGGAGCGTTTTCATGCCCACAGTGTCCTACATCTTCCGACATCGGCAAGTTTTCAGCCCGACGCGCCTCACCCCCTGACCCCCTCTCCGGCTTCGCGGAGAGGGGGAACTCGACGCGTGGCCCTGAGGCTGAGTTGGAGAGTCGCCAGCACGGGCGCACGAGCTTCGCATCCGCACAAAAACCTACTCCCCGCCTCGATTCTTTCATTGGTGTTTTCAGGCACTTACAACCCACGCTCGGCTTCCCGCCATCTTTTTGCAGTGCAGCACGTTGACAACCATTTGGCCGTGCCTATCCTATGACCATCAACGTGTTGCGGCGCACAAACAACCAACCCGCGCCCAAGGAGACTGCCATGAAGACCAACGACAAGAACAACGCCCTTCCCTTCAACGTCCCGGCCATCGACCTCGAGTCCGTTTTCGCGGCGCAGCAGAAGAACGTCGAGACCATCGTCGAGGTCAACCGCATCACCGTCGACGGCCTGCTCACCATCGCCAAGCGCCAGGAGGAGATCCTCAAGGCGACGATGGAGGACATCAAGGCCGCCGCCCAGTCCAAGACCCCCGACTTCGCGGGCTTCGCGCAGAACATGCTGACCAAGTCGGTCGAGCACGCCAAGGAGATCGCCCAGCTGGTCGCCAAGACCAACCAGGACGCCTTCGCCGTCGTCAGCAAGCGCGCCAACGAGACCGTCGCCGAGGTCGAGAAGACCGTGAAGGTGAAGGCCTAGGCTTCAGGCTGCAGGCTCTAGGCTGTAGGAGCTTTTGCGAAGGCTCGGGTCCTCTTTGGACTCGGGCCTTTCGCGTTTAGCTCCGCTGCTCTGCGCCGCCCGTCACCAGGTGCAGCACGGCCCCGACCCCGGCCAACGCGAAGAACGCCCCGCTCCCCACCGCCAGCCGCAGGGGCGTCGCCCAGAGCAGCGGCGCGAAGAAGGCCGCGTTCGCGACGTTACCCATCGACTGCACGAAGCTCTGGCACGAAGCCGCCAGCCCGCGCTGCTTGGGGAAGAGGTCCAGCGCCATCAGCGTCAAGCTGGGCACCGCCAGCGAGAACCCCAGCGCGTAGAAGAACATCGACGCCACGCTCCACGGCACCCGCGGCTCCATCGCCAGCGCGATGACGAGGTTGCTCACCACCGCGAAGCCCATCGCCGCAAAGCCGAGGACGACCGTGCGCCCGGGGGAGACCACGCCCGCCAGCCGCCCCGAGGCCGACGCCCCGATCAGCATCCCCGCGGTGATCGGCGCGAAGAGCCACAGGAACTCGGTCTCGTGCAGGTGCAGGTGCTGCATCAGGAACACCGGCGCCGACAGCACGTAGACGAAGAAGCCCGAGAAGCCCAACGCCAGCGCGAACACCGCCTCCATGAAGCGGGCGTGGGTCAGCGCCTTGAAGTAGGTGCGCGCGAGGTAGCCCGGTGCGAATGGCTGGCGGTGCTCCGGCGCGAGCGACTCGGGCAGCGCGAGGTGGCACCAGACGAAGACCACCGCCGAGAAGGCCGCCATGAAGAAGAAGACCGAGCGCCATCCCAGGAAGTGCTGCAGCCAGCCGCCGATGACCGGCGCCACCGACGGCGCGATGGCGAAGACCACCGAAACCAGCGAGAGCATCTTCTGCGCCTGCGGCCCCTGGTGCAGGTCGCGCACGATGGCCCGCCCCACCACCATCCCCGTCCCGGCGGTCATGCCCTGCAGTGCGCGGAAGACGAGCAGCGCCTCGAAGCTCGGCGACAGCGCGCAGCCCAGCGAGGCCAACGTGAAGAGCGCCATCGAGACCAGGATCACGAGGCGCCGCCCCACCGCGTCGGAGATGGCCCCATGCCAGAGCGTCATCAGCGCGAATGGCGCCATGTACGCGGTCAGCGTCTGCTGGATGATGGGCAGCGGCCGGCCGAAGACCTGCGACAGCTCCGGCATGGACGGCAGGTAGGCGTCGATACAGAAGGGCCCGACCGCGGAGATCGCCGCCAACAAGTACGCCAACTGCCCATCCGACCGCTTCATCGCCTTCTGCCGTCCTTCACCCCGAGCTGCCTGGCCACTGGGCCCGCGTGTATCGCATGCCTCGCTCTTGGGCGCGAGCAGCGAGCGCTCTTGCCGTCCAGCCACTGCTTTGGCCTTCAGGCCTCGCGCCTGCAGCCAGCGGCTTGACCCGAAGCCCGAAGCCCGAAGCCCGCAGCCCGAAGCCCGGGTTCCCTCAGCCCGAAGCCCGGGTTCCCGCAGCCCGAAGCCAAAGCCCGGGTTAGGCTCACCCCGTGTCCTCCAAGCGCCCCAAGGGCCTCGCCCCCATCGACCCCTTGTCCGTCGAGCTGCCGCACGGCACCGAGGTGACCTGCCGCGTCGCGCGCATGCAGGGCGAGCAGCGCGTTCCCAAGGGCGTGGTCGGCCGCGTGGTGAAGGTCCACGAGTCCGGCGATCTGGACATCGCGGTCGTCGGCCACGGCGTGCTCACCTACGAGCGGGACCAGGTGCGCCCGCGCAAGCCCGGCCAGGTCCGCTTCGCGCAGCGCCGGGCGGCCGACTGGGACGCGCTGCGCCCGTGCGCCATCCTCGAGGCCACCGTCGGCTCGCGTGCCTGGGGCCTGGCCGACGAGGGCTCGGACACCGACACCCGCGGCCTCTTCGCCCTCCCCTTCTCCTGGCGCGCGGGCATCGTCGAGCCGCCGGACTGCATCGTCACCGCCGACGGCTCCACCACCTTCTGGGACTTCCCCAAGGCGCTCGCCCAGGGCCTGCGCGCCGACCCGAACACCCTCGAGCTCCTCTTCGTCGATGGCGTCCACGCGCTCGACCCGATGGGCGAGTGGATCCTCGCGGAGCGCGACGCCTTCGTCTCCGCGGAGATCTTCGGCAGCTTCGGCCGCTACGCCATGAGCCAGCTGACCAAGCTCTCGCACTCCGCACGGCTCGCCGAGCACCGGGGCCTGCTCCTCGACTGGCTGCGCGAGCCAGAGCCGCCCGGCCTCGACGAGGTCGCCGAGCGGCTGGCCGACCTCTCGCCGCGCCCGGCGCCCTCGCGCTCCGACAAGCTGTTGGCCGCCAAGGAGTACGTCAAGCAGCTCTACCGCTCGCTCTTCGACCAGGGGCTGCTCGCGGCCGGCGACTTCGCCTCGCTCGTCGCCTACGCCCGCGGCGGCGGCCTGCAGCCCGAGCCCGCCCGCGAGCTGCGGCCCAAGAACGCCTACAACCTGCTGCGGCTCATCTCCGTCGCCACCGGCTGGCTGCGCACCGGCCGGCCCCAGCTGCGAATGGAGGGAGCCGTCCGCGATCGCCTGCTCGCCATCAAGCGCGGGCAGGTGACCCTGGACGAGGTGCTCGCCGAGGCCGCCGCGCTCGTCCCCGAGCTCGAAGCCGCCCGCGACGCGACCAGCCTGCCCGCCGGTCCGGACCTCGTGCGCGTCGACGCGCTCGCTCGCCGGCTCCATGAGGAGGTCGCCCGGCGGTGGCTCACCCGTGCAGCGGGTCGCTGGGGCCTGGCCGCCCCGCCGCCGCCCGCGCCTTCGCTGCCGGAGCCCTCACACGGCTGACCCGCTCCTCCGGCGCCGATGCCATACTCGGTGTCGCATCCTGGACGGACAGCCCGGAGGACGCGTGAAGTCCCGGTACGAGCAGATCGCCCTCAGGACCAGCCTCGCCCTCCTCGTCCTCGGCTTCGCCTGCGCAGTCGCCTTCGACTGGCTCTTGCCGCGCGCCCCCTGGAGCCTGGCCGTGGTGGCCAAGGACCTCGCCCTGGTCGCGATCTTCGGCCTGCTCGTCCACGTCGGGCTGCGCCTGCAGCTGCGCCGGGCCGAGGCCGACGAGCGCCGGGACCTGGAGTCGGTCCTGCAGGCGCGCGAGGCCGAGCTGCGGACCGTCTTCGACTGCCTCGACGAGGGCGTCGTCGTCTGCACGACCGAAGGAAGGTTCCTGCTGTGGAACCGGGCCGCGCTGGAGGCCTACGGTCTGGGGCCCGGCTCCACCTCCCCCGGCGCCCCGCCGCTGGAGGATTTCACCCCCACCTTCCGCCGCGACTTCGAGATGACCGGCCTCGACGGCACCCCGCTCGCCCACCCCGACCGGCCGCTCGCCCGGATCCTGCGCGGCGAGCCCGTCCGCGATCTCGAGGTCGTCGTCACCCGCCGCTCCGACGGCCGCCGCAGCGTCCAGAGCTTCGGCGGAGCCCTGGCGCGCGACCCGCAGGGCAAGCCGCTCCTGGCCATCGTGCGCATCCGCGACGTCACCGCCCGGCACGAGAGCCAGCGGGAGATCGCCCGGCTCACCGACCTCAACCGCGCCTTGAGCGGCATCAACGAGATCATCGCCCGCGTCGAGACCCGCGAGGACCTGTTCGAGCAGGCCTGCCGCATCGCCTCCTCCCACGCCAGCTTCCGCACCGTGTGGATAGCGACCTACGACAAGGCGGAGCGCAAGCTGAAGGTGGCCGCCCGGGCCGGGGCCGCCAGCGCCTACGTCCACGCCATCGCCACCTACGACGAGGAGAGCCTGGAGGGCCGCGGCCCCGCCGGCCGCGCGGTGCGCGAGGGCAAGGCCTGCGTGGTCGACGACGCCCGCGAGGACCCGTCGATGGCGCCGTGGCGCGAGCAGGCCTACCGCCACGCCCTGCGCTCCATCGCCGCCCTGCCCATCCGCTTCCACGGCGAGATCTTCGGCGCCTTCGTGGTCTACGCCACCGAGCCCGGCGTCTTCCGCGACCAGGAGCTGGCGCTGCTCGAGAAGATCGTCTCCAACCTCTCCTTCGCCCTCGAGCACCTCTCCGACGAGGAGAAGCGCGAGCACGTCGAGCTCGAGCTGGCCGAGGAGGCCGTGCGCCGCCGGGTGCTGATGGAGCAGTCGCGCGACGGCATCGTCGTGCTCGACTCCGCCGGCCGCGTCCTGGAGACCAACTTCAGCTTCGCGCGGATGCTGGGCAGCGCCACCGGGTCGCTCGAGGGCCGCCACCTCTGGGAGCTGGACCGGTGCTTCGCCCGCGACGAGCTGCTGGAGCGGCTCGGCGGTGCAGCCGCCTCTCCCTCCGGCGCCCCCTTCGAGACGCGGCTGGCGCGCGAGGACGGCACGCTCGTCGACGTGGAGATGAGCGCCAGCCCCACCGAGCTGTCTGCGGGCCGGCGGCTCTTCTACTGCGTCGCGCGCGACATCACCTCGCGCAAGCGGCAGGAGGAGGAGCGGCGGCGCGCCGAGCGGCACCTGGCGACCCAGGCCGCCGTCAGCCGCGTGCTGGCCGAGGCGCTCTCCCTGCAGGCCGTGCCGCGCGTGCTGCAGACGCTCTGCGAGGCCGAGGGCTGGGAGTTCGGCGCGCTCTGGCAGGTGGGGCCGGGCCCTCTGGATCCGGCCGGCCCCGAGCTGCGCTGCACCGCCGTCTGGCACCCGCCCTGCCCCGAGCTCGACGCGCTCGAGGCCCAGGTCCGCGCCCTCGGCTTCGCGCGCGGCGCCGGCCTGCCGGGCCAGACCTGGCAGGTCGGCGAGGCCTCGCGGGTCGCGGACGTCGACGCGCCCGGGTTCCTGCGCGCCCGGGCCGCCCAGGAGGCGGGGCTGCGCCGCGCCTTCGCCTTCCCGCTGCGCCTCAAGGGCGAGGTCTCGGGGGTCCTGGAGTTCTTCGGCCGCGACGCGCGCGAGGTCGACCAGCCGCTGTGCGACACCATGGCCTCGGTCGGCGGCCTCGTCAGCCAGTTCCTGGAGCGCCAGCGCGCCCACGACGAGCTGACCCGCTTCCTCTCGGTCAGCCCCACCGTGCTCTACGCGCTCAGCGTGACCCCGGGGCTGCCGCTCATCTGGCTCAGCGCCAACCCCGGCGACGCCCAGGGCGGCGGCGCCGAGCTCCGCGTGGGCGTCCCCTGGCTCGACCGCGTCCACCCCGACGACCGCGCCCGCGTGGCGGCGGCCCACCCGCTCCCCTACGACACCGAGCACCAGGTGCTCGAGTACCGCTTCCGCCGGCGCGACGGCAGCTGCTACTGGGTGCGCGACGAGAAGCGGCTGCTGCGCGACGAGCGCGGCCGCCCCAAGGAGATTGTCGGCAGCTGGGCCGACGTCAGCCGCCAGGTCGAGCTCGAGGCCCAGGTGCGCCAGGCCCAGAAGATGGAGTCCCTGGGCCAGCTCGCCGGCGGCGTGGCCCACGACTTCAACAACATCGTCGCCGCCATCCAGGGCAACGCCGAGCTGCTCGCGGGCGAGCTGCCGGCGGCGCACCCCGGCCACGAGAGCCTGGGACACGTGCTGGCCGCCTGCACCCGCGCCAAGGGGCTCGTCCAGCAGATCCTCACCTTCAGCCGCCGCCAGCCCGGGGTGCGCGCCGAGGTGGACCTGGGCCTGCTCGCCGAGGAGAGCCGCAAGCTCTTGCGCGCGACGCTGCCCGCCGGGGTGGACCTGCGCAGCAGCGTCGAGCCCGCCCCGATGGTGGTCCGCGCGGACCCCAGCCAGGTCCACCAGGTCGTCCTCAACCTCGTCACCAACTCCTGGCACGCCCTCGAGGGCCGCACCGGCCGCGTCGACCTCGAGGTCCGCCCGGTGACGCTCGGCGCCGCCGACGCCCTGCGCATCCCCGGCGCGCGCGAAGGCCGCTACGTCCGCCTGACGGTGCGCGACGACGGCGTGGGCATGGACGCGGCGACGCTCGAGCGGGTGTTCGACCCCTTCTTCACCACCAAGGCCCCGGGCAAGGGGACGGGGCTGGGCATGTCGGTGGTGCACGGCATCGTCCAGGCGCACCAGGGCGCCATCCAGGTGACGAGCGCGCCCGGCCGCGGCGCCACCGTCGACGTCTACTTCGCGGCGGTCGACGCCCGGCAGGCGCGGCCGGCGCCGGCGGCGCCCGCCCCCCGAGGCCAGGGCCAACACGTCCTGGTGGTGGACGACGAGCCGGCGCTGGTGAGCGTGGTCGAGCGTGTGCTGGGTCGCCAGGGCTACCAGGTCACCTCCTTCACGGCCCCGCCCGACGCGCTCGAGGCGTTCCAGCGCGCTCCCCAGAGCTTCGACCTGGTGGTGACCGACCTGAACATGCCCCACTTCTCGGGCATCGACCTCGCCGAGTCGCTGCTGCGCCTGCGGGCCGACCTCCCCGTCGTCCTCATCTCCGGCCACCTGACCGACACGCTGCGCGCCGAGGCGGAGATGGCGGGCGTGCGCGAGCTGTTGCTCAAGCCGTTCAGCGCCCACGAGCTGAGCCAGGCGGTGCGGCGGCAGCTCGAGCCCCCCTTCGCGGGGTGAGGCGGCGCAGGCCGCCCTCGCCCGCGGGATGCGATACTCACCTCACCCGCCAGCCCGCCCCCAGGTGCGGACAGGAGCGCTCGTGACGGTGCGGCACCAGCAGATCGCCTTGCGGACCAGCCTCGCCTACCTCGCCGTCTGCTCGCTCTACATCGTGGGCTCCGACTGGTTGCTGATGGGCTCGCTCTCCCACACGGCCGTCCTCGCCATGGCCAAGGGGCTCACCTTCGTGCTGGTGACCAGCGCGCTCATCTTCGTGGGCCTGCGCAGCCAGCTGCGCCGCCTGGCCGCCCGGGAGGGCGACCAGCGCCAGCTCGAGGCGCTCCTGACGGCGAGGGAGGCCGAGCTCAAGACCGTCTTCGACTCGCTGGACGAGGGCGTCCTCGTCGCCACCACCGACGGCCGGCTCGTGCTCTCGAACCCGGCGGCGCGGGGCCTGCTCGACGCCGTCGGGGAGGACCACCCGCTGGGCCAGCCGGTCGACTCCCTCTGGGCGGCCTACGACCTCACCGGCGCGGACGGCCTCCCGCTGCCGCCGGCGCAGTGGCCGCTGCAGCGCATCCTGCGCGGCGAGACCCTGCGCGAAGAGGAGGTGCGGCTGGTGCGCCGGGACGGCGGAGCGCGGCGCGTCCACAGCTTCAGCGGCGCCCTGGCGCGCGACCCCAGGGGCCAGCCGCTCCTGGCCATCGTGCGCCTGCGCGACGTCACCGCCCGCAAGGAGAGCGAGCGGGAGATCACCCGGCTGACCGCGCTCAACCGCGCGCTCTCCGGCATCAACCAGATCATCGTGCACGTGCAGTCGCGCGAGGAGCTCTTCGAGCAGGCCTGCCGCATCGCCTCGGCCCACGCCAGCATCAGCACCGTGTGGGTGGCGCTGCTCGACCCCGGCACGCGGCGGCTGAAGGTGGCCGCGCAGGCCGGCGCCGCCAGCGCCTACGTCCACGCCATCGCCGAGTACGACGAGGACGGCCTGGAGGGAAAGGGGCCGGTGGGCCGCGCGGTGCGCGAGGGCAGGACCGTCCTGGTGGACGACGCCCGCGAGGACCCGTCGATGGCGCCCTGGCGCGAGCAGGCGGCGCGGCACGGCCTGCGCTCCATCGCCGCGCTGCCCATCCGCTTCTTCGGCGAGACGGTGGGGGCCTACGTCGTCTACGCCACCGAGCCGGGCGTCTTCCGCGACCAGGAGCGGCAGCTGCTCGACGAGATCGTCGCCACCCTCTCCTTCGCCCTCGAGCACCTCGACCGCGAGCAGCGGCGCGAGAAGGTGGAGCTCGAGCTGGCCGAGGAGGCGGTGCGCCGGCGCGTGCTGATGGAGCAGTCGCGCGACGGGGTGGTCGTGCTCGACGACGCCGCCCGGGTGGTCGAGGCCAACTTCGCCTTCGGCCGGCTCCTGCGCACCAACCCCGAGGAGCTGCGCGGGCGCGGCCTGTGGGAGCTGGACGCCGAGCACCGCCGCGAGGACCTCGCGCAGGTCCTGTCCGGGGCCGGCGAGGGCAAGGGCGGACCCTTCGAGACGCGGCTGCGGCGCAGCGACGGCACGCTCGTGGACGTGGATCTGAGCGCGAGCCCGGTGGAGCTCTCCGCGGGCCGGCGGCTGGTCTACTGCGTGGCCCGCGACGTCACCGGGCGCAAGCAGCAGGAGGCCGAGCGCGAGATCACCGTGCAGCTGTTGCGCGCGCTCAACCAGTCGCGCGAGCTGCCGGAGCTCCTGAACGAGGTGACCGGCCTGCTCAAGCAATGGTCGGGCTGCGAAGCGGTGGGCCTGCGGCTGTCCGACGGCGAGGGCTTCCCCTACCTCGAGACCAACGGCTTCCCTTCCGAGTTCGTCGCCGCCGAGACCGACCTGTGCCTGCGCGACGCCGGCGGCGCGGCCGTGCGCGACCCGGCCGGCAACCCGGTGCTGGAGTGCATGTGCGGCAACGTGCTGTGCGGCCGCTTCGACCCGTCCAGGCCCTTCTTCACCGCCCGCGGCAGCTTCTGGACCAACGGCACGACCAAGCTCTTGGCCGGCACCAGCGAGGCCGACCGGCAGGCGCGCACCCGCAACCGCTGCAACGGCGAGGGCTACGAGTCGGTGGCGCTGGTCGCCATCCGCACCGGCGCGGTGACGCACGGCCTGCTGCAGTTCAACGACCGGCACGAGAACCGCTTCGACGCCGAGCGGATCGGCCTGTTCGAGCGCCTGGCGGACCAGCTGGCGCACGCCATCGCCCTGCGCCTGAGCGAGCACAACCTGCGCCGCAGCGAGGAGACCTACCGCACCCTGGCCACCGCCTCTCCCGACGCGGTGGTGGCCTGCGACGCGCGCGGCTCGCTCACCTACGCCTCGCTGCGCGCCCTGCAGCTCTTCGGCCACGCCAGCTTCGACGAGGTGCGCGGCCACGCGCTCTCCGAGTGGGTGCCCGACGGGGCGCTCTCGCGGGCCGCCGCCTCGCTCGGGGAAGCGCTCACCGGCCAGAAGGTCGAAGGGATGGAGCTGGAGCTCGAGCGCAAGGACCACACCCGCTTCTTGGCCGAGCTGAGCGCCGCGCCCATCCGCGGCGAGTCCGGAACCTCCAGCGGCGGGTACATCGTGGTCATCCGCGACGTCACCGTCCGCCGCCGCGAGGAGGAGCAGGCGCACGTGCGCGACGTGGCGCTGCGCTCGGCCTCCAGCGGCATCGCCCTCACCGACCTGAAGGGCCGGCTCTTCTTCGCCAACGACGCCTTCCTGAAGCTGTTTGGCTTCGCGACCCTCTCGCAGGCGCTCGGGCAGCGCCCGCCCGACTTCATGCTCGTGCCCGACCGCGACCGGGTCTTCGCGCAGGTCCTGGCGGGCGGCTCGGTCTCCGGCGAGGGCGAGGGGCTGCGCACCGACGGCACCCGCTTCCCGTTCGAGTTCGCGGCCAACCCGGTGCGCTCCCCGCGCGGCGAGGTGCAGTACGCGATGGCCTCCTTCATGGACGTCACCGAGCGCAAGCAGGCCGAGCGCCGCCTGGCGACCCAGGCCGCGGTGAGCCGGGTGCTGGCCGAGGCCTCGTCGCTGCAGGCGGTGCCGCAGGTGCTGCAGGCCCTGTGCGAGGCGGAGGGCTGGGACATCGGCACGCTCTGGCAGCTGGACCGCAAGGGCGAGCGCCTCTGCTGCTCGGCGGTGTGGCGCGCCCCGCGGCCCGAGCTCGACCCGCTGGAGGCGCGGACCCGCGAGCTGGTGTTCGCGCGCGGCGAGGGGTTCCCCGGGCGGGTCTGGCAGACCGGGGTCGCCGCCGGCGTGGCCGCCGAGCTCTCGCAGCAGCCCGAGTACCCCCGCAAGCGCGAGATCGCCGCGGCCGGGCTGCGCAGCGCCTTCGCCTTCCCGCTGTTGCTGCGCGGCGAGCTGACCGGGGTGCTCGAGTTCGGCGGCCGGGAGATCCGCGTGCTCGACTCGAAGCTGGCCGAGACCGTGGCGTCCGTCGGCGACCTCATTGGCCAGTTCCTGGAGCGCCAGCGCGCCCGCGACGAGCTGACCCGCTTCGTCTCGGTCAGCCCCACCGTGCTCTACGCGCTCAGCGCCGAGCCCGGCCTGCCGGTCATCTGGAGCAGCGCCCCCTCGGCCCTCCCGACCGGCCCGGCGGCCCAAGACGGGCGCCTGGAGTGGCTCGACAGCGTCCACCCGGACGACCGCGCGCGCGTGGCGGCGGCGCACCCGGTCCCCTACGAGATCGAGCACCAGGTGCTCGAGTACCGGCTGCGCCGCGCCGACGGGACGTACTCCTCGGTGCGCGACGAGAAGCGGCTCTTGCGCGACGAGCGCGGCCGGCCCTGGGAGATCGTGGGGTCGTGGGCCGACGTCACGCGGCAGGTGGAGCTGGAGTCGCAGGTGCGCCAGGCCCAGAAGATGGAGTCCCTGGGGCAGCTGGCGGGCGGCATCGCCCACGACTTCAACAACATCGTCGGCGCCATCCTGGGCAACGCCGAGCTGGCCCGCGGCGAGCTGCCCGCCAACCACCCGGTGCAGGAGAGCCTGGAGCACATCCTGTCGGCCAGCGCCCGCGCGCGCAGCCTCATCCAGCAGATCCTCACGTTCAGCCGGCGGCAGGCGCTCTCGCGCACCGACGTGGACCTGGGCCAGCTGGCCGAGGAGAGCCGCAAGCTCCTCAGGGCCTCGCTCCCGGCGGGCGTGGAGCTGTCCTGCACCGTCGACCCCAGCCCGCTGATGGTCCGCGCCGACGCGAGCCAGATCCACCAGGTCATCCTCAACCTGGTGACCAACGCCTGGCACGCGCTGGAGGAGCGCTCGGGGCGCATCGACCTCGAAGTGCAGGAGGCGGTGCTCAGCGAGGCGCAGGCCGCGCGCATCCCCGGCGCCAAGGCGGGGCGCCACGCGCGGCTGACGGTGCGCGACAACGGCAAGGGGATGGACGCCGCCACGCTGGAGCGCGTCTTCGACCCGTTCTTCACCACCAAGGAGCCCGGCAAGGGGACCGGGCTGGGCATGTCGGTGGTGCACGGCATCGTCCAGGCACACCACGGGGCCATCCAGGTGACGAGCGCGCCGGGCGCGGGGACGACCGTGGAGGTGTTCCTGGCGGCGATCGACTCGGTGCGGCCGGTGGTGCGGCAGGTCACGCCGCTGCCGCGCGGGGCGGGGCAGCACGTCCTGGTGGTGGACGACGAGGCGCCGCTCGCGCGGGTCGCGCACCGGATGCTGACGCGGCTGGGCTACCGGGTGACGAGCTTCACCCGGCCCGCGGAGGCGCTGGAGGCGTTCCGCAGGGCGCCGGGAGAGTTCGACCTGGTGGTCACGGACCTGAACATGCCGAACTGCTCGGGCATCGAGCTGGCGAATGCGCTCATCCAGCTGCGGGCGGGGATTCCGATCGTGCTGGTGTCCGGGTATCTGAGCGAGTCGCTGCGGGCGGAGGCGAAGCTGGCCGGGATCGATGAGCTGGTGCTCAAGCCGTTCAGCGCCGAGGACCTGAGCGCGGCGGTGCGCCGGCAGCTGGGGTGACCGGTGGCGTGGCGACGTCGCCAGGACCCGATGCTGCGCCCGGCCCGGTTCGGCCCGGTTCGGCCCGCGCGGCCCGAGCCGCAAGCGTGAGCGCGCGGGCCTCCTTCAGCCCTGCGCAGTGATGAGGAACGAATCGAGCAAGGACGAAGAGAGATCTGCATCCGTCCTGCGCCTACGCCCGCTGTGCCCTGCACCCATTCCTCGGATGTCAGACACGAGTGCGAGGATTCTCCCTGCTCGGACATCCAGTCCGAGGGACTGGGATTGGGGGGGCGCATGACCAGGCTCGACGTCGCGACGTTCTTCCTGACATTCACCACCTACGGCACCTGGCTCCACGGCGACCCCCGCGGCAGCGTGGATCGCCACTACCACAAGCCCGGCTTGCCACATCACCCCGGAAACCTCGACCTCCTTCGCAAGAGCGCGCAACGGATGGCCCAGCCAGCCTTTCAGATCGACTCCGCCAGCCGCTCCGCCCTCGAGTCCGCGGTTCGCGAGGTCTGCGAGTACCGGAACTGGCACCTCTACGCCTTGAACATCCGCAACTGCCATCTGCATACGGTCGTCAGCGGCCACGCCGACGGGGCCCGCATGATGAACGACTTCAAGGCCTATGGGACTCGGCGGCTTGTTCGGGACGGCATCGTGCCCGCGGGCCGACGCGTGTGGACGGAGGGGGGATCGGTGCGTCGGGTGACGTCGTTGGAGGCGCTGGAGCGTGTGGTGGCTTACGTCCTTGAGGAGCAGGGCGAGCCGCTGCCTGGAACGTTGAAAGTCGGTGAGCTTGGGTGAGCGCGACCGCTTGATGACTGGAGCGGATCCTCCGCGTACTCGATTCGTGCCCGGTCACGGGCTGGATCTGCCTCGTGCTCGATTCGTTCCTCATCACTGCACAGGGCTGGAGGAGGCCCGCGCGCTCACGCTTGCGGCTCGGGCCGCTTCGGGCCCTCCTCCTGCTCGCTTTTCCCCAGTCACTCCAGCGCGTCGCGCTGCTTCGTGCACTCCTTGATCAGCTCGGACACGGTCAGGCTCGACCCGCCCACCCCGAACTTGCGGTCCTTCAGCTCGGGGTTGCGGTTCTGCAGGATGATCCCCGCGGGGATGCACTCCTTGAACTGCGCCAGCGCCTCCGCCTTCTTCTTCTCCTTCAGCAGCGCCAACGCCTTCTCGTACGCCTTCTTCGGCCCGTCCTCGAATCCGATGAGACCCTCGACCGCCTTCGCAGCCTGCTCGGTCTCCTTCCCCTTCGCGGCGCACGCGGCGATCACTTCCTTGGGCGTGCTCGGCGCGCCGTTGAGCAGCACGGCGACGATCCCCAGCGCCTTGTTCTCCTCGATCATGCTCGCCCCGGTCCGCTCGCACGTCTGCAGGAGCGCGATGGCCTTGTCGTACTGCGCCTTCTTGGCCCGCATCTCCTTCTGCCCCGCGGCAGCCTCGGCGGCGGCGCCGCCGGCCACCAGCGCCGACGCGGTCCTCTTGCGCAGCTCGGTCGACTGGCGGGCAAACTCCAGGTCCTTCTTGAGCTGGCCCATCTCGTCCTTGGTCTTCTCGGCGGCCTTGCCGTAGACGGCCTCGGTGTACTCGAGCTCCTGGCGCGACTCGAGCGCGGCCTTCAGCTCCTCGACCGTCTTCGCCGCCGACTCGTAGTCTGCCTCGGTGGCGGTGGCGTTGCGCGTGGTCTGGATCTTGGCCTTGGCGCTCGCCATCAGAATCCTTGAGCAGGGTGGCGCCGTCGCCGCCAGCGATGACGACCTTGCGGTCGGCGATCCGCTCGTTCATCTCGGCGACGCGCTTGCGCACCTCGCCCTCGTAGAACGCGTAGTTCTTGTCCTTCTTGGCCAGCTCCACGCCGGCGTCCAGCGTCTCGATGATCTTCTTGAGCGCGTCCTCGGTGGCCTTCACGCCGTCCTTGTCGGCCTTGAAGAGCACGCCCATCAGCTGGGCCGCGGCCTTGCGCGCGTCCTCGACCTTGCCCTTCTGGGCCTCCACGTCCAGCTCGAGCCGGCGCTTGGCCGCCGCGGCCTTGCCGGTCTTGAGCAACGACCTGGACTCCTGCACCAGCACGGCGACGGAGGACGGCGGCTTGCCCAGGGGCTCGAGCGTCTTCTCGAGATCCACGAGGGCATCGGCGGCGGCCTTGAAGTCGGCGTCGGTGGGGGCGCGCCCGTCGAGCTTCATCAGCGCCTTCTGGACGGCGGTGCGCGGCTTGTCGAGGTTGGTCTCGATGCGGCGCTTCTCGGCGCTGGCCTTGGCGTCCCGGAGCGCCTGCCGGGCGTCGGCGATGGCGGCGGAGGCGTCCTTGTTGGCCTTGACCTCCTCCAGCGTCTTCTCCAGCACGGTGATGGCCGTGTTGGCCTCGGCGAAGTGGTCGTCGGTTGGGTTCTTGCCCTCGACGAAGCGCAGCGCCTTGGTGACGTCCTTCTGCGCGTTCTGCAAGGCGACCTCGGCCTTGCGCTTGGCCAAGGACTGCCGGGAGGTCTTCACCAGGCTCCTGGCCTCCATCACCTTCTGGGCCACCGAGGGGTCCGGCTTCTCGATGGGGGTGACGATCTTCTCGACGGCATCGAGCGCCTTGGTGGCGGCCGCGAAGTCGGCGTCGGTGGGGACCGGGGCCTTGGCCTCGACCTTCCACATGGCCTTGGTCGCGTCCTGCACCGGGCCGCCCAGGCTCACCTCGACGCGGCGCTTGGCGAGCGTCTGGCGGCCGGTCTTCACCAGGCTCTTGGCCTCCATCACCTTCTCGGCCACCGAGGGGTCCGGCTTCTGGATCGGCGCGACGATCGCCTCGACCTCGGCGAGCGCCTTGTCCGCGGCGTCGAAGTCGGCGTCGGTGGGCACCGGGCTCTTGGCGTCGACCTTCCACAGCGCCTTGGTCGCGGCCTGGACCGGGCCGCCCAGGCTCACCTCGACGCGACGCTTGTTCATCGACAGCCGGGCCACGCGCGCCAGCTCGCGGGCGTCGGCCAGGGCGAGCGCGGCGTCCCGGTTGTCCTTGTTGGAGTCGATGGTCTTGTCGAGCACGGTGAGCGCGGTGTTGAGCTCGGCGAAGTGGTCGTCGCTGGGGCCCTTGCCCTCGACGGGCCGCAGCGCGGCGCTGACGGCCTTGCGGGCGGCCTCCAGGTCGACCTCGGCGCGGCGCTTGGCGATGGAGGCGCGGCCGGTCTTCACCAGGCTCTTGGCCTCCATCACCTTCTCGGCCACCGAGGGGTCCGGCTTCTGGATCGGCTCGACCACCTTCTCCACCGCGGCGATCGCCTTCTCGGCGGCCTCGAAGTCGGCGTCGGTCGGGGTCGGGCTCTTGGCCTCGACCTTCCACAGCGCCTTGGTCGCGGTCTGCACCGGCGCGCCCAGGCTCACCTCGACGCGGCGCTTGGAGACGGTCATCTGCGAGGTCCGCCACAGCTCGCGGGCGTCGGCGACCAGCTGCGCCACCGACGAGTCCGGCTTGCCGGCATCGTTGATGACCTTGTCCAGGTTGGCGAGCGCGCCGTTGCAGGCCTCGAACTGGTCCTCGGACGGGGCCTTGGCCTCTACCTTGCGCACCGCCTGCGTCACCGCCGACTTGGCGATATCCAGGCCGCGGCGGAGCAGGTCGACCTCGACGTCGACCAGCGTCTTCTTCACCGTCTCGAGGTAGTTGGCGAAGGGCTGGCTGCGCGCGGCCTGGGGAGCGTACTTGTCGACCATCTTGCGCACCACGATGGCGGCGGTGCGCGCCTCGGCGATCTGGTCCTCGCCGGCGCCCTTGCCCCTGAGCGCCTTGCCGGCGGACGTCAGCTCCTTGTACGCGGGCTCGATCTCTGCCTTGAGCCGCTCGACGCCGACCTCGGCGAAGAGGTCGTCGATCTTCTTGCGCGAGGCGGCCAGCTCGGCGCGGGCCTTGTCGGACTCGGCCTTGTAGCTCCGGTCTTTGGGCTCGATGAACTTGCCCTCGTCCAGCCGCCGGTTCAGGTCGCCCCAGGCCTTCTCGGCGGCTTCGAACTGGGTGTCCGTCGAGCTCTTGTTGAGCGCGCCGACCGCCGAGCCGAGCGACTTGCGATCCTGCTCGAGCAGGCCGCGCTGCTTGTCGGCGGAGAGCGCGACCAGCCTGTCGTCGACGGCCTTCTCGTGGCGGCCGATGGCGGCGTCGGTCTCGGCGATGAACGCAGCGAACTTGTCGTCCTGCTTGGTAAATTCGCGCGCGACGTCGACGACCTTCTTGAGCGCGGCGATGGCGGCGCGGGCGTCATCGAACGCGGCGCCCGGTTCCTTCACCGACTCGAGCGCCTTGACCTTGTCCGCGAGCGACTTGGCCTGCGCTTCGATGGTCCGGCGCTTCTCGAAGATGTGCACCTTGGCGCGCCGCTGGTCGATGTACTCGCGCTGCGTTCGCATCTCCTTGCGCGCGGCGAGCACCGCCTTGGCGTAGTCGAGGTCGTCGGCCTCGAACTTGGCGCCGGCGTCGATGGCTTCCTTGAGCGCGGTGACGGCGCTGGGCGCGGCGTCGAGGTCCGCGGTGCTCGGCGGGTCCTTGTCGATGAGCTGGACGGCCTGGGTCAGGTTGCCGCGCGCGGCTTCGAGCGCCTTCTTGGCGTCGGCGAGGGAGGCGGGTGCGGCGGCGCGAGCCTGCAGGGCGGTAGACAGCACCAGGGCGACGGTCAGTGCAGAGGTCGGTCTCATGGGTGCCGATGCTAGCACCGGGCGCGCAGTTCACCCCCTGCTTGTGTGAGCCGCCAGAGCCGATCGTTCAGGTGTTGCAGGCAGGCCACACCCCTTCGGCTAGCATGCACGGACTCCAAGCGAGGTGCCCCGTGGACGACACGCTCCTGACAGCCCACCAGACCGAGATCGCCAGGCGGGTGCTCGCCGAGGAGGGCGCCCGGCGCACGCACGTGGTGGTCTCGCTCTCGGGCGCCCACGCCTACGGCTTCCCCTCGCCGGACAGCGACCTCGACCTCAAGGCGGTCCACGCCGAGAAGCCTGCGCGCCTCTTGGGGCTGCGGCCGCCGGACTCGAACGCGTCGCGGATGGAGGTGATCGAGGGCGTCGAGATCGACTACTCGTCCAACGAGCTGGGGCCGGTGCTCTCCGCGCTGCTCGCCGGCAACGGGAACTACTTCGAGCGCTTCCTGGGCGCGCAGACATTCGCCGCCGGGCCGGGGTTCGAGGAGCTGCGCGTGCTGGCCAAGGCCGCGCTCTCGAAGAAGGTGCACCGGCACTACTCGGGCTTCGCCCGCGGGCAGCTGCGCGAGTGGGAGAAGAGCGGGTTCAAGAGCGCCAAGAAGCTGCTCTACGTGCTGCGCACCGCGCTCACCGGGACGCACCTGCTCCTGACCGGCGAAATGCAGATCGACGTCACGCAGCTGGTCGACCGCTATGGCTTCGGGCAGGCGCGCGAGCTGGTCGAGGCCAAGAAGCGCGGGGAGAAGTCCGAGCTCGAGTCCACGGTCTCCGAGCGGTGGAAGGCCTCGCTCGATGCCGCCTTCCAGGGGCTGGACCAGGCGCTGGCCCGGTCCGTCCTGCCGGAGGAGTGCCCGAACGCGGACGCGCTGGACGACTGGCTGGTGCGGTTCAGGATTACCTCGCTGACTTGATGAACCGAAGCGCGCTGGTGGGGTGTGAGCCCGGCTTCCACGCCGGGGGCACCTTGGCTGACTTGGTCACCTGAAGCGCGCTGGTGGGTGTGGCCCGGGTGTGGGCCCGGCTTCCACGCGCTTCCACGCCGGGGACACCTTTGCTGACTTGGTCACCTGAAGCGCGCTGGTGGGTGTGGAGCTGGGCACTACCCGCCAGCGCGCCTCAGATTCCACCGATGTTCGGGATGGCCCCGGCGTGGAAGCCGGGCCCACACCCACGGGCGCGCCTCAGATTCTATCGATGCTCGGGATGCCCCCGGCGTGGAAGCCGGGCACTACCAACGGGCGCGCCTCTGATGTTCGGTTTCGCGAGGGTGAGACCGGCAGAACCGCACCTCGTCCTCGAACGGGAGCACGCCCTCGTCCAGCGCCCAGTCCACGACCGCCAGGAACGCGGGCTGATCGCCTTGCCGCCAGGTGAGCCAGGGCTCGTCGTCCAACGCCTCCACACGCCAGTCGGGCAGGGGCCTCGCGGCGAGCTCGGCGTCGACCTCGGCCTCCAGCTCGTCGAGCTCCTCGCCGAGCAGCGGCCGCTCGTGCAGCCGGTCCTCGAATCCGCTCGCGCTCCTGCATCCTCGCGTCCAGCGCGGCCGCGATCCTCTCCGTCGTCTGCTCGAACCAACGAGCCTCTTCGCAATCCACCGTGCGCCTCCTGTTGCTGCAGCGCCGGCACTCTAGCGAGCGGGGCTGACATCGCCGGGCAAAGAGAGTGCGGAAGAGCGACGGGGCCGGAGCTATTCTTCCGCCCCGTGACGACGAACACCGCCCCAGAGAAGCGAGCGACCCGAATCCCCCGGCGCTTCGAGCGCAATGCCCGGCTGTTCGGCCCCGAGGCCGTCGAGCGGCTGTCGAACGCTCACGTCACCGTCTTCGGGCTGGGCGGCGTCGGCTCCTGGGCCGCCGAGGGGCTGGCGCGCGCTGGCATTGGACGCCTGACGCTCGTCGACTTCGACCGCGTGTGCATCACCAACGTCAACCGGCAGCTGCCTGCCACGCAGCTGTCGGTGGGCGCGTTCAAGGCCGAGGTGCTCGCCGAGCGGATGCGGCAGATCAACCCCGAGGCCCAGGTCGTCGCGTTCAAGGAGTTCTACCGGGCCGAGACCTCCGAGCTGCTCCTGCCCGCCACCGGCGTGGACTTCGTCGTCGACGCCGTGGACAACGTGAAGGCCAAGCTGCATCTGCTCGCTCGCTGCCTGGAGCTGAAGATCCCCGTCATCTCGTCCATGGGCGCCGGCGGACGGATGGACCCGTCGCGGATCCGCGTGTCCGATCTCTACGAGTCGCACACCGACCAGTTCGCCAAGGACGTCCGCAAGTTCTTGCGCATCAAGCACGGCATCCCAGCCACGCAGCAGCTGACCGGCATCCTCGCGGTCTGGTCCACCGAGCGGCCGCGCGATCCCATCGAGGCCGAGGGCGAGGGCTGCGGGTTCAACTGTGTCTGTCCCGGCGGCGAGAACGACTTCCACTCGTGCGAGAAGCGCCGGCAGATCAACGGGACTGCCGCGTTCGTCACCAGCGTGTTCGGGATGATGGCCGCCGGCGAGGTCGTCCGGCGGAATCGCTGGGGTGTGACGCGCGGCGCTTCGTCCGCGCTTGTTTGAGAGGCGAAGGAGGCCGTGCTCGACTCGGGCCACTTCACTGCACGGGGCCCAACCATCCCCGCGCGCTCACGCTTGCGGCTCGGGTTGCGCCTGGGCTGCTAAAGATATGTCAGCGCTCATCAACATGGAGCGGCGCGTTCTTGTGGTCCGTGGCGAGAGCCGTGCTCGACTTGGACCACTTTCTTGGTGAGCGTCCTTGTCGTGCTCGACTTGGACCACTTCACTGCGCAGGGCTGTAGGAGGCCCGCGCGCTCACGCTTGCGGCTCGGGCCTCTCTGCCCGCGCCACCGAGTTGGCCCGCCGGATCGCGTCCACGCTGTACAGCAGCAGCCCGGCCCAGATGAACGCGAACGCTACCGCGTGCGCCTTGGTGAATAGCTCGCCGTAGAGCAACACGCCCGCCGCGAGCTGGCAGGTCGGCGAGACGTACTGGATCAGCCCCACCGTCGACAGCCGCAGCCGCTGCGCGCCGTGCCCGAACAGCAGCAGCGGCAACGCGGTCATCACCCCGGCGAACGCCAGCAGCAGGAAGAAGCCGACGCCGTTCGCCAGAGTCGCCGCTTCTCCTCTCGCTGCGAGCCACCCCAGGTAGCCCAGCGCCAGCGGCAGCAGCAGCGCCGTCTCGGCCAGCAGCCCCACCAGCGGGTCGATGCTCGCCTTCTTCCGCAGCAGCCCATAGAGCCCGAACTGCACCGGCAGCACCAACGAGAGCCACGGCAACTTGCCGAAGCTCCACACGAAGCTCGCGACGCCTGCACACGCCAGCCCGATGGCCACGCCCTGCGCCCGCGTGAAACGCTCGCTCAGGAAGAGCGCACCCAGCGCGACGTTCACCAGCGGGTTGATGAAGTAGCCCAGGCTGGAGTCGACGATGTGCCCGGCGTTCACCGCCCAGATGTAGAGCAGCCAGTTGCCGGAGATGAGCAGCGAGGTGATGAAGAGCAACACCCACCGGCGCGGCCCGCCCAACGCCTCGCGGACCTCCGCGCGACTGCGCGTCGCCGCGACCACCGCCAGCAGCAGCACCACGGACCAGACCACGCGGTGCGAGAGGATCTCCAGCGCCCCTGCCCGCCCCACCGACTTGAAGTAGATGGGCGCGAACCCCCACATCACGAACGCGCCCAGCGTCGCTGCCACGCCCTGGGCGCGGGTCTTTGCAGCGGATTCGACCGTCTTGGGCTGGGCTGGACTCACGGGCTGGGATGGGTCGAGAGTGGGCGCAATTCGCTCGGCACCATCACCAATCGACCGTCGTCTCGCAACTCACCTCTCCCGACGCAGCTGGGGGCCTCCCATGTTCGACCTCGCCCGCTATTTCGAGATGGGCGGCTGGATGATGTACCCGCTGGTGCTCGTCCTCATGCTCGCCTTGCCGTCGTCGCTCGGCCTGCCCATCGCCAGCTACGTCGTCGGCAAGCCCAAGCTCGCCTTCCTCTTCTCCATGGTCCTCGCCGGCCTGGGCCTCGCCGCAGCCGGCCTGGGCGCGCTCGGCCGGGGGCTCGGCATGCGGAACGTCGAGCAGGCGATCGCCATGGTGAAGCCGGTAGACGCGGCGGTCATCCTCACGGTCGGCCGTGGCGAATCGCGCGCCTGCCTGGCCTTCGGGCTGGCGGTGGCGGTCCTTCCCCTGGCAGCCGCGGGCGTCGCGCTCGGCAGGGCGGCCGGAGCCAGGGTCTCGGCGGTGGCGGCCGCCGGCGGGCTCGCGCTGGGGGCAGGCCTCGCAGCGCTCATGGGCGTGCTCTCCGTCGGGCAGTTCGCCCTCGTCAACCTGGAGACCTCCATCGGGATCGACGACGCCCGTCAGCTGCCGGCGATCGCCGCGGAGAGCGCGAGGCTCAGCTCGTCCCACCTGGCGGCGGCCGCCGGAGTCGGCCTACCGCTCGCCGCCGTCGGAGCGATGCTCCTCGTCGTGGCGGCCCGCCGAGCCAAGCAGGCCGCCAGCTCCGGAGCTGGTAGCATCCAGGCTTCGCGCTGACGGACTCAGGAGGTCTCGAATGCACAGCTACGATGCCTGGGCCATCGCGCTGATCGTCGTGGCGTTCGCGGCGGTCCCGCCGTCACTCGTGCTGCCGTGGATCAGCATCTTCGCCGCCAAGCCCCGCACCTCGATCATCTTCGCGGCGTACACGGGCATCGCCGGCTTCCTGGCGCTGGGAATCGCGCAGCTCGGCCGCATGGTCGTCGGGACCGCGCACCAGTCCGACTACCACGGCGTGCTGGTGTTCGCGCTGGCCATCGCCATCCCCACCTTCGGCGCGGCCTGCGTGATGCTGGGCCGGTCCTTCACCGAGAAGCGGGTGTGGAAGGTCATCGGCAGCGCCGCGCTGCTCGGGCTCGGCGCCGACGCGGCGCTCTTCTGCCTGGCCATCCACCAGTTCATCCTCGCGGACCGCTACCGCAGCGGCAGTGAGGCGGGCTGGATCTTCGGCGCCCTCTTCGGCGGCATTCCGGTGGCCCTCGTCGGCTTCGTCCTGCTGGTCCGGACCTCCGGCAAGGCGGCCCAGGCAGCGCCCATCACCACGGCTTCTGTAGAGCCGCCTTCGGCAGCGCCGGGGTCATCTTCCTGAAAGTGAAGGGTGTGGGCCCGGCTTCCACGCCGGGGTCATCTTCCTGGAAGTGAGCGCCTTAGGCGCTGGGTGTGGGCCCGGCTTCCACGCCGGGGTCATCTTTCTGGAAGTGAGCGTCTTAGGCGCGCCGGGTGTAAGCCCGGCTTCCGCGTGGAAGCCGGGCACTACCCACCACGCGCCTCAGATCTCACGGACGTTCGGGATATCCCCGGCGTGGAAGCCGGGCCCACACCCAGCGCGCCTCAGATCTCACGGACGTTCGGGATGTCCCCGGCGTGGAAGCCGGGCCCACACCCAGCGCCTCAGATCTCACGGACGTTCGGGATGTCCCCGGCGTGGAAGCCTCTTGATTCATCACATCTAGGGACGCCGCCGCGGCGCGCACCTCAGATTTCGCTGGCGTCACAAACAGCCGTGTGCCATACGGTGGGGGGTGGAGCCATCGAACGCGCCGTTGCTTCGCTATCGCAACCGAGTGATCGGCGAGGCGGAGCTGCGGTTCATTCGGGACACGGTTGACCGCCAAGACGCCAGGACCCGGTCCGATCTTGCTCGAGCTATCTGCAAGGCGTGGGATTGGCGACAGGCCAACGGCAGCTACGCCGTCTTCGCCTGCCAGGACTTGCTCCTCCGGCTTGAGGAGTGGGGCCACATCAAGCTACCTGCGCGACAGCGCCGGTGCCGAGATGGGCACGATCTACCGGTATTGCCGCAGGACTGCATTCCGCTGGCGTGGTCTCCGGTGGGGAACGACGCGAATCTTGACCAACTCGTGGTGCGGCCCATCGAGCCCGCCGAGCGTCTGGGCTGGCGACTCTTCATCGACCGATTCCACTATCTCGGAGACAAGCCGCTCGTAGGCGAGCACCTGCTGTACGCCGCATTTCTCGAGGGCCAGGTGGTGGCCCTGCTCGGCTGGGCCTCTGCGACCCTCCATTCGCCGCTACGAGACCGGTACCTGGGCTGGGACAACGACACCAAGCGGCGCAAGCTGCACCTGGTCGTCAACAACGTGCGCTTCCTCATCCCGCCCTGGGTTCGAGTCGAGCACCTGGCTTCCAAAGTGCTCGGCCGGACCCTGCGGCGCCTGAGCGCGGATTGGCAGGCCCGCTGGAATCACCCGGTCCTGCTCGCAGAAACCTTCGTCGACCACGCTCGGTTTCGGGGCACGTGCTACCGCGCCTCCAACTGGCGCTATCTGGGCACGACGGCAGGCCGAACCCGACGCGGGAACGCCTATCTGCACGAGGGCAGTCCCAAAGGGCTCTACGTCTACGAGCTGCACCGCCAGGCTCGCCGCCGGATGTGCGAGGAGCATCGCCATGAAGGAGTCGTCGGGGCTGCTGCCGCTGGAGCAGGAGATGGGCCAGGCCAGGCTGGGAGACCGGCGTCTGAATCGGCGTCTGATCGCTGCGGTGGGACGCTTGAGTGACGAGCCAGCCAAGAGCTTTCCGCAGGCCTTCGAAGACGATGCGGCAGGGCTAGAGGCGCTCTACCGGCTGGTCAACAACCCGAAGCTCAGCACGGCAAAGGTGCTGCAGCCACATGCACAGGCGACCGTTGCCCGCTGTGTCACGGAGCGGGTGGTGCTGGCGATCCACGACACCAGCAGCGTGGCCTTCCAGAGCGAGAGTGAGCGCGATGGCCTGGGCCCAGTCGATGGCGGGACCCAAGGCCTCTATCTGCACACGACCCTGATGGCGAGCGCAACGGAGCACTATCGGCCGCTCGGAGTCGCGGCGATGAAGCTCTGGGCTCGCCAGCCGATCCCGGACCATCTCCAGGGTGGCGAGAACCACTACCAGCGCAAGAAGGCGCGGCGGCTTTCGCCCGACAAGGAGTCCCTGCGCTGGAAGGAGCAGATCGACTCGGTTGAGCAGGCGGTGGCGCAACAAGCCCAGGTCCTCCACGTCGGCGACAGCGAAACCGACGACTACGACCTGCTGGCGCACCTGGTCGAAAAGGGATTCCGGTTCGTCCTGAGGCAGAAGCACAACCGAAGCTTGGAAGGCCCGCCGGAGAAGAAGAAGAAGCTCATCGAGGCGATCGCCGATGCATCGACGGTGGCAACTCGAGAGGTGCACCTGTCGGCGCGCACGAAGGGCACGACGCCCAAGGCTCAGGCGACTCATCCGCCGCGCAACGCACGCGACGCCAAGCTGCAAGTCGGCTGGACGAGGGTGTCGCTGAAGAGGCCAGACAGAGCGAGTACGACGCTGCCGACGTCATTGCCGATCAACGTCGTCTTCGTGCTCGAGAAGGACTGTCCCGTTGGAGAAGATCCCATTCAGTGGGTCCTGTACACGACCGAGCCGGTCGATACCGAAGAGCAGCTTCTCCAAGTCGTCGACTACTACCGCGGCCGATGGCTGATTGAGATGTACTTCGACGCCCTCAAGAACGGATGCGCACTCGAGAAGCGCCAACTCGAGAGCTTTCACGCCCTCAGCATCGCAATCGGTCTCTTCGCGGCAATTGCCTTTCGCCTGCTGCTCATGCGGACCCTGGCCGAATCGAAGCCCGACACACCCGCGACCGCGGCACTCTCACCGCTCCAGCTCGACGTGCTCCGCGCCTCGCTGAAGAAGACCAAGCTGTCAGAGGCGCCGACGGCCAAGGAGGTCTTCTGGGCCGTGGCCGCGTTGGGCGGGCACCTCAAGCACAACGGGCGCCCTGGCTGGCGGACGCTCGGACGTGGCTACGAGAAGTTGCTCATCCTTGAAGCTGGCTGGCGCGGCGCGCTGAAAGCGCGAAGCGCGTGCTCGGGCTGCCCGGGGACCGCCAGGCGCCCGGACGAGAAGTGACCAATCCAGAGGCGTGGAAGCCGGGCCCACACCCAGCGCGCCTCAGGTGATCAAGTCAGCGAAGGTGCCTACTTCTCGCCGGCCTTCTCCACGTCCTTCCAGCGCCGCAGCTCGTCGAGCTCCTTCTGCTTCGCCGCGCAGCGCGCCTTGAGCTCTTTGGCCGGCTGCCGCAGCCCCTGCAATCGCTCGGCGGCCTGCCCAGCCTCGCTCGCCGCCTGGTCCCAGCGCCCCAGCCGCTCGAGCAGCAGCGCGTACTGCCACTGCCAGCCCGCGTCCTCGGGACGCATCGCCACCGCCTGCTTCATCAGAGCCAGCGCCTTGGTCCCCTGTCCGTCGCGCTCGGCCGCGCTCGACTCCAGCGACAGCGCCGCCAGCCGGATGCCCGAGTCCATCCCCACCGGCAGGCGCTTGAGCGCGTCGCGGCAGCCCTTGGTGTCGCCGCGCGACAGGCGCAGGCGGGCGACCGAGAGCAGCACCCCGGCGTTCATCGGGAAGCGCTTGAGGCCCTCGTTCTCGAGCAGCGCCAGCGCTCCAGGCGCGTCGCCCTTGGTCATCATCCCCTCGACCCGCAGCTGCAGGCCCTCGGTCATGGTCGGCGCGACCTCGCTCAGCCGCGCGCCGATGCGGATGACCTCCTCCGGCAGCCCGCGCGCCGAGGCGATGCGCGCCTGGCGCACGAGCGCGTCGGGCTTCTCGCCCCACTTCGCGACCGACGCCGCCAGCACCTCGCCGGCCGTCTCGTAGCGCCGCTCGGCCATCAGCTGGTCGGCCAGCAACCAGCCCGGCTCCGGCTTGTCCTGCGGCAGCGCATCGAGCATCTCCTCGGGCCGCGGGATGACCCGGGAGATCTCCGGGAGCACGCTCGCGTCGCCCAGCTCGTAGGTCAACTTGTACTCGATGCGCGCCTGGGCCGTGCGCCCGGTCGCGCGCAGGGCGAGCGCCGCCAGCCGGTGAGGCTGCGGCAGGCTCGGGTTCAGGTACATCGCGCGGTTGGCGAAGCCCACCAGCTTGTCGGCGTGCAGCGGACGCTCGGCGGCGTAGGCCTGCGCGGCCACCAGGTGCGCGAAGTAGTCGCCGGGGTGACGGTCGGCCATCTCGGTCGCCGCCGCGGCGATCTCGTCCGCCTTGGCCTTGCCCAGCTTCGCCGACAGCTCCTGCCCGTCCGCCTCCAGGGACTGGCCGGCCTTGAGCCAGCCCCACCCGGTCACGGCGACGATGCCCGGCACCAGCAGCGCGGCCGCCTTGCGCTTGAAGGAGACGGCCCCATCTTGCCGGAAGACCGCGATGGCCATGGCGACGGTGGCGGGCACCGCCAGGCCGCCCAGTTCGAGGCCGAAGTCGACCAACTCGTGCAGCACCACCGCGCCCAGGCCGAAGACCATCGCCAGCCGTTCGGGGTCCGTCGCGCCGCGGCGCAGCGCGCCGATCAGCGCCCAGACGCACGAGCCCAGGACGAACAGCGTCATCGGCAGGCCGAGGTCCGCCGACCACTGCGCGACGAGGTTCTCGGCGTGGGTGAAGGTCCCGCCGTGGGCGTAGACCGGGTCCTGGAAGCGCTGGTAGGCGGCCTCGAACGCGCCGCGGCCCACGCCCACCAGCCAGTGCTCGCGCACCATCGGCCAGAACGTGGGCCACATCTGCAGCTTGCTGTCCTTGAGCTTGTCGACGGTGTCGGTGCTGGAGAGCTCGGCGGCCAGCGCGTCCCAGGCGAGGTAGGCGGCCACGGCCATCACCAGCATCACCGAGGCGGGGACGGCGTAGGCGCGGGCCTCCAGCGCCACGCCTTCGCGCTCGCTCTTGCGGACCATCCAGACGGCGATGGCGAGCATGGCCTGCGCGGCGACGAAGGCCACGATGCCGCCGCGGGAGAGCGAGAGCAGGACGCCGACGCCGGCGGCGAGGTAGCCGAAGCCCCAGAGGGTGGCGATCTTCCGATCCCGCTCGACGAGCACCTTGGCGAGCAGCGCGGTGGCGCAGAGGGCCAGGAAGCTCGAGAGGTGGTTGGGGTTGCCGAAGGGGGTCAGGAACGGCGGCGCCGCGTGCTTGAAGCTGAAGACGCCGAAGAGGCTGGTCGCTCCCCACAGCGCGTGGCCAAAGCCGATGACCGCGACGACGATGCCCACCGTCCCCAGCATCGTGACCAGGCGGGCCTTGGCGCGCCGTGACCGGGTGATCTGCGCGGCGGACAGGAAGACGCAGAGGTAGGTGATGGCCTTGACCAGCTCGTTGGCCGTGGCCGGCGGATCCAGCGACAGCGGACGCCAGGACGGGTAGCGCCCCAGCGGAGTCAGGACGAAGTCGAAGAGGTCCCGGGTCGACGGCGCCAGCAGCCCGATGAGGAAGGGCGGTAGCGGGAGGAGCTGAAAGGCGATGAAGGCGGTGACCGCGGCGAAGGCGATCCCCGGAGTCGGGATGAGGAATGGCTCGCCGCTGCGCAGCGTGGCGACGGCGGTCAGGGCGACGGCGAGCAACGCCAGCCCCGCGGCGACCCCGACGGCCCAGGGGTGGACGGTGGCGATGGCCAGCGGGCAGAAGAAGAGCACCGAGCCCAGCGCGATCTCGGCGCGCAGCCAGTCGCCCTGGGCTCTCCTACGCGAACGGTGGCTTCGGGATCCCGGCTCGCTCATCGGCGGCAATGCTAGGTGAGGCGACTGGCGGTAGTCGATAGTGGACAGCCCGTGGGTGGCGGGCTGGCCTCCAGGCGTTCAAGGGAGCGGCGGTGGAGCTGCCTCCGCGCCGGGTCGGACGGGCGGTCGGGAGCTGCCGGCCTCCCGAAAGAACCCCTTGCGGTGTGCGCGGTTGAAAGACACAATCCGCGGCCTCATGAAGCGTCTCTCTGCCGTCGTCGCCGCCTGCGTGTGCCTGCTCTCCCTCGGCGGGTGCAAGAACAAGTGCCTGGAGCTCGCTCAGCGAATCTGCGAGTGCGAGGCGACCTCCACGCTGCGCGACAACTGCAATCAGCGCGCGAGCGACCAGGGCAACAAGGTCACGGTGTCGCCTCAGGACGAGGAGAACTGCGCCAAGCTGATCGATGGCGATCCCGCCAACCGCGAATGCGACTGCCACGCTCTCGATACCACCGAGGGCAAGCTGAACTGCGGAATGGCTCGCCAGCCGTAGTAGCCCGGCCTCCCGTCCTTCCGGTCCTCCAACGACCGATCGTCCAACGTCCGTCTGACCGAGCGACCGTCCGTCCCGGCGCGGAGGCCGGCAGCTCCCGTCCGTCGCTAGCGCCGCACGACGACCGCTTCCTCGTTCGCCGGGTCAGGCGCGATGACGTGCGCCCTGACGATCCCGGGACCGTACCCTTTGATCCCCGCGTCCCCGACGACCTCGCGCGCCCTCGGATGCAGGGCCGCCAGCGCATTGAGCGCCGCTGCGAGCGCCACCACCTCGGCCTCGTGCACCGGCACCGCTTCCCCGCCCTTCAGCTTCATGGCCGTCGGCACCGCCGGCAGCCCGAGCAACCGCTGGAACAGGTCGACCGCGAACTTGGGCGCGTCGTCGAAGACCATCGCCAGCGAGTCCACGCTCTTCGCCTGCTCGCCCTTCCCCGCCTTCACCAGCTTCGCCACCTTCGCGACTCCACCCTTGCCCTGGTAGAGCGCCAGCCCGAACTCGAGGCCGTCATTGCCGAGGATCGACGCTTCGTACCGGCCCTTGAAGCCACCGGTGAAGGTCACCTGCACGGGCTGGTCTTCGTGCCACAGGGTCCAGGGCGAGCTGGTCTGGAAGCGCAACGAGGCCACCGCGAGCGAGTAGAGCCCGAGCGGCCCTCCCAGCTTCTCGCCGTGCGGCCCCACCGCGAGCGCGGTCAGCATCGCCACCGTCCCCGCGGTCGCGAACTCGGGCGGCCCCAGCGGCTCGAAGCCGAGCTTCTTGCCCACCTTCGCCAGCGCGGGATCGCAGAAGAGGTCCGCTCCCGGGGCCAGCGTGGCCAGACGCCGCAGGCCGTCCGCGTCGCTCTCCGCCATCACCGGCGGATGCAGCGTGCGCTCCTCGAAGCCGCAGTAGAAGTTCGCGTCGCCGCCACCGGCGGGGATGGGGCCAATCTTCACGGCGTAAAGCATGGGAGGTCTTTCGGTTGGCCTTCAGTGGTGATCAAACGGATCTGCTACTTGCTCGACTCGTTCCTGGGTCACTGCACAGGGCTGGAGGAGGCCCGCGCGCTCACGCTTGCGGCTCGGTTCGCTGGCCGGAGCCGGGTCACAGGTAGAGCACGGCGCCGACGATGCCGCAGTAGACGAGGATGGTCGCGATGAGCGGCACGTCGGAGAGCAGCAGCCGCTCCGGGCTGCCCCCCTCGCCCTTGCGGTAGATGAGGTACAGGTACCGGAAGAGCGCGTAGATGACGCAGGGGATCGTGAACTTGAGGTTGTCGGTCCCGAACTTCTGCACCGTCTCCGCCGCCATCGTGTACAGCGCGTACGAGACCAGCGTCGCCGCGGTGACCACCGCGATCAACTGGTCGACCAGCGGCAGCGACAGGTCCGCCAGGTTCGCCCGGTGGCTGGCGGCGTCCTTGTCCAAGAGCACCAGCTCCGCCCGCCGCTTGGCGAAGCCCAAAAACAGCGCGAGCAGGAAGGCGCAGATGTACAGCCAGTTGGAGATGGGCACGTCGATGGCCAGCGCGCCGGAGGCCACGCGGATCACGAAGCCGATGGCGATGGCGATGATGTCCAGGATGACCATCCGCTTGATCGCCAGCGTGTAGACGACCTGCAGCCCCAGGTACCCCAGCGCGCCGTAGAGCGCCGCGCGGGAGGCCATCAGTCCGAGCAGCGCCAGGCCCGCCCCGCCCAGCAGCAGTCCCAGCGCGACCGCCGCGCCGGCCCCGAGCGCGCCGCTGGCGATGGGCCGCAGCCGCTTGACCGGGTGCAGCCGGTCCTTCTCCCGGTCGTTCAGGTCGTTGAAGACGTAGACCGCGCTCGAGAGCAGGCAGAAGCCCAGCGTCGCCGCGAAGGCCTTGAGCACCAGGCCCGGCACCAGCGCCTTGTGCGCGAAGACCAGCGGCGCGAGCACCGCGGCGTTCTTGGTCCACTGCTTGAGGCGCAGCGCGCGCAGCGAGGCCAGGGCGAGCCCCTCCCGCCGGGGAGGCAGCTGCGCCGGCGGGGCGGGGCTCGTCGCTTCTTGAATCGCGGATTCGCTCATCTCGGGTTACGGACGCCCCATGCCGAAGTAGGTGAAGCCGCGCTCGCGCATCGCCTTGGGGTCGAAGATGTTGCGGCCGTCGAAGATGACCGGCTGCTTCATCAGCTTCTTGAGGCGGTCGAAGTCCGGGTGGCGGAACTCGTTCCACTCGGTCACCACGCACAGCGCGTCGGCGCCCTCGGCGGCGTCGTACATGTTCTCGCAGAGCTTGATCCGCTCCCCGAAGATCTTCTTGGCGACGTCCAGGGACACCGGGTCGCTGGCCTGCACCTTGGCGCCCTTGCCCGCCAGGCCCTCGATGACCTCGATGGCCGGCGCCTCGCGCATGTCGTCGGTCTTGGGCTTGAACGCCAGGCCCCACACCGCCATGGTCTTGCCGCCGATGTCGCCGAAGTGCTTCATCACCTTGCCGACCAGCGTCTTCTTCTGGCGCTCGTTGATCCGCTCGGTGGCGCGCAGCATCTCGAACTCCAGGCCGTTCTCGCGCGCGGTGGAGATGAGCGCCTTGACGTCCTTGGGGAAGCAGCTGCCGCCGTAGCCGACGCCGGGGAAGAGGAAGGGGTAGCCGATGCGGCGGTCGGCGCCCATGCCCTTGCGGACGAGGTCCACGTCGGCGCCCACGCGCTCGCACAGCTGCGCGATGTCGTTCATGAAGCTGATGCGCACCGCCAGCATCGAGTTGGACGCGTACTTGGTCAGCTCGGCGGAGCGGGTGTCCATGAAGAGGATGGGGTTCTCGGTGCGCACGAACGGCGCGTAGAGCTCGCCCATGATCTTCTTGCCGCGCTCGGTGGAGTGACCGATGACCACGCGGTCGGGCTTCATGAAGTCGTCGATGGCCGCGCCTTCCTTGAGGAACTCGGGGTTGGAGACGACGTCGAACTCGAGGTCGGTGTGCTTCTTGACCTCGTCGCGGACCTTGTCGGCGGTGCCCACCGGGACGGTGGACTTGTCGACGATGACCGTGAAGTGGGTCATGGCCTTGGCGATGTCCCGCGCGGCGGAGAGCACGTGCTGCAGGTCGGCCTCGCCGTTCTCGTTGGGCGGGGTGCCGACGGCGATGAACACCACCTCGGAGACGGCCACCGCGCTCTTGAGGTCGGTGGTGAAGGAGAGGCGCTTCTCCTTGACGTTGCGCTTGACCAGCTCCTCCAGGCCCGGCTCGTAGATGGGGATGCGGCCGGCGAGGAGCGCGTCGATCTTGGACTTGTCGGAGTCGACGCAGACGACGTCGTTGCCGCTGTCGGCGAAGCAGGTGCCGGCGACCAGGCCCACGTAGCCGCTGCCGATGACGCTGATCTTCATGGAGATGCTCCCAGTTTCCCCGGCGCTTCCCGGGTGTGAAAGAGCGCGCATTGTACTGGAGGAGACGGGGGAGTGGCACTGGGTAGTACCCGGCTTCCGCGCCAGGAGCAGCCTCACACGACAGAGAGCTTCTTTGGCGCGCTTGGGTTCCCGACATCCACGCGGAAGAGTGCTTCCGAAGCGAGCGGGTACCGGTCCGACAGCCTCCTAACGCTGCAGCGCGCCTCAGACGTTCACATCAGCGAGGATGCCCCCGGCACGGAGGCCGGGTACTACACAGGCGCCCCTCGGACTTTCGGATCGGCAAGGTTGTCCCGGGCCCGATACCACCTTGGAAGCCGGGCACTACCCAGCCACCAGCAGCTTGCGCACTTCCTCGGCCGCCCGGTTGACCCGCGTGCGCTCGATCCTGCGCGAGGGCATCACCACGCCCGCCTCCAGCACCGCCCGCACCGCCACCGGGATCTCGGGCGCGAGCAGGCGCGCATCCGCTTCGGCGTCGGGGAAGAAGTAGCCGACGAGCTGCATGGCGCACCACAGGGCGCGAGAAAGCCCCAGCGCGTCCGCACGAGCCTTGAGCGCCGCCGCATCCGGCTTGCGCTCCCAGGTGCCCGTCTGCGAAGGCGAACCCTTCACCAGCTCGCGCAGGTCCACGAAGTCGACGAGCGGAGCCGCGAACGCCCCGCGGGCCATCAAGGCGACGTGCGCCAAGATCGCGTCTTCGATCGCCGGCCGCCGGACCCCCGGCCCGAACGCCTTGGCGGCGATGCCCCGCTCGAGCATCCCCTCCTCGGCCGAGCCACGCTCCTTGCCGAAGAGCGCGTCGTGCAGCAAGAACCGCGTGCGCTGGTCGGTCAGGACCACCGCGCCGTCCTCCTCGCCTTCCAGGCGCAGGCTCATCGGCTCGCCGGCCTGGGCGAGCGCCATGAAGTCCTTGCGGCGCACGAGCAGGCGGATCTCCGGAAGCGCCCGGAAGGCGACGTGCGGATAGAGGGCGTCGGCGTACGCCGCTGCCTCCAGCAGGACGACCGGCACCTCCGGCGCCTCGGAGAGCAGGCGCTTCAGGTTGACGAGCTTGAAGACGTTGTCCGAGAGCGTGCCGTGGTAGTAGCCCAGGAGCGCATCGTGGACGTCGTCGGGCGCGCCGGCGCCGCCCAGGCGGAACTCGAGGTTGTAGGCGACCAGCGGCGCGACGCCATGGAAGACGGCGAGGTCCGCGAGGTCCGCCCAATCCACGTCCAGGTGAGGACGCGCGGGCGCGGCGGGTCCGCGACGGCTGGGCAGGTCCAGCGAGGTCAGCACGCGCAGGGCTTCGAGCGATTCCATGGGCGGACCATACGGGCCACGCCCCGCCGCCGCAAACGGGGATTGGGGGACGGCGCCAAAGTGTCCGGACGTCAGTTCCCCATCCTGAGCACCACGAACCCGAGCGCCGCGCCCAGCCCCACCGCCACCAGCGCGACCTTCCACGCCTGGGACTTGGCTCGGACCAGGTTGCGGTGCTTGCGATGCTTGCGCCGACGCTTCTCGGCCTCGGCGGACGACACGGTGGCCGGCGGCGAAGCAGTGGGCGGGGCCTCTGGCCTCGGCTCGGGCAGCTTGGCCGCGGGCAGCTCGGGGTTCGAGCCGTGCCTGGACGGGAACAGCAGGCGGAATCGGTAGCCGCGCCATCCGCACGCCGAGCAGCGCCGCGGCGGCCACGCGAGGACCCGGGCGATGCGGTCCATCGCTCCCTTGGTGTGGGAGGAGTGGACGTCGACGCTACCGCAGCGTGGGCAGACGGGGATCACGCGTGAAAGCTACCTACAACCCAGCGTGCTGCTTGTACCAGGCGATGGTCTCGGCGATGCCCTGCCGGAAGTCCTTCTTCGCCTTGAAGCCGAACTCGCGCTCGGCGCGGGTGACGTCCAGGCGCCGGCGCGGCTGGCCGTTGGGCTTGGTGGCGTCCCAGACGATCTTCCCGCAGTACCCGCAGGCCTCGCCGATGGCGATCGAGAGGTCCTTGATCGAGATCTCCATGCCCGAGCCGATGTTCACCGGCTCGCTCTTCTCGTAGCGCTCGGTGGCCAGCAGGATGCCCTCGGCGGCGTCGTCGGCGTGCAGGAACTCGCGGGTGGGCGTGCCGTCGCCCCAGAGCACCACCTCGGCGCGGCCCTCCTTCTTGGCCTCCAGGAACTTGCGGATAAGCGCGGGGATGACGTGCGAGGCCTCGAGGTCGAAGTTGTCGCGCGGGCCGTAGAGGTTCACCGGCAAGAGGAAGATGGAGTTGAAGCCGTACTGCGCCCGGTAGGCCTGCGACTGGACGAGCATCATCTTCTTGGCCAGCCCGTAGGGCGCGTTGGTCTCCTCGGGGTAGCCGTTCCAGAGGTCGTCCTCGCGGAACGGCACCGGCGTGAACTTGGGGTAGGCGCAGATGGTGCCCAGGCCCACGAACTTCTCGATTCTACGAAGCCGGCCCTCGTCGAGCAGCTGCGCGCCCATCATGAGGTTGTCGTAGAAGTACTTGCCCGGGTTGGCGCGGTTGGCGCCGATGCCGCCCACCACCGCCGCCAGGTGGATGACCACGTCCGGCTTCGCCTCGTCGTAGAGCCGCTTGATCTGCGCGCGGTCGACCAGGTCGTAGGCCGGGTACTCGGGCACGAAGACGTGCTTGGCGCCGCGGTCTTTGAGGCGGGCGAGGATGTAGGAGCCCAGGAAGCCGGCTCCGCCGGTGACCACGATCTTTCGGTTCTCGAAGTAGCCCACGCTTTGCTCCATCTAGGTTGGCGGGCGGGACGCCCGCCGCCACCGGGCCTGCCGCTCTCTCCAGTGATTGGAGAAAGCGAGAGAGGAAGGAGGGGTCAGGATCCCGCGGGCCGCTCGCCGTGCGTGCCGTACTTCTCCCGCGCGGTGCGCTCCAGGTCCGACTCCACCATCTCCTTCACCAGCTGCTTGAAGCCCACCTTCGGCTTCCATCCCAGCTTGGTGCGCGCCTTGGTCGAGTCGCCCTGCAGGAAGTCCACCTCCGCGGGGCGGAAGTAGCGCGGGTCCACCTCCACGAAGTCCTTGTAGTCCATCCCCACCACCGCGAACGCCTCCTCGCACAGCTCGCGCACCGAGTGGACCTCGCCGGTGGCCACCACGTAGTCGTCGGGCTCGGGCACCTGCAGCATCATCCACATCGCCTCGACGTAGTCCTTGGCGTGGCCCCAGTCGCGCTTGGCGTCCAGGTTGCCCAGGTAGAGCTTCTTCTCCAGCCCGTGCTTGATGCGCGCCACCGCCCGGGTCACCTTGCGCGTCACGAACGTCTCGCCGCGCCGCGGGCTCTCGTGGTTGAAGAGGATGCCGTTGCAGGCGAACAGGCCGTAGCTCTCCCGGTAGTTCACGGTGATGTAGTAGCCGTAGGCCTTGGCGCACGCGTAGGGGCTGCGCGGGTAGAAGGGCGTCGTCTCCTTCTGCGGGATCTCCCGGACCTTGCCGAACAGCTCCGAGCTCGACGCCTGGTAGAACTTCGGCGTCTGCCCGGACTCGCGGATGGTCTCCAAGAGGCGCACCGTGCCCACGCCCACCGAGTCGGCGGTGTACTCGGGCACCTCGAAGCTGACCTTCACGTGGCTCTGGGCGCCGAGGTTGTAGATCTCGTCCGGCTGGACCACGCGCAGGATGCGGTCGAGGGAGCTGGCGTCGCACAGGTCGCCGTAGTGCAGCTTGAGGCGCACGCCCTTCTCGTGCGGGTCCCGGTAGATGTGATCGATGCGGTCGGTGTTGAAGGACGACGAGCGGCGGATGATGCCGTGGACCTCGTAGCCCTTCTCGAGGAGCAGCTCGGTCAAGTAGCTGCCGTCCTGGCCGGTGATGCCGGTGATCAATGCCTTCTTCATGCGGTGAGGCCTCCGAAGGGGCGGGAGATTACTTCACTTCAGGGGCAGGAAGGGTCGCGGATATTCACCGGGGTAGCGGCGGGCTTCCACGCCCGTCGAGCCTGACGGAAGCCATGGATGCCGGCCGACCAATCTGCGGCTGGATGGCCCGACCGGCAGCCGAGCCTCTGTCACCACTCAGCCCGCGCAGGCGGGCTTGGCGCGTTCAGGCGCGACTTCAGTCGCCGGCCCGGCCCGCCCTTCGTCAGCGCTTGCTGGCAGCCTCGAGAGCCTCGACGCGTTGCTCTATGGATTTGTCGCGAAGAAGGGCGCTGTGCTCGCGCACCACGCCCTCGATGACTTCCACCCTCGGCAGTATCTCGTCGCGCAACGACTGGATGTCTCTCTGTCGAGCCCGCTGTTCGGCGGCGACCTGTTCGCCAGCGGCGCGATTCTGCGACCAGATGTCCTCAAGACGAACCGTCTGGGAACGGATCTCGTCTCGGATCTGTGTTTCGACCTTCTCGAACCGCTTGTCCACCTGCTCGAAGCGCTTGTCCACCTGCTCGAAGCGCTTGTCCACCTGCTCGAAGCGCTTGTCCACCCGCTCGAACCGCTCGAACACCTTCGCCATCACCTGGTCGAAGTCCGACTTGGTCAGCGGACGGCCCGCCGCCCCCTTGCTCTTCTTCGCCACCGTCCTCGGCTCTCGCTTCGCCATGTCCCCTCCCGTATCGCACCGCACTTGCCCGCTGCAAGCGCCCCTTCAGGCGATGGTCAGGTTGTAGCAGGTGGGTCCGACATCGACATTTTCGAAGTCCGGATGCGGGCCGAAGTCAGCGGCTTCGCTCAATGGGCTATCGCCGGCCGCACAACCTTCTTGCAGCCGTGGAGCCGCAGCCGGTAGCCCCTGTCCCACAGTTCGTTGAGGCACCTGGCTGCGTCGCGCTCGGAGTCACGCACAAGAGCGTCGGTCTTCTTGTCTGGCCGGTTCCCTCGAGACTGCTCCCAGTGCTTCATGTACTTGAAGTGGTCAATCACCGACTGACGAAAGAGCCTGTTGTGGCTACGATTCCAGTCGTCCCATAAGCGCTGACGCCGCGCCTCTTCGGCTGGATCCGAATCGGACGGCTGATACGGGACTGTCGCGACCGTGGCCGGTCGTGCGAGCAGGCCCTCCAGCCGCTTCACCGTCGCCTCCAGGGTGGCGACGCGTTGCTCGAGCGCCTTCACCTTCACTGGAGCCGCGCGTCGCTTCTTCGGCTGCCTTCTGGACGGCGTCTTCTTCCGGTCGGTACGCATGCCGCCATCGTGCACCTCGGGGTTCGTGGCTCCGCAAGTCCCACATTTGGGCTCCGACTCGGCGCGAGCGTGGGCTATCTTCCGCGCCCCTTTTTCGAGACGCCCATGGGCCTGCCGCCATCTTCCCCAGAACCCGTCGGAGCCCGATGCGCGCTCTGCGAGGGCACCGGTCCGCTCGCCCCGCGCGCCGCGGTCCCTGCCGAGTTCCTCTCCGACGCCACCTTCGACATCGACCCCCTGGGCAGCGCGGGCGCCACGTTTCCGGTCTGCGCGGAGTGCGCGCGCCTGCTCGCGGCGCCGATGCTCCTGGCCGAGGACGCCGAGACCTTCGCCAAGGCCGTTGCGCTCCACCGCGAGGCGCACGCGCCATCCGGAGCGAAGGAGGCATTCGCGGCACGGCTGCGGCTGTGGCACCGCGCGCTGCACCTGGGCCTCCGGGCGCTCGTCGGCGAGACTCGAGGCCGCGCCGCCGCCGGTGCTCGTGCGCGCCGAGCCCGACCAGCTTGGGCTCTTCTCGTCCAAGTCCTCGCGGCTGGCGAAGGTCCTGTCGGCGCTGGAGACGGGCCGGCTCGAGGACGCCGCCACGGCGGCCGCCGAGGTGGCGACGCGCTTCGATCTGAGCGAGGCGGACTACCTGGCGAGCCAGCTGCCGGTGCTGGCGACCCGTTTGGCTTCACTGCGGACCGATCCGGAGCTGCTGGCGATGGCCTTGGAGATGCCGGGGGAGCTGTTCGACCCCGCCCGCGCCGGCGAGCAGCTCTCGGCCGCGCTGCGCCGGCACCTGCACGGCTGCGTGGCCGATGCGGCGGAGCGCTGTGGCGTCGCCGAGGTGCACGGGCGGCTCGCGGGCTGGCACTGGCAGCAGGCGGGGGCGACCGAGCGCGCCGAGGAGAGCTATCGGGCCGTCGCCGCGAGGGCGCCGCGGCTCGAGGCGCGGGCCCTCTTCGCCCTGGGCGATCTGCTGTTTGCGCAGGAGCGGGTGCCGGAGGCGCGGGAGAGCTATCGGCGCTCGCTGTGCGTGGAGGCGGCGGAGGTGGAGCCCGAGGCCGCGGCCGATCCCGGGGTGCAGGCGTTGGTGGACGAGGCTCATGAGCTGGAGCTTCGAGCCGGTAGGACCGTGGCTCCCGCTGATCGGCTGGGTCGCCGGCGTGTTCGCCCTGCCGCCCGAGCCCGAGGGCCTGGGGCCGTGCCGGGAGTTCCACCAGGCGATGCTCGCGGGACGGCGCGGTGGAGGGATTGAGGCGCGGCGGAAGATGAAGGAGCTCGCGCCGAGGCTGTTCGAGCGGCTGCGCGATGAGGGGCGGCTGTAGCGGAGGCCTGGAGCTTACGCTCGGCTCGTTGCTTGCTGCGGAAAGGGCCTCGGGCTAGCTTTGCCGCCTTCTTCACTTGGGGAGGAATCACATGAAGCGCGTTGTCGCTGTCCTGGCCCTGGCCTGTCTCTTCCCGGCCTGCAAGATGGGCGTGCCAGGCGTCACCTGCGAGAGTTCCTCCGAGTGCGAGAACGGCTGGTGCGATCGCGGGATCTGCACCGAGTGCTCGCCGTCCTGCACCGCGTACGAGACCTGCAGCCCAACCGGCACCTGCGACCCCGCCTTCGCGTCAGTGACCATCGAGTCACCCGGCTCTGGCGCCACCGTACAAGCGCCGTTCAAGGTCACTGCGAAGATCGCGCGCCAAGGGACGTCTGTCCTGGCTCCGCCCGCTGCCCTTGCCCTCAGCGCCAAGCCCGCCACTGGCGACGCTGAGCCGTTTACCCTCACCCGTGATGGCGAAACCCTTACCTACTCGAAGACCATCGCGCCCAAGAGCACCGGCGGCTACTCGCTCACCGCCAGCTTCACCGAGGCAGGGCTCAGCTCCGCCGCTGTCCCCGTCACCGTCAAGCCCACCACCTGCGAGCCCGCCTGCACCGGCCTCCAGGAGTGCGTCGGCACGACCTGCGTCCCGGCCTTCGATAAGATCGAGATCACCTCGCCGAAGGCAGACGCCAAGTTCAGCAACAAGGCCGCGGGCATCCCTGCCGAAGTGCAGATCGTGCGCTCTGCCGGAGCACAGCGTGAGTTCCCGGCGTCGGTGGAACTGAGCGGCGCCGCCGAGGGCGGCCAGACCGCCTCGGCCACGCTCGCGGGCAGCGGCGACGGCACCTACTCCGGCAAGCTCCTTCCCACCGTCGGCGGCAAGTGGACCTTGAAGGCGAAGTCGACCGAGGTCGAGGCCGAGTCCGCGGCCGTGTCGGTCATCGTCGAGTTCTGCCCCCAGACGTGCGGAGCTTGGGAGGAGTGTGCGGCCGGCAAGTGCGTCGCCGCGTTCACCGGCATCGCGATCTCGAGTCCGAAGAACGGCGACACCGTCGGGGCCAGTGCGGAGGTCCGCGCCGTCCTCACGCGCCGGGCCGGCGGCACGCTCGAAGCGCCGGCGAGCGTCGAGGTGGAGACCACCAAGGGCGGGACGACCGCCAAGCTGACGCTCGCGAAGGACGCCGCCAAGCCGCTCGAGTACACGGCCACCTGGAGTGCTGCCGAGGAGGGCACCTACTCGCTGAAGGCGTCGAGCCCTGCCGTGGCGCAGCCGAGCGCGAGTGTCGGCGTCACGGTGGACAAGACTGCGCCAGTGCTCGAGGTGAGCGTTGTGCCTGCGCCTGCGCGCAATGCCTGGGAGCTGGATGAGAAGAGCGCGAACAAGGACACCGAGTTCAAGCGGAACGAGAAGGCCAAGGTGCAGGTCAAGACCGTCGCCACGGATGTCGTCGCGGCGTCGGTGAAGGTGACGGTCTCTGGGCCGACGAGTGGCTCGCTTGAGGTGGCGGTGCACGACTGCCCGACCCTGCCGCCGGCCGGAAGCTGCTGGGAGGCGGAGGTGGAGCTGGGGAACCCGGCGCTCGTCATGCACGCGTTCCGCGGGGCGATGGGCGTGGCGGTGCGTGCCGGCGATGCGGTGGGGAACCAGGGGACGGGGGCGGCGACGATTCAGGTGACGCGGTTCAAGTGGAAGGTGGACCCGGATTCCGGCGCGCCTGGTAAGACGCTCAGAACCGCGCCCGCCATCGGCAACGCCGGCACCGTGTACTTCGCTACTTCGACCGGCAAGGTGGTCGCACTCTCACCGAGCGGCGCAGCGAAGTGGTCGGTTCAGGCAGGTGGGGCCATCACCGCAAGCGTCGCGGTCCACGACGTTGATTTGGTCGAGACCGTTTTTGTCGCTGGAACGACGGGCGGCGCGGGCGCCGTCTGGGCGCTGAACGAGAGCAACGTCGCCACGCTTCCCGCCCCGATCTGCAGTGATGGATCCAATGCGATGGGCTCCATCGCGGTGACGGACGTCGCGCTGGGCACAGAGACGCAGGCGCGACCTACGGCACTGGTCGCATTTAGCCAGAAGCTCGGGAGGAAATGTTTACGGCGCCCGCCCTGGCGCAGGCTCGAGGACATGCACGTCTCTGGCGATATCCTCCATGGTGGCCGAAAGCTCAGGCTTCGCCCTCGACGGCGCGAATGAGAATCTTCTACGGGGACCAGGACGGCAACATCCAGAAGGCCCAACTGGTGACGGCTGGAATCACTTTCAAGTGGAGCCAACTCGTCGGCAATGGCAACCAGCCCGCCAATCCCATCATCACTGGCGCAGGAGTTGGAGGAGGAGGAGGAGTAGGGGTTGGCGCTCTCTTCCGCATCCCGTTTGCTGGCGGCTCCACGATTCTCGGTTCCACCGATTCGCCAACCTGGAATGCCATCGAGATCGCTGGCAACAAGGTGGTCGTTGGCTCAAACAAAGGTTCGCTTTACATCGAGGACGAGGTCTTTCCATCTTCTGGCGCCGGGAAGCTCACCGCCGCTGCAACCCTCTCGGGCGCAGTGACAGGAGCTCCGGCGTTCGGCTCTGACCAGACGCTCCACATCGCCTCCAGCGACAAGAAGCTGTTCGTTCGAGATGCCGCTGGCGCTGCGCTCTGGGATGCCGACCTTGGCGCTGCCTCCTACTCCTCCCCCGCCCTCGACTGCGCCCGCGACTCCAACGGCCAGAAGATCTCCGCCCCCGGCGTGGTCTACGTCGGCGCCGACGACGGCTTCCTCTACGCCTTCGTCACCGACAGCCACGGCCTCGACACCACCTCGCCTTGGCCCAAGTTCCACCGCGACCCGAAGAACCGCGCGAATACGGCGTACCCGCTCGCCGAGTTCGAATGCCCGTAGGTCCCGTTGCTCAGGAGCTCATCGCTTGGGCCGGCCAGATGGCCGGCAATCCAGCGAGCAAAGCTGCTGCGCGCCGCCGGTGGCGGAGGGCGCCCATCGGATTGGTCGGACGGTCGGACGTTCCGGGCAGCTGCCGGCCAAATGGCCGGCGATCCGCGAACAAGGCTGCTCCGCGCTCACAGTGGTGCGCACGGGAGGGACGGCCGCGCCTGCGCTACGCGTGAAACTGATGAGCTCGCTACAGCCGCTGCCACTTACGGAACTGGCTCAGCGCCGACCGGAGCATCTTCGGCGCGTCTTCGAGCCCCGCAAGGTGATCCGCCAGCTCCTTCGCCGTGCAGGGTGCCGGCAGACTCTCCAACTCGCCGACCTTCCGGACGAACGCGCTCCCGTAGAGCTTGGCCGTCGACGGCGCCACGCCGCTCGCCTCCTGTAGATGCTGCGCGAAGCGACTCGCCCAATCGGCCGGGGCCGCCTTGGCTCCGCCCTGGCCGGCGTCCGTCCCATCCCTCTCCTCTCCTTTCACGTCCTTCGACGCCTCCTTCTCTGCACGCGCCTTCGTGCGGCGCGGCCCACTCTTCTTCGAGGCTGCTTCGACCTCCACATCCTCTTCGCGTTCGTCTTCGGCGCTCTCGCCCCCGCGGTCCGCCGCCTTCGAAGCGGGCTGCTCGGAGGCTCTCCTCGGGCGCCTCCCCTGGATCGTCCTCTTCAACCTCCTCCGCCTCCGTCACCTCGGGCGCACCTTCGCCCGCGCGGATGAGCGCCAGGAAGCTCCTCGCTCGACAGCTTCGCCGCCGCGCCCGTCCCGCCCAGCACGCCGGAGACCAGGTCCCGCTTCTCCTCGTGCAGCGCGAGGATCGCCTCCTCGATGGTCCCGGTAGCCACCAGCCGATAGACGGTCACGGGCCTGGTCTGGCCGATGCGGTGCGCCCGGTCGCTCGCCTGGTCCTCGACCGCGGGGTTCCACCACGGGTCCAGGTGGATGACGTAGTCGGCGCCGGTGAGGTTGAGCCCGGTCCCGCCGGCCTTGAGCGAGATGAGGAAGGCCTCGGCCTCTCCGCGCTGGAACGCGTCCACCCGCTTGACCCGCTCGGGCTCCGGGGTCTGCCCGTCGAGGTAGAGCAGCTTGACCCCCTCCTCCTCCAGCGCCTCCTTCACCAGCGCCAGGTGCGCGGTGAACTGGCTGAAGACCAGCGCCCGGTGCCCCTCCTCCTTGAGCTCCCCGACCAGCTCGACCAGCGCCGCCAACTTGCTCGACGGCACCTTCGAGGCCGGGTCCTGCAGCCGCGGGTGGCAGGCCAGCTGGCGCAGCCGGGTCAGCGCCGCCAGCACCTGGAAGCGCCCGTCCTCCGACCCGCCCTCGACCATTCCCGACAGCTCCGCGACCGCCGCCAGGCGCGCCTCCTCGTAGAGCTTGCGCTCGGCCGCCGAGAGCCGGACCTCGCGCTTGAGCTCGGTCCGCGGCGGCAGCTCCGGCGCCACCTGCGCCTTGCCGCGCCGCAACAGGAACGGCCGCACCACCCGGGCCAGGGCCTCGCGCCGCGCCGGATCCTTGTGGCGCTCGATGGGCGTGGCGAAGCGCTCGCGGAACTGCTCCCAGCTGCCGAGCAGGCCGGGCGTCAGCACCCGCAAGAGGCTCCACAGCTCGCCCAGGTGGTTCTCCATCGGCGTGCCGGTCAACGCCAGCCGCCACTGCGCGTCCAGATCCCGCGCGGCGCGCGCCCGCTTGGTCGCCGAGTTCTTGATGGCCTGCGCCTCGTCCAGCACCAGCGTGCCGAAGCGCACCGCCTTCAGGCTCTCGGCGTGCTTGAGGAGCAGGCCGTAGCTGCACACCAGGGAGATCGCCCGGCTCGAGCGCAGCCAGCGTCGCCGCGCGGTCGCCCTCGCGGAAGACCTTGGGCCTCAGGCCCGGCGCGAACCGCTCGCACTCGCGCAGCCAGTTGAACCCCACCGAAGTCGGCGCCACCACCAGCGCCGGACCCGTGTCCTTGCGCGAGAGCAGCGCCGCCAGCGCCTGCACCGTCTTGCCCAGGCCCATGTCGTCGGCCAGGCACGCGCCGACGCCCCAATGCGCCATGCGCATCAGCCAGCGATACCCGGCGATCTGGTACGGGCGCAGATCGGCCTTCAGCCCCGCGGGCAGCGGCGGCTCGTAGGTGCGCGCCGCCTTCATCCGCTCGACCAGGCCCTGCCACTCGACGCAGGCGCGGGTCTCGCCGGCGGCATCCAAGAGGTCCGACACGGCCTCGGACGCGGCGAAGCTGACCTCGAGCCCGCCCTTGCCGTGGAAGACCACCTCCGAGGCGCGCTGCAGCCGCTCGCGCAGCTCCTCGGCCATCTGCGCGTACCGCCCCGGCGCCAGCTCGACGTAGCGGCTGCCGCGGCGCACCGCGTCCATCAGCGCCGAGAGGGCGATCTTCTCCTCGCCCACCTCGACCGAGCCCTCCAGGCCGAACCAGTCGCGCTTGCTCTCGAGCTTGACCTTGAGCGAACTGGCCTGGGCGCGACCGGCGATGCGCACCGGCACGGCCTGCTTGGGCCACTCGACGACCACGTCGGTGCGCGACTCGACGGCGGACAGGAGATCCAACGCTGCATCGCCCCGCAGCAGGCGGCGGTGGCTGCTGCCCACACCCTCGTCGTGCTCGGGGAGCCTCAAGTCGGCGCTCAGCGCGGCTGCCCGCGACCGCTCCCCGTCCAGGTCGCGAATGGCGTGGACGCGCCGGCCGGCGACCTCGCCGCACAGCCGCCGGGGCTCCTCGCCGGGCGGCCGGACCGGCCCCTCGCCCAGAGGGCGCACGAGCAGCTCGAGCGAGAGCGCGCCATCGGCCTGGGGCGTCAGGCGCAGCAGGTGGCGCAGGTCGGGCTCGACGCGCTCGCCTTCCAGCTCGGGCGGGAGCTTGAGCGGCAGGTGCCGCTCGATGGCGGCCAGATACGGGGCGAGGTCGGGCAATGCTTCGGGCGCATGCCCCTCAATCTGGTCGAGCGCGTCGAGCAGGAGCTCCTGCGCCGCCGTGAGCTCGACGACGACACACTCGCCCCCGTCGAACCCGACCAGGTAGCGGCCGCAGGCGCTGTAGCGCACGCCCTTGGCGCCGGGTCGCACGCCCGGGTAGTCGGTCTTGACGACGGCCGGGGCGCCATCGACGACGTGCTCGACGACGATCGCCGTCTGCGCGCGGCCGGACGGGCCATTCGCCTGGGCGCGGACCGACAGGCCCACCGACAGCTCGCCCCGGCGCACCGTCAGCGGCTGGTCCGAATCCGCAAAGAAGAGATGGGGGTAGCCGGCGAGCAGCAGCAGCGCCTTGATCGTGCGCTCGCCGTCGGTGTCGTAGTCGGTCGCCAGCAGGGCCAGCACCTGGTCGGCGTTGGGGAAGTCGAAGCAGTCGCGCTGGTCGGTCAGCTCGGCGACCGAGACCACCTTGCCCTTGCTCCACTCCATCCGCTTGCCCTGCACGTGCAGCGTGGGCCGGAGGACGTACTCGCCGCTGAGGTGGTGCAACCGCCAGGTGATGAGCTTGGGGGTGGCCTCCTTCGCATCGACCTTGTCGGCCTTCTTGGCGGCGTCCTCCAGAACCGCCAGCGCGCGCCACCAGGTCGGCCGGTTCAGGAGCTTGAGGAGCGTCTCGTGCGCTGGCTGCGGCTTGGCATGCAGGAAGGAGAGCACCCGGAGCAGGGCGGGCCGTCCGTGGTCGCAGCGGTAGTCGTTGTAGCAGTGCGGCTCGAGGCGCCCGGTGCGCCAGCCCTGCAGGCCCACACCGACCTGGACGTCGGTGTTGCCGTACCGGCCGGTCCAGTGGAGGCGGGGCTCGTCACCTTCGAGGAGCCGCAGCTCCTGGTGTTCCGGGCCTCGTGGCGGCCCCGGGTGCTTGGCATCCAGGCGCTGGAGCGAGTCGGTGACGACGGCGCGGAAGGGCTCGAGCCCCGGGTGCGCCAGCGGGATGCCCTGCAGGTCTGAGAGCTTCATCGCCGGGCGGACGGGTTCGACGACCGTCAGCGCCAGGCCGTGCAGGAACACCCGTGCCCAGCGGGAGAGGAAGTCCGCGTCCTGCTCCTCGAGCAGCGGCGGCCGCGAGCCCGTCGCCAGCTCTCCGAGCGAGGTGAGCTGCGAGGTCCGCGACAGGATGGGGTGCGGCACCCAGCCTTCGAGGAGCTTGCGGGCCGGCACCGTGAGCGCCTGCGTCACCCCGGTCGCGTGCGCCCAGTCGCCGAAGGCGGTCAGGGACTGGGGCGGAGCCAGCACCTTCGCGCGCTCCTGGACCGACTCGGGGTTGGGCACCTGCTCGTCCACGAACTTCTTGGCGGTCTGGAGGATGGCGGCGAGGACCTTCGAGCGCGCGAACTCCTGCAGCGGCTGCGGAGCCTGGCTGCCCACCGGATCGAGCAGGTGGCGCAGCGTCGCCTCGGGGAACGGCCGCAGCGCCCGCTGCAGGTCTTCGCGCGCCTGGCCCTGGAAGTGCGCCCAGAGCACGAAGGCCATCGCCGGCTCGTCGAGCAGGCGGCCACGGTTGGTGGTCTCGAGCAGCTTGACGAGCGCGGGCCCGGTCAGCAGAGGGACGACGTTGGAAGAGTCCACGAGGAGATCCTTCGCTCAGCGGGCGGGGCTCGCTGAGGGCGAGGTCTCCGCGCGGCCGGCGGAATCTAGTTCGACACCCCGAGCTCGTCGAGGGGCCGCAGCCTCCGGTCGACGCAGCTCGGTGCGCATTGGGCGCAAACACGGCGCTCAGGCGGAGCTGCCGGTTCAGCTCCTTGGGGGCCAGCAGGTCAGTGCGTGGGCTTGGCAAAGACCTCGGTGATGGTCGAGGCGTCGAGGATGCGGTCGAGCCAGTTGTCGAGCTGGTCGACGGACGCCCGCGAGATCTTCCGGGCGTAGCGAGCGGGAACCTCGCCGAACTTCTTCTCGAGTAGGCGCACCAGCGACTCCGCCTTGCCTTCCGCCTTGCCTTCCGCTTTGCCCTCCGCCTTGCCTTGCGCCCGGCCTTCAGCTCGGCCTTCCGCCCGGCCTTCAGCCCGCCACTCCTTCGCGGCGATGGAGATCATGTGCTCCTCCTTGTCCGGCATGGTCCGCCTCAGCGCGCGCTGGAGGGCCTTCCGATCCGCAGGCCCGTAGCGGGACGAAATATAGCGCCAGAAACGCTCCAGCGCCGCCCGGGGCAGGCCCCGCATCTGGATGAGCAGCACGGTCATCGTCCCCACCACGTCGCCCTGATCCGTCCGGGTCGCGTACTTCATCAGGAGCAGGCCTACGGCCAGGAGGCGGTGCTGCGAGAGCGCGGGCTCCGGGACCCGGCCGACGTCCAGGACGCGGACTGGAAAGTCGAGGAGGTGCCGCTTCAGCTTGTCCGGGCCCGCCAGCAGACCCGAGAAGCGCGCGGGGCCGTTCCACGGCTGGGCCCCGTGGTAGACGACCAGGGCAATGACCGGCGGCAACGGCTTGGGTACCTTGACCTCGGCCGCCAGCCGCTCCCAGACGCGAGTGAGGTAGACGAGCAGCTGCAGCCCGATGCGCGGGTCGCGGGTGCTCTTGTGCTCGCCGAAGCCGCCGAAGCCAGCGAAGGGAGCGAAGGGAGCGAAGGGAGCGAAGGGGTGTCGGACTTCGGCGTGACTTCGCCCTTCGCTGCCCGAGCTCGTCGAAGCGCCAGCCTTCGATCCTCGGGTCTTCCGTGCTCCTCGCCTTTCTGCCGAGAAGGCCTGGTCTTGGGAGCTGCTTCGGGCTTACTTGGAGAAGCTCGAGAAGACGTGAGCGCCAGCGCGGGCCCGCGAGCCGGGCTTCCTCTTCGTCGGCGGTCGGGTCTGCGGTCGGCGTTCGAGCTGGGAGAAGTTTTCAGCGCTGAAAACTTCACCCCATGCGGGGGATATGGACGCCAAGCGCCTGAAATTACAGCCAATCCATGACAATCCAGTGGTTTCGAGGGGTTACGCGATTGAGGACACCCCGAGCCCGTCGAGGGGCCAGAGCATCTCCAGCCCCTCGGCGAGCAAGGTCGATTTGACCTGAATGCCCTTCAGGGCCCCGTATGGGCCTTCCTACAAGGGGTCGCCCCGTCAGCCCTATTTCAATGAGCCTGGCCTTGGGAGAGGGCCAAGGCGAGCCTGCCAGGAGCCCAGAGGCACCCTCCCGAGCAATCTGCAATCACTTGTATTTACTTAGATTTATCGAACCAAGAGCGGCACACTTCAGCCCACGTCTGTCGCCGACTTCTTACCCTTCGAAGGCACCTTCTCTGCCAGCTTCTTCTGCATTTGCTCCACCTCGACTCGCGCAGCCTCCAGGGCCTGCACCAGCCCAGCGGACTCCGCCTCCAGCCCGGCTTCCGACAGATCCGCCATCAGGTGGTCGCGCAACGCCAGCCCCCGCTCGATCGCTTTCAGCATCCGCATCGCATCCTTGGCCGAGGCCACCGGTGCTGCCGGGAACTCCGTTGGCTTGCGCGAGCCCTTTGCCGATTGGAGCTTGTCGGTGGTCCAACCTTCGGCGTTGGCCTGCGTGAGCAAGTCCTGTTGACGGTCCCAGGGAAGGCCCTGGACCGTCAGAAAGTGTGTGGGCATCAGCTTGGGCCACTCCGCGAAGTCGCCCAGGTTCGTCCTCTGCTCGAAGAGGCGCACCGCGCGGTAGAGCCGCGACTCGGTCCACGTCGCGTCCTTCTCCTCGAGCGCCTTGGCCAGCGCCTCGAGCGACTTGTCGCCGGTGTTGCGCTGGTTCCAGAGGTCGAGGCTGCCGCCGTAGAAGTCGTTGATGATGATCCGGCCGGCGTTGATGTCCAGGGCGAGCTGGCTGTCGCGGGTCAGCTTGGCGACCTTGTCGGCGACCTGGGCGACGACTTCGGCGGACGGCGTCTGGATTTTGCTGGCGATGACGGGCGTGGCGGCGGCGCTGGCGCTGGTATCGGCGGTGGCGCTGTCCGCGGCGGCGGCGGTAGCGGCGGCGATGACGTCGGGCATGGTCCCCCCTCGGGAGTGGAGCTGCAGGCCTTGGGGCCCTGCAGCGCGGGCTCGCTTCACAATGCGAGTGGAGCTTAGCGCCGGCGGTGGGGGCCCTGGCAAGGCGCAGGCTTGACCCGAAGCCCAAGCCCAGAGCCCGAAGCCCGATACCGCCTGCTGGAGCCATCCGCCCGGTTGGCGTATAGCTCGCCCCCCGCTGCTCACTTCGAGGTCTCCATCATGTCATCGCGCTGTCTTCGGCCAGCCTTCCTGGCTTGCCTGCTCTTCGCCGCTGCCTGCGGCAATGAACCCTCCACCCAGGACGACACCGGCGCCGGCGCTGGCCGCGATGCCACCGTGCGCCCGGACGCGACCCCTGCTGGCGAAGACGCCACGACCCAAGCTCCGGACACGGGCGAGCTCGACGCCGCCGTGGACGACGATGCCGGCCTGCCCGTCGCCGAAGCCGATGCGGGCTCGGACGCGGGCGAGGACCTCTGCGTGGGCGTGACCTGCACCGCCTCCGACCCCTGCCACAACGCCGGCGACTGCAACTCCGCGACCGGGCTCTGCTCGAACCCGTCGAAGACCGACGGCACGGGCTGCACCCTGACCGACCTCTGCTTCACCTCGGCGAGCTGCCAGTCGGGAGTCTGCACGGGCGCTGCCCCGGTGGTCTGCCAGGCCCTCGACCAGTGCCACGAGGCCGGCAGCTGCGACCCGGCGACGGGCACCTGCTCCCAGCCGAAGAAGAGCGACGGCACCGCCTGCGATGACGGCGTCGCCAACACCGCCGGCGACGTCTGCACCAACGGCGTCTGCGCCGGCGTCGATCGCTGCCAGGGCATCACCTGCACCGCCCTCGATGCGTGCCACGTGGCCGGCACCTGCGACCACGCCACCGGCGTCTGCTCCAACCCCAACGCCCCCAACGGCACGGCCTGCGACGACGGCAACGCGGCCACGGTCAACGACTCCTGCTCGAACGGCCTGTGCGGCGGCGTCGACCACTGCGTCGGCGTCACCTGCACCGCGCTCGACCAGTGCCATGAGGTCGGCACCTGCGCTCCCGCCACCGGCGTCTGCTCCAACCCGCTCAAGGCCAACGGCAGCGCCTGCAACGACGGCAACGCCAACACCACGGGCGACCTCTGCACCAGCGGCACCTGCGCCGGCGTCGACCACTGCATCGGCGTCACCTGCACCGCCCTCGATGCCTGCCACGTGGCCGGCACCTGCGACCACGCCACCGGCGCCTGCTCCAACCCCAACGCTCCCAACGGCACGGCCTGCGTCGACGGCAACCCGAACACCACGGGCGACGTCTGCACCAACGGCACCTGCGCCGGAGTCGATCACCGCCTCGGCGTCACCTGCACCGCGCTCGACGCCTGCCACGTGGCCGGCACCTGCGATCACGCCACCGGCACCTGCTCCAACCCCGCCGCCCCCAACAACACCGCCTGCGACGACGGCAACCCGAACACCGCCGGGGACGTCTGCACCAACGGCACCTGCGCCGGCGTCGATCACTGCCTCGGCGTGACCTGCACCGCCCTCGACGCGTGCCACCTGGCCGGCACCTGCGACCACGCCACCGGCGCCTGCTCCAACCCCGCCGCCCCCAACAACACCGCCTGCGACGACGGCAACCCGAACACCGTCGGGGATGTCTGCACCAACGGCACCTGCGCCGGCGTCGACCACTGCCTCGGCGTGACCTGCACTGCGCTCGATGCCTGCCACGTGGCCGGCACCTGCGATCACGCCACCGGCGTCTGCTCCAACCCCAACGCTCCCAACAACACCGCCTGCGACGACGGCAACCCGAACACCGTCGGGGATGTCTGCACCAACGGCACCTGCGCCGGCGTCGATCACTGCGTCGGCGTCACCTGCACCGCGTTCGACCAGTGCCATGTGGCCGGCACCTGCGACCACGCCACGGGCGTCTGCTCCAACCCCACCGCCCCCAACGGCACGGGGTGCGTCGACGGCAACCCCGACACCGTCAACGACGTCTGCTCCGGCGGCAGCTGCACCGGCGTCGACCTCTGCGCCACCGTCACCTGTACCGCCCTCGACCAGTGCCACGTCGCCGGCACCTGCGACCACGCCACCGGCTCCTGCTCCAGCCCGGCCAAGACGGACGGCGCCTCCTGCGACGACAGCAACCCCTGCACCGCCGACGCTTGCCAGGCCGGCGTCTGCTCGGGCGTCCCGGCGGCCGCGGGGACGGATTGCGGCGGCGGCAAGGTGTGCACGGTCGCCGGCGCGTGCGTGGTTCCGCCCACCGTGGTGACCACCATCCCGGCCGATGGCGCGACCGGGCCGGCCCCGACCAGCATCGCGGTCACCTTCAGCAAGGCCATGAACTCGGCGACCCTCACCGCCCAGACCGCGGCTGGGACCTGCACCGGCTCCATCCAGGCCTCGCTCGACGACTTCGCGAGCTGCGTGGCGCTGGGCTCCGTGGCGATGTCCGGCGGCAACCTCATCGCCACCGTGGTGCCGGCCCCGGGCCTACTGGTCAACCGCACCTACAAGATCCGGGTCACCGCCACGGCGAGCGACTCGACCGGCGCGTCGCTGGCGGCGGCCTACACGAGCACCACGGGGTTCACCACCGCGGCGCCGTACGCGGCGGCGACGGGCGTGGTGATCAGCCAGGTGTACGGCGGAGGCGGTGGAAGCAGCGGGGTCGCCTACAAGAACGACTTCATCGAGCTGCACAACCGCGGCGGGGTGGCGGTCAACCTGACCGGTTGGTCGGTGCAGTACGGCTCCTCCGGTGGAACGGGAGCCTGGCAGGTCACCACGCTGTCAGGAACGATCCAGCCGGGTTCCTACCTCCTCATCCAGGAAGGAGGAGGCACTGCCGGAGCCACGCTTCCTACCCCCGATATCACCGGGACCCTCAACATGTCGGCAACTGCCGGCAAAGTCGCTCTGCTCAACTCCGCGACCGCACTGTCTGGAGCATGCCCCACGAGCGCGTCCATCGTGGATGTGGTCGGCTTCGGCGGTGCGAACTGCAGTGAAACCGCGGGCGCCCCAGCCGCCACCGCGTTGACCGCTGTGGTCCGGGCCTTCTCGTGTACCGACTCCAACAACAACAGCGTGGACTTCGCCGTCGGCACCCCAACTCCTCGCAATGCGGCGAGCGCAGCCTTCCTCTGCTCGCCTGCGGTGAACGAGTCGGGCGCCACCGGCGAGATCAAGTACTGCACGACCCAGTGGCCACTGAGCATCAGCGGCGCGGCCGGCTCGCTGGTGACGGTCTACGCCCAAGTCTGGGACGACCGCTACGCACACAACGACGCCGCCATCGCGGTGCAGGTGGGCTACGGCGCGGCCACGATCAATCCGGAGTACCAGCCCGGCTGGAAGTGGGCCGCCGCTAGCTACGATGCCGTCGTCGACGGCAACGACCAGTACAAGTTCGACATCACGCTCCCGGCGGCCGGCAGCTACCTCTACGGCAGCCGCGTCAGCCTGGACGGCGGGGCGAGCTGGACTTACTGCGACAACCACCAGGGACCGGACTTCGGCGCTGGCTCCAATTCGGGGCTGACCTTCGACCTGGTGAACCTGGGGGTGCTGACCTCGAACTGAGGCGGGCACTCACGGTGGGCTGAACAGACTGCCCGGCTCCCGACCGCGGGGGCCGGGCAGTTCCGTATTGCGGCCGCTGGCCGATCGCGCCTGCTGGAGCCATCCGCTCGGGTGGCGTATAGCTCGCCCCCCGCTGCTCACTTCGAGGCCCTCACCATGTCACCGCGCTGTCTTCGGCCAGCCTTCCTGGCTTGCCTGCTCTTCGCCACTGCCTGCGGCAATGAACCCTCCACCCAGGACGACACCGGCGCCAGCCCTGGCCGCGATGCCACCGTGCGCCCGGACGCGACCCCTGCTGGCGAAGACGCCGCGACCCAAGCTCCGGACACCAACGGCCTCGACGCCGCCGTGGACGACGATGCCGGCCTGCCCGTCGCCGAAGCCGATGCGGGCTCGGACGCGGGCGAGGACCTCTGCGTGGGCGTGACCTGCACCGCCTCCGACCCCTGCCACAACGCCGGCGACTGCAACTCCGCGACCGGGCTCTGCTCGAACCCGTCGAAGACCGACGGCACGGGCTGCACCCTGACCGACCTCTGCTTCACCTCGGCGAGCTGCCAGTCGGGAGTCTGCACGGGCGCTGCCCCGGTGGTCTGCCAGGCCCTCGACCAGTGCCACGAGGCCGGCAGCTGCGACCCGGCGACGGGCACCTGCTCCCAGCCGAAGAAGAGCGACGGCACCGCCTGCGATGACGGCGTCGCCAACACCGCCGGCGACGTCTGCACCAACGGCGTCTGCGCCGGCGTCGATCGCTGCCAGGGCATCACCTGCACCGCCCTCGATGCGTGCCACGTGGCCGGCACCTGCGACCGCGCCACCGGCGTCTGCTCCAACCCCAACGCCCCCAACGACACGGCCTGCGACGACGGCAACGCGGCCACAGTCAACGACTCCTGCTCGAACGGCCTGTGCGGCGGCGTCGACCACTGCGTCGGCGTCACCTGCACCGCGCTCGACCAGTGCCATGAGGTCGGCACCTGCGCTCCCGCCACCGGCGTCTGCTCCAACCCGCTCAAGGCCAACGGCAGCGCCTGCAACGACGGCAACGCCAACACCACGGGCGACCTCTGCACCGGCGGCACCTGCGCCGGCGTCGACCACTGCATCGGCGTCACCTGCACCGCCCTCGACGCGTGCCACGTGGCCGGCACCTGCGATCACGCCACCGGCGCCTGCTCCAACCCCAACGCTCCCAACGGCACGGCCTGCGTCGACGGCAACCCGAACACCACGGGCGACGTCTGCACCAACGGCACCTGCGCCGGCGTCGATCACTGCCTCGGCGTCACCTGCACCGCGCTCGACGCCTGCCACGTGGCCGGCACCTGCGATCACGCCACCGGCACCTGCTCCAACCCCGCCGCCCCCAACAACACCGCCTGCGACGACGGCAACCCGAACACCGCCGGGGACGTCTGCACCAACGGCACCTGCGCCGGCGTCGATCACTGCCTCGGCGTCACCTGCACCGCCCTCGACGCCTGCCACCTGGCCGGCACCTGCGACCACGCCACCGGCGCCTGCTCCAACCCCAACGCCCCCAACGGCACGGCCTGCGTCGACGGCAACCCGAACACCGCGGGCGACGTCTGCACCAACGGCACCTGCGCCGGCGTCGACCAGTGCCTCGGCGTGACCTGCACCCCCCTCGACGCGTGCCACCTGACCGGCATCTGCGACCACGCCACCGGGGTCTGCGCCAACCCCAACGCTCCCAACGGCACGGCCTGCTTCGACAACAACCCGAACACCGTGGGCGACGTCTGCACCAACGGCACCTGCGCCGGCGTCGATCACTGCCTCGGCGTCACCTGCACCGCGTTCGACCAGTGCCACCTGGCCGGCACCTGCGACCACGCCACCGGCCTCTGCACCAACCCCACCGTCCCCAACGGCACGGGCTGCACCGACGGCAGCCCCGACACCGTCAACGACGTCTGCCTCGCCGGCATCTGCGCCGGCGTCGACCTCTGCGCCGGCGTGACCTGCACCGCCCTCGACCAGTGCCACCTGGCCGGCACCTGCGACCACGCCACCGGCACCTGCTCCAACCCGGCCAAGACGGACGGGGCCTCCTGCGACGACAGCAACCCCTGCACCGCCGACGCCTGCCAGGCCGGCGTCTGCGCGGGCGTCCCGGCGGCCGCGGGGACGGATTGCGGCGGCGGAAACGTCTGCACGCTCGCCGGCAACTGCGTGCCGCGCCCGACGGTGCTCCTCACCACTCCGGTGGGCGGCACCAACGTGCCGGCCTCGACCACCATCGCCGTCACCTTCAGCAAGCCCATGAGCTCCACGACCCTCACCACCCAGACCGCGGCCGGGACGTGCACCGGCACCCTGCAGGTCTCGCTCAACGACTTCGCGAGCTGCGTCGCGCTGGGCACGGTGGCGATGTCCGGCGGCAACACCGTGGCGACCGTGACCCCGGTCCCCGGGCTGCTCGTCCACCGCACCTACAAGATCCGGGTGACCGCGGGCGCGACGGACTCGGCGGGGCTGGCGCTGGCGGCGGAGTACACGACCGCCACCGGCTTCGGCACCGCCTACCCCTACGCCAACGGCGGGGTGGTCATCAGCCAGGTCTACGGCGGCGGCGGCAACACCAGCGCGGTCTACAAGAACGACTTCATCGAGCTGCACAACCGCGGCAGCCTGCCGGTGAGCCTGGCCGGGTGGTCCGTGCAGTACGCGTCCGCCACGGGCTCCAATTGGCAGGTGACCGCGCTGAGCGGCACCATCCTTCCGGGCGGCTACTACCTGGTGCAGGAGGCCGGCGCGTCCGGCGGCGTCGGCGTCGCTCTGCCGGCTCCGGACCTGACCGGCGGCACGATCGACCTCTCGGGCACCAACGGCAAGGCGGCGCTGGTCAGCTCGACCACGGCCCTCAGCGGCAGCTGCCCGACCGGCGGTGCGCTCGTCGACCTGGTCGGCTTCGGCTCCGCCACCTGCTCCGAGGGCAGCTCCGCGGCGCCGGCGGGCACCAACGCCACCTCCCTCGCGCGCACGTCGGCTTGCGCCGACACCAACGTCAACAGCGCCGACTTCGCCGCAGGCACCCCGTCCGCGCGCAACGGCGCGACCGCCGCGGTCAGCTGCTACCCGGTCCAGAACGAGACCAGTGGCGCCGGGGAGATCAAGTACTGCACGACGCAGTGGCCGCTGAGCATCACCGGCAGCGCCGGCTTACCCATGACGGCCTACGCCCAGACCTGGGACGACCGGTACGCCCACGACGCCGCGAACCTCAAGGTGCAGTTTGGCTACGGCGCCGCGTCCGCGAACCCCGAGTACCAGGCGGGCTGGACCTGGGCCAACGCCGTCTACAGCTCCCTCGTCGACGGCAACGACGAGTACCGGGTGGACTTCACCATGCCGGTTGTGGGGAGCTACCTCTACGGCTTCCGGGTCAGCATCGACAGTGGCGCCACCTGGACCTACTGCGACAACCACCAGGGGGACATGGGCGCCGGGGCCAACAGCGGGCTCTCGTTCGATTTGGAGAACCTGGGGGTGCTGACCTCGAACTGAGGTTGGCGCTCAGGATGGGCTGAACAGACTGCCCGGCTCCCAGGGTTGGGGGCCGGGCAGTGGTGTATCGGGCCATCGGCCATCGAGGAGACGGACGCTCAGCAAGTCGCTGCCAACGGCTTCCGCAAGGCAGTTTGGCGAATTCGTCGAGCATCCGGTGACGGAGTTGTTGCATCCCGGCCTAGTCCCCTTCAGTTCCGTCGAACGAATACGCGCAATGCCCAGCACATAGGGCACCACCGCGGTGGTCTGGGCTCCTCCGCGCACTGCTTACAGAATGCAGCGTCCCCATCGTCGCCTACCTTCCCGCCAAGCAACGGCCCTTTCAGGCAGCGCCGTGATCCCTTCACGATTCTCGTGCAGCGGCCGACGGCCGGAGTGCTTCATATTCCTGGATCTGACGAAGCGAGCAAGCTTGCATGTCTTCCTTCTGGGCATGCGCCCGGTACCGCTCCACCGTCTTGGAGAGAGCGGTTTCCAACCCCCACCGCGGCCACCACCGGAGTTTCGAGTGCGCCTTGGAGCAGTCAAGCCGCAGCGTGTGGGCCTCGTGCAGCGACTGGGTACCTTCTTGCCTCCACGAGGCTCCTTGTCCCCATAGTGCGCTCAGCCTGTCGGCGAGAAATCGCACGGGCCTCGCGTCATCTTCGGCAGGTGCGAAGTTCCAGCCCTCGGCGAACGTAGAGCCCTCTTCGACCAAAGCTCGCGCCACCTCCAGATAACCCGACAGCGCCTCGAGCACGTGCTGCCATGGACGAACCGAGTTTGGATTGCGCACGATCGCGGGCGAGCCCTTGCTCATCGCGCGGACGAGATCCGGGATGAGCCGGTCCTCTGCCCAGTCGCCGCCGCCAAACACGTTGCCTGCCCTTACCGATGCGACGAGCGGGCCATCCTTGCAGAACGACCTACGCCAAGATGCCGTGACGAGTTCTGCACAGCCCTTGCTCATGCTGTAGGGGTCGTGCCCACCCATCGGGTCGATCTCCCGGTATCCCCAGGGCCATTCACGGTTCTCGTAACACTTGTCGCTGGTGACGATGACGACCGCCCGCACCGAAGCCGTTCGTCGACTCGCCTCCAGCACGTGCCCATCACGTTGGTCGCCAGGGTCTCAAGGGGCTCGGCATACGAGCGGCGGACCAAAGGCTGGGCCGCCAGGTGAAAGACGACCTCCGGCCGAAAACCTCCCAACGAGCTCTTCACTGCCTCGTAGGCGCGGATGTCGCCCAATTCGGAGTGCATCCCACTCGCGACGGCGCAGGACTCAAAGAAGGAGGAGGCGGTGTTCGGAGCCAGCGCGAGTCCTCCCACTTCCGCGCCCAGTTGCTGTAGCCAGAGCGACAGCCATCCGCCCTTGAACCCCGTGTGTCCGGTGAGCCAGACGCATCGCCCTCGCCAGAAGTCCGCGCGCATCAGGAGCCACCCTTGGAGACCTTGGGCAGCTGGTCAAAGAAATGGCTGAACGTCTCGAGTACATGGTCAAGCATCGGGTCAGTCATTCCGGGATAGACCCCGACAAAGAAAGTCCGCTCGGTGATGACGTCGGTATTGACGAGCGAGCCCACCACACGGTGCTCGATATCCATGTAAGCGGGGTGTTTGAGGAGGTTTCCACAGAAGAGATTGCGGGTTTCGATCTTCGCCGCCTCCAGTGCGCCGACGAGCGCGGCGCGATCGAACGGGGCGCGCGGGCGGACGGTGAGGACGTACCCAAACCAACTCGGGTCGGCGGAGGGCGGAGTCGTGTGCAGGACGACGTGTTCTTCAAAACGCGCTAGGCCTGCAGCCAGCTTTGCGTGGTTCCTCTTGCGCGCTGCGATGAAGCCCTCGAGCTTGCCGAGCTGCGCGGCTCCAAGGGCCGCCTGCATGTCGGTGGCCTTCAGGTTGTAGCCAACATGGCCGTATACGTACTTGTGGTCGTAGCCGAATGGCAGGTTTCCGTGCCGCTGGCTGAATCGCTTGCCGCAGGTGTTGTTTTCGCCGCCCGAGCAGTAGCAGTCGCGACCCCAGTCGCGCAGGCTTCGCGCGATTCGCGCGAGATCTTCATTGGCCGTGCACACAGCCCCCCCTCACCGGTGGTGATGTGGTGGGCCGGGTAGAAGCTGAAGGTGCCCAGGTCGCCGTACGTCGCGGTGAGCTTTCCGTCATAACGTGAGCCCAGGGTGCCCAGCGACAATTAGACCTCCCCGCTGACGACAACTATTTCTCCCCATTCCACAGCAGCGCGTCGGTCATCGGGGCATAGGCGCTCCGCGGCCGGATGCCGAGAGCCAGGAAGCGGTTCGTAGAGGAAAACCGCGACAGGCAAGGCCCCGGCGGCGTACCAGCCCCCGGCTTCTTCCGTGAGGAGATGCCGGTGACCGTGAGCGACGCGCAGGTGAGGCGACTGATGGAGGAGAAGACGAAGTCCGGCCAGGTGGGCATGGCAGCGATGAAGGCCGGGATGGACCGCAAGACGGCGAGCAAGTACCTCGAGGAGGGGAAGCTGCCGTCAGAGCTGAAGACGCCTCGAGACTGGCGGACGAGGCCGGACCCGTTCGCGGAGGACTGGCCGGCAGTGAAGGCGCTGCTGAAGGACACGCCAGAGCTCGAGGCGAAGACGCTGTTCGAGCACCTGCTCGAACAGCACCCCGAGCGCTACCAGCCGGGCCAGCTACGAACGCTGCAGCGGCGCGTGCAGGAGTGGCGGGCCAAGGAGGGGCCGGAGAAGGAGGTCTTCTTCGCCCAGGAGCACCGGCCCGGCGAGGCCATGCAGACCGACTTCACGCACTGCGACGAGTTGGGGGTGACGATCGCTGGCGAGCCGTTCCCGCACATGCTCTGCCACGTGGTGCTCCCCTGCTCGAACTGGGAGTGGGCGACGGTCTGCCACTCGGAATCGTTGATGGCGCTGCGGCGCGGGGTGCAGTCGGCGGTCTTCAAGCTCGGCAAGGTTCCCGAGTTTCACCAGACGGACAACTCGACGGCAGCCACCCACAACGTGGCCGACGGCAAGCGCGGCTTCAACGCCGAGTACCAGCAGTTGATGGACCACCTCGGGATGAAGCCGCGGACGATCGAGGTCGGCAAGAGCAACCAGAACGGGGACGTCGAGGCGCTCAACGGCGCTGCGAAGCGGCGACTGGAGCAGCACCTCCTGATGCGCGGCAGCCGCGACTTCGAGAGCGCCGACGCGTACGAGCGCTGGGTGCAGCAGGTGCTGGAGAAGGCCAATGGACTGCGGCGGAAGAAGGTGGCCGAGGAGCTTGCCGCGATGACCGAGCTCAAGGTCTCGCGGCTACCAGAGTGCGTCGAGGAGACGGCGACGGTCACCTCGTGGAGCACGATCCGAGTGCGGCGCAACACCTACTCGGTGCCATCACGGCTCATCGGGCACGAAGTGCGAGTGAACGTCTTCGAGGATCGGCTTGAGGTCCTCTTCGGCGGCGGCGAGCCGCAGTTGGTGGTCGAGCGGCTGCGTGGCGAGGGAGGGCGCCGCATCAACTACCGTCACCTCATCTGGTCGCTCGTGCAGAAGCCACAGGCGTTCGCGCGCTACAGGTACCGGGAGGAGCCTTCCCCTCGCTCGTCTTTCGGCGCGCCTACGACGCCCTCAGCGCAGGGGGCAGCCGCGCCGCAGACCGCGAGTACTTGCGCATCCTGCACTTGGCGGCGACCACGATGGAGAGCGAAGTCGAAGCCGCGCTCGAGCGGCTGCTGGCGGAACATCGGCTGACCAGCGCAGAGCCGGTCAAGGCACTCGTCGCCCCGAGCAAGCCGGAGGTGCCGGTGATGGAGGCGCCCCAGGTCGATCTGCGCGACTACGACGGGCTGCTCAGCGAGGAGGTGGCGTCGTGAGCGAAGCCACCCTGGGGATGTTGTTGCGGGCGCTCAAGCTGCCGGCCTTCGCCGCTCATCACGACGAGGTCGCGCGAGCGGCCGAGCGCGAAGGCTGGACGTTCCAGGCCTACCTGCTCCACCTCGTCGAGCTCGAGTTGAGCGAGCGCAAGCAGCGCAAGATCCAGCGACTGCGTAAGGACTCCGAGCTGCCCGCGGACAAGACGCTCGCCACTCTGGACCCCGAGCGTCTGCCAGCGAAGGTGCGGCGCCAGCTGCCAGCGCTGTGCGAGGGCGGCTTCGTCGACCGGGCCGAGAACGTGCTCGCCTTCGGGCTACCTGGCCGAGGCAAGACGCACTTGGTCTGCGCCATCGGCCACGAGCTCGTGCAGCACGGCCGGTCGGTGCTCTTCACGCCGACCTACAAGCTCGTGCAGCGCCTGCTCGCCGCGAAGAAGGCCCTCACGCTCGAGGACGAACTCAAGGTGCTCGACCGCTTCGACGCCGTCATCCTCGACGACATCGGCTACGTGCAACAGGACCGAGAGGAGATGGAGGTCCTCTTCACGTTCCTCGCAGAGCGCTACGAGCGGCGCAGTGTGGTCATCACCAGCAACCTCGTCTTCTCTCAGTGGGACCGGATCTTCAAAGACCCGATGACCACTGCGGCTGCGATCGACCGGGTGGTGCACCACGCGCTGATCCTGGAGTTGACCGGCAAGAGTAAGCGGGCCGACGACGCGGCCGCGCGCGACGGACTACAACTGGGGAGCCAGCCGTGAACCGCTTCCCACAAGCGTCCACAGGTTGCGAGTCTCCCCCCACGCCCCCCTCATCCACAGCCATCTCCACAGGAGGTGCAGAACTCGAAGCACCGAGGCTTCGAGTACCCGACCACTACGACTACTGACATAGAAGTATTAGGAGTAAGCGCGGTAAACCGGGATGGGGAGATCTAGTTGTCGCTGATGGGGAAAGGTAGTTGACGCTGGGGACCAGGGCGTCGCAGTTGTCCTCGATGAGCCACAGGCCGAAGCGGTCGCACCACTCGCGGACCTCCTTCACCGGGAAGGGCACGCCGAGCGTGTGCGCGATCATGACCGCCTTGGTTTTCGAGCTGCGCGCAGCCTCGATTCAAGATTCGCTCCATGAGCGGCACTTAGCTTCCTAGTTCGACGTCCACGAAAACTGGGACCGCTTGGTACTGGACCATCGGCGCCACGGTCGTCGGAAAACCAGCGGCGACGGTGATCACCTCGTCGCGGGGACGCACGCGACGGTCCTTCAACTTCGGTGACGTCAGCGCTGCGAATGCCACCAGGTTCGCCGAGGAGCCTGAATTCACCATCAGGACGTTCTCGACACCGAGGAAGTCCGCTAGGCCGCTCTCGAAAGCTTCGGTGAAGCGGCCGGCAGTCAGCCAGAAGTCCAGGGAGGAGTCGACAAGGTTCACGACTTCCGCGGCATCAAAGACTCGGCCCGAATAATGGACTGGATTCGATACCGGCGGCGAATGGATGCTCAGAATCCTTATGGAATTGGCGAACGAGCTCAAGGATCCCATTCCGGAGTTGGCGCTTATCTCTCATTATGGGCTTCTCTTACATAGCATAGGTCACAAAAACGCTCGGGCCACCCTGAGCGCGGGCGCAGCCAAATACATGCGAGACTCGGCTCCGAGAGGAGGACTGGCTAGTCGACGACTCCCGTCAGTCAAGTGGATTCCCGCGCGTAGTTGAATCCACGCATTATACTACTCGCACAGAAGGGACCGTCAGTCCCCCTCCAACTCTCTCGGCCGGGCGAGCGGCTCCATATCGGCGATACTCTTACCGTAGGCCAGTTTGGGATAGCCTTTGGCCTCGCGAGAAATAAGAACCCGCAAGACCCCTGGACCGGGCGTCTCTGCCATCGCCCTTAGACTCGAGGCGAGTTCGGCATCACTCCGAGCCGAGTACCCCGGAATCGCATAGGCCTCCGCCACTTTCACGAAATCCGGCGCAGAGTAGTCCCAATCAGTCCCCTCCAGGCGTCCGCCAAAATACGACTCCTGGAAGTGGCGTACCATCCCCAAGCTAGCGTTATCCATGACCACAATCTTGATGTTCAACTTGTTGCGGACAATAGTCTGCAATTCCTGAACATTGCACTGCATGCCCCCATCCCCGGCCACAACGACCGCCGGGGAGTCAGGCCTCGCGAACGCCACCCCTATCGCGGCCGGAAGCGCGAAGCCCATTGCCCCCATCCCTGCGGACGTGAGAAACCTCTGCTCAGCACTCAACTCTAGCGATTGCGCCGCCCACATCTGATGATTGCCAACATCGACCACATAAGCAGAGGCGTTGCCTAGACTGGCAGAAATTTGATGCATGACCGCATTGGGATTAAGCCCCTCAGGAGTCTGCTCGGCGGTGTCCGGCCACTGCTCTCGCATTCGCGCAATATCTTGCAACCACCCATCGCACTCCCACCCACCATCCGCCACCGCGATACGATGGAGCATAGATTCGAAGAACTCCCTCAAATCGACCTGGTGAGCGTGAACACCCTTGACGCGGTTGTTCATCTCGGCCGATTCCACGTCAACCTGATGGATTACTTTTCCTCGGGAGAACCCCGCGGCATCAGCGCCCGTTTGGCGAATGTCGAGCCGGCTGCCGAGTACAAGCAAGCAATCGGAGCGCCCCAGCGCGGTGTTGGCCCAGCGGTTGCCGTACGTGCCGATCATACCGGCACGCAGCGGGTGCCCAGAGGGCAAGAGGTCGACGCCTTGCAGCGAATGAACTACAGGCACACCCAAAGCCTCAACCAGCGCCCGAAATGGCGCCGTCGCGCGCGAGCACCGTATCCCCCCACCCGCGAGCAGGAGCGGCGCACGCGCTACCTTCAAGTCGCGGAGGACCTCATCCGCCTCCACACTCTTCTCAACCACACGTTCCCGTCGAGGGAGGAACTCGGGCTCGATGTTCATGCGCTGGATATCCATTGGCAGGTCCACCAAGACCGGCCCTGGACGCCCTTCTAGCGACAACTCGAAGGCATCGCGAAGAACGCCGGGCACCTGATTTGGTTCGCTGACCGCCCAGGCTCCTTTTGTGATTGGGCGGGCCATGGAGACAATGTCGGTCTCCTGAAAACCCTGCTGACGAATCAGCCGGTCGCCCTTGAGTTCGTTGCGATTCACCTGTCCGGTGATGAAGACGGCCGGAGTCCCGTCGAAGTAGCAGCTTGCAATCCCTGTGAGCAGATTGGTTGCGCCTGGGCCGCTTGTAGCCAACGCAACTCCGGGCACTCCAGTCATTCGCGCCATCGCCTCTGCGGCAAAGGCAGCCGCCTGCTCATGATGAACCGTTACGAGCCGGGGACTTCCACGACGATGTAAAGAATCCACAAGGTGAGTAATCATTCCGCCAATCAGATAGAAGACATGCGTCACGCCGTGACGGGCCAAACATTCCGCCACATAGTCCGAGACCTTCAAACGCCACCTCTTCGCCCCAGCCCACGTTGGTAAGTCGCCATCAGCGTTTCACCTGCACCAAGGCCATAGCGACGATGCTAAGACCCTCGCCGCGCTAGCGCCACCAACGCTTCCAAGGCGCCGCGCCTTTCGACCAGAGATCGTTCAAGAGCCCGTACTCTCGAGCGGTGTCCATAGGTTGCCAGAAGCCGGTGTGCTCAAAGGCTACGAGTTGCCCATCACGAGCCAGGCACCTCAGTGGTTCATGTTCCAGGATCGTCTTGGGACCATCCTTCAGGTATTCCCAGATCTTGCGGCCATCGAACACGAAGAAGCCGCCGTTGATGAAACCCTCGCCAGTCTGCGGCTTCTCATTGAACTCGCGGACGAGTCCGGTTTCGATCCGCAACTCGCCGAACCGCCCTGGCGGGCGGACTGCGGTCACCGTGGCGATCCTTTCATGCTTCAGGTGTATCTTAAGTAACTTGCCAATATCGATATCCGCAACACCATCGCCGTAAGTCACCATGAAGGATTGATCACCCTCTACATAGCGACGAATGGCTGCGAGGCGCCCTCCGGTTTGCGTTTCTTCGCCAGTCTCTGCCAGCGTGACCCGCCAGTCCTCTTCTGGGTAGCTGCCACTAAACTCGATGGAGTCTTGCTTCCCCAATGTCACGGTGACGTCGCTCGTCTTGGCTTGGTAGTTGAGAAAGAATTCCTTAATCAGCCAGCCTTTGTAGCCGAGGCAAAGCACGAACTCCCGAATCCCGAAGGCGGCATAAGTCTTCATGATGTGCCAGACGATGGGCTTGCCCCCAATAGGAAGCATTGGTTTGGGAAGCAGTTCGTTGGCGTCGCGGATTCGGGTACCTTGTCCACCGCATAGGATAACTGCCTTCATTCATTCTCCCCTTTTTGCGTTCGCGGCCTCAGTTTGTCCCGTCCCGCCCCAGAAGCGTTCTGCGCACTAGCGCACGGAACCTCTTCTTTTCACCGACCAGCCGTGCAGCGCGTTCCACCGGTCTCGCCGCGGTCTCTTTGATCCATTCTTTTCCGATCCGATCTGCAAGCATAAGACTCAGTGGGTACATACCTACCCCCTCCACATTCGCGACCAAATCGGCAAGGACGCGCCGCGGATACCCTGGGCCCAACTCCGCGATGACTTCGCTCGGAATCGGCGCCCTCACCCGGCGCGAGGCTTCCCACAACGCCATGCCAACCGCTGATTGCACACGGGCCTGCCTTGCCAGCCGAACACACTTTGCCCAATCGACGCCTTGGCTGGAGTCCAAGGCAAGAAGCTTAAGGTCGAAGAGCCACTTCGCCCCGCCGAATCGATGGTGCGCCGCGTGGGCACACATGTGGACAAGCGCGTCTTCTAGCCCCAACACCGGCAGCACCGTTCCGCGCTCGACCTCAATTGTGGTCGAACGGGCGAAAAGGCCTTCGGAATCGAACTTGGACTGGAACCCGCAAACCAGCGTGAAATGAAGCTCGACCAACTCGCGGTCAGGCCCCGCGAAGCTACAGTGTTGGCTGAAATCGAAGACGCTCTCGGCCGGACCTTCGAATTCGCGGTATCCCGCTAGACCTAAAGCCGCTCGCGCTCCATCCAAGTCCCGGGGATGGACGAGCAGGTCAATGTCCGACGTCGGCCTAAGCCAGACTTCGGGATAGAACCGCGCCGCAAGTCCCACCCCCTTGAGCACAACTGCCTGCACCCCGCGGGCGTCTAGGGTCTCCAGCGCCACTCTAGTCAAGCGGGTCAGCTTCGCCGTTCGGAATCTTGCCGCCAGCAATTCGGCCTCGGGGGCTTGGAAGCTAGGCAGCATGTGGGCCAACAGCGGCGTCAGCCCCAGCTTTCTCGCCTCTGCCCTGAGTACCTCGGCGCCTCCGCAGGAATTGACAGACTCCGCTGCCCGCAGGGGCGCCTCGGGGAGCTCCCTCAACACCCGCTCTACTAACCCGACGGTATCCACGGTCACGGCCTTCGAAACAGAATCACAGGAGCCTGGGACTGTGACTGGACCTCCGGTTCGGCGGATTTCGATTTGGGCACGATGAACTCGGGGACGAGCTCCTTAAGCTTCTTGCGGATCTCCTCCTCGCTCGACCCGTCGCTGAGCTTGTGTAGTTCGTTCAAATGCCGCAAAAGTGAATCCCACGCCGCCGGTCGCTGCTTTCCCACGAAGATCTTCGGGTGACGGGTCTTGTCGGCTTTCTCCTCTGCCACTGACAACTCCTCAAACAACTTCTCGCCGGGCCGCATACCCGTGAAACTTATCTCGATGTCGTCGTCGGGCTTGAGACCGGAGAGTGCAATGAGAATCTCGTGCTAGGTCGACGATCCTCACGGGTTGACCCATGTCGAGCACGAAGATCTCACCGCCGAGCCCCATCGTCGCCGCCTGGAGAACGAGTTGTGAGGCCTCCGGAATTGTCATGAAGTACCGTTTCATCTCCGGGTGCGTCACGGTCACCGGGCCGCCCTTGGCAATCTGATCTTGGAACAGCGGGATCACGCTTCCGTTGGACCCCAGCACATTGCCGAATCTGACGGTTACGTACCTCGTCTTGCTCCTTTGCGAGAGCGTCTGGATATAGATTTCCGCGAGCCGCTTGCTACATCCCATGATCGAGGTGGGGTTGACCGCCTTGTCGGTCGAGATCATCACGAAGCGCTCGACACCGAATTGGTCGGCAGCGTCCGCCACCTTCTTGCTGCCGAAGACGTTGTTCTTTATAGCCTCGCCGGGGTTCCATTCCATCATCGGCACGTGTTTGTGAGCTGCCGCATGGAAGACCATGGAGGGGCGATGCTGCGCGAAGACCTGCTCGATGCGTTTGCTGTCGCAGATGTCGCAAATGACTGGCACTGAGCGGACCGCCGGGAAGCGCTCGGTCAGTTCGCGGTGAACGTGGTACAGAGCATTCTCCGCCTGCTCGACCAGGACCAGAACCGCCGGATTGAACTTGCAGACTTGACGGCAAATCTCTGAGCCGATGCTTCCGCCCGCCCCTGTTACCAGTAGGATGCGGCCGCGGAGGAGATCGGAAATAGCATGTGTGTCGAGCGTGACTGGGTCGCGGCCAAGCAGATCCTCAATGGCGACATTCCGAAGCTGGTTGACTGAGACTCGACCATCGATGAGTTGGTCAATGCCCGGTATGGTGCGGACCAGTGCACCGCTCGGGGTGCAGACGTCCACGACCTCTCGCATCTGACGGCCAGTTGCCGTTGGTATCGCGACAATGACCTCCTCGACGGCCTTCTCGCGGACCAGATCGGGCACGGCCGAGATCTTTCCGAGGACTCGGACACCGTGGATGTGGGCGTGAAGCTTGTGCGGATTGTCGTCCACGAAGCCGACGACATCGTACCGCGCAGCGTGGCTCTTCTGGATTTCGCGGAGGAGCGACTCGCCCGCATCGCCGGCGCCGACAATGAGCACCTTCCGCTGCTTGACGTTGGGGACGGCCTGTTCCGCCGCCTGCGTCACTTCGCGGGTCAGACGGATTGCGAGGCGCATGCCACCGGTAGCCATAAAGGCTGCGAGCCACTCGATGATGTAGACGGAACGTGGAAAGCCCGGAAGTGCAAACACGGCGAAGATGACGAAGCCAGTCGACGAGATGCTGGTGGCCTTGGCGAGCGCGACGAGGTCCCTCGTCCCGGTGTAGCGCCACAGCCCTCGGAATAGGCCGAAGTAGCCGAAGCAGAGTGCACGAAGCAATAGGAGGATTGGGATTGCGACCAGGATGGAGCTGAGGAAGGAGGTCGGGAACCGGAACTCGAAGCGGAGCATGAACGCTCCGAGGCAGCGCGCTGGCCCACAGAACGAGGTGTACGAGAACGACCAACCCCCGCCTAACGGGCGTGGTCATGCCCCAAAACTTCCGCTCGCGTTCCCCCGGCTCCGCCATCTTGCCTACCTCGAGTTCGCCTTCACTAGAGTGGTCAGTGCCGCGACAACCCGCTCGACATCCGCATCGGACATCGCGGAGTAGATCGGCAACGAGATGCTTCGCTGGTAGGTGGCTAGGGCTACCGGCAACTGTTCAGGCCGGTAGCCGTAGGTCTCTCGGTAATAAGGGTGGGTGTGCAGCGGGATGAAGTGAACGGAGGTCCCGATGCCGACTGCCTTCAACTCCTCAATCAACTTATCCCTAGTGATCTTCAGGAGTTCGGGGCGCACCTTCACCACGTAGAGGTGGTGTGCATGCGTACGGTCAGCGGGAGCCTTGATGAGCTCGAGTGCCTGCAACGGCCCGAATGCCTCGTCATAGCGCTTGGCGATCTGTCGCCTTCGCGCCAACATGCACTCCGCGCGCTTGAGTTGTACGAGGCCTAACGCCGAAGCGATGTCCGTCAGGTTGTACTTGTAGCCCGGAGCGATGATCTCGTAGTACCAGCTTCCCTCGGCCGTGTAGCGCTTCCAGGCATCGCGAGAGATGCCGTGCAACGACATGATGCGCATACGGTCAGCCCACTCGGCGTTTCCCGTGACGACTGCGCCGCCTTCGCCGGTGGTGATGGTCTTGGTGGCGTAGAACGAGAAGCAAGTGATGTCGGCGAGGCTCCCGATGTTCCTTCCCTTATAGCTACAAGGGAAGGAGTGCGCGGCGTCTGCAACCACGGCGAGGTTGTACTTGCGCGCGAGAGCGCAAATCTCGTCCATGTCAGAAGAGAGCCCGCCGTAGTGCACCGGGATAACGGCGCGGGTCTTTGGCGTAATGGCCCTCGCGATGGCGTCGACGTCGATGTTGTGGTCGCTCGCGCGGACGTCGACGATGACGGGGCGGGCATTGAGGTAGCGCACGACCTCCGCCGTCGCCGCGAAGGTGATTGCCGGCACGATGACTTCGTCGTCCGCCTTGACTCCGATGGCCTCCAGCGCGAGGTGGAGCGCTGCGGTGCACGAGTTGACCATCACCGCATGCTCGCCTCCCACGGCATTGGCGAAGGATGCCTCAAACTCCTTCGTTTTGGGCCCAGTGGTGACCCACTTCGAGCGCAAGGTCTCCGCTACGGCTGTGATCTCTTCCTCGGTGAGATCGGGGAGCGCGAACGGGAGGAAGGAGGGAGGATTCATGGCAAACCTAGCGGAGAGGCTGCGAACCTGTATGCGCCCATCAGAGGGACAGTCAAGCTCGTGACAATGAATGGCTGTTCAGCGAGAGACCGACCGGAAGCGAGACCGCCTACGGAGCACCCTCGACTTGGGCTGCCACCGTTCGCCCAACGGAGATGTTGGCCATCTCTTCCTTCAATGTGAGGTCGACGTTTCCGTCCTGAGTGGCTATCCGAACCACCCGGTTCGAGGCTCGCGAGAGAACAACGCCAGGCCAACCCCGCCCCGCCGGCTCCCCAGCATCTATCGCCTCGATACCGACTGTGCGCCCGTCTTGGAATCGAAGCAGTGAGCCTGGGTAGGGCAGACACGATCGGACCACAGCGAGAATCGTAGCTGTACTTCCACCGAATGCAGCCAGGCGATCGGTCTGGCTTGGCCGACGTTCGTAACTGCCAGTTCCCCTCACCTCGATTCGCTTCTTCTCTAGGGCTGCCTCGATGATGCGAGGCATGTCTGCTGCAACTTGCTGGTGAAGCAGTTCCAGCGCATGCCCGAGCGTTGCAGTTCCGAGTTCGATTGCGTCCTGCAAGTAAGCCGGCCCCTTGTCGATCTCGGCAGTGATCTCGTGGACGGTGTAGCCGAACGCCTTCTCCGCCAGTCGAACCGACCAGAAGACAGGATGTGGACCTCGGTGATTCGGAAGCAGTGAGCAGTGGAGGTTGACGCTCCCATTCGGCAACCCCGCCAACGCCCATGGAGGGATGACGCGGTTGAAGGTCGCGCATACTCCCAGGTCTGCTTCCTGTGCCGCCCGAGGCTACTGACTTGGCCCAGTCGGCGTCTGTGCACTCCAGCACCGGTATGCCCAGTTCCCGCGCTTCTTCGCTGATGTTGCGCTGGTTGTAGTAGGGGTATGGTCCCGGCTCTCCACGCGTCACGAGGAGCGCGACGTCGTGCCCGAGATCGCGCAGGCTTCGTAGAGCCGAGTTCCCCATCCCCGTGAGGCCGAAGAGTATGATTTTCAACAGCTTTTCACCGCACTGTTGCGGCGCCTCCACTGCGTATGCCTAACACGCCGGTCATGCGTGTCCACTAAGACACGCTGAACAAACCGCTTTCACTTCCTTGCGTCAAGGAGGAGGTGCTCTGGGCGGTTGAAGATCTTCAAAGAGGCGTTCGAAGCGGCGGAGGGCTGCTTGCAAGGAGAACCTACGCTCGGCCACTTCTCGAGCCCTGCGGCCGAGCGCTTCCCGTTCGGCCTTGGACAGGGCCTGAAGCTTCAAGATGGCAGCCGCAAGCGCATCAGGTGCGCCAGGCTGCACGACCTCGCCGACTTGTTCCTGGGCAACCAGCCGCGCCATATCGGAGCTCGGAGCGGCAGAGCACACGACGGGCCGGCCAGTCGCCAAGTAGGTGATGAGCTTACTCGGCACGGACGAAGACCCGACTCCAGGCGCTGTAGTGAGCAGGGCAACATCCGCGGCCGAATGGAATTCGGCGATTCTTTCTGGGGGCTGGAACGGGAGCAGAAGAAGGTTCTTCAGCCCCTTCGCTTGGACTTGGTGCTCCATTCGCTCGCGTAGGACACCGGCGCCGACGCAGACCAAGCGGACGTCAGAATGCCCACTAAGTCGTTCCGCCACTTCTACAAGGACGTCGACGCCACTCGCGTAGCCCATGGTGCCTGCATACAGGCAGACGAAGTCCTCCGCGCCAAGCCCCACCTCTGTTCTCCAAGTGGTCCTGGGCCGCGGCCGAAGTCGCGCCAGGTCAATCCAGTTTTCCAGTATCAGCAGCTTGCTCTCGTCCAGCCCACGAGACACGCGCAGCAATTCCTTCATCGCTTCGCCGACCACGATCGTCTTGGCTGAGGCGTGGCAGAGACCCCGATCAAGCGCCTTGAGGATCGTCGCAACAATCGACTCCTCTCCGAACAACCCGCCAGAGACAGCCGCCTCGGGATAGACATCCTGCATGTAGTAGACGAAGGAGCTCCGCTTCAGCTTGGAGATCGCGAGCACTGGCAGATAGGCCAAGATAGGCCACGACTCCACTATCACGACGTCGGCTCTTGGCCTGCCCGCAAGTGCTAGAGCAGAGGACACGCCGAACGTGAGGTTCTCCAGGATACGGTTGACGGCTCGGCGCTCTGGGCCGATGAGCCACGCCCAGGTCCTAAGGATCGTTCTGCCGGCATCTTGCTGAATCTGAGTAGGCCAGCGGCGGAAGCCTGGGTAGACCGTCCCGGACGGCCGGTTGGGGGTCGGACAGATGACGTCAACCGTGTGCCCTTGGGCCGCCCAGTGCCGAGTCGAAGCTCGCCCGCCATCACCGCAGCGGGTTCAGGCTCAGGCGGGAAGACCGCGATGACCAGCGCGATTCGCATGGGACCTGCCGAGTAGGACACCGCCCTAGGAAATGTCAACCAACCCCCAGTCTCCAGTCCTGGTCTCCCCACCCCAAAGCTCCATCCTCCAGTTGTGGTAGGGTTGCCCGGCTGTCTCCCCCCCTGCCGTTTGAGCTGGAGCCTGTATGAAAATCTCTCGACCTATCTTGCTGTGTGTCCTTGCGCTCGCTGCCTGTGGCACGAACGCGGACAAAGCCTCCTTGGGTACGAAGTCCTCGGCCCTCGGAACGATTGGAACCTCCAAGTACACCTACACGATCGCCGAACAGATCGTGGTGAATTGGGTTGGAGCACCCCTGACCCCGAACAATTGGGTCGCGCTTGCGCCTGCCGGTTCTTCCAAGTTCACCATCACGACCTGGAAGTACGCTTCCGGCGACTCTGGGAGTCTGACGTTCGACCCGCTCCCTCTCGGAAGCTACGAGGTCCGCCTCTTCTCGAACGACTCGTACACCCTCGAGGCATTCAGCGCCTTCGCGGTCGAGCCGCCTGCCGTCAGCCTGGTCGGAACGGACAAGCCGCTCTATGACGTGACCGAAGGCGTCAACCTCCTCTGGACTGGCGCTCCCGCCAATGCCAAGGACTGGGTCGCCGTCGCTCCAGCGGGCTCCGAAGTCTTCACTTTCACTGCCTGGGCCTACACGGGCGGCACCGTCTCGGGCAGCAACCTCTTCACCGCGCTGCCGCTGGGCCAGTACGTTGCTCGGTACTTCGTCAACGAGAGCTACACGATGCTCGCGGAGAGCCCCTTCTCCGTTACGGGCCTGCTGACCGACAAGAACGCGTACATCAACAGCGAATCCGTGGTGCTGACGTGGAACATGAGCAACGTCAACTCCAACGACTGGGTGAGCATCGCGCCGCAGGGCTCGAGCCTCTTCACCTTCACCAACTGGGCGTACACCGGCGGTACCGGCACAGGCACCCTCAGCTTCAGCGGCCTGCCTGGCGGCACCTACGTCGCGCGCTACTACGCCCGCGACAGCTATGTCCTCAACTATGAGAGCCAGCCGTTCACCATCGCAGAAGGGGCGGCCACTGTTGCCACCAACAAGACTGCTTACACCCCCGCCGAGGAAGTGACCGTTACCTGGACCAATACCGCTGGAGGGGCGAAGGATTGGCTGGGCATCGCGCCCCCGGGCTCTCCGCTGACCACCCTCACCACCTGGGTCCACACGGGGGGTGGCGCGAGCGGAACGCACGTCATTACCGGCGGCATGCCGCTGGGCAGCTTCGTTATCCGCTACTTCTCGAACAATTCGTTCAACCTTGTGGCGGAAAGCCCGACGTTCACCGTTTCCACCGAGGTCCACACCACCACGGTCACAACAGACAAGACCTCCTACTACCCGACTGATGCTGTCGTGGTGAACTGGTCGAACGCTCCGGCTGGCAGCACTGACTGGATCGCCATTGCGCCGCAGGGCTCGGACAAGTACGGCCTGTCTGCCTGGATGTACACGGGAGGCACCGCCTCTGGCAGCGCCACTGTGTCTATGGGCCTCCCTGTCGGCACTTATGTTGCTCGCTACTTCAAGAACGACTCGTACGTCCTCGAAGCCGAGGGCGCGGCCTTCACTGTAGCGGCCTGCACCCCCAGCTGCGGCACGCGCGTCTGCGGCGACGACGGCTGCGGTGGCTCTTGCGGCTCCTGCGACGACGGCAGCCTCTGCACGACCGACTCGTGCGACGGCAATGGCCAGTGCGTCTTCACCGCGATCAGCTGCGACGACTCCAACGCCTGTACCAATGACTCCTGTGTGACCGCGACCGGCTGCGTTCACAACACCGTCACTTGCGATGATGGCAGTGCTTGCACGACCGACTCCTGCGACAGCGTCTACGGCTGCCTGCATGACACCGTCGTCTGCAACGACGGCAACGTCTGCACGAATGACTCGTGTTCTCCGACGACCGGTTGCGACCATGCCGCCATCAGCTGCGACGATAACGATGCTTGCACTGCCGAGTCTTGCGATGCAGTGACGGGCTGTGGCCATACGACGATCAGCTGTGACGACGCCGACGCATGCACCACCGACACGTGCAGCGCCTCGACTGGCTGCGCCCACGTCGCGGTGAACTGCAACGACAGCGACCCCTGCACCGTCGACACGTGCTCAACCTCTGGCTGCGCGCACACCGCCCTCTGCCAGGTTGGCCAGGTCTGCCAGGCGGGCAGCTGCTGCACCCCGAGCTGCACCGGTAAGAACTGCGGCGACGACGGCTGCGGCGGCAGCTGCGGCACCTGCATTGGCGACCAGATCTGCGGTGGTGACTTCCAGTGCCACAACCAGCTCTACAGCCACACCATCGCCTTCAGCGGCAACCCGAGCGACTTCAACTCGAATGAAGTCTTCGCAACCACCTCGAACGGCTACCTCGCGTACCTGACCTGGGACGCCGATTTCATCTACTTGGGCTTCTCGGGTGGCGATGTCGCCAATAATGACGGAGCGAAGTGGGTTCTGGCGTACCTCGACGTGAACCCCGACGCCAATGTCGGTGCGACCGCGGGTCAGACCTACAACACCCAGACGCCTGCCTTCCCGACTGGCTTCCGGCCCGACTACCACGTGCGCGTGAACGGCGCTCTTTTCGCCGACATCATGCAGTACACCGGCAGCACCTGGCAGTCGAACACCTCCATCCTCTGGGACCAGAACGTCGGCACCGGCTTCATCGAGGCGATGATTGCCCGCAGCGAAATTGGCAACCCGAGCAAGCTCGGCGTGACGATGCTGATGATGAACGAGACCGGGATGAGCGAGTGGTCGTACGCGGGTCTCTACGCCGACAACTTCGCCGACAACCACTACATTAGCGTGCCCGTCTCGAAGTACGTCCTGGTCGACCTTGGGGCCGCCACTGTCCCGAACGACTCGACGAACAAGCGCCCCATCGTTTGCACGCCGAATTGCGGCACGAACGTCTGCGGCGACGACGGCTGCGGTGGCTCCTGCGGCACCTGCACCGGCGGCCAGACGTGCACCAGCGGCCAGTGCGCTTGCCCGGGCACAGAAGTGCTCTGCAACGGGACCTGCGTTGACACGCAGACCAGCACTTCGGACTGCGGCCAGTGCGGCATCGCGTGCGGCGCCAACCAGACCTGCACCGTCGGCTCATGTGCTTGCCAGGGCACCCTGGTGATGTGCAACGGGACCTGCTTCGACACGCAGACCGACTCGTCGAACTGCGGTCAGTGCGGCAATGCCTGCACCTCCGGCCAAGTCTGCAGCGCGGGGCAGTGCGTTTCTAGCTGCACCCCGAGCTGCTCGGGCAAGGTCTGCGGTGACGATGGTTGTGGCGGCAGCTGTGGTACCTGTAACTCCCACGGCACCTGCACGGGCTCGTTCACATGCTCCTGCAACGCCGGCTGGACTGGCCCGACGTGCGGCACTGCGGCCTGCGTTCCGAACTGCAGCGGCAAGGTTTGTGGCGACGATGGCTGTGGTGGCACGTGCGGAACCTGCGGCGCAGGGCTGGTTTGCGCCTCGGGTGCTTGCGGTGAGGCGGTCGTGATTAGCCAGATCTTTGGCGGCGGCGGCTCCTCTGGCTCCGTCCCGAAGAACGACTACATCGAACTCCACAACCGAAGCGCCGCTCCGGTCTCCCTGGCTGGCTGGTCCGTGCAGTATGGGTCGGCCACTGGCTCGACCTGGCAGGTAACGCTCCTGACCGGCTCGATTCCTGCCAATGGTTACTACTTGGTGCAAGAGTCGAATGGTGCCAGCGGAACCGCAATGCCAACGCCGGATGCATCGGGTTCCATCGCCATGTCGGCAACGGCCGGGAAGGTGGCCCTTGCGCACGGGACTGCCGCACTAACAGGGGCATGCCCTTCGGCAGCGGACCTGGTCGGGTTCGGCTCTACGGCAAACTGCTATGAAGGCAGTGGGTCCACTACGGCCCCGACAAGTTCTACCGCCGTGTACCGCGGCACGAATGGCTGTACAGATTCGGGCAGCAACGCCTCTGACTTCACCACGGCTGCCCCAGTCCCGCGCAATTCGAGCTTCCGCAACGTACACGTGCGGCTTCTAGCCGTCTGATTCAGCTTGGCAGATGAGAATCGGGGGCCGGCGGCTCTGCCGGCCCCCTTTCTTATGGTTTCTTTTAGTAGCTCGATGCCTTGTTCCTGCCTGAAGCTCTTCGCGACGACAAAGTGCACGAGAGGGCTCAGCCTGGGAATACGGTCGAGCCGCAACACTCTCTCGGCCGCGTGAGCGACCGGAAGAAGCAATGTTGTGTCCCGCTGTGAACCAGTCCGTCCCGCGCTCTTCTCGGATATCGGTATCCGTTCGACGGTAAGCAGTGCACGAACGGGCCCCTCCGTTGTTGCGTCCCGGTCACGTTGCAGCAAGTTGAGCCAGTGCGTCCCGGACAGCACGCCACGACCGGCGGCGGCGGCGTGGCAGCGAGCACAGGACAATTAGCGGCGCGAAGCGCGGAGCGCAACACGCAGCGCAAGGCCAACGTCCAGATGCGCAAAACCCCACGATCCTTGCGCCGGATCTTCCGGGGCGCGTTGAGTATTGGCCCCTCGGGCTCTGCAATACGCTCGTAATAGGTCAGTCAGTCTGCTCGCCTCAAGGGACAGGTAATCGTCGATTCAGCCTTCGAAGAACACCTGCGCCCCACGATACCGCCGACCGCACTTGTGGCCAGTTGGGGACCACCACCTCGAGCATGAGTCGTGACCAGACTTGATACCTCAGGTGCGATGGCAGGAAAGTAATCACCGGCTGTTCGGCTACGATGGTCGGGCGGAACTTCCGCTTGAACTCGAAGACCGGCCCTGACGGCGGGCCCAGGTCGTAGCGCCGGCAACCGAGCCGCAGGGAGTCCCGCATAGCGTGCCAGTGCAGCAGACATGCAGGACTGGCCTTGCCGCGGACGGCGTCGAGATCGAGCGCTCCCAGGATGTACTCAGCGGTGTTCGCATCGCGCACGATGAGGATGAACTGAACCACCTTGCCCGCCAGACTGGCGGTATAGACGTTCACCGTCTGCCGGCGCTGCCCCCGGCGAATCATGTCTGCCCAGGACTCGAAGGGCCTCGAGAAGGAGATGCCCTTTCTTGCGGCCAGGCCGTCGAGCAAGTGCCAGGCGTGGCGCAGGACCTCAGGGTCATCGTGAGAAGCGATCTCGTAGCCCGCCTTCGTTGCCGCGCGAATCTCATATCGGGCGATGCTCTGGAACCCTGAGAGCATCTTCTGCTCGTCTCGATCCAGGTCGACCAGCAGCGCAGTTCCCGAGACGCCGTGCCAGAACGGAAGCGGGTCCACCCGCCTGGTGGACCGCAGCGTCGACATCTCCTCGGCGAGTGACCTGTCGAAGCTCAACACCCGCAGGAAGACCAGGTTCTCCGACAGCGCCCAGCAACGCAGGTCGTCGAGCGCCCTGTCATATATCGCCTTGCCCGGAACAAGGCTGACGGGCCCCTTCTGGACAGTGCCGAAGCGGAAGCCGGGCACACCCGCCACCAACACGCAGGCTGCTTCAGTCTCGGCGCCCGCCGGCCCACGAACTAGGTAGACCGGCTCGAGGTGCAGGTAGCGGTAAGGCTCGTTCCAATACGAGAGTTGGGAGAACGGGGCTTGTGCCTCCAGGAGCCGGTCATCCCAAGCGTCGAGCTCGGCGGTGGATATCCGGCGCCACGCAGACTCAGCCACGCTTGCCTCCGGCACGCCGGCGCCTGGGCGTCGCCTTCTTCTGCGAAGCCTCTTTTGCGGTCTGGTCGAGCGGTCGGAACTTTTCGGGAGAGTACTCGGGGTCCTTCAGGACGTGGTCCAGCAGGGACTGGCCGACGCTCTTCCAGCCGAGGACGTAGAGGGGCGTCATGCCCAAGATGAGCCCGTCGAGCAAGAGCGACCGGTGGCGGACATAGTAGACGTCCAACATATAGCCCGTCTCGAGCGGGAGCCCACGGGAGTCAAGGACCTGCGCAAGACCAACGATTCCCGGTCGGACCTTCAAGCGGTCACGCAGGACGTCGGTGTAGTGCTCCTCCATCCAGTCGTTATCTGGGCGGGGACCGACGAAGGACATCTCCCCTGCAGCGATGTTGAAGAGCTGAGGCAACTCGTCGAAGCCATGGCGGAGCAGGCGCCCGATAGGCGTGAGTCGCTGGTCGTGGTCTCGGATCTGGGTCTTGTAGCCTTCGACGATCATCGGCGCGCCATCGGCCATCGAACGGAACTTCTTCATCGAGAAGACGCGGCCTTCCTTGCCCAGGCGCTTCCCAACGTAGAGGACGGGGCCCTTGGATGTGGCCTTCACCAGCAACGCGATCGCGCCCATGACCGGCGCAGTCGTGAACAGGCAGCCGGCGGCGACTCCGCGCTCGAGCAGGTCCTGAAGCCTTTCAGAGAGTTTGCCCATTCAGACACCTGGAAAAGGCCGGTTGCTTTCTTCCACGCCAATCACGATTCGGTCCGCAGCGGCTGCCGCCCGCCCCTCCGCCTCCGCTGCGCTCGCCCCCTCGGCGATGACGAAGCCTGGACGCTCCAAGCTAGAGGTGACTGCGGACACATGGTCGCCCGGTTTCACATCGATTTCCAGACGGACGACTCCGGGCGTACCGCGGGCCGCCTCTTCCCCCTCGACCGACCGCACGATCCCTGGCTTGCCTAGGACGTACCGGATGGCGGCTCCGCGCCCGAATTTCGGCTGCCAGTCGGGTTGCTCACCGAGCGCAATGCGGATGATTGCCTCGACCATGTCCACGCCCGTCGAGCGGGGCACCAACTCGGTCGTGATGAAGTCTCCGCCGAGCCGCGAGCCAATTTCCATGATGCGCGGGCCGTCCCGGCCCACCCTGATCTCGACGTGCCCAGCCGAGTTGTCGATTCCCAACGCGTTGAGGCCCGCGAGCGTCGCCTGGCGGATCGCATCTTGGTCGCCCTGCGACAACCGCGACGGCTCGACATGCCCGGACTCGACCCAGAAGGGATCGCCAGTCGTTCGCTTGTCGGTGATGGTGATGATTCGATGTTCGCCGCGGAAGCTCAGGGTTTCGACGCTGACCTCGGGACCTTCGACGAACTCCTCAACCAATATCTCGTCGCTCCCGGCGATGCTCGAGGCGTGCTTGTAGCCGGCTGCGACCTGGTCGTTCCGAGCCACCTTGAAGATCCCGCGGCTGCCCGAGCTTGCCGGCGGCTTCAGAATTACCGGGAGCCCGATGCGGTCCGCCGCATCGCGAGCCTCGGCGAGCGAGCGGACGCGAGAGAATCGCGGAATTGGCGCTCCGCCGCAGGCGAAAGCCTCGCGCATCTTTCCCTTGTGCGTCGCGGCCTCCGCTGCTTCCACCGAGACAGCACAAAGGCCTAACTCCCGGCTGGCGGCCGCGACCCCACGGACCGGCAGGTCCGTGCAGAGCGTCACGATCCCGGCGGCGCGCTCGCGCCGCGCGGTCTCGATGATTCCTTGCACGTCGTGTGTATCGACTTGGTGAGCCTGGTCGGCATGCAAGAGAGCAGGCGCATTGAGATTCCGGTCGAGGCCGACGACCCGAAGGCCCATGCGCTTGCCTGTCGTGTAGGCGGGCGTCTGGAGCCGTCCCGCGCCTATGACGAGTAGGGTCCTAGCCATGGTGCCCGCTATAGCTTCGCGTCTGTCGCTGCGTCAAGGCGGCCCATTCAGGCCTTGAGATCCAGGATGACGACCGGCACCTGCTCGTTGCCACGGTACCCCCACTGCTTCACCAAGCTGAACCCCTGGCGCAGGAACACGTCGAGGTGCCTCGCCCTGAAGTACGCCACGACCAGATGGCGAGGCTTCGCTCGGTGGGACGCTTTGATGTTCTCGATCACGCGCTCCATGATCACTTCGTCGAACGGGTTGTTCATGAACAGCACGCACGGCTCGCTCGGGAACTGGTAGACCCCTGCGTCGCTACAGACGGACTCAAGCGGGCCTGAGACGTGCGGCCGAAGTTCGAACTTCTCGATGTTGCGTGCCGCGATCGTGTGGAGCGTCTCCGAGAATTCCACTCCGATGACGCGCTTGAACGGGTACTGTGCCGCCAAAAAGAGTGCTCTACCCTTGCCTGAGCCGAGGTCGGCGAATATGTACTCCTTGTAGTCGACCTTCAACGTATCCATCAACTCGCGAAACCCGTCCTCCGGCACGGCCTGGTACGGGAAGGCGTGCTTCCAGATCGCCCCGTCCGAAGAGGCCAGGTGGGCCAGGTCGCGCCAGTCGTGGTTGGTCTCGACGTCGAATGACAAATCAAAGTCCGCCGCAGCGCTTCGCGTAGCGGGGGGCTGCGACTCCCCCAGGAGCCGGCGCCGTACCCGTTGCCACACGAAGGCGACCGGTACCTCGACACATCGGCGAGCGACGAAGAAGACGCCATTGCGGACGACGGCGGTCCCCAGCCTTCGGTACAGCCCTACTACGATCGACTTCTGCATCCTTCCCTCCACGTCTTGCGGGCTCGTTCGCGACCTAGTAATTGCCCGCCTCTTCGACGACTTGCCGATAGACCTCTTCGAGCGCTTTCCCCACCGCACCGGGAGAGAACCGCTCGCGCACGAGCTTCGCCCCCTGTTGCCCCATCACGTCCCGCTCCTCGGGAGCTGCGAGCAACTGGACCATCGCGTCCGCGAGAGCCCTGCTGTCCATGGGAACCACTCGTCCGGCTCCTGCCTCTGCAATCTCCTGCGCGATGTTCACGTTGTTCGAGACGATCACGGGCACCCCCGCGCTCATGGCCTCGGCCACGACCATCCCGAAGTTCTCGCGGTATGACGGAAGGACGAGGAGCGCCGCGCGTTCCAACAGCGTGCTCCTCTCCTTTTCACCGACGAGCCCCACGAACCTGACCATCTGCTCGATTCCGAGGCGCCGCGCCGACATGTGAACCTCTGCGGCATAGCCGTCCTCGTCAGGCCCTGCGATGGTCAGGCTCAGATCTTTCACACGCTTGGACGCCTGCGCGATGGCAGGCATCAGCACGTCGAACCCCTTCATCTTGTGGATGCGCCCGAGGAAGAGCACCTCGTTTCCTCGAGCTGCCGCCTTCGGTCCCACCGTGGGTTTGGCGATGTCCACGCAGTTGGGCACGACGCAGGTCTGCACGTTGCGATAGCGCGGGGGGATTCCAAGCCTCTCAGCGTCAGCCGTGAAGTGGAGCCTGGCCGCGCGGAGAATCGTCCGGTCCTCCAGTAGCCTCAAATACAGCGTCTTCTTGAGCGCCTTCTGCCCGAGCGCCCAGGGATCGAGCGACCCTCGGGGCGCGAGCAGGTAGGGCACTCGAGCCCGGGCACAGACCCGGCTTGCGGCCAGCGGCGGGAACGTCAACATGCCCTGGATGTGGACCGCGTCATAGCGCTTGACGTTCCGGTAGAGGAACTCGAGCAGCCCAGGAGAGAAGAAGTAGCGCCTGGGCCCGTGCGCATCGAAGTAGTGCACGGGAATTCCGTCCACGCTCCTCGTTCCGGGCTCGATTCGCTCGTGCCTGGGCGCGCCTCGGACCGTTGTGGTGACGACCTCGACCTCGATGCCCCTGTCGGCTGCCGCGCGGCACATCTGCCGCACCGACTGCACCGGTCCGCCCCACTCGATGGCGGGCCAGTAGTAGCCCATCACGACCAGGACCCGCTTAGGGCTAGATGCTCGTGCACTAGCCATCAAGGCGCCTCCTTGGCCATCGCGCTACTCCCGCCTTGAGGGGAGGGCGAGTATTTCTTCCTCACGCCATCCAGCCGCGCTTCCACTCAGAGGAGCCCCGTCGAGCGCTCGGACCGAATACCCTGCCGCCATCAGCGTCTCCCCGACCCTCTCTCGGGGTCCGGCACCATGCAGCGCGATGAACCAGACAGTCTTCCTCCTCTCCAACAGCCGCCTGGCCCCTTCGAGCGCATCCCCTTCCGCACCCTCGATGTCCATCTTCACGAGTTCCGGGACCGGAAAGCCCTCTCCGTCTATCAGTTCGTCCAGCGCGACGGTTGGAACCCGAATGACTCCCTCCTGCCGCGCGATGGCCCCCATGCTGTTGGCCCCTCCAGGAATGAAAGTGGCCAACCCGCGCTGCGAAGCGACGGCCGCCTGCACGACCTGGCAATTGGCGAGCCGGTTCCAGCGGATGTGGTCCAGCATATTGCGCAGGTTCTCGGCAAAGGGCTCGAATGCCACGACCCTTCCAGTGGGACCTGCCCTTCGCGCGAAGAGCAAGGTGTAGTAGCCCGCATTGGCACCCAGGTCATAGACGACCATCCCCGGGCGCAGATAGCTCTCGATGGCCTTCACCTTCTTGGCTTCGTAGGTTCCCAGCCAACATCCGTGGACCGAGCTCCCCACCCGCCAGCGCATTCCACGCAGCGGCCCCGCCACGATCTTGGTGACCATCGACGCAGGAACTGCCCGCAGCGGCAGCCTAACGAGCTTGCCGAGAATCGTGGTGTTGCGCAGTAGGTCTGGCTGCATTCGTCCCGCCTCTCTAGCGAGGTCCGTTCCGCTGCTTCGTGCAGAAAAAGAGGTACCTGTCGCTCTCGGTATGAGGGGACCGCTCGCTACGGTCGTAGTAGTTCGCTGTCTCGTCTTCCACGCACGCCACCTGGACGTCGAAGCCGGAGTCCTTCAGCTTCTCCGACATGTCGAGGCCGTTCATGCGCATGTGGTCGGCCGCCCCATACTCCCTCTGCCGCCCCATCCCGTCGAGCGTGGGGTCCTCGTACGTGGCATCCCCATAGATGGGGACGGCGATGAGCGCCCAGCCGCCAGGGTGGAGCACCCGGTGGATCTCGGCGAGCGCACGCCGGTCATCGCGGATGTGTTCCAAAACATGGATGCAGAGGATGCCGTCAAACGAATCAGCTTCAAACTTGATGTTGGTGATGTCGACGGCCTCCGCCCGAGCGAAGCGCGACGGGTTGAGGTCGCCCATGACGTAGTCCAGCCCGCGGATTCTGCCGAGGGCTTTGGAGATGCAGTACTCCGGCGCGAAGTGGAGCACCCGTTGCGGACGGCTGGAGATTGCGGCGTGGTCCAGGAGGAACTGGAAGGCAAAGCGATGCCTGACATCGCTCCTGCACCGCGGACAGATCGCGTTCCTGGTCGAGTGATCAGTCGGGACCGCACGAAGGGTGGCCACCCCTCCGGTCGGCATGAGCTTGCGGAACCGCCAACCACAGATCGGGCAACGAAAGCGGAGCCCCAGGTAGCACAGCGCTTCGACCCGCCAGAGCAGGCTTCGGGCATCGCGGGCCAGTCCAATGAGATTGGGTCTCAAGCAGTGCCGTCCTTTCACTTCAGCCCTGGGCTCCTGCTCTCGCAAGGCGCTCCTGGACCGCTCGCAACGCTCCACGCCGTGCCACGAACCAGTGCCCGCGCCAGTCCTTCGAGGCGCTTGGCTGCGCAGTCCGGAGACCACTGCTTCCTGACAGCCCGCCACCCGGCTCTCCCGACGCGTTGTCGGTGGCTCGGGTCCGCGATGAGCCTTTGAAGAATGCTCGCCAACTCTGCCGAGCACCCGTCCTGGAACAGGAATCCCGTCTTTCCATGCGACACGAGATACGGGGCGCCGCCCGCAGTGCAGCTGGCGACCACCACCGCTCCCGCGCCCAGAGCCTCGTTGACCACGACCCCCCACCCCTCCGCCGCGGAACTCGGAAAGACGTATATGTCGGCGTCCTTCATCCTTCGCAGTATCTGCTCGGACCTCTCCAGCCCGTGAAACCGCACCTTGTCGGTTAGCCCGAGCTCGAGTGTCCTCGCTTGCAGCTCGCCCTTGAGCGGGCCATCCCCGACGAGGTCGAGCTCGAAGACCAGCCCATCGCGAGCCAGCTCCGAGGCGGCCTCGAGCAAGACGTCGAGCCGCTTCCAGTGCAGCATTCTACCGGCCCACAGCAGCTTGACGATGCCCTTCTTGCGCGAGGTCGGCTGCGCCGCGTCGAGCTCCGCGAAGTAGCCCCAGACCCACTTCCTTCCTGGAAATGCGCCGAGAAAATCCATGTCGTCGGCGGCGCTGTAGCCCATCGCGAGGTAATGGACGTTGCTGCGACGCGAGAGCCGCCTCAGGCGAAGCGCACGTCTGGCGAAGCCTGGCCACAGCAAGCGCAGCTTCCCCGCGTCATCGCGCAGCGGCAGCGCCTGGAGGACCGTGTCGAACAGCCTGTTCGCACCCATGGTCGCGGGCTTCCACCACCGCTCGGACATGTACATCAGCAGCTTGCCGCTTCTGGCGCGCGCCTCCAGCCGCTCGAGGTCGAGGATGCCGGTGACGACGACGTCAGCATCGCGGTACCACCGTTCGAAGGCTTCCGCCTGGTGGCCGCCTTCGTACCGCCGTATCAGCCAGTCCTCTGCCCCATCCACTTCCGCCCAGCCCAGTGCCTTCCGCTCAGCCCGCAAGGGCGCCATCACTCCATACCGGAAGCCCTCCCCAAGCCGTGCGCGCAGCGCCCTCGCCACCGGCATCTGGTGGTGGTTGGGCTCGTTCGTCACGTAGAGGAGAGAGAGGCCCTTCACCTCGCTTCCTCCTCCGGCAGCTTCTTCTTCACGACCGCCGGCACGCCGGCGAGCAGCACGTTCGGTGGGTAGTCGCCCGGCAGCACAATGGCCCCGGCAGCCACCACGCTTCCATCGCCTATCTTTGCTCCGCCCAGGATCACCGAGCACGCGCCAATCCAGCATCCGGCACCAACCACGATCTCCTGCGAATGCCCAGGCCCGGCTCGACGGAAGCTCCCGCCGAGTTCGTGGCTTCCCGTCACAAACGATGCACCGTGCCCGACGTCGCATCGAGGCCCGATCCTTACGGGGGCGCCGACTCCGGTGAAAAACACAGTCTCGCTGCTGACCCAGGTGTCCTCACCGACCTCGATGTTGCCGCCATAGACTCGAACGGCGGCGTTGAGACGAACGTTCTTCGCAATGGCGGCACCGCACTGCCGCAAGACTGCCGCCCTGACACAGTGGAAGCGGGCCGGGAGCACCGAGCTGACGATGTTGAACAGGTGGAAGTGAAGTATTGGCATTACCGCGTCTCTAGGGCTCGCCGGAACAGCGCCAGGATTTTTCTTCCATTCTCACCGATACCCCAATGGTTCTTGGCGTGGCGCAAGGCGGCCGCCCCGGTCTCGACCACCGAGTCTGCGGTCATGGAGGCGAGCAGCCCCGCAAGCGCCTCCCCGCTGTAGGGTGTCAGCAGGTGCCTCGTTTCATTCGGGAGCTCGGCCAGGTCTCCAACGTCCGAGACGACCACTGCCTTCCCGCTTGCCATGAACTCGTAGGCCTTGGACGGCGTCTTCAGGTCTGAGTAGCGACCAGATGGGTCTTGAATGGCGAGGGCGATGTCCGCCCGTGCAAGCAGCCGTCGATACTCGATGTCGTCGACGAAGCCATGCACTGCAACGCTCACGTGCGCAAGCGCCCCAGCTGCCGCCCGCAGCTCCTCGAGGCCTTTCCCTCCGCCACACACGTCAAATCGAAACCTAGGGCCCGCGGGGCTCGCGTCCAGGGCCTTGAGGGCTTCGGCCAGGACCGCCGAGCCATGTTCCCGCTCGACCTTTCCCGCGAAGAGCACGTGCAACACGCCGCATTCTCCCTCATGGGCGAGTGGCCTTGCGTCCATACAGCCAGAAACCACCTCAACACGCTTGCCCGTTGGAACGAAGCGCAGGAACCGCTTGGTCGGGACCACCACTGCGTCCGAGAGCGCGAGCAGCGCCTTCATTCCCATCCAGCCAGAGAGCTGCTGAACGGGCCTGGCACGCGTCCCTTGCTTCCAGTCCTCGAGGCGCGGCACGCTCACGTCCTCCAGGTCGAGCACGACTGGGCACCTTAGGACAAATCGCCCCACTGCCCCCGCTGCGACCGACCAAGGGTAGAAGCAGTAGACCATCACGCCCTTCACGCTGCGTCGGCGGCTCAGGCGAAGAAGCTCCAAGGGCACCAGAGATCGGCTCGGCAAGTGCGCTCACCCACTTCACGCCCAAGGCCGTGGCGTAGACCACACCGCCGGCCTTCCCCTTCTCCGCGAACGCCTTGTGCAGCAGACGCCCAGTCCATCGCACGCGCATCGCGCTTCCAGGCGACAGGATGATCACCCGGGAGCCGGCACTGCGGAGCGCATCGGAAAGCCGCCCCATTCGGTTCGTACAGGCTGGGTTGAGCGCAGGCAGGCCCCTGCGCGCCTTGGCGCGCTCGCCGATATAGGGTCCTACGTACACGACCGCTTCCTGGCTGTGTGTCATGCGGTCAGCCTGTCGTAGACCTCTAGCATCCGCCTCGTGTTCAGCCCGGCGGAGTACTGCTGGCTTGCGCGGCGGTAACCCGCCTCGCCCATCTGCCGCGCCAGCGCCGGGTCGCCGAGAATCCGCGACAGCGCTCCGGCTAGCGCCTCCACATCACCGGGCGGAGTGAGGATTCCGGTGACGTTGTCCTCGACCAACTCCTCGACCCCACCAATCCGAGAGCCGACCACGGGCTTGCCCATCGCTCCCGCTTCCGGCACAGGCCTCGCATTGTGCGGCTCGATGGAAGGGAAGACGACGACGTCGCTGGCCGCAATGAGCTTCTCGACCTCCTCGGTGTAGGGAAGCAGATGAACGTACGGCTCCATGCGATGGCGCTGGATGATCCTCATGGCGCGCTGCCGGTCAGTTGGATGCCCAAGGAGCGGCAGGACGATGCGCCCGATTCTAGCGTCGAGGCGTGTCGACATCGGGGCGATTCCTGAGGCCATCACCAGATGCGCCTTGGGAAACCGCTGGTGGAGGCGGCTCATGGCCTCGAGGAGGACGGTGCCCCCTTTGATTCGCAGGAGACCTCCCAAGATGAGCACGACCTGGGCATCGTGGCTCAGCCCTAGCCTCGCCCGGAACTCGAGGCCGTCGATGCTGCGATCGAAACGGGCCAAATCCACGAAGTCGGGAATGACGATTCCGCGAGCATCATCTAGCAGCCTGCGGCGTTCGTCGGCCGAGATAAAGATCACCTCGTCAGGCAACTCCATCAACATCTTCCTGATGAGGGCGCGACGAAGACCCAGGTGGCCTGCCACGACGGACTCCCGCACGTGCCAGACGAAGGGAACTCTAGCTTGCGCAAGACCGATGGCTGACGGGATGAGCACCACTGAGTTGAGATGTACCAAGTCTGGTTTGACCTTTTCGACCACTTGCTTAGTTGCCTGGATACCGACAGCGATTCTCGCCGCAATCATCGTGAATCGGGCAGTAGCGCGCGGACTGCGAAGCGAGAACCAACCGCCGGTAGTATGGGGCAGGAGCCCGATATCAGGGCAGGAGAAGGCCTCGAATCCCTGTTGTCTGTAGAAGTCTGTGACGAGCATCCCGCCTCCTGCGCACGCCACAAGCGGGACATACCGTCTCCTGTCCAAGCTCTGCATCGAGTAGAGCAGGCTGCGCACCGCCCCTCCCAGAGAGGCCGCATGCTCGATGAACAAAACCTTCCTCGGCTGTGCCATGGGCTTGCACCTATGCCGGCACGCTCTGGGGTTTCCGTCGACGCGGAAGGACCAGAACGTAAGCCAAAAACAGTTCGCGGTATGGAGTGCCCGCTGCGATTCCGTTGCCGAGCCCGCTGATCATCATCACCAAGAAGGCTGGGATGATGACATGCCCCACCCACAGAAGAGAAGTCGGGAACCGCAATTCACCAGCGAGTCGCTCTGCACCTCCAGACACCCAACGCGACATCGCCCGAATACCGCCAAGAATGGCCGCAATCGCCAGAAGAGTTGGCACCAGCCCGAAATAGATAAGGTACCCCAGCACGATGTCGTGCGGCGCATCTTGGATGGTGGAGGCATCCGCATCGATACCGCCGTTAAGCCAATACTTGTCGAACCTCTGGATCACTCCTGAAATCTGCTCGCTTCTCCACTTTGCACCGTCTGCGCTTCCGAGCACAAAACTCGAATCGCTCTCGGCACGAGCCTGCGCCCAACCGATAGCCGCAAGGCAAATGGCAGTCACAACCGACAAGACCAACCCTCTTGCCGCTGCAGTCTTTCCCATGAACACCCCGCCCACCAGGGTGGCAATACCGGCCACCGCCGCAAGCGTAGCGGAGCGTCCGACAGCTCCCACAATTCCCAGAATGCTCGAGATGAAGAGCACGCCTCCCCACAGACGGGTCTTCCTCTCTCCCTTGAGCACCATGCCAAGACCAATGACTACTCCGAGAGCCGCCATTTGCGCCCAGCAGTTCTGGTTGAAGAAGACGCCCGCTCCGCGAGCCGATCGCGATAGCACTTCTTCGATGCTTTCAGCGCTCCGAACGACCTCTGTGTGTTGGGCGTACGACAAGCCGTCCAGCTTCGCGAGCCAAGGGATGGAGTCGCTCAACCAGTAGGTCGCCGCCGACAGCACGAGCAGAGTCAAGATCCCCGAGAACACTACGCGCCAAAACCGCAGATCTTCGAATTTAGCAATGAAGTATGCAGCCAGCAGCCCACCATGAAAGACGGCGCCAAAAGAGGCCGCAATCGGATCTCGCACAAACACCGCATTGACGACCAGAATGTAGAACCCCGACAACGCAAGCCAAACCAGCGGCCAGAACGCAGGAGTGCTCTTGCGCGCGTGAAGAGTTTTCGCGAGCGCAATGCAACCCAGCAGCAGGCACGCTGGCTGTCCGGCCCACGATTTCAATCCGATCTGCTCTTGGAGGACGCCGACAATCCCCGGCTGGGGAAGCAGAATCAAAACGAACAACCCGAGCATCGGCCGCACGATGACCAGCGCTACGAGCAGCATCATATAGGCAAGGGTGACTTCCATTTCACTTGCCTTCGGACGGCAGTGGAACTTCCGTCGTCTTCTCGGGCATCAGCCGCCGTTTCATTACATTGACCGCTCGGAGTACCGTGCTCCATCTCTCCCGACGCGCGAGAATGCCAGTCTCCATTCGCCAGACCACGACGAAATATGCGGCTCCGCCGACCAGCAGCATCAACGTCGTCACGAGCCAGCTACTTCCACCCGCCGCGACTCGGACGGCCTTTGCTGCACCGAGGCAGACAACAACCGCCACCGCTGGCGACAGGTATGGAGCCCACTCAGCTCGCAGGGTATTCGTGAGCCCCAGCACCCTCCGGCTCCACGCACACTGGAATACGACTGCGGGTCCCTTCCAGGCCGCCGCCCAGCAAGCTCCCATATACCCGAGCGACGGTATGAGCCACGCGCCCGATGCCGTGGTTAGCAAGCTAGACGCATTCTCGGCGACGACACTGGGGTGGATCTTCCCGACCGCCATACTCGCGAATGAGTACACGATGTTCATGGCGTTGACCGCCATGATCGCCGCGAAGACGACCAAGGCTGGGTATGCCTTCTCCGCGAAGTCAGCGCCGGCCAGCAACGTGAGGAGCAGGGGGCCGGCCAGAACAAGAGCCGCATAGAGAGCCCAGCTGGCTGCCGCCACGAACCAGCGGAGTCGGTCCTCGACGCCCGCGAATGCGGACGCCGCATCCCCACCTTCGGCAGCCAGCGTCGGGAAGAGGAAGTAGCAGGTGTTCGCGAAGAAGGTGTGGACCTGCCCGGCTATCCGCTGGGGCAGCGTGATGTAGGGCAAGGGGGCGCTGCCCAAAAAGTACGTCGTTACCATGTTTCCGACATTGATGGCGAGGGCGCCGATGATGTCTCCAGACCAGGCCCAGAGCCCAAAACGCATGAGCGGTCGAAGCTCCTCTTTGCGGAACGCCAACACGGTCCATCCGTGGAGGAGACGTCTCGTTAGCAAAACATCGACCCCTACCGTCACCAGCGAGATAATCACATTCACCAACGCTAGCGAGGCCATCGTCTGGACCTCGATCAGCACCACTAGCCGGGCAACGTTCCCGAACAGCCCGAAGGCGAAAGACAGGTACATCACGAGGTCGAAGCGCTGGTGGGCGTTATAGACGGCTCGGAGGGTCGCCGACGATTGGTCGAGCAGGAAGGTCACTGCGCCCAAGACGACGACGCACCAAGCGTCCCAGCGCTGAGAGTCTTCGAGTCGCGACCATGTGAAGAGATAGGGAAATGCAGCGACGGAAACGACCGCGAAGGGAACAGCGATTGCGATGTTCGCGGAGTGAATCGTTCCCAGGACCGCCCGCGAGGTCTTCCAGTCGGAGGCCGCCCCGAGTGAAGCCAGGCGGTGGATGGCTGCAGCCCGGAATCCGCCGACACCCGCCACGCCGAACCACCCGAGGATGAGCTGGGCGACCACGAAGAACCCGGCGCGAGCCGTCCCGAGGTAGCGAATAGTCATCCCCGCAAACAACAGCCCCAGCGCCAAGACGACGACCTGGGTTCCGACGCTGAACGCGCCATTCTTCACAGCTCTCTTCAGCATGGCCATGGGTCAGCGTCCCGCGCTCTCCGCCCAATCGAACCAACCACGCGCCACCGCATCCTCGCGGTGACGGGCATATTGGACGGAGCGAAGGAATTCCTGTCCACGAACTCGATATCGCGCCCAATCACCTTCGGACATCGCGCGCAAATGGCTCCAGAGTGCTTTGGGCGACTCGAACCTGCCGTAGTCGATGAAACACCCCGCCGGCACGAAATCCTCGATGTCGGGAGCTCCGCGATATACCGGAACGGCGCCGGCCCGCAGGACGTCGAATATCTTCTCCGTCACGTAGCCAGGATAGGCGGCATTCTCGATGGCTAGCCCGAACTTACACAGCGCGAGCACTTCCAATTTGTCGTCACAAGGGCTCGGCTCATTGGCGTAGTCCAGCGGCCATCGATACCAGCGCCGCCCTCGCCTCGTGGTGTGCTCCCAGCCCTTTCCGCGCAGGACGAACTCACGCTCCCGCGCAAACGCCCTGACCAACTCCCAGCGGACGCGATACAGGTCCTGCATGCGCAACGACGGCTCGACGATCTGCTCAAGGCGCCGCACGAGAACCGATGGGGCAGTGGCCAGCAGCGTGCGCGGCCCAGTCCATACGCCTTTGAATCCAGCAACCATGCCCACGAGGCGACGCTGTGACCACTGCGGGCCATCCTCGATAACGCGGTCGGGACAGGGCCAGAACCACGGCCGCCTCCGAACTCCGGCCGCCAGGCGCCGTAGGGCGCCTCGAAACAGACAGGCGTACGCAAATACCCCGCTGCGCTTGGTCAGGTCCCGATAGAACTGAGGTGCAACGTTGGGTGATTCCCCCGAGACCAGGACGCCGGGGACCACGCCTCGCGCGATCAACTGCGGAAGGAACGGAGTGAATTCATTGGAGACCGTCACTGCCCGTTGGAAGGCCGGCGCCTGCCTCAGGAATACGTCGGCCGTCGAGATCTCCCAACCACGCGCGCGAGCCACGCTTGCCAGGCACGAGTAGACGCTCGCTCCGGGGAAACGGGAGGAATAGTCGGGGTCGAGCACTCGATTCTCGACAAATTGTGGAATCTCGATGTCGAGGACGATGTGGTTGGCGGCCATCATGCCTCTCGATTCCAGCCGGGAAAACCTATGCGGGACCTGCCGATGACTCTCGCCAAACGACCGGTCAACACCTTGGGAGCCATTCCCAAGGCGAAGCCCGCCACTCGACGGGCCAGGGCCAACTTGCGTCCGTCCAGAGCGAGCATCGCCAATTCGAGCCCGCCAGGCATTCCGTCGGCAGCCAACAGCCTCCTCGCCTCGTTCTCCCGCCCGTCCCACGTGTAATTGATTGCAACCCGAAGGTCCTCTTCACATTTGGAAGCGCCAAGGTGAATCCAGTCGCTCTTGTCCAGCCGCTCTCTTACGCCGGGTTGGCCGGTCCAGTGCTCGAGGACCGTGACAATCGGCAACGGCTTGTGCCGATAGAGCCGGTAGCCGTTGGGGCTGTCCTGCCCTGGATGCCTTCGGTACCGAACAAGCGGTGGGGTGATGACTGCGACTTTCCCGGCGCCCGCGATGCGCAGCCAGAACTCCGTATCGACAGCCTGCTCGAACCGTACGCCGTCGAGAAGGCCCGCCTTTGCCCAAGAAGCCCGGCGAAGCAATGGGCCCGACGAGGACACATTGTGTCCACGCCGCAGCATCCGCTTGATCAGCGAGAGTTGATCAAACCACTCCTCTCCGTCGGGGTCCTTCGGAGCCTCCTTGACGAGAAGGTTGCCGTGCTCGTCGATGAGCCTGAACGTTGGGAAGACTGCAGCACAATCAGGATGCGCGCAGAAGAGTGCGACTTGCCGCTGAACGAGCGTCGGTTCGTAGACATCGTCGGCGTGGAAGATCCCCACGAACTCCCCAGTACCGAGGCTGCGGAGGTGATTCCAATTGTTCGCGGCGCTCAGGCAGTTGTCGAGAGGCGAGCCGGTCTTGACGGGGGCCTGGGGGCAGGTCACCAGCGACACGCCACGATTGGCGTAGCGTCGCACGACTGCGCACGTGTCGTCGGTCGAATGATTGTCCGAGACGATGACTTCTTTGCGCTCATAAGTCTGGGCAAGCAACGACTCCAGCGTCTCCCCGATGGTCCGGGAAGCGTTATAAGCCGGCACACAGAGCGTCGCCGTGGGCTTGCAGTCACTCTGCAACCTTGCCTCCGTGATTGAGGTACTGGCCGCCGTCATATCCGGCGGCGTTGGTGTCCAGGAAATAGATCGCGCCGGGCGTGCATGCGGACACGACGTATCCCCTATTGCCCATGTACCGCGAAAGGGGCGTGGCGACCGCCTTCTTTACATCCCCTGTCCCCGCCGACTCTGCCACGACAGCCCGAGGCCTAAACTTCGTCCAATCGTTGGACCGTGCGACGACAAGGTCCATCCCTTCTGCGTCAATGGTGAGGAAGTCGATGACCTGCCCCCGCGGAAGATTCTCCTCTAGTAGGTCGCGGAGTGGCCGGACGCTCACGGACGCCTCCTGCTCCCAGCGAAAGTCGTACGACCGTGCCTGCTCCTCCGAGAAGGTATTGAAGCACGGTTCCTTGAACATGTAGTAGGTCATCTGCCGGTTCTTCTCGGCGACGCCCACCGGCAGGAAGGCGTCCCTCGGGCGGGCCTTTCTGAACCTTTCGGCGCCCAACGGAATCGGGTCGATGCAGATACCCCGCCAGCCTCGCTCGTAGAAGTGAAATGAATTTGAGCGTCGCGTTGGATGGTTAGCGCCAATGTCCACATAGAATCCGCGATAGTTGGGCGGAAATCGGTGGAAAATCGCTCGCAGCACCATGTCCTCGCCGTACTGACTGTAGGACATGTTCGCAAGATCATTGAGAGCGAGCGCGTTCCGGAATGCCTTCGCGCCATTGGAAGCACGGCGTGAGATAGCTCGAGAGACTTTGGAGAACGACGAAATCCTCTTCACCTTCACCTCGGCGAAGCTCTCGCATCGTGAGCATGGCCCTGCCCCGAAGCGCGATGAGTTACCTGCTGCGAGCAGGTCCGCGGCCAACTGCACGACTCGCTCTGCCCCCACTCTCGGCGACCACTCGTCACTGATCTTCTTCCATGCATTCTGGCGAATGCGTGCGTTGACCTGTCCGGCTATGGCGGCTCGGCGAAGACAACCCTCAAGCGAGTCTACGCTGCCGTCCTCAAAGAGGAAGCCCGTCTTGTTCGGGGTGATCAGGTTCCTTGAGGCGCCCGCCTGCTCGTTTGCCACGACAAGGCACCCTTCGGACATGGCTTCGCCGACGACCGCGCCCCACCCCTCGCCGCGCCCGCTCGACACGACGAGGAGATCGCGCGCTCGCATGAGCTCGCGAACCTTTGGCATTGGCAAAGGAGCGCTGAAGCCGAGCTTTGACTCCGCGATTCCGCGGGCGCGCGCCAGGCTCCGCAGTGACTCTTCCTCGGGCCCGGCTCCGACAATCAAGCAGTCGCCAAACCATGGCTCGTGCTGAACGCGCTCCACGGCTCGAATCAGCGTGTCGACCCGCTTCCAATCAAGCAATCGCCCCACCCAAAGACATCGAAGGGGGCCGGGGGCTCTATTGCGCGGAGGCTCCCGATTGACCTCCACGAAATAGCCCCATCGCCAGATGTTGTCGCCGAACATCTCCAACTCACGAAGGTCGCGCTCGGCATAGTGGCCGATGGCCAGACTGTGCCAACCCTCTCGGTTCACGATTCTCCGATACCGACCAATGGCGTGCGCGTATCGGGGCGCGAGCAGCGGGAGCCGCGGAGCAGGCTTCTTCAGAATCCTCTCGGCCATAACCAGAGTCAGCCGGCCTGTCTTGGCCCTCCGCTCAAGGACGCTGGTTGGTACCGAGCCCAGCAATGCCACATCAGCTCGCTCAACCCTTCGGATGAGGTCGCGCTCGTCCGCCTTGCGCCGCGGCGGGCCCTGCAACCATAGAGGTCGGCTAGGCTCGCCCCAGCCCAGGTCGCGGCGTTCCTGGTCAGTCTTGGCGAAGACCACCGTCTCGAAATGCACGCCCAGAATGGAGGCAAGCTGGTACGCGAGTGGCGCCATATGTGGCGACCAAATGTTGGCGCCGAGCACCATTGTGAACGTCGGCCACTTCTCGCCCGTGCGCAGACTGGGCGCGTTGTCGCTCTTGCACATTCGCGTCCTCAGCCTCGCCAACGCCACCCATCGAGCCTCAGGCCTTGCCCTTCTCCTCGCCGTAGTAGCGGCCGTAGGAGTAGTAGTAGCCGAGGTAGTACCCGTATTGACGCTTGTCGATGTCGACGTCGTTTAGAACCGCACCGAGGAGCCGCGCGTTCGCGTCGCGAAGTGAGCTCGTTGCCCGCTCAGCCATGTCGCGGTCCGTCCGGAGCATCTTCGTGACTAGAATGGTTCCGTCCAATTGGTTCGCAAGGACAAGCGAATCGGTGACCGCGCCAACGGGCGGGGAGTCGAACATGACTCGGTCGAACCGCGCAGAGAGTTGCTCGACGACCTTCTTGAAGCTGTCGGTGTGCAACAACTCGGCAGGATTCGGAGGAATTGGCCCAGAAGGAAGCACGAACAAGCCGGGAATAATCGTCGACTTGATTGCATCGTCCAGCGTGCTTTCACCCACGATGAGACTGGAAAGGCCCACAGAGTTGGGTACGCCAAAGCTCTTGTGCAGGCGCGGTCGTCGCATGTCGCTGTCGACAAGTACAACTCGCTGCCCCCCTTGCGCGATGACGATGCCCATATTAATCAGTGTCGTCGTCTTACCCTCCTGCGGCCCGGCACTGGTTACCACCAGCCGCCGTGCAGGGTTGCTGGCACTCATGAACATTAGATTCGTGCGAATGGTCCGGCAGCACTCGGCGACGGTACTCTTCGGCTGCTCTTGAATGTAGAGATCTCGCTTGGCGGGGTGGGTTGGGTCTCCGCCTGGAATTGACGGTAGCAACCCGAGGAAGTTGAGGCCCAGCGCTTCGATGTCCTGGTGGCTCTTGACCGTTCTGTCTTGAAACTCGAGCAGAAAGGCAAAGCCAACTCCGACCAACAGCCCCATCAACCCCGCAAGCCCTAGATTTCGCCGCACATTCGGCTTTACCGGCGCTCGAACGACCTCGGCTTCGTCGAGAATTCGAACATTATTCGCCTTGAGCATTGCGGACAAATCCATTTCCTTCATGCGCTTTAGGACGAGGTCGAATAGTCGCTGATTGTTTTCTTCTTCGCGAGCAAAGCGCTTGTAGTCGATTTCCTTCTTATTGGTCTCGAACGCTTCTTTCTTGACCCCTTCCAGCATGACCTCGAGGTTCTTCTCGGTAGTCACAACCTCATCAAACTCCGTTAGGTTTGCTATCAAGATTGCATCGATTTCCTTCTCGAGATTCCTCTTTGCAGCGTCAAGCTTTTCGTTGGCGGCCTTCATCTTCGGGTGCTCGGGACCATACCGCTCGTTGAGCTCAGCCATTCTCATTCTGCACAGAGACCAACTGCGACTTAAGTTGATTTACGAATGCGTTCGAAGCAATCACGCCGAGCGCCATCACGTTTTCGAGGTCCTTACTCTCTCGGGCGGCCTTGATGATCTTCACCTTTGCGTCGAGCTCGGCCTTGCGGGTGCGCACTTTGGTCAAGTTATCGTTGATGGCGATGAGCTTCTGGCTGGTAATCGTTTGCTTGTTTTCCAACGTCGTGTAGACAAGATCGTTGTCCTTCTTGAAGTTGAATAGAGCGAGTTCGCTCGACGCAAGCTTGGTCTTGAGATCGGCAAGTTGGTCCTGGAGCCAATCTGCGGCATCCTTGTTGCCGTCGGTGCGCCTGCTTAGGTTGATCTCCTTGTACGAATTGGCGACGGTATTGGCGAGAATGGCTGCGCGTTCCGGGTCAATGTCTTCTATTGTGATGTTGACGATGCGCGAGTCCTTGACCGGCTGGACTTGGATCATCCCTTGAACGCGAGCCGCGGCGTTTGCTTGTTCGAGCGCCTTCGCCTGTTGCTCGGGAGGCAACCTGTCGATTCCAAGGAACTTGGTGTCGCGGTTAAGCCCGAGCGTTTCCACGACACTTTCTGCAATCTGGCGGCTTCTAATAATTTTGTATTGTGTCTCGTAGAATTCCTTGGAATACCAATAGGACCCGGTTCCGAGATCCACCGCTTCGCGAACCTGCTCGCCGAGGACAGCGGGAGCGCTGGACTCGATGACGAGACTGGTGGTGGCCGAGTAGATCTTCGGCTGCCGCATCGTGAAGACCGCGGTGACTGCCACCGTAGTCACGAAGACCAGGAGGATGACCCACTTCCGCTTGAGCAGGATTTCGACATACTTGCGCAGGTCGATGGGTTGCTCTTCGACGCCAGGCGGCGGTGCTTGTGGATGGGTCTGCTGAGTACTGGCTTCCATTCACCCTCATCCTGCCGGGATGCCCCGGCCTTCCGCAGAGCCCGCCCTACAGCAGGCTCTAGTCCGCCTCTGTCCTAACGCCGCGAGGTTTCTGGTAGGTGCCCCGACTCCCCTAGGAATGTTCAAGCGGCGGACACAGCTATACCCCCAACCCTACCCGGGCTCAAACCCTTGATAGCTGAGGAGTTCTCGGCTTCCCGGCGAGCGGGCATTCTCGATCCAAGGGAGTGCTGGTACCCCCTTAGCGGGGCAGCCCGCTGTTCACTGACCTGCCGAGAGAGCGGGAACGGCCGCCATGCGAGCCACCGACCGCGTGGCCCCAGCCTCGGAGAGTTCTCCGACCACCCGCCGGTGCACTGCGGGCGCATCCCACCGCAAGCACTCGGCATTTTCCCGCTGCCGCAGCCCGGACGGCCCTCAAGCCACTTAGCCCCTTGGCAACCCCATCGCCCTTTGGGAGCCTCCGGCGCATGGACTTCGAGGACCGTCTGATCGAGAAGCTGCGCCGCATCGAAGCCCTCTTCGAAGGCGCGACGTCCGAAGGCGAGCGAGCGGCCGCGGGTGAGGCCGCGAAGCGGGTTCGGGCGAAGCTCGAGCAGCTGAAGCAGTCCGACCCGCCGGTCGAGTTCCGCTTCTCCATCCCCGACCCGTGGTCCCGCAAGCTGCTCGTGGCCGCGCTACGGCCTGTCGCCCTATCGCCACCGCGGACAGCGCGTGACCACCATCATGGTGAAAGCGCCCAGGACCTTCGTCGACAAGACGCTGCTGCCGGAGTTCCGCGAGCTGGAGGCCACGCTCATCGAGCACCTGAACGCGGTAGCGGACCGGGTCATCCGCGAGGTGATCGACCCCAACTCCGCCGAGGCGCCGGAGGTGGAGGCGCCGAAGCAGCTCCCGCCCGGTGGTCAGTAGGGCCAGCAGGCGCCAGGCCGAGAGCCCGAAACGTCAGCTCCGGCGCCTTGAGCAGGGCCTCCAGTCGCGGGCTGGGCAGCCTGGCTTGGCGTCATCCCACCCAGCGCAGGGTTCTTCTGTTCGGCCCACTCCCCGACCGCCTTCGGTCGAATTCAGCTGCCGGAAGGCCTTGGCGCCGCGGCCTCCGCCTGCGCCTTGGCGAGGAGCTCGTCAACGCCGAGCCGGGCCGCCCTGCGCACCAGGTACGCATGCTCGAGCTCGCCTGCCGAGACCCTGAGGACTCCGACGACGTCGCGCCACTGCGAGGCCGACGCCGCACCGCCCTTCCGGTACCAGACGAGCTTGAAGAGCACGTTGTCCTCGGGCGACGTAGAGCTGGCGGCCTCCGCCGAGCGACGCCACCCGCTTGCGGGAGAACTCCGACGCCTCGAACTCCATCCCGGCGGCGAAGAAGAGGTCTACTTTGGTGACGAGCGGCAGGAATAGACGTTCCAGCTGGACCCGCGTCGGGCCGCGTCCCGGAGCGAGTCTTCGTCCACGGCGAAGTCCGGGCCCAGCGCTTGGGCGAACGCCTCCACCTGCCGCTCGGACAGGCGGACCACGAAGTCGATGTCGTTCGTGGCGCGGGGCTCGCCCTGCAGGGAGCTGGCGACGCTGCCGACCAGGAAGTACTCGGCGCCGACCGACTCCAAGGCCCGCGCGACGAGCAGGGTGACGTCCTCGAGCTCGTCGCCAACTCGCGTGGGGCTCATGGCGATGGCGTCTTGCCGAAGTGTCTTTGGGCCACATCAAGCCCGTAGAGCAGTTCGGCCAGGCGGAAGCGAATCTCTGCTTCGTCTGCGTCCGGGAACCGCTGCCGAATGCCGGCGACAGCGAAGGTGCGAACCCGACGGGACGCCGCCGAGGCGGCGCGCAGCCGCTGGGCGGGCGAGAGCGCGCGTAGGAGATCGAAGTAGCGAGCGATCTCCGCCGGATGAGTGTCGAGTTCCAAGGCCGGTGGATCGTATGGGTACGCGTGGCAGGAGACAAGCACCGGCGGGCGGGGCGCCGAAGAAGTAGGCCGTGCACGTACTCACCCGAGCCTCGACGTCCTCGACGTCGCTTGACGACCAGCGATGTCAGACCCGAGTGCTAGCGTCCCTTCGCTTTCGAGAAATCGGGAGGGAGCGCATGGGAATCCACGTCATCCTCGACATCGATCCGGACGGCATCGAGGCGTCCGCCTGGAACGCCATCTACGAGCAGAGCCTCGCCCTGCTGGAGGCTTGGCAGCCGCGCCTGCTGGGCTACGGGACGCGCCTGGTCGAGGGTGTGCGCGTGCCGCTGTACGCCCGCACCCTGCGCAGCGGCGTGGGCGCCCCCGACAAGGCCTGCTGGTCGGTCTCCGGGGACCGCGAGAGCCTGCGCACCGCGGAGTGCGCTTCGCTCTACCGGGACCTGAGCCACTACCGGCCCCGCCGCGCCAAGCGCAGCCAAACCAGCGACCTCTTGCTCAGTGCGGCGCGGCGCGACGACGGCACCTGCGAAGGCGTCCGGGTGTTCGGAGACAAGACCCAGGGCCACCCCTACCACCTCGCGGTCCTCGCGGCGGCCATGCTGGTCGAAGAGCGCTTCCCGCTGCACGCGATGGCCTGGGGCAACATCGATCGCGGGCAGGCCGAGAAGGCCAGGTGCCTGGCCGCGCCCATCCTGGGGCGCGAGCTGCCCCTGCCGGTGCGCACCGACCCGCCCCAGCTCCTCGAGCGCCTGCGCCAGGCGTTCGGGCCCGACGAGCTCGGCGACGCCTTCCTCCGGGTGCACCTGGGAGGTGCCTGGCCAGGCTCGGTCGAGCCGGTGCTGCGCGAGCTGCCAGGAGCGAGCGGTGCGCGTCCCTGGAAGCGCCTGCTCGCAGGGCACGCGAAGGCCAGCGAGGCGGGCGTGGTCCTCCTGCTCGTGGACTGGCTCAACGCCGGCCGCGACCTGCGCGAGGCGTGCCGCTTCGCCTGCCTGGACCCCCAAGGCCCGCGCTTCGAGCCCGAGGCGTTCGTCCGCTCGCTCGCGCGCACCTTTGTGGCCATTCCCCGCTCGGTCCGCGAACCTTTGGACGTGCTCAGCAAGCCCGAAGGGTCGCCGTACACCATCGATGCGGCGCTCGGCTCGGCCTTGCTCGACATGGATACGGGGGGCCGTCACTTGCGCGTAGGCCGGGAGAAGGCGGCGCTGGAGACCGACCTCGCGGAGGTCTTCGGCGAGCGCGGAGGCCCGCTGGCGACGAGGCTCTTCGAGCACAGCACGGCGCTCGAAGAGGAGCTGCGCGAGATGGGTGATGCCCTGAGCCACCTTCTCCCGAAGCTGGCGGAGCAGGGTACCGACGACACCGAGTCGCTGGCCGCTCTCGAGGCTCCCGAGCGGATGGGGCCGACCCAGCGGCTCAGCGTGCAGGCCGTGGCTTGGTACGTCTCGGAAGGGGTCTCCAGCATGGAGCGTGAGCCCCCGGAATTCGCGAAGGCGCTGCGCGACCCGCGGCTGGCCCGGCGCATCGTGGCGCATGCCCTGTCCGAGCGCGGGCCGGTGCTCACCGAGGAAGCCTGGGACGCCTTCCTCGCGGAAACGGACCCGGACGCCCTCGCCTGGTGGTGCACGCTGGCGGCCAGCCCGCTCACCGAGCTGCACCTGTCGCAGGTGCGCCGGGCCCTGCTCGAGAACGCGCGGCTGCGCGCCGCCTCGCGCGACCCGAAGCAAAGGTCCGAGTGGGCCAACCTGCTCGAGAAGGCTCGCAAACGCAGGCCGGAGTGACTGGGAGCGCCGTGCTGCGGCCGGCATAGGAGGCCATGGCAGTTCGCCCGCTCGGGCGCGCCCTCCAAATGCGGAGCGGGAGCGAGTAACCTTGGGGCCGTCATGCTCGCTCGCCTGGATCCCAAGATCGACGTGGTCTTCAAGCTGCTGTTCTCGGCGCCCAGCAACCACGAGTTGCTCGTCTCGCTGCTGACGGCGGTCCTTCAGCCCACCTCCCCATCGCCATCGCCCAGGTGCTCAACCCCGACATTCCCAAGGACGCGCTCGGCGACAAGGGGATCGTCCTCGACGTGCACGTGGAGCTCAAGGACGGCCGCCACGTGGACGTCGAGATGCAGTCCGCCCGCCAGGTCTCCTTCTCCACCCGCGCTCTGTACTACCTGGCCAGGCTGTACTCCTCGAACCTTCACAAGGGCGACGAGTACGACGTCCTGAAGAGCTGCGTCAGCATCCTCATCCTGGGCTATCGGCAGTGGGCGACCGACCGGTTCCACTGCACCTTCCACGTCGCGGAGGACCGCTCTCACGAGCGCTTCTCCGACGCCATCGAGATCCACACCATTGAATTGCCCAAGGTGCCCTCGCTGGGCGCACGCCCGCCTGGAGCAGCGCCCGAGCCAGCGCTGAACGACTGGGGGCTCTTTTTGGCAGCACGGTCCGAAGAGGAGCTGGAGGCCATCGCCATGCACAATCCCGACATCGCCAAAGCCAAGTCCGCTTTGGACACCCTCTCCGCTGACCCGCACGCTCGGGAACTCGCCGAGATGCGCTTCAAGGCCGAGGTCGCCTACCGGCTCGAGATAGCTGCACGAGAGGCCCTGGGCAGAGCTGAGGGCAGAGCTGAGAGCAAGAGGGAGGACATTCTCAAGATCTTCGCCACCCGTGGCCTCACTGTCTCCGACGCTCAACGCGCGAAGGTGCTCGAGTGCGTGGACCTGAAGACGCTCGACCGTTGGTTCGATCAAGCCGTTCAGGCGACCTCGGTCGAAGCCGCGCTGGAATGACGGATCCCCCAGGTAGGCGCATCCGTCCTCGCTTCCGCGCAGAAGGTCTCTCCGGCGCAAGGCTGCCCCCTCGACGAACTCGGGGCGTCGGGCCTACCCCAGCAGCTCCCGCCGCAGCGCCGCGACGTCCGCCCGCTCGGCTTCCGGCAGCCGGCGCTCCATCTGCTCCAGCTCCTTGAGCAGCGCCTCGACCCGCGAGCGCCCCTCCTTCGAGCTGGCGGCCTGCCGTGGCGTCTTCCCGCCCAGCGCCGGGAGCTTCTGATCCATCCACGCCCGGTAGTGCTGCGCCTTGTGCTCGCGCAGCGCCTCGAGCATCTCCGGCGTCATCGGCGGCAGCTTTCGCTCGGCCTTGGAGCTCTTCGGGTGCGCCGCCGAGGTCGGGTCCACATGATCGCGCAGCCGGTGGACGAGCGCCTTCCCGCACGCCTCCTCCACGCGCCGCCGCAGCGCATCCGCCCGTCGCACCGAGTTGGTCTCCAGGCGCAGCCCGTCCTCTCCCACGACGACCCGCCCCAGGACCGACCGCCCCATCTCGGCGTCTCTCGGCTGCTCCCCCAGGATGGCGAAGCAGCGCTCGCTCGCCCCCGCCTCGCCGCCACCCTCATCCACCTGGGCGTCCTCCCCGAACGCGCGCAGCAGCCTGGCCTCGATCGCCGCGCGCTCGCCCTTGGGGAAGCCGAAGCAATCCTGCGTGAAGAGCAGCGGGTCGCCGTCGGAGTTGCAGAGTCGGACCGGCGCCTCGCGGCGCTTCTCGTTCTCGCGCACCGCCTTCTGCCAGGCCGCGAGCAGCAGCTTCTCGCTCTCCTGCTCCCGCAGGAGCGCCACGGGCACCGCCCCGGGCTCCACCTTGAGCGCGCGGCAGACGGAGCTGACCACCTCGTCGGCGGCCACCGGCGCCAGGTAGTGCGTGTAGGTCCCTGCCAGCAGCCAGGCGCCGCGGAAGCGGACCACGGCCGAGTACAGCACGTGGCCCCGCTCGACGTTGACGGAGCCCCGCCGCTCGACGACGCGCCGGCGCTCCCCGGTGAGCAGGTCGCGCAGGTCCAGCGCCTCGCCCGGCGTGACCGCCTCGATCTCCCAGGCGCCGAGCCAGGACTCGCTCTGCGCCTCGAGCCAGGCGCGCTCGGGCTCGTTGAGGAGTCGGGCCTGCTCCTCGAGGTACCACTCCACCAGCCGCCGTCCCTGGACGCGGTAGCGGTAGACCGACCAGGGGATGGAGAACGGCACGTGGTTCTGGAAGGCCTTGACGCTCTTGGTCACCTCTTGCCAGCGCTTGCCGAACTTGCCGAACGCGTAGCCCCACATCGCCAGCGTGACCCGCGACTCGACCTCGACCGACTGCTCCGCGGCGTCGGCCCTCGTCGCCAGCGACGGCTTGGGCGCGGAGGGCCGGAACGGGAAGCGCGCGGTGGCGGTGGCGGGGCTGTCGGGGAGCACCGCGCTGGCCTCGGCGCTCTCGCCGCGCTCGAGGGCGTCGCCGTGGCGCTCGAAGAGCTCGGCCAGCGCCAGCGAGATCGCCGCGAGCCGGTCGATCTCCAGGGGCTCGATGGGCCGGCCGACGGCGTCGCGGTCGACACACATCCAGACCGGGTAGGCGTCGTGGGCGGCGAGCGGCCAGGCCTGCGAGGCCACCTCTTTCTGCATCGCCTCGGGGACGTCGCCGCGCTTCTCGAAGTTGAGGGCCATATGGCTGGTCCCCAGGTCGATGGGCGTGTCGTCCTCGGGGAGGCCGTTCGCCGTGGAGGCGGCGTAGATCTCGAAGGCCATCATGGACGGGAAGAGCACGAAGCCGTAGCTCTGCTTCATCGCTCCGATGACCGACACACAGGCGCCCTCGAGCCCCAGCTCCGGCACGTCGACCTGGATGAGTTGGGAGTCGTTGAAGCGCTTCCACGGCGCGCGGCGGAAGAGCTCGGCGGCGGCGCCGAAGAGGCGGCGGACGCCAGGCTCGGGCAGGCGGCCGCCATCGAGGTAACTCGGCTCTTCGTCCTCGCCCCTGGCCAGGCTGCGGTACAGGTCCGCCGCGACCGCGTCGGCCTCGGGCGTCGGGGCGACCTCCACCGGCAGCTCGGCGCCGAACTCGTCGCGAATCTCTTCGGCCAGGGCGGGGGTCGCCACGCGGACCCGGTCGGGGGTCCGCGGCGGGCCAGCTTGGGGTTCCTCGATGGCGTGGCGCAGCGACTCGCCGAACGAGAATGGGCGAGCGGCGATCGACGATGTCCATGCCGACGATGACGCCGGTGGGCAGCTCGAGCCACAGGAACATCTCGGGGCGGTGGGAGCCGCCCTCGTGGACGTAGGCCGGAGAGAGCAGCCGTGCGCCCACCCACTCCAGTGTCTGCCTGGAGCCGTGTCCTGCCTGCTTCGGGGTCTGTCGCTTGGCCATGGAGGTCCGTCTCGCGGGGAAAGTGGGGCCGGCAAGCTACCCGATGAGAAGCACCGCCGAGAACCGCAAGTAGCTGCTCAGGCCAGTTGCGCGCCACTCTGCCTCGCGGAGCGCCGGCCATCGGGCCGGCAGCTGCCTGCAACGCCACACCGAGCGCTTCAAGGACGCTCGGACCCGGCACAAGGCCGGGGCTCCGAGCACAGGATTGGACGCTCAGTAGGGATTGAGCTCTGGCCCCTCGACAAGCTCGGGGTGTCTACGGCACGACCGCCAGGCCGCTCTCGCTAGCAACCGCGACCCTGCGTCCCGCCACCGAGATCCCGTTCACGATCCCGCCGATGTCGGTCTGGAGCTCCAGCTCCACCGCCCCGCGCTCGCCGGTCGCCTCGTCCACCACCGCGCGCGACACACGCATGACCGCCCCGCCAGCCACTACCCAGGCATCCCCGGCGTAAGGCCCGTCCTGCTCGACCGCCACCCCGCCGATCCCACCGTCGAGCGGCGCGAAGAAGTCCAGGGGCGTCCCCAGCTTCGGCTCGCCCGTCGCAGCATCGACGGCATTCTTGAACAGGAAGACCGGGAAGCCGGTGCTCACGCCACCCGTCGGCGCAGTGCCGACCCAGAGGTCGCCCGCGGCGCTGCCATAAGCCATCGCCGAGACCCGCTGCGCCGGAATCGTCCCGACCTCGACGCCGTGCCCGTCCGTCCCTGCCTGCCAATTCGCCAAGCTCTCGGTCGTCTGGCAGTACACCTTGCCCCCGGCGGCGTACCACACGTACCCGGAATCGCTGGGAGTCTTCGGGCTGGGCGACCAGGCGATGGCCGTCGGCAGCACCTGCCCTCCGTACCAGTACGCCAGAGCGCTCGCAGCCGTCGGGCTGGGATCGAAGACGCCGATCCCCTCGCTCATCGCCATCCAGACGCGCCCGGTCTTGGCCGAGCTGGCCATGGCCACGGTCCCGGTCGCGGGGTTCAAGGCGGACGCCGGCCAGATGAAGTCCGGCAGCTCGGTCGAGGTGCTCAAGTCGTACGCCGCCAGCTCCTTGGACCCGGTGAACCCCACGAGCGCCTTCGAGCCATAGAACGCCGCCACCTTCGACCCCGTGAAGCTGGCATCGACCACCTTCGCCGTGAGGTTGGCATCCTTGGCGTCGTAGATCCGGTAGCCCGCGCTCCCGTCGCTGGCGACGATCATCCCGTCGTCCTTGATGGAGACGCCGGTGAGGCCAGTGCCGGCGACGCGGAAGTGCGCGACGTCGAGGGTCAGGATCTGCCGGGTGGTGCCGTCGGTCTTGCTGGTCTTGGCGTCGACGGCGATGGTCACCTTCCCGCTCCTCAGCGGATAGACGGTGCGGCTGCAGGGGTCGGTGACCTGCTGGATGAAATACGGCCCGCCGATCTCGTTGCTCGGGAACTCGCAGGTGACGGCGTCCCCGTTGGGGTCGGCGACCACCGCCTTGACGTAGATCGCATCGCCCGGCAGCACCTTCACCGGGTCGCCCGGCTTGCCGCCCGGGATGTGCCACTCGAACGCGAGCGTGGGCGGCTCGTCGACGGTGTCCTCCTCCTCCACGGTGACCGACGCAGTGGAGTCGTTGACGCCGGAGACGTAGGCGGTGGCGCTGACGCGGAGCGTGAGCGGGGCGGTGGTGCGAGGCAGCTCGACGGTGGCGGAGAGCCCGTCGGCCGCCGGAGTGAGCACGGCCGGTTCCTGGTGCGAGCCGTCGGGTCCATCGAGGGTGAACGACCAGTTGACGCCGGTGGGCTGCCCCTCGAGGACCTGCACGTCGAAGGTGAGCTGCGTCTCCTCGTCGGCGAACAGCCAGTCGGGCTGGCTGGAGCTGGTGCGGCATCCGGCGCTGCAGGCGAGGGCGATCTTGACGGGTTCGTTCGGTGACGAGCCGGTGAGCTCGACGTTGACGTAGTCGAAGTCCGAGGTGAGCCCGTCGACGTCGGTGACGCGCACGGCGACGACGAAGAGGCCGGGGATGGCGCCGGTCTGGAGGCTGACCACGTCGCCCAGGCTGGTGGCCGGCACGGCGATGGAGGTCTTCTCGAGGTCCGGCGCGACGACGACCTTCCACTCGTAGGTCTCGATCTCCGCTGCGCTGGTTACGTTGACGAACAGCTCGACGGACGCCTTCACCTCCGTGCGCTGGTCCGGTCCGGCGTTGACCTTGGGAGGCGCCTTCACCGCCGTGCCCTTGGTGCAGGCGGCGGCGAAGACGGCGAGCGCAGCGAAGATGAGAAGACGAACGAATCGCATCCCAGGCTCCTGGGGCAGCAGGAAATAGAGCCGCGAAGATACAGGGAACGCGGGGGGCGGGGGTAGTGGGCGGCGTCAGGACATCAAAGGATGCGGATCGGAGGCGCGCTCGGGATGCACCCGCCCGCCGCGATCAGTCCTGTCCTCCAATTGATGGAGGTGGAGGACACCGTGGTTGCGGGCGTCCCGCCCGCCGCGGCCCGGATTGCATAGGCGCCCCTCGACCGGGCCCGGTCGGCCGATGCTCGGCGCGCTACCAATCGTACGGATCCCCAAGATGCTCCCGGCGCGGAGGCCGGGGACTACACATTTCGGTCGCAGCGGTGGAGGGGGCGAACATCCATCCGCACGTCCGCCCGGCCTCGAACGATTGACGCTCGCAGACCGCGCGCCTAAGCTCCCGACCCTTCATTTTCCAGGCCGATTTCCCAAGCGATTCCCGTGCGCATCCCACTGCCGAGTCCCTTCCTCGCCCCCGCGCTGGCGCTGTTGCTGTCCGGCTGCTCGGGCCTCATCGCCAACATCGCCGCCGACTCGCTCTCGGGCGAAGGCACGGCCTTCAGCTCGGACGACGACCCGGAGCTCATCCGAGAGGCCATCCCCTTCGGCCTCAAGACGATGGAGGCGCTGCTCGAGTCCTCGCCGGACAACCCCAAGCTCCTCTCGGCGGTCTGCTCGGGCTTCACCCAGTACTCCTACGCCTTCGTCCTCGCCGAGGCCGACGAGCTCGAGCCGACCCACCCGGCGCTCTCCCGCGAGAAGGCCGCCCGGGGCAAGAAGCTCCTGCGCCGGGCCGTGAGCTACGGCTTCCGGGGCCTGGCCGCCCGCGGTGGCGACGACTTCCCCGCGCTCTTCGAGAAGGACCGCGCCGCCGCGGTCAAGCGCTTCGAGAAGGACGACGTCCCGCTCCTCTACTGGACCGGCGCCTCGCTGGCCATCCTCATCTCCCGCTCCAAGGACGACATGAACATGGTCGGCCGGCTCTCCGAGGTCGAGGCGCTGATGGGCCGCGCGCTCGAGCTGGACGAGACCTGGAGCGCCGGCTCGATCCACGAGTTCTACGTGACCTACGACAACAGCCGCGGTGAAGCCGTCGGCGGCGGCCTCAAGAAGGCCAAGGCCCACTACGACCGGGCCCTCGAGCTCTCAAAGGGCAAGAAAGTCGGGGCCTTGGTGAGCTGGGTCGAATCCGTCGCCATCCAGACTCAAGACCGCAAGCTCTTCGACGAGCTGCTCGACAAGGTGCTCGCCTTCAACGTGGATGAAGAGCCGCGTTTCCGGCTCGTCAACCTGATATCTCAACGCCGCGCGCGCTTCCTCAAGGCGCACGTGGACGACTACTTCCTGGAGTGACCCAACCATGCGTCGCCTCCTCTCTCTCGCCGCCGTCGCCGCGCTGGCCCTGACCTCCGCCACCGCCTCGGCCCAGAACGTCACCATCAAGCTGGGCACCATGGCCCCGGACGGGTCGGCCTGGCACAACCTGCTCAAGGAGATGGGCGAGAAGTGGTCCGCCGCCTCCGAGGGCAAGGTCAAGCTCAAGGTCTACGCCGGCGGCACCCAGGGCAACGAAGGCGACATGGTGCGCAAGCTCCAGATCGGCCAGCTCAACGCCGCCGCGCTCACCGTCGTCGGCCTGCACGACATCGAGATCAGCAACCAGTGCGTGGCCGCCCCCGGGATGATCGACGACCAGGCCGAGTACGAGTACGTCTTCGAGAAGATGCGCCCGGTCTTCGACCAGCGCCTGCTCGAGAAGGGCTTCTACGCCCTGGCCTGGGGCGACACCGGCACCGTCCACATGTTCTTCAACAAGGAGATCAAGGGCCTGGCCGACATGAAGGGCGTCAAGATGTTCACCTGGGCCGGCGACCCCAACGCCATCAAGAGCATGGCCGCGGCGGGCTTCCAGCCGGTGGTCATCTCCTCCACCGACATCCTCCCCTCGCTGCAGACCGGGCTGATCCAGTCCTTCGCCACCGCTCCGGTGATGGCCTTCACCGCGCGCTGGTACGAAGCGGCCAAGACCATGGTCACCGCCAGCTGGGGCCACCTGCCCGGCGCCAACATCGTGCGCAAGGACGTCTGGGAGAAGATCCCCGCGGACCTGCGCCCCAAGCTCGAGGCCATCTCCAGGGAGATGGGCGTCAAGATCAACCAGGAAGTCGCGCGCATGCAGACCGACGCCATCGCCCAGATGAAGAAGAACGGGCTCAAGGTGGTGGACCTGCCGGCGGCCGACCTCACCGGCTGGCGCGCCATGGCCGACGCCATGGTCCCCTCCATCCGCGGCGGGGTGTGCAGCGAGGCGCACTTCGACGAGATCAAGAAGGTCCGTGACGAGTACCGGGCCTCGAAGGCCAAGAAGTGACCGACTCCCAGACCCCGTCCTCCCCCGCTGCTCCTCCGGCCACCGTTCCGCCACCGCCTGGTGGCGGCAACGGCGCCACCTCCGCGCTGACTGCGCCCGCCGCGCCTGCGTCGGCGGTGACCCCGGCGGCCGTCGCCACCGCCGGGGCCGCGGCCAATGCCCAGGCGGAGAAGCAGACGCTCGTCCACAAGATCGAAGCGTGGGCAGCCGTCGTCCTCTTCGTGCTGATGACGCTGCTGCCGTCGGCCGAGATCCTGGTCCGCAAGTTCCTGAAGACCGGCATCCCGGGCGCGGTGCTCTTCACCCAGCACTTCACGCTCTGGGTCGGCTTCCTGGGCGCGCTGGCGGCGAGCGCCTTCGGCAAGCACCTCTCGCTGGCCACCGGGGAGCTGTTGCCCGAGGGCAAGCTGCGCAAGGCGGCGAGCGTCTACGTCGCGGGCATCAGCGCCGGCATCTGCGCGCTGCTGGCCTACGCCTCGAACGTGCTGGTCCAGGCGATGAAGCTCGCCGAGCGCGACCTGCCGCTGGGAATCCCCGAGTGGTGGAGCCAGTCGATCATGCCGGTCGCGCTGGCCCTGATGGCGCTGCGCTTCGCCTGGCGCGCCTCGGACAAGTGGGCCGGGCGCGTCGTCGCGCTGGCCATCGCCGCGGCCATCCCCGCCCTGGGGCTGCTCGAGAACCACTCCGCGAGCCTCGTCTGGCCGGGCGCCATCGCCATCCTCGTCGCGCTGCTCCTGGGCGCGCCGCTCTTCACCGGCATGGCGGGCCTGGCGATGCTGCTCTTCTTCAGCGAGAGCACGCCCATCGCCTCGGTGCCTGCGGCGACCTACCAGCTCGTCGAGTCGGCCTCGCTGCCGGCCATCCCGCTCCTGACCGCCGCCGGCTACGTCCTCGCCGAAGGCGGCGCCAGCAAGCGCCTGCTGCGGCTGGCCCGCTCGATGATCGGCTGGGCGCCCGGGGCCATGGCGCTGATGGTGGTGATCATCTGCACCGCCTTCACCACGGTGACCGGCGGCTCCGGCGTGACCATCCTGGCGCTGGGCGGCCTGGTGATGCCGATGCTGATCTCCGAGAAGTACCCGGAGGGGTTCAGCCTGGGCCTGGTGACCTCCGCGGGCTCGCTGGGCCTGCTCTTCTTCCCCAGCCTCCCGGTCATCCTCTACGCCGTCGTCGCCAAGGCGAGCCCCACCGAGCTGTTCACGGCGGGCCTCTTGCCGGGCATCCTGCTCGTGGTGCTGGTGGCCATCTACGGCATCATCGTCGGCGTGCGGCAGAAGACGCCGCGCCAGCCCTTCGATCTCAAGGAGCTGGGCTCGGCGCTGTGGGCGGCCAAGTGGGAGGTCTCGGCGCCGGTCCTGCTGTACTTCCTCTTCCGCAACGGCGTCACCACCATCGTCGAGACCGCGTCATTGTTCCTGCTGGTGGCGCTCGTCACCCAGAGCGCCATCTTCCGCGACCTGCACTGGCGCAAGCAGCTGCCCGACACGCTGGCGCGCGGCTCGCAGCTGGTGGGTGCGGTGGTGCTGCTGCTGGGCGTGGCGATGGGGCTGACCAACTACCTCGTGGACGCGGAGATCCCCGCGGCGCTCATCGGCTGGACCAAGGCGCACATCCACTCGCCGACCGTGTTCCTGCTGGTGCTCAACGGCGTGCTGCTGGTGCTGGGCAGCGTGCTGGAGATCTACTCGGCGGTCATCATCCTGGCTCCGCTGCTGGCGCCGATGGCCGAGGCCTACGGGATCGATCCCTTGCACCTGGGCGTGGTCTTCCTGGCCAACCTGGAGCTCGGCTTCCTCTTCCCGCCGATGGGGCTCAACCTCATCCTCTCGTCGAGCCGCTTCGGGCAGCCGCTGGTCCGGCTGTACAAGGTCGCGCTGCCCTTCCTGCTCATCATGGCCGCCGGCGTGCTGCTGGTGACGTACGTGCCGTGGATGACGACCGGGATGGTGGGCAAGTAGGGGTGTGGGCCCGGCTTCCACGCCGGGGACACCTTCACGAAAGTGATCATCTGAAGCGCGCTGGTGGGGTGTGGGCCCGGCTTCCACGCCGGGGTCACCTTCGCGAAAGTGATCATCTGAGGCGCGCTGGTAGGGTGTGGGCCCGGCTTCCACGCCGGGGGCACCTTCGCGAAAGTGATCATCCGAGGCGCGCTGGTGGGGTGTGGGCCCGGCTTCCACGCCGGGGACACCTTCACGAAAGTGATCATCCGAGGCGCGCTGGTGGGGTGTGGGCCCGGCTTCCACGCCGGGGGCACCTTCGCGAAAGTGATCATCTGAGGCGCGCTGGTGGGGTGTGGGCCCGGCTTCCACGCCGGGGGCAACCATAAAACCCCGAGGAATCTGAGGCGCACTACCCGACTGTCGCGACGGATCTGCGAGCGCGCCTCCGATTCCACGGACGTTCAGATATCCCCGGCGTGGAAGCCTCTTGATTCATCACATCTAGGGACGCCGCCGCGGCGCGCACCTCAGATTTCGCTGGCGTCACAAACAGCCGTGTGCCATACGGTGGGGGGTGGAGCCATCGAACGCGCCGTTGCTTCGCTATCGCAACCGAGTGATCGGCGAGGCGGAGCTGCGGTTCATTCGGGACACGGTTGACCGCCAAGACGCCAGGACCCGGTCCGATTCTGCTCGAGCTATCTGCAAGGCGTGGGATTGGCGACAGGCCAACGGCAGCTACGCCGTCTTCGCCTGCCAGGACTTGCTCCTCCGGCTTGAGGAGTGGGGCCACATCAAGCTACCTGCGCGACAGCGCCGGTGCCGAGATGGGCACGATCTACCGGTATTGCCGCAGGACTGCATTCCGCTGGCGTGGTCTCCGGTGGGGAACGACGCGAATCTTGACCAACTCGTGGTGCGGCCCATCGAGCCCGCCGAGCGTCTGGGCTGGCGACTCTTCATCGACCGATTCCACTATCTCGGAGACAAGCCGCTCGTAGGCGAGCACCTGCTGTACGCCGCATTTCTCGAGGGCCAGGTGGTGGCCCTGCTCGGCTGGGCCTCTGCGACCCTCCATTCGCCGCTACGAGACCGGTACCTGGGCTGGGACAACGACACCAAGCGGCGCAAGCTGCACCTGGTCGTCAACAACGTGCGCTTCCTCATCCCGCCCTGGGTTCGAGTCGAGCACCTGGCTTCCAAAGTGCTCGGCCGGACCCTGCGGCGCCTGAGCGCGGATTGGCAGGCCCGCTGGAATCACCCGGTCCTGCTCGCAGAAACCTTCGTCGACCACGCTCGGTTTCGGGGCACGTGCTACCGCGCCTCCAACTGGCGCTATCTGGGCACGACGGCAGGCCGAACCCGACGCGGGAACGCCTATCTGCACGAGGGCAGTCCCAAAGGGCTCTACGTCTACGAGCTGCACCGCCAGGCTCGCCGCCGGATGTGCGAGGAGCATCGCCATGAAGGAGTCGTCGGGGCTGCTGCCGCTGGAGCAGGAGATGGGCCAGGCCAGGCTGGGAGACCGGCGTCTGAATCGGCGTCTGATCGCTGCGGTGGCACGCTTGAGTGACGAGCCAGCCAAGAGCTTTCCGCAGGCCTTCGAAGACGATGCGGCAGGGCTAGAGGCGCTCTACCGGCTGGTCAACAACCCGAAGCTCAGCACGGCAAAGGTGCTGCAGCCACATGCACACGCGACCGTTGCCCGCTGTGTCACGGAGCGGGTGGTGCTGGCGATCGACGACACCAGCAGCGTGGCCTTCCAGAGCGAGAGTGAGCGCGATGGCCTGGGCCCAGTCGATGGCGGGACCCAAGGCCTCTATCTGCACACGACCCTGATGGCGAGCGCGACGGAGCACTATCGGCCGCTCGGAGTCGCGGCGATGAAGCTCTGGGCTCGCCAGCCGATCCCGGACCATTCCCAGGGTGGCGAGAACCACTACCAGCGCAAGAAGGCGCGGCGGCTTTCGCCCGACAAGGAGTCCCTGCGCTGGAAGGAGCAGATCGACTCGGTTGAGCAGGCGGTGGCGCAACAAGCCCAGGTCCTCCACGTCGGCGACAGCGAAACCGACGACTACGACCTGCTGGCGCACCTGGTCGAAAAGGGATTCCGGTTCGTCCTGAGGCAGAAGCACAACCGAAGCTTGGAAGGCCCGCCGGAGAAGAAGAAGAAGCTCATCGAGGCGATCGCCGATGCATCGACGGTGGCAACTCGAGAGGTGCACCTGTCGGCGCGCACGAAGGGCACGACGCCCAAGGCTCAGGCGACTCATCCGCCGCGCAACGCACGCGACGCCAAGCTGCAAGTCGGCTGGACGAGGGTGTCGCTGAAGAGGCCAGACAGAGCGAGTACGACGCTGCCGACGTCATTGCCGATCAACGTCGTCTTCGTGCTCGAGAAGGACTGTCCCGTTGGAGAAGATCCCATTCAGTGGGTCCTGTACACGACCGAGCCGGTCGATACCGAAGAGCAGCTTCTCCAAGTCGTCGACTACTACCGCGGCCGATGGCTGATTGAGATGTACTTCGACGCCCTCAAGAACGGATGCGCACTCGAGAAGCGCCAACTCGAGAGCTTTCACGCCCTCAGCATCGCAATCGGTCTCTTCGCGGCAATTGCCTTTCGCCTGCTGCTCATGCGGACCCTGGCCGAATCGAAGCCCGACACACCCGCGACCGCGGCACTCTCACCGCTCCAGCTCGACGTGCTCCGCGCCTCGCTGAAGAAGACCAAGCTGTCAGAGGCGCCGACGGCCAAGGAGGTCTTCTGGGCCGTGGCCGCGTTGGGCGGGCACCTCAAGCACAACGGGCGCCCTGGCTGGCGGACGCTCGGACGTGGCTACGAGAAGTTGCTCATCCTTGAAGCTGGCTGGCGCGGCGCGCTGAAAGCGCGAAGCGTGTGCTCGGGCTGCCCGGGGACCGCCAGGCGCCCGGACGAGAAGTGACCAATCCAGAGGCGTGGAAGCCGGGCTCTACCCCAACGACCGCCGCGACGGATTTGCGAGCGCGCCTCCGATTCCACGGACGTTCAGATATCCCCGGCGTGGAAGCCGGGCCCACACCCAGCGCCTCCGATTCCACGGACCTTCAGTTGCGCCCGGCGTGGAAGCCGGGCCCACACCCAGCGCGCCTCGGATTCCACGGACGTTCAGATATCCCCGGCGTGGAAGCCGGGCCCACACCCAGCGCGCCTCGGATTCCACGGACCCTCAGATACCCCCGGCGTGGAAGCCGGGCTCTACCCCCGCCAGCCGCGCCGCGAGCTCCGTCTCCCGCTCCACCTCATCCGCCAGCTCGGCCACCGTCTTCCACGCCTCCGCCAGCAGCCCCTGCGCCTGCTGCTTCACATACGGGTCGCTGGTGGCCGTGGCGACGCGCTCCGCCAGCCGCTGCCGCTCGGCGAGGAAGTAGTCCAGCCGCAGCTTGAGCAACTCCCAGCGCTTGCCCGTCTTTTCGAGCAAGGACGCCAGCAGCTCTGCTCGCGTCTTGGCGGCTTCGCGCTCCGCAGCCCGCTCGCAGCTCTTCTCGCCCCGGCACGCGGCGACCGCCGCCCGCCGCGCCTCGTCCACCGCCTTCGCCTTCTCCTCGATCTCCTGCCGGGTCGAGCGCGCGAGCCGCTCGATGTTGCCGCCCAGCTGCACGGGCTGCGCGGCGTGCGCCTCCTCGATGGCCAACAGCGCCCTGACCTCGCCCGGCTCCAGCCTCGCCGCCGCCGCGCGCCGCCGCTGCGGGTCGCGATCGAACGCCTCGACCCCGCCCAACTCCTGCCTCGCCAGCGCCAGCTGCAGCTGCGCGCCTTGCTTGAACGGCTGCACGGCCCGGTCCGCGCCGCCGCTCCAGCGGGACCGGGCCTCTTCGACCTTCGAAGGCGGGCGGGGGAGCGCCGATAGGGCCTGCCGAGGAGAGATCGCCTGGCTGCCGTCGCTGGCCCTCGCCGTTCCCGCCCAACCCCACACCCACACCGCGCCAACCCACGCCGCCACCGCCCACCACCATCCCGCCCGTCCGCCTTGGCTTCCCTGCTCCATCCTCTCCTCCTGAAGAGGACGTGGCGGGGCCGGCGGGGGCCATTCAACGGCGCGCCCCGGGCGGTCCGCGCGGGTCCAGGCGCGTCCTGGTGCCGCGTGCTAGGCTTCGCCCACATCGTCGCCCCGAAGGAGGACTCCTTGCTCCGCATCGCTCTCGCCGCCTGTCTCGCTCTCTTCGCCGCCGGTTGCGCCGCTGCCCCGCAGAAGGCCACGGCCGTCCAGCCGCTGACGCAGACCTGCTCCGAGATCGCCCGGCAGCTCGAGAACGGCGGGACCCTCAGCCAGCCTCTCGACAAGCGCGAGCTCATCGAGAAGCTCAAGGACCAGGTCTTCCACTGGAAGATCCGCATCCTCGCGGTGAGCGACGAGACCAGCAAGAGCGAGCTCGTGGGCGGCATGGCCTTCGACGTCGAGTGCCCCGATAGGCCCAGCAACACCGAACAGACCGGCATGCGCTACACGTTCACCCTCTACTTCGACAAGCGCGTCCCCGAGCTGGCCGCGCTCTCCCGCGGGGACCTGGTCACGGTCGACGGCGCGCTCACCAGCTACGAGGGCCAGGGCGCGTGGGCCGCGCACGTGAAGGCCTACGCGATCGACCCGAAGTAGAGCATCGGCAGCGGGCGAGGCCTGGGGCCCGCCCGAAGGGTTTTCTGACCTCGCCTTCGGTTCGGCGCTTCGCTTCCCTCCGAACCGAGGTCTTCGCGTCACCCGGAGGGCCGCGATGCTTCACGACGGCGGGATGGGCCCGGAGTTCCTCGGCGCCATCGTCGAGCTCATCGCGCATCCCATCTTCGTCAAGGACCGCCAGTTCCGCTGGGTGCTCATCAACCGCGCCTTCTGCGACATGGTCGGCCGGCCGCGCGACGAGCTGCTCGGCAAGACCGACTACGACATCTTCCCCCGCAGCGAAGCCGACTGGTTCCGCGCCCGCGACGAGGAGCTGTTCACCTCCGGGCGCACCGTGGACGTGGCGGAGGAGTTCATCACCGACACCTCGGGGATGCGCCACGTCATCGCCACGACCAAGGCCCCGCTGCACGACGCGGCGGGCCGGGTGACGCACATGGTCGGAATCATCCACGACATCACCCGCCTCAAGGAGGCCGAGGAGGCGCTGCGCCAGGCCAACGAGCAGCTGGAGAAGCGGGTGCAGGAGCGCACGGCGGCGCTGGCCGCGGCCCAGGAGGAGCTCGTCCGCAAGGAGCGCCTGGCGCTCCTGGGCCAGCTCGCCGGCGGCCTGGCCCACCAGATCCGCAACCCGCTCGCGGCGATCACCAACGCCGGCTACCTGATGCAGAAGTCGCAGGGCGCCCAGACCGACCCCGAGCTCAAGCAGTCGGTGGGCATCGTCATCGAGGAGGCGTGGAAGGCCAACCGCATCATCACCGGCCTGCTCGACCATGCCCGGGTGCGCGCCGCCGACCGAGAGGCGTGCCGGATCACGCAGCTGATCGAGCAGGCGCTCGCCGCCCATACTCCGCCGGACTCGGTGGAGATCGTCCGGTCGGTGGAGGCGGTGCCGACGGTCAACGTGGACCCGAACCAGGTCCGCGACGCGCTGCAGAACCTGGTGAAGAACGCGCTGGACGCGATGCCGACCGGCGGGACGCTGACGTTGGAGGTCCGCCGTGAGGAGAAGATGGTGGTGGTCGCCGTCGCGGACAGCGGCCCTGGCATCCCACCCGAGCAACAGCGCACCCTCTTCCGGCCGCTGGTGACCACCAAGTCCCAAGGGCTGGGGCTGGGGCTCATCACCGCGCGCATGCTCATCGAGAACCAGGGCGGGAACATCACCTTCGTCGGGTCGGGGAAGGGCGCGCGGTTCGAGGTGCGGCTCCCGGTGGCGGAGAAGTAGGACGGGCCTCACCCCCGGCCCTCTCCGGCTTCGCGGAGAGGGGTGACTTGGTCTCGCACCTAAGCACGGATCCGACCCGCCAGGCTCTGGCCCGCCTGGCAGACGAGGTCGCTCGCGCTCGCGTCTAGGCACACTTCGACCCACCGGTCTCGGCGAGGTCCTTGAGGGTTTGGCCGAAGCTCAGGTCGTTGCGGTGGAGAGGATCGGAAGAGGAGGTCACCCCTCTCCGCGAAGCCGGAGAGGGGCCGGGGGTGAGGTCCGCCCGCTACCCGCGCTGCATCATCAGCTTCATCGCCGCATCCAGCCACCGCGCGGGCAAGAGCTTCGCCGCCGCGCGCCCGGGGTCGTTGCCGACCTTGTAGCGCAGCGCCGGATTCGCGTCGGTGAGGGCCCGCTCGACCACCTCCGCGACCGCGTGCGGCTCGAGCCCCTTCTCCCACTCCTTGGCCGACATGTCCCGGATGACCTTCATCCCTTGCGGGAACTGCGAGACGGCGAGGGCGCGGTCGAAGCCGGGGAGCATGTTCTGCAAGAGCGCGGTCCGCACGGCGCCCGGCTGGATGATGGCGACCTTCATCCCGATGAGCGAGAGCTCGCGCCGCAACGCGTCCGAGTAGGCCTCCAGCGCGTACTTGGACATCGAGTAGACGCCGTTGAAGGGCGCGCTGATGGTCGACACCTCCGAGCTGATGATGACGATGCGGCCGAGGCGGGCCTTGAGCAGCGGGAAGAGCGCCCGCGTCGCGCGGTAGGTCCCGGTGACGTTCACGTCCATCACCGCGCGGAACTCGTCGTCGGGGAGGTCCACCATGGCGCCGAAGCGGTTGATGCCGGCGCAGTTCACCAGGCCGTCGAGCCCGGGGGTCTGCGCGGCGATGCGCTTGCCGGCCTCTTCGACGCTCGGCGCGCTCGTCAGGTCGGCGGGCACCGGGACGATCTGCGGGGAGGTCTGGGCCAGCGCGGCCAGCCCCTTCTCGTCGACGTCGATGGCGAACACCCGCGCCGTCCGCGAGAGCAGCTGCGCCGTGGCCCGCCCGATGCCGCTGGCCGCGCCGGTGACCGCATAGATCTTGGTCGAGTCCATCGCGTCGTCCTCCCTGTTCAAGCGGGCGAGCCTACCCCGAACCGCCTGGGACCCGGTGATGGTATTGATGCCGCCGCGATGCCCACGCTGAGCCATTCGAGCCGTGCCCGTCTGAACCGGCACGCGATGTCCCACTTCGCCGGCGAGACGCTCTTCGCCAAGCTCGCCCGCGCCGTCTGCGAGGCCGAGTGCCTTCCGCGCAAGGAGCTGTTCGAAGCGTGGGAGACGGCGCGCCGCGTCCGCCGGCACCTGCGCGGCGGGCGCGTCGTCGATCTCGCCGCCGGGCACGGACTGCTCGCCTACGCGCTGCTCCTGCTCGACGACACCTCGCCCCGCGCCGTCTGCGTGGACACGCGGCGGCCGCTCTCCGCGGGAAGGCTCGCGGCCGTGCTCGAGGAGAAGTGGCCGCGGCTCGCGGGCCGGGTGCAGTTCCTGGAGGCCTCGCTCGCGGAAGTGCCGATCGAGTCGGGCGACCTCGTCGTCTCGGCGCATGCCTGCGGAGCGCTGACGGACACGGTGCTCGACCGGGCGATCGCCGCCAAGGCCGCCGTGGCGGTGCTGCCCTGCTGCCACTTCTTGCGCGAGAACGTGCAGCACCCGCTGGAGCCTTGGCTGGAGCCGGCGCTGGCGCTGGACGTGGAGCGGGCGCTGCGGCTCAAGGCGGCGGGCTACCAGCTCCACGCGACCACGATCCCCGCGGAGATCACGCCGCGCAATCGCCTGCTGATCGGCGTTCCCGGCACCCCGTAGCCCCGGCCTTGTGCCGGGTCCGGGCATCCGTCAAGCGCTGGCGGACCTATCTGCGCCACGCTCTACCTCGTCGGCCAAATGCCGCGCGTCGGAGTTGCTAAAGATAGGCAGCTACTTTGTGACATGTGCGCCCGGCTCAACTCCCTTCCTCGCCCGGTGAAGCCTCACCGACTCCAGGCCCCACCCGCTCCTCGCGCAGGCTGCGCGAGAGGAACGCGAACGCGGCGACCGCCAGCGCGAGGATCGCCACGCCGGCCCCCACCTCACCGAACACGATCCGCCCCACCCCGAACAGCGTCGCGTACACCGCCACGATCCCCGCGATCCAGTTCGCCCACGAGAGAGCGCCGCCCGGGATCGCCTCCCGGCCGAACCCGAGCCGCTCCGAGACCTGCGCCCACCCACGCCCGCCCGGCCGCACTCGCCGGTAGAACGCGTCCAGCACCTCCGGCTTCTCCGGCGCGGTCGCGAAGGTCACCGCGAGCCAGACGAGCGTCGAGATCCCCACGGTGAGCACGAAGACCAGCGTCGTCCCGTTCGGATCGCCTTCAGCAAAGCGCGGCCGGACGAGCCACGTCGCGAGCAGCGAGACCACGAGCGAGGCGGCCATCGCGCTGATCTCCGACCAGGCGTTGATGCGCCACCAGTACCACCGAAGGATGAGCACCAATCCGGTCCCCGCCCCGAGCGCCAGCAAGAGCTCCCAGGTCCGCCCGATGGAGTCGATGTTCCAGGTGACCGCGATGGACCCCAGGAAGAGGAGCACCGTCGCCAGCCGCGAGACGTTCACGTAGTGCTTCTCGCTCGCGTCGGGCTTGAGGAACCGGCGGTACAGGTCGCTGACGAGGTACGAGGCGCCCCAGTTGAGCTGCGTGGCGATGGTCGACATGTAGGCCGCGGCGAAGCCGGCAAGCATCACGCCGCGCCACGGCGTCGGCATCAGGTCCAGGAACGCCTGGACGTAGGTCGCTTCCTTGTCCGTGGCGTCGGGGTAGAGCACCACCGTCGCCAGCCCGGTGACGATCCACGGCCAGGGCCGCACGGCGTAGTGCCCGACCTGGAAGAGCAGCGTCGCGAGCAGGCCGTCGCGCTCGGTCTTCGCGGCGAAGATGCGCTGCGCGACGTATCCGCCGCCGCCGGGCTCCTGGCCGGGATACCAGGCGGCCCACCACTGCACGCCGAGGTAGACGCCCAGCGTCGTCAGCGGCATCCAGGCCCAGCCGTGCAGCGAGCCGCCCTCGAAGGTGACCGGCAGCACCGAGAGCGCTGCCTCCTCGCTGCCGAAGTGGGCGACGACCTTGGCCTGCAGCGCCGCGATGCCGCCGACGGCGTCCGTCGCGAAGACCGCCAGGACGATCACCGCGGTCATCATCAGCCCGAATTGGAAGAAGTCGGTCCAGAGCACCGCCCACAGGCCCGCGGCGCCGACGTACGCCACCGTCACCAGCATGCAGAGGACCAGCGCGAGCCAGGGGTCGATGTTGAGCGACAGGGTGAGGATCTTCACCATCGCCTTGGTGACCCAGCCCAGGACGAGCAGGTTGATGGGCACGCCCAGGTAGACCGCGCGGAAGCCGCGCAGCACCGCCGCCGGCTTGCCGCCGTAGCGGACCTCTGCCAGCTCCACGTCGGTGGTGACGCCGGCGCGCCGCCACAGCCGGGCGAAGAAGAAGACGGTGAGCACGCCGCTCATCACCGCGTTCCACCAGAGCCAGTTGCCGGCGACGCCGCGCGTGGCGACCAGGCCGCAGACGGCGAGCGGGGTGTCCGCGGCGAAGGTGGTGGCGACCATCGAGACGCCCAGGAGCCACCACGGCGCCTTGCGGCCGGAGAGGAAGTACTCGGCCGTGGAGGAGCCGCCCCGGCGCGTGAAGGCGAAGCCGATGACGGCGGTGAGCGCGAAGTAGGCCGCGACGATGGCCCAGTCGGCGGGGGAGAAATGCATCGAGTCACCTCGGTGTTTGGCGGGCCCGCTTGCCTGTTTCGTTCCCCGTCACTGCACTGGCACGACCATCCCCGCGCGCTCACCCCTCGACAGGCTCTGGGCAGGCAGCTTGCGGCTCGGGTCAGTTGGCCGCCTGCTTGTTTCGTTCCTCATCACTGCACAGGGCAGGAGGAGGCCCGCGCGCTCACGCTTGCGGCTCGGGCCTGCCAGTCACTGCACGGGGCACAACCACCCCCGCGCGCTCACGCCTGCGGCGCCACGCCCCGCAGCGACCGCTCGAACTCCAGGATCTGCCGGGCCACCGCCCCGGGGTGCTCCAGGTACGGCCCGTGCCCGAACCGCGGCGGCTCGTGGACCTGCGCACCCGCCGGCAGGTGCTCCAGGAAGAAGTCCTTGTGCTCGGGCGGCAGCACGTCCTCCTCGCGGCCCCAGACGAAGAGCAGCGGCACCTTCAGCCGCTTGAGCTCGTCCGGGACCAGCAGGTCGCCCTCGCCGAAGCTCTCCAGCAGCTCGCGCATCACCGGGTGCCCGAACTTGCGGCGCACGCCCCAGGCCACCATGTGCCGGAACGCGCCCTCGGTCTTGAGCACGCGGTCGACGAACGCCAGCGCCTTGTCGTGGTCGTCCAGCGAGAAGCGCCGCAGCAGCCGGTCGATCTCGTCCTGGGTCATGGGCGCCCCGAGGGGTGAGCAGAGCACCAGCCCCTTGACCTTCTCCGGACGCGCCAGCGCGAAGCGCAGGGCCGCCAGGCCCCCCATCGAGTTGCCGTAGACGATCGAGGGCTCGTCCACCACCTTGTCCAAGGCCTCCAGCAATCCTGCTTGGAGAGCCGCCGGATCCACCTTCTGCGGCTGGTCGGAGAAGCCATGTGCCGGGGCGTCGGGAGCCAGGACCCTGCGGACATGCCGGCGCAGACGCTGCATCAGCACGCCGTAGTGCACACAGGTCGAGGAGAACCCGTGCAGCAGCACCACAGGAGTCCCGGGGCCTTCGCCCTGGGCGGACAGGACGTGGATGCGGCCGCCGGGGGTTTGGACGTTATGGCTCTGGCAGCCGGTCCATCGCAGCGCGGCGAGCGCGGCGTGCTCGAAGAAGCCTGCCCTGGGATCGAACGGTGAAGGAGGCATGACGGTGAATGCGAGGTTGCATACTATCGGCGGCACGGTCTCCGAGCGCAAATCGGTCGGCAAGCCGACCCCCCAACCGGATTGGCTCCTCAGCCGGCTCGTGCCGCCCGCCCGCTGGGGCCGCGACCCGTCGTCCTACGACCCGATCCACGCCAAGTCGGTGGTGCGCTGGCTCGGCCTCTTGTTTGGCGAGCGACGCTACTTCCGCCTGGACGCCCGTGGCTTCCACAAGATGCCGTCCTCACCGTCGCTGGTGGTGTCCAACCACTCCGGCGGGACGATGGTCATCGACGCCTGGGGCTTCTTCGTCTCCTGGTACCGGCGCTTCGCGGGCGAGCGGCCGCTGCACGCACTCACCCACGAGATCGTGATGGCGACCGAGGCGACCGGGAGCTTCTTCGGCCGGTTGGGGGTGCTGCAGGCCAACCCGGACATCGCGCTGACCGCGCTGCGCGACCACCGCCGCGACGTGCTGGTGATGCCCGGCGGCGACCTGGACACCTGGCGGCCGTTCAAGGACCGCTACCGCGTCCGCTTCTCGGGGCACACCGGGTACGCGCGGCTGGCGTTGAAGGCCGGCGTACCGATCGTTCCGGTGGCGCACGCCGGGGCGCACCACTCGCTGATGGTCCTCTCCGACGGCGCACGGCTCGCCAAGCTCTTGCACGTGCGCGAGCTGGCCAAGGCGCACATCTGGCCGGTGCACCTGTCCCTGCCTTGGGGGCTGGCCATCGGGCCGTGGCCCCACCTGCCGCTGCCGGTGACGCTGCGTTACCGCATGGGCGAGCCCATCGAGGTCAAGAAGCGCCGGCCAGGCGACGACTCGGAGCCCAGCGACGAGGAGATCCGCGTCCTGGACGAGAAGGTGCGCGCGAGCGTGCAGACGCTGTTGGATCAGCTGGCCGAAGGAGGCTGAGGCGGCGGGCGGTGCGGGGAGGAGGATTGCTTGCGCGGCACTCTCTGGCGGGCTATCCACGGCCCCCTCATGCACCGCCACTTCCTGCCCGCCCAGCTCCCCGACGACCGACCGGTCGCCCTCTTCCTGCGCCACGCCGAGCGCCCGGCCATCTCCGACCAGAGCATGGGGATGCACGTGCCGCTGACCGAGAACGGGCTGGCGGACGCGCGAGCGCTGGGCACGCACCTGGGCGCGCGCATCGTCGAGGCGCGCACCAGCGCCATCCACCGCTGCGTGCAGACGGCGGCGGCCATCCTCGAGGGTGCGGGGAGCGCGGTGGTGGTGGTCGAGGACCCGGCGATCGGCGTGCCCAGTACCTTCATCACCTCGGGACGCGAGTCGGAGAAGACCATTCGCGAGCTGGGCTTCGAGCGGTTCATGCAGCACCTCATCGACGGCGATGCCGTCCTGCCCGGGCTGGTACATCCCGGCGAAGGCGCGCGGTTGATGCGCGAGCATGCGATCTCGGCGCTGACGGCGAAGGCCGGGCTGCACTTGTTCGTCTCGCACGACGCGATGATCGGCGCGCTGGTGGCAAGGTCCTGGAAGGAAGGGCTCGACGACGGCGGCTGGCCGAACTTCCTGGAAGGCGCCGCGCTGTGGAAGGACGGGGCGCACACCGTGCTGTCCTACCGGCAGCGGTGCCGGGCGATTACTGGGTAGTCGCCGGCCTCCGCGCCGGGGGCAGCTCTGCAACCCGTGCATCTGAGGCGCGCTGCGGAGCTGCCGGCCTCCGCGCCGGGGACACCTTCAAGGAAGTGAATGTCTGAGGCGCGCTGGTGGGTGTGGGCCCGGCTTCCGCGCCGGGGACACCTTCCGGAAGTGAATGTCTGAGGCGCACTGGCGGGTGTGGGCCCGGCCTCCACGCCGGGGACACCTTCCGGAAGTGAATGTCTGAGGCGCACTGGCGGGTGTGGGCCCGGCTTCCGCGCCGGGGACACCTTCAAGGAAGTGAATGTCTGAGGCGCGCTGGTGGGTGTGGGCCCGGCTTCCGCGCCGGGGACACCTTCCGGAAGTGAATGTCTGAGGCGCACTGGCGGGTGTGGGCCCGGCTTCCACGCCGGGGACACCTTCAAGGAAGTGAATGTCTGAGGCGCGCTGGTGGGCCCGGCTTCCACGCCGGGAACTCCTTCCCGCGACGGTCGTTGGGCAGCGCGCCTCAGCTTCCTCGGGTTCGATGGCTGTCCCCGGGCTCTACCCCCAGCGCTTCAGACTATTGGGTTCGGCGTGGCTCCGCCGTCCCCGGTCACTGCCCAGGGCTTGAGGAGGCCCGCGCGCTCACGCTTGCGGCTCGGGCCTTGCCGGGCCACATTCGCCGTCCCCGGAGGCCCCATGCCCGAGCCACTGCCCACCCACCAGACCGTGGACGCCGCGAAGGTGTACGCCATCACCCGGCCGCACCCGAACCTGCTCTGGCAGTACCTCCTCCTCTCCCTCCTGTCGGTGCCCGCCTTCCCCTTCCTGGCGGTCTTCCTCTACTTCCGTTTCCACACGCTCCGGTACCGCTTCGACCAGGAAGGCGTCTCCGTCAGCTACGGCATCCTCTTCCGCCGCGAGGCCTTCCTCACCTACGCGCGCATCCAAGACATCCACGTCCGCCGCAACATCGTCGAGCGCTGGCTGGGGCTGGGCACGGTGGAGGTCGAGACCGCGGCCGGCAGCGGCGCCGGCGCCGAAGCCATCCCGGGCCTGCGCGAATACGAGCTGGTCCGCGACTTCCTCTACGAGCGCATGCGCGGCGGCGCCACGGTCAAGCCTGCCGGGCCACACGCAGCGGCGACCGCATCGGCCGCGTCCTCGCCCGAGTCCCTCCAGCTCCTCTCGGAGATCCGCGACGCGCTCCAGGACGTCCGCGCCGCCGTGAAGGAGGCGCACAAGTGATCCGCCTGCTCGTCGCCCTCATCGGCCCGCTGCTCAAGGTCACCCCCACGCCGCCGCACGTGCCGCAGGGCCACGACCCGGTGGTCTTCCGCGCCAGCGAGCGCTTCCTCACCTACCGCTACCTGACCTGGGCACTGCAGTTCGCGCCCACCCTGCTCATCCCGGTCGTCATCCCCATCGGCATCGCGGCCGAGGCCGCCAAGGGCAAGCCCACGCCCGCGGCGATCTGGGTCGTCTGGATCGTCGCCTGCGTCGCCGTCGCCGTCTCCGGCATGATCTCGGTGGTGAGCGTCCGGCTCGACTACGACTTCCACTACTACGTGATGACCGACCGCAGCCTGCGCATCCGCCGCGGCATCTGGGAGCAGCTCGAGGCGACGCTCACCTTCGTCAACGTCCAGAACGTGCGGGTCGTGCAGGGCCCGCTCGAGCGGCTGTTCGGCATCGCCTCGGTGGTGGTGGACACCGCGGGCAGCGCCGGCAAGGTCAGCGAGAAGCAGGACCCCTTCCTGCAGCACCACCGCGGCGTCATCCGCGGCATCGCGGACGCGCACGCGCTGCGCGACCGGATCATGGACCGCATGCGCAAGAGCAAGTCCGCCGGCCTGGGCGATCAGGACGACCACCTCGACGGCCATGCCGAGGCGGCTTCGGCCCAGCAGCAGACCGAGGTGGAGCTCTTGCGGTCCATCCGCGACGAAGCGCGCGCTCTGGCGAAGGACTTGCGGACCGCAGCACACCCGACCTCATGAGTCTCGAGCGAGCCGGCGCGACACGCTGTCCGCCCGGGGGCCAGCTTGACCCTCACGGCGGGCAAGATCACACTCTCAGGGACCATGTACGCACCGCGCCTCAGCCCAGCCGGCTACCCCATGGCTCCTACCCAGGAGGAGTGGGACTCGCTGAGCCCCGAGGAGCGGTCGGAAGTGGTCGCCGCGCTGCCCGGCGAGGTCACCGAAGCCGAGATGGCTCCGCCCGAGGGTGACCGCCACTTCAAGGCCAAGACTCGGGCGCTCGGGGCGCTCCGTGGCTTCTTCGCCAAGCAGCGCCGGCGCGTCTACCTGGCCGCCGAGCTGCCGGTCTACTACCCGAATGCGCCCCGCTTCGCCCCGGACCTGCTCGCGGTGCTCGACGCGGAGGATCACGAGCGCGACAAGTGGCTCGTGAGCGCTGAAGGCAAGGGGCTCGACTGGGTGCTCGAGGTGCACGTCGGCGGGGACCGCAAGAAGGACGCTGAGCGCAACGTCATCCGCTACGCACAACTCGGGATTCCCGAGTACTTCCTGTACGACCGCGCCAAGAGCCGCTTGTCGGCGTATCGCCTGGACGGTCCACAGGCGCGGGTCTACACGCCCATCGTCCCCCAGCACGGCCTCTACGAGTCACTCGTCCTGGGGCTGGACGTCCAGGTCGAGAAGGACCGGCTCCGCTTCTACGCGGGAACGGCGCTGCTCCTCGAGAGCGAGGAGCTCATCGCGCGCCTCGAGCAGATGCTCGACGAGGCGCAGCAGCGTGCCGACGAGGAGGCCGCCAGGCGCCAGGAGGAGACCACCAGGCGCCAAGAGGAGACCGCCAGGCGTGAAGAGGCCGAGGCCGAGGTCGCGCGGCTGCGGGCGGAGCTCGAGCAGCTGAAGCGCCACTGACTCTCGGCCCCGACCGTCCGTCGCCGGACCCGACGCCGACCAGCCGTTCAACCTCGTCGTCCCCGACCCGGGGGTACCTCATGTCCACGACGTCGCGCACCCGAGCCGTGCTCGCCACGCTCCTCGGCCTCGCAGCCGGCGCAGGCTGCAGTGAGCCTCCGCCCGCCAGCTGCACACCGGCCACCGAGCTGTGCGACGGCAAGGACAACGACTGCGACGGCGCCACCGACGAGGGCTTCGACCTCGGCGCCGCCTGCAGCGTTGGGCTGGGTGAATGCCTGGCCACGGGCAAGAAGGTCTGCGGCTCCAGCAGCGCCACCGTCTGCGACGCGGTCGCGGGCACCCCCGCAGTCACCGAGACCTGCAACGGCAAGGACGACGACTGCGATGGCGCCACCGACGACGGCGCGGCCGACTGCTGCAGGAGCGGCGACACGCACGCCTGCGGGGTCGAGGTCGGCGTCTGCCACACCGGCACCGCGACCTGTGGTTCGGACCGTTCCTGGGGCGCCTGCCTTGACGCCCAGGGCGCCCACGTCGTCCTCGCCCACGAGAGGACGGAGTCCTGCAACGGCCGCGACGACGACTGCGACGGCGAGACCGACGAGGGCTTCGACCTCGGCAGCCCCTGTACCCGCGGCGTGGGCGAGTGCCTCGCCACCGGCAAGAAGGTCTGCGCCGCCGACGGCACCGCAGCGTGCGACGCCGTCCCCGGCTTGGGAACCGCCGAGGTCTGCAACGCCAAGGACGACGACTGCGACGGCGACACGGACGAAGGCGTCGCCGGCTGCTGCAAGAGCGGCGAGCGGCGCGGCTGCGGGGTCGAAGCCGGCGTCTGCCACGCAGGCCACGAGACCTGTGCGTCGGACGGATCCTGGGGCACCTGCCTCGACGCGCTGGGCAACCGCGCCGTCCTCGCCGGTGAGAGGGCGGAGTCCTGCAATGGCCAGGACGATGACTGCGACGGCGAGACCGACGAGGGCCTCGACCTCGGCGCCGCCTGCACCCTCGGCGCCGGCGAGTGCCTCGCCACCGGGAAGAAGGTCTGCTCGTCTGACGGCAGCGGGACCCGGTGCGACGCCGTCCCCAACCCCGAGAGCGCCGAGCGCTGCAACGGCAAGGATGACGACTGCAACGGTGTCACGGACGACGGTTTCGACCTCGGCGCCGCCTGCTCGAGCGGCGTGGGCGAGTGCGCCGTCGGAGGGTGGACGCGGTGCGCGAGCTCGGGGCTCGCGACCGAGTGCGACGCCGTCCCCGGCCCCGAGGCCTCCGAGTCGTGCGACGGCAAGGACAACGACTGCGACGGCGTCACCGACGACGGCTACGACGTCGGCTCAGCCTGCAGCGTCGGGCTGGGCGAGTGCGCAGCCTCGGGATCGATGAGGTGCGCGAGCTCGGGGCTCGCCACCGAGTGCGGGGTCGTCCCCGGCCCCCAGGCCACCGAGACCTGCGACGGCAAGGACAACGACTGCGACGGCGTCACCGACAACGGCTATGACGTGGGGCTGGCCTGTTCCGAGGGCGTCGGCGCCTGTCGCGCTTCGGGCACCATCGCCTGTGTGGCCAGCGGCGACTCGGCCTGTGACGCCGTCGCCCACCCCCCGGGCGCCGAGACGTGCGACGGGACCGACGACGACTGCGACGGCTCGACCGACGAGGAAGGGGCCGACGGCTGCGCGGGCTACTACGTGGACGCTGACGGCGACACCTACGGCGTCGGGGCCCCCCGCTGCCTGTGCGCCGCCGACGCGACCCATGCCGCGACCCGCGCCGGCGACTGCGACGACACGAGCTCGACCACCTACCCCGGGGCCCTGGAGATCTGCTCCAACCTGAAGGACGACGACTGCAATGGACAGACGGACGACGTCGCGGACGCCGACGGGGACGGCTGGACCCGCTGCGAAGGTGACTGCTGCGACACCTCAAGTGACTGCCGCTACCCCGTCATCGTCAACCCCGGCGCCCTCGAGGTCTCCAACAACGGCGTGGACGATGACTGTGACCCGTCCACGCCGGACACGAGCTCGGGCCCATCGACGTGCTCGACCGGCAGCGCGTTCACCAGCGTCTCGCCTGCCAGCCTCGCGGCGGCCATGGACCTGTGTGCGACGACGACAGCCAATCCTCCCAAGCCGCTCAAGAAGTGGGGGCTGATCTCGGCGACCTTCATCAACCTGGACGGGACCCCGGCGACTGGGCAGGCGTTGACGGACGCCGCGAACACGCAGAGCGCGGTCCTGACCGACTATGGACCGTTGAATCTCCCTCGCCTCGGCAGCACGATGGCCGCGTTGTCGACCGGAAAGATGCGCGACGCCACGGACCCAGGTTACGTGGCGCCCTCGCTGGGCACGAACCTCAACCGCGCGACCGCCGGCCCCAGCAGCTTCCTCGCCGCGCATGCGAACGCGATGCCCACCCGCTCAGGCTGCCCAGCGGGCACCTCCTTCCAGGACCCCGTCGGCGTTCGGCTGGCCATCCGCGTGCCCACCAACGTTTCGCGCCTGGAATACCGCTTCGCCTTCTTTGCCTCGAGCTACTCCCGCTGGACCTGTTCGACCTACGACGACTTCCACCTCGCGCTCCTCCGGACCGGCGCGACGATCCCTGCCGACCGCAACATCGCGTTCGATTCCGCCAACCCCTTCGTCAGCCTCAACCACGCCTACTTCACCCACTGCACGCCGAAGCCGGGGTATTCGTGCCTCTATGGAACGAGCGAGCTGCAAGGAACCGGGATGGAAAACGTCGGCGCCGGGACCGGCTGGCGAACGGCTACCGCTCCCGTCATCCCCGGCGAAACCATCACCCTCGACTTCATGCTGTTCGACATGGGCGACGGCGTCGATGACTCGGTGATCCTGCTGGACTACCTCCACTGGTATTGAGGCTTCCAAGCGTGCGGCGGCATCGATTCGACCGGAGGAGACCGCCTCCGACATGATCTCCACCTTTGTGACCGAGCTGCTCTCCAACTCCGAGACCCGCCAGCTCTTCGAGCGCTCCTTCACGATCCGCGAGGTCGCGGCCAAGACCACCCTGCTGCGTGAGGGCGAGGTGGCCGACACGATGTACCTCGTGCGCTCCGGCTGCCTGCGGCTGTGGTTCAACGACGACGGCAGGGACGTCACCTTCCAGTTCTTCTTCGAGGACCAGCCGGTCTCGTCGCTGGAGAGCTTCCTGGGCCGCGAGCCGAGCCTGTTCTCGCTGGAGAGCCTCGAGCCGACGAGGGTGGCCGCCATCGGCCGCGAGGAGTGGGACGTCCTCTTCGCCCAGCTCCCGGAGATGCGGGAGCGGTTCATGTCGTTCCTGGTCCAGCGCCTGGGCAACTACAGCCGGCTGTTCCTCTCCCGGATCAAGGACTCGCCGCAGCAGCGCTACGAGGCGCTGCTGCGCGAGCACCCGGAGATCGTCCAGCGCGTGCCGCAGCACTACATCGCGTCCTACCTGGGGATCACGCCGGTGTCGCTCAGCCGTATCCGGCGGCGCCGGGTGAGCCGCGGCAAGGGCGCTTCTTAACAAAGGTTGTCGTCGGCCGGGCGCCCGCAGGGCCAACCTCTTGGCCATGCGCCGTTCACGCCGCTCTGCTCAGTCGCGCTTCATCGAGCTCAACCCGCGCCTCTGCCGGGCCTGCTGGAAGTGCTGCGAGGCCTGCCCCGTCCAGGCCCTCGGCAAGGTCTCCGTGCTGTGGCACCGGCACGCCGTCTTCCGCGCGGGCGACGACTGCATCGGCTGCGGCAAGTGCGTGTCGGCCTGCGCCGCGGGTGCCCTGCGACGCCGCGCGAAGGAGGAGCGGCCATGACCGGACCACTCGCCGCTCGGCGTCTGGTGAACCCTGCCCTCCTCGCTGCCGGCACCGTGTCGGTGGCCACCGGCTTGCTGCTGCAGATCTCCTTCCACATGCACCGAGACATCTCGAGGGTGTGGGGCCTGGACCACCGAGCCTGGAACCTCGTCCACCAGGCCGGGTCGTGGGCGCTCCTCGCGCTGGTCGTCTGGCACCTTTCCCTGAACTGGAAGCCGCTGCGTGCGCTCTTCGATCGACCGGCCGCCAAGACCACCTTCCTCCTGGTCCTCGTCTTCGCCAGCGCTACCGTCACCGCGCTCGCAGCTTGGCTCTCGCTCCACGCGCTCGAACAGCACCACGCGGAGCGGATGGCGATCGAGATCCACGACAAGCTGACGCTCGTGCTCTCCATCCTTCTGGTGCTGCACACCTGGCAGCGACGCCGGCGGCTCGTCATCCGCGGAAGGCCGGAGTGAAGCGGTGGGCTGCAGGCTCGAGGATTTCTTTCGGGCGCGCCCTGGAGCCAGCCGGGCGCGAGGCGAGCCGTCGATCTCGGCCGTAGTGCCGCCCCCCGACCGCGACCGACGACCGACGACCGGCGACCGGCGACCGGCGACCGGCGACCGGCGACCGGCGACCGGCGACCGGCGACCGACGACCGGCGACCGGCGACCGGCGACCGGCGACCGGCGACCGGCGACCGACGACCGACGACCGACGACCGACGACCGACGACCGACGACCGACGACCGACGACCGACGACCGACGACCGGCGACCGGCGACCGGCGACCGGCGACCGGCGACCGGCGACCGCGACCGACGACCGACGACCGACGACCGACGACCGACGACCGGCGACCGGCGACCGGGGGCTGAAGGCCCCCGGCTACCTGGGTGAAAGCCCTCTAAAGGGGCTAGCCCCCGAACCCTCACCTTGGCGTCGACTTCGCACCTGGACGACATGCGTCGCTTTGCTTCCGCGAAAGCCCCGCTGGAATGGGCTCGGGGCACGCGACAACTCCAACGCCTACACCGGGGGCCAGCCCCTTCAGTGGGCTTCAACCCAGGTTGCCGGAGGCCTTCAGCCTCCGGGACCCTCAGCCTTTGACCGTCAGCATCGGCCACAACCGCGCGACTGGCCGCGCCACCTGCGCCTGCGAGAGCGTGGCGATGATGGGCTCGATGGGCTTGTAGGCGAACGGCGCCTCCTCCTTGAGGCTCGCCTCCAGCTTCTCGAGGATGTCCCGCCGTGCCTGGAGCGCCGGGGCGCGGCGGTCGACTGGAGTCACCACGCGCAGCGGCTCCATGGCTCTCCGGAAGACCTCGTCCGAGACGTGGGCGGCCTCGCCGCGGGTGAGCCCTCGACCTGCACCGTGCGCAGCGCTCGCCAGGAGCGCGTCATTCCCTGCCCCGGCCAGGACATAGCTCGAGGCGCCCATGGATCCAGGAACGAGCACGGGATGGCCGGTGAACCGGTACGGGTCGGACTCGTCCTCGGGCGCGGGCCCGTCGGCGGGACAGGCACCCTTGCGGTGGAGCGCGCGGGTCGCGTCGGGGAAGACCAGGTTGTGCGGCGCGTCCCAGACGAGCCGCGCAGACACCTCCCGGCCGAGGACCTCGCCGACCGCCCGAACCGCCATCAGCCCCAGGAAGAGGCGGTTGGCGAAGGCGAAGTTGGCGGCAGCGTTCTGGGCGTCGAGGTAGCGCTCGCCCTCCGCGGCGAGCGGGCCGCACAGCGGAAGCGCATGGAAGCCGCGCGCGGGCCTGGGAACGCCCGTGGGGTGGAGCGCTCGTGCGCGATCCACGAAGGCGCTCCCCACGTGGTGTCCGAAGCCGAGCGAGCCCGAGTGCACCTGCACGGCGACGCGCCCGCGCGCGAGGCCCCAGGCCCAGGCAGTGCCGGGCTCCACCGGGGTGATCTCCTGGATCTCGACGAAGTGGTTGCCGCCGCCGACCGAGCCAATGTGCGGGTCCCGGCCGTCGCGCCTTCCGGAAGCGTGGACGTAGTCGGCAAAGGAGAACGCACCGATCGTCGGCAACGAGCCCTGGCGGTGGACCCGGGCAAGCGCGCGCTCCTCCTCGGCGACGTCGTACTGCCGCCAGGCGCCGACGCCCGCGTTGTCGCGGTGCTCGGCGAGCAAGCCGCGCAGCCCGTCGCGGAGCATCGCCTCGCGCTGCCGCGGCGAGAGCGGGATGTCGCGCCCGCCTTCGAAGAACAGCGCGCGCAGGCGGCGCTCCAGCGCGTCGAGCTGACCGCGAAGCTCCGCGGCCTCGACGTCCAGCGTGAGCAGCCGCATTCCGCAGCCGATGTCGTTGCCGACCGCCGAGGGCCAGACCAGCCCGCGGGCGTCCAGCACCGTGCCCACCGGGACCGTCGCGCCGCGGTGGAAGTCGGGCGTGAGGACCACGGCGCGCAGCTCGCCCGCGCTCTCGCCCCAGAAGGCAGGGACGAGGCCGGCCCGCTCGCGCCCGTGGATCTCGGCGACGGTCGCCAGACTCTCCAGGACGTCGAAGAGCTGGGCCAGGCCGTCGTCCTCGATGGGGACCTCGGGCGAGGCGAGCAGGGTGATGGGGACGTCGAAGTCGTTGTCGATGGAGACGCGGGCGTCGTCGAGGCGGCGCAGGCGCTCGCAGAAACGGGAGTTCTTGGACACGGCTGCTCCAGGACGGTCGGCGCAGAGCGCGCCGGTCGCCGGACACACGGGTAGCGTGCGATTCGGAAGGAGGGTGGCGCGTGACCCGGCGCCTGGGCAGCAGCGTCGGGGAAGCTACGCTTCGCCACGAAGCGGCGCCATCGGTCGGCCGGCCGATTCGCCCGGGCACCTACGCACGGTCCGCGCTCGCGATCGGCGATCTGGAGGCCTTCGGCTGCCGCACGGCTACTTCTTGCGGCCCTTCTTCGCAGCCGGTGCGTAGAATCCTCTCGTCAGTGAACGGGTTGATGCCCACGACCCTCGCGCCCTTCTCTTCCTTCGAAGGCTCGCTCTTGCGCGGGCTCAGCTTGCCGATCGTCCCGGAGATCCACTCCTCGAGCATCGCGTCGATCTCCTGTGCCGCCGGGGTCTGGGTCAGCGCGATCGCCGTGGCGCCGTCGAGCTGGCGCCAGGTGGACCTGCCGCGGCCGAGCTTCGCCTGGAACGCGACCCCCACGGGGCCTGTGTCGCTGGGCACCCAGACGAACTCTCCTGTCGCGCCCAGCTCTCCCGCCAGGCGCCAGGCGATGGCCAAAGGGTTCCAGGAGATCCGACTGGCTCTTCTCGAGCCAGGCCCGCAGCCGGGCGCCTTCGGCGTCGAAGGTGAGCACGAGCGGCGCGTCGTTCTTGCTGGGCTTGCGCTCGCCGATCGCGTCGAGCCAGTAGCCGACGTGGGTGCCGTCGGATGAGCCTTCGGTCGCGGCGCCGAAGCCGTCCCAGTCATCCCAGCGCGCCCCGTCCACCACCTGCTCGCGCCACTTCGCCAGGCTGTCGCCGCCCGACTTCGGCCACGACAGGTCTCCGTACACGTATGCGTCCCAGCTCATGGACCCCACTCTAGGCCGCCCAAGGCGCGGGTCGGAACACGATAACCCCTGCGATTCCCGCCGCTTGCCCCGCGTGGGCAAGCGCCGGCGCATCGCGGCGTAGAGTCGCCTGAAACCGAACGCGACGGCCCTGGATATCTCCGGGTGAAAGCGCGTCGTGGACACCGGGAGAAGGCCTTCAAGGGTGCTCGAAAAGCTTCCAGAGGCCGACCTGGCTCGAAGGTGCCGCAAGGGCGACGCGCACGCCTGGAGAGAGCTCGTGCGCCGATTCACTCCGCTGGTCTATCGCCTCTCGCTGCGGATGCTGCGCACCGGCGCCGAGGCCGAGGACGCCAGCCAGGAGGTCTTCTTGCGCATGCACCGCTCCTTCTCGACCTTCGACGCCACCCGGCCGATGACCCCCTGGGTCGCGCGCACCGCCTACCACGTCTGCCTGCGCCGCCTTCAGTCCGCCTCCTCGCGCGCGCTCGGCGACGGCCAGGACCTCGACGGGGACGAGCCGCTCTCCGTCGCCGATGCGCAGAGCACCAGCCCGGAGCTGGCCGCCGAGGCCGCCGAGGCGCACTCGCTGCTCACCTCCGCCCTCTTCGATCTCCCGGCGCAGGACCGGGCGCTGCTCGACCTGCGCTACCGGGAGGGCCTGTCCGACTCCGAGGTGGCGGAGGCGACGGGCATGCCGGTCAACACGGTCAAGACTCGCATCTTCCGCGCCCGCGGCCGGCTGCGCCGCTTCCTGGCGCCGCTCTTTGGGGAGGAGACCTGATGGAACCGACCCTGGAAGTGCTCTGCCACGCCTACCTCGACGGCGACCTCTCGCAGGACGAGACGAGCGCGTTCGAGCGCGGCCTGGCCTCGCGACCCGAGCTGTCGCAGGCCCTCTCCCGCGCGGTGGCCCTGCGCGAGCTCTTCACCTCCCTGCCGCCCGTCGCGCCGCCCGAGGGCCTGGAGGCGCGCATCGCCGCCGCGCTCTCGCTCGAGACCAAAGCCAAGGCCGCGACGCGCGAGGATGCCGCGGCGGCATCCCAGCCGTCTTCCTTGAACGCGGTGCTCGCGGGTGCGGGTTGGGGGCTGCGCGGACCGGCGATGGCGCTCGAGCCCGCGGCCACGGCGGCCCGCGCGGTCGCCGCGCGCCGGCCGAGCGCACCGGAGAAGCCGCGCCGTTCGTGGTGGCGCCGCCTCAACGACCTGGGATTCCGCCGCAAGCGCCGCGTCTCGCACGCTGGGCGCGCTGCGCGAGCTGGAGCCGGTGGCGGCGGCAACGACCCGGACGCTGGGCCGGATGGTGGTGCCCGCGGAGCCGGCACCGCAGCCGCTGTGGCGGCGCGCGCTCTCGCTTGGTCGGAGGAAGGCGTGAGCGTCCTCGCCGCACTCGGGCTCGGCCTGCTCGGGCTTCTGTTGGCCCTGGTGCTCGTGCCGCTGCGCGCCGTGGCGCTGGGGTCGGTGCACGACGCTTCGCCGGAGGGCGCGGTGCGGGTGGAGTGGGCCTGGGGGCTGGCCGGCTTCGAGGCCGGGACGCAGGGCAAGGCGCTGCGGCTCTTCTGGCTGCGCGTCTGGAGGTTCGCGGCCGGCTCGGGCGAGGCGAAGACGGACGACGGGACGAAGAAGCCGAAGGAGACGAAGTCGCGCGGCGAGAAGAAGAAGGGCCCGGGCGCGCTGGCCCGGCTGCGCAGCGGCGTCGAGCACAGCCCGGCGCTGCGGCGGATGGCGATGCGCCTGGCGAGGGCGCTGCACCTGCGGCTCTCGGTGCGCGGGGTGGTCGGGACCGGCGACCCGGCGCAGACGGCGCAGCTCTTCGCGGTGCTGCTGGCCGTGCAGGAGCTGCCGGGAGTGGAGCTGGACGTTCGTCCGGACTGGCTCGACGAGGAGCTGGAGGTCGACGTGCGGGGCAGCGCCCGAGTCTGGCTCGCTGACCTGCTGGTGGTGGCGGCGGGCCTGTTGCTCGACCGCGAGAACCGGGCGGCGCTGCGGGCGATGCGCTCCGCCTAGAGGCGTGGTGGTGAGGAAACGACGCAGGAACGAGAGGAGGAAGCCGTGGAGCAGATCAAGAAGCTGTTCGAGACGTTGCGCCAGCACCTGACCGGTGGGGCGCTCAAGGACGCCGTGGTCAGCAAGCCGCTGTCGGCGGGCGAGCGCCACGTGCTGGTGCTCTCCGAGGTCACCGTGGCGTTCGGTGGCGGCGGCGGCACCGGCGAGAGCGCGGTGGGCGGCAAGACCGCGAAGGGCGACGGCGGTGGCAGCGGCGGCGCGAGCCGGGCGAGCCCGGTGGCGGTGCTGGTGGTCGAGGGCGGCAAGGTTCGCCTCGAGAAGATCGGCAACTAACGGAGGACGCGATGAAAGAGATCCAGGACATCCTCGGCGCAGTGGGGCAGCAGGTCAGCGAAGTGGCGAGCGGCAATGCGGTGCTGGGCTCGCCCATCCAGGTCGGCAAGGTGACGGTCTACCCGATCTCGCGCATCAGCCTGGGGCTGGGCGCGGGCGGCGGCACGGGCGACGACTTCGACAAGGGCGCGGCGGCTCCGCAGCACGGCACCGGCGGCGGCGTCGGAGGGGCGGCCAAGGCGCGCCCGGTGGCAGTGCTGGTCTTCGCCGAGGACGGCGTCAGCGTCCTGCCCATCGCCGACAGGGCCGGGAAGTTCGATCTGCTGCTCGAGAAGATCCCCGCGCTCGCCGAGCGGCTGAAGGACCTCGGCGCTGCGAAGAGCTGAGCGCGAATTGCGGTCGGCGCCAGAGGTGGGGCGAGTGCTCGAGCGCGCCCCGCTCTGCGCTGCTGGCCGGCCGCCCAGGACCTTCGGCGACAGATCAATGTTGCAGGCCCGAGGACCATCCTGAATAAATTCAAGGCGTTGCAGGTCTCGCCTTCAGTCGTTCCAAGCACTTAGGTCCCAGCACCCTGGCGGCCGCCTTCGGTGGCGATGGACCTGCCCTGAGGGCTGCGGTGCGAGCCGGTGCGAGCAGGCCCCGCCGAGCGGCGTTCCGCTTTCTGCTACGCTCGGCGCCCCTCGACTCCCCGACCAGGAGCCACTCATGGCAGAAGGCAGCATCCTGCGCTCGCTCCCCAGGACGTTCTGGGTGGCGAACACGATGGAGCTCTTCGAGCGTGCGGCCTACTACGGCCTCAACTCGGTGCTCGCGGTGTACCTGTCCGGCAAGGTCGCCGAAGGCGGGCTGGGCTTCGACGAGCAGTCCGTCGGCTTCCTGCAGAGCCTGGTCTACGCCGCGACCTACGTCATCCCCATCGTCGGCGGCGCGCTGGCGGACCGCTATGGCTACCGCCGGATGCTGATGCTGGCCTTCAGCCTGCTCGCCACCGGCTACTTCCTGGCGGGGCTCTCCAAGACCTACCTGCTGGTCTTCCTGTTCATGCTGGTGATGGCCACCGGCGCGGGCCTGTTCAAGCCCATCATCAGCGGGACCATCGCGCGGACCACCGACGAGAAGTCGAGCGGCCTGGGATTCGGCATCTACTACTGGATGATCAACGTTGGCGCGCTCATAGCGCCCATGATCGTCAGCTACCTCAAGGGCCTGTCCTGGAGCTACGTGTTCTTCGCCTCGGCGATCTACACCGGCGCAATGCTCGTGCCGGCGATCTTCATCTACAGAGACCCTCCCAAGCCGGCCAATACTCGCTCATTGCGCGAAGCCTTGTCGGGCGCTGCGGAGGTCATGAGTGACTCGCGCTTCATGTTGATGATCGTCGTCTACTCCGGCTTCTGGATCCTCTACTTCCAGAACTTCGGCACGGTGCTCTGGTACCTGCGCGACTTTGTGGACGCGACGCCCGTCAACGCCGCGGTCAACTCGGCCCTGGGTGCGGTGGGCATCCGTGCGAAGTTCTCGTTCGACGCCGAATTTGTCACCTCGCTCAACGCAGGGACCATCTTCTTTCTGCAGGCCCTCGTGAGCTGGGGTGTCGGCAAGCGCGCCGCGCTGCCGACGATGGTCACGGGAATGGCGATCGGCGCCACAGGCTTCCTCTTGCTGGCCTCGTCGCAAAACGCCTGGATCTTCATCGCCGGCATCGCCGTCTTCTCCATCGGCGAGATGACCGCCCACCCGAAGTACTACAGCTTCATCGGCCAGGTGGCGCCCGCGGACCGCAAGGCCGTGTACATGGGCTACGCCTTCCTCTACGGCGTCTTCGGCTCGCTCATCGGCTCGAACATCGGCGCGTTCGCGTACAAGAGCTTCCTCAAGCCGGCGATCGGCACGCCCGAGGCGGGCACCCGGGCGGCCATCCTGTGGGGCTCCTTCGCGGTGCTCGACCTCGTCGCGGCGCTGGGCCTGTTGCTCTTCTCGAAAAAGTTCGGCGTCGACTCGGCGGAGTCGAGGGCCAAGGCGCGCGTCGCCATGATGGTCGTCTACGGCGCGCTGGTCGCCCTGGGCCTGGCCTTCTTCGTCAGCGCCGTCACCGCCACCGAGGTGAGCTACAAGACGGCGGTCCAGGCCGTGCTCTTCCTGCTGCTCGGATCGGGCGGGCTCTTCGTGAGCGTGCGAGCCAAGCCGAGCCCGGCGCCGGCGCAGTAGACGCTTCCAGATCCGCGACTGCCGCGCCCATGAAGCGCTGGCAGATCCTCATTCCACTCAGCCCGCGCAGGCGGGCTTGGCAGCCTCAGGCGCGGCTTCAGCCGCCGGCTCAGGCGCTCGTGCGACCGGCGCTGTCGCCTCGACGCGGTCCGGTCACTGCACTGGGCTCGAGGAGGCCCGCGCGCTCACGCTTGCGGCTCAGACGCTGCGTGCCCGCTCGGCCGCGGCGAGCAGCCCGGCCACCACGTCCTGGACGCGGGCCGCGGCGTCGTCCGCGTCCTTCTGGGCCTGCCCCGTGCCAGCCGCCAGGGTGTCGAGGACGCGCAGCGCCTCCAGCACCTCGTGGACGCCGGTGTCCTGCTGGCTGATGGCCGTGGCGATGTCCCGGGCCTCGGCGCCGGCCGCGGTCGCGATGTTGGCGATCTCTCGCAGCTGGTCTCCGCTGCTGCGGATGCGCGCGACGACCGACTCCACCTCGCGCGCGCCGCCGTCGGCCAGACGCACGGTCTCGGTGACGGCGTGGTGGATGTCCTTGAGCGCGCGGGAGACCTGCTCCGCCGAGGCCGAGGAGGCCTCGGCCAGGCGCCGCAGCTCGCGGGCGACCACGCCGAATCCACGGCCCATCTCGCCGGCCCGCGCCGCCTCGAGCCCCGCGTTGAGCGCCATCAGCCGCGACTGGGCGGCCAGGTCCTTGACCGCCGCCACCACGCCCACCAGCTCCTCGGACTGGGCCCCCAGCGACGCGGCCTGGTGCGCCGTCGCCCCCACCGCCACCTTGACCGCGTCGAGCCCCGAGAACGTCGCCGAGATGGCCTCGTCGCTGGCCTTGCCCGCCGCCTCGGCGCGCGCCGCGCCTCCCAGCACCGACTCCGCCCGCGACTTGGCGACGCTGGAGGCCTGGCCGATCTCGCTGGTGGTCGCCTGGGCCTCCACCAGAGCCTGGCTCTGGCGGCCCAGCGCGTCCGCCTGGCTCGCCGCAGCGTTTCGCAGCCCCGTGACGGCTTCCCCCAACCGCTTCGCCCATCCGCCGAGGTCCTCGGCAAACCTTCGGACATCGGCTTCGCGCGCGCCCAGCAGCTCCGCCTGGTCCCGGCTCTTCTTGGACAGAAGAACGTAGCGGCGCACGAGGATCGCCATGTTCGCGGTGATGGACGCCGCCGCCCCCAGCACGAAGACCCCGCCGTTGCGCCCGGCCGTGAAGGCGGTCACCAGCTCGATGGCGATGGACACCAGGAAGATACCCATGCCGACGACGAAGTAACGGGCCTCGCGGTTGCCTTGGCGCGCCTCCACCAGGCTCACCCACGAAGCCGCGACCGCCACCGGGAAGGCGAGGAACGCCCAGGGGAACAGGACGTAGAACATCGGGGCGCCCGACAGGATGAGCCCCGAGCAGAGGACGGCGGCGAAGGTCGCGACGTAGCCCAGCTTCACCAGCCACGGCCGCCGGCGCGAGCTGACCGCCGAGGAGACGAACCCCACCAGCGAGGGCGGGATGAGGAACGCCGCCAGCATCACGCCGTAGTACATCGCCCGCGGCGCGCCGAAGAGGGCCGCCAGGAAGTCGTCCTCGAACAGGATGTAGAGCCCGGTGGAGAGCGACATCCCGGTGAAGCCCAGGAAGGTCCGCTCGCGCCGCGCGATCGAGAAGCCCAGGAACACCAGGCCGATGAGCACCGCCAGGGTCCCCACCATCACCGAGGGCAGGCCCTTGCGCCCCAACCCCGCCAGGAGCTCGGCCCGCTCGCCCAGCCTCGGCGCCTCCACCTTGATCGCGATCGTCGCCTGGATCCGAACCAGCAGGGTGCCCCCCAGCGCCACGGTCGGGATGGGGATGAGCAGTCCTTCCTGGTAGGGAGGCTTGACCCAGCCGCCCGGGACGATGACGCCCGCGCGGTACTCCAGGTTGCCCGAGGAATAGACCTCGATGGCGCCGCCGGAGACCCCCGGGAAGAACAGCGCCGGGTCGCGCAGGGGCCTCTCGGGGCGCGGCACGGGAATCGCCATCCACAAGAGGCCGTCCGCGGAAGGGCGATCGGAGTCGAACTCCCTGCCGTACTTGCAGGGCGAAAGGGTCTCGATGAATGCGGCCTCGTCGAACGCGGGCTGCCCGGGGAGCACTGCGGGGTCGCCCCAGCGGCAGCGCGGGCCCGGCGCAGCCTCGGCCGCCGCCGCCCCGGTCGGAGCCAACGAGACGGCGGTGGACAGGGCGAAGCCTACGACTGCGAAGCTGGGAAGAAGGCGGTGCATCGGGCTGCCGGAATCATAGCCGCGGGGGCCGTGTCGGGGAGAAGTCTTCGACCCGGCCCATGAGTTCGTCGGCCCCTCCAACGCGGCCCCGTGGGAGAGAGCGCCCCCCAGCTCGCTCGCCGCCTAGGCCTGAGACCCGCCTTGGCTTCTGCTTCTTCCTTCCCGCTCCCTTCGAGTGACCTCGCCTCAACGGCCCGACGACTGCGGAGCGCGAGGGCGAACCCGAGTGGTGCCATCAGCGAGCCAGAGCCTCGAACTGGCACCGAAGCCGGAGAAGCCGTTCTTGGCGACCTTGGTCCCTTGGCGACCTTGGCGGTTCAAGATGCTCCCGCCGGCGGCCTTCCCGCGCGCCTCAGCTGCTCGCTTCGGTGAGGGCCCCGATGCGGAGGCACCACGTGGAAGCACGTGGAAGCCGGGCACTCCCCAGCGCCTCCGAGGTATCCTCCCCGCCGCCCTCCCGGAGACCCGCCATGCGCGAGATCGACTTCAGAGACGTTCACCTGCACCCCTTCCAGCTCCTCGACGAAGAGTGGGCCGTCCTCGTCGCCGGACGCGACGCACCCAACCCGATGACCGTCTCCTGGGGCGGCTTCGGGACGATCTGGAACCGCCCGGTGGTCACGGTCTACGTCCGGCCGACGCGGCACACCTACGGCCTGCTGAACGCCCATCCCGAGTTCACCCTCAACTTCCTGCCCGAGACCCACCGCCCGGCCCTCGACGTCTGCGGCAAGCTCAGCGGCCGGGACCACGACAAGTGGTCGGCCTCGAAGCTGACCCGCGAACCGTCGCTGGCCGTCGCCGTTCCGCGCGTGGCTCAGGCGCGGCTCGCCTTCGAGTGCAAGCTCCTCTCGAGCTTCGACTTCGACCCGGCGCGCTTCACCGACCCGTCCATCCTCGCGCTGTACCCGAAGAAGGACTTCCACCGCGCCTACGTGGGACAGGTGGTCAAGACGTTCGTCTCCTGAGCTGCCGCCGCATGCCCCGCCGCCCGCCCCGCGTCGTCCTCGCCGCCCTCGCCGGCTTCCTGGCCGCCGCTCCCGTCCTCGCGCGCGCCGCCGAAGCGCCGCCGCCCCCGGTGACGGTGGCGGCCTACGACTTCACGACCAGCGTCCCGGACGCCGAGGCCAAGGCCCGTGCCCTGGGCGTGCTGGTGGTGACCCGGCTGGCGCAGCGGCCGCGGGTGCGCATCGTCGGCGAGGAGCAGGTGCGCGCGGCCATCGACCTCGCCCGGGCCCGCGCGCTGGCCTTGGGCGAGTCGGATCCCGGGACGGTGCCGCCGCTCGTCGAGGCCACGGTCGGGCTGGGCGGGAGCTACGAGCTCTTCGGCGAGCGCCGGGTGCTGACCGCGGTGACCTTCGACGCCCGGACCGCGAAGGACCTGCACCGCTTCCGGGTCGACGCGCCCTCCGACGACGATCTACCGGCGGCGGCCGACCGGCTGGGCGACCAGATCGCGCAGTCGCTGGGCCTGTCGCCTGCCGAGGCGGACGCCGAGCTGGTGAGCAGCATGCACCTCATCGGCGGGCCGGTGGTGCTGCTCAACGTCAAGCTCGGCTCGACCTTCGCGGGCCTCGAAGGCTTCTCGGTCGACGCCTTCACGCTGCGCTTCGACCTGGAGGGCGAGGTCGTCCTGACCAGCTGGCTGCACGGCTACCTGGAGATCGGCCTGCTGGTGGGCCAGGCCAAGAGCAACACCACCCAGGCCGAGGGGACGTTCTCCATCGTGCCGGCCGGCACCGGCCTCAAGTTCGTCTTCCGTTCGGACGCGGCGCTGCGGCCCTTCGTGGGCCTGGGCTTCGGGCTCGCCTACTTCACGGCCCTGCTCGACTCGAGCAAGAAGGTCGCCTTCCGCGGCGACTTGACCACCGGCGTCAACTGGATGGCCTGGGAGCGGGTGGGGCTTGTGGCGGAGCTGCGCGCCAGCCTCGACACCGGCCTCACCTACGGGTTCTCGGCGGACTTCGGCGTGAGCGTCGCGTTCTGACGCGGCCGAGGGCTCGTCGTTCATGTCACAAAGTAGCTGCCTATCTTCAGCAAGTGCGGCTCGTGCCCCGGCCAGTCGCGCGCTCCTTGGCAGCGGCGGCGCGCGTCAGCGCCGCGAAGGAGCCGGCAGGCCGTCCAGCGCCGCCAGCAGCGGCTCCAGCCCCGCGGCGAGCGGGACCGTCTTGGCATCGCCGGTCCGCCCCGCCGGTCCCGAACGCACCACCCTCAGCCGGTCTTCGGGGAACGGCCAGTCCGACCACCAGGGCCCAGGAGGTGAATCGGCGGTCTCGACCACGTCGAGGAGCACGCGGCACTGGCCGGCGAGGCTCGCGTGTGCGCAGCAGGTAGGGCCCCATGGGGAGCCCCGCGCCGTTCGCGCCGCTGACGAGGTCGAACAGGCGTCCTTGGCGCTCGAAGTCCACGGCGGCATTGGACGTGCCGTCGGCGGGTCCGAACGGCTGCGTTCCGTGACGGCGCGCCAGCTCTGCCAGCAGGCGATGGCCCAGATCGCCCGGGACGGGGCCCCCGACGAACACGTTGATCATCGGCGGAGGCTTGGCGACGTTCGGCTGGCGATCCAGTGGCAGGCGGGCGCCGGTGACTCCGGTCTTCTCGCGGGGGCCTTCCCAACCCGAGCCGGCGACCGCGATGGCCAGTCCCGGCTCGCCGCTCCAGTCGACCTGCAGCCCCGCGGCCTTCAGGATCTTTGCGACCTGCTCGCCGACCTGCACCTGCGCCGTCCAGGTGGCCCGGAAGGTGTGCTGCGGCTGTGCCGCGCCGAAGCAGAGCAGGAGCGCTCCCTGTTGCTCCAACGAGCCCAGCGAGAATTCGTCGGCGAAGCAGTAGCCGTCGAAGCCGAGCTTGCGGTGCGCCGCCTCGGCGAGCTCCCGCTCGATCAAGCCGTGCGCCTCGCTGCGACCGGACCCGAGGTACAGCCGCGCCATCACGCGGTTCGCCTCGAGGGTGTCGAGGATGGGGGCGAGCCGGGCGAGGCTGAGGCTCGTTTTCTTGCGGAAGAGGTCGAAGAGGCCCATGAGCGCAGGGTAGATCGTTCCTCGGCGGCGCGGGCTACGAGGGCGCCGTGGCGCTCGACGCCTTCGAGGCCCTGACCCTGCCCGGCACCGCGCCCCACGCGACTCCCAGGAGCACCAGCGCCACCCCCACCGCGCCCAGCGCGCTGACGCTCTCGCCCAACAGCCCCAGCGCCCACAGGTAGCTCGCCACCGGGGCCACCTGCTGCCAGACCGACGCCTCGGGAACGGTGAGGAAGCCGAAGGCGTGCGTCATCAAGAGCTGGGCCGCGACGCTCAAGGCCACCACCGCCGCCACCAGCGCCCAGGCGCGCGGCTCCATCGGCCAGGGGTCGAGCGAGACCGGCAGCGACACCGCGAAGCCGCCCAGGCAGAAGGCGAAGAAGATGGTCGCGGCGTTGTCGGTGGGCCGCAGCGCGCGGATGGAGACGATCGCCCCGGCGCCGAGCAGCGCGCTGGCCATCCCCGCGGCCTCGCCCCAGCCCAGCGCCAGGCCGCCCGTCCCGCCGCCCAGCACGCAGCCGACGCCCGCCGAGGTCAAAAGCAGCGCCAGCGCCAGGCGCACGGTCGGCCTCTCGCCCAGGGCGAAGACCGCGAAGAGCGTGGCGAACACTGGGTGCGTCGCGTTGAGCAGCGTCGCCTCGCCCGCCGGGATGCGGGCGAGCGCGACGAAGTACAGGAGCGCCGCCGCCCCGCCGAGCAGCCCGCGGGTCACCAGAAGACGCTTCTGGACCGGCGCGAACGTCCCGGGCCGCGCCGCGAAGAGCGCCAGGCAGGCCAGCGCCCCGCCGCCGAAGCGCACCGTCGCCGCCTGGCCGGAGGTGAAGGCGCCGGGCCCGTGGCAGGCCATGCGGGTGAGCACCGCCATCAGCCCGAAGAAGATCCCCGAGGCGAAGAGCTGGGCGCGCGCGCCGAACCGGCTCCGGTTCGGAGGGGTGCGAAGCGCCGAACCGAGGCCGGGCTGGAGCCCCGAGCCTGAGTCGGGCGGGTCCCCCCCGCGGCCGGTGTCGGACATGGCGGGAGGTCAGTAGCAGCTTTCTTCAGAAGGGGGAACCGCGGGTTGGTTCACGAAGAAAGAGCGTGGTATCACTTCAGCCCTCATGGCACCCAAGGTCCTGCTGGTCGACGACAACCAGGAGCTCCTCAACCTCCTGGCGCGTCTGTTCAGCGACGCCGGCTACAGCGTCACACCCGCCGCCAAGGGGAAGGCGGCGCTCGACCTGGTGCGCGTCGAGAAGCCGCAGCTGGCGGTCATCGACGTGCTCCTGCCCGACATGATGGGCTACCACCTGGCCGAGGCCATCCGCCGCGAGGCGAGCATCCCGGTCATCTTCCTGACCGGCGTGTTCAAGGGCGGCAAGCACGCGCAGGAGGCCAAGGCCAAGTACGGCGCCGTGGCCTACTTCGAGAAGCCCTTCGAGGCGCACAAGCTCATCGAGACCGCCCGGGGCGTCGTCCCGGTCGAGGCCGCCAAGCCTCCGCCGGTCCCCGCGGGCTCGGTCGACTTCGACGTCGAGCTGGACATCGACGTCGAGGACGAGCGCCCCCAGGACCCGATGGAACTGACGGGCATGATCCGGGTGACCGGCGACAACATCAGCGCCACCCTGCGCGGCCAGACGCTGACCGCCAAGGCCCCCGCCGCCCCGGTCCTCGTCCGCCCGCCGCCGGCCACCTACCCCGCCGGCCCGGCCCCCATCGCCGACGCCGAGCGCGGCATCCGCCGGGGCGACCTGCGCGACAACCTGCCGCAGCTCATCAACGCCTTCTACCAGTCGCAGGAGACGGGAGAGCTGGGCGTGCAGCGCGGCAAGGTCAAGAAGGTCGTCTACTTCGAGAAGGGCCAGCCGGTCTTCGCGCTCTCCAACCTGGTGACCGACCGCTTCGGCCAGTTCCTGGTCCGCGTCGGCAAGATCAACGAGAACGACCTGAAGATCGCCGCGACCCGCGCCGACCAGACCAAGCGCCGCACTGGCGAGATCCTGGTGGAGATGGGGCTGCTCAAGGAGACCGAGCGCCTCTACTACGTCGGCCAGCAGGTCAAGAGCATCATCTACAGCCTGTTCGGCTGGGAAGACGGCGTCTACGAGCTGGCGTTCAAGCACTCGGCCCAGGGCGAGTCCATCAAGCTCGACGCCCACCCGGCGAACATCATCATGCGCGGCATCCGCAAGCTCTATAAGCCGGAGCGCCTCGCCCGCCTGCTCGCCCCCGAGGATCGCGTCCTGCCGTCGCTGCAGCCCGCCTACTCGCTCTCCGACGTCGAGCTCGAGAAGTGGGAGGCGTCGCTGTTACCCAAGGCCGACGGCACGCGGACCATCGCCGAGCTCGTCGCCTACGCCAACAAGCCCGAGGAGATCGTTCACGGCTTCCTCTACGGGCTGGTGGCGCTGTCCATCCTCGAGCGTCGGGCTTAACCCGTCCCAGGCCGTTAGATCATCCAGGGGCTCCTCATCGGGAGCCCAAGCCGCCCTCATGTCCCAGCAGCCGTCCTCGCCGTCGCAGCGCGCCGTCGCCGCCGTCACTCCCACCGCGCTGGACGCAGCCCCTCCCGATCGTCGTCTTCCCGCGGCCGGACAAGCCGATCCCCAGGCCAGCATCCGCTTCGCGATGACGCTCGGCCGGGCACTGCACCGCTACGGCACTCCCGCCCACCGCCTCGAAGAGGTGATGACGGTCGTCTCCGCCCAGCTGGGCATCGAGGCGCGCTTCGTCGCCACCCCCACCGCCATCTTCGCCTCGTTCGGCCCGCCGGAGGCCCAGCAGGCGACCCTCATCCGCGGCGAGCCTGGCTCGACGGATCTGCGCAGGCTGGCGCGCATCGACGAGGTGGCCAACGACGTCGTCGAAGGCCGCACCTCACCCTCCGACGGCGCCTCGCTGGTGGAGGCGCAGCTCATCGACTCCCCATCCAGCGCCTTGCACCGGCTCGCGCGGGTGGTCTGCTTCGCGCTCTCGTCCGCCGCCGGGGCCCAGCTCTACGGCGGCGGGCTCGCGGAGGTCGCGGTCTCGGGCGGCGTGGGGCTGCTGCTCGGCCTGCTCGACGCCGTCGCCGCCAAGGTCCCCGCCGTCGAGCGCGGCTTCGAGCCCATCGCGGCCTTCATCGCTTCGGCGGTCTCGGTCTCGCTCACCCGCCTCGTCGGCCACTTCTCCACCGAGGTGGCGACCCTCGCCGCCCTCGTCTACCTGCTGCCCGGCCTCGCGCTCACCCAGGCGATGATGGAGCTCTCCACACGCAACCTCATCGCCGGCACCAGCCGCTTCTCCGGCGCGATGATGGTCTTCATGCTCCTGGGCTTCGGCGTGGCGCTCGGCCGGCGCATCGACGTCGTGCTGCCCGCCGCGCCGCCGGCGGTCCCCATCACCCCGCTGCCCGGCTGGTCCATCATCCCGGGCCTGCTGGTGCTCACGGTCGCGCTGGCCGTCCTCTTCAAGGCGCGGCGCCACGACTTCCACTGGATCTTGCTGGCGGCGGTCGTCGCCGCTGGCGGCGCCCGCGTCGGCGCGGCCTGGCTCGGTCCTGAGCTTGGTGCGTTCCTGGGCGCGCTCGCGCTTGGCATCGTCAGCAACGGCATCGCACGCATCCGGCGCCGGCCGACCATCATCACCGTCGTGCCCGGAATCATGGTGCTCGTGCCCGGATCGGTCGGCTACCGCAGCATCGAGTCGATGCTCGCCCAGGACGTGGTCAACGGCCTCGCCACCGCGTTCTCCATGGTCTTCGTGCTCGTCGGTTTGGCCTCGGGGTTGGTCTTGGCCAACGCGTTCGTCACGCCCCGGCGCATCCAGCTGTAGGGGTAGTGCCCGGCTTCCACGCGCTTCCACGCCGGGGGCATCCCGAGCGTCCGTGGAATCCGAGGCGCGCTGGGTAGTGCCCGACAGCGCGCCTCCGATTCTCGGTTTCATGAGGCTGTCCCCGGCGTGGAAGCCGGGCACTACCCGACAGCGCGCCTCCGATTCTCAGGTTCGTGAGGTTGTCCCCGGCGTGGAAGCCGGGCACTACCCGACAGCGCGCCTCCGATTCTCAGGTTCGTGAGGTTGTCCCCGGCGTGGAAGCCGGGCACTACCCGACAGCGCGCCTCCGATTCTCAGGTTCGTGAGGTTGTCCCCGGCGTGGAAGCCGGGCACTACCCGACAGCGCGCCTCCGATTCTCAGGTTCGTGAGGTTGTCCCCGGCGTGGAAGCCGGGCACTACCCGACAGCGCGCCTCCGATTCTCAGGTTCGTGAGGTTGTCCCCGGCGTGGAAGCCGGGCACTACCCCCCGAACCGCCGCTTCGAGCTCTGCATCCAATCGGTGCCCCACTGCAGATGTGAAGGGTGTGCCCCGATGCGTGCCTACGCTCGATTCGCCTGGACTGTTCTGGCCTACAACCTCGGTGTCATCGCCTGGGGCGCCTATGTGCGCGCCACCGGTTCCGGCGCGGGCTGTGGCCAGCACTGGCCGACTTGTCAGGGCGAGATCGTCCCGCGCTCGCCCACCCTGGAGACCCTCGTCGAGTACTCGCACCGGCTCACCAGCGGCCTGGCCCTGCTGCTGACCGTGGCGCTCGTGGTCTTCGCCTTCCGGCTGTTCCCCAAAAGCCACCCGGTCCGCCGTGGCGCCGTGCTCTCGGCTGCCTTCATGGCGCTCGAGGCCTTGCTCGGCGCGGCGCTCGTCCTGTTCGGGCTGGTGGCCGGCGACGCCTCGATGGCCCGCGGCTTCGTGATGCCCGTGCACCTGGTGAACACCTTCCTGCTCCTGGCCTCGCTGGCGCTCACCGCGTGGTGGGCCTCAGGCGGCGCGGACTTCAGGGTGCGTGGCCAGGGTTCGCTCGGCGGAGTGCTGGGCGTCGGCCTCCTGGGCGTCGTGGCGCTGGGCATCACCGGAGCCATCACGGCCCTCGGCGACACCCTTTACCCGGCCCAGAGCCTCGCGCACGGCCTGGCGCAGGACCTGTCTCCCGCGTCGCACGTCTTCGTGAAGCTGCGAGTCGCGCACCCCGCCATCGCCATGCTCGTCGGCGTGTACCTCGTCCTCGCCGCCGGCTATGCAAACTCGGTCCGCAAGGCGCGTCCGGTGAAGCTGCTGGCAGGCATCGTCGTGGGCCTGTTCGCCCTCCAGATCGTGGTGGGCTTCGTGAACATGGCGCTGCTCGCGCCGGTTCCGATGCAGCTCGTCCACCTGCTCTTCGCGGACCTGACCTGGCTCGCCTTGGTGATGCTCACGGCAGCGGCGTTCGCGGCGCCGGCGTCGGAGTCCGTGACGCACACCGTCGCAACCGGACCGACGGCCACCCTCCGTCGCTCACCGCAGCTTCCCTGACCCAAGCCTCCTGCGTCAGGGGTTCCACCACACCTGGCCCTTGCCGTTGATGGCCTCGGTGGCGCGACGGCGCACGTCCGCCAGTGCCTCTTCACCCATGGGCTCGAACCGCATCGCGGCCGCGAACGCCTGATCCTGTTCGCTCGGGTTCGACATGCCCAAGAGCGCCACGTCCGGGTCGTAGGTCAACGCGCAGCGGAGACACTCCTCCACGGTCAGCCGCGGCATCACCGGCTGGGCCGGCACGGCCTTGGCGTCGCCAATGGGCCGGCCATAGCCCTCGGTGTCGCCCAGCAGCTTCCCCGCGCCGAATGCCTTGAAGCAGACCGTCCCCACCCGCCGCTCCTTCGCCAGCGGGAGGACCTGGCGCCCGTACCGCCCGTCGCAGTAGGGCCCCAGCGGGAACATCACCACGTCGCACAGCCCCGACTCGATCGCCGCGATCAGCACCTCCGGATGGTGGCTGGAGATGCCCCGGAAGCGCGCCTTGCCCGCCTGGATGGCCACGCGCAGCTGCTCCATGCCGCCGCCCCGGGCGCTCAGCTTGTTCCAGACGCTCATGCTCGAGACGGCGTGGAAGACGAGCAGGTCCACCGAAGGCAGCCCAAGGCGCACCAGGCTGTCGTTGAGCTGGGGCTCGACCGGCTGGTCGTGGTGGTCGATCTTGTCGATGAGGAAGACGCCTTCGCGCCGGCCCCTGAGTGCCTGGCCGACGACCAGCTCGCTGTAGCCGTCCTCGTAGTTGGGTGCGGTGTCGATGACGTTCAGCCCGGCGTCCAGTGCGCGGTGCAGCGTGGCCACCAGGGTCTCGGGCGCGACCGAGCGATCGGCCAGGTCGCCGATGCCCAGCTGCGAGACCACGAACTGGGTGCGGCCCAGCGCACGGCGCGGGCCGAAGTGAAAGGGAGACGCGTCCACGACTTGCCTCCAAAGCTGAGATGTCAGTCGCGGGGAGTCTACCGCGGCGCGTTCCCGCGGGAGCGCGGCGTGTTTGGCGCTCGTCGCGCTGCTAATCTCCCGAGCGATGACGACCCCGAAGATCGCCTACTTGGCCAAGGGCCGGCTCCACGTGAAGGACTCGGACGCCGCCCCGCGCATCGTCGAGAGCAAGTTCGGCCTCGCGGTGCGCGACCGCGCCGTGCGCTCCCAGAACACCCACTCGTGGAAGACCGAGGGCCGCGGCGCGCAGTTCATGATGGGCGGCGCCTTCTGGGGCGGCCCGCGGCGCGACCCGGCGGCGATGCGCATCGCCATGACCTCGGTGGCTCGCTCCCGCGAGAGCGGCAAGCTGCTCTACGCGCTGGAGACCGACGAGGTCGCCGGCCTCTTCGCGGTGGACGTCGCCGGCGGCGAGGAGAAGCGACTCTTTCACGGCAACAGCCTGCGCGTGCAGCACCCGGCGACGCGGCCGGAGGTGGAGCTCATCGCCTGCAGCGTGCCGCAGCCGGCGGGCACCGCGAACCTGGCAGTGATGCGCGCCGACGGCTCGGAGCTGCTGGAGGTCACCGAAGGCGACTCGCTCGACCTGGCGCCGGCCTGGGTGCCGCACCAGCCGCAGCTCGTCTACCAGACCGCCGGCCTGGGCCGGGACCGCGAGGGCAACTTCCTGGGCTACGGTCCCTCCGCGCTGCACCAGATCGATCTGAAGACGAACGAGATCAAGACGCTGGTCGAGGACCCGGCGACGGACTTCCTGGGCCCCAAGGTCGCCGAGGACGGGACGCTGTGGGCCATCCGCCGGCCGTGGAAGAGCGCCGAGGTGAAGGTCTCGCTCTGGCGGTTCTTCCTCGACGTGGTCCTCTTCCCGTGGCGGCTGCTGGTCGCCCTCTACCACTTCCTGAACTTCTTCGTGGTCCGCTACACCGGCAAGCCACTCTCGTCCTCCGGCGACGCCCGGAAGCAGGCCGCCGACATGCAGAAGATGATGGTCTGGGGGAACCTCATCGACGCCGACAAGAACGCGCGGAAGGCGCGGCTCGCCGGCGAGGAGGCCCCGGACCTGGTGCCGCCCTCCTGGCAGCTCGTGCGGATCCCGCCGGGCGAGGGCAAGGCGCCGGAGGTGGCTGCCAAGGGAGTCCTCTCCTTCGACCTGTGCGCCGACGGGACCGTGCTGTACTCCAACGGCAGCGCGGTCTTCCTGCTGGGCAAGGACGGCAAGGCGGAGCGCATCCACAAGGACGAGCAGATCGAGCAGGTCGTGGCGCTGGAGTAGCGCCTTCACGAAAGTGAGGGTCTGAGGCGCGCTGGCGTTGACGTGTAGTACCCGGCCTCCGTGCCGGGGGCACCTTCACGAACGCGAAGGTCTGAGGCGCGCTGGCGTTGACGTGTAGTACCCGGCCTCCGTGCCGGGGGCACCTTCACGAACGTGAAGGTCTGAGGCGCGCTGGCGTTGACGTGTAGTACCCGGCCTCCGTGCCGGGGGCACCTTCACGAACGTGAAGGTCTGAGGCGCGCTGGCGTTGACGTGTAGTACCCGGCCTCCGTGCCGGGGGCACCTTCACGAACGTGAAGGTCTGAGGCGCGCTGGCGTTGACGTGTAGTACCCGGCCTCCGTGCCGGGGGCACCTTCACGAACGTGAAGGTCTGAGGCGCGCTGGCGTTGACGTGTAGTACCCGGCCTCCGTGCCGGGGGCACCTTCACGAACGTGAAGGTCTGAGGCGCGCTGGCGTTGACGTGTAGTACCCGGCCTCCGTGCCGGGGGCACCTTCACGAACGCGAAGGTCTGAGGCGCGCTGGCGTTGACGTGTAGTACCCGGCCTCCGTGCCGGGGGCACCTTCACGAACGTGAAGGTCTGAGGCGCGCTCCGCGTCCGTCTGCAGACTGGATGTGCAAGCAACTGCGCGACCGACGTCGCGCCACCGATTCCTCGGATGCCTGGGATGACCCCGGCACGGAGGCCGGGTACTACACGACCGACGGCGCGCTTCCGATTCCATGGATGCGCGGGATGCCCCCGGCGCGGAGGCCGGGTACTACACGACCGACGGCGCGCTACCGATTCCATGGATGCGCGGGATGCCCCCGGCGCGGAGGCCGGGTACTACACGACCGACGGCGCGCTACCGATTCCATGGATGCGCGGGATGCCCCCGGCGCGGAGGCCGAGTACTACACGACCGACGGCGCGCTACCGATTCCATGGATGCGCGGGATGCCCCCGGCGCGGAGGCCGGGTACTACACGACCGACGGCGCGCTACCGATTCCATGGATGCGCGGGATGCCCCCGGCGCGGAGGCCGGGTACTACACGACCGACGGCGCGCTTCCGATTCCATGGATGCGCGGGATGCCCCCGGCGCGGAGGCGCGCGGAGGCCGGGTACTACACGACCGACGGCGCGCTACCGATTCCATGGATGCGCGGGATGCCCCCGGCGCGGAGGCGCGCGGAGGCCGGGTACTACACGACCGACGGCGCGCCTCGGATTTCTCAGGTTCGTGAGGTCGTCCCCGGCGTGGAAGCGCGTGGAAGCCTACCCGCCAGCGCGCGAAGTCGGATCAACCCCGGTCGCCAGCGCTCCGGCATTGCGCACCCGCAGCGCGAGCGCGCGGTGCTCCGGCGTCTCCAGGATGGCCAGCGCCTCGGCCACCGGCCTGGGCGGAGCCGCGAACCGGGCTCGCAGGTCGCCCACGCGCCGGGCCGCGTCCTCGAGCCGCTTGCGGAAGGCGGGCGAGGTCTCGGCTTCGCGCGCCAAGGCGTCGATGACCTTCTGCTGCCGCTCGGCCTTGTGGCAGACGAGCAGGAGATCGACACCTGCGGCCACCGAGCGCACCGCCGCCTCGTCCATGCCGTAGCGGTCGGCGACGGCCTTCATCTCCAAGTCGTCGGAGACGATGACGCCCTCGAAGCGCAGCTCCTTGCGCAAGAGCTCGGTCAGGACCTTGGCCGAGAAGGTCGCGGGGATCTCGGGATCCAGCGCCTCGAACACGACGTGCGCGGTCATGATCGACGCGAGCCGCGCCTTGGCGTACGCCGCGAACGGCACCAGCTCCACCTCGCGCAGCCGCCGCATGTCGTGCGGCAGGCGCGGCAGCGTCAGGTGGCTGTCCTGCGCGGTGTCGCCGTGCCCGGGGAAGTGCTTGCCGCAGCTGGCCACGCTCTCGGACTCGATCCCCTTGGCCAGCGCCACGCCCAGCTTCGCCACCGCCTCGGCCTCGCGCGCCAAGGACCTGTCGCCGATGACCGGGTTCGCCGGGTTGGTGTCCACATCCAGCACCGGCGCGAAGTCGACGTCGAAGCCGGCGGCGCGCACCTCCCGCGCCAGCAGCCGCCCCACGTCCTGCGCCAGCGCCTCGTCCGAGCGGCTGCCGATGGAGCGCATCGACGGCACCTCGGTGAAGCTGCCGCCGCGCAGCCGCGCCACCCGGCCGCCTTCCTGGTCCACGCAGAGCAGGAACGGCCGCTTGGCCGCTTGTTTGAGCTCGGAGCAGAGCGCGGCGGTCTGCGCGGGCGCGCCGACGTTGCGCTTGAAGAGGATGGCGCCGCCGATGCCCTGGGCGATGAGTTCGCGCGCCTCTGCGGTGGGCTCCTGGCCATCGAAGCCGATGACCACGACGGAGGCAGCCAGTTTCTTGAGGTCCATGGGCCGACAGTCAACCTGCGCCGGGCGCCGAGAGCAAGGGCAAGACGGATTGAGGCGGGCGGGACGCCCGCAACCACAAGGCCCCCTCCCTCCATCAAAGGAGGATGGGACAGGGCAGATGAGGCGGGTGGGACGCGCGGGACGCCTGCGGACGCCGTCGGAAGGCTTGGGACCAGGCGCCAATTTTCTGTTCGGGCGACCGGCCCGTCTCTTGCTGTGAAGAGCTGGCTAGCGAGGCGCCGCGTCAATGTCCCCACAACCCGAACCACGCCGACCGCGATTCTTGGGCCCTGAGAAGCCTCAGCCACGTCCCAAGGTTCCCGGTTTCCTGGCGCCAAGCCTCCAGCCCCAGCCGGAGCCTGCGCAGCCATCCAAGCCTGAGGTTTCTTCACCCCAGGAACCCGCCCCAGCCCCTCGCGCCGACCCACCCGTCCGGGACCCGGCGCCCAAACAAGCGCTGCCCGAAGAGCCGCCTCGCCCGCACGACGGCGCGCCCGAACTGGCCGAGGCGCTGCGGTCGTTGCGATTGCTGTCGGCCAGGTTGGCCGAGGAGGCCCGCGGCGACGCTCTGGAGGTGGCCTTTCAAGTCGCGCGACGAATCCTCGAGGCCGAGGTCGGCACGAGTGCCCAGCCGCTCTTCGCCGTCGTCCGCGCCGCCGTCGCTCGCGCCGGGGAGTCGCGCCGGCTGACCCTGCGCGTCTCGCCCGCCGACGCGCCGACGCTTGCGGCCGTCCAGGACGAGAAGATGGGCCTGAGCCTCCTGAACGCCTCGGTCGTGGAAGATCCCACGCTGGCGCCGGGCGAGTGCATCGTCGAGTCGGACCTCGGCCGGGTGGAGGGCCACCTGACGGCGCGGCGCGAGGCGGAGCACAGCTCGGCGAGCGAGACCCGCGCCGTGCGCGCTGCCTGACCCCTCACTTCCTCAGCAGGACGCCCTCGGCCACGATCAGCGCCGCCGCGACCGCCAGGAGGATGCTCCAGAGCGGGAACGGCGGCGGCGCTTCGTCCTTGCCCCCGCCCTTCTGCGTGCGGGTGTGCTCGCCGAAGTAGGCCTTCAGCTCCTTCTCATCGAGCCGCGAGAGATCGCTCTCGCGCGGATCGACGTTCACCGCGAAGGTCAGCTCGGGCAGCGCGGTGCCGCCGGCGCTGACTGCGTACGTCCCGGGCAGCGTCAGGCTCTTCGCCGCGGGCTTTCCGTCCGCCTCGACCACCACCTTCACCGGCGCCTCGTCCGGGCCGGCGGGGCCGACGACCTTGAGCGCCGACGGCGCCGTCCCCTGCGGCGGCTCGAGCGCCTTGGCCTGGCCGACGAGCGCCTGCTCCAGGCCCTTCTCGTCGAGCACTCCGGCGATCCACCCGGTCAGCCGCTGCATCGCCGGCAAGAAGCTCGTGCGGATCGGCCAGTCGGTCCAGGTGCGGTCGACCGAGGAGGTGTAGAGGACGACGCGCCCGCTCCCGCGCCGCGCCTCGAGCAGCGCCGGGGCGCCGTCGTCGTAGCTGGCGAGCGTGGTCACCTGCGCCGCGTCTCCGGGGGCGAGCAGGAAGTACTGGTAGGTGCGGGAGGCGAGCATGCCCTCGCGCCCCTCGCCGGTGAACACCGAGAAGGCCGGGTGCTCGAACATCACCTGGGCGAGCCGCGCCGCCTTCTGCGCCGCGTCCTCCTGGGCCCGGTTGGCCGCGGTCTTGACCAGGTGCAGCCGGCGCGGGAGCAGCTCGCCGAAGAGCTCGTTGTAGGCGTCCGCGTCGACCTGGTCGCCCAGCGAGAGGAAGAGCCCCGCGCCCTGGTGGATCCGCTCGGAGAGCCTCCTTGACCTTGAGCGGTGGCAGCGAGCGCACGTTGAGCAGCAGGAAGACGTCGTAGTCGGCGAAGTTCTCGTTGGCCGCCGTCTCCGCGTCGCGCAGCGTCGGCCGCACCGGGCTGCCCGGCGACTCGAGCGCGGTCTGCACGAAGAACGCCTCGTCCATGAAGCGCACCGGGTTGGGCGCGCCGTCCACGACCAGCGCCTTCACGTCGCGCGGCACCTTCACCGCGAAGTGGCGCACGTCGTCCACCGGCAGGGCGTCGTGCGAGAGCTGGATCTCGCCGGTGAACACGCCGCCCGCGGGGAAGCGGTAGGTCAGCGTCTTGACCGCCGTGCCGCGCGCCGGGACGTCCACGAAGGCCTTGGCCACCGTGTCCTTGCCCACCTTGAGCACCGCGGTGGCGTCCTTGAGCGGCGTGCGCGAGTGGTTGGCGACGGTGGCCGTGAACTGGAAGGCGCGGTGGCCCACCGAAGGCGCCGCCTCGACCTTGAGCGCCACGACGGCGGCGTTGGGCAGCTCGGCGGCGCCGCCCGCGGCGTCCAGGAGCACCACCTCCGGCCGCACCTCGCCTTGAGGGGTGGGGATGGTCGGCGCCGGCACGTCGAGCCGGAAGCCGGCGGCGGTCAGGTCGGTCGCGAGGATGATCCGCTTGGCCGGCAAGGTCGACTCGCCCAGCGCCCGCGCCGCGCGTCCCAGGCAAGCGGTCATGTCCTGGGGAAGGAGCGTCTGCGCCGCGCGATCGATCCCTTCGCGCACGCTCGCCCGGTCGAAGCCAGGCGCCTTGGGCAGCGGCGCGTCCGGCTCGCAGGTCACCAGCGTCACCGGATCTTCCGCGGCCAACGACGAGAGCGCGTCCTTGGCCATCCCCCGCGCGCGCTCGAGCAGGCGCTTGCCGTCGAGCTCGTAGGCCATCGACAGCGAGGTGTCGAGGACGATGGCGGTCGCCGCCGGGCCCTGGGGCTTGGCGGCGGCCTGCTCCTTCTTCGGCTGCGGCCGGGCCAGCGCGACCGGCAGCGCCAAGAGGAAGAGGGTGCGGACCAGGAAGAGGATGAGGCGCTTGAGGCGCAGCCTCCGAGCGGTGCGCCGGCGCGAGCGGAGCACGAAGTCGATGGCCGCGAACGGGTGCGGCCGGGCGCGCTTGCGGTTGAACAGGTGGACCAGCAGCGGGAGCGCCGCGAGCGAGGTGCCCCAGAGCATCCACGGGTTGGCGAACTCGACGTTCATGCCTTGGCCCGCCGCCCGTTCTCGCGCCGGCCGAGGTAGCGCAACAGTGCCCGGTCCATCGGCTCGTCGGTGCGCACCGGCTCGTAGTCGCAGTCGAGCTCGAAGCAGCGCTTCTTGGCGCCGTCGAGGAAGCCCTGCATCTCCTCGAGGTAGCTCTCGCGGATTCTCGCGGGGGTTGGCCTGCTGCTGGCGGTCGTCCTCCATCGAGAGGAAGAGGGTGTTGTCCTCGAACGGGAACTCGAGCTTCGCCGGGTCGAGCACGTGGAAGACCGAGACGTCGTTCTTGCGCAGCCGCAGCTGCAACAGCCGCGAGAGCGCCTTGGGGTCGTCGTCGAACAGGTCCGACATCAGCACCACCGCCGAGCGGCGCTGCGCCTTCTCGCTGAGCAGGTCCGCCGCGTCGGCGAGCTGGGTCTGCCCCGCGCCCTGCAGCCCTTCGAGCGCCTCGAGGATGACCTGCAGGTGCGTCGCCGAGGAGCGCGGCGGGATGTAGACCGTCCCCGACTGCTTGAGGACCACCAAGCCCACGGCGTCTTGCTGGCGCACGAGCAGGTAGGCGAGCGAGGCGGCGAGCATGCAGGCGACGTCCAGCTTGGAGAGGTCACCCGAGCGGTAGTTCATCGACGCCGAGGCATCGACCGCCAGGTAGGCGCGCAGGTTGGTCTCGTGCTCGTAGCGCTTGACGTAGTACTTGTCGAACTTGCCGTACGCCTTCCAGTCGATGTGGCGGATCTCGTCGCCCGGCGCGTACTCCTTGTGCTCGGCGAACTCGACCGACTGCCCCTGGTGGGGGCTCTTGTGCAGGCCGGAGAGCACGCCCTCGACGACCGCGCGGGCGCGCAGCTTGACGGTCGAGAGCTTGGCCAGCGCCTTGGGGTCGAGCAGCATGTTCACGCCTCCCAGCACGGGCCGCCCGGCCGAAAGGGTGCTGGAGAATAGGCGTCGCCTCCCTCTGGGGCAACACGGGTTCGACCTCCGGTTCGGAAGGAAGCGAAGCACCGAACCGAGGGCACGCTCGAGGAGCGTCCGCCCGAGGGGTGGAAGGCACGAGACGGGCCTTCCATTCCCGCCCTCACGACATCTCGCCCACGCTCCCGGGCACTACAGCGCCGCGGCCCGGCCGAGCCCCGCGGCCACCGAGGTGAAGGCGTCTGCCTCGCAGATGCGCGACGCACCGAACCGGTCGACGAACATCTGCCGCACGGAGGGCACCCGCGAGGTGCCTCCCGTCAGGAAGACCGCATCGGGGGCGACGCCGCCGGCCTGGGCGAGCACCCGATTCGACCGTCTCGCCGAGCTGCTCCCGCAGCGGCTTCGTCCAGGCGTCGAACTCCTTGCGCGTCACCTTCTCCTCGAAGTCGATGCCGCTCTGGTGGAAGGCGACGGTGGCCGTCTTCGCGGAAGCTCAGCTTCCTCTTGGCGGCCTCGACCGCCCGGTAGAGGTGGAAGCCCAGGTTCTCCTCCGCCATCGTGATGAGGTTCTGCACCGCCTCCGGGGCGTCCGAGCTCTTGAGGACGCGCTCGAGGAAGGTCATGGTCGAGCGCTCGCACAGCAGCGACAGCTCGTGCCACGCCAAGAGCTTCCGGGTGATCCACACCGGGATCGGCTGGCGCAGGGTCAGGCTCTTGAAGGTGGAGCGGTGCCCGAAGAGCGGCATCAGCCGGTGCTCCACGATGGCCGCGTCGAAGCAATCCCCACCCACCCGGAGGCCGGAGGAGGCCAGCACGTCGGCGCGGCGGTCGCGCTGATCCCGCCTCGTCGGTCCCAGGCGCATCAGCGTGAAGTCGCTCGTGCCGGCGCCGAAGTCCGCGACCAGGACCAGGGTGTCGCGGGTGAGCGAGGCCTCGAACTCGAGCGCTGCCGCGAAGGGCTCGATGATCAGCTCGGGCGTGGGGAAGCCAGCGAGCTCCGCGGCGCGCACGAGGCGCCCCGAAGCGAGCGCGTCTTCCTCGGGGTCGGGGGAGAAGACCGCGGGCCGGCCCAGCACCAGGCGGGTGACCTTGACGCCGCAGGCCTGCTCGACCCGCTCCCGCACCGGCCGGAGGATCTGCGCGACCAGCTTCTCCAGGGTCCAGGGCGACCGGCGGATCTCGGTGACCTTGAAGAGCGGCGAGGAGAGGAAGGTCTTCACCGAGAGCAGCAGGCGCCCGCCGCCCTCGCCGAGGTACCGGGAGATGGCCGGGGCGCCGGCCAGGATGTCGGTGCTCTCCCCGGGGAAGAAGAGGACGCTGCGCAGCAGGCGCGGATCCTCGGCCTCGGGGTCCACCGCGAAGACCTGCGCCGGGCCCTCTCGGTCGGTCGGCGCGAGCGCCAGGGCGGTGTTCGATGTCCCGAAGTCGATTCCGACTGCGATGCCTGCCATGCGCCACCTCGCCCTGCCCCTGTGCCGCTCTCCCATAGCGGAAGTTTTCGCAGGGTCAAGCACTCCTCTGCCTCTCGCTTCCGCCCCCGCCTGGTGGACCCAGCCACGCACGAGGCGTAGCGTGGCGCGCGCCTCTCAGCCCTGCGTGCGATGGAACCCTCGAGAGCCGCCCCTCCTTCGATCGTGGTCCTCCCCCGGCCGGACGGGCCGATGGTCGCTCCTGCGCATGGGCGGCCCCTGGCCCCGGTCCTCGCCGGCTGCCTCCTCGCGACCGCGGCGGTGGCCTGGCTCGGGCTCTGCGTCGGAGCCGGCGCCTTGGAGCTGGAGGCGCCACGCCTCGGCTGGGACTCGCTGGGCCTGGCGGACGCCGCGGCCACCGTGCGCCAGCTCGCCATCCGCGAGGCCCGCCTGCCCCGCGTCCTGCTCGGACTGATCGCAGGAGCCGCGTTCGCCACCGCCGGCGGCGTCCTCCAGGCCCTGACTCGGAATCCGCTGGCCGCGCCTTCGCTCGCAGGGGTGCAGCCGGGGGCCGGGCTGGCGGTGGTCCTGGCCCTGTGGGCGCTTCCTTGGATCTCCCCCGGATCGCTCGCGCTGGTGGCCTTCGCCGGCGCGTTCGGTGGCGCGGGTCTCGTCTTCGCCCTCACCGCCGCGGCCGGGCCCCGCGCTCCCAGCTCCACCTTGCTGCTCGCGGGCGTCTGCGTCTCGATGACCGCGCAGGCGGCCATCCTCCTCGTGGTCCTCTCGACCGGGTTCGGGCAGGACGTGCTCGTGTGGCAGGCGGGAGCGCTCACCAACGCGAGCTGGAGCGCGCTGAAGGTGATGACCCCCTTCTGGCTCGCCGGCTTCGTCTTGGTGGCCTGGCTCGCCCCGGCGCTGCGGGTGCTCGCGCTCGGCGACGAGGTCAGCGCCGGCCTGGGCGCGAGGCCCGGGGTCGTGCGCGCGCTGGGGTTGCTCAGCGTCCTGCTGCTGGCCGGCGCGACGGTGGCGGTCACCGGCCCCGTCGGCTTCGTCGGCCTCGTCGTCCCCCACCTCGCGCGCAAGCTCGCCGGCTTCGACGAGCGGCGCTACCTCCCCGTCGCGGCGATGCTCGGCGCTTGCCTCATCGTCCTGGCCGACGCGCTCGCTCGGTCCTTGAGGCCCCCGATGGAGCTGCCGGTCGGAGTCGTCACCGCCGCGCTGGGCGCTCCCCTCTTCCTCTTCTGGGCGACCCGCCAGACCGAGTCCGGCGCTGCGCAGGAGCCCCGGTGACGTCGTCCGCCTCCTCCGCCGCCTGGCTCCGATGCGGCCTGCTGCTGCTGTGCTGCCTCGCGACCATGGTCCTGTCGCTGATGCTCGGGCACCTCCCGCTGGCTCCCTCCGACCTCGTCTCGGGGCTGCTGGGCACCGGCTCGCCGGCCGCGACGGCGGTGGTCCAAGAGCTGCGCGGACCGCGGGTCCTGCTCGGGGCGCTCGTCGGGGCCAGCCTCGGCGTCGCCGGCGTGATGGTGCAGGCGCTGGTGCGCAACCCGCTGGCGGACCCGAGCCTGCTCGGCATCGAGCACGGCGCGGGGCTCGGAGTGCTGCTGCTGGTCCTGCTGGCGCCGGAGCTTGCGGCGTCGGCCTGGGCGCTGCCGCTCGCCTCGATCGTCGGAGCGGTGCTGGCGCTGCTGTTCCTGCTCGCCCTCGCCACGCGTCGCCGCAACGTCGACCCCCTGCAGCTCGTCCTGGTGGGGGTCGGGGTCAACCTCCTGCTCGGCGCGGCGATGACGTTGCTGGCGCTCGCAATCCCCGAGCGGCTCTACGAGTCTCTGCTGGTCTGGTTCACCGGCACGTTGACGAGTGCGGACTCCGCACGTGTGCTCGCCGTTGGCCTTGCGCTCTTCACCGCCATCCCTTGGGCCGTGCGGCTGGCGCCCGCGATGGACCTCGGCGCGCTCGGCGAAGACGTGCCGCGGGCGCTAGGGCTTTCGCTCTCGAGGTTCCGGCTGCAGCTCGCGGCCTGCTCGGTGGTGCTGGCCGGAAGCGCCTGGGCCGCGGCTGGAGGCATCGCGTTCGTGGGGCTGCTGGCGCCTCACCTCGGACGCCGGCTGGTCGGGGCGCGCCACGCTGCCTTGCTGCCCGCCGCGGCGCTCGTGGGAGCCCTTCTGGTCGTGGTGGCAGACCTCGTCGGGCGGACCTGCGTGCCCCCCACCGAGGCTCCGGCTGGAATCGTCGTCGCGCTGATCGGCGGGCCGGCGTTCGCGCTGATGCTGGTCCGCTGGCGTCGCGCTGCCCGGTAGCGCGCGTTGGCAGCTCACCGCTTGCTGGCCCGGACGATCTCCATCGGCTCGTACCCGCGGATCCACGGGTGGCGGGAGACGACGGCGGCGCGCGCGGCCATGATGGCGCTCGCGTCGAGCTTGCCCACGTCGACCGCGCCCGCGGCGTCGAGCAGCGCCTGGACCATTCCAGCGTCGTGGAAGAAGAGCGGGAACGCGTTGACCACCCGCTCGTACTCGGCCCAGCGCGGGCTCTCGGAGTCACCGCGTCGCAGCCTCGCGCGCAGACGCTCGGCCGCCCCACCCAGCCACGCTCGCAGCCCCGTCGCCTCGGCGCTCGGCTGGCGCCGCGCATTGAAGACCAGCATGGTCCCGCCCGGCCGCAGCACGCGCAGCCACTCGCGCACCGCCACACCTGGCCGCGGGAGCGTGAAGATGACGAACCGGCTGGAGACCACGTCGAAGGACGCGTCCGGGAACGGCAGCGCCTGGGCGTCACCCTGCTGGAAGGTCGCGTGGTCGGCCTTCGCCTCCGCCGCGCCGGCCCGGGCCTCGCGCACCATCGCGTCGGACAGGTCGAGCCCCGTCACCTCGTGCCCGAGCTTCCGCGTACAGGAGGGCGCACGTGCCGGGGCCGCAGCCGACGTCCAGGACCTTCAGCGGCTTTCGCTCGGGCAGCGCGCCGCGCATGGTGTCGAGCCAGGCCTTGCGCACCACCGGCTCGGCGAACTTGCCGCGGGTCATGATGCGCACGAAGTTCGCGACGCGGTCCTCGTCGTTCCACCCCCAGCGCACGAGCTCGGTCGCAGCGTCGGGCGCCCGCGTCGGGGGCTGTGTCGGCGGTCGTGCCAGGGCGGGGTCGTTCATGGCGCAGGTGGAGGCAGGACGTTGGGGATGCCCGCTAGCAGGTCGTCCATCACCTGCTCGTGGGCCAGCACGCTGTGGATCTGCCAGGGCCAGCTGTCCACCTCGATCACCTGGCCGTCGCGGACCGCGGGGATGCGGTGGAACAGCGGGCTCTCGTCGAGCCTCGTGGAGCGTGTGCTGCGCGCCGATCACCACGCTGTCCACGGCGACGACCAGCACTCCCGCGCGCAGCTCGGCCAGGCTCTCGACGGAGACCAGGTCGAAGTAGTCGCTGGGGATGTGCTCCTTCACATAGGGGTCGACCGGCAGCGCCAGGGTCTCGCTGACGAAGCCCAGGTGCCGCATGCCGAGCAAGCGCAGCTGGCGGGCGTGCAGGCGCAGGACGGCAACGGTCCGCCCGTTCAGGCGCTCGCGGATGACGGCCGAGGTCTCGGCGACGCGTCGCTGGTGCGCGGCCAGCACCTGCCGCGCGCGCTCTTCCACCCCGAGCACCTGGCCCAGCTCCATCAAGCGCTGCTGGTAGGCGTCGGCGGGGAGCGCGTCGTAGGAGGTCGCCAGCGTCGGCGCGATGCGGCTCAGGGTCGGCACCTCTCCGGGCCAACCCGCCAGGATCAGGTCCGGCGACGCGGCCCAGAGCTGCTCGAGGTTGGTGCCGCCGCCCACGCCCGTCGTCCCCAGCAGCGAAACGCCTTGCGGGTCGAAGTGCCGCCGCGCGTAGGCGGGCAGCTCCTGAGTCCAGTTCGCGGCGACGGCGACCGGGCGGACCCCGAGCGAGATCAGGTCGTCGCTGGCGAGGAACATTCCAGCCACCCGCTGCGGACGCGCCGGGATCCACGTCTCGCCGCCCGCGTGCCGGACCAGGCGTCGGTCCCCGCGCTGCTCGACGACGCTCATTCCTTGCGCAGGCCTCCCTGTGGGCCTGGACCGCGGCTCCGCGGGCTCGTGGCAGCCCCAGCAGAGCAACACCAGCCCCGCGGCGGCGAGGACCGTCCGGGTTCTTCTCCTGTCTGGAAGCGGTCGCCGCATCGCGCGCAGTAGATCCCGGGTTCAGAGCTCGCAGGTGAGCTTGGTGCGGAAGGTCCGTCCCGGGCGCTGGACCCCGTAGACGTCGAACGCCGGCTCGTCGGTGAGGTTCTGCGCCTCGACCGACGCGGTGAGACGCGCCGTGTCCAGCCGGAAGAGGTAGGTGAGCGCCAGCGAGTGGAGCAGCTGCTCCGGCACCCGCTGCTTGTAGGCGTGGATCCCCACGCTCTCCCAGCCCCGGAAGTAGTCGTGCACGTAGCGCAGCGAGTAGCTGAGCGCCAGCTCGTCTCCCGGCATCGCCAGCTCGCGGAGCTGGCCTCGCGCCGCGGCGTTGGCGAACAAGTAGGGACGGTTGGGGACCCGGTCGCCGGCGTAGTCGGCGAAGCTCCCTGTCGCCGAGGTGTTGCGGAAGTCGACGTAGGTGACGTTGGCGTCGAGCGCCAGGTAGCCGTGCGGCTCGGTCCAGCCGGCCGCCGCCTCCACGCCCAGCGACCGGGCGCTGTAGACGTTGTGGTAGCTGTAGAACCGGTCGTTGCCGAGCAGGACGATGAGCTGGCTCGCCTCGCGCAGGAATCCATGGAGGTCGAGGCGGAACGAGCCGGCGCGGGTGTCGCGGGCGTCGACCGTCACCCCGGCGTTCAGGTTGTGGCTGCTCTCGGGCACCAGGTCCAGGTCGGCCTGCACCAGGCCGCCGTCTCCGAAGACCTCGTCGGGGCGCGGCAGCCGCGTCGCCCACTCGTACGAGAGCTTGGCCCAGACGGGGTCGGCGAAGCGGAAGCGCAAGGCGTCGCCGACCCCTGCCCGCTTCGAGTCGCGGCTGCGGTCGCGGAAGAAGCCGCCCAAGAGCGCCTCCTCCCCGCGGACGAGCTGGAGATAGCCCTTGGCGAAGGCGACGTTGTCGAGGCGGCCGTCGAAGGCCTGCAGCTCGTGCTCGGCCCCGGCCACCAGCGTGAAGAGGTCCTTGCGCGCCGTCAGCGGGTCGCGCGCCGAGGGATTGCGCTGCTGCCGCTCGTCGCCGGTGCGGGTGACATAGGTCGGCGCGACCGAGAGGCGCACGGTGTGCTGCGAGCGCGGCCGCCACTCGAGGTTCACCCGCCCGAAGCCGCTGTGGCCCCAGATGACCTGGTCGTGGGGCACGCCCTCCACTTCGCCCGGTTGCGGCCGCTGGCCGGCGCAGCGCCCGTACCAGTCGTAGACGCAGCGGCTGACGTCGAGCAGCCAGGTGCGCTCGAAGGCGTAGCCGGCGCTCACGTCCAGGCTCAGCTCCCGCGGGAGATCCACCGACCAGAAGAGCGTCGCGCCCAGCCCGGTGCGTCCGAGCGCCGCCTCGCCGTACGGCACCTGCATGTCGAGGTCGTGCTGCAGCTCGCGCGCGAACCCGGTGATGAAGCCGCGCACCGCCAGCCGCCGCGCCCATGACCGGCCGACGACGCCCGTCTCCAGGCTGCCGCCGCCGGCCTGGTACCCGTCATGGAAGCGCGAGACCCGGGCCGGCGAGAGCTGCCCGGACGGGTCCCAGGTCTCGACGTCGACCGGGTAGTCGTTCTCGGCGGCGTCGAAGAAGCCTGTGCCGCGGACGAAGGTGCCGGCCGACGCGTCGCGATCGCTGGCCGCGAGCGTCACGCGGTGGGTCTGGTGGGACCCGAGCTCGTAGGAGAGCGCCCCGCGCGGGCCCGGCCGGAGCGGCTCGCTGACGAGGTTGACCGCGCCGCCGAGCGCGTCGGCCCCGAAGCGCACCGGGACCACGCCCCGGTAGATCTCCACGCGGTCGACCAGGTTCACCGGCACGTTGGAGAGGCCGAACGGATAGCCGGCGAGGTCCAGCGGCAGCCCGTCGAGGAAGAAGCGGATCTGGTCGTCGGTGAGGCCGTTGAGCGAGAGCCGGGTGCCCGAACCGAGGCCGCCCGTGCGCTGGACGGCGACCCCCTCGGTCCGCGCCAGCACCTCGCCCAGGTCGGCGGACTGCCGGCGCGCCTGCCTGGTCTCCACGACCTTCACGGCCTGCGCCGACTCCCGCAGGCGCTGGGCCTCCGACTTGGCCCGGACCGTCGTCTGGAAGCCGGCGTCCGCGGCGGGCGGCTGCTCAGGCGTCTCCGCCGCGACCTCCTGATTCTGAGCGGGCGCAGGCAGAGCGAGGGCCACCGCTGGCTCGGGAGCGACGCCGCCATCCGGCGCGGACACCGCTCCTGCCGGGCCGGCGGCCCACGCCGCCAGACCCGCCACCAGCGCCATGGCCCTCGCGCCCGAGGTCACCGCAGCCTGCGCATGAACCACAGGTCGCCGCTCGGCACCTCGAACACCTTGGCGCCGATGCCGTTGGCGGCGGTGACGCCGTGGACCTCGGCGGCGTTGGGGCCGGAGACCTGCACGTAGAGGACGCCGTCGACGACGTGCTCCTGGGCGTTGCCGACGCCGCCCTTGGGGATCGCGTCCTGCCTCGTCCACGTGCCGGTCGCGGTGTCGAGCAGCACGTAGAAGAACTCGGTCGACGCGTAGAAGTCGTCCGGGGTCGCGATGCTCGCCTTGTCGACCGCCGGGTCGAGGATCTGCGCGAGCACGTGCGTCGCGTCGAGCAGGTGGATGCCCCACGAGCCGATGGTGCCGGTGGCCTTGTCCAGATCGACCGAGTAGCTGGAGTCGAAGGCCGAGGCGCCGGACTTGACGCGGACCACGCCGGCGTTGGGCGCGGCCCCGCCCCCCAGCGCGTGCCCGAAGAGCTTCACGTCGCCGCCGACCGTGCCGCCGACGTAGGCGTCGCCGCCCAGGCCCCAGACGACGTAGCTGCCGCCGACCCGGTCGTCCTCGAGCACCACCGGGTCCTTGGCCATCGTGGAGTCGATGATCATGACGGCCGCGCCGGCGGCGATGACGAGGTTGGCGCTGTCGCTCCAGCTGACCGGAACGAAGACCTGCGAGCCGACGGTGGTCGGCACGCCCAGGGAGAGGTCGGGCAGGTCGGTCTTCTCGAGGAAGGCGAGCGACTTGGTCTCGCCGGTGAGCTTCATCTCCTTCGGGTTCCAGCCGATCATCCGGCGACCCTTGCCATCGAGCACGTACGCCTGCGTCGGCGACAGATAGGCGCTGTAGGCGCGGCTGGACGGCAAGCCGGTGGACTGGAAGCTGAACTTTCCTTCCTCGACCAGGCTCAGGTCGTTGCCGACGGAGAAGCGGGTCATGGTGTTCGCCTGGCGGTCGCGCAGGAAGATGGCCCCGTCGAACACCTCGAGGTCGGCGCTGGTGAACTCGCGCGCCTTGCTCCGGTCGAGCTTGCCGGTGGGGACCTCGCTCACCACGCTCAGGTAGTAGAGCCTCGAGTCCGGGGTGAAGACGCGCTCGGCCACCACGATGGCCGGCGTCGCTCCGGCGTCGGCCGGCTGCCCGGCGTCGGGGCCCGGGGTGTTGGTGCCGCCGCAGCCGGCAGCCAGGGCGAGGACCACGGCCAGGGCTGGGGAGACGATGGGATTCGGGCGCGCTTGCGCGGACATGAACTCTCCGGTCTTCGGGTCGAAAGCCTGCGCGGGAGCCGTAGCCCTGTCGCTGAACCCTGGATAGGGGGAAAACCCCCAAGCGGAGCCGGGGCGGGCCACCGCCGAGGACGCCGGCGACTCGAGCGCGCCCCGGCTAGAATCGCCGCCACCCATGCCTCGCCTCGACGCCGATACCCTCTGCCTCGCGTATGGCGACGAGCTGGTCGTCGACGGGATGAGCCTCCACGTGCCCGTCGGGCGCACCACGGTCCTCGTCGGTCCGAACGCATCCGGCAAGTCCACGCTGCTCAAGGGGCTGTGCCGTCTGCTCGCGCCGAAGGCGGGCGCGGTGCTCCTGGACGGCAAGGCGCTGGCCGACTGGCCCACCCGCGAGCTCGCCCGGCACGTGGGCTATCTCCCGCAGGCTGCCCGAGGCGCCCGGGGAGATGACCGTGCGCGAGCTGGTGGCGCTGGGCCGGTTTCCCCATCGCTCGGTGTGGGGGGCTGAGTCCAAGGCCGATCGCCTGGCCGTCGAGGCCGCGCTGGCGCGAGCCGGCGTCGAAGCGCTTCAGGGCCGCACCCTCCAGACCCTCTCCGGAGGACAGCGGCAGCGCGCGTGGATCGCCATGGCCCTGGCGCAGGAGGCAGAGGTGATGCTCCTGGACGAGCCGACGACCTTCCTGGACCCAGCCCACCAGCTGGAGGTCCTCGAGCTGGTCGACCACCTCCGGGACGCCCTCGGGCGGACGCTGATCCTCGTCCTGCACGACATCAACCACGCGGCCCGCCACGCCGACCACGTCGTCGCGCTCAAGGCGGGTCGGATCGTCGTGGAGGGCCCGCCCGCATCGGTCATCACCAAGGAGCACCTCCGCGCCGTCTTCGACATCGACGCGGACGTCTTCACGCACCCTGCGACGGGGCGAACGCTCTGCGTGCCTCTGGGCCGGATGCCAGAGCGCGCCCCCTGAGCCCCGGCAGCGCACCGGGGTACGCATCGCGGTCGCGCGGGGTGGCGAAGAGGCAGTCGGCTCCAGCCCGACCGGCGCACTTTTCTTCGCGACCTTCCCCGCGACCCTTCATCAGTCTCTCGAACCGACACGCCGTCCCGAACCCCTCGGCTGCTGAAGATAGGCAGCTGCTTTGTGACATGACTTGAGACCGTCCCAGCAGGAGTCACCGATGATCGTCCCGATTCTCCTCGCAGCCATCACCTCCGCCGCCGCGCCCGATCCGGGCGAAGCTCGTCTTCACCGCCCGCGAGAAGAACGGCCAGAGCGCCATCTTCACGCTCCAGCTCGCGGACGGGCGTCCGGTGAAGCGCTTCGCGAGCACGGACAAGATCAACGGCAACTGCCTCCACCCGCGCTGGACGGCCGACGGGTCGGCCATCGAGTTCGTGGCGATGAAGGACGGAGCCTGGGCGCGCTGGTCCATGGGGGCCGACGGCTCGCACCCGCACGTGATCGACGGCGTCCCCGACCTCGTCAGCGTCGCCTCGCGCAGCAAGGACCTCGTCGTCGAGGGCGGCGCGCTCTACCGCGTCGACGGTGACAAGAGAGTCCTGCTCCACAAGGCGGCCCAGTTCGCCGACGGCGACGGAATCTCGGAGGCCGCCTGGAACGGCGAGCACACCCGCGTCGTCTTCCAGGCCTGCGTCACTCCCCTTGGCTGCAAGCTGATGGTGGTGGACCGGGAGGGCAAGAAGGCCAGGAAGGTCGCCGACGGCAAGGACGCCGACTGGCGCCCCAGCGCGTCCTCCTCGTCCAGCCCGTGATGGGCGCAGTCCTGCGATGACGGGTGGAGGCGGCTGGGCCGACCTTGCGACGAGCCCCCTCGCCGGTCGACACTTTCCCTCTCGACGTCCCGCTCCGCCGTCCACGCCGTCTCACTCGCGACTTCCCGAGGGTCTATGGAAAAGCGTCCGCTCAACGTGCTGGTGCTGTCCGGCATCTTCAAAGGCGACCGGTTCATCAAGCAGTGCAAGAAGCGCGGCGCGCACGTGACGCTCCTGACCACCGAGAAGCACGTCAACGACCCCTGGCCGCGCGAGCTGATCGACCAGTTCCACGTGCAGGAGGTGCGCGCGCCGCTCGAGCACACCATCAACTCGGTCACCTACCTGATGCGCGGGACGAAGTTCGACCTCATCGCCGCGATGGACGACTACGACGTGGAGGTCGCCGCCGGCCTGCGCGACCACCTGCGCATGAAGGGCATGGGCGCGAGCCTCGCCCGCCACTTCCGCGACAAGCTGGCGATGCGCGTCCGGGCCAAGGAGGGCGGGCTGCCGGTGCCGGAGTTCTGCCCCATCTTCAACTACGACGAGCTGCGCGAGTTCATGGCCCGGGTGCCGGCGCCGTGGATGTGCAAGCCGCGCAGCGAGGCCAGCGCCTCGGGCATCCGCAAGATGCACGACGCCGAGGAGGTCTGGCGCTTCCTCGATCAGCTGGGCGACAAGCAGAGCTACTTCCTGCTGGAGCAGTACGTGCCCGGCGACGTCTGCCACGTCGACTGCCTGGTCAGCGAGGGCAAGGTGGTCTTCGCCGAGGCGCACCGCTGCGGCGCGCCGCCCTTCGACGTCGCCCACGGCGGCGGCGTCTGGCGCACCCGCACCGTCGAGCGCGGCAGCAAGGAGGAGAAGGAGCTCCTGGCGCTCAACGAGAAGGTGATGGCGACCTTGGGCCAGCACCGCGGCGTCAGCCACACCGAGTTCATCCGCACCAAGGACGGCAAGCTCTACTTCCTGGAGACCGCGGCCCGCGTCGGCGGCGCCTTCATCTCCGACCTCGTCGAGGCCTCCACCGGCATCAACCTCTGGGAGGAGTGGGCGAACCTGGAGCTCGACCAGGGCCTTGTCCCCTACAAGCTCCCAGAGCGGCGCAAGGAGTACGGCGGCGTGGTGGTGACGCTGGCCAAGCAGCAGTGGCCCGACATGTCCCGGTACGACGACCCCGAGGTCTACCTGTTGCCCAAGAAGGAGCAGCACGCGGCGGTCATCCTGCGGGGCAAGGACGTCAAGCGCGTGGACGAGCTGGTGGAGAGCTACGCCAGGCGCTTCCAGCAGGACTTCATGACCAGCGCGCCGGCGCGCGAGGGGCGCGCGGACTGACGGGCCTCACCCCCTGTCCCCCTCTCCGGCTTCGCGGAGAGGGGGAACTCCTGCGACGTCTTTGCTCACCGCGGAAGCTCTCCACGAGAGCTGAACTGCATTTCTGTTTCACGGCTTCTCTACCGTTCGGCGCAGCCGCTCCAGGGCTCGGTCCCACCGCGCGGAGACCGCCTCCAGGAATTCGCGAGCCTCGTCCAGCCGCCGCGCCTCCAGCGTGTAGAGCACCTCGCGCCCGCGCCTCTCCGGCTTGACCAACCCCGCGCCCTGCAGCACCTGCAGGTGCTTGACGATGGCCTGGCGGGTTCAGCCTCGAGCGCTCGTTCACTCAAGGCAGCCAGACACGGCGCCGCCGGCATGAGGCCGGCGGTCCGTTCCGTGTGGCATGGACAAGCGTGGAGGAGCTACCCCTCGCCGCGCATCCAGGACTTCATCTGCCCGACGACCGAGTTCCACTTGCGGCTGCCGCGCACCTTCATGAACTCTTCGAGCAGCGCCTGGAGAATGGCGCCCAGCTGCTCGGAGAGCCACAGCCGCTCGGTGAGCTGGTCGTCCTCTTCCTCGCTCATCATCTCGGGGAGCTTGGCGCTCTTGATGTCGAGGTAGTCGGCGTCCAGGCCGACCTCGTAGACCTTCTCGCCGTGGGTCACGCGCAGCCGCGCTCCGTGGAGCAGCAGGCCGCGGTCCATCGACTGCCGCACGAGCACCGAGTACGGCGCCAGCGCGCCGCGCGCCGACATCTCGGTGATCTCGCCGGCGATGCCGCGCAGGGTGAGCCGGCCGGTGAAGAGCACCACCACCGGGTCCTTGCCCACGGTGACCAGCGGGTCGCCCGACTCGCTCTTGTAGAGCAGCCAGGTCAAGAACTCGCGGCCGAGGTAGGCCTTGCCTTTCAGATACGCCTCGCGGGCCTTGCCACGCTCGACCTCGGCCTCGTCCTGCTTCTGCTCGGTGGCCTCGCCGTCGATGCCGACCTCGCCCTTGGCGAACTTCGCGTCCGTCCGGGCCTGCGCGCGCTTAGACATCGCCCACCTCCTCAGCCGCGCCGCCTGCCGCATCGAAGTCCGGCCACGAGAGGTCCGGCGTCGGCGACGAATCCTCCTCCTTGATGCCCAGCGCCGCCGCGGCGGTCATGGGCGCCAGCGCCACCACCTTGATGCTGAAGGTCTTCTCCAGCGCGCTCTCAATCTCCTCGATCGTCTTGCGGCTCGAGGCCCAGATCTGCAGCTCCTGCGTCTTCAGGTTCCAGGCGACGTCGAAGGTCTTCGTCCGGGGCGTCAGCTTCTGGCGCAGCTGCTGCTTGAGCGCCGCGCGCGCATCGTTCTTCTCGCGCCGGCTGGCGGGCCGGGTGTGCTCGGCCTCGTAGTTCTTCGCCCACTTCTCCAGCTCTTCCTTGAGCTGGCCGCCGGGGACCTTGAGGACGTCGACGCGGTAGCTGAAGAGCGCGTACTCGCCGTAGTGCACGGCACCGGTGGAGAACTCCACCGCGTCGCGGTTCTCGAGGCTCGACCCAGCCGACCGAGCGCTCGTCCTCGCTCTGCTTCCGGATGGGCTCGAAGGGGTGGATCTTCAGGTTCTTCGGGATCCAGTTCGTCTCGCGCTTGTCGAAGCCTTCGACGCGGAAGCGGGCGAAGGTGACGGCGCCTTTGAGGATGGGCATAGAGGCAGGCTTTAGGCTGTAGCCCGTAGGCTGTAGGGGTACTCGGTTCGGAAGCGCGCGAGAGAATCTGCGCCGCAACTTGATCCGTCAAGCAGCCGGATGTGTCGGCTGGAGGTCGCTCGGCGGGACGCTGGACGGGCGAGCGGGCCCATGCGTCGGCGCTGTTCGACCCAACGAAAAGGCCGCCTTGCGGGCGGCCCTCGTTCAAGGTTCTCGCAACCCCAACCTAGGGAGCGCAAACGCCGTCCTGGCAGCGCAGCCCGTCGACACACGGGAAGCTCGCCGCACTCGTCGCCCAATCCGACCTCTCCGGTGGCGATGCCGCAGGTCTGGTCCGCGCGGCAGACGACTTCAGAGGCGCCACCGTTCGCCATCGGCTGGGAGACGGTCTGCAGCTCGCAGTGGGCCGACTCGCCGCACCAGCTCTGGACCCGGGTCATCGCGCCCACCGCACGGTGAGTCGACGGATCCTTCAGGGTCAGCTTGCTGCCCGCGAGCGTGTACTCGTAGACGTGCTTGTTGGCGTTCTCGGTCAGGCGCAGCGTCCCGTCCACCGCTGCCCAGGTGCCGGCCAGGTGCGCGGGCAGGCACGGCGCCTTGAAGCACACGACCTGCTGGTCGGCCACGAAGACGCGCTTGCCGTCCTTCTTCGCCAGCACCAGGCCCAACAGCGTGCCCTCGGTGGCCTGGTAGGAGCCCATCAGCGCGCCGGCTTCGGTCCCGACATCGCGGTCGGAGCCGACCGCGGTGGAGTCGTTGCGGATGGTCTCGGTGCCGCTGGAACCGTAGCCGCCGCAGGCTGAAAGACCCAACGCCGCGACGGAGACCCAAAACTTGGAAACGGCTCTGCATTGCTGCCTCTCACCCCGTAACTCAGAACGGAGACAGCCCTATACCACATCAGCCCACTTGCCGCTACACCGCCTGCCTGCCACGGGCCGGCGTGCAGAAGAATCTCAGCACATTCTCATCTAAAACCTTGTAACCACTAAGAAATGGCTGGCTTTCGGCCCGGCGGGCGGGGCTCAAGTTAAGGCACCTTAACTTGAGGGGTTCCTTCCGAAACTCACCTGCCCCCACACCACTCCTTGATCGCCTTGCCCAGCAGAATCTCGCAGCACCAGCTCCTCGACCGCCGCCACGCCCATGGCCATCTGCTTGGACTCGTAGGTCTTGCCTTCACAGGCGAGCTTGCCTTCGGCCTTGAAGACTTCGACCGAGTCGCCGGTCTCGGCGGAGTACTCGAAGCTGCACTCGCGGTTGGCGGCCATGCCGTCCTTGACCGAGAGCCCGTAGAGCTTGTCGAGGTCCGTCGCCGCCTTGAGGCTCTCCGAAGTGAGCTCGAGCCGCTTGGGCAGCACCGGCGAACAGTTCGCCGACACCTCCACTGGCTTGAACTGCACGAGCTCGCTGCGTGGCTCCTTGCCGGCCGCCGGCCCCGCCGGAAGCTGCCGCAGGATCTCGCGCTTCTTCGCCTCGCCCTTGCCTTCGAGGATCTGCCCCACGAAGGTCACCGCCAGCTTGAAGGCTTCATCCTTGCTCTTGGCCTTGGCGGCGAGGGTGCGCACCTGCGCCTCGTCGACGCGATAGCCGTAGATGGAGACCGGGAAGCTCTTCGCTCCCTCCTCGTCCTCCATCTCCAGGAACCCGCCGCCCAGCACCAGGCCCTTCGGGTCGAGCCGCTCCAGGTGCCGCTGCCAGAGCGCGCTCGCCAGGTCCTTGGCACAGAACAGCACCTTCATGTCTCCGGCCTGCGGCTTGGGACCGACCTTGGCGCGGCACGCGGCGGCGCCCGTCTCCCAGTCCTTCTTCATGGCGGCCGAAGCCCACGCCGGCGCCGGCTCGTCCGCGGGGACGCCATTGGGATCTGCCTGGAGGCGCCCGTTCTCGTTGCCGACGTCGACCAGCTCGAAGCCCTTCGCCTTGAGCCCGGCGGCCGCGACGATCTTCGGGTCCAGGTCCACGAAGGCCTTGCTCGGCTTGCCCGGACCTGCCAGCAGCACCAGTGCGATGAGCGCAACGTGCATCGTGCTCCCTCCTCACGGCTCAATCGAAGGCGGCAGCGCCTTCTCGACCAGCGTCCAGACGAACGACAGGCCACCCACGAAGGCCGCAGCGTAGACGACCAGCGCGGCTTCGACCATCGGACGAACGGGCAGCCAGGGGTGGACGAGCGCAGCCGCGCCGATTCCGGCGGCCAGCCCTGAGGCCAGCCCCGCCGCCCAGCGCCCGCGACGGATCCCGGGAGCGCGCGCCGCCGCCGCGAGCCCCCACGCGACCGAGATCGCCAGGACCGCCAACCCGACGATCCGGCCGATGGGATGGTGCAGCCCGTAGCGCACGGCGAGCGCCGGCACGAAGAAGACAACCGAGAGGGTCGCCGCGACGGACGACACCGCCTCGACGCACGCGGAGCGCCGGCGGCCCATCGCGTCCATCCACGCGTCGACGGGCTCGACGACAGCGAACGCGCCGGTCGCGACGACGGCCATCAGCAGCAGCGGGACGCCCAGGGTCTTCAGATGGCCGAGGTTGTAGAGCAGCGTCAGGTCGTAGAGCGCGAGCACCACGCCCGCGGCACAGGCGGCGCCCACGAAGGCCACGAGCAGCGAGGGGAGCGACCGTCGACGTGCGTGTTCGGATCCCTCGCGTCGCCCCAGTGCGATGAGGACGCCCGCCATGACCACGCCGGCGATCACCCGGATGACCAGGTCGTCGAGGGTGTAGGGGTTCCAGAGCAACACCTCGACCAGCATCAGCACCGCCGTGTAGCTCGCGGCCGCCAGAGGCCCGAGCAGGCTGCGCTGCAGCAGGTTCGGCACGCCCCGGTCGAAGAGCCGCGCGATGGCGAGGTAGGCGAAGAGCGCGAACGGCAGTTCCAGGAACGCGTTGACCCGGAGGATGGCCGGCTCGAGCCATCGGGCGCCGTCGGGCCCGAGCGTCGCCGCGAGCCAGCGCACGCCCGGAAAGTCGAAGTCGCAGTGGAAGTAGTAGCCGCCGACGTGCTGGGTGATGAAGGTGGAATCTCCCCCGTGCACCGCGAGGACGTAGGTGCCGACCGCCACCTGGTTGAGGAGGCAGAGCACGCTCGTCGCCAGGAACAGGGTCCACGGGTGCAGCAGCAGTCCAGCTTGCCGGACGTGTGCCTGAACCTCCTTAGCCGGACGCAGGAAGTGGCGGAAGGCGATGGGGACGGCGACGACCGCGCTGAGGACCGCGACGGCGTCGATCGTCTCCTGGGCGGGGAAGCTCACGGCGACATCTTCGTCCCGCGACGGGGCCGGGTGAAGTAACCTCGCGCGCCATCATGACGATGGGCGAGCTCTGTCAGGTCTGCGGGGTGTGTTGCCGCGGCGCCTTCTTCCGGTACGCACTGCTCTCGGATGCCGAGGTCGAGCAGCTCAAAGCCAAGGGCATCCCGACGGCGGTGCGCCGCAACGGCCAGAAGGCCATCCGCCTCGCCTGCGCCGCGCAGCGCGGGGCCTTGTGCTCCATCTATCTCGAGCGACCGAAGGCCTGCGACGCCTACTTCTGCCAGCTCGCCTTCCGGCTGCGCGACGAGCTGGTCACCGCCGACCGGGCGCTCGAGGTGGTGCGGCAGACGCAGGATCTGCTCGCGCAGATCGAGGCCGACCTGCCGCCTCCGATCGAGGGCGACTCCCCTTCGATGATGGAGCGCGCCTACCAGCACGGTCTGCGCTCGGGCCCGGGGCTACTGCGCCAGGCCGAGGCGCTGTTCCGCGAGCACTACCTCGGGCCGAATCAGCCCTGACCAGCACGTCCCTTACAGGATCTTTGACGCAACACCACGCCCGAGCAATCCGGTTTCTTCGTTCTACTCGGTGTCATGCCCATGGTCGGAACGGGCAGAGGCGGGCTCCTCACCGGAGCAGTGAGCCCACTTCCCTTTGGTCCGACCAACCATTTGCGACGGGGAGGCGGGGGTGGGGCGCTACTTCGCCTCGGCGAACGCCTTGCGCGCGGCGTCGACGCCCTTGGCGTCCAGCGCGTCGAACCGCAGCTTCCACACGCCCTCGAGCGCCTTGGCGCCATCCGGGGTTGCGCCCAGCTTCGGCAGCGCGTCGCCCATCGGCTTCCACTTGGCGTCGGAGAGCTTGGCGTTGACGGTGGCGACGACGCCCATGGGCAGCGGGCCGGACTTGTAGACGATCTCCAGGTCGGCGGCGAAGGGCGAGGTGGCGATGGCGGCGGTCTGCTCGGAGTCGAGGACCAGCGCGACCTTGTCGCCCTTGGCGGCCTTGCGCATCGCCGAGAGCACCTGCTTGGTCTGGGTGAACTTGATGCCGTCCGGCAGCTTGCCCCACGGCCCCAGGACCGGGCCTTTGATGAACTTGGGCGAGAAGCCGACGATCGACTGGATCTCGTAGCCGGCCAGCGCCTCGGCGTTCGGCACGGCGCCCTTCTTGGCGACCAGTGCCCAGACCTCGTTGGCGTCGGCCTTGCCCTTCATGATGGCGGCCTGGCGTGCAGTGAGCTTGAGCGCCGTCTCCTGCTCGAGGAACAGGGCGAGGGGGAGCAGGGCGATGGCGGCATCTGGCTGGGAAAGCCGAGCAACGCCGCCGGCTTCCGTCTCGTAGTAGGCGCCCTTCAGCTCGGCGGGCGACCACTTGGCCGCAGTCGCCATGGCCGTGGCGAGCGCATCGATGGCCCCCTGGGCCTCGGTCGTGCTGCCGGGGAAGCCCGGAGCGCAGATGACCATCGTGACCGGGTCGGCTGCCAAGGCGGGCGTGCTCAGAAGCAAGAGACCGACGGCCAGCAGGGCGGTCGAACGGGTGCGCATGTCGTGAGCCTCCTAAAAAAGGCCGCAGAGCTTACTGCAACCGCGAATCAATCACTACCTGGGACGAAGAGCGCCAGTGTAGGCTTCACGCCCCATGGCTGACCCGACCAAAATGGAACGCGCGTTCCGGGCAATCATCAAGCAACGGCGCATAATCCTTGCGCTTTATGCGGCCCTGCTGCCCCTGGGCATCTGGGGCTCCCTGATGGTGCCCAAGGACGACTCCATCGACCGGATGGTGGTGGAGTCGGACCCCGACTACGTCGCCACCCGCGCCTTCCAGCAGGTCTTCCCGGAAGCGCAGATCGCGATGCTCCTTCTGGAGTCGGCGGACCCCTACAAGCCCGAGGCCCTGCGCGAGCTGATGGCGCTCGAGCAGCGTCTCTCAAAAGTGGAGAACGTCCGCCCGAACTCCGCCCTCTCGGTCTGGCAGCGCACCCACCCCACCTTCTCCGCGACCCCCGAGGAGGCAGCCGCCTTCAAGGCGTTCTGCACCGGGACCGACCTCTTCAAGCGCCAGGGCCTGGTCGGCGACGGCTTCCTCTCCATCGCGACGCTCGTCACCACCACCGAGCAGAAGGGCCGCAACCACGCCCTGCACGGCATCGACAAGGCCCTGCCCCCCATCGGCGGGCCGGACAGCGCCATCAAGACCGTGCGCAAGGTCGGCCGCCCGTACATCGAGACCTGGCTCGAGGAGGAGATGTCGGCGGCCTACTCGGTCTACATCCCGGCCTTCGTCGTCTTCGTGCTCTTGCTCATCGTCCTCATCTACCGCTCGTGGCGCGCGCTGGCGGCGATGGTGCTGGCGCTGGGGACCACCGTCGCGCTCTCCATCGGCTTCGCCTGGCCCCTGGGGTACAGCTTCGCGATGATCAGCGCGGCCATCCCGCTGACCATCCTGGTGACCGCGACCGCGAGCCTCGTCTACCTGCACTCGCGCTACGTGGACAAGCCGGCGGACGTGGCGCTGGACGAGCACCACCCGTTCGCCATCGCCAACAAGTTCCTGCCGGTGACCGCCTCGCTCTTCGCGGCGATGCTCGGCTTCGCGGCCCTGGGGGTCTCGCAGAATCCGCCCGGTCCGCGAGATGGGCGTCTGGATCGCGGTGGGCATGGTCGTCACCTGGGTGGTCTGCTTCACGCTCTTCCCGGTGCTGCAGCGCCTGTTCGACTGCCCCACCCGCGGGGTCAAGGAGTCGCCCGACCGCCTCGAGAGGTTCTACGAGCGCTTCGTCGAGTTCCTGCCTGGCTTCACCTACCGGTACCGGTGGGCGCTGGTCATCGTCCCGGTGGTCATCTGCGTCGCGGGTGCCATCGCGCTCTTCGGCCTGTCGGGGCGGCTCGCCCCGATGAAGGTCGAGGTCGACGCCATCGAGTACGTCAACAAGGACATGCCGCTGTACCGGGACATGCGCTACTTCGAGAAGTCGGTCTCCGGCCTCTCGGTGGCGCGCGTCTGGGTCAAGACGGCCAAGGGCGGCGTCATCGACCCCGAGCTGTTGCGCGGGCTCGAGGCCTTCAGCCGCGACCTGGAGAAGAACCCGTACGTGGCCAGTGCCCTGGGCCCCACGAGCATCCTGCGCATGAAGCGCTTCCTGGGCGGCAAGAGCGATCAGCTGCCCACCGACCCGGACGGCTTCGCCGAGGCGACCAGCGACCTCGAGCAGCTGCTCATCTCCGAGGTCGAGTTCCAGGGCTTCATCGACACCAAGACGCTCTCGAACGCGAACATCATGGTCATCACCCACGGCAGCGACTACGCCGAGTTCGAGAAGCTGATCAACGGCATCAACGAGGCGTGGGCCAAGAACCGCGAGGCGAACCCGGCGCTCAAGGAAGCCAGCATCCAGGTCGTCGGGCAGTCGGTGCTGCAGTCGAAGATCGGCGCGAACCTGGTGCCGACGCTGACCGAGAGCTTCGCGCTGACCGCGGTGCTGATCTTCCTGACCTTCCTGGTGGTCTTCCGCAACGGCGCCGCGCGGCTGATGGCGATGATTCCCAGCCTCTTCGCGATCCTGGCGACCTTCCTGGCGATGCGGCTCTTCGGCGGCTCGCTCAACGTGGCGACCATCATCCTGGCCACCACCGTGCTGGGCACGACCGAGAACGACCAGATTCACTTCTTCTACCACCTGCAAGAGGGCCAGAAGGGCGGGGCCAGCATGGAGAAGGCGCTGCGCCACAGCCTGCTGATCTCCGGGCGGGCGATCATCTTCGCGACCCTCATCAACGCCGCGGGCTTCATCGCCCTGGCGCCTTCCGGCTTGCCGCTGTTGCGCCAGTTCGGCGTGGTGACGGCGCTGGCGTTCCTGCTCTCGATGGTGGCGGACTTCACCGCGCTGCCGGCGGCGCTCTGGATCCTGTTTCGCGAGAAGCCCGACGGAGCGCGCGACCCTCAGGTTCCGCCCGAGGCGCCGGTGACGCAGCCTCCGGCGACGGCCTAGTTCCTTCGTCGTCGAGTCTTGGCAGGGCTCGGCTCTGGAGGCCGGCGGCTTGACCCGAAGCCCGAAGCCCGGAGCCCGAAGCCCCCCAGCCCGGCATCTGTGGGCGAAGCCGCTTGCCCGTGGTATGGCTCCCGCCATGCCGTTTCGGCCCGTGCCGACCGACCGAGCCCTCAGAGTGCTGCTGGTGGCGCTGCTGCCCTTCCAGCTGACGGGCTGCTTTTTCTTCAGTCGCCCGCCGGTCCTCGCGCCGCTGCCGGCCCCCACCGTGACCTTCGACGTGGGCGTGCTGGGCAAGGACGCCACGGGGCTCGCCGCGGCCTCCGAGCGGCTCTGCTCCACGTTGACGACCCACGACCAGAAGCTGCTCGGCTTCTCGCTGGCCCAGCGGGCGCTGGCCATGAGCCCGCACCACACCGGCGCGGCCATCGCCGTGGCGCACTGTGCGGCGGTGCTGACGGAGTGGGAGACCGACGCCGCCCGGCTCGAGACGATCGCGCAGGTGGGGCTGGAGGCGGGCAAGGCCGCGGGCGCGCCGGACCGGGACCCGCGAGCCAGCTACTGGATGGCGGTCAACCTGGGGCTGGCCATCCAGCAGCGGGGGATGGCGGCGCTGCCGCTGCTGCCGGTGGAGATGGCGGCGCTCAAGACCTCGCAGGCGGCCAAGGAGATCGAGCTGGGAGGGCCGCTGCGGGCGTTGGGGATGCTCTACCTGAAGGCGCCGTCCTGGCCGGCGGGCCCCGGCGACCTGGACGCGGCGATGGAGCTGCTCAAGGAGGCCGTGGACACCTACCCGTCCCACCCCTTGAACCACCTCTTCTATGCGCAGGCGCTGCGCGAGAGCGGGGACGGTGGAGGCGCCTCGAAGGAGCTGGCTCGGGCGCAGGAGCTGGCGCGGCCGGAGCTGTGGGGCGAGTACGCGGCGCTGTGGCGGGCGCAGATTCAGGCGGCGGCGAAGTGAGCCGCAAGCGTCAGCGCGCGGGGATGGTGAAGCCCAGTGCAGCGACCGGGGCGCGTTCGAAGCACGGCCCTCCTTCGCCGCTCGAGCCAGGAGCCACAAGGACGCGCCACCATGTTGATGCGCGCTGACATATCTTCAGCAGCCCACGCGCAACCCGAGCCGCAAGCGTGCCCTGAGAAGTGACAGGCCCGCGGCGAGCTCGGGCCACAGCTCAGTAAGCGATGCCGTAGCTCTTGGCCTGCTTGGCAACCGTGTCCTTCACCTCCTCGTCGAAGGAGGCGGCGGGGGCGGGAGCGGCGCTGCGGAGGTAGTCGTCGCGCTTCTTGGACAGCTCCTTGACCTCGCTCGCGAGCTTCTCGCGCTCGGCCTTCTTCTCCTCGACGTACGCCTTGCGCTGGGCGGGAGCCATGGCGCGCATCGGAGCGGGCAGCGCCTCCGCCGGGAGGTCCTCCACCTTGACGCGCCCCTGGGCGGCCTGGGTCACGATGTCGTTGGAGTCGACGTAGCCGGAGAGCGCCCGGTAGCGCGCGCTCTCGGCCTGGACCTCGGGGGCCATGGCGCGGTTGGTCTCGGCGCGGCGCTCCGCGGCCTCGCGGTCCTTGTCGGCGCCGTAGAACACGGCGGTCTCGGTCATGCGGGCGTTGAGCTCGCGCAGGCGGTCGTCCAGGGGCGTGCGGACCGCGACCATCCCGCCGTCCTGGCCGATGGTGGAGAACGCGCCGCCGGTGGCCTTGGCGAAGCTGCGCCACGCCGCCGCGGTGTCCTCGAGGTCGCCGCAGCGGATGGAGTTGATCACGATGCCGCGCCGGCGGGCCTCGGCGGCGATGGCCGCGTCGCTGGGCTGGTCGGAGTAGTCGTCGTGCGGAGGCGAGTCGCCGACCAGGAAGACGAGGCGCATCGCCTTGCCGGGGGTCCAGGCCATCTTGCGCATCGAGTCGAGCAGGGCCTGCTTGACGTCCTCAGGGGGATCGCCGCCGCCCTCGGCCTTGAAGCGGCGCAGGTTGGCGTAGACGTCGTCCAGGTTGGTGGTGAGCGGGTAGACCTTGGTGACGAAGGCGTCGCCGCGGTCGCGGAAGGCGACCAGGCCGACGCGGAGCTCCGGGGTCGGCTTGCCGCTGGCGATGTGGCTCGCCATCGACCAGATCTTCTGCTTGGCGCCTTCGAGCAGGCCGGTCATGGAGCTCGTGGTGTCGAGCGCGAAGACCACGTCGATCTTCGGGCGCTCGGTGACCGGCGGCGTGGGCGGCTGGGCGGGCGCCGGCTCGGCCATGGGAACGGGTGCCATCGGAGCCGGCTCGGCAACGACAGGCTCGGGGGCCGGAAGCGGCGCGGGCGTCGGAACGGGAGCTACTGCCGCGACGGCTGGGGTCGTCACGGCCGGCTTCTCCGCGTAGCGAGGCAGAGCTGGAGGATGAGCCCCGCCAGGACCAGGGCACCGGCCGCCCCGAACACCAGCCAAGTGGTCACGTGCTTCTTCGGGCTCGGTTCCATGGGTCGTCCTCCCGCGCAACTGAGCCTTGAACGGTCCAGTGACTGCGAGGATCTGTCACAGAAATTGTCTTGCAGAACCGAGACCTTGGCGACCCTCCCCCCTGCCCCTCCCAAACTGATAGGCGTTTGACGCAGCCGTGACCGGACCCGGATACGCCCCGAGGCCGGAGTCGGCTGCGTTAAACGTCGAGTTGAGCGAAGCCGCCGGCACGGGCCCTGCTAATGGGCATCTCGGTCGTGGCTAGTGCGCTTCGGCAGCCATGCGCAGGCGAGAGAGCACGCGCTTCGGCCGTTCCTGAAGAGGCGGCGGAGGTCGCAGCCGGCGGCACGGCGGCAAGCGTGGCGGGCGATGGGCAGACCCGTCGCAACTCGGCGACGCCGATGGTCGACCGCGGGGATGACGCCAAGGCGATCCATGGCTACGAGGTGTCGTCCGGGGCTTTGCGGATCAGTGGAATGGAGACCATCGTACCGACGGCGCACACCGGGCATCGGCTCAGGTCGATGCCTGTCAGGCGCTTGAGCCGATCCCGCCAGTCCTCGAGCGGAGCCGGCACCTGCGGATGGGTCGCCAGCAGCACCGCGGCGAGCGCGGCGATGACCCGCGGAACCTCCGGCCGCTCCGCCTCGAGCAGTCGCCGCGCGACTTCGAGCTTGGTCTTGGCGTTGCCCGACGCCATCAGGCCGTAGTGGCGGATCTTCACGAAACCGTCGGGCAGGACGTGCTGCAGGAAGCGGTGGATGAAGTCGTCGGGAGCGAGCGTCGCGGTGCCCTCGCCGCGGGTGCGGAAGTGGACGCCCTCGTCGGCGAGTGCGAGCAGACGCTGGTTCGACAATCCGACACGATGCGTGTACCGGCCCAGATAGCCAAAGACTTGCTCGGGGCCGGCGAAGGGCCTCTTGCAATAGGCAACCCACTTCTTCTTGTAGAGCCGGTCCTTGAGTTGGGCGAAGGCCTTCGGGGCCTCCAGCTCCGCGGGCAGATCGAGGACGTCCGCCTTGTGGCAACCGACGAGCCAGTCCATCAGCTTGCCGCGGAACAGCTTGCCCAGCACCTCCGCCGGGAACAGGTAGTCCTGGCTCCGGGGACGGACCCACCGGTCGCCGCCGGAGTGCAGGCCGCCGCCGGTGACGATGCAGTGCAGGTGCGCGTGGAAGCGCAGGTCGCGCGTCCAGGTGTGCAGCACGCAGGTGAGGCCGAGTTGGGCGCCGAGCCGCTCGGGGTCGGCGCCCAACTCGAGCAGCGTCTGGCTTCCCGCCTTGAAGAGCAGGTCGAAGAAGCGCTCGCGGTTGCGCAGGATGATGCCGTTGAGCAGGTCGTCCGGGACGGTGAAGACCACGTGGAAGTAGTCGGTGGGCAAGAGCCGCTCCATGCGGTTCTCGATCCACTTGGCCTGCGTCAGGCTTTGGCAAGTCGGGCAGTGCCGGTTGCGGCAGGAGCCATAGAAGACCTCCATGTGGCCGCAGCGGTCGCACACATCCACCCGTCCGCCCAGGACCGGAGTCCGGCAGACCTCGATGGCTCTCATCGCCTTGCGCTGCGGCTCACTCAGCGCGTGGCTATTGCGATAGGCCTCGCCGTAGGCCCGGAAGATGTCGCTGACCGTGAGGCGAGGCCGCCCCCGCCCGGCAGGGCCAGGCAGGGACGGCGGGCAAAGCACGCCGGTCTACCGGAGCAGCGGCGCCGCCTTCTCTCCGGCGATCTCCAGAGGCGTCTTCTGGGCTGCGATGTGCGTGGCGCTCACGTGCGTGTAGCGCATGGTGGTGCGGATGGAGGCATGGCCCAGAAGCTCCTGGATGATGCGGACGTCGGTCCCGGCTTCCAGGATGTGAGTCGCGAAGGAGTGCCGCAGCATGTGCGGCGTCACCTTCTTGAGCCCGGCCTTCCTGAGTGCGGTTCGCAGTGCCTCGCGCACGGACGACGGGTCGATGGGCTTGCCAGGGATGGCCCCCGGGAAGAGGTAGGGCCCGGGCTCCGGTGGCCGGACGTTCTTCCAGTAGGAGCGCAGTGCCCCAAGCAGCGGCTGGCTCAGCTTGACGTACCGCTCCTTGCCGCCCTTGCCCAGGACGTGGATGAGCCCGCGCTCCGCCAAGATGTCGTCCGAGCGCAAACGTGCCGCTTCGTGGATCCGCAACCCCGCGTCATACGCGGTGACCAACAGCATCCGGTGTCGTAGATGAGGCAGCGCCGTCAGCGTGGCCACGATCTCCGTGAGACTGACAGGCTTGGGCAGGGTCTTGCGGGCCTTGGGCCAGGGCACGTTGGCCACGACCTCCGGGCGCAGCAGCGTCGCGCGGTAGAGGAACTTGATCGCCGCCACGGACATCCGCAGCTTGCCGGGACCGGCCCCCTCCAGTGCCAGGCCCCTCAGATACTCCAGCACCTCCGCCTCCCCCATCTTGGCAGGCGAACGCATGAAGTGCCGGGCGAAGCCTGACGCGGCGTCCAGGTACTCCTTCCGCGTCCTCGCCGACCGATTCCTCAGACGTAGATCTGCATCCATCCGCTGGTAGAGTTCGCCCATCACGTTGCTCCTTGTGGTTGGTTGTCACCGGGCGCCGGCGGCTACCGGCGCCCGGTTCCACAAGAGTCGATGGGATTCCCTCGCCGACCGAGAAACCTTCTCTCCTCAGAGTCGGCAGGCCTCCGTCAGCTGCCGCGAAGCGGCTTCGTTCAACTGCGGGAGGGGGGTTCGGCTCTGCTAGATGCCGCCCTGGTCGGTCCACGGAGTCCACCCAGTCCACTCCGTCCACCTGGTCCACGAACTGAAGCGCGCCTCGGATTCTCTCTTCCAGTCGGTTGCCCCCGGCGCGGAGGCGCGCGGAGGCCGGGCACTACCCAAGGGCGCGCTTCAGATTCTCTCTTCCAGTCGGTGCCCCGGCGTGGAGGCGCGCGGAGGCCGGGCACTACGCAGGTGTCGACAGCGCCCTCAGGAGCCGCCAGTCGAAGAGCCCGGTCTCGTGCCCGTCGCTGAAGGCGATTCGGACGGCATAGTTGCCCACCGGGCTCATCTCGCGGATGACGAGGTCCGCCGGCACGGTCGCCGGGTCGAGCGTGCGCTTCCCGGTCATCTCGTCGACGCACATCGCGCACGGGCACCCCCGGCGGAGCGCCTGCGCGGTGGTGGCGGTCGCCTTGCCGTCGTCCCAGCGGATGGAGAGCGACCCGTCGGGGCCCCGGTCGATCGATTGTGGGGCAGGGTCCTTGCCGGCCTTGTGCATGTAGTCCCAGATACTCATGGGCCGATCGTTGCGGGGACGCGGCGGCGGCGCAAGCAGACAGTCATCGCTTGCCCCCCATCCGTCGCACCCCCAGCTTAGCGACGAGTGTGCTCGCAGCAGCCGGCCACCGTGCCGGTCCGGGGAGGCACCATGGGCGGGAAGGGTTCTCTGACGGTGGCCCGGGTGCGCGGCATCCCCATCCGGCTGCACTTCACCTTCCTGCTCATCCTCCCCTACCTCGCCTACGTCATCTCCAAGACCACGCCCTCGCTCTCGCGGCTGGCGCGCGTCGACCCGGGCGGGCTCGCGCTCCACCCGCTGCTGCTCGGGCTCATCCTGGCGCTGGGGCTCTTCGCCTGCGTCCTGATCCACGAGCTGGCGCACGTCTTCGTCGGGCTGCGCGGCGGGGCCAAGGTCCAGGGCGTGACGCTGATGATCGTCGGCGGCGTCTCCGAGATCAGCGAGTTCCCGACGCGCCCGGCCTTCGAGGCCGCCATGGCGGTCGCCGGGCCGCTGACGAGTCTGGCGCTGGGCGTCCTGTGCGGGGCCGGCATAGGCCTGGTGGGCCCGGAACAGATGCCCGACCTGCGCTTCGCGCTGACCTACCTGGCGGTGATGAACCTGGCGCTGGCCCTCTTCAACCTCATCCCCGCCTTCCCCATGGACGGCGGGCGCATCCTCCGGGCGGTCCTGGCGCTGGTGACCAACCGCGTGCGCGCCACCCGCATCGCCTCCTGGGTCGGTCAGGGCTTCGCCGTGCTCTTCTTCGGCGCCGGCCTGTACACGCTCAACTGGGTGCTCCTGCTCATCGGCCTCCTGGTCATCGCCGGGGCGCGGACCGAGTTCGAGATGGTCAAGTCCGGCAGCGCGCTCGAAGGCCTGGTGGTGGCCCAGGCGATGGAGCGCTTCGCTCCGACCGTCGAGGCCGACGACTCGCTGGGCCAGGTGCTGTCGCGGATGGAGCGCGAGCTGCGGCCCACCTACTTCGTCCTCGAGCGCGGCGCCCTGGTCGGCGCCATCCTCGCCACCGACGCCCGCAAGGCGGACGAGAACCTGGTCCACGCCCGCGCGCGCGACGTGATGCGCACCGATCTGCCGCGGCTGCGGCCGGACCAGGACCTGGCGAGCGCCGCGCGCGAGCTCCGGGCCTCGAGCATGACCAGCCTGCCGGTGGTCGAGAACGGCGAGCTGGTGGGCGCGGTCAGCTTCTCCACCATCGCCGCGCTGGTGCGTGCGACCGAGGCCTCGAAGGCAGCGGAGCGGCACCCCAAGATCCCGCGAGAGCGGGAGGCGACCTAGCCGGAGGCGGCGGAGACTACTTCACCAGCCGCAGGTGCCCTCGACGCGGACCGCTGCCATCGCCGTCCGGTGGCTGGGGCGGGCCGCCTGAAGACGTCTCGGTCTCGACCGGAGTCAGAGCCGGGGCAGGCGCAGGCGCCGGAGCAGGTGCCAGGACCGGAGCAGGAGTCGGCCCGGCCCGCTTCTCCTCCTCGGCGGGCGCGGCCTCGGCCTCCCCACCCTCTGGAAGCTCGAACTCGCCGGTCACGGCCTTGACCACCTGGAACGCCCGGCGGCGCGCCTCCGGGGCCTGCTCCGGCGGAGGCACCTCCACGCGATCGATGGACTTGGCCTCTTCGCGCAGCGTGTCGACCTCGGCGCCGGTCAGGCCGAACTGGCGCGCGGCCTCCTCGAAGAGCTCGCGGGGCATGTCCTCGGCGTACATCCACGCCGCCTCGCTGCGCTCCGCGCCGGTGATGGCGAAGATGGCCGACCAGGGCACGGCGACGGTGAAGCGCGCGCCGCCGAAGCTCAAGGTCTCGCGCACGCCCCACTCGCCCACCGTCAGGTCCGGCGGGTCGAAGCGCAGGGACAGGTTGAGCCGCAGGTGGAAGTCGGCCTTGAAGCGCTCGGGGACGATGACGCCCGGCCGGCGCGCGTCGAGGTGGATCATCACGCGGCCCTTCTCGAGCGCGCGCTCGAGCTGCCGCTTCTTCTCCTCGCTGCGAGCATCCATCATCCAGCGACCCTAGCCCTTCCCTTTGCCCTTGCCGCGCGAGCGCATCGCCCGGTCGACCTCGCGGCGGGTCTCGCGCTCCTTGATGTCCTCGCGGCGGTCCTCGTGCGTCTTGCCCTTGGCCAGCGCCAGCTCGATCTCGGCCCAGCCCTGCTTGAAGTAGATCTGCAGGGGGATCAACGCGTAACCGCGCTCGTTCACCTTCACCAGGAGCTTGTCGATCTCGCGACGGTGGAGCAGCAGGCGCCGCGGCCGCAGCGGGGTGTGGCCCAAGAGCGAGGCGGCCTTGTACGGGCCGATGTTGAGGTTGTGGACGAACAGCTGCTCGCGCTCGGGCATGGCGTAGCTGTCCGAGAGGTTGGCGTTGCCCTCCCGCAGGCTCTTGACCTCGCTGCCCACCAGCTCGAGGCCCGCCTCCACCGTCTCCTCGATGGCGTAGTCGAAGCGCGCCCGCTTGTTGCGGGCCACGACTTCGATTCCTTCCTTCTGCTTGGGCTTTCCGGACGCCATCGCGGGGCTCTATCTAACGCGCCGGCGCGTCCCTGTCAGCCGTTGGCTGGCGCAGGCCCCCCCGAACGACGGCAAGGAGCCAGCCGGCCGTGGCTGGCTCCTCGCCGAAAGAAGCCCTTCCTGGCGGTCAGTAGTCCCGACCCTTGACGTAGTCCCGGGTGACCGACGGCAGCGGCGTGACGTAGTCCGGCCGCATCATCTCGTTGTCCTCGTGGTCGATGATGTGGCAGTGCCAGACGTAGCCGTACTTGTCCGTCCCCTCCTCCGTCCCGTCCTCGATCCGGCCGCTCGGGTCGAAGGGGTAGGCTGCGGCCTGGCCTGTCGCACCCAAAGAGGCCGAGGTCGGCGACCAGCGCACGATCATCCGGGTGATGGTCCCCGGAGGCGCCATCATCGTGTCCTTCCAGCCCGTCTCCTGGGCGGACGGCGGGACGGGGGCGCCCTTGAGGAACGCCGCGGGAGAAGGATTGCCGCCCACCGCGCCGTCGGCGTTGGGCTGGTTGTAGTCGAGCGGCGGGCCGAAGGCCGGGCAGTAGAGGCCCGCGGGGCACATCGGGTTGCCGGCGACGCCCGGGAAGGCCAGGCCGTAGGCCGCCAGGTAGCCCTTCAGGTCGAACGCCTGCCGGTTGAGGATCTGGAACTGCACCAGGTGCAGGTGGATGGGGTGGGCGTCCGCCGTCAGGTTGATGATCTCCCACTCCTCGGTCGCGCCCTCCTGCGGCAGCTCGGAGACCAGCGTCTCCATGGGCGTCGTGGGGATGGCCTTGAAGTCGTCGTAGGGCCGCGGCGCCATCATGTTCTCGCCCGAGTACTTGGTGTTGTTGACGAGGATCTCAAGCGGGCCGCCGGGGAAGCGGGTCGGCTGGCCGGTGACCGGGTCGATCGCCGTCCTGGGCGGCATGCCCATCACCTCGTTCAGCGTGAGCTGGCGCCGCAGGTCGACGTCCACGCCAGTCGCGGGCGCGCCGGTGGCCGCGTCGACCAGGCGCGTCATCGGCTGGGTGATGCGCAGAGTCTGGGAGACCGCGGGGTTGAACGTCGTGTCCGCGGCGCCGCAGTTCGTGCCCGTGCAAGGGACGACGTTGAACTTGAGCACCTGGCCCACCGTCGTGCCCCGCGGCGGAGTGCCTCCGGGGTAGGGCGTGCGCGCCGAGTTCCTCAGGATCACGCTCTTGCCGGGCTTGAGGCCGGTGAAGTCGACGATCAGCTCGTAGCGCTCGCCGGGCATGATCACGAGGTTGCCGATGGGCGCCGCCTGGTCGAGGTAGCCGCCGTCGTTGCCGATGACGTACATGGGCACGCCCGGAGGCAGCGACAGGTCGTAGGTGCGCGCGTTCGAGCCGTTGAGGAACAGGAAGCGGTAGCGCTTGGGCTCCACGTTATGGAACGGCCAGGCCTTGCCATTGACGACGATGGCGTCGCCGACGAACTCGGGGACCCAGTACGGGTGCTCAGGGTTGAGTGCCCAAAGCACGCCCGCCGCGGAGTCCGCCGGGTAGAAGAGCTGGCCGTTGGTGTCGAACATGCGGTCCTGGAGGATGACCGGGATGGTCTCTCCCACGCCGGGCAGCGTCGGCGGCAGCGACAGGCCGGGGTCGGTGACGAAGTAGCCGCCGGCGATGCCTGCGTAGACGTTCAGGCGCGTGGCACCCAGGGTGTGGTCGTGGAACCAGATGGGGCTCGCCTCCTGGCGGTTCGGGTAGTTGTAGGTGGCGGCGTTGGTCTGGCCGGCGACGCTCGAGTAGTAGTTGCCGGCGTGGATGGCTTCGAACCCGGGCAGGTCGTTGGTGAACCAGGAGGACGGGCCACCGTCGAGCTCGGGGGGCACCTCGCCTCCGTGGAGGTGCGGGGTTGCGGGGATTGGCCCCGCGTAGGTCAGCGCGCACGGGCTGCCCGGGGCCGGGCCCGAGCCGGGCGCCGGCGGGTTCATCGCGCACCAATTCATCTCTGGGATCCCGCTGACCGTGCCCAGCGGGTCCGCCCAGTGAATGGTCTGGTCCAGGCTGTACTTGTAGGCCAGGACGTTGGTGCTCGCGGCGGTGCCCAGCCGGTTGAAGAAGGTCACCGGCGTCGGGACGTTACGCTGGGCGACGACGATGGGCCCCAGGTAAGTCGGCCGGATTGTCCCCGGCGCCGGACAGCTCTCGCCCTGGATGTAGCCCCAGACCCACGTCGGCGGCATGGGCGGCGGGAGCACCTGCGCCTGGAACTCGCACACGTTGAGCGTGATGGGAGCCGTCCCGTCCACCACGGGAATGCCTGAAGGCCCAGGCATCGGCAGCGGGTGGACCCACTGCGGGATGGTGCTGCCGGCCATGGGAATCTGGGCCAGGTTCTGCTGGGCCTGCGCTCCCGACGCAAGGCCCAGCAGACACACCACGGCCACGATGGCTGAAGTCAGGCGCATGAGGTCCCCCTCGGAGCCGGGTGGGGCCGCGCCCAGCAGAGCCCCGCGGCCCTGCGCGTGGTCGAGGCGTGTGGCCCTCCGCCCCCACTGATGGACCCTACGCAGGCGGCCCTGGCCCTGTCAGTGCCTCTGTGTGGCGAGCGAGATGCCGAAGCCTCGCTCGGTTTCCAGATCAATCCGGGCGAGCGGGGACCGGAACAGAGAGGAAGCGCCGGTCCCAGAGGACTGCGGTCTTCATGGCGAGCACGATGGCGTCGCCGACGAAAGGCGCGAGCAGGTAGCGCCGCTCTCCGTTCCACTGCCAGGTGAATCCGGCCAACTCCGCGGTGTCGAGGAGCTCGCCCAGCAAGCGAGCGTCGCCGGCATGCCGCGCGCCCGCAAGGCAGAACCCGGTCCCGGAGGGGCTCAGGCCGAGCAGCACCGGGCCGGAGTCCACGTCGCCGACGAAGCTGCTGCCGCGGCGCACCTCGCGAGCTCCCACGATCCCCAGGGGCCGGTCGACCAGGTGCTCGCGAATCCGGTCGAACTGCCCGGCAGCGAAGGCCTGGTCGACGAACGGGAGGAAGAAGCTGTTCCAGCAGACCCCCGAGCCGCGCGAGCGCTGGTTGGGCCTGCCGTCCTTGCCCAGCGAGAAGGACACCAGGCCCGTCTCGGGGTCGAGCAGGCCGGCGCGCGTGGTACCGATCCACCGGTCGAGAACCGCCCGGTGATCCTCGCCCGTGCCCAGGTCGTGCAGCGCGATGGCCGCGGCGACCACCGCGTTGTCCATCGCGTAGACCTCATCGGGATAGGTCTCGAGGTGGCTCGAAGGGGAGGCGGCCATGCGCCTGGCGAGCGCCTCGACGATTCGCCCTCCCAGCTCCCCGTGCGGATCCGCTGCGCCCGGTCCAGCGAGCAGCCGCCGCTCGTCGAGCATCAGCGCCACGTGCCCCAGGTAACCGATGTGACCGTTGGGCCCGGCGAGCGAGTCGAGCGCGTCCTCGCCCCTCCACATCCCCTTGTCGAACTCCCGCGCCGCGGGCTCGAGCGCGCGGACCACGAGCTGGTCGATCTCGGCGACAGCCTGGGCGCGGGTGTCCGGGTACAGGAAGGCGAGGTTGGTGCACGCCGCCGCGGTCATCGAGAGCGAGCCGACGAACCACTCGCCACTGAAGATGCCGCCAGGCGTCTTCATCCCCTGGGCGTCGGTCTTCTCCTGCAGGAGCCGGTGCACGAGATAGGCGCGGCGAGCCATCAGGTCGGTTCGCTCCTCGCCTGCGAGCAGCCGCGCGCCGTCGGTGCGGAAGGTGAAGAACCAGAGCGCCTTGACGAGGACCAGGGCGAGCAGCGTGCCGCCGAGGATCTTCAGCCGCCGCGTGACGCCTCTGGGGACTCTCATGGGGCGTCCTGGCGGACCGACGTCACGGGCCTCCCGTCGATGGTCGCCTCGAGCGGCACCCTGAGCAGCCAGCACGCCGTGGCGAAGGTGTCCTCGATGTGCACCTGCAGCCCCGGAACCGTCGAGAGATCCAGCCCCGCGCGGATGCCGGGACCCGCCACCGTCCACGGGATCCACATCGCCTTTCCGTCGGTCGGCTTGTGCGTGCGCTCGAAGCCACCGTGGTCCGCCGTGGCGAAGACCACCGTCTGGTCGAGCAGGTCCACCTCGCGCAGCGCGTCGAGCACCAGCCCCACCGCGCGGTCGGCCTTCGCCACCGCTTCACACTGCTCCGGCGAGGCCCAGCCGCTCGCGTGACCGGCGCGGTCGACCCCAGGCAGGTGGAGCATCAAGACGTTCGGCCGGTGCTCGCGGACCAGCGCCGCCGCTCTCTGCGCCAATGGCTCGTCGTCCACGGCCTCGTCGTTCTCGGGCACGAAGACCCAGTCGAGCGCCCCCGGCCGCGTGAAGGTCGCGAACTTCGCCTTGCCGGCCACCATCGCGGTCGTCAACTCCGGGCGGTGGCGCTTCACCACCTCGAAGAGCGTCGGAAACTTCGGGTAGCCGTGGAACGCGTCATTCCAGTCGATGCCGTGCTTCTCGGGCGAGACGCCGGTGAGCATCGCGGTGTGCGACGGCAGCGTCTTGGCGGTGTTGGTGGTGAGCGCCGCGAGCGTGGACGAGCCTCGCTCCCTCAGCGCGCGCAGGACCGGAGCCTCGCAGCGCTGCGCGACCTCCTGCCCCATCCCGTCGACGGAGACGAGCAGCACGCGACCGGCCCGGCCCGCCGGAGTGTCCTGCGACGCGACCGGCTTGGGCGAGACGCAGGCAGCGGCCAGCGCGAAGCAGGCCAGTGCGGACAGAGCGACGAAGCGGCGCGGAGTCATGGTCGGGCGGAGGCTATACCTCGCCTCGAGTTCCGGTCCCAAGGAGCCCGGAAGGCGCCTGTGCAACCTGTTGGAATTCGGCTGCTTTTCGGCGATTCGCGAAACGCCGATTTTCAAGTGCTTGGAATTGCGCGGGTTTTTGGCGTTCGCCCGCAACCATATATCGCGAGCGGCAGGCCATCGCCGTCGCCGTGCCGCAAGACGTCCCGAGCCTGCTAGCCTCCCGGCCCGCCATGCGCCGGCTCGCCCTGCTCTCCGACATCCACGGCAACCTCGAGGCCCTCGAGGCGGTGCTGCGCGACTTGGAGACGATGCGCCCGGATCGAGATCGTCGTGCTCGGCGACACCATCAACTACGGCCCCGACCCGCGGGCGTGCCTGGAGCTGGTGGACCGCTTCGCCGACGTCATCCTCGCCGGCAACCACGAGAAGGAAGCGGCCCAGCCGGAGCCCGACGGCCTGGAAGGCGACGCCCGCGAGATGCTGCAGTGGACGGTGGCGCAACTCGACGGCTGCAGGGCTTGGGAGAAGCTGCGCGGGAAGATCGTCGAGAAGGGCGACGCGAGCTTCCCGCGGGAAGCTCGAGGACCTGTTCTTCGTGCACGGCTCAGGCACCAAGCCCGCGGACCAGTACGTCTGGCCCGGGCACCCGCAGCACCACCTGCAGCTCAACCGCCAGCTCGACGAGTGGCTGACGACGCTGCGCAAGGGCTTCCGCACCCGCCACGCCTTCTGCGGCCACACGCACGTGCCGGCCGTGCTCACCGCCTACGACGACCGCGACCTCTTCCCCATCGAGAGCGACTGGAACCGCAAGCTCACCTTCGTCGGCCCGCGCACCATCTTCTACGTACCCGCCGGGAACGTGCGCCTCGAGGGGCTGTCCGGGCGCCGGGTGGTCGTCAACCCCGGCAGCGTCGGCCAGCCCCGGGACGAGGACCCGCTGGCCAGCTGGGCGCTGTACGACGGCGACTCCATCGAGTTCCGCCGCGTGCCCTATGACACCCGGCGCACCGGCTCGCGCATCCGCGGGCTGCCGCTCTCGGAGGAGACGCGGGAGTTCTTCGCCGACCGGCTCGAGGAAGGCGTGTGAGCCCGACTCACTCGACGGGCCGGGCCTTCGCCCGATACTTGGCCGGAATGGCGTCGTACTCGTCGCTGAACTGCGTCGCGCCGCTCGCGTCCTCGTAGGTCCAGATCTTCCCCCGGTTCCTCGGCGACAGGTTCACGCTGTCCTTGGGGCCGGCCTTGTGCGTTCCCACCCCACCCGAGCCCTGCTCGCGGTCGCCGGTCGGCGAGGCGGAGATCGCGGTAGGCGTCGGGCAGGACGCCGGGCCGGTTGGCCAGCTGCTTCAGCTCCGTCATGTGCAGGTTCACGCCCACCTTGGCCAGCATCACGCCCATGCCGAGGGCGGCGACGCCGAACGCCGCCAGCACCGGGAGGACGCGCCCGTGCGCCAGCGAGGTGTTGCGAACCCGCGTGCCCGCCACGTAGTCGTGCAGGCAGCGCTTGTCGCCCAGGAAGATGAACAGCACGTCCAGCAGCGGAATGAGCGACCCCACCGGACCGGTCCAGCCCTGCACGAGCCCCACCAGGATGCCGAAGACCCAGGAGCGCAGGAGCAGCGCGCGCACGAAGCCGGCCGGCCGGTCGTACGTGTCGACGACGACCAGGCCCAAGACCCGCTTGCCGAGGGTCTGCCCGCGCACCGCCAGCCCCCAGCACTGGACGACCCAGAGCGCCAGGCTCGCGAGGAGGCAGCCGTAGAGCAGGATGGCGAGGTCCCCGGTCGGGCGCAGCTCGGCCCCGGGCGGCTTGCCGCTGAGCACCGACTGGACGAAGACGCCGCTCAGCCAGGAGAAGCCGCCCAGGAGCGCCAGGACCGGGAAGACCGCCGCCAGGAGCCAGTCGATGCTGGCGGCGTAGAGCCGGTCGAGCCGCGACGAGAGGTCGCCGACGTCGGTGAACTCGCGGATTTCCATGGCCTGGGAGGATACACCGCGCCCTGCCGGCCCCGGATGCGACGAAGCGGGAGGCGCTCTTTGCTACAGTGCCCGCCACGTGCGGGGCGATCGCGTGGCGAAGAACGAGCGTCTGCAACAGCTGCGAAGCCGGATCGACGGGCTGGCTGCCCGCCAGCTCACCCGCCGCGTCCTGGGCCCCCGCAAGCGCGCGCCGAAGACGCCGCAGCTCCTGGAGCTCGACCAACTCCTCGACGAGGTGGGCGTCTTCACCCTCGCCGATGCCCGCGCGCTCGCCGAGCTCGCGCTCGCCAAGGACGCAGACCTGGGCCCGGTTGCCCGGACGCTGCGCCGCAGGAGCGCCAAGGCGCTCCGGGAGCTGGAGGAGCGCGTCCTCCACGAAGAGCGGCGTGCCTGGCGGGCGCGCAAGGCGTCTGCCGAGTCTCTCGCCGAGCTCGAAGACCTCTGGATGCGCGCCAGCCGCATCGCCTCCGTCGCCGGGGTCATCGCCAATCCTTCAGCGCCCATCGCCCGGCCCTTCGAGCCGATGTCGATGCCCCACCGCGCCGACCCGGCGAAGGCCGAGCGGGTCGCCGTGGCCGAGTTCCTGCTCGAGCGCTGCCGCTCGACCGCCTTCGACGCCCGCCAAAAGCGGCGCGACCTGGCGGCGGCCCACGAGCTGCTCCTGCGCGTCGGCTCGACGCTCGAGCAGACCCGCGTCCAGAAGCTGCGCGCCGAGGTCTCGCGCGCCCGCCGCGCGGTGGACCGGCTGGGCAACCTGGACTCGGTGCAGGCCATCGACCTGGCCGCGAGGCAGGGCAAGGGCGGCGAGGTCTGGGCGCACACGCGGCAGCTCTACCTGGACGCGCTCGGCTCCGGCGACCCGAAGCTCGCGAGCGCGGCGCGCAGCCTGCTCTCGACGCTCGAGGAGAAGATCCCCAAGGGCCTGCCCGATGCGCGCAAGAAGGACCGGGCGGCCTCGCTCGTCGACGATGCCGGCGCCGGCGCCATGTCCGCGGTCCTGGCGGGCGAGAAGGGCCGGGAGGGCGGCGAGCGCGACCGCCTGGCGGAGATCGCCCACGAGCTCGACGGCGAGAAGTGGGCGGTCTTCGAGCTGGCGGCGGGCTTCGGCAACTTCTTCGAGGTCGAGGGCGACGAGGAGATCATCCTCTCCGTCGGGCCGCCCAAGCGCGTGCCCTACCCCAGCTCGCAGATGGCCATCGACCTGGCGCGCTCGACCGACGAGGCCCCCAATTTCGTGGTCACCGACCCGCGCACCATCCTCTACGACCTGGCGAGCGACCGGCAGCTGGTGCGCGCCTGGTACGAGCCCGGGGTGGTCGAGAAGCGGCGGCGCAGCTCGGTGCGGGTCTACGTCTGCGACGCCTCGGGGTCGATGGCCGGCGCGCGGGCGCGCTTCCGCGACGCGGTGCTCATCGCCGAGCTCAACAACCTCTCCGCGCGCGCCGCGCAGGGGCTGCGCTACTCGCCGCTCTACTACTGCTTCTTCAACGACGCGCCCTCGGCGATCGAGCTGGTGGACACGCCGACCAAGGCGCTCGCCGAGATCCAGCGGCTCCTGCGCGCCTCCCCGGCGGGCGGCCAGACGGACATCACCTTCGCGCTGGAGGCGGCCTTCGGGGCCATCCGCGAGGCGCGCGGCAAGGACCCCGAGCTGGCCCGTGCAACGGTGGTGCTGGTCACCGACGGCGACGACCGCGTGGACCTCGAGCGGATCGAGCACGCCCGCAAGCCGGCGAAGGGCCTGGAGATCGCGATGAGCTTCATCGCGCTGGGCAAGGAAAACCCGGACCTGAAGAAGCTGGTGCTGCAGCAGCGCGAGGCCGGCAAGCGCGCCTTCTACTACCACCTCGCCGACGAGGAGATCTCCGCGGGGCGCACCGCCTTCGACACCGGCCAGCGCACGCTGCTGCCGGCGCGTCCGCAGGTGGAGCTGGGCGAGAAGGGTGCGCAGGACGAGCGGCTGCGCGCCGCGCTCGACGCCCTGCGCGCCGCAGCCCGGCCGCCCGCCGCCGAGCACCGCTCGCTCGCCGAGGGCCGCTTCGTGAGCTACTTCACCCCGCCGCCGTCCCAGAGCGGCGCGCTGCCTGGCACCGAGACCGTCGTGCGCGCCCAGGGCATCCTCGAGGCGCTGCTGGAGACGGTCTCCATGGCCCCGGCGGAGCGGCGACGCCTGGAGGCCGTGGAGCTGCTCGAGCACCTGCTGCGCGCCTACAAGCTCTCCAGCGCCGACTGGTTCGCGGCGCTGGGCTCCTTCGACACGGCCGGCCGGCAAAAGCTGAACGACCTGAGCCTGCTGTGCCCGGCGCCCGGGGGCTACGCGTGAGCCCCGACCTACGTCCCATGCGTCCCATAGGTCGCATCAGTCCCACGCGACCACCGACCGACACACCCGACCGACACGACCCGGCGCGGAGGCCGGCAGCTCCATGACGACTTCACCTGCGCCCGAGAACTTCGTCACCAGCGCCCGCGCCTTCCGTGCCTTCTTCGAGGAAATCGGCAGCCACTTCCTGGAACGCGAGCGGCTCCTCGAGCAGCTGCAGCTGGCGCTGCTCAGCCGCGAGCACCTGCTGACCTTCGGGCCCCCCGGCACCGCCAAGAGCCAGCTCGCGCTCTCGGTGATGAAGCGGATCGTCGACGCCCAGAGCGGCGCGCCCTCGGTCTTCTCCAAGCAGATCGCCGAGACCACGGTGCAGTCCGACCTGGTCGGCCCGGTCGACTTCAAGGTGCTCACCCGCACCGGCCGCACCGAGCACCTGACCGACGAGGGCATCCTGGGCGCGGTCCACGGCATCCTCGACGAGGTCTTCGACGGCCGGGAGATGCTCTTGCGCTCCATCCTCAACTTGCTCGAGGAGCGCGAGCACAAGAGCGGCCACAAGATCACCGCGGGGCGCACCGAGTGCACGGTGATGACCTCGAACCGCTACCTGTCCGAGGTCGTGCAGCGCAACCCGGAGCTGATGCTGGCCTTCTCCGACCGCATCAGCTTCGTCTGCTTCGTGCCCAAGGGCTTCGCGCGCCCGGCGAGCCGCGCCGAGATGCTGCGCCGCGCCGCGCTCCACGAGAGGCCGGTCTTCCGCTGCCCGCTGACCATCCAGGACCTCGACGTGCTTCAGGCGGCCGCCGACGCTGTGGTGCTGCCGCAGGAGGTGCTCGAGGCGCTGGAGCGGCTGGCGGACAGCCTGGAGCGGCGGCTCTCGGACGAGGCCAACCGCCAGGCCAGCTACCGACCGACCAAGTACTTCTCCAACCGCACGCTGGTGAAGTCCATCAAGGCGCTCAAGGCGGGCGTGGCCCTGGACGCGGTCCGCCAGAAGCGCGGCTGGCCGCTGACGGCGACGCTGGGCGACCTCTCCTCGCTGACGGCGTTCTTCACGCTCGCGGGCCCCAGCGGCGACGACCTCGCGGTCCACCTGCGCACCGCGACCGACCTGCGCGAGCGGGCCCAGCTGGAGACGGTGCAGCTGGAGCTGAAGGTCTTCGGCGAGGCGCTGGCGGCGGCGCTCACCGGGCTGATGGGCGGCGCCGAGCGAGAGGCCTCGTCGCTGGGCCTGCCGCGGCTGGTCGGCGAGGCCGGCAAGTCGGTCGAGCGGCTGCGCAGCTGCGGCCCGGACGGAATCGTCTCGTTCTCCAAGGAGGCGGCGGAGGCGGCAGTCAAGGTGGGCGCGCTGCTGCGGCCGCCGCCGCGCTTCCACGCCAACGCGCTGCCGCTGCACGCGACGCTCGACCAGATCGTCGATGCCTTCACCGACCGCCTGTCGGCGCTGGAGGTCCCAGAGGAGGCGCTGCCCGAATTCCTGGCCTCGGCGCTCAAGGTGGTGGGGGCCCGCGGCTATCTGGGCCAGCACTCGGCGAAGACCTCGCAGCTGGTGGAGCAGGGCATGGCGGCGGCGGCGCTGGCCTTCAGCGGCCTGGCCAGCGAGCAGCAGGCGGCGCGCTTCCAGCCGGCCGCGTTCGAGTCGATCGAGAAGGTCGAGCAGAGGGCGCGCTCCCTCGCCGCGCGGCTCTCGGCCCTGGAGCAGGCCGTGGCCGACCTGGCGACGGCTCCGGACGCCCAGGCCAAAGGCTTCCGCGAGGCCGCGCAGGCGAACCACGAGGCGCGGCGGACCTGCGCGCTCTCGCTCTTGCAGAGCCTCAACGTCGCGGGCGGCAAGCTCCTCGCGGAGCGCGGAGGAGGCGGTCAGCCCTCGCTCGACCTGCCCGAGCTCTCCGCGCAGCTCGCCAAGGCCGAGGAGGCGCTGCGCGTGCTGGACCCGAACGTGCCGGGGGCGCGCGAGATCGTGGCGGCGACGGCCTGGAAGAGGCTCTTGGACGAGCTTCCAGGGCGCCGCGCAGGTCGTCATCGTCCACGACCGCATCCGCGTCGTGGTCGACCGCCTCCAGCTGCCGTGGCCGGTGGCCGGCAAGGTGCTCGCGGGCGAGCTGCCGGCGATGGTCGCCGAGCGCTGCCGGCACCTGGCCCAGACCTCGTGGGAGACCAAGCCCCCGGAGGCGCTCGCGAAGCAGCAGCCCCGCTTCCTGAAGACGTTCCCCAAGCGGCAAGGCGAGCTGGCCGCCACCCGCGCGCTGCGCGCCCAGCTGGCCCTGGACGCCGCGGAGCACGACGAAGCCTGGGCGCCGGCGCTCGCCGAAGCCGCCGCGGCCGACCTCGCGTCGCTCAAGGCGTCGATGGCGGTGCTCGAAGGCTGGCTGGCGCGGCTCAAGCAGAAGATCGCCGAGGATGCGGATCCCCTCTGGCGGCTCAACGTCGTCTACGACAGCAAGCTGCCGGAACTGCTCTACGTCGACCGCGTGCTGCCGCGGGCCAAGGCTCTCCTGACATCGCTCGAGCTGGCCGGCGTGGAAGGCGTGGCGGAGGCGAGGAAGGAAGCCGAGGCGACGCTCGATAAGGCGGTGGGGTTCTGCGAAGGGCTGGTGAAGTTCCCGGGCGGCTGATAGCCCGCCTCAGGGGGTTGGGGTAGCGAATACGTCCTCGAGCGCTTGGGCGGTCGCCGCTCGGTCGAGCCAGACCTGGAGGTCTTCGAGCGCGCCGCTCGCGATCGCTTTTTGGTGACGCTCTGGCACACGGCCAAACCGCGCTTCGAGAATGCGCACGAGTGCGCCGGCCATGCCCTCCGCTCGGCCCTCGACTCGGCCCTCCGCTCGGCCCTCTGCCCTGCCCTTGGCCAGCCCTTTGGCCTCGCCCTCCGCGAGCAACTCCCTGGCAAAGATGGAAACCATCTCGTCCTCCTTCTCGGGCATGGCTCGCCTCGCCGCCTCGACCACCGACCCCTTGTCCATCGCCTCGTACGCCCTCCAAATATAGCTCGCCACCTGAACCAGGAATTCCTCCGAGCATCCCGCCTTCCTCAACTCCGAGAGGAAGCCTGCAACCAGGTCGATGGGCGCCGACTCGAATTCGACCATCGCGTACTTGAGCACGAGCAGCCCCACCCGGAGGACCACGTTCTTCGAGAGCGCTTGCTCATCCATCGTGTGCAGATCGACGAACCCGTACGGGAAGTCCAACAGAACGGGGAGCATCTCCGGCGGCGCGTCGACCATCACCGTGAACCGCTTCGGCGCGCTCCACTTCTCGCGCCCGTGGTAGACGACCAGCGGCACGATCGGCGGCAGCTTCCCGCGCCTTTTGTTCTTACGATCGAGCCGCTCCCAAATCCGGGTCAGGTATCGCAGCAACTGCCAACCGATTCGCGGGTCCGGCGAGCTCTTGTGCTCCACCAGGCAATACACATACAGGCTCCCGCCACCGCGGAGCGCCATCCGGAAAAGCAGGTCGCTGTGTGATTGGCGGAGCTCGGGGTCCACGTACGACCCGGGGAGGAGCTCGGGTTCCCCCGGCTCCAGAAGCGCGGCGAGGGCTCGCGGGAGCCTCTCGCGTAGGAGCGTTCCGGCAGTGCCCGGCTGCACCATCAGCGCCTTGAAGTATTCGTCATGTTGCGATCGCTCGGTCACGTCGCCGCCCTCCCGACCGAGGCGGGCTGCGCACACCGTGCCAGCGCGACGCGACTGCGGCCCGCGGTCCTGCTGTTCCACTGCGGCGCGTCTCAATCTGGGCCCCGCGCCTCGCGGCACGACGTGGCGGAGCGCAAAGAGCAGGTGGGTCACCTGGACCGGTGGCTTGACCCGAAGCCCGAAGTCCGAAGCCCTCGTAGAAGCAGCAACCCGCCGCCCCTGTGTGGACCCGGCTATACTCGGCACTCCTTTATGGCCCCCGCCTCCCTCCCCGGAGTCGCGCATGAACCGCACCACCCTTCTCCTCGCGCTGGTCTCGCTGGCGGCTTGCTCTTCGACCACGCCATTGGCCGGCAACCCCGACGCCGCCGAGCCGCAGAGCCTGTGCAACGGCGCCAAGCCCACCTGCATCGGCGCTCCCGAGTACGTGCTCGAGTGCCGCGAGGACGCGGGCTGGGGCGCGCGCAAGTGCGACGACGGCCTGCTGTGTTGGCAGGGCGAGTGCCAGGAGCTCAACTGCGTCCCCAGCTCCAAGCAGTGCAAGGACGGCGGCGTGCGCACCTGCACCACCGACGGCCAGGGCTGGTCGGACCCGGTCGCCTGCGCCTCCGGAACCGTCTGCGACGAAGGCGCGTGCAAGACGCCGGTGTGCACGCCCGACGCGGTCCGCTGCGCAGCCAGCGGCGCCCCCGAGCGCTGCAACGCCGGCGGCACGGCGTGGATCGCTGGCGGCTCGTGCAGCGGCGGCACGTCCTGCATCGACGGCGCCTGCCTGCCGTCGGCGTGCAAGAGCGGCGACAAGGCCTGTGGCCAGACGACGCTCTACTCCTGCGACGCCAGCGGCAAGTGGACCAGCACGCCCTGCCCCGACGGCCAGGGCTGCATGTTCGGCAAGTGCGTGGCGTGCGTCTCCAGCGAGACCTGCCAGTCCTGGGAGTCCTGCACCGACGGCGCCTGCGTCGCGACCACGCCGGAGATCGTCACGCCCTCCATCAGCGGCGCCCAGGTCGGCACCCCGTACTCCTTCGTCATGACCGCCAAGGGCGGCAAGACGCCCTACTCCTGGTCGCTCTCCAGCGGCGCGCTCCCGAACGGCCTGACGCTCGCCGCCGACGGGTCCATCTCCGGCACCGCGGCGGCCCCCGGCACGGCCACCGCGAAATTCAAGGTCACGGACGCGCTCGCTGCCACCAGCGAGAAGGAGTTCGCCCTCGAGGTCTCGCCCAAGGGCGTGTTGACCATCACCACCAAGTCGCTGGCCGAGGCCACCGCCGGCGACGCCTATGACGCCAAGCTCACCGCCACCGGCGGCCAGGCGCCGTACTTCTGGGGCGTCATCTCCGGGCAGCTCCCGACCGGCATCGACCTCTTCTCGACCGGCGCCCTCAGCGGCACCACCGAGGTGCCGGGCACGTACACCGTCACCTTCCGCGTGGCGGACTCGCTCACACCGCCGGGCCACGCCGACAAGGAGCTGACGCTCAACGTGAAGATCGGCGACCTGGTCATCACCAGCGACCAGCAGATCGTCAAGATCCCCTTCGTCAACCTCTACATCGTCACCCTGCCCACGCTGATCCAGTACGTGCCCTACTCCGGGCAGCTGACGGCGAAGGGCGGGCTCAAGCCGTACAAGTGGGAGGAGCAGGACGCCCCCGACCTCTCGCTCCTGGGCTTGACGAAGTGGGGTCTGCCCAGCGGCCTCTCGCTCGGCACGGACGGCAAGGTTTCGGGCTGGGTCACCGACATCTCCGACGCCACCACCGTCAAGATCCCGCTGGGCCCGACCTACACCGGCTACTTCATCTACGTGCAGGTCTCGGACACGCAGAACCCGGCGGACACCGCGAAGGCCGTCGTCTGCCTGCCCACGATTCCGGTCTTCTAGGCCGCGCGCTTTCGAGGCATTTCGACACGCCCGACGTAGCGCCGACACTCTCCATGCGGTGCTTCCCCTCCTGTCGTTAGAAGCGCGGCCGGGGAGGAACACCCATGCCACTGCGCTTCGCTTTCCTCGTTGCTTCGTTGGTGCTGGTCTCCTGCGACAAGGGCCAGCAGGGCCCCGAAGGACCTCAGGGTCCCCAAGGGCTGCAAGGTCCGACAGGGCCGGCGGGAGTCCAGGGACCCGAAGGGCTCCCCGGGGAAGCCGGATCGACCGGCCCGCAAGGCGAACGGGGCCCTCAGGGAGAACGGGGCGATCCCGGTGAACCCGGTGCCGTCGGTCCGCGTGGTGAGATCGGGCCCCGCGGCGAGCAAGGCGCCCCGCCTGAAGGGACGACGCTCGCGGAGGGAGACGAGACCTGCCCCGGCGGAGGCGTGAAGTTCGCGACCTCGACCGGAGACCTCTACGTCTGCAATGGCGCAGCAGGGACACAGGGGATCGCGGGAGCGACCGGCAGCACGGGTCCGGCGGGACCTCCCGGGCCAGCCGGCGCCGACGGCGCCCCAGCCGACGGAACCACCGTGCCCATCGGCGATTCCACGTGCCCCCAGGGCGGCGTCGTCTTCGCGACCTCGACGGGCAACCTCTATGTCTGCAATGGCCTTGCTGGACCTCAGGGCACCCCGGGGCTCGTAGGGGCCCCTGGAGCGACGGGCCCGCAGGGGCTCGTGGGCCCTCAAGGTCCGCAGGGCGTGCAGGGACTCGCAGGAGCATCGGGCGCCACTGGGCCACAGGGACCGGCAGGCGTTCCCGGTGCCACGGGTCCCCAGGGCCCCGCGGGACCACAGGGTCTTCAGGGAATCGCCGGCGCACGCGGAGCCACTGGACCGCAAGGGCCAGCAGGGCCCACGGGCGCGACCGGCATTCAAGGCTCGCAAGGTCCTCAAGGCGTTGCAGGCGCGACGGGGGCCACGGGCGTCGCTGGCGCGCTGGGCCCGACCGGTCCACAGGGCCCGCAAGGTCTTCAGGGCATCGCAGGGCCCACGGGCGCGACCGGCGTCGCCGGCGCGCTGGGCCCGACTGGTCCGCAGGGCCCACAAGGACTTCAGGGAATCGCGGGCGCGACCGGCGCGACGGGCGCGACGGGCGTCGCCGGTGCGCTGGGCCCGACGGGTCCGCAGGGCCCACAAGGCCTTCCGGGCATCGCCGGCGCGACCGGCGCCACGGGCCCGACCGGCGTCGCCGGTGCGCTGGGGCCGACGGGTCCGCAGGGCCCGCAAGGTCTTCCGGGCACCGCGGGTGCCACGGGCGCGACCGGCGTCGCTGGCCCTACAGGTGCGCAAGGTCCGCAAGGTCTTCCAGGCATCGCCGGCGCGACAGGCGCCACCGGCGCGACAGGCGCCACGGGACCGCCGGGCGCGCAGGGTCCGGCGGGCCAGTCCGTCATCGGAGCCACGCTCGCGCCTGGGACCTCCCCCTGCCTCTATGGCGGCAGCCGCTTCACCACGTCCGCGGGCGACACCTATGCCTGCAACGGCGCTCCCGGCGCGACAGGACCCGCCGGCGCCGCCGGTCCGACTGGCGCAACCGGAACTGCTGGTGCCGTGGGACCGACGGGGCCGATAGGGCCCACCGGACCGCAGGGCCCCGCTGGCCCCTCCGACGCGACCTCACTCCAGGGTTCCACGCTGGTCGACCTGCAGCGGCAGTACGGCACGAGAACGCTCCGCCCCTGCGTCTGGGACGGAAGGACCGTCGCGTGCAACGAGACCTGCACCTGGACCACCTCCGGCGAGGTCACCTGCACCGCAGGCGCCGTCACCGACTGCACCTGGATCAGCCTCGGGAACGGAAACGTCTGCGCCGGCGGCGCCTGTGCCCTCTCGTGCACCGACTTCACCAAGGCGGGCTGGGCCTTCGGCGAGGCCGCCAGCGGAGCGCGGATGGTCACCATCCCCGGCACCGCCACGAAGAACGTCGTGGGCCGGGTCTCGGTCGACGTGCGCCACCCGTATCTCGTCTGCCCGTACCGGGCGACGCCGTTCCGGGTACCGGTGACCATGTACCTCTTCGAAGGTTCGGTGGAGGCCTCGCTGGTCATCTGGCGCGGCACCGTGCTCACCAACGGCGGCGCGACCCTGGCCCGCGACTTCGCGGCGCAGATGCCCACGCTCGTCGGCGACGCCACGGTGGTCCCGGGGCACAAGTACAGCATCTGGATCTCGGCGGGGCCGATCACCGGCGACTCCACCGTGGTCTGCTACCTGGCGCGCTACTCGACCGAGACCGACAACCTGCTCATCAGCTACGAGCCAGGGGTGGGCGGTCTCTAGCCGCCGGCCGAGGACTGCAAGGTCACGCCACCGCTGGCGGCACGTTCGCCGGCGGCGGCTCGACCGCCTTGCGCCGGTTGGCGACGCCCATGATGAAGCCGAGGACGATGGCCAAGAGCGCCGCGCTCAGCACGCGGTACTCCGGCGGCAGGAGGAAGGTGATGGTGTGCGCCGGGATCCAGAACCAGACGCAGGCCAGCAGCGGCACGCGGAACATGGTCTTCCAGTCGATGGACACGAAGGCCTCGACCACGGGCCAGCTGCCGAGCAGCTGACCGCGGTCGATGAGCGTGTCCGTCAGCCGGTGGAAGACCATCATCACCGGCGCGAAGATCAGGTTCATGAAGAAGCTCTTCCAGAAGGCGGTGGCCAGCTTGCTGCCCTCGCCCGGGAGGAGCCCCGCCTTGAGCAGCCCGTCGACGCCGAAGGAGAAGAGCGGGAAGGTCACGGCGAAGACGACGCCCAGGAAGGCCCAGACGACGAAGCGCTGCTCGAGCCGGATGCCGCGCAGCGTCCAGGCGCCGCGGACGATGCGCTTGCCCAACAGCTCGCCCATCGTGCCCAACACGCCGATCTTCACGAGCCCCATCAGATAGGGGTGCGCCTTCGTCGCCGCCTCGAAGCCGGCGCGCAGCTCCGGCACCGCCATCACCACCACGACCGCGCCCAGGAGCGCGACCCATGCCACCGAGATGAGCTTGTCCATGTCAGCGTCCCGGGGCGAAGAGTGCGCGAAGCTGGGCCCGGTCGTCCATCGTCGCGAACAGGGGCTCCAGCCGCTGCCAGTCCTCGGGGTCGAGGATGCGCGAGCGCAGGAGCTGCAGGCCGCGCAGACGGGCGTCGAAGGTGGGAAAGACGCCCAGCAGGCGCGTGACCTGGTCGATGACGAACCAGCGCCGACCGGCCTCGTCGCGCAGGATTCTGGTGGCCGACCTGCGTGGCGAAGCCTTTTTTGAGCTTGGCGACGAGCTGATCGAGGTCGTCGTTGTCGATGGGCCTGGGCGCCTCGAGCTCGCCGCCGTCGAGCATCTTCTTGAGCGCGGCCTTGTCCGACTCGAAGGTGAAGGCGGCGTAGAGCTGGAACTCGTGGCCCTTGTCGACCAGGCGATCCTTGAGCATCCGCACCGCGCGCAGCTTGTGCGCCGAAAACGGGAAGCGCGTCAGCAGCTCGACCACCTGCTCGCCCAGGAACCGCTGCGAGGAGGCCGCGGTCTCCAGCACGCGAAGCCGATCGTCGGCGAAGGACTCGCGGTCGAGCACCGCGAGCAGCGCCTGGAAGGACTGCTCGGGCATCGCCTGAGGCGCGGGCGGGAAGGACGGGGCGAAGGCGGGCTTGAACGGCGCGGGCGGGGCGGAGGCGGTGGCCGGAGGCTGCGCGGCGGGAGCCGGAGCGCCGGAGTCGGTGAGCTTCGCGAGCGCGCTGCGCGCCACGCTCGCCTCGCCTCGCGCCTGCTCGATGAGGTCGCGCAGGTCGGGCTTGTCCGCCTCGGCGCCGGCGCGCGACAGGTTGAAGTCGGCACGCCCCAGCTCCCACCAGAGCGTGTCGAGATCGGAGACGACCAGGTGCCGCGAGACGGCTGCATCCGCCAGGCGGCCGTCCTCTTCGCGGCCCTCCTTGGGGATCCACTGGGCCTCCGGCTTCTCGGGTTCGAAGCCGAGGAGCTCGCTGGCGTTGCCTAGACGGCTGAGGGCGTTGCCGAGTAGCTCTTCGACGAGCGCCTTCTTGGCTGCCTTGCGCAGCGAGTCCTTCTTGAGCGCATCGGCGACGAGCTTGGTGGCCTTCTCGAGGTGGGCGCGAAGCTCGTCGCGATTGCCCAGGACCATCAGTCGGCCGGTGCTGACCACGACCAAAGGCTCGGGCCTCGCGTCGGTGGGGGCGGGAGCAGGCGCCGCGGCGAACAGCGTGCAGAGGGCGATGTGCAGCGAGGTCACGGAGGATTCCTTCGAGTGGGTAGCGACAGGCGTCCCTGTGTAGCGACAGGCGTCCCTACCTGTCTACTGCGGGTACTGGATGACCACATGGTCGCCGGTGACGAAGACCGCCTCGGCCGGCTCCCGGTTGAGCGGCGGGACGGGGACCGGGACGGACCGATCGAAGACTCGCTGGTTGAGCGATTCGACGATCTCCAGCCGCACGGCCCCGTCGTCGGTCTGCTTCAGGGCCACCGCGGTGCAGGTCGGGCGCAGCGCTACGAAGCGATGGGCCTCGTCGTAACGGACCGCGAGCTCCACGTCGGCGACAACTCCGCCGGCCAGCGCCTGGGCTGCCTTCGTCGCTCCTTGGACGCCCTTCCCCTCGAGCGTGAGCTGCAGGCGGATGCGGTTGCGGCTCTCGAGCCTGGGCTGGTTGATGCTGACGATCTCCACCTCACCGGAGGCGCCAGCCACGAGCTCGCTCGCCGGGATGCGATAGGGCAGGAGCGCGCTGGCGGCCTGCTTCAGATCTCCGGGGCCCAGGTAGACGAAGGAGTACGGCGCGTTGAAGTTGCCGGTTTTCAGGCCTCGGACGTATACGCCGAGCGCCTTCGCCAGCCGCTTCGAGTCCTGCAGATCCTCGCGGCTGCGCTTCAGGTCCGCCTCGAGCGCCGTCACGGTGGCCTGGGAGACGCCGCACCCCGAGAGCGCGACGCCGGCCACGAGGGCGACGAGGGCGAGCCGGCTCATGGGTTGCTCACCGTCGCCTGGACACACTGCAGCGCCGAGGTCTCGAAGCCCGCACCTTCCTGGAAGATCCAGGACTGCCCCTGCGAGCGCAGCCTCGCCGGTCCGAAGCTGAGCGGCTCGGCGGGGCGGTAGTTGCCCTTGGGGACGACGCAACGCGCGGCACCGGCGATCGACTTGCCAGCCTCGCGCTCGGAGGAGGTCGCCTCGAAGAAGACGCGGTCCAGCTCGCTCCCGACCTGGACCTGCTCTTGCCGCACGGCTTCGAGCTCGGCCCGGAGTGTCTCGGCACGGCGAGCGAGCTCCGCGCTCCCACACGCCGGCGCGACGAAGAGCGCCGGCATCACCAGGACGACGAGGAGGACCTGCTTCATCGCCAGCTCAAGGACGCAGGTGCGGGAAATCTGCCAGCGTCTCTTTCAGGCGCGCGAGCGCTTCCTTGCGCGCGTTGGCGACGCGATCGACGGTGGCCTCGGCGAGGCGGCCGACGGCCTGGACCGCGACGTTCACCTGGCTGGCGGCTGCGTAGTCGGCGATGACGCGCATCGCCTTGGCCCGGCCGTCCTCCTTGGGCACCGCGTCGGCGTGGGCCAGCAGGTCGTGCTGCAGCTCCGCCAGCACCGGCATCTTCTCGAGCACGCAGTCGACGCCCTGGCGGAGCAGCGCCTCGAAGCGCTCGACCTCGGTGGGGCGCTCCTTGCCGAAGAGGGCCTTGCGCAGCCTTTCGCCTTCGCGCGTGCGGCCGAACTCCTCGGCGTCGGCGAGGTCCGCGAGCGGCTTGGCGGCCGGACCTCCGGACTTGAGGAAGCCCATCAGGTCGCGGTCGATCCAGATGCCGATGAGGAAGCGGTCGAGCGCCAGGCGTGTCTGGTCGGCGCTCGCCAAGGCAGGAGCCTTCTTGGCTGGCTTCTCGGACTTGGCGGCCTTCGCGGGCTTCTTGGCCTTCGCTGGCTTCTTCTTCTCGTTCGCCATGGGCGCCCTCCTGGATTGTTGGAGGGCGAAAGTGTACCGCAGCCCAGGCCCTGCGGCCTGCCCGCGACCGTCGCCATCCCCGTGCCATGTACGATGCTCGGCCGGGAGGTCACCATGCGTCGCATCGCCCTGCTGCTCGCTCTGGGAGTGGCTGCCTGCTCGGAGCCGGCCGCCCCGTCGACCGATGCCGCTCCGCTCACGCGCGACGCCGGAATGGAAGCGGGAGAAGACGCGGCTCACGCTCTGGATGCTGGCGTCACGGGCGGCGATGCCGCTTCCTCCGGCGCGGGGGATGCGGCGACCGCCGAGCGCGATGCCGCGGAGGCTCCGGGCCTCGACGCGAGCAGCTCGACCAAGCCTGACGCCGGCAACGCGAGTCTCTGGAAGCCGGCGCCCGGGACGAGCTGGCAGTGGCAGCTTCAGGGAACGATCGACACGTCGTTCGACGTCGCGATGTACGACGTCGATCTCTTCGAGACGCCGCAGGCCACCATCGACGCCCTGCACGCGGCCGGGCGAACGGTCATCTGCTACTTCAGCGCCGGCAGCTACGAGGACTTCCGCTCCGACAAGGGCGACTTCCCCGCCCCCGTCATCGGCAAGGCCATGGACGGCTGGGCCGGAGAGTCGTGGCTCGACGTGAGCAACGCCGCGCTTCAGCCGGTGATGAAGGCCCGCCTCGACCTCGCGGCGCAGAAGAGGTGCGACGGCGTCGAGCCGGACAACATGGACGGCTACCAGAACGACACCGGCTTCTCGCTCACGGCCGCGGACCAACTCGCCTACAACCGCTTCATCGCCAGCGAGGCGCACGCGCGCGGGCTGTCGGTGGGGCTGAAGAACGACATCGACCAACTCGACGACCTGGTCGCCGACTTCGACTGGGCGCTCAACGAGGAGTGCGTGAAGTACGACGAGTGCGAGGGCTACACGACGAGCTTCATCGCCGCGAACAAGGCTGTCTTCCACGTCGAGTACGGCACTGCGAGCCTCGCGGACGCGGTGTGCCCGAAGACCCAGCCGCTGCGGTTCTCGACGCTCATCAAGAAGCTGGGGCTCGATGCCTGGCGGGTGGCGTGCCCGTGAAGCGCCGAGGCAGCGACTTCATGTCACAAAGTAGCTGCCTATCTTTAGCAGTCGTCAGCGGTGGCGTCTGACCTACCGATTCAGGCAAGCGCGCCTCGGATTCCTCGAACTCGCACGGTTGCCCCCGGCGTGGAAGCCGGGCACTACCCCTTCGCCAGCGCCAGCAGCTTCTCGATGATCGACAGGGACGTGACGCCCTCGGCCTCGGCGTGGAAGTTGGTCAGCACGCGGTGCCGCAGCACCGGCTTGGCCAGCGCCCGCACGTCGTCCACCATCGCCGCGAAGCGTCCGTCGAGGATCGCCCGGGCCTTGGCGCCGATGACCAGGTACTGGCTCGCGCGCGGGCCGGCGCCCCACGACAGGTACTGGTTCACGAAGTCCGGAGCGCCCTCCACCTTCGGGCGGGAGCGGCGCACGAGCTCGACGGCGTAGCGCACCACGCTGTCCGGCGCCGGCACGCGCAGCACCAGGTCCTGCAGCGCGCGGATCCGCTCGGGAGAGAGCACCTTGGTCAGCGTCTGCCGCTGCGCCACGGTCGTGGCCTTGACGATGGCCACCTCTTCCTCGGCGCTCGGGTAGCTGACGTCGACCAGGAACATGAAGCGGTCGAGCTGCGCCTCGGGCAAGGGATAGGTGCCCTCCTGCTCGATGGGGTTCTGCGTGGCGAAGACCAGGAACGGCAGGTCGAGCGGGTAGGTCGTGCCGCCGGCGGTGACCTTGTACTCCTGCATCGACTGCAGCAGCGCCGCCTGCGTCTTGGGCGGGGTGCGGTTGATCTCGTCGGCGAGGATGATGTTCGCGAAGAGCGGGCCCTTCACGAAGCGGAAGGCGCGCTTGCCGGTGCTGCGGTCCTCCTCCAGGACGTCGGTGCCGGTGATGTCGCTGGGCATCAGGTCGGGCGTGAACTGGATGCGGTTGAAGCTGAGGTTGAGCACCTCGGCCAAGGTCGAGATGAGCAGGGTCTTGGCCAGGCCGGGCACGCCGACGAACAGGCAGTGGCCGCGCGAGAAGAGGCTGATGAGCAGGTGGTCGATGACCTCGCGCTGCCCGACGATCCGCTTGTCGATCTCCGAGAGGAGCTGTGCCCGGGCCTGCGCGAGCTCGGCCACCGCCTGGCGATCTTCGACGTCGCTGGTCTGGGAGGTGGCGGCAGGCTGGGCTTCGGTCGGCATGAGGCGTTCTCCTGGATCCCTCGACACCCCGAGCTTGTCGAGGGGCCGGCTAGGAACGGCGGGCGGCAGATATTACTCCCGCGAAGGCCTGCCGCTACCCGAAGCGGTGGTCTCGGATTTTTGTCGGCCAGCAGCGGACCCTGTCTGGAATCCGCTGGCGACCCTGGGCAGGACACCGGCTAACTCCGTGATTTTCCAGGCCTGCGCTCGACGGCCCGAGAGGGTACGTGGTTTGCTCGCTTTCGCCCGTTCGCTCTCATCGCTGGTGACGAAGGAGGCTGTCGATGCGCTCTTCTGGCCTGCTGGCTGCCGTGCTCGCGGTGGGACTCTCCGGTTGCCTGCAAGCGGTCGACCTCGACGGCCCTGACGGAAACGCCATCGCCGGCCAGGACGCTTCGCACGCCGGTCTTGACGCCACGGTGATCGGCCGGGACGTCGGCGGCCTTCCCACCGACGCCTCGATCCTGAAGCCCGACGCCTCCGTCGTGGCCTGCGTCAACCCCATCGACTGTCCGCCCGTCGTCCAGACCGACCCGGCCTGCAACCCGATCCGCGCCACCTGCGTGTCCGGCAAGTGCGGCACCGAGCGCATCCCGCGCGTCTGGGACAACAGCCCCGGCGCCTGCCAGAAGGCCGAGGATTGCGGCTGCCAGAGCCTGCCGACCCCCAACTGCATCGGCTCGTGGCTGTGCACGGCGGGCAAGTGCGGCTACCAGTGCGGCGGCTGCACGAGCGACCTCGACTGCGTGACCGGCGAGGTCTGCCAGGAGGTCAGCTGCGGCTCGCCCAAGCAGTGCATCGCCGGCTGCCGCGACGGCGCCGGCTGCCCGGCCGGGACGATCTGCGACCAGTTCGTGAACGGCAAGTGCGGCGAGCCCTATGGGCAGTGCCTGCCCGAGCCCAGCTGCCAGAGCGATTCGGAGTGCCCCAAGGGCAGTGTCTGCGACTTTGAGATGGCCGGTGGCGGTCGGCGGACGTGCCAGACCGGCTGCCGGGACATCACGTCCTGCGGCGACGGTGAGGAGTGCATCTACGACGCATGCCCGAAGTGCGTGAACTGCCCGTGCCACGGCCAGTGCCAGTCGAAGGCCACCTGCAAGTCTGACGCGGAGTGCAGCACCGGCGAGATCTGCACGGACGACGCAAGCTGCACCCTGCGCTGCGTCGCCGGCTGCCGCACCGACGCCGACTGCCGCGCCGACCAGTACTGCCCGCCCACCCTGCCCTGTGTCGGCTGCGGCTGTGCCCACCCGACCTGCGAGCCGCGTCCGTTCGTCTGCACCGACGACGCGCAGTGCGGACCCGGCCAGATCTGCACCTACGACGACACCTTCCAGTGCTCGGGCGACAAGCACTGCAAGAGCGGCTGCCTCGAGAACGCCGACTGCCCGGCCGGCGAGATGTGCGCGCTCGCCGACTGCGGCCCGTGCTGTCCCGGCTGGTGCATCGCCACGCCGGGCTGCCAGGCCGATGACGACTGCGCGCCGGGCTACGTCTGCGAGGCGGGCGCCGGCTGCCAGGGGACCAAGAGCTGCGTGCCCGGCTGCCGCGTCGGCTCCAAGCCCTGCCTCAACGGAGGGACCTGCCTGCCCAGCCTCTGCGTGACCTGCCCGTGCCCCGACGTCTGCACCGGCTCGCCGGCTTGCGCCATGAACCAGCCCTCGTGCAGCTCCACGCTCCAGTGCGAGTGGCAGGCCTCCTACTGCGACGTCAGCACCGCCTGCTGCCAGTACTGCCCCATCTTCGACGTCGCTCCGTGCCCGGACGGCCAGTGCATGTACGGCGGCGGGGTGCTGCCCACCGGGTGTCCAGCGGCGCCCTTCTGCGCCGCCTGCTGCGCCTGCCCTGCCGTCATCGACCCGGTCTGCGGCGAGAACTACCAGACGTACGGCAGCTCCTGCGAAGCCAACTGCGCGGGCGTCGCCATCCTCCACACCGGCGCGTGCCAGGACTTCGAAGGCATGGACTGCCAGTGGGGCCAGGGCGCGTGCGCCTCGGGCCAGTACTGCCGCGACACTTGCCCGATGTGCGACCTGGGTCTATCCCGCTGTACGAAGGCCGGCACCTGCGTCTACGACTGGGACTGCCCGGCCGGCGGTCCGTCGGCTGCCTGCCCACCCAACCAGCACGCGGTCTTCAAATGCGAGACCACGCACACCTGCAGGTACACGTGCCAATGACAGCCATGCGCTCGACACACCTTCTCGCCGCCCTGATCTGCCTGGTGCTGGTGGGCTGTGCACCTTCGGGCCCCTGCTCGGCAGACTCCGAATGCGGGCGCGGCGCCGTCTGTGACTACACGGACAACCACAGTGGGTCCCGCCAGTGCCTTCCTGGCTGCCGGAAGGACGATGACTGCGCCGCCGACGAGAGGTGTGTCCTCGGCGCTTGCCCCCTGTGCGCGTTTTGCCCGTGCTACGGCCAATGCCGCGCAGGCGGGAGCTGACGCCGACAGCCGCTACTCCACAGGCTGGTCCCCCGGCTGCTCCTCAGCGTCCCCCGCGTCCGGCGGCACCTCGGAGCGGGGCAGTTGAACCGCGAGGTCGCAGGCACCCGCCCGGTGAACTCCGTCGAGCCGCCAGGCCTTCGCGGCCTCGGCGACCTCGCGCGCGAACTCGTCGTGACCCGAGATTCGCAACCTCGCGTCCTCGATCTGCCCCGCGCCGTCGTACTCCAGCCGCAGCGGCACCATCGACAGCTCGGTCCCTCCGGAGCGGTCGGCGACTTCGCGAAGCTCGGCGGCCCGGTCCTTCTCCAGCAGCCGCGTCAGGCGCTGCGACTCCTCGAACGAGCAGAGCTCAGACCGGGGCGTCACTCGCGCAGGCTCAGCAGCCTCGCTGGCGGAGGAAGGCTCTACGGGACTCGGGTGGGGAGGAATCGGAAACCCGCCGAAGCACGCCCGCATGCACCCGGAGAGCGCCAGCAGCGCGGCGATGGCGACGAGCCTGCCCTGCCGCATCGGATCGCTCCTCCTGGTGCCGTGCCCGAAGCCCGCAGCCCGCAGCCCGGCCCCTCACCGCTCCGGGTTGACCGGCAGCCAGACCGTGAAGCAGGTCCCGTCGCCCATCACGCTCGTCACGTGGATGGTGCCGCCGTGCTTCTCGACGATGCTCTGCACGATGGTCAGGCCCAAACCGGTGCCGTGCCCCTCGGGCTTGGTGGTGAAGAACGGGTCGAAGATGCGCGGGAGGTCCTGGGGCTTGATGCCGCTGCCCGAGTCGCGCACCTCGATCTCCACGCCGCCCTCGCGAGACTTGGTCCCCAGCTCCACGCGCCCGCCGGTCGGCGGCAGCGCGTGACAGGCGTTGGTGATCAGGTTGACGAAGACCTGCACCAGGCTCGAGCGCACCGCGCGGACCTTGGGCACCGCGCCGTAGCTGCGGGCGATCATCGCGCCCGACTGCTTGAGCACGTGCTCGCAGTACCGCGCCGCCTGGTCCAGGAGGTCGTGGACGTCGATCTCCTCGGGATGGGTGCCGGCGGGCTTGGCGTAGCCGGTCAGGTCACGGGCGAACTTGAGGATGCGGTCCGCGCTCTCCTTGATGCGCCGCAGCTTGTCCAGGTCCGCCGGGTCGGTCTTGCGCACCTGGGCGAGCTGCAGCATCGCGTCCGTGTACATGGTGATCGTCGACAGCGGGTTGTTGATCTCGTGGGCGACGCCCGCGGCGAGCTGGCCCAGGGTGGCGAGTTTCTCGGCCTGCACCACGCGCCGCTCCAGCTCCTTCTGGCGCGAGAGGTCCTGCCCGATGGCGATGACGCCCTCGACCTCGCCGGTGGGGTTGACGATGGGCGCGGTGTTGAAGGTGACGCGCCGCTCGGCGCCGCTGCGCACCTTGATGAGCGTCTCGAAGTGGCTGACCTTCTCGCCGCCGACGCTGCGCGCGAAGACCTTGAGCAGGCCGTCGCGCTCGCCCTCCACGAGCAGCATGTCCAGCGGCTTGCCGATGACCTCGGAGCGCGGCAGGTCGGTCAGCTCCACCAGCGCGCGGTTGAAGACGATGATCTCCCGCTGCCGGTTGGCGACCAGGATGAGCGCGTTGGCGTTCTCGATCAGCTCCTCGAGGTACTTGCGCACGAACGTCAGCTCCTCGATGAGCTTGGCGTTGCGCACGCCGACGCTGGCCTGGTTGGCGAGCTGGATGACCAGCTTCTCGTCGCGGCCCAAGTCGGCGGCGAAGTTGGGCGGGTACTCGAGGTTGATGAGGCCGAAGAACTGCCCGGCGGCGGCCAGCGGGGTGGCGAAGCCCTGGCGAGCGCCGGCGAAGATGAGCGGCTCCTCGTCGGTCAGCTCGACGCGGACGGGCAGCGCCCGCGGATCGAGCCGGGCCTTGTCGGCGGCGGAGTTGCGCATGGCCATCCGCTCGCGACCGCCCTCGATGAGCCGCCCTTCCGCGTACATGGAGGTCAACGCGCCCTGCCGCGAGTCGACGATGCGCACGCAGAAGTAGCGGCCCGGGAACAGCCGGCGCACGCAGTGGGCGATGGCCGCCACCAGCTCGTCCTCGCTGGCCGCCAGCGCCAGCTCGCGGGAGAGCGAGAGCAGCGCGTCGCGCTCGTGCTCCTGCTCGGCCAGGTCGTGCATGGCCTTGGCCAGCGGCGCGTCGGCGGTGTCCAGCGGCGCGCGGGTGGCGATGGCGCCCACCTGCTCGCCGTTGCGGCGCAGCTTCAGGTTCACCGGCTCGCCGCTCACCGCGCAGGCGAGCAGCTCCACCTGGTCGCCGTCGCCGACCAGGCTGAAGCCCTGGCCGCTGGCCGGCTTGAGCAGCGCCGCCAGCATCGCGCCGGGCCGCGGGTCGACGCACAGGTCGAGGAAGGCTTCGTTCGCGCGCAGGAGCCGCAGGTCCGCGTCGAGGATCGCCACGGCACAGGGCATGAGCAGCAGGTCGGGGTCGCTGGGGACCGTCGGCTCGCCGAGCATGCTGATCGCGGTGGGGTCGCTCTTGGTCATGGGACTCGCACTCTGAAAAGCCCCCCAAAGCTCCGGTGCAGCCAGACTCCGGTTACGGGTCCTCCTCGCCCGCCGCGCGGTCGAGGTCGACGATCTTGGTGTTGCCGACGTAGGCCTTGGTCTCGTAGCGGGTGATGCGGCCGATCTTCCGGACGATCTCCGCCATGCGCTCGGCCTCGCGGTAGATGATGTCCACCGGCTTCCAGGCCGGGTCCTCTTCCTTGAGCTTGCGCTTGAGCAGCTCGGCGTAGCCCATGACCGAGGTCAGCGGCTGGTTGAGCTCGTGGGCGGCGGTGCCGGCCAGCTCGACGATGACCGCCTGCTTCTCGGCCTCCTGCAGCCGGGCCTGGGCCTGCGTCAGCTTGGCCTCCAGGCGGGTCCGCTCGCGCAGGTCGCTGAAGATGCCCACCGAGGCCACCGGCGTCTCGCCCTCGTAGATGAGCGCCGCCGAGAGCAGGACCGGCACCACCTCGCCGTCCTTGGCCTTGAGCTCGGTGCGCGTGGGCTCGAGCCGGCCGATGCCGCCGAACTCCTCGCTGCGCAACAGCTCCATCACCTTCTCGCTCATGCCCTCCGGGTAGATGACCTCGAGCGAGGCCTTGCCGATGACGTCCTGCGCCTTCCACCCCAGGGTCCGCTCGGCGCTCTGGTTGAAGAGGATGATCGTCCCGGACATGTCGGCTGCGACGATGGCGTCCACCGAGGAGTTGATCAGCTTCTCCATCAGCTCCTTGGTCTTGAGCAGCTCGCGCTCCATGGCGCGCTGCTCGGTGACGTCCCGGAAGGAGAGGATGAGCCCGCGCCCTCCGGCGACCTGGCTGCCGGTGGCGGAGAGGGTGAGCACCCGGCCCTGGTCGGTGTGCACCTCGAGGTCCACGCCGTGCTGCACGATGCCCCGGCGCACGGCGGAGAGCATCTCCATCAGCGCGTGCTCGGAGAGCGCGGTGGCGAAGGCGGCGAAGGCGCGGCCGCGGGCGGTCTCGGCGCCGATCCCCAGGATCTGCGCGGCGGCGGGGTTGAGGCTGACGACCACGCCCGACTCGTCGAGGATGGCCATGCCGTCGCTGACGTACTGGAAGAATTCCCCGTAGCGGGCGAGCTCGGCGACCTGGGCCTCGGCCTTCTCGGCCTGGCCGCGCAGGCCCTCGAGCATGCGGGCGTTGCGCAGCGCGATGGCGGTGGCGTGGGCCACGGTCCAGGCGAAGCTGATCTCCTGGGGCGCGAAGCGGCTGCCGGCGCTGGAGCGCAACAAGAGCACGCCCAGGGTCTTGCCCTGCACGGAGAGCGGGACGGCGGCCAGGGCGGCGATGCCGCGCTTGGTGACGGCCTCGCGCATCTCGCCCAACAGCGGGTGGCTGCCGACGTCGTCGACGACCACCGGCTGGCCGGTGCGGACGGCCTCGCGGATCTCCGGGTAGCGGGCCAGCTCGATCTTGAGGTCGTGCACGGCGCGGTCGTCGCTGGCGGCGACGATGTGGCCGACGCCGTGCTCCTCGTCGATGAGGACCAGCGCGCAGCGGTCGATGGACAGCTCTTCGGCCAGGCGCCGGGTGACGTCGTGGAGCAGGGTGGCGACGTCGAGGGCGGCGGCGTAGTGGGCGGTCAGGTCGAGCAGGACCGCCAGGTCCTTCTCGCGGCGGCTCTGCTCGGCGCGGGTGAGGGCGACGCGCAGGACCGCCTCGAGGCGCAGGTCGAATTCGCGGTGGAGCGCGGGGAGGGCGACGAAGCCGTCGGCGCCGGCCTGCAGCGCGTCGTGGGCTTCGCTGTGCAGGTCGCCGACGACCGCCAGCACCGCGAGCCTCGGCGAAGTCCTCCTCCTCGCGCAGCGCGTGGATGGCCTGGCGGCCCTCGGGGCTGGTGAAGTCGACGATGGCGACCGACGGCGACTCCTCCAAGGAACACAACCGGTAGCCGGCGCGAACCAGGAACGGCTCGAGCTGGGACCGGGAGGTCTCGGGCAGGACCGTCGCCGTGGGAATCGTGGTGGGGGAAGAGGCGCTCAAAGCGGCCCGAGTGTATCACCCGGTGGCCGCACGGCGATTTTCGAGTCCGAACGCCCGGTCCCCCCTCTCTTCCGCCATCTCCTGCTCCATCCCCTTGGAATCACTCCGCATCCCCTCTAGCATCCCCAACCCGCTTCCCAAGGAGACGACCATGCGACGCTGGAACGGCTGGGGCGACGATGCCGAGTCCTTCGCGGTGCCCGAGACGGGCGCTCCCTTCCTGGAGCGCATGGTGGGGGTCGCCAAGCCGCCGCGCGACGCGACCCTCGCCGAGGTCTGCGCGCAGGCCCCTGCCTCGCGCCTGCCTGCCCACCCGCGGGTCTCGACGGAGGCGTCGGACCGGGTTCGTCACGCGCGCGGCCAGAGCCTGCCCGACTGGATTGCCGTGCGCAGCGGGCGGCTGGGGGCCATCCCCGACGGCGTCGCGCACCCCACGAGCTCCGCCGAGGTCCGCGACCTGCTCGCCTGGGCGGCGCAGGTCAACGCGCGGGTCATCCCGTACGGCGGCGGCACGAGCGTGGTGGGGCACGTCAACGCGGCGGGCGGCGATGCGCCGGAGCTCACGCTCGACCTGGGCGCGCTCGACGCGCTGCTCTCCTTCGACGAGAAGAGCCAGCTGGCGACCTTCGGGGCGGGCGTGCGCGGGCCGGTGCTCGAGGCCAAGCTGAACGAGCGCGGCTACACGCTAGGCCACTTTCCCCAGTCCTTCGAGCTTCTCCACGCTCGGCGGGTGGATCGCCACGCGCGGCAGCGGCCAGCAGTCCATCAAGTACGGGCGCATCGAGCAACTCTTCGCCGGCGGGCACCTCGAGTCTCCGGCCGGCGAGCTGGAAATGCCGCCCTTCCCGGCGAGCGCCGCGGGCCCGGACCTCAAGGAGCTGATCCTGGGCTCCGAGGGCCGCATGGGCATCCTGACCGAGGCGACGGTGCGGGTCGTCCGCAACCCGGAGAAGGAAGCCTTCCATGCCCTGTTCTTCCCGGGCTGGGAGGAGGGGCTCGAGGCGACCCGGCGGCTGGTGCAGGCCGGGCTTCCGCTGGCGATGCTGCGCCTCTCGACGGCCGAGGAGACGGCGACCAATCTGGCGCTGGCCGGTCACCGGCGGCTCCTGGGGGCGCTGGAGAAGGGGCTGGCCCTGTTTGGAGCGGGCGACCGCAAGTGCATGCTCATCGTCGGCTTCGCCGGCCGCGAGCGGATGGTGGAGGCCTCGCGCAAGGAGGCGCTCTCCATCGCCCGGGGCGAGGACGGGCTGCACATCGGCAAGACGTTCGGCCAGACCTGGCACAAGAACCGGTTCCGCTCGCCCTACCTGCGCAACGAGCTCTGGGAGCGGGGCTATGCGGTGGACACCTTCGAGACCGCGCTCACCTGGTCGAAGGTGCCGGCCTACGTCGCCTCGGTGACGGCGGCCATCCGCGACGGCCTCGCGGACGAGGGCGAGAAGGTGCACGTCTTCACGCACCTGTCGCACCTGTACCCGTCGGGCTCGAGCGCCTACACGACCTACCTCTTCCGGCTGGACGCCGACCCCGAGGTCAACCTGCGGCGCTGGAAGAAGCTCAAGGACGCGGCGAGCAAGACCATCGTCGAGCGCGGCGGGACCATCAGCCACCAGCACGGCATCGGCGTCGACCACCGGTCGTACCTGGAGGCCGAGAAGGGAACGCTGGGCATGCAGGCCATCGAGCAGGCGTGCCGCCTGTTCGACCCGGCGGGGATCCTCAATCCGGGCAAGCTCATCGACTAGCTCGACGGCAGACCGGGGTATCGAGGGCTGTCCGTGCCCAGGAGCGAGGGTACGGCCGGGCTGGCCGATCTTCGAACGGTGCGGGCGACCGTGTGACCTGGCTCACACGTCGGGCGTAACCCCGGAGCATCGCTGGGGAAGACCGGTGCCAGACACGCTTCTTCCCCCACCTCGCGTGCCACCGCGACGCGTTGCGTCCATATTCCGTGAGCGAGGGACCGCTCCGGGATGCAGCTCCAAGCGCAGCCGTTCGAGGGTCTCGAACTCCCCCGGCCCAAGTCCGTCCTTTACTGGTCGCCCAGCCGCGCTCACTTCCTGGACCTGAAGACGCGCCTGCTCCACGTGCCGGGATGCTCCGAGCGGGGAGGGCTGCTCGTCTATGGCCCGGCGGCGATGCGCTTCGCGCTCGAGCACCGGGCGCGCGATTCTGGTCGACCGCCTGCACACCGGCTACTTCAACCTGGTCGTCCTCGACCTGCGCGCGCCTCGCGAGGTGGACTTCGCCGCCCAGGTCGAGGAGGCCCTCGGCGTCCTGGACGCCCTGGACGCCGAGCCGGACATCGAGGCGCGCTTCGGCTTCCATCGCGTGGTGGCCTTGGTCTCGGGCGAGGGCGACCGGACCGACTCGCTCATCGCCCGGCTGGGGGCCCGCCGGCTGGGGCGGGTCGTGCGTGGGCCGGGACCGGGCGGAGGCTGGGGCGAGGCGTCGGAGCGCTTCGCCCGCCTGACCCTCGACGAGATGACGAGGCTCCTGCTCGAGCGCAAGCCTGGCTCGCGAGCGCTCTGCTGCTCGGGCGGGGGCATCACCGGCATCTACTTCGAGCTGGGGGCGCTCAAGTGCCTGGACGACTGCCTTCGTCCGCGCGGCTCGGCCAACACCTTCGACCTGTACTTCGGCATCAGCGCCGGAGCGACCGTCACCGGGCTGCTCGCCAACGGCTACTCCATCGACGACTGCCTGGCGGCGGTCGCGGGCATCTCCGGCGGGCAGATCAAGCCCATCAACCTCTCGGTGCTGCGGCTGCAGATGCTCGACGTCACCAACCTGGCCGACCGGGTCGCGCGCGGCCTGAGCGCCATCGCCACCGCGCTGTGGCGGGCGCGCCTGACGGGGATGCGCGGCTCGCTCGAGTCGCTGCTCCTGGACTACAGCGACCTGTTCGGCCCGCCGCTGCGCTCGGCGCCGTTCGAGCAGGCGCTGCGGGAGATCTTCACCGCGCCGGGGCGCAGCAACGACTTCCGCGATCTCGCGCGGCGGCTCTTCATCGGCGCGACCGACCAGGACCTGCGCCGCCACGTGCTCTTCGGCAGCCCCGGCCACGACGACGTCCCCATCAGCCAGGCGGTGCAGGCCTCCTCGAGCCTCCACCCGGCCTTCTCCCCGGTCGGGATCAAGGACCGCTGGTACTCGGACGGCGCGGTGACCTCGACCTCGCACCTGCACGAGGCCATCCGCATGGGCGCGGACCTGGTCTTCGTGGTCGATCCGTTCGTGCCCTACGTCTCGCGCGAGGCCGGGCACGCGCGCTCGCGGGGCGTGCTCTACAACATCGACCAGGACGTGCGGACGCTGTCGTACACGCGCTTCGAGAAGCACCGCGAGGCGGCGCTGCGCCGGCACCCGACCGTGAGCAGCTACACCTTCCTGCCGGCCAACAGCCTGCGGCGCATCCTCTCGGTCAACCCGATGGACCACCGGCCGTTCCTCGCCATCTGGCGTGGGGCGTACCTGTCGACGCTGCGGCGCATCCAGCACCTGCGCTACCGGATGGAGGGCGACCTGGCGCACCACGGGCTGTCGCTCGACACGAGCGAGGCGGAGACCGTGGCGGCGCAGCTGCGCGAGGCGGAGCGGCCGGCGTTGGAGGACTTCTACCCCGGCCGTCAGGCGTACTTGAGGGGATCGGGCAGCTCGCCGGCGGCGGGCGCCTTGAGCAGCTCCTCGGGGTCGGCGATGTAGCCGGTCAGCTGGGTGATGGTCTTGGCGAGGTTGACGCCGTCGGTGATCCGCTCGTCCAGGCTGAAGGTCGCGGTGATGACGTCCTCGACGGCGGGCTGGCCATCCTCGCCCACGACGACCGCCTTCTTGAGCTTGCCGGTGACGACGAAGAACGAGCAGGTGCCCCACTCGAAGAGGTGGTGCTGGATGGCGTCGATGCCGATGGAGCCCAGGTTGGCGAAGTAGGCGGTGCAGTAGAGCGCGTCGCCCTTGATCGCGCCGGACGGCAGGATGTGGAAGTAGTCGAAGACCTTCCAGCCCCACATCAGGAACCGCGTCAGCCAGCGCGGCAGCCGGGTGAGGGTCTCGGTGATGTCCTCGTCCTTGCTGGTGCTGCTCTTCTTGACCTTGGACACCTCGTCCCAGATGCGGTTGGCGACGTCGGTGATGGTGTCGGTGGGCTGGAACTCCAGCTTCACGTTGGTCTCGGCCGCGTGCTCGGTCAGGTCCTTCTTGGTCACGAAGGAGAAGACGATGCCCTTGCGCTGGTAGATGCGCCGGCCGACGACGAAGCGGTTGTTCTCGGGCCGCCGGGCGATGAGCCGCAGGCTGGCGGCGAGCACCACGTGGAAGAGCGTGAACTTCTTGTCCTTCTCCCCGCGTCCCTCGTTGAGCTTGTTGAGGATGGCCAGCGCCTTCTTCATCGGGATCAGCTGCTGGTGGACGATCATCGACTCCGTCCGCGTCGGCATCAGGAACGGGAACATCTTCCGGAAGCCGGGCAGCTTGGTCAGCAGGACGCCGTCAGAACGCTTGGAGAAAAGAGGCATGTAGGGGCTCCTGAACTCCCTGGAGTGGCTCGCGGGAGGTCCGCTTTCTAACAGGTCGGTCCCTTTTTCGCGCGCCGGAATGCAGGGGTTGACGGGCAGGCTTCGCCGGCATTATTGGTTGGGCGACCAACTTACATCACCGCGCGTGCGGCAGTGGAAACCGGCAGTACACCAGACGCGAGTCACGGAGGACGCCCATGTCGGTCCGAATCGACGAGCGTGGAGTCTGGAGGGACCTGGGCGACGGACGCAGCGAGTCGGTCGCCTGGGCCGAGCTGACCGCCGTGTGGATCGCGACGACGGCCGATGGGCCGTTCAGCGAGGACTTCTTCTGGGTGTTGCAGGCTGGCGCGGGCCAGGGCTGCGTCGTGGCCCAGAAGCTCGCCGGCGATTTCCTCGGCCGCCTGCAACGGCTCCCCCGGTTCGACAACGAGGCCGTGATCCAGGCCTCGATGTGCACCGAGGAGGGTCGCTTCGACTGCTGGAAGGGTGCGCCAGGAGAGGGGCTGGCGGCGCGGTGAAGCGGTCGTCGGCGGCCGGGACGAGATCCGGCAGAGCCGCGAGACCAAGCCACCCCTCTCCGTCCCGTCCTGAGCTGGTCGAAGGAGAAGCCGGAGAGGGGCCGGAGGCTCGTCGAACTACCCCGCCTCGAGGTTGAACTCCATGGTGTCGAACCAGAAGCCCAGGCCTTGGACGGAGTCGAGCTGGGCCTGCACCAGGGCGACGTGCCCGTCCTCGATGGTCAGGAAGGTGGCGAACAGCTCGCGTTCCTTCTCGGGAAGGGTCGAGACCAGCGTCCGGTAGAAGCCGCTGGCCTCCTTCTCGTACTGGAGGGCGAGCTTGACCGACTCGAGCTCGGTCGCGGAGGCGACGCGCTTGCCGGGGCGCTTCTGGAGCCTCTTCTTGGCCTCGTCGATCCAGGCGACGCCCTTGGGGAGCAGGCTCTTGACCGGCGCGGCGCTGACCTGGCCGCTCTTCTTCCACTCGGCGAGGCAGTGCTCCAGGTAGTCGACGTGGCCCTGCTCCTCGCGGCCGAGCAGCTCGAAGAGCGCCTTGCCCTTCGGGTCCTCGAGCGCCTTGCTGCCCTTGAGGTAGTGGTCGCGGACCTTCACCTCGTAGTCGAGGGCGGTGCTGATGGCTTCTTGGAGGGTCATGGGGAGCCTCGGGGTGGAGCCTGGAGTGCTTTGCCTACAGCCTAGAGCCTGCAGCCTACCGCCTAGAACGGCGCGAAGCCGGCCTCGCCCCAGTAGGCCTCCTGGAGCTGCTGCTGCTGGCGGATGAAGGCCTCGTAGTGGCCGGTCTCCCAGTCCACGAGCTGCTGGAAGAGCTTGCGGGCCTCGGGGCTGGCGGCGCGAGCGGCCTGCTCGCGGTAGTGGTTGATGCCGTTGAGCTCGAGCTGCGCGGCGATGGCCAGCGCGCTCATCTCGAAGTGGGCGCCCTTGATGCGGCTCTTCAGGTCCGCCGAGAAGATTGGGTGGTCGTCACCCAGGTCCTTGGCCTTGGAGAGGCGGGCGTCCTTGGAGAGCTCGCCGGTCTCCATCAGCGACAGGTAGTGCTTGCGCAGGAAGTCGAAGTGGGACTGCTCCTCGGCGGCCAGCTCCTCGAAGGTCTTCTGGCCCTCGGGGTCCTTCGTGTTGGCGGCGGCCATCTTGTAGAACTCGTAGCCCGTGCGCTCGGCCTGCAGCGCGGTGCGGATGGCGTTGACCAGCTCGGTGGTCTTGGCGTCCATGGGGTCCCTCCAGGAAGGTTGAGTCCTGTTTTTCTAACCGTTTCCGGGCCCTGCCGCCATGGGGGAGGGGCTTGCCGGGCAGGCAGGCGGCGAGAAATTGAGGGCGAGGCTCGCCGACTCGACCTACTTTGTCTCTTCGATGCGCATCGCCCATCTCTCCGCCGAGGTCTCCCCCTTCGCCAAGACCGGCGGGTTGGGCGACGTCGTGGGGGCGCTGCCGGTGGCGCAACAGCAGCAGGGTCACGAGGTCAGCGTCTGGATGCCGCTGTACCGGCAGGTGCGCGAGGGGGCCCGCGCGGGGCGCTGGTCGCTCTCGCCGGTCCTGCCGCCGTTCTCGCTGGAGCTGGGCTTCGAGTCGCACCTGGTCGAGGTCTTCCGCGCGACGCTGCCGGGCTCGACGGTCCCGGTCTTCCTGGTCTGGAACGCCCGCTTCTTCGACCGCCCGGACCTCTACCGCGCCGACGCCGCCGGGCGCGACGACGGCCTGCAGCGGTTCGCGGTGTTCACCCGCGGCGCGCTCGAGGCGATGCGGCGGCTGGGCGCGGTCCCCGACGTCGTGCACGCCCACGACTGGCACGCGGCGCTCGCCCCGATGGCCGTGGCCTGGGACCCGAGCCTGGCACCGGACTTCGCCGCCTCGGCGACGGTCTTCACCCTCCACAACCTCGCCTTCCAGGGCGACTCCGAGGCCTCGCTCTACCCCTTCCTCGGCCTGCCCGAGGCGGTGCGCGGCCAGACGATCTGGCACGAGCGGGTCAACCTGGTGAAGGGCGCGGCCGTCGCGGCGAACGTGGTCAACACGGTCTCGCCCAGCGCCGCGCAGGGAGATGGTGACGCCGCAGGGCGGCTTCGGGCTCGACCCCATCTTCCGGGGGCGCGACGAGGCGCCGGTGGGAATCCTCAACGGCATCGACCACCGGGTCTGGAGCCCGCGGCACGACCTGCAGATCGCCCGGCGCTACGGCCCTGCACCGGACCCGCTGGCGCGCGCCGAGAACCGCCGCTCGCTCTTGATCATGGCGGGCCTGGACGCCGACGACCCGGGCTTCGTGGTGGGGCTGACCGGCCGGCTGACGCACCAGAAGGGCTTCGACCTCTTCCTGGGCGCGCTCGACGAGCTGCTCGCCGACGGCGTGCGCTTCGTGGCCCTGGGCTCGGGCGAGCCGGCGCTCGAGGCGGCGATGCGCGAGCGCTCCCGGCGCGATCGGCGACGCTTCTTCGCCTACGTCGGCTTCGACGACACGCTGGCGCACCTGGTGGTCGCCGGCGCGGACGCGTTCCTGATGCCCTCGCGCTTCGAGCCGTGCGGCCTCTCGCAGCTGTACGCGCTCGCCTACGGAGCGCTGCCCATCGTCCGGCGTTCCGGAGGGCTCAAGGACACGGTGGTGCCCTTCCACGGCGACAACCTGACCTCCGCCACCGGCTTCGCCTTCGACGAGCCCTCGGCGCGGGCGCTGCGAGACACCGTCCGCTACGCGCGCGACGTCGCCAAGGCCCCGGCGACGTGGCAGGCGCTGGTGGCCAACGCCATGGCCCAGGACTTCGGCTGGGAGCGCTCGGCGCGCAGCTACCTGGACCTGTATACGGCGCGGCTGGCCAGGCGAAGGGCCCAGCAGGGCGGGTAGCCTTCCGGCGGCAAGGTGACCTTGAGTTGAGCCGCGGGATCGGCTTGTATGCCGCCCACCCGTCGCACGGCGGCGGGTGTTCGAGGAGCATTCATGGACCTGTTCCGCCGCGAGATTCGAAGCTGGTACAGCCACCGCACCGGCATGGAGATGCCGATCGTGCAGTACGGGCACTGGGGCCACCCGCTCCTGATGCTGCCCACGGCCCAGGCCGACTTCCTCGAGCACGAGCGCTTCGGCCTCGTCGGCGCCATGGCCGACCTGGTGATGCAGGGCAAGGTCCGCATCTTCTCCGTCAACTCCATCAACAACGTGGCGTGGATGAACAAGAGCGTGCCGATGCACGAGCGCTCCAACCGCCAGGCGGCCTACTCGGCGTACATCGAGTGGGAGGTGGTGCCGTTCATCCGCGACGCGGTGAAGAATCCCAGCGCGCGCATCGGCATCACCGGCGCCTCGTTCGGCGCCTTCCACGCGGCCAACCAGTTCTTCCGCCGCCCGGACCTGTGGGACACCCTCGTCGCCATGAGCGGCTTCTTCGACCTCTCCTGGCTGCTCGACGGCTACAGCGACCAGAACGTCTACTTCAACAACCCGATGTGGTTCCTGCAGAACCTGGCCGACGCGCACCACTACGACCTGCTGCGGCACCACAGCCAGGTCCACCTCGTCACCGGCCAGGGCGCCTGGGAGGTCCCCAACGCCAGCCGCCGCTTCTCGGCGCTGCTCAACTCCAAGGGCATCCCCCACAACCTCGATCTGTGGGGCCACGACGTGCCGCACGACTGGCCGACCTGGAAGAAGATGCTGCCCTACTACGTCGGCAACCGGCTGGGCTGGTAGCCGATCCCCGGGTCCTTCCACGGAATGCTCGTCCCGCACCGACAGCTGAGTGAAGAGGCCCTGCTCCGCCTGGTGCGCGACTTCGTGACCCGCGACGGCACCGACTACGGTGAGAACGAGGCCTCGCAGGAGAAGAAGGTCGCCGACGTGATGCGCCAGCTGGAGCGGCGCGAGGCGGCCATCGACTTTGACCCGGAGACGCAGTCCGTCACCATCGTCCCGACGGCGCCAGGCCGTCCCTGTCCCTGAAGAGTGGTTGGAGGAGATGCGAGATGCGCGAGACCGACTTCGTCCAGGTCGTCGAGGAGATGGTCGCCGAGGAGCTTTCGCTGCGGCTGGCGCCGTTCAAGGCACTGCTCCAAAGGCTCGACAAGGCCCGCGCGGTCATCAAGCCGCGCAAGGGGCCGGGCCGGCCGCCGCGCGCCGAGCTCGAGAAGCTCGAGTCCATCCTCACCGGCGGCCGCCTCGCCCGCCGCGATGGCGGCTCGCGCGCCGCGCCCTCCCCCGCTCGCGCCCACGGTCGCGTCTTCAAGCCGGGAGATGTCGTGAAGTACCGCCAGGGCCGCGGCACCTTCGAGGCCTTCGTCATTCGCACCGAGCCCGACGGCGACGTGGTGGTCGAGCGCATCTCCGATGGCAAGCGCGTCAAGCGGCCGGGCCACAAGCTGGTGTAGCGCGTCGCGGGGTTCGATCATCCAGCACTCGCACTGGCGGCCAATCCCTTGCCGGCGATGCCGTTCAGCCTGCTCCGGCAGCTCGGCTGTTCGAGCTTCCGGTACTAGACGCAGAAGCGCTCCCACTTCTGGGGCAGGGTCACACCCATCAACTGCTCTGCCGCCTGCTTGCCCAGCACGGCGAAGGTGAAGTCCGCGCTGAAGCACTCTTCGCCAGCCTGGGTCATCACCGTGCGCACGCGAACGACCCGACGCGACTGCTTGGTGACCCAGCCGCGACACTCGGTCTCGACCCCCACTCTCACCGGGCGCCGGTATTTGGCCTCGAACGAGGTGGTAAACCCGAACTTGCCCAGCCCGGCGATCACCACCCAGCCCGCAGTCTCGTCCGCGACGGTGGCGATGAGCCCTCCGTGCATCACGCCAAGCGCCCCCTGGTGGTGAGGCCCGGCGACGAAGCGCGTGACGATGTCCTTGCCGTGCTCTTCGAACTTGAGCCGGAAGCCGAGCGGGTTCTTGGGCCCGCAGCCGAAGCAGGGCTGGTCTTCGCCAAAGAGGTGTCCGTCGAGTCGTTCGACCTGTGCCATGCCCGGCAGCATCGCCCACCGTGGGGCTGGGGGGAACCGTGGAGTGGGGTCGCGAGTCTGGCACCGGTCCGATCGCGGAGTGAGTCTGGCACCGGCGCGGAGCGCTTCTGTCTCCCTGCAGCGAACGACTCGCCCAAGGGCCTGATTTCGCGCGGGCTTTCTCGTGTCTGGCACCGGTCCCGGTCCCCTGACCGCTCGACGGTGCGCCGCACACCGACCTACCCGACCTCTGGCGCCCAGCAGTTGCCGAGCGACTGCGGTTCGTCAGGACCGTCGCGAAGGTCATTGAGCCGGTGCCAGACACGTCGCACACGTCGCAGACACGTCGCGGGTCTGACACGGATGCCCTACCCCTTGAGTCAGCGGCCCCGCCATGCCTCAATGGCGCCCGTCATGGACCGACCGCTCTTCCCGTTCAGCGCCCTTGTCGGACAGGACGGCCCGCGGCTTGCTTTGCTCGCGGCCGCAGTCGAACCCACCTTGGGCGGAGTCCTGCTCAGCGGCACCAAGGGCACCGGCAAATCCACGGCGGTCCGGGCGCTGCGCTCCATCCTGCCGCCGTTGGAGGAGGGACGGCCGATACCGTTCGTCGAGCTGCCGCTCAACGCCACCGAAGACCGGGTCGCCGGGACCCTCGACGTCGAGACCGCGCTCAAGCTGGGCGAGCGGCGCTTCGAGCCAGGGCTGCTTGCGGCCGCCGACCGCGGCTTCCTCTATGTGGACGAGGTCAACCTCCTCGACAACCACCTCGTGGACCTGCTGCTCGATGCGGCAGCCTCCGGCGTGAACACCGTCGAGCGCGAGGGCATCTCCCACAGCCACCCGGCGCGCTTCGTCCTGGTGGGGACCATGAACCCCGAGGAGGGAAACCTGCGCCCGCAGTTCCTGGACCGCTTCGGGCTCTTCGCCTCGGTCTCCGACATCGCCGACTTGGCACTGCGCGAGGAGATTGCTCGGCGGCGCCTGGCCTTCGACGCGGCGCCGGCGGCGTTCCTGGAGCAGTTCGAGGCGGAGCAGCGCGAGCTGGCGGCGCGGCTCGAGAGGGCGCGACGGTCGGTGGGCCAGGTGGCGGTCTCCGACGAGATGGTCTCGCTGGCGGTGCGGCTGGCCTCCCAGGCCGAGACCCGCGGCCACCGCGCGGAGATTGCCCTGCTCAAGTGCGCTCGGGCCATCGCCGCGCTGGTCGACCGGCCGGCCGTCGACCGGGAAGCGCTCGGCGACGCAGCGCGCTTCGTACTTCCGCACCGAATGGCGACCGGCACGCTCGAATCGCCGGAGAGGCAGGACGCCCGCCTGCGCGACCTGGTGGGCTCGGTGCTCAACGACGACCTGGGCATGGCTCCGGAGCCCGCCGCCGAGGAGCTCGCGCCAGACGAATCGCTCGAGGATTCGCTCCTGTCGATGCAGATTCCGGGGTCGACGGCCGCTGGCAGCATCCTCTTCTCGGCTCAAAAAAAAACGCCGCCGCGGGCGAGGATGCGCCCCAAGAGCTGACCTGGGTCGCCGATGACGTCCTCGACCGGCTCGACCCGGGCGCAGCGGGGGCCCGCGGCCGCCGCTGCGTCGTCGAGAGCGCCACCGGCCGATACCTGCGCGCGGCGCCGCTTGGAGCCGGCGAACGTGGCGACCTGGCCGCGGACGCCACGCTGCGCGCGGCCGCGGTGAGGAGCCTGCGCGGAGAGTCGCCGCTACCGGTGCGCCGCGAGGACCTGCGCAGGAAGGTCCGCGCCCGCACGCGCAAGGCGCTCGTGGTCTTCGCGGTCGACGCCTCGGACTCGATGGCGACGCACGAGCGGCTTCGGATCGCCAAGGGCGCAGCGCTGGCACTGCTTCGGAGCGCCTACCTGCGACGGGACCGTGTGGCGGTCGTGGTCTTCGAGGGCGAGGCTTCCCGGGTACTGCTCGCCCCCACCCAGAGCGTGGAGCTGGCTCGCAGCAGGCTTCGCAAGCTCCCCATCGGCGGCGCCACACCGCTCGCCGCGGGGATGATGGCGGCGTGGGACCTCATCCGGACCGAGCGTTTGCGCGAGCCGCTGACTTCCCCGACCCTCGTGTTGCTCTCGGACGGCCGGGCCAACGTGCCGCTGGATCCCGGCGCAGACCCTCGAATGGAGGTCCTGGGCATCGCGGACCAGATGCGAGCTGATGGAATCGGAGCTGTGTTGGTCGACGCGGGGTCCTTGGGACCGACTCCCGGACAACTGGAGGAGCTGGCAGCGCGCTTGGGCGGCACTCTCGTGCGCGTCGGACCCGGTGGAGCGGGGACAGTCCTCGCGGCGTGCAGCCGAGTCTGGCACCGGGCTACCTAGCGGTATTCCTCGGGGAAACTGCGTGCCCGTGGACAGGCGTCAGGTCCTGGTGCCGTCCTGGTGTCTGGCACCAGTCCCCATGGCACCAGTCCCCAGTACCGAATGCCTGGCGTTCCCCGTGTCCCCCGTGTCTGGCACCGGTTCATCCCGCGGCTACCCGCGCTTGACCTCGGCAGACAGCGCGTCGGCGCGTGCCTCATCGATGCCGAACGCTTTCTCGAGGCGGGTGAGCATCCGGCTCTCGTTCACGTGCGTTTGCCGATCCGCGTGGGCGATGGCCAGACACATCTTGTAGACCTTCTCGCGCACGCCTTGAGCGGTCAGGCGCTGCGCGACGGTCTGTACGAAAGCCTCGGCTGCGGCCGTGTCCGAGAGCGCGTCGACCTTCTCGCGCGCTGCAGCGATCACCTTCTCTCGAGCGCGCTCGTCCTGCGCCCAGCGCCACGGCAGCTGCTGAACTTGATGGTCGAACGCCTTGGCCTCGACCGGTTCGAGCTTCGAATCGCTGAAGATCATCGCCATCAGGGCATCGACCACGGCTTGGTTCTGGTCTTCATTCAGCGACTTGAAGTCCGGGTCGGACTTCCACTTGCTCATGAGCTTGTCGAGGACAGCCATCAGCACCTCCGGTCGGTGGCACCGGAAGATAGCGGAAATCAGGAGGCTGGGCGGTCCGCGCCCCCGGAAGAGAGCGGGCGGCTGGCGGAACCGGCCTCACGACCACGAGCGCGAGGCGGAGCGCTTTCAAAGCTTTGCCGGAGTGACGAGCTCGATTTCAGAACACTGAAGGCTCGAGCAACCGAGCACCTGGCGCGATTCGAACCAGCAGGGTCGCCTACCTGAGCCCAGACGTCCTTGGCCGCCATGCCCCACAGCTGCCAGGCGTCGTCGAGCCGGTCTCAGGCAGCGAGCGTAGGCTCGACCGTGGAAGGCCGCGTCGCGTCGAACCATTGTGCAACCGCCGAGCGACGAACTCCGAGCTTCCCGAGCGATCTCCTTGAGTGGCCGGCCTTGGGTGAAGAGCTCGCATGCGCGGCGGAGCGTCTTGTGTTGCGAGCTGTCCGCCAAGGCCAGCACCGACTTCGCGCGCTCGAGGGTCAGCGCCCTCTTTCGCCGGAAGCGGATGGTCTCCAGCTCCTGGGCGCCCGTTCGCGGGCCCTCGACGAATCGGCGGTAGGACGCGACGCTGCCGAGGATCCGAAGGACCTCGTCCTTCGCGACCCAGGTGTCCTCGGGGCTCAAGTAGGCGGCATGCGAGGTAAACCGCCATTGCCCGAACTCGGACTCCAGCCCGGCGCGAATCGGATTCTGGTGGATGTAGCGAACCAGCGAGACGAGGTAGCGGTCGCCATCGACGACCTTCGACTTGAACCGGCTTTCGTTCAGCCGCCCGCGAACCTCGTGCTTGCGGTTGAATTGGCGTGCATGCCAGAGGTTCAGGCACTGCATGAACTTGCTCAGAGTCGACCCTCCGAACTGCGTGCGGACGCAGATGTGGAAGTGGTTGGGCATCAGGCAGTACGCCAGCACGAGGATGTTGAGCTTTCCGGCGAGCGATTTGAGCTTTTCGATAAACGCTTCGCAGTCGCCTATGTCCGCAAAGACCTTTTCTCCCCGATTTCCGCGGCAATACACATGATGGGTCACTCCTGCGGCATTGTTTCTGTGTGGACGACCCAAGCCCCCTCCTTGCCAATGCTGCGCGACAGGCGCAGGAGGCGGAGCAATGCAGCAGGTGGACCAGGAAGAGGTGCGGGCGACAGGCGCCTGAGTGTCCTGGAGCAGAACGCGTCGATCTGGAGCCTCGTCGATCTGGAGCCTGGCACCGGACTCTGCTCCAGATCGCGACGCTTGCCATCTCGGCTCATGTGCCGCCGCGAGGACTTGGGCCAGTGCCAGACTCGGTCTTCCCTCGGGACCCGTGCCAGACTCGTCTCCGACAGACTCGTCTCCGAAGCCTCGGAACCCGTGCCAGACTCGTCTCCGAAGCCGTCTCCGAAGCGCCGGTCAGGTCGCCTCCACCAGCACCGCGATCCCCTGCCCACCCCCGATGCAGGCGCTCCCGAGCCCCAGCCGCTTGCCGCGGGCCCTGAGCTGGTAGAGCAGGTGCATGGTGATGCGCGCTCCGCTCGCGGCGAGGGGATGGCCCACGGCGATGGCGCCACCGTCGACGTTGGTCTTGACGCGATCGAGCCGAAGCTCCTTCTCCACCGCCAGGTACTGCGGGGCGAACGCCTCGTTGACCTCGAGGAGGTCGACGTCCTCGAGAGCGAGTTGGTGCCGCTCCATCAAGTTGCGGATGGCGGGGACGGGCCCGATGCCCATCACGTCCGGGTCGCAGCCGGCATGGCCCCAGCCCAAGACGCGGCCGATGGGATTCAGACCTCGGCGGTCGGCGTACTCGCGAGTGGACATGACCATGGCCCCGGCGCCGTCGCTGATGCCCGAAGCGGCACCCGGGTGGATGACGCCGTCCTTCTTGAAGACCTTGGGCAGCCGCTCGAAGGACTCGCGCGTGGTCTCCGGCCGGTTGTGCTCGTCCTTGGAGAAGACGACGGGCTTGCCCTTCCTGGCCGGCAGCTCCACCGGCGCGATCTCCGCCTCGAGCCGTCCCTCGCGCTGGGCCGCCGCGAAGCGCTGCTGCGAGAGCACCGAATACTCGTCGACCTCGGCCTGCCCGATGCCGTAGCGCTGTGCCAGGTTTTCGGCGGTGATGCCCATGGGCAGGTCGTTGTAGGAGTCGGTGAGCGAGGTCCAGAGCATGTCCTCGAGGTTGCCCTTCCCCAAAGGCAGCCCCCACCGTGCGCCGCGAATGACGTGGGGGCACTGGCTCATCGACTCGGTGGCGCCGGCGAGCACCAGCTGGGCTTGCCCGGTCATCATGAGCATGGCCGCCTGCACCACCGCCTCGAACCCCGAGCCGCACAGCCGGTTGACGGTGAGCGCGGGCGTCCTGACCGGCAAGCCGGCGTAAAGGCCGACGTGCCTCGACAGGTAGATGGCGTCGCTGGAGGTCTGGGCGACATTGCCGAAGACGACGTGGTCGAAATCCTCGACGGGCGCCCCTGCCTGGGCGATGGCCGCCTTGGCAGCGTGCACGCCCAGATCGACGGCAGAGACGTCCTTCAAGCTGCCGCCGAACGTGCCGAACGGGGTCCGGCGGGCAGACAGGAACACGATCTCCTGGGGGATGGCTTTCATCGGTCGGCGCCTCCGTCTGAGCAGGGCCGGGTCCTGACGACGTTCCGCACCGGCCCTTCCAATGCTAGCGGCAGGTGCACGTCGGCGCAGCGCAAGCCCAGTCGCACGACGACGAGAGCTCTTGCGCCCTGCAGTCGGCGTCCGCCGCGCACCAGAGCTGGAACGGATGCTCGAGCTGGAAGTAGGGCACCTGCGCGCCGTCGGGCGACTCGTGGTACAGGCCGACCTGGGGCGAATGGGCAATGAGGGCCCGCTTGAGCGTCATCCGCACGTACGAGACGCCCGCATCGCCTCCCTCGTCGACGAAGAACCCGAAGGTGACCCCCGACGCGCGGCCGGGGTCGGGCATCGCACGGATCTGGGTATAGGTGCCGTCGACGGGCACTGCGGTACAGCCCTGCCCGTCCTCGCAGCGGACGACCATCTCGCCGTGGAAGGTCCCGTCCCTGCGCAAGACGAGCAGCCGCATCGCGCGCGGCGCTTCGTGCCCAGCGTCGTCGATCCGGAAAGTGCCGAGCAGCGACGGGTCGACGCCGCCGGCGGCCACCTGGACAACGCTTTCGAGATTCTTGAGGCCGTCGGCGGCGCCGCAGGATGAGGCCAGCGCGAGCAGCGCGAGGAGCGCAGTCGTGTGAAGCCCGTTGGATCCCATGAACCTCGCCCCCTCGCCCATGCCCGCACCCGCGATGCCTCGCTTGGCTTGCCCATCGCCTCCAGAGCGCACGAGCGCCTTCTTGGAGAGCGCGCAGATGGGCGAGGGAATCGAGGCTCGGCTGCCGATGTTCGTGTTTGAGCGGAAGATGGACGACCAAGTAGGCTCCCCCACCACCGTTCGCTGACCTTGGAAGGCATTGCTTGCCTCGCCGCCCTACCATCGCCTGCTCCTGCTCGCTCGCGTTCGCGATCTCGGTGGCTGTCTTGCCGGTCGGCGCTGCCGCGACGGAACCGGAAGCGGACGGTGCCGAACGGCTGACCCGCCTGGACGCCATCCGCCGGGGCGTGGAGAAGAACCTGAGCCTGGTCGCCCAACGGCTCGACCTGCGTCGGACGCAGCTCCTCTCGCGGGCAGCCTGGCAGCCCTACAGTCCATCGCTGGTGATCGACGCCGAGTACTCGAAGGCGCAGGCGGATGCCCCTGGCCTCGGCCGCGAACACGTCCTCGGGTACGGCGTGGGCGTCTCGATGAAAACCCCAGTCGGTACGAGCCTGAACGCGAGTCTGGCACTGGACCAGGGGCTCGGTGGCGGCGGCACCGCGGCCGGTGGAGCGAACGGGACCGCCACCGAAGGCAAGGTGAGCCTGGGACTGACCCAGCCGCTGCTCAAGGGGGGCTGGCTTGCGGGCGCCGCACTTCCCCTGCGCGAAGCCGAGCTCCTCTCGCGAATCCAGCGCGAGCTGTTCCGGGACGAGCTCAACCGCCTCATCGCTTCGGTCGAAGCCGCTTACTGGGACCTCGCGGTGGCCGAGGCCGACCTCGCCATCAAGACCCGCTCGCGCGACCGCGCCAAGCAGCAGTTCGAGGACACCGCCGAGAACATCCGCCGCGGCATCCTGGCCCCCGGGGAGATCTACGTCGTCGAGGAGAACGTCGTCTTCTTCGAGCAGGAGCTCGTCCGCGCCGACCAGACGCTACGCCTGGCACGTCATCGCCTGGCCGCGATGTTGCGGCTGCCGGCCGACACCTTGCTCGGTGCCAGAGACGCGCTGGAGGGTTCCGAAGTCGACTTGCCCCAGCGTGCGCAGGCCATCGATACCGGCCTGCGCGAGAGCCCGACCGTGGCGGCGCAGACGCTGCGGTGCGAGCTGTCGAACGCCCGGCTCGAAAACGCCTCCAACCTCTCCCTGCCCTCGCTCGACCTGAGCGCGTCCCTCTCGCTCAACGGTTCGGACGAGGCGTATGCCGAGGCCTGGCGCAAGGTCTTCGCAGAACCGCAGCTCGAGGGGCGGGTCGGTCTCGTCTTTGGAGTCCCGCTCGATCGCGCGGCGGTCCGCGCCGGGGTCGACGGCGCCGCCCTGGAGGCGCAGCGAAACCAGACCCAGCTCGAGAACGCCCAGGTCGAGGTGCGCTTCGACGTGGACGACAACCTCTCCGAGCTCCAGTCCAGCGTGCGCCTGCTCGGCCTCTCCCAGAAGTCGGTTGAGCTGGCGGAGCTCAAGCTCCAGGCCGAGACCGACAAGTACAAGCTCGGCCTGGCGACACTCGCCGACCTGGTGCGCTTTCAGCGCGACCTCGACAACGCGCTCATCGGCCTGCAAAGGCTGCACCGCGCCGTGCGCACCGGCCGCTCGCGCCTGCTCCAGAGTCAGGGGACGCTCCACCAGTCGGTCGGCGTGGAGGTGAGATAGGCCATGGCCGACCGAACGCCCGCCGCCGATAAGCCCGGTGCCAGACACGCCTCCAAGCCCGGTGCCAGACACGCCTCCGAGCCCGGTGCCAGACACGAGCCCGACGAGCCACTCATCGCCCTGCGCGGGGTCGCCAAGAGCTACCAGCGCGACCAGTCGCAGGTGGCCGTCCTGCACGGCATCGACCTCTCCATCCCCCAGGGGGAGCGCGTGGCGATCATGGGGCGGTCCGGCTCGGGCAAGTCGACGCTGCTCAACATCCTGGGCTGCCTCGACGAGCCCAGCTCCGGGACCTACCTTCTCGGCGGCGCCGACGTCAGCCACCTGCCCGACGACGAGCTCTCTCGGCTGCGCAACCGGACCTTCGGCTTCGTCTTCCAGGCCTTCCACCTGCTCAAGGGCCTGACCATCGTCGAGAACGTCGAACTGCCCATGGAGTACGGCGACGTCCCGGCGGCCGAGCAGCGCCGGCGCGCGCTCGAGCTGCTGGAGCTGGTGGGGCTGGGCCACCGCGTCGGACACCGGCCCAGCGAGCTTCTCCGGTGGCGAGCGGCAGCGGGTGGCCATCGCGCGGGCGCTGGCGAACAAGCCCCGCGTGCTGCTGGCCGACGAGCCGACCGGCGCGCTCGACTCCAAGGCACAGCGGCTCATCATCGAGCTGCTCCTGAAGATCCACGAGACGCTCGGCACGACGCAGATCATCGTCACCCACGACGCCAAGGTGGCCGAAGACCTGGGGCACCGCACCATCCGCCTGTCGGACGGAAGGATCGAGACCTGACTGTGCGGCGAGCCTGCCTCCTCCAAGCCCTGCTGCTCGTGGCGCTGGTCGCGCTCGGCGGCGCCTCGCCCGCGCCCGACGCAGGCGCCCCGGACGAGGAGCGGGACAAGGACCTCTTCACTGGCTTCTTGGTCCCCGCCAACGCCACCGACCTCTACGCACCGCAGACCAGCTTCCGCGTCCGCGGGTGGAACTCCAACTGGGGCACCGTCAAGCTGATGCAGCTGACCGCTGACGGGGCTCAGGTCAAGCAAGGCGACGTCATCGCCCGCTTCGAGTTCATCGGCCGCGACGCGCTGCAGTGGATCCAGGACCGCATCCAGCGAACCGAGGCCGAGGCCTCCCAGAGCCGCATCTCCAGTGGCCAGACGCTCGACACGCTCCTGATGGACCTGCGCCGCAAGGAGCTCGCCGCACGCATGGCCTCGCTCGACGTCCAGCGCGAGAAGGCCCTCTCCAAGCGGCAGGCCGAGCTCTACAAGATCCAGAAGAAGATCGCCGACTTCGAGGTGTACGCCGTCACTTCGCGCATCGAGGGCGCCAAGCGCTCGCGCGACGCCGAGAACGCCTACCAGGACCTCAACGTGAAGTGGGTCCACGACGACCTCGACCGCTACCGCTTCTACGAGAACGCCTTCCAGGTCCGCGCGCCGCATGACGGCGTCGTCCGCCACGCCTTCAACTCGCAGGAGCGCCGCAAGCTGCAGAAGGGCGATGCCTGCTCCGCCGGGCAGAAGGTGGTCTCGCTGGCCAAGGACGCCAAGCTCGCCGCGCGCTTCTTCGTCCCCGAACACCGGCTTTCGGAGATCGTCGTGGGCGCGGAGGTGACCGTCACCAGCAACACCTCGGCCGAGCAGCTGGTGGCCAAGGTGACCAAGGTCGACTTCTTCCCCCAGGAGCTGGGCTTCTTGATGGAGATGCCCAACCTGCCCAACGGCCAGGAGAAGGCCTTCGCCGTCCAGGCAGAGCTGCGCGCGGTCCCGGAAGGGCTGACGGCGGGCACGGAGATCCGCGTGAAGGCGAGGCCGCGATGATCCCCGCCCGCGCCTTTCCACGTCCTCTGGCCGGACGCGCGGTCCGACGCAGCCTCGTCCAGTTCCGCACCCACCCGCTGCGGACCGCGCTGGCGCTGCTGGGCATGGTGCTCGGCGTCAGCTCGGTCGTGGGCATGGTCTCCATCGGCGAGGGGGCGCAGCGCGAGATCGTCGCCAGCATCGAGGCGCTGGGCGGCGACGTGGTGCACGTCAAGGCCAAGGACGTCCCCGACGACAAGGTCGGCGAGATCGTCAACGACTCGCGCGGGCTGCACCGGGGCGACGTCCTCGCCCTCAAGGCCATCTTCTCCACCATCGGCGAGACGGCCTACGCGCGCTGGACGGGGCTGGGCGTCAGCGATCTGCCGATCTCGACTTACAACGTGAAGCTCGTCGCGGCCCAGCCGGCCGTCTTCGAGGTACACCGGCTGAAGGTGAGCGAAGGCCGGCCGCTCCTGGAGCTCGACGACCGCTACGGCCGGCGGGTGGCGGTGCTGGGCTCGGAGCTGGCGCAGAAGGCGTTCGGCGGCAAGGCGGTCGGCCGGCGGATCCGCCTGGGCTACGCCTACTTCGAGGTGGTGGGCACGCTCGAGGCCAAGCGCTCGGGCGGTGACCTGCCGGTGGACCCCGAGGCCTACAACCGCGCGGTCATCGTCCCGTTCACCACGGCGACCGAGCAGCTCGCCCCGGCCGAGGCCTACAAGGAGATCGACCTCATCTCGCTCAAGGTCGGCAGCCTTGCCGAGACGCTGGCCGCCAAGAAGGCCATCACACCCGTCCTCAAGTCGCTGCACGGCGGGGTCGAGGACTTCGAGATCGTCGCGCCCGAGGAGATCCTGGAGAAGAAGCGAGCCACCCAGGGCATCCTCAACGTCGTGCTCATCTCCATCGCCGCCATCTCGCTGCTCGTCGGCGGCATCGGCGTGATGAACATCATGCTGGCCAACATCATGGAGCGTATCGGGGAGATCGGCCTGCGCCGGGCGATCGGCGCGAGCCGCAAGGACATCCGCGAGCAGTTCCTGGTCGAGTCGGTCATCGTCTGCTTCATCGGCGGAGTCATCGGCATCGTCCTGGGCTTCGCGGTCTCCTTCTTGGTGGGCTGGGTCTTCGACCTCAAGGTGGCCTTCGCCTGGACGGCCATGGCCGTCTCATTTGCGCTGTCGGTCGGCGTGGGCCTGGTCTTCGGTATCTGGCCGGCGGTGCGGGCGTCACGCATCAGCCCGGTGGAAGCGCTGCAGCATGAGTAAGACCATGAAGAGATTGGGAAATTGGTCTCAGCTGGAGTCTGGCCCCCGGTCCCCCGGCCTCGAGTCTGGCACCGGGTCCCGCGGCTCCGAGTCTGGCACCGGGTCCCGCGGCTCCGAGTCTGGCACCGGGTCCCGCGGCTCGGAGTCTGGCACCGGGTCCCGCGGCTTCGAGTCTGGCACCGGGTCCCGCGGCCTCGAGTCTGGCACCGGGTCCCGCGGCCTCGAGTCTGGCACCGGGTCCCGCGGCCTCGAGTCTGGCACCGGGTCCCAGCGCCGGGACCGGTGCCAGACTCGCGCTTTTCCCTGCCTTCTCGCGGTGTTGGCGGCCTGCGGCCCCGAGCCCGTCCCGGTGAAGATGACCGTCCCGGTCCAGCGGGGCGACCTGGTCTTCTCCGGCAGCTTCTACGGCGAGATCGAGCCTCGGGTGAGCCACCCGATCCTGGTGCCGGAGTTGCGCAACACCTGGCAAGTGACGGTGGAGAGCGTCCTGCCCGACGGAACCGAAGTGAAGAAGGGCGACCTGGTGCTCACCTTCGCCCGCGGCACCATGGGCGAGGACCTCAAGGAGAAGGAGTCCGAGCTGGCGGTGGCCGAGGCCAGCTACCGCAAGGTCCGCGAGCAGAACGAGGACGAGTTCATCAGCCGGACTTTGGCCATCAAGCGAGATGAATTGTCGGTCGAGCTGGCGAAGCTGGCAGTCGTAGAAGGCGTCAACCTCATCTCCAAGATCGAGCTCGAGAAGGCCAAGGTCGACCTGTCACGGGCCGAGCTGCAGCTGGAGCTGGACAAAAAGGAGCTGGCGACCTTCGAGAAGAAGCGCGCCGCGGCGCTGGAGATCGAGCGCATCAAGGTGAGCTCCGCGACCGACAAGGTGAAGGAGATCCGCGCACAGCTGGCCCTGATGGAGGTGAAGTCCCCTGCAGACGGGGTGCTCTACGCGCCGTACACGCGCCTGAACTGGTCGATGGGCAAGGCCGCGCCGGGCAAGGTCGCCCGCCCCGGAGACAAGATCCTGGAGATTCCCGAGCTCGCTCGCTTCAATGGCGCGGTCTACGTGCGCCAGCGCGAGGCGGCGCTGGTGAAGGTGGGCGATGAGGCGAGCGTGGTGGCGACCATGTTCCCGAACCGAACCTTCAAGGGGAAAGTCGTGAGCAAGGACGAGTTCGCCACCACCCGCAACGAGCGCATGGGCGGGTCGAGCCCCCAGGGCACGCTCAAGGAGGTGAAGGTGGTTCTCGAGCTCGAAGACACCGACGAGCCGCTACGTCCAGGCGGCACCCTGCGCGCCGACCTCTCGACCGTGCTCGCCAAAGGCGTCCTCGTCGTGCCGCTGGCGGCGATCAAGGACTCCAAGGGACAGCACAGCGTCGTGCTCAAGGACGGCCGGACCGCGACGGTGAAGGTCGGGCGGACCTCGACGACTCACGCGGAGCTGTTGGAGGGTGTCTCGGAGGGCGACGAGCTGCGGCTCGAGTAGCCTCGCTCAGCGCCTCGCGTAGAGCACGGCGAGCGCGTCCTCGTGGAGGCGTTCCCAGCCGGCCCTCTCGGCCGCGGCGGCGATGGGGAACCCGGGCTTCGCCAGGACCCACCGCACACCGTCCTTCTCCAACGAAGCGAGAATCGCCCTTCTCCTCGATGGCGAGGTAGCGCTCGAAGACGCCACTACCCAAAAACGGCTCCAGCCGGCCGTCGACGTAGCTGGGAACGTCGCGGAAGACGAGGTATCCGCCCCAGTCGAAGTAGTGGAATCCGCGCTCGCCCTGGAGTCCTTCGCGGCGCAGCCGGTCGACCGCGGCGACCGGAGCCGTGGCGCGGACATCGAGCTCGGTGGTGGCGACATGGACCAGGCCGATGCCACCGAGCAGGACCATGGCGATGGCGGCGACGGCGGCGTTCAGCTTCCGGTTGGTCAGCCCCTTGGGCGAAAGAACACCGGAGAGCTGCTCGGCGAAGAGAGGCGCGGCCACGAACGCGAAGCCCGAGTGAAAGCGCGCCGCCCGCAGCGCTGCGACGAGCAGGACGAGGGCCAGCCCGAGGTCGAAGATCGGCAGCGGCTTCTTGCTTCGCCAGCAGGCGAGGACAGTGGCGGCCGCTAAGGCGAGGAGGAGCCACGCGCTCGGGTCGGACCATGGGACCGGCGCCCATTCGTTGACCGTTTGCAGTGGCGCGCCGCGGCCGACCAGCGCGAAGGGCCGCAGGACTGCGGAGGGTCCCATCGGGTTGAGGAACAGGGCGGGAACGCACAGCGCGGTGCCGAGAAGCAGCCAGAACCTCGCGCCTTCGGGGAAGTTCCGGGAGGAAAGCCGTCCGCGGTTGAGCGGGAGGAGCATTGACGCCAAGGCGGCGGCGATGGGCCCAAAGCCGAGGACCCAGCTGCCGTGGCAGTTGATCCACAGGGCGAAGATGGGCGGCAGGAAGAGCGCGGCGCGCGGCTTGCCCGATGCCACGTGCTCGAGGACCAACAAGACCAGTACAAGGCAGAGGTGCCCGAAGAGGAGCGGGCGCGCGATGAAGTGCGTCGCGGCGACGAACAGCGCCAGGCCCACCGCCAAGCCAGTCGCACGCGGATTGCCGCCGGAGCGCCGCTCGGCGACGAGGAAGGCCAGCCAGGCGACTGCGCCGAGGAACAGCCCCTTGAAGACCGCAACGCCCTTGAATCCCCCGGCCGAGTAGGCCAGGGCGAGCACGACCTGGGCGAGCCAGTCGTTGGCGGGGTAGGCCGCTCCGGCGACCGTCCAGGAGCGCTCCACCACTGTGGGGAGCTGATGCCGGCCGAGGATGTCGAGCCCCAACCTCAGGTGCCAGAAGAGGTCCGCGTCGGCGACATGGTCCAGCGCGATCTTGGCGGCGGCCAGGACCAGGACCAGGGCGATGAGTGTGCGAGCCCGCATGCAGGCTGGGATAGTCGGCTGGAATCTGGCACGGCTGCAACGGCGCGCTGAAGCCGGTGCCAAATCGGTGCCAAACACGGCGCGGGACCGGTGCCAGACACGACGCGGGACCGGTGCCAGACACGACGCGGGACGGGTGCCAGACCGGTGCCAGACACGCGAAGACTCCAATGAAGTCGCCGCGTTGCGCGGTGCCAGACTCGCCCCCGCGACACAGACTCGCCCCCGCGACACCCCCTACAGCACGACACCCAACTGCAAGGACGCGGCGCCGAACCCGTGCGGCCCGGCGTCCTGCCCAAACTGGGCCTTGGCGATTCCGGCCTCGACCCGCGCACCGAGCCGCAGCCAGCGCCACAGCGTCGCCTCAGCATCCACCTCGATTGCACCGGTGGCCCCACGTAGCGACTCCCGAGCGTGAAAGCCCAGCCGCTCCACGTCGGTGGCCTTGTCCAGCCAGAGCATCCCCAGCGCCAGCCCCGGCGCGACGCTGAAGGACTCGCCCAGGTAGAAAGCGTAGCCAACGCCGATCTCGAAGCGCGTGCCGCTGATGCGGAAGGGCAGCGCCTCTCCGAACGCCACCTCGGTCCCCTTCGAGCCCAGGTGCCCCACCCGGCCGTGCAAGAGCAGCCCCTGCACCGGCCAGTTGCGAGCCAGGAACCTCGCGCCCACCTCCCACGTCTCGGGGAGGTAGCTCGAGCGAATCGCGTCGGAGAACATCAGCAGCCCGCCGCCCTCGGCCATCACCCCCAGCTCGAACTTGCGCGGGATGAGCCTGGACAGCTCGGCGTGCTCGCCCTCGGCCACCGTGACGCTGCCTCGGTAGAGCACCTCCTCGCCCGTCTTGCAGCTCCAGCGCATGCCGGCCCGGCTCCACCGCCACCCCTCCGGGCAGAACACCCTTGGCCGCACCGTCCACCAGCACCGAGAGCCCCTCGGCGCTGGCCGCGTAGCTGTAAAGAACCGGCTTGCCCGGCCGCGTCGGAGCGCCGGCGAGGACGATGGGGTCCTTGCCCAGGATGTCGCTCTCCGAGGTCGGCCGCTGCTTGCCCTGCGTGTACCGGTACGTCCGCTCGCGCGCCCAGTCGTGCGCTTCGCTCGCCGTGACCGCCCCGTCGCCGTCGCGATCGCCGTGGGAGAGCGCGTCGATCAAGAAGTGCGTGTAGATGTCGTGGCCCAGCTCCTCGGCCTCGCGGGCAGACTCACCGAAGGCGGCGGCGGTGAGCACCACCGTGGCCTCCGAGACCTCCTCCAGCGCCGGCAGCGCCGCCTTGTGCTCGGCCAGCGCCTTCTCCAGCGCGTCCGTGAGCTGGCTCTTGCCGTTGCCCGAATGGCAGGAGGCGAGGATGACCGCCTTGCGGCGTGACGGAATCCGCTCGACCTCGCGCAACAGGTCGTCGACCGACAGCCCCGTCTCCGAGAGGAGGTCCAGGCGGGTGTCCCGACTGACGAGGTAGCGCCTGAGTGGTCCTCCGGGCTTTCGGCCCAGCGAGCCGTGCGTCGAGAAGTACAGGACCACCGTGTCGCGCGGGTCGCGAGCCTTGGCCGCGAGCTGCTGCAGCCCCTCGAGGATCGCCGCCCGCGAGGTCTTGGCCGGCTCGACTCTCAGATCGACCGCGTCGAAGCCGGAGAGAGCCGAGGCCAGCGCCTGCGCGTCGGCCGCCGCGTACTTGAGCGCCTTGAAGCGCTCGTCCTCGAAGGCGTCCACGCCCACCAGCATCGCCAGCTTCTTCGGTCGTGCCGCCGCCGCCGACTCCTCGACCGGAGCGAACGGGACGAGCTTGGGCCCGCCCTTCTCACCGGTCGCGGCGGCGGTCGCGCAGCCGGCGGCCAGCAGCGTGCTCCCGGCAACCGCCGCGATGGCCAGGGCCCGCAAGCTCACCGGAAGCTCTCGTCGGGCTCGACGCCCTCCGGCGGGGGCAGCACGTCGAGGACGTCGATGGTGCACTCCGGACAGGCCGCGGCGATCGACCGCGCGTCGGACGCGAAGGAGAACCCGGCCGGGAACGGCTGGGGCGAGGCGACCAGGGTCACGCGCACGGGGCTGCCGTAGTCCATGGTCTGAATGGAGAGCACCTGCCGGTTGGCGACGAGCGCGTGCTCGCCGGCCGGCATCAGCGCCGGCTGCGGCTCGCTGTCCGCCCGCCCGTCCGGCCAGACCCCGAGGCTCGCCTTGGGCCCGGCGATCTGCAGGTGGACGGCCGCCGGGGAGGTGAGCCGGAAGCGCACCAGCAGCACCTCTCCGGGGCGCAGCTGCTCGCGCTGCGCCGCGCGGCGGGCCATGAAGGGCTTGCCGTGGAAGCGGCCGCCGACGACGCCGATGACGTTGGCCTTCACCGCGCCGAGGATGGGGGTGGGCGGGCCCTTGAGGCCGTCATAGCCGCCTTGCGACTCCTGGCCCGGCCGGTGTCCGAGCAGGACGACGGGGAGCGCGACGAGCAGCAGCGCCGCGACCCCGAGCGCCGGACGCCAGGTGCTGCCACCCAGCCACTCGATCACCCGCTCCCAGAAGCTCTGGGGCACCTCGGTCCGGGGCGTGGCGACTCGCTGCGCCTCTGGCAGCGCCGCCGCGAACACCCGGTCGGCCTCCGATGCCGAGAGGTTCGCCTTCGGGCCCGCGAGCGCCGCGAGGATCCGCTCGCCGTCCACCGAACCCAGCCGGTCCAGGCACGCCTCGCACGGTGACTTTAGGTGCTCGGCGACGGCGGCACGGTCGGCCTCGGCCAGCGTTCCGGCCAACATCGCCTCGAGGCGCTCGGAGGTGAGGACGGAGCAGCTCATGACTCGCCCTCCTCCTCCGCCACCAGCATCCGGCACAGGTCGCGCTTCACCGCGTCGCGGAACCGCATCAGCTTCACCGTCACCGTCCCGTGGGGCACGTCGAGCTTCGCGGCGATCTCGCGCGTGGTGTGCTCCGGCTCGCCGTACTTGAGCGTCACGATCTGCCTCAGCCTCTCGTCCTGCACTCCGGAGAGCAGCCGCTGCACCAGCGCGATGCGCCGCTCCCGGGCCTGCTTGTCCTCGGCAGACAGCTCGGCGTCGCGCTCCAATGCCAGCGCGTCGAGCGCCTGCTGCCGCTTGTGCTCCTGCTCGCCCCGCGTCCTGCAGACATTGGCGGCGATGGTGAACAGCCAGCCCTGGAACCGCTCCGGCTCGGTCAGCCCGGTCAGCGACCGGAAGGCGCGGGCGAAGGTCTCCTGGCACAGGTCCATGGCCCGCTCGCGGTCGCCCTTGGCGCTCAGGAGGCAGTAGCCCATGACGCCCTTCTGGAAGCGGTCGAACAGGGCCCGGCAGCCGGCCCGGTCGCCGTCCTGCGCGGCGCGCACCAGGCCCGCGAGATCCTGTCCTGCCACGTCGCTGGTCTTGAGGGCCGGCTGCATCGCCCCTATCCATACCGCAGTTGCCTGGGCGTTCGTGGACTGGGCGGAGCTCGGCCGTCGGAGCCATCGCCCGGCATCGGCGTCCGCACGGTCGACTGCGTCCGCTGCATCCACCCCGTCCACGTCCGCCCCGTTCCTGCCGCCTACGGCAGCGCCACGCGGAACAGCTGCTCGTAGCCGCTGATGGGGTCGCGCGTGAAGTAGTAGAGCGTCGCGCCGTCCGGGCTCATCGCCGGGTGATGGTGGTTGGCGGTCAGGAACGTCGAGGGGCTCATCGCCGACAGCAGGGCGCCGGAGTCACCGCTCCACAGCTGGAAGAAGCCCGTGGCCAGGTCGCGCAACTGGACCACCTCGTGGCCTGCCATCTCGACCATCTTGGGGAACTCGTCCGCCTGGCCCATGGGGAAGCGGCGGGCGACGGCGCTGCTGGGCGAGGCGGGCACGTCCACCACCAGCGTGTAGCGCAGCGCGGCCGGCGCCGTCATGGCCTGCAGGCGGACCCGGCCATCCGGCAGCCAGGAGGCCGTGCAGTAGCCGCTCCAGTCGGCGGTCTTCTGGAGGAGGTCCTGGCTCGTTCCTTCCACGGTCCAGGTCATCGGCAGCTCGGTCAGCGTCCGGGTGGCCAGGTCGATGCGGGCGAAGCCCGTCGTCCCGCTCGTTCCCTGCGGGGGCTGCGTCTCCACGAGCAGCTCCTCGGCGACCGGGCTCTTGAGGGTGGTCCCGTAGACGGAGGAGAAGCAGCGCTCGGTCTGGCAGTTCCGGCTGACCAACGAGCTGCGGACGCCGGTGGCCAGGTCGATGGCGCTGAGGACCTTGGCCTGGTTGCCCGTGGCGTTGGTGGAGTCTTCGATCACATAGAGCTTCGAGCCGTCGGCGGAGAGCGCGCCGCCGTAGAGCGTTCCGGCGGCGCTGGTGAGGGTGCGGTCGGCGAGCGTCGACAGATCGATCTTCACGAGGGTCGGGCTGAGACCCTGCGAGCCGGTCCAGGTGGCGTCGCACTGGGCCGGGTTCTGCATGGCGAACTCGAAGGAGCAGCCGTGCTGGGCGAGGACGACGAGGTTCTGGGAGTCGTGCTCGAACAGGCCCAGGCCGCTGGCCCAGCCGACACGGCCGAGCAGCGGGCCCTGCTTCCGGGTGCCCGTGGCGATGTCGATGCGCACCAGGGCCCAGGTGTACTGCTTCATCTCGCCGAACAGTGAGTCGCCGGCGCCGCGCGAGGACTGGGACTCCAGGACGTAGAGCGAGCCGCCCAGCACGAAGTGGCCTCCGTGCCTGCGCCAGGACTCGACGGCCAGCTCCCGGCCGGTCTCGACGTCCAGGAAGACCAGCGAGTCGATGCGGTACTCGGAGTCGGGATCGTCCCGAACGGCCCAGAACGCCAGCACGCGGTCGCTGACCAGCTCCAGCCGGGTCGTGTAGTTGCTGGCCAGGTCCTCCTTGGCCTTGAGGAGCGTCTCCTGCCCGCCGGGGATGGAGACCTTGAGGATGTCGTAGCCCGAGTCGCCGCCGAGCTTGCGGGCGGCGTAGACGAACGTGCGGGTGGAGTCGAAGACCGGGTAGAGGTAGTCGCCGGCCTGGCGGGTCAGCCGCTCCTCGAAGCCGACCCCCTGCAGATCGATGATGCCCGGCACCGTCTCCAGCGGGATGAGGTCGAGCTTGCCCAGGTCGTTCACCCCGCCGCCGAAGAGGAAGAACATCTCCGTAGCCGCCGTGGCCCCGGGCGTCGTTGAGGACGAGCTTGTAGCGGGCCGGGGCGACCTCGAACTTGAAGGCGCCGGCGGCATCGGTGGTGGTGCGCAGAATCTTCCCATCCTCGGCGATGAGGTGGGCGGTGACCCCGGCGACGCCATTGCCGCCGCTCACGGCGGTGCCGGTCAGCGTGCCGACCGTCTTGGGGTCGTCCTTGGGGTCGAAGCCGCCCGAGCACAGGGGGTCGTTGCAGCCGGCGTCCGAGGTGGGCGCGGGGTTGAGCGAGCCGCCACAGGCGGCCAGGGAGAGCGCGATCAGCGCGGAGAGCAGACGGTTTCGCATCGGAAATCTCCTCGAGTCTAGCAGTTCGAGGAGAAGGACCAGGCATGCGCCTGGCGATTACAGGTACGTGGAATCGGGCGGAATCGCTGGGATTTCCTCGTGTCTGGCACCGGTCCCGCTTCGTGTCTGGCACCCGCCCGGCCCCTGGCCCCTCCGATAGCTGGCCGGCGCGCTGGCCCGTGCCTGGCCGGTGCCAGACACGTCGCCGTGCCCGGTGCCAGACACGTTGCCTGGTTGATCTTTTCGCCGGGGATTTCGGTTAGATTGGCGCCCGTTTTTCCTAGCCAATCCAAGGAGCTGACTATGGCCGTGCGCACGCCCAAGAAGGAATCCACCGCTGCCTCGGGAGAGGTGAAGGCGCTCGAGCGCGCCCGCGCCCATGCCGTCGCCCGAACCGGCCTGGACGCCGAGTCGCTGCGCCGCGAGTTCGCCCACCACCTCCAGTGCTCCCAGGGCAAGGATGAGCACACCGCGACCCCGCTCGACCGCTTCTTCGCCGTCGCCTACTCGGTCCGCGACCACCTGATGAACCGGTGGATTGAGACCCAGCAGAGCTACTACAAGGCCGACGCCAAGCGCGTGTATTACCTCTCGCTCGAGTTCCTGATGGGCCGGGCGCTGGGCAACAACCTTCTCAACATGGGGATGTACGACACCATGAAGAAGGCCCTCGAGGAGTTGGGCCTCGACCTGTCCGACCTCCTGGAGAACGAAGTCGACGCGGGCCTGGGCAACGGCGGCCTCGGGCGCCTGGCGGCCTGCTTCCTCGACTCGATGGCGACCCTCGCCCTGCCGGCCTACGGCTACGGCATCCGCTACGAGTTCGGCATCTTCGAGCAGGACATCCGCAACGGCTACCAGGTGGAGAAGCCCGAGGAGTGGCTGCGCTTCGGCAACCCCTGGGAGTTCGCCCGGCCCGAGTTCGTCGTCCCCGTCAACTTCATGGGCCGCACCGAGCGCCCCGCCGGCGCCTCCCCGCGCACCAAGACCACCTGGGTCGACACCCGCAAGGTCATGGGCATGCCGTACGACACGCCCATCGCCGGCTACCAGAACGACGTGGTCAACACCCTGCGCCTGTGGCGCGCCCGCGCCGCCCAGGAGTTCGACCTCGCCGACTTCAACGCCGGCGACTACCTGGCGTCGGTGGAGGACAAGAACGCCTCCGAGAACATCTCCAAGGTCCTCTACCCCAACGACCTGACGGTGATGGGCAAGGAGCTGCGCCTCAAGCAGCAGTACTTCTTCGTGGCCTGCTCCATCGCCGACATCGTGCGCCGGTACCTGAAGGCCCACGAGGGGTTCGACGACTTCGCCAAGAAGACCGCCATCCAGCTCAACGACACCCACCCTGCGGTGGCCATCGCCGAGCTGATGCGCGTGCTGGTCGACGAGCAGGACGTGTCCTGGGACAAGGCCTGGGAGATCACCCGCGAGACCTTCGGCTACACCAACCACACGCTCTTGCCCGAGGCGCTCGAGAAGTGGTCGGTCGACCTCTTCAGCCGCCTGCTGCCGCGGCACCTGGAGATCATCTACGAGATCAACCAGGGCTTCCTCGACGAGGTGAAGCACCGCTACCCGGGCGACAACGGCAAGCTCGCGCGCATGTCGCTCATCGAGGAGGGCAGCTACAAGATGGTGCGCATGGCGCACCTGGCGGTGGTGGGCAGCCACTCGACCAACGGCGTCGCCGCGCTGCACACCGAGCTGCTCAAGGCCGAGCTGTTCCGCGACTTCGACCAGATGTGGCCGGACCGGTTCAACAACAAGACCAACGGCGTCACCCCGCGCCGCTGGCTGCTCCTGTCCAACCCCGAGCTCGCGAACCTCATCTCCAGCGCCATCGACAAGGGCTGGGTCACCGACCTGGACCAGCTCAAGAAGCTCGAGCCGCTGGCCAACGACGCGTCCTTCCGCAAGAAGTTCCGGGAGATCAAGCGGCACAACAAGGTGCGCCTGGCCGAGGTGATCAAGCGCGAGAACGGCATCACCGTCGACGTCGACTCCCTGTTCGACGTGCAGATCAAGCGCCTGCACGAGTACAAGCGCCAGCTCCTGTGCCTGATGCACGTCATCGCGCTCTACAACCGGATCAAGGAGAACCCGCGCGTCAACATCGTGCCGCGCACGGTCATCTTCGGCGCCAAGGCGGCCCCCGGCTACGCGATGGCCAAGGCGATCATCAAGCTCATCAACTCGGTGGGCGAGGTGGTCAACCACGACACCGACGTGCGCGGCCGGCTCGCGGTGGTCTTCATGAAGAACTACCGGGTCAGCCTCGCCGAGAAGATCTTCCCGGCCGCCGACCTCTCCGAGCAGATCTCCACCGCCGGCAAGGAGGCCTCGGGCACCGGCAACATGAAGTTCTCGCTCAACGGCGCGCTGACCATCGGCACCCTCGACGGCGCCAACGTGGAGATCCGCGAGGAGGTGGGCGCGGACAACTTCTTCCTGTTCGGCCTGACCGTCGAGCAGGTCCACGAGTTGCGGCGCAAGGGCTACAACCCCTGGGAGTACTACCGCAACGACCGCGAGCTCAAAGGCGTCATCGACGCCATCGCCGACGGCACCTTCTCGCCTGGCGAGCCCAAGCTCTTCCAGCCCATCGTCGACTCGCTGCTGCACGGCGGCGACAACTACCTGCACCTGGCCGACTTCCGCGCCTACATGCAGGCCCAGGAGAAGGTCTCCGAGGTCTTCAAGGACCAGGACGAGTGGACGCGCCAGGCCATCCTCAACGTGGCGCGCATGGGCCTGTTCAGCTCCGACCGCACCATCCGCCAGTACGCGACCGAGATCTGGAAGGCCAAGGGCGTGAAGCAGAAGTAAAGACGCAGAAAACGGACGCTGGGTCGACGGCTTGGGCTTCTTGCCCGAGCCGTCGCCCGTTTGAGGCCTCCTTGATCCGCCAAGGTCGCCAAGGGACCAAGGTCGCCAAGAACTGCGGGGCTCTTCCTGCCCGCTCCATGTGGGGCGTTGGAACCGATCCCCAGGCCTGACTCGATGGCCCGCATAGCCTCGACTGAAGAGAGCCGTCGGCCTTGGCGACCTTGGCCCCTTGGCGACCTTGGCGTTGAACCATGTCCGGCACGGCAAGCGGCCTGGCCCCCCTCACGCTCCGCATTAGACCGCCCATCCGCCTAATTTCCGGCACTTTTTCCCGAACGACTTCTTGACCCTCTTCGGTTTGCGGGCAGAGAATCCCTCGATCACATGGCGACGCCGCCCACCGGGTTTCCCCAGGCCTTCGGCAAGTACCGCCTGCTGCGCAAGCTAGCGCGCGGCGGCATGGCCGAGCTTTTTCTGGCGACCGACCAGGCCGGGCTGCCGGTGGTCATCAAGCGGGTCCTGCCGCACTTCACGCAGGAGACCGAGTTCCTCAAGATGTTCCTCAACGAGGCGCGCATCGCGGCGCTCCTCAACCACCCCGGCATCGTCAAGGTCTTCGACCTGGGGATGGAGGGCGAACACCTCTACATCGCGATGGAGTTCGTCGACGGCTTCGACCTGGAGACGTTGACCAAGCTCTCGGGCGGCAAGATGCCGCCGGCCATCGCCGCCCGGGTCGGCGCCGACGTCTGCGACGCGCTCTTCTACGCCAACCGGATGACGGACCTGGAGGGCAAGCCCCTCAACGTGGTCCACCGCGACGTGACGCCCGGCAACGTGATGGTCACCCGGCGCGGCCAGGTGAAGCTCGTCGACTTCGGCGTCGCCAAGGCGGCTGCCCAGCTCGAGCGCACCCGTCCCGGCGTGGTCAAGGGCAAGTTCCGGTACATGTCGCCGGAGCAGATCAACTTCAAGGAGCTCGACGGCCGCAGCGACCTCTTCTCCTTGGGCGTGCTCCTCTACGAGGTGTGCACGGGCGACCGGCCGTTCGAGCGCAAGCAGCTGCTGGACATCATCAACGCGCTGATGCACTACGACCCGCCGCCGCCAGCGGAGGTGGTCAAGGGCTTCCCCAAGCAGCTCTCGATCGTGATCATGCACGCGCTCGAGAAGGACCGGGAGACACGCTACAAGCACGGCCGCGAGATGCAGCAGGCGCTCGAGCAGGCCATCCGCGCGACGCCGACGACCAGCGCCGAGCTCGCGGGCTTCATCGTCGAGCTGGCCAAGAAGCACCCCAAGGAGCTGGCCCCCGTCGCCCCCGAGTTCGGCGGAGCCGCGGCCGTCGACCGGCCGCAGGCCACCGACCCCGCGCGCCTTCAGCCCGGCGCCGAGGGCGAGGAGACCGCGAAGCTCAAGGGCGCCAAGGCCAGCAGCGCCACCAACAACAAGGCCACCGGCGAGCTGCGGACCGAAGCCCTCTCCGGCGACCAGGTCAAGCGGATGATCGCCGAGGCCGACCGCCGCCACGCCGCCTCCTCCGGACGCACACCCGCCGGCGGGTCGCCCGCGGTGCGCAACAGCGGCCGCCAGCCCTTCTCCGTAGGCCCGCCCGAGGAGCAGGAGGCCACCGCACTCGCGCTGGGCGACGACAACGAAGAGACCACCACCGACCCCATCGCGCGGCGCCGGCCTCCGACCTCCCCCGCCGTCCCCGCCCTTCCTTCCGTCCGCAAGTCGGGCCCGCATCCCCCCGTCCCTCCCGAATCCCCGCCCCCACCGGCGCGCGGCGCGCTCCTGGACGAGGAAGAGCCCAAGCCGAACGAGGAGGGCCCGGACACGCTCCGGGTCCGCCAGCCGGCACGCAGCTCGCAGCGCGTCTCCGCCCCGGCGCGCCCCTCGACGCCCAAGCCGTCGCCCAGCCCTGCCGCGGCCTCCAAGCCGTTCGACCCGCGCGAGTTCGGCGACGACGACGACCTCGACGTCCCCACCATCAGCAACGTCAGGCGGCCCGACCGGCCAGCACCGCCGGTCGCCGAGAACGATCCGGACGACGAGGAGGAGGAGGAGCAGTCGCAGGTGAGCGCGGTCAGCAGCGTGACCGCCGCCGAGCGCCGCGTGAGCTCGCGCTCCAAGGTCCTGCTGGCGGTCCTCATCGTCGCCGCGCTGGCCCTCCTGGGCTGGTTCGCGATGGTCTCCTTTGCCCCGCAGTACGTCCCAGAGCAGCTGCGCGACGGCGCGAGCCTCGCCAAGCAGCCGCTCGCACCACCCGGCCAGGAATCCCCTGCCGACAAGCCCGAGGGCACCGCCAAGGCCGAGCAAGCCGAGCCTGCCGCGCCGGCATCAGCGGCGGCTGCCGATTCCGGGGAGACCGAAGAAGCCGCGTCTGCCGAGGAGCCCGAGCCCAGCGGCGGTGCCGCGGCGGCCGACCCGGCTCCCGACGCCCCGAAGGGCACGGTCTCCGTCGAGGGATCGGCGAGCGCCAGGGTCTCCATCGGCGGTCGGAGCTTTCTGGACGTGCCCTTCCAGGTCGAGCTCCGCCCGGGACCTACAAGTGCGTCGTCCAGGTCAAGGGCGGCAAGAAGAAGTCTTGCGGCTCGGCCAAAGTCGAAGCTCGGGAAGAAGTCGGTCCTGAAGGTTCGCTAGCGTCGGCGGGGAGCCGAGCCTTGAGCGGAGCCACCACGACCACCCTCACCGTCCTCGGCAGCGCCGACACCTTCAATGCCGGCGGCCGCGCCCACGCCAGCTACCTCGTCCAGGATGCCCACGGCGCCTACTGCGTCGACTTCGGCCCCACCTCGCTCTGGGCCCTCAAGGCCCGAGGCTTCTCTCCCAACGACCTGGACGCGGTGTTCCTCACGCACCTCCACGGCGATCACTTCGGCGGGCTCCAGCAGCTCTTCATCGACGCCGTGTACGGCTCACCCCGCCGCCGCTCGCTCACCATCGGCGGGCCGGTCGGCACAGCCAAGAAGGTCGAGGCCTGGTTCCGCCTGGCCTACGGCGGCAAGACCGCGGGCAAGCGCGCCTACGCCACCCGTTATCTCGAATGGGCGCCGGGGGAGTCGAGCCGGGTGGCCGGGCGCCAGGTCCAGACCTTCCGCGCCGCTCACATGAAGCCCAGAGACGGCGCGCTCTGCCTGCGCATCGAGAGCGGCTCGACCGTCCTGGCCTTCAGCGGCGACACCGGCTGGACCGACCCGCTCGTCGAGCTCGCCCGCGGCGCCGACCTCTTCGTCTGCGAGTGCACCGAGGACCGGGCAGGACTTCCGACGCACCTGTCCTGGGAAGAGCTGGCACCGCGCTTCCCGCTGCTCGAGGCCCGCCGCATCCTGCTGAGCCACCTGGGCGAGTCGATGCGCAAGCAGCAGAAGAAGCGGTCCGCCCCGCGCGTGCAGTTCGCCGACGACGGCCTGGTCCTCAAGCTGCGATAGCGGCCGGCCACCCGCTACTCGCCCGCCGGCCCTCGCTTCAGCCCCTTGAGCGCTGCGATCCACAGCCGCGCCTCGCGGGTCGACAGCTTCGCGCGGCGCAGCGTGCCATGCAGGTCCTTCACCGCGTGACGCTCGGGGCCGCGCAAGAAGCCACTGTCGCGAAGGGCCTCGCGCAGCGACTCCTCCAGCACCTCCAGCTCGCGATCGCTCGCGCCGCCCTTGGCCTCGGAGCGCAGCTCTCCCTGCGCCGCCTTGCGCAGCTCCCAGCCGTAGAGCAACACCGCCTGCGCGAGGTTGAGCGAAGGCTGCTCCGGCTCGGCGGGGATGGTCGAGAGGTCGTGGCAGCGATCGATCTCGTCGTTGGACAGCCCGCCGCGCTCGTCGCCGAAGACCAGCGCCGTCGGGCCCCGCTCCATCGCCTCGCGCGCGACCTCTTGCGGCGAGAGCACGCGCTTGCCCTTCACCTTCCGGGAGCTCGTCCCGACGACCCAGACCCGGTCGGCGACCGCCTCGTCGAGCGACTGCGTCACCTTCGGGCGGTCGAGCAGAATCCTCCGCATGGACGGCCACCCGGCGGGCAGCATGGAGGTCGAGCGTCTTCGGGTCGACCAGGGCCCAATCCGACAGCCCCAGGTTCTTCATCGCGCGCGCCACCGCTCCCAGGTTCTCCGGGACTCGGGGGCGCAGGAGCACGAGGCGGACGTGGTCGTTGGACGAGGCGTTCGGCACGCGGGAGAGCCTATCCGAAGGCCGCGGCTCCGTCGTATGGTGCGCCGCCATGCCGTTCGTCCAGCTCCCGCAACTTCGAGTCCACTTCGAGACCGCCGGCCAGGGCCCCGCCGCCGTCGTCCTCGTCCACGGTAACTTCGCCAGCGCCCGGTGGTGGCGCCCGGTCCTCGAGCGCTGCCCCGAGGGCGTGACGGTCTTTGCGCCCAGCGCGCGCGGCTGTGGCGACTCCGAGCGGCTGCGCGAAGGCTTCACGCTCAAGCAGCTCGCCCAGGACGTCGCCGACTTCGCGGGCCAGGTGGGGTTGCAGCGCTTCCGCGTGCTCGGCCATTCGCTCGGTGGCGCCGTCGCCATGCAGCTGGCCGCGGATCACCCGGACCGGGTCGAGGCGCTGCTGGCCGTCGCGCCGCCGCCCACGGCTGCGGCCGAGGTGCTCAAGGACAAGTCCAACCCGCTCGCGCGCATCCTGCGCGCCTTCAACGCCGACGACCCCAAGGACGTGTTGATGATCAAGGCGCTGCTCGCCTGGGGCGAGGCGTTCGGCCAGCACCGGCGGATGCTGCGGCGCAGCCTCGAGGACATGCTGGGCACCTCGACGGTGACGCGCGAGACCATCGACGCGCTGCTGGACGACGCCGCGAAGGTGCCGGAAGAGGCGCTGCTGGGCTTCCTGGGCGCGCTGCAGCACTGGGACATCCGCGAGCCGCTGTCGAAGGTGAGCGTGCCGGCCACCATCGTCTGGGGCGAGAACGATCCCCTCATCGGCCGCGAGTCGGCCGAATCGGCGGCCAAGAACTTCCCGAACGGAAAGCTGGTCGTCTGGGCGAAGACGGGGCACTCGCCCATGTTCGAGCGGCCCGACCAGTTCGCGTCGCTCGTCGGGACGTTCGCGCGCGGCGAGCCACTGCCCGAGAGCCTCTCCTAGCCGCAATCTGCTATCTGCAGAAGGTATGTCGGTGGGTGCTGACACACCTTCTGCACTTCCTAATCCTTTCCCGGTGGGTGACCGGTCCCTCACCACACCTGCTGCTGGTCCGGCCGCGCTCCCTTGATGAAGGTCCCATCACGCAGCTCCTGCAGCGCCTGCGCGACCTCCTCGCGGGTGTTCATGACGAAGGGCCCATAGCGCACGTACGGCTCGTCGAGCGGCTGCGCCGAGAGCAGGAGGAAGCGAGCCCCCGAAGCGCCGGCCCGAACGCGCACGAGATCGCCATCGCCGAGGACGGCCAGGCGCGTGGCAGGGACGCTCTTGTCGCCCATGATCGCTTCGCCCTGGAAGACGTAGAGCAGCGCGGTGTGCCCCTTGGTGACCGGCTGGTCGAACGTCCGGCCGGCTTGCAGCGCGACCTCGAAGTAGCTCGGCCCCGCGAAGATCTCCTTCACCGCGCCCTCGACGCCGTCGACCGAGCCGGCGACCACGCGGATGCGCGAGCCATCCGCTCGCTCGACCGTGGGGATCTTCGCCGCGGGCACGTCCTGGTAGCGCGGGCGAGTCATCTTCAGCTTGCGCGGCAGGTTCACCCAGATCTGGAAGCCATCCAGGCGCTTGGGCCCGACGTGCGGCATCTCCTCGTGGAGGATGCCGCTGCCGGCGGTCATCCACTGCACGTCGCCGGCGCCGATGGTGCCCGAGTTGCCCAGGCTGTCCCGGTGGCTGACGCTGCCGTCGAGCATGTAGGTGATGGTCTCGATGCCCCGGTGCGGGTGCATCGGGAAGCCGGCGATGTAGTCGCTCGAGTTCTCGCTCCCGAAGTGATCGAAGAGGAAGAACGGGTCCAGGTGGTCGAGCGTGCCGGTGGCGATGCTGCGCTTCAGGCGCACGCCTGCTCCGTCGCTGGTGGGGACGGGGGTGACGACTTCCTTCAGGGTTCTTTCGATCATGGCGCTCTCCGCTCTCGACCCGATTACTTCGATGTCGAAGCTTTGATGCGGGAGCACCCGGATTTGTTGCGCTTCGGAGGCTGCGCCCAGCCGGGCAGCGGTCAGGCGGCTGGGCCAAGACGCCGCGTTCTCATCACCGGAAACGGGCCCAGAGCGACTCCGGGCCGACGACGAAGATCGTCCCGCTCAACGTTCCGGCCAGACCGTAGAAGAACGAGGGCCCGTTCGTGACCCGCTCGAGGTTCCAGCTCGCGCCCCTGTCGGCGCTTCGGTAGAGGCTCTTGCCGCCGACAAAGACCTCGTCGCCGACCGCCAGGACCGAGCGAAACTCGTCGCTGGTCTGGGGGAACGAGGGAGGCCGGCTGCAGGTGCCTGCCGAGCAGTGCAGCACGGTTCCGGCTTCCCCCACCGCCCACACGTTCGCCAGGTCGGTCCCGTGCACGGCCCACATCCGCGCTGGCGCCGGAATGCGCGCCCAGCCTTGGCCGCCGTCCGCGCTGTAGAGGACGAAGGCAGGCCCGTTGCCGGTGCTCGTCGTCTCCGCGCCGACGGTCCACAGGTGCCTCGCATCGGTGCCCCGAGATCGCCATCGGGCGGTCGTTGGGCAGGCCAGTCTCCACGCGCTCCCAGGTCATCCCCCGGTCCCGGGAGTGGTAGAGCGGATCGGACGTGGCCCAGACGTCGTCGCCCGTTCCCCACACCGTCCAGCACCCGGCGTACTTGGGCAGGTCGATGTGCCGCCAGTGCTGGCCATTGTCAGTCGTCCGGGAGATACCACGGTCCGCTTCACAGACGACGATGAGCTCCTGGCCATCGGACCACGCGGAGTAGGTGTACGCGCCGCCGCGGGTCTCCTGGAAGCTGCCATTCGGTTGGGAGATGAAGACCCCGGGGCCGGCCGCGACGACCTTCTGGCCGTCGGTCCAGACCCCGACCATCTTCGGGCCGGAGTCGATGAGCTTCTCCCACCCCGAGGCGTGGCACTCGCCCGCATAGCACCCGCCCGCGCAGGCGTCGCCACACGCGCTGCAGTTCTGCGCATCACCGAGGCAGCCGACGGTGCAGCGCTGCGTCGAGCCGCAGTCGAAGACCTCGGGGACTGCAACCGCGACGAAGAGCGAGAAATGGCCGACCTGCGCCGAGACGAGGCGCTCGCCCTCGACCTCGGTCTCCAGCGGCCGGTACTCGCCGCCCTTCTTCGCTGCGGTGAAGACGATCACCTTGACCGGATCGGCAGGCGCGACATCGAAGACCAGCCGCACCGGCTTGGCGAACTGCGTGCCCTCGGGCTGCAGCGAGAAGACCCGGGTGACCGCCTTGCCCAACTCCGCGGGGACGATCTCGTCGACGAGGACCTCGGCGGCCACCTCCGTCGTTTCCGCCAACGCGCCCGGCGGAAACTCGGCCCTGAAGCTCTCGCCCCAGGTCAGCGTCCCTCCCTCGCTGCCGATCTTCACCGACTGGCGAGCCTTCTCCAGAGGGACGGATTGAAGGCATGCCGCAGACACGAGGACGACGGCGGTGCTTGCAGCAAGGCGCTTCATGGTGCCTCCCTCTCGCGAAGCTGGAGGCTAATCCCCAGTGCGAATTGGGAGCAACACTCACGGGCAACTGTGCAGGGCGCCCGACTAAGCCTTGGCGTACTCCTCGAGGATGACGTCCACCGGGTTGGGCAGGAACGCCTTGGGGAACGCCGGGTTCCACTGCGCCGGGAAGCAGACGTAGGAGACGTGGGCGGCGGTCGGGTGCGTGACCTGCCGGTAGCGGGTGCCGAGAATCTTGGCGAAGACGTGCCCGGACTCCTCCTGCACCAGCTTGTCGAGCCCGGCGTAGAAGCCGGTCACGCGCAGCTTCGACTCGGTCGCGATGTTCGCCAGCTTGACCGGCTTGCCCTTGTAGGTGATGCCGAGGTCGCCGCCGTTGGCCTCGCTGACGCCCTTGTCGTAGAGGTGCACCGCCAGCCGGACGAGGTCGACCGGGACGGGGAACCGCTCCGCGTTGTCGACCGAGATCCAGTACGCGCCGGCAAGCTCGAAGCGCTGCATGGGATCGAGGTCGCTGATGGTCTGGACCTTGGCGAAGCCTGGCTTCTTCCAGCCGGAGGCGAAGCGGCCGAGCGAGGTCTTGGTGAAGACGTTCTTCAGCCCGGTGTCGAGGCCGGCCCACATCTCCACGCCGTTCAGGTAGCCGCCGAGCAACTGCGAGCGCTGCAGGGTGGTCCAGACGAGCGAGCGCGGCAGGTGCGAGACCAGCTCGGCGAAGACGCCGCAGCGCTTGGCGTCGACCGGGGTCACGAAGAGCGTCGCCAGCTTGAACTTCTGATCGGCATCCTTGGGGCGCGCGGCGAGGTAGGCGGTGACGGCGATGCCACTTCCGCAATAGCCCTGCAGGACCATCTTGCGCTCGCCGTTGTGGCGGAACGCGACCTGCGCCATCTCGTCGATCCAGTCGACCTGCCTCTCGGCGGTGACCTTGCCCAGCCCGTCCTTGATGGCGTGGCGGTCGCCGGCGAGCTCCATCAGGTACACCGGGATGCCGCGCTCGGTGTAGCGGTCGAAGAGGCTCGCCTCGGGCAGGAACCGGAAGAGCTTGTCGCCGTAGGGGATGAAGCCGCCGACGAAGAAGAGCGCGACGCCAGTCGCGGGCGAGCCCGCCTTGGCCGGCAAATAGGAGAGGCGGAAGACCTCGTTGCGCGCCAGCTCCTGTTCGCCGGCGTAGATGGCCGACCCGAACAGCTGCTTGCCCAGGCCCTCGACCAGCTTCTTGTACCGGCCGCCGCTGGAGAGGCGCTCGCCCAGCTCCTTGGCGTGGTCGGCCATCGGCTTCTTGCCGGTGAGCGCGTCCATCCACGACTTCTCGATGTCGTTCCGCCAGTCCGACATGCTGGTGAAGATGGGCAGGACCTGGCCCTCGAGCGTGTGGCTGGTCAGGTACAGGCTCGCCCGGGCGGCGCGCAGCGTCTCTTCGGTCAGGTAGCTCGTCGCGCTGGTGCCCTTCTCCAGGACCTTCTGGAAGAAGCCCTGCGGCTTGAGGTCGGGCAGGGGCATCCCGGGCATGGCAGGGAAGCCCTGGGCCGCGGCCGGATTGGGCGGCGGAGCCGACGGAGGTGGCGGAGCCGAGGCAGCCGGAGGTGCTGGAGGTGGAGGAACGGCCCGCAGCGGAGGAGTCTGGGCGTCAGAGCCCTCGGATGGAGCGATCACCTTCTTCGCGGCGCGCTTGGAAGCCATGGTCGGTCCTCGGACGCAGGGCGCCGGCCCTTGAGTTGGGCCGGCGCGAAGGAGGCCTACAGCCTAGAGCCTGCAGCCTACAGCCTGTCTACAAGTAGCCGATCTTCTTCGCCTCGGCCGTCAGCTCCTCGCGGAACTTCGGGTCGGCGATGGCGATGAGCGCCTTCGTCCGCTCGCGGATCGTCCGGCCACGCAGGTAGGCGATGCCGTGCTCGGTGACTACGTGGTCGGTGTCCGAGCGGTGGAGCGTGACGGCGCTGCCGATGGGCAGCATGGGGACGATGGTCGAGACCGTGCCCTTCTTGGCGGTGGAAGCGCAGGCGATGATCGCCTTGCCCTGCTTGTCGAAGCCTTCGCGGGCGCCGATGGTGGTGTCGGCCTGGCCGCCGGTGCCCGAGTACTGCTGCGGGCCGATGGACTCGCTGCAGACCTGGCCGCTGAAGTCGACCATCAGGCAGGTGTTGATGGAGACCATCCTCGAGTTCTGGCGGATGGTGAAAGGGTCGGTCACCCAGGAGCCGCGCTTGACCTCGACCGCCATGTTGTCGTGCATCCAGTCGTAGAGCTTCCGGGAGCCCATGGCGAAGGTGCAGATGAACTTGTCCTTGCAGAGCGACTTCTTCTTGTTGGTGACCACGCCCATTCTCGTAGAGCTCCATCATCGAGTCGACCATCATCTCGGTGTGGACGCCCAGGTTCTTCTTGTTCTTGAGGGCGAAGGCCGCGGCGTTGGGGATGCCGCCGATGCCCAGCTGGATGGTGGCCTCGTCGGGCACGAGCTCGGCGATGTAGTTGCCGATGGCGAGGTCGGTCTTGTCCGGGTTCGGCGCGGGCAGCGTCGGCACTTCCTGGTGGTACTCGACGAAGTGGTGCACGTCGCTGACGTGGACGTGGGTGTCGCCGAAGGTGCGCGGCAGGTTCTCGTTGATCTCCAGGATGACCAGGTCCGCCTGCTCGAGGACGTCCTTCTCGTAGGTGACGCCCAGGGAGAGCGAGACGTAGCCCTTGGAGTCCATCGGCGTGCAGGTGCCGAGGAACACGTTGGGCTTCTTGACGTGGATGCGGTCGAGGCCGGCGCGGTGGAGCATGTTGGGCACGTAGGTGACCGTGCCGGTGTTGGCCTTGAGCGCCTCGCGCGAGCCGGGGGCGTGGAACCACGAGCAGAGCTCGAAGTGCCCCTTCATCTCCGGCTTCATGTAGAAGTCGTACGGCTTGAGCGTCAGGACGCTGAAGACCTTGACGTCGTGCACCTTGTCCTTGACCAGGTGCAGCTTGCCCATCAGGCCCTGCGGCTCGGAGGCGCACTGGGCGACGATGACGTCGTCGCCGCTCTTGACGAGCTGCACCGCCTCCTCGATGGAGAGCATCTTCTGCTTCAGCATTTCCTTCCAGCGGCTCATGTGCGACCTCGGGGTTCTCTTGGGGAGGGTAGTGCCCGGCTTCCACGCCGGGGGCAACCGTATGAAAGAGAGAGTCTAAGGCGCGAGTGCGTGGGTCGTACGACGGCAGGCACTGGCAGAGGCAGGCGTGGAAGCCTGCCACTACCCAAGCGACCCCCAGCGAACGACATTCGCGGCCCAGGCGTAGCCGATGCCCGCGGCGATCATGCAGACCACGGTGCCGTTCTTGATGCGGCCGTTCTTCAGGCCCAGGTCGAGCGAGAGCACCTGGTCGATCTGCCCGATGTGGCCGTACTCGCGCAGGTAGATGGACTGGTCCTCGCGCAGGCCCAGGTCGGCGAGCATCGCCTTGTGCTGGCTGGCCTTGAAGTGCAGGACGGCGAGATAGCCGATGTCCTTGCGGGTCAGCCCGCCGGACTTGGCCAGCGCCTTGTCGATGCAGGCGTACCAGTTGGGGAGAGAGACCTCGTTGAGGCGGGTCTTCATGTGCTCGGCGTTCATCAGGTCGAGCGACTTGTAGGCCTTGGCCAGGTTCTCGTGGCTGACGGGCTCGGCGGTGCCGCCGATGCGGCAGCCGGCGTCCCGGGCGAGCGAGCCGTCGGTCATGATGTGCGTGCCGAGCAGGAGGTTCTTGCCCGCGCCGCGCTCGAGGATCATCGCGCAGCCGCCGGCGCCGAGGTTGTACATCATCGACATGTTGGGGTTGGCGTAGTCGACGAAGTCGCCGTTGCGGTAGCCGCCGACGACCATCACCGAGTTGACCTCGGGGTCGGCGACGATCATGTCCTTGGCCATCTTCATCGCCGCCACCTGCGAGCAGCAGCGCTGCTGCACGTCGATGGCCCAGGCCTTCTTGGCGCCGATCTTCTCCTGGATGTAGATGCCGCTGGTGGTGAGCGGGTACTCCTTCCACTCCTCGCCGATGCAGAGCACGACGTCGATCTTCATCGGGTCGTAGCCGGAGCGCTTGAGGCAGTCGAGCGCCGCCTTCACGCCCATCTCCTGCGTCCCGTCGCCGACGTCGGGGATGGGCTTCTGGTCGAACCCGAGCTTCTCCTTGACCGCAGCCTCGGTCCACTTGCCGCCGGTGGCCGCCGCCACCTGGCCCGCAGTCATGACGGTCTTGGGGATGTAGAGGCCGTAGGCCACCACGCCCACGTCGTTCGCCGAGGTCTGTGCCATGAAAATCTCCGGGTATTTGTGCGGTCGCAACAGGAGCAGCCGAGGCCGTTTCTTGCTCTCATAGGCCTCAAGGCGCGCCACTATAATGCTGCGCCGCAGCACACGCAAGCCGGCCCTCCCCCTTGCCCCCCCTCCCAAAGCGGGAGGGGCTTCGTGGGTTGCCTCTGGCCACCTCGGTCGGGGCTCTTGCCTCGGGCTGGACCTCTGCCTCAGGCCTGGGTGGCAGCGGACGAGGCCGCGGCCTGAGCCTTGCGACGCAAGCGCAGCGCCCGCTTCAGCTTGCCGAGGAGCGTCGTGCGCTCCACGAACCCGGCGAGCGTGGCCATCGTCCGGTCCGGGTGCTCGAACTGCGGCGAGTGGCCCGTGTCCGGCCAGAGCTCGAGCACGCCATGGCGGAAGTCGCGCACCGAGTCGAGCACCGCCTCGCGCGGGACGATCGGGTCCTTCTCGCCCCAGACCACCAGCACCGGCGTCTTGAGCCGACCCAGCTCGCGGCGCACGTCCCAGTGCTGCAGCTCGCGCAGGAAGGAGACGGTGGTGTCGGTCTGCACCCGCACCGCGTCCTCGACCAGGGCGTCGAACTCCGCCGGATCCACCCTCGCCTCGCCCAGCATCTCCTTGAGCGACGAGGAGAGGACGCTGCGATTGGCGCCCAGCGCCCTGCCCACCGCCAGCGCCGCGTGCAGCTGCAGGACCGCCGTGGGGCTGTCGGTGTCGAAGGCGCGCAGCATCCGCGCCAGCCGGCTCTGCCCTTGGCGCATCCGGGCGAGCCCAGTGGTCGGGGCCGGGGCCAGCAGCGTCAGGCTCCGGTCGCGCTTGGGGAAGTCCACCGCGTGCTGCATCGCCACCGCCGCGCCCAGCGAGTGGCCGACCAGGTGGACGCGGCCCAGGCCCTTGGCCACGGCGAACGACTCCAGGTCCTTCGCCAGCTGGCGGATGCTCTCCTCGCCGACGCCCCGGGTGTTCCCGAAGCCGCGCAGGCTGGGCGCCAGCGCCCGGTAGCCTCTCGGGAGCCGGGCCAGGACGGGCTTCCACCAGCGTGCGCTGGCGAAGTTGCCGTGCACCAGCAACAGGACCTTGCGACCTTCCCCCGCCTCCTCGTACTCCATCGACAGCCCGTCCGGCAGCTCCAGATACGCCATGTCAGCGCACCGTCCCTTCGCACACGCAACAACCCCCGCCAACCCGTCATCCAGAGTGAGACCGTCTATGGGCGCGGGACCATAATGCTGCACAGCAGCACGAGCAAGGACCTTTCGGAAATCGGCTGTCCTTGCGGCAGCTTGGCGCGGCGCGGTTGCCGCCGGCGGCGCGGGCCGAGCAAGATGCCGCCCATGATCGTCATCGACGGCTCCCAAGGCGAAGGCGGCGGGCAGATCGTCCGCACCTCTCTCGCGCTCTCGCTGGTGACCGGCAAGGCCTTCCGCATCGAGAAGGTCCGCGCCGGCCGCGCCAAGCCGGGTCTCATGCGCCAGCACCTGACCGCCGTGGAGGCCGCGCAGGCCATCGGCGGCGCCCACGTCGAGGGAGCCGCGGTCCGCTCGGGCGCGCTCACCTTCACGCCGGGAACGGTGAAGCCGGGCTCCTACACCTTCTCCATCGGAACTGCGGGCAGCGCGACGCTGGTGCTGCAGACCGTGTTGCCGGCGCTGCTTCGGGCGTCCGGGCCCTCGACGCTCGTCCTCGAGGGCGGCACGCACAACCCGCTCGCCCCGCCCTTCGACTTCCTGGCGCGCTGCTTCCTGCCGCTGGTCTCGTCGATGGGGCCGCGGGTCACCGCCACGCTGCAGCAGCCGGGCTTCTACCCCGCCGGCGGTGGCCGCTTCACGGTCGAGATCGCACCGGCGGCGAAGCTCGCGCCGCTGGAGCTCGTCGAGCGCGGGCCGATCCAGCGACGCCTCGCCCGCGCCCTGGTCGCCCACCTGCCGCCGACCATCGCCCACCGCGAGCTCGAAGGTGGTCAAGGACGCGCTCGGCTTCGAGGACCAGGAGCGGCGAGTCGAGGACGTCGCCGGCTCTCGCGGCCCAGGGAACCTCTTGATGCTCGAGCTTCCAGTCCGAGCGGCTCACCGAGGTGGTCACCGCCTTCGGCGAGAAGGGGGTCGCCGCCGAGGCCGTCGCCCAGAAGGCCGTGGCCGAGGCGAAGCGCTACCTCGACGCACTCGTCCCGGTGGGCGAGCACCTGGCGGACCAGCTCATGATTCCCCTGGCGCTCGCCGGAAGCGGACGGTTCCGCACGCTGCCGCTCTCGCGGCACGCCCGGACGCAGATTGACATCATCGGGCGCTTCCTGGACGTCCCCATCCGGTCCCAGCAGGTCGGCACGGCGGTCGAAGTCTCGTTCGGCTGACGCTCGACTTCGGCTTCGGCGCAGCCGGCGCGCCCCAGGCCCCAAACCTTGACGGCTGGCGCCAGCCTATTCTATCTAAAGAATAGCTCCTGCTCCGAGGTTGCCATGACGCAAGGCGAGGCCATCATTCTGCGCATCCTGGCCGCCAGCGACTATCACGCGTACCAGCTGGACAAGCTCATCGACGAGAACCGGATGCGCGAGTGGGCCGACATCGGCTTCTCGTCCATCTACAGCACGCTCAACAAGCTGGAGCGCAAGCACCTGGTCCGCTCGCGCACCGAGGCGGAGCAGGCCGGGCCGAGCCGTCGGGTCTACGCGATCACGGAGGCGGGACGCGCCGAAGTTCGCCAGGAGATCCTCCGGCTCCTCGAGGCGGAAACGGCCGCCAATGATCCCTTCCTGGTCGGCCTGATGCTCTCCAGCTTCCTGGACGACCGCGAGTTCAAGTCGAGTCTGGTCAGGCGGCGCGAAGGCCTCGCACGCAAGCTCGCCAAGTTTCCCAAGACCGTCCCGGAAGGAACGAAGCACAAGGAGCGGGCGCTGCTGTCGCTGGAGCGCTCCCGCAGGATTCTGGAAGCCGAGCTGGCCTGGCTGAAGGAGGTGCTCTGAACCCGAGTTGACGGTGCAGCACCCGAGGTGTGGCGGCCGGAGCGATCCGGCCCTTTCTTGGCGCAGCTATTCTCTATGTAGAACATAGGACACCCATGTCGCCCACGACGCTCTTCTACTTCTCCGGAACCGGTAACTCGCTCGCCTTCGCATGTCGCCTCGCCGAGCGCTCCGACGGAGTGCTGGTGCCCATGACCCGCGCGCTTACCGGCAACGCCGGCCCCGTCTCGAACCGGATTGGCCTGGTGTTCCCGACCTTCGCCTATGGGCTGCCTCGGACCGTGAAGGACTTCGTAGCCCGCGTGGTGCTGCCGGCGGGGGCTTACATCCTCGGCGTCGCCAGCTGCTGTGGGATCCCTGGAGGCGTTCTCCACCACCTCGACCGCGCGCTGCGCGCCCGCGGTCACCAACTGGACGCCGGGTTTGCCGTCTGCGACCCGCGGAGCTCTCTGACCGAGGACCCGGCGGAGAGTCCGATCCAGCGGTTGATGATCGCCGCCAACCGCGGCCGGAAGCCGCCATCGAGCCACCAGCGCCTCGACGAGATCGCCGACCACCTGCGGTTCGCGCGGCCCCACCCAATCGAGGGCAGCGGGCTCGTCGTCGACGCCATGGGGTCCGTACTTCACCGGCTCGCCGCCAAGAGCTTTCCGGCTTCGGCTCAGCACTTCTGGACCACCGACGCCTGCTCCGGGTGCGGGACCTGCACGCGGCTGTGCCCACGCGCGAATGTCACCCTCGAGGAGCGGCGCCCGAGCTGGGGCGCGGACTGCGACCTCTGTCACGCCTGCATCCAGTGGTGCCCGCGCCAGGCGATCCAGTTCAAGGACCTCACGTCGGACAAGCCGCGCTACCACCACGCGGAGGTGGGCGTGCAGGCCATGCTGCAGCGCTAGTCGGCTGCCCTTATCGGAGCGGTTCGGCGTGCCGAAGCCAGAGCTGTCCCATGCCCTGGCTTCGACCATCCTGCGGTCTGGCGCTCCTGGCGCTCGTCTCTTGCGGCGCCCCGCCCGCGCCAGGCCTGGACTCGGCCGAGACCGCCCACCGGGAACTCTCGCTGGCGACGCCCTGCCTCTTCGACTCGGCGACGGGCTCGATGACCATCGTCCTCGCCTCCGGAGAGTACGGGCACGTCGAGCTGCGCAAGTCGGACACCGCGATCCTGGTCAACGGCGACCTGTGCACCGTCTCCGGCCAACCGACTCCGTTCGCGACCAGCCACAACGTCCAGAGCGCCACCATCACCGGCGATCCTTCGGGCGCCGAGACGCTGCTGCTCGACTTCCAGAACGGAGCCTTCCTCCTGGGCACCACCAAGGGGCCGGCGCTCGCCGTGGACCTCAAAGGCGGTGGCGACATCCTCCAGGTCCGCATGTCGGCGAGCGCCAACGTGGTCCGCGTGGGCGCCGCGGGCTGGGACTTCTCCGGAGAAGGGCGGGGCGACTTCACCGTCGCTGGGGTCGCCTCGGCGACCGTCACGCTCGGCGCGGGGAACGACACCTTCACCGCGGCGGGCGGCGGCAGCCTCGGCGGGCCTTCGCCCAGCACCTTGCCGCTGACCGTCTACGGCGGCCCGGGCAACGACACCCTGACCGGCGGCGACGCCGACGACACCCTCTACGGCGACGACGGCAACGACAAGCTCGACGGCGGCGCCTCGCTCACCGACTCCGACCGCTACTTCGGCGGGCCGGGGAGCGACACGGTGACCTACGCCTCTCGTTCGACGCCGGTCACCATCACCACCGGCACCGGGCCCGACGACGGGGCCGCGAGCGAGTTCGACGACATCCCCGACGACATGGAGAGCGTGGTCGGCGGCTCGGGCGACGACACCTTCACCGGCGGCGCCGGCCCGCAGACCTTCTACGGCGGCCCCGGGAACGACGTGTTCGAGATGGGCCTTTTGGCCTCGACCGGCGCCGGCGCGGACACGGTCTACGGCGGGACTGGCCGGGACCGGGTGAACTACGGCCAGCGGCTGGAGGCCATCGTGGTGACGATGAGCGCCAACGCCGCGAACGACGGGGCGATGGGCGAGAACGACAACCTCCGCGACGACGTCGAGGACCTCGTCTGCCCCGCCGCCGCCAACTGCACCGTGACAGGGAACTCGCTCGCCAACACCTTCACCCTGGGCGGCGGAGTCGACGTGATCAACGGCGGCGCCGGAGACGACGTCTTCGTGATGGGAGCCAGCACCGGGCTCGGCGCGGGCGCCGACGTGCTCGCCGGCGGGCAGGGCGTCGACCTGGTCGACTTCTCGGCCTTCGGGGCCGCTCTGGACATCCGGATGGACGACCTGGCTTCGGCGACCATGAGCAAGCGGATCGCCGTGGACGTCGAGAACCTCGTCTGCCCGACGGCCAGCACCTGCACCGTGCTCGGCAACAAGAGCAACAACCACCTCTGGGGCAGCAGCCAGGCCGACGTCCTCAACTCCGGGGCCGGCGACGACCTCGTCGAGACCAACGGCGGCGCCGACACCATCGATTGCGGCCCCGGCAGCGACATCCTCATCGGCGCAGGCAGTCCGGTCGGGACCACCTGCGAGCTGTGATTCCGCCGGTCGGCGGGCCTGAAGAAGCCGGCCAGCGCTCGCCCGCGCCGACCGCCTTCGGGCTCCGCGCGACCTACTTCTTCACCGAGATCTGCGACAGCATCAGCTTGGGGCCGGCGAAGGAGTACCGCCGCTCGCCGCAGGTCAGGTGCGTGGCGCCGCGCAACGCCTCCTCGCGGCAGGACGACCCCGTCGCCGCCTTGAAGTCGGAGAGGCTGACCTGCGAGGTGAGCGCCTTCGAGACTCCGTCGACGCAGACCGGCTTCTCCTTCACCTCCAGCACTGACTCGTGGGCCCCGGCCGCGTCGAACCACTTCGACCCGGCGACGTAGACCGCACACAGCTGCGACGGCGCCGGCTGGACGAGCACGCGCAGCGCCTTCTCCTTCAGCCCCGTGGACAGGCGAGCCCCGGCGCACTCGATCACGTTCCCTCCCTCGAGGATCGCCTCGGGCCCGCAGGTCCCGAGCGCGGCGGCGAGCGTGTGCGCGTCGGAGACCTCGACGCGCTTTCCGCCGAGCATGAGACACGTGGGCAGCGGCGCCTCGAACTCGACGAGCTTCTTGTCTGCATCGAAGCGCAGCCGCACGCTCGCACCTGCCGGATCCTTGGGGCGGAACCAGCCGCTGACCGCGTCGGGCTGCACCGCCGAGTCCTCCTTCAGGACCGTGCCCAGCACGAACCGCTCGCCCAGGCTCTTTCCCGGCACCAGCGCCGGACAGGCACCGGCAGGCTCTGCCGCGAAGGCGGCGGCAGGAACGGAGACCAGCATCAGCGCAGCGAAGAGGGTGCTCTTCATCAGGGGTTCCTTTCGAGTTCGGACATGAAGGGGATGGAACAGGACGGCGAAATGTAGCGCACCAAGCGCGCGCCCACGCGCCGTCGGCCCGAATCCCGTGTTGTGGCGGTGACTTACCCGGGTCTCGTGAGCCCGATCACACCGCCGGCCCTCGTCCCAACTCGGGATGACGACTCGGAAATCCGGCGCTGGGTGACGCCCGTCACATGACGGCCCGCATCGATCATATGGGTGAATCGGTCGGACTCAGCCCTTCACGGGCCGGAAGCGATCGGGGTCTATCTCCGCGCGCTCCATCCAGCGGTAGAGCTGCCGCGGATGGACTCCCAGGGTCCGGGCCGCCTGGACGACGTTCCCCCCGGTGCTCTCGAGCGCGGCGCCTATCTCGGGCGGACCGGGCCTGAGCCTCCGGCCGCCGGCGGCCGGCGCCGTCTCGCCTTCGTCGGCGGCGGAGCTGCTCGAAGGCCTCCGGCGGAGGCAGGTGGTTGAGCTCGATGGGCTGCTCGCCGGCGAGGACCGAGGCGCTGCGCAGGACCGCACGGAGCTGGCGGACGTTGCCCGGAAGGCTGGAGCAGTACAGCTGGCGTGCGGCGGCGGTGCGGATGCTGGCCTTCTTCACGCCGCGCTCCAGCAGGAAGAAGCGGCTGAGCGTGCCCAGGTCCTCGCGCCGGTGGCGCAGCGGGGGCAGCCTGGCCACGAACCCCGCCAGGCGACCGAGCAAATCGAGACGGAAGCCCTGGCCGTCCCCGAGGATGTCCCGGTTGGTGGCCGCGACCACCCGTACGTCCACGGACCGCTCCTCGGAGGTCCCGAGCGGAGTCACCACGCCCGTCTCCAGGCAACGCAGGAACTTCGCCTGGGCGGCCTCGCCCATGTTGGCGATCTCGTCGAGCAGGATGGTCCCGCCGTCGGCGGCGACCAGCTCGCCGGTGCGCGGCTCCTGGGCGCCGGTGAACGCCCCACGCCGGTGCCCGAAGAGCACCGACTCGAGGAGCCCTTCGGGAATGGCGCCGCAGTCGATGGCCCTGAAGGGCCCGGCTCGTCCGCTCAGCTGGTGGAGCGCCCGGGCCACGATCTCCTTGCCGCTCCCGGTCTCGCCCAGCACCAGGACCGGCTCGCGCGTCCGCGCGATCGCCTCGAGCTGCCGGACCGTCTCCGCCAGCTCCGGCGTCCGGGTGGCGGTGGGGCCCAGCCACACGCCGTCGGGAGCGGCACTGAGCAACTGGACCAGCCGGCGGTCGACGCGGCGATAGCACAGCAGCGTGTGGCCGACCTCGATCAGGTCGCGGTCGCGCAGCGGCTCGGACTGGACGGGGCGGCCGCAGACCTGCGTGCCGTTGCGGCTGCCCTGGTCGACGACGCGGTAGCCGCCCTCGGGGAGCGGCTCGAGCACCGCGTGTTGGGAGGAGACCCAGGAGTCCGGCAGCTCGAGGACCTGGCCGGCCATCATCCGCGACCGCGAGAGCCCACCCTCCCCGCGGGCGAGCCTCACCGGCGTCTTGCCGTCGAGCCAGTACAGCCCCGGGTCGTCCGCGAGCAGGTCGTCGTAGCGCAGCACCACCGCCAGGACGTCCACCAGGATCGGGCGGGCCACCGGGTCGTTTTCGGTCAGCGTCTCGGCCATGGGCGAATCACGCGAAGCGAGCAGCAGCCGGTGATGCTCGGCCACCGCTCGCTGGGCTGTCAACGAGGTGGCGAAGCAAGGTTCGGCCTGCGCCGCAGTCGATGCCGACCGGCCGTCTTGGCCGCGGTCGGAGCCCTCGGGTGAATAAGTGCGGGAAGGGGCCGGAAGCAGCTGGCCCCTTCCCGCAAGTCCCCCCCCGGATCGCGAGCACGCCGACCTGCAGCTCGCCGAGGGCGCCGTCTACGGGCTTTTGAAGCAGCCCGCGCATTGGAAGGTGCCGACACGCGAAAGCATTGGCCGCTTCTTCATCCGCTTCGCAGGCAAGCGCCGGGCCAGCACGGCGACCGCTCCTCCAGCTCGGGCGAGCCCCGGACGGTGCCGCAGCGCCTGAGCGCCAGGCGTCGGACTGTCTCAGACATGTCTCAGGACAGTCAGACCTCCGGACGCGGACGGCGACTGCCCGGTGGGCCGCAAACGTGGGCATCGGCGCTCGCGGAGCGCGGAGGTATCATCGCGCCGCATCGAGGCGCCCCACGGTATGTCCCACCCCCTACTCGCCAACCGGTACCGAGTGCTCGAGGAGCTGGGCCGGGGAGGCATGGGGGTCGTCTTCCGCGTCGAGGACACCGTCCACCACGGCCAGGTCCTCGCGCTGAAGACCATCCGCTCCGAGCGCAGCCTCGACCAGGCGCTGCGCCTGCGCTTCAAGGCCGAATTCCACACGATGTCCCGGCTGCGGCACCCGAACACGGTGTCGGTCGTGGACTTCGCCCAGCTCGACGAGCGCACCCACTACTTCACGATGGAGTACGTCGAGGGGGAGTCGCTCGACGCGCGGCTGGCGCGCGGGCCCCTGCCGGTCGACGAGGCCGCGCGCCTCGCCGTGCAGCTCCTGCAGGCCCTGCAGTTCATCCACGCCCGGCTGTTCGTCCACCGCGACCTCAAGCCGTCCAACCTGCGCATCACCCCCGACGGCTCGCTGAAGGTCATGGACTTCGGCCTCATCCAGCAGCTCGGCTTGCCGGCCACCGGGCGGCTCGAGGGGACGCCCGGCTACATGCCGCCCGAGGTGTTCCTGGGGGGCGTGCTCAACGCCGCCTCCGACCTCTACTCCGTGGGCTGCGTGCTGTTCGAGATGCTCGCCGGCCGCCTGCCGTTCGTGGGGAGGACCCCCGAGCTGCGCGCCAGCGCCCTCGCGCCCGCGCCGCCGCTGCGCGCCTTCCGCCCGGACGCGCCGCAAGAGCTCGAGGCGGTCGTCGCGCGCCTTTTGGAGAAGAACGCGGGCCGGCGCTACGCCTCCGCGCGCTCGGTCATCGAGGACCTGAGCGCGCTGGCGGGGCTCGGCGGCGCGACGGAGAGCCCGGAGCAGCGGACGAGCTACCTCATCACCTCGTCCATCGTCGGCCGGGACCGCGAGCTTGCCCTGCTCCAGGAGGCTCTCCGCGCCGCGCGCGCCGGACAGGCCCGCTCGGTCTTCATCGGCGCCCCCGCCGGCGTCGGCAAGTCGCGGCTCGCCGCCGAGCTCGTGCTCGGCGCCAAGCTCGACGACGTGCAGGTCCTCCAGGCGCGCTGCGTGGACGACGAGGCGGCCCCGTACGAAGTCCTGGCCCAGGCCCTGCGCCCGCTGCTCCCGCTCACGCCCGCCCAGGTCCTCGCGAACCTGGGCCCCGCCCTCGCCCGCGGCCTCCCGCAGCTGTGCGACCTGGGGATCGCCGCCGCACCGCCCCTGCCAGCGAGCCAGGAGAAAGCGCGCTTCGAGGCCGCGGTGCTCTCCTGGCTGGGCGAGCTCTCCCTGCGGCAACCGCTGCTGCTCTTCGTCGACGACCTGCAGTGGTGCGACCGGCCGAGCCTGGAAGTCCTCAACACCTGCATCCGCGAGCTGCGCCGCGCGCCGATTCTGGTCCTGGCGACGTTCCGCGCCGACGAGACGCCGGCCGCAAGCCCGGTCTGGCACACCGTCGGCGAGGGGCACACGCGCCACTTCCCGCTCGAGGCGCTGGGCCTGGAAGGGACGACCCAGCTCGTGGAGGCGATGCTGCCGGGGCTGCACCGGGACGCCTCCTTGCTGCGCGCGCTGCAGCAGAGCACCGGCGGCAACGCCTTCTTCGTGACCGAGGCCCTGCGCCACCTCATCGAGGACGGGGCGCTGGTCCTCACCCGCGGCGAGTGGCGGCTGCCTGGTGGGCTGACGCGCGTCGAGCTCCCGCGCAGCGTCGAGCACGCCATCCGCTGCCGACTGGAGCGGCTGAGCCCGCGCGCGCTCGAGCTCGCGCAGATCGCCTCCGTGGTCGCCGTCGCCACGCCGCGCCTGGGCTGCGAGGTGCTGCTGGCGGTGAGCCAGGCCGGCGACGAGGACCTCTTCGCCGCGCTCGACGAGCTGGTCGAGCACCAGGTCCTGCGCCGCGAGGCGGCCGAGTACGCCTTCACCCACGACCGGATGCGCGAGGTCCTCTACGCCGACCTGCCGCCGGCGCGGCGCGAGGCGCTGCACCAGTGCTGCGGCGAGCACCTGGAGGCCCAGACGGCGGGCGGGGCGGCGATCAGCGCCCTCGCCCACCACTTCGGGCGTGGCCTCGACCCGCTGCGGGCGTTCCGCTACGCGCGCCGCGCGGGCGACGAGGCGCGCCTCGCCGGCCAGGAAGGGGTGGCGCTCGCGTGGTGGCAGCAGGCCGACCGCGCCCTCGAGGCCGTCGAGCCGCCCGACAAGACCGCCCAGCAGCTCGCCCTGTGGTGGGACCTCGGCTCGGTGGGCAGCGTCCCGACGCCGCTCGCATCCGCCGCGGCGCTCGAGAGGCTCTTGAAGATGCTGGAGGAGCGCGACGGCCTGCCCGGCCTGGCCCGGGGATCGCCGGAGTGGGTCCTGCACCGCTGCGAGAGCTACCTCTGGCTGTGCATCGCCAACTCCGGCAACCCGAGGCGAGGCATCCCCAGCGGCCGGCGCGCGCTGGAGCTGCTGCCCGAGCGCGGCAGCCCGCTCGAGGGCGGGATCCGCGTCGCCCTGGCCGGGTGCTTCAACTCCGCCGGGCGGCTCGACGAGGCGCGCGAGGAGATCGCCAAGGCCCGGCGGATCTACGCCGGCCTGGACCCCGCCAAGCTCGGAGCCCAGTCGATGGGCTTCGTGGCCGCGGACATGGTCGGCGGGTTCGAGACCCTGCAGGGGTACCGCTTCGACCCCGCGGTCTCCGAGCGCCTCGAGCGGGTGGCCGAGGAGTTCCGCCTGCAGGGCATCTGCATCCCCGGCCTGCGCATCACTCAAGCAGCCTGGTTGGCCCTGACCGGACGGCACGAGGAGACGCTGGCGCTCCTGGACAGCGTGGCGCACACCATCCGCCGCAGCGCCGGCGCCCCGGCGATCGTGCTGGCCGCGGCCATCTCCGCCATCGCCTACGCGCAGCGCGAGGAATGGGAGGAGGTGCTGGCGGTGGACCGGCGGGCCCGGGAGCTGGCCGAGACCCACTTCCCGCCCGCGTTCCTCATGCTCGACGTCGTGGCCGCGCGGGCCCTGCTCGGGCAGGGACGCAAGGACGCCCGAGAGGTCGAGCAGATGCTGGAGAGGACCCTGCAGCGCTGCCAGGACCTGGAGATCTACCTCCCCGCGATGCAGACCCTGGTCGCCCTGGGGGACGTCGCGGCTCAGCAGCAGCGGTGGGACGCGGCGCGGCAGCGCTTCGAGCAGGCCTACGAGCTGTGTGGCGAAGGGGTCACCCGCAATCCGCTCTACCAGGCCATCGCCGCTCGGCGGCTCGGTGAGGTCGCGCTCGCGAGCTCCGCGGACGCCTCCGTTCGCGAGGCGGCCTTCGCGCGCTTCCAGGAGGCGCTGGCCATCGTCAGCCAGCCGAAGCAGGACAACCTGATCGAGCAGGGCCGCACGCTGCGGGCGATCGGCGACTGGCATCGGGCGGGAGGCGACGAAGACGCGGCACGCCGGTCCCTCGAGGAGTCAGCCCAGCGCTTCGCCGCCCTCAAGAACTCGTGCGAGCTGCGCCGGGTGGAGGGGCGCCTGCGCAACCTGGGCACGCCGCCCGCGGTTCGCGCCGCCCCAACGTCCCACGTGCCGCTGGAGCCCGGCCAGACGCTGATCGTGACCCGCGAGGGTTGAGACGGTCGAGGGCCTCCAGCCCGAACGGCCCGAACCAAGCCTTGGGCTCCGAGAGCCGGCATCCAAGCTTGGAGCTGGGAAAGGCGTGACGTCGCGCGCCACCTCCGCAGAAAAACAGCCGAAGGCCTTGGCGACCTTGGCCCCTTGGCGACCTTGGCGATGACCCTAGTCCGGCGCAGCAACCGGCCTGGATTCTCGCTCACGATCTTCGCCCAGGCCTGTCGCTTCGCTTTACCCGCCCGAGGCCCTCTTCCCCAGGTCCTTCGCCAGCCGAGCCTCCAGCTCCTCGAAGCTCGCGAAGACCTCGGTGGCGCAGCCCAGGATCCACCCACTGATCTCGGTCACCGGCATCGCCGCCACGAGGAACACCGGCTTGCCGCGCCGGTACGCCAGAGACAGCTCGCCTTGCGTCCCGGCGCCGCGCGCGGCGTACGAGTCCCACAGCGCGATGACGGCGTCGCAGCGGTTCTCCACGACGTCCAGGTCGAAGTCGATGATCTTGCGCAGCGCGACGCGGTAGCGCGGCAGGTCGGTCTTCTTCCAGCCGCGGAAGCTCGCGCGCTCCTCCTCGGTGAGGCTCTTGAGCTCGTCCTCCACCGGGTCGTAGCAGTCGTGCCCCAGCCCGCACAGGAACGCGGCCACGCGCTTGCGCCACGCGCGGCCGAGGTCCGGGGAGTACTCGATGGCTCCAGCGAGGTAGAAGCGCAAAGGGGGGCGCCGCACCTACTGCTGCGACTGCCTCTCCTTCCGGCAGCCCTTGGTGAGCGTGTACTCGTAGGTGCCGAGCTCGTCGCGCCAGTACTCGCCCTCGTACGGCCAGTAGCTGCGCTCGTCGTTGACCGCGCGCGTGTCCTTGTAGACGTTCATCACGTCGCGGCTGGCGTTGCCGCCCTTCATGGCCTCTTCGAGGACCTCCTTCTCCTTGGTGGAGGTCTCGAACTTGATGCGCAGGCCGTCGCCCAGCAGGCGCTTGAGCTGGCCGAGCTCGAACTCGAGCTTCGCCTTGGCGAGGATGCCGGCCTTGGCCATCAGCTCCTGGCGCTCCTTCTTGAGGTCCTCGGTGATCTTCTTGGAGAGGTCCGAGTACTTGAAGACGTCGCGCTTCTCGCCGATGGCGTCCTGCTCGCGCTCGATCTCCAGGATGGAGTCGTTGACCATCTTCAGGTCCTTGTCGGTCAGCGCCAGCTTCAGGATCCGCTCGAGCAGCAGGGTCGAGCCCTTGCCGCTGCCGTCCTGGTTGCGCTTCTGAATCTCGGCCAGGATGTCGTAGTACTTCTGCGCGTCGTTGTTGGAGCCGGTGATCCGCTCCAGCTCGTTGTGCACCGGCATGTAGGTCTGCTCGAACTCCTCGAGGATGGCCCGCGCCTCGCGGTAGCGGCAGTTCTCGTAGTAGATGACCGCCTTGAGGATGAGCACCTCGGGGAAGTACTCGTCTTTGAAGAAGGGCGCCGACAGCGTGATCATGTTGCCCAACGCGCGCTCGTAGCCGCCGATGCGGAAGTGGGCCCAGCTGGCCTCGAAGAGCGCCTCCAGCCACTGGTCGGAGCCGGGCAGCACCTTGTCGTAATAGAAGATGGCGTAGCGGTTCTGCCGGTGGCCGTAGTGGGTGCGGGCCAGCTGCATGAACGCCAGCTCGCGCAGGTGGATGTCGGCGTTGGGGTTGGTGCGCGGGTTGTTGGCGCGGACCACTTCCTTGAACGAGTTGACGCTGGCCTCGAAGGCGCCTTCCTTGAAGTAGATGGTCCCTTCCAGGTACTTGGCCTTGGCGTAGAACGGGTCCTTCTTGTCGACCGCGACGAGCAGCTTCTTGGCCTCCTCGAAGCTCTTCTTGGAGTCGTCGGCCATCTGCGCGTCGTCGAGCGCCTTGCCGCGGGCGAAGTGGTAGCGGCTGAGCAGGTAGCGGAACTCGGCGCGGAACCGCTCGGGGAACTCCTGGTTGCTCCACTTGGCGACCTCGTCGAGCACGATCTGCTCGTTGACGGTCTTGTGGGCGATGAAGAAGAGCCACTCCAGCCCGCTCTTGAAGAACTTGTTGGACGGGCCCTTGGCGAGCAGCGACTTAAAGCGCCCGAGCGACGAGTGGTACATCTGCAGGCGGTAGAGCGCCTTGGCCAGGTTGTACTCGGCCTCGTCGTAGAACGGCGCCATCTTCGGGTCGGCGAGCACCTCGGAGAAGGCCAGCGCCGCCGTCTCGTAGCTCTCGTCCTTGAAGATCTTGATCGCCGCGTCCAGGCGCTGCCGCTCGGCGCTCTTGCCGGAGACGTCCACGGCGTCGAAGGTCATCAGCGGTGCCGGGCCCTGCTTCTTGGGCGGCTCGGCCGGCTTGGCGTCGGGGGTGGCGGTCGTCGACGAGGAGGTCGAGCCGGTGGTCGAGGAGCTGGAGCTCGAGCTGGTCGACGTGGAGGTGGAGCTGGAGCCGGAGGTGGAGCCGGACGAGCCGCCGGACAGGTCGAGGCCCATGCCGCCGGAGTCGGCCGGCTTCGCGGGCTCGGTCTTGGCCTCCGGCTTCTTCTCGGGTGCGGCGGGGGCCGGGGTGGGCGCCGGCTCCTCGGTCTTCTTGGGCTGCTTCTTCTTGTCCGCCGGCCTCTTCTTGGCGGGCTTCTTCTTGGCGCCGTCGTCGCCGGACAGGTCGAGGCCGTCGAAGTTGATCTGCGCGCGGGCGGCGACGGGCCAGACGAGCGCGACGGCGAGCAGGGATGCGAGCGTGACGTTGCGCATGGGCTAGTCCCTCGACCCGGAGCCGATGAAGAAGGAGACGCCGAGCTCCAGCATCAGCTGGTTCTGGAACTGGGTCTGGGGGTTGCCGTTGCCGTCGGCCATGTTCACCGCCGCGCCGTACATGTAGTCGCGCAGCTCGACGCGCAGCGCCAGGAACTCGTTGAAGACGATCCGCTCGCCGATGCCGATGTGGCCGCCGCCGGTGAACGTGTCCTTGTTGGCGCCGGTGGCCTTGTCGAAGCCGGCGTACTGGATGACGTCGCCGCCGATGAAGATGGAGGTGTCGAAGTGCAGCACCTTCTCGGCCATCACGTTGACCTTGCCGTAGAAGGGCGACCAGGCGATGTCGAGGCCGGCGAGGAGGGAGACCTGGCCGGGCACGCTGGTCAGGTCCGACATCTGCGGGCTCCCGCAGCCGCTCGGCTTGCACACGGTGACCGCGCCGCTCGGCGTATTGAGCAGGTAGCTGCCGTGCAGGCCGATCGAGACGCTCTCCAGCACGTGGTAGTTGATCAACAAGCCGAAGGCGTACTTCTGGAAGAAGGCGTCGCCCAGCGACAAGCCGACCGCGGGGGCGACCTCGAAGCGGCCCTTCTTGAAGAAGACGTTGCCGCTCACCGGCGGGATCTTGTCGGCGAGGGTGGCGCGGGCGGCCTTGCTCTCGTTCTCGGCCTCCGCCTTGGAATCACCAGGTTTGGCGTCAGCGGCCTTGCCCGGGGCGGCAGCCGGTGGCGCAGCAGCCTCGCCGGCCAGGGCGAGCGACGGCGCAGCCGCCAGGGCGAGCGCGCACAGCAGCGTGGGGAGCCGGTTCCTTCGACGGGGCTCAGGATGAAGGGTCGCGGTCATGGTCACGGCTCCTTGTAGTCGAAGCCGAGCGGCAGGTAGACGCACAGGCCGAGGTTGAGGCTGACCACGTTCTGCAGCACCGACCTGTTCTCCCCGCCGGGCCGGTCGGAGTAGAGCGTGTCGATGATCGAGAGGTCGATGGCGAGCCAGTCGAGGACGTGGAACTTCTCGCCGATTCCCAGGTGCACGGCGAACAGCGGGCTGTGGTCCTGGGTGCTTGGGCTCTCCGTGGTCTGGGTGATGAAGGCGCCGGCGCCGCCCACGAGGTAGGTGTCGAAGGTGTTGATGGAGTTGGCGAAAGCGACCTTGCCGTAGACCGGTGCCCACATGAACTCGGCGTGGAAGCCGTGGCGGGCGTGCGAGACCGGCAGCTGGGAGTTGAGCTCCTTCTTCGCCAGCTTCACGTTGTAGTTGTTGATGAGGTTGTACTGGTCGTAGCGCACCGCCAGCGCCACCGAGTCGGCGAACCAGAAAGCCAGCCGGACTCCGGGGCCGCTCTTCGGGTAGAAGGCGTCGTTGAGGGTGACGAACCCCATCGGGGTGACCTCGAGGCGCAGCTTCTTGAGGAAGGCCTTGCGCTCGACGCTCTTGACCCGGTCCTCGTTGGCAATCGAGAATCTCGTCCAGCTTCTGCTGCTCCGTCTTGGAAGGAGCTGCCTTGGGGGTAGGCCCCGGAGTCGGCTCCGGCTCTGGCGGAGGAAGCGGCGCGGGCTCCTCCTTCTTCGGCTCTTCCTTCTTGGGCTCGTCGGTGAGATCGAGTCCCATGCCTTGCGCGAACGCGCCGATCGGCCACAGCGCGATGAGCGCTGCCAGGAGCTGGGGAATTCGCATGGCGGGGAATCCTAGCTCAATCGGGTCGAGGTTCAAGCCTGCGACTCGACTGCGGTCTTCGGGTCGAAACGCAGCACGTCGCCCTCGTTGACTCGAGTCCTCAGGAGGGTCCCGGCGGGCAGTTCCAAGGCCGAGTGGGCCTCGAAGTACACCTTGGTCGCGCGCCACGGCTTGATGGAGTGGATGGCGCGCACGACCTTCCCCTGCGAGTCGAGGAACGCGACGTCGATGGGAAAGCGCATGAAAAACATGTGGATGGAGTTGCAGGGCTCGATGTGCAGGCCCTCGCCTTCCGGCAGCGAGTCGCGGCCCAACAGGCCCTTGAGGCGGCTCTGCCAGGTCGCGGCGAGCTCCACCTTGGCGGCGACGACGGCGTCGTTCTGGGAGGCGTTGACGACCACGAACGGCATGGGCAGTCCTCGACTGTGACTTCGAGTCTACAAGCGTGCGACGGAGCGGCAGCATACTGGGCTTCGGGCTGCGGGCTCCAGGCTTCGGGACCTCCGCGGCGAATGCGATGCTCTCGAGCGGACACGGCCCGTCGGGCTGCGGGCTCAGGGCGCGGTCGAGCCGGATGATTCATGCGCTCGACAGGTCGCCGCCCGACACGGCGGGACCGGTCTTGAGCACGAGATAGGGTGAAGTACCTCGGAGCCACGCGCCGAGTTCCCCCTCTCCGCGAAGCCGTAGAGGGGTCAGGGGGTGAGGCTCGCGATGCTCCCGAGCGGACACGGCCCGTGCTAAACAGCGCCGCGTGAACCTCCCCCTCGTCCAGCCTCCCCTCAACCTCGTCCTGATCGAGCCGCAGATCCCGCCCAACACCGGGAACGTCGCGCGGCTCTGCGCGGTCACCGGTGCCCGCCTGCACCTGGTCGGTCCGCTCGGCTTCTCCATCGCCCAGAAGGACCTGCGCCGCGCCGGGCTCGACTACTGGGACAAGGTCTTCCAGCAGTTCTACCCCTCGCTCGACGACTACCTCGCCGCCCACCCCACCGCCCGCCGCCACCTCTTCACCGCCCGCGCCGCCCGCGCGTTCTGGGACGCCGGGTTCCAGCCGGGCGACCACCTGGTCTTCGGCAGCGAGCCCGACGGGCTTCCCAAGCGGCTCCTCGAAATGTTCCCCGCCGACACGGTCGGCATTCCCATGCTCCCCGACCGTCGGAGCATGAACCTGTCCACCTCCGTCGGCATCGCCACCTACGAGGCCCTCCGGCAGATCACCCGTCCGTGAGGCCGCTCGCCCCTGTCCTTCGCGGCGGTCTCTGTGCTGCAATCGACGGCATGCACGAGAGAACGCTCCCGGTCCGCTTCCCTCCCAACCGAAGTCTGCAGCACGGCTTCGGCTGCCTGCTCGCCATCTTGCTCGCGGGCTGCTCCGGGCCCACCGCCGCGCCCTTCGATCCGCGCAGCGACACCACCCCGACCTCCTCCACCACCTCCGCTTCGCTCTCGGCCGACGACGCCGCCGAGGCGCTGGTCGCCGCCCAGAACGGGCTGCGCAGCTTCCTTCTGCGCATCCCCGAGACGCAGCGCGCCGCCTACGGCTTCGCCTCGCGCGAGGAGATCGACCGGGCCACGCTGGGCGCCCCCTACCGCGTCTGGACCGCCGACGCGGTCCGCGTGGAGCAGGATGCAGCGGCCGAGGGAGACCGGGTGCAGGCGACGCGAGAGTGGCGCTTCCCAGTGACCGTCGACGGCGAGTACCGGGCGCTGCTAACCGTGGGGGCCGTCGGCGCAGGCCCGCTCAAGGCCGTGGACTTCGGCGCCGCGGGGCTCGCCAAGGAACTGGGCCGCCGAGAGAAGGATCGCACCGTCTCCCCCAAGGCCAGGCGCGTGCTGCTGCGGCTCTACGAGCTGCGCGCGGACTTCGTCGCCTTCCCGTCCGCGGCCGCCAGGGTCGAGGAGTTCGACTTCGAGGCGCTCGCCTCGGCCCGCGGCCTTCCCCAGGCTCCAGCGGGCGCGGTCCGCCTGCGTCACCTGCTGCCCTGGCTCAAGGAGCGCTTCGGCGCCGCGAGGTGGCGATGAGCCGGCTCCCCTTCCTCCGCTGCCTGCCCCTCGTGGCGGCCGCGAGCGTCGCGTCGATGCCGCTGCGCGCCCTGGCCGCCCCCGTCGTCATCGACGTGCCGGAGGTGACGCAGGAGCACGATCAGTGGTGCTGGGCCGGCACCAGCCAATCGACCCTGGCCCACTTCGGCGTCCAGCAGGAGCAGTGCGCCATCGCCGAGTACACGCGCACGCACACCAACGCCACCGACGTGAACCTGGGGAGCGCCGAGTGCTGCGCCGACTGGACGCAGGGCTGCAACTCGCAGAACTACTTCTGGTACTTCGGCGGCAGCATCGCCGACATCCTCGTCCACTTCGCCGGCCTGACGAACTTCACCTTCGACCGTCCGCTCTCGCTCGACGAGGTCCAGAATTCGCTCGACGTCGGCCGGCTGGCGCTGGTGCGCTGGGTCTGGACCAACGGCGGCGGACACTTCCTGCTCATCCACGGCTATGACGGGACGCTGACCTACTACATGGACCCCTGGCAGGGCGAAGGCCTGAAGCTGGCCGAGTACGACTGGATGATCTCCGGTGGCGGCCACTCCTGGGCGACCAGCCTGACCACCGGCCGGCCGGCCGCCACCTGTGCGACCAGCGGCGCTCAGTGCGACGACGGTGACCAGTGCACCACCAACGACACCTGCTCCGGCGGGCAGTGCCACGGCACGCCGGTGCGCTGCAGCGCCCCCACCTGCCAGGAGAGCGCCTGTATCCCCAGCTCCGGCCGGTGCGGCCCAGCGACCTTCCTCTCCGACGGCACTGCCTGCGACGACGGCGATCCCTGCACCGTCCAGGACGGCTGCCTCTACGGCGCCTGCGAGGGCACGCCGAAGGCTTGCCCCACCACCGACGAGTGCCAGACCTCCGGCGCCTGCAGCCCCAACCGGGGCCGGTGCGTGTACGCCACGGCTCCCGACGGGACGCCGTGCACCGCCGGCTCCTGCCAGGCGGGTGAGTGCAAGCCCAAGGGCGGCTGCAGCGCCGCGGGCGGCGGTGCGCCCATGCTCGGCGCGGCGCTGGCCCTGCTGGCCCTCCTGCGGCGTCCGCGCGGCTGGAGGGTGTAACCCCTCGCGACTTGCCAGGAATTGGCCCCGTCCGCCACGCCGGGATAGTCTCTGCGCACCATGGGTGAGGCGGGCCAGCAGGACCTCTCGCGGGGGCGGCTGAACGAACGCCCCTTGGCTTCCATCCTCTGGGCGGCGCGCAAGAGCGCGTCGACCGGAGTGGTGCGCGTCGCGGCGTCGCAAGGCACCAGCCGCATCTTCTTCAAGGCCGGCGCTCCGGTCGGCGCGCAGGTCCCCAGCGGGGTCAAGCCGCTCTCGCAAATCCTCGTCCAGTCCGGGCTCGTCGACGTCGCCACCTTCGACCGCGCGCTGCCGCACCTCGAGCAGGGCCGCGACCTCCAGGAAGTCCTCAAGGAGATGGGGGCCATCGACGACGCCAGCTGGGCCCGGGCGCTGTCGCTGCAGCACCGGGAAGCCCTGCGCACCCTCGCCCGCCTCGCCGACGGGAGCTGGGAGTTCGCCGCCGAGCCGCTGCCAACCTGGACCGAGTCCGTCTCGCTCGATTCCGACGGCGTCCTCGCCGACGCGATGCTCGAATCCGAGTCCTTCATCGTCGATCTGTTGGTCGAGGTCGGGCCGCGCTGGCTCCGCCTCGCCGACTCGTCGGCCAGCGCCCTCGCGCACTTCAACGCCGAGGAGAAGGACCGGGCGGCGGTCGGGGCGCTCGCGGAGGGCGGCAGCTGGGAAGACCTGGTCGCCAAGGGCCTCGAGCCGCGCCGCGCCCGCCTCCTGTGCGCGGGGCTCTTCGCCCTGGGCGGCGCAGCCCCCGTCGACCCGCGCGAAGACGTGGTGGAGAAGGCGCGCGCCTCCGCCCAGCAGCTCGTTCAGCGGGCGCAGGAGATCGCCCGCGAGCGGGCCGCCAAGCTCGAGGGCGAGGGAAAGCAGGAGGCCACGGCCCAGAAGGCCCGCGGCGGCAGCCTGCTGGCGCGCATCGCCGAGCAGAAGAAGAAGGGCGACGCCGCCTCCGCCTCCAAGAAGGCCGCCGAAGAGGCCAAGAAGGCCGCCGAGGAGAAGGCCGAGGCGCTCTTGCGGCAGGCGCGCGAGGCCCGGGAGAAGGCGCTCGCCGAGGCCCGTGCCGAGGCCGAGGCGCTGGTCGCCAGGGCCGAGGACGAGGCCCGCAGGATCGAGGAAGAGGCGCGGCAGCGCGCGCAGGATGCCTGGAAGAGCGCGGAGGACGAGCGCCAGGCCGCCGACGCCGCCTATTCCGAGCTCGAGCAGCTCGAGGGTGCCCTCGCGCAGGCCGGGAAGGACGCCGAGGCCGCCGAAGCGGCGCTGCGCGACGCGGAGCAGTCGCTCGCCGCGGCTGAGCAGGAGGCCCAGCGCGTCGCCGAGGAAGGCCGCGCGCAGGTCGAGAAGGAGCACGCCGAGGCGGAGCAGAAGGCGCGGGATCGCGTCGCCCAGGCCGCCGAGCAGGGCCAGCGTCCTGAAGGCGAGGCCGAGGCGCTCCAGCAGGCGAACGAGGCGCGCGAGCGCACGAACAACCTGCGCCGCGACCTCGAGGCGGTCCAGGCCAAGAAGGCCGCCGCCGAGCAGGCGGCGCGAGGCCACGAGGAAGCGCGCGCCCGCGCTGAGGACGCGGCGAAGCAGGCCGTGGAGCGCCGAGACGCAGCCAGGGCCGAAGCCGAGCGCCTGATCGACGAGCTGCACCGAGAGACTGAGCGCGCCGCCGAGCGCGAGCGCGTGCTGGGCGCCGAGCGCGTCGCCCAGGAAGAGCAGCAGAAGGCCCAGGAGCTGGAAGCTCGAGGCGCAGGCGCAGGCCGCCAGCGCCGACGCCGCCGAGAGGGCCCGCCAGGCCGCCGAAGAGATCGCCCGGATCGAAGAGGAGGCTCGTCGGGAGGCGCAGGAGCAGGCCGAGCAGGCCGAACGCGCCCGGGAGCAGGCGGGCCGCGACCTCGAGGCCAGGCGAGCGGAGCTGGAGAAGTCCGAAGAAGAGCTGCGGCAGGCCGCCGAGCGCGCCCGGGAGCAGGCAGAGCGCGACCTCGAAGCCCGGCGCAAGGAGCTCGAGCAGCTCCGGGAAGAGCAGCGCCAGGCTGCCGAGCGCGCCCGGGAGCAGGGCGAACGCGACCTCGAAGCCAGGCGCGCCGAGCTCGAGCAGCTCCAGGAAGAGCAGCGCCAGGCCGCCGAGCGCGCCAAGGAGCAGGCGGAACGCGACCTCGAAGCCAAGCGCGCCGAGCTCGAGAAGATCGAAGAGGCGATGCGGCAGGGCGCCGAGCGCCACGCCCTGCAGCTCGAGGAGCCTCGACGAGCGCGCCAAGGCCGAGGCGGAGGAGGACGCCAGGGCCGCCGCAGCGGACGAGAAGCAGCTCGCCCAGCGGCGCGAGGAGCTGGAGCAGCAGCGCATCGAGTCGGAGGCGGCCCTCGCTGCCAAGCGCGAAGAGGTGGAGAAGCTCGAGCAGCAGGTGCGCCGCGAGGACGACCGGCTCACCGCGCTCAAGACCTCCGCAGCCGAGCGCGAGCAGCACGCGGCCGAGGAGCTGCGCCAGAGCCAGGAGACCCTCGAGAAGGCGCGCGCCGACCAGCGGGCCGCCATCGAGGAGCGCAAGGCCAAGGCCGAGGCAGAGCTCGCGACGATCCGGGCCGAGGTCGAGCAGCTCCAGGCCGAGCTGAAGATCGAGGACGAGCGCGCGCAGGGGCTGACCCAGGCTGCCGAGGAGCACCAGCAGCAGGCCGATGCCGCGCGCAGCCAGAGCGAGGAGACCACCCGCAAGAACGCCGAGGCGCTGGCGGACCTCGCCATCCAGAAGGCCTCGCTGGAGAGCTCGCTCTTCGAGCAGCGGCTCGCCGCCGACCGCGTCGCGGCCGAGCTGAAGTCCGAGACCGAGAAGGTCGAGCGCCTGCGCACGGAGGTCGCGGAGAGGCGGGCCGCGCTGGGGCAGCAGGAGAAGGAATCGAGCGAAGGCCTGGTGAAGCTCAAGGCCGACGTCGAGCTCGCCGCGGAGGAGCGGCGCCGCAAGGCCGAGCAGGACCTCGCCGACGCCAAGGAGCGGATCGGAAAGCTCGATGAAGAGCTGATGGCGCAAGCGGAGAAGGCCGCCGAGCTCGCCCGCGCCCGGGACGAGCAGCGCGCCGAGGCCGAAGCGCTCCGCCACCAGCAAGAGGAGCTGGAGCGCGCGGGCCGCGAGCAGGCCGAGAAGGCCGCCGCCGATCGTGAGCAGATCGAGACCGAAGCGCGTCGGGTCGCCGACGAGGAAGCCAACCGGGTTGCGGAAGCCCTCGCCGCGCAACAACAGCGCGAGCGCGAGATCGAAGCCGAGCTCGCGGCCGAGAAGGCCAGGCTCGAGGCGGAAGCCCAGGCTCAGGTCGACGCCGAGGCGAAGGCTCGTGCGGAGGCGGAAGCCCAGGCCCAAGCCGAGGCCGAAGCGAAGGCTCGCGCGGAGGCGGAAGCCCAGGCCCAAGCCGAGGCCGAAGCGAAGGCTCGTGCGGAGGCGGAAGCCCAGGCCCAAGCCGAGGCCGAAGCGAAGGCTCGCGCGGAGGCGGAAGCCCAGGCCCAAGCCGAGGCCGAAGCGAAGGCCCGCGCGGAGGCGGAAGCCCAGGCCCAAGCCGAGGCCGAAGCGAAGTCGCGCGCGGAGGCGGAAGCCCAGGCCCAAGCCGAAGCCGAAGCGAGGGCCCGCGCGGAGGCGGAAGCCCAGGAGCCCGAAGAGATCGTCGTCGACGACGTGGCGCCTGCCCCGGTCGATGCCGAGACCGAGCGGCAGAGGTTCCTCGCCGCGCGGGATGCCGCCGAGGCCCGTCGCTCGGATCGGAAACAAGAGGCGCTGGCGCGAGCCGCGAACCTGCCGGCGCCAGCCGAGCTCGTCGCCCCGGCCCCCGTTCCCGAGACGCCAGCCGAACCGGTCGCCCAGAGGCCCGTCGCGCCGGCTCAGCCACCGGCCCGTCCTGCGGTGCCCGTCCGTGAGGCGACGGTCCCTGTCGGCGAACCTGAATTCGACTTCGGCGACGACGACGACTCCGAGCCGCTCCCTCAGCTCATCGCCCAGGCGCCGCCCCCAGCTCCTCCTCCCACGCCCTTGGTCGCGGCGCTGACGGAACAGCCCGCGGAGCTGGAAGAGATCGACGACTTCGTCGAGGAACCACCCGAGACGCCTCCGCCCCCGCCGGCCGACGATGCGTCCGTCTTCACGGCGAGCGCGCCGACCCCTGTCCGCCTGGAGCGGCCGGTCGCCGCTTCGACGCTCCCCGCCTTCCCGGCCCCGGAGCTGGAGGTTTCGGCCCCCGAGCCTGCTGGAGCTTCGGCGACGCTCGAGGCCTTCCCCGCCCGCCGGCACCTCGAGCCCGCGCCTTCGACCACGCTCGAAGCCTTCCCGTCGCCCAAGCCGGCGGAGCCAGCGCCCTTCACGACGCTGCAAGCCTTCCCATCTCCCAAGCACTCCGAGCCGGTCCCTTCGACGACGCTGGAGGCCTTCCCCTCACCCGCGCGCGCGGTCGAGCTCAGGATGCCGTCCGTGGGCTTCGGTGCGCCGCAGCCCCGAACCGAGCCGGGCCTGGTCTCGCCGGCCTTCAACGCCGAGCCGGAGCTTCCCGCCGCCGACGACTTCGCTTCGCCGCCGTCCGCACGCCCGCCCGCCGAGGATCCCGGCGCCACCCAACGCGACCTGGCACCCGTCGATCCCGCCGAGGCCCAGGCCGCCTCGCCCGTGGACGAGGACTCCTCGGACACCTGGACTCCGCGCCCACCCGCTCCCCCCGCCGCTCCCGCGGTGCCCGCTCCTACGGCCCCCAAGGCCTGGCGCACCCCGCTGTCCGTCGGCGGCACTCCGCCCTTCCTGTCGCTGGCCCAGCAGATCACCTCCGCGGTGGATCTGCCGGACCTGAACGCCGACGACCTCCAGGTGATGTCGCCTCACCAGCAGGGCGCGACGACCCTCCCGCCGTCGCGCACCGTCACCCCGCCCCCGATCGCGGTGGCGACCCCACCGCCGCTGCCTAGGCCTCACTCGACGCCGGCCCCCGTCCCTCACCCGACGACCTCGCCGGCCGGGGGGCCCCACCCCACGCCACCGCCAGCCGCCTGGATGTCCGAGCCGGTCGCCTCCTCGGTCAAGAGCCCCGAGACGACGCCCCCACCCCCGCCGCCGCCGTCCGACGCCGACCCGCTCGAGGCCAACCTCGACGTCGACGACGAAGGATCGTGGAACGCGGCGATGCGCCCCGGCGCGGTCGCGGCGCGGCCTGCCGGCCAGGGCGCCGGGACCGGGGCCCCCAAGTCGAACCTGGAGAACGACGTGAGCGAGAAGGACGACGAAGCCAAGGCCCGGCGCCAGCGTCTGCTGCGGCGCGCCTTCGGAAACCTGGGGACGCTGCCCACCCCGTCCGCCCCGGTGCCGGAGTCGGTCCGCCCGACCCCGCCACCGCAGACCGCACCACCGCCCCCCTCGCCCAAGGCCGAGCCCGGGCCGACGTCAGCGGGCTCCGCGGCCGGTGCGGCGTCGGCGGCCGACAAGGACTACCAGCACAAGGTCGAGGCCAAGTCGGTGCTGCTGGGCAAGGACCACTTCGCGGTCCTCGAGGTCCCGCGCACCGCCACCAAGGAGCAGATCAAGGCGGCGTACCTCTCGGCGGTCAAACAGTTCCACCCCGACCACATCCCGCCGTCGCTGTCGCACCTGGCCGCGCAGGTCAAAGAGATCTTCAACGCCATCCGCGACGCCCACGATGCGCTCGACGACGACACGCGCCGCCAGATCTACCTGTCGACCCTGGAGAAGCCCAAGGCCCCGCCGGCCGAGTCCGCCGCCAAGGCCCCGGGCGCCGAGGACGCTCCGCTCCTCGAGAAGCAGGCCGAGATGCACATGCGCAAGCGCGAGTACGCGCTCGCCGCCGAGCAGTACGCCAAGGCCTTCGCCCTCTCCAAGAGCGCCACCCACCTCGCGCTCGAGGCCTGGGCCATCTATGTCGACCCGCGCCGCCGGGCCGACCTGCCGCTGGTCACCAAGAAGCTCGAGCAGGCGCTCAAGCTCGACCCGAAGAGCGACCGCGCCTGCTACGCGATGGGCGTCATCTGCCGGGTCAGCGGCGACCTGGAGCGCGCCACCAAGCTCTTCAAGACCGCCATCGCCACCAACCCGCGCAACGCCGAGGCCTCCACCGAGCTGCGCCTGATGGAGATGCGGGCCAAGAAGAAGTAGGTCGCACACCCCGGGTGACCGGGCTCACTTCGTGCGCGTAGAATGGCCGCCATGGAACCCTCCGACAAGCCGCTGGTGGAAGGCGACGAGCTGGAGGCGGTGGACCGCGTCGGGCCCATCCAAGGCCAAGGCTCTCCGGACCCGCTCACCCGCCACTGCCCCGCTCCCGCCGAGCTCAAGGTCGCTGCCCGGGTCGAAGCCCCCGGGATGGCGAGCACGCGCATCATGCCGCTGCCCCCGGGCGTGAAGGCGAGCCTGGAGATCGACGAGCCGGGCAACCCGCCGGTGCCGGTGCTCAAGACGGTCACCGTCATCGGGCGCTTGCCGGACGTGGCCGACTTCGCGCTGCCGTTCAGCGAAGAGGTCAGCCGCGAGCACGCCGCCATCGTCTACTTCGCCGGCGAGTTCTTCCTCGAGGATCTCGGCAGCGAGAACGGCACCTTCGTCGGCGACGAGAAGGTGGTGAAGGTCAAGCTGCGCGACGGCGTGAGGATCCGGATCGGCAGCCAGACCCTCGTCTTCCGTTTCAAGGCCTGACGCCACCAGGCCCGAGGCCCTCGACGATGCGATCGAACGTCCGCCTGCTGGGCGCATCCCTCGTCGTGGCCGCGGGAGCCGTTGCGGCCTGCGCGCCGTCGCCGATCGAGGACTCGACACCCGGGACGGCCACCCTGCAGCAGGCGGTGGGCGAGCCGGCGGACGGCTACCCCAACTACGGCGAGCGGGCGATCCTCTACTTCACCAACCGCGTCCGCATCGACGCGAACAAGGCCACCGACCTCGGCTGCCCGCGCAACTTCGCGGGGATCGCCTCCAAGCCGCCGCTGGACTTGAACTGGAACCTCTCGTGGTCCGCGCGCTTCCACAGCCGGATGATGCAGAAGGCGCCGTGCTGGCAGCACGACTCGTGCTGCTACATCCAGGGCACCGGACTGTCGGCGTACTGCTGTGACGTCGCCAACGGCGCCGGGTGCTCGGCCGCAAGCGAGAAGTACACCTGCTCGGGATGCGTCACGGGAGGCTGCGCGGGGACGGGCATCTGGACCCGCATCGGCACCAACTTCGGCTATGCCGGCTCGGCCAAGGGCGAAAACATCGCGCTCGACCAGGATGTGAAGTCGGCTTTCTGCGCCTGGTTCGACGAAGGCCCCTGGGCCAACGACGGCCAGGAGCATGGGCACTTCACCAACATCATGAGCGAGCCGAACGGTGGGTCCGGGACGGGGCAGAGCTGGAACGAGATGGGGGCTGGCGCCATCGACGCCCCAACTTGCGGCGGGTACTACGGCGGGCGCTACACGCAGGACTTCGGGTTCCGCAACAGCACCATCAAGGCTACCTTGCCTTCAGCCATTCACCGGCCCCAGAGCGGCACCTCGTTGACCATCGGCTCCGTCTGGAACGCGAGCGCAGCCCCGAGGCTCGTGAGTGTCGTCGTCGACGGCACCTGCATGCCGCTGAGTCTTGCCGCGGGCAGCGCCTCGGTCGGTGCCTATGAGGCTGCGGTCTCGATCTCGGCTGGCTGCCACGGCTACTACATCCAGGCGGTCGACGGCACTGGCGCGACCGTGACCTACCCGACCACGGGATCGCTTCAGGCCGGCAGCGCCGCGAGCTCCTGCTCCAGCGACTACACGACGGCCCGCACCGCAGCGACCTGCTGCAACGCTCAGGTGCCTTGCGCCACGGGCACCTGCACTTCGGGCACCTGCGTCTCGACCCCGGGACCCGATGCCGGAACGCCTGGTCTGGACGCTGCTGGCCTTCCCGGCCTCGACGCTGCTGCCGTTCCTGGCCTCGACGCTGCTGGCGTTCCCGGCCTCGATGCTGCTGGCGCTCCCGGCCTCGACGCTGCCGCCGTTCCCGGTCTCGACGCTGCCGCCGTTCCGGGTCTCGACGCTGCTGCCGTTCCCGGCCTCGACGCTGCTGCCGTTCCCGGCCTCGACGCTGCTGCCGTTCCCGGTCTCGACGCCGCCGCCGTTCCCGGCCTCGACGCCGCTGCCGTTCCCGGCCTCGACGCTGCCGCCGTGCCCGGCCTCGACGCCGCCGCCGTTCCGGGTCTCGACGCTGCTGCCGTTCCTGGCCTGGACGCTGCTGCCGTTCCCGGTTCCGACGCTGCCGTCGCCAGCTTCGATGGGTCGGCCGCCGCTCCGGACTCGGGCCCTGCGATCGGCGACGCCTCCACCGCCGACGCTGCCGACTTCGGCACCGTCCAGTCCGGCTGCGGATGCTCGGCCACCTCTTCGGCGGCCCTTCTCTGGCCGGCGTTCTTCGCGCTGCTCGCCTGCCTGCAGCGGCGCAGGTTCTGATTCAGCGGTTGTCGCGCTGCTTCTGGAACCGCTTCTGTGCCGCCCGCTGCGCCGAGCCGACCTTGCGGCTGAAGACGTGCTGGAGCTTGCGGGCGTGCGCCTTGGCCTCGTCGGTCTGGAAGGCGTTCTTGCCCTGCGCTCCTCTGCGCCCCGCCGGGAAAGGCCGGCGGCCCTTTGGGTCGAAAGCGTTGGACTGGTCCATTTTTCATTCCTTGGCGACAAGCCCTGGTCGCATCGGTCGTCTCCGTCGCATGGGACCTATGGGACCTATACGACCGATAGGACGCATGGGACGTCTCCGCCAGCCACTCCTAGGCACTGCCTGGGATTCAACACGCCCCGCGGGCCTGTGCGAGAAGGAGGAACTGTCGAGACCCCGTCGTTAGGAATGGAGCACAGGAGGCTTTATGGGGATCGAGTGGAATGCCAGCTACGCGGTCGGCATCGAGAACATCGACCAACAACACCAAGAGCTCTTCCTCCAGATCTCCAAGCTCATCGACGCGATGCGCGAGGCCAGGGGCAAGGACGAGGTCGCAGCGACCTTGCGCTTCCTTACCCTCTATGCCCAGGGCCACTTCGAGATGGAGGAGTCGCTGATGGCCAAGCACGGCTACCGCGCCGCGAGCGACCATCGGCGCGAGCACGACGGCTTCCGCAACACCTTCGCCTCCCTCGCCAGCCAGCTCGAGACGGAGGGACCCAGCTCGGCCCTGGCCCTGGAGGTCAACAACAAGGTCTGCAACTGGCTCATCCGCCACGTGCTGGGCACGGACAGGCCTCTGGCTGCCTACTTGAGGGAACGCGGCGAGAAGTAAGCCAGGGCCCGCTCGGTCAGCCTTCGACGAAGGCCTCGAGCGCCCGGCGATCGAGCTCGGCAAGCCCCAAGAACTGCACGCCCATTCCCGCCGCCTGCCCGGTCGCAGGGAAGCGCCGCACCCAGGCCACGCGCGACTCGCAGCGGATGGTCGAGCCCGTGGGCAGCACGAAGGCCATCATCAGGGTCTCGCCCTGCTCGAAGAGCACGTCCGAGACGAGGAAGGCGCCGCCGGTCGACAGGTCCGCCGAGTCCAGCAGCAGCTCGCCCGCCCCCGACTCGTCGTGGCAGACGAACTCCACCTTCACTGCCTTCCGGAAGTTGCGCCGCAGCTCGCTCATGGCGAGGGAGGTTCGCCTCTGCGCCCGCGGGCTGTCAACCCGGGGCCGAAAGCTTGACACGATGCGTGAGCCGCTGAAAACATAACCCTTTGCCCCGTGGGGCTTTTTTCCGGTTTCGGCCTTCCGCGAAACGAGGGGTTTCTCGGGCTCGCCGGCCGGGTGCGGTGTGTCCGTATTCAAGGGAGCACGGTCGTGGCCAAGCAGCACCTTTTGCTCGTGGACGGCGACCCCAAGAGCCTCCGGGTCATGGAGGTCTCGCTCAAGAAGGCCGGCTTCTCGGTCACCACCGCCGGCAGCGGCGCCGACGCCCTGCAGAAAGTCCAAATCAGCACCCCCGACCTGGTCCTCTCCGACACCAAGATGCCGGGCGAGGTCGACGGGTTCGAGCTGTGCCGGCGGATGAAGGAGATCGAGGCGACCAAGGACCTCCCCTTCGTCTTCCTCACCTCGCAGAAGGCCGTCGACGCCAAGCTCAAGGGCCTCGAGCTGGGCGTCGAGGACTACCTGACCAAGCCCATCTACATCAAAGAGGTCGTCACCCGCGTGAAGATCCTCCTCGCCAAGCGCGAGAAGGAGCGCCTGGAGCGGGACCGCAAGGAGGGCAAGAGCTTCGCCGGCAACCTGGGCGACATGGGCGTCGTGGACCTGGTCCAGACGTTCGAGATGGGCCGCAAGACCGGCAAGATGTCGCTCAAGATCGGCAACAAGGACGCGAAGATCTTCTTCCGCGACGGCAAGGTCATCGACGCCGAGTACGGCAAGATCCAGGGCGAGCCCGCCTTCTACCGCCTGCTCAACGCCAACGAGGGCACCTTCGAGCTGGAGTTCGGCGCCCTCGACCGCGCCGAGCGGATCCAGCTGGGCACGCAGGGCCTGCTGATGGAGGGCATGCGCCGCATCGACGAGTGGGGCCGCATGCTCGAGCAGCTGCCGCCGCTCACCACCATCTTCGAGATCGACTACAAGTCGCTCGCCGAGCGGCTCGCGGAGATCCCCGACGAGATCAACGGCCTGCTGCGCCTGTTCGACGGCCAGCGCACGCTCGAGAAGATCGTCGACGACTCCGACTTCGACGACCTCGCCGCGCTGGGCATCATCAGCAAGCTCTACTTCGAGGGCCTCATCCGCGAGGTCGGCTCGGCCGCTCCGAAGGCCGACGGCAAGGGCAAGGAGATCGAGGAGTGGCTGCTCGTGCCCCAGGGCAGCGACGCAGACGCCTCCGCCGCCGCCGAGCCGGCACCTGCCCCTGCCGCCCCGCCCATCGCGCCGGTCCCGACGACCCCCATCGACATGGCGCCTCCGGGCCCGTCGCCTTCCCCCTCGCCTGCGCAGCCGCCCGCCGCGCCGAGCATCGCGCCGGTGGCGATCCCGCCTCCTCCGGCCGCCGCCGCGTCGGCCACTCCGTCCGCGCCGACGCCAGCGGCCGAGTGGTTCGCGCACCCGAAGGAGCCCGAGGGCAGCCACGCCGCGGCCTGGGCCTCCAGCAGCTCGGGGGCGCCCGAGAATCGTCGAGCCTGCCGCCGTCCCGATCCCGCTGACCCTGGGGACGCCGGCCGAGACGCCGCCGGCACCCGAGACCCTCGCGGCCGCGGCCCTCGCCGCGCCCGAAGTGCCGGCCCAGCCAGCGCCCACTCCGCTGGTGATGCTCGCCCCTTCCGGCCCCGCCGAGCCTGTCGCGCCCGAGGCCGCGCCAGCCCCGATCCCGCTGGTCGCGCCCGCTCCGCCTCCGGACGCGCTGGCCAATGCGCCCAAGGCCAACGTCCACTTCTTCCCGCCGCGTCCCAAGTCGCCGACGACGCGCCCGGACCTGCAAGCCTTCGGGGCCGAGACTGCCCCTGCGGCGCCGGCCGCTCCGCCGTCCGCGACCTCGGCCCAGGCTCCTGCCGCGGCAGCCATCTTCGGCGGCGCCGCGGCCGAGCCCGTCCCGATGCCGCCGCCGCCGGTCTTCAACCCGTTCGCGCGGCATTCGGACGAGGAGGAGGAGGACACCACCCCGACGCCGGTCCCGCTCGCTCCCGCGCCCCCCAAGCCGGCGGCAAACCTGTCGGACACCGACTCGGTCGAGGCGGAGTGGGAACGCGCCGGGCTCAAGCGCACCTCGCGCTGGCCTCTGGCCGTGGTCGGCGTCCTCGCGCTCGCAGGTGCCGCCTACCTGGGCGCTCACTACTTCAAGGCTCCGTCCAAACCGGTGGTGGTCGAGCCCAAGCAGAAGACCCCCGAGGAGCTCGCCGCAGAGGCCGCCAAGAAGGCCGAGGACGAGAAGATCGCCGAAGAGGCCCGAAAGGCCGCCGAGGCCGCCAAGAAGATCGCCGACGAGAAGGCGGCGCTCGCGGCCGAGGGCAAGACGCCCGAGGAGATCGAGAAGATCCTCGCCGACCGCAAGGCGGCCGCCGACGAGGCTGCCAGGAAGGCCGCGGAGGACAAGAAGCTCGAGGAGGAGAGGAAGGTCCTCGCCGCCGAGGGCAAGTCGCCCGAGGAGATCGAGAAGATCCTCGCCGACCGCAAGGCCGAGGCTGCGAAGAAGGCCGAAGAGGACAAGAAGCTGGCCGACGCCAAGGCCGCCGAGGACGCCAAGAAGGCCGAGGAGGAGAAGAAGCTCGCCGACGCCAAGGCCGCCGAGGACGCCAAGAAGGCCGAGGAGGACAAGAAGCTCGCTGACGCCAAGGCCGCCGAAGACGCCAAGAAGGCCGACGAGGAGAAGAAGCTGGCCGACGCCAAGGCCGCCGAAGACGCCAAGAAGGCCGACGAGGAAGCCAAGAAGAAGGCTGCCGCCGACGCCAAGGCCGCCGCGGACGCGGCAAAGGCCGAAGCCGCCAAGAAGGCCGCGGATGACAAGGCTGCCGCAAACGCCGCGAAGGCGGAGGCCGCCAAGAAGGCCGCTGACGAGAAGGCTGCCGCGGACGCCGCCAAGGCCGAAGCCGCCAAGAAGGCCGCCGAGGACAAGGCTGCCGCCAAGGCCGCGGACAGCGAGGCGGAGTACGCCAAGCTCATCGCCTCCGGCCAGAAGAACTACTCCAACAGCAAGCTCAAGCTCGCGGTCGGAGACTTCAAGAAGGCGCTGGCCCTCAACCCGAACGGCCCCGAGGCCAACATCGGCCTGGGCCTGTGCATGGTCGACGAGGCCCCGGCCAAGGCGATCGCCCCGCTGGAGAAGGGCCTCGCCAAGCTTCCTGCCAACGCCCGCGCCCATGCCTCGCTCGGCGCCGCCTACCAGGCGGTCGGCCGCGACGCCGAAGCCAAGCGCGAGTACCAGAAGTACCTGGAGCTGGAGCCCAACGGAGATTCTGGCGGCTGAGCTGCGCGAGCTGCTCAAGATGCTCAAGTGATGCTGGTCCTGGGAATCGAAACCTCGTGTGACGAGACCGCGGCGGCGGTGGTGCGTGACGGCCGCGTCGCGCTCTCCGACGTCGTCTCCTCGCAGATCGAGATCCACAAGCGCTGGGGCGGGGTGGTCCCCGAGCTCGCCTCTCGCAACCACGTGGTGCAGGTGATGCCCGTGGTCGACGAGGCGCTCGCCCGCGCCGGCGTGAAGCTCGAAGACGTGGACGCCATCGCCGTCACCACCGGCCCCGGCCTCATCGGCGCGCTGCTCGTCGGCCTGCAGGCGGCCAAGGCGCTGGCGTGGGCGACGGGCAAGCCGCTGGTCGGCGTGAACCACCTCGAGGGGCACCTGCTCGCCATCCGCCTGCTGCCGGACGCGCCGGAGCCGCCGTTCTTGGGGCTCGTCGTCTCCGGCGGCCACACCAGCCTGTACGCGGTGCGCTCCTTCTCGAGCTACGAGCTGCTGGGCTCGACGCGCGACGACGCGGCGGGCGAGGCCTACGACAAGGTCGCCAAGATGCTCGGCCTGCCGTACCCGGGCGGTGTGCACATCGACAAGCTCGCGCAGCAGGGCGACAAGAAGGCGATTCGCTTCCCGCGGGCGAACATCAAGGGCGCCGAGCTCGACTTCTCGTTCTCGGGGCTCAAGACCGCGGTGCTCACGCACGTGCGCAACCGCGCCGGCCAGAGCGCCGGCGATCCGCAGGCCGCGCCGCAGGGCCAGGAGCTCGCCGACCTGTGCGCGAGCTTCCAGGAGGCAGTGGCCGACCCGCTGACCAAGAAGGCGATCAAGGCGGCCAAGCGCTTCGGGCTGGACCGGCTCGTGCTCTGCGGCGGCGTCGCGGCCAACAGCCGCCTGCGCGCGCTGGCGACCGAGCGAGCCCAAGAGGCCGGCCTGAAGATCTTCCTGCCGCCCATCAAGCTGTGCACCGACAACGGCGCGATGATCGCCGTCGCCGGCACGCACGCGTTCCAGCGCGGCGAGCGCGCGGACCTGACGCTCAACGCCGACCCCGCCTGGCGGCTCGGCGGCTCGCGAGCGACGAGGGCATGAGCTTGGAGCACCCAAAGCAAATCCTGGCGCGGCATGGGCTGCGCCCGAAGAAGGACTGGGGCCAGAACTTCCTGGGCGACGAGTCGGTCCTGCAGGACATCGCCGAGGCCTGCCGGCTCTCGCCGGGCGACACCGTCGTCGAGCTGGGCGCCGGCCTGGGCCACTTCACACGCGCCCTGGCCGCGACCGGCGCCAAGGTGGTCGCCATCGAGCGCGATCGCGACCTGGTGAAGGTGCTGCAGGAGGAGCTCGCAGCGCTGCCCAACGTGCGCATCGAGGCGGCGAACGCAGCGGACCTGGACTTCGAGGCCGTCGCCGGCGCGCAGAAGCCGGTGGTCGCCGGCAACCTGCCCTACCAGCTCTCGAGCCCCATCCTCTTCGAGGTGCTCGAGCAGCGCACCCACATCAAGCGCGGGGTCTTCCTGCTGCAGAAGGAAGTCGCCGAGCGGATCGCGGCGCCGCCGGGCGGGCGCGACTACGGCCTGCTCTCGGTGCTGCTGCAGGCCTTCGCCCACGTCGAGGTGGCCTTCGAGGTCAACGCCCACCGCTTCCACCCGCCACCCAAGGTCGACTCCGCGGTGGTGGTCATCGAGCTGCTGGAGAAGCCGCGGGCCGAGGTCCGGGACGTCGCGCGCTACACCAAGGTCGTCAAGGCCGCCTTCGCGCAGCGCCGCAAGACCCTGCTCAATTCGCTCAAGTCGGGGAAGCTGGTCGAGGATCCGGCGCAGCTCGTCGCCGCGCTCGAGCGCGCGGGGATCGACGGCATGCGGCGCGCGGAGACGCTCTCGCCCCAGGAGTTCGCCTCGCTCGAGCGCGAGCTGGCCTGAGCCGACCGTCCCTCTGCGCCGACTCGGTCCTGCTCGCCCGAAATTCGTTGTGCTCGTTTCGTGGCCGGTCACTGCCCAGGGCTCAAGGAGGCCCGACGCGCTGACGCTTGCGGCTCGGTTCGTGCCTCGCGCGACTAGCCCATTGAGCTCGTTCCCGAAACGGCCTTCCCGCGGGAACTTGCGATCTTCGGTTCCTGGGTCGCTCGGCCGCAGTGTTACCATCCGCGCACGCATGTCCGCTCGATTGCTCGCCTTTTCTGTCGCGACGCTCCTCGCCGCGCCCGCTGCGCGCGCGGCGGCGCCCAGCGACTTCGCGCGCTATCTGGACTCGGCGGTGCAGCTCTACCGCTTCCAGGATTTCCCCCGCGCGCTCGATCAGATCGCTTCGGCCAAGGCCCAGCCCCACGGCGCCGACGAGGCGGTCCTCGCCTTTCTCTGGGAAGGGATCCTCCACGACGAGCTGGGTGACGAGGAGAAGGCCTGCGCGGCGTTCCGCACCGCCCTCTCGCTCGACCTCGAGGCGCGGCTTCCGGTCGAGGTCCGCCAGCGCATCGGTCTTCTCTTCGAGCTCGAGCGCGAGAAGCTGCGCCAGCTCAAGCGCCAGGCCTCCGCGGTCTCGCCGCCCCAACCGCCGCCGACCATCGTCGTGGCCCAGCCGATGACCGTGGCCGAGTCGCCTTCGCGCCCGCTGCGCCTGTGGGCCATCGCTCCGCTCGCCGCGGGCGGCGCAGTGGCCATCGCCGGCGGCGCCACGCTCGGCGTGGCCAAGACCCGCTACGACGCCTTGATGAGCGGTGCGGCCTCGCCCACCGACGCGCCGGCCTTTCGCGACTCGGGCAAGACGATGCAGGCCGTGGGCTGGTCGCTGACCGCGGTGGGTCTCGCCGCCGCCGCTGCCGGGGCCGTCCTGCTGGCCTTGCCCGTCGAGCCGTCGGCGCCCCAGGTCGGCGTCGCGCCCGCCCTCGTCCCCGGTGGAGGCGGACTCGTCGTCCGCGCAGCGCTGCCATGACGCCCCGTCGCCGACTCCTCTCCGCCTCGCTCCTGCTCGCCCTCGCGGCGCCCTTCGCGCCGGCCTGCGACTACGACGCCGCGTACCGGACCTGGTGCTACAAGAACGGCGGCTGCGCGGAGGTGCCGCCCGCGGGAGATGGTGGCGTGCACTACTTCTGCACCGACTGCGAAGGCGCGGACCAGGTCTGCGTGGTGCTGGGGAACGTGGCGCAGTGCAAGAAGACCTGCACCGGCTTCATCAGCTCCTGCCCCGAGGGCCTGGACTGCAAGCCCGTCCCGGCGGCCTACCAGCTCTCGATGGTCCCGGCCTGCGTCAGCTCCGGCGCCGGCACCTCCGTCGACGCCTGCCAATCGCCGCTGCAATGCACCGCGGGCCACACCTGCTTCCGCGGAACCAACGTCCCCACCGAGCAGTGCCTGGAGCTGTGCACGCCGTTCAAGCGCGAGTGCGCGAGCAAGGCGCAGAAGTGCGCCTGGAACGACTCGCACCTCCCGGCCGACTGGGGCTACTGCTACTAGGGTGCTTTCTGAACCGCAGGCTTCCCATGGACCCGCTGAGCCGGAGCATCGCTCTCGTCGTGCTGCTCGCGCTCGCCGCGCCCTCGCCGGCGCATGCGGCCCCGGCGGCGCCCGCGGCCAGTGACTTCCGGCGCTACTTCGACTCCGCGGTGCAGCTCTACCGGACCTTGGACTTCGAGCGCTCGCTCGACCAGCTCAAGCTGGCAAAGCTGCAGCCACACTCGGCCGACGAGGACGTGCTCGCCTCGATGTACGAGGGCATCCTGCGCTTCGAGCTGGGCGACGAGCCCGGCAGCGCCTCGGCCTTCCGCGCCGCGCTCTTCCTCAACCCCAGCGCGCTGATGCCGGTCACCGTCTCGCCGCGCATCACGCTGATGCTCGAGCGCGAGCGGACGCGGCTGCGCCAGAAGGCGCCGGTGACCGCGCCTCAGCCGGTCCCCGTCGCCGTCCAGGCCAGGCCGCTCGTGGACCTGCCCCCTCCCGACCCCGTCCCTGCTCCCGCGGCGCCGCCTCCGAGCACCGCCGCGCCGACCCCTACCGATCGTCGGCCTCCCCCCGCCGGACCGGCCGAGCCCCAACAGCCGCAGACCAAGTACTGGACCGCCCCACCCTCGCAGCGCGAGGACACGCCCCGGACCGTGCGCGTCGTCCGGGCGCAGGAGTCCATCGCCGTGCCGGCCTCGGTCTCTGCCGACGCGGGCGTCGTCGCCACCTCGCCGGCGGTCGCGACCCCGAAGGTCGAGCGGCGGCTGTGGGCCATCGCGCCGCTCGCCGCCGGCGTGGTCGGGCTGGGCGCCGGCGTGGGGTTCCTCGTGCAGACCGGCAACTACTACAACGGGCTGCTCAACGACCCGCTGACGCCCGCGCAGGCCGCGAACTATCGGACGCAGGGGAAGTCGTACCAGGCCGCGGGCATCACCCTGACCGCCTTGGGCACCGCGGCCGCCGTCGCTGGCGCCGTGCTCCTGGCGATTCCGCTCAAGCCCGCTGCGCCGGCGCCGGTCGCCGTCGCCCCGCTGCTTACCGATCGCTGCGCTGGGATCTCCTTGAGCGGGAACCTGCCATGACCTCCAGGACGCCTTCGGTCTTCGCGGCGCTCTGCGCCCTCACCCTCTTCGCCGGCTGCGACTTCGACGCGGCCTGGGAGAGCTGGTGCGCGCGCACGGACTGCCAGGTCGAGCCCCCCGATGCCGGCTCGGCGATCCCAAGCTTGTGTCGCCAAGGCCGAGGCTGCCAGGGGACCGAGCGGTGCATCTACCTGGGCCCCGGCAACGGAACGTGTCTGCCCTCCTGCACCGGCTACCCGGGCGGCTGCGGGGCGGGCGCCGACTGCAAGCTCCTGATGAACGAGGACCAGGCGCACCTCGTGCCGGTCTGCACCGCCTTCGGAGCCGAGACCGGCGCGTGCAGCGGCGTCGAGGAGTGCGCGGAGTTCCGCACCTGCGCGAACGGAACCAGCGGCTTCGCCTGCCTGGAGCTGTGCTCGCCCTACCACACCGCTTGCGTGCTAGACCTGCCTGCCGGCGCCGACGCCGGACCGCCGTGCTTCAACGACGGGACCATGCCCGACGGCTGGGGCGTCTGCCGCCAGTAGTGTCCAGCCGGCATCTTCGAAGGAATCGAATGCCCGCCCACCGAGCCCTGACCACCTTCGCCGCGGCCCTCGCGCTTTCGGCTGCCCAGCTCCTCGCCCCTGCCCGCGCTGGCGCCGCCGAGACCGGGCGCTTGTGGATCTACGCCGCCGGCAACCTGCAGCTCGCGCCCGAGTGGACGCTGACCTTGATGCCCGGCATCCGCTACGAGTTCGAGCGCTCGGGCGGAGCGAAGCTCAAGGAGCACTACCTCGACGAGGTCTTCGTCGGGCCCACCTGGAGCCGGCGCTGGGGCGACTTCGGGCTCAAGCTCTCGCTCTGGTACTACTTCCTGGGCTACCCGCGGCCCGGCAGCTACCCCGTCTCGCACAACCTCGAGCTCATCCCCACCGTCGACTACCAGGTCGGCGCGCTCAACCTCTCGTACCGGATCATCTTCCACAACACCTTCTACGCCAGTGTCTACCCCGGGCCGCAGCGCTGGGGCTTCGGCACCGTGATGCGCAACCTGGTGCTGCTCAAGTACCGCGTCGTCCCGGCCTTCAGCCTGCTGCTGGGCGACGAGCCTTGGTTCGGCATCATCGAGAACTCCGGGACGGGCTCGAACTACAACGCGGCGGGCTACTGGCAATCCGGTCTACGGCTCAACCGCCTGTATGCCGGCTTCGAATGGAAGATCGTCGGCGGGCTCGCGGTCAGCCCCCAGTACATCCTGGAGACCACCTTCGGTCCGCAGGGCCAGGGAACCGAGACCGGTCACTACGCGTTCATCACCTTCTCGTACACGCACAAGGCGTACTGAAGACGCATGGCTGACAAGCAGCGGTTCGAGCTCTTCGCCCAGTTCATCGCCCAGCGCTTCCCGGACGCGAAGCGCGTCTGGGACATCGCCGGCGGCATGGGCCGGCTCAACGAGGAGCTGACCCGGCTGGGCCGCGAGGTCACCACCTTCGACGGACGGCACAAGCGGCTCAAGGTGCGCTACGTGGAGCGGCTGTTCACGGTCGAGGAGCCGTGCCTTTGCGACGCGGTCGTCGGGCTGCATCCGGACGGAGCGACGCGGGTGATCGTGGAGTACGCCGCCGCGCACCGCGTGCCCTTCGCCATCGTTCCCTGCTGCTCGGACAACGGGATGCCCTACAAGCCGTGGATGCGGCACCTCGCAGAGCTCGCGCGCGAGAAGGGGCTCGAGGTCGAGGAGCACATCTTGCCGATGGCGGGGCGGGCGCGGGTCATCGTGGGCGTGCCCCCGAAGTAGCGGTTGGCGACTACGGGTTAGCGTCGGGCGGGCCGACCATGAAGTCCCACCGCTGTGGCCGGGCGTGCTCCATGGATCATCCGGACCGCCTTGAAGATCATTGGCGACCGGTCTGGACTCCACGCATTCGCTGGCGTGGGTTGCGCGGGTGGCTCTTCCACGGCGGCATTGGGCTGCGCGCGCTCACTGAGGACTGGCAGGCTGCCTTTCTGCAGCGGCGTGGGACGTGGTCGCGAGGCTTCACCCAAGACGTGCCCTCGTTCTCGTGGTGGTTGGTGCCTCGACGACACCTCCCTACCGCTCGGAACCGGTCGCGTCCTTTCGTTTTCAGGTCAATCGGAGCGCGAATAGGACGGCTCAGACGATTGGCATTTCCCGAGAGTGAGTTCTTACAACAAGCTCACGGGCCAATTCACCTTCAATGCCATTGCCAGCCTAGAGGGACCGTCCTCAGCACAATACGAGTTCGCAGTCGGTGTAGTCATCGTGCTCTACTACAACTCCCACACGTTCTTGAAGGCACCGTCCCCGCTCGGCGTGGTTGGCGAAGGCGACAACGCGTCTCCCCCTGCGAATCGAGCGACCATCAGCAACCCGTTCGGGACGATCTCTCCAGCATCGTTTCAGGGCTTCATGATCAGGGGCTTTGAGATTACGAGTGACCCTGCAATCACGGTCACTGAGCAGATCATCGACGTGTCCAATCCTCAGCTCGTGGGCACGACTCAAGCCTATGTCGACTGGAGTTGTGGACTGAAGTCCTCGGCCACCGCCAGCATCACTTGTGTCCTAAACCTTGTGGGCGTCTCCCATGCCTCATCTATCGTTTCGTCGCCTGGCACTCAACTGCGCACTCTTGGCCCTTCGGCGTCGGGCGCCAGCCAGAGTGTGACCTTGGACTCTGGGGTCGTGAACTGGTACGCGGCTCTCCAGAAGTCGCGCGCTTGGGTCAACGGGTCCGTACCGGGCAACCTGGTCGAAATCGCAGGCGGTGGCGTCAGGCAGGGTGGCAACTCCTACATCTGGGATGCGGTCGTGGATGGGGACCAGTTGACGACCTACCGACGCGAGGTCGTGATGAGGGAAGTCCAGCTCAAGTAGCCAGGAGCGTTGTCGTATGCTTCGAGCCCGGGTGCCATTCGGCCCCCGGGCCTGATTGCGCAACACTCTGCCTCGACTAGAGGTCGCCATGCCTTTTGTTCGAGAATTCGCTGTGCTTGTCGCTGCCGTGGCTCTGGGCGCTTGCACCTGTGACGGCCGACTGGTGCCGATTGCAGGAGATCTCGCCGCCAGGCTGGAGGGCGGTACATTCTCGTACGATCTCGCCGTCGACTTGGGCACGGTCCTTCCTGGTCAACTGGTCGATCGGAAGCTCTACCTCAAGAACCAGGGAGGTTACCCGCTCGCCGTTGCGTCACTGAGCGTCGAGGGCAACTCCACTGTCCTGGGAAGCCCCTACAACGGGCACCCCTTTGCCATCGATTTGCAGCATGGCGTCACCCTCGAGCCTGGCGTCGAGCGTTTGACTCGAGTGTTGTTCTACGCCGCGCCTGAGCTGGCGACCTCCTCGATTGAGTACTCCTCGAATATCCGGTTGGTAGCCAGCGGCGCCCGTTCCGGCGATGTCTCTGTCCGTCTACGCTTGGTGGCGCGGGTCACCCCATGCCCCGACCTCCAGCCGGCGCAGGTCGACTTCGGCCCCACGCTTGTCGGCCGCCAGAGCACGCGGATCCTCTCAGTGGCCAATCCCACCTCCTACGAATTCACAGTCACGGCCCCCTTTGGCGCACTCGATGGTTCGCGATTCCGCTATCTGACCGCCTTTCCACTCCTCCTCCCGCCAGGCGGCTTCGCTGAGGTCTCGGTGGCGTTCGAGCCTGACCGTTCCTCCAGCTTCCAGGCCGAAGCGACCCTCTTCGCCGGCAGTTGCACCGCCACGTCCTCACACCTGGCTGGCCTGGGGCTCGCCCACGCCATCGATTGGAGCCCCGACGCCATCGACTGTGGCTGGGTCCCGCTGGGATTGACCGCCTCCCGCTCGGTCACGTTGACGAACCGCAGCGCCACCACCGTCCGGCTGACCGACGCTCAAATCGTTCCTGACGCTGATGGCACGATCGCGGGAGACTTCCAGCTCCCTGAAGCAGAGTGGCCCTCGAGCTTCGCTCTCGCTCCTGGCCAAAGCACCACCAAGTCGGTCGTTTGCAGCCCTACGGGGCTTGACCAGAAGAAGGCCCGTCTCGAGATCGGCCTCGACATGCCCGGCCAAGCCCAGGCCTCGATCGAACTCTCCGAAGCGGGCGGTGGACCCGAGCTGGCTCTGGCCCCTGCCGCGATCGACTTTGGTCAGGTCGCCTACGTAGCAGACGCCGCGCTCTATGAGGAGCGCCCCGTCGGCATCGGCAACGCCGGCAATGCTCCTTCCGGCCAAGAGCTGGCGGCAGCCCTGCGCCTTGGTACTCCGCGTGCCTACGATAGCGACATCGTTGGCCCCCCCTATTACCGAGTCGAAGTGGAGAACGCGAATACAGCCCCCGAAGAATTCTCACTGGAGCTGCCTCCCGACTTCGACGGCTCCGGGCGGATCGTCAGCGGGGCTTGGATCAACGCGACGGTCCGGTTCACGCCCCTGACCACGGGACCCAAACGCGCCACCGTGGTCCTCGTCACCAACGACCTCCACGAGCCCATGGCCCGGCTCGCTGTCTCCGCCGAGGCGGTGGGGATGCCGCCGTGCTCGCTCCGGGTGCTCACCCCCTCGCTTGATTTCGGCATCGTCCACGCGACCTCGCCTCGGACCTTCGAGGTCATCCTCGAGAACCAGGGCACCGCCGCCAACCAGCGCTGCCTGCTCTCCGATTGGCGTCTCGATGGCTCCGCCGACGGCTTCTCGGCCGATATGCCACTCCAGGCAACGATTCTGGATCCGGGGGAGCGGCTGCGCGTGCCGGTGCGGCTGGCGCCGCAGGCCCCACCCTCCCACGACCCGGTCTTGCTCGCCGGGCTGCTCCGCGCCAAGATCTCCAGCCCGGCGACGCCGTTCCTCGCGGTGAACCTGAGCGGGTACCGCGGACAGGCATGCCTGACCTTCTTGCCCGACCAGCCAGACTTCGGCACCATCCCTCCGGGAACGGCGAGTGCAGAGGTCAGCCCTCAGCTCCTCGACCTTTGTGGCGAGAATGTCACGCTATCCCAGGTCGCTCTCGAAGCGCCGGAAGGTGGCTTCGAGATGCAGCTCAGCGCCCCGATCCCCGCGACCGGTCAGGAAGTCATCTCAGACGACATCAGGAGACCCGCCCTCGCAGAAACGCATCCCTTCACGGTGCGCTTCCTTTCGCAGACTCCTGGCCAGTTCCAAGCACGGGTCATCGTGGACATCCTCCGCTCCGGCAAGCAGCTTCGCTATGTCTTGCCGCTGGCTGGAACAGCAGACGCGACGGCTCCTACGGAGGTTGCCTACCAACAGGGCGGCAAAGATGCCGTGGACATCCTTCTTCGCGTCGAACCCTGGAACCTCAATTACACCGGCAGGGCGGAGGAGAAGGCAGTCTTTCGCGCAGAACAATTTGCCGCACAAGCCAGCACCTTGCTTCGGGTTCTCGAGCGAGCCGGCAGCGATTATCACCTTGGCGTCATCGAACCGACCCAGGACGGCTATTATTGCTGGCCGAGCGACTGCTGGGCTGATGCTGGCATTCTGTATTCCGATTCCCTGACCCCCGAGCCATTTCTCACGCCCTCCACCCAGGATGCCGCGGCGAAACTCGCCAGAAAGATTTCGCCACATTCCCCCTTGGACCCGTACGTTTCCCACGACTGGGGCGGCTTTGGCGATTGGTTTGACCTCGTGCTCTGGCGTGCACTCACTCCACCGTTCTCCAATGTGCAGAATCTCGGATTCCGGCGGTCTGCAGCGCGGCTCTCCTTATTGGCCGTCGATAATGGCCACAACTGGTTCAGCCGCCATCCTGGAGCTGAGTTCCAGTACTATGCGCCGCATCCGCACAATCCTGGCGAGCTCGCCAAGTCCTTCATGGAGCTGGCTGGTCCACCGTACCTTGGCAGGCTCAGCTTTGCCCATATCTCGTTCATGTCCAATCTGGCCAGCCCCTATCCGTTTTGCGTAGAAAACGAATCGGGTCTTCGCCTCGATTTCTATTCCTCTCAGGCCTATGCGCAGCTTTTCGGCGGCTCGCTTGGCGACCTGTGCCGAGGCAACGATACCGGCCTCTGGCAGGAATTCGCCGAGCAATTGGGCGAGACTGCGTCAGGAATGCGCCTGCGCTTTCCTCTGCGCACGCGCCCCGATCTCTCGAGAGGGGACATCGCAGTCACCGTCGATGGGACTGTCGTTCTGCCGATCGATTCGTCAGGAGCGGAAGTCTGGCATTACGACCCCGTCGCGAACGCCGTGCGCTTTGGCGTGGAAACGACCCCGTTGCCCGGTAGCAGGATCTCGATCCGGTACTACACCCTCGTGCCTTAACTGGCGCTCCAACTGGCGGCGCACGGAGCCACCCCTGTCGGTCGCCAGCCGCCCGCCGAGGGCTGAAGGCAACCGCGTTCCCACCGCTCGCGACCCCGTCGGATCGCTGGCGTCGTGCTGGCCGGCCTTGTGAACGACGCCACCGTCCGACCGATCCTGCGGGCGCTGGCGCGGGAGGGTTCGCTTCTGCTCGCCGCGACCTTCTTCGCAGCTCTTGGCATGCGAAGCGGGTGTCGTCGAGGCGCCCGGGAGCCCGGCCAGAAGAGAGCCGCTCGGCCGGCGCTTCTCGCTCGATGGCGTGAGGTGCCACGCCTTGCGGAGCGCGCGGTACACCTTGTCGTCCTCTGCCCATGCCGCCGTCCTCCCATTCGCACCAAGGAAGGGCAGCCTACCGGGCGCCGCCGGGGCCGGCAGGGACCCGTCCATGCACTGCTGACGAAGTAGCGGTTCGTGACTACGGGCCTGCGTCGGGCGGGCCGACCATGAAGTCCCACCACAGGGGCTTGGTGTGCTCCATGGTCATCCGGACCGCCTTGAAGACCGCCTCCGCTGGGATGGTTCCCCCAGCTTCCTCGTACCAGAAGCGGTTGCCCGCGTCCGGTGCGTCCACGCTGACGAGGATCGAAGGCAAGTCGGCTCCGCAGGCCAACGTCGTGAGCGGCACGGTCTTCTGGCACCAGAGCCCGTGCTCCGCAGCCTCCAACCAGGCCGAGCGGATTCTCTGCGGCAGCGCCATGCGCCCGACCGGCACCTCGTTCACCCCGGCATCGGGTACGAGCGCCTGATAGCGGAAGACCAGGACGATCTCCGAATTCCCGAGGTCGACGATGTTGTGAGCCTGGCAGTCGTGGTTCACGACCCCAAAGCGCTCGAGCGTCATGCACCCGTAGGGCCAGAACCTCTCGACGTCGACGATGCTCGGCGTGGGCCCGAGTCCCGGGCAGGCGGGCATGTAGTAGATTCGTGGCTGCTACCGGCTCTCTTCCCCGTACTCGCAGCCGGCCAGCTCGCCGTCGAAGGACTCCGCGAGCTCGTAGCCCTGGGCGGTCTTCCGGTACAGATCGAGCGTGCCCTGGCCCCAGCCGCCGTTCCACAGGTCCTTGTGGCGCCACTCGCCGTCGGGGTTCTCGTAGTTGACCTTGAGCATCGTCTCTCGCGCGCAGCGGAAGTCGATGACCACCTTCGCCGTCGAGTTCCAGGCCTCGAGCTTCCAGACGATGGCGTCGGGCTCGGCGTGGCAGTCGAAGCGCTGGCCGGGGCGCGTCCAGAACTTCGAGAAGTTGAACTCGTGCAGCGTGCCTTCGTGGTGGAACGCGACGAGCAGCCTGCGCTCGAGCGCCCGCCCGAACAGCACGGGCTGCGCACCGCCGACGTCGAGGCTGGTGAGCTCCAGGACCTTGCTCGAACCGCGGCGGCGGAAGCGGTTGCAGCTGAGCCAGACCCAGGGGCTCGTGTAGTCGGTGCCCCAGTTCTTGTCCTGGTAGCCTCCGCAGGTCGCGGGGTCGACCTCGAACCCCTCGCCGTCGAGCTCGAGGCTGCCGCGGTAGCGCGTGAGCATCCCCTCCACGTGCCAGAACATCTGGAAGGCGTTCGCGGCGCGGAAGGGCGCCGAGGCCCCGAAGCCGACGTCGTAGTGCAGCACCTTCTCGGCCTCGAGCTTCCAGGACATGCGGCCGCCGTCGCACATCAGCTCAGGATGGGCGGCCGCCTCCTCGGGCGTGACCGCCACGGAGCCTTCGAGGTGCGTCTCGGAGAGCGTCGCGTCGCCGATGCGCACCGCGAGCGGGCTCGACTGGACCTCGAGCTTCTGGATGCCGAAGAAGTTGTGGATCTGCCGGGCTGCCTTGGGCGCCCAGGTGCCGGCCTTGAGCATCGCGTAGGAGGGCTTGAGGCCACGGCGCTTGCTCTCGGGATGCTGGCCGAGGATAGGCTCGGCGCCGCCCAGCGCGGGGTTGATGACGTAGTACTCGATGAAGAACGGCTGCTCGGCGCCGGTGCGCTTGCTCTTGCCGACCAGCGAGTGCCACCACCAGTCGTAGCCACGGCGCGCCAGGCTGCCGCGCAGCATGTAGTCGTTGCGTGAGCTCACCGCGAGCCTCCCTCGAGTCTTTGACATTCGACTTCGCCCGGAGCTTCGCTTCCCTCCGGGCGAAGTCGGCTCGGATAGTAGCCCTCTTCTCACGGTCGACGGGCCTGCCAGACCGCCGATCGTCCGGGACGCTCGAGCCGCCGGCGACGAACTACTTGGGCACATGGCGCTTCATCGCCCGTTGGATGAGGGCGGCGGCGCGACGCGGATCCAAGCGGCAGAGAACGTCAAGGAGCTTGGCGTCGCGGCCCACCAGCACCCGGTAGCGATTGCGCTCGATTCCGTCGACGACCTCGCGCGCCGCCTTGTCCGCGGGGTAGGCCCTTCCCTTCTCCGCACCGGCGCTCGACACCTCCAGGCCCGAGTTCTTCTTGATGTTGGTGGCGACCGCGCCCGGCAGCACCAGCGTCACGCGAACCCGGGTCTCCGCCAATTCAGAGTGCAGCGCCTCGGTGAGCAGCTTCACCGCTGCCTTCGACGCTCCGTACATCGACTGGCCGGGGAACGGGACGAACCCGCCCATGCTGCCGACGTTCACGATGTGCCCCTCTGGCCGCTCGAGGAGGCGTGGCAAGAAGGTCTTGGTCATGAAGACGGTGCCGGAGAGATTGACCGCCAGCACGCGGTCGATGGTCTGGTACTCGAGGTCCTGGAGCCGCACGAACGGCTGGATGATGCCGGCGCAGTTGATGATTCCATCGACGCATCCGAAGCGAGTGGCGGTCGAGTCGGCCAGGCGCTCGACCGCGACGCGGTCGGCGACGTCGACGACGAACGTGGCGAGCGAGTCGCCGGCCGTCGCCAGCGCCGCGGTCCCCGTCAGGCCTGCTTCGTCGATGTCCACCGCGGCGACGCGCGCCTTGCGACGGAGCAGCTCGAGGACGAGCTGGCGGCCAATCCCGCTTCCGCCGCCCGTCACGACGATGACCTTGCCTTCGACTCTCACGACAGACCTCCTGTGGCTGCACTGCCAGCTGCGCTCACCGCCTCGTGGATCTTGACCAGAGCAGGTGGCCCGCCGTCCCTGGCGACCAAGTATCCCTCGGTAGCGCCCTTCTCCAGCTCGGCCCGGGCGACGCCGAAAGCACGCACCGAGGCGGTTTTGTCCGCGGGCGCTGGGTCGCTGATGGCACTGGCCTCTCTCCGTCGGGGCCCGAGAGCACACGAGGTCCCTGGATCGTCCGGCGCACGCGCCAGTGGTGGATCAGAAGCCAGTCGTGGTGGAGTTGGCTCCCGCGCGGAGCCGAACAGCGGGGAGGGGACGCCGACGATGGGATTGCTCGACAAGCCAGCCCAGGACGAGAAGCAGTTCAAGGTCTGCCGGGTCGCGGCGCGGACGGTGCCCGGCTCGGGACCCTCCTTCTCCGACGACCCGATGGCGCGGTCGTTCGAGGTGCGCTTCGTCGCCTTCGCGCTCTTCCTGCCGCTGATGTTCGTCCTGCTCGGGCTGGGAAAGCTCTACCGGACCCTCGGCAAGGTCTGGTCGATCAACCTCGCCGCGCTCGTGGTCCTCGCCGTCGTCGGCGCCGTTCTCTGGAGGCGCAAGCGCGCCAAGGAGAAGAAGCCCGAGCGCGACGTCGACGAGCAGCTGCTGCGCTCCGAGGTGGTGGCGCTGCTCGCGTCCGGATACCTGCGGCCCACGGACCTCGTCTGGGAGCGCCAGGCGTGGGCGACGCTGGCCGAGAGCATGGAGTTCAGTGAGGAGGCCGGACTGCAGCAGGACCGCATCAACCGGGTCGAGCGGCTCAAGCTGGCGGCGTTCATCGTCCTGGGGCTGGGCGTGGCCGGCGTCGCCATCGTCGCGTTCGCGAACCTGGGCGCCCTCTTCGACTGGCTCCAGGACTGACGCCTACCGTCACGCGGACCGGAGTGTTTGATGGATGCGTCGCCGTGGCCTCAATAGCAGCGTTGATACAGGGTGTCGCAGACCGAACCGGGGCAGGTCTGGCAGTCCGACTGGGTGGTGCAAGGCAAGATCCCTGGCTGGCACCGCGGAAAGCAGGCCTTCACAGTCGGCGTTCCGGAGCGAGCAACGAAACAGCCGTACCCCTCCGACACGCGGCAGTCCTCGTCAATTGCGCAGCCGTCATAGCACCAGCCGTAGGGGTCAGCGGGGCCGTTGCGATCGCAAACAGCATCGCCGGGGCACCTGTCCTCGATCGGGTCGCACGCCGACCCGCAGTAGCCGCCGAGGTACTCCTCGTCGGTCCCGCAGAGGTTGCCCGCGCATTCCTCGTTGCGCTCGCAGGGCGAGCCGACGGGCAGGCCCGTGGGTTCCCCGGTCGTGCAATGGCCCAGCGACAGATTGCAGCGGCCGCCGATGCACTGCTCGTCCCGGCTGCACATGGGCACACAGACGACGGCGCTGGCGCTCTCGAGAGAGAAGCCGGGATCCCAGTAGGGAGGACGGGTCGTGTAGTAGTAGGGCACGCCCGTGCAGGTGTAGCCAGATCGGCAGTCGCTCCGGGTCTGGCAAGGCGGGAAGCAGAAGAGCCCGCTGGAACCGAGCACGACGTCGTCGTACTGACAGAAACCTCCGTGGTGGCAGGCGTTGCCCTGGACCGTACACGGCTCGGAGCAGCTGTTGCTCGGAAGCCCCGTCTTCTCCTCGGTGAGGCAGATGCCGCCGAGACACTGCCCGTCGTCGAGGCAGGCCCTGCCATTGGCGAGTTGGCTGCAGCCAGGGCTTCCTACGCAGTCGGGATCGGCGCAGTCGACCGCAGCGTCGTCGTCGTTGTCCGAGTTGTCGCCGCAGTCGGCCTCATAGCAGCGGCCGGCAGCGCAGGTGCCGCCGGCGCGACAGGTGCCGCAATCCAGCATCGTGCCGCAACGGTCGTTGGCGGGCCCACAGCCGAGGGCCAGCTCGACGCAGGTCACGGCCTCGCAGCCCGCGTCGGGGCCTGCGCACTCCGGGCCGCAGCGCAGCGTGGCGCCGCACCCGTCCTCGAGCAGGCCACACGTCACCGCCTCCGCCTGGCACGTGGTGGGCTGGCAGCCGGCGTCCGGCCCCGGGCAATCGGGACCGCACCGCAGCCAGGTCGAACAGCCATCCCAGAGCTCGCCGCACTGCAGCCCGACAGCAGCGCAGCCCGTGGGGAGACAAGGGCAAGGGCAGTCCAGCGTTCCACCGCAGCCGTCCTCTCCGCGCCCGCACTGGCCCGGGAGATCCGCACAGGTTCGCCGGCCGCAGGCGGCATCGGCACGGGCCGGCATCGCCGCGTCGGCCCCGGCAGGCACCTCGATCGGAACGCCGCTCCCGGTGCACTCGCACGTGCAGAGGGTCAAGCAGAGACAAACGCCAAGTGGCCAACCCCTCATTCGCCCTCCCGAACCGCTCCTCGCTCGCCTGCGCAGTGTACGCCTCGGCGCCCCGGCGGGAACGACCAGCGCCAGCCCGACGTTGCTCCGCGAACCAGCTCAGAGGCTTGGAGCACGCTGGGGTCGGGCCGGACGCGACTTGCTTGCGGTGAGCTCGACAGCGGCGGAGGTCCGGCTCCCGCCGAGCGAGGATCTGAAGGAGCGACCCGCTCCCGCCAGAAGTGTCGGACCCACTCGCTAGAGTGCTCTCACACTCGCGGAGGGGACCATGACCAAGCAAACGAAGCAGCAGAACCTCGTCATCCGTCCGGCGTACGCGCAGGTTCTGGACGACGTATCGCAAGTCGTGGAGTCGGGTCGCAAGGCCTCGGTTCGAGCCGTCAACGCGGTGATGACCGCGAGCTACTGGCTCATTGGCCAGCGAATCGTGGAGGAAGAGCAGGGAGGCGCGATCCGCGCGGGCTACGGCGAGGAGCTGATCACGAAGCTCTCCCAAGACCTCACGGCTCGGTTCGGGCGTGGCTTCTCGGAAAGGAACCTCGAGCTCTTCCGAAGGTTCTTCATCGAATGGCCCGCAAACGCAGATTCAGCCGTAAAGTCCAGTGGTTCCAAGATTCCGCAACCACTGGTTGCGGAATTGGAGGACCTGGAAGGCATCGGGGCTCGTTTCCAATTGCCGTGGAAGCACTACGTCATCCTCATGACCGTCAAGGCCAAGATCGCCCGCGACTTTTATGAAGCCGAGGCGCTGCGCGGCGGCTGGACCTCCCGCCAGCTCTACCGGCAAATCGGCACGCAGTACTTCGAGCGGACGCTTCGCGCCAAGGACAAGGTCGCCGCCTTGCGCAAGGGCTCGAGCCCGAAACCTGAAGACGTGATGACCCCGGAAGAAGAGCTGCGCGACCCGTACGTGCTCGAATTCCTCGAGCTCAAGGACGAGTACTCGGAGAGCGAGCTCGAAGCCGCGCTCGTCCAGCACCTGGAGGACTTTCTCCTCGAGCTGGGCGGCGAGTTCACCTTCGTCGGGCGCCAGCGTCGGCTGCGCATCGGCGAGTCCTGGTACCACGTCGATCTCGTCCTCTTCCATCGGCGGCTGCGCTGCCTGTTCCTGGCGGACCTGAAGCTCGACCCCTTGGAGGCTGCGCACGTCGGCCCGATGCACATGTACCTGAACTACGCTCGCCAGCACTGGGCGTTGCCCGGAGAGAACCCGCCCGTCGGGCTGCTGCTGACGGCCAAGCACCGGGGGGCGGTGGCGAAGTATGCGCTCCAAGGGCTGCCCAACCTGATCCTCTCCGGCGAGTACAACCTGCCCTCCGAGGAGCGGCTGGTGGCCGAGCTGGAGAAAGCACGACGGGCGTTCGAGGACCGTCGCCGGAAGCGCTAGCGCTCGGCCGCGGGCAGCGTCGGGAAGCGATGCTCGGGGCGACGTTGGGAGCAGGCTGCTCTTGGCGCATCCCTTCGACGTCGCCGACATCCAACTCCGGGAGGTTCTCGCATGCGTCCGTTGGCCGTGTCCGCTGCCTCATTCGCCCTGTTCGCCTCGGGCTGCTTTCTGGCATCGGTGACGCCAGCGAAGCCCGTTTCGGGCTCAATCCACGACTTCACCGTGAAGACGATTGGCGGCGGCGAGCGCACGTTGTCCGAGTACGCCGGAAAGGCGGTGCTCGTGGTGAACGTCGCGAGCAAGTGCGGGTACACCCCGCAGTACGAAGGGCTCGAGGCGCTCTGGAAGGAGTACCAGCCGAAGGGCCTGGTGGTGCTCGGCTTCCCCTCCAACGACTTCATGGGGCAGGAGCCAGGCACGGAAGAGGAGATCGCGACGTTCTGCCGCGTCAACTACGGAGTCACGTTCCCGCTGTTCGCCAAGGGTCCGGTGAAGGGCGACGAGGCCTCGCCGCTCTACCGCTATCTCGCGAGCGCCGCCGGCGAGCCGCGGTGGAACTTCTACAAGTACCTCGTGGGCAAGGACGGCAAGGTCGTGAGCGTGTTCTCGAGCGGGGTGAAGCCCGACAGCCCTGAGTTGCGCAAGGCCATCGACGAGGAGCTGGCGAAGTAGGTCCGGGAAGTTTTCGACGTCGAAAACTTCACCTACATGGGCCCCTATCCCCGTGGACGAGACGGTCCTGAAGCGACTGGATTTGCTTGTCAATTCAGCATGTTACGAACCACTCAGGAAGGCCCCTGTGGGCTCCTGGGCAGCTCGCCTTGGGCCTTTGAGGAACCGAGTCCCATTGAAGCAGGGCTGGCGCCCCCACCCCTGCTTGCTGAGCCAGCCTGGAGCCCTGGCGGGCATTCTGACCAATTCGACCCCGCTGGAGCGCCGGTACCGGCCGAAGGACGGACCCCGTCCGCGTCTAAGTACCCGAAATCACGATCTCCGCAATAAACAATAGTAATTTCCACCAGTTATGAATCAGCGCCCATTCGGGGCGAAGTTTCTATCGATAGAAACTTCTGGCCGCCGCCTCCTGGCCCCCGGGCAGACGCAACCGGCGAGTCCCAACCACAGATAAGCCTTGGGATTGCCACAAGCCGCGATGCCTCGGAGCTGCTCCGTGACCGTGCGCAAGTCTTCAGCCCGACCGCCCCTCGCGCCGCAGGTCGAGCGCCGCGGCGACGATCGCCGAGTCGAGAGCGGAGCCGTGCCCGATGGCATGGAGCGCCGCAAAGCCGAACGATGCGCGCAGTACTACCAGGACGGCTTCGACCCGCCGGCGAAGGCCCCGATGGAGCTGACCTTCACGCCCGCGATTCCTTCCGAGGCCGGCGGCGGCGCGACTCCAGACGAAGGCACCGAGCTCTTTGGCAACGACTCGGGCACGGCGGTCGAGAACACCGAGTCTCCTGTCACCGAGAGCGATGAAGTCGTCCGTGCGCTGGTGCAGAGCACCTATCGGCGGCTGCTGCGCCGCGAGCCGGATCCGGGTGGCCTCGCCTACTGGAACGGCCTCGCCCAGAACATGGCCCGCCAGGGCACGAGCCTCGACGAGATCGCCGGCTGGCTGATGCTGCGCCTCGAGGCGGGCCCCGAGTTCCAGGCGCTGGCGCTCGTCGACCAGGCCTTCCAGGACGTCCTCGGCCAAAGCGTGGATGGCACTCGCGGCACCTGGCACGACCAGGCGGTCACGAAGCTGCGCGACGAGGGCCAGAGCGCCGAAGAGGTGGACGCCTGGCTGCGCTCGAGCCTGCGCGCGAGCGACGGGCCCGAGACCCGCGCCACCGGAGAGACCTGCACCATCACCGTGGAGCAGCTGCTCAAGATCACTCCGGACCTCGCGCCCGACCGCGCCGCGGAGCTCTTCCGCACTTGAGCCAAGCCATGGCCGAGGGCGGCGTCGACACCCCCTCGCGGCAGGCCGCCTTCCTGGCTCAGCTCGCCCACGAGAGCGTCGGCCTGACCGCCTTCGAGGAGCTCGCCACCGGCGACGAGTACGAGGGCCGCACCGACCTGGGCAACACCGAGCCCGGCGACGGCGTGCGCTTCAAGGGACGCGGGCCCATCCAGCTCACCGGCCGGAACAACTACCGCGCCGCCGGCCTGGCACTGGGCCTCGACCTCGAGACTGAACCTGCTCGCGCGGCCGATCCCGACGTCGGCTTCCGCGTCGCGGTCTGGTACTGGAACAGCCGCGGGCTCAACGCGCTGTCCGACGCCGGGAACTTCGACGGCATCACCTACGCAGTGAACGGCGGCTTCACCGGCAAGGCCTCGCGCGACCAGTACTGGGCCCGCGCCAAGGACGCGCTCGGAGTGGGCTGACCAGAGGGCGCGGCCAGCGTCGGATGATCCGCGACGCGCCGATGGAGTCGGCCGTCGCGCGGGCAGGCCCCGCGTGCCGTTCGCTGCAGGAACTCGCGACGCTCAGACCGCGGGCCTTCTCGGTCGAAGCCGCTGACGCTCGTCGCGAACAGGGCTCCGCCTCCTGCCCCACACCGCCAGCGACGGGCCCCGCGGGCGCTACAGCTCCACCCGCGTTCCTGTCTTCCCAAGCCCGGCGGTGGTATGAGCCCCGTTCACGGACCGAGCTTTGACCAATCGCTGACCCCGCGGGGTGGTCCCCGGGTCGCGGGTTCGCCAAGGGAGATGACATGAGAAGGTTGCTGGCAGTGCTCCTGGTGGGTTTGGGAGCGGTGAGCTGTAACAACGAAGAGCCCGTTCGTCCGGACGCCTGTACCGCCGAGACGACCTCCCAGTTCTGCTCGAGAATGGCCGCGGCGGGGAAGGTCTGCGGCTCCATCACGGGCAAGGACATCTGCACCCAGGCCTCCAAGACCGTAGCCTGCGGCAGCACCGCCTGCACCGGCGCCACCACGTGCGACGCCTCGACCAACACCTGCGTCGCGACCTGCACGGCGGAGACCGACGCCGAGTTCTGCACGCGGCTGGCGGGCCAGGGCAAGGTCTGCGGGTCGATCACCGCGGCAGACAACTGCGGCGACTCCAAGACCGTGAACTGCGGGACCGCCGCCTGCACCGGCGCCACGCCCTCCTGCGACGCAGCGACCAACACCTGCGCCGCGACCTGCACGGCGGAGACCGACGCGCAGTTCTGCACGCGGCTGGCCGGCCTGGGCAAGGTCTGCGGGTCGATCACCGCGGCCAACAACTGCGGCGCCCCCAAGACCGTCGACTGCGGTTCCGCGGCCTGCACCGGCGCCACGCCCGCCTGCGACAGCGCGACCAACACCTGCGTCGCGACCTGCACGGCGGAGACCGACGCGCAGTTCTGCACGCGGCTGGCCGGCCAGGGCAAGGTCTGCGGGTCGATCACCGCTTCCAACAACTGCGGCGCCTCCAAGACCATCGACTGCGGCACCACCGCCTGCACCGGCGCCACGCCCGCCTGCGACAGCGTGACCAACACCTGCGTCGCGAGCTGCACGGCGGAGACCGACGCTCAGTTCTGCACGCGGCTCGCCAGCCAGGGCAAGGTCTGCGGGTCGATCACCGCGGCCAACAACTGCGGCGCCTCCAAGACCGTGGATTGCGGAACCACCGCCTGCACCGGCGCCACGCCCGCCTGCGACAGCGCGACCAACACCTGCGTCGCGACCTGCGCGGCGGAGACCGACGCTCAGTTCTGCACGCGGCTCGCCAGCCAGGGCAAGGTCTGCGGGTCGATCACCGCGGCCAACAACTGCGGCGCCTCCAAGACCGTCGACTGCGGAACCACCGCCTGCACTGGCGCCACGCCCGCCTGCGACAGCGTGACCAACACCTGCGTCGCGACCTGCACGGCGGAGACTGACGCGCAGTTCTGCACGCGGCTGGCCGGCCTGGGCAAGGTCTGCGGGTCGATCACCGCGGCCAACAACTGCGGCACCTCCAAGACCGTGAATTGCGGCACCACCGCCTGCACCGGCGCCACCTCGTGCGACACCGCGACCAACACCTGCGTCGCGACCTGCACGGCGGAGACCGACGCGCAGTTCTGTACGCGGCTGGCCGGCCTGGGCAAGGTCTGCGGGTCGATCACCGCGGCCAACAACTGCGGCACCTCCAAGACCATCGACTGCGGGACCACCGCCTGCACCGGCGCCACCCCCTCCTGCGACAGCGCGACCAACACCTGCGTCGCGACCTGCACGGCGGAGACCGACGCGCAGTTCTGCACGCGGCTGGCGGGCCAGGGCAAGGTCTGCGGGTCGATCACCGCGGCCAACAACTGCGGCACCTCCAAGACCGTGAATTGCGGCACCACGGCCTGCACCGGGAACACGACCTGCCAGTCCGACAACACCTGCCAGTGCGTGCGCGAGTCCGACGCCGCCTTCTGCGTCGCCCAGCACGCCGCGGGCAAGATGTGCGGCTCGATCACCGCCAACGACCAGTGCGGCGTCCAGCAGACCGTGGACTGCGGCACGGCGCTGTGCCTGGCCGGAGAGAGCTGCGACTCCGCCAACCACTGCGTCGCACCGTGCACCGTCGAGAGCGACGCCGAGTTCTGCGTGCGCCTGGCGGGGCTGGGGAAGAACTGCGGCGTCATCACCGCCGCCAACAACTGCAGCACCGGCAACAAGACCGTGGACTGCGGCGTCGCCTCCTGCGACCCGACGACGCAGACGTGCACGGCCAACGTCTGCACCGACAAGTGCGCGTCCGGCCTGGCCTTCTGCGTCGATGGCTGCTGCGCCGCGGGCGAGTCCTGCATCAGCAGCATCTGCATCGGCGGTCAGACCTCACCCTGCCAGGTCGCCTCGAGCTTCGGCCGCCTATCGGTCTCCTCCCCGGTGGAGCCGATCAACGGCGGGATCGCGGTCACGGCCGCCCTGCCGGCGACCGACACCACGACGGACCTGATCTCCCTCGAGCTCTACCCCGGCTTCGGGGCGCTCTCGGGCGGGCTGGCCCCGGGCACCTACGTCATCGCCGGCGCCGACACCGACTACTTCACTTGCGGCGTGTGCGCGATGATCTACGGCGACGTCACCACCAGCTCCATCGGCTCGCGGTACATGGCGACCAGCGGCACGGTGGAGATCACCTCGGTCGAAGGGACGCTGCAGGCCAAGCTCACCAATGCGACCTTCCAGCACGTGACGCTCACGTCCACGACCCAGACGCCCGCCGCGGACGGGTGCACCTCGAAGGTGGCCGAGGCCACTTTCGCCGGCACGAACGTCCCTGTCCCCTGCGATCCGCTGGCGCCGACCGCCTGCACGGGCACGGAAGGCTGCTACTACTTCGGCTTCGACTTCCGCTGCCTGCCGGCGGGCCACACCCCTGTCGGCTCGGCCTGCACGCAGATGGGAGAGTGCGTCGCCGGAGCCGAGTGCCTGAGCGGGACCTGCCTCCAGCTCTGCTCGGTCACGGCCTCGCCCAGCACCTGCCAGGCCCCCTTCACCTGCGTCGACGTCAGCGGCGGACAGGGCCTCGGGGCCTGCAAGAACGTTCCGCCCAACAACCTGTGCGCCAACGCGACCGCGCTCACCTTCACCAACGACACGGTGACGGTGACCGGCACCACCGCGGGAGCCCAGAACAGCTACACCGCCACCTGCGGCACGGCCAACGGCGCTGACGTGACCTACTCGTTCACCATCCCGGCCGGTTCCAACCGCCAGGTGACGGCCACCGTCACCCCGACCTCGGCTGGATATGTCCCGGCGGTCTCCATCCAGACCGTCTGCGGCTCGACCGTCGCAGCGGAGAACAAGGCGTGCAAGGTGGCTTCTTCGAGTTCACCAGTGTCCGCCGTCGCCGCGTCCCTCGCCCCCGGCACCTACTACGTGGTGGTGGACGGTGCAGGCGGCACCGAGGGCCCGTTCTCGCTCACGCTCAGCGCGATGCCCGTTTCCGTGCCCGACACCTGCGCCGCGGCCCAGGCCATCGACCTCTCGCCTCTCGCAGCGGCGGGCTACGTGGGCACGCTCCCGCTGGTCTATGGCGACACCACCGCCGCCGCCAACGACTATGGCGGCAGCTGCCGCACGCAGACGAACTCCGCCCGCGAGCTCGTGTACGCCGTGACCATCCCCGCGGGGACGACGCCCCGCAACCTGAAGGTCACGATGCAGTTCACCAGCAGCGCGAGCTTCCGGCCCTACGTCTACATCCGCAAGGACAACTGCACCTCGACGGCCGCGGCAGACCAGGTGGCGTGCGCCTATAGCGCCTCGGGCAACCCCTCGGTCGCGGTGAGCGTCGCCAACGCCGGGCCGGGGACCTACTACGTCTTTACCGACGGCTACTCGTCCACCCACTACGGCCCCTTCGTGATGCAGGTGCAGATGATGGACCCGGCATCCTGCCTGGTGCCGGGGAGCTACGGCGCGGTGACCCCCCTCGACGAGTACGCCCAGGGGAGCACGACGAACGGCATGTACGGCGAGTACGCCCTCGACTCCATGGGGAACGCGCTCGTGCTGGAGTTCTACCCGGGCTCGGGGGTCTTCACGACTGCCGTCGCCCCCGGCACCTACACCCTCTCCGGCGCAGAGCTCAACTACGCCACGTGCGGCCTGTGCGTGCTGGTCTACGACTGGTTCGGCCGCCCGCACATGGCGACCGGGGGAACGGTGACGTTGTCCTCGCTGGCCGGAAACCTCACCGGCTCGGTCAGCAACCTCACCTTCGAGCAGGTGACCATCAACGCGACGACGTTCCAGTCGACTCCGGTCGCCGGTGGTTGCCAGACCGCGGTCGGCTCGATGCTCTTCGACACGCCGATCACGCCGTGAGGTCCTGAAGTCTCGAAGTGAAGGCCTCGGGCTCTTTTGAGCCCGAGGCCTTTCTTCTTGGGTGCGCCGCCATCGCTCGTTGCCGTCCTGGACTAGACCGGCAGCTCCTCGCGCGTCACCTGCCCGTGCCGGCCGCGGGCCTTGCCGCGCTCGAGCAGCGACTTGAGCCGCAGCAGGTCGTCGTCCATCAGCTTCTTCGGGTCCGCGCGGAGCACCTTGGCGAAGCCGTGGCCGATGGCGCCGCCGGGCGGGTTGTAGGTCAGGCGGATCATCACCCGCGTGCCCGAGCCCTCGGGCTGGAAGTGGATGGCCCCGGACTGGTTCACCGAGGTCCCCTCGACGCTGCGCCAGGCCAGCACCTGGTTCGGGACGAGGCTCGTGATCTCCGCGTCCCACTCGAAGCGAGTGCCGGCGGGCCCGGTCACCATCCAATGCGAGCGGCCGTCACCCGCGGTGCGGACTTGGGCGACGTGGGTCATGAAGCGCGGGAAGTTCTCGAAGGCCCGGAAGTACGCGAACACCTGGTCCGGCGGCGCGTCGATGTGGATGGCCTTGTCGATGTCGACCGCCCGCCGGCCCGCACCGATGCCCAACAAGCTCCGCGGCGAGAGGTTGCTCAGCGCGCGCAGCGTGAGCGCACACCCGAGCATCCCGACGCTCCCGCCGCCCAGCCCCCATCGCGCAAAGCCCCAGCTCGCCAGGCCCGCTCCGCCCGACGCCGCCAGCAGCCGCCACGACGGCGACCAGGAGCGCCTGTCGGCGGCCCAGTGCGCGACTCCGCCTTGCAGCGCGGGGACGTGGTCGGTGCTCGTGTGCCGCGCCAGGTGGTCGATGACGCGCCGGACGCCCTTGACCCGCGCGATGGCCGCGACGACCGGCCGCGCCTCCGGCTCCAGGACCGGGCCGCTCAGCAGGACCTCGCCCCCGCGTGCCTGGCACTGGATGGCGCCCGGGTGGCGGCACACCCTGCCCAGCCTCGCCCGGACGCGGGCCTCGATCACCTCGTCGCCCGGGTGCTCCTGGTGCAGGCGGCCCGCGAGCTCCGCCCACAGACCGCGCGAGCGGTTGCGCACGTCCTGGCCGAGGACGTGACCGGCCCCCAGGAGCTCGTGGGCGAGGTGCGTGGCCTTCTGCTCCAGCCCCGCTCTGCGGCGCTTGTCGCGCAGGGCCACGGCGGCTGCTCCGGCGCAGAGGCCGCCGAGGGCTCCCCACCACGCTGCCCCGCGGTCCTTCTTCTCGATGGTTCTGACGATCATCCAGGACATGGCGTTGCCTCCCGATGCCGCACGCGTTTCCGCCTGATCCAATCTGCGGTGCGGGCGAGCCGCCTTCACGGCCGCCGCCCCTCCCCCCTCCCCGTCGCTTTCGGATTGCTCGATCGCCGGACGGTTTGCTCACTGCTCCGGGGAGGAGTTCGTTGGTTGCTCTTCGCGGCCTTGGGCGCGACACGACGTCCGTGCGCCCCACGGGCGGCGGGCTCCTTCGCCTCTTGCCCGATGGGGGCTGAGACGGTGACTGCGTCCGCCCGAGCGACTGTAGCGGTAGAGCGCAGCGTGGAACCGCAGGCACTCCTGCTAAGGATAGGTACGCTCTTCCCGACAAACGCCTGGGGCCACCGCAGCCAGCGCTGCCATCGGTACCAGCGCTGCCGCGGTCTCGCTCAGGCCCAGCAGCGGGAAGAGCACCAGGCTCGCCAGCACCGCGCCCACACATCCGCCCGCGAGGTCGGCCGCGTACAGCCCTCGCCCTCCAGCCTCGGCGAACACCGCGAACAGTCCTCCGCAGCCTGCGCCAGCGACCGCCAGCAGGGCTCCCGTGCCGACGAGGCCCGCCTCGACTCCCCACCTGGCCACGAGCGCCGTCGGCACCGCCGCGCCCACCACGACGAGCACCGGCACCAAGCTCGTCTTCCAGGCAGAGCGATGGACTCCCCACGAGCCCGCCGCCAGCCCTGCCATGAAGAGCGTCAGCAGCAGCCCGACGTCCTGGAACAGCACGCCGCTCTTCGCCTGGTAGTGAAGCAGCAGGCCCGTCTCGAGCACCATCCCCGCGAAGCCCGCGAACGCTGCAGCCCCCGCCGGCCTCGCGCGCCGCCCCATCCTCAACGCCGCGAAGGTCACGGCGACCACAAGAAGCGCCAGCCAGGGCACCTCGCTGCGGCCCGCCATTTCGTCCATCGTGCCGGCCAGCTCCTGCGAGACCTTCGCCAGCCACCCGAGCGCTGCATGCCGGTAGCAGACCGGCCGCTCGTCGGTGTTTGCCTCGACCGAGCCGGCCTTCCGGACGACCTCCTCCAGCTCGGCCTTCCGGTCGTTGCCGTGGACGTAGAGCAGGAACTCCGGCGTCGCTGCCTTCGGAGACGTCGCCCGCTCCCGGAGGCGCGCCGCCAGCACCTTTGCGTCCGGATCGAGCGGGTGGTCCGAGGCCACCACCACCAGCCGCGAGGCCATCAGCGCACGGACGTTCGCGAACGGCAGCGCGTGCAGCACTGCACTGACCCGGTCCCGCTGCGCCCGGGTCCAGACGTTCTCAGAAGCCGGGAGGCGAAAGGCGAGCACCCCGCCTGGCGCGAGGCGCCGCTGCACTGACTGGTAGAACTCTCGCGAGTAGAAGCGGCTGGTGGCTGCCGAGGCCGGCTCCGGCATCGCGACCAGGACGAGGTCCCATCGCTCGCTCGAGGACTCGACGAACTTTCGAGGATCCGCGAAGTGCAGGTGCACCTTCGGCGAGCCGAGGGCCGCCTTCGCCACCTCGGGCAGGAGCGCGGCCACCAGCCGATGCGACGCCTCGTCCAGCTCGACCGCGTCGACGACCTCGGGCCCGTACTCGAGCGCCTCAGCCACAACCCCCGAGGTCGCGCCGCCCAGCACCAGCACCCGCTTCGGCGATAAGTGCTCGACCGCCGCCAGGTTCACGAACTCCTCGGCGTCGGCCTCGTCGCTCTCGAAGGCCAGCGCGTCGTTGGCGAAGACCGAGACGAGCGAGCCACGACGCTCGATCGTGACCCGGCCGTAGGGCGTATCGCGCGTCGCCTCCAGAGCCGGGTGCGCCCACCGCGTCATCGGCCGGTCGGCGAGCGCGGCGAGAGCCAGCGAGACCGCCAGCGGCACCGCGAGAGGAAGCACCCACTTCGGGCGCTCGCGCCACGGCAAGAGCGCCATCCCCAGCGCCACCTCGGCGCTCAGCAGCAGCGAGAGCCAATTGGAGACCCCCGCCGCCAGCAGCGCCGCGGAGACGAGGCCGCCGGCGACTCCCCCCATCGACTCGATGGCGTACGCCTTCGCGAGCGACGGCTCCCCCTTCGCCGCCGCCGGAAAGAGCGCCCCCGCGAGCATCGCGGTGGGGACGACCGCGAGCACCGTCAGCAAGAGCTGCGTCGGCAGCGGCAGGTAGGCGCCGGGCACCGCGTCCAACCACCCGCGTGCCCCGCGCAACAGGACCGCGCTCACCGGCAGGAGCACCGCGAGCAGCAGCCATCCCAGCCGTGGAGGGATCCGCCCGAGAACGGCCGCGCCGAGCGCGCTCCCGAGGAGCCAGACGCCCAGCGCCAGCGCATAGACGAGCTCGACTCCGTAGGACGCGACCGCCAGCTCACGCAGCAGGGTCACCTGCCCCAGGAGCGACACGAAGCCGACGCCGAGAAGCCAGGTGCGCATGCCTTCGACCAGTCCTCGCGCCGCGACCTACAGCCTGAAGCCTGCCTCTCTCATGCCCACACGCCCGCGATCCGCTCTCTGCACGCCGGGCAGCAGCCCTTCTCGAGCCGGTTGGCGCTGACGAAGAAGCTGCTGCGCTCGATGAGGACCTTTCCGCACTTGGGGCACAGCGTGTTGTTGCCCGGGTGTCCCGGCACGTTGCCGACGTAGACGTGTCGCAGCCCGGCCGCCTTGGCGATCTCCCTGGCCCGCTCCAGCGTCTCCACCGGCGTGCGCGACAGGTTGGGCAGCTGGTAGTCGGGGTGGAAGCGCGTGAAGTGCACCGGCACGTCCGGGCCGGCCTCGCCGACGAGGAACTTCGCGAGCTCGCGCAGCATCGTCTCCGAGTCGTTGAGGGTCGGGACGACCAGGTTGACGATCTCGAGGTGCACCTTGGCCTTGGCCACCTGCTTGATGGAGCGCAGCACCGGCCGGAGCTCGGCGCCGCAGACGCTCTTGTAGAAGTCCGGCGAGTAGCCCTTGAGGTCGATTCTTGATCGCCGAGAGCACCTTGCACATCTCGACGAGCGGCGCCTCCTGCATGTAGCCGCAGGAGATGAGCGCCGCGCGCAGCCCCTTCTCGCGCGCCGCGGCCGCCACGTCGAGCAGGTACTCGGCGAAGACCGTGGCCTCGTTGTAGGTGAAGGCCACCACCTGTGCGCTCCGCTCGACCGCCTCCGCGGCGAGCTGCGACGGGCCGCGGAGGGGCGTGTCGTAGTCCTCGGGGTTGGCCTGCGACAGCTCCCAGTTCTGGCAGAACTTGCAGCGCAGCGGGCACCCGGAGGTGGCCATCGACCACGCCGAGGCGCCGGGGAGGAAGTGGTAGAAGGGCTTCTTCTCGATGGGGTCCACGTGGATGGCCATCGGCCGCCCGTAGACCAGCGAGCGCAGCTGCCCCTTCACGTGGATGCGCGCCCGACACGCCCCGCGCTCGCCTTCCTTGAGCACGCAGGCACGGGCACACAACCCGCACTGGATGAGGACCGCGCCGTGGTCGTGGCTCTTCTTGCCCTGGATCGCGCTCGCGCTCGCGGAGTGGCAGGCGGTGCAGGCCGCCGTGGTGGACGCCGTCGACTCCCAGAAGCGCGCCACCGGAGCGGTCTCGAGCAGCTTCGAGAGCGGGGTGCCGGCCCAGGCCTCGCCGACCAGGCCCAGGCGGCGCACCAACGCGCCAGGGTCGGCGAGCAGCGCCGCGCCGCCGGCGGCGAGCGCGCCCTTCATCAGCGAGCGGCGTGAGACTGCTCTCATCGGCCTCTTCCTCCGGCAGACGAGGATGGAAGGGAGGCTCGGACCGGTCAAGGCGGCCCCCCGACGAGACCCTCTCGGCGAGAAGGGGCGTGTCCGTCGCCACGACGCCGCGCTGCTATCCTGCTCGCCGATCCTCCCCCTCTCGCGAGGCCTCCCATGACCGAGCAGCGCGTCCTCTTCGTCTGCGGCAGCCCCCGTCGCGCCCGCAGCGCCAGCCGCGTCACCGCCGAATACCTCGCCCGCTTCCTCGACTTCGACCACGAGTGGCTCGACGTCGCCGGGCTCAAGCTCACGGCCGACCCGAGCGAGGCCGACGCCGGCTTCACGCACGCCCTGCAGCGGCTGCAGGCCGCCGACGCAGTGGTCTTCGTCTTCGGCGCCTGGTCGCTCTTCACGCCCATCGAGCTGCAGCGGCTCTTCGAGAAGCTCCTCGTCCACCCCGAGCACCGCCTGCAGGGCAAGCTGGCCGCCGCGGTGATGACCTCGGTGCGCGTGGCCGACGACGCGACGCTGGAGCGGGTGCGGCTGGTCAGCGAGGGCCTGGGGCTCGCGTACCTCGGCGACGTCTCCGCCAACGGCAACCCGTTCTTCGGCTACACCGACGAAGAGCAGACCGAGCAGAGCTGCCGCCAGCTCGCGGGCCAGCTCAACCGAGCGCTGGCCGACGGCTTCCGGCCCGCGCGCAGAACGGCGCGGCTCGAGCCCCGCGCCCTGTCCCCGCTCTGGCGCGGCGAGGCGCTACCCATCGCCGGCCCCGAGGTCGCCAAGACCGGCACCCGGCCGATCGTGATCGTCAGCGGCCACCGGCTGGCGGACTCGCCCGCCGCCGCCTCGGTCGCCGAGGGCGTGCGCCGCTGGTCGAAGAACCCGGTGGAGGTCGTCGAGGTCGCCGCGCACGAGGTCCGCCCCTGCACCGGCTGCTACCAGTGCATCTTCCAGGCGGAGGGCCGCTGCACGCAGCGCGACGACTACGAGGCGATCGCCACGCGCCTGTCGCAGGCCGCGGGCGTGGTCCTCGTCGGCGTCTGCTCCGCCTCCACCGTCGACGCCCCGCTCAAGGCGCTCTTGGACCGCTCCTTCTCCGTGGCGCACCGCCCCACCTGGCAAGGCAAGCAGGCGCTTTCGGTCGCGGTCGGCGGCGACACCCTGGAGCCCGAGACCGCCCTCCTGCTGCAGCGCGCGGCCCAGACTCGCGGCGCCCACGGGGTCGCCGCGCTCGCACCGTCCTGCGACGCCCCCGAGCGCTTCGTCGCCGCGCTGCGGCGCGCCGTCGAGGACCTCGACCGCGCCCTGGACGAGGGCTGGAACGACGCGGAGCGCTTCACCACGCGCTCCGTCCGCAAGCTCTTCCGCGACCTGGCGGCGCAGAACGGGATGATCCTGCGCGCCGACTACCGCTACTACCGCGAGCGCGGCGGCTTCCCCAAGGTCTCCGACGGCGGGGCGCAGGTCCTGCTGCGGCTGCTGTTCCGCAGCCGGCGCCTGGAGAAGCTCATGCTCGAGGCCCAGCAAAGATCCACCGCGGCCCGCTGCGAGAAGCGACTGCAGTCCCTGCTGGCACAAGGCGTCCGGCCCGGCACCGGACAACGGATCGCCGAACCCGGGCCGGCAATTTGATCCCGACCAGCCGCTGAACACAGAATGCGTGCTCCCGGGGGCGGGCTCTCTTCCTGGCCCCGGCTCCCCATGCCGGCACAGCCCCTCCCCTCCCCGCTCGATGGCGCCCCCTTCATCGGCCCGTCGACCTACGTTCCCCCCGACGGCTACGAGTCGGTCTGGCCCAACACGGTGCCCCGCTACATCGAGGCCTGCGCGGTGCTCCAGGGCGAGGCTTCGGGCGAGCCGCTGGCCAGCGTGGCCGGCCACGTCCTCGCCTCGGTCGAGGACGACGTCCGGGTCGCGCTCGCCGGGGCGAAGCTCCGAAGACGCCTCCGCCGTGGCCTTGCGCCAGTCGCTGGCGCTCTGCTGCCGGCTCGGCGTCGCGCTCTCGACCCTCCCCGACTCCCCGAGCGACGCCGACGAGGAGTCGGTCGCGGCGCTGCTCGCCGAGGTGGAGGGCGCCCGCGCCGCCCTGCGCGACGCGAAGAAGGCCGACCCGAAGTCCTCGGCAGCGCTCTCCGCCGAGCGCCAGATCAACTCGTTCGCCATGGACTTCGCCCGAGGCATCGCCCGGGCCGGCATCAAGGCCAGGGGCAAGAGCAAGCCGCCCAGGCGCGCCGCACCCGCCCCCGCCTTCTCGGCCCCGCCCCAGACCGCCGCGGAGATCGTCCGCGAGTTCAACGAGGACGCTCCGCTTCCCAAGCCAATGGCGGCGGCGACGCCGGCCAGCCGCATCCGGCTCCTCGTCGGGGGCGGCGTGCTCGTCGCGGGCGTCGGCACCTCGGTGGCGGTGCAGCTCTCGCTCTCCGAGCCGGCCACCCCGCCCTCGCCCAAGGTCCTGTTCGCGCCCCCGGGCTCCAAGTCGCTGGTCGGCCAGCACACCGGCGTGTCGATGGTCGACCTCGGCCGCAACGCCACCGCCGAGCAGATCGCCTCCTTCAAGGCCGCGGCCGCGGCCAACGGCAAGGCCGTCCGCGAGATCGCCCCAGGCCAGTTCATCTTCACGCACCACGACGCCGCGGACGCGGGCACGGCCGTCGCCTTGGCCGACGGCGGAGGCTCCCCACCCACCACCGACTCCACGGAGCGCGCGCCATGACCGACGCCAGGTCGAGAGGCTTCACCCTCATCGAGATGATGATGGTCGTGGCGATCGTCGGGGTGCTCGCCTCCATCGCCGTCCCGCTCGGGCTCAACCAGCTGCGCATCACCAAGCGCGCCGAGCGCCTGCTGGTCCTGCACACCATCGTCCCCGCGGCCGAGGCCTGGGCGACCTACGCCGCCAGCAGCGGCACCGCGGCCACGTCACTCGTCGGCGACCCGCACCCCGCCGGGGCGCCGGGCACGCGGGCCAAGGCCTGGGGCATGCCCGCCGGCGGCTGGGGCGAGCTTCTCCGTCGGCATCGAAGGGTCCGTGCGCTACCAGTACAGCTTCTCCATCCTGCGCGACCCCGGGATGATCTGGTACACGGCCCAGGCCGTCGGGGATCTGGACGAGGACGGGAACACCAGCTTGATGATCCAGTCCGGCCGCCTCGAGAACGGCGAGTGGAAGCGCGACGACTCGGTGGACGACACGTACGACTGAGCTGCCGCGCTTCGCACGCGGCGCGCCTCACCCCCTGCCCCCCTCTCCGGCTTCGCGCGGCTTCGCGGAGAGGGGGAACTCGAACTCCAACCCTGCGCCGATGGCGGCCCGAAGTTCTTACCTTCCGGTATCGAGCACGGGGGGAGGGCGCGATGGCGGCAATCCGGCGAGCACAGGCTATCTGGCAGGGCGACCTGTTCCACGGCGTGGGCATGGTCTCCGCCCGATCGAGCGGGCTGTTCACCGACGCGGGAGTGACCTGGGCCTCGCGGACCGAGTCGGCCGAGGGGCGCACCAGCCCCGAGGAGCTGCTCGCCGCGGCCCACGCCAGCTGCTTCGCCATGGCCCTGTCCGGCCAATTGGCGGCCGCCGGCATGCCGCCGCGCCGGCTCGATGTCACCGCGACCGTGACCTTCGACAAGGTGGCCGATGGCTTCCGGGTGACCTCCAGTGCGCTCCAAGTGGAGGCGTCCATCCCCGGCGACGATGAGTTCGGCTTCGCCCGCGCGGTGCAGGCCGCCAAGGACGGCTGCCCCATCTCCAAGGCGCTCGCCGGCAACGTCGCCATCTCGTTCGAAGCCTCGCTCACCTCCTCCGCCGAGGCTTCGGCCTGGCCGTGAACGAGCCGGCAACGACCTCGTGCTCACGCGCGACGAGTGCGCTTGTGCTTCCTGAGCTCCTCTCCGCGGAACTCGCTCCGTTCGACCCGGGGATTCTGGCTGCGATGCCCTGACGAGCGCCGGAGCCAGGCCGCATTTCTTCGAGCCTGCGCGCGCTGAAGGGCGACGAGCTGAAGCAAGAGTCGCCCGGACAGCTCCTGTTGATGCGCAACGAGATTCTTCGCGCGCTACGACACCGTGGATTCCTTCCTGTCCGAGCTGGAGCGCGCGAACGCCTCGCGGTTGCTCCTGGCCGAAAAGGCCGCGAAGCGCGAGCCGTCGCGCTGACCGCTTTGACGCCTGGCAGGCGCGGAGGCCTGCCTCCATCTCGACCGCGCGGGCAGCGGAGCGCTGCGCCGCGTCGGTTTCCGGGGCCTGAGGGTGCTTACCTCTGCATGGGAGGGAGCCCCATGCGGATGGCGCACTTCGTCGGGACCCTGGCGCTGGCGGTGCTGGCCGGAGCGTGCGCAGGGGCTCGGGTCGAGCCGACGCTCGCCGCCGACGCTGACAAGCGCATCCCGACCTACCGGACCTACCGCTGGCTGGCTGGCGGCACGCCACCAGGCGAGGAGTACCCCTCCGCCTCCACTGCGCTCCAGCAAGCGGGCGACCGCGAGCTGGAGAGCAAGGGCTACCGCCGGGTGGACCAGGGAACGGTCGACTTCGTCGTCCGCCCGCACCTCGACGTCGAGGAGAAGACCGAGATCCGGACGGTGGATCCCAGCAGGAACGAGTACGTCTGGGACCCCTACTTCGGGCCGTCGGTCGGAGGCAGCGGAGGCGACATCGACCCCGAGGACGAGATCCATTGGCAGGAGGGCACGGTGGGCGTCGACGTGCTGGACGCGAGGACCGGCCGGGTGGAGTGGACCGCACGCCTGCGCGCCGACCTGGGGGAGGACCCGTCGGACGAGGAGCTCGCGCATCAGGTCGACGACGCGATGACCCGCCTCTTCGCGGAGCTGCCGGGGCGGCGGTAGCGGCGACCATGGAGAGGTACCCTGAGCCTGGGCTGGCGCTAGCCCTTCGCGATGGGAGCATCGATGTGGCGATTGCTGCCGGTGACCTGGGCTCTGCTCCTGCCTTGGCTGTCGTCCTGTGTGCACGCCTCTTTGGCTTCCGCCGACCCGCCGCCTGCCTCCACCTCCGCCTCCACCTCGAGCTCCAGCTCTCGCCCTGCCCCGGAGCGGCCAGAGGGCTGCGAGCCCTGCGATAGCGGCACTGAAGAGGACTGCCTCCCTGCCGTGATCGAGGTCCGGGAGCTGGCCGACAACATCGTCGTCGACGCTTTGCCCGACCTGTTTCCGTCGACGAAGCTCGACGCCGCGGAGGCGGTCTACTTCTTCCCGAAGGTGCTGCAGGGGCTCGGCTTCCTCCACCTCCGGTTCAAGCAGAGGAGCGACGCCTACAGCGACGAGCGCTGGAGCGCGCTGGCCGCGAAGGCGACGGTCGTGACGGAGAGCCGGAGCTGGGTCGACCGGATCGCCCACCGAGAGCACTGCGCTGGCCGGCCGATCCCGCCCACGGCCGGACAGCCGGTCCGGCACTACCTCGTCGAGACCTCGGAAGGGTCGAACCACGGCCGCAAGTGGGGCGTCACCGAGCTCGAGGGCGGCGGCCTCGTCGCCTGGATCGAGTACTGGTAGTCGAAGCGTCGAGCGCGGGCTACGTCAATCAGGCGCCGGCGCAGGGGCCTCCGGCTCCGGCGCAATGTCGTTGCCGACGAGAACCGAGAAGCTGAACGCCTCGATGCCGATGGGCTCGGTGTTCCAGCTGCTGGCCGAGACGTGGATGCAGCCGTGAGAAGATCTGTTCTCGCTGGCCTCGGCCGGGGAGGCTGAGCGGCGAGTCGTGCACGTTGCGCCGACGACTGCCCAGCCCGCGGATGCGCCGGCGAGCACCGTCGGCTTGACCTGGCCGCCGTGTCCAGCGGCCCCTGCGCCCTTCTCTGCGCGCAGGGGCCGCTTGAACTGCTGGGCGATCTTCGCGTCGGCGAAGCGCTTGCTCCAGTCGGCGCGCTCCTTCCCGGAGAAGCTCCGGCAACCGCCAGCACCGGCGCGGACTCACGCAACGGTGAAGTGCCTATCGAGCCTCATCGGCCCGCCGTAGTAGCGTCTGGCCTTGCATGAATGAGCGCCGGCCGTCCTTGGCCGGCGCTCGCCCGCTCGCTGGGGGTTTCCGATGCGCACGGTCATTCGCCGTCTCTCGCTCGGCCTCGCCGCAATCCTCGCGACGGCCACCTCCGGCTGCAATTCACCTCCCCCGCTTCTGGGCATCTACGGCGACCTCCGGATCTCCAAAGCGCCTCCTGAGTTCGGCGAGGCCGCCATCGTGAGGTTCGAGGCTGCGCTGGCCGGCGTGCAGTCATCGCGCTCTTTCTGGCTGCGCAACGCTGGCCAACGCTCGATTTCCATCGAGGCCGCCACTCACATCGCCGGGGCCCCCGTCCTTCTCGGCGCGCCTCCTGACCCCCAGCACCCGTTCGCGCTCCAGATCCCGGTGGGGCGCAAGCTCGAAGCGGGCGAGTCCATCGAGTTGCAGGCGCTCGTTCTGCCTGCGGTGGAGAGTCCGGCGGGCCCACTTGCCTCGGAGGTGCGTATCAGGGCCTCCGATACCGCACCTGGCGCGGAATCGGTGCTGCTGCGGTTCGAGGCATCGGTGCTCCCCACTCCCTGCTCCCTCCCGGAGATCATCGACTTCGGCCTGGTGGTCATCGGACAGGAGGAGACTCGTTCTGTTGCGCTCAAGAACCCAGCACCCTCAGAAGCCGAGGCTTTCCTCGGCTCTCCCGAGCCGCAGCCTGGCGACGGCGCTGCCTTCTCCTACCTGAACGGCGGACCCGGAAGAGTCAGCGTGCCTCCGCTCAATTCGCGTAATGTCCTCCTTGGCTTCAAGGCCACCGAAGCGCGTCAATACCAGGCCAGCATCGAGATTCGTGCCGCCGAAGGCTGCCCACCCGCGAACGTGCTCCTGAGGGGCGAAGGCCGCTCGAGCCTGCTGGAGTGGGAGCCGGCCGCGATCGACTGCGGTTGTGTGCTCCCTGGCCGCTCGGTATCTCGGGAAATCCAGTTCACGAACCTCGCCCAGCGCCCCGTCTCGCTGTCTCAAGCGAGGGTCGAGCTCGGCACCGGGGCCGTCGAAGGGGATTTCATCCTGCAGGATGGGGCCTGGGACGCTTTCACCCTTTCCCCTGGAGAGCACGCCAGCCGTTCCATCAATTGCGCCCCCGTCGGGCTCGGTGCGAGAGAGGCCATTCTGGCTCTGACCTCCGATGTCCGCGGGCAGGAGAACCTTCGCATCCCCCTCGCCGAGATTGGAGGTGGGCCTCGGATCGAAGTCGTGCCCGAGTCGGTGGACTTCGGTGTAGTCGCATTCGTGCCGGGCGCAGCATTGTCCGAGACGCGCACGGTCACCGTCATCAACAGCGGCGAGTCCGCTCCGGAGAACGCTTGGGCAGCGGCACTCCACCTGGGCACGGCTCAGTCCGATGGCACTTACGGTGCGCCCTTCATCCACGTGGTGCCACTCACGCCGGACACGCTGGTCGAGGAGATCGAGTTCGACGTCACCTCCTCGCCGTCCATTCCTGCCCCGCCCTTCGACAATACGAAGGACGTCGCGATCCGGCTCACTCCAAAGCTGGCGGGCAGCAAGTTGGCGCGCGTCGAGGTCCTGTCCAACGACCCTGCGCGGCCGACCGTGGCCATCACTGTGAAGGCTGAGGCACGGCAGATGCCCGAGTGCCGCTACCGCGTGAGCCCCGCTGCGCTCGACTTCGGCGTCGTCCAGGCCACGGCGCCCAAGACGCTCGGCTTCTCGTTCGAGAACCTCGGTCTAGCGCCCGACGAGAAATGCCTTCTCACAGTCGTAGGCCTTGCCTCGGGCTCTCCCGACTACTCGCTCCCGGCGCCCGTCCAGGCGCTGGAGGTCGCCCCTGGGCAGAAGGTCACGGTCCCCGTCATTCTCAAGCCACAAGGGGTGGGCGACCAGACCTACTCCGACATTCCAGGTCGGGTCGCCCTCCGCGTGTCCAGCCCGAGCGCGCCGGAGCCTTCCGTGCTCCTCCAGGGCGGGAACGGGCCCGCCTGCCTGGCGATTCAGCCGACCGAGCTGGACTTCGGCTCGGTGAGACCTGGCGAGCAATCGGTGGAGAAGGCCATCTCGCTCCTGCATCTCTGCGTGCCGACCGTGAAGGTCCATGGAGTGTTCATCGGCAGCGGCGCCCCCGAATTCGAGGCCACCACGCTGGAGGACATTCCCTCGGCTGGAAAGGTCTTGGCCAGCGACTGGCCATCAGAGGTTCCGCCAGGCTACGCCCTGGCTTCAGTGCGCTTCGCGCCGAAAGCGCCTGGGGAGTACCGAGGAGCACTCGTCTTCGATGTCGAACATCATGGCGGGCGAATGCACCACGTCCTTCCCATGAGAGGACGAGCCAGCTCGGACCGGACGGTCGAGGTCTCCTTCGTGCAGGGTGGCGGAGACCCCGTGGACGTTCTCATCCAGGCCGGAGATGACTTCCAAGGATTTTGGACCGAGCAGCAGGTTGCGGCCCGTGCGCCTGCGTTTCTTGCGCACCACTTACAGGCGGAGAGCGACTTCCAAATTGGAGTCTTGCGCGCATGCAGGCATGTATGCGCGGGCGAGCTTTCGAGCGGCCCAACAGACCCCGACCGGATCCTTCGCCCCACGACCGTCAACCTCGAGTACCAACTCGAGACGCGATTGGTCGGCGATTATCCTGACCACTTCTCCCACAGTTCGTCCTTCGAGCAAGCATGGCTCGCTCTCACGCCTCCCTATTCGATAGGTCCCAACGCGGGCTTCATACGTCCGAACACCCGGTTCGTATTCGTATGGATCTCCGCGCATTTGGATCCAGGCGTCATCTCGCCTCGGGAATGGGTCGACTTTGGAGAAATCGGTAAGCTGGCAAAGTTCATGAGCACCGTCTCAGGCGGCGAGCCAAAGCTTTCGAGCGTCTTCCTGGTCACTCTCCGCGATGTCGGCGAAGACCCCCGCTGCTTGCCGCCTCCATCTGTTGAAGCTGTCGCGCATACCGCAGTACCACCGCGGATATTCTCTGCGGCAGTTGGGGACAGCTATATCGGAGAAGTCTGCCCGGCCGACGAGGCCGAGTTCGACGAGATCGTTGAGCGGATGGCAGAGGTGACGAGCGGTCTGCACACACACTTCGCGCTTCCGACTCAGCCGGACTTCACTGCCGGCCCGATTGAGGTTGCCATCGACGGAGCCCCGACTCCCGCCCTGAATGCTCAAGGTGAGACCATCTGGGAATACCAGTCGGCCGCAAACGCGGTTCATTTCCCCGTCACGAAGACGCCTCGCCCTGGCCAGAAGGTGCTCTTGCGCTACCTCGCACGAGCACCCTGACAGGAGCCTCCCGGCCGCATTTCGCCAGAGCTCGCCCATTCGCCCAGAGTGCCCGATGCGCTCAGTCGTTCACCGTCTGCCGAGACTCAGCCTCGTCGCCCTCCTCGCGGCGGTGGTCTCCAGCTGCAACTCGCCTCCCCCGGTTTTGGGCCCTTACGGAGACCTTCAGAATCTCGACCGTGCCACCTGGGTTCGGCGAGGCCGCCCTGGTGAGGTTCGAGGTCGCGCTGGCCGACGTGCAGCCTTCACGCTCTTTCTGGCTGCGCAACGCTGGTCAGCGCTCGCTCGTCATCGAGGCCGCCACTCACGCCTCCGGAGTCCCCGTTCTTCTCGGCGCGCCCCCTGATCTCCAGCGCCCGTTCGCGCTCCAGCTCCCGGTAGGGCGCAAGCTCGAGGCGGGCGAGTCCATCGAGGTGCAGGCGCTCGCTCTGCCTGCGTCGGACCCACTTGCCTCCGAGGTGCTGATCAGGGCCTCCGACACCGCACCTGGCGAGGAGTCGGTGCTGCTTCGGCTCGAGGTATCGGTGCTCCCGTCTCCCTGCACCCTCCCCGAGATCGTCGACTTCGGACAAGTGGGCGTCGGGCAAGAGGCGACTCGCTCGGTTGCGATCGAAAACCCCACCTTCTTTGAAGCCGAGGCCTACCTCGGCTCTCCCGAGCCGCAGCCTGGTGACGGGACCGCCTTTTCCTACCTGAACGACGGACCGGGGAGAGTCAGCGTGCCTCCGCTGAACTCGCGTGATGTCCTCCTTGGCTTCAAGGCCTCCGAAGCGCGTCAATACCAGGCCAGCATCGAGATTCGCGCCGCCGAAGGCTGCCCACCCGCGCGAGTGCTCCTACGCGGCGAAGGCCACTCGAAGCTGCTGGATTGGGCGCCCGCTGCGATCGACTGCGGCTGTGTGCTCCCTGGCCACTCGGTGTCTCGCGAGATTCAATTCACGAACCTATCCCAGCGCCCCGTCTCGCTGTCTCAAGCGAAGGTCGAGCTCGGCACCGGGGCCGCCGTGGGGGATTTCGTCCTGCCGGCCGGAGCTTGGGACGCCTTCACGCTTTCTGCTGGAGAGCAGGCAAGCCGCTCCATCACCTGCTCCCCCGTCGGGCTCGGAGCGAAAAGAGCCATTCTGGCTCTGACCTCCGATGTCAGCGGGCAGGAGAACCTTCGCATCCCCCTCGCCGAGATGGGAGGTGGGCCTCGGATCGAAGTGGTGCCCGAGTCGGTGGACTTCGGTGTGGTCGCATTCGTGCCGGGCGCAGCATTGTCCGAAGCGCGCTCGGTCAGGGTCATCAACAGCGGCGAGTCTGCTCCCGAAAATGCCTTTGCGGCTGCACTTCACCTGGGCACGGCTCAGTCCGATGGCACTTACGGTGCGCCCTTCATCCACGTGGTGCCACTCACACCGGACACACTGGTCGAGGAGATCGAGCTCGACCTCACATCCTCGCCGTCCATTCCTACCCCGCCCTTCGACAATACGAAGGACGTCGCGATCCGGCTCACTCCAAAGCTGGCGGGCAGCAAGCTGGCGCGCGTCGAGATCCTGTCCAACGACCCCGCGCGGCCGACCGTGGCCATCACTGTGAAGGCTGAGGCACGGCAGATGCCCGAGTGCCGGTACCGCGTGAGCCCCGCTGCGCTCGACTTCGGCGTCGTCCAGGCCACGGCGCCCAAGACGCTCGGCTTCTCGTTCGAAAACCTCGGTCTAGCGCCCGACGAGAAATGCCTTCTCACAGTCGTAGGCCTTGCCTCGGGCTCCCCCGACTACTCACTCCCGGCGCCCGTCCAGGCGCTGGAGGTCGCCCCTGGGGAAAAGGTCACGATCCCCGTCATGCTCCAGCCGCAAGGGGTGGGCGACCAGACCTACTCCGACATTCCAGGTCGGGTCGCTCTCCGGGTGTCCAGCCCGAGCGCGCCGGAGCCTTCCGTGCTCCTCCAGGGCGGGAACGGGCCCGCCTGCCTGGCCATCCAGCCGACCGAGCTGGACTTCGGCTCGGTGAGGCCTGGCGAGCAATCGGCGGAGAGAGCCATCTCGCTCCTGCATCTCTGCGTGCCGACCGTGAAGCTCCATGGAGTGTTCATCGGCAGCGGCGCCCCCGAATTCGAGGCCACCATGCTGGAGGCCATTCCCTCGGCTGGAAAGGTCTTGGCCAGCGACTACCCATCAGAAGTTCCGCCAGGCTATGCCCTGGCTTCGGTGCGCTTCGCGCCGAAAGCGCCCGGGGAGTACCGAGGAACGCTCGTCTTCGATGTCGAGCATCATGGCGGCCGAATGCATCATGTCCTTCCCATTCGAGGCCGAGCCAGCTCGGACCGGACGGTCGAGGTCTCTTTCGTGCAGGGTGGCGGAGACCCATGGACATCCTCATCCAGGCCCCGGATTTCGCCGAAGACAATTGGTGGCCCCAACAGCAACTAGCGGCCCGTGTTCCTGCGTTCCTGGCGCACCACTCCCAAGCTGGGAGCGATTTCCAGATTGGGGTGCTGCACCAATGCATTTTTCCTGACTGTCAAGGCGGCCTTTCTCGCAGCCCAGCAGATCCCGACCGAATCCTTCGGCCCACCACCATTGGCCTCGAGGAGCAACTCGTGCTGAGACTGGCCGGCGACTACCCGCCCCCGCGCGGCTTCTACCCTCAGTACTATCTTTATGCATGGCTCACCCTTACTCCGCCCCTTTTGACGGGTCCTAACGCCGGCTTTGCGCGCCCTGACACCAGGTTCGTCTTCGTCTGGATCTCTCCATTCATGGACACGTACGTCATTGAGCCTCGAGAGAGCCCGCCGGAGGCGTCGCCGCATGCTGAAATTGGCCAGTTGGCGAAGTTCATGAGCACCGTCTCAGGTGGCACGCCCAAGCTGTCGAGTGTGTTCCTGACTACTCTTCGCAATGTCGTCGACGCCCCACCCTATTACTGCCGGTCGAATCCCACCCCCTTCGCGCATATCGCAGTACCGCCGAGGATATTCTCGGCCGCGACCGCCGACAGCTATACCGGCGAAGTCTGTCCGGCCGACGAGTCCGAGTTCGATGAGATCGTCGAGCGGATGGCCGAGGTGACGAGCGGCCTGCACACACACTTCGCACTTCCGACTCAGCCGGACTTCGGTGCCGGCCCGATTGAGGTTGTGATCGACGGTGCCCCAACTCCGGCCCTGAATGCTCAGGGTGAAATCGTCTGGGAATACCAGTCGGGCGCGAACGCGGTTCATTTCCCTGTCGCCAAGACGCCGCGTCCGGGCCAGAAGGTGCTCTTGCGCTACCACGCACAAGCACCATGACGGGCCTTCGAGAGCCGCCAGCTCCCGCCTGATCACTTCATCCGCTGACGGGCCCGGTCACGCGCGGTGGCCAATGCGTCGGCGACGTCCTCGGGCTTCGGCTCTTCCTGCTTTGGCGCCGGCGGTTCCTGCGGCCCGGCCTGGGCGTCGGACGGGAGGCTCGCGTCCGTGCTTGGGGCCCCGTTGGCTGGCGGAGTGGCCCGAGCTTCCACCTCGCGCCGACGATCGACACGGGGCGCCACGGCGCGCTTCTGCCAACGGAAGAAGAACCGGCGCAGCGCCACCTCGCCCACCATCAGCGCCAGCGCCAGCGCGACCAGCCACGGCGCGAGCGGAGTGCGGCCCGGTCCACCCGGGACGCGATCGAAGACGCCGTCGGTGCTCAGCCGCTCGACGCCTCCGGTCAGCCGGGCCATCGCCGCCAGCAGCTCGCGGCCGCGCGCGGGCGGCTGCGGCTCGTACTCGGGTGCATAGGGCAGCGTCGCGGGCGGGCCCTTGAAGACCTTCCCACCCAGCTTCACCACAGGGTGATAGCTGCCCGAGGCGTCGAGCGTGAAGTGCGCGGCCAGGCGCCCGTCGCCCTCGGGCCTCAGCACCGCATCGCGCGGCTTGCCCACTCCGTCCCCCGGCAAGAGCGTCACCGAGGCGCCGCCGGCCGAGAGCTCCTGCCCCGGCGCGACCTCCACCGTCACCGCCAGGTCGTGCCCGTCCCGGCGCACGCGGACGAGCGCGTCCTGCGACTCCGGCGGCGCCATCGACCAGCGCACCACCTTGCCGAAGAGCGCCCGGTAGCCCGGCCAGCCCACGAGCGTCGCCGCCTTGGGTCCGTCGACCTCGGCGCAGAAGGCCGCGACGCGCCCCAGCCCGCGCTGCCAGAGCGCGAGCGCCGGTGCCTTGTTGTCGTCACCGGTGCGGTAGGCCACGCCGGCCCCGGGCCGCAGGTAGGTCACGTTGTAGCCGCCGACGGTGGGCGGCGCCGAGAGCTCCGCCTGCACCGGCCCGAGCATCGCCAGGTCGCCGGAGAGGGTCAGCGGCGTCGGCTCGGCCACGTAGGCGGCCCGGGCGATCTCGATCGTCTCCTGCGCGAAGAGCCGCGGCAGCGCGTAGGCGGACTCGGCGAAGTAGATGCGCCCGCCGCCGCGCGCGGCGATGTCCACCAGCAGCGCCGCGTCCTGGTCCGCCGGCGTCCCCAGGCCGATGACGCTGACCGTGACGCCCTTGGCGCGCAGGTCGCCGATGAGCCGGACGTAGTCCTTGGGCTCCTCCGAGTCGGCGGCGTCGGCGAAGAGCAGCACGTGCTTGACCGGCTTCTGGCTCTGCATAACCTGCAGCCCCGCCGCCTCCAGCGCCTCGTAGACGTAGATGCCGCCGCCCTCGGACTGGATGGTCGCCACCGTGCCCAGGTCCAGGCCCTTCTCGACCGGCGTGAGCGGGACGATCTCGTGGGCGCGCTCGTCGACGACCCACACCGCGGCCTCGTCGCCCTCGGAGAGCAGTGTCAGCGCGCCGACCACGCCCTCGGCCGCCACCGCGATCTTCTGGCGCCCGTCCGGCGTGGCCATCGACATCGACCCCGAGCGGTCCAGGGCCACCACCAGCGCGATGGGCGTGCGCCGCTGCTCCTTGCGCAGCTCCATCGAGACCGGCAGCAGGTCCTCCAGCGCCGAGCGGAAGTAGCCGCCCTGGCCGAAGCTCCGCTGGCCGCCGGTGACCACCAGCCCCGCCCCGCGCTCGCGCACGAAGAGGTCCAGCACGCGCATCGCCGGCTCGCCCAGCGCCTGGGCGGGCACGTCCTCGAGCACCACCGCCGAGACGCCCTCCAGCGCATCGAGCGAGCTGAAGGTCGGCGGGACGACCTGGACCTGCAGCCCGTCGGCGCGCAGCGTCTGAGCCAGCACCCCCGGCTTGCCGTCGGGGCGCATCAGCAGCACCCGCTGGGGCCCGGCGACGCGGACGACGGCGCGGCCGGTATCGTTCTCCGGCACGGTGTCGCCCACGCCTTCGACCACCAGCCGGTAATCCGCCAGGCCCGGGTGCTCCAGCCGGTCGCGGAAGGTGAAGCGCTGCTCGCCACCCTTTAGCTGCAGCGTCCCCTTGCCGATGGGCGCGCCATTGCGCACGAGCGTGTACTTCGCGGTCCCGGGCGAGGCGGCGCGCACCGTCGCAGAGAGGTGGAAGGCCTCGCCCGAGGTGAGCGAAGCCGGCGCCTCGAGGTCGAGCACCGCGACGTCGGCGGTCGCCTCCTGGCGCGCCAGCAGCCGGTAGTCGACCGGCACGCCGCGCAGCGCGAGCCGGCGCGCGGCCGCCATCGGGTCGCCGCCGGTGGCCCGGCCGTCGCTGAGGACCAGCACGCGCGCCGAACGCGACTCGGGCAGGAGCTGCTCGGCCGCCTGGAGCGCGCCCGCCAGATCCGAGGCCTCTCCGTCCACCGGGCGCTGGAAGCCCGAGAAGCGCGCTTCGCTCGAGGGCGCGCGCTCGACGCGGGCTTCGCGGCCGAAGGTGACGATGCCCACCCGCTGGCCGGCGGCGCGGCGCGACTCCGCATAGCCCAGGATCTCTTCGGCGGCGGCGTCCGAGCCCTGCGGCATCGAGCGCGAGCGGTCGACCACCAGGACGAGATCGACCTGGTCGCCGCCGCGGTCGATGACTGGACGCGCCAGGGCCAACGTGACGATCGGCACCAGCGCCCAGCGCAGATACGAGGCCGGCGCGGGGATGCGCCCCAGCTTGTAGACGAGCAGCGCCAGCGGGACGGCGAGCAGCAGGGCCTGGGGCGCCTCGAAGGTCACGGTGCGCCCATCCTACCTTGCTGCGCCTCCCGGTCCGCCGGCGGGGCTGCGGTCGCACGCGACCGAGGATCGAGGGGCGGGCCGCGTCGACGAGTGCTGACATCCCTTCAGCAACCTCGCCGCACGCTCCCCGGCCCCTGGACGTTCATCCCGCTGGAGGGGCGCTGCGAAGGGTGCCGCTCGCTCCGGTCGCGCCTTCCCCGCCGACGGCCGAGCGGATACGGGCGTCGAGCACCTCCAGGTCCACCGGCTTGACGAAGTGGCCGTCGAAGCCTGCTTCGCGGGCCCGCGCCACGTCGGAGGCCTGGCCGTAGGCGGTGATGGCGAAGGCCGGGACCTTGCTCAGCGAAGGGATCGTCCGGGCGCGCCGCAAGAGCTCGTAGCCGTCGATGCCTGGCAGCCCGATGTCCGCCAACAGCACCTGCGGCGCCTTGCGCTCCAGCGCGTGCAGCGCGGCCTCACCGGTCTCGCTGCTCTCGACGTGGTAGCCCATCAGCTCCAGCGACTCGCAGAGCATCGCTCGGGCGTCCGGGTTGTCCTCCACCACCCGGACGTCGATCCCCTCGGCCGTGCACGCCGCGCGGTCCGGGGACGCGCCGCGGTCGGGGGCGGGGATGCGAGGCAGCTCCACCACGAAGCGGCTGCCCTTGCCCGCGCCGGCGCTGTGGGCGAGCACCCGGCCGCCGTGGAGCTCGGTCAGGGTCCGCGTGATGGCCAGGCCGATGCCCAGCCCGGGGCGGCGCAGGCCCATGACCGGGCCGCGCTCGAACATCTCGAACAGGTGCGGCACCGCCGACGGCTCCAGGCCGATGCCGGTGTCCTCGACCTCGATGCGCGCGAGGTCCGCCTCGTCGGCCCGGACGCGCACGGTGATGCCGCCCGCGGGCGTGTACTTGAGGGCGTTGGAGAGCAGGTTGGCCACCACCTGCTCGAGCCGCATGGTGTCGCCGAAGACGTAGACCGGCGCCTCCGGCAGCACGGCGCACAGGGAGAGGCCGGCGCGCTGGGCGTCGGGGCGCGCCGCCTCCACGGCCTCGCCCACCAGGCGGCAGACGTCGAGCGGCGCGCGCTGCAGGGTGAGCGCGCCGCGCGCGATGCGCGAGATGTCCAAGAGGTCGTCCACCAGCCGGGCCTGCTGGCGCACGTTGCGCTCGATGGTGTCGAGCACGCGGGCGTCCTCCGGGCGGCGGCGGCGCAGCACCTGCACCGCGGCGGAGACGGGGGCCAGCGGGTTGCGCAGCTCGTGCGAGAGCACCGCCAGGAAGTCGTCCTTGGTCCGGTTCGCGGCCTGCGCCTCGGTGCGCGCCGCCCGCTCGCGCTCCAGCAGGCGCGCGCGCTCGTGCTCGGCGAGGCGCCGCTCGGTCACGTCGATGGCCAGGCCCAGCGTGCCCAGCACCTCCCGCGCGCGGGTGATGGGAGCGGTGGTGAGCCGCAGCAGGCGGCCGCGCGAGTCGCACGCGTCCGCTTCGCTGTGCTCGCCCGCCAGCGCCCGCGCGTGGCCCCTGCGCCAGGCCTCCGAGAGCGTCGGCGAGCCGAGCACCTGCTCGGCCAGGCGGCCGGGGCAGGCGCCCAGGTGCTCGAGCGAGCAGCGGTTCTGCAGCACCAGCCGCCCCTGCGCGTCGCACATCCAGAAGCTCGAACGGCAGGCTGTCGATGGCCGAGCGCAGCCGCGCCTCCGTCTCCACCAACGCGGTCTCGGCGAGCGCGCGCTCCACCTCCTGGGCGGTGCGCGAGGCGAAGAAGAGCAGCACCGACTCGGCCAGCTCGCGGTCGGGCACGGGGCGGCGGAAGAGGGCCACCAGGATGCCCAGGCACCGCTGGTGCGAGTCGTTGAGCGGCACTCCGACGTAGCCCTCGACCCTCATCTGGGCCAGCAGCCGGTCGTCGGGGAAGAGGCGGGCGGCCCCGCTCGGGTACGAGCAGACCTCCCTGGCCAGCACGCCCTCGCACGGGGTGCCGGCCAGCTCGTAGGTGAAGCTCTGCGCGGGGGCGCCGTGGGCGAAGGCGGCGAGCGAGCCGATGGCGCGCTCGCCGGGGAGCAGGCGCCCGACGAAGCAGTAGTCGGCGGCCAGGGCCTTGCCGACCTGGGCCGCGATGGCGCTGAAGTATTCCTCGCCGCGCAGCCACGCGGTGGCGTCGGAGACCTCGCGCACCGTGCGCACGAAGCGGTGGTGGGCGCGCTCGGCCTGCTGCGCCTGCTCCAGCGCGTCCTCCAGCTCGCGCACGCGGTCGCGCAGGCGCTCGGGCTTGCTCCCAGCGGATGGGGCCATGGATCCCTCGAAGCACCGCAAACTTGAGGGGCGGGGACCTCATGCGCAGGCAAGGCTTGGCAGGCCGCTCGCGGGGGGGACGTTGGGGACTGCGATTGCGCCAAGCTTTCTGTCGATCGCGCCAGCGCGGCTGGTTGGCGACCGGGTTGGGCGAGGGTCGAGCGTCAGGCACTGCACGTGCCTTGCTCACGACCACGACCGCGCACGTTGCTGTTCAGTCGATTGGAGAGCCGTCCTGCTGTCACTCTCCGCGGGTGCCTGGGGTCCGGCCGGGCCTTGCCGTTTCCAACAGGTGACGGCGCCTCAGGCAGGCCTCGACGCCGACGAACGGGCCTCGTCCCGCCTCCCCTGGCGCGAAGACGGAATGGAGGTCATCTCCATCCCATCTCCGCACAGTGGCTCGAGGCGCTGGCCACTACTGCGTCACGAAGACCAGGTCGTCGTGATCGTCGTAGGACCCGCTGGTGCAGGCGCCTGCGCTGCCGAGGTACCGGAAGGTGCCTCGAATGGCCTGCGTCGCTCCGGTCGGGAGGATGTAGTTCGCGGACAGCGTTTGCGACCCGGTCGCGGTCGGAGACAGGGTGACGATGCGAACCCAGGTCGGGCTGCTCGCGTTCGCGGCGTAGTACAGGTCGAGCTTGTCAGCGGTGCTCGACCAGGCCCAGACCGTCGCCTCGATCCGCACGGCCTTGCCGGCCGCGAGGGGCGAGCCATCGAGCGTCGAGACCTTGAGGCGGTCGAGCGATTCGTCGGAGTGGTACGTGCCGAACCCTCCGTCGCTGCAGCTCCCGTTGAGCGTGTTGGGGGCGTTGGCTTCAGGTCCGAGTGCGGCTCGGCCGGTCAACAGGGTCCCCGAGTCGCACGACGCGGCGACCGAGGAACACTTCGGGGTGCGTAGAGTGGCGTTGTAGGTGGCCGTGCCGGGGACCGGGTTGTTCACGGTCACCGTCACGCCGGGGCTGTTCTGGAGGTTCCCGGCTTCGTCGAAGGCCTGGCTGAGGAGGGTGTGGTTCCCGTTGGTGGCGGTCGTGGTGTTCCACGACACGGAATACGGAGGCACCGTCCGCGACCCGAGCAGCGTCGTGCTGTCGTAGAAGTCGACCCGGGCCACGCCGAGGTTGTCGCTGGCGGTCGCGGTGAGGGTCACCGTCCCCGACACGATCGCACCCGCGACTGGCGCGGTGAGGGTGGTGGTCGGGGGCGTGAAGTCGTTGTTGACGGTGACGTTGACGGCCGTGCTGGTCGCCCAGTTGGTCGAGGTGTCGTAGGCACGGCTCGTGAGGGCGTGGCTGCCGTTGGTGGTGGTCCGGCTGTTCCACGCAAAGGAGTAGGGCGCGCTCCACGACCTCCCCAGGAGCGTCGAGTCCGAATAGAACTCGACGTAGCTGATGCCGGCATTGTCCGAGGCGGATGCGGCGAGGGTCACCCAGCCGCTGACCGTCGCACCTGCCGACGGCGAGGTCAGCGCGGTGGTGGGAGCGACGAAGTCGTTGTTGAAGGTCACCGTCACCGGTGCCGAAGCCGCCATCTTGCCAGCGCCGTCATAGGCCTTGCTCGTCACGACATGGGACCCGTTGGCCATGGCGCGGGTATTCCAGGACGCGTTGCAGGGTGACGTGCTCGCAGCGCCGATCAAGGTGGAGTCCACGTAGATCTCCATGCGGACCACGCCCACGTCGTCGCTCGCGGTGGCGACGAAGCCCGCGTTGTTCAGCAGCGTCGCGCCCGCGGTGGGGGTGGTCACGGAGGTGGTGGGAGGCGCGAGGTCCGGAGGCAGCACCGCCGCGAAGACGAGGTCATCGTGATCGTCCTGGGACCCAGGGCTGCAAGGGCTCGCCAGGCCGCCGCCGTAGCGGAAATTGGCGCGGATCGCCTGAAGCGAGCCCATGGGCAGGGTGAACGAGATCGACAGGTCCTGGCTCCCGGCGACGGTGGGGGTCAGGGTGCCGATGAAGCTCCAGATCGGGTTGGCGGCATCCGCGGCGTAATAGAGGTCGAGGCTGTCGGCGTACGGGGAGCTGCTCGCGACGATGGTCGCGACGAGGTTCGCGGCATAGCCACCTGCCAGGGGAAGACCGTCGGCCGAGGTGATGCGGAGGCGGTCGATCGAGCGCTGCACCGTCCCGTTGCCATCGGCGCAGGCGTTGTTGATGGTATTGGGCGCGCCGGACTCGGGGCCGAAGGTGCCGCGGCCCGCCAGGAGGGTGCCGCTGTCGCACGACCGGCCGACCGGGCAGCGCGGAGCCTTCAACGTCGCGTCATAGGCGGCCACCGCGTCCGTGACCAGGCAGGCGTTGGCGACGCACTGATAGCCGGGAGCGCAGGCTCCGCACTCCAGGATCCCGCCGCAGCCGTCGGGGAGGGTGCCGCAGCTCTCGCCCAGCGCCGCGCAGGTCGTCGGAGCACAGGCGCACACGTTGTCGGCACACGTCCAGCCTGCCGCGCACGTTCCACATTCCAGAGTCCCGCCGCAGCCATCGGGGAGGGTGCCGCAGTCCTTGCCCTGCGCCGCGCAGGTCGTGGGAACACAGGCGCAGACGTTGTCGGCACACGTCCAGCCTGCCGCGCAGGTGCCGCATTCCAGTGTCGCGCCGCAGCCGTCGAAGAGGGCACCGCAGTTCTTGCCCTGCGCCGCGCAGGTCGTGGGAGCGCAGACGCAAGCGCCGTCGGCACACATCCAGCCTGCCGGGCAGGTGCCGCACTCCAGCGCTCCGCCGCAGCCGTCGGAGACGCTGCCGCAGGACTTGCCCTGCGCCGCGCAGGTCGTGGGTGCGCAGGCGCAGGCGTTGTTGAAGCACACCCAGCCTGGGGCGCACCCACCGCATTCCAGGGTCGCGCCGCAGCCGTCAGCGATGGCACCGCAATTCTTGCCCTGCGCCGTGCAGGTCGTCGGCTGACAACACTCTCCCCAGCGACAGGTCTGCCCGTCGGGGCAGCCGCCGCAATCCACCGTGCCGCCACAGCCGTCCGGGAAGAGTCCGCAGGCCGGCATCCCAGGAGCCCCGCAGGCCATCGGCGTGCAGGTCTCGCACTGGTACGTGCTCCAGTTGCAGATCTGCCCACTGGCGCAACCCGGGCATTGGATTTGACCGCCGCAGCTGTCCATCACATACCCGCACTGGCGGCCGAGGGCTTCACAGGACCCCTTCGCGCAGGTCGCCGTGTCCTCGTAAATCTCGGCGCTCGAGAGTGCGACCCGCGTCGGGCTGCCGATGCCGCCCGCGATGAGCATCCTCCCGCCGGGCAACCAGGCCATCGTGTGCAGAAAGCGGGTCGTGCCCCCGGGGCTCAGGACGGTCCAGAGACCGGTCGCGACATCGAAGCGCTCGACGCTGGAGTGCTCCGTGTAGAGCTGGCCACCGGAGACGTAGACCCGGCCGCTGCTGGCGTCGGACAGGCCCGCCATTAACCGGCGCGCGTAGTTGAGGTCTCCGGAGGCCGACCAGGCGTTCGTCGTGGGATTGAAGACCTCGGTGGAGCGGAGCACCTGGCCCGCCGAGTCGATGCCGCCCGCGACCAGAGCTCGGCCACCCGACAAGGCGAAGCTGAGATGGCTCTCGCGGCCATGCTGGAGCGTGCCAGCCGCAGACCAGGTCGACGAGGAGCTGTCGAAGACCTCCGCCGTGGAGATCGCGGTACCGTCGCCGGCTTGCCCACCCGCGACCAGCACCCGCCCGTCCGTCAACATGGTCGCCGTGTGATACGTCCTCGCCGTCGCGAGCGACCCGGTCGCCGACCACGTGTTGGAGACCGGGTCGAAGAGGCCGGCGGACGCGGAGGGTGTCGCGGCATCCGAGCTCCCGCCGACGACGAGGACGCGTCCGTCAGCGAGCAGCGTCGCGGTATGGCCGAACCGTCTGACAGGCATGGAGGCGGCCGCGCGCCAGAGATTGGTCGCGGGCTCGTAGATCTCGGCGTCCTGGGAGCCGCAGTTGCCGCCCGCCACCAGCACCGCGCCATCGGCCAGGCGCGTCGCGCTGAAGTACGCACCGTGGAGCTTTCCCGACTGGGCCGTGGGCGAGAACGTGCCCGAGGCTGGGTCGTAGAGCTCGGCCGTCCGGTCGCACACCGCGCCATTTCCCAGCACCAAGACCTTCCCGTTCAGGAGCTCGACTGCGGCCAGGCGATACCGTGCCTTGGCGAGCGCGCCCGTAGGGGTGGTCAACGGCCGAGTAACGGCCGAAAAGTCCACGGCGTCTGGCGAGCGGTCTGGTTCCGGGCATCCGACAAGGCAGATGACGACCAGCGCGCACGTGGCGCGCTTCACGAGCTGACGCATTTTGGCGGCCTCCCCTCGAAAGGCCCGCGACTCGACACGGCGGACCAGGACGTGATTTCGCCTCACACTACCTTGGCACCCATACTCTCGGTCAATCGCCAACTCGAGCGAGCGAAGGCCCTCCCGCGAGACGAAGTCGTGGGCCTGCTCGAGGGCGACGCGGCGCCCAGAAGCCGGTCTTCGAAGCCCCTACTCGACCCCGAAGACGAAGACGCGGCCGCCCCACGTCCCGACGGCAATGCGCTTCTGGTCCGGCGACACCTCGAACGCGGTCGCAACATCACCGACGCTGGCGAAGTCGAACGCCGCGACGGCCTCTCCCGTCCCCTGCCGCAGCCACAGCCGGCCGTCTGCGTTCAACTCCGCGAACGCGCCGCCGTCCAGGCGCCGGCGCGCCCGAGCGCCCTTCTCGGCACTCACCCGACTCTCCTCCCCGGTCCGCGAAGGCCAGCTCGCCACCGCTGCTTCGAGCGAGACCGAGAGCCCTCCGTTGCGGTCGACGTCGCAGCCCCAGGCGTTTTCGGGAGCCGCCAGTACCGCCTCGACGGCCAGGGCTTCGTCGAGGAACTCGATACGGTCCCCGCGATAGAGGACGGGGCCACGCGCCTGGGCCCACCGCGTGCTGCAGGCGAAGCTCGCTTCGAGCTCCGCGGTCTCGACGCACTTCCCCAGCTCGACGATGGCTGGCTTCGCGAAGTAGCCCTCCTCGGACGCATGGGAGTCCCAGGTCACGAGGCGCTTCGCGTCGGCCGACAGCCAGAGCGTGCTCGAGAGCCAGTCCAGCGGCCCCTTCCCCACCGCCAATCCGACGTGTGCCAGCGGAGGCGCCTGCCTCTTCAAGAGGCGCCCTGGCTGGGTGGTGCGACACTTCTGCTGCTGCCGCCACACCTCGGCTTCTCGCGACTGGCTGCCAGCCATCTTCTGCTTCGCCGCGCAGACCCCAGGCTCGGCCCCGCCGGCGCCGGCGCAGATATAGGAGGTCGCCCAGAACGGCACCGGGAGCGGCGGCGTCACCAGCGCCGTGGTCGTGGCCTTCTTTTCTCTCAGGGACCATCGAAGGACGGCGGTCGCTTCGTGCTGAGGGATGCTGAGGCCTTCGCCCGTCGTCAGTCCATGGAGCGTCACAGGGTCGCCGGTCGCGTCCAGCGCCATCGCACTGACGGTGCCCACCTCCCAGGGAGGTTCGAAGCGCCGGCCCTCGCGCGCACGCAGGTCCCAAGAGACGAGCGCGCCGCTCGCATCTCCGCTGAGCAGCGAGTCGGCGCCCGTGAACTTGAGGCTGGTCACGGTCCCGCGATGCAGCCGACCCGCGGCCACGTCGTCGTAGGTTCCGCGACCCGTCGGGCCGACGAGCTGGAGCTCGACGTCGTCGGAGTCGTCGAACACCCGCTCGAGCACCATCCGCCCGTTCGTGGCCACGGCGACCGACAGGAGATAACCCGCGCGACCGAACTCCCGGCTCTCGAGCGGGTTCTCGGTCCAGGCGGTGCGCAGCGTCGCGACCTCCACCAGCCGGGTCAGGCGCTTCTCGGAGTCCCAGACCACCGCCCATCCCGCGTTCGCGGCGAGGCCGGTGATCTCGCTGATCTGGCGCCTCGAATTGCTCTCGGGGGTCTTCTCGAAGCGGGCCAGACCTGCGAGGGGCCGGGAGCAGTTCCGGCGCTTGCCCTTGAACGAGCAGAGCGTCCCGCGGGTGTCGACCAGCGTCAGCTCATCTCCCCGCGCACCGAAGAACCGCTGGTAGGCCTCGTCGAAGCCCGACTCGGGGGCAGGCGGCAGGGTCACCGTCTGGAGCGTCCGGCCGTTTGCGAGATCCACGAGAACCGCCTCCTCGTCGGTGACGGTCCAGACCCGGCCCGCGCCTGCCCATAGGACCCGGTCGCCGATGGGCCCCTGCACGACGGCGCGGGACAGCGCGGTTCGAGTGCCCAGATCGACGAGCGTCGCGGCCGTCTGCGAACCCGCGCCGAAGGTGGTGGTGAACAGGACCAGGCGGTCTCGAGCCACGAGCTTGGCCGTCCGCACGTCGAACGACTGCGGCAGAGGGCAGGCCTCCTGCTGAACCTCGACCACGCCGTTCGACTCACAGACGAAGAAGGACCGAACGGCGGCGCCCGGAGCCGCCGCGTCGACGAGGTACCCGCGGGTCAGCATCGTGACCTTGGGCTTCGGCTGCTGGTTCTGCGGCGGATAGGCGACGAGCAGCAACGCCGCGTCGCCTTCGGGTGACAGATCGAGCAGCGAGCGCGGGCTGGAGTAACCCCGGATCCGCCCGTTCGCGCCACGCGCGAGGGCCACAGGATCGCCCAAGGTGTAAAGCAGCGTTGCGGTGGTCGGGCCGCCTTGGGCAGGAGCAGCACCTGCCAGCAGCCCGAGGAGCAGTGCGAGCGTCATCGGGTCCTCCGTCGTCGCGCGAGCGTCTGCAAGGCCGTGGCCAATGAGCTCGGACGTCGCAGCTACGGCTCGGGGAGCCTCGCATTCTTCTCGTCTGGGGGCGCCGCGAAGAGGAGCGCTCCCGTCTTCGCGTCGAAGACGAAGGCGCCTGCAGGCCGGGTCACGACGACGAAGTCCCTTCCGGCTTGGACCGACAGACACTCGTCGGGTTCGCCCTGGCCCAGCGGGAGCTTGATCGCCTTCTTCTCCCGCAGGACCACGACCGGCGTGCAGGCTCCGAAGCAGGCGTCCGTGCCGCAAGACTCGTAGGCGAGGGTCGTGCCGCCCGACCGGACGACCCGCCACCCGGGGCCTTCCGCCTGGAAGGACGACAGGAGCTTCGCCTCCTCCTGCGTCGGCGCTTCGCTGGGCTCTGTGTTGACGGAGAAGGCCAGATCCTGGAACGCCTTGAGACTCGAGACCCAGTCGTTGGAGAGGAAGCTGCCCCACGGCTCCTGCCCGTGTCGTGCCAGGCTGATGGACTCCACCTCGCGGTATCGCCCGCCCTCGAGCACCGAGAGGACGCCGCGGCCGTGCGCCTTGTCCACGCTGAAGGCGTACACCCGGCCGTCCTTGCCGAACGCGAAGCCGTCGGCCTCTCCCGGCGGAGCAGGCAGCGGCGTGGCTCTCCGCGAAGCCACCTCGACGAGGACGGGCTGCGGCCTCTCCACGAGCGCGCGCCGACCGTCGGGCGACCACTGGAAGCGGTTCGGCTCGCAGGCCTTCAGCTGGACGACCACCTTGGGCTTCCAGGAAGGAGGGCTGCGCTCGACGACGCTGCACGAGGCCTTCTCGACCTTCAGCGCGTAGAGCGCGGGCGGCGCGGCGGCGAAGACGGTCGACAAGAGGGCGAGGAGCAAGCGGCCTCCGAGGTAGGGCGAAAACGGTCCGCGCGGGCCTGCTGCGGTGCCGGCGGCGTCGGCCGCCCCCGATGACTTCGCCCGTCTCGGGGTCGATCTTCAAGCCCGTCGGAGCATTGCCCGCCGTGGTTAGGGTCCCCGTGTCTCCCACTCACCGTGGCCTCCCGGAACTTGTAGGCTGAACGCCCGTCCAAGGAGCAGCCCATGACCGTTACCTTTCCCCGCCTGATGATCCTCGCGCCCGGCCAGGTCGAACACGCGCGCCACCTCTGCCGGCCGCTGGTGGGAGTGAAGGGCTCCGCGTACCCGCACGTGGCGGTGGTCGAGCGCGTCGAGGACGGGCAGTTCGTCGTCGCCGCGCGGACGGACGACCGCGGCGCCGACGAAGCGACCATCGCCAGCGCGACCCAGAACGTGCGCCAGCAGAAGTGGTCGTGGTCGGTGATCGAGCAGTCGGGCTTCCTGTTCTGGAAGAAGCCCAGCCTGCTGAGGGGCATGGGCGAGGTCGCCCCGGGCTCGCTGATGACGACCGATGGTGGCGGGGTCGACGACCTGCCGACCGAGCTTCCTGTTGATTCCGGAGGCGATGCAGGAGGCCGCGAAGATGCTCGCGACCCAGACGCTCTTCGCGGTGGTGCCCAAGCGCGGGTGGCTCGTCGTCTCGCGCGGAGAGATCGGGAATCCCTTCGCCGCGCAGAAGATGCACCAGCTGACGTCGGGCATCGCCTCTCGCGGCGGCCGTTCGACCCTCTCCGGCAACGCGGTGCTCCTCTGGCAAGACGGGAAGCTCGTCGGCGTCGACGGGCGCGACGGCACCGGCGGGTACATCTCCATGCAGGGCGAGGACGAGGCCAACTGGTGGCCGTGACGCGAGCCTGATCGCCCGAATGCCGAAGGGCGTCCGCGCTTCGGGATCACGGTCCGCTGCGATCCTCACCCATTGCGCCGGCGGGTGGTGCCTTGGCCGCGGCGATGGTCGCACTCGAGAACGCCTCGTTCTCGGAGCCGTTGCCCTTTAGACTTGGCCAGGTCTTCCACCCGAGGTGTTCGATGCTCAGGCTTTGCGCGGTCGTGGTGCTGGTGACTCTGGCGGGGTGCGCACACGGTCCTGGCTGGTGCGAGCTGGCGAAGGACTGCGAGGGACCCGGCGACCTGCAGGTCTGCGTCAAGAACCAGTGCCGGGAGTGCGCCGACGACTCCGACTGCCGCGCCGGCATGAAGTGCGAGACCAACAAGTGCGTCTCGGCGCAGTAGGCCCGGGTGCCGCCGGGGCGAATACAACCGAGTCGCCCACCACGACGGTGCGGACTCCGGGCCAGCTTCCACACGGAGTCACGACCGGCCCCTGAGTTTTCGGGCAGGTCGCGCTCCTAGCGGTGGCATTGCCCGCTGCCTGGCTGCAGGACGTGCCGTACAGGTGCTCTCCACAGCTCCCTGCGCCGCCATCTCGCTTGGCGCATCGGAAGGGTCTCGAGCGGAACCTGCCGCTCAAGCGCCTGCTCTTCGCCGCGCTCGTCGCCTCCCCCGTCGCCCACGTCTCCGCACTCGAGATTTCATGTTTCAATCACCCGCCATGAGCCCGGGCTTCCGCCACTTCGTCCTCCTCGCGCTGCTGCTGTCCGCGTCGTCCTGCGCGCGAGCCAACCCCGACGCGTGGTACCTCTCCTGGGACTCGGGAACCCCTCTGTGCCACAGCGGCGCCTGCCGCTGCACCGGTTACGGCGTGTGCCGCGACGACTTCGACGGCTCGTTTGGACCGCTCCCCGGTACCCCCGACGCCTCCGCGCAGCTCGATGCCTCGACTCCCGACACGGGCCCCGAGTGCGACCTCGCCCGTCCCTGCTCGGTGCTCTGCAAGACCTGTTCGGGAGGCAGGTGCGTCAACCTCGGCGACCAGGTACCGGACGACCTGAACCGGTGCGCCGGACTCGGCCCCTGCTCCACCGGCAAGTGCGACGGCCAAGGGGCTTGTGGCTTCCAGCCCCCGAACTTCCGGTGCCGGAGTTCGGACGGCTTGTGCGACCCTGCAGAGTTCTGCACCGGGTCTTCCGTGGACTGCCCCGACAACCGAATCGCCGACGCCGGGACCGTGTGCCGCCCCGCCGCCGACCTCTGCGACCTGGAAGAGATTCTGCGACGGCACGAGCACCCAGTGCCCCGACAACACCTTCAAGAAGGACGAGACCACTCCCTGCCGAGAGGCCATCAACCGCTGCGACGTCGCCGATTACTGCACCGGCACCCAAGCGGCCTGTGCCCCCGACAACAAGGCCCTCAGCGGGACCCCGTGCATCGACGAGTCCTGCAGCGGAAACATCTGGCTCCCGGAGCACACCTGCGACGGCAGCGGTGCCTGCCTCCCGCCCGCCCAGACCCAGATCCTCTGCCCTCCCTACGTCTGCAACTCGCCCACGGGCCATTGCACCACCAGCTGCCAGAAGGACGCGGACTGCACGACCGTCTGCGACCTGCGCTCCCACCAATGCGCCCGTGGCGTCACGGACGTCTCCTGCTCGCACGACGGAAGCACGGCGCTGCAGGACGCCATCGGCGGCTGCAAGGACTTCCCCTGCTACCTGCGTGTCACCGACGCCACCCCCTGCGGCAAGATCTCGGTCACCGACATGGACATCTACATCGTCGGAGCCACGATCGCCCCGGCGGACCTTGGAACCGCGGTCACGGTCGTCGAAGCAGGCTCCCAGACGACTCGCCTGGCGCTGGTGGACGTCACCATCCGAGGCGCCTACGGCGTGGACGGCAACGGAATCTTCGCTGAGGGGACCGGCAGCTCCCCAGGCCATCCCGACCTCTACCTCAACAACGTGACCATCGGCAGCGCGACCACCGGCGCGAGCAATGCCCTCAACGCCATCGCTGCCACCAACACCAATCTGGTCATCGAGCGATCGCGACTCATCAGCAACGGCGGTGCCGGCATCGAGGCCACCAAGGGCGACCTGAAGCTCGACCGCACCCTCATCCAGTACAACGGCCATGCCGGCATCAAGCTCACCGACACGTCCTTCCAGATCCAGAACACCATCGTGGGGCGCAACGGCCTGACCGACAGCGCTGTGGGAGTCGTGGTCACGTTCAGCTCGACTGGGCTCTCGAGGATCTTTCGGTTCAACACCGTCGCCGGCAACACCGGAGGCGGAATCGTCTGCAACGGACCGACGCAAGCCGCGACGCCCCTCCTCAGCTCTCTCTTCTGGAACCCCGGAACCAACACCTTCGAGAACGACCGTTGTCTCGACGACCCCTCGAGCGACATCCCAGGCGGCTCCAATGCCTGCCTGAACACGACCGACACCGAGCTCGCCTTCGAATCCCCCACCCTCGTCGGCGCCAACTACCACCTCCGCGGCACCTCGCCCTGCATCAACAAGCTCGACTGCCCCTCCGACCCGAGCTCCGACTTCGACTCCGACTCCCGCCCCCAACGCGGCCCCAAGTGCGATGTCGGCGCCGACGAGGTCCCGTGAGCAGGCTTTAGGCTGCAGCCGTCCCTTCCTGGCACTTCACCGCAGGATTGAGCGCATCGTCGGCTAGGCGGGCACTGGCTCGACCACGTAGAGCCGGCGGGCATAGCTGGCGACGAGGAGCAGGTCCCCGACCGCCACCAGCCCGCGCATCGAGTCGGAGCAGCTCCTTCGCGCGGTGAAGCCCTTCACCAGGGTGCGCCGGAGGATCTTCGACGTCGTGGGGTCGACCGCCGCGATGAGCAACTCCCCGCCGACGAGCCCTGCCAGCAGCAGCTCGTCGCCGCGCCGCAGCGCCGCCGGAGCGAGGCTGGCGCCCGGTACCCGCACCAGCTTCTGCTTCTGGGGCTTCTCGGGCCGGGCCAGGAGGATGCGGCACAGCGTCTCGCCCTCCCCCACGTCGATGACCGCCGGTCCCTCGTCGTCCCAGGAGAGGAAGGACGAGTAGAACCACGCGTCCGGCCCGAAACCCGCCAGGTGCTCGAGCCGGTCCCGTTCCACCCGCCGGAAGAGGTGCAGGCCGTGGTCGCGTCCGACGGTCGCCACCAGGTCGCCGTGGGCGATGATGTCCCGGCCGAAGGAGCCTTCGTCCCCCGTCGCGGCGTCCCCGACCGGGATGAGCTCGCCGGACTGCAGGTCCAGCCTCTCCACGCCCCTGCCTCTCGGAAGGTAGACGTCGTCCCCCACGAACGCGGCGGAAGCCGCCACCTCGTTGGGCTTCGCCACCGCGGCGACCTCTCGCGGCGCCCGCGGGTCGGCGATGTCCAGGACCTCGACGCCATCGTCAGAGCAACAGACCAGCCGCGTGCCCGAGGCGTTCAAGCGCGTGCGCACCGTCCGGCCGAACCGCGTCTGGCGTTGGTGCAGCAGCCCGAGCTTCCCGCGGGTCCGAGGCGTCGAGGAAGAGCAGGTCCCGGAAGGTGTTGACCACCAGGACGCTCCCGACGAGCCACAGGTCGCGGAATCCGTCGGGCCACTCCATCCGGTCGGTGGCGCAGCCGGGGATGTGCCAGCTCAGCGCGCTCCACTTGGTGTCTGACATGAGCCTCTCCTCTCCACGTCCGCCCCGGTCTCGCTCGGAGCTAGATTCCCATGCGTGGCACGCCGGACCGAGCGGGGAATTGCCACGCTGAGAGCGCGGAGCGGCAGGAGGGCGATCGCGCAGTGTCGGCGCTGGGCTGGACGCGTCGGCACCGTCCTGCGAGTCGCTGCTCCTCGACACCATCGCCTGGCTGGGCGAGAGGCTGTCGCCCAGGACCTTGCCGCCGAAACCGCACGCAAATCCCGCCTGTTGACGCGCGTGCGCAACACCGGACGCGCCGCGCGGACAATGAAGCCTCGCATCCACTCACTCGGAGGTCCCATGAGCTCCATCGGCAAGCGAATCAACGACGTGCTTCCCGGCCTGGCCAACGCCAAGGTGCTCAAGAGCCGCGAGTACGAGATGAAGTGGGACAGCGGCGCGCCGACGGGCGTGAAGGTCCGCGAGCAGGAGCTCGACCTCGACGGTGACGGCCAGACCGACGTTCGCGCCGAGCGCCGCACGGACCTGAAGACCGGCCGGTTCGACGACAGCTTCGAGGTCACCAACAGCACCCGGGTCAACCACGACAAGGTGCTGTTCCACACGGACGCCAACGGCGTGGTGCGCGCCGAGTACTTCAACGACCGGCTCCCGAACGGACAGATCGGCCGGCAGGTGAACCTGGGCGACACCAACAAGGACGGCAAGGTCGACTACAAGTCGGTGCATCTGCCGGACGGCCAGTACTTCGAGCGCGACGACAGCGACGGCGACGGGCAGATCGACCGGGAGCGGAGCATCGACGCGCAGGGCAAGGTCTCGGAGAAGAAGCTCATCACCGACTCCTTCTTCGAGGACGAGAACTGAGCCTCAGGCCGAGCTTCGGCGACGGAGCGCGGTCCCGCTAATACACCAGGCCCATCCCGGCCCCGAAGGCCGCGAGCGCCGCCAGTCCCAGTCCCCAGCGAAGCCAGCCGTTGCCGGGCCACGAGCGCGGCAACACCGGGCAGAGCATCGTCCAGAACGCCCCGCCGGCGGCCCAGAAGAACCAGAAGACCGTGGACCAGGGGTCCGCCGGCGCGTGGGTGACGAGGGTGAGGAACCCCGTCGCCACGACCACGAACCCGAGGCCGGCGAGCCCTGGCCAGACCGGCGGCCGGGAGGGCGCCGTCGCGGGTGGCGCGGACGGCTTCGGCGGAGCGGGCAGATCCAGCCGGACGTGCTCCACCAGCACCTTTGGCCAGTGCTCGAGCGCCTTGGGTCCAGGGGTTCCGACCGCCGAGTCCAAGTCGTAATGCCACTCGACGTAGTGTTCGAGGCTCGAGAGCGCCAGCGCCGCCCGCTCGTTGAGGGAATCCCTGAGGCGATTCGCTGCCTCGGCGTCGCCGGAGAAGGACCCGGAGGCGCGGTCGTTCGGCGGACGTGACCAGGCCCACTCGTCATGGTCGGGCTCGAGGTCGAGGAAGAGCCATTCGGCAGCGAGGTTCGAGCTCGCCAGCTCCTCGACGAGGGGCTCCCGCTCGGCCGCCACCAGCGTCCACTCACCGATCCGGTAGACCTCGACCGTGCCCTTGGTCGCTTCCGGGCTCAGGGCCTTGATGGCCTGGCAGAGCTCGTCCACCGGCACGATCCGCTTGAGCCAGAGGTGATTGCAGTTGCCGAGCGCCATCCCGTGCCCCTTTCCCCACGCCGGGCGAGTTCTACCGCGAATGCGTCCGCTCGAGTGGCCCCGTGCGTCCTCCTTCCTGGTTTCGCGGTGGGCGAGACCATCAACGTCGCAGGACCGCGGGAAGCCAGGCCAGGAAGTTGATGGCCAAGACCATGGTCACGAGCTCCCACGCGCAGGAGCACGTCAAGGCGATGAGTGCACCGAGAAGGACACGCCTCGGACGGCCACCGGGCATGAACTGGTAGTTGGCCCAGAAGAAGCCCACGAGGCTGACGAAGAACGGCCATGCCGAATGAAGGTGGTCATCGTACGGATGCTCGGTCACCACTTCGAGCACGACGGTGAGAACGAACCCACCCACGGCCACGACTGAGATTCGCGCGACCTGCGTCATGGACCTTCCCTTGCTCGGGGCAGACCCGCGCCCTGGGCCGAGGAGTCTGTCGCTTCCTCCAGGATTTCCGGGAACCCGCGGGGGCGCCCGGCGAGCCTCAATCCCTGGGGAAGTCGACGACGATGCTCACGGTCGTGCAGGTGCCGCAGGTCTTACCGTTGATCTCCGCCGTGACGTAGTCGGGCTCATAGGTCTGCTCGACCAGCAGCGTCCCGCTCTCCGAGATGGCGACCTTCACCTTCTTCAGGTCCTGGTAGTCGGCAAACCGGAGCTGCCCGTGGTCGGTGTGGACCACCTGGCTCGGCTCGCACTTCAGCGTCGTCACGGCGTCGGGCTCGGTCGCTGCCTTGGCTTCGCAGGTGGTGACGACCTCCTCGGACGTGCTGCTCACCTTGCTGACGACGATGGTGTAGGTCTTGCCCGCCTCGAACTTCGCGAAGGCGATGGTCAAACCCTCTGCGCAGCCGATCGTCGTGCACGGGCCGCAGCCCGCGGCCGCGCCCAACACGGCCAGCGCGGCCGCTGCGCTCACCGCCAACTTCGCGAATCGCAACGGGTTCGCCATGATTTCCACTCTCCGGAGCGGGGCGTGGCCGGCCACCCCGCCTGCTTGCGTCGTGTACCCATTGGACACGCGCCCCCCGCGGCGTGGGAACTCCTCGGCGGTGCGGTCAGCCAGCGGCCGCCCGGAAGCTCTCGCCGTCGCCCCTCCTCGCCTCAAGGGAGGCCGCACTAGGCGGCCCGGTTCGGGATGCGCTCCGGCAAAGGCTCAGCCGACCTGACGATGCCTTGCTCGAAGGACGGCTTTGGCCTCGGGCGGCGTGGCATGTGTCCTCGTTACCACGGGGCAAGCCTTCCAAGCGCTGCCACGGCTGGCTGCCATCGGCGCCTCCCCTTTGGTGGCTCGACGGACCTGGGGCTTTAGACTCGGGCAGAACGTGACGAAGCCCCAGCCGGGGCCGTCTTCGCTCCCGATGTCGTTCGGCGCTTCCTCAAAATCGCGCCGTGGCCAGCCAAGCCCGCAAGGAGTTGCCCGTGAGATGGTCGAGGACGTCGTGGCTGTTCGTGGCCGTCGCCTGTGCCGTGTTGGCGCCGTCGAGCGCGCAGGCCGTCAAGCTCAAGCTCACCGAGGACGCCTTCCTCGACCTGCATGTCCTGATACAGCCGCAGGCGCAGGCCCGCGAGAACGGCAACGCGACCGGGGACTCGGTCGGCTTCGACCTCTTCCTGCGGCGGGCCCGGCTGATCGTCGCGGGTGCGGTGACGCGCGACCTGACCTTCTTCATCGACGTCGACGCGCCCAACTTCGGCAAGGGCGGCAACTTCGCGGTGGACCTCTACGTCCAGGACGCCTTCGCCTCCTACAAGCTGTTCCCCGAGCTGATCGTGGACGCCGGGCTCCTCATCGCGCCGCTCACCCACCACACCGTCCAGGGCGCCACCTCGCTCAACACCGCCGACTACCACGCCTTCCTGGTCAAGTACCCCACCGGCAGCAACAAGGTCTGGCGCGACGCCGGCCTGCAGCTGCGCGGGCTGCTCCTCGGCGGCCTCTTCCAATACCGGGTCGGCGCGTTCGGAGGCATGCGCGGGGCGAGCGGCCGCAAGGACGAGGCGGGCAAGCCGCTGCCCGACGTCAACCCGCAGGGCATCCCGCGCTTCGCCGGGCACCTGCGCCTGAACGTCTTCGACCCCGAGCCCGACATGTTCTTCGCCGGGACCTACTTCCGTAAGAAGAAGGTCCTCTCCTTCGGCCTGGTCGGCGACGTCCAGCCCAAGGCGGTGGCGGTCAAGGGCCAGGTCAACGACTACGTGGCCGTGGGCGGCGACGTGTTCCTGGACCTGCCGGTGGCGCAGGCCAGCGAGGTGGTCTTCCAGGCCAACGCCATCAACTACTGGCAGGGCGACCTCTCTCCCGCGACGGGCGTGGCGCTCTTCGCCGAGGCCGGCTACCGCTGGAAGTGGATCGGCCCGGTCGTGTCCTACGAGCGCTTCGTGAGCAAGACGGGCGCCGGCCACCTGCAGACCTTCCACCTGGGCCTCAACTTCTGGATCGAAGAGCACCAGGCCAACGTCAAGGCGGACCTCGCCTTCGAGCAGGACTGCGCGGCCCAGAAGAAGACGCGCCTGGCCGACACCAAGGTGGTCTCGGTCCTCACCGTGCAGGGCCAGCTCTACTTCTGATCTGATCCCGCGGCGTGGCCGAGAGGCCTCAGCCCATCTCCGCGAGCGCCACCGGGTAGTCCACGACGAAGCAGGTCCCCGACTCCGGGTTGGAGGTGAAGCTCACCTTCCCCTGCAGGTAGCGCTCGCTGAGGAGGCGGATGCTGTAGGTCCCCAGGCCACGCCCCGGCCCCTTGGTGGAGAACGAGCGCTGGAACATCTGCAGCTGCGTCTCCTGCGCCATCGGCGTGGGGTTGCGGACCTCGAAGACGACCCGCTCGCCCTCGCGCCGGCAGGAGACGCCCACCCGGCCGCCGGCCGGCTCGGCCTCGAGCGCGTTCTTGACCAGGTTGCCCAGGACGCGCTGGAGCAGGGTCCGGTCCGAGCGGACCGTGAGGTCCTCGGGCGTCTCGGCGATGGCCACCGAGCGCTCGCGGGCGACCTCGTGGTGGCGGCACATCGCGGCGAGGTCGGCGAGGAGCGTGCGCACCGCGAAGGTGGTCGGGCGCAGCACCAGGTCCCCGTGCTCGGCGGCGGTGAGGTCCCGCTGCGAGGTCACCTCGTCGAGCAGCGCGTTCGACGCGATCCGGATCATCGGGGCGTAGCGCCGGGAGACCGTCTCCGGCGAGGCCGTGGTCATCAACCCGGCCAGGCCGCTGATGCCGCCGGCGGTGTTGGTGATGTCGTGGAAGAAGATGCGCTCCAGGGTCCGGCGCCGCTTCTCGTGGCTGATGTCCATCGCGGAGACGAGCAGGAACAGCTCGTCCGCGATCTCGATGACCGTGGTTCGCACCAGGAGGTCCAGGTCGTCACCGGACTGCCGGGTGCGGATGCGGCACTCCTCGGTGAGGCTCGCTCCGGCCAGGCCGGCCCCCAGCGTGCGCCCGCTGCCGCACAGCTTGCAGCCCTCCTCCGTCCCGCACCCGCCGGGCGAGGAAGGGACGTTCGCGCACTCCAGGACCTCCCCCAGCCGCAGGCCCTGGGCGACGCCGGCGCCGCGCTGGGTGAGGAACTCCTGGAAGGCGCGGTTGAGGTGGACGATCTGCCGGTGCCGGTTGAGCACCAGCGCGAGCCCGAGACCGGCGTCGAGCAGCGCGGCGACGAGCGGGAAGGAGCGGACCAGCGCCGCCTGGCGCTCGACCTCTTCGGCCGGCGCTCGCTCGGCGGGAAGGAAGCGGGTGGGCGGGTGCTGCTCCTGGCTCATCGGCTTCTCCTCGTCCCTTCGCGACAGCCATGCCATTGCGCCTCATGCTCCCGCTCGACGCAAGCCCTCCGGCGACCGGGGCATGGCCGCCCACACGGCTTGTCCTCTCCGTCCCACTTCCCGACCGCCCCCAAGCCCGAAGCCCGAAGCCCGAAGCCCAAGCCTGCGCTAGGGTTCGCCCTATGAAACGCGTCCTCAAGATCCTCGCGGCCCTCCTCGGCGCCGCCCTCGCCGTGGTCCTCGCCTTCGGGGTCGTGGTCTTCGTCTCCTTCTCCGGGCTCGCGCCCATCCAGGACGGCCAGACGCTGCCGGGCGTCCAAGTGGTCAAGGACGGCATCGTCGCCTGCTACCTGGTCGACCTGGGCAGCGACCGCGAGGTGGCGCTCGTCGACGCCTGCAACGACAAGTCGGGCGCAGCCGTCCTCGCAGCGCTCGGCAAGCGCGGCCTCGGGGCGGACGCGGTCAAGGCGATCCTGCTCACCCACGGCGACAAGGACCACACGGGCGGCGTGCTCGCGTTCCCCAGGGCCGCCGTCCTGGCGCTCGCCGCCGACGTCCCGCTCGCCGAGGGCCGCGAGCTGCGCATGCTCCAGTGGCTCTTCTCGCCGAAGGACACCGGCGTGCGCGTCGGCCGCGCCCTGGCCGACGGCGAAGCGGTCGACGTCCAAGGCGTCTCCTTCCGGGTATTCGCCGTGCCCGGACACACCCGCGGCAGCGCCGCCTTCCTGGCCCGCGGCGTGCTCTTCCTGGGCGACAGCGCCGAGACCGCCGCCGACGGCGCGCTGGCCCCGGCGAAGCGCCTGACGAGCGACGACCTGGCGCAGAACAGGGACTCCTTGGCCAAGCTCGCGCAGCGCCTGGCGAGCCTCGCCGGCGAGGTGACGGCGATCGCTCCGGCTCACTCGGGCGTGACGCAGAAGGGGCTCGCGCCGCTGTCGGAGTACGCGGCTCGCAAGTAGCCCGCCTCCTCCGAGCCGGGCTCGAGCGCCAACCCCGGCCGCGCACGAGGCTCGGCGCCACGATGGTCGTGGACCCGGCACTTCTGACCGGGCTTCAGACCTGATACATCCCACTCATCCCGCTGACTGGGACCGCGAGGTCCTCGGAGGGGCACCTTCATGCTCAAGCGCTCTTCGTCTGCCCTGGTCTTCCTGGCAGCGAGCCTCGCCACCGCGACCTCCGCGAGCGCGGCCGACTGCGGCTCGGCCGACCCCGCGCAGTGGCCGGCCTCGTCCAAGCCGTACTTCATGATCCTCTTCGACACCTCGGGATCGATGACCGACCCCGTCGGGACCACCAACTCCTGCGGCTACCCGACGGACCGGCTGGGTCACGCCCGCTGTGCGGTCCGCCGCACGCTCGAAGCGTTCGCTGGAGAGGTCAACGTCGGTCTCGCCTCCTATGCCTGGAAGTACAGCGGCTGCTCCGCCACCTGCTTCTCGGGCTGCTCGACGCAATACACGCCATTGGATGCCAACAGCTACTGCGGGCCGCCGATCCAGGAGCCGACCCTGGGGGTGACCATCCGGGCCGGCGGATACATCCAGGTCCCGCTCGTCCAGGACAACTACTGGAAGCTCCTCCCCGAACCCCTCGAACCTCACCAACCTGCTGAGCCTGGTAGACAACGACTGCACCGGTGGCCAGGAGCTCGGCGCCGCCGCCAACACGCCGCTGGGCGGCGCGCTCTTCAACCTCAACCAGTACTTCTCCGGGACCTACCGCGACCCCTTCGCCTCGAACTTTCCGAACAACGCCGCGACGGCCTCGCCGCTCAGTGCCAACGACCGCGCCTGCCGCTCGGTCAACGTCATCCTGCTCAGCGACGGGCTGGAGAACTGCAACACCGGGACGTATGGCGGCACGAGTCTCGCCGCCTACGAGGCGGGCCGGCTCTACATCAACGGCGTCACCGTGGGCGCGAACAACTTCAAGATCCGCGCCCACGTCATCGGCTTCAGCACCACCGACGCGACCCTCAACGCCATCGCCGCCGCGGGCGGGACGACGACCGCCTACTCGGTCAGCGACGAGGCCACGCTCTCGACCGCGCTGGCCAGCATCGTCGCCGGAGCCATCAAGCCGGAGGTCTGCGACAACGCCGACAACAACTGCAACGGCTGCGTGGACGAAGGCTTCACCCACTACTGCAACACCAGCCAGCCCTGCTGCAGCTGGGCCAACCCGGCGCAGCGGACGACCTGCTTCAACAACTACTGGGCCACGATCACCGCTTCGAACCCCAAGGGCGACCGCACCAAGCTCCCCTGCACCGCCGTGGCCGACTTCCTGTCCTCGTCGACCTGGCTCTGCTACGACCCCGGCGACCAGTGCGACAACCTGGACAACAACTGCGTCAACGGCGCGGACGAGGGATCGACGAAGTGCGGCAGCCCGCTGCACTGCCCCCAGACCGAGGTCTGCAACGGCCTGGACGACGACTGCGACGGCCTCGGCGACGAGGGCAACGTCTGCGGCAGCACCTGCCTCGTCACGCCCTCCGCCGAGGTCTGCGACGGCTGCGACAACGACTGTGACGGCGTCGCCGACAATGGCCTCTCCCTCTCCCTGCCATGCGGGTACAGCGGCCCCGGCGAGCCCAGCTACTGCGCGGGGACGATCACCTGCAAGCCGAGCACTTCGGTCGTCAAGGGGGGCTGCTCCGCCAGCGGCGGCCTGTCGGCCTGCACGTTCCCTGCCCCCGGACCGTCGGCCGAGGCCTGCAATACGATGGACGACGACTGCAACGGGATCGCCGACGACAACGTCACTGCGGTCGCCTGCGTCCCGGCGGGGTCCCCGGCGGGCCTCGTCTACTTCGACGGGGCCCACCCCAACAGCACCTGCAAGATGGGGACGACCCTGTGCGTGAACGGCGCGACCCAGTGTCAGGGTTGGGTCGGGCCCTCGGCCGAGACGTGCGACGCCCTGGACAACGACTGCAACGGCCAGGTCGACGACGCCTTGAGCGGGCTGGGCAAGCCCTGCGGCCAGAGCGTCGGAGAGTGCAAGCCCGGGGTGACGGCCTGCATGAGCGGGGCGATCGTCTGCACCGGCACCGTGCCGCCCGTCCCGGAGGTCTGCGACGGCAAGGACAACGACTGCGACGGCGCCACCGACCAGGGCGTGCTCGCCGACGCTCCAGCCCCGGGCCTGAACGGCTGCTGGCAGAACTCGGGGACCTGCTGCCACTTCGGCGCGATGGGCTGGTGCCCGCCGCCCGGCGGCGCCTGCCACGGAGCGGGCCTGCTCTCCGCGCCCTGCCAGCCGGGCGTGCTTGCCTGCCAGGCCGGGCAGTGGCTCTGCCTCAACGCCCGCCCGCCCGAGCCCGAGGCCTGCGACGCCGTGGACAACGACTGCGACGGCTGGGTGGACCTCGGCGTCGCCGGCGACAGCAGCCCCTGCAGCAGCAACGTGGGCGAGTGCCGGACCGGCACCACCTCCTGCAGCGCGGGCCACACCGTCTGCAGCGGCGTGCTCCCGACGGTCGAGGTCTGCGACGGCAAGGACAACGACTGCGACGGCGAGACCGACGAGGCCGTCGCCGCCGGCGCTCCCTGCGCCATGCCCTACGACTCCGCGCTGTTCTCGGGCAAGCGCGACGGGCTGCCCTGCCGGATGGGGAGCCTGACGTGCCAGGGCGCGGCCGGGCTGGTCTGCATGGGCGGAGTCGCTCCCCAGCCCGAGCTCTGCGACGGCATCGACAACGACTGCGACGGGCGGATCGACGAGCCGGGCGCGGAGCCCAACGGCTCCGACGGCTCGGCCAACCCCCAGGACCCGCTTCAGACGCTGGGCGAGGTCTGCCGCACCGGCGCGACCCCCTGGTCCTGGACCTGCGTCAACGGCGCCTTCGTCTGCCTGGGCACCGGAACGCCGGAGGTCTGCGACTGCGTCGACAACGACCAGGACGGGAACATCGACAACGCGCTGCCCGGCAATCCGCCGGTGTGCGGCACCGGGCGGGAGTGCGTGCGCTTCGCCGCGAGCTGCCAGTGCGCCGAGCCCTGCGGCGACGGCGCTTACCCGTGTCCGTCGGGCCAGGCCTGCCTGGAGGTGGTCTCGAGCGAGACCGGCGCGGCCGCCGGCCAGCGCTGCGTGGCCAATCCCTGCGCCGGCGGCTGCGCGAGCAAGACGGTGACGGATGCTGAGGGCAAGGTCCTGTGCGCGCCCGCGGGCGCGGTCGCTCCCGACGAGCGGTGCGCCACGCCGCCCGTCTGCGCCTGCAAGGCCGAGAATGGCTGTCAGCCTCCCTGCGCCGGCGTGAGCTGCCAGGCCGGCACGGTCTGCCTGCAGAGCGGCGCGCGGGCGGGGACCTGCGTCGCCGACAACTGCTACGAGGTCCCCTGCCCCGGCTGCGACCGGGTCTGCCACGACGGTGCCTGCGTCGCCGACCCCTGCTCGCCCAACCCCTGCGGCGCCATCGAGGAGTGCCACCCGACGGCCGACTTCACCGGCCACACCTGCTCGCGGCCCTGCAGCCAGGTGACCTGCGGGGCCGGCCAGACCTGCGTGCAGGGCCAGTGCCTCGACGGCTGCGTGCCGGCCTGCGACCAGGGACAGGTGTGCGACCTCTCCAAGGCCCCGCCCCAGTGCGTCGAGAACAAGTGCCCGGCTTCCGGCAAGTGCTCCGACGGCTCGTGCTGCGAGCCGCTCACCGGATCCTGCGGCGACTGCCCCTGCACCGGCGTCGTCTGCCCCGACGGACAGGCCTGCGAGAAGGGAACCTGTCGGCCCCATCCGGCCGACGCCGGCACCGCCGACGCCAGCAACCCGTCCTTGGCCGACGCCTCGGCTCAGCCCGACGCCGGAGCTGCGACGGCGCCGACCGGCTGCGGCTGCAGCGCGGGGGAGCTCTCCGGCCGCGGCACCGTGGGCCCTGCTCGGAGTCGTGCTGTTCGTCGTCCGGCGCCGGCGCTCGTCGCAGCTCGCCCGCGCCGCTCGCGCTGGATTGGCGGTGTGCCTGGCGACGACGGCGCTGTCGGCAGCCGGCTGCTCCACTGAGACCGTGTTGGGAGCAGACGCGTCGCAGCCGTCGCAGGATTCGTCGGTGCCTGCCGACGCGGCGCTCCCCGGAATGGATGCCGCGGCCGGCCAGGACGCTGCTTCACCGGGTTTGGATGCCTCTGGCCTGCCCGCCGAAGACGCCGCCGTCGCCCCCGACGCGGGAATCGACCCGACCAACCCGCACACCTGCGGCGCCGCGGCGGTCGACTGCTTCCTGGTCGCGGGATCGAACTGGAACCCGGCCACGATCACCTGCGACACCGGCGCCTGCCGGGGCAGCTGCGCCGCGCACTACCAGGACCGGGACGGCGACGGCCGGTGCGAGGCCTACTGCCACCAGGCCGCGACCGACGACAAGACCTGCGACGGGATCGACGACGACTGCAACGGCCTGGTCGACGACGGGGTGGACCTCTGCTCGGACGCGAAGAACTGTGGGGCGTGCGGCCACCTCTGCCAGGCCCCGCACGCGACCCTGGGCTGCGCCCGCAGCGGGACGGCCACCTGCGACCGCAGCAACACCTTCTGCACGCTCTCCGCGTGCGACTGCACCGGCCCCGGCGACTGCTGGTGGAACGCCGACGGGGTGGCCGCCACGGGCTGCGAGTACCGCTGCGACCCGACCGGTCTCGACGAGCTGTGCGGCGACGGCGTCGACAACGACTGCGACGGCAAGACCGACGCGGACGACGATCTCTCCGGCGACCCGGCGATCGGCGTCGTCTGCTACGGCGGGACGCTGGGCGAATGCAGCACCGTGAGCCACGCCGGCCTCACCCGCTGCGTCGGCCACCAGGTGGTCTGCTCCGGGCCCGCCACCCTCGTCCCCCACCAGCTGCCCGAGCTCTGCAACGGGCTCGACGACGACTGCGACGGGGTGACCGACAACGCCCCCACCGACGTCGGCGGGACCTGCGGAGGCGGGCTCTTCGCACCCTGTCGAACCGGCACCAAGGTCTGCCAGGCCGGCGCCCTGGCCTGCGCGGGCTCGGTCGATCCGGTCGAGGAGCGCTGCGACGGCATCGACAACGACTGCGACGGGACCGCCGACAACGACCTGCCCGCCGGGTTGGTGGGAGCTGCGTGCAACGTGCCGGTGCCGCCTCCCGCGGGCGCGACCTCCGGCTGCCAGGCAGGGACGACGGCCTGCGTGGTCGGCGCGCTGGTCTGCATCGGCTCGGTCATGCCGACGAGCTACCTCGACTCCTGCGGCGTGGACTCCAACTGCGACGGCGTCCTCACCAACCAGCCGGACCTGCAGACGGACGTGCACAACTGCGGCACCTGCGACCGGGACTGCACCGCGAGCTTCGCTTCCTGGAGCTGCGTCGGCGGGCAGTGCGTCTTCCAGAGTTGCCTGCCGGGCCACTACGACCTCTCGGGCGTCCACTCCTGCGACTACGCCTGCACCTTCGTCTCGGCCCGCGAGTCCTGCAACGGGATCGACGACAACTGCGACGGCCAGACCGACGAGCCCGCCAACCTGACCATCCCTGCCGCCACCGCGATCTGCGGGGTCAACCCCAGCGCGACCACCGCCGAGTGCAGTCCTTACAACTCCTCCACCAACCCCGCAGGCGTGGGCGTGGAATGCCAGGGCGGCGCCTGGCGGTGCAGTTTCCACTCTGCGGGGGTGTGCAGCCCGTCCTGCGCGACCGCGACCGAGGTCTGCGACGCCGTGGACAACAACTGCAACGGGTTCCTCAACGAGAACGTGCCGCTGTTCGGCCAGCCCTGCTACAGCGACACCGGCCAGGCCATCTCCCACGGCGCGTGCCGCACGCAGGGGACGTACGCCTGCGACACCCCGACCACCGCCAAGTGCGGCGCGGTCAAGGACGTGTCCAAGGTCGGCCCGGAGCTGTGCGACGGCCTGGACAACGACTGCGACGGCGTGACCGACGAGCCTTTCAACGCCCCGGGCCCCAACACCACCTACTTCGTCAAGCCCGCGGTCACGAAGATCGCCACCGCCGGCCTCTGGATCTCCAGCTACGAGGCGAGCCGCCCGAACGCCACCGCCAGCACCCCCGGCACCGGCAACGGCTACACCTGCGCGGGGCCCTCGTGCCCGGGCGCACCGCTGACGGCGCCCTCGGGCGTCCCCCTCGACAAGACTCCCGCCTGCTCGGTGCAGGGCCGCATGCCGTGGTTCAACGTCACCCCGATTGAAGCGCACCAGACCTGCGTGGCGATGGGTGGGCACCTGTGCTCCACCGCGGAGTGGCAGTCGGCTTGTGTGACCAGGCCGCCCGGAGCGACCACCTGCCTGTGGGGGTACGCGCCGAACGGAACGGGCTGTACCTCGTCCTACGTCGCGGACACCAAGTACTGCAACCTGGGCCCGAGCTACGACTTCGACACCCTCACCGACGGCGACCAGGACGGGCTGCTCCCCACCGGCTCCACCCGCCTCGCCAACTGCTTCGCGGATTGGACCGCGCTCCTAAGCAACAACACCCAGAACGGCAAGATCTTCGACCTCACGGGCAACCTCCGCGAGATCACCCGGCAGACCGCGTCGAGCTTCCCGCTGATGGGCGGCGCCTTCGACACCGGCAGCGAGGCCGGGGCCCGCTGCGACTTCACCTTCTACACGGTGGGCCAGACCTTCCAGCTCTACGACGCCGGGTTCCGCTGCTGCTTCTTCCAGGACCCGACCGTCTACACCTGCGGCAACGCCGTCCAGGACGGGACCGAGACCGACGTGAACTGCGGAGGCCTCGCCTGCCCAATCTGCACGACCGGCAAGAAGTGCCAGGTCAGCTCCGACTGCGCGAGCGGTATCTGCCTCGCCACGAAGCTGTGCCAGTGAGCCGCGGGGCGTCCGGCGAAGGACTGGTCTACGCTCTGGCCGATGCCGGATCTCATCCTCAGCAACTACGGCCTGCGCCTCTCGCAGCAGCCGGATTGCCCGGAGCCGGAGCTCGTCCGCCTGCGCGAGGCGGTCCGCGTCTCCTGGGACGGCTCGCCCGCGCAGCAACAGCTGATCGACCGCGGCCTGGCGCAGACCACCGAGCTCGACCGTGACGCCGTGCTGCTGCGCTACCGGCGCAACCCGCTCGAGTGCCTGACCCGCGTGGTCTTCGAGTTCACGACCGCCTGCCAGCTGCGCTGCGCGCACTGCCGCAACGCCGGCGTCCCGACCGTGACCGAGCGGAACCCTGAGCGGCTGTGCGCCGCGGCCGACCTCCTGGTGCCGCTGGGGCTGCGGCGCTTCGACTTCATCGGCGGGGAAGTCTCGCGCTTCGGCGACGGCTGGCTCCAAGTGGTGAGCCACCTGCGGCGCCACCCGGGCACGCGCGTCTCGCTCCTGACCAACGGCTGGTTCTTGGAGCAGGAGGGCTTCGTCGCCGCGGGGCAGCGCTACCCCGACGACGCGGCCTACCTGCGCGAGCTGGCGGCGGCGGGCGTGACGCACCTGACCTTCAGCCTCGACGGCCCCCGCGAGGTCCACGACCGCTGGCGCGGCGTCCCCGGCCTGTGCGACCGGATCCTCGGCGCGTTCGATCGCGTCCGCGACGCCGGCCTCTCGCCGCAGGTGTCGCTGGTCGTCCACGCACCGGAGCTGGTCGCGCCGGGGTGGGTCTCCGCCGTGGCTCGCGCCTTGTATGGCGAGCGGTCGAGCGCCCGCGCGGGCTCCGAGGAGCTGGAGCGCCGGCTGCTGAGCGACCCGATGAACTACGTCTCCAACTTCATTGACACCGGCCGCGGCCGCTCGCTGCGCCAGGGGCTGGCGAAGACGGACTGGGTCCACGACGCGACCCTGCGCTGCAAGGCGTTCTTCCGGCCCTCACCCAGCCTGCGCATCCAGGCCAGCGGCGCGCTCGCGCTCTGCCCGCTGCCGGACTGCGGCGAGGGCTACGGCAACCTCGCGGACGAGGGCGGCCTGCTGCGCTCGCTGAACCGGATGCAGGACGCCATCCCCTACCTCCTGCACGCCGACGGGAGCATCGCCCGCTACCGGCGCTTCCTGGACCCGGCGATCTTCGGCGACCGGGTGGACCATGCCTGCGCGCTGCGGGCCGCGGTGACCATGATCGCCCGCCGGATGATCGAGCGCGGCGTCGACGAGGGCGACGACGTGCGCATCCGCGAGATCAACCTCGAGGTCGCCGCCCGCTGTGGCTTCACCGCGCCCTAGTCGCCGTCACGGCGGCGGCCTGGAGACTCCTGGCGAGTAGCGCATCGCAGGCCCGCCCCCTCGGCCAGCGGGGCAGCGCCGCACCCCGCTCCCGTGCGTGGGGACGCCCACCGAGCCGGCTCCAGCCTGGGTGGTGGGCGCAGCACCCTGCCGCCGGTACCGTGAGCCCACGTCTTCGGACGAGGGGGTGGCGATGAAGAGCGGATACGGGTGGTTGGCAGCTCCGTTGGCCCTGGCCGCACTGCTGGCCGCGGGCTGTGGCAGTTCGAACGAGGGAGGCGGCGGTGGTGGCGGGGGCGGCGGCGATGGAGGCCTGGCGGCCGACGCGGGGACCGCGGGCGACGCAGGCACCGCGGGCGACGCCGGGGCGACGGCCGACGCAGGGACACCCACGGGGACGTTCAGAATCACCATCCAGAACTTCGCCTACTCCCCGAGCAACCTCAACGTCCCGCCGGGCGCGACGGTGACGGTGACGAACATGGACTCGACCGCACACACCGCGACGAGCGCCTCGGCGGCGGGCTCGTTCACACCCGGCGCCGTCAGCGGCGTCTCCTTCGACACGGGCAACATCGCTCCGGGCGGCACGGCCACCTTCACCATCCCGTCCTCGGCGCCGGAAGGAACGGTCATCCCGTTCTTCTGCAAGATCCACCTGCAGTCGATGGGCACCGGGACGATCACCGTCAACTCGTCGGCGACGGGCCAGTGACGTCAAGATCGCAGCGCCGAGCGGCGCGGGCGGGACGCGTTCCGCCCGCGCGCGCGGTCAGAACTCCAGGATGGTGCTCGCGCCGTACGCCGCGAGGGTGACGTAGCCCACGCCGAGGTGGACGGTCCGCAGCACCTTGGAGAACTGCTCGCGGCTCACGGGCGCAATGCCGATGATCTGCGGGTACGCCGAGACGATCCCCATGATCGGCATCAGGATGAAGCCGGCCAGGTGCACGTAGCCCAGCCAGCGCTGCGTCGCCAGGTGCTTGGTTCGCACCGCCTGCACCTCGGGCGTCAGCTCCAGCACGCTGGTGGCGGTGTAGAGCACCGTCGAGAGCACCGCGCCGACGCCGTGGTCGATGTTGAGCGCGTCGCAGCCGTAGGTCCCGAAGATGGGGTGCGGACCGGCGCATTTTCCGTCGCCGAAGGCGGTCGGGTAGTTGATGGCGAGGAGCGTGCCCATCGACACGGTCAGGAGCAGCGCGCCCGCCGTCAGCGGCTTGAGGACGCGGTGCGCCTGGACGAGCCCGGATTCCCGAGGAGCCTCCGAGGAGGTGTTGAGACCTGCTGCTCCCACCGGACCGGGCTCGTCGGCAGCGAGCAGCGCCGCCAGCGCCAGCGACTCGCCGAAGTGCAGCGAGGGCAGCTCCATTCGCCCGGCCCGCGGAAGATCCGCGGCCTCCGCAGCGCCGGGTCCTGCACCGAGGACGGCCACCAAGAGAGCGCAAGCGAACATGATCCCCTCCCGAGTTCGGGAGCACCGTAGAGAGCGGCCTGCGCGGGCTCAACGCCGCGGGGCGCCGCAGGGACCCAGGTGTCGCAAGCCTGAAGATGTGGGGCTTCGGGCTTCGGGGCTTGGACTTCAGACCTCTGGTCCCTCTTTGACCTCTTGGCTCTCTGGGACCTCGGACCTCGGGCGCTGCAGACCGGCGGCTTGACCCGAAGCCCGCAGCCCGAAGCCCCCAGAGCTACCTCCTCCACTCGAACGGCACCGCCGCGAAGCCGGCCTGACGCTCCAGCTCGGCCAGCGTCTCCTTCGCCTCCTCGAGCTCCGCCTCGGCCTCCTTGGCGTTGTTCTCGTGCTGCGCCATGCGCTCGGCGATCTGCTGCTTGTACTTGAGGAAGGCGATGGCGTCGGCCTGGTCGAGCTGCTCGGGCGTCATCCCATTCCATCCGGTGCGCGGCCTGGGCGCGAGCTCGGGGATGCCGTCGCGGTCCACCGCCTCGGCCTTGGCCCTCTCGGAGACGATTCTCGCGCTCGAGCGCGGCGACCCTCTGGCGCGCCGCGCGAAACCGGGCCCGCCACATCGCCTCGGCCGACTCGCCGGCGTCGGGCTGCGCCATCGAGGCGTCGGGGGACGCAAGGGCGACCCAGGCCGAGGGCTCTCGGGACGGCGCCGCGGGCGTGGACGGCGGGCTCTCGACCGTGCCGTCGAAGCCGAGCAGGCGGACCTGGTCGTCGAGGGTCCCCACCAGCACGCCGCCGGAGGCCGCCCGGGGCGCCCGGCCGCTCTCGCCGCGCACGCCGGTCAGCCAGAGGTAGCGGTCGCCTCGGCGCACCAGCTTGTCCGGGTCCTTGAGGACCTGCGCCGCCTTGAGGGGCTGCTGCCGCTCGGCGCGCCGGTAGAGGGCGCCCAGCTCAGCGCGAAGGAGCGCCCCCTCCTCGAAGACCGGGCTCGGCTCGAGGACGAGCACGCGCTCGCCGTCCTCCGCGAGGAACGCCAGCTGGCCGGCGGTGGTCACGCACCGGTCGCTCGTCCAGGCGCGCTCGGAGGAACCCGTGCGCAGGCACTCGATCCGGCACCAGGTCGGCCCGACCCGGTACTGCCGCAGCCGGTAGGTTCCGCGCTCGGAGGAGACCTCCCACTCCGGCTCCTCCGCGTCGGGGCCCGCGGGCTTCGCGGGCTCCTCCACCGGAGGCGGCGGCTCCGCCTGAGCTGCCGGGACGGGCTCGGCGACGGGCGGGACGACGGGCTCCTTGGGACGCCGACGGCACCCGCCGAGCGCGAGCGCCGCGGCGGCGATCGCCACGACGATCCACGGGAACCGCAAGCTCATGGCTTCACTCCTGCTGGGTCGCACGGCCGCCGAGTCTCGACGGGACCGGCGCGTCTTGGCAACGCGCCGATGGCCATCTCTGCCGTAGACTGCGGCCTCGCCGCTGCCGTGGGGAGGTTTCGATGGACCTCATCTTCATGCTCACGCACGAGGACCGGACCGTCCCCGGCTGCCTCGAGGTCCTCGAGCAGCTAGCCCCGCTGGGCCTGAGACACATCGGCTTCAAGGACGTGGGCGCCGACCGCGCCACCCTCGCCGCCCTCTCCCGGCGCATCGCGGCGCTGGGCGCCACGAGCTACCTCGAGGTGGTCAGCACCGACCGGGCCGGCTGCCTGGCCGCTGCGCGAGCGGCGGCCGAGCTGGGCGTGCACAAGGTCATGGGCGGCACCGACGCGGCGGCGATGCTCTCCGTCCTCCAGCCGGCGGGCGTTCGCCTGCTGCCGTTCCCGGGCCGCCCCGAGGGGCACCCGACCAGGCTCGGCGGCGGCCCGCAGCTCGTGGAAGACCACTGCCGCGCCTTCGTCGCCCAGGGGTGCGCCGGCGCGGACCTCCTGGCCTACCGCGCCACCGAGACGGACCCCCTGGAGCTGGTCCGGGCCGCGCGCCGAGGGCTGGGCGAGGCGGAGCTCGTCGTCGCCGGCAGCGTGGTGAACGGCGGGCAGATCGCCGCGCTGGCTGCCGCGGGCGTCGATGGTTTCACCGTCGGCGGCGCCGTCTTCGCCGACCGCTGGGCGCCGGGCCAGGCAGGGGTCGTCGGGCAGCTCGAGGCTCTGCTGGCTGACGTCGAAGCGCATGGCGCCAATGGACGCGGTCTCGAGCAGGTGGGATAGCCGCTGACTGCCTGGCGCGTCCGGGGACCCATATGATCGTTGCGGGCCTTGGCGTGATCCCCGTCACCCTTTGCGTCCAAGTCGTGACCCCACCTCGGGAATCCGGCGCGATCGCTGCCGCTTTGTCGACTCATGAGCCTGGTGAGCGCTCGGCGACCGATCTGCCGAGTGGTTGATTCGCTCCCCGGCACTGCACAGGGCCGGCTCGGCCAATGCCCGCCTGCTGATTCCGTCCTCATCACTGCCGAGGGCACAACCATCCCCGTCGCGCTTACGCTTGCGGCTCGGGCCCATTCGCTGAGTGCTTGTTTCGGTCCTCATCACTGCGCAGGGCATCAGGAGGCCCGCGCGCTTACGCTTGCGGCTCGGGCCCGACTGGGCGACTGCTCGATTCGCGCTAGTCTTGCCCTCTCGATCGACACCTCGGGGGTACCGATGGGCCAGGCCGCTGCCGCACTCGCCGAACACCTCGCACGCGTCCCGCTCTTCGCGAGCCTCTCTCCCGAGGACCGGCTGTCCCTGGCCCGCATCTGCTCCATCCGCAGCCTCACGCCAGGCCAGACGCTTTGCCGCGAAGGCGACCCCGGCGACGGGCTCTTCCTGCTGGTGACCGGCCGCGCCAGCGTGACCAAACGGACCGGCTCCTCCGCCGAGGAGCGCCTGGGCGAGCTGGGGCCCCTGACCGTCATCGGCGAGATCTCGCTGCTTGACGGCATGCCGCGCTCGGCCACGGTCACCGCGCTGGAGGAGAGCACCGCCTGGCACCTGCCGCGCGCTTCCTTCCAGGCCATGCGCGACCGCCTCGAGCCCTGCGCCATCAAGATCATCCGCTACCTGGCCAACGTGCTCTGCCAGCGGCTGCGCGAGCTCAACGGCCGCGTCGAGCAGTTCTGGTCGCAGCCGCAGCGCACCCTCGAGGAGCTGCGCACGCGCCGCGCCCTCCACCCGGCCCCAGCCCACGCCCCGTCTGTCCCGGCTCCGCCTCGCCCGGCCGCCCCCTTCCTGCCTCCGCTCGCCGACGACGCCTCGCCCGAGGCCGTCGCCGACTTCCTGGCCCACGTGCCGCTGCTCAAAGGCCTGCCCCGCGAGGATCTCGCGTCCTTCGCCGGCATCCTCACGCTGCTCCCGATGGCGCCCGGCGACGCGCTGGGCCGCGAAGGCGCGTCGTCCGACGCCTTCTACGTCGTGGCCCGCGGGAAGGTCTCCATCCAGAAGGCGCTTCCCCAGGGCGCGCCGCTGACCCTGGCCCAGGCGGGACCGGGCGTGCTGGTGGGCGAGGTCTCGCTCATCGACGGCCAGCCGCGCTCGGCGAGCGTCGTCGCCCCCGAGCCGGCGCTGGTGCTGCGCTGCGACCGCGACGACTTCGAGCGGCTCTTCCAGGGCGGCAGCCCGCTCGCGCTGCGCTTCGTCGACCGCCTCGCCTCGGACCTCTCGCGCCGCGTGCGCGAGGCCGACGCCCGCTTCACCGATTTCTACGCCCACTCCGAGCAGACCATGGAGGAGCTGGCGCACCGCCTGGCCCAGGTCGGCGCCTCGCTCGCCGGCGCGGAGCTCGACGACACCGCGCCGCTCCTGCGCCTCATCGGCTTCGGTGACGGCTGACCAGCCGGCCGCCCACACCGCCCACGCACCCGCAGATCAAGAGGGGGAATCCCATGAGCACGTCGGACCTCGCCGCCTACCTTCAGCGCATCCCGCTGTTCGCCACGCTCACCGAAGAGGAGTGCCGCGACCTGGCCGGCGCCTGCACGCTGCGCGGCGCCAGCCCGGGGACTGTCCTCTGCCGCGAAGGCGACGCCGGCCTCGGCCTGTTCTTCATCGAAGCGGGCCGGGCCCGGGTCACCAAGCGCACGGCCCAGGGCGCCGAGCAGACGCTGGGCGAGCTCTCGCCCTCGAGCGTGGTCGGCGAGATGTCGCTCGTCGACGGCCTGCCCCGGTCGGCGACGGTGACGATGCTCTCCGACGGCACGGTCTGGAGCCTGTCCAGGTCCGACTTCGCGGCGCTGCGCGACGAGCTCAACCCCGCGGCCTACAAGGTGCTGCGCCACCTGGCCGGCGTGCTCTGCGAGCGGCTGCGCGAGATCAACCAGAACGCGGAGAGCTTCTGGGCCGACCCCGAGCGCACGCTCGAGGATCTGCGCGCCCGCCGCGCCGCCGGAGTGCGCGCCGAGCCGCCCGCCGCACCGACGCCGCCGTCGGCCGCCCTGCCCGCCTGTCCCACCGCGCGGCTGGACGAGGGCTCCTCGAAGACCGACGTCGCTGGGTTCCTCGCCAGCGTGCCGCTCCTCTCCGGCCTGCCGCGCGAGGAGCTCGAGGCCTTCGCCGAGGTGCTGATGCCGATGCCGCTCGCGCCCGGGGAGACGCTCGGCCACGAGGGGATGGTCGCCGACGCCTTCTACTTCGTGGCCCGCGGCCAGCTGGCCGTGCGGAAGAAGGTGCCGCGCGGCGCGCCGCTCACCTTGAGCCTCGCGGGCCCCGGGACGCTGCTGGGCGAGGTCTCCCTCATCGACGGCGGGCCGCGGTCGGCCACCGTGGTCGCGCCGGAGGCCGCGCTGGTGCTGCGCTGCGACCGCGACGACTTCGAGCGGCTGTTCAACGGCGGCAACCCGAGCGCGCTGCGCTTCGTCGACCGGCTGGCGACGGACCTCTCGCGGCGCGTGCGCGAGGCCAATGCGCGCTTCGCCGACCTCCACGCCGACTCCGAGACGACGGTGGTGGAGCTGGTGAAGCGCGCGGCGCTGCTGGGCGCCTCGCTCGAGGGCGGAGAGGCGCTCGCGGACCCGGCACCGCTGCTGCGGAGCATCGGCCTCGGAGAGAGCTGACCCGGCCTCGGACCCCAATACCGATCACCGAAGGCGGGCCAGCAAGGCGCCCTCGGATTGCCGGCCTCGTACGCCTCGTGCCGGCCAGCCTGGGTGCAACGTCCCACCGTCCGACCCACCTGTCCTCATTGGGCAGCTGCAGATCGCCTTAAGGCTTGGTCGCGCTCCCATCGCGCTCCTCAGTCCCAAGGACCGGGGCTGGGCACCGAACATGCACCGATAGCCAGGAGACCCACCGCTCAACGGAGGGAAGGCGAGGCGGCAGGGCGGGTGATCTCTGACCTGGCTGGGTCGAAAGCCACCCATCGTCAGGCCCGCGTTTAGGTCCTCGCCGACTCGAGCCGATGAGTGAGCGGGGAAGTCTCACCCTCATGCACGGAGTCCACCCATGACGCGTATCCAATGCCGGCTGCCGTTGACCGTCGCCGTCCTGACCCTGGCCTCCTTCGGCTGCGGTGGCGGCTACCAGCGTCCCCTCGAAGACGTGCCGGGCATCGGCGAGCTGGCCCAGCCACTGGCGGCCCTGGCCTCCTGCCCGGCGAACACGGGATGCACCTGGGCGAGCGGCACCGGAACCCTGACGGTCGCGCTTGCGGCCGGCGAGCTCGCCGGTGATTTCCCGTCACCCAGTCAGCGGCAACATCCTGGTCAACGACGTGCCGACCGCGGGCGCGAACGCGGCGACGATCAAGAAGGTCGCCGTCACGACCACCGGCGCGGGCACCACGATCATCATCGACTTCGCCAATGGCTCCTTCGCCCCCGGCACCTCGACCTCTCCGGGCATCACCGTGACGGGCAGCGGCGCCGCGTACGCCTTCAAGCTGCGCGGCGCCAGCGGCTCCGACCTCATCACCTGCGGCGAGAACGGCACCACGATGGACGAGATCGGCTTCAACAGCGACGCCTTCCCGGACATCACCTTCCCCGGCTTCGGCGTGGTGACCTTCACCTTCAGCCTCGGCTCCGGCGACGACGTCTTCGGCGCCGACCTCGCCAGCGCCCACAAGTACCTGGGGGCCACGGCGGTCGCCCAGTCGGATCCCGTCACCGTGTACGGCGGCCCCGGCAACGACACCTTCGAGGGCGGCCTCGGCGACGACTTCTTCTACGGCGACACCGGCAACGACACCTTCAAGGGCGGCCCCGCCGGCGGCACCTGGAGCAAGACCTTCATCGGCGGCACCGACGCGAGCGGCACGGACCAGGACGTGGCCGACTTCTCGCTGCGTCCCGCCAGCGAAGGCCCGCTGTTCTTCACCGTGGACGGGGACCCCGTCCTCCTCACCGGCACGCCCTCCGGCTGCCTGACGGCAGGCTGCGGCGCCATCGACGAGCAGGACGTGATCGCCACCGACGTCGAGGTCGTCAAGGGCGGCGCAGGCCCCGACACCTACGTCGTGACCGCGACCCAGGCCCTGGGCCACAGCTTCCTGGGCGGCGCCGGCTCCGACACCGTCGACTACCGCGCCATGGCCGCGGCCGTCAGCGCCACCATGGGCGACAAGACGGCCAACGACGGCCCCGCTGCTTGGACCAAGAAGGACAACATCGGCGACGACGTGGAGAACGTCGTCTGCCGGGCGGCCGACGCGTGCACCGTCGTCGGCAACACCTTGGACAACACCTTCTTCGTCCTGGCCGGCACCTCGGCCGCGCACTCCTTCTCCGGCGGCACCGGCCTCGACACCGTCGACTTCACCGCCTTCGGCGCCACCCTCGACGTCAAGATGGACAACACCGCCTCCACCACCGCGGGCATCAAGATCAACACCGACGTCGAGAACCTGAAGTGCCCCACCCTCAACACCGCCAGCTGCACCGTGGCCGGCAACGACCTGGGCAACCACCTCTGGGGCGTCAACACCGGCGGCGCCGGCGTCAACACCCTCAGCGGCGGCAATGGCGACGACACCATCGAAGGCGTCGAGACCGGCGACACCGTCGACTGCGGCTCGGGCAGCGACCTCTTCTTCAGCGCCTCGCTGGCCCGGCCTGCCAGCTGCGAGCTGTAAGGCCCGCGTCCAGCCTGGCAGGGCCGGCGAGCGCGATGGGGCCCGGGCACGGCGGCCCGGACCCCTTGGCTTCACGCGCGCGTCACGGCTTGCGCAGCAGGAAGAACTCGTGGCCGAACCAGCCGCGGTTCTTGCGGAAGATGGCGATCTCCTGGCGCTCCATCGCCGCCGCCTTCTCGGCGTCCGGGTCGCCCGCGTGCTGCGCCATCACTTCGTTCATCCGCCGCTCGACCGGGTCGATGTAGGCGGCCCAGCCTTCGGCGGCGAGCGTGAAGTGATCCAGCACCTCGAAGCCGGCGCGGCGGGCCGTGGCGAGGTCGGCCTCGACGCTGGTGATGGCCGAGTAGGACTGCGTCCAGAACTCGAGGACCTCGCGGTCGATCTCCTCGAGCGGACGCAGCCACGCCGCCTCGCTCACCACCGCGAGGCCGCGCTCACGCAGGAGGCCGTGGATGATGCCCAGCCCCTTCTCGAAGCCGGCGACGAAGATGGCGCCCTCGCACCAGACGAGGTCGAAGCTCTGCGGCGCGAGGTCGAGCGCGTTCATGTCGCCCACGCGCGCGCTGACACGGCCCTCGAGCCCGCGCTCGGCGGCGTGCCGGCGCAGCTCCTGGACGAACGGCTCGTAGAAGTCGACGCCGAGGATCTCGCCGTCGGTCAGCCGGGCCAGGTTCAGCGTCTGCCCACCGCTGCCGCACCCGAGGTCGAGGATGCGGGTCTGGGCGGCAGGTGCGGCGCGATGCGCCGGAAGGCGTCGGCGGTGGCCTCGGGTGTGCCGGGGCCCTGGCGCGGGACTTCGCGATGGAACTGCAGGAAGAACTCGAACGAACGGTCGGCCTGTTCGGCCGGGGAATGACGATCGGTCACGACGGAACTCCAGTGGCTGGGCATACGCCCAGCGGCAAGTGAGTCATCAGGGGAACTGCAGAGCTCGGTCGCTCACCAGGGGCCCGGTGAGCGCGGGATCACGCAGCGTCCATTGCCGTGAGGTTCGTCATCCGCCGGCAGGATGCGCCGTGGAGCGCGCTCGGGTCAACCACGGCGGCGGCTACAATCCCGGTCCATGCGAACCCCGAACGCGCTCCTCTGCTTCGCCGCAGCCCTTGGCCTCGGTGTCTCCTGCGCCTCCGCACCCGCCCCCGCACCGGCTTCACGCGAGCCGGTCACCGCCGCCGTCGACGCCACGCCCGTCTTCAAGGGTCTCGACGGCTGCTTCCTCGCCTGGGACCTGAAGGCCGACCGGCCCGCCGGCGCCTTCGGCGGAGAGCGCTGCAAGGTCCGGCTCGCCGCGTGCTCCACCTTCAAGGTCCCGCTGGCGGTGATGGCCTTCGACGCCGGCGTCCTGACGAGCGAGGACGAACCGTACGCCTGGGACGGCGTGCCGCGGTCCATCGAGTCGTGGAACCGCGACCACACGGCGCGCACTTGGATGGCCAACTCCGTCGTCTGGTTCTCGCAGCGGCTCACCCCCAAGCTCGGCGCCGAGCGGATCGCGCGCTACCTCGACGGCTTCGAGTACGGCAACCGCGACTTCTCCGCGGGTCTGACCAGCGCGTGGCTGACCATCACCAAGACCGACGCCGACCCCGGCAGGGGCAGCCTGAAGATCAGCGCCGAGGAGCAGCTCGCCTTCCTGCGCCGGCTGTGGCGCTCCGAGCTGCCGGTGCGCCCCGAGGCGATGGCCAAGGCGCGCGAGCTCACCCGCCTCGAGACCTCGCCGCACGGCTTCACGCTGCACGGCAAGACCGGCTCGGGCTACCCGGACGGCCTCCAGGGCGACTTCGGCTGGTTCGTCGGGCACGTCGAGGGCGGCGGCCGCGAGCTGGTCTTCGCCGCCTCGGTCACGCGCGGCGAGCGCGACGCCGACGCCCGCTTCCCCGGGCTCTACGTCAAGGAAGCTCTCGAAGGCCGTCCTGCAGGCCAACGGCCTCTGGTAGCTCTTCGCCGGGACAGCTTCCGACGACGTGTAGTACCCGGCCTCCGCGCCGGGCGCATCCGCCTGATAGTGAGGATCCTAGGCGCGCCGTACGTCCCGACGGACCGACAGGTTACATGTCGACGCCGGCGCGCCTCGGACCGACAGGTCGTAAGGGTGCTCCCGGCGCGGAGGCCGGGTACTACATGCCATCGGCGCGCCTCGGACCGACAGGTCGCAAGGGTGCTCCCGGCGCGGAGGCCGGGTACTACATGCCGTCGGCGCGCCTCGGACCGACAGGTCGTTAGGGTGCTCCCGGCGCGGAGGCCGGGTACTACATGCCGTCGGCGCGCCTCGGACCGACAGGTCGTTAGGGTGCTCCCGGCACGGAGGCCGGGTACTACACGTCAGCGTCGGTGCGAACGGACGCGTCGAGTGACGAGTTCGCCGCCGGCGCCGCCAGCGCGGCCACCGCTGGCCGGCGAACCCATTTGAGCAGCTCCGCTCCCGCGAAGCAGGCGACGCCCGCCGCGAGCGAGACGGCCAGGTCGGCCAGGTCGATGGAGGCGAAGTGGAACAGGTCGCGCGCGGGCGGAAGTGCCAGCACCGTGGCCAGCATCAGCACCGTGCCCGCGGTCACGTAGCGCAGCGCCGGGTTGGGCGCGCCCAGCGTTCGCCAGAAGGGCCGCAGCAGGGAGCGGTTCGACAGGATGATCCCCAGGGCGCAGACCACCAGCGTCGTGAACGAGAGCGCCCGGGCGGCGTCGGTGGTGTGAGTGGCCCGACCGAACAGGTAGACCGCCACGCACGCGCCGAGCGCCGCCAGGCCCTGCGTCACCGCCAGCCAGAGCGCGTGCGCCGAGAAGAGCGGGTCCTTGGGGTCGCGCGGCGGCCGCGACATCACCGTGGGCTCGGCCGCCTCGGCCTCGAAGATGAGCGTGCAGCTGGGGTCGATGACCAGCTCGAGGAAGACGATGTGCACCGGCAGGAGCAGCAGCGGCCAGCTGGGGAAGAACACCGGGAGCACCGACAGCCCGGCGATGGGGATGTGCACGGCGACGATGAAGGCCACGGCCTTCTTGATGTTGTCGAAGATGCGCCGGCCCAGCCGGACCGCGGCGACGATGGAAGAGAAGTCGTCGTCGAGCAGCACCAGCGCCGCGGCCTCCCGCGCCACGTCCGTGCCGCGGCCGCCCATGGCGATCCCGATGTGCGCGGCCTTGAGCGCCGGGGCGTCGTTCACCCCGTCGCCGGTCATGGCCACCACCTCGCCGCGCGCCTTGAAGGCCTGGACGATCTTCAGCTTCTGCTCGGGCACCACGCGGGCGAAGACGTTGACCCGCGCCAGCCGCTCCTTGAGCTCCTCGGCGCCCATCGCCTCCAGCTCCGGCCCGGTGATGACCAGCTCCGGGGACGCCAGGCCCGCCTGCCTCGCGATGGACTGGGCGGTGGCCGGGTAGTCGCCGGTGATCATCACCACCCGGATGCCCGCGGCCTGGCACTCGCGCACCGCCGCGGGCACCGTGGGCCGCAGCGGGTCCTCCAGGCCGAGCAGGCCGCAGAGCTCGAGGGCGAGCTCCGCGTGCGAGGCCGGGAGCGCCGACTCGCCCGGCGCGCGGCCGCGGGCCACGGCGAGCACCCGCAGCCCGCGCGCCGCCAGCGCCGCCACCCGCGCCTCCAGCGCCGCGACGCGCTCCGGGCTCAGGCGGCACAGCCGGGCCACCGCCTCGGGCGCGCCCTTGCAGTACAGCTGGACCCCGTCGTCGCCCGGCGCCTTGAACACCTGCGTCATCGCCAGCAGCGTGGGGGCGAGCGGGAACTCGTGGACGAGCGCGCGCTCCTGGAACGGCCGGGCCGCCGGGTCCACCTTGGCGAGCGCGGCGTGGATGGCCCGCTCCATCGGGTCGAACGGCTCCTGCTTGCTGGCGAGCACCGCGGCCCGCGCCAGCTCGAGGAACGGCGCCGGCAGGTCCGCCCCGGCCGGCTCGCGCTCCTCGTCCCCCGCCACCAGCCGCGCGACGGTCATCTGGTTCTGGGTGAGCGTCCCGGTCTTGTCCACGCAGAGCACCGTCGCCGAGCCCAGCGTCTCCACCGCGGGCATCCGCCGGGTCAGCACGTTGCTGCGCGAGATGCGCCAGGCGCCCAGCGCCAGGAAGACGGTGAGCACCACCGGGAACTCCTCGGGCAGCGTCGCCATGGCCAGGGCGATGCCCGCCAGCAGGCCCTGCTTCCAGACGTCGCCGGTGCCGCCGCGGGCGAGCGCGAAGGCCAGCACCACCAGGGCGCACAGCCCCAGGCCCACCGCGGCGAAGCGCTTGACCAGCCGCTCCGTGGCCAGCTGCAGCGGCGTCTCCTGGGCCTCGATGGTGTGCAGCGCCTTGCCGATCTTGCCGAGCTCGGTCTTCACGCCGGTGCAGACGACCTCGGCGAGGCCCTGGCCGCCGGTCACCAGCGTGCCCGAGAAGAGCGAGGGCAGGTCGTCGCCGCCCGGGGCGTCGAGCCCGGCCGCGCTCGAGGAGGCCTGCTTGCGCACCGGCACCGACTCGCCGGTCAGCAGCGACTCGTCGACGGACAGGTGCGCGCCCTCGCGCAGGAGCGCGTCCGCCGGCACCCGGTCGCCCTCGGCGAGGACCATCAGGTCGCCGCGCACGACCTCGCGGCCGGCGATGCGCCGGCGCTGGCCCCCGCGGACGACCAGGGCCCGCGGGCTCGACAGGTCGCGCAGGGCGTCCAGGGCGCGCTCGGTGCGCCGCTCCTGGACGATGGTGATGGCCATGACCACGAAGACGAAGAACAGGAGCAGCGCGGCGTCTCCGGGCTCGCCCAGGGCGAGGTAGAGCGCGCCCGCAGCGAGCAGCATCAGGAACATCGGCTCCTTGACCACCTCGAGCGCAATGGCGAGCACGCCGCGGGGCTTCTGCGAGGGCAGCTCGTTGGGCCCCTCCGTGGCGAAGCGGCGGGCGGCTTCTTCTTCCGTCAGGCCCGAGCGGGCTGCGGGCGTAAGGACGTCGGTCATGGTCGTTCTCCTCGTGCGGGAACGCGGGCTAGCGAAGGTTGGAGATGGAGTTCTTCAGGGTGTCGTGACGTGCCTTGAGGCAGTTCGAGATGACGGAGTGCCTGGGCGAGCCCAGCTCGTGCTGGAGCTTCAGGTACTGAAGGTTGGACGCCTGCTGCTGGGCGAGCAGGTCGAGCGCCTGGGAGGTGGCGTCGCTCGCGACCGGTGCGGTCTGGCGACTCGAGCCACCGACGGCCTGGCGCTGCTGGAGCCGCTGCTGGAAGGCGCTCGAGCCGGGTCCGGAGGCAGACTGCTGCGCGGGCGGGAGCGGGAGTGAACCGGAGATCCGAAGAGGCATGAGGAGGTCCTGAGGCGAAGGGGTCGCGGGCCGCGAGGGCCGCATGGACGACGGACGCGCCGCCCGCCCCTCGAGGCGCCGGGGCCAGCGAGAGGCGAGCGCTTCGGGCTCAGGCTTTGGGGACGTGGAGGATCTCGCCTGCGGCAGGCGAGACGGGCGGCGGGCACTCGTCGCCCTGCCAGCGCCCCATCGGCAGGCTCTCGACGAGAACCACCGGCTCCTGGACGACTTGCTCTTGGTGCTCGACCTGCGAATCGGCGCTGGTGGATTCGCACGAAGCCAGCTCCAGCGGCGCATGGCACGCCGCCGCACCGAGCTGCGCCAGGAGCGCGAGCCAGAGGACCAGCAGCGTGGCAGCCGAGGAACGAGTCATCGCCAACTCGGAGAATGGAGCGCCGATTCGAAGTCGGGAGGAGTGTACCACCGGCCACAGCGTGCCGAGCCCTCCCAGCCGGTCTCGGCAGGGGTAGCGATCGAAGCGAATCCACGAAGGAGCAGGGAGGACGCGGTGCCAAGAGCTTCGACGTAGGTCGACTCGAGCAAGAGCGAACCCCCTCCCGCAGTTTGGGGAGGGGGCAGGGGGGAGGGCCCGCTACGAATCGGCCCGACGCCCTTCAACGCCTGCGCGAGCATCCGGTAGACCGCCGTCTGCGGCCCCAGCGCCTGCAACGTCGTCCCCGCGCGGTCGGCCTTGCTCACCTCGTCATCCGCCGGCAGCACGCCCACCACGCTCAACCCCGCCTGCTCGAGCGTCTTGCGGTGCGCTTCATCGACGCCGGCGACGCGGTTGAAGAGCACGCCCATCCGGCAGCGCTCCATCATCGGCACCCGGCCGATGGTGTCCTTCACCAAGAGGCACGTCTGCACCGCCCGCTGGGAGCCGTCGCTGAGCAAGAGCGCCTGGTCCACGCGCTCGACCACCTCGCGGTTGACCTGCTCGATTCCCGCCTCGGCGTCCACGACCACCAGATCAAACCGCTCGACGACTGCGCCAATCATCTTGCGCAGGAGCAGGTTGAGCGAGCAGTAGCAGCCGAGCGAGCGGCGCTGCCCCATCGCCAGGAACGCCAGCCCGTCCCTCTCGACGAGCGCCTGGGCGACCATCCACTCGGCGATCTCCCGGGTCTCCTCCGGCGGCGAGTCCGGGGTGAGCGCCTTGACGCGGTCGATGATCTGCTCGCGCGCCTCGGCCACCGTCAGCGCGCCCTGGATGCCGCACGTCATCGACAGCCCGCCGACCGGGTCTGCGTCGACGAGCAGGGTGCGGATGCCCTGGTCGCGCGCGATTCGTCCCAGCAGCGTCGAGACCAGCGTCTTGCCGGTGCCGCCCTTCCCGAGACAGGCGATGGTGAACGCGTTCATGGTTCCCTCGTTCCCTTCTTGGCGCGGTCCGCGGCCAGCACCTCGCGGACCTTGTCGCAGACAACCGCCTCGTCGCAGCTCCGGCAGTCTTTGCCTTCACAGACCTCGAGCGCGCCGGTCTGCCCGCGCTCAGATGGCACCAGCGAATCCTTGAGCTGCGCCAGCCGCTCGGCGAACGGGCGCATGAGCTCGAGCGCTCGCGCCGAGGGGATTCCCACCGCCACGGCCACCGAGCGGAGACGCGTCGTGGCGCAGCCCCAATCACTCGGAGCAGGGGTTCGAGTTCCCCCTCTCCGCGAAGCCGGAGAGGGGGTCAGGGGGTGAGGCTCGTCCCGAAATTGCGCGACGAGCGCGTCGGCGAGCTGCGCTTGAGCGAACCCCGACGCCAGCAGCTGCCGGTGCACCCGCACACCCGTCGCCGAGCCGTCGCTGTGCGCGAACCAGCCCGGGGCGCGCCGGGCCAGGCTGCGCAGCGAGGCCATCCGCGAGAGCTGGACGCGCGTGGCTGGAGCCGGCATCTGCGCGACAAGGATTTGCAGGAAGTCGCGCGGCTCAGCCGATGGGGCGAAGTCGGGGCCGAACGTCCATACCCGAGCCTCGAACGGCTCGTAGACCGGAATGGCCAGGCTCAGCGAGCGCGCCGGGGCCTCACCCAGGAACAGGCCGGTCTCCGACTCGAGCACCAGCCCCGTCCCCAGGTGCGGCGCCGGTTGCACGGGACCCGTCTTCGCCGCCCGCGCCGCGCCAAACTCCTCCGGGTGCGCGCGAAGCGCTTCGAGCACCGCACGGCCCAGGCCGTCCAACTCGGCCTCAAGCGGCATCGCGCAGGCTCCACGGCAGCCGCTCGACCACCGGCCACTGGCCCGCCGGCGCGTCCTGCACCTGGGAGAGCGCGGCGAGGCAGGGCACCAGCATTGGATCGACCGGCGCGTCGAGGAGCGTCACTGCGGAGAGCTTCGCCGCCAGACCAGCGCGGAAGACCCGCAGCTTCGCCAGCCCGCCGACGACGGCGAGCTTCTTGCCCTGCGGCCGGGCGCGCTCGACGAGCGTCGCCACCTTCTCCACCGCGTGCGCCACCACCCCGGCCAGCACGTCCTCGCGGGCGCGACCCGCGTTGATCTGGCTGACGACCTCGCTCTCGGCGAAGACCGGGCACGGGCTGGAGACGCGGCAGGGATCCTTCGCGGCCGTGGCACAGCCGTCGATCCCCTCGGGCTCGACGTGCAGCGCCGCGGCCATCGTCTCGATGAAGCGACCGGCGCCCGAGGTGCAACGCTCGTTCTCCCAGGAGCGCGTCGCGGCGCTGCCCTTCACCACCTCGAAGACGCGGGTGCGCAATGCGCCGCAGTCGGCGATCAGCACCTCGTCGCCGAGCGAGCCGGCAGCACGGGCCAGCGCCGAAGCCGTCCGCAGCGGTCGCTGGGCCGCCCTCCCCAGCCGCTCGAGCGCCGCGCCCAACACGGGTGGGGAGCCCGCGTCCTGGTCGCCCATCATCCAGACGCGGGTCGGCTCGAACACCCCTGGCGAGAGCGCCCTCGCCGTCTGCTTGACGAGCGCGCCCAGATCCACCGCTTCGTGAGAGCGGGCGACGAGGACCACCGCCTTCTCGCCGGGACGCGCGGCAACGACCTTGGTGTAGCGAGAGCCGGCATCGCAGACGACGTCGATCATCGTTGGGCTCCCGCAGGCGCGGACGCGTCCCGATGGGCGAAGTGCGCCGCGCCCAGCGCGCCGATGAGCTGGGGATCGAACTTCAGCGCGCACAGCGGCTGTCCCAGCTGCCGCTCGAGCGCCGCGGCGACGCCGGGGTTCTTGGCGACGCCGCCCGTCAGGCACACGCGCGACTTCACCGGCACCTTGGAGGCCAGCGACAGCACGCGCGCGACCACCGCCTCGACGATGGCCCGCGCGATGGCCGCACGATCCACGCCGTCGCGCCGCGCCTGCAGCACATCGCTCTCCATGAAGAGGCTGCAGCGGTTGGAGATGCCCCGCCCGGGCTTGCCCTTGAGCGCCAGCGGCCCCAGCGCCTCCACCTCGACGCCCAGCGCCTTGCCCAGCACCTCCAGCGCGCGGCCGGTGCCCGCGGCGCACTTGTCGTTCATCGCGAAGTCCTGGACGAGGCCGCGCTCGTCCACCGCGACCACCTTGCTGTCCTGGCCGCCGATGTCCACGACGGTGCGGACGGTCGGCTCGACGATCGAGGCGCCCAGGCCGTGGCAGCTGATCTCCGACTTCTCGATGGCCGCGAACGGCGCCTGGAAGCGGCCGTAGCCGGTCAGGCAGATGGCGTGGACGTCCTCGCGCCGCAGGCCCTTCTGGCCGCAGAGCGCCTCGGCCACCGTCTCCACCGACTCCCGGGCGTTGGGCCGCGCACGGGAGAGGTGGCTCGCGGCGACCTGCCCGTCGGCGAGCAGGATGCCCTTGGCCGTCAGCGACCCGACGTCGATGCCCATCGCCCAGCGGGTCATCGCGCGCTCGCCGTGTTGCGGATCTGCTCGGCGAAGGCCTCCAGCCGCGTGCGCAGCTGCCCTTCCCCAGAGCCGCCGAGCTCGCCCTCGAGCCTCCAGCACCGGGATGCCCGCCTCCTTCAGCCGCCGGCGCTGCACGAAGTTCTCGGCGGCCCAGATGGCGCAGAAGCTGAGCCGGTCGAGCACCACGCCGTCGCAGCGCCACTCGCGCACGGTGTCGGCGATGAAGCGGGTGCGCCGCACGAGCTCGTCGGAGGCGTGCGGGCAGCTCAGCCGCCGCAGCCCACGCTCGGCCAGCGCCGCGAGCGGGGCGCGGGTGCGGTCCACGCGGCCCTGGAAGTAGCCGGTGCCGGTGCACATCAGGTCGTGCACCACGCGGCCGCCGTGCCGCTCGAGGACCTCCATCCGCGAGAGCTCCTCGAAGTGCCCGGAGGCCAGGAAGAGCCGCAGCTCGCCTTGGGGCGGCGCACGCCGCGCCTGGGGCAGCTCGCGCAGAAGCTCCTCCAGGAGCGCGTTGCCCTCCTCGACGGGCTCCGTGGCGAGCACCAGGTTGAGCGCGAGGACGTCGGCGCCGGTCAGCGGGCACTCGGGCTTCGCGCGCTCGCGGTAGACCGCCTCCAGGAGCTCGCGCTGCTGGTCGTAGAGCGCGATGGAGTCCGCGAGCCTCGAGTCGGTGACCTCGACGCCGAAGGCCTTCTGCAGCACGTCGCGCAGCCGCGCCAGCTCGTGCTCGAAGGTGGCGACCGCGGAGTCGGTGGAGTCCGCGGAGACGACCAGCAGGTGCCGCAGCGCCGGCTTGGCGTCGGCGTGGCGCCAGGCGTCGTAGGTGCGCCGCGAGTGGTCGCAGCCGGTGGCCAGCAGCACCGCGTCGAAGCCCGCCAGCTCCTCGCGCAGCGCCATGTCGAAGACGCGGCGGACGAGGCTGCAGTGCGTGGGCGCGAAGTAGGTGGCGCCGCGGTCGGTCGCGCCGTGGCCAGTGGAGCGCAGGCGGATGGGCTGGGCGCCGGCGGCGTGGACGAGCTCGGGCGGGACGAAGCCGCACAGGACCGCCACCGGGCGCACACCCCGGGCCCTGGCGGCACGGGCCGCGTCGGCGACGGGGAGGTGCGCGCGGGCGCGCAAGGTCTCGAGCACCTTCATCGGGGCAACCCCTCGGCTGCCAGGAACGCGCGGATCTTGTCGCGCAGCGCCTTCTCGCCCACCACGCGGCTGTCGACGATGTCCGCGTCCAGGAAGAGCGCCGGGACCTTGGCCTGCTGGCACAGCTCTTCGATCTCCCGGCGCAGGGCCATGTTGTGCTTGCAGCCCACGTTGGCGTGGAAGAGGACGCAGTCGGCGTCGTACTCGCTGAGCACCGTCGAGAGCTCGTCGAGCGTGTACTCCATGGCGCCGTGGGCCTGGCGCACCATGCTCATGTGCAGCCGGTCCAGCACCAGGCCTTCGATCAGCTTCTCGCGGCTGGAGGTGTCTATCTGCGGGTGGTGGAAGCTGCCGATGTAGTCGGCGACGAGCGCGCCGCCGTACTCCTTGCGCAGCCAGCCGGCGAAGTCGGTCCAGGCGATGGCCTGGTCGCCGAGCACCACGCGCAGCCGCTCGCGCTTGGCGCCGGTCCGCCGGGCCTTCTCGATGATCTCTTCGGCGGCCTTCAGGAGCAGCTCGGCGCCGTCGGCCATCTCCTCCAGCCAGCCCTGCGCCGCCACCACGCGCCAGTAGACCGACAGCGCGTTGACCAGGCCCGGGCTGGGCAGGTTGCGGTGCAGCTCCGTCACCTTGTTCAGCGCGCGGTTGATGCGGTTGATCCGCTCGGCGAAGACTTTGAGCCGCTCCCAGTCCATGGGGCGACCGAACTTCTTCTCCAGCACGCCGACGAGCTCCCAGGCCGACTTGGCCCACACCGCCACCGTCTGCGGCGACTTGTCGTAGGCGCCGCCCATGGAGAAGTGCTCGCACCCGGCCAGGTCGCGCAGGATGGTGTTGCCGGTGTGGTTGCCGTCGCAGGGGTGGTTGTTGGTGACCACCAGCGTCGGCCGCGGCATCTCGCCGGCGAAGTACGAGCCGAGCATGCAGCGGTTGATCGAACAGATCTCCGCGGGCACGCCGTTGAGGTCGGCCACCTCGCACATCCGCGTGCTGCCTCGCGGGTCGCCGGCGTTGGCGACGGAGTAGAAGTTCTCCGGGCAGTAGATGGCGGCGTCGAAGGTGGCGATGATCGCCGCCGGCACCGGCCAGGTGACCCAGACCAGCGGTCCGCCTTCCCGGTGCGCCTTCAGCGAGCCTTCGTGCATCTTCCGCGTCGCCGCCGTGACCTTGGCCATCGCCGGGATGGCCTCGATCGGCAGGACCGCCGCGCCGATCTTGAGCAGCGTCGCGCGCATCGAGCCGCCCAGGAGCGGGTCGGGCTCCACCGTCATGCCGCCCAGGAGCCGGTGGAGGACCAGGTCCGCCAGGCGCGGGTGCGCCATCAGCTTCTCCATGGTCGCCGCGCTCTTCGCCGCATGGGAGATCATCGGCAGCGGCGCGACTGCGTCCATGGGGCTTCCTCCCGCTCCGCGGCCCCGGGGTGAACCTGGGGGCCGACCGTTGTGCGGGCGACTTTACCGTGCGCGGCGGGGGACGTCATTGGCGCGCGCCTCTGCGCCGGCCGGCTGGGCTGCTCGAGCGCGCCTACTTCTGGGCTCTTTCAGGAAGGTGCGCCGGACATGGAGGTCCGGTACTACCGACCCCGCCCCGCCCGACAGGGATGGATGGAATTCAGCGTGTTCAGGGATCGAGCCGCTCGGGCAAGACCATCCCCGTCGAGAGGTCGTACCCGCAGGCCTCCAGGATCGCCTCGCGAGTTTGCGCGGCGAGCCCGCCGTCCAGCGCCACCCCCGAACGCCAGGCCAACACGTAGTAGCTCAACCGCCGCTCGCCGCTCGATCGCGCGGCCAGGACCGCGAAGCGCGAGCGGTGGTCTGCCAGCGCCCGGGCGACCGCGTCGTCGACGCGCGAAGCGAGATCCGCCACCAGATCGCGCTCGAAGAGCTCGTCCGAGGGCAGCTCGAGCGGGTCCGGCGGCAGGTAGAGGTCGGGCTCGCCACGGACGCGCGCGCCGGGGAAGGTGGTGTCCTCGGCGACGCGCTCCGACGACGCCTCCAGCCGCAGCCGCTCCTCGCCCAAGGCGTGGTCGACCAGGGTCACCAGCTCCGCCGCGCGGGCGGCCAGCCGGTGGTGCTCGACGCCGTAGGTGTAGACCGCCTCCACCGGGCTGCGCACGTGCTCGGGCTCGCGCGCCAGCGCTTCCGTCCTGGAATGCTGCTCGCGCCCCAGCCGTTCGCGCTCGGCCTCGAGCGGCGCGACGGTCTGCGCGTAGAAGCCCTCCGCCTCCTGCCGCGTCCGGCGCTGCTCCGCGCGGGCCCGCCGCAGGTCGTCGGTCTCGGGCGGGTCCTCGACGAGCTTGCGCGCCTTCTGCAGCAGCGCGTCGGCGTGCGCGCTGGCCTCGTGCATCTGCTGGCGCGCCGTGCCCTCCTTCTTGCGCAGCTCCGCGAGGCGCTGCTCCAGCGCCTGGCGTTCGGCGGGACGCGTCTCCCGCCGCAGCTCCTCCTGCAGCCGCCGCTGCTGCTCCTCGAGCTTGCCGACCTCGACCGCCAGCAGCGACGACCGCGTCGACTCGGCTCCGGCCTCGCGCTGCAGCTGGTCCGCCTGGCGGCGCGCGGCCTCCTCGGCCTCGCGCCTCTCGCGGTGGACCTCGCGCTCCGCCCGCTCCGCGGCCTGCTGGCGCGCCCGCAAGGCGCTCAGCTCCCCTTCGAGCCGGGCCTCGACCAGCCGCCGGCGCTCTCCGAGCTTCGCGGACGGCGTGCCGCAGCTCCCGGTGGCGCGGGTTGGGGACGACGTCGATCCGCTCCACGTAGTTCGCCGACCTTCTCTCGACGGCAGGCACGGTGTGGTCGTAGCGCACCGCCGAGACCGACACGCGCAGCTGGGCGTCCGCCGACGTTCCCGCCGGGACCAGCGCGACGCCCTGGGGCAACCCCCGGGCGATCTGCTGGGAGAGCTGGGCCAAGACGCGCCCGGCGAGCGCCGAGCCCGGGGCCGGAGCCAGCTCGACCGAGTAGCTCAGCAGCGGCGCCAGGTCCGGAGGTGGGCTCGCCAAGCCGCCGCGCAGCCCCGCCGCCGCCGCGTGGTAGGCGAAGGCGGCGCCCGGGTTCCCCGCGCGCAGCGCCGCGCCCTGCCGCTGGTCGAGCCGCGCCGCGAGACGCTCGGCCAACCCCTGGGCGCGCACCTCCAGATCCTGTCGGCCCGGCCCGGCAGGCTGGTGGGTGAGGGCCTCGCGCGTCAGGTTGAGCGCTCGGCCGAGCCGGCCGGCCCGCTCCGCATCCTCCGACTGGCGTCGCAGGGCGTCGGCGAAGGCCGCGCGGGCGCCGTCGAGGCCCGCCTGCGCCGGCAGGTTGCTCGAGTCCTCCTCCACCGCGCGCCGGTACGCTTCGACCGCCTCCGCGTACTGGCGCTGACCGAGCCGTTCGGCGCCCAGCGCCGCCGAGGCCTCGCTGCGCAGGCGCGCGGCCACCCGCGCGGACAGGTCGAACGCGCCGCGGTCGTCGGGCCGGAACCCCAGCCCCCGCTGCGCCTGGACCTGCGCCTTGGCGTAGTCGCGGCGCTCGAACGCGGCGCGGCCCTCCGACACCGCCTGGTCACACAGCGTCCGCGTCGTCCCGTCGATGAGCCCGGGCAGCTCGGGGAAGGTCGGCGCATACGGCCCGATGGCGCGCAGCGCCGCGAGCCCCGGCTCGAGCCGCCCCTGGGAGCAGCTCCGCCTGCGCCGCGGCCAGCGCCTGCGCGACCCGGCTCCGCTCCTGGCTCGTGTCCTCGATGCGCTGCGCGAGCTCGGGGTGTGCTCGTGCCGGTCGCCGCGCTGGTACTCGCTCAGCGCCAGGTTCAGGTTTCCCGCATTGCGCGCCCCGTCGCCCCTGAACTGCGCGTCCTGCGAGGCGGCGTGCCGGGCCTGCGCGTAGGCGCGGGCGTAGTCCTCGTCGGCCGGCTTCAGCCGCACCGCCTCCCCGTAGTAGGCCACCGCGCCTTCGTAGTCGCCGCGCTCGAAGGCCTGCTCCCCGCTGCGCGCCGCGCTGTAGGCGGCACAGCCGCCGAGCACGAGGAGGGAGCAGAGAGAGAGAAGCCGGACAGGAGGGGTCATGGTGTCTCGCATGATAGGCGGGAGTACCCCAGACCTGGGCGCGTGGTAACGCGCTCGTCGCCGCACCTCCGTACCTCCCGTCCGGACGACCCGGTTCATGTCACAAAGTAGCTGCCTATCTTTAGCAAGCCCTGGCGCGCGGCCTACTCGCAGACCAGCGCGGAGGAGCCCGGGGTCGCCGTGGTGTGCAGCGTGAGCTCGAACGTGGTGAGCAGGGTGTTGCCAAGCGCGACCGCGTTGCGCCGCAGGACGCCGCCGGCCTTCGGCTCGCGGGGCTGGGAGAGCACGTTGCTCACCGGGGTCAGATTCCTTGGGGTCGACCAGGACGAGGTCGAGGCTGGTGTCGGGCACGCAGCCGCCGCAGATGTAGATGTGGCTCTGGCGGCCCCAGAGCACCGCCACCGCGTCCTTGAAGCGCACCAGCGTGGGCTCGACCTCGTCGAAGTCGCCCTGCCGCGCGCGCATCGCCACCGGGGTCCCGCTGGCCCGGCCCGCGCCGTCCAGGCGGACCAGCCGCACCACCGCCCAGGCGTCGCTGCGTGCCTCCCGGGTCTCGGACCAGGCGGCGAGGTAGCCGCCGTCGACCGGCAGGAGCGAGACGGTGGCGCTGGCGAAGCCGATGGCGCCCCCGGAGTCGACGCCGTCCTCGTCCGTGACCGAGACGCGGGTGGGCGCCACGGCGTCGCCGCCGGACGGGTCGACCTTGGCGAAGGACACGTGGGCGCGGGTGCCCTTCGGCTCGCTCCATAGAAGGGCGTAGCCGTCGGCGACCGCGGCGATGGCGGCAGCGAAGAAGTTGTACACGCCGCCCGTGGCCAGCTTGCGTGGCGTGGCGCTGGCCTTTCCCGAGGAGTCCAGGCCCAGGTAGTACAGCTCCCGGCCGCCGGTCGCCGGCACCGTGTAGAGGAGCCCGAAGCCGCTCCCGCCTGAGGCCAGGTGAAGCGAGGTCAGGTAGTCGAGGTTGGACGGGCCCACGTTCACCGGGCTGCCGACGAGCGCTCCCGCGGAGTCGAGCAGCGCGAGCTTGAGGGTCGAGCCGTCGACGAAGGCCAGCGCGAAGCCGCCGGGGCGGGCGGTGAAGGCCACCGCGGTCACGCCGCTGGTGTCGTCGCCCGCGATGCGTGTCCCCGCGCCCATCGTGCCGTCGGCCGCGACAGTGGAGACCGTGAGCGAGAGCGGGCCGGGGAAGTAGTCGACGACCGTCCCCTCGTTGCGGGCGAGGAAGGCGGTGGTGCCGTCGGTGGCGAGGCCGTGACCGTGGCTCCAGAACAAGGGGTGGTGCTCGGTGATGGGGCGCTGAACGCGGCAGGTGTAGGTGCCACGCGAGGCGCGGTCGACGATGGGGGTGTCGCTGCCGGAGCCCGGCCCGCTGCAGCTGGCCAGGGATGTGGCGAGCGCGAGGCAGATCTTCGCAGCGCGAGATCGACTGCGATTCGTGGATGTCATGGAGGTGCTCTGTCGAAGCGTCGGCCGTGAGCCGCCATCTTAGTCGCTTCGTCGCGAGCGCTTTGGACTCCGGGCCTCGGGCTCTGCCCAACGTCGCGGTCCTGCGAGAGGGTCCCGAACACCTCCGGGTCGTCGCTGTTGACGTGCGGCGCACGCCCGCGGTCGAGCAGACGGCCCAGCGGCTGCTCTCCCTCCAGGAGCGACTGAAGCGTCTGCAGCCCCTCGCTCGCGAAGATCTCCTCCGCGTCGTCGCGCAGCAGGCACCGCGGAAGCTCTCATCGTTAGAAATGGCAAAAGGGTGGAAGCACGGCCTGTCGCTTCCGCACCCTGCTGCCCCGTGGTACTCGGGGCCGGCACCCGCGACGCAAGGCGGGTTCGTCGGGAGCGGCGATGAGGATCGCCAGATCGTGGAGGCCACGATGAGCGAGCAGGCGACCGTGAAGGGCTCCAGTCCCCGCGGGATGCAGCTCTGGTGTCGCGAGCGCTTCGGCGAGCAGGAGTTCGCGAAGCTCTTGGCCGCGAAGTTCTCCCCCGAGGTCCGGCAGAGCTTCGAGACCGACCTGCTCACGAGCCGCAACTACCCGGCGCAGCTCCAGAACGACTTCCTGGCCCAGCTCGCGGCGCACTTCGGGCCCTCGGGCGAGCAGGAGCTGCGGGTGATGGGCGCCTGGTGCGCGCGGCGGGACCTGGGCAGCATCTACCGCATCTTCCTGATGCTCTTCTCCACCCTGCGCTCGCTCGAGGCCTTCGTCGGCCTGTGGCGCCGCTACCAGAACACCGGCGAGGCGGTGCTCACCCGGCAGGAGCCGGGCCTCGCCGTCGTGGAGATCCGCGACGAGCACAACTCCCTCCAGCACTCCTGGGTGGTCGCCGGGTACATCCAGGCCATGCTCGAGCTCGACCGGCGCGAAGAGCGTGAAGGTGGACTGCGGCCATCCTCGGGGCAGCTCGGTGGCGACCCTCTCCGCCTCCTGGAAGTAGCGGCGGCACGGCGATCTCGGGAGCGCGTCGGGGCTTCCCGGGCATCCCTGAAATCCGTTTGTCCGAGGCGCGCTTGTGGAGCTGCCGGCCTCCGCGCCGGGGCGCCTTCGCGAAGGTGAAGATCCTTAGCGCGCTAGTGAAGCTGCCGGCCTTCTTGGCGCGGTCGTCGGCTCGTCCTGGGACGAATCGTGAATCCGGCAACCAGCAACAGTCCGAGCACAAAGTGCGCCGTGCCGCCGCCCGCCGCGCACCCGCATCCTGAGACGCTGCCGGAACGTCCACCGTCCCCGGCCGAGAAGGCAGCGTCCTCTCCTGCGACGGCGCCAGCATCGACGGCTGGGGCCTCCCCGGAATCGCTCCGAGCCGCGGAGGCGTCCACGGTTCGCGAAGCATCGGCGCCCGGGATCGCGACCGCCGCGTCCACCCTCGCGCTCGCCCCTCCATCCGCGGGCGCGGCGACCCCAGCATCCGGCGGCGCGATGGTCCCAGCGTCCACCGGCGGCGGCGCGCCATTCGTCGAGGTGAGCACGAACACGTTGAAGAGCGTCCCCGTCTGGTCGGCGGGTTCGTACGCCCCCGGCGAGCCGATGGGCTGCGCCGGCTGGAGACCGGCCATCGGCACCGCCAGCTTTCCGCCGGAGTAGGTCCCGGAGAGCACCGGCGCCGCGAGCACGTTCTGGGCGTTGCGCAGCTCGTAGCGGGCCCCGGCGGCGACGACGCTGGAGACGTCGACGTCCACGCTGGCGGCGCGGAGCCAGTTGTAGACCACCACGTGCGCGCGGCCGGGCTCGTACTTGTTCGGCCGCACGAAGACCTTCGGCGCCGCCGGGTCCACGGTCAGGTAGGTGTTGGCCGGGTACTGCGCGGTGTCGACGCCCGTCACCGTGCACAGCGTGTTGCCGCTCATCGTCACCGACGACCACGGCTTGGCGAAGTTGACCGCGCCGATGACGTAGTTGTCCCTGAGCTCCACCGACCCGTTGGCGACCGAGTAGCCCAGCTGCACCGCCCGGGTGTTCCCGCCGATGGCCCACACGAGGTTCTCGCGCAGCGAGATGCGGTCCGCCGGCTTCAGCCCGCCCACGAGGCAGTCGTCCTTGTGGCCGCTCACCGACGAGGCGACGCCGGCGTTGAAGAGGACGTTGCCGACGAAGTCGAAGCCCTGGAGGTCGCCCCCTTCGGTGTAGGCGTGGAGGCCGAAGCTGTAGCCACCGAAGACGACGTTGTCGGCGAGGGTCTTGGTGCCGGTCGCGTTCTGCGTGTAGACGCCGTGTCCGTGGCCGCGGTCGGTGTCGTCGTAGCCGTTGTGGAAGATGACGCAGCCGTAGATCTCCGCGTTGGTGGCTCCCGACCAGAAGCCGTTCCCGCCGGTGTCGTGCACGACGAGGTTGATCAGCTTGACGTTCGGGCCGCGCACGTCGAACCCGCCGGCCCTGGCGCCGCCGCGGTCCGGGTCGGTGTTGGTGATCTCGAAGTCGCGGTAGACGGTCGACGCGCCCTCGACAGTGAAGGTGGCTTCGGTCGCGCCCTTGCCGTCGATCGTTGCCCACTCGCCCGGCGCGCTGCGCACGGTGATGGGGATGCCGTCGCTGCCGGTGAGCGCGCTGAGGAAGGCGCCGGAGTAGGTGCCGCTATGGAGCAGCACGGTGTCGCCCGGGCGGATGGCCGAGGGCTGGGCGAGCGCGGTGGCCAGGTTCCACGGAGCGCTCGCGGCGCCGGTGCCGGCCACGGTCCCGGTGGGGCTGACGTGGTGCTCGGCGGCGTGCGCCAGGGCCGGGGCCAGTAGGAACGCGAAGAGGAGTCCTGCCTGGGGTGTGCGCATGGTGCCGGAGGATAGCTCTTCTGCCCTGGGCATCTTCGCGATCCCTGTATCGGTGGCGCGCTGTTGGTGGTGCCGGGCCTCCGTGCCCGGAGCATCTTGGTGGCCTCTGAGTCGGTGGCGCGCTGCGGATTTGTCGCAGCGCCTGGCGAGTGCCCACCGACAGCGCGCCACAGATGAGCGGATGCCGAGGCTGCACCCGGGCGCGGAGGCCCGGCACCACCAACAGCGCGCCTCGGACAAGCGGATGCCGAGGATGCCCCGGGCACGGAGGCCCGGCACCACCAACAGCGCGCCTCGGACAAGCGGATGCCGAGGATGCCCCGGGCACGGAGGCCCGGCACCACCAACAGCGCGCCTCGGACAAGCGGATGCCGAGGATGCCCCGGGCGCGGAGGCCCGGCACCACCAACAGCGCGCCTCGGAAGAACAGATGCCGAGGCTTTCCCCGACAGGGCGCTTCATGAGGGCAACGGCATCTCAGCAGTTCCTGCCGTCGCCCAGGGCGCTGGCCGCGCCACGAGCGGATATCCTCTCGTCCGTGCCCCGCCGACTCCAACTCCTCGTGGACTGCAACGGCCCGCTCGACGTGGTCGATCGCGAAATCGCCTCGTTCCGGTCCTGGGCCCGCGCGCTCGAGTCGTCGGAGGTGTCGCTCGAGGTGGTGCTCTTCGGTCGCGCGGCGAGCTGGGTGCCCGAGGGCCTGCGCCTCGCAGGCTCCGCGCTAGAAACGTCTCTCGCGGGCGGATCACCGGACCTGGCCGGAGCTTCTCCGGTTGAGCGAGTCCCGCCCCGCCCACGCCCTGGCCGTCCTGCTGGCCGCCGAGCCCGCCTCCGGCTGGAAAGGCGCTACACGCTCGATGCCTGCCTTCCGGGCGGCCGTCGCACTGGGCGGCGGAGGCGCACCGCCACCTCCCGCGCTCGGGCAGGGCCACTTCGGGGCGGTCTTTCGCGGCGAGCACCTCGGGGCCGGCCTGCGCTGGCTCTTCTGCGAGCTGCGCGACCGGACCTGGTTCTGCGGCTGCGGCGAGCTGCGGGTCCTGGGCGAGCGGCGCGCCTGCTCGAAGTGTGGGGAGACGACGCTCCCGCGACGACTGGAGATCGGCGGGCGCACCGTCGTCCTCGCCCCCGGCGCCGCGCTCTTTCCGCACCACCTCGGCCGCGCGCTCTCCTTCGACGCCGCCCCGCTCGTCCTCGACGGCCGAGCCCTGGCCGACGGCCCCACCACGCTCGAAGGAGCCCCGGGCGTCGTCCTCAGCGGCCCCGTCGCCTCGCGCCGCGACTCGGCGATCGAGGCCTCCCTGCGTACCGAGGCCCACCGTTGCCACGCCTGCGGAGGTCCGCTCGCCGAGCCTGTCCTCCACCGCCCACCCGACCCCCGGCGCTTCTGTGCGTCCTGTGCGAGCGCGCCGTTCCGCTGCGACTTCTGCGACACGCCCCTGGGCCTCCGGGGCGGCAACGTCTGGCCCGACGGGCGCTCGGCCTGCCGCGAGTGCTGGACCTCGGCGCTCACCAGCGTCGACGACGCCGCGGAGCTGGCGGAGTCCGGCCGCCAGTGGATGGCCCGCGCGCTGGGCATGCAGGTCCCGAGCTGCCCCACCCGCCTCGAGCACGCGGCCACCATCGCCGCGCTCAACGGCCGGGTCTTCCGCCCCCAGCCAGGGTTCACGCCCCGCCCCATCGGCTTCTTCGCGCCCGAGCAGGCGGGCGGGCCCGTCATCTGCCTCGAGCACGGCACGCCGCGCGGAATCGCCTACGGTGTCCTGGTCCACGAGTCGACGCACTTCTGGCAGACGCGCCACTGGCCCCGCGAGGTCGACCGCACGCTCGTCGAGGGCCTCGCGATGTGGGTCGAGTACCACGCGCTTTTGGCCGCGGGCGCCATCCACGCGGCGCGCCACTCCGAGCTCTCATGGCGACCCCGTCTACGGCCTGGGCTTCCGACTGGCGCTCGCGGTGGAGCAGCGCTTCGGCGCCGAGTACGTCAAGGCGCGGCTCCACGAGATCACGTCTTGGCCTCCGGAGTAGCTCCCGCCCGCTTCTCGGCGAGCGCGATCCCCTCCTCCATCCGCTGGTGGACGCCCCGGGTCAGCCCGCGGAAACCGAAGCGCTTGGCCAGCGCCCGGGCCAGCTCCTCGCGCGGCATCGCGCCGTAACGGGCGAGCAGGCTCTCCGCGGCGTTGGCCAGCTCTTCGACGGCGATGTCCTCGGCGTCGCGGCGGCTGACCGGGTCGGCGGGATTGGCGACGCGGTAGTGCCGCCAGGTGTCGGGACTCGCACCGGCGGGCCACAGGAAGCCCTCGTTCCACGTCGGCCGCCGCTGCGCCGGAGCCCTCGCCAGGAGCCGGGCGAGCGCGGAGCCGAACCCCGCTGGCGAGCGCTTCAGGCCCCAGATCTCCGCGACGCGGCGGCACAGCAGCCGCTCGGAGATGGGCCCCTCGACCGCGACGATCTCCGCGACCAGGTCCGGCACCTCCGGCAGGGTCCACGCGAAGACGCTGGTCTGCGGCGCGAGCTTCGCCGTCCGGTACGGCTCCTCGTCGGTGGCCTGCGCCACGAAGGCCGGGGCCTCCTCGACGGCGGGCTCCGGCGCGTCCTCCGGCGCCAGCGCGGAGGCGGGCGCGGGTGCGGGTTCGGGCTGGGGAGAAGGAGTCGGCACCGGCGGCTCGGGGAGCGCCGCGAGCTGGGCCGCGTCCTGCCGGGCCTTCGCGATGAGCGCAGTGACCTCGGAGACCACGCGATCCGCGCTCTCGTGCCAGTCGAGCGCGCGGACGCGGCACAGGTGCCGCCACCCCAGCGAGGTCAGAGACTCCCAGCGCAGCCGGTCGCGATCGCGCGCCGTGTCGGTTGCCGCGAACCGCGCGCCGTCGAGCTCCAGGCCCAGCGCGTACGTCCCCGGCGCGTCCGGGTTGGCCACCGCCAGATCCAGGCGGAACCGCCCGATGCCCACATTGAGCTCCGCGGCATAGCCCGCGGCCTCGAGCCGTGCCTTCAGCGCCCGCTTGATCGTCGCGTCCGCCGGAGGGTCCTCGAAGACGTCGCCGCCCACCACCGCCTCGCCTTGGCTGGCGGCGGCCTCCAGGAAGGCCTTCAGGTCGTGCAGGCCGCGCGCGGTCGTGCTCGACAGATTCGAGCTGGGCGGGCTCGAAGGAGACGAAGACCACGAGCTGCTCGCGGGCGCGGGTGACCGCCACGTTCAGGCGCCGCTCTCCGCCGAGCTGCCCCAGCGGCCCCATGTTCGCGGTGATCCGCCCCAGCGAGTCCGGGCCGTAGCCGATGGAGAAGAGGACCACGTCGCGCTCGTCGCCCTGGATGTTCTCCAGGTTCTTGACGATGAGCGGCTCGGGGCGCTCCGGGTCGAAGAACGGCTCGATCTCGGGCTCCTTCTCCCGCGCGGCCTCGAGCAGGTCCTCGACGAGCGCCTGCTGGGCCCGCGAGAAGGTGACCACGGCCAGGCTGCGCTTGCTCTCGCTCGGGCGCTTCAGCCGCCGGACGACCTCGGCCACCAGCGCCTCGGCCTCGATGAGGTTGGTCGCCGTATTGCCGCGGTCGTAGCGCCCCTTCACCCGGACGCAGGAGATGCCGAGCCGCGGAGTGCGAGCCTGCGCTGCGGGGAGCAGCTGCAGGTGGTTCGCGTAGTAGCGGGCGTTGGAGAAGGCGATGAGCGACGGGTGCCGGCTGCGGTAGTGCCAGGTGAGCTGCAGGCTGGGCAGGCCCGAGGCGGCGCACTCCTCGAGGATGCTGTCGAGCTCGGCGAGCACCTCGTCGTCCTCGCACTCCTCGTCCTTGGCCTGGCCCAGGAAGAACGACGTCGGCGGGAGCTGCTTGGAGTCGCCCACCACCACCACCTGCCGCCCGCGGGCGATGGCGCCGATGGCCTCGTGCGTCGGGACCTGCGAGGCCTCGTCGAAGACCACCACGTCGAACGGCGGCTGGCTCGGGTCCAGGTATTGCGCCACCGACTGCGGGCTCATCAGCACGCACGGCTTGAGCTGCCGGATGAGCCCCGCGCACTCGCCAAAGAGCTGCCGCGGCGAGGCGAAGCCCGCGCGCTTGTTGAACTGCCGCAGGAGGATGCCGGCCTGCGAGGTGGGGGGCGCGCCCTGGTCCAGCCTCGGCAGCCGCGCCGCCAGCCGCGCGCGGATTCTCGTCGCGCGCCAGGTCGCGCAGCGCCCGGTCCTGCTCGGCGAAGCGCTCCTCGCGCCCGCGCTGCTTGAGCCCGTCGAAGGTCGAGAGTGCCTTCTCCGCGAGCACCCGCTGCTCGAGCCACCAGGCCAGCCAGCCGTGCTCGAAGGCCGCGACGAGCCCGTCCGCGCTCACCTCGTCCTTCTCCAGCGCCTTGACCGCCTTCGTCAGCCCCAGCGCGAGGCACGCGTCCCGATTGCGGCGGTACGCGCCCCACTCCCGGAGCTGCGAGGCGTTCTCGCGAATCTTCGACGCGCGCAGGACCGAGGCCGCGAGGTGTCCCGGCTCGGCCGGCTTGGTCCACGAACCCGAGAGCTCCAGGGCGCCGGTGACGGCGCGCACCGCCGCGGAGTACTTGGCGTAGGCCTCGCGGAACGCGGCGATGGCCGGCGAGGCGTCGGTACCGCCCGCCGCGGCGAGCCCCGTCGCCTTCGGGAATCGGGTGGCGCGGTTGCGGAAGGAGCGCGACCAGGCGCAGAGCTTGTGCAGCGCCTCAGCGTCCACCTTCGGCAGCTCCCAGGGGTCCATCGGCACCGCGCCCACGAGCGCGGCGATCCGCGGCGCGCTCGCGCCGAGCTCGGTCTTGGCCTTGCGCAGCGAGAGGGCGGTCTCGACGTCGCCGAACAGGGCGTTCGAGGGCGGGACCTTGGACTTCGCCACGCGCTTCGCGGCCCAACGGACGGTCAGCGCCAGGACGATCCAGCCCAGCAGGAAGACACCGAGCCACTGCTTGAGGGTCCCGCGCCAGTCGTCGAGCGGCTGGGCGAGCATCGACGGCTCGTATGGCTCCAGCCGGGTCTCGAGCGTGCGCGCCTCTTCGACCTTCGAGAGCCACGCCTCGACCTCGTCCTCGCCACCAGCCAACAACGCCGCGGTCGGGCGCGGGGTGGTCTGGACGTCGGCGAGGATCCGGTCGGCGAGCTCGAGCGAGTCGGCGCTCGCCTCGTCGAGAGCCGGGAACCAGGGGGCCACGCCGGCGCACGCCTTGCGCAGCGTCTCGGCGGCCTCGGTCAGCTCGCCGATTTGCGTCTCGAGCAACGTGCGGCGGGTCGAAGGCCACTCGGTCACGCGGACCGCGTCGAGCTCCTTCCAGCCAGGAGCCAGTCGCGTGAACGTGGGCCCGAGGTCCGCCAGCGCGGCCTTGGACTCCACCTTCCACTGCGCTCCGAAGGCGCGCGCGGCGTCGAGACCTCCGTCCAGCCGCGGCGTCCCCTTGCGCGTCTCGAGCTTCGCCAGTGCCTCGAAGACGCTCATCCCCGGCTCGCGCCGCTCGTGGAGGGCGCGGACGACGTCGTTGAGCTCCCTGCGCGAGGCCGCCAACGCCTCCGCCTCCGCGGTCCAGTCCTTGGCCGGCGCCCGGGCGCGGAAGTCGGCCGCGGCGCGCAGCTGCTGGATGAACTCCGGCTTGCTCGCCTTCTTGGAGTGCAGCTCGAGGATGAAGGGGCCCAGGCCGATGGCGTCCAGGCGCGACTGCACGACCTCCAGCGCCGCCCGCTTCTGCGCCACGAAGAGCACGCTCTTGCCGCCGGAGAGGCACTGGGCGATGAGGTTGGCGATGGTCTGCGACTTGCCGGTTCCGGGCGGACCCTCGAGGACGAAGCTCTTCTCGTTCGCCGCGGAGAGCACGGCCGAGAGCTGCGAGGCGTCGGCGTCCAGCGGGCAGAGCACGTCCTTGGGGTGCCACTGGGCGTCGGGCGGGGCGAAGGGCTCGCCGGAGTCGCCGCCGACCGCCAGCCGGCGGACGAGCGGATGGCGCATCAGGTCCGCGGCCTGGTGGTCGAGGTCGCGCCACATGCGGAAGCCGGAGAACGCGAGGACGGAGATCTGCGCCTCCTCGCGTACGGTCCACCTCGCCGCGGTCGGCGCGCCGGAGAGCGCCTTGCGGACGGCGTCGAAGACGGCCTTCACGTCCACGCCCGTGGCGTCGCCCGGCAGCGGGCTCACGCCGGGGACCTCAATGCCGTGCTCGCGGTGGAGCAGCTCGAGCAGCGCCGCGTTGAGCTCGGTCTCGGCGTCCGCCTTCTTGGTCTCGAAGTAGCCGCGCTTGGAGCGGCGCAGGAGCACGGGCACCAGGAGGAGTGGCGCGTGGCGGGGCACCTCCGGCGTCGCGGCGTCGAACCACTCGAGCGTGCCCAGCGAGAGGAAGAGCGTATGCACCCCGCCCTCGTCGAGGGCCGCCTTGTAGGCGCGCACCGCGTTCTTGGCCTGGATGGCGACGCGCTTCTCCGGAAGATCGACCAGCAGCGTCCCGGCGGCCTTCGAAGCCCTCATCATCTCCGGCGTCACGTCCGGGCGAGGCTGGCCGGGCGACGGAGCGCTCGGGCGGGCCAGCAGGCTGAACGTCTGTCCGCTGGCGAGCGAGTCCTCGAGCGCCGCGAGGTCGTCGGCGAGCAGCGGCACCGAGGTCACGCGCGGGCGCAGGTTGAGCAGCGGGTTGTTGAGCGTCAGGTCCAGCAGGCGCCGCTTCCACCCCTGCAGACGCGGCGGGGCGGCGTCGCTCGTGACGTCGGCGCGGGCGAGCTTGGTGCTCCAGGCCCCGGGGAGGAGCATCCCCGTCCGAGTCCCGGCCAGGGCCGCGCGATCGAGCAGGCGCTCGCGGGCGACGTCGGCGTGCTCCACCCCCGACTTTGACGGCCGGCCGTCGTCGAGGACCATGCCAGGGAGCGGGAGGACTCCCGCGCGACGCGCCGCCGCGAGATCCAGCGCGCGCAGCGTTTCCGGCGTCTCGTCGGCGAGGCGCAGGACGTGGTCGCCCACCGCAGCCACGAACAGCGAGCCCGCCTCTGCCAGGCGGGCGAGCATCACCGGGTCATCGGTCTCGGTCAGCGCCGGACGATCGGTCCCCGTCCACAGGCCCAGCGCCGGCCCCGAGCTCGCCCAGATGAGGAGCGGTGGGAAACCGCCGTGCTCCAGGCAGGCCGCGAGCAGGAGCTGCAGCTCCAGCCACGACGCCCGCGCGGAAGCGAGCACCGGGCGCGGCCCCGCGACTTGCGCGTCACTCCCGCGATCGCTCGCCGTCAGCCCCAGCGTCTTGAGCAGGTTCTGGAGCGCCTCCAGGGCCCGGAGCGCTGCCGGCCGCGCGTCGGCCTCGGCGATGGCGCCTGCGGCCTCGCCCACCAACTCCGCGACGACCGGGTCCGCGTGCTGAACGAAGGCCGCCAGCGACGAGAGCGGGGCGCGCCCCAGCGGCCAGTGCCGCGGCGGCGAGACCTCCACGTCCTGGAAGGTGCGCAGCAGCACCCCGTCCTTGTCCTTCACCTCGACCCACCAGCGGCCCACCGTCGGCGCCTGGATCTCGTGGAGCGCCTGCGGGCCGATGCGCGGGCAGACGCCGTCGAGGATCGCCACCTGCCGGCTCTTGAGCCGCTCGATGGTCCCGGTCCACGTCGTCGACCGCAGCGAGGAGCCGACCTCAGCGCCGGTCAGCCACACCGAGACCGCGAGCCTCCGAGAGCGGCCGCGCCGAGAGGTTCTCCACCCGCACCTGCGAGGTCGACTGCAGGTCGGAGTGGACGAGCGCCAGGTGCAGGCAGCGGGTCGCGTCCAGCGTCGCCGCGAGCAGGCCCTGGTCGACCGGGCCGCGCAGCGCCGTGCTGTCCGGCGCCTGGACGCCCAGCACCTCGGCCCAGGAGAGCACCGCCTGCTCGGCGAGGTCGCTCGAGAGGCCTTCTTCGGACGTCAGGGCGTCCGCGATGCGGCGGAAGGAGAACGCGTCGATCTTCTTGCCGGAGAGCGGCGCGAGTTGCTTGTGGAGGTCGAGCCGGGCGATCGCCGCTAGCGCCTTGGCCGCGCGCCGCTCCGCTGGGGCGTGGTCCAGCAGCCAGCCGTGCAGCCGTTTCCAGCTCGCCTCTTCTCCGGGGTAGGCCTCGCGCCAGGCGCGAAGGGCTGAGGTGAGCCGGGTGTCCATGGAAGAGGCCTCTACGTCTCTCTGAGGAAGGAGGAAGGCGCGCCGCGCTCGCCGAGGCACTCTACTCAATGCGAACGCGGTGCCGAAGCCTCGAAGGTCATGTCGTCGTGAGGGACGAAGCGCGCGGGCGATCCTTCGGGGCGAGGGCTGCCGCGATTCGTGGAGGAGAAGAGTCCGCCAGTATGGAAGAGGCGGGGGGCGGGCGGAGGGTTCTCATCGAGGCTGCTGGCCCGGCGGGAAGCTGTGCTGCATGGACCCGAAGTGCTCCTTCTGCGGCAAGGAACAGCGCGAGGTGCCGGCTCAATCTGCGCCATCTCGGTCTACATCTGCTCCGAGAGCATCGAGGTGGGTACCAAGGTGCTCGCCGAGCACGACGACTCCTCCAGCGCGGTGGCCATGCTCGATGGCACGGTGCGGACCTGCGCGGTCTGCAACGACGCCCACGCGCCCAACGTACCGCTGCTGGTCCCGGCCTCGGACCGGAGCCGGCCCGGCATCTGCGCCGAGTGTTTCTCGCTGGCGCAGGACATCGAGGCCGAGGGGAGAGACTGGCTCGCAAGCACTGAGCCCAGAGGTAAGATCGCTGCCCAGATGCTCTACGCTGCTGCCAAGGGCTCTCGCCGCCACCACGCCCGAATCTTCTGCATTCGGTTGCTGGCCCTCATCGGCATCCTGATAGCCACGCCGTTCGTGTTCCGGAACACGCCGCGGCTCGTGACCATCGAGTTGCAGCGAGTCGGCCCGAGCAGTGCCGAGGTAGACGTCGGCCTTTCGATCGCGTCGTTGGAGAAGATCTTGCCGGACATGCCGCCCGTCGCGACCATCCAGCACGACCTTGTCTTCCTGCCCGACGAGCCGACCAAGGTGTCCGTGTGGTTGGAGCAGCGCGACTACGCCATCTTGGCTGGCGACATGCACGAGAACCGCGTGATCGGCAACCGGGTCACGGTCGCAGGCGAGGACCGCATCGTAGTCACCTTCGATACGAGCAAGGCTACGCCGTTCGGCACAGGAATGAGCCTCTTCTAGCTCTCGATCGGACGACTCTTGAGCGCGGGGCACCTGGTCACTTCTGCTGCTCCTGACGTCGCTTCGCGTCTTCCACCAGTTCGCGGAATAGGCTCTCCATCGGGTTCTCGCAGGGGACTTGCCGAAATAGGATCTCCATCTCCGCGCAGCGCACGCCGCTGGGGTCGCTGCTCATCGCGGCCATCAACGATGGGCAGACCCGCTTGCTGATCTTGCAGTCGCCCCAGTAGTCGCCGCTTAAGTCCGCGAACTCCACGACCTTGCACTCGTTCTCGATCTCGACGACGAAGAGGTCGAAGCGCACGGGCGTCCCCTCGATCGTGCTGTGTGACCAAGCCCAGTGGGACGGCTTGCAGGAACCCAGCTCTATGCAGAGCCGTTCCCCGCACTCAGCGAAGGTCTTGCCGACCGACTTGCGGAAGTCATCGACGAGGCGCTGCCCCGGCGCATCGCTACCGCGAATCAGGCTCTCGAGCTCGTGTTGCGGTCTGGACCCCTCCGACGCCACACGCTTGGTCGCCGCGGGAGTAGCTGGAGACGTTGGGCCGACGCTTGCGCAGCCGAGTACTCCGGCGAACAGGAACTTCATCAGCGAGCGCACGGCCACCTCCCGGTGCCGACAATACGACTGGCCCGTGAAGAGCGCGTCAATACGCCCACGCCGGGATCGCCGCCGCGTGCAGCGCCTCGACCATCGCCTCTGTCAGCTCGCCGTCCGACAGCCGCACCTCGATGACCTGCGATGGAGCGATGCCGCCGCGCAAGAGTTGGTCGAACTTCAGGTGCACGACCGAGCGGCCGTCGACGAGCGTCGGCCCGCTCCCCAATGTCCAGGCGGGCCAGTGCTTGGAGTTCAAGGCGGAGAGCAACACTGCGAGCTGGCGGTTCGCGTTGGACTGGTTGAAGGCGGGCACACGCCTGGAACAGCGGAGGGCCACAGAGCTTCCCGGAGGCCAGCGCCTCCGCGTCAGACCGACGACGAGTCCGTGTTGCGGAAGATGACGAAGGTCTTGGTCTTCGGCGTCCAGCGAAGCCAGACCTGAAGGCCCAAGTAGTCGTGGACCTTAACGCCCTCGGGAGTCTGAGACGAGCCCAGGAACTTCGTCATCACGCCGATCTGGATCCACGGGTCAGGCTGCGGGTCGTAGTCCGCGTCGGGATGGAAGTACGACTCGCGCGCGATGTAGTACTCGCCCGTCAAGGCGCTGGGCTTGGGGAAGAAGTCCCGAGCGTCGCAGCAGAGGCTCGGGTTATTGACGTACTCCTCGACCTCCTTGTGGACGATGGCCAGCATCTCCGCGCGGTGCGCCTCGATCTCCGGGCGCTCGGCCATCACGTCTTCCCACTCGACCTCGCGGTCGGCCGGCGGCGGAACGCGCGTAACGGCGAAGTGCGCCCGCGGAGGCGCCCACCCCGCTGACACCCGCAGGTAGATGTACGCGGCGAGGGGCAGCAGCGTGACGCCCACGAACAGCGCCAAGCAGTTCAGCCCCTCGGCGAGGCCGGCCGAAACGATGGTCGCCTTGTCGGCAGGGCCTACTTGGACGATGGCCTCCTGAACGGTCATCACGACGTCGATGGCGAGCGCGATGATGCTCAGGAGCCAGGTCGCCGCGAGCGCGCGACCTACAAGGCGGGCGAGCGGCCTCGGTTCCCGCTGCTTCCAGAGGCGCAGGACGACGGCGACGATGGCCACGCCGTTGACGGCGAGCAACGCCACCTGCGCCAATCCCATGAGCAACGTGCTGAGGAGCAAGCCGCCTCCCGGCCGCGAGCATAGCGAACTCGCGTACGTTGGGGCCGGGCTTCGACCCATCCGTCAATAGCGGTAGCGCAGGCGCTGTTCGTCAATCCGCTCAAGAACCGCGCGGACCTGCGGTGCGCCGCAGGTGTCGGCGGGGCCTTGCTGCACTGACGCGGCCAGTTCAAGGCCGACTTGAGTGACCACTCGCGGCGCAGGGAGCCCGGCTGTAGCCGGGTCATTGTGGTCTGCTCACTCCTGGCAGATGTCGGTCTTCGCTTCGTGCCCGCCGCAGGTCTGGACTCGGCTCGGCGAACAGTCCGGCACCTCTGTGTTGCTGCTCAGGCAGCTCGGACCGCAGATACACAGTCCGCCGGCCCCCATCGGCGCGCTGAGGCAACAGTGGTCGCCAGGGTCCGCCGGCGTACAGGACGCAACCTCCGTCCTGCCCGAGCTGAGAGCCACGCTGCGGGAGCTGCAAGAGCAGAAGCCAGAGGAACTACGCCCACAGGTCAGGTCGACGCAGGTACAGGCCCCGTTAAGGCTGTCCTCGCAGCAGACCGATTGAGCGTAATCGGCGCCCTTGCAGCTCGGCACCATCTCGCTCTTGCTCTCCAACGAGCATTGGCAGCCGTAGGTTGCCGTCTCGCAAGACAGGGTCGCCAGGTTGCAGGAGCTGGGCCCCAGGTGGCCCTCGTAGAGGGCGCAGACTCCCTGGGACTTGTGTTGCCCGATCTCGAGGCAGCGGCCGGCGTGAGAGGCACCTGACGGGCAGCTGGCCATCGGCGGGCACTGCGTGTCCTGCGTGCAAACCGGCGTGCAGTAGCCGCTCGTCGCCGTCCGCAGGCAGGCCTCGCCCAGGGGGCACTCGGCGTCCTCGGCGCAGGTCTGCGGCCCCTGAGGCTCTTCCGGGCCGCTGCAAGCCATCAGGAGCGGAAGGACCGCATGTAGGACGAAGTGACTCCGGATCGGGCGAGGTGGCTCCACGGGTCGGGCTCCTGGAATGTCGGGCGCTGCTCTTGCTACTCCAGCTGGAGGAAGGGGACGGTACTCCGTCGCTCCGAGGCTTGGCAAACTATCGGTGCTGGCCTCCACGGACGGCCAGTGTTGCCTGAGCCTGGGCTGAGGCGGGGCGCTCCCGTTGGGAAGCGCGTGGCTCCCTGCTCTCGGAGAGCGGGTGCTGACAGCGGGATCTCAGCTCGCGGCCGGCGCCCCCAGCTTCTCCACGTCGCTCTTCATCCGCGCGACGTCCGCGGGCTCGAGCTCCAGAGCGCCCGCCTTGACGTTCTCCACTCTCGTGGAGCGCTTGCGGGCCGATGCGCGGGCAGACGCCCTCGAGGATTGCCACCTGCTGGCTCCTGAGCCGCTCGATGGCCCCGATCTCGTAGACGCAGCGAGGAGCCGACCTCGGCGCCAGTCAGCCACACCGAGACCGCGAGCTTCCGATAGCCGCCGCGCCAAGGGGTTCTCCACCCGCACGAGGTCGACTGCAGGTCGGAGTGGACGAGCGCCAGGTGCAGGCAACGGGTCGCGTCCAGCGTCGCCGCGAGGAGCGCCGCAGCGGGTGACGCCCTCCTGGGCGGCAAGTCCCGCAGCGTGTGCCATTGTTGGCGCACCTGTGTAGCGCGATGCACGCTTGGCTTTGGGCACAGGCCCGCAACAGCTCGGGAAGAGGCGGGACCCGGCATGGCGAGCCGCTTGCTTGAGCCGCAGCGGATGACCCAGCCTTCGGGAGGAGCCGACCATGAAGACCCTCTTGCGATTCCTCGCCTTGACCCTTGCGCTTTCAAGCTGCCACGGCCCCCCCCACTACCGCGTTCACAGCAACGGCAACAACGGAGAAGAGAGGAAGCTGACCTTCTCGGAACTCAAGCTGCAGATGGTCTCGTCCACAGCAAAGCTCGAGGTCAGCCGGTCTTTGGACGGTGACTTCGATTGCGAAGCGAGCTTGGCCCTCGGCTCCAGCGGTAACTGCCAGTACTTGGGGGAGGCGCTCTCGCCCGCGACGGAGATACTGGAGGCGCACTGCGGTGAGAGCTGCGAAGCGCTCGTACGGGGCCTGACGGTGCTCGTCACCGCGTCGAAGCCGGGAACGTATTGGGTGGAAGTGCAGGCCAGGTTGGCCGACGGGACCGTCCTCGCGGACCGGACGCAGGCGGAGTTCGACGAGGTCGCGGAAATCCAGGGCTTCTGTACGGCATCCAATCATTGCCCAGGGCCGCATGCCGTGCTCCCAGGAACCACCATTCGCTGGATGCTCAAGACCGTCAACGCTACCCAGCGAGAGCTCGCCGGTGACGTGGTCGTCACGGTCGATCCGCCGGACATCTTCGAAGCCACGGTCGACTATCGCTATGTCAGCCTGCGCGCCCTTCGAGCTGGCAACGCTCGTGTACGGATCCAGGCCGGCAAGACCGTCCGCGAGGAGGCGGAGCGAGTCGTCGACGAGACCGAGGTGGTGTCGGGCAGGGTGTACTTGCCTCAGTATTGGTACCCATTCGACCTGAGCAAGGACATTGTCGGCTGGGAAGCGCCCGGCCGGAACGCGGCGTCTCCCGCCGAGCTGGTCCCGGTCTGGGGCCTGCGGGATGGCAGCACGGCGCTGGGCGAGGCCCGGCGGGTCTACAGGGTGACGCCCGAAGGCCAGGTCGGAGTGAAGGGCACGGACGGCGAGGAGGCGCAGATGACGTTCCTCGTCGGCGGGCCACCGTGTGTCTCCGGCCGTGTTCAGCTCGAGGCGAAGGTGGGCGAGGCGACGCTGGATTACTCCTTTGACCAGTACTGCGCGGGGAACTGATCGTCCTCGCTGGGCCACGTCGCCGGGTCGACGACAGGTCAGAGCTGGTTCGCGGAGAGCAGCTGGACCGAGAACTCGACGCGGACACCTGTCGAAATCCACCCGCGCTCCTGCGGACTGTTCCCTCGCATCGTGTAGACCACCGACGCGGCGTCCGGTTTGAGCGGGAATCTCAGGACGGCCGCGGTGCCCATTGGCGGAGAGGAGGTGGGGAGCGCGGGCGTGGTGTCGCGCGAGGTCCTCCGCTGCCTGCATTGCGCGGGGCTCGCCGGCGAATCGAGTCGATGGCGTGGTGGACCTCCCGCTCACGACGCCGGCGGCCGACGTGGCGCTGGGGGCGACCGACGTCTTCATCGTGGACGGGAGCAACCTGACTTGGACCGAGTTGTAGATGGAGTCCGTCAGGATGAGTCGTGAAGGACCTTCTCAATAATCCTCTTCAGGTCAGCCGGAGGGATTCCTTGCCGCTGATGTAGCGCGAGGAGGTGGTCGGTGGGCTCCAATACGACGACTGGCCTCTTCCCGACCGCGCGGTGATGCACCATCGTCTTGAGGTACATGGTGTCGGGATAGCAAGGGATTGGCGTGTGGAGCCATCCGAAGTAGGGCCCGAGGCGCACCCGTTCTGGGTCCTCCCAGTGTTCGGACATCTCGAGAAAGCTCTTTTCGCTCAAGGAAGCCCATACGCCCCAATCAAAATTCTTGGGCTCTTCGCCTTGGATGGGGATCAATAGGCACGCACGGACGAAGAAGGATGTGTTGCCATCGCGATCGTTGATCACGCACTGCTCTCCGCCGAGTTCAGAGTTCCTCTTTTCCTCGTCGCTGAGCAGGTCCCAGACGGCAGGCGCACCGGCCCCGAAGGATATGTCGCCGATGTCGTGCATCGCGCCGCAGGACTTGCAGCGAAAGGTCATCGATTCGGCTTGCTGCATTCGTAAGCCCTCGCGTCGACACGGCTCCTAGGCCGATTCAGGGTCCGGCATCGACCGTGGGAGCGAGCCCCGTGTCCGCCACCAACTCTCGACCCGCGTCCGCGTGGGGCTGGTCAGGAGTGCAGCCCCGATGGGCCGCCTCGGCCCCCGGGAGGCACACCCGGACGGTCTCCATGCAGTAGTGCGTGCAGCGGAACAGGGAGATCTCGCCGCACGTGGAGCCCTGGGCGCAGCCTCCGTTCGAGTCGCAGAACGGGTAGCACCGGCCGTCGCCGTGCTCGGAGCACATCTCGCTGCCAGCCATATTCGTGCAGAGCTTGTCCCAGTAACGGAACGAGCCATCGTCGCACTTGGGCAACGGCGTCGAACCGCGCCAGCAGTACTTGTCCATGGACTCGGTCGCGCCGGACGAGCTGCTGCATCCGGCAACAGAGACGGTGACGGCGACGCAAACCGCAAGGAGAGCTGCGCGGATGGTCTCCAAGGATCGCTCCTGTGCTGGCAGGCTCGGCCGCGCCCGCCGGCCGAAGGGTACCAGCACGAATCAGAATTCGACCACCTGGATGCTCCACCTCCCGAGCGACGCCTCGCGGACCTGTGCGCTCTTCACCTTACGTCCTACCAGCGTGAGCCGTGTCCCCTTGCGCGTCTCGAGCTCCGCCAGGGCCTCGAAGACGCTCATCCCCGGCTCGCGCCGCTCGTGGAGCGCGCGGACAACGTCGTTGAGCTCCTTGCGCGAGGCCGCCAGCGCCTCAGCCTCCACGGTCCAGTCCTTGGCCGGCGCTCGGGCTCGAGGAGTATCGGCGGCAGCGGGGCGAGGTTCCCGACTCGCTCCAAAGGCTCTTGCCCGCAATCCTCGACGAGCTTCCCGAATGTCCCCTTCCGCGTGACGTGGACTCGGGCTATCGCCGGCAGGGCGAGTCCTATTTCATCGACTGCACCGACGGCATGCGCGGCTACGCCTATGACGCGCGCCTGGGGCGCTGGTTCTGGCACCAGTGGTGAGGGCTGCGCTCAGAGGCGCTGCAGCTCGAAGTGGACGGGGCCCGAGTCGCCGCGCCAGTAGTCGAAGGACAGCGTCTCGCCGGCCAGGCGGACGTGGCGGATCTCGTCGACGGTGGAGGTGCCAATCGCGAACGTGATCTCCAGCTCGCCGCGCGCCTGCACGAGGTTGCCCTCGTCGAGCCGCCAGTACGTCTGATGGCTGTTGCAGACGGCGCTGTAATAGAAGGGCGGCTGGCCATCGAGGCCGGCTGCCGAGTAGAGACCGTCGGCGAAGAAGGTGAGCTGGACCGGGTGCTGCCCGTCCCAGGTGTTCGACTGGTAGCCCTTCCAGGTCCCGACCATCCCGGCCGCCACCTGGCGCAGCTCATCCGAGGGAGCATCGGTGCCCCAGCCCGGGGGTGTTGGCTGTTGCGGGGTCGCTGGTGCCGAAAGCTCTGCCAGGTCGCATTCGAGGGAGGCGTCGCCTCGCTGCCACACTCCGGCGTCGCCTCGCTGCGACGCTCCGGCGTCCAGCCGCTCTGGTGGAAGAAGGCTCGCGTCCGGCTGCACCGGTGGAAGGGTGCTCGCGTCCGTTCCGGGGACCGGCAGCGCCGTTTGGGCATCGGCAGGCTCGGGGACGGTGTCCGGACCTACCGGCGACAGACAACCTGCCATCAACGCGGCGGCGATCGCGGCGATCGTGACGATGCGAGACACGGAATCCCCCTAGCTTTGGCCCTGAACACTGGCAGTGTAGCGCCTGGTGACGAACTGAAGAACGCGGTCCGGGCAATGCCGGACCGGGTCTGTTGCCTGGCGGCAGCGGCCCGCGCCTCCTTGAGCGCCTCGGTGCCCGTCGAACGTGCCGAACGCGATGCCCGCGGGCCCCACCAGCGTTTCCACTCGCAGGTGCGGCAGGCGCGCCGAGGTCTCGGGCGCCGTCGGCGGAGCCTGGTCGTCGAGGGGCTTCGCGGCCGCTGTCCCGTCCTGTGCGTGGGCCTTGGCGTTTGCTCCGAGCGACAGGGCGATGAGCGCGGCCAACGCGACGCTGTGGATGCTTCTGCGCATGATGGTGGAGACCTCCACGGGGGCGCGAGAGGCATGGGACATGCCACGACTGGCTCGGCCGGCAGGACGGGGCCGGCGCGCATGTGGGAGCCGTGCAACTTTTGGCACAGTGCGCCGATTCTGGCGCAGTCTCGCCGCCTCGAGTCCCCGTCGTCGGTGCCTGGCAGCTCATGCAAGCCGAGGAACAGCACCTAGGAGGAAGCGCCTACTGTCTCCTCATCGCCGGAACGGTCAGCTGGCCCACGGCGGCAGCGGGTTTGGCTACGAGATGACCATCTGCGTTCGTAGCCGTTCGACGCGATGCTGGGACGTTCTATGCTGGCCCCTTGCCTTCGGGTCTCCCATCGGGCGGCGCCCTTTCGTCCGCCCTCGTCGTCTCGCTGGCGCTCGCCGCGACCACACCTGCCAGGGCCGACTCGCCCCTGCTCGCGCTCGACGCCGAGCCACAGGCCGGCGATCCGCCGCCGCGCACCGCCCGGCCCCGCCGTCCCAACCGCACGACCGCTCGCGCCGTGTCTTGCGCTCTCATGTCGTCGTGAGGCGCCTGTCGGACCCGCCCGATAGCCTCGTTCGGTGGGCCAGGCAGACAGTTGCTCACGCAAGAATCAGAATCCCGAGGCGCTGCACCTACTCGTCCTGGGTTGGGCGCTCTTCGCTGAAGCGCGCGGGCGATCCTTCGGGGCGAGGGCTCGCGCGGTGGAGGAGGAGATCCGTCAGGACGGAAGGTGCTGGCGGAGGGGTTCACGCTGTGGAGGTGCAGCAAGTGCGGGCAGGAGACGGTTGTCGTCTCCTCCTGCGAGACCCGGTTCGTCCGTCGCCCGCAACGATGGAGGACTTCACCGGTCTCTGGGGGAACCCGCGCTCCGCGTTCACAACTCGGCGGGCTCTTCGTACAGGACCCAGTTTTCGGGGCTGGGCGCGTGCTCAAGCACGAAGAGCCGACTGTCAGGCGTGAAGCCGAGCGTCGACCGCTCCCAGGGGTCCCACGTGGACTCCGAAGTCACTGGCGTCCGCGTCCATCCCGTCCCGTCTCCTTCGTCGACGTACAGCGCGTTGTCTTTGCTCGAAGGGCAGAGGACGGCCTGCCGCTTACCGTCCGGAGCCACCGCCACTTGGAACGCCCTGTTGATGTTGGACTGAGTCAGCACGATCTGTGGAGGCTGCCAGCCGTCGCGGGTCCAGCGCGTCTCGACCACCTCCATGACCGACTGGTACGACTTGCTCGCCTCGAAGAACACCCGCAGGTCGCCGGCCGCTGGGCACGCGCAGGCGACCGAGTGGCCGTAGAAAACGGATTGGCCGGACCCGTCCGTGATGGGGGCGAACTCCCACGACCAGGTGCCGTCCGCGCCCCGCTGGGCGTGCCGCATCTCGCCGTTCTGGGGCACGAGCGCATGCACGCCGCCCTCGGGATCGACGCAGAGCAGCACCGAGTCGACGAACGGGTAAGACAGGTTGGGATAGGGGAGCTTCTCGATCACCCAGGAGCCGGTCCGATTGGTCGCGTATTCGAAGTCGTCCAGGGCGAACTGCGATGCCTGGGACGCCCAGAACGCGTGGACGTGGTTCTCGCCGTCCAGCGCGAAGGCCACGTTCGAATCGAGGAACCGCTTCGCAATCGACTCCGTCATCAAGCCCGAAGCGCCGTAGGTGGTTCGGGTGATGTCGGCGGGCTCGCCGTACACCGTGCTGGCCTGGACGGCCACGAGCTGCGGTTGACCCAAGCTGTCCAGCACGAAGGAGGAGGTGGCGTTGGGCATGGAAGACCCAGGCAGTTGGACCGATGTCCACGAACCGTCCTGGGAGGGCACGAGGAGGAAGTTCTGGCGGTCGCGATAGTCCCCGAACACCCATTCGCCATTGCGGTCGCGGAGCCCGAAGTCTGCGGCCGGGAAAGGCGGAATGGTGGGGACGAGCGTCACGTGGGTGCGGTCCGGAAACGCCAGCACGCGCACCAGGTCGGTGCTGGCCGAGTGGTCGTCCACCCGCGACTCGACCGCATAGGTGAACCAGTCGGAGGAAGCGGCGAGGTCGTCGAAGGACTCGGCGCCGGCAGCGAGCGTGGCGTAGGGCTGGAGGCCGCCCGAGTAGTACCCCTTGCCCCGCTTGACCACCACGCTGGTCGCACCCGTGGCCCGGTTCGTCCACGTCAGGTGCACCTTGCCGACGTCTGCCACCGCGCGCAGATCGACCGGCTTGCGGATGGGGACGGACAAATGGTCGGAGTAGCCGCGACTGCGGCTTTCGCCCAGCGCGAGCACCACCCGGTAGGCGCAGTAGCGGCCTTCGCGCGGCGAGGTATCGAGGAAGGTCGTCTCGGAGATGGGCAGCTTCGCCAGCGGCTCCCACGTCACGACCGTGTAGTAGTAATCGCTGATGCCGCGCTCGACGATGGCCGTGTCGGCCAGCAGGCTCCCAGGAGTCCAGGTCACGCGCACGGCTTCGCCTTCCATGGCTGCGGCGATCTTCGAGACGCCGAGCGGCGGCTGGAGGTAGCTGGCCTCGCGGCTGGGCTCCGAGACCGACCAGGAGTCGTGAGCCTTGACGCGGAAGGTCACGGGGGCGAAGCTCCGGGACGCCGTGGGGCGCGTAGACGTCCATCGAGGTGTTCCAGGTCGAAGTCCCCTCGGGGAACTGCTTCCAAGGCTCGGAGCCCACTTGGACCTCGGCCGTGTACATCGACGCCCCGGCCGAGGCGCTCCAGGCGAGGTGGACCTGGTCGGTCTCGACGTCGAGGCTGGCCGAGAGGTTCGCGGGCGCCGGCGCCGGCTGACGCCGATCCAGCTCGTAACGGAAGGCGACCGGATGCGACGTGGCGAAGAGATCGTCCTCGGAAAGCGTGCCGGCGATGGCGAAGGAGAGATGGGGCTCATGGAGGGTGCCGCTGGTCTCGGAGTACCAATCACGCGGCGCGATGGTGAAGGTGGTGGGGCTGGTGATCGCGGCGCTGTAGCCCCAGGCGATGACCAGCCGGTTGAAGCCATCGGCACGGATCTGAACGGTGGTCGCTTGGGTGACATCGGGCGCAACGCCGAACTCGGTCCGGGTGATGGTGCCCGTCCACGTGCCGACGAAGTTCGCGGAGTAGTCCGTCTCGAGCTTCGGGGCAGACGCCTGGCACCCGAGGGCGAGGAAGACGAGGACCAACAGGAAGAGCGTGGATCGCACGGGAGCAACCCTCCGGGACTGGCCAGTCGTCAGAACACTCCGAGGAACTGCAGGCCGGCGAGGATGCTCGTCTGTCCAATCGTGTAGCCGCCGTAACCGTAGGGTGCCGCCAGGCCACTGATGAGGGTGAAGTCCCCCGTGAGCGCCACCAGGGACGAGATGGCCAGCTGCGGGTGGATCCAGTAGCGAAGCCCGGGGCCGACCCGATAGCCGATCTCGACGTTGCCGTAGTCCGGTCTGCCGTCGGTGAACAGGTGGCCCAGCCCGAGCCCGGCCTCGAGGTACAGCTCGACCCGTAGGTCTCGGGAACGGAGTGTCGCGACCTGCAGGGTCGGCGTGAACGTCAGGCGGGTCGTGGCGCTGGTGCTGCTGCCGTCGAACTGCAGCGAATACCGGGCGAGATCGATGCCGAGCCCCAGGACGACGCGCCCGCTCTTGAAGCCGGCGAAGAAGCCGCCTTGCACGCCGCTCAAGGAGATTCTGCGACCCGCTGGAGTTGAGCGTGGTGAGGTGCGTCTGGACGTGCACCGCTAGCGCGAAGCCGCCGTCGGTGACGGGTTCGGCCGTCGGGAAGGGCTCCGACGCCGGGGCTGGCGCCGTCGCTGGCTTCACTGGGGCGGGGGCGGGCACGGCCACCGGGACCACGGGGGCCACCGCTGCGGACGGGGCGACTGGCGCCGGTGCTGGCTCAGCCGTCGTCGAGCCCTGCTCGGTCGCGGCTTGGGTCGGAGCGGCGGCGGGCTCGGGGCTCCGCTCTGTCGCTGCGGTCGGCTCCTGGGCGCAGAGCAGGAGAAGGCAGAGTGCTGGAATGCCGTTCATGAGGACCCCTCTCGCCCGCTAGGACGGACGCCGTTTTCAGGAAAGCCTGATGGCGTTGGTGAGCTTCACCGGGAGGATGTGCCACGACTCCACCCGAGAGTCGAGCGCCAAGGACCAGCAAGTATCCGGCGTGGCCCCAGCGCCTGACGGCGGGTGAAAGCTCTACGTTGGGCGGCGATTGCCGGGAGGGATGTTCTTGCCGGTGAAGCGTCCGGGGCGCGTCTTGGCTGTAGGAGCCCAACCTTCCTTGTTGCTGAAGCTCTCGAAGTCGACCGGAGACGCGTGGTCGTATTCGTGGCTCGTCTTCTTCTCGAAGGCCATGCTCGCCAAGTACAGGAGCGACTCGAACTCCAATCCCTTCGGGGTCTTCCTCGGATCGGCAAGGACTGCTTCAAAGAAGTCGCGCCCATTTGCAACGACGACGCAGCGACCGTACAGGAATCCGTCTGCCGAGATGTAGTCATCTCCGTTGTCGACGTCTGCTTCGCCCTCGAACATTTGCCGAGCGTGCTCGCGGGTATCGAGTGCGAAGAGCCTTTCGGCCAATAGGTCGTCGAAGCGTTCGATGTCCGTGGTGCTCATCTTGGCGAGCGCTCGTATGGCAGGAGCGAGAACCGCGTCGTCATCGCCGGTCTTGCGCCAATCGAGGAGGCTGATGACTTCCCAGAACACCTTCTCGGTCATGCGTGTGGTGGCCATGCCCCGAAGCGTAGGCGACCGGTAGGTCCTGGCCCAGTGCGAAGGGAGTCCTCGCCTTCTGTGCCGTGGCTTTCGTCAATGGCCAGTGCGTCCCCGCCGGCACGGTGGGGCGCGTCACAAACGCTCGCATTTGCGACCTGCGAGCGCGCTGATGCGGCGCCTGGCAGAAGGGGATGCTGTGGGGTTGGCGCGGCACCCACTTGCTGCCACGGCGCGCTCCACGTCACCTATCGCAGGCCTCCTTGATTGGACCGGCGCGGTCCACCTCCACACACCTCCTCCAGCCGCTGCACGAACTCCGCGCTGAGCCCCTCGCCCACCAGCCACGCCAGCGCCCTCCTTCCCCGCGGGGTGTCCGGTCCAGCCTTCTCCAGCACCCTCTTCGCCTCGCCCACGCTCATCGGCGGTCCCTGCTTCCACGCCGCGGCCTCGCCGCTCGTCGCCACCGCGAACGACTCCTGCAGCAGGCGGTCCTTCGCGTGCGCCGGACAGACTGCCCGAAGGTACTCGTGCGCCACTTCGTGCCTGAGGCTCGTCAGCAAGCGCTCGTCGGTCGCTTCGAAGCGCTGCAGCACCAGAGTCCCCGGGACACTCGCCCCGCCCCGCGCCCCGGTCAGCCTTGCCATCCGGATTCGCACGGTCCGCTTCCCCGGACCCGAACCCGAACCCGGGCGCAGGCTCGGCAGCGCCGCCTCCAGCCCTCGCCAGCACTGCGCTGCGTGCTCGGCGAGCTTCCGGTCGCTCGGCGACGAAGGCCGGGGCGTCCAGCAGCACCATCGCCACGAGCGCTGCGCCTGCCACGCTCACGGCGCCCTCACTTCGATGAAGTCCACGCCGGTGCGCGAGCGAGAGCGCGCGTCGTACATGTCCTCCCAGCTCGCCGGCGGGACCACGAACCGGCCCACGAAGTCCGCGCGCATCACGTAGCCCAGCCGGCGCGGCGCCTCGCTCCAGCTCGAGGGCACCTCCAGGTAGAACGTCGCCTTGTCCGGCTCCAGCTCGCGGCGGCGCAGCGCCTGGTGCGCGAGCGGCAGCTTCCAGGGCCCGCCCCGCCAAGGCTTGTCCTCGGTCACCGGCGAGAACCCCGCGGGCAGGCTGTCCTGCACCACCGAGTAGGCGGACTGCAGCGTCCCCGGCCGGGTCTCTTCCTCGACGCTCAGAAGGAGCTCCACGAAGACCTCCGCGCCCTGCGCCACCGACGCTCCCGGCTCGAGCAGCTCGGCCCCGTCGTGAGTCAGCCGCCAGTAGCGCCGCGTGATCGGCCGAGCGCCAGCCATGGGCCGGACCTGGTCCAGCGGCACAGTCGCCGTCGCCCGCAGGCTGGCCACGCCCTCGAAGGGCCCGATCTCCACCCGCCGGACCGTCCGCGACACCGTCGTCCCCCAGCCCGCCCCCCTCTCCTGCAGGAGCACCGGCAGCCCGTCGGCCAGGACCTTGGGCGCCGGCGACCGTCGCAGCTCCCGGGCGTCTCTCTCCAGCAGCCAGAGGCTGTGCAGCAGCGCCAGGCTCCGGTCGAGCGTCGAGAGGTCCCGGCGCGCGAGCGCCTCGATCAGGGTTCGCCGCACGGCGCTGACATCCTCGAGCTCCCGCTGCGAGGCGTCCGCGAGGAGCGCGACGAGCCCGACCCTCCTCACGGGCATCGTGCGCGCATCGCTTCCGGCCAGCGTCCACTCCGGCCTGATGACCTCGATCGGCCTGTCCGGCCGGGGGAGGACGTTGATCGACTTCGCCAGCGCCGCGGCACGCTGCGCGAGGTTCGTCTCTTCGGCCATTCCGGCGCTCCGGGCGGCCAGCAGCAACATGGCGCTCCCGAACGGGTCGTCCGCCGGCACGCGCTCCGCCAGCGCGCGGATCTCGCCGGCGCGCGCCCGTCCCTGAAGGCGGGCGAGCACGAGCGCGCGCATCGCCTCCAGCCCCGGCGTCAGGTCCTTCTGCGCCTCGACCCAGCCCACCGACCGCGCAATCGGCTCGTCGGCCGCGCTGGCCAGCCCCGCCTCCACTGCGTAGGCCAGCCCGTCGAGCGCGACCAGCGTCATCGGCACCGACGGCTCGGACCGGCCGTACCAAGCAAAGCCACCCCCCTTGACCGCGTGCTCCTCGATGCGATGGACGCCCAGCACCGCCCGCGACCGCGCCTCGGCGAGCAGCGCCTGGGTCTGCGGGTCCAGCTTCTCGAGCGCCCCGATGCGCTCGAGCGTCCGCAGGATGGCGAGGTTGGGAACGGTGGTCGCCACGAGCTGCTCCACGCACCCGTGCGGGTACTCGAGCAGGTCGCGAGCCGCGACCAGCGCAGCGGCGAGCAGCGACGGCGAGAGCGTGAGCGTCTGCTCGGTCAGCTCCGCTCCGGCAGGCGCCTCGAGCCCGAGCGTCCCCGCGCCCCAGCGAAGGCTCTCCATCGGCTCTTCGATCGACGCCGGGCGGACGACGATGGCCCGGCGCGTCGCCACCGGCGTCTTCCCGCTCACCGCCGCGCCCAGCTCGCCCACCCCGGGCCCTCGCGAGTCGAGGGCAATCCGCACCACCTGCTCACCCGCCTTGCTCAGCTTCAGCTCCTCGCGCGCCGTCGCCGGCAGGAAGACCCCGCCCGCCTGGAGCAGCACGTCCTTGCCGGGCTGGCCGCCTGCCGCCGGCCCGCGCGAGACCCGCACGCTGGCCACCGCGCTGTCGCCGCTGCGCAGGTAAGCCGGCGCGGAGCTGACCACCTGCACCTCGCCCCGCGAGCCGAACTCGGTGCGCCCTTCGCCGAAGCGCCCCGCGGCGTCGGCGGCGACCGCGGTCACCACCCATTGCGTCTGGTTGGACGGCAGCTCGAAGCGCACCCGCGCCCGACCCTCGGAGTCGGTGAGCACGCCCGGGGTCCAGTAGGCCGTGTCCCGCTCGTCGTCCTTCTTGCGCCGCGTCGGCGGCTTGATGGCAGCGAAGGCGTACCCGCCCTGCAGCGACAGCTCGCGCGCCAGCTTCTCGCCGTAGCCGTAGCCCTGGAACTCCGACGAGTAGAAGCTCGTCACGTTGTTGCGCCCCAGCGGATAGAAGAACTGCAGCACGTCGGGCCGGAGCTCGGACTGCAATGCATAGACGGCCTTGTCCACCACGCCCACCGAGACCTGCGCCTGCGCGGGCCGGCCCTGGTGGTCGGTGACGACGAGCGAGAGCTCCTGATGGCCGAAGGGGCGCGCCTCGGGGACCTGCGCAAGGACCGCCACCCGGAGCGCCCGCTCGCGGGGCAGCACCCGGAACGGCACCGTCTGCTCCTCCCACCGGCCGTCTGGCCCCGGGTAGGCCACCGAGACCCAGACGCCGCTCGAGAAGCGCCGCTCGACCTCGAAGGCGTGCACCAGCGTCCGGCCGCGGAAGTCGAGCAGCTCGGTCCGGTACACCTCCGCGCCCGAGAACGTCAGCCACACCGGTCCCTCGTTCGCCAGCCCGCTCCCCCAGCCGTCCGGGAAGAGGGCGATGAGCTCCGCCTTCTCGCCGGGCTCCACCGTCTGCCGGAGCGCGTCGAGGGTGAGCCGGCTGACCTGCGCCACCGCCTCCCCTCCCTCGGCGACCAGCACCTGCGTCTCGCCCGTCCAGGTCTTCCGGCGCTCGTCCTCGAGCGTGACGTGGGCGAGGAGCGTGCCCACCCGGTCGGAGGAGACCGTCGTGCGCCAGACGCCCTGCTCGTCGGTCTCCAGCGGCTCCTGCCCGAGCGCGGTCTCGACGCCGTCGGCGCCCCGATGCGAGAGCGCCAGAGTGCCGCGGGTCTTCGCCAGCGGCTTGCCGCCCAGCGAGGTGGCGCGCACCGCCAGCGAGACCGGCTGGCCCCGATGGACGACGCGGGCGCTGGGGCTGACCGCGCCCAGCACCTTGCACTGCGCGACGTGGAAGGCGTGGCTGATGCCGGCCTGGCTGCGCTCGTCGTCGACTGCCCGCACCGAGAACACGTACTTGAACGGCAACCGCTCCTCGCCGGCCCGGAGGCTCGGGGACCTCGACGTCGACCACCGCCTCGCCCTTCTCGTCCAGCCTCGGGGCGCTCGCCCAGGGGTCGGTGGCGGCGCGGTCGCCCACCAGCGCGAAGAGCCGCTCGGGCACTGAGAGCCGTCCCTCCAGCGTCGACGGCCGGTTTCCGTAGGTCACCGCGCTGCCCTGGCCGCCCATCCCCGCGTCGTCGACCCACGCCGGGCTCTCCAGCAGCGTCCGGTACAGGAACGCCTCGAAGTGCACGCCCTGAGGCACCCCGCCCGAGTAGCGTCGGGCGCGGATGGGGATCTCGAGCTTCTTGCCCGGCGTGAGCGTGTCCTCGTCGCTGGCGACCTCCAGGTAGAAGGTCGGCTTGACGTAGTCCTGCACGCGCGTCTCGCCCTGGTACGGCCGGCCGTCGAGCGTCGCGACCACCCGCAGGACGCCGGTGGGCTCGCCCGCCGGCACCTCCATCCGCCCCGAGAAGCTGCCGAAGCCGTCCAGCCGCGCCCAGCGGGTCGTGACGACCCCGTGGGCGGAGACGAGCTCCAGCTTCACCGCCGGCTGGCGGGTGGCGAACACCCGGGCGAGCCAGCTCTCGGGCTTGCGCGCCAGGCCGCGGAAGCGCACCTCGTCGCCGGGCCGGTAGAGCGGACGGTCGGTGTAGAGGAAGACGTCGGGCTCGGTGGCGAGCGTCGTGTAGAAGTCGGTGTCCACGAGCGCCACGTCCCTCCCGCTCTGGACCGTGACCAGCAGCTTGGGCGAGGTCGTGGCCAGGCGGAGCTCGCCGTGCGAGTCGGTCGTGCCGGAGGGGCCCTCACCGCCCGGAAGATGGAGCTTCACCTGCGCGCCGGCCTTGGGCCGCTGGTCCGCTCCGGCGACGCGCACCAGCACCGAGCCGTCGGTCTGCTTGACCTGGACGGCCTGCTCGGTGACGACCAGGATCACCTGGCCCTCCACCCGCTCCTGGACGAGCTGCAGGACGTAGACGCCGGCGGGGAGCCTGGGCAGGCGCACCTGGCGCTCCTCGTAGCTCTCGCGCCACCACCACCAGCCCTGCTCCTCGAAGCCCGGGACGTTGAACTCGCGGGAGTCGCCGCCCAGGTCCAGGTTGAGCCAGAGGCTCTGAACCAGCGTCATGCCGGGCGGGATGCCGATGAGCCGTGAGGAGCCCTCCTCGAGGTGCGAGACGACCTCCGGCAGGACGGCCTTGGGCAGCACCGGTGCGACGGTGCGGCGGGCGTCGCGGTCGACGGCCCTGCGCAGGAAGCCCCCCGGGTCGTGGACGGCGTTGAGCCCGCGCGAGAGCGCCCAGCCCGGGTTGGTGATGACTGGCGGCTCGCTCCAGGCGCGGCGCAGGTCGACCTGCTTGCGGATGAAGGCCTCCAGGTCGTCGGGCCGCAGCACGCGCAGCTCCACCGGGCCGTGCGAGGAGAAGGCCACGTCGACCGTCGGGTTCTCGGCGGGCGTGAAGGTGCGCTGGACGGTCAGATAGAGCGGCTTGGCAAGGGCGGTGCCCTCGGCGATGAGGGCTGCCAGGAGGACGAGCGCACGGGCTGCGATGCGGAGCTTCACGACCGGAACCCTCCCGGGACGAGCACGTTGTCGTTCTTGGTCCCCGAGAAGCCCAGGTCCGGCAGCTCCTCCAGGCGCCGCTTGGCGTCCTCGATCTCCGGGGGCGGCTTGGGCTTCTTGGCGGCGTCGGCCTTCTCCAGGCTGGTCGCCCAGCCGTCCTCGACGAGGCGGCTCAGCAGCGGCCCGAGGTCGAACTCGAGCAGCACCGACGCCTTGGCGCGCAGGCCCGCGACCACCGCCGGCGACGCGTGGAGTTTCGAGGGCGCCTCGCCCCGGCAGGAGCGCTGGATCTGGCCGAGCAGGTCCTTGCTGGAAGCGAACGCGAGGTGGCCGCACACCTTCGCGAAGGCCAGGTCGTTGGGCCCGTCGAAGAGCCGGTCCAGGGCCTCCGAATCCTCCGGCCGCGACCAGAGCAGGGCCAGCTCGCTCGGCTTCGCGGCGTCTCCACGCGGGGTCCACAGCAGCACCACCTCGCGCGGCACCTCCCGATCGGCGCGCTGCGAGAGGTCGATGGCCTTCGAGAGCACCGCCGGCTCGAGCAGCTCGGGAAGGCGCAGCCGGGCCGCCAGCACCACCGGCGTCCGCTCGGGGATCATCCGCAGCATCGAGTCCGGCAGCGCCGCCGCGCCCAAATTCCCGGGCCGCATCAGCTTGGCGTCCAGCCCCACCGGCACCAGCCGTCCGCCGTCGAAGGCGAGCTGCAGGTGCGGCGGCCCGGACAGGCCCAGCACCTGGTGGAGGAACTGCGCCTCGCGCCCGAACGGCTCCGGGAAGAGCGCGAGCTCGGCATCGACCCCTTCCTTCGGCGCCATCTTCGGCAGGCCCGCGCACGCCGCCTGGACCACCATCCCCGGCAGCCGCGCGAAGATCAGCTGTGAGCCCTGGCGCGTCGCATAGACCGCATGCTCGGCCAGCAGGAGCCGGTGGACTTCGATCTTCTTCAGGCCGAACGGGCAGCTGGAGTGGGCGATGCCGCGGGAGGCGAACTGGAGGGAGTCGAAGGCCGCGACCCCGAACTCGCCCGCATCCGGCACCACCACTGCCGGCGTCTGCCCTCCGGCGAACCAGACCACCCGGAACGGCCGCGAGAGGGCCTTGGAGGCGAGCACGTCGAAGACCGGCCCGCTGAACGGCGCCTTCACGTCTTCGCCTCGGGTCCGCAGGAAGGCGGCCCACGGCCCGGCAAAGCCCACGCCCAGGGGCTCGCTCGCCACCTGGTGCAGCCAGTCGTTCTTCGCGAACGCCTCGCGCAGCTTTCCGGGCTGGTGGACGTCGAAGACCACCGAGACAGGCTTGGGCTTGGGCGGCTCGAGCGCCTTGTCGTTCTTCGGCGCCGGCAGGCCCTCGACCACGGGGAGCGAAGCTGGGTTGGCCTCACTGGAGACCTGACCGAAGACGGCCGAGAGGAGTGCGACCGGGACGAGCCAGCTCATGGCGTCCCCCACTCGCTGAAGCGGAAGTAGCCCAGGAATGACGGGTTCTCGGGGACGGCGCGCCACTCGCCGGCGGCCTCGTGGACCAGCGCGTCGAGCGTGCCCACCCGGACCGAAGCGCCGGCCTCGCCCGGGTGGTAGACGACGCGGGTCAGGCCGTGCGCCGGGTCGTCGGGCCGGACGACCAGCATCAGGTGGTAGACGGGCACGTCGCCGTCGGTGCGCTGGCGGAAGGCGACGAGATCGCCGCTCTTGAGGCTGGCGCGCGTGGCCGGGTCGCGCCCGAGCCAGGTGAAGCTGCCCGCGAGCAACGTCTCGGCGTCGGCGAAGGCGGTGGGCTTGCCGCTTCCGTCGCGCCACAGCCCGGCCTTGAGACGGTCGGGGTCGAGCTTGAGGAAGGCGCTGCGGTAGACGAAGCGGACGAGACCGGCACAGTCGCGCTGCTTCTCGTTCCAGTCGGGGCTGAGTGAGCGCACCTGGGAGAGCGCCGCCCGGGCGACCTCCTGGCGCAGGAAGGTCTGGGACGGCGCGCCAGCGGCGGCGGCCGTGAGCAGGAGCATGAGGAGCATCGGGGACCTTATTCGTAGAGGTTGACGTTCTTGCCCTGCGCCAGCTCGCGCAGGTTTCGGGGCCAGGCGGCCTCGCTGGGGAAGGGGTCGTTGGCGGGGACGTAGATCAGGGCGCGGCCCTCGCCGAGCAGGTTCACGATGGCCAGCACCCGGGTCGTCCCTGGCGTCGCCAAGGGGATCTTCACGACCCGGCGCAGCTCCTGGGGCGTCCCTTCGAAGAGCGACAGGTTGAGGGTGGCGATGGTGTGGGCCTGGTCGCCGCTGGGCCAGTAGTTGGCGGCGATGACGTACAGCCCGTGCGGCGGCGCACGGTGGATGTAGAGGTAGGGGCCGTAGCCCGGCTGGTCGAAGTCGCCGTCCTGCTCGTTGAGGAAGAAGGTGCCGCCGGAGGGGCTGGCGGTGTCCGCCCAGAAGACGTGGGCCATGTCCTTGAGGGTCGGGGCGTCGAGCTTCGAGGACCGGTCGGTCGGCTCGTAGAGGTGCAGGTCGGTGTAGACCCCGAAGGTGTCGCTCGTGAGGACCGCCTTGAACGGCACGCTGGGCACCTGGGCGTAGAAGGTGGCCTGGGCGCGGCCGGTGCCGCCCTTGTTGGTGGCGAGCGCGGTCACGACGTTGCGGCCGGCGGCGGCGGGGAACTTCCGGCTGAAGCGGCCCTGGGAGGTCCGGAGCAGATAGCGGTCGCCGTTGACCGAGAGGACGACCGGGTCGACGGTGGGATCGGAGATGGTGCCCTCGACCTTCATCATCCGGTCGACGGACCAGCCGCCGGAGGGCGAGGTGAGGTGCACGACCGGCGGGGTCGTGCCCCTACCGATGGGAACTCCGCTCTGGCGCTGCGGGGCGTTGTTCGCCGCCTGCGCGAGCAGAAGGACTAGGACCAGCGATGTCATGGGGGCTCTGCGAGGGTCGCTTCGAAGGAGGGAGGCCGGGCTGCCAGGCGAGCCCTTTTCAAGAGTCCGGCCAGCGTCTCAAAGCGGCCACACCCCGCGTTGTCGAGGGCTGCGGCCGGGCAGACACGTCTCCTGCGGCAGAATGGCCACGCCGGTTGGCCACACCGCGAGGGCCGATCAGTCCGGCAGCGACGCCTTCTCCTAGGGATGCTCGGCATGTTGAGGCGGCACGGCGTGCAGATCGCTGGTCAGGATCGGCACGTGGGCAGGCCCTCCAAGGCCGAGCCTTTCAGGCCTCTCGTCGAGCGACTGCTGACCCAGGACGAGGACCTCGAGGTCAACACCTGCACCCCGTCGCGCGCCAGCGGCGTGATTGATTCCGAGCGAGCGCCTACGCGAACGTCGCTGGGGTCGCTGCCGAGACGTTCTATGCTGGCCCCTTGCCTTCGGGTCTCCCATCGGGCGGCGCCCTTTCGTCCGTCCTCGTCGTCTCGCTGGCGCTCGCCGCGACCACACCTGCCAGGGCCGACTCGCCCCTGCTCGCGCTCGACGCCGACGAGTCGCTCGCCTGTCCCTCTTCCGACCTCCTCCTCAAGGCCCTGGAGCAGCGCTTCGGCGAGCAGCACGTCACCCGCGCCAAGGGACCCGCGACCTCGGTCCTGGTCCGCCTGGCCGAGGAGTCGCTGCTCGAAATCGTGCTCTCGACCGACGGCGCGGTGACCCAGCGCCGCTCTTTGCAAGTGAACCCGAACGAATGCCCGCAGCTGTCGCAGACCGTGGCGCTCTTGGTCGACGCCTGGCTGCGGGACGCGCCCTGGCGCATTGCCGTTCTGGCTGTTCCCCCGTCCCCTGCGCCGGTCGCCGCGCCACAGGCCGGCGATCCGCCTCCGCGCACCGCCCGGCCCCGCCGTCCCAACCGCACGGTCCCCGTACTCCTCCAGGCCAGTGGGGAGGCGACCGCCGACACGCCCGCGCCCGCCGACCCCGCCCCTTTGGCGGCCGAGCGGCCGGCCGAGCAAACCCAGGCCGAGCAGACCCCGGGCTTCGCCGAGTCCGCACCGCCGACGCTGCCGCAAGTCAGCCCCGCCGTGCGCTCGGAGCTCGCCTTCGAGCCATCGCTCGCCGGGGGAGTCTTCTTCGACCCGTCGGCGGGCCGCATGGGCGGCCACGGCACGCTCTGTGTGGAAGGCGCCTGGCGCGGTCAGCTGCGCTTCGGCGTGCAGCTGCTCCTGGAGACCCCGGTCTCGGTCCCGGTGGGGCCGGGGACCATCAGCGCCCACAGCCAGGCGCTCGCCGCGACCCTCGCCTGGGCGCCGTACCACTCGGACTCGAGCGGCCTCGATCTCCTCCTGGGCGGCGGTGTCGAGATGCTCTCCGCCAAGGGCGCCGGATACACCGTCGATCTCCAGCAGACCGTCTTCCAGCCGGCGCTGCTGGGCGGACTGCGCTGGCGGCTGCGGCTGTGGGGACCGCTGTACGCAGTGGCGATGCTCGAGGCCCGCATGCGCCTGCACCAACAGCAGATTCGTGTGGAGGGCGTGACGAGCGCGCTGAGCCTGGCGCCGGTCAGTCCGTCGCTGGTGCTGGGGCTCTTGTACGTCAACGGCACCCAATGAAGCTTCTGGCGTCTCGCGGCACCTGACCCTGTGCCTTGGTTGCGAGGCATTTCACGCATGCAAGTTGCGACGGCCGCTGTCACAGACCCGGACGAATCGCTGGACCTGGGGGCCATCTACCTGGAGCAGGTTCCGCGGGTGCGTCAGCTCGTCGTCCGGCTGGGAGGGCCGCGCATGGACAGCGAGGACCTGACTCAGGAGGTCTTCGCCATTGCCTGGGAGCGCTTGCCGACCTTGAAGAACCGAGCCGCCATCCACGCCTGGCTCACGGGCATCGCCGTCAAGGTGGCGGCGGCGGCGCGGCGGCGGGCCCGGGTACGCCGCTTCTTCGGCTTGGACGAGGCCGAGGGCCGTGCCCTGGCGGACCCGCGAACCCCCGTCAGCGACTTCGAGAACGCGGAGTCGAGCCGCATCGTCTATTCACTGCTCGAGGGGATGTCGGAGAAGAAGCGAACCGTCTTCATCCTGTTCGAGCTGCAAGGGCTCACCGGCGAGGAGATTGCCCGCGCCGTCGGCTGCCCGCTCAAGACGGTCTGGACCCGGCTGTTCCATGCCCGGCGGGAGTTCGCCGGCCGGCTGGAGGCGTTCCAGGCGCGTGAAACCCCTTCGGGAGCGTGGAGATAGCCTTGGACCACCCGACGCCCTGGAGAACGGACCCTGGCCAGAGCACGCTGGAGCAGCGTGCCGGTGAGCTGCTCGAGCAGGCGCGCGAGGTCCGCGACTGGCCTGACGGGAGCCACCAGCGACTGCTGGCTCGCGCCGAGCAGCGGGCGCAGCGGCGGCGGCGTCGGCGCCGCGCGGGTGGGGCCCTGGCCGTCCTGGCTGCGGCGAGCGCCGCCCTGCTGCTCGTGCTTCGCCCGACGGCTTCGACCCCGGGCCCCGCGCGCACCGTGTCGCTCGACGGGATAGGCACGCTGGAGCTCACCGCCTCCGCGGTGCTGCACGTCCCTCCGGGAGCTCGTCTCCCGCGACGAGCGCGAGGTGTACTTGATGGCGGGCGGCGCCCGCGCGCACATCGCGCGGCAGGAGCTGGGCAAGAGCTTCGTGGTCGTCACTCCGCACCTGCGCGTGGTGGTCGTGGGAACGCGCTTCGTGATGGCGGTCGCGCCCGAGGCGACCGAGGTGGAGGTGCTCGAAGGCCTGGTCCGGCTCGAGTCGCTGGACGGACGGGCCGTCCTCCTCGGTCAGGGCGAGCGTCTGCGCTGGGCCGCTCCTAGCCCCACCCCCACGCCCGCCCCGGTGCCCCCTCCAGCCCCGGTCCCGCCCCCCGCCCCCAAGGTCTCCACCGCAGCCGAGGAGGACCTGCAGTGCCTGCGCGAGAGCGGCGACGGACGTCGGCGCTGCTTGGAGCGCCAGGCCGCAGGCGAGGGGCTGGGGGCGCAGAACGCCCTGTATTCCCTGGGACTCTGGGCTCGCGAGGCGCGCAACTCGGCGCTGGCGCTGCAGAGCTGGCAGGAGTACGAGCGGCGCTTCCCCGACGGCGCGCTCGCCCCCGAGGTGAGCATCGCCATCCTCCACGAGCTGGTGGCGCAGCGGCGTTATGCCGACGCGCTGGAGCAGGCCGAGGAGTTCGGTCATCGGTTCGCCAACGACCCGCGCACGAGCGAACTGGCACTGGTCCGCGCCAAGCTGCTGTGCGTGCGCTTTGGGCAGACCGACCGCGCCTTGAAGTCCTTCGGCGAAGCGCTGGCCTCGAGCTCGCCTGCGGTGCGCGAGGACGCTCTCTTCTCCCGCGGGGCGTGCCTCGAGCTCGTCCAGAGCGCCAGCGCAGCCCAGGCGACCTGGCGCGAGTATCTGGCCGAATTCCCCAGCGGAACCCACGCCAGGGAGGTCAAGGCCCGACTTGGACGCTGACGCTCGGCGCACTTCGAACGTGGTCTTGCTCCTCGCCAGCAGCCTGGGAGGGGTCCTCTGGTCGTCCGGCTGCGACGTCCAGTTCCTGGTGGTCGGGCGCCAGGTGGCGGACGCCGCTGCCGATGCCGGCGCCGCCGATGCTGACCTTTCTGACGCCGCTTCCGACGGCGGAGCCTCCGACGCTGGTGCAGGCGATGCGGAGGTCGTCCCTGCCGACGCCGACGTCGACGCTGGCCCGTGCCGGCTGTGCCTGGATCCCGGCTTCGCCTCGCAAGCGCCCTTGGTGATTGATGGCCGAGGCGCCGCCAGCACCGACTTCTCGCCCCAGGCGATCGCGGTGCAGGCCGACGACCGCATCCTCGTGGGCGGTACCCTTTCGACCGACGCGGGGCTGCAGTGGTTCGTCGTGCGGCTGACCGAGGCCGGGGCCTACGACCCCGGCTTCGGCACCGGTGGTCAAGCCACCATCGATGTGGGCAGCCAGCCCTCGCCGGTCGTCGAGTCCCTGGCGGTGGAGCAGACCAGCGGGTCGATCCTCGTCGCGGGGGCGCGTGGACCCGACGACGCCATCGTTGGGCTCGTCGCGCGCCTCTCCCCGACCGGCTCCTTGGACACCTCGTTCGGGACCCAGGGCTTGACGATCATCGACCGGGCGCCGGGCGATGACGTGGTCAACGGCATGGTCGTGCTGGCCGACGGACGCATCCGGCTGGGCGGCCACTGCTGGCCGGCGTCCACCTCCACCTCGAACAGCGACCTGTGCCTGTGGGGCCTGACCCGTGCCGGCGCCACCGACCCCACGTTCCAGGGAGGCTCCCACCGCGCCGTCGACTTGGGCGGCGCCGACGAGTTCAATGGCTCGCTGGTGGCGGCCTCGGGCGGAGCGCTCCTGGTGCCGGCAGTGTCCTGGGTCGGCACCCAGTTCGAGGCGGCGCTGCTGAAGGTCGACGAGGCGGGCCACAACGCGGGCTTCGGCCAGGTCTCCTTCGCCCTCTCGGGCGAGTCCGATTGCACCTCGATCGTGGAGCAGGCCGACGGGCACATCCTCGGCGCGGGCTCGGCCAAGCCCGGCGGGAGCGAGACCGACTTCGCCGCCTTCCGCCTCCTCGCCAACGGCACCCTCGACCCGTCCTTCGCCTCCGCCGGCAAGCTCGTCGTCGACCTGGGCGGCCAGGACTCGGCCGCCGCCGTGGTCGTCCTCGGTGACGGCCGCATCGTCCTGGGCGGGACCGCAACCCAGGCTGGCCATGGCGACACCGACTTGGCCCTGCTCACCGTCCTGCCCGACGGCAGCCCGGACCCGACCGTGGGGAGGGCGGGCAGGCTCTACTTCGACGTCAGCTCCGGCCAGAACGACCGGCTCCACGCTCTGGTCGTCGACCCTCACGGCCGCCTGGTCGTGTTCGGCAGCACCGCCCACGGCAGCGGAAACGACATCGTCGTCCTGCGCCTGATCCCCTAGCGGTGCCCGAGAAGATGACCTGCAAGGAGCTGTGAGGGCCGCCTCACCTCGCCGCTTCGCCTCCCCACGCCGACGACGCCGTCATCGCCTCGAGGCCGTCGGGCGCAGGCCGCATGAAGCTTTCGCGCGCTCACCGCACATGGACCCGCAATCCCCGACCTGGAGCCACCCCATGCGCATCCCGCTCGCCGTCGTGTTCGCCGCCTCCCTGTTCTGCGCGCCGCTCGCCGCGGGCGCCGCCGACCATTACGCCTGCGACTGCGACACCGGCGCCGCCACCGGCTGCGTGCCCGGAGACGACGCCAACGACGGCCTGTCCCCGGCCAGCCCCAAGAAGACCATCGCCGCGGTGCGCAGCGCCTTCGCGGCGCTCTCTCCCGGGGAGTCGGTGCTGCTCTGCCGCGGGGGCGCCTTCGCCGCCGTCGCCGGACGCTGGAACAACTCGCGCTGCACCGCCGCCCAGCCCTGCTCGCTCGGCGACTACACGCCGTCCTGGGCGGGCGGCGGGAGCGCTCCCAAGCCTCGGATCTGGGTGCGCGAGGAGATGAACTTCTTCAACCTCGAGGACGGCGGCGATGCCGAGCACGAGGAGGGCTACACCTTCCGCAACCTCGACCTGCGCTTCACCCTCGCCACCACCGACGCCAACGCGTTCTTCCTCTACAACGACATCGACGACGTGACGATCGAGGGCGTGGACATCGACGGCTTCGCCATCGGAGTGCACCAGGCGGACAGCAACCCCTGCAACGCCAGCGACCCGAGGTGCGACGGCAAGAACAGCCGCCTCACCATCCGCGGCTGCCGGTTCACCAACAATTCGGCCATGGGCTACCTCGGCAACGGCGACGGCCTGACGCTCGAGGACAGCTACTTCGAGAACAACGGCAGCCGGGCGGTCTTCGACCACAACATCTACGTCGGCGGGGAAGGCAACCACGTGGTGGTGCGCCGCAACGAGCTGTACCGGTCGGACCTCCAGCCCGACGGGTCCTGCGCCGGCGTGTCGCTGGTGGTCCACGGGGTCCACGACGACGTGCTCATCGAGAACAACCTCGTCCGCGAGGACGTGGGCAAGGCGGGCGGGGGCTGCTGGGGCATCACGGTGGACCCAGGCTACGGCGGCGAGGTGGAGTCCTTCCGCCACGTCACCATCCGCGGCAACGTGGTGCGCAACGTCGGCAACCTCGGCATCGGCGTCGCCTCGTGCACCGACTGCGTCATCGAGGACAACGAGATCATCCACGAGCAGGCCTTCGGGCAGGTGGGCATCGCCGCCCCGGACCGCAACCGGGGCGGGGAGGACCTGGCGATGGCCCGGGTCACCGTGCGCAACAACTCGATTCTATTCCAGCGCGAGCAACAGCATCGGCGTGAGCCTGGGCGGCGAGGGCACCGGACACGTCGCGGTCAGCAACGCGGTGCGGCTGACCCGGGGCGGCAGCTGCTTCGAGGCCAACCAGCCGGCAGCGAGCTATGACGCCTTCGACTACAACGTCTGCGATGCCGCGGGCGGCAGGTGGGAGGGCACCGTGGGCGCGCTCGCCGCGTGGCAGGCCCAGGGCTTCGACGCGCACTCCAAGGCGGCGGACCCCGGCTTCGCCGCGCCGGCTGCCCCGGAGTGGAACCTGCGCGCGGCGTCGGCCTCGGCGGCGATGGTCAACGCCGGCGACCCCACCCGCAGCTCCCCGGTCGACCTGCTCGGCGCGCCGCGCGATGGCCAGCCGGACATGGGCGCCTATGAGCTGGGCAACTCGGGCGCCGACGCCGGCACCCGACCCGACGCATCGGCGGCGCCACTCGCCGATGCCGCTGCTCCCCTCGCCGATGCCGCTGCTCCCCTCGCCGACGCTGCGCCGCTCACCGCCAACGATGCCGCTGCTCTGGTCGGTGACGCGGCCGCGGTCGCTGCGGATGCCGGCCTTCTGGGCGCCGACGCTTCTGCGGCGGGTCCCGACGGCGGCGGCGCGGGGGTCGACGCCGGCTGCGGCTGCTCGGCGGGCAGCGGCGGCCTCGCCTCCGTTGCGCTCCTGGCGCTGGGGCTCCTGGCGTTCGGCCCGCGACGGCGGCCCTCGCGCAAAGACTCCGACGGGGCCCCTCTCAGAAACCGAGTGGGGTGGAGTGAAGGATTGGGCGGGCCCGGAGGCTACGGGAACAGGAAGTCCCGCACCAGGGCCATGTGCTGCATCCCCGCGGCGCCGGAGTCAGTGCTCTTGATCGTGGCGTCGTCGAAGAGCGGCGGGAGGACCCGGCTGTCGAAGACCAGGCCCGCCGGGAAGCTGGTGTTGCCGATGACCACCGGGGTCTCGAGGCCCGCGAGGTCGGCGTCGGCGAGGAGCCAGTCGAGCGGGCTGCTGCGCTTGGCGGAGGTCAACGTGTTTCCGGCCTGGTCCGCCGGATAGGGCGCAGCGGTGATCACCACCTGCGACAGCGTCTTGATGCACGCCTCGGTGCGCGAGCCGGTGTTGAAATCGCCGCCGACCACCAGGAAGTCGCCGGCGGGGACCACCGCCTTGAGGTTCTTCACCAGCTCCGTGGCGCCCGCGTCCCGGTCGCCCGCGCTCGACGTCCGCAGGTGCAGGCTGACCGCCCACAGGTCGCGATCTCCCGGCACGTCCAGGCGCGCCCAGGCGAGGCCGCGGTTGATCGCCTTGGGATCGTCCCAGCTGCCGGAGGCCAGGATCGGGTAGCGGCTGATGATGCCGTTGGGGATGGTGTTCTCCGGCGACGTCTCCCGGTAGTAGGCGAAGTCGGTCCCGAAGGTGGTGTCGACGAAGCCGCGGATGGCCGCCTCGGTCTTGTCCCCGTAGTTGAACTCCTGGATCAGCACGACGTCGGGCTGGAGGCCCTTGAAGATGCGGATGCCCTCGCCCAGGTCGTAGGACTGGTGCGTGCCGGTCGTGATGTTGGCGGCCATCACCCGGATCCGCGTCGTGCCTGGCGAGCCCCCGCCGTCCGGCGGCATCGCCGCGTCGGCGGGCATCGCGGCGTCGTCCGGCGTTGCCGCATCGACGGGCGTCCCAGCATCGACCTCGGAGTGCGAGCCGGCGTCCAGCGGCGCGACACCCGAGTCGGGCTCCGGCGCGGCTGCGTCGTCTCCCGCGAGGTCGGCGTCGGTGGCTTCGACCCCGGCGTCCGGGTCGGGCTCGAGGTGCGCTGGATCGGTCGAGCAGGCGAAGAGAAACGAGAGCGCGAGGAGCGCGAGGAGCGAACGCATGGGGCCTCCGGAGAGTCGAGCGAGACGAGCAAGCACGGCCCGTTCGCCATCCTCGCGACTTCTGCTTCGAAATACGAGGCACATCTCAGAACTGGCTGAAGACCCAGCACCCGGTGGCCCTCGCCCAGCACGTCGCGCACCCATTCGGCGAACGCCTCCATCGCCAGGGGCTCGCCTTCCTGAGCCGGGTCAACCTGCGGCGGCACTGCAGGCCTGGTGCTCGAGCCCCTGGCGCTCCTGCCCGGCGCTGCTGCTGGTCCTGCGCTCGGCCCTCGCCGGCCGGCCGCAGGCAAAGTGGGCCGAGGATAGGGTCGAACGGTCGGGAGTTTGGTGCAGGCTGGCCAGCCGGATGGCTGGCGATCGGCGAGGTTGGGGAGGCTCGTGCTCACCTCGCCGCTCCCGCGCTTGACACTGCCGCCGGCAGAGGGGGAAACCTACCCGAGCCCTCTCAAGGAGCCCCGATGGCCGAAGCCCTAGACGACCTGCGCGGTGGGACCGCCCGCCGCAGCCTCCGCTTCGTCATGCTGGTCGACGTCTCCGGCTCGATGTCCGGCGACAAGATCCAGGCGGTCAACCGCGCGGTGCGCGAGTGCATCCCCGAGATGCGCAAGAACAACCGCGACAACCCCTTCGCCGAGATGACCGTGGAGGTCATCACCTTCTCCACCGGCGCGGTGTGGCACGTCCCCAAGACGCCGGTGGAGCAGTTCAACTGGAAGGACCTGGGCGCCGAAGGCGTCACCGACCTGGGCGCGGCCGTCAACCTCGTCACCGAGGCGCTCGACGTCCAGAACATGGGCAAGCGCAACCTCCCGCCGGTGCTGCTCCTGCTCTCCGACGGCGGCCCCACCGACGACTGGGAGCTCGCGCTGCGCCGCTTCGAGGCCACCCCCTGGGGCAAGCCGGGCCGGACGGTGCGCATCGCGGTGGCCATCGGCGAGGGCGCGGACAAGGGCGTGCTCGCGCGCTTCACGGGCAACCCGGAGACCGTCCTGAGCGCGGACAAGGCGTCGGCGCTCGTCAGCCTCATCAAGTGGGCCTCCATCTCGGTGACCAAGAGCCACTCCGCCTCCATGGCGGTCGCGGCGGGCGGAGGGCCGGCCCCGGCGCCGCTGCCGCCTCCTCCGGTGGTGGTCGCGAGCAAGGACGACGATGACGCGCCCTGGTAGCGCCCGCCGCGTCGCCGCCGCGTCCGTCCCTGGCTGCCAGCACGTGCTCTCCCCGGCGCCGTGCCAGGACGCGTGCGCGGTGAAGGAGACCGAGGACTACGTGGTCCTGGCGGTCTCCGACGGGCACGGAGACGCGGCCTACACCTGCGCCGACGAGGGCGCGCGGACCGCGGTGGCGGTGGCGGTCGAGGCCCTCTCCGCGGTCGCGGCGCAGCTGGTCAAGGCGCCGCCCTCGCCCGAGGAGCTCGACGACCTGTCGCGCCGGCTCAAGCGCAACGTCGCCGCGGAGTGGAACCGGCGGGTCAAGCACCACGCGCGGATGGTGGCCGAGCGCGACGGCAAGAGCTTCCTCTGGCCGGCGGGCGTGACCGGCGACTGGGACGACAAGACCAAGCCCTACGGCTGCACCCTGCTCGCGGTCGCCATCGCCCCGCCCCGCGCGGTCTGGTTCCAGCTCGGCGACGGCGACCTGCTGGCCGTCGACGCCGAGAAGGCGCAGCGCGTCTTCCCCGCGGCGGACAAGTCGGTGGGGCAGGCCACGTTCTCGCTGAGCATGCGCGACTGCGTGGACTCCATGCAGGTGCGCTTCGAGGACGCCGCGCACGAGCTCTACCTGCTCTCCTCCGACGGCGTGGGCGACCAGTACGACGTCGACCCGCGCTTCGAGGAGGAGTGGGGCACCGAGCTCCTGGCGCGCATCCGCACCCAGGGATTCGTGGAGGTGGGGCTCAAGCTCCCCCGCGACCTGGGCACGATGGCCCGCGACGGCGACGACTGCACGGTCGCCATGGCCTGGTTTCCGCACATCGAGGGGTGACGAGCCGTGGACGAGCGACTCCCGCAGGGCAGCCTCCTGACCGCCGACAACGGCGAGACCGTCCGCGTGCTGCGGCTCCTGGGCGCGGGCGGCCAGGGCGAGGTGTACGAGGTGGACCAGGGCGGCGAGCGCTACGCGCTCAAGTGGTACTTCGCCCCTGCGCGCGACCCGAAGTCGCAGGTGCAGAGCCAGGAGCAGCGCGACGCGCTCAAGCGCTACATCATCCCCAAGGGCGCGCCCGACGAGCGCTTCGTCTGGCCGCTGGCCTTTGTCGACGGCGAGCCCGGCAGCGGGGTCTTCGGGTACCTGATGAAGATCTGGCCGCAGGGCTACGAGACGGTGGAGCGTCTGGTCTGCGGCCGCGTCCCGATCAACGACCGCATCCTGGCGACGGTGGCGCTGGGCATCGTCGACGCCTTCCGCAAGCTCCACCTCTCGGGCTCCGTCTACAAGGACATCAACCTCGGCGGCTTTGCCTTCAACCCCAAGACGGGCGACGTCCTGGTCGTCGACAACGACAACGTGCGCACCAACGGCGCGCCGGGAGCCATCCTCTTCCCGGGCTTCGGCGCGCCGGAGGTGGTGATGGGCCGCGCGCCGTGCACGACCACCACCGACGACCACAGCCTCGCCGTCCTGCTCTTCTACCTGTTCTGCCGCGGCAACCCGATGGAGGGTGCCCTCGAGCTGGTCAACTGCTACGACTTCGCCGCGACCCGGGACCTGTTCGGCGACAGCGCGTTGTTCGTCTGGGACCCCAAGGACCACCGCAACCGGCCGGTGGTCGGCGTCCACGAGGCGGTGCTCAAGAACTGGCCCGCGCTCCCCGCCGACATGCAGTCGGCCTTCACCCGCGCCTTCACCGAAGGGCTCCACGATCCCAGCAAGCGGCTGACCGACGGCGAATGGGTCCAGGTGCTCTCGCGGCTGCGCGACTCGCTCTTCGAGTGCAGCCACTGCCGCCGCGAGACGGCCTACGACCGCGAGTCGCTCAAGGCCGGCGAGTCGCTCACCTGCGTCTGGTGCCGCAAGCCGCTGCAGCCGCCGCCGCGGATGAAGATCGGCAATCAGGTGGTGATGCTCTCGCCCGAGGCGCGGATCTTTCCGCACCACCTGGGCGACACCGCCGACTTCTCCGCGCCGGTGGCGATGCTCGTCCCCCACCCCAGCAAGCCCAACACCTGGGGGCTGAAGAACCTGACGGCCAAGCCCTGGAGCTACGCCACCAAGGACGGCGGCGCGCAGGACGTCCAGCCGGGGCAGGCGGCGCCCATCCGCGACGGCCTGAGGCTCAACTTCGGGCGGGTCGAGGGCATGATCCGCGCGGGCTGAGCGCTCCCCTCCGGCCGACGAGACCGATGACCGAGAGCCTTGGGCGCGTTCCTCACGACGGACCGACCAACTCCTGTGCTGCGTAAGATATGTCAGCACCCATCAACATGGTCCGCGCCCAGTCTCCCCGAATGTCGCAAGCACCGGTTCCGTGAGCAGATCGGCCCGGGCCGGGCGGGGCCAGGCTGACGACGCCGGGATATTCGACGATGTAAGTCAACGAGGGCCCCTCACGCTCCAGGCCTCGGGCGTCTCGCGGGCCTCATTGCTCGTTGGTCGGGCGCGTCTCTTCGAAGGGTGCCGCGTCGAGGACGATGGGGTCCTCGCCCTCGCTGATTTGAACGCCGCGTGACTGGAGCGCCTGCTTCGCGGCCTCGAGCTCTTCCTTCGCCGCCCTCGCGGAGGCTGCGCTGATTCTCGATTTCCTTGAACCCGGACGAGGTGAGCGCCTCCAGGCACTCGCACAGCGCTCGCTTGCGCCAGCCGTCGCCGCCGGCCCAGGCGAGTTGGGCGCGCGGGTTTCCGCGCCGCACGCGGATCCGCCAGCCCTCGGCGTCGAAGCCGTCGCTGTAGGCCGTGGCCATGCGGAACTCGGGGGGCCCGACCTTCAGCCACTCGGCAAGGATTGTGACGAGGTGGCTCTCGCGAAAGCCCTTGAGGACCAACACGGGTATCCCGCTCTCGGCTTGGCGCGCGAGCAGCGTGTGGAGCTGTTCACCCTCGTAGGCCCCGAAGAGACCTGCCAGCACCTGGAGGCCGGGAAACGCCGTGGAGTCGGCGGGCACGACGAACGCCCGTGCGCCCAAGGCGCGCAGCCCTGGGAGGGGCGGCCCCATCGCGAGCTTCTTGACCGCACCGTCGTCCGAGAGCGAGAGCGACCGCAGGCACGGCATCTTCTCGAGCAGCGCGCGGTGGTCGCCGGGGGCGCGAAGCGTGAGCGCCTCCATCGTCGCCCACTCCCTGACCCCCAGCGCCGCTGCCAGCTCCGAGTTCCCGGCCTCCAGGCACGCCTCCACCAGGAACCCGCGCTCGAAGCGCCGCCTGCCCCGGTCGACGCCCGGCAACGGCCCGGTCCACTCGTCGACGTGCGCCGCGAGGAGCCTCCTTGGCGCGCCGGCGCAGCTTGGCGTCCCCGCGGCCCTCGGCGATGGCGCACTGCAGGGTGATGAACTCGCCGCGCGGATCGCCCGCCGCGCAGAGGGCGTCGGCGAGCACGAGGCGGCGCTCGGCGTCGGTCGGGTCCGCCCAGAACCAGGTCCAGAGCTCGTCCAGGCTCTTCGTCCCGCGGCTCGACTCCCTGGCCTCGGCGAGGAGCGCCGGGGCCGCCTGGCTGCTCGTGGCCTTGCGGCAGGCCTCGAGCGCCTCTTCGTAGACCCTGGAGGCCCAGCCGCGGCTGGCGCGGGCGCGCTCGAGGACCTCGACGCAGAAAGGGTCGGCCACCCGGGTCACCAGCGCCGCGACGGCCTGGTGCAGCGGGTTGGACGCAAAGGACCGGTATTGCGCCGCGGCCTCGAGCAGCCCGGCGGCGATGCGCGGGTCCGGGGTGAAATCCTGGAGCGCCTTCACCCGGTCGCGCGCGGCCTTCCAGGTGCCCGGCCAGGGCGTTCCCAGCAATCGGTCGACGTCGGCGGGGTCCTTGGCGCTGGCGAGCGCGAGCCAGGCGCCTTCGAGCTTCTCCCTTGGACCGCGCCTTGAGCGGCTCGCGCCGCTGCGCCACCTGCTTGCCAATCCGGAGGATGGCCGCTCGCGCTTCGGGGTCGCGCGTGGCGCCCCAGGCCGCGAGCAGGCGCAGGAGCAGGCCGCCCTCCGACCCGGCCACCGCCTCGGGCGCCTCCTCCTCGACGTCGCCGGTTCCCTCCGCAACTTTGGCGCCCGGCGCGAGCGCGGCGAGCGCTTCCTCGAGGCGCCGGGCGACCTTGCCCGTCGCCGCGTCCCGCGCCCTGGCGAGCACCGGGTGGGCGCGCTCGCCCGCCTTCTGGGCGATCCGCAGGGCCGCGCCGCGGGTGAGCGCCTGGTCCGCCCCGAGCCCCACCGGGAGCACCGCGCAGAGCGGGTCGGGGACGGCCTTGAGCGCCTTGACCAGCAGCTCGATGCCGGCCCACTGCCGGGGCTGGGTCGGCACGCCAGCCTCGATTCCGGCGGCGACCGCTTCGAGGGCCGCGAGGATCACTGCGTGGCGCCGGCGTTTGAGGTCCGTCGCCAGCCAGTTGTACTCGTCGCCGAACATGGCGATGCCGGTGATCCACCCGACGACCGGGTCGAGCGGCGCGGAGCCGCCGAGGAACCGGAAGGCTTCGCCGCTCTGCCGCCCGCTGGCCGGGTCGACCCATTGGTCGAGCGGGCCCTTCCCGGCGCGCCCCTCGGTCATCGCGGCCCGGACGCTCTCGGGCATCTTCGACTCGAACGGCGCAGGGTCGATCCACACGGCGGACCTCACGGGAGCGGAAGCAGCACGACCGGACCGGCATGCTACTCGCCTGACGGCCGCAAGCTCGCTCAGGGTTCAGGCGCTGCTACCGAGTCCGTCCAAGACACGCGATGGCGGCGGGCTTTGCCGGAAGGCCAGCGGACGAGCCGCAGCCGCTCGTCCCGTTGCTTCACGAGAGCCTGAGGCAGTCGAACAAAGGAGGGAACGCCTGCCGCGGACGAAGGATGCGGCGTACCCGCGCCGCCGCGGCGTGGCGCAGCCCCCGCGTGCTGCGTGGCGTGGGCATCCCCGCATGGCAATAGAAAGAGCCTGCTATTCCCAGCGGCGGTGCGTGGAGGGGGACTCGATGACCAGACATCTCGTGGGCAGCCTGGCTTGTGTCGCAGCACTGACGGCGATCGGGTGCGCGGCCACGTACTACGACCCGTACTATTACGACGACGCCTATTACGACCCCTACTACTACAGCTATGACGCCGCGTACGCGTACACCTGGTACGACCCCTACGGCGTCTACTACTACGGCACCCTCGACCAGTCCCAGACGGCGCCGGCGGGGGACCTGAACGCCGCCGCAGCAGCCATCGCGCAGAGGGCACAGAACTACTACTCGCCGTCGGGCTGCGTCACCGCCACTGCGTCGGGCACCACGGTGACCTACACCTTCAACAACTGCGTGGGACCGTTCCAGACCAGGCCGATCTCCGGCACCGTGAACCTGACGCTCTCCCAGCCCACCTCCGGCGGGTTGACGTTCAAGGGCACCTCCACGAACCTCACGATCGACGGCAAGCCCTTCATCCTCGACGTGACCGCGACCGGGACGTCGTCGGGCACGCAGCGAACCGTCACCCTCAACTCGCACAGCCGCCTGACGGACCGGACCGACTCCCGCGACACCCAGGGGACGCTCACCTGGACCCAGGGCAGCGACTGCTTCGCGCTGAACGGCAAGGGAACCAGCACCCGGAAGCTCGGTGACGGTCACCACGACCATCAGCAACTACCAGCGCTGCGACGCGCACTGCCCGACGGCCGGGACCGTCACCGTCGAAGCCCCCAACGGCAACTTCACCGCCTCCCTCGACGGCTCGAGCTCGTTGACGGTGAGGGGGCCCGACGGCAGCGAAAGGAACTTCGACCTCCAGTGCCAGTGAGCCTCGCCGCGGCGGACGGGCTTGCAGCCTGCGTCCTCCGTCCCGCCGGCTTCGGTTCGCCATGACGAGGAACGGCTTCGCGGCGGCCCTGCTGCTTGGCGCGGCGCTCGCGCTGGGGGGTGCGGCGGACCGACAGCGCATCGTCGGCGGCGCCACCGCTGGGGACGCGGCGGTGGTGCAGATGGTCGTCGACGGTGCGCTGAGGTGCTCGGGCTCGCTCATCGGCCCGAGCACCGTGCTCACGGCGGCCCATTGCGCGGTGCCTGTCGGCCAGGAGTCCTCGGTGACGGTCCAGGTGGAGCCCGCGGGCGACGCGGGCCGGGTGGGCCTCGAGATCGAGGCGCAGTACGCCAACCCGCAGTGGACCTACGGGAAGCGCGGCCACGACCAGCTGCTGTTGCGGCTCAAGAGGCCGGTGCCGGAGGTCGAGCCGCTGTCGCTCTACTCGGGCACGTTCACGCGTGAGGACGTCGGTCGCGACCTCCGCGTGCTGGGTTTCGGGTCGACGCAGGGCAGCCCGGCGCTGGGCGCGGGAGTCCGCCGAGACGTGGTCCTCGTGATCCGCCAGGTGCTGCCGCTCGAGCTCGAAGCCGGCGCCGCCGGACGGCACGCCTGCGCCGGAGACTCGGGAGGACCGGCCCTGCTGCGGGCGGAGGCGGACGGCCGCGAGTACCTGGCCGCCACCGTCTCGCAGGGAGACCGCCAGTGCGTGGGATCGGGCTTCTTCTCCCGCGTGGACGTCGACGCGCCGTGGATCGTGTCGACCGCTTCGGCCTGGGACTCCGTGGCGGTGGGGCCGGCGACCTCGGACGGCGGCTCGCCCGGCTCCTGCGCCGGAGCGGGCCCCGGCGAGCTCCTTGGGGCCCTCCTCGGGCTGCGCTCGAGGCGAGGCAGGCGCCTGGCCCCGAGGTCAGAAGTGGAGCTCCGGTGAGACCAGGAGCTGGACGCCGGCGAAGTACTCGCCCCGGTAGACCCCGCCCTCGGCGACCAGGTCGAAGCCGAAGCCGATGCGGTGGTTGTTGAAGAAGGACGCACCGCCACCCAGGCGCAGAGTGCCGCCGAACCCGCTCTCCGGGCCGAAGTACAGACCCGGGCCGACGCGGAAGCGACCGACCGTGACCTGGCTGGGCGGTCCGTACTTGATGACGTAGTCGAGCGTCGGCTGCCAGAGGGTCACGGTCTTGGAGACGCTCTGGGCGAACGACGGGAAGTAGAGCGTGGCGGTGGCCTTGCCGATGAGCGCGTTGAAGCCGACGCTGATGTTGTGCGGCCCGCCGAGGTTGAGGTCGAGCTGCCCGCCGGCGGTGAAGGGGATGTAGCTGACGTACTGCCCGGTTCCACAGGAGTAGTTGGAATAGAAGGGGCCCCAGTACGCGCAGTTGAAGAAGCCGGAGTCGTAGAAGCTGATGCCCAGGTTCAGCCGCGCCGCGTGCTTGAACCCCTTCTCGAGCGGTGCTTCCTGGGCGGCCGCCGGGACAACGGCTAGCAGGGCTGAACCGAGGATGACGGCCGTCAGGCGGCTGCGCATGAGCCCCTCCGAACTCGCGGTTCGCCGCCTCTCCCTGCCCTGGTGGTGACGTCCCGGAGGCTCCGCGTTTCCAGCCCAACCTAGCGACCGCGCAACCCTCGGACAGCCATCGACTGGGATGGGAGGGAGACCGCGAGGTCGGCGCGCCCCGGCCCGCGGGGCAAGAGTGGCCAGGAGGGCCCTGGTCTCGCTGGAAGCCGCTGCCCCACTTTCACGAGCGGGGAGCGTGAGCGCTGTCTGGAAAGAATCAGCGCCCAGTGTCAGGGAGCGAGGCGACGCCGTGCTGGTTGCGTTCGTGATGGTCGCGGTCGCGCTCGGGGTGCCGGCACTCATGCTGGCCCAGGGCACGACGGTCGAGGCTGGGCAGTTGCTCTACCTGGTGCGGCGCCCGGGGCTGCTGGCGCGGTCGGTCTTCGCCGCCGTGGTCGCCGCCCCCTGCTTCGTCCTGCTCATCGGCTGGCTGCTGAGGCCGGAGCCGGCGGCGCTGGTCGGCCTAGCGGTTCTGGCCGCGAGCCCGGTGGCGCCGGTGATGCTCGTCAACGTGCGCAGGGCCACCGGCGGGGCCGAGTTCGTCGCCTCGCTCCACCTCACCCTGGCGATCCTCTCCATCGCGACCACCCCCCTCGTGCTCGCCCTGCTCTCCCGGTCGTTGGGATTCGAGGCGACCGCCCGGCCGCTGGCGGTCGCCGGCCAGGTCGGCCGCGCCCTGGTCCTACCCTTCCTGCTTGGTGTCGCGGCGCGGACCTGGACCCCTTCCTTCGCGAACCGTGCCCGCCGCCCGTTGGCAGCGCTGGCGGCGACCGTGCTGCTGCTGGCAGTGCTCGCGCTGCTGGTGCGCCCGGAGACCTGGCACGTGCTGGGCGCGATGCGGCCGCGCTCGTACCTGGCCATGGGAGCGCTGCTCCTCGCCTGCCTTGCGGTCGGCGAGGCGCTCGGGGGCGCCTCGAGCGAGCGTAGGGCAGCGCTCGCCCTGGAGGCTGCTGCGCGCAACCCAGGGCTGGCGCTCCTCATCGGCTCGCAGAACTTCGACCCGCACCGGGCGCTGGCCGTGCTCCTGCCCTACGTGCTCCTCACGGTGGCGCTCATCAGCCTCTACGTCGGCTGGCGTGCCCGGCGCCTGGCGACGGCCTGACGATGATCAATCAGCGTCCGGCGCTGCCGTGCCGGATGGAGTCGCCTGGCCGATCTTGCAGGTCCACGATTCTGCCGCGCGCCGGCGCCTCCTCCAGGCCGCACTCGAGCCGGGTCCCAAGCTGAGAGCTGAGGCCGGCACAGCAGCGTGGCGGCCTGCCGAGTCGAGTGGCAACGCGGAGGACCCGGAGAGAGCCTGCGTCGACGTGTCGTTCGTCACGGGGCACGGGCAGCAGCTGAGCTAGCTGCTGCTCATGCTCACCCCGCCGGGTTGGCCTCGGCCTTCCCGGCCTTGGGCGGGAACTCGGCCAGCATCTTCGGGATCGCCTCGCTGATCTTCTTCTCGGCGTCCTTGGTGGTCGGCTTGTCCCCGAGCTCCGCCTTGGCGTCGCTGCGCCATAGAAGCTGGTTGCTCTTCGGGTCCACGACGTCGAGCACGAGCGTGCCCTCGGTCATGGTCTGGATGTCGGGAGGGCCCATCGTTCCCCCGTAGGGTCCCCAGGGGTAGCCATAGCCGCCGTAGTAGCGGTACGTCGGCTCCACCTCGGTCACCTGCTGGGACGTCGAGTACCAGCCCAGCAGGAAGTCGGGGTGGGCGCCCGGCTCGACGCGCTGGAAGCCCTTGGCCGAGAGCTCGCGGTCGGCGCTCTGCTTCACGGTCTGCCGCACGAACGGGTCGCGCGCGGCCTGCCCGGTCTCGGGCTCGGGCAGCCAGGCATAGGTGTGCGCGCTCTGCAGGCGCTTGGGCGCCTCGGGCATCGCCGTCGACTCCACCTTCATCGTCGAGCAGGCGCCCAGCGCCAGCGCGGTCGCCAGCAGCCCGGGTCCGATTCGGCTTCGCATGCGGTCTCTCCCCCCTTCGTCGAACATGGCGACGGCGCGGGCCACCGGCAGGGTGGCCGGCGTGCGCCGGTGCCCCGTGGAGCCGACGTCAGGGGCCGCCGACTCCCGGGGCCTCCGCCTCCGGCTCCCGCCGGCGCTCGCGAGCGGGCGCCAGGGGCTGCCCCAGGCTGCTGGCCAGGTAGCTGCGCGCGTCGAGCATCCCGAAGAGCTGGACGAGGGTGCCGGCGAGCCCGGTCCAGCCGGTCTGGTGGCTGGCGCCGATGCCCGCGCCGTTGTCGCCGTGGAAGTACTCGTAGAAGAGCAGGTGGTCGCGCCAGTGGGGATCGGTCTGGAACTTCGCGGCGCCGCCGAAGACCGGCCGCCGCCCGCTCGCGTCGCGGCGGAAGATGCCGAGGAGGCGGTTGCCGATCTCGTGGGCCACCTCGAAGAGGTTCATCGTCCGGCCGGAGCCCGTCGGGCACTCGATGGTGAAGCGGTCGCCGTAGTACAGGTAGAACTGCATCAGCGCCCGGATGATCAGCGCGTTCATCGGGAACCAGACCGGGCCGCGCCAGTTCGAGTTGCCCCCGAACATCCCCGAGTCCGAGTCGCCCGGCACGTAGCCGACGCGGTACTCCTGCCCTCCGGCCCAGTACGAGTACGGGTGCTCGGCGTGGAAGCGCGACAGGGCGCGGATGCCGTAGGGGCTGAGGAACTCGCGCTCGTCCAGCACCCGGGTGAGGATCCGCCGCAGGCGCTGCTCGTTGACCAGCGCCAGGATCCCGCGCTCCTGCTCGCCGAAGTGCCCGGGGCCGGTGAGGTGGATGCTCTCGCGGATCTGCGGGATCTGCTGGGCCCGGGAGGTCGCGTGGGCCAGCAGCCGCGGGACCCGCTCGCGCTGCTCGCGCTCGATGACCGTGGTCGCGCACAGCGGCAGCAGGCCGACCATGGAGCGCACCTTGAGCCGGGCCGAGCTGCCGTCGGGCCGGCGCAGCACGTCGTAGTAGAACCCGTCCTCCTCGTCCCACATCCCCTGGTCGCCGACGCGGTTGAGGGCCAGGGCGATCCAGAAGAAGTGGTCGACGAACTTCGTCGCCAGGTCCTCGTAGCCGGGGTCGCGCTCGGCGAGCAGCGTGCCCATCTGCAGCATGTTCTGGCAGAAGAATGCCATCCACGCCGTGCCGTCGGCCTGCTCCAGGAACCCGCCGGTGGGCAGCGGCGAGCTGCGGTCGAAGACGCCGATGTTGTCCAGGCCGAGGAACCCGCCCTCGAAGGCGTTGTTGCCCAGCCGGTCCTTGCGGTTGACCCACCAGGTGAAGTTCATCGAGAGCTTGCCGAAGGCGTGGGCGAGGAACTCGTAGTCCACCGGCTGGCCGCGCGCCCGGAGCAGGTTGGTCACGAACAGCGTGGCCCAGGCGTGGACCGGCGGGTTGACGTCGCTGAAGTTCCACTCGTAGGCGGGGATCTGCCCGCTCGGGTGCAGGTAGTTCTCGCGGAGCATCATCACCAGCTGCTGCTTGGCGAAGTCCGGGTCGACGCTCGCCAGGGCGATGGTGTGGTAGGCGAGGTCCCAGGCCGCGTACCAGGGGTACTCCCACTTGTCCGGCATGGAGATGATGTCGTCGTTGACCATGTGGAACCAGTCGCGGTCCCGGATGCCACGGCTGCCGGGGTCGAACGGGTCGACCCCGTGCTCGCCGAGCCAGCGGTTGACGTCGAAGAGGTAGTACTGCTTGGTCCACAGCATTCCGGAGAGCGACTGGCGCAGGATCTTCGCGGCCTCGGCGTCGGTCCCCGGCGGCGTGATCCCCTGGTAGAACTCGTCCGCCTCGCGGCGGCGCGACTCGAAGGCCTCGTCGAAGGCGCGGCCGAGCGGTCCGCCCTTGGCCCCGGGGAAGGCCCGCTCGCAGGCCTCCGGCGAGAGGTCGGTGAGCCGCAGGCGCAGCACGACCTCCTGGCCGGCGCCGATCTCGAGCGCGTGGCGCGCGCTGGCCTTGGTGCCCTGGCCCTCGGGGTTGACGGTCGGCCGCCCGTTGACGACGTGGTCGTTGATGCCGTCCTTGACGTAGGCGGTGCGATTAGCCGAGCCGTAGCAGCGGACGTTGTTGGTCTCGTTCTCGGTGAAGAGCAGCGGCGTCTCGCCCTGGCAATAGAGGTAGCGGCGGCCCAGCGCCGCGTGGGTGGCCTCGATGGCCGAGGTGCCGGCAGGTCCGGCGATCTTTCGCAACCCGGGGCGTGGCTCCCCGTCCCACCAGAGCCAGGTGTTGCGGAACCAGAGCGTCGGCAACACCTGCACGGCCGCGCGCTCCGGCCCGCGGTTGCAGATCGTCAGCTTGACGAGGACGTCCTCGGGGGAGGCCTTGGCGTACTCGACGAAGACGTCGAAGTAGCGGTCGTCGGCGAAGACCCCGGTGTCCATCAGCTCGTATTCGAGCTCCTGCTTGCCGCGGCGCGCGTTGGTGGAGACGAGGTCGTTGTAGGGGAACTCTCGCTGCGGATACTTGTACAAATACTTCATGTACGAGTGGGTCGGCGTGCAGTCGAGGTAGTAGTAGTACTCCTTGACGTCCTCTCCGTGGTTGCCCTGCGAGTTGGTCAGGCCGAACAGGCGCTCCTTGAGGATGGGGTCCTTGCCGTTCCAGAGCGCGAGCGAGAAGCACAGCCGCTGCTTGTCGTCGCTCAGGCCCGCCAGACCGTCCTCGCCCCAGTGGTAGACGCGAGAGCGCGCCTGATCGTGGGAGAGGAAGCCCCAGGCGTCGCCGCCCGGGCTGTAGTCCTCGCGCACCGTGCCCCACTGCCGCTCGCTCAGGTACGGCCCCCAGCGGCGCCAAGAGACTCCCTCCTCACGTGCCTCGGTGAGCCTGCGGGTCTCTGGGTTCTGCTGTGCCATCGCTCCCCCCTCTCGCCTTCCGACACCCCGAGCTCGTCGAGGGGCCAGCCTTCAGTCTTTGGACGACTTCGCTTCAGCGACCGACACCCCGCGCTTGTCGAGGGGCCAGCCTTCAGCCCTTGGACGCCGGGTGTGCTCACCAGGGCGAACCGCTGCCGCCAGGGTGTGGCGGGTCATCGCGACGGGGCCACCTCGAAGACCGAGTAGGCCCAGGGCCCCATGTCGAGGTACAGGCCGGCGCCCGCGAGCTCGTCGCCCGCCCGCTCGTAGCGCGCCTCGCCCATCAGGTCCTTGAGCGCGACCTTGCGGCCGGACAGGTCCGGCAGGCCAGGAGCCAGATAGCACTGCGCCTGGACCGGGCCGTCGTTGACCACGACGAGGAGCTGGCCGCCCTTGGGCCCCTGCCAGGTGAAGGCGATGAACTGGTCCCAGGTGCCGTTCCCTTCCCAGGCCGGGCGGCACTCGCACAGGCGCCACTCTCCCTCGCGCACCTCCGGCCGTCGCAGGCAGGCGAGGAGGCGGCGGTAGAAAGACTGCACTTCCGGGTCCGGGGCCTCGGCAGGCCGGCGGGCGAGGTGCATCGAGACGTGGTGGCGGCGGCCCTCGAACTGCCCCTCGTGGAAGAAGCGCAGGCCGGGCACGAGGAACGAGATCACCGCGGCCGCCCGGTGGACCTCCCAGGGGAAGGTCGCCGCCGCGCGGGGCTCGTCGTGGTTCTCCAGGAAGCGCGCCGAGCGCCGCTGGTAGTCGGGGGCGGCGCGCAGGTGGTCGCGGACCGGGCGGGCCGCGCCTTCGCGCAGCCGGTCGTACAGCCGTTTGTCATAGGTGAAGTCGAAGCCCTGCTGCTGCAGCGCGAACTCGAGGTCCCAGTAGACCTCGGCCATGAAGGCGAAGCCGGGGCGCTCGCGGCGCACCTGCGCGATGGCCTCCGGCCAGAACGGCGAGTCCACCGGCGCCGTCCCGTCGCGCGGAAGCGATGCCGCCCCCCAGGTTCGCTGGAAGACGTCCGGCAGGATCAGCATCGCCATGTCGCAGCGCACGCCGTCGCAGCGCCGGGCGACCGAGCGCAGCTGCTCGATCATCGCCGCGCGCAGGCCGGCGTGCCGGTAGTTGAGCTGGAGCGTGTCCGGCCAGCCGGGGAAGTAGGGGTCGCGGCCGTGGGCGAGGACACGCGGGCCGCGGGCGGTCTCCAGGCTGATGTAGTTCTGCGGCGCCTCGGCCATGGCCTGGGCGTCGCCCTCGACCAGGAACTCGGGATGCTCGGCGACCCACGGATGGTCGAGGCTGACGTGGTTGGGGACGAAGTCGAGCATCAGCCGGACGCCCGCGCGCGCGAGCCGGGCGCGGACGCGCTCGAGGGCCTTGTCGCCACCAAACTCCGGGCGGACGGAGTAGCCCTGGATCGCGTAGGGCGAGCCGCTGATGTCCTCTTCGAGGAGATCAGGGAGGTCCCGGCGAAAGCCCCGGCGCCAGTCCGGCTGGTTGCGCGAGACCTGGCGGCTCGCCGGGCTGGCCCGCCAGACGCCGAGCAGCCAGAGCCAGTCGAAGCCGTCGCGCGCCAGGCTCTCGATGAGGGCGTCGGGGAGGTCGTCGAGGGTGGCGGGCCGGCCGAGGGTGTGGCCGAGCTCACCGAGCAGGACCAGCGTGTTGATCTGCAGGAGCTGCGGGTGGCTCATGGCCCTCGTCTCATCCGTGAAGCAGGCTGCTCAGAAGGTGCGTGGCTGCCAGGGAACGGGCAAGTCGGGGCAGAGCGCGCACGAAGCGCTCCGACGCGCGACCGCGGAGCAGCCGTCCGAGGCGTTTGAGTCAAGCTTGGCTGGAGAGGCGGCGGCGCGTCTCAACCCGCCGAGCCCGCCCGCGCCTATGCCGTCCGCTCCAGTGCCGCTGGCGTTCGGGACGACGAAGACGACGCCGATTCGCATCACGGCGAAGTCGGTGGCATGAGCAACGACGCGGACCTCGACGCTGTAGCCCGGTGGCGTGAGCGCCGCTGCGCCGCCGTGAGGGCGCCGTTCTCCAGGAAGGACTGCCCAACTTGTCGGCAGCGTATGCGTCCATTCATGTACGTGCGCCATCGACGTAATGGGCGTGTTCGAGGTGCTGCGCAAAGCTGGCGACGAACCGAGGCGATACTTCCTTCGGCGAGGAAGGGCAGAAGAGCCCGTTCCTCACGCAATACTCGAACAGACTGCAGCCGAGGGGGCACCGGCAGAGTGTACCGGTGAGGTGGTTCTCGGAGATCCAAGCCTCCGCCTCCGACTGCGAGCCGAATACTCCGCTCGGAGAGCCTTCGAAGAAGACCCACACGCAGGACGCCTCGGATCGTCCTCGTTCCTGCAAGGTGAACACCTGCTCGATCCAGCGCGTGCCCAGCGACAATTAGACCTCCCCGCTGACGACAACTATTTCTCCCCATTCCACAGCAGCGCGTCGGTCATCGGGGCATAGGCGCTCCGCGGCCGGATGCCGAGAGCCAGGAAGCGGTTCGTAGAGGAAAACCGCGACAGGCAAGGCCCCGGCGGCGTACCAGCCCCCGGCTTCTTCCGTGAGGAGATGCCGGTGACCGTGAGCGACGCGCAGGTGAGGCGACTGATGGAGGAGAAGACGAAGTCCGGCCAGGTGGGCATGGCAGCGATGAAGGCCGGGATGGACCGCAAGACGGCGAGCAAGTACCTCGAGGAGGGGAAGCTGCCGTCAGAGCTGAAGACGCCTCGAGACTGGCGGACGAGGCCGGACCCGTTCGCGGAGGACTGGCCGGCAGTGAAGGCGCTGCTGAAGGACACGCCAGAAGCTCGAGGCGAAGACGCTGTTCGAGCACCTGCTCGAACAGCACCCCGAGCGCTACCAGCCGGGCCAGCTACGAACGCTGCAGCGGCGCGTGCAGGAGTGGCGGGCCAAGGAGGGGCCGGAGAAGGAGGTCTTCTTCGCCCAGGAGCACCGGCCCGGCGAGGCCATGCAGACCGACTTCACGCACTGCGACGAGTTGGGGGTGACGATCGCTGGCGAGCCGTTCCCGCACATGCTCTGCCACGTGGTGCTCCCCTGCTCGAACTGGGAGTGGGCGACGGTCTGCCACTCGGAATCGTTGATGGCGCTGCGGCGCGGGGTGCAGTCGGCGGTCTTCAAGCTCGGCAAGGTTCCCGAGTTTCACCAGACGGACAACTCGACGGCAGCCACCCACAACGTGGCCGACGGCAAGCGCGGCTTCAACGCCGAGTACCAGCAGTTGATGGACCACCTCGGGATGAAGCCGCGGACGATCGAGGTCGGCAAGAGCAACCAGAACGGGGACGTCGAGGCGCTCAACGGCGCTGCGAAGCGGCGACTGGAGCAGCACCTCCTGATGCGCGGCAGCCGCGACTTCGAGAGCGCCGACGCGTACGAGCGCTGGGGGCAGCAGGTGCTGGAGAAGGCCAATGGACTGCGGCGGAAGAAGGTGGCCGAGGAGCTTGCCGCGATGACCGAGCTCAAGGTCTCGCGGCTACCAGAGTGCGTCGAGGAGACGGCGACGGTCACCTCGTGGAGCACGATCCGAGTGCGGCGCAACACCTACTCGGTGCCATCACGGCTCATCGGGCACGAAGTGCGAGTGAACGTCTTCGAGGATCGGCTTGAGGTCCTCTTCGGCGGCGGCGAGCCGCAGTTGGTGGTCGAGCGGCTGCGTGGCGAGGGAGGGCGCCGCATCAACTACCGTCACCTCATCTGGTCGCTCGTGCAGAAGCCACAGGCGTTCGCGCGCTACAGGTACCGGGAGGAGCTCTTCCCCTCGCTCGTCTTTCGGCGCGCCTACGACGCCCTCAGCGCAGGGGGCAGCCGCGCCGCAGACCGCGAGTACTTGCGCATCCTGCACTTGGCGGCGACCACGATGGAGAGCGAAGTCGAAGCCGCGCTCGAGCGGCTGCTGGCGGAACATCGGCTGACCAGCGCAGAGCCGGTCAAGGCACTCGTCGCCCCGAGCAAGCCGGAGGTGCCGGTGATGGAGGCGCCCCAGGTCGATCTGCGCGACTACGACGGGCTGCTCAGCGAGGAGGTGGCGTCGTGAGCGAAGCCACCCTGGGGATGTTGTTGCGGGCGCTCAAGCTGCCGGCCTTCGCCGCTCATCACGACGAGGTCGCGCGAGCGGCCGAGCGCGAAGGCTGGACGTTCCAGGCCTACCTGCTCCACCTCGTCGAGCTCGAGTTGAGCGAGCGCAAGCAGCGCAAGATCCAGCGACTGCGTAAGGACTCCGAGCTGCCCGCGGACAAGACGCTCGCCACTCTGGACCCCGAGCGTCTGCCAGCGAAGGTGCGGCGCCAGCTGCCAGCGCTGTGCGAGGGCGGCTTCGTCGACCGGGCCGAGAACGTGCTCGCCTTCGGGCTACCTGGCCGAGGCAAGACGCACTTGGTCTGCGCCATCGGCCACGAGCTCGTGCAGCACGGCCGGTCGGTGCTCTTCACGCCGACCTACAAGCTCGTGCAGCGCCTGCTCGCCGCGAAGAAGGCCCTCACGCTCGAGGACGAACTCAAGGTGCTCGACCGCTTCGACGCCGTCATCCTCGACGACATCGGCTACGTGCAACAGGACCGAGAGGAGATGGAGGTCCTCTTCACGTTCCTCGCAGAGCGCTACGAGCGGCGCAGTGTGGTCATCACCAGCAACCTCGTCTTCTCTCAGTGGGACCGGATCTTCAAAGACCCGATGACCACTGCGGCTGCGATCGACCGGGTGGTGCACCACGCGCTGATCCTGGAGTTGACCGGCAAGAGTAAGCGGGCCGACGACGCGGCCGCGCGCGACGGACTACAACTGGGGAGCCAGCCGTGAACCGCTTCCCACAAGCGTCCACAGGTTGCGAGTCTCCCCCCACGCCCCCCTCATCCACAGCCATCTCCACAGGAGGTGCAGAACTCGAAGCACCGAGGCTTCGAGTACCCGACCACTACGACTACTGACATAGAAGTATTAGGAGTAAGCGCGGTAAACCGGGATGGGGAGATCTAGTTGTCGCTGATGGGGAAAGGTAGTTGACGCTGGGGAAGCGCGTGTCGTCGCTGTCGACGAACTTCCAGAGCTTGTTGGAGAGGAAGCTGCCGATGGAGTCCGTGATGTGGTGGCCGGTTCGTGCAAACACGATCGGCCACTGGCCCGCTTGGTTGAGAACCTTGGTGTCGAAGCAGACGAGGTGGGCCCGATAAATCCTCGCAAAGGGCACAAGGTTGCTCTTTGAGTCCAATTCGAGCTGACCAGCCTCGAGGATCTCGAGAGCCTGCGGACCTTGGATGAACAGTCCGTTGAACGCGCTGTAGAAGCCGCGAACCGCTTGCGGCAGAGCCAGTCCGAGCCGACGCTCGGCGGCGTCCAACTCCTCCTCGGTTGCTCCACTGCGCAGGTCGTATCGGAGCGTCTTCCGCTCAGCTCTTCGCCTTTCGAACGTCCGCTTGAAGTTATCCAGCAACGAAGGTCCTCCCTTTGCCCGAAAGACGGCGTCCTCGTTCACCGCTCGTAGATCCCGAGGTCCGGACCGCCGCCCTGCGGAATGCTCGTGCCCGCCCGGTCCTGCGCGACGCCCGACACGACTGCGCCGCTGTCGATGGCAGGCGATCCCGCCAAGACGTGGAAGTCACCGCCCGCGGCATCGACGAACTTCGGGTCGCCGACGAGGTCCTCGGCACCGAACGCCGTCCCGGAGGAATGCAAGTTGTGGCTCGTGGAGTGTGGCGTCCCCGAGTAGACCGAGTCGCCCGGACGCGACAGGAAGAAGATGTTGTTGGTCGCGTCGACCTTCTGGTTCCCGCTGAGCTGGCGCGGGACGTCGTAGAAGACGTTGTTGGCGACGGCGCAGGTCGCGCCGGCGCTCTGGCCGCAGAAGACTCCGTTCGGGATGGCGGCCAGGACGTTGCCGTAGATTCGGATCGCCGGGCTGTGCACCCAGAGCCCGAACACCTTGGCGTCGTGCCCGTCGACGACGCCGTCCGCGGGGACCGGCGTGAGCCCGGGGGCCACGGTGTTGTAGCGGAAGGTCATCCCCGTCGACTCGTAGGCGGAGTAGAAGGCCGTGCCGTCGGGCCGGGGCGGGAACAGCAAGTTGTGCTCCACGGTCCCGCCCGAGGCCTCGGTGGCGATGAGGCAGAACTTGTTGCCGGTGTGCGAGCGGTCGAGCTTGCTGTGGTGGACCCGGAAGGTGGTCACGCGGTTGAACTGGATGCCGTCGCCGCCGGCGGCCGTCTCGTCGGTCCAGGGCGGCTGCCAGTTCTGGTTCACGTGGTGGACGTGCGCGTAGCCCACCTCCACGTCCTCCGCGTCCTGGATGAACATCCCGTCGTCCAGGACGTGGTGCACCTCGGTGTACAGGATCCGGTGGTGCTTGTTCGGCGCGCCGTTGGCGATGCGCAGGCCCCACTGGCCTCCGTGCAGCGCGCAGTCGTCGACGACGTTCGAGTCGGTGTTGTTCTTGATGTGGACGCTGCAACTCGCCGCCGTCGTGGCGCCCAGGTCCAGGTCGCGCACGGTGACGCCGTTAGCGCCGATGACCACCGTCTTGTTCGACCCGGTGTAGGCGATGGCCGGCCGCGCCCCCGCACCGTAGGCCCCGACCAGGACGTCGTCGACGAAGTAGTCGAGCGAGGTGGTCTCGGTCGTGGTGGTGCCTCGCCTCTGCAGGTAGGCCTTGCCCGAAGCCCACTTGTTGCCGACGCCCGCCCAGGATTTGAAGGGGTGCGCCCGCGTGCCGTCCGCTCCGGTGGCGCTGGCGTTCGGGTCGACGAAGACCACCTTCGAGGCGTCGCGCACGTCGATGCGCATCACGGCGGTGTCGGTGGCCTGGGCGACGACGCGGGTCTCGACGCTGTAGATCGAGGGCGTGAGCGCCGCGGCGTTGGCCACGGTGAGCTCGCCGGTCGAGGCGCCGATGGCGAAGGCGTTCCCGGTGTTGCCGCCGACGATGGAGTAGGCCGGGCTCACGAGAATGACCGTGGGGTGGTGCTTGGCGTTGCCGACGGTGTCGCCGTTCTCGGCGTTGCTGGGGATGACGAAGTCCTGGTCGTCGATGAAGGTGCCGTCGATGGGCGGCGGGACGAGCTGGCAGCGGCTGTCGCAGCCGAAGGGGACGTCGCACTGCTCCCCGGGTTCGAGGACGCCGTTGCCGCAGCTCGCGTCGGGCGCTGTCCCGGCATCGGAGCCCGGGTTCGGCTCTCCTGCATCTCCGCCTGGGACCGAGCCTCCGGCGTCCCACCCGGGAGTGGAAGTGGCTGCGTCCGGGCCTGGATTCGAGCTCGAGGCGTCGAGCCCTGGATTCGAAGTGCTTGCGTCCAGGGCTGACGACGAGCTCGCGGCATCCGGCGTTCCGGGCGGCGGCTGGTCACAACCTCCGAGGAGGAGAAGTCCGAGCGCGAGCATCGCTGCGGGGAAGAGCTTCACCGTTCTCGAGTGCATGACCCCTCCTGCGTGCTGGCCGAAGACGGCCTCGTCAGCCTGAGCTGCTCAGGCCGGTTTACTGATACCCGACCGCGTCACCCTGAGCGGATGTGGAGAGCGGCGGTCCCGCGGGGGTCTTTGCGAGCTTCGCGAAGGAGCTGCAATCGCCGCCTGGCGAGATGGCGGTCAGCGCCAGCGTGTCCCGATCGGGGATGGCCACTGCGAGCTCCTCACCCTCTTTCAGCAGGCCCGGCAACAGCAGCAGCCGCGCGGCGTCGAAGGTGTCCAGGGTCTTGATCACCGAGACGGCCTTCTGGTCGACGGCCAGGCGCAGGTCGGGCGACTTCTTCTGCAGGTTGGCCAGTGCGCGCGCGTGCAGCGCTTCGGCATCGATCCCGAGACTCGCCCGGTGGTCCTCGGTGAGGAAGGCGACGCTCGCCGGGAAGTCGAGGACGTAGACCACGACCAGCTCGAGCCCCTCGAGGGCGCGATAGGGCAACGGCACGGGCTGGCCCGAGAGGAAGGCCGGCTCCACCAGCCGCGGCAGGATGCGGTCGCCGTCGCGCTCGAGCGAGACCTCGCCTTGCGCCAAGCGGAGCGCATCGTGGGCCCCGGCGAGGGTCTGGCGATAGACGTCCTGTCGTTGCTCGAGCGTCGAGGAGGTTCCCAGGTCGGCGATGCGCTGGTAGAGCGGCACGAGGTTGAGCGTGAGGGACTCGCCGGCGCCGCCCTTGAGCACGAGCGTGCTCGCGCTCTCCGACACGACGGAGAGCGCCGGGTCCGTGCGCAGGAGATCGAGCAACTCTCGTCGGGTGCTGCGGCGGAAGGAGAGCTGCGCCCAGCGGAACAGGACGAACAGCCCGACGACACCGGCCACGAGCCAGGCCCACCAGGGAAGGGACATGGACGTGACGCTACCTCCACAACGGCTGGCAGATCACGCGGGCATGGGGCGAACCAGCTCACGCGAAGGTCTTCTCAGCTCAGGCGCCCTCTACTTCTTCTTCGCCACTGACAGTGGGCGTGGTCGAGTATCCTCCCGCAGTGTTCTCTCCCCACACCTCTCTTCCGCTCGCGGTCCTGTTGCTCGTCGCACCTGGTCTCGGGACCTGGTGGCTCTCCAGACGCGTCGTGGCCTTCAAGGACGACCCGGCACTGGCCGAGCGCCTCCAGCCGGTGCTGACCCGGGTGATGACGCTCAATTTCCTGGCGGGGCTCGGCTTTGCATTCGTCGTCTCGGGCACCTGGAGCCTGCCCCTCGCGGGCCTGAGCGCTTTGGGCTCCGTCTCCGGCTGGTACTCCGCGCGGCGGGTACTCTTCGACGAACGTTGGGGCTTCTGGGCGTACCTCTCGCACACCCTTCGGGTCTACGGCAGCCACTTCGGCTACTGGGGGCTCGCAGGCGTCTCCCCGCTGCTCGTCGCGGGCGCCGCGCCGTACGAGTGGATCGCCGCGACGCTCCTCGGGCTGGTCCTCCTCGGCTGGGCCCTCTTCTTCGACGGCGTCCTGCTCACCCTGCTGCGCTCTCGGCCTCTGGAGCTCTCCGCCGAGCTTGGCTCTCGGTTCGAGGCGGTGCTCGCCCGCACGACGGTGGCCAAGCCCCTCGTCTTCGTGGCCGGCCCGGAAGACGCAGTCTGGGTCCAGGCCCTCGCCCTCCCTGCGCGGCCCTCGCCCCGCGTCGTCCTCAGCCGCACGCTGCTGCGCGACTTCCCGGGCGAAGAGGTCACCGCGATCTTTGCGCACGAAGTGGCGCACCTCGAGAACTACACCCCAGCCCAGACGCGCAAGGCGGCGACCTGGGCCCTGGGCTTCGCCGCGGTGGGGGTCCTCGGCGTGCCCGTCGCCACCTGGCTCGGCGGCCCAGACGTGAGCGGACCCGCGACGTTCGCGCTCTTCTTCGGCCTCGTCGTGGCGTGGTTCCTCCAGCAGTCCTCCCACCGGCCGCAGGAGTCGGCCTGCGACAGGCGCGCCGCCGAACTGTGTGGCGACCCCGAGACCCTGGTGCGCGCCCTCGGGCGACTCCACGCCATGTCCCTGATGCCGCGCCGCCTGGCTCCCGAGGACGAGGTCTCGACCTCGCACCCCAGCCTGGCCAGTCGCGTCGCGGCCATCCGGTCCGCGAGCCCGCCCGCGACCGCGGCGACGAACGCGCCCGTCGTGCTCGCCACCGCGCGGCCCGGGACCTTCGTCATCCTGGAGCCGGAGAGGATCAGCTGGCTCGACGGCGTGGCGTCGGGGGTCGACGCGTCGGATCCCGCGGCGCTGCGAGCCGCGGCACGGGAGATCGTCGCCGAACCGTACGCCGAGCTCACCGAGCTCCTCCTGAAGGCGCGCGGCACGGCGATCGACCTGCAGGCCCGCACCCGGTCCGGAGTTCGCCGGGCCCACGAGCTCGCACCCGGCTCGGTGGCGACGGCCCAGCAGGCGCTCATCCTGGCGGAGGGCCGGCTGGCCTCGGTGGCGCCGCTGCCGGCGGTCGCGGGCACCTTCGCCGCCCTCCTCGGGCTGCTGGCGGCGTACGTGGCTGGCGCGCCCAGCCTCGCGCTGCCGGGCATGTGCGCGCTCCTCCGCCCTCGCGCACGGACCCTGATGGCCCTGGCGTTGACCCTCGCCGGCGCCCTCCTCCTGTGGGCACTGGGGGCGTCCGCCTTCCGCTTCCGCGGGTTCGCCGCCTTCCTCGCGGTCCTGTCCGCCGCCGCTTGCCTCTGGGGTGCTCTGCGCGACCGGACCGCCCGACCGAACGCCACCGCCCTCGACTGGGTCGCGGCGGCGACACTGCTCTTCGCCCCGCTCGCCGCCCTCGGGTTGGCGGTGCGGCAAGTGACCTTCGAGCCCTCGCTCTACCAACTCCATCAGCTCGGGCGCTCGCTTCCATCCGCATCGCTGCATGCCTTCGCGTTCGCGGGAGCGCTCCTGGTGGGCACGCGCGGGAGGCGCTGGTCGGCGGTGCCGCTCCTCGTCGGCACTGCGTGGCTGGCCGTGGCGACGCCCGGGTTGCGGCCACTCTTCGCCCCGGACCCTCTGCTCGACGAGGCCCGTTCCTCACCCTCGGCGGCGACGCGCGAGGTCGAGGCGCAGGTGCAGGCATCCGTCCGGCTCGCCCATGAGACCGACCTCCTGGCGGTCTCCCCGAACGCGACGCGCTTCGCGGTGGAGCACTACGACGAGGAGGCCGAGAGAATCGAGGTCCGCCGCTGGGATGCGCCTGCTCCGGAGCTCGAGCTCCAGGCCTCGTCAGCCGCGTTCGCCAGCGAGGACGAGCTCATCCTGCTCGACGAGGCGGGGAGCCAGCTCCAGCGCATGCACCTTCCGACCGCCGGGGGCGATCCGCCGTGGACGCTGGCGCTGCCCTGGCGAGCGTTCACGGTGTCGGTCGACGCCCAGCGCCGCACCTGGGCCGCGGTCGCGTCGAGTCGCGGAAAGGTCCGGCGTCTCTCCGGCGTCGTGGGAGAAGCGAGCTCGAGTGATTCGGAATGGAGTGCCCACGAGGCCCCAGACGCCTTTGCCATGCCGCGCGCTTCCGGGGCAGGCGTGATGTTTCTCACCCAGCGACACGACTGGCGGCTCAGCTCCCTCTCCGCACGTCTGATCGGAAAGGGGGCTCAGCGGCTGTTCTTCGCCGACGCCGACGGAAGTCGACTGCTGGCCTCGTCCGCCGCGCAGATGGTCTGCGACGCTTCGCCGGCCAGCCGTGCGGTGGTCTGCGCCGTGGGCGACGATCGCCAGGCGCGCGTGTGGGCCTTCGACCCCGCCGCCGGAGCTCGGCGAGCCTTCGGCTCGCTGGCGATTCGCTCGCCGAGGGTCGCGATGGGGCCGGACGGCGCCTTCGCGGTATGGGACACCGAGCACGGGTGCGGCCAGGCCTGGTTCGCGGTGCTGGTGGGCGGCGAGTTGGTGCGGGTTTCGCTGCGTCCCGAGTCCTGCAGGCACCTCGAGACGGTCGCGCTTGGACCTGAGTTCGCGGTGCTCGTCTGCCGTGACCACAGGACCCCGACCGACGAGGCGGGCCCGAAGGCTGCGTTGCTGGTTCGGCTGCCGACCTCTTCGGCCGAGAAGCGCTGACAGCGTTGGGCGGCCAGCGAGGGCTTCGCGAGCCCTCTACTTCTTCTTCGCCCCCGCCTTCGGCTCCTGCGGCTTCTTCCCACCCGCCTTGGGCTCGGGCTTCGCCTTCTCCTCCGGCAGCCGCGCCGCGGCCCCGTCGACGATGCGCAGCGCCGGATGGTCGGGCGCGGCCTTGGTGAACGCCGAGCGCGCCTGGTCGTAGTGGGCCCGAGCCGGCGCCATCGCCTCCTGCGCGAAGCAGGTCTCGCCGGCGAAGAAGTGCAGCGTCCCGGTCACCTCGGCGTCCTCCGCGTACTTGGGCAGGAGCGCCTCGAGGAGCGCCCGCAACTCCGGCAGCGCCTTGTAGTGGTCGAAGACGCCGAGCATCCGGCCGTAGGCGTCCAGGTCGTGAGGCTCGTGGACGATGGCTTCCGTGGCGGTGGCGACCGCCTCGCTCTTGAGCCCCAGCTTGAGCTCGACGTCGTACTGGAAGCGGCGAGCGTTGCCGTCATCGGGGAAGAGCGCGACCGCCTGCTTGAACGACTCGCGCGCGGCGGCCAGGTCCTCCTTCATCGCCTGGGCCATCCCCACCATCCGGATGGCCTCGGAGCGCTGTCGCGGCACGAGCTCGGCGCCCTCGCCCTGGGCGTGCCCCGGCTTGCCGTAGCCGTCATAGGCCTTGCGCGCGAGCGCGAGCGCCTTGTCCAGCTCCTCCTTGCGCAGGTAGATCGCGGCGGCGTTGTAGCTGGTCGACGGGTCCTCCGGGTCTTTCTGGAGCGCCGCCTCGTAGGCCTTGAGGGCCTTGTCCGGGTCCTCCAGCATCAGGAAGCAGTTGCCCAGCCGCGAGAGCGACTCCGCGCGCGCGCTGCCTCCCGCCGCCGCCTTCTCGAGCAGCTCGGCGGCCTGCTTTGGATCCGCCTGCATCCCGGGGAAGCGGACCATCCGCTCGTAGTAGTAGTTGCCCAGCGCCTCGGTGAGCCGCAGGTCGGCCGGGTTCTTCTCCATCAGCGGCGAGAGCACCTTGGGCACGTCGAGCGAGACCGTCGTCAGCCCGTCCGCGGCGCTGATGGTATTGCGTAGCGCCATCAGGTCCTCGCCGGGGGCGAGGTCTTTGATCGCGAAGAGCGTGTAGTTGATGCTCATGGCGAAGTAGCGCGTGACGATCTCGATCTTCTGGAGCACCACGTCCGGATTGGCGTTGCCCGGATCCTCTTCCGCCAGCTGCTTGAACGCCGACTCGTACTTGCGTTGCTGCACGAGCTCGGCGACGGAGGCCTTCTTGGCCGCGGGCGCGGGCTGCGCGACCGGTGCCGGCGAGCTCGCGGTGGTCGTGGCGCACGACGCGAGCAAGGTCCCAGCGAGCCCCAGCGCGATGGTCTTGGTGTTCATGGTGTTCCCTCTCCCGCCCCGTGCGGAGCGACGTGCTCGCCATATCACGCCCGTGAGGTCATCGCTGCGGGCCCGCCGGCGGACGCTGAGCAGTCGCTGGACAGCCGCCGTGAGGGGCCCACGGCGCCCCGTCCGAGCAGGACCGGAGCTCGGTGTCAGTCGCCGGCGACCTTCTGACGACGAGCCCTACCCATCCCCACCGCGGCCGACCAGGTGGTTTGAAGACGAGGCTCAGTCGAGCTTGAGCGCGAAGTTGACGCGGTCGTCCTCATTGAGGTGGACGACGAAGCGGCGACCGGTCGGGTCGAACCACGGCGTATCGAAGGGCATGTTGTCGTGCGGCTCGCGCGGCATCGGCTTGTCGAACGTCCCCACCTCGACGATCTGCTCCCCGTCGACGCGCAGCAGGATCCCCTTCGTCGGGTTGAGCACGAAGAGGGCGCCCTGGGCGACGCCGACGCAGCGGTGGTAGCCGGCGATGCCCGACCCTGCGAGCGCCTGTGGGGTCCAGCTCTTGCCGTCGAAGACCGCGAGCTCGACGTCGCCGAGGCGGACGACCCCGCCGCGGCTGGCGTCGTAGACCAGGTCGAAGCGCTCGGCCTCGGCGACCTTGGCCTTCCCCTTCTTCACCTTCTGCCACGCCTTGCCGTCGTGGATCAGCGTCTCGTCCTTGCGGCCGCCGCTCTTCTTCTGCGGGCCCCAGCAGACCAGCAGGCCGCGCGCCTCGTCGAACGCGAGCAGCGGCGACGCGTCGGCGGTGAAGGCCTCGTCGGCCCCGCTCACCGGAAGCCAGGCGCCGGACTCGAGCCGCAGCAGGCTCCCGTCGGCGAGGAGCGCGTGGAGTCGCCCACCCCAGGCGGTGCACGCGGCGAGGGCGCGCTTGCCTCCGCGGGCCTCGTCGCCGGAGGCTCTCGTCGACGACCACGCGCCACCCTTCGGCGTCGTCATGGCGCGCCGTCTTCAGGTACTGCCCGGTGGCGTGCATCGCCCCGTCGGAGAGGCCATGGAAGATCGTCCCGGTGGTCAGGTCCGCGAGCGGGTTCTTGCGCGCGGTCGTGCCCAGGCGCCGCCAGCTCCCGGTCTCGGCGTCGCCGACGTAGAAGACGCGCTGCGGGGCGCCGTCGACCTTGGCCGGCCCGGCGACGATGAGGCCTCGACCGTGGTGGCAGCCGAGGTGAGCGCCTTTGCATCGGGGCGGCGCCTCGCCCGCCGGCCTCGGCAGCGGCGTGAACCCCTCGCGGCCGAGCGCGAACCAGCCCTCGCCGTCGTCGGCGCCGGGGCCGACGTAGAGCACCAGGCCGTGGCGCGGGTGCGGCCCGACGGCATAGCCCCTCTTGCCGAAGCCCCAGAGTTTCTCAGGGAGGCCGACCGTCGTCAGGGAGGCGAGGCCGCCGTCCTTCCAGGCGAAGACCCGCGGCACGTCGTCCTCGCTGTCGTGTACCCAGAAGAGGACCCGGCCGTTCGCGGCGTCCCAGGCGCTGCCGAAGCCCGCCGAGCTGCCGAAGCTCGTCTGGCCCTCGGCGCGCGCGGGCAGCCCGGTGGCCGAGGCGCAGCGGCGCCAGACGGTGCCGTCGAGCTCGTAGACCGCGTCGAAGGTCAGGCAGACCGTCACGCCGCGCGCCTCGTCGACCCCGAAGAGGCCGACCAGCTCCGACCAGTCCCCGCCTCCGCCCGGCCGCGGGTGCTCGCCGGTGGTGAGGATGCGCCGCGCCCCGTCGTCCCCGTACCCCGCCACTCCTTCCTCGCCGACGATGGTCCCGGTCGAATCGCCGAGAACGACCCCGACCGGCTGCTCGCCGTCGAAGCTCCAGGCCACCACGGCCTCACGGCGCGGATCCCACAGAGCGCGCCAGGGCTGCGCTTGCGAGCCCAGGCGGTAGTGCGCGCTCGCCACCTCGGTCCAGCCCTCGCCGTCGAACGCGTGGACCTCGCGCATCTCGTGCGGGTCCGGCTGCGGCGCGTAGATCAGGCGGGCGCCGCGCGGGTCGTAGGCGAAGCAGTAGTCACCGAAGGAGCGGGCCAGCGGCGGCACCGGGACCGAAGGCAGCGGCAGCGGCGGAGCGGGGAGGAAGGTGAGCTTGGCCATGGGGGCTCCATGAAGGAGGGAAGGCCTCGTCCCGCAGCTCTCCTTGCTGCGCTCGTCGCTCGTCGAATGTGCGGGCCGGAGAGACTCTCCGACAATGGGGTTCGGAGGGCAAGCGCCGTTCGAGGTGCCGGCGATTCCCATCTCGCCCGGCCTTGCGGAACCCCGAAGACGACGCGCCGAATCCTGCAACCCGACCCGGAGCTCCGAATGCCCCGAAGCCTGTTCGAGCGGATGATGACCTGGACCCGTCTCTTCACCCAGCGGCCCGACGTCGAGGAGGAAGTGCCGCTGTGCGTCAAGCCGCCGGGCGCGCAGGCCGCGCTCGACGACGGCGAGCCGCAGCAGCCCCGGGAGAAGGCGCCCTACCCTCCCGACGCCGCCGGGTTCGCCGCCAAGGCCGAGGACTTCGCGTTCCACTTCCGCCTCACCGACGCCACCGAGCAGTCCTACCTCTTCCTCAACCTCTCCTCCGACCGCAGCGACGCGTACATCGACCTCGACGGCTGCCGCGACCGGGCGAAGGAGGTCAGCGGCGCGGACGCGGTGCTCGAGGGCGAGGTCCTGGCCTACGAGCTCGACAACGACCGCACCGGCACGGGCCTGGCGGCCTTCATGCTCTTCCCCGAGAACGGGAGGCCCTTCATCCTCTGGGACCTCGACGGCGAGGTGGTCTTCGAGTCGCTCACGCAGTACCTGACCCTCGGCGCCCAGCGCGGCTTCATGATGGGCGGCAAGGTCTGGCAGACCTGCCGGAAGGGTCGCTGGAGCGACGAGCCGTGCGAGAAGGCCGTCCAGCCGCTGCGCCAGCGCAGCCTGCCCGCGACGACGCCCCCCGAGAAGCTGCTCTCGGCGCTCGTCGCGCAGGGCGCCTCCCAGGAGGAGGCCATGGACCTGCTCGAGTGGCTCGGCCCCGACGCGAGCCTGCTCGTCGCGTTGCCGATGGACGATGTCCGCCGCCTCGTGCCGGGCTGGTACGCCGAGCCGCAGCCCAAGCCTGCCGCCCCCGAGAAGGAGGAGGGCGCCGAGGAAGGGGAGGAGCCGGAGGCGCCCCGGACGCGGAGGATCGCCGCCGGCGCCAAGGCCGGCCAGGTCAGCTTCGCGGACGAGGACCTCTCCAACGCCGACTTCTCGGACTGCGACTGCTCCGGCGTCTCCTTCGCCAACGCCAACGCAGGGGGCGCCCTCTTCGCCAAGGCCCGGCTCGATCAGGCCGACTTCTCCGGCGCTGAGCTGGGCGGAGCCGACTTCCGCGGCGCGAGCCTGCGGGGCTGCAGCTTCCGCAAGGCCAAGCTTCGGGACGCGGTCTTCGACCAGGCGGACTGCACCGGCGCCGACTTCACGGGCGCCGAGCTCGAGGGGGACGTCCGCTTCGCGAAGGCCTGCCTCGACGGCGCCCGCCGCGACGGGGCGCTGCTCGAGGCGCGGGTGCGCACCATCCTCCACCGCGGCCTCAAGAAGGCCGACCTGCCGACCTTGGCAAAGGCCACCGGCCAGCTCACGAATCGCCTGCTGGGCGAGGTCCTCGAGAAGCTCTCCCGCGTGCTGACCGGTGAGGAGCGAGTGAGGGACGAGCTGTTCCTGGAGCGGCCCTCCAACCTGGGCGCCGAGGTCGCCGACGCGCTCGCGGTCCAGGTCGCAGCGTGCCCGGCGCGCGGCCTGCTGCTGGAGCTGCTCGGCAAGCTCGACGCGACGCTGACGCCCGAGAGCGCCGAGACGCTCTTCAAGGCCGCCCACCTGCCGGCCGTGAAGTCCGTCGACGATCCGAGCGAGCTGCTCGAGGGCGCCCACGCCGTCCTGGCCCGGCTCGCCGCTCCCGCCGGAGCCCGACTCCTCCCCCAGATCGAGACGATGCTCGCCGCGCAGAACGCGGCGGTGACGGTGAACACCGCGCTCTACGCGGCCATGCTCCTGGGGCCTCAGGCCAAGGCGCTGCTCCTGCTGGTGCAGATGCGGGCGGCTCCGGCCGGCGAGGATGCGGAGCCGTCGGACGTCGACCGGCAGCTGGCGGCCCTGGCCGCGGTTTCCATCGACCCCGCACTGGCGCAGTCCTTCGGCGAGTCCCTGCGCGATGCGCTGCGCTCGAGCCTGGTCGAGCAGGGCAGCGCCCGAAGGAACGGGGGCAGGCACGACCTCTTCCCGCTGCTGGAGCGACTGCCTGCCGCGGTGCGCACGGCCCTGGCACCGGAGCTCGCGGCCGAGTTCCTCGACACCGAGAGCAAGGCTCTGGCGAACCTGCTCACGGCGCTTGGACAACCGGGCACTCAGGCGGCCCTCGAGCTGCTGGAATCCAAGGGCTCGTCGCTCCGGAAGGACTTGGTGCGTGAGCTCATCTGCAACGTCGCGCTCCATTCGAAGCTGAGCGAGGCAGAGAAGGCGCGCCTCGCGGGCCACGCCCTGGCGCTCACCGTCTCCAGCTACCAGGAGGCGTAAGGCCCTCATGCCCGACCACTGAAGGCGTGCCTCACGCTTCGCGCCAGCAGCCCCCGAGGGGAATGGCACGAGGGATGAGACACACCTTCTACTCTCATGCCAGCGAGCCCCTCGGATCGCCGGCCTTGTGCCGGCACGAGGCCGGCGATCCGAGGGGTGCTGGCACGGGCTAGGCCCGCCTTCGGTGATCGTTATTGGGCACGGGGCGGGCGATCCGCAGGCCGGCGGGCGTCAGTTCTCCTCGTCCAGCATCTCCCTCATCCGCGTGCGCACGCGCTCGTTGAACTTCTCGGTCTCCGTCACCCCGTCGCTGCTGTCTTGGAGCGGGCCAGAGCGCTCGGGCTCGGGCTTCACCCGTTCCCGGAGTCGGGCCTCCTTCCACTGCTCGTACCCGGCGCGCTGCTGCGGCGAGAGCTCGGCGAGCAGCGGCTTCGGGTCCTCGCCGGCGGCGGTGAGCCTGGCGATCAGTCCGTAGCGCCGCGAGTCGTCGTTCTCCTGCGCGAGCGCGGCCCTCCAGCGCTGGCGGGCCTCGTCGTTCCGGCCGGCGTCGAAGAAGAGGTCGCCACACTCCTGCGACGCGGCGGCGCTCGCCGGCCGCTGCAGCTCGGCGGCCTTGCACGCGGCGCCCGCGGCCCCCGGCCGGTCGCCGGCGAAGACCGTGAGGCACTGGGAGAGCGTGAGCCACGCCTCGCTCGAGTCCGGCTGCCTCTTGGTGGCGACCTGGGCTGCGGCCACGGCCTCGACGCCGAGCTGGGCGCGCGTCAGGCAGGCCCCGTCCTTCAACGGCAGGTGCCGCTCGGCGAGAGCCAGGCGCGCACGCGCGAACGCGGTCGACGGATCGGTCGGGCTTCCGAGCGAGCGCCAACGATCGCAGAACGACCGCAGCTCCTGCGCGTCCAGCTCGGCGTCCCGGTCCTCGGCCGGGAGCGTCTCGCCGCGGTGCGCGCACGCGGCGAGAAGGAGGCAGAAGCTCAGGCAAAGGCGGCGGCTCATGGGGTCCTCGAGGTCACTGGCCTGGAGCAGGAGCTTCCGTCACGGGGTGCGGGAGCTCAAGGGATACGGCGCTCGCCCTCATGCTCGACGGTCGACGCCGTCGGCGCCGAGCTCGCCGGCATTTTCGCGCTCCGCCTTTGGCGCCAGGTCTGTGCCCGAATGCCGCTTCGCCGCGTAGCGTGTCCGAAAGGATCGCTGGATTCGTGCCGGCATTTTCCTGCAAGCCTGCGGCTCGCCCTCGGACACGAGGCATCGGCACGCCTCGCTGAATCGACTCTTTGCGTCCTGCGCCGTCACTGCTCGAAGCAGTAGAGCCGAGCCTGCTTCTCGCAGTCGGGGGTCTCGTAGGACGGGAGCCCGAAGTCGGTGACGATCGTCCAGCGCGAGTCCTGCGCCAGGGCGTCGCCGAGCGTTCCCGTCTCGGGCGTACCCCAGGTCCAGTTGAGGCAGGCGACCTGCTTGCGCCCTCCGGTCGTAGTTCCGGTCCAGACCAGGCGGTCCCCGTTGGCATAGGTCGCGTTCTCGGAGTCGACCGACCCGCCGTTCTCGAACATGGAGATGGCGGCGCTCGGCACCGTGGCGAGCCCGGCCTTGTTCGCGAAGACCTTGGTCTTGCCGTCGACGAGGTACCACGGCCCGACGTCGGCCATCCGGTCGATGGCGTCGGTCCAGTAGTCCGACACCCATGCCTTCCAGGTCCCGCCGAGCTCCGCACCTTGGGCGGCGAGGTTGCAGAGGTTGTCGGCGCCCTCGATTCCGGTCGCGCCCTTCCCTGCGCCCTTCAGAATCGCCGTCGTACTTGGCGGAGGTGACGAAGACCCGCTTCACGACCGGCGCGCTGGCGTCGGGCCTCGTGCCCGCGTCCGGCTGACCCTCGGCCGGGATGCATCCGGCCATCGCCAGCAGGCCCACTCCGAGCGCCGCCGCGCACGCGCCACTCCACCGGCGCTGCCGGCGCTGTTCGAGGTTCGTGGACCTGGCACATGGGGCGTTCATTGGCTGTCGGCTCCCGATTCGAGGCGGAATCGCCCAGGGAAAGGCCTCATTTGAGCCAAATCCCCCGGGGGTTGTCACGCGCTTGGCTCGGGGCAACGAACGCGAACCGGCGCACTCCGCGCTGACTCGAATCAGCCGCGGTATCCCGTCCCCGGCACGCGCCGGTCGAACTCGGGGCACAGGTCGGTCTCCTGCACGGACTCGGCGTCAGCCGCCCACAACGCGAAGAGCGCCTCCTTGGTCTTCGCCGCCGCGTAGCCGGCCTTGTTCCTTCGGAAGCAGCCGAGCGATCCGAACAGCGCGTGCCCAGCGGGCGAGTAGTCCGAGAAGGCGCAGCCGAAGCAGCACTTCAGGTGCACGCCGTCGCGCAGCTGCCGCTGCAGGCTCGCGAGCTCGTCCTCGAACCAGCCCGAGGTCCCTGGCGACCGGAGCCGCCGATCCTTCAGCCGCAGCGCCAGCGCGAGCTGCTCCGCGTCGATGCCTCCGTTGGGGCTCGGAGCGCCGAGGACGAGCCGCACCTCGAGTCCGCCCTCCTCCTCGCCCCTCGGGCTGGCCACCGTCACCGGCAGCTCGAGCTCGAGCACGCAGGCGCACAGGTCGCCACAGGAGGAGAGCGTGAAGCGCGCCGGCACCGCCGCGCCCTCCGGGGACGCGACGGTCAGCGAGTCGAAGTCCGGACCCTCGAACCGGACTCCGCCGAGCTCCATCGACAGGGTCTTCCCGTCGTTGAAGAGCGCGGTGGCGAGCTCTCCCTGCGCGTCGCGGTAGCGGGTCGGGTACGCGTGGGCCATGGGAGAGGATAGGCGCTCCGCCTTCGTTTGCCTTGGCGGGCTCGGCGTTCAGGTCGGCGACACCGAACGTGTTCGTCCGACCGCCGCAGGTTGACGGTCCGCTCGCGCCAGTACTTCTCGTATTCCTCGCCGGAGCCGCACCTCAAGGACCAGTCAGCCGTGGCGTCGGTGAAGTCGGAGCAGTACTTCACGGCGGCCTGGGGGTTGGGGCCGCCGCAGGCGGCAGCCAGCAAGGCGAACCCAGCGAAGAACGGCAAGGCGGTCTTCATGGTCTTGCCTCCGAGGACGGCACGGTGCGGCGCGGGTGGTGGGCCCGCACCGTGCCGAGACCCTCGAGCGCTTCGACCAAGGCCTTCTCCTGGGCAAGGCGCTGGGCGAATCCTGCGCCGCGGGCGAATGCCTCACCGGGTTCTGCAAGGGCGGAACCTGCGTCGCGCAACCCAAGATCGGCGAGGCCTGCGGGGTCATCGATGGCGACGGCGCCACGTGCCAGGTCGGCTACTGCTCGGGCACCTCGTCGGGCACGTGCACGGCCTACACCAAGACCGGCGCGACCTGCGCGACGGCCTTCGAGTGCGAGCTCTACTCCTGGTGCGATGACGCCGCGAAGCAGTGCCTGCCCTTCTGCTCACCCTGAAGCGACGGCTCGGGCACGGGCGTTGGGGCTGCGTCGCGCGGCCGCCGCGTTCAGACAGAGAGCGGCGGCCGAGTCGACGGGTCGCCGGGAGGCGGCGGCGCCCCAGGCGCTCACGGTCGAGCGACCAGCTCCACACGGCGGTTCTTGGCGCGCCCGTCATCCGAAGCGTTCGAGGCGGTCGGCGCGTAGGGGCCGGCGCCGAACGAGCCGAGCCGGGGGGCGGCGATGCCGTGCTTGTCGACCAGCGCCTTGACCACCGCCGCGGCGCGCGCGTTGGAGAGCGTCAGGTTCGACTCGGGGCTGCCGACGGAGTCGGTGTGGCCGACGACCCAGACCTTGAGCGAGGCGTCCTGCTGCAGCAACTTGGCGACCTCGCCCAGCGACGCCTCGGACTCGGGCTTGATCTCCGACTTCCCGGTGTCGAAGAAGATGCCTGGGACCTCGACGTGGCCGGTGCCGGCCAGGCCGGAGCCGAGCGCCGCCGCGTTCGCGGTGACGTCCTGACGCATCGCCTGCTTCTCGACGAGGATGACGTCGTAGTCGGTGGCCATCCCCATGTGAACCCATGCCCAGATCTCCTTGTCCGCCTTGGTCAGGCGCAGCGTGGCGACCCTGGCCTTGGGGTCTTCGAAGAGCGTCTCTCCGCCCGCGGCCTTGACGGCGTTCTCGTAGTTGCGAAGCACCTGCAGGGCGCTCGGCGGCGCACCGGCGGTCTTGTCGAACGTGTAGCGGTACTTCGCGAAGGCTCCCTCGACCGCCGCCTTCTGGCGATCCGCGAGCGGGAACTCGTAGCGGTCGAATTGCCGCGTCTCGCAGCGGCTGGCGTTCGGCAGGAAGAAGCCGGGCATGCGGGTGAAGACCGCCGGGTCCTTGCAGGACTCGTGGTCGGCCAGGGGCTTTGCGCCCAGCGCCGAAGCAGACAGCGACCAGGCCAGGACGGCGGACAGTGAAACCAGCGTCTTGCTGCTCATGAAGTTCCTCCCTCGAGGTCTTGGGATGAATGAACCCTTTGTGCGGCCAAGACAAGCCGCGAGGAGGCCGGCCCATGCGACGGCGCCTCGCGACGTCTTCGTCAGTCGCAGGTGTAGTAGCTGCCAGCAGAGTGGAAGTTGCAGGTCATCCCTGGACAGAGCGGCTTGCACTGGTCGGTGGTGCCGTCCCACTGCTGGCACTGCGAGCAGAAGCACAGGGGTAGGTACCCGAACGCAGTGACGAACGTCGCGCATTGCGCCGTGCTCTTCCCCGTCTCCGCCAGGCAGTTCTGCGAGACCACCTTCCCGTTCCAGCAGGTCCAGAGCAGGTCGTCGACGTTGGCGTTCCCGCTGACGGCGCAGACACCGTCGCTCCCGACACTCGGCCAGGCCGTCCCGGTCGCCCCGCAGCTGCAAGCCCCCTCTCCGTTCGCGTAGCTCACGCAACCGCCTGGGAATCCGCAGCTGGCGGTGGAGATTCCCCAACGCGGGTCGCAGTACACCCAGAGCGAGTTGCTGTTCGTGCAGTAGCCGATCCGCGTGACGCTGCCGCAGGTCCCGCCGCCCATCCCTACGAGCAAGCACCCCGTTCCTGCCTGGTCGGGAACGGCGTTCGCGTTGCACTTGCACTTGCCCACCTCGTTGCAGGACGCGTTCGCGGGGCAGCCCCCGCAGTCGATGGTCTTCACTGCGCCGCAGCGGTCCGTCACCTGCAGCGAACCGCAGGCTCGGGAAGCCTTGCTACACAGCTCCGCGTCGGACTCCGGCGCGCACACGCAAAGGTTGCTGGCGGTGCAGGTCTGGTCCGTTCGGCAGAGCCCACAGTCCAGCGCTCGAGTCGCTCCGCAGTTGTCGGCCGCGCTCACCGGGCCGCACTGCTTGCCGAGGCGCGTGCAGACCTGCGCCTCCACCTCAGGCTGGCAGACGCACCGATTGTCCGGGGAGCAGGTCTCTCCGGTCGGACAGGACCCGCAGTTGGCGGTGTTCGTCGAGCCGCAGTTGTCGGGAGCGGTCACGATTCCGCACTGCTTGCCCAGACGCGCACACATCTGGCTGTCGTTCTCCGGAGTGCATCCGTCGGCCTGCGCTGCAGCAGCATCGGCCCTCGCCGTCCCGCCCGAGTCGGAGGCGCCGTGTGCGTCTGCGGCGCTGTTGCGGCCCGAGTCGGAGGCCCCGTGCGCGTCGGCGCCGCCATTGCCTCCCGCGTCGTAGCCGATCGGCCCGCTTCCGTCGGTTTGCCCGGCGGCAGCGTCTTCGGATGAAGCGAGGTTCGAGCCACATCCAGCGAGCAGCAGCGCAATCGTGATTCTGACGCCCTTGTGCATGGTCCCCTCCCGGTCCTTGCGCCTGATACCGAAAGTGCCGCCGAGACGCAAGAGGTAGACCAGAGCGAGCCGGCGCGGCTCAGTCCACAGGCTGCGAGCAACGGTCCGCACAGGCCTCGAGAGTTGCGCGGGCTTCGCGGCAGCCGAATCCGCTCGCCCGAACCGACCCTGCTGAAGATAGGCAGCTCCTTTGTGACATGACCGGCGAGCCCTTTGGAGGATTGGGCAAGTCGTTCGCAGGAACTGGCAGGCGGCACAGCCGCGCGGTGAGTAGGGTCTTCGCACCGTCCCACGAGGAGGAGCGAATGACGACTCGACGAGCGCTGACCTCAGACGTCGCGATTCCGTACCTGGGCTTCGGCACCTACCTCATCGGCGACGCGGAAGCCGCCGCCGTGGTGCGCGAGGCCATCCGCGCCGGCTACCGGCACGTCGACACCGCCGAGGCCTACGAGAACGAAGCGGGCGTGGGCGCTGGAGTCCGGCAGGCGCTCGAGTCCGAAGGCCTGGCCAGGAGCGACCTCTTCGTGACCACCAAGCTCTGGCCCGGGAACCCGGCATGGGGGCAGCCGGCCAAGACCACCGAGTCGACGGTTGCCTCGCTCGACGCGAGCCTGAAGCGTCTCGGGCTGGACTACGTGGACCTCTACCTGATCCACGCGCCCTTCGAGCGCGACCAGCGGCTCGCCCAGTGGCGCGGGCTGGTCGAGCTGAAGCGGCAGGGCAAGGCCCGGGCGATCGGCGTGAGCAACTTCAGCATCCAGCACCTCGAGGAGCTCGCCGCGGCAGGCCTCCCCCTGCCAGCCGCGAACCAGATCGAGCTGCACCCCTGGTCGCAGAAGCCCGAGCTCGTTCGCTATCTCGATCGCAAGGGCATCACGCCCATCGCCTACAGCAGCCTGGTCCCGCTCTCGACGTGGAGGACCGCCCAAGGCCACGACAGCGCGAAGACGGACCCGATGAAGGCCGACGGCGAGAAGGCAGGCTCCCCGTTCAAGCGCATGGCCAGGAAGTACGGCGTGAGCGAGGCGCAGGTCCTGCTGCGCTGGGCCATCCAGAAGGGCTATCCGGTGCTCCCCAAGAGCACCAGCCCCGACCGCCTGCGGCAGAACGCGGACCTCTTCGGCTTCGCCATCGACAGCGAGGACATGGCCGCCATCGAAAAGATGGACCGCGGCGACGGCGTGGCCTGGGCCATGGGCGATCCCACGAAGGCGCCGTGAGACACGTCCCGCTTGCCGCGATCCCGGGAACGCGGAGAATCGAGCGCCTGGAGGAGAGCTGGGCATCGCAGGACCTGACCCTTCGAGCCGAGCCCCTGGAACGTCTCGAGAGCCTGATCCAGCAGGGGGTCGTCGGCGAGCGGCCCTGAGGGCGGTGGAGACCTCGGCAATGCACTTGGAACGACTCCTCGAGCAGGCCTCCCGCCACTTCCCGGCGCCCGCGAACGGCCCGCAGCAATTCGCGCAGCCACTGGATGGGCTCGTGCTCCTCCAGCAAGACCGCCCGAGCCCGCTCGAGGCCTCGCTGTACGAGCCAGTCCTGTGCCTGATCCTCCAAGGTCGAAAGCAGCTCTCGCTGGGAGCGCAGACCCTGTCGTTCGGCCCGGGAGAGTGCCTGCTCGTCAGCCACGACCTGCCGGTGTCCTCCAGGATCACCGCGGCTCCGTACCTGGCGCTGGTGTTCGAGGTCGAGGTCGCCACGGTCCGCAAGCTCCGCGAGGAGGTCGAAGACGCGACGAGAGCCGAGAGCTCCGAGGTCGTTGCCAAGAGCTCCGACCAGGCTGAAGAGGGCAAGGGACGAACCCCCTCCCGCAGTTTGGGAGGTTTGGGAGGGGGCAGGGGGGAGGGCCGCGCCGCGCAGACGCACCGGGCCGATCCGGGGCTGCTCGACGCCTTGTCGCGATACCTGGCGCTCGCCGGTTCACCCGCGGACTTGAAGGTGCTGGGCCCGCTGGTCTCGAAGGAGATCCACTATCGGCTGCTGACCGCGCCGTTCGGCGGGATGCTGCGCCGGCTCACCCGCCCCGACAGCAGCGCGAGCGCCATCGCGAGCGCCATCGGCCACATCCGCGGCGACCTCCGCTCGCCCATCGCGATCCCGAGCCTCGCCCGCCGAGTCGGCATGAGCGCCTCGTCGTTCCACCAGCACTTCAGGGCGGTCACCTCCACGACGCCGCTCCAGTACCAGAAGGAGCTTCGCCTGCTCGAGGCCCGGCGCCTCTTGAGGACGGCCGGCACCTCGGTCACCACCGCTGCCTACGACGTCGGCTACGAGAGCCCGAGCCAGTTCAGCCGCGAGTACGCGCGCCGGTTCGGCGTGCCCCCGAGCCAGGACCTCGCGACCGAGACGGACGCGTGAACAGTCGAAGGGCCGCCGGATCGGAATCCGGCGGCCCCTCGATTCACTCGCGCTGCTGGGCGAGCGCTACCTCAGCTCGTTGGTCCAGACGCAGCGGTAGGGGTTGTTGGCGGTGAGCCCGCCCCAGGTGGCGTAGGTGCTGTACTGGTCGGTGAAGGTGGTGTCGCCGACGCCGGTCCAGTGGACCACGCCGACGTTCAGGCCGGAATCGCCCCACTCCATGTCCGAGGTGTGCAGCCACACCCCGGTGCCGCTGCCGTTGAGCAGGCCGTGGCGGATGGTCTCGGTGAGGTCGCGCTCCGAGGCGAGGTGGCCCCCGGCCTTCATGCAGATGTTGGCCGCGCTGCCCATGCTGGTCGGGGTGCGGTCGAACTTGTCGACCCACATCGTGGCCACGCCGCCGCCCACCGAGAACCTCTGGCAGCCGCCGTTGCACTGGGTGGCGTCGTTGGGCCCCGCGTAGCCGGCATCGATGGGGTAGTAGATGCAGCGGTAGGGCTGCCCCGGGTTGTTGGTCTTGTAGGCCCAGGAGTTGTAGGTCGAGTGGTAGTACCCGAAGCGGGTGTCGACCCCGGTCCAGTAGAGGACGGCGGCGAGGAACTGCGTGTTGTTCCAGCCCTCCTGATCCGACGTCCACAGCGAGGCGCCGCTACCGCCGGGGAGCCCCTGCTGGACCAGCTCGCCGAGCTCGGTGCTGCGCGGCAGGTGCCCGCCCCGGTTCCAGCAGGTGTCGTGCGCGACCTGCCAGAGGGCGGCGGCATTGTCGGCCTTCTCGCCCTTGTACAGGGAGGTGGGCCCGACCCACTCGTTGGTGACGGTGGTGGGGAACACGGCCGCGGCGTAGTTGACGCCGACGCAGCGGAAGTTGCGGTTGGTGGCGAAGTCGCTGACGGTGATGTTGCTGGTGTCGGCGGCCCACCCGGGCTGCGTGCCGTTCCACTTCACGATGATGTCGTAGGTGTAGCGGGCGTCGTCGGCCGTGTGCAGCCAGTTGGTCGAGCCGTTGGGCAGGCCATTGGTGATGGCCTCCACGAGCTGGAGGGAGTCGGCGAGGTGGCCCCGGAAGAAGGCGCACTCCCACATCGCCGCGCCCTTGGGCAGCGGCGCGCGGTCGGAGTTGTCGATGTTGTAGCGCTTGCCCTCGGTGGCGAGCTGGCTGCAGGTCGTGCCCGGAGGCCCGAAGCAGGCGTCCTGGTTGAAGAACGTCGGCGACGTGTCCGGGCACAGGCAGCGGTAGGTGAGCTTGGTGCTGGCGATGGCGCCGGACGGGGTGATGCTGTTGTCGCTCAGCCGGACGGTCATCTGCTGCGTCGCGTTGTAGGGGTTGAGCGACCACAGGTAGTTGGTGGCGTAGGTCTGTCCCACCCCGCCGGTCATCGGCGCGCCGACGCGGTAGAGCTCGGTGGCGGTGGGCAGCCGGCCGCCCATCGCGGTGCACGCGGCCGCGGCCTGGTCGTAGGTGGCCAGCCCGCGCTCGGCGCCGTCCCAGGTCTCGCCCCAGGGGTCGACGATGGGCAGGTAGAGGTTGGAGGTGCAGGCGGTCGCCTTGCAGGTGCCGGCCTGGCAGACCTGGTTGGTGGCGCAGGTCAGCCCGCACTGGCCGCAGTTCTTGGGGTCGGTGGCGAGGGTCACGCAGGCGCCGCTGCAGTACGCCTGGCCGGACCCGCAGGAGCTCTTGCACACCCCGGCTCCGCACACCTCGTTGGCGGCGCAGGCCTTGTTGCACTGCCCGCAGTGGACGGGGTCGCTCCGGGTGTCCACGCAGGCGCCGTTGCAGGGGGTCTCGCCGGCCTGGCAGAAGGGCGCGCAGACGCTGCCCTGGCAGAGCTCGCCCGCGCCGCAGGCGATGCTGCAGGACCCGCAGTGGGCCGGGTCGTTGGTCAGGTTGACGCAGGCGCCGTCGCAGGCGGTCTGGCCCGCCGGGCACACCGGCTCGCAGGCGCCGGCGATGCAGCCCTCGGAGACGCCGCAGGCCTTCGCGCACAGGCCGCAGTGCTGGGCGTTGGTCTGCAGGTCCACGCAGGCGCCGCCGCAGGGGGTGAGGCCGCCGCCGCAGTTGGCCGAGCAGCTGCCGCCGGAGCAGACCTCGCCGGCGCCGCACTTGGTGCCGCACCGGCCGCAGTTCTCGGGGTCGTAGGCGGTGCCGGTGCACACCCCGTTGCAGGCCACCTGGCCCACCGAGCAGAACGGCTGGCACTGGGAGGAGATGCAGACCAGGCCCGAGCCGCACTGGTTGCCGCAGAGGCCGCAGTTGGCGGGGTCGTACTGGGTGTTGACGCAGGCCCCGCCGCAGGCGGTCTGGCCGACCGGGCACACCGGCAGGCAGGCGCTGCTCGAGCAGATCTCGCTGGCGTCGCAGGCGGTGGCGCAGGCGCCGCAGTGCTGCGGGTCGGTCGCCAGGTCCACGCAGGCCCCGGAGCAGGCGTCGAGCCCGACGGCGCAGTTGGCGGTGCAGCCGCCCGCGGAGCAGACCTCGCCGGCGTTGCAGGCGGTGCCGCACTTGCCGCAGTTCTCGGGGTCGTTCTTGGTGTTGACGCAGGCGCCGTTGCAGGCGGTCTGGCCCACCGGGCAGACCAGCGCGCAGGTCCCGTTGGCGCACACCTCGCCCGAGGCGCAGGCCTTGGCGCACTGGCCGCAGTTCTGGGCGTCGTTGGCGGTGTTGACGCAGGCCCCGCTGCAGGAGGTCTGGCCGGCGGGGCAGACCGCGGTGCAGGCGCCGCCGGAGCAGACCTCGGTGGCGCCGCAGGCCTTGGCGCACTGGCCGCAGTTCTGGGCGTCGTTGCGGGTGTTGACGCAGGCCCCGGAGCAATCGGTCTGGCCCGCCGGGCAGAAGAGCGCGCAGCTGCCGTTGGCGCAGGACTCGCCCGGGGCGCAGGCCTTGCTGCACTGGCCGCAGTGGAGCGGGTCGTTCTTGGTGGAGACGCAGGCGCCCGAGCAGGCGGTCTGGCCGGCCGGGCAGACGAGCTCACAGGCGCCGCCGGAGCAGACCTCGCCCGCGCCGCAGGCCTTGCCGCACCGGCCGCAGTTGTCGGGGTCGTAGCGGGTGGCCACGCAGGAGCTGCCGCAGGCGGTCAAGCCGGCCGGGCACTCGAGCGCGCAGGCGCCCTTGGCGCAGACCTGGCCGTTGGGGCAGGTCTTGCCACACTCGCTGCAGTTGTCCTTGTCGTTGAGCAGGTCGACGCAGGCCGCGTCACAGGCCGTCTGGCCCGCGGGGCAGGAGAAGGCGCAGGCGCCCTTGGAGCAGACCTGGCCGCCGGTGCAGGCCGTGGTGCAGGCGCCGCAGTGCTCGGGGTCGTTCTTGAGGTTGACGCAGGCCCCGTCGCAGGCGGTCTGGCCGGCGGGGCAGGCGATGGCGCAGGCTCCGTCGACGCAGGCCTGGCCGGCGGCGCAGGCCGTGCCGCAGGCGTTGCAGTTGTAGGGGTCGGTCTTGAGGTTGACGCAGGCGCCCGAGCAGTTGGTCAACGGGCTGGAACAGCTGGGGCCAGCGGGCGTCTCGCTCGAACATCCGGCGGCGACGAGCAACACCGTGGCGGCCACGGCAAGGGTGATGCGCATGGTGCCTCCTGGGCACGGGCCCGCGTCGGGGGAGCGCGGGTTGAAGGGGGAGGACAATCATGGCACGACGGGGGCACCGAGCGCCCCCTCTTATCCCCCCGTCGCGGACGGACGAACGGATTCGAAGCTCGGGATGCTCACTGCTCCGGTGGGACGATCGCGCCTTGCTCGTCTCACCTGCAGCTCGACACGGGGTCCGTGGGCCGCGCCGGAGAGGCCCTCGCGATTGGGACCGAGGGCGGCTCGACTCAGGGTTCGAAGACCCTCCGGTCGGCGCGGCAGATCAGCTGCACCGCGTCGCGGCCGGTCTTGACCGCGCACGGCAGCCCACCCGGCGCCATCAGCCACATGCCGGCCAGGTACAGGTTGCGGACGTCGGGGAGCGTGCGCGGCAGCGCGCGGAGCTTCGCCGAGTTCTGCGGAGTCTCGACCCAGGTCATGAAGGCGCCGCGGTGGTTGCCGGTGTACCGGACGAACGTCGCCGGCGTGGCCACGTCGACCGCCTCGAGCTTTCCGTCCAGCTCGGGGAAGCGCTCGGTCACGAGGCGCGCGGCCTCTTCCCCCAAGCCCGCCTTGAGCTCGTCGTAGCCCGTGCGGTCCTGCTCGCGTAGCCGCTCGAACAGCCCGGCGTCGGCGGCGTCGATGAGCACGGAGACGATGCTTTGGCCGGGCGGCGCCAGGCTCGGGTCGTGAGCGTAGTGCTTGAGCACCACCTCCTCGAAGGCGAAGGGACCGACCGACCGCGGCGTCGCGAACCGGCGGTTCTCCCCGACGCAGTCCGGCGGGTCGGCGATGGCCGCCTTGAATCCGAGGTTGACCAGCACGGCCGACGGCCAGGTCGCGGTCTTCTGGAACAGGTCCTCGAAGACGGCGCGCCCGCGCGGGGCGTCGACCAGCCGGTCCAGCACGGTGCGCAGATCGCACGCGGCGATGACGTGGTCGGCCTCGACCAGGCTGCCGTCGGCGAGCCGCACTCCCTTGGCGACCCCGCCCTCGACGTGGACGCGCTCCACCCGCGCCCCGGTGCGCAGCTCGGCGCCGAGCGCCGCGAAGCGGTCCGCGAGCCGGCGGGCGAAGGCGAGCGAGCCGCCTTCGGGGTAAGCGTTGCGCCTGGCGTGGAACTCGGCGAGCTGGAAGACGACCCCGACCCCGACGCACTCCTCGGCGCGAAGCGCGGTGGCGAGCCCGCGCTGGATGAGCGGATCGCGGAACCGGGAGGCGACACCGCGGGCGCTCAGGCCGGCGTAGCGGCGAAGGACGCCCAGGAGCGGGAGCAGTGCACGCAGGAACCGCAGCCGGTCGCGCAGCGACATCCCCGTCGGCGGCGCGTCCATCGGGAAAGGCCGCGCCACGGCCACGCGCTTGATGTCCGCGGCGAGGACCCGTCCGGCCTCGGCGTCGGCGGGCGAGAGCTCGGCGATGTGCGCCGCGAGGCGGTCGGCGTCGCAGTACAGGCGGAAACGGCGGCCGTCGGGGTCGACGAAGTCGTAGAACGAGGCGTGGTCGACCAGGCGCGGCCCCGGGAGCACCTTCAGCTCGCTCCAGAAGTCGTAGAAGGGCGAGCCCGGCCGCGCGCCGGTGAGCCAGTGGATGCAGCCATCGAAGGTGTAGCCCTTGCGTCGCCACGACGTGCACAGCCCGCCCGGGAGGGCGTGGGCCTCGAGCACCGTCACCTCGTAGCCGCTCGTCCTCGCGTAGCAACCCGCGGCCAGACCGGCGATGCCTCCGCCGATCACCGCGACCTTCTTGCCGCTCATGACTCCGCCTCCTTCTCGCCGGCCATCTTGCGGAAGTGCTCCACCAGAATCCGCGCCGCGCTCGGCCAGGGCCCTGGGCAGCACCGCCCGCGCGGCCTGCAACGGATAGTCGGCGGGGAGAACCGCCCCCGGCAGGGGCGGCTCGCCCAGGAAGAGCTCCCGGTACTGGATGGGCCCCGAGTACACCACCCGCCGCGCGAACTCGGTCCCGTCGAGGCCCGGCTCGAAGAGGAACGCCTCGTACGCCTCCGTCAGCGCGCGCAGCGCCTTGGCGCGCCGCTCGAGGTCGAAGACCGCCCGCAGCCGCGCGAGCAGGGCCGGGTCGTCGGCTGCGCAGCGCAGGAGCCAGACCTGTCCGCGCAGCCCGCGCTCGCCCAAGGCCGCCTCGACCGGAGCCGTGTCCGCCGCGCCGGCGACGTAGACGTTGCGGGCGAGCGACCGGAAACCGACGTGCTGCAGCAGCTGTTGCAGGTAGCGGCGGTTGGGCTGCTCTCCTCGGTCCACCCCGGTGATCGCCAGCACCAGGCCCTCGCCGCCAGGCTCCTGCGAGGCCATCGCGCTCACCACGCGCTGGAAGGCGTTGAGGCGGTAGTGCTCGCGACCGGCTTCGTCGCGGCAGCGCTCGAGGTCGCCCGCGTCGCGCAGCCGGGAGAGCGCGGTGCGGATGGCGCCGTCGCGGTGCCCGGCGAAGCGGGCGCTGTCCACCAGGAAGGTGTGCCCCGGCGCCGGCGTCGCGGCCAGCTGGGGCACGTTGTGGTGGAAGACCAGCGGCGACACCAGGGCGTCGCGCAGGGACACCGGGTAGCGCTTCTGGAAGCTGGCTGCCGCACGGGACCGTCGTGCCATGCCTGTTACACTACTCGGTCGCTTTTTGCCGTCAACTGTAACACCGGTTTCGAGACGCATCAGCCGGGCGAGCTCCGGTTCCCCCGCGCTCGACCACTCCGGGACGCCCCACGACGCGCAGCCGGACATCGGGGCCGTCGTGGCGACCCGCGGCCTCGGGCGTTCGTCCGATGTCCTGCGCGGTGCCCCCGGCGTCCGCCCGATGGTCCCCTCGCTCCGCCGGACGCTATCGTCGCCCGAACGATTGGGGAGGCTCATGGTCGTAGACCTCGTTGGGCGACCGGTCGGCCGGGCCCGTTGGCGCTGCGCCACCTTCGCCGTCCTGGCCCTGCTCGGCAGCGGGGCGGCCCGCGCCGACGGCGGGATGGCGGTCCTCTCCAGCGAGGGCAACCACTGGCTGCCGCACCCGGAGAAGTCGCAGTTCGCGACGCTCGCGCTCGTGGACGGGCGCGAGGAGATGATCCTCGCCATCGAGACGCGCAGCCTGCGTGGGCGCGGCGTGTGGGTCTTCCCGGTTCCCGCCGAGCCTTCCGCCGTCCGGGTCGCCATCGCCCCCGGCTTCCCCGAGGTGCTCGGCGCCGACCCCCGCGACCGGATGGGGCCGCTGCTGGAGCAGGCGATGCTCCCCGTCATCGGCCAGCCGTTTCCGACCTTGCCCGCGCTCGCGCTCCTGCGCCCGGCCTCGGAGCTCGCCCTCGGAGGAAGCGCCGTCGGCGGCGGCGGGGTCACGGGGGCGGCGCGCCTCGCGAGCCAGGGGCTGACGCTGGAGCTGCTCTCCGCCAGCGACCGCCCGGCGTTCGAGCGCCACCTGGCCGAGCAGGGCCTGGCGCTTCCGCCGGCGATGGCTGGCGCGCTCGAGGGCTACCTGGGCCAGCGCTACAGCCTGCTCGTCGCCTGGCTCTCGGACGACTCGGCGGAGCAGGCGGCCACGGAGGTGAAGGTGCGCCGGAAGGCGCTTTCGTTCGGTCCGCCCAAGGCCCGCGACGGCGAGGAGGAGGACGACGACGCGCGGCTCGACGACGACGGCTCGGGTGGGACGCTGCTCGAGCGGCACAAGACGCTCGCCGTGCAGGCCAGCTTTCCGGCGACGCGTCTCTGGTTCCCGCTGAAGCTGACCTCGATGTACGGCGCCCAGGTGATCCCCGCGACGCTCTACGCCTGCGGCGCGGTCGAGCCCCGGACGTACCCGGGCATCGAGCGCTTCGTGCGCACGCGGCGGCTCGTGGACCCGGGCTTCCGGTGGTGGTCGGACGAGCCGCACGCGACCTTCGAGTGCAAGGACCCGGACGGCCTCTTCACCCGCGTCGTGGTTCGCGCCCCGTCGAGCGCGCTGGCCGAAGACCTGGAGCTCGAGCCGGCGCACGTGCCCTGGACGAGGGCCAAGCTGCGCATGGCGCGCGCCTTCGAGGACCGGCGGGACGGCCACCCTCTGGCGAACGGGCTGGGCTGGCGGGTGCTCCACCTCGCGCTCTTGTCGATGGTCTCGAGCGCCGTCGCGGCGGCGGTCGTCTACCGTCGCTGCCGTCCGCGGCTCGGCTTCTTCGCGCTGCTGGGCCTCGCGAACCTGCTCACGCTCGTCGCGTTCGCCGCGAGCGCCGCGGTCTTCCGAGTGACCCGGAACGCGCTGCAGGCGCCGACGCCGCCTGGGCGCCGCGGCTGGACCGTGCCGCTCGTCTGGGCGCTGCTCGGCGGCCTCCCCGTCGTGGCGATGGCGCTCGCTGGGCCGATGCGGTTGGGGGCCTCCGCCTCGGCGGGCTGGGCGAACGCGCTGCTCGCAGCCGTCGGCGGGGCCCTGTTCCTGGGGCTCGCCGCCTGGGACGCGCTGGGGGTGCGCGGGCGCACGGCGATCTTCGTCGCCGTCTTCAGCCTGACGCTCGTTTCGATCTCCTGCGGTCTGACGTTCCTCGTCGCGGCCTGAGGCAGAGGCAGGTCCGCGAGGCCCGCGGGCGCTGCCCGACGTCGAGGCGAAGCGAGCCGTGCCGCGGCAGCCACCGGCCCTCAAGCCCTCTCGCGCTCACCTGGAGGCAGGCTGACGGCGCCGGCAGCGGTGCCGCCATCGCTCAACGAGAGGCGGCCAGCCTCGGCGCCGGAGAGCCGGGCCTGGATGGCGCGGGCGGCGCTTCGGGCGTCCTCGGTCAGGCCGGGCCGCCGCGTCCCCAACTCGAGCAGAGCGTTCACCGAGGCCACCGTGCCCCACTTGCGCAGCTGGTCGATGGCGAGCGAGGCCGCCCTCTCGGACGGCGACGCGAGCAGCGCCACCATGACCGGCTCCTCGCGGACCTCGAGCGCGATGAGGGCCATGGCGACGGCGGCGGCGACCGCGGGGCTGGTCGCGCCCGTCGCGGAGAGGCTGAGCAGGCTGCGCACCTTCGGGAGGTGGCCAGCCTCCCGGCGCATCGCGACCAGCTTGAGCGCGCGCAGCTTCGGCTCTTCTCCGCGCAGCTCCAGCACCCTGCCGAGCAGCGGGGAGAGGCGCTCGCGCGAGAGCTGCACTTCCAGACGCTCGAGAGCCCGGGCACGCAGCCGCCCCGGCATGGCATCGTCGAGCAAGAAGGCCTGGGCGGTCGTCAGCGAGACCTCGACGGACGCCAGGCAGCGCAGCTCGGGGTCGTGCTCGCCCAGGCAGGCGTCCAGCGCACGGGCCGTCTCCTCGGCGTGCGGGTAGTGGTCGACTAGCGCCTGCAGGTTGCGCCGGCGCACGTCGGTGGGCGCCTCGCTCGCGACGTTGTCGGCCAGCAGCTCGTGCACCGGCGCGCGGGCGACGCGCGTGACCGTCGCGACCACGCGGTCCAGGTGCCAGGCGAGCGTCTCCGGGTCCAGGGTCTCGCCCACCACGGACTGCTGTAGCCCGCCGTGGACGGCCCGGAAGGGATGGACGACGCCTCGTGACCAGCGGTCGAGCTCGAGCTGATCCCGGACCAGATCGACCGCTTCGGGCGCGGGGAAGCCAGGCACGGTCGCCGTGAAGCTCATGTGGCCGCCGGTCGACCGCCGGCTCGAGTCCGAGAGGCGCTCGGCGCTCACCTCCACGCCGTCGAGCTGGCCCTTCATCATCGGCAGCTCGACGCTGGGCGACAGCTCGAGCCCCAGTGCCTCGGCGGCCTCCTTCCAGGCGTCGAGCCTCTTGAGCTGCGGCTCACCCAACGCGGCGAAGAGCGTGGCGAAGAGCAGCGAGAGGATGAAGGCGGCGACAAAGCAGGCCATGGCTCAGGCCTTCTCCCTCTCGCCGGGAGGCTGACGGCGCCCGCGGCGATACCGCCGTCGACCAGCGAGAGGCGGCCGGCGCCAACCCCCAGGAGGCGGGCTTGGATGGCACGGACGGCGTCGCGGGCCGGCTCGACCCGCCGGCCTCGCCCGATGAGCTGCAGCAGCGGCTCGACGGAGGCGAACGTGCCCCGCTCGCAAGGCTCGTCGATGGAGAAGCCCTGTGTGGATTCGGCCTGGCTTTTGACGGTGGTGGGCGATGTGTCCGCGCCATCCGAGCTGGAGGACGGCGTGCCCCAGACCACCAACACCAGAGCGGCGAAGAGACCGACGGCAGCGCGCATGAGAGCCCGGGCACCTGCGAGAGAGTGCTCGCGACGATAGCGCGGATGGCGAGGCGGGGACGGCTCCGGGAATTGATCCAGGACGGCCGATGCCGGCAAGCTCGCTGGAAATGACCTCCGAGCGCGTCTACCGCATCACGTTGGCAGCGTTGAACGGCCTCGTAGGGCTCACCGCCAGCGGCGGCGGCGTCGCCATCCTGATCGGCGCCGACCGCTTCCCAATTGAGTGGCTCGATGGAAGCCCGTTCCAGAGCTACGTCGTGCCGGCGCTCATCCTTGCCCTCGTGGTCGGAGGCAGCGCGTTGGCGGCCGCGGCAGCCGCCATCATCGGGGCGCGCACGGGCGCTCTCGCCTCGTTCGTCGCCGGCGCCATCCTCATGGGTTGGATTGCCGGCGAGGTCGTGATCCTGAAGCAGCCGGATGCCCCGACGTGGATCGAGTGCCTCTACTTCATCGCCGGCGCGGTCATCGCCGCGCTTGCGCTCCTGCTGCAGAGGCGGCTGCGTAGCGCCGAGGCGACCGAGAGCCCGACGGCTTGACCCGCCAGCCCCGGCACGCGACGGTGTGCCGTGCGCCACTTCTCCCTCGCCCTCCTGGTCCTGCTGTGCGCCTGCGACAACGGCGCTTCCTCCACCCGTGCCGATGCCTCGCTGCCGGCGGATGCTGCTGCTCGGCCCGCGGACGCTGCCGGTGTGGATGCCGCGCTGCCCGCCGATGCCGCCCAACCCGCGGACGCTGAGACACCACCGGACGCTGCCGAGGAGCCTCTCGACGCGGCGTCGCCTCCCGACACCGGCGTCGCCATCGGCGCGGACCTGACGGTGACTGCCTTCGACCAGACGCCCCTCTACTTCACCGGCTCGGACAACCAGCGCACCGTCGACCGGACGGCGTCCTTCCCCACGACCGGCGCCTACTCCCGCATCCTGCTGCACCTGACCCTCGCCTGCCCTGCCGGCGGCTGCGACCCGTGGGACCGGCTCGGATGGATCGCCGCCGTCACCAGCCGCGGCCAGAACGGCGCGCCCGACACCCTCGTCGAGCTGGCCCGCTTCATCACGCCCTTCCACGTCGGCATGTCCGTCGACGTCGACGTCACCGACCTGCGCCCGCTCTTGAGCGGCGACCTGACGCTGCGCGCCTTCATCGACACCTGGGTCGGCCCCGGGAGCCCTTACGGCGACGGGTGGCTCCTGACCGCCAGCTTCGAGCTGACCGGCGGCGTCCCGGCGCGCATCCCCGCCGCGGTCATCCCCGTCTGGCAGGTGGCCTTGGTCGTCTACGGCGACCCCGCCAAGCCGATCGCCGGGTCGGCTCCGGCCCAGAAGGTCTCGCTGCCCGCCGGCGCGACGAGCTACGCCCTGCGCACGCTCGTCACCGGCCACGGCCAGGGCAACGCCGACAACTGCGCCGAGTTCTGCAGCCGCGACCACTCGCTCGCCTTCACCGCGCCGCACACGCACCAGGTCTGGCGCGATGACTGCGCCACCACCGCGGCGCCCAATCAGCAGGGCACGTACCGGTACTCGCGCGCAGGCTGGTGCCCCGGCGCCGACGTCCGGCCGTGGATCGAGGATGTCACCGCCGACCTCGCCGGCCTCTCGGAGGCGACGCTCGCCTACGACGTCGAGGCGTACGAGAACACCTGCCGTCCCGACGCCTCCGAGTGCACCGGCTGCACGCTCGGCACGGCCTGCGACTACGACGGCGGGGCGCACACCGAGCCCTTCTATCTCTTGTCGTCGACGCTCATCGCCTACTGGTGAGCGACGGGGCTCGACCCGGCACGATCCTGCAGGAGCCGGTCCCGCCCACCCGCCCGGCTGCCAGTTCCCAGTTCTCCAATTCCCGCGGAACTCAGGGCCAGTACGGCGGATGCACCGCCGAACCCTTCACGGAGCTGCCCATGCGCAAGATCCTCCTGCTCGTCGTCGCCGTTTCCTTCGCCCTGCTCGGTTGTGACGAGAAGAAGGCCGCCCCGGCGGCCGCTGCGGCACCCGCTGCCGTCGCGGCTGCTCCCGCGGCCCCTGCTGCTCCCGCGGCCAAGCCGGCTCCGGCGATGGCCTGGAAGAAGCTCGAGAAGCTCGGCCTGCAGATCGAGTTCCCGGCTGACGGCGAGGTCATGGACACCAGCGCCGATGCGCCCAACGCGTCGATCTTCAACAACGACTGCAAGGTCTCGGTGAACACCGTGACCCCCGTTTATACGGAGAAGTACGAGAGCGCGATCGCCGAGCTGGAGAAGGATCCGGGCACCAAGTTCGAGAAGTGGACCAAGAAGACCAAGACCGCCGACGGCTGGCAGCTCGAGTGGACCTGCAAGAGCCTCCTTCGAGGACAAGACGCTCTACGGCATCCAGGTTCGCCGCACCGTGGGCGGCAAGCAGATCGAGTGCTCCGAGAAGCTGGACTCGGCCGACGCCGCCGCGTGCGCCATCAAGGCGTGCGCCAGCCTCAAGCCGTAGCGAGACCTCCTGAGCTTCGAGTCGCCCCGGGGCCCTGCGATCGACGATCGCAGGGCCCTCGCGTTGCCCGAGCTGTCCACCCCGTCCACTCCGTCGACCCCGTCCACAGCGTCCACCCAGCGAGCCGCGCTTTGCGCCTGCGCTCCGACCGGCGGCAACGCTGGCAACGTGAGGTGCACGCGGAGGCCAAGACGCTGCTCCGGCTGCCCGAGCGACGAGGCAGCCCTCAGATTCGACGGGCCCCGCGCTGCGACCTCGCGAGGGCGTCGCTAGCGTTCGAGGCGGATTTGCGCCCACGACCATGGCCAGCGACGACGTGCGACGACCAGACGGTCAGGAGCCCGGCGAGCGCCGATGGAAGACCCTGTTCGACCGCGCCCCGATCCCCATCTGGGAAGAGGACTTCTCGGACGTGCGCCGGAGGTTCGACGAGCTGCGGGCGGCCGGGGTCCAGGACCTCGAAGGGCACTGCGCCCGGCATCCGGAGGAGCTGCCTCGCCTCGCCTCCCTGATCCGGATTCGTGGAGATGTCGGACTCGACCGCCCCCTTCTTCGGCGTGCGCTCGAAGGATGAGGTCCCGGGCCGCCTGACGGAGATCTTCGACGAGAGGTCCTATCGGGTCTTCGCGCACGAGATGTCGGCGCTGTGGCGCGGCGAGACCCGCTTCGACGGGGAGGGCGAGATCTGCGGCGTCGGAGGCGAGCGGCGGGTCGTGGCGCTGCGCCTCTCGGTGGTGCCGGGCTTCGAGCAGTCGCTCTCTCGGGTCGTCGTCTCCTTCCTGGACCTGACCGAGCTCGTCGGCCAGCGCGAAGCGGCGCGCGAGAAGAGCGAGCAGCTCGACCGCTTCTTCTCCCTGGCGCTCGACCTGCACTGCATCATCGACGGGCAGGGGTGCTTCCTCCGCCTCAACCGCGCCTGGGAGAGCATGCTCGACTACCGGCTCGACGAGCTGCTGGGGAAGCCCTTCCTGGACTTCGTCCATCCCGAGGACGTGGAGGCGACCCAGGTCGCCTTCGCGAGCCTGAAGAACAAGGAGGCGCTGCTCAGCTTCGTCAACCGCTACCGCCGCAAGGACGGGACCTACCGCTGGCTCGAGTGGCGCTCGTCGCCCTTCTTCGGTCCGTTCCTCTACGCCACGGCGCGGGACATCACCGACCGCAAGAGCGCGGAGGAGGCGAGCCTCGCCCACCTGCGGTTCCTCAAGGAGCTCGAGCGGTTCGACCGGGCGCTGCGCGGCACCGACGACCTCGCGCAGATGATGGAGGCGGGCCTGGAGGTGCTCCTCTCGATATTCGGCAGCGACCGCATCTGGCTGGTCTACCCCTGCGACCCGGACGCCACCTCCTGGAGCGTCCCCATGGAGCGGACCCGCGCCGAGTACCCCGGCGCCTTCGCGGAGCGGGTCGTGGCCCCGATGCAGCCGGACGCCCGCGACGTCTTCCGGCTGGCGCTTGCCAGCGAGGGGCCGGTGGCCTTCGACCCGCGCTCCGGGCGGCCGCTGGACCAGGCGGCGGAGCAGTTCTCCACCCGCTCCCAGATCGTCCTCGCGGTCTACCCAAAGCTGGGCAAGCCCTGGCTTCTGGGCATGCACCAGTGCTCGCACGCGCGGGTCTGGTCCGACGAGGACCAGCGCCTCTTCTGGGAGATCGGCCGGCGCCTGGCCGACGCGCTCAGCAGCCTGCTGCTCCTCAAGGACCTGCGCCAGAGCGAGGAGAAGCACAAGCAGCTCATCGAGACCACCGGCACCGGCTACGTCATCCTCGACGTCCAGGGCCGGGTGACCGACGCGAACCAGGAGTACCTGCGGCTGACGGGGCGGCCGGCGCTCCCCGACATCCTCGGGGTCACGGCCTCGGCGTGGACGGCCGTGGGGGACCGGGCGCGCTGGGCTGCGGCCACCGCGCAGTGCCTGGAGCGCGGCCAGGTGCGCGACCTGGAGCTCGACTTCGTCGGCCCCGACGGGCGCACCACCCCGGTGGAGATCAACGCGTCGCGGCTCTTCACCCCCCAGGCGACGCGGCTCATGGCGGTGTGCCGGGACATCACCGAGCGGCGGCGCGCCGAGGACCGCCTGCGCGAGGAGGCGCGCCGCAAGGACGAGTTCCTGGCGATGCTCGGCCACGAGCTGCGCAACCCCCTGGCGCCCATCCGCAACGCCATCCACCTGCTCCAGCGGATCCGCCCCAAGGAGCCGCGCGCCCAGAAGGCCGAGGAGATCATCGACCGCCAGACCGCGCACCTCTCGAGGATCGTGGACGACCTGCTGGACGTGTCGCGCATCGCGCGGGGCAAGGTCGGCCTGCGCAAGGAGCGGCTCGACCTGGCGGCGGTCGTGCGCCACGCGGCCGAGGACTGCCGCGGCAACCTGGCGGCGAAGGGAATCGAGCTGAGGGTCGCGCTCCCCGACGCGCCGGTCTGGGTCGACGGCGACCCCACGCGGCTCGCGCAGGTGCTGGGGAACCTGCTGCACAACTCCGAGAAGTTCACCGACCGCGGCGGGAGGATCGCGCTCGAGCTGCACGCCGCGGGGCCGTCGGCGGTGCTGACGGTCGCGGACACCGGGGTCGGGATGGGGCGGCAGACCCTGGAGCGGATCTTCGAGCCCTTCGTCCAGGCGGGCAGCGACCTGGCGCGCAGTCGCGGCGGGCTGGGGCTGGGCCTGGCGCTGGTCCGGGGGCTGCTGGAGCTTCATGGAGGGACCGTGCGCGCCTCCAGCGAGGGGCTGGGGAGGGGCTCCCAGTTCACGGTGGTGCTCCCGCGGTTGGAGGCCCCCGCCCCGCTCCTCGCGAGGCCCCCCGCCACGGCGCCCGCGGAGGCAGGGGGCACGGTGCGGGTGCTGGTCATCGAGGACCAACGCGACGCCGCCGAGTCGCTGCAGGCGCTGCTCGAGCTGATGGGCCACGAGGTGCGGACCGCCGCGGACGGCGTCGCGGGGCTCCGGGCCGCCCGGGCGTTCGGGCCCGACGTCGTGCTCTGCGACATCGGCCTGCCCGGAGAGCTCGGACGGGTACGGCGTCGCCCGGGCGGTCCGGGCCGACCCGCTGCTGCGGTCGGTCCTGCTGGTCGCGGTCACGGGCTACGGCCAGCTCGAGGACAAGCAGCGCGCTGCCGAGGCGCGCTTCGACCTGCACCTGACCAAGCCGGTCGAGCCGGAGGCGCTCGAGCAGGTCCTGCGGGACCCCGCGGCGCGCCGCGGGCGAGAGCCGTCCCCGCTCCAGGCCTGGTAGGTGCCATTCCACCTCCGAGCCGGGACCAACGAGGGTGCCGGGGGCTTTGGGCTTGGGCTTCGGGCTTCGGGACTACTGGCCGGCGAGCGCCGCGGCCTCGTCCGCGGTGAGCGCGCGGTTGAAGAGCCGCACGTCGTCGAGCGCGCCCTGGAAGCCGCGTCCGATCTCCAGCGGATCGCCATTGGCCGTGGCCGCGGTGCCGGTGCCTGAGTAGGCGAGCTTCCCGTCGAGGTAGATCTTCACGGCCGTCCCCGACTGCGTCGCCGCGATGTGGTGCCAGACGGCGGTGTCCAGCTTCCGGCCGACCGTCCCCGCGACGCCGCTCGCCGAGCCGTTGAGCTCGACCACGTCGTGGGGGGCCTGGTCGCTCAGGCGCAGCACGTAGCCGCTGCCCTTGCTCACGAGGGCCGCGGCGGGCGTCAACGCCTCGGCCTTGGCCCAGAGCGTGATGCTGTAGTCGCCGGTCAGGTCGAGCGCGCCCGCGTCGGCCGCGGAGAGGAGGCCCGTCCCGAAGCGGTAGGCCGACTCGTCGGCCCCGAAGCGATCCACGGTCAGCGCGACGCCTCCCTGCCCGGCGAGGTCGTTCCCGTTCCCGCTCGTGTCCACGGCGTCGCGGGAGAAGAACCACTGGCCCACCACGCCCGCGGGCCGATACGCCAGGTGCAGCCTTCTGGCGGTCCCGTTCGTAGAGGCCGGCACCAAGTTCGCGAACAACCCGGTCAGCCTGACCGTCATCACCTGGTCCGCGGGGACGCCGCGCGTCCACGAGGCGCTGCCGCCGTACTGCCCGGGGCTCGCCACGAAGCCCTCGACGAGCGAGAACGGCGTCCCAGTCAGGTCGACGTTCACCGTGGCCGAGTCGCCCAGGCAGGTGACCTCGCCGTACCGGAACTGATAGCTGGCGCTCAGCGCGGTGCTGAAGGTGAAGTCGTCCGTCGTCACCACCAGCGTCGCCGGGTCGACCCGCACGCGCGTCCACGAGGTGGTGAAGGTCCGGCCATACGCATCCAGGATGCTGAACGCGGCGCTCTCATTGAAGCCTGCTCCCGTCTTCAGCAGCGTCAGGTATTCGGCCGGCGTCGTCACCATGTCCTTGCACCACGCCAGCCAGGGCATCGACGCCAACCCGCGGACATAGAGCGTGTACTCGCCGTCGGCTGCCGAGGGGTTGGCCGCCCTGAGGTCCGCGCACCGGAACGGCAGGAGGCACGCGGCGGTCCCCAGGCCGTCGTTGCACGCCGTGGGCGCGTTGCAGGTCAGGCCCGCGGTGGCGCAGTCCGGCTCGCAGGTCCCGTTGTGATCGTTGTCCTGCTGCCCGGCCGGACAGGCATCGCACCGGTCGCCGATGTAGCCGCCGGTGCAGACACAGGTCGCCGTGCCCGAGGCGTCGCTGCAGGCGCCGCGGACGCAGCCGAGCACCACCGTCTCGCAGGTGGGCTGGCAGAACCCGTCGCCGTCGTTGTCCTGGAGCCCGAAGCTCGCAGGGGCACACCGCGGGCGTGGCCGAGCCGATGACCGCCGAGGGCTCGCTCGCCACGTACGGGCGCACGGTGAGGAAGTCGAGAAGGACGGGCGACTCGTAGGCCTCGACCTTGATCGGATCGTCCCCGACCACGTTGGTCCCGGAGGCGACGGAGGCGCCGTCCAGCTTCAGCTCGACCTGTCCGCTGCCCATGCGCTGGAGCGTGAAGCGGTGCCACGCGCCGGCCGCCGTGAGGGTCGTCTGGGCGGTGCCAGCGACGAAGGACGTCCCGTTCTGGATGACCGCCGCGGTCCCGAAGCCGAGCGTGGTGGACGTGCCTGCCGTGAACCAGGCCCGGGCCTCCAGCGTGACGTCGTCGCCGAAGGTCCGGCGGGTGAGCGCATGCGAAGGCCGCGGCGTGAAATACGGCTGGTTCGCCTGGCCGATGGTGACCTGGCCCCCGAGGACGAGGACCTGCTCGCCACCCGGGAGCCACTTCGTGGTGTCCATCGCGGTGCCGCTGAAGTCGTCGAAGAAGGTGAACACCTCGTCCCCGTTCAGGGTCGGCGCCTGGGCCCGGTCCTGGCCGAAGAACAGCGTGAGGGACGTGTCGCCGATGCCGAGCGCGTTCGGCCGGACCCACACGGTGGCCTGGGCACCCGGCGTGAACGACTCGATCCAGTACGCGAGCTGTTGGCTGGCGCCGTCGACGAAGCGCAGGTCCGCGAAGTCCGGCTGCATCCCCTCGAGCCAGGGAACGACCAGGCGCACCGGATACCCCGCGAGCTCGAGGGTCGAGGTCACGGTCACCGGCGCCGCCAGGCACCAACGCCCGCAGAGCCCGGCAGAGCAGGAGGTGTTCGTCGTGCAGACGTGGCCGCAGCCGCCGCAGTGGTTGGGGTCAGTCAGGAGATCCGTGCAGAAGGCGCTCGCGCCGGTGCCGCACAGGTCCGGCTTGGCCGCGGGACACTGGCAGCTCCCGCCGAGGCACTGCTGCCCGCTGGGGCAGGCCTGGCCGCAGGCGCCGCAGTTGGCGGCGTCCGTCTTCGTGTTCGCGCAGTACGTCGGCGCGGAGGCCGGACAGGCGGTCTGGGCCGAGGTGCAGGCCGGGACGCAGGTTCCGTTGGAGCAGAGCTGGCCGGGATCGCAGGTCTTGCCGCAGGTGCCGCAGTTCAGGACATCGGTCGAGAGCCTGGTGCAGAAAGCGGCCGCGCCCGCTCCACACGCATCCGGCGTCGCCTCGGGGCAGGTGCACTCGCCCTCGAGGCACTGCTGGCCCGCGGGGCAGGCCGCGCCGCATTCGCCGCAGTTGGCGGCGTCGGTCTTCGTGTCCGCGCAGTAGGTGGGCGCTGCGGCCGGGCACGCGGTCTGCGACGCGGAGCAGGTCTGGACGCACTCGCCATCGCTGCACACCTGGCCGGCCGCGCAGACCTTGCCGCAGCCGCCGCAGTTGGCGCTGTCGGTCTTGGTGCTGGCGCAGAAGGTGGGCGCGTTGGGCGGACACGCCGTCTGGGTGGCCGGGCAGCCCTGGACGCACTGGGCGTTGGAACAGAGCTGGCCCGCTGCGCAGGCCTTGCCGCACTCCCCGCAGTTGGTGGGGTCGGCCTTGAAGGACGTGCAGAACGCCGCCTCGCCCGTGCCGCAGGCGTTGGGCGTCGCCGCCGGGCAGGCACAGACGGAGTCGACGCAGCGCTGGCCCGCCGCGCAGACCGTCCCGCAGGCACCGCAGTTGAGCGGATCGCCAGAGAGCTTGCGGCACTCGCCGCCGCAGCCGGTGGTTCCGTCGGCACAGACGACGGTGGGCTGACTGCAGGCGTCGAGGAACACCAACGCGAGTCCGAGCACGCAAGCGCGTTTGAGCATGAAGACGGTCCTTGGGCGGTGGGCAGACGGGCGCCATGGTCCGCTGCGGATCCCCCAGCGTCAACTCGCTGCCTCGAGACGCGGCCGAGTCTCGTCACCGACGCCAACGGCCTGTCGTCTGCGCGCCCAGAATGGACTCCGCCGAGGACCGGCAGCGCCTCGTCGCGAGGCGCAGGCCATGGCCCCGGCAGTCGCGCACGATGCGCCCGTCGGGAGCTTCGCCCGCAGGCTGCGCCTCGTCTCGCTCGAACTCGTCGAGCGCGTGCTTCCCGCCGCTTTCTACCGGTCGGGGTCGAGCGGCAGGACGCGAGTCGGCGCCCCAGCCGTGTGCGCCTTCGCGCCGCGGGCGGGGATTTGCCTGGCCCCGCCGACGTCCTGGAATAACCGTTCGCGCTCCTCAGCCAGGAACCGACGAGGGCTTGCTGGACTCGACCGGCTTGGCCCCTTCGAGGCGCGCCCTCTCCTCCTTCTCCAGCTTGCGCTGCTTGCGCTTCGCCTCCTTCTCCTGCTGCCACTCGAGACGCGCGAGCTCCTTCTGTCGCTTGAGGAACGAGGGATTCTGGGCCAAGTCCTTCTCCTTTTCCGGGCCACCTTGCTGCATTCCAACAGGCGGAACGCTCGAAGTTGCTGAGCGAGCCGCAACGACTAGGTGAGCTTACCGCCCTGATGGAGTGAAGCCCAAGCGAGGAGCCTTCGACTCGCCCTGCCTCGAGCTCGAAGACTTTCCCGTTGTGGGTGAAGTAGCGAAACCCCGCCGCCGTGGCCCGGTCCGCCACCTCGGGCAGCAAACCGGTCCCTTCATAGACCTCCGACTTCCTGATCGTCTTGGTGACTTTCACGATGGAGACTCCTGTGCCTGGTGCTCAGGGCGCCTCGAAGGCCGCCTCTGCGCCTGCTGGGTAACCTAGGCTTCGTTTCCATCACGAACACGGTGCTCGAATAGTGGATTCCGGAGTAAGGCCCTGCTCATTCGCTCGTCCCTCAAGGCTCCTGAAGAGCGTCCGGCGGCCCGGCCGCCTGCCAAGCCTGTGGTCTACCGCCATGCGACTCAAGCGGAGCGGGACATCCGGACCCTTCGCGTCGAACCGCGCGCCATGGCCATGGCGGGCCCTCGCCTTGTCGCCGAGCGTCGAGTTCGTCCCCCAGCAGCGCAGCGGCGAAGCCCTTGGCGACCTTGGCCCCTTGGCGACCTTGGCGCTTCAAGATGAGCAACCCGTCCTTCCCTTCGTCCTGCGCTCACACACCGCCCGAGCCTCGGAGGGCCTCGGAATGAGCGTCGTGGAGGACTTCACCTGGCGTTCGGGGAGGGAGCCAGGTACGAGCGGCTCTTGCCCATGGAGCTCGGCGACCGGGCCGCGGAAGAGGTCGTTGCTAAGGTTGCCTAGAACGTTCCGAAGCCGATCGCCAAGGTGGCGAAGAAGAAGCCGCTCGGAAGGAGGACGAAGCGCCGAAGCCAAGGAGAGCAACGAGTAGGAAGCCAAGAGGGGGAATGGACTTTCGTCCTGACGTTGGCTATGAAGCCATCTCCCTCTCCGGAATAGCGGGTCGGGAGCCGAGAGCACTTCTTGCTCTCGAGCTTGAGAAGAAACGAGCAACAGCAAAATGGCAACTGGTACCGTGAAGTGGTTCAACGATGCGAAGGGCTTCGGCTTCATCACGCAGGATGGCGGTGGCGAGGACGTGTTCTGCCACCACACCGCGATTCAGGCGGAGGGCTTCCGCACTCTGGCCGAGGGCCAGAAGGTGCAGTTCGACGTGACCAAGGGCCAGAAGGGCCTGCAGGCCGCGAACGTCCGCCCCCTCTGATTCCTGGCAGATGAAGTCGCACGAAGCCCGGTCCTACCAAGGCCCGGGCTTCTCTTTTTGCGCGAGCCGACACCGCGCGTCCCCGTGCAGGCCGCCCGGGAACCTCTGCTCGTACCGGACGGTCATCTTGGCCGCCAGATCGCGCAGCCCTCTCGGTCGGCCTGGCGCTGGGCGAGGTCGCTGAAGAACGCCGCCCGAGGGCCACTTCGTGGTCCATCGCGGTGCCGCTGAAGTCGTCGAGTCAGAGTTCAGGGTCCGCGCCAAGACCGCCGGCTCAGGTTCCGCCTCGCCGCCGTCCAGCCTCTCGGCGGCACTTCGCCGGACGGGCCAAGCTCGTGGCCAAGCCGAAGGGCGAGAGGTGGAGGACTTCCTCACCTCGGAAAGCTCACGCCGGTGGCTGGGACCGCACGGCGTAACCCTGCCGCGGGGACGCTAGGATGGGCTTCGGCGTCAGCGCTCCCCTCAGCGAGGTTCCGATGCCCGTGCCCAGACCGATTCGGTCCCTGCCCCCGCTCCTGTGCGCCGCACTCGTCATCGGATGCGGCGCTCGCTCCGATCCCAAGGACGCAGGCTCCGGCGACGACGCCGCGGCCGCTGCGAATCTCGACGGAGGGTCGGTCGACGCCGCGACCAGGACCGCTGCGGATGCCGGCTCGCCCGACGGCGCGACGACCGGAGAGGACGCCGGCGACGTCCGGGCCGACGCTGCCTCCGCCGACGCCGCAGCTGCTGCGGACGGCGCACGGATCCTCGACCCCGACGCATCCGTCGGCGGCGATGGCTCGGTGGGCACCATCGCCATCTACGTTGCCGGGGACCTCTCTCCGGTCGTCTTTGGCGACGGGCTCGCCGGGCAGACGCCGTACGACTACGAGATCGCCCTCAGCCGGTACGACGTCCTGCGCAGCGAGACGGACCCCTCACCCGTGCTCTGCTTCGACCTCGGCTCGACGCCCGTCGTGGTCGACGTGGCCACGGACAACCTCGTCGGCACGTGCCGGACGGCCGACGTCCCGTCGGGCAGCTACACCTACGGTCGCACGCGCGTCGACTGGGCCCGATACACGGTCGACGGCGTCTACCACTACCTGGGCCAGGGCCTGCCCGGGAAGTTCGTCTACTTCCGCGCCTACTCCGACACCGACTACGCCGGGAAGCACTACGTCGCGGGGACCGGCACCGTCACCTTCATCGGCACGACCACCGCCGAGACCCCAGTCGTCTATGGCACGCCGCCAAGCGTCGGCGGAGTGAGCTTCACGGTCGTCGGGGGCGAGTGCTTCATGACCTTCCCGTACACGGTCCCGTTGCCCATCGATCAGCAGGACACCGGGGCGCACTGGGCCCGCTTCCACTGGAAGGTCTGGGAGAGCTTCCGCTGGACCGACGTGGCGCTGGCTGGCTACCAGACCGGGGTCTGGGACGTCGACGCGGTCGGCACCGAGGCGGTGGGGATGTACGGCGTCTCGAGCTATTACGTCACCTCGTCCGTCGATTGAATTCGCGGTGCATCCGGCGTCGCGGATGCTCGTCCTGGTCGGGCTCTGCCTGGCGTTGCTGCGACGCAAGCCGTCCCGGTAGGAAGGCACCGAAACCTCTGTCGGGATGGCGACTTGAAGGCGGCCCTGACACTTCCAGGAAAGTTCTGGCCACGGAGTGCGTGGGTCCTTTCCATGAGGCCGCTCCACGAAGAGAGCCCGCGCGAGATCTCGGAGGCCGTCGAGGCGCGTGACTCTCGACGGGCGCTCCCGGAGGAACCGGCTCGGCCCGCCGCGCCTTTCCAGAGCAAACGGCAGCGGGCCATGGTCGCGCGGGCCTCGCTCGACCAGCGCCGAAATCGAAGGGGGAAGACCATGTGCCGCACGCTGTTGCTTGCCTGCCTCGCCACGTTGACCGTGCTCGCGACCGGCTGTCCGAGCCCGCCTGGAACCCCCGACGCCGGTCAGAGCTGTGCGCCGCTGGCGCGCTGCAAGTCCCAGTGCGTCGACCTGCAGACCGACGAGGCGAACTGCGGCATCTGCGGCGAGGCCTGCAGCGCCGCCAGCCTGTGCATCAAGGCCCAGTGCTACCCGAAGACCTGCGCGAACCCCTCCTGCTCCGCGGGCCAGGTCTGCGTCGGCAACAAGTGCGTGGAGGAGGCGTGCGTGGACGTCAAGTGCGGCACGGGCGAGGTCTGCTCGGGCGGCACCTGCAAGTCCAGCTGCGTCCCCGACGCTCCCTGCACTCCGGCGGAGGACTGCAAGGTGGGCACGACCGCCTGCAGCGGCGGCGTCGCCACCTGCAACGCGACCGGCAACGCCGACGACGGCACCCCCTGCGGCCAGGACCAGGAGTGCCGGGGAGGCGCCTGCGTCGCCGTCGACCTCTGCGCCGACGTGACCTGCACCGGCGTGAACAAGCACTGCGACCCGGCGACGGGGCGCTGCGTGAGGTGCCTGAAGGAGGCCGACTGCAGCGGCGCCCTGCCGCATTGCGACCTCTCCAGCAAGAGGTGCGTCGAGTGCCTCGGCGAGTCCGACTGCGCCGCCAGCACGGTGAGCCATTTCTGCGACCGGGGGACGAAGACCTGCACCGGCTGCGCCAGCGCCTCCGACTGCACGACCGCCGCGGCCCCGGCCTGCCTCACCAGCGAGCACCGCTGCGTGGCCTGCGTCGCCGACCTGGACTGCGCCAGTGACCCGGCCGCCCCGTTCTGCGACCCGGCCAGGCACACCTGCGTGGCCTGCGCCGAGGACGCCGACTGCGGCTTCGGCTTCGTCTGCGACCCCGACGGGCCCCGCTGCGTGGAGTGCCTGGCCGACGCCGACTGCAAGCTCAGCCTGGTCGGTCCGCTCTGCGACACGACCACCCACCGCTGCCTGGAGTGCCGGACCGGGGCCGACTGCCCCTTCGAGCGGAAGGGGTGTGAGAGCGGCCTCTGCGGCAGCTGCCAGCAGGACTCCGACTGCCCCGGCCCCACCGACCTCTGCGGGGACCAGCGCTGCCACTGCCTGGCCGACTCCGACTGCGGCGGCAACGCCCCGGTCTGCGACGTCACCCCTGGCGTCCTGGTGTGCGGGTGCACCGAGAGCAGCCAGTGCCCGACCGGCCGGGTCTGCGACACCATCTCCGATTCGCGGGGCACCTGCGTCGTCCCCTGCACCGTGGCCGCCGGCGCCTGCGATCCGCTCGGCCAGAGGCCCTTCTGCAACTCCGCCACCGGCCTGCCCCTGACCGGGCTCTGCGTGGCCTGCCGCAACAACGAGGACTGCGTGACCGCCGGCCTGGGATCGTTCTGCACCCTCGAGGGTTGCCTCGGCTGCCTGGCCGACTCCGACTGCACCGACCCCGCCAAGCCCAAGTGCCGCGGCACGTGCGTGGGCTGCGGGAGCTGGCAGGACTGCCCGGCCGGCCAGGGCTGCAACTTCGCCACTCATACCTGCGGCTCGTGCGTGGACGAGTACGACTGCCCCTCGACCCATCCCTACTGCGAAGCGGGCGTGTGCAAGGCCACCGCCAATCCGGGCGCGGACGCGGGCACCGGGCCCTGCCCGCAGGGGTGCCAGGCCGACGAGGTGTGCGACTCCTCGACCGACACCTGCGTCCAGTGCCTCGCCGACACCGACTGCGCGGCGCACCACGCTCCGTTGAGCCTCTGCGACACCGTCCAGAAGGTCTGCGTCCACTGCAAGACCTCGGAGGACTGCCCCTACTCGGCCCCGAGCTGCTTCCAGAGCTCCTGCCTGTCGTCCTGCCTGAACAACGACTGCAAGGCGCCGCTGACCGGCGGGACCGACCTGCGCTGCCACTGCGCCACCAGCGCCGACTGCGGCGGGGACGCACCGGTCTGCCTCCCGAGCAAGACCTGCGGCTGCTCCACGAGCGCGGACTGCGGCGCCGGCATGCTGTGCAACCCTCGCGACGGGGCCTGCCACAAGCCCTGCAGCCAGGTCCCGTGCCGGCAGGACAGCATGGCGTGGAGCTGCTCCGCCACCGGGCCGTACGTGGGGCTCTGCCTGCCCTGCGAGAGCGATGCCGCCTGCGCCGCCGAGAGCAGCGGAGGCTCCCCGTACTGCACGCCCTACGGCTGCGCCAAGTGCCGCACCACCGCGGACTGCCCGGCGAGCGCCAAGCTCTGCAAGGGGGTCTGCATGGAGTGCGAGAGCTTCAGCGACTGCGCCAGCCCCGCCGCAGGCTGCAACTCCACGTCCTTCACCTGCGGCTCCTGTGTCAGCGGGAGCGACTGCCCTTCGGGAAGCTGCGTCTCCAACACCTGCCGCTGAGCCCGTAGAAGCCCGAAACCGACATCGACGCATCGGCCCGTCGGCGGACCTCCGTAGACGGCTGTCGCAGCAAAATCACACGCACTCGGCGCGCTCCTGCGCCTGGGGAGGAACCCAAATGAACGCTAGGGCTGGGATTCGATTCGCGGTCGGGGTCGCGGCCGCGGTGCTGGTCGTCTTCGCTGGCTGTGGCGAGAACAAGCGGGCGCCGGAGAGCCCCGGCGACACCGCGCCGGAAGCCGACGTGGCGCCTCCGGACTTCCACAACGCCGACACCATGCGCGAGGCCACCGAGTCCGAGGTGGCCATCGACTACAACCAGCTGCGCCAGCGCTTCGGCGAGCCGAACACCAACGTCGTGCTCAACCCGCGCGCGGTCGACGTCTTCGCCACCGCCAGCCGCGACACCGTCCAGGTCGGCGCGGACACCCTGGTCTTCAGCCAGGCCGAGGCCCAGTGGCTCACGGGGCGCAGCGTCGGAGACACCCTCTACTGCAGCCGGAGCTGCAACGGGGCCTCCTTCGTCCGCAACATCCGGAGCATCCAGGTCGAGAACGGCTCGGTGGTCGTGGCCACCGACCCCGGCCTGATCACCGACGTCGTCCACTACGGCTGGCTCCACGGCGAGCAGCCGATGGGGGTCTACGGCACCGAGGGCGGCGGCAGCGGCGGCACCAGCGACATCAACCAGAGCAACTCGGGGCCGTCGACCTCGACGCCCAAGGGCGGCGACTCTCGACTGGGCGTCGGGGTGGGCGGGTCGGTGGAGGCCTACACCACCTTCACCAACAAGGTCACTGCGGACATCGTCATCACGGGGCCCGAGTTCGACGGCTGGAAGCTCAAGCTGCCGCGCATCGACCTCTTCCGCCTCTCCATCGAGGGTGGCCCCCGCTACGACCTCAAGATTAAGGACGTCTCGGCGGAGGCGACGGTGGAGCTCAAGAAGTGGGAGCTGCTGCCGGAGCGGATGAGGAAGGTCCCCCTGCCTCCCGTGATGCTCGGCCCGGTCCAGCTCGCGCCTTCTCTCGAGTTCAGCCTCCCGATCGTCTTCAGCGCCGGCGGCAAGATCACCGTCAATGGCTTCGCCTACTACGGCGTCACCTTCGGCGCGACCCTCCTCTACACGGACTCGGCCGGTTGGAGCGTGCTGCCGAAGTACACCGTGGCGAAGGGCGCGGGGCTGACGGTCTCCGGCGAGGCCGCCATCAAGGTCGCCTTCGCGCCGGCGGTCACCCTCAACTTCCTCGTCTATGACGCCGGAGGCCCCTACATCACGGCCAGCGGCGAGGTGGGCGCTCGGGTGAAGCTGTCGGGGTCGGTGGGCACCGATGGGAAGCCGTGCGAGCTCGCGGCTGACGCCTATCTGACCGGCAACCTGGCGGTCGGCGCCAAGATCTGCATCCCCTTCTCCACCACCTGCATGCCCCGCGTTCCCTTCAACAGGACCATCTGGGCGCCGAAGGAGGACGTGGTCCTCTGGGGCCCCATGAGCATCACCACCGGCCTCTGCCCGGTCACCTGCACCGGCGGCAAGGTGCTGTGCTCGGCCCTGAGCACCTGCACCGACCTGCAGACCGACGTGAAGAACTGCGGCTCCTGCGGCAAGGTGTGCCCCGTCGTGACCGGCGACACCACCAGCACCTGCGCAGCTGGCAAGTGCAGCTGCAAGTGTGCCAGCGGCGCGGCCTGCCCCGACGGAACCCGGTCGAGCTGCCCGTGCCCGACGGGCCAGACCAAGTGCAACAACGTGTGCGTCAACATGCAGACCGACCGCAACAACTGCGGTGGCTGCGGCGCCAAGTGCTCCACCCTGACCGGCGACATCAACAGCACCTGCGTGTCCGGCAACTGCACCTGCCCCTCCGGCAAGCAGATGTGCAGCGGCAAGTGCGTCGACATCTGGAATGACCGGCAGAACTGCGGCGGCTGCACCCAGTCGTGTCCCCAGATGACGGGCGACCCGAACAGCCAGTGCGACAGCGGCGACTGCACCTGCACCTGCGCCGACGGCACCGCGTGCCTGGGCCCCGACCGCGCCACGGGCTGCTGCCCGCAGGGCCAGATCCGCTGCCAGGGCCGGTGCGTCAACCCCGCCAACGACGCGTTCAACTGCGGCGAGTGCGGGCTGGAGTGCGGTCCCCTCACCGGCGAAGCCGAGAGCCAGTGCATCTACGGCGTCTGCAGCTGCATCTGCTACTCCACCGGCCAGAACTGCCCCGACGGCACCTGGGCGTCCTGCAAGGAGTAGCCGCAGGCCCCAACGCTTCGGGTCGTTCGAGGCGGCTGCGTCGCGAGGAGCGGCGCAGCCGCCGTTCCTTTGGGCGCCGCGAGGGAGGCTCGGCGAGACGCAGTACCAACAGGAGCCGCTCAGGCCTCAGGACACTGGAGCCTGGCGTTCCAGCTCGCGCCTTCGGATCTGCCGATCACCCAGCCTGCGCAGGCAGGCTTCGTAAGGTGAGGCGCGGCTTCAGCCGCCGGCATCTCCGTCGCGCGCCTACGCCGCCTACGCTCGGGAGGAGCGGGCCCGCGGCAAGGTGAGGGTGAAGACGGCCCCACGACCCGCCCGGTTCGCCAGCTCGATGGTCCCGCCGTGCGCCTCCATGATCCGCCGGCACAGGCTCAGCCCCAGGCCGTAGCCGCCCGTCTTTCGTGAGCGCGAGCGGTCCGCCCGGAAGAACGGCTCGAAGACGCTGGCGAACAGCTCCGCCGGAATCCCGGGGCCGTCGTCCTCGACCCTGACGACCACCGCACCGTCCTGCTCGAGCACCGAGACCCGCGTCGGCTGGCTGTCGGGCAGGGAGAACTTCGACGCGTTCTCGAGCAGGTTCGAGAGGACCCGGCGGATCTTCTCGGGATCGACCGTGAGCTCCAGCTGGCCCGGGAGCTCGCCGAGGACCACTCCGGGCAGCGGCTCCTGGCAGGCCTCGACGACCTCGCGGACGAGGCGGACCAGGTCCGCGCGCTCCAGGCGCATCCCCTTGCCCTGCCGCAGGCGCTCGAGCTCGAGCAGCTCGGTGACCATCGCCTCCATCTCGGCGACGTCGCGCTCGAGCCGCCGGTGGTGCTCGTCCTTGGGGCAGAGCTCCAGCGCGACCTTCATCCGCGTCAGCGGCGAACGGGCTCGTGGCTGACGTCGAGCAGCAGCTGGTTGCGCGACTGCACCATCTCGCGGACGCGGCCGACCATCCGGTTGAAGGCCGCGGTCAGCTCTCCGAACTCGTCCTTGGTCTTGCTCGGCACCACCACATCGAGGTTGCCCTCGCCGAGCGCCGCGACGCCCTCGCTCAGCGAGACCAGCGGTCGCAGGGCCCGCTTCAGCAGCCAGTGCCCGAAGAAGACGACGAACACCAGGAAGGAGAGCAGCAGCAGGAGCATCCGGTCGTGCGCGGACTGGAGATCGCTGTGGAAGTTCCACGAGAAGAGGTATCGGCCTCCGTCGGGGCGGGCGACGACGTGGTAGCCGCCGCCCCAGGGCCGGTTCAGCTCCTCGGTGACCTGGCCGATGGCCGGAAGCTTCTCGTCGGTGGCCCAGCTCCCCTTCGGCCCTTCGTAGCGGATCTCCATCCCGTGCTGCGCCGCGGCCTTCCTCGCTGCCTCGAGGTCGGGCGCCGTCGCCGCAAACAGCTCGAGGTAGTCGGTCAGCAGGCCCTGGGCAGAGCGGTCGACCGTCGGCTGGACGAGGAGCACGAAGAAGGTGGCGACGACCGTGGGGATGACGAAGCCCATCCCCACCATCACCGCCATCAGCTTGGTGAAGACCGAGTGCCGCAGCCTGACGCCCGCCCCGCTCGCCACGCCCGCCAGGTGCTCAGTCATCGTCGCCTCCGACGAAGCTGTACCCGCGGCCCCAGACCGTCTTCACGAAGGTCGGCGACTTCGGCTCGTCGCCCAGCTTGCCGCGCAGCCGGCTGACGAGCACGTCGATCGACCGGTCGAACGAGTCGAAGTCCAGCCCGCGGGTCTCGTCGAGGATCCGCTCGCGGGTGAGCACGCGCCCCTTGTGGCGTACGAGCAGCGCCAGTAGCTCGAACTCCGCCGTGGTCAGGTTGAGCAGCTTGCCGCGCAGCGTCGCCTCCCGCGCGCCGACGTCGAGCTCCAGGCCGCGAACCCGCAGCTTCTCGCTCGGCCCCGCGCCCGGCCCGCGCCGCAGCACGGCCTGGATGCGCGCCACCAGCTCCCGCGGCTCGAAGGGCTTGGGCAGGTAGTCGTCCGCGCCCAGCTCCAGGCCCAGGACGCGGTCGGCGACCTCGCCGCGCGCCGTCAGCATGATGATCGGCACGTGGCTCGTCTCGCGGATCTTGCGGCAGACCGCGAAGCCGTCCATCCCCGGCAGCATCACGTCGAGGACCACGAGGTCCGGCGGCGAGGCCTTGAGCGCCCGCAGCCCTTCGTCCGGGTGCGCGGCGGTGGTGACGGCGAGCTGGTAGCGGCCGAGGAACTCGGTCAGCAGCGCATCGAGGTCCTCGTCGTCGTCGATGATCAGGACCCGAGGCTTCGGGGTGGCTGCAGAGTTCATGAGGGCTCCATCATTCCAGACCGAGGGCGCGCACCGGAACCATCGCCGCCGCCTTCCGCGCCGGCACCGCTCCCGAGGCGAGGCCGACCAGGAGCGAGGTCCCGAGCGCCAGGAGCAGGGCCTGCGGCGTGACCTCGATGGGCCACCCCGTCGCCCGGGCGGCGAGCACCGACGCGGCGCCTCCCACGACAATGCCGGCGAGGCCGCCGGCCAGCGAGAGCACGAGCGCCTCGGCCAGGAACTGGAAGAGGATGTCCCGCGGACGGGCGCCGACCGCGCGCCGCAGGCCGATCTCCGGGGTGCGCTCGCGGACCGAGAGCATCATCAGCGCGAGGATGCCCGCCCCACCGACCAGGAGCGAGATGGCCGAGAGGCCCAAGGTGAAGGCCTCGAGCGACTCCGCGGTCTGGCGCTGCGCCGAGAGGAAGCGTTGCTGGTCCTGGACCGCGAAGTCGTCGGGGAGATCTCGCCGGTCGAGCCGGTGACGCTCGCGAAGCAGCCCGCGCACCGACTGCTTGACCGGCTCGAGGTCGGCCTGCTCCCGGACGCCGATGAAGATGCGCGAGAGGGAGCGCGTGTTGAACAGCCGCCGCAGCGCCGTCTGCACGGGCACGAAGACCTGCTTGTCTGCGTCTGAGCCGTCTCCCGAGGCGCCCTTGAGCTGGAGCGATCCGATGACCTCGAAGCCCACCCCGCCGATCCGCAGCTCCTGCCCGACGGGGTTCTGTCCCGGAAAGAGCGCCGCGCTCGCCCGGCCGCCGAGGACCACGACACGTGCGCGCTCGACTCCCTCGCGCTCGTCGAAGAGGCGGCCCTGCGCCAGCTCGAAGCCCCGCACGGCAAAGAAGGCCGACGTGGTCCCGAGCACCGACGTCGCGATCGCCCCCTCGTCGGTCTTCAGCTTGACCGGCCCTTCGACGGAGGGCGCCACGCCTGCGGCCATCGGCACCTCCTGGAGCGCCAGCGAGTCCTCGAGGCGGAGCGTGGACACGACGCCGCGGACCTGCTTGCGCGCCGTCGTTTGCTTGACCTGCGCCGGGCGCACGATGACCAGGTTCATGCCCATCCCGCCGAGGTCGCCGAGGACCTGCGCCTGGGCGCCCCTGCCGACGGCCGCGGTGACGAGGACCGCGGCGATGCCGATGGCGACGCCGCTGGCGGCGAGCGCGCTCCGTCCCGGGTGCGCGAGCACCGAGCGCAGAGACGGCCCGAGCGCTCGCCACCGCCTCATCGCAGCGCCTCCGCCGGCTGCTTGGCCGCCGCGCGCCGCGCTGGTGCGGCACCGGCGAGGATGCCCGAGAGGGCCGCCAGCGCCAGCGCGACGAGCGCCGCCTTCCAGGAGAAGAACGACTCCAGGCCGAGCTTGCGGGCGATCCCCAGGGCGGCGCCCCCGCCGACGAGGACGCCGAGCAGGCCGCCGCACAGCGTGGTCACCGCGCTCTCCCACAGGACCTGGAGGGCGACGTCGCGTGGGCGGGCGCCGACCGCGCGGCGCAGGCCGATCTCCGCCGTCCGCTCGCTGACCGACATCAGCATCAGCGCGGCGCAGACCAGGCCGCCGGCGAGCAGGGCGATGGCGGCGACCAGCGGCAGGAAGAGGAAGAGCACCTGGCGAACGCGGCCGACCATCTTCTGGACCTCGACCGCGGTGACGATGGTGAAGTCGTCGGGCTGCCCCTGGGCGATGGCGTGCCGCTCGCGGAGCACGCGGGCCATCTCCTTCGCCGCCGCCTCCACCTGCTCCGGGGTCTTCACCAGCACCTTGGCGCCGCGGATGGTGTCCACGTTGAGCACCCGCCGCATCGCCGTGGAGATGGGGATGACCACTTCGTTGTCGCGGTCGAACCCGTGGATGTCGGTGCCCATCGGCTCGAGGACGCCGATGACCTCGAACGACTCGCCGTTGATCATCAGCGCGCCTCCGAGTGGGTCTTCTCCGGCGAAGAGCGCCCTCTCGACCGTGGTGCCGATCACGGCGACCCGCGCCGAGCGCGAGACGGCGTGGGCGTCGAAGAGCTCCCGCGGGTCGCCGAGCGCTGCCAGACGCGCTCCGAGCGCTCCGACTGGCCGAGGAGGCGCACGGTGGTCGAGGCGTCGCCGCGGCGGACCGGCGCCGGGTCGAGCAGCAGCAGCGGGTCCCAGGCGTCGATGGCCGGGACGGCCTCGGCGATGGCGGCCAGGTCGTCGAGCGTCATCCTCGAGGCCTCGCCGCGCGGCCCGCCGCCCAGGAGCGGGCCGCCGCTGGACACGAAGATGGACGACGCGCTGAAGAGGCGCTGGACCGTCCCGAGCACCTTCTGCTCCGCGCCGGAGCCGACGGAGACGACCAGCACCAGCGCGGCGACGCCGATGAACGCGCCGAGCATCATGAAGGCGCTGCGCAGCTTGTAGCGGGCCATGGTGCGCAGCGCCTGGCCGACGAGGCGGTCGGTCTTCATGCGTTCTCCTGGACGGTTCGAGTGGCGCTGGCAGGCGCCGGGACGGGGAGCCGCGCGAGCTCTTCGGCGGCGTCCTTCGGGGCGGGCACGGGCTCGTCGGCGACGATGCGGCCGCGCTCGATGCGCGCGACCCGCGAGCAGTGCGCGGCGATCTGCGGGTCGTGGGTGACGATGACGATGGTGCGGCCCTCGCGGTGCAGCTTCTGGAAGAGGGCCATCACCTCCAGCGCCGAGCGGGCGTCGAGGTTGCCGGTGGGCTCGTCGGCGAGGATGACGTCGGGCGCGTTGACCAGCGCGCGGGCGACGGCGACGCGCTGCTGCTGGCCCCCGGACATCTCCGTCGGTCGGTGGCGGACGCGCTCGGCCAGGCCCACCGCCTCCAGCGCGGCGCGGGCGAGGCCATTGATCTCCTGCCGGTCCGAGTAGAGCAGCGGCAGCTCCACGTTCTCCTCGGCGGTGGCCCGGGGCAGCAGGCGGAAGGCCTGGAAGACGAAGCCGAAGCGCTGGTTGCGCCAGCGCGCCTCCTCATCGACCGAGAGCCGGGTCACGTCCTGCCCGTCGATCAGATACTGGCCCTCGGTCGGCCGGTCGAGCAGGCCCATGATGTTCATCAAGGTGGATTTGCCCGAACCAGAGGTGCCGATGATGGCCAGCAACTCTCCGCGCTTCAGCGTGAGCGAGACCCCGCTGAGCGCCTGAACGCGCTCGACGCCCCGACGCTCGAAGCTCTTGCCGATTCCTCGCAGCTCAATCACGTGCTCCTCCTCTCATTCGGCGGGCGTGACGCCCGCCGGAAGCTCGCTCACCACCACCTGCTCTCCCTCGCGCAGGCCTTGGACGATCTCGATGCTCGACTCGTCGCTCGCGCCGACGACCACCGCGCGCTTGGCGAAGCCGCCCGGTTGGGGACAGACGACGAACGAGCGGCCCCCGGCCTTGCGCACCGCGCGCCGCGGCACCGTCAACACGCCCTCATGCGCCTCGAGGGCGATCCGGACGTTGGTCGTCATCTCCGGGCGGAGCGTGCGGCCCGCGACTGGCGTGAAGCGCAGCACCGCGACGTAGTCGACGACGTTGTCGCGGATCTCGGGCTTGGCGTAGATGGCGACCACCTCGCCCTCGAACTGGTCCTCGGGGTAGGTGTCGACGCCGAAGCGGGCGCGCTGGCCGGGATGGACCCGGCCGATGTCGGTCTCGTCGACGTAGGCCCAGACCTCGAGTCGGTCGAGGTCGACGATGGTGAGCAGGCTCGGCGCCGCGAAGCCCGCCGCCACGGCCTCGCCCTCCTGCATCGAGACCGCGGAGACGATGCCGCCGATGGGCGCACGGATGCGCGCCTGCTCGAGCCGGACGTTGGCCAGCGCGAGGTTGGCGGTGGCTTCGCCGACGGCCGCCTCCGCGAGGGCCAAGGCACGCTCGGCGAGATCGAGGTCGGCGGGAGGGAGGGCCTGGGCAGCGGCGAGCTTGGACTTGCGCTCGAAGTCGGAGCGGGCAAAGCGCTGGTTGGCGTTGGCCGACTGGAGAGCCGCCGCGGCCTGGTCGCGGATCGCCGAGAGCTCGCGCGCGTCGACCTCCGCCAGCGGCTGCCCCTTGACCACCCGGTCGCCCACCCGAACCCGCATGCGCTGCAGCACGCCCGAGACCTGGGCTCCGACACGGACCTCGGCGCCGAGGGCGGGCCGGACGACGCCGGTCGCCTTCACCACGGTGGCGATGTCCCTGCGCGAGGCCCGTGCGAGCTCGGGGCCGACCACGCCTTCGGCGTTGCCGGTGCCGACGGCGGCGCGGGCGAGGAGGCCGAGTGGAACCAATCCGGCGGCGACGAGGAGTCCGACGGCGCGCTTCTTGTTCACGGCAGATCCTCCTGGCCTTCAATCCAGGAGGGAGCATGCGACCGACCTATTGCTGCGTGATTCCCAAGACGTAACGAAGTGCAACTGCGGGGAGACCGCCCGAGCACATGTCGGAAAGTACCTGCCTATCTTCAGCATCCCCGGCGCCCACCCCTCGGCTCACCCCGGGGATGGGTGGCCTGCTCTCCTGCCGGCGTTGTGCTGCCATGGCCGGGGAGGTCTCACGAGTGGGGGCAGGCATCGCTTCGAGTCCACCGCCACTTCGGCTGGTACTTGGCCAGCAGCGCGCACGCCCGCTTCCTGCGCTCTGCGAGCGCCTCGAAGCCCTGGGTCCCTCCGTCAGCGCTCGTAGTGAACGCAGCCCCGCAGGAGCTGCCACCCTTCGCAGAGGTGCTCGAAGGTCGCCGTGAAGGAGCTCACCATCGGCCCGTTCCAGGTCAGCGTCTGGACCTGGAAGCGGCCGCTGACGGTGTTGCACCCGCGGCTGTCGCCGTTGACGTCGAGCCCAGGGTGGCCCGCTTGCATGAACGGCCAGCGCTGGGCGCCCTCGTAGATCCCGGGGGCAAGTGGAGCGCCGAGCTGGCTGCTGTCGAAGTACACGTTCCAGTACGAGCCCTGCATCAGATCGGTCGGGGTCACGTCGATGTGCACGTTCGTGTCGGTTCCCGACGAGCCCCACTTTGCCGCCTGGATCGTCTGGGTGCCCCCGTAGACCCAGCTGTCGCCATCGAGGTAGAGGACGTTTCCCCCGACCAAGCACGGCGCAGCCGAACCGACCCCCACCGGCTCGACCAGCGTCAGCTCCTCGGATGTGGCGACCACGGTCGAGGGATCGCGCGCCAGCGCGACCGTGATCGGAATGTTCCCAGGCAATCGGCCTCGGTGGAATTGCAGGGCTTGAGCGTTCCAGCCCCGCCCCGTGCCGAGAGCACCAGTCGCTCCGGTTCGAGGGTCCCGGCGCTCGACCGGGTCAGACTCAAGACCAGCTCATCGAGCGCGGCAGTGCCGTCGCTCTTCGTCCCCCGAACCGTGAACGGCAGCGGCCAGGCGCCGTCCGCAGGGACCGCGCACATTGGGGTGTAGACCTCGTAGAGAGTCGGCCCCGCGTCCACCGTCTCGTCCGGAAGGCACCATCCGCCCGAGGCGTGAGTCCCCGGGCCGCATTGCAGCCCTGCTCCGGAGTCGGGGACGGCGTCGGGCAGGCATTGCCCGTCGACGGGATGGGTCCCCGGGCCGCAGGCGAGCCCTGCGTCCGAAGCGTCGGGCAGGCACTGACCGCTCGCCTCGTGCGTGCCGGGCCCGCAGGACGACGGCGTCCCCGCATCCGTCGACCCGGGAGCCGGGACGCACTCGCCGGCAGACTCCACCGTCCCTGGCCCACAGCGCAGGCTCGCATCCGACGGGTCGGGCAGGCAGACCCCGCCCGAGGCGTAAGTCCCCGGACCGCACTGCAGGCTGCCGTCGGTTCCAACCGTGGGCACGCACTGGCCATCGACCATCCCCGTCCCAGGGCCGCACACGCCCTCTTCGTGCACCGGCACAGCACAGCCGGCGATCAGGATTGAGCCGATGAGACTCAGGGCAGGGCGGGCTGGCATCGCAGTTTTCTCCTCGGGCTCGTCACTGGCAGGTGTTGAGGAAGACGTCGACCTTGTCCCAATACGCGTTGGCGACGGCGACGTCGGGCATCCGGTCCCCGTCGAGGTCGCCCACCGCCACCTCGGCGCCGCCCACGTTCGTCCATCCGGTCGGGGCGGTGGCGAGGTCCACCTTCGGCGCGAAGGTACCGTCGCCCTGGTTCGTGAACAGGCTCATTTTGCTCACCTGGAAGCTCGCCACGACCAGGTCGCGGTCCCCGTCGCCATCGAGGTCGCCCATCGCCACCGACTGCGGCAGCCACCCGGTGCCGACGGGGTAGTCCATGCTCTGCGCGAACGTGCCGGCGTGGTTGAGCAGGACGCTGACCACGGCCGTCCGACTCATCGCCGTGCCCGACGAGCAGGCGACGGCGAGGTCCGCCCAGCCGTCGCCGTCGAGATCGCCGATGGCGACCGAGACCGGGTAGGCGCCGGTCGGGTAGCTCGTGGCGGAGAAGAAGGTGCCGTAGCCGCTGTTGAGCAGCACGGTGACGGTGTCGTCCATGTCGTTGGCGACCGCGAGGTCGGGCTTCCCGTCGCGGTTCAGGTCGCCGATGGCCACCGAGACGGGACCGGCTCCCGTCGGATAGGAGTCCGCTCTGTCCAGAGTCCCGTCGCCCTTGTTGAGCAGGACTCTCGCGCCGCCGACGCTGGCTACGGCCACGTCCTGCCACCCGTCGCCGTTCAGGTCGCCCACCGCCACCGATTGCGGGAACACGCCGACCGGGTAGGTCGTGGGCGCGCCGTAGCCCCCCTGACCGTCGGCGAGCATGACGCTCAACAGGGCGTAGTCCTTTCGGGTGGCGACGATGTCCGGCTTGCCGTTGCCGTCGAGGTCTCCGACGGCGACGGACGCGGTGTCGTAGCCCGACGGCCAGTCCCGGTGCGCACCGAAGGTGCCCGCACCGGCGTTGGTGAGGATGCTCACCGAGCCGCCAGAGTTGTTGGCGGTGACCAGGTCGCGCCGGGAATCGCCGTTTGTGTCGGCGAGGACCAGGGTCATCGGATAGGCCCCGGTGTCGTAGGTGACGAAGGGCGCAAGTACGGGTGTGCACGTCGAGCAGCGCCCGCCCCAGCAGCGCTCCCCGGTGGCGCAGGGCGCGGCGCAGGAGCCGCAGTGCTTCGGGTCGGTGTCGGTCGGAGTGCACCGACCGCCGCAGCAGGTGCCTTCGTCGCACGGATGGCCGTCCCCAGCGGGCGTCCCCATGCAATGCCCGGCGCCGTCGCAGGCCCACAGCGCGCAGCCACCGAAGCCGCCGCAGGGGTCGCCCCTGGGCGCGTCGACGTCGACGCACCCGCCCTTCCCGTCGCACGTGGACGCCCTGCAGGGCCTCGACGGGCACGCATGAAGGACCCCAGAGCAGGAGCCGCGGGCGTCGCAGCGATTGTCGACGGTGCAGGGGTCGTTGTCGTCGCAGGCGACCCCCATGGGCCCAGGCACCTCTTCGCAGACGCCCACTCCGGTCCTGCACGAGAGGGTCGCGACGTGGCAGGGCTTCAGCGGTCCCGTCCCATCGCAGGCACTCCCGGCGGCGCAAGCCTCGCACGCGCCTTGGTGGCAGACCCGCCCGTCGCCGCAGCGGCTTCCGTCGGCCAGAGGGATGCTCCGGCAATGACCCTGTCCGTCGCAAAGCCCCTCGGTGCACGGGTCGGCATCGTCTTGACAAGCCCAACCCTCGTCCGTCGGGCTCCACCCGGTGCCGGCGCGGTCGGGCAGGCAGAGCTGACAGCGATTGGCTGGATTCTGGGCTTCCGGCCCGTAGAAGACGTCGTCCACGAAGCAACCGCTGACGCAGGCTCGGCCCTGACACACGCCTGCGGGGCACGCCGTTCCGTCAACCGCAGCCGACCAACCCGACGGGCTCCACGATGGACGGCAGCGCTCGCACGGGTTGTTTGGGTTCGCCGTCTCAGGGCAGACGACCTCTCCATCAATGAGGCATGTGGCGGCGCCGTCACACGCCGGCGGTACGGAGGCATCCGCTGCCTTGGCGCCGCCGTCAACGAGGGGGCTTCCGGCGTCGCGGCCCGGAACCGGAGGGAGGCAGGCGGCCCCCGCGAGGATGAGCAATGCCATGGCGGCATCTCGCCGCAGGTGGCCCTTCCTCAGTGAAGTCACCAATGGTGTGAGCACCCGCCCTCCCGCAGTCATCCGGGGAGAGTACACCCGCCGGGGGCCGGCACCGCTGTCGTCGCTGTCGTCTGCCTCTTCGAGGCGCGCTGGACCTGACAGCTCCGCCGCGCCTCCCCATCGCCGCGCCCGACAGGATCGCTGGACGGCGAAAGGACGAGCGCTCGGCACCTGCGACGGGCAACCTCGCCGCCTGGCGTATACCTTTGCCCATGTCCCGCTCGACGCGACGCGCCTGCTTCCCACTGGCCCTCCTCGCCCTCGCGCTGGCGCCCCACGCCAGCGCCGCCGAACCGGTTCCCAAGTACGGCCCCGCCGGGGCGCCGCGGGCGGTGCCGCTCTCCGCGGACCACGCCTTCCTGGCGACCGCGCCGGCCCCCGACTTCTGGGCGCTGATGCCCTCCTACGTGGGGCAGATGAACGACGCCGCCTGCTCGGCGGCGAGTGTGGTGATGGTCGTCAACGCGTCCCGCGCCGGGCGGGCCAGGGGCAACGAGGACAAGAACGTCACCCAGGAGGTGCTCATCGACAAGGTGCGCGCCGAGCACTGGAAGGACCGCGTCAGCCTCCTCGGCCACCTGGGGAGCCACGGGCTCAGCCGCCCAACTGGCGACGGTCAGCGAGGAGGCCCTGCACACTTTCGGATCCCCCGCGGCCAAGGCGAGCGCCACCAGCGCCGACGGAACGGCCGAGGGACTGGCCCGCTTGCGCGCTGCGCTCGAGGAGAACGAGCGCAGCGCCCGCGACGCGATGATCGTGCACTTCGTCCAGGACGAGCTGACGGCAGCGCCGGGAGGACCGTACCCTCACATCTCGCCCATCGGCGCCTATGACGCCGCGCGGCGACGGGTGCTGGTGCTCGACGTGGACCGCGAGTGGTACGAGCCGTACTGGGTCTCGGACGAGGCGCTCTTCAAGGCGATGTCGCGCCGCACGTCCGCCTTTGGTGCGGGCGGCTGGGTCTTGGCGCGCTTCGGAGAGTCAGCTCCTCGCCGGTCTCCGTTCTTCGAGAGCCCCTACGTGGAGCGAGCCACCGTGCGCCTCGGTCAAGTCGCGGTCGGGTAGTCCGTGTAGCCCCTCGGCCCTGGTGTGTAGAAGGTCTTGAAGTCGGGCGCGTTGAGCGGCAGACCCTGCTGCAGGCGCGCGACGAAGTCCGGGTTGGCGAGGAATGGCCGGCCGAACGCGACCAGGTCACCCCTGCCCTCCCGCAGCGCCGCCTCGGCGCTCGTCCGGTCGAACCCACCGGAAACGATGAACGTGTTCGGCCAGGCCTCTCGCAGGGCGCTCTTGAGCTCCGCCGGAACGGTGGGCGCGCCCATGGCCGAGTGGTCGACCAGGTGGAGGTAGGCGAGGCCCAGCGGGGCGAGGCGCGCGACCAGCGCCTTGTAGGTCTCGTCGATCTCCGGGTAGAGCGGCATCCCCGCGTTCACGCCGTACGGCGACAGGCGGATGCCGACCTTCTCCTTGCCGATGGCGGCGGCGACGGCCTTGCTCACCTCGACGGCGAAGGAGAGCCGCTTCTCGGTCGATCCGCCCCAGTCGTCGACGCGCAGGTTGGTCAGCGGGTTGATGAACTGCTCGATCAGGTACCCGTTGGCACCGTGTAGCTCGACTCCGTCGAACCCGGCCGCCACGGCGTTGCGCGAGGCCTGCACGTACTCCCGGATCGCGGAGCGCACCTCGGCGTCGCTCATCGCCTTGGGCACCGCATGAGGCTGCGGCCCCTGGGCGTCGGTGTACATCTCCCCGGGCGCGGCCACCGCACTGGGCGCGAGCACCTGCGCGCCTTCCGGAAGGTTGAGCGGGTGGCCGACCCGCCCGGTGTGCATGAGCTGGACGAAGATGCGAGCGCCCCTGGCGTGCACCGCGTTCGTCACCTTCTTCCAGCCCTCCACCTGCCGCTCGGACCAGAGGCCGGGGATGCGCGGATACCCAACGCCGTTGGGCGAGGGCGAAGTCCCTTCGGTGACGATGAGCCCGGCCCCGGATCGCTGGGCGTAGTACTCGGCCATCAGGTCGTTGGGGGCGTTGGCCTCGACCGCGCGGCTGCGGGTCATGGGCGCCATCACGAGCCGGTTCTGGAGCGTGAGCGGGCCGAGGGTGGTGGGGGCGAAGAGCGAGATCTCAGTCATGTCGTGCTCCACATCTTGATTGGTTCGTACGCGAAGCATTCGATGCTGCTTGCCGGATTTCGGTTCGGCGGCTCGCCGGCGGACCCTATCGGGGGCTTTGAGCGTCTCATTGCTGATGAAGGCCTCTGCGCTCGGCTGGAGGGGAGGCACAATGGCCAGCATGTCCGGCCTGAACCACAGCTTCTTGTTGCTCGAAGACGTAGGTGACCGCCGCCGCACGCAGTACGCGAAGCACCTCAACGACCCGCGCGCGGTCCTGCTGCACGACGACGTCGTCGGCTACTTCTGGGACTCGCTCTGCTGGATTCCCACCGCGAACCCCGGCATGCCCGGGTGCCCGAAGGGCTTCGGCCTGAACCGCTGGGGCCCCACGTCGATCTCCGGAAAGGGAGCCTTGGTCGCCGCCTCGGTCTTCCGTGCGTGGGCGACGCTGCTCGACAACGGCCCCTCGTCGCTGGTCTTGACCGGGCCCTGGACCATGACCGTCGGCAAGCCGAAGAGCGGGCACTACGCCAAGTTGCAGGTGAATCGGAGGCAGCTCGTGACGACCTGTCGGTCCATCGCCGCCCTGGCGGACCAGGCGAGCGTCAAGGGCTTCTGGCTCCTCCACGAGGGAATCTGATCGGCGCTGCGCCTGCCGCTCACCGCCTGCGCTTCACCCAGCCGCTCACCGCGCGCGCCGCCTGCCCAGCCAGTACCGCGAAGGGGTTGATGCCGACCGCCGTCAGGCCGCCGTCGCACAGGATGTCGGTGCCGGTGAGGTAGCTGGCCTGCTCGCTCGCGCAGAAGGCGAGGACCTGGGCCAGCTCCTCGGGCCGCCCGAACCGCCCGAGCGCGCTCTGCTCCACGTACCGGGCCGCCCCCTCTTCCTGCGCGGCCATGGGCGTCTCGAACGAGCCCGGCGAGACCGAGAGCACGCGGATGCCCCGCCGCCCCAGCCTCACCGCGTCCGTCTTCGCGAACCAGAGGATGAAGTGCTTCGAGAGGCCGTACGCGAAGCTCGGGCGCTTCGCCTTCGGGAACAGGCTCGACCGAGCCATCATCCGGCGCAGGAACTCGTCGCGGTCGGTGCGGGAGAGCGGGTAGTCCCTCGTCGGCAACAGCAGGCTGGGCATGAGGTGCGCAGCCATCGAAGACACGTCGAGGATGCACGAGCCCGATTCGAGGACCTCTGCAAAGCACTCGTTGACGTGGACGGTCCCCAAGGCGTTGCACTCGAGGAGGGTCCGGGCGTCGCCCATGTTCGGCGACAGCCCGGCACAGTGCACCACGGCGGCGACGCTCCCCAGCTCCCGGGCTCGCGCCGCCAGGCGCTCCACCGCGGCCCGGTCGGCGACGTCGCACGTCTGCACCTCGGCCTCGATCCCCTCGAGCCGCAGCTCCTCCCTCGCTGCCTCGAGCTTTCCCTGCGTCCGTCCGGCGAGCAGCACCTTCTGGCCCTGCTGCCCGAGGAGGCGCGCCGTCGCCAGCCCGATGCCGCTGCCGCCGCCCGTGATGACGCTGAGCTTGCCCATCGTGCTCCTCTCAGTGCACGTCGACCGTCAGCGTGGCCGTCGCCGTCACTTGGTCCGGGTACACGCGGTCGGGGACCACCAGGGTCACTCGCAGCTCCAGCAGGTATTGGCCGTCTACGTCGGCGACGAGGCGCGGGACGGACCCGAAGGGATAGGCGTACTGCCAGTCGCGCGACGCGGTCACCCAGCCGCTCGGGTTCTCGATGGTTCCCGCGCTGCCGAAGGGGCGCGTCTGCACCTTCCACTGATAGGCGAGGGCGGTGCCGTTGCGGTTGACGAAGAGCGGCAGGCGCACGCGGGTCCCCACCGTGACATCGAGCGCGGCGCCGGCGTGGACGCTGATGGGCCCGGCGGCCGCGAGGCAGCTGTCGACGAAGACCGGGTCGACGACGCGGCAGAAGACGGCATCGCAGCGGTCGCCAACGCCGTCGCGATCGCTGTCCACCTGGTCCGGGTTGGCGGCGGTGGGGCAGTTGTCCACGACGTTCAGCAGGCCGTCGCCATCGGAGTCCCCTGAGCAGGCGTCGCCCGTGCCGTCGCCGTCGGTGTCCTGCTGGTTCGGGTCTGCGACGTCAACACAGTCGTCCACGACGTCGCCGACACCGTCGCCGTCCGCGTCGGCCGTGCAGCCGCTGGTGTCGGCGGGCAGCACCTGGTCGGCGTTGGCGATGAGCGGGCAGTTGTCCTGCTCGTTCGCGACGCCGTCGCCGTCCGCGTCGGCGCAGCAGGCGATGCCCGAGCCTGGGCAGCCCGCGGCCGCCCGCTGGTTGTGGTTGGCGACGTTGGGGCAGTTGTCGGTCGGGTTGGCCACGCCATCGCCGTCCAGGTCGGGCTCGCAGACGTCGCCCAGCCAGTCTCCGTCGAGGTCGGCCTGGTTGGCGTTGATGACCGTAGGGCAGTTGTCGCAGGCGTCGCCTCGGCCATCGCCGTCGGTGTCGAGCTGGCTGCGATTGGCGACGCGCGGGCAGTTGTCCAAGGCGTCCGCGACGCTGTCCCCGTCGGCGTCGGTGTCGTCGAGGTAGTCGAGGGTCGGGTCCGAAGCGTAGGCCGTCCAGGTCGTCGAGTACGAGGCGGAGGGCGGCCAGGCCACGGGACGTTCGCAGGCGCTGCCGCTCAGGCACTCGGGGTTGCCGGCCCCGGAGCCGGCCGTCGCAGGAGCCACGGCCTGCGCGACGAGCGGGACGTCGAGGGTCGGATGGTTGGCGGCGTTGGAGACGAGGTGCAGGACGGCGTGGTGCGTGCCGGCCGCCTTCGGGGCGTAGGAGACCTGCACGAAGGCCCGCTCGCCGAAGGCCGCCTGCTGCTGCGCCGCGGGGAAGACGACCTTGAACAGCGCGGAGTCCGGCCCCGTCAGCGTCGGCGGCTCGACCGTGAGCGTCTGGGCTCCGCCGTTGCGCAGCTGCAGCGTCTCGATGGGCGTCGTGCCGACGTAGACCCCGCGCCCGAACTCGGCGCCGAAGGAGAGCTGGGAGCGGTCGGGTTCGACCTGAGGGGTCGGCGGCGGCTGCGCGGCATCGACCGAAACGCCGCCGTCAGCGCTGCTGGTGCCGCCGTCGGCCGTGAGGATGGCGCCATCGACGCTGGCGATGCTCCCGTCGGCAGCGAGGACCGCTCCGTCACCGGAGGTGCTCCCATCGGTAGCGAGGACCGCACCGTCGGCGCTCGCTGCGGCGTCTACGAGCATGACGGATCCATCGGAGCCAGGGCTGGTCCCCGTGTCGTTCTTGTCGATCGTCGTGGGGGGATTGCAGCCCAGCGCGGCGAAGGCGAGCGCGGCCAGTAGAGCGAACGACCGGATCATGGAGGACCTCCCGGGCAATGCCGCACGCTACCACGGTGAAGTGGCGGCTCCCGGCGGCCGAGCGTCGGCGAACTGTGTCCGCAGCCACCTCAGTCGCCGTCCGGCCCGACCGGCGGCCCGAGCGAGAGAGCGTGGAGGGCGCTGGGGTCCTTGGATGGCGAGCGGGGACACCTGGGCCAGAGGATCCAGCGGGCGCCGTCAGATTCTGTGGCCACCCAGCCCGCGAAGGCGGGCTTGGCAAGTCGAGGCGCGGCTTCAGCCGCCGGCAGAATCGGGGCTATTGGCGGCAGTCGACGCTGTACCGGATGCGAATGGTGGAGCCCGGCGGCGGAGCCAGCTCGATGGAGGCGAAGTCCACGGCGACCATCGCCGCGTTGAACGACCAGCGCCTCGTCCCCGTCGTCGCTTCCACGTCCGGCACGTCGACGCCGTCGATTCTCGACGGTGAGCGGCCCGAAGCCGAGATTGGGGATGTTGGCGAGGAAGAAGCGCGTCCTGAACCCGAAGTCGATGCAGCCGCCGCTGGCGAGGTCCTGGCCCCAGTTGGGGTCGCAGATGTCCCTCAGCCATCCGCCCTGTTGAGCGACCAGGTCCTTGATCCGCGTCGACGGGCCGGCAGCGGGAACGTCGTAGGTGCAACCTTCTGGGGCTTGGGTATGGATTGGAAGGACCGCGCTGACGAACACCTGCCTCGACGACTTGAGCGCGTCGAACAGGGCCGCGTAGTCGGCTAGCGGAGTCGTTCCGTGATCCTCGCCGTCGGTGATGAGGAGCACGTTGAGGTATGCCCACGGCCTCAAGAAGCCCGAGTTCTCGCCGGAGAGCAGCGGCTCGGTCAGCGCGAGTTGCATGGACCGCAGCGGCATCTCCGCGCCGTCCGGGTGGGTGCTGGCGGACACCATCGCGGCGATCGAGGTCACGTCGGCTGTCGCGTTGGTCAGGTAGCGCGGCCCGGACGTTCCCGTCGGCAGCAGTCGGCCGTTGATGGCGTCCGGGTCGCTCGCCGGCCCACCGAGCGCAGAATCGACCGACGAGGCGGTGAAAGCCATTCGGACCTCCATGCAGGAAGGCCAGGGCAGCATCTGGACCAGATTGTCGATGACCGCCTGGCGCTTGGTCGCCATCGAGGCGCTGTCGTCGATCACCACCAGCAGGTCGATCCAGTTCGGTGGGTCCTGCGCGAAGACATCCTCTTGCTCCACCCGCGGGATGGCCGTGGCTACGAGCGGAGCCTCGAGGCGCCGGCCATCGAGCGTCGTCACCACGAGCGTCCCGGAGGCGTTCCCCACTGCGACTGGCACGTACTTCACCTTGAAATCGACCGAGGATCCGGAGGCGACGTCGTGCGGCAGCGTGGGCGCCATGGTCAGCACGAACGCACCGTCGGCGCTCTCGACAGATGCTCCGCTCAGCGTCCCCGCGAGCGTGCCGGCGTTGTAGAGCGTGAAGGTACGCTCGCGCGAGGAGCAGCCCAGCGCGAGCGTCCCGAAGTCGAGTTCCGAGGGAGCCAGCAGGTAGACAGGCCGCTGAGGCTTCCCGGTGTCGGGCGTGCTGGCGTCCTCGGAAGCTGCGGCGTCTTCGCGAGCCGCGGCGGCATCGGCGAGCCCGGCCTCCAGGGCGGCATCGGCGACGGGCTGCGCGTCCGCGGGCGCGCTCTGGCGAGCGTCGAGAAGCTGGGCTTGGGCATCCGGAGAATCACGGTCCGGCTCGGGACAGGCCGCCAGCAGCGCACAGAGCAGGAGCGAGCATCGTTTGGTCACGGCATGCCCCCAAGGCAGCTGCGAGGATGCACTCACCGTACTGCAAGGCACGGCCGCCGGGCGAGCGGGCAACCGAGCGAGCCCAGGGGAAGTCCACCGCATGGATGGACCGCCGGCCACGTGCTGGCAGCCCCACCGTTCGGCCAATCCGGCGGGATCCAGGCCCCCTCAACGGGGCGCATTGGCTCGTGGTGATGGTCGCTCGGGGGCCGCTCCGCCCTCCCTGATTGGGGTGCTTATCGCCTCGGCGACGCACGTCGATGGCCCTGGGTAGGCCCACCTGGGGAGGCATCGCCATGGCGAAGAAGAACTGCTGGGAAGTGAAGGGCTGCGGGCGCGAGGTCGGCGGAGCCAAGGCCAAGGAGCTCGGCGTCTGTCCGGCCTGCACCGACCGGCGGCTCGACGGAACTCACGGTGGCCGCGCGGGTGGCCGGGCCTGCTGGGTCCTCGCCGGGACTCTTTGCGGAGGAAAGGTGCAGGGGTCCTTCGCCGCCAAGCTCGCGAACTGTCAGGAGTGCGAGTTCTACAAGTCGGTCCGCACCGAGGAGATGGCCCGGGGGAGCTTCGCCTTGACCGGCCAGCTCCTCGAGAAGCTCAAGTAGGCCTCCGCGTCGACCAGCGGCGCGCAGGCCACGGTGGAGGTCGACCTGCACGCCGCCGGGCGATTCACTTCTTGGCGGGCGCCTTCTTCTGCGCGGCGAGGATCTTCTCGATCTCGTCCATCGTCGCGTTCATCTCCGCCATCGCCGCAGCGAAGGGCGCCGAGGTCAGCATGTCCACCCCCGCGTCCTTGAGGAGCTCGACCGGATACTTGGAACCGCCGGCCTTGAGCATCCGCAGGTAGGCGTCGCGCCTGGCGCTCTTCTTCACCTTCGCCTCCTCGAGGATCCCGCGGGCCAGCGAGGTGGAGGCGACCAGGCTCGTCGCGTACTGGTAGACGTAGTAGCCCGCATAGAAGTGGGGGATGTACGTCCACTCGGTACCGAGCAGCTCGTCCACCTGGCAGACGCCCTGGTCGTGCCCGTAGTACTCGCGGACGATCTTCAGATAGAGCGCGGAGAGATTCTCCCCGGTGAGCGCCTCGCCCTTCTCGGCCTTCTCGAGGAAGGCGAGCTCGAACTCCGCGAACTGGGTCTGCCGGAAGAGCGTGGTGCGCAGCGAGTCGAGGTGGGTGCCGAGGAGGAAGAGCCGCGTGGCGTCGTCCGGGGTCTTGGCCAACAGGTGGTGCACGAGCAGGTTCTGGTTGAGCGTCGAGGCCACCTCGGCGACGAAGATCGAGTACTCCGAGGTCGGCAGCGGCTGGGCGGACGAGGCGAGGAAGGTGTGCATCGAGTGCCCGGACTCGTGGGCCAGGACCGAGAGGTCCTCGTAGCGCCCCATGAAGTTGAGCAGCTGGTAGGGGTGCACGCCGTAGACGCCGGTGGAGTAGGCGCCAGAGCGCTTGCCGGTGGAGGGCAGGAAGTCGGTCCAGCGGCTCTCGAAGCCCTTCTTGAGCGTGTCCAGGTAGTCCTTGCCCAGAGGTGCGAGCGCCTCGAGGGTCACCGCGCGCGCCTGCTCGGGCTCGTAGCGCAGCTCGACGCTCTCCACGAGCGGCACGTAGAGGTCCTGGTACTTCAGCTCGGGCAGGCCGAGCATCTTCTTGCGCAGCGCGAGGTAGCGGTGGAGCGTCGGCAGGCTCTTGCGGACGTCGGCGATGAGCTGCTTGTAGACGCCGGTGGGGATGTTGTCGCGGAAGAGCGCCGCCTCGAGGGTGGAGCCGAACCGGTGCACCCGCTGGTCGAAGACCTCCGCCTTCACCTTCGAGGCGAGGGTCGTTCCCAAGGTCCGCTCGAAGGCCTTGTGGGTGCGGAAGAAGGCGTCGAAGACCTTGAGGCGGTCCTCACGCGAGCGGGCGGCGCGGTGCAGCGTGTAGGCCGCGGCGTCGAGGCGCACCTCCTCGCCGGTGGAGAGCTTGATGGTCGGGTACGGCAGCTCGGCGTTGGTGAGGATGTCGTAGGTCCAGTCCCCGGCGGTGGCCATCTCGCCGGTCATCGCCACCACGCGCTCCTCCGGCGCGGTGAGGGTGTGCGCCTTCCAGCGCAGCACGTCGTCGAGGTACATGCGGTAGGGCGCGAGCTTGGGCTCCTTGGCCTGGAAGTCCTTGATCCTGGCGGCGTCGAGCCCGAGCAGCTCCGGGCGCACCCAGGCGATCGCCGACTCCAGATCCACCGACACCCTCCCGGCCGACTGGTGCATCTCCCGCGGCCGCGGGGTCCGCGTGTCTTCGCTGGAGAGGCAGGACGCGTAGACCTCGAGGCGGCTGAGCTCGTTCTGCAGCGCGAAGACCGCGTCGAGCCCGGCGAGCAGCGCCTGCGGCGAGTCGCCGAGGTGGCCTCGGTGGGCGGCCAGCCCGTCGACCTTCTTGGCCGCGGCGGAGAGGGCCTCGCTCCACGCCGCCTCCGAGGGGTAGAGGTCGGCGAGGTTCCACTTGTACTTCTCGGGGATCTCCGCGCGCTCGGCGGCATTCACCGCGCTGGCGTTGAGGGAAGCGGCGAGAGCAAGCGCTGCAGTCAGGAAGAGTCGCACGGGACCTCCGGGAGAACGGGGTATTGCCTGTTACACCCGTCGAGGCCCGGTCGTCGAATCGCGTGGCGCCGCGGCGCAGGCGCGAACGCCGTCAGGGCTTTCGCACGGGATGCGCTGCAGGTGGTACCCACCGTCAGGGCTCGACGACCTGCCCGCCGAAGAGACACTGACCCGCTGCGTCGTGGACGAAGAAGAAGAAGGGCCGGTCGAAAGCCACGACCTGCGGAACACCTCGGATTCCGCCGAGGAACGTGGCTGCAGCCGCCTCGGTGCCGTACTGGTCGATACACAACCGGACGACCTGCCTCATCTGGTTGAAGCGCACGCTCTCGCCCGGATGGAGTCGGCTCGGTGCCTCTCGGCTTCCCAAGGTTTCCAGGATCCAGTCCAGGCTGTGCTCCTGGCTCAAATCGAACTGAGGGACCTGAAAGTCGAAGTCACACAGTTCCATCGACCGTCGAAGAGCCGCGACGCCTTCTGGGGTCAGGAGCTTGCGGACGCGTTCGAAGAACCCGACCCGGGGAGCGACGAAGAGCATGGCGCCGCGGTCGTCGCGGTAGGCGACCTCGACCGCCTGCAGCTGCTCGTCCTCGAAGAATCGGTGCTCGAGCCACCCCTCCAGGAACGTGGTCTCGACGAGGGCTCCGCTCAAGAGCCGGAACAATCCGCGGCTTGTCGTCTCGAACGGCTTCTTCCAGACCCCTTTGAGCCACAGCGCGTTCACGAAGAGCGCGAGGGTGTCCTCGTGAAGGTCTCCGGGAGAAAGCAGGCTCGGGATGGCGCCTGAGGTGGCCTCGCGGACCCATCCGTTGACCTCCGTCGCCGCGGCTCGCCGATCGCTCAGCTCCACCTCCTGGATTTGCGCGCCGATGCACCTGAGCTCGGCGACGACCGCCGGGTCGGTCTCCAGCCCCGCTCGCAGGAACGCGGCGAGCGAACTTCGGACCTTGAAGCCCTCCTCGTCGGCAGCAAGCGCGGAGTGCCACCTGCCCATGGCCTCGGGTTGCAGGTCTTCCGCGCGAAGGCCCAGCGCCTCGAAATCCAGGGCGTTCGCTGAGGCACGGGCGGCGAGCGCCAGCACCGCGAGCATGCTGGCGGGCGAGGCGACGAAGTTCTGAGTCGGTGCGGCCGCGAGGACACGGAACAACAGCCGACGCAGGGCCTCGGCGCGGCCGTCGGATCCCGGCCCGGCGACCGACCATGGAGGCAACCCCTCCGACAGATCGCCCGCGCCCAGTTCGCGCAGGGCGATGCCCGCGGCCCGGCGAAGCTCGGGTGGCGAGTCCGGGCCCGACGCCGCCTTCACCATGTCCAGGACCTCGGAGGAGCCAGGCGCCAAGGCCGGCAGGACCAGCAGCGCCGCGCTCCGCGTCGCGAGGTCGTCGGAGCGCGCCAGCGCGAGCATCGCCGGCAACCGAGACTCGGCCTTGCGTCCTGCGATGCGCAGCATCCCCACCGCGAGGTCTCGGCGCTCCGGGTCCGAGAGGTCCCGCTCCCACTGGGCCAGCGTCGCTGGACCGATCCACCCGATTCTGGTCAGCACCCGACCGAGAACCCCGCGTTCGGCCTCAGACACTGGCTCCAGGGCCGCCAACGCGTCCCCAAGACCTGGCCATCGACTGCCGAGGCGATCGAGGCCTTCCAGGATCCCGTGGATGGCCCAGCCATCGGGGGGTTTCGCGCCCACGCTCATCAGCCAATGGAGCGCGTGTTGCGGCAGGGCTTCGAACGCAACCAACGCCGAAGCCACTTCAACCGCATCGTCGATGCTCGTCTTCTCCAGGGCGACTCGCAGCTCTCGGTCGAACTGCGCCACCGGCACGCCGACGAGCTCGAGCGCTTCTAGCGTGGGAGCCACAGCGCCAGGCTCCGCTTCGCGCAAGAGGCCGCAGATGGGCGCGATGGCCTCGGTGGCGTGGAGCCTTCCGAGCGCAAGCAACGACTGCGTCAGCAGCTCATCTCGATGGTGCTGCGTGCCAGTGACTTCGTTGGCGAAGACCAGCTCCGGCTGATGCGGCGCCGCCAGGATGCCGAGGAGCAGCGGCACGGCCGAGGCGTCCTGGAGGGATGCGAGCGTCGCCGCCGCAGCGGCGCGGAGGTGACGCGAGCGATGCTCGGAGACGAGCAGGCGACGAAGGTCCGCACACAGCGGCAAGGTTCCGGGACCGGGCTCCGTCAATCCGCCGAGAATCGCGGCCCCACGCTCGTCAGGCTCCTCGAGCGCGATCTCGAGGAGGCGTCGCGCCAACCCTGGGTCGTGGCGCGCCAGCGGTCGGAAGACCGAGACGATGGACTCGATCTCCCAATGCCGCCTCCGACGCAGCACCTGCAAGAGCGCGTCGTGGTTCCTCGGGTCGGCAGCCAACCGGGCCTCGCATCCCCAGGCGGCCACGATGGGCAAGGGCTCCGGCGACTCGAGCGCGTGCCTCAGGGCGCAGGCGTCGATGACCGACGAGGTCTCTCGCATCCAGAGGTGGTGAAGTGCCAGATCGACGACGCCCCAATCCGGGTCGTCTAGGAGTGCCAGCGCCCGCTGAACTGACGCTGCCTCGTCGAGAATCCGCCCACGGCCTAAGACGCCTTTGGCCCCCGCCCGCCGAACCTCCGGGTCCGAGGATCGAAGCATCGCGTCCGCTCTCTCGAGGAACGCCGTGGGGTCGTCGCGAAGAAGGAGCAGCGCCAGGTGCTGGGCTTGCTCATCTCCGCTGGAGAGCGCGGCGGCCTCGGCGGGCACCGTGCCTGCGCACTCGGACGGCGCATTGAATGAGAGGAGCTTCACCAGATTCGCTCGGGCACGTGCCCGGTCATCGCTGGCAGCGGACCCGAGCGCGGCCTTCCAGAGCAGCTCCCAGGCTTCAACCTTGGTCTTGGCCCTGGGCCAACGACGAAGGGCGTCTTCGAGTGTGAGCATCGCCGGCACAGGATACTGCCTGGAAGCTCTGGCCGTGCCTGCGGCCGGCGGGGCTGCTGGCGGGCGGGACGCCCGCAACCACGGGTGCCTCCGCCGCCTCATCAAGATGGAGGCAGAGAGTCCTGTGGTCGCGGGCGTCCCGCCCGCTCAATCACAGCGCGAGCTGGGTGGCGACGATCACCTGGTGCTGGTCGGGGACGTTCGTCCAGCCGAAGAGGCTGTAGGAGGCCTGCACCTTCAGCTCGTTGCCCAGGATGAAGGCATTGACGCCCACCTCGTACACGTTGGCCTCGCAGGCCGACGCGGCGCTGAGCGAAGTGGCGCAGATGGCGCCGCTCTCGCGCCCCAGCGACGGGTCGTAGTGGCCGTAGCGGATCACGGCCTGCACGCGCTCCCGGTAGGTGTAGCCCACGGCGGCGTAGAGCCCATAGGAGTCGACCCAACCCTTGGAGGTCTTGTCGCGGCCGCGGATGAACTCCGCCTGGCCGATGAAGCCCGCTCGCTCGAAGCGGAGGTCACCCTCCCAGCGGTCCTTGGTGCCAGCCATGCCGCGGTCGGTCACCGAGGAGTAGGCGAGCAGGCCGATCATCATGCCGTCGATGGGGTAGGCCTCCAGCCGCAGCGCCATGTCCTTCTGCACGTTGAAGTCGAGCGTGTTCTGCCCGGCGCCGTTGAGCAGGAACAGCCCGTAGCTGAAGCGCTTGAACGTCTTGCTCACCCGCAGGCCGATGTCGCGCTTGTCGCTGAACTGGCGCACCACCAGCGCCCGCTCCGGCAGCAGCGTCTTCGCCGAGCTGTTGTAGGACTCCCAGCTCACGGGGATGCGGAACTGGCCGGCGGTGATGTCCGCGTACTCGAAGGAGTAGGAGAGGAAGAGGTCCTGCAGGAGGGTGGTCGCGCCCACCGGCTGCTTGATCGTCGTCTCCTTGGGTCCGTTGGGCCCGGCGAGGGTCAAGGTGATGTCCTTGAACTCCAGCGCGCGGATGGGGTCGATGACGGCCTTGAACGCGAAGCGATCTCCCAGGGCGCTGCCGTACACGCCCATCTCGGCGCGGCGGATGCGGAACGTGAAGGACGTCCCCATGCAGTCCGGAGTGGCGCAGGTCGTCAGCGGAGCGTGGTCGAGCATGCCCCAGACCTGAGCCAGCAGGTACGGCTTGATCACGCCGACAGCCCTGCCAGGAGCGACTTGACCGACGGAGAGGCCGCTGGAGCCGGCGCCGCGGGCGGCGGAGCCTCGGCCGGGGCCGGAGCCGGCGCGGCGCTGGTGGGCGGGGACTCGGTGGACTGGGGGGCCGGGGCAGGCTCGGCCGCAAGGACCATCACCAGCGCAACGACGAGGGCGTTCACGGGGGCTCCTTGGGGCTGGCTACTTCGCCGACGCGACGGCGGTCTTGAAGGCTTCGATGACCTGGAGGGCCTTGCCCGTGGGCGGGCCGAGAGTGATGAAGCCCAGCGGCCGCTCGAGGGTGTCGGTCTTGACGACCTTCACGGTGTTGGAGTCGACGAAGCCGGCGCCCAGGCCGCCGAAGCCGAGCGGATCCACCGCCACCAACTCACCGACCTTCTTCACGGCAGTCAGCGCCTTGACCGCCTTGCCGTACTCGGCCCCCTTCATCACCGACTTCTTGATGAGCGCGCGGGTGCCGCCGGTGATGGTGTCCGAGTAGACGGTGATCGGCTTGTCGGGCCCGCCCAGGTCTTTCCAGTTGGTGATCTTCCCGGTGAGCACGTCGCTGATCTGCTGCCAGGTGAGGCTGGTGACCGGATTGGACGGATGGACGATGAACATGACCTGCGCCTTCTTGACCACGGTGAACTGCAGCTTGCTCGCGTCGACCTCCTTGCCGGCGACCTTGGCGGCGGCGACGGCGATGTCCACCGGCTCGGAGCAGAGGGCGATGTCTGCCTTGCCCTCGACGAGGTCCGCCAGCCCCTTGCCCGTGGCGTTGCCCGCGAGCTCGAGCGTGTGCCCGGTGCTCTTCTCCACGGCCGCCTTGTGAGGGTTGACGACCACGTCGATGACGGTCGTGGCCCCGTGGAGCCGGACCTGCTCGGCGCGGGACGAGGCGGCCACCAACGAGACGACGACGAAAGCCAGCGCGGACACTCGGGTAGTCATGAGTCCTCCTTCGAGAACGAACGTGAACGGCAGGAGAGGGTGTGGGGGCCGGGCGCTCACGCCATCCGCAGGGCGCCCGCGATGGTCGGCGGCGGAGCCGCGGAGGAGGCCGGCGCGGGCCGGTGGGGCGCGTCGGACTCGAGCTTGAAGAGCGAGACGGTCTCCTGCAGCTGTCGAGCGCGACCGTCGAGGTCCTCGGAGGTCCGCGCGAGCTCCTCGGCGGAGCCGGCGATGACCTGGACCACGCGGTTGAGCTGCTGGATGGCGGTGTTGATCTGCCCGGACCCGCCGGCCTGCTCCCTCGACGCGGCGGTGATCTCCTGGACGAGGTTCGCGGTCTTCTGGATGTCCGGCAGCAGCGCCGCCAGCAGGGCGCCCGCCTTCTCGGCCACCGCGACGCTGGAGGCGGAGAGCCCGGCGATCTCCTTGGCTTCGTCGCGGCTGCGCTCGGCGAGCTTGCGGACCTCGGTCGCCACCACCGAGAAGCCGCGGCCGTGCACCCCCGCCCGCGCGGCCTCGATGGCGGCGTTGAGGGAGAGCAGGTTGGTCTGCCAGGCGATCTCCTCGACCACCGAGATCTTCCCGACGATGGTCTTGAGCGCGGTGGCTGCCTCGTCCACCGCCTTGGCGCTCTGCTGCGCTCCGACCGCGGCCTTCTTGGCGATGACCTCGGTGGCCTGGGCGTTGTCGGCGTTCTGGCGAATGGACGCGTCCATCTCCTCGATGGACGACGAGGCCTCCTCCGCCGAAGACGCCTGCTCGGTGGCGGCCTGGGAGAGGTCGCTGGCGCTGCGCGCGATCTGCCGGGCGCTCACCGCGGTGCTGTCGGCGCTCTCGCGGATGCGGCCGATGAGCCCCTTCAGGTTCGTCACCATCCCGTTCATCGCCGAGCCCAGCGCGCCCACCTCGTCCCGCGCCCCGACCTCCACCTGCGGGCGCAGGTCACCGCTGGCGATGATCGTCGAGACCCGGGCTATCGACTCCAGGCGGCTGGTGACGACCCTGCGGACGGTCAGCACCAGGATGAGGCTGACGACGAGCGCCACCCCCAGGTTGACCAGGATGATGAAGAGGGCGGTGGCGCGGACCTGCTGGTTCACCCCGTACTCCGACATCCCCATGGTGACCGTGCCGATGGTCCGCTCGCCGGTGCTCACCGGGATGGAGAACTCGGCGACCGGGAGGTGCTTCTTGAGCCCCTCGGCCAGGGCCGGCGCCGGGCTCTCGGGAGGCAGGGTGTCCAGCGTCTCCTGCACCTTCCGGCCCGCGGCGTTGACGCTGAGCGAGGGCGAGGTGACCGGCAGGCCGTTCGCGTCGAGGATCATCGCGTAGACGACGTCGGGGTCCTTGTTCACCTCGGCGACGATCTCGTCCAGCTGGGTCGTCTCCCCGAGGATGAGCGGTTCCCAGGAGAGCTTGGCGATGTACGCGGCGAGTCCCTTGCCCTTGTCGAGGAGCGAGTCGCGCAGCACGGCCTGTTCGCGGCGCACCACCGCCATGCTGCCCGCCGAGGTGACGACGAAGAGCAGGGGGATGACCACGGCCATCAGCTTCCAGCGCAGGCTGGACATGTTGTGGTTCCCGGTCATGGGACCTCGAGAGGCTTGCGGTGGACAGTGCGAGGTGAGTGCTCCCCCCCGTCGTTCGCGCGGCCGCCGGTGCACCTGCCATGCCCGGACCGGGCCAATGGAAAGTCGGCAGGTTGGGCCCGGCTTCGTGCGTGCCTTCGACCCAATGCGTGCTCTTCACGCATGGCGATGCGCGGTGAGCACGCGCCGTCCGGGAGTCCGGAGGCTGAGGGCCTCCGGCTACCTGGGTAAGCCCACTTTCTGGCGAGACACCGAGCGGCTGGTGGAGCTGGGCCTGCCAGCCGGGTGGCAGCACCGTGGATTTCCGTCTCGCCCCTCGGCGGCCAGCGGCACCTTGGCCCGTACTTTCACGGGGTTGCGCATTGGCATCCGCGGTGCTTCGGTGGTCGCTTCCCCACTGGAGATATCGATGTCGATCCGCCTGCCCTTCGGCTGCCTTGCCTGTCTCGCCCTCTTCACCGCGTGCAGCGGACCGGCGCCGATCGCCGCCGACTCCGGACCTGCGACCGCCGACTCCGGACCAGCGACCGTCGCCGACTCCGGACCCTCGACCCTCGCCGACGCGGCCATGCCGGCCGATGCAGCCGTCGCCCGCGGCGGCGAGGGAGAGCCGTGCAACGAGGACGGCACCTGCGAGACCGGGCTCGAGTGCTTCGGCGGCAGCTGCCTCGCGCCCATCCCCGCGGTGCAGGACCTGGCCGCGGCGGCCGAGGACTACGCCGTCGCGCTCTCCTGGACCTTCGGCGACGCGAGCGCGCGGTTCGAGCTGTCGCGCCGGCGCGAGGGCGAGGCCGCCTTCGAGAAGCTCGCCGACCTTGCCGCCGGGACGCGCTCCTACCGCGACGAGGCGATCGAGCTCGGCGTCGCCTTCCAGTACTCGCTCACCGCCTTCGTGGGCGGCCGCGCCTCGCTCCCCAGCGCGCCGGTGCTGGCCACGGCGAAGGCGGCGCCGCGAGAGTGGACGCTCATCTACTTCATCGCCTCCGACGGCGACTATGGCTACACCTACTGGTTCAACGTCGACGGGCTCGAGGCGCAGGGCGGCACGACCGCCGAGGTCGGCGCCGTCGCCCTCTACGACGGCTACGAGAACGGCGACAGCCAGTACCTCGTCATCGGCGATTCGAGCGCGAGCACCACGTCCGTCTCGCCCCCGCGCGCCGCGGGCGGCGAGGTGAACATGGGCGAGGCGAAGTCGTACACCGACTTCATCGACTGGCTGCTGCCGCGGTACTCGGCGCGCCACTACCTCCTCTCCTTCCACGATCACGGCGGCGGCGCGGTGGAGCCCAAGAAGAGCCGGACCCGCAACATGCTCTACGACCAGAGCTCGGCCGACTCGCTCGATCCCGACGAGCAGGGGCAGGTGGTGCGCCACCTCGCCCGGAAGATCGGCCGGAAGGTCGACGTCGTGGAGTCGATGACCTGCTTGGGCCAGATGGCCGAGAACACCTGGGGCATGCGCGACGCCGCGCTCTACCACGTCGGCGCCGAGTCGCTCTCGTACGTCACCGGGACCTACCCGCTCGGCTACCTGGCGCAACACCCGGCCGCCTCGGCGAAGGACGTGGCGCTGTTCCTGGCCCAGGACCACGCGAGCGGCATCGAGGCGCAGGACGTGCCCTGCACCTGGTCGGCGATCGACCTCGGGCAGCTCGGGGCGCTGGGGACGAAGCTCGGCGCGCTCGCGGGCCAGCTCAAGGCGTTCGCCACCACCGACGCGCTCAAGGCCAAGGTGCGCGCGGTCGCGGGCGGTGCGCAGAACTTCTCGTACCAGAGCCCGGACCTGATGGCCGCCTACCTGGACATCAAAGACCTGGCCGCCAAGGTCGCCGCCGACACGGAGCTCCCCGAGCGGCGCGCGGGCGACCTCCGCGGAGATCGTCGATCTGTTCGAGCAGAGCGGCCTGGTGCTCTTCAACAGCCAGCACAGCGGGACGCACCCGCAGACGACCCTCTACGCCGACTACTCGCGCGCCGCCGGGCTCTCGGTCTACCACCCGAACCAGGCCTGGCCCTTCTACACCGTCGAGGCCGCGCCGCCGTACGCCTCGCTCGGCTTCGCCGCCGACACCGGCTGGGCGGACTACCTGCAGGCCATCGCGCCGCCGATGCCGACCGGGAAGTGCCCGGCGGTGACCGACCTCGCCGCCGAGAAGAACCCGGACGGCAGCGTGACCGTCCGCTGGAGCCACGCGACCAACCTCTTGGCCTGCGACGCCTTCTACTGCTCGCGGGATCTCAACGGGAAGTTCACCGGGACCTACCAGACGGTGATGCGTAGCGGCGAGCAGACGAGCTTCACGGTCACCGACGCCCCCACGGCCGCCGGGAGCTACACCTGGCGGGTGACCGCGTTCCGCGGGAGCGAGGCCGCCTCGGTCAACTGGACGACCAGCGCGCCGCTCGTGCTGCCCTGAGTTCCTGAGCGGCCTGCGACGGTCGATGGAGCTGCCCACCTTCGCGCACCGTTCATCGGAGGCGCCATCGAGCATCAGTGCTTTTCCGGCATCGGGATCCGCAATTCCCGGATCCGGTTCTTCAGCTCGCCGTCCACGTTCGTCATCCTCTCGTCATGACCGAGACGACGATGACCGCGGTGCTCTGCGACGAGTACGGCCCACCCGACGTGCTCAAGGTCCGCGAGATCCGGCGACCGGAGCCGCGCGACCACGAGGTGCGCGTCGCCATCCGCGCCACGACCGTCACCGCCGCCTGCGGGATGATGCGGCGCGGGGACACCGCGATGGCCCGCGTGGTGCTCGGATTGCTCCGCCCCCGCCGGCGCTTCCGCATCATGGGCATCGAGCTCGCCGGCGTCGTCGACCAGGTCGGGCGCAAGGTGACCCGCTTCCATTGCGGCGACCGCGTGTTCGGCTTCACCGGCTTCTCCGCCGGCGCCTACGCCCAATACGTCTGCCTGCCCGAGAGCGCTTCGCTGGCGCTGGCCCCGCAGGGCCTCGACGATTCTGGCGGCCGCGTGCCTCGTGGACGGCCCGACCACTGCGCTCTACTTCCTTCGCGACCGGGCGCAGGTCGGCGAAGACACGCGCGTGGCGATCGTGGGCGCCTCCGGAAGCATCGGCACCGCGGCCGTCCAGCTCGCCCGGCACTTCGGCGCCCACGTGACGGCCGTCTGCAGCGGGGCCAACGCCGAGCTGGTGCGCTCGCTCGGAGCGCACGAGGTCGTCGACTACACGCGCGAGGACTTCACTTCCCTCGGCGGCCGCTTCGACGTCGTCTTCGACACGGTCGGCAAGAGCTCGTTCGCGGCGGCGCGGTGCTGCCTCGCCCCCGACGGCCGCTACCTCTGCACCGTCGGCGGCCTGGGCGCGTACCTGCTCGACGCCTGGACGCGGCTCTTCTCCCGGCAGAAGTTCGTCTTCGGGATGTCGGTCGAGAAGCGCCAGGCGCTGCAGGTGGTCGCCGATCTCGCCGCGCGTGGAGTGCTGCGCCCGGTGGTCGACCGGCGCTACCCGCTCGCAGACCTGGCCGAGGCACACCGCTACGTCGAGGCCGGGCACAAGAAGGGCAACGTGGCCATTCCGATCACGTAGTGACGGAGCGCGGACCGACCGGGTCGAGGAGGCCGGCGGTCAGGGCTCGACGTAGGGCTTCGCCGCGCCTCGACCGCAGTAGACGAAGGTGCCGTCCGCCGTCTGGCCGAGCCGCTCGAGGTTCTTGTAGGAGAGCTTCGCGCCGACGGTCGTCGGCCCCAGCATCAGCGCCTGAAGCCGGAGGACGACCTTCGCGTCGGCCTCATGACCGTCGAACTCGTCGAGCAGCTTGACGGTGACGAAGCTGCCGTTGCCAGCGCACCCATTGCCCGCGATGGGCGTGACGGCAGCCTCCTTGGCGATGCTCTCCACCAGGGCGCTGCACTCCTCGGCGAGCGCGAGGGGCGTGGACCGGTCGATCTTGGGAGCGGCGGGCTTGGCCGGTTCGGGAGCCGGGGCGGGAGTCGCCGTCTTGGGCTTCTTGGCGTCTTCGGCGGCCTTCTTCTTCTCCGCGGCCAGGCGAGCCTTCTCTTCCTCCTTCGCCTTCTTCTCTTCGGCGGCCTTGGCCTTGGCCTCCTCGGCGGCCTTCTTCTTCTCTTCGGCGAGGCGCGCCTTCTCCTCCTCCTTCGCCTTCTTCTCGGCCTCGGCCTTCGCCTTGGCCTCCTCCGCGGCCTTCTTCTTCTCTTCGGCGAGGCGCGCCTTCTCGTCTTCCTTCGCCTTCTTCTCGGCTTCGGCCTTCGCCTTGGCCTCCTCCGCGGCCTTCTTCTTCTCCTCGGCCAGGCGCAGCTTCTCCTCTTCCTTCGCCTTCTTCTCGTCGGCGACCGTCGCCTTGGCGCCCTCCGCCTTCTGCTTCTCCTCGGCAAGGCGCGCGCGCTCCTCGTCCTTGGCCCTCATCTCGTCGAGGAGGTCGGCCTTGCGCTCCTCCTCGGCCGTCATCTTCTTCTCGTAGGGCCTCGCCGCGCCTCGACCGCAGTAGACGAACGTACCGTCCGCCGTCCGGCCGAGCCGCTCGAGGTTCTTGTAGGACAGCTGCGCGCCGGCGGTCGTCGGGCCCAGCATCAGCGCCTGCAGCCGCAGGACGATCGTCGCGTTGGCTTCATGGCCATCGAACTTGTCGAGCAGCTTGACGGTCACGAAGCTGCCGCTGCCAGCGCACCCGTTACCGGCGACGGCGGTGAAGGCGGCCTCCTTGGCGATGCTCTCCACCAGGGCGCTGCACTCCTCGGCGAGCGCAAGGGGCTTGGACCGATTGATTCGAGGTGCAGCGGGCTTGGCCGGCTCGGACTCCGGGGCGGGAGTCGCCGTCTTGGGCTTCTTGGCGTCCTCGGCGGCCTTCTTCTTCTCTTCGGCCAGGCGCGCCTTCTCCTCTTCCTTCGCCTTCTTCTCTTCCGCGGCCTTCTCCTTGGCCTCCTCGGCAGCCTTCTTCCTCTCTTCGGCCAGACGCGCCTTCTCCTCAGCCGTCGCGTTCTTCTCCGCCTCGGCCCTGGCCTTGGCCTCCTCGGCAGCCTTCTTCTTCTCTTCGGCGAGGCGCACCTTCTCCTCTTCCTTGGCCTTCTTCTCTTCGGCGGCCTTGGCCTTGGCTTCTTCGGCGGCCTTCTTCTTCTCCTCGGCGAGGCGCACCTTCTCCTCTTCCTTCGCCTTCTTCTCCGCGGCGGCCTTCTCCTTCGCCTCCTCGGCGGCCCTCTTCTTCTCCTCGGCCAGGCGCACCTTCTCCTCTTCCTTCGCCTTCTTCTCTGCGGCGGCCTTGGCCTTGGCCTCCTCGGCGGCCCTCTTCTTCTCCTCGGCCAGGCGCACCTTCTCCTCTTCCTTGGCCTTCTTCTCTGCGGCGGCCTTGGCCTTGGCCTCCTCGGCCAGGCGCGCGCGCTCCTCGTCCTTGGCCTTCATCTCCGCCGCGAGGTCGGCCTTGTGCTGCTCGTCCGCCTTCCGCTTCTCTTCCGCGGCCTTGGCCTCGGCTTCGGCCTTCTTGCGCGCCTCCTCGGCGGCCTTGCGATCGGCCTCGGCCTTGAGCCTCGCCTCCTCAGCGGCCTTGCGATCGGCTTCGGCCTTGAGCTTGGCGTCCTCGATGGCCTTCTTCTCGGCCTCGATCTTTGCCTTGGCCTCCTCCTGCTGCCGTCGCTTCTCGTCCTCCTCGGCCTGCAGGCGCGCCTTCTCGTCGTCCTCGCGCTTCTTCTTCTCGGCCTCGAGCCGGGCCTTGTCCTCGTCGGTGATGCGCTTGCGCTTGGGCAGGTTGAGACCAAGCGTGTCGTCCTCGTCGATCTGGGCCACCGCGGTGGCGGGGACGACGAGGAGGCTGCACAGGGCGATGAGGAGGGCTCGGGTCATGGCTTCACGCTCCAACTCACGTTGAGGGGTCGAGAACGTTCGCGCGTGCGGAGGGGTGAGGGACGATAGCACCCCGCTGACGGCCGGCGAAGTCGAGGTGTGGCCATCCCGGTCACGCAGTGATAGTCCACGACCGTGGATCCGCTCGGTCCCATCACCATCTCTTCCATCTCGCAGATTCATGGGCTCCTGGGCCGCGAGGCGCCGCCGAACCCGCTCGTGAGCGTGATCGCCGCCTCCTGGCAGGGGCCGCACCGCGTCGCCATCCCGGTCGCCAACCGCCGGATCCAGTCCGAGCTCTACGCCGTCAGCCTGAAGCGCGGCGACGAGTGCCAGCTCGCCTTCGGCCGACAGGTCTTCGACGGCCAGGCGGGGACCATCGTCTTCCTCGCGCCCGGCCAGGCCGTCACGCCGCTCGAGGCCACGGATCGCATCGCGCCGATTGGCGACGGCTGGACCCTCGTCTTCCACCCGGACCTCATCTGCGGCAGCGCGCTGGCCTCGGTCATCAAGCAGTACGGGTTCTTCTCCTACGCGGCCGACGAGGCGCTGCACCTCGCCGACGACGAGCAGCAGACGCTCACCGAGCTGGTGAAGCAGATCGAGCGCGAGGCCGCGACCACGCCCGACGCCTACTCGTCCGACGTCCTGGCGGCTCACCTCCAGCTCCTGTTCGGCTACTGCCAGCGCTTCTACGCGCGGCAATTCCGGACGCGAGCCAGGGTGCAGGGCGGCGTGCTCGAGCGCGTGCAGAAGCACCTCGACGAGTACCTGGCCTCCGCTCGCCCGCGCGACGAGGGCCTGCCGACCGTGGCGACCTGCGCGAAGGCGCTGGGCTATTCACCCGACTACCTGACCGACCTTCTGCGCGAGGAGACGGGCGAGAGCACGCGCGAGCACATCCACCGCGCGATCATCACCGCCGCCAAGACGCGGCTGGCGTCGACGAGCGACAGCGTCAGCCAGGTGGCCTATTCGCTCGGCTTCGAGCACCCGCAGCACTTCGCCAAGCTCTTCAAGCAGAAGACGGGGAGCTCGCCGTCGGAGTGGCGGCGCTGAGCCTCGGGCGGCGATCGCGACCAGCTCTGCGGCATGCACGACCCGCACTGTCCGCGTATCCTGCCGCGGCCATGTCCCAGCCGCAGGAGTACTTCAGCAGCCAGCGCCTCCTCGGCGCGCTCGACGGGCACGTCGAGCCGGTGCGCGTGCCGGCCCTCTACCGGGTCGGCCTCTTCCTGGTCGCCCTGGCGATGGTGGCGCTGCCTTTGGTCTACGTTGCGGTCATCGTTCTCGTCAGCTGGCTCGTCTACCTGCACGCGGTCCACAACACCGATCTGCTCGGAAGCAGCCTCTTTTCCTCCATCGCCTATGGAGGACCGCTGGTCATCGGAGCCGTCGGCGTCTTCTTCCTGGTCAAGCCGCTCTTCGCCCAACGCACCAAGCCCAATGCGTCCTACCTGCTCGGTCCTCAGGCCGAGCCGCGCCTGCACGCCTTCGTCGCGCGCCTCGCCGAGCTGGTCGGTGCGCGGGCGCCCGCCGAGATCCGCGTCGACCTCGACGTCAACGCCTCGGCGCGGCTGTGCGGCGCGTTCCGGGGGATCTTCTCGAGCGACCTGACGCTCACCATCGGCTTGCCGCTCGCCGCCGGCCTCTCGCTCCGCCAATTCACGGGCGTGCTCGCTCACGAGCTGGGCCACTTCAGCCAGGGCACGGCTCTGCGCCTCAACGCCGTGGTGATGTCCATCAACCTCTGGTTCGCCCGCGTGGTGTACGAGCGCGACAGCTGGGACGAGGCGCTCCGCAACGCGCGCGCCCCCCACTTCGCCCTCAGCGCCGTCATCCTTGGCGCCCAGGCCTTCGTCGCCGTGAGCCGCGGGCTGCTCTGGTGCCTGATGCGCGCCGGGCTGTTCTTGAGCTCCTTCCTCTCGCGGCAGATGGAGTACGACGCCGACCTCTTCGAGGTCCGCGTCTGTGGCAGCGCCGAGCTCGCCGGGACCTTCCTCGCTCTTCGCGAGCTGGCCGTGGCGCAAGAGCGGACCTGGGCCGTGCTCAACGCCGCCTGGGCCGAGGGCCGATACTGCGACGACGTCGTGGCCTTCACCGAGCTGCTGCGCGAGCGCATGCCCCAGGAGGTCAAAGAGGCGCTCGCCCGGGCCGAAGGGCCGGCGAAGGCCGGGGTCTTCGACTCCCACCCCAGCGACGCGGAGCGGATCTCCCGGGCGCAGCGCGAGGGCGGCGACGGCATCTTCCACCTCGACGCGCCGGCACGGGCGCTCTTCTCGGACTTCCAGGCGTTGTGTCGCGAGCGCTCGCAGGTGCTCGCACAGCAGACGCTCGAATCGGACCTGGAGCGCGCCCACCGCCAGACCGCTGCGGAGCTGGTCGAGGAGTTCGACTCCCGAGAGCGCGACCGCGATGCGTTCGACCGCTACTTCCGGGACGAGGTGACACCCTACCGGCCGGTCCTCTCGACGCTGGTTCGCAACGAGAGCCCGGTGCCGCCCGAGGACGAGCTGCGCCACTGCCGCGAATGGCTGATGGGCCGGAAGGCGCCAGCGGCCCAGCGCTACGAGAAGGCGCTGGCGCGCATCAAGGAAGCCAGTCGTGCTGCCGAGCTGAAGGCCGTCTTCGCTGGCGAGGAGGCCGCCAAGCTCGGATTGGCGGGGCTGGGGAGCGGCGACGAGGTGGCGGCAGCGCTCGAGCTGGAAGGCGCCCAAGGCGCCCTGGCGGACGCGGAGCGCCTCTGCTCCAACCGCCTGCGGGCGACACTGGCGCTGCTGGAGCGCCCCGAGGTGGTCGCGCGGTTGGCCGGCGGCGCCGCCTTGACTCGTGAGGCGCAGACGCTCGCGGCGGCGACGGTGGAGCTCGCGCCCTACTTCGCCCAGCTCGAGGCGTGGAGGCGCGAGCTGGCCATCTACGACGCCCTCCTGCAGGCTCTGCCGACCAACCAGGGCAACGCGCTCGCCATCCACAGCTTGATGAACCAGGCCCGGGTCATGCTCGACCGCGTGGAGGGCGTGTTCCATCCACTGCAGCAGGTGCGCTACCCGTTCCCCCACGCGGACGGCGAGGCCAGCGTCGCCGGCTACTTGCTGGCCGGATGCCAGCTCCCCGACATCGAAGAAGTTGCCGACATCCACGCTGCCGGCACGCAAATGGGCCAGCGTCTCGGCGCCCTTCACGAGCGGCTGCTCGCTCGCCTGGCCGTCATCGGCGAGGTGGTGGAGCGGTCGCTGGGCCTGGAGCCACTGCCCGCGCCCGAGAAGCCGCAGGCACCGGCCGATTCTGGAAGGGCGAGCGCGGCCTGACGGCGGGTCACGCGAAGCTGCCGGCCACCTCGGCGTGGCGGCGCTGATCCGGCCCTTCGTCGGCTCTCGGCTCGCTCGACATCCCCTCCAGAAGGCCGTAAAGCGCCTCCGCTTCGCCAACGCTCCGCGCCGCACCGAGGCCCGCCCGATGACCACCAAGCTCAGCCCCAACGATCGCTGCCACTGCGGCAGCGGCAAGAAGTACAAGCGCTGCTGCCTGGACTCGGACCGCGCCGCGGACGCCGCCGCCATGGCTCCTCCGCCCGCCGCTCCCTCGCCGGAGCGGAAGGTGGCCGAGCTCGCCGACGCCTACCGGCGCAACGACATGGCCGCCCTCGCCGAGTCCCTGGGCCTCGTCGCGGCCCTCTTCCAGGCCGGAGGACCGCTGGGCGCGGTCCGCTTCGCTCAGGAGAAGTTCGACGCGGCGCTCGCCGGGGCCGTCGCGAGCCTTCGCAACGAGCCCGAGGGCGACGCCAAGCGCGAGAAGACCCTCAAGGACTGCGTCCGCGGCGCCTGTGACGTTCGCGAGGCCAAGGAGCTGGTGCACCGGATGGACGCCGTCCTCAAAGGCGGCGGTCTCCCGACCGCCACCGTGGGCGCCCTGAAGTTCTGGCTGGCGACGACCGAGGCCGCGCTCGCGAAGGGCGACGACACCTTCCTCGGAGCGCCGCTGATGCTCGCCATCGCCGGCGCACAGGCCGACGAACACGCTCGCGCAGAGGAGCTCGCCCGGGCGCGCGAGGAGATTCCCCGCCTGCTCGAGGGCCGCCGCGGGCTCAAGGTGCTCGCCTTCGACGAGCACCTACTCCTCACCATGGAGCTCTCCAAGCTTCGGGCCGACCACGGGGACGGCGACGCCCTCCACCAGGCGATCGCCGCGCACTTCGACCACCACCCGATCGCCGCCCTCGTCCTCGGCCGGCTACGGCAGGGAGGCGGGGACGCCAAGCTCTCCTCCAGCACGCGGGACCAGCTCGCCCGCGCCGAGCGCCTGCTCGGGGTTGCGCCCGCCCTCTTCCTGCTCAACGCCATCAAGCTGGAGAGCTTCGAGGCCACGAAGGCCGAGCTCGCTTTCACCAAGAAGGGCGCCTCGAACGACGCCGCCATGGACGCGCTCGCCGCCCACTACGAGAGCCTCGGATTGCCCGACCGCGCCGCGCGGACGAGACAGGCGGCGGCGATCGCCCGCGCCCTGGGCAAGTAGCGGCGGTCGCGGATGCAGTGCTGGCCTCGTGGCCGCCGCTGGCGGATGGCCCGCAACCGCGTGTTAGGTTGCCCGCACACCAACGCCGAGGAGCGGACATGAAGAAGTGGGCCTTCGCAGTGGCAGCCGTCGCCGTCGTTGCCATTCTCTCGACCTGCTCCGGGCCCATCGGCCAGGCGCTGGTCGACGCAGGCCACTTCCTGCAGGACTCGGGCGTCGCCCACGCCGACGACTCCGGCGTCGAGCCTCCCAACACTCCCGTGCGGATGCTGACCGCCGACACCGATGCCACTCGCCTCGAGAGCGGCATCGTCTACTTGGATGGCCCGAAGCTCGTGGTGACGGGGCCCATCGTGATGACCTCGCTCGGGCTGTACGGCGGATCGGCCCGATGGTGGATTTCTCCGGTGGGCGCCTGCACCGTTCCCTCCCACCCGGAGGACCTGTCGGTGTCGGGAAACGATGGTTCCATCGTCGGGCAGTTCGTTCGGGCAGGCCAGCAACTGTGCGCGTCGTACGGCAGCTCAACGGTCGAGGACAACTCCTTCGCGTGGTCGGGCTATCGGCCCTACTAGCGCCGTTCGTTCGTCAGACGGGGACGGACGAGGACGTACGTTCGCTTCGAGCGTACGCAGCGCGCAGCGATGGCCGAGTCGAGGAACGTCTTCGGCCTTCGGGAACGTTGCTCTTGCGCAGGCGCGGGCGAGCAACGCCGAACCCCCCTGAGCCCTCTCGACCGACCGTGGTGCTAGGCTCTTTCACGGCCGGTCACAGGAGGTCCGTCATGTTCCGCACTCTCGCCGCCGTCGCGCTCATGCTGGCCGGCGCTTGCTACTCGCCCACCGGCGACGCCTCGGGCGACCCCGGCAACACCGAGCTCAAGCCGGGCCTGCAGTACTCGGGGGCCGTGGCGACCGCGGGCAAGAAGCAGATCTCCGCGCCGATCCTCCCGGACATGATGATCTGGCAGCACAAGGGCGGTTCGGGTTACCCGGCCAGCGCCGCCATCGCGCAGGCGCTCGTCCGCGACACGACGATGACCTACGAGTACCTCCTGCTGGCCTGCGCGGCCGCGTATCCGTCCATCACCCTCTCGTCCGATCCCGCGACGCTCACGCAGGAGCAGCTGCGGACCAACTACGACCAGGTTTCGCGCTGCGCCTACGAGAAGCACGGCTCCAAGCCCTACTGGATGCCGCAGATCCTCGACGACGTGGACGTCTGCGCGCTCAAGCTGGGCGCCGGCTGGCGCCTGGTCTCGGAGGACGACCTCGACGGTTTGAGCGAGGCGGACTTCCAGCTCTTCAAGGACACCATGACCATCGAGGCGGGCGACGACTGGTTCCCGCGCCAGTTCTACTTCTCGCTCGACTTCTACGTGCGCGGCCGCGACGGCAGCCTCCGCTGGGGCGACATGACGCCTGGCGTCCAGCACGTCCGGTCCCTCCCCATCGACGCCAGCCAGATGAAGGACCTCTACACGGGCAATGGCCGGCCCATCGGTGTCCGGTGCATCGCCACCCGTTGAGCCGGTGCGCCCTCGGGGCGCCTCCCATGTTGATGGTTACTGACATACCTTTAGCAGGCCTCGACGTTGCTTCTGCGAGCGCAGTAGACCGGTCCCGTCAGGCCGCGGAGGACGACAGCCACGACTTGGCGCAGCCGCAGGTAGGGGCCAGACGCGTGGGATGATGCCCGCATGTGCCTTGCCTGGTGGCGCCGCCGCCGCGCGCTCGAGCAACCGTTCTCCGAGACCTGGCGCGGGTTCTTGCGCGCCCAAGCGCCCTTCTACCGAACCCTCCCGGCGAGCGACCGCGCGCGCTTCGAGGACTGCCTCAAGGTCTTTCTGCGCACCAAGGAGTGGACGGCCGCTGGAGGGATGGCGCTCGACGAGGCGGCGAAGGTCCTGATCTCCGCCGGCGCGGCGCGGCTGGCGACGAACTTGCCGGGCGACGCCTACGCTCGCTTGGGCGAGATCGTCGTCTACCCTGCGCACTACGTGCACGAAGGCCAGGACGGCATCGTGTTCGGCGAGGCGAACCAGTGGGGCACCGTCGTCCTCTCCTACGCGGCGGTGCTGAGCGGGCTCGCGAACCAGGCGGACGGGCACGACACCTCGCTCCACGAATTCGCGCACGCGCTCGACGCTGCCGACGGCGCCTTCGACGGCACCCCGGCGCTCGCGAAGTACTCGGCCTACGCGCCGTGGGCCCGCGTGATGTCCGGGGCCTTCCTGGACCTCGAGGCCAAGGGCCACCGCAGGACGGTGCTGCGCAAGTACGGCACCACCAACGAAGCGGAGTTCTTCGCGGTGGCGACCGAGGCCTTCTTCGAGAAGCCCCGAAGCCTCAAGGACAAGCACCCGGAGCTCTACGAGGTCCTCGCCGGGTTCTACCGGTGCGATCCGGCGGACGAGCACGGCTGACAGGCAGACGGTGCCTGGCGTAACCGGCAGGTCGGCTCAGGGGCACCCCTGCACCAGCCGCACGTCGTCGACGTTCCAGCCGCTCATGTTGTAGGCCCCTGCAGAAACGACCGCGAACCCGAACCGGATCCGGGTCGCCTGCGACTTCAGGGACGTGATGTCGATCTTGACGTTCGTCCAGGCGCTGTCGGTGAGCGGAGCCGTTCCGGTGTGGCTCCAGACCGTGACCCATGCCGCCCCGTTGAACACCTCGACGACGCTCTGGACGTAGGGCGGGGCGTCGGCGTTCAGCCAGCGCCAGAAGTCGAGCAGCAGCGGACCCGAGGAGAGGGCTGTGTTGATGGGGGGGCTGGTGAGATAGCGGTAGCCGTGCACGACCGTGGAGTAGTTGCCTCCCAGGACCACCCCGGCGACTCCGTTGTTGGCCGTCGAAGTGTGATCGATCACCGGGTCGGGGTTTCCGATGGCCCCCGGCACCCCGCTCATCGTGGGACCTATCTGCCACTCCGAGTCGAGGGTCCACCCCGCCGCGTTGTCCGCGAACGTGTCCTGGAAGAGGACCCCCTGCGCTCCAACGTCGACGACGCCGTCGCAGTCGTCGTCCAGGCCATTGCAGACCTCGGCGGAAGGGGTCGCGATCCGGTTGCAGACGAGGGTCCCGTTGCTGCACTTCACCAGTCCGGCAGCGCACACCCCCGGCTGGCCGGTGTTGCAGGCTGCGCCGCCACCGGGGTCGTTCTCGTCCACCAGACCGTTGCAGTCGTCGTCCAGGCCGTTGCAGACCTCGGGGGAGGGGGTCCCGATCCTGTTGCAGACGAGGACCCCGTTGCTGCACTCCAGCCCGCCGGCCGAGCACACCCCCAGCTCTCCGGTGCTGCACGCCACTCCGCCTCCCGGGTTGCCGTTGTCCACCATCCCGTCGCAGTCCTCGTCAGCCCCGTCGCAGCTCTCGGGCGCCGGCCCGACGCTGGACTGGCAGCGGAGGGCGCCATTGACGCAGGCCAGGGTTCCGGGAGCGCAACGGCCCAGCAGCCCGGTGTTGCAGGGTGCGCCGAGCTCGGGGGTGGTCTCGTCGACCAGGCCATTGCAGTCGTTGTCGAGCCCGTCGCAGACCTCGGCCGAGGCGTTGGCGGTGGCCACGCAGAGGACCATGCCGGCGGTGCAGGTCAGCGTTCCCAGGGCGCACACGCCAGGCAGACCCGTCGCGCAGCCCGTGCCGCCCTCGGGGTTGCCCTCATCGGTCTCGCCGTCGCAGTCGTTGTCGAGGCCGTCGCAGGTCTCCGGGCCCGGGAGCACCTCGGCCGCGCAGGGGGCCCACTGCCCCGCGAGGCAGTCCTGCTCACCCGCCCGGCAAGCTCCGACAGCGAGGGTGCCCGGGGGCCCGGAGTAGCAGGGCTGGCGCGTCCCGTCCCGGCAGGCGCAGCCTTCGTCCACCTGCCCGTCACAGGTGTCGTCGACGCCGTCGCACAGCTCGGACGGGGCGGGAGTGCCCGGGACGCACTCCTGCGGCTGGCCCTCCCGGCAAGCGGCGACGACCGCCCGGCACAGGCCCTGGCCGCAGGTCAGGTCGGGCAGGTCGTCCACCTGGCCGTCGCAGTCATTGTCGAGGCCGTCGCAGAGCTCCGCCGTGTCGGGGATCTCCCCGTTGCAGGCGCTCCAGGTCCCGGCCAGGTCGCAGGTCTGGCTCCCGCTCCGGCACACCCCGCTCCCGGCGGTGCCGGGGGTGCCGCTGTAGCACTCCCGCGTCTGCCCGGCGGCGCAGACACAGCCCTCGTCGGTCTGGCCGTCGCAGTCGTTGTCCTTTCCGTCACACGTCTCATCCACGCAGGGAATGGCGGCGTCGACTCCCGAGCCGACGTCGTCTCCCAGGCCAGCGTCGTCTCCCAGGCCAGCGTCGTCTCCCAGGCCAGCGTCGGCTCCCGGGCCAGCGTCGGCTCCCGGGCCAGCGTCGGCTCCTGGGCCAGCATCAGCTCCGGGGCCAGCGTCGGCTCCTGGACCGGTGTCGGCTCCTGGACCGGTGTCGGCTCCCGGACCTGCGTCGGCTCCGGCGGGCTCATCGACTGGGTCGTCGCCGCAGGCCCCCAAGGTCCCGAGCGTCGTCAGCATCAGCATCAGCGACGCCAGGCCGTGCCGCGGTAGCCGCCAAGAAGTGCGCATGGGCGAAGACCCCTCCAGGAATGCGGTGAGGGCGAACTTAACGGCAGCCATGCGCGTACGCCCGCCCGCCTTCGCGCCGGTGGGACGGAAGTGCTGATCGACTTTGCGTGCGTGGCGGCACCTCGACGCGGCATCGGAGCTCGGCTCGGCTCAGGGAAGGGTCGGACGGTCTGGGTATTGCGCACAGGCTGGCCGGCCCAAGGCCGGCACGAAGCCGGCGCTCCGAGGGAGGTTTGCTAGCAAGCGAGGCAAGAAGCACGCCTTCGGTGACCGGCAAGGAGCACACAGTGCCCGCAACCTTTGTCGGGAAAGGCGCACCTATCTTCAGCAGTCCACAGCCGCCCTTCGGCGACGCGAGGGATTGCCTTCTCCAGCGCAGCGTCAGTGCGGCAGCGCGAGATACAGCGCGCCGAGCTCGGTCAGCTGTCCGTCGGCGGCGAGCAGGCTGTCGAAGTGCGGGTCGGGGCTGATCCGACCGGTGAACCAGGCGTAGCGGAACACGTCGGCCCGGCGCTCGCACGTCGCGACCATGTCGGTCATCTGCGCCTTCTGCTTTTCGAGCGTGACCACCTGGGCCCCGTCGTTCTGCGAGTGCCAGTTGGCGAACTCGGTGACCCAGAACGGCTTGCCGTACTTCGCCAGCCGGTCGAGCTGGCCGCCCAGGCCGTAGTCGTACCAATGGAAGCCGAGGTAATCGATGCGCGGGTCGCTGCCCGCGTGCGCCGCGCGGTACGCAGCGAAGAAGGCATCGAGCCAGGCCACCGGGTCTTGGAAGCCGTCCATGGTGCCCCAGGTGATCTGCGGTCCCACGAGCTGCACGCCCGCGGACGCCGCGACCGCCTCGTACTTCGGCCAGATGGCCGCCGCCTGGTCCGGCGTCAGGTTCGCCTGGTCTTTGAGGTTGGGCTCGTTCATCACGAGCAGGTACTGGATCTCCGGGTGCGCGGCGAGGAACGCCTCGACCGCGCTCGCGTCGAAGCTGCCGTTCCAGAGCATCGGGTAGAAGTCCATCGCCCATCGGCTCCGGTAGTCGGTCGGCACCGCGGGGTTGGGCTTGGTGCCCCAGCTGTACCACCAGCTCACTCCCGGCGAGACCGCGGCCAGGTCGGCTGCCGAAGCGGAGATCGTAGGCGAGGCCGCGCTTGGGGCTCTTGCCGCCCGCATCCGGTGCGGCCACGGCTCCAGCGTCCGTCGGACCGGCGTCTTCTCCAGGAGCGACGCCCGCGTCGCCTGAGGCGTTCGCATCAGCGGCGATGCCCGCGTCGAGCGCCGAGGCGTCGGACGCGCCCGCGGAATTGGAGGGCGACTCACAAGCCACCGTCGCGAGACCGATGGCCAACGACAGGAAGGGCACCAGCTTTCGCATTCCGGTCTCCTCAGGGCTTGGGGCTTCGCGCCTGCTCTTGCGCCAGCGTCCGCTCGAGTCGGGGCTCGGGGCCTGCTCGCTCCAGCGCGGCCTGCGCCAGCCAGAGCGTCCGGGCTCTCTCCTCCCCCGACAGGCCTTCGGCGAGCGCGAGCAGCGCCTCGGCTCGGACCGCGTCGCTGCCCGCGCGCTCACTGGCGGCGACGGCCTCGAGCAACGCCTGCCGCCGCGCGTCGGGATCGATCCTCAGCAGCGCCTCAACGAGCTTCGCCTCGGCGAAGAGCGCGAGCAGACCCGTCTTCTGCGCATGCTCGCGAAGCTGGACCGCCCGGTCGCGCGCCATCGGGTCGGCCGCCAGCGCGAACGGGCGCAGCGCCGCCAGCTCCCGCCGCAGGGCCTGGACCTCGCGGGCTTTGGGCGCCGGCAGGTCGGCCTCGACGCGGCGCGGGCGCTGGCAGTCGTCGGGGTTCGGCAGCGCGGCGAGAATGGTCCCGGCGTGGTCGCCGGAGCGCTCGAGCAGCTTGATCGACGAATCCAGCTGCGCGAGCGCGTCGCCCAGGCACGCCATCCGCTGGTCGAGCAGCTCGCCGGAGATCTCGCTGCGCCGGTAGGCGGTGCAGGTGTTCGCGAAGCCCTGCTCGAAGGCGAGGGCGAGCGCGTCGAGCTGCCGAAGCACCGGCTCGGCGGGCCCCGGCAGCGCCCCCGCGACCTTGCGCTGGCGCTCGCCGCGGCTCAGGCCGCCGACCGAGAACGAGCCGCCGCTGCCGGAGCCGCTCGAGAGCGGATAGACGGGGCGCGCCCAGACGCGCCCCACCTGCTCGCCCGCGCCCGAGCACGGGACCAGCCGCCGTGCTTGGAGCGCCGTGGCGAAGAGCGCGACGAGCGCGAGGCCGGCGCCGGCCAGCGCGAAGCGCCGGCGTCGCGGCGACGGGTCGAGCGCCGAGAGGAGCGCCGACATCGAGGGGTAGCGCTCGTCCGGTGACTCGGACTGGCCCTTCTTCAGCGCCGCCGCCACGCGCGAGGTGGCGGCGCTGCCCAGCGCCTCGGCCAGGCTCGCGCAGAAGCTGTACTGGTCGCTGCGGTGGTCGACCGCGCCGCCCGCCCGCTGCTCCGGGGCCATGTAGCGCGGCGTGCCCGCCGGCGTCGCGGCTCCGGCGCGGGCCGGCAGCGCCAGCCCGAAGTCGAGCACGCGGACGCGGCCCTGCTCGTCGATGAGCGCGTTCTCGGGCTTGAAGTCGCGGTGCACCAGCCCGGCGAGGTGCGCCGCCTCGAGCCCAGCGCCTGCCTGGCGATAGGCCTCGAGGATCCGCGCGGCGAGGGGAGGCTTCGTCCGAGAGGCAGCGGAGCCGCCGACGGAGCCGGGTGCCCTGGACTCGTCGGCCAGCCAGCGCCGCAGGGTCCGCCCGCGCACCAGCTCCATGGCCACGAACAGCTCGTCGCCGGCACAGCCCACGTCGAAGACCGAGACGACGTTGGGGTGGTCAATCCGCGCCAGGCTCTGCGCCTCCGCCAAGAGCCGCTTCCGGGTCTGCTCCGACTCGTCGCCCGGCCACAGGACCTTGAGCGCCACGGCCCGGTCGAGGCTCGGGGTCGTAGGCCTTGAAGACCGCGCCCATGCCGCCGCTGCCCAGCTCCTCCAGGAGCTGGTAGCGGCCCAGCCTCTGCGGCGAGGCGTCGGACGGCGAGGAGGGCGTGGCCTGGGACGAAGCCTCGCGGGCCAGCGCGGAGACGAGCTGGCGGCACGGAGCGCACCCGTCCAGGTGCCGCTGCACCTCCAGGCGCGCCTCGGGGTCGAGCGCGTCGCCCACGAAGTCGAGGGCGCGCATCTCATCGAGACATTCGCGGGCGGGTTCCATGACGGGCGGTGCGATTATAGGCGCATGGTCGACGTCCCAAGCCCGCTCGGCAGCGCCCCCGGAGGCGACCTCGCGCTCGCGCGCCAAGCGCTCTCCGGCAGCCGGGAAGCGCTGGTGCAGCTCGACTCGCTTCTGCTGCGGACCGCGAGCGTGCTCTCACCGATGGGGCTCGACGCCAGCGCCCAGGACGAGGTGCGCCAGCGGCTTCGCGAGAAGCTGCTCGTGGGCCGAGCGCTCGAGCGGTTCACCGGGCGCGGCAGCCTGCAGGCGTTCCTCAAGGCCGCCGCCGCGCGCGAGGCCATCGATTGGCTGCGCGAGCAGGCGGCGCGCCACAAGGGCCCCACCGAAGACGGCGACGCGGAGCTCGACCTCCTCGCCGACCGCACCGCGGATCCCGAGCGGCAGGTCGTGCAGGCCGAGCACCGCGCGCTCTTCAAGCAGGCGTTCACGGCGGCGGTGGCCGGGCTCTCGCCGCGCGAGCGCACGCTCCTGCGCCACCACCTGCTCGACGGCCTGACGGTCGACGCCCTCGCGCCGCTCTACCGCGTGCACCGGGCGACCGCCGCACGCTGGGTGGCGGCGGTGCGCGAGAAGGTGCTGGAGGCGACGCAGGCCGAGCTCGCCGCGCGCTCGGGGCTGTCGGGCGAGGCGCTGCACGGGTTGCTCACCGCCATTCGCAGCCGGCTCGACCTGAGCCTCTCGCGGGTGCTGCGCGCCAGCCAGCCGTAGCTCGGTGCTATCGAGTCGCCGTCGATCCTCGGGAGTGACGCGGATCCCATCGAAGAGCACCCCTCTCCGTTACCAAGGACCCGCAGGAACGAGGAGCGATGCGCGACGTGGCCGAGTGGGACGCGGATTCGGCGGCGCGAGCTGGGAGCTGATGGGAAAGCCCAACTACTGGGGCAGCGCGTACCTCTGCCGCAGCACGTCGACTCCCTCGCCCTGGAGCTCGCCCAGGATGGCTGCTCGCCCCGTGACCGCCAGGATGAGCAGGTCGGTCGTGCCGCGCAGGGTGGGGCCCTCGCCGTGCGACCAGCTCAGGTCGGTGGCCTCGTAGCGCAGTCCGTCGCGCCAGGCTGTCTTGAGGTAGGGGCGCGCCGGGGTCTTGAAGAGCATGTCCAGCACCGGGCGCAGCCGATCCTCGCCGAGCTTGTGCTCGATCTTCAGCGGTTTGCAGAGATCAAGTCCGTGCACCACCTGCTCGGTCAGCAGGTGCTCCACGCTGCCGCCAGGAGGCATCTTCCGGCTGTCGGCGAACTTGCGCAGGGTCGCGACCAGCTCCGGGACCGGGTGCTTCGCCCGCTCCCAGGTCATCTTGTCCACCGTCCCCATCAGGCTGCGCGTGGTCAGGAACGTCCACAGCATCTTGGGGACCGACAGGTCCAGGGTGAGCGCCAGGTGTCCGGCGACGTCGCGCACCGTCCAGGTCGGCACCAGGCTGGGGGTCTGGAGCTGAGCGTCGGTCAGCTTCTCGATCACGTCCGCGAGCGCCCGGCGCTCGGCCGCCACCATCTCGAAGAGGTCCATGAAGGCGAAGACTACTCCGGCTCGAGCGCTCCTCGAACGCCTTCTGTGCCTTCGGCAATAGCCCCGCCATTGCGACCACTTGCGCGATTGGGTGCGACAGGATCGACCCCTCTCCGTTCCCCAGGCAACCCGCAGGAACGAGGAGGTCTTCGATGAAGACGATCGCGATGCTGAAGCTGCTGTCGCTGGTGCTGGCAGGCAGCCTGTCGATGGACGCCGTCTCCTTCTGGCGCGACGGAGGCAAGGTCGTCGGCGAGCTCGGCGTCACCGTTCCGCAAGGCTGGCAAGTGCAGTTCGACCGCACGCGGTTCGCGAAGAAGGACCTCGGCGCGGGGCTTTGGCATCCGGGCGAGGTGCTCGAGCTTCCGGCTCGAGCAGGTGGTGCCGGGTGAAGGTGCGCGGATCCGCGTCCACCACTTCGCGGCGAGCGAGCCGAACCAGGGGCAGGCCTTCCTCGAGCGCGTGGGCCGGCGGTTCCCGGTCACGAAGCCAGTACCGATCATCAAGGCGGGGCTGGCCGGTGAGCGCCGCGACTGGCGTGGCACCTGGCGCGAGGCGCTGGGGCCAAGCGTCTCCTTCGGCGAGCAGGTGATCGAGAAGGCGCGAGCCGTCGTGGTCACGCTCAAAGGCGCGGATGGAGCGGACTATGCCTTCGAGCTGCTGGGCGCAGAGGACGAGGTGCAACGCCTGCTCCCGCAGTTCGACGCGCTGCTCGACGGCCTGAGGAACCTACGGTGAAGCGCATGCTCTACGTCCTCACGTCAGCCGCGGTGATCGTCCTCGTGCTCGGCTTCTCGGCCCATCTGGCCAGCGGTTGTGCGACGGTGCCTCTCCTGCCGGCCGCGGCCGATGCGCCGCGGCTGGTGGTGCTCACCTACAACGTCAACTTCGGCCTCGAGGGCGACGAGGCGGCGCTCGAGGCCATCGCCGCCGCCGACGCCGACCTGGTGCTGCTCCAGGAGACGACGCCCGTCTGGTCGCAGGTGCTGCGCGAGCGGCTGGGGGCGCTCTATCCGCACATCGCCGAGGTGCAGCGACCGGCAGCCGGTGGGCAGATGGTCCTCGCCAAGCAGCCCTTCGAGGTCCGAGAGACCATCCCCAGCCCGGTGAAGTGGTTCCCGGCGCTGCGGCTGGTGGCGCAGACCGCGCTGGGCCCGGTGCAGGTGCTCAACCTCCATCTGCACCCGCCGGTGTCGCCGAGCGGGAGCTGGGTCTCGGGCTACTTCACGACCGGACCGGTGCGACGCGAGGAGGTCCAGGCGTTCACGCGCGGGCTGGAGCCCGGACTTCCGACGATCCTCGCGGGCGACTTCAACGAAGAGGCGCGCGGCGACGCCATCGCGTTCCTCAAGGAGGGCGGCGCGCGGGATGCGGTGAGCGATCACCTGGGGAGCGCACCGACGTGGCGCTGGCCGGTGGGCGCCCTCACACTTCGCTTCCAGCTCGACCACGTCCTGTACCAGGGCGGTTTGCGGCCGGTGGACGTCCAGGTGCTGGAGCGAGGGCACTCGGACCACCTGCCGGTGAAGGTGACCTTCGTGAGAGACGAGTCACCCTTCGCAGCGGCTGGTTCTGCGGCGCGCCTGATCTCCCCGAAATGCTCGAGCCTCCGACGCTCAGGGTCGCGAGGGTGACCCGAGCGTGGAAGCCCGGCACTCGCCACACGCCGCTGGTCCAGACTCGCTGGGCGCACTACCCTGCCAGGCACACGATGCTCGCTGCAGCGGAGTCAGCATGTCTCGGACCATCGCCTCGGCAATCACCCTCTGGGCCGCGCTGGTGTTGGGCGCCTGCTCCACTCCTTCCGGCGGCGAGGAGCCGGACGCCAGCAGACCCGACGCCAGCGTCGAGATCTGCGACAACGGCAAGGACGACGACGGCGACAAGAAGGCCGACTGCGCCGACCCCGAGTGCTCGAGTGAACCGGCGTGCCTCGGCCCCGAGATCTGCGGCAACGGCGAGGACGACGACCGCAACGGCAAGACCGACTGCGAGGACGAGACCTGCGCCTCCACCTCCGGCTGCATCGTCCTCCACGAGATTCTGCGGCAACGACCTGGACGACGACAACAACGGCCTGACCGACTGCCTCGACTCGACCTGCGCCTCCACCTCCGAATGCCGGAACACGGAGTTCCTCTGCGGCGACGGCCTCGACAACGACGGCGACACCTTCACCGACTGCAAGGACGCCGACTGCTTCGGCGACGCGGCGTGCGCGCCGAAGACCGAGACCGACTGCGCGGACGGGCTGGACGGCGACGAGGACACGTTCGTCGACTGCGCCGACCCCGACTGCGTCGCCGACCCCCACTGCCTCTCCGAGATCTGCCACAACGGGCTCGACGACGACGGCAACGGGCAGACCGACTGCGACGACACCGTCTGCACCACCGACCCGGGCTGCGCCGACCCGGAGATCTGCGACGACGGCAGGGACAACGACGGCGACAAGAAGATCGACTGCTTCGACCCGGACTGCTTCAGCGACGCCACCTGCCAGGCTTCCAAGGAGACGGACTGCGTCAACGGCGCCGACGACGACGGCGACCAGCTCGTCGACTGCCAGGACCCGGACTGCGTCGCCAACCTCGTCTGCACGCCCGAGCCCAATTGCGCCAACGGCGTCGACGACGAGGGCGACGGCCTGACCGACTGCGGCGACCTCGACTGCAACGGCAAGAGCTGCGGCACGGGCTGCGCCTGCCAGAACCAGGGCCAGTTCGAGACCTACTGCGGCGACCGCGTGGACAACGACCACGACTCCAAGACCGACTGCGCCGACCCCGACTGCGCCGGCCAGACCTGCGGCACCGGCTGCACCTGCTCGAACTCCGCCGCCGTCGAGACCAGCTGCATGGACGGCAAGGACAACGACTACGACACGAAATTCGACTGCGCCGACCCCGACTGCGCCGCGGCCCTGGCCTGCAGCATGGAGACGGCGTGCTTCGACGGCAGCGACAACGACGGCGACGGCAAGACCGACTGCGCCGACACCGCCGACTGCAACGGCATGCACAACCCGACGGATGGCGGCTGCTACTGCTGGGGCGGGAAGAAGTCGGAGTACAACTGCACCGACGGCAAGGACAACGACGGCGACGGCGCGACCGACTGCAGCGACCCCGACTGCGGCTGCTGAGCCGACACCCCGAGCTTGTCGAGGGGCCAGAGATCAATCGGTCCGTCCTTCACCGCGAGCTCGTCCACCGACATCCCGAGCCTGTCGAGGGGCCGAACGCCTACTGCTCCAGCGTCCGGTCGAGCAGCCACGCGAGCCACGCGATCCCCAGGATCTGGCCGACGCTCCGCCCGCTGACAGGCGGTGCGGCCACGAGGTTCGAGATCGGGTGGACGGAGAAGACGTTGCGCAGGCGCTGCGCGCGGAACTCGTCGATGCCGGTCGTGACCAGGCGCGCGCGGTTCTGGTCCTTGACGGCGCGGATACGGCCGAACCTCACCGCTGGCTCCCGCCCGACCACGTCCTTGATGTCGTTCATCAGCGACGCCGGCAACCGGCCGCGGACCAGGAGCGCCTTGCCCCCGCGCACCGAGACCAGGAACAGCTCACGGCGGCGCTCGTAGTAGAGCCAGGCGATGACTGCACCGACGAGGATCAGGGCGAGGAGCATGGTGGCCGGATGCTAGAGCGATCCGCCGGCGGCTGGCCACTCCGCCTGCTACGCCGGCCCTGGGCCGGCTTGGCAGTTCAGTCACTTGGATCGAGGCTACGATCGCCAGGCCTTCGGGATCGTACGGCAGGCGCGGCGGCCCGCCGCTTCGGGCTGCTCGAACTGGAACACGGCGGATGTGACTCTGCGCTACTGACGTCTATGCGCCATAGCCGGGTAGCCACGGCTCTTGGTCGATCCGATCGAATCGGCCTTCGGCGAGCAGCTTCCAGAGTTCGAGGACCCTTGCAGGCGGCACGTCTTTCATGTGGCGCGGTGGGCCATCATCCTCGACGTTCTCCCAGACAAGAAGGCCAGAGCGAAAAGCGGAAAGGCCCCAGCCAGTCTCGCTACGGATCCACACATCTGGGTGCTCGTCATCCGCGTCCGCGAGACTGTCGAGCAGTTTGGGGAACTCGGAAGTAGGAAGGTTCTTGACCTCGTGGCCGTGCCAAGTCATCGCGAAGTAGTTCACGAAGCTCGCTCCCAGTGAGGGCCCAGTCTATTGGTCCTCAAGGAGCTGGTGTGGAGAACACAGCTCGCGCGTCAACTGAGGAGCACGACTCGCCGGCGCCGCGTCCCGGCCCAGCACCACGTCGCAGGGTGTCTGAACCTCAGCTAGGTGAGTGTTGGCGACGACTACGAAGTTGGACTCGCCCCGGGAGGGAAGCGGCTTGCTGCCCGCTCGATTCAGGTTTCCCTCGCAGGCGCGACCGCGGACCAGGTCCTCGGAACAGCAACGATGCTTCGCGTCTGACCGACCGCGCGCCGCCGGGCACGCGCTGCCCCAGACGGCCACTACCGGCGCTCGTGCACCCAGACCCAATCGGTGGGGCCGCAGGCCGAGAGGATTTGTGGGTCGTCGAAGCGCTTGATGGTGGCCAGTTCCGTGCGCGCCAGCCGCGAGGTCCAGTCGGCGAGCGCGGCGTCGAGCGGGCCGCCCTCATCGGTCTCCACGGTGCGCAGGACCACCGTCATTGCCGCGCGGGCCGGCCTCTCGGCCAGGTAGGGCGAGGTGAAGCCGCCGCCCATGGGGCTCTCCTCGACGTCGAAGGCCCCGAACTTGAGCGCGAAGGAGTAGGTGCCTTCGAACTCCCGTGCGTCGGCGTCCCGGACCTTGGCGATTTCCCGGTCGAAGGCGAGGCACAGCCTGCGGGCAAGCTCGTCGAGCGCGGGGCCCTCGCCCGGCTGCATCAGGTGAACGGACACGCGGGAGGTTCGGACGTCGACGCTGCTGCCCTCACGGCGCACCTCGGGCGCGGCACCGACGCCGGGCACGCGCGTCCTGGCCGAGGGCCGACGCAGCACGCGCCGCGTCGGCTTCACCGCGGCCTCGGCCAGCGCCGCCAGCGCGCGAAGCCCGTCCTTTCCCGGGTCGCGGGCCAGCGAGACGCGCACCTCCTTCGATCCGTCCAGTTCGGCGAAGGGGATGGCGAAGATGAAGGCGTGCTCAGGCAGCGCGGGCGCCGGCTGCGATTCCTGGGGCCGTGCGCGCAGCAACTGGCGCGCGAAGGGCGAGTAGTCACAGCGCGCGAGGTCGCGCTCGACGGGATCGGCGAGGTCCGTCCACACCACGCGATCGGCCACCGGCGCGTCGAAGGGCAGCACCGCGCCGCGGACCACCGCGGGCAGCCGTGCGAGGCCCGCCTCCAGCTCCTTCACCATCGCCTGCGCGGCCGGCAGCAGACGCTCGCGCTCGCTCGTGAGGTGGGCGTGCGCGTCCTCCTGCGAGGCGAAGTGGATGGAGGGCCCGGACTCGATACGAACCGTGAAGTGCGCCGAGGGGTGCTCCAGGCTTGCGGGGCCGCTCACGTGGGCCTCCCGGGGGTAGAGGATCGCGAGCGCGAAGGTCAGCAGCGCCCAGGGGCGCCGGCTTGGAGGCTTGGTCTTCACGACTCGTCTCGAGCGCCGCTCACGGTCGAAGGAGTGGCCCCAGGATACCGCCACTCCCTGGAGCACCGAGCCGTGCGGCCATCGAGGCCCGCGCCGTCCCTACTGGCTCTTCTTCAGCCCGGCCGCGAACTGGTTCAGGCGCTCCACCATCGCCTTGCCGACCGCTCCAGCCCGGCACCCGTTGGCCTCGGCTTCGCTCTTGGCGTTCTTCACGCACTCCTCGGCGCTCGAGGGGCTGGCCGACTTGGCGAACGCGGTGACGAAGTTCGCCGCGGCCTCGACGCTGGCCTTGGCCGCTTCTCCGCTCACGCAGCCGGCCGCCTCGGAGCAGCTGTTGGCCTGCAGCACGCAGCCGTCGAGCGTATCGAGCGCCGGTTGACCGAGCTGGGCCTGCACGTCCTCACGCAAGTCCCGGCAAATCGCGGACTCGGTGCCACACAGCTCCCTCATCTTTTCGCAGGCGCGCGGTTCGGACTTGCAGCCAGCGGTGAGCAGCATGAGGAGGACTGCGAAGCATCGGTTCATCGAGACCTCGGAGGGCGGTGCTTCGACGGGTCGTACCGTCAGCCCACACGCGCGGCGACGGGTACCCAGTAGCGGGAGAGCGGGTTAAGGCTCCCCCGCTGTGGGCGACCGGCCCGAGACGGCCATGCGCTCCAGTCGCGAGAGGCGCGGGCGGCGGGGCCGAAGCCCAGCCGCCCGCTCGGCAACTACTGACAGCCGCAGGGATACGGCATGGACAGGCTCGTCCTCGGCGAGGCGGACAGGGCGGTGAAGTCCGCGCCGTTGGCGTTGGTGTCCTGGCAGCCCTGCCCACTGCGCGTCGCCGAGGCCGTTCCTGTGCCGGCAGGCGCAGCGGCGGTCCCCTCCATGCAGGTCGCGGTTCCGTAGCCCACCAGGTCAACCACTCCCATCGGGCAGGTGCTGGTGAGCGCGGAGGTGCTCGACACCAGTGCCACCTTGCCGCCCGTGGAAGACATCGCGATCGCCCCGGTGACGTCCGGGTTGGTCAGGTTCGCGCCGGAAGTGCCTGCTCCCTCCTGGACGAGGTAGTAGGCGCCGGGCTGGATGACCCCGCTCAGCGCGGTCGTCGCCCAGGTCGACCCGGTCGCCGACGCGTACTGCACGGTCCAGCCGGAGAGGCTCACCGCGCTCATGCCGCGGTTATGCAGCTCGACGTAGTCGTTCTTCCAGGTGGCGCCCGAGTTGCCGCCGCTGCCGTAGACCTGGCTGATGACGACCGCCGGCGCGCAGGCCCCTCCGCCCGCGTCGGGGGCGTACGTGGGCTGGCACATCGCCGCCGAGCAGACGCCGCTGCAGCACTCCGCCGAGCTGTTGCAGCCAGAGCCGTCAGGCCAGCAGTACCCGCCGGCGTCCGGGCCGGCCGCGGGCTGGCAGAAGCCGAACTGGCAGACCCCGCTGCAGCACTGCGCCGAGCTCGCGCAGCCAAAGGAGTCGGGCTGGCAGTACCCGCCGGCGTCCATGCCGGCCGCGGGCTGGCACATCGCCGCCGAGCAGACGCCGCTGCAGCACTGCGCCGAATTCGAGCAGCCGGAGTAGTCACCCCAGCAGTACCCGCCGGCGTCCGCGCCGCCCGAGGGCTGGCAGATCCCCGCCCAGCAGTTCCCGCTGCAGCAATCCGTCGAGTTCGAGCAGGCGAAGGAGTCGGGCTGGCAGTACCCGCCCGCGTCCGGGCCGGCCGCGGGCTGGCACATCGCCGCCCAGCAGACCCCGCTGCAGCACTGCGCCGAATTCGAGCAGCCGGAGTAGTCACCCCAGCAGTACCCGCCGGCGTCCGCGCCGCCCGAGGGCTGGCACATCCCCGCCGAGCAGTTGCCGCTGCAGCAGTCGAACGAGTACGAGCAGCCCCAGCCGTCGGGCCGGCAGTACCCGCCGGCGTCCATGCCGGCCGCGGGCTGGCACATCGCCGCCGAGCAGACACCGCTGCAGCACTCCGCCGAGTTGTTGCAGCCAGAGCCTTCAGGCCAGCAGTACCCGCCGGCGTCCGGGCCGGCCGCGGGCTGGCAGATGGCGAACTGGCAGATCCCGCTGCAGCACTGCGCCGAGCTGTTGCAGCCAAAGGTGTCGGGCGTGCAGTACCCACCCGCGTCCGGGCCGGCCGCGGGCTGGCACATCCCCGCCGAGCAGTTCCCGCTGCAGCACTGCGAGCCGTAGCTGCAGCCCCAGTGGTCCGGCTGGCAGGCACCGCCGTCGGTAGGGTAGGCGCCGGCGTCGAACATCGAGTACTCGCACCAACCCTGGCTGCCGCAGAGGTACGGGGACTGGCAGGTGCCGCAGGAGGCCGTCCGGGTCTGGCCGCAGCTGTCGAGGTCGGTCAGCGGGCCGCAGGAGCGGCCGTGGCGCATGCAGAACGAGCTGTCGCTCTCCGCGAGGCAGCCGCAGACGTTCTGGCTCGTCGCCCCGCACCACTGCGGCGCGGTGCAGGTGCCGCAGTTGGCGGTGCGCAGGGTGCCGCAGTTGTCGGCGCCGGTCACCAGCTCGCAGTTCTTCTCCAGCCGGGCGCAGAAGGCGGCGTTGGTCTCCGGCACGCAGCTGCCGCCGCCGCACTCGTTGAGCCGCCCGCCGCCGCCGCAGGTGCGCGGAGCGGTGCAGGTGCCGCAGTCGGCGGTGCGCAGGTTGGCGCAGTTGTCGGCGGCGGTGACCAGGTCGCAGTTCTTGCCCAGGCGCTGGCAGAAGGCGGTGTTGGCCTCGGGGGTGCAGCCGTTGCTGCCGCAGACGTTGGCCGCGCCGCCGCCGCCGCAGGTGTACGGCGCGGCGCAGGTGCCGCAGTTGGCGGTGCGCTGGACGCCGCAGCTGTCGAGTGCGGTGACCAGGTCGCAGTCCTTGTTCTGGCGGGCGCAGAAGGCGGCGTCGGTCTCGGGGGTGCAGCCGGTGCGGCCGCAGACGTTGGCGGTGCCGGCGCCGCCGCAGGTGTAGGGCGCCGTGCAGGTGCCGCAGTCGAGGGTGCGCTGGTTGCCGCAGTTGTCCACCGCGCTCACCTCGCCGCAGGTCTTGCCCAGGCGTGCGCAGAAGGCGGTCCCGCTCTCCGGGGTGCAGCCACCCTGGCCGCACAGGTTGGGCGTGCCGCCGCCGCCGCAGGTGTAGGGCGCCGTGCAGGTGCCGCAGTTGGCGCTGCGCTGGGTGCCGCAGTTGTCCACGGCGGTGACGATGTCGCAGTCCTTCTTCAGGCGGCCGCAGAAGGCCGCGTCGGTCTCCGCCGCGCAGGCCCCGCCGCAGACGTTGGCCACCCCGCCCCCGCCGCAGGTCAGCGGCGAGGCGCAGGTGCCGCAGGTGACGCTGCGGGTGGCGCCGCAGCGGTCGACCGCGCTCAACGTGCCGCAGGTCTTGCCCAGGCGCGTGCAGAGGGCCGCCTCGGTCTCGGCGGTGCAGGAGCCGCAGGCGTTGGGCGTGCCGCCGCCGCCGCAGGTCAGAGGCGCGGTGCAGCCGCCGCACACCGCGCTGCGCTGCTTGTCGCAGTTGTCCTGGGCGGTCACCGAGCCGCACTCCTTGCCCAGCCGGGTGCAGAACTCCTCGTCGGTCTCCGCCGGGCAGCCGCCGGAGCCACAGACGTTGGGGCTGCCGCCGCCGCCGCAGGACTGCGGCGCGGTGCAGGTGCCGCAGTCCACCGAGCGGAACGCGCTGCAGTTGTCGTTGCCGTTGACCTTGCCGCAGGTGCGCGCCAGCCGCTGGCAGAAGGCCGCGTCGGTCTCCGGCACGCAGGTCGACACCTCGCCGCAGACGTTGGCCACGCCGCCGCCGCCGCAGGTCTGCGGGTCGGTGCAGCTGCCGCACGAGAGCTTGCCCCCGCAGCCGTCGTCGATCTGCCCGCAGTTCTTGCCCTTGGCGGTGCAGGTGGCGGGCTGGCAGCCCGTGTCCGGCAAGGTGACCGGCGGGTTGCCGCTGCAGGCGGGAAGAAGCCCGAGGATCACGATGGCGGCCAGGCCGCCCAAGAACCTCGTGTGCGAATGCATAAATGAACCTCCTGGGTCGCCCGGACTGTCCAGAGCGAGGCCGCGCGGCGGCACTTGGGGAGTTCCCGAATCACCGGCCTTCTGGGAACGCGAGCGCAGGGTACTGGATGGCGCCGTGGACGCCAAACCAGCGTCGGGAATTCACGCCAGCTGCTGCGCCGGAACTCGGATCAATGCCTTTGGATGGACTCGAGAGCGGTCTTCCGACTTCAGGCGACGCGGTCAGGCCGGCGAGTTTCAGGCAAGCACCGCGTCGAGATCCGCGAGGCCGGCGAGCGCGGGGCACTTCGCGCGGCAGCCGTCGTGGAGCCACGCCGTGCGCCGGCCGGTGAACGCCGGCCTCTCAAACGTCCGTTCGATGCGCCGATGCGCCGCGCCCCTCTCGATGACAGCCGTTGAACTTCCGGCCGGGTTCCGCGGACCATCGGGGCATGACGAGAAAGGCAGCCACCTTCCAACAGCTCCTGGCAGAGGCGACCGAAGCGCTGGAGATCCACGCCGGTGACAAGGCCCTGGGGTGCTTGCTCTCGGCCTGGCGCATCCACCGGTCCCCGGAGGTCTCCGACCGCATCGAGGCGCTCTCGCGGGTGCTGGCCAGGCCGTTGCCCAGCGAAGGCCCCGTGAGCTGGCGCCATGAGACCTGGCTGGCGAGGGCGGCGCAGAAGAACCCCGCGGACCTCGGCAGCCTGCTCGCGAGCCTGACCAACGTGGTCTCGCCCTTCGCGTCGAGCCGCCTCAAGGTGCTCGCCGCGTGGCCGCGCGACCCGCGCATCGCCACGGCCCTGCTCGCCCTCTTCGAGGCGCCGCCCTACAAGTCCTCGCGATCGGTCCAGTTCTGGGAGCAGGCCTTCCAGCTCGTCTCGGCCAACGTCGACGCGCGAACGGCGGACGGGCTCCGGGCGCTCACCGGCACGCTGCGGGCGCGGTTCGGCGACGTCGTCGCGGCGAAGCTGGCCGGACTGCTCTCGCAGGCCATCGCGAAGGCCGAGGCGAAGCTCTCCAAGGCCGGGCCCGCCAAGGCATGGTCTGACGCCCCCGGCTTCGACGCCGCGCTGGCCGGATTCGCGGCAGGTGCCGGAGTCGGCGTCGCCCCGGACGACCGCCTGCGCGCCATCACCCAAGCGCCGGACGACGACGCGGCGCGTCTGGTGTACGCGGACTGGCTGCTCGAACGCGGCGACCCGCGCGGGGAGTTCATCGGCTTGCAGTTCCGGCGCCTGGGCGGCGACACCCGTGGCGCCGGCCGGGAGAAGGAGCTGCTCGACCTCTACCGCCATCAGTGGCTGGGGACGTTGGCGCGCTATGTGGACGACAAGAGCGCCGTGTTCGAGCGCGGTTTCGTCGCCAAGTGCAAGCTCCTGCGCCGCTCGCCTTCCGAGGTCTTGTGCTTCGGCGACCCGGCGTGGGCCACCGTCCAGGTGCTCGACTGTGGCCACGAGCGCAGCGTCCTCGACCTGGTCACGAATCCGGCGATGCGCTCGCTCCGCGTGCTCCTGCGCTGCCCCGCGGACGCCGCGGTGGCGCTCTGCGAGCGGAAGCCTCCGCTCGGACTCGAGGAGCTCGAGATAGAGGTCGTGTCAATGGCAGGCCTGCCGGACGCCTTCATCGATGCCGTCGGCCGGTCGCCAGGGTTGCCGGCCCTGCGCCGCCTGTCACTCGCCAGGCCGGCGCTCGATCCGGACGGCTACCGGTGGCTCTTCTCCGGCCCACTCGGCGCCAGGCTGGAGCAGGTATCGCTCGCTTCGGACGAGTCGCAGCTCGACGCCTGGCTCCCCGCGCTGGCCTCGGCGCCGGCGCGCCTGTCGAGCGTGCACCTCGAGCTGGGCGAGTCCCGCGCCACGCTCGCACGGGGCCGCGACGGCGCGTTCTCACGCCTCTCGATCGAGCTGGGGTTCCGGCACCGCTTCCACGGGACTAACGAGTCGACGATCCCTCGCGCGACCGAGGCTCACGAATCGGCGCAGCCCGGTCACGGGCCTCGCCGCCGCGCTCCAGCGCCTGGCAGGTACTGCGCTCGAGACCTTCGAGCTTGCCGGCGGCAGCAATCGCGATCGCCGCCTCCTCGCGGCGGCGGTGCAGAGCCAGAAGCGCCTGGCTCGTTCCTGAGCTCGGAGGAGCCGGAAGGGCGCTGGCGACCGATCGACGTTGCGGACCCGTCCTGGAGCCGTCGATCGCGGCGCTCTTGGATCTGCCAGTCGGCGATGGCACGGACGGGCTGCCACGGGCACCAAGGAGACGTGGTGCTACCGTGCTCCCATGCGCAAGACGACGCGTTCGCTCCTCCTCCTCCTGGCTCTGACCTCTTGTCGCTCTGGCTCGGCCGCGAAGCAGCACGATCAGCCGGCAGCGCCAGACGGCAGCGCGTCCCCGCCTGTGGAGCCGGCTGCCACGACCGGAGTGCGCGCCCCGTCGCTGCAGTCCGATCTCTCGAGCCAGCTCGTGTCCTGGCAGGTCCAGGGCCAGACCGTCGAGCTCGAGTTCGTGAGCTGGTCCCAGCGCCCCAAATACCGCAGCGGGGAGAGGATCATCGGGCCCGACGGTCGCCTCGCCATGACCATCGGCGAGACGCTCTCGCTGGTCGACCGCCACATCCTCATGGAGTTCACGCTCCGAGGCGCCTCGGCGAGCGAGCTCGAGTTCGACTACCTCTATCGGCACTCGCCGCCCGGCGCGCGGCCGCGCGAGACGGACTCTGGCCGCTTCACCGTCACCCGCCACCTTTTCGAGGGCGGCTTCCCGCCGGCGTGGCGCAAGTGCTCCACCACCGCGCAGTGCACCATCATCCCCACCTACTGCGGCGGCTACGCTTCGGTGGCGAAGGCCTACCAGGAGCTGGTCCGAAACCACTACGACCAGATCGGGGCGCTCAAGAAGTGCTCCGGGAAGACGATGGACCCTCCCGTCGCCTCTTGCGCCGACGGGGTCTGCCAGCCCGATCCGAAGTGTCCGTGAGGGTGCGCTAGTCCACGATGAGGAGCCTGACGCCCTCCTCGGTCGAGGAGCGGTGCGCCTCGGCGTGATCGGACACGAGGTAGCACATGCCCTTCTTCAGGAACGACTTCGTCCCGTCTTTCAGCTCGGACACGAAGGAGCCCTCGAGCACGAAGACCACGTGGCCCTTCTCGCACCAGTGGTCCGCGAGGTAGCCCGGGCCGTACTCGACGATCCGGACGCGGAGGTCGCCGCGCTTGGCGGTCTTCCAGATCGCCGTCCCCGTTTCGCCCGGGTGCTGCTCCGGCGCGAGCGCCTCGAGGTCGATGGCTTCGTAGGGAATACCCTTGATCTGCATGGCTCGTCCTTTCCTGGGTCTCGAGTTGGAGCTTCAGTCTCAGCGGCGATGAATCACGGCTCGAGCACGTACCCGATGATCTGCGAAGGCGCCGTCGAGGTGCCGCCGAAGTACATGCCCGCGGCCCACTTCAGGGCCGAGGGGCTGGTCCCCGCGCACGCCCGCGGGAACTCCGCCGTCACGTCGATGGTCCGTCCGCGCATCTGCCCCGAGATGTGGAAGAGGTACTTCGCGTTCCCTGGGCCGCCGATGGAGAAGCTCGTAGTCGAGCGGCGTCTCCGCCGCCAGGTCGTCGGCGTCGAGCGCGATGAGGCCCGAGGGCGGGCACAGGTGCGTCCCGTCGTTGTTCGCGTAGTGGGCGATCTCCAGCTGCGGCGGGACGAGGTCCGGCCTCCACCGCCAGCCGAACATCAGGCCGTCCTCGGCGAGGTCGAGCTGGCCGCAGTCCGAGAGGCCGGGGAGCTTGTTCCAGTCGAGCTGGTCGGCGGGGTCCGTCGGGTTGGTCAGGGTGTATGCCGCGGAGCTGTCGAAGATGAACTGGTAGCTGCGGTGATCGAGCGTGACGAGCCCTGTCCGCGGCAGCTTCGGCGCGCCGTTCTTCTCGACGAGGGCGGCATGCGCCCCCGGCAGGATCGTGTACTTCGCGAAGCCGTAGTGCCCCGGCAGGCCTCCGCCATCGGGCGCTCCTCCATCGAGCCCCGCGTCGGCGAACCCGCCCGCATCGGGTTCCCCTGCGTCCCCGATCTCCCCGGCGTCGGCCGCTTCAGTCGCATCGGGTCCGCCCGCATCCTCGATCGTTGCCGCGTCGGCACCTGGGGTCGCGTCGGAGGAACCTGCATCCTCCGTCGTTGAGCTGGAGCCCACGTCCGGGACCGCCGAATCCAGGGCGGCGAGGCTGGCATCCGAGTGCGTTGCCGTCGTGTCCGGCGCCCCGGAGACCGCAGAGGGATCGGCCGTGCAGGCGGACAGCACGACCAGGAGGGCAGCACGGAGCGACCCGCTCGCTTCGGGGCTCATCATGGCGGCGAGGATACCCCGCACCTCGAGATTCGGATTCGGAACCTGGCCCCGAGTCGCCAGTGGCGGATCGGCCGGCCGGGTGGGATGGTCGGCGGACCATGACGACCCTCAACGTTCTTCTGGAGAAGGCCCAGACGCCCGACGACGACCGGGTCAGAGGAGCTCTCGGCGAGGCCTGGCCGCTCTTCGAGGCAGTTCGCGCGACGACCGCCTGCTGCGCCCAGGACTGGAAGCACCACGGCGCCAAGTACGGCTGGAAGCTCAAGATCCACGCCGAGGACAAGAACCTCTGTGAGGTCACGGTCGCCGACGGGTGGTTCCTCGTGGCGCTGGCCATCCGGGAGAAGGAACGCCAGGAGCTCTCGAGCGACCCGCGGTTCGCGGAGCTCGCCAACGGTGGAGCGAAGGCTTCCGAGGGCTACGGCCTCAAGGTCGAGGTTCGCGACCACGCCTCCTGCGAGCACGCCAAGGCGCTGCTGGTCTTCATCATGGCGCGACGCGACCTGGCATGACGGTCGAGGCAGCGTGGATGGCACAAGCCGCTCTGTCCGTGTAGACCCTCACCCGACATGAGCCGAATCCTCTTCGCCGCCCACCCCACCGCCGGACACACCAACGCCCTCAGGGCCATCGGCGGCCGCCTGCGCGAGCAGGGCCACGCGACGGCCTTCGCGATCGTCCGGCCGAAGCTGCCGTTCGAGAGCGCGCTGCCACCGGCGCTGCGGGTCGCCGGCAGCCTCGCCGACGCCATCGCTCGGGACGGCTTCGAGGTCTTCCGGCTCCGGCCCCCGCCCGGCCTGCTCTTCCATGCGCTGCGGCTGCCCTTCAAGACGGGGCTGGCCGAGCTCGAGGTCGCCACCGCAGCCTTCACCTCGGGGCTCGTCGCGCAGGCGCGGGAGATCGCGGGCCACCTTCGAAGCTGGAAGCCGGACGTGGTCGTTGCCGACTACCTGATGGGCGCGGCGGCGCTCGCGGCCGCGCTGGAGCGAGTCCCCTGTGCGGCGGTCTACCACTCCGGCCTTCCGTTCCCGGCCCGCGGAGCCGCGCCCTTCGGCAGCGGCCTGCCGCCCTCGGCCGCGGGCAGCCCTGCCTGGCTCGAGGCGGAGCGGACGGTGGCGAGGGTCTTCGCCGCCTATGGCGAGCGGCTGGCGGAGGCCGCGCGCAGGCTGGGGGCTCCCGCTCCGGCCAACCCGCTGACAGCCCCCGCGTCGGGCCGGCTCAACCTCCTGACGACCGTTCCCGCCCTCGAGCCCGGGCTCGCGCCGCTGGCGGGCGAGGGACCGGTCGCGATGATCGGCCCGTGTCTCTCCCGGCGGGCGGACGAGGACCTCGGACACCCGGCCCTGCGCGCCTTGCCCTCGAGCGGCCTGCGCGTCTACGTCTCGCTCGGCACCGTCTTCAACGGCAAGCCGCGGGTCTTCGCCACCCTGCTCGACGGCCTGGCGATGCTCGGCGCGCACGTCGTCGTCAGCGCGGGAGCGAGCCTGCCCCGGCTCGAGCGCCGGCGATGGCCGAACACCCACCTCTTCGCCCAGGTGCCCCAGCTGGCCGTGCTGCGCCAGGTCGATGTCGTCGTCACGCACGGCGGGAACAACACCGTCCAGGAGTGCCTTGCCTCGGGGCGGCCGCTGGTGGTGCTGCCGTTCGGCTCCGACCAGCACTCCAACGCCCAGCGCGTCGAGCGCCTGGGCGTCGGCCGCGCGCTCGACGCCTCCCGCCTCGCTCCCGAGCAGGTGCGGGACGCCGTCGCCTTCGCGTTCGAGCATGCCCGGCCCCGCTCGAGGGGAGCTCGCCGCGGCCCTCGAGGGCGTGGACGGAACCCGCGACGGCGCGCAGGCCATCCTCGATCTGCTCGGCACAGCGGCCGCCCCTGCGGTCGCTCGACTTGCCTGAGCCAGGGCGGACGACGCTGGAAACCAACCAGGTGCCTTCCTCGTCTGTCCATCGAGGGATGCAGCGACACGAGCGGATTCCCAGGCTGGCGGGAAACGTAGGGGAAGATGCTTATCGAAACCCGTCTTCGGTCCGATACGAAGTCCGGGAACGACCATCTGCTCGCCCGGTGCTCCACGGAGCACTGAGACCGACACCACGAGGCCGCACTTGACGCGAGTTCCCAACGTGAACGGGGTCGTCCTGCGCAACCGGTTCGACTACCTGGTCGAGAAGCACGGGAATGCAGGCCTCGCGGAGATCAGCGGGCGACTGTCCGCTCCCGCCAAGGCCGCGCTGAACGGAGCGCTGACCAGCGAGTGGTATCCCATCAGCCTGGCGATCGAGAATCGACCGCGCCATCGTGGACCGGTTTCACGGCGGCGACATCTCCGCGGCCACGGCGATCGGCGCCTTCAACCTGGAGAAGAGCCTGCGGACCATCCACCGCTTCTTCTTCAAGTTCCTGAACGCGGAGACGCTGATCAACAAGGGCGCGGAGCTCTGGTCCAAGCGGATCGATCAGGGCCGGCTGGAGGTCCACAAGCAGGGGCCCAAGCAGCTCTTGCTGAAGGTGATCGACTTCAACTCCGGCGACGAGATCTACTGCCACGTCCTGCGGGGGACCTGGGTCGGCAGCTTGACGGCCGCAGGGCTCAAGGACATCACCGTCGCCCACCCGGAATGCGTCCTGCGCGGCGCGTCGGCCTGCAGCTTCGTCGTGCGGTGGCGCTAGGACCCACACAGTCGTGCCGTCCTTCCAGCCCTCTCCAGCCCTCTTAGTCCCCCAAGGTCTGTCGGCCCCACCGGATACGCTCGCCCCGCGGTCGCCACAGGGAGCGGCCGAGGGAGGGACGGATATGGCACTGCAACTCTCCATCGAACAACGGCAGCCGGCGGGCGGGGGCTCTGAGTTGACAAAACCGCAAGTCATGAACAGGATCGTGCCGTGACGCCGAGGGAAGCGCTTCGGGATATTCGTGGCTATGCGCCCGCTGCACGAATCGAGATTTCCTCCCACGCGTATCAGGCGGGCACTCGCGACCGCGACTTCTTGCCGTGCCGAGCCACTGGACCGCTGGAAGGTCGAGAGCAAGGACTGCGAGGGCGATGCGCTGACGACGATCGTCGTCCTGGAGGATGGGGTCGTCGTGGTGACGGTGTTCTGAAGGGCGTGGAGGAGCGATGGCGACGCGATGCTTCAGCTGCAAGGGCACGGACTTCGCGGCCGGGAAGCACGAAGACCGGCTCGAACTCGGCGGCCACAAGTTCACCCGCTCCGTCCCGACTCGGCGGTGCAAGCGGTGCGGCGAAGAGATGATCCAGGGACAGGACGTCGAAGGCTTCGAGCTCGACGTGGCCGCGGAGTTTGCTCGCCACGGGCAGCTGCCCGCCGACGCCTTCAGGCACATGCGGCGCGTTCTGGGCTTGAAGGCCACCGAGTTGGCCGAGTTGCTGGACGTAACGCCCGAGACGATCTCCCGCTGGGAGAACGAGAAGCAGTCGATGGATCGGCGGGCGGCGGCGCTGCTATCAGCGATGGTGCTGGACAAGCTGGAGGGCCGCACGTCGACGCTCGACCGGCTCAAGGCGCTGATGAAGCCGTCGCGATTGCCTCGACTCGTGCGGCTGGTGCCTCGGCAGGCTTGAGCCCCATCGTCGCGAAGCGCCCACTCAGCGGCAGGTGCCGTCGACACAGCACAGCGGCGGCAGCTTGGCGCACTTCTTCTCGAGGCAGCCCTCCGCCCCGGCCTTCGCGCACGCCGCTTGCGCCTGCGCGGACGTCGTGATCCTTTGATGCTGGCTTGGAGGCTATCGCTGAGCGAGAGCACAAAAGTGGTGCGCGAGGCCGTTTCGCAGGAACCTTTTTGAATCGGCTGACTCCCCCTGACCCCAAGCAGGACTCCGATGCCGCTCGATACGAACTGGACGCTCCTGGCCATCGTCGAGGTGGACCCGAGCGAGCGCGTCGACTGCGAATGCCGCTCCTGCAAGCGCCCCGTCTACAAGCGGATCCACATCATCTCCTTCGCCGATGGCCGGCTCGAGTGCTGGGGAGGCGCCTGCTTCGACCGCGAGTGCGGCTCGCCCGAGGCGGCGGGAGCGAAGTTCCGCTGGGGCGAGGGTGGCCAGGAGTCGCGCAGGCTGACCGCCGAGGAGAGGCAGCTGCTCGTCGAGAACCGGCTGCGCCTCCTGGAGCGCTTCCAGCAAGAGGACGAGGCTCGCCAACGCAAGGAGGAGGCGCACCGGCGCGAGCTCGCGGAGCGCGAGGCCTTCCAGGAACAGTCCCGAATGCGCGAGGCCGCCCGCCAAGCCGAGGCCGACGCCCCCGCTCAGCGGGATGCCGCTCTGCTCGCACAAGCGACCAAGACCGTCCACGCGAGGCTTCGCTCGGACGGAATCAATCCCGACCTTCCGGGCTGGCGCAGCTACGTGAACATGCAGATCGAGAAAGAGCTCGCCCGTCTGCGCAAGGCCGGGTCCGCAGACCTCTTCGCGAACCTGCCGCCATCCAAGCGGTAGAGCCAGCTCAAGAGGGATCCAGAGTCTGCGGCTCTCGGGTGGCTGCCGGTAGAATCCCCAGCAACTTGCTCCGCCCTTCGACGTGCAGGGCCCACCGGTTCCCAGAGGAGGCGTTCGATGGAGGCATACCAAGCGGTCCTGATCGCGCTCGCCGCGCTCCTCGTCGGAGCGCTGCTGCCGCTCGTCTTCCAGGCCCTGGCAGCAGTACGCGAGGTTCGGGCGCTGGTCGGACAGGCCAAGCCGGCGATCGTCTCGGTCTCGGCCACGGCAGAGCGACTGGAGCGGCTGACCGCCAAGATCTAGGCGGACGGGCGGGTCGATCACGCGCTGGAGCTCGTCGACTCTCTGGGCAAGACGGTCGCCTCGCTCAAGGACACGGCCGCCACCGCCTCGCGCATCGGGGCGGCGGTGGTCCCGGCGCTGGCCGCGGCGATGGAGGCCTGGAACGCGGTGCAGGACGCGCCCCCTGAGGCGGCAGCGAGCGTCGCGCAGGCGGTCCAGCAGAGCCAAGAGAAGGTGACGTCATGAGCGAGCGACGCGACGACCGTCCGGGAGCCAGGAACGGCACCGTGGCGCTGGCATTCCTGGCCGGCGCCGTGGTGGGGGCCGTGGGCGCGCTGCTGCTGGCGCCGCATTCGGGAGCCGAGACGCGGCGGCAGTTGGGCGAGGCGGCGGGTGGAGCCGCGGAGCGGGCGAGGCGCCTTCGGGCGGCTGCGGCGGCAGCGGCGACCGCGGCCTCGAAGACGCTCCAGGCGGCGATGCACGAGAAGAAGGCTGATTGAGGCTCGACGAGGTACGACCAATCCTGAGCTTCGACCCGAGCGCTGGTACCACCTTCGCCCCAGAATTCCGATGACCACCACCCTCGCCGAAGCGCGCGCCCGGCTTAAGCTCTTCCACTGGTCAGGCCCGACGCCCGACCTTTCCGCGTACTGGCGCTGGTTGCGGCTCGCTGCACGCCTTGGCGATCCCGACTCGCAGCTGGAGGTCGGCACGTACCACCTGGATGGCCTGCGGGACCCGACAGGCAAGGTGATCGTACGCAGGAATCCCCAAGCCGCGCTGCGGTGGTTTCGCCGCGCGGCCGAGCAGGGCAACTCCGGAGCCCAACTCGACCTCGGGTACTGCCTCGACACCGGGACGGGCACCCGCCGCAATCCCGAGGCCGCGAGGCGCTGGTACCTGCGCGCTTACCGGCAAGGCGACTCCGCGGCCGCCTCGAACCTCGCGACGATGTACCGGGACGCCAAAGACGTGGCCAAGGCCTTCGCCTGGTTCGAGCGCGCTGCGGCCATGGGCGACGGGGATGCGCTCCTCGAGGTCGGCAAGCAGCTGCTCGAGGGTCGCGGAATCCGCAGGGACGAGTCGCGCGCCCTGAAGTGCTTCTGGCGAGCCGTGAGGAGCCGCTCGATCACCGAAGCCGGGCGGGAGGAGGCCCTGGCCCTCCTTTCTCGGAAGCGACGCCGCGCAGCGCATCCGCAGCAGCACTGACGGGCTTGTCCGGTGTGAACGTCCATGTGCCTCTCTGTGTGTGTTCTGCCGGCGATCTTCCCCGTGTATCTTCCTGGGCTGCCCATGGAAGTGAACGCGGTCAACGTCGGCTGCCGGCGGCGATTGCAGGGGGACCGATGTGCTTACCCGCTCGAGCGCTTCTCTTGGGCCTCATGCTCCTTCCTGCATGCGCCCCCCGCGAGACGCCGCTCTCGCATTCCTTCACGCTCACCGCCGAAGAGACCGAGTTCATCGCCGCCCACCGCGACTCCCTGCGGCTCGGGTCCGACTCGCAGTTCGCCCCGATCGAGTTCTTCGACTCCAAGGGCCAGCACCAGGGGATCGCCGCCGACTACAGCGCGTTCGTGGAGCAGCGCCTCGGCATCCGCTTCCAGGTCGTGCGCTACGCCACCTTCTCCGAGCTCCTCGCCGCTGCGCGCGAGCGCAAGGTCGACCTCGTCGCCTCGATGGAGGAGAACGCCGAGCGGCGCTCGTTCCTCAGCTTCACGCCGCCCATCAACGACGTCCCCATCGTCTTCGTCACCCGCGAGGATCGCCCGGGCTCCATCGCCATCAAGTCCGGCTGCGATGGCTGCCGGGTCGGCGTCGTGGATGGCTACGCCGTGCAGGCCCAGATCGCCGAGCTGGGCCCCTCCTTCAACCTGGTCCCGGTCTCCAGCGAAGTCGTCGGGCTGCGCGACGTCGCGTTCGGCCGGCTCGACGCGATGGCCATCAACCTTGCCACCGCGAGCTACCACATCACCAACGACGGCATCTCCAACCTGCGCGTGGCCGGCGACGTGGGGCCGGTCAACCACGTCGCCTTCGGGGTCCGCAACGACTGGCCGCTCTTGTCCTCGGTCGTGACCAAGGCCGTGGCCAGCATCTCGGCGGCGGAGCGCGAGGCCATCACGGCGCGCTGGATCCGCATCGACGTGCCCCTGTGGCGACAGCCCCGGTTCTGGTACGCGCTGGGCAGCACCCTGGCGGCGCTGCTGACCGTCTTCGGCCTGGTCGTGGCCTGGAACCGGACGCTGCAGCGCACCGTCGAGCAGCGAACCCGGGAGCTGCAGAAGGCGGCCGAGCAGCGCAGCCAGCTCGAGAGCGAGCTGGCCCAGGCCCAGAAGATGGAGGCGCTGGGGCGCCTCGCGGGCGGCGTCGCGCACGACTTCAACAACCTCCTGACCGTCATCCTCGGCCACCTCGACTTCGTCCTGGAGGAAGTCCCTCTCGAGAACCCGTGGCGGTCGGATCTGACCGAGGTCCAGCAGTCCGCCAAGCGCGCCGCGGAGCTGACCAAGCAGCTCCTCGCCTTCGGGCGCCGGCAGGTCCACGGCTCACCGGTCGTCCTCGACCTCGGCGCGGCGCTCGAGCAGGCCCACCGGCTCGTGCAGCGGGTCATCGGCGAGCACATCCGCATCGAGGTCGCGGTTCCCGAAGTCACGTGCTGGAGCAAGGTGGACCCGACCCAGCTCGATCAGATCGTCCTCAACCTCGCCATCAATGCCCGGGACGCGATGCCCTCCGGAGGGACGCTGCGCCTCTCGGTGCGGAAGGTCGACCTGCGTCCGGGAGCTTCTCCCCGGCCAGGAGGATGGGCGGTTCTCGAGGTCAGCGACACGGGCGTCGGCATGAGCGACGAGGTGCGCAGCCGCCTGTTCGAGCCGTTCTTCACGACGAAGGAGCTGGGACGCGGCACGGGTCTCGGCCTCTCGGTCGTCTACGGCATCGTGAAGCAGGCGGAAGGCGACATCGAGGTCACCTCCGCGCCGGGCGCAGGGAGCACCTTCACGGTCTGGCTCCCGGCGCACCCCGCGCCGAGCGAGGGCGCGCGTTCCGAACGACCGAAGGCGCCTCGAGCGTTAACGGAGAGCGGGGCCACCATCCTGCTGGTCGAAGACGAGGAGATGGTGCGCGAGGTTTCCCTGCGCATCCTCGAGGAGGCCGGGTACCGCGTGCTGCAAGCGCCTTCCGGGGACGCCGCACACGCCCAGTTCGCTGGCGCGCCCGACCAACTCGACTTGCTCGTAACCGACGTGGTGATGCCGGGGATGGACGGCCGGCAGCTCTTCACCAAGCTTCGCGAAGGCCGCCCGGACCTGAGGGTCCTGTACGTCTCCGGCTACACGGCGGACTTCTTGGGCCACGGGGCGCTCGAGAAGGACGGCGCCGCGCTGCTGGTGAAGCCCTTCTCGCGAGAGGCCCTCGTCAGCCAGGTGAAGGCCATCCTGGCTCGTCCCTGCGCGGCCGCCTCGGCCCGGTGATGCATCGGGCTCTCACTTCTCCGGCAGCGCCTGACACACGCCCTGCACGCAGCCGCACTCGGACGCCGGCGGGACCTCGTACTCGCGAGTGCATCCCAGCAGCGTGACCGCCCAGTTCCCGTCCTTGGGCACGCACGAGGCGGACTCGTAGCAGGGGTTGCTCAGGACGTAGCAGTCCGTGTCGGACTTGCAGGCTGGACAGGCCGCGGGATCCGAGGCGGCCTTCGTCGACAGGCAGGGACTGGTCAGCGTCTGCCGCCCCAGGCACCCGGCGACGGTGAGGAGGCAGACGCATGCGAGGAGGAGGCGGGGGAGGATCATGGGTCGCCAGCCTGCCACCTTTCGGGACCGGTTGGTTCTGGCGACAGATCAATGGTGCGGGCCCTGGAGGCGTCTTCAGTGAACTCAGAGGGTTACCGGATCGCGTTCTAGGAAAATCAGGCACTTAGCTTCTGCCGCCCTGGAGTGCTGTTTTCGCTCCTTCTCGGCTTCCTTTTCGAGGGCCAACCGACGTCGCGCGATCGACGGCTGCTTCGGATGGGATGGGATTGCGAAGGTGTCCCGGCGGTGAGGCTGACAACTGCAACTTCCGCAGACCCTCGGTCGCGCTTCGGCTGAACGGGTCGCTGGGATGCCCCCGGCACGGAGGCCGGGTACTACACGTCGCGTCGCGCACTTCGGATTCAGCAACCCACGTCCGTTGTGTGTTACACGACACGCCCTGTTCTGGCTTTGGGAGGAGCGATGTCCGACCGGAAGCTGCTGCTCTCCGACCTCGAGAACGCGAGCCGGGCGCGGAACCCCCAGCTCGCTTCTCTCGTCATCCAGTACCTCGAGCAGGACGACCCCGAGCCCGGCCGACCCGAGCTCGCGACCGCACCCGCCCCATCCGAAGGTGCCGCGCCGCTCCCGCCCGACCAGTGGACGCTGCCCCGCCTGAAGCAGGCGGTCTCCGAGGACAAGCTCGAGGCGCTCAACGGCACCGAGCGCAAGGCCGCGCGCCGCGAGGCTTGGGAGGCGCTGCTCGCCGCACCCAACCCTCCTCCGCGTCTCCTCCTGGGCAAGCTGCTGATCTCGCTCTACGAGGACGGTGACGAGCCCGCCCGCGCCGCGCTCACCGCCGTCTTCCTCTCTGCCCGCATGCGCTGGGGCGTCTGGCAGGCCGCCAAGAAGATCTACAAGCTCGCCGAGGAGCGCCACGACGCGCAGATGTTCGGCGTGCTCGGCTACCGCTTCGACGTGCTCGAGGCCACGCCCTACGACCGCGACGAGATTGGCCCTGGCACCGTCCTCTACCTGCGCCGGCGCGTCTGGCGCTACCTGCGCCTGCTGGGCAAGGCCGTCCCCGAGCTCTACCCGGACTTCGCGGTCCAGCTGCTCCGCCACTACCCGGAGGGCTTCTCCTTCGCCCGGTCGTGGGTCGCCAGCCAGATCTGGGGCCATCAGTCGCTGCTCAATGCCGGGGGCCACAGCGGCCTCTGGTCGGTGCCCAAGGAGCTCAACCAGCGCGCTTACCCGGACGCTTGGAAGCGCTCGGCGACGCCGCTCTTGCGCCTGCTCGAGGACGCCAACTCGGGCGAGGTCTGCGGCTTCGCCATCCGCTGCCTCAAGGCCGACTTCCCCGACCTGCTGCGCCGCCCCGATCCCGCCTGGTTCGCCCGCCTCGCCGCCAAGCGCCTGGCCAGCCTCGACCGCTTCATCGTGGAGACGCTCAACGCCAGCCCGGAGATGCACCAGTCCAAGCTCAAGGGCCTGGGCCTGCACGACCTCGTCCTGGGCCTGCTCCACTCCAAGGACGAGACGGCGCGCCGGTACGCGGTGGAGTACGCGCGCGCCCACGCTCCCGACCTCCCCATCGCCGAGCTCCCTCTCGCTGCTCCGGGAGTCCGACGCCGAGGTCCGCAAGCTCGCCCTGGCGCAGCTCTCGACCAAGCGCCCTGCCGATGTCGGCCTGCGCGCGCTCGGCTCGCTGCTCGACGTCGCCGACGCCGCCACCTGGGCCGAGGCGCAGCTGCGCGCGGGCTTCTCGCCCCAGAGCTTCGACGAGGCCACCTTCCTCGCCTTCTACAAGGCCAGCGACAAGCAGCGCGGCTTCCTCACCCGTTTCTTCTCCGACGCCAAGCAGCCGCTCCCGGTCGCCTTCCTCCAGCAGGTGGTCATCGGCGACGACACCCGCCGCGACGCGCTGCGCGCCGCCCTCGCCGAGCTGGGCAAGCGCTCGGGCCGCGAGATCGGCATGGCCTTCGTCAAGGCGCACTTCGACCGCCAGGCCATCACCGACAGCCTCAAGTCCTGGGTGCTCGCCGGCATGTTCAAGGGCGCGGACCTCGACGTGGAGTGGCTCAAGGGCCTGGTGCTGCGCCCGCGCCATCGTCCGTTCGCGCTGCAGGCGCTGCAGCGGCGCGAGCTGGTCGCGCCCTCCTCTCTCGCGCTGGGCTGGCTCTTGGAGATGGCCCGCCGGCCCGAGGACGACCTCAAGCGCTTCGCCGAGAGCGCCTTGCTCGAGGGCTTCGCGCCCGCCGACTTCGCGCCCGGCAAGACGGGGATCGCCGCCGGGGTCGACCGCCTGTTCGAGCTCGCCTCCGGGCCCAAGCAGCCCGACTCGGTCCGCGCCTTCGCCGCCACCTACCTCAAGGTCCACCACCCGGACCTGAACGCGACGATGGCCGAGGCGCGCGCGCACGCCATCCAGCCCAAGCTCGGACACGACGCCTATCCCGCCGCGCGCGTGCTGCCGCTGCTCGAGGACAAGCGTCCCGACGTGCGCCGGCTGGGCGTGGCCATCGCCGGGCGCGAGCTGGTGCGCTGGGGCGACCCGGCCGTCGTCTACCGGATGGCTGACAGCGGCTTCTCGGAGGTTCGGGCCGCCGGCTGCGAGCTGCTCCTCTCCGCCAATCCCGCGGCCCCTGCCCCCGCTCCTGCCGCGGCCACGGCCACCAGCGCCATCGCGCTGCCCGCCGAGTGGTTGGACGCCTCGCGCGTCTTCGCCCTCGCCGAGAGCCTGAGCAAGGTGACCCGCGAGACGGCGCTCACGCTGGTGCGCCGCTTCTACGACAAGTTGGGCTCCGCCGAGCGGCTGGGCTGGCTGATGGACAGCCCCGACCGCGACGTGCAGCTGGCCGCGGTGCGCCTGTTGTGGGAGCGCCACCGCCCGCGCGCGACCAGCGCTTCCTTCAAGCCCAAGACGAGCGTCGTCCCCACTGCCAGCGAGCCGTTCGAGTCCGAGGAGGCGCTGCGCGGCTTCCTGCGGCTGATGCTCTTCGGCCTGCCGCCGGGCCGGATGGAGCGCCGCGAGCTGCTCCCCGGAGGCAGCGCGACGCCGGACAAGCCGCTCGCCGCGCGCACCGCCAAGCGCCGCATCATCGAGAACGCCCGGGACCTCGCGCTCGAGGACAAGGACTTCGCGCGCGTCGTCGTCCCCGTGCTCGAGGAGTTCGTCGCCTCCCAGGCCAAGACCGAGTGGCAGACCTGCGTCTCGGCGCTGGCGACTCTGCGCAAGGCCTATCCGGGCCTGTCCGTGAAGCTGCCGCCGCCGGTGCCGCCCACCAAGCGCGAGCCCAGTGCTCGTCGTCCTGATCGCCAGTCACGAGAAGGAGCCTGATCGTGGCCAAGAAGACTGGAATCCATGCCGAGCGGTTGTTCGCCGTCGCTGCCTCGCCGCGCCTGATCGCGGTCGGCGGCCGGCGCGATGCCGAGGGCGTCACCACCTCGGCGGTCTACCTGTTCGACGCCAAGGGCACGGCGCTGCCTGCCGCGCTCCCTTGCGACGCCGCCGTGGGCGCTCTGTGCCTGATGGCCGACGACGTCCTGCTCGCGGGGACCGCGTCCGGCGCGCTGCTGGGCTGGGCCGCAGGCGAGGCCACCCCGACGCAGGTCCTCACCGCCAAGGGTCACGGTCAGGCCGTGCGCGCCCTGGCGTGCGACACGCTGGGCCGCCTCTTCGCCTCCACCGACGGCCACGAGCTCCTGGTCGGCCAGGTTGACCTCCGGGCCGGCAAGGCGACGCTCCTGACGCTCGCGCACCGCCGGCTGGACTTCCAGTGCCAGGCGCTCGCCGTCGACCCCACCGGCCGCATCGTCGCCGCCGGCGGCGAGGACGGCGTCATCCGCACCTGGTCGATCGATGCCCTCACCGGCGCGCCGCACGAGATGGCCTGCGGCGACGCGGCCATCCGGGCCCTGGCCTTCATCGGCGACGGCCGGATCGCGGCGGGCAGCGCCGACGGTGGAATCCGCCTGTGCTTCCTCGAGGGCGAAGCCGACGTCCAGGACCGCTCCGGAGACGCCGCTCACCTCGGCCCGGTGCGCGGGCTCGTCGTCTGCCCCGCGCTCGTCGACGAGGCCGGGCACGAGCTGCCGCGCCGGCTGTACTCGGCGGGCGAAGACGGCGTCCTCAAGGCTTGGTTCCTGGAAGGCAAGCGCAAGCCGAAGAGCGTCGAGTTCCCGGGCGGCGCGCTGACCGCCATGACCTGGCAGCCGCTGCCGGCGACTGCCACGGCGCAGAGCGTCGGCCAGCTGGCGATCACCACCTTCGAGCGCCGGCTGCTGTTGGTGGCGGCGGGCAAGGAAGGCGAGCTCGCCGACACCTCCGACGAGGTCGAGCCGATCTTCGCGCGGCTCTCGCAGGATCTCTCCGCCACCGGGCCCCGCGCAGTCCCCGGACGCGTCGCCGCGGTCAAGGCGCTCGCGCAGCTGCCCGAGGACGACGCTCGCGTGCTCCTCGAGCGTGCCCTCGCCGACCAGGCCAAGGAAGTCCGCCTGCCCGCCGCGACCGCGCTCGCCGCCGCCACTCGGCGCCAGAGCCGGCCTGCGCTGCGCAAGTCGCTCGACGATGCCGACCTCGACGTCCGCAAGGCCGCGTACGACTCGCTCGTCGCGCTCGAGTCCGACGCTCCGCTCAACGCTCGGAAAGCGGCGCTCTCGGCCAAGTTCGCCGACGTGCGCGCCCGCGCCGTCGCCGACCTGCCTGCGCTGGCCTCGCTCTCGCCCGTGGTCCCGGGGCTCGTCGCCGCCCGCCTCTCCGACTCCGACGCTCCGCTGCGCCTCAAGGCGCTCGACGCGCTGCTGAAGATCGACGGCTCGACGCTCGAGCCCATCCGCGCCGCGCTCGCCCACGGCACGCCCGACGTCCGCAGCGAGGTCCTGGCGCGCCTGGTCTTCTCGCCGCGCATGGCGCTGCCGGGCGCCGAGGCGATCCTCCAGGAGGCGCTCGACGACGAGGCTCCCGAGGTGCGCGAGACGGCCTACGCGCTCGGACTGTGGCGCAAGCCCGCCCTCGCCTCGAAGCTGCGCAAGCACGACCTCGTGCTGGACAAGAAGTTCGCCGAGCTCGAGAAGCGCGGCGCCGTCACCCCGCAGCCCGGCGACGAGCTGGCCCCGCTCTTCGCGGCCTTCGCCAGCCGGCGCCCGGACAGCATGCTCCGCGGCGCGCTGGGCCTGGCGCTGCTCGGCGACGAGCGCGCCACCGGCGCCATCCTGCAGTTCAGCCGCGAGCCGGACGCCAACCTGCGGCGCTCCGCGGTCCACGCGCTCGCGCTCGCCGCCAAGGTGCTCACCGAGGACGAGCGGATCCCCGCGCGCCTCGCCTGGCTGCTCGACGACGCTGACGCCAGCGTGCGCGGCGCCGCCTTCGACGCGCTCACCGAGCTCGCCGCCAACCGGGCGGTCCAGCTCGCCGCGCTCGCCGAGAGCGCGCTCCGCTCGAGCCACGAGGACATCCGCGTCCGCGCCCTGCAGATCGTGGTGAAGCTGGGCGGACCGGGCGCCGCCGACGCCGCCGTGGCGAAGCAGGCCGACGCGCTGTTGGGCGACGCGCTCGACGACGAGGCGGCCAAGGTCCGCAGCGAGGCCTTCCGCACGCTCTGGGCGTGGCATCCGAACGATCCGGAGATCCCGCTCACCCGCGGCGTGCGTTGCCGGCACGGCGACATCCGCGGCGAGGTGGTCGAGGAGCTCGCGCGGCTGCAGAAGAAGTACGCCAAGGCCGACGAGATGTTGCTCGCGCTGTGCCGGGACTCGGTCGCAGCGGTGGCGCTGGCGGCCTACGACGTCTTCACCAAGGACGACGGCGTCGAGATCAACGGCGTGGTCTCCGGCGACAAGGCGCTTGCCGCCGAGAAGGCGCGCCACCGCAAGCGTCCCGAGGTCCACCTGGCGGCCATGGCCTCGCCCCGGCCCGAGGTGCGCGCCAAGGCGCTCGCCGGCTGCACCGAGGCGCCGGCCGCAGCGCTGCGCACCCGCATCGTCGAGCTGATCAAGGACGAGCACCCACCGGTCTTCCTCGCCGCCATCGAGGCCTACGACAAGCTGCTCCCGAAGGACCAGGAGGGCTTCGCGCTCGCCTTCGGCAGCCGCTACTGGGACCTGCGCGTGCGCGCGGCCGAGCTGCTCGCGCGGCGCCACGACGACCGCGCCACCGAGCCGATGCGCTCGCTGCTCACCATCCCCAAGGGCGACCTGAACCGCCCGTCCGACGTGCTGCGCCAGCGCGCGGCCGGTGCGCTCGCCGAGGTGGCGGACCCAAAGGCGATCTCCTTCCTGCAGTCGCTGCTCGACGACGAAGACGGGCTCGTCCGCGAGATGGGCGCGCGTGGCCTGGCGACGACTTGTCCGCCCGGCGGCGAGCAGCCGCTGCTCGACGCGCTGGCCCACGCCGACCTCGCGGTCCGCAGCTGGGCGGCCGAAGGTCTGGCGCGCCTTGGCGATCCGCGCGCGCTGCCGGTGCTGGCCGGGACGCAGAAGCATGAGCACCGGCCCATCCGCATCGGCGCCATCCTGGGCTTCGTCGCGCTCGGCGCCGAGGGCGTGCGCGGCCTGCGCCAGGCGCTCTCCGATCCCGACCGCGAGGTGCAGGACCTGGCGCTCTCGGTGATCGTCGCGCGCGACCTGGCGCTGCAGCAGGCCGGCCTCGAGCCCGACCTGCTCTACTCGACCCTCACCGCCGCGCACCCGGAGATCCGCTTCGCCGGGGCGCGGATCCTCGAGGCCCGCGCTGCTGGCGAGCCGCTGGCCACGCTCGCGCGCGAGCTGGTCGGCCCGCGCCAGCCCGAGAAGGCCTCGGACATGAAGAACTGGCCCAAGGAGGAGACGCGCGCCTCCATCCAGCGCGCGCTCGTCTCCAACCTCGCCAGCGACCACCCGGGCCGGCGCTACGCCGCGGCCCGCGTCCTGTCGATGCGCAACCAGCCGGAGGCGTTCTGGCGGGAGGCCGAACGTCTGACCAAGCCCGGCGAGGCCATCCCCTTCACCAGCTGGTCCGACGAGAAGGTCCAGCCGCGCAAGCAGGGCTGGGTGCGACGGCTGCTGGTGCCCGCGACCAACGGCAAGCCCAAGGCGCCCGCCGGCTCCGGCCTCGAGCGCCTGGCCACCGTGCTGCGCTTCGCCGGCGGCGCGACCCCGGCGCCCGTTCCCGCCGAGGAAGGCGCGCTCGATCCCGCCGCGGCGCGCAAGTTGGTCTTCGGCGTCTACGCCGGCCTCATCCGCCAGGCGCCGCCCGCCGGCGAGGCGGACGAGACGCACCGTGTGCGCCGCGATGCGCTCGACCGCGTCTCGCAGCTAGCCAGCGAGCCCGCCATCGGCCGGGCGGCCGTCCTGCCCGTGCTCGAACGCGCGCTGTCCGACCCCAACCACCTGGTGCGCCTGGCCGCGCTCGAGGCGCTGCGCAAGCAGCACCCGGCCGGCTCGCTCGAGCCGCTGCAGCGCGCGCTGCAGGCCGAGGCCGGCGACGTGGGCCGCGCCGCGGTCGACGAGCTGCTCGCGGCCGCGCTCAAGGGCGACGCCCAGGCCGCCGCGCTGCTCAAGACCGGGCTCGAGGCCCCCAGCGCCGAGGTCCGCGCCGAGGTGCTGCTGCGCCTGCCCAAGCTCTGGCCCTCCGGTGAGCTCGAACCGTGGCTGCTCGCGCTCGAGAGCCGTTACGCCGACGTCCGCCTGGCGGTGGTCGATCGCCTCGCAGACGCCACCGATCCGCGCGTCGCCGAGGCCTTGGGACGCGCGCTGGCCAGCGAGCACGTCGACCTGCGGTTGAAGGCGGCGAAGGTGCTCGCCAACCGCGGCGATCCGAAGGCCGCGGATGTGCTGGCGGGCTTCCTGCGCATCGAAGACCAGCTGACCAACGCCCTCGACGCGCTGGTCGCGCTCGCCCACGCCCGCCCGAACGGCCCGCAGGCCGACCTGGCCGCGCAGGCGGCGGCGCTGGCCGTGGCCGCGAGGCTCGAGGACGACCCGGACAAGACCGCGCCGCGCGAGCGCCTCGTGGAGGCTCTGGCGCGCATCGCGCATCCGGCAGCTCAGCCCGCCCTGCTGCGCCTGTTGAGCGAGCCCGATCCGAAGAACGAGCTCGTGAACCTGCGCCAGCGCGCGCTCGACGCGCTGATGGCGCTGGCGGTCAAGAAGGGCGTGCGCCCGCAGCGGCTCGCGGACGGCACCGAACGGCGGCGCTACGACGAGCCGCGCGCGCTCGCCATCCTGGACGTCGCGGCTCGGCACTCCGACGTGGAGATCCGAAAGCGCGCCTGCGAGCGGCTCAAGGACGTCGATGATGCGGGGGCCGAAGCCATCCTGGCGCGGCTCCTGTCCGACCGAATTCCGGAGATCCGGGTGGCGGCGGCCGAGGCGCTGGCTTTTCGGGTGGAGCACGTGCCCAACGCGACCCTCGACGCGCTCGCCGCGGCGCTGCGCGGTGGACGGCGCGAGCTGGTGCTGCCGGCGGCAATGGGCCTGGCGGCGCGCAAGCGCAAGGAGGCCTTCCAGGCGCTGCTGCTGGTGGTGAAGGCCGGCGAAGGCGGAGAGCGCGAGCGGGCACTGCTGGCCATGGGCTCGCTGGGCGACCGCCGGGCGCTGGAGCCGACAATGGCGCTGCTCGACCCGGCGCTGGAGGACGAGCAAGAGCGGGCGCTCGCTCCCGCCGCCGCCGAGGCGTTGGGACGGATGCTCCCGGGGCTCGAGGGCGACGAGGCGAAGGAGGTCCGCGAGAAGCTGGAGCAGCTCGCGACCGGCGGCCCTGCCGATCAGAGGATGCGGGCGCTGGTGGGCCTGCGCCACGCGGGCGATGCGCGGAGCCGGGCGCTGCTGGAGAAGATCGCCGTCGACGGCGACGAGCCGGCGGACGTCAGGGTCGTTGCGGTGACACAACTCGGGCTCCTCAAGGACCCGGCGAGCGAGCCGGCGCTGGCCGCAGCGCTGACGGCGCCCGGCGTCCAGCAAGCGGCGAGGACCGCGCTGGAGCGGCTCTTCCCGGACGACCGCGCCCGGGTCGCGCTGCACCTGATGCAGAGCCGTTGGCCGCAGGCGGTGGAAGAAGCGGCGGCCTTCCTGGCGCTGCACGCCGACCCCGGCGTGGTGACCGGCTTCCTGGAGCAGATCAAGGACCGCGAGGCACGGGCCCGGCTGCGCTGGGGCCTGGTGCGGCGACAGGCGGCGCCGACCGCGCAGCTCAAGGCACTTCTCGAGGGCAAGTCGGTCCCAGCACGCGCCGAGGCCGCCTGGGTCGCGGGCGCCGCGGCGAGCCCCGAGGCTCGCGGGCGCGGTCGCGCAGGCTGCCCGTCAGTCCGCGGCCGAATTCGCGGCCGAGAAGCAGCGTGCGCTGGCCACGGCGGGAGCTCCGACCCCGGTGCTGGCAGAGCTGGTGGAGGCCTGGCAGGCCTCGCTCTGGGCCGCCGAGCGGACCGGGGCGGATGCTGTGGAGCCCGCGCGCGCGGCCATGGATCGCACGCTGCCGGCGGATGTCCGCCGCGCGGCGGTGCGTTACCTGGCGCACCGGGCACAGCCGGCGGATCAGGCGCTCTTCGAGCGCGGGCTGAGCGACGCCGACGCCGAGGTCCGCGCGACCAGCGCCCGGGCACTCTCGAAGCAGGTGAAGGCGCTGCCGCTGCTGGAGAAGGTCTCGGTGCCCGATACCGCGGCGCTCTCGAGCCTGGCGGCGAGCGCGCTGCAGGCCGAAGGGGCGGCGGCGCTTCGCGGCCCCGTCGCGACCGTGGTGCTCCCGACGGCGGTGGGGCTCAAGAAGGTCGAGGTGCTGGCGGCGGTGGCGACGGCGCCGGGGAAGGATCCCGCGCGGCTGGTGGCCATCGAGGCGCTGGGCCGGGTCGGTGGCGACGTGGCCAAGGCCACGCTCGAGAAGATCCTCGCCGACAAGCAGGAGGACGGGACCGTCCGCGCCACCGCGTTCAAGGCGCTCAAGCGCCTGCTGCGCAACCAGCCCAAGCAGTACGACGGCGACAAGGGCGGCCCGCGCGGCGTCTCCGGCGCTTCTTCAGATGACGACGAGGGCGGCGGCGACGACGAGGAGTCCTTCGACGGAGAAGGCGCTGAAGACGAGGAAGAAGAAGAGGACGGCGGCGACGGGGACGGTGGTGATGACGACGGGGATGGGGATGACGACGACGGGGACGGGGATGGCGACGAAGACGAGGAGGACGGTGGCGATGAAGACGACGACGAATAGGAGGACGCCATGACCGACCATTTCGACGTCCCGGTCGCCTATGCCCCCGCGGTCCCGCCCGAGGTCACCGCGAAGTCCTGCTGGCTGACGCTGCCCACCGACGGCGAGCGCGGCGAGGCGGCGCTGACCGCGACCCTCAACTATCCCGGCCTCGTGCGCGACTCGGTGCTGGCGCTGGGCGACGTGCTCTCCTCGGACCTGCGCCGCCGCGCGCGCGACCGGGCGGACTACCTCGCCTACCTCATCTCCAAGGGCAAGGGCGTCTCCAAGGCCGTCTGGGACGCGCAGAAGGAGTTCCTGGCGCTCAAGTATGGCGAGGCCGCCAAGGCCGAGTCCGCGCTCGATCCGCTGCTGACGGTCTCCGCCGACGGCCTGCGGTTCGAAGTCTTCTCCCGCGACGAGTCGTCGTACGCACAGCTCTTCCTCAAGAGCGGCGGCGCCTTCCAGGCCAAGGAGCAGCAGTGGGGCACCACGCACCTCGATCTGTCTTCGGCGCTCAAGTCCTTCGCCCGGCTCCGCTCGCACCGCGAGACGACGTTGCAGCTCGCTCCCGCCGGTGCCGACGCGCCGCGCCAGACGCTGCAGGTGCCGTCGCGCTGGGCGCGCGCCTTCGGGCAGATGCAGTCGGCGTCCATCCTGCCGCTGCAGTCGTTCCCGCTGGCCGCCGTGGACCTCTACAACGTCCTGTTCACGCTGCGCATGCGCAAGGCCACCAAGGCCCCGCGCGCGCTGCGCTACGAGCTGGTGCCCGGCGAGGAGCCGCGCATCGTCATCGAGCCGTGGGACATCGTCCTGCGCGGCGGCGGCGGCAAGTACACCGGCAAGGCGCCGTGCGTCGTGCGCACCTGGGGCCGCAACCGCCTGCAGGTGATGGCGCGCCTGCTGCCCTACGCCCGGACGATCACCGTGCACCTCGCGGGACCCGGCCTGCCGGCCTTCTACGTCGTCGACCTGGGACACGCGACCTTCACCCTGGCGCTCTCCGGGTGGACCGACGCCGGCTGGGCGGGCGTCTCCACCTTCGACCTGCTCGATCCCGGCGCCGCCGACACCAAACTGGCCGATCAGGTCGTGCAGCTCCTGAAGGCCGGGCCCAAGGGCCTGGACGAGCTGCATCAAGGCGACCGGCCGCAGCCGCGAAGAGGTTCGGGGCTCGCTGCTCGCGGCGATGCTCGTCGGCACCGTGGGCCGCGACGTGGCGGCGAACACCTTCTTCGCGCGCAGCCTGTTCAAGCAGGCCCCGGCGCTGGAGGCGCTGCGCTTCCGCGACGAGCGCGAGCGCCAGGCGCACCGACTGCTGGAAGTCGCGGATCAGGTCAAGGTCACCAAGCTCCACGACCTCGGCGCCGAGGGCCGCAAGATCGAAGGCGAGGTCAACGACAAGAAGGCCAAGCGCAGCTACCGGCCGTCGTTCACGCTCGACCGCGAGGCGCGCACCACCGGCGCCACCTGCTCCTGCGCCACCTTCCAGCGCTCCGGCACCAAGGAAGGCCCGTGCGAGCACATGATGGCCCTGCGGCTCGCCTTCGTGCGCGCCCAGGCCGAGCTCGAGAAGGCGCGCAACACCGAGGAGGGGCGCAAGCTCATCCGCGCCGAGACCCGCACGCTGGTGCGCCGCAAGGGCGAGAAGACGCTGACCTACCGGGTCAGCCTCGACGACCGGAAGCTCGTCGTCCGCTTCGGCCCCTTCGGCACCGAGCGGATGCAGCAGCTCTACTTCGACCGCTCCGACGCCGCCCGCTCCGCCTACTTCGCGCGGCTCGAGGAGCTCTTGGCCAAGGGCTTCATCGATGCCAGCGCCGCGGACTGAGCACAGGGAGAGACCGCCGATGGAGATTCGCCCCCAGACGACCGGCCGCTTGACAGCCTCCCTGTCGCAAAGGGAACATCCCGGCCGTTCGCGTTCTTTGAGAGAGAAGAGGGAGAAGCTTTCGTTAGCCTGTGCTTCGGCACAAGAGCGGCGCCGCGCCGCTCGGGCATTCAAGCAGAGCATTCTCCACAAGGTAGGCTGTGCTTGGTCTGCTGCGCCCAGGGGGACTAGTTCCTCGGGTGTAGCTGGACCAACCACGCCACCGCGGTTCACACCCAAGGAACTAGTCCCCCTGGGCGCGCAGACCGGTGAGCCTACCGTGTCCCAGGTGAGTGGTAACGGATCCTCGCTCCCTCCTCTCTCTCGTTTTTCCCCTCCCCTCCCTAGCCTGTCCTCTCGGCCGACGACGCCGGCAGGCGCAGAGGTGTGCCCATGAACCCGAACGCTGTTCCTCAGGTCCAGTGGCAGGACATCGTCGCCGCCGGCGGCGTGGACCCGTGGATCGACGCGGAGCTCAAGCGCCGCGGCCTGCGCGAGAGCGTCGACACGAGCAAGCTCAACGACGCCGAGAAGAAGCTCTACAAGGCGCGCCGCGAGGAGGAGGGCAAGGTCAAGCGGGAGCTGAAGAAGCTCTCCTGGGCCGCCTACAAGCGCGCCCACCTCGTCCACGTCGGCGCCGGCGTCTTCTACCACGACACCGTCGACCACGACCGGTTCGACCTGGCCGATCTCGAGGAGCGGCTGAAGGCCAACGGGCTGCCCGAGCTCAAGGACGCCGAGGCGCTGGCCAAGGCGCTGGAGATCACCATCCCGCGGCTGCGCTGGCTGGTCTTCCACCGCGAGGTGGACTCCGGCACGCACTACCGGCGCTGGCGCATCCCCAAGCGCTCGGGCGGCGAGCGGCTCATCAGCGCGCCCAAGCACGACCTCAAGCGCTGCCAGAAGTGGATCGCCACGAGCCTCGTCGAGCACCTGCCCGTCCACGGCGCCGCGCACGGCTTTCTGATCGACCGGAGCATCAAGACCAACGCACTCGTCCACGCGCGCTCGAAGGTGGTCATCAAGCTCGACCTGAAGGACTTCTACCCGTCCATCACGCTCCCGCGCGTGAAGGGCCTGTTCCGCAAGGCTGGCTACAACGAGCAGGTGGCGACGCTGCTCGCGCTGCTGTGCACCGAGTCGCCGCGCGACGAGATGGTCATCCGCGGCAAGACCTTCTACGTGGCCACCGGCCCGCGCTCGCTGCCGCAGGGCGCGCCCACCAGCCCTTCGATCACCAACGCGCTGTGCCTCAAGCTCGACCTGCGCCTCGCCGGCCTCGCACAGAAGCTGGGGCTCCACTACACGCGCTACGCCGACGACCTCACCTTCAGCTTCAAGCAGGAGCCTCCGCAGAAGAAGGCCGTGGCGAGGCTCCTGCGCGCGGTGGAGGAGATCGCGGGCTCCGAGGGCTTCAAGGTCCACCAGGACAAGACCCGCGTGATGCGCTCGGGCGCGCGCCAGTCGGTGACCGGCCTCGTCGTCAACGCCGCTGCCGGCCGGCCGCTGGTGCGAGTGCCCCGCGAGTTCGTGCGCGAGCTGCGCGCGGCCATCAAGAACCGCGAGCTCGGGCGGGAGGGCCACGGCGAGCCGCTGGCGGTCCTGCGCGGGCGGGCGGCCCACGTCTACATGGCGGACCCGGTGAAGGGCCGCGAATTCCTCGAGCGAATCGGCAAGCTCGAGGCCAGGCAAGCGACTTCCGGAGGAGGCGAGCGATGACCACCGAGTTCAAGGTCCGGCTGGCGTGCGTGGAGGGCGGCTCGAGCAAGTTCTGGCGAGGCCGCATCGAGGGGTCCACCCTCTTCGTGAACTACGGCCGCATCGGCACGGGGGGCCAGACCCAGGTCAAGCAGATGGGGACCGCCGAGGCCGCCGAGAAGGAGCTGGCCAAGCTCGAGCGTGAGAAGCGCAAGAAGGGCTACGTCGACGAGGACGCCGCCGGCGCCGCGGGGGCCCAGGAAGAGGAAGACGAGGGCGGCGACGAGGAGGGCGAGGGCGACGAGGAGGAAGCCGCCCCTGCTCCCAAGCCCGCGGCCCCGCCCGTTTCGGCCAAGCCTGCGCCCGCAGCCGCTCCCGCCGCCGTCGCCCAGAACCTCGCCATCGACCGGCCGGATCGGAAGGTGGAACTGCGGCTCGTCCAGGACGGCGCCAGCGTTCGTATGGTCGCGGTCGAGCGCTACCCGAACGCGGAGGAGGCCAAGAAGGCGATGGAGCGGCTCAAGGCCGCCTTCGAGGCCGAGGGGTACAGGCCGGCGCCGGCGCGCGAGATCTAGCGACCCTTCCCTGCTCTTCTCGACTTGTGCCCGGCAAGTGCCGGGCACCACCACCAGCGCGCCTCGAATCCCCACTTTCGTGAGGGCGCCCCGGCGCGGAGGCCGGAAGCTCCTCAGCGCGCCTCAGATCCCCACTTCGTGCGGGCGTCCCGGCGCGGAGGCCGGCAGCTCCATCAGCGCGCCTCGGATGCGTGGAACCCCGTGGTGTGTGCGCATGTGTGGCCCCAACGCTTCCTACGGGAGCGCTGCGAGTCGAGGTAGACTCGCGCTCGTTCGCTGAAGGCACGTCGAGGGTCGGCTCCTCTCTCCAACTCGAGCCCTCGACGAGCCTGTGCAGAACGGGAGCCCGCTTCCCTCTTCTGGCGGCCCGGACTTTGTCGTTGCGAGGTGACCTATGGCCCTTTCACCCCGTAGCCCGCTGCTTCGTGCCCTGCTCCTGGCGCCGTTGCTCGCCACCGGCTGCTGGGCCGACCTGCTCGACACCGGCCGGCCCTGCGACAAGGACGGCAAGTGCCTCGACGGCTTCACCTGCGTCCAAAACGTCTGCGTCGCGGGGGGAAAGGCCGACACCGGAGTGGCCGGCTGCTTCGTCGGCGGGGTCGCCTACGGGCCGGGCGACAAGGCCACCGGCAACGAGTGCCAGAGCTGCCAGCCGGCGATCTCCACCACCACGCTGACCGACGTCGCCGACGGCGAGGTCTGCGGCAACGGCATCTGCACGGAGGGCCTGTGCGGAGACGGCTGCGGCATCGCCGGCAAGTTCTACGCGGCCGGCGCCACCAGCCCCGCCAACGCCTGCCAGAGCTGCCAGCCGGACCTCGCCACCACGCAGTTCACCGACCGCGCCGACGGCGCCGCCTGCTCCGACGGCCAGGTCTGCTCTGCGGGCAAGTGCCGGCCGGGCTGCTTCATCGGCGGCAAGCCCTACTCGGCCGACGCCCTCAACCCGAACAACGCCTGCCAGAGCTGCCAGCCCGCGAAGTCGACCACCCACTGGTCGGACCTGGACGACGGCGTCGACTGCGGCACCTCCAAGCTGTGCGCCCAGGGCAGCTGCCAGGGCGTGTGCGTGGTCGGCTCGAAGACCTGGCCCGCCAACTCCCCCAACCCCCTCAACGCCTGCCAGGCCTGCCTGCCCGCGCAGTCGACCGACGACTGGTCGACCCTGGCCGACGGCGCCCCCTGCGGCAGCGGCGTGCTGTGCGAGCTCGGGAGCTGCGTCGCCGCCTGCTACCTCGCCGGCACCTTCTTCGCCAAGGACGCTCCCAACCCCGACAACACGTGTCAGGCCTGCAAGCCCTCGCTCTCCACCACCGCCTGGACCAACCTCGACGGCCAGGCCTGCGGCGAGGCGGGCAACCTGTGCAGCAGCGGCGCCTGCCGGCCCTCGTGCCTGGTCGGCGGCACCTCCTACGCCGCCGGCGCGCCCAACCCCGCCAACCCCTGCGAGCCTCTGCCAGCCCGAGGTCTCGACCACCGCGTTCCAGCCGGTCTCCGACGGCACCGGCTGCGGCGCGGGCAGCGTCTGCGCCGCGGCTGCCTGCAAGGCCAACTCCTGCTTCCTCGACGGCGCCCTGCAGGCCGCCGACGCGGCCAATCCCGCCAACGCCTGCCAGACCTGCCAGCCAGCAGTGAGCACGCTCGCCTACACCAACCGCGCCGACGGCACGGCCTGCGCGGACGGCAAGCTGTGCAGCAGCGGCACCTGCCAGAGCGTCTGCGTCATCGGCGGCGACACCTGGGCGCTGGGCGCGCCCAGCCCGGTCAACGCCTGCCAGTCGTGCCAGCCCGCGCTCTCCACCACCGCCTGGTCGCCCTTGGCCGACGGCGCCGAGGCCTGCGGCGCGGGCAACGTCTGCGTGGGCGGCACCTGCCGCGCCGACCAGTGCTTCATCGACGGCCAGACGCGCCCGCGCGGCGAGGCCAAGTCCGGCAACCCTTGCCTCGCCTGCGAGCCCTCGCTGTCGGCGTCGGCCTGGAGCGCGCTGCCCGACGGCTCGACCTGCGGCTCCGGCCTTCTGTGCGCCGCCAGGAAGTGCGAGCCCTTGTGCTCCATCGACGGCGCGACCTGGACGGCGGGCGCGGTCAAGTCCGACGATCCCTGTCGCGTCTGCCAGCCGGCCACCTCCACCACCACCTGGACCCCGGCGGGTGACGGGTTCTCGTGCGGGCTGGGCAAGGCCTGCCTCTCGGGCACCTGCGCCGCGCGCACCTACCGCGTGGCCCTGGTGAACCAGAAGGCCGGCGGCGTGGACGTGGTCGACTTCGTGGTGGCCGGCACGCCGACGGTGGTGCGCTCGCTGAGCATGGGCTGGAACTCGGCCAGCCCCTCTCCGGCGTGGTCCGCCGACGGCACGCAGCTGGCCTACCCCGCCGGCGGCTCCGGGCTCGGCTCGACCTACCTGTTCGACGTGGAGGCCGCCTCCACCAACTGGCTCGACTGGATGCCCGCCATCCACCCCGACTACGCCAAGGAGCGCCTGCGGGTCGTGGGCAACAACGCCCTCGGCCAGGTCGTGCGCTGGGACGGGCACGGCCAGACCGCGACCACCACCATCCCCGGGCGCACGGCGTCGCGGCCCAAGTTCGACTCGTCGGACTCGGCCCGCTTCGCCTTCCTGGACGCGGCGAGCTCGAGCCTGGCGCTCCATGCCGGCGGCTCGGCGGCGCAGGTCGCCGACGGCGTGGTCGACTTCGGGTGGCGCGGAGCCGGCGGCGGTCTAGTCGTGCTGCGCCGGCAGGGCACCTCCTGCGAGGTCCGCGCCATCGCCGTCACCGCGGGCGCGCCCGGCGCCTCGAGCGCGCTGGCCTCCGGCGCCGACTGCACCGCGCGGCTGCGGGTGGCCCCGGCGGGCAAGCTCGTGGCCCTGGTGCGCGGCGCGGACGTCTTCGTCGCCGACGGCGCCGGCCTGGTCGACCTGGCCAGCGCCACCCCCACGCTCACGCTCGACCAGCCGGTGCTCGACGCCGACTTCACCCCCGACGGCACGCTCCTGGCGCTGCTCAAGGGCACGCCGGCCTACCTCTACGTGGTGCAGCCTTCGGCCGGAGCCCAGCCCGTGGCGGTCACCTCCGGCAGCTACCAGGGCCTGCGCATGAGCCCGTCGATGCACTGAGCAGCAGCCGCCCTCTTCCTCCGGTTCGGTCCGGCTGCCAAGCCGCGCCGGGCCGGGGACGGGTCCAACCAAAGCCGGGGGCAGAGTCGGGTCGAACACTCCATGAGCGACGGACAGACGCGGATCGGCCGCTACACGGTGGAGAGGTTGCTCGCGCGGGGCGGGATGGCCGAGGTGTTCCTGGCGCGCGCCGACGGCCCCGCCGGGTTCTCCAAGCAGGTGGTGATCAAGCGCATCCTGCCGCAGTTCATCGAGGACGTGCGCTTCGTGCAGATGTTCCTCGACGAGGCGCGGCTGGCCGCCCAGCTCAACCACCCGAACATCGTGCAGGTCTTCGACTTCGGCGAGGACGACGGCGCGTACTTCATCGCCATGGAGTACATCGAGGGCGAGAGCCTGCGGAACTTCCTGACCTTCTCCAAGCCCAAGCGGCCCGTCGACCCGGCCTACGCCGCCTTCATCCTCGCGGGCGTCTGCGAAGGCCTGCACTACGCCCACTCGCTGTGCGACCCGAACGGCGCCTCGCTCAACATCATTCACAGGGACGTCTCGCCCGACAACATCCTCGTCTCCAGCGCGGGCATCGCCAAGGTGGTGGACTTCGGCATCGCCAAAGCCCAGGGCAACTCCAACCGCACCCAGGCCGGCACCATCAAGGGCAAGTACGCGTACATGGCGCCCGAGCTCGATCCGCGGGCAGGGCGTCGACCGCGGCGTCGACGTCTACGCGCTGGGCGTGACGCTCTACGAGGTGCTGTGCGGCCGCCGGCCCTTCTCCGCCGACAACGAGATGACGCTCTTGCACGCCATCCTCCACGACGAGCCGGCGCCTTTGAAGGAGGCCAACCCCGAGGTGCCCGACGCGCTGTGCCTGGTGGTCGAGCGGGCGATGGCCAAGGACCGCGCCGACCGCTACCCGGACGCGCGGGCGCTGGGCGCGGCGCTCAGCGACTTCCTGGCCTCCTACCGGCCGCGGATGAGCGCCATCGAGGTGGCCGAGCTCGTCACGCAGGTGCGCAAGGCGCGCAAGCCCGTGAGCGACGTCAACCCCTCGGGGCCGAAGGCCGTCCCCGGCTTCCCGCCCGAGGGCGTCAACGCCCTGGGCAACCGCCCGACGCTGATCGTGTCCTCGCCGGTGGCCAGCGAGAAGACCATGGCGGTGCCCGACTCCGCCATCCTCGAGGAGGCGGATCGCGACACCTTGGCGATGGACCAGGCCGCGGCCCTCCCGGCGCCGAAGTGGAAGGTGCCGGCGATGGTGGTGGGCGGCATGGTCGTGTCGGCGCTCACCGTGGCGCTGCTGCTCAAGCCCGGCACGCCCCCCGCCGTCGAGCCCCTTTCCCCCTCGCCCGCCCCGCCCACCGCAGCGCTCCCTTCCCCGCCGCCTGCTCCCGTCCCGGCCCCCCTGCCCCCGCCGCCAGCTCCGGTCGCAGTCGCGGTCGAGCCGCCCCCGCCACCAACTCCGCCGGCACCGCCGGCCGATCCCGCGCCCGAGCCTGAACCGGCGCCCACCCCGGCACGCGCACCGCTCGCCAAGCAGCCTGTGCCGGCCGAGCGGCGCCCGGCGGCGCGACCGGCGCCTGCGCCAAAGGTGGCCGCCGCCGAGCCCAGTGCTCCCAAGGCCGCAGCCAAGGGCGTGGGCCTCCTCAACGTCAACTGCAACCCCTGGTGCCACATCTACGTCGACGGTGCGGACACCGGCAGGGACTCGCCCGCCGCAGGCATCCAGCTGCCTGCGGGCAAGCACAAGCTGCGCGTGGTCAACCCGCCGACCGCGGTCGAGCAGGAGCGCGAGGTGGAGATCGTCGCGGACCAGACCACCAAGATGGTGGTCCGCTTCTAGCGTCAGGATCGACTTTTCGAAGGAGGAGCCTTTGTCCCACGCCCCGCGCATCCTTGCCGTCGTAACCGCCCTGCTGTGCTCCGCGCCGCTGACCGCCGCGGCCCAGCAGGCCCGAAAGGCCGCCATCGTCTCCGTCGCGCTCGACGGGCAGTCGACCGGCGAGGCGATGCTGGCCAACGCGGCGCTGGAGGCGGCGCTCGCGGCCGACGCCCGGGTCGCGCCGATCAGGCTCGACGAGCGCGCCCGCGGCGGCCAGGCGGATCCCCGGCGCGCCAAGGGCGACGAGGCGGCCAAGGCGCTGGCGGCGGGCGGCGACGCGTTCGACGAGATGGAGTTCGCCAAGGCGGTCACGCTCGCGCGGCAGGCCCAGGCGCTGCTCGAGGAGGCGGACCTGCGCGTGGCGATGCCCCTGCTGCTCGACGCGGTGGCGCTGGAGGCGGTGGCGCTGCTCGCCGACGGCAAGAAGGGCGATGCGCGCGGGGCCATGGGTCGCGTCCTGGCGCTGAGCGCCGACTACAAGTGGAAGGCCGGCCGGATGACGCCCGAGGCCACCAAGGCGCTCGACGAGGTGCGCGCCAAGGCCCGCGCGCTGCCCAAGGGCGTGCTCGACGTCAGGGTCTCGCCGGTGACGGCGATGGTGTTCGTGGACGGCGTGCTGCGCGGCGCCAGCCCGCTGGTGGTCGGCGAGCTGCCCGCGGGCAACCACTACGTCACGGCCTTCAGCCCCGGCTACGTGACGGCGCAGGCCAAGGGCTTCGCCGGGCCCGACGGCGCCCTCTCGCTGACGCTGGAGCCGCTGCCCGAGGGCCTCAAGGCGGTGGCGCTGTCCCAGGACGTGCGCGACGGGCTGACGCGCTCGCCCGCGGCCGCCACCGGAGCCGCGGCGGCGCTGGCGAAGTGGGCCGAGGCGGACGAGCTGCTCGCGGTGGGCCTCAAGTCCTCCCCCGCGGGCACGACGCTGGTGGGGCTGCGTGCCGACGCGGCCGGCAAGGCCCTGGGCGCGCTGTCTCGGCCGCTCTCGGGCCAGGGCGAGGCGGCGCGGCCTGACCTCGAGTCGTTCGTCCGCGAGCTGATGGCGGCCGCTCCTCCCAAGGCCGAGGCGTCCGCCGAGGCGCAGGCCTCCGCGGGGACGGGGCGCTCCTCCGCGCGCTGGGCCGCGGGCTGGGCGACGCTGGGCGTCGGCGTGGCGGCGGCCGGGGCCGGGCTGGGGCTCGGCCTGAACGCGGCGAGCGTGGCGCAGCAGGCCAGGCAGACTCCGCAGACGGACCCGGTGACCTACAAGAACCTCTCCGACTCCGCCAAGACGCAGGGCCTGGTCGCCAACATCTCGCTCGGGGTCGGCGCAGCCGCGGCCATTGCCGGCGTGGTGCTGCTGGTAACCAGCGGCTCGTCTTCTCCGGCCGCCGAGCCCCAGGCCGCGGCGGTCGTGGCGCCCGTCGCCGGCGGCGCGGCCCTGGCGGTCGCCGGGACCTTCTGACCGGCCTGGAGTGACGGCGCCAACGTCTTCACGCGGTATTGCGGCGCGGGCGGATCCCATGCAACCCCCGCAAACGCGCCGGCCACGTCGCTCCGCCGCTACCCCAGCTGCGGGATCAGCTCGGCCAGTGGGAAGACCTCGCCGTCGAGCTCCACGGCCCCGGCGAAATCGCCCGGTTCGGCAGAGCCAGGGTCGAGCTCGCAGCCGGCCTCCATCGCCGTCCACATCCACAGCTCGATCGCCTCGTTGACGACGGCCTCCGCCTGCCGGGTCTCCTCCGGCATCACCGCGCCGTCCTCGTCGAAGACCCACGTCCCGCAACCGGCTCCCACAACGAGGTGGCGGATCTCCACCTCCACCGGCGCGTCCGGGAGCTCGACCTCGAGCGCATCGGTCACCGCCTGTCGAAGCGAGCCCCAGTCCTGCGTCTCGTGCCAGCCCTCGCCCTGCTCCATCGCCAGGTGCTCGCTGTGGATGATCACCTGAATCGTCGCCGCGCTCGTCGCCGCCCAGCTCGTCATGGCCTCGGCCTCCTTGGTGCCAAGGACGCTACCGCACGGGTCCGACACGGCCGGGCGCGCTAGCTCTCGCAAGCCTCTCGCCAGCCTCCAGCGACGCCGTATCGCCACCCGGCGAGCCGGTACGCCCTCGGGGCGCCTCCCATGTTGATGGTTACTGACATACCTTCAGCAGGCCTCAACGTTGCTTCAGCGAGCGCAGTCAGGCGGGGCTGTGCAGGAGTGCCGAAGACAGGAGCGCTCTTCCCGACAACTGGCCGGCGACGCGATCGTCCTGAGCGCGGCGGCCCTGGGCTTCGCACCGGGCCGTCAGTCCGCCGAAGGGCGCTTGACCCGCTGGATGGGCTTCATGGTCCGGTCCACCGGGACCGGATCCTCCTCCGGCGTGGGCATGAAGGAGATGCCGGTACAGAGGACGGCGGTGCCGAAGAGGAAGCCCGCGGCCGCGCCGTAGACGATGACGCGCTGGGAGTACCCGTCGAGCAGCGTCCCCTTCTCCTTGTCGCTGATCACGAAGACCGTCGAGCCCTTCTTGCTGACGACCATCGCCGGGTCCTCGGTGTCGGTGCGCGGGGCCGAGCCGTGCGCGCGGCCGACCACGCGGACGAGGTCGCCCGGCTCGAGGAAGGTCTCGAGCTCGGTGCGGGTGGGGCGGTCGTCGTCGGCCGGGAACTCCAGCCCGAGCAAGTTCCTGCTCTTGGGCTCCGGCCCGCACCTCTCGCCCTTGGAGAAGTCGGTCTCCATGACGAAGCGCGCCCCCGCGACCGCGATCAGCACGCGCCCGGTGGAGTCCTCGATGACGAAGTCGGTCCGGTCCTCGGCGAGAACGCTCTCGCTCTCGTGGGCGGGCTCATCGGCGGTGGCCGGGGTGTAGTAGCTCACCGAGTGGCGGAAGAACACGCACTCCTTGCCCAGCATGGGGCTCGTGAGCAGGTGCTCGGAGGGCGCGACGCGGCCCATCACGTGGACCATGCCGCCCGGCCGGGCGGTCTCCAGGGGGCCGGCCTTCATGTGCAGCGCCTGCGAGGTCTGCCAGGCGCGCAGCGCGAGCAGGCCCAGCACGAGCGCGGCGACGGCGGCTGCGGCGGCCAGATAGAATCACGTGGAGGCCTTTCGCGGGCGCGGAGACTTGCCGCCAGAGCGGCCTACAACTTACGACTTCCCACGGCCAGCACGGACTCAAAACGAGCCATTCGAGGAATTCATGCAGGGCCTCGTCGAGCCCGGCCTTGCGCTGACCTCGACGCTCGACATCGCCCCCATCGCGCTCCTGCGCAGGCTCTCGACCCTGCGCCAGGAGCGCACGACCTCTCTCCTACCTCGGGAGCTCTCCTCCCACGAATCTCGGAGGTAGCGGAACCTCGGCCGGCTTCGAGGCGCGCGATGCCGTTGGCTCGCGTCAGTGGGGCATCGCTTCGCGCACCGCCGCCGCGACGTGCTTGCGCAGGGTCTGCTGCATCTCGTCGCGCAGGGCGTCGCCCACCCGGTTGCGGACGGCTTCGGCGACGCGCTCGGAGTCGACGGCGAAGGATGGGCCCGGACCCTGCGGGTAGGACTGGAGAGCCTCGCCGATGCGCTCGCGCACCGCCTCGCCGATCCGGTCGCGCAGCGCCTCGCCCATCTTCTCGCGCACGTTCTCGGCCAGGCGCTCGCGCACGTGTTGCGTGATGCGCTCGACGTCGAGGCCCTGCGGCCCGGGCTGGGCCTGCGAGAAGGCGTACTTGAGAGTCTCGGCCAGGCGGTCCTGAAGCCCCTCGAGCACCCGCTGGCGGACCTTCTCGGCGATGCGTTCCTTCAGGTTCTCCTTCAGCTTCTCCTCGAGGAAGCCCGCGAGCTTCTGCTGGTCTTGCATGCCGTAGCCCACCTGCGACTCGGCGTACGCCGCCTGCAGCGCCTCGCCCAGGCGGGCGCGGAGCACTTCGCCGATCTTCTCGCGGACGCCCTCGACCACCCTCTCACGGAGGCCCTCGTGCAGGCGGTCGCGGATGAACCCGGCGAGTCTGTCCGGGTCGATGCCGGTCTGATAGCCGCCGGAGTACGTCGATCTCTGGGCGATGGCCGACCGCACGGCGTCGCCCAGTCTCTCGCGGATGGCCGACGCCACGTTCTCGCGAATCACCTCACCGAGGCGCTCGCGAACTGCGTCCTCCAGTCGAGTGCGTACGAGCTCGGCCAGCTTGTCTGCCATCGGTCCGGAGTACTGGTGCGTGGTTTCCATGTGTTTCCCTCCCGCCGTGAAATAAGCACCCGCGGCGCTCCGCGGTCGCTCTGCGGGAGGTCGCCGCGCCCTCGCTCGCCCCATCGCCGCAAAGACAGGCCCCCCGCGGTCCTGGAGAGAGGGGCGGCGAGGCAGCCTGGGCCTCTCCTGGACGCCGTTCGATCCCGCGCAGCCGGCCCAGGCGGCGGTCACCAACCTGCCGGCCGGCTACCGGTACCAGCACGGCCAGGACCCGCCTTGAGCGCCTGAGGAGGGCTTCACTCCTGCGCTGCACCCGCTGCGGCCAAGAGACTCCCGTCGCATCCTCCTGCAAGACCAAGGTCTGCCCCTCCCGAGTCGCCCGCGGGTCGACGCCTGGCTCGCGCGGCGGCAGCGGCGGGCTCAGTAGAGGTTGCAGTAGGCGTTCGTCGACGCGCAGGTGCCGTCGGCCCGGCAGATGAAGGATTCGCAGTCCTTCAAGTCGCTGCACGGTGCGCCCGTGCCCTTCTGTGCGCGGCAGGTGGCGGTGGTCTCGCACACGAGCGACTGGCACTCGGCGTCGCTCGAGCACGCCGCGCCGGCAGGCAGCCCGGCGACGCAGCGCCAGGTCTGGGTGGCGGCGTCCTGGTCGCAGCGGAGGCCAAGGCAGGCCGCGCTGGCGTCGCACTCCTCACCGAGCGTGCGATAGGGGGCGCAGGCGCCGACCTGGGGATCGCAGAAGAGGTAGGCGGCGTCGCAGAAGTCTCCGCACGGCTCACCGGCGCGATGGCCCGCGGGCACGCAGACGGCGGGAGCGTCGTCGATGCTCGTGCAGGCGAGCCCTTCGGCGCAGAACACCCGCTCCTGGTCGCACGGCGCGCCCTTCTGCGCGGCGCCGACGAGGGTCCGGCTGCAGTGCCGCTCCTGGCTCGGCTCCTCGGCGACGAAGAGGTTTCGCACGCCGGGGCACGTCGTCGCCGCTGCGCGGATGGCCTCCACGCACAGGCTGGCGCGGTCCTTCATGAAGACCGCCTGGCCCTGGGCGACTGAGGTGTCCACGAGGTCGGCGTGGAAAGGGGCGTAGGCCTGCTCGCATCGGGCCACGTCGAAGGGCGCGTCGTGGCAGCAGGCCTTCGCCGTGGCGCACTTTGCCGCGGCGTAGGCGGTGGCGAACTCGCCGTAGGTCGCGAACCCGGCGGGCCCGGCGTCGGCTGCGCCGGCGTCGCGAGATGGACCCTCGGTCGTCGGCGTGAAGCAGCCGGTGAGGAGGGCCAGCAGGAGGACGAGGCGCTTGCCTTCGCATTCCATCTTGCCGGCGATTGTACCTAGGCAGTCCAGGTCGCACGGTGCGGCGGCAGGCAACCCGGCGAGGTCCTCGGGGGTTCGACGCTCTGGCTCACCTTGCTGCGCGGCCCCGGCGATTGGCCGAATCCGCCCTTTCAAGGCTTCTGCGTCATCCCCGGCGCGTGCGACGGCACCCGGATCAGCACCCTCGCCTCGGCGATCACCCCGTGCGACTCCGCCGAGACCACGCGAGCCCGGCTCAGGATCTCGCCGGGGACCTCGACCTTCGCCGAGTAGACGCCCCTCGCGTTCGCCGCCCGCTCCGCAGGCCGGGAGGTGGACCACAACAGGACGCCGTGCTCCCCGCGCGCTCGGAAGGTCACTCGTCCTCCCGCGGTGCTCGTCGCGTCGAACCGGCTCTCGTCCGTCTGGCGCAGCGCCACGTATCCCTTCTCGGCCGGGCGGTAGCTCGCCGACCAGGGCGCATCGACGAAACGGCGAGGCGGCAGGTCGCGCGCCACCTGCTCGTCGTCGAAGCGGCCCGCGAGCGGGCCCACCGCCACGAAGCCCCGCGCCACCGGCCCGACCATCAGGCGCGGCGGCCCGCCGGTGTCGACCACGAGGAAGCCGAGCTCGGGCGTCCGCGCGCCGACGTACTCGACCGTTCCGTTTCGCGGATGGGTGAAGACGCTCGCGATGAACTCCGAGCCGGCCTGGACGTCGCCGAAGAAGAGATCGAAGTACCAGCCGTCGTAGCGCGCCGACCAGGTGTTCACGTAGATGGCCGTCAGGGCGTACAGCTCGACGACCGCCGCCAGGAAGCGCTGGCCGTTCGCGCTGAGCGGCTGGTTCGCGAGCTCCTGCCGCGAGAGCGCCTGCAGGACGCGCATCAGCTTCTCCATCCGCGCGAAGTATCGGCTCGCGCGCTCGCCGAGCCCCCGTGCGCCCAGCGCCGGGAGCTTCCCGGGCCGCGGCCTCGCCCGCCTTGGCGTACGACTCGAGCGCCTCGTACACCGCGACCGCCGGGTCGAGGTAGGCCTCGGGGACACGGCAGCCTCCTTCGAAGTAGGGCTCGCCTGCGATGAGCACGTGGTTGTGGCGCAGCTGGCCATAGGAGACGAGCGCCGAGTCGAGTCGCCGGTCGAGGTAGGCCTCGCGCTCGGCGAACGAGGGCGCGACGCCCTTCGCAGGGTCGGCGATGGCCCTCACCGCCCCGAGCCACTGCGAATAGAGGTCGGGCCCGTCCGCCCGCAGGTCCTTGCGCGCCCGCTCGAGCTCCGCGAGGCCCTCCTGGTCGTCGAAGTAGCGCAGCGCTCGGTCGTGGCCGAGGACGTAGGCGATCTTGAGCGCCGAAAGGTCGTACTGGATCGAGCCGAGCGACCTCGCCTCGGGCGTCGACCGCAGGCCCAACAGCGTGGCGACGACCGGCAGGGGCCGCACCGTCACGTCCTGGTCGGGCATGACGTGGTGGTTGACCTGGCGCTGGAAGCCCGCGCCGATGGCGGTCCGCAGGGCCTCCGACGCGCGAGCGTCGAGCGCTCGGAGGTCGGCCTCGCGCCGCAGGTTCGACAGGTCCCCGGGCGAGACGTCTTCCCTCCCGCCTGCAAGCGCCTCGAGCAGCCGCTCGACGGAGGCGAGGTCGGTGGAGACCCCGGCGCGCTCCACCAGGTCCGAGAGCGCCAGCGCCACGAGCGCCTCGCGGGGCGTCTCCTCCTTCGACACGACCGGGTTGGAGCTGGCGCAGGCGCGGGAGACGAGGTTCAGCTCCACGTAGGCGAGCCAGGTGTAGAGCCGGAAGTAGTCCTTAGGCCGTGGGTCACGTAATGGCCCCGCGGCTGGAAGCGCGAGAAGTCGATGCGCCGCTCCCGGCCGAAGAGGCGGACCGTCTGCACGCCTCGCGCGCCTCGGATGAGGGCGAGCCACCCGGCCTCCTCGGCCCTGGCGGTGATGCCCTCGTCGACCGCCAGCAGCCTGGCCATCCGCAGGTAGAGCTCGACGTCCTCGCCGACCTCGCGGGGCCAGAGCGCGCGGGCAGCGGGCAGCGCGCCCTGCATCGCGCGCACGATGCGCACCAGGCGCGGGGCGAGCACCTCGCGCTCCACGCCCGACACGAACTCCTCGTGGGAGCGGAAGACGGTGTGGAAGACGGCGTCGCTCGAGACGAACAGCGGTTGCTGCGAGCGGTGGATCTCGTGCAGCGCATCCGGCCAACCCAACTGCCGGAAGCGTGGCGAGACCACGAACCCGTTTCGGCGCAGCAGCCCCTGCTCCTCCTCGGACAGCGCCCACCGCCCCTGGAGCTGCTGGAAGTACTTCGGCGTGCTCGTCCCGTCCCACGCCGAGCGCGCGGAGGGGCGGGCGGCAGGAGCAGGTTCGGCGAGGATCGCATCCTCGATCGCCGAGAGGGAGGCCGTGGCGCTCTTGCCTGCCGGCGCCGCGCCGGCCACCAGCAGCAGCAACACCGTGGCGTGCATGCAGGTCCTCCTCCCGGGGCCGAACGTGACGGGCTCCGCGAGCGAGGTCCTTGCAAGGCGGCATGCCAGCGGCGCTCCCTCGGGGCCGGCACGTGATGCGCACCGGGGACGTCATGCGGCTTGCCGGACTGCAAAGGGGGTTGACGCGCAGGGCGCCCCGCTCGGGCTGCCGGCCTGCTACGCGCCGGAGAGGTCCTCGGTCGCGCCAGGGGCGTCGTGGATGGCGGAGAGACTGCGCCCCGTCCACGGCTGGGCGCCTGCTGGCTCGGCCACCGGTCCGGGCCGCGGGCGGGAGGGCACCTCGAGAGGCATGCGCAGCGTGAACAGCGCGCCCCTGCCCGGGCCCTCGCTGCGCACCCCCACGGTCCCACCGTGCAGCTCGACGAGCCCCTTCACCAGGGCGAGGCCGAGGCCCAGGCCGCCGCGGCTCCGGTCGAGCGTCGTGTCGGCCTGCACGAACGGCTCGAAGACCTTGGACAGCAGCTCGTGCTGGATCCCCGCTCCGTCGTCCTGGACCTGGACGGCCGCCCACCCCTCGCCCTCGGCGCCCAGGCTCAACACCGCGTGGCCCCCCGGGGGCGTGAACTTGGCGGCGTTCTGCAGCAGGTTGCCGATGGCCTGCGCGAGCCGCGTGGGATCGCCGTCCACGAGGAGCGGCTCGTCGGGCACCGAGACGCGCAGCTCCAGGCCGCTCCGGTGGAAGAGCTCGCGGAAGTCCTCGCCAGCGCTCCGCACCAGGTGGTTGAGCTCGACGCGCTCGCGCAGCAGCCGGATCTTGCCCCGCGAGATGCGCGTGACGTCGAGGAGGTCGTCGACGAGCCGGGACAGGTGCCGCGCCTGCCGGTCGATCACCTCGCGGGCGCGCAGGGCCTGCTCTCCGCCCGGCCTCGCCCGCTCGAGGATGTAGACGCTGTTGCGGATGGGGGCCAGCGGGTTGCGCAGCTCGTGCGAGAGCATCGCCAGGAACGCGTTCTTGCGCTGGTCGACCTCGACCAGGCGGGCGTTGGCCTCGCGCAGCGCCTCCTCGCCGCGCTTGACCAGCTCGTACTCGCGGGCGTTGGCGACGGCCAGGCCGCACACCCCGGCGACGGTCGCCGCGAGCCCGAGGTCGCGCTCCAGGTGGCTGGGCGCGGCGACCCCCTGGAGCTGCACCGCGCCCAGCAGCCGGTCGAGGTGCTTGACCGGCAGCACGAAGCCGTCGGCGCCCACGACCCGGCCGTCGAGATCGGGCCGGAGCCGGGGGAGCAGGGCGCGAGCGTCGAGCGTGCGCGGCGGCCGGGAGACCACCCCGGTCGCCGCGCCGTCGACGACCGAGACGAAGGTCGCCTCGCGGGGGGCGAAGAGCATGCAGAAGACCTCGAGCGCCCGCTCGATCACCCGCTTCTCCTCGCCGATCTCGGTGAGGGTGCCCAGCAGGTCGAACGCCGCGGCGTAGTGGGTCGACCGGCGGTGCGCCCGTCCGACGGCGGCGAGGGACTCGGCGCGCTCGTCCTCCACGCGCCGGCGCGAGAGGGCGGCCGAGAACCGCAGCCGAAGGTGGTCCACGCCCACCGGCAGGACCTCCGCGGGCAGGCCGACGAACGCGGCGAGCTCGCGCAGCCGGTCGGCGGCCCCAGGGACCGCGCCGGTGTCCAGCAGCACCACCCGCTTCATCGTCTCGCCGAAGAGCGCCGGGGCCGTGGCCGCGTCGAGGCCCAGCTGGTCCAGCTGCGCGCGCCAGCGGACGAGCCAGCCGGGAGTCACCAGGTAGGCACCGGAGCGGAGCAGGTGTGCGACGAGGGCGGGGGGGGCCACCAGCTCGCAGCACTGGTCCAGCACGTGGACCGTGCATCGCTCGCAGCCCAGGGCCGCGCCGACGCAGCCCCGCGCGGCGAAGACCTCCACGCGTTCGCCGGGCCCGGGTTGCAGGCCTCGAGGGCCGGGGTCGGTGCGGCGCGGCCGCCCGCAGGCCGGGGGGAGAAGGACGAGGTCGACTCCCCGCAGGTCGACCTCCTGGAGGACGAGGCGCGCCTCGGCCTCGAAGGTCCTGCACACGGCGACCGCGGTCCTCATCGCCGGGCCTCCTGCGCCCAGCGCAACGGGTAGGCGCCCCAGCGGTGGACGGCGTCCGAGAGGGCGTCGAGCACGTCCTCCGGCACCTGGAAGGGGATCTCACCGTGCGCGTCGGAGAGCAGGAAGCCTCCTCCGCCGCCGGCGCTCGCGAGCGCGTCCTTGACGGCCTGCTCGGTCCGCGCGGAGTCCCAGTGGCGCATCTCCACGCCGTTGAGGTTCCCGAAGATCGCCAGCCGTCCGCGGCACGCCTCCTTGAGCTCGCGCAGGTCCTCGAGGGTGCTGACCCCCACCGCCGGGGTGCCGGTGCCGCGCAGATCCTCGACGATGGGCAGGCAGCGCCCCGAGGCCATGTGGATGACCGCCGGCCCCTCGAAGCGCGACAGCACCCGCCGGGCGACGGGGAAGCCGTAGCGGCGGACGAGGTCGGGCGCGACCATGGTCGGCGAGGAGCAGGGGTCGAAGTAGCACAGGGCGCTGGCCCCGGCGCGCAGCTGCGCGTTGCCCCAGGCGACGCAGAACTCCTCGTTCACCTTCAGCAAGTGGGCGAGCAGGTCGGGCCGCTCGTGCAGGACCTGCAGGTAGCGCTCGAACCCCAGCTGCATCACGGGCAGCGAGAAGGGGGACATCACCACGCCGACGATCGGCACGTCCCGGGAGCGCGCCTTGAGCATGGAGATCGCCTGCAGCACCCGGTGCAGGCAGCGGGCGTCCTCCACCCGCGGCGGCGCGAGGGCGAGGATCTCCTCGGCCTTCCCGGCGATGGGCGGCCCCGCGTTCGGGGGCCCGTCGTCCCAGAAGCGGGTCGGCGCCCCCCAGGCCTCGAGCTCGAGCGCGGCGTAGAAGAAGGCGTAGAGGCAGTCGTGGCGGTAGCGCGCCTGCATGCGCAGCTGGCCCTCCGCCACGGTCTCGGCCCGCGCGAAGTAGTCGCGGATGGTCAGGCCGAGCTTCCCGCGCCCCGTGCATGGTGAGCAGCAGCAGGAACGGCACGCGGTCGGCCTCGCGATGGCCGAGCGCGGCTCCGATGCGCGCCGCGGAGGTCCACGCGGCCGGGCTCACGGCGGGCCTCCGGCGCTGAGCCGCCGCACGATTCTCGATGGCCTGGGCGGTGTTGGTGCCCACCTCGTCGGCCCCGACCTCCGCGCCGAGCCCGGCGTCCAGGCGGAAGGGGGCGCCGCCGACGACCAGGCGGGCCCGGGAGCCCAGGCGCGACAGCAACGCTCGCAGCGGCTTGACCCTGAGGGCCGAGGCGAGCATCAGCGTCGAGACCAGGAGCAGGTCGATCCCGTCCTCGGCGGCCCTCGAGCCGATCGCCTCCGCCGTGCCCTGCCCGTAGTCGCGCACCGCGAAGCCGCTCGCGCGCAGAGCCGAGAGCACGATGCGCTTGCCGAGCAGGTGGTAGTCGTCGAGCGTGGCGATGGCGATGCAGGGCGAAGAGCCGGTGGCTCGGGCCTCGTTCGCCTCCGGCAGCAGCGAGCTCACGAGGTCCTCGCACAGCCGTCCGCCCATGTAGACCTGCGACAAGGCGATGGTGCCAGCCTCCCAGCCCTGCCCGAGGTGCTCCAGGGCCGGCGCGATCAGCACCTCGACGGCCTCCACGGCCGGGCGCCCGGCGCAGGCGAGGTTCAGCACGCGCCGGGCCTCGCCGTCGTCCAGCGTCAGGAGCGCGCGCTCGAATTGGAACAGCAAGTCGGCGCCCGCCAGGGAGGCGGCCTCGGTGCCCTTGCTCGCCTCTGAGGTGGGGTCCATCCGTCCTCCGAGTTCCCGGACTACCTGAGGAACCCCCGGACTGCCTCGCATCTTCTCGTCGGCGCGACGCCGCACGAGGGCCCGCTCCGGTGAGCCGTGGCTCGGCGCTTCGAGCTCGTCCGGGATCAGCGGAGTGGCACGGACCGCTCGATCCCGGTGCCGCGTTCCTGGCGGGGAAGCTGGCCCTGCGTCAGGTGTCCCGTCACCTGTCTCGCGGGACTGGCACTTGCCTCCCATTTCCTGTTGCCACCGGCATTCACCATCGCTGAACCTGCGGCCTCGCGCAGGACGCTTGCGGCCGACCATCGGCGTCGGGCGGGCGGCACCTCGCGGAAACCCGATGCTCCGAAAGCACGCCGTTCCATGAAGAGCACGCTCGTCGGTCTGGCCATGGGGCTTCTCGCTGCCGGATGTGCCTCGTATCCCCGTATGACGAGGCCACCCCTGGCCCCGCCGCCCTCGGCTGTCTACCTGTCGGGCGCTGGCGGCGAGCAGCTCTACACGTCGGTCGAGGGAGCCGCCGAGCCGCGCGGAGTCGTCTGGTATGTGCTCGGACCCGAGATCGCCTCCACGCCTCTTTACCCCGACTTCACGCGGGCGCTGCACCAGGCTGGGTTTGCGACGGCCGTCCTGCACCCGCGAGGCACCGGCTACTCCTCGGGCATGCGCGGCGACATCGAGGACTACGAGCTCTTCCTCGGTGACTACCAGGCGTTCCTCCGCCAGCTCGGCGCGCGCTTCCCAGGCAGACCGCTGTTCCTGCTCGGGCACAGCGCCGGCGCGGCGTTCGCCCTTCACGTCGCGGCGCGCTCGAAAGGTGCGCTCGCCGGCGTCATCCTGGTCAATCCTGCGTACCGAATGACCTACTCGGAAGGAATGGGGCCGTCGTTCGGGGACTACGTCGTCTACGCCGCGAACTATCTCTTCCGCCCCTCGGCGCTCACGGTCGACCTGAACAGCCATCCGTCGGCGGTGAAGAATGACCTCGACCGCGCGGAGGCCTTGGCCATGCAGGGAGATCCCCTCGTCGTCCGCTACTTCAGCATGCGTTACCTCATGGCTCAGAAGAAGGTCATGGACGCCTGTGCGCCGAACCTCGCAGCGGCGGACGTGCCGGTGCTGATCGTCCAGGGCGCCGCGGACGCGCTCGTCGACCCCAAAGGCAATGACGAGCTGCTCGCCGCAGCGAGGAGCACCGACAAGCGAAAGCTTGTCGCACCCTTCGCGGGCCACGGATCGAGCGCGGTCGAGAGCATGATTTCGCCGCTCGTGGACTGGCTGTCGACGCGCGTCTCCAGGTCCGGCAGCACACCTCCCTCCGAGCACCCGCTGCCGTGAGCGCTGTCGCTGGGCGCTTGGGCCGCTCTCGGTGCGCGCGGGGCAGGTGGGATTGAACCGAGAGTCAGGAAGGCGCCGACGGTCGCCCTCAGCATTCGACCTTCCCCTCTTTCGGCTCCCTGGCGGCTGCGCCACTGCCCTCACCGGTACTTCCAGCCCTGGATTTCCCGCTCCATTTTCCCCAGGCGGTAAGACGCGGCGCTTTGAGGCGTCGCGGCTGAAGCCGAGGCGGGTTGCCCGACAGCCAGCGCATGTCAGCACGTCGCACATGACCTCCCCGACTCGAGACGCCACCCTGCTCCGCGTCGATGCCAGCCGTGCCGCGCTCGCGCCGGCCTCGCTCGACCTCCGTGCGTTCCGCTCCGCCCTGAGTGGCTTTGCGACCGGGGTGACCGTCGTGACGGCCCTGGGCCACGACGGCCTGCCAGTGGGGCTGACGGTGAGCTCCTTCAACTCGGTCTCCTTGGAGCCGCCGTTGGTCCTCTGGAGCCTGTCTGCCAACTCCCCGAACCTGGCGGTGCTGGCGGCCGCCACCCATTTCGCGGTGAACGTGCTGGCCGCCGACCAAGAAGACGTCTCCCACCGGTTCGCCTCTCGCCTGGAAGACAAGTTCGACGGCGTGGTCTGGCAGTCCGGTCTTGGCGGAGCGCCGGTCCTGGCCGGCACCTGTGCCAGCTTCGAGTGCGCCAATGTGGCCCGCTACCCGGGCGGCGACCATCTGATCTTCATCGGGCAGGTCGAACGCTTCGCCCAAGACGACCGCCGCGCGCCGTTGATCTTCCAGGGCGGGCGCTACCGCCGCCTGCTGCGTTGAGCTCTGCCGCTGAAGATCTCCAAGGGAGCAGGCGAACGATCTCTGCGGCCAGAGGTTGCCGGAAGGCTCGAGCGGCAGGCGTCCGCGAGAGTCGCGAGTCGACGAGGAGACCGCAGCGACGCCCCACCTGGCCGAGTGCCCCGCGGATGCTGGCGTGGCTAGGTGAGTGGCCCAGTCCAGAAGCCGTTCTCGCACGCCGACCGGCAGGTGACCGCTGCCGGCTGCTCACGGGAGTTGGGAGGCCAGCCGGGATATGGATGTCATCGTCGTGGGCGCCAGCGGTTTCGGTCGCGAGCTGCTGCAGTACGTGCACGACGTTCACCTGACCACGCCCTCCGTGAGGATCAAGGGCTTCCTGGACGACGACCCCACCGCGCTCGACTCCATCGGCAGGGTCATGGGCGTGGAGATTGTCGGCGACACGCACAGCTACCGCATCCAGGAGCACGACCGGTTCGTCGTGTCCCTGGGAGATCCGGGTCTCCGCCGCATGCTCGTGGAGCGGCTCGCGCGTCGTGGAGCCCGGTTCGCCTCGGTCGTCCACCCGACCGCCTATCTGGCCCCGACGGCGCGCATCGGCAGCGGCTGCGTCATCGGGCCTTTCGCGAACGTCGGGTCGTACGCCCAGCTCGAGGACCACGTGCTGCTCAACCTGCACTCCTCGGCCGGACACGACACCCGCATCGGCTCGTTCTGCGTGCTCTCGCCGTGCGCCCTCGTGAATGGCGGGAGCAGCCTGGGCGACGGCGTCTTGATGGGCACGCATGCCGTCGTCACGCCCAACGTGCGAGTCGGCGCGCGCTCCAAGATCTCGGCAGGGGCCGTCCTGTATCGCGACATCGCGGAGGACTCCCTCGCGACGGGCAACCCTGCGAGAGCCTTCCCGCTCAGCGAGGCTGCCTCGGCAGCGCATTGAGGCTGCGCCCTGCATCGAGCCGGCGGTCCATCACGCGAGGTGGCACATGTCTTCATCGACTCTCAGCGGCGTCTTCATCGGTGGCCAGTCGCTGCTGATTCGATGTGGCGAGTCCTTCCTGCGGCGCGGTCACGATCTGCGCGCCGTCGTCACCGCCGATCCGGCCGTGCGGCGCTGGGCGGAGGAGCACGGCATCGCCTGCCTCGCACCCGACCGTGAGCTGACGGCCCGGCTGGCGCAGGAGTCCTTCGACTACCTCTTCAGCGTCGTGCACCTCGCCATCCTCCCGGCCGCGCTCCTTGCCTTGCCACGCCGCGGGGCCATCAACTTCCATGACGGACCCCTCCCCGAGTACGCGGGCCTGAACGTCACGTCCTGGGCGCTGCTGAACCGGGAGCGCGAGCATGGCGTCACCTGGCACGTCATGACCGAGCGTCCGGACGCGGGCGACATTCTCGGGCAGGCGCGGTTTCCCATCGACGCGGACGACACCGCCCTGACGCTGAACGCGAAGTGCTACGAGGCCGGCGTCGCCAGCTTCGAGGAGCTGCTCGTCCGCATGGAGAACGAAGCTCTCGAGCCGCGACCGCAGGACCTCCAGCGGCGGCGCTACTTCGCCAAGGACCAGCGGCCCGCGGCCGCCGGGGCCATCGACTGGTCGGCTCCGGCGGAGGAGATCGCCGCCCTGGTGAGGGCGCTGGAGTTCGGCCCGTACCCCAATCCGCTCACCACCGCCAAGACCTGGGTCGGCGACACTCCTATCGCCGTGCGTCGCGTCGAGGTGCTCGCCTCACGGTCCCACCACCCGCCGGGCACCGTGACGGAAGTGACCGCGGACGCCGTGACCGTGTCCACCGGCACTCACGGACTCCGCCTCTCGAGCCTCACGACCCTGCTCGGCGCGCGGCTCGAGCCCGCCGATCTCCAGCGGACGCATCACCTCGAGGCGGGACACTCGCTCTCCTGGCCTGCCGGTGACCGGGCCCGAGCTCTGGGCGAGCTCGACGCGGGCCTGCGCCGGCACGAGGGCTTCTGGCTCGGCCGCCTCGCGAGCATCGAGCCGGTCGAGATCCCGTTCGCGCGGCGCGGCCCGGGGTCGCGCTCGGGGCCGCCGGCCGCGCAGCGCTTCGACACGCCCCTCGCCTTCCTGGAGCGCTTCGAGGGCGCGGCGGCCGATGCGCTGCTGGCGGCCCTCTGTGCGTACCTGTCCCGCATCGCCGGCAAGAGCGAGTTCACGGTCGCCTTCCGTCACGCCGGGCTCGAGCGGGTCGTCTCCCAAGGCCAGGGACTCTTCTCCGCGCGGCTCCCGCTGCAGGTCCGGGTGGAGGGCAGCGCGGAGTTCGACGCGTACCTGAAGGGCTTCCGCGAGGAGCTCCAGCAGGTCCAGAAGCACGCCTCCTATCCGCTCGACGTCGCCCTGCGGCACCCCGCCGACGCGGCCCGTGCGCGCGCCTGGCACGAGGAGGCGCCGCCCCTCCTGCTCCAGCGCGTGCCCTCGCTGGAGGGCACCGCGAGCGCGAGCCCGGTCGCCGACCTGACGGTGATCGTCCCGGACGACGCCCGCGCCACCGCCTGGAGCCATCGCCCGGAGGTGCTCGATGCGCAGGCGGTCTCGCGGATGTACGCCCAGTTCCGAGCGTTCCTGGACGACCTCGTCGAGCGGCGCACGTGCCTCCGCGACGTCAACGTCCTGTCGGACGAGGACGAGGAACGGCTCCTCTCGAGCTGGACCCGCACCGACGCGCCGTTCGACCGCGAGCGTTGCGTCCACCAACTGTTCGAGGCTCAGGTCGAGCGGACGCCCGACGCCGTCGCGCTCGCCTTCCGCGATCAGGAGCTCACCTACCGGGACCTCGACGCGCGAGCCAACCAGGTCGCGCACCACCTGATCGGCCGCGGGGTCGGACCGGGCTCCCTCGTCGGCGTGCTCATGGATCGCTCGGCCGATCTGGTCGTCGCGATGATGGGGATCCTGAAGGCCGGCGCAGCGTACGTGCCGCTCGACCCGACCTATCCCGCCGAGCGCGTGCGGTACATGGCGACGGACGCCGCGCTGGTGGCCATCCTGACCGAGGACCGGTACCTCTCGTTTCTCCCCGACTCACCCGCGCCGATGGTCGCCGTCGACTCGGACCTCGTCCGGCAGCAGCCGCTCACGAGCCCCCCGTCCAGCGTGAACTCGGACGACCTCGCCTACGTGATCTACACCTCGGGCTCTACCGGCACGCCGAAGGGCGTCATGGTCGAGCACCGCAACGTGGCCAACTTCTTCGCCGGGATGGACGCCTGTCTTGGCCGAGACGCGCCGGGAACGTGGCTGGCCGTCACCAGCATCTCCTTCGACATCTCGGTGCTCGAGCTCTTCTGGACCCTGGCGCGCGGCTTCAAGGTCGTGATCTACGGCGGTGAGGGCGAGCGCGAAGCCCCCGCCGCGAGCAGCAGGCCCGTGGCGGTGGGCTCGCAGGGCTCCGTCCCCTTCAGCCTGTTCTACTTCGCGAGTGACGAGGGCGGCCAAGGGGAGAAGAAGTACGAGCTGCTGCTCGAGGGCGCGAAGTTCGCGGACCAGAACGGGTTCGAAGCCGTGTGGACGCCAGAGCGCCACTTCCACGCGTTCGGCGGCCTCTACCCGAGCCCGTCGGTCGCGAGCGCCGCCATCGCAGTGCTCACCCGGCGGGTCCAGATCCGCGCGGGGAGCTGCGTCCTGCCCCTCCACAGCCCGCTGCGGGTCGCGGAGGAGTGGGCCATGGTCGACAACCTGTCGAACGGTCGCGTGGGCATCTCCTTCGCGTCCGGCTGGCAGCCCGACGACTTCGTGCTCGCGCCGGAGCGCTACGCGGAGCGCCACGAGGCCTTCTACCGGGGAATCGAGACCGTGCGCGCGCTGTGGCGGGGGGAGGGCCGCGCCTTCCGCGGCCCCGAGGGCGAGGTGGAGACGAGGACGCTCCCGCGCCCGGTGCAGCCCGAGCTGCCGTTCTGGGTGACCGCCGCGGGGAACCCGGAGACCTTCCGCCGCGCCGGCGAGCTGGGGGCCAACCTGCTCACGCACCTGCTGGGGCAGAGCGTCGACGAGCTCGCCGGAAAGCTCGAGGTCTACCGCCAGGCCTGGCGCGAGGCTGGCCACCCTGGCAGGGGCCAGGCGACCCTGATGCTTCACACCTTCGTGGGCGAGAGCGAGGCCTTCGTTCGCGCCCAGGTCCACGGGCCGCTCAAGTCCTACCTGCGCAGCGCCACGAACCTCCTCAAGCAGCACGCGTCGAGCTTCCCCGCGTTCCGGCAGGCCGGTCGTGAAGGTCTCGACGGCATGTTCCAGAAGCTCTCCGCCCAGGACCTGGAGGCGCTGCTCGAGCACGCCTTCGCCCGCTACTACGAGACGAGCGGCCTGTTCGGGACGCCCGAGAGCTGCCTGGCGATGGTCGACCGGCTCAAGAGGATCGGGGTGGACGAGATCGCCTGCCTGATCGACTTCGGGGTGCCGTCCGACGTCGTGCTGGCCAGCCTGCCGAAGCTGAACGAGCTGAGGCAGCTCGCCCAGGGGGCGCCCGGCGCGCACACCGCGGTTGAGGATCACGGGCTGGCAGGGCTCCTGGCGCGGCATGGCGTCACGCACCTGCAGTGCACCCCGTCGATGGCGAGGATCCTCAGCAGGAACGAGCCGGCCCGCGCCGGGCTTCGCAAGCTCGACGCCTGGCTCGTCGGCGGCGAGGCGCTCGCGAGCGACCTGGCGGCCGAGCTGAGAGGTCTCGTGTCCGGGCACGTGCTCAACATGTACGGCCCCACCGAGACCACCGTCTGGTCGGCCAGCCACCAAGTGGTCGACGCCGCGGGCGCCATCCCCATCGGCAGACCGATCGCCAACACCCGGATCTACGTCGTGGACCAGAACCTGCGCCCGGTCCCCGTCGGCATTCCGGGCGAGCTGGTGATCGGCGGCGCCGGCGTGGTGCGCGGGTACCTGAACAGGCCCGAGCTCACCGCCCAACGCTTCGTCGCCGATCCCTTTGGGCCCCCTGGCGGCCGGCTCTACCGGACCGGCGACCGGGCGCGCTGGCGGGACGACGGGGTCCTGGAGTTCCTGGGCCGCATGGACGACCAGGTGAAGATCCGCGGTCACCGCGTGGAGCTCGGCGAGATCGAGGCGGCCCTCGCGCGCCACCCCGCCGTCCAGCAGGCCGCCGTCGCCGCCCGCGAGGACGGCCCAGGCGACCGGCGCCTGGTCGGCTACGTCGTCGCGCGACGGGCTGGTCGGCCCCCCACGCCGAGCGAGCTGCGGGACCATCTCAAGCGGGACCTGCCGGAGTTCATGGTGCCGGCGACCTTCGTGCTGCTCGAGACCTTGCCGCTCACCCCGAACAAGAAGGTCGACCGGAAGAGCCTGCCCGCCCCGGACGCCTCGCGACCTGCGCTCGACCGGCCTTACGTTCCTGCGCGCACGAAGGTCGAGGTCGCGCTCGCGGGCTTCTTCCAGGAGGTGCTGGGGCTCGAGCGCGTCGGCGTGCACGACAGCTTCGTCGAGCTGGGCGGAAACTCGCTCTCGGCGGTCGAGCTGTTCTTGAAGATCGAGGAGGCGTTCAAGGTCGAGTTCCCACTCGCCACGTTCTTCCGGTCGCCAACGGTCGCCGGACTGGCGGCGGAGCTGGAAAGGGTCCTGGGCGCTTCGCCGGACGCTGAGCGCGGCCGACAAAGCTGACCCAGCCCGAGTTGGCGCCTGCGAAGACTCCTGCCGAAAAGCAAAAGTAGGCTGGGAGACGTCGATAGACAGGGTCTTCTGGGCCGCGACCTTCGCGGTTCAGCTACCTGCGACCTTCCTTCCCTTTCTTCGGTACTCCCCGACGGCTGCGCCTCGGCGCCGTTGTTTTCACCACCGATTTGAGGGGGCGGATGGGCCTGGCTGGCCTCGTCGCTCTCTTGCCTACCGCTTGGTTAACCGTCCTCACCGGTACTTCCAATTCGGGATTTCCGGCTCCATTTCTTCCAGGCGCTCGCCGCCGTCAGTCTTCGTCGTAAACGTCCTCGACGATCTCCATGGCCTCCTCGACGACCTTATTCAGCGCCGCGACCAGTTCGGTCTCGCCGCTGCCCTCCAGCGCTCCGAGCGACTCCTCGGCCTCCTGCAAAGCGTCGACCGCGTCGTCGTACTCGTCGGCGGTCCAGTCGGCGACCACGCGGCGGGCCTCGTCCAAAGCCTTCTTCGACGGTTGCGACCTCTTGGACTTCTTCTTTGAGCCAGCTCCAGCGATGAGGTCGGTCGCCTCGCTCTGCAGCTTCTTCAACCCGGCGACCAGGGACCCGTCGTCTTGATCTGGCGAGTCGAGCAGGTCGCCGGCCTGCATCACGGCCTCGACGGCGTCCTCGCACTCTCCCGCGTCCCACGTAGCCAGCAGGTTCCTGGCATCCTTCATCCACTGCGAGGCCGCCCCGGGCGTCTTCCCGGACCCGGCCTTCTTGGCGGGGTCGTTTCTCTTGGTGGGTTTGGGCACTCGCTTGGCGGGCATGAGCTCTCCTGTGAAGAGTCTCCGGCGTGAGGTTCGAGCCATTCTCCGCGCCGGTCGTCTCGGTCCGCCGGACCTATCTGACCGGCAGGTTCCCTCACTCCCACGTCGCCGTGAACTCGGCGGTGGTGGGCGTGGTCCTCGCCACGGTCAGCCGCGGGTTCTTGGCGTTGGACAGCTCGATCGCCACCTGGACCCCGGCCTGGATCGCGCCGAGGACGTCGGGGTGCGAGTAATGGCCCTCCGGGAAGGAGAGCACCGCGGACCCGCTCTTGCCGGAGGTCTGTCCGTGGACCTCGAGCTTCGTCCCACGGTGCGTCGAGCCCCAGGTGGCCGCGCCGAGGCTGAGCAGGATGCTGGGCGTCGCCAGGGAGAGCAGGCGGTAGACCGGGCTCTTGAACAGCTTCCGGTTGGCATCCACCATCCAGTCGACGTAGCCCCGGGCGCTCAGCTTGCGTTGGTCGGCGAAGACGAGGAGCGCGCCGAAGAACCAGGTGTCGGGGACCCACTGGCTGTTCAAGGGCGGCGAGAGGATGACCTGGCGGATCTCGGCCGGCAACGCGTCGGTGGGCAGGCCCTCCGGAGGGTCCGAGACCATCTGGCGCACCATGGCGCCCTTGGCCTGGCACTCCGGGTGAGAGGCGAGGCCCTGGGGCAGCGCCGACAGATAGGCCGCGAGGCGCGGGAAGCGGGAGTCGACCTGGAGAGTCATGAGCGCAGCCTGTTCCCCCCAAGTTGCGCCGACAGCCTACCGCGAGCGCAGCTCCCTGGCGGAGCCGATCGCCCTGGCGATGCCCACACGGTGCCGGGTGGACCGGCTGCCCGCCGAGTCGAGCCTGCAGCGCCTCGCGCGTCGAGCTTGCCGGCTCAGGGCGTCGCTTCAGCACCTGCGGGGCCCTGCACGACCTCCGACAGCTCCATCGACATCTGCCCCTTGCCCGAGATCGCGAGCCCCTTGGGGCCGCCGGGGGCGGGCTTGACCGCGATGGGACCCGCGAGCTTGAGCGAGTTGGGCAACGAGCTGGCGCAGCTCACCTTCAGCTCGCCCTTGAGGTCGATGGTCATCGCGACGGGGCCCTCCGCCTTGGCCATCCGCAGGGTGACGTCGAAGCGGCCCTCGTCGCCGGTGGCGCCCTTGAAGGTGACGCTCACGTTGCTGATCTTCATGCCGTCGTCGTTGTCGCGGGAGAGCGCGTCGGTGACGGCCTTGGCCAGCTCGGGAACCTTCTGCCCCGGCGAGAGCGCGCGAGCCGGCATGGCCGCGCGCACCGGGTCGGGCTTGCCGAGAGAGCGGTGCTCCTTCTGCACCTCCGCCACCACTGCTTCGGACAGCGGCTGGCCGTCGGCGGCGGCCACGGCCGGCGGGGCGTTCTTCTGGGCCTCCACGACGAAGGTCTTGCCCGCCAGCTCGCTGGGCTTGGGCTTCTCCACCCCGTTCTCCTTGGCGACGGAGGTCTTCTCCTGCCAGGTCGTCCTCACCTTCGACGGCGCGTCGCCCTCGAGCGCCAGATACTCCTGGCTCTTCACCTCACGCTCGCTGAGGTCCATCGAGACCTCCTGCGCCTTGCCCGCGGCCTCGACCTTCATGCTCATGGTCATCTGCATCAGGCCTCGTTCCTCGACCCGCGTACCAACGGCCAGGGGCTTCCTCGAGAAGGTGGTGCCCGCGGCGAAGCCGGGGCTGGGCAACGCGAGGACTGCGGCGACCGCGGCGGCGACGACCATCGTGAGGCGCTTCATGGTGCTCCTTGCGTGGGCTGAAGAAGGGAGTGCCGGCGGGTCCGAGGGAGCTGCGGCGTTGCCGGGCTGACGCACCTTAGCCTCGGTCGCGACGCTGTTGCCATTGGCGCTCGCATTCCCATGCTCCCGATGGCTTGGCGGCTCGCGCGGCCGGCTTCTATGGGAGGAAGTGTGGTTCAGGGACCAGAGGCTCGGGTGGCTCGGCGCTCCGGCGAGCACTGCGTCCTGCCAATCCCAGTCTTCGCCGCCGATCATCGGCGAGACCCTCTGTGCCAACGTGCGTGAGACAGCGACCCCATCCGCAATTACTGTAGGACCACGAGGGTGGGGAGAGACGATGGATGCGCAAGGTGCAGACACCGCCCGAGTCCAAGCACGGACCCGTTCCCGAGCCGGAGCCCGACGTTGGGGCGTCGCGGAGCGGAGGCGACCGAAGGGAGCCGCAGCGTAGCGGCGCCCCAACGTCGGCCGCGCCGCCCGACCCCGAGGTCCCCTCCGACCGCCCGAAGCGGCGCACGTTCACCGCGGAGTACAAGAAGCAGATCCTCGACGAGGTCGACGCCTGCTCCGAGCCCGGCCAGGTCGGCGAGCTACTGCGTCGCGAGGGCCTGTACTCATCGCACCTGGTCGACTGGCGTCGGCTGCGCGACGCCGGGGCGCTCGCCGGCCTCGAAGCCCGGAAGCGCGGCCGCAAGGCGAAGGTCGTCGACGCCCTCGCGGCGAAGGTCGCCGAGCTCGAGCGCGACAAGCGGCAACTCGAGGAGCGCCTGCGTAAGGCGGAGCTGATCATCGACGTCCAAAAAAAAGTCTCACAGCTGCTGGGGATCCCGCTGGCGACGCCCCCGGAGAAGGGAGGCGGCGAGCGATGAACGCCGTCCGCGAGCTCGCCGCCGAGGTCGGCATCGCGCCCGCGTGTGAGGCGTTCGCCGTACCCCGCGCCTCGTACTACCGCAGCCAGCGCCCGCCGCGGCCGGTCGACCCGCGGCCGGCGCCGCCGCGCGCCTTGAGCACCGACGAGCGCCAGGCCGTTCTCGACACCCTCCACAGCGAGCGCTTTGTGGACAAGGCGCCCGCCGAGGTCTGGGCCACGCTCCTCGACGAGGGCACCTACCTGTGCTCCCGGCGCACGATGTACCGCATCCTCGAGGAGGCCGAGGAGGTCCGCGAGCGCCGCAACCAACTGCGCCACCCCGAGTACAAGAAGCCCGAGCTGCTCGCCGAGGCGCCCAACCAGGTCTGGAGCTGGGACATCACGAAGCTTCTCGGCCCGGCCAAGTGGAGCTACTTCTACCTCTACGTCATCCTCGACATCTTCAGCCGCTACGTCGTCGGCTGGATGGTCGCCGAGGGCGAGTCGGCCACCCTCGCCAGCCAGCTCATCGACGAGACCTGCGCCAAGCAGCGCATCCAGCGCGGCCAGCTCACCATCCACGCCGACCGCGGCACCTCGATGAAGTCGAAGACCGTCGCGTTGCTTCTCTCAGACCTTGGCGTCACAAAGACACACAGTCGCCCGCACGTGTCCGACGACAACCCCTTCTCTGAGAGCCAGTTCCGCACCCTCAAGTACCGGCCCGACTTCCCCGAGCGCTTCGGCTGTATCGCCGACGCCCGCGCCTTCTGCCGCCCGTTCTTCCGCTGGTACAACACCGAGCATCGCCACTCTGGCATCGGCCTGCTCACGCCCGAGGCCGTCCACTACGGCCGCGCCAGCGACCTCCTGGCCGAGCGCCAGCGCGTCCTCACCGCGGCCTACTTGGCGCACCCCGAGCGCTTCGTCGGACGGCCGCCGACGCCGCCCGTTCTGCCGTCCGCCGTCTGGATCAACCCGCCGAAAACCGAGCCCGAAGAGGTGCGGGCTGCTGCTCAGTAAATTCGTTCGGTCGCTGTCTCAACGGCGTTGACAACTCCCGAGACGGGCGAGGGTGAGAGTCCACGGCCCGCCCAAGGACGGGACGCCCAGTTCCCGCGTCGGCAGCCAAAGCGCGCCCGCTGGGTGGGAGGGTCTTGCGAGGGGTTCTGGGGCGTGGGGCGTCAATCCCCCATTAACCCGGTTAATGTGGCTTCAATCCCCCATCGCCTCCGCGCGCCGCGGAAGAAGAGGTGACCACCTACCCGCGCGGCGCCTCCGGCTTGCGCTCGAGGCCGCGGAGCAGGAGCGCCAGCGCCTCGCGAAGCGAGCGACCGGCGTCGATCGTCTCGTCGGTGAGCTGCAGATAGGCGCCCAGGTGCGGCAGCATCTGCGCGTCGCCCATCACGGCGGTGAGGCTGTGGACGACGCCCGCCACCGCGTCCAGGTCCAGCGCCGGGTCGGTCTCGCCGCGCCGCGCCGCCGCCTCCAGCATGGCGCGCACCAGGTCGCGCATGGCCTTGGCCACCGGACGCACCAGCTTCTCGGTCAGCGACGGGTCGCCGTGATAGGCGGCGCGCGCGAACAGCCGCATCACCTCGGCCTGGTCCTTGGCCCAGTCGCAGCCGGCCTCCACGTAGGCGGTCAGGCCCTCGCGCAGCGGCAGTGAGCAGAGCGGCTCGCGCGAGGCCTCGAGCACGGAGACGAGGTAGCCGCGACAGAAGCTCCACCGCGAAGTCGACCATGCGATCGCGATCGCCGAAGTACTGGTAGAGCGAGCCGACCGAGACCTTGGCGCGCGCGGCCACTCCCTTGATGTTGACCAGCGCCGGCCCGCGCTCCGCGGCTTCGGCGAGGATGGCCTCGAGCACCGCGTTCTGCCGCTCGGGGTCCAGCCGGCGGAAGGTGCGCGTGACGAGGCCGGCGCCCTCCAGCGTCGACACCTGGGTCGCCAGCTGCGGCCACTCGAACTTCTGCGGACGATCGCCCGTCGCGGTCATGCTCCCCTTCGCCTCTTGGCCCTTCCCTCTTCTCTTCTAGGCAGCCTCGCCCCAGCGGCGGACCTCGCCGAAGCGCCGCCTCAGGGCCTGGTGGTAGCGCAACGCCGGGTACCCGAATATCACCACCAGCCCTGCCTCGGCCGCTGGGTCGACACCGTACTTCTTCTTCAGGTCCTTGGACTGCTTCATCACGACGCCGGGGATGCCCAGCATCGTGCTGCCCAGGCCCAGGCTCTGCGCCGCAACCATCGCGTAGGTCGCCGCGACCACCGGATCCGCCGGGTCCGCGTAGGCGGAGGCGTGGAAGTAGAGCGCCAGCGGTGCCCCGTAGAAGAACCAGTCCACGCCCTCCGCGTCCTTCTGCTCGTAGGCCGCGGTCACGTCCTTCATGAAGCCGGTGAGGACCTCCACGGTTGCCTTGCCCACGAAGGGCCGCATCAGGAGCGAGCCCCAGCCGGTGTACATCCACTTCCAGGTCTTGAGCTTGGCGAACAGGTCGTCGCGGAAGGCCTTCACCTTCTCGCGGCCGTCAAAGACGAGCACCTTCACGTCGGAGGGCGGCAGGCCCATCGGCGCCGTCGCGGCCGCCTCGACGATGCGGTCCACCACCTCGCGCTCGACCTCACGGGCGGCGAAGTCGCGCACGCTGCGGCGGGTGAGCAGCAGGTTCTTGAGCTGGCCGTAGTCGGCGCAGTCCTGCTTGGCGGGCATCGGCAAGACGTCGTCCGGCCCGAGGTCGCGGCCACGCACCTGGATGGCGCCGGACGGGCAGACGGCGACGCACCCTCCGCAGCCGATGCAGCCCCACCCGCGCGTCTGGTCGATGCGGACGGTCTTGCCTTCCATCGACAGCGGATAGCCGCGGCAGACCTTGGCGCAGGCGCCGCAGCCGGTGCAGCGAGCCTGGTCGACCTCGACGTGGGCGGCCTCGTTGAAGCGTGCGGTCTTCAGCGGCATGGGACCCTCCGGGAGCGAGCTTATGAACTTTTAGTTCATAATTCGTCGCCAGATGGTTCATGTCAAGCCTGCGGCAGAGTTTGCGCAGGATTCGTCCCGAAAAATACCTGCAATTGCGGTTGCTTAGAGACCACTGCCCAGGCGAGGCGGCCTCCCGCGAGCCTCACCCCCTGACCTCTCCGGCTTCGCGGAGAGGGGGAACTCAAGCTCGCCCCCATAGCGAGACAGTCGCGCGGATGAGCGAAGCCGCGGGTCCGAGCCCGGCACGCGTGTGACAGGAATTCACCGGGTCAGAGTACGGAGACTACGACGCTCGAACTGTGATCGAGCACCGCGCAGCCATGCCGGAAGGAGACCGGCATCTGCCCGTCCGCACTCTTATCCCGTGTCACGCCCAAGCCGAGACGAGCGCCGCGCGATCGTCCCACCGGAGCAGTGGGCGTCCAGACTCAATCCCGAGCATCCGTCTGCGACGGGGGGATAAGAGGGGGGCCGTCGAGCTTGCGCAGGGTCCCGTGGTCGCCGTCGAGCTCCACCCGGTCGCCGGTCTTGAACAGGCGGGTCGCCTGCCGCAGATCGACCACCGCCGGCAGGCCGTACTCGCGGGCCACCACCGCGCCGTGCGAGATGGAGCTGCCGACGTCGGTGGCGAGCCCGGCGATGAGCGAGAAGTAGGGCGTCCAACCGATGTCCGTCACCGGCGAGACGAGGATCTCCCCGGGCCGCAGCTCCGCCGCCTCGGCGAGCGAGTGCGCGACGCGAGCGACGCCGGTCACCTTGCCGCGACTGACCGGCTTGCCGCGCAGCACGCCGTCCGCCTGCAGCACCTCGGTCGCGGCGCCCAGCGGCTCGGGCGAGCCGGTGAACACGTCGGGGAAGCCAAGAGTGCCCTGGTAGCCCTGCACCCGCCGGCGCGCCACGGCGAGCTCCGGCAGCTCGCCCACCTCACCGCGCGAGAGCCTGGCCAGCTCCTTCGGCGTGAGGAAGAAGACGAGGTCGGGGTCGGTCAGGCGGCCTTCCTTCACCAGCAGATCCCCGAGCCGGCGATACGCGCGCTTGAAGGCCACGACCACCTTCACCAGCAGCGACTTGGTGCGCTCGCGCCGGCGGACGCCCTTCTGCGCCATCTTGGCCAGGAAGGCGAGGCTGCCTTTGGGCGCCGGCGCCGCCGTCTGGTTCTTGCGCGCCAGCACCGCATCCGGATTGGCCAGCCGCGCCCGCAGCGCGACCTGGAGGGAGGCCACGAGCGGCAGCGGATCGGCCGCCCACTCCTTCTCGCGCAGCTCGAACTCGCGCAGGCAGTGGTGCCCGTGCTCCTCGAGCAGGTCCGCGAGCTCGCGCGCGGCGTCCTCGCCCGCCTCGGAGTTGAGCCAGCGCAGCGCGTCCTCGGGGCTCGCCTTCACGAAGCGCGCGTCGGCCTCGGGGTTCTTCCGCAGGAGCTCGACGATCCGGTCCACGGCGGCGACGACGCCGGCGCTCTCCACGTCGTGCCCGCTCACCGAAGCCAGGAGCTCCGCGACCTGCGCGTGGTGCTCCTCGGTGGGGACCTTGCCCTTGGCGAGGGTCTGCATCAGCGCCGGGCCCATGGCGCCGGACAGCGAACAGGCGACGATGTGGCGGTCGCAGGCCTCGATCATCTTCGGGAGCTCGGCGTCGATCTCCGCGAGCTGCTCGGCCGCGGTCGGTCGCTCGGCGATGACCAGCGCCTTCGCCAGCGCCTCGAGCCGCTTCTCGTTTTTCTGGCCCGACAGGATGGTCCGCAGGTAGCGGAAGGTGTTGAAGAGCCGCACCCAGAGCGGCCGCTTGGCGCCGCTGTTCAGCTCGGGCACGACGCGACCGCAGATGGCGAGCCCCAGGTCGAGGTCGGACGCGCCGAGCACGCCGCGCGAGGTCTGCGCCATCTCGTTCAGGTTGAAGAAGATGTGGCCCATGTACTGCCGCGTGGTGCGGTAGCCCGCCGGCGGCTCAGGCTGCACACCCGTCGACCAGACCATGAACTGCACGCCGTGGTCGTTGGCGAGCCAGATGGTGGACCACGACAGCGGCGTGATGGCGCCGGGCATGCACTCTCCGATGTTGCCGGAGGTGTAGAGGTGGCCGGGCGCGACCGGCGAGTCGAACTCGTGCGGGTCCGCTGGCAGCGCGGTGATCGGCCGGGCCTGCAGCCACTGCACCCGGCCGTCGGGGCCGATGGCCCACTCCATGTCGAGCGGGATGCCGAAGTGCTCGCGGGCCTTGGCGGCGCCCTCGAAGAGTCCGCGCAGCTCGGCCTCGGAGAGCAGCGGCTCGGGACCCGAGAGATCGCGCTTCGCGACCTCGCCCGTCGGCCCCAGCTGGTAGTGGTCGGGGCTCGCCTTGCCGGAGACGAGCGCCTCGCCGCATCCCTTCACGGCGTCGACGACCATCCGATCGCGCCGCCCGGTCATCGGGTCGGCGGTGAAGAGGACGCCGGCGCAGCGGGCCTCGACCATCGCCTGCACCACGACGCACATCCGCGTCTTCGCTCCGCCCTGGCGCTCCTGGCGGTAGGCCTCGGCGCGCTCGCTCTCGAGCGACTCGAGGCAGCGGTCGACGGCCTCGCGCAGCGCCTTCTCGCCGCGGACGTCCAGGTAGGTCGCGAACTGGCCGGCGTAGGACGCGGCAGCGCCGTCTTCGGCGAGCGCGCTCGAGCGGACCGCGACCGCGCCGCCGCCTGCGTGCTCGAAGTAGGCCTCCGCCAGGTTGGCGGGCAGGTGTCCGCGCTCGGCGCCGACGATCACGAAGCCCGGCGGGACCTCGACCCCGGCCCGCACCAGCCTGGCGAGGCCTGCAGCCTTTCCTCCCACGGCCTGGCCGGACGGGCCGATCGCCGAGAGCGGCAGACAGGCCGGTTCGCTGCCTTCGAGGGCGAAGGGCAGCGGCGTGAGGCGAGCGGAGGCGGTTGGCGTGAGCATGGCGGCGGGACGCTAGCGCCACGTCGCCCGCGAAGTCAGGAGGCCGCCCTCACGCCACGTGCGCTTCCGCACGGCCCGCACATGCAACGGCGCGCTGCCCCAGGAAAGGCAGCGCGCCGCAGGTCCATCCGCATGGACTTTCGAAGGTCTAGTAGAAGCCGGGCGCCCCGATGTTCAGGCCCTGGTAGTACTTCATGAAGTCGGCGAGCGGGAGCTTGAAGGCGCCATCGTCCTTGCCGTCGCTGCCCGGCTCGGTGCGGCCCCAGGGGTTGCGCAGCTCGACGAACTTCTGGCCGTTCTCCTCGCCGGCGCCGATGACCGAGTAGTTGTGCCACGCGTAGAGGTTCTTGCCGGCGTACATCGCCTCTTGGTCCTTGCCGTAGGTGCCGGCGGTGACCGGGACCTTGGCGTCGACGTTCTTCTTGATCGTCTGGAACATCTTGTTCTCGTCGGCGCCCTTGGTGACCTGGTAGCTCGAGCCCTTGCCGGTGACCGCCTCGAGCACGTCCGTCGAGCAGCCGCCGTTGCCGATGGCCTCGTAGCCGCCCTTCCAGGTCGCGTAGGCCTTCTCCATCAGCGAGACCCACAGCTCCTGCTGGTCGCGGCACTTGCCGTACTTGCCCGCCATGTTCGGCCCGGCCGAGGGGACGTCGCCGTCGATGCGCACGTACTCGGGCTTGGCCTTGCCGCTCCAGTCCACCTTGAAGAAGCGCACGGTGTAGCTGCCGTCGCCGTTGTCCTTGATGCAGTCCTCGATGGCCTTGGGGTTCGCCTTGGCGATGGCCGCCAGCGAGCCGACGAAGTAGCAGTCGCCGATGGAGCCCTGGACCACGTCGTCGTAGCTGACGCCGTCCTTGAAGAGCTGGCCGCCCTCGATCTTGTTCCAGGTCAGCATGCCCTCGTGCTTGGTGAGGATCTTCGGGTCGTTGGCGACCGGGGCCTGCGGCGGAGGAGTGGGGCCGGTGGAGTTGGTGGCGGGCGTGCCGAGGAAGCTGGCCAGCGCGGTCTTGGCGTCGGCGTCGAACTTGTCGCCCTTGGTCGCGAGCAGCTTCTGCAGCTCGCTCTTCTCGGTCGCGCTGAGCTTGCCGTCCTTCTTGGCGGTGGCGATCAGGCTGTCGACTTCCGCCTTGTCGATGCGGTTGTTGAGCAGCGCCTGGTTGATCTGCTTGCCGATCTTCGTGGTCAAAGGGGCCTCCGGTCGGAGTGTTGCGGAGTTTGACCTACATTATCCGACCCGGACGCCAAGAGTTGCTTGTGCCCGCTTCATCCAGCGATTCCGGTCAGCTTGAAACTTTCCCGCCGGACGAGGCGTCTCTTGGCCTGTGGGGGGCCAATTTGTTAGAAAACTCTCAAATTGAACTCCATCCTCAGGGGGGTTTATGGCATGGGCGTTGGTCGTCTTCGTGGTGCTGGCGGAGGTCCCGACCTCTGGAGCGCCGCTCGTCACCGCCGATGAACCGGTCGCCGGACCGAGCGCTCCGGCGGCTGCGACGCCCACGCCGGCAACTCCCACGGACTCGCCACCCGCGCAGCCCCCCGCCGTTGCGGAGCCGACCCCCGACGACTACCAGCAGCTGGCCGACGAGCTGGGGCTGCTGGAGCGGATCACCCAGACCCCGGTCGAGGTTGGCGCTGTGGGGACGGGCGACGACCTCTTCAAGACCCCGTCCAACGTGTCGATCATCGACCGCGCGGCCATCGAGACCTACGGCTTCCGGACGGTCAGCGAGGCTCTGACCACGCTCGCCGGCGTGAGCGTGATGCGCACCTACCTCAAGCGCAACCTGCCCACCGTCCGCGGCGTCGTCCAGGACCTGTATGCCGACAAGGTGCTGGTGCTCGTCGACGGCGTGCCCTCGTGGCACGCGGTGACCGGGGAGGGAAACCTGGACCGGGTGGACCTCCGCGACGTCGACCGAATCGAGGTGCTCAAGGGCCCGGGTTCGGTGGTCTACGGGACCAACGCCTACTCCGGCGCCATCAACCTCGTCCTGCGGCACCCGGAGGCCGGCACCCGCGGCGAGGCACGAGCGGAGCTCGGCAGCCTGCGACACCTCGGAGCGGGCGGCTCGTTCGGCCACGGGGAGGAGAAGCTCAAGGTCTTCGCCGCGGCCAACGTCTGGGACGAGCGCGGGCAGCTCAAGGGCTTCACCGACGAGAGCGGCCTGTACGGCCTCGTGCCCCAGTACATGAAGGTGGCCAACGGCACCCTGCGCGCGAGCTACTCCGGCCTGGGCGGAGAGCACTCGCTGCTGCTCAACGGCTACGCGGTGCACGAGAGCACGCTGGGCGTCACGCCGCTCTACTCGCAAGGGGCGGGCAGGGACCACTTCCTGGAAGGCTGGCTGGCGAATTACCAGTTCGAGCACCGCATCGGCGAGGAGGGCGGGGTTCGCGCCGCGGCGAGCTTCGACTGGAACCACCGCGACTTCCCGCGCACCGGGGACGACAGCGAGCGCGCCAACGTCGTCGGCTACCGCCTCGAGGGCCTCGTGCAGGGACACTACTCGCCGACGAAGTGGCTGGAGATCCAGGCCGGCGCCGACCTCGACTACCGCTACGCGCTCGCCTACTCGAACTACCGGACGCTGACCCGGGAGGTCATCACCACCAACAACATGTCCGGGCAGAACGTGCTCGAGGGCTCGGTGCTCGGGCAGCTGCGGCTGTCGTCCTCGCCGCTGTGGACCGGGATGCCGCTCGAGCTGCTGGTGGGCGTGCGCTACACCAACAACGCCCACTTCGGGGACAACGTCTCCGCCCGCGGGACCCTGGCCTGGGCATTCTCCGAGCACTCCAGCGTCAAGCTCGTGGCCGCGCAGTCGTTCCGTGCGCCCACCCTGTTCGAGATGAGCTTCCAGACGCCGAACCTGACCGTCCGCGGCAACGAGGACCTCAAGCCGGAGACGAGCAATTCGATTCGAGCTGGTCTGGCTGGGCGGCTTCCAGAAGCTCTTCGCCCACGTCGCGGCCTACTACGCCACCTACGACGACAAGATCTTCCGCGTCCGCTACGCGCCCAACGACCCCAAGGACAAGTCGCTCGTCTACGTCAACGCCAAGAGCGGCTTCAAGGGCTGGGGCGGCGAGGTGGAGGTCCGCTACGAGGACCCGGACGTCGTCAACGCCTTCGCCAGCTACGCCTACGAGCACGGCTCCGACGACGACCGGGAGCCGGGCACCGACCACTACAACTTCAAGTACGTCGCCGAGCACACCGCGGCGTTCGGGCTGGCGCGGGCCATCGGTCCGGTCACTCCCTCGACGGTGGTCCGCCTCATCTCCACCCAGGGCGCGCCGCTGCAGTCGCTTCCGCTGGCGGTGACCTGGGACGCCTCGCTCGCGCTGAAGCTGGGGCCGACCACCCACACACTCCACGCCGAGAACATCCTCGGCAGCGATGCCATGGTTCCCGAGTACGTGCGGCGCAACCTGAACGCGCTGCCGTCTGGGGTCGACCGGCGGATCACCTACACCTTCGCCTGGTCGCTCTAGCCGTTCCGCGAGCCTCACCCCCTGCCCCCCTCTCCGGCTTCGCGGAGAGGGGGAACTCAGACTTGCGTCCATAGCGAGACGGTCGCGCCGGCACGTGCGCGAGGACTTCACCTAGCAATTCCAGCAGGTTGGACGGCCCGATTGACGTCCCGTGAAAAAGGGCTTGCGTTCTGAGAGCCTGTGTAGGATAAGGCGTATCTCAAGTTTGAGCTACGCACGGTTTCCCGGAGCCCTCCCATGAACGCGCTGAAGCCAGTCAGCCTGACGGTGCTCGTGGCGTTCGCCGCCGGCTGCGCCGGTGAAGCCTTCGTGGACTCGGGCGAGGAGATCCTGGGCTCGGGCGCTCCGCTCGTCGGCGTGGACGGCTCCAAGGACGGGTCGGACACCGGCTGCAACGTGGTGCTGCGCTCCATGAAGCGCATCCCCAACAACACGGGCGGCTACGTGACCGCCGGCAGCGGCAGCAACTGGGTCTGGCGCGCGACCCTCGACGTCTCCGACGCCGCCGTCGCCGAGAACCTCCCGGTCGCCGTGCTCTACCAGCGCTCCCAGACCTGGCGCAGCAAGACCGCCACCAAGACCACCACTGCCTCCGGCGGCTTCACCCGGTACGAGGTCGACGTCTGGGAAGACATGCCGAGCGAGGGCATGAGCGGCACCGCGCTGATGAGCACCCGCGTCCCGGTCATCCCCTACCTCGCGCTCGCCCAGGGTGGCCGGCTCTTCGACCACAACCGCATCGCCGACCCGACGGCCTCCTACGTCATCAGCGGCCAGGCCGGCCTGCAGATCGCCGAGGACGCCAGCGTCTGCAAGCCCGCGGCGAACGTCCCCGTCCGCGACGGCGCCACCGTGCGCTTCTCCACGGGCGGCGTCGAGACCGCGGGCACGCTCGCCGGCAACCAGCCCCTGACCGTCGAGTACGCGCTCGAGCGGCTGCCGCACTGCCGCGGCACCCACAACGGCTTCCCGGCCTGGGACCTCATCGCCTATGCCCGCTTCCTCCCCTCCGGGACGGTCGCCGAGGGCAGCGTGCGCGCGTTCGTCACCAACTACGGCACGCCCACCAACGAGGCCTACGCAGTGCCCTTCACCACCACCGTCCCGGCCGGCACGAGCCGCGTCGAGCTTCTGGTTCCGCAACTACTCCGGCGCCGGCAGCAACTGCGAGGTGTGGGACTCGAACAACGGCCACAACTTCGGCTTCGACGTCGTCGGCGCCATCGGGTGGATTGGTGGAGCGGACGTGGCCATCAGCCGTGGCGGCGCCGGCCCCTGCGACGGCAACGCGATGGGCGAGGGCTTCAGCTACGACACCTGGACCCGCCAGCGCGCCGCCTACCGCAACGTCTGCTTCCAGGTCTGGAAGGCCGGCGTGACCGACTGGGCCAACCCCGACGTCTGGCGCCAGCTCGACGTGCAGGTCCACTACCGCTTCGGCAAGGACCTGCCCTGGCAGACCGCCTACGTCCCCACCTTCGACCGGGTCGGCAACAACCAGCGCTACAAGCTGGACCTCTCGGCGCTCGACCCCTTCCGCCCCTACTACTGCACCACCGAGCCGTACGCGAAGAGCGCCGACGGCCAGTACGACCAGGCGACGATGGAGTTCTACCTCGTGGCCAACGGCACCGAGCTGAAGAAGGCCGACGGCACTCCCTTCGTCGGCACCTTCCTCGATTACTCCACCAACCACTGTGTGAAGTAGCCAGCTGGGGAGCGGGTGCGCCGGGGACGGGAAGACCCGGCGCGCCTTCTCTCCTGAGTCCACTCGGGCTCGGGAGAGAAGTTGCGGCGACGAGCCCAAGGCTCGTCGCCGCTCTTATCTTGCGGGAGGACGGACCTGGGTCTGGCATCGTGCCCGACGTGACCGCCGCCGCCCTCCCCTCCTGCGCGACCCACCGCGACCAGCCCGCCTCGGGAACCTGTGCGCGGTGCGGGGCGTTCTTCTGCGAGCTCGACGCCAGGCAGGTGGAGGGCCTGCGCTACTGCGCCACCTGCGCGGTCCATCCCGAGATCGACCGGCTGGGGGCCTTCCAGCGCGCATGCTGGGGGAAGCGCGACCTGGGCGCCTGGATGATGGGCGGGTTCGGTGCCCTGGCGCTCCTGCTGACCCTCGCCTTCGCGGCCCGATTCGCCCTGCGCTCCGACCGCGGCACCTGGGACAACGTCTTCGCTTCCCTCTTCGTCATCGTCGCCCTGCTCTTGCCGGGCGTCATCGGGGTGCTCTTCGCGCTGGGCTTCCGCTCCGCGCGTTGGTTCGTGCTGGCCTACCCCGTGCTGCTCGAGCTCACCCTCGTCTCCAATGGGATGGGTCTCGCGAGCCTGCTCGTGACCGGGCTGCCGATGGGTTTCGCCTTTGGCCTCTTCTTCGACGCCCGCAACAAGCTGTTCTTCCAGATCCCCATCAGCGAGCAGCAGCTGCGCTCGCTCTACGACGCCCACCGCAACAACCGCACCGCACGGACCGGCTTCGCGCTCTCCTTCCTGGGCCTGGTCCTCTTCCCTGTGGCTCCCGTCGCGCTCGCGGTCTCCATCGGCGGGCTGTTGCAGGTCGATCCCACCGCGCGCCCGCCCATCGGCCGCAAGCGCCAGGCGATCGCCGGGATCGCCCTGGGCGCGCTCGGCACGGTGCTGGGGGCCTACCTCCTCTTCCGCCTGCTCGGCCCTTGACGCTCATCAGGGCAGCGGGCCGGTGTCACCGTAGTCGGCGATCTTGTCCTCGAGCTTGCCGCGGCAGGGGTGCTCGTCGTCGCTCTCGGGGAACCAGGCGAGGCCGTTCTTGTACTCGTAGAGCGCCTTCTTCGGGTCCTTGAGCTCCTCCCAGCGCTTGGCCGTCATCAGGATCTTGGCGCAGCGCTGGTCGAGCTTCCCGGTCGGTGTCGCGCAGCGTGGACTGGGCGAGCGTGTAGAGGCTGGGCTTGTTGTTCTCGAGGTTCTCGAGGAAGAGCAGGCAGGTGTGGAGCGCCTTCCAGGCGAGGAAGGTGTTCTCGGCGGCGATGCCCTTCTTCTCCAGGAGCTCCATCGCGAGGTCGTAGGCCTTCTTCGCCTCGCGCACGCACTCGTCGCCGGAGCACGCTGGCAGCGGGCGGATGTTGAGCCTGACCTTGCCGATGGCCCAGGCGACCTGGTTGGCCGGGTTGTCGGCGTGGTCGAAGACGATCTCGTTGACCTCGCCCTTGCGCAGCAGCTTCCTCGGCAGCTTGAAGCGCTGGACCTTGGTGTAGTTGCCCAGGCTCGGCGCCACGTAGCCCACGTGCACGCCGTTGAGCGAGATTCGACCTCCTCCTTGCCGTCCACGCCCTGGGGCTCGAAGGCGAGGTAGTAGACGACCGGGATCGACTCCATGTAGTCGAAGACGAAGTGGAGCTCGTCCTTGGCCTGCTTGGTGATGCCAAGGTCGGCGCCGTACCCGAAGACGTCCTTGCTCTTCGACTCGCTGATCGGGAACTGGTGGTGGGAGACGTCGGCGATCGCCAGGTCGACCGTCTCGGTCTTCGTGATCTGCCAGGCCGTCAATCCGAGCCCCACGAGGACCAGGACAGAGGCCGCGGCCGCCATCGCGGCCCTGACCGGCTTGGGCGCCTCGATCACGAAGACCTTGAGCCGCCCGACCAGCCCGGTGTTCTCGCGCCGCAGGCGCGCCCGCTCCGAGGCCTTGGCGACTCGCCGCGGACTGGCCAGCGGTGCCCTCTGCGCAATCGACGCTCCGACCTGGTGCATGGCGACCTCCAGCTGCGCCTCCCGCTCGAGGCGGCGGGCGCATTCGGGACAGCGACCGACATGGCCTTCCAGCTCCGTGCAGGCAGCGGCTTCCAGCTCCCCGGCGACCCAGAGGAACAGCGCCTCGTCCGACAGGTGCGCCTGGGTCTCAGTCATGGCCCTGCTCCTCGCCCTTCGCCTCCGGGCCGGACGGGCCGACCGCCTCGCGTAGCCTCTTGCGCACCTCGGTCAGCACCTGCCTGACCCGCTGCAACGACAGCCCCGTCCTCTGCGCGATCTCCGCGTGCGCCATCCCCGTCCCCTCGTAGGCGAGCCGAAAGACCTCACGCGCGGAGCCGGAGCAGGCCTCCAGCTCCTGCTGGGCGCGCTCGAGCTGCTGCTTGCCGAGCGCACGCGCCTCCGGATCCGCCGCCCCGTCCGCGACCTGCGCCGCCTCGTCGAGCTGCAAGGTCATCCCGCCCGCCCTCCTGGCCTCCTCGCGCCAGAGGAAGATCGCCTGGGCGATCGCGAGACCAGGAAGGAGCAGCGCCTGGAGCTTGCCCGCGCGCTGCTGCTCGACCAGACGCATCCAGGCCGCCTGCGCCAGGTCCTTGGCCTTCTCGAGCGGCACGCCCCGAGCCACCAGCGCCACCGTCACCGCGCGACCGTGCCGTGCGACGAGCGCGTCCCAGGCCTCGCGGCTCCCGCGAAGCGCCTCCTGCTCGGCCTGGCCCGGCGCGCGGCTCTCCGTCATCCGCCCTCGCTTCTCGCTTCTCGCTTCGCCCGCTCACCTCTTGAACGGGCCGAGGCCCGGCGACATATCGCTGTGCGCCTCGGTCATGAAGCGAGCCCACCAGCACCTGCGCCAGAGGGCCTCACCGCCAAGGGCTTGCTCTTCGCCAACCACGGGAATTCTTTGACGATGCCTCGATGGCTCCGACCCCGCTCACGGGCCTGGTTTTGCCATCGCCTCCTCGAACCTCGCGGCGAAGCCCGGGGCGGGCTCGCATCGCTCGGCGAACAGCTCGACGTCCCAGTGGCTCGCCTTGGCGGCGACGAGGTCGCGCAGGAGCACGTCCTCACCCTCGCAGCGCGAGATGGCGCAGCTCGCCGCCAATCGCCGCGGGTCGGGGACCGAGGGGAACCGCCCGGCCCAGTCCTTCAGGCGCTTGCGCAGCATGGCGAGGGCATCCCGGTCGCAGCTCGTGGTGAAGAGCGCGGCGGCGGCGACGTGGACTCCGCGGCAGTGGCGCGGGACCACGCCGCCCTCGTGCGGGAACCTGCAGGACGCACCGCGGAACGCGCTGTCGTGGTCGAAGGTCGCGACGGCGAAGGCCCGGAGCTTCTCTGGCGTGGCGCAGGAGGAGACCAGTGCGATGGCGTCGGCGCCGGCGTCGCCCTCTTCGGTGAAGAACGGCCCGCCGTTCGCGGCGAGCGATGGGAGGTACGCGACCACCCGGTCGCACAGCTTGCGGTCCGCGACCTGGGCGGACAGGACCGCCGCCCACTTCGTCAGGGTCGCCGGGCAGTCCTTGCGCGCCTCGCAGCGGACAAGGATGGACTCGACGGCCTGCTGCGCCGCCGCGGGGTTGCGCGCGCGCTCCAGCATGTCGTCGATCCAAAGCGGCGAATGCGCGGGAAGCTCGCCGCTCTCGGGCGGGACGAGCCCCTCGAAGAGCGCTGCACTGGCGGCGGGCCCCCGGTCGGCGTCTTCGAGGCCTTGGGCCAGGGCAGTACAGTCCTCGGTGACTCCGCAGGAATTCCTCGCCAGGGCGAACCGGACCGCCGCGTCCAGGCGCAGCCGCTCGTGCACCGCGACGACATAGGGGGCCTCGAACGAGCTGTCCATCCCCGGGCCGCGCCCGGAGACCACCACGGCGGTCGACCTCGACCATTGCAGCGGTGAGGAGAGCCCCTTGAGGAGCCACTCGTCGAGCGACGGGAGCGCCGCCAGCGCAGCCTTGCAATCGGCCACCGCGACGCCTCGCTGCGATACCGCCACCGCCCGCTGCGTCACGTAGATCGCGCGCCACGGGACCTGCTCGACCACTCCGCCGTCGGGGACGGCCGCGCTGGGCAACCGGGTGCGCCAGGCGACGATCCGCCGGCCGGCGTCCTGGCAGTGCTCGAATTCCGAGTCCTCGCGCCAACGCCGTGCAGCCTCTCCGTCTTCGCCGAAGCCCTGCTCATCGAGGACGAGCGCGACGTCGCTGGGCAACCCCGGGCCCTTCGGGTACGCGCGCAGCTGCGCCGCCCAGCGGGTGGAGGGAAAGGGGTGGCTTGGGGATCTCGGCGGTGTCGACGCGGTGGTGGCGGCCTTGAAGGCGAGCTCGAGCGGGTCGAGCCGCTCTTCGCCGAGACTTCGCTCTCGGGTCTCGGTCTTCTCCTGGAACGCGCATCCCCAGAGGCCCCAACAGCTGAGGGCGTAAGCCATGACGGGCAGCGGGAGGCGACGCAGCGGGCGGTCCATGGGGCGCAAGGATAGCGAGTCTGCGCGGGAATTCGGGGCGCTGGCCCCCCAAGACCCCTGGCTGCCCCGAGTGATCTCGGGCAGGAACATCGGCTAGAACCTGAGGCGGCCTGTCGCCCCGAACCTGCCTTCACCTGGACTGCCATGCGTCTCGTTCCGTCACGCCACCGCCGGATGCTCGGGCTGGTGCTCGCGGCCGTGCCGCTGCTGGCGATGGGCTGCAAGCGCGACTCGAAGCCGCGCGTCCCTCCGGCCTCGGCTCGGCCCGCCGAGAAGCTCGACCTCTCCGCTCTGCCGATGGCCGAGGCCGTCACCCGGGCCGAATGCCTCAGCTACTTGAAACGAGGCGTCGTCGAGGACCGGGGGCCCGCCCCCACCTCCTTCGACCTCTGCCTCGCGATCGAAGGCCGGTCGTTGCGCCGGCACTTTCCGGAACCCATCCCAGTAGGACGCTTTCCGAAGCTGCAGTCCTGTCTGGAGTCCTTTGCTCAGCGAGCGGTCCTGGACGTGCGTCCGGTCTCGGACTGCTGGACGAGTCCCGAGAGCTTCTCGCCGCTTGCCCAGCCGGGCGAGCACTGCCTCTCGGACGCGCACTGCGCGAGCGGTGGATGCAAGGTCTCCGACGACGGCTGCATGGCTCTCTGCGATCCCGCATCCCCTCGCAGGCTGATCGTGCACCGCGTCGATGGGGAGCCTTGCGAGACCTCGGACGACTGCGCCGAGGGGCTGTTCTGCCCGACGTCGCAGCCGCGGACGTGCCAGCCCGCCCACCGACTCCGGGAGCCGTGCTCAAGCCTCGACAAGCTTCACCGCGAATGCGACCCAACGACGTCCTGCATCGAGGGCTCTTGCCAGCCCAGGCGGTCCGAGGGGCAGCGCTGCTCCCTCGGCGTCGACTGCGTCCAGGGCCTCCGCTGCTTCGAAGGGCGCTGCTTGCCACGCCGCGTGCTCGGAGAATCCTGCGCGGGGCTCTTCGACTGCTACGTGTGGCTGCGCTGCGCCGAGGGCACCTGCCGGAACGACACCGCGAAGGTCGGGGATTCGTGCAGAGGCGCAGGTCTCAATCCATGCGGAGTCGGGCTCTACTGCGAGCTCGGCACCAAGCGCTGCAGCCTGGTGAAGGGCCCGGACGAGCGGTGCAGCAGCCACGACGAGTGCGCCTCGGGGTTCTGCCGGGAGACCACGCCGGAGCGGGAGCAGCGCACCTGTGCGGCGCCCTGCACCACGCGCACGCCGTGACTCGCATCGGGCCGGCCACCTGGCGGCAGCGCGGTCTGCCCAGCGGAGAGCGAAAATTTCACTTCGTTAGGCTGTGCGTCCGGGCCAATACTCTCAGCGCGCACCCCCCTCGCCACCTTCGAGGAAGAGATGACGCTCCGCCGCGCGAAGTCGCGACTGTTGGGCACAGGGCTATGGCTCGCCGGGCTGGCGGTGGCTTCGGGCCAGAGCCCCCGCGCACTCGCCGACGCCGCGCACGATGACCTGGAGAAGGCCTTGGGGGCCGCGAGTGCGGACCTGATGCTCCCTCCCGCAGGCGCGGAGCTCTCGAGCCACGGCTCGTGCTCGGCGCCGACGGCAGCTTCGTGCGGCTGGACGTGGCAGACCCGGCGCTTTTGCCCCTGCAGGCCCCGTGGAGCGCCGCGCTCAAGCGCCGTTCGCCGTACCCGCGGCCGGCGGGGTCCCGCGACTCGCGCCCGCTCGCCGTCCGCATCGTCCAGCACAGGCTCGTCCCCGGCTCGTTCACGATCGCCGCGGCCGACGATGCCTCTGCCCCGGACCTGCCCGCAGCCCGTGCGCTCCTCCGGCTCGCCGTCGACTCCCTCGCCGGCTGCCCTGCTCCGGGTGGACCGCAGACCTCGACCTTCCTCGTCGAAGGCGTGCTGGTGCGCTTCGATGCCTCGGGCGCCGTCGTCGACGCTGCCGGTCTCCCCGCGGACGCCCCCTTCGCCGCCTGCCTGGGCTCGCAGCTGAAGGCCGTCCGCCTTCCGCCGTCGGACTCCAGCGCCGCCGCGCGCCAGTTCAAGCTGGCCTTCGCCGTCGAGAGCGGGCCGCCCCGAGTGTCCTTGACGATCTCCCGAGACCAGCGAGCGGCTCCCCGACGTCAAGCACCTCCTCGCTCAGGAGGAGGGCGCGTTCCGGGTCTGCTTCGACGAGGAAGCGCGGAGAGCTCCTGCGCTCGCCGGCCGGCTGCGGGCGAAGCTCGCCATCGACGCGGCGGGCGCGGTCGTCGCTGCGCGGATCGCGGAGTCGACGGTGGGCAGCGCCGCCGTCGAGAGCTGCGTCCTCGCGGCGGTCCGCAAGCTCCGCTTCCCGGCCTACCCCTCCGACCGGCCGCTGGAGGTGAGCTACCCCATCCTCTTCAAGCTCGAGAGCCTCGCCGGCCCGACCGCGTCGAAGGAGGACGGCATCTGGCTCACCGCGTCCTCCGAGCACTTCGTCCTGTACACGGAAGGAGGCCGGGCGGTCGCGCAGCGCACGCTGGAGGAGGCCGAGCGGACCTACCAGGGCTTGCGGCTGGCCCTGGCCGTCAACCTCGGCGCGGTGACCGAGGACGTCCGGCCGATGACGCTGGTCGTCCTCTCCATGGGCTCGCTCTACCAGCAGGTCGCCCCCCAGAACTCGGGCGGCCAGTTTCGCTCCGGCATGGGCTTCGGCGAGGACGACCTGCTGCTGCTGCGAGGCGTGGGCAGCTTCGAGGTGCTGCGCCACGAGATCACCCACCGCCTGGTGAGCACGGTGGCGCCGCGGCAGCCGGCCTGGCTGAGCGAGGGGCTCGCGCAGTACTACCAGTGGACCGAGATCGATTCGGACTCGATTACCGTCGGCAGCACGGCGCGGACGCGGGCGGCGCAGCGGCTCGCCCACCGGACGGAGCCGCTCACGCCGCTGCCCCACCTGCTCGCGGCCTCGAGAAACGACTTCAACGGCCTCAACATGGCGCCGCTGTACCACGCGGCCTTCTGGCTGACGACCGCACTCAACTCCGACTCCGAGTCTCGGCGGCGGCTCAACCAGCTCGTCCAGGGCCTGCACCAGGGGCAGAATCCCGGCTCTGGCCTCGGCGCCTCTTTCTCCAAGGCCGACCTCGAGCGGGTGGCGAGCGACTACCCGCGGCAGATGACCCTCGCCGAGCCGGTCTCGTTCCGGCGGACCTGGACGCCACCGCCGACGCCCGCCGTGCAACTGCGAGCGCTCGATGGAGTCGACGGCCGGGTGCTGATCGCGCGGCTGTACGGGCCGGCAAAGGCGGCGCAGGCGAGGCGCGTGTTCGAGGACGCCCTGGCGCTCGCGCCAGACCGCGCCGAGGTCTATGCCCGCCGCTCTCTGCTGGTGCCGGCGACCGAGGAGGAGAGGCGCGCCGATGCAGAGCGCGCGGCCCAGCTCGACCCCGCGAGCCGCGTGGCCCAGGAGGCCCTGGCCATCGCGCTCATCGCCGACCCGCAGCAGCACCGGGCCCGGCTCGTGGAGACGGCCGGCGCGCTCGAGCGCTTTGACGCCAGCGCCGAAGCCCAGTGCCTGGCCGCCGTGGTCCGGAACGCGCTGGGAGACCCCAAGGCGGCGCTCGCTGCCGCGCGCAGGGCGGGGCGGCTCGCGCCGGCCTATGGCTATGGGCAGGCGGTGCTGGCGCGGCTGGCCGAGAAGGCGGGGCAGGCCGCCGAGGCCCGAGAGGCGCTCGGCCGGGCGATGGAGCTGGCGGGCCCGATCGACCCCAGGAGCCCGGACCTGCTCCGGCCCGACCGAGTGGTGAAGGTGCAGCAGCACAAGTGAACGACATGTATCCTCCCGCCGTTCACACTGGCCGGAGGAAGGAGCACTCCCGCAAATGTCCACGCGCAAGTCCGTCGCCTGCTTGATGCTGGCGTTCATGCTGGTCCCCGCCGTCGCCAAGGCCGGCGTCCACGCCGAGACGACGTCCACCCTCACCTGGGACGGCAAGCTCGTCACCGACCTCTCCGGCGTGCCCGGCGCTCCGGACATCGACTGGAGCAAGTCGAAGGTCCCCTACGCCAAGCTCCACTTCTCGGCGGCGACCGCCTGCACCGACTTCGACGGCGCGGAGATCGTCCCCTGGGAGGCCCAGTATCAGGGCGGCACGACCGACTACCTCGCCAACAAGACGGGCGTCACCAAGACGAGCACCGCGGTCAACGCGGACATCTCCTATGACCAGTACGTCTCGCCCGGCGCCGCCTACGTCTACTCGGGCTACGGCTACTGCGACGGCGCCGACCCGCTCACCTGGGACTCGGACTGGTTCTTCACGTCGGTGGTCGAGGTCCCGCCGGTCATCTCCTCCGTGAGCCTGAAGTCGCCCAAGACCCTCCGCTACTTCAACAAGCTCAAGGTGGGCGAGACCCTCAAGATCGAGGTGACCGAGTACACGCCCCGCTCCTTCAGCTCCGCCATCTTCGACCCGCGCGTCTTCGTGGTGGTCGAGGGCGCCGGCGTCGCCAAGAAGGAGTACGACATCACCGACCGCACCGAGAACGAGCTCACCGACGTCAAGCCGACGCAGAAGGGCACGCTGACGCTCAAGGTGAAGGTGCAGAACTACCTCTACTACCGGGACGACTGGCACAACGTGAACATGGACTGGCAGTACCAGTGGAAGGACAAGTTCGTCCCCGACTTCGCCACCACCCTGTTCTCCCAGGACTCGACCTGCGACACCGTCTTCGACGGCGTGCCGTGCGCCAACTACGGCAAGCCCATCTTCCGCGCCGTGCCGTACACGCTGGAGTCGGCGGCCATGGAGATCCCCGTCGAGGACTCCTGGTGCCTCATCCAGGACCGCGCCGAGGCGTCGTCCACCGAGCGGATCGCGAGCGAGGGCTGCCACAGCTGCTCCTCGCACTACAACGCCAACGCCGAGTGGTACGAGGACGCCTGCGCCCCCGCCAACCCCGACAAGCCCGGGCTCTCCACCTTCAGCTGCGCTTCGGCCGGCTCGGGCCTCGCGTTCGGGTGGCTCGGCCTGGCGCTGCTGCCCGCGCTGCGTCGCCGCCGGAGCTGAGCGCTCGTCGCTCGCCGTTAGCCGGCCGGAGACCCCGTCGTGCGCCCTCTCGGCGCGCTTCGGGGTCTCGCCGTCAGCGGCAGACCTCGCGGAAGGAGATCGGCCCGGAGCCGGAGAGGTCCTGCCACACGAGGCCGTCACTGGTGGCGCCCGCAGCGACCAGCGGAGTCCAGCCCCGACCGAGGGGATCGGTCAGCGCCCAGGCACCGGCGAGCTTGGCGCCGGCGGCATCGACTCGCATGCCGGCGATGGCCGCGGTGTTGTTCGCCCCCGGCTGCCTCCAGGTGACGAGATAGTCGGTGCCGGTCCAGCAGGCGGAGCTGGAGTCCCTGGCGCCCTGGTCGGGCTCGGTGAGGGTCACCACGCTGCCCTGCAGCACGCCGGCCGCCGAGAAGCGCGCGAGCACGACGTTGTCGTTGGTCGCGTACTTGTTGGAGGAGACGAAGGTCAGGCCGTACTCGCTGCCGGTCCAGGCCAGCGAAGCGTAATAGTTGTTCCCGTCCGGGGCCGTGACGGTCTGCTGCGCTGCGACCGAGCCCGTCGTCGAGACGAGGGCGAAGGCGATGTCCGGGGAGAAGGACCCGGCAGTGGAGGCGGAATCGTCGGACCAGGCGACGGCGTAGCCAGTCCCGTTCCAGGCGATGGCCGGCCAGTAGCCCTCGAGGCCCATCAAGGTCTCGCCTCCGGCCTCGGCGCCCGTGGCGTCCACACGCCGAAAGTAGACGCCGTCGGTCGAGGAGCGCCGGTCCTGCCAGGCGATTCCGTAGCCCGTGCCGTCGAAGGCGAGCTGGGGGTGATCGATGGCGCCCACCTCGACCGTGAGACGGACGTCCGCTCCGACCTTGGCGCCATCGGCGTCGAGCGCGGCGAAGTAGAAGCTCGGAGTCGCAGCAGGTCGCCGAGTCGCGCGAGTCGGCCCAGACGAGGCCGTAGCCGGTGCCGTTCCACGCGAGCGCGGGCGCCGTCGAGTCGCCCGGGGCGTCGGTCACCTGGACCTCGGGTCCCTGGGGGGTGCCGTTCGCAGCGAGCTCCCTGAAATAGACCTCCGTGCCCGCATCGCCTTGGGGATAGCCAGCCCAGGCGACGGCGTACCCGCTGCCGTTCCAGACGAGCGAGCCCAGGCTCGTGCCCCCCGGAGCGACCGGGACGACCATGCCGACGCAGGCGGCTGCATCCGGGCCGTGGGAGGCGTCGGGCTGCGTCGAGGCGTCCTCGCCGGACATCGCTGCGTCGGCCCTCACCTCGGCATCCACCGAGGGGCTCGCATCGGCTTGGCTCGCGGCGTCGAAGAAGAGCATGGCGTCCGCCGCTCCGGCGTCCCGCGGATTCGCGGCGTCGGACGGGCTCGAAGCGTCCGAGAGAAGCGCGGCATCGGGCAGGCTCGCGATGGGCTCGCTGGGACAGCCCACTGCGAGCAGCAGAAGGGCGAGCACGGTCACGGCGAGGAGCGCTGGGCGGGTTCGCACGAAGGTCCTTCCTTCAGAGGCGGTTGCCCTGATGTGACTCCTCGCCCGAATTGTCGCAGCCAAGGGGCGGAGCTCGGGGCCAGGTTCCGAATCCTCCGAATCCGCCGGGGCGCCTCGGCTCGGGGCCAGGTTCCGAATCCTCCGAATCCGCCAGGGCGACCCCGGGAAGGCTTCCGTCTCGCCAGCAAGCCGGATTCACGTGCGGATCCCGGTGGCGGCCCGCCTCCACTATGCGGACCCGCGAATCGGTCCCACGAATTCGGACGAATCGGAACCTGGCCCCGAATCCGGTGCCCCTGGGTGCCGAAGCCGCCACGCTCAGCAACGCCGCGCCTGCGAGCCAGAGCGGCCCCGAGGCCACAAGCCCGGTCCGCAGAGAGTCTGCCGCCATCGCTTCACCGCGCGCCCTCACGATGCGGTCCTGGTTCTCCGCGGGGCGATCTTCGCCACGCTTGCGGCTTTTGGCGTGGCGAGCGGCCGGTCCTGCTCAGAACCAGGCGAGGTCGCCCAAGAAGCCGACCGGGAAGGAGCTGACGGTGCCGTAGGTGGCAGAGCCGCTGACGACAACGTCGTTGGTGGCGGCGAAGTCCAACACCGTGTGGCTTCGCAGCCGCACGAGGATCCGAGGCTGCCGTCGAGGCGTAGGTAAGCACGCGCGGCCTCCTCGGCTTCGGTTGGCGGCACCACGACCACAGGCGCGCCGTTCGCGGACGCAGCCGTGGCGAGAAGGGCGATGAGGATTGGGCGGATTCCCCTCGGAGGCGCGCGAGCGCTGACGGTCAGCGGCGCCGAGCGGACGAATCCTAGTTCCGGGGCGGACAGGAGCCGCGCTCGGGAAGGTGAGCCGTTCGGGCCTCCTCCCCGAGCTCTGCGACCAGCAGCTGCGACATCTCGCGGAAGAGGGGCACGCGGTACATGCCGCGCGAGCGCCCCAGCGCGGGATCGTCGGGCCTCAAGTACGCCTCCAGGCTGCGCGTGCGCACGTCCAGGAGCCGCTCGCACTGCGCTGCACTCGAGGCACCCCAGCGGATGCCAGCGCCGGTGGTGCGGATGGCGCCCATGAAGCGCGCGAGTCCTCCGAAGAACCGGCTCATCACGTCCGCCATCAGCGTGCAGGCGCCCAGGACCTCTCCGGTGCGCTTCAGCGCCGCGGCGAGCTCGGGCGCTGGCAAGTAGTTGAGGACTCCCTCGGCGACCAGGAGGATGCGTGCGCCGGCGAGCCGCGGCCTGGCCACCTCCAACCATGCCGGCTCCAGGAACGAGCCGGCGATGGTCACGACCGCCGGGTCGGCCTCCGAGACGATCGCGCGGCGCAGCGCGATGACCTCGGGCAAGTCGAGATCGATCCACGTCGCCGGCCGGGAGCGCAGGCGCGTCCTGCGCGTGTCGAGGCCGCAGCCCACGGACACCACCGCCGTCTCTCCGCCTTCGGCGACGAACTCCTCGACGCGACGATCGAGGCTCCGCGAGCGCGGACGAGCGCCGCACGGGCGCTCGCCTGCGGCAGCTTCAAGGACGGCCAGTCGGCGTCCAGGTGCTGCGCCAGCTCGAGCGCGCGCTGGTCGCCCAGGACCGGAGTCGCGCTCCTCGCGTCCTCGACGCGCAGCGCGAGCGGGATGAGGCAGGTCTGCGCCGCCCCGTGGAGGGCGGCGGTGCTCACGCGCTCTTTCTGGCCGGTCACGGTTCCCCCTTGGCGGCACACAACGCCCGCAGCGTCGGCAGGGCGAGGCCGTACTGGTCCCCCAGCCGCACCATGTCGTCGATCATCACCTGCATCTCGTCGGCCGCGTGGCGCACGTGGCCCTCGAACATCCGGCGCATCCCTTCGTCGGCGTACAGCCAGCGCGTGAACGGCACCAGCAGCCACAGCGGCAGATAGAAGTACCGGGTGGGCGAGACGCTGCGCGGGTCGATGCCCTGGCTGCGGCAGATCTCCCAGCCCTCGCGCATCGCGACGTACGCCTCCCGCTGGGCCTCCGGGGCGAGGAAGCGATCGTAGGAGCCGGCCTTGCGCAGCGCGGCCACCGAGGCGGCGGCCCAGACGTAGTGCGTGCGCACGTAGGGGACGATGCGGCGGGTGAGCTTGGGCGACATCCGCGCCCGCCGCAGCGCCCGGGCGACGGCGCGGACTTCTGGCGTGATCCGCCCGTCGAGCCGCCCGAGCATCGTGTGCGTGAGCGCGTTGCCGAAGAGGACCGTCTGGATGCCGCGCTGGTCTCGGCCGCCGCCGGCCTTGAAGGGGTAGCCGACGACGACGCGCTCCGGGTCCAGCGCCCGGCCGATCAGCTCGTCCCCGCCCATCCGCAGGTTCTGCAGGAACAGGAAGGTGCCGCGCGTGAAGCGCTTGCCGAGCTCGGGCAGGAGCGCGGCCAGCTGCTGGCTCCTGACGGAGACGACGATGACCTCCCAGCCGTCCGCGGCCGGGGTGCTCGTGGCGCCCGGACGGTAGACGGTCTCCGAGTCCGTCCGCCCACCGCGCAGGTCGAGGAACCGCAGCGGCATGCCCTGGGACTGCAGGCGCTTCGCCCGCTCCTCGTCGCGCAGCCAGTGCGTCACCTCGTGCCCCGCCAAGGACAGCTGCCAGCCATACGTCGAGCCGATGACTCCCTCTCCGACGACGAGGAACCTCATCGCCGCACCTCCTCCGCCTCGCCCGGCGAACCCTGCGACGAGCGGCGAAGGATCGCGACGCGGTACAGGCCGCCGAGGATGCTCGGCTCGTCAGAGGCCACCGTGCACGACTGGCCGCGCACGATGTCCCCCAGGCGCCGGGTGATGTCGGTGCCCAGGAGCGAGGTCACCAGGTTCGCCAGCCGTCGGCCCAGGGAGAGGCGCGCGCCCTCCGGCAGGAACTTGTCGAACACCACCGCGCGACCTCCGGGCCGGAGCACGCGCAGGGCCTCGCGCAGGCACGCCACCGGGTCCGGCACCACGCTCAGGACGAGGTTGAGGACGACGGCGTCGAACGAGCCGTCCTCGAACGGGAGCGCCTGCGCGTCGGCTTCGCGCAGGTCGATCTCCCGGCCGGCGAGCGGCAGGCGCGCCCGGGCCCGCGCCAGCATCGCCGGGCTCAGGTCGACACCGACCGCCTTCGCGCCGGGAGGCAACAGCGGCAGGTCCGAGCCGGTCCCCACGCCGACCAGCAGCACCCGCTCGCCAGGCTGCGGCGAGAGCACGCGCATCGCCCGGGACCGGCCCGGCGAGAAGAGGCGCTCCAGCACCGCGTCGTAGACGGGCGCCCAGAGGCGGTAGACGAAGCGGTTTCGCCGGTTGGTCATCTGCATGCGCCACCTCCCACGCCGAGTCCGAATGCGCTAGATCCTGAGCAATTGCTCGCGTTCGTTCTACTCGCATTCGCGGAGGTGGCCGGCGATGACGGCGAAGAGGAAGCGGCTCGAGCCGAGAAAGCCTCCGGTCCAGGGCCGATCGAAGGCCACGGTCGAGCAGGTCCTGGCGGCGGCTGCTCAGGTTTTCGAGTCGCACGGCTACGCCGCCGGGACCACCAACCGCATCGCGCAGCGGGCCGGGGTGTCCATCGGCACGCTGTACCAGTACTACCCGAGCAAGGAGGCCATCGCGGTGGCGCTGCTCGAGCGGCACATCGAGGAGACCCACCGCCGCTCGCTGGAGTGGGCGGGCCACATGGTCGCCGAGCGCCACGGGCTGCGCGACGCGCTGAAGGACTACGTCGAAGGGATGCTGGAGGCGCACGCGGGCCGGCCGCGGCTGCAGCACATCCTGCTCGAGGAGACGCCGCTGCCGCCGCGCGTGCACGACGCGCTGCTCGAGGCGGAGCGGCAGGGCGCCAAGGTGGTGGCCGGGCTGCTGCGCATCTACCCCGAGGTGCGCCGCTCGAACCTCGCGCGCTCCAGCTTCCTGCTCGTACAGACGGTCGAGAGCCTCGCCCACCGGTTCGTGGCCCACCCCGGCGCCGGAGGGCTGGAGCGCAAGGAGCTCGTCGCCGAGCTGGTCGCGATGCTGGAGGCCTACCTGACCGCAGGCTGAAGACGCTTCTCCGCTCGGAGCGCCGACCCGGCGCCGGCTGCGTAAGGTATGTCAGCGTTCATCAACATGGACGGCGGACTTCCTCGATTTGCGCAGGGTCGGCCACGGCGATGTTTGGCTGGCCTTGGATGGCTGTCCGGATTCTTGACCCGAGACGAAGCTGAAGGCCTCATCGGTCCTTAAGGCAGGCCCACCCAGACCCGCCGCCGACTCCGAGCCCACCATGCCCACGCCGACCGTCCTTCCCAACTACGGCTTCTCCAAGGGCCAGCCCATCGAGGGCGCGCCGCTCAAGACGCTGGAGTTCTACGCCGCCAACGCGCGCCGCACGCTGCAAGACCCGGCGAAGGCTGCCTTCCACGCCAAGGACGAGGCGCTGCTCGCGGCCCTCGATGCGGAGATCGCCAGGCAAGGGGGCGCGCCCTCCAAGGCGGCTGCCGGTGCGAAGCCCGCGAAGCCTCCGAAGGTCGCCAAGGCGCCCGCTGCTGCAGCACTGCCCACGGTCCTGCCGAACTACGGGTTCGCGAAGGGCGAGGCGATCGCCGACGCAGAGCCGCGGGCGCTCGACTTCTACCGGCGCAACGCGGAGAAGTCGCTCGACGATCCCTCGAAGAGCGCCTTCCACGCTCGCGACCGCGCGCTCGTGGCCGCCATCGACGCGGAGCTCGCCCGCCGTGGAGGCGGGTCGAAAGGCAAGGAGGCGAAGGTCTCGAGCCCGTTCCCGCTCGCAGGCGCCTCGCCCGACGACCTGCACGAGGACGATTCTCGCAATCGTCCGGGAATTCCTCGCCTCCTGCGCCCCCGAAGCCGGGAAGTGGAAGGGCCGTGTCGCCGTCGACGGCAAGGGCCGGGTCACGCTCCTCTCGATGCACGTCGGCCGCCGCCTGACCGGCCGCCTTTGCGAACTGCCCAAGCTCACCGAGCTTCGGCTGATGGGGCCCGTGGAGCAGGTCGACGACGGCTTCTTCTCCATGAAGGCGCTCCAGAGCCTGACGCTGGAGGACGCCGCGCTGACCGCGTTGCCCCAGTCCTTCGAAGACCTGGTCGCGCTGCGCGAGCTGGTGGTCGAGAAGAGCCGCCTCGAATCGATCGCGCTGGAGTGGACCCGGCTCCGCAAGCTCAAGACGCTCGCCCTCAAGCGCGGCTGCATCGAGTCGCTGCCGGCGAGCCTGTTCGAGATGAGCTGGCTCGAGGTGCTCGACCTCTCGCACCAGGCGCTGACCGAGCTGCCGGCCGAGGTCACGGGCCTCAAGAAGCTCGAGGGGCTCTACCTGAGCTCGAACCGGCTGCGCGCGCTCCCCGACGAGCTCGGGCAGCTCAAGGCGCTCGACTCGCTCGGGCTGGGCCACAACGAGCTCACCGAGCTCCCCGACCTGGGCAAGCTCAAGAAGCTCGAGTTCTTGGGGCTCGGGCACAACCGGCTGAAGGCCGTCGACCGCGCGCTGGTCCGACGCGTGGAGCGGGTGGTGCTCGACGGCAACCCCGCCGCCGACGATTGACGGGCTGGCCCGACGGCTCGGGCGCCTTTCGAGGGATCCATTTCGCGGCACCCACGAAGAACGAAGGAGCTTCTTGAGCTACCTCTTCGACCCCGAGACGATGCACGAGTTGGCCCGCACGCACGCGGGTAAGCCGATCGACGACGCGGTGGCCGGCATCCGCGACGCGCTCGACCACCTTCACCCTGGCTCGGTCACCCGCAAGCCGGAGTGGATCCTGGCGATCTACGGCGGGACCACCGCCACCTTGACCCTGCTCCACGCCTCGCTCAGCGAGTACGTGCTGGTCTACGGCTCGCCCATCGGGACCTCGGGGTTCTCGGGCCGCTACCTCTTCGACTGCTGGGACTTCATGCTCTCCGGCGAGATGAAGACCTTCATCGACGACAACTCGCGGGTCGCGGAGACCTTCCGCCCCGGGGACAAGGCCTTCCTGCCGATGAAGCGCGCCAAGGGCTACTCCATCGAGCCCGGCTCCTGGATGCTCGAGTACAGCCGCGGCTTCATCCCCTCCGGGCTGCCTTTCGCGCTGGCGGAGGTCTCGCACTCCTCGCCCGACCTGCCGACGCTGGCCAAGACCCTGCGCATCTACGGGTCCCTGGTGGTGAGGAACCTGCTCAAGGGGAAGATCTGAACGCCGAGGCAGCGCGGTTCTGAGCAGTGGGTGGACGAGGTGGACGGAGTCGACGACGCCGGATGCCAGCGGGATGGAGCCTCGCGGCCGCCCAACGCCTCCCTACTCGTCCTTCTTCTCCCCCTTCGCCGCGGCCTTGGCCTCGGCGATGGTGCGGAAGGTGGCCGCGCGGCTGTACTCGTTGACCAGCGCCCTGGCCCGTGCCGAGTGGTTGAGCGAACCCGGGCCGCCGACACATCCACCGGAGCAGGCCATGCCCTCCAGGAAGTTCCCCGGAGGCGCGCCGGACTGCGCCTGCTTGAGCGTCTTCAGGCAGGCCTCGGCCCCGTCGGAGCGGACCGGGATCACCTTCAGGCTCTGCCCGGCCTCGACGACCGCCTGGGCCACCGCCTCGCCGACTCCGCCACAGCGCCCGAAGGCGCGCCCGAACGTCGAGGACTGCTCCAGCGGCTCGTCGGGACTGGCGGCGAGGTCGATCTCCGCGGCGTCGAGCAGCGCCGCGACCTCCTCGAAGGTGAGCACCCAGTCGATGGCGCCGCGGTTCTCCGGCTTCTGCGCCTCCGACTTCTTGGCGATGCAGGGCCCCAGGAAGACGGTGACCGCCTCGGGGTAGCGCTCGTGCACGTGGCGCCCCATGGCGACCATCGGAGAGGGCGAGGCGGAGATCTTCGGAGCCAGCGTGGGGAAGTGCTTGCGGATGACGTCCACCCAGGCCGGGCAGCACGACGAGGTCAGGAACGAGCCCTCGCCGATGCGCGCGCGGAGCTCGGCCGCCTCGTGGTCGAGGATGAGGTCCGCCCCCAGCGCCGCCTCGTGCACCGCGGCGAAGCCCGCCGCCCGCAGCGCCGAGTAGACCTTCCCCATCGGCACCTCCGGGAACTGCGCGGCGATGGCCGGGGCGACGATGGCGTGCACGGCTCCCGGGGCCGCCGGGTCGCGCGGCGCCGACTGGAGCAGCGGGACGATGCGGGTCAGGCAGGAGGTGTCGGAGATGGCGCCGAAGGGGCACTTGAAGACGCACAGCCCGCACTGAATGCACTTCGCCAGATCGATGCGCGCGATCTTCTCCTCGCCGTAGGAGATGGCCTTCACCGGGCAGGCCCGGATGCAGGGCCGCTCGCGGTCGACGATGGCGCCGAACGGGCAGGCGGCGTGGCAGCGCCCGCAGTCCACGCACTTGTCCTGGTGGATGGTGGCGCGGCGGTTGACCTGCACGATGGCCCCGGGGCGGCAGGCGTCGACGCAGGGATGGGTCAGGCAGCCCTGGCAGGCCTCGGTCACCAGGAACCGGTCGACCGGGCACTCCTCGCACGCCTCCTCGATCACCTGGACCGCGACCGGGTGCTCGGTCGCCAGGTGATCGTCGTCGGCGGCGGAGTGCTGGCAGCTGGTGGCGAGCCGGATGCGGTCGCGCACCACGGCCCGCTCGCGGTGCACGCAGCAGCGGAAGCGGGGCTGCTTTCCGGGCACCACCCGCGCCGGCACGAGCTCGCCGGCGCGGTCGAGCTCGCCCTTCATCGCCAGGCGGGCCAGCTCGGTGAGGACGTCGTGGCGGACCTGCTGGATGACCGTCTCGAAGAGTCTCGGCACGCGCTTCTCGCAGCCCCCACGGGTAGAGGACGGAAGCTCGCCGGAAGGAAGGGCGCTGTCAAACCGCGCGCAGCTACACCTGCTGCAGCTTCAGGACCTGCTGCATGAGCATCCTCTTCGGCGTGAGCGGAACGGCCGCCAGCATCATCTTCTGGCCGAAGGTCAGCCCGGCCCGGACGTCCAGCTCACCGGCGAGCATGCCCTCGTAGCCCGCCTTGGCGACGTCCGCGGCGCTCGCGTTCTTGCTGCTGGCGAAGAGCGGGGTCTTGTCCATGTCGGCCACCCGCGCGAACTCCGTCTCCGTCGCCCCGGGCAGCAGCGCCGTGACGGTGACGCCCGTTCCCTCCAGCTCCACGGCGATGGCGTTGCTGAACGACGTCACGAACGCCTTGCTCGCGAAGTAGACCGCCTGGAGCGGCCCGGGCATCAGGCAGGCCGTCGACGACACGTTGAGGACGCGCCCGCTCCCTCGGGCGACGAAGCCCGGCAGGAACAAGCGGGTCAGCGCGGTCAGGGCCACGACGTTGAGCTGGATCATCGCGAGGTCGTCCTCCCAGCGGCGCTCGTGGAAGACGCCCCGGCCTCCGAAGCCGGCGTTGTTGACGAGGTAGTCGACGGCGATCCCCGCCGCCCCGACCGCTTCGTAGATCTCCTTCGGCGCCGACGGCTGGGACAGGTCCTTGGCGATGACCGTCACGCGGCAGCCATGCTTCTTCCGCAACTCGTCGGCGAGCTGGGACAGCTTCTCCTCGCTGCGGGCCACGATCACCAGGTCGCCGCCCCGCTGCGCGTGCAGGCGGGCCAGCTCGCGGCCGATGCCCGACGACGCGCCGGTGATGAGGGCCACCTTCTTCTCGTTCTGCTTCTTGCTCTCGTCGCTTGCCATTGAGGTCTTCCTCCGAGTTGGGCGGCGGACGTCGGTGCCGTCGCTTCCAGGCTGGAGAAGGTAAGCGTCGGCGCTCCCGTGAACACTGACCGATCCCGCCAAACGGCAAACCGAACGCGCCACGGAGCCTGGCGCGCGATGTTGGCGGCTTGGCGTGATCGGTCGCTGGCCGCTGGCTATCCTTCCCGGCGAAAGGTGGAGGATCCGCGATGGCCAAGAGCCGACCTTATGCCGTGCATTCGGGCTGGCGCCTGCTGTTGCGCGACGCCGGCATCGACCCGGCGAGCGTGCTGCGCCGGGCAGGCCTGCCGGCCGATCTCTTCGCCCGCGAGCGCGCCGCGCTCGAGCCCGAGGACTACTACCGGTGCTTCCGGGCCATCGAGGAGGAGGCGGGCGACCCGGCGGTCGCGCTTCGCCTGGGCGCGGCCATCTCCGTCGAGGCCTTCGACCCGCCCATCTTCGCGGCGTTCACCAGCCCGAACCTCAACACCGCGCTCGAGCGGATCGCCCGCTTCAAGCCGTTGATCGGCCCGATGGAGCTGCCGGTGGAGGTGGGCAAGGCCAAGACCACCGTCACCATCGAGTGGCACGCGGGGACGACGCCCGCCCCGGCGTCGCTGGTGCACACGGAGGCTCGCGTTCTTCGTGCAGCTGGCCCGCATCGCCACGCGCGAGCACCTCGGCCCGCTGGAGGTCTCTTCGCCCCACTCGCCGGAACCGGCCGCGGCGTTCACCCGCTTCTTCGGAGTCCCGGTGAAGAAGGCTCGCGCGGTCCGCCTCGTCTTCCGGGCCGAGGACGCGGCGCGACCGTTCCTGACCGCGAACGAGAAGATGTGGGAGGTCTTCGAGCCCGACCTGCGCCAGCGCCTGGCGGACCTCGACCGCAAGGCGACGACGGCGGACCGGGTGCGCGCGGCGCTGCTGGAGATGCTCCCGGGCGGCGCTCCGCCCATGGCCGCCGTCGCGCACAAGCTCGGCGCCAGCGCCCGAACCCTGCAGCGCCGGCTCCAGGACGAGGACGAGAGCTACCAGGGCGTGCTCAACCGCACGCGGCAGGAGCTGGCGAACCACTACCTGCGGAACACGGAGCTGCAGGGCGCGGAGATTCTCGTACCTCTTGGGCTACGAGGACCCCAACTGCTTCTTCCGGGCCTATCGCGCCTGGACCGGCGTGACGCCCGCGAAGGCGCGGGAGCAGCGCGCCGGCGGCTGAAGCCGCGCCTGACTTTGCCAAGCCTGCCTTCGCAGGCTGAGTGGTCAGCGGATCTCGAGGCGCCAGCTCAGATCCCGAAGCCCCGATTACACTCGCTCACCCAGCCCGCGCAGGCGGGCTTCGCCTGTTCAGGCGCGACTTCAGTCGCCGGCTCCTTTCTACGGCCTCCTCGCCTGCCTGCGCATCCGGTGGTTAGCATCCGAACCTTCCTGTTCCTCGGCCACCAACGCCGGAGCCTCCATGTCCGACCTGCACCTCGCCTCCCAAGCCCTCGCCGAGGGCCGCCCCGAGGCCGCGTTGCCGCCCCTTCTCGAAGCCTGGCGCGCCTGCCCGACGGCGCGGCTCTCGGCGATCATCGAGCGCACGGGTGCGCAGGTGAACCGGCCGCCGGTCCCGGGCAAGACCGCCAAGGCGCGGTGCGCGAGCGCCCTGGAGCTCTTGCAGAAGCCCGACCCCGCCGACCTGGCGCGGCTGATGGCGATCCTCCGGGAGCAGCCGGTCGCCGCCGCCCAGCAGCTCGTCGAGGCGATGGAGCCGCTTCCCCGAGACCCCCGCTTCCTCCCGGCCGTGGTGGCCCTGCTCAACGATCCCCCCTGGGTCAGCAGCTCCTCGCACAAGTTCTGGCGCGCCCTGCTCGCGCTGCAGGCCCAGCAGAAGGACCCGCGCGCCGCGCCGGCGCTCGAGTCCCTCGACCTGAAGCGCATCTACGTCTCGGACTGGGCGATCGAGGCCATGGGCAGCATGGTGCGGCGGGCGTTGAAGGACGCGCCGCGGAAGGAGCCGCCGATGCCGGAGGCGCTCGCGCACGCCTGCAACGACTGGGAGGCGAAGCTCGACCGGCAGCAAGGGGCCGGGGTCGATTTGTTGGGGAAGATCCTGGAGAGGCCCGACGACGTTGGGCTGCGCTCGGTGTACGCCGACTGGCTGCAGGAGCGCGGGGACCCGCGCGGCGAGTTCATCGCGCTGCAGCTCGCCCGCGCCAGCGGCACGAGCACCGAGGCGCAGCGGCGCCGCGAGGCCCAGCTCCTCGCCGCCCACGCCGAGGCCTGGATCGGGCCGCTGCTCCCCGCCGTCCCCACCGACCGCTTCCGCTTCGAGCGGGGCTTCTTGACGGAGGTGTCGGTGAACCCGCTTCGTGCGGCGGAGGTCGCCGCCGAGCCGGGGTGGGCGACGGTGACCCACCTGTGGCAGTACGGGCGGGACCTGGAGCTGCCGCTCGCCTTGCTGCGCAGCCCGACGATGCGCTCGCTGCGCTTCGTGGGCGACCTGGGCGCGAGCCACCTCCCGGCGTTCTCGGCCGAGCCGTGGAGCCTGACCGGCATCGGCTTCGACCTGCCCAGCGACCGCAACGGCTTTGGCGGGCCCGCGATGGCCGCGCTCTCGGAGCTGCGAGGCCTGCCGGCGCTGGAGGAGCTCGCCCTCGACGGCTACTGGGCCCGCCCCGACCAGTTCCGATGGCTGTGGGCGACGCCGACCGGGAAGAAGGTCCGCCGGTTCCGGGTGAGCTCGGGTCTGCGCTCGGCGCCGACCTGGCTCAAGGAGCAGGAACACCTCCCGCCGACGCTCGAGGTGCTGGAGCTGTCCTTCAACCACGGCTGGAACGCGTGGACGGTGGCGCTCACGCGCGGCTCCGACCGCCGCTTCTCGCGTGTGGACGCGGTGCTGCGGCCGAGCCTGCGAGACTTCCAGACCGCCAAGGTCGCGGACCTGGTGGAGCACCTGCTCGACGAGGTGGCCCCCGACACGCTCGAGCACCTGCACGTCGCGACGGAGGGGACGCGGGCAGCGGCCACCGAGGTCGAGACGGTGGCGCGCGCGGCCGAGCGGCAGACGCGCCTGAAGAGCCTGCAGCTGCCGGGGCGCGAGCCGTTGGCCGACGCGACGGCCCAGCCGAAGCGTCCCGCCGCCCCGACGGTGAAGGAGCAGAGAGCGCGGGAAGCGCAGGCCACGGCCACGGGCGCGCGCGACAGGCTTGGGAGCGCCCTCACCGCGCTGCAGGACGCCCAGAGCGCCACCGTCCTCTCGGCCGTGGACGTCACGGCCGCCGCGCCGATGCTCGCCGCGGCGGCCCTGCTGAAGACGACCGCGTCGACCCCGGTCGGCCCCGCGTGGGCGGAGGTCTGCTACGCGCTCCTCGCCCTCCCCCTTCAGACGGATTCGCGCGAGGTCGACGCATGCCCAGTCAGGGCTCCGGCTCGCGGGCCTCTCGGTCCTCGCAAAGCTCCAGCCCGTCGGGATCGGACCGCGCCTGGTCGAGCTGCTGCGGCTGCCCGACGGGCCGTGGTCAGAGATCCTCCTCCAGGCCCTGTCGGATCCCTTCCAACGAGGGAAGCGCGAGCGCGGGGTGGCCCTGCTCCCGGCGCAAGAGCTTTCGGCGCTCTTCGACTGGTTCGAGAGCCTGAGGACCCGCACGCCACCTCGCGCGGACCAGGCGTACTACGGCATCGAGAACGCGGCCTTCGTCGCCGGCGACGCCGCGCCCCTCGAGGATTCTGAAGCGGCGGCTGGCGGCGAATCCGAAGCTCACCCGGTTCCAGCGCGCGGGGTACGAGCAGGGCCTCCGCGCGCTCAGCGAGGCGCTGCGCTGCTGACGCGCCCATTGGCGCCCGTGAAGTCCATCGACACGATGGACGCCATGGACGCCATGGAGCGGCGTCGAGGGCTCCCGAACTTCAGCTTCTCCCGGGTCGCTGCGTTCACCTGGCCTCAGCGCCGAACCGAAGGCGATGTCATAGGCTTGCGCCCTCCCTCGTCGGGGACTAGCTGCTACCCATGCCGCGAACGTCGACGACGAAGACCGACCCCATCGACTGGCTCCTCGAGGAAGAGGAGCCCTCCATCCGCTACCTCACGCTCACGCAACTGCTCGGAGAGCCCGAGAGCGCAGCGCGCGTGAAGAAGGCGAAGGCCGCCATCGGTCAGCGCGGATGGGCCGCGCAGATCCTGGAGCGCCAGGGGCCCACGGGCGCCTGGGGGAGCGAGGAGAGCCTCTACCGCGACAAGTACCTCTCGACGAACTGGATGCTCCTCGTCCTCGCGGACCTGGGGATGACCCGAGCCGACCCGCGCCTGGCCCGAGGCTGCGACCTGTGGATCAGCCGGCTCGCGCGCGCGGACGGGGGCTTCGGCCCCTCCGGAGCGCGCAGCCACCTCTGCACGACGGGGAACATGGCCCGCGCGCTCGTCCAGTGCGGCTATGAGACCCACCCCAAGGTGCGAAGCGCCTTCGAGTGGCTCGCCCGCGCGGCGGACGAGAAGGGCGGCTGGAGCTGCTTCGGCAGCGGGCGCAACCTCGACTCCTGGGAGCCGTTGAGCGCCTTCGCCGTCTACCCGCGCAAGCGCTGGACCCCGGAGCTGGCCGAGGCGGCGGAGAAGGGCGCGCAGTTCTTCCTCGAGCGCGAGCTGCACCGCCAGGGCGACGACTATGCGCCGTGGTACCGCTTCCACTACCCAGCGCACTACTACTACGACGTCCTGGTGGGGCTCGACTGCCTGACTGCGCTGGGCTACGGGCGCGACCCGCGACTGAAGCTCGCGCTGCAGCTGCTCCAGAAGAAGCGGCGCCGCGACGGGCGCTGGAACCTCGACGCCGTCCACCCGGACGTGGAGGGCGGGATGGCGCAGTGGCTCGAGAAGCACCCCCGCCAGGCGCCCAAGCCCTTTGCGCTCGAGACTCCCGGCGAGCCGAGCAAGAGGATCACGCTCACCGCGCTGCTGGTGCTGGACCGCGTGTCGAAGGCGTGAGAGCCCTCACCGCGGCAGGCCCCGCCTGCCCAGCGCCTCCAGCGCCACCACCAGCAACGCCCGGCCTTCGCCAAGCCGGACCTTCGAGAACAGCGCAGGCCCGGACTGGACGAGCTCTGGCAGCGGGCAGAGGCTGGCGTCGTCGATCTCCTCGAAGGCAAGCGGCGCCTCCACGCGCAGCACCAGCTCTTCGCTCTCGAGGCGCAGCACCACCGTCCTCGCCCCTGCGGCCGGGCGCGGCGGGCGGAACCCGAGCCGCTCGAGCGCGTGGACCGAGACGGTCTCGTCCGATGTGGTGAGACGCACGACCGAGTCGGCGGGTACGGCCCAATCGACGCGCTCGCCGCGCAACACCAGACAGTTCACGGCGCCGCTCCCAGGAGCGCCCCGACCAGCGCCTCGACGTCGACCAACGGCAGCGTCCGGCCGTCGACCTGCACCTCGCCGGCGGTGAACGGCAGCGCGGACGCGACCAGCGGCTGCAGCCGGTACTCGCCCACGGCCTGCACCTCGCGGACCTGCTGCGCGGGGACCGCCAGCGCGCACCGCGCACTCCTGACGACGATCAGGCGCTGCGGCGAGGCGCCCGCTAGGGCGCTCTGACCGAGCACGCAGGCGCCCAGGTCGACCAGCGCGATCGCCTTGCCCTGCCAGTGCACGACGCCCGGCGCCCGACTGGGCGCGCCCGGGATGGGCAGCCAGCCGACGGCGCCGACGACCTCCAGCACCTGATGCGCGTCGAACGCCAGCCAGGTGTCACCGAGCCGGAAGGGCAGCACTGCCGTGGCCATGGGGTTCCTCCTCGGGGACTTCCTCGTCGTCGACCGGCGCACCGTCGCCTCTCGCGGCGCGGCGGCGCGCGAGGAGCAGCACCTCATCGGCGAAGCACTGCAGGTCGTGGCAGACGCGGCCGTGGCTCTCCAGCTCGAGCGCCTTCGTCCCGCGCTCGGCGAGCAGGGCGTACTCGCGCCGGGCCTCGTCGGCTCGCCCCAGGGTCTGCAGGCACAGCGCTCGATAGAACGCCGCCGGCCACAGGGAGTCGCGCAGCTCGAGCGCGCGCCGCAGCGATCGCTCCGCGCCGGCCACCTCTCCCAGCAGGTGGCGCGCGAGCCCGACGAAGAGGTGCGCCTCCGCCCGGATCGCCTCCACCGAGACGGCAGCCTCGTACTGGAGGAGCGCCTCGCGCGTGCGGCCTTGGTCCAGGAAGCGGTGACCGCTGTCGAGCAGCGCCAGCGCCGCCTTCGACTCGCTGGCCGAGCGGCGCGACCGGATGAACTCCGAAGGCTGCCCCATCGCCTCTGCCGGCCGGTGGAGCGCCACGCGGTCGCCGAGCTTCACCAGGCGCAGCCCGGGCGGCGCGACACAGACCACCTCGCCCGCGCCGAGGAAGAGCCAGCCTCCGGGCGCGACGACCCCGGCCAACTCGAGCAGCACCTGCCGCGCGCGGTCGGGCCGGAAGTAGATGAGGACGTTGCGGCAGAGCACCAGGTCCCACGCGCGGCCGGGCTCGGGGCGCGGCGGCGCGTCGAGCAGGCTGTGGCGCTCGAAGCGCACGGCGCGGCGCAGGCCGGACTCGATGCTCGCCGAGCCGTCCGGAGGGCCGGTGAAGAAGCGCTCCCGCAGCCCGGCCGGCAGCTCGCGCAGCGCGGCCGAGGCGTAGACGCCGCGCCGAGCATGGTCCAGCGAGGCCGCGCTCAGGTCGGTGGCGAGGACGACGATGCGCCGCTGGACCTCGGCCGCCAGCATCGCCACCGAGTAGGCGTCTTCGCCGGTCGAGCAGCCCGCGACCCACACCCTCACCGCCTGCCGCACCGGCCAGGCGCCCCGGAGGAGCGAGCCGATGCGGGCGAACTGCGCGGCGTCGCGGAAGAACCAGGTCAGGCCGACGGTGACCGCGTCGATCAGCTCGTCCCAGCCCCCGGGGCGGCCGGACGCGAGCGAGGCGAGCCGCGCCTCGGCCTGCGCAGGGCCGAGCCGGCGCTCGAGGTCCTCCGCGTAGCGCTCCAGCGCGCCACCGCGCTCGCCCGCCGGGACCCCGAGGCCCGTCGCGGTCTCCAACCGCCGCCGAAGGCGCTCGAGCACCAAGGGGCTCATGGCGCCGGCCGCTCGAGGGTCGTCCGCGCAACCGCCTCCGAGAGCGCCACGGCCAGGTCGCCCAGCGCGACGGCGCGCGCGGCCGCCCCGCTCTCGAGGGCGGCACGAGGCATGCCGAACACCACCGAGGTCCGCTCGTCCTGCGCGAAGGTGGCGGCGCCGGCGCGGCGCAGCTCCAGCAGGCCGCGAGCGCCGTCGTCCCCCATCCCCGTCAGCAGCGCGCCGACGGCCGCGGCGCCGTGGACTCGGGCGACGCTCGAGAAGAGCACGTCGACCGCGGGCCGGAAGCCGCGCGCGGGCGCCGCGTCCGAGGCGGCGAAGTGGCGCCGGTCGACGGCGACCAGGTGCCGCCCGTCCGGAGGTAGCAGCACCAGGCCTGGCTCGACCGGCGCGCGCTCCGAGACGGTCCGGACCCGGAGCGCGGTGTGGTCCTGCAGGAAACGCGCGAAGGACTCGGCGAAGCCCGGGCAGAGGTGCTGCACGACGGCCACGCACGCGGGCAGGTCCGCGCTCAGCTCCGAGAGCACGTGCGCGAGCGCGGGCGGGCCTCCGGCGCTCGCCCCGAGCGCCAGCACGGGGCAGGTGGGCGCCTGGGACGAATGCGACACCTGGGACACCTGGGACCGATAGGAGGTGTGGGACGGAGAGGGCAGCGACGCGGGCGCCCGCCGCCAGGGGCGCAGGTGGCGCACCACGCTCACCGCCGAGAGCTGACGCGCCAGCTCTCGCAGCCGGGCGTTCTCCTCGCTCGCGCCGCAGACCATCCGCTTGTCGAGCACCTCGAGGGCACCGCGGCGCGTGGCCTCGTAGACCAGGTCGCGCGCGCCCTTGACCGGCTGCGAGGTGAGCACGACCACCGGAACCGGCCGGAGCGCCATCAGCTCCTCGAGCGTCGCCAGGCCGTCCTGGCCGGGCATGTTCAGGTCCAGCGTCACCAGGTCGGGCCCGTGACGGGCGACCTGGTCGAGCGCGCGCCGGCCGTCGGGCGCCTCGGCGACCACCTCGATGTCGCCGTCGGCCTCCAGCACCTCGCGCAGCACCTCCAGGAAGATGGGCGAGTCGTCGACCGCCACCACGCGCACCCGGGTCATCGCAGCGCTCCCAGATGGACCTGCAACACCTCGAGCAACCGGGCCTCGTCGAACTCGGACTTCACCACGTAGGCCGAAGCGCCCAGCGCGGTGGCCCGGCGCCGGTCCTCCAGCGAGCCGCGCGTGGTCAGGAGCACCACCGGCAACGCCTGGAGCCGCGCGCGGACCTCGCGCAAGAGCTCGAAGCCGTCCATCACCGGCATCTCCAGGTCGGTGAGTACCAGATCCGGCGCCGAGCGCTCCAGGGCCGCCAGCGCCGCGCGGCCGTCGCACGCGACCTCCACCTCCACGCCCGCTTCGCACAACAGCTCGCAGAGCAGGTCGCGCACCGTCGCCGAGTCGTCGACCACCAGCACGCGGCGCCGGCGCGACGGGCCTGGGGCCTTCTGGCGATCGGCCACGACCGCGGACGGCGCCACCGCGAAGCGCGAGAGGAGCGCGTCGAGGCCGAGCAGGAGCACCAGCCGCCCGTCCTCGCCGACGCCGCTGCCGGCGACCGGAGCGAGCGAGGAGACCAGCGGGTCGGCCGGGCGGCGCAGGAGCTCGGCCTCGCCCAGCAGCGTGCGGACGCCCAAGGCGAGCCGCCGGCGCCCGAACCGCAGCACCACCGCCCAGCGCCCCGCCTCGTCCTCGCCGGTGAGCAGCGAGCAAAAGGAGCGATACGGCACCTGTGCCCCGCGGTGTCTCAGCGCCTGTCCGCGCGGGACCGGCTCGAGCATCGGCCCGGACAGGCGCGAAACCTCCTCCACGGCCTCGGCCGGCAGGCCCCAGACCACGCCCGCCGACTCGAAGAGCAACGCCTTCTCGCGGGTCAGGCTGGCGGGGACGACGAGCGTGAAGCGCGTGCCGCGGCCCACGGCGCTCTCGAGGCCGACGCTGCCGCCGAGCGTGGCCAGCCGGTCGCGCACGACGTCGAGGCCCACCCCGCGCCCGGAGAGCTCGCTGGCCTTGGAGCGGGTGCTGAAGCCGTGCGCGAAGAGCAGCTCCTGCAGGTCGGCCTCGGGCAGCCGCGCCGCAGCCTCTGGGGAGTAGAGACCGCGGCGCACGGCGGCCTCGCGCACGCGGTTCAGGTCGATGCCGCGGCCGTCGTCGCTGACGCACAGCTCGAGCAGCGGCCCGCGCGAGCGCACCTCGAGGCGCACCGAGCCGACCGGTCCCTTCGCGCCCCGCTCGGCCTCGGGCTCCAGGCCGTGGTCGAGCGCGTTGCGCAGCAGGTGCAGGAGCGGGTCGCGCAGCTCGTCGAGCACGCCGCGCTCGATCTCCGCGGACCCGGCCTGGACGGTGATGTTGACCCGCTTGCCCAGCGAGGCGGCCAGCTCCCGCGCATAGGTGACGAGCTCTTCGAGGGCGGGTTCGATCTCCACCATCCGCAGCGACCAGGCGCTGGAGAGCATGGACTCGAGCGCGGCCCGGCAGCGGTCGAGCGACTCGAGGGCGCCGCGCGAGAGCTGCGGCGTGAGCTGGGCCTGGAGGCTGCGGTAGCGCCGCGACAGGTCCGCCGCGGCCTCGCAGACCGCGTCGACGCGCGAGCCCTGCACCTGGAGCCACGCGGATTGCCCGGACTTGGCACCGCGGACACCCGTCGAAACGGTGGAGGACCCGGCCGCAACCGTGGAGTACCCGGCCGTAACCGTGGAGTACCCGGCCTCCGCGCCGGGGGCATCTGCCCGGACCTGAAGAATCGGAGGCGCGCTGAGCAACCCAGCGCCAGGCGCGACCCCCGCCGACGCGGGACCCACCGCCGGCCGAAGCGAGTCGAGTGCGGAAGCCAGCGCCGCAGCGCAGCCAGCCTCGTCCAGCTCTTGCCGCAGCGCCTCCTCGATCTGCCCGAGCACCTCGAGCACCGCCCCGAGCCGCGCGGCTTCGTCCTGCGCCCCGGGCGCGCCCAGGAACCGCTCCTCCGCCGCGTGGGCGAGGTGGGCCAGCGTCTCCAGCCCCACGACGGTGCTGTCGCCCTTGAGCGTGTGCAGGTCGCGGGCGATCTCCCGTCGCCGCTCCTCGTCCCCTTCGCTTTCCGGGAGCCCGGCCAGCGCGGCGGCAAGTCGAGCCACGCGCTCGAGCGAGCGGGCTCGGTAGCGGCCGAGCAGCGCCTCGCGCCGGCCGGCGGTCATCCGCCGCTCCGGGCTGGCTGGCCGATGCGGAAGCTGGCCGCGGTGCGGGCCAGGGCCTCGGCCTCGTTCTTGAGGTCCTCGGCGGCGGCGCGCACCTGGCCGATGACGGTGGTCGACTGCATGATCACGTTCGCCGCCTCCGCCATGTTGTGGGAGACCTGCTCGGTGGCGGTGCGCTGCTGCTGCGTGACCAGGGTGATCTGCCGGGCCGAGGCGGTGGTGCTCTCGGCGAGCTTGCGCGACTCCTCGGTGACCAGGACCGTGGCCGAGCTCGAGGCGCGGATCTCGGAGAGCATCCCCTTCACGTCGGCGACTGAGGCGCCGACGCGCTCCGAGAGCCGGCGGATCTCCGCGGCCACCAGCGAGAAGCCCTTCCCCGCTTCGCCCGCGCGCGTTCCCTCGAGCGAGGCATTGAGGGCCAGCAGGTCGCTGCGGTCGGCGATCTCCCGGATGACCTCGAGGATCTCGTTCATGCGCGCGGTCTGCGCTGAGAGGTCCGCGGTCTTGGTGGCCATCAGGTCGCTCGTCTGCTTGGCGCGCTCGGCGTTCCCGAGCACGCCCTGCGCGGAGTCGGAGATGTGCGTCGCCGACTCCAGCAACCCTTGCATCGTCCGGCTCACCTCCTCGACGGCGCTCGCCTGCTGCGCCGAGGCCGCCTCCTGCTCGCGGGTCGACGCCTGGATCTGGCTGGCGGCGCTGGCCAGCCGCTGCACCGAGCCCTGGATGACGGCGTGCGCCTCGCGCAGGTTCACGACCATCTTGGCGAACGCGGCGGAGAGCTGTCCGACCTCGTCGGCGCCGTCCTGTTCTTGGATCGCCGCCGTCAGGTCCCCGGAGGCGACCGCCGCGGCCCCCGCGGTGAGCGCGCGCAGCGGCCGCAGGGCCCGGAGGATCCAGAGCGTCGCGCCGCCGGTGGCCAGCAGCGCCGCCAGCATGCAGGCGAGCATGGTGAAGGCGGTCTGGTCCTGGCCTTCGAGGGCGCGCACGAGCGAGGCGTCGAGGTCGGCGCGGTCGCGCGCGGTGGCCTCCCGGAGCGCCTCGCCCAGCTTCGAGTACCGGCTGCTCACCTCGTCGAGCTGCGCGGCGGCGGCCGGGTCCTTGCGGATCATCGCGGCGCTGGTGCCGCGCGCCAGCGACAGGTAGCCCTGGAACTCGGCCGAGAGCGCGGCGATGCGCGCGGGCGGCACCACCGGGTTGGCCCTGGCCTGCTCCAGGTTGGAGAGGAAGCTCTTCTCCAGCGGGCCGATGGCCTCCAGCGCGTCGGCGTCCTCGGCGATGACCGCGTCGAGCATCACCCGCTGGATGCTGGTCATGGCCTGCTCCAGCGCCTGGCTGGTCTGCAGCGCCGGCAGGTAGCCCTGCTTCACCTCCCCCATCGCCCGCCGCGTCGAGGCGCCGAGCGTGCCCCAGACGACGATGAGCGCCACGACCACCAGCGCCGCGACCAGCGCGGGAGTGGCGACCTTGTAGACGAGCTTCATGGCAGGACCCTGAGGACCTTCAGCCCGGTCAGGCTCGCCTTCGGCGAGAGGTAGCCCACCGCGCCCTCGTTGGCCTTGACGTAGGTGGCGACCTCGTCGTCCCCGGCGACCTGTGGAGGCGGCGCCCCGCGGCCGGAGAAGACGCGCTGCTGCCAGTAGGCGACCACCGCGGCCACCGAGCGCTTGAGCACGCCGTCCGAGAAGGCCTTGCGGGCGGCGGTGTCGGCGGCCTGGTCGACGGGCTTGCAGGCGCTGCCCGAGTCCCAGGCGTTGACCTTGCGCAGGAACAGGTCGGCCAGCTTGGCGCGGCTGACCTCGGCGAGCGGCTGGTTCGGATGGACGACGACGACGAAGGGCTGCGGGGCCGGCTCCTCGGCCGCCGCGGGCGGGGGCGCGAGGAGGCCACCGGCGAGCGCGGGGACGAGGGCGAGGCCGACGGCGAGGAGCGAGGGGCGCATGGCGTGGGCTCCGTGGCTAGAAGCTGAACTGCGCGCCCAGGTTCATCACCAGGGTCTGGCGGTCGAGCGTCCCGGAGGCGAGCGCGCCAAAGAGATCGGTGGGCTGCGAGAAGAGGTTGCCGTCGACGTAGTGGAAGCTGAGCTTGAGGACCAGCTGCGGGCTGAACCAGTAGTTGATGCCCAGCGCCGCCTCGGCGTGCTCGAGCAGGCTCGCGCCGCCGGGGAGCGAGGTGTCCTGGTCCTTGAGCGTCACGCGGGCGATCTCCGCGCGCGCGGCGAGCTGCAGCGGGGTCAGCACGTGGTAGGCGAGCTCGACGTAGGCGCCCACCGACAGGTCGTCGTTGGACTTGTGGACCACGAAGCTCTCCAGCCGCGCCGACAGCCGCTCGCGGAACAGCTCGGCGCCGGCGCCGCCCACCACGACGTTCTGGCCGGAGGACTCCTCGGCGGCGTAGTAGCCGGCGCCGAACAGCCGCAGGCCTTCGACCGGCGTGGAGAGCGTCAGGCGCAGCCCGGCGAGCTTGGCCTTCAGCTGGATGGTGGCCGCGAGCGCGCTGGCGTTGCCGGCGTTGGGGTCGCTGCCGGGCGGCGCGTTGGGGTCGAACGGCGCCTGGCCCTGGCGCGCGTACTCCTCGGTCTGGCTGATGGTGGCCGTCAGGTCGCCGGCGAAGACGTCGTAGTCGAGCCCCCAGCCGCTCTCCGCGTGGGAGCCGCCGGTCAGGCCCAGGCCGTTGTAGGCGTCGGCGGCGAGTTCGACCAGGCCGTAGACCGACTGCGGCACGTAGAGGAACGGCCGCAGGGTGCCGACGTCGCGCGTCTCGGAGTAGAAGCCCAGCGGCAGCTTGCAGCGGCCGGCGCGCAGCTTGAGCGCGTCGGAGAAGGCCCACTCGGCGAAGGCCCAGTCGAGGTTGACGCCGAGGTCGAGGCCTTTGCCCTGCGCGCGGATCTGCCCGAACACGTTGAGCCGCTCGAGCGGCCGTGCGCCGATGGCGAGGGCCAGCGACGACTCGACGAGCGAGCCCTTGGTGTTGGCGGACAGGTACTCGTTCTGGTTGCCGCGGTTGACCAGGCCGTCGGCCACCGAGCCGAAGCCGTGGATGCTGACGCCTTCGATCTCCAGGGCGAGCGCGGCGCCTGGAGTGGAGAGCAGCGAGGCCGCGGCCGCCAGGGAGGCGGCGAGCGCGGGCAGGGGTCGGGGCATAGGGCTGCCTCCATCTCGGCCGCCGCGCGAGGGACCGGCGGCGTCGGTGCGGGTCGGACTCGGTGGGTCTAGGGGGCGATCAGGTGCCGCTGACCTTCCGGGCGCGGTCGTCCTCGGCGGGCGCGCGGGGGCCCAGCGCGAGCAGGCGCTCGACGTGGAGGGCCAGCAGGTTGGGATCGGAGCTCTGCGCACGTAGCCGTCGGCCCCGCACTCGGAGGCCAGCGCGCGGAGCGTCTCCTCCGGCAAGCTGGAGTGGAGCGCGATGACGCAGGGGTGCAACTGGTGGCGCCGCGCCAGGCCTACGAGCAGCTGGCCGCGGACCACCGGCATCGAGACGTCGACCAGCGCGAGGTCGGGCTTGGCGCGGTTGAGGGTGGCGGCGAAGAGCGCCGCGGAGTCGAGCGCGATGACCTCGTAGCCGCGGTCCTCGAGCACCAGCTGCAGGTACTCCAGCACCGTCTCGCTGTCGTCGATGATGAGGATCTTCTTGCCGGACATGCATGGCCTCGAGCGCACGACAGGGGGCGAGCGCGGAGCCAAGAACCTGCTGCGCCGCCGCGGTCACCTATTCGGACACTGGAGCGCCGACCGTGATTGCGCGCCGCGGTGTCGTAGGTCTGACCGGCGGCGCGGGCGGGCCGTTAGGACGCGGACGTGAACAACACCACCGCTCGATCGCCGTCAGGAGGGAACTGCGCCCGGCGCGGGGAACCTGCCGTCAGCGAAGAAGGGCCGCGACCAGCAGAGCCGCGCAGGCGCACAAGGACGAAGCGAATCGAATGCAATTGAGCAAGTGGAACCGCCTCCTGATCTCCTCCCAGCCGACCGCGTCGGCCTCCGAACGCCAGGAGATGACCTTGTTGTAGATGGGGAAGTTGAGCGCCATCGTCACCACGAAGCATCCGAGCATGAAGACCAGGCCCGCGATGCCCATGAGCGCCCCGCGGAGAATGGCGCCCTGAACCAGGAGATGGACACTCAGCGCCAGAGGCACGAGGAAGGAGTACAGCGTGAGGACCGTGACGAGCCCGTTGCCTTTGGCGACCCTCAGGAAGCCCTGGAATTGAACCCAGTACTCAGCTCGTGATTGGGCCAGCCACTGCTTATGCATGATGAACACGAGGGTCATCATCAGCCCGGCGAACAGCCCGGTCGTCACGACCGAGACGCCATGCAGCACCATCACCAGTTCCACGGCTTTCAATCTCCGACTCCCGGCTGGCCTTCAACGACAGGCCGGCTTTCGCAGCGACAGGCCCACAACGAGGCAGGCGATCCCGTCACGGGCCTCGGAGCATCGGCGTCTCGGGAGGTCGTGGGCAACCCTTGGGGATGGCGAATCCAGAGGCGGGAAGGACCTGTGGCGGCCGACTGAGGATCGCCGCCTCGAGCTTCCCCCACGAGGCCGAGTGCATGCTGTCATCTAGCCCAAGGCACCCGCGCCGGAGCTGCGTCGGATCCTGCCCGGTCCGCAGCTTGTCGACCGCGTAGATGCAGTCCGAGATCCTCCGGTCTCTCGTCGGGCGAGCCCGAACATAGGGCACGCCGCGCGCATACAGCTCAGTTCGGTGCTCGAATACCGCGCGCTCGGTCGGGTCCTTCTCGAGGCGGCTCGCGGCCTGCTCCAAGACCACCGCCTCCGCGAAATCCCCCGCGGCCGCATAGGCCGCCGCCGCGGTGTCCAGGCGGTCGGCGTTGCAGCCTTTCTCGATCGCCGCCTGGGCCATCTTCTTCGCGACGTCGGGATTTCGGACCGAGGGGTCGGAGGAAGTCGCCAGCACCCAGGCGTAGTTGTTCAGCGCGGCTGCGACGGGAAAGCCCTCCACCGCGAGCTGGTACTGCCTGGCCGCCCGGGCATGGATTCCGCGGCGCTCCCACTCGAGGCCGACCAGCCTCCGGACATACCCGAACGCTTCGGGGCGGGAGAGGGGCGCCCGCCCATCCGGGTACACCGTGCCCTGGAGCGTCTCCCAGGCGACCCGCTCGCTCCCACTGCTCCACTGCACCCAGTTGTGCCCGACCACCCCGTCGCCCCCGGGCCGCTCCACCAGCGCGAGCGGAAGGCCGACCGCGTCGGCCATGGAGAGATACAGGAACGAAAGCGTGTCGCAGTCGCCGACGTACACGGCGACGCTGTCCGCCACGGCGTGCGCTGCGAGCCATCTCGCCCGCTCTCCTTGGTTGTAGAAGGATCGCCGCAGCGCCTCGAGCTCGGTCCCGGAGAGCAGCACAGGGGTCAGCGCGTCGCTCAGGCGGTCGACGTAGCCGTCTGGTGCGACGACGAACCCGCGCTCCGTAAGGATGCGGTGGAAGGTCGCCAGCGCCGCTTCGACGGTCCTGCTGGTGGGCTCGGTGAGCTTCCCGACCTTGCTCTGGGCCTCCCTCTCCAGGTCATCGATGACGGCCCGCATCTCGGGAGTGACCACCCCGAGCTCCTCCTCGAGATCGAGCACCGCGTGGCCGAAGGTGCGCGTCGGAGAAGAAGGTGCAGCCTCGCGGGACAGAGGCACGGCGGGCGTGTTCGGAGGCGTCGTGGAGGCCCTGGGTTCGGCGTGCGCGCAGGCGCAGACAAGTGCCAGCGGGGCCATCCACCGTGATCGATGCGGCAGCTGGAGCATGGGACTTTCCCCCCTCGGATTGCGGTTGCTCTTTCGTGCGTAGCAAACCTCGCCCTGCGCTCGCACGGCAAGTCCCTGCGGCGGTTGCACCTGGCGCTCAGGTATTGGCGAGGACGTCGTCGAACAGCCCCTGTGCCGAAGCTTCTTGGTCGGGGCCGCAAGAGGATGAGGAGAATCCCGAACCCGAGGCAGACGACGCCGTGGGCCGGCTGGGTGGCGCAGCTGCAGCCGGTGGGCGCGCCCTCGGGTGTTCCGACTCGCCTGGGGCGACCGGGGTCCAGTGCCGCCGCTACCTCGCCGGAATCAGGCCTTGGTGCCTCGCTGAGTCGGGGAGTCCGCGGCGGCAGCGGGTCGGTTCATGTCACAAAGTAGCTGCCTATCTTTAGCAGGGTCGCTCCACCGCTCGGCTTCACCCCATGGCATCCCCGCCCAGCTCCACCGCCACCAGCCGCTGCTCCTCTTGGATCCCCTTGAGCCGCGCGCTGAACGGACGCAGCCGCTCTCGCTCCAGCAGCCCCCGCACCGTCGGGTCCTGCGCGCTCGCCTCCATCAGAACTACCTCGCTCGCGTGGGCCTCGCCCTGCAGCCTGGCGCTGACGTTCACCGTCGTCCCGAAGTAGTCGAGCCGTCCGTTGGCGCGCACCGCCATGCACGGCCCGGCGTGGACGCCCACCTTCACCCCGACTCGCTCGCTCGCGAACCGGGCGTCGTGGTCGCGCACCATCTGCAGCCCAGCCGAGACCGCCTGCGACAGCGACGGGAAGCTCGCCATCACCGCGTCGCCCATCGTCTTCACCAGCGCGCCGCCGTGCGCCTCGACCGCCTTCTCGGCGACCCGGAAGTGGTCCTCCACCAGCGCGAAGGCCTTGGCGTCCCCCACCCGCTCGTAGAGCGCGGTGCTCCCGGTCAGGTCGCTAAAGAGCAGCGCCACGCTGCCCACCTTCAGCTCCACGCCGCGCGCCGGCGCCTCGGTGGCGAACAGGCTCGAGAACTCCGGCAGCGAAGCGATCGTCGTCCCCAGCACCGCGTCGGCGGACCAGCCGGTGCGCTCGATCAGCAGCGCCGCTTCGTCGCCGGTGCGGTTCTCCACCACCAGCTTCGTCTCCGGCCCCGACGCCTTGCTTTGGGCCTGGATTTCCAACCGGTCGGCCTCGATGACGACCTTCAGGACCTCCGGTGGTCCGCCCTCCGGCAGCGTCACGGTCTGCGTGCGGCGGACCCACAGCGTCCGCAGCAGAAGCTCACCCTTGGGCAGGCGCAGCGTCCGCTCGACGGTCGCGCCGGCCGCCGGCCGCAGCTGGCCCCAGACGTGCAGCAGGAACGCCGGGCTCGAGGCGCACCAGAGCGTGGGGCTGACCTCGCGCACCGCGGGGTTGCAGCAGAAGACCGCCTCGACGTGGCGGGCGAAGTCGATCTCGAAGTCCACCTCGCAGGCGGCGCAGTGCGCGGTCGGGCTCAGCTCCGCCAGGCCCTGCACGATGCGCGCGCCGACCTTGCACTGCGGACAGTTGACCTGCCAGCTCAGGTCCAGCACCCCCGCCTCGGTCGCGCGCAGGAACGAGCGCAGCACGTCGCGGCGGTCGGCGCCCCAGGTGCGCGCCAGCTCGAAGGGCCGAATCTGCGCGACCTCGTCGTCCGGGCGCTCGCGGACCAGCGACGCGAGCCTGCCGACGATCGTCGGCGACGCGCTCCGAATCGCCGCGAGCCGCGCACCCAGCTGCGCTTCGTTCACCTGCGAGCGCGGCCCCGAGGCGAAGCTCGACGTAGGCGCCCGAGAGCAGGCGGCGCGCCGCGACCACCGCCGGCTCGGTCGCCTCTGCTATCCCCTCTTCTTGCGTCCCATAGGTCCCATGCGTCCCATTCGTCCCACGCGCCCGCGCGAGCAGCTGGCCCAGGGCCTCGAAGTACCTGGGGAGCCCGAAGGCGAAGCGCTGCTTCTGCAACAGCCCGACCGCCCACGGCGCCTCGACCCACGCCCGGACCAGGACTTCCGTCCCACTGCTGGTCTCCGTGAGCTCGAGGTCGACGCCCGCCACGTTGGCCGGCCCCTTGCGAAAGCGCCGCACCGCGTTCAGGAAGTAGCCCTCGGCCCACTCGTAGGGCGGCTCGAGCCACTCGAGGGACAGGCCGAGCTCGGTCGCCCGCGCGAGGCGCAGGTTCTTGGCGCCGTCGCGGAACCACTGGTAGCGCGCGGGGGCGAGGCCCAACGCCCGGTCGAGCCGGTTGCTGTCGGCGGCCACCGCCCACACCACGGACCGAGGCGCAGCGAAGACGCGACGCAGCTCCACCTGCTGCCGTTGCCGGTCGTTGGACATGCGTCATCCTAACGGGCGGCGCGGTGGCCGGCTTCCTTGCCCTGGCTCGCCGGGCGCATGGACGAGATGGACGGCATGGACGCAATAGACGCGATGGAAGGGGATGGCTGGCCGGGGCGGGCCGGGGCGCTTTCTTGCTGGGCTCGCTCCCAGGCCGTTGTCGTCCACGGCGCGGTGTGGCCGAATGCTTCGGCCATGGCGCACGACCCCTCCGAGTCCCTGAAGCAGAGCCTGCAGCGGATGTCCCAAGCGCTGGAGACGCGCCAGCCACGCAAGGCCTCCACCATCACCGTCTCGCCGGGCCTCGTCGCCCGCCGCGGGCCCGACCTGCGCGCGCTGAGCACCGCCGCCGGCGCCGGCGCGCTGGGCGTCGCCGCTGCTGCGACCGGGCTCTGGTGGCTGCTCATCCCGGCCGGGGCGCTGGGGCTCTTCGCCGGCATGTTCTTCGGCCAGCACTGGGCGCGGCCCATGCTCACCCGCGGCGGGACGCGCGCCCACGTCGGCATGGGCGCCTCGGTCGCCGGCGACGCCGTCGTCGAGCCCGGCGCCGCCATCGAGATGGGCGCCAGCGTCGAGTCCGGTGCCATCGTCCGCGCAGGCGCCGTCGTGCGCTGGGGCGCCGTGGTGCGGGCCGGCGCGGTGATCGAGCCCGGCGCCGTCGTCTCGTGGGGCGCCTGCGTCGGCGAGCGCGCGGTCGTCGGCGCCAACGCCTCGGTCGGCCCCGGCGCGGACATCGCGGCCGGCGCGCGCGTCCTGCCCGACACCCTCATCTGGCCCGGCGCGGAGGTCTCGGCGCCATCAGGTGCGTCCCTGCCTGCCGCCTCGGCTACCTCGTCCACCGCTGCCGCTTCACCCGCCCTGCCCGCGACCGACCCGCGCCTCGAGCGCGTGCGCTCGGCCTGCGACCGGCTCCTCGCCGAGCTCGCGGCGGCGCCGGAAGCGGCCCGCAGCTTCCTGGGCGACCCGGAGGGAACCGTCCGGGCGCTGCGCACCTCCTGCGAGAGCCTCTTCGAGCGCGAGCGGGCGCTGCGCGCGGAGTCGGCGCCGGACGCGCTGGCCCGGCTGGAGAAGGAGCGGGAGGCGCTCGCGAAGCAGGCCCAGTCCGCGAGCGACGAGGCCGTGCGCCGCTCGCTCTCGGGTGCGCTCGCCGCCATCGACGAGCAGAAGCGGCAGCGAGAGGCGCTGCGCCGTCACGCGGAGCGGCTGGAGGCCGAGCAGACGCGGCTGCTCTACACGATCGAAGGCCTGGCGGCGCAGGTCGTGCGGCTGCGCACCGCGGGGGTGGAAGCAGGCGCGGCCCCGGCTGGCGAGGTGGAGACGAGCGTGGCGCAGCTGCGCGACGAGCTGGAGGCCATCGCCGATGCGCTCGAGGCCGTCCACCGGCCCGAGGCCGAGCGCGTCATGGAGCGCATCTCCGAGCCGGCGCCGGAGGGCACCAACTCCTCCTCCGAGAAGACGCGCGAGCGGAGCTGACGGACGGCTGGACCTGCAGCTCCAAGTCTTTTGGCTATCGCATCAACTGGCGCGCAGTCGGACGCGGCGAAGCCTTCCCCCCGGCTCGCGCCTCGAGGTAGCGCTTCATTTCCGGCCACGCGATGGCCCTGCCGGACGCGACGATGGCTGCCCAGCGCGTCCCCGCGGAGCGCTCGAAGTCGTCGCGCCTCTCCTCCCGGTCGAGCTTCTCGGCGATCGCCTGAAGAATGAAGGTGCGAGGGGTGGCTCCCGACAGCTTCGCCGCTCTCGAGATCCTGGCCTTCAGGCGCTTGGACAACCGGAGGGTGGTCGTCGACGTCACGGTCATGCTCCCGTCTGCAGCGCCGCGAGGTGCATGCGAGACCGCACTGCCAGCGCGCACCGATGCAGGCTGCTCCTTGCTCGACCCAACCTCATCACTGCACAGGGCCGAAGGAGGCCCGCGCGCTCACGCTTGCGGCTCGGGCCTACTTCACCGAGAACGCTCGCTCCTCGACGGGCCCAGGCGGCGGCGGGTCGCCCTTGCGCGGGTCATAGGTCTCGCTGCAGCGCACCCAGAGCCGCCCTGCACACGGGTCGACCAGGATCAGCTCGCAGTAGCTCTCCTCGACGGTCAGGCATTCCCAGGGATCGCCGCAGTAGTTCCAGAAGGCCCGGACCGTCTGGTACGGCGGAGGCTTGCCAGCCACGGGCGCTATCGCGCCGGGGCTCATGTGGTTCGTGAGCGCGGGCGCGAGCTTGCCCCTCGCCTCGTCTGCAGCAACGACGGTCTGGGCCACCTGCTCCAGGAACGCCGGCTGGCTCCCGCCACCGCCGACGTCGCTCTGGGTCTGGCAGACGTGGGCCGTGCGCTCGCAGCCGAGGAGCGGCTCCGCCTTAGGGGGCTCGCACCACGTTCCCTTGATGTCGTGAACCCCGATGTACGTGGCCCAGTTGTAGGCGGCGTGGGCGCGCGTCGTCGCGTCGCCGAAGCGGATGGCGCGCAGCGTCGCGGCCCTGCCCTCCTCGCGGTGGCCGCGCTTGAACTCGCAGAGGCCTAGGTCGGACCAGGCCGCGCCGTTGGTCGGCTTGGCTTCGGCGACCTTGCGGAAGAGGGGGCAGGCCTCGTCGTACTTCCCCGCGCGGAAGAGCTTGAGCGCATCAGGCTTGGGCGCCGTGGGAGCGGCCGCCAAGCCGGCGAGGAGGAGCAGGAGCATCGGCATGCGGCGGACTCGGCTTTCGTCCTTCGAGAAGGCGCGGCGCTTCGCGCCACTCGCCGAATTTGAGTCGTACCGACCTTCGAGATCAGTCGGCGACGTTCAGGGCAGTTCGCTCCCTGCAGTCCAGCCCATTCAGCTCGGCCAGTGCACGCGCGTAGCGCTCATCGCTCACGAAGTAGACGTACCTGTCGTCGGAGAACTCCGACAACCTCAGCTTCCGAAACTGTCGGCGGCGGGCAAGGTGCGTCACGAGCCATCCGACAGCGACGAGCAGCCACACGCCGTAGGGCCAGCGGTCCTCGACGGCGATCGACGCCAGGATGGCCAGGAGGATGCCTCCGAGCATGCCAACCGCGAACGTCCAGACGAGAACCCGGCTCTTCTTGAACCAGCTTTCGCACCTCTCGCACGCTGGCAGCTCGACGCGGACCGTCTTCGAGTGTCCCTTGTCCAAGGGCAGGTTCGGGTCCGCGACGATGGCGGAGAAGGACTGGACGAAGCGCCTTCCGGCGCTGCGTGCTCCGCAGTACGGGCAACGCTCCGGAAACTCGGAGAGCGGGACGACGGAGTCGATCAAGTAGTGCATGAAAGGTCTCGCTACCGCCCCCACGTCGAGTACGGCTGCTCCGCGAGCATCGAGTTGGCGTAGCGGCGGTCGTGGCTGACCTCTTCGCCGACCCACTCCGGCTTCTCGAACGCCTCGTCCTCGCTCGCGAGCTCGATCTCCGCGACGACCAGCCCGGCGTTCTCGGCCAGGAACTCGTCGACCTCCCACACGTGCCTGCCCACCGTGATCCGCCGCCGGCGCTTCTCGATCTGCGGGCGGGCGCAGAGCGTGTCGAGCAGCTCCCGCGCGTCCTCGACCGGGATGCCGTACTCGAACTCGCTGCGCCCGATCCCCTGCGTCGGCCCCTTGATGGTGAGGAACCCCTTCTGCCCGGCGATGCGCACCCGCACCGTGGCGCCGGTGGTTCGCAGGTAGCCCTGCCGGTAGTCCACCGCGGGCGCGAGGCTCTTCCACGCCTCGCCCTTCACCAGGAACTTGCGCTCGATCTCTCGGCCCACGGCGCTCCCTCCACGGTCCAGCGTCTCAGCGGCGCTTGCGGACCGCCGGCTTCGGCGTGCTTGCCTTCGCCTTGCCCTGCTCCCGGAACGCCCCCAGCGCCGTCTGCTTGAGGATGGCCAGCGCGCGCTCGTGCAGGGCGAGGATGTCGTCGTGAAGGGGGCAATTCGAGCTGGCTGTGCACAGCCGCCGCTGGAACGGGCAGATGGTGGCCTCGCTCCAGCGCTCGAGCGGCGCCACCACGTCGTAGAGCGTGATCTCCTCCGGCGGGCGGGCCAGCCGGTAGCCGCCGCCCCGCCCGCGCGCGCCGGTCACCAGCCCGCGCGAGGAGAGCTGCACCAGCAGCTTGGCGACGAACGGCGCCGGCAGGCCCTTGCGCTCGGCGATCTCCTGGGCACGCAGCGCGCCATGGCTCTCGTCCTCCGTCCACGCCTCGGCCAGCGCGGTCACAGCCGTCACCGCGGCGGCGGCGGTCCGGCTCAGAAGAAGCGATTCCATACCTCAGGCCTCATGCTCGTGCCCCTTGGAGAGAATGGGGGCGGCAATCTTGATCGCCAGCGTGTAGAGGAGCAACCCGAAAGCCCAGATCCCGGCCGTCACCCGCCACTCGGTCAGGCTGGGCTGGTACTCGACGATCTCGTGCAGCGTGCTGGGGATGAAGCCGGGGACGACCAGGCCCATCCCCTTCTCGATCCAGACGCCGACGAAGGTCAGCGAGCAGGCCGTCACCATCACCGCCGGCCGCTCGCGGACGTTGGGCAGGTAGAGCAGCCCTGCGGACAGCACGTTGAGGCCGACCGCCGTCCAGATCCACGGGACCAGCCCGTGGTGCCCGTGCAGCCCCATGAAGAGGTAGTGCGCCGAGGCGGTGTGGGCGCCCCCGCCGTAGAACTCGGTGAAGACCTCGCTGAGCACCATGAAGAGGTTGAGCAGCACCGTGACCTTGAGGATGCCCACCAGGACGTTCACGGGGCGCCCGGTCAGCTCCAGCCCGGCGAAGCGCTTGGCCACGTGCATCGCCACCACCAGGAAGGCCGGCCCGGAGACGAAGGCCGAGGCCAGGAAGCGCGGCGCCAGCAGCGCCGAGTTCCACAGCGGCCGGCCGCCCAGGCCCGAGTAGAGGAACGCGGTGACGGTGTGGATGGAGATGGCCCAGGCGATGGAGAGGAAGACGAACGGCACGTACCAGCGCGGGTTGGGCCTGCGCCCCAGGAAGTGGGTGTAGAGCAGGTAGCCGCAGACGTGGAGGTTGAGCAGCAGGTAGCCGTTGAGGACGAGGACGTCCCACGCCAGCATCGAGAACGGCCAGTTGAACTGCCCCAGCCCCGGCACCAGGTGCCAGAAGCGGTCCGGGCGGCCCAGGTCCACCAGCACGAAGAGCATGGCCATCACGATGGCCGCCACCGCCAGCATCTCGCCGACGATGACCACCGCGTGCATCTTGCGGTCGCCGTAGACGTAGGCGGGGATGACCATCATCACCCCGCCGGCGGCCACCCCGACCATGAAGGTGAAGTTGGCGATGTACAGGCCCCAGGAGACGTGGTCGGTCATCCCGGTGACGGTCATGCCCTGCGCCATCTGCTGCGCCCAGGCGTTGGCGCCGACCAGGGCCATGGCGGTGAGCGCGGTCATCCAGACGTAGAAGAGCGGGGACCCGTCGGTGGAGAGCGCGAGCAGCCGCAGCAGGAAGCGCGGGTACGAGGACCAGTGGCGCTCCGGCCGCGGCGCGGCGGCGGGCGGCGGCAGCGGGTGGGGTCCGGCGGCGGCGGGCAGGTCCATGGCGTTCACTCGGACAGGAAGTAGAAGAAGCTCGGCTCGGTCCCCACGTCCTCCTTGAGGACGTAGATGCGCCGATTCGCCAGCACCCAGCGGATCTCCGACTGCGGATTCGAGCAGGTTGCCGAAGACGCGGGCGCCCGCGGGGCAGGCCTCCAGGCACGCCGGCAGCCGGCCCTCGCGGGTGCGGTGCAGGCAGAAGGTGCACTTCTCCATCACCCCCTGCGGGCGCAGCCGGTTGGAGAGGTAGCCCTGGTCGGGGTTGACCTCGCCGGCGGGGACGCGCGCCTTGGCGAAGTTGAAGCGCCGGGCGTGGTACGGGCAGGCCGCCTCGCAGTAGCGGCAGCCGATGCACCACTCGTAGTCGATGACCACCGGCCCGTCCTTCTCCTTCCAGGTCGCCTTGACCGGACAGACCGAGACGCAGGCGGGCTTGCGGCACTGGTGGCACTGCACCGGCATGTAGCGCTTGCCCGGCGCGGGGACCGGGTGGTCGTAGTCGGCGGTGGCCTTGGCCAGGTCCAGCGAGTCGCGCGGCATCTCCAGCACGCGGATGTAGGAGCCGTGGGTGGCGCGGTCGTGGTTGTTCTCGCGGTGGCAGGCCTCGGCGCACTGGCGGCAGCCGACGCAGACCGAGAGGTTGAGCGCGTAGCCGAACTCGACCTCCGGCGCGGGCTGCGGATCGCGGATGGTCACCTTGGCGCCGTACTCGCGCAGCGCCCGTGCCTCGAGCCGGGCGAAGACCGCCTTCTTGTCGTCCGCGGAGAGCTCCTTGTAGTGCTTCTGCAGGAAGGCCTCGAGCTCCACGCCGCTGCCGAACTCGCGCATCGGCGCGAGCGCGCGCACGAACGCGGTGGCCACCGCCCCGGCGCCGGCGACCTTGAGCAGGTTCCGGCGCGACAGGCCGCCCTCCGCCGTCTTCTCGTTGCCGTCCGCCATTCGCCGCTCCTTGCCTCGCCGACTGCCGACCGCCGACCGCCGACGGGCTCTGCCTTCCTCAGTGCGTCACGCTCGGCTGCGGCGCCGGCACCACCTGCGGGATGCGCGGGGCGTGCGGGTCGTGGCAGTCGGTGCACAGGTTCCGGGTGCGCGGGCCGCGCGAGAGGTCCCAGTAGCCGCTCATGCCGCCGTGCGCGCCGCGCTCGTACTCCTCCAGGCGCCGCGCGTGGCACTGGCCGCACAGCGACTTGAGCGAGGCGTAGTCCAGCGCGCGCCCGTCGGCGAGGCCCAGCGTGTCGCGGCCCTCGGCGCGGTGGCAGGTCAGGCAGACGAGGTTGCCGTGCTGCAGCCTGACGCCCTGGTGGAACTTGGTCAGCGCGTTGGAGCGCGCGTTCGCGTCCGAGGCCGGCCGCACCGCGTGGCAGGTCAGGCACGGCGCGCGCGCCGGCTTGCCGGTGGCGTCGGCGCCCGGGGTGTTGATGCCCAGCCCCAGGTAGCTGCGGCTGGTGGTGGAGGCGAAGCGCGCCGGCGGGGAGACGGCCGGTTCGGCCGCAGGCGCCGCCGGGCCCTGGCCGCAGGCCGCTGCCGCCATCAGGAACGGGAGCGCGACGAGCACTCGTGCCGCGACCTCTCTCATCGGTGGCCGACCTCCCCGCGGGCTGGACGCCCGTGACCATCCTCTACGCGTGCGCCGCGCCACTTTCAAGATAAAAAGACAAAGAAGTCTTGATTTCGCCCCGGGGCGCGCGTATCACTTCCTGCACCGCGGCCGTCCGGCCGCGCCGGGGAGGCACATGGCCATCGCCGCGGTGGTGCTGACGCTGGTGGGGGACGCCGAGGGCCGCGCGAGCGCGCTCTCGACGCTGGCCGACTGGCCGGGGCTGACGCTGGTCCAGCGGGACGGCGCGCCGCGGGTGGGCGCGGTGCTCGAGGCCGCGGATGAGGAGCTCGAGCCGCGCTTCGGGTCGCTGCGCGAGGTGCCCGGGGTGCTCCAGGTCGCGCTGGCGGGCGCCTGGCTCGGCGAAGGCAACGACGATCCATCGATGGGGAGCGAGCGATGAGCCAGTGGAGCCGACGGGCGTTCTTGAAGGCGAGCGCCATGACCACCGCCGCCGCTGCTGCCGGGGTCACCCCGGAGAGCGCGATGGCGGGGATCGAGCCGATGGAGGCGCAGCCCGACCTGACCTGGCAGAAGGCGCCCTGCCGCTTCTGCGGCACCGGCTGCCACGTGATGGTGGGCGTCAAGGACGGCAAGGTCCGCGCCGTCGCCGGGGACCGCAAGGCCGACGTCAACAAGGGCCTGTTGTGCGTCAAGGGCTACCACGTGGCGCTGGCGCTCTACGGCAAGGACCGGCTGACGCGCCCGATGCTGCGCGGCAAGGACGGCGCGCTCGCGCCCATCTCCTGGGACCAGGCGATCGAGACCATCGCCGAGCGGATCGCCAAGGACCCCAAGACCTTCGCCTTCTACGGCAGCGGCCAGTGGACCATCCCCGAGGGCTACGCGGCGCAGAAGCTGATGAAGGCCGGGCTCGGGAACAACCACATCGATCCCAACGCGCGGCTGTGCATGGCCTCGGCGGTGACCGGGTTCCTGTCGGTCTACGGCGTCGACGAGCCCGCCGGCTGCTACGCCGACCTCGACGCCTGCGACGTCCTCATCATGTGGGGCAACAACCCGGCCGAGATGCACCCGGTGCTCTTCTCGCGCGTCATCGATCGCAGGACGCGCGGCGAGCAGGTCACGCTCATCGACCTCGGCACGCGGCGCACGCGGACCACCGGCTACTGCCAGCACTTCCTCAACTTCCGGCCGCACTCCGACCTGGCCATCGCCAACGGCATCGCCCACCTGCTCCTGCGCGAGGGCACCTACGACAAGGCGTTCGTCGAGAAGCACTGCGCCTTCCGCGCCGACTCCGATCCCGGGACGCTCGAGGGCAAGGCGATCACCTTCGAGGAGTACAAGAGGTCGCTCGAGCCCTACACGCCGGAGAACGTGGAGAAGATGTCCGGCGTCGCCGCCAAGGACATCCGGATGCTGGCCGGCCTCTTCGGACGCCGCGACCTCAAGATCACCAGCGTCTGGTGCATGGGGATGAACCAGCACACCCGCGGCACGGCGATCAACTCGCTCGTCCACGGCATCCACCTGCTCTCCGGCCACTTCGGCACCCCGGGCAACGCGCCGACGAGCCTCACCGGCCAGCCCTCCGCGTGCGGCACCGTCCGCGAGGTCGGCACGCTGGCCCACGCGCTCCCCGGCGGCCTGGTCGTCGCCAAGGAGGAGCACCGCAAGGAGGCCGAGGAGATCTGGAACCTGCCGGCGGGGCGCATCAACCCCAAGCCCGGCTATCACACGGTCCAGATGTGGGACGCCTTCTGCAAGCCGACCGACAAGGGCGGCGACATCTCCACGATCTGGGTGCAGGTCACCAACCCCGGCCAGACGCTGCCCAACCTGAACGCGCTCTTCCGCGGCAAGCAGGGCCTGAAGGACAAGTTCCTCATCGTCTCCGACGTCTACCCCACGGCGACCACCGAGATTGCCGACCTGGTGCTGCCCTCGGCGATGTGGGTCGAGAAGAACGGCATGGTCGGCAACTCGGAGCGGCGCACGCAGCAGTGGTTCAAGATGGTCCCGCCGCCGGGCGAGGCCCGCGACGACTGCTGGCAGACGATCGCCGTCGCCCACAAGCTCCTGGAGAAGGGCGTCGCCGGGATGAAGGACAAGGACGGCCGCTTCCTCTTCGACGCCAAGGACGACAAGGGCAAGCCGGTGCCGGTCTGGGAGTGGGCGCACTACTACGACGTCAACGTCGACAAGGCGCTGTTCGAGGAGTACCGCCGCTTCAGCCGCTTCAAGCACAAGGACCTGGCGCCCTACGACGAGTACGTCAAGGCGCGCGGCCTGCGCTGGCCGGTGGTGCAGCAGGTCGACGGCAGCTGGCGAGAGACCCGCTTCCGCTTCTCGGAGTTCGACGACGGCTACGTCAAGAAGGGCGCGGGCGTGCAGTTCTACCACTCGACCACCAAGGACGACCGCGCGCAGATTCTGGTTCCGCCCCCAGGTCGACCCGCCGGAGATGCCGGACAAGGAGTTCCCGTTCTGGCTGTGCACCGGCCGCGTGCTCGAGCACTGGCACAGCGGGACCATGACCATGCGCATCCCCACGCTGGCCAAGGCGATGCCCGAGTCCTACGTGGAGATGAACCCCGACGACGCGGCGGCGCTGGGCGTCGGCAACCGCGACCGGGTGAAGCTGGAGACGCGGCGCGGCTCGCTCGAGCTGCGCGTCTGGCTCGACGGCCGCGGCAGCCCGCCGCGGGGCTCGCTCTTCGTCCCCTTCTTCGACGAGCGCCGGCTCGTGAACCTGCTGACCCTGGAGGCCCACGACCCGTACTCCAAGCAGCCCGACTACAAGAAGTGCGCGGCGCGCGTCCTGCGCCTGGGCGCCTGAGGGGGCCACGGTGGAGAGCGCGAACCGAGAGTCGATCTCCGGGCGGGCCTGGCTGGCCTTTGCGGCCAGCATCCTGGGGCTGTCCCTGACGGGGTTTCTGGTGGGCATCCGCCCGGTGGAGCACCCCGCCCCCATCCCGCCCGCCGCCGCCGAGGCCACGGGCGAGGTGCTGCCGGGGCGCACCTACGCCGAGCTGCGCCTGCGCAAGCTCGGCTCCGGCAGCCGCGTCACCAGCGATCCCGCGACGCTGCGCGAGGGCATCCCGGTCTTCGGCGACCCGGTGCCGGCGCGGACCGAGCCGCTGCGGCTGCAGGCGGTCGACGCCCGCGCCCAGCGACGGGCCTTCGACGGTGCGCCGCCGTCGGTGCCCCACTCGGTCGACGAGCTGTCCTCGTTCGCCTGCACGGGCTGCCACGTCAAAGGCATGGCCATCGAGGGCCGCATCGCTCCCGTGATGAGCCACCCCGTCTACCAGAACTGCCTGCAGTGCCACGCTCCCAGCTTCGGCCGGCCCGCCCAGCCCTGGGACCGCGCGCAGACCACCTTCGACGCCCTGCCCTCCGCCGGACGCGGCGAGCGCGCCTGGCCCGGGGCGCCCCCGGCGATGCCGCACCAGACCTGGATGCGCCAGGACTGCACCAGCTGCCACGGCCTGACGGGCCTGCCCGGGCTGCGCACGCCTCACCCCGAGCGCTTCAACTGCCAGCAGTGCCACGCGCAGCGCGCCGGCGCGGAGCGGACCGGCGAGGCGCCTCGCGCGCCCCTGCCGTGACGAACGGACCGCCGCAGCCCAGCCCTCGGGCTATTCGGCGCGGGCTGACCCGGCCGCCGCCTCCTCCACCTCTGCCTCTGCTTCCTCCCGCTGCGGAGCCTCGGCTCCCAGCGGCCCCTGCCCTTCCTCGCGGTTCAACAACCGCTCCAGCGCGTCCAGGCTCGGCGGCTTGGCCAGGTGGTGCATGAACCCCGCCTCGGCCGCGCGCTGCTGGTCCTCCGGGAGCGCGTAGCCCGTCACCGCGACCAGCAGCGGCAGGCGGCGCAGCCGGCGGTCCGCCCGCAGGCGGCGCGCCACCTCGTAGCCGCTCATCCCCGGCAGGCCGACGTCGCACAGCACCACGTCCGGCGAGAAGGCGCGCGCCGCGGCCAGCCCCTCGGCGCCGTCGTGCGCGACCGCCACCTCGTGCCCCATCAGCTCCACCGCCTCGCGCAGGCTCTCGGCGGCGTCCCGGTTGTCCTCGACGATCAGCACGCGCCGCCGCGGCTTCCCTTGCCGGCCGGCCAGCGCTTCGACGCGCGGCTCGAGCGCCGAGGCCGCGCCGCCTTCGCCGTGGAGCGGCAGCTCGATGGCGAACTCCGCGCCCTTGCCCGGCCCCTCGCTCTTGGCCGCCACCGTGCCCCCGTGCAGCTCCACCATCCCCTTGACCAGCGAGAGCCCCAGGCCCAGGCCGCCCCGGCTGCGGTCGAGCGTGCGGTCGGCCTGCGCGAAGGGCAGGAAGATGCGCGCGAGCATCTCCTCGTTGATGCCCACCCCGGTGTCGCGCACGCGCAGCACCGCCCGGCCCCCGGCGCGCTCCAGCGAGAGCAGCACGCGGCCGCCCGCCGGCGTGAACTTGCCGGCGTTGGCGAGCAGGTTGCCCACCGCCTGGAAGATGCGCGTGCGGTCGGCGAAGACGAACAGCTCCTCGGCGGGCACCTTGGCCACGCAGCTCCACCCCGGCCGAGGCCAGCCCCGGGCGGTGGTCCTCCGCCACGCGCCGCGCCAGCTCGCCCAGCTCCAGCCGGTCGCGCTGCAGCTGGACCTTGCCGCGGGTGATGCGGGTGACGTCGAGCAGGTCGTCGATGAGCCGCGCCATGTGTGTCACCTGGCGCTCGATGACCGCCTGCGCCCGCCGCGCCTGCTCGCTGCCGGCCGGGGCGCGCGAGAGCACGTACAGGCTGTTGCGGATGGGCGAGAGCGGGTTGCGCAGCTCGTGCGAGAGGATGGCCAGGAACTCGGTCTTGTGCCGGTCGGCGTCGCGCAGCTCCCCCTCCACCCGCTGCAGGTCGCCCAGCCGCTCGGCCAGGGCCTGGCGCTGCCAGTGCAGCTCCAGGAAGACGCCCACCTTGCTGCGCAGCACGTGCGAGTCGAGCGGCTTGTAGAGGAAGTCGACCGCGCCCGCCTCGTAGCCCTGGAACAGCCGTTGCCGGTCGTGCGGGCCGGCGGTGACGAAGATGATGGGCACGGCGCGGGTGCGCTCGGCCCCGCGCATCAGCTCCGCCAGCTCGAAGCCGTCCATCTCCGGCATCTGCACGTCCACCAGGGCCAGCGCCACCTCGTGCTCCAGCAGCAGCTCCAGCGCCTGGCGGCCCGAGCGCGCCCAGAGCAGCTCCACGCCCTCCCGCCGCAGGAGCGCGTCGAGCGCGAAGAGGTTCTCCTCGCGGTCGTCGACCAGGAGCACCTTCTGTCTCAGGCTCATGGCGCCCTGGCTCCCGTCGCAGCCGCAGCCGGCGCCGCATCCGTCGCCGAGGTCGTCGCGGGGGCCAGCCGGGCCACGCGCCGCGCCAGCGCCTCGGGCGCGAGCGAGCACGCGCCCGGGCAGCGTGAGAGACCCTCCTGCGGCATCTCCGGCGAGGTCGCGCTCGCCGGCGCCTGCACCAGCGCCAGGCCGCTCGCCGCGGACACCGCCGCCAGGCCCGCGGCGCCGTCGGCGTTGGCTCCGCTGAGCAGCACCGCGGCCAGCCGTGGTCCCAGGCTCGCCGCCGCCGACTCGAACAGCACGTCGATGGAGGGCACCGAGAAGCGCACCGGCTCGTCGACCGAGAGGGCACAGGCCGGTCCGCGCTCGATGAGCAGGTGGTAGTCGGGCGGAGCCAGCCACACCCCACCCCCGGCGAGCGGCTGCTTGTCCTGCGCCTCGCGCACCGGCACGGAGCAGGAGGGCTGCAGCGCCTTCGCGAGGCCGCTCGCCCGCCGGCGGGCCTGGTGGATCACCACCGCCACCGGGATGGGGAACCGCGGCGGCAGGGCGCGAAGGATGGCCAGCAGCGGCTCGATCGCCCCGGCGGAGCCACCCACGACCACCGCCTCCACGCCTGAGCCTTCGACCCCGCCATCGCCCTCCGGACCGGAGTCTTCTCGTCGTCGTCCTTGCAGCCCGCGCCTCCGTTCTCTCCGGCCAAGCCTTCGGTCCAGAGCCTCGCTTCCTCCGAACCGGAAGCTCCGACACGCTCCACCGACAACAACGCTCAAACCCTTTGGTAGATGCGATCCCTGCCCGAGACCTCCTCGAAGGCGCCCGCCCACCTGGAGAACCGCAACGTCTCCTTCGCCCCCAGGCCCAGGTAGCCCCGGTGCGAGAGCGCGTCGTGGAAGAGGCCGACCGCCCGGTCCTGCAGCTCCTGGTCGAAGTAGATGAGGACGTTGCGGCAGCAGACGAGCTGCACCTCCGCGAAGACCTGGTCGGTCGCGAGGCTGTGGTCCGAGAAGACGACGTTCTTGCGCAGGCTCTTGTCGAAGACCGCCGCCCCGTAGGCCGCGGTGTAGTAGTCGGACAGCGACGTGCGGCCACCGGCCTCGCGGTAGCCCTCGGTGAACTGCGCGATGCGCCCCAGCTCGTAGATGCCCGCCTCGGCCTTCTCCAGCGCCTGCGGGCTGATGTCGGTGGCGTAGAGCGTGGTCCGCTCGAGCAGCCCCTCCTCGCGCAGCAGGATGGCCAGCGAGTAGACCTCCTCGCCGGCGCTGCACCCGGCGATCCACACCCGCAGCGACGGGTAGGTCGCCAGCCGCGGCGCCACCCTCTCGCGCAGGGCGCGGAAGAACGCGGGGTCGCGGAACATCTCGCTGACCTGCACCGTCAGGTAGGGGAGCAGGTCCCGGAACAGCGCCGGCTCGCGCAGCACCCGCCCCTGCAGCGCCGAGAGCGACTCGCAGCCGAACCGCTCCATGGCCTGGGTCAGGCGGCGGCGCAGCGAGGCGAGCGCGTAGTGCCGGAAGTCGTACCGGTACTTCTGGTGGATGGCCTCCAGGAGCAGGCCCAGCTCGAGGTCGAAGTCGCTCACTGGGGCATCCACACCCGCACGAGCGAGAGCAGCTTCTCCACGTCGATGGGCTTGGCGATGTAGTCGCTGGCGCCGGCCTCGAGGCACTTCTCGCGGTCGTCGGGCATGGCCTTGGCGGTCAGCGCGATGACGGGCAGCTTCTTGTGCGCCGGCCGCCTGCGGATCTCGCGGGTGGCGGCCAGGCCGTCGACCTCGGGCATCATGATGTCCATCAGCACCAGGTCCACCGGGCCGCGCTCGAGCTGCTCGAGGGCCTCGCGGCCGTTGCGGGCGACGAGCACCTGGGCGCCCTTGGGCTCGAGCACGCTGGAGAGGGCGAAGATGTTGCGCACGTCGTCCTCGGCCAGGAGGATGCGCCTGCCCTCGAAGAGCGACTCGCGGCTGCGCGCCTCCTTGACCATCCGGCGCTGCTCGCGGGGCAGCTCCGACTCCACGCGGTGCAGGAAGAGCGTGACCTCGTCGAGCAGGCGCTCCGGCGAGCGGGCGCCCTTGATGACCACCGAGCGCGAGTACTTGCGCAGGCGCAGCTCCTCGTCGGCGGAGAGCTCGCGGCCGGTGTAGACGATGACCGGCGGGAAGGCGACGGCCGGGTTTCCTGCCATCTGCTCCAGCAGCTGGTAGCCCGTCATGTCCGGCAGGCCCAGGTCGAGCACCAGGCAGTCGAAGGTGGCCGCCTTGAGCTGCTTCAGCGCCTGCTGCGCGGTCGCGACCGCGACGACCTGGACGTCCTCGGCCTTCAGAAGCGCCTGGAGGCTCTCGCGCTGGGCCTGGGCGTCCTCCACCACCAGCACGCGGCGCACCTTCTGCTCGAGCCGCCGCTCCAGCGCCGAGAGCGCCTCCACCAGCTTCTCGGTGGGCACCGGCTTGAGCGCGTAGCCCACCGCGCCCAGCTGCAGCGCCTGCTGCGAGAGATCGGCCACCGAGAAGACGTGCACCGGGATGTGCCGCGTCTCGCCCGAGCGCTTGAGCTGCTCGAGCACCGAGAGGCCGGAGGCGTCGGGCAGGTTCATGTCCAGGACGATGGCGCTGGGCCGGTGGGTGCGCGCCAGGTCGATCCCCTCCGCCGCCGAGGCGGCCACCAGGCAGCGGAACTTCTGCTCGTGCGCCAGGTCCTGGACGATGCGGGCGAAGCGCAGGTCGTCCTCGATGACCAGGAGCGTGCGCGCGCCGGGCGTGAGCCGGGCGCGGTCGTCGTCGATGGGAGGCGGCGGCAGAGCCCTCCCCCCGCCGGCCCTCCCCCCTGCCCCCTCCCATACTGCGGGAGGGGGTTCGTTGGTTGCCTTGGGCGATCCTGTCGGAGCTGCTCCAACCTGGTCGATCGAACCTTCCGGCGCTGCCGTCAGCCCAGGCACGGAATTGGAGTAGCTCCGACCAAGACCGCCGAAGTCACGGGACGCCCCCCCTCCAGCTCCGGCGAGGGAGGGCTGGGAGGGTGCAGGGGGGAGGGCCTGCAGGGTCTGCGGCACGTCCAGCGTGAAGGTGCTGCCCTTGCCCGGCTCGCTCTCGAGGAGGACCTCCCCGCCCAGCCGGTGGGCGAGGTCGCGCGAGATGGACAGGCCCAGGCCGGTGCCGCCGAACTGCCGGTGGGCGCTGCCGTCGGCCTGGCGGAAGGCCTCGAAGATGACGGCCTGCTTGTCCTCGGGGATGCCGATGCCCGTGTCCCGGACGGCGAAGGCGATGCGGCCGCTGGCGGTGGCCCGGACCTCGAGCGCCACCTCGCCCTGGCGGGTGAACTTGAAGGCGTTGGAGAGCAGGTTCTTGAGGATCTGCTGCAGCCGCTGCGGGTCGGTCGTCAGCTGCGCCGGCGCGCCGGGGAGCGTCTGGGCCCGGAACGCGAGGCGGCGCTCGACGGCGACGGGCTGGAAGATCTCGGTGAGCGCCGCGAGGACGCCCTGCACCGGCACCGGCTCGACCTTGAGCTCCAGGCGCCCGGCTTCGATGCGCGAGAGGTCGAGGATGTCGTTGATGAGCGCGAGCAGGTCGTTGCCCGCCGAGGAGATGGTCTGGGCATAGCGGACCTGGTCGGCGGTGAGGTTGCCCTCGCGGTTGTCGGAGAGGAGCTTGGCCAGGATGAGCGTCGAGTTGAGCGGCGTGCGCAGCTCGTGGCTCATGTTCGCCAGGAACTCCGACTTGTACTGGTTGGCGCGCTCGAGCTGGGAGGCCTTCTCGGAGAGCGCTACCTGGGTCTGCTGCAGGTCGGCGCGCTGCGCCTCCAGCGCCTGCGTCTGCTCCTCGAGCTGGGCGTTGGTGGCCTGCAGCTCCACCTGCTGGGACTCGAGCTGGGCCTGCGAGCTCTGCAGGGTGTCGCGCTGCTGCTGCAGCTCCTCGTTGGCCACCCGGAGCTCCTCCTGGCGCGTCTGCAGCTCGCGGGCCTGGGCCTGCGTCTCGGCCAGCAGCTCCTGCAGGTGGCCGCGGTAGCGCGCCGAGCGCAGGAGCGAGCCGACGATGATCGAGCTGGCCTGGAGGAACTCGACCATCCGCGGCTCGGGCACGCCGAGGAAGCCCAGCTCCATCACCCCCAGGGTCCGGCCGTCGGCGCCGAAGGGCGCGAAGACCATGTGGCGGGGCCTGATCTCGCCGGTGGCCGAGGAGATCTTGAAGTACTCGCGCGGGATGTCGGAGAGCGTCGCGACCTGGCCGTCCTTCGTCGCCTGGCCGGCGAGCGACTCGCCCAGCCCGATGCGCCGCGGTGGGCCAGGCTCGCCGATGGCGAAGGTGGCGCGCCGCTCGAGGATCTCCCCGGCGTCGTCGAGCGCGTAGAAGACGCCCATCTGCACGCCGAGGTAGTGGGCGACGTGGGCGAGGATGCGCTCCGCCATCGCCTCCTCGCTCAGCTCGCCGCGAGTGGCGTCCGCCAGCTGGGCCTGCCCGCGGCTGATCCAGCCCTGGCGCAGCAGGCTCTCGTTCTGCGACTGCTGCGCCGCGAGCGCCTCCCCGTAGCGCCTGGACAGACCCACGAGCTGCCGGCGGCCGCCCAGCGCCATGAAGCTGCCCGCGGCCAGCGAGAGGACGGTGGTCAACCCCAGGGCGGTCCAGCTGAAGCGGTCGGCGTCGGCGCTGCGGCGCACCCGCAGCGTCTCCTCGGTCTGCAGCGCGTCGGCCACCAGGCCGCGGATGGTGTCCATCTTCGCCTTGCCCTGCTCGGACTCGGCGATCGTGATCGGCCTCCCCTCGCGCCGGGCGCGCAGGCGACTCAGCGCCAGCGCGCTCCAATCGTCCCAGCGCCGCTCGAGGTTGGCGATGCGCTCCTGCTGCGCCGGGTTGTCCGCGACGTTGGCGCGCAAGGCCGCGAGGGCCGCGGCGAGCTGGGACTGCGAGTCGGCGTACGGCTCCAGGAAGTCGTCCTCGCCGTTGAGGAGGAAGCCGCGCAGGCCGGTCTCGGAGTCGAGGAAGAGCTTCTGGACGTGGTTGAGCTGGGCGATCACCCGGTCGGTGTGATCGACCCACTGGTTGAGGTCCTTCAGGTAGAGCACCTGCCCGACGAACGCCGCCGACAGCAGCGTGAGCACGGCGAGCGGGAGGATGAGCGTCCGGTCCAGCACCTTCCGGAAGGACGCGCTGTCGCCAGTGGGCTGGGGCATCGCCGCGCTCCACCTTCCGGGACGGGCAGGACTCGGAGCCCGCCGGAGTGTTCACGGTGGTGTTGGGAGCCGATCACGGCAACTCCGCGAGGCCCGCCGCCGCCCCTCCCCCGCCTCCCCTGCGCGGACAGGACCTCCAGATTGAATTCAATTGCGCCCACTGCTTAGGGGAGGAGCCCGCCTCTGCCCTGCCCGACCTCCGGCGCGACACGGTGCGGATCCTGGTGGAGCCGCAGCCGCGCGCCAGGGCCTTCTGCCCTCTTGGAACTCCGTCTCGAAACACGCGGGTCCCGTGTCGAACCGCTGGCGAGACGAGCACCGCACGTTCGTCCCACCGGAGCAGTGAGCGTCCTTCCTTCAATCCGAGCGTCCGTCAGCGACGGGGGGATAAGAGGGGGGCTACGCCCTGGGTGGCTCCAGCAGCCGCGCCGCCACCTGCCGGGCCTCGCCCGCGTCGAGCCAGAGTCCGCGGCAGGTCGTGCACTGGTCCAGCTCGATGCCGCGCAGCGACGGGAACTCGTGCGGCTCGAGCTCGCCGCCGCACGCCGGGCAGCCGAGCTTTCCGAGCGACAGGTTCACCGTCGCTCCCTTGAACCTGCGGCCCACCGCCTCGAGCGCCGCCGGCCAGCTCGCCAGCTTCTGGATCTCGCCGGCGTCCATCCAGACCCCGCCGCACGTCTCGCAGCCGTCGACTGTCACTCCGGCGAGCCGCACGGCGCAGAGCGCAGACTCGCAGGCAGGACAGGTTCGCGGTGGTTGGCTCATCGGCGCTCCCGGAGGCGGTACCTGACTCTTTCTATAGTCCGCGCGCCGCATGACGCTTGGACTCGAGCGTCCCAGCTGGCGCTGACAGATCTTCAGACCACCCAGCCTGCGCAGGCAGGCTTCGCAAAGTCAGGCGCGGCTTCAGCCGCCGGCATCGCGACAGCTCTACCTCCGCCGCCGCGGGCCCCGCTCCTTGCCTTGCCCCGGCCGCTTTCCTGCGCCCTTCTGCCCGCGAGGCTTCTCCCGCCGCTCGCCCCGCCGATCGCCCCGTCGCTCGCCCCGATCGCCTCGACGTTCGCCCCGCCGGTCGCCCTGACGAGCGTCCCGACCGCCCGCTCGCGGCGCCTGCCGCTCCTCCGCTCCCGGCTCCCGGTCCTCGCGTCGTTGCTCGGCCGGCATCCCAGGCCGGGGCGGGAGCCTTCGGAACTCCAGGTCGCGCTCCTCGCGCGTCTTCAGGTCGCGCAGGACGACGTGGCCGTTCTTCACCTCCAGCAGGCGGAAGGTGAGGGTCTGCTGGAGCTTCGCGAAGCGGTCCTGCTGCTGCTCGATGAGCATGGTCACCACCACGCCCGGGCGCCCCGCACGGCCCGTCCGGCCGGCGCGGTGCAGGTAGGCGGCCGGGGTCTCGGGCAGCGAGTAGTTCACCACCAGCTCGACTCCGGGCAGATCCAGCCCGCGCGCGGCGAGGTCGCTGGCCACCAGCACCGGCAGCTCGCCGGAGCGGAAGTGCTCGATCACCTGGCGCCGCTTGTTCGGGGAGAGGTCGCCGTGGAGGAACTCGGCCTCCAGCCCGAGCTCGAGCAGCGCGTCCTGCACCTCCTCGGACTCGTGGCGCGTCCCGCAGAAGACGAGCACTTGGTAGGGGTTCTCCACCCGCAGGAACTCCTCCAGGTCGCGCACCCGCTCGCCGGGGGTGGTGCGCATCACGCGGTGCGACAGCTCGGCCGGCAGCTCGCGCGCCGCCTTCAGGTGCAGCCGCTCGGGCGAGCGCATGAACTTGCGCGCCACCTGCTCCACGTCGTTGGGGATGGTCGCCGAGAGGAGCATCGTCTGGCGGTCCTCGGGCAGGCTCTTGAGCAGCGTCGCCAGCTCCCCCGAGAAGCCGCCGCGCAACAGCTCGTCCACCTCGTCGAGGACGAGCGCGCGCACGTGGCCCAAGTTCAGGAACCGGCGGTCGAGCAGCTCCTGGATTCGGCCCAGCGTGCCGACGGCGAAGGTCACGCCCTGCCCGAGCTCGGCGCGCTGCCGGTCCATGCTGGCGCCGCCGGTGAGCACCGCCACCCGGCGCTCGAGCTTGCCCGCCCCACGCGACAGCGCCGCGCCGATCTGCTCGGCCAGCTCGCGGGTGGGGACGATGACCAGCACCTCCGGGAAGGCGGTCTGCGAGGGCTCTCTCTCGAGCAAGGGCAGGCCGTAGGCGAGCGTCTTGCCAGAGCCGGTCTTGGCCTCCACCACCACGTCGCGGCCACGCCGCACCACGGGGATCACCAGGGCCTGGATGGGGGTGGTCTCGCGGAAGCCCTGCTTGCGGCAGGCAGCCAGGAGCTCGGGGCGAAGCTGCAACGATTCGAAGGTCACGGACATGGGCACTCCAAAGATGAGCGCCGGCTATACACCGGAACGGGGCGCCGCACGTCGGGAATGCGCCTCCTCCCCGGTTTCGCCGCCGGCACCCGAAGACACGCTCAAGGCCGCTGGCGCCGGCGGGTGCTCACGCTCAGGCCTGCATACCGGCCGGCCGAGCCCGGTTGCGGAGCCGGGGGTCGCCCTGTTAGTTACTTACCCGTCAGTAAGTTACCTGGAGCCCGCCATGGCGCGTCCCCAGACGATCACCGACGAGCAGATCCTCAGCGCGGCGAGGAGCTGCTTCCTGCGGCACGGTCCAGCCGTCGCCGTCTCGCGCATCGCCGAGCAGCTGGGCGTCAGCCACGTGGCCCTGCTCCACCGCTGCGGGAGCAAGGAGGAGATCCTCCGGCGGGCCTTCGCGGTGAGCGCCCCGGACGTCATCGCCGACTACCGCAATGGACCGGCCCAGGGAGGCTCGGCCAAGGAGCTCGAGCAATTGCTGGAGGCGACGCTGTCGTTCCTTCGTGCCTTGGTGCCGGGCCTCGTCGTCCTTCGCGCGGCGGGGACGCCCCTGGGCGAGCGGGCCAAGGGAGCCGAGGCGCCCACGCGAACCATCCGCCGCGAGCTGGCCGGCTGGCTCCGCCGCGCTCGCGCCGACGGCCTGCAGGTCGCCCAGCCCGAAGCCTGGGCGGAGTTGCTCCTCGGGACGCTCGAGGCGCGCTGCTTCAACGCCTACCTCGGAGGCGAGGAGTTCGTCGAAGGGAGTGACCGGGCGTTCGTCCGCACCCTCGTCAGGACCCTCGTCTCTCAATCCCGGACGCCGCCACCGCGCCGGCGGGCGGGCAACGTCGCTGGAGGCAAGCCGTGAGCGAGCACTCGGACCAGCGGCCGGTCCTGGTCACTGGCGCGACGGGAAATGTGGGCCGGGAGGTCGTGCGCGCGCTGCAGTCCCGCAAGATCTCGTTCGTTGCCGGAGATCGTCACCTCGAGCGGGCGCGCCAGATGCTCGGCGACGAGGTGCGGGTCGTCGCCCTGGACTTCCGCAAGCCGGAGACCTACCGAGCCGCGGTGGCCGGCGTCCGGGGCGTGTTCCTGCTGCGACCGCCGCCCATCGCCAACGTCCAGGAGACGCTCAACGTCCTCGCCGACACCGCGGTGGAAGCAGGCGCGGAGCACATCGTCTTCCTCTCGGTCATCGGGGCGGACCGACAGCGCTGGGTGCCGCACCACAAGGTCGAGCAGCACCTGCTGCACGGCCGCGCGGCGTGGACCTTCCTGCGGCCCGGCTTCTTCGCGCAGAACTGCTCGGACGCCTACCGCCGCGACATCTTGGAGGACGACCGGATCTACGTGCCGGCCGGCGGCGGGAAGGTGTCCTTCGTCGACGTGCGCGACGTGGCCGAGGTCGCGGCGGTGGCGTTCGAGAACCCCGCCCTGCGCAACCGGGCCCTCGAGCTCACCGGCCCCGAGGCGGTCGGATTCGATCAGGTCGCCTCCCTGCTCTCCTCCGGCCTGGGCCGGAGCATCCGCTACCAGCCTGCGAGCATCGTGGGGTACCTGCGCCACCTGCGCCGGCGAGGCATGGTCTGGGGCCAGGCGGGCATCCAGACGCTGCTCCACGTCGGCCTGCGCTTCGGAAACGGCGCGCCGCTGACCTCCACCGTCCAGGAGGTGTTGGGGCGTCCCGCGCGATCGATGGAGACCTACGTCCACGACCACCTTCACCTCTGGAAGCAGTAGCGACCATCGACCTCAGGCTCCCGGGGTCAGCACGATGCGCCCGCGCACCTCTCCGCGCTCGAGCAGCTCGTGCGCCTCGCGCGCCTTGCTCAGCGGGAGCCGGGCGGCGACCCGGGGTGAGAGCCTGCGCTGCGCGAGCAGGTCCAGCAGCGTGGCGAGGTCCTCCCGGAACCAGTCCGGATGCGCGCGCCGCAGGCGGCTGATGGAGTAGAGGCGCAGGCGCCGGCCACCTGCGAGCACGAAGGCCAGCGCCGCCGGGAAACCGAGGTACTGCCCCAGCTGGCCGAGGCGACTGTGGATGGCCGACACGCCGAAGGGAACCACCCGTCCGCCGCGGCGGACGGCGCGCACGGACTGGACGAGGTGCCAGCCGCCGACGCCGTCGAAGGCCACGTCGACGCTGCCGCCAGCAAGGCGCCGCAGCGCTCGGCGCAGGTCCTCCGCGCGGTCGATGGGCAGCGCTCCGAGGGACGCGACGAACTCGTGCTTCGAGTCCGAGGCGATCCCCAGGACTCGGACGCCAGCGCTACGGCCCAGCTCCGCCAGGGCCGAGCCGACCCCTCCCGCGGCGCCGTCGATGAGGACCTGCTCGCCGGAGCGCGTCTGGGCCACGCGATGCAGCATCTGGTAGGCGGTGAGGTAGTTGAGGACCAGGCACACGGCCTCGGCGTCGTCGACACCCTCCGGAACCGGGACGAGCTCGGCCGCTGGCAGGCAGAGCGCCTCCGAGTACCCGCCCACCTTCGTCAGCGCCGCGACCCGCTGGCCTGCGTGCAGCCCGGCGACCTCGGGGCCCAGGCGATTGACGGTCCCGACGACGTCCCAGCCGGGCGTGAAAGGGGCCGATGGAGCGCCCTCCCACCGGGGATAGACGCCGCGGCGCATCAACACTTCGGCGTGGGACACACCCGCGGCGCGGACGCGGACCCGCACCTCTCCCGGGCCAGGCTCGGGGAGCGGCCGCTCCACGGTGACCAGGACCTCGGGACCTCCGAAGCGCTCGACGACGACGCTCTGCATGGCGTGATCTCCTGACAACGGTTAGCGGGGGCTAACTTCCAGGGCAAAGCGAAGGAGCACTTCGCGGAAGCGGGAGGGCTCCTCGAAGTGCGGCGAGTGGGCGCTCTGGTCGAACCAGACGAGCGGCGCCTGGAGCCTTTCGGCCAGCTGCACGGCGAGCTGCGGCGGGGCGGCGGCGTCGAGGCGGCCTTGGAAGATCGCGACCGGGACCCCAGGCTCGAGCGGCCGGCTGCCGAGGTCGAAGCCCTGAAGCTCGGGCAGCAACCGCTCCTGGAGCGTCCCGATGGCGCGCAAGGCGGCCACCATTTCCCGCAGCGAGTAGTGCGGCGAGCGCCAGAGCCCGGACAGGTTGTGGCGCAACAGGTCGGCGTAGGTCTTGCCCCGGTGGATGCCTCCGAGGTCGGCCACGTGCTTGATCCGCTCCGAGAAGCGCCGCGCCTCGGCGTGAGGTGGCTCGCCGAGGGCGCGCAACGCCCGGAGGATGCGGGTGCGGCCCAGTCGCTGCGCCTCGGAGAGCGCGAAGGCCATGGCGTGTCGCTCGCTCTGGAGGAGGTTCACGTCGGGCCCGACACAGGTGAGCGAAGCGACGCGCGAGGCGTCCTCTTCGCAGGCGAGCAGGGCGAGGCTCGCGCCCAATGAGAAGCCGGCGACGTGGACGCTCGGGACCTCGAGCCGCTCGCAAAGCGCGTGCGTCATGGCCACCACGTCGTCGCGCAGCGCCGCGAGGCTCAGCGGGGTGCACGGCCGCAGGCGAGACTTCCCGGTGCCGCGCTGGTCCCAATAGACGACGCGGAAGTGCTCCTGCAGGCTGAGCGCGCGCTCGAGGGCGTCGGCCTCGTGGATCATCGGCAGGCCCGGGCCGCCCTGCACGAGCAAGAGCACCGGGCTCTCTGCGCGCTCTCCACGCACCAGGGCCCACTGCTGCGATCCGTCCCGCTCGAACCGCTCCAACCGATCCACCGGGCTCATGTCAGCGCCTTTCCCAGGAGACTGCGCAGCGCCTTGGCGCGCTTGGCGACGGCGCCCTCGATCTCGTCGAAGTAGGCCATGCGGGCGACCTGGCCCATGGTGCCGAGCACCAGCGCCGTCGCGAGGTCGTGGTCGAGGGACTTGGAGACGGCGCGCTGCGCGACGCCGCGGTCGATCAGCGCGTGGATCTCGGCCACCAGCGAGCGTGAGCGGGCGGCCTTGGGGAGCCGCGGCCAGAAGGTGCGCAGCGTGTCGTCCACGAAGAGGACCGCCTCCAGGTCCTCGTCGACGAGCTTCACGAAGGCCTCGACCAGCGCGTCGAGGTCCTGCGAGAAGTCGCCGCCGGTCATCGCTCCGTGGACGACCCCGTAGAGCCGGCCGTAGCAGCGCTCGAACAGGTGCAGCGCCAGCGCCTCCTTGCTCTCGAAGAACTTGTAGAGGGCCGGGTTGGTGTACCCGGACTCCTCGGCGATGGCGCGGATGCTGGTCTCGCACAGGCCGTCGCGGACGAAGAGGCGCAGGGCACAGCGCAGGATCTCGCGCTTGGACGGAGCGTCGCCCTCGAGCAGGAAGAAGTCGGTGGTCCCGGTTCGCATGCCCCATAGTTAGCGTCCGCTAACCGCGGTGTCAAGGAGCCGCAAGCGTCAGCGCGCGGGGATGGTTGAGCCCTGTGCGGTGACCAGGTCGGCTCCGAGCCATTGGGTCGCGAACCGCCCGCAACGATCATCTGGGTCCCGGGCGCAGCTTGCGGTATTCGAAGTCGTCAAGGAGCTTCCCCACGTGAGCGTGCTGCTGCATTGCCGGTCCGGTTTCGAGAAGGAGTGCGCCGCCGAGGTCCAGGCGGCCGCGCAGTCGCTGGGCGTGCCCGGCTACGCCAAGGCGCGGCCCAACGAGGCGCTGGTGCAGTTCGTCCCCGCCGACCCGGCGAGCCTGCCGGCGCTCGAGTCCGGCTTGCGCCTCGACGCACTGGTCTTCGCCCGCCAGGTCCTCTTCGGGGTCAGCCTCGTCGACGGTCTGCCGCAGGGCGATCGCGTCGGGCCGCTCGTGGAGCGGGCCCGGCAGTCGGGGCGCACCTTCGCCGGCGTGGAGGTCGAGACCGCCGACACCGACGCCGCCAAGGAGCTCTCCACCCTCTGCCGCAAGCTGACGCCTCCGCTCGCCGCGGCAGCGAAGAAGGCCGCGCTCGTCGCGGGTGCGGAGACCGCCGACGCGCCCCGCCTCACCGCGGTCTTCATCGGCCCGACCGCGGCGTACGTGGGCTGGACCGTGCCCGGCAACCGCTCCGAGTGGCCGATGGGCATCCCGCGGCTCAAGTTCCCGCCCGGAGCGCCCAGCCGCTCGACGCTCAAGCTGGCAGAGGCCATCGTCACCTTCTTCCCCGAGGACGCGCAGCGGCGCGCGCGGCTCAAGGCCGGGATGCGGGCCGTGGACCTGGGCGCCTCGCCCGGCGGCTGGACCTACCAGCTCGTCGACCGCGGCATGCACGTCACCGCCGTGGACAACGGCTCGATGGATCCCGCGCTGATGGCCACCGGGCTCGTCGACCACGTCCACGCCGACGGCTTCAGGTACCGGCCCGAGCAGAGCGTCGACTGGATGGTCTGCGACATGGTGGAGCAGCCCTCGCGGGTGGCGGCGCTCGTCGCCCGGTGGATCGGCGAGGGCGACTGCAAGGCCAGCGTCTTCAACTGGAAGCTGCCGATGAAGAAGCGCCTGGACGAGGTGGTCCGCTGCCGCGAGATCGTCGAGGCCGCCGCGCGCAAGGTGGGCCCGAGGTTGCGGGTGCGCGTGAAGCAGCTCTTCCACGACCGCGAAGAGGTCACCGGGTACGTCGGCGAGTGACGCCTTCGGGCGGGAAGACGTTGGTTGGCGCCCGGCGGGTATTGAGGTTCGGAAGGTAGTCAGCCAGGACTGCCGGATGGAGACCGGGGGCTGAATGCCCCCGGCTATCTGCACGAAGGCCACTGAAGTGGGCTGGCCCCCGGCTCTCCAGCATGGAGTCGCTGCCGAGCGTCGCATCCGATGTCCCACCGGATCGCGGTGTTCCCACCGCAGCTTCCAGAGCCGGCGTGCCCGTAGGCCTCAGGCCTTGGCGACCTCCCTCTTGCCGTTCAGGAAGGCGGGGACCTCGAGGTCGCGGCACGTTCTTGATGGGGCAGCCCGCGCTCTCGAGGCGCTCGGAGCGCTCGAGCTGGCGCAGCTCGGGCACCCGCCGCTTGGGCCTGTCGAGCCCCAGCGACCTCGTGCCCCGAAAGGAGCCTGAACCCTTTTCCTCCGGCCTGACTCGCACCTGCCAGAGGGCCAATCACGGCCCGACTCTCCGAGGTGGAAGCCATGTCGAAGATCTTCGCGCACAACGTCGGGACCCTGGATCGCATCGTTCGAGTGGCGTTGGGCCTGGGCCTGCTCTCGCTGACCGTCGTCGGACCGCACACGCTGTGGGGCCTGGTCGGGCTGGTCCCGCTGGCCACCGCGGCGTTTGGCTCCTGCCCCGCCTACTCGCTCGTCGGCGTCGACACGGCCAAGAGCAACCAGGCGAGCCACGCCCGCAGCTAGCCAGGACCGGCGGCACCCTCGAGCGGGCGCGGCGCCGACGCGGGCCGTCGGCGGAGCCGTGGCACAGTCGCCTCGATGAGGGCCGCCGGCAAGATGTCCGGCGGCGACGGTAGGCCCGTTCCGGCTGCTCAGCCCCCCCGCGCGCGCCGGCGCAGGAAGACCAGCGCCAGCAGCAGCGGCACCCCGGAGACCGGACCCGAAGACCCAGCGGTGCAGCCGCAACCCGAGGACTCGGCCGGGGCCTGCCCGGCGTCCGTCCCGGCGTCCTGCGCCGCGGCGGAAGCATCGGGATTGACGGTCGCAGCGTCCTGGGCCGCGACGGCGGCGTCGGTGCCGAGGACCGCGGCATCCTGCACCGCGATGGCAGCGTCGGCACCGGGGATCGCGGCGTCCTGCTCGGCCGTGCCGGAGTCCTGCTCGGTCGTGCCGGAATCCTGCGTGGGCGCGGCGGCGTCGGAACCGGGGAGCGCGGCGTCCTGCGCCAGCGTGCCGGAGTCCTGGGCGGGCGTCGCGGCGTCGGCGCCGGGCGTCGCGGCGTCAGGGCCGGGGGTACCGGCGTCGGCCGTCACCACGCAGACGCCGCTCGCGCAGACACCGCCACTGCAAGGAGTCCCGTCGACCTTGTCCTGGCGCACGCAATGGCCGGGGAGCGCGTCGCAGGTGCCGGCCATGCGGCACTCCTCCGGCGTGGTGCAGTCGAAGCAGCCGTTCCCGCAGTGGGCGTCCACGATGCAGAGCATGCAGCGCAGCGGACCGGGGTCGGAGAAGTAGCCGGCGGCGCAGGCCTCGCACCCGTTCCGCCCGTCGAAGTCGGCGTCGCTGTAGCCCTGGTCGCAGACCGGGGTGCAGGCGAACTCGGCGGCCGCGGTGTTGGCGCTGCAGCTCGTCGAGAGGGTCCCCTCGCTCGAGCACGCCTCGCAGCTGGCGCCGCAGTGGGCGGTGTCCTTGCAGGGCTGGCAGATAGGCGCAGGGGCCGCCACATAGCCCGCGTCGCAGGTCGCGGGGAAGGTCACGGTGAAGGTCAGCGTGTTGCCGACGCCCGTGCCGGTGGTCGTTCCAGGGCTGGGCGTGCCTGCCGACGAGACCTGGGGCGTCTGCCCCTCTGCCGGGAAGGCGAACGCGTTGCGCGAGGTCAGGACGACGGTGGCCGTGTAGGCCGTCCCGCTCAGGAATGGATCGTCGGCCGGGGACCAGGTCAGGCTCGTCGCCGAGTAGAGGCTGGGCTCGCCCATGACCAGGCCGGCGGCGGTCACCGGGGATTGGCCGGTCACGGGGTAGGTGAACCCGGACACCGCGACGGACTGGTCGAAGGTGGCCGTCACCGCCTTGTCGCCGTTCATGAGCAGGCGGCAGTCACCGGTGCCGGAGCAGTCGCCGGACCAGCCCCGCAGCGTGCTGGAGGCGCCAGCCTGGGCGGTCAGGAGGACGGAGGTGCCGGCCGGGTACTCCACCGTGCCGACCTTGCCCACCCACTGGATGGTCCCGACGTCGGCGCTGACCGTTCCCTGGCCGCCGCCCGCGAGGGTGATCGTCAGGGTCTCCACCCCCTTCATCATCGCGACGTCGGCGGCCGACAGCGCGCCGTTGTTCCACTGGACCTCGTCGAGCAGACCCTTGAACGGCGCTTCGTTCCCTTCCCGCTCCCGCTCGGGGTTGAAGCCCAGGTAGAGCGTGCCCTTGCCGTCCGCGACGTCGCCCGTGGCCGCCTGGGCCGCGTCCAGGACGCCGTCGAAGTAGAGCTTCAGGTTCGCGCCGTCGTAGGTCCCCGCGAGGTGCGTCCACCGGGCGGGCACCAGCGACTGGAGCGACTCGACCTGCGCGCTGGCCCCGTAGAGGAAGTAGGTGACCTTGCCGCTCGAGTCGATGGAGAAGCCCTTGGACTCTTTGCCGTTCTCCCACTTGCTCACCGGGTAGAACACCTTTCCGGCCGCGGGCAAGGCGGTGAGCTTCACCCAGAACCCCAGCGTGTGCGCGGTGGAGACGTCCAAAGTCGACGAGTCGTCCACGGCGACCGAAAGCCTGCTGCCGTCGAAGCTGAACGCCTTCCCGATCCGCCCGAAGCCGTAGCTGCCCGCAGGCGCGCATTCGAGGGTCAGCACTCCGATCTTGGGGACGCCGACCGCGGGATCCAGGCAGGAGGAGTTGTAGACCACCGTGCAGCCGCTCACGCCGACCATGCACGTGCCGCAGCTGGTCCACGTCAAGCCGGCCCCGTACAGGGAGCTGTACGAAGCGACCGTGCTGCCGGACCTGCATTGGGCGGTCGCCGTCTCGCCCTCGGCGACGATGGTGCGGACGAGGGGCGTGCCGTGGTTGACGCCCAGGGTGTCCGTGGCGTCGGCCTCGCCCTTCCACCAGGAGACCAGGCCCTGGACCCCGGGGAAGGTGACGTTGAAGGTGACCGTGTTGCCGGGGTTCGGGTCGGAGGTCACTCCCTTGCTGGGCGTCCCCAGGTTCGCCCGCGTCGTCGGGTCCTTCGGGAAGGCGTAGCCGTCGACCGAGGTCAGGACGACCGCGGCCGTGTAGACCACTCCGCTCTGGAAGCTGGCGTGGGCCGGGGTCCAGGTCAGGCTCGTCACCAGGTACCGGTTGGAGACCGGCAGCAGCGCCGCGGCCGTCTGCGGAGCCGCCCCTGGCACCGGCAGCTCGAACCCCTTGACCCCGACGATGGGGCTGAACCTGGCCGCCACCCACTTGTCCCCATTCATCGTGAGCTTGCAGGTGTTGTTGTTCGGGCTGGGGCAATCACCCTGCCAGCCATCGAACGTAGAGGCGCTGTCGGGGATGGCGCTCACGGTCAGGTCGGTGCCGTACCCGTAGTCGGCCGTGCCGCGGGTGCCGGACCAGGAGAGGTTGCCGGCGCTCGGAATCTCCTGCCCGTCGCCGAAGCCGGTGGTGTTGGCCGTCAGGGCCGCGACCACCTTGGCCTCTTGGATCTGGTCGTCGGTGAGGGTGAAGGCGTACCAACGGACCTCGTCGAGCAGGCCGTTGAAGGTCGACTGGCCCGCCGGGCCCCGCTCGGGGTTGTAGCCCAGGTACAGCTTGCCCGTGCTGTCGGCGACGTCCCCCGTGGCCGCCGCGATCCCGTTCAGGACGCCGTCGAAGTAGATCCGCTGGAAGACGCCGTCGTAGGTCGCCGCGACGTGCGTCCACTGGCCGGGCACCAGGGCTCCGTTGGAGACGGCCCCGGAGGTGGTGCCATACAGCAGCAGGTGCACCTTGCCGGCCGAATCGACGAACACGGTCTTGTCTTCGAGGCCGTTGACGTACTTGCTCACCGGGAAGACGAACTGGCCGGCGGGCGGCAGCGCGTTCAGCTTGATCCAGAACATGACGCTGGAGCGGGTGCCGAGGTCCAGGGTCGCCGAGTGCGGCACCGCGACCGACTGCGCCCTGCTGCCGTCGAAGCTGAACGCCTGCCCCAGCCTGCCCACCGCGTACCCGCCGGTGCACCCGAGGCTCAGCTGGCCGCTCTTGGCGACTCCGGGGAGGGGATCGGTGCAGGCGGCGGTGCTGTAGGCGACGCTGCAGCTCGCCGCGCCCAGCGTGCAGGTCCCGCAGGCCGTCCACGTCCCCTGCGCGCCGAACGTGGACGTGTAGGAGGAGATGACGCCGCCCGCGGGGCAGCTGGCGTTGGCCGTCCCGTTCTCGGGGGCGGTGGCGGTCACCTGCAGCGTTCCATGGTTGCTGCCGACGCTGTCGGTGGCGTCGTCCTCGGCCTTCCACGAGGAGACGAGGGTGTTGCCGGTCAGCAGGATGTCCCGGACCGGGTTCTTGCCTGCCGAGGTGACGCGAAGGATGGTCCACTTCGGACCGGGGCTGGTGGGCCGGAAGGCCACGCCGACCGTGCAGGGCGGAGGTCCGGGCAGGCTCACCGTGGCGGGCGAATAGATGGAGTGGAAGAGCGACGGCGTCGGGCCACAGGCGCCGACGCCGGTCACGCGGTAGGCGCCCCCGTCACCCTTGTCGAGGCTGAACAGGGCGCTGTCGCCGCCCACGAGCGAGAGGTCGGTCACCGGGAGCCCGGCGGTCGTTCCCGAGGAGAGGTAGTCCATGTACCCGCCGCCCAGGTCGCGCAGCGCGACGGTCCGGCTGCCGGAGGTCGTGTTGACCGCCACGTTGCCCAGGTCGACGCCCTGGGGCGCGTCCAGGAAGTGGAAGAGCTGAGATCCCAGCGGCAGGGTGCTCATGACGCTCGTCGCCGGGACGCTGTACTGGTTGCCGTCCTGGAAGTGGATGACGATGTGCTTCGCCGCGTCGAAGGGGTCCTCGTCCGCGCTCCAATAGCCGCCGTTCAGGACGCCGCTGAAGCCCGCGGCGTTGAGGCTGACGGCGCGGTAGCTGTCGGGAGGGGCGACCAGGGTCCCCAGCTCGTCGAGCCACGGGACCAGCCACCAGCCCGAGTCGGACCCGTCGATCAGGCCGCACTTGCCCGAATACAGGCCGTAGACGTGGCCGCTGCCGTCCACGGGACCGGGGAAGCAGCTGCCGTTCTTGAGCCAGCGCAGGCGGGTACGGGTGTCGAGGATTCATCCGTCGCCCAGGTCGACGAAGCGGGGCGCGGCCGCGGCGGAACCGCTCGCGAAGAGGAGGGCGCCGAGCAGCAGCGCGCAGACGGAACGGCACGCCGGGCGGTGGGCATGGCGGTGGGCATGGCGGTGGTCGGAACGGCGGCGTGAAGGAAGGTCCTGGTTCAAGATGCTCGCTCCTGGTGTAGCCGGATCCCTCGCCGCGCTGGCGGTGTCGTCACGCGGACGGGTTGAGGGGATTGGTCGGGCGCTTGATACACCCGGAGTTGGGGAAGCTCCACCTCCCCGGACCCCTCTTCCGGCCCCCGGTCCGGGATATCCCCGACACGCAGCGACCCGGCCCAGACGAGGCCGCGGTGCTCGCCGAGACGGAGTTCCGCGCTCCCTTCGCAGAGGCCGATGGGCTCGCCACCCGCCTCTCGATTCGAAAGCCGCCGGGGGCTGCAGCTTCCCGGCTCGCTCCGGCAACGCGGCTGAAGCCGATTTACTGGCTGCTCATCGCGACCGCGGGGACGGCGGGCACGACGGTCGCTGGCGACTGATCCGCCTGGCCGCGGCGTTGGGCCGAACGCCGATCGCGGCCTTCTTCGCCCGGGCCAGCAGCGTCGGCGCTCCCTCGGTCGGCGCGGCGATGTGGCAGCGGGCGCCGCCGTGGACCAGGCCGACGATGCGAAAGTCGCCATCGACGAGCGGCGAACCCGAGTCTCCGGGGATGGCGTGGATGGTGGTGAAGAGGGCCCTGGGCACCTTGGGCAGCGAAGGGCAGCGGCCGAAGCGCTCCACCTCCGCGCGCTGGAGCGGGTGGCGGAAGTCGTTGCGGCCGGTGAAGAGGACCGTCTCGCCGACCTTGGCTGGAGAGGCGCGGAGCGAGAGCGGCTTCACGGGCGCGCGGCCGGCCAGGCGCAGCACCGCGAGGTCCGAGGCGCGGTCCACCGCGACCGCGACGCCCTGGCCCGTCGCGCCCGTCGCGTAATGGATGCGGATGGACTGGCCCAGCTCGTCGATGCAGTGGGCCGCGGTCAGCACCTCGGTGTCGCCGACGACCACGCCGGCGCAGAAGCCCTCGAGCGAGACGGTCGCCTGCCGAAGCTGCCGCTCGTCCGCAGCGCCGGAAGGCGACGGAGCGCAGGCCGCGAGCGCCACCAGAAGAAGCGACAGAGGCGTTCTCGAAGCGCCCGCAGCCATCGCCCAGCCCCCCGGACCTTCCGCTGCTCTCCATCAACGATGCGCACGGGCGCCGCTCCGCTCCTGCCTGCGACATCCAGGCGGACCCGGGCGGGGGCCCCGACCTTCGAGGGTGGGCCCCGGAGCGCCGGCCTCGTGCCGGCTAGCTTCCAGAACGGCCCCACCGTTTCGACCAATCCTGAGGGCGCTGATGGTGGGCCGGCAATCCGAGGGTGGCTTGCAGACACGAGGATGGCGGCCCGAGGGAGTGCTGCCCCGAGCCGTGAGGCCGGCGCCGACGCTCGAATTCGAAGGGCGCGTCCGCCGCGGGCCCAGCGCAGGAAATGCGAGGTCGCGGCACGCGCGACCTGCTTGTTATCCTTCCAGCCGACCACCGCGCAGCACCGCCCAGCCCATGCCCCCTCCGACCTCGAACCGCGAAGAGTCGTTCGCCAAGACGTTCCGCGCCAACCCGGCGCCGATGGTCCTCTCCGACAAGGAGACCGGCGAGTTCTTCGACGTCAACGATCGGTGGGTCCAGCTCATCGGCTACTCGCGCGAGGAGCTGCTGGGGCGGACCTCGAAGGCGCTCGGCATCTGGGTCGACTGGGGGGTCCGCACGCACATCCTCGGCCTGTACCAGCGCCAGGGCGAGGCGCGCGACGTCCCCGCGCGCATCCGCACCCGGTCCGGCGAGGTCCGCGACGTGCTCTGGTCGCTGGAGCTCGTCCAGCTCGACGGCCGCGAGGCCATGCTCTCGCTGCTCTACGACGTGACCGACCTGAAGCTCTCCCAGGAGGCCCTGCGCACCAGCGAGGAGCGGTTCAAGCGGCTGCTCCAGAACTCCAACGACATCGTCACCGTCCTCGACGCCTCCGGCGTGGAGCTGGCGATCCACGGCCCGGTGGAGAAGATGCTCGGCTTCACCCGCGAGGAGCTGGTGGGCACGCGCGGCTTCGACTACGTCGACGAGCGGGACGCCGAGACGCTCGCGCGCATCCTGGCCGACATGCTCGCCGAGCCCGGCGCCGTCCGCCGCGCCGAGTACCGCCACCGCCACAAGGACGGGCGGTGGGTGTCGATGGAGGCGGTGGGCACCAACCTGCTCCACGACCCGGTGGTGAGGGGCATCGTCCTCAACGCCCGCGACGTCACCGAGCGCAACAGGCTGCACGAGCAGCTGCAGCAGGCCATGAAGATGGAGGCCGTGGGGCGGCTGGCGGGCGGGGTGGCCCACGACTTCAACAACCTGCTCACCGCCATCCTCGGCAACCTCGAGCTGGTGCGGATGAACCTCCCGGCCGAGTCCGCCCCGGTCGGCGGCTACCTCGACGAGATCGAGCGGGCCGCCGACAGCGCGGCGTCGCTGACCCGCCAGCTGCTGTCGTTCTCGCGCCGGCAGATCATCGAACCCAAGGTGCTGAACCTGACCGAGCTGGTGACCAACCTGCGCAACCTGCTCACGCGCCTGCTCGGCGAGGACGTGACGCTCTCGATGAACCTGGCCAAGGGCCTGGGCATGGTCCGGGTGGACCCCGGACAGTTCGAGCAGGTGCTGGTGAACCTGGCCGTGAACGCCCGGGACGCCATGCCCAAGGGCGGCCAGCTCATCATCGAGACCGCGAACGTGGAGCTGGACGACCGCTACTGCCAGCGCAGCCCCGGCCTGTCCCCGGGCAGCTACGTCCAGCTCGCCGTCAGCGACACCGGCACCGGAATGTCGCCGGAGGTGAAGCAGCGCCTGTTCGAGCCCTTCTTCACCACCAAGCCCGTCGGCCGCGGCACCGGCCTGGGGCTCGCCACCGCCTTCGGCACGGTCAAGCAGGCCGGCGGCCACCTCGAGGTCTACTCGGAGCTGGGCGTCGGCACGACCTTCAAGGTCTACCTGCCGCGCGTCGAGAGAGGCCCCGCCACATCCCAGCAGCGAGCCGTGGGGCCGGCCGCCCAGGGCGGGGAGCAGATCCTGCTGGTCGAGGACGACGCGACGGTTCGCGCGCTGACCGCAGCCTTCCTGCGCCGGCTCGGGTACCAGGTCGTGGCGGCCGGAGCCCCCGCCGAGGCCCTGGCGCTGGTCGAGAGCGCCGCGACCCGCTTCGACCTGCTCATGACCGACGTGGTGATGCCCGGCATGAACGGGCGCGAGCTCGCCGAGCGCCTGCTCGCGCAGCACCCTGCGCTCCGGGTGCTGTTCACCTCGGGGTACACCGAGGACGTCGTCGTCCACCACGGCGTCATCGACGCGAAGGTGAACTTCATCGGCAAGCCGTTCACCCTGCTGAGCCTCGCCGACAAGCTGCGCGAGGTGCTGGAGGGCCGGGGGAAGTAGCCGGCCGCGCGAGGCGCCCGCTTCCATGGCAGGGCCCGTGGGCAAGACGAAACGATGTGCGGCGCCCGTCTCAGAGCTCGGAGACCCCTGCCGCGAAGCCGCTCAGCCCACCCTGCGCCGATCCATGTTGATGAACGCTGACATACCTTACGCAGCGTCAGCGGACCGAGGTGACGTGGGCTACCGCTGCCAGCGGACCTCGTAGAGGCAGTGCGCAGCGCCGTGGAAGCGGCATTCGGGGTGGGCGACCTGAACCTGCTTGGCGCCGCAGGTCTCGAGCGAGCCCTGGAACGAGCCGATCCAGTCGTAGCAGAGGACCTCGTGGTGCTGGTCGTAGCCCGAGAGCTTGACCTTGCACGAGGTGGGGCTCGTCACCTCCACCTCGCACTTGCCGCCGGACATCATCAGCTTCCACAGCGTGGCCGACTTCTTGACGAGCAGGCCCGGGTCGAGGACGCGCAACAGCACGCGGTAGACGAAGCCCACGGTGAGCGAGGCGTCGTAGTAGCCGAAGTCGCGCGCCTTGGAGATCCCGCCGAAGAGGACCTCCATGACCTTGGCTTCGATCTGCGCGTGGTCCCGGTTGGGATACCACTCGTGCGCGAAGGGCGACTGGAGGAGCTGGGCCTGCGCCGGAGGGAGCGCCGCAGCGACCCGCGCCAGCCCCTCTTCTCCGAACCGCTCGACGACGTACTGGCGCAGGTGCACCAGCGTCACCCCCTTGGTCTTGACCTCGTCCAAGCTCATCTCCGGATTCCCCCACCCGAGTGGCCCCGCATCGTACCCGTCCGCCTTCCCGAAGCCCCCGGCTCAAGTCCTATCGAGCCGAGCTCGGAGCTGCGCCATCCGCGGCCTGGGGCGGGCGGCGAGGGGCGAGGAACGTGCCCTCACGGAGAGCGCCCTCGATCCGTGCGCGGTCGATCTCGGGATGAACACGCGCCGCGCTCTCCAGCGCCCGGCGCGCCCCGGCGTCGTCGCCCAGTTGGTGGAGGCCGAAGACCTCTCCCAGCGCGCAGGTGGGCCCCTTGGCTCCGACGGCCACGGCGGTGCGCGCGGCCTCGACGCCCAGCGACCACTCTCGCGCCTCGAGGAGCGCCGCCATCGCCCGCTCCCAGCCCTCGGCGTTCGAGGGCGGCGGCTCCAGGAAGGCGGAGAGACGCCGGGTCTTCTCGGTCCAGCCCTGGGCGGCGAGCTGGGCGAACATGCGGTGCGCTCGAATCCTCGACGAGGCTGGGGCGAGCGCTTCGGCGCGGCGCAGCTCGACGAGCGCGTCGGCGAAGCGTCCGCGGCTGCCGTACGCGGCCGCCAGCTGGCTGCGGCGAAGGGGGTCGTCGCCTCGCTCGAGGTCGCTCTGCCAGAGCGCCACGTCGTCGTGCCACGCGGGGATCCGAGCGTGCGTCGCCAGCGCGAGGGCGGCGACGACGGGAACCGCGACGAGCCAGGCGTTTCGGCGTCGTCGCGCGAGAGACTCGATGAGCAGCGCCACCCCGACCGCGGGCGCCAGCGAGGCGATGAGCGTGTAGCGGTCCGCGGCCCAGAAGGAGAGACGCAGCGGTCCCGCCACGGGGACCAGCGGGAGGACCCATAGGGCCGCGATGGGCAGCGCGGACGGCACACGCGCCGCGAGCACCGCCAGTCCGACGAGCCCCGCGATCCCGACGCCGACGAAGAGGGCCTGGTGGGTGCCCACCGGATAGAGCGCTGCCAGACCGGCGGGCCAGACCTCGTGGACGAGCCAGACGCCGTGCGACCAGAGTCCGAGGAGCCAGCGGCTGCCGGTGACGAGCTCGCCATTCGGGCCAGTCGCCTCGAAGCCGAAGATGCAGACGGCGGCGTCGGCCACCGCGAGTGCGGCGAACCCGGCGAACCGCCGGGTCGCTTCGCGTGCGCCGTCACGCCGCCACGACAGGACCCACAGCACTGCCGCCACCGGTGCGACCGCCGTCTTCGCCAGCAGCGCCAGACCGAAGGCGGTGTGCGCGAGCGCCAGGCGCACGGCGCCGGGGCGGGACGGGGAAGGAGGCATGGCGCCGAGAGCGGCCAGCGAGACGAAGAAGAGGGAGAGGACGTCCTTTCGTCCGGTCAGCCAGGCGACGCTCTCGACTCGCAGCGGGTGCACGGCCCACAGCACGACGGCCAGGAGAGCCGTCCACCGGCCCAGCCCCGCGCGGTTCAACACGACCGTCAGAATGGCGGCGCTTCCCAGGAAGAGGCCCAGGTCGACCAGATGCAGCGCGAGCGGGTGCGCTGCCCCACCCTGCAGCCACCAGGACAGCCAGAGGAGCGGCCACCAGACGTGCTGGTGAGCCGAGGAGAACATCTGGCCCAGGGCCTGGAGGAAGGGCAGGGACAGGAGCGGCTCGGCGAGGTGAGCCGAGTCGTCGAAGTCCAGGACCTCGCCTCGAAGAGCCGCCAGGTAGAGAAATCCCAGCACGAGGATCACGGTCCCCGCAGCGGCGAGGTACCGGCGTCTGCCGAGTTCGGTCGTGAGCACGCCGGCAGGCTATGCGAGCGGAGGCAGCGCAGCCAGTCGGGCCTCCGGCCCAGCGCTGACGGCGCGTGTTCTCCCACTCGTGCGACGAAGGGCCGGCTCAGCAAGTGCCGGCGCGGACGCGTTCAAGGAGGGCGCGCAGGTCCCGCAAGCCGAAGGTGCGCGCCAGCTTGTCGAGATCTCGCTCCGACGGCCCGTCGAGCACCGAAGGGGTCCGCCCGGTGTCGCTGAGCCACCGGCTCTCGAGTATGGACACGAGCTCCGAGGCCACCTGCGGCTCGAGCGGTGACCGTCCAACGGCGTGCATCGCGAGAGCAGAGACCGCCGCTTTGTCCCGGTCGAGCTTCTGCGAGAACGTCGCCTCGACGACCGGATCGTCCACCGGCGAGCGCGCGGCCCGGACGAACCACAGCGAGGCCGCGGCCCAGCTCTCGGCCTTGGCCTGCAGCTTCTGGGCGATGGAGAGGGCCGCCCAGGGATCGCCTTGTTGCGCGAGTCGAATCGCGAGCGGGTGGCGACTCTCGTCGGGCTCCTTGAACGACAAGAAGTGGAGGACCTGGGTCGCCTCGCGCGAGCCGTCCTGCGACAGGCGCTCGAGCTCCTCGCGCGGGCACGGGTCGTCGCCCATCCACTGAAACCGTGCGCGGACGAACCGCTCGTGGAGGGTGGAGGCCGGCAGGAACGGGAGCAGTGCTCTCCACTGCGGCTCGTTGGGCAAGGGGCTCGAGTCGGCCACGTCCGGATGCGTCCCGAGCACCTTCTCAGCGAACGCGAGCGCACGCGTGGCGTCGAGCTTCTTGGGCACCTGGAATTTCGCGCGCGTCAGCGCGGCGCCGAGCCTGACCTCGAGCACCTCGAGCCGACCGAGCCGGCCCGCGTCCTGCTCGGCCAGATGCAGCATCCCCTCGCTGACGATGCTCCCTGGCAGGAAGCGAGCCGCGTCTGCGCACCTGCCGTCCTCGGCGAGCTGCGCCAGCAACTCACCGTGCCCGCTCACCCGCTCGATCATCGCGCGGGCTGCCGTCAGGGCGCGCTTCTCGCTGCTCTCGAGCGCGCTCTTCGCGTGCGCCTCGATCGCCTCGAGCACGCTCGTGTGCAGCCAAGGCAGCCTTGGAGCCATCTCGGACAGGGAGGCCAAGACATCCGGTGGGAGCTCGTACGGAAGGTCGACCTTCATGGGGGCATCGTCGATGGCTGCGGCGGCGCCGGGCAAGGAGATCAGCTGGCACGGACCGGCAGAGCCGCTCGCTCCACGGGCCGGACCCGCTCAGCGGATGGTGCCGACGGCGAACCAGACGAGCATCCCCAGCGCGCCGATCAGTCCCGCCTTCCCGGCCAGCGACATCGAGTGCCAGGCGTGCTCGAGGCGGACGAGGCCTCCGGTCGGCGCCGGGTCGTAGCGCAGCAGCCCGGGCCTTACCTCCGACCGGATGCGGCAGGCACGCGCGTCGATGGCGAAGCTGCTCGAGCACTCGGGGCAGCTGGCGATGCCGCGCCGTCCGACGGGGATGCGCAGCCGCCGCCCGCACGTGTGCTTGAAGCAGAGGACCACCGCTCTCTCTTCCGGCGGCGCGAAGCACAGCCGCGGGGCGCGGAAGGTCAGCGCCCGCAGGGCTCTCTGGTTCAGGATGCCGGTGAAGCTCACCAGGACCGCGAGGTCGTCGCGGACGTGGCGCACGGCGAGCCGCGGCGCGATCCCCAGTTCGGAGGCGACGAAGGCGTAGGCGAAGCGCAGCAGGTGCGCCGGCAGGTAGCCGAAGGCGCGATGCCACTCGTAGCGGACGCCCTCCTTCTCCTCGACCTTGTCGAGGATGCCGTTGAGCGTGAGCGGCCCCAGGCCGGTGAGCATGGCGGTGAGGTCGACGTGAACCTCGTCCTCGACGTTGCCGAGCTCGGGCAGCCTGCGGTCGTGGAGCAGCACGTGGCAGCACTCGTGGGCCAGGAGCGCTCCCAGCGCCGGGCCGTCCTGCCGGTAGCGCGGGTCGATCTCGATGAAGTACTCGTCGCCCCTGCGCTCGATCTGCGCCGGCCGCGACAGGTTGGGCTCGAAGCTCACCAGCACCGATCGGCAGGGCAGATCGAGGTGATCGAGCACCCGCCGCACCGCCTTCTGCAGGCTCGCGGCCGACTCGGTGCACAGCCGATAGAACTCGTCGTCAGCCCGGAAGAGGAAGCCGCCGCGCGTCGGACACGGGAGCTGCAGCGCCAGGCTCAGGCCGCGCAAGCGGTCCGCCACCCAGCTGCGCCGGGTGATGAGGACGCCGTCGTGGTGCGGTGTCGTGGTGGTGGGCGCGGTCGGCACGGGTCAAACCGACCGGCAGCCTAGCACCCGGACCGAGACGCCTCGAACCTTCGGGCTCGGAACACCTTCGGGCTCGGACGGCGCTTCCGGATCAGACGACCAGCTTCTGCGCGCCGGGCTTCATCGCCCCCGAGCGCTCATAGAAGGGCGAGCGGGACTGCGCCGCGTCGAGCCGGGTCGCGGTCGCGGCCGGAGTGAACGGCTCCTTCCAGAAGTTGGTCCCGCGCCGGAGGTCGCCCACGAAGCGGTACTTGTTGAGCGGGACGAGCCGGTCGTAAAGCCAGCGCAGCGAGGGCACCATCCGGTAGGTGTAGAGGAACCACTGGAAGTAGTTGAGGGACAGCAGCGCCGGCCGGCGTGCCCAACCCCGGAGCTCGGGGAAGAGGCGCTCGTTCTGGTAGGCGTGACGGTAGAGCGCGTGGCGGTGGGGCACCGAGTAGTACTGGCTCGTGAGCCAGCGGATGCCGCCCTGGAGCTGCTCGGGCGTCATGCCGAGCGGGCGGACGACCACCTTGTCCTTGCCGATGTACTCGTCGTAGTCCGTCGTCAGGATCCGCCCTTCGCGCAGGTAGCGCTGGTACGTCGCGGTGCCGGGGAAGGGGATCTCCGTCGTGAAGGTGGAGTGGTAGATGCGCGAGTCGCGGAGGAACTCCCACGTCTTCTCGAAGGTGTCCGGCCCGTCCCAGTCGAAGCCGAACACGAAGTTGCCCGAGGCCATCATCCCCTCGGTCTGGATGGCGGCGACGATCTCCTGGTAGCGCGCGGCCAGGGCGCCCTTCCCCGTCCGGTCGAGGGTCGCCTGGTTGAGCGACTCGAAGCCGGTGGTGATGAGCGCGCAGCCGGCCTCGTGCGCCAGCCGGAGGTTCTCCGGGTCGAGGCAGAACTCGGTGCGCACCTGCATCCCGAACGGCGTGCGCGGCTCCAGCTTGGCCAGCTCGCGGAACAGCTCGCGCGCGAAGTCGACGTCGCCGGCGAGGTTGTCGTCCACGAAGTACATGGCGCGGACGGACGCCGGGCGCGCGCGGATCTGCGCCAGGACGTGGCGCAGGGGGTAGGTCCGGAAGCCGCGGGTCATCCGCTTGGAGAAGCAGAAGCTGCACGCCTCGGGGCAGCCGCGGCTGGCGATGACCGGGAAGAAGAAGGACTGGTAGCGGTCGAGCCGCATCAGGTCGATCCGCGGGAGCGGCAGCGTCGCCAGGTCGGGCGGCGGGTCGTCGTAGATCCCCGCGACCGTCGCCGGGTTGGTGAGCATCTGGTCGCAGATGCGCATCCACGACGTCTCGCCCTCGCCGCAGACGACGGCGTCGGCGTGCTCGAGCGCCTCGTCGGGCATTGCGGTCGCGTGGTGGCCGCCGATGACCACCTTGACGCCGCGGGCGCGGTAGAGGTCCGCGAGCGCGTAGGCCGCCTTGATGCGCGGGGTGGACGCGGAGATCCCGACGAGGTCCACCGGCTCGTCGAGGACGAGCCGCTCGCGCAGCAGGTCGACGATGCAGACCTCGAAGCGGTCCTCGGGCGTGACCGCGGCCAGGCTCGCGAGCGTCAAAGTGGGGACCTCGAGCTTCCCACGGAATCGAGATCAGTTTGACGCGGAGCTTGCGGCCCATTCCTCTCACCTCGAAGCGGTCGCTGGGGACCCGACGGCTGGGCCGCCATGCTCATCGATGCGGCCTTCAGCTGTCACGCCCCGGCCGATGACGAGGAGAGCGAAAACGCACGCGCTGGGACAACACTTCCCGGCCACCAGCAGGCCTTGCGGCTCGCCCCTTACGTGGCGTGTGTCCAGGGGGGAGTACGGTTGCTCGCTCGCCGAGGGGCCGGAGATGAAGGAGGCGATGGCTGGCGATCCGCGAGGACGCAGCGAGGGCGCAGCGTGCGTGCAGGGAGGCCAGACAGACGGCTGGCCATCGGCGTGGGGTGGAGTTCCCCCTCTCCGCGAAGCCGGAGAGGGGGTCAGGGGGTGAGGCTCGGACACCCCATGCGTGCGCGCGACCCCTCACCCGGACGACGCAATCCAGCGAGACCAGGCCAGAAAGGTCCGGGCACGACCGCTGCATCCGCCTTGGCGCGCGGAGGCGAGGAGGTCGCACATGAAGGCTTGGGTCGTGGCTCTGGCGGCGCTGGCGTGGACCTCGGCGGCGAAGGCGGCCGAGAAGCCGGCAGCGGTGCAGATCTGCCTCGAGGGCGCCAAAGGCATCGCGCTGTTCTCCGACACGCCGCGGCGCAACTACCGCGCCCTGGCGGAGGGCGGCTACGTGCTCGACCTCGACGTGACGATGGACGGGCGCGCCCCGGAGCGGATCAGCAAGGGCGGCGGGGCGAGCTGCCTGCGCGCCTGGGTGCTGGCGGGGGCGGTCAGCGCCATCCGCGTGTCGTTCGACCGGACCGACCTGAACCTCGTGCCGCAGGAGCGCGCGGTGAAGCTCAAGCTCAAGCCCGACCTCTGGTACGACGGCGGCTCGTTCGCGGTCGAGCGCGGGGCGTACTCGAAGGTGTCCACCGCGCTTCCGGGCGAGTTCGAGCTGCAGCGCCTCGAGGACGCCCCGTGGTCGAAGGGCCCGTTTCCGATGAAGGACCTCTCGCAGGTGCCGCAGGGCAACTACTCGGTGCTCTACGCGCCGCCGGCGCCGGGCGAGGGCTCCTGCGAGATCACCGTCCGCGTCGTGGCGACCGGCACGGTGACGACGGAGCGCAACGCCAGGCTCCTGGCCGAGCTCGTGGAGACCTACCAGAAGGAATACGCGCCGGAGGTGGCCAAGAGCCTGAAGGCGACCTGCACCGCGGCGCAGGCGCTGGAGATGCGGGTGGCCATCGTCGACGGGATCTACCGCGACGCCTGGAACCCTCGGATCACCAAGATCAAGCGCCTCGGTCGCGAGAAGAAGTACGAGCTCGTCGTCGACGGGCAGCGCAGCCCCTTCGCCAACGGGCAGTTCCTGGCGCTCGGCTTCGGGCAGTCGGTGGAGCTGGTCGAGGCGTCGCCGGCCGAGCACCTGGCGAGCGCCGCCGAGCAGGCCGCGGCCCGGTAGCTTCAAACAGGGCCCGGTCGTCGTCCTCTCCCAGCCGGACGGGCCGCCAGAGGCCCGCCTCGCGGCACCAGTCCGCCTTCCCGGTCTCCCGCCCACGCTCTGCTCGGCTTCTCGCGAGCCGCGCTCCCGAGGCTTGCGCTCACGTCCACGGGGCCTCTCCGCCATGGGCCTGCCCGTGCCGCCCCGCGCGCAAGCGTCTACCGACGCAGCCGGCGTGCAGATATAAGAGCGGCGCGCGGGCCACCGTGGGGAGGAGGAAGCATGAGGGCGAGAGCAGCAGCGACGCTATCGGTCCTGTTCAGCCTGTTTTCCGCGGAGGGCTTCGCGGCACCGAAGCCCGTGCGCGTCTTGCTCCTCGACCTGCGCACGACGTCCGTCGACCGAGGCTCCGTCCTCGGGCTGGTCCCGCTCATCGCCTCGGAAGCGGCCAAGCCGCCCTTCCGGCTGATCACGAGCTCCGACGTGGCCGCGGTCCTCGGAGTCGAGAAGCAGAAGCAGCTGGTGGGCTGCACCGACACCACGTGCATCCAGGAGATCGGCGGGGCGCTGGCGGCGAAGTACCTCATCCTCCCGGAGATCTCGATGGTGGGCGGGATCCACCTGCTCTCCATCGTGGTGCTCGAGAGCCTCGACCGGGCAGCCGCTGACGCGCGTGACGCGCCTGGTGCCCCCGGAGAAGGGCGTCGCCGGGCTGGTGGAGGTCGCGCCGTCGGCCGTCGCCGAGGCGATGGAGCCCCTTCGCGCCAAGGCGATGGAGGGCGCTTCGGCGCCCGCTGCGACCGAGCCGAAGGCGCCCGAGCCCACCGCGACGAACGCGCCCGCGCAGAGCGCACCTGCGGCGAACGTCCAGCCGCTGGCCACGCCCGGCTCGCCCTCGGCGCCCGCCGAGGCGGTCTCCGCACCGGCGTCGACGGGAACGCTGCGCACGGCGGGATACGTCGCCGACGGAATCGGCGCGGCCGGCCTCGTCGCGGCGGTCATCTGCGACGTCCTCGGAGATGCCGACCACCAGACGGCGGAGCGAATCCTCTTGGGCAAGCAGGCCGGCGATCAGGCCGCGTTCGACAATGCCAACAACGCCTTCAAGACCAAGCGCGCCGTCGCCGTGTCGCTCTATGCCGGGGGCGCCGCGGTGCTGGTGGCCGGGCTGGTGATGACCCTCCTCCCGGAGCAGAAGGCCGACGCGCCCAAGGTGGGGCTGAGCATCGGACCCGATGGCAGTGGCTACCTGTCGGTGAGCGGGGTGTGGCGATGAGACTGATTCCCTGCCTGGCGGCGCTGTCGCTGCTCACCGGCTGCACCCTGTTCGACGAAGACCTCGTCTGGCCCACCGACGCCCACGGCCTGGTCGAGGACGGCGGCGCCTCGGACGCCGCGGTCTCGCCCTCGGATGCCGCGAGCGATGCTGCGATCTCCTTCGCGGACGCCGCGAGCCCCGGAACCGACGCAGGAGGCGCACCAGACGCGTCGTCCGGCTCGCCGGACGTGGGGGTGCCAACGGACGCCTCCCATGTGGCTCCCGACGCGTCGGGCGGCGCCGTCGAGACGACGATTCCCGTCATCAACGACCGAGGCGCCGGGGGTCACGCCGCCTTCGCGACCTCTCCCAACAACCTGGTTCATTTCAAGGGCGTGGTCGTGTCTCCCGTCTTCACCGACAGCAAGGACACGACCAGCGCAGACCCGGCCTATTGGTTCTGCCGCACGGGCGTCTACCTCGCTGACCAGAACGGAGGCGGCGCACACAACGGCATCCTGTTGACGACCAGGGGCTCGGTGACGCCGCCGGATGCGGGGAGCCTCTGCAGGCGAGATTCTCCGCTCGAGAGGATTCAAGCCGGCGGCGACGCCGGCCTGGAGATCGGTGAAGAGCTGGAGGTGACCGGCCTCTACCTCGAGGATTGCCGCAGGTCCAATGCCGACGGCGGCTGCGATTACGTGGACACGGACGGCAAGGAGGCTCTCGCGGGCGACGGTGTTGGCCTCCCAGGCGAACTCCATCGTCCGCACGAACCGCAACCTGGGTCTGCCGGACGGTCTTCCGGTCACGGTCGCGATTGAAGAGATCGCCTCGCAGGCGCCCACCAGCACCACCCCGAACATCACGGTCCCGGTCGATCCCAAGTGGCACGATTACCGCCAGGTGCTCGTCAAGATCGAGAACGTGAAGGTCGCCACCGACAACGACCCGAGCTGCAACTGGTCCGTCCAGAAGTCCGATGGGTCCGGAAGCAGTCTGATGGTCATCGACGACGTCCTGTTCAAGGCAACGAGCTGCCCGAACCGCCCCGTGGTCGACACCGTCTTCGGCTCCGTCACCGGCTTCTCGACCTGGAGCATCTCCAAGACTGCTTTGGCGCCACGAAGCGACGGCGACCTGGGCGGCTGCGATCCCTTGGGGCAGGAATGTGGGACCCTCGGCTGCTACCTGGTCACCGAGGGCGCCTGGGGCTGTGCTCCGGTCGGCACGGTTGCCCGCTCGCAACCCTGTGGTGCCCCCAACGCCTGCCTGAAGGGCTTCGCCTGCGTGTACAACAACGTCGAAGACGTGTGCATGCAGGTCTGCAATCCCTTGGGTGGCTCGCCGAGCTGCACCATTGGCACTTGCACCGCGCAGGGCAGCTACGGCCTCTGCCTCTGAGTCTTGAGCCCGCACGCCGACCTTCAGCGAGCGAGCTTGTCCAGCAGGCGGCGTGAAGCGTGGACCACGTGGGCTTTGGGCTGCGGGCTTCGGGTCAAGCAGACCTCCCGTGCCCGAGGTCCGAAGTCCAAAGCCGTCGCTACGCGCTGTCCACGCTCGGGACCTGATGGTGGATGTGTTCTCGCTGCGGCGGGTTAGTGGCAGAACTGGGTCCCGCACTTCCCAGCGCAGCACCAGCCGCCGCAGCAGTCGCCGTCGACCGCGCAGGTCTCGGTCAGGACGGCGCAGCAGTGGCCGGCCGGCTCATCGAGCGCCGCCGAGTGCAGCCCGATGGCGCTCAGCCCGTTGAGCCCCAGCGGGAAGCGCGCCGGATTGCTGGCGGTGCCGTGGCCGTCGAGGACGATCGGCCAGTTCGATCGGCCGGGAGGGAAGGTCACCGCGAGGGTCGCGCCGGGAGCGAGCTGCCCGAGGCTGGTCAGGCCGCTGCAGCTGATGGTGCCCTGCGGCTCTCCCGCGACGTCCACCGGCACGTTGCCGGTGTTGTGCAGGCTGAAGCCCTGGTTGCAGCAGAAGTTGGGCATCGGCAGCGTCGTGCAGATGTCCATCGAGAGCATGCTCTCCGCGTAGCGCAGGTCGACCGGCGTGCCGTCGCAGAGCACCTCCAGGTCCATCACCCGCGCCGTCGCCCGCAGCACCACGTCGAGGGTGACCTCCAGCTCGGCGCCCTGCGCGTCGAGCGTCTTGCCGGCGACGTGCAGTGCGGCCTCCTGGGCGCCCATCGGCAGCAGCGGCGCGGCCCCCAGGCGGCTCTCGCTCAACCCGTGGATGGCGGTCACGCGCACCACCGGAAGCATGCTCGCGCCGATCCCCGACTGCGGCGCGAGCGAGGCGATCGTCGTCGGCGCCACGACCCAGGCGCCGGCGGAGGTCGTCAGGTGGATGTCGGTGACCGGGGCGCCGCCCGAGTTGACGAGCAGGAAGAGGAAGTCCTTGGTCGCGCTCACGTCGCCCAGGTCGAACGCCGTGGACGGGACTCCCGCGTCGTCGCCCTCGCCGCCGCCGGCGCCGCCGCCGCGGGAGGACCTGTCGTCGAGTGCCGTCACCGACAACCGGCCGGGGGCGCGCCCTATCGACGCGTCCGAGGTCTGGGACTGTCCCTGCCCGCCACAGGCGCAGAGGAGTGCGGTCAGCAGCAGCGTGGTTCGAGATGGCATGGGTCCCTCCGTGAGCTGAGGGCTGGAGCATACTGCGCGCCCGAGTCTGGCGTCCCCGCGCCCGCTAGTGGAGGAAGGCGGACTTGACCGCCGCGAGGACCGGATTTCGGCAAGGGCGTCCTGCTCGGCGTCGATTAAGGCGAGTTCGGCAGAAGCCTCTTCGACCGCGAGGGCGCGGCCAGCCTCGCGCGGTCGTGCGCGCCTGAGCCTCTGCCTTCCGTGGCCGATGATGTCCCCTGTGGTCGGGTGGCGCTCCTGCCAAGCCGCTCGCTCGCATCGAGGAGTCCAGGTGCGAGAGGACGCCGGTACGGGTTTGCTCGAACGCGACGCACAGCCGGCCGACGGAGCAGTCCGGCGTGTCGCGGATGTCGTCCAGCATGCTCGGAGGCGTGGCACCGGCGAGCGCCTTCCAGACTGTGTCCAATGGCTAGGACGATGTCGGTGAATGCTGACATACCTTCAGCAGTTGGCAGTTGCTCGGCCGTCTTCTCCGACACTCCGAGCTTGCGGCTGATCGCGCCGCAATCGCCGCACGCCACGTCATACGGCACCGTTGCTCTGCGTGTATGCTCCCGGCGCTCCGACGCTGGGACGGGCGTTCACGCTCTGCTCGCCCGGTCGTTCCTGAGCCCCCTTCCCCGAGGACCTTTCGACATGCGTCTCCGCACGGCACCCTGCAAGCGCGCGCTCATCCTTCTCCCGATACTCGGTCTCGCTGCCTGCCAGGGCCCCGCCGGCCCGGCCGGGGCGGGCTGCACTGCGCAGACCCACGCCGACGGCTCTCACACCATCACCTGCGCCGACGGCACGCGCGTCACCCTGACCAACGGGTCCGCGGGCGCCACGGGCCAGGACGGCAAGCCCTGCACGGCGACGACGGCGACCGACGGCGCGGTGGTGCTCACCTGTCCCGGTTCGACGCCGGTGCTCATCGCCCAAGGGCAGGACGGCCAGTCCTGCACCGCGACCGCCGACGCCGCGGCCGGCACGGTGACCATCTCCTGCCCCGGCGTCGACCCGGTCGTGGTGCACGACGGCGCCGGCGCCCAGCCCTGCACCGTGACCCGCGACGAGGCGGCGCGGACGGCCACCATCGCCTGCCCCGGAGTCGCCCCGGTCGTCGTGGCCGACGGCGCCGCGGGGTCCGACGGCACCGGCTGCTCGGTCAGCGACAACGGCGACGGGACCAAGACCATCACCTGCGGCAGCACCAGCGTCACGGTCGTCGACGGCGCGCCCGGGCCCTCGGCCGCCGACGTGGTCAACCTGGCCGCCGACGCCGTGCCCTTCCTCTCCGCGGAGATCGACCGCATCACCATCGCCGGCCGCCCGGAGGTGAGCTTCACGGTCCGCGACAGCGCCGGGCGCGGCGCGGTGGGCCTGGCGAGCGGCCCTTCCGGCCAGGTGCGCTTCGTGCTCGCCAAGCTGGTGCCCGCGGCGGGGACCAGCGGGGCCTGGGTGAACTACCTCGTCAGCGGCAACGGCGTCCCCGGCGCGGACCGGACCGGCACCCTCGTCGACCACCGCGACGGGACCTACACCTACACGTTCGCCGCCGACGTCACCCACGTCACGACGCCCACGCCCATCGCCTGGGAGCCTTCGCTGACCACCCGCCTGGCGCTGCAGGTCTCCGGTTCGGTCAACGGCCACGCGCTGCCGGCCTTCAACCGGGTGCACGACTTCGTCCCCTCCGGCGGGCCGGTCGGGGAGCGGCGGGACATCGCCTCGACCGACGCCTGCAACGAGTGCCACGGGACGCTCCTCGCCCACGGCAGCCGCAAGGAGGTCGGCTACTGCGTGACCTGCCACAACCCCGGGGTGGGCGACGACGGCGAGATGGCGCGCATGACGCACGCCCTCCACGCCGCGGCCAAGCGCGCGCAGGACGGCGCGGCCGGCTTCTCCCTGGGCGGCCACGCCTACGACGGGGTCACCTACCCCCAGGACCTCGGCAACTGCCGCAAGTGCCACGACGGCGCCGCGGCGGCGACCCCGCAGGGCGAAAACTGGAAGCGCTTCCCCTCGGCCCGCGCCTGTGGCGCCTGCCACGCCTCTCCCACCGCCGCGGCGCACCTGGCCGCCAAGGCGGGGACGATCTGCAGCACCTGCCACAGCGAGTCCCTGGTCGCCGAGGTGCACGCCAGCGGCTTCGACAGCCCGAGCTCCGCCGGCTCGCTGCCTGGCGCCTACCAGCTCGCCTACGAGATCCGGGAGGTGGCGGTCGACTCCGGCGGGCACCCGGTGGTCACCTTCCGCGTCCTCGAGCACGGCGCCCCGCTCGACCTGAAGAGCCTGCCTGCGGACCTCGGCGGCGGCCCCTCGCTGCTGGTGGCGTACTCCTTGCCGCAGGAGAACCTGCTCTCCTGCGCGGACTACAACAACCTGGGCCGGTTCTACGGCCAGCCCTGGTCGGTGTCGGTCGCGAACCTGGCCGGCGGCGGGGGCTTGAGCGCCAAGGACTCCGAGGGCTTCCACGTCGCCACGCTGCAGTCGATCCAGTTCCCCGCAGGCGCGGAGATGCGCACGGTCGCCCTGCAGGGGTCCTTCGCGCAGCTGAACTTCCCCACCGTGGGCGCCGTCCTCCCGCGCTACGCCACGTCGGTGGTCGGTGTGGTCAGCGGAGACCTTCCGCGCCGCTCGGTGGTCGACGACGCCAAGTGCGCCCGCTGCCACGAGCCGCTCATCGTGCACGCCGGCAACCGCGTGGGGAGCACTGCGGTCTGCGCCCTCTGCCACACGCCGAACCTGTCCTCCTCGGGCCGCGGTGTGGACCCGGCGACGGTCGAGCAGCGGCTATTGATGACGGGCTCCAAGGACGCGCTCGAGGCCGCCGGCTACAGCGCCACCGACCCGCTGAGCTTCCCCGAGGTGCCGATGAACCTGAAGGAGCTCGTCCATTCCATCCATGGGACCGCCAAGCGTCTCGCCCCCTTGCAGTTTGTGCGCGACCGCGGCTCCACGGGCGTCTCCTTCCGCGACTACGGCCACGTGACCTATCCCCAGGGGCCGAGCTGCCTCGCCTGCCACAGGCCGGGCACCTTCTCCCCCGAGGCCATCCCCGCCCAGGCGCTGCCGACCACGGTGCGCACGACGGCGAATCCCGACCTGGCATGGACCGACGTCGTCGCCGCGCGCCAGACGGTTCCCAACGCGACTGATCGGGTGCAGTCCCCGCGGGTCGGCGCCTGCGGCTCCTGCCACGACGGCGACCTCGCCCTCGCCCACTTCCGGCAGAACGGCGGGGCGGCCGGCGTCACCCGCGACACGCGGCAGGGCGTCGAGACCTGCGCGCTCTGCCACGGCGCGGGCCGCGTGGCCGACGTGGCGGCTTTCCACGGACCGTGACCTGGTGGCGACCGCGCTCGACCTTGGCTGAGCCTCTTCACGGGCAAGGCTTGGCGAAATGGCAGGCGCTGATGAGCACCCGGTCGGGCCCGACCTCGACGACTTCGCCGTTGGCCTGCAGCCCCTCCCAGAATCGCCCTCATCCGCTCGCTCGGCGCGCGGTCCCTGGAGACCGCGACCGCCTGGACCTGGTGCTCCGCGGCGGCGCGCACCGGGTCGCGGCGCAGCTGCTCGAGCACCCCGCGCTCGCGCGGAGAGAGCGGCTCCTCGAAGAGCAGCTTGCCGGGGAAGAAGTACTTCTCGGGAGCATCGGCCACCACCGTGTCGAGCGGTCCGACGCGCCCCCGCAGCGCGAGCGCCGTCCGCAGCCGCGGCCACTGCTGGGCGTAGGCCTCCTCGGCGCTCTGGCCGCGATTCCACCGGGCGAGTTCGACCACCGCCCAGCCCAGCCCGCAGATGGTGACGGCGAGGCCCACGCCCAGCACCTCCACGGTCCTGCGCGGCCGCGCCGAGAGCCTGGCGTGCAGCGACCACCACAGCACCAGGAGCCCCCCCGAGAAGCCGCTGACGAAGCGCGGCATGACGCTCCCGCCGTAGAAGAGCGGCCACACCAGCGCGGTGGCGACGAGGAACGCCGCGACGGCGCGCAGGGGCAGCGCCTGCGTCGGCGGCGTCGGCGGCGCCTCCTGGTGACGGCGCATCCACACCAGGCCCCCGATCGTCAGGACCAGCATCCCCATGAGGACGCGGCCCCGCCAGGCGAGCATCAACGGCCCGAGCCATCCGCGCACGCGCGACTGGCCCGCGAAGGCCACGCGGCGCCAGTACCCGTCGCTCCAGGCGTCGCTCGCCCACGAGGGGAACAGCCCGCTCGCGCCGGGATAGAGCGGGTTCCCCAGCTGGACCGCGTTCTTGGCCAGCTGAAGCGCGAGAGCGCTCGCGCCCACGACCAGCAGCGGCAGCCACGGACGCAGGCGCCTCCAGTCTGCCCGCGCCGCCAGGATCGCGGCGCCCAGGCCGATGGCGCTGTGGACCGCGGTGAGCTTGCTCGCCAGCGGCAGCGCCAGCACCCCGAGCACCGCCCAGGCCGAGCCGGTCTCCCGCAGCAGGCCCAGCGACACGACCACGCCGGTCGCCACCACCGCGTCGGGCTTGGCCATCCAGAACATCGAGCTTCTCGGGGACGATGCCGGGCACGGCCAGCAGCAGCGCGGCCATCAGGACCGGGGTCGGCCGCGCCAGCAGCAACGCCGCCAGCATCAGCACGGGGACCGTGGCCAGGTAGACCGCCGCCTGGGCCAACGCGTGGAACAGGAGCCTGGAGTCGGTCCAGCTTCGGTGCCAGGAGAGCCCCCACTCCACCACGCCGCTGAAGACGACGTGCGGGTCCCACGTGCCGGCGAAGGGCTGGCCGTCGCGGACGACCAGGTCGGCCACCACGAGGTGGTAGTTGAGCTGGTCGAAGAGCCGCTGGGGGTGGGCCGCGAACAGGAGGAAGATCGCTTGGGCCGCGAGCGCGGCCCAGACCAGCCATCGCTCGTAGGGCCGGGAGCACGCGAGGAGCGAGCGCCCGCGCTCCCTGCCGGCCCGAAGCGCCCACCGCAGCCCCGGAGAGGCGAGCCCCGCCCCCATGACCAGCGCGGTCCCGGCGAGCAGCGCCGCGCGCCCGGCGACTCCGGCGAACGACAGGCCGAGGGCCACGGCCCCGGAGAGCGGCAGCCACAGGAACCACGCGAGCGCCACGCGCCAACCGTCCGGGAGGGAGCGCGGGGCCAGGGCCAGCAGGAGGGCGGTCCCCGCGCACTGCCAGGCGAGCGCCCAGGCGATGGCCACGCTCGCCAGCGCGATGGGGGGAAGGGAATCGATCGGCATGCTCGCCGGCGAGCGTACACGGTCCCGACTTCAGCGGCCGGCGGCGCTCTGCGCTCCGCGCCCTCGCGCGGCCTTCGGAAGACTGCATTGCGCCTCGAGCCTCGCCTTGCTGTAGTCCGACACCTGAGAGGGCGGCCATGAACACCTATGACTGGAAGCGAGCGGCCTGGGCGCTGGCGCTGGTGACAGCGACGGCTTGTCGTCAGCACGGGCCGGTGACCCTGGTCGAGGACCAGGCCGCGACGTGGGAGAAGTACGGCGTCCACGGCGCCGCCCATCTCAAGAAGGAGCTGGAGTTCGACCTCAAGAGGGCAACCCGTCACGACGCATGGCTGCTCAGCGTCGTCGGCGACATGCGCAATCAGTTGGCGGTCTGGCGTGAGATCCGCAAGAGAGACCCGAGGGACCTCGAGGCCGCCCTCACCATCGTCGAGCTCCTGAACGCGGCGGGCCGGCTGGAGGAAGCCCTGCGTGAGCTCGATGGGATGAACCCCAACGCGATGATCCTCCGGGACAAGCGCGCCCGAAGGATGGGCCCAACGGACCTGTTGCGCCGGCGCTGCGCCGCCTTGCGTGGCCTGAAGCGGTACCCGGAGGCCCGGGACGCGTGCCAGGCGGCCATCGACGCCGGAGCGGGGGTCCCGGCGGAGCAGACGCTCACCAAGATCCTGGTGGGAATGGGCGATGTCGAGAATGCGCTCGCCCACGCGGAAAGGCTGGTCCATGAACCGCATGCCAGTCGGGACGGAGACACCTGGTACACCTACGGGCTCATCCTTGAAGTCAAAGGGCGGCAGGACGGAGCGCATGAGGCGTTTCGACACGCCCTGCGGATGTGGCCGTCCTTCACCCCGGCCGCGGTCGCGCTGAGGGAGCCGGGCAAGACCGTCGAGGCTCGGCAGGACGAGGAGCTCCGGTGGCAGTCCACGGGATACGCCCTTCAACTCGCCCACTGCTGGCACTACTACACGGAGCTGGGGTTCGGGGACCGAGCCCAGGTCTGCGCGGAGGAGGCGGACGAGGTCACCCGTGGACGGGTGGACGGGCAGCGCGTCTACCACCTGGCTGAGAGCGACGCCGCCGCCGCGGTCCGGATGGCCGAAGGGCTCCCCAAGGAGCGACTGGGGCCCGATGTCTTCGCCGCCCACGGCTGGGCGCTGGGCCGGCTCGGGCGAGATGCCGAAGCGAAGGCGGTCCTGGAGCGAGGCCTGGAGCTCGATTCCTGCAGCGCCAAGGTGCTGGGCGAGCTCCTCGAGGTGTGCGAGAGGCTCGGCGACCGGCCGTGCGTCGAGCAGTACGAGCGCCGCCTTTACACCGACGACCAACTGCGCGAGCGCAGGGACGCCGAGCTCAAGCGCAGGGTGGTCCTCGGCTCGGGTGGAGCGTTCCTGGTCGGAGTGCTGGCCTTGGTGAGGGTCCGCGTGCGCCGAAGGCGTTCTCCTCAAGAGTAGAAGCGGGCCGCTGCTGGGAATGACAAGTCGAGCAACTCCAGAAGCGCTGCCTCCTCTGCCCCCGCGGGCCCGGCGGGATTGATTCCGAGCGTGGTCTGTCGTCGGGGAGCAGCAGCGGTCAAGGGTGCGGGGCGCCACCCTCGGCTGGACGAACGGGGCCGACGGGCTCGAGGACCGGTTGCTCGAGCGGCGCCTTGGTGCAATGGCGCAGGTGCTCTTCGACCCGATCTGCCACCCGCTTGCGGAGTCTCTCGTCGGCTCCGGTTGGGTTGCAGCCCAGGGACTTCACCCACCCGACGACGCGCGCTCCGTAGCCGAGCGGCTCGACGTGGATGCTCAGCGAACGGGTACAGGGGCCGGCGGGAATCCTCACCAACTCGCTGATGACGACGGGGCGGGTCTGGACCACCTTCAGGCCGGCTTCGTTCATCGCCTGGATGGCCGCCTCACGCACCTGGTCGTCGGTGCAGCCCTGCTGGCGAGTGCCTTGGGCCGGTGTCTCGAGCACGGCCGGGGCGACCGCGTCGGCGACCCGCTCCGGCGAGATGGCGACCGAAGGGTACTGCTCGCGCGCCTTGAGGCGACGGCACTGGCGATCGCGACCGAAGCCGTAGAGCATCGACGGCAGGAGCACCGCCGGAGGGCCCAACAGTCCGCCCGCGCCGATCCCGAACCGGGCGCCGGGTTCGAGCGGCGTCTGCGCCGCCGCGACGCTGACGGCCACCACCTGTAGCGCTGCCAGCACGCCCAGATCGACCCACGGCAGCGGGCTCGCCGCGCTGCACTGGACGGGCGTCTCCCGCTTGTTCGGCGCCCGGATCAGGAGCGCCGAGCAGCCAGGCAGCGTGGACACGAGCAGGACAGTCAGCATGGCTGCGACACACTTGGAGCGCATGTGCCAGCGACCTTACCACGCCGGGTTCCGGCCTCGACACGAAGGCGAAACGCCGAGCAGCTCCACCAGCGCCGCCTCCTCCGCAGCGAGCCCCGCGGGACGGAGGGTGCGTCGCGCGAGTGCGGGCAGGAGCCGGCCCTCGAGGTAGGCGTCGACGAGCCCGGGGTGGACGTAGCAGGCGCGTGACCGCGGCGAGCACCTTCGCCCGCGGGAGCCCGCGCACGTACCTTCGGTCCCCTTGCTCACCAGCGAGGTCGGACCTGGCGTGCTCTAGCGCCGCGGCGAGCACGACCGCGAGCCGCTGACCAAGGCAGCCAGCGACCCGCTCTCGGCAAAGTGGGTTTTCCAGGCTGCGCGCCGGCTGCAGGACGACCTTGATCGCTGACGAAGGCGCGAGGCGCAGCGTCGGAGTCACCGCGTCGCTCCGTCATCGCCTCGCAGGACGGAGTTCTGATAGCGGAGGGTGAGGACGAGCCGGCGCGGGCATGGTATTGCCCGTCCGCCTCAGGTTGCCCATGGACTGACCAAGCACACGGAGCGCCCTTGAAGCGGATCGCCATCGTCGTGGCCGCCGTCCTCCTCGCCTTCCTGGCGTTGAGTGTCTTCGCCTACCTGCAGGTGAAGGCCGCCTTTGCCGTCGACCCGCCGCTGGCGGGCTACACCGAGGCCAGCGAGCCGGAAGCGCTAGCGATAGGCAAGGTCCTGGTCGACTGTTTCGAGTCGCGAGACCCGGTCCAGCTCAACGAGACCTTCGACCTCGACGCCTTCGCTCGCCAGGTCGCCGAGCCCTTCGCCTTGTCGCGACGCAACCGCGAGGCGCTCGTCGAAGGGCTCCGGTCCGGGTTCAACAAGGCCACCGGGGGCAAGGGGATCGGCCAGATCGTCCTCGCCACCCCAGAAGACACCGAGGCCAAGATTCTGCGGGCGCGCCTCCGGGGCGACAAGCGGGAGGTGATCGCGCGGCTGCGGATGAGCGACGGCGCCATGAACTACCTCGGCCTGATCGTCATGCGCGACCCTTCGGGCAAGCCGCGCGTGGTCGACTGGTTCAACTACCTGGCCGGCGAGTTGGGCCACGTCACGATGTCGAACGTGGCCGAGGCGCTGACGCCGGCGAAGACCGCTCCGCTGCAGCGGCTGGCGGAGCAGTTGGTCGCTCCGGGAGGGAAGAAGAAGGGCGCGGCGGCCAAGGAAGCCGGTCCGCTGCTGGCGGAGGTGGGCAAGGCGCTGCGCGAGGGCAAGCACGCCGAGGCCTTGAAGAAGTGGAAGGAGCTACCCGAGCCGATTCGGATGACTCGCGGCGCGCTCCTGCTGCGGCTGCAGATGGGCCAAGGCCTCGGCGAGAGTGAATACCAGGACGCCCTCAAGGCCATCGCGGAGCGTTTCCCCAACGACCCGTCGCTCGCCCTGGCGCTCGTCGACCGGCACATGGCGGTCAAGGACTACGCCGCAGTGCTCGCGGACCTCGATGCGGTGGAGCGGGCCGTCGGCGGCGACCCCTACCTGGCGGCGATGCGCGCCCCGTCGTTGAGCGCCCTGGGAAAGCACGCGGAGGCGAAGGCGGGGCTCGCGAAGGCCATGGAGGCGGAGCCCACGCTCGTCGACCTGTGGTGGTCGGCCATCGCCGTAGCGCTCGAGCAGAAGGACCACGGCGAGGTCTTGCGCCTGCTCGTGGAGGTCGAGAGCAAGTTCGACCTCGAGCTCGGCGATTTGCAGGACCTGCCGGACTACGCCGACTTCGTCCGCTCGAAGGAGTACGAGACGTTCCAGGCTCGCTTCGAGTGACCGGGCCGGTGCGGCCAGCCTGCTGGCGGCCATGTCACTCCGCGGGTGCGGCGGCGGAGCCGGGGCGCTCCCGGCCACGCGGCGATCGCGCTCGGCGTGGCGCTGCCGGACCCGCTCTGGCGTCGCCGGCGCGCGGACGCTGGCATACCGTCAGCACCGTTGCTCGCGCCGACCTGTCACGGCACGCACCCGGCGTCCTGCTTCCTCAACCACCCTGCCGGCCGCCACGGGCCGGTGATGGTGAACCTGCCGTCGGCCCTCTCGAGATCCAGCTTCTGCCTCGTCTCCCCTGGCACGTTCTGCTGGATGACCTCGACCGAGTCCTCTGACACGTCGGTCACGATCGCCACGTGCCCGAAGCTGCCGTCGAACACCATCAGGTCGTCGGGGTGTGGGGCTGACGACGACCCATTGATGTACTGCACCAACCCGCGGGCCTTGTTGCAGTCGCCGTCCGCCACCGACTCGTCGAAGAACGACTTGGCGTGGCCCCACCCGTCCGGCATCTCGTGCTTCAGCGCCTCGCGGTAGAAGCGCTTCACGTACTCGACGCACTGCCACTTCTTCCCGTAGTAGAAGCCGCCCGGCCCGTAGCTCTTGCCGTGGCTCGTCTCGATCTCCGGGCCGTTCTCGTGCACCTCGATGCCGCGATAGCGGTCGAGGACGGCGCCCACCTTCGGCAGACCGGCATCGGCGAGGAGGACCGCCGGCTCTGCGTCCGGGCGCAGCACCATCCCCAAGCCGACGAGCGCCGCGAGCACCGCGACGAGCACGGCGAAACGAAGGGCTGTCATGCCCCCTTCGACAGCAAGCTCGCGGCCAGGTTGCGACCGGCCGATCTTCCAGGCGAAATCGCCACCGGCCTCGGCCGGGCGGCATCGCGCCATGGCGTTTTGTCAAAACGCGTGCGGCCGATGGGACTCCATGGCACGGCCGCTCAGCAGCCGGTCTTCGGCATCGCGAAGGCGACCCGGCCGACGAGCGATCGAGCGTTACGTCGAACTGGAGGAGGCCGCCGAGCTTGCCACGAAGGAGGCAAGGGCGCGCGCGGCTCAGTACGAGGCGACTGGTGAATACGTGGCGCACGAGGACGTAGACGCCTGGCTGAAGAGCTGGGGCTCGAAGAAGGAACTCCCCATGCCCACCCGCACTCGTAAGCGGCCTCGATGAAGCTGCTCTGGGGTGCGGGACCTTGCCCGCCCCGAGAAATCGAGCCGAAGAGCGAGCGTCGGCACGAATCTACGGCGCGCAAGCGATCCGCCATCGACGTCGACTTCAGCGTCCGGTTCGGGCGCCGAGAGCAGAGAGAAGTCGACCGCGTTCGTCGCTGCATTGAAGGCCCAGAGAGGACGTCGCGGGCGTCACTGGGGTCATTCCACCTCGGTCGGGGCGGCTCTGCTCCAGGCCTACCCCGCACCCGAGCTCTGAACGGGGCTCCGCCTCCAACCGGGTTGTTCCTTTCCAGTGGAGCTGCGCGGCGTTGGCCGGCACGTGCTGTGCTCCAAGGCCGCTGCGAGGTGGACCATGGCTCAGTGCCCGAACAACACGACCTGCCCCTTCCTGAGCAGCCGCATGGCCGGGAAGTACCCGAACATCGTCGACCTGATGAAGCAGCGTTACTGCGAGCGAGACTCCAGCGGGTGCGCGCGGTTGGCGGTGTCGACCCAGCTCGGCGGTGAAGCGGTCCCACCGGATTTGGCCCCAAACGACTTCGCCCGGGCCCGGTCGCTCCTCGCGGCGGCAAGACGCCGGTCCATCGGAGTCTAGGTAGAGCGTGTCCGGTAATTCGGGCGCCAGCTCGCCGGATCGCATTCACCTCGTCGCGGCGGCCTCAGCGACGCGTCGTCTCGCGCCGGCGAACTGCCGCGCGCCCAGCCTGCAGACTTCGGGTTACCCGACCATCTGCCAGCGGCGCTGCTTCATTAGTCCGCGGACCAACTTGTTCAGGTTGGCGCCGAGCGCCGCGCGCTGGCCGCAGAACCCCATCATCTCGACCGAGCGTGCGCGCGGCCGATTGAACCCGTACCTGGGACTCTTGATGGTTCCGATGCTGCCTTCGACCTGCGCCCTTTCGTTCACGAGCCTCTGCTTGGTAATTCCCGACACGCACCACTTCGCCTTCCCGCGGGGGGCCAGGCCCAGATCCCTGACTCCCTCCTTGCGGATCGCCTTGACGTTCTCCTGGCTCCAGCCGCCGCGGTCGTAGCCGTAGCTTCTCGGCGCCTTCCCGAAGAATTCCTTGTGGTCGCGCACAGCCTGGAGGCAGTAGTCCGAGTCGTGCAGGTCGAGCCGGTCGCTCTCCATGCGCAGCAGGATGAAGCCGCCCTTGATCCGCGAGACGCCCCACTTCAATCCGAACTCCACCACCTTGCCCGTCTTGCCGCGCACGATGGAGTGCAGCTCCGGGATGTGCAGGTTGATGATCTTGCCAGCCGCCACCCTCCCGGTTCGCAGCCAATACCGGATCTGCGGCAGCAGCGTCTCCATCGTCTCGTGCAGCGCAGCGAGCTTGGCTTGTGCCACCTTCTCGTACTTGCGGCCCGTCGCGCCCGTCGCAGCCAACGCCTCGCCTAGCTGCGAGTGAACTCCCTCGGCCAGCCTTGCCATTCCGGCGAGCAGCTTGGCCCTTGTCTCTCGGGTCTTGGCGAACAGCCTGAACTCGCGCACCTTCTTCTGCGCCTCCTTCAGGCGGTCGTCGATCTTCGAGGCGAACTGCTTGAGCTCGCCGCCGGCCCTCTTGCTCGCTGTCCCTACCGCCGACAGGAACTTGCTCATCAGTCCCATCTCGGTCGGGTGCGGGATCGCCGCCTCCTGCGCAGTCGTGTCGGCCACCATCACGCTCGGGTCCGCCAGACCCATTTCCGCTGCCAGCCCGACGGCGTACTCGTTGAAGAGCTGCATGCCCTCGGGGCCCATCAGCGTCGCGTAGCCGTGAATGGTGTTGTGGTCCGGCGTCCAGTCCGTCTCCGTCAGTCCGCACAGCAGTCGAGCGGGGCCGTAGTGCCGAATCTGGTCCTCGGCCTCGCGGTAGCTCATCGACCGACCGGCGCCGAGCACCATCGCCCCGTTCAGAGCCCGCAGGTGCGGCGTCTTCCCAGCGCTGCTCTTGAGCTTCTGGCTCCGGATGAGCTGCGCCCGCTCCTCCAGCTCCGTCCAGTCGATGGTTCGCTCGAGCACCGCCAAACTGTGGTCGGGGGCTATCGAGATGGTCGGGCGTGTCGAGCGCGGGAAAAGCTCCGGCTGCCGGCTTCCGCCGAGGTGTCTGGGCATGACTGGTCGCCTCCCTGGTCATCAGAGAGGCAACCTAGCCACTATTCACTTTCTGTCAACGCCAACACACACTGATAGTGCCGCTCATTTCCGGACACGCTCTAGGTAGTCGACGGGGTGCTGGGGGCACCGGCTCGGGATCTACCGCCCGATCCCCCGCGCGCGGCCTGCCGAATCCCCAAGGACCCTGGTCCAGTCGACCACCGGCACGTGCTGGTCCGCGATGCGGTACTCGACGGACCGACGCAGCCCGATGACGTCGCCGCCGATCTCCACCGGCACCTCGCGGTCGAAGTCCATGCGGCAGGCGGTGAGCAGGAAGTCATGGCTGTGCGGCAAGGGGTGCACGCCGCGCCACAGCGAGGCGATGCGCAGCGTCGCCTCGGCCGCGCTCGCCGCGTACACGCGCACGTGCATGCGGCCCGGCGACGTGCGCGCGAAGTGGAGCGCCTTGAACCCGAAGCCCAGCTCCATCGTGGTGCCCGCACCGGTGACGCCGTACGGCCCCTCGTAGAGCACCGCGCCGGGTCCTCCCACGGGCAGCTCGACGAGGCCGCCCCGGGCGTCGAAGCCGAGCGCCGGCGCGCCGAGGTTGGTCACGCGCACGTGGGGGCGCTCGCGGCTGCGGAGGTTGCGCGGGATGGTGCGGCCGAAGAGCGACACGAAGTAGCCCCCGGCGCCCTCGACGAAGGGGCGGAACCGGGCGGGCGTCGCTTCGCGCTGCTCCTTGTAGTCGTGGAGCAGCTCCGAGTCCCACCCCGCGCCGGCGAACGGCGTGAGGCGGCCCTCCACCTCGATGAGCGAGAAGTTGGTGGTGGGCAGGCTCCGCTCACCGCGCGCCCTCACCTCGGACACGAGCTCGAGCACCCCGCGCGGAGACGGTGCGCCGGTGCTGTGCGCCCAGGCGTTGCCGGTGCCCAGCGGCACCAGGCCCAGCGCGGGGAAGGCCAGCTCCCGCGAGCGCATCGCGTCGAGGATGCCCAGGGCAGTGCCGTCGCCGCCCCCCGAGAGCACCAGCGCCGGGGCGCCGTGATGCGCCGACGCGTCGAGGAAGCGATGGAGGTCGTCGATCGATCGCGTCGCGACCACGCGCGCGGCGGTGAGGGTCTTGCGCGCCCGCGCGGCGAACTGCTCCGAGCCCCGGCGGGCGTTGAGGTTCACGACGACGGCGATTTCCACGCTGCGCTCCAGTCGCTGGGGCCGAGACCCGACGGCAGGCCGGCTCGCATCATTGCGGTTCCAGGCCGGCCGCACCATTGAGATTCTGGGAGTCGCTTGGCCCTCGAGGATCAAGCGAAAGGGCGGATCAGACGCCCTGCGCGATCACGAGCCAGTGCGGCGAACGACAAGCCGCGTGGCAGCAGTCGCCGTCTCTTGATCGCCCAGAGGAGTCCGACGGGATACGCCCAGCCGACGGGCGTCAGGGCGAAGAGGATGGCGCTTGCGAGGACGCCGACGACGAACTCCGACGAAGGAAGGAACGGACAGAAGAAGTGGAGCCCGAGCAGCGACGAAGCGGCGCTCGCGAGGCCACCTCCGAACAGCCAGGTCACGAGGATCCAGACCCTCGAGCGCCGCCCTACCTCCCTCTGCTTCGGCCGCCATGGTCTCAGTCGATGCTGTTGACGCAGGCCACGGCGCCCAACGACATGTTCTGCGCGCAGGTCGTGGCGCCGGTTGAGCCGCAGTACTGCTTGCCGGTCATGCAGCCGTAGAAGGTGGCCGCCTCGGAGCGCTGACTCTCGGTGCAGGAGTCCATCGACGCCTCGCAGCTCTTGCGGAAATCGGCCTCGGTGGTGAGCACGGTCAGGCCGCACGACTTGGCCCAGGTCCAGGCGGCGCCGCAGGCGTCGGGCGCGCAGGCGGAGAGGGCGAGGCAGGCGGCGACGGCGAGCGCGAAGAGGCGGTTCATGAGGTTCCTCGAGAGCAGAATTCGGTCGGGGGGGATTGGACCACATCTGGGTATTCGTTGGAGAGCGGTCTCACCACACAAAACCTGGGGTGGTCGCTGGGCATCGACCAGTGCCGAGCGCCTGGCGAGATCCTCGACTCCTTGGCCAAGCCTGGGAGCTTTCTCCGCATAAAACTCTGAAAAGACTCTAATATCTGCGAGTTTCCCCATGGCCTGCGAGCGGCTCTGTGATCCCATGTAGGAAAGTCTCCCCCTCCTCGTTCGTGGTGGCGTAGGATGCCACGTAACTCTTAACCGATTCACTCCGAGGGGCGGGCCAAATGAAGAGACTGATTCTGGTCGGGCTGCTGCTGTCTGGCTGTGGTGTGGGCGCCGTCGAGACTGGGGAGGTCCAGGCCTCCACTTCCGACTTCCTGACCGGCACGGCCACTCCCGCGACGCTGACCTTCGACTCCGCCTGGAACGAGACCGCCGCGGCGCCGATCGTCGCGGGCGGGCAGATCGCCATCGACTACGACGCGGCGCGCCTGCCCAACTGCCGCGCCTCGCACAACGGCAACCCCGGCTGGCAGGTCATCGCCAACGTGATGGCCATGCCCAGCGGGCAGATCGTCTCCAAGGGCATCTTCGACTACGCGCAGACCGAGACCGGCCCCGACTACCACAGCTGGCTGCACACCATCCCGGTCTTCGACGTCCCCGCGGGCACGAGCGAGCTGCAAATCTGGTTCGAGAACTCGTCGGGCTTCGATCACCCCTGCACCGAGTGGGACAGCGACTTCGGCCGCAACTACCGCTTCTCCGTGGTGGCCGCGCCGAGCCTGGGGATCATGACCTTCCAGAGCAACTGGACGAACCTCGTCACCGGCACCGTCGCGCGCGGCGGCACGCTACTCGTCACCTACGCTCCTGAGCGGCTCAAGAGCATCGTCGACGGCGCCTCCTCCAACGGCTACTTCGCGAAGTACCACTGCTATGGCTACGGCTGCTGCTCGCACGAGAACTTCAACCAGCTGCACGTGCGCTTCTACGACCATGGCGACTTCGCCAGCTACACCATCGGAGACCCCGCGGTGCAGCTGAGCATCCCCGCCGACGCCACCCGCGTGGAGCTCTACTTCGACACCGAGGTCACCACGCTGGTCTGGTTCTGCCAGACGCCGGAATCCAAGAGCGGCGCCGGCCCGGATCGCTTCTACGACTCGAACTACGGCAACAACTTCGTCTTCGCGATCCCGTAGCGCCCGTTGTTCGTCGTTTCCCGCGGGTCGCAGCCAGGGCTGCGACCCGCTCTGTTTTTGCCGGACCATCCCGCGCGTCCGTTCTCACGCGCCACTCCTACGCTATGCTCTGCCTCTCACTCGGCCGCTCACCGCCGCGGCCGTCGCATTGAGGCGCTCATGAAGAACGTCTTCCTGTCGTTGCTGTGCCTGCTCGTGGCGAGCCCTGCCCTCGCCGGGCCCAGGTCGGAGCTGCGCGACGCCTCCGACGAGCTCGATTCCGCGCTCCGCCTGGTCAAGAAGTCCGGCGGCAGCTGCAAGCAGCTCTCCGGCGACATCGACCAGCTCATCGACGACCTGGACCGCGTCCTCCGGCGAGGCCCGACCTCGCAAGGGATCATCAAGTTGCAGACGAACCTGGCAGGCATCGCGCTCGCGACGCTGCCTGCGCACTGTCCCCCCGGCGTCGGCGAGCGGCTGAACAGCGCCTCCAAGCACCTCGTCGCCGCGCGTGAGGACTCCGACGACGACTCCGATCACCGGCGCGATCGGGACCGGGACCGGGACCGGGACCGGGACCGGGACCGGGATCGGGATCGGGATCGGGATCGTGACTACGACCGTGATCGGGATCGCGACCGCGATCGGGATCGGGATCGCGACCGCGACCGCGACCGCGACCGCGATCGTGACCGGGACCGCGATGACGACGACCGTCCTTCGCGTCGTGCCAATGGCTTCGTGACGCTGCAACGGCCGCAGCTGACCTACAACGTCCCCTCCAGCATCGACGGCTCGCCGTCGGTGCGGTTGGCGATACCGCTGATCACCTTCAACGGCTTGACGGGCCAGGTCGTCTCCTCCGGCGTCCGCTATCGCGCCGGCCGGGGCCGCTGGAGCAACTGGAACGTCGCTCCGGTCGGCGTGGTCGAGTCGAACCCCGACACCTTGGCCAACAAGCTGTTCGACGTCCGCTACTCCACGCTCCGCACGGTGGACAACGGCTCCGGCCAGTACGAGGTGGAGATCGCCATCCTCGACTCGAACAACGGGGTCCTCGGCTCGACGTCGGCCCTGGTCCCGCTGGGAGGAAACGCCGCCCCTCCTCCGCCGGTCGCCGACGCGCCCCGCGACTGCGGCACCGGCGCCGACCCTGGCTGCGCGATGCGCCGCCACGGCCGCGCTCCGATGGACGGCGTCTCCTTCGCCGCCATGATGACCGCGCTCAACAGCCAGGCCATGGACGTCAACAAGCTGCAGTCCTTCACCTCCATCGCCGGCGCCCAGTACCTGACCGCCGCCCAGCTCGGGCGCGTCCTCGACACCTTCGTCATGGACGTCAACAAGCTGCAGGCCGCCCGCGCTGCGGCGCCTCACGTCGTCAACCCCATGCACGCCCTGGGGCTGGCGAACAAGTTCGTCATGTCCACCAACCAGGCGGAGTTCACGCGGCTGATGGGCTCGCAGCAGTAGCCGACGGTCCAGCGAAGGCTCTCCTCGCGCGGCCACCGGTCTGGCGCGATGACCACGCGCCGCGCCCTTCGCTGGGAATGAGACGCTGTGCGCATTCTCGCGTGTCCGGGCGCCTCCTGCCCGAGCTGATGGTGCCCCGCGATCGCCCGCGCTAACGCTGCGCGCAGACGACCACAGGAGGCATCAGCGATGCGACATACGTCGATCCTCGGCGGGGCCGGGCTGGGTGTGCTCACGGCGCTGCCCGTGCTGGCGATCCTCTACCTCGGTCAGCAATGGGCGGGGCTGCCCTATGTGCCTTTCCTCCTCTTCGAATGGTTGACGCGGGTCTTGCCGGGCCGCGCCATCACCGCAGGCATCGAGGCGATGGTGAGCGTCATCAGCGGCCTGGGGATCGGCCCGACCTCCGCGGTGGCCAAGGCGGCCGAGATGTCCCTCGCGGTGGCCTCGATGCTCATCGGCGCTGTGGTGCTAGGCATCGCGCTCGCCCTCGTCGGACGCCGAACCGGTCGGCTCGCAATCGCCGGCGCGGTCGGTGGTGGCCTGCTGTGGGGAATCACCCTGTTGGCCATGACCCGCGTGGGCCCGCCTTCGGCCGGCTTCGTCCGGTCCGCCCTCTGGCTCATCGTGGTCCTGGTCGGGTGGGGAGCGATTCTCGGGTATTCGATTGCTCGCACCGCGGGTCGCGGGGAGGGCGTGCCTGCGACGGCTCGCAGGCACTTCCTTGCCGGTCTGGCGACCCTCGCCGTCGCGGCCTTCGCCGCCGCGGTCGGCCTCGGGCGCTCGCTCGCGCGGCGTGGAGCCAAGACGGTGGGCGCGGAGGGCGCCGGCGTCGGCGGCACGGGTGCGACCGATCCGCTGCGTCTGGAGACCCGCGGCCCCGCGGCCTCGCCTCCGAGGGAGGCGCTGCAGGCTCGCCTCGAGCCGGTCCGGGGCACCCGCCCCGAGCTGACCGAGACCGGCCGGTTCTACCGCATCGACATCAACCTGACCCCACCTCGGATCGACGAAGGCGCCTGGCGCCTGCGCGTCGACGGACTCGTCGGCCACCCCCAGTCCTTCACGCTCGAGGAGCTGCGCGCGCTGCCCGCGGTCAGCCAAGTCGTGACCCTGGAGTGCATCTCCAACCGCCTCGGCGGCGACCTCATCAGCACCGCGGTCTTCACCGGCGTGCGCCTCACGGACCTCCTCGACCGGGTGGGGCGCAAGCCCGAGGCCAAGACGGTCTTCCTCGAATCGGCCGACCAGTACTTCGAGACCGTGGAGCCCAGTGACGTCGAGGACCCGCGGACGCTGCTGGTCTGGGCCATGAACGGCGAGCCGCTCCCCGCCGAGCACGGCTTCCCGCTGCGCATCTACATCCCCAACCGCTACGGGATGAAGCAGCCGAAGTGGATCACGCACCTCGAGGCGACGGCCCAATTCAAGCCCGGCTACTGGGTCGTGCGCGGCTGGAGCAAAGAGGCGGTCGTGCAGACCACCTCCGTCATCGACACCGTGGGGATGTCGATGATGCTCGGCCAGGCGACGGTCTTGCCGATCGGCGGCATCGCGTACGGAGGCGCGAGAGGGATCAGCAAGGTCGAAGTCCAGGTCGACGATGGCCCCTGGGCCGCGGCGCAGCTGCGCACTCCGCCGCTCAGCCCGCTGAGCTGGGTGCAGTGGCTCTACGACTGGCCGCACCAGGAGGGCAGGCACACCTTCCGCGTCCGGGCCTACGACGGCGCCGGGGTGCTCCAGCCGACGGAGATGCGCAGCCCCCACCCCGGCGGCGCCACCGGGGTGCACGAGCTGACGGTCAACGTCTAGGTTCAGGGGCGGCACCTTCACCGCCTGCCAGGTTCGCTCCGTCTCGTTCGTGTCCACGCCCTGAGCACATGACCGCTCACCACTCGGCGCTCGATCAGCCCCCGCGGCGCGGCCGGCCGCCGGCGCGCTCCACCGCCTCGGCCAGCGCCTCGTACGGCTGCGCTCCGACGATGACCTCGTCGCCGATGAAGAACGTGGGGATGCCGGTCACGCCCCGCTCCTCCGCCTCGGCGCGCATCGCCTCCACGCGCGCCAGGAAGGCGGGGGCGTCGGCGGCGGCGAGCGTCGTCTCCGGGTCCAGCCCCGCCTCGCTCGCCGCGCGCCGCAGCACCGTGTCGGACTCCACGTCCTCGCCACGCTCCCAGTAGGCCTTCATCAGCGCCTCGCGCAGGGCGAAGAGCTTGCCTTGGTCGCGCGCGTGCTCACAGGCGGCCAGGGCGCGACGCGTGTTGCACAGCCGCTCGGAGGCGCGGAAGTCGGGCAGCCCCCGCGAGGCGGCGAAGCGCCGCAGCCGCTCGTGCATGGCGGGGATGGCCGAGGCTGGGAAGAGCGCCGAGAGCGGCATGCCGCCGCGCGGCGTCTCGGGGTGCAGCTCGAAGCCGCGCCAGTCCAGGTCCAGCTCGTAGGTCTTCTGCAGCCTGACCAGGCTGCTCTGCTCCGCGATGAAGCAGAAGGGTCAGACGAAGTCGGAGTAGAGGCGGACGGTGACCATGGGGTTCCTCGCGCCCTGTCGGATGCCCGAGCCAGTCGCCGGTTTCGCCGCCGCTGGAGAGCCGATTCGGCCCCCGAGTCGCCTGACCGCTTGGCCGCTCAGCGGCGCGGGCCAGGCGTGCTCTGTGAGAGGGAGAGAGACCGCGGCTGGGTCTGGCCACGCACGGCCGAGAATCCCACGAACCGATCAGCCCTCTCGTCCCAGAGCCTGAAGCGCAGCGCGGCCAGGCTGCGCCGGACGGTCAGCGGCGGGATCCGCCGCAACTCGGGCGTGGCGTCGAGGCAGCGTTGCAGGTGGTAGTTGGGCATGCGCGGGCGAAGGTGGTGCACGTGGTGCAGGCCGATGCTCGCTGAGAACCACTGCAGCACCTTGGGGAGCTTGTAGTACGAGCTCCCTTCGAGCGCCGCGCGCAGGGGGCTCCATTCCCCGTGGCGAGACCAGTAGGAAGGCGAGAACTGGTGCTGTACGTAGAACAGCCAGACGCCGGCGGTCGCCCCGACGAGCAGCACGCTGAGCTGAGCCAGCAGGTAGGCCCGGAGCCCGAACCGCGAGCCGAGCACCATGGCGACGACCAGCAGCGCCGCATCCGTCCCCAGCGCGCTGACGATTCGAGCTCTCGAGGGGCGCGAGCCCGGGAGCCGGTGGATCAGGAGGAAGAGGACCAGGGGCCCGAGTCCGAACATCACGGCCGGGGACCGGAAGACCCGGTACTTGAAGCGCTGCCATCGGGGAGCCCGCCAATATTCGTCCACGGTCAGCGTCCAGATGTCGCCCGTGTTCCGACGGTCGAGATCGGCGGCAGTGGCGTGGTGAGCGAGGTGGAAGTAGCGCCAGTTGCCGAACGGCGTGAGCACCAGCACGCCGAGCGCCACGCCGATGAGCCTGCAGAGCCGCTGGTCGGCCACGAAGGAGCCGTGCACGCAGTCGTGAAAGAGGCCGAAGAGCCGAACCAGGAACCCGCCCGCTCCGACCGCCAGGACGAACGAGACTCCCGCCGGGGCACCGCGCCGCAGGGCCTCCATGAGCGAGAAGAACAGCAGCAGGTAAGGCACGACGGTGTTGCTCAGCTGCCAAGCCGCTCTGCGGCTGCTCGGGGCCTCGTAGCGACGCAGGCCGGAAACCCATGCAGGCATGCGTTTGCTTCCCGCGGGCCCGGCGGCCTTGCCGGCCTCTCCTCCGGCTTGAAGCTCCATGGACCCAAGGTAGGGATGGCGGCTACCTGACGCCCCGGAGGAAGGCGTCGCACCGGTTGCAGTGAAGCTCGTGAGGCCGGACCGCGGAATGCCCGTTTGGCTCGTCAGAAGTGGAATCCCAGCAGGTTCCAATACCCGAGCACGAACAGGAACCCGAGCCCGGCCACGCCGACGGCGGTGCGGTGCATCCTCGAGACCACGGAGCCCAGCTGGCGGCGCCAGGACCGGAACACGGCCCAGAACACGAGCGCGAGGGGAATCGGCATCAGCAACGGGATGACCAGGGCGACCTTGACCCCGGTGGGAATGGCGATGGCCAGGGCGAGCGGTCCCATCGGCCCAAGGAAGGAGACCGCCACACCGGCGATGAAGGCGAAGGGCATCAGCGCGGCCAGGCGAGCGCTCCACTTTCCCGGTGCCGCCCGAGCCGCCCGGCGGCGCAGCGAGCAGACGATCGCGACCAGCGGCCAGGCGACGAGGGTCCCGAGGAAGACCAGGAGGGAGCCGGCGAGGATGGCGCGGTGGAGCAGCAACGACCCGTGCCACGGGACGCGCTCGTAGGTGGTGAGCCCGCGCGCCATCGCCGAGGCATGCCCGTCGACACCGGGGCGGAAGGCGATCCGCACCGGCGAGCCTTCGCGCTCGAAGAGGTTGGGCTCGACCTCCCGGTAGCGCCGGCCGTTCACCGTCAACGCGCCGTCGGCGCCGACCTGGACGTGCGCCTCTCGAGCCATCGCGAGCGTCGCCGCTCTCTCGAGGGTGAGCTCGGCGGAGGGCTCCCGGTAGGTGCCCTCGAGGGCCTGAAGGTCGGAGCCGCCGCTGGGGGACTCCGGCGTGAGAGGTGATGCGAAGAAGCGCTCGAGCACTGCTGCGGGGAAGTCGTAGACGAGGTCGCACTCCTCCGAGCCTCCGTTGGTCTCGACGAAGATCCCGAGGCCCAGCTCGGGCACCAGGTAGAGCAGGCTGAAGAAGCCCGCCATGGACCCCTCGTGCATCAGGGCGCGCCGCCCTGAGCGGAAGTGCTCCATGAAGCCGTAGGTCATCCCCTCCAGCGCTGGATGGAAGGTGTACTGCCGCTCGCGCATCCGCCGCGCCGTGGCCTCCTCCAGGATGCGGACGGTCCCCAGCCGTCCGTCCTGCAGGTGCGCGAGCATGAAGCGGCCGATGTCCACCCCGGTCGCCAGGAGCCCGCCCGCGGGCAGGTCGTTCATCAGCGGCGTGGGCCAGCGCCGCGACGGAGTGACCTCGACGTCGCGGTAGCCGACGGCGAGCTCCTCCAGGTGCGCCGGCAGCGAGAAGCCGCTGTGCTCCATCCCCAGCGGAGCGAGGACGTGACGCTCGACGTAGTCGGCGAAGCGCTCGCCCGAGGCGATCTCCACGAGGCGGCCGGCCAGCGAGTAGTTGCGGTTGGCGTAGCTGAAGAGCGCCCCGGGCGGACGGACTCTCCCCAGCGGATGGGCTTTGAGGAGCTCGCCCAGCGGCAAGGGGCTGGCCCCTTCGGGGACGCCCATGCCCAGCATGGTGTTGTCGATGCCGCTGGTGTGCGTCAGCAGATGGGCCAGCGTGACAGGCTCGGGGTACGTCGCCGCAAGCGGCAGGTCCTCGAGGTAGCCGTTGACGTCGGCGCGCAGGTCCAGCTTCCCCTGTTCGACGAGTTGCATGACCGCCGTCGCCGTGACGGCCTTGGTGACCGAGGCCACGAAGAAGCGGGTCCGGTCGGCCGCGACCGGCGTCTTGGTTTCGAGGTTCGCCAGCCCGTAGCCCTTGGCGAAGACGACCTCGCCGTCCTTGACCACCACCACCACCGCGCCCGGGACGTGAAACTGGCTGGTGGCCTTGGCCACCTGCTCGTCGGCAAGGATCTCCAGCTGGCGCGAGTCGAAGGGAGGCGCCGAGGCGTCGGGCGCTGGCTCCCCGGCTGCGGCCGCCACGATGCTGGCCAGGAGCGCAGCCGAAAAGCAGGACATGGGTTCCCCTCGGTGCAGGGCTTCGAGTCGGTGAAAGACGTGGCCTTGGACAGCGGCGGATACGCGGCAGTTTCGTGGGGACTCTAGGCCCGTTGCGGGACGCGATTCGAGGCGGCACCTTCTCCGTCGGGGGCCGTTGGCTCATGGCGACTGCTGCCGTAGACGTGCTGCTCGTCGAGGACGAGGTCGAGCAGGCCGAGCTGCAGGCGCTGATCCTGGAGAGCGAGGGCTACGTCGCCGTGCGGGCGTGCGACGGGCAGGAAGCGCTGGTCCTGCACCGGCGGCTGCACCCGCGCGTGGTCCTCCTGGACATGGTCATGCCGCGGCTGGATGGCTTCGGGTTCCTCCAGGCGCTGGGGGACGAGGTGCGGGCGCAGCCGATCGTGGCCATGTCCTCGTTCCCCGAGTTCCTGCCCGAGGCCCTGCGCCTGGGGGCGACGAGCAAGCTGGCCAAGCCCTTCGCCGTGGAGGAGCTGGTCGCGGCCGTGCGCCAGGTCCTGGACGGCAAGGCGGGTGCGGAGGCGCCGCTCCAGGCGCCCGGCGAGGAACGGGCGAGTCCCGAGCTTCCCCGGCGCGTCCGACCTGCTCGAGGCAGTGGCGCCGCTGCGAACGGGCGGAACGCCGGAGGAGTCCGACGAGCTGCGCCGGCTCGAGCGGCTGCACTGCCTGCGCGTCATGGAGGAGGGCCCGGACCAGGCGCTCGACGCCCTGGCGCGGGTCGCCGCGGAGCTGCTGCGCACGCCCATCGCCCTGATCTCCCTGATCACCGAGAGCCGCCAGTGGTGGAAGGGGATGTACGGGGTGGAGGGAGCGCTGGCGCGGGCGCGGGGGACGCCGCGCGACGTGTCCTTCTGCACGCACGCGGTGGCCGCCCGCTCGCCGCTGGTGGTCAGCGACGCCCGGGTCCACCCCGTCTTCGCCGACAACCCGCTCGTACGCGACGGCGTCCTCGCCGCGTACGCCGGGGTGCCCATCGACGTCCCGGGCGTGGGGGCGCTGGGCACGCTGTGCGTCCTGGACCGCAAGAGCCGCGTCTTCACCGCCGCGGACCTGGCGATGCTGGGCCTGCTGGCGCAGCGCGTGGCCGCGGAGATCGAGTGGCGCGAGCGGGGCCGCCTGGGGGAGCGCCCGGTGGGGACGTTCCACTACGTCTCGATGCTCGACGAGCGCCACGGCATCTACAACGCGAAGGCCTTCCGCTCCTTCGCCGACGTATTGGCCCGGCAGGCGCTGGAGCGGCGGGGGCGGTTCGCCCTGGTCGCGCTCGAGCGGGCGCCCCACCAGCGCTGGCCGCAGCCCGAGGACGAGGCCGAGGTCTCGCTGCTCCTGGCCGCCCTCCGCGCGGCCGCAGGCGAGCAGGCCATCCTGGGCCGCCTGGACGACCGGGCCCTGGCGGCGGCGCTCCCGGGCGCGGGCGAGGACGAGGCCCGCGGCTGTCTGCGCCATGCGCTCGCCCAGGAAGCGACGGGGCGCGCGGAGCATGGGACCGACCTCGACGCACCGGTGGGCGCGGTCGCCAGCTCGGAGGGGGCCTTCCGCGCGGACCGGGCCCTGACCGAGCTGCGCCGCTCTCTCGACGGCGCCCTCCTGCGCTGCCAGGGGCTGCGCCCCGGCATCGTGCCCGCGCTCGGGGTGAGGCCGATGCGCTCCGCCCCCGGCCGGCACTGAGGGCTCGACGTCCCGCCGTCAGGCGGCCTTGCCGTGGGCACGCAACCAGGCCGCGACCTGGGGCATGTCCCGCGCAAGCCTGGGCATCCCCAGCCCGTGCCTCGACACCTGCGACTCGGCAGTGACCTGCCCCCGCTCGACCATCGCCTCCAGCTCGGCGTCGTCGAACGGGCCGCGCTCGTCCGCGCCCAGCCCGACGAACCAGCCGTGGCGGTCGGCGGTCCTCGGCCGGGCGCCGGGGCATCCCTGCTCGGACGCCCACGCGCGCCACTCGGTGAAGTCGTAGCGGAGCAGGACGCTCGGGAGGCCACGGAGCGCCTCCTGCACTTGGGGCGCGACGGTCGTCGAGCCCACCCGCTCCAGGAACCACTCGGGCAGGCGCAGGCGATGGACCGTGACGTAGTGCGACAGCCCCTCGGGCCAGACGAAGACCCCATCGCTCAGGTCGGCGCTGCCCATCTTGGCGTCGGCGCACGGGCCTCGACGCCACCACACCGCGCGGCACCACGAGCACCCCCGCCACTGGGCCACGACGAAGCCCGCGGACAAGGCCCGGGCATCCTTCGACCCGAAGGGCCAGCACCGGCAGAGCGGGCCCGGGTCCGGCAAGCCATCGCTCGGCTGGTCTCGCCAGTAGCCGACGGCCCTGAACTGGGGGAAGGGCTGCGCGGCGAGCAGCGTCTCGAGCGGGATGTCGCCGTGCCACGCCCCGGCCGGCGCCAGCGACGAGAGCCAGTGCGCCAGAGGGCCCTCGCCCTCGAGGCTCCTGCGCCACTCGCGGTCGAGCGCGGCGTCCCCGGGCGGCCGGACCTCGAGCCAGCGCTCCAGGGCCGCGCGCGTCCGCCGCCACTGGCGGGCGGCTTCGAAGCCCGTGCGCGCGTCCTGCGCGGAGATCGATGAGCGGGTCCATTCCGGCGACGATAGCGCGCCGTGTCGCCGAGCTCGCGCGACTCGGCGGCGCGCCAGGTCCCGCTCGAACCGCCTACCGCCGCCGACGACGGGGCGCAGGCCCGGTCTCGCGAGAGGGCTCACTCGGCGGAGCGGGCGGCGCGGCCAGGTTCCGCTCGAGCCAGGCGCCGCAGGCGCGGAGGGGCTCCGCATCGACGGAGAGCTGCCGCTCCCGCCCGACCTTCGGCACGCGTGGCACGAGGCCCGCCCGCTCGAGGACGCCCAGGTGCGAGAGGGCACCCGTGCGGGTCAGGTCGCCGAAGGCGGCGCACAGGCGGCCGACGGTGCAACCGGGGGTGTCGCGGATGATCTCCAGCATGCGCCGGCGCGTGCTGTCGGCGAGCGCCTTCCAGACGAGGTCCGAGGGGTCGGGGTTCATGTCGGCGGATACTGACAGACCTTCGGCCGGTTGGCTCACCCTGTTCATGAGGGCGCGTCGCGACCCGGCTCCCGCATCACATTGGCCGCTTCCCAACCGCCCCTCAGCCGAAGCGCGCCATCGCCTCTTCGCCCAGCCTCCGCCCCAGCTCGTAGTCGCGCACGAGCACCGACCGGTCCTGCGTCGTGCGCTGGGTCGCCAGGGGCCCCTGGGGCGCGACCTGCAGCACGCGGCACCCCACCGGCGGACGCGCCATGAAGGCCACCGCGCGCTGGTAGCTCGCCGCCATCGCCCGCACGGCCTTCGCCAGCCCGGGCTCGCGGCGCAGCTGGAAGGCGGTGGCCCGCGCCGACAGGTCGTAGCGCTTCACCGCGTCCGCCGGCCGGGTCCGCAGCACCAGGAGGTCGCGGGCGCCGCGCCGGTAGGCCTCCTCCACCGGGATGGGATCGGCCATGCCGCCGTCGACCAGGCGCTCGCCGCCGACGCGGACCTCGCCGCGGTAGAGGATGGGCATGGCCGAGGAGGCCTTGAGCGCGTCGAACATCTCGGCCGGGCCGGGGCGCAGGTAGACCGCCTCGCCCGTCCGCGGCGAGGTGGCGACCACCACGAACTCGGTCGTCCGCCGGGCGATGGCCTGCACGTCCAGCGGCTCGCGCTCGGCCAGCGCGTCCCAGAGCCAGTCGAGGTCCATCGCCGAGCCGCCACGCAGCGCGCGCCAGGGGTTCAAGAACTCGCGGCGCACCATCAGGTCGAGGTAGCTGCGCTGGTTGCGGCCGTGCTGCCCGGCCAGGTGCGAGGCCAGGTTGCAGGCGCCGGCGGAGACGCCCAGCGCGAGGTCGAACGGGTCGAACTGCTTCTCCAGGAAGACGTCGAGGACGCCGGCGGTGAACACGCCGCGCATCGCTCCGCCTTCGACCACGATGGCCACTCGTCCGGTCATGCTGGTCGCTACCGCCCCGGCAGACCCCGGCGCCGGGCCAGGAAGCCGGCCAGCCCAAGGGCCAGGAAGGCAGAGGGCATGACGGCGGGCGCGTCGCTCACCCGGCAGCCGCAGCCCGGGCTGATCGAAGGAGACCCGGCGTCGGGCCCAGCCTCGGTCGCGTCGGCCGCCACCCGGGCGTCGGCCGCCTGCGCGTCGGGAGCTTGAGCGTCGGTCGCGACGAGGGGCTCGGCATCGGGCCTCGAAGCAGCGGCGTCCTCGGGCTCCAAGGCGGCGTCTGCCGGGACGTGCGCATCCAGGCCCGCGTCGGCCGCCACGCCAGCGTCGAAGGAACCCGCATCGAGACCTGCGAGGGCTGCATCGGGAAGCGAAGCATCCGGCTGCGGCGCGAGGTCGAAGGTGGCGGTGACCTCGAGATCCCGCGTCATCGACGCCAGGCACGGGCCGGTCCCGCTGCAGTCTCCCGCCCACTCGACGAAGACCGAGCCTGGCTGCGGCGTCGCGACCAGGTCCCAAGAGGTCTGCTGGACGAGGGCGTAGGTGGTCCCCGAGGCGCAGTCGATGCCGCCCGCGGCGGTGACGCGGCCCTGGCCCGTCCCGGCGAAGACCAGCTTCAAGCTGAAGCGGTCGATCTCGTAAGCGCCGATGTCGCAGAGCAGCGGCTGGCGCCGGCGATTGGCGCCGCGCTGGTCCGTGGCCTGGGAGCATCGCCCCTGGTCGACGGCCGGGCTGGTCGGGGTGATGGCGTGCGTGAAGGTGGGACCGCCGTTGTCCTGAAGCACGCCGAGGCCGGGGTCGACGCCGAGAACGTCGTGGCTCGGCCCGGCGGCGTCGAAGGGGCAGCTGTTCGGGCGCTCGACGAGGTTCGTGCCGGCCGTCTGGAGCGTCGTCCCCGTTTCCAGGCCGCAGTCGTCCGGGGTCTGGCCAGGGCGGTCGCCGACGGAGTCGGTGAGGAGGCTGTTGCCGACGCTCGTCGAGCCGCCGGCCACGTGGAGTGCCCCGGAGGTCGTCGCCACGTTGGCGGCGAGGGTGGCGCTGGTGAGGACGAGCGAGCCGCCGTGGACGAAGATCGCTCCGCCCATGCCCCGGGCTCCGCTGGTCTCACTGGGCGCCCGCGCTCGGTTGCTGGAGAAGGTGGAGTTGAGCACGGTGACGGTGCCGCCGTAGACGAAGAGACCTCCGCCCAGCCCTGCGCCATCGCCGCCCTTGACCGTCGAGCCCGGCTCCGCGCCGAAGCCGCCGGAGGACTGCGCGCCCAGCGAGCCGCCGCCGCCGGCGCCGAACCCGCCCGGGCCGCCGACCGGGCCCGCGCCTCCGCCACCACCCCAGCCCCCGGCCCCGCCCGCCGCCGAGCTGCTGCCCGTCGTCGCTGCCGCCGCGCCGCCACCGCCGCCGCCGACCCCGCCGGAGCCGCCACCCCGCGCGCCGGTGCCGCTCGGGTCGCTCGCTCCCCCGGTCGCCCCGCCGCCGCCGCCGCCGAAGCCGCCGCTGCCGCCGCTCCCGCCCAGGTTCAAGTTCGTAGGTGAGCCCGCCGCGCCGCCGCCTCCTCCACAGACGCCCCCCGACTCTCCGGAAGGCTGGGCGCTGGTACCGCCGGAGCCCCCCGCCTCGCACGCGAGACCTGCCACCGTGCCTCCCGGCCCGCCGGTGGACGCGCTGGCGCTACCGACCGAACCGCCGCCGCCGCCGGCTCCCATCGCCCCCGCGCCGCCGTTGCCCAGCAGGCCGCCTCCGCCGCCCGCCCCGATCGCCGCGGTCGCGGCGCCGCCAGCACCGCCCATGCCGCCGCCGCCGCCGCCCAGGAACGGCGCGCCCGGCCCGCCGGCGCCACCGAGGCCACCGCCGCCGCCGAAGGCTGCGCCGAAGAACGCGCCTGCGCCGCCGCGGGCCTCGCAGTCGGTGACGGTGACGCCCGTTAGGGACAGGCTGCCCAGGTTGAAGAGACAGCCGCCCAGGCCCGCGCCACCGCCGCCTCCGTCCGTGCCGAAGCCGCCGAACGCGCGCCCGCCGGAGAGCGTGACGTCCTTGAGCACCAAGGTGCCGGCCGGCGCGCCAGCCGCCCCGAGCGGGCCCGCGCCCGCGACCGTGAAGAGGCGCATGGGAGGGCCGCTGGAGTCGGCGCTGATGCGCGCGCCGTTCCCCTCGATGGTGACGGCGCTCGTGATCAGCGGCAATCCCACCGGACCGAAGTAGGTCGAGCGCACCTCGGAGAGCCTGTAGACGCAGCCCGCCGTCAGCGTGAGCGTGTCGCCACCCTGCGCGTTGGCCGCGTCGATCGCCGCGACGAGGGCTGCGGAACTGCAGGGGACGGTGACGTTCGCAGACGCCTCGCGCGTGGCGAGGACAGCGACGAGCACCCAGAAGAAGAAGATCGAGAGTCGGGACATGGGCCCTCCGCCGGGCTCGCTGAAAGGCGCGCATCCTAGCATCGGCAAGGACGTCAGCCGCCCGGTCCGGATCGCGCTGGCGATCGGCGACCCGGGGTGGTTCTTTCGGCGCCACGGACCTCCTGCCCCACGTCGCCATCCTCCCGGACCGCATCACCGGCGTCGTCGCGCTCCCCGACGGGAGCTTCGCGGTCTCGACGGGCTAGGGCGTGTACGCCGTCGACGCGCAGCTCGGGGTCGGCGCGCGAGTCGCGGACGACGGCGGGAGGGTGGCCGTGCTCCCCGACGGGCGGCTCGTCGTCCAAGGTTCGACGATGCGGGTGGGGGCCGTCGGCGCGCTCGAGCCGATCGAGCCTCGGCGAGTACCAGCGCGCCCTCTTCCCGACCGACGACGGGTTCATCGCGCAAGGGTCGGACCGCCTCGTCGTCGAGCACGCGGGTACCGGGACGGGCGAGGTCATCCGCGCCGCCGAGGGGAAGGGCGAGGTGAGCTTCGCGGACGGCACGCGCACGCTCGTGCACGCGAGGAAGTAGCGGAACTGCATGGTCCCGGAGGCCCGGAGGCCTGTGCCACCAACCTCCCTGCCCTTCTGGACCTGGGCCGCGACCCGCTACTTCGTTGCTTGCGCCGGCGCAGTCCACGCGTCCTTCTTCTCGCGCGCGAGGCGCTCGGCTTCGCTGGCCACCGTGGCACCTTCGGGCAGGTCCTTGCGATTGATGCCGACGACCTCCAGGACGCGCCCGCCGCGGTCGGTGACCAGCTTCTTCCAGGCCGCCTCGGTCTCCGGCGACATCGTGCCGCCCTGGAACGTGTAGAAGAGCACCACGTCCTTGCCGGTGAAGTCGTTGGCCTGGAGGAACGAGGCGGTGACGGCGTTCGGGCGCCACTGCCAGATGGGGCCGCCGACCACGACCAGCCGGTAGGGCGCGAGGTCCAGCGTCTGCGGCGTCACCGGGATGGGCTCGGTCCACTTGGGAATGGACAGGAACGAGTCCGGGACCTTCTCGGACGAGAGCCGCTGGTAGTCGGCCCCCAGCACGCCCGCCATCGCCCGCGCCATGGCCGCAGTGTGGCCGCTGCGCGAGTAGACGACCACCAGCGCGGTGGCGTTGGGGGACCGGTTGGCGAGCTCGTCCGGCCGGACCACCTCGCGCGGCGGCACGCAGCCGACGAGGGTCGAGGTGGCGAGGAAGGCGAACGCGAACGGAGCCAGGAACCGTCGTGGAAGGTGGCGCATGGCAGAGGAGAAGAACACATGCAGCGTCCTGGGCGCCAAGGCGAAGGATTGGGACGCCACCTCCACGCCGGGGGCCACCTCGCGGAATTGAGGATCTGCGGCGCGCTGGTTGGTGCGGGCCCGGCTTCCACGCCGGGGGCAACCTCACGGAACTCAGGACCTGAGGCGCGCTCGTTGGGGTCGACAGTGCGCCACCGATACACGGGGTCGCTAAGATGCCCCGGGCGTGGAAGCCCGGCCCGCACCCTGGAAGCCCGGCCCGCACCCTGGAAGCCCGGCACTACCCGGAGGAGCCCCGAATGCCCGCCTCGACTCGACTCGTGTCACTCGCCGCCTGCCTCGCGCTGCCCTTGGCCGGGTGCAGCTTCGCGCGCACGCCCTACCTGCTCGAGCAGATGAACTCGGGGATGGGCGGCACGCCGCCGCCGCCCCCGCCCGCCGCCGAGCGGATCGCCGACGACGTACGCACCCACCTGGTGGACGGCTACTTCGACCTGCCGGCGGTCTCGGGCTGGATGACCAGCGCCGCCGCCGACCCCAAGCCGTTGCTCGACGAGCTCATCTGCCTGCGCGCGAACCCCGCCGACACCGGCCCCTGCTTCGAGACGTTCGCCGGCGCGGCCGTGGCGGCCTGGAGCCTGCCCGCGGTGCCCGCCAGCGGCGGGGTCATGCCGCCGATCGCCGACCCGGCCTCGCTGCGCGAGGTCGACGCCGAGCGCTTCCTCGCCAACGCCCGCTGGATCGCCTCGTCACTGCAGATCCTGGAGAACGCGATGGGCCGCCTGCTCACCGACGACGAGCTGAAGACGGGCATCAAGGGCGGCGTGCAGTTGGCCACGGACTACCTGGCGGCGCGCAAGTGGAGCCGCAGCGTGGAGCGGCCGACCACCGCCATCGTCATGAGCGGCGGGTCGGCCAACGGCGCCTTCACCGCCGGGTTCGTCTGGCGGCTGATGCAGGTGCTGCGCTCCTGCCATCAGGCCCCGGGCGACGCCTGCCAGAGCTCGAAGATCGACCTCATCGCCGGCACCAGCACCGGCTCGCTGGTGGGCGTGATGGTCGACCTCTACAACTCGCCGGGCCGCGAGCTCGAGGCCGAGAAGCTGCTCGTCGACAACTACACCTGCTCGGTCGAGAAGGACCTGTACTGCCAGTACGACGAGTGGGACTGGAAGCTGGCCGAGAACCTGCGCGCGCTGATGCGCTTCGACGGCATCGAGCAGAAGCTGCAGCAGTACCTGCCGGGCCTCGACCAGAACCACAGCGAGCTGGTCACCGTCGCCGTGGACTACTCCACGAGCGCCATCCTCGGGCTGAGCGACCAGGACCCGCTGGACCGCGCCACCGGCGACGACCGCGTGCAGGAGGTGCTGGCCTCCATCGTCGAGCCGGTCATGGCCGAGCCGGTCGACTACGTGATGCGCAACGGGAAGAAGGTCCCCGGGACGTACATCGACGGCGGCATCCGCTCGGGCCTGCCGCTGCTCCAGGCCGTCTGGCGCGGGGCCGAGCGCGCGCTGGTCATCAACACCAACAGCATCGACCTGGGCCCCACCTCCGGCCTCACCTCGGCGCTGCCCATCCTGCTGCGCACCGTGGACCTGGCCACCGGCCAGAACGTGGTCGCCGAGCCGCAGTCGGCGGAGTTCGAGGCGGCGGGGCGGCGGTTCGCGGAGTACGGCGTGTGCCAGGCCCGCCTGGCGGACGCCAAGGTGACCAACCCCCATCCGTTCTGCGAGCGGACCGACCTGTGGCCGACCGGCGCGGCCCCGGTGGTCAAGGCCGTCATCGGGCCGGGCTACTTCAAGGAGATCGCCAACACCTGGAAGAGCGTGTGGATTGACCGGCCCGAGAACGGCCCGCCCGGCGCCATCGGCTACCGGTTCGACCCCGAGCAGATGCGCCCCCTCTTCAAGGAAGGTGCGCGCGTCTTCCAGCGGCGCTGCCAGGAGACGCTGTCGCTCTTCAGCGTGCCCAAGGACGTCCGCGCCGCCGACTACGCCTGTGCGATGAGCGAGGACGTGGCCGCCGACAACGCGGAGAAGGCCTTCAAGCCGCTCAAGGACTGCAACCCCGGCGACCACACCATCCCCATCTGCAAGAAGAAGTGAGCCGCAAGCGTCAGCGCGCGGGCCTCCTCCTGCCCTGAGCAGTGACCGCGGGGTGTCGAGTACGGACAAAGATCTGTCCGTGCTCGGTGCGCCCGACGGCCGGTGAAGTCCTGTCCGACTTGGATTGGGGTGAGGAGAGGTGGACAGGCGGGCCTGGAGGCCCGCGGCCACCACGGCCAAGCCGGTCATGTCACAAAGTAGCTGCCTATCTTTAGCGGGGTCGGTTCCTGAACCCGGCGCTGCGTTTCCCTCGAAGCGGTCCGCGGACCTTCATCTAGTACTCGTGCAGGCTGCCGTTGCCGCTCTGGTGCTTGAGGTTCACGACCGCGTCGCCATAGACGTGCACCTCGCCGCTGCCGTCGATGGAGACATCGACCGCCCCGCCGTTGACGGTGGCGCTGATCGAGCCCGACCCCGAGAGAACGAGCGTCGCGTCCTGGGCGACGAGCTCCTTCGCAGCCACGGCGCCGGATCCATCGGAGGCGACCGTCAAGGTGGCGGCGCTTCCTCGCAGGGCGACCGAACCCGAGCCGCTCTGCTTCACGCTCACGGTGTTGGCGCTGGTGGAGACCTCCACTTCGCCCGAGCCGTCGTCGTTGAGGGTGACGTTGCGCGCGGGGCCCTCGAAGGCGAGCTTGCCGGAGCCGTCGGCCGTGAGCACCAGGTCGTCGGTCCGCAGCATGCCCGCGGCCTTGAGCGAACCCGAGCCGCTCCGCCGCAGCTCGCGCAACTGGGGCATGGCGACGGTGATCACCGAACCTTCCGTGGTGCGCGAGACGGCCCGCTTCCACCCGATCCTGAGCGTCTCTCCCTCGACCAAGGCCTCGACGAGGTCCTGGAGGTTGGAGTCGACGGTCACCGTCACCGCGAACTGCTCCGACTCCTGCACGACGACCGGCAGCGTGATGGCGGACTCGACGATGCTGAAGCCCTGCAGCCCGCCGCGGGAGCGCGACACCAGCTCCCCGTTTCCGCCCTCGCAGCCCAAGCCCCACAGGACGAGGGAGAGGAGGGCGAGGGACTTGAGCGAGCGCATCGGAGTTCCTTTCGGTCGTCGAGCGAAACCGCGGCGGCAGCGGAGTGTGATCCGGCGACGTTCCGGTCGTGGAGTGATCGCCCCTCGTGATACCGGGCGCCGGAGGAGAACCAACGCCGAGCAACGGGCGGACAGTACCAGGAAAGGCGGCGGGGAGCCCTCCGGCCCCTTCGACCCTGCAACGCTCCGGCGCAGCCCCTGTCGCCGGGCCCGCTGGACCCGCGGTAGCCCTGCGGGTGCGAGGAACGAAACGGGCGAACCCTGGAATCCGGAGTAGCCCCGCGAGGCCCCAATGCCATGGGCTTCTGACCTTGGGGCAGCTCCCTCGCAGGGCAATTACGCTTCCAGCCCCCTTGTCCCTCCCTCAGTACCGCGGCGCAGATGCCGCCCGGGCTGTCATGTGTCCCCAACGGAGGGAGAGAACATGAGCGCAACGAGGAAGTCGCCGGGTCGTCTCCTGGTGGCTGTCGTCTTCCTGGCCCTGCCGGCGTTCGCCGCCAGGGCGCCCGGCGTGAACCTCTCGCCCGGGACCGGCGTCCCGGGCGCCAGCGTGACGGTGAAGGGCTCGGGCTTCGCCAGCACCGAGATGGTGGACGTCACCTTCGACGGGACCCTGGCGGGGCAGCCCAGGACCAGCAAGACGGGCGCCTTCACCGTCGGCATCACGGTGCCGAAGCTGCTGACGCCGGGCATCTATCCCGTCCGCGCCACCGGGAGGACGAGCGGCCTGACGGCCCAGGCGGCGTTCACCGTCAAGGATCCCACCAGCATCACGCTCAGCCCCACCGCCGGCCCGACCGGAACGTCGGTGAGCGTGACCGGCACGCTCTTCGGCAACAAGGAGTCGGTCAACATCCTCTTCGACGCCACCCCCGTGGCGATCGCCACGGCGACCTCCACCGGCAGCTTCGTCCAGAGCTTCATCGTGGCCGCCGATGCCGCCGAAGGAACCCACACGGTCACGGCCGTGGGAGTTCAGACGGCGCGCACCGCCCAGGCCGTCTTCCAGGTCACGGCGCCGGCCGAGCCTGCCCTCTCTGCCAGCATCAGCTCCGGTCCGCCCACCGGGCAGGTCGGGCTGTTCGGCACGGCGTTCGGCAAGAACGAGCTGGTGGACATCTACTTCGACACCGTCGACGTGGTGCTGGGGTCGACCAGCGCCAGCGGCGAGTTCTTCCAGAGCCTCTTCGTCCCGGCCAACGCCGCGCCAGGCGACCACTGGATCACCGCGGTGGGCCGCAGCAGCGGCCGTTCGGCCCAGGCCTTCTTCCAGGTCCAGACCGACTGGCCCCAGTACCAGTTCGGACTGCGCCACAGCGGCTACAACGCCTTCGAGAACGTGCTCAACCCGACGAGCGTCGTCGGTCTGGGCCAGGCCCGGACCTTCGCCACGGGCGCCTTCCTCTTCGCCTCCCCGGCAGTGGTCAACGGGGTGGTCTTCTTCGGTGAGAGCCTGGGCGGCAGCAGGCTGTGGGCCCTGGACGCCGCCAGCAACCTGCCGCTCTGGGCGACCGACCTGGGCACGGAGATCAACTCGTCCGCGGCGGTGGTGGACGGGACGGTCTACGTCGGCGCGGACGGCCTGTACGCCCTGGACGCCGCCTCCGGCAACGTCCTCTGGTCCTTCCCCATCAGCGCGGGCGTGGTCTCCTCGCCGGCGGTGTACCAGGGGATCGTCTACTTCGGCGCGCTCGACCACAACTTCTACGCCTTGGACGCGAGCACGGGCAGCCCGGTGTGGGCCGCCGGCACCGGGGGCGCCATCCGCTCCTCTCCGGCGATCGCCAACGGGGTCGTCTACTTCGGGTCGGAGGACCACAACCTGTATGCCTACGACGCCAGCAGCGGCAACCAGCGGTGGCACCTCACCCTGGGCGGGAGCATCAGCCTCTCCTCCCCGGCGGTGGCCAACGGCGTGGTCTACGTCGGCGCGCTCAACACCAACTTCTATGCCGTGAATGCCACCAACGGGCTCCACATCTGGGACGTCGACACTCCGAGCTTCATCGACTCCTCCCCGGCCGTGGCCAACGGGCTCGTCTACATCGGTTCGGGGGACGGGGTCGTCCGGGCCTATGACGCCGCCCGGGGCGCCCTCATCTGGTCCGCGGCCACCGAGGCGGCCATCGACTCCGGAGTGACGGTGGCCAACGGCGTCGTCTACGTGACCAGCGCCGATTCCAAGGTCTATGCCTTCAACGCCGTCACCGGCGCCTTCCTCTGGTCCGCCGCCACCGGAAACAGCCTCTTCTCCTCCCCGGTCGTGGTGAACGGCAATGTCTACCTGTGCTCTGGGGACGGCAGGCTCTACACGTACGACCTGCCCGCCAGCACCGTGGCGATCTCCGCCGCCTCCAGGCTCGCCGCGGCCGCCCCCACCACCTCCGGGACGACGTCCGGCCCGCTGCTGCCCGCCTTGTCCAGTCCGCCCAAGGCGGCCGATCTGACGCCCGACTACAGCCTGAAGCCTCAGGACTCCGGCTCCTGAAGCGTCGAGCCTCGCCCGGGCCATTCTTCCGGTAGATCGGGCCAGGCGATCGCTGGGCCGAAGAGGCGGGAGCGGGAGCTCGCTCCCGCCTCTTCCCCCGTGAGTGCGAGCGCGTCCTCGAGAGCCGAGGGCCGCGGTAGAACCGCGAGCCTTGCGCAGATACCGACTTGGGGTGAACCGGCGGATAATGCGCCGGCCATGCGCCCACCTGCCTGCCTCCTCGTCGCTTCCAGCGTCGCCGCTGCCTTCCTGGGGTCGTGCTCCTGCTCGTGCTCGAACCCGCCTGCTCCGCCCTGTACATCTCCTGAGTGCCAGCGCGAGCTGGTCTGCGACGACGGGATCGACTCGGACGGCGACGGGGAGACCGACTGCGCCGACGCCGACTGCGCGGGGGAAGCCTGTGGCCCCGAGCTGCCGTGCGCGCTCAAGGTCTGCGAAGGCCGGACATGCGTGGCTCAATTCCTCTCCAAGGTCTGCCGGCCGAGCAAGGGACCCTGCGACAGCGAGGAGTGGTGCGATTCTCGGACGAACGAGTGCCCGCCGGACGAGCTGAAGGAAAGGGGCGCGAGTTGCGGCGCCCCCGGGGCTTGCGAAGCCAGCCCACACTGTGACGGGCTCCGCCCGGACTGCCCACCTGCCAGCTATCAGCCGCAGGGGATGGTCTGCCGGCCCGCCCAGGGCGAGTGCGACGTCGCCGAGGTGTGCACCGGCGTCGATGCCGATTGCCCGCCCAAAGCGCTGGCGCCGCAGGGGACGGTCTGCCGGCCCGCCCAGGGCGAGTGCGACGTCGTCGAGGTGTGCACCGGCGCCGACGTCGACTGTCCGCCCGACGCGCTGGTACCGATGGGGACGCTGTGCCGCCTCGCCGCGGAGGTGTGCGACGCGGACGAGTTCTGCGACGGCGACTCCGCTGTCTGCCCGCCCGACCGGGTCGCGCTCGCAGGGCTTCCGTGCCGACCCGCTTGGGGTCCCTGCGACGAGCCGGACTACTGCGATGGCAAGTTCTCTTACTGCAGCCGCGACGCGCGCAAGCTTCCGGGGACCGTCTGCCGGCCCGCCGCCAGGCCATGCGATGCCCCTGAGGTCTGCAGCGGAACCGACATCGCGTGCCCGCCCGAAGAGATCTCCGTGGCTGTCGCGGGCACCGTCTGCCGCGACCCGGCTTCGCCCTGTGACACCCCCGAGGTCTGCGACGGAGCCACCCTCGACTGCCCACCCGCCGCGGCCAGCCCCGCGCCGGCCGGCACGGTCTGCCGTGCCAAGGCCGGAAGCTGCGACGTCGCGGACGTCTGCGATGGCGCCTCCTTGGAGTGCGGAGCCGACGTCGTGCTTCCCGCCTTGACGGCCTGCGGCGGCTCCCAGACGTGCACGGGCCACGCCGGTCGGTGCCCATCCTGGCGGCAGGAGAGCCCGCTGCCCGCTGGCGACTGGTACGCGCTGGTGGCGAACGCGCCGAACGATGTCTGGGTGGGCGGCGCTCCCGGGGCGACGGCGCATTGGAACGGGGCTGCGTGGACGCATCTGCCGCCGGCCTTCGCAGGCCCCTGCGAGGTCGTGAGCGTGACTTCAGTCTGGGCCAGCGCGCCCGACGACCTGTGGGCTGTGGGGAACGGCTACCTCATCCGCTGGGATGGGGCGAGATGGGAGCTGCCGATGGCCGACTCTCAGTTCAGCGCCGTCTGGGGCACCGGGAGCGACGAGGTCTGGGCCGTGGGCTGGGTCCTCGCGCATTGGAACGGGCAGGTCTGGTCGCTCCAGACCCCTTGCTTCTCCACGGCAGCGGTCTGGGGCACCGCCCGCGACAACGTCTGGGCCGTCGGTGACGAGCTCTTGCACTGGAACGGCAAGGCTTGGACGTCCGTCAGCTATCCCGAAGGGCCGTCCTCGTACAGCGCGGTCTTCGGCACCGGGCCCGCGGACGTCTGGTTCGGCGGGGCGAATGGAGAGCTCGTGCACTTCGACGGCGCCACGTTGAGCACCGTGGCCAGCGCGAGCGGGGCCATCGCCGATCTCTGGACGGCGCCGGGCGCCGAGGTGTTCGTCACGACAAGCGCTGGAGCCTTGGAGGCGGTGGACCGCACGGGAACCCACTGGCGCACCGTGTTGGCGCCGCTCGGGATGCTCCGCGCGGTCGATGGGACGTCGGTGGGCGACCTCTGGACCGCCGGCGAAGGGCTCCCGCTGCACTGGGACGGCGCGGCCTGGAAGGAGCGCGGAGCGGGGACGACGCACGACGTGCTGGACCTCGCGGTCGCTCCGGACTCGTCGGTGGTGTGGGCCTCCACCACGACCGAGGTCCTGAAGGGGACGCGCCAGGGCGACTGGTCGCAGCGCCTGGACCTCCCGCCGTGGCTCGTCTCGGTGAACCGCCTCTGGACCTCGGGCGCCCAGGACCTCTGGGTCTCCGGCTCCGTCCAGATCTCCGGGGCGTATACGCCGGTGCTCGCGCACTGGAACGGGACCGCGTGGGCGGGCGTCTCCCCGACCAACACGCCGACCGCCTTCGCGGGCCTCTCGTCCACGGACGTTTGGATGGTCGGCCTCGAAGGCACGGCGACGCGATGGAACGGGAGCACCTGGCAGCCGGTCGAGACCTACACCACGAAGGATCTCTACGCGGTAGCGATGGGGGCGAGCGACGACGTGTGGGTCGGGACCAAGGGCGCGACGTTCATGCACTGGAACGGCAGCCAGTGGTCATCGACCGAAAGCGCCGGCGGCGGCGACGTCGTGGCCATGGCGGCCGCGCCGGGCAAGGTCTGGGCGCTGCAGCAGCTGGACCCGAAGAACACGGCGCTCGTCACCTGGGACGGCACGCAGCTGACCGAGGTGGCGCGGGTGCCCAAGCACCTGAAGGCGCTCTGGCGCAGGGCCGACAGCGACGTGTGGGCGTTCGGATCCCTCGACAACGGCAAGGGTGCGGCACTGCGCTGGGACGGGACGTCCTGGACGGTTGTCTCGCTTGCCGCGGCCGGGGAAGCTGAAGGCCGCCACCGGCAACGCGGAGGGCGAGATCTGGGCCGGCGGGCGCGAGGGGCTGATCTTCCACCTCGCGCCCTGAGCGGGCGCTGCCGCGATGCGCAGGCCGGTCCTTCACCGACGACACCGACCGCGCGAGTCTCGAGCGTCTCGAGCGACTCCTGAGCAGGTGGCTCAGGCCGCCGCGGCGCCGACCTGGTCCAGCAGCGCGAGGCTCTCGTCGACGACCCGGCGCCCGAGCTCGGGAGAACGTGCCTCCGGCCAGACTCGCGTGGAGGGCCGCGCGGTGAAGTCGTAGACCTCTCCCGACTCGAGGGGCAGCTCGAGCAGGAGCCGGCGGGCTGCCGCGGCGGAGCGCGCCGGGCTGCTGGCGTCGTCCAGCAGCGGGACGAGCCAGGGGAGCACCGCGCGCCAGGCGAAGCGCAGGTACCAGGGGTTCGCACGGGCCAGCCCCGTGCCGGGCATCATGCCGGGGTCGAGCGTGGCGAAGGCGACCTTGGGGTGCCTGCGCGCCAGCTCCATCGCCGCCACCATCGACACGAGCTTGCTCGTCGCGTAGCGGTCCTTTCCCCGCTGGGCGTCGCTGGCCGCGTCCATCTCTCCGCGGGCGAGCGCCGCGATGGAGCTCCAGCGGCCCCCGCGGAAGCCGGCGAGGCGCGCGAACCGGTGATTCGGGTTGTGCGTCCCGCTGCCGATGCCGAGGACGCGTCCGCCCTCGAGCCTGGGCAGCAGGCCGAGCGTGAGCTGGAGCGGACCGAGGTGGTTGACGGCCAGGGTGGTCTCGACGCCGTGCTCGGTGAGCTGGGTGGGGCCCAGGAGCTGCACCCCGGCGTTGTTCACCAGCGCGAACAAGGGCGTGGTCCAGGTGGAGGTGAACCGGCGGATCGAGGAGACCGAGGCCACGTCCAGCTCGACCACCTTCGGCTCCCGGCGCAGCGTCGCCGCCACGCGCCGCGCCGCGTCGAGGTTGCGCACCCCGAGCACCAGCTCGACGTCGTCGACCGCGTCCAGGGCTCGCGCCAGAGCCAGGCCGAGGCCGCTGGTGGCGCCGGTGATGAGGATCGTTCGCATGGGGTTGGTCCAGGGTCTTGCGGGAGGGGGCCGCGAGCTGCATGCTGAGAATATGAAGTATCCTTCAGGTACGCCATTCGCATCCCTCGAGGCGCGGTTCCGGCGGCGGATTCGCCAGCGAAAGCAGCCGGTTCAGTCGCGGTCCCAGGCGACGACCGAGGCGCTGCTGGAGGCCACGCTTCAGGTTCTGGTGAGGGAGGGGTTCTCGCGCCTGACGACGACCCGGGTCGCCGACCGCGCCGGGGTCTCGGTAGGGACCCTGTACCAGTACTTCCCTGACAAGCGCTCGCTCGTCACGGCACTGAAGGTCCGCTACTTCGGCTTGATGGTCCAGGCCGTGGACCGCGCGCTGGCCGAAGCGGGCGGGCTCGACCTGGAGGAGAGGCTGCGGCGCGCACTCCGGGCGCTGCTCTCGGTCAAGCGCGAGCACCTCGAGCTCACGAAGGCGCTCCGCGAGCCGATGGCGGAGGTGTCGGGCCACTCCTTCATGCGCGAGGCGAGCCTGCAGTTCGTCGCCGTCTTCGTGCCGCACCTGTCGAGCGCGCTGCCCGGCCTCGCGGAGGTCGAGCGCCGCACCGCGCTCCTGGTGGCCGCCTTGGAGGGGGCCATCTCCCACGCCGTCTACGAGTCGCCGAGCTGGCTCGCCGAGCCGTGGTTCCTCGAAGACCTGGTCGGACTGGCCGCTGCCTATCTGCGCAGCGCGAGGGGGCGCTCCGCGTCGGGGTGAGATCCCGGAAGGGCGGGCGGGTCGAGAGGTCCGAATCGTTCCGAGGGTCGCGGCAGGCGCGCCCGCTCGCGAAGCGCGACTGGGGAGACGAGGCGGCCTACTTCGCGGATCCCGACGGGAACGTGCGGGTGGTGGCTCGTCCAGTAGCGTAAGAGGCGGGAGCCCGAGGAACTGTCAACCCGGCATCCAGCGGGTCCGGACCCATGGGGGGCGGTGGACGCACCCGTATCAATTTGCTACATCCATCATGGACGCAACGAAGGCGCTTCCGCTGATTCAGGACTCCTTCTACAGGGGCCGCTATTTCATCGATCCGCACGCGCTCAAGCGCATGAAGCAGCGCAATATCGGCTATCAGGACATCAAGCACGCTGTCATGAACGCCACCGACTGCCGGCCGTACAGCGATCCCGACCACCAGGCGAGCCCCGGGGCTACGTCTTGGCGGGTGAGTGGCGTCGACTTCGAAGGCGACCGGCTGGACGTCGGCGTCGACCTCGTTCTGGATCACCTGGGTTGGTCACGGTTTTCTAGGCATGACGAAGAAGTCAACATTCTCCGTCCTTCTGACCAAGGTCCCGTGCTCCTGCGGCGGCGTCCTGCGGCCGTCTGTGCGTCGCGGTGAATACGACGCCTCTGTCGAGCTCGGGATTCCTGTGGTGGCGACGGGCGAGGTCTTGCTCGTCAAGTGCGACCACTGCCAAGAGGTCTCGCTCCCCGGGGCGATGCTCGAGGCGCTCTCGGACGAGGCCGTCCTGGTGCTCCTCGGGCTCGACCGCTGCTTGTCGGGAGGCGAAGCGCGCTTCCTCCGCAAGACTGCGGTCGGGCTGGGCCAGGAGGATCTCGCACGCGCTCTGGGGCTGACCCGGGTGACCGTCGCGCGCTGGGAGGGCGAGCAATCGCTCTCACCCCAGCAAGACTTCCAGCTGCGGGGGCTCGTCCTCGCTCGCCTGTACAAGGAGAGCCGCTTCGCAGGTCGGTGGAAGAAGCGCCGGCAGCGGATTGCGGACCTGTTGCCGGTGCTGGAGGCCGCCCGGACTGCCGAGGCCCCATCCCACCCACCGCCGCTGCGGCTGGCCGCGTAGCGTGAGCACAGGTCTGAACGCGCCGTGAGTGCGGGCGATTCTCGGGTGGTTCGGCAATGGCTCTCGTATTGGGCGAGTCGAGGTCACGCCGGCGTGCAAGTTGAGCGTGCCGTCGGGGCCCTCGGCGAAGGCGCCGTCGGCCCCCGGTGCCGGAGAGCACGGATCTCGACCCCCGCCGTTGCCGAGCGCTACGTGCGCTGGGCAGAGCTGATGCACAAGGTCCTCGGCATCGACGTGCTCAGCTGCCCCTGTGGCGGCAAGCGCAAGCTCGTGGACGAGGTCGCCAAGCCGGAGGAGATCCGACAGACCCTCGAGCGGCTCGGGCGGTGGAAGGTGCCCCCGTAGTCGCCAAGGCCCGCCGGGGCCGCAGGCCGAGATCTTCGACCGCCGCGCCTCCTGCGACGGCGTCGACCCTCCCGCACCGGTGACGTTGGGTAGCGGCTCCGTCCCGTTTGCAGCTTCCCCAAACACGCGCCTCCCATACGGCCGCGCTCGGGTCGGTCTACGCTCTCTTGGGCAAGAGCGTCGGGTGCCGCAGGGGATGGGCCCATGCAGCCACGCCCGATCCTCTTCCGGATGCCGTCGCCCTCCGCCAGCCCACAAACCGCCTACCATTTTCCTTGCCGCACGTGTCGAAGAAGCCAATGGCCTCGTCGCCGGCTCCCCGGCTTCGCGCGGACCTGGAGGGCGTTGCAGTAGCATCCGGCGGGCGCCCGCAGCTCCGGTGCAGCGTGGCGCCCGCGAAAGGGCAGGCGCATGGCACGCAAGAGGAGCGCGCGTTCGAGCTGGGACGAGGCGGAGTTCGAATACTCCGCGCTGGAGGCCGAGCTGGAGGTCTTCGGGGCGGAGGGCCCCGACGTCCTCGAAGGTCTCGCGGGCATCGCCGGCCGCTACCCCGATTTCTACCCGGCGCTGCTCGACCTCGGGCTGCGCCAGCTCCACTTCGCCGACCCGGTGGAAGGAGAGGCCAACCTCCTCAGAGGCCTCGAGCTGTTCTGGCGCCGGCCCGAGCCGGGGACGAAGCGGCAGCGGCTGGAGTCGGCCCTCAACGTCGTGCTCAACCTCCAGGACGCCTTCCGTTTCGACCTCACGGCGCCATTCTTGCGCGAGACGCTGGAGCGGCACCCGGGCGAGGCCGAATTCTGGAGCGAGCTGGCGCGCGCGCACGCGATGCTGGGGCGCTTCGAGAAGGCCGGGGAGGCGTCGGCGAAGGCGGTCGCGTTGAAGCCCGGCAAGGCGGCGCTCTGGGTGAACAAGGCGGCCGTCGCCCTCGATGCGGAACGCCTGGACGAGGCCGAGGCCGCGCTCGACCGCGCTGCGTCGCTGCGCGACGCCCGGGCCACCGAGGCCTTGGCGGAGAACCGCCAGACGCTCGCCTACCTCCGGCGCAACGGGGGCACCCGCCTCAAGTACCTGCTGCGCCCCCGCGACCAGGAGCCTGACGCCGAAGATGCCGACCGGAACTCCGATCGGCTGCTGGCCATGGGCCTCGAGCGCTTGCGCGATGGCCTCGTCGCGCCGTTTGCCGCCCGGAAACGGACGCTGGTGGCCTTCTTCGACTTCGCGGGGCGGGGCCTGCTCGAGGAGCGGGTCCCGCTCTACGAGGACGTGCACGAGCTCGACGACCTGGAGGAGATTCTCAACAGCTTCGTCATCCGCCACGCCGACGGCGGGGAGGCCCTCGGGGAGATCGCCGAGGCGCTGTCCGACTTCTACGGCTTCCTGGCAGGGCATGGCCTCATGGCCCAGCGCGACCTCGTGCGCCTGGTGAAGGCCGTCGCGCGGCTGGTCCCCAAGGTCGCGGACCGGGCCAGGCGCTATCGCGCAGCGCGCTCCAAGGACCCGGGCCGCGAGCGCGCGCGGCTCATCGAGGAGATCTTCGGGCGCAAGCACCGGGAGTGCTTCTGAGGCCTTGCGCAGGCAGCGTCAGCGAGCGCTACGCCTTCTCAGGGTGAGGCAGCGGGCAGTTCTCGACAGATTTGTCGAAGAATCACCGCGCTCGGCTGGCCCTTCCCCGGTGGGCTGTGAGTACCGGTCTTGCAGCCGCGGCAGCGGCGGAGGGGTCATGCCAGCGAACCCACAGCGCGTTGGTGCCCGCGGCTTGCCGAAGACGGCCGTGCTGTGCCTGGCGCTGTCCATGGCCGTCCCAGCCCTGACGCACGCTGAGACTGCGATCACCGATCAAGTCTGGTCGGCCTACGTCCTGAAGTGGGCGACGCTCGTCTACTCCGACGGACGGCAGGAGACCGCCGTCGTGCAGTTCTACGACGCCGCGAGGGTTGGCCTGGGGGATCCGTCGGGCCGGACCAAGGTGGTCGAGCGCGCCGAGGTCGTGGGCCTCTACCCGCCAGCCCAGGCGCCCGCGGCCAGTGCTCCCCGCCGAACCGTCAACCCCAGCGCCCCACCGGTGCTGGAGCGGGTCCGCTTCGAGGCCACGGACCCCGAGCTGCGTTCCGAGGTCTCGATGGACGGCGGAAGCACCTACACCGTGCCCTGCGAGCTGCAGGCCGCGGCAGGCGCCCACCTCCTCACGGTGACCAAGTCTGGCCGGTCTTCCACGGCGAACATCCAGGTTCCCCCGGGTGGCGCGACCGTGCGGATCTTCGGCCATGGCCTGGTGCTCGTGCCCGGGCCGGCGGCCCAGGAGCAACCCTGCGAGCCGGGACGGATGGGGAACCTGCTGCTCGATCTCTTCCCGCCCGCCACCGAGGTCCAGCGCCGCGACGCGATCCGCGAGCTGGCGCGCTGCAAGGTGAAGCAAGCCGCCCCGCTCATCGGCGTGGTCGCGGAGCGCGATCCCGAGCCGTCCCTCCAGCTCGTGGCCGTCGAAGCGCTCGGCCAGATCGGCGGGACCCCGCAGCTGCGCAGCCTGGCGCGCGCCCCGGAGGGTCCGGCGCATTCGAGCCTGGTGAGGATCTGGGCGCTGGCCATCCTGGCCAAGAGCGGGGACGTGGAGGTGGCCCGCGCGATCGCCGACGACGCGCGGGAGGACGCCGAGGTGCGCGCCGCCGCGGCGCGGCACCTGGAGCTGGCGGCGCTGCGAACGCCCGAGAGGAAGCCCGAATCGATTCAGCCCGCCGCAGTTGACGCGGTCGCGGCACCCACGGCACCCGTGGCGCTCTCTCCGGCCGCCGAGCCTGCGCCAGTCGCCCAGCCCGAATCGGCGCCTGCGGATCGCCAACCTCGCGCCAGCGACCTGCCTGTCGCGGCTCTGCAAGTCGCGCCGCAGGCCACCGAGAACCTGCGCGCGACGCTGCCCGAATCGGGAACGACGCAGGCCGAGCCACCCGCTCCGCAGCCCGCGACCACCCTCCCCGGCCCGACCGTCGCCCAAGCGCCCGAGGAGCCCAAGCCAGAGCCGACTCCACCCGCTGCACTGGCCGAGCCCGAAGCCGAGTCGGAGCTCAAGAGCACCGCGCAATCCGCGCCCGTGTCCGAAGCGCCGGCCGCGCCCGAGAAGGAATCGCCGATCGACATCGAAGATGCGCTCACCGCTGGCCCGGCCGAGCCCGGCCTGGACATCGCGCCGCGCAAGGTCCTGAGCGGCGTGCCGCTCTCCATCGCGACCAACACCCTCGCCGGCAGCACGCTGATGGTCTCCCTGACGCTCATGGCCCAGCAGGAGGACAAGGGCGTGCTGGCGCTGGTCGGCACGGCTGGCGCGGTCATCGGCGGCGGCGCGGCGTGGGGCCTGTGGCGCCTGGGCTTCAAGCCCGACCTGAGCCAGGCGCTCTGGTACACGAACTCGACCGTCTGGGGCACGCTCGCCGGCGCCGCGCTCGGCGAGACCCTCGGCCGCTCCGAGCCTCGCGCCCGATGGGGCCTGCTCGCCGGCGGCGAGGTGGTGGGCATCGGCGTGGGCATCCTCACCGCTTCGAAGCTGAAGTGGACTCCCGGTCAGACCGTGCTCGCCAACAGCTTGGTGCTGGGGCTCGGCCTGACGGACATGGGCTTCGCGAGCATGCTCGGCGAGAGGTCGCCGTTCAGCGACCGGCTCGCGTACGGGCTGCTGCCGGCGATGGTCGCTTCGGCGGCCGCCTCGCGCTTCGTGGAACTCTCGACGAACGACCTCCACTTCATGGGCGTCACCGCGCTCACCGCCGGCTGGAACGGCAGCCTGATCGCGGCGGGCGCGACGCGCGACCCCTTGCTCGGCTCGACGCGCAGCGCGGGCGGCCTCGCCGCGGGGCTCGGCATCGGCTACCTCGGCGCGGTCGCCCTCTCGGTGGCGACCGACCTGGAGGTGGGCCGCTCGTACGCCATGGGCGGCGGCGCCTTGGTGGGCAACCTCCTCGGCCTGGGCGTGGGGATGATGGCCACGCCCGGCGACTCGGCGCGCTGGGGCCTGGGCGCGGGGCTGGGCGGCCTGGGGCTCGGCGTGGCGACCGCGCTCGCCTACCCCGTCCTCAAGGTCGACCGCGACGCCATGGCGCTCGGTCCCTACGCGACGCTCTGGGGCGCGGGGACGGTCCTGCTGGCGGGGCTCGCCACCGGGGGTGAGTCGTCCAACCCGGACGACCGGACCCTCCTCTTCGGCAGCGCGCTCACCGCAGGCGTCGTCGGCGGGCTGACCGGCGTGCTCCTGTCGCCGGTGGTCGAGCCCCAGGCCGCGGACATCGCGCTGGGCTTCACCGGAGTCGGCATGGGCCTGAGCGCCGGGCTTGGCCTCGGGATGCTCTCGGGCCCGCAGGGCGTCCCCGACATGATCGGCGTGATGGCCGGCTCGGCGGTCGGGTTGGCCTCCTCCGCTCTCGCCGCGCACTACCTCCGTCTTCGCCCGCCCGACGTCCTCGCGGCAGCGGTGGGCACGACCTACGGCGCGATGTGGGGCGCGCTGCTGCCGTCGGTCGGCGGCGCTGAGTGGGCCTCCGGTCGCTCGACGGGCGGCGGCGTGCTGCTGGCGATGCCGGCGGTCGCGCTCGGCGCCATCGTCGCCTCGCACGCCGCGGAAGCGACCGCCGCGGAGGTCTCCGTGCCGACCTTCGCCGGCCTGATGGGCACCGGCCTGGGCCTGGGCGCAGGGCTGGCGTGGCCCTCCGACGACCTGCAGGCGGCGCGCATCGGGGCCATCGCCGGCAGCGCCGGGATGATCGCCCTGTCGCTCGCCTTGGACCGCCCGCTGCGGCTGCACGAAGGGTTCGCGGCCAAGGACGCGCCGCTGGCCCTGGCAGGTGTGATTGCGGGCGCCGCCGAGGGCATGCTCGTGGCGGCAGCGGCCGATGCCTCGGGAGTGCTCGAGAAGACCCCCCCGCGCCAGGTGCTCGGCGGCGCGCTCATGGGCGCTTCGGCGGGCCTCATCTCGGGCCTGCTGTTCTCGCGCGCGGTCGACCCGGGCGCGCCGGAGTTCGCCCTGGGAGCCTCGGGCTGGCTGATGGGCACGAGCGCAGGGCTCGGCCTCTCGATGCTCGCGGCGCAACCGGGCCCGGCGGACACCTGGGGCCTGCTCGCGGGCTCGGTCGGAGGCTTGGCGACGGCGGCGGTGGCGTCGCACTTCGTCCGCCTGCGCCCGCCCGACGTGCTCGCGCTGGGCGCCGGGACCGCCTACGGCGCGCTCTGGGGCGGGCTGCTGCCGACGCTCTTCGACGCGCACTGGGACCCGTCGGCCGGCCGGGAGCGGCAGGCCGTCGGCGGGGCGCTGCTGGGCGCACCGGTGGTGGCGCTCGCGGGCGCGACGCTCTCCCATCTGATCGACGCCGACGCCTCCGAGGTGGCGGTGCCCACCGTGGCAGGGCTCACCGGCTTGGGAATGGGCCTGGGGCTCGGCCTCGCCTGGCCGGGCGAGAGCATGCAGCCCGCCCGGATCGGCGCGGTCGCCGGCAGCCTGTCGCTGGTGCTGGCTTCCGCGGCGCTGGAGCAACCGCTGAGGCTGAACGAGCCCTACGGCCTGCATGCCGTCCCGCTCGCGCTCGTCGGCGCGGCCAACGGCCTGGGCGCCGGCATGCTCGTCGCCGGGATGGCGGACCCCACCGGGCTCATCGCGAGGACGCCCGGCCGGCAGCTGGCGGGCGGCGCGCTGCTGGGCGCCTCGGCGGGCGTCGCCAGCGGGCTCGTGCTGTCGCACTTCATCCAGCCCACGGCGGAAGAGTACGCGCTGTCCCTGGGCACCACCACGCTGGGCGCGCTGCTCGGCGCCGGCATTCCGCTGCTCGCGTTCCAGGAGAGCGGCCGGGCCGATCTCGCGGGGATCCTCGCGGGCTCCGCCGTCGGCCTGGTCGGCGGCGCGCTCCTCGCCGACGACGTCACCGGGCCGGACGTGGCCGGAGCCTTCGCGGGGATCAGCTGGGGCGCGGTGCTGGGCGCGCTCGCTCCGACGCTCGCCGAGCCGCGCTGGGACGGCGGGCGGCGCGGCGTGGGCGGCGCGTTCGTCGGGTTGTCGCTGGGCGGGTTCGGGGTGGCGCTGGCCACGCACTACTCCGGCGCTTCGGCCGGCCAGGTCGCGGTGCCGGCCCTCGGAGCGCTGGCGGGCCTGGGCATGGGGCTCGGCGCGGGGATGATGGTCCCGACCGGCCAGACGCAGCCCGAGCGCCTCGGCGCCTTCATCGGCATCCCGGTGATGGCCGCGGTCTCGCTGCTCCTGGACTGCGCACTCCACTTCAGCTCCGAAGGGATGCCGCTGCAGGCCGTGGGGCTCGCGTCCTTCAATGCGGCGATGGGCGCGGGGTACGGCCTGCTGCTCGCGGGAGCGATCTCGCCGCGGCCGACCGCCGACCCCTGGAGCGGCGGCGTGCTGCTGGGCACCTCGGCGGGCATCGCTTCCGGCCTGGTGCTCTCCAAGCTCATCGACTTCACCGGGTCGGACGCGGCGTCGGTGAGCGCCTTGACGGGACTGGGAGCCGGCCTGGGCTTGGGCGTGGCCCTGCTCGCGTGGCAGCAGGGCGGCTCGGGCGACTACTCCCTGACCTTCGCGGGCGCGGCGCTGGGCACGACCGCCGGCGCGCTGGTGCAGCACTTCACGCCGCTCGAGGGCGCGGACGCCGCCGCGATCCCGGTCGGCCTGGGCTACGGCGCGCTCCTCGGTGCTCTGGCGCCGTCGCTGGCCGGCAGCGACTGGCCGACCGCGGACCGGCGCACCGCGGGCTTCACCCTGCTCGGCGCCTCGACCGGCGCGATCGCCCTCACCGCCATCCGCCACGCGACGGGCATCCCCGCGGAGGGAATGGGTCTCATCACCCTCGGCGGCATCGACGGGGCGGCGGCGGGGCTCGGCCTCGGGCTCCTCGTCGACCCCAAGGGCAGCCAGGCGATGCGCATCGGCCTGACCGCGGGGATCGTCGGCGGCCTGGCGCTGGGCTCGGCGGTCTGGCCGCAGGTGACGCTGGGCGAGGGCGACCGGCCGTTCATCGCCGTGGGCACGACAGTCGGGGCGTGGACCGGGCAGTTCCTGCCGCTGGTCCTCGAATCCCGCTGGGAGCGGGCGGACGCCGCGAGGGTCGCGGGCGGCCTGTTGGCCGGCACGGGCCTCGCCATTGCCGCCACGACCTCGCTCGCGCCGTTCGTGGAGATCCCGGCCGACGCGTCGGTCAACGCCCTGGCGCTGGACGCGCTCTTCTCGGCGGGTGGGCTCGGCGTGGGCCTGCTGGCGACCGACCACGACGGCTACGCCACCGCGGCGATGCTTGGCGCGGGCACGCTCGGCCTGGTGCTGGGCGGCGCGCTGCACGAGAAGATCGAGGTGCAGCGCGAGACGATGCCGCTGCTCACCTGGGCGCCGCTGCATGGCCTCTGGTACGGCGCGTGGCTGCCGTTCCTGATCCGCGACAGCAAGAAGGTCGAGGCGCGGCACGTCGCCGGCGGCCTGGTCGCGGGCGGGCTGGGCGGCTTGGGGATCGCCGCGGTGACGAGCACCTTCGGCCGTCCGTCGTGGCGCACGATGGGCCTGGCCGGCATCGGCAGCGCCATCGGTGCGGCGGCGGGCGGGGGCGCGGCGCTCTTCACGCCCGAGGCCGGCAGCCAGGGCCAGGCGGCGATGTTGATGGGCGGATCGGCGCTGGGCCTCCTGGGCGGCGCGCTGCTCGCCCCGAGGCTCGACTACGGCGGCGGCGCGGGCGCGGGCATCGCCGCACTGGGCACCGTGCTCGGGGCGTCCGAAGGCCTGGTCTTCGCGTGGGCGGGACATGCGACCAAGACGCAGGACTGGGCGGGCGCCGCGCTCATCGGCGCCGGCGCCGGGGCCGCGATGGGCATGGCCGCCGCGGCGGCGCGCACCCAGCTCGACGACCGGGCGACGGGCATCGCGCTCGCGTCCGGCGGCTTCGCGGCCTGGGGCGCCTGGATGGGCGCGTTCGGCGGCTCGCTGGCGAACCGCGACGCCCACGAGGTGACCACGGGCGGGCTGATCGGCATGAACGTCGGAGCGGCCGTCGGGTGCACGCTGCTCGTCACCGACGTGGTCAAGCCGGCGGAGTTCGGCTGGCTCAGCCTGTTCGGCGCCGGCGGGACGGTGGTCGGGGCAGGCGTGGGCGCCGCCTTCTCCAGCAAGAACGATCCGGCACCGGTCCTCGCGGGCCTGGCCATCGGGCCGGCGGTGGGCATCGCCGCCGGGGCGATTGCGCTGCCCAAGCTGCGGCCGATGCTGCCCAACGCGAAGCAGCCGGCCCCGGCGCTGGGTCCGGGCGGGGACGGCGCGAAGGAGGACGTGAAGGCGAGCATGCCCCGGCAGGCTCCGGCGGGGTCGTCGGCGCTGTCGCAGGGGCTGCGCGGCCTGGGCGAGGTGGTGAAGGTCGCCGACTGGATGCCGCTCGTCGGCACGATGCCCGCGCCGGGCAACGGCGGGTCGTCGCTGGTCATCGGCGTGCACGGGCGCACGTGGTGAGCGCCCCCGCCGCGGACGCTAGCGGCCGAGCGCCAAGTCCCCGATTCTCCTGAGGGCGATTCAGTTCGTGGACGGGGTGGACGGAGTCGACGGAGTGGACCGGTTTGAGAGGAGCCAGATGGGACGCCTGGGCTCAGGCGTCCTGAGCGGAAACTGCCACCAACCAGCCCGCGCAGGCGGGCTTTGCATCGTTGGGCGCGGCTTCAGCCGCCGGCAAGGGCATTGGTCATGCGTGCCGGCTGCCTAGCCGCAGCCCAAGAAGCCCCAGAAGGATTGCGACGGTCCCAGGTTCTCCGCCCGTTTTGCAGCCACAGCCCGACCCGGTGGCGCCGAGGGAAGCGTCGGCACGGACCGACGATGCATCGAGCGGCGACGAGGCATCGGCCCCAGTGATCGCGCCCGAGTCGCTGCAATCCGAATCTCCCGGTTGCGCGGCGTCGACTCCCGGCTGGGGACGCGTCGAAGGTAATCGCCGACGCGTCGACTGCGCCCGCGGCGGCATCGGGCCCGGCTTGCGGGGTGGCATCGAAGCCAGCGTGAGCCGCGTCGGGCGCTGGGGTGTCGGCGTCGGCGGCCTTCGGCGCCTTCGCTTCACCTGGCCGCATGGGGGCCCCTGCCTGACCCACTGCCTGAGCGGCGCTCCTTTCCACCAGACTGAGCCAGGCGTGTCGGGTCGAGGAGGGTCGCGCGGTGAAAGCGGTGGCGTGGGTTGTCGCCGCGCTGCTGGCCCTGGCCGGCTGCGGCAGCAGTAGCGGCAGGCCCGACTCGGCCGCGTTGCTGGGCAGTGACGCCGCTCCTGCACTCGATGGTGGGCCGCCGGACGTGGAAGCTCCGCCCGTCGCCTGGGACGCACAGGACGGGGCAAGCAGCCTGGACGCAGGAGCCATTCTCGACGCGGGACAGGATGCCGACGCGAACCCCGGTGGGGATGTGGGCGCCCTACTCGCAGGCGCGGATGCGGAGGCCCCCATCCAAGAGGCAGACGCAGGAGACGCTGACGCGGCGGCAGGGGGAGGCGACGCGGGGGCGGTAGACGCGGGCAGTGCTGACGCAGGGACACCCGACGCGAGTGGAGTGGCCCTATGCAGTGCTGTTTGCTGCGACGCAGCCTGCACGGGAGGCTCGCCAGCGCCCCCCTTCCTCATCGTCACGCGCCCGCTGTTCGTCGAGGCCCTCGGGGAGTTCGTCGACTGGAAGAAGCAGCGCGGGCAGGCGACCGGGGTCCTGACCCTCGAGTGGATTCACGAGACCTACGGCGCCGAGCCGGGCCTCCTGCTCGCCGACCGGTTGAAGACGGCGCTGCGGCAGTTCAAGAGCCGCGGGACCCAGTTCGTGCTGCTCGTCGGAGATGCCCAGGTCGAGCAGATCCTCGACGCCGCCGGGACCGCCCCACCCGGCTGCCACCTGCAGATGAACTCACTCGCGGAGCCGTGGAGCGTGCCGACCGGCTACTACTACCGCAACCTCCCCTGCGACACGTACCCGGGCGAGGAGTACACCGACGTCTTCTTCGCCGACCTGGCGGACTGGGACCCGGACGGGAACGGGCTCAATGACGACCTCGACACCGCGCAGTGGGACCTGGCGGCGATGATCTTCGTCGGCCGCTGGCCGGTGCGGACGCCGGAAGAGGTGATCGCCATCGCAGGCAAGACCCGCGAGGTGGCGGAGCGAGCCGCGCGGGGCGAGATCCCCAAGAGCTGGGTGTCGCTCTCCGACGCGGTCTTCGGTCCGGCCGAGGTCTCGGACCCGACTTGCGACACCGACTACGCCGATCCCGCCAACGTCGGTCGCTGGTGGGGAAAGTGGCGCCCCTGCAACGCCGGCCGCCTGGGCGCGTCGCGCGCCCTCAGCGAGGCAGGGTTCGCGATGACCCGCGAGGCCTTTGCCCAGGACGCGGCCACCGGACTTTGGCCCGAGGCCGAGCGGTTCGAGGAGCTGTTCTACGGAGCCGACGCCCTGCTTACCCAGGGCTTCCACGGAGGCTCACGACCTCATCGCGGCTCCGCTCCAGACGCCGCTGTCGCAGACGCCGTTCGTGCAGAACTTCGCCGTCTTCGACTCCGCCACCTGCTCGGTCGGCACCTTCTACTTTCCGGGCTCGGACTCCTTCAACGAGGTGGCCCTCAAGAAGGTGCCTGGCCCCGCCGTCGTGGTCAGCCCGGAGGTCACCTATCGGTTCTACAAGCTCCTCGCGGGAGGTGCGTCGGTCGGGGAGGCGTTCTACGCATCGAAGACGGTCGACCAGGTGTTCGTCGACGAGTGGAAGAAGACGTCGAGCTGCTGGCTGGGAAGCGGAAACGAGCTGACCCTGCAGGGAAGCGACAACCTGCTCGGCGATCCATCGCTCGTCTTCTATCCCAGCCTGCCGCCGGAGACCGGACGTCCTTCGCCGTGACGTGCGTGAGGCGCTCGCCTTGGAGCCGAGCGATCGAGCCGAGACGGAGAAATGCCCCACCCTTCTGACCTCGCGCCAGGGACCCATTTGCAGGTCGCAAGCGGCGATCGCCGCGCTACCACTCCATCGAGTGGCCCGCGTTGAGCCGACGTCGCGGCGCCCTCGGAAAGGCGGCGGGTGAATATGACCAGCTTGCTCTTGAGCCCGGAGTGGGACGGCATGGTGCTCCTCTTCGGCACCCTCGTCCTCACCGTGCTCTTCTCGGCCCAGTTCATCCGCGGCTTGTGGCAGCGCGACCGGCAGAACCGACTGCACCTCTTCCCGCGACCGCATATCAGCGTTCCTTCCAGAGCGAGGCACTGAGCGGCGGCTCGCGTCGGCTAGAGCTGAACCCAATCCTCGGGCCGCCTGAACCGGAGCGTGGTGAAGCCCTTGGCGATGAGGTGGTCGCGCACCTCTTCGCTCACCACGATGGCGTTGACGTTCTCCTCCAGGCGGAACAGGAGCCGGCCGCGGCACGCGGCCTCGTCGAGCACGAGGCGGGTGAAGGAGCCTTCGCCGACCTGCTCGCTCTTGCCGAGGTCCGCCGCCGCGACCAGGCCGAGGATGTTGAAGGCCTTGTACGGGTAGCGAGCGCCGGTGCCGCGGTGGACGAGCGTCGCGTCGTAGAGGTCGATGTTCGAGACCCCGGCGGCGGCCAACTCCTCGGCGAGCCGCGCGGACATGATGGGGATGCCCAGGTCCAGCAGCTCGACCGGCGGGCCGTCGTAGCCGCGGAAGGTGTCGAACGGAATTTCGATGGGCTGCGGCACGGGCTTGAGGTGCCGCGTCCCCGACTTCCAGAGCCGGATGCCGCCGACCCGGAAGGTGTTGTGGATCTCGAGGAGCGCCTCGCCGTTGGGCGAGAGCGGCTCTTCGCATTCGAGGAGGTAGTGCATCGGCCGTCAGCGTACCCGACTCCGCCGGCCGCCACGCCTGCGTCGCGGCCCGGGTGTCACCGCCCGGGACGGGTCGGCTCGGAATCGAGACGCACTCGCAGCATTGCCCGTCCCTTCACCCTCCGACTAGGATGCCGCGCAGCTGTGGTCGCGTCGGCATGAGGCGGGAACGTCTCCGCAGACTGCCCGATGCAACTCGTGAGTAGCCACACCTGGCTACGGAGGGGATCTCTCGAATGACGACTAGACCTTGGGCTGGTTATGCGCTGGGAAGCTGCTGGTGTTTTCGGCCGTCGGCACCGTCACGGCCTCGGGTCCTGGAGCGGCCCCGGACGCATCGAAGCCGGCCAGCGCGCGGCTCATCGTCAAGCTCAAGCCCGAGCTTTCGGAGCGAATCGAGGCCTCCCTCCCGCAGAGGACCCTGCGGCTCGAGTCCAGGGACGCGCGTGATTCGGCGGTGGCCGCCTTCCTCCAGCGCCATCGGGGCGTGGTCTTGTCCCCGGTCTTCAAGGACCTCGTCTCCCTGAAGAAGCAGCGCAACCTCCCGGCGGACCGGGTCTCGGACCTCGTCCGCGAAAAGTTCCCGCGCCGGGCGGCTCGGCGGGACCTCGGCGCCAGGCCGCCGGACGTCACGCGCACCTACGTCCTGGAGCTGGACCGCGCCGCGGCGGTCCCCGAGACCCTCGCCCGCCTGCGGCGGGACCCTGCCGTGGAGTATGCGGAGGCGGACGCGGTCGTCGCGGTCGCGCTGACGCCCGACGACCCGTACTTCGGGACGACGGGAAGCTGGGGCCAGGCCTTCGACGACCTCTGGGGCCTCAAGCGGATCAACGCGGCCACCGCGTGGGACACGACCCACGGCCAGGGCGTGGTCGTGGCGGTCGTGGACACCGGGCTCGACTTCAACCACCCGGACATCGCCGCCAACGCCTGGGTGAACGCCGACGAGATCGCCGGCAACGGGCTCGACGACGACGGCAACGGCTACGTCGACGACGTGCGCGGCTGGGACTTCATCGGCGCCTCCTATCAGTCGCCGGGTTCGGACAACAACCCGGAGGACGGCAATGGGCACGGGACGCACGTCGCCGGCACCGTGGCCGCGGCCGGGAACAACGCCGTGGGAGTCGTCGGCGTCGCCTGGGGCGCGCGCGTCATGGTCGCCAAGGGGCTCGACGCCTCGGGCCGCGGCCTCGCCTCCGGGCTCGCCAACGCCATCCTCTACGCGGCCAACAACGGCGCCGACGTCGTCAACAACAGCTGGGGCGGGGAAGGCACCTCGCAGACCGTGGCCGAGGCCATCGACTACGCCAACAGCCTCGGCGTGGTGACCCTCGCGGCCGCCGGCAACGCAGGCGCCGAGGTCCGCGGCTACTTCCCCGCGAGCTTCTCGAACGTCATCACCGTCGCTTCGACCCGGAACGACGACTCCGTGTACTACTCGAGCAACCACGGCAGCCGGATCGACGTGGCGGCCCCTGGGGTGGACATCCTCTCGCTGCGCGCTTCCGGCACCAGCCTGGGGACCCCGCTCGACGCCCTCTATACCCGGGCCACGGGGACCAGCATGGCCTGCCCTCACGCCGCGGGCCTCGCCGCGCTGCTCCTCGCGCACCACCCCGACTACTCGGTGGAGCAGGTGCGCCAGGCGCTTCGCAGCACGGCCGCCGAGGCCGGCTTCTACACCGGCTATGACCTCACCTCCGGGTTTGGCCGCATCGACGCCGCGGCGGCGCTGGCGGCCCCTGCCGTCCTCGAGTCCAAGGTGCTCTCCCCGGCGGACGGCGCGCACGTCAGCGCCCCCACCGTGCTCTCCGGCGTCGCCCAGGGCGCGGCCTTCTCCCACTTCACGCTCGAATACGCCGCCGGGACCGAGCCCTACAACAACTGGACCGTCTTCTCGCAGGGCGTCTCGGCGGTCGACCACGCCCCGCTGGCCGGCTTCGACCCGGCGACGCTCGCCGACGGCATCTACACCATCCGGCTCACGACCTACGACACGGCCGGCCGGGCCTTCGTCGACCGAATGCAGCTCGTCGTGGACTACGTCTCCGTCACCTCGCCGCCGCCGCCGCGGGTCCCCAACCTCTCGGTGGTGCACAAGGCCGGCCTTCCGCTCTCGGTCGTGGGCACCGCCACCGGCCCGAGCCTGAGCTCCTACCAGGTCGCGTGGGCTCCGGGAGTGAACCCCGCCTCGGGCTGGAGCAGCCAGGACGTGACGTTGCCCGGCGGCGGCCTGTCCCCGGTGGTCGGCGGCCTGCTGGCGACCTGGGCGACCCCCGCGAGCCTCGCGGCCGGCCACTACACCCTGCGCGTCCGGGTGCAGAACGCGGGCTTCTTCAGCGAGACCTTCACCCTCGTCTACCTCGAGCCGGACCTCCTGTCCCCGGCCTGGCCGCAGTGGCTCGACAACGCGCCGAGCAGCAAGAGCGGGTTCGTCCCGGCGACCGCCTCGGGCGCAACGACCCTGACGCTGGTCTCGCCGCCGCGCATCGGCTGCCTGGGGCCCTCGAAGTTCCGCCGGTTCGCGCCGGACGGGACGCTCGTCCAGGGCACCGTGCTCGACTACGGGGCGATGGCCCAGCAGGCGGCGAGCGACGTCGACGGCCTTCCGGGTGACGAGGTGATCGTGGGGGAGAGCAACCACCTGCGCGTCTTCCGCGCGGATGGCTCGTCCACGGTCCTCGCGCCTTCGGTCAACTCGAACTTCCAGTCGTCGGCGGTCCTGGTCGAGGACCTCGAGAGCGACGGCGTCCAAGAGATCCTGGCCCTGGGGACCGTCGTCTCCGGCAGCGGCTCCAAGCTCTTCGCCTGGCACGCGGACGGGGCGCTGGTGGGCGGGCAATTCCCCATCTCCGTCTCCAACTCCAACTCCGCCCTGTCGATGACGAACGCCAACCGCGTCCTGGCCGCGGACCTCGGCTACTCCCCGGGGAAGGAGATCGTCGTCGTGGAAGGGCTCTCGAGCACGACCTCGACCCTGCGCCTATTCGCGGCCGACGGCGCCCCGCTGACGTGGTCGGTCCCCACCTTCTCCGGCTACGTGGCCCAAGTCGCGGTGGGCCGCTTCGACGGCGATTCGACGCCCAGCGTGGTCGTCCTCACGGCCGGCTCCTCGGCAGCCAACCAGGTTCACGTGCTCGGGGCCGATGGAGCCGAGCGGCCGGGCTCGCCGGTGTCGATGGCCAGCCTGGGCACGTCGTTCGCGCTGGTCGATCTGGACCGCGACGGGCGAGACGAGAATCGTCGTGTCCGCCTACAACCGCCTCTACGCGTTGAGGGCCGACGGGACGCCCGTCTCCGCCGCCTGGCCTCGCGTCGAGTCCTCCAGCAACTGGCTCGGCGCCGTCACCGCCGCGGACATCGACGCCGACGGCTACCCGGAGATCCTGGTGACGCGGCACGAGTGGACCTCCGTCGAGGACCCCGTCCTCCCCCGGAGCCTCTCGCTCGCCCCGAGCCTCCGGGTGGACCCCTGGAGCTTCGCCGAGTCGCGCACGGTCGCCGGCCAGGACGGGCTCCTGGCGCAGGACATCCTGCCGTTCACCACCTACTACCAGAGCAACTCCACCGCGAGAGTGCTCGCCTTGCGGCGCGACAACACGCTCGCCCGGTCCTGGAACCTTCCGGGGATGAACGGCCAGCAGCCCGCCGGCTACGAGGCGAGCGTCTCGGTCGGGGACTTCAACCAGGACGGCCTGACCGATCTCGCCGTCGTCTACATGACCTACGTGGGGGGAGGCATCAACGGGACCCTCGAGTCTGGGGTGGCGACCGTGCTCACGACGGGCGCGCCCTACTCGCCGACGCGGGCCGACTGGCCGCTTCGCTACCTTTCTCCCGCCAACCCCGCCGTCCGTCCCGCTCTGTTGGACACCGCGGCGCCGTCGGTGGCGATCACCGCGCCGGCGGACGGCGCGGGCGTCACGGGCGTCGTGGCCGTGTCCGCCGCCGCCACGGACGACGTAGGGGTCGTGGGGGTGCAGTTCTTCGTCGACGGGGTGGCCTTGGGGGCAGAGGACACGACCGAGCCCTACTCGACCGCGTGGGACAGCCGCGCCGCGACCGACGGGCCGCACACGCTGACCGCGGTGGCTCGCGACGCCGTAGGGAGCTCGTCCTCCGATTCCATCGCCGTGGTCTCGCTCAACGACCGGACGCCCCCTGCCATCGCCATCACCGCACCGGGGGCGGGAGCGACGGTCTCGGGAGTCGTCTCCGTCGCCGCCAGCGCCTCGGACGACATGGGGGTCGTGGGGGTGCAGTTCTTCGTCGACGCGGTGGCCTTGGGGGCAGAAGACACGGCCGCACCCTTCTCGGCCACCTGGGACAGCCTCGCCGTCGCCAACGGGCCGCACACGCTCAGCGCGGTGGCGCGCGACGCGGCCGGCAATACGAGCTCCGACTCCGTCGCGGTGGTCGCGTTCAACGACCTGACGCCACCGTCGGCCTCCATCGCCTCGCCCGGCCCAGGCGCGAGCTTGCGCGGGGCCGTTCCGGTCACGATCGCCGCCTCCGACGACAGCGGAGTGGCCTGGGTCGAGCTGTGGGTCGACGGGGTCTGGTTCGGCTCTGACGTCGCCGCGCCCTGGTCGGTGAGCTGGAACACCTCGGCTGGAGCCGACGGAGCGCACAGCCTGGTCGCGAAGGCGTTCGACCTGGCTGGGAAGGAGGGCGCCAGCGTCCCCGTCGCCGTCACGGTCGTCAACTCGTCTGCCGCCTACGACAGCACCCGGCGGGCGCCCCGCTGCAACTCGGCGTTCGTGGGGGTCTGCGACTCGAGCACCCTGCTCAATGGCCGCGGGCCCATCGGTCCCGAGCCGAATCAGCCCAACACCCTGGGCGGCTCCTGCGCGGACGGCACGTCGGGGAAGTACCACTCGAACGAGTCTCTGGACCGGCTACGGATTTCGCGCAGCGGCGGCGGGTCGTTCAGCCCGGGCGCGACGGTCACCGTGGAGGCGACCGTCTGGGTCAACAACCGCTCCTCCGACCGCCTGGATCTCTACTACGCGGCCAACGCCGCCAGCCCCGTGTGGCAGCTGATCGCCACCTTGACCCCGCCCGGAACGGGACAACGAACGCTCAGCGCCAGCTACGTCCTCCCCGCCGGGTCCGAGCAGTCGATCCGCGGCCGCTTCCGGCGCAACGGCAGTCCCGCGCCCTGCGGAACCGGGACCTATGACGATCACGACGACCTCGTGTTCTCGGTGACGAGCCCCTAGGAGCCTCGCCATCGAAGCGCGCAAGCGCTGGGCACGAGCGTTCCCGGAAGCGCCGCGGAAAGACACGAGCAGCTCCTGGACGATAGCCAGGGGCTGCTCGAGGGATTCGCGTCCTTCGCGCTTCAGTCCCCGCCGTCTTCCCACTCGATGTGGCCGACCGGCAGGCCGCGGCGCTTGGCGTCCTTCGTCCAGGCGGCGGCGAACGCGCGGACCTCGGCCTGGGACATCGTCACCGGCTCGAAGCCGTGCTGGCAGACGCTCGCGGCCACCTTGGTCGTCCCGGCGGTGAAGACGCAGCCGTCGCCGTAGCCGCAAAGGAAGAGCTGGTACTTCACCTTGCCAGTGGCGTCGGCCACGTCCACGACCCCGACCTCCGCCCAGATCTCCGGCACACCCTTGGACAGCTCCTTCGCGCTGCCGCCCATGGCGCAGGCGAGCTGGGCGAAGCTCGGACGCGGTCGCGGCGGGGGACTTGCCCCGGAACGGCTTGCGGAGCGGCTCGAGCCGCAGCTCGCCCTTTCCCGCGGCGTCAGGCTTGGACTTGGGCTTGGCCCCGACCTTGTCCTGGGCCCCGCTTCCGGCGTTGGCTGGCGCCCTCGTAGCCGCCACCTTGCCGACGACCTTCCTCGCCGCGACCTTGCCCGCCGGGAGCTTGGGGACGAGCCGGCGCAGGAGCGCGACGTCGGCGGCCGAGAGCACCCGCGGCGTCTGCAGCGACATCCCGAGCGCGCCCTTCTTCGCGCGGAGGCCCGCCCCCGACTCGAAGGCGAGCTTCTCGAGCACCGCGGTGGCGTCGGTGAGCGGCACCTGGTTCGGGGCGGAGACCCAGTCGCTGCCCTGGCGCGAGGGGGCTTCGAGGATGCCGACCAGCCAGAGGCACTCGTCCGGCGGCCGCACCGTCACCAGGAAGATCGCGTCGCCCTTGCCGAGCCCCTCGAACGCCTTGTGCGACGACGTGTAGCGGCTGACCAGAACGACTCCGCCGAGCTCGACGTCCTCGGGGACCGTCTTCTCGAACACCGACTTGCTCACGATCGCGAGGACGCTGGGCATCGAAGCACTCTCCTCTGGGCCCTCGGGCTCGCGCACCGCGCACGAGCCCGAACGCCTCAATGGCCGAACGAGCGGGAACTACGGACAGGCCTTGCCGCAGACCTTGCTGCCGTCGCCGCAGGTCGTCGCCAGGCCGGTCGTGCCGCAGGTCATGTTGCAGTTGCCGCGGCAGGCACACCTGGCGCTGTCGGAGCAGACGACGGTGTACTCGTCGTTCGCCGTGCCCGACAGCTCGCAGGTCGCGCTGCCGCTGCAGACCACATGGGTGCTCAGGCCGACCTTGACCTTGCAGCTCGCCTGGTTGGAACAGGTGACGTTGCTGCCGGCCATCACCGACACGTCGCACTTGGCGTCGTTGCTGCACCCGAGGTCCGAGCCGTCGCGGCCGGCGCCGGTGCACTGCGCGGTGTTGGAGCAGGCGAGCTTGAGGTTGTCCTGGGCGTCGACGTCGCACTTGGAGGTGCCGGAGCAGGCGACGTTGCACTTGGGGTTCAGGTCGCCGATGGCGCAGTCGACGGTGCAGTCGGAGCCCGATGCACAGGCGCAATTGACGTCCGCAGGGCAGGTGCAGGTGCCCTTGCAGGCGGTGGGGTCGTCGCCGACTCCGGCATCGGACTTGAAAATGCTGCTCGCGTCGAGGCCCGGCGCGGGGACACCGTTGCCGCCGCAGGCCGGAAGCCCGAAGGCGAAGCCGCAGCAGCAGAGGGCGATGAGCAGCTGGCGCATGGTGGAGTTCCTCCCCGGAGTCGCGTTGCGCGAGCGGAGATCTTGTCCAGCAGGCCGCTGAAAACCACCAAAAGATGCACGCAGAGGGGAACCTCAGATTGAATTCGGTGGGCTCAATGGGCGAGGAGTTCGCTTCTGCCCCGCCGCCCCTCCCCTGCGCGGACGGCACCTCCAGATTGAGTTCGGTGGGCCCACTGCTTAGGGGAGGAGCCCGCCTCTGCCCCGCCGCCCCTCCCCCGCCTCCCCTGCGCGGACGGGACCTCCAGATTGAGTTCAGTGGGCCCACTGCTTAGGGGAGGAGCCCGCCTCTGCCCCGTCCGACCGGCGGCGTGACACTGAAGGAGTCCGTGCGACCCTGCTCGTGATGGACAAGTCCCGTGTCAGACCAGGGGCGAGACGAGCATCGCGCGACCGTCCCACCGGAGCAGTGAGCGTCCTTGCTTCAATCCGAGCATCCATCAGCGACGGGGGGATAAGAGGGGGGCCCCGCGCGCCGCTATAGGATTGCGGCATGCGCCTCCTCGTCCTCGCCCTCGCGCTCCTCTCGGCACCCGCCGTCGGGTCCGAGCCCCCCGCCATCACCATCGAGTACTCGCCGGGGACGCTCCAGGGCGGCCTCCTCAGCTCCAACCTGCCGCGCGCCGTCGCCGTGGACTGGGAGAAGCTGGCCAAGGAGAACATCACCGACGTCAACCTCGACGCCCCGACCGCCGCCGACAAGAAGAAGATCCTCAAGCTGGGCAGCAAGATCGACTGGGACCCTTCGCTCCACTTCGACGCTGCGCTCCCGTCCGAGCTCGCGCAGGTCTCCTTCTACCTGCTCACCGACTCTGGCATCGCTCCCCTCAAACCCAAGAAGCTGTGCGGCACGGTCCGCTTCGCCTTCGGCCAGGACGGCGGCGGTCCACCGGACACCGAGCGCAAGGAGACGCACTACTTCGGCTCGGTCTGCTTCGAGAAGGGCCCCAAGGTCGAGGACGGCATGGTGCTGATGACCCCCTCGCCCATCGAGCCCAAGATCACCAGGCTCGGCCCCAAGGACACGCGGCTCAAGACCACCTTCGACGGCCAGATCCTCACCTACGAGTGGGCCGAGCCCGGCCAGGAGCCCAAGCGCATGACCTGGGGCTTCGAGCACTCTCCCAGGTCGCTGCTGCAGCTGCGCATCGATGTCCCGGGCCACGCTCCGCTGCTCTTCGTGCGCTGGGGGCGCGAGTCGACCGCCATGCCCTGCGACCACCTGTCCGATCTCTTCGTCGTCGGCGACCGGCTGGAGAAGGTCTTCTCCTCGCCGCGCTGCGACTTCTCCCCCACCCGCTCCCGCATCACCTCGCCGAAGTGAGGCCCTCGTGAGCCAGGAGCGGCCTACGCGCTCGACTGCCCCCGACACGCCGACACGAAGGTGGCCTCGGCGCCCGTGCCCCCTCGCTCACTTCGCCGACACGCGGAAGGGGCTCGCCTGCGCCATGGCCGCCAGGTCGCCCTGGTAGAACCGCTCGCGGTACTCCGCCGTTTCGAGCAGGTGCTCGTGCTGCGTACCCTCGCTGCGCTTGATGACGTACTTGAGCTCGTCGAGGTCGGACGACCAGCGGAAGCCGTTGAAGAACTCCGCGCCCGCGAACTGGGTCTTGTACAGCGCGGCCTGCGAATAGCAGGTGCCCAGGTACAGGTGCCGGAACCCGCGCTCGGCGAACAACCCCACCGCCGAGGTCATCATGAACATCCCTAGGTTCCGGGCGTAGTAGTTCAGGTCGTAGAACGCGTAGTAGTAGAACGCCATTCCCTTCGAGACCACGTAGAGCGTGGCCGTGCCCACCTGCTGGCGGGTCTTGGCGTCGGTGAACACCAGCAGGTGCGAGATGATCGGCGAGCTGAACAGCGAGTCCAGCCGCTCGAAGGACATGACGTCGTTGCCGAACTTGATGTCCGCGTAGGTCTTGAAGAACTGGCGCCGCTCGGGCGTGTAGTCGAACTGGTCGCGCGTCACGAGCTCGACTTCGAGGTCGGCGCCCTTGCGCAGGATGCGGCGGTTCTCCGACGACGGCTTGAAGCTCGCCAGGTCCACCCGCACCTGACGGCACAGGTAGAACCGGTCCAGGTTGCGCGACGACGGCAGGAAGCCGGCATTGAAGAGGTCCGGCGGCGTCTCGCCTGCCTCGGGCACCGCCCAGATGGCGTAGGGAAAGACGTAGTGGTCGTAGTCGGGCTTCTGTTCCGAAAACAGCAGCTTCATGCGTCTCAGCTCCAGCGTCCCAAGGCTCAGTCTCTCTCCACCACCCACTCCAACCCCAGGACCGCCCGCGGCGGACCAGTCAGTGACATAGCCCATGCCATCGGTTCGGGCGAGGTGAGGTGCGGGTGGTTGGACCGCCAGGTGCTGCAGCCACACCGGCGGCGTCTTCCGTCCAGAGGGTCCGGCTTCGTGAAGAGTACGCGGCGCGTCCCCAGCCGTCGCGTCGTGTATCCTCTGGCCGTCCGGCCCCACCCACACAACGGAGCAGACGACCATGCGCCCCTTCCTCCAGGCCTTGCTCGTTGCCAGCCTGACCTTGGCCTGCCCCGGAGCGCCGCCCCCTGAGACCGCCTTCCCGACAGGCTTCTGCTCGAAGCAGGGCTGGTGCTGGGAGCTGCCGCTGCCCGAGGGAGCGCCCATCACCGGGCTCTATGCCGCCGACCGGGACCACGCCTGGGTCGCCGCGGGCAACAAGGTCCTGAAGTTCGACGGAGCGGGTTGGGCCGTGGTCTACGAGGCGCCCGGCAGGATCACCGACCTGCGCGGGACCTCCCCGTCCGACCTGTGGCTGGCGACGGACGCGGGGATGGCCCGCTGGCGCGGCGAGCGCTGGGAGGTCGTCTCCTGGGCGGACGGGACCATGACGCAGGTGCGGCCGCTGGGCGGGGGCCGCGCCGTGGCGTTCGACCGAGCGACGAACCCCGGTCTCTGGCACTGGGACGGACAGGCCTGGGCGCGCGACCCTGACATCAAGGGCACCGTCCCGGCGGCGTTTGGCACGTCCCGTGACGACCTGTGGACCATCGACGGACACGATCCGCGCCTGATGATCGACCCGCCGCTTCGGGGCTTCCTGGCCCATTGGGACGGCGCGCAGTGGACGACCGGCAGCCCCTCCGAGAGCTACGAAGTCGTCGACCTGTGGGCGGATGGCACCGAGGTCTGGGCCGCTGCCATTCCGATGGAGCACGGCTACCCCGCCTGCGTCCTGCTCCATCAGGTGGGCGGGGAATGGGTGCGGCAGCACGAGATCCGGGAGACTCCCTACAGCTGCGCGCTGTGGGCGGGCTCCGCGAACGACCTCTGGTTGGCGTCGGGGGAGAAGCTTGCTCACTGGGACGGGAAGACCTGGACGGAATCGAGCTCTCCCGTGCGCGGGAAGCCAGTTCACCTCTGGGGGAGCGCGGGGACCATCTGGGCGAGCGCAGGCGCCCGGGTCGCGCGGCTGGACGGCGGCCAATGGTCGGAGCTGCTGTCGCCGAAGGGCCTCGAGCCGGACAAGGCGCTCCAGGCCATCTGGTGTGGCGCGAGCGAGCCCGTCGCCGCCGGCCCGGGGACGATCCTGACGAGGACCGATGCGGGCTGGGCGGTGTCTTGGGAAGGCCCGGAGACGGTCAAGGCCGTGTGGGGACCGCCGGGCTCCGACGACCTGTGGGCGGTCGGCAGCGACGGACTGATCCTGGCGCGCAAGCAAGGGGAATGGCGGCGCCAGCCGAGCCCCACGACCGAGCCGCTCAACGGCGTCTGGGGACGGAGCGCCGCGGACGTCTATGCCGTGGGCCACGGCACGCTGCTCCACTTCGACGGCGTGGCCTGGCGTGCGCTCTCGGCGCCCTACTCCGGCAACCTCCTGGCGGTCTGGGGGGCGCCTACCGGTCGGCTGATGCTCGCGAGAGACGATGGCGGAGTCGTCTCCGAGCCTTCGACGCCGCAGGGCGCCTGGGTTGCGGTTCCAACTCGGACGAGGGCAGCCACCTACGACCACGTCTCCGTCTGGACCGACGGCCCGTCGATGTGGCTGGCCTGGAACGGCGGCTGGTATGGCCATACCCAAGCGAATCGGTGGGAGGGGCAGGTCTTCGCGGCGGTCGAGCCCACGGGTGGCTTCAGCGGGCCGGGCGCGGTCTGGGGCAGGAGCGCGAACGACGTCTACCTGGCTGGGTTCGACGCGGCGGGTGGCCAGGGAACGGTCGCGCACTGGGACGGCGCCTCGTGGACCGTGGAGGCGACGGGGGCGACCTCGCTGGGCCTCGGGCTCTGCGGCGCGCCGGGGCGCGGGCTGTGGGTGGTCGGCGGAGCTCCGGCGACCATCCTCCGTCGCGACCTTCGCTGACCGCTCCCGTCCAGCTCGTCGCTCCGTCCACTTCGTCCCCGCCGTCCACGTCTGTCTGGCAACCGCGCATCCAGTCTGGCGAGCGTCAGCAATTCTGCTCAGAGCGACCAAGGAGGGACATGGTCGGGCGTCCCGCACCCGCACCAAGGCACTGATTCGTGGCCGCAGTGCCGGCGGATCATCGAGGCCTCCGCCCGGTGGTCGTCCGGCCCGGAAGAGGCGGGAACCAGAACCCTTTTCCCGCCGACCGGCTCTCACCCGGCATGACGAAAATGCTCATCATCGGCGGCGTCGCGGCGGGAGCCACCGCGGCAGCCCGGACGCGGCGCCTCGACGAGACCGCGGAGATCACCGTCCTGGAGCGCGGGCCCTACGTCTCCTACGCCAACTGCGGGCTGCCGTACTTCATCTCCGGCGACATCCAGAAGCGCTCCAAGCTCCTGCTGCAGACCCCCGAGGGCTTCGACGCCCGCTACGGCGTGAAGGTTCGCGTGCGCACCGAGGCGCTGGAGCTCGACCGCACCGGCAAGCGCGTCCGCGTGCGCGGGCCCGAGGGTGAGGAGTGGCTCGCCTACGACAAGCTCATCCTCGCGCAGGGCGGCAGCCCGGTCCTCCCGGCGATCGCCGGCGCCGAGGCCCCGCATGTGTTCCGGCTCTGGACCGTCCCCGACACCGACCGGCTCGACACCTTCCTCCGGGAAGCCGCGCCGCGCACCGCCGTGGTGGTCGGCGGCGGCTTCATCGGCCTGGAGATGGCGGAGGCGTTCCGCAAGCGGGGCCTCGAGACCACGGTCGTGGAGCTGCTCCCCACCGTGATGTCGCTGATGGACCGGCCCTTCGGCATCGCCGTCCAGGGCGAGCTCGAGGCGAACGGCGTGAAGGTGCTGACCGGCGCTGGGGTGAAGGCGGTCCACGCCCAGGACAAGACGGTCGAGCTTCTCCGACGGCCGGCGCCTGCCCGCCGACCTGGTCCTCTTCTCGGTAGGCGTGCGTCCCGAGCTTCTCCCTCGCTCGTGCCGCCGGCCTCGCCATCGGACCTTCCGGTGGCCTGCAGGTCGATGAGCTCCTGCGCACGTCGGATCCGTCCATCTGGGCCGCGGGAGACATGGTCGAGGTGGTGCAGCGCGTGTCCGGGAAGCGGGTGCGGGTGCCGCTCGCCGGCCCGGCGAACCGGCAAGGGCGCGTGGCGGCCACCAACGCCCTCGGCGGCTCGATGCGCTACGGCGGGGCGCTCGGCACCAGCGTGGTCAAGGTCTTCAACGCCACCGCCGCCATGACCGGGCTCTCCGAGCGCGCCGCGCGCGAGGCCGGCCTCGAGGTGGGCGTCGCGGTGATCCACAAGGACCACCACGCCGGCTACTACCCGGGAGCGCAGGAGCTGTCGCTGCAGCTCGTGTTCGAGCGGCCGAGCGGAAGGCTCCTGGGCGCGCAGGCCTTCGGCCAGGAAGGCGTGGAGAAGCGAATCGACGTGCTCGCCACGGCGCTGCACGGCCGGATGACGCTCCACGACCTGGCCGAGCTCGATCTCGCCTACGCGCCGCCCTACTCCTCGGCCAACGACCCCATCAACCTCGCGGCCTTCATCGGCGAGAACGACCTCTCGGGGTATGCGCCGCTGATCACCGCCGCCCAGCTCAAGACCGAGCTCGCGTCGCCCAAGCCCCCCGTGGTGCTGGACGTGCGCACGCTCAACGAGTTCGAGCGCGCGCACGTGAAGGGCTCGATCAACGTCCCGGTGGATGACCTGCGCTTCGAGCTGGCAGCAGTGCCGCGCGACCGGCGAATCGTGGTCACCTGCCGCTCGGGCTTCCGGGCCCATCTCGCGACGCGGATCCTGAAGCAGAACGGCTTCACCGACGTGGTCAACCTCACCGGCGGCTTCGTCAGCGTCGAGGCCGAAGGCGGCTTCTCCCTGGAGGAGAGCTGATTCACTGCACCAAGGACTTCGGTTCGGAGGAAGCGGGCGCCGAAGCGACTCGGTCCTCGCCCCCTGACCCGAAGACTCAAGGCTCATCGGAGGCAACGTGGCGTCCAAGGTGGTCATCGAGAAGATCAAGGCAGGAGCCAAGGTGGTCGACGTGCGCAGCCCGGACGAGTTCCGGGACGGCGCGTACACCGGCGCGGTCAACATCCCGCTGCAGGACCTTCAGCGCCGTCTCGCGGAGATCCCGAAGGACCAGCCGGTGGTGCTCTATTGCGCCTCGGGCGCTCGCAGCTCGATGGGAGCGCGCATCCTCAAGCAGGCGGGCTACGCCGACGTCATCAACGCCGGCGGCCTCGACGACATGCCGCAGTAGGCGCTCCTGAAGGCCAGGAGTGGGTCGAGCTCAGACCAGCGCTTCGACGCGGGCCCACGCGTCGAGCGCCGAGATGAGCTGCCTCGAGAGCGGCGCGAGGCGCTCCTCGAACAGGCGGGTGGCGGCGTCGGCCTTGCCTGCCAAGGCCAGCGCCACCAGCTCGGAGGCGACCTCGTGGAAGCGCTGGTGAAGCTCGCGGACGGCCCGGTGACTGGCTTGCTGAGACGTGGCCGCCGTCCAGTGCAGCCACTGCCCCAGGAAGCACTCGTCTTCCGCGCCGATCCTCCGGACGAAGTCCTGGCACCGGCAAGGCGAGCCGCCGGCGAGGCCCTCGAGGCACTCGCTCAGGTCCACGATCCATTGGGCATGGCTGGTGATCGCCGCGGCGATCTCTTCCTGGAAGTGCTCGGGCATGCCGACCTGACCTGGAGGCATCACTGCGCGCGGGCCGTCATCGCTCGAGGAGCCTCGCGCTCCCGGCGACGACCCGCGTGGCACAGGGGTGCCTCGGTTGCCGGCTTTCGATTCAAGCAATCGCCGCTCGAGCCGCCTGCTGCGCATCGGGTCGCCTCGCCGGGAGGGTTGTACCGGCCGTGCGAACCACACGCACCAAGAACGTGCTGAGCTGTCTTTGCTCGCCTCGACAGTGCGCACCGCGCGGGGACGCCCGGTCGAGGCGGTGGCTGGATGCCTGCTGGGCTACCCGCCGTATTCGACGCTGCGGGCGATCCGCGCGAGGTGGCCCCGCACCTCGGTATCAAGCGTCGCGGCCGACCGATCGACCGTGAGCTTCGCGAGCTGGCCATCGGGGACGGTCGCGAGGATCCGGGCCCAGCTGGCCGCGGCGAACGTCAGGTGGTTCATCCGCAGCCGGGCCGCCAGCCCCTCCGGGCCAGGAGTGAAGACGCTGGCCGCCTTGTCGCCCGCGGTCCGGAACGTCACCGGGTGGCTGCGCTTGGAGAGCCACACGAGCCACTGCGCGAAGCGGTCCTCGAGCGAGATTCTCGCTCCGGTGATCGAGAAGCTCGTCGAACGGGCGCCCCGACTCTCGCGACAGGAGCAGGTCCGCCAGCTCGGGAGTGGCCATGGTCGGTCCGTAGCCCTTCGCGGAGAGCTCCAGCCTGCGAGCGCTCTTGACGAACTTCACGGCGAACTGGTTCGCGAGCACCGACAGGTCTTCCACGATCTCGACCGTGCAGCCGGCCTTGCGCAGCTCCTCGGCGTGGCGCGTGGGCTGGACATTGGGGCTGCAGCGCAGGCGGACCTTCGCGTGGGCGAGCCCGGCGAGGGCCGGCCGGAGATCGACATACTGAGGCAGCGCCCACTCGAGCCAGCCGTCGGCGGTGCGCACGACCGTGTAGGGGTTGTAGTGGAGGTGGCCATGAATCGAGGCTTCGCCGAACCCCAGCTCGTCGCAGAGGGAGAGGTAGCGCGGCAGCAGGTCGAGCTTGGCCGAGCGCACCAGCCGCACCTTCGACGCCTTGCCCTTCCACGGCGAGGCCACGGCGCGGAAGGCGTCGGGGTCGAGCAAGCTGTCCTGGCGGTCGGGCGTCACGACCAGCCAGCCGTCCTCCAGCTCCGTCTTGGCGCGCTGAGCCGCCACCGACTCGGTCGCGAGGATCGCGTGCTCCCTCCCCAGCGGGAGCAGATCGGCCAGGTCCGTCGCCGGCGAGGCGATCTCCACGCGGTCCACGAACGGGCGCGGCACCTCGGCGAGCGCGAGCCGCAGGTTCTGGACGGCCACCGAGTCCTTCGCTTCGAGCGCGAGGATCGGCCCCTGCCCGGGCCCACGGCGCAGGCGGATCTGCTGGTCGAGCTGGACCTCCTGGAGCGCCGGAGCGGAGAAGTAGGCCTTCGCCGCGACGAGGTGTGGGCTCGTGACGTACGGGCCGGGCGTGAGCAGCACGTGGCGCACCTGTGAGAGCGCCGGAATGGTGAAGACCCAGCCGAAGTCGCGCGTGCTCGGAGAGAGCAGCTCCAGCGTCTCGATCGTGGAGAGCGCCTGGAGCTTCTTCAGGGTGGGCCGCGCCGCGTCGCTGGCGTTGAAGATGCCGAAGCAGGTGACCTTCAGCGGGCGGGTCAGCTTCGCCAGGTCCTTGAGGTAGGTCAGCCCGACGCGGAGCGTGCGCAGGTTCTCGGTGTGGCAGGCATCGCTCGTCGGCGGGATGTCGGCCTCGGCGACCGTGCCCCACACCTGCCGCTCGTCCCAGGCGCCTTCGAAGGTGCCCTCGCCGTTGCGCACCGCGACCACGCGCGGGAAGCCCTTCTCCAGCGTCGCCCCCGGGACCTTCAGCCGCGCCTGGACCTCCCGCGTCAGCTCCTGGAGGCGCGCCTTGATCTCGGCGGTCCGCGCGCCCGGGCGCAGCTCGAGCGCGATCAGCTCGCCCTGGGGATCCCCGCGCTCCTGGAGCCAGTCGGCGTAGACCTGCTTCGGCTCGTCGGAGTCCCAGCGGTCGATGACCAGCTGCAAGAGGCGCGAGCGCTCCTCTTCCTCCGAGGCCTTCCCGCGCGCGAGCCGGGCGAGCTCGGTGGTGATGGCGTCCAGATCGCGGCGCTCCGCGTGGCCGAGCAAGAGGTCGAGCTTGGGGAAGCGGGCTGCCCCAAAGAGCCCCTCGAGCGTCGCAATCTCGTCCTTGCTCAGCTGCCCCTTCCGGGACCCTTTGTGCGCTTCGAAGAAGGCCGGCAGCGCCGCGACCCAGGGTCCGACGCGTGCGTCTTTCGAGGCCGCGAGCAGCCCCACCACCCGCTCGGCCAGCTTCGCGGCGTTGCCCGAGGCCACGTCCCACGCCGGGTGCTCGAAGAACGCGAAGAGCAGCTCCGTGAGCCGCGGGTCGGCAGGCCAGGCGGCGAAGAGCAGGTCCAGGTTCTTCTTCATCGCGGGGCTGTTGGGACTCGACTCCACCAGTCGCAGGGCCAGCGGCAGCGTCCGGGCCTCCGGTGCGGCGACCAGCTCGTCCAGCGTCGTCGCCGCATCCTCCGGGATGGGCACGCGGGCGGCGACGGCCGAGATGACTCGCGCCAGCTCGGCCGTGGGCTTGAGGCGCCAGGCTTCGAGCGCGGCCTCGAGGGCCACGGGATAGTCCTGGTTGGCCAGGAGGCGGAGCAGGTCCGAGAGCATGGCGCAGGATAGCCTGCGCCCTCTTCGACCATCAGCACGTGCCCTCTCGATCCGATGAAGCCGTCGCGCTCCATGTTGGTGAACGCTGACATACCTTCTGCAACCCGAGAGCGCTGGCCGGGCGCCGATCACCACGTCACCGATCACCGTTGGGAAGCTCGAACGGGTCCGTGAATGCCCCCGTGCGCCGGTAGTCTGACCAGCATGTGCCACGCGCTCCTCTCGCTTGCCCTGCCCCTGGTCCTCGCCGCGTCACCCTCCCCGAGCAGCTCCCTGGCTCCCACCGGCGTCGTCTTCGCCAAGGCCGGGCAGATCGTGAGGGTCGACGGCGCAGCGGGCCGGCAGGTGCTGGCGACCTGCGAGGTCCGCGAACGGTACAAGCTGCTCGTCGAGCCCTTCGAGGAGCGGAGCGAGACCCTCCCCTGCTTCTTCACCTCATTGGCGACGCACGAGCCCAGCGGGCGCTGGGCGGTCGGCGTCATGGTCAGCGAGCGGCAGTCGAACCGGACCGCGGACTACTTCGTCAACGGCAAGCCGGTCCCGGTGCCCCCGAAGGCGGGCGGCGACTTCTTCGTGCTGGGCGACGCAGACGGCGTCACGGGCACCTCGACCGGGAGCAAGACGGCCTGGTCCATCGGCGGCAAGATGGCGGGGCAGTTCGCGGGGTCGTTCAGCGCCGACGGCATGCTGCTGTTCTTCTCGGCCGGAACCGCCGCCGAATCCGAGGACGCCAAGCCGGTGCGCTGGAGGATGGCGTTCGACGGGCCGGGCCAGCCCGTGAAGGCACCGCCCTCAGAGAGCGACCTGGCGCGTGCGAGGCTCGCGGGCGTGCGCGGCGACGTCGTCGTGCACGGCGACCGGGTCTTCTTCTACCGGAAGGGAAAGACGGTCCTGCGCAAGATGACCGACTCGGTCTCTCTGCCGGAGTGCGACCCGGCCGCGCCCGGGACGTGGCGGCGCCTCGACCGCTCCACGGGCCAGGACCTGGAGATCCTGAAGGACGGCTGGTGCACGACGGGGACCGCGCCGTTCGTGGGCCAGCGGCTGGCGGAAGGCATCGTGGTGCTCAACCAGCTCGGCCAGGACCGCGTCCGGCGGCTGTACCGCTACGACCAGGCGACCGGCACCACGGCGCCGATCCCGGTCGAGGGCCTGGTGAAGACGCCGATGGCGGTCAGCGCCGACGGCGCCTTCGTGCTCGCGTTGACCTACCAGGACGGTCTGGCGATGTACGAGACGACCACCGGCGCGCTGGTGTGGAAGGCTGGTGCGCTCCCGACCGGCAAGGACGGCAACGCCCTCGAAGCAGCCTTCGTCCGCGACGGCACGAAGCTGCTGGCGCACCCGGACCGGGCCTTCCTGGGCGACGGCCGAGCCATCCCGGCGGGAGCCGGAGACCTGAGCCTCACCGCGAGCCAGAAGCTGAAGTCCTTCTTCGAGCGCCGGCAGTACGGCACCGCGCACGTCGTCTGGGCCGGCGTCCACCTCGCGGAGCTCTCCTCGATGGAGTCCAAGGACGTCGCGGCGCGCATCCGCTCGGACGTCCAGGGCGATGGGACCGGCTGGTCGCTGCTCGCGGCGTGGCCGACCTCGCTGGAGGGGGGCGCCGGTGCGACCGTCATTCCCATCACGGAGGGCTTCTCGGCGGGCACGTGCTCTCCGTTCTCCACGAACGTGCGCGGCGGCCGGCTGGCGTTCGTCGACTGGCGCGACGGCCGGCCCGAAGTCGTGGCCTGCGCCACCGCGGGCACGCTGCAGGTGCGCAGGAACGAGTCGGGCGGGATCGAGCTGGGCCTGGACGTCACCTTCAGCGACGGCTCGTGGGCCAAGGACTTCCGGGTCTGGCTCGCCCCGGTGCGCTGAGGCCGCGCGAGCGAGAGGAAGTACCATCGCCGGGTGATCGGCCTCCTCGTGCGACGCGTCTTCTTCTTTGCGCGCCTGCTCGCCTGCGCCGCCTGGGCGGCGTTTGCGGCGTGGCTCTTCGTCTACGCCATGCCGCTCAGCGGCCTGCTCGCCCTTCTCGGCCTCTGGGCGTTGCTGCCGTTTCCGCTCGCCCCCACGGCTCTTTCGCCGGGGGCACGGCGCGCCGCCGGCTGGGCCGTCGTCGCGGTGGGGACTGCCGCAGTGCCGCTGGTGGGGCTGCCCGAGTACGCCGCTACGACCAATGCGCTGCACTGCCGCGCGCTGGGGTTCATGGGCGTCGCGCCGTCGGCCGACTGCGACCGCACCGAGGTCGAACGCGGATCCGCGACCGCCCGCTCCGGCGGCCCGCTCTTCACCGCTCGCGAGAGGCTGGGCGTGCACGGCTTCAACCACCTCTTGGCGCTGGGCGGGCTCGTGGTCGGCCTGCCCGAAGTCGCGTGGGAGACCGCCGCGATGTCCTGGTCGCCCAACCCGCTTCCCGACGCAGCGTCGGCGGAGCAGCGGCGCTCGCAGTGCTCGGCGAGCCACGGACTGGCCTCGGCGAGGAAGGCGAGCCTGGCGCCGTCGCGGGAAGCTGGCAGCGACTTCGCGATGCGCTCCCCGGAGATCCGCCGGACGCTGAGAGCGCTCCTGTCGACGAACCCGGGAACGCCCCAGGCGAGCGCCGTCCACTTCCTTCGTCAGGGTTACGGCGGAGTGGTGAGGCGCGACAGCCTGCGGGTGGCGCTGGCACTGGAGGTGGGCGACAGCGCGCTGGCGGCGATTCGCCGGAACGACGGCCGGATCGAGGCAGCCTGGACCGGCACCATCCACTATCCAGGCGGGGACGTGGCCTTCTCCGTGGAGCTTCCGACGGCTCTTGGCCCGCGAGTGCTGCGCGTGAGCGAGGCGGTCTTCTGCGGGATGCAGGTGGACGGCGCGATGGCCCCCTACCCGCTCACCTTCCGCTGGACGCTGGCCCCCGACGACCCGCGCCTCGCACAACCAGAGGTCGATCGGCCGGATCGCGGCTGGCTCGAGGCGCTGGTGGCGATGGCTTCAGCCAGATGACCGCGGACACGCGCGGTGGGGCTCCCAGCCGAAGCGACGGTCGTCCTCGGGCACGAAGTACTGCGTCTTGGCCTCGATGCCCAGGTGAGCCATCGCCTCCTGGAACGGCGAGCCGTCCCAAGGCTGCGGCGCGCCCCCGGAGTCCAGGTCGAAGCTCATGCTCCCTTCGCGGCCCATCAGGTAGGTCTCGCGCGCGAACAGCCACCAGCCGGTGCGCGACTGGAGCAGGTGCTGCCACCGTTCGGGGTGCTCGACCGAGAGCGACAGCCACGGCCGCAGACGCTGCGGCTCGGTGAGGTCGAGGATGAAGGCTGCGTCGGCGTAGAGGTCGTCGCCGCGCTCGAACCAGTGGAACCAGGCGAGCGGGCCACGGCTCTCCATCGCGAGCAGTCGCAGGCGCTCGACCAACGCCGGCGCTGGCAGCTCCTCGCGCAGCCAGCCGAAGCGCTTCAGCGCCGGGTCGAACTCTCTCCGGTGGCTGGGCCCGAGGACGGGCGCGTCCGAGGCTCCTTCCAGAGGTTCGGGGCCTGGCCCGGGCAGCCGGACGACGACGAGGCCCTCACCGCCGAGGCTCGAGCCCCGGGCATTGAGTCAGCAGATAGACGTGCTCGGCGAGGTCGGGCTCGGTGAGCAGCACGCGATGCAGTCCCGAGCTGGGCCGGGCGAAGAGGCAGTGGACGGTGGGCATGGTCGGCTCCTGGCTTCCTCCGCTGCGATCAGCAGGCGGTCACGGTGCCATCGGCTCGGTTCCGGCGGGACGGACAGAAACCCGGACACGGGGGCTCCCGAGCTGGCACTGGACGGCTCCCGCGAGGCGTTCGGTTCCGCACGGCGGTCGTGGGCGCTGGAGTTTCGTTCGCCCACCGGCCCGCGCAGACTGCGAGCCCCTCGAAGAAGGAGTCCCCTTGCTCTCGCTCATCCTCCACGCCGTCGCCGGGGTCCTCGTCACCGCGCTCGCGCTCTACATGAACCGGCACCTGCTGCGGCGTGGCTGGAAGGGCGCGACGCCGTCGGTGCTCGAGGCCGGCTACTACCTCATCGCCGTCGCCTCGGTGGCCATCGGCTGGTACTTCAACGTGGTCTACGTCTTCAGCTACCCCAACGAGGCCAGCTGGGCCCACTACATCAAGCTGCTCTTCACCAATCCGGCGGCGTGCTCCGGCTCGCAGGACTACTGCTTCGCCAACGTGCTGCTCTTCCCCATGTGGATCATCTCCGACGGGCCGCGGCGCGGGATCCGCTGGGCGTTCCTGTTCTTCCTCATGAGCCTGGTCACCAGCTTCGGCTTCTCCATGGCGCTCTACCTGGCGGTGCAGGAGCGGCAGGTGCGCTGGCGCGCGGCGCAGGGCGGCGCCCATGCCTGACACCGCCGCCGCGCCGAACGCGGATGTGATCGTCATCGGCGCCGGCCACAACGGGCTGGCGTGCGCGGCGCTGCTGGCCAAGCGCGGGCTGCGGGTGCTGTGCCTGGAGAAGAACGACTACGTGGGCGGGATGGCGGGCACCCGCGAGATCCTCAACCACTGCCGCAACGACGTGGGCGCCAGCCTGCTCTTCCCCCTCGCGCGCCAGGTCGTCGACGAGCTGGAGTTCGCCCGCTACGGCGTCGAGCTGATCGACCTGCCGATCATGGCGACCAACCTCTGCGCCCCCGACGCGCCGGCGGCGGTGTTCTACGCCAGCCCGCTGCGGATGGCGGCCCACGTGCTCGGCAGCTTCGGGCCGGCGGCGATGGTGGGCTTCGCGCGCCTGCTCGCCTTCTGCAGCTACCCGTCGAGCCTGCTCGACCGCTTCACCCCGCGCAGCATCCCGCCCACCCTGGACGAGCTGCTGGCGCGTGCGCCGAACGCGCGCCGCCGCCGCCAGATCGAGCTGGCCTTCACCGGCAGCGCCATGGACCTGATCGACCGCTTCCTGCCCGACGCCCGGCGGCACCGCACCCTGCGCGCGCTGGTGGCCTTCGCGGCGGTGCAGTCGACCTACAAGGGGCCGTTCACGCCGGGGAGCGCGCTCTGCCTCGTCTACACCTTCGCGAAGAACGACTCCGGCGGGCTGATGCGGCGGGTGCGCGGCGGCATGGGCGCGCTCTCCGATGCGCTGGCGCGCTCCATCGCGGACCGGGGCGGCGAGGTGCGGCTGAAGGCGCCGGTGGAGCGCATCCTCTTCGAGGGCGGACGGGCGGTGGGGGTGCGGCTCAAGGACGGCACCCGCCTGACGGCGCGCGCGGTGGTGTCGAACCTCGACAAGCCGGCGACGCTCTTCGGCCTGCTCGGCCGCGAGCACGTGCCCGCCGAGACCGCCGCCCGCGTCGAGCGCCTCGAGCAGCGCGGCGCCTTCGTCCACCTGCTCTTCAAGCTCAAGCGCCTGCCCCGCTTCGGCCCGCGCTTCGCCCACCTGAACGACGACCCGCGCACCCGCTTCTCGACGACGCTGGTGCCCGACCCCGAGCTGCAGCAGGCGAGCTTCGAGGCCTGCCGCCGCGGCGAGCTGCCCGAGCACCCGCCGGTGGGCCTGCAGATCCCGACGGTGATGGACCCGTCGCTCACCAGCGACGGCAGCCACCTCGCCACCACCTACGGCTTCTTCTTCCCCTGCGAGGCGGAGAAGTCGGCGCGCAACCGCCTGCGCGACCAGATGGCCGAGCGCATTCTCGACCGCCTGTCGCAGGTGCTGCCCGACCTGCGCGAGTGCATCGTGGAGCGGGCCGTCTTCTCGTCGGACCACTTCGCCACCATGCACGGCGCCACCAACGGCGACTTCACCCACGGCCTCATCCACCCCGAGCAGATGATCGGCGGCCGGCTGCTCGCCAAGGGCTCGGCCCACGCCTCGACGGTGCCGGGCCTGTGGCTGTGCGGCGCGTCGTGCCACCCGGGGCCGGGCGTGACGTTCCTGCCGGGCTACGGCGCGGCCTACGAAGTGGCGCAGGCGCTGGGGCGCTGAGGCGCGCACCGGCCGACTCGAGCCTCCCGGTACGGCGACGAGCGCTGGAGAAGGCGCGCCCCGCCGTCCCTCCAACGAGCGCTTGCTGAAGATAGACATGTATTTGGTGACATGACTCCAGCGGACTGCACCCGCAGTTCCAGGCGGTCGTCCCTCGTCATCGACTCCAATCCCTCATTTGGGGACCTCGTCGAAATCGCCGGCCCTCGGACGTCATCGAAGCGGCAGGACACAGGGCGTGCCCCGCCGCAAAAACCGAGCCCAGTGAGGATGACCATGACCAAGGCAGCTTTGTGGATTCTGCAGGTTCTGCTCGCGCTGCACACCGCGATGGGGGCGCTCTGGAAGCTCTCCAACTCCGTGCAGACCGTCCCGTCGTTGAGCGCGATCCCCCAGGGCGTCTGGCTTGCGCTGAGCGGCCTGGAGGCCCTGTGCGTGGTGGCCCTGCTGGCCCCCGCGGTCGCGAAGCGGCTGGCGCCTCTGGCCCCTCTCGCCGCGGCGGCCATCGCGACGGAGATGGTGCTGTTCACTGCGGTCCACCTCGCGACCGGACACCCGGTCGATGGCCAGGTGGCCTATTGGGCCGTGGTGGCAGTGCTCTGCGCCGTCCTCGCGCTCGGCCGGGCGGCACGCCGGCCCGCCGGGCTGGCTTCGGCGAGGGCGTGAGAGGAGCGACCATGAAGTTCATGATGCTGATCCACCACGACGACGAGGCGCTCGCGGCGGCCCCGCAGAAGGAGCTGTGGACCGAATACGGCGCCTTCAACGCAGCGCTCGCCAAGGCGGCCGGCTGCGCCGCCGGCGAGCGGCTGCGGCCGAGCACGACCGCGACCACCGTGCGCCAGCACGACGGAAAGACCGAGGTGCTCGACGGCCCCTATGCCGACACCAAGGAGCAGCTCGCCGGCTACTTCTTCGTCGAGGCGCCCAGCCTCGACGACGCCATCGCCTGGGCCAAGCGCTGCCCGTCCAGCAAGTACGGCGCCATCGAGATCCGGCCGGTCCTCGACGCCGAGGCGGCCTGGAAGCCTGACGATGGCCTCGCCGCCCGGCGCGCACGGTGACCGAACTCAAGCTTCACGAAGCCTCGTCCGAAGCCGGCCGCGCGGCAGAGCGCGCGGCGCGCGAGAGCTACGGGCGCCTCCTGGCGCTCCTCGCCGCCCGCACCCGCGACGTCGCGGGCGCCGAGGACGCGCTGGGGGATGCCTTCGCCGCAGCGCTGCGTGCCTGGCCGGTCGACGGCGTGCCCGAGAACCCCGACGCCTGGCTCCTCACTGCGGCGCGGCGCCGCCAAGGCGACGCCCTCCGCCGCGCGCGGACGCGAGACGACGGGGCGGAGCAGGCGGCGGGCGTCGCCGAGGAGGCCCTGACCGCGGCGGAGGAGCAGGACGCCATCCCCGACCGGCGGCTCGCCCTCATGTTCGCCTGCGCGCACCCGGCCATCGACCCCGGCGCCCGGTCGCCGCTCGTCTTGCAGTGCATCCTCGGCCTGACGGCCGAGCAGATCGCCGCCGCCTTCCTGCTCCCGGCACGGACCATGGGCCAGCGGCTGGTCCGGGCCAAGCTGCGCCTGCGCGATGCGGGCATCCCCTTCCGCGTGCCCGACCCGGAGGAGCTCCCCGCGCGCCTCGCGGCGGTGCTCGACTCGATCTACGCCGCCTACACCCGCGACTGGGACGCCACGGGCGAGGACGCGCCCGGAGCCCTGGCCGACGAAGCGCTCTGGCTGGGCCAGCTGGTAATCTCGCTGCTCCCCGACGAGCCGGAAGCGAAGGGCATGCTGGCGCTCATGCTCTACACCGCCGCCCGGCGCCCGGCGCGACGCGACGAGACCGGCGCCTACGTGCCGCTCGAAGAGCAGGACACGCACCGCTGGGACGCCGCGCTCCTCGCGCGCGCCGAGGACCTCCTCCGCCAGGCGAGCGCGGGGGGACCCACCGGCCGCTACCAGCTCGAGGCGGCCATCCAATCCGCCCACGTCTCGCGCCGGCTGACCGGCGTCGCGGACTGGCCGGCGATCGTGGCGCTCTACGATCACCTGCTCGCGCTCACCGGTTCGCCCGTCGTCGCCCTCAACCGCGCCGTCGCGCGCGCCGAGGTGGCGGGTCCGCACGCGGCGCTCGCCGACCTGGCGCCGCTGGGCGCCGACCGGCGGATGGCCTCGTACCAACCCTACTGGGCCGCCCGGGGACACCTGCTCGCCCGCGCCGGCGCGGCGGCGGAGGCCGCGGAGGCGCTGACCGTCGCCATCGGCCTCACCACCGACGACGCGATCCGGCGTCACCTCCTCACGCAGCGGTCTTCCTTGGCGGCGTCGCAGAAGCAGCCTTGAGCCCCGCGGACGACCGCGCCCCGGCTTGCAGTCGCGCCACGCAGGCCGGCGGCTTGACCCGAAGCCTGAAGCCCGCAGCCCGACAGGGAGCGCGGGCGCCCGCGCGGCAGATGGTCCACAATCCCCAGGCCATGGACGCTCCCCTCCAATTCCGGACCGCCACCGCCGCCGACGTCGAGGCCGTGATCGCGCTCGTCCAGTCGGCCTACCGCGGCGAGTCGGGCCTGCGCGGCTGGACCACCGAGACCGGCCTGCTCGACGGGCAGCGCACCGACCGCCGCGAGGTCAGCGAGCTCATCGCCCGACCGGACAGCCTCATCCTCCTCGCCGAGCACGGCGGGCGCCTCGTGGGCAGCTGCCACCTTCAGAAGGACGGCGAGGGCGCCTACTTCGGCATGTTCGCGGTGGATCCGGAATCGCAGCGCGGCGGCGTCGGCAAGCAGATCCTCGCCGAGGCCGAGCGCGTGGCCGTCGAGCGCTGGAGGAGCCGGGTGATGCGGATGACGGTCATCGTCCAGCGGGCAGAGCTCATCGCCTGGTACGAGCGGCGCGGCTACCGGCGCACCGGCAAGTTCGAGCCGTTCCCGTACGGCGACGAGCGCTTCGGCATCCCCAAGCGCGACGACCTGCGCTTCGAGCTGCTGGAGAAGGCGCTGGGATCGGCCTCGTTGGGACTTTGCTGAAGATCGGTACGGCTTCCCGACAGGCCGTGGACCGGTCGGTCGCTCCAGCCGCGAGAGGCTTCCTTGAAGAAGCGGACTCCACAGGAAAAGAAGCGCCTCAGCCTCCAGAAGGACCGGCGCAACACGCGCGCCGAGAGCAAGTAAGTACGGCGCGCGCACGGCGATTCCGTTGCGCAAGAAGCAGCGCAACCGGGCCGAGCGTCACGCAGCCAAGGTTCCGCTCGGCGCGGCAGGTGACGACAGCGCGGCGGTGGACAGGGCGGCAGCCCGCGCCGCGAAAAAGCGGAAGACCAGCTGGAAGAAGATCCCCGACGAGCGGCTCGAGTCCGTGGTCCAGTCGAAGCTGGCGCGTCGGAAGCGCCTTGCCTCCCAACGAGCCAAGGCTCCGGCTCAAGGCACAGGCCACCCCTCGCGCTCTTCCAAGAAGCCGCCGCGGAACAACCTTCCCCTCCTCTTCGATGAAGAGCGGTTCTCCGACGAGGAGATTGCCGCCGCCAGAGATCGCCTGCGCGCCATGGACCGGCGCGACCTATCCCACCTCGACTCCGCTATCGCCACCCGTTGGGCGAGGCGCCCCGCCAAGGTGGCGATGATCTGTGCGCATCTCGGCCGGGGCGAAGGAGGCTACGAGCCGATTCTCGTCTGCGAGCGCATCCGCCAGCTGGGCGTACGCGGCGCGCTGGCAGTCGCCGGCAATCCCTTGCGGCCGCGCTTCTCCGAAGTCCTCTCGCTTAAGCGCTCGCGAGAACTGGCCGGGGTGTGCTTGGCAGGAGTAGGCCAGGCGAGCGCGGCGGCGACGGATCGTCGAGGAGTGAGGGATGTCCTCTCCTCGGCGACGGCAGCGGCGGTGCGTGATCTGCCGGAAGGGCTTCATGCCGCACCCGCGACTTGGTGACCGGCAGCGCGCATGCGCGGAGCCGAAGTGCCAACACGAGTTGCGGCTGCGCAATCAGGCGACTTGGCGGAAGGAGCATCCGGGCTACTTCATCGCCCGGAGAGCGAAGGCGCGAGCAGCGCTCAACGCCAGCGAGCCAATCGATCCTCCGCGCGTACCGGCGCCACTGGCCCGTCTGCCGTGGGAGATGGCGCAGGAGGAGTTCGGAGTCGTTGGCGCCGACTTCCTTGGAAGCCTCGGAAGGCTGCTGGTGCCGAAATCCTCGATACGAAGCCAACCTCTGGAAGAGACAGGGGAATCAGGAGAGTTAGCCTCCGGCATCGCGAAATCCTCGATCCCGAGCCAACCGCTCGAATCTCCAGGGCAAACAGGCCAAGTAGGCGCGGAGTAGCGAAATCCTCGATCCCAGCGCTGGCACCCTTGGCCGCGATGGAGTTCGAGTTCCACCAACTGGACCTGCGGTACCAGTCGCTGCGACGGCGCGCACCCGAGCGGGAGCGTCGCTTGCTGGCGTCGCTGGCGCAGCATGGACAGCAGACGCCCATCGTCGTCGTGGCCGGCGAGGGCGGCGCGCATGTGGTGGTGGACGGCTACAAGCGGGTGCGGGCGCTCAGGGCGCTGAAGGCGGACACAGTCCGAGCCACAGTCTGGGATCTGCCGGAGGCGGACGCGCTGCTCCTGGAGCGGCTGATGCGCAGCGCCCAGGGCGACGGGCCGCTCGATCAGGCGTGGCTGCTCCATGAGCTGGTCGTGCGTTTCGCCCTCGGCCAGCTGGCGCAACGCTTCGAGCGGACGGTGAGCTGGGTGAGCCGGCGCCTGGCGCTCGTCGAGGATCTGCCCGAGGAGATCCAGCAGCAGGTGCGCGACGGGGTCGTCGGCGCGCACGCGGCGATGAAGTACCTGGTGCCTTTGGCGCGCGCCAACCGGTCGGACGCACTCGCGCTGGTCACTGGGCTCGGCGGTCGTCGCATCTCGAGTCGGCAGATGGGAGCGCTCTATGGCGCATGGCTGGGAGGCGGGGCGAAGTCGCGGGAGCTCCTGCTCGCGGACCCTTGGCTTTTCCTGAGAGCGCAAGACGAGGTGCGCCGCGCCAAGGTCGAGCCGGGCGCCGCGCAGCTCCTGCTGGGCGACTTCGGTGCGCTGGTCGGTGTCGGCCGACGTGCGAGCAAGCGGCTGCGCGAGGGCGTGGCGCGTGAGCTCGCGGCAGCACAGCGAGACGAGGTCCGGCGCTGTCTCGCGCAAGCGAAGGCCGACACTGCGGTGCTCTTCGCGCTCGGTGACAAGGAGCTTGGCGATGCTTGATCAGAAGCTGCGGGCGGCCATCCTCGCGCTGCACGAGAAGGGGCGCAGTAATCGCGCCATCGCAAAGGCCCTGAAGATCTCGAGGGAGACGGTCAAGGAGATCGTCGCGAGCGGGAGCATGGAGGTGCCGCTGATTGTGCGGCCCCAGCTCGCCGACGCCTGGCGCGAGGAGATCCTGGCGCAGCACGCTCTGTGCGGCGGCAACCTGGTACGCGTCCACGAGGAAGCTCGCGAAGAAAGGCGCCCGGCTCTCGTACCCGGCGCTGACGGCCTTCTGCCGCCACCACCACATCGGCTACGAGCCGCCCAAGCCCTCCGGCCGCTACGACTTCGCGCCCGGCGAGGAGATGCAGCACGACACCTCGCCGCACCGGCCGCGCATCGGAGGCAAGCCGCGGGAGGCGCAGGTGGCCTCGCTCGTCCTGTGCTACTCGCGGATGCTCTTCTTCCAGTACTACCCACGCTTCACGCGCTTCGAGTGCAAGCTCTTCCTGTCCGAGGCCTTCGGGTACTTCGAGGGGCTGGCCGGGCGCTGCATGATCGACAACACGCACGTCGTGGTGCTCCGGGGCTCGGGAGCCTCGATGGTGCCGGTGCCGGAGATGGCGGCCTTCGCCGAGCGCTACAGCTTCGTCTTCGCCGCGCACGAGATAGGCGACGCCAACCGCTCGGCGCGGGTCGAGGGGCCCTTCGACTTCATCGAGGGGAACTTCCTGGCCGGACGCGAGTTTCGCGACTGGCGTCACCTCAACGAGGAGGCGCGCGTCTGGTGCGACCAGAAGAACGCGGCCTTCAGCCGCTCGCTACACGCAAGCCGTCGCGAACTCTTCGCAGCCGAGAAGCCCCACCTCAAGCCGCTGCCCATCTGGGTCCCAGAGGTTTACGTGCTCCACCACCGCTTCGTCGACGTCGAGGGCTACGTCAGCGTCCACACCAACCGGTACTCCGTGCCGTACGCGCTCATCGGCCGGCAGCTCGAGGTCCGCGAGACCAAGGACCGGATCGAGGTCTTCGACGGCCCGAGGGTGGTGGCCGCCCACGACCGCGTCCTCGACGGCTGCGACCAGCGGGTGACCGACCCGGCGCATCGTCCGCAGCGAGGTCAGGGGCGTCCCAAGGCTGCCCCTGGCGTCGAGGAGGAGTCGCTGCTCACCGCGGAGCCAGCGCTGGCCAGCTACGTCACGGGGCTGAAGAAGCGCTCTCCGGGGCGCGGCACGCTCGCGCTGCGTCGCCTGCTCAAGTTCGTGCGCGACTACCCGCGGGCTTCAGTGCTCGCCGCGGTCCGGCAGGCCGAGCAGTACGGGCTCTACGACCTCGATCGACTCGAGCGGATGGTCCTCAAGGAGATCGCGCACGAGTTCTTCGTGCTGCCGGCTGAGAGTCCCCACAAGGAGAGCGACGATGAATGAGGAACTGGAGCAGCTGCTCAAGAGCCTGCATCTCAAGAAGGTGCGCGAGCTCTTCGACGACGCGCACGCCAAAGCCGAGAAAGAGGGCTTGCCGGTCGAGAAGCTTCTGGTCCGGCTGCTGCGCGCCGAGTGGCAGAGCCGGCAGGAGAGCGCGTTGGTCTGGCGCATCAAGAACGCGCGGATGCCCGAGACCTGGAGCCTGGAGTCCTTCCCGTTCAAGAAGCAGCCCGGAGTCTCGCAGCGGCAGATCCGCACCTTTGCCGAGCTCGACTTCGTCGGCCGCGCCGAGAACATCGTCTTTGTCGGCCCCACCGGCGTCGGGAAGACCGGCCTCGCCGTCGGGCTGATGCTCAAGGCCCTGCAGAACGGCTACCGGGCGTATTTCGTGAAGGCTCAGGACCTCTTCGACGAGATGTACGCCTCGCTGGCCGACCGCTCCACGCGCAAGCTGATTAACCACCTCGCGCGGATCGACGTGCTGACCATCGACGAGATGGGCTACCTCAACCTGCGGCCCGAGCAGACCAACATCTTCTTCAAGCTCATGGAGGAGCGGCACCGGCATCGCCCCACCATCATCACCACCAACCTGCAGTACGACGAGTGGCACGGCTTCCTCGGAAACAAGCCGCTCGTCGAGGCGCTGCTCAGCCGACTTCGCGAGCGCTGCCACACCGTGAAGATCGACGGGCCCAGCCTGCGCGAGCGGCAGGGCTGAGGGAGGCTGCGTGAACAGACTGCCGGCGCTCGACCAGATCGTCCTGGAGAGCCAGCGTCCGCTGCTCGCGGTGCTGGATACCACCCTGGTGCTCGTCGTGCGCTCCATGCATGCGGAGCACCCCGAGCTCGAAGAGGACGCCTGCCGCGGCCTCGGAGCGGAGCCACCGCCGACTCAGCGAGCCCTCGCGGCGTCCATCGTGCTGCTCGCCAACAGCTTGCGTGCGGTCCTCGACGGCTACGCCGAACTGCTCGACCACGTGCACGGCGACCGCGACGCCGAACCGGACTTCTGAAAAGCGCCCGGGCCTCCGGGGACTGCCAAGAGCGGGCCCTGGTGGCGACCATCCCGCGACCCGACGGAATGCCGGAGGCTCGGGCGCCCACTCACTGCAGGCCAGCTCGCACCGCCGGAGGCGTGGGACCGCCTTCGGCGGTGGCGTTTTGATCCCCTCTGGAATCGGGGGACTGCATCCGCCGGCACTGCGACCGACAAGCGTCACCCAGCTGCGCTTCTCGTCTGGCCCACTTCAGGCGAGCAAGGGTGGCCTACTTCTGCCAAGCGCTGCAGTCCTCTCGTGAGGGTGATGCCCCTCGGCGCGCGAGAGGTGGGGCGATTTGAGGCATGCAACGGGGGTCGCGACCGCGGTTCTGACGCCAAACGGCCATGACTACTGGTACTGAGTGTCGACTCGGCTTTCCGTGCGAGGTGGCGCATTTCCTTCGCGCCTTGCCGGTCTCCTCAGCATCGGTGAGGTCTGAGCCCGCTGGGCGCACCTGCCTGCCGAGCCCACCGCCGCCGTTCCGTCTAGGCGCAAGGTGGCACCAACCACGAGCCTGTGTTGCCGACGTACGTCCGTGAGAGGAGGGGCTTGGCCAGCGGCTCGGCCCATTCCTGCGAGGGCGTGTCGCGCACCGCGGATGCCAGGCGAGCCGCCTCCACCCCGGGCGGTGGGCGTCGCCTCAAGCCGCCGGTACCGTCAGGGTCCGCAATGCGCGAGAGGGGGGATCGATGAGGACCGGAAAGTGGGCGTTGGCGGCCATCGTCTGCGCCGCGGTGGCAGCCGGGTGTGGCTCGAGCAGTGAGGGAGGTACCGGCGGGGGCGGGGGCGGAGGCGGCGCGGCGGACGGTGGTGGCCAGTTCACCATCACGATCAGCAACTTTGCCTTTAGCCCCTCCAATCTCACGGTACCGCCAGGTGCAACGGTGACGGTGATGAACATGGACTCCGCCGACCACACGGTCACGAGCGAGTCTGCGGCAGGCCAGTTCACGCCGGGCGCCGTCAACGGCATCTCCTTCGACACGGGCATCCTCGCCGGCGGTGGGACTGCGACGTTCTCCATCCCCTCGAGCGCTCAGTCGGGAACGGTGGTCCCGTACTTCTGCAAGGTCCACCTGCAGGCGATGGCGAATTCGGGGCAGATAACCATCGGTGGAACCGCCGACGGTGGCGGCGGCGGCGCTGCTGACGCCGGAACCGGTGGAGCTGGCGACAGTGGCGGCACGGGCGGAGCGGCTGACGCCGGAACCGGTGGTACGGGAGGCAGTGGCGGCACGGGCGGAACCGGCGGAACCGGCGGAACCGGCGGAACCGGCGGGACCGGCGGACCAACCTACTGAAGAAGATGGCGACAAGCGGGCGCTAGGACTTTCGCCCGCTTGTCCGCCGCGTCGCGCGAATCGACCGCGCACTCCAGCGAGGCCGGCTGCAACCCGCTGATCGCCGTCCCCGGTGAATGAACGGCGCTCGGCCCGAGGCGGGCCGTGAGCCCCACCGGCGCCGAGAGCTCGGCTCCTGGAAGCTCCCCAGCTCGGGCCGCCCTCGAGGCGCACGCCAGGGAAGGGCCTGGCTCCCGAGGCATCAGTACGCACAGGCGCACGGGATGGTCATCGAGGCCGTAGACCGCCGACGGCGCACACACCAGGGCGCCTCGGTCGCGGCATCGAGCCTCCCCTAGCCCTCGTCGACGTCGCGGCACGCGGCGACCACCTCCCGTCGCGCGCCCGGAGCCATTCGTGAAGCTCGCGATAGTGGCGAGCTCAGTGGACGTGTACGAGTAGCTGCGGAAGGCTTACAAGCTCGGGCGGCAGGATGGCGACGCGTTCGTGCTGGCGCAGCGAACGAGCTCGCTCGCGTTCTGGAACAGCTGATCGCACGCTCCTCCGGGGGCTGAAGCGCCTCGTCTCTGGTAACGGTGCCGCTGGCTCGGCGTAGCCAGCCCGCTCCTGGCGATGCTCCTCGCGGCTGTATCGCCTGTGCCCGTCAACGTGGACGCGAGTGCGCTCGACTCAACCGCTCTGGCCTGAGCGGCCCCAGGTCGGAGGTCGCAGCGCCGTCAGTGGCCGCAGACCTGGGGGATCACGATTGATCCCTCCCACGCTGGCTGGCCCCCGAGCGTCACCGCGCCCTGCGCCGTGAAGCTCTCGCAGCTGGGGAAGTCGTCGCCGGGGAAGAAGGTCGCCGCAGCCTCCAGGCCCGCGCCGGCCGGAAGCGTCTGCGCGTCGCGGGTGCGCCGGCCGACCTTGAAGGTCGCCTTGAGCGCGCCGTCGGACTCGGGAGCCTTCTCGACGAGGATGGAGCAGTTGAGCTCGCGCACCAGCTTCGGCCGGGCCTGCTCGCCGTTGCCCGGGTAGAGCAGCCGCGTGCCGTCCGGAGCGTAGGAGGAGCAGCTCAAGCTCGCCTTCCCGATCGTCGAGGTCGACTTCGGGCACTCCTGGGCCACGGCCAGCCGGGTCTTCCCCAACGCGTCGAGCTTCCTCGTTGAAGACCTCGACGAGGAGATTGAACTTCTCGCAGGCCGGGAAGGCGGCGCCGGGCTCGAGCCGCAGCTGAAAGGCCGCCTGCCCGTTCTGGACCGGGCTCTCCGCCGAGACCGGCTGGCCCTCCGCCTCGCCCCAGACGGCCTTGAGCGTCGCGGTGATCGAGCCCTTCTGGCCCTTGAGCTGAAGCACGGTCAGCTGACAGTCGATCGCCCCGGGGACCTTGCCCTTCTTGGGCAACGCGCGTTCCTGCGAGGTGCAGCTGAGCTTGAGCGTGGGCGCTGCGGCCTCGGCGGTGGGGCAGACCAGAACGCAGGCGGCGAGGATGGAGAAGCTGAGAGAGAACGTCCGCATTGCGTCAGGCTAGCGCGGTTCGAGTCCCTCGGGGCGTTGCGTGGGGCTTGAATGCGTGGGGCTTGAATGGACCTACAGAAGGCACGCGAAGACGACCCCCGTCTTCGCCGTCGCGCCGCAGACGAACGATTGCAGGGCCGCCAGCTCCGCCCGGTGGTCCGCGGGCAGGGCGGGCGAGTCGAGGACTACCCGGAGCCCATCTTTCATCCTCGAGAGGCCGTCGGGCGTGACTTCCCGCCACAGTCGCTCTCCTCTCCGCGGGAACGGCAAATCCGTGCAGGTGCCGGCGCGGCCGTTGATGAGATTGTCGAACCAGCGTTCGTCCATGAGCCGGCGCTGAACCTCGTCGAGGACCGCCCAGGACGGTCCCGCGCTGTCGCTCAGGCTGAGCGCGCCCCAGGACGGGATGCAGGCCCGCACGACGAAGTCGATCAGCAGGTCGAGGTCCCGGGGGCTGACGCGCTTGGAGGAGAGGACTCGGTTTGCCACATCGCTAGCGGTAGCGACGGACTGGGGCGCGCCGCGGAAGAGGTCCTCGAGTTGCTGCCGGCTCGAGGAGCTGAGCGCGCTCGCCGCGTCGAGCTCGGTGAGAAGCGGGAGCAACGTGCGGAAGCGGGCTCGGTCGAAGGGGTGGAAGACATGCTCACCTGCCATGACGTATTTGCCTCCGGGTCTCGGCGACTCTCGCCGTCGGGCGGGCTCGAATCTCGTCCCATTCTTCCATCGGGTCCATCGGGCCTTTGGACCTGCCGGCACTGCAGCATCTCTGCGGGGACTGCCGGTGGTTCCCCGCCCGGCCTTCTGGCAGGCTGTGGCTGCTCTTCCTACCCGCGGCAGCAGCGAGAGGGCCCCCTCATGAAGAAGATCCTCTCGGAGATCGGCTTGCGCGGCGTGCTCGCCATGATGGGCGGCATGGTCATGGTAGGCGTCAGCGCCTGTTACGGGCCGGTCCGTGCCACCCTCGCCGGCTGCTCCTCCCACTCGGACTGCGCGAGGGAGTACGGCGCGGACTGGTACTGCGACAAGACGACCGGGCGGACCGACGGGAGGGGCGACTGCGAGGGTCGCCGGAACGTCGACGCCGGGACGGTGAGCCCCGACGCCGGGAAGTAGCCCAAGACAGCAAACCATCGACGGCGGCGGCACTGGGAGCCAGGTGCCGACCATCGAGCCGGTCTTCTGAGCCGAGGGCCGTACGCTACCGGGACAGCACGAGCACGCTGTACTTGCCCAGGTTCATCGCCCCGAAGTACGGCAGCCCGTCGCGCTCCACCGGCTGGGCGACGACCTGGGTCTGGCCCGCGCCGAAGTCGTCGCCGTACTTGAGGTCGTCGCTGTCCACGCGCACGTGCCACGTCCCCGGGCTCGGCAAGCCGACGTCGTAGCGCGGGTAGTGCGTGCCGGCGAAGTTGGCCACGACCACCACCTCGCCCTGCCCGTCGGCGCAGCGCCGCCGATAGGCGATGACCTTGGCGCCGGTGTTGACGTGCGTGACCTCCACCGTGGGGCAGGTCAGCCCCGCGGAGACGCCGTCGGCGTTGCGCCGCAGCCGGATGAGGTCCCGGTAGAAGCCCTCGACCTTGCGGTAGGTCTGCTCCTTCGACCAGTCGAGCGGCGGCGGCGGGTCGGTGAAGCCGCCCCGCTCCAAGAGCTCCTGCCCCATGAACAGCATCGGCACGCCCGGCGCGGTCAGGACCAGGGCGGCGCCCAACATGCTCCGCTTGCGCGCCGCCCAGCTCCCGGGTCCTTGGGGTCGATCTTCTGGGGAAGACGCACGCTGCCGTTGCCGTCGACGTCGTGGTTATCGGTGTAGATGACCCGCTGGAACGGGTCGCCGTTGTAGGTCCCGCGCAGCGCATTGGCGACCACGTCCACGTCGCGAGCGGCGTCGTTGGCGGCCACCAGTTGATCGTTGATCCGGTAATTGAACGCGTCCCACTGCGTGTCGAACCCGAAGCCGTCCTGGTCGGCCGGGCGCGTCAGGTAGTCCCAGCCCTTGAGGTCCTCGGCGATGGACAGGGCCCCGAACGCGCGGGTGAGCGCCGTGGCCTGCTGCAGGAGCGCCTTGCCGCCCGGGGCGTCGCCGTTGCCGTCGTTGGCGCGGATGTTGGAGGTCGAGTCCCAGCGGAAGCCGTCGACGCGGTACTCGCCGAGGCAGAGCGTCACCGAGTCGAGGATGAAGCGCGCCACCTCGGGCGAGGCGTAGTTCGGGCGCGGTCCCCACGGCGTCTGCGCCCAGTCGCCGGCCGGGAAGAAGTAGAGTCCCGCGCTCCCCGGGCACTCGCCGTCGAAGCAGTACAGCGGCGCGCCCGGCCAGCTGTCGTAGTGGTTGTAGACCACGTCGAGCAGCACCGCGATGCCGCGCCCGTGCGCTTCGTCGACCAGGCGCCGCAGCTCGTCGGGCGTGCCGTAGAGCGGGTTGGGAGCGAAGTAGCCCTGCGGGTTGTAGCCCCAGCCGCGGCTGGGGAAGTGGTTCACCGGCATCAGCTCGATGGCGTTCACGCCCAGGTCGGCCAGGTGGTCCAGGCGGGCCGTCACCGCCTCGAACGTCCCGGCGCCGACGTCGTCCTTCCCGGCGTAGCCCGCGACGTGCATCTCGTAGACGACCAACTCCTCGCGCCGCGGGCGGGTGAACTCGTGCTTCCAGGCATAGGCGGAGGGATCCACCACCACCGAGCTTCCCGTCTTTGACCTGCCGCCCGCGCGGGTCGATCCGGCGGAGCAGATCGGCGCCGTGCTCGAGCCAGAACCGGTACTCCTCGCCCACCTGCACGCCTTCGACCCGAGCGCCGTACCAGCCGCCGTCGTGAGCGAGCAACGGGATCCGCCCCGCGTCCGCCGTCTCCGCGCCCAGCGAAACCGAGGCCTTGGAGGCGTTGGGCGCCCAGACCCTGAACTCCACCCCGCCGTCGTAGAGCGTGGCTCCACCGACGGGCTCGAGCACCCGCGCGTCAGGTGGTTCATGTGCGTCGAGGGACTCGGTAGCCGCGTCGTCCGCCGACATCGCCGCGTCCAAGGGCGTCGCCGCGTCGAGCGCCAGGACCGTCGCATCGGTGGGCCCACCGTCGTGCAAGGTCTCCGCAGCGTCCGGCGACTTTGGGTCGACCGGGCCGACCGCGTTCGAGCAGGCACCGAGGAGCACTGCGACCAGCAGTTGCAGCAAGCGCATGGCCGACTCCGATCGTCGTCCTCACTCCGGACGTCCCCCGGCGCTACACGCGCGAGGCAGCCGAAACTTTCCTGGGAGCGAGGCCCGCCCTGCGACGAGTCGCTGCTGCTGGGGCGATCGATCTGGGTGAGGCGTTTGGCGCGGCCGGATCCCAAGGCAGGGTCAGCTCCTCGAGGTGTGCGAAGGGTTCGCCGCACAGCCGGCCCACAAGGTGGCGGTCGACTTTGGTGTAGCCCAGAGACAGGCGCCGCAGCCGGCGCAAGAGCGGGCTGGCCCGGAGGGCGTCGAACAGCCTGCGCGAGGTCGTCAGGGTCGGACCTTGGACCTCGAGGCGTTCGAGGCGCGGGGCAGTTTGCAGATTCGCGAGCGGGGCGAGCTTCGCCGCGAGCAGATCGAGCGCGTCGGGGACCTCGGCGCGGACTGAGAGGACCAGCTCGCGGAGGTTCGGGAAGACCCCCGGCGCCAGCAGCGCGAGCAGGTCGTCGCGCGAGTAGGCAGTCCACTCGAAGCGCTCCAGCCGCGCCAGCGGGTCGAGCCCGCCCACCAGCCGGATTCCGCGCGCCGCGAGCCGGCGAAGCCGCGGCATGGAGTCCAGGAGCGCGCCGTCCATCGCCAGGGCACCCTCCTCCTCGCCTTCGCTCCAGGGGAACTGCAGATCGAGCGAGCGCAGGCAGCGGGCGAAGCGCGCACCGGCGAGCCGGACCAGCACGTCGGGCGGAGCGCGGCGCTGCGGCCACGGAAGCTCCTCGTGGTACGAGAGCTCGAATGAGAGGTCGAGCGTGTGCATGAGGCGCAGCGCGGGCGCCGCGAGGAAGGCGCCGTAGACCGCTTCGTGCCTTTCGAAGGGCACGCGCAAGGTGCAGGCGCGGACGAAACCGGCGCGCCAGTCGACGTCCTGCAGGGACTCGACGAGCAGGCCGCTCTTGGGGCCCAGGAGCGGCCCGAGGATCTTGCCGCGCTCCTGGGCCGCGTCACCGCGCGAGCCGCCGCGCTCGGCCTCGATGAGGGCGCAGCGGGGGTCGCCCTGCTCCAGGATCCAGTCCTCGAGCACCGCCCAGCGCGCGGCGTCGCCGGGGGCCTCGGCCACGTGCTCCTCGAGAGCGGGGTTCTCGGCGATGGGGCGGCGGTTGGGAGCCTTGCGGACGGGCTTCGGCTCTGCAGCCGCGAACTGGGAGAGCGCAAAGCCCTGCGCCATGAGCTTCGCGATGGCCGCGTCGCGCTTGCGCACCGCAGCGGCCGGGGAGCCGCAGGACTCGCTGGTGGGCTCGGCCTCGGCTTCGCGCCCGACCGGGCCCTCCGCGGTCAGGAGGTCCCCACCGGAGGCCTCGAGCCAGACGAACCGCCGGCGCTTGGGGTGGACGAACAGGAAGCGCGGGCTCTCGCCGAGCGGGCGAGCCTTGGCGAGCGAGCGCGTGCGGGCCGCCTCGGCGTCGCGGGGAGCGCTCTCGTCGATCACGGCGCGGTAACCCCGCTCGCGCCGCTTGAGGATCTGCGCGTCGAGCTCCTTCTGCGCCTCGGCCTCGCTCGCGAACTCCAAGGTCTTCTTCTGGCCGGCGGTGCCGATGCGGCCCCAGTGGACGAGGACCTTCGTGCCCTCCCGCTCCACCCGGTAGAACTTGCGGCTCGTCCCTTCCTCGAACTCGAAGAGCATGACGCCAAGACTATCCGACGCGGTCGCTGGCGTCGGGCCATCTGCCTTGGCTTGCCCAGCGCGAGCCCGCGTCCTCCTTGCCTCGCCAGAGGGCGACCGCGCACAATCGCTCCCCATCCAAGGGAGAGCCCCATGAGAGCAGTCACGCCGAGCGCCTTGCTGGTCGCGTTGAACCTCTTCCTTCTGGCGGGGTGCGACGAGCCCATCACCTCGCCCGACACCGGCAAGAGCACGCGGCGCGACGCCGGGCCGCGTGCAGACGCGCAGACACCGAAGCCAGACGGCGCCGTCCTCGATCCCGCCGACGCTGGATCCTCGGACGCGGAGACCTCTCTCGACGCCGCTCCCTCCGGGCCCGACGCCGCTCCCGCTGGCCCCGACGCCGCCATGCTCCCCGACGACGGTGGCTCTCTCTACGATCCCGCGAAGCTCGACGGGTGCCTGGAGGCGACGGGCGGCGGCACCGTGGCGACCGGAGCCTTCGCCGACGGCACCGAGCAGGCCTCGGTCTCCATCACCGCCTCCGGCTGCCGGCGCACCTACAGCCTGCAGACCAACATCGCGGTGAGGGACAACTTCCCGGCCAACCCCCGGAGCTTCAGCGAGCCGGCCACCTGGCCGACGGTGCGCACCAAGAACGACCTCTTCGACGCCCTCTACGCCATGGCGCTGGAAGAGGTCGGCGAGGACTCGGTCGACAAGATCGTCGACACCGCGTTCAACGGCGGCAACCCGCTGGACTGCCCCGCTGGCGGCTGCTTCCAGACCGGGCGCAAGTGGCCCTACGTCTGGACCCGCGACACCTCGTTCTCGGTCGACCTCGGCCTCTCCCCGCTGGATCCCACCCGCGCGCGCAACTCGCTGGAGTTCAAGCTCTCGGAGCGGCGCTCGGGCGGCGACCTGCAGATCGTCCAGGACACCGGCACCGGCGGCAGCTACCCCATGTCCAGCGATCGCGTGGTCTGGGCGCTGGGCGCCGCGGAGCTGCTCAAGTACCTGGACGGGACCGAGCGCACCAACTTCCGCGACCGCGCCTACGAGGCCATCAAGAACACCGTGGAGCACGACCGCAAGGTCGTCTTCGACGAGAGCGACGGCCTCTACCGCGGCGAGACCAGCTTCCTCGACTGGCGCGAGCAGACCTACGCCAACTGGACCGCCGCCGACACCGTGCACATCGGCATGTCCAAGGCGCTCTCGACCAACGTGCTGCACCTGGAGGCGCTGCGCACCGCCGCCGCGCTCGCGTCCGAGAAGAGCGACGGAGCCGCCTACAACCGCTACCAGGGCTGGGCGAGCGCGCTCCAGACCGCCATCCACACCAAGTTCTGGATCGGCGCCGAGAAGCTCTACGGCTCCTACACCGGGACCTTCCTCGATCCCGCGACGCACCAGCGCTACGACCTCCTGGGCGAGGCGCTGGCGGTGCTCGCCGGAGTGCCCGATGCCGCGCAGGCCTCGAGCATCCTCGCCAGCTACCCCCACGCCGGGAAGGGCCCGCCGGTCATCTGGCCGCAGCAGCAGGACACCGCCATCTACCACAACCGCTCCATCTGGCCCTTCGTCACCGCCTACTGGCTGAAGGCCGCCAAGGCCGTACGCAACGACCAGGTCGCCGACAAGGCCGTCTGGTCGCTGATGCGCGGCGCGGCCCTCAACCTCTCGAACATGGAGAACTTCGAGCTGGTCACCGGCAAGAACTGCCTCGAGGAGAACGGCAAGGCCTGCGAGGACTGGAGCCCGGGGGTGACCTCGGGGCCCAAGGTCAACTCGCAGCGCCAGCTCTGGTCGGTCGCCGGCTACCTCTCCATGGTGCACGACGTCGTCTTCGGCCTGGAGGCGAGCCGCGACGGCGTGCGCTTCCAGCCCTACCTCACGCGCAACCTGCGCAACACCCTGTTCGCCAACGCCGACACCCTGGTGCTCAACCAGTTCCCGTACAAGGGCAAGAAGATCACCGTGGTGGTGGTGCTGCCGCCCAAGTCCGCGGCCACCACCGGCGCCTACTCCGTCGCCCGCGTCCTCCTGAACGGCAAGCCGGTCGGGGAAGGGTTCATCGGCCCCAGCGCGCTCGCGGCGGCGAACATGGTCGAGGTGTACCTCGCCGAGAACCCCGAGGCGGCGAGCGCGATGAAGACCGTGGACCCCAGCGACTACCGCCGGCTCTACGGCCCCAAGACCCCCGAGCTGACGGGCATCGCCGCCGACGCCGGCCTGGTCAAGCTGACCTTCAACACCGGCACCGAGTCGGCCTCCGACGTCTCCTTCGATGTCTTCCGCGACGGAGTGGAGGTCGCCTCCAACCTGCCCGGCTCCACCACCACCTGGAGCGACCCCGCCTCCGGGTCCCTCGGCAACCGCACCTACTGCTACGCGGTGGCGACCCGCTTCACCGTCTCCGGCAACCGCTCCCAGCACTCGGCGCCGCAGTGCTACTGGGGCACCAACTCGGTTCGCGTCCAGACCTGGGACCCGAGCAGCGCGAGCTATGTCGTCGTCGGCGGCGAGAAGATCCTCAACCACGGCCGCTGGCACTACCAGAACTGGGGCGACGCCGGGCACAGCCTGACCATCGAGAACGTGCGCCCCAGCATCTCCGGGCGGCACCTGGTGCAGACGACCGAGGGCAACGGCGGGCGGATCAACACCGGCATCACCTGTGCGGTGAAGCGGGTCACCGTCGAGGAGTCCGGCGGCGCGGTCGTGGCCAGGGGCTACCTGACCATGCCCCACCTCGGCGACTGGGAGAGCTGGAAGGGCTCCAACTTCTTCCCGGTGACCCTCGACGCGTCGAAGACCTACCGCATCCGCATCGACAACGACGACGCGTCGGTCAACATGTCCTTCTTCAGCCACTTCAGCACCTACAACTCCACCGGCGGGAGCAGCGGGACCTTCAACCGCACCAACCTCGCCGACGTGAAGCTGCTGGCGATCGGGCAGTAGGCGGCCCTCCCCCCTGCCCCCTCCCAAACAGCGGGAGGGGGTTCGTGGGTTGCCTTCGGCGGCCTTGGCCGGAGCTCTTCGGCGTCAACACAGACCCAACGCTCGCGGCTCACCCGACCCGCGTGAGCGAGGTCAGCTCGTTGCTGCCATGCCTCACGTCGAAGCTCGCGCGGATCTCGTCCCCTTCCTTGATCTCGCTCGCCGAGCTGACACCGTCCAATCGGGTTCTGTCCTGCAGCTCCAAGGGGATAGCTGCGCCCCGGTCGAAGATGGTGACCGTCGTGCCGGTCCTCTTCACCACCGTCCCCGAGACCTCGCACTTCCACTTCGCCAGCCGGTCCTTCGGTATCGGAGCCCCGTAGCGCACGCTCGGCCCCGCGAGGATCGGAGCCCCGCAGTCGCAGCTGTTGCCGCGCGCCTGGGCGGCCCCGCCCATCAGCCCCATGAGCGCCAGCCCCGCCAGCGCACCTGCCAGAAGTCTCATCGCCCTCAACCTCCGACTCACTGGTGTGACCGGCGCGAGCCCATGGGAAGTCTCGCTCGGCCGCGGCTGGGAGCCGCCAAGCGCGGGGCCTTCTCGAGGTGCCCGAAGCCCGCCTTTCTCACTCGTGAACGAAGGCGTCGACGCGCCAGAGGCGGACCGTGGAGTCCGAGGCGCCGGTCGCCAGCATCCGGCCATCGGGCGAGAAGGCGACGGAGTTGACCTCGCCGCTGTGCCCCTCGAGCCAGGCCAGCCGCTTGCCCGTCGACGCGCTCCAGAGCGCCGCCGTGCGGTCGCTGCTCCCCGTGGCGACCAGCCGGCCGTCCGGAGAGAACGAGACCGCTGGAACCAGGTCGGCGTGGCCCGCCAGCGTCAGCAGCTTCTCTCCCGTCGCCACGTCCCATACGAAGGCCGCGTCGGTGTTGCTCCCGCTCGCCAGGCGCTTCCCGTCGCCCGAGAAGGACAGCCCGGTGGTCACACCGTCCTCGCCCCTAGCTCTCGGACCTTGTCCCCCGTGTCCACCGCGTACAGGAAGGTGGACGCGCTTCCTGCTGCGAGCCAGCGGCCGTCCGGTGAGAACGCGACCGCGAAGAAGCCCATGTCCTCGCGAAACTGGCGAAGCCTCTCGCCCGTCGCCGCGTCCCAGAGCGCCGCCGTCCGCTCATCGCTCGCCGTCGCGAAGTGCCGCCCGTCCGGCGAGAAGGCTCCCGCGGTGACCTCGGCCTTGTGCCCCCGGAAGGTGACGAGCTTCTTGCCCGTCGAGAGCTGCCAGAGCGCGACGGTGTTGTCCGCGCGCGCGGTCGCCAGGCGGTCCCCGTCGGGAGCGAAGGCCATCGCGTAGCCCATCATGTGGGAGGCCGACGGCTCTCCGCCGGGCGCGTCGGCTCTCTGGCCGGTCTCGAGGTTCCAGTAGGAGTAGCTGCGCCCGTTGGTCGCCGTCGCCAGCAGCTTGCCGTCGGGAGAGAAGACGACCGAGGTGACGTTGCCGTTCGGGTTCTGGACCAGCTCGAACCTGCCATCCTCGGCGAGCGCGCGGCTCAGCGCCTCCGGCGAGAACGAGCCGTCGTCCACAGGCGCGACGAGGCCGATCCTCGTGCTGTTCCAGACGACCACCGCCAGGAAGGCGGCGACCGCGACGACCGAAGCCAGGCGGGACGCCGCCCGCGCCCCGCGGCTGCGCGCGCCCCTCCGGTCCTCGTGGCAGAGGAGCACCACCTCGATCGAGGCGAGCACGTGCAGCAGCAGCGGCGCGAGCACCAGCGCGGCGCCGAAGACGATCTCCGAGACGGGGAGGAATCCTGCGCTTCCCAGGCCGACGAGGACCGGGATGCTGGGGAGGAGGAGCGCGTTGAAGATGCGCTTGCGGCTCTTCGGGCGCAGGTAGAACAGGCCGAGGCCGAAGGCCTGCAGCAGCAACGTGAGCGCCCAGCTCGGACGGCGCGGCGGGTCGCGCGGCGCCTCGGGCGCGCCGGCCACGCTCGGCTCGGCGATACCCGGGGCGGCCCGTGCCCCCTGGAACCCGAGACGAGTGTCCGCCGAGAGGTCCACGGGCGCGACCGGCGCCGCCCCGGCCGCGCCCCGCAGCGCCTCCGCCATCTCGCCACAGTCGCGGAACCGCAGCGCAGGGTCCTTCTGGAGGCACTTGACGAGGACCGACCACAGCCCCTCCGACAGGCCGGGGCGAAGGCGCCGCGCGTCGGGCAGCGGAGCGTGTTCGATCTTCCTGCCCAGGTCGTAGGGCGAGCTGCCGGACCACGGCGCCTCGCCGGTGAGGAGCCGGTAGAGGGTCACGCCGAGCGACCAGACGTCCGCCTGCGGGCCGACGTCGCGAGCGGAGACGAACTGCTCCGGCGGCATGTACGCGGGGGTGCCCATCGCCATCCCGTCGTGGGTCAGCGCGGTGGCGTCGCCGTCCTCTTCGAAGCTCTTGGCCAGGCCGAGGTCGGTCACGCGGACCCGGCCGGCCCGGTCGACCATGATGTTGTCCGGCTTGACGTCGCGGTGGACGATGCCCTTGCGGTGCGCCTCGGCGAGCCCGAGAGCGGCGCCCAGGACGATGCGGGTCGCTTCCTCCTCGGGCAGCGCGCCCCTGCGCTGGAGCGTCTGCGCCGCCGACTCGCCGTCGATGAAGTCCATCACCAGGTAGTGGACGCCCTTCTCCGAGTTCACGTCGTAGATGCGCACGAGGTTCTCGTGGGCCACCGCGGCGGTGCTCTGGGCCTCGCGGACGAAGCGCTTGACGAAGCCGTCCGCGTGGTCGGCGGGCACGGTCCGGGGCAACACCATGATCTTGACCGCGACGTCGATGCCCAGCCGCTGGTGCCGCCCGCGGTAGACCGCCCCCATGCCGCCCCGGCCCAGCCGCTCCTGCAGCAGCACGCCGCCGAGCACGGGCCACCCGTCCTGCAGCGGGAGCCCGGAGAGCAGGGCGTCCTCCCTGACGTCGGGCTTGAGCGGAGTCATCGCGTCCTTCCTTCTCGGTTCCAGTGGCGGGCGTTCGTCGGACCTTCGGCGCAGTGAAGAGGAGGAGGCCGGCGGCCGGGTTCCATGTTCCTGCAATCCGGAGGCGAATCAAGGGGCCGGCCTCGTGCCCAATGCCGGTCTCCGAAAGCGTGCCTCATGTCGTGCGCGCAAGCGCCCCTCGCCTCGTGTCGGCATAGACCAAGGCCGGCGATTCGGGGTGAGGTGCAGGCTTGCAGCGCAGCTAGTCGCCGAGCAACTCCCACGCCGCGGCCAGCGAGCGGGCCTCCTCGCGGATGGCGCCCCAGGGGTCCCCGACGGTCTGCAGCCGCTCGCGCACGTTGCGCAACGTGAAGCGCCGCGCGTTCAAGGCGGGGTCCTCGAGCTCGGCCCAGGTCAGCGGCGTCGAGACCGGGGCCCCCGCGATTGCCCGCAGGCTGTACGGCGCGACGATGGTCTGCATCCGCCCGTTGCGCATGCAGTCCACGTAGACGCGAGCGCCACGCTGCTGCTTGACGGTCTCGGTGGTGAAGGCGCCGGGGTCGATGCGGCAGAGACGATCTGCGAGCTTCCGGGCGAACACCATGACCGCCTCGGGCTCGTCGGGGAAGATGGGCGCGACCACGTGCAAGCCCCGGGATCCGGTGGTCTTCACGAAGGGGACCAGGCCGGTCGCCGAGAGCATGTCCCCGAGCAGCCGGGCGCCGCGGCGCGCCTTCTCGAAGTCGCCGTCCTCGGGGTCGAGGTCGACCACCAGCAGATCCGGGCGGGTCAGGTGCTCGCTGCGCACCGAGACGACGTGGAAGACCACCGAGTTCTGGTTGGCGAGGTAGACGAGGGCCGCGGCGTCCTCCACCAGCGGATAGGTCGTCTCCCCACCTTCCTGGCGGGGCACCGTCACGCGGGGGATCCACTCCGGGTAGTAGTCCGCGGCGCGCTTCTGGACGAACCCGTGCTCGCCGATGCCGGAGTGGAAGCGCTCGACCGTGAGCGGCCGGCCCGCGAGGTGCGGGAGCATCGCCGAGGCGACCTCGAGGTAGTACGAGATCATGTCGCCTTTGGTGATGCCGTCCTCGGGGAACATGACCTTGCGCTGGCTGGTCAGCTCCAGGGTCACGTCGCCGATGGTGATCTGCTCGTTCGCCATGGCCTCGCTCCTGGCGCGATTCTCGGCCAGACCCGACACCCCGAGCTAGTCGAGGGGCCAGAGCTTCTCTACGGCGCGGTCCATGTTGATGAGCGCTGACATATCTTTAGCAGCCTCGTCTGGCGCTGCCCGCATGTAGCCCTGGCCCCTTGGCGAGCTCAGGCCCTTCGACGAGCTCGGGGTGTCGGGGCCCTACCGGCTCACGCAGGTCGCGGCCAGCGCGAGCGAGTAACCCTTGCAGGTCCCATCGAGGCAGGCCGTGCCCGCCTGGCAGTCGTCCCCGAGGTCGCACGCGGCTCCCTTGGCCAGGGGCGCGGCGCACTTCCTCGCATCCTGGTCGCAGTAGCTCGTGTCGTCGCACTCCTCGGCGCTCGAGCAGCTCGCGCCCGCGGCACCGCGGGTGACGCAGGTGCTGGTGCGCCAGTCACAGAAGTCGCTCGCCTGGCAGTAGCTGTGGGTCTCGCGGCAGTCCTCGCCGTGCTTCTTGACCGCGACGCACTTCCGGCTGTCCGTCTGGCAATAGAAGCCCTGGTCGCGGCGGCAGTAGGAGGCCTGGGTGGGGACGGGCCCGGCCTGCGAGATCAGCCAGCTGATCTCGCTGGGCCACTCGCCGTCCAAGGTCGCGATGCAGGGGATGGAGGCCCCCGGCGCGACCACGCTCACGCAGCGCTTCACGTCGCTGGATCCGTCGTAGGCCAGGAAGCACGTCGCGGTCCCCGCGGAGCCGCCCTCGCAGTCCGAGTCGTGCACGCAGGTGCCGCCGGGCGGCTGCTTCTTGGCCTCGGAAGGATCGGCGAGGACGGTCCGGCAGACGGCGGGAATCTCGGTCCTCGCACAGAAGGTCTCCTGGGAGAGCCTTCGCGGAGCGCAGCTCGGAGAGGCACTGGCGGGCCGCGGCGCCGTCGTAGACGACGTCCTCGCCCAGGAAGACGACCTGCGCCGCGGTGCAGGCGGTGCGGTCATAGGGCATCTCGATGGCTGCGCAGCAGTCCTTGTACAGCTCGCAGGTGCTCTCGGCGAAGGCAGTGACGTCTCGGGCTTCGAGCGCGTCGCCCGCGCCGCAGCCAGCGGCGAGGACCAGGACAGCCAGTGAGGAGAGGGCTGAGCGAAGCATGAAGGTTCCTTTGGGGAGCGTCCGAGGACGCGCGAGCCGGCCGGCGAATGGTCATGCCACTTCCCGAGACGAATCATGCCACCGGAGGGAGTCCGGCGGCAGGGACGCCCAAGCCTCGTTGGTGGCGAGGCCGGGCATGATCGATGCGACGAATTCTCTCCTCGATCACCAAGAGGAGGAGCCAAGTCCGCGAAGGGACTCGCCCTGAAGACCTCACCGATGCCGACCACGGCCCAACCCGCGCATTGCTTCGACCCTGCGATGAACGTGGGGCTGGCGTTGTTGCTCGCCGTCCCGGAGCCTCGGCGGAGGCGGTCTGCCTCGGCGCGAGCCCCGACTGGACCGCGGCCTCTGCGAGCCTCGCGGACGTGGCGAATTGCGCCGGCTCGCTGTCCTGCTCGGACGAGACCACCGCGGCCTGCTCGACCCTGGGCGCGGCCTGCGGAGCGGCCAGCCGCACTACAACGCCGCGCAGCTCCACGGGGCAGCAGTCCTGGCCGACGTCGGAAGTGGCGCTGCGGATGCGGCGTCTACCTATGCAGGGCCGGGCGACGCGGCCGTGAAGCCAGGGGTGGTCGGCAACGGCTGCGGCTGCTCCGGGGCTTCGGGCGACGTGGCGGCCCTGGGGGCATTCCCCGGCCTGCTGCTCGCGTTCGGCGCGCGCCTGTGCCTGAGCGTCCGGGGGCACCGCGCGACTTCGTTTCGCAACACGGGCACGACCGCCCTCACGGATCCCCAGCAATCCGAACGTACCCTCGCCCGATGCCACGATCCTGGCGACAGGATTCGAGCGCACCCTTGCCCTCGATCTTAAGGCCGCACCGGTTTCCCTCTCGCGACGGCTGGCACGGCCAGTGCTGAACGGCAAGTGCCCTGAGAGTGAAGCCTTGAGTGCACCTTGTGGGCGATCAACAGGTTCCGAGGTTGGAGGGCCGAATGTCTGCCAAGCATCTCAGTGGAATCCTTATCCTCAGCCTCGCCGGCTGCGTTGCTCAGCGTTTTCCCGAAGAATGCCACCTCCCTCGCGCGGAGGATCTTGCGCCGTCGGTCACGAAGGCTCCGGGCACTTACTCCGGCTACACGGTGTCGAGCGTTAGCAGCGACCGGACCGTCACGGTCACCGGGACAGGGTCGAAGCATTTCGGCGAGCGGACCGAATGCTCAGTCATGGAGCGCTGGATGACTGACGCTGGTGTGCCGACCTTTGCCGATCAGGATGATCGCTGCAACTTCGAAGGCCGGCTGTTCGCGACCTTGATGGCCGCCGGCTTTCAGTACTTTGCGCCCGTCGTTTACGAGGCCGACGCCGGAGGAGCGGTGGTGCATAGCGGGTTCGAGCAGAACGCGGTGCGCGTGGAGTGGGCAGACATGGACAAGGCGATTGAAATCGTCGGTGGAGAGTTGCGGAACGCCGACCTTGGAGAGTCGCTGACTCTTGGCCCGTTCTACCAATGCCGCTAGCCGGGACCGTCTGCTTCAGTGACCCCGAAGAACTCGTGCCGCGCTTGCCGTACTGATTCGGTGCTGGGGCGGCACAGCGGAAGGTCATCTGACGCGCCTTCGCCATTTCGTTCTCCGTGACGCCCCTCCTAGTACCAGGTCTCACCGCACCTGGGGCAGATGCCGACGCGCTCGGCATCGGCCACGAAGACCTCTTCAGCACAGAAGCGGCACCTCACCTTGGGGCGAGAAGCCGACGGAATCACGGCGGTCGAAGGCTTCGGCTCCGGCCTTCCTGGAGCCCAGACCTCCTCGACGCCATCAGGGCCGTCCGGCGCCTGGCCCGCCAGCACGGGGGCCACGATGCCCTCCAGGCTCGAAGGCGCGGCGTGGCGCACGAGGTCGCGCGGTCCGTCCTCGGCGTCGTCGGCGGTCCACCGCATGTGCTTGAGACGCCAGGCCCCGGCAAGAAGCTGACCGAGGTCGCCACACAGGCCGAGGACAGCCCCGACGAGGCCGTTCGAACCGGAGTCGGCCACGGGGCTGTCGATCATTCCGCCGTGCTGCACCTGCCGGGGCTGCTCGACCGTCGCGACCAGCTTCCAGGCGACCCGGATGCGGTTGGCGCCGCGCGGCACCGGCGCCTCGATGCGAAACAGCACGTCCTGAGGCTTCTGCAGCACGGGAAACGAGAAGCGCCAGCGAACCACGCGGCCCTCGATCGCTGGAATCGGAATGGGCGTAGTTCCCAGGTTACCGAGCGCCCGCCCCTCGGGAAGCGCGGGAGTTAGTCGTGGAAGGAGGCCTCTCTCGTTCGGATAATCGCTTTTGCGAGAAGAGAAACCCGAACAAGAGAGGCTCCGGTGCGGAGTATTCAGGAGGCGCGGGTCGAGGTCCAGCAGGCCGCTGACATCGTGACCCAGTTGGCGGAGGGCCGATCAGAGCGGCTGGCGGACTTCGAGTCGCAGTTGTGGAGCGCGTTGCTGGCGCTCGGTCGTGCCGCGGTTGGCCTCTACCTGGTGGTCCGCGCCGCTCGGCCGCGCGCTTCGGAATACGAGCACGATGGGCGCCACTGGTTGTTGGGGCCCTGCCGAGATTCTAGCTGGGGACCCGGTTCGGCAAGGTTCGGTTCGAGCGCCCGACGGGGGTCGATGCGTCTAACCGGCGTGCCGCACGTGACTTGCCGGTCGACCGCGAGTTGGGGCTGTGCGGCGGCTTCAGCCTAGGGACGGTGACGGCGATGACTCGCCTCTGCGCGCAGCTGGCGTTCGCCAACGCACGCCAGAACTTTCGCGAGACGTACGAGTGGGCTCCCAGCCCCCGAGCGGTCCTTCGAATGGTGGACGCGATCGGATCCGAGGCTCGCAACTTCCTCGAGCAGGCGCCCGCGCCGGATGGCGAGGGCGAGATCCTCGTCATCCAGGTCGACGCCAAAGGCGCGCCGATGCTCTCGCCCGAGACGTGCCGGCGACGGTCGCGGCCCCACGAGCGTGAGGAGGTCTCGGGCCGGACGGCTCGAAGGGCCAGCAAGCGAAGATGGCCCAAGCCGAAGCGGCGCTCGGTGGGCAAGAAGGCCAAGAACGCAAAGATGGCTGTGCTCGGTGTCATCTACACCTTGCGCCGAACGAAGAACGGCTACGAGGGGCCGATCAACAAGCGAGTGATCGGCACCTTCGATAGCCATGAGGCGCTGTTCGCCTGGCTCAGGCACGAGGCCGACAAACGGGGCTATGGCCAGAAGCGGACGCTGTTCTTGGCGGACGGCTCGGAGCACATCTGGCGCGGCCAGCTCAAGCACCTCGCGCAAGCGGAGGTGTGCATCGACTGGCACCACATCGTCGAGAGACTCTGGGACGTGGGCACCTGCTTCCACCCCGAGTACAGCGCCGAGTTGGAGGCATGGGTGGCGCGACAGACCACGAGGCTGCGACGCGGGGCGATCGGGGCGATCCTCGGCGAACTCAAGCAGCGGCTCGAAGGCACGCCCAAGACGGGGCCGGGCAACAAGTTCAAGCGCCGGCGACTGTGCCGAGCGATCGACCACTTCGAGGAACACCGAGACCGAATGCGCTACGCCGAACTGCGCAAGGACGACCTGGACATAGCCACCGGAGCGGTGGAAGGGGCAGCGCGCAACGTCGTGGGCCTACGCCTCGATGGCCCGGGGATGCACTGGGGCCGCGAACGGGCAGAGCGGGTGCTGCACCTACGCTGCATCCTGGTCAACGGGATGTGGCAGGACTTCGTGCGCCATCTCGGACAGCTTCCAGAGATTGCTTTGGCAGCCCAACCAGCGCCCGCCACGCCACATCTGGCAAAAGCCGCATAATCCTAATTTAACTAATGAATCTCAGGATCTACACCCAATCGGAATCGCCATGCCCGCTGCGATGGCGGGTTCGCCCGCCTCCGACAACGCGGAGGGCAGGACCTTTCCGACCGTGGGCCCGTCGAAGGCGGGCTGGAGGAGGGCGGTCACGCGGGCAACCGCGGCGTCGTCGACGCGCACCGGGTCGAAGTGCGGCTGGACGGCACCCAGCTCCCTGGGGACATGTCCGAGCAGGCTGATGACATCGGGCTGATGCGCCATGGCTTCGCCGATCCTATGCCGTCCCCCCCCTCGAATTGCCGGTCCGGCCGGTGGCTTGACAGTCGCGCATCCGTGACGCGACTTTCCGCAGTGATGCGCGCGACACGGGTTCCCTCCAGACGTCGACGGCCCTGTCGAGCGACCCCGTTCGGCGCCGCCCTCGCCGCCCTCGTCCTCGCCGCCTGCTCCACGAACGAGGCTCCCGCTCCGCCCGACGCATCGGTCAGCTCCAGCGCCTCGCTCCCGGGCCTCGACCTCAGCGTCGACCCGAAGGCGCTCGAGCGACTCGACGCCTCGGGCGAAGCCGAGCTCGAGGTCGAGGCGGCGCTGCGCTTCGAGGGTACCGTCCACCCGAGCGTCCGCCTCGAGCTCCACGGCGGCTATTCGCGCCGGGTGCCCAAGAGGTCCTATCGCCTCACCTTCCCCGACGAGGCCGAGCTGCACACGGCCCTCTTCGACCGCGACGCGCCGGCCGAGGACCACCGGCGGATCGTGCTGCAGGCCGCCTGGATCGACCCGACGTTCATGCGCAACAAGCTGACCCTGGATCTCGTCCGGGCCCTCGGTGGCCTGGCGCCGCGGGTCGCCTACGTCACGGTCTCCTTCAACGGGCGGCCCCACGGGCTCTACACCGCCATCGAGCGGATCGACCGGCCCTGGCTGCGGCGACAGGGGCTCGACCCGGAAGGAAACCTGTACAAGGCGGTCAACCACAACGCGAACTGGGCCGACAAGACGGACCCCCTGCGAGGCTTCGAGCGGGCCGCCAACGAGGAGAACCCCAGCGACGACCTCGGCCAGCTCCTCCACGCCTGTTCCTACGCCGCCGCCGCCGACTTCGCCGTCGAGGTCGAGCCGCTGCTCAGCCTCGACGACTTCGCGCTCTGGCAGCTCGTGCACACCTTCGCGATGGACCGCGACACCTTCACGAAGAACTACTACCTCCACCACTCGCTCGCCGCGCCCCGGGGCACGCCCGAGGCCCGCTTCCGGCTCATCTCCTGGGACGCGGACGCCACCTGGGGCCTGAGCTGGGACGGGACCGCGCTGCCCGCCGGCGCCGATGGCGCGTGGCACGGGACCGACCGGTTCGCACCCCGTCTCTTCGCCATCCCGCACCATCGCGAGGCGTACGTCGCCAGGTACCGCGAGGCGCTGCGCGGCGAGCTCGCACCGGAGGCGGTCGCCCGGCGCATCGACGCGATGGCGGGCGAGCTGGGCGAGGCGGCGGCGCGGGATCTCGCGCAGTGGTCCCGCGGCGTCGACTTCGACCGCGAGGTCTCGCGGCTGCGCGCCGTGGTGGACGAGCGACACCAGGTGATGAGCGCGGCGCTCGACGGGCTGCGATGACGGCCGCTCAGAAGTCGCTGATCCGGTCCACGAAGTCCGGGCGGTCGACGAACGGGTTGCGCTTCTTCTGGTGCACCTCGATGGCCAGGTTGCGCGCGCGCTCGCGGTCGTCGGGAGGGTCGGCCAGGTTCCAGCGGCGCAGCGCCGCCTCCTCGCCGGCGGGGATGTTCATCTTGTAGCGGACGGCGAAGTAGAAGTGCGCGCGGGCGATGTCGCCCTGCCGCTCCGGGCGGACCTGGAAGACGAGCTTGGTGCCGCCGGTGACCGGCCCCAGCTTCGAGCCGCCCGCGCTCGCCCGGCAGCCGGTGGTGCAGTCGGTGTCGCCGAACTCGTAGCTCGACCGGGAGCTGTTGATGACCCGCTCGGCCGGGAAGAGGTGGTTCAGGTCGCTCTCGGCGGGCATCTGCCCCGCGCCGTCGCTCTTGGGCCAGCTGTGCTCCATGTTGAAGCCGCCCTCGACGTCGCGCTGGCTGGGGTCGAACTGCTGGCCGGAGTAGATGCACTCGACCTTGCCGTCGATGACGTCGAAGCCGCCGGGGTCGGTCATGACGATCTTGGAGCCGTTGTCGTAGTTGAGCGCGGTGTGGTTCTTGACCAGGTCGTAGAGGGCCGCCTCCAGGTCGCCGTCGCGCAGGCCGTCGAGCTCCTCGTAAGGGCGCGGGCCGGTGTCGCTGGAGCCGGCGTCGATCGCACCGGCGGCGTCGAGGCCGGCGGCAGAGGCGTCGGTCGTCTCGCCGGGACCGGCGTCGGCGGACGGCTCGGGCTGGGCGGCATCCTCTCCCGGCGGAGTCGCGGCATCCGTGGGCTCGGGCGCGCCGGCATCCACGGCCTCCGCGGAGGCGTCGGCCTGCTCCTCCGGCACCTCCGGCGGCGAGGTGGGGCAGGCGCTCCAGAGGACCGCACCCAGGACCAGGAACAGCGCCGCCCCAATTCGACTCGTCGCGCTCATCACCGACCGCCTTTACGCCCCGCCCTGCGAATGCGCGCCATGGTAGCAGGCCCGGACGCGATCCCGACAACCGTTGGGCAAACGCCCGACCTCAGAACCTGCCGACCGCCGTCACCCCCGCGCCGCCGGGGACGAGCGTGGGCGAGACACCCAGTTCGAGTGGGGAGCGCTCCGGCGCCGAAGGGCGCTCCACCGGCCCCGAGGTCACTGCGGGCCGGTCGAGCCAGTACATCAGCACCCCCACCGTGAGGAGCGCGGCGGCGCTGCCGAAGCTCGCCTCGGTGGCGGTCCTCCACGCGTCTCGCTGCCGCACCAGCAGGTGGTAATGGTCGAGCTGCTGGGAGGTGATGTTCCCCTGCCGCTGCTGGTCGAGGAGGTTCGCGGCGTTGTGCTCGCGGTTGGTGGCGACCAGGACGCAGGCCACCCCGCCCAAGGCCGCGACCGCCGCGCTGCCCAGCACGGCGTAGGAGGCCGTTCGCTGCGCGGTGCGGGTCATCGTCGGCGCGAGGCTCGCCTCCTTGCCGCGCTCGAGGACCAGCTCGCCGCTCCACGGCTGCATCCCGCGCTGGACCAGGGTCACGGAGTGCGGGCCCGCCGGCAGCTCGAGCGCCGCGCCCAGCGGCGCCTCGCCCAGCTTCTTGCCGTCGACGTGGACGTCGGTCCCGGAGGGCGCGGTCACCGCGAGCCGCCCCGGCCGCTCCTTGAGCGGCAGGTCCAGGCCCGCCGGCGGCCCGACCGCGAGCTCGATGTCGCGCTCCTCGGTCAAGAAGCCCTCGGCCGCGACCTTGACGTGGTGCCGCCCCGGCGCGAGCTCGTCGATGAACGGAGCCACCACCGCGGGCTGGTCGTCGACGGTCACCGTCGCCTGCGGCGCCTGGGTGGTCACCATGAGCCGCGCCTTGGTGGGCTTGGGCGGCTCGAGGGCGGCGGGGCCGGTTTGCGGAGAGAGCCGGGCCAGCGCTGCCTCCAGCTCCGCCAGCGCGTCGGCGGCCTCGGCCCGGCGCGTGGCCCCCTTGGCCTCGACGTAGGCCCGGTAGTGGGTGATGGCCCGCTCGAGGTACGGGCGCTGCTTGGAGACGTAGAACTGCTTGCGCTCCGTCTGTGCCATCGAGAAGAGGATGGCCGGCATGGGCGCCAGCCGGTACGCCTCCTCGAAGGCCTGCACCGCCGCCTCGAAGCGCCCGGCACCGTAGGCCTGGGCCCCGGCCTGGAAGAAGGCCTTGGCGCCGTCCTGGGGAGCGGCGCGCGCGGTCAGCGGCAGGGCGACGGCCAGCAGCAGGGGCAGCGACAGGAACGCAGCGGATCGGACCGACGAGCTCATGGCAGCACCGCCTCTCCGCGCAGGACCCGCAGCTGCAGGTCGTCCACCACCACCACGTCCTCGACCCCGTCGCCGTCGAAGTCGCCGGCGGCGATGCCCGTCCCCTGCTTCAAGCCGTCGAGCAGCACCCGCGGCTCGCCGAGGGCTCCGCGCCCGCGCACCGGCTGGATCACCGCCTGGAAGTCCGTCACCGAGAGCAGGGAGAGGCCCGCCTCGCCCGCGCGCACCACCGCCGCCGCCTGCACCGCACCCCCCAGGCTGCTCGACGCATCGAGCGAGAAGCCGCCCTGCCCGTCGTTCCAGAGGACCCGGGCGTCGAAGCCGCGGCCGAGCAGCAGGTCCGGCCGTCCGTCGCCGTCGAGGTCCGGGGCGGTGACGACGAAGGACGGCTTGGCCAGCTCGAAGGCGTCGAGGGTCTGCCAGCTCGCCTTGCCGTCCTCCAGCACCAGCCTCCCCACCGTCAGGTGCGCCCCGGTGACGGACGACGGGCCGGACAACGAGAATCGAGAGCAGGGCCACCTCGTCCACGCCGTCGCCGTCGAGGTCCGCGGCCGCCGCGGACACCGGGAGCTTCCGAGAAGTGGGTGCCCTGGAAGGGGAACGAGAGCTCGAGGCGGGCGAGCGCGGGCTCGTTCTTGTCGTGCTGCAGCCACAGCGAGACCCACTCGCGATCCTGGCTCTCGTACTCGACCGCCCAGACGAGGACGTCGCGCTTGTCCTGGGTCAGCAGGTGCCCCGGGGTCAGCACGATGGGGATGGCCGCGTCGTGGCTGCCGCTCCCGCTGGAGAGGAGCGTGGGCGCCAGCGGCTGGCGGGTCGGCGCGGTGATGAAGATGGAGACCATCGCCTCGCTCGAGCCGTCGGCCAGCGAGAGGACGGAGAAGCTCGGGCAGCACCGGCGACCGGCCGATGGGCAGCATCTGCAGGACGGGGTCCATCCGGCCGATCTCCAGAGGCTTCTCGGGGGCGCCCTGCGCGCGGCCGAAGGCGATCTGCAGGCTGCTCTGGTGCCCGCCGCCTGCGGGCTGGGTGAAGAGCACGTCGTGGACGAGGTCGCCGTCGAGGTCTCCCACGAGCAGGCCGGAGACCCTCCCCTCCGTCGCGATGCTCGAGGCGATGAACCGCTCGGTGCCGGTCCCGTTGAGGAACTCGAGGTCGTAGGCGTCGGCCGCCGAGGCGATGACGTCCGGGAGCCCGTTGCCGTTGAGGTCGGCGATGAAGGCGCTCGTCCACCGGCTGTGGAACTGCGGCGAGACGGCGGCGTAGGAGAGCTCGGCCGTCGGGCGGCTGACGAGGACCCGCGAGGGGAAGACGTAGTCGGGGCGGTCGTCGAGGGAGAGCTTGCCGAGGGCGAGCGGGAGCTCGGGCACGGGCGCCAGGAGCACGGTCTCCAGCGCATCGGACCAGACCGGCAGGAGCCAGTCGGCGCTCGCGATGCCGTCGATGACCGAGAGGTCCGCGTGCGAGGAGAAGTGCCCCGTGCCGTCGCCGTAGGCCACGCGCACGCCGGCCGGCCCGTCGGGCCGCTCCACGCCGATCAGCAGGTCGAGCAAGCCGTCCCCGTTGAGGTCGCCCGTGGCCACGCCCTCCCCCACCGTCGCGGGGGCCGCCAGCTTCACCTTCACCTGGTCGAGGGTGAGCGTCTGGTCCGGGTTCTCCAGGGCGTTGTAGACGCGGACGAAGTCCTGTCCGCGGAAGGCGACCACGAACGAGTCCCAGGCGTCCTCGGCGGCGAGGAACCGCGCGATGGGAATCTCCCCGGCGAGCCGCTCGAAGGTGCAGGTGCTGTCGAGCGCGTCTACGACCTGGCGGCCGGCCTCCGCGTTGATGATCACCATGCCCTCGTGCTCGCTGAAGGCGCCGGTGGCGAAGAAGGCGATGTTCTCGAAGTCGCCCTTCTCGAGCGGCATGAGGCGAGACCGGCTGGTCTTGGTGTTGAAGGACGGGACGGCGGCGGGGAACAGCCGCCGGTCCTGGCTGCCGAGCCAGGAGACCAGGCCGGGCATCACCGTGGTCACCAGGTCGTCGGTGCGGTCGTCGTCGACGTGCGCGACCGCGGTCAGCCCGATGGGCGTGGGGAGCGACCAGCTCGCCGAGGGCAGCGCCTGGGCGTCGAAGTACTGCACGCGAGAGCGGACGAGGTTGGCGTCGAGGGGAGGTCCCTGGGAGAGCACGTCCGCGCGCCCGTCGCCGTCGAAGTCCCCGGTCAGCACCGACTGCGCGCCGGCGGGGATGGGGCTTCCGACCTCCCCGAAGCGGCCCGACGGCTTGCGGCACACGCCGTCGACCCCGCAGCCGAAGCCCTGGGGGCAGCCGTAGAGCTTGCCCTCGACCGTTCCGCAGGCGAGGCGGCACTGGTGGGGCGCGCCCGGCGCGATGCAGCGCTGGCCGGCAGCGGGTTCGAAGCTGTCGCAGTCCTCACCCGCCTCGATCACCGCGTTGCCGCAGGTGTTGGAGGGGATGTCGGGGAAGTCCCTGCACGCGGCGGAGACGAGCAGCAGGCATCCCAGGCCGAGGATTCGGCCGGGCACGAGGTTGCGCTGGACGGTGGTCATGGGGTCGGAAACGGGTTCTCCAGGTCTCGACTGACCTCGGCGGCCACGGGCTTGAGGATCGCGGTGAGCGTCTGGTCCTCGCTGGGGACGACCTCCAGCTGCAGGGGCTGGAACCCCGGCGCCTTGACCGTGAGCATCGTCGGAGAGGTGCTGTGCGGCATGCTCAGCGCCTCGTTGGCGGCACCCAGCCGTTCGCTGCCCTGGAAGACGGCCGCGCCGCGAGCCCCGGACTTGACGGTGACGGACACCTTCGCCGGCGGGTCCGGCGGCTTGGGAGGCTCGGCGACCGGAGCGGCAGGCGCGGCGACCGGCGCAGGCTGCGGCGCGGGAGCCGGCGGCGGCGGCGGAAGTGCCGGGATGGGCTCGGGGACCGGCTGGGCCGCCACCTGCGCGGCGTGGTGCGCGTCCGAGATCCGCATCCAGAGAACGGTGCCGCCCACGCCGAGCAGCACGAGCGGGATGGCAGCGATCAGCGCCCACTTGCGCTGGCCGGGAGGAGGAAGGTGGGGAGCCGAGTCCGAGTCGAGCCAGACGGCGTCCGGGGACCCCGGCCTCGAGGGCCTGGAAGGCCTCGCGGGCGGGGGCGTCAAGGGCCGCGAGGGACGGGACGGGGCATGCAGCGCAGGCGGCTGGGTTGGGTCCACGGCGCCTGCGGGCGGCGAGGTCTCGGCCAGCACGTCGACCGGCCCCTGCTGCGGCGGCGTGCGTCGCATCCCCAGGGAGTAGGCGATCTCCGGCCGGTCGACCCGTGGTGGACCGGCCGGCACCTGCAGCCCTGCGGCCTGCGCCGCCGCGAAGAGCGCATCGACGGCCGCGCCGGCACTGGCAGGCCGATCCTCGCGGCGCTTGGCCAGCATCTGCAGGATGGGCGCGTCGAAGGACGGCGACAGCGCGGGGTTGACCGTCGACGGCACCGGGGGCGCGTCGTTGGTCTGCTGGAAGAGCAGGTCCATCACCACGGGAGAGTCGAACGGCAGGGCCCCGGTGAGCACCTTGAAGCTCATGACCCCCAGCGAATAGAGGTCGGTGCGGTGGTCGATGGCCATGCCCCGGCACTGCTCGGGCGACATGTACCGCGGGGTGCCCATGGGCATGCCGGTGCGGGTCTTGTGGCTGCCGCCGGAGGTGTCCCCGACCTGCTTGGCGATGCCGAAGTCGAGCAGCTTGGTGTGCGCCAGCCCGTCTTCGTCGAAGGTGAGGAAGACGTTCTCCGGCTTGAGGTCGCGGTGGACGATCCCTGCGGCGTGGGCCGCGTCCAGCGCCCGGGCGATGCTGCGCAGCAGCGGCAGGCCCGTCTCGGGAGCCAGCGCGCCGGACTTCTCCAGGTACCGGTCGAAGGGGAAGCCCTCCAGGAGCCTCCATCACCAGGTACTGGCGGCCGCTGGGCAGGACTCCGAAGGCGAAGATGTCGACGATGCCCTTGTGGCGGATCTGGTTGACGGCCCGGGCCTCGGACACGAACCGGGAGACCATCTCCGGATTGGAGGAGAAGTCGCGGGAGAGGACCTTGAGGGCCGCGGCCTTGCCGATGACCGGGTGCACCACCTGGTAGACGGTGCCGAAGCCGCCCTCGCCGAGGATCCGCTCGACGCGGTACTCGCCCACCATCGACCCCACCGCCAGCTCGGGGTCGTTCAGCCGGGCGCCGTCGGCGGGACAGGTCTCGACGTCGTCGGGGTAGCGCTCGAGGCAGTTCGGGCAGGTGGCCATGCGGGCACGAGTGTCGATGGTCCGCGTGATGTCGGCAAGGAGAGTCTCGGTGTCGTTCAGGGCCCTTCCGCCCAAAGGATCCTGCGTTGGTTGCCGGAACAGGGAAGAGCGATCAACCGACCGTCAGGCGGGCCGCGCCGACCTCTCGGGCCGCGAATTGGACGCGCGCCGAGCCGGGCTGTTAGTGTCTCTGCGACACTCACTCGCGCGAGGTTCCACAATGCCCATCGAGCTCTTCCGGAAGACCTTCCAGGCCGAGTCGCTGATGCGCGAGCACCCGCCTCGCCTGCGCCACCCCAACAAGCAGCTCGTCTTCGACCTCGCGTGCCCCGCTGGCGCTCGCCACCAGGGTGAGATTGCGTTCAGCCGCTGGCGCGCCGACGGCCTGCCCGGGGCTCTTCCGGCCGAGCGTCCGAAGCTGACGGACCGTCCCGGGTTCTTCGACTATCCCAGGCCGCAGGCCGGCACCGTGGAGTGGCACATCAACTTCGCCGACCCACGCCTGTTCGCGGCCTATGCCGGGCCGCTGCTGGCCCAGGACGAGCTCCAGGTGGCGGAGCACCCGGCGCTGGGCGCGGTGCGAGAGGCGCTCGAGCCGTTGGGCGAGGCCTTCACCGAGGACGCCCGGGGTCCGACGCCCGTGCTGGTGACCGGCGTCGAGCGGCGGTGCGCCCTCTCGGGGCTGTACGGCAACGCCTTCGCTCGCGCCGCGCCCAAGGCGGTGAAGGCGGCCGTCCGGACCCTCTCGCCGCCGCCGCGCAGCAACGTGCTGGCGATCGCGGCGCCCGTGGGGCGCGGTCCGTACACGCTGGCGCAGATCGAGCGCATCACCTTGACGGCGACCACCGGCCTCCTCGCGGCGAAGGGAGAGACCGAGCGCCTGGCGCCGGGAGCCCGGACCGTGGTCCACACCGGCTTCTGGGGCTGCGGGGCCTTCGGCGGGGACCGCGTGCTCATGACCGCGCTGCAAGTGGTGGCCGCTCGCCTCGCGGGCGTGGAGGCTCTGCTTCCACCTCGGAGACTCGAGCGGCGCGTCGCCGTTCGAGCAGGGAGCAGCCATCGCCGAACGACTGGGCTCGATGGCCACGGCCAAGGCCCTCGAAGAGGTGCATGGGCTGGGCTTCGTGTGGGGCGTCAGCAACGGGACTTGAGACAACTCGGCCTGACCGGGCTTTTCGCTGCTCGAGGGTGCCCGTCCGTGGAGCCGGATCCGGGCCGATGATCGGAGCCAGAGCTTTCGTGACGATAGCGGTCGGCGCGCACCACGTCGGCGTCGCGAGCGCTCTCGACGGCCCGCCCATGCTCTTCGGCTGGGGCCGCTCTCCGGCCGACTTTGTCCTCGCCAGGACCGCGGCGCCGAGCCGGTCCAGGCGTTGAGGTTCGGAAGGTAGACAGCCAGGGCTGCCGGATAGCGACCGGGGGCTGAATGCCCCCGGCTATCTGCTCGAAGGCCACTGAAGTGGGCTGACCCCCGGCACTCCACCGTGGAGTCGCTGCCGAGCGTCGCATCGGTGTCCCAGCGGAGCGCACGCCGCCCAGGCCACACGGATGAACATTGGGAGCGACTGAAACCCGCACCCCGAGATCGTCGAGTGCGAGCCGAGTCCGCGCAGCAATCTGCCTCGCCTTGGTGCGCTGCAGATTCGGGTTGCTTCTTCCTCAGAACACCCCTGCCCGGATGGCTGCAGTGCGTCCGAATCCCTCCGCAGCGGTAGGTTGCCGGGGGCCAGCCCACTTCAGTGGCCTTCGTGCAAATAGCCGGGGGCATTCAGCCCCCGGTTTTCTTGATCGTGGCGGCACGGTTTCAACACATGGAAGAGGACTACCGCTTCGTCGCCGTGGGCGAGTGACGGGCGAGGAGCCCTCCGGCGGAGTCCGCTACTCCGGGATGGCCACGACGACCGCGGTCGTGTTGTGCCAGCCGTCCATCCGTCCCTTGAAGCGGGCGATCTCGCCGTAGGTGTGGAAGCCCGCCACCGGCACGCCGGGGAAGACCGAGGCGATCGCCTCGATCTCCCGCCCGAAGCCGGCCGGCGTCATGAGGCTCAAGCGCGAGACGCAGTCGAACACGAGCACTCCCGCCGCGCGGTTCTTGCGCAGGCCGTCCTTGGCCTCCTGCGCGGCGCGCCGGGCCGCGCTCACCATGCTGGCGGTGTCCCCGCCGAGGATGGAGACCGTGGCGTGTTGCGGCACGTCCGCAGCGCAGGAGAGAGAGCCGTCGGCGCCCACTCCGAGCACGGCCCGCGCCTTGCGGACCTCGTCGACGAAGTAGAGGCCCAGCTCATGGCCGACGATCAGCGCCTTGTCGTCCTTCGGCATCCCCGGCTGAGCCTTGGCCAGGGCGCGGTACGCCTCGATCGCCGGGCGACCGTCGAGCTCGTAGACGGTGCTCCCCTTGGACTTCGTCACCTCCATCTTGGAGCTCGCCGGGCAGCGGCCGTGCTCGACGCCAACGCCCCAGGCGCCGTGAGAGAACACGTGCAGCGTCGTCGCGGCGTCCTTGCCCGCCTGCCCCCGCGCGGCGACGTGCGTCGCCTGCAGGTTCCAGTCGTCGGCCGCGGCTCCGCCCACCACCTGGTGCGTCAGGCCCGTGTGGCGCAGCACCTCGTCGACCAGCGCCTCGCCCACGCCGGTCAGACCGTCGAGCAGCAGGACGGTGTTCGAGTAGGGAAAGCCCTTGTCCATGGCGCTGGCCTTGAGCTCGCGGAAGCGCGTGCACAGCGAGCTCGCGACGGGCGTGACGCCGCGGCTGATCCCCGAGGCGTAGGTGGCGTCCCAGAGCATCTGCTGGGTCGACACCGCGAGGACGACGATGCCCTGCTGCACCAGCCCGCGCTCCGTGAAGCCGCCTCCGGAGCTCGCGGCCACGAACTCGGCCTGCGGCGACAAGGAGCGTGCGACCTCGGTGACGGTGCGCAGGTCGTGGCACGGCGAGGCGAAGATGAATCCGAAAGAGGCCCGTTTTCCGGGGAGCGGCTCGAGCGCTTGCTTGATGGCCTCCTCTGCACCCGCCCGCGTGTCCCTGGCCTTCGACTGCCCCGACCCGATGCGCGTCGCCAAGTTGCTGCCTCCTGGAAAATCGATGAAGTCGAGATTAGCACGAGATTCTCGGACTCCAGGCGACGGTGCCGCGTCCCCAGCGGAGAGCTCGCCTGGGTCGCTCGACGCGGCCCGCGCACCTCGAGGCACTGAAGTCTCATGGTTCTCCTAGGACGACTCAGCGACAGGTGGGGTTTCCTCCCCGACACCCCGAGCTTGTCGAGGGGGCCCGAGCCTCACCGCGACGCCTCCTCGCGCTCGACCGCCTCCTCCTCCATCATCGCCACGAAGGCGTCCAGGTCGGCGCCGTAGACGCCCCAGCTGTTGACGCCGCCCGCCTCGACCACCACCAGCGCTCCGCTGGCCAGCCGGCCGACGTCGACCGTGACCAGCGGCAACCCGCCCTCCTCCAGCCTGGCCGCGGCGACCTCGGCGAAGGCGCGCACCTCGTCGGGCACCGCGTGGTAGGGCTCGTCGGGGTAGCTGCTGCCGCAGCGGAAGCGGCCGTGCGAGCAGAAGCAGCGGAACTCCTCGACGATCTCCACCACCTGCGCCGCGACGACCAGCTCCCCTCGGTGCACCGCCCACTCCGCCGCCAGCTCCGCCAGCGCGGCGGCCGGCAGGACGCGCGCGGCGAAGAGCTTCAGGTTCGAGTCCGGGCGGACGAACACCCTCTCGCCGAAGAGCCGCTCCAGGCCCAGCCCGGGGAGCGCGCCCAGCGGCGAGAAGACGAACCTGCGGCCGAGCAGGTCGAAGACGTGGCGGTAGTAGCTCGAGCACCTCAGCGCGGCGTAGTCGTCGAACACCGCTCGGCCCAGCGTCGGGTGGCGGCGCAGCGCGGTCATGGTGCGCATCGTCCCGTAGCCGACCAGCGGGCCCTCGCACGAGGAGGGCCAGCGCCCGCCGAGCGCCGCCAGGCCGTCGACCACGCGCGCGCGCGCGGGGCCCAGGTGCCGCGCCAGCCGCTCGGAACCGGGGAAGTCGGGGTGGAAGTCGAGGATCCAGGTCGCCATGACGAGATGGTAGCCGCCGCGAGGCGCTCGCGGCGCGGAGGCATCGCCGAGCGCCCAGGACGCTGCCGGGCCGGAGGAACTAGAATTCGCGGCCCGACGCCGTCGACGCGAACGAGGTTCTGCCCATGTGCTTGTGCGCAGCGGTCCTCAGTCTCTCCCTGTCCGTGGCCACTTCTCTGCCCACTGGAGCAGCCTCGACCGGCAACGTCGACGCGGATGCCGCGACCCTTCGCGTCGCAGCGCTGGCCGAAGGTGCCAAGGAGGAGAAGGTCCGCCTCGACGCCGAATACGAGCTGGCGCAGCGCCTCTTCACCCGGGGGCTGTTGAGCAGCGCCTTCCGCCAGTTCGCCTACGTGGTCAAGGCCGGTCCCGGTCATCCCCACTACTCCGAGGCCGTCGAGGGAATCGTCGCGGTCGCCGAGGCGCTGGACGAGGACTTCATCACCGGCGCCGTCCTCGACAAGGAGGACGCAGCCAGTCTCGCCAGGCTCCCGCCGGCGGTGCTCGCGAAGGTCCACTACCTCCTGGCCGGCGTGAGGTACCGCAAGAACAAGCGGGACGACGCCGTGCAGCTCCTGGAGCGAATCGAGCCCACGTCCCCGTCCTACGCGAAGGCTCGATACCTGCGGGGCGTGTTGGCTGCGGTCAACGGGGAGCCCCCCAAGGCCAGAGCCTGTTTCGACGAGGTCCTCGAGCTGGGCGGCTCCCCGAAGCCGAGCTACGTGGGCCTCGCGGCGGCCCAGGACCTGGCGCTTCTCGGCACCGCACGGCTCGACTTCGCCGACGGGCGCCATGCAGAGGCGGCCAAGGCCTACGACTCCCTGCCCCGCTCCTCCGACCTGTGGGTCGAGGCGCAGACGGAGAGGGCTTGGGCCCACTACGAGGCTGGCGACGCCTCCGGGGCCCTTGACGTCCTGCGCGTCCTCCACGCGCCTCCGCTGGACTCCACCTTCCAGCCCGAGTCCTGGGCGCTGCAGGCCATCATCCTCTACTCGCTCTGCCGCTATGACGAGGCGAGCTCCGCCCTCGACGAGTTCGACCGGACCTACCCGCCCATCGCCAAGGCTCTGGCGCCGCTGGCCGCCGGCAAGACCGACCTGGGGCCGCTCGACCGGCTGCTGGCGCCCGAGGACCCGTCGCTGCCTGCCCGGATCAAGGGCTTCTTGAAGGGCAACCGGCGCCTCCTGCGGTTCAAGGCGTACGGCGAAGCGCTCTCGAAGGAGCGGGAGGCCATCCGCTCGGCGAAGGCGTGGAGCGGCACCCAGTTCCAGCAGGGCTTGCTCAAGGCGACCGACGACTCCCGGGAGCTGGCAGCGAGCCTCGTGACCCAGTTCACCCAGCGGCGGCTCGACGAGGCCTCCAGGACGATCACCGGCTTCGACCTGATGAACGGGGCGACCCGCATCGACTCCTCCGCGGACGTGCTGCTCGGCCGCCGGTGCGCCTCGGCCAAGGTCCAACCGGCGGAGGTGGTGTCGCGTGCGGGCGCGATCCTCGAGCGCAATCCCAGCGCGTGGTTGCTGTCGGGCCTGGCCAGGGATCTGGCGGGCGATTCGGAGGGCGCCTCCAAGGCCTACCGCGAGGCGATACGCATCAACCCGAGCTTCCCCATGCCCCACGAGCAGCTCGGGATGCTGCTCCTTCAGGCGGGAAAGCTCGAGGAAGCGCTCGCCGAGCTTCAGCCCCGCGACCCGGCCAGCCGGCCTTCGCAGGAGTATGGCTACGCGCTCCTGATCGGCCGTCGTTGCGACCAGGCGCTCGCCGCGCTCACCGAAGCGCATCAGCGAGACCCGAAGTCCGCCTCGACCCTGACGTTCCTGGCCGATGCCTTGGGGTGTGTCGGCAAGCCCAAGGAGGCCATCGCCCGGTACGAGCAGGCGGTTGCGCTCGAACCTGACTCGGTGCGTGCGCTGTTTCATCTGGGGCTTGCGCGGATGGCCGCCGACGAGCGCGGCGCGGCCAGAGGCCCGCTCGAGAGGGCGCTCGCGCTCGACCCGAAGAACGCGTCGATCGAGAAGGCCCTCTCCCGCCTCCCCTAGCGGCGCCGAATCGCCGGCGACGCCTCCTGGCCCATGGCGCAGGGACTGGGGCGACGCCGACGGACGCGGCCCTCAGTGCTCGCGCTGCACGATGTACAGCTGGTGCGTGGCCCGGCCCTCTTCGCGGGCTGAGGTGTAGGTGCCCTTGCGCAGCACGTCCTCGACGCAGCGGCAGAACTGGGCCGCCGGGCCCTTGCCCCCGCTGGAATACGGCTGCGGCCCGAGTTGGGCGTCCACCGCGGCGACCTTGCCGCCGATGGCGATCTCGATGGTGATGGTCCCGCCGAAGCCGTCGAGCCGCCCGCCGTAGCCGGCGCGCGCCTCGGCGAAGCACTTGTTGATGGCCGGCCGTGCGGCGGTGAAGACGCGCTCAGCGTCGGTCGACGCCACGCCGCTGACCCCGGCGACCCGCGCGGTGAACTCGGGCCCCGCGGCCTTGCGCGCTGCGGCAGCCACCGCCGCGACGTCCTCGCACCGGGAGGTGAAGAGCCGCTCGAAGAGCGTCTTGCTCCCCTCACGGATGGAGAAGTCCCAGGTGCCGGCCGACGGTGCGTCGGGCGCGACGCTCGTCCGGACGCGCAGCGTGAGCGAGGCCACGGCGTCGATCGGGGCGCCCAGCTTCACCGCCGCCTTCCACAGGTCGGCGAGGTTGCAGGGCAGCGGCGTCTGGAGCAGGTCGTCGTTGCAGGAAGCCAGGTTCTCCTCGACGACGTGCGCGTCGATGCCCTCCGCGTCCACGGTGACGTAGTACTCGCAAGGCACCCGGGGATCGGTCCCGCGGGGCGTTCCCGCCGGGGCCTTGGACCGCTCCACCGAGCGAAAGCGGTACATCACCGTCGGGTGCCGCTCCCGCTCCAGGGTCAGGTCAACCAGCCCGCTCGGCCCCACCTTCGGCACGTCGATGCGGTACAGCTGCGCGTCCGCCATCTCGGCCTTCGCCCGCCGCGTCGCCTCGGCGAGGAAGGCGCTGGCGTCGAAGCGCGTCGGGCCGCCCCAGGCCTCGAGCCCGGGCGCCTTCTCGGCGTCGGTCGGGACGTGGGGCTGCTTGGGCTCCGGAACCTTCGGGATCTGGGGAAGCTCCGGCATGGCCGGCACCGCGATCTTGACCTCGGGAACCTGAGGCTCGGGCCAGGCCACGAGCAGCACCGCGCCGGCGACGAGCCCCACGATGGCCACGGCAGCCACCACGCCGACGAGCACGAGCGATCGGACCTTGTCCAGGGCGTGGCCGACGAGGTGGTCGAGCTTGCGCGCGGAGTGCGAGTCGACCTGGACCCTCTTGCCGCAGTACTCGCACTTGACGGTGACGGTCTCGGGCGAGTCTCGCGTCGGCAGCGGCGCCTGGCAGTAGGGGCAGTTGAAGACGAAGGACATGCGGCAATCCTAGCCGCGCGGATCGTCTACTGCCCGGGGCGCTGCGAGCCTCACCCCCTGACCCCCTCTCCGGCAAGCGGAGAGGGGGAACTCGAATCTGCACCCTGTGGAGACGGTCACGCGGAAGAACGAAGCCGCGGGGCCCGAGATCTGGCGCGCACCTGAGAGGAAGTCACCCCTCTCCGCGAAGCCGGAGAGGGGCCGGGGGTGAGGGCCGTCCGTCACCCTCGTCCGCTCAGGGCAGCACCTCCGACACGTCGTTCACCTCGCCGGCGTAGCGGCCGATTCTGATCGACCGGGATGGGCTCGAACGTGAAGCCGGAGAGTGAGTAGAGCGGCGAGGACGTGGGGAAGTGGAAGTCGGGGTTCGCCGGGTCCGCGAACAGTCCGTCGAGCTGCGTCACGTTGGGGCTGATGGACTGCAGCTTGTCGGTGGCGCCGGTCTCCCACTCGGAGGCGAAGGAGAAGTCGTTCACGCGGTAGCCGACGTTGTGCTGGAAGGTGCTCAGCTGCGGGTAGAGGTAGCAGTTGGCGTTCACCGCCGTCTTGGCGCCCGTCGGGCAGGTCGACGAGAAGTAGGCGGAGGCGGTGTTCGGGTAGAGCGCGAGCTGCTGGTAGGTCCACAGCCGGAAGGTCTGCTCGTCCGCCGGGCAGCTCGTCTGGCACCGGGTCGCGAGCGACGGGTAGTTGACCGCCTGCATCTTGCCCAGGAGGTTCCAGTTGTCGTCGGGGTCGTTGAAGGCGCCCAGGCTCGCCGAGTGCGCCCCGCGCGAGGTGACGAGGAACATGTAGGCGGTGTCCACCACCAGGTTGTTCTCGATGGGCGTGTCGCGCCCGCCGCTGAGCATCACCGCGATGCCGGCGATGTTCTGGAAGATGTTCCCGTAGATCTTGTTCCCCGACACCGCGTCGTCCAGGTAGATGCCCATGAAGCCCGCCTCGCGGTTGAAGTGGCCGTAGATGTCGTGGAAGTGGTTGCGGGCGATGACGTTGCCGCGCGCGGCCCAGTCGCGGCCGGAGTAGACGGCCCCGGCGTCGTCGGTGAACGAGCCGACGTGGTGGATGTCGTTGCCGCGGATGGTGGCGTCGTTGCCCCAGAAGATGATGGCCGAGTGCGGCGTGTGGTGGATCTCGTTGCGCTCGATGGTCATCCCCACCCCGCTGAAGCTGGCGATGGAGCTGGTGGTGAAGACCTGCGAGATGTCGACGCCCGGCTGGTAGGTGGAGACCAGCCGCCCGAAGTGGTGGATGTCGTTGTTCTTCACCACGTGGCCGGCGTACTCGAGCGTGCGGCGGTCGCCGCCCAGGAGCCGGATGCCCGCGGCGCCGACCTGGGCGATCTCGCTGCCGTAGACCGCGCTCTGCTTGCCGGCCAGCACGATGCCGTGCATCCCCGAGTTCTTCACCTTGCAGCGGTTGACGAAGTTGCGCTCGCCCTCGAGGTGCAGGACGGTGCCGCGGGTGGCGTCGAAGGTGATGCCGGTGAAGGTGATGTGGCTCGCCTCGACCCGCGCCACCTCGCCCTCGAGCATGGAGACGTAGACCGCGGCCCCGGCCAGCGGAGCGGGCGGGTAGAAGTAGAGCGTGCCGCTCTGGCGGTCGAGCCAGTACTCGCCGGGCGCGTCGACCTCCTCCAGCAGGTTGTAGACGTAGAAGGGGTTGTAGGCCTCCAGGCCCACCTCGGCGCCCAGGGTCAGGGTCTTGCCGGCGGCGTTGACGGCGGTGACCGGGGCGTGCCAGTCGGTCCAGCCCCAGCCCCAGATGCCGTGCACCCAGGCGTCGGGGGCGTTCGCCCAGCGCGCCACGCGGTTGGTCGTGAAGGTGTCGAGGTAGCGCACGGTCGTGTCGGCGCTGCCCGGGGCGGTGAGCATCATCCCCGCCGCGGTCTCGTAGCCGGCGCGGGCCACGTAGATCTGCCCCGAGGCGTTGCCGTCGGCGTTGAAGAAGCCCCAAGGCGTGTACTGGCCCCACCAGGCGGACGGCCCCGAGCAGCTCAGCTCCTGGCGGCCGCCGGTGCCGGTCTGCACCGTGCACTGGCGCAGCCGGAAGATGGGCGTGGCCGAGTCGTGGTCGGAGGCGATGTACCAGCCGGCGCCGTTGCCGTAGACGATCTCCGGGTTCTGCGTGAGCTGGACGCGGTCGAAGGGGCCGTTGACCGCCGGGCTGCGCGCGTCGCCGAGCAGGATGAGCTGCGCCGGGTACATCCCGCCGGCGTAGGTGTCCGCCTTGTTCGGGTAGCGGCCCAGCTGCATCACCTCGCCCTCGAACATCAGCTCCAGCGCGCCCGTGGGGACGGTCTCGTAGCCCCGCTCCTGCAGCGTGCCGTAGTCGGTGGTGACCGCCGAGAGGTCGAAGGCGTAGACCTTGCCCCGCGCCGAGGCGTCGATGCGGCTCCACACCGGCGAGGCGCTGGTGACGAGCTGGAAGCCCGCGACGTCGAGCGGCAGGCCGCCGGAGACGCGCACCGCCTCGCCGGGGTAGGCCACGTACTTGATCGGCTTGCCCGCCGCGCCCGAGTCCTGGGCCTCGAGCTGGAAGGTGGAGGAGCGGTAGTAGGCGCCGCCGCGCAGGTAGACGACCACACCGCCCGCGGGCAGGCCGCCCGAGCCCTTGAGGGTGCGGATGGCGTCGCGAGCCCGCTCCAGCGTTTTGAACGGCGCGGCCTGGGTGCCGGCGTGCGCGTCGTCGCCCGAGGGCGAGACGTAGAAAGTGGCGCCCGGCGGGTTCTGGTCCACCGCGCAGCCGTTGCCGCTGATCACGTAGCCCGGATCACAGCTCGCCACCGTGCACGCGCCCCAGGCGGACCAGGTGCCGCCGGCCTCGCAGGTACGCGTCTGCGCCCCCGTGCCGTGGGCGATGGTGCAGGCCTGCGTCGCCGAGCCCGAGCAGCCCACCGGCGCGCACTGGCCGTTCGAGAGCGCGTAGCCCGAGTCGCAGCTCTTCGCCGCGCAGGCGCCCCACGCGGACCAGGCCCCGTTCGCGCAGGTGCGGGTCTGCTCGCCGGTTCCATGGGTCACCGTGCAGGCCTGGCTCGAAGCGCCCGTGCAGGTGACGGCCACGCACTGGCCGTTCGAGATCTCGTAGCCCGAATCGCAGCTCTTGGCCGTACAGGTGCTCCACGAGGACCACGCCCCGGTCGTGCAGGTGCGGGTCTGCTCGCCGGTGCCGTGGTCGATCGCGCAGGCCTGGGTCGACGCGCCCGCGCAGGCGATGGCCACGCACTCTTCGCCCGAGACCTCGTAGCCCGTCGCGCAGCTCTGCACCGTGCAAACGCCCCAGGCGGACCAGGTGCCGGTGGTCCCGCAGGTGCGCGTCTGCACGCCGGCGCCATGTTCGATGCTGCAGGCCTGCGACGAATCGCCGGTACAGGCGACCGCGACGCAGACCCCCGCGTCGAGCTGGTAGCCCGAGTCGCAGGAGATGGGCTGACAGGCGCTCCAGGCCGACCAGCTGCCCGCCTCGCACGTGCGCGAGCGACGCCCGGAGCCGTGCGTCACCGCGCAGGCCTCCGTGGCTGCCCCCTCGCAGCCCGACGGCGGCACGCAGGCGCCTGCCGAGAGCGTGTAGCCCGTCTCGCAGCTGACCGCGGCGCAGGCGGCGTACTCGCCCCACTGGCCCTTCACGCAGTCGCGGGACTGCTCGCCCGTGCCGTGCGTCACCGTGCAGGCCCGGACGGTCTTCTCTCCGGCTTCGCAGGCGGGCTTGGGTTCGGTGCTGCAGGCGGCGAGCACGAACGTGGCGCCAAGGCAGAAGGCGACGAGACGCATGGGCACTCCTGGGGTGGGTTTGGCGGAGCCGGAGGGGCCGGGCCTCCTCCCGAGGCCCTGGTCCACCGGAACGCTGCCAGAGGATCGCCCCGACAGCAACGCGCCTGGCCTTCCAAAGAGCGCGGTCGCCGACGTGCAGTTCCCGGCCGCGCTGCGCCTCTGTGCCGGGCTTCCCCAAGGCGCCCAGGCGGGAGCGCTCGCCCTCTCGCGGCTCGCGGGGCTATCGGGTGCCTTCCTGGCTCACCCGAAGCGAACCGCTGCGAAACGTCGCTGAACTGAACAGCTTCAAACCGTGGGCGCGGAACGCGAGAGTGGCATCGACGCCGTGGGGAAGGTCCCCCTGGGGAGCCACTTCTGCCAGTTCTACAAGACGCGCGAGGACCTGCTCGACTGCCTCGTCCCGTACCTCAAGCAGGGCCTCGAGGACCATGAGCGGTGCGTCTGCGTGGCGAGCGAGCCGCTGGAGACCGGCGCCGCGCGGGAGGCGCTGTCCGCCGCGGTGCCGGACCTCTCGCGCCGGATGGAGGCCGGCCAGCTCGAGCCTCCTGGACCACCGCGAGTTCCGCGAGCGCAACGAGGGCGCGAGCCTGGCAGACCTCGTCGACTTCTGGATCGCGCAAGAGCGCCAAGCCCTGGCCGACGGGTTCTCCAACCTGCGCATCACCGGCAACGCCTCGTGGCTCGAGCGCAGGGACTGGGGCGACTTCATGGAGTACGAGGCGGCGATCAACCAGCGCTTCGGGACCCGTCGGATCGTGGGGATGTGCAGCTACCAGCTCCAGCGCTGCCAGTCGGAGGACGTGCTCGACGTCGTCCGCAACCACCGCTTCGCGCTCACCCGGCGCGCGGGGAACTGGGAGCTGGTCGAGAGCTCGTCCCTGCTGGTGGCGAAGGAGGAGCTTCGCCGCCTCAACGCCGGGCTGGAGGACCGCGTCGAGCAGCGCACCCGCGAGCTGCAGGCGGCTCTGAACGCGCGCGACGAGTTCCTCTCGGTCGCCTCCCACGAGCTCAAGACGCCGCTGGCCACCCTGGAGCTGCACCTCGACGCCCTGCTGCGCAAGGGCGGGCGGGGAGAGACCTTCGAGCGCGAGGCGCTGCTCGGCCGCCTGGCCAAGACCCGGCAGCAGTGCGACCGCCTGCACGCCCTCGTCGAGGAGCTGCTCGACGTGTCGCGCGCGCAGCACGGGCGCTACTCGCTGCAGCTCGAGGAGTTCGACCTGGCTCGCCTGGCGACCGAGGTAGGACAGCGCCTGTCGCCTCAGCTCGAGCGGGCCGGGTGCCGCCTGAGGGTGAGAGCGGAGCGGCCCGTCGTCGGCCACTGGGATCGCGCTCGAATCGACCGGGCCATCACCAACCTGCTCTCCAACGCCGCCCAGCACGCCCCGGGGGCGGAGGTCGACTTCGCGGTCGAGGAGCGGGCGGACCACGTGAGCGTCACCGTCGCGGACGACGGTCCGGGGATTCCTGCCGAGGACCGCCCCCACCTCTTCGAGCGCTTCGTGGACCTGGGCCAGCGGCGGCGGTCCAGCGGCCTGGGCCTTGGCCTGTGGATCGTCCGCCAGACCGCCCTGCTGCACTGCGGCGAGGTCCGCTTCTCGAATGCGCGAGGAGGAGGCTCCAGGTTCGAGATGGTTCTCCCCAGGAACCCAGACCCGGACTCGTCTCTTCAGGAGCCCGAATGCCCACCCGCCGCATCCTCGTCCTGGACGACGACCCCGACTTCGGCGACGCCCTCGAAGAGCTCCTGAGTTTCGAAGGGTTCCTCGTGGAGCGGGCGTTCAATGGGCAGCAGGCGCTCGATCGGCTCCACCGCGAACCGCCTCCGGCGGCGATCCTCCTCGACCTGATGATGCCGGTGATGGACGGCTACGAGTTCCGGGCCCGGCAGCGCGGCGACTCCGCGCTGGCGCGAATCCCCGTCGTGGTCCTGACGGCCGGCCGGCTCACCGAGCGCGTCCGCTCGCTGGACGCCGAGTGCCTGGGAAAGCCGGTCGTGGTCGAGCGCATGCTGGCCGCCCTCGAGCGGGCGACGTCGGGCATTGGACCACCAAGCCCATGCGCGTCGGCGAGCGTGACACCGCCTTGAGCGCCTTCGGCCTCAGTGGACGGGAGGCCTTCAGGGGACGACGAAGGCCCACTCGCGGCGAGGGTCTCTTCTGCTCTTACCCCTGGTTGCCCAGGCCCAGCTTCTTGCACAGCTTGGCGAGCGCCTCCTGCTCCTGCGCAGAAAGCGCGCCCATCGCCTTCACGATCTCCGCGAGGTGATCCGGGAAGGCGCCTTCGAATCCGTTCCCGGCCCTTGGGCGTCAGCTCCACCAGCACCTGGCGCCGGTCCTCGGCGCGGCGCGTCCGCCGGACCATGCCGTCGCGCTCCAGGGTCTCGAGCACGGCGGTCATGTTCGAGTCGCCGCGAAGGAGCTTCTTGCCGAGCTCGCGCTGGCACATGGGGCCCAGGTGCAGCAGCGCTTCGAGCACCCCCAGCTGCCGCTCCGTCAGCCCCGCCATCCCCAACCTGGCCTGAAGCCGCGACTGGACGGTCTCGAGCCCGCGGTTGAGCTTCACCCAGGCGTCAAGTGCTCGGATCTCCTCGGGGTTTCCTTGGTAGTGGACGGGCATGGAAGAGGGTTCTCCGAGCGTCTGTTCGCTCGGCCATCGATACTAGTCGAATGTTTCGATGACGAAGGATGTGAAGGGTTGCCGTCTGGCGATGCGCTCCTGCGCGTCCTCGCCCGCAGAGCAGCGCACAGCGCCCCTGGAGCCTAAGGCCTAGAGCCTACAGCCTGATCTGGTAGCCTTCGGAAGCGTTCGCCCCCGGACATTCCCCGGGCGCTCCAAGCGGTTCGCCGTCCATCCCGGGTCGACCTGGGGGTGCTTCCGATGACGTCCGAACAGGTGGCCGAGCTCCGAGTCCTGTTGGCCCAAGCGCGGGTGCGCGCGCTCACCTCCGACGAGCAGCGCCGCTACCGGTCCGCCTGCAGCCAGCTCCACGCCTCGCTGACGCAGGCCCAGCTGCTGCTCGCGCCCAGGGGAGCCAAGGCGCGCCGCAACTTCCGGGCGCTGTGCGACCTGGAGGTCGAAGCTCGCGCTGCCGGGCGACCCCGTCCGCACCCGCACCCTCGACTTCTCCATCGGCGGGTTCGCGGTGCTCCTCGGCGACGAGCCGGTCCGCACGCCGGTGCGCTTCGCGATGTCCTTGTCCGGGGCCCGCCCGCTCGAGGGGCTGGCCGCCTGCCGAGGCGCCCACCCGACCTCGGACGGCCGCTGGCGCGCCTCCTTCGAGTTCGCCGAGGTCACCACGGAGGACCGCGACCGGCTGGAGCGCGAGGTGGTCGAGGTGGCGCTGGAGATGCTCTGGCCGTCCGGATCGTTGGGTTCTTGAGCTTTCGCGGGAGGACGTCGGTGGACGAGCCGTCGATTGGGATCGATCTCGGCACGACCAACAGCGTGGTCGCCACGGTCGTCGATGGGAAGGCGCGCATCATCGAGCGCCGCGAGGGGCAGCGCCTGCTCGCCTCGATGGTGGGCTACACGCCGCGCGGCGAGCGCGTGGTGGGCGAGGACGCGCGCAACCTCTCGCGCACCCACCCGCAGAACGTCGCCTTCGCCACCAAGCGGCTGATGGGCCAGCGCTGGACGCCCGAGCTGGCGGCGCACTACCGGTCGATCTTCCCGTACCCGCTCGTCGCCGGGCCGAGCAACGACGTGCGGGTCAAGCTCGCCGAGCGCGCCATCCCGGTCGCGCAGATCGCCGCGGCGCTGTTGGGCGAGCTGCACCGGGACGCCACCGCGTTCTTCGGCCGAGAGGTGACCCGGACCGTCATCACCGTGCCGGCCAACTTCAACGACGCCCAGCGCCAGGCCACCAAGGAGGCCGCGCAGATCGCCGGGCTGGAGGTCATCCGCCTCATCAACGAGCCGACCGCGGCGGCCCTCGCCTACGGCGTGCAGACGAAGTTCCAGGGCCGCGTGCTGGTCTTCGACCTGGGGGGCGGCACGCTCGACGTCTCCATCCTGGAGATGAAGGACGGCGTGTTCGAGGTGGTGGGCTCCGGCGGCGACCCTTTTCTGGGCGGCGAAGACTTCGACAAGGCGCTGGTCGACCACCTCGCCCAGCTCCTCCCCGAGAGCCTGCGCGAGCGCCTGCTCCACGACCGCTCGGTGATGCAGCAGCTCAAGTCCACCGCCGAGCACCTCAAGTGCTCGCTCTCGGTCACGACCGAAGCGTCGATCTCCACCGCCATCGAGTGCGGGCTGGGCTCCATCCCCATCGAGACCAAGCTGAGCCGCTCGCAGTTCGAGGGCCTGGTCGCGACGCTGGTCGACCGCTGCATGCAGTGCGTCGACCGCACGCTCGCCGACGCGCATTTGGCCAAGGAGTCGATCAGCCAGGTCATCCTCGTGGGCGGGATGACGCGGGTGCCGATCATCCGCGAGCGGGTCGGCCAGCGCTTCGGCATCAACCCTTCGACGCACCTCTTCCCGGACGAGGTGGTGGCGCTGGGCGCGGCGCTCTACGCGAACGACCTCGTCGCGCGCAACGAGACGGCGCCGGTGCTGGTGGACATCGTCTCCGGCACGCTGGGGGTCGGGGTGGCCTACGGCCTGTCCCGGCCGCTGTTGCGCAAGAACCGCTCGCTGCCGTGCAGCGCCAAGGAGGTCTTCTACCCGGCGGGCGACCAGCAGACGGTGGTGCGCATCCCGGTGGTGCAGGGCGAGTCCGGGAGGGTCAGGGAGAACCACCTCCTGGGCGAGGTCGTGCTCGACCACCTGGTGGGCGCCTGCCGCAGCGACAAGGCGATCGAGGTGACCTTCGAGCTGGACCTGAACAGCTGCCTGTCGGTCAGGGCCGTCGAGGTCGCCACCGGGCGCAGCGCGCAGGTGCAGGTGCAGGCGCGGACCGACCTGCGCCCCCAGGAGATCGCGCGGCTGCGGCAGGAGGAGGCCAAGCGGCGCCAGGAGACGACGGGCGACCGCGAGCTGCGGCAGAAGAACGCCGAGCTGCGCCGCGCCTTCCGCAAACGGCTCGTCGCCTTCCGCAAGAATCCACGCGGAGCTGGTCCAGGCCGCCGAGGAGTCAGGAGGCCAGGACGCCCGGATGGTCGTGGACGTGCTGGGCCAGAGGCTGGTCGACGCCGAGCGGCTGGAGCAGACCGGCACCATCCAGGAGGTGGAGGGGATCACCAGCAACCTGGAGGACCTGCTCAAGTCGCTGGTCGGCACCAACCCGATCGAGCCGACCCGCGTCGCCGAGCACGCCCCCGCCGCACCGGAGGCCCCGAAGGCGCCTGCTCCCGAGCCTGCGCCGGCCGCCGCAGCTCCTGCTGCGCCACCGCCTGCCGAGGACGACGAGATCACGTTCGAGGAGGAGGGCGAGGCGGCAGTGGCCCCAGCGCCACAGGCGACGCCGGAGCCTGAGCCGGCGAAGCTGCACGCACCTCCCAAGGAGTCGCGCAGGAAGCGCAAGGCGAAGAAGAAGAAGGGGCGGTAAGGCTCGCTCGTGACTGGTCTCGTCATCCTCGCGCTCGGCGCCGCCGCGATGGCGGTGCTCCTCTTCTCGATGTGGACGCTCTCGTTCACCGGAGTCCCGGTGCGCGCGTCTTCACCCGAGGCGATCGCTGCGGCGCTCGACCTGCTGCAGCTCGAGGACGGCGAGCGCTTCGTCGACCTGGGCTGCGGCTTCGGCGACGCGCTGCGCGGCGCCCGAAAGCGCGCGGACGTGCAGGCCTGTGGCTTCGAGCTCAACCCGTTCGCTGCCGCCGGCGCGGCGCTGCGCACCGACCGCAAGACCCGGGTGCGCCTCGCCGACTTCCGGCGCCGGGACTTGAAGGGCTTCGACGCCGTCTTCTTCTACTTGATGCCCAAGTTCCTGCAGAAGAACGCGGGCTGGCTGGAGACGGCGCTGGCGCCGGGGACGCGCGTGGTGGCCATCGACTTCCCGGTTCCGGGATGGAAGGCGCTGGCGTTGAAGGAGGTCGGGCCGCTGCGCCAGCCCATTCACCTGTACGTCATCGGGCAGCACCGGGCGGACTGAGCTTCGCCCGAGGCGTTCCTAGGCCCGAAGCCTGTTGGTCACCTCCTCGAGGAAGCTCTCGACGTCCGACGCCCGACCACCGACTGGGTCGGTGCGAATGTCCTAGCAAGTCCAAGCACATGGAGTTGCTTCCGACCGGCAGCGACACCCTGCCCAATCGCCACGCTACCCATCCGCTGACGAAGGCGATGCGACATTCCCGACCTCGCCCCATCAACCTCTCGAACCGGCAACCCTTCGAGGGACAGATGACCCGCTCTCTATTCACGATGGTCGCGCTGTTGGGACTCGTTGCTCCCTTGGGTGCGCAGGCCTCCACCAAGCAGGCCCGCGCCTACCTGACCGAGGCGATCGATGCCGCCAAGGACGACGACAAGTCCTGCCGCAAGCTCCTCGGCGACATGAAGGACGTCCGCGAGAAGCTCCAGGATTTGCGCGACACACCCAGCCACCAAGGCTACCGCTCGGCGCGCCGTGCCTTGCGCGACGTGACCGACCAGGCCGACGACCGATGCTCGCGCTCGGTGGCGAAGACGCTCCGCCGCGCTCTCGACGAGCTCGAGGAGGCCAAGGAGGACCACGACCGAGATCGGGACCGGGATCGGGAGCGAGACCATCGGGACGACCGGACCACGCAGCTCGGGCAATTCGAGCTCGAGCGCCGGGCGCATCGACTTCGTTTGGGATTCGGAGTTCGAAGGACAGCCGGCCGTCCGGATCGACGTCAAAAAGATCACGGTCAGCGGCTGGAGGGGCAACGATGTCCGCTTTGGCTTCGCGATCAACCAGAACGGACAGGAAGTCCGGTACGTCGCGTCCGAGGACATCAGGGTCGAGTACGACTCCTCCGACTTTGGCACGCGCTCCTTCTGGTTCACGCATGCGCTCCTGCGCCAGAACGGCAACACCGCCCGGTCATTCAATGGCGTCTTCTACGTGGTCAACTCGAGCGACAACAGCTCGATCTACGAGAAGAAGGTGACGTTCGACGTACCCCGCCGCCACCAGTAGCGCCGATGCATGCGGCGGAAGTCGGTAGTGCCGGGCTTCCACGCCCGGGGCGCCCTTGCAATCCATCTCTCTGAGGCGCACTCCGTCTTTCTCGCGGCGGGAGTCGGGTAGTGCCGGGCTTCCACGCCCGGGGCGCCCTTGCGATCCATCTCTCTGAGGCGCACTCCGTCTTTCTCGCGGCGGGAGTCGGGTAGTGCCGGGCTTCCACGCCTGGGGCGCTCTTGCGATCCATCTCTCTGAGGCGCACTCCGTCTTTCTCGCGGCGGGAGTCGGGTAGTGCCGGGCTTCCACGCGCTTCCACGCCCGGGGCGCCCTTGCGATCCGTCTCTCTGAGGCGCACTCCGTCTTTCTCGCGGCGGGAGTCGGGTAGTGCCGGGCTTCCACGCGCTTCCACGCCCGGGGCGCCCTTGCGATCCATCTCTCTGAGGCGCACTCCGTCTTTCTCGCGGCGGGAGTCGGGTAGTGCCGGGCTTCCACGCGCTTCCACGCCCGGGGCGCTCTTGCGATCCATCTCTCTGAGGCGCACTCCGTCTTTCTCGCGGCGGGAGTCGGGTAGTGCCGGGCTTCCACGCCCGGGGCGCCCTTGCAATCCGTCCCTCTGAGGCGCACTCCGTCTTTCTCGCGGCGGGAGTCGGGTAGTGCCGGGCTTCCACGCCTGGGGCGCCCTTGCGACCCATCTCTCTGAGGCGCACTCCGTCTTTCTCGCGGCGGGAGTCGGGTAGTGCCGGGCTTCCACGCCCGGGGCACCCTTGCGATCCGTCCCTCTGAGGCGCACTCCAATCCGTCCCTCTGAGGCGCACTCCGTCTTTCTCGCGGCGGGAGTCGGGTAGTGCCGGGCTTCCACGCCCGGGGCACCCTTGCGACCCATCTCTCTGAGGCGCACTCCGTCTTTCTCGCGGCGGGAGTCGGGTAGTGCCGGGCTCCCACGCGCTCCCACGCCCGGGGCGCCCTTGCGACCCATCTCTCTGAGGCGCACTCCGTCTTGCTCGCGGCGGGAGTCGGGTAGTGCCGGGCTTCCACGCGCGTGGAAGTCGGGCACTACCCCCAATTACCGCCGCCGGCCAGCCGAGCGCGCCTCAGATGACGGACCTGCACGGTTGTCCCCCGGCGTGGAAGCGCGTGGAAGCCGGGCACTACCCCCAATTACCGCCGCCGGCCAGCCGAGCGCGCCTCAGATGAACGGACCTGCACGGTTGTCCCCCCGGCGTGGAAGCCGGGCACTACCCCCAATTACCGCCGCCGGATAGCCGAGTTGCGCCTCAGACGAACGGACCTGCACGGTTGTCCCCGGCGTGGAAGCCGGGCACTACCCCCAATTAACGCCGCCGGACAGCCGAGCGCGCCTCAGATGAACGGACCGATACGGTTGTCGGCGTGGAAGCCGGGCACTCCTTGTCACGGTCGCCGACGACCTCTGCCTCAGTGCCGCGGCGAGCGCTGCTCCGCCAGCACCTGACCAAGCATCGCGACAGCCATCGCGAGATCCGGCCTGGCCCCGAGCAGCGGTGCCATCGGATCGCCCCTGCGCGCCACGCGCTCCGGCACCGTGCGCAGGGTGAAACGCCCGGGGTCGAGCCCCTCCTCGACCTCGTCCCATGTGAGCGGCGTGGAGACCCGCCCGCCGGGATAGGCCCGCGCCGAGTAGGGCGCGACGATGGTGCGCCGCCTCCCGGTCTGGCCCACGTCGACGAAGACCCTCGCGCCGCGCTTGTCCTTGCGCAGCTCCATCGTCGCCAGGTCCGGGTGACGCTCGGTCACCAGCCTCCCGAGCAGCGCGGTCAACGCCTGCGCCGTCTCAAAGCTCGCCCCCGGCCCGAGGGGGACGAGCACGTGCAGCCCGTCCTGGCCCGAGGTCTTGGCGAAACCGGCCAGTCCGATCGACTCGAGGATCTCCCGCAGGGTCCGCGCCAGCTTCACCGCCGCGGCGAGCGAGGCGCGGTCGACGTCGAAGTCCACCACACCGAAGTCGCAGCTCTCGAGGCTGCCCTCGCGGCAAGCCAGCACGTGCAACGGAATGGCGCCGAGGTTGGCCACCGCGCGCAGGGCGTCGAGGTCGTCGACCAGGAAGACGCGCTTCCTGCCGCCGGTCTCGCGCTCGTCGAGCGCGACGTGGCGAATCCACGAAGGGAGCCCGAACGGCACGTTCCACTGGAAGAAGGACTTGCCCTCGATTCCATCCGGGTAGCGCACGAGCGCGACCGGGCGGTCGCGCAGATAGGGCAGCAGCACCGGCGCGACGTTCTCGTAGTAGCGGAAGAGGTCGCCCTTGGTCAGCCCGTCCTTCGGCCAGAAGAGCTTGTCCGGGTTGGTCAGGGTCACCCGGCGCTGGACCACCGCTTCACGCCCGGCCGCCGGCACCAGCGAATCGCCAGGCTGCTCGCCGTGAGGACCGGCGACGCAGTCCTGCGGTTCCCGGTCCGGATCCATCCCGCGAAACACCGGGAAGCGCAGCGCGCCGTCTTCCGACCAGCCGAGGAAGCGCACGCTGACCACCAACTCCGGCTTCACGAAGGTGCGTCCCAGAGGCGCTTCCGCAGGCTCTCCCTCGAAGACGGGCTTCTCCACCACCAGAGGCGCGAGGCGCTCGAGGAGGACGTCGATGGTCCTCTCGTCGAGCCCGCTTCCGACCTTTCCGCGCAGGACCAGCCGCCCGGCTTCGTGGCTGGCGAGGTCGAGGGCCCCCAGGCGCGTCCGCCCCTTCCCGGTGGTGTAGCCCACGACCACGAAGCTCTCGACGCGCTCGCACTTGACCTTGAGCCAGTCGTCGGTGCGACGCGGGCCCTCGCGGTACGGCGCATCCCGGCGCTTGGCCACGAGGCCCTCGAGGTGCCGCGCACGGCAGAACTCGAGGAGCTGGGCGCCGCGGCCCTCGACGTGCTCCAAGGCGCGAGCGATGCCCGCTCCGGGCAGGACGACGTGCAACAGCTCGCGCCGGGCATGCCACGGCAGGCCCCGAAGGTCGTAGGGCCCCAAGGCGAGGACGTCGAACACCACGTAGCGCACGGCCGGAGTCGGCCAGGCGCCGCGCGGCGAGAGCCCGCCGCGGCCGTGGACTCGCTGGAGGAGGCGCTGGAAGCTGGGCAGGCCGTCGTCCCCAAAGGCGACGACCTCGCCGTCGAGCACGACCCGCTCCGCGGCGACGGTCTGCAGCGCGCGCTCGACCTCGGGGTAGGCGGCCGTGGCGTCGCGGCCCGAGCGATAGGTGAGCGCGACCTGGTCGCCCCGTTTGTCGGCCACCACCCGGACCCCGTCGAGCTTGAGCTCGTAGACGTATCCCGCCTCGGGCATCGTCCCCGGCTCGGCGCTGGCGCAGAGCATCGGCGAGAGGCGGCGCCCGTCGACCTCGCCGGGCGGCGCTCCCAAGGCGCGGGCCTCGGCCTCCGCGGCGGCGGCGAGCTCGGGGGCCCGCTGGCGCTCGTCGACGGTCAGGCCGGAGAGCACCGAGCGCGGCTGCCCCGCGAGCCCGTCGTTTTCGGGGCCGGTGCGCGCCCACGAGTCCTTCTTCTTGAACAGCAGCCAGTCCTTGCCCTTCGCGCTCTTCTTCAGCCGGACCAGCGCGAACCGGCCGCGCAGCTTGTGGCCAGCCAGGACGAAGTCGATCTTCCCGTCCCGGCTTCCCTGCTCGGCGCTCTTCTCCAGGTAGCGGACTTCGCCCACGTCCCAGCAGATCATCGAGCCGGCGCCGTAGTTGCCTTCGGGGATGACTCCTTCGTAGCGGGCATATTCGAGCGGGTGATCCTCGGTCTCGACGGCCAGATGCTTCACCTCGGGGTCGAGCGAGGGCCCGTGGGGCACCGCGAAGCTCGCCAGCACGCCGCCACGCTCGAGGCGCAGATCGAAGTGGCGGCGGGTGGCGTCGTGCAGGTGCACGACGAAGACTCCGCGCCACGTCTCGCCTGACCGGGCGGCCTCGGCCTCGCCCGCCGGCTCGGTCGTGGCGCCGGGATCGCGCTTGCGCCGGTAATCAGCCAGGGGATCGGCTCGTTCGGCCGAGGAAGGACGTTCGGGTGCCGAGCTCACGTCGGATTGTAAGGACCGGCCCGAGGCCCCTGCCCGACTCGCCGCCGGCCCGTTGCGCCACACCCACCTCAATCTTGGGGCGGGCCCAACGGCCACGTTATCCAGCGCTCATGAGCGCACGTGCCCTCGCATCGGGGACCATCTCCTTTGGCCTGGTCTCGATCCCCTTCAAGGTCTACACGGCGGCCAGCACCGTCTCCGTGTCCTTTCACTTGCTCTCCAAGAAGACCGGTCACCGGCTCAAGCAGCAGTACGTCGACGCGGTGGACAAGACCGTGGTCGAACGGGCCGAGATGGTGAAGGGCTACGAGTTCTCCAAGGATCAATACGTCCCGTTCACCGAGGACGAGCTCAAGAAGCTCGAGGCGGCCCGGACCAGCTCGCTCGAGCTCGTGGAGTTCGTCCCCGAGGGTTCCGTCGACTTCGTCTACCAGGAGAAGGCGTACTACCTCGGCCCCGACAAGGGCGGCGAGCGGGCCTACCAGCTTCTGGTCAAGGCGCTCGAGCGCGCAGGCAAGGTCGCCGTCGGCCGCTACTGGACGCACGGCAAGCAGCAACTCGTGCTGCTCAGACCCTACCGCTCGAAGGGCCTGCTGCTCACGTACGCGTACTACGCCCACGAGGTGCACCCGTTCGACGAGGTCGAGCTCGGTCCCGTCGCGACCTTCAAGGACCTCGAGATGGAGCTCGCCGACAAGCTCGTCGAACAGCTCAGCGTGCCGGCGTTCGAGCCCAAGAAGTACCGGGACGAATACGAAGAGCGCGTCGTGGCCGCCGCGAAGCAGAAGATCGCCGGGCAGGAGATCCACGTCGCGACCGAGGCCGCTGAAGCTCCCATCATCGACCTCTTCGAAGCCCTCAAGCGCAGCCTCGCCGGCGGCGACGAGAAGAACGAGGACGACGATTCTCGGGCGACTGTTCGAGACGCTGGAGGCGCGCACGCCCACCCGGGACTGTGATTGCGCTGACCTGACATCGACGCTTGCAGTCAGATGCCCGCGCTGCCACCAGAGCGTGAGGCGGCGATGGGGAAGCCGTTGTAGCCTCACGGCCTCCCTCTCCCGACGTTCACTCCCTGGAGGACCTGGCGATGACGAACCCGACGGCTTTCGCTGCACACCCCATGGACCCCGCACTGGCAGGACTCGATCCGGCGGCGATGTGGCAGGTCTTCAGTGACCTTACCCGCATCCCGCGCGCGAGCGGCAACGAGGCGGGAGTGCGCGACCACGTGCGGAGGTTCGCGAAACATCATGGCTTCGACTTCGAGACGAACGAGGTGGGCGACGTGCTGCTGCGGGTCAACTCCGGCGCGCCCGGACCGGTCGTGGCGCTCCAGGCGCACATGGACATGGTCTGCGTCGCGAAGGAGGGCTTGAAGTTCGACTTCGCCAAGGACCCCATCCACCTGGTCCGCGAGGGCGACGTCATCCACGCGGACGGGACCTCGCTCGGCGCCGACAACGGCATCGGCATCGCCTACGCCCTGGCGCTCGCCCTGGAGGTTCGGGGCCCGCTCGAGGTGCTGCTCACGGTCGACGAGGAGCGCGGCTTCTCCGGCATCGACGGCGTGGCCCCGGGTTGGCTCAAGGCAAAGGCGCTCATCAACATCGACTCCGAGGAGGAGGGCTTCTTCACCATCGCCTCCGCGGGGGCGCGCGACTTCCGGGTGCGGACGGCCGCCGAGCGCGCGGCGGGCGGCGCCTTCGAGACCTTCGCAATCAAGGTCGATGGCCTGAAGGGAGGCCACTCCGGCGTGGACATCCATCGCGGGAGGACCAATGCGCTCAAGGTCATGGGGCAGGTGCTCGGCGCAGCCCGGGCGCTCGGCGGCGCGGTCTACGGGATGGAGGGCGGCACCGCGCCCAATGTGATCCCCTCGACGGCCGGGGCGGTCGTGGGCGTCCCCGCGGGCCAGAAGGCTGCGCTCCTCGACGCGGTCTCCGGGCTGCAGCGCAAGCTGGCATCCCCGGAGGACCCCGACCTGAAGATCGCGGTCACCGCGGTGGCCGAGACCCGCGTCCCGCTCACCTCCAACGCCGCCGGGCGCCTGTGCGACCTGCTCGACCGGCTCCCGACCGGCGTCATCGTCCCCTCGCAGCTCGACCCCACCCAGCCGTTCGTCTCGAACAACCTCGCCGTGGCCCGTGAGCCTCGACGGCCTCTTCGTGCTCACCATGATGAGCCGCTCGCCGGCGACCGCCGAGCTGGAGAAGCTCGAGGGGCGGTACCGGGAGATCGCGCAGAAGCATGGAGCGGCGCTGGAGGCGGGCAGGATCGTCCCCGGCTGGGCACCTGACTACCGCTCCGCGCTGCTCGCGCTGTTCCAGCGCAGGTACCAGGAGCAGTACGGCCAGGACGGCAAGATCCTCGTGATCCACGCTGGGCTGGAGTGCGGCGCGCTGCAGTCCAAGTACCCGGGGATGGACCTCATCAGCGTGGGGCCCGACATCAAGGACGTGCACAGCGTCAAGGAGATGGTGTCGGCGGAGTCGGCCCGCCGCACGTACCAGCTCGTGCGCGACGTCATCCGCGAGCTGCACGGCTCCCGCTGACCCTGACGACCTCCTATCTGGTTCGTTCGGCAGGTGGCGCCGTTTGAGGCGCCATCCAATGACGGAGATCCGGTGGCGAGCCGCAGCCCTCACCGCGTCGACCCGACCCTCTTCGAGCCCGCGATGCCCGATGCGGTCCGCTCGCTCATCGCCGAGGCGCGCGAGGGCCGTGGGACGCTCGCGAGCTGGTTCGCCGGTCGGGAGGTGAAGCAGGCGTTCGCGCTGCTCCACGCCACACCCCCGGTCGATCCAGTGGTGCTGGGCTGGGTCCTGGGGATCACCGCCTTTTCGGGCCGGAAGCGGAGCTTCTTGGATGCGCTGCGCTCGTGCACCGCCCCTGTGCTCTCGGCGGCCATCGACGCGTTCTCCGCGGGTGTGCTGGCCGGCGTGCCCGTCTTCGACCCGATGCTTTGGAAGGACATCGAGCTCCTCCGCGAAGTCGCTCGGGACGGTTCCCGACAGCCTGTGCCGGGCGCTCCCCGAGGGGCTCGTGAGCGATGCTGGCGTGGCGCGCGGCACCGCCAGGCTGCTCGCGCGTCTCACAGGTGGCCGCGCGCTCGACTGCATCGCTGAGGCGCTCGGCCCGTCCGGCGTGAAGGGCCCGGCGGCGCGCAGGCTCGAGGACGCGCTGCTCGAGCTGGCGCCCGGGGTCAGCGACGATCCCGTCGAGCAGGCCGTCGGCCACGACTCGCCGCAAGAGGCGGTGCTTCTCGCGCGGCTCCTGGACGAGTGGGCCCGGACGCGCGACCCGCGCCTGATCGGCCCCCTCCAGCGCGCCGGCGAGTTGGCCGCCTTGGGACGCCCTGCCCTGGCCGCACCGACCAAGGCCCTGCTCGAGACGCTGTGGCACCAGGTAGCCGCCTTGCGCGAACCCGCGGACACCGTGCGCCTGGTGCAGGCGCCCTGGCCGGCGAGATGGCAGCAGGCCCGCTCCCGGGTCGCCGCGCTCGAACGGTCCCCGGTCGATCCGCGCATCGTCACCGGCCTGCTCGAGGTTGCGCCCTCCTATTCGTCGCCCGAGGCCCTTCCCTTCCACGTCGCCCTCGCCTCACTCGTCGCTCGCGCAGCCTCGCCGGAGTGGCTCGAGGAGCTCTCGCGCCTGCGCGGCCAGCTTCCTTTGCATTCCCGCGCCTACGAGCCCGCCCGCGCCGCCTGCGGCAGGGTGACTCCTTCACGCGCGGACGCCGCGCTCGTCGGGCCGCTGAGCGAGGCCACCGTTCCTGCCGCCCGAGACCCCCGCGAGGTCTGGGATTGGTTCTGGGCAGACCCGTCTGACCCTCAGCGCCGGCTGGTCCTGGCCGACGCGCTGCAGGCCGCCGGCGACCCGCGCGGTGAGTTCATCGCCGTGCAGTGCGCCATCGCCGACGGACGCGGGACACCCAAGGTGCGCCGGCGCGCCGCGGAGTCTCCTGGCCGCCCACGCCGGCCGCTGGACCGGCAAGCTCCCCGGCATCGACCCGAGGTCGCGCCGGTTCGAGCGCGGATTCCTGGTGGAGGCGCGGACGACGGCGCTGCACGAGGAGCTGATGGCCGCCTCCCGACTGCGCGACTGGCTGACCCTGGAGGCGCTCGCCGTCGACGCACGAACGGGCTACGCCGAGCTGATTCGGGCGATGCCCAGCCTGCGAACCCTATCGCTGGAGGGCGTGAATGGCCTGCACCCGGAAGCCAACTGCCAGCCGGTCCCGTCGCTGCGAGCGCTGACGACCGACGACTGGATGCCCTCGCGCGAGCTCAAGCAGACCTTCCCCAACCTCGACGTCCTGGGTGGCAGCTGGTCGCTTTACCGCTACGACTGGCGGCCGGACCAGTTCCGCGAGTTGCTGACGCGCATGAGCGATGCCGGCATCCAGGCGGCGGTGCTCAAGGCTTTCCCGCTGGGCTACCTGGTCGAGGCCTTCGAGGAGTGGACGAAGGCCGGCGGCCCGGCCGAGCTGCGGCTGGCGGGGACCTGGAGCCAGACCTTCGAAACCGAAGGCTGGCGGATCCGGCTGCGCCGCGGCAGCGACCGGGCACAGGTCGTCAAGAGCGAGGGCCTGACCAAGCTCGCGGTCCTAGGCATCAAGGAGGTCGGCGTTTACTCGGTCGGCTCACCCTTCGACCTCGCCGCGACCGCCGAGATCCTGTGGTCCACAGGGCTGAGGGTGGTCGCCAGCGACGATCCGATTGAACTGGCCGACCCGCCCGTAGCCTCGAACCGGCCCTCCCGGGCTTCGCTCTCGACAAGCTCGGAACGGAGAAGGTGACTTCAGGCCCACAGGCCTGAAGTCACCTCCGAAGCCCGCCGCAGCCATCCGACTCAGATGCAGCTGCCCTGTCCGTCGCAGTGGTCGCCGGTCGTCGCCGGGTTGCCGTCGTCACAGGCGGTGCCCGTCGGCTTGGGCGGGTAGACGCACTGGCAGTTCGGTCCGCCGATGGTCCCGGACTGCTCGAAGCACGCGCTCGGAGGCGTCGCACAGTTCGACGCGCAGATCATGCAGCGGCCGGTCGCGGAGTTGAGGCTGGTGCCGGAGCTGCAGGTGCAGGTGCCATCGCGGCTGCAGACGCCGAGGATGGACGGGACGATCAAGTCGTCGTTGCAGGTCTGGTCCTGGCCGAAGGTGCAGACGCCCTGGGGGACGCCGGCGCAGCTCCCGCTGGTGCAGACGTCGTTGGCGGTGTTCGCGTTACCGTCGTCGCAAGCCGTGCCGTCGGGCAGTACCGGGAAGTTGCACACGCAGTTCTCGCCGAGCGTCGCGGGGCCCGCGTGGCAGAGGTCGGGCGGCGTCACGCAATTCGACGGGCAGGCCTTGCAGCGCCGGGTCTGGGTGTTGAGGCTGTAGCCGGAGTTGCAGGTGCAGGTGCCGCTCCCGGTGCAGACGCCCTCGTTCCCGGTGGCCTGCGGGTCGTCGTTGCAGGTGTCGTCCTGGCCGACGATGCAGACGGCCTGCGTCCCGAGGCACAGGCCCTGGCTGTCGCAGACGTCGTTGCTGGTCGCCGCGTTGCCGTCGTCGCAGGCGGTGCCCTCCGGCTTGGGCGGATAGACGCACCGGCAGTTCGGCCCGCCGATGGTGCCGAACTGCTCGAAGCACGGCGTCGGCGGCATCGCGCAGTTCGAGGGGCAGGCCATGCAGCGGCCGGTCTGGGAGTTGAGGCTGTAGCCGGAGTTGCAGGTGCATGTGCCGTCGGCGTTGCAGACGCCGCTGACCCCCTGGCTCGGGTGGTCGTTGCAGGTGTCGTTCTGGCCGAAGGTGCAGGCGGCATCGGCGAGGCCTGCGCAGTGCCCGCTCGTGCAGACGTCGTTGGAGGTCGCCGCGTTTCCGTCGTCGCAGGCCGTGCCGTCCGCCATGACGGGGTAATTGCACTCGCAGTTCTCGCCGAGGGTCGCCGGGCCCGCGTGGCAGAGGTCGGGCGGCGTCACACAGCCCGACGGGCACGAGATGCACTTGCCGGTCGTGGTGTTGAGGCTGTAGCCCGCCTTGCAGGAGCAGACACCGCTCTTGGTGCAGACGCCCTCGGGCGTCGAGACGGGGTCGCCGTTGCAGGTCTGGTCCTGCCCGAAGGTGCACTGCGCGGTGGTGCCGGCGCACTGGCCCGCACCGTTGCAGACGTCGTTGGCGGTCGCCGGGTTGCCGTCGTCACAGGCGGTGCCCTGGGCCTTGGCACTGTACGAGCAGACCTTGGCGGCCTCGTCCCAGGTCCCGGTCGCGAGGTAGCACGTCTTGTTCGGCGGGTCCTGGCACTCGGTCCCGACGTTCTGGGTCGGCAGGATGCACGAGGCGAGTGAACAGCCGAGGAGGAGGGTCAGCAGGCGAAGGGAGGTCTTCATCGACGGCTCCTGGGAAGGAAGAGGCGGCCCTGTTTGGCGAAAGTGCCCATGAGTGACCTGGGCTCAGGGAATCCGTCTCGGAATCGTCAGGGAACGCCGCAGGCCTCGGCGATGCGGGGCAGGGATGGATGCGACGGCGCCTCGCGGACGAGCTCGCCGCGCTCCAGGAAGGCCTCCGGACGACGGTCGAGCTTGCAGAGGGCGAGGATGCGGATGACCCGCGCCTCTGCCTGCATGAAGCCCACGGGGCAGGTCTGCGCGAACTCTTTGGCGAGCGCGAGCGCCGCGGCTGGATCGGACTCCAGTCGGCTCTGGGCGGTCTTGAGCAGGCGGAACGCCTGGTCCTGCGGACAGAGCGGCGGCGGGGGCGGCGGGGCGACTTCGATCGGCCGGTCAGGCCGGACGACAGATGGCACAGGCGGAGGCGCGAGCTCGGGAGCGGGCGCCGTCGCAGCGGGCTCGGGCTCGACCGCGGGTTCTGGAGCGGCGACGCGCCGCGCCGGGATGGCAGCGGGAAGCGGCGCCGGGCTCGATTCGAACAGGCGCCATTTCGGGCGGCGGGGCGGCGGGGACCGGCGGCTCGAGGGCGACGGCGGGAGCGGTCTCGGGAGTGGCCGGAGCGCTCGGCGTGGCTGCGGGCCAGGCCACCGGCGCAGAGATCGGCGCGGGCTGGGTGGCGACATAGACGACGCTCCCCGTCGTCACGGCCGCCGCCGCGCCGATGAAGAGCGCCACCTTCACGAAGGACAAGCCCGCGGCGGCATTCGCGCTGGCTGCCGCCTTGGCGCCCGCCGCGGACAGGGGAGCCAGAGGAGCGAGCGCGAGGCGGTGCTGCAGGCCCGACAAAATTCGGGACTTGTCCGAGGCCGTCGGCTCCTGCGCGGACCGCGAGGCATCGAGGAGGGCGCGGGACTCGGGGGACAGGTCTCTCATCGCTCACCTCGATTCCGTCGGGCGGCTGCGGCATCGAACTTCTGGCGGGCGACGCGCAGCCTCGAGTAGACGGTGTTCAGCTTGATGCCCAGCGCCTCGGAGATCTCCGGCGCGCTCATCCCCTCGATGTCGGCCAGGATGAAGACCTCGCGGCGCTCGTCGTCGAGCCTGCTCAGCAGCTCGTCCACGAGCTTGAGGTGCTCGGAGGCCACCGCCAGCTCGTGCGGGCCGGGCCTGGCGTCCACCACGGATTCGAACAGCGGGTCGTGCTCGTCGCGCGAGCGAGCGCGGCGGCGGTGCTCGGCGGCGACGCGCGTGGCGATGCCGGCGAGCCAGGTGCGCACCGAGCTGCGCCCCTGGAACTCGGCGAGGCGCCGGTAGGCGACCATGAACACGTCCTGGACCGCGTCGTCGACGGCGTGGCGCGGGACCGCCAGGCGGCACAGGAAGCGCCAGACGAACTCGAAGTGCTCTTCGTAGAGGCGCTCGATGGGGGCAGTCGCCGACGACGGCGCGTCGGAACGCACCGGCGTGTCGGCGCAGGCTGGAGCCGCTCCCATGCCGGATAGGTGATCCGAGGACCCCATTTCCGTCACGGAAAACGAGCCTCGAGGCCCAGCGTCATCCGCGCCCCGACCTCGGCGGTCCGATGCAGAGGCTCTCCGTCGGCGTAGCCGGAGACGAAGAAGCCGGGACGCCGCGGATTTGCTGAGAAATCTGCCTCGAGCCGCACGAGGAACCGTTGGGAGAGGAGCACGCTCGCGGTCCCGCCGAGCAACAGCGACCACCAGATCTCGCGGGCCGACCGCGGGGCGGTGACGCCGAAGCTCGTCGCCTGCAGGCTGCCCACCTCGCCGCCGGCACACGCCCCCACCCGGAAGCGACCGACGAGTGGTTCCCAGCATCCGCGGAGCGCGAAGGCGACCTCCTCCTGCAGCTCGAGCCCGATCGTCGCGGTCGGACCGCGCTGGACGCGTTGGGAGAAGCTGCGGCCGCCGGCGAGCTCGATGCGGAAGTCGTCGAGCCAGAGCCCCAGGGCGAGGGCGGGCGACCAGGCCGGCTCGACCAGGGTGTTCACGTCCGTGGCGAGCATCGCGCGGACGAAGAAGGCGAGCGCGAGCGGCTTCGAGGGCGGCGGCGGGAGCGGCTTCGCGGGAGCCTCGACCTCGCGGGTGACGGCCAAGGCGACGACGAGCGCCGCCGCCTCGGTCAGCTTCTGGCAGGTCTCGGCCTCGAGCGTCCGCTCGCCGCGCCAGTCGCGAATCCTCGTCTCGAGCACCATCGACCAGCGCGACTCGCCGGTGGCGGTGACCTGGGCCTTGATGGCCATCGGCTCGAGAGAGTGCTCCTGGCCCAGCAAACGGGCGATCTCGAGCTCGGCCTGCTCACTGGAGGGACAGCCTTCGGGCGCGAACCACTCCAAGGTCAGGCCGGGCAGCGGCTTCGATTCGGCGCGGGCGAGGCCGCAGACAAGGAGCACGAGGAAGGCGAGCGCGCGTGACGAACGCTGCTGGCGGTGAACGCTCATCGGGCTTCGCTCCGGGCCGCGCATGCTACGCCAGGCGGCGTTGGAGATCGAAGCGCGTCCAACTCAGCGCGTGACCAAGTCACCCTCTCCGCCCCGCCCTGAGCTTGTCGAAGCAGCACCCGGTGAGGCTCACTCCTCGTCGGCCTCGCCCTCTTTGTCCCTACGGGCGTAGTCCTCCGGCTCGAGCGGCAGCGCGAGCCGCTCGGCGTAGCCCTTCAGCTCCGGCTCGCCGAGGAAGCGTCCTCGATGCAGTCGCAGCAGATAGCGCATGGCGCCGCGCTTCACGGCGCCGCGTGCGTCGTCCATCTGTTCCGACGGAATGCGCTTGGGTGGCTCCGGCGGGAAAGGGCCGAATTCGCAGGAGCCTCCGCACATCGGGCAATAGGGGTCGACGACGGTGCCGTGCGCGCGCACCCAGGCGAGCTGAGCGTCGCGCAGCTTGCGAAAGCGTCCGCCGTAGCCGTCGACGACCGCGAGCGCCTGCTCCGCCTCCTGCATCCAGAACTCGAGGTTGGGGAGCTGCCCCGCGAGCTGGTAGGCGTTCTGCGTCGCGAGTCGCTCGAGCTGCTGGGCGATCAGCTTGGCTTTGTCGGTGGCGTAGGACACGTGAGACCTCCGGCACCTGGCAAGGATTCAGCCGGCCAGGGACGCTGACTCGACCTTTCCTGCGGCGTCGAGGAACACCTCGATGGAGTGTCCGAGGAAGAGGCCGCCGTCCCCAAACCACACGGTGCCACCGCCGGCATCCGGACCATTCCAGTGGAAGGACTCGAGGCGGATTCGCGCGGCGAGCTGGGCGGCAGTGATGGCGGCCCCCTCCCCCCACGAGTCGTTGTAGGTGCCGATGAGCTGGGCGGCGACCGCTGCGCGGACCTCGGCGAGCGTGGCCTCGAACCGGCGCACGGCCTTCTCCGCGGCCGGGAGCGCGCCGGCGCCACCTTTGCCGACGTACACCTCGTAGGTCTCGCCGGACGGGAGGGCGCGCTTCCCTGTGTACCAACCGAACCTGGGCTCCAGCGTGAGCGTGCCCAGAAACGGCGAGCTGATCTGGCTCGGCGGCGCCATCTGCTTCGCCAGCAGCGCGAGGGTCGGGTCGGCGGGGACGGGCTTGACCGAGACGAGCAGGTACTCGTCTTCGCCGACAGGTCGCCCGAGGCTCTTCGTGAGCGTCGCGGGTCGAGCGACGCGCGCTTCGACGAACACGCCCGCCTTCGGCAGGGTCGCGAAGGCGGTTTGCAGCTCCTTCTCCGTACGGCAGAGATGCCACAACATCGCGCCGGTCTTGTGGGCTGGGCCGCGCTCGAACTGCCAGGGGCTCAGCGTCAAGCTGGTCAGCCACTCTCCGTCGCGGTCGCCGGGGACCGCCCCATCGGCCACGCCGTCGGGGGCGACGAATCCGCGGATGACTTGGGTCTCGTTGGCGCTGGGCTTGGACTCGGCGGCCGCGGCCGCAGTCGGCCAGAGGAGGCAACTGGCAAGGATGGGGAAGATCAATCGGGTCATGGTCCCTCCGCCGAGGAGGTCTACCACGCGGGACCTGATCACGCGTTCGCGGTGTACGCCCAGTGAGTGTGGACGATCCGCCAGCCGCCGGGGTCGCAGCGGTAGACCTCGGTGGCGTTCCAGCGGTGGACCTCGCCAGCGGGGCCATGGCTGACGAACTGGAAGGTCAGCACGGCCGCGCCGCCGGCGACCAGCACGGCAGGTCGAACGAGCTCCCAGCGTGAGGCGAAGATCTTCCCGCGGAGCCCTTCGTAGTACGCGCTGAGTGCGGCCAGGCCGTCGACGCGCGCGGGGAGGAACGGGTCGAAGTAGACGACGTCCGGCGCAGAGATCTCGAGGAAGCCCGAGGGATCGCCGCGGCACCAGCGGGCGAGGGCCGCTTCCTCCAGGCGAAGGATCTCCTGCTGGGTCGGGTCCAGAAGGTCCATGACGTTCTCCGGTGTCGGTCAGGTGAGGCGGAGGGCGGCGCGCAGGCCGTCTGCGCGGAGCACCTCGCGCAGGCGCGCGACGAGGTCGGGGGGCTCGAGGAACGGTTGCTCGCGCCAGAGCGCCGCGCTCGCCTCGTCGACCGCGGACTCCAGGGCCCGCCCGCCGGCGCTGGCCTTTTCCATGGCGACGACGTGGGGGCGCGCGAAGACGAGCCGCTCCGGGTCGACGATGCCGTCGCGGACGAAGGCGCGGGTCTTCCGCGCGCAGCGGCACGGGTTCGCCGGGTCGACGAGGCCGCAGCGGCCGCGCAGGAACTCCTCGAGCTGTTGGCGGGCCCGCGCGAGGCGCTGGCGGAAGTTGGCGCGGGTGAGGCCGAGCACCTCGGCGCCCACGGTGTCACTCACCTCGAGGAGCTCTCCGAGCACGAAGACCAGGCGCTGGTCCCGGTCGAGGCAGAGGAGGAGTCCGAGAGTGCAGGAGAGCCTCGCCTCCTCGACGAGGAGGCGCGCGTCGGCGAGGGGCGCCCCGTCGGCGAGGTCCTGGTCCGGCGCGGCGTCGAGGTAGGCGCCGTAGCACTCGAAGCCGTGGACGGACTCCTCCGGCCGGCTGCGGCGGTGGTCGAGGATGCGCCGGAAGGCGATGCGGTAGGCCCAGGTCCGGAAGGCGCTCTCCCCGCGGAAGGTCGAGAGCCGCGTGACGATCCGCAGGAGCGCCTCCTGAGTCGCGTCCTCCGCGTCGGCGGGGCGCTGCAGCATCCGCAGGGCGACGTTGTAGAATCCAGCGCTCGTGGCGGCGCAGGAGCTCTTCGAGCGCCTCCGCACTGCCGGCGAGGGCGCCCGCGACGAGGTCCTCGTCGGCGGGGTCGGGGTTCCAGGTCTCTGCGAGTGGGCTCTGCATGGCTCTCATCCCCTTGGACGGAGGGGAAGGTCCGACTGTGACAGAAGCCCGTCGATCCCGCGCGCGAGCCAGCACCCGAGCTCGCGGGCGATGCGCAGTCGGGCAGGTCTGACACCCGCCTCTGACGTCAGACCCATGTCTGACCTGCCCGCGGCGCACTCCTCTCGGCCAGAACCGTAACCGCCTGAGATCACGCCCGGCGCCGCCCGCCCCGCCCCGGCCCGCCGCTTGCGTGCGGGCCGCCGCACACGAGAGGAGAACTTATGAAGCGCCACTTGGCATTCGCAGCGGTCGCAGGGGCGGTCCTGCTCGGGTCGGCCTTGGCCCGGGCAGCGGTCATCAACGTCAACACCACCAACGAGACGTCGACGGATCCTTCGGAGTGCACGCTGGCCCAGGCGATCCTCGCCTCCCAGAACGACGCCGCCACTGGCGGCTGCACCCCGGGGCTCGGAAACGACGTCATCAACGTCCCCGCCGGCACCTACACCCTGACCACCCCGCTCAACGGGGCGACGTACTTCCCCGATCTCGCCAAGACTGTCTCGATTCAAGGCGCGGGGCCGGATCAGACGATCATCGAGCGCGCCCCCACCGCGGCCGACTTCCGCTTCTTCAATGGGGTCCAGGCGAGCGGGGCGGTCATCGGCCTGAGCGGGCTGACCCTGCGCAACGGCAAGGCCCAGCACGGCGCCGCCTTCCGCACCTACGGCGGCGTCCTCAACGTCGACAACTGCGTCTTCAAGGACAACGACGCCCGGCAGACCAGCGGCGAGGGCGGGGCCATCTCCACCATGAACTTCTCGGCGCAAGTGACGATCAAGAACTCGCGCTTCGAGAACAACCAGGCCTACAACGGCGGCGCCATCCAGACCGGCGGCAAGCTCACCCTGATCGGCAGCACCTTCTTCACCAACAAGTCCGGAAACGGCGGCGGAGCCATCCGTTACACCGGCACCGCCAATGACTTCCTGCAGGTCTCCGGCTGCACCTTCCTCACCAACGAGGGAGCCCTCTGGGGCGGCGGCGCCATCCACGCCAACGGCGTCATCCGCGTCGACCACAGCTCCTTCTCCGGCAACACGGCCCCAGGCGGCCAGTCCGCGCAGGGCGGGGCCATCTACGCCTTGGGCACCAGCCTGCTGATCGAGGCCTGCGAGTTCTCCAACAACCAGTCCTACTCGCACGGCGCCGCCCTGGACACCAACAGCCTGCCGACCGGAGTCGTCGTCCGCGACAGCTCCTTCTACAACAACCGGAGCGAGGGCCTGGGCGGGGCCGTGCGGGGCGGCGGGACGTTCCTCAACTGCACCTTCAGCGACAACACCGCGGCCCAGGAAGGCGGGGCCATCTACGCGCAGCGGGCGCTGACCCTCAACAACGTCTCCATCGCCAACAACAACGCCGGGTCCGTCGGCGGCGGCGTCCGCTTCGACGCCTCGAGCGGCTTCAAGCTCAGCAACACGGTCATCGCCAAGAACACCATCCGCACCAGCAACCCGACTCCCAGCGACTGCCAGTCCGACGGGCCGATCGTCACCGGCGGCTACAACCTGGTGGGCGTCAACTGCGGCATCAGCGCGGCGACCGGCGATCGAGCTCGGGACCCTGGCCGCTCCGCTCGACCCGCAGCTGGCGGGCCTGGACAAGGTGACGCACGCCCTGATGCCGCTGCCCACCAGCCCGCTCGTCGACCAGGGCAGCCCTGCCGCGGCGGGCACCGCCGACGCCTGCGAGGCCAAGGACCAGGTCGGGACCGACCGGCCCATCGACGGCGACGCCGACGGCAACAGCCGCTGCGACATCGGCGCGGTCGAGGCGCCCACGCGGCCCCTCAACGACCTGGGCGTGACCGTCACCGCCAACCCCACGAGCCTGGTGGTCGGCCTGACGAACGTGACCTTCAGCTCCGTCGTCCAGAACAACGGCCAGCGGCAGGCGACCGGCATCCAGGTGGTGCACGTGCTCTCCGCGGGCCTGGAGTACCTGAGCTGCAGCCCGGCCAACGCCTGTGTCGCCTCCAGCGCCGACCCGCAGATCATCGAGTGCACCACCCCCGAGCTGTCGCCGGCGACCAGCGCCTCGGTGGTGGTGCGGGCCAAAGCCACCGGGGCGGGCACGCTGACCGATCACGTCTCGGTGGAGGCGCTGGAGTACGACCCCGCGGCCGCCGACAACTTCGCGTCGGCCTCGGTGGCCGCCAGCGCCCCGTCGGCGGACGTGGCGGTCACGCTCGAGTCCCAGACCGCCGCGCCGCACGTCGGCCTGCCGCTCACGCTGGTGACCACCGTCACCAACAACGGCCCCCACCCCGCGGCCGGCGTGGCGCTGACCCAGGACGGGCTGGCAGGGCTGCGCGACCTGACCGTGGTGACCGATCCCTCGGGCACCTGCACCGGGACCGAGGCGATCTCCTGCGTCCTGGGCGACCTGGCGGCCAACGCGGTGGTCACCGTCACCCTCCATGGCATTCCCCAGGCAGCCGGCAGCTTGGAGACCCTGGCCCTGGCCCAGGCCGGCACCGGCGACCCCAACGCCGCCAACAACGGTGTCTCCCTCCAGCTCAGCGTCGCGGCGATGCCGCCTGACGCCAGCGCCCCCGGACCCGACGCCAGCGAACCGCCTGGGCCTGATGCGGCCCAGCCCGGTGCGGATGCGGCCATGCCGGGACTGGATGCGGCGACGCCGGGGATGGACGCGGCCGCGCCCGGGACCGATGCGGCCCAGCCGGGGCTCGACGCCTCCGTGATTGCCTCGGGCCCGGACGCCGGCGACGAAGCCCCGCTCTGCCCCGATACCCGGGGCTGCGGCTGTGACACGGGCGGCGGCGCGACGGGGGGCCTGGGCCTGGCGTTGGCGCTGATGGCCCTGGTGTCCTCACGCCGGCGCCACGGCTAGCCGCTCGCGGTCTTCATGCCGCCAGCGAGGGCGGCAGTGTTCGGGTGCAGGAGGACCTTCCTCCTGCGTGTCGTCTGGCACCGTCCCGCGGGCTCTGCGTCGAGGCGGAGCCTCCGCGCGTGCGGCGACTACCTACGGACTCTGAGGCTTCGTCCGGCTGCTAAAGATAGGCAGCTAGTTTGTGACATGACCGGCGAGCCCTCAGACGCCTACTGGAAGGCGGTGCCAGGCCTCGGCGCTGCAGGACGCGCAGACCTGGCCCGCGGCACGGACGTCCCCGGGTAGCGTTCGAGGCGTACAATCGCGCCCTGGCCGGGGGGAGCGGGGAAGCTCATGAGGCTCGTGATCGTGCTGGCGGCGCTGAGCCTTGGGGCAGGCTGTTCTTTGTTCTGCCCTCCGCCCATGGACTGCGTCTCAAACGGCGCGGTCGTCGTGAGAGTCGTGGACGCGGACACGCAGGCGCCGCTGGGCAATGTGACCGTGCTGGCCTCCTCCGGCGGCGGTACCTCCACCGAGGTGCCCAGGTGTCCCGATTACCTCACCGACGGCGACGTCGACGCGGGGCCGAGCAACTGCCGTTGGATCAGGGAGCCCGGCAAGTACCACCTCGTCATCCGCGCCCTCGGCTACGCCGAGGCCACGCTCGACGTGGAGTCCGAGCGGGACGTGTGCGGCGACCTGACCTCGCAGGTGCGCGATGTCCGCTTGCAGAAGCTCGGCTCGGCCGCGCAGCCGATGGTGAACGCCAGCGAGGCGTGCGGCGGATGAGCGGCCTGCGCGCGACCATGGCCCTGGTTGCGACTGCCGCCCTGGCTCTGGGCTGCGCGCGCCGCCCGCTGACCCCCGCCGAGTACGTCTCGCGCTACGAGGCGTCCTGCCCGGGTCCGCCCGACACGGTATGGGTCAAGGAAGGAACGCCCGCGTTCGACTACAGCACCCCAGATCTCAAGAGCAGGGCCAAGCCGCTGGTGGCTCGGCTCGAGGCGATCCGCGCCCAGCTCGACCACTGCGCCTCGCTCCCTGGGTTGTGGCCACGGGTTGAAGTCGCGCCGACCGGCACCTCGTTCGACCCGCCGACCGCACGTCCTGATTGCGCGTCCGACGCCTGCTTCCGTGAGGTGCTCACCGCTGCCCAGCTCGAGCAATCAGTGCAGTCGCCGATCAAGGTGAAGCTGGCGCTCAAGTTGAAGCCCACGCCCGACCCGAGGTGCTCGCCCAAGCCTGAGAACACAGGCACGGTCGACAAGGGCGAAGTCGGGAGGCTGATCCACGGCCACGCGGGCGAGTTGCGCGAGTGCTACGAGTCGGCGATGGACGCCTGGGGCGTGTTCAAGGGGCGGGTTACCACGACGTTCGAGATCGGAAACGACGGAAAGGTCGTGGACGCGAACGTGGTGCTCGACGACACGCCGGTCCAGCCGCTCGGGTGCTGCATCGTCTCCTCCATCAAGCGCTGGCGCTTTCCCAGGGTGAACGGCTCCGGCTCGGTGATCGTGACGTACCCGTGGGTCTTCAAGACCAGTGGGAAGTGAAGACTCGCCTCCCTCTACAAGCCCTCACCCCGACCGTTCCGGCGGTGGCGCCTGAGCACGAAGGCCTGATAGAGCCTGGTATGGACGCGGACTGGCCGGGCTGCCCGGCGGTGCTCGAAAGAACTAGCTGACGTCCTTCACCTTTCTGGACGCTCGCCGAGCCGCTTCAACGCCCTGCGCCCCCGCGGCAGGTACTCATCCCAGAAGTCGCTGTCCTCTTCAGTCCTGGCGCCAAGGACTTTCAGCGACTTGAGCCCTCGCAGCTCAGCGCCTCGGCGATGGCCTCGTCCGACCTGGCCCCGTCGCAGATCTGCCGGAAGCGCTCCCGGGTCGGGATGAATCGGGCGTCGACTTCGATGGCCCTCGGGAGCGGGAAGGTCACGTGCAGCGTCCCGAGCTTCGCCTGCTGCGTGCAGTCCTCGCCGTTTCGGTCCAGGAGCCGGAGCTTCGGCCGCTCCTTGAAGCTGAACGACAGCGTGGACCTCTCGATCCCCACCACGATCTGCAGGCGATGCATGCGACGGCCCTCGTCGAAGTAGAGCGGCACCGCCATCCGGACGTCGGCGTTCAGGTCCAGGTCGCTTTGCGCGCCGCGGGCGAAGCGGCGGAACACCGCGCGGTCCGCCGAGGTCCCGGCTGGCTCCTGGCCGCTCTCGAGCCTCACCGTGGACTCCGCCCCTCGGAAGAGCGCCTCCGCCTCGTCGATCTCCTCCCCGAGGGAGCCCGGATTCACCTCGCCTTCCCTCGGGAAGCGTCCATAGAGGACGCCTTCACCGAACAGCCCGAGGAGCTCCCCCGCGCAGGAAGGCGTAAGCGTCGCCGAAGCGCCGATACAGCTCGAATAGCGGCTCCACCGTCAGCTCCGGGCGGACCACCACGGTGATGGATCTCGCCGCTCCGACCGTGACTGCTTCCAGCTGCTTGATGTGCGTCTCGCGGGTGAACCCGAACATCGCCTTGAAGAGCGACTCCAGGCCCTTTCGATAGCGCGGACCGATCGTCAGGCGCGCCCCTTCGGCCAGGAAGAGCGCAGCGAGTGCGTGGAGTTGGTGCGTGTACCAGCCGTCCTCGGGCTTGGGCAGCGTCGAATGGCGGCCGTCGAGGATGCGCGCCATCAGCTCGTCCACGAGCCTGAACCCGTCGGGGATGGGGCGCGAACCGTAGAGCGCCCGAACCAGGCGCGTCTCCGGCGAGCTGGATGTTGGGAACACTGCTGGCGGCAACGCGCCCTCTGCATCGAGCAGCGACGGCCGCGCGCGCGGCCCGGTGATCCGCTCCGGAACCCGCTGCAGGAAGTCGTAGGCGGCGGACAGCTCGGAGCTCTGCAGCGCCTCGCGCAGCAGCTGGGCGACCTTCGGCTCGAGCGGCGCGGCCAGCAGCCGGTCATGGCGAAAGATGCGCTGGCGCTCCTCGGTCTCGGACCACATCCCCACCGGCGTCGAGAGCGCCTTGTCCGCCTGGAACTTGGCGACGATCAGGCGCGCCTTCATCCTCAACTTGCCGGCGTCGGGCAGCGCCTCGCCGGCGAGCGAGGCCGCCGCGGCCAGCAGCGCCTCCCCGTCGATGCCGTCGGAACGACCGGCGAGCACGCCACGCAGACGGTCCGCGAGCGACCTGCGTCCCAGGCGCCCATCGACGCCGTGATGGAGGAGGCGCTCGATGCCCAGAACGATCCGCTCGTCGATGCGCTTGCCCTTCCACAGAAGGGCGAAGGCTGGAGTGTAGGAATTGGCGGGCCCAAGGCACTCCGCAAGCGACCGGGCGCACATGTGCGGGGGCGTTGGCTCCCATTCCTCAACTTCCGCGTTCAGGTGCTGTGTGGACGGGTCGAGGTGCACCTCGACCCATCCGCCGCCTTCTGCGAGATACACGCGCTCGCTCATGGTCTCTCCCTCCACGCTACCGCGACCCAAGGCCTGGCATGCGCAGTCCTAACGCGGTCAGGTCGAGGACCGGGCAACCGACGAGCGTCGGACGCCTCTACGAAAGCCTCAGCTTCCACCGGGCCGCTCGGGACTCCGGCGACATCTTGCCGATGCGCTCTCGAAGGCCGGAGCTGCCCCGTTGACGTGCCTCGACGTACTCGCCCTCGGCGAGCGGAACGAGCTCGAGGAGGTGGATCATGGGCCCCTGGGCGATGCGGATGCTGCCAGCATTCGCAAGGACGAAGCCCGCGGCGCCCACCTCGGGGACCGCAATGCCGATGGTGTCGCCCGGCTTGAAGATGTCGCCCGGGGCCTGTTGCAGGTGCACCTGTGCAGCGACCCGCGCGAGCGTGTTGGCGATGAGCGGGTGATGCGCCTGCATGGCTGCAACGAGCTCGACGTGGTCGGTCCCGTTGGCGGACTCGCCGAAGGCTTGCGCAACGCGGCCCACCCCGTTGCTGCTCATGAAGTAGCCGCGCCCGGTCCGAGCCTCCCACACGTCGATCTCGAACGGCGGGTAGTCACCCTCCAGCCTGGGCGTAAGACCCGTGAACTGATGCGCGTCGAGCGAGTCGGCGAGTGCGCTCCGGAGAAGCTCCTTGTACGTGTTGAGCGCAATCCGGGGCTGCCTTCCCTGCGGCGACTCGGCCCATTTCGCCCGTACCCCGCCCTTGGAGATCCGCTGGAGATGAAGCAGGCCACTCGACAGGGATGCACCAGTCTCCGCCTGCACCGCTATCGCCGCGGCTTGGTCGATCACCTTGTCTTCAACGAGATAGGTCTCGGCATCGCCCTCGACCAACGCCATGGGCGCGGCTCCGACGGGTTGCCCCACAGGAACCTCGAGACGCTCGCCTGGTTTGAGCGGCTCGTTGGAGTGGACCATCCGTGAGCACGCAACGAGGAGGGCCTCCCGCGCCCGGTCGAGCTCCCAGGGGTCGTCGACGTCCACTTCGACGCTCACGTTGGGCTGAGCCTGAAGCACCATTCCGTAGGTGGAGTAGATCCCGTACCTGCAATCGACGGAGAACCCGATCCAGGCGCCGAAGGGCCGGCAGTTCGGGTCGTCGAGGTCCCCGAGGCGTGTCCGGAAAGTGTCGGCACCGACGAGGGTGCCCGCTTGAGGAAGAACGACCGCGCAGCCGTGCTTGCTCAATTCGAGAGCAATCTTGGAGAGGTCGCGCAGCGGGCCGTCGGCGGACCAGGGGTCGAAAGCGTTCCCGGTCACCCGAAACAAGGGGACCTGCCCAGGAATGCCGAGTGACAGGCCGATGAAACCTTGCCCCGGCTGAAAGCTCTCGGGCGCACCGAGCTGGGCCAGACGGTTGCGCGGGAAGGGTCCCTCGCCGATGTAGGCGATGGCGTCGTGCCTCCCGATCCCGAGGTGAAAGCCACCCTCGGTGTTGACGCGTATCCCAGCCGCTTCGAGCCCCATCCGCTGAGCCCACTCGGAGAACGCCCCCGGCCGCCGGGGTGGGGCTTCGGCCAAGAGCACGATGACCCACCCGAGGACTTGAGACGCCGCAGCCGCCTCCTCAACCGGGTTGAGCGGCTTCCGCTCGATCCCAAGCGCCGCGTCTCGCTTCGCGAGCAAGGCGTCGTACGTCGCTGCGTCCGACTTGAGCTTCACCTCTGTGGCCTTCCAGCCACCGAGTGGGCTCGGCGATACCGCGACCACCTCGACCGCGAGGCCGACCGCGGGCTCGAACCCTCTGCACCCGGACTTGCCAAACTTGATCGGGGCCTGGTTCTCGGCCGCGAGCGTCCCCAGGCCGTCGGTCGGAACAAACGAGGTGATCTTCGCCGGGAAGGGGACCTGTGGGGGCTCGGCGCTGGCGGGTTCACTTGCAGCGGCCGGAGCGGGCGGACTGTTGGCTGCCGGGGAACGTCTGAAGCGGTCGAAGAAGCCCATGGCCGGACTCCTACCACGAGCCGATAGCGCGAACCCAAAGCGGCCCGTTCCGCAATAAACGACCGCCTCCAAGGTCGGCGCGCGGCTGCTAATGCAACCCCACGCGCCAGGCTCGCTGGTCGCCTTGCTCGAGGACGAGCTCGAGCCCGTCGGGGCGGCGCTTGGGAATGCAGCGCGCAGGAACCCTGGCCTCGCCGAGGAACAAGCTTTCCTCGAGGTGGTGCTGCGTCAACCAGCGCAGCATCCGCGCCTCGCTCAAGGCAGCAGCCTCGGGGCCGAGGGGTTCCCATCGCGCGACGGCGACGACTTGACGGCACAGCTCGCGGCCGTTGCGGCGCACGGCGAGGTCCGCCTCCAGCGTCTGGGGAGCGCCCGAAGGCCAGCGCGCGAGCAGGGTGGCGGTCGCCGATCCATCGGTCTCGAGGCGCGCGGCCACGAGTCCAGGCCGGGTGAACGCGCGGCGGATGGCTTCGCGGTCCCGCTCGTCCGCGCGCCCGACTCGTTCGAGCAGGGCTTGCCACACCGGCGACTCGAGCTCCACGTTGCGCACGAAGCCGCCGGTCGCGGCGTAGTTGACGGGCAGCGCCAGCCCCATGCCCTGTGAGTCGAAGGCCAACATCGAGACCACGCCCACCAACTGGCCCCGCGGGTCGACGAGCGCCGCACCGCTGTCGCCGGGCCAGACGGGGCCGTCGAACTGCAGCATCCCGATGCCCAGGTGGTTCCGTCCGACGGCGCGGACGCGGACCGCGCGCAGGTCCTCCGCGCCCCGAACGGAAGCGACGTATGCGGGGGCTCCCTCCCCGAGCGCCGCCGCGTCGGCCAGGGGGAGTGGCGAAACCGACGCGCCGGGGACCTCGAGCAGGGCGAGATCGAGCCAGGGATCGGACTGAACGACCGTGGCGATGATGTCGCGCCCGTCGGCGAGCCAGACTCGAGGCGGCTCGGCGCCCGGGCACAGTACGTGGGCGTTCGTGAGCAGCCGCTCGTCGCCGACGAAGACCCCGGTCCCGACCGAGCGCTGGCAGGCGACGGCCGCGATGGACTTCGCCGCGCCCAGAGGGGCGTCTCGCGGAAAGGCCTCGGGCTCCATCGCGACGACCGCCGTCGGCGCCGCCGAGGACGGCGGATGGCGCAAGCTCGCACCGGAGGCGAAGAAGAACCAGAGCCCCGCTCCGCCGAGCGCGAGGACCGCCAGCAGGCTGCGCAATAACCTCGGGGCCATCGGGGAGATGACAGCCCGAACGCGACAGAAGTTCCAGGGCCTTCGCCCCAAGACGAGAGTCCTGCTCGGAGGTGAAGCGGGAGCTGGCCTCGCCCTCTCCTGCCACTTGATGGCAGCATCTCTCCATGCCCCGCGCCGAGCGGCTCCTGCGCCTCGTCCAGCTCCTCCGCCGCCACCGCGCCCCGGTGACCGCGACGGCGCTCGCCGACGAGGCTCGGGGTGTCGGTCCGATCGATCTACCGAGACATCGACACCCTGCGCGGTCAGGGCGCGACCATCGAAGGCGAGGCGGGCGTCGGCTACCTGCTCCGTCCCGGCTTCATGCTCCCGCCGCTCATGTTCGTGGACGAGGAGCTCGAGGCCCTCGTGCTCGGCCTGCGGCTCGCCGCCAGACACGGCGACGCCGCGCTGGGCCGCGCCGCGGTCGAGGTCGTGGCCAAGCTCCGCGCCGTGCTGCCGCGCGACCTGCGGGCCGTGGTGGACGAGACCGAGCTCCTCGCCGGACCGGCGCCCGCGCGCCCGCCCGAGCAAGTGGACCTCGCCGTCATCCGCCGCTGCCTGCGCGAGCAGCGCAAGGCGCGCATCGGCTACGTGGACAAGGACGGTGTGCGGACCGAGCGGATCATCTGGCCGGTGGCGCTGGGCTTCTTCGAGCGGGTCCGCATCCTGGTCGCCTGGAGCGAGGAGCGCTCCGACTTCCGGAACTTCCGGACCGACCGGATCCAGGCGTTCGTCCAGCTCCCGGAGCGCATCGGCCGCCCGCGGGCGGCGCTGGCGGCCGAGTGGCGAGCCCGCGAGGGGATCGCGCCGCAGCTGCCGGGGTAACAGCCGGCCCCCCGCCTGGGCTTCGGCACTGCTGACAATTTCTGGCAGCGCGGGTCCGCATGTTCTCCCTCGCCGGGCGGCGATCCCCGCCGACCCCGCGATCCCAGGAGAGGCCATGACCCCGACTTACGTCCTGCTCTACGTCGAGAACCCGCTGAAGAGCGCCGAGCTTCTACGCCGCGCTGCTCGGGCAAAAGCCCGTCGAGGCGGCGCCCACCTTCGTCCTCTTCGTGCTCCCCACCGGGCTGAAGCTCGGGCTGTGGGTGCGCGGCGAGGTCGCGCCGCCGGTGACGGCCGCACCCGGCGGCAGCGAGCTCTGCTTCAAGGAGCCGAGCACCGACGCGGTCCGCGCGCGCCTCGCCGAGTGGCGCGAGAAGGGGCTGCGCATCGTCCAGGAGCCGGTGCAGATGGACTTCGGGTTCACCTTCACGGCGATCGACCCTGACGGGCACAGGCTGCGGGTCTTTGCGCCCCAGGACTGAGACGGCCGCGGAGACCCGCGCGTGCAGCGAATGAGGCTTCGCTGCCGCACGCCACCCCATGGGCCGTCGCGATGCCGTGGAGGAGGGCGGCGCGACGGCCCGAGGACGGGCGATCAGCGGTCGAACTTCGGGACGTCCACCGGGAAGGTCGGCAACGCCCTGCTGCCGGCGTACGACTTCCAGACGCTGTAGGCGGGGCGCGACTTGGGGTCCCGCGCCGCCGAGCCGATGGCCTCCACGACCCGCATGGCCAGCTCGGAGCCGCCCGCGATCATCGGGCCGACCTTCTGCGCGGCGACCGTCACCTGCGTCGACCCGGAGTCGAGCAGCAGCTCCACCACGGCGCCCTCCTGCGGGTAGGTCAGCAGGCCGCCCGTGTCGATCTGGGCCAGCTGCAACGCGCCGGCGCCGTCCTTCAGCTCGACGACCTCGGGCAGGTGCGTGTGGCCGCACAGGTAGGCGACGACGTTCGGATAGTGGAGCAGGAGCTCCTTGAGCTTCTTGAGCGGCTCGGCCTCGACGACCTGGCCCACCGCGCCCAGGCCGCCGTTCGAGCGCTTGACGTCCATGAGCGGGTGGTGCGCCGCGATGACCACCACGTTCTGCCGCGTCGTCGGCGCGTCGAGCGTGTCGTTGAGCCAGGCGAGCTGCGCATCGTCCATCTCGCCGTCCGCGCCGCCCTTGTCGCTGCTGGTGCGCAGCGAGACGAGCTGCAACCCGGGGCGGCCGTCGGCCGGGGCGCGCACGACCACCGTGTAGTAACCGCCCGAGGGATCCGGGGAGAGGTCGTAGCCGTGGCGCTCGGAGCCGAAGGCCTGCCGGGTGGGCTCGTGCACGCCGATTTCGGAGATCGCCGCGTTCGCCACCTCGATGTGCGTGGCGTGGTCCTGCATCAGGCCGTCCCCGTTGCCGTCGAAGAGGGTGCGGACCGACGCCGACATGTCGACGCTGTTGAGGTAGACGCCGACGAAGGCGTCCTTGTGGTTCCACAGGCCGAAGGCGAGGACGTCGTGGTTGCCGATGACGTTGAGGAACGGCGCCTCGAGCTTGTGCGCGTTGTACAGGAACCGCCGCAGCTCGCTGCGCAGCCCGCTGTCGGTGGCGTCGCCGGTGTGGACGACCAGGTCGAGCGGGTACTGCTTGTGGACGGCGTTGAGGGTGAGGACCTCGGCGAGCCAGACGTAGGCGCTGTTGACCTCCATCAGCGCGTCGCGCCGGGTGCCCTCGATGGGCGTGTAGGCGTTGCTCGCCGACTCGAGGATGTCGGTCTCCACGCCGCCGAGCAGGGTCGCGCGCTCCTCGCGGACCTGGACGTCGGTGACGTGCGCGATGCGCCCGAAGGCGTCGGCGTGCAGGGTGGCGAGCGAGGGGTAGAGCGCCACCGAAGCCTCGGCCTGGACGCGGTCGAGGTCCGCGTAGACGTCCTTCAGCTCGCGGTAGGCGCGCTCGCCGCTGACCGTGGCTCCGGGGGGCGCCACGGCCTTGTCGGCGATGAGGATCTTGAGGCGCTGCAGGTCCTTCCCGCAGCCGGTCGCGAGCGTCAAGGCGAGGGCGGCGGTGAGGAGGCGCGCCGCGCACGAGGAGTCGAAGCGAGATGGCATGGTCTGTCGTCCGGTTCAAGTGGGGCAGCGCTGGATGGGTCCAGGCAGCCGACGGCCCTGGGAGGGACTCTATCGCACTGGCCTTGGCCTTCCTCCGCCACCACCGTCAGCGCGTGGACGCGATGGCAACGCGGCGCCGGCGATGCGAACGGCGTTTCAGTCTCTCTACAGCCTCTCCTGCGCCCGTGGGGCGCGTCGAAGGCTGCGCCTGCCCCATAGCAGCCTGCGGGCGAGCGCATCGCGAAGGTGCTGGGCCAGAGTGGGGCTCGTGCCGCCGGTGGAGACGGCCACGCAAACCGGGCCGCTCCGGGCCACCGCAGGCATGGTGAAGTCGCACGCCCCCGGGTCGTCCGCGGCGTTGACCAGGATGCCGCGGCGGCGGGCTTCGGCGGCGACGGCCCGGTTCGCGTCGCGATCGTCGCTGGCCGCGAACGCGACGAAGGCGCCCCGCAGATCGCCCTCTCGATAGCGCCTGCGCTCCCACCCCAGGCGGCCCTGCCGCGCCAGCCGCGCGAGGCCGGCCGAAGCCTCCGGGGCCACCAACGTGACCCTGGCCCCGGCGTCGAGCAACGCCCTCACCCTGCGCTCGGCGACCTCGCCGGCCCCCACCACGACCACGCGCCGGCCACGGGGCTGCAAGCAGATCGGGAAATCGGCGAGGGGCTCGCGGGTCGCTCGGGAGGCGGAACCTGATCTCTTCCGGGCGACAGGGTCTTGCATCTCGCTCGCGGCCCGTCCTCGCTCGATTCGAGAACGGCGACGCGCCTCCTCGTGGCCGCGACTGGCGCGACGCGGGAAGCTAGGAATCCGCGGCGGCGGAGCCAAGGCCCGCGCGACCCTCAAGCCGCGTCGCCGACCGCTCACTGGCCTGTCCAGCGACCCTTGCCGCACCGGACCCGCCTCAGCAGCTTGGCGCTGCCGTGCCGTGGCGCGTCATTTCGCCCGGCGCGGGAGGGCCCGGGTGCATCGGGCCGGGGGGAGGGACGTGCCCGTCGACGCCGAAGCCCGCGAGGTCGCGACGCACTGCCCCTATTGCGCCTTGCAGTGCGCGATGCGACTGGGACCCGGCAACACGGTGCACGGCGACGCCGCCTTCCCCGTCAACCGCGGCGGTCTGTGCCTGAAGGGTTGGACTTCCACCGCCACGCTCGACCACCCCGAGCGCCTGACCCGACCGCTGGTTCGCGACTCCGCCGGCGCGCTGCGGCCCGCGAGCTGGGACGAGGCGCTGGACCGCATCGCTTCCGGGCTGCGAGCCGCGCAGGAGGCCGGGGGCCGCGACGCCGCCGGGGTCTTCGGCAGCGGGGCGCTGACCAACGAGAAGGCCTACCTCCTGGGCAAGTTCGCCCGGGTCGCGCTGGGCACCTCGCAGATCGACTACAACGGCCGCTTCTGCATGTCGTCGGCGGCCGCGGCGGCGACGCGGGCGCTCGGGCTCGACCGTGGGCTGCCCTTCCCGGTCGCGGACCTGGCCTCGGCAGAGGTCATCCTCCTCGTCGGCGGCAACCCCGCCGAGACCATGCCACCCCTGATGCAGCACTTCGACGCTCAGCGCGCCCGCGGCGGATCCCTCATCGTCGCCGACCCCCGCCGCTCGGCCAGCGCCCGCGCCGCGACCCTCCACCTCCAGCTCGCGCCTGGCACCGACGCGGCGCTGGCCAACGGCCTGCTGCACATCCTCGTGCGCGATCGGCTCGTCGACCTGCGCTACATCGAGGAGCGCACCGAGGGCTTCCTCGAGGCCCGGGCGGCCGCAGCCTCCTTCTGGCCGGAGCGGGTCGAGCGGATCACCGGGGTCTCCCAGGAGGCCCTCGAGCGCGCCGCGCGCCTGCTCGGCACGGCCCGCAGCGCGGTGGTGCTGACCGGCCGCGGCCCCGAGCAGCAGGCCTGCGGGGTCGACAACGTCCTCGCCTTCATCAACCTCGCCCTCGCCCTGGGCCTGCCGGGCCGTCGCGGCAGCGGCTGGGGCTGCCTGACCGGCCAGGGCAACGGACAGGGCGGCCGCGAGCACGGGCAGAAGGCGGACCAGCTCCCCGGTTACCGACGCATCGACGACCCCGAGGCCCGCCGTCACGTCGGCGCGGTCTGGAAGGTCGCCGCCGAGCGCCTTCCGGGCCCCGGCCGGTCGGCGGCCGAGCTCCTCGCGAGCCTTGGGGAACCGGACGGGGTGCGCGCGCTGTTGGTCGTGGGCTCCAACCCGGCCGTCTGCGCGCCCGACGCCTCGCGGATCCAGGAGCGTCTGCGCCGGCTCGACCTCCTCGCGGTCGCCGACTTCTTCCTCTCCGAGACCGCGGCGCTCGCCCACGTCGTCCTCCCCAGCGCGCAGTGGGCAGAGGAGGACGGCACGGTCACCAACCTCGAGGGCCGGGTCCTGCGCCGCCGGCGGGTCCGGCCGCCACCGCCCGAGGTGCGGACCGATCTGGAGATCCTCTGCGCCCTCGCCGAGCGCCTGGGCGAGAAGGAACGCTTCTCGTTCGCCGGGCCGCGCGAGGTCTTCGAGGAGCTGCGCCGGGCGAGCGCCGGCGGATCCGCCGACTACTTTGGAATCACCTGGGAGCGGCTGGAGTCGGGCCGCGGCGTGTTCTGGCCCTGCCCGTCCGAGGACCACCCGGGCACGCCGCGGCTCTTCGCCGACCGGTTCCCCACGCCCAGCGGGCGGGCGCGGTTCCACCCGGTGCGCTACCGGGGCCCCGCGGAGCCCACCGACGAGCACTACCCGCTGACCCTCACCACGGGCCGGCAGCTCGCGCACTACCAGACCGGCAACCAGACCCGCCGGGTCGACGAGCTCGTCCGCCTCGCGCCGCGAGCCGTCGTCCAGATCCACCCGGCCACCGCCCGCCGCCACGCGCTGCGGAACGGAGACGAGGTCACGCTCGAGACCCGCCGGGGCCAGGCCCGCTTCTTCGTCGAGCTCTCGCCGTACGTGCGGGAGGACACGCTCTTCGTGCCCTTCCACTGGGGAGGTGAGCACGCCGTCAACCGGCTCACCCAAGCCGCGCTCGAATCCGACGAGCCGGATGCCGGAGTTCAAGGTCTGCGCGGCCCGCGTGGCGGCCCGCGCGTGCGAGGTGGGGGGCGATGGCGACTCGAGGGAAGCTGGTGGTGGTGGGCAACGGGATGGCGGGGGCGAGGTTCGTGGAGGAGCTGCTCGCCCGCGGCGGCGCTGAGGCTTGGGAGATCTCCGTCTTCGGCGACGAGCCCTACGGCAACTACAACCGCATCCTCCTCTCCGGCGTCCTCGCGGGCACGCACCTGCCCGAGGACGTCTTCCTCAACCCGCTCCCCTGGTACCTGAAGAACGGCGTGCGCCTGCACGCGGGGACGGCCGCTCGCGGAATCGACCTCGAGGCCCGGGTCGTGCGCGGCGAGGTCGGTGTCGGACCGTCCGGCCCCAGGACGATGATCGAAGAGCGCTACGATCGGCTGGTCCTGGCCACCGGCAGCAGCCCCTTCCTGCCGCCGATGGAGGGCCTCGTCGGGGCAGACGGCCGGCTCAAGCAGGGCGCCTTCGTCTTCCGCACCCTCGACGACTGCTCGGCGATCACCGCGTGGGCCAAGGGGCGCCGGCGCGCGGCGGTCATCGGCGGCGGACTGCTGGGGCTGGAGGCCGCGCGGGGCCTGCTCGCGCTGGGCCTGAAGGTCGAGGTCGTCCACCTCATGGGCCACCTGATGGAGCTGCAGCTCGACTCCGCCGGGGGCGCCATCCTCCAGCGCCAGCTCGAGAAGCTGGGCCTGCGCTTCCGGTTGCGGGCCAGCACCCGGGCCGTCCTCGGCGCCGAGCAGGTCGAGGGCCTGCGCTTCGAGGGCGGGGCCGAATCGGCCTGCGACCTGGTGGTGGTGAGCGCAGGCATCCGCCCCAACGTGCAGCTCGCCCGCGAGGCCGGCCTCTTGGTCGAACGCGGCATCGTCGTCGGCGACGACCTCGGCTGCCCCGGTTTCCCGGGGGTGTACGCCGTCGGCGAGTGCGCCCAGCACCGCAGCCGCACCTACGGCCTGGTGGCCCCGGTCTGGGAGCAGGCGGCGGTCCTCGCCGAACGGCTCTCGGCCAGCGCGCCCAAGGCCGTCTACCAGGGCTCCAAAGTCTCCACCAAGCTCAAGGTGATGGGCATCGACCTCGCGGTGATGGGCGAGCGCGAGGGGCGGCCGGGCACCGACGAGGAGGTCTGCTTCGTCGACGCGGCGCGCGGCATCTACCACAAGCTCGTGCTGCGCGAAGGCCGGCTCGCCGGCGCCATCGTGCTCGGCGACGGGGACCCCGTCCCGCGCGTGACACAGGCCTTCGACCGCAACACGCCCCTGCCCGCCCGGCCTGCCGACCTGCTCTTCCCCGGCTCGGCGGAGTCGCCCGCGAGCTCCCCCGCTGGCGCTCGACGACGCGGCGCAGATCTGCAACTGCAACGGCGTCTCCAAGGGGGCGCTCCTCGCCGCGGTGCGCGCCGGGTGCCGCACGGTGAAGGCCCTGGGCGAGAAGACCCGCGCCGGCACCGGCTGCGGCTCGTGCAAGGGGGCGGTGCAGACCCTGCTCGAGGCGGCGAGCGGCGAGGCCGCCCAGGAGGATCCCGCGGCCAGCCACTACGTGCCCTGCATCCCGCTCTCCAAGCCGGACCTCATCCACCACGTGCGCAAGTGGAACCTGCGCTCCGTCTCCGCGGTGTTCGCCGTCCTCGCCGGAGGCAAGGAGGACCCCGCGAGCAAGCCGGCCCTCGCCTCCCTCCTCAAGACCGTCTGGGGCAAGGACTACCAGGACGAGCGCGACGCGCGCTTCATCAACGACCGCGTCCACGCCAACATCCAGCGGGACGGCACCTACAGCGTCGTGCCCCGCCTGTACGGCGGCGTGACCAGCCCGGCGGAGCTGCGCCGCATCGCCGACGTCGCCGAGCGGCACCGCGTGCCGATGGTCAAGCTCACCGGCGGCCAGCGCATCGACCTGCTCGGGGTCCGCCGCGAGGCGCTGCCGGAGATCTGGCGGGAGCTGGGGATGCCCTCCGGCCACGCGTACACGAAGGCCTTCCGCACCTGCAAGACGTGCGTCGGCACCGACTTCTGCCGCTACGGCCTGGGCGACAGCACCCGGCTCGGCATCGCCATCGAGCGCCGGTTCCAGGGCCTGGAGGCCCCGGCCAAGCTCAAGCTCGCCGCGGCCGGCTGCCCCCGGAACTGCTCGGAGGCGACGACCAAGGACCTGGGCGTGGTGGCCATCGAGGGCGGGCGCTGGGAGCTGTACGTCGGCGGCGCCGCCGGCTCGCGGGTGCGCAAGGGCGACCTGCTCGCCACCGTGGCCTCGCACGAGGAGGTGCTGCGCCTCGCCGGCCGCTTCCTGCAGCACTACCGCGAGAACGCCCGCTACGGAGAGCGCACCTACGACTTCGTGGAGCGGTTCGGCATCGCCCGGCTCCGCGAGGTGCTCGTCGAGGACCGCGAGGGGAGCGCCGCGCGGCTCGACGCGGAGCTCCAGGCGGCGGTCGAGGCCTACGTCGATCCGTGGAAGGAGGCGGAGCGGCCCGCGCACCCCTCGCAGTTCGAGACGGAGGTGCCGGCGGCGGGCCTGACGGGCCTGGCGGTCGTGGAGGAGGGCTAGATGGCGACGCAGCGGATCAACCTGGGGCCGGCGGAGCGGATCCCGCTGGGCGAAGGCAAGGCGTACCGCGTGGGGCAGCGGCAGGTCGCGGTCTTCCGCGGCCGCGCGGGCGGGCTCTGGGCCACCGACGCCCGCTGCCCCCACCGCGGCGGTCCGCTCGCCGACGGCCTGGTGGGCGACGCGGTGCTCATCTGCCCGCTGCACGGCCGCACATTCGACCTGAGGACCGGGGCCGCCGGCGGGGAGGGCTGCCCGCCGTTGCGGACCTACCCGGTGGCGCTCGACGAGCGCGGGGACCTCGTCCTGGAGGTGGCCGAATGAAGGGCTTGATGGGGATGACGGTGGGACTGCTCGAGTCGCGCTGGGCGGACGCGCTCGCGCAGCTGGTGCGCCGCCACGGAGGGATTCCGCGCTGCGCTCCGGCGGTGACCGAGCAGCGGACCGCGGATGCCGCAGACCAGGTCGTTCGCCTCCTCGACGCGTTCGAGACCGAGCCGTCGCCGGTGGTGGTCTTCTCCACGGGATACGGGGTCGCCTCCCTGTTCGAGCTCGCCGCGGAGTCGGACCGGCAGGCCCAGCTCCGGGAGGTCCTGGGCGCGGCCACGACCGCCTGCCGCGGTCCCAAGCCCGTCGCCGCGCTCCACCGCGAAGGGGTGAGCGCGACGGTCCGGGCGGCGCCGCCCTACACCAGCGCCGAGCTCCTCGACGAGCTGCGGCGGGTGGACCTGGCGGGCCGCCTCGTCGCGCTGGTGCACCATGGCGAACCGGCCCGCGAGCTGGCGCAGGGGCTCGCCGAACGTGGAGCCAGGCTGGTGGAGCTGCTGCTCTACGAGTGGCGGCCGCCGACAGATGCCCGTCCCCTCGTCGATCTCGCCCGCGCGATCGCCGCCGGCGAGGTCGGCGCGGTGGCCTTCACCAGCGGCGTCCAGGTCCGCCACCTGGTCGAGGCCGCGCGCGGCGTGGGCCTCGAGGCGCCGCTCGTCGCGGGCCTGCGCGAGCGCACCCTCGTCGGGGCGATGGGGCCGGTCTGCGCGCGCGCCCTCCAGTCCCTGGGGATCGCCCCCGACGCCGTCCCGGAGCGGCCGACGATGGCCGCCCTGGTCGCGGCCCTCGCCGAACGCGCCGCCACGGGAGGTGCCCGATGAGCGGGCTGGCCGGCCGCCGGGTGGGCCACTGGCCGACCCTGCTCGCGAGCTTCCTGCACTTCGATTCTGAGCTTCTCGCTGTGGGTGATGCTGGGGGCGCTCGGCGTCTTCATCGCCGACGCCGCGAGGCTCACGCCGGTACAGAAGGCCTGGCTCGTGGCGATCCCCATCCTCGGCGGCTCGGCGTTGCGGCTGCCCGTGGGGAGGCTGGCCGACCGCGTCGGCGCCAAGCGCGTGGGGCTCGTGCTCCTCGCCTGGCTCTTCCTGCCGCTGGCGATGGCCTGGCTCGGGCCGGCGCGCCTGCCCTGGATGGTCGTCGTCGGGCTCGCCCTCGGGGCCGGCGGAGCATCCTTCGCCGTGGCGCTCCCCTTGGCGAGCCGGTGGTACCCACCGCAGCGGCAGGGACTGGCGATGGGCATCGCCGCCGCGGGCAACAGCGGCACCGTCATCACCAACCTCCTCGCCCCGCGGCTGGCGGCCCACGTCGGCTGGCAGGGCGTCTTCGGCCTGGCGATGATTCCGCTGGCGCTCGTCCTGGCGGGCTTCGCGCTCCTGGCGAGGGAGAGCCCCGGCCCGCTGCGGCGCCCGGCGCGTGGATCCGGCCTGCACCGCGAGCCCGACGCCTGGGCCTTCTGCCTCTTCTACGCCGTCACCTTCGGCGGCTACGTCGGGCTCGGCAGCTTCCTGCCGTTGTTCCTCCACGATCAGTACCGGCTGGCGCCCGCCGCCGCGGGGACCGTCACCGCGCTCGCCGCGCTCGCGGGCAGCGCCGCGCGTCCCGTCGGCGGCTGGCTCGCCGACCGCGTCGGCGGCGGGCGCCTGCTGCTCGCACTGCTGTTGGCCATCGCCGGCCTGTACGGCGCCGCCAGCACACTTCCCAGCTTGCCGGCCATGCAGGGTCTGCTGGTCGTTGCGATGGCCTGCCTGGGCATGGGCAACGGGGCCGTCTTCCAACTGGTGCCGCTGCGCTTCGGCGAGCGGATCGGTGAAGCGACCGGCCTGGTGGGCGCGCTCGGCGGCCTGGGCGGCTTCCTGGTGCCGATGATGCTCGGCGCCACGCGGCAATGGGCGGGCTCCTTCGGAACGGGCTTCGCGGCGCTGGGCACGGCAGCCGCCGCGGCGGGGGTACTGCTCGTCGCGCTCACCCTGTTCCAGGAGCGCTGGCGCGGGCTGGTTCGCGGGGCCTGAGGCGGGGCGAGGAGGCGGGCATGGGCACGGGCAAGGTGTACCTGGTGGGTGCGGGACCGGGCGATCCCAAGCTGCTGACGCTTCGCGGCGCGGAGGTGCTGGGCCTGGCGGACGCGATCCTGGTCGACTCGCTGGTGGGTCGCGGAGTGCTGGTCCACGCCCGGCCCGGAGCCCAGGTGCGCCAGGTCGGCAAGCGCGCCGGCCGCCGCGGACCGTCCCAGGAAGAGATCACCGGCGAGCTGATCGCCCTGGCGCTTCAGGGTCTGGTCGTCGTCCGGCTCAAAGGAGGCGACCCCTTCGTCTTCGGGCGGGGCGGCGAGGAGGCCGAGGCCCTCGCCGAGGCCGGCGTCCCGTTCGAGGTGGTTCCGGGCGTCAGCTCCGGGATCGGCGCTCTCGCCTACGCCGGGATCCCACTGCTCCACCGCGCCTTGAGCTCCACAGCGACTTTCGTCTCCGGGCACCTCGGGACGCTGCCGCCGCTCCCGCAGGATGGGACCGTGGTGATCTTCATGGGCGGCGCACGCATCGCGAAGCTCGCCGCCTCGCTCCTCGAGACAGGGCGCCCGCCGTCGACCCCCGTGGCCCTGGTGGCCTTGGGCACGACGCCCGAACAGCGCGTGCGCTGCGGGACCCTCGGCGAGCTGCGCTTCGCCGGGCCGCAGCCGAGTCCGACGATCGCCGTCGTGGGCGAGGTCGCAGCGCTCGCGCGGAAGCTGCGCTGGTTCGGCGCTACACCCATGCCACTTTGTGCCGACGAGCCCAGGGGCCCGGGGCGAAGCCGCAGGACCGGAGAGCCGGCCGGACTCCCGGTGATGGACTGAATCGACGCGAAGGGCTGGTCGGCACTCGCCCGGAATCCCCGCGGGTCGGTCGCTCGCGTCCCATGGGTCTCATAGGTCGTATAGGTCCCATTCGTCCCATAGGACCTATGGGACCAATGGGACCAATGGGACCTATTGGACCTATGGGACCTATGGGACCTATGTGACCTATGGGACCTATGCGACCGACAGCCCGTTAGGCATGGGTTCGTTGCTGTCGGGCAGGAGGGTTGGCTACGGCGGGCGAGGTCGCGGGCCCGCCCTGGCCTCCCCTGCGGGCCGCCGTGCCACCGCCCGGGGCGGGAGTAGACTGGCCCCGTGGCGAACGGGACGGGTCAGCGCAGGCAAGCACAGGGATTGTGGGGGCTCTTCGGGTGCCTCGCCGCCGCGGGGTTCCTGGCTGCCTGCCACGCCAAGCCCCCGCCCGTCGAGTTGACGGCGCAGGAGCGCGCCTTTCTCGCGGAGCACCCGCTGCGCTTCGCGCCGGACCCGGCCTTCCCGCCCATCGAGTGGTTCGACGAGCAGGGGCGCTACCAAGGCCTGGTGGCCGACTACTTCAAGCTCATCGAAGCCCGCCTGGGCACGCACATCGAGATCGTCCGGGCGCCGACGTGGGAGGCGGTGCTGGAGAAGGCCCGGGCCCGGGAGATCGACGGCATCACCGCGGCCCAGCCGACCGCCGAGCGCTCGCAGTACCTGCTCTTCTCGCCGCCCATCATCGACGTGCCCAACGTGGTCATCGTCCAGGAGAGCGCCGAGGGCGACCACGGGCTCGCCGCGCTCGCGGGACAACGGGTCGCGGTGACCGAGGGCAACGCGCTGCACGAGTACCTGCGGGAGCACTTCCCGCGGATCGTCCTGGTGCCGGTCCGCGACGACCTGACCTGCCTCACCGAGGTCTCGTTCGGGCGCGCCGACGCCACCGTCGTCAACCTGGCCATCGCCTCCTGGCTCATCGAGCGCCACGGCATCACCAACCTGCGCGTCGCCGCCGACTCCGGGCGCAAGCACCCGCTGGTCATCGCCACCCGCAGCGACCAGCCGGTGCTCCAGTCCATCATGGCCAAGGCGCTCGCCTCGGTGACGCCGGCCGAGCGCGAGGAGCTCCGCGCGCGCTGGGTCCGCATCGAGACCGGCCCCGTCCTCTCGCGCCGGGTGATGTTCGGCATCGGGGGCACTTTGGGCGGCGCGGCCTTCCTGGCGGTGCTCGCCGTCTCCTGGAGCTACAGCCTGCGCCGCAAGGTGGCGGCGGCGACCGCGGCCCTGCAGTCGGAGCTGGTGGAGCGGCGCCGCGCCGAGGCGGCGCTGCGGGCCTCGCAGAGCAAGCTGGCGCTGCACCTGGAGCAGTCGCTGGTCGGCGTCCTGGAGTTCGACCGCGAGTTCCGGATCGTCTACTGGAACACCGGGGCGGAGCGCATCTTCGGCTGGCCGGCGAGCGAGGTCCTGGGCCAGAGCGCGGAGAGCATCCTGCTGCCCGAGTCCTCCCGGACCGGCGTGCGGACGGTCTTCGAGGCGCTGCTCGGAGGCACCGGCGGCCGCTACAGCCTCAACGAGAACCTGGTGCGCGCCGGCGGCGTCATCACCTGCGAGTGGTTCAACTCCCCGCTGGTCGACGAGAGGGGCGTCACCACCGGCGTGATGTCGCTGGTGCTCGACGTCTCCGACCGGGTGCGCCGCGAGGAGGCGCAGGCCCGCGCGCAGCGGCTGGAGTCGCTGGCGGTGCTGGCGGGCGGCATCGCCCACGACTTCAACAACCTGCTCACCGGCATCCTGGGCAACCTCTCGCTCACCCTCACCGACGACCCGCCGCGCTCCGAGCAGCTCGAGCTCTTGGGCGAGGCCGAGCGGGCGGCGCTGCGCGCGCAGGACCTGACGCGGCAGCTGCTCACCTTCTCCCGCGGCGGAGCGCCCCTGAAGGCGCTGGTGTCGCTGCCGGACGTGGTGCTCGAGGCCGCGCGGTTCGCGGCGCGCGGGGCCTCCGGCGCCTGCCGCTTCGAGCTGCCCGAGGACTGCTGGCCGGTCGAGGGCGACGCCGGGCAGCTCGGCCAGGTGGTGCAGAACCTGGTGCTCAACGCCCTGGAGGCCCAGCGCGGCGGCACCGTCGAGGTCTCGCTTCAGAACGTGCGCCTCGAGGAGCCGCGCGGGCCGCTCGCCGCCGGCCCCTGGGTGCGGCTGCGCGTCGCCGACCACGGCCAGGGCATCCGGCCCGAGGACCTGGGGCGCATCTTCGATCCCTTCTTCTCCACCAAGAACCGGGGCAGCGGGCTGGGGCTGGCGGTCACGCACTCCATCGTCGCCCGGCACGGCGGCCACGTGGAGGTCCGCTCGCAGCCCGGCCAGGGCACGACCCTGGAGGTGTCTCTTCCCGCCCGACCCGGGGAGCGGCCCCTGGCCTCCCCGAGCGCGGCGGCGCCCTCGCGCGAGGCCCGGGCGCGCATCCTGCTCATGGACGACGAGGACGCGGTGCGGCGGCTGGGCCAGCGCGTCTTCGAGGGCGCGGGCTGGGTCGTCGCGGTGGCCGCGGACGGAGCCGAGGCGGTGTCGCGGTACCGGGCGGAGAAGGAAGCGGGCCGGGCCTTCGACGTCGTCGTCCTGGACCTCACCGTGCCGGGCCGCATGGGAGGCGTGGAGGCCCTGCAGGCCCTCAAGGCCTTCGACCCGCAGGTGCGGGCCATCGTCTCCTCGGGCTACTCCAACGCCGCGGAGATGTCCGAGCACGCCGCGCACGGGTTCGTCGCGGTCATCGCCAAGCCCTGGACCGTCGCCGAGGCCCGGCGCGTGGTGGCCGAGGTGTTGGCGGGGCGTGCGCCCTAGGCGGCGCGGACCGGTCCTCAGTCCACGGAGTCTCTGAAGTGGGTGTCCGGGGCTTTGGCGGAGGACGTCCCAGCCCAGATCTGCCCCGGCCGCCCAAGCAGGCACCCGCCCGACCGCAGGCTATTCCCGCGAACACCCGACGCCATCTTCGCGAGAGGCGCCCTCTCGAGCGCCCACCCGAGGGGGAGCCATGACACGGGTTGTCTTCTTGGCGGTGGCCTTGGTGTCGGTAGCGCGCCCCGCCGGCGCCGCCGTGGTGCTGACTCCTCAGGAGCAGCTGGGAAAGGCGCTCTTCTTCGACGCCTCGCTGTCCAGGAACCGCAACCAATCCTGCGCCTCATGCCACGACCCGGCGGTGGGATTCACGGGCGCGACCAGCGCGGTGAACGCGCACGGAGCCGTGTACGCCGGCAGCGTCCCGACCCGCTTCGGAAACCGCAAGCCGCCTGCCGCCGCCTACGCCGGCGACAGCCCGCGGCTGGGCCGGGACTCCTCCGGCGCGTGGAGCGGCGGCATGTTCTGGGACGGCCGCGCCGAGGGCAAGGTCCTGGGCGATCCACTGGCCGAGCAGGCCATGGGCCCGTTCCTCAACCCGCTCGAGCAGGCGCTCGCGTCGGCCGAGGAGCTGCGCAGCCGGGTCAAGGCGTCGGGCTACGCGGCGCTCTTCGATCTCGTGTGGGGCTTCGGCGCGCTCGACGGCCCCGCGCAGGGCGTCTACGAGCGCATCGGCCTGTCCATCGCCGCCTACGAGCGCTCGCTCGAGGTCAGCGCCTACACCTCGAAGTTCGACCTGTTCTGGCAGAAGGCCCGCTCGCGCAAGCTGGACGTCGGCTCCATCGGCGCCGGCAACTGGACCCGCTTCCGCTCACTCGGGCTGAGCGACGCCGAGCTCTACGGACTTGCAGTGTTCAACGATCCGTCGCGCGCCAACTGCGCCTCGTGCCACTCGCTCGCCCCGGGCTCCAAGGGCTACCCGCTCTTCACGAACCACGCCTTCCACAACCTCGGCTGGCCAAGGAACCCGGAGAACCCGTTCTACGCGAACCTCGCCTACAACCCGCAGGGCACGCAGTGGATCGACGAAGGCCTGGGTGGCTTCCTCGACGAGCCGGGCGAGCGCGGAAAGGTGAAGGTGCCGACGCTGCGCAACGTGGACAAGCGCCCGTCCTCGACCTTCGTGAAGGCCTACGGGCACAACGGCGCCTTCAAGTCGCTCGAGGAGGTGGTCGGGTTCTACCGGATGCGCGCCACGGGCGGCGGCTGCGGCTGCGCAGGGGCCGGCGGGCGCATGGGCGGCACGGGTGGCGGAATGGGCGGGATGGGTGCGATGACGCTTCCTCCGCCCGAGGTCGACGAGAACCTGGCCACGCTGTTCCCGTTCGGCGGCATGGACCAGAGCTACTTGGTGGCGTTCCTCAAGACGCTGTCCGACGGCTACTTCCAGCGCTGACCAGCCCCTCACCCCACCCTCGCTCCGAATGCGCCGAATGGCGTCGAGGGCCTCGTCCGCCTTCGCGAAGCCCGCCCCGGCCGCCGAGGCGCAGTACGGCCTGGGCTGGTCCAGCTGTACGCCGCGCCGAGTCGATGGCCATCCTGTCCCGACCGCCGTGACCAGCGACTCGAAAGGTTCGTAACCGTCGTCAGCAACCTGTGGGCGGGCGAGCTGATCTGGATTGGGTAGGTCCGAGCACGCCCTCAGGCTCTGGCTGGTGCACCCTGAGCCCCCGAGCAACTGCGCCGCTCCGCCAGGGACGAGCAGTGCACAGGGCCGTCAAGGACGCCGTGGAGAGCGACCCGGACCTCGCGCACGTCGACACCGTCCACGACCCGTGTTGGGCGATCCTCCTCGGGGCCGTCGACGACATGCGGGCGCTGGCTCTTCCTGCGCGAATGGCAGCGCTGCCCCGACTGCAATGCCAAGCTGGCGGCGCCTACCGGGTCAAGGAGGAGCTGCGTGGCGTCTTGGCCGCGACCAGCAGGTCATGGCCGCAGGCATTCCTGCGGCGCACGCAGCGCAAGGGCCACGTGGAGAGGCGAGCGCGGTGGACGGCTTGGGCATCATCAAGCTTCCCAGCGAGCGTGGCTGCGTTCTCCGCAAGTCCACTGCCGGTTCCCGGAATTCGCCCAAGAGCCCGAGCCCAAATGTTCCGGCGGCAGCCTGAAGGCTGCCGCCGGAGTAAATGCTACCTATGTCGCATTGCCGCTAATCATGGTGCCGTCGTTATCGGGAACGGCGTCGCGTTCAACCATACGGTGAAGATGAACGTGCCGTTGTTTGCCCGGATCCGGAACCAGTACTGCGTGCCCTGGCTCAGTCCAGACGCCGTGAGGGTCGTGGTATTGGCCGGGACCGTCACGGTGGTGAGTCCCTGTGTGAAGAGCGAGTTGGTCGCACGCTCGATGGTGAAGCCGGTCTCGTTGGTGGAGTTGTCGATCCAGTTGAGGATCACCGAGCGCGTCTTGTTGGCGTTCGGGCCATTCACGACGGTGAGGTTGGTAGGGGCCGTTGGGAGGGCCGGGACAATTACGGTCGCCGCACTCGAGAAGGCCGATGAACCCGCACCATTGGTCGCCGCCACACGGTAGCGGTAGGTGGCGTTCGCGGCGGCAGTCGTCACAGCGGCATCGCTGAAGGCGACGGAGCCGGTGCCTGGAGAAGCCGGCGCAGTCCCGATCTGGACGTAAGCTCCATTGTTGATTGAACGTTGAATCACGAACCCGGTCTCGTTGACCGCGTTATCCCTCCACGAGAGGCTGATCCGTGGCCCGGCCTGCAGAGACGCGGTCAGGTTGGAAGGAGCCAGTGGCGGGTTGGTAAGAGGTACCGCAATGACCACGAGATTCGAGTAGGCCGAAAGGCCTGCGACATTTCCCGCTGCCACACGATAGGTATAGCTCATACTCGTGTTTGCCTGATTCACCGTGGTATCGGTGAAGGTCGTATTACCGGTGTTGTTGCGGGCCGGCGCAGTAGCGACCTGGGTGAAGTTGACGCCATCGGTCGAGCGCTCGATGACGAAGCCGCTCTCGTTCGTGGCGTTATCCCTCCAGGTCAGCCTGACTTGCGGACCGGCCTGAAGCGTCGCCGTGAGGTTGGTGGGAGCCAGTGGCGGGCTACCCAGAGTCACTTCGGCTGAAGCCGAGCTGGCGGTCAGGGTCGGGAAGGCCCCGCCGTAACCAGCGGTGTTCTGGGCCACGACCCGATAGCGGTAGGCCAAGCTCGGGTTGTAAGTGCCAGGCACGGTGAAAGTGCGTGCCCCATGGTCATTCGGCAGGTTGAGCGGGGAGAGAACCGTGCCCACGTCAGACCACGTTCCGCCCCAGGTCATGAGCTGGACCACAAACGCGGTCTCATTGATCGAGTTGTCGATCCAGGTCAGCACCACTCGCGCATTGTTTCCATTCCCGGCGATTGAAGATGCAAGACCCGTGGGCTGGTTGGGCGGGAGCACCACGGACACCGGCCGCATCATGTCCATCTCCTCGTGGCTCAGGATGTGGCAGTGGTACACGTATTCCCAACCAAAGTTGACGAGCTGGTTGATGATGGGGTCGGTGGGATTGCCCTGAGGATCGACGTTGTTGAACATCGCCGTCGAGCCGAGCGGCATCATCGGGTTCAGCGGCCGGATTGCGTTCGGCAGCTCGAACGGCACCTGCGGGATGATGGGCCGCAAGGCGACGATGGTGTCCTCCAGCGGAGAGACCCGCACTGTGTCCTTCCAACCCAGTTCGGTCTTGTCAGGCGGGATGATGATGTTGTCCCACGTCACCCGGTTGACCACCTGCACGTCGTACAGGTGGAAGTGGATCGGGTGCGTGTCGACGCCGTTGTGCGTGATTCGCCAGATCTGCGTGCCGTCGGTCGCGCTCGAGATCGGCGTGATCTTGACGTCGCTCACGGGCAAGCCGTTGGCATCGTAGGTCACTGCTGCCTTCGGCAGGTTCGTCGCATCGATGAGCTCGGTCGCCGGATTCACGAACGGGTAGAGCGTGACGTTCTGCTGCCCAGGCGTGGGAGGCTGCGCCTCGACGCCCAGGTTGGCCTGCATGCGACCGAATTCGTCGAACGTCGTGGCGTTCATCTCGTCGTGAATCGCCTTCGGCTGGAGCGGCATCGCCATCTTGACGGTCGGCGCGAACAGCGTGTTGAAACCAAACACCGAGGTGTCGTTGACCCGGACAAACCCATCGCAGCGCTGAACGCTGCTGTTGGGGGCGTTGCAGTTGCTGGAGGCGGCGAAGCTGGTGCCGTAGGCCGAGTTGTAGGCAGCCTGACCCACGATGATGGGGTGCTGGCCGGACTCGAACACACCAGAGCCATCTGCTTGATGCGCAAAGGCGGCCGCGAGCGCTCCGAAGTTGAAGGCCGGTGCCGCCGCGGTCCCGGCGATCTTGACCTGCATGATGGTGCGGGTGTTCGGGCCGTAGCCGGGCGGGATGCCTGGCGCACCGCTCGGGCTCAAATCCGGGGCACCCGTATAGTAATCGTAGCTGGGGACACGGGCCGGGAACGCCGCGGGCGCGTCGTTGTACAGGATCAAGGTCTTGCCGGCGAAGCTCGAGAAGTCAACAATCACGTCGGCGCGTTCTGCAGGGGCCAGGAGCAGCGAGTGCTGGTCCACGTTGCCCACGTCGAAACGGGTCGGGTCCGTGATCCAGGTGGTCACTTGCTGGCCGTCCACGACCACGGGGGCAGGCAGGAAGCCACCCTCGGTGCCGACCTGGATCCAGTCGGGGCCTGGCAGGCTGACGGTCGTATCCGGGGTCGGGAATATGTTGGGGTCGGTCTGAGCAGCTGCGAGCTCCGCGGCCTTGAATGCCACCTCGCTATCCGTGCCCGTCCTCGGGTCCGCGACGTACCACTGGAAGTTGAAGAAACGATCGTTGGCCGCGTTCAGGACACGCAGGCGGTAGGCCTTGGGCTCCAATGTCAGCGTCGGATAAGCGACGCCGTTGACGATCGGAGTGTCATTGAACTGTTCCATGCCGACGGAGATGTTGGGCGTGCCAGGGATTTGCTGCGGCTCGCAGAACGGGTCGGTCTGGTACTGCCAGGTCGTCGGGTCGTCCAGGTTGCAGCTCGGATTGTAGTACGGGTTGGCGATAGGCCCGTAGGGCGGGGTCGCCGGCGGCCAGAACCAGGGCCCGTACATCCACCGCCCATACGCGCTCATCCCGGAGGGATCGCCGGGGTTCTGCGCAGGCATATAGACGTGGTGATACCAGAGGCTGCCAGGGCCGCCCCAGCGCGCGGAGTCCCAGGTGGGATCCTGGCCATAGCTCTTCACCGTGCCGTCGGTATTGAGCACGTTGTACAGCTGCGAGTCCTCGGGCACGAAGGTCCGGTCCTGAACGATGAGCGGGATTCCGGTTCCGAGCTCCGGGAACAGCCCACTCGGACCAAACAACTTGTTTTCGGTCTCATCCGAAATGAGGTAACCGGCCGCTTCGCCCGCGTATACATTCAGGCGGGTGATGCCCCACGAGTGGTCGTGATAGAAGAGCAGGCGGGCGCTTTGCTGATTGGTGTAATAGAACGTCTGGCAGCCGTCGTTATTTGCATTGCATACGTCCATGTCCGGGACGTTCTCGACACTGACGCCTTCGGGCCACATGGTGTTCTGGCCGGCTGGAGTAATCCACTGGTGAGCCGTGCCGTCGCTGATCCACGGGCTGATGCCGCCATGCAGGTGTAGGGTGGCGCGATTGTCCTTGAAGCAGCTATCGCCCTTCGGATACTCGGTGCACATCGGGTTGCGCACCTCATCCATCACCGAGCCACTGTCGAATGGCGCGGACATGTTCATGGGAACCATGCCGGAGCCCATCAGGGTGGAGTCGGCGGGCAGGAAAGGATCGCCAGCGGATCCGGTCGGGAGGAGGTTGTAGAAGACGATCCTGACCGGCTTGTTCTTGGTCGCGGCGATGATGGGGCCGAGATACTGCGGCGGGGTGACGGCGAACCGCCCGGTGGCGACCTTCGTGCCATTGAGCAATTCATTCTGCAGCGGGTAATGCTGGCTGATGCCCGCGTTCGCCGGCGTCTCCAACTGCACGTAGCCACGGACGAGGGTGTCGGGCAGGCTGGAGGAGAATGAGGTGCGATACTGCACCAGGCCAATCACGTACTCGTCGGCCTCGACACCGTTGTAGGTCTTCCTCTCTGGCACAGCGAGCGGGATGTACTTGCCGGTGGCCGGGCAGTTTGCAACGAGGTTCCCGGGGATGCATAGACCAGGCAGGCCATCGACAAACTTCTTGATGCCGGGGGTCATGTATCCAGAGCCAGGGTTGTCGATGGTGATGCTCGTGACCGCCCCGCCGGCCGTCACGATCGAAGCCGTGGCTTCGAGCTCCGGAGCCGCCGCCGATCAGATCGCTGATCGTGACGCTCGGTGCAGAGGTGTAGCCGGAACCAAAAGTGTTCAGGACGACGCTCTGGATCGCGATGGTAGCGCTCGCGGTGGCGACGGTTTCGCCCGTGCAGGGGTGGGCGACGGAGCAGTTGTGAATGGTGACGGCAGGGGCTGCGGAGTAGCCGCTGCCGGCGAAGTCCACCACGACTGAGGCAATGCTGCCGTCCGTGTTGAGGACCGCGTGCCCCGTAGCCTGAATACCACTGGGGTCGTTCGGCAGACCAAATTCAACGATTGCCTGGGTATAGGCAAGTCCAGGGCTGATGACTGCGACCGCGTCGACGCCACCATAGACGGTGGCAGAAGCATCCACAGCTGCGCCACCGCCCAAGATTGTCGCGGCAGGAGCGACATATCCCGAGCCAGGCACGTTGACCGTGATCTTGTCCACGACGCCGGAATAGTCCACCACGGCAGTTGCGGCAGCGCCTTGTCCCAATCCCGTGATTGAGACAGTCGGCGGGGACGTGTAACCGCTGCCAGGGTTCGTGACGTTGATCGTCGTGAGAGCACCCGAGATCGGGTCGACGGTGGCAGCCGCCGTCGCGCCTGCGCCACCACCGCCGGTGAGGCCGATGAAGACACCCGGCAAGCGGAACGAACTCGTGGCCCAGTTCGGATTTGGTCCGAAGTAATGGGGCACTTTCGTCTCGTCTGTAGGGTTCATTGGCATGGCCAGTGGTTGTCCCACCAGCGGGCCGACGACTGCGACGACAATCGTCGCCGCAGCCATTTTCCAATTCAGCGATGTGCTTCTTGTCGACATGGAAAGTCCCCCCCGCTACCCCCGCTACCTGTGTTCATGATCACGAGAGGCCTGGATGCGACATCGATGTCTGTGCAGTTGTTCGCTCCATGTTTCTCCCATTGTGAATCCTGACGTGGTGATTGATTCTTGGGCGCGCCATGAGGTCTGAGGCCGACGTCCCGATGCGGCGATTCACGCATTGCTGCAGCCGCCATCTGGTTTGGGCCCCGAATGAGATCGAGCTGTTTCGGCGTGGCAGCAAGCGGATCTCGGGGGTCAGTGCAGAACTCGTCTCATCCGCCACGGCGCTCCAGCCAATGGCTGCAGCCAACCCGATCGTCCGAGCCGCCGCCAAGAGACCGGAGGTGGCCTTGGGCAGGCCGCGGCGCGACTGTCGCTGGGCATGGCGGTGCGACGAGGCCGTCTTCGGCGACCAGCCCGGCCGACTGGCACCCAGTGCTTCCAGAGCGGTCCACGCACTGTCGGCCTGCAATTCGATGCGGCTCGGCAGCGTACTCGTGCACTCGCCCCAGGTGGTCGAGACGGCCGTCCGGAATTCGGGGCTTCTGCTCGAGCCGTCGAGCCGTAGGCGGGCGCTGGCGACCGGCTCCGCGCGGGCGCCGGTCCGGAAGCGCAGGTGCCCCTGCTGGGTGGTCCCCGACTGGCTGAACCCGACCAAGGCGGAGGTGGCACCGAGGTTGCGCTTCGGGTAGCTGCCGGAGCGCAAACGGGTGGCGGCGTTAGCGGAGACTGACTTCGACGTCAGCCCGCTCTGCAGCGGGGAGAGGGCGCGGTCGCCAAAGGTGCCGGTGCAGCCGATTGCAGCGGAGAGAGGGACCTTGCGGAGGAGACACCGCAACATGAGAGGCTCCGGTGGCAGCCGCTCGTGGGTGGGTCGGCGTGCTTAGCGTCGGGCGGCCGCTGAAGAGGCTGAACATCGGCCGACCGAATGCTCATCGCCTGCGTGTGCATGAGGCGCGCTGCCGCCCGGGGGGCTTCTCGCGCTGCGCTGGCAGAGAGGACGGCCAGGTTGTAGGTGGTGGTCAGGCAGCAGCCACCAAGGAGCGCCGGTCGCGAGTGAGTCCTCGGCCGGGAGGCGGAGGGTCGAGGCTGTCGAAGCCGCAGCGGCGCTGAATGGCGGTGCGCACACCAGCGGAGCAAAGGCCAAGCCGAAGCGGTCCACGTTGGCGCGGATCCTCTCTTGCTGGCCCCGTCCTGCGCTCGGCGTCCGCGACGACGCGCTGTGCATGCTGCCCTACCCGACGCGCTGGTCGGCGAGACTGTCGAGGAGAAGATTTACGTTCCCTGGGCGACCTGATGCGCAAGGTCTACGGCATCGAGGGCCCGAAGGCGCACGCAGGAGGTGGACGAGGGCGACTCCAGCAGGTCCTCACGAACCTCGTGGTGAATGGCGTCCAGGTCTCGAAGCCCTGGACTGTCGCCGAAGCCCGGCGGGTGGTGACCGTGTTGGCGGGGCGTGCGCCTCAGACGGCGCGGACTGGTTCGCGACGGAACCCGTCCTCGTTGACGCGATCCAAGGCGCGCGCCGGATATCCCGGCGTTTAGGACCCGGCCTCTGCCCTGGCCTCTGCGCCGGGGGCATCCGCCTGAATATGAGGATTCTAGGTGCGCCGTACCTCGCCGCCAGCGCGCTTCGGACCGGACTGGCTGATCAGTCGAAGCAGTTGCCGAAGACGGCCACGACCTTGCCGCCCTGCTCGCCCACCGCGCACGTCCAGGCTCCGTCGGGGTTGTTCTCGCACGCGCCTTCGTAGTCGCCGCCGAGCTCCACGTAGCTAACGCGGTCGTAGCGAGGGTCGCTGCAATCCACAGTTCGCGTCGACGGGTAGGTGCACTCGCACTGAGTCGCCCCCCTGCAGGAGTAGCAGCACTGGAGGTCGGCACCGATTCCCTGGAGCGCTCCGACGTTCGGGGGAGGGGTCCGCTCGAAACCGCCGTCGGGTAAGGGCTGGGCTGGACGCATTCGCGGAAGCGTCGACATGTCCGTCCCGAGCGCGATGGCCTTGCAGTTCTTCTCTCCCTCCGGCCGCCTGCATCCAGGCAGGCTCGCGGTCGCGAGCAGGAGTGCCAAGCAAGCGAGGTGCTTCGAAACCGATAACGTCGTGAACTGGCGGTTGACTCTGGGCATGCGCCCCTCCCTCCGGCCCGAACGGGCGTCAGTGTAGCAAGACCCAAAGACAACCCCACGGGTCAGGCCGTCTCGATTGGGCCATGGGCGCCTCGACCGACAGACTGGCCTCTGGGAAGCTCGGCTCGACTCTCACGGTCACTGCGAGTTGCCTCCGCCGGATCGCACTGACCGTCGCTGGGCGGAGTGGCCGCTTCCAGCTCGCGGCTCCTCGGCGGGCCGTCCCTCGGACGGCGGCGGCTCGGGCGCAGCTTCTTCTCTCGCTGTCTTCTCTCGCTTCCGGCGACCTCCTCCGCCTTGCTCGAGACCTGCTCCTTCCGCCCGGACCGGGTCCGCGCGTCGGCCTTGAGATTGCGCAAGGGCTGCTCTACCTTGCGGCCACTTCACCCCAGGAGCGACCTCATGACTCTGCGCGTGGCATGCCTGACCGTGGCGCTGACCCTCACCCTTGGCGCTTGCGGGCCGATCTCGCGGACGCCCCCCTCATGCAACAACACCCTCGCCAACGCGAGCGGCAAGGGCGTCGACCAGTCTGCGTTCACGTACCCGGACGGCTGCGCCGACATCGAGGACCTCCACCAGCGGGGGTTCCGGATCAACTTCGACGGCGGCCCGCTCAGCTCCCTCGGAGTCAGCGGGGCCAATGTCACGGACCTCGACCTCAACACGGTCGGCGAGTACCCGTGCGGCATGCATTCGGGTCTCCGGGCCGTGGGGTCGCCCTCGGACCCCGAGAACCCGGCCTACAGCAACGGCGGCTACGACACCCTCAACCAGAACACCGCGGTGGAGGGCGACTGCCTGCACGGCTCCTGCACCGTGTCGGTCACCAGCCCGGCCTCGTCCGGGACGCTCAAGCTCCACTTCACCGGCAACCTGGGCCGGAGCAAGGCCAACGCGGCCTTCCACTGCGACTACATGAGCGTCAGCTTCGACCTGACGATGAACAAGACCGAGACGCTCAACTAGGCGGCGTACGCGGGGGCAGGAAGAGCGCGTGCGGATTCACGAAGGATGTGCAGGGGCCGGGATGACACACGCCGGCACGGCGCCGCGTCTGCTTGGAGCGGTCCTCTTCATGAGCTTGTCACTCGCCGCGTGTCGAGAGACCAAGCTGGAATCGGCGCCGCCGACCCCTCCCAAGACGTTCGCCAGGTCGGTGGCCGATCAAGAGCTCAAGTCGAACACCAAGTGCGTCGACGCCTTCGATCTCAGCCAAGCGGGCATTTCGTTCAAAGCGCTCGTCTTCAAAGACGACGCCTTCGGGCCCTTCAGCTGGCAGGTGGCGTTCTATCGAGCCGAAGGCGACCTCTTCAGGCTCGACTCGACGGCGGTCATGGCTGGATTCGAACGCCCGACCCTTCGAAGACGAACCCCGCCGCAGCTCGCGATGCAGCACCACGACCTACGGCTGGTGTGGGCCTCACAGCTCGGCCCCAAAGGCTTGGGGATGGAGGAGGAGCCAGAAACCATTGAGGACGCTGTCCGCTACACGGCCGGCCCGAGCATCCCGGTCGACAAGGCGCGCTTTGCTCGCGAGGTGCTCGGCGACCAGAAGCTTGCCGACGACCTCGCGCGACAGGCGGGGGCGGATGCTGGGGCCGGTGGCCAATGAGGCGCGCCTTTCTTCCCGATTGAAGGCTCGCCTCGACCAGCTCGGGGTGTCGCGCCGGCGTGACGGGTCGGTCCAGTTCGGGGTGCCGGAACTGGCCGCAAGCCGCGGCATCGACCCGGGATCCTGGCGTTTGGTGACCTACGTCACAGGTCAGCCCGCATCGATCACATGGGTGAAAGCCAGCGCCGCGTCGCCACCGCCGCGAAAGCAATGCCCTCTTCGACGGCATCGCCAGTCCGTGCGCCGCGTAGCCCCGTTCAGGCTGCCCATCCAGAAGTTGGCGGCGCCTGGCAGCCGTGAAGCGGGCGCTGAAGGCGCTTTGGGGCAGCTCCTCGCACGACGTCTGGGCCGTGTCCGGGTCCGAGACGGCGACAGCTGGACGAGCAATGAGGCGCGGGGCTCGGCGAAGATCCGGGCTCTTTGGGGCGATGGCGACCACGGCCTCTACGCCGTGGGCGACGAAGACCTCGTGCTCACGCTCGAGCCGACGGGCCTCTGAGATTCCAGCAGGGGCTGGGCCTCCGCCACTCCGCAGAGGGTCGGTCAGGGTCAGGGCGCGCAGACGGTCCGGCACTTCCTCGCCAGCTCGCCGCAGTACGTGAAGAGCTCGCACTCGGCGTGCGACTCGCAGTGCTCGCCGGTCTTGGTGTAGTCGAGGCACGTCCCAGACGTCTCCGCGCCTTGCGAGGCCTCCGAGCTGCAGTACCCGACCTTGCAGAAGGCGTAGTCGCCGTCGAGGGCGCCGCAGGGCTCGCCGAGGCCGGGCCGCTCGACGCAGACCCCTCCCTTGCAGAGCCAGGAGAGGCACTCGCCCGGACCGCACGCTTCGTTCAGCGCCTTGCCCTTGACGCAGCTGCCCGTCCTTCCGGCCAGCCGGTCGTACCCGACGCAGAGGTAGCCCCAAGCGCAGTCCGGCGGGCCTTCGCACTCGCCGCTCGAGAGGACGCCGATAGGCCGGCACTTGTTGGAGGCGTACCCACACCACAAATTGAACTGGCAACCGGCGTTGTTCCCGCTGTCGCAAGACTCGCCCTCCCCGCCGAGGTCGACGCAGACCCCTTCCATGCAGCGCAAGCCGAACGCGCAGCCCGCGTCGCCGCAGCCCTCTCCGCTCTGGCCGAGCTTCAGGCACGCTCCAGGGCAATGGCCGGAGAACACGCACTGCCAGCCCGGCGCGCACTCCTGGCCGTCGTAGCACTCGCCGCCGAGCGTGACCGCGCCGACCAGGTCCTGCGCGCAGGGGCTGGCGTCACCTCCGAAGGTGCCGGGCGCGCAGCTCGCGGAAGCGACCCGCTCCAGACACTGGTCGCCCTTGGCGGAATCGAAGACGAGCCTCCCGTCCTGGGCGAGCTTGCGGACGTTGGCGCAGTAGAAGGCTTCGCTCCGCTCCGCCAAGACCTTGGAGTACTCCGCGGTCGCGGCGCCGCACCGCAGGTCCAGGGCGCCCAGGGCGTCGTACTTCTTCTTGCAGTAGTCCTCGGCGGCCTTTCCGTCACCGCTCTTGGAGCACGCGCTCAGGAGCGCGACGACGACGACACCCGGCAGCAGCGCTGCTCTCATGGTTCCCCTCGATGCGAATGGCCGAGCCCGGCCTGGCCCGGCGGCGAGGTGATGATCCATGTCTGCGTGTCGAACCGCAAACCAGACGTTGGCTTTCTGACCAGGCTCGCCCATGCGCGCGGTGATGCCCGCCGCCGTCGACGACGCAAGGGCGCCGCCAGAGCTGTCCCCGAGCCTGCTGGTGGCCCCCGGCGGTCGCCGAGCGGAAGCGCCAGAGCGAGAGCAGTCCGCAAGCGAGAGAACACGCTATCCAACCCAACGGCCCATCGCGCAGACGGGCGCGGCGGGCCCAAGCCAGAGCGGCGACGATCGCGAAGGAAGGAGCACGACTGGAAGTGCAGGAGCGAAGCGAGCCCCAGCCACCCAAGTCCCGGTCCGGTCTCTCCCGCTCGAGCGAACTCGAGCCTATCGAGCCACACGGTTCTTCCTTGGGGCGGGAAAGCACCGGCGCCGGTCGGTTCACCCCGCCGTCTACGAAGGGACCGCGGCCGACAGCGCCTTGCGCCTCTCCCAGGCGACGAACAGCCAGGAGAATCCCAGCATCTGCAACGTGACCTCCGGGATCCCGATCAGGTGCGACTTCAGCGAGAGCTGCGTGTAGATCAGCCCTTCGATCGACCCGCCGGCCGTGGTCACCGATCCGATCAGCGTCAGGCCCCAGAGCAGCGCCCACAGCTTGAGCCAGCCGCGCGGGCTTCGCACGACGACGTCGTGGCACGGGTAGATGACGAGGCCGAGGAATGCGCCCCTGCCGAACTGGAACAAGACGGCGGCTTGAACGATTGGCGAGTCGAGCGGGCGCATCAGTCCGCGCATCTCGTCTGAGCCCCAGTGCTCCCGGTATTTGGCCAGGAACATGAACGTCAGGCCGAACACCAGGTACGTGACGACGTGGGTGAGGGTGAAGCGGACGAGATAGCCGATGAGACGGCTCGGCGAAGGGGATCCCATCGAATCAATTCCTCCTAGGGCGCGCGCCAGACGTGCTGCGCATCGTGCCCGTGCTCGAGCGGGCCTTGCCGGCCCTGGTCGGCCGAAAGCTGCCCAGGGGGCCCTGCTGCGCGACAGGAGCCTCTCGGGCGAGGCGGCGCTGGAGCTCGCAAAGGCTCGCCTGCCCAGCGCCACTTCGACTTCGAAACCCGACGGCCTCGACCCGTCCGCTCTCGCTTCCGAATAACGACACTGCCGAACCCCGAGTGACGCGCATCGCCCCCGGATGGCCTGCGCGCCAGTGCGACGACCGCCGACGCGGCATCAAACCGGGCGAGGGCCTCTCGCGGCATGGTGCGCTTCGCAGCCTGATGCAGGGTCGACCGGCGTGCTCCAGGCGTCGGCCCGACCAAATCTTTTGATGGAGGTACCCCATGCCCACGGTCCGATCCGCCCTCGCTCGCGTGCGCAATCACATCGTCACCGGGTTCATCTTCATCATGCCCGTGCTGATCACGCTGGCCGTCATGTCGACGTTCTGGAAGCACCTGCTGAAGGTCGGAGCAGTCAGTGCCCGGGTGCTGCGGGTGAACACCGTGCTTGGCCCCTCGGGTGACGCCGTGATGGCCGCGCTCTTCTTCGTGCTCATCTGCATCGTCGCCGGATTCCTGGTGCGCGTCTCGTTCCTGAGGCGGGTCAGCGAGCGAGTCGACCAACAGCTCGACCACGTCTTCCCGGGCTACAGCAAGCTCCGCTCCGAGACTCGCAAGAAGATTGGCGCGGACAAGAGAGAGGCAGAGGCGACGTCGACCTTCGAAGCCTGCCTCGTCAAGGTCCAGCACCTCTGGGAACCCGGTTACATCATCGAGAGGAACCCAGACCGCACGCTCACCGTCTTCGTGCCCCAGGCGCCCGCGACCGCCCAGGGCCAGGTGTACGTGGCGGAGCCCAGCCAGGTCAGGATGCTCGGGGTCGACTCCATCGCGCTGAACTCGCGCCTGAAGCATCTCGGCAAGGACATCCTCACGGCCACAGGGCGCGCGCCATTGACGGTGAGTTGAGCGGCCATCGCCTCGAAGCTCGAAAGATGCCATCAGCGCTGCCGCGAGCGTTCGTGTCCTGGCGAGGAGGCACGCGAGGAGGCTGCCAGGACGCGTTGCCCCTAGACCTGGTGCTCGCTGCGTCCCGAGCCCCTGGCCAGAGCCCCCGCCGCCGCAGACTCGGCGACCGCGCGGATGGGCCGCTGATGGATTGCTACTGGAGCAGTCGGTCAGAAGTAGTAGACGAAGCCCGCCGACCCCAACGGCCGGGCACCTAGGATGAACGCGTTGCCCTGACTACGCAGGAGGAGTCCTCCTCCCAGCGTCCCGATGATCGCCACGTTCGAGACCACGAAGATGCGCACCCTCGCGCCGGCGAGGACTGTCCAGGCGAGGTCCACGCCGTCCTGTGGGGTGTCGATGACGAAGAGCCCGCCCCCCACACCCACGGCGAAGTCCGCCCTCTTCCTGCTGTGGACCTGGAGGGCCAAGCGCACGCCGATGCTGTAGATGTTGTTCTTGCCGAGCGAGTTGGCCCCCTGCTCGAAGACCCCGATCCCCACTGACGTCTCGACCTCGAGCCGGCCGAAGTCCAGGGACGCCAGGACGCCGCTGATGCCGACGTCGGGGGTGATGAGCTCGGTCTGGGCGCCCAGGCCGAATCTCAAGCCGGTTTCCTCGACGGGCGCGGCCGCGTCCTCGGTGGGCGCGATGGGCGGCGTCGGCGCAGGGGGCGTAGCTTCGGGCGTGGAAGCTGCCGCCAGAAGGAGCATGGACACCAGCAGAAGATCCATCGGCGGTCCTCGAGTACGCTTGAACGTCCGCTCGGCGAGACAGTCGGCGGGGTGGCTCGCGGATTGTCGGGGCACGACCGCAGGAGCGGCTGGCGAATCGCCGTGAGGGAAGGACGGCCGTCGGTGCGCGCACAGCGCGCAATAGGACACGATGGAGACCTTCGAGAAGGTGAAGACCGAGTCAGCAGTGGGCGTCTACGCGACGTCCCCGGTAGTCGCCCACGAGTGGACTCGCCGCAATGTTCTCCCTCAAGGGCATCACGAACCCGAGCGCTCTCAGGCCATGCACGAAGTCTGGAGCTCGCACGCCCAGTCCAGAACACGGCCGCCTTGGTCCTTTCAGCGGCAGCACTCCTGGAACAGCCGGTCAATCGCCTCCAGGTCCGGCGGCTTCGCCAGGTGCGGTGCTCGCCGAAGGGGCCATCAAGATGGGTGAAAGCCAGCGCTGCCTCGCCACCAGCGCCCCGACCACCGCCACCCCCAGCCCCACCGCCGCCAGCACCAGCGCCCGCTTCGACGGCAACGCCACCTCATGCGCCACGTAGCCCCCTCCGGGAAGATGGTGACCGGCGCATCGCCATCTGGTTGGCCAGGTGCAGCGCCTGCCGCGAGGTCCCTTGCTCGATTGGCTCGCAGCAGCTGAAGCCGTCGGCGATGACAGGCGCGCTAGTTGCCGCTCCGCCAGCGACGCGAGCCGCAGCTTCCAGCGGTCCCGCCCCCGCCGCACGTGTTCGGAGCGGTGCAGGTCGCTCCGGTGCAGCAAGGCTGGCCGACCCGCCGCACACCAGGCATGCGCGGTTCAGGCAGACGGCGCCGTGCGGGCAATCCGCGTCGCTCACGCAGCCCCCAAGGACCAGGACCAGCCCTAGTACGACGCGCCCTAAGTTCTTTCCTTGTTCGGCAAATCTACTGGCTGAAGGGTCCAGCCGAATTGAGTCCGAACAAGTTCGAAGAGCTCGCGCATGGTCGCTCGGAAGGGCGTCTTCTCCCAGCGACCGGTGCGTCGGCATCTCCAGGTACCACCACTGCACCGTCGCTCGACGGAAGCGCAGGTGAGGAATCGGGTCGCCCTCGGGGCCGGACTCGATGGTCACGAGGTCGCCACGGGCGCGCGCTCGCAGGTGCTTGTACTCGGGGTACTTGCGGAGGATGCCTTCAGCGATGAAGCGGTCGTCGTCGCTCTTGCCCATGGACCCTCGTCGGCCGCTCAGGCGGCGCGACGGGAGTCATGGTCATGGAACCGGCCGCGGAATGTCCAGCGGAAGGGATGCGCCTCGAAGCGGTTCCAGTGGTCGATGAAGGCTTCGATGCGGGCCACCATCTGCTCGGGCGTCTTGAAGTCGCCGTGCTTGAGGATGCGGCGCTGCAGGATCCCGAACCAGATCTCCACCTGGTTGATCCAGGAGGCGTGCAGCGGCGTGTAGACGAAGTGGAAGCGGCCGCCGTGGCGGGCGTTGAACCGCTCCCAGGCCGCGCCGCCATGGATGTTGAGGTTGTCCCAGACGACGTACACCTGCCCACGCGGATATCGGCGGGCGAGGCCTTGCATGAATGCGTCGAGGTCCTTGGCGGTGCGGCGTTGGCGCAGCTGCCCAAAGACCTGACCAGTCTGGACGTCGAAGCCGGCAATCAGCGCGCGGGTGCCATGACGGATGTACTCGAACTCCAGGCGACCGGGACGCCCGGGAGAGGCGGGGCGTCCAGGATGCTTTCGCTCGAGCGCCTGAATGCAGGTCTTCTCGTCGACGCAGACGACATGGGCGCCCTTGGGCACATTCAGGTAGAGGTCGCAGATTCGCTCGACCTTCGGGCGGAACTCGGGGTCCGGGCTGTGGAGCCAGTAGCGCACTCGATGCGGCCGCAGGTCCTCAACCGCCAAGATGCGACGCAACTCCGTGAGGCTGATGAGAACGTCAGTCTCCTTCTGCAGTGCGGCCTGGAGTGCGCGCTGCGTCCAGACGTCGCGCAGTGGCGTCTTCTCATCCTTGGGCCGCTCGCAGGCGAGCTTGATGAGCTCAAGGCGGACGCCCACCGAGATCTTCGGCGGACGTCCGCTGCGCGGTCGGTCCTCAAGGCTGTCGAGCGACGGGTTCTTCGCGAAGCGGGTCCGCCACTCGTAGACGCATCGCTCGGTGCAGCCCACGCGTGCCGCGATCGCGGCGTTGGTCAGGCCCTGCTCGGCCAGCAAGGCGACCCGCGCACGTACGACCTTGCGATGCGGCTGCCGCGTCGAAGCTGCGAGCAAGGTCAGCTTCTCGCGCAGCTCCGCATTGAGAATGACCCTGATTGCTATTGGACCAGGCATGCCACCGAGTGGGTGGCTAATGCCTGGATATTCATAAAGAAATCCGGAACGAACTTTCGGTGGGTAGTACTAGCCCGGCCGCCGTCGGTCAGCCGGCGCACGCGTTCTTGCTGACGCCCCGAGTCGTCTGCCTGCCGTCAAAGGCCCACGCTTCTCTCTGATGGATGCAGGCCCACCAAGTCCGCGCAGTGCCCTCATCCGAACCTGACCAGCAGGAAGACTGCACCGCCGGCAACGAGAAAGTTGAGCCCGATGAGCAGCGCCTTCTGGGGCCCGGTGGCCACCGCCATGAACGGCCCTGGCGCGTCGAGCAGCGCGACCTCCCTGCCGCGCTTCCTCAAGATGCGTTGGGCGATGAAGCAGGAGGGGATGGTGCAGGCGAACGCCGCGGCCATAACGATCAACAGGCCCATCGATTCCGCTCCTCTGCCTTCGCCGCGAGGTCGTGTGCTGGCGATCCGCCCGAAGGCAAGCCTTCCGCCGCGATGAGGGCACTGAAGACGTCGGGGACGCAAGCGGTCGATGCGCGCGGCGTGACCGAGGACGGCGCCCCCCTTTATCCTCACCCGCGATGCACGACGTCTCTGCACCGCTACCTCGCACCGACCAGCCGGTCAGCCCCAAGCGCAGTGCCCGCGGCATCATCGGGCGCCTGCTCCTTGCGGCCGCCATCGTCGCGGCCTTGGCGGCCTGGGGCCGCGCGGTGGGTGCCGACGACCCACTCTTCGCGGCCACAGCCGGCTTCACGCTGCTGGGCTTGCTCGAGCTGGTCGGATACTTCGTGCGCCTCCCGGCGCCGCTCGGGAAGCCGCGGGCCTGGGAGGGCTCCAGCCGTCTCTACCGACGACTGGGAGTGACCGCGTTTGGTGCGCTCTTGCGAGGCTCGCCGCTGCGGCATCTGAACCTGCGGGTCTATCGACGAGCGGCCGGGGGCTTGCGGGAGTTGATGGAGGCGATGGAGGAGGCCGAGGCGTCCCACACCATCGCCTTCGCCATCGTCGGCCTGTACTCGGCGACGGCTGCGCTCCGCGGGTGGTGGCCGGCCTTCGCCGCGCTGTGCGCGCTCAACCTCGTCGCAAATCTCTATCCGATCCTGCACCTGCGCCATTGCCGCGCTCGGCTGGCCGCCCTTACCGCGCGCCGCCCCCGGTAGGGCTCGTGTCTGCGAGTCGCTGACGTCGATGGGCGAGGCCATGCAAGCTCGATGCGCTCCACCACCTCGAAGCGGCCCGCGGTGACGACGTGTCGGTCCTCCACGACGAGCGTCTTTGCGCGCAGGGTGCCACGCACCTCCAGCGTCCTCGGAGATCGGAGGCACCTGGGGCGCCCTCGCCAACGCGAGCGGCAAGGGCGTCGACCAGTCTGCGTTCACGTACCCGGACGGCTGCGCCGACATCGAGGACCTCCACCAGCGAGGGTTCCGGATCAACTTCGACGGCGGCCCGCTCAGCTCCCTCGGAATCAGCGGGGCCAATGTCACGGACCTCGACCTCAACACGGTCGGCGAGTACCCGTGCGGCATGCATTCGGGTCCCCGGGCCGTGGGGTCGCCGTCGGACCCCGAGAACCCGGCCTACAGCAACGGCGGCTACGACACCCTCAACCAGAACACCGCGGTGGAGGGCGACTGCCTGCACGGCTCTTCACCGGCAACCTGGGCCGGAGCAAGGCCAACGCGGCCTTCCACTGCGACTACATGAGCGTCAGCTTCGACCTGACGATGAACAAGACCGAGACGCTCAACTAGGCGGCGTCTCAGCCCTGCGTCTCCTTGGGCGAGGATTCGTCCGCCTCCGTGACTTCGCCCAGGCGCTCCTGCCCGCTCTTCTCTCGAGCACGCTGCACGAAGACGTTGTCGGTCTCCGCGCCCAGCGCCAGCTCCGTGCTGGAGACGCGCCCGAGGAGCCCGATCATGCGCTCGCCTCGCGGTGGCGCTCCGGTCTGCCGCTCGAGCCGTGCGGCGGCCTCGGCGAAGACCTCCCGCGCGACGGGCTCGGCGAGGCTGCTGGCCCGTGCGCGAACAGGCCCGAGACCCGCCTTGAAGTCGAGGTCGGCAAGCGCGACGGCGGCCATCGCCAGGCCACGATCCTTCTTCTCGTCGCTCACGAAGGCCACGGCCTCCTCGCCGCCCTCTGCCAACAGCCACAGCCCGTAGCGCGCCTTCATCACGAAGTCGTCGCCCGGGTAGCGCCACTCGAGGTCCTTGATGAAGGCGGCGAGGTCCTCCGCGCCGTCGTCGTAGCCGAGAGCGGCCATGGCGATGGCGATGTCTCCCACGGTCTTCGTCAGCTCGTAGTGGGCGCGCCGGGAGGTGGCGACGCGGAGCGCGTCCTGCAACGCATCGCCCGCCTTCGCGTCGCCCAACTCGCCCAGGGCGGTGGCCGCGGCGCTGAAAGGCGCACCCGTGTCCGAACAGAAGCCCTCGCTCCAGTCGCTCCTCGACGACCTCGCTGCGGCCCGCGCGGTCTCCGACCTCCCGACCCGCCTGCGCCGGCTCGACGCGCTCGAGGACGTGGCGGACGCGGTCCGCGACGCACGACCCTTGGCGCGGGGTGCCTGGCGCGAGACCTGGGCGAAGTCGGTCGTCGCCTCGCTGGCACAGGCTTCGTCCGCGGATCAGGCGGTCGTGCGAGCCTTCGCGACCGAGAACTGGTGGCGGCCCACGCGCCTGAGGCTGCTGGCCGAGCTGAAGGACGAGGAGACCTTCGCCTTGGTGGTGGCCCAGGTACGCGCCCAGCTGGGCGTCGACAACGACAAGGTGAGGCCCGGCTGGCTGGAGGTGCTCGCCTGCCTCGCGAGCTCGCCCGAGCGCCGAAAAGAAGCTGGCGCGCTACTCAAGGGGGCGTTCGGGCACGCCATCGCCCATGCGCGAGGCAGCGGTAGGCTGATCAGCGACGTCCTCTTCAGCTATCGGGAGGAGAGCTGATCACCTTGCAGGAGGTAGCCCGCAATCTTCGTCGCGGAGGCGAGGTCGAGGACCGCGTAGCTGTCGTAGTTCCAGGTCGCCTTCTTGCGCACGTAGCGGCGGATCATCACGCTCGGCTTCCCGTCGTAGACCGTCGAGAAGACGAGCAGCTTGGCCGTCTTGCTGATCGGCAGGACCCACGTTGACGTCGGCGACGACTCGGGCTCGCGCGCCTGCAGCTTCGCGTCGGCCTCCGAGAGTGGCGGGGGCGGGTTCTTCGCTGCCAGCTCGACGATGGCCGCGGCGGCGCCGGCGGCGGCCTCAGCGGGCCAGGCGTGCCCGCCGAGATCCGCCCATTCGTCGCCGAGCATGCGCAGGTCGGTGAGTCCGACCATGGCCTGTCCCTTCTTCTCGAACCGCCAGACGACCCAGATCTTGGTGCCGTCGCTCGTCACAAACTGCGCGCCGGACTGCTGCTCTCGGGTCAGCACGGGTTCGAGGCTCATGGGCGTGGGAGTACCGTCCGTGAGTTGGCGGCGTCAACACTCCGATCGAGGCGCCCGCCTCACGTGCAAGCCGCGCATCCAGAGAGCCGGCGACGCCTGGCACATCAGCGACGTCACGAGCACGCCCGCCAAGATCCCGACGCAGACGTGAGCAAGCGGGCGCCGTACGCCCGAAAGAGAGGCTGAGAAGCCCGTGGTGCAGAAGGGCGTCGAGGGGTCCGGTAACGAGCCGGAGCGCGGCTCGTGCAGCGACCGAGACGATGAGCCTTTCCCGGCATGGCGCAAGGCCGAGCCAGAGAGCCGTAGGCCCGCTGAGATTTTCCGAGTGAAGAGGCCGCGATTCGGCGCCGGCCGGGCACGCAAGCTCTCGGTCCCTCGAGGTCCGTGCCCACGAAAATCAATTTGCAGACGCCTCGAGCGCCTGCGACACCGTCGCGCCCATGCCGAATCCAAACGCGACTCACCTTCACCCCTCTCTCCCCCTCGCCATTCTCCTCGCCCTCGGGCCTGTGGGGCTCCCAGCCTGCGGTCCAGGCGCGACCGACCTGACGTACGACAGCAGCTCGCCACAGCCGGATTCCGGGACGCAGCCCGATGCCGCGCAGCCGCAGGACTCCGCCGCCAACCCGGACGGCGGCGCGGCCATCCCCGACGGCAGACCTGCGGAGCCAGGCAAGCCGGACGGCGGGCGACTCCTCGTCGGGTACTACCAGTCGTGGTCGGACAGCTGGCAGTCGAGTGGTGCGAACACCGCTCTCGCGAAGCTGCCGGCCTACGTGAACGTGGTGAACCTCGCGTTCATGAAACCGGATGCGACCTATCAGAAGGGCAGCCTCAGCCTCGTGGGAACGGGCCTCGACTTTCCCTACGACGGGCCGACGCTGCGCGACGCCATCGCCGCGCTCCACCAGAAGAACCCGGGCACCCGGGTGCTGGTCTCGGTCGGCGGCGCCACCTACTGGAACTGGGACGGCTACGTGCCCACGGCCATCGCCGACTTCGTCGCCGACTTCGGGCTCGACGGCGTGGACCTCGACTACGAGCCCACGGCCGCCGCCTGCACGAGCAACGGCACGACCGTGACCTGTCCCTCCGACGCGCAGTTCGCGTCCGTCGTCCGCTCGACCCGCGCGCAGCTCTCCGCGGGCCGGTGGCTCTCCATCGCCGCCTGGAGCGTGGGCGCCTACGGCGAGGGCGAATGGGCGAACGCGCTTCCCGAGAGCGGCTTCCGGGGGATCGCGCTCGCGGTTCTCAAGGACGCGACGACCTCCGCGGCGATCGATCTCGTCAACGTGATGTCCTACGACGCCGGCGCCGACTACTCGCCGACCGAGGCGCTGCGGGCCTACCAGCACTACTTCCGCGGCCGGATCGCCTTGGGGGTCGAAGTGCCCCCGGAGGCGTGGGGCGGCCACGTGGCGACCCTGGAGGAGATCGATAGCCTCGCCAGCGCGGTCGTCGGCAGCGGCGCCGCCGGGATGATGCTCTGGAGCATCCAGAAGCAGGGGCCGGCGCAGCCGTTCGCGACCCGCCTCTGCCAGAACCTCGGGCTGGGCGGCTGCAGCGAGCCGATGCTGTGAGCGGCTCGCTCAGCGCCGCGGCAAGGCGCGCCGCAGCGCGTCGGTGAGGTCGCGGTAGCGCCCCTGGTGGCCGAGCTGCCAGAGGGCGACTCCCGCGGCCGCGCCTCCGCCGAGCTTCGCCCCCAGAGAGGATCCGCCTCGCCTTGGCTTCGAGCGCGGCGGGGCCGGTGACCCAGACTCCGTCGAGGTTGCTCTCCAGGAAGAGCGGGTCGAGAGGCGCGCGCGACGCCAGGAACCGCTCCCGGACCTCGGCCCAGGGTCGCCCGTCGCTGGCGTAGAGCGGCAAGCCGATGATCAGCTTCTCGCGCGGGACTCCCCGCGCGAGCAGCTGGTTGGCGGTCCCGCGCAGCGAGGCTTCGATCGGCCCGGCGGCGCCGTCCGGCCAGAGCTTGGCGGTGTGGGCCCAGGGCCCGAGCGCGGGGTTGCGGAAGTCGTAGCCAAACTGGACGAAGGCATCGGCCGCGCGCGCCAGTCCCGCGAAGTCGTAGCCCTCGAGATGCGCCCCGGGGGTGACGCCGACGGTGACCAGCGGCACGACGCGCCGCGGGGCGAAGGCCACGTCGAGTCGCGCCCGCAGCTCCCGCACCAGGGCGAGGTGCAGCGCCCGTTGCCCGGGGCCGGGGAACTCCCAGTCGAGATCCACCCCGTCGTAGCCTCCGTCCAGGGCAAAGCGGGCGAGGCCGTCGGCGAACCGGCGCCGCACCTGGGGATTGGCGGCGATGGCCGCGAAGGTCGCTCCGGGTACCGTCGCCCCGCCCACCGCGACCAGAACCCGGCTGCCGTGCCGGTGCGCAGCCTGCACGAGCTCGCGGCGCGGCAAGCCGTTGGCGGCGCGCAGCCGGCCCGCCTCGTCGGGGAGGAGGAAGGCCTCGATGACGTGGGTGCAGACCGCGAGGTCGAGCGTCGCCGGGGTCGCCCCGCCGTAGAGCGTCTCCACGTAGCAGAAGACCTTGGCCGGGCTCGGACGGGGGGCGCCGGCGCCCAAGGCGAGCACGAGGGCGAGCGGTGCACCGCCGATCATGACCACCTCATCGAGCGTCCACGCAGCTCGTCGTAGAGGGCGTAGAAGCGGCCCACGTCGAGGAGGATGTTGTAGTAGACGCGGTTGAGCGGAGTGAGCTTGAGCAGCGAGCCGTCCGCGCGGTCGAGCCGGGCGGCGAAGGCCGCCTCGTTGAGGTCCATCGCCGTCAGCGCCAGGATCCAGACGAGCAGCGAGTCCTGGACCCCGAAGAGCGCGACGATGAGGAGGAAGGCCGCCAGGCCCCCGAGGTTCACCGCCGGCCAGACGACCGAGTCGACCAGGAACAGGCCAAGCCATGCCAGCACCCGGCGCGGCGCCTTCGGCGAGCGGTGCCAGCGTCGCCAGGCCTTGAGGGCGGCCTGGAAGCTGCCGCGGGTCCAGCGGTAGCGCTGGTTGAGCAGCTTGGGAATGGAGTCGGGCGCCGAGGTGCGCGAGACGGCCCGCGGCTCGTAGGTGACTCCCCGGCCGGTGAGCAGGACGTTGAGCGTCAGGTCTGCGTCTTCGGCGAAGGTGTCGTCCTCCCAGGGGCCGTTGACGCGCGCGCCGGCGCGGGTGATGGGCAGCGGCTCCGGCTTGCCCCACGCCTGCCAGACCTCCTCGAGCGCGCACCGGCGGAACATGGCCAGGGGCCCGGGGGCGACGAGCACGCTCGACATGGCGCTCTGGGCCTGGCGCTGCAGCCCGTTGAGGAGGTGGTACTCGAGCGCCTGCAGCTGGCGGATGAGGTTCGGGCGCTCGCGGATGACCACCTGGCCGGCGCAACCTCCCAGGGTCGGGTCGTCGAAGCCGCGCGCGAGCAGCTTGAGGCTGTCCGGCGCGAGCTGCGAGTCGGCGTCGACGCAGACCACCAGCTCGGCGCGGGTGAGGTGAAAGCCCAGGTTGAGCGCGCTCCACTTGCCGCCGTTCTCCTTGCGCTCCACCCGGACGTGCTTGGAGCCGTGGCGGCCGGCCAGGCGCGAGGCGCGCGCGAAGGTGTCGTCGCTCGAGCCGTCGTCGACCACGAGGATCTCCAAGCCCGGGTAGTCCGCCGCGAGCAGCGCCTCGATGGCCGGCTCCACCCGCCCGGCTTCGTTGTGGGCGGGCACGATCACGCAAACGCTCGGCCACACGGCCGTCTCGCGGAGCCGGTGGCGGGCGCCGCCGGCGGCGCCGCCGTAGGCGAGGACCATCAGCGCGGACTGGCGCAGCAGCGAGATCGCGGTGAAGAGCAGGAACGCTCCGGCCGAGACGCCCAGCACGGCCTTGACCGCTCCATGGCGGCTCGCCGAGAGCTGGGCGAGCAGCGTGAAGGCGTAGAGCTGGGCGGTGGCGAGCAGCGCGAACGAGGCGAGGGCGATCGCGACATGCAGGGCGATCCCGTGCACCCCTTCGCCGGGAGGAGCCGGGGGCGTGCTCTCGCGCGCGACGGCGCTGCTACGGGCGGCGTGCTCCATGGCGTCAGGCCTCCACCAGCGGGCTCACCAGGGTGGCCGCGACCTCGCTCGAGGTCCCGGCGCGCTCGGCGGCCTCCAGGGCGGAGGCGATGAGCCTCGCCCGCAGTCGGTCGAGGGTCTCGAGCAGCCTTCGCGGCGCGATGGCGTGCAGGACGTGCAGGAAGTCGGCGCAGTCGCGCGCCGCCTCGGCGAGCGCGTTGGGCGGCAGCGAGGTGAGCAGGCGGAAGGCAGCGCTCTCGATCGACGAGTTCTCGGCGATCGGCCCGAAGCCGACGGCGATGAGCGCGGCCGCCTGGGAGCCGCCGCGCGCGAGGGCCTCGCGCACCTCGTGCATGTGCTCGCGAGAAGGGGCGCCGAGGTCCACCTGCACTCGCAGCGTGGCTCCGAGCCCGAGCAGGTGGCCGAGGTAGCCGTGGGCTGCGGAGAGGTCGGACTGTGCGACCTCCGACCGGGCTCGCTGCGGGGGACGCCAGCCCCCCACGCAGAGCGATCGCGGACGTCCCCATGGGTCCTCTTGCTCGGAGGCGGGTGCGCGCAGCGCCCGGAGGACGACCTCGGGCTGCGCGGCGGCCTCCGGCCAGGTCTCGTCGACCGGCTCGGCAGGGCGGATGGCGTCCCCCTGCGCGGCCACGTCCGGCCGGACGCCGTCGCTCGGCTCGGGAGCAGCCGGCTGAGCCGGGGCCCGCGGAGGCCGCGGGAAGGCGCCCCCGAGCGCGACCGCCAGCGCCAGGCCGACGAGGACCATGCCCGCCCTGAACGGCCAGGTGGAGGTGACGCCACGGCGCAGAGTCACCACCACCGGCAGGGTCCCGCCCATCGCCAGCTGGCGCACCACCCGCGGAGGAGGGTCGCAGGCCACCAGCAGCTCCTCCGCTCCGCCGGGGAGCAGGCGCCGTTGGACGACCGTCCCGGCGAGCGGTCCCTCGGCTTCGGTCGGATCGCCCCGGCCAATGGAGGTGGGCAGCCTCACTTCGGCGGTCAGGTCCCCGCCCGTCTCGCCTGGCTCCAGCTGGACGCTCGCGTTGATCTGCCCGGGCCGGTAGAGGACGAGCAGCGGGCCGCCGTCGCTGACCGCGCTGGTCGGCTGCGGCTCGCGGAACCCCACCCGACCGTCGAAGGGCGCGGCCACGAACAGCGGGCTCCCGCGGCCCTCGAGGAGCGCGCGGTAGGCGTCCAGTCGTTCGCGGATCTGCATGAGCCGCCGGTCGCGCTGGGCCTCTGCGCGGGGGCGGTCCGCCTCGAGCGCCTCGGCGGTCCGGGCCACGGCGGCGCGCGCGGCGTCGACCTCGCCGCTCAGCCTCGAGAGCTCGGCCGAGCGCATGCTCAGCTGCCGGCCGTAGACCCCCTCGGAGAACGCGCGCAGCTGGGCGATTTCGTTGCTCTCCTTGGCGAGGAGCTCCCGCTGGCGGTTGAGCTTTTCCGCTCGGCTCTCGAGCTCGACGAGTGCGGCCCGCTTGCGGTCGACCTCCAGCCGGGTGGTGTAGCCGTATTCGACGCCCCTCTCCTGGACCCGCAGGGCATCCCGCTCGGCGTCGCCGAGGGTCGAGAGCGGCGTGAGCTTCGCCCTCGACGGCGCGGCCGTCCTGCTCCAGCCGGTAGACCCGGTTGGTGATGGCGAAGCGCTGCTGGGCCCACTCGCGCGCGATGGCGTCGTGTTCCGCGTCGAGCTGCTTCTTGCGCTGCTCGAGCTCAGCCAGGGTCGCCCGCGCCGTGTCTGCTCGCCGAGCGAGCTTCCGGGTCGAGCTCGAGGGGCTTGGCCCGCTCCATCTCAGCTCGCCCTCGAGCAGCGCCTGGCGGTTCTTGACGGCCTGGGGGTCGTCGTTCCCGTCCATCAAGGTGAACTGGACGAGCGGGTCGTCGCGGCGAACCGATTTGCCGCCCTTGAAGCGGGCCGTCAGTCCCGCTCGGGGCAGCACCGAGAAGAGCCCCTCGCCCACGAGGAGTCCTTCGCGCTCCGCCAGCGAGGCCGCGGAGAACGAGACGAGGCCGAGGGCTGCCGCGCCCGAGCCCAGGAACCACGGGAGCGAGCGGGCTATCCGTGAAGGGCGATCGGCGGGGTGTTCCCGCCTGCGCCGGCCCCACCAGACCAGCTGCGCGTGGCCGATAGCGACCGCGAGCAAGCCAGCGAGCGCGCCGATGACGAGGATCGTGATGATGTGAGAGGTGGGCATTCCCGGCTCCACTCGCCGGCGCGAGCGATCTGCTCGCGACGTCGGCGCCTGCCCCTCGATCTCCAAGCTGAGTGCGGCAGGGTGCTCACGAGGTGTCCCTTTCACCCAGGCATCGAAAGACGGGCCGTGGCCGTCAGGTTGGGCACCTGGAAATGGGCCAGCAAGGGCCTCGAAAAGTTCCTCCTGCCGTCGGGCGATTCGGGCCATTCGAGTGAGGGTCCCCCGCTTGTTTGCGGCGGACGGCGGGCGCCCGAAACTTCGGCTTCAGGTGGAGACTGGACGGGTGCTCGAGCCGCGGGGACCGCCCTGCCTCGATTCTCGATCACCGGCCACAACGCGGAGAGCGCCTGGGCGAACGGGCCGGACGACTCCGGGGCGGTGGTGCACTGGGACGGCAGCCAGCGGAGGAGCACCTCGGTCGGCATCGACAGTGACCTGACCGGCGTCTGGGGACGGAGCGCGAACGACGTCTGGGTGGCGGGCGAGCTCGGGTCGGTGTCGCACGGCGAAGGGACGCAGTGGACGCTCGAGCCCTCCACCTACCTCGTCCTGAACGCGCTGTTCTGGGCGAAGACGGAGGTGTGGGTCGCGGGGACGGACGGCATCCGGTTCCGGACCGCGACGGATGGACGAGAAATGAGATGCGGGGCTCGGCGAAGATCCGGGCTCTTTGGAGCGATGGCGACCACGGCCTCTACGCCGTGGGCGACGAAGACCCGGTGCTCACGCTCGAGCCGACGGGCCTCTGAGCTTGCCCGGGATCAGATGACACCTCACTTCAGGCTCTTCTTGAGCCCGACCAGCAGCAGCACGTCCGCGACGCCCTTCTTCGGACCGAAGCGCACGGGTACCGGCAGCAGCGCTCCCACCGGCTTGCTGGCGGCGAGCTCCGCCTTGCGCTCCTTCGACAGCCCGCTGTCGAGCAGCTCCGGCGCCAGCCGCTTGGGGAAGTAGAACGCCACCTTGAAGGCGCCTTTCTCCACCGAGAGCCAGAAGACGGTCTTCGCCTTGCGCGTGACCTTCAGCAGCCAGCTCTTCCCGTCGGTGTAGTAGTTCCAGGCGCACTCCAGCCCGGGGTGTTCCTCGTCGAGCCGGGCGAAGAGCGCCTTCCACGCGGGCGCGGCCCGCCCGAGCGCGGCGAGGATCTCCTTCTCGGCGGGCGGGTGCTTGGGGTCGGTGAAGAACGGTGCCGTCATGGAGCGCAACATCCGCTGCGGCGACTGACGCCGCAAGGTCTACGGCACCCAGGTCTTCGACTGACTGACCCGAGGTCTCGCTCGAGTGCACCGGCTGGAGGGAGCCGGGCCGGCAGAGCGACACCGGATTCGGGCGTCTGGTGACCTGCGTCACGGGTTGGCCCGCATCGGGATGAAGCGGGTCGACGCAGCGAGCAGCGAAAGGTGAAGGCCGGTTTCGCGACCCTTGTACCCGCGTCCGAAATGACCGAAGCAATGCAGCCATGAGCAATGACGAACGATCGCACCTCGAGAACGACCTCGTCGCTGCCAAGGCTGAGGTGACGCGCCTGGCCCGCGAGAACACCAGGCTCGCCAAGTCCCTCCGCTCCACGCCTGACCCAGCGGGCAAGGAGCTCTCGAAGCGCGCCGCGGCCGCACTCTCCGCCGCGCGAGAGCGAGTCGAGGAGGCCCAGCTGGCGCTGGTGGTGTTCGACAAGACTGGGCGGCGCCATTGCCTCGTGGCCGAGAACGACAAGCTCTTCGGGTCGGTCGCCGTGGAGATCAAGATCGCCGCAACGCGGCGGGAGCGCGACCAGGTGATCGACGCCGCGCTCGCGGCAGACCTCTCCCGCGCCGGCGAGACGCTGGGGGTCGTGCTCGCCGCCCGGCCAGCCGCCTACACCAAGGAGCGCCCGGGCCGCGATGCGCAGGGGCGGACAGTGCTGGAGGTGGCCGGGCGCGTGGAGGGCGACGTGCTGGTCCCGGCGATTTCCCGCGCGTCGAAGGTCCTCCTCCAGAGCCAGGCGGGCGAGGTCATCGACACCGAGGACTCGGGCGACTGACGCCAGTCCGCCCCCGGCAGACCGCGCGTCCACCCTCAAAGCTTCAACGACGATTTCCTACTCCTGGGGAAGGGCTTGGACGCGCAGCGTCCCTTCGCCCTCGGGATCGAGGAGCGCGGTGCCGGCGAGCGGACACCCGTCGACCGTGCATACGACTTCGTCGGACGCCGCTTCCCCTCCGACGAAGTCTTCACGGGCAGAGCTGCGACGAGCCTCCACACCTACCCGCGCTTCTCCCTTCGCCGCAGCGAGAGTACCAGCGCCAGGAACGCCAGCGAGGCCTCGGCCCCCGAGCCCGCCGCGCCGCAGCCGCACCCCGTCAACTCGGTCGTGCCGTCCCCGGCATCTCGCTTGAGCACCATGGAGCCCGCGTCGCGCCTGGACGCAGCGGCGTCGGGCGGGGCCTCCTGCGCGTCGGGGCCTTCGGCCGCGATCGCAGCATCAGTCTCCACACTGGCATCCCCGGCATCCGTCTCGACCCCGGCATCAGTCGCAACCCCGACATCCAGTCCTGCCCCACCGTCCGTCATCGCGGGCCCGGCGTCGGGCGCGCAGGTGCAGCTCCCCGCCCGGCAGATCGCATTGCCGCAGGCCGCGCTGGTGCACTCCGTCCCGTCCGCGACCGCCTCGTGACCGCAGCCCGCCGCGCTGCAGCGGTCGGTGGTGCATTCGTTCGCGTCGTCGCAGCTCACGGGCGCGCCGCCGCCGCAGTGCCCCTGCGAGCTGCAGGTTTCCGCGCTCGTGCACGGATCGCCGTCGGTGCAGGACGCGCCGGGGTTCGGCGTCGCGGCGCAGCCGGTCTGCGGGTCGCAGGTGTCGGTGGTGCAGGCATTGTCGTCGTTGCAGACGACGGCTTGCCCCGCGCCGCAGACGTGGCTCGCGTCGCAGGTGGTCTCCTCGGTGCAGGCGTCGCCGTCGTCGCAGGGCGCGCCCTCCGCGGCGAAGAGCGTGACGCAGCCGGCGACGGGGTCGCACCCCGCCTGGGCGCAGGGCTCGTCGGTGGAGCACCAGAGCGCGGTGCCAGACAGGCAGGAGCCATGCTCGTCGCAGACCTCGGCGCCGTTGCAGACGCTCCCGTCGGAGCAGCTCGTGCCCCCCGCGACCGGCGAGTGAGCGCAGCCGGCCACGGGCGAGCAGGAGTCGATGGTGCACGGGTTCTGGTCGTCGCAGGCCGGCGCGGCAGAGGGCACGCACGCCCCCTGCCCGTCGCAGATCTCCTCGCCGTCGCAGGGGTTGGCGTCGGGGCAGGCCGCGCCCTGGGGCTTGGCGACGCACGCCCCGCCCGCGCACTGGAGGCAGGGACTCCCGCACTGCGCGTCGGCGGTGCAGGTGTGCCCCGCGTCGGCAAAGTCGTTCGTGCAGTCGTCGGTGTCCGCGGACGCCGCGTTGCGCGACAGGATCGCGTCCTTCCCCGGCGCCAGGCAGCTGCCGATCCAGGGGTACGCGCCGGTGCCGAAGACCGCGACGTCCAGGACCGTGTTCGAAGGCGAGAGCACGAGCAGCTCGTCGCCGGCGTCGTCGAGCGCCATCGTCCCCACCGTGCCGCCGGTCCAGGGCAGGAACGGCACCATGTCCGGGACGGCGCCGCTCCCGCCGGGCGGCAGCTCCGCGTCGGGCGCCGCGCCGTAGAAGGCCTGGTAGGCCGCGGCGTCGCGGGCGACGGTGAAGGACGCGCCGGGAGCGAGCGTCGCGCCAGCCGGAAAGGAGAACATTCCCTCGCTCCCATCCGGCGTCTCCTCGTCGCCCAGCTTGTAGCCCTCGAGGGGCAAAGGCTGCGCGGTCACGTTGCGGACGGCGTACCACTCGCCCGGTCCCGCCGCGGAGGCGTTGGCCAGGAAGCGCTGGACGACGAGCGGCGCGTAGACCTCGCCCCGCGCGTCGAACCAGGCCTCGAGCCAGTACCCCACGACCTGGTCGCCGACCTCGGCCCAGGTGCTCAGGGAGGGGACCGGGGCCGGATCGCCATAGTCGGTCACGACGTCGAGGGCGTTGGAGACGTTGGAGCCGCCGATGTCGACGGTGAGGTCGTTGGCTTGCGCGCGGAAGATCGCCACCGTGAAGCGCAGCGGGGCCGCCGGCGGGCCGCCCAGCCCGAGCGTGCTCCAGGCCACGGAGATCTCCACCGATCCGTCGGCCCCCTGTGCCGCTGCGCCGGTGCCCACCGCGCTGAAGCTCGTGTCGAGGACGGTGGCCTCCGCGCCGGACCCGAACCGGGTGGCGACCAGGCGCTCCCACCGCGCGGCGCTGGCGACCTTGGTGTCGGCGAAGTTGGCGAAGTGCTCCGCCCCGCTGCCGTCGACGCGGTCCAGGTCGATGGCGACCTGGACTTGGATGGGCGCCCCGCTGAGGGCGACGCCCGCCGGCCGCCGCACGAGGAACGACAGGCTCGTGGGCGAACCCGTGACTTGGAAGCTGATGACGTCGCCGACCACCTCGGGCGCCGCGAGGTCGCTGCGCGCGTCGGAGGCGACGTCCACCCAGACGAGCTCGCCCTGTCCCTGGGCGTTGCGCTCGACGATGCCGAGGTTCGAGGCGTTCGGCGCGCGGCTGAACCACTCGCTGGGCAGGCCGTCGACCGCAACGTCATGTGCCAAGACGGCGGTGGGGCACAGGCTGAGCACCGCCACGACAAGAGCCGAGCTGCGTCGCATGGAGTTCTCCAAGATGAGCGGGGGGCGGACGGCCGGATGCTAGTGCAAGCGACGCGCGGAGCGTAGGGGCGTGCCGTGCCCGTGATGTGCCCGGCCCCAGCACAGAGGCGGCCCGACGCCTGGGGCCCGAGGCCCGAGGCCCCAGCCCCAGCCCTAGTCCGCCGGCCGCCGACGGTCAGCCGGCGCACGCGTTCTCGCTGACGCCTCCAGTCGTCTGCTGCCGTCAGGTTCCACGCTTCTCTCTCTGATGCAGGCCTCTGGGAAGCGTCGGGAGACCTTTGCTCAACCTCGCACAGGACGCCGCCGCTTACCTCGCCTTCGCCACCGGGTCCGTGCCCGCCCTCATCCGAACTTGACCAGCAGGAAGACCGCACCGCCGGCAACGAGGAAGTTGAGCCCGATGAGCAGCGCCTTCTGGGGCCCGGTGGCCACCTGCATGAACGGCCCCGGAGCGTCGAGCAGCGCGACCTCCCTGCCGCGCTTCCTCAAGATGCGTTGGGCGATGAAGCAGGAGGGGATGGTGCAGGCGAACGCCGCGGCCATGACGATCAACAGGCCCATCGATTCCGCTCCTCTGCCTTCGCCGCGAGGTCGTGTGCTGGCGAGCAGCCGAAGGCGCGCTTTGGGCGCGATGAGGGCACTGAAGTCGTCGGAGACGCAAGCGATCGCCGCGCGCGGATCATGGGAAGCGCTTGCGGGCTCGCGCGGGCGTGACCGAGGACGGTGCCCCCACTATCCTCACATGCGATGCACGACGTCCCTGCGCCGCCACCTCGCACCGACCAGCCGGTCAGCCCCAAGCGCACTGCCCGCGGCATCAGCGGGCGCCTGCTCCTTGCGGCCGCCATCTCGGTGGCCTTGGCGGCCTGGGGCCGCACGGTGGGGGCCGACGACCCACTCTTCGCCACCACAGCCGGCTTCACGCTGCTGGGCTTGCTCGACCTGGTCGGGTACTTCGTGCGCATCCCGGCGCCGCTCGGGGTGCCGCGGACCTGGGAGGGGATCCGGCCGACCGACGACTGGGAGTGACCGCGTTTGGTGCGCTCTTGCGAGGCTCGCCGCTGCGGCATCTGAACCCGCGGGTCTATCGACAAGCGGATAGAGGCTTGCGGGAGTTGATGGAGTCGATGGAAGAGGCCGAGGCGTCCCACACCATCACTTTCGCCATCGTCGGCCTGTACTCGGCGACGGCTGCGCACCGCGGCTGGTGGCCGGCATTCGCCGCGCTGTGCGTGCTCAACCTCGTTGCGAATCTCTATCCGATTCTGCACCTGCGCCATTGCCGCGCGCGGCTGGCTGCCGTCACGGCGCGCCGCCCAGGCCCGATGAGCGTGGTCAGCTCGAGCTTCCAAGTGGAGATGCAGGTGGGGTGCCCGCGGGCCCCGATGCCTTGCTTGCTGAGACCGTCAAGGCGGAGCGCAACATCTGGGCCGACCTGATGCCCACGTCACAGGTCGGCCCGCATCGATCACATGGGTGAAGCCCAGCGCCTCCCCGGGCTTCTTCGGCCGGCTCAAGGACCGACTCTACCAGACGTCCTGGGTCGTCTACGCAAAGCGGCCTCTCGGCGGCGCCTCGCAGGTCTTCCACTAGCTCCTCGCGCTGTTTCTGGCGCTCTACCGACCACCTGCGGCCTCTCTCGACTGGCTGACCGGCCTCATCCTGCTCACCGAATCGACCCGCTGCGCTGCCGGGCTGCGCTGCCGGCGCTGCGGCGCCACGATCGAGCGGCGTGGGGCCCCAGCGAGCCGCAAGCGTCAGCGCGCGGGATCCCCAGACCCGCGCAGTGACGAGGGTGGGGAGTCTCGCGCAGGTGCGGAGGCAGCGCGGAGCCCTGCTTCAGCTCTCCGTATCCGCCCCCGGAGCGTGCTCGGGCCCGAGCTGCTGCTCCACGCTCACCGTGTCGCCGGTGCCCTTGTCGTACACGACGGAGGCAGGCGTGAAGCGGTAGTCCGACCCGAGATCGAACGGCGGCGGGGGCAGGAAGGTGTCCCAGTACGGCTGGGTCTCGCTGCCATCCGCGCTGGTGGCGGTCAAGGTCCCTTCGGCGGCGCCCGAAAACACGAGCCCCGCCTGCGCGAGGTCGACGTCGAAGTATCCGGAGAAGACGAAGGCGTTGACCGCGCCGGGAGGGTACTGCTCGGGGCTGGGGAACCAGGTGAGCGCTGGGGTTCCGGACGCGGTCCAGGTGGTGCCCGACTCGGTATGGGATCCGGACATCGCGGCCGAGCAGCTCGAGCCTTCAACGGAGTCGAAGCGGACCCAGGCCTTGCTCGGCGGTGTTCCCGGTTCCTCGCGGTAGTCATGGACGTCGGCGCGCAGGTGGAGCGTACAGTCGACGTCCGTGGACATGCCGGGAGGGAAGTTGGAGACGTTCCGGGTCTGGAGGTGGAAGCTTCCCCTCCACGCGGTCAGGGGCACGGCGTTGCTCATGCGCCCGTCCACCTCGACCTCCACCGCGCCGTCGAGGTCGGAGGCGTCGAGCGTGGCGACGATCTCCGACTCTCCCCAGGCCGCCGCCACCTCCGTCCCCGCGATGCGGACCTTCCCCGGCGTGGTGCCGAAGTCGCCCAGGAGCGTGAGCTTGCCGGCGGGCTCGTCGACCTCCAGCCGCTTGAGGGAGGGGCGCAGCAGCGCATCGCCCGAGAAGCTCGAGGCGGGCCGGGAGGGTCGTCTCGCCGTGGGGCCCCCCGTGGACGGTCTTCCCCTTGCGCTGCATGTCCGCGAACACCGCGCTCGCCCGGAACGGCCGCTGCCGGGGGGACTCCGGCTCGTAGGCGTTGGCCCCGAGGACGCGGTCGAAGAAGTACATCGCCACCTTCTCCGACTCGCTGGGGATGATCAGCCCGCGCCAGGAGAGCACGGCGACGCCCTCGCCTCCGGCGGCGATGGCGGCGCGCAGGTTCGTCGGCGGCGGGTCGGCGTCGCCGCCGCTGCAGGTGTCCAGGAAGACGACCGCGTTCCTGGCGAGCTTCCCTGCCCAGTAGGCCCCGAAGAAGCCGGCGGTGACGAAGTAGTACATCTTGGGGTCCTTCCCGAGGCTGCCCGCGACCACCCGGTCCGCCTCGAGATCCTCGACGCCTCGCGCGTCGCAGTCGTCGGGCCGGTCGGCCTTGCAGGAGCGGTAGGCGCGTTGGCCGGTGGAGATGACGTAGAGCTCCTTCCCCCGTCGTTGATGCTGCCGCCGTGGGCGCTGAGGTAGACGGCGGCGGCGCCCTCCACGTTGCGCAGGCTCGCGAGGCGGCCATCCCCGGTCGTGGGCGAGTAGCCGAACCGGCTCAGCTGCGTCGGCAGGAAGGCCATGGCCTGCGGCGCCAGCCCTTCGTGGTCGAAGAGGAACGCGTTCTTGCGATCCGGAACCGTGAGGGCGGACGACTGCTGCTGCTGTTCGGCGAAGCCGGCGGGGCCCGCCTTGGGGACGACCGCGACGAAGTACTTGCCGTCCACGAAGCGGCCCCAGACCGTGTGGTCGCCTGAGACGCCCGCCTCCGCGAACTCGGGCAGGCTCTCGATGTAGGCCTTCAGCTCGGCCGTCTCGCGCGGGAGGTCCGTCTTCGGCTGGGCCGCATGCCTGGCGGCGACGAGCTCCCCGGCGTCGAAGCGCTGCTCGGGGGTGAGCGACTTCAGCTTCGGCTTCGGGCCGTCTCCGCAGGCGGCACCGACGGTGACCAGGCAGAGGGCGACACAGCGGATCCCAAGCGACGCTCCCGCTCCTCGTGGACGACGGTTCTTCATGTTCCCCCTCGGTTCCCTCGCTCGCCGCGAGGTCGCGCCCAGCAGGCTCTGCGATGACGCAACTTGTAGCCGAAAGCGCGGGCGGAACGCCAGTCCGGCGCCACGGCGGTCCTGCTGCGGAAGCCAATCCGTTCGGGGAGCCGTGGCTTGGCTTCCCTCTGTCGTCCAACGAGAAGCAGGGGGACGGTGGCGCTCTCCAGCGCCGCCGGCACAAGGAGGGCCTGCTGCTCGGTTCGTCTCTCGTGTAGTTGGAGATGTACTTCGTGCCGTTGGCGCGCCGTTCATCGCTGGTTCGGCGTGTCCTTGGCCGACCCTTCGAACCAGTCCTGGATCTGCTTGGCGCCCACGGGCACGTCGATGTGCACGTCGTTGGGGACGCTCGTCTGGCCGATGTAGCCGCCCACGTTGTTGGGCACGGACAGGGTGAAGCTCTACACCAGGCCGCCATCGACCATGTACTTGAGCTCGGCGGTGAAGAGCTTGGGGCCGGAGCTGCCGCCCAGCGGCTGGGCCGGCTTCAGCCGCGAGAGGTCGGTCTGGGCGATGCGGAAGCTGACCGAGGAACCGGGCTGTGCCTGCACCGAGGTCGGCAGCGCCGTGAAGTCGACGACCGGGCCCGCGACCTTGCGACGCAGCGCGCGCTGCTCGACCGCGCCCAGAAGGAAGGCCTGGACGCCAGGGATCTGCGCTTGCTTGGGCACCCGGCTGGCGCCGCCGCGGCCGCGTCCGCCGCGCCCACCGAGGCGCACGTGCGTGGCGAGATCGACCGCGCGCTCGACGACCTGGGCAGGATCTCGGACGAGCGCCCGGGTCTGGCCGCTGACCTGCTGGCGGTCGGGGCACCGGCCGATGCCGTGCAAGCTGACCGACGCGCTGCGCACGGTGCAGGACCAGGTCTTCTCGCTTCGCGACCTGCTCGGCGCTGAGAAGAAGGGGGCTGCCAGGCCCGGCCAGACCGCCTGAGCATCCGGGGCCCGGCTTGAGGGCTGGCCCCTTGACAAGCTCGGGGTGGCAGAGGCCCGCATCGATCACTTGGGTGAGAGCCAGCGCCGCCTCGCCACCAGCGTTCCGACCCCGCAACCACCCCCACCGCCGCCAGCGCCAGCACCTCCTCGACGGCAGCGCCACCTCATGCGCCACGTACCCCGCGCTCCCGGGGGCCAACTGCTCCGCCTTCACCTCGGTCTCGAGCGCGCGCATCTGCTTGCCGGGCGCGACCTTGAACTCCTCGAACGAGCCAGGCTCCGCTCGGCTCTTCTCGACGAACGCCTGGAGCTTCGAATCCGCGCGGAATCGCGTCAGAGCGGTCCCGTGGTAGCTTCCCATCGGCCTCCAGTTGGTCGGTTCACAGCCCTCGAACACTCCGAATCTCCTCAACGTGGCAGTCACCCGCGCCCAGGAGAGGCTTTACGTGATTGGCAACCGCAAGCTCTGGCGAACCGCGGGCTGCTTCGGAACACTCGACCAGCGGATGCGGCCAGCCTTCGCCTGACCCGAGGCCACGATGCGTGAAGACGACGGCAGCACGACGCGAAGCCAGGAGCGGGTGTACCAGGAGTCGGCTGAGGCCTACGACGCGCTCGTTGCCGCGGAGGATGCGGATGGCCATCTCCCGCGCGCGCTGGCCGAGCTCGTGGACGTGCATGGCAAGGACGTGGTGGACGTGGGCGCGGGCACGGGGCGCGTGACCCGCGTGGCGCTCCAGGGAGCCCGGAGCGTCTGCCTGGTGGAGCGCGCGCGGCCGATGCTCGAGCTCGCGGAGCAGCGCCTGGGGGCCCTCGGGCGGACGGGGCTGTCCTTCCACGTCGCCGATGCGAGGGCACTGCCGCTCCCCAACGCTTCCGTCGACGTCGCCGTCGCGGGCTGGGTCTTCGGCCACTTCCGCCACTGGATGCCCCAGGGCTGGCGCAACGAGGTGGACGCGGCGGTGAGCGAGATGCGCCGGGTCCTGCGAGCGCAGGGAACGCTGCTGATCATCGAGACGCTCGGGACAGGGCACACGACCCCGCGGACCCATGAGGCGCTCGACGAGTACTTCACCTGGCTGGAGACCCACCACGGCCTGACCCGCCGCTGGGTCCGGACCGACTATGCGTTCCCGGACGAGGTCGCTGCCGCGCGCGTGCTCGGACCCTTCTTCGGTGAGGCCTTTGCGGAGCGCGTGCGGCGCGAGCGGTGGGCCCGCGTGCCGGAGTGCACCGGGATCTGGTCGACCAAGCGGTAAGGTTCGGGCGCGCGCATCGAGTGTCGGCCTGGCCGCCGTCCGACCTGCGGATGGAGCTGGGCGTCGACGCTGGCGCCGCTGACCGACTCTTGCTGCGCATCGGCGACAGCGAGGTGCTCAAGCCGGGCGACCTCTACGGCACGGTCCTGCGCTCGGTGCGCAAGCCCCCAGAACCACTGAAGAGTTCTGTAATTCTCGGACGCGTGCTCCGGTCTGGCCGCGGACCTGCTGGCGATCGGAACACCGGCCGATTCCGTGCAGAGGCTTACCGACGCGCTGCGCACGGTGCACGCGACCTGCCCGGCGCGGAGAAGAAGAAGGGGCTGCCAGGCCCAGCCAGACCGCCTGAGCATCCGGGGCCCGGCGCGGAACCGGATCCCCAACGTCAACGTAAGGGATCCCGCGGGGGTCCCGGCTTGACTGGCCCCCTTGCTCGACAAGCTCGGGTGGCTGGCCCGCATCGATCGCTTTGCGCTCGAGCCTGGGCAGCTCGAAGCCCGAACGCTGCGACAGATACTCGCCGAGCGTGCGCGTCAGCTTGGTCATCTTTCGGCCCTGCGCGTCGTCCGGGAGCATCCCCGGCAACTCGTCGCGGAAGACCGCCACGCAGCTCGGCTCGAGCCCGACGATCGGCGTCCCCGCCGCCTGGTACGGCTCCATCGTCCGCAGCGTCTTCTTCAGCCGCGCCTTCGCCATGTCCAGGAAGCCGTAGTCGTAGAGCGGCCGCGCGCAGCAGACGAATTCGCGCGGCACCACCACCTCGCACCCCATGGCCTCCAGCGCCTCCACCGCCACCTTCGCTGTCTCCGCCCAGCGCCGGTCACCACTCGCTGGGAGACCTCGCCAGGCGATGGCCGAGTGAGGACGTATCGCCGCAGCTGCGTCGCGAGGCGCGCCGTCCCGATTTGGCGGACCTACGCAAGCTGCTGCAGCACGACTTCGCCGCGCTCCGGCTCGCGGCAGAGCCTGGGCTGAGCGTACCCGACAGTGCGACGAGCGTCAGGGAGCGACCGAATTCGGCCCTTAAGGCCCGCCCGACGGCGTAGCCGTCCATCACCGGCAGGCGTATGCGTGTCGCGGTCGCCCTGTTCCTCGCCGTCGCCCTCTGCGCCCCCAGCCCGGCGCTGGCGCAGGCCATGCTCAAGCACACCCGCCTGCTCGACGTGACCCTGCAGGCCGAAGCGGGTGCCCTCGCTGCTCCCGCCGCGGCCGTCGCGCCGGCCCTCTCGTCGCCGCTGGCGGAGGCCAGGCCGGTGCGCCGCGGCATCGGGTGGGCCTTCCTGCCCTTCGGCATCGGCCAATTCGCCAACGATCAGCCGGTGAAGGGCGCGCTCGTCTGCATCAGCGAGCTGCTGCTCTTCGCTACCGCCGGCGCCGCCCTGGGCATCGTCGAGTCGGCCAAGGTGGAGTCCAACGGCTTCATGGCCGGGGGCAAGGTCCGGGACGAACAGCTCGGCGACGCGCTGGTGATGACCTACCTGATCGCCTTCTGGGCCGGCGTGGCGGTGGTGGTGGGCTTTGGCATCGCCCTGGTCTACCGGCCGGACGAGACCACCACGGTGGCGGTGATGCCCACCGCGGTGGCGGTGAAGTTCTAGGGGACGTAGCGCAGGTAGTAGATTTGCTGGCCATCACAGGCGGCCAGGTGTGCGGTCCCCTTCGAGTCGATTGCCACGTTCGAGAGGCTGAGCTTCGAGCTGCGATTCGCTGCTGGCCAGCTCGGTCGTCTGCCATCCGCTGCCTTGCTCGCTCCAGAGCTCCATGGTGTGCCTGCCCCCGACCTGCCCCTCGTAGCGGATGCCCGAGAAGTGCATCCTGCCGCTCGAGTCGATGGCCAGGCCTCTCAGGTTGAGGCCCTGCTCTCGGGCATTGACGAGGGCCGGCTTGGTTTCCCACTGGCCGCCGACTTTGCGTGCGCAGGTCACGGAGGTTGAGTTGATGACCGCACCCTCGGCCGACCAGCAATAGGCGAGCTCGCCCGAAGCATCGAGAGTCGCGGCGAAGTAGCCCGAGTGGGCCTTCTGCAGCACTTCCCGGTCCCAGGTCGTTCCCGAGCCGAGAAGATGCACGAGCTCCTGGGTCGCGCTATCGGTCGCGAGCACGTGGAGGCGTCCCTGCCCGTCGCGCAAGAGCGCCGAGAAGCTCGAGTCCGTGCCGAGGACGGGTGACTCCTCGAAGGTGAGCTGCGGCTTCGCGGTTCGGTTGCCGTCCCAATGCGCGTAGCCCAGCACCCCCGAGCACAGGCGGACCGCGTCGACGGAGCCGTCCGGGAGCAATGCGCCGTTGTACCGGCACGAGAAGCTGAAATCGCCCCCGAGCAGGTAGCCGTTCCAGCTCCCTCCCGAGAGCTCGAAGAGCACCAGCCGGGTCGACGCAGAGAAACCGGCGGGACCGAAGCCGTCGACGGCGGCCGGCTGAGACATCCACAGGGAGGAGGACGCCTCGGTCACCTGCCAGGCCTCGTTACGGGTCGCTACGCGCAGCACCTCGCTGTTGGCGCCGTCGACGAACATGATGAACGGGGTCTCGTCCTTGGTGAGTCCCACGGAAGGTGAGCCGAAACCGCGGTGTTCCAGCTTCGCGACCAATACCGGCATGACCTCCGCCGGGAAGGACACTGAAGCGTCGCCCGGTCCAGAATCCGGGAGAGCCGGAACGGATGAGTCCGCGGGGTGGCAGGCGTCGGTCAGGCACTGCTCCACCGGGTTGTCGAAGCGGAAGCCGCAGTGAGCCGCGAGGATGAGGCTAAGGATGGACAGGGTGAACGAGAGAAGCTTGTGCATGTGAACCTCCCATCGCCCTATACGTGGCCCCGGCACCGGTCGGCGATGTTTCACCAAAGCATCGAGACGGAACCCGCGGCGCCACTAGGACCGCCCCCGACCTTCCAGGTGAGCTGCGGCCTCCTATCCAGTCGGCGAGGAGCAGAATTCCTCCCGCGGCCGCGAGAGCGCCTGCGACGCCCGCCAGGATCGTCGAAGCGCGCAGCAGGTCCTCGGTCTGTGCTCGGCAGGTCAGGGCGTCCGGACGGGTCGTAGCAGTTCGACGCCAAGCTCGCCACCGACCTGCTCGCCTATCACCTCGGGTGTGGCGAGGTGGTCCTCCGGGTCATCTACCGGGGCAATGCCGAGGCCGTCCGCTCTCACGACAAGACCAAGCAGCATTCGTTGGCCCAGCTCGCGGTCAAGCTCAACGAAGCGGTTCCGTTCGCCACCCAGCAGCAGAAGAAGGCCAAGGAATCGGCCACCGCGATGCAGCTCTCCCGGCAGGTGCGCCTCTACCTGCTCCAGCAAGACCTCGGCGGCCTGCAGGCGTACCCCAGCCTCAGCGTCACCCACTACTTCGAGGTGCTCGGGCTCCCGCTCGAGACGCAGCGCGCGCTGCTCGACCGCGCCCAGAAGGAAGGCCTGGACGCCAGGGATTTGCGCTTGCTTGGGCACCCGAGTGGCGCCGGCGCGGCCGCGTCCGCCGCGCCCACCGAGGCGCACGTGCGTGGCGAGATCGACCGCGCGCTCGACGACCTGGGCCGGATCTCCGACGAGCGCTCCGGTCTGGCCGCGGACCTGCTGGCGGTCGGGGCACCGGCCGATGCCGTGCAGAAGCTGACCGACGCGCTGCGCACGGTACAGGACCAGGTCTTCTCGCTGCGCGACCTTCTTGGCGCGGAGAAGCAGAACAAGAAGAAGGGGGCTGCCAGGCCCGGCCAGACCGCCTGAGCATCCGGGGCCCGCGTGGTGGACCGGATCCCTAACGTCGACGGGGATCCCGTGGAGTCCTTCCCGGCTTGAGGGCTGGCCCCTTCCCCGACAAGCTCGGGAGAGCCAGCGCTCCGACCGCCACCGCCACCCCACTTCTTCGACGGCAACGCCACCCCGCCCGCCACGGAGCCCCACTTCGGGAAGATGGTGACCGGGTCGCGCACCGCCTTCCCGCCGCGCAACTTCTCGGCCACCTTGGTCAGCGCCTGCATTGCCACCTCGGCGCTGGCGCCGCAGATGCCCTCCGGCTTGATCAGGTAGGTGTGCGCCAGCCGTTGGGAAGGCGCTGCTCGCCACCCCAGACCGGGTCGTTGACCGTCCGGCCTTGGCACGGCGCCACGGGCGGGGCGCGGCGACGAACGTGATAATCCTTCGAAGTCGCGCCAATACCTCGCAGACGTCGCGAGGCCCCTCGGGGCCAAGGAGCAGACGATGCAGCCGAGTCAGGCTCGAAGCCGGGTGTGGGGGATTCTTGCAACTGGGTGCTGGGCGCTCCTGGCCGGCTGCGATTCTCACCGTCGGTACGAGCGACGGGTCCGCCTCGGGACCACCAGACTCCGGCGCGGTCTGTTCCTCGACTTGCAGGCAGGGAGCGCATCAGTGCGACGCCAACGGGTTGATCCGTGAGTGTGTTCGGCAGACCAGCGGCTGCTTGGACTGGGACGTCGCCGTGGCCTGCGCCTCGGGCCAGGTCTGCTCCGGTGGGCAGTGTATGAGCCAGTGCACCAACCAGTGCACGCCGGACGCCAGGCAGTGCGCGGGCACCGGGCTGCAGACCTGCGTCACTCTGGCATCGGGGTGCACCGACTGGGGCAACGCTGTGGCGTGCGGCACAGGCCAGATTCTGCTCAGGTGGCCAGTGCGTCAACCAGTGCGCGAACCAGTGCACGCTGGGCGCCCGGCAGTGCTCGGGCACCGGCGTGCAGACCTGCGTGACTCTGGCCTCCGGGTGCACCGACTGGGACACCGCGGTGGCCTGCGGCGCAGCCCAGATCTGCTCGGGCGGCCAGTGCGTCAGTCAGTGCGCGAACCACTGCACGCTGGGCGCCCGGCAGTGCTCGGGCACCGGCGTGCAGACCTGCGTGACCCTGGCCTCGGGCTGCAGCGACTGGGGCACCGCGGCGGCCTGCGGCGCAGGCCAGATCTGCTCGGGCGGCCAATGCGTCAGCCAATGCGCGAACCAGTGCACGCTAGGCGCCAGGCAGTGCTCGGGCACCGGCGTGAAGACCTGCGTGACCCTGGCCTCAGGCTGCACGGACTGGGGCACCGCGGTGGCCTGCGGCAACGGCCAGATCTGCTCGGGCGGCCAATGCGTCAGCCAATGCGCGAACCAGTGCACGCTAGGCGCCAGGCAGTGCTCGGGCACCGGCGTGAAGACCTGCGTGACCCTGGCCTCAGGCTGCACGGACTGGGGCACCGCGGTGGCCTGCGGCAACGGCCAGATTCTGCTCGGGCGGGCAGTGCGTGACCCAGTGCACGAACCAGTGCGTGCTGAACGCCAAGCAGTGCTCGGGCACCGGCGTGCAGACTTGCACCGTGATGCCCTCGGGCTGCACCGACTGGGGAATCGCCGTCGCCTGCACTGGAGGGCAGACCTGCTCCGGTGGGCAGTGCGTCGCCGTCGTTCCCGATGGCGGCTCCTCGCTCGCAGACACCGGCCCGACGCCGGTGGACTCGGGCACGCCGTCGCAGGACGCCGGAGCGGGGCCCGACGCGGGCACCTCGGCGGACGCTTCGACCAGCGATCCTGCCGCCTGTGAGTGGGCGCGTTGGCCCGCACCGCCTTCCGAGCCTCCGGCGACCCAGTATCAGATCTCGTCCAGCGGAGCTTCCGTCACCGACACGGCGACCAACCTGACCTGGGAGCTCGCCGCTACCTCCACGACGAGGACGTGGGCGGACGCCTCCGCCTACTGCGCCAGCCTGACTCTCGATGGGCTCACCGGTTGGCGCGTCCCGACTCTCATCGAGCTCGAGTCGATCGTCAGCCAAGGCAAGAGCAGCCCGGCGACCAACCACACGGTCTTTTCCAACACCGCAGTCGCGCAAGCGTGGACGTCGACCAACTACCGCCCGATTAGCGCCGGCACCGCCGCCTGGATGGTCGACTTCAACTTCGGCGACACCGGTGGCCTCTTTCGAGACGTCCCGCGGCCTGTGCGCTGCGTCACCGGTACCTGCGCTCCGACGGCCGGCCGCTACGTCATCCGGGCCACCACCGTCGTGGACACCGTGACACACCTCACCTGGCAGCGTGACGTCTCGCCAAATACGCTGAGCGCCTCCGAGGCTCAGAGCTACTGCAACAGTCTCGTCCTGGGGGGAGCGAACTGGGGATGGCGCGTGCCGACGCTCAAGGAGCTGCAGACCCTGGTCGACGTCAGTCGCGTCTCTCCGTCCATCGACACGACGGCGTTCCCCAGGAACGCCACGAGCATCTTGAAGTCGCTGCGCTCGTCGAATCCCTGCGTAGCGCCCAACTACGGCTATTCCTGGGTCGTCTTGTTTGACCATGGCGACACTTTCAAGCTCGAAGACGGGAACGGCAGCGAGGTGCGCTGCGTCTGGCCCGGCGAGCTGCCCTGACACACGCTTTGGCGCCCATTTTGCGCGGGCTCGCGAAGGAGACGGTCAAGGAGCGACTTCTCCGAGGAGCTCCGGCTCCCGCTCGAGACGCAGCGCGCGCTGCTCGACCGCGCCCAGAAGGAAGGCCTGGACGCCAGGGACCTGCGCTTGCTTGGGCACCCGGCTGGCGCCGCCGCGGCCGCGTCCGCCGCGCCCACCGAGGCGCACGTGCGTGGCGAGATCGACCGCGCGCTCGACGACCTGGGCCGGATCTCCGACGAGCGCTCCGGTCTGGCCGCGGACCTGCTGGCGGTCGGGGCACCGGCCGATGCCGTGCAAAAGCTGACCGACGCGCTGCGCACGGTGCAGGAGCAAGTCTTCTCGCTGCGCGACCTGCTCGGCGCGGAGAAGAAGAAGCGGGCTGCCACGCCCGGCCAGACCGCCTGAGCATCCGGCCTGCCGTGGACCGGATCCCTATCGTCAAGGTTAGGGAGCCCGCGGGTCCTTCCCTCCTAGAGGGCTTGCCCCTTGCTCGACAAGCAGAGGCCCCGCATCGATCACATGGGTGAGAGCCAGCGCCGCCTCGCCACCAGCGCGCCGACCGCCGCCACCGCTACCCCCACCGCCACGAAGGCCAGCGCCCGCTTCGACGGCAACGCCGCCTCATGCGCCACGTACCCGCGCTCCGGGAAGATGGTGACCGGCCCTCGCTCGCCTTCGCGCATCGCCATCTGGATCGCCTCGGCCAGATGCAGCCCCTGCCGCGACGTCCCCTGCTCGATCTGCTCGCGGCAACTGAAGCCATCGGCAATGACCAGCGTGTCTCCCGCCGCATGCCGCACCGCAGGCAACAGCACCCGCTCTCCGGCCTTCATCGCCACGTCGTAGTGATCGCCCGCCTCGAAGCCGAAGGAGCCCGCCATCCCGCAACAGCCGGAGTCGAGCACCTGGAAGTCCAGGCCCATCCGCTTCATGACTTCCTCGTCGCCGGCGAGCGTCATCACCGCCTTGTGGTGGCAGTGACCCTGGACCACCGCTTTGCGCTCGAGCCTCGGTAGCTCGAAGCCGGAACGCTGCGACAGATACTCGCCGAGCGTGCGCGTTTGCTTGGTCATCTTCCGGCCGAGCGCGTCGTCCGGGAGCATCCCCGCCAGCTCGTCGCGGAAGACCGCCACGCAGCTCGGCTCGAGCCCGACGATCGGCGTCCCCGCGGCCAGGTACGGCTCCATCGTCCGCAGCGTCTTTTTCAGCCGCGCCTTCGCCATATCCAGGAAGCCGTAGTCGTAGAGCGGCCGCCCACAGCAGACGAACTGGCGCGGCACCACCGCCTCGCACCCCGCCGCCTCCAGCACCTCCGAAGGTGCGCACTTGCAGCGGCCGGCGTCGAGGATGGCTCAGTAGTCGCCGAAGAGTCGCGCGGCGCGCTTGTCGGCTTGATGGCGAGTCATGAGAGGGTGACGTGCCGGGCTCTACTCAGAGGTGGCGGCAGGGTAGCACTCACGGGTGATGTCGAGACCCGTGGCGCCTCGGCACCAAGCAGTGATGAAGCCGTCTTTTCCCATGTCAGTCTCGTTGAAGGCAGGCCCCCAATAGCCAGAGGTTCCTGCGAGAGTCCCTGGGCTGCCCCAGAGGCCAGAGTACTGAACGAAGACCTGGCCATTGAGAGGCGAGGACTTCTCGCCGACGTTTACGAGTGGCCCCGAGGTCGTCTTGCGTCCGTCTGGCCAGGAGACGACTCCACCGGTCCAGGTCTCTTGGCGAACGAAGGTGGATGGGCGGGCGGGGTCGACGGAACAGCCGAGGCGAGCGGGGCAGCCTTGCGCCTGAATGCCGGCACCTGTTTCGTGGGAGGCGTGTCCGCCGCCTTCGGAGAAGATTCGCGGGTGGGTTCCGTCACGGGTGAACGCCGACCAGGGCTTCTCGTCTATCGAGGTATGGCCGAGGAGTCCTACGGCCACCGGGGAGAGATTGCGATCCAGGATGACGTGGACGCCTTCCCAGTCCCCGCCATGGTCGTTGCTGGCATCGTTGAAGGCATAGAAGCGCCAGTACTGGAGAGTCACTCCGCCAAGATCATTGAGGTAGGCGTGGACGTAGGTCTTCCAGTCCCTGGTGTCTCTGCTGCCGACGCGGGCTTCGGCAGGTGCGTCGCGCAGGTAGAAGGTGCGGTGTTTACCGGCGCTTCTTGTTCCGCCTGATCGAATCGTGCCCTTCGCTCCACAGGTATCGGCCTCGACCGAGTCCAGGAGCTTCGCCTGGGTAGGTTGAGCGACGAGGCTTTTCGACAGGTCGGGTGTGCAGTCGTCGTCGAAGAAGCTCAGGACCGTCTTGGCGAGGAGCCAGTCGACGTTGGTCGGGAAGTTCGACTCGTCGGTCGAGTGATAGACGACGGGCGCGTAGCGCTCGGCGAGGAGGTCCTCACAACGGTCCGGCAGACCATCGTGGTCGGCGTCTTCTTGGGCGGAGGCCGCGGCGCTCTTGAAGCAGCAGGCTGTGGCGAGATCAGCCGGAGGATTGTTCGGGCATCGTGGACCAGGAACACCACCACGCTCGATGAGGAGCTCGACCCAAGCGTTGCCGACACCCTTGCACTGGTTCTCGGTGCCGTCGTCGTGACCCCAGTAGCCGTTCTTGTTGTAGTCGTCGTCCTCATAGCCGAGCAAGAGAGGGCCTCCGGCCGCTTCGAGGGAGACTGTGACGGGATGGCCGATGACGCGAGCGAGACGCGCTGGGGAGGCCATCGCTCCGGGAATTTGGATGAGTCCGTGGTAGAGGCGATCGGAGTTCGGGCCTGAAGGGTCGATGTAGCGTTTCCAGGTAGCACCCTTGCCGCAGGTTTGGACGCAGCCGCCCGCGGAGATGGTTACGAGATCGCCCGGGCGAAAGACGACGGCGGGGTAGGTCTGGGAGGGCTTGTCGACGACAGGGTTGGAGACGCGGCAACGGGTGTGCGTCGCGTCGACGGGGGTGCATACGGCGGTGGCGGGTTGCGCAGCAGCCGTAGCCGCGAACATGAACGGCAAGCAGGAGAGTAGCGAAACCAGGAGTTCGCTCCGGAAGGGTCTGGCAGAGGACGTCATGGGCGTCTCCGAAGGAGCGAGCGGCCGCTGGCGAGCACGAGCGGCGACTTGAGGTTCGGTGGATGGCGAGGGCCAACGAGGGGGCGAGTTCCTTCGCCCCCTCGCCGTTGCTCGCTTACAGGTTGAAAGAGAGGCCCGAGTTGTTTTTGAGCTCTGGCCGTTGAAGTCGTAGTTCTTGGTCTGTGAGGTCTCGCCGTTGCTGAAGCCAAGCGTCAGATGGACATTGAAGCGCCAGGTGTCATTGCCATGCGGGGACTGGTCGATGCGCAGTTGGCAGTCGGAAATACTCTCGAGATGCGGGTGCCCGGTGACATCGAGAGAGAAGGGGCCGTCGACACGCTCTTCCCTGAACGTCTTGCCACCGAAGTCCCCGGACAGTGCGGCGACGGTCTCGTTGGCACATCGGATAGAGATGCTCTCGTTGGTGTCGCGATCGCGATCGTCGTCATTGGTGTGAAATAGGATTGACGCGGCCGTGAGCGGGAGCGGCAGTGCGGGCTCTGCATCGACAGATGAGCCATCAATGGTGCTGGCGTCGAGCCATATACCGGCGAGGGTCGCGAGGACTGCTACCACCGCCAATACGGGGAGCCAGTATCCAAGAGGAGTTCGCTGGGCGTTCGGAGGAGAGGACATGAGCATCTCCGGATATGAGAGGGCGGGCGGGCCCAGGGCCCGCCCACCACCCGTCCGGGCTGGCGCTAGAGGTCGAACGAGAGCGCGGAGATGTTTTTGAGCTCCTGGCCGTTGAAGTCGTAGTTCTTCGACTGCGAGGTCTCGCCGTTGCTGAACACAAGGGTCAGGTGAACATTGAAGCGCCAAGTGTCGTTGCCCTTGGGCGACTGGTCGATGCGAAACTGGCAGGTGGAGATGCTCTCTAGGCGAGGGTGAGCGGTGACCGCGAGTGAGAAGGGTCCCTCGTTGCTGTCGTCGCTGAACTTACGGTTGCCGAAGGTTCCTGACGCCAAAGCGACCGTTTCACCACTGCATCGGACATAGATGGTCTCGTTGGTGTTGTGATCGCGGTCTTCGTCATTTGTGTGGAATGAGACGGACGCGCCGGTGAGAACGAGCGGTGGGGGCTTGACCTCGACCGTCGCGAAGTCATTGACCAGCTTCCCATCGAGGCCTTTGGCAGTGAGGGTGTACTGCTGCGTCTTCGTAGGATAGACCGCGACTGTTCCAGTCGACTGGACAGAGCCGAAGCCGGGGCTCAAGGTGGCGGACTCCGCGTTGGAGACAGTCCACCGAAGGGTGGCGGAAGCGCCGGACTCAATGGTGACTTGCTTCGGCTCAAGCAGGGCGAACGGCGGGAGAATTTCGAAGGCGTCGTAACGGACGGTGGGAGAGCCCTCGTCGAACTTGGCGACGATCGTAACGGTTTCGTTGGCGAGACGCCGGCAACTGATGGCGAGGCCCTGTGGGCCGACGGTCTGTGGTTCGCCAACAATCTTGGCAGGTGAGCAGGTGGCGGCAACCGTGGCGGGCGTAATTGTGAACGTGCCAGTGGAGGCCGGGTGTTTGGCGTTGGAGGGGATGAAGGCGAGGTTGTAGACGAAGTTGAGGTGATCCTTTGCAGGCACGAGGTAGGCGTGGAGGCCCTTCCTGTCGTTCCTGTTCAAACAGTCTCCGACGAGCGCGGTTATCCGTGCACTGATGACGTCGAGGGTCTGCGCCATCGAAGAGGATGACGAGAACTGGGAGTAGTTGGAGCTGACGAGGTTGCTGACCCACTGGGAGAAGTTCTTGCTCGAGCTCTGGCCTCCGAGGTCGACCGAGAGGATGTCGAGGAGGTTCAGCCCCAGGGTGCCTGCTTTGGCTTCAGCCTCCTGACGCGAGGCGAAGTGGTACTCCTTGAAGAAGTTCTGGACGAGCTTGAACTGCTCCTCGGTCGCGAAGGTGCGATAGCGGTCGTAGATGCCGTATTGCATCAGGGTGGCGCAGTCTTGGGGCGTCTGGGCATGAGCAAGGCTCGTCGTCAAACCGACGAGGATCAACGCGGTCGTGAGTACGCGGCGAAGCATGGGGTCCCTCCAGTGGAAGCGCTGCAGTGATGCAGCGCATAGTACCCATTGTGAAGTGGTGGGCAAGCAGGGGAAGCGGGGATACGGAACTGGAGTTCAGCGGGGTCTACTTCTTGCGCCAGGGCTCGAGCAGCGCGGTGACCTTGCCGAAGGAGACGGTAGTCGGCTCGGTGATGACGAGGCCGGTGATGCCGGGCGCGAGCTTGAGGGAGCCGGCACAGGTGCCGTTGGCACTGTCGAGGTCGCGGATCTGGACGCCTCTTGCGCCTACGGAGAGCCGGGCGTGCTTTCGGGAAACGGTGTCGTTCCTGGGGCAGGACCTTTCGACCACGATGTCAGCCTCCAAAGAGCGGCCGATCACGTAGACCGCGCCAGGATGAAGGCCATAGGTCTTTCCGGCGATGTGGAGCACCCACGGTCGGGCGCCCTCTGCACCCTCGAATGAGTTTGCGCGCGCCCAGATGACAGCGGACTTCGTGTGGACGGGTTCCGGATCGCCCAGGCGCACCGCCTTCAGGACATGCTGGGTCTGGTGTTCCCGTGGCGGGCGAAGGCGCTCGAGCTCGGCAGCCTCCTCCTCCACGGTGTCGAGGAATCCGAGGGCAGCGGTCGCCGACGAGAAGCGGTCTCGGGGCTTCAGGGCGACCAGGCGTTTGAGGAACGAGACGAACTCGGCGGAGGCGTTGACGTACGGCTCGAACTCGACCTCGAGGTGCTCGTTGATCGAGCTCGGAGGGTTGGCGGCGGGAGAGGAGCCTCGCAAGGGTCATCCCAAGTGCGTAGAGGTCGCTGCGTGCGTCGGCGTGACGGGCGAGCTGCTCGGGGGGCATGTAGCCGAAGGTGCCGACGACCGAGGAGCGAGCGCTGACGCTTCGGCCGAGGTCGCGGACACAGCCGAAGTCGACCAGGGAGAAGGAGCCCTCCTTGCGCAGGATGATGTTCGCGGGCTTGACGTCCCTGTGGATGAGCGCGGGGGAGAGGTTGTGGAGGTACTGGAGGATCTCCAGAACCCCGCGCGCGACACCGATGGCGAAGTACTCGTCGACGCGCTTCTTCTCCAGGACCAGCTCGAGGTTGAAACCATCGACGAACGTCTGGGCCATGTAGAGACGGACGTCGGGGCGACGGCCGAGGGTGAAAGAGTCTACGAACTTGGGGATCCGAGGGTGGGTGAGCTGCTTGAGCACGTGTTGCTCGCGCTCAAACAAGTCGATGGTCTTGGTGTCAGGTACGGTCGCGAAGACGAGCTCTTTGAGGGCGACGACGCCCGCCGGCCCCGTCGCCTTGTAGACCCGGCCGCGAGGGGATACCTGGAGTTGCTCCTCGACGACGTAGTCGTTGCCGCAGATGAGGGCACCGCACTCGCTGCACTTGTCGTATGTCAGCGTTGGCGCACCGCATGAGCGACACGTCGGCCGGGAGCGGAGTGGGGATCGGGTCATGAGCGAGCGCGTTGAGGGAGCGTCTTTAGGCCGCTTTGCGGAGGGCGAAAGGTCGGCGGTTCGTGCGTCGCCGAGGGACGGTCAGGGAGGTTTCGAGGGGCGTCGGAAGCGTTTTCTCGAGGCGGTGGAGAACGCGCGGGAGTGAGCGAAGTTGTCGGCGGATCTCGGTGGCCACAATCCCTTGGACCACGGCTTCGAAGTCGAACTCTTGGGGGGGGGGCGTCGGTGGCTTTAGTTCGTCCGGGCGCCTTTGCTTCCGCACGTGCTTCTTGGCGGGCATCGGGGCGCGGGAACGTGCTGGCTGGGAGTGATGTGGGGCGGGAGCGTCGGGCGTCGACGCGGCGACCGCTGCGGCCGTGGGCGAAGTGGGCTCGTGAGCGACGTGGGGAGCTGGGTCGGTGCCCGGTGAAAGAGCCGCAGCCTTGAGCTCAAGCGTGGCGTCGAGAATCTGGATGGGGCTGGTCGAAGGGCCTGCGGCTGTGAGCTTGCCTCGAAGGAGCACGCGGTCCGCGCCGGCAGAGGTAGTAGAGACGGCGTGCCATGTGCCCTTGCGAAAGAGGACGTCGATGGGGGCGGTGTAGCCCTCAAGGACCAGGTTGGCGGTGGAGACGTCGTCATAGGACGACAGGAAGACCGCGCGCTCGAGCGAGATGTCGACTGGGAGCCAGGCGAATTGGACGCGATGCGCAGGGCTGGCTGAAGAGGGGATGAGGCGGGCGCCTGGAAGGGCGGTGGGCGGTGTGGACTCGTCGAGCGTGACGGCGCGGACGCCGGCGCACGTGACCTGCAGGCAGCCTTCGACGGAGCGCAGGGTCCCTTGGAGAGTCGGGCAGAGGGTGGAGCTGGGCTCTGTGACAGTTCGCAGAGCACGGCGGTAGCTCTTGGCGTTGAAGCGGGCAAGCGCGGAGAGGTTCCCGCCTTCGAGCTCGATGCACCACAGGATGTCCTCGACGGGCGCGGAGCGGGGGGCGTCGGCGCGGGGGATCGACTCGGCGAGGAGGCGGGTGGAGATGTTGAGGCTTCGGACGGAGAGGGTGGGGTGGGTGGCGGGCATCGGTTGGGCCTAGGAAGAACGAAGTCGGCATCCAAGCTCTCCGCAGGCAGAAGCCGTCGTTGAAGGCGCCCACCAACCAGGTCAGCCAGAGAGGCCGGACGTCGCGCCGCCCCTGGACCTGGCCGTGAAGATAGACGATCCCCAAGGCGCAGCCACCAGGGAGCGCCGGACGGTAGGTGGGGAGCAGCCCAAACCCGCAAGCCATCAGTCGGGCGCGGGAGGGTCGAGTCCATCGAAGTCGGAGTGGCCCTCGAAGGCGACCCGCTGGGCGGGCGCCCGAGCCCTGCCGAACACGAGCGGGGCGAACCGCAGGCCGAGCCGCTCGAGGGTCGCGCCAATCTTCTCAGGATCGCGACGACCTGCCGCTTTCCGCCGCCTGGGCACTCGAGCACCTCGAGCCCGTAGACCTTGCGCATCAGGTCGGCCCAGCGCACGTACCGCTCCTCCTCGACCGTCTCGGTCAGCACGGCGTCGGGGTCGGCGGGCAGGACCGGCGCCTCGTCATCGGCGTCGAGGCCTGGATGGGCCTGGCAGTGGTCGGGTGCCTTTCGCCGCGGACCCAGAAAGAGCCGCCGGTGGGAGTCATGCGACGAGAAGACCCCGAAGTACGACAGGTCGTGCGCGCCTGGCGGGGGTACCAGCGCCGCAATCCTGCGCAGGAGGGCGATGGGCGTGAGCTCGAGGCCGGTGGTGCCGTCGGCGAGGGGGCGCTTGAAGGCGAGGAGGATCTTCCCGCTGGGCAGCTCCCTCAACCGGCCGAGGGCGACGGGCGGCCGCAGGTTGTAGCGGATCAAGAAGCCCAGCCCCTCCCGGTCGTGGGCGTGGAGGTGACGGGCCGCCTGGAGGGTGAAGCCTCCCGCGGTGCCCAGCATCCGCGGCGGCGGACGCTCCTCGACGCCGAGGCGCAACGCGAGCTCGCCCTGCGTGGCGCGCGCACGCAACCGATCGAGGTCATCCGGCTGCTGGGAGTCGAGGTCGAGCTTGGCCAAAAGGCGCGCCGCCTTCCCGGCCACTCCGGCGACAATCTCCTCGACGTCCTGCTGAGAGGGACCCAAGGCGTGGAAGCCCGGCTTGCCGTCATCGGCCAAGGTGAAGACGCCGTCGGGCACGATGGCGTGGAAGTGGGGATAGAGCAGCAGCCGACTCGAGAAACGCTGGCTGAAGACCAGGGCCGCGGTCAGAGGCTTCGCCACCCCGAGCGCCTTGGCCTTTCTGGTCAAGAAGCGGCTCACCTCGGCGGAGAAGAGGGTTCGGAAGCGGGACAAGAAGCCCTCGTCGCGAGCGAGCAGGAAGCGCAGCTCCGGCGGAAGGCTGAGCACCCAGTCCCGGTAGGGGACGACCGGGAGGCGCTCGACGAGATCGAGCGAGACGGAGTGCATCCTGCGACAGACACAGGACGGGCAGATCTTGGTCTTGCACGAGAACGCGACCGCGCTCTCCTGGCCGCACTTGCAGCAGCGCAGCAGAGAGAAGCCTTCAGACAGGAGGCCGCACTTGGCGGCCTCACGCAGCCCGCGCACGACGAAGTCGGGCAGCCCACCGCCCTCCTCGGAGCGCGACTCGGCCAGGAGCGTCTCGAGCTGGTCGCGGATGAGCCTGTGCAAGACGGACTTCTCCGGCTCGCGCCGCGAGTAGCCCAAAGCGTTGGATGCCCCCACCCGTGCGTCCTCCCCCGGCCCAAGCCGGCGCGAGGCCGGCACCTCAGGAGGCTATCCGCCAGCTCCGACATTCCACGGCGAGATGCAGGCGAAGGCAGGCCGAGTGGGCTTTTTCGTCCGCGCGCACATGTGGTCTAACCGACCCGCACGCGGGAGCAAGCTCGACCCCACCGCGTGCTTACCCGTTCTTCAGGGAGGGACCATGCCCGATTCGACGACCGTCAACCCCGTGCTGTCTGCCACGCCCCACCAGTCCATCAGCCCGGAAGCCATCGCCGCCGCCGCGGAGATCAAGCAGTTCGACGCCAAGCTCGCCACCGACCTGCTCGCCTATCACCTCGGGTGTGGCGAGGTGGTCCTCCGGGTCATCTACCGGGGCAACGCCGAGGCCGTCCGCTCTCACGACAAGACCAAGCAGCAATCGTTGGCCCAGCTCGCGGTCAAGCTCAACGAAGCGGTTCCATTCGCCACCCCGCAGCAGAAGAAGGCCAAGGAATCGGCCACCGCGATGCAGCTCTCCCGGCAGGTGCGCCTCTACCTGCTCCAGCAGGACCTCGGCGGCCTGCAGCCGTACCCCAGCCTCAGCGTCACCCACTTCTTCGAGGTGCTCGGGCTCCCGCTCGAGACGCAGCGCGCGCTGCTCGACCGCGCCCAGAAGGAAGGCCTCGACGCCAGGGATCTGCGCTTGCTTGGGCACCCGGCTGGCGCCGCCGCGGCCGCCTCCGCCGCGCCCACCGAGGCGCACGTGCGTGGTGAGATCGACCGCGCGCTCGACGACCTGGGCCGGATCTCGGACGAGCGCTCCGGTCTGGCCGCTGACCTGCTGGCGGTCGGGGCACCGGCCGATGTTGTGCAGAAGCTGACCGACGCGTTGCGCACGGTGCAGGACCAGGTCTTCTCGCTGCGCGACCTGCTCGGCGCGGAGAAGAAGCAGGGGTCTGCCAGGCCCGGCCAGACCGCCTGAGCATCCGGGCCCGGCGTGGTGGACCGGATCCCTAACGTCAACGTTAGGGATCCCGCGGGGTCCTCCCCCTCGACAAGCTCGGGTGGCAGAGGCCCGCATCAATCACAGGGGTGAGAGCCAGCGCCGCCTCGCCACCAGCGCCCCGACCGCCGCTACTGCCACCCCCGCTGCCAGCACCAGCGCCCGCTTCGACGGGAGCGCCACCTCATGCGCCACGTACTCACGCTCCGGGAAGATGGTGACCGGGCCGCGCTCGCCCTCCCGCATCGCCATCTGGATCGTCTCGGCCAGGTGCAGCCCCTGCCGCGACGTCCCCTGCTCGAATCTGCTCTCGGCAGCTGAAGCCATCGGCGATGACCAACGTGTCCCCGGCCGCATGCCGCACCGCCGGCAACAGCACCCGCTCGCCCGCCTTCATCGCCACGTCGTAGTGATCGCCGGCCTCGAAGCCGAAGGAGCCCGCCATCCCGCAGCAGCCGGAGTCGAGCACCTGGAAGTCCAGACCCATCCGCCTCATGACCTCCTCGTCGCCGGCGAGCGTCATCACCGCCTTGTGGTGGCAGTGACCCTGCACTACCGCTTTGCGATCGAGCCTGGGCAGCTCGAAGCCGGGACGCTGCGCCAGATACTCGCCGAGCGTGCGCGTCAGCTTCGTCATCTTCCGGCCCAGCGCGTCGTCCGGCAGCATCCCCGAAAGCTCGTCCCGGAAGACGGCCACGCAGCTCGGCTCGAGCCCGACGATCGGCATCCCTGCTGCCAGGTACGGCTCCATCGTCCGCAGGCTCTTCTTCAGTCGCGCCTTCGCCATCTCCAGGAAGCCGTAGTCGTAGAGCGGCCGCCCACAGCAGACGAACTCGCGCGGCACCACCACCTCGCAGCCCGCGGCCTCCAGCACCTCCACCGCCGCCTTCGCCGTCTCCGCGTGGAAGTAGTTGTTGAAGGTGTCCGGCCACAGGACGACGCGCTCCCCGCCCGCCTTTCGCGGCCGCCGCGCGAACCAGCGCGTGAACGGCTCGGGCGAGAACGCCGGCATTCTTCGCTCCGCGGCGATGCCGCCCAGCCTCTTCGCCACCGCCGAGAACGGCGGCGTCTGCGACAAGAGATTCGCCCAGCGCGGCGCGATCGACGCCAGGCGCGCCCAGTGGAAGACGAGCCCCATCGCGTACGCCGAGCGCGGTCGCAGCCGGCCCTCGTAGTAGTGCGAGAGGAACTCGGCCTTGTAGGTGGCCATGTCCACGTTCACCGGGCAGTCGCCCTTGCACCCCTTGCACGACAGGCACAGGTCGAGCGCGTCCTTGACCGACTCGTCCTTCCAGCCGCCCTTGACCGGCGAGCCCTCGAGCATCTCGAAGAGCATCCGCGCCCGGCCGCGCGTGGAGTGCTTCTCCTCGCGGGTGACCATGTAGCTGGGACACATCGTCCCGCCCTCGGTCCGCCGGCAGGTGCCGACTCCCACGCAGCGCACCGTCGCCGCCGCGAAGCTGCCGTGGTCCTCGGGATACGCGAAGTGCGTCTTGATCTCGGGCGGCCGGTAATCCGCTCCCAGCCGCAGGTTCTCGGTGAGGCGGTAGGGGTCGACGACCTTGTGCGGGTTCATCCTCCCGTGCGGATCCCAGATGGCCTTGAACTCGCCGAAGGCGCGCACCAGGTCCTCGCCGAACATCTTGGGCAAGAGCTCCGCGCGCGACTGGCCGTCGCCGTGCTCGCCGGAGAGCGAGCCGCCGTAGCCGACGACCAGGTCCGCCGCGCGCTCGACGAAGCGGCGGTACCGGTCGATGCCGCCGCCGCTCGAGAGGTCGAAGTCGATGCGCGTGTGGACGCAGCCCTGGCCGAAGTGGCCGTAGAGCGCGCCCTTGTAGCCGTAGTCGTTGAGCAGGCTCTTGAAGTCGCGCAGGTACTCGGCGAGCCGCTCGGGCGGGACCGCGCTGTCCTCCCAGCCCTCCCAGGTGTCCGGCTCTCCGGGGACGTGCGCGGTCGCGCCCAGGCCCGACTCGCGGACCTTCCAGACCATCTTCTCCTGCGCCTCGTCGTCGAAGAGCTTCATCGAGGGCGCGTGGCGCCCCTTGAGCCGCGCCATCAGCTCGCGGGCGTGCCCGTCCGACTCCTCCTTGGTCTCGCCCCCGAACTCGACCAGCAACCAGCCGTTCCCGTCGGGCAAGAGCTGCACGTCCTCGGGGTGGAGCTTCTTCTTCTTCATGTCGCCGACGAGCACGTCGTCCAGGCCCTCGAGCCCGATCGGGCCGGCACGCAGCACCTCCATCACGTGCTCCGCGGCTTCGAAGACTGTCGGATATCCGAGCACCAGCAACGTGCGCGCCGGCGGGCTCGGGACCAGGCGCAGCGTGGCCTCGAGGACGGTCACGCAGGTGCCTTCGCTGCCGACGAGCGCCTTGGCGAGGTCGAAGCCGTGCTCGGGCAGCAGCCGGTCGAGGTTGTAGCCGGACACGCGCCGCGGGAGGTCCGGGTAGCGCCGGCGGATCTCTCCGGCCCAGCGGTCGCGCAGGTCGCGCAGCTGCGAGTAGATGTGCCCGCGCCGCCCGCCGGTGAGGACGAGGTTGGTGAGCGCCTCCTCGCTGGTGCGCCCGACCCGCATCCGCAGGCCGTCATAGGTGAGGATCTCCAGCTCCTCGACGTTGTCGTCGGTCTTGCCGGCCATCACCGAGTGCACGCCGCAGCTGTTGTTGCCGATCATCCCGCCCAGCGTGCAGTGGTCGTGCGTCGACGGGTCCGGGGCGAAGGTCAGGTGGTGGCGCTCCGCCTTCTGCCGCAGGTGGTCGAGGATGACGCCCGGCTCGACGATTGCCCGGCCGCGCTCGGGATCGATCGACACGACCCGGTGCAGGTACTTCGAGAAGTCGAGCACCACGGCGACGTTGCAGCACTGGCCGGCGAGGCTGGTGCCTCCGCCGCGCGGGAGGATGGGCACGCCGTGGCGGCGGCAGGCGGCGACGGTGGCGACCACGTCGTCGGCGTCACGCGGGACGACGACGCCGATGGGGACCTGCCGGTAGTTGGAGCCGTCGGTGGAGTAGAGGCCGCGCGTGCCGTCGTCGAAGCGCACCTCACCGCGGACGACCTCGGCCAGCTCCAGCGCGAGCGAGCGCGCCTCGCCGTCGAGCGGGCGCATGTCCGGGCGCACGCGAAACGGTCGGCCTATCTGCCTGGTCTCGAGCTGCATGGAGCCCCCTCCCCTCAATGAACTTCGAAGCGCTTCGCGTCCGGCTCCTTGAGCTCGAGCCCCAGCCCCGGCCGCAGCAGGTCCGGCTTGAGCGCGCCCTCGCGCGGTGCCACGGCTCCCTCGAAGAAGAGCTGCTCGATGCGCGCGTGGTCGTGGAAGTACTCGAGGTGGACGACGCGCGGAGCCGCGCAGCCGACGTGCAGGTGAATCGCCGGCGCGGTGTGCGCGGACAGCGGGATCCCGTGCGCCTCGCAGAGCTGCGCCGCCTGCAGGAGGCCGGTGATGCCGCCGCAGCGGGTGGCGTCGGCCTGCAGCACGTCCACCGCGCCGGCCTCGACCATCCGCTGGAAGTAGCAGGCGTCGTAGCCGTACTCGCCGGCGGCGATGGCCATGTTCGCCGGCCCCCGGTCGCGCAGCAGCCGCAGGCCTTCGAGGTCGTCGGAGGAGACGGGCTCCTCGAACCAGGTGACGCCCTGCTCGGCGAAGCGGTCCGCGAACCCGAGCGCCTGCTTGCGGCTGTAGGCACCGTTGGCGTCGACGAAGAGCTCGCTGTCCTTGCCGATGGCGTCGCGTGCAGCGGCGACGCGGGCTCGGTCTTCCACCGGGTCACGCCCGACCTTCATCTTCACGCGGCGAATGCCCTGCGACGCCCAGCCGCCCAACTGCTCGCGCAGCCGGTCGATCGAGTACGAAGTGAAGCCGCCGCTGCCGTAGATCGCCACGCGCTCGCGCGCCTGACCCAGCAGACTCACGAGCGGCACGTCGAGGAGCCGAGCCTTCAGGTCCCAGAGCGCGACGTCCACCGCAGAGATGGCCATGGAGCAGATGCCCGGCCGCCCGAGGTTGCGGATGGACTGCACCATCGCCCGCCACGTGCCTCGGGTAGCCATCGCGTCGCAGCCTTTGACGAGCGGCGCGAACCGGTCGGCGATGAGCGTCGCGGTCGCGCGGTCGGCGTAGGTGAAGCCCAGGCCCGTCGTCTGCCCCACCCCGGCGCGCACCAAGACCAGCGTCGTCTTGTCCCAGGCGAAGGTGCCGTCGGACTCCGGGCCGTCGGTGGGCACCGTGAAGACCGTGACGTCGAGCCGGTCGACGAGTGGCGCCCGCCCGGCGAAGCGCGTCACGGGCCGACCCCGGAGATGTAGTCGCGGAACGACTGGCGGATCATCGCCAGCGAGTCCGGGTCGCCCTTGAGCACCGCCTTGGCGTAGGCCTTGGCCTGGTCGAGCGTGATGTGCGGCGGCAGCGGCGGGACGCTGGGGTCGGTGACCGCTTCGAAGACCACCGGGCGGTCCGAGGCGAACGCCGCGTCCCAGGCCTTGGCCACGCCCTCGGGCGAGTCGACGCGGATGCCGCGCAGGCCGATGGACTCGGCGTACTTGGCGTAGGGGAAGTCGGGGATGTCCTGGCTGCACTCGTACTTGGGATTGCCCTCCATCGCCCGCATCTCCCAGGTCACCTGGTTCAGGTCGCGGTTGTTGAGCACCAGCACGACCAGGCGAGGGTCCTTCCACTGCTTCCAGTACTTGGCGACCGTGAGCAGCTCGGCGTTGCCGTTCATCTGCATCGCGCCGTCGCCCACCAGCGCCACCACCGGCCGGTCCGGGTGCGTGAACTTGGCGGCGATGGCGTACGGCACGCCGGGGCCCATGGTCGCCAGGTTCCCGGAGAGCGAGCAGATCATCCCGTCGCGGATCTTGAGGTCGCGGGCGAACCAGTTGGCGGCGGTGCCGGAGTCCGAGGTGAGGATGGTCCGGTCGGGCAGCCGCGGCGAGAGGTCCCAGAAGACGCGCTGCGGGTTGAGCGGCGAGGCGTCCTTCATCGCCCGCGACTCGAGCGTCTTCCACCACTCGCCCACGCGCCGCTCGATCTTCGCGCGCCAGCTGCCGTCGCTCTTCTGCTTGAGCCGCGGCAAGAGCGCCGCCAGCGTCTGCTTCGCGTCGCCGACCAGCCCGACCTCCATCGGGTAGCGCAGCGAGACCATCTTGGCGTCGAGGTCGATTTGCACGCCGCGCGCCTGGCCCTCGTCGGGGAGGAACTCGGGGTACGGGAAGCTCGAGCCGACCATCAGCAGCGTGTCGCAGCCCTCCATCAGGTCCCAGCTCGGGCGCGTGCCCAAGAGGCCGATCGATCCCGTCACGTACGGCAGGTCGTCGGGGAGCACCGCCTTGCCGAGCAGCGCCTTGGCGACGCCGGCGCCGAGCACCTGGGCCACCTGCGCGACCTCGGCCGAGGCGTGGAGCGCGCCGGCGCCGACGAGCATCGCCACCCGCTTGCCCGAGTTGAGCACCGCCGCCGCCGCGTCGAGATCGCGAGCCGCGGGCACCACCACCGGCTGCGAGTAGCCCGCGCCGCTGTGGATGCTGTCGTGCTTCTTGGGCGGCTCCTTGACCGCCGGCAGCTCCTGCACGTCCTTGGGCAGGATGATGCAGCTGACCGCGCGCTCGCTCAGGGCGATGCGGAACGCCCGGTCGACCAGGTGCCGCACCTGCACCGGCGAGGTCGCCGTCTCCGCGAACGCCGCGACGTCCTGGAAGAGGACCTGCAGGTCCACCTCCTGCTGGAACGCGCCGCCGAGGACCGCCCGCGCCGACTGGCCGACGAGCGCCACCACCGGCTGGTGGTCGAGCTTGGCGTCGTACAGGCCGTTGAGCAGGTGGATGGCGCCGGGCCCGGAGGTCGCCAGGCAGACGCCGGGCTGGCCGGTGAACTTGGCGTGGGCGCAGGCCATGAAGGCGGCCATCTCCTCGTGGCGCGCCTGGACGAACGAGAGCTCGCCGCCGCTCTTCTTCTGCAGGGCCTGCAGCGAGCCCATCACGCCGTTGATGCCGTCGCCAGGGTAGCCGTAGATGCGCGTGACGCCCCAGGCGCGCAGGCGCTCGAGCAAGAAGTCGGAGACGGTCTCGGCCATGTTCCCCCCTCGGCGCGGCACGGCCGGGCGAGAGCGCCGGCCGCGGGCAGGGGTGATTTAGAGATCGCGCGGACTTGCGTCATACGGCGCCTGGCCGCGCGAGCCCGCCCGCTTGGGGCACGTGCGACTTCGCGCACGAACCGTCGTTGGCCGCCCCTCGGTCGATCGACTAGATTGCCCGGCCCGCATCCTCGGAGGCTCGGATGAAGAAGGACCAGGTCCCCCAGGACAAGAACGCCTTCGACTTCGTGCCGCTGGGCTACTACGCCGTCGACGAGAAGGGCGAGTTCCACTGCGTCTCCAGCGTGGGCTGGCAGGCGACCAACGAGAACTGGGGCGAGCGCCTCGACGAGATGCGCGAGGTCTACCTGGCCGCGCGGGCGCAGGTGGAGCGCGGCGAGAAGAGCCCGCTGCACTACCACATGGCCGTGCGCCGCTTCGAGCCGCGGCTCTTGGCCTCCTACCTCGGCCTGTGGACCTTCCAGGTCAAGCGGCACCTCAAGCCCAAGGTGTGGGCGCGGCTGTCGCCGGCGATGTACGAGCGCTACGCGAAGCTCTTCGCCATCACCGTCGAGGAGCTCAAGACCCTGCCGCCCGCCGACGCGCCCCTGCCGCTCGATCGGGCCGACAAGTACAAGTGAGCCGTATGCGCACCGACTACCAGCACCGCTTCTGCGCCCACTGCGAGACCGGCACCATCGCCGGCCTGCTGCAGCACGCCGGGGTCTCCATCTCCGAGCCGATGGTCTTCGGGATGGGCTCGGGGCTCTTCTTCGTCTACTTCCCGCTCATCAGCCTGGGGCTCATCCCGCTCCTGAGCTACCGGATCACCCCGGGGACCATCTTCAAGCACCTGACGCGGCGGCTCGGGCTGGACCTGCACGTCAGGCGCTACCGGGACCGCGAGCAGGCCATGCGTGAGCCTCGACGAGCTGCTCGAGCGCGGCCACCCGGTGGGCATGCAGACCGGGTTCTACTGGCTGCCCTACCTGCCGGACTCGCTGCGGGTGCACTTCAACGTCCACAACATCATCGTCTACGGCAAGGAGGGCTCGGACTACCTCGTCAGCGACGTGACGATGCTCCAGCCGACGACCTGTCCGGCCGAGGCGCTCGAGAACGCGCGCTTCTCCAAGGGCGTCTTGGCGCCCAAGGGGCTGAGCTACCACTTCGAGCGCGGCGACTGGCAGGAGCGCGACCTGCAAGTGCCGGTGCGCGAGGCGATCCTCCAGGTCTGCAAAGGCATGAATTCGCCCTGGCCGGTCGTCGGGGTGCGCGGCATCCACCACCTGGCCAACAGCGTGGAGAGGTGGCCCCGCAAGCACGACGAGAAGACCCTGCGGCGCAAGCTCGGCGACATCGTGCTGATGCAGGAGCTGGGCGGCACCGGGGGCGGCGGCTTCCGCTACCTCTACTCGGCGTTCCTCAAGGAGGCCGGCGAGCGCACGGACAACGCCAGGCTCGCGCCCCTGTCCAAGGCCATGCTGGAGATCGGCGACCAGTGGCGCGAGTTCGCCTCGGTCGCAGCGCGCCTGCGCAACCACCGCGAGAAGCCGGGCGAGACGATGGCGACGCTCCCCGCGATGCTGCGCGACATCGCGGCGCGCGAGACGTCGCTCTACGCCGAGCTGAAGCAGGCGGTCTCCTAGTCTGGGATGAGCCAGGCGTGCTCGCCGGCGACTGAAGTCGCGCCTGACAGTACGAAGCCCGCCTGCGCGGGCTGGGGCGCGAAGGAGGGGCGAGTGCCAGGTCGCCTCGCCTGTCCTTCTGAGAACTGAGCATCCCTCCTGGCACCTTCGGATCTGATCACCACCCAGCCCGCGCAGGCGGGCTTCGCATCACGAGGCGCGGCTTCAGCCGCCGGCACCCCTCTCCGTCCTGTCCTGAGCTTGGGGGTGAGGCTCGCGTGGCGCTCATCCGGGCTTGCCCGCCGAACTCCGCCGACCTTGCTTTCTTCTCATGCGCCTTCCGGTCCAGGGAGGTCGCAGCGGGAGTTGGCGCACGTCGGGCGAGTGAGGGAGTGGCATGTCGGCGAAAGGCCAAGGCAAGAAGCGGAAGACGGCCGGACGCGAGGTCTACCCCAAACCAGCGCATCGGTTCGCGAACGCCAGGATTGGGATGACGTACCGGGATTCGAAGCCGGACTTTCCGACCTTGGACCAGGCGCCGCCTCGAGCGCCCAACGTCGTCATCGTCTTGCTGGACGACGTCGGCTACGGCTGGCCCAGCACCTGTGGCGGGCTGGTCCGGATGCCTGCGGCCGAGAGGCTCGCCTCCCAGGGCTTGAACTACTGCCAGTTCCACACGACGGGGCTCTGCGCGCCGACGCGCGCGGCGCTGCTGACCGGCCGCAACCACCATTCGGTCTCGACGGGCATCGTCCAGGAGATGGCCACCGGGTTCCCCGGGTACTGCGGCATCCTCCCGAGGAGCTGCGCGACCCTCGCGCAGCTGCTGTCCCCCAACGGCTACGCGACCGGATGGTGGGGCAAGAACCACAACACGCCCGACACCCACACCAGCCCGGCCGGCCCCTTCACTCATTGGCCCACCGGGCTCGGGTTCGACTACTTCTACGGCTTCATGGGGGGCGAAACGGACCAGTTCTACCCGGGGCTGTTCCGGAACACGGTCCCGGTGAGCGCGCCGAGGGGCCCGGAGGCCGGCTACCACCTCACCACGGACCTCACCAACGACTGCATCGCCTGGATGCGGACGCAGAAGTCGATCGCTCCCGAGCGTCCGTTCTTCATCCACTTCGCGCCGGGAGCGGCGCACGGGCCCCACCAGCCGCCGCTCGCATGGCGCGGACGCAACGCCGGCCGCTTCGACATGGGTCGGGACCGCTACCGGGAGGTCGTGCTGGCGCGGCAGCTGGAGCTGGGGGTCGTGGCACCAGGGACGCGGCTGACCCGTCGCCCCGCGGAGATCCCGGCCTGGGACGGCTTCAGCGCCGAGGAGCGACGGCTCTTTGCGAGGCAGGCGGAGAACTACGCCGACTTCCTCGAGCACACCGACTCGGAGGTGGGCCGTCTGGTCCAGTCGCTGGAAGACCTGGGCGAGCGGGACAACACGCTCTTCGTCTACATCCTGGGCGACAACGGCTCGAGCGCCGAGGGCTCCCTTCACGGCACGATCAGCGAGCTCGCGGCGATGCAGGGAATCGAGCCGCCCATCGAGGCGAGCCTCCGGCGGATCGACGAGCTGGGCTTGCCCGGCACCAGCCCTCATTTCGCGGTGGGCTGGGCCTGGGCGGGCGACGCCCCGTTCCAATGGGTCAAGCAGGTCGCCTCCCACTTCGGCGCCACTCGCAACGGAATGATCATCAGCTGGCCGGCCTGGATCGCCGATACGGGCACCACGCGCTTCCAGTTCCATCACGTCATCGACGTGGTGCCGACCGTCCTCGACGTCATCGGGATCGCCGAGCCGGCGATGGTGGACGGGGTCGCCCAGAAGCCGATCGAAGGGGTGAGCATGGCCTACACCTTCGACCGCGAGAACGCCCACGCCAAGAGCACACGCACGACCCAGTACTTCGAGATGCTCGGGAACCGTGCCCTCTACCACGAGGGTTGGATCGCCAGCTGCCGGCACGGTCGGCTGCCCTGGGTGACCCAAGGGACCGCGGACTTCGCGGACGATCGCTGGGAGCTCTACGACATCGAGGACGACTTCAGTCAGTCCAAAGATCTCGCGGCGGTCCACCCCGAGAGGCTGCGTGAGCTGCAGGACCGGTTCCTGGTCGAAGCGGGGCGACGCGACGTCCTGCCCCTGGACGATCGGTTCTCGGAGCGGATGGACGCCACGCTGCGGCCGGGCTTCTTCGGCGGCCGCAGGCGCGTGACGCTCTTTCGCGGCCTGGGGCGGCTGCCGGAAGGGAGCGCCCCCAAGACGGCCAACGTCGATCACTCCATCGAGGTCGTCGCGGAGGTCCCCGAGGAGGGCGCAGAAGGGGTCCTCGTCTGCCTCGGGGGAGACACTGCCGGCTGGAGCCTCTTCGTCGACGGCGACCGCCTGCGCTACCACTACAACTGGTTCACGCTCGAGCGTTACGACGTCGTCGCCGAAGCGCCGCTTCCGCGCGGGAGGGTGGCGTTGCGCCTGGAGTTCGAGTGCGAAACGCCCGGTTCCCCGGGCGGGCCCGCGAAGGTGCGCCTCTTCCAAGACGGCCGCCTGGTCGGCCAAGGCCGAGTCGAGAAGCAGGTGCCCGGCCGGTTCGGCTTCGAGAGCCTGGACGTCGGAGAGGACACGATGTCTCCGGTGTACCCCGGCTACCGCGAGCGGCTCCCCTACCGCTTCACGGGAGGAATCGAGCGGGTCGAGCTCCGCCTCGGCGAAGCGGCGGAGCGGACGACCGAGGAGCTGGTCGAGCGGCACCTGCAGGACTACTGACGGAGCGACTCGATGAGAGCAGCCCTGGCACAGATGGGGAGCATCGCCGTCGTCGTCTTCGCGGTGAGCAGCATGATGTCCGTGGGACTCGCCTACCGGGTCGGCCAGCTCGTCGGTCCGCTGCGAGAGGCTCGCGCGGTGTTCCGTGCCCTGGTCGCGAACTTCGTCCTGGTTCCGTTGCTGGCCGTCGTGATCGAGCGGGTCATCCCCATGGACCCGCCGGTGGCGCTCGGGCTCTTCCTCCTCGCGGGGTCGGCCGGAGCGCCCTTCCTGATCAAGCTGACGAGCGCAGCGAGGAGCGATCTCGCGCTCAGCGCGGCGCTCCTGGTGCTCCTCGTCCCGGTCACGGTCGTGTTCCTCCCGGTGTACGTGCCGCTGGCCATGGCCCATCCCTCCCTGCGCGGCCTCTCGTACGTCCCCTCCAGCAACCTCGCGCTGGGCCTGCCGCTCCTGTCGACGTTGTTCCTGCCCATCCTGCTCGGCCTCGCGGTGAGAGCGGTCGCTCCCCGCCTGGCCGCTCGGCTGGTCCCGGTGGGCGGCAAGGTCGCCACCGTCGCGCTGGTCCTGGTCGCGGTCGCGACCTTCGGCGCCAACGGGCCCGAGCTGATCAGGATCCTGAAGAACGGCGCGGTCGTCGCCGGGGCGCTGCTGGTCGTCGGCGCCTTCGTGCTGGGATTCCTGCTCAGCCGCCACGAGCGCAGCGCCGTGCTCGGACTCGGAACGGCGCAGCGAAACATCGCGGGCGCGATGGTGATCGCCTCCCGCGACTTCAGCGACCCGGACGTGCTGGTGACGGTCACCGCTTGCGCCCTCCTCGGGCTGCTCGTGCTCTTCCCCATCGCCTGGCTCCTGAGCAGGCGAACGCCCCACCTCGGGCTTCCAACCCCCGAACCCTCACCCGCGTGATCGGCGAGCGGGATGCGACGCGGGGCGCCCGTCACGGATGCCGCTTGAGCGGCTTGAGGAGCCGCAGCGCCACGAGGGTCGTCCCGGAGAGCACCGCGGCGAGGGCGTACAGCTGATACGACGCAGCAATCCCGACGCTCACCGTGACCCAGAGGCTGACGGCGGTCGCAAGCCCGTGCACCTCCGCGCGGCCCTTGATGATCGCACCCGCGCCGATGAACCCGATGCCACTGACCAGCGCCTGGAAGACGCGCGCCTGGCTCTGGAGGTCGTCGCGGAAGGCGAACTGGCCGATCTCGAGGTACGCGCACGCGCCCATGGCCAGCAGAGGGTAGGTGCGGAGCCCCGGGCCGGCGTGTCGGCGCTCGCGGTCCCAACCGATGGGCAGGCCCAGCACGAAGGCCACCGCGAGGTTCAGGAGAATCCGGGGAAGCTCCTCCAAGCCAGTCATGGCGCCCCCTGCCTCCGCCCGTGGGGCGCCAAGCCCCACAGCGCCAGGAGGCTCGTCAGCGCGAGGGCCGCGGAGAATCGGCGCCCCTCCGTACGCCGCTCCCGCGCCGACCGCCCCGGTCAGCCACAGGCTCACCGCGGTGTCCATGCCGCCCGCGCGCCGTGCCGACTTGAGGATGGCGCCGGATCCCACGAACCCGATGCCGCTGAGGACGCCGTAGAAGACATCCGCCTGCTCGGTCAGCCCCCCGGCGGAATCTTTGAGCGAGCAGCAGGAAGCCGCAGACGCACACCGACAGGAGCGGATAGGTGCGCAGTCCGGCCGACCGCGACCGTCGCTCACGCTCCCATCCCAGCGGCAGCGCCAGCAGAAAGGCCAGCCCGAGCCGGAGGACCGTCTCCGGGAGCAGTGGGCCGTGAGGCATCACTGCGGGCCTCCGCTCGGGCGAGGGGGCTCGTCCACGCGCTGCCAGTCGATGTCCCGGCCGAGACCGGCCGCAGCCCGCTCGACGTAGGCGCGGATCGACTCACCCACCGTGGCGAAGACGTTCTCCCGTCCGAGCTTCTGGAGCAGCCCCGTCCGGCGAAGCACGCGTCGCATGGGCGCGTGGGGCTCCGCCAGGGCCAGCGTGATGCCTCGCTCGTCGAACTCCCGGTCGAGCTCCTCCAGCGTCTCGGCTGCGGTGACGTCCAGGTCGAACATCGCCCCGCAGTCGAGGACGACCATCCGCACGGGCGTCTTGGCGGTGTCGATGAGCCGGTGCACCTGCTCGCGCAGGAAGCGCGCATTGGCGAAGAACAGCGGCGCGTCGACGCGGTAGATGATGAGCCCCGGCAGCGTCTCGCTGTCCGGCCGTCGCTCGATGTCCTGGTAGCCCGGCTGGCCCCTCAGCCGCCCGAGCACCGCGTCGTGGGGGTGCGCGGCGCGGCGGACCAGGTCGGCGACCGCGAGCGCCACCGCCACCAGCACGCCGGGGAGGACCCCGAAGACCAGCACGCCCACGAACGTCGCCATGGCGAGGAGGCCCTCGGCCCTGCGCACCCGCCAGATGCGCAGGAAGGCCCGCAGGTCGAAGAGCGAGAGGGCCGAGGCGATGACCACCGTGCCGAGCAGGGCCTTGGGGAGCAGGGCGACCATCGGGGCCAGGAGGAAGACGATGGCGGCGACGGCCGCGGAGGCGATCAGCCCGGCAAGCTGCGTCCGCGAGCCGGCGGCGTCGTTGATGGCGGTGCGCGCGTCGCTCCCCGCGCAGGGAACGCCGTGGACGAGGCCGGCGGCGAAGTTGGCCGCCGCGAGCCCGAACAGCTCGCCGTTCGCCTTGAACGCGTCGCGGCGCCGGTCCGCGAAGACGCGGCTGGTCAACGCCGAGCTCGCGTAGACGAGCAGCCCGATGCTCAAGGCGCCGGGGACGAGCTCGAGGATGGCGCCCGCCGGGAGCTTGGGGAGTCCCACCGTGGGCAGGCCTCGGTCGATGGGCCCGAGCACCCGAATTCCTCGGGCCTCGAGGTCGAGCAGAGCGGACAGGGCGATTCCGGCTGCCACGACCACGACGGCGCCGGGAAACCTGGGGAGGACCCGGCGGGAGGCGAGGATGAACGCGAGCGCCCCGGCCGACAGCGCGAGGGTGGGCCCGTGCACGCCTGCGAGCTTCGAAGCGACCTCGACGGCTTGCGGGACGAAATCGTCCTTCGTCCTCTCGAGTCCCAGCGCGGTCGGGAGCTGCGAGGCGATGAGCATCAGCGCGATGCCGTTGACGTAGCCGACGAGGATCGGCCGGGAGAGAAAGTCGGAGATCGCGCCGAGGCGGAAGCTGCCGGCGATGACGAGCACCGCGCCGACCATCAGGGCCAGCATCGCTGCGCCGGCCAGCCGCAGCTCGGGTGAGTCCATCCCGGAGGCGGTGAGGACCGCGGCGACCATCATCGCCGTCCCTGCTTCCGGGCCGACCATGAGCTGCCGGGACGGCCCGAACAGCGCGTAGGCGATCATCGCGGCGACGCCTGACCACAGCCCCGCCACCGGCGGCACCTGAACGAGCTGCGCGAACGCCAGTCCTTGCGGGATCAGCATGGAGGCGACCGCCAACCCGCCGGCCAGGTCCCAGGCGATGAACTTGCGCTCGTACCTGCGCAGCCACCGGGCGGCAGGGACAAGGCGCTCGGCCCGATTCATCCCTAGAGAGTGCGGCTGCGAGCGCCAGCGGCAAGGGACGGCCGGTCCCTGGCATCTCCGCGTGCGAACAGCCGCACTCCGCCTCGGGGCTCCAGCAGGCGGTTGGACATCGGCCGCGCGGCTGGCGAGATTCCGGGGAGGGCTTCGCGTGTGGAGGTGAGGGGGGATCGCCCGGATGAGAGCGAGTGCGTCGAGCGTCACGCTTGCGGCCCTTTCGTTCGCCTGCCTGCTCGGGTCAGCCGAGGGGGCGCCGACCGAGGGCGCTGGCCGCTGCTCGCCGACCGCGGGGCGCGCGCTCACGGTCGAGCTGGGCTCCGGTCCGAACGTCGAGCTGGACCTCTACGCCGTGCCCCAGGGCACTTCGTTCGTGGTCACGGACGTCATCGCGCTGCGGGAAGGGAACGCCGATGGCGTCCTGCGGCTCCTTGCCGGCCAGGAGGTCGTGGCGACCGTGCCGCTCGTCGGTATCGTGAGCCACACGGACCTCTACGGGACTCACCTGGTCACTGGGATCTCCTTTCCCGGCGGACAGACGATTCGAGTGAGGAAGGCCGAGCGCGGCGTCGCGTGGGTGACGATCGTCGGTTACGACGCGCCCCACTCCTGAAGGCCGCCGGCGCGGGCTGCGCTGCGGGTGCCCGGCTGGACACCTGCAGCCTCATGAGCGTTGGCCGGAGAGATGATGCACGACCTCGGAATCCTTCTGACGTTCGCAGGTGGCCTGGCGGGGGCCCTGGTCCTCGGCTTCCTTGCCCACCGACTCAAGCTTTCGCCCATCGTCGGCTATCTCCTGGCGGGGGTCGCGGTCGGCCCCTTCACGCCCGGCTTCGTCGCCAACCGGGCCGTCGCCGAGCAGTTCGCCGAGATCGGCGTCATCCTGCTCCTCTTCGGCGTCGGGCTGCGGTTCCAGCTGGGCGAGCTCCTCGCCGTGTGGCGCGTCGCGGTCCCCGGGGCCCTCGTCCAGAGCACCTTGTCCACCGTCGCGATGGCGCTGCTCCTGCGGCCGTTCGACTGGAGCTGGGCCTCGGGGCTCATCCTCGGAATGGGCGTCTCGGTCGCCAGCACCGTGGTGATGGCCCTCGTGCTCGGCGAGCGCCACGACCTCCACGCGCCCATCGGACACATCGCGATCGGGTGGACGGTGGTGGAGGACCTCCTGACGGTCGTCCTGCTGCTGCTCCTGCCGATTCTGTTCGGGCAGAGCGGTGGCAAGCACAGTGCCGGGGCGGCGCTCGGCCTCGCCGGGCTCAAGGTCCTCGGCCTGGTCCTGGTTGTCGTCGTCCTCGGGAAGTGGGTCATCCCCTGGGCACTGGAGCGGATCGAGAGGACGCGCCAGCGAGAGCTCTTCACGCTGGCGGTCCTGGTTCTGGCGGTCGGAATCGCGGTCGGCTCGGCCGAGGTCTTCGGAGTCTCGATGGCGCTGGGGGCCTTCCTGGCCGGGCTGGCCGTCGGCCGGTCCGAGTTCGCCGCCCGCGCGGCGGGCGACGCGGTGCCGATGCGCGACGCGTTCGCGGTGCTCTTCTTCGTCTCGGTGGGCATGCTCTTCGATCCTCGGAGCCTCCTGCGGATTCCCCACCTGATCGCGGCCGTGCTGGCCGTGGTGGTCGTCGTCAAGCCGCTCGCAGCCACGCTCACCGTGCGTCTGCTGGGCGTGCGGTTCGCGACCGCCGTGCCGGTCGGTGCCGCGTTCTCGCAAGTGGGCGAGTTCAGCTTCATCCTGGGCACGGTGGCTCGCCAGCTGGGGGTCCTCGACGACGCGGGCTGGAACGCGTTGGTCGCGACCTCGATCATTTCGATCTCCCTCAATCCGGCCATCTACCGCGCGGCGCGCAGGCTGTCGTCATCGGCCTCGGAGCACCCGGCCAGGCGCGTAGCCGAGCGGCCTGCCATCGACCCGCGGCGCTGCATCCTGGTCGGCTACGGGCCCGTGGGGCGGATCGTCCACAGGCTGCTCACGGACCGCGGCGCGGCGGTCACGGTGGTCGACCTGAACCTGGAGACCGTCCGCAGGCTGAAGGCCGACGGGCTTGCCGCCCTCTACGGAGACGTCTTGCGGCCAGGGACGCTCGAGGAAGCCGGCATCGCGTCGTCCGGCACGCTGATCCTGAGCGCCGACGTGGAGGACGCGGCGGAGATCATCAGGCAGGCGAGGCTGCTCAACCCCGAGCTGCGCGTCCTCGCGCGTTGTACGCACGTCCGCGACGCGGCGAGTCTCAGGCGCGCCGGCGCCAGCATGGTGGCCGCCGGCGAAGCCGAGGTCGGCGTGGCTCTCGCCGAAGCAGTCATTGAAGGTGACACGGACGACGCCGCGACCCTTGCCAGGCAACGCGACGCCGTCCGCGGGCGGCTCTACCGCGCGTCGGAGGACCTGCACGACTCGTAGGCTCGTCCCTCTTCCCGAGCGGCGGACGCCCGGAATCCAGTCCAGCCCAGCGCAGCCCCAGCGCCGCCCAAGTCTTCTCAGAAGAGGCGTGAGCATCTTCCAGACGAGGCCGCCTGTGCTCCTTCGCCTGACGTGGCTCGCGCGCCCACCATCCCCTAGCTTTGGCCTGGAGGATGAACCCCTTGGCTTCCGACATCGGGCTGTTGATCCTGCGCGTGTTCCTGGGCCTGCAGCTCGCCTCGCATGGCTCCCAGAAGCTGCTCGGTTGGTTCGGTGGGCATGGGCCGTCGGGCACCGGGAAGTTCTTCGAGGGCCTGGGGTTCCTCCCCGGGCGTTACTTCGCGATGGCCGCGGGGGCGGGCGAGCTGGGCGGTGGGCTGCTCCTGGCGCTGGGGCTGCTGACGCCCTTCGCCGCCGCCGTCATCACCGCGGTGATGCTCACCGCCATCGCCGTGGTGCACGCCGACAAGGGCTTCTTCGCCACCGAGGGCGGGTTCGAGCTCCCGCTGCTGCTCGCCATCACGGCGATCTGCATCACCTTCATCGGGCCCGGCGCGATCTCGCTCGACCATGCGTTCGGCTTGAACCTCAGCGGCTGGCTCTGGGGCGTGATCGCCGCGGCGCTGGGCGTGCTCGGGGCGGTCTCCTCGCTGGCGATCCGCGGGATCGGGCGGCGTGCGGAGCGGGCCTCGGCGTGAAACTCGGCTGACCCATCGATCCGAAGTGAGGCCGGTAGAGCCTGGTCGCCTTCTCGTGCAAGACGAGGATCTGGCTCAGCTGGATCCGGGGGCGTGTTCGCGTCCTCGGTGCGCAGCTCTCTGCGCCGAAAGGCCAAGGCGAGCGGCCTTGGGTCTGCGCTGAACGGGCGCGGTCGTCTTCACGCAGCGGTCCTCCTCGAAGCTGCTCGTGCTAGGTGGTGCCGGAGCCGGGTGTCAAAATCCGCGCCTCGTGAGCCGTCCCGCCCGGCTCGCGCAATCGAGGAGACATGGAGCCGGCGCCGGTCCACCTGGTCCCTTCCGAGGACGAGCGCTTCTTCCTCGAGCGCCTCGGCGCCGGGGACCTGGGCGCGCGCGGCCGCCTCTTCGACGAGGAAGGCCCCGGCGTGGAGCGGCTGGTCGCCCGCGTCCTCGGCCCCAAGCGAGAGGTCGAAGACCTGGTCCATGACATCTTCGTCGAGGTCTTCCGCTCGGCCGCCGGCTTCGAGGGTGACCGGCGCGCGCTCTCGGCCTGGGTTCGCGGGGTCGCGGTGCTCACCCTTCGGCGCCACCTGCGCTACGCCCGGGTGCGGCGGCTGGTGGCGCTGTGGACCTCGCCCGAGGACGAGGAGTTCGTGGAGACCGACGGGCCGCCGCTAGAGACGCAGGCCGCGGTGCACCGCCTGCACCGGCTGGTGGCCCGGCTGCCCGCGGACGAGCGGCTGGCCTTCGCGCTGCGCTACCTCGCCGGCCTGGAGCTGCTGGAGGTCGCGCAGTCCACCGGGACGTCCCTGGCCACCGCCAAGCGGCGCATCGGTCGGGCTCGGGAGCGGCTCTGGGTGGCGGCGCGCGGCGACGCGCTGCTCGCCGACTGGGCAGGAGGGTGGGGCGATGACGACTGAGCGCAAGCCGAGCCTCGAGAAGGCCCTCGAGGAGGTCTCCCAGTCCTTCGAGCGCCAGGTGCTCTCGCCCAGCCGCGCGCATCGACGCCGCCGCGTGCTGGCCGCCTCCGACGCGCCGCGGCGCCTGCGCCTGGTCCCCGCGCTGGCGAGCGTCGCCGTCGTCGCCGCGGCGATCATCATCGTCGTCGTCCGGCTCGCGTCACCAGGACAGGGAGCGCTCACCGCGACCGTGGAGGGGAGCCCGCTCGCGCGCGGCGCCCTCGTCGCCGCACCGGCCGATCGCGGCCTGCCGCTGGCCTTCTCCGAGGGCACCTCGGTGCAGGTGGAGCCCCGCACCCGGGTCCGCCTGGGCCGGCTGGACGCGCAGGGCGCCGACCTCGTCCTCGAGGCCGGCCGGCTGGAGGCCCGCGTGGTGCACCGCCGCGACGCGCGCTGGCAGGTCGAAGCCGGGCCCTACCAGGTCCGCGTCCACGGCACAGTCTTCCGCGTCGCCTGGGACCCGGCGGCGCAGGACCTCTCGGTCCAGCTCTTCGAGGGAAGCATCGAGCTCACCGGGCCGGTGGTCGAGAGGCGGGTGCTGCGCCCCGGTGACAGCTCTTCGTCAAGGGAGGCCGCCGCCTGGAGTTCGTGGACGGCGCCCAAGCGGGCTCCGGGCTTCGGGCTTCGGGCTCCGGGCTCCCCCAGGCTCCAGACTCCGGCCTCCAGGCTTCGACTGCGGCCCTGCCCGACGCAGGGCCCCCGAGCCCGCCCTCGCCGCAGCGCGCAGTCGCCCCGCCGACGCCCGAGGGCCCGGAGGCCTGGGAGCGGGCGGCGCGGGCGCAGGACTGGGCCGAGGCGATCCGCCTGGCGCAGGCGCGAGGCTTCCGCCAGCTCACCGGGTCGCTGGACGTCGAGCGGCTGCTCCTGCTGTCCGACGCGGCGCGGTTCGGCGGGCAGGGCCGGCTCGCGGTGGAGGCGCTCACCGCGCTGCGCCGCCGGTTCCCGAACCGCCCCGAGCGCCACGAGGCGGCCTACCTCCTCGGCCGGGTGCACGCCGACCAACTCCTGGACCTGGAGCAGGGCGCGCGCTGGTTCGAGATCGCCTACTCCGAAGCGCCCGACGGACCTCTGGCGGAGGAGTCCTTGGCCCGGGCCCTGGAGCTCGCCGTGAGCCGCTCGGACGCCGAGAAGGCGCGGGCGCTGGCGGCCGGGTATCTTGCCCGCTTCCCGGCCGGTCCCCACGCCGCAGGTGCGCGGCGCGCGCTCGCCGAGAAAGGCCCCTGACGTGCTGGTCCCGATGGTCCTCTTGGCGCTGGCCGCCGCGCCGACGACGACTCCGACTGCGACCGCGACGACGACGCCCAACGCCCGCGTGGTGCTCAGCGGCACCTCGCGCCCGGACATCCTGCAGCAGCTTCGCGGCGAGCTCACCGCGCTGGGGTTCACCGTCGAGCAGGCCCCGCCGGGCGCGGCCCTCACCTGGCGCGCGCTTCGCCAGAAGGCGCGGGACGACCGCGCGGTGGCCGCCCTGCAGATCGAACAGGAGGCCGGCGAGCTGGAGCTGTGGGTCAGCGACCTGGCGACGGGCAAGGTGCTGATCCGCGCGCTCCCGGCCGATAAGGGGCTGTCGGCGCGGCTGGTCGCGCTTCGGGCGGTGGAGCTGCTGCGCGTCAGCCTCCAGGAGGTGGGCATGCCCTCGGCGCGCGAGGTGGCCGAGGCGCCGCCGCCCCCGGCCCCGGTGCTCGAGGCCATCGCCCCGCCGCAGCCGCCGCCTCCCGTCCTGTCCGCGGCCTTCGGCGTGCTGGGCGCGTGGAGCCCGGGCGGACTGGGCCCCTCGGCGGCGGTGGAGCTCGAGGCGCGCTGGCGCCTGGGCGACCGGCTGGCGCTGCTCGTCGATCTGGGAGTTCCCCTGGTGCCGTCGGAGCTGGGCGCGCCGGAGGGGAAGGCCAGCATCCGCTGGTGGACCGCCGCGGTGGGGGTGCGGCTGGCGCTGCTCACGGGGCGGGCGCTGGAGCCGGGGCTCTCGCTGCGGCTGGGAGGCGTTGCGGCCGACATGGTGGGCACCGGCAACGCGCCCTACGTCGGGCAGGTGGACCAGGCCTTCGCGGCGCGGGCTGCCCTGGGCGTCGACGCGCGCTGGGTGCTCTCGCGACACTTCGCGCTGCGCCCGGAGCTGGGGGTGGCCTTCGCCCTGCCCGAGGTGAGCGTGCGCTTCGGGGGCCGCCGCGCCGGCGGCTACGGGACGCCGGAGCTGTCGCTGGGGCTCGTGGGCGAGGTGGCGATCGGGGAGTGAGCCGTTCCGCCGGGCTCGCGCAATGGGAAGGAGCAAGGAGAACAGCCGCCATGCCCTCGACGACCTCTCGCGCCGCCCTGCCGACCCTGCTCGCAGTCCTTGCTCTCGCTGCCTGCTCGTCCGGCGACCCCATCGTCCTGCCCGACTCCGGGCCCGGCCCGTGTGCGGCTCAGACCTGCTCCGGCCACGGCCGCTGCGCGGCGCTCGACGGTCAGCCGGTCTGCGTGTGCGAGGCGGGCTACCGGGCCGAGGCCCTGGCCTGTCTCCCCGAGGTCGATCCGTGCGCGGGCCAGCGCTGCAGCGAGCACGGCACCTGCGCGGTGGCCGGGGGAACGGCCCTGTGCGTCTGCGCGGCGGGCTTCCACGCCGTCGACCTCGAGTGCGCCGCCGACGTCGCGGGCGCCGAGTGCCAGGGCGTGACCTGCTCGGGGCACGGCACCTGCGTGGTCGTGGACGGCGAGCCCAAGGCGCCGCTGTGCCAGTGCGCCGACGGCTACCACCTGCAGGGGAACACCACCTGCGCCGCCGACGCCGACCCCTGCGCGGGCCAGAGCTGCTCCGGCCAGGGGACCTGCGCGGTGGTCCAGGGCGCGGCGCGCTGCTTCTGCCGCGACGGCTTCCGCGAGGTCGGGCTCACCTGCGTGGTCGACTCCGGGACGGACGCGGGAGTGCCCGGCGACACCGGCCCCAGCCTGTTCGTCCTGCCGAGCACGTTGAGCGTGAGCAACCAGGGGCGGTTCATGAGCTACGTGGACCTCTCGCCGCTGGACGGCTCGGGCGCGAGCCACCAGCTGGGCCGGTGGCTCGTGAAGGACGTGCAGGCGGGGACCGAGGTGGTGCTGGACCCGGCGGTGCGCATCGTCTGCATCGGGCCGTGCGGGGTGCGGGCGTTCGTGGAGTGGGACCAGGCCGACCAGAAGATGGTGCGGCTGACGCCGCGCACCGAAAGCGGCACGACCCCCTACGTGCCGGGCGAGCTGGTCGACCTGGCCAGCGGCACGCGCACGGCGCTGCCCAGCTACGACTGGCTGAGCCGGCCGCTGCGCTTCGCCCCGGACCTGTCGTGGGCCCTGGTGGCCAAGCAGACCTATGGCGGCGGCGGCGCGGCCATCAGCCTGGCCATGCCGGTCACCGCGGCCCCGCAGAAGCTCTCCGACCACTGCATGGACCCCAGCGCCACGCTGATGGACGCGGCCACCGTCGGGGGGACGACCTACGTCGCGGCGTCGGTCTGCACCGGCCCGTGGGACGCCCGGGTGTGGGAGCTGAAGGCCTTCGCGCGGCCGGGGACCGGCTCGGTGACGCTGGCGACCGGGGCGGCGGAGTCGGTGACCGCGACGCCGAAGGGCGTGGTGTACTCGCTAGCCTCCCAGGCCTTCCTGGTGCCGTTCACGGGGGGCACGCCGACCGCGCTGGGGGCGGGCAAGGTCGCCTCGGTCTCCCCCGGCGGCGACTGGGTGGCGCTCCTCGACGGGACCACCAGCCGGCTGGTGTCCACGGCCAATCCCTCGGCGCCGGCGGTGACGCTGGGGACGGTGCGCAGCTATCGCTGGGCCGACGCGCAGACGCTGTGGTTCACGGTGGCGGTGGCGGGCACCTCGGAGTCGGTGATCCACCGGCTGGCGGTCGGAGGCGCGACGACGGTCCATGGCCAGACGCCCAACGCGGTGCTGCTGGGACGGGACTGCGCGGTGGGGCTCGCGTCCCCCACGAGCAGCGGCAGCTTCAACCTCTCGGTGACCGACGGCACCCTGTCGCTGTCGTTCACCGTGCGCGAGGCGGTCGAGGCGGTGGCGTATCGCGGGACGAACCCGGCCGGCACCTCCCTGGGCAGGGGCGCGTTCTGGGGCCTGGGGCCGGCGTTCGCGCTGCGCGGCCAGCTCTACTTCGACGTGCTCCGCGGCGGCGCCCCCGACCCGGCCAACGGGTTCTACGTCGTGCCCGTTCCCTGACTCGAGCTGCGGGGCGCGATCCTCTGACGCGCGGTTCGAAGCCCGTTCCGCGCATCGCGATGCGGGCGGTGCAAGAGGCGATCGCTGACGGAGCTAGAGAAACCCGCACACGTCCGGCAGCTCAAGGCACGTATGCCCGTCGGCCAACGACACGGTCTTGGTGACCGCGCCATTGACCAGACAGTCGCAGTCGCGGGAGACGGTGAAATCGCAGCGGATGACTCGGCTCTTGCCGTCGGCCGCGAAGACCTCGAACTTGCATTCGGCCGGGCTCGACCTCCCACTACTCGCGCCACCAGGGCTCTCGATGGCGTTGGCCTGGGAGAAGCAGAGCTCCTGCGAGTTCGTCCCCTTCTTGCAGCAGAGGTCCAACTGGCCGCCCTCGGGAGCAGACCAACCCGCCGGGCAGGGGTCGCTGCACCACGAAATGGGGATGCCCGGATCCTTGAGCTGCATCGAGAGGCCGATTCCAAACCAACAGTACAGAGCGGGCATCGAAGGGTCTGGATATCCCCCCGGCCTGCAGGGGTTCACGCAGTTGCCGCGCACCGCCGCTGGGTCGACGCCGGCCGGCTGCAGACAGGGGCGCTCGCCGTCGAGCGCGCAGCACGCCTCGGGGTCTGGGTAGGCCATCGCACCGGGGTCGCAAGCGTCGAAGGGGTGCGCCAGGTCTTCGGAACACACCGTGGCCTTGTAGGGCGCTCCCAGGCAGCAGACGTTCGGGTGCGCATGCCCGGCGGCGCACGGCTGCACCTCCGCGCCATAGAGGCTGCGCACGTCGACGGCCTTCGAGGTGTCGACGGTCGAGCCTCCGGACGTGCAGCCTGCGAGAGCGAGCGCGAAGGCCGTGCTCAGCACGATGCAGTTGCCGCTTCCGACTTCCATCCTCTGCGACTTCGAGCGTGGACCAGCGAAGCTCTTGAGTACCAGCACGAGTGCCCTCTCCCTCCGGCCCGCGACACCAACCTTATAGCGCGCCGCGGGACCGGCGTGAATCGCGGTTCCCCGGTCTGCTAGCCTCCCGACCCGGTCCAAGTCTTTGACTCTGTCTTCTTCTCTGGGGCTCCCCATGCTTCGTGCACACCTGGCAGCGCTGGCCGCGCTCATCCTTGCTGCGTGCGGTCCGACCTGGACCGTGATCAAGCAGCCGGAGGCGAACCCCTTCCGTGACCAACTGCGGTACGCGCTCGCGGTCGACCTCTCGCAAATGACGTACGACGGCCAGACCGAGGCCGTGTTCGTGACGAACAGCAAGCACGGCAAGCCTGGCTGGACGGCGACGCAGGAGGCGTTCCTCGGCGGCTTCGTCCCAGTCTTCCGCGAGAAGGCGGCGGCCGAGGGGCTGACCATCGTCGACGAGGGCGGGACCGCGCCCTACCTGCTCAAGGTGGTGGTCGGGGACGTCGTGCCGGGCCGCGGGTTTGGCGGCGAGAGCCTGACGCCGATCACCGTCCAGCTGCTGCTCGACGGAGCGGTGCTCGAGGAGGTGCGGATGGCGCACGAGACCGCCGGCGGCACGCCCTACCCCAGCCCGGACAAGCGGATCCACGCCGACGGACGCACGCTGGGGAAGTGGGTCGCGCGCTACCTCGCCTCGCGAGCGCGGGAGTGACCACGGAGGGGCGCCGGCGATGTCGGTGGCCACCGACATACCTTCTGCAGTCGTCGCGGGAAGCTCGGGAGACTGCGGTCTACTTCTACTTGAGCCGCTTGTAGACGCCGCCGTGGCCGTTCTTGGCGTTGCGCATCTCGAAGGTGTCGGCGTCCTTGAAGACGATCTTCTGGTCGTCGACCGGGAAGGCCGTCTTGGGATCGAGCTGCAGCGTCATCTTCAGGACCAGCTCGTCGCCCTTGGCGCTCGCCACCGACCACTTGCCCTCCATCGGCTTGCCGCCGGTGGCCGGGTAGGTGTGGACGTAGGTGCCCTTCTTGAACTCGACGAACGGGCGCTTCTCCACGGGGCGATTGGGGTCGCCGCCGAACTCCTGCTCCTCGCGCCAGGTTCCCAGCAGGCGCTCCTCCGGGGTCTTGGCGCCGGCGGCGAAGGCGGCGGCGAGCGGGAGCAGGACGGCAAACGCGGCGACGGCGGTAACGGTGGCGAGCGAGCGGGTCCTCATCGGGTTCTCCGTGGGGCGAGAGCAGCGAAGCGCCGAACACCATCGCGCATCTCGACTCCGCGAGAAACCCCGTGCCCGCCGAGCAGAGACTGTTAGGTTGCGCCCATGCACCGAATCGAGCTGACCGCGCTGCGCTCCACCAAGCTGCGCTGGGAGAAGTTGGTGGAGGAGCTGCCTCCGACGCTGGAGTCGCTGGGCCTCGCCCAGGACGATGACGCGAAGGATGGCGAGATCGTGGTGTTCGACCACGGCGACGATGGCTGCACGCTGCTCGTCCCCAAGGTCACGCTGGCCCGCCGCGCGGCGCGTTCGCTCGCCAAGCGTGCGGGGCTCGACGTCTCGCTCTTCGAGGTGGTGGGCAGCGCGGGCAAGCGCTTCCGGTTCCGCACCACGGCCTGGCGCGCCACCGCCAAGGGCGAGCTGCTCCCGGGCGAGGGCCGGGAAGCTCGACCTCGACGACCCCGAGGAGACCTGGGGTGGCGGCACGCTCGACGTGCAGGCCAACCGCGTGCTCGACCTGTTCGCGGACCTGTCGCGCAGCGGCCGGACGCTGAGCCTGGGCTACCGGAGGAAGGCCAAGGGAAAGCCGTCCACGCCGCGGGTCGCGACGCTGCTCGCCACGCTGCAGAAGACGGCGTCCTACGACGCGGTGCCGCAGGCGGACGGGCGGGTGGCGCTGCAGATGGTCATGGCCACGGGCGGCAAGCAGACGAGCTTCTGCACGGCGGCGGAGCTGGAGGAGCTCGAGCAGCTGCTGTGAGCCAAGGAGTCGGCACGAAGCCCTCGGATCGCCTGCCTCGTGCTCGATGCCGATCACCGAAGGCGTGCCCTATGCCTCGTGCCAGCGAGCACCCCTCGGATCGCCGGCCTTGTGCCGGCAGCTGCCTGGAACTCCCCACTGTCCGGCCAATCCGGTGGGCGCCAGCCTTCCCTCCCTCAACGAGCACACCCTCGGATCGCCGGCCTTGTGCCGGCACAAGGCCGGCGATCCGATGGGCTGCACGCCGTGATCGATATGGACGAGGCGATCCGGCGAGGAGTGCGTTCTGCCTCACTCCTCCAGCGTCGACAGGTCCCCTTCCGGCAACCCTTGCGCCCGCGCCTTCAACAGCCGCCGCATGATCTTCCCGCTGCGCGTCTTGGGCAGCGCCGGCACGAACTCCACCTTCTCCGGCCGCGCGATGGGGCCCATCTCCTTGGCCACGTGCCCGATGAGCTCCTCCGCCAGCGCCGGGTTCGCCTCGCGCCCCGCTCGCAGCTGCACGTAGGCCCAGATGGCGTTGCCCTTCACCTCGTGCGGGATGGCGATGGCCGCGGCTTCCGCCACCGCGGGGTGGCTCACCAGCGCGCTCTCGATCTCCGCGGTGCCCAGCCGGTACCCGCTGACTTTGATGACGTCGTCGACGCGGCCGATGATCCAGAAGTAGCCGTCCTTGTCGACCCGCGCCGAGTCGCCGGTGAAGTACTTGCCGGGGAAGGTCGACCAGTACTGCTTCACGTAGCGGTCGGGATCCTTGTACACGCCGCGCAGCATCGCCGGCCACGGCTGGGTGAGCACCAGCTTGCCCTCCTCGCCCGCCTTGGTCGGCGTCCCGTCGTCGTTGAGCACCTGCGCGGTGATGCCCGGCAGCGGCTTGGTCGCCGACCCGGGCTTGAGCGGCGTCGACGGCACCGGCGCGATCATGAACATGCCGGTCTCGGTCTGCCACCAGGTGTCGATGATGGGGCACCGGCTGCCGCCGACCACACGGTGGTACCAGCGCCAGGCCTCGGGGTTGATGGGCTCGCCGACGGATCCCAGCAGGCGCAGGCTCGACAGGTCGTGACGGTTGGCCCAGGCCTCGCCGAAGCGCATCAGCCCGCGGATGGCGGTGGGCGCCGCGTACAGGATGTTCACGCCGTACTTCTCGATGATCCGCCACCAGCGGTCCGGGTACGGGTAGGTCGGCGCGCCCTCGTAGATGATGCTCGTCACCCCGAGGATGAGCGGCCCGTAGACGATGTAGCTGTGCCCGGTGATCCACCCCGGGTCGGCCGCGCACCACCAGCGGTCCTCGGGTTTGACGTCGAAGGCGTACTTGAGCGTCGCCGAGACGCCCACCATGTAGCCGCCGTGCGTGTGCAGGATGCCCTTGGGCTTGCCGGTGGTGCCCGAGGTGTAGAGCAGGAAGAGCGGGTCCTCGGCGTCCATCACCTCGGTGGCGCAACGGCCGTTGCCGTTGGTGCGGCTCATCGGCAGGTGCATCAGCTCGTCGTAGAAGTAGTCGCGCCCGGTCTCCATGGCGACCTTCTGCCCGGTGCGCTTGACGACGATGACGTGCTCGACGGTGCCGGCGCGCTGCAGCGCCTGGTCGGCGATCCCCTTGAGGTCCACGACCTTGCCGCGCATGTAACCGCCGTCGGCGGTCACCAGCACCTTGCTCTCGCTGTCCTGGATGCGCTCGGAGAGGGCCTCGACGCTGAAGCCGCCGTAGACCACCGAGTGCACCGCTCCGATCTTGGCGCAGGCCAGCATGCTGATGGGCAGCTCCAGCACGCGCGGCAGGTAGATGGTGACGCGGTCGCCCTTCTGGACCCCCATGCTCTTGAGCACGTTGGCGAACTGGCACACCTCGCGGTTGAGCGCGTGGAAGCTCATGGTCCGCACGGTGCCGTCCTCGCCCTCCCAGACGTAGGCGAGCTTGTTGCGCGTCGCGGTCTCCTGGTGCCGGTCGAGCGCGTTGGCGACGATGTTGGTCTTGCCGCCGACGAACCACTTGAAGAAGGGCGCCTTGGAGTCGTCGAGGACCTTCGTCCACGGCTCGTACCAGCGCAGCTCCCTGGCCTCGGTCTCCCAGAAGGCGGTGGGGTTGGCGGCGGCCTTCTCGCGCAGCCCCTCGTAGGACTGCTGCAGCCAGCGCGTCCCCACCGACTTCTCGTCCGGCGTCCAGATCTCTCCCACCGTCTGATCCGGCTTCTCGGTCGCCATCGATGCCGCCCTCCTCGCACCCGTCTGAAGTTGGATTCGGCGACGCGGTGGGAGGTCTCTGGCTGCCCCTTCCGGGGAAGTCCTTCGCAATGCGGGGCGACGGGGACTGACCCCATAGAAGGGGGGCTCGCACGTGCCGGGCTTCGCTCGTCCGAGCGGCGGTCGCGCCACGGACGCGAGACCGAGTTCCCCCTCTCCGTCCTGTCCTGAGCTTGCCGAAGGAGAAGCCGGAGAGGGGGTCAGGGGGTGAGGGCCCGCCGCCCTCGGCACGCTCGTTGCTAGGTCGCTCGTCTGCTGGTATCGTCCGGGCACTCGTTTTCCTGGTTGGTCTTCAGACGACCGTCCTACCCCTCGTCGTCGAGAGGTGATCATGGTTCGCCTTTGTCGTTCGGTGCTGTTCGGGTCCCTGCTTCTCGCTGCCGCCTGCGGCAATCCGTCGGTGTCGGAGACCCCGATTCCCATCGGCTCGGCCTGCACCGCCGCCGACACCTGCGCTTCCAAGGGCGTCTGCGTCGAGAGCGTGTGCCGCGCGCCGTGCAAGGCCAACTCCGAGTGCTCGGGCGCGACCAACGAGTGCAGCGGCGGCGGCTGCCAGCCTGCGGCCTGTGGCAACAAGGTCATCGCTCCGACCGAGGACTGCGACGGGAACGAGGGGTGCGGCACCGACTGCAAGAGCGCTCCCGGCTGGACCTGCAGCAGCGGGACGTGCACCGCCAATGTCTACCAGGTCGCCCTGGTCGACGACGGCGCCGGCACCATCACCGTCGTCGATGTCGCTCTGAGCGGCACCCCCAAGACGGTCGCGACCCTGGCCCAGGGCTTCAACACCGACAGCCCCTGGCCCGAGTTCTCGGCCGACGGCACCCAGCTCGCTTACCCGTCGGGCCCCAACAAGCCCACCAACGGCGCGGTCTACCTCTTCGACGTCTACTCTTCTTCGACCGATCCCTACGGCTGGTTCGCCGGCGACCAGATGTCCTTCGCCTCCGAAGAGATCAAGCTCGTGGCGCGCCGCGCGGACGGCTACACCATCTACCAGAACGAGACGGCCGGGGCCGCGGTGACCGTGAGCGGCAGCAAGGTGACCTGGCCGAAGTTCGACCCCTCCGACGCGGTGCGCTTCGCGTTCATCGACACCGAGTCCGGCAACCTCAAGCTCGTGACCGCCGGCAGCAAGACCGGCGTCGACCTCTCCGAGGGCGCCGTCTCCGACTTCGCCTGGCTGCCCGCCGGGAAGATCGCCTACCTCGAGGCCTCGGGCACCGCCTGCGCCCTGAAGACCATGAAGGTCGACTCCACGACCGGCGAGCGCGCCACCCTCGTCAAGGACGCCCCCTGCACCGCCAAGCTCCACTTCTCGCCCACCTCCGCGGACCAGTTCGTGCTGATCCCCGAGGGCAAGTCGGCGAGCTTCTCGCTGACGGCCCCGGCCGCCGGCGGTGTCGCCTTCAAGGACCTGCCCACGGTCACCCTCACCGACGCCATCCTCGACGGCGGCTGGACCGCCGACGGCCTGCTGGTGGGCCTGCTCTCGCGCAAGGCCGGCGCCGAGGCGGTCCTCAACCTGGTCTCGCTGGCGGACCCCACCAAGCCCGTCGCCACCAGCGTCAAGGGCAGCTACTCGTACGTGCGGATGAGCCCCGCCATCCACTGATAGGGCACTGACAGCATCGACGTCCGCGAGCCCGGCCGCGTCTGCGCCGGGCTCGTGCTATTTCTGCGCGCTCGGTAGGTCTTCGCACCCGTGAGACAAGAGGCCATGCCTACGAATCCTGTGGTCTTCGCCCGAAGACTCAATGCCAGGATCGCCGCGGTGGTCCTGTCGCTCTTTCCGCTCGCGCTCCTCCTCGCCGTCTTCGTCGACCTCGCGAATGGCAGGCCCATTGGAATCTGGGCATGGGTCACGACCGCCGTTCCCTTGTTCCTCCTCGCAGCGTGGTTTCTGTACGAGTCCCACTACCGATTCACGATGGGCGACGTAGGCATAGAGGTGCGTAGCTTCGGGCTCCTGGGCACCCGGACGGTTGGCGTGGCGTTCGACGACATCGTGGAGATACGCCTCTCCGCAAAGCAGGTCCTCGACGGATCGACCGGCGGCGACCTCCTCGGCGTGGTCACCTCGGCCGTGGACGCTGCGGCAAGGACGACGCTGGGCGATCTGAACGAGGACACGGTGGCTATCCGGGTCAAAGTACGGTCACGCGACGGGAAGAGCCTCGTCCTGTCCGACAGCATCAGGGGTGTGCTCGGCGTGTACCTCACTCTCTGTGCCCGCACCGGGCCCCGCCTGCTGAAGGCCGCACGCGAGTCGCTACAGACGGAGGGCCGATGCCAGTTCGGGCCCTTCGCGGTTACGCGCTTCTCCATCCTGTTTGGCAGGACGGAGATCCCATTCCTGGAGATCGAGAGCCTTGCGCTCGAGGGCGGCCTCATCCGTCTTCATCGCCGGGGCAAGTGGCTGGATACGGCGAAAGTCCCATGCGTCGAGGTTCCCAACCTGCACGTCCTCGTTGCTCTCCTCGAAGCTGCCAAGCGCGGCGAGGCTTCGAAAGTGGCGTGAAGCCGATGACCCCTCCCGAGACCCCCGGCGCGGGCGGCAGCCCGGTCCCGCTCAGGCTCGGCCTCAGCGTGGCGGTCGTCCTCCTCTTCCTCCCTTGGGTGTACGAGGTGCGGGAGGCGCCTCGCCAATACCTGGTCGAATTGCTGGCGCTGGCCGCACTGGCTCGCGCGGCCATCGTCCAGCCGCGGCGCCTCTTCTCCCCGAGCGCGCCCCTGCTCGCCGTGGCGGCCCTCCTATTGGCCTCCGCGCTCGCGCCCCATCCCTGGCGCTCGCTGGTGGGGGCCTTTCCTCACGGCGACAGCGCCCTGGAGTGGATCGGCTACGTCGTCCTGATCGCCTGTGCGCCGCCGGCGCGTGAGCTTCCCCGCTGGATCGCCGCCCTCGCCGCGCTCGGCGTGGCGCAGGCGCTGCTCGCCGCGGTGCAGGTCGGCGCCCTGGACGCGGCTCCGACCGGGACGCTGGGCCACCCCGTCTTCCTCGCGGCGCTGTGCATGCTCGCCTCCTGCGCCGCGATGGGCGCCCTGCTCGATGCGCGCGGGCGCTGGCCGACGATCCTTGCGGGCTTCGCCACGATCGCCTGTCTGGGCGCGGTGGGGCTGACGGGGCGGCGCGGCCCGATGCTCGCCCTGGCCGCGGTCGTGCCGCTGCTGCTGCTCCACCCGAATCGGCGCCGGCTGGCGAAGTGGCTGGCCGTTGCGGGAGCCGTCGCGCTGGTGACCTCCCTGGCGATCGACCTTCCCGGTGGCTCGAGCCCGGCCGCGCGGTGGCTCGGCACCCAGGACTCGGTCGACAGCGTCGCGGAGCGGATCGACCTCTACCGCGTCGGTCTGCCGGCCCTGCTCGAGCACCCGTGGCTCGGCTGGGGCTTCGGCTCCTTCCGGGATCTGTACGCGCAGCACAAGGCCGCCTGGAACCCGCACTTCGAGGGGCGCGCCCACAACGTCCTGCTCGAGATCGGGCTCGGCGCCGGCCTCTTGGGCCTGGCGGCCTTCCTCGCTGCGCTCTTCATCGCGGGCCGGGCGATGGCCAGGCGGGTCAAGGCCAGCCTGAGCGAACCCGACGGCGGCAGACGCCTCGCGTGCGCCGCCGCCGGCGTGGCCTACCTCGTCCACCTGCTTTTGAACTTCGATCAGCCGGCGGTCGGCCTCTGGGCGGCCTCGCTCGTGGGGCTCGGACTCGCGCCCGTCGAGCCTTTGGCAACGACCACGACCGAAGCCACGAGCCCGACCGTGCCCCGGTGGCGCATCGCCGTCGTCACCGCCGCGGCGCTGCTCGCGGCGCTCGTGCTGGCCGCGCCAATGGCGACGAACCTGCAACTCGGGCTGGGCATCCGGGCGGAGCGAGCGGGCGACGTCCAAGGCGCATTGGCCCGCTACCGGGCCGCCGCAGCGACGGCCCCGAGCGACTGCCAGGCCGAGCTGCACGCCGTCGCCCTTATCCGCGCCACCGAGCCCGACCCGCTGCGCTCCTTCACCGAGCGGGTCGAGCTCTTGCGCGGGTGCCTGCGCGCTTCGGGGACCGAGTCCTATGCCCACTACCACCTGGGCCTGGCGCTGATGGATGGCGCCGCACTGGACCCCAAGCTCGGCCTGGAGGCCGAGGCCGAGTTCCGGCGCGCCCTCGAGCTCATCCCCCACCAGTTCGACTTCTTGCGCGGGCTGGCGCGGGCCCTGGTCTGGGGCGCGAAGTTCGACGAGGCGCTGCGGGCGCTGGACGAGGCCATTGCCCAGGATCCCAGCGACGCCAAGCTGCACAACGACAAGGGCTCCATCCTCTTCCGCCTCGGACGCCTGGAGGAGGCCGTGGCCTGCTTCGAGCGGGCCGTCGAGGCCGAGGACCGCGACCCGCTCTACCGGCGCAACCTCGAGCGCGCGCGGGCCCAGCGCGACAAGGCCGGGCAGAAGGGACCGTAGCCGGCGGGTACAGGGAGGACGCCGATGCGGATGCGGACGCCGGTGCCGATGCCGATGCCGGCGGCTAAAGCCGCGCCTGACTTTTCGAAGCCCGCCTGCGCGGGCTGGGTGGTGAGCAGAATCCGATGGCGCCAACTGAGACGTTCAGTCCCAAGTGTCCCGAGCAGCAATCGACCACCTGAGCAACCCAGCCCGCGAAGGCGGGCTTCGCATTTTCAGGCGCGACTTCAGTCGCCGGCTCCCTCGGCCAGGCACTTCCCCACCGAGTCCTACGCCTGCGGTGACGCTCCGCCGCGCGATGAAACGCTCCCTGCCTCCGGTACCGCCTCGCGACGACGCCCCAGCGCGCTCGCGAGGAACGCGCCATAGAAGACGACGCTGAGCGCCGCGTCGGCGAGCTTGGCCATCGCCACCCCGCTGGCGCCGAACTTCGGTGCCAGCAGCCAGCACGCGGCCCCGGTGAAGAGCAGGCTCAACACGGCCCAAGCCAGGGCGAGCTGCGAGCGGCGCAACCCGACCAGCAGCTGCCCCATCGCGATCGCCGGAAGCCACAGCGGGAGCACCCAGCACAGGAGCCTCAAGCAGGCCGCGGCCTCGGGGATCCGTGTGCCGAACACCCCGCGGACGACCAGGTTCGCGCCGGGAGCCAAGATGCAGGAGAGCAGCAGACCGACGCCCGCCAGCACTGCGAGCACCTTCGCGGCGAGCCGGCGCCGCTCCGTAGGGTCCTGCCGCGCGACGAACGCGGGGAAGACCGCCGCCATGACCACGGCGGCGATCGGCACGAACCCACCGGTGAGCTTGGAGGCGACGCTGTAGTAGCCGATCTCCACCGGGTCGCTGAAACGCCTGAGCACCAGCGTCTCGAGGTTGAAGAGCCCCAGCCAGATGAGCGAGAGAGGCCCCAGCGCCCCCAGCGCCGAGACCGCTTCGACCAACGCCTTGCGATCGACGTGCGCGCCCCACCAGGCGCTTCGCGGCGCGACCCCCTCCACCAGCACTGCCGCTGGGACGAGCGCCGCCATCGAGGCCGCGGCCAGCCCCCAGGCGATCGCCTCGGGCCCGCCTCCGAGCGCCAGCGGCACGCCCGCCCCGGCCAGCAGGAGGACCGAGGCGACCACGTTCGCCGCCGCCTCGAGATCCAGCCGCTGGTGGCCGCGCATGACGTTGCACTGCAGGTCGAGGATCGACGAGGCGATGCTCGACACGCTCAGGACGAGGACGAGCCTCACCTCGAGCTCGCTGCCAGCCACCGTCCACGCGACGAGCCCGACGATCGGCACGTGCACGGCGAGCAAGGCGGCCTTGAGCACCGCCGCTGTCTTTACCGCCTTCGCGGTGTCGTCGACACGCTCGGCGATGCTGCGGCAGGTGAGCTGGGCGAGGCCGAAGTCGGACGAGCCGCCGAAGAAGAGGGCGAACCCGTAGGCGAAGGCGAAGCTCGCGTAGGGCTCTGCCCCCAGCCAGCGCGCCGGCAGCAACCACACGGCGAGCCGCAAGAGCCTGCTGACCCCCTCCGAGGCCGCCTTGAGCCCGATGTTCTTGAGGATCGCCCGGTCCCGCCCGAGCAACCTCGTGAGCCGCGAACGCTCCACGGCTCAGGCTCTCCCGGAAAGGCGCACGCGCCGGCCCGCGGCGGCGGCCGCCTCCTCGTAGACGCGCTCGGTCTGCTCGACCACGCGGTCCCAGGAGTACTGGGTGGCGTTCTCAGCCGCGCGACGGCCAACCTCCGCCCGCTCGCCGGCGTCGTCGCACAGGCGAGCCAGGGCGCGCTCGAGCGAGGCGACGTCGCCGTCGCGGAAGGTCGGGCCGGCGAACGGCGCGACCACCTCGGCGTTCTCGGGGATGTCGCTGACCAGCGGCGCCAACCCGTACCGCATCGCCTCGAGCAGCGCGATGCTCAGCCCCTCGATGTGCGAGGGCAGCACGAACCCCGCGGCGTTGGAGAGCGCCTCGAGCCGCTCGTCGCCGTACAGGCCGCCCGCCTCGAGCACCACCCGCGGATCCATCCCCGCCAGCCTCTTGAGCGTGCCGATGTAGTCGCCGCTGTAGGTCCCGCCGCCGGCCACGAGCAGCTTCATCGGCGTGCGCACCCCGCGGAACGCCTCCAGCAGGAGGTCGACGCCCTTCTCCGGAGTGAGCCGGCCCAGGAACAGGAGGTACCCGCCCTCGACCAGCCCGCGGCCCGCGAGCGCGTTGATCGGCCGGCGGATGGGATCGTCCACGCCGTTGGGGACGAAGGCCACCTCGCAGCCCTTCTCGGCGTAGTACGCCTGCAGCGACTTCGACACGACGATGGTCCGGTGGGGAAACGTCGTCGCCGCCCGCGAGCCGGTGCGCAGCGCCAGCTTGGCCACCGGGCCCCACTTCTGGCGGCGAAAGTCGAGTCCGTGGACCGTGGCCACGGTGCCGATGCCGGCCAGTCGGGGGACGAAGCTGAACAGGTTGGGACCGATGGCGTGGATGTGGGCCACGTCGAAGCCGCCCCGCCGGACCACCTCCGCCGCCGAAAGCGCGGTGTGGGCGACCGCCTCCAGGTGCTTGGAGCGAATGCAGGGCAGGTGGACGAGCTTGACCCCTTCCCACTCGGGCGCGCTCAACAGCGTCCGCCCTTTGCGGCAGAACACGGTGACGTCGTGGCCGCGAGCCGCCAATCGCCAGGAGAGCTGCTCGGCCGCTTTCTCGGTACCGGCCGTGAGCAGGTCCTGGTGCGCGCACTTGGCGACGCCGGGCAGGTGGGTCGGGACCCCGCGGATGCCGAACATCGCGATCTTCATGCCGGGCTCCTGCCTGCGCGCTCTCCAACCATCAGTGGACCAGGGCGATGCCGTCGAGGAAGACGCGGACCTTGCCCGAGGCCGGCAGGCCGCGCGCGGAGAACTCGACCGCCTTAAGGTCCGCGGCCTCCGAGCGGTGCAACGCATCCAGGGGGATGCGCACCGTGCGCCACTCGCTGCCCTGCCCGCGGGCGTACTCGCGAGAGGCGACGCTGGGACCACGCTGGTCGTTCGCATCCAGCAGGAGCACGTCCAGCTCCGGCTCCGGCGCGGGCCCTTCGACCCGGAAGGAGAAGGTGAGCGCCTGGTAGCCCGCCATGGCGACCGGGGCCCACTTCGGGCGGCTCACCAGCCACCTCACCCAGCGATCCGCGATGGCCGTGCCGGCGTCGGCGGCGCTGGTGGCGGGGGCCGTGATGGCGACGACCAGGGCGTCGTCCGCGCCGGGCGCGCTTTCAGAGAAGAGGACCGCGGCGTTGGGATCGGCGACGGGCGGACCGTTGGCGTCGGCGGTGACCGGCACCTGCCCCGACACGCTCTCGACGGCCAGGCCGCCGCCCGCGCCGACCCAGCTGGAGTCGAGGGAGGCGGTCGGACCGGTGCCCGCCGGGACAACCTGGTCCAGCGTTCCGGAAACCACGGTGACCGACCAGCCCGGCAGCACGAGGACGGACGAAGGCACGTTGCGCCCGGAACGGGTGTCGAAGGTGACTTCGGTGGGTCCCTGGATTCCGCCGACCTGCCCCGGAGCGAGCTGGGAGAGGGAACCCCGCCGCAGTCCCGCGGCGCCCTCCAACGTGAGGTGGAGCGCGCGCGGCTGCGGTGACTGGTTCACCACCACGGCGCCGACCTTCCACGCGTCGTCCGCGACGAAGCCCAACAGGTCCAGGTCCGGCGCGGTGGTCGACGCGCGGGTCCACTCGGCGTCGAGCAGCCCCGCGTCGTGCTGCAGGAGCCTCCAGAGGAGCAGCGCCCGGGACCCCGGCTCGCGCTGCGCTCCGGCCGCGAGGCCGTTGAGGTACGGGTAGAAGGCGGCGTCGACGCGGTGGCGCGCCGCGGAGAGCAGCACGCTCGCCCAGTACGCCGGCCACCCCGGCGAGTCGAGCCCCAGCTCGGGGCTTCCGGGCGCGGCGGCGAAGGGCCCCTCCAGCCAGAGGCCGCAGGGATAGCCCGGCGCGCGGTCCAGCGCCTCGCGCTCGCGTCCGACGTCGCGGTCGATCCGCGCGAGGGTCGCGGCGACCCCCGACGGCGCCGGCGCCGGCTCGCGCTCCGTCAGGCTCATCGCGTCGTAGCTCCAGCGCGGCAGCGCTCCCGAGGCCACGACCTCCGAGGCCCGCACCGCGCCGCTCCCCGCCTCGACCGCCACGAAGATCGATGGATTGGTCTGCTTCATCCGGGTGCTGATGGCCGCGAGCGTGGCCGCCGCGTCGGCCGGGGGCTCGGCCCAGGGACGGACGACCCAGTAGCGGACGGCGCGGTGCCGCGAGTGGTTGACGAAGGAGACGGTGTTCGCGGCCAGCTCGGCCCACTCCTGCGGGGTGGGCGACGCAGCCCAGGCCGGCACCGAGCCGATGACCACCGCCGGCTCCCAGCCCGCGCGCTGGACGGCGGCGATGGCGCGGTCGAGCCGGGGCAGCGCCTGCCATTGCCGGGCCGGCTGGAGCAGGTCGAGCTGCTTGCCGACGCTCGGGTAGAGCGAGAGCCGGACGATGCCCTGGCCCGCCGAGCGCAGCGTCTGCTCGAGCGCGGTGTCGCCGGAAGGGTCGTCCGCCAGAGAGAAGCTCATCAGCTGCCGCGGCACCCTCCCGCCGCGCTCGCGCAGGTGGACGGTCGCCGAGGCCTCCACGACGGGGCCCGCGGGCTCGGCCGCGGACTCCACCTTGGGCCGCGGCCCGACCGCCGAGATGGCGCCGATCGCGAGCACGCCGGAGCGGGCGGGCCCGGCGGCGAAGTCGAGCTCGAAGCCGAGCTCGCACACCTGGGTCAGGTTGGTGCCGGCGACCGAGAGCGCACCCTCGGCGCTCTCCGCCTCGTCCCGGAACTTGCGCAGCAGGACCCGGACGTCGTTTGGCCCCGCCGCCAGCGGCTTCGCCTCGCTCTGGAGGTAGCGCCAGCTGTGGCCGGAGAGCGTGTAGGCGCGCAGCGTCGCGCCCTGCAGCGGCTCGCCGACCCGCACGGCGAAGTGCAGGTCCGGGTGAGGCCACGCCGAGCAGCCCAGGTCGGTGGTGAGGCGGACCCGTCCGGCCGCGCCCTGCTGCAGCTGCACGCGAACGCCGAGCGTCCGCTTCCCGTCCGGCTCCGGGGCTTCGGGGAGGAACAGCGCGGCCTGGACGGCCTCCTCCGTCGAGAGCCCGAAGCCCGAGTAACCGCGGTCGAAGTCGAAGAGGACCGCGCTCGGAGGGGAGCGCTGCGACAGGGCCCGGCGCGCCTGCACTCCGGCGCCGGCCGCCACGAGCAGCGCCACGGCGGCGAGGACTCCCCAGGCCAGGACGTGGGCGCGGCGACTCATCGGGCGGACGGACTGTACCGTCCGGTCTTCAAGGTCGCAACGCGCGCGGCCGCGCGAGCCCACCGTGCCGCCGAGAGGCCCGTCCGAGGCCCACAGACCCATTCCCCGCGTGGAGTGAAGATGCTACTGTGCCGCCCATGTTGACCGCTCAGCTGCGTCGCGCGAGCGTCACTTTCGATGGATTGTCCGAAGCGTCGTCTCCCGCGGTGGGCGTTGCCCAGGCGGACGCGACCATCGAAGCGGTGACCGCCGGCTCCTTGGACGAGATCGGCACCGAGATCGCCCGCGGCTGGACGCGCGGCGACGGCGCGTGGATCGCCTCGGAGCAGCTGGGCTGGCTGGTCGAGCGGCTCGGCCTGAAGACGCGGACCCCGGAAGGCCTCCCGCTGGTCTACTTCGGACCGGCCCGGCGCAGCGGGTTCGACCGCGGGCTCTCCCGCGGGCTCGAGCTGCTCCTGGTCGCCGCGGTCTTCCTGGCGGGCGCGCCCCTCTGGCTGCTCGTCGCGCTGCTCATCAAGCTGAGCGACCGCGGCAGCGTCTTCTACCGCAGCAAGCGCAGCGGGCTGGGCGGAGCCCCGTTCGACTTCCTCAAGTTCCGCTCGCTGCGCCAGTGCACCTGCCGCGGGGAGTGCGCCTGCGACTCCGACCGCAAGCGCATCCGCCAGGACACCATCCGTAGCGGCAGCTTCGAACCCGCCAACGACGACCCCGACCGCGGGGCCACGCCGGTCGGCCGGCTGCTGCGGCGCTCGGGGCTCGACGAGGTCCCCCAGTTCCTGCACGTGCTCACCGGGACCATGGCGCTGGTCGGCCCGCGGCCCTACCCGCTCTACGAGACCGAAGCGCTCAAGCCGTGGCACCGGAACCGGCTGCGCGGCAAGCCGGGGATCACCGGGCTCTGGCAGGTCTACTGCTACCACTCGGTCAGCTTCGACCAGAGCGTGATCCTGGACCTGTACTACCTCTCCAACGCTACCGCCTGGCTCGACCTGAAGCTCATCCTGCTCACGCCGCTGCGGATGCTCTCCGGGTTGAAGAAGGAGTGGTAATCGGGCTGCGGACTTCGGGCTGCGGGCTTCGGGCAAATCCCCTCACCTACCGCCTGAGGCTCTGAGTTGAGTCGTAGTCGGGCTGCGGGCCTCGGGCTGGGCTTTGGCTTTTTTGGTAGTCGGGCTGCGGGCCGAGGGGATTGACCCGACCCGAAGCCCGTTTCACAGGGCTTCGACTCAACTCAGGGCTCGGACAGTAGATAAGGGGATTTGACCCGAGGCCCGAAGTCCGAAGCCCGTTTCCCGTTCACCCGCGCCCCAGCACCCCGCGCAGGGCCGCGATCATCCGCGCCCCCTGCGGTGAGCTGGCGATCTTGAGCGCCGCAGACGTTGGCCCGGGGAGCGCGCGCATCAGGCGCTGGCGCAGATAGCGGCGCGGGTTGAGCGTGCGCATCAGCAGCTCCATCCGGCGCTCGACCTCGGCGCGGTCGAAGTCGGGGGTCGTGATCCAGATGGTCGATTCGGTGTCGTAGCGCTGGAAGCGCGGCCGCTCGGCCAGATAGCCCTCGCGCTCACAGCGCTCCAGCAGCCGGGTGCCGGGGTAGGGCTGCGCATAGAAGAAGGAGAAGCGCACCGCCGGGGCGAGCCGGCGGATCTCCCGGTAGTAGGCGAAGGCGTTCTCGAAGCGCGCGCGCGACTCGCCCGGGTAGCCGACGATGGCGAAGACGTGGGTCGGGATGCGGTGCTTCTGCGTGAGGCAGATGACGCCGAGCGCCTTGGCCAGGTCGAGCCGCTTGTTCATCAGCGAGAGCACGTCGGGGTCGCCGTGCTCGAGCGCCAGGTGGAGCGAGACGCAGCCCGAGCGCTTCATCAGCCCCAGCAGGCCGTCGTCGAGGGTGTCGATGCGCACCCCGTTCGGCGTGGACCAGGTCAGCCCGGCGCCCTGCTCGTTGCGGCGGACGAGACCCTCGAGGATGGCGGCGGCGCGCTTGGGCTGCAGGGTGAAGTTGTCGTCCTCGAATTCCAGGCAGTCGGCCCGGTAGCGCCCGACGAGCTCGTCGACCTCCGCCAGGACCCGCTCCACCGAGTGCGGGCGCCACTTGCGGCCGCAGACGGGGTGGATGGAGCAGAAGTCGCAGTCGAACGGGCAGCCGCGCGAGGTGACCAGCGCCGCGGTCCGCCTCCCCCGGCGCTGGCGCGGAGACTGGCCGAGGTAGCGCTCGAAGGGGACGAGGTGCCGGGCGGGCAGCGGGAGGTCGTCGAGAAAGTCGATCCGGTCGCTCTCGACCGACGCCGCCAGCTCGGGTCTCGCGCAGTCGACGACACCCTTGGGGAGCGGGCCGCCGGCCTTCGCGCGCAGGTGCTCGAGCAGGGCCGCCATCGGGCGCTCGCCCTCGCCGACGACCAGGTAGTCGGCCCCCGACTCGCGCGCCGCGACCTGCGGCTCGGTGCTGGGGTAGACGCCGCCGAGGACGACCGGGGTCTGGGGCCGCGCCGCCTTGATGGCCCGCACCAGCGCCTGGCACTGCGGCGCGAGGTGGGTGAACGGCACCGACACGCCGACGCAGTCGCATTCGCGCGGGATGCGCGAGACGACGTCCGCGTCGCGAAGACCGACAAGGAGCTGGGTGCCCACCGGGCGCGGCGGGAGCAACCGGCCCTCGAACAGGGCGTCGACCACGGTGACGTCGTAGCCCGCCTTCAGGAGATAGCCCGCCAGCGAGAAGAGCCCGAGGCACTGCGAGCTCACCGCCTCCTCGGCCTCGTGGAAGAGGAAGGGAGGGTTGATGAGGGTGACGTGCATTCGCGCTCCCTTGGACGGCTCGTTGGAAGGGTGCCGGAGGCCTCTCGACCAGGCAAGCAGTGTCGATTGGTCTCATTCGTCCCACCGGTCCTATAGGTCCCATTGGTCCCATGGAAGCCGCGCCTGGACCCCAGGGTCCCATGGCGCTACTGATGGGCCCGCCTGTGCGGTGACGCCCAGCCGAGGACGAGGACATGACCGAGCTGCACGTCTGCATGGCGACGGACGACAACTACGCGCGCCACTGCGGGGTCGCGCTCGCGTCCATCGTCGCCAACGCGGCCGCGGACGACCACCTGCGCTTCCACGTCCTGGCCGACGCGCTGTCGGAGCGTTCCCGTGCGCGGCTTCGGGAGGTCGCCACCGTCCGCGGCGCCTCGCTCGAGTTCGTGAAGGTCCCCCCGGAGGTCGTCGAGCAGCTCCCGCTCCGGGACGCGTACCACCTGAGCCGGGCGGCGTATTACCGCCTGCTGATCCCGGAGCTGCTCGCGCCGCTGGGGCTGGCGCGGGTGCTCTACCTCGACTGCGACCTGGTGGCGCTCTCCTCGCTGGCGCCGCTCTTCGAGACCGACCTCGGGCAGCACGAGCTGGCCATGGCCATCGACGAGGACTCGGAGACGCACGGCCGGCGGATGGGCATCACCGACCGGCCCTACTTCAACTCGGGCGTCATCCTCTTCAACTGCCCAAGGTGGCGCGAGGGCCGGGTGGGGCCGACGCTCCTGGAGTTCGCCCGGGAGCACCCCGATTCCATCCAGATCGCCGACCAGGACGTCCTCAACGGCGCGCTCGCGGCGGGCCGGGTCCGCGCGCTGGAGCGGACCTACAACGTCTCGGAGCGGCTCTACGACGACGGGCGCCCCGGAGAGTGGGCGCGGGGCGCGAGCCCGGCCATCCTGCACTTCGTCGGGCCCATCAAGCCCTGGAACTTCCTGACCCCCAGCGCCTCCCACCGCGTCTACTTCCGCTACCTGCGCCTGACGCCGTGGGAAGCCGAGAAGGTACAGACCTGCTTGCGTGTGCTGCCACGCGCGGCGCGCGCCCGGACGCGCTCCACGGCGGCCTGGCTGGGGCGAGAGTCGCTCAGCCGCCTGAGCCCCGCGCTCTACCGCGAGGCCCGGAAGCGCTACTTGCGCTGGCGCGGCCTACCTGTCTCCTGACCCGGCGGAGCCGGAACCCGCGAAGGTGCCGGGGGCTTCGGCATACGGGCCCCGGGCTTCGGGTCAAGCCGCCGGCCCGGAGCCTGGATGCCGTTCCTTGCCCGACCCCAGGCGCCCACGTAGTGTTCGCCCTTCTGCTTCGCGAGGCCTCGGCCCGCACGCGCCCGGGGTGCCGATTGACCGACGAGACCCGGCTGTTCTCCCCTCCCCGTCGCGCGCTCGAGACGCTCTTCTGCATCTGGCTGTTCCTGGCCCTGAGCGCGACCGGGCTGTCGGGCCTGTGGGTCCAGCACGGACTGCGCCTCGCCGAGGACCCCGCGTTTCGGCGCACCCTCCTGCTGGCGGTGCAGGGCCCGACGCTGCTGCTCCTGGCGGCGCTATCCGCTCGCCACTGGCGGGACCTCGTCGCGCTGGTGCGCCGCGCTCCGCTGCTGGTCGGGCTGCTCGCGCTGGTGGCGCTCTCGGCGGCGTGGTCGCTCGAGCCGGCGCGCTCGCTGGCCGAGGCGGTGCGCCAGGGCGGACTCTTCCTGGCCGCGGCCTATGTCGCGGTCCGGTATCGGGAGGGCGCGATCCGGGTGCTGTGGCTGGCGCTCGCTGCGGCGCTGCTCGTCAGCGTCACCATGGTGCTGCTCGTCCCGGAGGTGGCGGTCCACATCGGCGAGCACGACGGGGCCTGGAAGGGCGGTTACCCCAGCAAGAATCCTCTGGGCATGGTCGCGGTGCTGATGGTGGTGGTCAGCGTGGCCCTGCTCGCCGAGCGCTTCCGCTGGGAGCTCGTCTTCGGGCTCCTCCTGGGAGGCCTCTGCCTCTTCAAGTCGCGCTCGATGGGCTCGGTCCTCAGTCTCGGCGTGGGGTTCGGCGCGCTGGGATATCTGCTGCTCCTTCGCCGGCTCTACCGGGCGCGTCCCGGCAAGCTCGTCCCGGCGGCTGGAATCGGCGTCGTGGCGCTCGCGCTGGCGGCGGTGCTGGCCTTCTGGCCGCGAGTGGAGATTGCGCTCAGCCGCGACGCGACCATGAGCTCGCGCTACCAGATTCTGGAGCAAGCTCGTCCCGCACCTCCAGGAACGGCCCTGGCTCGGGCATGGCTACAAGGTCTTCTGGCGCACCGAGGCCGCCAAGCCCATCCGCTTCCCCGGAAGCGAGGGCGTCAACGGCGTCGACATGGGCTACTCCCACAACGGCTTCCTGGAGGTGATGCTGGAGCTGGGGCTCTTGGGGGTCGCGGTCCTGCTGGCCCAGGTGCTCCTCTGGCTGTGGAGATCCGCCGCGTTCGTCTGGAAGGACCCGCGGGCGTTCTTCACGTTCACGCTCGCGGTCACGGTGCTCGCCGACAACCTGATCGAGGCGTCGTACCTGCGCGAGATTGGCGCCAACGCCTTCCTGTGGATGGCCTACCTGGTGTCGGTCTTCGCCGCGAGCCTCGCTGCCCAGCCCGCACCGGCGCAACAGACTCTGCCCGAGCAGCCGTCACCGACTGCGACGTCTGGCGTGGTCTTCGGGGCCTGAACGGCTTTCCCGACAAAGCCGGACGGGTGCGGGTCTCTTCGCCGCTCGCGCTAGGCCTTGGCTTGCTCCCGTGGATCCTGCTCGGCTAGCACCGCTGCAGCCCAAGGCGACTGCTGGAGGACGATGACCGTGCTCAACGCGATCCGGTCACTGCACTGGGCACAACCATCCCCGCGCGCTCACGCTTGCGGCTCGGGCCTGAACTAGTTCAGGCCGATGTCGTCGACGTGCAGGGTGTACTCCTGCGCGGTCAGGTACCAGGAGCTGATGCGCAGCTCCCAGGCCGCCTTCGCGTCGAAGCCCTTGCCCCGCGTCAGGTCGGCGATGGGGATCCGCACTTCGTGCCAGAGCCCGTCGTTGAGGTCCTTCACGAAGTCCGCCAGCGGGACCTCGTCGCTCTGCAGATTCTTCCCATCGGGGCCCGTCGTGGCGCTGGCCAGGCGGACCTTCAGCCCGTGAGCGGCGGACATCTTCGCGGCCTCCAGCTGGACCCAGAAGCTGAGCGTGGAGAAGGGCGCGAGATCGGTGCCGGGGGCGGTCCATCCGGACCAGCTCCAGCCGAACCCCATCCAGTCGGATCCTTTGACCCGGTACTCGAGCCCGCTCGTCTGGCCGCGGCCGACGCCCGGCCTCGCCTCGAGGGAGACGGTGCACACGTCCTTCTTGCCGCAGTCCGCCCAGCCCTTGGCCTGCAGGCCAGTCTTGTCGCCGTCCCAGAGCACGGTCTTGGTCCCGGCCGCTCCGACGGCGGCAGTCGCAGCAGGCGCAGGAGCGGGCTTGGCAGCCTTTTCACACGAGCACAGGAGGACCGCCGCCAGCCCGAAGGCGATGAGCTGAGTGCGCATGGCCAGCCTCATAGGAGGGCACCGCAGGGCTGTCAACCTCCGCGCAGAACGAGAGGAGCGACGCGACGCACGCGCAAGGTGGTCGCGGCCGTGCGGCTCGGTGACAATGGCCCGGCCGAGACCGGACCCGCGTCCGGCCTCCCCGCCACGGAGCGCGATTGAGCGACGCCAGCAGCCTCCTCGTCTCGTACGTCATCCCCTGCTATCGCTCCGAGCCGACCATCCACCTCTGCCTGGAAGCCATCGTCGGCCAGGAGGGCGGCTTCGCGAGGGAGATCATCCTCGTCGACTCTTCGCCCACGGACGCGCTGGGCCAGCAGCTCGGGCGCTACGAGAGCCGGGAGCGGACGACGATCGCCTACGTCCACACCCGGGAGCAGAAGAACCCGGGAGAGGCCCGGAACCTCGGGCTCGAGCGGGTCAAGGGCGACTTCATCGCCTGCCTGGACTCGGACGTGGTCGCCAACCCGCGCTGGACGCTGCAGATGCTGGAGCGGCACCGCGCGCTGGGAAGCCCCCAAGACCTGTTGCTGCTCGGCGGCTCGATGGTCAACTCCGACCGCACCGATCACTACCTGGCGAACGCCCTGGTGCTCATCGAGTTCTACACGTCGCTGCCGGCGCCGGGCTGCGAGCGCCGCTCCAAGCTGCCCTCGTTGAACCTGTTCTTCTCGAAGGCCACGCTGCCCGCCATCCGCTTTCCCTCGGCCAGGATGTGCGAGGACATGATGCTCTGCCGCGACTTCGAGCAGCGGGGCGGCCGCATCTTCTTCGTGGGCGACAACCCGGTCGAGCACGTCACGCGGCACCGCTTCCTCAAGTCCACCTACCAGCAGGGGATGGGCTCCGCGAACTACCGGCTCTCGTCGGCGGCCCGGCGCGACCAGGCGCTCTACGCCGCCCTGCTCCCCTTCGGCGCCGCCTACAAGCTCCTGGGCATCGCCCGCGGGCTGGCGCGGTTCAACCGCTCGCGGCTGCCCTCGCTGCTCTACTACGCGCCCGCGCTGGCGGTGGGCCTGTGCGCCTACAACGTGGGGATGGCGCGCGGCCTGGTGAACCACGTCGCGGGGATCGGCGATCCGCGCGATCGCGCCCGCTAGCACCATCCCCATCAATTGAGCGGAGGCGCCCCTCGGATCGCCGACCTCGTGCCGGCCTAGCCTGAGCGCAACGTCCTACCGTCCGACCCGATCCGGCGTCCGCCGCGGCCAGCCTGCACACGGTCGCCCACAGGATGGGTCGAACGGTGGGGTGGTTCCGCAAGCTAGGCCGGCACGAGGCCGGCGATCCGAGCTCGGGGTGTCGGTCTACCGACTGCTGCCGCTCGTCCCGTGGCCGGTGAGGTAGTAGCGCAGGAAGCGGAAGGGCACCTTCGCCTTCTCCACGAAGTCCTTCACCGACCGGACCTTCTTCACGTGGGCCAGGATGTTGGACGGGCTGAAGTACTGGAAGAGATAGGCGTTCTTGAGGATGCGCTCCATCTCCCGGGCCTTCAGGTGCGGGAGGTTGATGATGCTCTCGCGGGCGTTGTCCACCGGCACGAACTCGCCGCCCTCCAGCCAGCCCTTCTGCTTGGCGGTGTCGTAGAGGTCGGTGTTGGGCAGCGGCAGGGCGATGCTGAAGTGCGTGAAGCGCGTGCCGCACTGCTTGGCCATGGTGAGCGACTTGCGCACCGTGGCCGGGGTCTCCAGCGCGGAGACGCCGAGCACGACCGACACCTCGGGCTCGATGTGGTGGCGCTTGAGCCGGGCGACGGCGGACTCGACCTGGTCCACGGTGATCTGCTTGCGGACGTCGTCGAGGATCTCCTGACAGAACGACTCGGAGCCGATGTAGACCAGCTCGCACCCGGCCCGGGCCATCGCCTCGATCGCCTCGTCGTCGTGGAGGTGGTTGGCCCGCGCCAGGCACAGCCACTTGAGCTTCAAGGGCTCGATGGCCCGGCAGAGCTCGAGGGTGCGCCGCTTGTCGTAGACGAAGATGTTGTCGACGACCTCGATGCCCTTGTAGCCGGCCTCGGCGATGGCGCGGAACTCGGCGACGACCTTCTCGACCGACTTGGGACGGAACGGCGGCCGCTTGAGCCCGAACCGCTTGTGCTCGAGCTCGATGCACTGGTCGACGGCGTTGGGCGCGCAGAAGGTGCAGCGGTGGGTGCAGCCCCGCGACGTGCACAGGGTGGTGGCGGGCTGCACGTTGAGCCGGTTGATGACGTAGCGGCCTTCGAGCAGCGAGCGGTCGGGGATGGGCAGGTCGTCGACGTCCATCAGCGGCCGCGGGCCCTCGTGCGCGACTGAGGCGCCATCGGGCCGGGAGGTGCCCAGGACGCCGGCCGCGGACCCGGTCGATTCGAGGGCGCCGACCAGCTCCACCAGGGTCGCCTCCGGCTCACCGCGGACCACCACGTCCTTGGGGCGCCGCAGGTAGTGCTCGGGCTTCCAGCTCGGGGCCGACCCCATGAAGACCTGCCAGCACCCGGGCGCCAGCTCGGAGATCCGCCGCGCGGTCTCGAGGTCCTCGTTCTGCGAGAGGTAGACGGAGAAGAAGCAGGCGACGTCGGGGCCGAACGCCTTCACCACCGAGGGGAGATCCGCCGCGGTCAGGCCCTGCGCGTGGAAGTCGACGAAGCGGACCGTGTGGCCGGCGAGCTTGAGAGCCGTGGTGGCCGAGAGCGCGTGGATGGGCGGCTTGTAGTCGTAGCCGTAGTTGCAGCCGTAGACCCTGTCGACGTGTTCCTTCTGCGGGTTGAAGTCGGTCGGTGAGATGACGAAGAGGATTTTCACGGTGGGGTGCATGGTAGCCCACGGCCGAATGGTCGGGACAGGGACAACCAGGCAAACCGAGCCTCACCCCCGGCCCCTCTCCGGCTTCGCGGAGAGGGGTGCCTTCCTCTGCCGCGGGTCGCGGCGCTCGCATGCGCGGCTTCGTTCGCCGAACGTCGTGATCACTCCCAAGCTGCAAGGTCGAGTTCCCCCTCTCCGCGAAGCCGGAGAGGGGGTCAGGGGGTGAGGTCCGCAGCGCGAAGCCGGAGGGGGCCGGGTCATACAAGGCTCGCGGGCGCCGGCACCCGCCGCCTGTGCTAGGAAATGGCCCGCCCGCCGTTGCCTCCGGCGGGGACTCGTCCACGAGGCAGCGCTCCGCAGGCGCCTTCAACCCGTCGCCCGCGGCTCCGCTTTGGAGAACCTCATGACTCGCTTCGCGCGCGCTCGCGCCGTCCTGCCTTCCCTGGTCCTCTTCCTGTGCAGCTGCGGGCTCGGCTTCACCGTCATCCGCCAGGCCAACCCGAACCCGATGTCCGGCAAGAAGCAGTTCTCGGTGGCCCCGGTCGACTTCTCCAAGGTCCAGTTCGGCAACCCCGGCCGCTACGCTGAGGAGGACTACCTCCAGAAGAACCTGAAGAAGGACAAGAGCCTCGACGAGGCCCGGGCGTCGCTGCAGCAGGGCAAGGAGCTGTTCGGCAAGAGCTTCGCCAGCGGCCTCATGTACTACGGCCGCAACAAGGGCGGCTTCGAGACCGCCACCGGCGCGATCGCCCCCGACAGCTTCGTGGTCAAGGCGGTCGTCACCGACCTCGAGCCGGGCTTCGCCGCCGCCATCACCGCCGCTCCCTGCGTCGCCAAGGCGACCATCACCATCGAGGACTCGACCGGCAAGGAGGTCGACGTGTTCGAGGTGAAGGGCAGCCACGTCCACGACTCCTACGCCTTCGGCTACGACAAGCGCGTGGGCCCCTGCGGCGATCCGCTGGGCGCGGAGGTCGGCCGGTACCTGGCCCGGCGCATCAAGGCGCAGTAGCCGTCAGGCGCTTCGCGAAGCTCGGGGTGGCGGTCGTGCTGGTGGACTGCCACCGCGATCTCTCCTGCAGGGGTGAGGACCCGCCCCTGCGCGTCGAGCCGGGTCTCTCCCGCCGGCGCGTTCCCCAGATGCCGAACCAGCGCCGTCGCCCAGGGATGGACGACGAGGCCCGGAATGCGCCCGGCGTACGCCAGGTGGTTGACGATGCCCTGGTCGTAGCCGGCCATGTAGTGCGTCGCCTGGAGCGAGGGCAGCACCTCGCCGGCGACGAGCGCGACGAACTCGCGCATGCGCCGCAGGCCCCCCACGACGACCCCCGAGCAGAGCACCGGCTTGTCCGCGACCGGCGGCAGCGCGGCATCCCCGTACCGGTAGCGCAGCCACGCCTGGCTCCAGATGCACTTCGCGATGGGCTTGCTCGGGTGTTCCTCGAAGAGGTGCACCGCTTCGGCGGCGAAGGCCGCGAGCGGCTCGCGCTGGAAGACCACGTCGCGCGAGTCGCACAAGAGCACCCGCTCGGCATCGCTGGCCGCGAGCTCTCCGGCGAAGAGCCGGTAGCGCTCGACGTTGTAGGACCAGGTCTCGGGGACTCCGGGGAGCTCGACCTCGAGGCACGTCGCGCCCAGCTCGCGCAGCGCCTCGGCGGTTCCCGGCGGGTTGCGGTTCAGCAGCAGGCGGAGCTCGCCGGCGAACCCGGTCTCGCGCAGCGAGCGGACGAGCGGGCTCAGCGCCGCCGCGTCGTAGCCGCCGGCCATCGACAGGACGAGATCGCGCGGGGCGCTCACGACAGCCGCCGCACGATGGCCTCGGCCTCGGCCCGCTGGCCCTTCGTCCTCGCGACCGCGACGCCCTGCTGCGCCGCGGCGCGGGCCGCGTCGCGCCGCTCCAGCTTCTCCAGCGCCTCCGCCAGGCTGGTGAAGTGCATCGAGCAGTCCGGCTCGAGCTCACAACAGAGCTGGTAGGCGGCGCGGGCCCCCTCGAAGTCGCTCTTCAGGCACAGCGCGGCGCCCCGCTGGCCCTGAAGGTCGATGCGGAAGCGCCCCGTCGCGCCTGCGAGCGCGGCGTCGAGCAACTCCAGCGCCTTCTCCGGGCCGCCGAAGACCATGGTCCGGCCGGCCTTGGTCAGCAGCGCCGACTGCTCGGCGGTCAGCTCTCCCGCCGAGCGCGGGCCGGCGTCCTCGGAGATCGACGGTGAGGAAGCGGGTGGTCGCCGACTGGAGCGCGTCGACGAGCCGGTCGGGCTCCTTGCCCGCGGCGGTGATGAACTTCTTGAACGTGGCGCTGTGGTCGGTGACCACGTCGGCGCCGCCCGGCCCGGCGGCGACGGCGGCCTCGAGCGCTTGCTTGAGCTCGGCGGTGACGTCCTGGAGGTTGGTCCCGCGCTGCCTGGCGATGCTCTCGGCGAGCTCCACCACTTGCAGCTCGAGCCTCGCCTCCTCGGCGGTGTAGTGGTCGGCCTCGAAGAAGGCCTGGGCCAGCTCGCGCAGCGCTTCGGCGGCGCGGCCCTCCTCGAAGGCCTTCTGCGCCGCCTTCAGGTGCGCCGGAGCCTCGGCGCGCTCGCGCTTGGCAGCCTGCCAGCCCTTGAAGGCGAAGAACGCGATCAGCGCGATCACCACCGCAGCGACGACGAAGCCCATGGCGCACGGACGCTAGCACAGCGCCGGACTGGCGCTGCTCGACCCCACCCCGAGTGGACCTGGGGCGAATCGCGACGGGATCTCTAGAATGCCGCCGGGCTCGGGGGCCTCAGTTCAAGGCAGACACGTGGCGACCTCGAGCCTGGTGGAACTCCCCGAACTCCCTGCCGCCGACCTCCTGCTTTCGGCCTTCGGCTCGGTCAGAGGTGCGTTCTCGCCGGCGCTGCGCATCTTCTATTTCGCCGTCTTCGCATTCGTGACCGCGCTGGCGCTGGCCTGCGCCCTGAGCCCGACCGTACGGGCGCGGGGTCTGCTGCTCGTCCGCTCCGTCGCCGGCTTCACGGGCCGGGTGCGGCCGGGGAGGGAGCCGGAGGTCGCCCCCGCGCCGGGCACTGGGACGCGGGCAGCCGGGAAGGAAGCAGCATGAGCGGCACGGGCGCACGAATCCTGTTGGTGGAGGACCACCTCGCCGTTCGCGAGGGGCTGGTGGCGCTGCTCGCGGGCAAGGGACACCAGGTGGTCGCCCAGGCGGCCTCGCTCGCCGAGGCCCGCGCGGCGCCGCTCGAGGGCGTGGACGTGGTGGTGGTCGACCTGCGGCTCGGGACGGAGGACGGGATCGAAGCCGATCCGCGAGCTCTCCGCGCGCGGCGGCGGTCCGCCCGTGCTGGTGTTCACCATGTACGAGCTCAGGGCGCGGGTGCGCCAGGCCCTGGCGGAGGGGGCCAAGGCCTACGTGACCAAGCGGGACAGCGCGCAGGCGCTCGACGAGGCGATCGCCGCGGTGCGTACCGGGGGCACCTACCTCAGCCCGCGCGCGAAGGTCGCGCTGGAGGAGCTACCGGGCGAAGAGAGCATGAAGACGCTCAGCGACCAGGAGCGCGAGGTCTTCGAGCTCTTGGGCCAGGCCCGCAGCACCGCGGAGATCGCCGAGCGGCTGCGCATCGGCGTGCGCACGGTCGAGACGTACTACCGCCGCATGGTCGAGAAGCTGGGCCTGCCCAACGTGCGCGCCCTGCGCCACGAAGCCGTGGAGCGCCGCGTGTCCTCGGTCGAGGACCGGCCGGTGGAGCGAAAGGGCTGATCTCTTCTTCGGTTCGGCCGGAAATGGCCGACGGCCGCGGCGGTGGCTCGTGCAGCGGGCAGCCCGCGTGATTCTGGTGGCGCGGTTGGCGTATCGTCCGCGTCGAGGAGGGGCACCATGGAACCCGCCGCCGCACCCGTCGAGCCTCAGGCTCCACAGCAGGCCGTCTGCCCGGAGCACCCCGATCGCGCCGCCGTGGCCACCTGCACCCGCTGCGGCCAGTTCGTCTGCCCGGGCTGCGTCGCCCAGAGCGAGCCGCCGCTGTGCGAGCGATGCCTGGCCAAGAAGGGCATCCCGCTGCTGAGCCAGCCCTTCACCTTTGGTGGCGCGCTGACCGGCGCCTTCCAGCTCTTCCTGCCGCAAGCCGGGAAGCTGGCCGCCATCTGTGCCGTGTGGGCGGTGCCCGTCGGGATCTCGAACTTCCTCTTCGCCTCGATCGAGGGCATCCCGGGGGTGTTCCGCACCTACCTGACCCTGCTGGCGGCGGGGCTCATCAGCATGTGCGCGGGCATCGCCTGCGTGGCAGCGATGATGGCCTACGCGGAGGAGAAGCCGGCGTCGCTCACGTTCCTCTTGGCCGAGGGCCTGCGCGCCTGGCCTCGCGTCTTCGGCGCGAAGTTCGTGGCCGGCATCCAGATCATGCTCTGGTCGCTGGCGCTGCTCGTCCCGGGGATCATCAAGGCCGTGAAGCTCACGCTGGTGACGGCGGTGGCGTACCGCGAGCCGGGCGTCGATGCCAGTGAGCGCTCGGAGAGCCTGGTGACCGGGAGCGGCTGGGAGGTCCTGGGACTCCTCGTGGTCGTGCAGGGGCTCGCCCTCGTGGCGAGCACCGTGGTGACCATCGGTTTGAACGTGCTGCCGACGATCTCGGTCGCGCTGGCGCTGCCCGCGCAGATCGCCATGGCCTTCGTGACGCTGCTGGCGACCTCGCTGCGCCACGCCGCCGACCTCTCGGCGTACTACACGCTGCGCCGCTCCCGGGAGTTGACGTAGCGGGCGGGAGCAGACTTCCAGGGCGCGCTCGTGATCCGTGGGCCCGTGGGCGAGGGATCCAAAGCGCGCCGTACGTCGCCAGCGCGCCTAATCCTTGGGCGGCTCGGTTGCGGCCGTCACCACCAACACCTCGGTGCTGGCGTCGAGCACGTCTCTCTGGACCTCCCATCGAGGACGCGCATGGGTCGTGGACGTGAAGACCGCTCGCAGCGCGAGCGCCCATGTTGATGAACGCTGACATACCTTTAGCAAGTCGTTTCGAGGCGCTCGTGCCGGCACAACTCCTTGCTCCCAGTGCGTGAGCGCGCGCGGCTCATATCTCCCCGACCGCTCACTGCTCGGGCAGGGCTTGCTCGAGGTCCGCCGCCTTCCCGCGGCTCTCGATCCGCCCGTCGGCGTCGATGCGGAACATCCACGTAGGCCCCACCACGAAGTGCGGCGCCATCTTCGGGTGCTCGAGCACCGCCGCCACGTCGGTCTCGGTCGGCACTTCGCCCAGCAGGTGCGTGTGCATCCCGCCGCAGTCCTTCGCGGACGCTGGAGCGCCGGGCCCGCACTGCGCGTCGCTGTCGAGCAGGATGGTCGAGCGGTGCAGGCGCTCCATCTGCACGAGCTGGCGTCCGGTGGAGTCCATGCGCAGGCGGAAGTCGCCCCCGATCACGACCTTGCCGGCCTGCTCCGTTCCCTGCAGCAGATAGACGGTGATGCCCTCGCGCTCCGTCAGGACGACCGGATTGAGTCCGGCGCCCGCGCCTGCAGCCACCGCTTCGGCCAGCGCCAGGGTCACCGCGCGCGCCTGGGCGTCGACCTTGGGCGCCTGCGAGAAGCTCGATCTCCTTCATCGACTCCGGCGCGCCGCGCGGGGCGCGAAAGGCCTTGGCTGCGACGAAGGCACGCCCGTCGTCGGTCACCCGGCCGAACTGCACGACGTACGCAGCCTGCTCCAGCGTGGCCACGAACACACCCAGCTTCGAGCGGTCGTGCGACGTCGCCTGCAGCAGGTCGCTGGCGTAGGCCGCGGCCCGGTCCGCCTCGGCAATCCGCTTGCCCAGCGCGGTGACGGCCGCCAGCTCCTCCGGCGTCGCGGGGTTGCCCGGGCCGGGCTCGGCGCGCCCGCCCAGCGCCTTGAGCCGGCCGCAGCCCTCTCGGCTCTCGGGGCCACAGCACTTCCGGTACAGCGCGATGGCGCGCGGCACGTCCTTGGGCAGGTACTTTCCCTCGTCATACAGGTCGGCGAGCGTGAAGCAGGCGTGGCGGTAGGGCATCGCGTTCCCGGCCCCGTCGCAGGCTCGCTGGTAGATGAGCGCGGCGCGCGGCTCGTCGGCCGGGACGCCGTCGCCGTTCTCGTAGGCCTGCCCCAGGTAGCCGCACCCCGGCGCGTAGCCTTGCTCGCAGGACTGTCCCAGGAGCCGAGCGCCCCGCGCCGAGTCCTTCTTGACGCCCTGGCCGCTGATGGAGAGCAGGCCCAGGAGTCCGCAAGCCGAGGCCGCCCGCCCCTGGCAGCCCTTCTCGAGCAGCGGGAGGTACTCCGCCGGCGGGCGCTTGCCGCGCATCAGGAAGGACGCCAGGCTCGCGCACGCGTCGGGATGCCCCTGGTCGCAGGCCTTGCGCAGCGTCCGGGTTGCCTCCTCGCCGGAGCGCTCCATCTGCCGCAGACCCAGCAGGAAGCAGGCATGAGTCTGGGTGGCGCACAGCTTCTGGCAAGCCTCCAAGCTCCGCGCGCAGGTGGCCTGGCACTCGCGGCAGGCCGAATCCGGATTCTTGTCGTCCTGGGCGCGCGCACGCTCGCGAAGGGCCGCCGCGCGGGCGAGGTCCTTCGGGACGCCCTTGCCGGACTCGTAGCGCTGGGCGAGCGCGGAGCACTCCGCCGACCGCCGCACGCTGCAGCCCCACTCGAGACACGACAGGTCGTCCGGTGCGCAGGCCGGCGAGGTCGCGAGGACCAGCGCGAGGATGCTCGAGAACATGGTTGGAAACCCCTCCGGCGGTCCGTCGCGGACCGGCGGGCCCGAGGATAGGCCGTCGCCGTTCCGACCGCGAGGACGCTAGGGATCGGTGTAGCGGGTCAGCGATTGCCTCCGGTGCCAACTGTTCAGCGATTAGTTCCGATCGCGCCGCTTGGCGGCCCAAGCCCGGCCCCCGGGCAGATTCGGACGATTCGGAACCTGGCCCCAAGCCGGCTGGCCGCCCGCGAATTCGGACGATTCGGAACCTGGCCCCAAGCCGGCTGGCCGCCCGCGAATTCGGACGATTCGGAACCTGGCCCCGAGCCCGCCCCCGGCGGATTCGGACGATTCGGAACCTGGCCCCGAGCCTGCGAGCCTCATCTCCCGGCGTTATCCAATCCTGCCCATGGCGACCCTCACCAAGCGCGGCGTGATCGGATCCACCTTCGGCGCCCTCCTCTACGTCACCTTGCTGGCCGTGGGCATCTACCTCGGCCTGCAAGCCTCGGGGCCGAAGGTCGTTCGCCTGGAGTGGGAGCGCGTGGTCTCGATCGAGCAGGACGCAGCAGGAGCCGTCGCGCCGTCCCGGGAGTTGCGCCGGGAAGGGCGCTACCCCGACCCGCCGATGTGGCCTGCGCTCGCTCTCGCTGCGGGCGAGCGCGAGAAGGCGCGCCATGAAGCCTTTCGCGCGGTCGTCGCGGACCCGGGCGAGCGGAGCGTCGTGCTTCCCTTCGAGCGCTGGCGGGAGCTCAAGCCAGGGGACCGCCTGCCTCGCTGACCTCGCCGAGGCAGGCGCCCTCGGCTCCTGAAGCTACTGGGCCACGCGCTGGAGCTCGTCGAACCCGGGCAGGCTGGACAGGTCGGGCACCACCACGATCTCGATGCGCCGGTTCGCGGCCTTGCCCTCCTGCGTCTCGTTGGTCTGTGCGGGCTTGGCGTCGCCGAAGCTCGCGGCGCTGATCCGCCCGGCGAGCACGCCGGCATCGACCATGGTCTTGACCACGGTGATGGCGCGCGCGGCGCCCAGCTCCCAGTTGCCCATCTTGGTGGGGACGTTGTCGGTGTGGCCCTCGACCTGGAACTTGCGGTCGGGGATCTGCGCGAGCAGCGCGCCCACCTCGGCGACCGCGGCCTTGCCGTCCTTGGAGAGGGCCGAGGAGCCGGAGGCGAAGAGCACGTCGGAGGCCAGCTCCACCACCATGCGCCCGTCGGCGATCTTCACGCGCAGCTTGCCGGCGTCGATGAGGCCCTTGAAGCGGTCGAGCAGGCTCTTGAACTCGGCCACGCGTTCGACGGTGAGATCGTCTACGGGCTGTGCGCCCTGGGCGACGAGTACTGGGCGGTCACGCACAGCAGCAAGGTCTTCCACTGGGACGGCTCGTCGTGGACCAGCCTCGACGTGTCTGCCCAGAGGCTGTCGGACTGCTGGGTGACCCCGGATCGACGCGTCCGGGTCTTCGGAGAAGAAGGCGCCATCCTGGTTCGGCAGTACTGAGCGGGCGCGGTCCTCACCCCCTGCCCCCTGACCCAAAGCTCGGCTCCGAGTTGACTCACCTCGTTCTCTCGTGTTCGCGTCCACCCATGGGCCTCTTCGACTTCTTCCGCCGCACCAAGCCTCCCGCCCCTCCAGCCGAGAAGCCCGACGAGGGCGTCGAGGAGGAGGAGGGCCCCGAGTTCCAGGTCGTGATTCAGGGCACCGCGCAGCTCCTGAACTGCGACGACGACTCGGTGGCGCGGGACCCCGCTCTCCTCGCGACCCTCGACGGCAAGGGCGAGGACGCCGACATGGCGCAGTACATCTGGCCCGACAAGAGCCCCGAGCTTCACTCACTCGAGCTCGACGGCGGCGACTTGTATCTGCGCTACGACCCGGCGACCCAGTCGCTGCGAACGGAGACCCGGTATCGAGTCGGAAAGCGGCTGTCGGATGAAGAGCTGGCGCTGGTCCTCGAGTACACACGCGGCCAGTGGTCGGACGGCGTGGGCGAGGACTTCGACCCCTGCCTCCGTCTTCACAACGGGCACGCCACCGGAATCGGCTGGGAGAACCCCATGACCGCTCGGCTGCTCGACCCGGAAGGCCAGGAGCTGGCGGCCGTCACGCGAAGCCTTCCCGTGAAGGCCTCTCCGGCCTGAAAGGCCTCTGGCGACCGATCAATGGTGCGGGCCCGCAAGGCATCCCTAGGAAATCCAAAGGGTTGCAGGCTCCCACCTCAGGAAATTCAGGTGCTTAGCTGCTGGCCTGTTCTCGCGGGCGAAGAAGGTCACGGCTTGCGGACGCACAGCACCCGTCCGGTGCTGATGCCGCCCCAGCTGAAGTCTTGGACGGCTGCGTCGGTGAAGCGCACGGACCAGAAGGTCCCCGACCCGTTGGCGATCTCGGTGGAGCTCCAGACCGGCTGGCCCATGCAGTCGGTGCGGCACAGCCCGGCGAGCTCGACGGGGGCATAGCAGCCGGACGCCGAGGTCGGTCCCTGGCACGCGGGGCAGCCGGAGCAGAAGCCCGAGTCGCAGGTCGCCGGCTCGTTGCAGGTCGTGGTCAGCGTGCAGCTGCCGCCGGTGGCGGTGATCACGCAGCCGCGGACGAGGCTGCGCAGCTCGTCGAGGGTCGGCACCCGCCAGTCCGAGAACTCGGCGGTGCGCGAGGAGGTGCAGACGGCGGCGACCTGGCCCTTGAACACCACGCGGTCCAAGTTCTTGCCTCGGTCCGCTCCCACATCAGCCCGGTCGCGGCGTCGGTGTACGTGGCCGCGGCGACGTCCAGGGTCTGGCAGTCCGTGCCCGACCAGCCCATCGCGCAGGTCGTGCACTGGGTCTCCGCGTCGTAGTGCGCGGCGCAGGCTCCGCAGTTCTTGGCCGGGTCCCAGCCCTTGGGGCAGCCGTCGCAGGCGTCCCCCTGCCACTGGTTCGGGCAGCGGCAGACGACGCCCTCCGGCGTCCACGCGTCGCAATACTTCGGGGCCGGGCAGGCCTCGGTGGCGCCGGGGTTGCCGCAGGCGTCGAGCCAGACGAGAGACTTGTCGTCGTCGGAGCAGCGCTTGGACGCCCTGGGCGTGCAGCAGCGGGCGGCCGGCGGGGCGCTGCCGCCGATCTGCTCGCAAGGCGCTCCGGCGCAGTCCTCGGCCACCTCACCCTTGGCGCCACAGCTGTCGTACCAGGTCACCTTGTCGCCCACGCACCATTTCGAGGTCTGGGGCGTGCAGGTCGGCATCGAGCACTCGCGGTCGCCCTGGTAGCAGCTGATGGGCTGGCCACCGTAGCCGGCCTCGCTGCAGACCTCGGTGCAGTCCAGGCAGGCGCCGCCCCTGGGCCACGTCTCCTGCCGGTTGGGGCCGTTGGCGGCCACCTTGCCGTCCTTGAGGTAGACGTCGCCGCACAGGCAGAGGTCGGGGCACTTCTGGAAGACGGGGCAGGAGGCGAGGGTGGCGAGCGCGACGGCCGCCACGAGCAGGCGCTGGATGAGGTTCATGAGCTCCTCGGTCGAGGGAGACGCGCACCTTGGACCGGGGCAGACACGGCGTCAAGGAGCTGAGGCCCGGAGTGGATCCCGCGAGCCTCCACACCATCCCTCTCCGGCACCTCCTTCGACCAGCTCAGGACGGGGGACTGCGGCTGACGTCGCTGCGGGCATCAACGCTTTCGTCTTCGGCGAACCACGTCGGCTCTTCCGAGCCCGCCTGCCTGTTCTCCTTACCGGCCGAGCGTCAACCCAACGGCTCGTGGCCCGTCAACCCCATGACGCAAACCGGCCCCAGCGCCCGACCCCACCCAGTCGTGACGGCTCGCGCACTTCCACCGGAATTTTCTTAAGGCCGGCTGGGGCCGTGCCGACTCTTCTCGAAGAGGATCCAGGAGGCTCCATGTCCGCCATCCGCACCCAGCGCAGCGCCGACACCTGCACGGTCATTCTGGACGGCGCGCTGACCGCGGCCTGCTTCGACGACCTTCGCGCCGCGCTCTTCCGCGAGCTGGAGGCGGGCGCCCGAGCGGTCAGCCTGGACCTCGGCCGTGCGGACCGGCTCGACGGTTCGGGGTTGGCCTTCCTTTTGCGAGCAGCCAATACGCTCGAGAAGCGGAATGGCCGCTTCGACGTCGTGAACGTCCCCGCGCCGCTGCTGGAGCTCCTCCACAGCCTTGGGCTGACGACCCGACTCAACGCCCGAGGAGCTTAGGCGCCGTGGCCAACAATCCTGTCGATGCCATCGATGAAGAGGCGCTGCGAGAGTTCGTCAGCGAGTCGCGTGAGCACCTGGCGAGCATCGAGACCGACCTGCTGACGATCGAGTCGGCGGGCGCCAACATCGACGAGCAGCTCGTCAACAAGGTCTTCCGCGCCGCGCACTCCATCAAGGGCGGCAGCGCCTTCTTCGGCCTCAACCGCATCAAGGCGCTGGCCCACAAGGCGGAGACCGTCCTCGACCGGCTGCGCTCGCGGGAGATGGTGCCCAACCCGGAGGTCATCAACCTCCTGCTGGCGACCTTCGACCGGCTGGCTTCGATGGTCGGCGACACGGCCACGAGCGAGAGCGTCGACATCTCCGACCTGGTCCTCGGCCTCACCCAGCTCTGTCCGCCCCCCAGCGCCGACGACACTCTCCCAGCCCCCGCGGCACCGCCGACGCCGCCCGCAGCGCCGCCGCCCCCTGCCGCTTCGGCCGCCCCACCCGCTCCGCCCGCGCCGGCGGGCCTGCGCCGCTACTCGATCGAGCTGGACCTCGTGCACGACCTGGAGATGGAGGGCAAGGACATCGCCTCCTTCCTGGCCCAGCTGCGCGAGCGCGGCACGGTCACGAGCAGCTCCGTCGACTTCGAGTCGGTCGGCACGCTCGAGGAAGCCGCGCGCCATCAGCTGCCGGTGGCCCTGGTCTACGAGACGACGCTCGACCAGGACGCGCTGGTGGACTTCATCGACCTGCCCAGCGATCGCGTGCGGGCGCACGTGGAGGATCCTGGCTCCAGACCACAGGCCCCAGGCTCCGCGCTCCAGGCCCCGAGCTCCGCGCTCCAGACCCGAGACTCCGCGCCCCTGACTCCGACCGTTGCTCCGCCGCTTGCGGTCGCGGCCCCCGAGCCGCAGGAGGCCGCGGAGACCGCAGCGCCCCAGAGCCGGACCGAGGAGGCGGGCCCGCGCACCCCCGAGGACACCCTGCGCATCGGCGTGGGGCTCCTCGAGACGCTGATGAACCTCACCGGCGAGCTGGTCCTCAGCCGCAACCAGCTGCGCGCCGCCGTGGCGCAGCGGGACATGCAGGCGCTCTCCTTGGCGGAGCAGCGCCTCGACCAGGTCACCGCGCAGATCCAAGACGTGACCATGGAGACCCGGCTGCAGCCGCTCGGCGCCCTGCTGAGCCGGGTCCCGCGGGTGGTCCGCGACCTGTCGCGCTCCCTGCACAAGGACATCGTGGTCGACGTGCGCGGCAAGGACGTCGCGCTGGACCGCAGCATCATCGAGGGCCTGTCCGACCCGCTCACGCACATGGTCCGCAACTCCGTGGACCACGGCATCGAGACCATCGAGGAGCGGCTCAAGGCCGGCAAGCCCCAGACCGGGCGCCTGCGCATCGAGGGCCTCCACGAGGCCGGCCAGGTCGTCGTGGAGATCGAGGACGACGGCCGGGGCATCGACGTCGCCAAGGTCTCCGAGGCCGCGCTGCGCAAGGGCCTGATCTCCCCGGAGCGCCTGCGCGGCATGTCGGACCAGGAGAAGATGGCGCTCATCTTCCTTCCCGGCCTGTCCACCGCCGAGAAGGTGACCGACGTCTCCGGCCGCGGCGTGGGCATGGACGTCGTGCGCACCAACCTCGACCGGCTGGGCGGCAAGATCGAGATCAAGTCCGAGCGGGGCAAGGGCACGCTGCTGCGCATCAAGCTGCCGCTGACCCTGGCCATCATCCCCTCGCTCATCATCTCGGTCGAAGGCGAGCGGTTCGCCATCCCGCAGATCAACGTCGACGAGCTGCTGCGCATCCGCGCGGCCGACGTGAAGAAGCGGATCGAGGTGGTGGGCGGCACCGAGGTGCTGCTGCTGCGCGACCGGATCCTGCCGCTGGTGCGCTTCAGCGACTTCTTGGGCGTGGCCCGCACCTACGTGGACCCAACCACCAAGGAGCGCAAGCCCGACCGGCGCACGGCGCTCGCCGACCGGCGCTCGCCGCGCCTCGAGCTGGAGTCGTCCGAGCCCACCGCCTCGGCCGCCGACGCGCAGCACGCGCACCGGCGCAGCGGGCAGGACCGCCGGGTGAGCGCGGACGGGGCCCTGGAGATCGCCGTGGTGACCACCGGCATCACCACCTACGCCCTGGTCGTCGAGTCGTTCCACGACACCGAGGAGATCGTCGTCAAGCCGCTGGGCCGCTACCTCAAGGGGCTCAACGAGTACGCCGGGGCGACCATCCTGGGCGACGGCAAGGCCGCGCTGATCATCGACGTCGCCGGGCTGGCGACCAAGCTCGAGCTGACCTCGGTCTCCGCCAGCGCGCGCGCCGTGGAGCGCGCGGAGAGCGCCGAGCGCGAGCGCCTGCTCGACCTGCACTCGCTGCTCACCTTCCGCAACGCGCCCGACGAGGTCTGCGCCGCGCCCCTGAGCATCGTCCAGCGCATCGAGCGCATCTCGCCGACCCAGGTGGTGGAGGCCGCTGGCCGCCGGACCATCCTCTACCGCGGCAGCTCGTTGCCCCTGGTGACCCTGAGCGACGTGGCGCCGGTCAAGCCCATCGGCCCGGCCAAGGAGCTGGCGGTCATCGTGACCAGCGTCCACGGCCACGAGGTCGGCCTCCTGGGCGCGATGCCGGTGGACGTGGTGGAGACCAAGGCGGTGCTCGACGGCTCGACCCACCGCCGGCCCGGCATCGCCGGCTCCACCATCCTGCGCGAGCAGATGACCCTGCTGGTCGATATCCAGGAGATGGTCGACACGGTCTACCCGGAGTGGCGGCGCGACGAGCCGGAGCAGCTGCCGGAGGCGCGGGCCGAAGACCCGGTCACGGTGGCCAAGCGCGGCCTGGCCGTGCTGCTCGCCGAGGACTCGGACTTCTTCCGCAACCAGGTCAAGAGAATGCTGACCGAGGACGGCTACACCGTCTTCGAAGCGCCCGACGGCGAGGCCGCCTGGCAGACCTTGCTGGCGCACCTCGACGAGATCCGCGCGGTGGTGACCGACATCGAGATGCCCCACCTCGACGGGCTGGGCCTGACCCGCCGCATCCGCGCCGAGGCGCGCACCGGCTCGCTGCCCGTCATCGGCCTGAGCTCGCTGGCGGGCGCCGAGGACATCGAGCGCGGCAACGCCGCGGGCATCGGCGACTACCTCGTCAAGCTGGACCGCGAGCGGCTCCTGGAGAGCCTGCGAAACCGCACCAAGACCCAGACCTGAACCCGAACCACCCCCCGCCGAGCCGTACGTACCTGGAGAACGCACCTCATGATGCTCACGAACATGAAGATCGTCTGGCGACTCGTCCTCGGCTTTGGAGTGCTGCTCGCCATCATGGCGGCGGTCAGCATCGCCACCTACGCCAAGGTCAGCAGCGTGGAGGTCGCGACCAAAGAGCTGGCGCGCGAGGGCCGGATGACGGTGGTCGCGGCCCGGGCGGTGGCGGACATCGACCAGATCGTGATCCAGGTGGCGGGGATCGTGGCTCAGCGCGACCTGGCCAAGAAGAAGGAGGCGCTCAACACCATCGCGGAGCACCGCGGCGAGCTCGGCGAGAGCCTGCGCGAGCTCCGGGAGTCCACCAGGACCGACGAGGGCAAGGCGAGGCTGCGCGACGTCGAGAACGCCATCGCGGGCCTGCGCCAGGCCGACGACAAGGCGCTCGAGGAGTCCCTGGCCGGCCGCGACGCCGAGGCGCTGGTCCTCTTCGAGCAGGTGGTCAAACCCGCCAATCGCCAGCTGGCCAAGGCCATCGACGACTACCTCGGCTTCCTCGGGATCCGGCAGAAGGCCGTGCAGGAGGATGCGGTCCGAGACGTCGCCAGCACCCAGTCCACCGTGGTGGTGGGCGCGCTCCTCATGCTCCTCTTGGCGGTGGGCTCCGCCCTCGTCATCACCCGCAGCATCACCAAGCCCATCCACCACTTCGGCCTGGTCCTCAAAGACCTGGCCAAGGGCGACCTGACGGTGGAGATCGACGCCGAGGCGCTCTCGCGCAAGGACGAATTGGGCGACGTCTCCCGCGCTGCCCAGACGATGATCGACGCCCTGCGCAAGCTGGTCGGCGACATCTCCACCGGCGTGCAGACCCTGGCGGCCTCCTCCACCGAGCTGTCCACCATCGCCAGCCAGACCACGGGCGGCGTGCAGACCATGCGCAGCCGGGCCACCACCGTCGCCGCCGCCGCCGAGGAGGCCAGCGCCAACACGCTGTCGGTGGCCTCCGGGATGAAGCAGGCCTCCACCAGCCTCTCGTCGGTGGCCAGCGCCACCGAGCAGATGAGCGCCGCCATCGCCGAGGTCGCCCACAACGCCGCCAAGGCGCGCACCATCAGCGAGCAGGCCACGGCCCAGGGCGAGGTGGTCTCCACCACCATGAAGGAGCTCGGCGAGGCCGCCCGGCAGATCGGCAAGGTCACCGAGACCATCACCGACATCTCCAGCCAGACCAACCTCCTGGCCCTCAACGCCACCATCGAGGCCGCGCGCGCCGGCACCGCCGGCAAGGGCTTCGCGGTGGTGGCCAACGAGATCAAGGAGCTGGCCCGCCAGACCGCCGCCGCCACCGAGGACATCAAGACCAAGATCTCCGGCGTGCAGAGCTCCACCGGCGGCGCCATCGCCGACATCGAGAAGATCACCGGCGTCGTCCGCGACGTGGGCGGCCTGGTCAACTCCATCGCCGCCTCCATCGAGGAGCAGGCGGCGGTGACCAAGGACGTGGCCCGCAACATCTCCCAGGCCACCACCGGCGTCAGCGACTCCAACTCCCGCGTCGAGCAGACGGCGACCGTCTCCAAGACCATCGCCCAGGACATCGCCGGGGTGAACTCGGCGGCGGTGGAGATCGACCAGGGTGGCGCGCAGGTCGCGGCCAGCGCCGCCTCCCTGTCGAAGCTCGCCGAGCAGCTGCGCGGCCTGACCGCCCAGTTCAGGATGTGAGCCCGCTGCCGAGGCTGCGAGCGGTGCTCAGCGCCCGCCGAGGATCGGGAGAACGCCGATGATGCTCAACAACCTCAAGGTCTCCTGGCGGCTGACCCTCGGCTTCGGCGCCCTGATCGTCGTGATGGCGCTGGCGACGACCTTCACCATCGTCAACCTCGGCCGCATCGAGGACGCGACCCACAACCTCGAGAGTGAGAGCCGGCTGATGGCCCTCATCGGCGACATGGTCCGCGACATCGACGGGATCGTCATCCACGTCGGGGCGCTCCTCACTCAGCACGAGCCGGCCAGGAGAAAGGTCGCGCTCACCGCCATCGCCGAGCAGCACCGCAAGGTGGCCTCTGCGATGGAGGACGTCCGCAAGCTCCTCTACAAGGAGCACGGGCGCGAGCTGCTCCGGAAGTGCGAAGACGCGGTGACCGCGTTGCGCGCGGCGGACGCCGAAGCCGCCGACCTGGCGATGGCGGGCAGGGACGCGGAGGCCTTCGCCCAGTTCGACGACCGGGTGCTCCCGGCCAACGCGAAGGTGGAGGAGGCCGTGGATGCCTTCCTGGCCTTCCGCCACGAGATGCAGGCCTCCCAGGAGAAGATCGCGCTGGAGAACATCTCCGCAGCACGCTTCTCCGCCTCCTTGGGCGGCGTGCTGGTGTTCCTCTTCGCCATCGTGGCCGGCTTCGTCATCAGCCGCAGCGTCTCCAGGCCGGTGAATGCGTTCGTCCAGGTGGTCGACCAGCTCTCGAAGGGCGACCTGACGGTGGAGATCGAGGCCGAGGCGCTCGCCCGCAAGGACGAGATGGGCGACCTGTCGCGCGCGGCTCAGGCCATGGTCGACAACCTGCGACGGATGGTGGGCGACATCTCCACCGGCGTGCAGACCCTGGCGGCCTCGTCCACGGAGCTGTCCACCATCGCCAGCCAGACCACGGGCGGGGCGCAGACCATGCGCAGCCGGGCCACCACCGTCGCCGCCGCCGCCGAGGAGGCCAGCGCCAACACCCTCTCGGTGGCTGCCGGGATGAAGCAGGCCTCCACCAGCCTCTCGACGGTGGCCAACGCCACCGAGCAGATGAGCGCCGCCATCGCCGAGGTCGCCCACAACGCCGCCAAGGCCCGCACCATCAGCGAGCAGGCCACCGCGCAGGGCCAGGTGGTCACCACCACCATGAAGGAGCTCGGCGACGCCGCCCGGCAGATCGGCAAGGTCACCGAGACCATCACCGACATCTCCAGCCAGACCAACCTCCTGGCCCTCAACGCCACCATCGAGGCCGCCCGCGCCGGCGCCGCCGGCAAGGGCTTCGCGGTGGTGGCCAACGAGATCAAGGAGCTGGCCCGCCAGACCGCCGCCGCCACCGAGGACATCAAGACCAAGATCTCCGGGGTGCAGAGCTCCACCGGCGGCGCCATCGCCGACATCGAGAAGATCACCGGGGTCGTCCAGGACGTGGGCGGCCTGGTCAGCTCCATCGCCGCCTCCATCGAGGAGCAGGCGGCGGTGACCAAGGACGTGGCCCGCAACATCTCCCAGGCCACCACCGGCGTCAGCGACTCCAACTGCCGCGTCGAGCAGACCGCGACCGTCTCCAAGACCATCGCCCAGGACATCGCCGGGGTGAACTCGGCGGCGGTGGAGATTGACCAGGGCGGCGCGCAGGTCGCGGCCAGCGCCGCCTCCCTGTCGAAGCTCGCCGAGCAGCTGCGCGGCTTGACCGCCCAGTTCAAGATGTGAGGAGGCCCTCAGGCCATGTCTGCCGCAGCCGAGACCACCAGCCAGGACGTCCAGCTCGTCGCCACCTTCCTCTTGGGCCAGGCCGCCTTCGGCGTCTCGGCCCAGGACATCGAGGAGGTGGTGCGCCCCGGCAACATCACGCCGGTGCACCACGCCGCCTCGCACGTGGTGGGCATCCGCAACCTGCGCGGGCGCATCGTCACCGTCATCGACCTCGGCGCGCGCCTGCAGCTGACGTCGGTCGACCCGGGGCCCGAGGCGCGGGTGCTCATCGTCGACTGGAAGGGCGAGTCGGTCGGGGTGCTGGTCGACCAGGTCGCGGACACCATCGCCGTGGACCCCAAGGCCATCGAGCCGGCGCCCGGCAACGTCCACGGCGTGCAGGCGAGGAACCTGCGCGGGGTCTTCCGCGGGGCCGAGCGGCTGGTGGCCCTGCTGGACCTGAGCGCGACGTTGGATTCGAGCCCTTGAGAGGAGCGATGGCCCAAGGCGGCGCCGCCGCCCGAGCCATTCTCGAGAAGCCTATGAGCCTGCGGGTCCTGGTCGCCGACGACTCCATCCTGTTCCGCCGCGTCATCGCGGAGGTGCTGCGCCGCGAGCCGGACGTGGAGGTGGTGGGCAGCGTCGGCAACGGCAAGCTGGCGCTGCAGCGGGTGCAGGAGCTCAAGCCCGACCTCCTGACCCTGGACCTGGAGATGCCGGAGATGGACGGGCTGGCGGTGCTGGAGGCCCTGCGCCGCTCGAACGACCCGATGAAGGTGGTGGTCATCAGCTCGCTGACCCCGCGCGGCGGCAAGATGACCATGCGCGCGCTCGACCTGGGCGCCTTCGACTTCATCACCAAGCCGGACGCCGGCAGCGCCGACGCCAGCCGCGAGGCCATCCGCGCCGAGCTCTCGCCCATCGTGCGCATGCTCAAGCACCAGCTGAGCATGCGGGCCATCCTGCGCCGCCCGACCTCGGGCCCCACCGCCGCCGCCCCGGCCCCGGCCCCCACCCCGGCCGCCGCCCGGTCCCCGGCGCCGGCCAAGCCCCTCTCGCCGCAGCCGGTGTCGATGCGCTCGCTGCTCTCGACCGGCGGCGGTGGCGGCCAGCGGCCGGCGGAGCTGGTGCTCATCGGCGTCTCCACCGGCGGGCCGAAGGCGCTGATGACGCTGTTGCCCGAGCTGCCCGGCGACCTGGGGGCTCCGGTCCTCATCGTGCAGCACATGCCGCCGGTCTTCACCGCCTCGCTGGCCTCGAGCCTGGGCGAGCGCTGTGCGCTCAAGGTCGTCGAGGCGGCCCACGGCGACCGGGTCGCGGCCAACACCGTCTACATCGCGCCCGGCGGGCGGCAGATGGGGGTGGCCGGCGGGGGCGCCGAAGGGCTGACCGTGCGCATCAGCGACGACCCGCCGGAGAACAACTGCCGCCCGGCGGTGGACTTCCTGTTCCGCTCCGTCTCCCAGCGCTTCGCGGGCCGCTCGGTCGCGACCATCCTGACCGGCATGGGCGACGACGGCGCGCGCGGGCTCCAGCTGCTCAAGCCGCAGGGCTGCCTCATCCTGGCCCAGGACGAGGCGTCGTCGGTCGTCTTCGGCATGCCGCGCGCGGCCGTCGAGGCCGGCGTCGTGGACGAGGTGCTGCCCCTCGCCAAGATCGCCTCGCGCATCACCGCCGCGGTCCGGAGCCGGCACGCATGAGCGGACCGGTGGCCATCACCAAGGACGAGCAGGCGACGTGGTCGCGCTACGTCTTCGAGCTGTGCGGCATCGTCCTCGACGAGACCAAGGGCTACCTCCTGGAGACGCGGCTCGCGCCGCTGCTGCGCGAGACGAGCTCCACCAGCTTCAGCGAGCTGTACCGCAAGGCGAAGGCCGACCCCGGCCCGAAGATGCGCCAGAGCATCATCGACGCCATCACCACCAACGAGACCTCGTTCTTCCGCGACACCTCGCCCTTCGAGCTGTTGCGCCACAAGCTCATCCCCGAGGCGGTCGACCGCTACAAGAAGCTGAACGTGCGGCCGGTGCCGCTGCGCATCTGGAGCGCGGCCTGCTCGACGGGGCAGGAGGCCTACAGCACGGCCATCACGCTCAAGGAGACGCTGGGAGACCTGTCCGGCTACGACCTCCGCATCCTGGGCACGGACATCTCCGACCGCGCGGTGGCGCAGGCCAGCTACGGCCACTTCCACCGCATGGACCTGGAGCGCGGACTGCTGCCCGAGCAGATCAACCGGCACTTCGAGAAGGTGGGGGACCGCTACAAGGCGCGCGACGAGCTGCGGGCGATGATGACCTTCCGCCACCTGAACCTGTTGCAGCCGCTGTCGGTGCCGGGCCCGTTCGACCTCATCTTCTGCCGCAACGTCGCCATCTACTTCTCGGAGGCGGACCGCGCGAAGCTGTTCCAGCGGCTGGGCGCGCTGCTGGGCCCCGAGGGCAGCCTGATCATCGGGGCGACCGAGTCGATCGGCGCGCTGGTCCCCGAGCTCGGAGCCGCAGCGGCACCTGAGGTCGGTCTTCTACAAGCGCAAGGCCCCCGGGCCCGCCGCCTCGATCGTCTCGGCGCCGGCGCCTTCGCTCCCCACTCCGCCTCGCGCGCCTGCCCCAGCACCTGCTCGCCCGGCGATGGTGTCGGCCCCGATGCTGCGGCGCTGAACCGCGAGCTCGTCGAGGGGCCAGGGCTTGAACCTTGCCGCTCGTCCTTGGTGGCGCGATGGGGACCTGCTGAATCGCCAAGGTCGCCAAGGGACCAAGGTCGCCAAGAGCATCTTTCTGGTTGATTGGCTTTCGCCCGGGGTCGCTCGTTCTGACAAGATGCCGGCCATGCCGACCGACGCCGCCCAAGTGCCGACCTCCGCCGAGTACCGCCTGCCCTGCAAGGTCTATTACGAGGACACCGACTGCCAGGGCGTCGTCTACCACGCCAACTACCTCAAGTACTTCGAGCGCGCCCGCACCGAGTTCCTGGCAGCGCACGGCCTCAACGTCGCCGACCTCGCCCGCCACCAGGACACCAACTTCGTCGTCTACCGCATCGACGTCAGCTTCAAGCACGCCGCCGAGCTGGGCGACCAGCTGGAGGTGGTGAGCCGGGCGAAGCTGGTCTCGCAGTACCGCGTCACCTTCGAGCAGCGCGTGGAGTGCGCCACCAAGCAGCCGAAGCTTTTGGTCGCGGCCACCGTCGAGCTGGTGTGCATCGACCGGAACAAGCAGCTCAAGCCCGTTCCCAGCCTCGGGTTCTAGAAGCGGGCTTTGGGCTTCGGGCTTCGGGCTTCGGGTCAAGCCACCGGGTGCTGGTCCCGAAGCCCATCTCGGCTACTTCTTCACTGCCGCCAGCGCGCCTTCCGCCACCGCCTTCTTGAGCGACGGCGCGACGCTGTCGGCGCCGAGGTAGGGCGACCAGACCGCCGGCGCCAGGACGGGATCCGTGCTGGTCTTGAGCGCGCCGACCAGGCCGACGGTCAGCTCGCCGCTCGGCTTGGTGCGCAGGATCATGTGGTCGCCTTCCTTGAGGTCCTTGTCCATGTTGGCGGCCAGGAACGCGTCGATGCGCGCCTTCTCGCCCTTGCCCAGCGCCTTGGTCAGGCTCTCCTCGAAGGCCTCCTTCATCTTCTCCTTGCCGACGTTGCGCACGAAGACCATCTCCGCGGCCTTCTCCACCGGGAGCGCCATCAGCTTCTTGAAGAACTCGTGGTCGTCGGCGAGCTCGGCGGCAGACTTGGTGTTGCCTTCGAGCAGCTTGGCCAGCGCCGGGCGGCCGGCCGCATCCTCCACGCAGAAGACCATCGCGTAGACCTTGAAGAAGGCCTTCTTGCGCAGCCCGGTGCCCAGGCACAGGTAGGGCTTGCCGTCGATGGTCGGCGCCTTCTCGAACTTGATGTCGGTCGAGGGCTCGACGAGCGGCTGCGCGGAGACGGGAGCGGCCGCGAGGGTCGCGAACAGGGCAGTGGCGAGGGCGATGGTTTTCATGCGCGGAGGCTTACCGGCCACCGCGCCAGCCGCGCAACTGATTGGCTGGTCAATCCAGCGAAGGTGTTGCGTCGGCGACCTCCGGCCCGGCCCCGAGCCCCGAGCCCCGAGCCCCGGCCCCGGCACCGAGCCCCGAGCCCCGAGCCCCGTGCCAGGTTGCCGGCGGCTGAAGCCGCGCCTGACGTTGCAAAGCCTGCCTGCGCAGGCTGGGTGGTCAGCAGAATCTGTAGGCGCCAACTGGGACGCTCAAGTCCAAGTGGCCTTAGCGGCGATTGACCTACCTGCGGGATCCCAGCCCGCGCAGGCGGGCTTCGCAATCTCAGGCGCGATTTCAGTCGCCGGCCCGACCTCTCCGGCCCGACCTCTCCGGCCGAAACGAGCTTCGGGGCGCCTTGTCCTATGCCGCCGCCGGCACGCGCCGCAGGTTCCAGCCGCCGAGCAGCAGCGCGCCCAGTCCGAAGAGCAGGGTGACCACCGCCAGCACGGCGCCGAGGATGGGGACCTTGAGCAGGAGCGCGAGCGTCACGATCCCCAGGACGAGCGAGGCCCCCAGCCGCGCCTCGTGCTTGCCGGCCTTGTGCGCGATCCACTCGCCCGCGAGCATGCCCACGAGCGGGAAGGCCAGGGCCATGGCGATTCCCAGCGCGCTCAGGACCACCAGCCCCAGCCACCAGCCGCCCAGGAGCGCTCCCAGCAGGAAGAGCATCAGCGCCGCGATGGGCACCCCGGCGAGCGCGACGGCGCCGAAGGCCACCGAGCGGCCCGGCTCCTGGCGCAGGGCGGTCCTCGCCGCGAGCGACCAGCGTGGCGCCAGCAGCCGGAAGATCAGGCCGAGCGCGAAGAGCCCGATCGCCAGCCGGACCCAGCCGACCAGGAAGGCCAGCGCGGGAGGGATGCGCGTCGCCCCCGGCTCCTGCTCGACCCGGGCCAGCTGCGCTTGGGGAGAGAGATTCGCTGGTTCGGCGGAGGAGTAGCGCAGCACCCCGCCGACGGCGCCCTTCGACCCCACCGCCAGCTTTTCGGCGCGGAGGTCGGCGTCGCCGCCGACCGGGGCATCGAGCTCCAGCTCGTTGGCAGCGGCGTGCACGGTGCCCGCGACCGGAGAGGCGATGTGCAGCTTGGTGCCTGCGGCGAGGAGGTCCTTGCGGACGGTGGTGTCCGGGCCCAGCGTCGTCTCGCCGCCGGCGACGACGACGTCATGCCCTATCTGCTTGGCGCGGATGTTCAGACGTCCGCCCGCGACGCGCACGCTTCCCCCGACCGCGCCGTCGAGGTCCAGCTCGCTCGCCGCGGCGATCACGTCGCCTTCGACCCTGCCTGGCACGAACACCCGCTGGCCGAAGGCGAGCAGGTCTCCGCGGACGACACCTTCCACGCGAATGGTTCCCCCGAAGGCGTAGAGGTCGTCGGCGATCACCTCGCTGGGGCCTACCACCACGGCGTCGCCCTTGCGGATCTCCGCAGCCTGGACGGGCACCGCCAGCGACACCAGCACCGCGACCCGAGCGAGTAGACGCATGGATTGCCCCCACCGCAGGCAACCTAGGCGCAGCAGGCGCCCGTGCCATCGCCCGCCCCGCTCCAGACCAGGGCCTGTCGCTTGCAGACTCGTCCAGCCATGGCCAACCGACCCGAGAGACCGGCCGACAACACCGCCAAAGCCTGGGACGTGGTCACCCCGCGCGAGCTCGCCTTCAAGTTCCCGCGGCTGACGGGCCCCATCCGCCAACTCTCGGATCTCACGGAAGAACCGCAGCGGGGGCGTCCGACGCTCCTCGAGCGGATCGTTCGCTGGCTGGACGAGCAGTTCTGAAGCCACCTCGATGGCAGGCTCGAAGCCTCCGTCAGCGCTGACGGGTGGCAATGACGGTCTGACGGGTGACCCGCAAAGAAGCGGCGTCCTTTCGGACGCCGCCTTGAACAACCGAAGGACTTCGAAGAAGCGATTACTCGTTGTTCTGGCTGTTGGTGCCGAAGTTCTGGATGGCCTTGCGCTTGGCCGAGAAGCTCGAGCCCGCGCTGCCGGCGGAGCTGACGTTGGCGTCGTCCTGCTCGCCGCCGAGGGCGTTGGCGGACGCGGCGAAGAGCGCGCGCAGGTTCTGGCCGAAGATGGTGATGACGGCGATGGCGGCGATCGCGATGAGGGCGACGATGATGATGTACTCGGTCATGCCCTGGCCTTCTTCAGAGCGGATGAGGGCGTTCATGCGGTTCATCATGGCTTTTCTCCTCGCCGGCTTTGCTTCGGTTTGAGTTCCCGCCGCTTTGTGCGGCGTCGTTCTGTAGGGATTCTCGCGACGAGCGGTCTCCGATTCCATCGGTCGACGGGCGGAAGGCATCGGTCATTGGGAGGAGACCAGTCCAACCCTTGGGAAACATGGACAAAAGGATGGGGCAGGTCGCGGAGACCTGCCCCATCGACATCTCATCGCTTGGCTCTGCTCGATTCGGACCTCATCACCGCCCAGGGCTGTAGGAGGCCCGACGCGCTGACGCTTGCGGCTCGGGTCAGTCTTCCTTGCCCTTCACCTTCGCCCACGTGTCGCGCAGGCTGACGATGCGGTTGAAGACCAGCGCGCCCGGCTTGCTGTCCTTCGGGTCGGCCCGGAAGTAGCCCGTGCGCTCGAACTGCACGCGCCGCTCGGGGTCGGCGTTGGCCATGCTCGGCTCGACGAAGGCGCCCTTGAGCACCTCGAGCGAGCTCGGGTTGATCTCCGCCTTCCAGTCCTTCACCTTGGCGCTGCCCGGGTTCTCCACGTTGAAGAGCCGGTCGATGAGCCGCACCTCGGCGGGCAGCGCGTGCTGGGCGCTCACCCAGTGGATGGTGCCCTTGACCTTGCGGCCGTCCGGCGCGTTGCCGCCCTTGGTCGCGGGGTCGTAGGTGCAGTGCAGCTCGGTCACCTCGCCCGCCTCGTTCTTCACGAAGCTGTTGCACTTGAGGAAGTAGCCCCAGCGCAGCCGCACCTCGCGTCCCGGGCCGAGCCGGAAGAACTTGTTCGGCGGGTTCTCCATGAAGTCGTCCCGCTCGATGTAGATCTCGCGGGTGAACGGCACCTTGCGGCTGCCCAGCTCCGGCTTCTGCTGGTGGTAGGGGCAGTCGAGCTCCTCGACCTGGCCCTCGGGCAGGTTGTCGATGATGACCTTCAGCGGCCGCAGCACGCACATCACGCGCGGCACCTTGGGGTCCAGGTCGTCGCGCACCGCGTTCTCGAGCAGCGTCACGTCCACCGTGCTCTCGCGCTTGGAGACGCCGATCCGGTCGGCGAAGGCGCGGATGGCCTCGGGGGTGAAGCCGCGGCGGCGGATGCCGGCCAGCGTCGGCATGCGCGGGTCGTCCCAGCCCATCACGTCCTTGTCGTTGACCAGCTGGAGCAGCTTGCGCTTGCTCATGACCGTGTAGGTCAGGTTGAGCCGCGCGAACTCGATCTGCTGGGGGTGGTGCGGGATGCCGACGTTGTCGATGTACCAGTCGTAGAGCGGCCGGTGGTTCTCGAACTCCAGGGTGCAGATGGAGTGGGTGATCTTCTCGATGGCGTCCGACTGCCCGTGGGCCCAGTCGTAGATGGGGTAGATGCACCACTTGTTGCCCGTGCGCGGGTGCTCCTCGCGGCGGATGCGGTACATGACCGGGTCGCGGAAGTTCAGGTTCGGCGAGGCCATGTCGATCTTGGCGCGCAGCACGCGGCTGCCGTCGGGGAACTCGCCGGCGCGCATCTTCTGGAACAGGTCCAGGTTCTCGTCGGCCGAGCGGTTGCGGAACGGGCTCTCCTTGCCGGGCTCGGTGAGCGTGCCGCGGTTGGCGCTGATCTGGTCGGCGGTCTGGTCGTCGACGTAGGCCAGCCCCTTCTTGATGAGCACGCAGGCCCAGTCGAAGAGCTGCTCGAAGTAGTCGGAGGCGTAGAAGAGGTGCTGGCCCCAGTCGAAGCCCAGCCACTTCACGTCCGTCATGATCGAGTTGATGTACTCCTGCTCTTCCTTCTCCGGGTTGGTGTCGTCGAAGCGCAGGTGGGTGCGGCCCTTGTAGTCGCGCGCCAGCCCGAAGTTGAGGCAGATGGACTTGGCGTGCCCGATGTGGAGGTAGCCGTTGGGCTCGGGCGGGAAGCGGGTGACCACGGCGCCGCCGTTCTTCCCGTTCTTGAGGTCCTCTTCGATGATCTGGCGGATGAAGTTGAGCGACGGCTGCTCGGCAGCGGGCTTGTCGCCTGCCGGCTTGGCGGGGGTCTCAGCGGCCATGGGTGTCTCCGGATCGAGTCAAAGCGCGTTCGTATAACTCCCGGACGCGGATCTTCCAAGGATGCAGGCGGGCAACCTCGCGCATTGGGTAGTGCCCGGCCTCCGTGCCGGGGGCACCCGAGTGCACTTGAAGATTCTGAGGCGCGAAGGTGGGTAGTGCCCGGCCTCCGTGCCGGGGGCGCCCGAGTGCACTTGAAGATCTGAGGCGCGCTGGGCCAGCGCCGGTCGGAGAAGAATTCAGCCCTCGGGCTCCGCCAGTCGCTTCTCGACGATGCGAGCGGCTTCCTCCACCTTCTCTTCGGGCACGAGCAGGCTCACCGGGACATAGGGCCCGAAGAGCTGCAGCAGAGTCCGGTGATGCAGCCCGCGCGGGAAGGTGGGGATGCCGGCGTCCTCGAGCGCCTTCAAGGCCGGCTGGACGGCGTAGACGCGGTGGACGGGGTAGGCCGCGAGCAGGCGAGGGTGCCTGCGCCGGAAGCTCCACTCGGCGCCCAGGTCCAGCAGGATCGCGGTAGGGACCAGGACGAAGGTGAGCTCGATGCGGACCGGCACATTGACGAGCTCCAAGAGCAGCGGGAGCGCGCGCAGCGCCAGCAGGAGGACGGTGCCGCGCACCGCCGCCGCCGCCACCTGGCCCCACACCGTGCCGAGCTCGGCCTCGGAAGGAGTCCGGCCCAGCCATAGCCGCGCGACCCGGCGCGGCTGGCTGTAGAGGATGGAGAGCGCCACGCCGAGGCTGCCCACCAGGACCAGGTTCACGACGCCGGAGCCGAGCACGTCGAACGCGCGCTCGTTGAGCCGCAGGCCGAGAGAGGCGGCAACGGTCGCAGGCAGCAGGGCGACCGAGCCCGCGAACCCGATCGGGTCGAGGCCGCTCAGCGGAAGCTCGAGGGCGAAGGGCCTGGGTTCGACGCGGAAGGGCCCGCGCCGCAGGAGGGCCAACGCGCCCAGCGTAACGGCGCCGACGACGAAGAAGACGAGGACGAGCAGGCTGCCGGCGCTGGCGGTGGAGGACCGAGCCTGGAAGAGGGTCTGGACGGCCGCGTCGGCGAGCGAGGTCGAGAGTGAGGCGAGGATCAAGCATGAGAAGCCGTTGCCCAGCCCCCAACGGTTGACGATCTCTGCGAGCACCGCGAACGCCAGCGTCCCCAGCGGCAGCAGCAGCACGGTCGCCCACGGGACCCAGGGCTCGAGCGAGACCGAGAAAGAGTACCCGCCCATTCGCTGGCCCAGATCGCGCTCGTAGATGGCGATGCCCACGGACTGGATGAACGCGAACAGCGCTGCGAGCCCGATGACCCAGCGCCGTAGCACGGCCCGGCCTTCGAAGCCGCCGATCCGCAGGGGGCGCAGGCGCGGCACGAGGACCGCCACCAGCTCCACCAGGCCAAAGGCCGAGACGATGGGGTTGACGCCGAGCGCCAGGAGGCTCAGCTGCGCCGCGGAGGCGCGCAGGTTGAAGAGCGAGAGCAGCCCGCCGGACTGGCGCAGGGACTGCTGCAGCTCCCAGGTGCCAGGGAGGGGGATGAGCGTGCCCGCCACCACCAGCACGCAGCAGACCAGGGTGATCGCGAGCCGCGCCCAGGGCCGGGGCCCCGTCGGCCCGCGCTGGCGAGTCGGCTTGGTCTCTCCATCGGCGGGCGGGGCAGGCGCGGGGGCATCGACCAGCGCCGTTCCGCAGTCGCTGCAATTGACTGCCGAGTCCTGGTACTCGGCGGCCTTTCCGTGGCGCGTACGGTAGCGGCAGTCGGGATTGGGGCAGAGCTTCATGGCCCGGGACGTTACCGCAAGGCCGCGTGGTACACCTTCAGTCGATGGACCCTTCACCTGAGGCAGCTGCGCCTGCGGCCGAGACACGCTTCTGCGCTGCCCACCCTGCGGCTGAGGCCTGCGCGCTGTGCGACCGCTGCGGCGCCTTCGTCTGCCCCGCCTGCCGGCGCTCCGTCGACGGCCAGGTGCTCTGCGCCGCCTGCGAGGACCGCCGCAGCAACCGGCCGCCGTCGAGGGAGGCGAAGGCGAGCTTGGTGCTGGCGCTCTTGGGACCGCTGGGCCTGGCTCCGGGCATCGCCGGCGGGATCCTGGCCTGGCATGAGCTGGGGCGCATCCGCCGTGGCGAGTCGCCCGCCACCGGCGCGGGCTACTGCCAGCTGGCCCAGGCCTTGGGCGTGCTGTACGCGCTGGTCCTCCTGCTGGGCATCATCTCGCTGGTGAACCGGTTCGTCCCGGCCGAGTGAGCCGCTACCCCGCTTCGTGCTCGATGCCGCAGGGGACGGTGCAGCTCACCACGGTCCCACCGGCCTCGCCGTCGGCGATCTCCAGCGTCCCGCCGACGATGCTGGCGCGGTGGGCCATGATTCGCAGCCCGAGGCCGCCGTCCGTCGCGGCGGCGGCCGCTCGTCCCACGCCGTCGTCGCGCACCCTGAGCGTCAGCGACCGCGGCGGGCTTCGCTCGAGCGACACCTCGACGCGCGTGGCCCGCGAGTGCTTGGCGGCATTGACGAGCGCCTCCTGGGCGATGCGGAAGAGCTGGGCCGCCTGCTCGCGTCCGGCCTCCTTCCAGCCCTCGAGCCGGCACTCCACGGCGATGCCGCTCGAGGCGGCGAAGCGGCGCGCCAGCTCTTCGAGCGAGGCCCCGTCCGCCTCCTTGGCATCCTCGGCGGGCCACAGCCCGCGCGACAGGTCGTAGGCCTGGCTCGACGCCTGCTCGAGCAGGTCCGACAACTTCGAGAACGCCTGCGCCGCCTCGCCCGGACCTGCGCCCGCGCCTGGCTCCTCCAGCGTCGAGCGGAGCGCCGAGGACCTCAGCCGCGCAGCGGTCAAGAGCTGGCACACGCCGTCGTGCAGGTGGTGGCTCAGCCGCCGTCGCTCCGCCTCGCTCGTGCGGACGATCTCCCGCTCCAGCCGGGCGCGCTCGGCCATCTCCCGCTCCAGGGCTTCGTTGCGCCCCGCCAGCTCGAGCGTGAGCCGCTGCTCGGCCGCGAAGGATCGGGCGAACCGGCCGGCCAGCGCCAGCGCCTGCGACATCACGAACGCGAGCATCCCCACGGGCAAGAGGTAGACCGTGCGCAGCACCTGCAAGTCCTTGAGCATGTCGTTGATGCCGCACAGGCCCAGGACCAGGAAGCCGGCCAGGATGTAGGCCGCCCCGTCGCGGCGGTTCCGTCGCGCACGCTCGAGCCGGACCAGGCTGTCGACGATGAGCAGCGAGCTGGACAGGTAGTAGGCGGGCTGGCTCCACGTGAAGACCCAGGACGGAGCCAGGGCCGCCAGACCGACGAACGCCGCCGCGAGCGCTGCGGCGACGCGCAGCAGCGTGGTCGAGAACTCGGCTGGGTAGAGCGAGAGGAAGAACCGGTAGCCCACCGGCACCGTCACGAAGAAGCAGGCCATCGAGATGCCGTCGAGGACGCGGCTGGACAAGCCCGGGAGCACCAGATTGGTCACCCAGCCGCTCGACTCCGAGCCCAGGTAGTAGCCCAGCCACAACAGGCAATAGGCCCCGAAGTCGGCCAAGGCCTTCTCGGAGCGGCGGAAGCTGAAGAAGGCCAGGTGGTAGACGCCCATCATCAAGAGGCAGCCGGCGCAGAACAGGGCCCACGCCCAGCGCTGGCTCCGGTCCTCCGCCATCGCCTCTTCGGTCCCGAGCTCGAGCGAGGCCAGCGGCCCGGCAGCGCGGTAGGCGTGGTTGGAGACCTGGAGGACGAGCTCCACGGGCCGGCCTTCGGTCTCGAACCGCGCCAGAACGTCGGAGGGCGCCGCCACCTCCTTCTCGGCCTGCTCGGCGACCCGCCCGCTCTGGGCGGTGAGCTTGCCGTCGACGTACAGGGCGAAGGCGGCGTTGACGTTGAACACCCTCAGGGCCAGGCGCTGGCGGCCAGGAGCGGGCACCAGCTTCAGCCGCAGGGTGGCGCAGCCGCGGCTGCCCACCGGCTGGCCGCCGATCTCGAAGTCGTTCCAGGCCGTGGGCAGGGCGAGGTAGCCCGACGGCGCCGGCGATCCCGCGGCGAGCTCCTCCGGCGAGAGGAGCTGGTTCCAGTAGAGCTCCCACTCGCCGTCGAGGCCGATGTGCCCCCGCTTCGCCAGCTCCACGCCGGACAGGTCGATGACGCCTTGGCGGGCGGTGGCCACGGGCTCGCGGCCCGGACAGCCTCCCAATGCGAAGGCGGCGCCCAGCCCGACCAGGACGGCCACGGCGGCGATGAAGCGTCCTGAGGTGCCGTAGCCCGTCATGGAAAGCCCTCGAAGACTTCGAAGCGCCCTGTCATCGCGTGGCCTGCTTCGAGGGTCAAGGAACGCATGGCCGTCTGCTATGGTCCGACTGCAGCCGAGCTCGCACACTTCCCAATGATCTCGCCCAGCCGCCCCTCGTCCCTGCAGGTGCTCCTCGTCGAGGACCATCCGGCCGTCCGCGAAGGGCTGGCCCTGGTGCTCGGTCAGAAGGGGATCGCCCTGGCGGCCTACGCGTCGACCGCTGCCGAGGCCGTGGCCGCGCTGGCCTCGAACGAGCTTCTCCAAGCCGCCATCGTCGACCTCTCCCTCGAGCAGGGCAGCGGTCTGGAAGCCATCGCGCAGCTGTGCGTGCGCCGGCCCGAGCTCCCCATCGTCGTCTACTCCATGCACGAGGAGCCGGCGCGCATCCGCGAGGCCCTCGACTGCGGGGCCGGCGGCTACGTGACCAAGCGCGATGCCGTCGAGTGCCTGGCTGAAGGGGTCCTGGCCGTGCTCGTGGGCCGCCGCTACCTGAGCCCGCGAGCGGCCGAGAGCCTCGCCCACTCCTCGACGCCCGCGGCCGCGGAGTCCCTGCCGCCGCAGGAGCGCCGGATCTTCCTCTTGATCGGAGAGGGCTGCGGCATCAACGAGATCGCCGAGCAGCTCTCCCTGAGCGCGCGGACCATCGAGTCCTACTGCGAGCGCATCCAGAGCCGCCTGGGCGTCACCGGGATGCGCGAGCTGCGCCGCTGCGCCATCCAGGCACGCCGGGGCTGAGCCACCTCACCCGACACAGGTCCGGGATTTCCCTCACCCGAGCGAGCGCGCCGGTTGACTACGGTGCGCGCCGCCAAGCGGTGATTTGGCCTCTTCCGGAGCTGCCCTTGAGACGCATCCCAGTCCTGCAATCAGCCTTTGTCCTCGCACTCCTCGCGGCGTCCTGCGGAGGCACCGCGTCGACGCCCTCCCTGACGGTGAGCCCAGGAGCCGCGACGATCCTGCCCGGAGGGGAACCGCTCGCGCTCGGCGCCCAGCTCTCGGGCGCCGACGGGACCATCACCTGGAGCCTGAGCCCGGCGGTGGGCACCCTCTCCGCCGAGAGCGGGGCCAGCGTCACCTACACCCCGCCCGCGACCGTCGACGCCGCGACCGAGATCACCATCACCGCCGCGGCCGCTGGGCTGCAGGGGCAGGCGAAGGTCACCCTCCGCCCGCTCCCGACCCTGGCGATCACCCCCGCCCAGACCGTGTTGCTGGCGGGCGCGGCACCGCTGTCGCTCTCCGCGTCCCTCAAGAACGCCAGCGGCACGGTCTCCTGGTCGCTGAGCCCGGCGGTGGGGACGCTCTCCGCCCAGACCGGGACCAGCGTCACCTACTCCGCGCCGTCCGCTCTCGACGGGACCACGGCGGTGATCATCACCGCGTCGGCCGCGGGCCTGCAGGCCCAGGCGACGGTCACCGTCGGCCCCGCTCCGGTGGTCGTGGTGAGCCCGGCGCAGGCCTACGTGCAGGCCGGTGCTGCTCCCGTGACCCTCACCGCCGTCCCCGCCCAGATCGGTGACACCGTGAACTGGAGCCTGAGCCCGGCCGTGGGCACCCTCTCGGACGGGACGGGCACCTCGGTCCAGTACACTCCGCCGGCCAGCGTCGAGCGCGAGACCCCGGTCGTGGTGACGGCCAGCGCCGGCGGACGCCAGGGCCAGGCGCAGATCGTCGTCACGCCCTTCTCCACGCTCTCCATCGCCCCCGCGACCACGGATGCGCTCGAAGCCGGAGCGCCCATCGCCTTCACCGCCACCCTTGCGGGCTCGACGGCCCCCATCGCCTGGACCCTCTCTCCGGCCGTGGGCTCGCTGTCGGCGAGCACCGGCTCCTTGGTCAGCTACACGCCGCCGGTCACGCTCGACGCGGAGGCGACCGTGGTCATCACCGCGGTGGCCGCCGGGGCCCAGGCCCACGCCGTCGTCGCGCTCCATCCGCTGCCTGAGCTGAGCGTGAGCCCCGCGGCGCTGAGCCTGACCGCCGCCGGCGCGCCGGTCGCCGTCGCCGCCACGCTGCGCCACTCGACCGAGACCATCCACTGGACCCTCGATCCCTCCGTGGGCAGCCTCTCGGCGAGCACCGGGGCCGCCGTCACCTACACCCCGCCGGCGTCGCTGGCGGCCTCCACCCAGGTCACCCTCACCGCCTCTGCCGCGGGCCTGACCGCCTCGACGAAGATCGACCTCGCGCTCGAGCCGCTCCTGACCGTGAGCCCCGCGGCGACCACCCTTCCCGGCGGCGCCAAGACGGTGACCCTGAGCGCCACGCTGCAGAACCTGACCGGCGCCGTGCTCTGGAGCCTCAGCCCGGCGGTGGGCACCCTGTCGGCGACCTCCGGCCCGAGCGTGGTCTACACCTCCCCCGAGGACGTCCCGGCGGCGACGGCGGTGACCGTGTACGCCATGGTCGGCCGCCACGCCGCGCAGTCGATCATCACCGTGACCCCGGCCGCCAAGCTCACGGTGAGCCCCGCGACCTCCCGCATGACGACGGCGGACGCCCCGCTGGCGCTCTCGGCGACGCTGCTCAACTCGACCGAGGCGATCACCTGGACCCTGGCCCAGGGCGCGCCGGGCTCGCTCTCGGCCTCGACGGGCGCGACGACGGTCTACACGCCGCCGACGACGGTGGGCCTGCCCGCGACCGTGGTCATCACCGCTGCCGCCGCGGGCCTTACCGCCCAGGCGACGGTCACCGTCGAGCCGCCGCTGGGCAACGACAACCCGCCGCTGGGCGACCAGCGCTTCATCCCGCTCACCAAGGTGACCGAGTACCTGCTCCTCGGCCTCAGCCATGACGGGACGCAGAACAACCAGTACGCCATCGACCCCTACCTGGCCTACGGGAAGATCGACGACCAGCCCATCAGCCTTCCGCCGGGGGTGACCGCGCCCGACCACGCCCAGCTCCACCGCTCACAGAACGCCGACCTGGTGGCCACCAACCGCAAGGTCGCGCGGCCGGGCAACCTCGACGACGACTTCGTGGACGAGACGGTGCTCCTCACCTGGGCGCCGGGCACGGCGCCGGTCGCCAAGCTGAGCATCCTGGACGCCAGCCTCTCCGACACCAGCACCGTCGTGGACCCCACCTTCACCACCGTCGTCCCGACGGGCATCGACCTGACGGTGGAGGCCGGCCAGGCCAACACTGACTACGACCTCGCGCTGGCCGACCTCGACGGCGACGGCCTGGACGAGGTCATCGTCCTCGGCACGGTGCAGCCCACCAACACCTCGGTCCACTTCGGCAAGCTGTTCGTCTTCGACGACTTGAAGCACGGCTGCGCGTCGCTCCACGCGCCGCTCGACCTCAAGGGCGACCTCGATGCCACCACCGGCTACCGGGGCATGTTCAAGGCCAAGGTGGCGGCGGGCAGCATGAAGGAAGACCGCTCCGTGCAGATCGTGGTCGGGTGGTACGACCAGAAGGCCAACAACGCCGCCTGGGCGGGCTGGGTCGCCGAGCACCTCTACGTCGGCATCGGCGCCGTCTCCTTCGCCCTCTACGACGGCGCCACGCTCGGCCAGATCGGCAGCAACCACAAGACCGGCAACCTGATGACCAGGCGCTACGAGTACTTCACCAACCCCAACCTCTTCAACATCGCCTTGGCGGACGTCGACGGCGACCGGAAGAAGGAGCTGGTCGTCGGGGCGTGGGAGAGCGCCTGGTGGCACGATGCCTGGCGGCCGAACTCGCAGGTCCGGGTCGACCTGTACGACGACCTCGACGCCTCCTCCGCCCTGGCCGAGCTGGGCGGGGCCGTCCAGGGCCACCCCTGGGTGGACATCGAGGTGACGGTCGCGATGCTCAACTCCTATCCCGAGCGTTTCCTGGCCCCCATCGACTACAACGGCGACCAGGTCGAAGAGGGCATCGTCGGGCCGTGGCCGTTCCACGTGCAGAAGGGCACGACCTTCGCCGCTTCGACGCTGGTCTGGGACGACGCGCTGATGCCGGTCGACAAGTGGGCCTACAACTACTCCGTCTCCGACCTCGGGGTCGGGGACGTCAACGGCGACCTGCGCCAGGACTTCCTGCTGCTCTTGAAGGGCGGTCAGGTCAAGGCCAAGGGCCTGCGCGACCACCTGGAGTCGGTGAGCGGCACGCCGCTGCACAAGAACTACGCGGCGACCCCGGACTACGTGGTGCTCGACCAGAGCGGCACCCTCGCCACCTCCTCGTACGACGGCACCGCGACCTGTCCTGGCCTGCTGGTCCCGGCGAACGTCGACAACGACAGCATGTTGCTCGAGTACGCGGCCAACCCCTCGCCGCACAGCTTGAGGAACCCCAAGCTGCGCAGCCAGGGCCCCGTGGCCCACTCGCTGGTCTACAAGGACAACAAGATCATCGCCCTGCTCGCGGCGCCCCCGCTGACCGACGGCTTGGGCCAGAACGAGGGCAACAGCTCGACGACGTTCGGCACCTTCACCGGCGGCTCGTTCGGCACCGGGGCCGAGTTCAGCACGCGCGCCGGCGTGCTCTTCGGCACCGACTTCGAGCTTCTCCGCCGGCCTGGGCGTGAGCACGACGCTCCTCAGCGTCGAGCTCGAGGTGCAGACCCAGCTCGAGTACACGCACAGCAACAGCTGGAGCCGGACCGTCACCCAGCAGGTGAGCGACTCCGCCGGCGACGGGCAGGACCAGGTCGTCTTCTCCACCACGCCCTACGACCGCTACACCTACCTCGTCGCCGCCAACCCGAACCCCAGCCTCATCGGCGAGACCATCACCGTCGACGTCCCGCAGGCCACGCAGGTGATGTCCGTCTCCCGCGAGACCTACAACTCCACCTACAGCAGCGGCCTGCAGATCACCCGCGAGCTGCTCAAGGACGTCCCCTACGACCTCGCGAGCTACCCGGCGAAGGCCGAGGTGCCCACCACCGTGACGCACTCGATGGTCGACGTCGGCAACGGCCTGAGGATGGCCAGCACCATCATCCCCTTCGGCCAGCTGGGCTCGTTCAACGTGACCGAGGGGAACAGCAGCAAGACCTGCGAGCTGTCCATCTCCCAGGACCAGAGCTGGCAGGACGGCGTGACCTTCAGCCTGGACTTCACCGCCAAGGTCGCGGTGAGCGGGGTGATGGCCGGGGTGAGCGCGGGCTTCAGCTCCGGCGGCTACCTGGAGCGGTCCACCTCCAACGGCATCGTCTTCAGCTCGACGGTGGTCGGGCTGCCGACGCCGGCGTTCACCCCCGCCAACCAGTACTCGTGGGGCATGTTCGCCTACAAGCAGGTGCTGCGTGACGACCAGGCCAAGGTCGCGCAGGACTTCTTCGTGGTGAACTACTGGACCGGAGCCTACGGCGCCCAGTAGCCGGTCTCGCAGCGGAGCATCATCCAGGTCCCTCGTCGCCACGGCTGGCGGCGAGGGATCTCGGCTTTGCGGGACGCGATGATCCGCGTCCCGTTCTACCTGGCGCCCGGGTCGCTCTCGCAGGAGCTCGCCAGGTCGTGGCAGCGCTTCTCGCAGGAGTTGCGCGAATCGTTCGTCGAGCCCGAGGCGCGGTCATCGCGGAACGGCGAGTTGCTGGGGCAGCCGTCCAGGCAGGCGCTGGCGGCCTCGCGGCAGCGGGTGGAGACGGTGATGGGGATGCACGAGCTCAGCGAAGCGAGTGCCACCAGAAGAATCGCGCGTGCCATATCGACCTCACGAGCTGCCGCCGGCCACTTGCCAGCGCCCGGGATGCCCGACCATCATCCCCCCAACTTTCAAGGGAGGACATCGATGAAGGCGAACCCGCTGACCCTGGCTCTCTTCGCTGCCGCGCTCGCGCTCGTCGCGCCGCGCGTGACCTTCGCTGCGGAGCCTGCCGCCGCCGAGCCGAAGCCGGCAGCAGACACGAAGCCAGCCGAGCCTGCGCCCGCTGCCGCGGATGCGAAGCCAGCCGATGTGAAGCCTGCAGCCGCAGAGGCCAAGCCCGCCGACGCCAAGCCCGCCGATGCGAAGCCTGCGGCAGCCGCCGACCCGAAGCCCGCCGATGCGAAGCCCGCCGCCCCCGCCGCGAAGGTCGACGCCACGAGCCCGGTGGGCAAGTGGAAGACCGTCGATGACTCGAGCGGCAAGGCCAAGTCGACCGTGGAGATCTGGGAGGAGGGCGGGAAGGTCTACGGGAAGATCACCGCGCTGCTCGACCAGCCGGCCAACGACCCCGACCCCAAGTGCACGGCCTGCGAGGGCGAGGACAAGGACAAGCGGGTCATCGGCATGACCATCCTCAAGGGCCTGAAGAAGGACGGGGACGAGTGGAGCGGCGGCAAGATCCTCGATCCCGACAACGGCAAGCACTACAAGTGCTACATCGCCGTGCAGGACGGGGGAAAGAAGCTCAAGGTGCGCGGCTACGTCGGCTTCGCGCTGCTCGGCCGCACGCAGTACTGGCTGCGCGAGCCGTAGCGGTCCTCGCCTCAAACGGCGACCCACAGCGCCGAATTGAAGATTGGATGTCCCCCGGCTTCCTATACGCGTCCCACGCGAGCCGTGCCCACGACGCGGCGTCGGTCGGCGCGGTGCTGAGGAACGCCGATCGCCGCCCACCGTGGCTGATCGTCGACCACACCGTCGGCTCGGTGATCGTCTCGCAATGGCCCGGAAGGCTCTTCGAGGTCGAGGTCGTCGATCCGGTCGGACCGGAGGATCTCGCTGCAGTGAAGCAGCCAGGGCTGCTGCCGGGCGCCGGCTACACGCGCGCAGTGGCCGTCCGGGTGCTCGCGGAGCTGGAAGCGGCGAAGCTGTTTGGCGAGCACGGCGCCGCGGTCGTCGATGTCCTCGAGCGGGCTCGCCGGCTCTCTCTCGAGGGCGCCCAGCTTCTCGCCGACGCCGACGACCCCCGAGCCGGGCGCTGCTACTCAAACGCCTGGAATGCCTGGCTCCAGGCCGAGAAACGCGGCGACTCCATTCACGCGGGCCAGGACCACGCGAGGACCTTGGAGATTCCCGCGCGCCAGCGGGCGCCCTCGCCAATCGGCCACGGCCTGTCTGTGGTCTATCAAATCGTTCGTCACCAGGCCCAGCAGGTTGGCGGGGAGGCCGCATTGCTGATCGACGAGGACGGCGAGAGTCGCCTGGCGCCGCCTTGGGACCACGCGGCGGACGCACTGCTTCACGCCGTGATGGCACTGGGTGCGCCCAGGCTCGTGTCGCAGGACGATCGGCGCCACCTGCTCCGCGCCTGGGAGATGCTCGAGAGAGGCTGACCCTACTTGTCGAGGGAATGCTCGAATCTGAGGCTCTCCGCTTTCCGGAGAGGGGCCGGGGGTGATGTCCGCAGAGGAGCCGTTGCCGAGGGCCGGAGCGGCGGCGTGCCTGGGGCCCAGGTGCCCGCGCCGGTAGAGCTGCACGTAGTTGGTGGCGAGCATCACCATGTTCCAGCCGTTCCAGAGGTGCCAGGTGAGGGCGCTGGGCCTGACGAGCAGGGCGATGAACGTCGCGATGGCGACCCACAGCATGAAGCCGGGAGGGCCGCAGGCGCGGGAGCCGAACTTCGGCACCTTGAGCGTCGAGACCATCGACAGCCCGACGAACGCGGTGCCGAAGGCCACCAGCCAGAGCGGCAGGCTCTCGCGCACCATCACCATCGACAGGATGTAGCCGCCTGCCGCCGGGATGGGGCAGCCGAGGAACGTGACCTTGGAGAAGCTCCGAGGTGGTGACGTTGAAGCGCGCCAGCCGCAGCACGCCGCACAGCGAGTAGAGGATGGCGATGGCCAGCCCGGGGATCCCCAGGTCCTTGAGCGAGCACGAGTAGATGAGGAAGGCGGGCGCGACGCCGAAGGAGATGGCGTCGGAGAGCGAGTCGAGCTCCATGCCGAACTTGCTGGTCGCGTTGAGCATCCGCGCGACCCGGCCGTCGAGCATGTCGCACAGCGCGGCCGCGAAGAGCAGGTAGCTGGAGTGCTCGAACCGGCCCTGCGCGGCGGCGACGATCCCCAGGAAGCCGAACACGATGTTCGTCAGCGTGACCGCATTGGGGACGAGATGTTTGGCTTGCACGGCGAGCCACCATAGCAGAAGGGCTTCGGGCTGCGGGCTTCGGGTCAAGCCACCGGGCGGCGCTCGGCGCGGGCGCTGCAGCCTGGTCGTTCGCACACGCGGACCGGGCGCACTTCTCGATCTCCGCCGTCGGCGACCTCTCGGAGTGCCGGCGAGCTTGAAGAACGACCCCACCGTCCGGCGCTGATGCCACAAGCCTGGTGGCCGTCGCGCCCATCAGGTCCTTCTGTGCCGGCCCCGGACACAGGCCACCTGATTCAATAGTTGTTTCAAGACCTTGAAGGCTCAGTCTCGGACCAGACCACGGGTCATCCCCCTTCCGGGAAGCAACTTGGTACGGGCATGTGCGACAATGGAGCACCTTTCGGTTTTCCACAGGGGGAGTTCCATGACCAAGGTCAACCGCAGCGACTTCATCGCCAGCAAGGCTGCTTCGACGATCGACCTGAAGAAACTGGGCGAGAACAAGGCCGCCCAGGAAGCGCTCGGCAAGGCCGGCATGACCGCCGCCGACGTCGCCAAGGCCGACCTGAACAAGGACGGCAAGGTCTCCGGGCAGGGCGAGCTCAACGCGCTCTTCAGCCAGGTCGACCGCTTCGACAAGAACGGCGCGGCCGCCAGCGTCAACGTCCTGGACGCCGAGGGGAACCAGACCGCTCCGGGCAAGATCCTCGAGGCGCTGGACACCACCTTCCAGTCCAAGCTGCAGGGCATCGCCGACGCCGCGGTCGATCGCGTCGCGCGCTTCGGCGAGAACTACGGCGTGCCCGGCAAGTGGGTCACCCCGAACCCGAAGATGCCCGGCAACCGCCGCCCGGACCAGACCGAGTACTCGGCGACCGAGGGCCGCTGGAAGTGCAACTGCTTCGTGATGGACTGCCTCTACCAGGCGGGCTTCGTCCCGGCCTCCTACAAGGACGGCTGGTACCCGGTGGCGGTCGACCTGCACACCTTCGCCAAAGGCCCCAACCGCGTCTTCGATCAGAAGGGCGCCATCGAGATGAACGCGCTCTCCTACGAGGACAAGCAGGCCCGCGTGACCGAGCTGCTCAAGCAGGCGCAGCCGGGCGACCTCATCATCGTGCGCCACCAGGGCGGCAAGGGCTCCGACGGCGGGCACTGCCGCCTGGTCGTCTCCAACAACTTCGAGAAGGACGGCACGGTCGCCTGCGCCCAGGCCTCGTCGAGCTCCGCCATCGTCCGCAACGAGACCCTGGGCAGCTTCACCGGCGAGGAGACCGTGTGGCTGCTGCGGCCCTGCCGCACGCGCGAGTAAGGCAGGCTTCAGGCGGTAGGGGATTCGATTCGGTCCCGATGCGCTTCGACGCCCTCCCGCTGCGGAGGGCGTCGGCGTTTTCGGGCGTGTTAGCGCGCGAGCAGGTGCTCCAGCCGCGCCTCGAGGTCGGCGCTGACCGCCTCCTCGACTCCGGCCGCGCCGAGCATGGCGTGGATGCCGAACGGGTGCAGGGCTTCGCGCAGCTCGTCCGTCAGCGTGACCCCCGCGTGCATCTGCCCGAGCAGGGCGATGGTGTCCCGGACGCTGCGGCGTTTCGCGGCGTGGTCCGCAGCGACGAGGTCGAGCAGTCTCGCGACGACCTCCGGAGACTCCTTTGCGGCGGCGAGAGGCTGCAGCGCCGCCCTCAGGGCCGTCGAGATCGCCGGGCGGGGCGAGCGCGACGTCGCAGAGGAGCGCGGAGCCATCGCCGGACGCCAACTGCTCGTCCGCCCAGCGCACGACCTCCTCGCCCTGCACGAGGCCAAGCCACAACGCCGAGCGGTAGTAGGTCGCGGACTCGCACAATCCATCCATGAGCGCCCTCGCCGGCGAATCGTAGCTCACGTTCCCGGCGCGGCCCCATCGCCTCACCAAAGGCCGAAGCCTCGAAGGAGCGTCGCGCTCCTCCGAGGCCTCGGAGATGCCGAAGTGGCAGCTTTTGGCCTTTGGACGTTGGGCTCTGCAGTCCGGCGGCTTGACCCGCAGCCCGAAGCCCGCAGCCCGAAGCCCGAAGCCCGAAGCCCGCAGCCCGAAGCCCCGTTACGGCAGGTAGTCCATGCAGCTCAGGTCGCAGGAGACGGTCGCGGTGCCTGCGCAGTTGTTGAACTGCTTGAGCTGGGCGCCGGTCGCGGCCTGGCAGGCGTCGTAGCAGGTCTGCAGCGCGCCGGGGGCGAGGCAGTGGAAGAAGTCGTAGCCGTCGCAGTTGTCGTTGCAGGCGATGCGGTCCATGGCCACGCAGTCGTTGGGGCAGGTCGCCGGCTCGGTGCCCTCGCAGATGTTGTTGCCGCAGACGGCGGGAGGCGGGCAGTCGCCGGCGCAGGAGGCGGTGGTCTCGCCGGCCTCGCAGACGCCGTTGCCGCAGACCGCGGCCGGCTTGCAGTCGGCCGAGCAGGAAGCGGTGGTCTCGCCGGCCTCGCAGACGCCGTTGCCACAGACCGCGGCCGGCTTGCAGTCGGCCGAGCAGGAGGAGGTGGTCTCGCCCGCCTCGCAGACGCCGTTGCCACAGACCGCGGCGGGCTTGCAGTCGGCCGAGCAGGAGGAGGTGGTCTCGCCGGCTTCGCAGACGCCGTTGCCGCAGACCGCGGCCGCCTTGCAGTCGGCGGAGCAGGAAGCGGTGGTCTCACCGGACTCGCAGACGCCGTTGCCGCAGGCCGCCGCCTTGTTGTGGCAGGTGCCGACGTGCCAGAAGTCGTCGATCTCGGTGCAGGTCTGGTTCTCGGCGCAGTTGCGGTCGCTCTGACAGCCGTTCTCGCAGAGGCTCAGGACCGTGTCCTTGCAGTACTGGCCCGCGTAGCACAGCGCGCTGCCGCACTTCGTCTCGCCTTGGGGCTGGGATGTCGACGAGGCGTCGTTGCCGGTCTGGTGTTCGATCTCCACGCCCGGGCTGCCGCATCCGGCGAAGGTCAGCGTCACGGACAGCGCCACGATTCCAAGAACAAGGGAACGCATCTCTCTCTGTCTCCCGGGCTGGGCAGCGCCAGCCACTCAAGCGGTTTGGTGGCTTGACCCGGGAGCCGGCGGCCGTGTGCAAACGGATCCCGCAACAGCGGGGCTGGGGGCGCGACGAGATCGAGACGGCTTCGGGTGATCGCCCCGCCCGGCCCGGCGGCGCACGGTCGGTCAGTGGCGCTCCGGTCGCCGTCGTCGCAGACTGCGCGCGTGAACGACCGCTCCCCGAATTCCGCCGACGGCCAGGGCGCCGACGATTCGGCAACGCTCCAGCCCACGCGACTGTCCGGCGAACGCACGATGCTGTCCGGCGAGCGCGTCCTGGAGCGGCTCGCCCGCGGCACCCTCGTCGGGCGCTACTTCGTGCTCGACCTGGTCGGCGAGGGCGGCATGGGCGCCGTCTACTCGGCCTACGACCCCGACCTGGGGCGCAAGGTGGCCATCAAGCTCCTCAAGGTGAGCGGCACGAGCCCGCAGGAGGCGCGCGGGCGGCTGCTGCGCGAGGCCCAGGCGATGGCCCAGCTGTCGCACCCGAACGTCCTGCCGGTCTTCGACGCCGCTCCCTTCCAGGACCAGCTCTTCGTGGCCATGGAGTTCGTCGAGGGCGGCACGACGCTCGCCGACTGGCTGCGCGGGAAGCGGCGCCGCGAGATCGTCAGCCAGTTCCTCGCCGCCGGCGAAGGCCTGGCGTCCGCGCACCAGAAGGGCCTGGTGCACCGCGACTTCAAGCCCGAGAACGTGCTGGTGGGCCAAGACGGGCGGCCGCGGGTCACCGACTTCGGCCTGGCCCACGTCGAGGCGGTCGAGGAGCCCTCGGTGGCCAAGCGCCCCGCTCCCGGCGCCGTCACCTCGTCGTCTCCCTCGCTCACGGTCGCCGGGCAGATCTCCGGGACGCCCGCCTACATGGCGCCCGAGCAGTTCCAGGGCGCGGCGACCGACGCCCGCACCGACCAGTTCTCCTTCTGCGTGGCGCTGTGGGAGGCGCTGTGCGGCGAGCGGCCGTTCGCCGGCGAGGACTTCGGCGTCATCCGCCACCACGTGCTCAAGGGCGAGCTGCGTCCCGCGAAGCGCGCCCTGCCCCGCTCGCTGCGCGCCGCGCTGACCCGCGGGCTCTCGGTCAAGCCCGAGGACCGCTTCGCCCGGCTCGAGGACCTCCTGGAGATCCTCCGGCGCGACCCGGTGGCCGTCGCCCGGAGGGTGGTGCCCTGGGCGCTCACCGCGGTGCTGGTCCTGGGCGGCGGCACTGCGCTCTTCTGGCAGCGCCACCAGGAGGCCACCCGGTGCGAGCGCGAGGCCGCCCAGGCCGTGGCCGCCGACTGGCCTGCCACCAGCCGCATGGCCATCGAGCAGCGCGTCCGGGCGGCGGGCCTGGCCGAAGGGGCGGTGCAGTCGGGCCTCGGCGAGCTCGACGCCCAGTTCCAGCGGTGGGCGGGCGCCCAGCAGGCCGCCTGCGAGGCGATTCGCGGGCAGGCGGCGCACTCCGAAGCGCTGGAGTGCCTGGAGCGCTCCCGGGCCCAAGCCTCGGCGACCGTCGCGCTCCTGGCCCAGCGGCCGCTGCTGCCTTCCGACCTGGGCGCGCTCGTCTCCTGGCTGCCGGACCCGGCCGACTGCGCCGCGCCGCGCGCCGGCGTCGTGCCGCGCACCGACCGCAAGGCGCTGCGCGCCGCGCTCACCGAGGTCTCGCTGCTGACCGAGCTGGGCAAGTACGCCGAGGCCGCCGACCGGGCCGCGCCGCTGCTCGAGCAGGCCCGGCGTGAGAACGCCGGCGCCGAGGTGGCCTCGCTCGAGACTCTGCTCGCCCGCGCGCGCTGGGCCTCGCAGGGCGCGGGCGGGGTCTGGCCGCTGTTCCAGCAGGCGGTGCGCGACGCGGACGCGGCGGGCGACGACGAAGCGAGCTTCGAAGCCCGGATGAGGGCGCTGCGCTTCCTGACGCTGGGCGACGTCCAGCTGGACCGCGCCGAGGAGCTCGCCCACGACTGCGAAGCCTGGCTGCGCCGGCTGGGCAGCCCTCCGCGGCTGGAGCTCGCCCTGCTGCTCTACCGCGGCGACCTCTTGAGCGAGCAGCGCCGCCATGACGAGGCCATCGCGCTCTACAAGCGCGCGCTGGACCTCGCCATGCGCCTGGGCTCGCCCATCCGCGAGGCCGTGGCGCGCAACACCTTGGGGACCCAGCTCTTGCGCATCGGGCGGCACGCCGAGGCGGGGCAGGAGCTCGAGGGCTGCGTCCGGGCTCTGGAGCGTGCCCCGTACGGCTCGCCCATCGACGTCGCCCTCGCCTGGGGCAACTTGAGCTACGTGCGCTTCGCGCAGGGCCGGGTCGACGACGGGCTCGCGGCGCTCGACCGCGGCGACGCGGCGCTCGCGCCCATCCTGGTCCAGAACGAGCCCAACCATCTGTGGCTGCTCTCCGCGCGCGCCTCGGGGCTGGAGCTGAAGGGGGACTTCGCCGCCGCAGACCGGGCCTTCGCCGAGGTCCTCGCGCGGCGCGGCGCGCTCGACGCGATGACCCTGGGCGAGGCGCTCGCGGGGCGGGCCCGCGGCCTCGTGCGCCAGGGCCAGATCAAGGAGGCGCTCAAGGACGCCGAGGAGGGCTGGGCCGCGGTCAAGGATCTGGCGGAGCCGTTCACGCTCGGCCAGGCGGCCTTCGCGCTCGCGCAGGCGCGCGGGGCCGTCGGCGATCGCGACGGGGCGCGACGCGCGGCCCAGGTTGCCCTGGACCAGTTCAAGGGCCGGGAGGACGGCTACCTTCGCGGGCGCATCGAGGCGTGGCTCGCGGAGCAGGGCTTGGGCAGCAGCGGCAGAGCACCGTAGAGACGGAGACTCCCTTCGGAAAGGCCGCCATGACAGTGGGAGCAAGAGCTTGGGGGGCTCAGCGCCGGGGACAGGTGGCCGTCCTTGCGCTGGCCATTGCAGCAGCGTTGGCGCTCAGCCTCGTCTGCGACACGACTCCCGATACCGGGTATGGGGACTTCAGCCTCGGCGCCGCTGCGTTGCTGGGAGTCGTGGTTTGGCCCATTGGGTTCGCGACCATCGTGCCGCTCCCGCCTCCGATCGGGGCGGTCCTCTTGCTGTCGTACTGGCCCTTGTTCGGCTTTCTCGGATACCAATTCCTCGTTCGCCAGAAATGGGGCTACGCGGTGCCTTGCGTGCTTCTCGTGGTTCTTCCGGCGGTCCGAGCCGCGATGGTCTTCGAAGCGATGATGGGGATCTAGTTGGGCGGCTTGAAGCCGCTGACTTCGTTCGCATTGCCAGCCCCGCTGCGGTCAGCACAGCGAGGTTACGAACCAGCTCTGGTCCGGTCGAGGTGAGCGGTCAGCTCGTCAACGGCTGCATGATGAGCGGGTCCTTCCAGGACATCAGCTGCCCGAAAGCCAATCCCTACTCGGAGTGGGTCGCCACGCGGGCGGAGTAAGGCTTCGGGCTTCAGGCCAGGCCGCGACGAGGTCGTGCTCGTGCAACCGGCTTCAAGGCGAACGGAGGAGCTCGCAGGCCAAGTCGTTCTTGGCCTCGCACGCCTTGTGGAGGGACCGCGCGGCCTTCTCATCGTCCTTGGCCACGCCTTCGCCATGTCGATAGGCCAAACCGAGCAGCAGACAGCTCGATGCGATTCCGCCAGCGCAGGCCTTCCTGAAGAGCGGGACGGCTCGGGCCCGGTCCTTGTCGACTCCCTCCCCGTAGTAGTACGCCGCTCCGAGACTTCCGCAGCCGACCTCGTCGCCAGCGTCGCAGGCTTTGCTGGCCACCACCGCTGCCTCGGCGAGGTCCGTCGCCACGCCCTTACCCCATCGCAGCGCAAGACTCAGGTTCGCGCAGCCCCTGCGATCGCCCAGATCGCATCCTTTTCGGTGAAACACCGCCGCCTGGGCCGCGTCGCTCGAGACCCCGGAACCTCGCCCATAGGCCACCCCCAGCGAGGTACAGGCTGAGGCATCGTTGCCGTCGCACGCTCTTCGCAACGAATCCGCGCCCTTCGTCGGGTCCCTGGGAACGCTCTTCCCCTCGTTGAAGGCCCTCCCCAGACGCCTGCAGGCCTCTGCGACGTTCGAGTCGCAAGCCTGGCGGTAGAGGCTCCACGGCCCGAGCCGTGTCGTGCGCCACGCCTCTCCCGAAGTCGTAGGCAACGCCGAGCCACGTACACCCCGTCGCGTCCCCCGCCTCGCAACCCTTGAGGTACAGGGCTGCCGCTGCGGCCTCGTCTCTCGCCACCCCGATGCCCACGTCGTGAGCCCGGCCGAGGTCCACACACCCCCATCTCGGGTTCGTCTCGCAGGCCTTCCGGTAGACCTGCACTGCGCGCTCGACGTCCTTGTCGACGCTCTTCCCGAACTCGAGGGCGCCGCCCAGGAACCCGCACCCGAGGGCGTCTCCGGCCCCGCAGGCTCGCTCCCAGAGCGCGACCGCCTCCTCCGGATCCTGCTCCACGCCCGCGTTCTTGAGCGAGTACTTGAGCCCGAGGAAGGCGCACGAGAACGCGTCCTCCATCGCGCAGCCCGCCTCCAGGTGATGGGCCACCAGCTCGGGGTCCTTCTCGACCCCTTGCCCCCTCTCATAGGCGAGGGCCACCAGGCGGCAGCCGTGGCCATTTCCGCATTCGCAGCCCTTCTCCGCCGCGGCGAGGGTCTGCTTCGAGTCCCGATCGCCGAGGTAGCCCTTCTGGTGGGCATACGCGAGGTTCACGCAGCCCGAGCCGTCCTCCAACTCGCAGGCCATCTCGTAGAAGGCGATTGCCGCTGCGGGCGATTTCCCCACTCCGCTCCCGGTCAGGAACAGGTCTCCCAGCTCGCGGCAGTCCTTGCCCTCCCCGCCCATGCACCTCAGGAGCCGTGCGTAGACCTGCAACCGCGACGGGCGCGCCGGATGGTCCACCTCGCCCACCGTTGGTGCCGCGGGCTCCCGCAGCGCTTCGAGGGAGGCGTCGAGCGAGGAGGCCAGCGTCGCATCGGAGAGATCCTGCGCGACGTGAAAGAGCCCGGAGGTCAGCAGGACGACCAGCACCGTGGCGACGGTGCGGTTTGCGCGGTTGGCGTGCACCCCTCGGTAGGCCGCCGCGCGCCAGGCAGCCTGCGCCAGCTCTGCAGGCCACGCCATCCACGGAATGGCCCCGAACAGGCAGACGCCGCTGGCGTAGCCGAGCGCCCTCGTGTGGCCCGCGAGCTTGCCCCTCGCCGCGCCGAAGAGCCGGAGCAGGGCGTAGTCCACCGTGCCCAGGATCCCGAGGCGCAAGACCGCCGTCGCGATTGCGCTCAAGGCGAGCACAGCGGCTGCGAACGCGACCGCTCGCGCCACGCCCAATGCCCCCAGGCCACTCCTTTGCCGCAGCAGGAGGCTCGCAGCCTCGGCCAGCCGCGGTGTCAGCGGCAACAGGCACCTGAGGAGGTAGCAGATGAGCGCAAACCGCAGGGGCGCGGCGATCCTCCCGTTGGCGGGCGGGAGCATGCCGAAGAAGGAGAACGGCCGCACGAGGAGGCGCCCCAGCGTGACGAAGAAGTTCGCGGCTCCCCCGGCACCGAAGCCCACCTCCCAGGGGACCTCACGCAGTGCAGTGCCCGTTCTCGCCAGACACTCGGGGCAGAGGCTCTTGCCGTCCCGGTTCCGGCGCAGCGTCGCTGGCCGGACGAAGGCGCCACAGCGCTCGCAAGGCGCGGTCGGCGTCCTGGGCGCGGGAAGCGGCGCGCCCCCGGGCGGCGCTGGGTCCTTGGAGGGGGCCGTCACAACTCGCCCTCGAGGTCAGCCGTGGAGCACTTCGTCCAGGCTTCGGCGGTCGCGTCCTCCACCACTGCGTCCGGGTGCTGGCGCGAATCGAGGAACTGCGAGAACGAGACGCGCTTGGCGAGGCTCTCGAAGACGCATTTGCAGTGAGGAGCGCGCGCGCGGTCGGCGATCTCCTCCCTGCACGCCTCCGTCGCTTTCTCGAGGGCTGGGGCTGGCCACTCGGTACGAGCTTCCGGAGAGCACCTTCGCACATTCGAGGAAGAGGCCCCGGGTCTGCTTGCCGGGGAGCAGCGCCATGCTCAGTGGATCGAGCCCTTCCTTGGCCTGCATCCCGAGCTTCAGGGTATCGACCCAGTGGACGCGCGACCCGGTCGCCTGGATCAAGCACTCGCACAACTCTGGCGGCTGGGCCTTCGCACAGCCCGCCATGGCGGCCTGGGCGACGATGGGGGGCCATTCGCCTGCGGGCGTCGGTCTGCCGCAGGCTTCCAGGTGCGCCACCATCCACGGCTCTAGTCCTCGGGCGGCCGAATACTCCCATCGACGGAGTTCCGACCATCGTTCCTCGCGCTCCATGCGTTCGGCGACGCACTTGCAGATCTCGGGGGAGAGCAAAGGTGCACACCGCGCGACAAAACCTGGCCGAAGGAATCCTCCCAAGGTCGGCACGCGAGGACGGCCACCCATGAAGAAGACGCTGGCGGCCAGCCCGAACCAAAGTGCCAGCAGCACGACTTTTGCCGCTCTCCACATGTCCTGTCGCGCGCCTCCCGGCTGCCCCTCATTGCCGGCGGCGAAGGGCCGGAAGCGCCAGTCCCAGCAAGAGCAGCTCAACCGGCGCCCCCGAGGTCGAGCAGCCACAGCCGCCGGTCACCACCACCTCGCCGCCGCCGTCCCGCACCTGCGCCGCGCCGGAGTCGCCCTCGCCCGAATCCAGCCCACCACCGTCGAGCCCACCGGCATCGAGGCGCACGCTGCTGGCATCGAGGCGCGCCGCGGCATCCGGACCGGCGCTCGCATCCGGCCCGCCGGGATCTCCAGCATCGACCGGCGGCTGCACCACAGTGACGGTCAGCGCCCCCGCGACGGTCTTGGTCGCGAGCAAGAGGTCCGCCGACCCGATGCCGTGGTCGCCATCCGTGTCGAGGAAGAGCTTCGACTCGCAAGTCGTAGGTGCCGGCCGCGACGCCCGCGCCGACCGCAAACGTCTGGGACGCCGTCGTGTCCTTGTTGGCCTGCCCGGCCGTTCCCAGGACGGTCACCTGCGCCGCGCCCGACGGATTGGGGAGCGGTTCGGCGGCGCCCAGCACGAGGCTGGTGCGCAAGAGCGTCGCCGAGTGATCGCCCTCGGCGTAGCTGCGCAGGGTCGCGCTCACCTGCACGCTGCCGCCCGGAGCCGCGCTTCCCGGGCTGACGCTGGCCGCGGTCATCTCGATGGGCGAGGTCATGGTCAGGGCGCGCTTCCCGGTCCCGCGGCCCTCGTCGTTGTAATAGTGGTTCACCATCCACGACCAGTTCCGGCTCGCCTTGGCCCAGGCCGAGGTCCCCCACTGGCACATCCCGCGGCCGTGGCCGAAGCAGCAGGTGCCCGGGCCCGAGCTGAAGGCGTGGGCGTCGTCGAGGCACGGCCAGCCGGCGGCGGGCGAGCCGGCCTTGCCCGAGCCGCAGCTCAGGTCGGCGTTGCTGCAGCTGTAGGTCGTGCACTTCGAGGCGTTGTTCTCGGCGGAGTACTCCGACCGGGCCACCGCGGTGCCGCTGGCGGTGAGCATCATGCCCGAGGTGGCCAGCGCGGCGGCCTTGCCGGCGGAGCTGTTGGTGGCCTTGTAGACCTGGCAGCTGGAGGTCGCGCAGATGCTCCCCGAGCTGGCCTGGTACGCGGCGCCGTACGAGCGATAGGCGATCGCCCCCGCCATCAGCGAGCTCGCCGGCCACGAGCCGATCCACTCGTTGACGATGCCGTTGCCGACGTAGGTCTCCAGCGACATGGTCCCGACGTCCCTGACGGTGATGCTGTCGGGCGGGTCCATCAGGTAGAGCGCCTGGCCGGTCAGCGCGTAGGTGCTCACGCCGAGCGTCGAGCCGTCCCCCTCGTCCTCCAGCGGCAGTGGCTCTTCACGCGGCTCCGGCGTGCCGGTGACCAGCTTGTGCCCGTAGTCGCGCTCCACCTCGCCGCTGCCCGGCTCGAGGTCGACGATGAAGTGCACGTCGGTCTCGAACAGCGCCACGTTCTTCAGCCGCTCGGCGACGAAGCCGTCGGCTCGGACGAGCAGGTCCTCCGTCGACGGAAGATCGTCGGGCGTCGCGGCGCCCTTTCCCGGGAGCTGCAGCGCGAAGTAGCCCGAGGCGTCGGTACGCGTCGAGAGCCCACTCGTCGCCAGCTCGACCCACGCGCCCGGACGCGGCAGCCCCGTCGCGTCGTCCAGCACGTGGCCGTGCAGGAGCGCCATCCCCGGGCGCCGCGCCGCTGCGAGCGCCGCCAGAGAGAGCGCCGGGTCGGCCGTGGGAAGACGATCGAGCCAGAAGGTGTGCGCTTCGCCGGTCGGGCTCGCGGAGACGGTCGCGCGCAGCGGCGCGTACCCGGCGGCGGAGACCTCGACCAGGCTGCCGGCCCGGGCGAGCTGCTGGGCGCCGCGCCCTGCGAGATCCGTCTGCGCTTCCGCGGCGCGAAGCCCCGTCGAGAGCGCGCGAGCGGAGACCGAAGCGCGAGCGACGGGCAGTCCGGTCTCGCTGTCGCGGACGCGCAGGGGCACCTGGAGCGTCGAGGCTTCGCCGGAGCCCTTCGGGGTGCCGCCCTCGAGCGGGTTACAGGCCGCCAGCAGGGTGACGGCGACCAAGGCGTGGCAGCTTCCGAGCCGACTCATGTTGCCTCCAGCGACGCCCCGAATCGCGCGATTCCCCGCGGCCCATGGTACCAGCGCGTCTTCGGCCGCGTCGGCCGGACGCGCGCCGACGCTAGGATGAGGTCCGTTTTTCGGAGGGACGAACCATGACGACCAAGACGAAGTCGCCGGCGACGGTCGGACTCCAAGACCTGGTGGACGTCGACGGACGCAACGTCGGAGAGCGGGGCTTCTTCTGCTACATGAGCAAGCGCAAGTCCGACGGCTATCAGCGCAAGCAGCGCTGGCTCCAGGCCCGATTCTCAGAGGGCCTGCGCCTCAAGCTCTTGCCGTCGCCCGAGCGAGGGTTCATCGAATACGCCCCCGGGGAGCACTGCTGGCGCGCGGTCGAAGCAGACGGCTACCTGGTCATCCACTGCCTCTGGGTCGTCGGCAAGAGCAAGGGCCGCGGCCTGGGTGAGCTGCTGCTCGACGCCTGTCTCGAGGACGCGCGCCGATCCAAAGCCAGGGGCGTGGTGATGCTCACCAGCGAGAGGGTCTGGCTCGCCAAGCGGGCGCTGCTCGACAAGCGCGGCTTCGAGTGCGCGGACAGCACCGGGCCCTTCAGCCTGATGGTCAAGAAGCTGGGCAAGCACCCGTCTCCGACCGTCGCCGGCGACTGGGAGAAGAAGGCCAAGGCCCTCGGCAAGGGACTGACGATCCTGCGGTCCGACCAGTGCCCGTACATCCCGGACGCGGTCGCGGCCGCCCAGGCCGCGGCCGAGAAGGCGGATGTGAAGCACCGGGTCGTCGAGCTCGAGAGCCGGAAGGACCTGCTGCGGCTGTCGCCGAGCCCGTACGGAGTCTTCGGCCTCGCGCTGGACTCCAGGCTGCTCGCCTACCACTACCTGCTCGAGAAGGACCTGGCGCCGCTGCTGGGCGGGTGAGCACTGGAGCTGGATGAGCTCGCCGCGGGGGCACACCCTTCGCACCGCTTGTCCAGCGAATGACCACGGCGCGAACTCAGTGCCGCCCAACAAGTCGTGGGAACAGCTCCGACGGGAACGCCGAAGGCAACCCGCGAACCCTTGCTCCCGCATCTTGGGAGGAGGGCCGCTGGGAAGCTCCGGGCTAGATCCACCCGAGCCGTCGCGCCTCCAGTACGGCCTCCTCGCGCGAGTTGACGCCCAGCTTCCGGTAGATGGACTGGAGCTGCGCCTTGATCGTCTCGCAGGAGCGTCCGCGGCCCTCGGCGATGTCGGTGTTGCTCAGCCCTTGGCCGATGGCTCGCAGGATCGAGAGCTCGGAGGGGCTCGCCTCGAGGGAGCGAGGTCGCTGGGAGGAGGCGAGCATCGCGTCCGCCGCCACCGACGGGTCGATGTAGCGCTGGCCGGCGACGACCGTGTCGATCGCAGTGTCCAGGCGGTTCCCGATGCCCTCCTTGAGCAGGAAGCCATCGGCGCCGGCTTGGAGCGCTCGCACCGCCACCTCGGGCGACGGGTCGGCGGTGAGGATGAGCGAGTGGATGACGGGCGCGAGCTGGCGCAGCTCGCCCGCGAGGTCGGTGCCGGTCTTCGAGTAGTCGCCGAGCTTGTTGTCGAGGATCGCGACGTCCGGTCTCTCGTCGAGCGCCTTCTCCAGGCCGGCGGCATAGCTCATGGCGGTCGAGACCTGCTCGTACCGCTTCCGGCAGCGGAGCACGCACGCCAGGCTCTCGGCCAGTCCGGGTTCATCATCAACGATGAGCAGCCGCATGGATCCCCCGCCAAGCCGACGAGGACGGGTTACTACAACGAGCAAGGGCGGCCGACAACTACGGTGAAGTGGACCGCTGGCGACCTCGCCGAGGGTCTCCCCCGGCGTCGCAGGACTCCGGGCGCGAGGGAACCTCCATCCGGTTGGCACGGGTGGCGCGCTTCAGGGCGCCAGCAGCACCACGATGGCGCCGAGGACGACGGTGTAGAGCAGCGCCTGGGCGAGCGTGCCTCGCAGGAGCTCGCCTTCGCGGCCCTGCTGCGCGGTGGCGCTCGCCGCCACCGCGATGCTCTGCGGGGAGATCATCTTGCCGGCGGTGGCGCCGGCGGCGTTGGCGGCGACGAGCCAGTTCGGGTCCGCGCCGATCTGCAGCGCGGTCTGCTTCTGCAGCGCGCCGAAGAGGACGTTGGAGCTGGTGTTGCTGCCGGTCAGGAACGTCCCCAGCGCGCCGATGAGCGGAGAGAGCGCCGGGAAGGCCTTGCCGGTCGCGCCGGCGAGCGCCACGGCGATGGCGGCGCTCATGCCGGTGTGCCCCATCACCTGCGCCAGCGCGACGATGGCCGTCACGGTGAGCGTGGTCGCCGCCAGCTGCTTGGCCGTGCCGCGAAGCACCTTGGCGATGACCGCGCCGCGAGCGCCCTGGATCAGCCCGCCGGCCAGGCCGCCCAGGAAGATGAGCGTGCCGGGGTTGAGGACCCACGCGAACGTGAGCGGCTTGGCGCCGGGGACGATCGGGATGGCCGATTGGGCTCGGGCCAGGGCGTCGTGGACCGGCGGGACCAGCGTGCCGGTGCCGAGGATGAAGACGAGCATCAACAGATAGGGAGCCCAGGCGACGAGCTGCTCGCGCACGTTGGTGTGGCCCGCAGGCAGCGGCTCGGCGACGGGCTCTCCGGGGAAGCGCCAGACGGTCTTGGCTGGCCAGAAGCGGGCCCAGAGCGCGACGAGCGGCATCGCGGCGATGGAGCCGGCGATGGCGGTCAGCTCGGGGCCGACGAAGCGCGCGAGCACGAGCTGCGGGACGGCGAAGGCGATGCCCGAGGCGAGGCAGAGGCCGACGACGCCGCGCAGGCCCGCGAGGCCGCCGGTGAGCATGGGGATGAGGATGAGCGGGAGGACGACGACGAGCGGGGTGAGCTGGAGCGCGGTGTAGTAGGTGACGCGGGCGAGGTCGGTGTCGGTGACCTTGGCCAGCGTGATCACCGGCAGGCCCACGCCGCCGAAGGCCACGGGCACGGTGTTGGCGACGAGGCAGAGGATGGCCGCCTTGCGCGGCTCGAAGCCCAGGCCGATGAGCATCGCGGCGGGGATGGCCACCGCGGTCCCGAAGCCGGCGGCGCCTTCGAGGAAGCCGCTGAAGCCCCAGGCGATGAGCAGCGCCTGCACGCGGCGGTCGGCGGAGACGCCGGAGAGGAGCGCGCGGATCCGGTCCATCGCGCCGGTGGCGACCGCGAGGTTGTAGGTGAACATCGCGGCGAAGATGACCGAGACGATGGGCCAGAGGCCGAGCAGCGCGCCTTCGACGGCCGAGAGCGCGATGGTGGTCGCCGGGACCTTCCAGGCCAGGCCGGCGACGAGCATGGTGGCGGCGAGCCCGATGACGCAGGCTCGCCAGGCCGGCATCCGCAGGACGCCCAGGCCCAGCAGCAGCCAGAAGAGGGGCAGCGCGGCGAGGAGGGCGGAGCTGGTGGGGCCGAAGGGCATCTGGAGCTGGATTCTCCCGGCGAGAAAACGGCTTGGCCAGTCCTGGGAGCTCGCTAAAGGCTGGATCTGCTTTTCTGACATATCCGGCAGGCACTTTAGGTCGCGCTGCAGGGCCACCCAAAAGCGAGCGGCGGCTGAGCGAGTTGCCGAGCGGCAAGGTCCTGCTGCGGTTCAAGTGCCCGCCGGCCTGATGCGCGCCGCCGCCCTCGACGGCCCCTGCGGCGGCAAGCGCAGGCACGTCGACCTGCTGCCACGATCAGGCAGGAGGGTTCCACTCCGGCGAGGTCCCTATTGTTTCCGTGGGGCCCGGCACAGGGAGGCACGCATGAAGAAGGTCATCAGCAGCCTGGCAGCCGCGGTGCTGTTCGCCGCTGCGGGCACGGCGCTGGCGCAGTCGGCCGGCGGCTCGAACCAAGCACAGGGAGGCAGCGGGAGCGATAGCGCGCAGAGCAACGTGGGCAAGCCGTGTTGCTGCCCATCGTCGAGCGGCACCGGGGGGACCGGCGGCAACAGCCAGAGCAACGTGGGCCAGCCGTGCGTCTGCCCGTCTCCGAACCAGGGCGTCGGCGGCACCGGCAGCACCGGCGGCGGAGGAGGCGGTGGCGGCGGCATCGAGGGTGGCGGCTACGACACCTCCGGCGGAGCCGGCGGCGGCGGAAGCTGAGTCCTGAGGCTCCCCTCGCTCGCCGCCAGAGCAGACCGAGGTGGGCGGGGGGCCCTCTCGCAGTCGTTGAAGGTCCGCGCCGGCAGCCGCGCTGTGGTCAGCGCCGGGGCAACGAGTACACCAGCGCCTCCGCGGGTCGGAACGCGAACAGCTTGCCGTCGAAGATCTCCAGGTGCTCGAACCACCCGCGGGCGGGCCGCTCGGGGGCATAGGCCACCCGGAGCTTGCCGTCCGCCAGGTCGAAAGACCTCGAGCATGGCCGGTGGGCTCGCCGCGAGCAGCCCTTCGCCGATGACGCCGCGCCAGGCGTCGACGGGCAGCTCCCAGCGCAGCGCGCCATCGGCGGCCTCGAGTGCCACGGTCAGGCTGCCGGTGGTCCGACGAGTACAGGCTGCAGCTCGAGACCCGGCCCTCGAGGACGAGCTTCGAGTAGACCTTCTCCACCCGCGCGAGCGACCACACGTCGAGCACGACCTTTCCTGGGCCGGGTATCGCGTTGCTCGAGAGCGGGCAGCTCAGCACCGCCAGGCGCTCCTCAGATCCGGAGATCAGAAGTTGGAGAGGCACAGGAAGTGAGGTGTACTCTCCCGGCCCATAGACCGCACGTAGCCCCGGAGGAACACCGCGATGCGAACCCTCATCCTCGCCGCCCTGGCCGTCTCGTTCATGGGCGCCGCCCCCGCCGCCAAGAAGGAGGCGAAGCCCGCCGCCAAGCCGGCCGCGGCTGCCCCGGCGCCGGCGCCCAAGATCCCGCCGCTGCTCTTCGGCATCGGCGCCCCCAACGGCGACGACCACGCCGTCAAGGCCAAGAGCCTCATCGAGCCCTACCTCACCAAGGCCCTGGGCCAGCCGGTCACGGTCAAGATCATCCCCGAGTACGCCGACCTCGCCGTCGCGCTCCCCAAGGGCGAGGTCGACGCCGCCTGGATGACCCCCATCGCCTTCGCCCGCGCCAAGGTCGCCAGCAAGGACGTCACCGCGCTGGTCAAGGCCAAGCGCAACGGCAAGACCAGCTACCGCACCGCCTTCATCGTCAAGAAGGACTCCCCGGCCAAGACGCTCGCCGACGTCCAGGGCAAGAAGGTCGCCTGGGTCTCGCCCAGCTCGGCGTCCGGCTACCTGTTCGCCCGCGCGCTCCTGATGTGGGCCGGCAAGGACCCCGACGTCTACTTCACGAGCGAGATGTTCGCCGGCTCGCACCCCAACGTCTGCAAGGCCGTTCGCGAGGGCAAGGTCGACATCGGCGCGACGCTGGCCGACCCGCCGCTGCCGGGCAAGGACTTCGTCGCCGACGGCTGCATGGACGCCCCGCCGGTCGAGGACTTCCGCGTGCTGGCCGCCAGCGAGCCCATCCCCAACGACGTCATCGCCGCCGGCACCAAGCTCGACCCGAAGAAGGTCGAGGCCCTGGCCGAGGTCTTCAAGAAGATGGCCGACTCGCCCGAAGGCAAGGCGCTGATGACCGACGCCTTCCGCGTCGAGGCCTGGCTGCCCACCGCCGAGAAGGACTTCGACACCGCGCTGCGCGTGGTGCAGGAGCACGAGGCGCACAAGGCCGGAGACCAGGCCGCCGCCGACAAGGCCAAGGAGACGCAGCCCGCTCCGGCGCCTGCTCCGGCACCCGCCGCCGAGCCGGCCAAGGAGCCTGCGAAGGAGCCGGCCAAGGACGCGCCGAAGAAGTAGCTTCCGACGATGGACGCTGAGCCCCGAGAGAAGGTCCTCGAGACCACCGATCGGGTCGCGGCGCAGCTGACGCTCGAGGTCCTCGTCGCGGAGGACCTCGATGCCGTTTTGGAGGGCGTCTCCAACGCCGCGCTGCTCGGCGCCGCTCCCCACATCTTCCCGCTCGCCATCACCGTGCCTGCCGCGCAGGCCGAGCGCGCCCGCGAGCTCATCGCGGCGATGGAGCAGCAGGGCGAGCCGGCCGCCGGTGGCGAAGATCAGGACCAAGAAGAAGACGACGACGATGCGGCGCCCGCCTTCCGCAAGCGCAGCCCGGTCCTCGCCGCAGGCTGCACCTTCGTCATCCCCGCCGGCTGCCACTTCTACGCGCGGCGCTCGTGGACCGCGCTGACGCTCCTGGCCGGTTGGGTCGCGGCGTTCGTGCTCCTGGGCGCGAGCCGCCACACCGAGTGGCTCGCCGCCGCGGTGATGATCCCGCTCCTGGGCGTCGACCTCGTCGGCGGCCTCGTCGCGCTGCGCGCCGAGAACCGCGGCCAGCACGCCTCCCGCCTGCGGCAGGTCGGGTCGGGCCTGCTCTTGCTCGCCATCGCCGGCGCGATCCCCGGAGTCCCAGGCGCGATCGAGGCCTGGCGGGCCTACCGCGAGGCACAGGAGCTCGCGACGCTCGAGGTCACCTGCACGCTGGAGGGCATCCAGGTCGCCAACCACACGCCGACCGAGCGCAGCGTCGAGCTCGGCGACGGCGGCCTGCGGATCAGCTACGGGCTGCTCTTCGAGGACCCGACCCGCCAGACGCTGTTCCTGGAGCTGCCCGAGCCCAGGCTGCGCGTTCCGGCGGGCGGCACCGCCCAGGCCCGCTTCGCCGACCCCAAGAACCGGCACTGTGGTCGCTCGGCCATCCCAGAGGGCACGGGCATCGACCTGGCGGTCGACTCCTTCGCCCGGCCGCGGCTCAGCTGCTCGCGCAGCTTCCACCTGAGCTCGACCCGCGAGGGCGCTCCCTCCCTCGACACCCGGTTCACCTGCCCGATGCCGACGGACGCCCAGCCGCGCACGGCCGCGGCCACCTCGCGCCGGTAGCGGCCCATCCACAAGCTCGAGGTGTCGGGGTCTAGGCGATCTGCTGGTACACCGTCTTGGCCGAGCGAGCCTTCTCGGCCGCGCCCTTGGCGAGCTTGTCCAGGAACGGCCGCGCGTAGTCTGCGTGCTCCTCGAACCACTTCCGCGGCGTGCCCTTGGCGCTGGCCTTGTTCATCAGCGCCAAGGCCAGCTCCACCGTCTGCGGCGCCTTCACCATGCCGAAGTCGCGCATCAGGTAGGGGATCTGCGCCAGCGGGAACCTGCGGTTCGCCAGCCCCTCCATCACCCGCGGGCCTCCGATGGCCACGTGCCGCAGGCTGATGGGCTGCTCGAGGTCCTCGGTGACGGCGCGGCGGACGAACGCCGGATCGTCGTGCGCGTACTGGACCAGCTGCAGGTCCGCCTGCTTGCCGGCGAAGGCGCGCTTCACCGCCGCGGCGCCCTCAATGGACACGTCGAGGTTGATGGCCGCCAGGTCCCACGCGTCGGCTTCGGTGGCGGCCAGCTTCTCGCGCACGGCGGCCAGGCGCTTGGTGGCCTTCTTCTTCGCGGCCGCGGAGGCGCGCAGCAGCAGGAAGCCGACGGTCCCGGCGACGTGGCCCTTGAAGACGGTGTGCATCGGGTCGGCCAGGTTCTTGGGCAGCTTGAGCCTGGCGTCCTCCAGGCCGGAGCAGATGGCCTCCAGCGCCGCGTCGGTGCCGGCGATCGCCTCGGCGGCGAAGACGAAGTCGCGCACCTTGAACTCGGCGCCCTCCTCGCTGCTCTTCACCGCTTCGTAGAGCAGCAGACCGGCCTCGGCCTTCTCCACCGGCCGCGGGTCGGCGAGCGCCGCCTTGGTCTTGCTCGACAGGCCGTTGCCGACCTTGTCCTTGAACTCGCTGACGCAGCCGGTGCGCAGGAAGCGGTACGCCACCTCGCGCGGCCAGTCGGAGAAGTAGACGGGCTCGGTGGCGGAGACGACCGCCAGTGCGAACTTCTCGGGAGCGTGGTCGTGCCGGTGGTCGTCGAGCAGGCGCGTCAGGTGCGGCCAGCCCTTCGCGAGCAGCTCGTCGTCGGCCTTCGTGAAGCCCAGCATCGCGGCCATCGGAATCTCCCTGATTGGGTGACTCCGTCAGATAACGCGGGCCGTCGCGTTCCGCCCCTGCCCGCCCCAAATGTGGGGCAGGACTTGGGTAAGGACGGATGCTCGAGATTGAGCTCCAGCCCCTCGACAAGCTCGGGGTGTCGCGCGGCTCATCGCTTCAGGACGACTCGGACGCGGTGGCCCTCGAGCGAGTACTCGCCCTCCGAGAGCACCTCCGAGCGGAAGCTCCGGCCGTCGCGCTCGGACGAGCAGCCGGGGATGGTCTGCACCATGAAGCTGCCGTCCGCGCGGGGCCAGAGCGCCAGGTGTTCCCGCCCCACCTCGTGGATGCGCAGGACGAGCTGGCACAGCGGGCCGCGGCCGATGACGAACGGGGCCGTCGCCCCCGGCCCCGACGGGCCGATCTTCCGGTAGTGCAGCCCGCCTCCGGCCACCGCCCACCAGCCCTTCTCGGCCCGGCGCTCGAACCACGTCTCCAGCGCCACGCGACCGCTGTCTCCGATGGGGTTGTCGGACAGATCGAGGTGGGTCAGCTGCGCGCAGACCTCCGAGCTGGCGAGCGCCTGCGCTCCGACGTCGCCGATGCCTCCGAGGGCCGGCTCCCGGCGCCCGTAGGCGCGGGCGAAGCCGTGCTGCGGCAGGACCAGCGCGCGCGGCCGCAGATGCCGCGAGGCGGCGAGCTCCACCGCGCCCGCATCGCCGACGCGGTGGCCGACGCACTCCAAGGAGTCGAGCCCCGCCAGCTGCTCCAGCGCGGCCAGCTTCGCGGTTCCCTGCTCGTCCAGCAGCGGGTCGCGCAGCTCGAGCCGCGCGGTCTGCCGCAGCTGCGGGAAGCGCGACAGCGCGGCGAACGCGGTCTCTCGCCAGCCCTCGGGCGAATTCACGCCGCGCTCCGGCCCTTCGACGATCAGCCGGCGCACGAACGGGGTGACGGCGAAGAGGGCCGCGAGGTCCGCGTCGAGGTGGACCAGGCGCGCGCACGCCTCCTCGATGAACCCGCGCCGGAACTTGAGGCGCAGCAGCATCGCCGAGTCGCGCGGCTGGAAGGCGGGCAGCCAGGCGTCCTCGTGGGCCTTCAGGAGCTCGGCCTCGCGGCGCTTGATGGCCGTGCGCCGGGCGGCGCCGTCCACCGGCAGGTGCTCGAGCTCGCACTGCAGCCCGATCAGCTCGCCGCGCGGATCGCTTCGCTCCTGTAGCCAGTCGGCGTAGACCAGCCGCGGACCCTCGTCGTCGGGGGCCGCGAGGATCGCAGCCATGACCTCTTGGAGCTCCATCGACCCGCCCTTCCGCTAGGGGCGGAAGACCAGCAGCGAGAAGGCTATCGCGGCGGCGAACCCGGCGGCATCGGCGATGAGCGCCGCGGGCAGCGCGTGCCGGAACTTGGAGGCGCCGATGGCGCCGCAGTAGACGGCCAGCACGTAGAAGGTGGTCTCGGTGCAGCCGCCGAGCATGGAGGCCTGCCGGCCGGTGAAGGAGTCGGGGCCGAAGGTCTTGAAGATGTCGGCGAGCACGCCGCGCGCCGCCCCGCCGGAGAGCGGCTTGACGACGAGGATGGGGATGTTCGCCGCCGGCAGGCCGATCTTCTCGGTGATGGGGCCGACGTAGGTGGTGACGAAGTCCATGGCGCCGGAGGCGCGGAAGGCGCCGACCACGGCGAGGATGGCGACGAGGTACGGGATGATGCGCACCGCGACGTTGAAGCCTTCCTTGGCGCCCTCGACGAACGCCTCGTAGACCTTCACGCCCTTGACGAGGCCGTAGAGCGGGATGCCCACCGCGAAGGCGGCGATGGTCCAATGCGCCACGCTCTGGATGACGTCCTGGAACATGGGCTAGCTCGCCCCCTTGGTCGTCCCAGCCGTCCCATTCGTCGCATTCGTCCCATCGGTCCCATCGGTCCCAGGCTTGTCCGGCGCCTCCGCGAACTGCTTGCGGTAGCGGGGCAGCTTGCCCAGGGCCTTGGCGACGAGGATGGCGGTGACGAAGGCGACGGCGGTGGAGGCGAGCGTCGGCGCGACGATGGAGTACGGGTCGGCGGACTTGGCGGCGAGCCGCAGGTTGATGATGCCCACCGGGATGAGCGAGATGGCGGCGGTGTTCATCGCCACCAGCGTGGCCTGCTCGTCGGAGAGGGTGGCCTGCTTGGGGTTGAGCTTGTCGAGCTCCTCCATCGCCTTGATGCCCATCGGCGTCGCGGCGTTGTCCAGGCCGAGCGCGTTGGCGGCGATGTTGAGGGCGATGGCCGAGAGGGCCGGGTGATCGCGGGGGACCTTGGGGAAGATGAGGCGCAGGAGCGGGTGGACGACCTTGGCGATGATGGCGACCAGGCCGCTCTTCTCGGCGATCTTCATGATGCCGAGCCAGAAGACCATGACGCCGACGAGGGAGAGGGCGACCTCGAAGCCGGCCTGGGCCTGCTTGAAGAGCGCGGAGTCGAAGTCGCCGACCTTCCCGCCGATGGCGGCGACGAGGAAGGCGATGGCGAGCAGGCCGAACCAGAGGGCGTTCACGCCGTCGATTCTAGGAGCGGGGAGCAGACCGGCAAGAAAACGACCCGGGTCGCCGAAGCCGTGGGCGTCACGAGCCGCAAGCGTAAGCGCGCGGGCCTCCTTCAGCCCTGCGCAGTGATGAGGTCCGAATCGAGCACGGCCTCCTTGCGCCTCCAGCAAGCGCCTGTGGTGCTCGGGGTCCCAGGCTTGGAAGCCAGCGCAGCAGCGAGGCATGCTCGTCCCATGCGTCGGATCCTGGCGGTCGTGCCGCTTCTGCTCTGCGCCTGCACCGCAGTGCGTCCAGCGTCGCAGGCGGCAGCGAGCCCGAAGCGCACGGAAGTGAAGCTCGACTTGAGGATTGCGCTGCCCATCGTCCCCATCTCGTTGGATGGCCAGCCGGCACAGCGGTTCATCTTCGACACCGGAGCAGCCCTGACCACCGTCGCCTGCCGAGGCCGAGCGCCGGGTCCCCTGCGGCTCTCGACGCTAGCCTTCGGCGAGCTGCGCTTCCACGACGTGCCAGCCCAGTGCACCGAGATCCCGGACATCGGCGCCGAGGGCATCCTCTCGCCGCAGTCGGCGTTCGAGGGCGCCCTCTTGGAGCTGGATGGCCGCTCGTTCGCCGTGCGGCTCTACCGGGACCTCGACGAAGCCGGCTGGCGGGCGCTCGTCGGCGAGACGGTGCATTCCGCGCCGCTCACCTGGACCGAAGGCGTGGCGACGGTCGAGGTCCACCTCGCCGGCAAGACCTGGACGATGCGTCTCGACTCCGGCGCCGGCGGCTGTGGCCTGTCGCGTGCGGACCTGGATCGCCTGGGAGGCGCAGGTCGGGACGAGCTGACCCTGCCGCTCGCCGTGGGCGACTCGCGGCCGGGGAAAGAGCAGCTCTTCGTCCTCGACGGGCCTTCGCTCGGCTTCCCGTGGTTCACCGGCCGGCGCACGGCGATCACAGCCGACCGCAAGAGCCTGCTCTTCACCGACCGGTGACGGTTCCGTGAGGCGCCCGACGTACCGCCGTGACGTCCGGGTGGCATCTGCCTGCGAACGCACGCACAATGGCGCCTTTTTCCAACCCCGAGGGCCGAATGAAACGACTCCTGTCCTGTGCCTTGACGTTCCTCTTGGTCAACTGCGCGTCGACCAAGCCCGCCCCGGAGCCAGCGCCGGCTCCTGCCGCCGAGACCAAGAAGGAAGAGCCTGCCCCGGCGCCCAAGCCGGCTGAGCCGCCGCCGCCCACCGCCCAGGAGCAGGCCGACGCCTTCCTCAAGAGCTACCTCGACGACCTGGCGAAGGCCGAGAAGGCCGCGGCGACGACCTACTGGACCGCCGCCAACAGCGGCAAGGACGAGGACTTCGCCGCCAGCGCCAAGGCCGACCTCGAGCTGAAGCTCCTCCACTCCGACGCCAAGCGGTACGCGGAGATCGAGCGGCTCTTGAAGCTGGCCGAGCTCAAGCCCGAGACCCTCCGCTCGCTGGAGATCGCCCTGCTCGCCTTCAAGGGCAACCAGCTCCCCAAGGAGACGCTGGAGGCGATGAGTAAGCAGCAGGCGGAGTGCGAGCAGGCCTTCAACACCTTCCGCCCCGAGGTCGGCGGCAAGAAGCTCACCAACAACGACCTGCTGGAGGTCCTGCGCAAGGAGAAGGACTCCAAGAAGCGCCAGGCCGCCTGGGAGGCCAGCAAGGCGGTCGGCGGCCAGGTCGCGCAGAAGCTGGTCGCGCTGGCCAAGGTCCGCAACCAGGCCGCCAAGTCCTTGGGCTTCGAGGACTACTGGGACATGCAGGTCCGCCTGCAGGAGCACGACCCCAAGCAGGTCCTGGCGATCTTCGACGAGCTCGAGAAGCTCACCGACGGCCCGTTCGCGGACATGAAGAAGAAGCTCGACGCCGACCTGGCCAAGAAGTTCAAGGTCAAGCCCGACGCGCTGATGCCCTGGCACTACACCAACCCCTTCTTCCAGGACGCCCCGCCCAGCGAGAAGGCGGACCTCGAGGCCTTCTTCAAGGACAAGAAGAAGGAGGAGATCGTCGCCATCGCGCAGAAGTTCTACGAGGACATCGGGCTCGACCCCAAGACCATCATCGAGAACAGCGACTACTACGAGCGCGAGGGCAAGAACCAGCACGCGTTCTGCATCACCATCGACCGGCTCAACGACGTGCGCATGCTCCTCAACATCAAGCCGACCAACGAGTGGATGGAGACGATGCTCCACGAGGCCGGCCACGCGCTCTACTACACGGGCATCGACCAGGGCCTGACCTACAACCTGCGTGAGAGCGCCCACATCCTGACCACCGAGGGCGTGGCGATGACCTTCGGCGCGCTGGCCAAGAACCCGCTGTGGCTCGAGTCCTACGCCGGCGCCGACAAGAAGAAGATGGCGGCCATCGAGAAGGACGTGCTCGAGCAGCGCCGCCGCGAGCAGCTCATCTTCGTGCGCTGGGGCATGGTGATGCTGCGCTTCGAGAAGGCGCTCTACGCCAACCCGGACCAGGACCTGAACAAGCTGTGGTGGGACACCGTCGAGCGCTACCAGGGGCTCAAGCGCCCGGCCAAGCGCGACCTGCCGGACTGGGCTGCCAAGCCGCACTTCGTGATCGCGCCGGTCTACTACCACAACTACGTGCTCGGAGAAGCTCTTCGGCGCCCAGATGCGCGCCACGCTCGCCAAGATGGCCAACCACACCGGCCCCGCCTCGGCGCTCTCCTTCAACGGCCGCAAGGACTTCGGCGACTGGTTCAAGGCCAAGGTCTTCAAGCCGGGCATGAGCCAGCACTGGCCCGAGTTCGTCCAGACCGCCACCGGCGAGCCGCTCTCGCCCAAGGCCTTCGGCCTCGAGGTGAAGTCGAGCTCGTCCTTCGGGTAGCCGCAGCCCTCCGTGGCTGCGAAGCCCGAGAAGGATCGAAGGGCCGGCCCAGCGCCGGCCCTTCTTCTTTTGGGAGTACAATCCAGCGTCCTTTCGATGGGACCCACCGCTGGGCCCGGGAGCCGACATGGCCGAATCCGCGAAGCCCAAGAGCCTCATCGACAAGCTCGTGGACCTCTTCCGCTCGCAGCCGGCGGACAAGGCCGCGCAGGAGCTGGAGAAGGAGCTCGAGGAGAAGGACGCGCCCAAGCCTGCCGACCGGCCGACTCCCAAGCCTCGCTACAAGGGCGTCACGTTCTAGGGGGAAGCCATGGCGACCGAGCCCGAGCAGCCCAAGAGCATCCTCGACAAGTTCATCGACCTCTTCCGCTCGAACCCGCCGGAGAAGACTGCTGCGGAGCTCGAGAAGACGCTGGAGAAGGACCCGAACGAGCCCCAGGAGCCGCCCGAGAACATGCCCCGGCCGCTCTACAAGGGCGTTTCCCTCTGAGAAGGAAGAGCCATGCAGCCGACGCCGTTCCTTCGCCCCACGGCCCTGCAGCACCTGCGCGGATTCCTTGCGGAATTCGGTGCCGAACCTCCCGGGTGGTCGACCTCCGACGAGGTCTTGGACGAGCTGGTCGGGCAGCTCCACGCTCATCGCGGGGATGAGGTCTTCTTCGCCCGCCTGCACCCGTTCATCCAGGAGCTTCGCGAGCTCGCCGCCCGTGGAGAAGCGGGGCTGACGGCGCGCGACGCCGAGGTCCTCAGCCGCTCCACCGTCGAGTCGCTCGTCGAGGAGATCCAGACGAAGCTGCGCGGTGCCACTCGTTCCGCCACCTCGTCGATCCTCACCTCGATCATGGGTGACCGGCCTGCACGGCTGCTGTGTCTGGCCCTGCTCTCCTCAGGGCTGGTGGCCTGCACCGACGCCACGGTTCGTCCAACGACGGCGGCTCCGTCTCTGCCGGCTCAGGAGGCATTGGCTGCGCAGCCGCAGCCCACGCCTCCCGCCTCACCTCCGATCGCTCCTCCGGCCGCGGCAGCCCCTGGCACCGACCCGCTCGTCGAGATGTTCAAGAACAAGAGCCCGCAGGAAGTGGCCGGCGAGCTGGAGAAGGCCTTCGACGCGGGCGTGCCGACCCCCAACAGCAGGCCGCGTCCGAACCCCAACGCCAACAAGCCCCGGTACAAGGGCGTCGACTTCACCTGAATCCGACGAGGTCAGCCATGCAGCCTTCGCCGCCCTTCCTTCGGCCCACGGCCCTGCAGCATCTACGCGGATTCATTGCGCAATCCGGTGGCGATCTTCCGCCCTGGTCGAGCTCGACCAGGTGATGGACGAGCTGTCGAGCCTGCTCCACCTTCACCGCGGCGACGACGCCTTCTTCCGGCGTCTGGTGCCGTTCGTGGCCGAGCTTCGCGAGCTCGCCTCGCAGAACGCTTCGGGACTGACCGCGCAGGACGCCGAGGTCCTCAGCCGCGCGACCGTCGAGTCGATCGTCGACGAGCTCCAGGCTCAGCTGCGAGGCGCATCGCGGTCCGCGTCGGCGACGATCGTTCCCGCGCTCCTGGGACCGCGCGCCTCCCGGCTCCTCTGCCTGGCGCTGCTCTCCTCGGGCTTGGCAGCCTGTACTCAACGGCCTTCCGACGACGGCTCGGCAGGCGAACCCGGCACCCGAAGCCCAGTCGCGACCAAGCCTGCTCCAATCGCCGCGCCTCCCTACTCCGAGCCGGGCACCGCATTGGCTCCTGCGGTGGTCGACACCCCGGACGCGCTGGTGGAGATGTTCAAGAACAAGAGTCCGGCGGAAGCTGCCCAAGAGCTCGAACGCGTCCTCGACGCAGGTCGCAAGCAGTCGGTCCGGCCCATCGAACCGAAGCCGCGGCCGGCCTACAAAGGCGTCGAGTACAGCTGAGCTCGAGCGGAGTCGCTCCCGAATCGGTGATGCTCTACCAAGGCGTCATTCTCACCTGAGAGGTTCGTCCCGACATGCAGCCGACTCCCTACCTGCGCCCCACCTCGCTCCAGCAGATGCGCGGATTCCTTGCCGAATCCGGTGCCAGGCTTCCGCCTTGGTCTGCGACGGACGAGGTCCAGGACGAGCTCGTCAGCCTCTTCCACGAGCGCCGCGATGACGCGGCCTTCTTCGCGCGCCTGACGCCCTTCCTCCACGAGCTTCAGGAGAGCGCCAAGCGCGGCGAGTCCGGGCTTCTGGCGAAGGACGCCGAGGTGCTCAGCCGATGTACGGTCGAGTCTCTGGTCGAGGAGCTGCGCGCGAAGCTGCGAACGGCGCCTGCCGGAGCGAGCCGGTCGCTGCTGCGGTCGCTCGTCGGCGAGCGGACGGCTGCGCTTTTGTCGCTGGCGCTCCTCGCGGGCGGTCTGAGCGGCTGCAAGGATCCGGCGGCGCCGCCACCGCCGCCCCAGGCTGTCGCGAACCCCCAGCCCAGCAAGCCACCGGTCCCGACCGCCGAGCCCCCGCCGGCGGCTCCTGCTCCGCAGAAGGCGAGCAACGACCCGCTGGTGGAGATGTTCAAGACCAAGACCCCGGAGCAAGCCGCCAAGGAAGCTCGAGAAGGCCCTCGACGCCTCGGTTCCCGCTCCGGACGACGACGAGCTGGAGCCCTTCCCTCGCCCGCCCCGCGGTGGCGGCCACGCCAAGTACAAGGGCGTCGGCTTCTAGATGGACCCGTCCGGCCTCGTCCACTCCGTCCCGCGTCAGCCCAAGAACGCCATCTGGGAGATCACGACGCTGTGCAACCTGCGCTGCAGGCATTGCGAGTCGAGCGCCGGCTGCCGCGACCCCAACGAGCTTCTCCACCGACGAAGCACTCCGGCTCTGCGACGACCTGGCTGAAGCCGGCTGCCTGCAGTGCAACGTCTCGGGCGGCGAGCCCCTGATGCGCAAGGACTGGCCGCAGCTCTGCGCGCGGCTCGCCTCGCACGGGCTCAAGGTCAACCTCGTCACGAACGGCACGCTGCTCGACGAGGCGGCGATCGAGACGGCGCAAAAGCACGGCGTCTCGGCCTTCGCGCTCTCCTTCGACGGCCTGCAGGCGACGCACGACCGGATCCGTCCGCATCCGGTCGCCGGGCGCTCGCAGTTCGCCGAGGTGATCGCCGCGCTGGAGCGCCTGCAGAGAGTGAAGGCGCTCGTCGCCGCGATCACGCACATCAACCGCTGGAACTACGGCGAGCTGGAGGCGATGCACGCCCTGCTCGGCGAGAAGGGCGTCGCGCGCTGGCAGGTGCAGCTGGGGATGCCGCAGGGCCGCCAGCGGGAGATCGAGGTCCCCTACACGATCTCGCCGGAGATGCTGCCCGAGCTGACGCAGCGCCTGGTCGCGCTCATCCAGAGCGAGAAGCAGCCGGGCCTGCTCATCGTGGACGACATCGGCTACTACACCGAGGTCGAGCCCATCCTGCGCAGCTCGCCGGACAAGAAGCCCGCGGTGTGGACGGGCTGCTTCGCAGGCATCCTCAACGTCGGCATCGAGAGCAACGGCGACGTGAAGGGCTGCTCCGGGCTGCCCAAGGAGTTCGTGGCCGGCAACGTGCGCGAGCGGCCGTTCAAGGAGCTCTGGGCCGACGAGTCGCGCTTCGCCTACAACACCTGCTGGCACGAGTCGAAGCTCACCGGGTTCTGCGCCCGCTGCCCGTACCGGCGCCTCTGCCGCGCCGGGTGCACCGCGATGGCGTACTCGGTCACGGGGTCGATCTACGACAACCCCTACTGCCTGCACCGGGTGCTCACGCAGCGAGGGGAGGCCCTCCCCCCTCCTGCCCCCTCCCAGCCCTCCCTCGGCTGTGCGGGCGGGGGTTCGCTGGTTGCCTGCGGCGATCCCGTCGGAGCTGCTCCAACTTGCTGCTCGCCTGGCGGCGCCGGTCACGAGGATGGGGAGGGCTCGTCTTGAGCTTCCACCTGCACGACGTCGTCTGGGAGCTCACCCTGCGCTGCAACGCCACGTGCCTGCACTGCGGCTCGGATGCCGGGCACGCGCGCCCTCGCGAGCTTCTCGACTGACGAGGCCTTGAGGGTCTGCGCGCAGATCGCCGACCTGGGCTGCGACACGGTCACCTTCTCCGGTGGCGAGCCGCTCCTGCGAGAAGATTGGCCGCTGCTGGCGAAGGCGCTCGTCGGGCGAGGCGTGAAGGTGGAGGTCATCTCCAACGGGCTGCTCATCGACGAGGCGATGGCCGGGCGCTGCGCCCAAGCCGGAATCCGCGCGGTCTCGATGAGCATCGACGGCACCGAGGAGATCCACGACCGGCTGCGCGGCGTGCCGGGTTCCTTCCGCAAGGCGATGGCGGCCGCGGGGCACCTGCGCCGGGCGGGGCTGCGTGTGGGCGCCGTGACTCAGGTCTGCCAGCCCAACCTGCCGGTCCTCTCGGGGATCGAAGACGCGATCCTCGCTGCCAGCTTCGAGGGATGGCAGCTGCAGCTGACGACGCCGGTGGGCCGGGCGGCGAACGCCGGGCTCGCGCTCGCTCCCGAGCAGGTCCCCGAGGTCGTCCGGTTCCTGATGGGCGAGCGGAAGCTTCCGCGCTACGCCGCCGACGACATCGGCTGGATGAGCCCCGACGAGCCAGAGATCCGCTCGAGCAGCCGGCCGACCGACCGTGTCTTCACCGGCTGCCACGCCGGCCTGACGCTTATCGGGCTTACGGCCGACGGAACCGTGCGCGGCTGTCTGTCGATGCCGCCCGCCTTCGACGAAGCCAGCGTGCGCGACCTGCCGCTCGCGGAGATTTGGAACGATCCGAAGCGCTTCGCCTACAACCGCGCCTTCGACCCCACGGCCATGACCGGCTTCTGCGCCGACTGCCCGTTCAAGCGCGTCTGTCGCGGCGGGTGCAAGACGCTGGCGTTCGCGACGCAGGGCGGGGGCGTGAGCGAGAACCGGTACTGCGTGCGTGCACGCGGTTAGTTGGCTCCGTCATGGCGGCCCAAGATCCGCTCTTCTCCGTAGAGAGCGTTCGAACGACTTCGCGACGCGAAGGGGACACCTCCATGAACCACTCGCTCAGGCCACTGGTAGCCCTCTCGATGGGGCTATCGCTTCTGTCGTGCAGCGGCTCAGGCACGCCCGCGGATGGCGGGTTGGGCGCCCTCCCGGCCGAGTTGGAAAAGCCGGCTGCATTCCTCTCGCACGGGGGTGGTGTGGGCCTGAATTTCGGAACGGCCTATCCCGAGGGGAGCTGCTCCTCGGGCCCGACCTCACTGACCATCCACTTCATCAACAACGGCCCCGGGACCTATGTCGCGAACGAGGCCCAACGCACGTGCATCGCCGACGCCGGGCTGGGGTTCCCCTGCCTCAACGAGAATGGTCGCGAAGATCGGTACGACCACGGGGGTCGGGACGATGAAGCTCACCCAGACGACCACGGTCTCGAGCGGAGTCTTCGAAGGCGAAGTGGACCTCGCTTTCGACCTCGGGTCGGCGAAGCGCGACTACGCCTTCAGCTTCGTCGCGCCCATCTGCGCCTTTGAGTAGCGCCTGGCCCTGCTCACCGCTTCCTCGTCGCAAAGCGATCCTTCATCTGCCTGACGGCCTCTTCGTGCGGCACGGTTCGTCCGGACTCCGCTTCCGCGAGCCCGGCCTGCACCGAGGAGATGAAGCGCACCTTCTCCGTCTGTTCATCTGAGACTTGAGGCGTGTCCTTGGATACGCGGAAGTCCTTCATCCCTGCACTCCTCTCTCCGTCCACCCAGTCCACTCCGTCGACTCCGTCCACCCACTCGTTTAATTACGTCGGCAGAGGTCGGGGTGATAGGTGGTCTTCCATGAGAGTGGTCCTCCTGGTCGCCGACTCGCTGCGCGCGGACGCGCCGGGCTTCGCCGGCGGAGCCTGCAAGACTCCAACGCTCGACCGCCTGGCAGATGAGGGCCTGCGCGTCCCGCTGTGCGTCTCCGCGGCGCCATGGACGGTCCCGTCGCTCTCGACCATGGCGACCGCGCTCTACCCGCACCGTCTGGGCCTGTACCGCTGGGAGCAGCCGCTGCCCGAGGGCGCGAACCTCTTCTCGGCCTTCGCCGACGGCGGCCATCGCGTGGCGAGCTTCGTCTTCGATCCCGGCTACCTCTTCAGCGCCGTCCCGGACGCGGGGGTGGTCGGATCCAGCCAGCAGCAAGACCAGGTCATCGAGTGGCTCGAGGCCTGCGATGCTCCCGACCTCTTCGTCTTCGTCCACTACTGGGGCACGCACTTCCCCTACCTCGACAAGCCGATGACGGTGCCGCAGTGGAGCTCGCTCTCCGACCAGGTGATCGCGGCGCTGCGCGCGGAGCCCGAGGTCGTCCGGCCCAAGCTTCGCGGCATGTACGAGCTGGCGGTGGAGAGGCTGGACCGCCAGTTCCTGCCGCGCCTCGTCTCGGCCACATCCCGGCACGCCAGGAACGACGACGGCTGGCTCGTCGCGGTCACCGGCGACCACGGAGAGAGCTGGGGCACCTCGACAAGCTCGGTACAGGCTGAGATTCGCGACGTCTTCGACCTGCACGGCAACCACCTGCGCGACGAGGTGCTGCGCGTGCCCCTGGTGCTCTCCGGCCCGAGCCAGCTGCGCGGGAAGATCCGCGGCGGGCTCGTCAGCCTGGTCGACCTGGGGCCGACGCTCTTGGACCTCGCCGGGCTCGGACCGCTCCCGGGCCAGCGTGACGGGGCGAGCCTCTTCACCGGCGGGCGGCAGTCGGCGCTGTCGTGCTCGATGAACGACTTCGTGGCGACCCCCACGCCGCCGGCGAGCGCCGACGAGCTTTGGACCGCGATGAGCCTGCGCACGCCGACGCACAAGCTGCTGTGGGACCTGCGGACGCGCGCGCGGATGGCCTTCGACCTCGCGACGGACCCCGCCGAGGAGCGGCCGTTGCCTCCGGGAAGCGGCGAGCCAGCCGAGGGCTGGGCGGAGCCTCGAGCGCGCCCAGGCGGAGATGACCTGCGCGCCGCCGCCGGATCTCGCCGAGGAGCGGCTCAGGGCGCTGGGGTACTTGGGGTAGTCAGCGCTCGGCCCTGAATGGAGCCCCTGGGCCTCGCGTCTTGGCCGGTGCTACTTTTCAGCCCGCTCTCCCGGCCTGGAAGCCGGGCACAACCCCGAGGCTCGCACCATGAAGCGCACCACGCTGGCAATGGCCGCAGCCCTGCTGCTCCTGGGCGGGAGCGCGCACGCCGCCGAGTCCAAATTGCCAGCCAAGCCCGGCAACTGGCAGCTCACGATGAGGGTGGACTCCGAGAACCTGCCGCAGAAGCTGGCGCCGATGACGGTGGAGCAGTGCCTGACGGAAGCGGAGATGATCCCGCAGGCGCAGCAGGCCACCCAGCGGTGCAAGCCGGCCAACCCGAAGATCACCGGGAACAAGGTCACCTGGACCATCGACTGCCGCGACCTCAGGAACGGGGCGCTCACCACCGGCACGGGCAAGGCGACCTACGCCGCCGAGAGCTTCGAGGGCGTCATGGACGTCAAGACGCGCAACGTCCAGCTCAAGTACCTGCTCAGCGGCAAGCGCCTGGGCGACTGCAAGAAGGACGCAGCCAAGGCCGCGGAGCCCGACCAGCCGGCCGGCGAGCAGCCCAAGAAGTGAATGAACGGGGCCAGGTTCCGAATCCGAAAACTGAACTCGACCTGGCGTGGAATTCGGATTCGGAACCTGGCCCCTACTACCGCTTGCCGCGCAGCAGCGCCTCGGCCTGCTCCACCGACAGCTCGCCCTTGCGCACCTTGGCCAGCACCTCCGCCGGCGTGGGCCCGACGGGCGGGGCCTCGAGCTTCTGGAACAGCTCGTCGATCCGTTGGCGCGCGGTGGGGTAGGAGACGCCCAGCCTGCGCTGCACTTCCTTAAGGTTTCCGCGGGTATCGAGGAACAGGTCGAACAGCTCGCGGGCCTCCAGGTCGAGCGCGCAGATGCGGCAGGGCCGGTAGCTGCCCTGCACCTCCGTCCCGCACCCGGTGCAGCGCAGGCGTTGGACCTGCATCGCCTCGCCGCAGGAAGGGCACTTGGTGGGCAGGCTGGGCTGGCTCGGCATCGTCTCTCCGTCAGGCTTTGCGCAGGCGGATGTTACCGCCCGTCGTCTTGAGCCGCACCGTCGGCAGCGAGTCGGTCTCCTGCTTGGCACCGGCACCGATGACGTAGACCGCCTTGCGCAGCGGGCCGCCCTCCCGCCGCGAGGCGCCCAGCGCCGGGTCGGCGTCGATGTCGCCGCCCATGGTCACCGCCTGCACCATCACCGCCAGGCCCTCGGCCACGCGCAGCTCCACGTCGCCGCCGAGGGTGACCACCTTGGACTCGCCGGTCAGGCCGGGGAGGATCTCCAGCTGAACCCCGCCGCCCATGGTCTTGGCCTTGACCGGGTGCACGACCTTCTCGAGGTGGATCTCGCCGCCCATGGTCTTGAGCTCGGCCGGGCAGCCGAGCGAGCGCGCGCGAATCTCGCCGCCGGCGGAGAAGGCGCGCAGTGCGGTGACGGTCGAGGGCACCGAGACCTGGATGGGCCCGCGACCGAAGGCGACCGCCGCGCGCTCGCCCTTGAAGTAGACACGGGGCTCGGCCTCCTTGGGGCCTTGGGTCTGCAGCCGGTCGCCGGAGACGCCTTCGAGCGTGATGTCGCAGCGCTTGTGGCCCAAGCTCGCCATCCGCGGCCGGTGCTTGACGGCCAGCGCGGTCCCTTGCGGCAAGGCGATGCCGCCGGACTCGAGCGGGGCCTCGGGCAGGTCGGGGTCGTCGGTCTCGAGCATGTCCAGGCCGTCGCCGAGGGTCTGGTCGAAGGTCTCCTGCATCATCGAGCCGAACTCGTTGACCATGTCGGCGATGCTGTCCCCGAGCCCCTTGCCGCGACGGCGCCCGCGGCCGAAGGGGCCGGGTCCGCCTTCGCTCTCGGACGATCCTTCGTTGAGGGCGCGAAGCAACCGCTCGCCCTCCTCGGGCGTGATCACCTTTTCCGCAACCATCTTGAGGATTTCCAGCTGCTCCTGGGGCATCGATGACCTCCGGGGAGAGAAGCCTGGCACCGGTTCGGCGCCTTGGGCCCGCCGTCAATGTGACAGCAGTAACTTTATAAATTGGCAAATCAGTTTGTCAAATGAGCATGGTTGGCCCCTCGCGCCCTGGGCGCTGCCCTTGGGCAAAAATGGCTCGGAAATTCAGGTGGCTAGGCCGTCAGCCCGAAGAGGCTTAGCAGACGGGGGGCTACGTCGAGCAGCTTCAGCCCCTCGCGGCGACCCGCGGCCACCCCCGGCCCCCGGTAGAGGAAGACGCCTTGCTTGGCGTGGTTCGCGTCGTCGGGGCCGGTGTCGTTGGTCTGGGTGAACAGCCCGGGGTTGCCCACCGAGGCAATCGCCCGGTAGCGCAGGCCCGCCGGGTAGAACAGCAAGTCGGGCCAGTCGCCTTGCGGGACGCCCGGGCCGAGGTCGCTCGGGCGCATGACAGTCGTGGACGGGGTGGACGAAGTGGACGAGGTGGACGGAGTCGACGAGGTGGACCGCGGGAAGGAGATGGCTTCCAGCTTCGCGGCGATCTCCGAGAGCAGCCATTCGTACTGGCTTGGTGGCACCTGCCCGTCGGGCTCGCGGCCTTGCAGGTTCACGAAGAGGCGCCCGCAGTACCCGCCCCAGCCCCAGGCCTTGGTGCGTCCGAAGTCCACGAGCTTCTCGTCGAAGGCCCTGGGTCCCACGGCCGGGCGCTTGAGCACCAGGTAGCCTTCGCGCACGAGCCAGTCGTTGAGCGCGAAGCCGCCCTCCATGGCCTGCGCTCCGTGGTCCGAGACGACGAACAGGTGCACGTCGTGGGGCAGCGCCTCGAGAGTCTTCGCCAGCTGCGCGTCCAGATGTCGGTAGAAGTCCGGGATGACCTTCGCGAACTCGCTCCACGGCTCGAAGCGCGGGTGCTTCTCGTCGAAGTAGCGCCAGAAGGCGTGGTGCACCCGGTCCGGCGAGATGTCGACCATCATCGCGAAGTCGGCCCCGCGCCGTGCGAGCAGCTCCCGGAACAGCTCGAAGCGCTGCGTCGAGAGGGCGAAGACGTCCTCCCGGATCCGCGCGAGGTCGCCCGAGCGCAGCTTCTCCACGTCGAAGCGCGGGTTGGCGATCTCCTGCTCGAGCTCGGGCGGCCACGCCCACCCCGGCGCCGCCGAGGGCGTCTGGAAATCGAGCGCACACCAGCCCTTCATGGCCTTCACCGGCCAGGTCTGCGGCACACCCAACAGCCCCGACTCGAGCCCCGCCTCCGCCAGCCGGTCCCACACGCGCGGCAGCCTCACGTGCTCGCTCGTCGCGAAGTAGCGCTCGTCGTAGCTGCCGAGCTTGCGGTGCCGGAAGCCGTAGAGCCCCAGCTCCGCCGGCGCTCGCCCGCTGAGCATGCAGGCCCAGGCCGGCACGGTGATCGGCGGATCGACGCTCTCGAGCGGGCCCCACTCGCCCGACTCCATCAGCGCGTTGAAGTTGGGCAGCTCGCCGCGCAGGCGGTCGAAGACCAGGTCCGGAGCGAGGCAGTCGAGCCCCACGACGACCACTTTGGGCGAGCGGGGCATCGCGCCTCCTGCGCGCAGCGGCCTACTGGCAAATCGCCACGGCCGGCTTGCCCGAGCGCAGCGTGCGCGGGCTGCAGCCCATGGGCCCCAGGTTCTGCTCGCCGACGAAGTGCTTCTCGTAGAACTGCATCAGCAAGGGCGCGATGGCGCGCATCCTCTCCAGCGGCGCCTCGAGGCGGACGACGAGGTCCTCCTCGCCATGCCGGGCGAGGTAGAGCGTGCCGAAGCTGGGCAGCTTGACCATCCGTGCGCCGGGGAACGGGCCCTTGCAGGGCGCCGCGTTGATCTCCGCCAGGCGCTCGTAGATCTTCCCGCCCTCGGCGAGCACCAGGTCCGCGCCGCGAAAGAGGTCCGACTCCGGCGCCCCCTTCTCGCGCAGCAGCCTCAAGTGGAAGGAGGTGTTGGCCAGCCGCGCCAGGGGCCCTTCGATCTCGCTGATGAACCGGCGCGACTCCATCTTGGCTTCCTGCGGCGACGCGGGCGCGGGCCCGGACAGGACGACGCGCTGGAGCAGCTGCCACTCGTCGCCCGAGATGGGGCTCTTGGCGACGCGCAGCAGCTCGCGGTCCAGCTCGGGGCTGACGGGCGCCTTGCCGATGAGCCGCTTGATGATGCCGGCGATGGCCTTGCTGCGGTCGAGGCCGGCGCTGTCGGTGCCGAAGACCTGGGCCTGGGCCAGCTGCATCGGCGCAGGCGCGGTCTGGAACCCGTCGGCGGTCAGCCGGCGCCGGAGCGCGGCGGCCTGATCGGGCTGCTGGGGTTTCTTTCCGGGGGGCGGCTTCGGAGGGGGCTGGGGCATCGCCCGCAGAGGATACCTCGCCGGAGCGTCCGATGGACTCGGCGCCGGACCCGCGCCAACATCCGAGGCCGATGCTGCCGCGCTGCTCCCAGATGGCCTGGCTCTTGGCGACGGTTCTTTCGGCGTGCTTCACCGCGTCCACCGCGTCCACACCGTCCACCTCGTCCACGACCTGCCCCGGCACCTTCCTGCCTTCACCCTGGCCCGAGGCCGACGCACTCTTCCACCAGAGCGATCGCTGGGCGGGCGGCGACGCCGCCTACTCGGTGGACCTCGGTGGCGGGCGCATCCTCTGGCTCTTCGGCGACACCTTCATCTCCAAGACCCCGGGCAGCGGCCGCAGCGGCGCGTACTTCCCGCACAACTCGGTGGGCCTGCAGACCGGCCGCAACCCGGCGAAGGCCTCGATGGCGTTCTACTGGGGCAGCGCCGCGGGTGCGCCGACGTCGTTCTTCTCGGGCTTCGTCGGCTCGCCGAAGAACTGGCTCTGGCCGCTCCACGGCGTTCGCGTCGGCGGCCGGCTCCTGCTCTTCTTCCAGGAGATCGCGCCAGCGAGCGACGGGCTCGGCTTCCAGACCATGGGCGGCGTCGCGCTCGGCATCGACAACCCGGACGAGGAGCCCTCGCAGTGGCGACCGCGGCGGCTCGACGCTCCTTCCCATCCCTTCGGCGCCATCCTCGGAGCGGCGATGCTCGTCGAAGGCGACTCGCTGCTGGCGGTGTCGCTGGTCGAACCTGGGAGCCACGACGCCTACCTCGCGCGCTGGCCGCTCGCCGATGCCCAGGCAGGTTCGCTCGCTTCGCCGCAGTGGTGGGCGAAGAGCTCGTGGTCGGCGACCACCGCGCCGAGTCCGCTGTGGAAGGCCGGTGCGCCGGAGGTTTCGGTCCAGGCCCGTTGCGGCGGATACGTCACGGTCCAGAGTCCCGGCTTCGGCGGCACGACCATCGCCGTCGCCACCGCGCCGGCGCTCACCGGGCCGTGGAGCCGCTTCGTCCCCGTCTTCCGCCCGCCGGAGTCCGAACGCGCCGGCGTGCTGGTCTACGCGGCCAAATCCCATCCCGAGCTCGAGGGCGCCGAGCTCGTGGTGACCTACGCCACCAACTCGACGGACCTTGCGACGCTGGTCGGGGACTCGAGCTTGTACTTCCCGCGCTTCGTTCGGCTCGACGGCAGGCGGCGCTGAGACCGGCCTTGCGGCAGAACGCGCTTCGGATGAACGGATCATTCGGATGCCCCCGGCACTGAGGCGCACTGAGGCCGGGTAGTCCACGTCGGGTCGCGCGACCCACCCGCGCGTCCTGCAGGAAGCCGCGGTCCCCGACTCGGCGCGCGGAACGCCGACGCTCGTCTTCTACTCGCTGGGCAATGTGCTCGCGAACATGACCATCTCCACGCCCAGGGTGTTCGTGGTCCGCGACGAGCGCGCACCGAGAAGGTGCTGGGCTCCTCGCGCGGGACGAACGCGCTGCCCATCGGCGCGGTCGCCGAGTGAGAGCCCTCGAGATGGATGCCACGTGTGATTTCGGGCGGTTATAGGACCGCCCGTCACAACCGCGCCCTCGCGGTCCCCACTGGTAGGCACTTCACCGCAAACGTCATCGCCTCACTCACCGAAAGACACGGGGCAGCATGCGAGCTCTCAAAGGACTTCTCTTTTCCCTGACCGCGGTCCTGGTCCTCTCTTGTGGCGGGACGCCCGGCAAGGACGGCGTGAACGGCAGCAATGGGTCCAACGGAACCGATGGCTCCAACGGGACCAATGGAACCAACGGAACGGACGGCACGAATGGCGCCGACGGCCTCAGCTCGCTCGTCAACCTGGTCACCTCGCCCCCCAGCGCGACCTGCCCCTACGGCGGCGTGAAGATCCAGACCGGGCTCGACGACAACGGGGACGGCACGCTCCAGTCCTCCGAGGTCAACTCGACCAAGGAGGTCTGCAACGGCGCCGCCGCCAACCAGCTCGTGAGCGAGACCACCATCCCGCCCGGCAGCACCTGCCTCTACGGCGGCACGCGCATCGACATCGGCATCGACGATGGGGCGGGCACCGGCGGCATCGCCGGCGACGGCGTCCTCCAGGCCGGCGAGGTCAAGAGCACCCGCAACGACTGCAACGACCAGGCGCAGCCCATCGACTCGGACACCATGCCGCCTTTGAGCACCGCGGGCACCGCGGTGGTCGACGCGAGCGGCGGCGACGTCACCAGCATGCTCGACAAGTGGGGCGGCCCAGGCGGCAACATCAAGATCGAGATCACCTCGGGGACGCTGGGCGGCCACCTGAAGATCTTCGGCACCGGCGACGCCACCGGCCTCACCGCGCTGGGCAACCTCCCCTCGCCTGCGCAGAACCTGGGCAGCCACTCGGTCCACGTCACCGCCAACACCACCGTCCAGGCCAACACCTGGGCCTACGCCAAGAGCCACACCGGCCTCTTCACCATCACCGACCAGCGGCCGGTGGGGGCCGTCTACGACTCGGACGGCACGCGCATCTACCAGGTGACCTCCTTCGTGATCGACGAGGAGATCAGCCTGACCTTCGCGGCCAACCAGGGGACCGACGCCGTCGTCTCCATCCCCGGTGACGTCCTCAACAACGGCACCCTCAAGACCTCCGGCGACACGAACCTCAGGCTCGGCTGCTCGTCCTTCCAGAACGGCGACAAGGCGATGGTGTCGATGCCCGGCCTCGCCCTGGCCATCGGCACCTCCTACGACCTCGTCAACCAGGGCGTCCTCACCACGACCAGCACCGGCAAGGTGGGCTCCATCACCCTCTCCTCGGCCTTCGGCTCCATCTACAACGCCGACACCATCATCACCACGGGCTACGCCTCGGCGCAGGCCGGCGGAAACATCTCCCTGACCGCGGCGCTGGCCATCTACAACACCAGCACCGCGAAGATCGACGCCTCCGGCTTCTCGACCTACGGCACCGTGAACGGCAACGGCGGCACCGGCGGCGAGGTCACGTTGACGGTCAGCGGCGGCGAGGAGAACGACGGCACCAGCCTCGCCGGGAAGGGCCAGCCCATCATCCGCAACGGCGGGCGCATCCTCGCCTTTGGCGGCACCTGCAAGCTCAGCGGCTGCGTCGGCGGCAAGGGCGGAAAGATCCACCTGCTCGCGCACGGCGGCCCGGCCGAACAGGGCTTCGTCGCCATCGCCAGCTCGGGCTCCATCGACGCCGCGGGCGGCTACGGGTTCGGCGGCGGCAGCACCTGGGACCAGGTGGTGGGCGGCGCCGGCGGCTTCATCGAGATCATCAGCGACTCGCGCGGGGCTGCGACGACGCTGGGCAACGTCATCAACGCCGCGGGATCGATCGCGCTCTCGGGCGACATCCTCACCCGTGGCGGCGACGGGGACGGCGCGGGTGCCGGCGGCGACATCAACATCACCCTGAACCCGGGCGTCCCTCTCGGCCAGGAGATCGTCCTGAAGGGCTACGCCCGCCTCTCGACCAGCGGTGGCAACTGCCTCGTCGGCGCGACCGCGCTCAACTCGAGCAACCAGGGCCTGGGCAGCGCCGGCAACATCCGGCTCGTCAACGCGGGCGCGGCCGGCGCGGGCTCGACCGGCGGCGGGGTGATCAACTACGCCGAGCTGCTGGCGACCGGCGGGAGCAACTACGCGCACTACTGCGGTGACGGCGGCGACGTGATGCTCTCGGCCGGCGGCAACCAGTACGCGGCGCAGGTGGGCCAGGCCGAGGTGGTCCTGAACCACGGAGAGATCCGCGCGGCGGGCGGCGGCACCGCGGCCGCGGGCGCCATGGCCGGCCGCGCTGGCCACTTCACCCTCGTCGGCGCGGCGGGCGTGAAGAACCACGGCGCGCTCTCCGCCAACGGCGGCGACGGCAACTACACCGAGCTCAGCACCTCCCTTCCGATGTGCGTGCTCTCCTCGGGCGCGGGGCCGGTCACCAACGACAGCGCCATCGTCACCGACGGCGGCGACGTGGGCGCCAGCAACTGCAACTCCGGATGCAACGCCGGTTTCGCCGCGTCGGTGATGCTCGTCGGCACGCAGGTCACCAACTCCGGCGCCATCTCGGCCAAGGGTGGCGGCAGCAAGAGCGCCGTCGGCGGCGCGGGCGGCAGCGTCATCCTCAACAGCACTGCGAGCGCGACGCAGAACACGGGGGCGCTCTCCGTCGCCGGCGGGACGAGCTCGATCCTGTCGGCCGCGAGCACGCCGGGCGTCGTCGTCATCGACGGGGTCAACGTGCCGTAGCGGCGAGCCTCACCCCCTGACCCCCTCTCCGGCTTCGCGGAGAGGGGGAACTCGGTCTGGGCATCGCGACTGATTCAACGCTCTTCTTCGCCTCACCTCGTCCGACCCAGGCGGCGGCGCTCCTTGGCGCCGCTGCCTTCTTTTTGGGATGAGCGGTCACCTTTCTCTGCGCACCGGGCTCTGTTGCGCGTGATCGGCGGCGACCGGGCGAGGCTCTGCGTCCAGCCCTTCCGGCACTGTACAAGTCATGGACAACAGTTGCAGATCCCGTCCTGGGCACACGCCGGGACAGGAGAGATTGTTGCCTGAATACATAGCGTTACACGCAGGTCCGTCATCGACTCGGTCGGGCAGCCCGAAAATGACCGCGAACAAATCTTGTACGCACGCATCTTCTGTCCAGGTGATCGAAAGGACTGCCGATGAAGATTCCGCTCGCTGCCGCCGCGTCGCTCCTCCTCGCCTCCTGCGCCATCGCTCCGCTCGCCCAGATCCCTTCGGACCTGAAGAGCCCGTACCGCAACTACTCCAGCCAGAAGTACGCGGACGCTTCGCTGTGGCTGTGCCGGCCCGATCGCCCCGACGACGCCTGCCACGCCGATCTCTCGGCGACGCAGATCAAGCCGGACGCTTCGCGCGAGGTGGAGCCGTTCGTGCGCGCGGCCCAGCCTGAGGTCGACTGCTTCTACGTCTACCCGACCGTCGACTCGAGCTTCTTCCCCTCCAACACCACCGAGTTCGACGACCTCAAGCCGGTCTCGCGCGTGGTGACGGCGCAGGCGGCGCGGCTGGGTGAGGTCTGCTCGGTCTGGGCGCCGCTCTACCGCCAGGCGACCATCGGCGCGTACATGGCCGGCCAGAGCCGGCGCGACCGGTTGATGGAGGTCGCCTTCTCCGACGTCCTCGACGCCTTCCTCCACTACCTGGGCCAGTACAACCACGGCCGGAAGGTGGTGCTCGTCGGCCACTCGCAGGGCGGCGACATGGTCGTGCGGCTGGTCCAGCGAATCTTCGACCACGATCCGGCGATGCGCGAGCGACTCTTGGTGGCGGTCGCGGCCGGCGCCATCGTCGAGGTCCCGCAGGGCCGGGGGGTGGGCGGCACCTTCCAGAACGTCCCGCTGTGCGAGCGCGCCGACCAGACCGGCTGCGTCGTCGCCTTCCGTACCCACGTCGCCGGGCAGAGCGTGAACAGCACCGCCGCCTTCTTCCCCGTCAAGGAGGGCCGGCAGATGGCGTGCGTCAACCCCGCTGGCGCCGAGAGCACCGAGCGCCAGCCGCTCTCCGGCGCGTACTTCCCCACCGATCGCGAGTCCGTCGAGTCGGTGAACGCGAACCTCGGCCCGGTCTCCACGGGCTACGTCGTCCTGCACGACTACTACACGGCGCAGTGCGTCCAGGGCCCCAAGGGCTACAGCTACCTCGCCATCGACGCCGCTCCGCAGCCCGGCGAGGCGCGCCAGCCGATCTTCGACCTGAAGCAGCGCCGCCTGGCCGGCCCCATGGGCACGCACTCGCTCGACCTGCAGTTCACCCAGGGCGACCTCATCGGCATGGTCGCGCGCAAAGCCGCGGCCGCCTCGCGCGAACCTTCCCTCGCGCTGTCCGCGGCCGGCTCGGCGAAGTAACCAGCCGCGGCAGGTCGCTCAGCTTCCGCAGTCGCGGCAGGTGCAGGTGAGCGTGCCGTTGAGCGTGCAGTTGGCGCCGCCGGAGGTCGACTGGATGATCAGCTGGATCGATCCGCTCGCGGTCGACGCCGCGCCCTTGTCGGAGAAGGTGCCGTAGAGGCGGTAGTAGGCCCTGGGGTCGGCATCGGCGGAGGAGACGTCGCGCCGCCCCTGGAAGCGGTAGAGGGTGGTCTTCTTCTCCTCCGGCTCGCAGACCCCGCCACTGAACTCGTAGTAGTAGCCCTGGCAGTCGGTCTTGCCCACGGTGAGCGTCGAACCGCTGATGGCGACCTGCAGCGTCGTCGGCCCCTCGCACAGGGCATAGTCCTGGCACGCGGTGCTCACGTCCTTCTGCTCGCAGTCATAGGTGCCGATGAACGTCGGCGCGGGCGTCGTCAGCGAATAGGGAAGGCACTCCGCCTGGCCGCAGGCGGCGGCGCCGGCGACGGCGAGAGCAGACAGGACGAGGCTCAGGAGGCGCATGGAGAGCTCCCGGCTTGAGGGCGAACGTCTGCCCAGGGGATGAGGTGGTGGTCAAAGCTCGAGGAGGTCTGGCGCAGAAGCGTAGAGCATCTGCGACCGCGGCCGCCACACCTGCTCCGCGAGGACCGCGGGAGGCGCTGGAGGTCCTGGCGCCACCATTGTCCCTGCCGTGACACGCGCCCGCCCCCAGGCAGCCTGCCTCGTTGTCGTCGCGAGCCCGCCTCCCTACCGTCGTGCGCCGACCGACCGATGGGGGGACAGCACATGGCCGAGCAGCGGATGGACGTGTCGCGCGTGTGGCTGCGCGGAGCGGTGGCCACCTTCGTCGCTGGCTTCGCGGTGCTGGGCTGGCTCGCCTACCGGATGGGCGTCGACCGCCCGCCGATCCCCGAGCGCGTGGTCGCCGCGGACGGCCGGACGCTCTTCGTCGCCGCCGACGTCCTCGCCGGCCAGCAGGTCTTCCAGAAGAACGCGCTGATGCAGTACGGCACGCTCTTCGGCCACGGCGCCTACCTGGGGCCGGACTTCACCGCCGAGCACCTGCACCGCCAGGCGCTGGAGATGGCCGCCTTCCACGAGCGCGCCGGCCTCTCCCCGGCCGAGGCCCAGGCTCGGACGCAGGCGGAGCTCAAGCGCAACGCCTACGACCCGGCGACCGGGACGCTCACGCTCGGCCCCGCGCAAGCCGCCTCGCTCGACGCGCTCGGCCGGCACTGGCGAGACGCGTTCCAGGGGCAGAAGGTCGAGCGGGCGCTGCAGCGGCCCCGGCTCACCGACGAGGATGCCCGCGCCCTGGGCGCCTACTTCGCCTGGGCCGCCTGGACCGCATCGGCGCAGCGGCCGGACAAGGCGTACTCGTACACCAACAACTGGCCTCCCGAGCCCCTGGCCGGCAACACCCCGACACAGGCGGCCTTCCTCTGGAGCGTGCTCAGCCTCGTCGCGCTGCTGGGCGGCACCGGCATCGTCTTCTTCGTCTTCGGACGCTGGCAGCTCTTGGGGTGGCACCGGGGCAGCGAGCCGGAGCCGCAGCCGGCGGGAGCGTCGGTGCGCTTCCGCAACCCGGGTGAGGTGGCGCTCACGCCCTCGCAGCGCGCCACGCCCTGGTACTTCCTGGTCATCGCCGGCCTGTTCCTCGCCCAGGGGCTGCTGGGCGGGGCGAACGCGCACTACCACGTCGAGCCCGCGGGCTTCTACGGCTTCGACCTCTCCTCGTGGCTGCCGTACCAGCTCACCCGGGTGTGGCACGTGCAGCTGGCGCTCTTCTTCGTGGCCGCGAGCTTTTTGGCCATGGGCATCTTCATCGTCCCGCTGATCGCCGGGCGCGAGCCCAAGGGGCAGCACGTCCTCGCCCTGGCGCTCTTCGCGGCGGTGGTGCTGGTGGTGGTGGGCAGCCTCGCGGGTGAAGCGGCGAGCGTCCACGGCGCCATCGGGCAACAGGGGCCGTGGTTCTGGCTGGGGACGCAGGGCTGGGAGTACCTGGATTTGGGGCGGCTCTGGCAGATCCTGCTGACCGCGGGGATGGTCATCTGGGTCGTCATCCTCGCGCGCGGGCTGCGCGGGACGCTGCGCACGGAGCACCCGGGCAACATGCCCTGGCTGCTGCTCTACAGCGCCATCTCCATCCCGCTCTTCTACTCCGCGGGGATGTTCTTCTCGGTGCAGACCTCGTTCGCGGTGGTCGACTTCTGGCGCTTCTGGGTCGTGCACCTGTGGGTCGAGGACTTCCTGGAGCTCTTCACCACCATCATGGTGGCCTACGTCTTCGTGCTGCTGGGCGTCGTGCCCCGGCCGACCGCGACCCGGGTGGTCTACCTGGACGTCATCCTCTACTCGGTGGGCGGGGTGCTGGGCACCATGCACCACCTGTACTTCAGCGGCGCGCCGGCGGTGCACCTGGCGCTGGGGGCGTTCTTCTCGGCGATGGAGGTCATCCCGCTCGTGCTGCTGACCTACGAGGCGTGGCGCTTCATGCAGCTGGGGGCGGGCGCGACCGGGACCCCGGCGGCGGCGAGCGGGGCGCCGGCGGTGCCGTTCCCGCATCGCTGGGCGGTGAGCTTCCTCATCGCCGTGGGCTTCTGGAACTTCCTGGGGGCGGGCGTCTTCGGGTTCCTCATCAACCTGCCCATCGTCAGCTACTGGGAGATAGGCACGCAGCTGACCGCCAACCACGGCCACGGCGCGCTGATGGGCGTCTACGGGATGCTGGCGGTGGGCTTCTTCATGTTCGTCGCCCGCTACTTCCTGCCGGCGGACCGCGCCGCCGAGCGGGCGATGAAGCTCTCGTTCTGGGGCCTGAACGTCGGGCTGGCGCTGATGATGTTCGCCAACCTCGTCCCCATCGGCCTGCTGCAGCTCGCGGACGCCTTCACCAACGGCTACTGGCACGCGCGCGAGCCGGCCTTCTTCCAGCAGCCCGCCGTCCGCTTCTTCGAGTGGCTGCGCCTGCCGGGCGACGTCCTGTTCATCGTCCTGGGGATCCTGCCGGTGGTCTACCTGGCCGTGCGGACTTGGCTTGCCCGGAAGCGAGGCGCGGGAGCGGCGGCGGGGACGCAGGAGTCGACCGGACTGATGCAGCCGCGCTGAGCAGGCTCGCCTTCTTCGGCGCCTACTTCTTTGCCGGCCCCCACTCGACGCGGGCCCGAGCGATCGACTCCGTGCTCGCCGCCAGGCGCTCGCTGACCTCGTCGTCGTGCATCTCCCACTGGATGCGCGGTTCCTTCAGCAGAACCTGCAGCCGGGCGAAGGTGGCGTCGAGCGTCGAGTGGGAGTACGCGCGTGCCCAGACGTCGGGGCCGAGCTTCAGATAGAGGTAGCGGAGGGTTCCGTCGCTCGCGGGCGGGGGCCGGACCGGCTCGGCTGGCGTCTCCGAGACCGGCTGGGGCCGCTTGCCTGGGTTCGCCGCCAGCCACTTCACGTACTCGAACCGCGTCTTGACGGACCAGCCGGTGTTCTCGCGCAGCCACTCGATGGCCTTGAACCGGTCGCCTCGGGCGATGGTGTCGCGCAGCCGCTGGACATCCGCATCCGGCAGCTCACGGATCTTCGCCTTCGCCTTTGCAGCCGCCAGCTCCTCGTCGAGCTTTGCGTCAAGCGGCAGGCGCTCGTAGTAGACCGTCCCCGCCGGACACGCGGCCAACGCCTTCGCCGAGCGCTCGTCTGCGAGGACCATCTCCTCGTTCTCGGTGTTCAGCGCCGCCGGCACGCGCACGACCACCGCCGCGCGCGCCCGCGCCCGCTCTCGCTCTGCGACGACGTCCCTCAGATAGGCGGCCAGCGACTTCGCCTGCACGGGCCGGCCGGGATCGTCGTGCCACCACCACCGCAACTGACCCGCCTCCCAGACCAGCAGGTCGCCGTTGTACTTGGTCAGCACGGGCACCCACTCCGGAGTCCACTGCTCTCCGAGGTGCCCCTTGGCCTGCATCTCGCCCATCTGGGTCCAGGTGGCCAGCGACTCCTCGGCCGACAGCAGCCGGCCGGCGATGCGCAGATCGAGTTCGGGGGCGTCTTCGGGCTGGCCGTCGTGGCAGCCGAACCAAGCCGCCAGATCGTCGGGTAGCGCTGGCTTGCCGAACACGGCCCGCGCCAGCTTGGCGAGCGCGGGTGCGGGCGCCGGGGGCCGAAGGCCTCGGGCCACCGCCTTCGTCTCCTCTCGCTGATTCAGGTGCGCCTTCAAAGCCTGGAAGGCTTGCTTGATCTCCGCCGCCGGGCCGGCTGCGGCCGTCGGGCTCTGGGCCAGTTGGCAACCGATCAGGAAGGCGAGAAGCATCATCGGGAGACCCTCGTGCTATCGCGATCCCGGCAAAGACGGCGAGGAGCGTTCGCGCGCTCTTATCGTAGCCAAGCCCTGGCCGAGCGTGAGGCCGCTCTTAGCGCCTCCTCGAAGGCGGCGCTGACCCGCGATCTCTAGAGCAGATACGCGACAGCCTTCTTCCAATCGCAGTAGGAGCCCGCTTCCTCGTCAGGATTGGTGACGAAGACCTGGAACCGCGGCGTCACCTTTAGGGTCTTGATGACGTCGCGGACCTTCGGCGACAGCATCGCGAGGGCGCACGCGGCGAAGCATCCCTTGGCGACCTTGCCGTGGAGATTGGACGGCTGCGCCTTCTGGTAGGCCATCTGGAAGCCCTGGGCGATTCGACCGGGCGGCCGACCAGGAACCGCGCTTGGGATCCGCCGTGAATTGAAAGTTCGCCCAGGCGGCTTGCTCCTCGCTGGACGCCAACAGGGGATCTTCGGCCAACTCGTCGGCCGTCAGAATGGACAGCTCGAGAACCGCATCCCACGGAAGGCAATCGACAGCGAGCGCCGCGACCTCCGTACCCTTGTGCTTCTTCCCCCACGCCGCGATGCCTGCCGCGAAGGCGGCGGAGAGCGGTTCGACGTGGACTGCGACTTCCTTCGGGAGATCGGCGGCGGTCGCCTTCTTCTTGGCCATCTTTCTTTGCCCTCCACTGCTTCTCGTTTCGCTAACGCCCTCAGCACTCCATGAAGCGGCACTTCCCGTCGATGCACTGCTGACTCTGGCCGCACACGTTCTCGCACGGCTCGTCTTCTTCGGGGACGGCCACGCAGGTCGAGCGGCTGGGCGAGCAGGTCAGGCCGTATAGACAGTGACCTTGGTTTTCGGCCGGCTCGCATCGAGCGCCCTCGCCAAGCTGCTGCTCGCAAAGACCCTGAACGCAGTAGAAGCCGAGGTCGCAGCCCATCGTCGGGTCGCAGGGCTCGCCTGCGCGGGGTCGGGGCTCGCAGGTTCGGGCCACGGCGCCGGGAAGCGCCCTGCAGATGAGGTCCCATTGGCAGCCAGCGGCGCACGAGTCCCCTTTGCCGCCCGGGACTTCGCATATCCCCGCCGCGCACGTGAGGAGCATCTCGCAGACACCGTTCGGGCCGCAGGCCTCGCCCCGCTTCGGGCGCCGGGTGCAGACCTGAGTGTCGGGGGTGCAGTAAAAAGGAGCGGCGCACTCGGCCTCGCGGCAGTCCACTCCCTCGGTGCCCGGCACGTAACACGTGAGCGCGTCGCCCATCAGCGCCCAGAGCCCTCGCTGGCACTGGTCGGCTCGCGTGTATGGGCTGAACCGCCCGGGGCCGTGAATCCGCGCCGGGCGACACTGACCACCGCATTGCTCGGTGAGATCGCAGTACAAGCCTTCGCGGCATCCTTCGGCCGGGAGGTAGCAAGCCCCGCCCTCCTCGACCATCCCGTAGACAAAGGGGACGAACGGGCGCGGATCGCTGCAGGGCGCCTCGCGAATGAGGTTCGTGAGCTGTGCAGCTCCGGCGTCGTCGAACTTCAGCCTGCCCGCGAGGATCGCGTGGCGGACCTTCGTCTCTTCGCTCTCGAGGGCGCTCGACCAGGTGCAGTAGCCCTCCATGCACGACTCACGCGAGCTGACCACCTCGCAGCGCGCATCTCGAACGCACTCCGCCTCGCAGAGGTTGTCGACGAACTTCGAGAACGCCTCGGCTTGCTCTCGCGGAGACGGGACGCAGCCCAGGACCGACACGCCGGCAATCGCCAGGATGAGCTCAGGCCAAGGATGGTTCCTGGACACGACTGCCCCCTCTTCTCGGCCGCAATTGGCTTTGTGACTCGGCAGTCTGACCTGCTGGCGGCACGTGCGCCACCCTGCTCTCAGGGCGGCATTCGGCAGGTGGCGGTCGTGGAATCGCAGGCTCCGGACGCGTACCGGATCGACCGCGTCTCGAGCTGGCAGGCGGCGGCGGTCGGCCCGTCGAAGGGTCGCAGTAGCCGTAGTTGCAGTCCTCGAGGACCTTCTCGGCGTAGTCGCAGACCGGGTGGTCGTCCCTCCAGACCACGCCCCGGCTCTCGAAGCTGACGACGCGGTTCGCCCGGAAGGCGACGGGCTGCTCGGGGCAAGTCTGTGGCACGGGTTCCTGACGATCGGCGTGGTAGTCGTCGCGCTGGGCCGCGGCAATGCCGCCCCCAATCACCCGCCCGGTCAGCCAGGCAGCAGGCTGCATCCCGCCAAGGCCACGGCGGCGAAGAGCATCCAGAGCTTCATTCCGTCTCCTCGGGCAGCTGCGCCACGACCCGCGTCTCGGCAAGCGCGCGGTCGAAGGGCTCGTGAACGTGCACCCAATAGGCGACGCCAGGCTTGGCCTCGAGATCGAAGCTCGCCACGCCGTCCAGCCCGGTGCGGAAGCGCGCCGCAACGCCGTCTTCACCGAGGATCACTCCGGCGATCGGTGCGGGCTTTCCGCCGGCGGTCGAGCAGATCTCCATGCGAGTCCTTGGCGCCTCCCACGGTCCCGCCGGGCGGAAACGGACCTGGACGCCGTCCGCGTTGGCGAGCAGCTCCGCCGGCAGCGGCCTGCACGTGGACGTCTCGCGGTCGCACCAACCCGACTCACAGAGGAAGGTCCTCGGCTCCAGCCGGCAGTCGTCCTCGGTGGGACCTTCGGCGACCCAGACGCGGCGCACGAGCCCCGCGCGGTCAGCAGCACAGAAATCAGGCCCAACCCTGGGCTTGGCCGCACACGGCTCAAGGCATGCGAACGTCGACGGGTCGCAGAAGCCGGTGCCGCAATCCTCGATCACGGCCTCGCGGGTCTCGCACGCCGCGCCGGGAGCGGGCTTCGCGCTTTCGGAGACGACGACTCTGCCGGCGACGCAGCGGGTGACCTTGGCCGGGCAGACTTCGATCGACTGCGGCGCAGAGGGGCGTGATGGCTCGGTCGAAGCCGGGGCGCGTTCCCCCATCGTCTTGGCCGCCGTCGCGATCACCGCGGTCACCAGGAACTCGGCGCAACCGGTCCCGAGCAAGCTCGCCAGGGCGACGACGACCGCCAGACCTTGGAGAGGTCTGTCCAAGCTCCCGACAGGCTTGCTCGGAATCGGGCTCGGAGATCTGCCCGGAGATTTCAGTGGATAGTCCAGAGCGCCCTCGCGGCCGATAGTCTTGGCGCCCTCGAGTGCAGGCCTCGGGCCGCTCACTGCGCCTTGAGGAACGAGACGTCGTCGGTGGTGGCCCGCAGTCGCTCGGCGAGCGAGATGGCCAGCGCGCGCAGGAACATCGCCGCCGCGTGCGGCGAGGCGACCAGGACCGCGTCGAGCGCCTCGACCGAGAGCGAGTAGACGCTGCAGTCGCTGGCCGCGCTCACCGTCGCGGTGCGCGGGCCCTCGAGCAGGATGCCGAGCTCGCCAAAGTGCGCGCCGGGGCCGAGCTCGACGACCTCCGCGTGCTTGGCCTCCTTGCTCACCTTCACCGTGCCGCTCTCGATGAGGAAGAACCGGTCGCTCTGCTCGCCTTCGCGGGCCAGCACCGTCCCCGCCTTCACGCTCCGGTGCTCGAAGCTCTTGGCGAGCGACTCGAGGTCGGCCTTCTCGAAGTCGGCGAACAGCGGGGTCTTCTGCAGCATCTCGACGACCGTCATGGCGGCCTCCCCTCGGGTCCTTGTCAGCAGCCGTGCCGCCGGCGCCAGAGGTCATACGCCTTCTTCAACCTCGGCGCGCGCTCGGCGACGAGCCTGTCGCCCAGCTCCACCGCAGCCCGCTCGAGCTCGCGGTGCAGCGAGAAGGCCGCACTCGCGACCTGGGTATCCTGGCGCTGGCCGGCGTGCTTCGCGCGGATCGGCGGATCGGTCGCGACATGCGTCGCTTCATGGATGAGCTGGCAGAGCACCTGCTCGATCGGTCCGCCCAGGCCCAGCGCGAGGTGGAGCCTGCCCTTCCAGAGCATGCTGCGTCCGTGCGTTCCTTCACGCGTGACGAGCGACGGGCAGTCGTGAATGAGTGTGGTTGGTGCTGACGGCGAGTCCTTCCAAAGCGCTGCGAAGACGGCATCGAGCTGAGGCAGCCACGGCGCCAGCGCGTCCCGACGGCGGTCTCTGGCACCGGCCTCGGCATCCCAGGCCGGGCGGCAAGTCGCGGACTCGGCTTCGAGGATGTCGCCGAGAAGGTTCGCGAGCGCCTTGCCGGCCCCGTCACGCAGGTCCGTCAACCGTTCTCCCCGAAGCAACGCGAGCAACCCGGCGAGGTCTTCGGTGATGAGCCCGACTCCGTGAACCAGCAAGCGTCCAGGCGCCGCGAGATAGGCCTCCTCCAGCTTCTTCGACCACGGCTTGGTTTGGCCACAGAAGATCGATGCGGCATCGTTCGGCAGGTCCATCGCCGAGAGGACGCGGTAGACCAGGTCCACGTGGGCAAGCGGTTGGAATTGCATCGAATTCGGCATGGATGTCAGTAGGTTGATCGGTGCCAGACTCGGGAGGTCCAGCCCCACCGGCCGACATGCGATGGCGCCACCACCTTGGCCAGGACGCGCTCACGAAGCTGGCCGCCGACCTTGGTCAGACAGACGAGATCCTGCTTGCGGAACCGAGGCCCGAGGATGGTGACACATCGCCCGCCTTCCTTCAGCAACTGGGCACAATCGTTCGGGAATCTCGGCAACGCCTCGCCAAGCCAGAGGAGGTCCAGCGGCTCGCGTCCCAGCTTCGTCCGAACCGCGCCGCCGGGATCGACCAGAATCTTCAGCAATTCCGCCATGTACCGCTCGCTGCCCAAGACCGACGCCGCTGACTCTCCCGGCTTCGGGTCCATCGCCTCCAGTGCCAAGGCGTAGGCGAAGAGCGGGAGCGGAAGTGCTCGCGAGTCGGAGTCCAGCAGCGCTTCGATGACCGGCTCAGAGCATAGCGTGCCCGCATCGATCATCTGGGCGATCGTCTGCTCCCGCTGGCGGATGGCTTCGTCTCGGACTTGGAGGCCCACTGGCATCCGGGGCTGCGGAGCCAAGCCATCAACCTTACTTGCGGATCTCCGCCCCGCGCGCTCGAGCAAGCGGTCCCGAACTTCCGGGGAGAGCATCTCGACCTGCTCTTGCTGGCTGCGGCGGAAGACCTCGTCCACCGCCGTCCCCTGACCACGGAATCTCCCTGGAATTTCGCGGATCAACGGGCCGAAGGCGTCGTACATGGCCCGGACGCGCTGCGAGTAGTCGAAGCCTGGGCTCGGGTCGACGTGCTCAGCGTGGAAGCCTTGGTCGGACCAGGTCCGCCACCAGTCCGGATGGTGGTAGGTGGGGCCAGGTTCCGAATGTTCCGAATTCCGAGCGGGGCTGGCATTCGGAGGATTCGGAACCTGGCCCCGGCTTTCCTCCCACACCTGCGACCCGGGATAGAGCCGGAACGGATTGACCGAAAGCCAACCGGTGGTCTTGGCCTGTGCGGTGAAGAGCCGGCGGCAGAAGGCCGCGGATTCGCTCAGCGTTTCCGGCGTCTCGCCGGGGTGACCGACGATGACGTTGGCGCTCCAGTTGAGTCCGTGCTTCAGCGCCAGCCCGGCGAACCGCTCGATTCGCTCGAGATACTGCTGTGGATTCGCGGCCTTGTTCATCCGCGTCAGCATCGTCGGGCTGCCGCTCTCGAGGCCGACCCCGATGGAGAAGCGCGCCCTGGCCAGGAGCGCCACGTCCTCTTCGTCGAGGTCGTCCACGCGGGTCAGCGTCCAGTACTGCAGCGGCTGGAGCTTCCGCCTCGACAATCCCTTCCAGCACCTCGCGGCGCCAAGCGCGGTCGAAACCGAAGAGCGGGTCGGCGATGTTCACGACCCAGTCGCTCAGCCGCGTGCGCCTGGCGAGACGCTCCAGCTCCTCGAGCGCTCGGGACGGCGAGAACGCGCGCCAGCGATAGGCGCCCTTCGCGCGCTCCATGCAGAACGTGCAGTGATACGGGCAGCCGCGTCCCAGATAGATCTGCAGCTTGCTTCCGATCCGACGAGCCCTTGGCCAGTACCGGTCGAGCAGGTCCCACTGGTAGGGCGGCAGGTCATCGAGCGAACCGACGACTCCGGCCGCTGCAGGCCTGGTCCCCGCCTTCAAGAGCTCGAGCAGCCCCTGCTCGCCTTCGCCGGCGATCACCGCGTCGAACGGACCTTGGTCGAAGTCGGTCGGGATGGCCGTGGGGTGATAGCCACCGACGACCAGCGTGGTCCTCGGACTTGGGTACGTCGCAGTCGATCGCTTTGGACCCACCGAGGTCGTCGAGTCCCCTGTCGTCAGAAGTGGCCCGGCACTCCCCTCGCCCCGTCCCTACAAAGGCCCCAGCTTCAGCGTGGCGGCCGGTCCGTCGGAGCGGAGGAAGTCGTGATCCATGGCGCCCAGCTTCCACCCGGGAAGTTGTTGCGGGTAGAGGTGCGGCGCGGGCTTCTCTCGAACGAACCGCGCGTGATCTCCTTCGTCATTCGATGAATGACCACGGCTCGAATGGTGCTGACGCGGGCCCTTTGAAGAGTCGGGCCGCACTTCGTTTGCGAGAGCGGCCCTACGCTCGTCCGCCGCGCACATCCCCGATGCCGGTCAGGCTTCGGTACACGCGCTTGCCAGCGGATTCCCAAGCCAGCTCGAGGTTCAAGAAGAGGTAGCCATCGGTCACCCGCAGCTCGCCTTTGGCCGCCGGTTCCTTGGCTTCGATGGTGCCGTCGACGTCGACAACCAGCGTGATTGAAGGCTCGAACGGGATGACCAGCTTGTAGGTCCCGTCCTGGCAGCACAGCGTTCCCAGCGCCTCGGCGTCGCCGCGGATGACGAGGCCGTACTCGCCGTCCAGCAGCTCGGGCACGCTCTGCGGAAGATCGGTCGCGACCTGCAGGAGCTTGGAGAGCTCGCGCTGATAGGCGGCGCGGCCCGATGGCGTCAGCCGATCCTTGAGCTGCTCGAAGGTCCGCTTCAGCGTCGCCAGGGTACCGGGCTTGGCGCGCAGCGCCGCGAAGAGCGCCTTCACTTCGTTCGCGTCGAGCGCGGTCGCGCCGTCGAAGCCATTGGAAGAATTGCTGTTTCCCACGGCGGCCACTCCCCTCTTCGGCTCGGGTCGCCGGCTCGTGCCGGCATCTGCTTCGCCGGCATTATCGGCACGCTTCCGCTCGAAGTTTCGCCGGTGGTTGCAGGGGGATAGCCGCCGTGGATTTGAAGGACCTCCGCTTGAGGGGCCGGGCTCAGCCTGCGAATTCGGATTCGGAACCTGGCCCCGGCTCAAGGGCCGACGGGATACTGCCGCCGGAGGATGCCTTCGACTGAAACGGTTCGAATGACTCCGTCCTCGGTTCCCCAGATCGTTCCGCAGCCGGCAGGCAAAGCCGTGCTCGTCCAAGCAGTTCCGTCCCAGAAGCTCATCGTCCAGGGCTCCGGGCAGATCCAGTGCTGCTTTCCAGACGAGAACCCATCCCAGGCCCGCGCCAAGCTGTTCATGCTCTTGAGAGTCGTCTTGACCCACGCCGTTCCATCCCAGCGATAGACCCAGCCATCGAGCATCGCCAGGGACTCGTCCGAGGGCCCACGCGAGATGTAGAGCTTGGTGAAGGGCTCGGGGAAGCTCGTGAGCACCCAGGTCGACCCGTTCCACTTCGCGAGTTTCGAATTGCCCGTCGCCCAGAAGTTTCCAGGCGCGGTCCCCCAGATCTCGCCCAGGCCCGCCGCCGTCTCCAGTGGCGTCTGCCAGCCGGTTCCATCCCAGCGGTAGAGCCTCCCTCCCGTGCTCAGCCAGAAGCTCCCCTTGGCCCAGCGCATGGACGCGCGCGGTGGCGAAGCCGGCAGGCGCTTCGGAGGCAAACCAGCCCGTCCCGTCGAAGTGGGTCAAGTCGTTCTCGACTTGGAGCCAGATGTCGTCGTTCGAGGTGCCGGAGAGAGAGCTCGTAGTCGACCTGACCGTACGGGTCTTGGTCCAGGCGCTGCCGTCGAAGTGCATCAAATCCTTGTGGTGGAGGAGCCAGATTCTGGTTTCCCGTGCCGTAGACGGGCGCGTACTCCGTGGTCGCCCCCCAGTCGCTCCCCACATCGGGAGCTCGGCAAGTAGCGAACCCATTGACCCGAGACCCGCCGCCAGATCCCGTGACCGACCACCCACTCCGGCTGGCTGCGAGGCCAGCCGCTCGTCCTTCCCGTCTCCTCTGCTGGACCTGGCCTCCCCCGCGACTGCCACGCTCCGTTGACCTGCACGAACTGCTCGCCGCTCTTCGCCGTCACCACGAGTTGCGCGCCGTCCTTCGACAGGCTCTTCGCGTCGGCCGGGGCTGGGGACGAGCTCCAAGCAGAGCCGTCCCAGCGCAAGAGCGCGTCGCCGAGCGCCCACACCTCCGTCGGCGAGACGCAGAGCGCATCGACCCACCCTGAGCCCGTCATGCCGTTCGACTGCTCGGCCCACGCCGTGCCGTCCCAGTGGAGCGCGACCGAAGGGACGGACCCGTTCCCGATCGCCCAGACGTCCCCTGCTCGAGGAACCGCACAGCACGTAGTTCGAGCAGTCGACGAGCGACGGCTGCTCGGTCGTCGTCCACTCGGTGCCATTCCAGTGGTGAGTGAGGGTCGCGATGGGCTTGTTCAGCGTGTTCCTCCACTCGATGGCCCAGACGTCGTTGGGGCTCGATCCCCAGATCTTGCTCGGGGCAATGGAGGTGCGGTCCCACGCCAGCCCATTCCAGCGCCATAGGCCCTTGGCACCTCCGGCCCAGACGTCCTGCCGCGAGAAGGCCCAGAGGGTCGTCACGTAGCGCGGCTCGGGGTGGTAGCGCCAGTTCACGCCGTCGAACTGGAGCAGGTAGTCCCAGCCCAACACCCACAGGTTCTGGGGGTGCGAGCCCTCGAATCGCAGAGAAGAAGCCTCCGAGCGGCTTGGGCTCCTCCCAGCACCACCCGTCGGAGTTGCAGACCTGGTCCACGCACTTTCCGGTGGAGTCGACGACCTGGCCGATCGCACAGACCACGGCACCGCCGTCGGCCGGGATGGGACCGGCGTCGGTCGACGGTCCCGCATCGGGCTCGGCGGGGATGCCGGCATCGGGAGGATTGGCGTCCTCAGAGAAGTGGAGGATCGCCCCGCCGAGTCCCACCGCCCAGACGTCTGACGGGCCCGCGCTCCAGATCGCCTGCACGAAGGCGTCGGTGTCTGCAGGGACGGCCCTCCACGAGCACCCGTTCCAGTGCTTGATGCTCCCCGCGCCGTTGCCCGCAACCCACACGTCCCTGGAGCTCGTTCCCCAGAGCGCCGCCACGTAGTCCATCTGAGTCACGTCCGACCAGCTCGAGCCGTCCCAGTGCCGCACGACGCTGCGCAAGGCGTCGCGGCTGCCGACGACCCAGACGTCGCTGGTGCTGCTTCCCCAGACACGGGAATACGTCGTCCCGGTGGCCTCGTATCGCGTCCAGCTCGTCCCGTCCCAATGCGCCAGCAGCTCCTGGCCCACCGCCCACAGGTCGGTCGACGACGTCCCCCAGAGCCCCGCGATGTAGGCCGTGCCCGACTCAGTCTTCGGAAGGCCCGCCTGCTTCCAGGCAGTCCCGTCCCAGTGGGCGACCAGTGGGTAGGTGATGGCGAGCACGCTGGCCCCTGCCGCCCAGACGTCGTTTCGGCCGAAGCCCCAGACGGTGAGGAAGTTCCGGTTGGCCTCGAACCCGGGGACCGCCGTCCACGTCGCTCCATCCCAGTGGACCATCGCCCCGCTCCCGCCGACGCCCCAGACATCGTCCGCCGCGCTGCCCCACAGCGACGTCACCTTCGCCGAACCCTCGACGCTCGACCACCGCGAGCCGTCGTAGTGGAGCAGGGCGCTGCTCTTCATCGAGCTGGCCCAGACGTCGTTGGGGCCGCTGCCCCAGACCGCGGTGAGGTCGCTGGTCGTGCCGCTGGCCACCGTGCGCCATCGGCCGGTCGGCGACGGGTCGCAGACCTCGGTCGCCGCGTCGGGCGGCACCGTTCCCACATAGCGGATGTCCGTGATGCAGCTGCAGAGCGCGAGGCAGAAGAGCACGAGCGTCCAACGCATGGATTCCTCCCGAGTCCGTTGTCGCTTCTTCGACCCCCGACTCCCGGAAACCTCGCAGCCCGAGTTGCCGGAGATCAGCGGCTCAGCTCGGCATGAGCTGGGTGGCGAACGCACCTTGAGGGAAGAGGTCGAGGTAGCGCAGCAGATCGGCCCGGCATCCGGCGAGGTCGCCGACCCGGCTGCGTGCCGTCGCCCGGCCGAAGAGCGCCCGCTCCAGGGTGGCGCCGCCGCCGGTCACGAGCTCGTCGAACAGCGGGAGCGCTTCCGCGAATCGCCCGACCTCCGAAGACAGCTCCCCCTGGAGCAGCACGAGCTGCGCTCGCCGGACGCTGCCTTTCGGGAGCTTCGGTGTGAGCCCGTCCAGCTCGACCAGCGCCTCTCCGCTGCGATGAAGCGCGACCAGGGCCTCGATTCGGGCCGCGCTCGCCTCCTCCTCGAGCGCGCCGCTCGGATGCCGGGTCTTCAGAATCGTCGAGAGCCGCCAGCGCCTCTGCGGCATCGTGCCGGTCGCGTAGGTGGTGGAGCGCGCCTGCGAGCAGGCGCGCCTCCGCCGCGAGCGGGGATTCGCTCGGCAGCGATGGTGGGGGCGGCGCGATTCCTTCGAACGGCTTGGGCTCCGCGGTTGGGGTCTTCGCCTCGTCGCTTCTCGGCCGCAAGGTGACCGGCTTCCGGACTGCAGGCTCTGGGGTCGAAGCCTCGGGAACGGTCTCCTCGGCCCGACCGACGCTCTCGGTCGGGTCCGGCTCGGGCGGCACCGGCGGGGGAAGGACGAGCGGCTCTTGTTGCAGCGTCGGCAGGACGTAGACGCCGTAGGACGTCGCTGCCGCCGAAGCCGCTACGAGAAGCACCAAGCCGGCGACGGGAGCCAGCCTGGCCCCGCGGGTCGGAGCCGCGAGCTCGCGTTCGAGGTCGCGCTGGATCTGACCGAGCTGGGCCGTGGAGGGCCCCGGGAGCGCCACCCGAGCGCTCCTCAACATGCGGCCCGCGCGGGCTGGTTCAGTCCCGTCTTCAGCCAACTCGGAAAGGCGCTTGGTTTCGGGAGCCATCAGCGAGCTCCTTCCTGGGCACTTCGGTTCAGCTCGACCAGCAGCTTCGCCCGGGCGCGGTGAAGCCACGTCCAGACCGTCCCCACCCGGGCCTCCATCAGTTGGGCGATCTCCTCCCCGCTCAACCCCTCGATTTCAAAGAGGATCAGCACGGTCCGGTCCCGTTCTCGCAGGCAGTCCAAGGCTCGATACAGCGCCGCGACTTCTTGCTCGCGCTGCAGAGCCTCCAGCGGCCCATCACTCCGGGAGGCGACGTCGAGGGCCTGGCGTTGCTGCTCCTGCGTCCCGCCAAAGAGCCACCGCGTCAGCTTCGCCCGCCGACGCCGCCGCGCCACCTCGTTGGCGGTGATCCGGAAGAGCCAGGTCGACAGCTGCGACTCGCCACGAAACTCCGGCAAGTGCTGGTAGACCTTGAGGAAAACGTCATGGACCACGTCGTCGACGTCCGCGCCCGGCCCGCTCAGCTGGTGTGCCCACCGCCCCACCGTCGGCGCCCAGAGCCGGTAGACGTCCGCAGGTTCGCGGGCGACCCGTTCCTCGGGCGGAGCCAGCACCTGGTGCCCGGAAGTGGCCGCGGGTTGCATCGGAGGTTCGATTCTCGAGCCCGAGATTCCTTACGGGGCCCACGAGGCGCCCAGCGCGCCGCAGGCGTCGATGAGCGGCAAATCGACCCTCTCGTCGCTGCCGTGAAGCTGCATGCGAGTCCGTTGGAACCAGCCGGTTCCGAGCGCCGCAACCCACAGCCTCACGGGACCGACCGGCAGCGACACGCGGAGGTCGAGACCGGCGCCCACTCGGCCGCCATGCGAGTTCTGGTCGACGGCGAAGCCTTGCCCCTCGAGCTGGTAGACGCCTCCCACCAGCGCGACTCCAGGTTCGAGCGTCACGGGCCCCAGCTCGAACCGGATCCGCGGCCCCAGGCGTGCGTCGACGGGCGTGTAGGCCACCGTGCCCGATGCGAGGCGAACTGAGGAGCTGGCGTTGAATCCCACCGACAGGCCAATCCACCAGTGGTGGCTGCGCGAGCCGAGGCTGACGTCGAGCAGGGCCCCAGCCGCCAGGTTCTGACTCGCCAGCGTCGCGGCCGCTCCCAGCTCCCAGGCAAGCCCTGCGGGCGGAGGCGGCTCAGGGGTCTGGGGCGGAGACGGTGTTGGCTGGACCTGGACCGGAAGGTCGGGCCCGGGTGGCTCGGCGGCGCGGATCTGCTCGGTCCAGGCCTGCACGAAGACCGCGCAGGCCTGAGCGAGGTCGTCGCAGGCGAAGCCCGACTTGAACTCCTTGCGCGAGAGGATGGCCCCGGCGGTGTCACGCAGCTCGACGACCACTTCGGCGCCGGTCGAGTCCACCCAGGCGCGATAGGCGGCGCGTGTCTCAGCTTGCTGGAGCCGACTCAGGTGCTGGGCGACCTCCTCCGGCGAGGGGCAAGAGCCGAGGCCAGAGACCTGGACGACACCGACGAGCGACGCGAGCACGAGTTGCGGCGCCACCAGCATGGACTTCCCCTCCAGTCGCCTTTCCGACCGGGCGAGCGGGCCGCGAGGCTACACGATTTCAGTGTGTGCGGCGTTGTCTGGGCGTGTCGGCTCGGGCTCGTGCTACCCTGCCCGCCCGTTCGACCTCGGCACTCCCGATGGACCCCACCACCATCAACACCAACCTCCAGGACATGCTCCTCGACGACCGCCGCGAGCGGATCGAAGAGGTGGTGGCCCAACGGACCCGGTCGCTGGCGGTGGTGCTCGAGGACCTCGAAGACCCGCACAACATCGCGGCGGTGCTGCGCAGCTGCGAGGCCTTCGGCATCCAGGAAGTCCACGCCATCACCCGCAACTTCGCCTTCCATCCGAACCCGAAGATCACCCAGGGCGCCGAGAAGTGGCTCGACCTGTCGCTCTACCGGGAGCCGGAGCGCTGCCTCTCGATCCTCAAGCAGCGGGGCTATCTGCTCGCCGCGACTCATCTTTCCGATGACGCCATCTCGCTCTTCGACTTGCCGATCGACCGGCCCGTCGCTCTCGTGTTCGGCACCGAGAAGACCGGGGTGACCCCCGAGATGGTTTCGCGCTGCGACGTCCGCTTCAAGATCCCGATGCTCGGCTTCTCGCAGAGCTTCAACATCTCGGTCGCCACGGCCATCTGCCTGTCGCACTTGGTCTTCAAGCGCTTGGAGAAGCTCGGGAAAACCGGTGATCTCCCGCCCGCGGAACAGCAGGCGATGCGCGAGAAGTTCTTCAGCCTGGCCATCAAGCAGCGACACCGTATCTTCCAGCCGAAGGCCCAGCCAAAGCGCCAGAAGAATCCGGGCGATGAGCCGTCGAAGCCCTGACGACATCGCCTTACAGGAGAGCCCATGAACCCCGTCGCCGTCCTTTGCCTGGCTGCTCTGCTCGCCGCGCCTTCCGCCGCCGCTCCTGCGAAGGCTCCCGACAAGAAGTGCGAGCCCGCTGCGGTTGCGAAGGCCGACCCCAAAGCCGAACCGGCCAAGACCGAGCCTGCTCCTGCCGCGAAGGCCGAGCCCAAGACCGAACCGAGGGCCGAGCCGAAGTCAGAGGCCAAGCCGAAGACAGACGCCAAGCCGGAGCCGAAGGCTGAAGCGAAGGCCGAACCCAAGGCGGGCGAGCAGGTGGTGGTCACCGACAAGACGCCGATGGACCCCGAGGTCCGCAAAGCCGTGGACTCGATGCAGAAGTTCTATGAGGACACGAAGGATTTCCAGGCGAACTTCAAGCAGGTCTACAAGTACAAGACCTTCGCCAAGACCAACGAAGCCACCGGCAAGATGATGTTCAAGAAGGTCGGCCCGCAGATGCGCTGGGACTACCTCAAGCCCGACGAGAAGGTCTTCGTCATCGCCGCCGAGAAGGTCTTCGCCTACGACAAGGCCGCCAAGCAGCTCATCGTCTCGCGCATGTCCGCCGACCACCTCTCGGCGTCGGTCACCTTCCTGTGGGGCCAGGGCAACCTCGACCACGAGTTCCGGATCACCAAGGCCGACCGCAAGGACCTGACCGGCGGCTTCGCGCTCGAGCTGACCCCCAAGATCACCGACCCCCGCTTCCAGAAAGTCTTCTTCCTGCTCGACCCCAAGACCTACGCGGTCAAGGAGTCTCTGGTCGTCGACCCCGACGGCAGCGAAAACCGGATCAGCTTCGCCAACCAGAAGACCAACACCGGCATCTCCAACGACGCCTTCAAGATCGAGCCGCCCGCCGACGTGCAGATCAAGCGGATGGACGAGTAGGCTCTCGAAGTCGAAGTCCAAGCCCGGGGGCAACAATGATCCGCCACATCGTGATGTGGAAGCTCAAGGACCACGCCGACGGCGCCGACAAGGCGACCAACGCCGCCAAGGTCAAGGAGCTCCTCGAGTCCTGCCGCGATCTGGTTCCGGGCATGCGGCTTCTAGAAGTCGCGCTGCCCACCCCGGGCCTCGAGGCGAGCTGCGACGTCGTCCTCTACTCCGAGTTCGACGACAAGACCGCCCTCGACGCCTACCAGAACCACCCCAAGCATGTGGCCATCAAGCCGAAGATCCTCGCCGTGCGCGAGGAGCGGCAGTGCATGGACTACGTGACCATGAGCTAGCCGAGGCAGCGCGGTTTTTCTGGCTCTGGGCCACCCGCACTCTTGGTAGTGTGCGGCCCATGCTCAAACTAAGTGACCTCTTCTACCAATTGCGAAAAGCCGGCTCCCCAGCCGCGGTGAAGAAGCTGCTCAAGCAGCTCGACACGGTTGAAGACGCCGACCCCCTCCATGCAGCGGCCACGAAGGGAGCCTTGCTGGCGCGGCTGGGCCAGCTCGACGAGGCGGCCGAGGCGCTCGCGCCGGTCGTCGCTGCCGCGAAGAAGAAGGCGATCGGCCTCGACCAGCTCACGAATTTCCATCCGACCGACGGCAGCTTCTGGTGGTGCCCGGCCGAGGCCGAGAACGCCAAGGCGTTCTCGGGCAAGCGCAAGCCCGGCAGCAGGGACCTCTCCTTCATCGCCGAATACTTCTGTGCGACCGAGAAGCCGGCCAAGGCCGCCCAGGTTGCCAGCGAAGTGCTGGGGCTCGACGAGGCGGTGGTCCACTTCCACCTCGGCATGGCGGCGGCGAAGAAGGATCCCATGGCGGCCGAGGAGCATCTGACGAAGGCGATGCAGCAGGCCGAGGCCAACCGCGACTACACCCTGTACACGAAGGTCAGCGCCCAGCTCGCCGGCGTGCAGGTCAAGGACCCGAAGAAGGTCCTGGCGACGGTCACCGCTGCTGCCGAGGTCGCGCGCAACTGCCCCGGCAACTTCCCCAACCACAAGCTCAGCAACTTCGATGAGCGGCTGCGCAACGTGAAGGGGCTCGCGGCGATGCTCAAGACGCCGCCCTTCCAGAAGGCCCTCGAGCGCGTTCCCGAGGACGACTGACGTCGGGTCCGGACGGGGAGCCGTGCTCAGCGCCTCCCCGTCCGCACCAGCTTCGAGGCGAAGGCCAGGTTCTTCAGAAACACCTCGCGCTTCGGGTCGAGCTGCACCGCCTTCTGCAGCAGGTTCTCGGCCATGGCGAAGTCGCGCCGCTCCTTGATGACCACCAGCGCCAGGCGGTTGTAGAGCGACGCCGGCTGGTCGGACAGTTCGATGGCCTTGGCCAGCACCTTGATGGCGCCCTTGAAGTCGCCCTTCTGCTCCAGCGCGATCGCCTCCTGCAGCGAAGCCTTCTGACCCAGCCCCGCCGGCGCGGCCTGGCGGAAGGGCTCGGTCCGGACCGATGCCCGGTCCAGCTCGAAGCCTCCCGGCGCGGTCGTCCGCAGCGCCGCCGGCACCGCGGGCGGCGGGGTCATCTTCAGCAGGCCCCGATCGACCAGCGAGTGCACCAGCGACTGGATCTCCACCCGCTGCAACCCCACCATCTTTCCCAGCGACTCGACGTCGGACGAGCCGTCCACCTTGGAGACGACGTACGCCTCGAAGGTGGTGAGCGCGCTCCGCTTGCCGTCGAGCTTGCCCACGACGATCGGAACGCCGAGCGGGTTGGGCAGCGTGCGGAAGAGCACCGTCGGCTCGTCCTCGTCAGCGGCACACCCTCGCGGGGAGTCCTCGAAGGCCTCCCTCGGCGGTGGCGGCGGTCCCGGCGCCTTCTCGAGCTTGGCGTCGGCGGGCGCGAGCAGCGCGAACACCAGCGACGGCTCGTGCGGCGGCAGAGGAGCGCGCTCGACCTGGGCGCCGTCGACCACCAGCTCGCAGCTCGGGCACATGAACGCGCCCTTCGGCAACGGCTTGCGACACGTGGGACAGACCTGCGGCCCAGCCATGACTCACCCCCGGCCTTCGAGTGCAGGGGCCAAGCATAGCCGCTCGACTGGGGTCGCGCCGGGCATCCACCCGGTTCGTGGACGTGACGACGCTTCAGTGGCAGCGCAGGTCGCCGTTGGCCTCTTCGTTCGCGAAGAAGCCCACCAGGTACAGCCTGCTGCCCTCAGGGATCGTGGCGCCGCGCGTCCACGACACCACCGAGCTCAGCTCGTAGGGCATCGGCAGGTCGTCGATCTCCTGGCCCTTCACCTCACCGACGTAGACCTCGCTCGCCTCGCCTCTCATCGGCTCGCGGACCGTGGCGCCCACGTAGGCCGCCAGCACTTCGGCCAGCGGCTTGGCGGTCACGCGCAGCTCTCCCACGAAGTAGTCGCAGTGGTTGCCGTTGCCCGAGAGAAGCCCGACCCGGCTCTCGAGGCGAATCCGCTCCGTGCCGGCCGGGTCTTGCAGCGCTGCGAATGAGCGTTCGAGCCGCCCCAGCCGGACCTCGTTCATCAGCATGTCGCCGAGGCCGAGAATCCAGCTGACCCCTGCGAGGAGCAGAGCTCCGACGAGGCCCGGGAGCACCTTGGCGATGAGTCTCATGACCACGCCATGCTGGCACGGACGCGACGGGCAGTCAGTGGGTGAAGCCGCCGAGCGCCGCCTGCGCGAAGGTCGCCGCCTGGCTCGCCCGGATGGCCGACTGCGAGAAGACCTGGAACGCCTTGCGGATCTCGCTCGCCGTCGAGCCCGGCGTCAGGATCCACCGGTCCTCGATACCCATCTCGCGGAAGACCTTGCGGAAGTCTGTGGAGCCGTCGTCGATGCCCATCGCCGCCACGATGTGGCACTCGGCGCGCTGCAGGTCGCGCACGAGCTTGGCGACGTCGCGGGCCTTGTGCTGCGTGGAGTGCTGGTCGCTGCCGTCGGTGATGAGGAGCGTCACCGAGCGCGCGGCGACGCCGTTGGAGGCGAACTCCTGCGTCTTGGCCAGCACCGAGCCGAGCAACACCACGGCCTGGTCGTAGAGCGGCGTGCCCTGATCGGCTCGGAAGTTCTTGCTGCTCATGCCCAGCGCCTGGTCGAGCGGGCGGTAGGGGTAGAGCACCTTGCCGTTGAGGTAACGGGTGTGCGCAAGCACGCAGTCACGCTGCTTGCTGGCCTGCAGCGCTTCCAGCACCAGGTTGTGGCCGTCGCAGACGACCTTCTCGTTGCCGGATCCGGCGATGGACCCCGAGTCGTCCGGCATCATCGTCACCAGGAGCACTTCGCTCGAGGTCACGTCGTCGACGCAGATGCCCAGGCCCGCCTGGATCTGCGCGCCGAGGTCGACGGCGGTCAGGGTCTGCAGCGACTCCGGCGAGAGCAGGCCTTCGCTGCGCGCGGTCTGGAAGAGGTCGTTCACGTTCGGGCCTGGCTTGCTGCTTCCGTTGGGCTTTGAGGTCATGGAGTGCTCCTTGGGTTCAGACGGTTGGCTGGGTGCTCGACTCGGCTCATCACTGCGCAGGGCTGTAGGAGGCCCGCGCGCTCACGCTTGCGGCTCGGGCCCTGCCCTCCCTGCGGTCACTGGAAGTCCGGCCAGGTCTCCATCGGGTCGGTGCTGCGCACGACGTGCATTCCTGCCTTGGCGAAGCGCTCGAGCGCAGCCTCGGCCTGGGGCGTGAAGTCCGCGGCAAACCCGCCCTTGCCGTCGGGCACCGCCACCGCCGACATGCAGTCCTTCAGCACGTAGACCTTCCGGGCGAGCGAGGCGTCCTGCGCCAGGATCTCGTCTAGCAGGTCGTCGATGCTGCTCTTGACGCAGTGGCTCGCCGCCTGCCCCGCGATGACCACCGCGTCCGAGCCGAGCAGCGTCTTCAGGAAGGCGGTGTTGCGCTGGGCGAGCGGCGCTCCGTCGAAGCGGGTGAGCACCTCCGGGCGCAGCACCGAGTAGTTCTCGGTGAGCGCGTTGCCTCCCTTCACCTCCACCCAGCTCTGCGCGCCGCGCACGAAGCTGTGGAAGAGCCGCGCCTCCTGCACCACGCCCACCAGCGCGTGCCCTTCCGAGCCCAGCAGGCAGTGTGGCGGCCAGAGGTAGAGCTTGTACTTGCCGGCCTTCTCCAGCTCGGTGCAGTAGTGCCGGACCTGCTTGAGCAGCCACGGGTAGTTGCCGCCGCACAGCCAGGAGGCGACCGCCGGGTTGGGCTTCACCTCGCCTTTCTCGGTCTGCCCGGTGGTGATCTCCCGGTAGGGCGCCAACGGCTGGTCGGCGCCGTCGACCCAGAAGCTGGGGAAGAAGATCTGGTAGGCGAAGTGTGTGTCGAGCGTGGTGGTGACGTTGGTGACCTGGTCCAGGTTCGCGTACAGGAACTGCGCGATCCGCTGGCTGTCCTCGATGGCCCCGCGTCCGCTGCGCCCGCCGACGTAGAGCGAGCCTTCGGGGAAGCAGAAGTCCTTCTGCACGTCGATGAGGAGCAGGTGGACGTTCTTCTTGTCCGCGGCCGCCGGCTGGACCTTGTGCGCCCGCCGCCAGTCGGAGGCCTCAGTGAACAGGCGCTGCGAGTCCGGGGCGTAGTGGATCCGCTCGGCGTTCTTGGGGTCGAAGAAGCGGGGCATCGGCAGGGGCTTGTGACTCATGACTCTCCTCCTTGCGGATCGCCGGCCATCTGGCCGGCCACCTGCGGTTCACGGCAGCTGCAGCACTGCGATCTCCTGTTGGTTCACGACGACCAGCCCGTCCCTGCTGACGAGCAGCCGGCTCTGGGAGCTGACGAACGGCTCGGTGTCGGGAAAGTCGCGCGTCTTGGTGATCGCGCCGCCGGCCTGAACCTCGACGCGCGCGATGCCGGCGTCCGTGGCCACGAGGAGCATCCCGCCGACTGCGCAGGCGCCGCCGAGCGTGCCCAGCCACGAGCCGTCTCCGGCGTCAGCTTCGGCGGTGGCTTCCAACGACCCGGTCCGCGAGTAGACGAGACAGAGGTGACGGGTCCGGCCGCCTGTCTGCAGGGCCAGCCGCAGCCACGCGCGCCGTTCGTCGAGCGCGCAGGTGGCGTCGAGGAGCTGGCCAGGAAGCGGCGGGAGCTTGAGCTGGTCGTTGAGCCCGCCCTTGGCCCCGTCGAAGGCGAAGGCCACCGAGAGCATCCCCGCGCGGTAGAAGCCGATCCCGAAGGTCGGTCCGACCCAGAACCGGGTCTGGCCCGCGAGGACCTCGCCGACCGGCTCCGGCACCGCCATCGAGCCCACGAGCGCGTCGCGCATCAACCGGCCGTCCTGGATCCAGAACCGGCGCTTGCCGTCGCTTGCGAAGCTCTCGGCGGGGAGCTTCTCCGGGGCGCGGTCGGGAGAGAGCGTCACCAACTCCCCTGCCCTCCCAACCAGCGTGTCCGGTCCGCGCAGCGCGAACCTCAGGCGCGGGTCGAGCGGTCCACGCAGCGCGACCGAGCCGTCCTCTCGGCGGAAGGCGTCGTCTTGGTGGTAGAGCCAGCGGACCTGACCGGCGCTGTCGATCGCCACTTCGAGGATGACGCCCGAGGTCTCGAACAGCCGCTTGCAGGTGACCTCGCCACGCACGCGAACTGCGATGGTCGTGCGAAGAGCCTGCGCTGCGCTCGGATTGCACGTTGGGCAGGCGAGCCGCGCGTGCTCGGTCTGGCACTTCGGGCAGCGGGTGAACTGGAGCCGCGAGAGCAGATCGGCCGGGAACTCGCCGCGCTGGTCCTTCTCGAAGATGCGGTGGAGCTCGTCGAGGAAGGCATCGGGAAGCGTCGACAGGCTCGCGGCTGGTTTCGGGTAGACCACCTCGGGGTGGAAGACGGTGATGCGCCGAAGCGGGCGTGCGGCCTGGGGAATCCGGCGGCTGGCGCTCTTGGGCTTGTAGAGGCCGCCGTATGGGCCCACGAAGAGCAGCGACTGCATCAGGAGGACCGCGAAGGCGTACCAGTCGGAGTCCGCGACGTACGGCTGGACCTGCTGGAGGCCGGAGGCGCCGCTGTTGCAGAGCAGCGGGTCGACGAAGCGGTCGGTGAACACCGCGCAGCGGTAGGGGCCGAACTGGAAGCTGTCGGCGTCGATGAGGAAGGGGCGGGTCTCCGCGCCTGTCGAGCCAGTCCCTGTCGCGCCAATCAAGACGTTGCGGTCGTTGAAGTCGCCGATGACGACGCCGGCCTGGTGGAGGGCGTGGACGGTCTGGTGGAGCTGGCCGAAGAGCTCGAGGACCTGGGAGGCGGGAAAGCCCGCGCGGCGGAAGGTCGGGTCGGCGAGGCGAAAGAGGGCCTCGGCGCCGGCGACCTTGCGCATGGCGTAGCCCAGGACCGTCTGGCCGCTGGGGTCGGTCGCGAGCTCCTCCGGAACGACGACCTGGACTGGGAGTCCGAGCGGGAAGGCGCGCAGCCTGTGCTGGTGCTCGGCCAGGCGTTCGCGAGCAGCCTGCTGTTCATTGGGCAGGCCTTGGTAGTCGGGGTGGTCGGGCGCCTTGAAGACCTTGAGGGCGCGGCCTCGGCCCAGGTCGAAGACGTCGGCCTCACCGCCTTTTCCCAAGGCCATCGAGGGCTTGAGCGCGATCTTCCGGCCGGCGAGGAAGACGTTCATGGCGCCCTCCGGACGACGACCACCGTCGCGTCGTCTTCGAGCGGTCTCTGCCGGCCTTGCGTCCACAGGAGCCGGCGGACCATGTCCGGGTTGGTCAGGACGCGCGCGTCTTCCCAGAAGGGAGCGAGGTCGAGGGACGCAGCGCCGTCGGTCGCGAGCAGGACGGAGCAAAGGTCGGCTGGCACCGGCAACGGCCGGAAGTCGAAGGCGACCGGTCGTCCGCACAGGGCGTAGCCCAGGTACGGCGGGGCGTTACCTGGGAATGGGCCCAGGTTCTCCACAGCTCCGTTGGCGGCGACGAGCCCGTCCCCCAGGGTGAAGGCCCAGGCTCGCTCCGGCGTCAGCGCGACCCCAACGACGGTGAAGAGGAAGTGGTCACCGACGACACGGACGAAGGCCTCGGTGCCAGGCTCGGACCCGCTCATGGCACGTGCCAGCTCGCTCAGCGAGCGCAGGACCTTGGCTTGGACACGCTCGAGGGCTTCGAGCGGGCTAGTGGTTAGCTCCTCGGCCATCGCCTGGGCGACCAGTTGGCCGCCGATGGCCGCGCCCACCTCGCTGCGCACCCCGGACGAACAGCCGTCGGTCACCACTCCAACGATGCCTTGCTCTCCCTGCCGCCAGGCGAAGGCGTCCTGGTTGTTGCGGCCTGCCTGCGCATGGTGCCGCCCGGCGACCGTTCCCCCGGCGATGACGAAGGCTGGAACCACCGCGGCCTCCCGGCTGTTCGTGTTGCGACGACACTATTATGGTGTCGTGCATACACGAAGTCAACCGGGCGGCGGTGGTCGCCTCAGTTCGCGAAGTGGGTGGACGTCGTGGACGAAGTCGACGGTGTGGACATCGGGCGGCGGGCTGAGGACGTCATACGACCACGTCCACCCTGTCCACGAGTTGAGGCGCGCCTCGGATCTTCACCTTCAGGCAGCTGCCCCGGCACGGAGGCGCACGGAGGCCGGGTACTACACGCCGGCGGCTTCGGCCACGAGCTTCGCCCGGATCTCCATGAGGATCTTCCCGAGCTGGTTGCGGCCCTTGCCGTCAGGGCCGTAGCCCCAGTACGAGTCGCCCTGCGCCGCCTCGACGATGTCCTCTTCGCCGGTGCCGAGCAGCGCCTGGCGCACGTCGTCGTGCTGGCGGACCTTCGCCTCCACGGCGGTGCGCATCACGTCGTCCTTCACCTTCTCCCAGTCCTTGCGCAGCGGGCGCGCTCGGCTGCGCCCCATCCGCGCGGCGACCATGGGCCCTGCGGCGCGGCGGATCTCACCCTCGTGCTCGGTGCCCGCGAACTTCTGCGCCTGGAAGTAGTGCTCGGTGGTCGGCCACTCCTTCCCGCCGATCTTCACGGGGTGGCTCGAGAAGTTGGAGAAGCAGCCGTACGGCCCGTGCGTCGCGTAGAAGTAGATGGTCACGTCGTCACTCCTCGGCCAGCGCCCGCCGCAGGTCCGCCAGCTCGGCGTCGAAGCCGCTGGTCAGGATGGGGAACCGGCACCAGCCACGCGGGTCGAGGCTCTCGTCGTCGAGGTGGAAGCTGGGCGCATAGCGCTCGCGCTTCCACTGGTTGCGGCACCAGAGCTTGAAGAACCGCTCGATCCACCCTGCGAGCTGCGCCTTCTCGATCTCCGGCATCTCCACCCGGAGCCGCCGGTAGCACTCCAGCGGCGTCTGCTTGTCGCGGATGGCCGCCCGCTCCACGCGGTCGAGCACGTGGTACGGCATCAGGTCCGCCTCGTCGGTCTGGTTCTGGTCGCGCGGCCGCAGCTCGGCGGTGGGCGCCTGGTTGGTGACCGAGGCCAGCGCTGGGATGGGCGCGAAGCCCTTGGGCCCCACCGTCTCCAGCCAGCGCAGGTAGATGCGCAGCGCCGCCTTGTCGATCCCGGCGATGGGCGACAGGCCGCCGCTGGTGTCGCCGTCCATGGTCGCGTAGCCCACCGCGACCTCGCTGCGGTTGCTGGTCGCGAGCAAGAGCGCGTTCTTGGCGTTGGCGATCATCCACACGCTGGGCGACCGGGTCCGCGCCTGGATGTTCTGCAAGGTCACGTCGTCCTTGTCCCAGGTGAACGGCTTGCCGAGCGCCTTCTCCACCATCGCCGTGTAGCCCGCGACCTGGGCGTCGACATCAAGCTCCATGAACCGGGCGCCCAGGACCTTGGCGATCCCCGCCGCCGCGTCGCGAGTGACCTGGCCGCTGTTGCGGGTGGACTGGTAGACGCAGATCAGCAGCCGTCCGACCGCCTCCTGGGGCGTCTTCGCTTCCGCGAGCCCGCGCACGTGCTTGAGCTTGGCCAGAAACGCCTCGCGTCCGAGCTGCGCCCAACCCAGCTCGACCATCAGCGCGCAGAGCGCCGAGACCACCGTCGAGTCGCAGCCGCCGGAGAGCGAGACCACGAAGCCCTCGGAGCGGCTCTTGCGCATGTAGTCGAAGAGCGCGAGCGACACGGCGCGGGTGAACTCCTCTTCCTTGGAGGAGTACGGGTCCGCGGGCAGCTCGACCTCCGCGGCCGGCGCGCAGTCGGGGAAGCGGAACGGCACGCGGACGTCGGGCTCGGCGCCGAACTCGGGCTCGAAGCTCGCGGTGCGCGACTGCACGGTCCGCGTGGCGTCGATATCCACGGTCGCCGCGGCGATGGCGTGGTCGCTGAAGCTGAAGCGCGGCCCGCGTGCGAGCACGTTGCCGTTCTGCGCCACCAGCACGCCGCCGTCGTAGATGACGCGCCCGGCTTCGTTGCCCAGGAGGTTCGCGTACAGGTAGGTGACCGCGAAGGCGCGCGCCCCCTCGGCGACCAGGCGCTCGCGGACGGCGTGCTTGCCGAAGGCGAAATGGCTGGCGCTCGGGTTGAGGAGCAGGTCGAGGCCCTTCTTCGAGAGCTCGCCGCCGGGCCGCTCGAGCCACCCAGGCGTCCTCGCAGATCTCGAAGCCAAGCTTCACCCCGCCGATCTCGAAGAGCAGGTCGCCGATCGGGACCTCCTGCCCGTCGAGCTGGAAGAGGCCGCGCACGCCGCAAGGCCAGGGACGGAACCAGCGCGGCTCGTAGTGGATGCCGTCGCCGGCGAGGTGCTGCTTGGGGACGAAGCCGACGATCTGGCCGTCGACCATCAGGCACGCCGCGTTGAGCAGCGCGTTCTGGTGCATCAGCGGCAGGCCGACCGAGACGATCATCCCGGAGGTCTCGGGGGCGAGCTTCTTGAGCGATGCCAGCGCGCGCTCCTGGACGCCGCGCATGTGGAACGCGTCCTCGCAGCCGTAGCCCGTCAGGCACAGCTCGGGCGCGCAGAGGATGGAGACGCCGGCGGCGCGCGCCTCGGCGATGGCACCGCGCAGTGCCCGGGCGTTTCCGTCCCAGTCGAGCGGAGTGGTGTTGAGCGTCGCGGCCGCTACCTTGATCAGCTTCATGGCTTCGCCACCTTCCTCGCCTCCAGCACCATCTTGGTGCGCAGCTCCTGCAGCGTGGGCTCCAGGCCCACCGGGTACAGGTGCGCGTTCATGAACCGCTTCGTGCCCGCGGGCAAGCGCTCCAGCTGCTGCCCCACCCGCTTGCGCGCCTGCTCGAGCGTCTCGTTGAGCAGGATCCTGCCGCCGCGCATCGCCGGCACCAGCAGATCGTGGTGGGTCGCGCCCTCGGGCAGCGGCCAGCGCAGCGTCGGGTCGAACGGATGGATGATTCCGCGGCCACCCGGCCAACCGGCGTCGACGTTGTAGATGCCGTCGGCGGCGAAGCCCTCGGCGGTCTCGAAGCGGCGGACCTGGAGCAGCCCCGGCGTGGAGGTCTTGGCCGCCTGTTCGCTGACCTTCACCCGGTACTTCCACTTCTCCTCGCCCGGCTTGCGGACCGCGGCGAGCTTGTAGACGCCGCCCAGCGCCGGCTCGTCGTAGGCGGTGACCAGCCGCGTGCCCACACCCCAGACGGCGATCTTCGCGCCCTGGATCTTCAGGCTCTCGATGATCCGCTCGTCGAGGTCGTTGGAGGCGTAGATGCGCGCCTCGGGGAAGCCGCCGTCGTCGAGGATCTTGCGGGCCTTGATGGAGAGGTCGGCGAGGTCGCCCGAGTCGAGGCGGATGCCGAGCAGCGTCTGGCCGCGCGCGCGCAGCCACTGTCCGGCCTCCACCGCGTGGTGCACGCCCTCGAGCGTGTCGTAGGTGTCGACCAGGAAGACGCAGTTGTTGGGCATCGCCTCCGCGTACTTCTGGAAGGACTCCTTCTCCTCGTCGAAGAGCATCACCCAGCTGTGCGCGTGCGTGCCCTTGACCGGGATGCCGTACAGCTTGCCGGCCAGCACGTTGCTGGTCGCGGCGCAGCCACCCAGGTAGGCCGAGCGGCTGGCGGTCATGGCGCCGTCGATCCCTTGAGCGCGGCGCAACCCGAACTCGAGCACCGGCTCGCCCTTGGTCGCGAGCACGACGCGCGCAGCCTTGGTGGCGACGAGCGTGGCGAAGTTCACCAGGTTGAGCAGCGCGGTCTCGGCGAGCATGCAGGCCGCGACCGGACCGCTGACCCGCATCAGCGGCTCCTGCGGGAAGACGAGCGTGCCCTCCGGCACCGCGTCGACGTCGACCGCGAGCTCCAGCCGGCCCAACTCGTCGAGGAAGCCGCGGTCGAAGAGCGGCTTGCCGTCGGCCCCTTGGAGGGTCGCGAGGTAGGCGCGGTCGTCCTCGGTGAAGCGCGCCGTCGAGAGGAACTCGAGCGCGCTCTCGAGCCCGGCCGCCACCGTGAAGCCTGAGCCGAAGGGCGCCCGCCGGAAGATGAGGTGGAAGACCGCCTCGTCCTTCCAGGCGCCGGACTTCCAGACCGCGTGCGCCATGGTCAGCTGGTAGAGGTCGGTGAGCAGCGAGAGCGACGGCCGGTACAGGTCCGAGAGCGAGCCCATGGCGTTCCTCCATCTGGCCTTAGTGTAATGGCGACACTAGCCCTAGGCAACCAAGCCTTCGCGCCGAGCGGCTGGCGACGGCCGCTAGCAGCTTAGCGACCTCCTCCCGCTCCGGCGGGACTTCATGGGGAGGGAGACGGCTAGCGACGCTCCGGCAGCAGCCGCGCGAGGATGCGGTCGAGGTCGTCGTAGTTGAAGAAGTCGAGCTCGATGCGGCCCTTGCCGCCGCGGTCGATGATGCGCGCCTTGGTGCCGAGGCTGCGCTGGATCTGATCGACGAGCGAGCGGACCTGGGCGGTCTCCTCGCGCTTCTTGTTGCCGTGCGGCTTGCCGGCCTTGAGCTTGCGAACGAGCTGCTCGGTGGCGCGCACCGAGAGCTTCTTGTTCACCACCTCGCCCGCGGCCTTCTTCATCGCCTCGGCCTCGGCCAGGCCGAGCAGCGCGCGGGCGTGCCCCATGTTGAGCTCGCCATCCATCAGCGCGCCCTTGATCTCCTTGGGCAGGTGCAGGAGGCGCAGCGCGTTGGCGATGGACGAGCGGTCCTTGCCGACGCGCTGGGCGCAGGTCTCCTGCGTCAGCCCGTGCTCGTCGATGAGGCGCTTGTAGCCCTCGGCCTCCTCGATGGGGTTGAGGTCCTCGCGCTGGAGGTTCTCGATGAGCGCGATCTCGAAGGCTTCCTTGGCGTTGGTCTCGCGAAGGATGGCCGGGACCTCGCGCAGGCCGGCGAGCTGCGCGGCCCGCCAGCGGCGCTCGCCGGCGATGATGCGGTAGCGGCCCTGCTCCTTGCGCACCAGGATCGGCTGGAAGATGCCCTTGGCGCGGATGGACGCCGCGAGCTCCTCCAGCTTGGCGGAGTCGAACTGCTGGCGCGGCTGCTTCTCGTCGCGGTCGATGTCCTCGATGGCGATCTGCAGGACCTGCGGCCGGTTGCTGGGCCGCTCGGCGGCAGTGCCGGGGATGAGGGCGCCCAGGCCCCGACCCAGGGCGCGCTTCTGCTGAACGTTGGGGACGACCGGCGTAGCCATGGCTGCTCTTCGGACCTTCCCGGCCCAGACGAAGGGCCGGCGCTGCGGGTTCGATCAGGGGACGGGTCAGGCGCTCTTGCGCGACGGGCGGCGGCGGCGCTGGAGCTTCGCGCGCCAGCGAGAGGTAGCTCTCGCTGCCCTTGGAGCGCAGATCGTAGAGGACGATCGGCTTGCCGTAGCTGGGGCACTCGGTCAGCCGCACGTTGCGCGGGATGATCGTGTCGAAGACCTTCTCTTCGAAGTGGTTGCGCGCCTCTTCGGCCACCTGGTGGGCGATCGACAGGCGGGGGTCGTACATCGTCAGGACGATCCCCTCGAGGTCGAGCTTCGGGTTGAGCTCCTGCTTGACCAGGTTGACCGTGTTCATCAGCTCGCTGATGCCCTCGAGCGCGAAGTACTCGGTCTGGAGCGGGATGAGCACCGCGTCCGCGGCGACCAGCGCGTTGATGGTGAGGAGCGACAGCGAAGGCGGGCAGTCGATGAGGATGTAGTCGTACTTCGACTTGGCCTTGGCCAGCGCGTCGCGGAGCCGGAACTCGCGGCCCTCCAGGCCCACCAGCTCGACTTCGGCGCCGGCGAGGTCGCGAGCCGCGGGGAGGACGTCCAGATACTTGAGCCTCGGTCTTGAGGACGACCTCGTCGAAGGAGGCCTCGCCGAGAAGGACGTCGTAAATCGACTTCTCCAGCTCGCGGACGTTGATTCCGAGGCCGCTGCCCGCGTTGGCCTGGGGGTCGATGTCGACAACCAGGGTCTTGCGCTCGTCGGAGGCGAGGCTGGCACCGAGGTTGATGGCGGTGGTGGTCTTGCCGACCCCGCCTTTCTGGTTGGAGATCGCGAAGATTCGTCCCATCCGCTGCCCTTCCCAACCGCCGTCCGGCGGAGTCCCGTGAAGTGGCCGTCAGGTATGCCACGCAGGTCCGACACCGACAAGCAACCGGACGCCGGCAAATGCAGCGGTCGAGGGCTTTCTGGCTAGGCGTGGCGTGACATGCATGGTCACGGGTGTTCCACGTGGAACCTGAGTAGCGGCTGGCCTTCCACGTCGGGCTCGGCTCGGCACCCATATAAAGGTAGAGACCGCGCGGGCTGGTGGGGCACGGGCGCTTGTTATGGCGCCAAGGTCGCCAAGGGACCAAGGTCGCCAAGAACTACTTGGGTCTCCTGGCGACCTGAAGCCCGTGGGAGGTCAGGCTGGCAACTCGACGCCGCAGCGAGCACGAACCCGCAGCAGTCTTGGCGACCTTGGCCCCTTGGCGACCTTGGCGGTTCAAGAGTCGCCCGATTCATCCTCAAAGGCTTCGGCCACTTCCAGAAAGCGAAGGGCCCGAGGCATTTGCCCCGGGCCCGAGCTCCGCAACACCGATGCGTCTCGGCTAGGTCGCCTTCTCGAAGACCACGATCCTCCGCGAAGCCTTCGAAACGGGGAGCTGGTAGCTCCGGTCAGAAAGCACTCGAAGGCCTTCTGGGAGACCCGAAGGGATGCTCGCCTCCGGGCCGAGCATCGACACGATGCGTCCGCCGGCCTTCGCGTAGACCGGCGACAGCTTGAGCCACTCCGGGAGCGGCATGAAGGCGCGGCAGATGACGACGTCCGAAACCGGCAGCTTCTCTTTCTGGGGATCGCCTTCGGCGCGGACGTGCAGGGCCTGGGCGTTCTTGAGCCCGATGCCCGCGATCGCCGCTTTCAGGAACCCCACCTTCTTCCCCACCGCGTCCGCCAATACGAACCGGGAGTCCGGAAGCGCAGCCGCCAAAGGGATTGACGGGAACCCGCCGCCGGCACCCAGATCGAGGACGGAGCCGGCGCCGCGGACTTCGGGGACCGCCGCCAGCGAGTCCACCAGGTGCCCTTCCACGGCTTGGACGGGATTCTGTGATGGAGGTGAGGTTCACCTTCTTGTTCCAGATGAGGAGCTGGTCCAGAAAGCGGCCGAGCTGATCGAGCTGCGGCGGGCTGAGCTCCACGCCCATCGCCTGGGCGCCACTTCGAAGCGAGTCGGTCAGGTGCTTTTCCACAGGACGTTCCACGTGAAACGGCGGCAAGTGGTTGATGTGTCGGGGAATCCCTGAACGGCCGTTTCTCCCCACACCTTATCCACACCGACGGCGTCTCACCACATGAGCGGCCAGCAGCCCCATCGCCGCTGGCGTCATGCCCGGCATGCGCGAGGCCTGGCCCAACGTGGCCGGCCGCACCGCCATCAGCCGCTCGCGAATCTCGCGCGAGAAGCCGGCGATCGCTTCGAAGGGGAAGTCGGCGGGGATCTTTTCCGACTCCAGTCCCCTCGCCTTCCGAGCCCAGTCCTCCTGCCGCTCGATGTATCCCGCGTAGCGGACCTCGGTCTCCACCTCGTCCACCACGTCCACCGGTAGCGACGGGCTTCCACGCCCGCTCGGCTCGAAAAGCGATAGGTCTGCGTGGCGAATCTCTGGGCGCCGCAAGATGCCTGCGAGCGTCGTCGGGATGCGGATGGGCACCCAGCCCTTGGCCTCGAAGAGCCCGCGCACTTCCGCGGTCGGGTTCACCACCGCCCGCTCCAACCGATTGCAGCTCACCGGCGATCGCCCTCCGCTTCTCCCCTACCCGCTCCACCTCGCGCTCGCCCACCACGCCCAGCTCCGCACCCTTCTTCGTGAGCCGAAGGTCCGCGTTCTCTTCGCGCAGGAGCAGCCGGTGCTCGGCCCGCGAGGTGAAGATCCGGTACGGCTCGTCGGTGCCCTTCGTCACCAGGTCGTCCACCAGCACCGCGACCAGCGCCTCGCTCCGCTGCAGCCCGAACGGCTCGCGACGCTGGATGGCGCACCCGGCGTTGGCTCCCGCCCAGAAGCCCTGCACCGCGGCCTCTTCGTAGCCGGAGGTCCCGTTCACCTGACCGGCGAGGTACAGCCCCTCGACTCCCTTCACCTTCAACGTCGGCTCGAGCTGCGTCGGCGGCGCGTAGTCGTACTCCACCGCGTAGCCCGGCAGCAGCATCTCCACCTGTTCGAGGCCGCGAATGGTCCGCAGGAACTGAAGCTGCGCGTCGGCGGGCAAGCTCGTCGAGACGCCCGCGGGATAGACGATGTCCGTGTCCAGCCCGTCGGGCTCCAGGAAGATCGGATGGCGCTCGCGATGCGCGAAGCGCACCACCTTGTCTTCCAGCGACGGGCAGTAGCGCGGCCCGCGCCCGACGATCACACCCGCATACAAAGGTGAGCGCGCGAGGTTCTCGCGGACCACCCGGTGGGTCTCCGCGTTGGTGTGCGTGATGGCGCAGTGCAGCTGCCGCAGCTTCGGGAAGCCGCTCGTGGTCGAGAACGAGAAGGGCCGCGGCACCTCGTCCCCAGGCTGCCTTTCGGTCCGGTCCCAGTCGATCGTCTTGCGGTCGAGACGCGCCGGAGTGCCGGTCTTGAAGCGCGCCAAGGTCAACCCGATCGACCGCAGCGACTCCGACAACCCGATCGCCGCGGCGTCGCCATCCCGCCCGCCCACTCGCTGCTCCGAGCCGACGTGCAGCAGGCCTTGGAGGAAGGTGCCGGCCGTGAGCACCACCGCCTTCGCGGCGTACTCGATGCCACCCGCGCTGACGCCGACCACGCGCCGGCCCTCCGCGAGCAGCGCCTTGGCCTCCGCCTCCACCACCTCGAGCCCCGGCTGGCTCCGGACCCGACGAGCCATCTCCTCCGCGTAGAGCCGCCGGTCGCACAGCGCTCGCGTCGCGCGGACCGCCGGGCCCTTGCTCTCGTTGAGCCGGCGGAAGTGCGTGCCGGTGGCGTCGGTGACCTTCGCCATCTCGCCACCGAGCGCGTCGAGCTCCGCACCAGCTGGCCCTTGCCGGGTCCGCCGATGGCCGGGTTGCAGCTCATCAGCGCGATGCGATCCGGGCGCATCGTCACGCCCAGGACCTTGAGGCCCATCCGCGCACAGACCAGCGCCGCCTCGCAGCCCGCGTGGCCCAATCCCACGACAATCACGTCATACTTCGACATTCTTGCTCTTTGTTTGTTGTCACTATCTTCGTCTTACTTCCCGATGCAGAACCTGGCGAAGATCGTATCGAGCAGGGCGTCGTCCACGCCGCGGCCGACGACCTGCTCGACCGCCCGGGCGCCCTCCGCGAGGTCGTATCCGACGATCTCCAGAGGCTCGCGCCCGATGCCCGCCGCGGCCTTCGCGAACGCGTCCCGCGCACCCTGCAGCAGCTCCGCGTGTCGCCGGTGCGTGATGACCACCTCGCCGCCAGACAGGCACGCGGGCCTGCCGTCCGACACTCCTTGCCTGTCGACCGACAGGCGCTCACCCCGAATCCTTCCGAGGATCGCGTCGCGTAGACCCGCCAGCCCTGCCCCGCTCTTGGCGCTGACTTCCAGCTCCGCCGAGCCCGGCTTCAGGTCGCACTTGTTCGCCACCACCAGCCACTCGCCTTCCGGCGCGGGAACCGGCGCGGTCGCATCCACGATCCAGAGCCCGACGGCCGCCCGCTCGATCTCCGAGCGGGTGCGCTCCATACCCCGCTGCTCGACTCGCCCAGCGCCTTCACTTCGAAGTCCTGCGGTATCGACCAGCGTGCACGGGATGCCGTCCAGATCGAGCCGGGCTTCGAGCGCATCGCGCGTCGTTCCCGGGTCCTCGTCGACGATCGCCCGTGATTCGCCAAGCAGCGCGTTGAACAGGCTCGACTTGCCCGCGTTCGGCGCACCCGCCAGCACGACCCGGACACCTTCGCGCAGCGCCCGTCCCACGCGGTGCGTCGCCAGCAGCTCGTCGCACTGAGCCACCAACCGCTCCGTCCGCTCGGCCAGGCCCTCCGGCACTTCGCCCGCGTCATCCGGAAAGTCGAGCGAGGCCTCGACCTCTGCGCGAAGGTCCAGCGCCGCCGCCGCGATTCTGCTCAGCCGCCCTTCCCACCGATCCCATCAGCTGCGAGCGCGCTGCCGACAGCGCCGAGTCCGTCTCCGCATTGACCAGATCGAGCAGCGCCTCGGCACGTTCGAGCGACAGCCGTCCGAGCATCACCGCGCGCCGCGAGAACTCGCCCGGCTCGGCCGCGCGCGCGCCGGCGTCGCGCACCGCCTCGAGCACTTGCTCGACGTGCCGGATGCCGCCGTGGCAGTGCAACTCGACGACGTCTTCGCCAGTGAACGAGGCAGGGGCCTGGAAGTAGAGGACGAGCGCCTCGTCCAGCGGCCGCTTCGACCTCGGGTGAGCGAGCTGCGCCAGGAGCGCGTGTCGCACCGGCATCGGCTCCGGCAGCTCGGCGAGCTGGCGCGCAATCTCCAACGACCTCTTGCCCGACAGCCGAACGATCGCGACTCCCGCGGGCGCTGCACCGGTCGCAAGAGCCGCGATGCAGTCGTCAAACGAAGCAGGCGCGAGGTGATCCATTGGGCGGTGAGTACGAGGCAGGGGAGGGCAGAGTCAAGGAAAGCCGCGGGTCGGGACCTCTGCGGCACCACTCCTTGTCGGCGAACCGTACCCATCTTTAGCAGCCGGTCTGCGGGCGAGCCTACGTGCGGTCTATCCTCTTGGCACTCCCCGCTTCGTGGAGACCTCCAATGCTCTCCGCATTGCTCGCCCTGCTCCTCGCCCAGCAATGGACCCAGGTGCCGGAGCACCCGCCCGTCGTCGCCAAAAGCCAGGCGGTCGCCGTCCTCGTTGCCACGGACTCCACCTGGGAGGCGCGCTTCCAGGCGCTCGCCGCGCTCCAGCAGCACCGCTTCGCGAAGGAAGAGGTCGCCGCGCTGACCAAGGCGCTTCCTTCCGCCAGCACGACACCTTCGGGACCCTGCACGCATCCACCCGAGCCGTGTGTCGTCGAGATTGGCCCCTGCCTCTCGCCAGCCGGCTTCATCCTCACCGCAGCCCGCGAAGCCGATGCTCGAGGTGCCTTCGTGCCTGCCGCCCTGGCGGTCCTCGACGACCCCGACGAGGCCTTCGCGCTTCCGGCCGCCCGCGACGTCCTTGCCCGCGCGGGCCATCCGCGAGCCGAGGTTGAGGCGCTCTCGCTGATGACCAAGGGCACTTACTGCGTGGGCGCGGCGACGCGCATGCTCAGCGCGCTCCCGAAGCTGTCGGACGAAGCAGGTCCCGTTCTCTCGGCGTCCTTCAACAGCGCGCCTCTGGACAAGATCCACGTCCTCGCCATGCTCGCGGCCCGGCGCGAGCCGTGGGCGCAAGCGATGGCCACCCGCGCCCTCCAGCATCCCAACACCAAAGTTCGCCTCAGAATGATTCAAGCGCTCGACGGCCTCGCCGAGATCCCAGCCCCCATTCGCCCAGCCCTCGTGCACGTCGCCCAATGCGACTCCTCCGCCGTCTTGCGCAGCCACGGCATGGGCGCGCTCAGAGCCCACGGAGTTCGCGTGACCGATGCCGGCTGTCCTCGTCCGTCCTGGAAGGTCGAGAACGGGGTGGTCACCAGCAGGTCCGGTTGCGTGGCCCTCACGTCCTCCTCGACCGTTCCCTCCTCGCCCAATTGCACTGTCGGAGCGCGCACCGGTAAGGGCGACGACCAACTCGCCGTGCTCGGCCTTCTTGGAAGAGACTGCATCCTCGCCAAGTACGAAGGGGAGTTCGGCGGCGCCCTCTTCTCGCGCCACCCGGATGGCTCGACGAAGCTGATCATTGAAGACGAGTCGATCCAACCCGTCGCGCTTCTCTCGCCCAACGCGGACAGCACCGCAGAGGTCCTCGTGATCTCGTCGCTCGGCCACATGACCGGCTCCGGCGCAGTCGGCCGCCTCCTCACGCTTCCCGGCGGACACTACCGATACGAGCGCTGGCTGCAGTTCATGGCGCAGCCCATGGCGTGGGCGTATCACGACGGAAGGCTGTTCATCTCCTTCCAGTCCAACTGGAGTGTCGTCGCCTGCCCCGGCTCGACTGCCGACGTGACCCTCGTCTACGAACCCGACGGCACCTCCTCGGTCGCACGCAGCGAGGCGACCAAGTGCCTATCACCCTGATCGCCAGCCACCCGTCAGCTCCGGGGCTCCATCCCTTGACGCCGAGTCGCTCGAGCCCTGCAAGCCGGCGCCGCTCCCCGCGAAGTCCAGCGACCACAAGGCCCCTCGACCGCAAGTACGAGCCCGGGTAGGGCACGGTCTCCCGCTCCGTGAAGGAGCCGCACAGTGCGTGCTACCCTCACCACCATGCGAACGCTCCCTCTGACGCTGGGGCTCTTGGCATTGGTCGGTTGCAGCTCGACGGTGGCGGGGGCTCCCGACTCTGGTGGAAGTGAGGCGAGCGAAGACGCCGGACCCTCCGTCCTGCCCGACGCCTCCATCCCCCCCATCACCACTCCCAGCGAGCTGGCGGCAGCGATCAACGAGGTCAGCTGCGGCCTCTACGTGGAGTGCGGCACCGTGGCGGACCTCGCGACCTGCAACGGCGCCTTCCAGTCCGAGAAGACCGCGAACTGGGTCCAGGCCCTCGCCTACGTCCAGTCCGGCAAGCTGACCTTCAACTCCGCCAACGCCACGGCGTGCGTCGAGGTCATGAAGACCCTCGCTTGCGAGAACGCGGACACCTTCCGGCAGCCCTCCTCGCCCTGCAACCACTACTTCCAGGGCACGATCCCCGAGGGCGGCGACTGCCAGATCGACTGGGAGTGCCTCGATGGCCTCCGGTGCTCGAAGACCTGCAGTGAGGCCTGCTGCAAGGGCAAGTGCGCTCCCAACCCCGGCGAGATCGTCCAGGCCGGCGGCGAGTGCGGCCTCTACACGCAGCTTTGTGCTTGGGGAACCTTCTGCAGGAGCGAGTCGCCCAAGAAGCACTGCCGCGCCGAGGTGGCCGCGGGAGCCTCGTGCACCTTCAAGGACGTCTGCGTCGCCGGCTACCTGTGCACCGCGACGGAGACCGCTGCCGGCACGTGCACCAAGAAGCCGAAGGCGGGCGAGTCCTGCCTGACCATCGATGTGGGGATGGGCGTCACCCAAGGTCGGTGCGCCGTCGACGCCTACTGCGACAAGACTTCCAACAAGTGCCTCGCGCGGAAGGCTCCGGGCGCCAGCTGCGCCGAGGGCCACGACGAGCAGTGCCAGGGCTACGGCCAGTGCGTCGGTACGCCTGCGAAGTGCGTGGCTGCGCCGAAGGCCGGCGAGTCCTGCGGCGCGACGGACCAGCCGTCGTGCCTCCTCTATCTGGACTGCGTCAACGGCACCTGCGGGTTCAAGCCGGTCACGACCTGCCCGTAGACGGTCTATTCCCCAGCGAGGTCTTGAGTCACGAGCTCCACTATCGATGAATGCGACTCTGCACTTCTTGATGTGGCTTTCGGTCGGGGTGTGGAGCTGCGGGGTTCTTGGGCTCCTCCTCTCGGTCGTTGAGAGAGTTGCGAGGTATCTCTCCGCAGCATGGGTCCTTCGAGTGGGCCCCGTTGTGCTCCGCCAGGTGGTCGACCTGGATCTCCCCGAGATACTCACCAGCGAGCGAGGAGCCTTAGGTGCCCTTGCCTACCGGAAGTTGGGTGACGAAGTCTGGGGCTGCCACCTGCGGATGTCGTTCTTCGCCTTTCACACTCCGTTCCCGCTAGCAGCCACGCTTCAGCCCGAAGGCGGGCGGGCGATCCTCATCGGAAGGCTCCCGCTTGGCCCGACGATCTTCCACGGTGCTGGGGTCGCCTTCGCGTTGCTCTTCCTTCTGTCGGCGGGACTTGGTGCGCGCAACCTCCAGGTGGTCGCATCGGTCCTCGGTGCGTTGGTTCTGGTCGCTCTGCTGGTGTTCGGCTTCATTTGCCTGGAGCGGCGACGCTTCTTGAAGGTGATCGAGCAACTCACCAAGAGCCCGAGCCGTTTGCCCCGAGGCTGAAGGACGTCGTCGAGCAGGAGCGGTCGAACCTCCTGGATGCAAAGTCCGCGGTCCTTCCTACAAACGCGATCCTGAACCGTCTTGTGCGATCCAACGGACCGCACGTACGGTGCCTCCGTCATGACCGACTCCACGGCCGCCACCTCCGCGACCTGCCCCCGCCATCCCGACAAGCCCGCCGCCGGAGTCTGCACGCGCTGCGGCGGCTTCTATTGCGACGCGGACGTGGCCCGCATCGACGACAAGCCCTACTGCCCGACCTGCGCCGCGCTTCCCGAGGTCGACTACCTCGAGGCCTTCCGCCTGAAGTGCTGGGGCAAGCGTGACGGCTGGGCGTGGGTCTTCGGCCTCTCCGCCATCACGAACCTGGCGCTGGCCATCTCCCAGCTTCCGCGAAGCCTGCCCTTGGCCGTCTCCGCGCTCGCGTGGGTCGTCATCTGCTCCGCTTTCTGGCTGGGATTGGCTTGGGCGCGCCAGGCCATGTTGCTGATGGCTTCGCTCGGCCTGCTCGGCAGTCTCCTCGGCATGACCGGGGACACCTTCTCTGCGGCCGTGCTGTCGACGATCACCTTGCTCGCCCTCATCTCCATCTACTTCGACACGCGCAACCAGCTCTTCTTCCGCCTCGCCGTTCCCCGCGAGAAGCTGCACAAGACCTGGGACCTCTTCGCCAACAACTCCGTCGCTCGCGCGGGCTACCTGCTCGGCCTCTTCTCGCTCATCGTCTGGCCCATCGCGGCGATCGGCCTACCTTGCTCGATCGTCGGGCTGTTCCGCGTGAACCCGAAGGCCCATCCGCCCGTCGGGCGGCGCCGCCAGGCGATCGCGGGCATCGTCCTCAACGCCATCGGTCTCGCGGTGCTCGCGGCCGTCTCCGTCAGCGGCCTGCTGAGCAAGTAGCGACGGCGCAGCTGAACAGTTGGGTAAAGCAGTCCTTGGCGACCTTGGTCCCTTGGCGACCTTGGCGGACCCAAGAGGCCCGCTCGAAGCGCGGAAAGCAGAAAGCCCGCCGAAGAGGCGGGCTTTCGCAGGTCACGCGACCGATACGACGGCTGGGCTCTGCCTACGGCTCCCCGCGCTCCTTGCCCCGCGCGGCCTTGAGCACCCGCTCGTAGTTCTCCTCGAGGAACTTCTCCACGGCTGCGTCCTCGAGCTTCAAGTCGCGCAGCACGCCCTCGTAGATGACCTTGAAGCCCGGCATCTTCTCGTTGTTCGCCAGCCGGAAGGAGAGCTTCATCACCGCCGCGCTGAAGAGCGGGTCCTTCTTGCTGGGCTTCTTGTCGCCGTCGGCCATGAGAGCGGTCCCCCTTACTTCTTCGCCAGCGCCGCCTTCGCCGCGTCCTGCTTGGCGAACTTGTGCTGCAGGTACTTCTGCTGCGCGATGGAGAGCAGGTTGTTGGTGAAGATGTAGAGCGTCAGGCCGGCCGGGAGGCTGAGCATCAGGAAGGTGAAGAAGATAGGCATGAAGTACAGCATCACCTTCGCCTGCGTCGGGTCTCCCATGGCCGGCTGCATCTTCTGCGTGATGAACATCGTCACGCCCATCGCCAGCGGCAGGATGTAGTACGGGTCGTGCGCCGTCAGGTCGGTGATCCAGAAGGAGAGCAGCGGCTCGCGGTACAGCTCGAACGACGAGAGCAGCGTGCGGTACAGCGCGATCCAGACCGGCATCTGGATCAGGATGGGCAGGCAGCCGCCGAAGGGGTTGACCTTGTTCTCCTGGTACAGCCGCATCTGCTCCATGTTCAGCTTCTCTTTGTCGCCGGCGTACTTCTTCTGCAGCTCGGCGATCTTCGGCTGGAGCTTCCGCATCGACTCCATGCTCGCCATCTGCTTGACCGAGAGCGGGTAGAGCACGAGCTTGACGAGCACCGTGAGCAGCACGATGGCGATGCCCCAGTTCACGACGCCCTTCTGGAAGTTCTTGAGCAGGAAGAGCAGGAAGCGGCAGATGACCTCCCACCAGCCGAAGTCGATCGACTTGGCGATCTCCGGGTCGAGCTGCAGCTGGCTGCCGGCCTGCGGCACCTGACCGAGCGCGGTGACGCCGGCGCCGAGCTTGTTCTGGAGGTCCACGCGCTGCAGCTCGTTGAGCTCCTTGGGCCCGAGGTAGAGGCCGAACTCGCGCTTGACGGTCTGCCCCGGCATCAGCGTGCCCAGGTCGGCCTCGAGGGTCGCGTCGCGGTCGCCGCCCGGGTTGCTCAGCAGCGTGCAGCTCGAAGGCTCGGTGAAGCGCGGGTAGAAGGCGCCCAGGAAGTAGCGCTCGTCGAAGGCGACGAACTGGACCGGCCCGGGGAAGTTCTTGGTCTTGAGCTCCTTCTCCTTGCCCAGCGTCTCGTTCGAGTTGCCGTGCCGGCACATCACCTGCGAGATCTCGGTCGGCGGGCTGAAGAAGCTGCCGGTCTGCTCGGTCTTGGGGTCGACCCAGGCCGGGTAGGTGATGCCCAGGACGGTGTGCTTGGGCGCGGCGCCCTTGTTGGTGACCGAGACCTCGACGCGCAGCTCGTAGCTGCCGTCGAACCAGGTGAAGCGCTTCTCGACGTGCGCGTCGCCGGTCTGGCCGCGGAAGGTGACGCTGTTCGCGCCGGCCTCGGCCTCGTACATCGCGTTGAGCGGCATCGAGAGGTCGCCCTTGAGCTCGGTCGCGCCGGGCAGCGCGGCGCCGGAGCGCGGGCGGACCATGTCCACCGGCAGCAGCTCGCCCTTCTCGCTCTTGTTGCGCGACTCGAACTTGCGCTGCGCCCACACGCCGCCGTTCTTGACGATGGCCTTCTCCAGGCCGCCGCCCTTGTTGCTGAAGACGAAGTCGTGCGTCTTGGTGCTGAACGGCAGCGCCTTGGGCTGGATCTCCACGGGAGCGGCCGGAGCGCTGGGAGCGGCGACGGCCTCGCCCGCGACTCCACCATCGGTGGCGGCCGGGGAGGGGAGGGCGGTCGCGCCCGGAGCGGTGCCGGCATCGCCGGTCTGCGCGACCATCGCCGCTGCCGCGTCGCCCACCTCGGCGACGACCGGCTGGGGCTTGGGCGCGAAGAACTCCATGTAGACGATCATCAGGATCGTGGAGAGCACGACCGCGATGATCATGTTCTTCTGCTGTTCGTTCTGCATGCGGAGCTCCTGCCCCGTCAGGGGACCGGAATCGAATCCGCCCTCGTGGAGCGGGTGGCAGCGCAGCAGCCGCCGGACGGTGAGGGCGCTGCCCTTGAACGGGCCGTGCTTGATGAGGGCCTGCTGCGCGTAACTCGAGCAGCTGGGATAGAAGCGGCAGGCCGGCGGCAACAGAGGGCTGATGAGCTTTCGGTAAGCGCCCACCAGCGCGAGCAACAAGAGCTGCAGCGCGCGGCGGAACAGCTTAGCGAGGAGCGCCATCGCCTTCATCGCCGCCCTCGGATCGCCGGCCTGATGGCGCCGGCTCGTGGTTGGAGGCCGAACCCGCCGGAGAGAGTTTGCGACGGGCCTTCTGCGCGGCGGCCTCGAAGAGCTTCTCGAGGTCCTGGTAGCTCACCTGGTCGGCACCTGTGCGGGCGACCATCACCACGTCGCAGCCGTCCGGGAGCAGAGCTCGGCGGTGCCGGAAGATCTCCCGGAACCGCCGCTTCACCTTCGAGCGGATGACGGAGTTGCCGACCCGGCTCGAGACCGTCACGCCCAGGCGGCGGCGCCCCTCTGGGTTGGGCGACACCATCAGGACCAGCACGCCCGAGACGAATCTCGAACCGCCGTCCTGAACCCGCTTGATCTCCCGGCGCCGCCGGAGCCGGTGGGCTCGCGGCAGCGTCTCGCCCTTGGGATCGCCGGGCGTGGAGGCGGGGATGGCAGGCTCCTACTTCTTGGGCGCCGAGACGACCAGGCGCTTGCGGCCCTTGGCCCGACGACGCTTCAGCACGGCGCGGCCGCCGGCGGTGGAGTTGCGCTTGCGGAAACCATGGGTGCGGTTCCGCTTGATCTTGCTGGGCTGATAGGTGGGCTTGCGCTTGGCCACGGCGTCTCCTCGCGAAAAGACATCGCCGGCATGAAGCCGGCGTTTGACGGAGCCGAGGCTCCGAAAGCGGCGCATACAAGCCGATCGTCTTCGGAGTTGTCAAGGATTTACGCGTCCTTAGCCCGGCGGCAGTCCCGTAGAGGCCCGGGTTTTCCACAACTTTCGGCTTCTCGGGCGCTCTTCCACTACGGCATTGGGGCAGGGCGATTGCCTAGATGGAGGGGGCAGAGCCCGGCTTCCACGCCGCGGACATCCTTCCCGAAACAGAGTGTCTGAGGCGCGCTGCCGACGACGACTCGAAGGGGTCAGTTCCCGACGAACGCGTGCTTGACCGCCCCGTTCGTGCTGCTGCGATAGACGATGCGCAGCCGCCCGGTCTTGTCGATCGCCGCGGCAACTCCCGCCGCGTTCGTGTCGACCTGCTCCGAGACCCAGCTCCCCTGCGACAGGAAGGCGTGCTGCAGCTGCCCGCTCGTGTTCACGTAGGCGAAGTGAGGGTTGCCCTGCAGGTCGAGCACCAGGCAGGCGTCATCCGAGGCCAGGCCCGCGAGCACGTCATTGAGGGTCCACACCGTGCCCTTGCTCGCGTGAACCAAAGCCTCCTCTCCACTGCGCGCGAAGCCGACCAGCGGACCGCTCGTGCTCAAGGCCAGCGAGAGGCTGTAGCCCAGCTCGCCCGTGCCGATCTTCTCGGCCGTCCACGTGCTGGCGCCGCGAGTGAAGAAGAGCACCGCGTCGTCCAGGTTCGTCTCGAGGCCGATCTCGGTCGCCGCCAGCGACGCCTTTCCCGTCGCATCCAGCGCGAGGGCGGTGGCGAGCCCGTAGACGTCAGGCGAGTCGACGGGCTCTTGAGTCCACGTCGCGCCGTTGAGCGTCCGGCTCGCCCAGTAGACGGTGTAGGGCTCGCCGTAGTCGCCGGTCTCGCCGAAAGCGGCGTGCAGCGTGCCGTCAGTGTGCACCGCGAGGGCAGGGGCGATGGGCTCGCTGGGGGTCGGCGCCGTGAACACCGTGCTCTTGGTCCAGCCGCTGGTGCCGTTCTTCTTGCGCTCGGCGAGCTTCACGCTGCCCTTGCCGTCCAGGTAGAGGACCGCGGGCTCGCCGCCCGGCATCACCACCACCGAGAGCCGCTGCTCGTCGCTCAAGAAACCGGTCGCCTCCAGGGTCTCGATGGTCCAGCTGCCGGAGATGTTGCGCCTGCCCCAGCGCATCTCCTTGGTGGCGCTGGCCCAGAAGCCGACGTGCGAGACGTCGCTCGCGTCGACGGCGATCGCCAGCCGCCCGTCGGCGGCCGAGGAGGTCACGGTGTCCAGGTGCCAGGGCAAGCAGTCGCCGTCGAGGGCGGAGAAGCCGGCGTTGCACTCGAGGGCGATGCAGGTGCCGGCCGCGCCGCAGGCGAAGCTCTTGCCTTGCGCAGGGCAGGCGGCGCAAGACCCGTTGCAGCTCTTGAAGCCGGAGTTGCAGGTGAGGCTGCAGGCCGTTCCATCGCAGCCGGCCGTCCCGTGGGGATCGGTGGGGCAGGCCAGGCACCCGGTTCCACAGTGGGCGGCGTCGTTGGGCACGCAGGCGCCGCCGCACTCGTGGCCGCCGCTGGGGCAGACGCAGGTGTGGTTGGTGCACTCGCCGCCGGTGGGGCACTGGGCGGCGGTGGAGCAGCCCGTGGCACACGCGCCGGTCGCGTCATCGCAGTGGGTGCTGCCCAGGCAGCTCGTCGCGTTGCAGGCGCAGAGGTTGGGCTTGGCCGCGTTGCCGCCGCAGACCGTTCCCGCCGGGCAGGGCGTGCCGCACGAGACCTGCCGCGCCTTGCCGCAGCGATCGGTGGTGGAGAGCGTGCCGCACTGGGCGCCGGCAGCACCGCAGAGTTCCCCATCGGTCTCGGCGGTGCAGGGCTTGGCGCAGACATGGTCCTGGCAGGTCAGGCCGGAGAGGCACTTGCCGCAGCTGAGCGGATCGCCGCAGCCGTCGTCGGCGTAGCTCCCGCAGCTGTCGGAGCCGCAGACGATGGTGGGGACGCAGCTCGCGTCGGGGCGAACGCCGGATCCCGCGTCCGCGCGCTGGTTGGGAGGCTGGACCTCGTCGGGGCGGACGATCGAGCTCGCAGGCGGAGCCGAGGAGCGCCGAGAGGACACCCGTGGCCACGGCGGCCGGGATGCGCCCTGTCGTCATGGAGGACCTCCCCGAGGGGCAGCGAAAGCGCCTATCGACTATCAACTATCCCCAGCCGTGTCGACCGCTGCCGCCGGATTGGCGAGCCTCACCCACTGACCCCCTCGCCGGCTTCGCGCGGCTTCGCGGAGAGGGGGAACTCGAACGTCCACCGTGGGGCTGACTCGTCCGACGAAGGCTGAGACGGGCCTGTGGAAAACTCCTGGTGGAACACTGGGGCCCGTTCGCGTGAAACACGAGGCGCTTCGCGCCACTCCGACTTTGTTGTTGAACAGACGCTCGACGGTTTGCTACCAACGTCGCTCCTACGAATTCGGTTCTCGCCGGCCTCGAGCCGGCGTTGCTTTCTTTCAGGGGTGGTCCCACGTGACGCCGCCGTCGCTGTCCGCCTCTCCTGCCGTCGCGACCGCCGACCCTGGTCGCGTGGTGGCCGCCTTCTCGCGAGCCATCGCCTCTCCCCGTCTGTCCGGGAGCGAGTACGTGCGCGGGTTGATCTGCCGCGTGCACTGCCGGGGCCTCTCGACCGAAGGGCGCGTGCAGCTGGCGGTGGCGGACAAGTTCTACCGCGACTTCATCGACGACCACTTCCGCGACGACCTCGTGACGGCGCTCGAGGTCGAGCTCGGCAACCCCGTCGCCATCGAGTGGCTCGTGGACGACTCTCTCAAGCCCCAGTCCCCCGAACCCGCCTCGGTCCCGGTTCCTGCCGCGCCGCCGATGAAGACCGTGCAGCCGCCGGAGCGGGCGCGCCTCGACGAGAAGTTCGTCTTCGAGACCTTCGTCTCCGCACCGTCGAACCAGCTGGCCTACGCCGGCGCCCGGGCGGTGGCCGACAACCCGGGGACCGCGTTCAACCCGCTGTACGTCTACGGCGGCACCGGCCTGGGCAAGACGCACCTCTTGCAGGCCATCGGCAACACGCTCATCAAGAAGAACCCGGCGACGCGGGTGGTTTACCTCTCGAGCGAAGAGTTCACCAACGAGTTCATCGTCTCGGTGCGCGACCACCGGATGCCCGAGTTCCGGCGCAAGTACCGCGAGGAGTGCGACTGCCTCCTCATCGACGACATCCAGTTCCTGGGGACCAAGGAAGCGACCCAGGAAGAGTTCTTCTTCACCTTCAACGCCCTGCAGATGGCCGGCAAGCCGGTGGCCATCACCAGCGACACCGTCCCCAGCGAGATCCCGGGCCTGGCCGACCGCCTGCGCAGCCGCTTCTCCTCGGGGCTCATCGCCGACATCCAGGAGCCGGACTTCGAGACCCGGGTCGCCATCCTCAAGAAGAAGGCCGAGGTCCTGGGCATCCAGCTGCCGGACCCGGTGGCGCACTACATCGCGCGCATCATCCAGAAGAACGTGCGCGAGCTGCAGATGGCGCTCAACCGCGTCTACGCGCACCACTCGCTGACCGGCGCCCCGCTGACCGAGGAGCTGGCCGCGCACATCCTCAAGAACGTGCTGCCGCCGGCGCGGGCGCTGGACATCGAGCAGATCCAGAAGGAAGTGGCGCGCTACTACAAGCTCTCCGAGGCGGACCTGCGCTCGCCCAAGCGCCAGAAGCAGTTCGTGCGTGCCCGCCAGGTGGCGATGTTCCTCTGCCGAACCCTCACCAACGCCTCGTTCCCCGAGATTGGCGAGAAGTTCCACCGCGACCACTCCACGGTCATGTCCTCGTGCGAGAAGGTCGAGGCCGACGTCGAGACCGACTTGCAGCTCAAGAAGGAAGTCGACGACTTGACCGGCCGGTTGGCGCGGTAGCGGCGAGCCTCACCCCCTGACCCCCTCTCCGGCTTCGCGGAGAGGGGGAACTCGGGTTCCTACTTACCTCCCGCTTTCACCCCTGTGGCTTCGACCTGCTCCGCAAGGATCGTGGGTGGCCGAAGAGGAAACCGTCATGCGCTGGCTTGGACTCGCAGAGGAAGTCACCCCTCTCCGCGAAGCCGGAGAGGGGCCGGGGTGAGGTCCGTCCCAGTTCGAGCAAGCTGTCCGACTCCGCGACGCCTTCCTGTCCCATCCTGCTTCAGGACAACTTGTGGAAGACACCCGGAAAACCCTGTGCGAGGCTGTGGCTCGAGTCAGGGTCTGTCTGTTGACAAGCTTTCGCAGGGGTTGCTACACACCCTAGTTCCCCTGGATGCCCAAAACGCTGGGGACGAAGTCGCTGTCGGTTTTCGCGCACTTGGATGGCTTCTCCACAACTCCACAGGCGCTACTGCTTCGACTGTAGAGAGAAGAGATCTTTCTTCTAAAGAGCTGTGAAAGAGGGTCCCATGGAATTCCGCATCGCCGCCGAGGAGCTCAACAAGGCGCTCCACCGCGCGCAGGGCATCGCCGAGCGCAAGACGACGATTCCCATCCTCGCCAACGTGCTCATCCAGGCGAAGAAGAACGGCATCTCCGTCACCGCGTTCGACCTGGACATCGGCCTGGTCAGCGAGCACCCGGCCGAGGTGATCAAGGAAGGCTCCATCACGCTCGCCTCCAAGACCCTCTTCGACATCGTCCGCCAGCTGCCCGACGCCAAGGTCACCATCAAGCGCACGGGCAACAACGCGGTGGAGATCGTCTCTGGCAGCGCCCACATCAAGCTTCTGGGCATGCCCGCCGAGGAGTACCCGGCGCTCCCCAAGGAAGAGAAGAGCAACCTCGTCAAGGCCGAGGGCAAGACGCTGCTCGAGATGATCGAGAAGACGTCCTTCGCCATCTCCACCGACGAGACCCGCTACATCCTCAACGGCCTCTACTTCGAGCCCGGCGAGAAGGGGAAGGTCCGCGTCGTCGCGACCGACGGCCACCGCTTGAGCCTGGTCGAGCGCGAGATGGAGGGCGACTTCAAGCTCAAGAAGGGCGTCATCCTCCCGCGCAAGGGCCTGCTCGAGCTGCGGCGCCTGCTGGAAGAGGCCCCCGACGCCGAGTGCTTCCTGGGCTTCGGCGACACCAGCGCCGTGTTCAAGAAGAGCGGTCTGTCGATGTTCATGCGGCTCATCGACGGCCAGTTCCCGGACTACAAGGAAGTCATCCCCAAGGAGAGCGAGAAGGCGCTCAAGCTCTCGCGCACCTCGCTGCTCGAGACCCTCAAGCGCATCAGCCTGCTCTCCGAGGAGAAGAGCCACGCCGTCCGCGTCGAGCTCTCGGAGGGCCGGCTGCGCATCTCCAGCCAGAACCCCGACCTCGGTGAGGCCCACGAGGACGTCACCGTCGACTACAACGGCAAGAAGGTCGAGGTCGGCTTCAACGCCCGCTACCTCGTCGACGTGCTCGGCGTCATGGGCACCGACGAGGTGAGCCTGGAGATGGTCGACGAGCAGAGCCCCGGCGTGCTGCGCCCTGCGGGCGACAAGAGCTACACCGCGGTCATCATGCCCATGCGCATCTGAGCCGACCGACACCCCGAGCTTTTCGAGGGGCCAGAGCACAACCTGAATGAACTTGAAGGACAGGCTTCCGGGCCTGTCCTTCACTTTTTGGAGCCCAGGCCTCGGTGCCTGCCAAGATGCCTCCGTGCGCCACAAGCTCCTCGCCGCCCTCTGCCGGGCCAACGAGCACCAAGCTGTCGAGGAGGCCCAGCGCCCGGATCCCTGGCTGTCGTGGATGGTCGTCGGCCTGCTGCGTCAGATCGAGCGGCAGCGCTGGATGCTGGGGATCATCGACGAGCGCCTGAAGAAGCGCGAAGAGGACCGAGGCGAGGTCCCCGGTTTGCCGGGCTGGAAGTACTTCTTCCACGGCATCGGCTGCTGCTTCTCGAGCGCGGAGGAGTCCATCGACGTCGACTTCCATCCGAACGCCGAGCGCACCATCGATCCCTACTTCTTCGCGCACCGGGTCCACAGGCTGAAGAGGCCCGGTTTACCGGAACAGCGGCTCCGCGCACTGCTGCCCACGGAGGAAGTGACTGTCCTCGCCCTCGACGAGCTGCGCGGGCTCGGTGTCGTCGGTCCGCCGGACTCGCACGTCTCCCGGCTCTCGCCCGAGTTCGAGGCGATCGAGCAAGTACACGTCTACGCAGGGTGGTGCGAGCGGCTCGTCGGCTTCGAGGGTCTACAAGGCCATCCACGCGCTCTGGAAGCCCGCACGAAGCGTCTGGACTGGCTGCGCTCACATCTCTCCGGGCCCAAGGCTCATCGCGCCCTGGAGGCCCTGGAGCTCGTCCTGGACGACGAGGAGTTCGTCCGCACCGCCGAGAAGCTGGTCGACGGTCCACCGGGTCCCGTGGCCGGGACGGCGATCCAGCTGCTGTCCCAAAGACCCTCTGCACCCTTCTGCGACGCCGTGCCGCGCCTGCTGGCTCACCGCACCAGGACACACAGGCAATCCCTTCGTCGCCGACTTCGCGATGCTTGCGCGGGAGTTCGACGGCAAGCACGCGCTGGAGCTCGTCCGATTGGCTTTGAAGAGCCCGGTGCCCATTGCAAGAACGGCGATGGAGGCGGCACTTCGACTGCTCGACAAGCCTTGGACTCGCCGTGGGCTCGAAAAGCTCGGGATCAACCCGACCAACGAGGGGTGGCTGGAGATGGAGATCGAGCGCAGGCGGGAGTGGGCCGCGCGGGTGAGGCCGTGGATACCGGACGAGCTGGAGTGAGCCTCGGTCTGGCGGTGGTTCCGCTCGCGGGCACTGCACAGGGCAGGAGGAGGCCCGACGCGCTGACGCTTGCGGCTCGTCAGTTTTCCTTCAGCGGCTTGTCGATCTTCTTGAACTCCTCCACCTCTTCCATCGTGAAGCTGAAGGAGGAGTTCTCGCCGCTCTTGAGCTGAAGCCCCGCACACCCCGGCAGCTCGACCCGATTCGACAGGCACTTGGTGATGGTGCCCGACGCATCCACGCGGATGTCGAGCGTCACCGGCACGATGTGCGTCAGGTTCTTCGCAGCAAGCGGCAGGATCGTCTTGCGGATCTCGTCGCGCGCCGCGTCGTGCTTCTTGTTGCTGTCCCGCGCCTTCGACTCCATCTCGTCGCAGCCGGACAAGGCGAGTATCGGCGCGCAGCACAGCAACAGGGCAACGAAGAATCGAAGGGTCCGCATCGAATGGCCTCCCTGAGGTCTTCTAGTAGCCGACCTGCCTACCCAGCTTCAACCCGGACTGCCCGACATCAGCTCTTCTTCGCTCCGTCTTCGGCGGCCCGCTGCAGGGCCTCCGTCAGCGCATCGCTCTCTCCCTGCTGCGACTGGTTCCACAGATCGGGAGGAGGAGGAGGAGGCAGGGGAGCTGCGGCCGCTGCCGGAGCCGGCGGGGTCGGTGCAGGCGCAGCCGCAGGGGGAAGGGGAGCGGTCGGCGCTGCTGCAGGCGGCACCAGCGGCGCCGGAGGCAACGGCGTCGCCATCCGCGGCATGGGCGTGGCCATTCGCGGCATGGGCGTGGCCATTCGCGGCATCGGTGTCGCCATCCTGGGCATCGGAGTGGCCATCCGCGGCATCGGCGTCGCCATGCGAGGCATGGGGGTGGCCATCCTCGGCGCCGGGGCGGTCGGGAACGCCGGCGGCGGGATCCGCCCTCCCGAGAAGCTCGGAGCTGAGCAGCTGCTCCAGGCTCGAGGAGATCGCCGCAGAGCTGGCCTTGCGCTCCAGCTCGTCGCGCTTGGCCTCGAACGCGGTCCGCTCCTCCAGGTGCTTCTTCTTCTCGCGCTCCAGCGCCTGCTGAGCGACCTCCAGCGAGGCACGCTCACCGTCCAGCGAGGTCTTGAGCGAGAGCACCTCGGCGCGCGCAGTCTCCAGCGCCTTGCGGGCTTCGGTCTCCGCGGCCTGCGCCTCGGCCAGCCGCGACTCCAGCTCGGCGCGGGCGCGCTCGACGGCGTCGCGCTGCGACTGGAGGGCCTTCTGGTCCGCCTCGGAGGCCTGCAGCCGCGAGTCCATCGCCCCCTTCAGCTCCGTGAGCAGCGCGCGCTGCGAGTCGATGGTCTCCTTGGCGCCGGTCATGGCCGCGCGGGCCTCGGCCTCGGCGGCCATCGCCTCCTTGCGGCGGGCGTCGGCGTCGGCGCGGGCCTTCTCCAGCTCCTTCTGCGTCTCGATGAACCGCTCTTCGGCAAAGGCGGCGGCGCGGCGGCGCTCCTCGAGCTGGCCCAGGACCTCGGAGTTCTGCTTCGACAGCCGCTCGGCCTCGGCGCGGGCCCGGCGAGCCTCCTCGCGGGCGTCGGCCTCGACGGCGGCCGCTTCGCGCGAGCGGGCCTCGGCTTCGGCGCGGGCGGCGAGCAAATCCTTGCGGGCCTGCGAGAGCTCGGCCTCGAACCGCTCCAGCCCCCGCTTGTGATCGGCTGCTTCGGCGGCGACGTCGGTGGCCTTGGCGCGCAGCGCGTCGATCTCGACCTTGAGCTTCTCCAGCGTCTCGCGGCTCTCGGTGGCGGAGCGGGTGGCGCTGGCGCGCTCCTCTTCCAGCACGCGCAGCTTGGCGGAGGCCTCGTCGCGGGCCGCCACCGCGGCGTCGCGGGCCCGGGTCAGCTCAAGCTCGGTGTCGCGCGACCGGTTGCGCAGCTCTTCCAGCGAGCGCAGCGAGCTCTCGGCCTCGCCCTCGGCCACGGCGAGCGACCGGCGATCCGCCTCGGCCTCGGCGGCGAGGTCCGCGGCGCGGGCGCGCTGGGCGTTGAGCTCCTCCTCCAGCGAGCGGGTCTTCTCGCGGGCCGCCTGCTCCAGCCCGCGGGCCTCGGCGGCGCGGGTGGTCAGATCCGACTCGACGACGGAGAGCTTCTTGCTCCAGACCTCTTCGAGCGCGCGGCGGGACTCGGCCTCGGCCTTGCGCAGCTCCTCGACGCGGGCGGCGAAGCCGGTCTCGAGCTGGGCGATCTGCCGGGCGTGGGCCTCCTCGGCCGCCTTGCGCGCCTGCTCGGAGTTGCCGCGGGCCTCGTTCAGCCTCGCCTCGTACTCGCGCTGGCGCTGCTCGAGCTGGGCGCGCTCCTCGACCAGCCGCGCGCGCTCGCGCTCCAGGCTCTGCCGCTGCGCCTCGGCCTCGTTCTTGGCCACGGTGAGCGCGTTGGTGAGCTGCTCCTTCTCGGCCTTCAGGCGGCGGATGGACTCGCGGGCCTCGGCCTCGCCCGCCTGCAGCGCGGCGACCCGGTTGGCGTCGTCCTGGGCGCGGCTCTGGGCCTCGGCCAGCTCGGCCCGGGCGCGGGCCAGGTCGCGGTCGAGCTTCTCGCGGTCCTCGCGGGCGCGGGCGCGCTCCTGCTCGAGCGAGGCGGCCATCTTGTCGCGCTCGCCGCCGGTCTTGGCGGCGGCCTTGCGCGCCTCGTCCAGCTCGGCGCGCAGCGACGCCAGGCGCTGGTCCTCGTTCTTGCGGGCGGCCTCGGCGGCCTTCTTCTCTTCGGCCAGCCGCTCCTGGAAGCCCTCGAGCTTCTTCTGCAGCACGTCGAGCTGGCCGGTCTTCTGGTTGAGCTGCCCGGCGATCTCGTCGGCGCGGGCCCCGGCGCGCTGCGCTTCCTTCTTGGCCTGGTCTTCGTTGGCCCGCAGCTCGGCGATGCGCGCCTCGGTCTCGCGCTTGCTCTCTTCCCGGGCCTTGCGCTCGTCGGCGAGCTTCTGGGAGAGCTGGTCGGCCTTCTGCTGCAGCTTCTCGACCTGCGAGCGCTGGCCCTCGGCGGCGCCGCGTGCGGTCTCGAGCTCGGCGAGCGCTCGCTTGCTCTCCCGGCGCGCCTCGGTCTCGGCGACGGCCAGCGAGGCCACGCGCGACTCGTGCTCCTTCTCCCGGAGGGCCAGCTCCTTGCGCAGGTCGGCGAGCTTCTCCTGGACCTCGCTGGCACGCTGCTCCTTGCGCTGGCTGGCGGTCTGCTCGGCGGAGAGGGCGGCGCGCAGCTCGTCCACCTCGCTGGAGGCCTTCTTGGCGGCGCGGCGGGCCTCGGACTCGGCCGCGGCGGCGTCGCGCACCTTCTGCTCGAGCTCGGTGCGCAGGCTCTCGCGGGCGGTGCGCTCCTCGGCGGTCTTCTGTTGCTGCTGCTCGAGCCGGGCGGCGAGCTTGTCGGCCTGGGCCTTGCGCTCGGTGGCCTCGGCCTGCAGGGTCTCGAGCCTCGGTCTGGGCGCGCTTCTGGGCCTTGCGCGCGTCGGCTTCGGCCTTCTGGGCCTCGGCGAGGGAGGAGGCGAAGTCCTTCTCGAGCTGGGCGGCCTTCTTCTCGAAGGCCTTCCGGGCGTCGGCTTCGGCCTCGGCCAGGAGCTTCTCGCGCAGCCGGGCGACCTTCTCGTCCTGGACCTTCTTCTCGGCGTCCGCGGCGCGGCGGGCGTCGTCGGCGCGGCGCTTCTCGAGGTTGCGGCGCGCCTCGCCCATCTCCGCTTCGATCCGCTCGAGCTCGGGGCTCTCGCCCAAGGCCTTGGCACCGGCGACGATCCCTGCCAGCGCTTCCAGCGTGTCGGGCGTGGATCGTCCGGCCAGGTAGAGGTCGAGCAGCGCCCCGGCGGCGGCCTCGGCCAGGCGAAGGTGCTTGGGGTTGGCGTCGAGGTAGCGGCGCAGCAGGTCGACCGCCTCGTCGTCGCGGCCCGTCTCGCGCAGCCAGCCGGCAAGCTGCAGGGCCTTGTCCGGGAAGCGCGTGGAGCGGGCGACGGCCTCGGACAGCTCCTTGACGTTGTGGTCCTCGAGGTAGGCGCGGATGGCCGCGATCACCTCGTCCTGGCCCTCGCAGATGGCGACGCTGGCCCCGTCGCCCTCCAGCGGTCCGACCAGGCCGTTGAATTCAAGGATCTCGGTTTTGGAGAGCGCCAGCTTGAACGGCAGCGTCTCGCCCTCGGGGAGGTTGCGCGCGCGCACCACCAGGTCGCCGGCGGAGAGCTGGGCGGTATAGGCGAAGGTGCTGCGGGGCCCGGCGGGGTAGTCGACCCGCAGCATGGCTGCGAACCGGACGTAGGGAGAGCCACTGGCCGCAGACCCTCGGCCGCTCTTGCTGGAGGAGTTTTTGACCACGCGGCCCCAACTCTACCGTGGGCGACGGCCCGGGCAAGAAAGCTGAGGGGCGAGGGCAAAATTCTCTGTAATTGTGCCCACTTTTGATCGTTGCCCTCGGCGATTCTGGTGGGTCGTATAGGTCCCATAAGTCGCATAGGTCCTGTAGGTCCCATGGGACGTATGCGACCTATGGGACTTAGGGGACTTAGAGGACGAATGGGACTTTCCGAGTTGGCTTAGACCTCCCGCTGAATCGAGGCGAGAGCGCCTTCGACGTACCCTCGAAGCTCCGCCAAGCGGGCTTCCGTGGTCGCCTCGAAGCGCAGCACGAGGATGGGCTGGGTGCCCGAGGCGCGGACGAGTCCCCAGCCGTCCGGGAACTCGACCCGCGCGCCATCCAAGTCGACGACCCGGTGCCCCGCTTCCCGAAAGTGCTTCACGGCCCGCCGGACGATCTCCGCCTTCTTCCCGTCGGTCGTCGGGACGCGGGAGCTTCTTCGGTCACGAAGGTCCGGGGAACGTCCGCGAGGAGCTGCGAGAGCCGCAGCTCGGAGCGCGAGAGGATCTCCAGGAGCCTGGCGGTGGAGTAGAGCGCGTCGTCGAAGCCGAAGTACCGATGTTTCCAGAAGATGTGGCCGCTCATCTCGCCCCCGAGCAGCGCGCCCTCTTCCTTCATCTTGGCCTTGATGAGGCTGTGCCCCGCCTTCCACAGGATGGGCCGGCCGCCGGCCTTGGCGACGCCTTCGAACAGGCGCATCGAGCACTTCACTTCACCGATGACCGCGGCGCCCGGCTCCAGCCGCAGGAGCTCACGCGCGAAGAGCAGCGTCAGCTCGTCGCCCCACATCACCTGGCCCTGCTCGTCCACCACTCCGATCCGGTCCGCGTCACCGTCGTAGGCCACGCCGAGGTCGGCCTCTTCCGAGCGGACCCGATCGCTCAAGTCCTTCATGTTCTTGAGGATTGTCGGATCCGGGTGGTGGTTGGGAAAGCGTCCGTCCAGCTCGCAGAACAGGGGCACCACCTCGACGCCCAGCGAGCGCAAGAGCGGCACCGCGACCAGGCCGCCGACGCCGTTGCCGGCGTCGATCACGACCTTGAGCTTGCGGCTGCCGAGCCGGATGTCCTGGCGAACGAACTCGCAGTAGGGCCCGACGATGTCCCAGGTCCGCGTCGACCCCGCGCCCTTCTCGAAGCGGCTCGCTTCGATGAGCCGCCGCAGGTCCTGGATCTCCTCGCCGAAGAAGGTGGTCTTCCCGACCCCGAGCTTGAAGCCGTTGTGGTCGGCCGGGTTGTGGCTTCCGGTGACCATCGCCAGGCCGTCGACCGGGAGGGTGTTGGCGGCGAAGTAGGTCAGCGGAGTCGGGACGACGCCGAGGTCCAGGATGTCGCAGCCGGTGGCCTCGAGCGCCCGGAGCAGCACGCCATGCAGGCGATCGGAGCTGGTGCGGCAGTCGCGGCCCACGACGATGCGCCGAAGCCCCCGGCGGCGAAGCGTGGTGCCCAACCCCAGGCCCACCTTCTCGGCGACGGCGTCGGTCAGGTCGGTCGCGGCCAGTCCGCGGATGTCGTACTCGCGGAAGATGTGGGAGTTCATGGGGCGGACGATAGCCACGGGGTACGCCGATGCGGAAGATCCTGCTGACCTTGCTCGCCGGCTCGCTCGTGGGCGGTTGCAACTGCGCTCCGGTCGACGAAGGGGATGACGCCGCGGTGGCCGTCGGAGACGCTTCGATGGCCGAACCGGACGGCGCCGTTCAGGCTCTCGATGCCGGGACGGTGGCGGGTCTCGACGCGCAGTTCGGCCGCGATGGCGGACCGACGGGCCCCTTCCGCGGGAGCATCGAGCTGGCCCAGGCCTGCACCCGAGACGACTCCTGCAGCTACCTGATGACCGCGAGCTTCATGGAGTCGGCGCAGTGGCCGCTCCCGGGCTGCGAGTCGAAGGCCGTCGCCGGGTGCGAGGTCATGGACTGTGCCGCTTCGGCGTTCGACCACCTGCCCCCGTCGTTGAGCGCTGGAACGCTGACCGTCTCCGGCCTCATCCCCGGAGCGATCAACCTGAGCCCTGCGGCCGATGGCTATCAGGAGTCGGGTGTCATGCGGGTCTGGGAGCCCGGTGCGGTCCTGTCCGTCTCGGCGACGGGCGAGGTGGTGCCTGCGTTCGGCGGCCGGACGATCACCGCGCCCGCCGACATCGTCGTGACCGAGCCGCTGTGGAGGGCGGGCAGCTTCGGGAGCATCAGCCGGTCGGCGCCGCTGACGGTGGCGTGGGCGGGGCAGGCGCCGGTGGGCGTGTCGCTGACGTCGATGACCTCCGAGCGCATCCTGACCCTCCGCTGCAGGCTCACCGAGAGCCCGGGGACGGTGCCCGCGGAGGCGCTCTCGAACCTCTGGGCGCCCGACGCCGGCGGCGTGAATGCCCTCTCGATCCGGCCGCGGCAGGTGGTGCAGTTCACCGTCCAGGACTGGGAGATCGAGCTGAGCGCGATGGGGTCCGGCGGCGGCAATGCCGGGGCCTTCAGCGTCTCGGACTAGCTCTAAAGGCTGTCAGGAAGCTCGAGCGGTCCGAAGCGAACGCTTCATCGGTCAAACCTGCTGGAATCTCGCTACCAGTTGATCGGCGTCGGCAGCGACAGCGGCTTCCTTCTCTGCCCGCTGTGTAACGTTCTCGAGCTTGGCCAAATCGATGAGCTTCCCACCCAGGGCCACAAGTTCCGCACAGGCCGATCCCGGGCGCGGGCTGCGGGCCCTAGCCGCTTGAACGCCGCTCGCGAAGTGAAAGTTCACCCCGTCGAGAATCAGAGCTTTGCGTGGCCGCGCGGTAGCCAGGGCCGCCATCCAGGCAGCCATCAGGTGTTCGAAGGCGTCATCTCCGAGCGGTGCCCGCGCCCACTTCACCTCAGGCGAAATGGTCTCGAAGGTCTCGCCCCCACCTTCCTTGGCGGGCTCGAAAAGGTGCTTCGAAGCGCTGCCCCAGATCTGGGTGGTCACCTGTCCTGCCACCACCGTCAGGTCGCGCGGCCGGCGACGTCCGCCAAGGACATAGACCGACTGCTCCGGATGGCGGGACGGGAGAACGACCATCTGAAGGAGGAGCCGGCGTTGCTCCGGCAGGAGAACGCGCCTGACGGCCGAGTAGTAGTCCAGCAGGAAATCCGGAGCGCCGAAGAATCCTTCCTCAGGCTCGAGATGGTCATCGGGTTGTAGAGGCATGGCCTTGTCCCGTTCGCTTCCTTCCAAGGACTGACCTAGCAGTCGCAGACGCAGACGTCGCAGCCGTGCGGCGAGCGAAGACGGACGCAGTCGCTGCGGCAGGCGGAGAGCCAACCGCAGCCGTCAGGGCGTCCGCACTGGCCCGCGTTGCAGGCCTGGTCGGGGGCGCACTCCCCGTTCGAAGCGCAAGCGCTGCCGAGCGTCTCCGTGGGCGCGGTCCGGCAGGTCGACGACTGGATGCGGCGGACGTCGACCGTGCCGGAGTCGAAGCCGGGGCAGCGCTCGACGGTGAAGTCGCAGAACTGGCTCGCGCCGCAGTCGGAGTCCGAGCGGCAGCCGATGACGCCCCCGGTACCGCCAGTCTCGCAGCCCACGCCGCTCGAGCCCACCCCGCAGTCCATCCGGCACGAGAGCGCCAGGCAGGCGAGGCAGAGCGCGATGAGGAGAGCGGAGCGCATCAGGGTTGAGCCGCCGCGCCAATCATCGTCGGCAACCCGACGAGCAGGAGCAGAGACAGCGGCAGCGACGTGAGCACCATCGCCAGGCCCCACCCCGGTCGACCCTTCTTGGCCAGGAGGATGCCGGCGACAGGCCAGGCCAGATGCAGCAGCCCGGGGATGCCCGCGAGCAGCTGCGCCCACCACGGGCTCCCGTAGAGCACGGTGAGCCCGAGCATGACGATCAGCGCACCCGCTCCGAGGCCCAGGAAGGTGGCGATGCCGCCCAGGACGTAGACCGCGACGCGCATGAGGGAGCCATAGCAGCGAATCGGGTCCAGGCGCGAGCGCCCGTGCTGCTCACTCGGAGGGCAAGGGGACGACGCCCAGAGGCGTAGTCATCAGCTGAGTTGCGTCCTCCGCGGTCAGCAGCCCGACTTCGGCAAATCGACGGAGAATGAAGTTGCGCCTCGCCAGCGCCCGTTCCGGGTAATGCCACGGGCTCAGCCGCCGCGGGGACTCCGGCATGCCAACCAGCAGCGCCAGCTCCTGAGGCTCCAGCGCTCGGACCTCCTTGCCAAAGTAGCGTTGAGACGCCGCGTCGAGCCCAGTGGCGCCCCGGCCGAAGTACAGCTCGTCCGCCATCAACTGCGTCAGCTCGGCCGCGCTGAAGTGGCGGGTCAGCCACACCGAGAGCGCCCATTCGACCAGGTGCCGGCGCAAGGGCCGGCTTGGAGTCATCCGATAGCGCCCAGCAGTGTTCGCCGCGCGCTCTCCCGGGCGCCACCCCTGGAGCTTCGGGCTGGCGAAGAAGCATCCGATACGCCAGAGCGAGCTCCACGAATAGATCTGCTCGACCACGAAGGGGCCCCCGTCTTCCGCGGTCCACAGGGCGCGCAGCATCGGCTCGCTGAGCGTCACGACGGGCTTCTTCGGAAGAGGTCCGGCGCAGTCGAGCCCGTACAGATAGAGGGCTTCGAGTCCTGCAAACGGAAGGCAGGCGAGCAGCAGCAGCCCCGCGACGAGCTTCGGGATCCATAGGCGCTTCATGCCGGCGGGCAGCCAGCAAGCCCGGTGCCAGACTTCGCTATTCTTCCGCAATGCCCAAGCCCCGCCTGCAGGACGCGCTCGGCGGCGCGATGCTGGCGCTCGTCTGCGCTGTCGCTCTCCGCGCGATGGCTCCGCCCGCTCCGTTGCCGGAGACCGCGCCGCCCGAGGTCTTCTCGGCGGGCCGCGCCCTGCGCCACCTTCAGGTCATCGCGCGCGAGCCGCATCCCTCGGGCTCGAAGGCCAACGCCGAGGTCCGCGCCTACCTCGTCCAGGTGCTGCGCGAGCTGGGGCTCGATCCTCAAGAGCAGACCGTGACCACCGCCTCGCGCACCGCGGGGCGAATCTCAGCCGGCACGATGACCAACGTCGTGGCCCGGCTGCGCGGGACGTCCGGGAGCAGCGGCAACGCAGTGATGCTGGTCGGCCACTTCGACTCCGTGCCGCAGAGCTTCGGCGCCGCCGACGACGGCTCGGCGGTGGCGACGCTGCTGGAGACCGCACGCGCCTTGAAGGCCCTGCCGCCGCTGCGTCGGGACGTCCTCTTCCTCTTCACCGACGGCGAGGAGCTGAACCTGCTCGGCGCCCAGGGCTTCACCGAGGAGCATCCCTGGCGCGCAGACGTCGGCCTGGTCCTCAACTTCGACGCCCGCGGCACCTCCGGCACGGCCACCATGTTCGAGACCACCGATCACGCGGCCGGGCTCATCGAGCTGCTCGCCGCTTCGCCGCGGCCCTCGGCCAGCTCCGCGGTGACGGCGCTCGCCCAGGCCATCCCCAACGGGACCGATCTCACCGCCTTCCGGCACGCCGGCTATACCGGGATGGGCTTCGCTTTCGCCGAGGGCTTCGCCGACTACCACACGGCCTGGGACAACCTCGGTCACCTCGATCTGGCGAGCGTCCAGGACGAGGGCGAGCAGGCGCTGGCGCTCGTGCGCGCGGCGGGGATGGCCGAGACGGAAGCTCAGCGAGAAACGCGAGGTCGTCTACTTCGATCTCTTTCGGCGGGTGCTCGTGCGCTACTGGACGGCGCTCGCCGTGGCCTTCGCGGCCCTCACGCTCCTGGCCTTCGGCTTCCTGGTCTTTCGGCACGGGCACGCCAAGGCGATGGCGGCGGGCTTCGGCGCCTTCCTGCTCTCGATGGTGCTGGCCGGTGTGCTGACCTGGGTCGTGACCGCCTCGGCGGCATGGGGGCTGCCGTTCGAGCAGATGCTGCGCCAAGTCGCCTTCCGGGCGATCGAGGCGTTTGCCGTCGCGGCGGCGATGCTGCTCTTCGGCCTGGCGCTGCTGAAGAAGCGCTTCGACGCGCTGGCGCTCTCGCTGGGTGCGCTCGCCTTCTGGGCGCTGGGGCTCGTCGCGCTGGCGGTGTTGCTGCCCTCGGCGAGCTTCCCGGTGCAGTGGCCGCTGCTGCTGGTGAGCCTGGCGATGGTCTCGAAGCGCCGCTGGGCGCTCCATCTCGCACTCGGTGCGTCGATGGTGCTGCTGGCGCCGCTCGGCTACTCGCTCCATGTCGCCGCGGGCAATGGCACGCCGGCGGTCACCGCGGTCTTCGGTGCGCTGGCGGGGGCGCTCTTCCTGCCGCTGTTCGCCGACGCTTCGCGCAAGGCACTGGTCTTCACGGGCGCGGGGCTGGTCGCTGCGGCCGCGCTCGTCATTCCCGTCTCGAGGATGGCGGTGGGCTCCGGCGAGCGCGCGGACTACCTGAGCCATGCCACCGACGGCGACTCTGGGGTTTCGTGGTGGCTCGCGGACGCGAACGCGCCCAAGGGCTCGCTCGCCGAGCAGCGTGTACCAGGCGACGCCACGGCTGAGCTCGGCGACGTCGACCCGTGGTTCAACGTGCGGAGAAGCGGCCCAGCGCCGCGCTTCGAGAGGCCGGAGCCGGTCGTCGCGATCAGCGAGAGCCCGTCACCGGGCATGCGTCGCGTCGAGCTGCTGCTGCGCTCGCAGGCGCGCTGCGTTCATCTCTGGCAGGAGGCGGGCGGCGCGGTGACGACCGAGTCCGTCAATGGAAAGCCCGTGCCGGACCTGGTGCGCTTCTCGCCCGAGCTCGACGCCCGGCTCATGCGGCTGCTGACCGGCGACCGCTCGCCGGCGCTGTGGAAGGCCAAGTACTGCGGGCCGCCAGGGACGGACCTGCGTTTCGTGGTGCAAGCGCCGGCGGGCGAGAAGGTGCCGGTGCGGCTGGTGGAGTCCTTCGACGGGCTCCCGCCGGGTGCCGGACAGCGCGGCGCCGGGCTCGTTCCGACCATGGGCGGGGACGTGTCGTTGGTGGCGAGGCGGCTGCGGTTGTGAGGCTTCCGCCTCGGGTCGTCAGCGCCCGAGCTTGTCGTGAATCTCCAGATCGAGGTGGCCCTGCCAGTCGTGGCACATCGCCACCATGAGCTGAGCCTCCTGCGATAGCCCCGTCTTCAGGTGCCCCGCGACCACGGCCTCGAAGAGCGGCAGCGCCTCGGCGCACCGCTTTCCCCTGAACGCTGCCCGGGCCTCGTCGAGATCCTCGGAGCGCCGGCGCGACTCCCGCGGCGCGCGGCTTTCGGAGGATCGGTGACACGAGGGGCCGGAAAGTTCACGGACCGGCCGCCCGCGGCTACAGCTTCGCCTTCGCCGCCAGGTCCATCACCGTGTCCACGTACACGATGGCCGCGTCGTGCGTCATGGTCTGCGCGGCGCCCTTGGGATAGGTCACCACCTGGTACGCGTTGACCGTGGAGCCGGACTCCGGCGCCAGGCCCGTCCTGGCCAGCTGCATCGCCAGCACCCACTCGCCCTCGTACTGCACGAAGACCAGCTGGTGGACCTCCACCGACTTGAGGTGGTGGTCGTTGGGGTCGTTCGACAGCTCGACGTCGATGACCTTGAGGTCCATGGCCACCGGCCCGGCGCCGAGCACGGTGGCGCGAATGCGCGGGAGGACGTCGGAGCTGATGGCGACCTCGAAGTCGCCGGTCGCCTCGACCTTCAGGTTGTGCAGGATGTCGACGTTGACGACGAGGCGCTTGTCCTTGCTCGCCAGCTCCTCCTTGGTGCCGACGGAGACGCCCTCCAGCGCGCCGATCTTGTCGCCGGCGACGTCGGTGGCGGTCACCAGGCCGGCTTCCCGGGCGAGCAGGCCGCAGCTTCCCAGACAGAGGACGCAGGCGAACGCGGAGGCGATGCGAATGAGACGAGTCACGGCGGAGGACCTCCGAAGCTTCGGGCACCGGCCAGCGCAGAGGGAACGAAGCAGCTCCATTGTAGCCGCGAACGGGTCAGCGAACCGGCGCGCCTGCATGGCACGCCGGTGGTGACGGCACGGCTGCGGTCGCGAGATGCGGGGCAGTGGTGGACGGGTGGACGGGGTGGACGGCGTGGACGGCGTGGACGGCGTGGACGGCGTGGACGGCGTGGACTGCGGGATCACCGGAGAGTGGATCACCGCGCGAGGGTGACGCAGAGGACGTCGGGCGCCGCGAGGACACGAAAGGGGAGCTCGACGTTGCCCACGCCGCGGCTGACGAACAGGGAACCGCCGGGGAGCCGAAGCGGCCGTGCGTGAAGCTGCGGCTGACCTTCGAGACCGCCATGACGGGGATGCTGCCAGGCAGCGCGACCTGCCCGCCGTGGGTGTGGCCACACAGGGCCAGGGTGAAGGAGAGATCACGCGGCATCAGGGGGACGTGGTCGGGGCTGTGCATGAGCAGCAGGTGCACGGCCTCGCGCCCGGTCATCGCCGACGGGTAGTGCGGCGCTCCGGTCCAGGCGTCGTCCAGCCCGCCGATGCTCACCGGCAGCCCGGCGAGCTTCACGGTGCGGTTGATGACCATCTGCACCCCCGCCCGCTCGAGCGCCGTGACGATGTGCCGGTCGTCGGCCCACAGGTCGTGGTTGCCCAGCACCGCGAAGCGCCCGAGCGGCGCCGGGACCGAGGCGATGAGCGGCGCCACGCGCTCGACGTAGCGGGCGTCGAAGAGGACGAAGTCGCCGCCCAGGAGCAGCACGTCCGGGTCGAAGGCGCGAAGGTGGGCGAATGCCTCGTCGAGCGTGCGCTGTGGAGTCGTCGGCCCGGCGTGAAGGTCGGAGGCAAAGCCCACCTTCAACCGGGCTCCCTCCGGTAGGGAAGAGACCGCAAGGCGATGCTCCAGCCGCCGCACCGCCATGCGCAGCGGCAGCCGCGAGGGCCAGTCGAAGGCGAAGGCGCGTCCGAGGACCGACTCGGTCAGTCCACGCACCGGCGAATAGAGGCGTCCACGTCCTGCGAGCGGCATCTTGGCTGGGAAGACTGCCGGGAACGGGCCAGGAGAGGAAGCCTCGGACGGGGCAGAGGGCGCGTGCTCCCTGGCTCAGAAGGCGCTGCGAAGAGCTCCGACCAAGAAGGCCGAAGGCAACCAACGAACCCCCTCCCGCAGTTTGGGAGGGGGCAGGGGGGAGGGCCGCGGGCGGGCTAGTTGTCGAACGCCTTGTCGGCCTCGGAGCGCGGGTCCTTGGCCGGCGCGCCGCCGGCCTTCTTGGCCTTCGCGTCCTTGAGCAGCGAGCCGGCCTTCTCGTTGCCGGGGCCGTAGACGAGCGCCTTCTCGGCGAAGACGGCGGCCTGGGCAGCGTCGCCCGAGCCGAGCGCCTTCTCGGAGAGCTCGATGAGCAGGCGGGTCAGCTCGGCGCGCACTTCGGTTCCCGGCTTGGACCAGCCGCGGGTGAGCGACTCGTCGGTGGCCGCCGCGGCGGAGAGGTGGCGCACGGCGCTCAGCGCGTCGCCGTTGGTGCGCGAGGTCTGGGCGAGCGCGACCTCCTTGCGGAAGCTGGCGAGCTTGAGCGCGAGCGCGGAGGAGTTGGAGCTCTTGGCGGCTTCGATGGACGCCTCGACCTCGCCTTCGTTGAACAGCCGCAGCGCCTCGCTCGCCTTGGTGGTGGGCGCGGCGGGCTTGGGGGCCGGCGGTGGAGAAGGCGGCGGCGGCACGAGCGCCGCCGTGGGATCGACCTTGGGGCGGGGCCGCGGCGTGGCCTTGGGCTGCGGCCGGGCGATGACGGGCTCGAGCGCCGGGCCTACATCGGTGGTCCCGGCGGCGGCCGGATCGCCATGCCGCGCCGACTTGATCTGCACCTCGCCGTCGAGGTTCACGTCCGCGGCGTCGACCTCGACCTCGGGCTCGCCCGTCGGCCTCGGGATGGAAGGAGGCGCGGTGACGGCCGCCGGAGTTGCGGGCATCGCGACGGGGCGGGGCCGCCCCTGGAAGAGCCGCTCGCCGACGGGCGTGAGCACCACCGAGGCGAAAGCGGCGCTGGCGAAGGCGGTGGCGATGGCACCGGCCCACAACCAGGCGCTCGACTTCCTGGGCTGCTGGCCGACGATGCTGAAGCCCTGCGGATCGGTCATCTCGGCGCCGATGACCGGGCCGTGGCGCAGCACCAGCACCGCCGCGCCGATCTGGATCTGGTCGCCGGGGACGACCTCGGCGGTGCCCTCGAGGCGCACGCCGTTGATCTTGGTGCCTCCGCCGCTGGCGGCGTCGCGGATGTAGAACTGGTTGCCTACCCGCTTGAAGAGCGCGTGCTCGCGGCTGATGGAGCTGTGGGCGAGGCACAGGAAGCAGTTTGCGCTGCGCCCGATGGGATGCTCGCCCTCGGGAACGGCGACCGAGGTGCCCTGCCCAGGGCCGCGGGTGACGCACAGGAAGGCGGGTTCGGTGACCGGCGGCGGGGGCGGCAGCACGGTGCGGCTGCCCAGGAAGAGCGGCCTCTCACCCGAGGTGCTTGGCGGGACGCCATCGAAGAGGCGGGCCGGCCGGAGCGGGTCCGAGGGCTGGCTCTGCTGGCTGCGGCCCGTCGGGTCGGTGAGCATCTCCTCCGGCGGCCGCGAACGGTCCGGCAGCTCCTTCGGGGCGCGGAAGGAGCCCTTGTCGGTGCTCTCCGGATCGAACGAGGTCTGCTTGAGCAGCTTCTCCGGGAGGGACGGGTCCGGCATCGGCATCGTCGCGTCCGGGTCGAAGGGCTTCTCCGGAACGGGCGCCGTGGCGATGGGCGTTTCGCCCGAGTTCGTCAGCAGTTGCACGTCGCCCGTGTGGAGCTCGATGAGCTCTTCGGACTTCGGATCTTCGTCCGGCCGGCGCGCCATGGGATGCGCATGGTAGCCGCCCGGCAGGGGGGGCGCTAGAAAGCGGCGGTCGTGGCCCCTCCCCCCTCCCCGGCGCAGACGGATCACAAAGACCGAGTTCGGGCGGCTCACTGCTTCGGGGAGGAGTTCGCTTCTGCTCGTCGCTGGCCCTGGCCTGACACCCGACCTGCCCGAGTTGGATCTCAACGACCAACCAAACCCGCTTCCGGCTCAGCTGCTGGGCTGCTTGGCTTTCCGCTTCTCGCCTGCGTGCGCTGCCGCCCAGTCGTAGCCGAAGCGCGCCAGGTACTTGCGGAGCCGGTCGGCGTCGTTGCTGCTCGTCTTGGCCTGCCGCGACTTGGCGAAGAGCGTGCGCCCCGCCTCCGACAGGCTCGCCGAGGTCCGGCAGATCTGCAGCACCGCCGCCAGCTGCACCTGGTCGAAGAGGTCGAGCTCCTCCAGGCCCTCCATCCCGCTCGTCAGCGCCGCGGGCACCGCCGCTCCGCTCCAGGCCCCGTTCAGTCGCGCCATCTCGGCTTCCACCACCTCCATGGTGATTCGGCCGCCGGGCGCCAGGGTCCCCATTCGCGTCACGGCGGCGTTCAGGTCGCGGAAGTTGCCGGCCCACTTCGCCGTCGGTGACGTCGCGAACGAGAGCAGCTTCGCCCTCGCTTCCTTGGAAAAGCTCAGCCGCTTGCCGTGCCTGCGCGCGAACTCGTCGAGCTCGTACTCGAGGTTCGGCTCGACGTCCTCGCGCCGCTCGGCGAGCCCTGGCAGCCGGAAGGTCCAGGTGTCGAGCCGCGCCAGGAGGTCCGCGCGGAACCGCCCTTCGCGGACGCGGGCGTACAGGTCGCGGTTGGTGCCGGCGACGAGCTGGAAGTCGCTCCGGGCCTCCTTGTCCGCGCCCATCGGCAGGAAGACCTTCTCCTCCAGCGCGCGCAGGAGCATCGCCTGCTCGTCGTCGCCCAGCTCGGCGATCTCGTCCAGGAAGAGCACGCCGCCATCCGCCGCCTTCAGCAGGCCCGGGCGGTTGGTCGTCGCGCCGGTGAAGGCGCCTTTGACGTGACCGAACAGCGCACTCATCGCCTGGTCGCCACGCAGCGTGGCGCAGTTGACCTCCACCAGCGCGCCCTGCACCTGGTGCCGCGCCTTCTTCAGCTCGTAGAGGCGCTGCGCGAGCCGCGTCTTGCCGGCGCCGGTCGGCCCGGTCAGGAGCAGTGGCGCCTTGGAGCCCAGCGCCACCACCTCGAATCTGATCGATGAGCCGGTTGAAGGCGATGTTCCGGGTCTCGATGCCCGCCTTGAGGAAGCTCGCGCCCTCCTTGGCCTCCAGGGCGAAGCGCGCCGCCAGCTTGTCGTAGCGCGACAGGTCGAGGTCGATGATGCTCACCCGCCCCGCCTCGGCGGACTTGCCCTTGGGCGGCATCGCCTGCAGGAGCCGGCCGGGCAGATGGCGCGACTCGGCGAGCAGGTACAGGCAGATCTGCTCGACGTGGGAGCCGGTGGTCAGGTGGACCAACAGCTCCTCGTCCTCGGAGTGTTTGCGAGCGCGGGCGACGCCCCAGAGCAGCTCGTAGACCTCCTCGAAGTCCCACGGGTCGGCGAGCTCGATGGGCACCGGCTCGACCTGCGTCTCGGGCGAGACCGAGCGGATGTCGTCGCAGACGGTGCGCAGGAGCGCCGTGTTCTGGCGTTGGTAGAGCAGCTCCAGCCGGTCGACGAGCAGGTCCTCCTGCTGGCAGATGGAGACCGTCGGGCGCCACTTCTCCCAGCGCTTGGGGCCAGAGCCGGAGTCGAGGACGGAGCCGAGGAGGCCGAGGACGACGCGCTTGAGGGGCATGTAGAGAGCTTATCGGATTGGATAGACGGCTCCTCCCACCCGGTGCAATCCCACTCGAGCAGGTTCCCGTGTCACGTCAGGGGCCGCGACGAGCAGACGCGGACTCCTCCCCGAAGCCCCGAGCGCACTGAGCTCGGTCCGTGCAATCCGTCAGCGCCGGGGAGGTTGGGAGGGGCCCCGAGCGAGCCAGACCTTCAATCGCGGCTCGCCATCCGGCCCGACGACCGGCCCCGAGGCGCAGAGCACGAAGCCAGGGCAGATCTTCCCGTCGCTTCCGGCAGGCCTCCGTGCGGTCCACTTCACTTCGGCGACGCCGACCTCGCCGCTGTCGGGGGTCACCTCGAGCACGGCCGAGGACTCATCGATCGAGAGCACGCGGACGACGAAGGGAGCGTCCGCGACTGCGGCCGATTCGCCGTAGGCGAGGAGGAGCGGGTCGTCTGGAGAGCCGGTTGGCATGCGGGTCAACCTCGTACTCAACTCAATAACGCGACTGTGCTTGAGTTGGGGCATGGACCTCTACATCGTCAGGCACGGCATCCCGGTGGACACCAGCGACTGGGACGGCGACGACTCCACCCGCCCGCTGACCGACGCCGGTGAGGTCCAGGCCGAACGCTTCTTCGAAGCCCTGGGCAAGAGCCGGGACATCGACGCCCTGCAGCGCATCCTGACGAGCCCGTTCGCCCGGGCGCAGCGCACCGCGGAGATCGCCGGCGAGGTCCTGGGCGTCCCGGTCGAACCGATGGCCGAGCTCGCCTCCGGCACCACGCCGGAGCGAGTGCTGCGCGCCTTGGGCAAGCGCCGCGACCTGCCCGAGCGGCTGATGCTGGTGGGCCACAACCCCGACCAGCCGATGCTCATCGGCCTGCTGACCGGCGAGTCGTCGATGATGCACGGTCTCGACCGCTGCGGCACGGTGCGGCTCGACGGACGGCTGCAGCCGGGCGGGATGACGGTGGTGTGGCGCAAGGCTCCGAGCGGTCTCAACTAGCGGGCGAAGGAGGGGCTGAACGATGCGTGGGCACCTGTGCCTGCTGTTGGTAGCGGGTTGCGCGACGACGCCGCGCCTCGTGCCTGCGCCAGCCGAGACCCTCGATGACGTTCCCCTCCAGCGCCCCGCCGTCGGCGACCCGCGCCGCTACTCGCTGAAGGCGTGGGGGCCCGACTACCTGCTGGAGTTCCGCTCGCGAGATCTCGCGGGAGCGGAGCAGGTGCTCCGCATCTACTCGACGAAGACGGTGTGCTCCCTCTCGTCGGACTTCGGGTCGCTGTTCCGGTTTCGCGACGGGTCTTCGATTCCCGACGAGGACGTGGCGGTGGCCGATCCGGAGGAGGCCGAGGCCATCAGGCTGCAGAAGGCTCGGTTCGAGGTCCTCGGGGCCGAGAAGAACGCGCTGTTGAAGCGCCTGCCTCGTCTCGCGATTCAGGTCGTCGGCTCCGCATCGAGAACCGAGACCCGGACGCCCGAAGCTGCGCTGGACTTGTCCGAGCAGCGTGCCCGCGCGGTCGCGAGCTTGCTGAGGAAGGCCAGGCCCGACCTCGACCCCGATCAGATCGAGGTCATGGCGCTCGGGTGGGACGGCTTTGCGGCGGCGGGCAATCCCAACAGTGCGGTCGCTATCGTCGCCGGCTCGCTCGCGACGAGAGACCTCAAGCTCGTCTTCACCGGTCCGCCGCTTCCGCCCGAACTCGAGGCGGCGCTCCGAAGTCGGATTCGATCGGCAGGACGGAAGACGGCTCGAGCGGGAGCTCTTCACTTCTCCGACCTGCGTCATCTCCGACGAGGACGAACTCGCGTTCATCAAGCGTCGCCACGAGTGGCTTGCGCCGCTCTTCGCGGCCTTTCATTCCGGCTGCCGGCTCTCTGCCGAGGGCTTCGCCCAGTTCCTTGCCGGCCACGACGAGCAGGTTGGCGAGATCGTCAGACCGTCGGGGGACGAGGTGGTTCTGCCTGCCGATAAGGTCGGGTCGCCCGGGAAGTGAACGGACCTCCGCGGGCTACCGAGCATCTCGATACCCCTCGGCTCGTCCTGTCACCAATGGACAGGCGATCAAACTGGACACGGGCGCCTCAAAGCCTTCTGCGACAGATCAATGATGCGGGCCGCCAAGCCATCCCTAGTAAATTCGGCCGGTTACATAACCGCGCCCCAGTAAATTCAAGCACTTAGCCTCGAGGCTCTCTCGACGGCCCGAGCGGCGCTTCGCGAAGCTCGACAGGGCTTTCCCAGAAGCAGCAGCCCGAGCCACCAAGGCAGCGGCGTCCCAGAAGCACCACAGCCACAACCCGACCCGACGACGCTCTGCTGACCACCATCGAATTGGCCAGCATCGGCCTTCACTGCGGCATCTGGAGCGATCCCCGCATCGCCTCCAAGCTCGCCAGCGTCCCCGCCAGCCGACTCCGCATCGAGGGCAGGCTCGCCCGCGTCAGAGTCCTGCGCTGCGTCCGGTCCCGGCACCGACGCGTCGGGTCCAGGCGGAGCGACGGTTGAGGTGCAGCACTGGACGTTCGCGGGGCCGGGGCAGAAGCCGGCGCTCGACTCGTGGTCGCCCAGCGCCGCGCACGCCGTCGTCGTCAGGCATTCGCCGGAAGCGCCGGTGCCGATGGTGCAGGCCGTCGACCCGGTGCAGCACTGGATGTTGGCCGGTCCAGGGCACAAGCCGGAGGTCGACACATGGCTGCCGCCCAGCTCGGCGCACGACCCGGTGTCCATGCACACGCCGACCTCGCCGGAGGTGAGGGTGCACGGCGCCACCGTGTTGCCGCCGTTGCACGGGCCGCCGCCGGGACCGCCGCCCCACCACTCCCAGTGCCAGGGCTCGCCCGACACCGTCCGCTTGAACCCGAAGCTCCCGCCGTGGCTGTTGAGCCAGCTCAGCACCGGGCTCGACGAGGTGTTGAGGTCCAGCGCGTGGCCGCTCTGATGGTTGCTGTAGCCGGGCGCCGCGGCCTGGTTGCAGTCGTTGCAGTTGCAGTGGACGTAGCAGCCGTAGAGGTACTCCTGCTCGGCGTAGGTGCGAAAGCCGCTCACGACCCGGATGTCCACGCCCGCGGAGGCCGCGGCCTCCTGCATGACGATGTAGGCGTTGGCGGTGTCGATCTCGGCCGGCTTGCCGTCGATGGTCACGAGCGTGATCGAGAAGGGCGTGCCGTCCTGGTAGCCGGTATCGGTCCACGTGCCGCAAGAGACCGAGGCCTGCTGGATGTTGGCGAGGTCGGCCACTGGAGGCGGCTCGAACTCCGCGTAGCCAGCGCAGCCTCCCAGGCCCAAGAGCAGCACGACCGCTGGCGCACGGCGGAGCATCGCGGAGCGGGTCTGCCGGCGGTTGGACATGGGCGGCACTCTCTCCCGATTCTCGCAGCGGCGGGTGCCTTGTTGCGCCCTGCTCAAGGACGGGTTTCACGAATGCGAAGGCCGGATCGGGCGGGAAGTCGCGGGTCGTTCGTGGCTGGCCCGAAGACGTGAGGGTGCGGCTGGGGATGAAGGAGCCTTGAGCCCTGGCGCAAACCGTCGCTGGCGGCCTAGGCTGGTCCGACTCGAAGGGCCGCGAGGGGATTGAAGATGAAGCCGCAAGTTCGCCGCATCCTGTGGATGCTGGTCGTGGCATCGCTCGGGCTGTCCGGGCTGAGCGCCTGCTCGTTCCAGTCGCTGTTCGGCGCGGGAGCAGGGCTGGGCTTTGCTGGGTTCGTGACCGCCATCCTGCTGTTGCTCGGGACGGCGACGACCACCACGGGTTGCCATCCCTGCCTGTCCATCTTGGTCTCGGATGACGTGGGGCCGTGTCTCTCGCCGCCGAGGCCCGACGCGGGTGCCCCGGATGTCGGCCCGTGCCTGGACGTGATGCCGCCGGATGCCGACCTGGGGCCGTGCTTGTCGCCACCGATTGATCCGGACGCCGGACTGGGAGCATGCCTGTCGCAGCCACCGCCGTCCGACGCGTCCGTCGACGCAACCTTGCCGGCGACTCCCGACTCCGCGCTCGCCTCCGCCGACCGCGAGCAGGTCCTCCAGAAGCTGCAGGACCGGCTGCCCGAGGACGTTCAGGAGCGACTCAAGATCAAGAAGGTCTGATCAGGTGGGTCGGACGGTGTGACGTTGGGCCCAGGCTAGCCGGCACGAGGCCGGCGATCCGAGGGGCTTGCTTGTGCATGAGGAGAGTCCTTCAGTGATCGGCATCAGGCACAAGGATCCGAGCGACTGCGGCAACACAGCTCAGGAGCACCGATGAAGGAGTTTGTCCGCCGCGTCGTCTCCGGGCTCCTAGTGCTGGCCGGCTTCAGCCAGGCTGGATGCCGAGGTGGCGGCCCATTCCTGGCCTGTCTCTCGGTGGAGCCGAGAAACGAGCAGCCGAACGGCTGGAAGGTGCCGGTGAATGCCTGCCTGTCGCCGCCGATTCCTCCGCGGCCGGACGCGGGCCCGCCGCCGGTGGGGCCTTGCCTGACGCTGCGGCCGCACGATCCTCCCGATCCGCAGCCCGTGCCGCCCGACGCCTCGTCCGACGCCCGCGCTCTGGAACCCCAGCAGGTGCTGGCTGCGCTCTCCGACCGGCTGCCCGACGACGTGAAGGCGCGGCTCGGCCTCCCGAAGAAGTCCTGAGCGCGACGTGGGACTGTTCGGCCCAAGCGACGACGCGAAGGTCCCCCGGCTCGAGCTGGAGCTGACCTCGGCCTGCGACCACCGCTGCGCGCACTGCTACAACGTCTGGAACGCACCCGGCTCCGCCTATCCGCGCGGCGCGCTTCCCACCGCCGAGTACCTCTCGATGCTCGAGCGCGTCGTCGCCGAGAGCGGCGCGCAGGAGCTGGTCCTCACCGGCGGCGAGCCGCTGCTCCACCCGGACGCGCTCAAGATCGCCGAGCGCGCGGCCAGGCTCGCCAGGCACGTGCGCCTCGTCACCAACGGCAGCCACGTCGATCCCGGGACCGCGACGGCGCTCAAGGCGGCCGGCGTCGGCGCGGTCCAGCTCACGCTGCTCGCCTCGCGCCGCGAGAAGCACGACGCGCTCAAGGGCGTGCCGAGCTTCGACGACACGCTGCGGGCGCTCCTCAACCTGCGCGACGTCGCGATGCCGGTCCAGGTCTGCTTCGTCGCCAGCCGGCGGAATGCGGGCGAGCTCTCGGACGTGCTGGAGCTCTGCTACGGGCTGGGCGTGACCGCCCTGGTCTACAACCGGATGTGCCCGTCGGGCGGCGCGGTCAGCCGGCTCGCCGAGCTGGTGCCGGAGGTCGACCGGGTCGAAGCGGATCTGGAGGTCGCCGAGCGGCTGGGGCGGCTGCGCGGCATCGCCGTGGCGACCGCGATGCCCATCCCGCCCTGCCTCATCCGGCTCGAGCGCTACCCGTGGGTTCGCTTCGGCTTCTGCAGCGTCGGCTCGAGCTCGCCCAACCTCGTCGTCGACCCCGTCGGCAACGTGCGGCCCTGCAACCTGTCGTCGGACATCCTGGGCAACGTGGCGAAGAGCGGCTTCGCGAAGATCCTCCACGCCGCCTTCGGACGCCGCTTCCGCCGCGAGGTGCCCAAGCTCTGTCGGGGCTGCGCCTACGAGCAGTCCTGCAACGGCGGCTGCAAGGCGAGCGCGATCGCGGCTTACGGCTCGGCGCGTGAGCCGGAGCCGTTCCTGAGGCTCGCGCTCGAGGCGCGCCGATGACCGCGCAGCGAGAGGCGGCCGTCCTGCTGATCTCGCCGGGGATCATCAAGTGGACCGACGCCGACTTCGGGCTGCCGCACCTGGTGAGCCTGGGCGGTCATCTCCGGGAGCAGCTGAGGGTTCGCGTCGAGATTCTCGATCTGGGCTACGAGGCTGGGGACCGGCACGCGCTGCAGCGGACCCTGGCCGACCTCGGGCCCTACCGGCTCATCGGCGTCTCCTGCTACTCGAGCTTCGACTATCTGCGGGTGATGGCGCTGGGCCGCTGGTTGAAGCGGCTCTACCCGGACGTGCCGCTCCATAGAGCAGGGCACCTCTCCCCTCTCCTCGATAGCTTCGCGCCGATGCCCGAAACCGCTCTGGCCTCAAAGGCTGCGACCACCCGCTCTCGATCTGATGGCTCCTGAGGCATGGGCTCCCACCTCGCAGACTCCGCGCCTAGTGCCTCAACTCCCTGAGATCGAAGAACAAATCCACGTCTTCCTCGCAGATGACGCAGGCGCAGCGCACGACCCGAAGCCCTGGCCGTGAGCCCTCGCCGATCCGGTCGAGCAAGCCGCCGCAGGGACAGCGCCACGTCGCGATGGCGTCATCGATCTCATCGAAGGAAGAAATGCGCACGGGATGCGCCGCGCTGTAGCCGGGCCGCTTCGCGATTTCCTCGGCGAAGTGCTTCTTCTTGCTGCCTTTCTTGAAGGCGCGCGCCGCGAAGACGCCGACGGCGACGACCAGCACCAAGCCGAAGAGCAGCCCGCCCATCAGTCGCTCTCCGGGACTTCGAAGATGCGAACGCCTTCGCCGCGGTAGGTCTCGGGCAGTCCGAGGGCGTTCTGCACGCACTCGTTGCCGCCGTAGTTGGTGACGACGTACCTCACGCCGATCTCCCGCAGCGCGCGACGTCCTTCGCCGCGCTCGATGGTGCAGGTCCGCGCTCCCTGGAGATAGACGCCCTTGAGCTCAGGCCGGAGCGCCTCCGCCGGCACGATCTGCCTGGGCTGGCCAGGCCCCTCCCACTCGAACCGAATGCCTGCGTCGCCGCCGAACTGCTCGAAGAGGACCTTGATGGCGTGGGGTCCGGCGGTCAGCTTCACCTTGCCGTCCCGCTCCTGCATCGCGTGCGAGCCGCCGTTCTCGATCAACCGCTTGCCGTCGACATCGAGGTAGGAGCCGTCGTCGCTCGTCAGGTAGAAGGTCCACTCGCCCTCGCGCGGGACCTTCACTTCACCCATCCACTCCACGCGGTACGAGTCCGGTCGCAGCCTCGGATCCGGCGGGCCGCCACCGCCCCAGTAGAAGTCGATGCGGCCGTCGGTCCGCTCGACGATGGGCTGCGCGCGGAAGACGCCGGGGTGCAGGATGGCCTCGATGACCGGCAGGCTCCAGTACCACTTCTCCAGGCGGTCCGGGCTGCGCGTCAGGTTGCCGCGGGTCATCGGCTTGTGGTGCAGGGTGGCGTGGTACATCATCCGGTAGTCGTCGGAGATGTCCAAGACCGCGAAGTTCTTGGGAATCTTCGCCCACTGCAGCATGGGCTTGGGGGGCGCTGCCTCGGTCTCCATGAACCGGCGCGGGAGGTACTCGACCATCCCCACCGTGCACGGGACGAGCACCACCGCGAGCTTGAGGAGCGGCGCGGAGAGCTTCTCGCGCAGCTTCGCCATCCCGAACGCCGCGCAGACGATGAGCCCCAGGTACATCACGTAGCCGACCCGCACCGGCACGCCCATGAACTCGAGTTGCGGCATCAGCTTCTCGAGCCAGGCGTACGGCAGGCTCACGTCCTTGACCGCGCCGTCGACGTGCAGCTTGGGGCCGAGCGCCATCACCGCCCCGAAGAGGCCGACGAAGAGCCAGACGCGGGCCCGGCTGCCGGCGATGATCGCCGCGAGGATCGCCAAGACGAGGACCGAGTAGCCGATGTAGAGCGCGGTCTCGCTGGCGTTGCCGGTCCAGCGGAAGGCGTGACCCCCCAGCCAGTGCCCCCAGCCCTGGGCGAGGTTGGGGAGAAAGAAGGCGTAGAGGTCGCCCGAGAACCTCACCGCGTCGTGTGCGCCGGTGATCGGCTCTTGCGCCTTGGCGACGAGGATGGCGACGAGCAGCGGCCCGGCGACCACCAGGTAGGTCCCCGCCAGCGAAATCGCCTGGAAGAAGAAGGGCTTGGCGAAGAAGCTCTTTCGCAGCCGAATCGCCGCGTCGAGGAAGAGCACCAGCGTGGCGATGATGGCGTAGAGCAGGTGGTACCAGCTGGCGAGCGAGGCCAAGGCCAGGAAGAGGCCGCCGAGGAGGGCGTCGCGCAGTTTCGCCCGGCCCTCGAGCATCCGGACCAGATACAGGAAGTAGAGCGGCAGCCAGCCCATCGACGTCAGGTGCATGTGCCCCTGCACGTGGGCCAGGTGGTAGGGCGTGGCCGTGAAGAGGATGCCGGCGGCCGCGGCGACGAGCCGATCGCCGGTCAGCTCCTTGACCAGCCGGTACATCCCGTACGCCGTCAGCCAGAAGGCGAAGAGGACGCCGGCGTTGTAGACGCCGAACGGCGGCAGCACCCACCAGAGCGGCACGGTGAGGACTGCGGTGGGGATGTCGAAGGTCTCGAAGACCAGGGTCGAGCCTTGCGGGTAGTAGACCCGGTCGGTGAAGAACGGATTCTTCAGGCCGGTCAGCGCATCGTGCATCCAGCTCCAGGACCACAGAGTCTGGAACGGATCGCCGGGATCGCCGCCGAGGTGCGAGGTGAAGTGCGCCGTCATCGGCCAGGTCAGCGCGATGGAGGCGACGAGGAAGGCGCCGGCGGCCGCAAGCTCTGGCCAGTGTGCCGCCAGCCGAGCCCGCAGCGAGGGAGTCGAGGCCTGGCCGGGGTCGCTCATGGGAAGCGGAACCCTAGCCGAGCGCGAATTCATCCGCCAGCCCGCCTACTTACGGGGAGGCCTGCCTACGCCCCCAGCGCCTTGAGCCAGTGATGCTTGGGCGCCTTGGTCGGGTCCTTGGCGAGCGCGATGGCCAGGTCCGCCGTCTTGCTCACCGCCCAGGCGAACTTCTCCTCGCCCAGGCTGCTGACGTCGAGGTCCGCGGCGGAGTTCATGAAGTCGATGGCGAAGGCTGCGCCGTCCTCGCGGATGGCCCACTCCACCGTGTTCATCTCGTAGCCGAGCGCGCGGCAGATCGACCGCGAGTCCTCCACCAGCTTCTTCTCCAGCTCGGGCTTGAGCGCGGGCATCGACTCGGCGGCCCTGGAGTAGCGCTCCAGGTGGGTGCGCCGCGGGTCCCACAGCGCCGGCAGCACGTTGTCCCGGCCGATGACGATGCAGCGCAGGTACTGGACCCAGCGGATCTCTTCCTGGGCGACGAGCGTCTGCATCTCGGACTTGTCGTAGATCGCGAGCATCTCCTGCAGCGACTGGACCCGGTGCACGCCGCGCCAGCCGCCGCCGGAGTGAGGCTTGAGGTAGAGCGGGTAGCCCAGGTCGCGGCCCACGCCTTCCCAGTCGATGGGATAGACGAGGTTGCGCAGGCTCTCGGTCGTGACGTCGGTGGGGTAGGAGTGCTGCGGCAGCACGTAGGTCTTGGGGACCTTGATGCCCAGCTGGCTCGCCAGCACGACGTCGAAGAACTTGTCGTCCGCGATGCGCCAGAACGGGTTGTTGATGACCCGCGTGCCGTTGAGCACCGCCTGCTTGAGCACCGGCTGGTAGCCGGGCACCTCGTGCGAGACGCGGTCGATGAGCACGTCGTAGCGCAGCGGCCGGTCGTGGCGCTGCGCGTCGATCTTGGCGTAACAGGCGGAGACGTCGGTGCCACGCTTGCCGATCTCGTCGATGAGCGCGTCCGGAAAGGATCGCTCGCGACCGACGAGGAGACCGACCAGGTGCGGCATACACGCTCTCCTTGAAAGAAATGGCTGCAGGGGGACCGGTCCCGCCCGCGGATTCGAAGCTCGCTACCAGACCACGCCGAGGCCCAGCGACAGCGACCACAGAAGATCCGACGCCCCGCTGGCCCGGTAGGTGTCGGAGGGGATCGACTTGAACGACAAGGCGTAGCGCTCGAGGCCGAAGCCGAGGCGAACCTCGAGCGGGGAGAGGATGCGGTAGCCCACCGAGGCGTTGACGCCGAGGCCCCACACCGAGCCTTCGGGGAAGTAGCCGGCGCTGATGACCTCGCCCGCGGCGAAGACGGGAAGGTAGTTGACCCCCAAGCCCAGCCGCAGCTTGTCGTCGAGCAGCGGAGCGTCGAGGCCGACGCCCAGCTTCAGGCCCAGGTAGGCGACCTCGGGCAGGCCGTCGAGCGTGGTGTTGGCCTTGGAGGGCGACAGCGAGAAGGAGGCGTAGTTGAAGCCCACCGCCGGGTAGACGGCGATTGCGCGGTAGACGGGGATGCGGAACTTGAGGGCCGCGTTGACGCGCAGGATCTGGCTGGGGAAGTCGACGCTGCCGGAAACGGCCTTGAGCCCCAGCGTGAAGGCGAAGTCGGCCTCGAGCCCCAGGCCCTGCAACCAGCCATCGGTCAGGCGGGCCAGCGGGTAGGCGTCCAGGTGGATTTGCGGGGCGGCGATGGGGAAGCCCTTGTACTCGTGCAGGTTGGCGGTGGTCAGGGCGTCGTAGGTGAAGCCGCGCGAGAGCAGGCCGATGTTCACCGACGCGAAGATCGTCGGCAGCTGGCTCGAGGAGTCGCTGGAGGTGGAGGCGGCGGTGGACGAGGTCGCCGCCGGCTCCTCGCTCTTGGCTTCCGTCAGCTCGGCCTTGGTGCCGTCGCTCTTCGCCTCGGTGGCGGAGGCAGTGGACGAAGAGGACGAGCTGGACGAGGTCGACGTCGACGACGAAGAAGAGGTCGTGTCCGGCGGAGGCGTCGGCTTCGGCTCTGGCTTGGGCTCGGGCGGAGGAGGCGGCGGGGTCTTGCCGCCGACGGTCTCGAGGACCTGCTCGGTGACCTTCTGGAGGTTCTCGGGGGTGAGCTTGCCGGCGGCGAGCGGCCAGGTCTTCTTCCAGGCCTGCTTCCCGTTGGCGCCGACGAGCCAGAGGTCGAGGTTGGTGGCCTTCTTGGCCTTGACCACCTTGCCGTTGAGGACGGGCGGCTTCTTCTTGGCCTTCTTGGCCTTCGCCGCCGGCACGCACTGCGCCTCGTCGCAGACGGCCTTGGTCACCTGCTTCTGGACGACCGCCGCGCCGGGTCCGGTGAAGACGTTGACGGTCACCTCGCCCGCCAGTGCAGGCACCGCGAAGAGGACCACGACCAGAGCAGCGAGGAACGAGGCTGCACGCGTCATCTGGAGCACCTCCACCGAGCGCGGCCCACCCGCCGCGACGAGAGGAAATTCCTATCACGTCCGAGGGGCCCGTCGAATTCGCGGCCCTCCCCCCTGCCTCCTCCCAAACTGCGGGAGGGGGTTCGCTGGTTGCCTTCGGCTTCCTGGGTCGGAGCTCTTCTCGTCAACGGTGGCGGACGGATGGGTAGTACCGGCCCTCCGTGGCCGGTGCACCTATGCGACCCGTGCATCGTTGGCGCGCCAAGCATCCAGCGACCCAGGCGGACAGGTCACCGGCATCTGATGCGACCGCTGCATCGGTGGCGCGCTCTGAATCGAGCGGGGCGGAAAGGCAGGGACAGGCCCGGAGGCCTGTAGCCACCAATTCGCTTGCCCTCGCGATGAACCTGAAGATTCGGTCGGAGCTGAAGAGGGCCACCACGCACTAGCCGAGCACTCCGCGGAGCGCGACTCCCGTCGGAGCCTTCGAGCGCGCCACCTCCTCCGGCGTCCCGTGCACGACGAGCCTCCCGCCCTTGCCGCCGCCCTCGGGACCGAGATCGAGCACCCAGTCCGCAGCCTTGATGACGTCCAGGTGGTGCTCCACGACGACCACGCTGTGGCCCCGGTCGACGAGCTTCTGCAGGACCGCCAGCAGCCGCGCGACGTCCTCGGGGTGCAGCCCGGTGGTCGGCTCGTCGAACAGATAGAGGACGTTGCCTTTCCCCGACACCCCGAGCTTGTCGAGGGACAGCTCGGAAGCCAGCCGCAACCGCTGTGCCTCGCCGCCCGAGAGCGTCGAAGTCGGCTGGCCGAGCGTCACGTAGCCCAGCCCGGCTTCCTCCAGAATGGCCAGAGGCTTGGCGATCTTGGGCTGGCCGGCGAAGAAGCTCTGCGCCTGCGCGACCGTGAGGTCCAGCACCTCGGCGATGGACTTGCCGCGCCAGTCGACCTCGAGCGTGTCCGCCGCGAAGCGCGCGCCCTTGCACTCCTCGCAGGGCAGCCAGACGTCGGGGAGGAAGTCCATGCGGACCTCCGTCCGACCCGAGCCCTGGCACGCCTCGCAGCGGCCGCCCTTGGTCGCCAGCGAGAAGCGGGACTTGGCCCACTTGCGGCTCTTGGCGAGCTCGGTCTTGGCGAACAGGTCGCGGATGGGCTCGAAGACGCCGAGCGTGGTGGCGGGCGTGCTCCAGGGCCCGCTCGCGAGCGACTGCTGATCGACGAGCACCACGTTCTGGAAGGCCTCCAGCCCGTCGATGCGCGAGCAGCCGACGGCGCGGCCCTGCGCGAAGGATGCGTGGAGCACGTCGAAGACCAGGGTGGACTTGCCGCTGCCGGAGACGCCGGTCACGGCGAGGAGCACGCCGGTGGGCAGCTCAGCGTCGAGGCGGAGGTTGTTGGCGCAGGCCTTCTCGATGCGGAGGGAGCCCTTGGGCGCGCGGCGGGACTTCGGGACCGGGAGCAGCCCCGCGGGATCGGCGAGGTAGCGGCCGGTGCGCGAGTCCTGGGACTTGCAGACCTCGGAGACCGTGCCCGCGGCGACGATGCGCCCACCGTCCTTGCCGGCGCCCGGTCCGAGATCGACGAGGTGGTCCGCGGCGCGGATGACGTCGGGGTCGTGCTCGACGACGACCACGGTGTTCCCTTCGTCGCAGAGCCGGCGCAGGACCGCGAGCAGCGAAGCCGTGTCCCGCGGGTGCAGGCCGATGGTGGGCTCGTCGAGGACGTAGGTGACGCCGCGCAGCCCCGAGCCGAGCTGCGTCGCCAGGCGCACCCGCTGCAGCTCGCCGCCGGAGAGCGTCGAAGCCGTGCGATCCAGCGTGAGGTACTCGAGGCCCACCTCGCGTAGCGCGCGCAGCCGGGTCAGCGCCTGCGCGCGAGCGTCCGCTGACACGCGGAGCGTGGAGCCCGACACCCCGAGCTTGGAGCCCGACACCCCGAGCTTGGAGCCCGACACCCCGAGCTTGTCGAGGGGCCCGTCCAACGCCTCGAGGAATTCGATGCTCTCGGCGACCGACTTCTTCACTAGCTGGGGCAAGGTGACGCCGACGAAGCGGACCTCGCGGACCTCAGGCTTGAGCCGCTCGCCGTGGCAGGCGTCGCAGGGCAGCTCGCGCAGGAGCGGCAGCATCGCCTCGCCGCGCTCGTCGGTGTGCTTGCGTTCGTACTCTTCGTCGACGTAGCCGACGAAGCCCTTCCACTGCGTCTTCCACACGTGCTCGGACTCGACGCTCTTCTTGCCCGAGCGCCAGGTCGCCTCCCAGGGGGTGTCGCCGGTGCCGAACATGGCGACCTGCCGGGCGCGCTCGTCGAGCTCGGACCAGGGCTTCGTGAAGTCGAGCCCGAGCCCGGAGCCGACCGCCTCGAGGATGGCCAGGTGCTGGCCTTGCCGCTCGCCGTAGAACGCGCCGGTCTTGGTGCCGTCGAGCGCGCCATCGAAGAGCGAGCGGGTGGGGTCGGTCACCAGCTTCGCGGGATCGCAGCTGAGCGACAGCCCGAGTCCCTTGCACCGAGGGCAGGCGCCCTGGACGTGGTTGAACGAGAACATCCGCGCGGTCAGCGCAGGACGCCCGGTTTCAGAGCTCCGACAGGTGGGGCTTCGAGCAGAGCCGAACCCCCTCCCGCAGTCTGGGAGGGGGCAGCAGGGGCGGCGGTCCCCGCGCGCGAGAAGATGAGCCGGTAGTCGTCGTAGACCTCGGTGAGCGTGCCCACCGTGGAGCGCGGGTTGCGGGCGGCCAGGTGCTGGCCGACGGCGATGCCCGGGAACAGCCCGGAGGCTTCCTCGAGCTCCGCGGGGCGGGCACGCGGCACATAGCGACGCACGTAGGTGGAGAGGCTGTCGGTGAAGCGGCGCTGGCTCTCGTGGAAGAGCGTGTCGAAGGCGAGCGAGGACTTCCCCGAGCCCGAAACCCCTGTAATGACACTCAACTTACCGACCGGTACCTCCAGGCTGACCTGCTTCAGGTTGTGAGTGCTGACTCCGCGCAGGCGAATTGGCGGTGTCGGTCCACGGCGTCCATCGAGTCCATGTCGTCCATCGCGTCCATCGTTCGCGTCGGCCGGGCCCTTGGCCAGCGCCTTCCCTGTGAACGACGCCGCGCACTGGGCCACCTCGGCGGGGCTGCCCGCCACCACCAGCTGGCCGCCGCCGGCGCCGCCTTCAGGTCCCAGGTCCACGACCCAGTCCGCGGCGCGCACCACGTCCAGGTGGTGCTCCACGGTGATGACCGTGTTGCCCTTCTCCACCAGCCCGCGCAGCGCCTTGAGCAGCAGCTGCACATCCTTGGCGTGCAGCCCGGTGGTGGGCTCGTCGAGCACGTAGAGCGTGTTGCCGGTGGACGCCCGCCCCAGCTCCGCGGACAGCTTCACGCGCTGCGCCTCGCCGCCGGAGAGCGTGGTGGCGGGTTGTCCCAGCGTCAGGTAGCCCAGGCCCACCTCGCGCATGGCCTCCAGCACGCGGCGCATCGGCTTCTGGTCGGCGAAGACCTCCACGGCCTCCTCGACGGTGAGCTCCAAGGCGTCGCCGACGGAGAGCTCGCGGCCGGTCGGGCTGCGCCACTTCACGCTCAGCGTCTCGTCGTTGAAGCGCCGGCCGCCGCACTCCTCGCAGGTGACCTCGACGTCGGACAGGAAGTGCATGCCGATGCTCTGCACGCCCGCGCCGCCGCAGGCCTCGCACCGGCCGCCCGCCACGTTGAAGGAGAAGCGTCCCTTGCCCCAGCCCTTGGCCTTGGCTTCCGGCAGCGCCGCGAACAGGTCGCGCAGCGGGTCGGCGATCCCGGTGTAGGTGGCCGGGTTGGAGCGCGGCGTGCGCCCGATGGGCGCCTGGTCGATCTCGATGATCTTGTCGATGGACTCCGCGCCTTCGATGGAGTCATGGGCGCCAGGCAGCTCGTTGGAGCCCTGAAGACTGCGTCGCAGCGCGCGGGAAAGCGTGTCGCGCACGAGCGAAGACTTCCCGGCCCCGGAGACGCCGGTGACGACGTTGAGGGCGCCCAGCCTGAAGGCGACGTCGATGCCGCGAAGGTTGTGGTGCCGGGCCCCGCGGATGGTCAGGGAAGCAGCAGACGCCGAGGTGTCGAAAGCACCGGAAGGCGTCGGAATGGCAGGAGCGGGCTCCCCTCCAGCTCCGCTGGGGCGGGGAGGAGGCTTGCCGGCGCTGGGGGGAGGCTTGCCCGAGTACAGCACCCGTCCGCCGTGCCGCCCGGCCGCCGGCCCGATGTCGACAATCCAGTCGGCGGCGTCGATGGTCTCCTGGTCGTGCTCGACGACGAGCACGGTGTTGCCCAGGTCGCGCAGCCGGGTGAGCACCCCCAGGAGCCGCTGCGTGTCGCGGGAGTGCAGGCCGATGGACGGCTCGTCCAGGACATAGAGGATGCCGCGCAGCCCGCAGTCGGCCTGGGTCGCCAGCCGGATGCGCTGCGCTTCGCCGCCGGAGAGCGAGGTCGCCTCTCGCTCCAAGGTCAGGTATCCCAGGCCCAGCTCGCGCAGGGTTCCGAGCCGTGACAGCAGCCCGTCGAGGATGGGCTTGGCCACCGGGCGGTCGCGCTCGTCGGCCTGGATCTTGGAGAGCCAGCCGTGCAGCTCGTCGAGCGAGAGCGCGCACAGGTCGGCGATGGAGCGCTCGTGGAACTGGACCGACAGGGCCTCGGGGCGGAGGCGCTTGCCGTTGCAGGCCGCGCAGGGCCGGGAGCGCACGAAGCGCAGCGCGTTCTCGTTGCGGTTGCGCTTGAGGATCTCCTCGATGGTCGGGACGATTCCCTTGTACGTGCCCTCTTCGCGTGGCTTGGCGGTGATGCCCTTCCACTTGAGCCGGTTCTCGAGCGGGTGCTTGCCGAAGGGGACCTTGATCCGGTCCGAGCCGTAGAGGACGACGCGCTTCTGCTCCTCGGTCAGGTCCTTCCAGGGGATGTCGACGCTGAAGCCGTGCGCCTGGCAGACCTGGTTGAGGACGTCGATGGTCACCTGCGAGTAGACGAGGTAGCCGGTGGGCGTGGAGAGGACGAGGCAGCCCTCGCGCAGCGTCTTGGCGGCGTCGGCGACGAAGAGCTCGGGGTCGATGGCGTCCTGCACGCCCAGGCCGGCGCAGGCGGGGCAGGCGCCGTAGGTCGAGTTGAAGGAGAAGAGGCGCGGGCCGATCTCCGGAGCGGGCGCCCCGCACGCGGAGCAGGAGAGGGCGGTCGAGAACCGCTCGATCGTCTTCTCACCGCTGAGGATCTTGATGACGCCCGCGGGACGGCTCGCTCGTGCGGCGTGCTCCAGACAGGCGCGCAGCTCGGCCTCGGCGGGCGGCGCCGGGTAGCGGGCGACGACGAGCTCGATCTGGTGGAGGCCCGAGCCCGCGGCTTCCAGGCCGGGCGCGAGCGCGACGAGCTGTCCGTCGATGCGCGCCCCGGCGAAGCCGTCCTCCAGCGCGCGGGAGAAGCTCCGCCTTGTAGGCGCCTTTGTGTCCGTCGACGAGCGGGGCGAGGACTGTGATCGACCGGCCGGAGTAGCGGGCGGCAAGCAACGCCGCGAGTCGTTCGGGCGGCACCGAGTCGAGCACGCCGCCGCAGGCCGAGCACCTCGCGGTGCCCAGCCGCGCGAAGAGCAGACGCAGATAGGGATGCAGCTCGCAGAGCGTGCCGACGGTCGAGCGCGGATTGCGGATGGTGGACTTCTGGTCGACGGCGAGCGCTGGGGAGAGGCCGTGGACATGCTCGACGGCCGGGCGTTCGAGCTTGCCCAAGAGCTGCCGCGCGTAGGACGGGAAGGTCTCCAGGTAGCGGCGCTGGCCCTCACGGAAGAGCGTGTCGAAGGCGAGCGAGGACTTGCCCGAGCCGGAGACGCCGGTGACCACCACGAGCGAGTCGCGCGGCAGGTCGACGTCGACGTGCTGGAGGTTGTGCTCACAAGCGCCGCGGACGGAGATGGAGTTGTTGGGCATCGGAGGGCCTCGCGCGGCGCGGAGGATAGCCGAGACCCGCCCAAGGCGGACGGCAACGACACCCCGGGCTCGGCGCCCGACACCCCGAGCTTGTCGAGGGGCCCGGGCTGGCACGCTGAGTCCTTGCCGAGCGCTCGGGCCTAGGGAGCAGATTCTGCGAACCCCAGCTCCAGATTGTGGAGAGACGGGAGGATGGAGCTGCTGCCCCCTCGACGAGCTCGGGGTGTCGCCAGCCGCGTGCTTCACCTCGGCACGACGCGCTCCCACCGCTCGAGGATGGCCTCGAGGTCCCTGCGCGCATTGCGCTCGTCGATCCACGCGTCCTGGCTCCGCGGGTCGGCGCGGAAGGACTTCAGCTCGTCCTCGAGGATCGGGAGCAGGCCCCACAGGAAGACCTGAGCGCCCGCGGAGCCGTTGGGGGTCAGGTGCCCCCACGGCCAGACCATCAGCGCGGCGACGTCGGCGACCTTCTGGCCGAGCGCGACCCGCCCGTACGGATGCACGGGATGGCTCGCGTCGTGACCGCGCACGACGTCGACGATCCAGGAGATCCACTGCGTCGCCCACGGGCCCAGCCTCTTGCTGAAGAGCACCACCTCGACCCGGTCGTTCCGGTCGTCGGGCGTGCCGCCCGCCTGCACGGTCAGCGAGAGGCCGTTGGACATCGCATAGCCCGTCCCGTCCAGGAGCAGGTGGTGGTCTACGACCAGCCCTCCCGCGGTCACCACCCGATACAGGGTTCCGGCGCCGAGCAGGGTCGAGACGCAGCGCTCCTGCGCCAGGCGGTAGCGGGCGAGCTCGACCTGGGTAGCGGCCGGCTTCCACGCCGGTCGATGTTCCTGGACGTCGTCGGTCGGGACGACCAGCAGCGCGTCCTGGACCCGGCTCAGCCGGACGGGGCCGCGCTTGGTGGCGAAGATCGCGCCGTCGTCCGGCCACCAGCCCTCGGCCACCATCTCGCGCTGCAGCTCGCCCAGCGCCGTGGCCGCGTCCTGGACGCCGATCCCCTCCCCAAGCGGCATCGCCGCCTCGGGCAGGCCGAACAGGAACATGCCGGTGGTGACCACCGACGGGCCGTCCGCCTCCGGGCGGACCTTGAGGTAGCTGTAGAGCGGGAAGTGGTACCCGCCCTCGGTGACGTACGGCTCGCTCTGGGCCACGAACTCCTTCATCGAGAAGGTGATCTGGTTGGCCTGGCGCAGCACCACGCTGTGCGCGAGCGGCGCGAGGCTTCGCAAGAGCCCGGTCAGCCGCTCCACCTTGCGCGCCGCCGCGGAGACGATGCGCGGGTCGGTCACCCCGATGGACTGGTCGAGGTGGGCCCTAATCTGCTGCCGCATCTCGAGGTCCGACTGGTGGGTCGTCACCTCCAGCTCGTTGGTGCCGCCGCTCACGTGCAGGCTGCACGGGCCGAGCCTCGAAGGGCTCCTTCGCCACCCCGCCGTCCAGCCTCCGGCGGTCGAGCGTGCCGGACTCCAGCCAGGCGAGGAAGCCGCCGGGTAGCTGGATGCGGCCCTCGGAGGCCTCCTCCGCCCGGACGCACAGGGCGTTCGCCCGCTGGCACCACTCGGCGATCGTCGCGCTCTCGCGCAGCGACAGGGTCACCCAGATCGGAAGTCTCGCGGCCATGCGCGCAACCTATCGCACCGGGTCCCTACGGGCAGCCCCTCGGTCGCTCCAGGGCGGCGTCGCGCGTCGCCCGTCGGCCCGGGGTCTTGCTGCCCCATCCCGCGCGAAAGCCCAGGCGCGGGGGGCGCAGCAGGCCGGGATATACTTCCTAGCCGTGTCGGGGGAGACGAATGAGTCGAAGAGCCTTCGTGATCGCCATCGCGGTGGGCTTCTCCGGCCTCGCGGCCTGGGGGCTGACCTCGCCTGACCGACCGGGACCGGCGCAGTTCTCTTCTCCCCGTCCGCCCGCCGCCTCCCAGCCCAGCGCGGCCGCCCAGACCCGCCGTTTCCGGGTCGGGGTCCTCTACTGGTCGGGCACCATCCAGGGCCAGGTCGCCATGCGCGCCGGCCTGGAGGGCGAGGCGGAGGCCCTCAACCGCGCCGGCGGCCCCGGCGTGGAGCTCGTCACGCGCGTCGCCGGCGACGGCCCCGAGGGCCAGGCCCGGCAGATCGTCCAGATGCGCGAGCTGATCGCCCAGAAGGTCGACGCGCTCATCGTCCAGCCCACCGACAACGCCGCCCTGACCGCGCCGCTCAAGGAGGCCAACGCCGCCGGCATCCCCGTGGTCGCCTACGACCAGTACATCGAGGGCGGCGAGCTCGCCGCCTACCTGACCAGCGACAACCGCCAGGCCGGCGTCCTCGACGGCGAGTACATCGCCTCGCGCTTCAGGCCCGACCAGCGGCTCAAGCTGGTCCTGGTCGAATACCCGCAGGTCTCCTCCACCGTCGAGCGCCTCGACGGCTTCCTCGCCACCCTGCGCCAGCGCGGCCAGAGCTTCGACATCGTCGCCACGTACCAGGCGGTCGAGCCCGTCGGCGGCAAGCGGGCCGGCGAGCAGATCCTCAAGGACCTGCCGGCGAAGGGCTCCGTCGACGTGGTCTTCACCGTCAACGACGGCGGCGGCCTGGGCGTGGTCGACGTGCTCGCAGCCGCCGGGCGCACCGAGATCACCGTGGCCACCATCGACGGCGACCCGCGCAGCGTGGAGAACATCCGCGCCGGCCGGCTGACCGCCATCGACGCCGCCCAGTTCTGCGGGCCGCTGGGCGCGGCGGCCATGCGCGCGACCTGGGCGGTGCTGCAGGGCCAGCCCGCGCCCAAGCACCAGCTCGTGCCCACCTTCCCCATCACCCGCGAGACGCTCGAGCGCTACCCGGGGTGGGCCGGGCCGCTGCCGGCCGCCTTCCTCAAGCCCTGGCCGAGCGCCGAGCCGCAGTGGACGCCCCGCCTGCGCGAGGTCCCGCCGTGACCGCGCGCTCGCGCACCTCGCGACCCAACTTCGAGAGCATCGACCGCCGGCTCGCCTTCTCCTTCCTGGCCCTGGCCGGAGGCCTGGTGGCCGCGGTGGTGGTGGTCGGGATGGTGCTCTACCTGCAGATCCTGCGGGGCGAGCAGGAGCGCCTGGCCTCGGTCATCGCCAGCGCCCTGCGGCCCGGGCTGGAGTCGGTGCGCGCCGCCGGCCGCTTCCGGCTCGAGAGCCTGGCCGCCAAGCTGCGCCGGGAGAACGAGGCCCTGGTCTACCTGCGGGTCGTCGACTCCGACGGCGTGGCGGTGCAGGAGGGCCCGGAGCCCGAGGACGTCCTCGAGACCGACGCCTCGGCGCGCCAGTGCCAGGGAATCGCCGTGCGCCCGGCCCGGGTCGGGGGCGCCGCGGTCACCGAGATCGTCGACCAGCTGCGCGGCGGCTACGGGAACGCCGCCGTGGCCACGGTGCGCATCGGCGTCAAGAGCGAGCCCCTGGCCCGCTCCGGCCCGCGGGCGGTGGGCATCCTGGCGGCGGTGCTCCTGGCGCTGCTCGCCTGCTCGTGGCCGGTCATCCGCTGGCTGAGCCGGCGGCTGGGCGCCCCGGTGCAGACCCTGGCGCGCGACTTCGCCGGGGTCATGGACCACGCCCCGCTGCACGTCGCCATCGAGGACGCCCAAGGGGTCATCGACCGGGCGAGCGTCACCTTCCAGAAGGCGTTCGGCGTGCAGGCGGACGACGCGCCGCGCACCCGGAGCCTGCTGCCCGCCGGCGCGCTCGACGACCTGCAGGCGCACCCCGAGGTGAAGGTCGTGCTCCAGGGCGCGGAGCGCACGCTGCACCTCGCCCGGTTCCCGGTGCTGCTCGCGCCCGACGGCCAGGTGCTGCGCAGCGCGCTCGTCGGCACCGACGTCACCGCCTGGCGGCGTGACCAGGCCGAGCGCGACCGGCTGGCGGCGGCGGTGGAGAGCAGCGCCGACGCCCTGCTCATCGTCGAGCCGGGGCGCGGGGTGGTCTACGCCAACCCGGCGCTGTTCGCGCGCACCGGCTTCGACCGCGCCGAGGTGCTGCAGCAGGACCCGGCGCTGCTCTTGCCGGCCGACCACGAGGGGCGCAAGGCGCTCTCGGGCATCGAGCGCGGCTCGGTCTGGGGCGGGGTCATCGCCGCGCGGCGCAAGGCCGGGCCGCCCTGGCAGTGCGACCTGCTGGTCTCGCCCATCGTCGCCGCCGACGGGCAGGTGCGCTCCGAGGTGTGGGTGGCGCGCGACGTCAGCCGCGAGACCGAGCTGGAGGCGCAGCTGCGGCAGTCGCAGAAGATGGAGGCCATCGGCCTCTTGGCCGGCGGCGTCGCGCACGACTTCAACAACCTGCTGACCGTGGTCCTCTCGGCGGCGGAGATGCTCCTGGACGCGCCGCTGGGCGAGGAGCAGCGCCGCGACGTGCAGACCATCTCCGAGGCCGGGCAGCGCGCCACGGACCTGACCCGGCAGCTCTTGGCCTTCAGCCGCCGCCAGCACCTGACCATCCAGCCGCTGGCGCTCAACGACGTGGTGGCGCAGTCGCTCTCGCTGTTGCGGCGGGGCCTGGGGCCGGCGGTCGATCTGGAGTTCGAGCCCGGCGCGGAGCTGGGGACCATGCGGGGAGACCTGCGGCAGCTGGAGCAAGTGCTGATGAACCTCTCCATCAACGCCCGGGACGCCATGGCGCGCGGCGGGCGGCTGCGCATCTCGACCGCGAACGTCGCGCTGGCCAGCTCGCCGCCGGCCGCGGACGGCACGGAGGTGCCCGACGGCCAGTACGTGGAGCTGCGGGTGACGGACTCCGGCGAAGGGATGAGCCGCACCACGCGCGAGCGGATCTTCGAGCCGTTCTTCTCCACCAAGCCGCCGGGCAAGGGCACCGGGCTCGGGCTGGCGACGGTGCTGGGCATCGTCAAGCAGTGCGGGGGCTACGTCTGGGTCGAGAGCGAGCTGGGCCAGGGCACCACCTTCCGCCTGGCGTTCCCGCGCGTGGAGCCGGTGGACGCGGAGGCCAGGGCGGCCGCGGCGCCCGCCACCGCGCCCGGACACGGCGAGCACCTGCTCCTGGTCGACGACGAGCCGCTCGTGCTCCGGACCATCCAGATGACGCTCACCCGCGCCGGGTATCGCGTCAGCACCGCCGGCGACGGCGAGGAGGCGCTCGCGTTCCTCGCGGCCGCGCAGGGCCTGCCCGACCTGGTCATCTCCGACGTGATGATGCCCAGGATGGGCGGCGTGGAGCTGGCGCGCGCGCTGGCGCAGCGCTACCCCCGCCTGCCGATGTTCTTCCTGTCCGGCTACACCGAGGCGGTCAATCTCGGGGAGGGCGACCGGGACGTGGAGTGCCTGTGGAAGCCGCCCAAGACCGCCGATCTGCTGGCGGCGGTGAAGCGAGGAATCGAGCGGGGTAGTGCCGGGCTTCCACGCCCGGGGCAACCCAGCAATCCGTCGGTCTGAAGCGCGCTGCGTGTCCGCCGACGTGTGTAGTACCCGCCCTCCGCGGCGGGGGCATCCGACTGGAAGAGAGGATCCGAGGCGCGCTGAAGCTGCCGGAGCGGCTCCTGGGCTGGGGTAGGCTAGCCACGTGACGCGGGGCAAGGATTCAAGAGCGAAGGCCGAACTTGCCGAGTGGGCTCCGTCGGGCCCGTTCGATGACGAAGTTCAAGTGCTCCTCGACGAGCTGCTCGAAGCGGGGCATCCATCCGGCGAGTACGCGATCGCTCGACGCCTGGCGGACTGCCTTGGGCCTACGGCCGACCTGTTGGAGAAGCTACGACGGCTCGAAGAGCGGTACCCGTTCGAGACCCTGGGTATCCACGAATCGGGGAAGCCGACCATCGCGTTTCGCGAAGGAGTGTGGAACTCGATCAAGTGGTCAGGGCCGCCGGCACAACTTGCGCATCTCCTGCGCCACCCCCTGGCTCGCTTCGTCGAAGAGCTCCACGTGGGCAACCTCGACTTTCTCGACGAGATCGCACGACCGCCGAAGCTTCGCTTCCTTGTCGTGGAAGCCGCCGACCGGCTTGTCGGGGACCGGCTCCTCGAGACGCTCGGCTCCTCCCGCGTGATCGAGCATCTCGAACACCTCACGATTCGGGGTCACGCCGGCCCCTCGGCCCTGACGAGCTTCCGCGAGCGCCTGAGGAGGCTGACCAGCAAGAGGCCGGGACTTCGCATCAACGACAGCCTCACCGTGCCGGAGCCCAATCCGCCACGGCCATTGACGAGACTTCCAGGAGCCGCTTCGATTGAGGTCCTCGAGCCCCTAGCGGCCGTGCGCAAGCGGCCAGGGTTGTTCCTTGGAGGAACGGAAGAGCGGGACCTTCGGCGTGAGCTCGTTCGTGCTGTTGCCAAGATCGCCCTGGAGCGACAGACGAAGGCCGTCCTCGTCGAGCTTGGACTATTCGGTGGTGCCCTCGAGATCCCGAACGCTCACGGCGACGTGCTTCAGCTGAGTCAGAAGATGTCAGAGGAATTGAGCACCTTGACCGAGCCCGAAGAGTCACCCTGGACGCCGCTCGTCCCCTTCAATGCGTTGTCGAATAGTTCCTGCCTGGAGGTTTCCACAGGTCGCCGTGCGGTGGTGCGACGGGCTCAGGGTGGCCAGAAATTTGGCCCTCCGGAAGCTCTCGAGAGAGCAGGGCGGCGACGAATGCGGTTCGAATTCACTTTCGATCCCGCCCTGCTACCGCGTCGCGATCTGTGCGCCTCGGATCTTGCAAGCGACCTCCGCAAGCTCGCCTTCGTAGTGCCAGGCGTGGCGTTCTCCCTCAGCGACTCCAGCTCTGGCCAGCGCGCCACCTTTAAGAGTCGACAGGGCCTCGCCGATTTCGTGAAGGAACTGCAGCGGGGGCGTCGGCCAGCCACGGCCCGCGCAGCCGCCACTGAGGAAAGCGGTGATGCGCGCGCTGAAGTGGGTCTTCAGTGGGCGAAGGGCTCGGCACCAGCGACGCTTCTGTCCTTCGTCAATGGCCTGCCGACCCCAAACGGCGGGTCTCACCTAGACGGCGCGATGGAGGGTGTTCTCGCTGGGCTTGAAGACGCAGGACTCGCCATTCCGGAACGCATGCGACCTGCGCCCGCGTCTGATTTCCGGAAGCACGCCTGCGGCCTGGTCCTGGTTGTCCACGCCCGTCTCGAACGGCCGCGGTTCTTGCACAGCGACAGAGACGAGCTTCACAACCCTGAAGTGCGCGGCATTGCCTCGGCAGCTGCCAGGAACGCCGTCGGTCGTCTCTTGGCGGCGAGGCCGGTCGCACGGGAACCGCTTCTCTCGATGGATGAGCGCACCAGGTAAAGCCGTGGAAGCTGGGATCCCGCCGTGACGGGGCCGGTCGGCCCGTGACTCAGGCCGCAGCCGAAGCGAGCATCACGAACGCACGTTTTGCCACCGCCAGCTACGCGCTCAGGCCCGCCGGCGCCTCGACGATCTCGTCAATCACCCCACGTTCGATGGCTTCGCCTGCACCCAGTTCAAGGGCGCGCTCGCCCTCTGCAGGAAGTCGCGCGACCCTGCCTTCGGTCGCTGCGCTCATCAGTGCGTCGAGCTTGTCGTTGAGCCGCTTGAGCTCCAGCCTGACGACTTCCGAGTCGGCGAGGCCCACAGTCGCCACCAAAGTGATGCGCGCACCAGCAGTGGCGAAGCGCTCTCCGCGAGCGCCAGCGGCGAGGATCAGCGCGGCCATTCCTGACGCCTGCCCAAGGCAGACCGTCGCAACCCGCGGCTTCAGATCCGCCATGGTGTCCAGGATCGCGAGCCCGGCGGTGACCGAGCCGCCGGGGGAGTTCAAGTAGAGGTTGATGTCGCGCTTCGGGTCCTCGCTCTCCAGGAAGAGCAGCTGCGCGATGACGACGTTCGCGACGTCATCGTCGATGGGAGTGGAGAGGACGACGATGCGGTCCTTGAGGAGGCGCTCGTACGGCGACCCGCTGGTCGGCTTCAGCTGTGCCACCGAGGCGAGCATGTGGGTCTTGCGAGGTCGCCAGAGGTTCGAGGCGACAACGAGAAGCACCACAACGCCGACGAACAGGGTGGCGAGTCCGACCGAAAGGCCCAGCGTCTTCATCGCGCGCTCCTGACCCTCTACCTCGCTCACCTTCTGGGGCTCGCTCGGCCTAGCCCGATGGTGACCTGGAGCTGCATCTTGCCTCATCGAAGCCAGTTCTACGCCCGCTCCGATCTGGACCAGAATCGGCGCATGCCACGCTTCGAGAGAGTCGACGACCGGCGGTTCTGGGAGATCCACGCGCGAGGCCCATCAGGCCGCAGCCGAAGCGCGCACCACGAAGTCATGCAGCTCGGGCCACACCGGCTTGATCCGATCGACCCCGGCCTCGCCGAGCATCGAGACGACGTCGACCCGCCGCGCCTCGCCCGCGAGCTGTGAGGCGAGCCAGGCGCTGAGCACCTCGGCGAGGCCGCGTGAAGAGCCGGCGAGCATTCGAAGCTCTGGGCGCGCGAGCTGGTCCCTGGCGTCTTCCAGCTTCCCTGCCCGTGCGGCCAACACCGCGCGGCAGAGGATGGCCTGCGGCGAGTCGGCGACCTTGAGCTTCTCGCACGCCAAGAGGCTCGCGTTCGCTTCCGGGACCTTGCCCAGGAGCGCCGCGCAGAGCGCGTGGTTCGGCTGAGCGATATTGCGCAGGTCGAAGTAGAAGCGGCTGCGCTTGACCGCGCGGGCGAACGACTGCTCGGCCTCGGCGACTTGCCAGAGCCCGAGCTGAGCCACGCCGAGATTGTGGAGGGCCACCGGCGATTTCGGCGCCCGTCGGGCCACCTGCTCGAAGCCCGCGAGCGCCTCGACGTATCGGCCCTCGTTCAACCGCGCCACGGAGGCCATCGAGAGAGCGTTGGTCTTGCGAGCGCGCACGAGGTTGTAGGCGAAGACGACCAGGAAAATGGGGACGACGAGATACGGCATCAGTTCCGTAAGCGCCGAGGCACGCTGCCCGCCCACCGTGTAGAGCACGATGAAGACGACTATCAGTCCGAACCAAAGGCCCAAGAGCGTCAGGAACCGCCGCATCCGTCCTCCCATGATCGAGTCGCCGGGACTCCACACTCCAGACCGAAGGTATCGGTCAGCGCGGGGAGGGTAGACGGTTCCGACTCGGCCTGCCACGACGGTGGTCGTTCGCAGAGCCGTGGTCGGTTCCACGCCAGCAGCGAACCGGGCCAGAATCGGCGCATGCCACGCTTCGAAAGACTGGACGACCGGCGCTTCTGGGAGATCCACACCGACGCGGACGGGAAGACCGTGCACACCCGCGCCGGGATCCTCGGCTCGGACGGCCGCCCGTCCAAGCGCAAGACCTGGCCGACGAAGAAGGCCGCCGCCGAGGAGGTCAAGGCGCGCACCGAGGAGCAGCTCGCCAAGGGCTACGTGCAGCTCCCGAGCTGGGAGGAGCCGGCGCCCAGGGAGATGCTCGAGCTGATCGCCGCCGACCCGACGAGCCCCGGCGGCTACCAGGTCTACGCCGACTGGCTGCAGCAGAAGCGCCACCCGCGCGGCGAGCTGATCATGCTGCAGGTCACGCGCGCCGCCCGTCCGGACGACGCGAAGCTCCTCAAGGCGGAGGAGGCGCTGCTCGAGAAGCACGCCAAGCTCGCGCCGCCGCGCTGCACCGAGGCGTCGAAGAAGACGCGGCGCAAGATGCCGGAGTGGGCCAAGAGCGAGCTGCGCTGGGAGCACGGCTTCGTCGCCTCCGCGCGGCTCGCTCACTTCTTCGCCGACCAGCCCTGGACCATCCGCGAGCTGGTGACCGAGCTGCTCGAGCACCCCGCCGGCCGGTTCCTGCGGAGCCTGGAGCTCGGCATCCGCGGGGACGTGGACGGAGTCGTCTCGTACGTCGACGTCCTGGACGACCTCGCGCGGCTGGCGCCGCCCTCGCTGCGCTCGCTGTCGGTGGTCGAGGCGCCGGCCGGGACCGCGAAGCTCGCCTTCTCGGAGCTGGGGCCGCTCGATCACGTGCTCGCGGCGATGCCGGGGCTCGAGTCGCTGCGCCTCGCGGGGCAGAAGATGTCGTTCGGCGACCGGGAGATGCCGGGGCTCAAGAGGCTGTCGGTGGCCACCTCGGACCCGTCGGTGCTCGCCTCGCTCGTCTCCGGCCACCTCCCGGCGCTCGAGTCGCTGGAGCTCGACTGCGGCGAGGCGGCGCTCGACCCGGCGACCATCGCTCCGCTCCTGGGCGGCGAGCGGGTGCCCAAGCTGCGACGGCTCGCCCTGGCGCGGACCGCGCAGACGGACGCGCTGGTCCTCCCGCTCGCCAAGGCGCCGCTCTTGGCGAGGCTCGAGAAGCTGAGCCTGGCCGGCGGGCACCTGAGCGATCAGGGCGCGGCGTCGCTGATCGCGCAGCGCGAGGCGTTCGCCCACCTCGCGACGCTCGACGTGTCGGGCAACGAGGTGCACGAGAAGCTGGAGGCGCTGGGCGCGGTGTGTCCCAAGGTGGTGGTCGCCTCGCAGCGCGCCAAGACCGCGGTGGCGCTCTCCGACAGCGACCTCACGCGGCTCTCGAAGGACTCCGCCACGCTCGCCAAGGCGCGGGACCTCGCGAAGCCGAGCGCCTGGGCAGGCCTGGGCCGCGAGGCGGGTTCGTACTGGGGCCGATGCAAGGGCTCGTCGGTCTACGACGTGACCTTCAGTCCGGCGACGAGCGACACCACCTGCACGTGCCCTGCGGCGGGGTTCCGGGAGCGGGCCTGCAAGCACGCCGTGGCGCTGGCCATGCTCGTGGCTGCCGGAGTCGAGTTCAGCGAGAAGCCGAGGCCGGCGGGGTTTGGCGAGTCGGCGTGGTGATGGCGAAGGTGCGAGTGGCCGGCGCTCCAGTGGACTGATCTTCCCGAGCGGGAAGAATTCGCGCTGGCCGCCCCCACACGAGCCGAGTTCATCAGGCGACGGCGGGCATCCAGATCAGGCCACCCCCCCGGCCTCCGTTGCGAGTCTGTACTGCGTCGCTGGTATGTCCCGCTCTCGGCGGTCGAGCTGTGCAGTTCCCCGGTCTCGGCACGGAAGCTCGGGGACGCCTCCCACCGTAGCTCTCGCTCGCACCAGGATGCCTGCGAGGGGGTCAGGGACCGCCAGGAAGAAGATGTCGCCGGCGCAGGCACGCTTCCCAGGTGAAGATCCTGGGCGGTCGAAAGCATCAGCCAGCCCACCTCCCCGTCGTCCGAAAGCTTCGCGAGCGCAGCGATCTCCTCGACGGGATCTGGGTAGCGGTTGTCCGCTGTCAGCTTGTAGAGCCAGTGCACGGCGACCTCCGCATCGAGGCGCGCCGCAGCAAGCCCACGAATCCAAGGATGATCCACGCCACCGAGGGGCCGCCGCTGCTGCTGGCGCAGTGGCACCCGCTGGTCTCGTCCGTCGGGCCCGGCAGCCCGACGTCCGGCGTTCCTGCGTCGGGGCACCCCGCCGCCAGGCATTGGCCCGCCGAATCGCAGAAGCCCTCGGTCCTCGTGCCGTCGGCGCAGGTCGCATGGCCGCAGGGACTCTCCGCCGGGAAGGTGCACGCGTCGCGGTGGACCCCGTCGCAGACTGCTCCGCACGTACCGCCTGGACCGCACGACGTCCGCCCGTTCAAGGGCTCGCCGGTCACGGGCAGGCAGCTTCCGGGATGGCCTTGGAGGTTGCAGGCCTCGCACTGGCCCTCGCAGGCCATGTCGCAGCACCGGTAGTCGGCGCAGAAGCCACTGGTGCAGTTGCTCCCGCGAGCGCAGTTGTGGCCGAGGTCGAACTGGGCCATGCAGCCGCCCTCGTAGCAGAAGTGGCCGGGCACGCAATCGGAGTCCTCGACGCAGGCCGCCAGGCAGCTCCCGGCAGAGCACCCGAAGGGCGCGCAGTCCTGCCGCGGCTGCACCGGGCACACTCCGTTGGCGCAGAAGCTCGCTGAGACCGCCTCGTGGCCGCCGCAGGACGCCGGCTGGCACTGGACCGTCGGGTAGGTGCAGACGGCGGTGGTGACACCATCGCAGGCGCTGGTGCCGCAGAGCGTGCCGTCGGCGGGGCAGGCCTTGCGGCCCACCGGGTCGCCGGTCACGGGCGAGCAGGTCCCTTCCGTGCCCGGCAACGCGCAGCTCTCGCACCGCCCGGAACACGGCTGGTTGCAGCAGACGCCGTCGACGCAGAAGCCGGACAGACAGTCGAGGTCGGCGACGCAGGTCGAGCCGTTGGCCAAGGCCTCGAGGTACTCCCACGTCTCGTCGAAGCCGAAGCACAAGGCGCCCCCGAAGAGGACGACTCGGGACCCGGACGAGGCCATCCCCATGTCCATGAGCCACGGCGGCGCCTGGGTTGCCTGCTGGATCCAGGCGGTGCCAGACCACTCGTAGGTGGCTCCGTCGCGGCAGAGGAGAAGCGCTCGGTCGACGAGGCTGGACGCGATGCAGTGCTGCGGAGTCTGGGCGACTTGGCTCCAGTCGGTGCCGTCCCAGCTCCACGTCCAGGCGCCATCGCTGAGCAGGACGCGATCCCCCGCGGTGACCATCCAGCTGGGCCACGTCGGACTCTGGCTCGAGGGCTTCTGGGTCCAGGTGACGCCGTCCCAGACCCACGTCCCATGTTCGGGAGAGAAGAGGACGATCGACGTCCCCAGACCTGCCATCAGGTGGCCAGCCATGGCGGGAGGCGAAGAGGGAGGCGTGAGCTGCCGCCAGCCTGTGGCCTCCCATCTCAAGGTTTCACCGAGGAGCGAGTAGTCAGCAACGCGGTAAGCGACGACCTCGGTCTGTGAACTGGCGCCGATCAAGTTGTCACCCCAGAGGAAGTTCTGTGCATCGACCTCCAGCTGGCTCCAGCGCGCGCCATCCCAGTGCCACGCGTCGCGGCAGGCCAAACCGCACTTTCCGACCATGAGGAGCCCGCCGCCGAGCGGAGCCATGAACGGCATTTCGCGCCCTGGTGGGCTCTGGGTCGGCGCGACCTTTGCCCACTGCGCCCCGTCCCAGCTCCAGGTTGCGAAGTCATAGTCGAGGACCAAGGCCTGGAGAGGCCCCGAGGCGGGGGCCAGAATGTTGTTTGGATGAGGCGAGAGGGTGTTCTCGGTCCAGCTCGTGCCATCCCAGACCCACGTCGAGTCGTGGACCATGATGGCCATGGTCGATCCCGCGGCGACGGCCGGCGAGCCACTGGGCCTTTTGGCCGAGAGCAGCCGCCAATCGGATCCATCCCACTCCCAGGTTCCGTCATTGGCGAGGCACGCCACGGTCGAACCGAGAGGGACCAGTTGGAAGCGGTCGGTGCGCGGGTGGTGGGTCGTAGCCTTCTCGGCCCAGGAGGTCCCATCCCAAAGCCAGGTCTTTCCGCTGTAGGCAAGGGCCCCGCCGAGCGGCAAGCCGACGATGACCATGCCTGGGTCGGGAACGCCAAGGTCGGGCCTCTGCGTCCAGGTCTCGCCGTCCCACTCCCAGAGGTCGTTGGCCCCGCCGGGGCGGTATGCCCACACCCGTCCGTTGACGGTGGTGGCCAAGTACCCTCTCTCTTCTGGCGGGGGCGTCGTCGCCGGCCAGCGCCGGGTCCAGGCCGTGCCGTCCCATTCCCAGGTCTGCTCGGTCCAGTCGCGGAAGCCAGAGTTTTCGCCGCCCAGGAGCACGACCTTCGAGCCCAGCGTGGCCATCGCGGAGCCAGGGAGGTATCGCAGCAGCTGAACCTCTCGCCAGCCCCAGGCAGTGGCACCGAGCTTCGAGCGCGCGGTGGCGGTCGAGGCGTGCTCGGGTGGCGACGCCGGCGTGCACGCCACCACGGCGGTGCACACCAAAGTGGCAACGGCAGTCTGGATCCAGCGCATGGCCCCTCCGCGAACTCGGGATGCACGCAGGGTATCAGCGGGTCGGGGCTTTAGGACTACCGTCGTAGCTCGCGCTCCAGCGCCGGTCGCTGCCACTCAGGCACCGGCGCGTCGCGAAGGATTCGCGCGGCTTCTTGGACCTTGCCGGAGGACAGCAGCGGCCACGCCAGCGCCAGGGACAGTTCCGCGCTCGGCGTCTGGAGCGCGAGCGCGGTGGCGCGCTCCTGCTGAGCCTCGTCGGGCTGGCCTCGCGCGTCGAGGACGACGGCCCGGAGCGCATGCCCCGCCGCGATGCGCCGCCGGTCGGTCTCCGGCGCCAGCGCGAGCAAGGGCGTGGCGGCGAACTCGGCGGCGTCCCAGTCGCGCGCTTCGACGGCGAGCCAGAGCTTGCCCAAGAGCGCGCCGGGATGGTCCTTCACGGACTGCAGCACCTCGTCATAGAGCCTCGCCGCCTCTTCCTTTCGTCCGAGGTGGCGCAGCAGGTGGCCGCGTGCGAGGTTGCTGCGCAGGGAGCGGGCGTCCTGCTCGCGCCGATAGTCGAGGTGGCTCCAGCCCTCCTCCCACCGTCCGGCGTGCAGCTGGAGCGTGCCCAGCACTCGGCTTCGGGCGATGGCGGGCGCGTCGACCAGCTCGTCCTCCAGCAACTCCTCCGTCACCGCGCGGCCCAGCCGGTCGAGGGCGTCCTGGGGCTGGCCGCCGAAGAACTGCAGCAGCGCCGCTGCGCGCCACTCACCCGAGATCGAGGTCGTGTTCGAGCGCGGACCGTCCAGCGACCGCCCTGCGGCCAGGTGCAGGCGGGCTTGCTCCTCGACCGGATCGCCGCACTCCCCCCACCGTTCGGCGTCGACGAGCGCCAGAAGCCGATGCAGCGGCTTGGGGTCATCGTCGGTGAACCAGCTTTGGAGCATCGGCTTCCATTCGAGCAGCGCCTCGCCCTCCTCGCTGGCGATCCGAAGGCCGCTGCAGGTGCCCTGCCTGAACGCGGTGCCGAGTCGCTGCCAGCTTCGCTCCAGCTCCGCCGAGTTGTGCTCGGCCACGAGGTGCTGCAATGCGAGCTGGATCCGGATGCCCCCGAGGCCGCAGGCCATTCCGGCGAGGACCCAGGGCAGCACCGAGCCTGCGGCGCGATGCCAGGGCACTGGCGTCGCCTTCGTCCACCGTCTCCAGCGGTCGAAGACCCGGCTGGCCAACTCGGCGAAGACCAAGTTGGAGACGATCACGCCTCCGAGAGCGAGCGCCACGGCGGAGGCCGAACGCAGCAGCAGGGGTACCAGTTCGGCCACTCCGATCAGAAGCGAGCCCGAGATCAGGATCTCCACGAGCATCGGCTTCGGCCGCAGCCGCGCTCCGCAGTGAGGGCACGTGCGCTTGAAGAGGCCCCGCGGCGTCACGCCTGGCGCGAAGCTCTTGGCGCACTCGGGGCAGGCCGACTTCGGCTCATGGGCCATGGGGCTCCTCGTGTCGACGGGAGCCCAGGAAGCACCGCGCATGCCGCCGCACGGATTCGGAAGAATCGGAACCTGGCCCCGAGCCGAGCCGCTCGCGGATTCGGAGGATTCGGAACCTGGCCCCGAGATCTGACCCCTTGGGGCGCCCAACTTCGTCACCGGTGACGCGCCAGGTCAGGCCTCCGGGCCTTCGGCGACAAATCAATGGTGCGGGCCAAAATCCAGGCCCAGCAAATTCAATGGGTTAGACGGCCCACCTTCGTGATTTCAAAGACTTACGAGAATCGGCCTTCCAGCCCCCGCCACGAGCCCGTTCGACCGCAGCGGCGGAGGGCTGCTTCAGCCCACCGAACATCTCCGGCGTGGCTTCCCAGAAGTGCAGGGCGCAGCTTCGCGAAGCTCCCCCTCGGCCGGGATCCGCTCGCGGGTCGGGTTCTCGGCGCGGTGGTAGCTCAAGCAAAGGTATTCGAGCGCCTCGAGGTGCTGGGCGAAGACGTCGGTCCCAGTCGCAGATCTCGAGCACGGTCGTCCACGTCGTCCACCCGGTCTCTCCGTCCACCCCACTTCACCTCCGGCGGCTCGCGCGAGCCTTTGCGCTAAGCTTGCCGCCCGCATGCGCCCGCTCGCCGCGACGCTCGCCCTCCTCGCGCTCCTGACCGCCGCTCGCGCCCAGGCGGTTGAAGGCGAGACGCTCGCGCTGTGTGCGGAGCCAGGCGCCGAGGAGCAGGAAGCGGCGGTCATCCTCAGCCGCTGGATGCGGTCGGTGCGTGTGGAGGTTCGCCGCTGCGTGCCCGGTTCGACACCGGTGCGCCGGCTCTCCTTCGTCTCCGGGACGGATGGGCGCGTCCTCGTCCGCCTGGAGACCCTGACCGCGACGCGCGAGCGGGAGGTGCCCTGGCTCGAGACGCCGGGTGCCGCGCTCTCGCGCATGCGGGCGAAGAGCCTGCTCGCGCGCTTCTCGGTGCTGCTCGAGGCGCTCGTGACCGAGGACCGGCTCGCGGCGCCGGTGACTCTGGTGGCGGCGAAGCCAGCTGTGCGTAAGGCGGCGCCAGCGACCGCGACCAGCGATGCGCCCCCGCTGCCCGTGCGGACGACCGAACCCACCGCGACCGAGCCCGCCGCCGCGCCACCGCCGGCGCCTGTGCCCGAGTCGCCAGAGCTCGCGCTCGCCCCGGTCCCCGCTCCCGTAAGCCCGGCCCCGGAGCCGCCAGCGCCCCCCAGGCCCGAGCGACGCTGGGCCTTCGGCCTCGACGGCGCGGCGGCGTACCACCTGCGCTCGCCCTACCTCTCCACCTGGGACTTCGGCGGCGGACTGCACTACGGCCCCATCCGCTTCGCCGTCACCTACCAACCCGAAGCCACCTGGGAGATCGGCGACCGGGAGGTGGGCACCACCGTGGTCGGCTTCTCCCTGGGCGGTCGCTTCGCGCTGTTCGAAGAAGGCGACTTCGAGCTGGGCGTGTTGGCCAACCTGCTGCTCGATCACCTCATCGTCCGGCGCAAGGAAGAGGGTTACGGCTTCACCCGGGACAGCGACTTCGGCGTCTCGGGCGGCCTCTTCGGCGCGAGCCGTCTGGGCCCCGCCGGTGCGGAGCTGCGCCTGGAAGGCATGGCGATGCCGACCGCGCACGTGATCGAAATCCCAGGGGCTGGCGCCCGCCGCTTCAACGCCTTCGGCCTGCGCGTCAGCCTGGCTCTCTTCTGGGACGTCTGGCGGCCGAGGTGATCGAAGGTGGCTTGGGGAGAATTCGGAGGATTCGGAACCTGGCCCCACCGATCGAGCTCCGACCAAGGTCGTCGAAGGCAACGAGCGGACCCCTCCCGCTTTCGGGGAGTTTTGGGAGGGGGCAGGGGGGAGGGCCGGAGTTGCAACCCGGCGGGATCCCTGGCTTTCTCCGAATCTGATCCATCCGGTCGGCACCCCACATCCACAAGGACATGGTGGGCTTGAGCGCGGTCCTCGACCCCGTGCCGCAACCTCCTCCCGGCGACTCGCTGCTCGCGAGGAGCCAGGCGGGCGACCGCTTTGCGCTCGAGCAGCTCCTGTCCAAGAACGCGAGCCGCGTCTACCGCTGGGCAGTGCTCCTCGGGCTCACTGGCCCCGACGCCGAGGACGCCGCGCAGGAGATCCTGGCGACGGCTGCGCGCCGGATCGCAGCCTGTGAAGCGGAGGCGGCACTGACCAGCTGGCTCTTCCAGAATCACCCGGCGGACCGTCGCCAACGCCCGGCGCAGCGCGTGGTTCAAGCGGATGTTCAAGCCCAAGGACGAGGCGGAGCACGCCGCCGCCTTCGAGTTCGAGACCCTGGCCGACACCGAGACGGAGAGCTCGCCGTGCGCAGGTGCTTCAAGACGCTCCGCCCGCTGCACGCCGAGGTCCTCCTTCTCGGCGAGGTCGAGGGCTACACCCGCCCGGAGATCGCCCAGATGCTGGGCGTGCCCGAGGGCACGGTGGCGAGCCGGTTGAGGCTGGCGAAGGACGCATTCAAGAAGCGCTGGGACGAGCTGGCCAGCGCAGGAGGAGGTGCCGCATGAGCCTCCAGCATGAGGTGGATCTCTCGAAGCTGCGCGAGGCGAAGCCGCCCCCGGCTGTCGCGCGCCGCGTCGTGGAAGAGGCGATGGCCCGGAGCGCGCCGCGCACCCAGAGCCGAGGCTGGCTCGTCGCCGTGGCGGTGGCCTTCGCGGTCGGCGTCGCGCTCGCCGTCGTCTTCCTCCGCCCCGGCCCGATGACGTCCATGCCCTTGCCGGCCGTCGAGCCGATGGCGATCCGAACGCCCATCAACCCGCTTCCTCCATCACCGGCTCCCGACCTGCCGCTCAAGCTCACCTCCGGCCAGGTCGCCCAGGCGGACAAGGTGGCCGAGCCGTTCCGAGCAGGCAGGCACCAGGTGAAGGTGGCGCCGCGGGGCAAGGTGCTGGCGAGCCAAATCGAGCCCAAGGCCGTGCAGCTCAAGGTGGAGAGCGGCGCGGCGAAGTTCGAGGTCGAGCCGCTGGAGGCGGACGAGGTCTTCTCGGTCTCCGCCGGCGCGCTCACCTTCGAGGCCGTCGGCACCAGGTTCGAGGTGGAGGTCGAGGGCGACTGCACGCGGCTCGAGGTCCAGGAGGGCATCGTCCGGGTCCGCCGCGACGGCCGCGAGCTCGAGCTCGTCACCGAGGGCAAGCGCGGCACGTTCTGCGAAGGCTCGCCGGCGGCGCCGGAGTCGCTCTCGGAGGAGGACCAGCTGCTCTCCGACGCGCTCGACCAGGTCCGCGGCGGGATCGATGCGGACCTCGCCCAGGCCGTTGCGCTCCTGAAGCGCTACGTCGAGAAGTACCCGACCGGTCTCTACCAGCAGGAGGCGCTCTACTACCTGGCGCGCCTCAGCCAGCGGTTGGGTCGCACGGACGAGGCAAAGGTCTTCGCGGGCGAATTCCTCTCGCGCTGGTCCACCGGCCGCCGCGCCGACGAGCTGCGCGCCATCGCCCGGTGATCGCTCCGGCGCGCCCGCCACATCAGCAACGGCGAACCCGAACCGAGGGGACTTCCATGAAACGCCTGGCCCTGATGCTTTGCGCGCTGTCGGTCGTGAGCGGCTGCCGGTTGACGCTGGATCCCGACGCCAGCGGCCCGGACGCCAAGATCCTCGACGTGGCGGATGCGAGCAGCCCCGACGTCGGCACGCCGGCTCACCCCGGCACCCTCACCGTGCGCGGCCAGGTCTGCACCAAGCCCGTCGTCGAGCGCGTGAAGATCCTCTTCCTGATGGACGCCTCCGGCTCGATGTGCGTGACCGACGGCCCGTCGGCCTCGCCCAACGCAGGCATCTGCGAGCAGATCGCCACCTACCTGAAGGGCGAGGGCGTGACCGTCCCCGGCCGCGTGCGCGCGCTCAAGACGCTGATGGAGCACCTGGCGCTCCAGGACGGCGTCTCGGTGGCGCTGGTCCCGTTCGACACGAGCATCGCGCTCGCCTATCCGTCCGACGGCTTCGTGCCGGCGACCGACCCGCAGCTGACGATGCACATCGACGCGCTGCCGGCGGCGCTGGGCAAGGGCACCGACTACCAGGGCGCGCTCGACGAGGCGTTTCGGCGCATCAGCAAGGACATCGCAGACACCGCCGCCTCTGCCGACGCCGCGAGCCTGCCGCACACCCGCTACATCACCATCATCCTCTCCGACGGCTTCCCGTACCCGCGCTGCTCCTCCAACGACACGCTCACCAGCTGGGCGACCGCCGCCAACCCCGAAGGCACCTGGCCGGACAACCCCGCGACCTTCTGCAACACGCCCCCCGCCGTCCCGGACGCGGGCAACCCGGAGTGCCTGGGGACCGACTGTCCGGCTATCTACTCCGACCTCATCCCCACCTACCGCATCGGCGACGACCGCAACCAGAACGGCGCGCTCTTCTCGCGGGCGGCAGCGCTCGCGGCGCTCGCCGGCGGCCCCACCAACGTCCCCGAGGTGCGGCTAGACACCGTGATGCTCTTCAACACGGCCGCCCTCGCCGCTTGCGGGTCGATCTGTTACGAGAGCCTCTATTCCTACCCGGGCGGCACGCCCGACGACGGCCGCAAGGTCGCGCGCTGGACGCTGGAGCAGCTGGCGATGCGCGGCGGCGGCGCCTTCCACGAGTACATCGACCCCAACGAGCTCAGCTTCGCGTGGCTCGGCACCTCGGACCTGGGCCGCCCGGCGCAGGCCGTCCCGCGGACCCCGTTCGTGCACCGCTACGCCGGCGCCATGACGCCCGAGGTGAGCCCGGGCTTCCCCGGCGCCGAGCGCCCCATCCGGCCGGACACCGACGGCGACGGCTTCCCCGACGACTTCGAGGCGGCGCACGCGGCGGACGGCTTCGACCCCGCGATCCCGACCCCGGGCGGCTGCAAGAGCGTGAACGGCGCGGGCATCGACTTCCCCTGCGACGACGCCGACGGCGACGGGCTCTCGAAGCCGATGGAGGTCGTCCTGGGCACAGACCCCTTCGCGGCCGACACCGACGGCGACGGCCTGCCCGACGGCCTGGAGGTGGACCTGGGGCTCGACCCGCGGGTCTCCAACGCGGGCCTCGACAAGGACGGCGACCAGGTCGGCGACCTCGACGAGGTGCTCAGGGGCTCGAACCCGGCCGTCTCGGACGCGAGCAGCGCCACCACGCACGCCGCGCCGAAAGTCACCGCGGTGCCTCAAGCCGACGGGACGACCTGCTACGACTTCGTCGTGGCCGACATCTGGCTGAGCCCCGCCGGGTTCTCCGGTCGCAACTACCTCACCGTCCCCTTCGCCCAGATCCCCAGCAACGCTGCGAGCAATCAGGCGACGTGGCGGCAGGCCTGCCTCTTCGCCGAGGCGAAGCCGGACAGCGCGCTGGAGGTGGTGCTGAGCGACGCCGACTTCTGGCCGATGGCGCGCTTCGGGGCCGAGCCGGGCCAGGTGCTGCCCAGGGACTACGCGACGTTGTGCAAGGACGTTCGCTAGGTCGGTACCGAAAGCCGGGAGGGAGGGTCGTGGCGAAGGGCGACGACCCTTTCTGGAGGGCGCTGGGCCTCCCCAGTTCTCCCATTCTTCTGCTAGTCGTCTACTCCCGAAACGGCGGGAGGTTCCTCCAGTGGGCTACAGCTTCGTGTGGGGTCGGTGCCTTCGCCTTGCGACCATTTGGCAGAAGCGCGGCGACAAGGGCCGGGAGTCCCAAGAGATCGTAGGCGACCCCATCGACAGCACGAATATGGCGTACTCCTCATTTGCGGCGCTGGTAGAGGCCACTCGCGTTCTTGGAATTCCCGAAGACGCATGGCCTTACTTCCCAGGTCTCCCAGACGCCAGGATCCCTCTCGACCAGGTGCGCGAGCGCTCGACCAGACTTCGGCGGCTCCTTGAGGCCCTGCCCCCCGAGGCAATTTCCTCGAACATCTGGCTCGAAAAGATCTCTGGGTACCTTCGGGACGGCTACGATCTTTTCATTGCCGATTAGGGCTCGCTTTCGGGGCCGAGCCACCGCAGCGGGTCGGGTCAGCAGGTTCGCCCCGCCTGCATCACCTTCGCCACGATGTCCCGTGCTGCCGGCGCCTGGTCGGGCCGGCAGTACAGGCGGGTGAGCCGGATGGCCTCGGCGTAGCGCCGGTAGAGCGGGGTGTACTCGGCGACCGGCGTGCGCAGCCCGGTCGCCGGGTCGACGACATAGAGCGAGGGGCCCGCCTCGTCGGAGGCGAAGTACTTGGAGAGCGCCCCGAACGAGTCGATCTGGAAGTGCTCGATGCCGGCGTCGGTGAGCGCCTGGTCCAGGGTGGGGAAGTCGTACTCCTTGTCGCGCCCGGTGGCCGAGGCGACCAGCTTGAAGCCCTTGCGCTCCACGATGCGCCGGGCCCAGACGTTCTGGCTCTTGCGCAGCCACCACGCCAGCCAGACGTCGTCGCACTCGACGAACTCGGCCATGTCGCTGGGGATGACGATCTCGTCGGGGCACTCGGCGCGGTAGCGGCGCAGCATGGCGTCGTAGTTGACGCTCGAGTGGTGGTAGTAGACCGACACGAACATGTGGAAGCGCGAGAGCAGGAAGTCTTCGAAGGCGAAGATGGCCGTCTTCGAGAGCGCCAGGTGGACCCGCCCGTCGATCTCCGCGGGCAAGAGGTTCTCGACGATCCAGTCCATCTCGTACCGGCCGTAGGTGACGCCGGTGAAGAGCGAGTCGCGCAACAGGTAGTCGATGCGGTCCGCGTCGAGCTCGCCGGAGACGATCTGCCGCAGCAGCGGGGCGTAGTCCTTGCCGTTGCAGACGAAGGCCGCGCCGTCGGGCGGCGCGACGCCCAGCACCATCGAGGCCAGGGTGGCGGTCGTGACGGCGACGGGCGCGAGCGAGCGCTCGAGGACGGGGGTCGAGCTCGGAGTCGAGCAGGATCTTGGCGCTGAAGTCCTCGTGGCTCGACTGCTCGTCGCGGTTGCCGGGGATCCACCCGGGCAGCTTCAGCGTCGAGCGCAGCGGCGCGATGGACTCCGAGGCGTGCGAGAGCGGCAGGTGCCCGATGTCGTGGCAGAGCACCGCCATGCGCACCGCCTGGCGCATCCGCTCGCGGCAGGCGGCAGGCAGGTCAATCTGCTGGAAGACGGAGTCGAACAGCCGCGAGGCCGCGTGCATGGCGCCCAGGGAATGGGCGTGGCGGGTGTGCGTTGCTCCGGGGAAGGCCAGGTCGCCGAAGCCCAGCTGGCGCACGTTGCGCAGGCGCTGGAAGAAGCGGCTGTCGACGACGGCCTTCTCGGCGTCGCTGACGTGGATGGTGCCGTGGATCGGGTCGCGGATGCGCATGGCGGGCCTCACCCCCTGACCCCCTCTCCGGCTTCGCGGAGAGGGGGAACTCGAACCTCCACCCTGTGGAGACTTCGTTCGGAGGGAAGCGAGGAGCGAAGCCTCGGGGCTTCGGACTGGCACGCACGCGAGACGAAGTCACCCCTCTCCGCGAAGCCGGAGAGGGGCCGGGGGTGAGGCTCGTAAACCAAAGGCCCGCCCAGCCTCTCGGCCGGCGGGCCTTTCGGTCCGGCAGAAGCGAGAAACGACTAGCTGAGGTGCTTGTTCACCAGCTTGGTCATCTCGAACATCGTGACGGTCTTCTTGCCGCCGAACACCTTCGCCAGCTTCTCGTCGGCGTTGATGTTGCGCTTCTCCTTCTTGTCCTGCAGGCCGTTCTTCTTGATGTACGCCCAGACCTTCTTGGTGATCTCGGTGCGCGGAATGGCCTTCTCGCCCACGATCTCGGCGAGGGCGGCGTCCGGCTGCATCGGCTTCATGAAAGCGGCGTTCGGCTTGCGGGCGGTCTTCTTGGCGGCCTTAGGCATTTTCTTCCTCCCTGCGACTTGGGTTGGTTCTTCCTTTGTTTCCCTGCTCGGTTGGGCTCTCAACCCCCCGTTCCCGAGCGAAAAGCTGGCGGCACTATAGACCCCTCCCCAGGGGCAAGCAGCAAAAAATCGAGTCCCGCCAGAGGGGGCGCTAGAGTGAAGCGGCACCCCCCTTCCCACGAACCAGCCGGATCTGCTAGATGCGCGCGACCTTGCTCCCTCTGAAGAAAATCGATGTCCTTTCGGTGATAGCGACGTTTTGGATCTTTGCTATCCCGGCCGCCCGGGCCGCGCAGGCGCCGCCAAAGGGCTCGAAGGAGGAGGCGCCCAAGGCCGCCGCTCCCTCGAAGGCCGAGCCGAAATCCGAGAAGAAGGCCGACCCGAAGGCAGAGACCAAGGCCGCGGCCAAACCGAAGCCGAAGGCCAAGGACGCCTTCGACGCGGCGACGCCCTCGACCTGGAAGCTGTCGGCGAAGCTGCCCAAGGGCGGCGAGGCGCGCGCGGAGCTGGTCAAGGCGCTGTGCGCACCGGCGGTGAACCCGGGCGAGACCACGCTCGAGGAGAAGGAGGCCGAAGCGCTGCTCGACGATCCGCGCGCCGAGCTGGTCTACGCCGACAAGACCATCTCCATCGTCGCGCCCTCCATGATCCAGCGGCACCGCAAGGAGCACCTGGACCTGATGGCGCTGTTCCTCAAGCCGGAGCGCGTCCAGGCCGGCGCCAGGTTCGCCCGCGAGAAGCGCGAGGTGCTCGAGCGCGCCGAGAAGGCCCACAAGGTGGACCGCAACGTGGTCATCGCCATCCTGATGTGGGAGTCGCGCCTGGGGCAGGTCACCGGGGACTACGTCGCCTTCAACGCCTTCACCAGCCAGGCCTACTTCGTCGAGGAGGCCAGCGCGGTGGCGCTCGCGCAGAAGGCGGAGAAGGGGATCGTCGACGAGGCCAAGCAGGTCCAGCGCGTGAACACCATCCGCGACCGCGCCAAGAAGAACCTCGCGGCGCTGGTGCGCCAGTGCAAGGCCAAGGGCATCGACCCGCTGACGGTCAAGGGCAGCTGGGCCGGCGCGCTGGGGTTCCCGCAGTTCATGCCGGCGAGCCTGCGCTGGGCCGAGGACGGCGACGGCGACGGCAAGATCGACCTCTTCACCTTCGACGACTCCATCGCCTCCATCGCCAACTACCTGGAGCAGCACGGCTACGCCAAGAGCGCCGAGAAGGCGGTCTGGGACTACAACCACGAGGACGCCTACGTGAAGGGCGTGCTCGCCTTCGCCAAGGCGCTCGAGGAGGAGCTGGCCAAGCCAGCGCCCGATGCCGGCTCCGAGGCTGCTTCAGCCGCCGATGCCGGCACGACCGCGGCTCCGTCTGCGGCAGCGGCTCCTGCGAGCGACGCGGGAAGCTCCCGCCGAGGCCAAGAAGTAGGGCCGGGGGAGCGGCCTCCGCGCCTGCTCAGCGGGCAGGGGTGCGCAGCCGAAGCGCAGGACGAGAGCGCCTCCGCTAGAGTCGGTGCATGGTGCGACCGGGGCGGATCATCGTGGTCTTGGGGCTGCTGGCGCTCTCGGCGTGTACGCACGGCCAGCGGACCGGGAGCAGTCGGAGCGAGCCCGAAGAAGGCGAGGCGAGCTTCTACTCCGCCAGCCTCGAGGGCCGGCCCACCGCGAGCGGCGAGCTCTACCGCGGCGAGGCGCTGACCTGCGCGCACCGGACGCATCCCTTCGGGGCCCAGCTGGAGATCACGAATCTCGAGAACCGGCGCGTGGTCATCGTGAGGGTCAACGATCGTGGCCCGTTCGTGCGCGGTCGGATCGTCGACCTGTCGCTCGCCGCGGCGCGGGCGCTGGACATGGTCGAGCGGGGCGTGGTGCGCGTTCGCGTCCGGCCGCTCCGGCGACCGGGCCAAGCGATGTCGGTGGGTACCGACATACCTTTAGCAACCTCTCGGTCACCGCTGGGGCCCGCGCCGTAGCCGTGCCACGATGCGCTCCATCATGCTCCTGCCGATCCTCCTGGCCATGCTCGCCGCCTCGCCCGCCGCTCCGGCCGACAAGGTCCTCCTAACTCCGCGGGTCGAGCTGAAGAAGGGCCTGCCGGTCCTGACGGTCAGCGCCTGGAACCGCGAGGCGGCGCCGCGCTGGGTCTGCGTCGACCCCGCGTGCCTGACGCTTGAGTACGAGGAGACGCGCGGCGTCTGGAAGACCTGGGAGCCGACGCCAAAGCCGGAGGCGGCGAAGGTGCTCGACGCCTCCGCCTTCGCGCGGCTCGCGCCCGAGGAGTCGCGCGACCTGTTCGTGCTCGGTGCGATTCTGCCGGTCCCGTCCGCGGCGGTGCGCTGTGAGTACCGTGCGACCGAGCCAGCAATCGCGGCGGCGGCGAAGCTGGGCCTCGCGCCGCTGGTCGCAGGTCCGCTGGGCCCGGCTTCGAGCCCCACCATCGTCGAGACTCGAAGCCAGCACGAGGCGCTCAACGGGGTGCTCCGCGGCGACTTCAACGCCTACCTCCACCTGCGGCCCGGCGACGCGTCGGTGCTGGGGTTGCTGGAGCTGGGCTTCAAGGGCGCCGAGCCCAGGAAGCAGGAGGAGATCGTCCGCGCGGTCATCCAGACCGAAGTGCCCGAGGCGGGGCCGGTGCTGCTGCGGATGGCGCGGGAGACCAAGGGGACGCAGGTGCGCGCCGAGGCCGTCCGCGGGTTCCTCTCCATCCACCCGCCGGACCTGGTGCCCGAGCTGGCAAAGCTCGCGAGCGACCCCGCGGTCACCGGCTTCGAGTTCCCGGAGCTGCTGCAGTCCAACCTGGTGCGCGCCATCGCGCTCTCGGGCGCACCCAGCGCCGGCGCCGAGCTCGCCAGGCTGGAGAAGACGCTCAAGTATTCGGCGGCGTTCGCCGAGACCGCGCCCGAGACCTCGCTCGCCTTCGCGCTCCCCGTCAGCCGCCTGCGAGTCGGCGATTCCAAGGCGCTCGCCCCGTTCGTCGCCAGGCTCAAGAGGACGCGCCCCGAGGTGCTCGCGCAGGCGCTGCGCGCGACGCCCTTCGCCCAGAGCCGCGAGCTGGCCTGTGCCCTGGCTCCGTTCCTCGACGACGCCCGTCCCGGCATGCGCATCGCGCCGTTCCGCGAGTACGCCGCGCCGCGCACCCCCGAGGAGCGCAAGGCCATCGACGAGTTCGAGAAGAACGCCTACGACCGCGTGCAGGACGAGGCGGCCTTCGCCCTCGCGCAGCTCGTGCCCGCGGCCCGCGGCGGGCTGGAGCTCAGCCGGTACCGGAAGCTGAGCGCCGAGCAGCTCGCGGCGGTGAAGAAGGGGCTCGCCAAGGCGTGCGCGAAGTGAAGGTCCTGCTCGAGGTGCCGCGCCACCGGGCCCTCACTGCGAGACGGTCCGGACATCACGAACGGTCTCTGCCGCGGTCCTTGCGCCCGTTCTTCGGCGGCACATAGACTCACCGCCTCTCGTGCTCCGCGCCGCCAAATACCTCTTCGCCTTCGCGGGGATCTGCGCCGTCGCCGCGGGCCTGCTCCCCGCGATCGCGGCGGAGCGGGAGACGGCGTTCACGGTGGCGACGCTGGGCCGGGTGGCCGCCGGGACCGCCGGCAACCTCGCGCTGGCGCTGCAGAGGATTCCCGGGTCGGTGCTCGGCCTGCTGCTCGTCGCCGGCGGAGGCTCGCTGGTGGTCGGGCTGTCGCTGCTCGACAAGTCCAAGCGCGTCGTCCAGCAGGCGCCGGCGGCGGCCCCGATGGCGGTCGAGAACGTCGAGGATCCCCGGGCGGTCCGCAAGGCGCTCCTCCGGGTGTCGGCGTCGCTGACCCGCTCGCTGCAGGGTGCCGAGCCCGACATCGTCTTCTTCCTCGACGGCGTGCTCCGCGCGGCCATCCAGCTCCAGGCCAGCGACGTGCACCTCCAGCCGCTCCAGACCGGGACGCAGGTGGCCTTCCGCGTCAACGGCGTCATCGAGGACGTGATCACCTTCGACGCCGCGCTGCACAAGCGCGTGGTGATGCGGGTGAAGGTGCTGGCCAGGCTCGTGACCTACGTCTCCGACCGCCCGCAGGACGGTCACCTGAGCATCGACATCGACGGCGCCACGACCGACGTGCGCGTGTCGCTGCTGCCCACCAACCACGGCGAGAAGATCGTCCTGCGAATCGGGCGCGGGCGATCCGTTCCGGAGCTGAAGACCCTCGGGTTCCCGGAGCTGGTGGCGCCGCGGTTCATGGGGCTGCTCAACAAGTCCCAGGGCCTCATCTTCCTCACCGGGCCCACCGGCAGCGGCAAGACGACCACCATCTACGCCGCGCTCTGGCACATCAAGAACACCCGCGGCGAGACGACGCAGATCGCCACCATCGAAGACCCGATCGAGTACGACCTGCCCTTCATGACCCAGACGCAGGTGAAGCCCGACGCGGGCCTCTCCTTCGCGCAGGGCCTGCGCTCGATGCTGCGCCAGGACCCGAACGTCATGATGGTCGGCGAGATCCGCGACGCGGAGACGGCGCGCATCGCCATCCAGGCCGGCTTGAGCGGGCACCTCATCCTCACCACCATCCACGCGGAGTCGGCCGCGGGCGTTTTCAACCGGCTGATCGGAATGGGGGTCGAGCCGTTCCTGCTCGCCAGCGCCACGGTGGCCTGCGTCTCGCAGCGGCTGGTGCGGATGCTCTGCCCGCGCTGCCGCCACCCGATCGTTCCGGACGCCGCGCTGACCGAACGGTTCGCGCAGATGAAGCTCCCGCCGGCCTCCACGATCTACGAGGCGGTCGGCTGCGAGGACTGCGGCGGGCGCGGCTACCTGGGCCGGACCGGCCTGTACGAGATGCTCGAGGTGACGCCGGCGGTCCGCGAGAAGATCACCGCGCGCGTGCCGACGACCGAGATCCACGACGCGGCCGTCGGCGGTGGCATGCAGTCGCTGAGCGACCACGGGCTCGCGCTGGTCCACTCCGGCGTGACCTCCCTGAGCGAAGTGCTGCGGGTGTCTGGATGAACGCGCCCCGCACTCCAGCGACCGCTCCCTCTCCGACCGCGCCCGTGGATTCGCAAGCCGCGGCCCTCTCGCCGCAGGCCCAGCGCCAGGCGTGGCTCGGGCGCCTGCTCGTCTTGATCTCGGGAGGCTGCGCCGCGGCCCTCGGCGTCGCCTTGGCGATCGCCGCGCTCCAGGGCCCGCCTCCTCGGAAGAGTGGGGAGAAGCCCGTGGCTCAAGCCGTGGCGGCGCCGACCCCCAGCGAGCCGAGCGTCAGCGACCCGAACGGAATCCAGGTCACCGAGAGCGAGGCCGAGACCTTCCTCATCGTCGTGGAGAGCAAGCCGGACAGGGCGAAGGTCCTGATCAACGGGGCCGACGAGGGGCTCACGCCTCTGTCGGCCACTCCCGCCTGTGCACTCGGGACGCCACTGCAGATCACCGTCTCGCGGGCGGGCTATGCGCCCGCGCGCTACAGCACGACCTGCCGCACCAAGCGCCTGGTCAACCTGTTCGTGCCGCTCACCAAGGCCCGCTAGTCGGGTGTGCGAAGCTCGCGGTCGTCGCGAGGCCTTCCTGCCGTGCTGCGGCCCGCTGGCTTCTATGAAGGAAGGGGAGCAGGGACCAAGCTCGCTCGCACGCGGATCGCCGGCCATCGGACCCTACGCCGACCACCGGAGGCATTTCTGCTTCGCGTGCTCGCAGGCCCCTCGGATCGCCGGCCTCGTGCCTCCAAGCTTGCTGAACGACGCCACCGTTCGACCAATCCGGGAGGGCGCTTGAGTCGCCAGCACATCGCGCTTGTCCCGGGGGCCGTCGCTGGGTTCGGCTCGGCACGGCGAGGTGTCTCACGGGCCGAAAGCGACGATTCGAAACATGAGTATGGTTGGAATCGTCGACTCATCTTTCGAATCGAGGCTACCGGCCGAGCGAAGAGACCTCCGCACAGCCGTGATCCTCGCGACGCGCTACCCACGCCCGCCTGCGTGAAGTACCTTTTCGCTGGCTTTGACCTCGGCTTCGTTCGGCGCTCCGCTTCCCTCCGAACGAAGTCTTTGACTCCCGATCCCGGAGACCCGACCGCCATGGCGCATCCCCTCGCTGGCAAGCCCGCTCCTGCTTCCCTCATTGTGAACGTCCCCCGCCTGGTCACCGCCTACTTCGCCGAGAAGCCCGACCCCGCGCAGAAGTCGCAGCGCGTCGAGTTCGGCACCAGCGGACACCGCGGCGTCTCCTTCAAGAAGAGCTTCAACGAGGACCACATCCTCGCGGTCAGCCAGGCGACCTGCGAGTACCGAAAGGCCCAGGGCTTCACCGGCCCGCTCTTCATGGGCTTCGACACCCACGCGCTCTCCGAGCCGGCGTTCGCCACCGCGCTCGAGGTGCTCCTCGCCAACGGTGTCGAGGTGCGCATCCAGAAGGGCCTCGGCTGGACCCCGACTCCGGTCGTCAGCCACGCCATCCGCGCGTTCAACAAGGGCAAGACCGCGGGCCTCGCCGACGGCATCGTCATCACCCCCTCGCACAACCCGCCCGACGGCGGCGGCTTCAAGTACAACCCGCCGCACGGCGGCCCCGCCGACACCGACGCCACCAAGGTCATCGAGAACCGCGCCAACCAGTTGCTCGAACAGGGGCTCAAGGACGTCAAGCGCGTGCCCTTCGCCCAGGCCATGGCCAAGGCGGTGCAGCACGACTTCGTCACGCCGTACGTCGAGGACCTGGCGACGGTCATCGACATGGAGGCGATCGCCAAGAGCGGTCTCAAGATCGGCGTGGACCCGATGGGTGGCTCGAACCTCGAGTACTGGGAGCCCATCAAGAAGCGCTACGGCCTGAACCTGGAGGTCGTGAACCCGCGCTTCGACCCGACCTACTCGTTCATGACGCTCGACCACGACGGGAAGATCCGCATGGACTGCAGCTCGCCCTACGCCATGGCGAGCCTGATCGGCCTCAAGGACAAGTACGACATCGCCTTCGGCAACGACGCCGACTCCGACCGCCACGGCATCGTCACCAAGACCGGGCTGATGAACCCCAACCACTACCTGGCGGTGGCCATCTGGTACCTGTTCCAGAACCGGCCGAACTGGCCCAAGGACGCGGCGGTGGGCAAGACGCTCGTCTCCAGCGCCATCATCGACCGCGTGGCCAAGAGCCTCGGGCGCCGGCTCTCCGAGGTCCCGGTGGGCTTCAAGTGGTTCGTGCCCGGCCTGCAGGACGGCAGCTACGGCTTCGGCGGCGAGGAGAGCGCCGGCGCCAGCTTCCTGCGCAAGGACGGCACCTGCTGGACCACCGACAAGGACGGCATCATCCTCGACCTGCTGGCGGCGGAGATCACCGTCAAGGTGGGCAAGGACCCGTCGCAGATCTACCGCGAGCTCGACTGAGAAGTTCGGCGCGCCGGTCTACGAGCGGATCGACGCGGTGGCCAACTCGGCGCAGAAGAAGGTGCTCTCCACGCTGACGCCCGACAAGGTGACCGCGACCACGCTCGCCGGCGATCCCATCGAGGAGCGGATCACGCACGCGCCGGGCAACAAGGCGGCCATCGGCGGGCTGAAGATCACCACCGCCAACGGCTGGTTCGCGGCGCGGCCCTCCGGCACCGAGGACGTCTACAAGATCTATGCGGAGAGCTTCAAAGGCCCCGACCACCTCAAGAAGATCCAGACCGAGGCCCAGGCCATCGTCGACGCGGCGTTCAAGGCGGCCGGAGCGTAGTGCCCGGCGCTGACGAGAACGACCTGCCAGCGTTGTCCCCAATGGTGGAGCCGCACGCCTGGGCGAAGGAGCTCGGGCGCTGGGGTCTCGGCCTTCTGGGCTGCTGGGGCGGCGTCGCCCTGACGTGGGCCGCGCCGGCGCTGGGCATCGGCGGCTTCATGCTGCTGTCGGTGGGGCTCTACTTCCTGGTGAAGGGCGCCTTCGGGGCCGTTCACCAGGCTCAGCGCTGGGCCCAGAAGGCTGCTTCGGCGTTGCTGATGGTCGTCGCGGCTCTGCACGTCATGGCCTTCCTCCCGGTGCTCGTGGTCGGAGTGCTCGCGGCGCTGGTCGCCGGCCGCGTGGACCGGCTCAGGGAAGGGTTCGGCTTGTTCTGGGACTCCGAGCCGCCGGTTCTCGGCGAGTGAGCGTTTGGGAAGCCAGACACGCCGATGGCCCGGGCCGAGGTCTGGGCCATCGACGAGCGGCAACGAGCGCCTACCGGCCTGCGACGACGGTGTACGTGCTGGTCATCGCCTCGCCGTAGGCGCCCGTCTGCACCACCCGGCCCTCGGCGTCCCTGAGGACGAACTGGTAGTGGCCCGGAGTGGAGAAGCGCGCGGCGAAGGTCTCGGTCTGCGGATAGGACAGCACCTGCTCCGGGCCGCAGCTCTGCTCGACCGTGACGTCGGTCAGGTTCGGGTCGAACGGGAAGAGGATGTCCTGGCCGGCGCGCGCCTTCAGGCCGGAGGTGAGCGTCGGCCAGCTGCCCTCGCCGCTCGCGTGGGCCGCATCCAGGAAGTCCGAGGTGTCGCCGGCGGGGCAGGGCACGAGGGCCGGCGCTTGGTAGGTGTAGTCGAAGGACTGGTCGAGCTTCGCGTCGCCGAGCGAGGCGCTGAGCCGAACGGTGCCCGGAGCGCCGAAGAAGCGGAAGAGCGAGCGCCCGAGGTCGTCGAGCTCGCGGTCGTTGCGGCCCAGCGCGACGACGCGGCCCCCCGCTGCGGAGCTGCTGACGTGGTCCGCTCCGCCCACCGCCCGCGTGCCGTCCTTGAGGAGCCAGGTGAGGACGAGCTGGGGCGACCGGGTCGAGATTGAAGAGGGCACCTCGGCTCCGACCAGGTCGGCATCGGCCGGGAAGCGGCCCGACTCGCCCTTCGTCCCGGCGCGCAGGCGCACCTCACCACGGACGGCGTCTTCGAGGGCGACGACGCGCAGCTGCCGCGTGGTGGAGAGGCCGAGCCCGCGATGCAGGAACGTGATGGTGGCGGTGCCCGGCTCGACGGCGCGAAGGGTCACCACCTCGCCCAGGCCGTCGACGAAGTGCGTCGACAGCGAGACCACGCCGGACGGGCGGTCCTCGGCGATGGCGAAGGTTCCGCGGGGGCTCGCCCCGCCGACGTCGGGCGCCGAGCGGACGACCCAGTCGATCTGGGCCCCGACGAAGACGGCATGGGGGCCGGGGCAGCGCTGCGCCTCGGCACACTCGACGAGGATCGAATCGCGCGGCGCGGCCACCGGCGACTGCCTGAGGAGGCCGGCTGCGGCGATGGAGCGGGCGCGAAGCGGACGATCGCCGACGAGCGCGATGGACTCAGGGCGCTCGCGGTCGTCGACGTCGAGCTGACCGGGTGCGGCCGTCTCGCTGCTGGTCAGGCTGCTGGAACCGCGACTCGAGGAACCGGAGTTCTGGCAGGACTCGCAAGCGCAGTTCACGCAGCTGGCGAAGAGGATGAAGACGATGACGACGTAGAGGAGGAAGTCGTATTTGGAGTTGTTCATGCCGCGGCCGAAGAGCACGCGACATGCCACCCGGCGGGTCCGAGGCGAACGCCGCCCTCGTGTGCAGCGCGGTGCACCCGCGAGTGTGCCGCTCTCGGCACAGCGTGCAGCGGGCAGGGCGCCGAGCGGACCCACCGCGGAGAGGATTCCCAAGCAAATTCAATCCGGAGTATGAAGGAGCCCTTGTCGGAGAACTCCATGACCCGCGTCGTGTCCCTGCTGCTGGCCCTCGCCATGACCACCGGCTGCGCTTCGCTGCAGACGACGACGCACACGGTGCGCGTGGTGACCGAGCCCGAGGGAGCGAACGTCGCGGTCCTCGAGCACGACGGCCGCAAGGACCTGGGCGCCTCGCCCGCCGAGTACAAGCGCGACCTCGAGACCTACCGCTGCGGCAACATCGCCTGGCTCATCCCGGTGATGACCACGCTGGTCGGCGGCGGGGCGGGCTTCGGGGCGGGCTACGCCTGGACCGAGCGCAACGACAAGCTCAACTCCGGGATCAACACCATGGCGCTGTTCGCCGCCGTCGGTCTGGCCGCCGGCATCGCCGTCGCCGCCGAGTGCCGCATGAAGGACGGCGAGGTGCCCGAGCACAAGGACGTCAAGCTGGTGTTCGAGGCGGCGAAGGAGGGCTACTTGCCCGTCTCCGCCCCGCTGTCGATCCCCGCCAAGACCGAAGAGCTCAAGCTGGTGCTGCCGCCGCTGGGGGCGGCGACGCCGGCCACCGAGAGCAAGTAGACCAAGACATCGCTTCAGGGAGGGACCGCCGATGAAGTCGTTCGCCGTCGTGATCACGCTGGCCGCTGCCGTCGTCCTGGCTGGCTGCGCCACGCTCAACCGCGAGCAGAACAGCAAGATCGTGGGCAAGCCGGTCGTCGACCGCTGCGCCAAGCAGCAGATCCGCCCGCAGAAGGCCTGCGAGCGCGACCGCGACGAGGCCGTGGAGTTCGCGAGCAAGCTGGCCGTCGAAGACCAGGTCTGCATCGACGGGCACCAGCGCATCCAGGAGCCGATGGTCAACTGCAAGGTGCGCGCGTACGTCTCCGCCGCCGGCAAGGAAGGCGTCAAGCTGGACATCCGCGAGGCGCCGGGCGGCTCGAAGTACGTCGTGGGCACCAGCTGGTGGTTCGCCGAGGAAGCGCTCGCCGAGGTCCAGCTCAAGGCGCTGGGCTACCTGCTCGAGTCGGAAGTGGCCGCCGAGGACAAGTAGGCCACAAGCTCTGGGGCCCTCGCCGGTGGGCCCCACCAGATGCGGTATCCCGCTGGAACAAGGTGGCTTTTGCCGGGCGTTGCCTTGACAGCGGACCCTCGGATGCCCTACAAGACTGCGTTTCTTCAAGGGTAGCTGCGTCACCGGAGTGCCCGGAAGGCGCTTTCGGTCCAGAAGAACGCAGCAATAACAAGGGGTTGTGCGATGTACGCAGTGATCAAGACTGGCGGCAAGCAGTACCGCGTGCAGGAAGGCGATGTCCTCAAGGTCGAGTTGATCGGCGGCGAGAAGGGCGCCAAGATCACCTTCAAGGACGTCCTGATGGTCGGCGGCAGCGACCAGCCCAAGGTGGGCCGTCCCCTCGTCGAGGGCGCGTCCGTCGAGGCCGAGGTCGTCGACCCGAAGGCCAAGGGCCCCAAGGTCCTGCACTTCATCAAGAACTACTTTGGTTTCACCCGTCGCCAGGGCCATCGGCAGAAGTACACCGAGGTCAAGGTCACCGGCATCCGCGCCTAGTCTCAAGAGCTAGAGCAGAAGAAACAGAAAGGCAGTTTTCGTCATGGCACACAAAAAAGGTCAGGGCTCTTCTCGTAACGGGCGCGATTCACCTGGTCAGCGGCGTGGCGTAAAGGTCTACTCCGGCCAGTCGGTTCTCTCGGGCAACATCCTGGTCAAGCAGTGCGGCACCAAGATCGACCCGGGCAAGAACGTCGGCCTCGGCCGCGACCACTGCATCTTCGCCACCATCGACGGCATCGTGCGCTACGAGCGCGTGGGCCGCGAGCGCACCCGCGTCTCCGTCTACACCGCCGACCAGTTCAAGGCGCTGGAGACCAAGGCGCAAGAGGCCAAGAAGGCCGCCGCCAAGGCGTAGCTTTCAAGCTTCGAAAGCAGCTTCGAGCCGCGCGGCACTCCAGTGCCGCGCGGCTCATCGTTTAGAAAGTCAGCCCGCGAAGACGGGCTTCGCAACGTCAGGCGCGGCTTGATCCCGCCGGCTGCCCTCTGCCTCCTGGACCACCATGAAATTCGTCGACGAAGTCCGAATCCACGTCAAAGCCGGCGACGGAGGCCGGGGTGCGGTCGCCTTCCGCCGCGAGAAGTTCATCCCCCGCGGCGGTCCGTCCGGCGGCGACGGAGGCAAGGGCGGCACCATCTTCCTCGAGGCGGACGAGAACTACACCACGCTGCTCGACTACCGCTTCGTCCCCGAGCACAAGGCGCGCAACGGCGAGCCCGGCGGCGGCAGCGACTGCAACGGCAAGGACGGGCCGGACATCGTCCTCAAGGTCCCGGTGGGGACGCTCGTGCGCGACGCGGCCACCAACGAGGTGCTGTTCGACCTGTCGCAGAACCTGCAGAAGGTGGTGCTCTGCCAGGGCGGCAAGGGCGGCCTGGGGAACATGAACTTCGCCACCTCCACCCGCCAGGCGCCGCGCTTCGCGCAGCCGGGGATCCCGGGTGAGGAGAAGGAGGTGCTTCTCGAGCTGCGCCTGTTGGCGGACGTCGGCCTGCTGGGCTTCCCCAACGCCGGCAAGTCCACGCTCATCTCCCGCGTCTCCAAGGCCAAGCCCAAGGTCGCCGACTACCCGTTCACGACGCTCACCCCGCACCTGGGCGTCGTCGGCTACAAGGACCACCGCTCCTTCGTGATGGCCGACATCCCGGGCATCATCGAGGGCGCCCACGCCGGCGCCGGGCTCGGGCACCAGTTCCTGCGCCACGTCGAGCGCTGCCGGGTGCTCATCCACCTGGTCGACTGCTCGGCCGAAGGCGAAGGGCGCGACCCGAAGAAGGACCTGACCATCCTCAACAAGGAGCTCGAACTCTACAGCCAGCTCCTTGCCGAGAAGCCGCAGATCGTGGTGGCCAACAAGATCGACCTGCCCGACGCGCGCGACCGGGCCAAGAAGTTCGCCACGGCCATGAAGCGCAAGAAGGTGCCTGTCTTCCTCATCTCGTCGGCCACCGGCGAGGGCGTGGCTGAGCTCATCGACGCCGTCGCCGAGAAGATCTTCGCGGGTCGGCCCGGCTAGGGACCAGGCGTCGCCACGCCCCGCAGTCCTATGCGTCCCATGGGTCCCATAAGTCCCATCTGATGGGACCTATGGGACCGATAGGACCTATGAGACATGGGACTGTCGACCTGGCAACCGGGCTCAACCAATAAACATAAGTAATTCAAGCGTTTGCAGGTTCGGCGCTGGCCTGCTTCTGTCCAAAACACGGAAGAACTTGCACCCAGAATTATAATTCGGTATACCGGTACCGCAATTCCGAAATGAGACCTGCATGGCTTCCGGCATCATCAAGATCAGCGAAGCGGCGAACCTGGGGATGCACGCCCTGATGCTCATGGCGCACGAGCCCGAGCGCCCGCTCGCGGTCAAGCGGGCCATCGAGGTCATCGACGTCAGCGAGAACCACCTCGCCAAGGTGCTGCAGCGCTTGGCGCACGCGGGCCTGCTCACCTCCACGCGCGGGCCCAAGGGCGGCTTCCTGCTCGCGCGGTCGCCGGAGCAGATCACCCTGCTGGAGGTGTTCGAGGCTCTCGAGGGGCCCCTCAACGACCACACCTGCCTGCTGGGCAAGCCGGTCTGCGAGGACGGCTGCATGCTCGGCCAGTACGTCACCAAGGCCACCCTGGACTTCCGCAAGCAACTGGAGCGCACGAGGCTGAGCGACCTCGCGGGCGCCCTGAAGAGGAGAGATGCCAAGTGAAGCGCAAGATCATCGAGATCGAAGAAGCCCTGTGCAACGCCTGCGGCCAGTGCATCGATGCCTGCCACGAGGGCGCGCTGGCGCTCGTCGACGGCAAGGCCAAGCTGGTCAAGGACACCTTCTGCGACGGCCTGGGCGCCTGCATCGGCGACTGCCCGACCGGCGCCCTCAAGATCATCGAGCGCGAGGCCTCCGACTTCGACCAGACGGCCGTCAACGCCCACCTCGTCACCCTCGGCAAGCCGGCGCAGGGCCACGGGCACGACCACGGCGGCCACGGCCATCATCACGGCGGCCATGGCCACCACCACGGCGGCGGAGGCTGCCCCGGCTCGGCGATGCGCAGCATGGCTCCTGCCCCGGCGAGCGCGGGTCCGGTCGCCGACGGCGAGCCCCCGCCCTCGCAGCTGGGCCAGTGGCCCGTGCAGCTGATGCTCGTGCCGCCGCACGCCCCGTTCCTCAAGGGCAGCGATCTCGTCATCTGCGCCGACTGCGCGCCCTTCACCATCCCCGACTTCCATGCCCGCTACCTGGCCGGCAAGGCCATCGTCATCGGCTGCCCCAAGCTCGATGACCTCGGCCACTACGCCGAGAAGCTGCAGGCCATGCTCACCCAGGCCCAGCCGCGCAAGCTCACCGTCGTCATCATGGAAGTGCCCTGCTGCCGCGGCCTGGCCCAGGTGGCCGTCGACGCCGCCAGCCAGCCCGGGCTGAGCTTCCCCGTCGAGATCCACGTCGCCGGCGTCCGCGGCGGCATCGAGAAGCAAGTCGTCCGCAAGTAGACCTGAGCCGGCGCTCAACCGGCGAGTCGTCATCCACCACAGCACGAATGAAAGGACGGAGTTCTATGGAGAGCTTCTGCTACCAGTGTGAACAGACCATCAGCGGCAAGGGCTGCGAGAGCGTCGGCAACTGCGGCAAGGACCCGGTCACCGGCGCCCTGCAGGACCTGGTGGTCCACGCCGCCAAGGGCATCGCGATGTACGCCCACCGCGCCAACGTGCTCGGCAAGCACGACGACGCGCTCGGCCGCACGATGATCGAGGCGCTGTTCACCACGGTCACCAACGTCGACTTCGACCCCGACAACCTCGTCGCCATCCTCGGCAACCTGGGCAAGTCGCTGGAGAAGTCCCGCGCGCTCTACGCCGCGGCGTGCGACCAGAAGAAGGCCACGGCCGAGAAGCTCGACGGGCCCGCCGCCTTCGTCCCCGCCAAGGACCGCCAGGGCCTGCTCGCCCAGGCTGGCGCCGCCTCCATCAAGGCCAAGATCTCCCGCGTCGGCCAGGACGCGACCGGCCTGTCCGAGCTCGTCCTCTACGGGCTCAAGGGCGCCGCCGCCTACGCCGAGCACGCCGCCGTCCTCGGCCGCGAGTCGAGCGAGGTCTACGGGCTCTTCTACGAGCTGCTCGACCTGACCACCAAGGAGGGCCTCAAGGCCGAGGAGCTGCTGGCCGCCTCCCTGCGCGTGGGCGAGCTCAACCTCAAGGTCATGGCGCTCCTCGACGACGCCAACACCGGCACCTACGGCCACCCGGTCCCCACCCCGGTGCGCGTCACCCCGGTCAAGGGCAAGGCCATCCTCATCTCCGGCCACGACCTCAAGGACCTCAAGCTCCTGCTCGAGCAGACCGAGGGCAAGGGCATCAACGTCTACACCCACGGCGAGATGCTCCCCGCCCACGGCTACCCGGAAGCTCAAGAAGCACAAGCACCTGGTCGGCAACTGGGGCGGCGCCTGGCAGGACCAGGTCAAGGAGTTCGACGCCTTCCCCGGCGCCTTCCTCTTCACCACCAACTGCATCCAGAAGCCCAAGGACAGCTACCGCGGCCGCGTCTTCACCAGCGGGCTCGTCTCCATGCCTGGCGTCCGCCACGTCGCCGATCGCAACTTCGCTCCGGTCATCGAGGCCGCGCTGGCGCAGCCCGGCTTCGGCGAGACCGTGGCCGAGAAGACCATCCTCGTCGGCTTCGGCCGCAACGCCGTGCTCGGGGTGGCCGACAAGGTCGTCGGGGCCGTCAAGAGCGGCGCCCTCAAGCACTTCTTCCTCGTCGGCGGCTGCGACGGCGCCAAGACCGGCCGCAACTACTACACCGAGTTCGCCGAGAAGGTGCCGAAGGATTGCGCCGTCCTCACGCTCGCCTGCGGCAAGTACCGCTTCAACCAGAAGGACTTCGGCGACATCGGCGGCATCCCGCGCCTGCTCGACATCGGGCAGTGCAACGACGCCTACTCCGCCATCCAGATCGCGGTGGCGCTCGCCGGCGCGTTCAAGACCGACGTCAACAGCCTGCCGCTCTCCATGGTCCTGTCCTGGTACGAGCAGAAGGCCGTCGCCATCCTGCTGACCCTGCTGCACCTGGGCATCAAGAACATCCGCCTTGGCCCCAGCCTCCCGGCGTTCGTCACGCCCGCGGCGCTCAACGTCCTGGTGGAGAAGTTCGGCATCAAGGCCATCACCACCCCGGACGCCGACCTGGCCGCCTGCCTGGCCAAGCAGTAGACGGGTCGTCGCTCTTCGGTTGCGGAACCTAGAAGCCTCTCGTCGGTCCCCGTTCGGGACGGCGAGAGGCTTCGCCGTTTCGGGGCCAGGTTCCGAATGTTCCGAATCGCCGAAGGGGTGAGAGTCGAATGCCCAAATCGAGATTTCTGGCGTTTTTTTCGAGGTGTTGTGGCTCGAGCGGGGCGGACCTGCGATTCGGAGCATTCGGAACCTGGCCCCAACGCCCCGCCCGATTCGGAACATTCGGAACCTGGCCCCAAGCTTGTGCTAGGGTCCGCGGCCCTTTCGGCGGGAGGCAAGCGACCGCCAGGCCATGAGGTAGAGCGATGAGCAAGTCCTTCCACGTAGCCGTCCTCGGAGCGACCGGTGCCGTCGGCCGCGAGTTCGTCAACTGCCTGGAGGAGCGCGGCTTCCCGGTCGACAAGCTCACCCTCCTGGCCAGCCCGCGCAGCGAGGGCGAGAAGCTCGAGTTCAAGGGCGAGGAGCTCACCGTCCGCGCGGTCAAGCCCGAGCACTTCCAGGGCGTGGACCTCGCCTTCTTCTCTCCCGGCGCCACCGTCTCGAACGAGTGGGCCCCCATCGCCACCAAGGCCGGCGCGCTGGTCATCGACGACTCGACCGCCTTCCGGATGGACGCCGACGTCCCGCTGGTCGTCCCCGAGGTCAACCCCGACGCCATCCTCGGCGCCCGGCCCCGCGGCATCGTCGCCAACCCCAACTGCGCGACCATCCAGATGGTCCTGGCGCTCAAGCCGATCCACGACGCGGCGAACCTGCTGCGCGTCGTCGTCTCGACCTACCAGGCCGTCTCCGGCAGGGGCCAGAAGGGCATCCAGGAGCTGGAGAAGCAGACGGGCGACCTGATGAACGGCCGCGAGACCGAGACGAGCGCCTTCCCGCACCGCGTCGCCTTCAACGTCGTCCCGCAGATCGACGACTTCGACGACAACGGCTACACCAAGGAAGAGCTCCGCATCGTCCACGAGACCCGCAAGATCCTCGGGATCAAGGACCTGCGCGTCAGCGCCACCGCCGTCCGCGTCCCGGTGTTCTTCGGCCACTCCGAAGCCGTCAACGTCACCACCGAGAAGAAGCTCACCGCCGCCCAGGCGCGCGAGCTGCTCAAGGCCGCGCCGGGCCTCAAGGTCATCGACGACCCCAAGGCCGGCATCTATCCGATGCCGATGCTCGCCGCCGGCGACGACTGCGCGCACGTCGGCCGCATCCGCGAAGACATCAGCCAGATGAACGGCCTGGACTTCTTCGTGGTCGCCGACAACATCCGCAAGGGCGCCGGCCTGAACGCAGTCCAGATCGCCGAGCTGCTCGTCCAGCGCGGCGTCCTCGTCTAGGCGTTCGGGCGAATCACGACGCCGACCGCAGCTCGATGCGCGGGTCGGTGTTGCCCGTAGCCGCTTCGAAGCGCAGCGAGTTCCGGCCCGAGCGCTTGACCTCGTACATCAGCTCGTCGGCGCGGCGCAGCAGCGAGTCCACGCCCGCGGGTGCCCGGGTGTAGGTGACCACCCCGATGCTGAAGGTCACCGGCAGCTTGGCCTCGGCCATCGCCGCCAGCAGCCGCGCCTGGATCTTGGAGATGACGTCACGGGCCTCGTCGGCCTCGAGCTCCGGGAAGAGCAAGGCGAACTCGTCGCCGCCCAGCCTCGCAGCCACGTCGGTCTTTCGAACCGTGTTCTCCAGCGTGTGCCCCACCAGCCAGAGCACCCGGTCGCCGGCCTGGTGCCCCTTGGTGTCGTTGACCTGCTTGAAGTTGTCGCAGTCGAGGTAGGCGACCGTGAGCGTCCGTTCGTAGCGACGCGACCTCGCCAGCTCAGCCTCCGCCAGCTCCATGAAGGCCGTCCGGTTGTTCAGGCCCGTCAACGGGTCGCGCCGGGCCAGCGCCCGCTCTCGCTCGAGCGCCCCACGCAGCGAAGCGTGGAGCAGGGCGGTCACCGCGAAAAAGCCCAGGCGCATCAAGAAGTTCCACACGTGGACCGCGGTCGGGTGGTACGGGACGCTGTAGAGGTCGGAAAGGATGGACGTCACTGAGCAGAGCGTGGCGATCGCCAAGCCGGATCTGCGCCCGGCCAGCCACGTCGAGGACAGCACCGGCACCAGGTAGAAGATGGCGAGCGAGAACTCTTCGGAGGTGAAGAAGTCCGCGAGCCCGATGGCTAGAGAGAGAGCCACACTCCCGGCAATGGAGATTGCCCAGGAGCGCTGCTCCAGCCAATTCCTCAGTCCCGTCCGATACTTCACAAACTCCCCTTGTCAGAGGCCCGGACGCAACAGAAGACCACTCATTGCTTCGAGGAACAACTTCTCAGCCTGGGAATCTCCCGAGACGATCTCTAACACCGGCACTGCGGTAGATGCGAAGACTCGCGCCGACAGCCCGGGGTCGCCCAAACGAAGGAGGCCGGCCTCGCTGGCACGTCGCAGAATGCCCACCACCTGCCTGACGTGAACCTCGTGAAAGGTGAAGAGGTCCTTGGGCAAGCCTGCGTCAAAGCGATGGGCCAGTCGCATCGCGTCGGGTCCCATCCGCCAGAGCCCGAGGTATGCCCGGAGCAATTCCTCGACGGCCTGGCGCGGGGGCAGCGTCTCCGGAATCCGCTGCAGACACTCCACGGCCCGCTCGAGCACCGGCTGGACGATCGCCCGTAGCAGCTCTTCCTTCGACGAGAAGTGGCTGTAGAGCGTGCCTCGGGCGATGTCCGCCTCGTCGGCGATCTCGTCGAGCCGTACTCCATCGAACGACCGCTTGGCGAACAGCCGAGCGGCGATCGAGAGGAGCCGCGCGCGAGTCTCCACCCGCCGACGAGCGACGCGAGGGCTAACCGTCGAGGTCTCGGTTTCCGTCATTTTGAACTCACGAGTTCATTTTTTCTGTCCACTGAGCGCTGACGCCACTATAAATGCCCGTTCTCACCTCGTGTTTCAACGCAACTCTTTGCGGAGCACCGAATCCTACGCGGCGAGTTAGATTGAACGCGGCAGTCCAAAATCATCCGAGGGAGTCGAGGATGGAAGCGGCGCTGGAGAAGGTGACGGAGAGCGAGCGGACCGGGGTTGCGGGTCTGCTCTGGCGGTTCAAGGGCACGATCTTGCTGGCAATCGTCATTGCCGGCGGCCTCGCCGCTTTCCTGCCCACCCTCAAAGGCCCCAAGGTCGCTTACGTCACCGCCGCCAGGCACTCGTTGGTTCAGCGGGTGGTCGCCACCGGCCGAGTCGAGCCGCCGGCTCGGGTCAACATCGGCACCCTCGTCTCCGGCACCGTCCTCTCCGTTGGGCCTGAAGAAGGCCAGCGGGTCGAGGCTGGAACGCCGCTGGTCGAGCTGGATGCCGCCGAGACGCGCGCGGCTGTCGACCAGGCGCAGGCCGGAGTCAGCGCGGCGCAGGCCAAGCTGGTCCAGCTGCGAGGGACGGGAGCGCTGGTGGCCTCTGAGGGCCTGCGGCAGGCGGAGATCACGCTCCTCAACGCGGAGTCGAACCTCGCCCGCCTCGAGGGCCTCTACAAGTCCGCCGCCGTCACCCAGCGCGAGCTCGACGACGCCCGCAAGCAGACCGAGCTGGCCAAGAGCCAGCGCGAAGCGGCCCGGCTCCAGGCTGCGAGCAGCGGCAACGGCGGCGCCGACACCCTCCTGGCCCAGGCCAACCTCGCCCAGGCCCAGGCGGTGCTCGCGCAGGCCAAGGCCAGGCTCTCTCAGATGAGAATCGTGGCGCCCGCCGCCGGGACCATCCTCTCGCGCAACGTCGAGCCGGGCGACATCGTCACCCCGGGCAAGGTCCTCTTTCTCCTCGCCCGCGATGGGAAGACCAAGCTCGTGGCGCAGCCGGACGAGAAGAGCCTGGCTTACCTGAGTCTCGGTCAGTCGGCCCAGGCGTCCGTCGACGCCTTCCCGCTCAAGCCCTTCGGCGCCACCGTCTCCACGATCGCGCCGGCGGTCGATCCTTCTCGCGGCACGATCGAGATCCATCTCGAGGTGCCCCAGCCGCCTTCCTTCCTGCGCGCGGACATGACCGTCTCCGTCGACGTCGAGGTCGGCCGAGCCGAGAACGCCCTGGTGCTGCCCGCGGACGTCATCCAGGAGATCTCGGCCGCCAAGCCCTGGGTCTGGGTCATCGGAGGGGAGAACCAGAAGCTGGAAAAGCGCCCGCTTCGCCTGGGGTTGAAGGGCGAAGGCTCGGTCCAGATCGAAGAGGGCCTGACCGAAGGCGAGAAGGTCCTCGCCCCCGACGGCAAGCTCTTCAAGCCCGGCCAGTCCGTTCGCCCGAGCCCGCGCGTCACCGCTGGAAGCTGACCGGAGCCGCCAATGCCCTTCGAATGGTTCCTCGCCATCCGGTTCCTCAAGGAGGGCCGGGCCCAGACCGGACTCATCCTCGGCGGCGTCGCGGTCGGCGTCGGAGTCATCATCTTCCTGTCCGCGCTCATCTCGGGTCTCCAGGACACGCTGGTGAAGAACACCCTGGGCTCGCAGGCGCACGTCGTGGTCCGCCCACCCGAAGAGAGTGCGCGGCAGGTCTCGGACACGGGCGACCTCGCAGTGGCCCTGCGCCGAGAGAAGGCGCCGGCGCGCATCCAGTCCATCAGCCAGTGGCAGCAGGTGCTGGAGAACATCCAGGCCACCGACGACGTGGTCGCCGCCGCCGCCGCGGTCAACGGCTCGGCCTTCGCCAGCCGGGGAATCGCCACGAAAGCCGTGAGCTTGCGCGGGGTGGACCCGGACTCCTACGACCGGATCATCGGCATCCGCGCCAAGATGAAGGAGGGCGTCTACCGCCTGGCGGGCGGCGAGGCGGTGATCGGCGTCGAGCTCGCCAAGGACCTGGGCATCTCGCTCGGCGACAAGGTGCGCCTGGCGACGGTGAGCGACCGCGGCGAAGACCGGAGCGACGTCTTCACCGTCGCCGGCGTCTTCGACCTCGGCAACAAGGACGTCAACCAGCGCTGGGTCTTCGTCCCCATGAAGTCCGCGCAGAGCCTGCTCGACCTGCCGGGCGCGGTCTCGACGATCGAAGTCCGCGTGCGCGAGTACTTCGGCGCCGACGAGGTGGCCCGGGCCATCGCCGCCAGGACCGGGATGGTCGCCGACAGCTGGACCGTGCTCAACAAGAGCCTGCTCATCGGCCTGCGCTCGCAGAACGCGTCGAGCTACATGATCCAGGTCTTCGTCATCATCGCCGTCGCCCTGGGCATCGCCAGTGTGCTGGTGGTCTCCGTCGTCCAGAAATCGAAGGAAATCGGCATCTTGAAGGCGGTGGGGACGACCACCGGGCAGGTGAAGCGCATCTTCCTCATCCAGGGCGCCATCGTCGGCCTGTTCGGCTCCGCCGCCGGGTCGGCGCTGGGGACGGCGCTCTCGCTGCTCTTCGCCAGCATGGCCAAGAATCCGGACGGCTCGCCCACCTTCCCGGTCGACCTGAGCCCCACGCTCTTCACCACCGCCTGCATCGTCGCCACGCTCACCGGGCTCGTCTCCGCGGTGGCGCCGGCGGCGCGCGCGGCCAAGCTCGATCCCGCGGAGGCCATCCATGGCTGACCCGGTCCTTCAGCTCGAGCAGGTGACCAAGACCTACGGTACCAAGGTGAAGACCCAGGCCCTGCGCGGGGTGGACCTGACGGTGACGAAAGGCGAGTTCTGCTCGCTCATTGGTCCGTCGGGGTCGGGCAAGAGCACCATGCTCAACCTCATCGGCCTGCTGGATCGGCCGACGACGGGGAAGTTGTGGCTCGCCGGCACCGAGACCACCGCCCTCGACGACGAAGGCCGCACCCGCTTTCGCGGCCGGACGCTGGGCTTCGTCTTCCAGTTTCACCACCTGGTCCCGGCCCTCTCCGCGGTGGAGAACGTGATGGTGCCGATGTGGGCGCGCGTGGGCCGGCCGACCGCGCCGATGAAGGCTCGAGCGATGGAGCTGCTCGACGCGGTGGGGCTGGCGGCGAAGGCCAACAACCGGTCCGGGGACATGTCGGGCGGTCAGCAGCAGCGCGTGGCCATCGCGCGGGCGCTGGCGGCCAATCCCCCGCTCGTGCTGGCCGACGAGCCGACGGGCAACCTGGACACCGGGACCGCGGACGAGGTCTTCGAGCTGTTGCGGCGCTTCAACCGCGAGCGGGGCACGAGCTTCGTCATCGTCACGCACGATCCCCGGCTGGCGCGCCGGACCGATCGGATCGTCGAGCTGGTCGACGGGCGAATCCTGAGCGACCAGCCGTGGACGCCGGCCCTCCCCCCTGCCCCCTCCCAAAAGCGGGAGGGGGTTCGTCCCTCGCCTTCCTCACCTTCGTCGGAGCTGCTGGTACCTCGGCGCTGACGCCTCTTACTTCGTCGGCGCCACCGGCACCGGCTTGCGCGGCCCGGCGTTCTTCACGAAGCGGTCGAACCAGGCCATCGACTCGTACAGCACCTGCTCGTTCGACTCCTTGGCCGAGTAGCCGTGGCTCTCGTACGGCAGCATCACCAGGCGCGCCGTGCCGCCCGTGCCGCGAACGGCCTCGTACATCCGCTCGGACTGCATGGGGATGGTGCCGGGATTCGCGTCCAGCTCGCCGTGGATGAGCAGCAGCGGCTCGTCGATCTTCTCGGCGTTGAGCGTGGTCGAGACCTTGGCGTAGACGTCCTTGGCCTGCCACAGCGTGCGCTTCTCGTTCTGGAAGCCGAACGGCGTGAGCGTCTTGTTGAAGGCGCCACTGCGCGCGATGCCCGCCCGGAAGAGGTCGGACCAGGCGAGCAGGTTCGCGGCCATCAAGGCGCCGTGGCTGTGCCCGGCGACGCCCACGCGATCGGGGTCGGTCACGCCCAGCTCCACCGCCTTGGCGATGGCCGCCTGCGCGTCGGCGACAATCTGCTCGGTGTAGGTGTCGTAGACGGTCTCCGGCGGGCCGACCACCGGCATCGCCACGTCGTCGAGCACCGCGTAGCCCTCGAGCAGGAAGAAGAGCTCGGAGGCGTACATGGGCAGGGTGAAGCGCTGCGGCGAGCCGGTGATCTGCCCGGCGGTCTCCTTGCCGGCGTAGTCGAGCGGGTAGGCCCAGAAGACCGTCGGCAGCCGCGTGCCTTCCTTGTAGCCGGCGGGCAGGTAGAGCGTGAACGAGAGCGGCAGGCCATCGGCGCGGGTGTACTTGACCAGCTTCTTGGTGATGCCGCGCAGCTGCGGCGCAGGGTCGGGGAACTTGGTGAGCGGCCGGCTGGCGGAGAGCCTCGCGGCCTCGCCCGCGGGGGCCTTGAGCGCCTTGCCCAGGGTGCGCAGGAAGATGTTCGGAGGATCGGTCGGGCTCTCGCGGCGGGTGATGAACGTGCCCTTGGCGGGGTCGGCCAGCCCGACGATGGTCTCGTAGGCGGTCGGCTCGCTGCGGAAGAGGCGCTCGGTCTTGAGCGTCTTGAGGTCCAGCCGGTCGAGGAAGGGCCGGTCGCCGTCGGGGGTCGCGCCTTCGTCGTCGAGGTAGATGCCCTGGTCGTGGACGAGCACGGCCCAGGCGCCGCTGGGCAGCATGTGCTGGATGGGGTCGCCCGGAGACTTGTACCGCTCGTCCTGGCTCAGGTCCCAGACCAGGCGCGGCGCCGCCTTCTTGGCGGTCAGGTCGAGCAGCCAGCCTTTGTACCAGCGGCGATCGCGGTCCCACTCGTAAGCGAGCGCCAGGGTGCCACCGTCGAGGTAGGAGACGCCGGTGCTGCGGAACTCGCTCTGCCACAGCTCCACGGCCGGCTGACCCACGTTCTTGAGCAGCAGCCGGTCGCGGCGGGCGGCCTTGGTGCGCGGGTCGCCGCCGTCGAGGGCCTCGACGTACTTGAGCGTGGCCGGCGCGGTGGAGACCCAGCTGAAGTCGCGCGGGCCAGTGATGACGCCGTCGATGGGCACCTGCTCGGCGAGCGGCTGGCTGACCAGCTTCTCGGCGACGGTGCCGTCGAGGTTCCAGACCTCGATCTCCTTCGGAAAGCGCTCATAGGCGCGCAGGTAGGAGTAGGGCCGGTGCAGGGAGCTGACGAGCAGGTGCTTGCCGCCGGGCGCGGGCGAGACGTGGGCGTAGATGGCCGGCGCGCCAATCTTGGTGATGCCGCCGGTGGCGACGTCGACGAGCGCGAGCTGGGAGGTCGTGTAGAAGTCGAATAAATCCGCGTCGTGGGGCGAGCCGAGGACGTCGCGGTTCTCGTAGGTGCTGGCGGCCGCCTTCTGGCCCGAGCTCTCCTGGACCTTGGGCCCCGGCGGCACTGCGGGCTTCTCCGGCGGCGCGCCACGGCCGTCGGGGACGAGCTTGACCACCACCGTCTTCTGGTCGGGCATCCACGAGAAGGCGCTGCCCAAGAGCGGGTTGAGCCGCACGCCCTCCAGGCGGCGGGCCTTGGCGCTGGCGACGTCGGCGACCCAGAGCTCGACCCGGTCGCTCGTCTCGTTGGTGAAGAGGAACTGGCTGCCGGGCGCGTTCCAGCGCGGGCCGCCGGCCCGCACACCGGCTGGCAGGGCGATGGGGGTCTCCGCGCCGTCGGGGAGCTTCTTGACGGCGAACGACGTCACGTAGGTCCGCCAGGAGCGCTCGTTGTTGGTCTTGGGGTTCACGCGCACGCCGGCGAGGCGCAGCATCGGCTCGGCGAGGTCGGCGATGGACGGGTAGCGCACGTATTCGGCGAGGACGAGCGTGTCCCGCGTCGGGCTGAGAAAGACGGAGGGCGGCAGCTTGGCGTCGAGGACCTCCTGCACGGCCTTGGGCGGCTTCTGGTAGCCGTCGGCGGCACGAGCGGCGAGGGGCGCGAGGAGGAGGAACAGCGCGGCGAGGATCGACGACGAGCGCATGGGCATGGGTCCTCTCGAGAAGTAGGGCGACATCTTAAGGCGACAGCCTCGGAAGTCCTGCGCCCACCCGTGACAGGGCGCACACTTTTCTTCCAGCAGCCTCCGCTAACGTGTCGGCCTCTTTTCCGGCCAATAACAAAAAGAGGGGCATATGCGACGCTTCGAGTTCACGGAAGGCAGCTCCAGCAAGTTCTGGCAGATCGACGTCGACGGCAGCGCGTTCACGGTCACCTTCGGTCGCATCGGTACCGCGGGTCAGACGCAGATCAAGAACTGGCCCAGCCCGGAGAAGGCGCAGTCCGAGCACGACAAGCTGATCAAGGAGAAGACCGGCAAGGGATACGTCGAGGTCGGCGCTCCCGCTGCTGCGCCCGCTCCTGCACCGAAGGCGGCCAATGTCGCCAAGCCCAACGCAGCGAGGGCCGCTTCCGCCCAGCCCGCGGCGCCCGCAAGCACCCTCCGGCGCTTCGAGTACGAGGACGGAGCGTCGAGCAAGTTCTGGCAGATCGACGTCGACGGCAGCGCGCTCACCGTGACCTTCGGCCGCATCGGCGCGAACGGACAGACGCAGCTCAAGAACCTCGCCAGCCCCGCCGCCGCCGCTGCCGAGCGCGACCGGCTCATCCGCGAGAAGACCGCAAAGGGCTACGTCGAGAAGACGGCGACCGCTGGAACCGCCAGCCCGGCGCCGGCCGCCGCCGATGCTCCTGCTCCCGCGACGAAGGCGGCCAAGGTCGCCACGCCCTGCGCCGACGGGCCGGTCGTCTGGACCCCCGAGGCGCGCGAGCAGACCACGGCCGAGCTCGAGGAGAAGGCGCCCATTCCCTTGAGCCACGAGGAGTTCACCAAGCTCCTGGCCGAGCCCGACTGGAACGTGAACCTGAAGGAGCTGAAGGCGGGCATCAAGAAAGCCGACAAGGACTGCGCCGAGCTGATGGCCAAGGCGCTGGACTTCGGCTCGCGCAAGAAGCCGCTGGATCCGGAGATCGAGGGTGCAGCGGTCGCGATGCTGCAGAAGCCGAGGGAGCACGCGCGGTACTGGGTCAGCGAGGAGGGCCTGCTCTTCGCCATGAAGGCTGCCTACGCCGGCGCCGGGTTCGGGACGGAGGACAAGGGCAGCGCGACCTGGCTCGTGCGCAAGCAGCCCGAGTACCTGCCGCAGGTCATGTACGACCTGCGAAGGGCGGCAATCCACGCTTCCCCGAAGGAGTACGAGGCCGCCCGCGCCTACGCACAAACCCTGCGCAAGGGCGCCGTGCCGACCTTGATCGCGAGCCTCGACTACATCTTCGCGAAGGAGCAGGCGTGGATCGACGCCGACGTGGCGCAGGAGCTCGCCGGTCCAAAGGCCGAGCTTGCCAGCACCCTGCTGACGCTGGTGCGCAAGAGCGACGTGGCGATGAAGCTGCTCGAGAAGATCATCGAGGACGAGTGTGACGGCGACGAGCTGTACATGGGCGCGGACGAGTTGTTCGAGCTCGTACTCCAGCTCGGGGCCAGCGCGGTCCCGGTGCTGGGGCGGATCATGGAGGTCCTCGACAAGTCGAGCCTGGGCGAGGCGGCCGAGGCGGCCGAGGCGCTCGCGCTCATCCAGACCCCGGACGCCGCGGAGATGCTCGCAGGGCACCTCAAGCACAAGGACGTCCGCAAGGTCGCCTTCGCCTACTTCTCGCGCGCGCCGCAGGCGGCTATCCCCGGGCTGGCGCGCGCGCTGTCGAAGAAGAAGGGCGACGACCAGGCCCGCTCGCTCTTGGCCTCGCTCGCGCGCAGCCACCCGGACATCGTCAACGCCTGTCTGCCGTCGCTCGACGACGCGGCCAAGGCGCTCATCGCCCAGTTCGCGCGAAAGCCCTCGGCCGGCGAGGCGGCGCCGAAGGACGTGCCGCCCGTCCTCGCCGATCCGCCGTGGGCCAGGCCCGGCGCGATGGCTCCGCTGCCCAACCTGAAGAGCGTCAAGGCGCTCTCCCGCCCCGACCAGATCTTCTGGGAGAAGGGGGAGAAGGAGCGCTTCGCCGCGATGCTCTACGCCCCTCCGCGCGACGGCGCGGTGCAGTGGGCGCTCGAGGAGGCGAACCTCGCCGAGGAGAACGACGAGGGCGGGCTGACGCTCAAGTTCAAGAGCGACGCCAAGGGCGATGCCGCCCTGCGCACGGGCCTCAAGAAGCTCGAGGACTGCTGGTACGGCTTCGAGCCCGCCGACGTGCCGGTCTTCCTGGCGCGCCTGGGTGCCGAGGCCATCGACCCGCTCGCGGCGAACGAGGAAGCCTTCCCCGGCCTGGTCCGCGCCGGTTCCACCCGGATCGCCGGGCGCATGGCCGAGGCCCTGTCGCGCCGCGCGGAGCGGAGCCTCGCCGAGCGCTGGACGCTGCGCTTCCCGGAGATCGCCGCGGTGGGGTTCATCCCGGTCGCCTTCGGCAACAAGGGCCGGGCCCAGCAGGGCGCGGTCGTGGGCCTGCGGCTGCTGGCCAAATCGGGACAAGCCGCGGTGCTCAAGAAGGTGGCCAAGGAGTACGGGCCCGAGGTCGAGAAGACGGTGGAGTCGCTGCTGGGGCGCGACCCGCTGCTCGACCTGCCCGGCAAGCCCGTCGGCAAGCTCCCCCACTTCTTCGACGCCAAGGCCATCTCCCGGCCGCGGCTGAAGAAGGAAGACAAGGAGCTGCCGGTGGCGGCCGTCCAGCGCCTGGGCGAGATGCTGGCGATGTGCGGCCCGGAGGCCTACGCGGGGCTCGACCAGGTCAAGGAGATGCTCGAACCGGCGTCGCTCGAGCAGTTCGCCTGGGAGCTCTTCGAGGCCTGGCTCTTCGCCGGCGCGAACAACAAGGAGCAGTGGGCGCTCTGGGCGCTGGGCCACTTCGGCCGCGACGAGGCGGCGCGCCGGCTCACGCCGCTCGTCCGTGCGTGGCCTGGCGAGGCCGCCCACGCCCGAGCCGTGCTCGGGCTGGACGTGCTCGGGCTCATCGGCACCGACATCGCGCTGATGCACCTGCACGGCATCGCGCAGAAGCTCAAGTTCAAGGGGCTGCAGGAGAAGGCGCGGGCGAAGATCGCGCAGATCGCCGAGTCGCGCGGCCTGACCGTCGACGAGCTGGCCGACCGCCTGGTGCCCGACCTGGACCTCGACGCCGACGGCTCGCGCGTGCTCGACTTCGGCCCCCGCAAGTTCCGGGTGGGCTTCGACGAGGCGCTGCGGCCGGTGGTCTTCGAGGAGGGCGGGGCGGAGCGGCGGCCGATCATCGAGCTGCCCAAGCCGGCCAAGGCCGACGACGCCAAGCTCGCCGCCGCCGCCACCGAGACCTGGAAGACGCTCAAGAAGGACGCCAAGGCCATCGCCTCCGGGCAGATCCTGCGGCTGGAGCTGGCCATGTGCTCGCGCCGCCGCTGGGTCGCCGAGGGCTTCCGCACCTTCCTCGTCGACCACCCGCTGGTGGTCCACCTGACCCGCCGCCTGGTCTGGGGCGTGTACGACGCGAAGGGCAAGCTCACCGCGACCTTCCGCGTGGCCGAGGACCGCTCGCTGGCCGATGTCGCCGACGGCACCTTCAAGCTCGCCGCGGATGCCACGGTGGGCATCGTCCACGCGCTCGAGCCTCGACGCGAAGACCACCTCCGCCTGGAGTAGCCTGCTCGCCGACTACGCGCTGGCGCAGCCGTTCTCACAGCTCGGGCGCACGACTTACGCGGTGGAGGCCAAGGAGAAGGGGAAGACGAGCCTCGAGCGCGTCAAAGGCAAGGTGGTCAAGACCGGCAAGGTCGTGGGGTTGCAGAACCGCGGCTGGCGCAAGGGCGCGCCTCAGGACGCCGGGCAGATCTACGAGATGGTCAAGCCGCTGGGCGAGCTGGGGGAGGCCGAGCTGCGGTTCGATCCGGGCATCAACGCCGGCGGGATGGAGTACGTCGAGCCGGAGCAGACGCTGGGGGAGCTGGTGCTGCCCGTGAAGGCCGACGCCTTGGATCCCATCGTCTTCTCGGAGCTGGTGCGCGACGCGATGCTGATCGCCGAGGGCTGAGCGCGCAGACGGAGCCCGGAGTCGACGGTGACTCCGGGCCGGCGGGCGGCTCGGCTTGCTTGTGGACAGGTTCAGGAGGCGGGTGAACGAGCGGACGCATGTGCCTTGGTATTGGCAATCATTGCCAATCCCACTCCCGCCCCACAGGCTTGCGGTGGAGGTGCGCAGATGCCGACCCGGAACATCAACCTGACCGAGCAGCTCGACCGCTTCGTTTCGAAGAAGGTCGGGTCTGGCAAGTACGCGAATGCGAGCGAGGTCGTGCGCGCAGGGCTGCGTGCGCTGGAGGAGCAAGAACGGCTCTACGAAGCCAAGCTTGCTCGGCTGCGGGAGGCTCTGGAGGAGGGCGAGCGCAGCGGCGTGGCGGAAGGAGATGTCTTCGCGCGTGTCCGCGCCAAGGTTCTGGGGGCCAAGGCCAGACGGAAGAACTAGTAGCAAGCCATGGCGTTCGAGCTCAGCAAGAAGGCGGAGACGGACCTCGAGGAGATTGCGCAGTACAGCGTCACTCAGTGCGCCCGCTACCTCGACGAACTGGAGGCGTGCTTCGAACGCCTCGCCCGAACGCCGACGTTGGGCCGCGCCTGCAAGGACCTCGATCCCAAGTTCTTCCGCATCGAGCATGGCCGGCACGTCGTGTTCTATCGCAGGCTCGAAGGTGGCGTGCTTATCGTCCGCATCCTCCATGAGCGGATGCTGCCGGAGCGCCACTTCGACGAGGATGAGTCGGACGAATTCGGAAGATTCGGAACCTGGCCCCGCCCGACCCAATCAGCGTTTGCCCGCGTCCGGCACCACACTCACCGCGCCCCCATCGACGCTTTGGACCAGCGAGACTCCTCCTGCCTCGGCGCCCGAGAGCCGGCTCTGGATCGTACGCACCGCCTCGCGCGCGACGTCCCGGAGCTCGCCGCGCTCGGCGAGTGCGAGCAGAGGCTCGACGGCCCGAACCGAGCCTGAAGCACGCAGCACCTGAGTCGCCTCGAGGGCCGCCCGAGTCGAAGGGGTGGCGAGCAGGGCGATCCACGTGGCCTCGTCGCGGCAGCCGAGCTGCGTCAGCGCGTTCGCAACGCCCTCCGCGACGCTCTCGTTGGCACCGGGGACGAGCGAGCGCACGGCTTCGAGATGCGCCGTGTCCTTGTGAGCCGCGATGAGCGAGAGCGCCCGGCTTCGCGTCTCGTCGCCCGGCAACGCGAGGACCTTCGCGAGCACCGGCGAGAGCTGCTCGTAGGGGAGGCTGGTCTCGAGCTTGATCTGCGCGCGCCAGCGCAGACCCGGGTCGATGCTTGGGTCCGTCGCGAAGGCCACCAGCGCCGAAGGGCAGGTCTCCAGGGCAGCGAGCAGCCGTAGCTCCCGGTCGGACTCCGAAAGGCAGGCGTGGAGCGCTCGCGCCGTGACCTCGTCGTCCAGGTAGTGCTCCGCAAGTGCGCGGAGGCTCTCGAGGCGAACTCCGGCCGGACCCGAGCCCGCGACGTTCTCAGCCAAGAGCTCGGGGATGCGCGAGCCGGCCAGATACCGGGCGGCGCGGACGAGGCGCTCGACGTGCGAGGTGAGCGCCGGCGACGCCTGGTCGAGCGGGCCCACGAACTGAAAGAGACCTCCGCCAGTGGACTTGAGCGGCCCCGTGCCCGGAGGCTCGAGCTGCTCGAGGCCGAGGCGCGGGCGGACCAGCTCGAGGACGACGGAGGAGGGGAGGCCTGGGCCGCGGACGCTGATCTGGACCGAGCCGCTCGTAGGGCCGACGCCGACCGGGACGTCGGCGAAGACCTCGAGCTCGCCGATGCGGCCGCTCAAGGTCGGGAGCTGGCGGCCGGAGTAGGCGAGTCCGAGCGTGCGGGCCGCGTCCTTCCAGTGCTTGAGGCCGGTCCGCCGCTGCCAGACGGCGAGTCCGGCCAAGGCCGAGCCGCCACCACCGAGGAGCAACAAGAGGAGCGTTGGGTCCACGCTCAGACCTTATCGCGCTCGGGTGCGGCCAGACTGACCGCGCCGGCGTCTGCGTCCTGAACGATCGAGACGCCGCCCGCCTCGGCCCCGACGAGCCGGCTCTGGATGGCGCGGATGCTCTCTCGGGCGACGGCCTTGTCTTCTCCGCGGCTGGCGAGGGCCAGCAACGGCTCCACGGCGCGCTCCGAGCCGCACTTGCCCAGGGCCTGCATCGCAAGGAACTGCGCGTCCATCGAGGTGCTGCCCAGAAGCTCGATCCAGGGGGCCTCGTCGCGGCACTCGAGCTTCTCCAACGTGATGGCGACGGCGGCTGCGAGCTCGCCGCTTACCTGTGGCGCGAGCTGGCGTACGGCCCCGAGGTGAGTCTGGTCCGCGTGCGAGCCGATGAGCGCGACCGCACGGATGCGGCACGGGTCGTCCTGCAGAAAGAGGACCTTGCCGAGTACCGGCGAGAGCTGCTCGTAGGAGAGCCGCGCCTGGAGCCGCTGCAGGGCTGGAGAGCGTAGGTCGGCCGGAGTCTGCTCGTCGAGGACGAACGCCGTGAGCAGGTCGTCGCTCGTCTCCAGCGCCGCGACGAAGCGCAGCTCGGGGTCCGGGTCCGTCAGGGCCGCGTTCAACCCCCACGCGGTCGGCTCGCTCTTGCGGTAGTACCGCGCGAGTGCTTGGAGGCTCCGCAGCCGGAGCTCGGCCCCGTTTCCGGGAGCGAGGTTGTCGAACAAGAGCTCCGGAATTGGCGCGGCGAGGACCTGCTTCACCACCGACCGCAAATGCTCGACCGGCCCGGTGAGGTCCGAAGGCTTCCCAGGTTCGCCAGCCACCTCCAGCGAGAGTCCTTCCTCGACCTCCACCAAGAGGCGCGGTCCATCCAGAGGAAGGCGGCTGCGCACGAGCTGGACCACCTCCGGGGTTGGGAAGCTGCGTGCGTCTACCTCGACCTTGACGCTCTCGGGTTCGTGGAACGACCGGAAGAGCGGCGTTCCCATCTTCACGAGGACGTCCATGCCCTCGATCGGTCCCCGCAGTTCGAGGCCTAGGGCCGGAACGCCCAGCTGCTGGCCCGCCTGGGAAAAGATGCGCTGGAGCTGGCGATGGCGCCTCAGCGGCCGCAGGACGGCGAAGGTGAACCAGCTGCCGAACATGAGAGCCATCAGGGCGCTGCCGATCCACGTTTCCATGCCTCTTGCCCTTCTCCTTCATGCAACTGCGCAGCGTCGTCCTGGAGGGTTTCTCCTCGCCACGGGCAGCCGCTGCCGACAGCGCCTACTTCTCAAAGGCTTCGTGCCCGAGTGAGAGCCAAGCCCGAGGAACGCTGAAGGGCGGTCACGCCTTGTCCCTCAGTGGCGCGAGGCTGACGGCGCCACCCGAATCCACCTCCTGGACCAGTGACACGCCTCCGGCCTGCGCGCCCGAGAGCCGGCCCTGGATGGTTCGGGCGGCGACCTGGGCGAGCTCGCCCACCGCGCCCTGCCCGTCGAGCGCCAGCAGGGCCTCGACCGACGCGACCGTTCCCCAAGCCATCAGCTCGTGGATCCCCGCGATACGTGCCGACCGCCAAGGACTGCGCACCAGCGCGATCATCGCTGGCTCAGAGCGGCTGCCCAGCGCGAGCAAGGCCTGCGGGACCGCCTCGGCCAGGGCGCGGCTGGTGAGCAGTCCCGCCAAGACGCACACCTTGGGCTCGTGCGCCACCTCGTGCCGCGAGGCGACGAGCGAGAGCGCGCGCAGCAACGGCTCCTCGCCAGGTAGGTCGAGCAGCTTGCCCAGCAGCGGCGAGAGGCGCTCGCGCGAGACCCTCACCTCCAACTGCTCGAGCGCGTCGCACCGCAGCTTCGGCGGGTTGCCCACGTCCAGCGCGTACGCCTCCAGCGCGGACGGGCCCGCGTTCGACGCGGCGAAGAGCCGCACCGCTGAGTCGCCATCGCCCAGAAGCTCCGTTCAGGGCCCAGGCAGCCGGCTCCTCTCTGCCGTAGGTCTCGATTAGAGCCTTCAAGCTGGCCAGACGAAGGTCGGCGGCGCACGCGGGATCCAGGTTGGCCGCCAGCAGCTCGGCCATCGGCGCCGAGGCCACCTTCTCCACCGCGGCGATCACCTGCTCGACGCGTTCGACGAGCGCCGAAGCGTCCCGGAGCTCTCCGAAGACGTCCCGGCGCAGGCCGCCAGGAATGGCCTGCAACGGTTGAGCAGCGTCATCGGAGTCGTCGAGGCCGAGCCTCTCGCGCACGAGCTCGACGACGGAAGCCTGCGGGAACGGTCGTGTCGTCGCGGTGATGAGGAGGTGCCCGCGCAGCGTGCGCAGCTGTCTGAGATCGCTGACGAGGAAGGCGGAGACGTCCAGCTCGCCACGCCGACCGCTCAAGTGCCCGCCCACCACCCGAGAGAGCCCCAGCTTCGCCGCGGCTTCACCCCACACGCCGCGCCGACGGATCAGGGACCGGACGTAGCGGGCCACTACGGCGAGGGATCCGGCGACGAAACCGAGAATGAGAATTTGAGCGAGGTCGTGCAGCGCGTGCCCGCGGGGAAGAAGTAGGTCCCGAGGATAGCGCGATCGCAGACCTGGCCTGGAGCGCGGGCCTAGCTCGCCGGCGCGTCCAGCAGCCGGAATTGGATGGCGTTCTCGATGATCGCCACCAGCTCACGCACGTGCTGCACGGTGGAGGCGAGCACGCCCTCGAGTCCGAAGGCGGTCGAGGTCGGCACCAGCAGCGTCGCCTGGTTCGCCTGGGCCTTGAGCCACGCCTCGATCTTCTTGGCGACCGCCAGGCAGTCCTCGGCGCGGTCCACGACGATGAAGTCGAAGCTCTCCCGCGCCAGCCGCTCGATCGCCTCGGCCACCGACGAGGTGGAGTCGACCGCGCAGTCCTCCTGCGCCAGGCGGTCCGTCGTCGCCTGCGCCACCGATGGATCGTCCGCCAGCAAGAGCACTCGGGTCATGGCCACACCCCCAATACCGGCGATACCCACCAACTTCGTGTGCCGCACGGTCGAAAACGGGTGGATGCCCCAGCAAGCCAAATTCGCCTGCCGCCTCACGAAATTGCGCCCCATCCGTGCCGCTGCCTGCCGGGCGCGAACAGCCCAACCTCCAAGGCCAGCGGATCAGGTCAAAGTGCCTGGGTAGGCATAGGTGGGAGCGCCTGGCAGAAACCTTGATTTTTCAGCAGAAATCGGGGACACCCGTCTGGGGCCAAACGCCGGTCGGCCTCGGCAGCCGAGCAGTGTTAAGAACGGGGCACACCAGGGGCTGGGTTGGAGCAACGGCGATGAAGAACTTGGTCGGTCGCTGGCGAGTCGAGGACGGCACCTTCCGCGGCTTGGAGTACGAGTTCCGGGGTGACGGCAGCTTCGAGATGTCGATGGACGAGTTCGACGTCCGCGCGGCAGGGCGCTATCGGATCCGTGCCGAGGGCCAGCCCTTCGAGATCGACATCCACTTCGTGCAGCACTCCTCGCCGGAAGGCCTGGGCATCGTGCGCGGCATCTTCGAGTTGCAGGGCGACAAGCTGCGGATGAAGGTCGGCGGGGTGCAGAGCGAGCGCTGGATGGACCCCGGGCAGTTCGTCGTCTACGCCCGGGCGGCCTGAGCCGAACCCCCGAGGTTGGAGAGCGACACGCCGAGGGTGGAGAACGACGCCCCGAGCCTGTCGAGGGGCCAGAGTTGGCGAATCGCCTACCTTCTGGTCTGCACCGAAGGCTCGCCAGGAATTCAGTCGCGATCTCCGGAGTGTTCTGCTCGGAGCGCCGCAACTGACGAGCGTCGACGACGGACGGACAGGATTGAGGGCTGGCCCCTCGACAAGCTCGGGGTGTCGTGTAGGCTGCGCGCCCTCCAAACGCCCAAGCAGAGGAACGACCGATGGCCGACGGCAACTTCATCTACACCACGCAGAACCTGACCCGCGTTCACCCGCCGGACAAGGTGGTCATCAAGGACCTGTCCCTGTGCTTCTTCTTCGGCGCGAAGATCGGCGTCATCGGCGGCAACGGCGCCGGCAAGAGCTCGCTGCTCAAGATCATGGCGGGCCTGGACACCGAGTTCCAAGGCCAGGCCGGCCCGGCCGACGGCATCAAGATCGGCTACCTGGCGCAGGAGCCGCAGCTCGACCCGGACAAGAACGTCTTCGAGAACGTGATGGAGGGCGTCAAGGAGACCAAGGCGCTGCTCACCCGCTTCGAGGAGATCAACGCCAAGTTCGCGGAAGGGCCGGACGGCGACGAGATGGAGAAGCTGCTCGCCGAGCAGGCCAAGGTGCAGGACGCCATCGACGCCGCCAACGCCTGGGAGCTGGATCGCACGGTCGAGCGCGCGATGGACGCGCTGCGCTGCCCGCCGGGCGACCAGGACGTCAAGACGCTCTCCGGCGGTGAGAAGCGCCGCGTGGCGCTGGCCAAGGTGCTGCTCAGCCGGCCCGACCTCCTGCTGCTCGACGAGCCCACCAACCACCTCGACGCCGAGTCGGTCGCGTGGCTCGAGAACTTCCTGCAGCAGTACCCGGGCACGGTCATCGCCATCACCCACGACCGCTACTTCCTCGACGAGGTGGCGCAGTGGATCCTCGAGCTGGATCGCGGCGTGGGCTACCCGTACAAGGGCAACTACTCGGGCTGGCTCGAGCAGAAGAAGAAGCGCCTGGAGATGGAGGAGAAGGCCGAGTCCGCCCGCCAGCGCACGCTCTCCCACGAGCTCGAGTGGATCCGCCTCGCGCCGCGCGCCCGTCAGGCCAAGGGCAAGGCGCGTATCGCCGCGTACGAGAAGCTGCTCGCCGAGAAGACCGAGGCCCGCGAGTCCACCGCGGAGATCAGCATCCCGCCCGGCCCGCGCCTCGGTGACGACGTCGTGGTGGCCGACCACATCAGCAAGGGCTTCGGCGACAAGCTGCTCATCGACGACCTCAGCTTCCGGCTGCCGCCCGGCGGCATCGTCGGCGTCATCGGCCCCAACGGCGCCGGCAAGACCACGCTCTTCAAGATGATCACCGGCCTCGAGAAGCCGGACCAGGGCAGCTTCAAGGTCGGCCCGACCGTGAAGCTGGCCTACGTCGACCAGAGCCGCGACATCCTGGAGCCCGACCGGACCATCTTCCAGCAGGTCTGCGACAACGTGGACTTCGTGGAGATCGGCAAGCAGAAGATGCCCAGCCGCGCCTGGCTCGGCGGCTTCGGCTTCAAGGGCGGCGACCAGCAGAAGCGCGTGGAGTTCCTCTCCGGCGGCGAGCGCAACCGCGTGCACCTGGCGCGCGTGCTCAAGAGCGCCGGCAACGTGCTGCTCCTCGACGAGCCCACCAACGACCTGGACGTGGACACGCTGCGCGCGCTGGAAGACGCGCTGCTCGAGTTCCCCGGCTGCGCGGTGGTCATCAGCCACGACCGCTGGTTCCTGGACCGCATCGCCACGCACATCCTGGCCTTCGAAGGCGACTCCAAGGTCGTCTGGTTCGAGGGCAACTACCAGGACTACGAGGCCGACAAGAAGCGCCGGCTGGGGGCCGAGGCGGAGATCCCGCACCGCATCAAGTACAAGAAGCTCACGGCGTAGCTTGGCGTGACGTCCACCAAGTCCACACCGACCACTCCGTCCACGAAGTGGGTGGACGGGGACGACGGAGTGGACCCGGTGGACGGCGTGGACTGACGCGAGCGAAAGGCTCCACCCATGCTCATTCCCTACACCGCCCGCGTCGCCCTCTCGCTGGCGCGCGCGCTTCCTGCCGGCCGCATCGGCATCTTCGAAGAAGCGCGGCTGCCGATGCGCATCTGGCCCACGGACGTGGACCTGTACTTCCACGCCAACAACGGCAGCTACCTGACCTTGATGGACGCCGGCCGCTACCAGCTGGCGTACCGCACCGGGCTGCACAAGGTGATGTTCCGCCGCAACTGCTGGCCCGTGCTGGGCGGGGCGATCGTGCGGTTCCGCCGGGAGCTCGAGGCTGCTCGAGTCTTTCGAGCTGGTGACGCGCTTCCTGGGCTGGGACGGCAAGTGGCTCTTCATCGAGCAGCGCTTCGAGAAGGCGGGCGAGGTGCACGCGGCGGCCATCCACAAGGCGGTGATGCGCCAGGGCGGCAAGTCGGTGCCCTTCGCGGAGATCGCCGTGGAGGTCGGCTGGCACGGGCCCTCGCCCGCGCTCCCCGATCTCGAGGCGTGGCAGGCGGTGCTGGACTCGAAGGAGAAGAAGAACGGCGCCGAGGCCCGGGAGACCGTGAACTGAGCGCTGCTCGAAGCCGGTCTCGAAGGCGTGCCTTGTAGCTCAAGCTCCTCGGATCGCCGGCCTCGTGCCGGCCAGCTTGCGGCACCACCCGACCGTACGACCAATCCTGAGCGCGCTCAGGGTGAGCTCGTCGCTCCGCGCTCGCGGCCGGAGTAGCCCTCCGTCAACGCCACCTCGCCCCAGACGTGTCGAGCCGCGAAGCACCCGGCCGGCCCGGTTGACATAGTGTCTCGGTGACACCATAATAGTGTCCAACAAACACCGAGACGGCAGTCGGGCGCCTCGGAACCCGAAGCCCGGAGGACCCCATGTTCGGCATCCAGTACCTGAAGGCGGCGCCCACCACCTACGTGCTGCACTTCAAGGCCGGCCAGGTGAAGCGCGAAGGTGCGGGCCTGTCGTTCTTCTATTACGGGCCGACCTCGACGGTGGTGAACGTGCCGCTGGGCAGCGCGGACGTGCCCTTCGTCTTCAACGAGGTGACGAAGGACTTCCAGGCCATCACGCTGCAGGGCCAGCTCACGTACCGGGTGGCGGACCCGAAGAAGCTCTCGGCGCTGCTGGACTTCAGCGTGGACTCCTCGGGTCACTACCTCTCCGAGGATCCCAGCAAGCTCGAGGAACGCCTGGTGCAGGCGACGCAGGTGCTCGCGGCCGGAGTCATCGGCAAGCTCGGCCTGCGCGAGGCGCTGGTGGCGGGCGAAGCGCTGGTGGAGCAGGTGACCGCTGGGCTGCGCAAGGCCGAGGCCGCGTCGATGCTGGGCATCGAGCCGCTGTCGCTGTCCATTCTCTCCATCCGTCCGACCCCGGAGATGGCGCGGGCGCTGGAGGCCGAGGCGCGCGAGAGCCTGCAGCGGGAGAGCGACGAGGCCATCTACGCGCGGCGCAACAACGCCGTGGAGCAGGAGCGGACCATCAAGGAGAGCGAGCTGAACACCGAGCTCGCCGTCGAGCAGAAGAAGCGCGAGATCCGCGAGGCGCAGATGAAGGCGGAGATCGCCATCGAGGAGCAGCGCACCGCGCTCATCGGCAAGCGGGTGGAGAACGACAAGAAGGACGCCGACAGCAAGGCCTACGCCATCGAGGCCACGCTCAAGCCCCTCAAGGACGCCGACTGGAAGACGCTGATGGCCATGAGCCACGGCGGCGGCGACCCGAAGGTGATGATCGCCCTGGCCTTCCGCGAGCTGGCGGAGAACGCCGGGAAGATCGGCGAACTGAACATGAGTCCCGACCTGCTCAAGAGCCTGCTCGCGAAGTAGGTCCGAAGTCGCCTGAGGGCCACGAGTTCGAGTTCCCCCTCTCCGCGAAGCCGGAGAGGGGGTCAGGGGGTGAGGCTCGCCATGTTCGAGAAGATTGTCCTGGTCACCCGCAAGACCCGCCTGCAGGGCCTGGTGGAGCGCTTCAACAGCCGGGCGCAGGCGAAGTTCTACATCGAGCACGCCGGCGGCGACTTCGGCGACTACCTCCAGGAGGACGAGGCTTACGCGCGCTCGCTCGAAGTGCTCCACCGCGGGCTCGACGTGGGCCTCAAGGTCCAGCAGGTCGAGAGGGGCTTCGTCCCCACCTTCCTCTTCAGCGAGAAGGACCTGGTGGTCGCCGTCGGCCAGGACGGCCTGGTCGCCAACGTCGCCAAGTACGTCGGGGCGCAGCCCATCGTCGCGGTCAACCCCGACCCCGAGCGCTTCGACGGCGTGCTGCTGCCGTTCCGCACCCCGGACGCCAAGGCGGCGGTGCAGCGCGTCCTGGAGGGCAAGGCGCGGCTGCGCCAGATCACGCTCGCCGAGGCCAGGCTCAGCGACGGCCAGCGGCTCTTGGGCTTCAACGACCTCTACATCGGCGCCAGCACCCACGTCTCGGCGCGCTACCGGATCGGGACGGGGAAGCTGCAGGAGGCGCAGTCCTCGAGCGGCGTGCTGGTCTCCACCGGCGCCGGGAGCACCGGCTGGCTCTCCTCGGTCTTCAACATGGCGGCGTCGCTGGCGGCGTTCACCGGCGGCAAGAGCGGGCAGCCGATGAAGCTCGCCTGGGAGGACCCGCGGCTGGTGTTCGTGGTGCGCGAGCCCTTCGCCAGCCGGCACTCGCGCATCGGCCTCGCCGCCGGCGTCATCAAGCCCGGCGAATCGCTGGTGCTCGAGTCGCAGATGCCCTCGGGCGGAGTGATCTTCTCCGACGGCGTGGAGGCGGACGCGCTGGCCTTCAACTCCGGCGCCAGCGCGCGCATCGCAGCCGCCGCGCAGCGGACGCAACTGGTCATCGGCTGAACGCGAAGTCGCGGGCCATGGCAGAGTGCCGCGCATGTTGGACATGACCGCAAGTTCCGCCGGGCGCTGGCCTCTCGAGAGCCGGGCTCGGCTCGTCCACGCCCTGGCGCTCGTCGCGCTGCTGGCGGCAGGCTTCCCGCTGATGTTCGCGATGGCCGGCGCGCTCGGCCTGGCCCCGGAGAAGCTCTTCGCCGGCGACCGGACCTCCTTCATCGCGCTCGCCTGCTTCTCCCTGTACCGGGTCGGGCTGGTCACCCTCGTCGGGCTGTTCCTGGCGGGGAAGGTGACGCCGCGGGCGCTGGGCTGGCACGGCGACGAGGCAGGGCCGAGCCTGGTGCTGGGAGCCCTCGGCGGGCTGGGAGCCATCGCGCTCTGCCTGGGCATCGCCCTGGGGCTGGCCGGCGCAGAACCGCACGGCGTGGCCTCGACGCTCTTCGGCTACACGCTCGAGCAGCGGCTGATGTTCACCCTCATCGCCTGCGACGCCGCCTTCGCCGAGGAGTCGCTCTTCCGCGGCTACCTGCAGCCGGCGCTGGTGAAGCGCCTGGGCCTCGGCGTGGGCGTCCTCGTGACCGCGTCGATCTTCAGCGTCTACCACCTCAACTTCACGCCGCTCGCGCTGGTCTCCAAGCTCGCGCTTGGCCTCGCCTTCGGGCTGCTGCGCGGAAGGGACCGGCCGCTGTGGGTCAGCGGCATCGCCCACGCGATGCTCTGGGTCGTGCTGGGGATGCTCTGAAAAACGACGCGCTCGCTGGACAGGCGTCCAGCGAGCGCGAACCGGCGATTCGCCGGCGGTATCCGGACGGCTAATCCAGGCCCATCAGCCCGCTGGTCAGGTAGACTTGGTCGGTCGGCAGGGGGCGGCCCGCCATGTCGAAGAGCTCGCCGTACTGGACCATCGGATTGGCCAGGATGCCGGCCACCGAGCCGCCGTTGTAGGTGTACTCCCGGTAGGTGATGGTGCCGTTGTGCTCTTCGGTGGTGCGGTCGACGTTGCCGTCGGTGCCGTACTCGACGGTGTAGGTCGAGCCGCCTCCGACGATCTTGGACAGGCGCGACGAGGTGTCGAAGGTGAAGGCGAAGAGGACCGGGTTCTCGTTTCCGGTCTGCGAAGAAATCTCCTTCAGCAGGCCGGTGTCGGTGGCGTAGGTGAAGGTCTCGACGGTCCGCGTCGTGCCGGAGATCAGGATGGTCCAGATCGCGGTGCTGTCGCGGGTCTTGAGCTGCCCGGCGTCGGTGTATTCGTACTCGGTGGTGGTGTCGATGCTCATGCCGCCGGCCACCGTCTTCAGCTGCGTGCGCTGGATGCGTCCCAGGTTGTAGGTCGCGGTGTAGAGGTAGACGTCGTTGCCGGAGCTTCGCGTCGATCTTCGTCAGCCGCCCCGATTCGTCATACGAGTAGTTGAAGGTCCGGGTGGCGTTCGACTGCGTGAGGGCGAACCGCTTGAGCAACCCCGTCTCGTAGGTGATGGCGGCGTTCGAGACCACGGCGTTGTTCTTGTCGACGGTCCGCACGGTGGTGAGGTGGTCCGCCTCGTAGGTCATCTGCACCTTGGTGCCGTCGTTGTAGGTGATCTCCTTGAGCTGCGGACGGGCAGGGCCGCCGCTGCCGCAGGCGGTCAACAGCGTCGCGGCGGCCAGCGCGGCGATGGCAAAAGCGATGTTCCTCATGTGCTCCTCCGAGGCGTCCCTACCGGTTCGTGGCGCCCGAAATCCGTCCGAGACGATAGCCAAACGCTCCCGATTGGGAAAGAAACCCGCCCGCGTCCACCCTCATCGCCCGCCGGTCAGGGCGGGCGGAACAGGGTGATGGCGTCCTGGAGCGTCAGGCCGAAGAGCGCGCACAGGATGCGCACGGCGATGGCCTCGCTGGCGCCGGCGTCCCGGAGCGCCTGGGCGACCTCGATGATCGACCGGCCCTGCTCCTTCATCGCCGCGTAGACCCCGTCGTCCAGCAGCACCGACCGCCGGTGGGGGACGAAGGGCCAGGGCTGTTCCAGCCAGCGGGGCCAGTAGGCCTCGATGGTCTCGCGCTCGTCCGCCTGGTCGGCGAGGTGGGCGAGCGTGCGCCAGTGCTCCTCCTCGAGCTGCTGGCCCTTCTCCTCGGCTAGCCAGGCGGAGTAGCAGAGCGCCGCGAGCGCGGTGATGTCGCCGTGCTCGATGGACAGCTCGAGGTCGAGGCGGGTGGTCGGGTTCTCCTCGAGCGACGAGAAGGCGGCCTCGGGGAGCGCCCCGAGAACCTTCAACAGCGCTTGCCGTTCGATGGACACAGACCCGCTCCAGACGCCCCCAAAGAGAAACGTCGACCCCAATAACCTAACCCGGACAGACAGGCTTCGGGCTTCGGGTCAAGCCGTCGGTGCAGTGCCCGAGGCCGTCATGCCTTGTTCCGCAAGGCTCGGAAGGCCGTTACGACAACTCGCGGGACAAGCACCTGAGCGCAGTACCCGAAGCCCAAAGCCCGCAGCCCGAAGCCCTCCTTGACCCGGTGAACGACAGTCCGCACGCGGGGCAGGCACCCGAGCGCAGTACCCGAAGCCCGAGGCCCGCAGCCCGAAGCCCTTCTTGACGCCGGCAAAACCCCTCCGCTATGACCATCCCCCATGCCCGAGACCGCCAAGTCCCCCAAGTATCAGCGGATCCTGCTCAAGCTGTCGGGCGAGGCCTTGATGGGCCAGGGCAAGTACGGCATCGAGCCGGCGACCCTCCAGCTCATCGCCAGCCAGGTGAAGGAGGTCGCGGACCTGGGCGTGCAGGTGGGCGTGGTCATCGGCGGCGGCAACATCTTCCGCGGAATCAGCGCCGAGACCTTGCGCATGGACCGGGCCAGTGCCGACTACATGGGCATGCTGGCCACCTGCATCAACTCGCTGGCCCTGCAGGGCGCCCTGGAGTCGCAAGGCGCCCAGACCCGGGTGCTGTCGGCCATCGAGATGAACTCGGTCGCCGAGCCCTACATCCGTCGGCGGGCCCTGCGGCACCTGGAGAAGGGCCGCGTCGTCATCTTCGCCGCCGGCACCGGCAACCCCTACTTCACCACCGACACCGCCGCCTCGCTGCGCGCGATGGAGATCGGCGCGGCGGTGATCATGAAGGCCACCAAGGTCGACGGCGTCTACACCGCCGACCCGAAGAAAGACCCCAAGGCGGTGCGCTTCAAGCAGCTGTCCTACCTCGAGGCCCTGCAGCGCGAGCTCAAGGTCATGGACACCACCGCCATCTCGCTGTGCATGGACAACAACCTGCCCATCCTGGTCCTCGACATGACCGCGCCCGGCACCATCAAGCGCGCGGTGATGGGAGAGGACGTGGGCACGGTGGTGGGCAGAGTCGAAACCATCCTCGCAGGAGGCTAAACGAGCCATGGCAATCGCCGACGACGTCGTCAATGACCTGAAGGGCCGCATCGACAAGACGGTGGAGGCCCTCAAGCACGAGTTCGGCCGGGTGCGCACCGGCCGCGCCAACCTCGCCATCCTCGACGGCATCCGCGTCGACTACTACGGCGCCCCGACCCCGCTCAACGGCGTGGCCAACATGACCGTGGCCGACCCGCGGCTGATCATCGTGCGCCCCTGGGACAAGAAGATGCTGCCGGCGGTGGAGAAGGCCATCCGCGAGGCGAACATCGGCATCAACCCGATGAACGACGGCGACATCATCCGCCTGCCCGTGCCGCAGCTGACCGAGGAGCGCCGCCGCGACATCGTCAAGACCTGCAAGACCAAGGGCGAGGACCACAAGATCGCCATCCGCAACGAGCGCCGCGACGCCAACGAGATGCTCAAGGAGTACCAGAAGGACGGCGAGATCACCGAAGACGACCTGAAGAAGGCGACCGAGCGCGTGCAGAAGGAAGTCGACGCCGGCTGCGTGAAGGTCGACGAGGTCGTGGCCAAGAAGGAAAAGGAAGTGATGGAGGTCTGAGGCCTCCGGCACCCCGAGCTTGTCTCCGACACCCCGAGCTTGTTTCGGGCCCGGGCTCCGACGAGCTCGGGGTCGCAGCTCGAGGTTGCTGAAGATAGGCAGGTATTTCCCGACAAGGTGCGCGGCAGGCCCCATGTGAGCCCGGTCGCTGCGACCTTCGGTCGGACGGACGTCGGGGGGCAAAGACTTGGCGCTGGCTCCTCGACAGGCTCGAGGTGGTCGGGGCAAAGAGGGGGCAGCCTTTGCGCAACCCGACGGCCACCAAGCGGGCGCTCTCCATCCGCACCTGGGTCTTCCTCTCCGCGACCCTGGCGGCGTTGCCCGTCAGCGTGGTCGTGGTGTGGGACGACGTCCGGGCCTACCGCGCGGACGTCGAGGCGGCCGAGCACGTCTGCTCCGACGCAGTCGACACGCTCTCCGCGCGCCAGGCGGGCGTCGCCGCCGAGATGCACCGGCTGCTGGGCGCGCTCTCCTCCTTCCCGGAGATCCTCCGCCGTGAGCCGGAGCCCGCGAGCGCCCTGCTCGCGCGGGTGCTCGAGAAGTACCCCGGCTACACCGCGCTCGTGGCCGACGCCCCGGACGGCAGCGTCTTCGCCTCCGGCAAGCCGTTCCCCAACCCGCCGCCGGTGACCGACCGCAAGTTCTACCAGGACGTCGTCGCCACTGGAGACTGCGCGGTCGGCGAGTTCGTCCTGAGCCGCAGTGCCAACGAACCGGTCCTCCACTACGCCCACCCGGTGCTCGATTCGGCCGGGCAGCTCCAGGCCATCCTCCAGGCCGGCTTCAGCCTCACGAGCCTGGAGACGCTCTTCGCGGACGTGGACTTGCCGGCGGGCTCGACGGTGGTGGCCTGCGACCATGCCGGCACGGTGCTCTACCACTCGCGCCTGAAGCGGGACGCCCTGGGCAGGAAGGATGACGAGTCGACGTTCGCGCGCATGAAGGCGAGCGCGCCCCGCGAGGTCGTCTACCAGGCGGGCTCGGACGGCTCGCGCACCCTGGTGGTCTACAACCGGCTCGCCCTCAAGCCCGGCGGCGCGCCGTACATGTACCTGCGCGCGGAGGTCCCCGAGGCCCGGATCACCGAACGCGCGGAGGCGGTCCTGCGCCGCGACCTGCTCATCCTGCTCTCCACGGTGGCCCTGGCGCTGGCCTGCGCCTGGTACGTCGGGGACCGCCTGGTCGCGCGCCGCCTGCAGCGCGTGGCCGGAGCCGCGGCGCGCCTGGCCGAAGGCGACCTCGCGGCGCGCAGCGAGCTGGGCCACGACGAGACCGAGGTCGGCCGGCTCGCCCGCGCCTTCGACCAGATGAGCGCGGCCATCGAGGGCCAGACCAAGAAGCTGCAGGCCAGCGAGGCCGAGCGGCGCGCGGGCGAGGAGTTTTTGGCCACCACCCTCTTCTCCATCGGGGACGGCGTGGTCGTCGCCGACGAGGCCGGCCGGGTGGTGCGCATGAACCCGGTGGCGGAGGAGCTCGAGCGGCTTCGAGCTCGCCGCCGCGCTGGGCAGGCCGGTGGCCGAGGTGCTCAGGCTGGTCAAGGGCGGCACCGACGAGCCTGCCGAGGACCCGGTGGCGCGCGTGCTGCGCGAGGGGGTGGTGGTGGGCCTGGCCAACCACACCGAGCTCGTCTCCCGGACCGGCACCCGCCGGCAGATCGCCGACAGCGCCGCGCCCATCCGCGCCGCCGGCCCCTCGACGGGCCCGGGACAGGGCCCGGTCCGCGGCGTGGTGATGGTCTTCCGCGACGTGACCGAGCGCTACCGGCTGGAGGAGCAGGTCCGGCAGTCGCAGAAGATGGAGACGGTGGGGCGGCTGGCCGGCGGCATCGCGCACGACTTCAACAACCTGCTCGTCGCCATCCTGGGCGGCGCGGACCTCCTCGCGCAGACCGAGGGGCTCGACGCCGAGACGCGCGCCGTCGCCGCCGGCGTGCGCGAGGCGGCCACCCGCGGCGCCGAGCTGACGAGGAGCCTGCTCGCCTACGCGCGCAAGTCGCCGGCGAGGGTCAAGCCGCTCGACGCCCACGAGGCCATCCAGGGCGCGCTCCAGGTGCTCGCGCGCACCATCGACAAGAGCATCGCCGTCGAGAGCGCGCTGAAGGCCGGGTCGGTGGTCATCAAGGGCGACCTGGCGCAGCTGCAGCAGATGGTCATCAACCTGGGGCTCAACGCCCGCGACGCCATGCCCGAGGGCGGCACCTTCCGCATCGCCACGCGCAACGTCCGCCTCGCCCTGGAGGACTGCGCCGCGCTCGACGCCCAGCAGCTCTCGCCCGGGGATTATCTGGAGATCCTGTTGGCCGACACCGGCTCGGGGATGACCCGCGAGGCCGCGGCCCACCTGTTCGAGCCGTTCTTCAACACCAAGGCCCCGGGCCAGGGCACCGGGCTGGGGTTGGCGGCGGTCTACGGCACGGTCCGCTCGCACGGCGGGTGGGTAGGGGTGGAGACGGCGCAGGGCCAGGGGACGACGTTCCGGGTGCTGCTGCCGCTGAGCGCCGAGAGGCTGGAGGCGCGGACCGAGCGCCGGGCCGAGAAGCCGCTGGAGAAGGGCAGCGGCCGGGTGCTGATCGTGGACGACGAGCCGACGGTGCGGATGTTCGCCGAGGGCGTGGTCGAGCAGGCCGGCTACGAGGTGACGACGGCCAAGGACGGCGAGGAGGCGGTGCGGCTGTTCAAGGAGGCCGGCGGCAAGTTCGCGGCGGTGGTGCTCGACATGGTGATGCCCCGGATGAACGGCATCGCCACCTTCGAGGCCCTGCGCGCCGTCGTCCCGGACCTGCACGCGGTCATCAGCTCCGGCTACCACGACGACCCGAAGGTGGAGGAGCTGGCGGCGAGCGGCCGCGTGGTGTTCCTGGCCAAGCCGTACACCGCGGGTGGGCTGATGGAGGCCTTGGCGGCGATTGCCAAGAAGGCGGCGGTCGGCTCTAAGTCCTGAGCTCGCAGGTGAGCGCTCGGACGGAAAATGCCAATGACGTGTCGGTGGTGGGCCTGGTGCCTGGCGGCTTTGCTCGGAGCGGGGGGCTCTGGCTGCGCCGGAGCGCGCCCGCGGCCCTTCAAAGCGATCGACCTGGGCCCCGGCTCTCGCGTGAGCGTCGGCGTCGAGGGTCCCAAGGACATGCCGGAGTGGGGCGACGTGCTGCGGGACGAGCTGGCGCAAGCGCTCTCCGTGCGGGGAGTCATCGTCGACGAGCCAGGGCCCGGCGTGCTGCACGTCAAGGTGGCCGTGGACGCGTGGGACTACGACGAGCGGTCGAGCGTGCCCGTCAGAGGAAATGGCATCCGGGCACTCGAGCTCCCGATGCTCCGGCAATGCACGGCACACATGGTGGTCAACGTCGAGATCGACGGAATCACCGGAGACGCCGTGGCTCAGCGCAAGTACATGGGCGTCGAGAGCGATTGGCTGAACGAGCTCTCTCACCTCCAGCTCTACAACCGGTTCCAGACTCCGAGCTGGTTCATGCGGCAGGCGGCGAAGCGTGTCGTCGCGCAGCTGGCGGGCGATCTGCGCCCGGGTTGGTCTCCCCCTGCCCCCAGCGAGCCCCTCGACGGGCCCGTCTCTGCTGCACCTGCTGGCGCCCCGTAGTCCCGGCGCAACTAGAGCCCGCGAAGGAGGCGGGTTGCCAAGAAGGCGGCATCGGCTCTAAGTCCTGAGCTCGCAGGTGGGCGCTTGGACGGGAAGGGCGATGACGCGTCGGCTCTGGGCATGGGGCTTGGTGGTGGCTTCGCTGGGCAGCCTGGGCTGCGCCGGGGCGTTCCTGCCGCGCGGCGAGGCCATCGACCTGGGGCCCGACCGCGACCGGCGCGTGAGCGTCAGCGTCGAAGGTCCCGAGGACATGCCGGAGTGGGGCGAGTTGCTCTGGGGCGAGCTGGTGCAGGCGCTCTCGGCGTCGGGCGTCGCCCGAGTCGTGGAGCCGGCGCCCGGGGTGCTGCTCGTCAAGGCGACCATCGACTCGTGGGACTACGAGGAGCGGGTGGAGAGGATCGACGGGAATGGTTACCGGGCACGCGCGGCCACCATGCCGCGGCAGTGCAGCGCGCTGATGGGGGTCACCATCGAGATCGCCGACCCAGCGACCGGGAAGGTGCTGGCCGAGCGCAAGTACCTGGGCGTCGAGAGCGACTGGAAGAACGACCTCGCCCAGATGCAGCTCTACAACCGGTTCCAGACCCCGAAGTGGCTCATGCGGCGGGCTGCGAAGCGGGTCGCCTCGCAGCTGGCGGATGACCTGGAAGCGGGTAGAGCCCCCGCGCCGCCTGCCCGTAGCGGAGAGCCTCTCTGAACAGCATCTGAAGCGCGCTGACCAAGCCGGTCTAGCGTGCCGCAGACCCGGCGGACTCCACGGGCGTCCCGGCGCGGAGGCCGGGAGCCCCGCACATCCCCCCGAGCGACCCGGCGGAGTCGTTGTAGTAGTTGACCGCGTCCAGCGCGTGGCCGCTTGCCTGCGCCTTGGCGCCCAGGCTGATGGCTCCGGTGGCGATGGCCACGGCCTCGAGCACGACTCCGGTGATGAGCAGGCCGGCCATCGCGGTGTCGTCCTTGCCGTTGAAGCCCAGCCCTGCGAGCCCGCCCAGGCCCAGTCCGACGAAGCCGAAGGTCAGGCCCTTGAGGACGCTCGCCGTGGTGCCCCAGCTCTCGGCGGACTCGGCGTGGCGGCGCGCGTCCGGGACGCAGTGCACGAAGTCGGTCAGGCCTTCGAAGCCCGGGCCCTCGGTGAGCTGCTTGTTGCCGGCGTAGACCAAAAAGGCGTCGTCATAGCGGACGTTGAGCTCGGTGGGGAGCACACGGGCGGGCCGGTAGGTGGACTGGGCGCTGCTGCAGCCGGTCAGCAGGGACGCGGCCAGCGCCAGGATCAGGAGGAGGGCGGCGCGGCTCATCGCTGGCCCTCCGGGGCGGGCGGTGGCGGCGGCACGTTGGCGGGCAGCGGGTCGGGGACGACCGCGGCGGGCGAGTCCTGCACCTGCGGCATCACCGGCAGCTGCGGCAAGGCATACGGCGAGCAGGCGCTCCCGGGCGAGCGGACCAGGTCGTTGTAGGCGTTGACCTCGTCGACCGCCTTCGCGGCGCCGCTCTCGTTCTCGGGCCGCGTGGAGGCGAGCGCGATGGCCACCGCGGGCATGGTCAGGATGGCGATGACCGCCGCCACCACCGCCAGCTCCTTCACGTCGCCCAGCGAGCCCAAGGACGAGCCGCTGGAGCTCTTGCCGCCGCCGGAGCTGCCCTTGGGCGGGGCGGGCGTCGCCTGGTGCGGGCCCGGGACGGGATCGCCCGGGTGGAGGGGCACGCTGGGGCCGACCGGCACGATGTGCGGCCCATGGTGATCGTGCAGGCCGAACAGCGGCGGGTGGAGCAGGGGCGGGTGGCCGTCGATGTAGATCGACGGCTCGTAGTGCACGGGGCCGCAGCCCTCGTCGGCCATGCAGCGCTGCACGGCCTCGGGCGGGTTGTAGTTGGCGGAAGCTTCGCGGGTGGCCAGCTCGCACGCGCCCGACTTCTCCGGGACGACCGCGCGCGGCTCGCCGCCCTGCCAGATGACGCGGGCGCGGCCGTCCTTGGGCACCACGTAGTCCGAGGCGTAGGCACAGGACGCCAGGACCAGCGGCAAGGCCCACAGCGCGCGATAGCGATTGAGAAGGTCCATCTCCGTCTCCCACTTCGGCCCGGAAGGACAGGAGGTTAACCCGGAACCACGGCTTCGGTTGGTTGCCGCGGACGGACCACGCGATTGACGCCAGCGGCGTTCTTTGACCCCATCGCGACTACCAGCCCTCAGGACCTGGATCCGCCGGGCAGTGAGCGCCCCGCTCGCCGCAGATCCGCCCGCGCACGCTCTCTTCGCGCACCTGCCGGAACAGCGGTGAATTCCAGAGCTCCAGCAGGTCTTGGTGGAGCAGGTTTCCGGCCGGCGGGTGGTGGAAGCTCAGGGGCTTCACTTCGGCGTCGGGCTCGACGCAGGCCAGCTCGAACGGCAGCCGGCACGGGCTGATCTCCATCCGGTTCACGAAGTCGTCGCCCAGGCTGAAGGCGCGCACTGCGGTGTTTTTGTGCAGCGCGCACTTCCGGACGACTTGGTCTTCCAAGTGCTCGAGAAGGACGATGCCGTTCTTCTTGGCCGCCTCGCGTGAGGCCGCGAGCGCACGGCCGAGCGCGGCCTTGGGGATGGCGGCCTCGCGCTCCGAGAGCGCGTTCATCGGATACATCTCCTCGAGCTTGATCCAGTCGAGGCCGGCCTGCGCCGCCAGCTTCACCGCCGCCGCCGTCTCCTTCACGTTGGAGGCGGTGACCGTGTAGGCGATGCCCATCCGAACATCGAGCTTCTCGGCGGCGCGGATGCGCACGAGGTTGGGCAGGAGCGCGCTCAGCTTCTCGATGCGCGAGCCGACGCGGAGCCGGTCGTTGGTCTCGGGCGTGACGCCGTCGACGGAGAAAGAGATGGAGCGCACGCCGAGTCGGGCGAGGTCGACGAAGCGGGCCTCGTCCATCGTCATGCCGTTGGTGAGCAGGTGGACGACGGTGGGGCCGCCGCGGCGGGCGGTACGCAGGCGCTCGAGCATCGGGCGCAGGAGCGGGGCGAGGGTCGGCTCGCCGGCGTGGACGAGGCCGACGTAGGTGGCGTGGGCCAGGTGCGGCTCGAGCGCGTCGAGCACGCGCGGGTCCATGTCGCGGGCCACCCCGGTGGAGGTGCGGTCCGGGGCGCAAGTGATGCAGTGGGCGCAGCGCAGATTGCAGCGCTCGGTGAGGTTCAAATAGAAGCGCGACGGTCGTGCGATGCCGGTGGAGCCGCGGCGGAAGGCACGGTCAGTGCGCTGCAGGTTGCGCCAGGCGGGATCGACGGACTCGGTGCCGGGGAGCGCGCGGCGCATGAGCGCGCCCGACCGCGGAGCGAGAACGACCGAGTCGGGCTCGAGGTGAACGGAGCCGGTGACAATCTCCAACTCCGGGATGCCACCTCCAAGCTCCGGCAGCGAGACGCGGGCAGGAGCGTCCCCGACATTGACGACTCCGACGATCTCCTCGCGCTCACCGAGGCGCGACCAAGCGAACACTGGCCCGCGCGCGAGCAGGACCTGAAACGCGCCGCCGGCGACGGGAGCCTCGGCACGAAGCCAGTGGAGAGCGCGGACGACTCGCAGCGTCTGCGTGTCCCACTTCTGCTCGTCCCAGCTCATGGGGACGCGGTCGAGGCCCTGCTCGAAGGACTGTGCCGCCTGGTTGCTGGAGAGCCCCACCTCGTCGCCGTAGAGCAGGAGCGGAGTCGCCGGCGCGGTGTAGAGGAACACCGCCGCCAGCCGGACCAGCGCCGGGTCCTGGGCCAAGGTGAGCGGCCGCGCCTGATCGAGGTCGGCCAGGAAGAGCAGCATCCGCTCCAGGTCGGCGCCGAAGAAGAAGCTGCGGCGGCGCAGCAGGTCCGCCAGCGTTTCGGCAGAGAAGGAGCGGCGCAGGAAGAAATCGAGGATGGCGTTGCTGGTGGGAAAGTCGGAGATGGCCTCGCCGGGCCGGCCCAGGTAGCGCGGCGCGCCGTCGGGGACGAGCTCCGAGAGGAAGACGGCGTCGGGGTTCACCTTGCGCGCCGCGGCGGCCAGGCGCTCGAAGGCGGTGCGCGGGACGTCGGCCACCGCGTCCAGGCGCCAGCCGTCGATGCCCAGCTTCGTCCAGCGCGTCACGTAGCGCTCGAGGTAGCGGAGCACCTCCTCGTTGCGCGTGTTGAGCATCGGCAGGTGCGGACCGTCCGGGTAGTGCAGGTAGGCCGGGTTGGCGCGGTCGATCTCCAGCGGGAAGCGGAAGATGAAGAACCAGTCGGCGTACTTGGAGGTGGCGCCCTTCTCCCAGACGTCGCGGAAGGGCGGGAAGCCCGGGTTGGCGTGGCTCACCGCGCAGTCGAAGAGGACCTGCATCCCGCGCGAGTGGGCGGCGGCGACGACGGCGCGCAGGTCCTCCTCGGTGCCCAGGTCGGGGTCGAGCGTGAGCGGGTCGAAGAGGTCGTAGCGGTGGTAGGTCGGCGAGAGCGCGACCGGGGTGAGGAGGAGGGCGTCGGCGCCCAGGTCGGCCAGGTGCGGGATGGCGGCGAGCAGGCCGGCGAGATTGCCGCCCGCGCGCTCCTCGACGGACGGGCTGAGGACCTGGAAGAGCGGGCCGCGGCCGGAGCGGAAGCGGTCGAGGACGATGCGGTAGATGGAGCGGCCGGCGAAGCGCGCGGGCTCGAGCTTGGGGACGCTGGCGGCGGGGACGACGAACGGCGCGCAGGCCGTGCCGCGGCCGCAGCGCTTGCCGGAGTGCGAGCCGTTACCGGTGATCTCGAAGAGGTAGCGCAGCGAGGCGTCGGCGGCGTCGTCGAGGCCGGTCTCGAACCAGAGGTGCTCGGCGTCGCCGCCCGCGCAGGTCATGGGGACGCGCAGCTCGCCCTCGGAGCCGAGCAGGAGCAAGTCCATGCCCTCGCCGGCGCCGCGGCGCAGGCGGGCGCGGACGATGAGCGCGCCGGATTCGTCGAGGAAGAGGCACGGCCGAGCGGGCGCGTGGATGACCGGCTCCTCGGTGCCGTCGACGACCAGCAGGCTGTTCTGGTGGCCAGCGCCCGAGGCCTCGGTGCGCGGGTTGGAGGGGTCGAGGAAGTAGGCCTCGCCATCGACGTGGAACTTGTAGGCGTAGACGCCCGGCTCGAGCTCGAGAGGCAGCTCGAACGCCCCGCCGCCGACGGGGTCCATGCCGTGCTTCTTGAACCAGTCGGTGAAGTCGCCCTTGAGGTGGACCCACTTCGCCGGGCGGGGCGGGGAGAAGCGGAAGTGGTGGAGCGTCGGGCGGGGCTTGGGCATGCGCCAGAACCACTACCACGGAGCGCCCGGCGCCGAGTTCGCGCGCAGCGACGTGTAGTACCCGGCCTCCGCGCCGGGGTCGGGCAACCGTGCGAAAGAGGAAGATCCGAAGCGCGCCCGACGTGTAGTAGCCGGCCTCCGCGCCGGGGTCGGGCAACCGTGCGGACCTGAGAATCCGAGGCGCGCTGGTCCCTCTCAGAATCGAAGTGCTGGCGCTACACTGCCGGTATGGAACCGCAGCCCATGAAGCCGGCTGACTTCGTGACATTCGGGGTTGCGGCGACAGCCATCCTCGGGCTCGCGCTCGAATCGGCTGCGCTCGGTAGGTTCAGGCGTCTCTTCGCAGACTACGGTGGAACGTTGCCTGGACCGACGCAGTTCGTCCTGGACTCCAGACTCCCGCTGGTCGTTCTTGGCGTCTCGACCGTGCTGGTCCTGGTCGCAGCGGCAGCGCTTCGAACAAAGAACTATCGGTCCGAAGGAAGGTCGGTACTGGTTGCGACTGCCGCGCTCTCCCTCCTGACCGTCGCCTTCAACGCGATCGCAGCCTTTCTGCCGCTGCTCTCGCTCGGAGACAACATCAAGTAGCACTGGTGGACGAAGTGGACGGAGTCGACGAAGTGGACCGAGTGGACGTCAGCTCAGCCACGGCGCCTTGATACCCAGCCGCGCCAGCTTCACCTCCAGCTCGTCCAGCTCGCGGCGCTTGCTGGGCCGCTTCCCACCTTCGTCGAGCAGCCCCAGCTCCACCGCGGCCTTGATGCCGTCCTGCGCCGACTTGGAGATGCCCTCGATCACCGCGATGTCCGCGCGGGACAGCTCGAACCCCTTGAGCCGGTAGTCGACGAAGGCCTCCCAGGCCAGCGGCACCCAGCGCCTCACGAGCTCCTCGCCGATGACGGTGGCGTACGCGCGGATCTCCTGCTGCGCGTGGGCGTGCATCCGCAGCTCCAGGAAGTGCAGCAGGTTGTGCAGGTCGCACTTCCAATAGGCCTCGGTATAGGTCGACAGCGGCAAATCCTTGCGAGCCTGCTCGCGGGCCACGCCCTCGGCGATGCGGTGCTCGTAGACCTGCTGTGCCCACTCGATGAACTCCGCCTCTTCGCGCGAGAGCTCCTCGCCCACCTGCGGCTCCAGCGCCGCTCCGCTGCCCTGCTTGTTGTCCTTGCTCTGGCTGCGCCACGCGTCGGGCGGCGTCTTCTGCGAGCTGGTGATGGCCAGCGAGTAGCGCGTCGAGTACTCGTTCACGCTCGCCGTGCGGTGGCGGATCCACTGGCGCCAGCAGTCCATGGGGACGCGGACGTGGAGCTTGAGCTCGCACATCTCGAACGGGCTCGTATGCCGGTTGCGCAGCAAATAGCGGATGAGCGAGCGATCCTCGGTGACCTGCTTGGTCCCGCGCCCGTAGGAGACGCGCGCGGCCTGGACGATCGACTCGTCCGCACCCATGTAGTCGACGACGCGCACGAAGCCGTCGTCGAGCACCGGGAAGCGCTTGCCCAGGATGGCGTCCAGCGCCGGGGCGCTCGCGCGCGGAAGGATGTCTTCGCTCTCAGCCATCGGACCGACCTCCGGGAGGGCGCGGAATCTACCGCGGGCCGTCCGGCGCCAGAAGCATGCTGTTGGGGAGCCTCAGCGGCCGGAGAAGCTCATCGTTGCCCCGCCGTGCAGCACCATCGGCCGGCGGTCCGGGAGGATGACCAGCGGCTCGTCCTCGGCGCCGAAAGTGCCCTCGGCCACCCGGTCCGAGGTCCAGCCGGCAGCCGTCCGCTCGCCGAAGTAGATGCCGTCGCGCGACCAGATGGCCCACGGGCAGCCGTCGGAGGTGAATGCGAGCTGCGCGGCGGTCGCCTTCTCGTCCACCAGCTCCGCCACCCAGGCGCCGTTCGCCGTCTGCAGGGCGTAGCGCACGCCGTGGTCGAGGTAGAGCAGGTTGGCGCGGCCTTGGGCGTCCACCTCGAGCGAGAGCGGCGTGCCGCGGAAGCTGGCCGTCGAGTGCTGCCACTGGAATCCCGCGTCCGCGGAGCCGCTCTTGGTCGCCAGCTTCACGTCGCCTTCCGAGAACGCGATGCGCGGCAGGTCGTCGGGCCCCAGCGCGAGGATGACCAGCCCGCGTGTGTCCGAGTCCGCGTTGGCGGCGGGGTCGATGATCCACTCCTCGTTGATGCGCACCAGGTGGAGCACCGCGCCCTGGCCCAACCCAGCGAGGTGCGGGTTGCCCGCCGAGTCGATCTCCAGGGCGGCGGGCGCGCGGATCTGCGGAGGCTCGGTGAGCCGCCAGCTTCCGTTCCAGCGGCGCTCGAACAGCCGCACGGTGCCGGTCGGCTCGTTCACCAGGATCATCCGCTCGTCGGCGGGCCCAACGCGCGAGAGCGTACGGCCGCAGCTGGAGTGGAAGGTCTCGTTGCCGTTCCAGGCCCCGGGAGCCCCCGTGCCCACCCAGGCCTCGCCGCAAGCGCACGTCGAGACGGTCAGCTCCAGGGTGCCCGCGTCGGAGGAGGCGACGGCCAGCGAGTAGTTGGCAGGCGCGCAGCCCAAGGTGAAGCCGCCGCCGGTGGCAAACGGGCAGCCGACGTCGGGGGTGCAGGTGCCTTCGCAAGCCGGCAGGCACTCGGGGCACGAACCGTCGAGATTCGAAGGACCGGCGTCGCCGGCATCGGTGCGGCGGTCGCCGGTGTCCGGGAGGGCCGCCTGGGGAATGGGCGTGAAGCAAGCGCCTCCGGCAGCGGCCGCGACGGCGGCGGACAGGGCGAGCAGCGCGAGGTGCGGGAGGCGCGACGACATGGGCGGAGAAGCTTAGCAGCCCCAGGAGGCCGGCGGCGGCTCGTCCTGGGCAGGCGGTTCGCCGTCGATCGGCAGCTTCTCAAAGGTGACTGCGCCCTGCTTCTGGTCGCCGGCGGGCGGGTTGAGGAGACGCTGGGGATCCACGCAGCCGGCCGAGGTGACCTCGGCGCAGCGCAGGATGGCGCCGCGGCTGTCGCCGTAGACCGTCCCCACGTCGAGCTTGAAGAGCGCACGTCCGGCCTCGTTGCCGAAGGCGGCGACGAGCTTTCCCTTGGCCTTGAAGGCGTTCGGGTCGTTGCCGAAGACGGCCTGGCGCACGCCCAGCGCCGAGAGCCAGCCGTCGAGGCGGGAGCCGTGGGGCCCCCACCAGACGTCGGCGTTGAAGAATCCGGGCAGGTGGGCGCTCGGGTCGCCGCAGCCGCGCTTCGAGCCCCAATCCGCCCGGTCGATCAGGTCGCGGTAGAAGGCGTCGATCTGCGCGCGGGTCATGCCCTGCGAGTTGCCGGAGTGCGAGAAGTAGAGCCCGCCGACGACCACCGCCGCCGGCCGGGTGCGCAGCCACTGGCCGAAGACCGTGCCCGCGGCGTGGACCCCGGAGCAGACCTCCAGCCCGCGGGCCTTCGCCTCGTCGGCGATGTGCCGGTACCACTTCTGCGGAGCCTTCGCGAGGAAGCCGATCTCGTGGTTGCCGGCGACGAAGAGGGCCCGGCCGCCCTGTGCCGCCGCCTTCTCCTCGAGCGCGATGGCGAACTCGATGGCCGCGAGCGAGAGCGGCCCCTTGTTGATCAGGTCGCCGGTCTGGACGAGCACGGCCTTGCCGCCAGTCCACTCGAAGCCGTCGGCGCCCTCGAGGCGGATGAGCCCGGCGCGGACGAGCAGCTCCTTGAGCTCGGGCAGCGCGCCGTGGACGTCGCCGACGGCGTAGAGCGGCTCTCGGAGCTCGGGGAGCTCGATGATCGCCGGGAAGCGCGTCCAGTCGCGGCTGAAGGGCGTCTCCGGGCAGGCCCGCGGGCCTTCACCGCCGGACCGCGCGGAGGACGACGAGGTCGCGCAGGATGCGGCAAGAAGAAGCGAACTCAGCGAGAGGACCGCGAGGAGTGTCCGGTGCTCGTGCATGGCCCACGGCTAGCACGTTCGCCCGGTGCAATCGAGCCGGGGGCCCGGCGTAGGATTCCGCGTGCACCCGAAGGGAGGGACTCGAATCCATGCAGCCGGAAAAGCAGGCGTTCGTGGAGCAGAAGCGGATCGCCGTGGTCGGCGTCTCCAAGAGCGGCAAGGGGTTCGGCAGCTACGCGCTCAAGGCGCTGCGCAAGCGCGGCTACGAGGTCTACCCGGTCAACATCGACGCGGACGAGATCGAGGGCGAGAAGTGCTACCGCCGCCTCGACGACATCCCGCAGAAGCCCGACGCGGTGGTGACGGTGGTGCCGCCGGAGCGGACCGCGGACGTCGTGGCTGACTGCGCCCGCGTGGGCATCGGCAAGGTGTGGATGCAGCAGGGCTCGGAGTCCGAACAGGCGATCGCCCTGTGCAAGGAGAAGGGGATCTCCGAGGTGCACGGCGCCTGCATCCTCATGCACGCGCGGCCGGAGGGGATGCACAAGTTCCACGGGTGGATCTGGAACCTGCTGGGAAAGTGAGCCGCAAGCGTCAGCGCGTCGGGCCTCCTTGAGCCCTGTGCAGTGACCAAGCCCGAATCGAGCTCGAGCGGACCCAGGTTCCGAAAGGCGCCGGATGCCAAGAGCGAATCCTGCTTGATTCGTTCCCGGTCACTGCACAGGGCAGCAGGAGGCCCGCGCGCTCACGCTTGCGGCTCGGGCCATCGCCAGGCGGCTCGCGCGTTCAGTTGCAGGCGTGGTTGGCGCAGACGCCCGAGCCGCCGCCCGACTTGCTGCAGGACTCGCCGATGCAGTCCTCGTCGATGCAGTCGCGCTTGAAGTCGCCGTCGTTGTCCACGCCGTCGGTGCAGTCGGTCTCGTGCTTCTTGGTCCCGTCGCACTCGCAGCCCGTGCCGCAGGAGGCGCCGGCGCAGTCGGCGTCGTTGCAGTCGGTGCTGCCGTCGCCGTCGTCGTCGCGGGTGTTGTCGCAGGCCACCTCGGTCATCGCCAGCGCCTTGCACACACAGCCCGCGCCGCACGAGCCGCCCTCGCAGTCGGGGTCGGCGCAGTCGAGCAGCCCGTCGCAGTCGGAGTCGAAGTGGTCGTCGCAGACTTTCTCGGCCGGCGGGGTGAGTACGCCGTGGCAGGAGCACTGCTGCTGGTCGTCGCAGGTGAACGCGGTGGGGCTGGGCTTGCAGGGTTGGCCGGGGCAGTCGGTGTCGAAGCAGTCGGTGGTGCCGTCGCGGTCGTTGTCGAAGTTGTCGCTGCAGCTCTCGGCGTCCTTGGTGCACTTGCCGTTGGCGCACCACGTCCCGCCGCTGCACGGGCTGTTGCACCGGCCGCAGTGCTCGTCGGAGGTGTTGAAGTCGTAGTCCTCGTCGGTCTGGCCGTCGCAGTCGTCGTCCAGGCCGTTGCAGTTCTCGCGGGTGGAAGGCAAGACCTCGCCGAAGCACTCGCTCCAGTGGCCCCCGTTGCAGGTGCGGATGCCTTCCCGGCAGATGCCCTTGCCGACGTTGTCCGCGTCGCCGGAGTAGCACTTCTGCTCGCCCAGGTCGTCGGTCTTCCCGTTGCAGTCGTTGTCCTTGCCGTCGCACTGCTCGGGCGAGGGGCGGCAGCAGAACTGGGAGCCCTCGGCCAGGGCGACGCAGACGAAGCCGTCGCCGGCGCAGTCCGCGGTGGTCTTGCAGGAGTAGACCGCGTTGCGGTCGGGGAGGTTGTCGAGGATGCAGCCCGAGGCCGCCCAGGTGCCCAGGGTGGCGAGGGCCGCGGCGCAGGAGAGCTTCACGAGGCGATGGGTCGCGGTACGCACGGCTAGATCTCCCCGCCGATCTTGAAGAGGAACCCCACGGGCGTCGGCTCGGTCTTGGGTCCGCCCGGCTCCTTGCCTTCCTTGCCGGGCATGGAGGGCGCCGGTTCGAAGATGAACCAGAGCGCGCCCCCGAGCGCGACCCCTCCGCCCGCGCCCATCAGGATGTTGCCCAGCTGCGCGTCCTTGATGGCCTGGTTGCGCTGCCAGCGGCTGACGTCGACGATGCCGTCGTTGTTGGCGTCGGCGGCCTTGGACTTGATGTCGTTGGCGCGCATGGCGAAGAAGACGCCGGTGCCGACCGCGGCCAGGCCGACGACCGCCACGTACAGCCCGCCGCGCTTGAAGATCGGGGTGCTGGGAGCGGCGGGGCGCGTGGCTTCGAGGGGCGGCGCGTCACCCAGCTGCGGCGCGACGAGCAGCTTCTTCTCGAGCTTGGCCTCGACGGTCGCGCTCCCCTTGGGCTCGAGCGTGACCTCGGTCTCGAACGCGTGGTGATCGGGCAGGGTGACGCGGACCTTGAGCGAGCCGGCGGCGACGCGCTTCTCGACCGTGCCCACGCCCAGAAGGCGCCCGCCGACCTCGACGGTGGCGGCGGGGTCGCTGGGGACGACCTTGAGGGTGCCGAGCAGCGTCGAGAACTTCTGCAGCAGGGGCTTGAAGGCGCCGGCCACGCTGCGCTCGAAGCCCGCGCTCTTGCCCTGGGCGAGGACGTCGACGACGTCCAGCGAGGAGGCGCCGACCCCGGCGTCGATGGCCAGGAGCTTGAGGTTGGGGCCGTCGGCGGGGAACTCCATCTGCGAGGCGAGGACACGGTCGACGCCAAGCTGGCGCGCGAGGTCGACCAGGCAGTCGGCGGTCTCGCAGTGGAGCGCGGCGCCCGCGCCGTCACCGAGCTTGGCGGCGCACTCCGCGGGGTCCATCACCTTGGAGAACCAGTTGGTCTTGCGGCTCGCGGCGACGAGCGCCGTCGTCAGCTTGTCGGCGCGGGCCTTCTGCGCGGCGTCGGCGGTGGTGGGGATGCCGATGCCCAGCACGGCCAGCGTCGGTCGCAGGTCCGGACCGTCGGAGAGGTCGAGCCCCAGGTCCTGCGCCCACGCCGCCGGGGCGCAAAGCAGCGCGCCGGCGACGAGCGCCGTTTTCAGGGTCTTGAACATGGCGGGGAGACTACCACGAGCCTCACCCGCTGGCCGCCTTCGAACCTCACCCCCTGACCCCCTCTCCGGCTTCGCGGAGAGGGGGAACTCATACGTGCGTCGGTAACCTGGCGGCTCCAATGGGTGAACGAAGCCGCAGGGCCTCGAACCTGGAGTGAGAGGAAGTCACCTCTCCGCGGAGCCAGACTGCCGCGGGCCGCGGCTCCCGCGTGCGCAGCTTCGTCCGCCGAGCGCCGAGATCACTCCCAAGCTGCAAGGTCGAGTTCCCCCTCTCCGCGAAGCCGGAGAGGGGGTCAGGGGGTGAGGCCCGCGGGGTGGCTCAGAGCAGGTAGATCACCAGGAACTGCGCGAAGAGAACGCGCAGGAACATGGTCAGCGGGTAGACGGTCGCGTAGGCGATGGACGGGCCCTCGGAGCCGGTGGCCTGGGTCACGAACGCCAGCGCCGGCGGATCGGTCATGGAGCCGGCGAGCAGGCCGCACAGCGACAGGTAGTTGAGCTTGAGCGCCAGGCGGGCGACCAGGCCGACGATCAGCAGCGGCAGGAGGGTGATCAGCGCGGCCAGCGCCATCCACTTGAAGCCGTCGCCCTGCAGGAGCGTGGAGACGAACCGGTCGCCGCTCTTGAGCCCCACGCAGGCCAAAAAGAGCGAGATGCCCACCTCGCGCAGCATGAAGTTGGCGCTGATGGGCATGTACCAGACGAGCGGGCCGATCTTGCCGATCCGCGAGAGTGCGATGGCCACCAGCAGCGGTCCGCCGGCCAGGCCCAGCTTCACCGCCGCCGGCGCGCCCGGGAAGTACAGCGGCCAGCTGCCGATGACCACGCCCAGCGCGATGCCCACGAAGACCGGCACCAGCATCGGGTGGTTGAGCGCCTTGGGCTGGTTGCCCAGCTCCTGCGCCGCCTTGTCGATGGCCGAAGGCTCGCCCACCGCCATCACCTGGTCGCCGAAGTTGAGCCGCACCTCGTCGCTCACCGGCAGCTCGATGTCCGCGCGCGCGACCCGGGTCAGCGTGACGCCGAAGCGGCGCATGCTGTCGTTCACCTCGGTCACGGGCCGGCCGATCGCCTCCTTGTGCGTCACGATCAGGCGCTTGGAGGTGATGGTCGAGGGCAGCTCGGCGAGGTCGGTCTGGCTGGGGGCGCCGACGAGGATGCGCAGCTGGTCGAGCTTGGGGCGCGGGCCGACGGCCAGCACCACGTCGCCGCGCGCGAGCCGGGTCTCGGGGGTGACCGCGGCGACCTTGCCGGCGTGGAGGATGCGCGAGACCACGACGCCCGAGTCCGACGGGAACGGCACGTCCTTGAGCGCCAGGCCGTCGAGGTTGGGGTTCTGGACCTCCAGGTTCAGCCGGCCCAGGTCGTGGCGGTCGGCGGCCTGGGTGGAGAGGAAGATCTGGCTCTCCTTGGCGACGTCGATGCGGAACAGGGCCCGCATCAGCATCATCGTCAGGATGATCCCCAGCACGCCGAACGGGTAGCTGATGGCGTAGCCCAGGCCCGGCATGGTGCGCAGCTCGTCGGAGAGCGCCTTGTCCTGCATCGCCTGCTGCGCGGCGGCGAGGCTGGGCGTGTTGGTGGTCGCCCCGGAGAACATGCCGATGGCCGCCGGGAACTGGACCTGGCCCCAGTAGTGGATGGCGACCGTGAAGAAGGCGCCCAGGGCAACGATGGCCGCGGCGAGCATGTTCAGCTTCAGGCCCTGGCGCTTGAGCGAGCTGAAGAAGCCGGGTCCGACCTGCATGCCGATGGTGTAGACGAACAGGATGAGGCCGAACTCGCGCGCGAACTCCAGGACTTCGCTGGAGACGTTCAGGCCGAAGTGGCCGAAGCCGATGCCCGCGAAGAGCACGCCGGCCACGCCCAGCGACAGGTTCTTGAACTTGAGCGAGCCCAGGAACAGGCCCAGCGCGATGACCAGCCCGAGGATGAGGATGGAGTGGGCCACGGAGGCGTGGCCCGCCTTGTCCGGATGCAGCAGCTCGATGAGCCAGCTCATGGGGCTCGTAGCCTCTCCTGCCCCCGGGGTTCCTGTCGAAAAGCGCGGCGGAGTCTAGCCTGGGTGGCGGCCGGCTTCCACGCCGCCGCAGCAACGTCCCCGGTCTCATTCGTCGCATAGGTCCTATAGGTCCCATAGGACGCGGGGGACACATGGGACACATAGGACGTATGCGACCGATGCGACCTAGGACCGGCCCTATATATGGATGCGGGCCGCCACCGATTTCCCGAGCAAATACAGCCCCTTGGGATTCAGGATTTCACGAATCGCCGGAATCGCCGGTGCTTTCGGGTACTTGCAAAACGACAGCGCCGGCGGCTGCGAAGCCACCGGCGCTGCCTGGAAGCCAGCTTTCTGACGACTGACGGCTAGCAGTCGCCCGCGCCGGCGGCGCAGCAGGTATTGGTCTTGGTCGAGCACTTCTGGTTGGTGCCGCAGCTCGCGCCGCCGTTGAGCTGCCAGCCGGTGCGGCTCTTGTCGGTGTCGCACTTCTCGCACGCGCCATTGCCCGAGCCGCCGTGGGTCGCGCCGTCGCCGTAGTAGGACCCGCCGATCCAGCAGCCGTCGTCGCACCAGTTGTTGTGGCAGACGCCCTCGTTGTCGCCGCAGACGGTGCCCGCCGGCAGGTAGTTCCAGGAGTGCACCGCCTGGTGCTCCTTGCAGATGGCGCACGGGTTCCAGGGGCTGATCTCGTCGGGGAAGAAGTAGTGCCCGCCGATGCCGCAGCCGTAGTCGCAGTGCCCGTCGTGGTTGCAGACCTTGTAGGTGGCGCAGTCCACGGCCTCGTGGCGCGGCTTCCAGTGGTAGTTGCTGTAGTTGATGTCGCAGATCTGGCAGAACTCCTTCGGGTTGACCTCGTCGTTCTCGTAGTACTCGAGCGGCGCGGTCGGCGTCTCACGCTCGATGCAGCCCAGCCGGCACATGCGGCCGTCGGGGTCGTCGCCGCCCCACTCCTCCCAGCAGACCGAGTGCTTCTTGCAGTCGCTCCAGCCGAAGAACCAGCGCGAGGGGTCGCACTGCTTGCAGGTGTCCGACTCGTCGACGTCGGTCGTGGCCGGGTCGTCGGGGAAGGTCGACTTCTCGGGGTAGGGGACCCAGGTGTCGCCTTCCTTGATGAGGCAGATGGCGGTGCAGAGCTTGTGGTAGCACATCTTTCCCGACCCGCAGACCGTCTCGTCCGGCATCTGCGAGAGCTTGGTCGTGCTCTGGGCCGGGTCGCAGTACAGGCAGGCGTTCTCGGGGTTCTTCTCGCCCGGTCCGTAGTGCTTGTCGTTGACCACGCAGCCTTCTCCGCAGCCGCCGCCCAGGCAGGTCTTGCCGCCTGAGCACTCGGTGCCGTCGGCCTTGTTCGACCACTCCTTCGGGTTGTTGATGTCGCAGGCCTGGCACTCGTTCTGCGGGTTGGTCGTGCCGTCTTTGTACTTGGTCTTGGTCTCGACGATGCTGTTGCCGCTGCCGGTGATGGTGGTGATGGTGCAGCCGCCCAGGCACTGTCCGTTGATGCAGGTTCCCTCCGAGCAGGTCGCGCCGTCGTTGCGGCTGTAGCTGCCCACGGTCACCGCCGGCAGGCACGCCTGGCACTCGTCCTCGGCGTCGACCGCCTGGGGCGCGACGAAGGCCCCGTCGATCCAGCAGCCGTCTTTGCAGGTCTTGCCCTCGCACACCTTGCCCGCCGCGCAGTTGCGCCCCGCCGGCGCCGCGGTCCAGGCGCTGGTGCTGGCGCTGACGTCGCAGACCTCGCAGGGGTTGACCGGGTTCTCCTGCAGGTCGAGCCGCACCTTGCCCGCGATGTTGCAGCCCTTCACGCAGGTGGCGGTGGCGTCGCACATCTTGCCGGAGCCGCAGGCCGTCCCCGACGCCTTGAAGCTCCAGTCGTTGGCGCTCTTGGCCAGGTCGCAGTAGCGGCACGGATTGGAGGGGTCGGCGGCGTTGTTGGCGTAGACGCTGCTGCCGATGACGCAGCCCGGCTGGCACTGCCCCTGGGCGTTGCAGGCGCCGGAGGAGCAGACCGTGCCGGAGATGCGCGGCGACCAGGCGCTGGTCGACAGCGCGGGCGCGCAGTACTGGCAGACGTTGGCGGGGTTCACGGTGCCGGCGGCGTAGGGCGTGCCGCCGATGACGCACTGGCGGCCGCCGGCCGGGTCGCAGCTGGCGCCGGCGGCGCACACCTGGCCCGCGCCGCAGGTGGTGTCCAGCGGGCTGGGGGTGCCGGTGCAGGTGGCGGAGACCGTGCAGGCGTAGTCGGTGCAGGTCGCCGGCGTGCCGCTGGGCGTGCAGGGGGCGCCGACGGCGCGCAGGGCGTACTCGCACTTGCCGGTGGAGGGCTTGCACTGGCCGGTGCCGGCGTGGCAGGCGTCGGGCGTGGTGCAGGTCTCGGTGCCCACGCACAGGCCAGCGCTGCACTTGTCGCCCTTGGTGCAGTCCATGCCGTCGTTGCAGGTCTTGGTGGCGCAGTCCGAGTCGGCGCAGTCGACGAGGCCGTCGCAGTCGTCGTCGACCCCGTCGCTGCAGGAGCTTCTCGCTGTCGTTGCAGACGTGGTCGCACGAGCCGGCCTCGCAGTAGTGGCCGGCCGGGCAGGTGACGTTGACGCAGCCCGAGTCCAGGCAGCCGCCCTGGATGCAGGCCTGGCCGGCGGGGCACTTGATGCCGCCCGGGCAGTTCTTGGTCGTGCAGGTGCCGCCCACGCAGATCTCCCCGGTGGGGCAGTCGGTGGTCAGGCAGACGGTGTCCACGCAGGCCTCGGCCGCCTCGTCGCAGACCTGGCCGGGCGCGCAGGTGGTGCTGCCGCAGACGTTGGTGACGCAGTCGCCGCCCACGCAGATCTGGTCGGTGGGGCACTGCACGCCGGCGCAGGAAGGGGTCACGCAGACGTCGTCGACGCAGTACTGGTCGGGCTTGCACGCCGCGGTGGCGCAGGTCGCGTCGCGGCAGGCGCCGGCCAGGCACAGCTGCCCGGCCTTGCAGCCGCCGGCGGGGCAGCCGGTGCCGGTGACGCACTGGCCGCCGGCGCAGACCTGGCCCGAGGGGCAGCTGACGCCGACGCAGCGGGTCTCGGTGCACTTGCCGTTGTCGCAGACCATGCCGCTGGCGCACGGCTGGTAGCCGGTGCTGCCGCCGCAGTAGGTGGGGTAGCAGGTGCCGCCGATGCACTGCTGTGCCCCGGGACAGGTGACCGAGGCGCACAGGGCGTCGACGCAGACCGAGTCGTTCTTGCAGACCTGGCCCTGCACGCAGGTGCCCGCGCCGCAGACGTTGCTGACGCAGGTGCCGGCCACGCAGATCTGGTCGGAGGAGCAGTGGGCCGAGTAGCAGTCGGGGCTGACGCAGCGCGCGCCGTCCTTGCTGCAGACCTCGCCGCTGCGGCAGGCGACGCCGTTGCAGCTGTTGGGCACGCACTGACCCTGGGCGCAGGCCTTGCCGGCGGGGCACAGGGCGCCCACGCAGCGGGTGTCGACGCACCGGCCGGCGCTGCACAGCTGGCCCGTGGGGCAGTCGGCGGCGGCGCCGGTGCACTTGGTGGGCAGGCACTGGCCCGCGGCGCACTTCTCGCCGGTGGCGCAGGTCTTGCCCACGCAGAGGACGTCGACGCAGGCGCTGCTGACGCAGGCCTGGCCCTGCACGCAGGTGGTCGAGCCGCAGGCGGCGGACTCGCACTTGCCCTTCACGCAGACCTGGCTGGAGGTGCAGGTGACCGTGGCGCAGTCGGTGGTGACGCAGGTCTTGCCGTCCTTGGCGCAGGTCTCGCCGGCGCGGCAGGCCGGGCCGCTCTGGCAGGAGATGGGGGTGCAGACGCTGTCGACGCAGGTCTCGCCGCTGCCGCAGGTCTTGCCGCCGCACAGGCAGCCGGTGCCGCCCTGCGAGCAGTCGACGCACGCGCCGGCCTTGCAGGCCTTGCCGTCGGGGCAGCTCCTGTAGATGCAGTCGGCGTCCTGGCAGGTGCTGTCGTCCGCGCAGGCCTGGCCGGCGGGGCAGGCCGAGCCGTCGGGGCCGCAGTGCGACCAGATGCAGAGGCCGCCGGAGCAGACCTCGTCTTCGGCGCAGAGCGTGGCGAAGCAGCTGGCCTCGACGCAGGAGGCGGTCATCGGGTCGCAGATCAGGTTGTCGCTGCAGGTCTTGCCGCCGTTGCAGGTGGGGCTGACGCACTTGCCGCCGGGGACGCAGACCGTGCCGGTCTTGCACTTCACGTCGGCGCAATCGAAGGGGACGCAGACGTCTTCCTTGCTGCAGACCTCGTTCTCGCTGCAGGCCTCGCTCTGGCAGGTGGTGGGGCGGCAGTAGTTGCCGGCGCAGACGGTGCCCGTGGGGCACTTGGCGCCCGAGGCGCACCACTTCAGGCCCGAGGGCGGCGGGCAGGCGGTGAGGAGCGCCGCGCAGGCCGCCAGCGCCAGGCCCAACGCGGCCTGACGGCAAGGGAAGGAGCGAGAAATCTTCATCGGCGCCTCGGGGTCGGGTGAGTGGGACGATTTTGCCACCCGGCAGAGCGCGCGGGTAGTACCGGGCCTGCGGGCTCGGGGCAACCCTGTTCCGGCTGATCGGGGGTGGTGCCGGGCTTCCACGCGCCTCCACGCCCGGGGCGCCTTTCAAACCGATGGGTTCAGCCGAAGCGCGCTGTCGGTCGGTGGGGCGGGCCTCCGAGCCCGGGACGCGCTCGAGCATTTCGTCGGGGCGGCGCGCGTCGCGACAGACGCGGAGCGCGCCAACGAAAGCAGGAACGCGAAGGTGCCCCGGCGCGGAGGCCGGAAGCTCCCAGTTGCAGCCAGCCACCGGCCTCGCCCAGAATGCGCGACATGCTCTCCGCCCCCAAGCTCCGCCACTTCCTGCAGTCCGTCCCCGTCCTCGCCGGCCTCGAGGGCCGCAGCCTGGACAGCGTCATCCGCGTCCTGAAGCGCCAGACCTTCGCGCCGGACGCGCTGGTCTGCACCGAGGGGGAGCTGGGCCGCACGATGTACATCGTGGAGAGCGGCGAGGTGGAGGTGCTGCGCAACAACAAGACGGGCCACCCGGTGCCCATCGTGCGCCTCGGCCGCGGCGAGTGCTTCGGCGAGATGGCGCTGGTCGAGCTCGAGGCCCGCTCGGCGAACGTGGTCGCGCGCTCGCGCTGCACCACCTACTCGCTCAACAACTTCGACCTGTACCAGCTCTTCAAGCAGGACAACTTCGCCTTCACCATCGTCCTGCAGAACGTCTGCCGGCTCCTCTCGCGCCGCCTGCGCAAGGCCGACAGCCGCATCGCCGAGTTCCTGTCCGGCCCGGCGGCGGCCCACAAGCCTGCGAAGAAGCCCGCGAAGGCCAAGCCGGCCCGCCGCGCCGCGAAGAAGCCTCGCGCAGCCAAGGGCCGCTAGGTCAGCCCGCAGTCAGAAGCGCAGGTCCCGAAGCCAGGGTCGGCCCTGAGCTCGTTGTTCGGCTAGCCGTGGAGGCGCTGCCAGAGGTTCCCCTGGCCAGCGTGCGACGCTCTCAGCACCGCGCCCAGGGTGAGCAGGCCGAGCGCCAGCACGATCTGCCCTCCGAGGATCACGCGGTTGACGTTGATGGCCGGGCGCCAGCGCACCTTGCCCCCGGTCACCTCGTAGACCCCGAGGGGCTTGGCCGTCATGCCGAAGCCACCTCCCTCTCCCTGCGGCGTGGCCCCGCCCCCGCCGCCTCCTCCGGTCACCAGCGCAGCGGGGATCACGGTCACGCCGTCCCGCTCGATGGGCTCCCCGAAGACGCGACGGACCGCCATCGTGTCGCTCGCGCGCTCGATCACCTGGTCGACGCCCATGGAAATTCCCCCTCCGCGCCGAAAGATAGGTCCGCGAACCGCGCTCGCGTCCGACTCACTCCTTCGGCACCCGGTCTTCCGAGCGCCAACGCTCCTACCGGGCCGGCAGCGCGAAGTGGGGCGCGCTGAAGGACAGCTCCTCGTTGGCCGCCGGCACGGTCACCGCGAAGCTCGTGTCGATCCCCGCGGGCGTGCGCTGGACGATCAGCCCGACCTGGGTGCCGGTGGCGCCGACCTGCCCGCCCTTCACCGCGATGCCGCTGGCGCCGGAGTCGACGAGCAGCTGCGCCCGCTGGTTGCCGGACAGCTCGACGTCCTCGATCCGCGCCTGGCTGCTGGCGAACAGGCCCACGCCGTCGCCCACCTCGCTCGTCAGCCCGCCCTCGACGATGGTCGTCGCCAGCTCGGTCTGGGCGATCCGCCCGCCGCTGACCTTCACGCCCAGCGAGTCGCGCGCGCCCACGCCCACCAGCCGGTTCTTCTCCACCGTGCAGCCCTGCAGCGTCACCGCCGGCGCCGAGTCGCTGCCGCGCAGGCCCTGCATCCAGACGCCGCGCCCGGTGTTGGAGCTGACCGCGACCGCCTTGAGCGTGGCCGTCGTCGAGGCGCCGTCGATGAGCACGCCCACCTGCCGGTTCTTCTCCACGACCGTGCCGTCCATCTCCAGCGTCCCGCCGTGGCTGACCACCACGCCCACGCCGTTGGCCACCTCCTGGCCGACGTTCTCGGCGATGCGCCCGCCCACCGCCACCACCTTGGCGGCGTGCACCACCAGGCCGAAGCCGTTGCCGGTGAGGACCACGTCCTTGAGCGACGCCAGCGGATCGCCCCGGCCGCAGTCCTCCTCGCACCAGGCGGCGAGGCCGATGTTGGAGGCGTTGCGCACCGTGGTGCGCAGGAGCTTCGCCTTGAGCCCGTCGACGCGCACGCCCAGGTCGCGCGCGGTGACCGTCACGTCCACCACCGCCGCGCCGGCCTGGAGCGCCACGGCCGGCACCAGGTCCAGGTTCCCGGCGATCTCCACCGCGGCGTCCTTCTTGGCGACGAGCGTCACGCCCGCGGGGACGGTGAAGGCGCCCGCGTAGGTGCCGGCGGAGGCGACGACGCACTCGCCGGACCTGGCCTTGGAGAGGGCGTCGGTGAGCGCTGCGGCGTCGGCGACCTCGTGGAGCACCGAGCAGGTCACGTCGTCGGGGACGAGCTTCGGCTCGGGCACGGGCGTCCCGTTCGAGCACGAGCAGGCGGCCGAGAGGGTCGCGGCGGCGACGACGACAGCGACGGCGAGGCGGTTCTTCATGGCTGGCTCCCTGCGTCCGGCGAGTGCTGCATCGGCCCGATGGTGGGCACCGGCACCACCTCGCTCGCGAGGTCGGTGCCGTTCTCGAAGACTTTGACTGCGACGAGCCCGGTCGAGAAGTCGAACGAGGGCTCGAGGACGTTCATCGCCACCAGGTTGCGCGCGAGCAGGCCGCGGCGGGCGGTCAACTCTGCTCCCGCGCCCAGCTGCAGCCCGATGAGCGGGCTCTTCTCGATGACGAAGTCGGACAGCTCGAGGCGGCTGCCGGGGTGGAAGACGCCCGCCCCGGTCCCGCCGCCCTTGCAGGCGCTGCCGCAGGTGGCGTCGCGGGTGTCGCTGATGGTGACGGCGGTCGCGGACAGCTGCCCGGTGACGAGCGCGAGCAGGGCGGTGTGCCGGGCGCGGTCGATGCGCACCCGGGTCAGCGAGAGGCGCGCCTGGCTCTGCGAGACCAGCCCGTAGCCGCCGCGCCCGCTCTCCTCTTCGCTGTCGAGGTCGCGCACGACGACGTCGGTCGCGGTCACCACCGCCGTGGGCCCCGAGGCGATGAGCCCCATGTCGCGCGCTCGCTCGACCAGCAGCCGCTCGATCGTCGCCGGGGTCGCGGCGAGCTGCACGCCCCAGCCGTAGACGCGCTCGGCGCTGCTGCGAACGTCGCGGACGATGACGTCGCGCGCCTCGAGCGAGCCTTCGTAGGTGAGGATGCCGGTGCCGGAGGTCCGCTCGAAGAGCAGGCGCTGGGCGTCGACGGGGCTGCCGCCGAAGACCCCGAGCCCCTCGTCCGAGAGGTCCGAGGCCGCGACGTCGCGCAGCGTCAGGCCGCTCGCCGCGCTGGCCTCCAGGCCGGACACCGCGCGGGCGACCCAGACGCGCTGCAGGCTCGCCCGGGCCTGGTTCTGGACCGCGAGGCCGACGCCGAAGGCGCCGCTCTTGAGCTGCGGCTGGGTGTCGAGGATGACGGCGTCAAAGAGCGTGAGCGAGGACCCCGCCCCGTCGGCGCCGGTGGCGACGTCGCGGCTGGTGGAGACGAGCAGGCGGGTGAGGATGGCCTTGGCGCCGAACTGCACGTCGACGCCGCGGCCGAAGGAGCCGGTGGAGTCCGGCTGGGTGTCGCGGGTCACGAGATTGGTGAGGGTGACGACGGCCCGGGTCCCGGAGGAGCGAACCGCGTCGGTGGTCGCGCGCTCGACGAGGACGCGCGCACCGGAGATCGCCGCGTTCTCGGCCGCCACCAGGCCGCTGCCCAGCTGCCCGCCGACGCGGACCTTGGCGACGTCGCGGACGGCGAGGTCGCTCACCGAGAGCGTGGTCGTCTCGCCGCTGCCGGTGACCATCACCGCCACGTCGGCCACCTTCTCGACCCGGCCGCGCGAGAGCTTCGACCTGGGCGCCTGCCTCCATCGACACGCCGCGGCCATTGGTCTTGTCGGCCGAGGGCCGGCAGTCGCGCACGACGAAGTCGGTCATCTTCACCGTGGCCTTGCCGATGCCCAGGCCGGACATGGTGGGGCGGTCGATCACCAGGCGCGTGGCTTCGAAGGTGGCGCTGCTGTCGAGCCAGACGCCCAGGCCGAACGAGCCGTCGCCGGCGGGCAGGGTGTCGCGCACGAGCACGTCGGTCAGCGTCAGGCGCGAGCTCGGGTCGAAGCAGACCAGCGCCGCCTCGCGGGTGTCGACGACGGCCGCGCGGGTCAGGTTGGCCACTCCGGCGGCGTCGACCTCCAGGCCGTTGCCCAGGACGCCGTCACTGCGGCTGCGCATCCCGGAGATCCACAGATTGCTCGCGGTCAGCGCCCCGCTCTGCGCGACCTGCATGGCCTGGCCGACGCCCTGGACGATCGCCGCGCGCTGCAGGGTGACCACCGCGCCGTCGCCGGTGAACAGGCCGCGGGCGTCGCCGTCGAGCGAGCGGGCGCGCAGGTCGCGGATCGCGAGATCGGTGGCGTCGAGCTTGCCCTTGGCGGCGACGCGGATCGAGGCGCCGGGCACTTCTTCGACGGTCACGTCCGAGAACACGGCGCTGGTTCCGGTGACGAGCACCGCCGCCGAGGAGGCGGTCTGACCCGACTGGCCGAAGCCCAGGACCTGGAGGTCGGACACGGTCGCGACGCCGGTGCCGCCGGTGACCTTGAGGGCCGCGCCGGTCGCCGCGAGGATGCGCACGCCGCGCACGGTGCTCGCCGCGGTCCGGTCGCGCAGCTCGAGGCCGAGGCCATTCGCCAAGCCCAGGTCCGAGACGAGCGCAGCGGCAGAGCCTCGAATCGAGAGCAAGGTGTTCGCAGTGCCGGTGAGGTGGGCGAGGCTGGGGCAGGCGCCGACGATGGCGACGCCAGTGCTGACGACAGCGGCGCCGGCGTGGTCGCCAGCGGACAGGGCGATGACGTCGCCTGCGATGGCGGCGGCGATGGCAGCGTCGAGGGTCGGGTAGGGGGCCAGGCGGGATCCGTCGGGCGTGGCGGTCGCGCCGGTCTTCACGAAGCGCAGCGTGCCGGCGAAGCCCGGGGCGCGGCGGCGGAGCTCGGCGTCGTCGGGCCAGTCCTCGTCGGCGGCCGGGCAGGGATTGCCGACGCGGACGCAGGTGCCGGAGGCCAGGGAGAAGCGCTCGCCGTCGGGGCAGGCGGTGGGCGAAGGCGGCGTGCAGATGGAGGTAGCGGGCACACCGGAAGGCGTCCCGGCGTCGCCGGTGAAGAGGGGCGAGGGGGTCCAGCCCGCGGGGCAGGTCCAGTCGGTGAGCGCGGGGGCTGCGGGCAAGCAGATGCCGCGGTCGGCGAAGCCCTCGGAGGCCGACCACTGTCCACTCGGGCAGTCGGCTTCGGGCGTTCCCTGGGGCTTGGCCGGCAGGCACAGACCACGGCCCGAGAACCCAGCGTCTTCGAGGTACAGGCCGCTCGGGCAGTCGGCTTCGGGAGTTCCGCGTGGGGTCTCGGGAGCGCACTCTCCCAGCGCCGTCAGGCCCCAGCCGCAGTCCGGGCTCGCGTCGCGGCCGGCGGGCATGGCGTCGGCACCAGCGGGCGCGCCGGCATCGGGGGTCTCCACCGGCGGGGGCGGGCAGGCGGTCAGCAGCGCGCAGAAGAGCGGGGCGAAAACCCGGTGTCGCGTCTGGAACACGGTCAGACCCCACGGGCCAGCGAGGAGCAGGCTGCTTAGCGGAGACAAGAACGACGGGTCAAGGCAGGGCGCTCCCACGGGCTTCTGCTCACCTGATGGAGGCTGCCGCGACAGGTCGCATCGAAAGTGGGCGCAGCAGGCAAGCATTCGAAGAGACAGCTGATTTTCGAGCCGGGCGGCAGAGCCGGCACCAGGGGCGCCGAAGGCAACCAGAACCCAGCTGTGGGTCGCCTCTGCACCAAGGACACATGGCTCTCGAGTGCGACGTGAGAGTGGCTCCGCAGGTTCTCGGTGGTTCGCCCAGCGCTTGAGCTTCTATTGAAGGAGGACTGGCCGGCGCTTGGCGGCAGGTCATGACAGCCAGGCTGGCGAAGTTGAGCAACGTCCAACCACGCCGCCTCGCGCTGGTCGGTGACTTCGAAGAAGTGCCGCGATGGGTGACAAGGAAGGGCGTGGGGGTCTCGGAGACGAGGTCTCCGTAACGCAACCTATCCGTCACATTACGACCATTAATGCGACCGATACGTATCATTATAATGCTGCATATCGGTAGCATTACCGAGACTATTGTAACTTATCGGCAGCATTATCTCAGGGCTCTCTGGGAGACCCCGAGGGCCTCCTGCCTGCCGGCTCGTGGCTGGTCTTGAAGAATCTGACCGTGCTGGTTCCGAAGAGTCTGACCGCTCGCGTTCCGGAAATTCTGACCCGCATCTCGGGAGTCGCATCGGGGGCCTGGGCCAGACCCTGAGGTTCCTCACAAGCTCTCCCATCCCACCGCGTCACTCGGAGCCAGCATCCAGGAAAGCCAGGAGTTCGGCGGAGAGGCTCGGGGTGGAAGAGCGAGGCGAGTGCCAACCCTTCGGTCTGCAGAGCGCCGTGCCACCCGAGCATCCCGATCCCTGAAGTCTGTCTCCCTTAGAAGCCAGCCAAAGAGGTCTTTGGCTCAGAGCGACGAATCGACCTCCGAACGCATGTGAGCCGACTCCTGCTCTATGGGAGGGCCAGCGCGCTCAGCGCGCAGCGATCTCCGCGGACAGCGCGTCCATGGCCGCCAAGTCGCGGCGGAAGCGCTCGGCACCCAGCGCAGCGAGGTCGGCCCGGGCCCGCGTGACGAGTTCGCGGGCGCGCGGTCGGTCGTCCTTCTTTCCGGCTTCCCACAGCGCGCGGCCCAGAAGGAAGCGGGCCTGCGCCAGGTCGTAGTCCGCGCGGAAGCCCTTCTTGCCTTCGCCCTGGGCGATGACGCGCTCGAGCGGCGCCACCGCGGCCTTGGCCTCGCGCTTGGCGAGCAGGAGCCGGGCGGAGGTCAGGTCGAACTCGGCGCGCGAGAGGTCGTCGGCGGGCAGGGGCTGAAGGTTCTTCTGCGCCTGCTCGAGGTGCCCCTGCGCCGCCTCGATGCGGCCCAGCTCGAGCTCCACCGCGGCGACGTCGCACAGCGAGACCGCCACCTTGGGGCTCGTCGGGCCCATCGTCGCGATGCGGGCCGCGAGCGACTTCTCGAAGAAGCCGTGGGCCTCCTCGAAGCGGCCCAGCTCGGCCAGCGTCACCGCGATGTTGTTGAGCGCGGCCGCGGTGCGGAAGTGCGTCGGGCCCAGCCGGCGCTCGAAGGTCGAGAGGACCCGCCGGTACAGCGCCAAGGCTTCTTCGAAGCGGCCCAGCGCGAGCAGCACGTTGGCCTGTCCGTTGCGCGTGGTCGCCGCGAGGTCGGAGTCGGGGCCAGCCAGCTTCTCGCGCAAGGCGAGCGAGCGCTGGAACGCCGAGAGCGCCTCGGCGTTCTGGCCCATGGTCCGCAGCGCGCTGCCCAGGTGGTGCAGCGCTTCGGCCAGCCGAAGGCTGTTGGGCGAGGTCTTCTCGCGCGAGGTGAGCGCCTTGCGGAACCGCTCCACCGCCTCGGGCGCCTTGCCCTCGGCCTCGGCGAGCAGGCCCCAGGCGATGTCCAGGTCGGCGCGCAGCTCGACGTCGCCGCCGCTGCGGGTGATGAGCGCCTCGGCGATCCGCCCGAACGTGCGCCCTTCGCCGAAGCGCAGCTCCCGCGCCCCGACCACCCGCACCAGCTGCATCGCCGCGCGCGCACCTGCGAGGTCGTGGCGCGCGCCCTGCGCCGTGACCAGCGCGTCGACCAGGGACTCCTCGGCCGGCCGCAGCTCGCCCGCCTCCTCCTGCAGCCGCCCCAGCACCTCCAGCGCCTCGGCGTGGACCGGCGGGTAGCCGAGCTCCTGGGCCGCCTTCGACGCGGCGTCCACCTTCTCGCGGGCCTGCTTGAGCTTGCCGGCGTGGAAGAGCGTGCGGCCTTCGTCGAGCTGCGTGCGCACCGCCTCGACCTTGGCGGCCAGCGCGAGGTCGGACGGCGGCTGCACCTGGGCGCTCAAGACCTCCGCGTCGGCGCAGGCCCGCAGGCTGGGCAGCGCCAGGAGTGCCTCGGGTGCCTTGCCCACCAGCTCCGGGTCGGGCCGGGCGAAGAGATCGAGCAGGGTGCGCAGGCCGGCGCGGCTGCGCTCCAGGCAGAGCATGCGCCGCCCCAGCATCTCGTCCGACTGGGTGCCGCGGACGCGGGTCGCCTCGCAGGCCTCGGTGCGCATCGCCGCCCAGCGCGAGGCGTAGTCCTCGACGCTCTGCTGCACGAGCTCGAAGGTCTGCGGGGCGTCGGCGTGCCCGGTGGCCAGGAACGCCTCGCGAAGGAGCTGCTGGCGCGCCGGGCTCCACAGCTCGTCGATCAGCTTGCGCGAGCCGCCGCACAGCTGGGCCGAGCGGCCGGGCAGCGTCGAGAGCACGCCGACGGCCGCCAGGACGATCAGCGCGGCCGCGGCGGAGAGGACCCGGCGGCGGCGCACCACCGTGGGGTCGGCGGCGAGCGCCTCGAGCAGCGCGTCGAGCGAGGGGTAGCGGTCGGCCGGCGCCACCGACAGGCCGCGCACCAGCACCTTGCGCAGCCAGGGCGGGACCTTGGTCTGCTTGGGCGTCACCAGCTCGCCCGCGCCCGGGATGCCGGCGAAGGGGCGCACGCCGTAGAGCGCCTCCCAGAGCGCGACGCAGAAGCTGAACTGGTCGCAGCGGTGGTCGACCGCCTCGTCGCCGCGCAGCTGCTCGGGCGCCATGTAGGCGGGCGTGCCCACCACCACTCCGGCGCGCGTCACGCCGGCGTCGGAGGAGTCGACCGAGGAGAGGGGAGGAGGCGTGGCGGCGCGCACCGCCCGCGCCAGGCCGAAGTCGGTCACGCGCACGCGGCCGTCGGAGCCCATGAGCACGTTGTCGGGCTTGAAGTCCCGGTGGACGAGTCCCGCGCGGTGCGCGGCGGACAGGCCGGCGCCCGCCTGCAGCATCAGCGAGAGGATCTCCTGGACCGAGCGCTCCTTCTGCCGCAGCCAGGAGCGCAGCGTCCCGCCGTCGACCAGCTCCATGGCGATGAAGACCTGGTCGGCGAACGTCCCCATGTCGTGCACGGCGACGACGTTGGGGTGCGAGAGCTTGGCCACCGCCTTGCCCTCGCGTAAGAGGCGAGCGCGGATTTCGTCCCGCAGCTCTCCGTCGTCGGTGTCGTCGCGCACCAGCTTGACGGCGACCTTGCGGGCGAGCGTCGGGTCGTAGGCCGAGTAGACGACGCCCATGCCGCCGGCGCCCAGGGCGTCGAGCAGCAGGTAGCGGCCGACCTCGGTGCCGCGGGCGAGCTGGGTCTTGGTGCTGGCGTCGCGGTCGCTGGGCGTCGTCGGGTCCACGCGGGCGGCGGCGGCGAGCAGCTCCAGGCACTTCGGGCAGCTGTCGACGTGCCGGCGCGCGGCCTCCAGCTCGGCTGGTGGGAGCGAGCCGTCCAAGAAGGCGAGGATGCCGTTCTCGTCGAGGCAGGGCATGCAGGTCCGCCACCCTAGCAGGCGCGCCGCCCGCGGACGACCTGGGTCCCACCAGTCCCATGCGTCCTATAGGTCGCATAGGTCCCGTGAGACTTATGGGACGAATGGGACAGATGGGATACGACCCCGGCGCCGAGGCTCGGCGGTGGCTTCGCCAGGCGCCCCGAAAGGCAGCTGAGGCGTTGATTGACCACCTAGGGAGCGGTTGCTACAACCGCCGCGAAAAACGAGACCCTGCCGGCTGTTCCTAGCCAGAGTCGGACCAGAGCACCCCCACGAGCGGAGGCGAAGCGTGCGAGCCAAGAGGACCAAGTACATCTTCGTGACCGGCGGCGTCGTCAGCTCGCTGGGCAAGGGCCTCGCCAGTGCCTCCATCGGCGCCCTGCTCGAGAACCGCGGCCTGGAGATCACGCACCTCAAGCTGGACCCGTACATCAACGTCGACCCGGGCACGATGAGCCCGTTCCAGCACGGCGAGGTCTACGTCACCGACGACGGCGCCGAGACCGACCTCGACCTGGGCCACTACGAGCGCTTCACCTCGGCCCAGATGGGCAAGTTCAACAACTTCACCTCCGGGCGCATCTACAACGCGGTCATCCAGAAGGAGCGCCGCGGCGAGTACCTGGGCAAGACCGTCCAGGTGATTCCGCACATCACCGACGAGATCAAGGCGGCCATCCGCTCGACCGCGGACTCGCTCGACTGCTGCATCGTCGAGGTGGGCGGCACCGTCGGCGACATCGAGAGCCTGCCGTTCCTCGAGGCCATCCGGCAGATGAAGTACGACGTCGGCGCCGAGAACGTCTGCTACGTCCACCTGACGCTCTTGCCGTACATCGCCGCCGCTGGCGAGCTGAAGACCAAGCCCACGCAGCACTCGGTGATGAAGCTGCGCGAGATCGGCATCCAGCCCGACATCCTCCTGTGCCGGACCGACCGCGAGGTCAGCAAGGAGATGAAGGACAAGATCGCGCTGTTCTGCTCGGTCTCGCCCGGCGCCGTCTTCACCAGCCGGGACGTCCCCACCATCTACGAGCTGCCGCTGGCCCTCAACGCCGACGGCCTGGACGACAAGATCGCCGAGATCCTCAACATCTGGTCTCGGGCGCCGCAGCTCGAGCGCTGGGAGAAGATCGTCAAGACGGTCAAGCAGCCGGGCCACGGCTCGGTGAAGGTGGCGGTGGTCGGCAAGTACGTCGACCTGGTCGAGAGCTACAAGAGCCTGAACGAGGCGCTGTGCCACGGCGGCATCGCCAACGACGTGAAGGTCGAGCTCGACTACGTGGACGCCGCGAAGATCGAGGCCGAGGGCGCCGAGAAGATCCTGGAGAGCGCCCACGCCGTGCTCGTGCCGGGCGGCTTCGGCGTGCGCGGGACCGAGGGCAAGATCGCCGCGGTGAAGTGGGCGCGCGAGCACAAGGTGCCGTTCTTCGGCATCTGCCTGGGCCTGCAGATGGCGGTCATCGAGTACGGCCGCGACGTGGTGGGCCTGAAGGGCGCCAACAGCCTCGAGTTCGACGAGAAGACGCCGCACCCGGTGGTGACGCTGATGGAGGAGCAGAAGAAGGTGAAGGACCTGGGCGGCACCATGCGCCTGGGCGCCTATGCCTGCACGCTCACCGAGGGGACGTTGGCGCACAAGCTCTACGGCGCCAAGGAGATCAGCGAGCGGCACCGTCACCGCTTCGAGTTCAACAGCGCGTTCCGCAAGCAGTACGAGGAGAAGGGGATGATCTTCTCCGGCGTGAACCAGGCGACGGACCTGGTGGAGATGGTCGAGCTGCCCGGCCACCCGCACTTCGTCGGCTGCCAGTTCCATCCCGAGTTCAAGAGCAAGCCCTACGCGCCGCACCCGCTGTTCGCGGGGTTCATCCGCGCCGCGGTGGACCAGCGGGACGCGAGCCGCAAGCGTTAGCGCGTCGGGCCTCCTACTGCCCTGGGCAGTGACCGGACCCGAAACGAGCAGTCGTTGACCTTGAGGTTGACGGCCTGACACCCCAAAGCTGTCGAGGCCGGCGCGCCTCAGACGCTCACTGCGCAAAGCTGCCCCCGGCGTGGAAGCCGGGCCCTACCCATTCGAGAACCTCCCGAACTCCAGGTCGCGCTCGCGGATGTGCGTGATGAGCCAGTTGCCGAGGTAGGTGCCCACCGTCTCGGCCAGCTTCTGCGTCGCGCCCTCCTCGTGGAAATCGCGCAGCAGGTCCTCGAGCGTCGCGGTCGAGCTCCCGGTGCTGGGACAGGTGAGCCTGGAGCGCCGGGTATCCCGCGGCGGCCATCAGCCTCTCCTCGGTGGCGAAGTGCTCCCGGGTGTAGTCGGAGAGGAAGTCGAGCGTGCGGCCGATCTCGGTGGCGCCGCGCTTGGCGTCGATGGCGGTGGCGACGTCGTTGAACCGCTGGATCCAGGTCTTGTGCTGCTCGTCGATCTCCGAGAGACCCACGGCCAGGTCGCTGCTCCAGGCAAGCGTCTTCATCCGAGAGTCCTTTGAGAGGGCGCCAGGAGAGAACGCTAACGAGGAGGGCAGGGGCGACGCTATTTCCGCTTCGTCGCGGGTCGAGCCTTCTTCGCTCCGGGCTTCGCCTTGCTCGAGGGCGCCTTCGACGCCTTCTTCGCCGAGCGCGCGGGCTTTCGATCGCCCGCCTTCTCATTCGCGCCCGGGGCGATGGAGAGCGCGGCGACCAAGCGCTGGAGCGCGGGAACCACCTTGCTCAGCTCACGGGTCCAACGCTCCACGCGGGGACCGAAGAAGGCCGGCGCCCCGCTCTTCTGGACCGCGCGGGTGTAGGCCGCCAGGAGGAGCGTCGCCTCGCGCTTCGCCTCGTCCGGATGGCCCTTCGCGCGGGCCCTGAGCGAACAGAGCTCCCGCCCGACGTACGCGGCGAACATCTCCATCAACCAGGGCGAACGCGGCTTGGTGGCGAAGGCCTCGGCTCCGGAGTTCGCCCGCCGCGCGTTGTGGAGCGCATTCCAGACGGCCTTCTCGGACTTCTCGGCGAACTTCTCCGCGAACGCGACGACGTTGTCTTCGAGGTCGTCTCCGAAGAGCATCATCCGCTCGAGGAACGGACTTCCCGCTCCCGGCGCCGGGCAGCGCTTCTCCCAGGTCTTCAGACCCTTGCGAACGACCGCCGCGCTGTCGGCGAACTCCGCCTGCTTGCCGTGCTCGTCGATGTCGCCGGCGATGGCCCGCAGGCCGCTGCAGACGATGCGGGCCACCTCGTCGGACTTCTCGCCCGCCGTCAGGAGCTCGTCGCCCAGCTCGAGGATCCGCTCCGGCCAGAGACGGGGGACTTGCCGGGCGAAGGCCTGCAGCGCCTCCGACGTCTTGGGCACTGCGATCGGCTTGTGCAGCTCTTCGATGAGGCCTTCGGCTTCGTACTGGTCGAGGTACATGCGGCACTCTCTCCCGCTGGGAATCGGATGAACGAGGGGCGGAGTCTGCCCGAAGCAGCGGGGGTCGGCCACGCCCTAGCAGCCCACGCCTGTCGGCTGCCAAACCCCTTGAAGCATTCCAGGGTTGCGGACTAGTCTCGCCGCGCTCTTGTGATGGAGCATCGCTGGGAAGGAAACCTCGCGCGGTGAGTTGAAGCATCGGAGGGGGGCGAGGGGCCCCAGCGACAAGGCGGTGACGGATGGCACTGTGGGGAAAGAAGCCTGAGCCGGGCCCTGCGCCCGCTGCAACCCCCGAGACGAGACCGGCGGAGCAGCCGCAGCCGCCCCCGAAGAAGGAGAGCTTCATCATGGCGTTGGGCAAGCGCGAGGACGAAGTGCCGCGCGGCGGCGGCGACGTGAATGCGGTGCTGGGACGCGGCACGGAGTTCACCGGCAAGCTGACCTTCGAAGGCGAGGTCCGCATCGCCGGCCGCTTCACCGGCGAGATCTTCTCCAAGGACCGCCTGCAGATCGACGACGGCGCCAAGGTCCAGGCCGAGATCACCGCGGGCGTGGTCGTCGTCTACGGCGAGATCACCGGCAACATCAAGGCGACCTCGGTCGTCGAGCTGAAGTCCACCGCCAAGGTCAAGGGCAACATCGAGACCCCGGCGCTGATCATCGAGAAGGGCGTCATCTTCGAGGGCTCCTGCAAGATGGAGAACCTCGGCAAGACCGGCGCGCCGCCGACCTCGTCGGACAAGAAGTAGTCCGACCAAGCCACAAGGCCCGATGGCTGCAGACGTCACGCCTGCGATGCGCAGGCGCGAGGCCTGCTCCCACCGGGCTTCTTGTTTCTGGGCGGTCCGTGGCGGAAGGACGGCCTACCGGCAGTAGCGCTTGACCAGCCCCAGCAGCGTGTCGATCTCGATGGGCTTGCGCAGCCAGCCGCTGGCGCCCAGGGACTCGGCCTTCTGCTGGAGGTTGCCGTCGGCGCTCACCACCACCACCGGGATGGATGCCAGCGCCGGCACCTTGCGCTGCTCGGCGGCGAACTGCCAGCCGCTCATCACCGGCATCATCAGGTCCAGGAGGATGAGGCGGGGCCGGGCCCCGTCGTTGAGCGCGTCGATGGCCTCGCGGCCGTTGGCGGCGCCGCCGACGGAGTAGCCCTCGTCCTCCAGGACCTCCGTGAGCACGTCTCGGATGTCGAAGTCGTCCTCGACGATGAAGACGTCCAGCTTCTTCGCCGCCATGTGTTTCCTCGCTCGGTCGGACTCCTCTTATGCGCCGATCGTGCGGTGCCGGCACGGCCAAGAACGTCGGTCCGGCAAGAGTGTTGGGGAGCGAGCAGACCTCTATAATCCCGGGCCTCCATGAGCCTCGGCGACAAGCTCAAGCTGGCGCGGTTGCTGGCGCACCTGGTCCGGCCCGACGAGGGCGGCGCGGACCGCCGGCTCGTCGAGGAGTGCCACACGGCCGCGGGAGGCGCGCGCTACGACCTGTACCGTCCGGTCGAGCAGCCGCGCAGCCTGCTGGTCGCCGTGCACGGCGGAGAGCGGACCGGGTGGAAGAACGCACGGCTGGTCGGCTTCGCCCGCGCGCTCGCCCGCTGCGGGGCGGCCTGCGCGGTCCCGGAGCTGGCCGGGCTGGCCCGCAGCGCGTTCGACCTCGCCGACCTGGACTCGCTGGAGGCGGCGTGCCTGGACTGCGGCCAGCGGATCGGCGCCCGGCCCGGGATGGTCGGCTTCAGCTATGGCGGCGGCTACGCGCTCACGGCGGCTTCGAGGAAGAAGCTCGCGGGGCAGCTGCGCTTCGTGGTCACCGTCGGCGCCTTCCACGATCTCGGTGGGCTGCTCGACTGGTATGCCCAGCACCAGGGCGAGGAGCCCAGGACCGACCTCGAGTGGGACGACGCCATCTGGCTCAAGCTGGTGATGGCCTGGTGGTTCCGCGGGCCGCTGGGCTTGTCGCCCGAGCTGTGCGCCGAGCTTCAGACGCAGCTCGACGGCTACTGCGACGAGGAGGACGTGGGCAAGAAGCGCGCGTTCTTCGAGCGACGCCTGCGCCCGCTCGACGTGTTCGAGCGGGTGGCGCGAACCGTGGATCGCCAGGTGCTGGCGGAGCTGTCGCCTGCGGGCCGGGGAAGCGCCATCGGCTGCCCGGTCACGCTCATCCACGACCGGTACGACGGCATCACCCCGCTGCGAGAGGGCGAGCGGCTGCACCAGGAGATCGCCGGGTCGAAGCTGGTGGTGACCGAAGTCCTGGCGCACATCACGCCGCTGCGGGCGCTCGACCTGCCCGCGCTCCTGCGGCTGTCGAGCGCGCTCGAGCCGTTGGTCGGCGACCGCTAGCGCTATCCTCCCGGCATGCGAACCTGCGCGTTCCTAGTCGCCCTCCTCCTCGCGGCCTGCGGCTCCAACCCCAAGACCAATGGCACTGACGCCTCGGCTGCCAGTGACTCCGGAAGCAGCAGGCTCGATGCGTCCGGATCGACCGCAGGGCTCGATGCGTCTTCGTCCCTCGACGCCAGCCCAGCGCCTGACGCCTCGACGCCCGTGGCCGATGCCGGGGCCGTCGCGCCCGACGCCTCGCTCGCGACGCTCCGCACCTGCCCCGGGGTCGCCGACTGCTTCCTGCTCACCCCCGTCGAGACCGGGCTGCCCGACTCGGGGAAGGGCGCCACCGAGAACCACATCGCCCTCGTGCCCGCGGCCGCCGCGGCCAAAGGCCGCTTGCTCGTCTTCCTGAATGGCAGCGGCGGCACTCCCGCGGGCGCGGTCGCGACGACGACCAACAACTTCTACACGGCGGCCCGAGACGCGGGGCTGCACGTGCTGGCGCTGAGCTACCGCAGCGACGTCGCGGTGGGCATCCTCTGTCCGCCTTCTCTCGCCAACCGCGACGGCTGCTACGAGCCCACCCGCCTGACCTTGCTCGCCGGCCAGCTTCAGGCCGGCGCGGCTGCGGGAGTCGCCGACATCCAGCCGGACGAAGGCGTCTTCGCGCGGCTGGCCGCAGCGCTGTCCACGCTCGCCGCGGCCGACCCCGGCGGAGGCTGGAGCGCCTTCCTCGACGGCGCCCAGGCCGACCCGGAGCAGGCCATCCGCTGGAACCTCGTCTGGGCCTCAGGCCACTCGCAGGGTGGTGGCCACGCGGCGCTGCTCGGCAAGCGGCTGCCGCTGGACCGGGTCATCTCTCTCGCCGCGCCCTGCGATGCGGTGGCCTCCTCGCCGGCGACGTGGATGACCCGGACCGCCACCTTCCAGACCGAGGCGAGCCGCTTCTACGGCCTGGCCTCCTCGCAGGACACCACCATCTGCCCCATGCACGCCGCGGCCTGGACGGCGCTCGAGCTCCCCACCGCGAACCAGAACGACGCGGCCCAGCTCTGCGCGGGCGTGGACGCGCACTCGGCGCCGCTCAAGTGCACGGCCAACTCCGGGCTCTGGCAGGAGCTGTTCAAGTAGGCGAGACAGCTAGAAGACGAAGGGGATGAAGCGCCAGCGGGTGCGCTGCATGTACTCCGCATAGGCGGGATCCTGCGAGGCGAGGAACTTCTCCTCCAGCAGCGCGCGCACGACGTAGCAGCCGGTGGAGGCCACGAAGAGCACGGCCGGCTGCCAGGTGAGGTGGCTCACCAGGAACCCCACCCGCAGCAGGATGTCGGTGGCGTACATCGGGTGGCGCACCACCCGGTAGAGGAAGCGTGTCTCCACCTTGCGCAGCGCGATGAGGATCCCGAACGAGCGCCCCAGGTTGACCACCGTGGCCAGCCCCAGCAGGTTGGCCGCGAAGACGATGATCGCCGAGGCGGTGTGTGCCGCAGGCCCGCCGGTGGTCGGAGCGCCCACGAAGAACACGCCGGAGAAGAACGCCGCGAGCGCCACCGCCTGGTGCAAGAGGTTCCGGTTCACCGCGCGGTGCGGGCGCCGCAGCAGGATGAAGCCCAGCAGCACCACGTTCTGGACGACGAAGGAGACCTCTACGTAGTCCAGACGGCCCTCGCGCCAGACCTTGTGGAGATCGGCCCCCATCGCCACGGCAAAGAAGGCGAAGAGCCCCACGTTGAAGATCCGCTGGCCGTACCGCTCGAGCACCTCGCGGACCTCGGATCGCAGGGCGTCGAACATGGCGCCATCCTGCCGCGGCTTCCGGACCGTGGTCCATCAGCCGGTGGATCACGCGGGTCAAGATTGCCGGCGGTGCCATTGGCCTCGTTGTAGACGAGACCTGAGGATCTGGCGTGCGCCAAGTGCCTGATTTCATTGGGCGCCGTTTTCCAAATAGCTGATCTTGCTGGGGATGTCCTGAGACCCCGTCTACGATCTGTCGCAGGCGCTTCGACCTGCCTGCGACCGAGCCCGGCACTATCGGTGCGACCTGTCGCGGCTGCCTCCATCAGTGTTTTGAAGGGCGCAGAACCGAGCCCCAAGACCTGGAAGTCGAGGAGGGATGCATGTCGAAGATCGCGTTGACGTTGGTGCTGGCTTCGCTTGCCTGGAGCGCCGGCGCGTCTGCTGCAGCGGCCGCACCGATCGTGCCCGAGAAGCGGGCAGCGTTCCTGGTGGCCGACAACGTCGTGGTGGGGGTGCTGACCGCGTCGAAGATCACCGGCGTCGCCGAGGTCGTCCCTCCCGTCTACGGCCACCATGCCACGCTCGCGGTGGAGCGCATTCTGGTCGGGCAGCAAGGCGTCCCGGGAAGTCTGGAGATCGGCTTCGAGAGCCGCGAGCACAAGACCCCGCTCCCCACCAACCAGAAGATGCTCTTCGCGCTGCGCCGCCTCCAGGAGGACCTGGACCACGGGGGCCTCCGCTTCGCCGTCCTGGGCATGGCCCCGTGGAGCGAGGAGAACGAGAAGGCGGTCGCCGGCCCGCTGGCGCCCGAAGGGCTGCGCTTCGCGGTCACCCCGTTCCCGCCGGTCCGCGACTGGGTCAGCGAGCGGTTCAGCGGGCTCGTCCAGCTCACCCTCGAGAACGTCGGCGCCAAGGCCGTTGCCGTCCCTGGGCTGAACTCGAACGGCAAGCAGGTCGACTGGGCCCAGGCCCTGCAGGTGCGCACCCTCAACACGCCGTACCTCGACCAGCCGCTGCTCGAGAAGGTGCTGCTCGCCCCCAAGAGCGACGCCGTGAAGGGCAAGGTGGAACCCCTGACGCTGGAGCCGGGCGCGAGCGTCTCGCACGTGGTCGACGTCTTCGCGCTGGGCATCGTCGACCTGCTGGGCGGCGGCCACTACGACTACGCGTTCGCCATCGGCGGCCTGCGCTCGACGGTGCATTTCTACCTCTACAGCTCGCTCGAGCCGCAGCCGACCAAGGCGGCTGCGCCCGAGTGCCTGACCAAGCCCGACCCCGCGGTCCAGTGCGTCCTCGGCCCCAAGCTCACCGTCGCCCCCAAGCCCCTCGAGGCCGACCTCGACGGCGATGGCGACAAGGACCAGCTCCTCAGCATCGACGCTGGCACCGACACGCCCCACTGCTTCGCGCTGCTGCGGACCGCCACGGGCTACCTGCCTCGCGCGCTGCTGCCCTACTGGGGCGACTCGACCACCCGCTGCCTCGGCGTCGCCGACGGGCGCGTCATCGTCGCCAGGATGCAGGTCAACGCGCACGAGCCCAGCGTGGAGATCCGCCCGATCCGAGATCTCCGAGACGCGCCGCAGCATCGGAGCGCCGGTGGCCGCCGGGCCGGACGCGGCCGCCGCCTTCGAGAAGCTGTCGATGAAGGCCAGCGGCAAGACGGTGTCCATTGAAGCCGGGAAGAAGTCCGTTGCGACCTTCAAGCTCTAGTCGCCCAGCGAAGAAAGCCAGGTCTGCCATGCGAACCTACGCAACCCTCCTCGCGCTGTGCTTGTCGATGGGCCTGTCGGCTGTCGGGTGCACCAAGGTCTCGCCGCCGCCGCCGTCCCCAGGCGAGCTGACGACCGCGGCGCTCACCGCCGCCAAGGACGCCACCGCGGTCGTGGTGGGCACCATCGTCGACGCCAAGATCAAGGAGCTGCAGGACACCCACCCCAGCACCGCGGTCCACGAGTTCACGCTCGAGGTGGCCCGGAAGCTGTCCGGCCAGGACGTCTCCGGGAAGCTCACGGTGGTCTACAGCACGCGCAGCGAGCGCGAGCAGACCGCGTTCGCCACCGGCCAGCAGTACGTGGTGGTGCTGCGCAAGGAGGCCACGCCGGCGGGCTGGGCGGCGACCTTCGTCGCGCCCTGGTCCGAGGCGCTGGAGCAGAGCCTTCGGAAGTAGGCTTCCTCGTTCGCCCCGTGTCCCATAGGTCGCATGTGTCCCATAGGTCGCATACGTCCCATGACGTCATGGGACCTATGGGACGTATGCGACGGGTTGCCTCTAGCGGCGCCGCCCGCCCTGGTCCGCCTGGACCGTGCTGAACGACGCCGGCATAGGCACGTCCAGGTGCTGCACTGGCCCCGCCCCCACCACGACACCCTGCCTGGCGATTCGCAGCGCGTGCGCGCCTTCGCCGCGGTCGAGCAAGAGCAGCGTGTACGCGCCGGGCGTCAGGTGCACGAACGAGCCGCCCGCTTCGCCACGTGCAGGCGCGATGGCCCTCGCCGCCAAGGCCTGGAACTCGGTCGCCGAGCTCGGCACCGGGTGGTCGCCCTCGAGGAGGAGCGGAAACAGGTTCTTCGGCACGGTGACCACGAGCGTGCTGCCGCCGGCCGCCGCCCGGAAGTCGAGCCGCACCTCACCGGACTCGGGCACGTCGACGCTCTGCGGCTCGAAGCGCTCGGTGCTCCGCGTCGTCACGGCGACGGTCAGCCTCCCGGGCGGGACGGCCGCGAAGCGGTAGACCCCCTTCTCCGCCACCTCGTGGAGCTGCGTCCGCTCGCCGACGGCGTCCACCGTCGCCCGGTAGGGCTTGCCGTCGGCATCGGAGAGCGTCCCCGTCACCACCGCGCCGGGCTCCAAGAGGATGACGACGGAGTTCTTGTCGGGTCCCAGCGGCTGCTCGGCCGGGCGGTAGCTCTCGTGCCGCACGACCAGGGTGAGAGCCGCGGGCTCGACGCGGGGCAGCACGAACGACCCGTCGTTGCGCGTGGAGACCGTGTCCGACTCCAGCCCCGCCGGCTGTCCCGAGGCCTTCGGGGTACCGACGCTCACCACCGCCCCGGGGATGGCGGCTCTCGTCCGGGCGTCGAGCACCTTGCCGCCGACGGCGCGGCCCTGGCCCAGGACGACCTGGCCCAGCTCGACGTCCGCGCTGCCCTGCGCCTCCACCTTGCGCCGGGTGGTCGCGAAGCCGTCGGCCTCGAAGACCACGAGGCCCTCTCCGCCATGCCGCAGTAAGACCTCGAAGGCGCCGCCTGGGTCGTGCACTTCCTGGTAGTCGACCTTGAAGACCGGGATGGGCGCCCCCGACTCGTCCACCACCCGGCCGCGCACCTTTCCGCTCGCCTCGAGGACGATCCGCACGTCGGTGTCGCCGGCCCGGGCGCTGACCGGCTCGGAGCGGGCGAAGGCGGTGCGCGAGGAGGCCAGCAGCACGTAGACGCCCGGCTCGAGCCCCTCGAGCGCGAACGAGCCGTTCTCGGCGACCGCCGCGGTGGCCGCGACCTGCTCCGGGCCTGCCATGAGCGCGGGGGAGGCGGCGACGCTCGTGCCCTTCACCGGCTGGCCGTCCCTGCCCAGCGCTCTGCCGGTGATCGACAGGGCTCGGGTTCCGGCGCCGAGGTCGGACGCGTCCGGCGCATTCGCCGCGCCGCGCTCGTCGCCGGCCGCGCGCGGATCGCCGGCGGGCGGGAGGTCGGGCAGGGCGGAGGCATCGGCCGTATGCGCCGAGGGCGTGGAGTCTCCGTGCGTCGAGGCCCTCGACAAGAACCATCCGAGCGCCGCCACGACGACGAGGAGGTGCAACCCAACGACGATGAACCTGTTGCGCATGGGCCGGTCAGGGAGGTCGTCCTAGCGCGCGCCAGGGTGACTCACGACTTCGAGATTCCAGGAGGGTAGACCGTGCCGCTGCGTTGTGGGTAGTGCCTGGCTCCCCGCCCGGGGCCACGCGAGCGGCTACTCCTCCTCGGTCCCACCCGCCGGCTGGAACACGTACGGGTAGTTGATGACGCAGACGCCGTTCTTGGGCTCGGGGAACTTCCAGCGCTTGACGCGGGAGAGGATGCACTGCTCGACGGCGTCGCTGCCCAGGGTGCTCTGCGCGACGGAGGCGTCGCTGACGGCGCCGGTCGAGTCGATGGTGAAGGACAGCGCGATCTTCCCGGCGAGGCTCTGATTCTTCTGCAGCTCGGTCTCGTAGCAGTAGCGCACCTGGTTCGAGTGCCGGCTGATGACCCGCCCGATGGTGGCGCGCTCGCACGAGCCGACGACCACGGTCCGGGGTGGGAGGATGGTCGTCTCCTTCTTGAGCGCCCCGTCGCCCGAGAAGCTGAACCCGGGCTCGCGGCCGCCGCGCCCGCCCGGCCGGGTGAAGACGCCGCCGATGCCCAGGCCCGCGGGACCCCCGCCGGGTCCGACCGAGCGCGGCCCCATGCCGGAGATGCCGTGCGCGTCGGCCGTGCCCTGGTCGGCCTTGAGCTCGCCGAGCCCGGCGTTGATGGTCGTGCCCAGCCCGGAGCTGAAGACGTTGTGGGTCGATCCCTCGGCCCCGCCGAAGGCGCCGAGCAGCCCGGCGGACATCACCCGCTTGCGGTCCTGGTCGCGCTTGTCGGCGTCGACGCCTGCCTTGGTCCGGGAGGGATTCTTCCGGTCGGGGTCGACGGTGGCGACGGGGTCGGGCGTCTTCACCTGCGACTGCTCCGGCAGCTTGATGAGCTTCTTGGGCTTCTTGGGCGACGGAGGAGGGGTGATCCACCCGAGGACACGCCTGCTCCTCGACAGGTCCTCGCTGAGCGGCTGGGCGGCGACGTCGGTCACGAAGAAGGCCGCGAGCAGCGCCGCCGCCACCATGCTGCTGACGGTGACCACTCGCGCCAGGCCCCAGTCGCGCGGACCGAGGACGCCGACGCGCGCCGCCGCCGCGACCCAGCGGACCTCGAAGCAAACCGGGCCAAGGCCCACGCGAAGCCGCTCGTCGGCGCCGAGCGGGATCGGACCGCGGAGGGGGCCCTCGCGGCCGGTGGCCGTCGCCCCCGCGGGGATGGACACGCGGCAGCGCCCGCCGCCGACGCTCGCCAGCTCGAAGCTCGCGCCGATGGCCGGATCGTCGAGCTGGAAGTCGCAGCGCATGTCGTGGCCGACGAGGATGCGGCTCGCGGGACCGAACCGCCGGACCTCCAGGACGCTCTCGCCCCAGAGCATGGCGACCTCGACGTCGCGGGGCTGGTCGGCGCGAGGCCCGAGCTCGAGCTCCACGGCGCACTCGAGCTGGTGGCGCGCGACCTCGAAGCGCTCGCCGGGGGAGAGCGAGGTGGGAGCGGCGATCGGCTTACCCTCGACGAGGGTCCCGCCGCCGAGGTCGATGAGCACCAGCCGCCCGCCCTCCCGCTTGACCATGCAGTGCAGCGCGGCGGCGCCTTCGATGCGGAGCTGGGCGCCGGAGCCGGAGCCGAAGAGGAGGCACTCGGCGATCTCGAGGCTCTTCTGCTCGAGGGTTCCGTCGGGGCGGGTGATGCGGACAAGGAGTCTCTGGGACACGGCGCGCGCTCCATTTGGGGCGCAGCGGGGCAGAGGGGTGCCGTCTCGGACGCCCCCGCGTCCGCGGCGATCCGTGCCCGCTGAGCCATCGCTGACCTGTTTCCGGCTTGGACAGCGGCGCGGCGTCCCGGTTCCGGAGAGTCCCGGTTCCGAAGATTGGAGAGGGCTCGCGACCGGTGTAGCCTTCCCCGCAGGGCCGATTCGTCGAGGGGAACCATGTCAGCGCTCGTCAGGTACTCGGCCGCGTTCGCGGCCGCCATCACGCTCTTCGGCTGTTCGAAGACCGCACCGTGGGAGAGCAAGCCCATCACCGATGGGCTGAGCTACTTCGACGCGTACCATCTGGCGTTCTGCAAATGGGCGGACCGCTGCGACCTGCTCTCGGCTGCATCGAAGGAGCGCTGTCCCGAGGCGATGAAGGAGATGGTCAGCGGGCTGATCAGCAGCGCCACGACCCTCTCCGTCCAGACGGGGGCCCAGGCCTTCGACCTCGAGGCCGCCAAGGCCTGCGTGGCCTCGATCGAGGAGGCGGCGTGCGTCAACGGATTCCCGAGACCGGTCGAGGCGTGCTCGAAGGTGTTCAAGGCCGCCCGGCAGGACGGCGAGACCTGCTACCAGAACGCGGACTGCCTCAGCGGCGACTGCGAGCTGTCCGGATGCACGGGAGTGTGCCTGCCGCTGAGCAAGGTCGGCGAGTCCTGCGGCACCTACCACCACCGCTGCGACCCGGCGTTGCCCATGGCCGGCTGCTGCCTGGCGCCCGGCGCGACGACGGGCACCTGTGCCGAGGTGGCCAAGGTCGGCGAGCCGTGCAGCGAGAGCCCCGACGCGTGCCACTTCTGCGACCCCCATACGGCGGCCTGCTTCGGCGGCAGGTGCGTGGCGCTCGGCACCGACGGGGACTCCTGCGACCAGAAGACGACGCCGGGCTGCGCGGCGGGCCTGTACTGCACCTGGGAGACGGGCGCGAGCGTCTGCCGCCGGCAAGGCCTTCAGGGCGAGACCTGCAGCTCGTCGCAGCAGACGTGCGCGGTCGGGTTCACGTGCCTCGAGTCCACGCATTCCTGCCAGCCGAGCCAGCGCAAGATCGGAGAGTCCTGCGAGCTCGGCCAGTACTGCCAGGACGACGGGAAGTGCGTCGACGGCGTCTGCAAGGCTGCGGCGCTCAAGACCTACGGCGATGTGGGCGCGTCCTGCTCCGCCGGCTGCAAGCTGTTCCTGACGTGCGACGACGGCTTCAAGTGCGCCGAGTTCCCCAAGGAGGGCGACGCCTGCCACTACGGGTCCGACATCCAACCGCAATGCGCCGTCGGCCTGCTGTGCGCCTCGAGCAACACCTGCGTCAAGCCGTCCTCCGTGGGCGCGACGTGCAGCTGGGGCGCGCAGTGCGAGTCCAGCCGCTGCGTCGACGGCAAGTGCGCCGAGGCGTGCCAGCCGTAAGCTCGCCCGTTTCCAGTCATCATCCGAGTCGCGGTCCAGAAGCCCCAGAAGTCAGGCCGCCTCTGAAATCCGAGAGTCGGTGGGCCTCCAAGCGCTGGATTCTCCTGCGATGCCCTCTGGCATCCTTTCTGCTGAGCGCGAGGAGGCCTGGTGGCTTTACCCAATGGAGGAACCCCATGCGTGCCCTTTCCATCGCCATCGCCGTTTCTCTCGCGCTGTTGACCCTCGCCGGCTGCAACCCCGTCTCCTGGGAAGCTCGAGTCTGCACGGAAGAAGTGGGCCGCACAGTCCATCAAGGACGCCTACCAGTTCGACTACACCCAGTACTGCTTCTGCCCCGAGACGAGCACGATGGTCATCCAGGTCCGGAACGGCGCCGTGACCTCCATCGTGCGCAAGTCCGATGGCTTCGTGATCGACAACCAGCTCGGCTGGCGGCCCACCATCGACCTGTTGATGGACAAGGTCGGCCGGGCCACGACGCAGGCCGCGACGCTGGAGGCCCACTTCGATCCGACGATGGGCTACCCGACCGATGTGTCGATCGACTGGAGCAAGGATTGGGTCGACGACGAGGAGGGCTTCAAGGTCGAGAACGTGCAGGCCCTTCCAGCCGGAGAGTGATTCCTGGCTGAGGACGGCCGTTACGATCCCTCGGCATGCATGTTCCTCGTTGCGAACGGGACAGACGAACTCCGAGTCTGCGCGAGAAGCTCGGTGTCGTCGGCCCGGGCCGAGCTCGCGATGGTCCAGTAGCATGGCGCATGCTCCGAGGGTTCCTGCGCGCCCAGCGTACGCGTCTCATCGTCTACGTCACGCTGCTGCTGTTGATCGTCGGGTACTGGCAACGCACCGCGCTCTACCATGCGCTGGCTCCAGTTCACGGGCCACCGCGGCGCACCGTCGCCGAGGTTCTGGAGCAGCACGGTCCAGCGGCTCGCGCCGAGCTCGAGCCTCGCTGCCGCGCCAGGGGGATCGGTTGGCCGCCCAGGCGAGTGGCGCTGCTGGTCTTCAAGAAGGAGCGGGTCCTCGAGGTCTGGGTTGCCGGCGAAGCGGGGCCCTACTCGCTGATCAAGGAGTACCGGGTGTTCGGCGCGAGCGGCGACCTGGGCCCCAAGCGCAGGCGCGGCGATGGGCAGGTCCCCGAGGGCTTCTACGCGGTCGAGGGGCTCAATCCCAACAGCCAGCACCACCTGTCGATCAAGGTGAGCTACCCGAATCGCGAGGACCGAGACCACGCCGCCGTGCCCGCGGAGGATCTGGGCGGCGACATCTTCATCCATGGCGGCGCGGCCTCCGCCGGCTGCGTCGCCATCGGCGACAAGGCGATCGAGGAGGTCTTTTCGCTGGTGGCCGAAGTCCCAGCAGCCGGGCGGCGAGTCATCATCTCCCCGGTCGATTTCCGGCGGGGGGCCAGCGCCCGTGCGGACGTTCCGTGGGTGACTGACCTCTACGCGCGGCTCGCGATGGAGCTGGCGCAGTTCCCTCCACCGAGCCTGGGCTCGCCATGACTACTTCTGCCGCGGGCACGCGTCCTGGCAGGTCATGTACTGGTCGGCGCACTGATTGGCGCAGCCCAGGCACGCGTCCATGGTGTTCACCGGGCAATTCGGGGCGCCGCCAGCGGCGTAATCGCCGAGGATGCAGGTCTTGAAGGTGTTCAGGCAGGTCTTCGAGCAGGCCTGGTCGATCGGGTTGGGGTTGGGCGTCGAGCACTGATCGAGCAGGGCCTGCAGGCCTTCCTGGCTGAACCGACCCGCGTCGGTCGAGCACTGGCCGGCGTTCTGGCCGATGCAGGCGAAGGTGTCTCCGGAGTGCGCACGCTCGCAGGCCTTGACGCACTCGCCCATCGCCTGGGACCTGCGAGTGGCCTCGTCTTCGGACACGGGCGCGCGGGCCATCACGCAGTAGGCGTAGGCGTTGGAGTCCGGCTCGACGTGGCACTGGTTGATGGCCGCCTCGCAGTTGGCGACGGTGCAGCCCGCCTCGGACTTGCAGGAGGCGAGCGTGGCGGCGGCGAGCAACAGGAAGGCGAGGCGGGCAAACACGCGAGGCATCATCGGCGTCTCCAGGGGGCTGAGGACGGGTAGGTAGGCGGCGAAGACCGAGCTCTGGCCCCTCGGCAAGCTCGGGGTGTTGGCGGGATTCAGCGCGCGCCAGCCTAGCACCAAGGGTGGAGCCCGCTCACGCTCCGGGGACCGTGGGCGCGAGCGGGCTTGGTGGGCGCGCCGTCGACGGAAACGAAGCCTGGCGTAAGCTCTCGCAATGCGAATCCGCTACCGCATCCTCACCAGCGAGCTCGACTCGGAGGAGATGGCCAACGTCGCCCGGAGCATCGCCGACGACGCGCGGCTCGATCACCCGCTCAAAGGGTTGGCGCACGAGCGGGAAGGCCGGCTCGCGGGATCGGTGCAGGCGCTCCTCGAGACGCCGCTCGAGGTGTCGGACCACACCGGCGAGGCCGAGGTCGAGCGGGTCGCCGAGCTGATCGACGCCGGGGAGATGAAGCCCCACGACCTGGTCAACCCCGGCGATGGCTGGCGCGAGGCGCGCGACTTCCAGCCCCTGGCCGAGGCCTGCGAGCGCGCCGAGGCGAAGGAGCGCGCAAGGAGGATGAAGCTCCGCGCGTTCTGGGTGGTGTTCGCGATCGCTGCAGTGGCGGTGATGGCCTTCATGCTCGAGCGCCTGAGCAGGGTCTAGCCCGACGAGGCCCCGGCTGGGGGGCTCTGGGAGGCGTCCCACGTCGGCGCTACGATCGCTCCCGCTGATCCTTCGACGCGGGGGCTCTATGCGCATCCTGTCGTGGTGGTGGGCGTTGCTCCTTGGAGCATCGATCCTCTGCGTCGGCTGCAACGACAAGATCGCCATCGGCAGCCGCGACGGCGCGGAGGAGCCGGTCGTCGACTCGGGCCACGTCGTCGCGCCCGACGCCTCCGCCAGCGCCTTCGACGCCAGCACCGCGGCCGACGCTTCGGCGGCGGCCTGGGACGCGGGCCAGGGATCCGACGGTGGGTCGGCCGACGCCTCGACGACCTGCGGTCCGGCGACCTGCCCCGCCGGCTGCTGCCAGGGCGCGACCTGCGTTCCCACGGCCTTCGCCACCTGCGGAACCGGCGGCGCCGCCTGCGCCGAGTGCGACCCCAAGCTCGCCGACGCGTGCCGCGACGGCGCCTGTGGCTGCGGGTTGGGCTCGGCGTGCCAGGCGGGCCAGCGCTGTCTCTCCGGCGCGTGCGTGTGCGACTCGACGAGCTGCGCCGGCTGCTGCCAGGCCGCGACCTGCCACCCGGGAACGACCGCGACCGCGTGCGGCACCTCGGGCGCGGCCTGCCAGAGCTGCGGCCCCGGCCCGTGCGACAACGGCGCCTGCTCGGCCACCTGCAATGCCCAGACGTGTCCGGACGGCTGCTGCTCGGGCTCGACCTGTCGGGCCGCCTCCGCGACCGCGTGCGGCACGGCCGGCGCCGCCTGCCTCGTCTGCTCGGACTCCCGCGCGGACGGCTGCGCCGCTGGCTCGTGCCGCTGCGGCTCGGGCCCCGAGTGCCCGGCCGGCCAGCGCTGCTCGGCGGGGACCTGCGGCTGCGACGCCGCGAGCTGTCCCGGAGGATGCTGTGAAGGCGGCGTGTGCCGGCAGCCCACCGCCGCCCGCTGTGGGACCGGAGGCGGCGCCTGCAGTTCCTGCAGCCCCGACCGCGCTGACTCCTGCGTGTCGGGCGAGTGCCGCTGCGGCGCGAGCGCGGCCTGCGCCGCGGGCCAGCGGTGCGTCGCGGGAGCCTGTGTCTGCGACGCGGCGAGCTGTCCCGACGGGTGCTGTCAGGACGGACGCTGCCTTCCCTCGTCGCTGACGTCGTGCGGGACCGGCGGCGCGACGTGCCTCGAGTGCCCGTCGGGAGCCGATCGGTGCCAGGACGGCGCCTGCCAGTGCGGGACCGCGGCGCCGTGCGCCTCCGGCCAGTCCTGCGTGGGCGGCAGCTGTGGCTGTGACGGTCTGTCCTGCGCCGACGGCTGCTGTGCGGCGGGCATCTGCCTGCCCGGCGACGACCTCGCCGCGTGCGGCACCGGCGGCACGGCGTGCCAGGTCTGCGCCTCCGGCCCCTGCGCCCTGGGGGTCTGCGTCTCGGAGTGCAGCCCCTCGACCTGTCCGGGCGGCTGCTGCACGGGGTCGGTCTGTCACCCAGCTTCGCTCGCGACGTGCGGCGCCGGCGGCACGGCCTGCCACGCCTGCGATCCAGAGACGGCCGATGGCTGTGTGCTCGGCGGATGCTCCTGCGGCAGCGGTCCGGCCTGCGCCGCCGGACTCGCCTGCGTGAACGGCGCCTGCGCCTGCACCGCGTCGTCCTGCCCCGGCGGCTGCTGCGACGGCGCGGTCTGCCGGGCTCCTGCGGTCTCGAGCTGCGGGACCGGTGGCGCGACCTGCGCCGCGTGCGACTCGATCACCGCCGACCGCTGCACGGGCAACGCCTGCGCCTGCGGCAATGGACCGCCCTGCGGCGCCGGCCAGAAGTGCGTGTCGGGGCTGTGCGTCTGCGACCCGGCGAGGTGCGCCGGCTGCTGCAGCGGAGCCCAGTGCCTGCTCGGCGACTCCGACGCCTCCTGCGGGGCCGGCGGGGCCGCTTGCCAGCCATGCCCCGGCGGCCAGACGTGCCTCGCCGGTGCCTGCACCGGGTGCAACGCCTCCACCTGCCCTGGCGGCTGCTGCACCGGGACGACCTGCGCGGCGCCTTCGGCGCTCGCCTGCGGGACGGCGGGCGCGGTCTGCCACGCCTGTGGGGAGACGGGGGACGGCTGCTCCGCGGCGGGCGCCTGTACCTGCGGAAGCGTTGCGGCCTGCCCGGCCGGCCAGCGGTGCCTCGGCGGGGCGTGCGTGTGCGACGCGACGTCCTGTCCCGACGGTTGCTGCCAGGGCGGCGCTTGCCGGACCCTGCAGCGCGACCGCTGCGGCGCTCCGGGCGCGGCCTGCGCTGCCTGCGACGCCTCCCTCTCCGACGGCTGCTCGGCGCAGGGCGCGTGCCTCTGCGGCACGGGCTCGGCCTGCGCGGCCGGCCAGCGCTGTGTCGGCGGCGCCTGCGTCTGCGACGGCGCGTCCTGTCCCACCGGCTGCTGTGCCGGCAACGTCTGCCGCGCCCTCTCGACCAGCGCCTGCGCCGTGCCTGGCGGCGCCTGTGGCTCGTGCGACCCGGTGCGTGCCGACACCTGCGACTACGGCGCCTGCCGGTGCGGCACGCGGCCCCAGTGCCTTCCGGGCCAGCGCTGCTTCGCGGGGACCTGCGTCTGCGACTCCAGCTCCTGCGCCGACGGCTGCTGCGAAGGCGGCGCCAATTGCCACTCACCGCCCGACTCCACCTTCTGCGGCACGGGCGGGGCGATCTGCTCGAGCTGCGACGCGAGCCGTGCGGACGGCTGCTCGGCCGAGGGAGCCTGCGCTTGCGGCGTGGGCGCCGCCTGCACCGCAGGCTCCCGCTGCGAGAGCGGACAGTGCGTCTGCGACTCGAGCTCCTGCTTCACCGGCTGCTGCAGCCAGGGCGCCTGCCTCCCGCAAGATGCGCTTCACTGCGGCCCCATCGGCGGGACCTGCCAGGCCTGCAATCTCCTCTCGGCCGACCGCTGCTCCTACGGCGGGGTGTGCCTGTGCGGCTATGGCCCGGCGTGCGGGCCCGGCCTGCACTGCTCCTACGGCAGCTGCGTCTGCGACTCCGTCTCGTGCGCCGAGGGCTGCTGCCAGAGCAACGTCTGCCACTCGCCGGCGTCGGCGGGCTTCTGTGGCACCGCCGGCGGGGCGTGCAACTCCTGCAACGCGGCGCTCGCGGACTCGTGCACCAACGGCGCCTGCAGCTGCGGAGTGGGGCCCGCCTGCTCCATGGGCGCCCAGTGCCGCAACGGGATTTGCGTCTGCGACTCGACCACCTGTCCTTCCGGCTGCTGTGAAAGCGGGATGTGCAGGTCGCGCACGTTCCCGGTCTGTGGCTCGGCCGGCGGCACGTGCAACAGCTGCGACCCCTCGACCGCCAACGCCTGCTCCGCGAGTGGCGCCTGCCTGTGCGGCACCGGCGCCCCCTGCACCGGAGGCCAGAAGTGCGTCGCGGGGATTTGCCGCCAGTGCGCGACGTCCGCGGACTGCGCCGGCAACCAGGCCTGCGTCTCCGGCAGCTGCGTGGCCTGCTCCGCGGCCGGCGCCAACCTCAAGGCCTGCGGCACCCACGGCCACTGCTGCGGCGGGGCCTGCATCGACACCGACGCGGATCCGCTCAACTGCGGTGCGTGCGGCGCCCGCTGCTCCACCAACCACGTCCTCGTGCCCACCTGCACCGCCGGCGTCTGCAGCGGCGCCTGCGAGCAGGAGTTCGCCGACTGCAACAGCGACCTGCTCACCGACGGCTGCGAGGCGAACCTGTCGTCCAAGGCGACCTGCGGCTCGTGCTCGCGCAACTGCGGGACCTTGATGTGCGCGAACCTGCCGGGTTGCCAGGTCGGCTCGGACTGGACGTGCGGCTACCCCGACGGCTCGCCCTGCACGACGCCCTGCCAGTGCGCCTCGGGCTTCTGCACCTACTACTCCACGGGATCCCTCTGCACGCCGTTCTAGGGTAGTGCCGGGTCTCCGCGCCCGGGGCACCTTTGCGATCCGTGTATCGGTGGCGCGCTGCGAATCCGGCGCGACGACCGCCGGAGGGATGTTCGAGCGCGGCTCAGACGATCGGACTGCAGAAGGGCGGCCGTCGCGAGCCGCTGCTATCGTGGCCGCGTCCCCCCTGTCTGGAACGCCCTGCCGCAAGGAGTCCCGGTGAGCTCGACCATCCTCACGCCTGCCGCCCTAGCACAGATCTTGGCCTTGGCCCTGGTCGCCGGCTGCATCGCCTCCGATTCAAGGGACGCGCCCCCCGCGGCCGCCCCCGCACGTGCCGCACCTGCTGCGCCGATGGCTGCGCGGCCTCCCGCTGACCTGGGCGGCGTCATGCGCCAGGTCCACTTCGCCTTCAGGCCCGAATCGGGCGGCTGGAGCGGCGGCCACCGCAGCTACGAGGTCCGCGCCGACGGCGCCGGCTTCGCGGTCACGCCGGCTGCGGAGGGCCTGCAGACCGCTCGTCCCGCTCGCTTCGAGTTGAGCGCCCTCGGGCGCCGTCCCGTCGAGAAGGGCGCGGGGCAGGTCGAGCAGGACGGCCACCTCGCCCTGCGGCGCGGCCTCGCCGTCGAGCACCTGCGCAACGCCGATGACGGCGTCGAGCAGAGCTTCGAGTTCGCCTCTCGTCCCGAGGGGACGGACGACCTGGAGCTCCGGGTCCGCGTCACCGGCGAGCAATACGCGGGCGAGACCGAGACCGGCCACCACTTCCTGGACCCTGCGACCGGCCTGGGCGTGCGCTATGGCGCGGCCACCTGGATTCGACGCCCGGGGCGTGCACACCCCAGTCGACGTCCTCTGGAACGGCGAGGAGCTCGGTGCTCACCGTGCCCGAGGCGGTCCTCGCCTCCTCACGCTACCCGGCGGTCCTCGACCCCACCGTCTCGCCCGAGTTCGGCATCGACGCGCCGGTCACGCTCCCCGCCGCCGTCGACCAGACCAACCCGGCGGTGGCCTCGAACGGCAGCGAATGGCTGGTGGTGTGGCGCGACACCCGCGTCTCGGGAACGACGATGATCGTCGGGACCCGGGTCAGCCAGGCAGGCGTCGTGCTGGACGTGGGCGGCATCGTGATCGAGCCGTCCACCGGCCCGGCTGCGGTCGTCGCGGCGGCGTTCGACGGGACCAACTACCTCGTCGCCGTCGCCGACCCCGCCAGCTGGGACGTCTATGGCGTGCGCGTGGCGCCCACGGGAATCCTGCTCGATGCGCCTCCAGGCACGTACCTCGGAGGCTGGGCGCAGTCGGTCACCGCCGTCTCCGTCGCCTTCAACGGATCGAACTACCTGGTGGCCTGGGACGAGAAGGGCAGCAGCAACACCTACATCGTGGCCGCACGGGTGAGCCCGGCCGGCACCGTGGTCGGCGGCACCACGCTGACCGTCGCGTCCTCGGCTTCTTCGGCCAAGCCCGTGGCGCGCCCGTCGGTCGCCTCCGACGGCTCCAACTTCCTGGTCGTCTGGCAGGACTTCCGCAGCGGCTTCTACTTCGACATCTACGCCAGCCGGGTGAGCGGGGCCGGCACGGTCCTGGACGCCTCGGGCATCGCGGTCTCCACGGCGGCCAACGACCAGAAGGAGCCCTCCGTCGACTTCGACGGCGTGAACTACCTGGTCGTCTGGAGCGACGGGAAGTGGGGCAACTCCGACATCTTCGGCACCCGGGTCTCGCCGGCGGGCGCGGTGCTCGACCCGTCGGGTATCTCGATTTGCCAGACGCCCGTCGCGCAGACCACCCCCGCCGTCGCCTTCGACGGCACGAACCACGTCGTGGCCTGGACGGACGCCCGCAACGGTGGCGCGGATCTCTACGCGGCGCGAGTGGACCGGGCGGCCACCGTGCTCGACTCCGGAGGCTTCTCGGTCTCTCGGGGCACGGCTGCCGAGCAGGCCCCGACCGTCTCCTGCGCCGGCGCGACGTGCCTGGCGATCTGGCAGGACCAGCGGGCCGGAACGACCTGGGACGTCTACGGCGCTCGCCTCGGCGCGGGCGCAGTCCTCGACGCCGCCGGAGTGCTCGTCTCCTCCGCCGCCAACGACGAGCTCGCCCCCGCGGTCGCCTTCGACGGCACCAACTACCTGGTCGTCTGGCAGGACCGTCGCACCTTCTCCGACTGGAACGTTTACGGCGCCCGGGTGACGCCGTCGGGAGCCGTGCTCGACCCTTCCGGCATCGCCATCTCGACCGCCGCGGACGACCAGACCGCGCCGCGCGTGAGCTGGACGCCGCCCAACTACCTGGTCGTCTGGGCCGACAAGCGCGGCGCGGCCAACACCGACATCTACGGCGCGCGGGTGAGCGCCGAGGGCGCGGTGGTGGATCCCTCGGGCCTGGCGATCTCCACCGCGACCGGCAACCAGCTCGCGCCGTCCGTCGCGACGGACGGGACGAACTATCTCGTCGTCTGGTGTGACGCGCGCTCGGGCTCCGCGCGGCCCTACGCGAGCCGCGTGAGCGCGGCGGGCACGCTGCTGGACCCCACCGGCGTCTCGCTCGCCTCGACCTCGGCGTGCAGCGACACCGCGGCCGCGTACGACGGCACCCGCTACCTCGCGGTCTGGTCGTCGTCGAGCGTCTACTCCGCCCGGCTGTCCTCGGCCGCCGTAGCGCTCGACCCGACCCCGCTGCTGCTGGGAAGCGGCGGTCACCCGCGGGTCGCCTTCGACGGGCTCAACTTCCTGGCCGTCTACGAGAAGAGCTCCGGGGTCTTCGGCAGCCGCGTCACCGGCGCCGGGGCGATCCTCGACCCGACCGGTCTGCCCATCGCTCCTTACGCCTCCTCCACCGTCAAAGACATGCCCGACCTCGCCTGCGACGGGAGCGCCTGCTTCGTGGTGTGGCGCGCCGGCACGACGGCGCTGGCCGGGGCCTTCGTCGACCAGGCTGGGACCATCCTCAACCCGAGCGGCCTCTCCCTGGCCACCAGCACCACGCCGTTCGCGTCACCGACGGTCGCCACCGCTGGGTTCGGCCGCTGGCTGGTGCCTTACCAGCACCTCGAATCTCTTCTCCCCCATGGGCTGCCAGCGCGTCCACGCGCGCGCCGTGGTCTCGCTGGGGCAGGGCAGCGCCTGCAGCGCGCCGTCGGACTGCGCGACCGGCTACTGTGTCGACGGGTTCTGCTGCAACACCGCGTGCGGCGCCGGGGCCATGGGCGACTGCTTCGCCTGCAGCGTCGCGGCCGGCGCCAGCGCCAACGGCTCGTGCACCGCGCTCACGGGCACCTCCTGCACCGACGGCAACGCCTGCACCGCCCCCGACCTCTGCCAGGCCGGCACCTGCCTGGGGACCGCCATCGCCTGCCCGGTGCCGGACCAGTGCCACAGCGCCGGCACCTGCGACCCGGCCACGGGCGCCTGCACCAACCCCGCGAAGCAGGACGGGGCCTCCTGCGATGACGGCAGCGCGTGCACCCGGACCGACACCTGCGTGGGCGGGGCGTGCCAGGGCAAGAACCCCGTCGTCTGCCCCAGCGCCGCGGTCTGCCACACCGTCGCGGCCTGCGACCCGGCCACGGGGACCTGCGCGGACACGCTGCTGCCCGACGGGAGCGACTGCGACGACGGTCAGGCCTGCACCCGGGACGACGTCTGCGCGGCCGGCACGTGCGGCGGCACGAGCTACGCCTGCGAGCCGGCGGATCAGTGCCACCAGGCGGGCACGTGCAACGGAGACGGCACCTGCTCCTTCGCGGCCAAGCAGAACGGGACCGCCTGCGACGATGGCGATGCCTGCACCCGCAGCGACCGCTGCACCGCTGGCCTGTGCGGCGGGACGACCTACACGTGCGCCGCGCCCGACGCGTGCCACCAGGCGGGAGTGTGCAACGGCGACGGCACCTGCTCCTTCGCCAACAAGGACGACGCCACGCCCTGCGACGACGGCAATGCCTGCACCCAGACCGACGCCTGCCAGGCGGGCGTCTGTGTCGGTGCGGACCCGGTGGTCTGCCCCGACGGCACGTGCCAGGGCGGGGTCTGCGTCGCCGCCGGGATCGATGCAGGACCGGCAGGCCCGGACGCGGCCAATCCGGCTGGGCCCGACGCGGCCAATCCTCCGGCTGGGCCGGATGCCGCCAGTCCTCCGGCTGGGCCCGATGCGGGCAGTCCTCCGGGCGGGCCCGACGCGGCGGTTCCTCCAGGCCAGGACGCAGCCATTCCGGGCCATGCGGACGCCCACGAAGGCGCGCGCGACGCGGGGAACGAACAAGTCACTGACGCCGAGCCGCAGGCTGCCGACGCTGGGCAGGGAACTGCGACCACTGGATGCGGGTGCTCTGCTTCGAGCACCGAGCGCCCGCTCGCCAGCATTCTGGGCCTGCTCCTGCTCGGTCTTGCTCGTCGACGCCCGAAGGCGGGTGGTTGAACGAAGGCGCCGGAGCTGACGCCGGCTCCGCCAAAGGCCCGGCTGGACGAGAGGGTTCCGGCCGGGAATGCTGTCGCTCGCCATGGCTCACAAATCTGCTCTCGAGCTCTTCTCCCGCATCGACCGCCGGCTCACCGACTACCAGCGCCACTTCATCCGGCCCATGGCCGTCCTGTCGGTGCGGTTCTCCGGCGAGCGGCTCGAGCACGTCGGCCGCGCGGCGAGCAAGGCGCTCGACCTGCTCCTGACTCGCGCTCCGGAAGCCACCCGCTGGCGAGGCCTGGTCGTCAAAGGCGCGAAGGTGACGCGCTCCAACGCGCCGCGCCCGGTGACGCAGGCTGGCCTGGCGTCCGTGGCCCAGGGGCTGGCGGCGCTGCGGAAGATGCCCTCGGGGTGCGCCTTCCAGGTCTACGCCAAGGACGGCTCGACCGAGGATCTCGCGCCCGAGCGCTTCGCGGCCTGGGTGAGCCTGGTGAATGCGGCCGAGGACTCGTTCGCGACCCCGCGCGGCTTCCTCGCTGCAGGCTTCCCGCTCGACGTGCTCGAGGCGAGGCCCCAGGAGCTCGTGGAACTCACGGACCAGCTCGTCGAGCTGCTCCAGGCTGAGGTGGCTTCACTCGGGCCCGGCGTCTGGCTCGCTCCTCACTGCCTCTTCAACTCCGGCTCCAACGAGCTCCCCGACAAGGCGCCCTGGCTGACCGAGTTGTTCGGAGTCGATCCCCAGCTGGATGCGCCGCACCTGCTCGCCAGCCGCTGGCCGCACACCGACGACGAGGTCGAGCCCGACCTCTTCAGCGGCCTCTTGGCGCCCTCCTGGACGATGTGGCTCGACGCCAAGCTCGCCCGGAAGGTGAAGGCCTTCCCCGGCGCCCACGTGAAGACCCGCTCCTTCACGCGCTACCAGCTCAGCGACCGCCCGCCGTTCGAAATGGACGAGGCGACCTACGCCGCCTGGCGTGCAGGCTGGCAGGCGCTCTCGCCCGTGCACTTGCGCTGCAAGGACCCGAGCGACACGGGCAAGTTCTTCCGCGAGCGGCTCTCAGCCCCGACCCACGCCCAGCTCCTCGACGGATGGAGACGGGAGAACGAGCTCGCTGCCGCGAAGGCCGCGAAGGTGAGCGCCCTGCTGGACCGGCTGCGAAAGAGCGAGAACTCTCCCGAGATCCTGACTATCGCCGAAGAGGCCCGCGGGATCGTCGAGCCCGACAGCCTGTGCTGGCACGTCCTTCCCTCGCTGGTCGAGCTCGTCTCGGCCAAGAAGGTCGCTCCCGAGGTGGGGCTCGTCTGGCTCGACTACGGCCAGGAGACCGGGGCGTGGCGCTCCAGTCGCGAGTTGACGAAGGACGCCGCTGCGCTCGCCGCCGTCTGCGGCGCTTCGGATCTCGCCATCGCGCTGTTGCGCGAGGCGTTCAGCGACGGCCGCGGGAAGTTCCTGCCGCTGGAGCCGGCGCGAAAGCGGGAGCTCGCGCGCGACCGACGCTTCGCCTCGCTGCGCGGGCAGGCGGCGTGGAAGAAGCTCGTCGGCTGACGCCGCCCCGGCCGCACTCCTTCGTCCTCCCAAGGCGCGCGCGTCGAGGCTAGGCTCTCAGCCGCAATGTGCCGCTCCGCCGCCCTCGGACTCCTCTTCTCGACCCTCGGCCTCTCCGCCTGCGCGGGCATCAACTGGTCCGCGGGGCACGCGATGCTGGCGCCGGAGCAGGACGTGGCGGCGGCGCTCGGCGAGAGCGCGGCGCTCGTCGAGCCGTTCGACCCGAGCGCGGTGCCGGAGGTCCAGCAGCCCAACAAGACCCGGCCGTGCTGCGGCTTCGGGATGGACCTGCGGATCGCCATCGGCGGGGCGCGGGTGCTGCTCTACTCCGTGCCCAACATCCAGGCGGTCGAGGACCTGGGCCGGCACGAGTACGACAACGGCGCGCTCTCCTTCGACCTGGACCTCGCGCGCTTCGCCACGCTGGAGAACGACGGGCTGGTCTACACCTGCCGGGGCGGCTTCGTGGACACCGGGCACGTGCGCGACTACGCCGACCTCACCCTCTACGTCGCGCGGCTCATGGTGGGCGCGCTGCCCGGGCCGGCGACCTTCACGCTCCCCGGCGACGGCGCGGTGCGGCGGGTGAAGCTGGAGGCGATCCCCGCCGAGGCGCTGGTGGGGGCCGGCCGCTGGGAGTGGGCGGTGCGCCTGGCGCAGTACGTGGTGTTCCACCTCTCGGTCTTCCACGAGCTGGTGACCTGGTACGACCACCGGACGAGCCCGGCCTGGTCGGAGCGGGCCTCGGCGTTCACGCCCGAGGACATCTACTCCAACCTCTTGGGCATCCGGATCGCGGGCGGCATCATCGGCACCCAGGGCGTCCGCTCGCGCCACGACTGGGACTCCTCGATGGACGCCTGGCTGCAGCGGGCCCTCAAGCGCCTGGCGCCGCTGCCCAAGGACCTGGGCCGGCGGGCGATGAAGGACGTCGACGGCCACTGGTGGGACTCCTCCAAGACGCTGCCGGACATCTGGGCCGTGCCGCGGCGCAGCTACGCGATGGCCAACCCGCTGCTGCCGTGGCGCATCGAGGACGCCGGCGTGGACTCGATCATCGAGGCCGCGTGCGCCGGCCGGCGCGCCCTGCCACTGACCTTCCCGGAGAGCCTGGCCGAGGGGTTCCCCATCGCGCGCTACGTCGACGTCGAGTTCGAGGTCGGCGACTGGGCTCCCGCGGACTTTCCCTTCCCCAACGCCGGGAGCCGGATCGTGAAGCTGGAGGACTTCCCGCATGTGCTGCAGGCGTCGCACGACGCCGCCGAGTCCGTCTTCGGCGTGGGGTTCGACCAGCCGGGAGGGAAGGTCGTGCCGCCGGCGAGGGCCGAGAGGCGCTGAGGGGCTCCGAACGCCTTCCAGAGGCGTCCGCGGACTCGCAGGTCATGTCACGAAATAGCTGCCTATCTTTAGCAAGGTCCGCCCGAGGCATTCGGGGACCAGGTTCAGGGCACGACCTCGAACTCGAGCGGGAAGGTCTTGGTGCCGCAGGGCAGGGTGACCTCGACGTTCGCCTGGTATCGCGCCGGGGGGAGCGACGCCTTGAAGACGCCTGTGAACTGCACCGGCTTGGTCGTCCTGTGCATCTCCGGTGACGCCGAGGTCGGGGACGAAGTCCATGTGACCTCGGGCTCGAGGGTCCGGCTCGCCTCGCCCTTGGCCTGCACGAGCATGCGAACTCGCGGAGACGGCTTGGTGGGAGCTTGCGAGGTGAACCCGATGGAGACCTCGACGCCGCCGGCGATCCGCGTCTCCCACCGATTCGTGACCGGGTCCGGCTCGCTGCGTGCGGTCAGTCGGGCCTCGATCAGGTAGTAGTCGCTGTCGCCGCAAGGAGGGATCTCGCCCACGATTCGATGCAGGCGCGGGGTCTTCTCGCCGAGGTACTCGACCGAGATCGAAGGGTTGCGGGCTTGGAATGCCGCGAGCTCCCTCTGGGCGTCCCCCGGCCTGCCCGCCCGCCGGTAAGCCTCGGCGCGGTGGCGCCCATGGTCGGTTGCGTCGAGGCGCTCGAGCATGTCCAGCGCGGCGAGCTCACGCTCGAGGTTCCCCTCCTGCTGCGCGATGCCCCGCTGCACTCCCCAGTACGCCGGCGTGCTCTTGTCGGCGCGCACCACCATGACCGCGGGCACGCGCAGCACCAGCTCGCCGCAGGCAAGCTTGACCACCGCGCGCATCCGGTAGGTGCCGGGCTTGAGCGGCACACGGGCGTGGCGGATCCAGACGCCCGTCTCGATCGCTCGCCAGGGATCCAGCGTCGCCTTGGCGGCGACCGGCTTGCCGTCCCAGTCGAGCACCTCGATGCGGACGGCCGGATCCTTCGGGGCCTCGGCGCGGTACTTGAGCTCGACGACGAGTCCCACCGGCCGGTCGTCGAACACCACCAACTTGAAGCGAAGCGGAGAGTCGAAGCCGGGATCTGCGAGCCTCCGTATAGGTGGCGAAGGCCTGGGAGACCTCGCCCGTACACGGGCACGGCTCCTGGCAGTTGACGACTCTCCCATAGGGGCCATTGGGCAGGGCCAGTCCGGCCAGCAGGAGCAGCGGCACGATCGTCATGGTGGCCATCCCCTCGCGCAGTCAGTGGGATGCTATACCCGCAGTCGAACTCCCGCCGGCCGGAGACCACCGCATGGGAAGCGTCGCGCTCCTCCTGGCCATCGCGATCGCCGGTAATGGCGAGCCGCTGGCCACCCTCGCCGACTTCACCGGCGGACGGGTCTGCACCCGGACCCGCTGGTGCTGGGAGGCGCCCAAGCCCCAAGGGCTGAGCATCCGCGACCTCTGGGGCAGCGCGCCCGATGACGTCTGGGCCGTCGCCGAGCGCGGGACCCTCCTGCACTACGACGGCAAGGCCTGGTCCGGCGTCGCCGGCGTGGTGGAGGGCGACCTCGTCTCGCTCTCGGGTTTCGCGAAGGACCTCTGGGCTGTGAGCAACCGGGGAACCATCCTCCACTTCGATGGAGAGGCCTGGCGGACCCTCGGGCCGGCGACCAAGGAGGTCTTGTGGGGAGTGCGAGCCTTCTCGGCGAAGGACGTGTGGGTCGCGGGCCTCCAGGCGGTCCACCACTGGGATGGAACGCGATGGTCCTCCCACGAGCTGCCGGCCCGGGGGGCCTTCGGCGTCTACGGAACGGGCCCGGACAATCTCTGGTTCGGAGCGAGCAAGGACAAGGCACTGCGTTGGAATGGGACGAAGGTCGTCGAGGTCTCGAGCCCTTTTCCACCGGGCCTCCGGTGGCTCGACTACTCCGGCAAGAGGCCGTGGGCTCTTGGCGCGGACGGCAAGCTCTGGGAGCGCGGTGAGACCGGAACCTGGTCCCCGACGTCCGCGCCCAGCGCATTCGAGCGCGTGTGGCGTCGCCGCACGGATGACGCCTGGGGCTTCACCAAGACCGGTGCGGTCTGGCGCTTCGACGGCCGCACCTGGTCGCTCGGAAAGCCGCCGTTGGGGTTTGGCTCGCCCCTCGCCGCGTGGGGCAGCGGGAAGGACGATGTGTGGCTGGCGGGCTACTTCGGACAACTCCGGCACTGGAACGGCTCGGAGTGGCAGGCGGAGCCGCCCGACCCGTGCTCCTTTCCGCGCAGGATGGCGAGCGCGGGAGGTGCGCTATGGCTCGCCGGGCAGAACGGAATCTGCCGGCGGACGGTCGAGGGGACGACCGTCCACAAGGAGCCCTACGGGGAGCCGGCCATGGCCGTCGCGACTCCCGATGGCGTCTGGCTCGCCGCCGGCGCGCTGCTTCGGTGGGACGGGCAGCGCTTCAAGGACGTCAGCCAGACGGAGCTGCCGGCAACGATGAAGTCTGTGAGGTTTACCGGCGTCTGGGCCTCGGGGACGGGCGTGCTCTGGGCGATCGGCAATGGCGGGGTCACCGTTCGCTTCGACGGCAAGCGCTGGCTGGGGATCCCTAGTGGAACCGGTGAGACGCTTCGCGGGATCTGGGGAAGCAGCCCGACCGACTTGTGGGCCGCGGGAGACCAAGGACTTCTCCATTGGGACGGCGAGTTCTGGACCCCGGTCGAGCTCCGCCGATGGGGAAGCACGGCAAACACCATCTCGGTGGCGGCAACTTCCTCGAGGTTCCGGAGTCGCCACGCAGCCAGGTGCACGGCCTCTGGGGCGCCTCTCCGACGGACCTCTGGGCCGTGGGCGGACCGCAAGCCACACCGATGCACATCGACTTCTTCGGCGGGCAGCCCATCCGCCGCCCAAAGCCGATCGATTGGGGCACCGCACTGTTGCACTGGGACGGGCGGGCGTGGTCCCCGGTCGCGACCGGAGACGTGACGCACCTGCGCTCTATCTGGGGAAGCAGCGCCGACGACCTCTGGGCTGCTGGCGAAACGGCGATCCTGCGCTTCGACGGAAAGGCGTGGACCCGCGAGGACGTCGGCCTGGGTCTTCGGCTGAGGAGCATCGCGGGGCTCGGCCGTGGCGACGTCTTCGTTCTGACCGACCGCGGCAACCTGCTCCACCGCTCGCCGTGAGCCTACGGCGGGCTTCGTCGTCGCAGGGCGCCGCCCTCGCCCACGAGCCACACGTCGCGGCCCGCGCCGCAGATCACGCCGAGCTTGAGCCCGAAGAGAGGCTCCTCGCGGATCCAGGTCGTGCCGTCCCATCGCTGCGGGACTCCGTCGCCGAAGCCCCAGACTGCATCGCCTACGCGCACCAACGAGAAGGGATACGAGCTCACACCCTTGACGATGGGGTCGCGGTGCTCGGTCCACGTCTGGCCGTCCCAGTGGAACATCGAGCGCTGGGGTCCGCTGACCCAGACGTCGGACGGGCCCGTGCCCCAGATGCCGCCGATGGACGGCTTGCCCGGAACCTCGATGGCTTCCCACCGCTTTCGGTTCCAGCGGAAGACCCGGCTGTCCCAATCGATGAGCCAGGCCTCATCGGCCGAGGCGACCCACAGATGGCGGATCTCCTTCTTCGTGTTCGGGTCGGTGACGGCCCACCGGGTGCCGTCCCAGTGCAGGAGGGTCTCGTCGCCGGCGACCCAGACGTTCCCGCTCCCGCGACCGGCGACCGTCGAGTAGCGGTTCGTGACCGGCGGCAGGTCGACGCGCGACCAGGCCGTGCCGTCGTAGTGAGAGACGAGGCCCGACGAGAGCGCCCAGACGTCGGTGCGCGAGCTTCCCCAGAAGCTGCGGATCGGGCCGCCGAAGTCGTAGGTCGCCCGCTGCCAAGACTGGCCGTCGAAGTGCAGGACCGATGGGTTGCGGGTGGCGAGCCAGACGTCATCCTCCGCCGAGCCCCAGCAGTCCGAGATCGCCCCCAGGTGATCCTTCGACACCTCCGACCACTGCCGCCCGTCGAAGCGGCGCAGGGTGCCACCCTCACCGGCCACCCACACGCTCTTCGGCCCCGATCCGGAGATCGAGCGCAGCCCGCCGTCCTGGTCGCTCGTGCAGCCCTCCGGGCAGGACCAGGCGCTTCCGTCGAAGTGGGCGAGCCTGCCGTTGACCAGCCCCCAGACGTCCTTCGGGCCGCTTCCCCAAAGCGACTGCACGGTGCCGGCGCTCCCATACGCGACCTGCGTCCACGCCCTCCCGTCGTAGTGCGCCATGGCCCCGGCTCCGCCGACCCAGATGTCGCGAGAGCCGCTTCCCCAGATGGCGTGCCAGACGTGGGGCTTCTCGAAGGCGAGGTTCGACCATCCTCGAGGACCGCGGTGCAGCAGGGTCCCCGCGTCGCCGACAGCCCAGAGGTCCTGGCTGCTGGTGCCCCACAGGCCGCGCAATGCGCCCCAGGCTCGCCCCGCCGCCTCCTCGGTCTGCCAGGCGCGGCCGTCCCAGTGCTGGATCTGCCCTCCGCTCCCCACCGCCCAGACGTCATCGGGGGCGAAGCCCAGCAGCGCGGTGACCTTCGTCTGCCAGTCGAAATGGAGGCTGCTCCCCACAGCCGACCAGGTCGCTCCGTCCCAGTGGTAGAGCCCCTCGCCTCCTGCCCAGACGTCGTTGGCGCCGCTCACCCATAAGGCGCGGAGGTCGGCGTGCGCGGGCGCCTGCATCAGCGTCCAGCGTTCGCTCTCGCCGTGCAGGATCGTTCCCGCGACGCCAACGGCCCACACCTCGCCGCTCCCGCCGATGCGGATGGCATCGAGGCGCGCGCCTTGTGGAGACGGGAGCATCCAGCACCAGCCGCCGGGGAGGCAGGCCGCGGAGGGACCGGCCTTCGACGGCTGATCGGCCCAGGCGATAAAGGCGGAAGTGGTGACCAGCAGAACCGCGTCAAGGACCCAGCGCCGGCGGTGAGAAGAGACCACGAGAAGCTCCGGGTCGAGTCGGTCGGCGGCGAGCGTAGCAAGGCGAGACGTCAGGGCACGCAGCGGTTGAAGAGGACGACGCTGGACATGCCGCCCACCATCAAGTCGGGGCGCAGGTCACCGTCCGCATCGACGCTCTCGAGGTGGTAGAGCGGCCCAGTGGAGAAGCGTCCGCCATACCGGAAGCTACCCGCCCTGTCGTTCAGATAGACAGTGACGCCTTCGAAGAAGGAGCCGACCGCCACGTCGATGGCGCCGTCGCCGTCGAAGTCGTCGGGCACGAATCGAAGCGCCAGGGACGAGTACTCCGCGACATGGGTCAGCACGCCGGGTCCGAGCGACCCGTCGCCGAGTCCGGACAACAGCAGGGTCCCGGCTGGGGTGTAGACCAGGAAGTCAGGGTGGCCATCGCCGTTGAAGTCGGCGGCGGTGGAAGGCGCATAGCCGGAAGCGGCTCCGAATCGGGTAGCTGCCCAGCGGCGAGAGTCCGCTCGGCCCGCCCAAGAAGACCTCGACCACCGAGCCAGAGAGGCGAACCACCGCAAGATCCTGCGTCCCGTCTCCGTCGAAGTCAGCGACCGAGACCGAGCCATACCCACCCACGGCTGCTCCGTGAACGTCAGCCAGCCGCTGCTCGCCCAGAGGCTCAGGCCCGAGGCGGTCGCGTCGGCGAAGACGAAGTCGGCACGGCCGTCGTGGTTGAAGTCGCCCACGGTTGGCCAAATCTCTCCGCCCGCCACGGGGACGAACGTCGAGGCGCCCGGGCTCCCATCCGTTCCGATCGGGATGAGCCACAGGCCGTTCGTGTCTGGTAACGCGAGGTCCATCGTCCCGTCTCCCTCGAGGTCCGCGGCCACGACTGACTCGGTGCCCATGCCGCTCAACACGAGTGGGACCTCGACGCTCCAGCGACGTACGAAGCGCAGACCGACCCGCTCGAATGCCGAGACCCTGGTGCTCGAGGAACTGCTGGCCGCCTTCGTGATGTAGAGCGGCGCATGCCCCGGGCCCGTCGCCACGGCGGAAACGATTGCGTCGGTGATGAAGCCGTCGGAGGCGGGGAAGTGGCCCGTCCCGTCGTTGAACAGCAGCCCGCCGTCGCTGGTCACCAGGTCGAGCGAGCCGTCGCCGTCGAAGTCGCCGAAGCCGGTCGCCGCCACCGGAAGGGTCTCGCTTCGCGTCGGCAGTCCCACGCCGTTGGCGTTCAGATACAGCGCGTCGCCGACCACCAGGTCGGGCCTGCCGTCCTGGTCGAAGTCCGCCGCCAGAGGCGGCGCGAGGTACGCCGTCGAGACTGTCGCGATCGCGAAGCCGGGATGGAGGTTCTCGAGCACGGAATGGGTTACGCGGAAGTTCGCGTCAGACTGGGCGACGACTCCGGGTAGCCGTCTCCGTCGAGGTCCATGGCCGCCAACGAGTCGACCGCAACCCCGGCGCCGTAGCTGCCCGCAAAGCTGAACCTCCCCAGCAAGTTCCGCCGATAGACGTTCACGCTCCGCCCCAGGTAGTGGCCGCAGACGACCTCGACCTGCCCGTCGAGGTCGAGATCGGCGGCAGCCAGCGCATAGCAGGTGCTGCTGGCGGCGAATCGCTCCGCGTTCCCGCTCGCGTAGCGGACCGAGAAGCCATAGCCGATGACCGGGCAGACGAGGTCCAGCGCTCCGTCGGCGTCCATGTCCGCCCAAGCCATTCGCGTGCACAGGCCGTCGGTGGGGACCCAGTCGTCCCACGGAGTGAAGGTCCCGTTCAGGTTCCGGAAGGTCTTCACGAAGGCCGAGTACTGCGCGGCGCCCTCCACCTGCCCCCAGAGGTCCAGCCAGCCGTCGCCGTCGAGATCCTGCAGTCCCACCGCGAGGAACGTGCCGGCCAAGGTGCTCACCAGCGAGAATTCGCCGCCGCCGTTTCCGCGATAGACGCTCACGCTCGCCGCCGCGCTGAAGACCAGATCGTCGACGCCGTCGTGGTCGAGATCGCCAACGGTGGCAGACCCGACGTGCGGGAAGCCCAGGGGTGAGTCGAGCCGGAGCGCAGGCTGGTCGGGGAAGCCCACCGCGCCCGGGCACCACGGGCCGCACGTCCCCGCCTCGCAGGCGCTCCCGGAAGGGCATCGCGTCCCACACGCACCGCAGTTGTTCGGGTCGGTCTGGAGGTCGGAGCACTGGCCCAGGCAATCGACGAAGAGTGGGGCGCACACACAGGCGCCGGCCGCGCAGACGCGTCCTGCACCGCAGCCGATGCCGCAACCTCCGCAGTTGTCAGCGTCCGTCTGGAAGTCGGCGCATGCTCCGGCGGGGCACTCGTCCGGCATCGCCTGGGGGCACTCGCAGCTTCCGCCGTAGCACCGCTGAGCCCCGAGGCAGGCGTGGCCGCAGCTGCCGCAGTGGTCCTGGTCGGCCTGAAGATTGGTGCAGAGCCCCGCGCACTGATCCGGCAGCTCCGTCGGACACCGGCACACGCCTTCTCTGCACCTCAGGAGCCCCAGGCAGACGTTCCCGCATCCGCCACAGTTCTTCCAGTCCGAGTCCAGGTCGACGCAGGTGCTCCCACATCGATTGGGGAGCGTCACGGGGCAGCGGCAGAGTCCGTCGAGGCACTGCTCGCCCAGGCCACACGCCTTGCCGCACACCCCGCAATTCGTGCGATCGCTGCGCAGGTCGGTGCACGCCAATCCACACTCGTCCGGCGCCTCGAGAGGGCAGGCACAGCGGCCGCCGATGCACGCATGCAGGTTCGGGCAGGCATGGCCGCAACCTCCGCAGTTCTGAGCGTCGGAGTCGAGGTCCGTGCAGCTCCCGCCGCAGTCGTCGGGCCACTCGAGCGGGCACTCGCATCGCCCGAAGGCACAGCGCTGAAGTCCGGGGCACGGCGCTCCGCACTGGCCGCAGTGGGCCGGGTCGCTGAGCACGTCGGTGCAGGTCAGGCCGCAGAGGCTCGGGGGCGTCCGGAGGGCACTCGCACTTGCCGCCGCTGCAGCGCTGGCTGCCGACGCAGACGTGGCTGCAGTCGCCGCAGTTCTCGGCGTCGTCGCGGAGGTTCACGCACTCGGGGCCCTGCGGTCGGTCGCAGCGGGTCTGCGCCCCTGGGCAGCTGCTCGCGCACGCGCCGTCCACGCACAACAGCCCGGCAGAGCACGTGTTGCCGCAGGCGCCGCAGTTGGACTCCTCGTCGGCGAGGTCGTGGCAGGCCCCGTCCTCGCACAGGACCCACTCGCCCGTGCAGTCGGGGAAGGGGTTCTCGGTCCGGCCGCACGCGGGAGCGAGGGCCAGGAGGACGACCAGCAACGACGCAAGGTGAGCGCGCACGGGAAGCTCCAGCGGCAGTGATGACGGGAATTCACTGACAGGATAGCCGGGCGCGCACTCGTCGTCGCCTGCTCGGAGGTCGGTACGGCGGAGCGACCAGCACCAGCCGCGGAGGCGCGTTTCATCCCTCGGCCTCGGGAACTTCCAGCGGGCCACCGTTGACTGAAAGCAAGGCGAGAGTCGCGGATCCTTCAGCGTCGACGCCATCGGTTTCATCCCGCGGCGAGCCAAGTAGCTTGAGCGCAGGCGAACCACCGCTCGGAGACCACCGCATGGGCAGCGCCGCGCTCCTCCTTGCCCTGGTGGTCGCCGGCAGCAGCGGCGGGCCCCAGGCCACCCTCGCCGACTTCACCGGCGGACGGGTCTGCACCCGGACCCGCTGGTGCTGGGAAGCGCGCAAGCCCCAGGGGCTGAACGTCCACGGTCTCTGGGGCACCGCGTCCAACGACGTCTGGGCCGTCGCCGACCGCGGAACGATCCTGCACTACGACGGCAAGGCGTGGTCCGGAGTCGCCGGCGTGGTCGACGCCGACCTGCTGGCGCTCTCGGGCAGCGGGAAGACCGATCTGTGGGCGGTCGGCGGCCGGGGGAACATCCTCCACTTCGATGGAAAGAGGTGGCGGACGGTCGGACCGGCGACCGAGGACTGGCTCTTGGGCGTGCGAGCCTTCTCGGCGAAGGACGTATGGGTCGCGGGCCGCCAGACGGTCCATCACTGGGACGGGACGCGGTGGTCCTCCCATGACCTGCCGACCCGAGGCACAGCCCTCGGCGTCTTCGGAACAGGCAAGGGCGACCTGTGGTTTGGCGCGAGCAAGGGCCAGGCGCTGCATTGGAATGGGACGGAAGTCGTCGAGGTCCCAGGTTCCTTGCCGGTGGGATGCAAGTGGCTCGACTTCTCCGGAAAGAGACCGTGGGCCCTCGACCTGGACGGCAAGCTCTGGGAGCGCAGCGAGACCGGAGCCTGGTCCCCAGCGTCCACGCCCAGCCCGTTCGAGCGGGTGTGGCGCCGCCGCGCCGACGACGCCTGGGGCTTCTCCAAGACAGGGGCGGTCTGGCGCTTCGACGGCCGAGCCTGGTCGCTCGGGAAGCCGCCGCTGGGGTTCGGACCGCCCCTCGCGGTGTGGGGCACCGGGAAGGCCGATGTGTGGCTGGCGGGCCTCTCGGGAGACCTTCGCCATTGGAATGGCACGGAGTGGCAGGCGGAGCCGCCCGACCCATGTCCCTCCCCGCGAGGGATGACGAGCGCAGGGGGAGCGCTGTGGCTCTCCGGGCCGAGCGGACTCTGCCAGCGGACGGCCGAAGGGACGACCGTGCACAAGGAGCCCTGTGGGGAGCCCATCACGGCCGTCGAGACCCCGGACGGCGTCTGGTTCGCCGCCGGCTCACTGCTTCGCTGGGACGGGCAAGGCGTGAAGAACGTCAATCAGGCGATGCCCGCAGCGATGGAGCACCAGAGGTTCTTCGGCATCTGGGCTTCAGGGACCGGCGAGATCTGGGCGGTGGGGGAGGGCGGCGTCACCGCCCGCTTCGATGGCAAGCATTGGCTGGCGATCCCCAGTGGAACCAGCGAGACGCTTCGCGGGATTTGGGGAAGCAGCCCGACCAACCTGTGGGCCGCGGGAGACCAAGGGGTCCTCCATTGGGACGGAGCGTCCTGGACCAGAGTCGAGGTCCCGCCGATGGGGAAGCCCGGCTCCTATCTCCTCGCAAGCGACAAGGTCCTCGAGGTGCCGGAGTCGCCGCGCAGCCAGGTGTACGGCCTGTGGGGCGCCTCGCCGACGGACCTCTGGGCCGTGGGCGGGCCTCAGGCGAAACGGGCAATCGTCGGCTACGTCAGCCTTCCCGGGAAGCCCATGCGCATGCCTAGCCCAACGCCGATCGACTGGGGCACCGCGCTGCTGCACTGGGACGGGCAGATGTGGTCCCCGGTCGCGACCGGAGACGTGACGCAGCTGAGCTCGATCTGGGGAAGCAGCGCCGATGACCTCTGGGCCGCAGGCGACACTGCGATCCTGCACTTCGACGGGAAGACGTGGTCGCGCGAGGACGTTGGCCTGGGGCTGCAGGTGAGGAGCATCGCGGGGCTCGGTCGCGGTGACGTCTTTGTTCTGACCGACCGTGGCTACGTGCTCCACCGCTCGCCGTGAGCCTACGGCGGGCTTCGTCGTCGCAGGGCGACGCCATCCGGATCATCCGCGAACCCCGGGCGTGCATCGGAGAGACGTCTGGCATTCGTCGACGAAACGACGCCCCAATCGATTCGGGCCTCCGCGATGGACACCGGCGGCTGAAGGCCGCCGGCTACCTGGGTGGAAGCCCTCTAAAGGGGCTGGCCCCCGGTGCGCGGCCGTGGCGACTCATTCGGGCCTCCTCCTCGGCCCGGCACCCTCGATGGTGCCCGTACCGGAGCACTACCTCCGCTTCTTCGACTGCTTGGCCGCGAGCGCCTCGAGGCTCGCCGCGAACGGCTTCATCCCAGACCGGCTTGAGCGGCCAGGAGGCTTGGAGCCGGGGCGCATCTTCTCAGCAGACACGACGGGCATTCGGCGCGAGTCTTCGGCGCCGAAGGAGAGTTGGCCCATGGAAGACCCCTCGATCGGCTCCGACAAGACGCTGATCAGCGAGACGCAGCGCCCCGGCGAGACGATGAAGCCTGGCGCGACGAAGCTCCTGCCCCGCGGGACGGCCATCGGGCGCTATCTGGTCCTCGAGCAGCTTGGGGCCGGCGGGATGGGGGTCGTCTACGCAGCCTACGACCCCCAGCTCGACCGCAGAGTCGCCATCAAGCTGTTGAGGACGGATTCGGCGGCCCCGTCCAGTGCCGACGAGAAGGCGCGTCTCCAGCGGGAGGCTCAGGCTCTGGCGCGCCTCTCTCATCCGAACGTCGTCGCCGTCCACGACGTCGGCGAAGCTGGCACGGACACCTTTGTGGCCATGGAGCTGGTCGATGGGTGCGGACTGGACGACTGGCTTGCCCGCGAGAAGCCCACCTGGCGAGAGATCGTCGCGAAGTTCCTCCAGGCCGCCCAAGGGCTCTCTGCGGCCCACGCGGCAGGAATCGTCCACCGCGACTTCAAGCCGTCGAACGTCATCGTCGGCGGGGACGGGCGCGTCCGGGTGCTCGACTTCGGGTTGGCCTGCGGCGCCGGGGCCGCGCAGCTGCAGCGCAGCCCGGAGCAAGACCCAGCCCAGGATCCGGCTCGCCGGACGGGCTCGCTGGTCGACCAGAGCCTGACGGTCGCCGGCTCGCTGATGGGCACCCCGGTGTACATGTCGCCCGAGCAGATCCAGGGCCAACCCACCGACGCCCGCACCGACCAGTTCAGCTTCTGCGTCGCCCTCTACGAGGCGCTCTACCAGACGCTTCCGTTCGCCAGCGAGAGCGACGACCTCGCTTCGATGTGGGAAGCAGTCCGGGCGGGGCAGGTCCGCGACGCTCCCGAGGGGAGCCCCGTTCCTGCCTGGCTGCGCGCCGTTCTCCTGCGCGGCCTCAGACCGCAGGCCTCCGAGCGCTACCCCACGATGGAGGCGCTGTGCGGGGCGCTCCGCCTCGACCCCGGGCAACGGCGCCGGCGGCGCCTGACGATGGCCGCCGCGGCGCTGACGCTCGGGCTCGCGACCGTGGGGCTCGGCGCGGGAATCGCCAGGTACGAGCGACCGTGTCGAGGCGCTGACGCCAAGCTCGTCGGGGTGTGGGACGGCACGCGGCGGGAGGCGGTGCGGCAGAGCCTGGTGGCGACCGGGGCGCCGTTCGCCGAGGACGCGTTCAAGACCGTCGCCCGGACCTTCGATGCGTTTTCGAAGGACTGGACCGCGATGCGCCAGAGCGCGTGTGAAGCGACGCACGTGCGCGGCGAGCAGTCGGAGGAGCTGCTCGATCTACGAATGGAGTGCCTGGACGGTCGCCTCCAGCAGCTGAAGGCCGCGGCCGACCTCCTCGCGCAGGCGGACCGCAACGTCGCGGAGCGGGCGGTGCAGCTGGCGCAGGGGCTCGGGGAGGTGTCCGAATGCGCGGATACGGCGCGGCTGCGCATGCCCGTGCGTCCGCCGACCGATCCCGCCGTTCAGCGACGCATCAGCGAGGCGCGCGATCGGCTCGCCCGCATCGGCGCGCTGACGGTGGCCGGCAAGTACCGAGACGGCCTGCCGCTGGCGCGGGCCGCGCTCGACGAGGCCATGGCGTTGGGCTGGCGGCCGCTCCAGGCCGAGGCGCTCTACCAGGTGGGACAGCTCGAGTACTACCTGGGGGACTACGGGCAGTCCGAGAAGACGCTGCGCCGCGCGCTCAACGCCGGCCAGGCGGGACGGCACGACGTGCTGGCCGAGGACGCGGCGCGACTGCTCGCCTTCGTCGTCGGCACCCGGCTGGCGCGGCCGGCCGAGGCGCTGCTGCTGGTGGACGAAGCAGCGGCCTTGCAGGAGCGCGTGGGCGAGAACGACCTTCAGACCGCGAAGCTCTTGCGGACCTCGGCTCGAATCCATGCGGACCTCGGGCAGCGCGCACAGGCGATCGAGGCGCTGACCCGAGCCATCGCGCTCCTCGATGCCTCGGTCCCGGCCCAGGCACGCGAGCAGGGAAATTCGAGCCTGGAGCTCGCGAACCTGCTGCGCCTCGAGGGCAAGTTCGCGCAGGCCCACGCGAGCCTCGAGCGGACGCGGACGCTCTGGCTGGCGGCCTTGGGGCCCGAGCACCCCTCGATGGGCACGGTCTCGATGCACCTCGGCAACCTGCTCTGGGCTGAAGACCGCCTCGCGGAGGCCGCCGCCGCGCACGAGGCCTCGCTCGCGAACCTCGAGCGCGCGTATGGCCCCAAGCACGCGCTCGTCGGCGACGCCCTCTTCAACCTCGGGCTCGTGCACGAGCGCCGGGGTGCGTTCTCGAAATCGCTCTCCTTCTTCGACCGGGCCCTCGCCGTCTATCGGCCGGCGCTCGGCGACAAGAACCCGTCGGTGGGAAAGACGATCGAGGCGCGCTGCCTGGTGAAGACGGAGCTCGGGCGCTACTCCGAGGCCGCGGCCGACTGCCAGCGCTCGTTCGACATCCTGAACGGCAGCGATGCGGTCTACGCCCAACTGACCTTCGCCCGGCTGCTCGCGCTGCAGGGACAGGACGCGGCCTCATGGGAGCACGCCGAGCAGGCACGTGCGCTCAGCGAGAAGACCCTGGGCCCCAAGGACCTGTTGACGGCCAAGGCGCTACGAGCCGTCGCGGCCTCTCTCGGGCGCCTCGGGCGATGCAAGGAAGCGCTCGACGCGCACTCCCGCGCCGCCGCGCTCCAGGCGGAGGGCACCCCGGCCTCGAGAGACCGGGCCGAGGCGCTTCAGGAGCGCGGCGAGACGCTGCTCGTCTGTGGCGAGCCGGGCCAGGCCGTCGAATCTCTGGAAGAGGCGCTGAAGCTCCGAGGCGTGGGCGAGGTGCGCCCCGACCTCCTCGCCGAGACCCGCTTCGCCCTTGCCAGGGCTCTCTGGGCGTCGTCGGGTGACCGCCAGAAGGCGAGACAGCTGGCGCTGCAGGCGCAAAGGGAGTTCGTGGCCAGCGAGGGAGCACTGATGGAGACCAAGGCCGCCGAAGTGGCGACCTGGCTCGCGCGCCACTCCTCCTAACCCGGGCACGCTTGCAGCCCGTACCGAAGCTCCCTCCGCTTCTTCAACTGGTCGGCTTCGCGACCGACCCGTGTCCAACCCGCCGAGTGGTGCCGAGCCGTCACGGGTCGAGGAAGAGGCGCTTGAACCATAAGACGAAGGCGTCCGCTGCCGGAGAGACCGTGCCGATCTGGGACGTCTCGATGGCCGTGCCGTAGGGCAGGCCAGGGGGATCACGCCAAGCGAGCCAGGTGTGGAGGCTTGCCTTCCGGGCCTGGACTGGCTTGAAGGGCGCGCCTCGCTCGCACGCAATCCGGCTTGCGTCGTCGGCCCAAGCGCGATCGGGGGCGTCCGCCGGAACAAGCCCCTCGACGAAGTTCTCGAGGTCTCCGGGCCGGACATTGTCCGGCATCATCCACAGACCGACCCGCGCGCCCCAGGAGGTCTGCGCGAGGAAGCCTCCCGAGCCCGGCTCGCCGAGCTCGAGGGCGTTGGCACCGAGGAGGGCTCTCATCGCGTGCCAGCGGTCCGGTTTCCCGTCCAGTCCGTCGCGATCGACCACCCCGCCAAACCGCTCTAGCTTCTGCGTTACCAAGGCCGCTTCGAGTTGGTCACGCACGAAGTCGAAGCCGCCGCCGGCGTCGCCAGGCTCGATGAGCCTGGGACTGGAGATGTCCTCTTGGAGCCGGAGCGCCACAAGCTTGTTGATGACCACGGCATCCGAGACGCCTTCCACGAAGAGGCGGTGGCGGCGCTTGTCCAGCGTCATCGGAGCTCCTGCGAGCCTTCGAGGGCGATTCGGACGATGCGCGAGTCCATCCGGACTGTTCGTGGGCTGCCCAGCTCCAGCCGGTGGACGGTGATGTCCTGCGCGAGGTCCGTTCCGTCCGCCTCGCGCTGAAGCGACGCGATGGCCTCGATGCAGTCCCTAGAGTGCGTGGTCGCAAAGACCTGCAGGTCGAGCTTCCGCGCCGCCTCCACGAGGAAGCGCCAGAGGCGCGGCAGCACGGTGTAGTGGAGACCGTCGTCGAGCTCGTCGACGAGGAGCACGCCTCCCGTGGCGACCCCGAGCGCCGTCGAGAAGCTCGACCAGCCGTTTGAGCCCATCGCCGAACTCGCTCAGGGGAAGCCGCCCCGGGACCCCTTTAAGCCGCAGGTAGATGCCACCGTACTCAACCTCTCCAAGGTCGCCGCTGCCGACCGCCACACGCTCGATCCGCGGGTCGGCCAGAGCGGCACATTCGCTGACCCGGTCTTCGTGCTCGGTGGCGACAATGCTCTTCCACAGCTTGCCGATGAACCGGGCCCCCGGAATGCCTGCCGGTACCAAGACGACATTCGCGGCGTCCTGGAGCTCGTCCACGCTGCTGCGCGCCAAGTCCCGCGACTTCGCGGAGATGCCGCGCCCGCCAACCAGCAAGACCGGGGGCTGCTCCCGCTGATCGGTCCGGCAGTGCAGGTAGAAGCTCCACTTCGGCTCCACCCCGAAGACAGTGACGGACGCCTGCGCCAGCGTCGTGCCCGAAGCGACCGAGAACTCGCTCTGCGGTACAGGGACCTTCCTTTCGTAGGCAACCTCAATCCTTCGGCCATGAAACAGGGAGCCCGCGTCGAGCACCTTGTCCTCACCCTCGAGTGGCTCGTCGACCCCCGCGCCTCGTCGTTCCAGCCCTTCCCAGAGCCGCTTGGGAGAGGCCCCAGACGCGAACCACTCGGCTGCTTCCAACAGCGCCGTCTTGCCGCAGTTGTTCGCACCCACGAAGAGGTTCACTCGCGTCAGGCCCTCTACGGAGAGCTTCTGAAAACACCTGAAGTTCTCGACCGTCAGATCAGGGAGCAGCATTCGAGAGTCCTCTTCGGGGCCGCCCGGCATTTCGGCGAGCTGGCATGCGTACGAGTGCCGCAATCCTATGCACTTCGGCGGTGCGCGTCTTCGGTTTGCCTGGCCACGCTAGGCAGGCTGGCGTCGGCCCAGCTTGACCACTGGCTTCCTTGCTCACCGACCGACGGCGTCCACCCAGTAGACCGAGACCTTCGGGTCGCTCGAGGGCAGCCGGGTCAGCACGGTATCCCCCTCGCCCGCAACCGCTTCGCCCAGCGCCGGCCGCAGCCCCAGGCTGTAGGCCATGGGATCGGCGAGGAGCTGCTCGCGCACGGGATCGGGCGCCGGCGTTCGCAGACCTAGCACCAGCGCCGCGCATGCCGCCGCGGCCAGCGTCGGGACGCCCAGCAGCCACGCCCGCCTTCGCCGCCGCGCTTCCAGCTTTTGCCGGAGCAGCGCGAGGCCTCCGGGCGGCGGTTCGATGTGCCTGAACAGCTCGCTGCGGCGGGTCATGACGCCACCTCCTGCTGCTGCCTCGGCTCGTTGTCGTCCTCGATGGGCCCCAGCGCCTCTTCGAGCTTCTTGAGCGCTGCGTTCCGTCGCGAGGCCACCGTGCCCTCGGGGATCTCGAGCGCCCGGGCGATCTGGCCGTAGCTCATACCCGAGAACTCGCACATCACCACCACGCTCTTGAGCTTCTCCGGGAGCTCGTCGACCGCGCGCTGCAGGGCCGCATCGCGCTGGTGGTCGGCGAGTGCCTCGTCCGCGGCCTTGCCGGCCCCGCTGCGCTCGGCGACGGCTTCCAATGTCAGCCACTGCCAGAGCTTGCGCCGTCTGCGCCGGTGGGCGGCTGCGTTGAGCGCCAGCCGCCACACCAGCGGTTCGACGGTCGCGACGTCCACTCGGGCCGCCATGTCCCAGAGCTTCACGAAGGCCTCCTGGACGACGTCGCGGGCCTCGGCCGAATCCCAGATCCAGCGGTAGACGGCGTTGAACAGAGGCTTCTCGAGACGGCGGTAGAGCTCCTCGAAGACGGGCTGGCTGAGCGGGGCGCGGGCGTCACGGCTGCTTGGATTCGAGGCCATTCCGCAGGTCCGCTCGCATCACGTAGAAGAGCGTCTGCTCCTCGGCGCCGTCCTTGCCTTCCTTCCAACCGGACTGGCCCAGCACCACCAGCTGCTCGGGCCGGAGCTGCACGATGGTATCCAGGTTCCGGCGGCCGGCGTTGAGGTTGACGCGCGCCAGCACTACGCCGCTGGTCGTGGACACGTCGTGCCGCACGCTGATCGAGTCTCCGTTGTCGACGCGCCCGGTGTCGCCGGCGATGGTCGAGAGCTTGAGCTGCTCGAGCCTGCGGAACTGCATCGGGCCCTGGCTGCGGGTCAGCTCCTCCAGCGCGGGCTTCACCTCCATCAGCTCCGGCGGCAGGTCGCCCGCCTTCTCGCCTGCGGGCAGCCGCTTGCCGAGGACGAACCAGTAGTTCATGTCGACGCGGGTCGGCGGCGTCGCTGGGCGTTTGGAGACCTGCTCGACGATGGCGCGCACGCCGGCCTGCACCTTCTCGGGCGCGAGCACGACCATCCGTCCGTCGGGCGTGATGGTGACCCGGCCGTTCGGCGGCTCCTTGGCGTCGGAGACGTTCCCGAGCACGCGGGCCAGGGCCTGGCGGAGGTCACCGGCGGTGCCCTGCGGGACCTCGTAGATCTGCAGCTCCATCTCGGACTTGGCCGGCGGGGTTGGGGGCTGCGGGGCGTTGCAGGCGCCGAAGAAGAGCGCGAGGGCTGCGACGAAGAGCTGCTTCATGGGTTTCCTCCGGGGCTTTTGCGAAGCGGGTTTGGCCGTTACTACCCGCGAGCGCAGAAATCCTTCGAAGCACGATGCTTCAGACGCCAAGGGTTCGTCTTTGCTGGGGTTTAGCGCCGCCCGAAGACCATGGCGAACTCGGTGCCGCTCTCGTCGGAGACGAACTCCACGGTCCCGCCCATCGCCTCGGTCAGCATCTTCACGCCGTACAGGCCCAGCCCGGTCCCGCCACGCTTGCCGTAGGTCCCGAAGGGATGGAACAGCGTCGCCCGCACGTCGGGCGGGATGGGCTTGCCGCCATTGCGCACCGAGAGCCGGATGCCGCCGTCGGAGGTGGGCGCGATCCGAAGGACGACTTCGTCTCCGCGCGGTGAGGCCTCGATGGCGTTCTTCACCAGGTTGTCCACGCAGCGCTGGAGGTGGATCGGATCGAGCTGGAGCACGGCGCGGTCGGCCTCGCTCGCCGGACCGGAGTCGCCGAGCAGGGTCAGCTTCAGGCCGAGCGCCGAGGCGGCCGCGCCCAGCGTCTGGAACGAAGAGCGGGCCGCCGCGAACAGATTGAATTCTTGGAGATCCAGCTGCAGCTTCTTGGCCTTGAGCTTTTCCAGGTCCAGCGTGGTGGCGATGAGCTCTTGCGCCCGGACGGCCTGCGACTTGGCCCGCACCAGCAGATCGCGCTGGTCGCCATTGAGCGGGCCCGCGAGCTCGCCGAGCACGGCGCCCAGGAGCGACTGGATGGCAGCCACCGGCGACTTGAGGTCGTGCCAGACCACCAGCTCGTAGAGCCTCTTCAGCTCCTCGGCCTGCTTGCGGTCGGTCTGGTCGATCGAGATCGCCATGTAGCCGGCGATCTGATCGCCCTCGCGCACCGGCGTGATGGTCAGCAGGACCGGGATCTCGGACCCGTCCTTGCGCCGGTTGACCAGCTCGCCCTTCCAGAAGCCGACCTTCGGGTCGGAGATCTGCGTCCACATGTGGACGTAGACGGCGTCGCTGGTCAGCGCCCCGCGCACCAGGCTCGTGCGCTGGCCGACGACCTCGTGCTCCTGGTAGCCGTGCATCGCCAGCCACGCCTGGTTCGCCCGCAGGATGCGGCTGCGCGGGTCGGTCAGGACGATGCCGTCGGTGCTGTCCTCGAACGAGCGCCGGAAGATCTCGGCGTCGAGCAGCGGCCCGAGATTGAGCTCAGCCATGCGACCTCAGCGCTTCCCACCCCTCGGCCCGCCGCCCGGCTTGCCGAAGCGGCCCCCACCTGGCTTGCCAAACTTCTTGAACGGCTTCCCACTCTCGAACCGCGGGCGGTCACCGGGCTTCTTCCAAGGCCGAGCCTCACCCCCTGACCCCCTCTCCGGCTTCGCGGAGAGGGGGAACTCACGGCGCTCTCCCGAGTTGAACTTGGGACGGTCGCCGAACGGTCGGCGCTCGCCGGGCTTGCCTTGGAACCTGGGGCGGTCGCCCTGGAAGCGCGGCTTGTCACCGAACGGCCGGCGGTCCGCACCGCGCTCGCCCGGCTTGCCCTGGAACCTGGGACGGTCGCCCTGGAAGCGCGGCTTGTCGCCGAACGGCCGGCGATCACCACCGCCCTCGCCCGGCTTGCCCTGGAACCTGGGCCGGTCGCCTTGGAAGCGCGGCTTGTCGCCGAACGGCCGGCGATCACCACTGCGCTCGCCCGGCTTGCCCTGGAACCTGGGGCGGTCGCTCTGGAAGCGCGGCTTGTCGCCGAACGGCCGGCGATCACCACCGCCCTCGCCCGGCTTGCCCTGGAACCTGGGGCGGTCGCCTTGGAAGCGCGGCTTGTCGCCGAACGGCCGGCGGTCACCACCGCCCTCGCCCGGCTTGCCCTGGAACCTGGGGCGATCGCTCTGGAAGCGAGGCTTGTCGCCGAACGGCCGGCGATCTCCACCGCGCTCACCCGGCTTGCCCTGGAACCTGGGGCGGTCGCCTTGGAAGCGAGGCTTGTCGCCGAACGGCCGGCGATCATCCCGGCGCTGGTCGCCCTCGGGCCTGGGCTTGCCCTGAAAGCGCGGCTTGTCCTCGAAGGACCGACCGCCGAACCCTCGGCGTTCCCTGGGCATTTCGCTGCCGGAACCCTCTCGCCTCTGGAAGGCGGGGCGCTGGCCGCCTTCGCGAGCGAACCGCTGCCGGCGGTCCTCGGCTGGAGTCTGCTGAGCGGGCATTGACTCAGGCTCGGTTGCCGTCGCTTCGGGCTGCTCGCCCCCCAGGTCCTGGATAGGCGGAAGAGCGGCTTCGCTCGCCTCGGCCAGCGGCTCCTGGGCTGCTTCGGTCGGCTGAGTCTGATGCTCGGCCGGAGCGGGCACGAACCGTTCGGCGATCGGCTCGAAGCCTGGCACCAAGGTCCTCTCGGTGAGCGGCACCGGCAGGACTCCAGGCTTGGGGCTGTCACGCTTGCCCGCGCTGCTGAACAGGCCACGGCCCGCTGGAAGGTCGCGCTTGGGCGGCGACGACGGCAATGCCGGCTTGGGCTCGCGCGCGGGCTGAGCTGCTCGCTCGCCCTTGCGCACCACCTTCACCAGCTCCACGCCCTTGCGCCGGCGCTCCTTCTTCTCGGCCCACTCGACCAGGAAGTCGTAGCCCTCGAAGTAGATTCCGTCGCCTTCGGGATCGTTGGGGTCGAAGACCTGGACCTTGTCGACCTGGTCCAGCTTTCCGGCCAGGTACCCGAGCGCCTTGAGCACCGCGGCGCAGTCCTCGAGCGGCAGGCCGATGGCCTCGGCGATCGTCGGCAGGTTGCCGGGCGCTTCCAGGTTGGCTTCGAAGGCCTTGCGCAGCTGTGCGCCCGTCAGTTCCAGGGGTTGCCTCATTGCTCGCTCCCGTCCTCTTTCCCCGCCCGTTCAACCCCCGCCACCGTCAATGCCTTCGCCTGCCTCGCCCGCTTCTTCGCCAGCTCCACGCCAACGGCGGCGAGCCCTGCTTCGTTCGCCGCCGCCAGCACCGTTCCCTTGCCACAGAACGGATCGACGACAGTGTGGCACTTCGTCTGCTCTTTCACGAACCGGCACGCCAGCCGACACGCGTCCAGGCCCATCCCGCGGGTCCACACCGAAGCGCCCATGTCTGCCAGCACGTCGGGGCTCGAGCGTCCCAGGTCGACCCTGAGGTCCATCGAATAACACAGCAGATGCGAGTAGGCAGGCCGGCCGAAGGTGATGGTCCCGGGCGCCTTGCGGCAGGCGATCTTGTGCCAGAGCAGGGTCATGCCCAGGCGATCGGCCGCGCGCTGGACCAGATAGCCCTTGTCGACCCAGGCCCCGTCCACCTTGATGTCCGTCTGGAAGAAGATGGCCGGCGCGTCGCGCGGGGTCTTCTCCATCACCAGCGCCGCGGCGTCCACGAACCAGCGCTTCCAGTCCTCGAGCGAGAGCGCGGGGATCTCGGAGGTGTCGGGCAGCGAGGTGACGAAGGCGCAGCCCGCGAAGTCCTGGGGCTCCTTGAGCCAGACGATGGCGTCGGCGCAGTGGACGGTGCGCTGTGGCTCTGAGGCGGGAGCAGTCACGGGGGCGGGGTTCTACGACAGGACCGCGCGATTCCAAACAAACTTTCCGGGCGGACGATGGGCCGGCGGAGGACGAAAGCTCCGAGCCACGAACCCTGACGCTCTTTCCCGCGCTGCTCGCGACCTGCGGCATCGGCAAGCCAGCCAAGCGCTTGAGGGATCGCTGTGAGCCGAAGAGGGAGGCGTTGCATCCGCGACGCCCGGATCTCCCGGACCTGAGCCTGTCGAGAGGAGAAGCCGGAGAGGGCTGTGGTGAGGCTCGACGGCCTCGCGACGGATTAATGGTGCGGGTCCCGAAGCCTTCTTCAATGAATTCGAGGGTTTGAAAGCTCCGGCCCCAGTGAATTCAGGAGGTCGGCCGGCGGAGCCCGCGGACGGCGGAAGACCGCCGCGACGGCGTCAAGGCACCCGGCGCTCTTCCCATCCCAAATGCAGGTTTTCCAACAGCCATCCCGGACGACGGCTTTGCTTGCATCGGGCGTGTCTGTTTGGCATCTAACTGGCCGCTTTGAACCCAACACCCCAATCGGGAGACCGCTCATGACGTCCCTGGCCGTCGCCGCACTCGTGTCTCAACTCCTGGCTGCCGCCGCGCCGGCTCCGGCACCGGCCGCGGCGGCCGTCGCCGCCGACGAGGCCGCCAAGAGCGCCGCTTCGGCCGCCGCCTCGGCCGAGAAGAGCGCCGCAGCCGTCGAGAAGAGCGCCGCCGCGGTCGAGAAGGCCGCCCTGGCTGCCGAAAAGGCCGCGGAAGCTGCGCAGAAGGCCGCAGAAGCAGCCGCGACTGCCGCCGCCAAGGTCACCGCGCCCGCACCCGCGCCGGCCCCCGTCCCGGCTCCTGCCGCTCCGGCCGCTCCCGCCGAGCCCGCGCCCGGAGAGCCCAAGCCGGCGGTCTGGACCGGCGCCGCGGCGATCAGCCTCGTCTCGCTCACCGGCAACTCCGAGTCGATCGCCCTGTCGGTCAATGCCGGCGCGGAGCGCAAGTCGGAGTCCTGGATCCTGGGCCTGAAGGCCAACATGGCCTACGGCGAGGCCAGGCCGGCGACCGGCGGCGCCTGGGAGGTCAACGCGCTCAACGCCTCGTTCCAGGCGCGCGGCGCCTTCCGCTTCACCAACCGCTACTCCGCCTATCTCGTCGGCGGCATCGACACCGACCACGTAGCCAGCATCGAGGAGCGTCCGTTTGGCGAGGCCGGCGTGGGCATCCTCTGGCTCGACGAGATGGAGGGCGACCTCTCCAAGCTCAAGCTCAACACCGACGTCGCCTTCCGCTACGCCAAGGAGATCCGCTTCCAGTACTACCCGGAGAAGATGAACCTGCCCGACGTGGACATCGCGGCGCCGCGCATCGGCCTCGCCTTCCGCTACGCCCTGAACAAGAACGTCATCTTCACCGAGGACGCGGAAGTGCTGCCCAACATCCTGGGCGAAGTCCGGTGGCTGGTGAACTCCAACACCAAGATCTCCGCGCGCGTCGTCAACCCGCTCTCCATCTACATCTCGCTGCTCGTGAAGTACGACAGCAAGCCGGCGCAGGGGAAGGTCGACACCGACACCGCGCTGGCTTTCGGTGTCGAGGCCGGCTTCTAGCCCGCCTCGACTCACAGTTCGACGAGAAGGGCCGGGGCCTCCGCTCCGGCCCTTCTTTTTGATAAGGCCTCAGCAATCCTTGGCATTTCTCGCCTGTGCCTGGCCCGAGACGTGCCGATAGAGGTCTTGTGAAAATCAGGTCGAATTCTTCCCTCCTGGTCCGGATGGTGTTACTCCGGACCCCGGGTGGGGGGCATCGAGGGAGTGACCAGAGTGACTGGGACCCGAGCGTCATGGGTTGCGGCGGCGATGGTTGCGGCTGCGACCCTGGTGGGGGGCGTGGCGTGGGGTGCCGAGCCGTCGGACGCGAAGCCTGAGGACGCGCCGGCGCAGGGCGACGATCTGCTCCAGACGATCGAGGACATCGGAGAGATGAGCCTCTCCGACGTCCTGGCTTCGAAGACGTCGGTCGCGAGCAGCGCAGCCACCCAGACCCTGCGCGAGGCGCCCGGGCTGGTCACCGTCATCACCCGCGACGAGATCGTCGGGACCGGCGCGCGCGACCTGCTCGACATCCTCCACCGGGTCCCCGGCCTGCAATTCGCCCAGGACACCGAGGGCCTCGTCGGCCTGAGCGTGCGGGGCAACTGGGCCTTCGAGGGCAAGGCGCTCCTGCTCGTCGACGGCCACGAGATGAACGAGACCCTCTTCCAGACGTCCTCCTACGGCGACCACTTCCCGGCCGACCTGATCGAGCGGGTCGAGGTGATGCGCGGCCCGGGCTCGGCCGTCTACGGCGGCTTCGCGGAGCTGGCGGTCATCAACGTCGTGACCCGCACGGCCGAGTCGCTCAAGGGCCCGGCGGGCTCCGCCCGGCTGAGCAGCCTGCCGGACAGCGGGTCCATCGGCCGCGGCCTGTTGAGCCTGTCCTGGGGCGACGTCTTCCAGGTCGGGGGCAAGCCGCTCAAGGTCGCGCTCAGCGGCGCCTTCGGCGAGTCGAAGCAGAGCGGGCGGCTCCAGCAGGACTCGCTGGGCCAGACCTTCAGCATGTCGAGCAACTCGGCCCGGAGGCCGGCGCTCCTCGCGCTCAACGCCAGCTGGGGCGACCTCGCGCTCTCCTTTCTCTACGACGACTACCAGGTCACCGATCGCACCGGATACGACGAGGCGCTGCCCTACCCGGTGGTGGTGGGCAATCAGGGCTTCCATGCGCTCCTGTGCTACGACCTGAAGCTGCCGCTGGGCTTCAGCGTCCTCCCCAAGCTGCGCTTCAAGCAGCAGACCCCGTGGCACAACGTGGCCCAGGACGAGGGGATCAACTCGCTGCTCTATTACGACGTGACCGCGCAGCGCTTCGAGGCCTCGCTCGGCGTCTCGTGGCGCTACCTCTCTTGGCTCGACGCGCAGGTGGGCGGGGCGTTCACCTACGACCGCGCTTCGATGGACGCCGGCTACGAAGGCACCTTCGTCAACGACCGCCGCGACATCTCCTTCGACAACGTGGCCGTGTATGCCGAGGCGACCGCGCGGACCGTGGTCGACGTCACCGCCGGCGCCCGCTACGAGCACCACAGCCTGTACGGCGACAGCTTCGTCCCGCGCGGCGCGGTCACCGGCGTCTTCAAGGACTTCCACGCCAAGCTTCTGGCCGCGCAGGCCTTCAAGGCGCCGGGCATCGAGAACATCAACACCAACCTCGCCATCGTCCCCGAGCGCACCACCTCGTTCGAGCTGGAGCTGGGCTACCTCTTGCTGCCAGAGCTCTTCCTCTCGGTCAGCGGCTTCTACCTCTCCATCGACAAGCCCATCGTCTACGAGGTGGACGCGACGACCGGGTACGAGGGCTACGTCAACGGCGACAGCGCCGGGTCCTGCGGCGTCGAGGCCGAGGTGCGCTACCGCAGCAAGGCGGTCTCGGCGCGCGTGAGCTACTCGTACTACACCGCGGCCTGCGCGAAGCAGCCCGAGCAGTACCGGGCCGACGACCGCAAGAGCGTGCTGGGCCAGGCTAACCACAAGCTCTCCATCCAGAGCAGCCTCGAGGTCTGGAAGGGAGTCCGGCTGGCGCCCGCGCTGCTGCTCTTCTCGGGCCGCGCCTACGTGGAGGCCGACGCCGAGGGTGCCCCCGTCCTCCGGGCCGCCCAGCCGGCCGTGCTCATCGATCTGTGGGCGAGCTACAAGCCCCCCTTCTTCAAGGGCTTCTCGCTGTCGGTCGGGGTGAACAACCTCCTCGACAATCGCCTCGACCTCATCCAGCCCTACCAGGGCGGCAAACCCCCGATGCGGGCCTTCGATCGGGAGGTTGGCTTGCGAATCGGGTACGACACGCCTTGAGGGCAGCCATGCCAAGAACGTCCGCCATCGCGGTCCTCTTGATGTCCCTCTCGGCGCTGGTCCCGGGGATGGCCCTGGCCCAAGGCGCGTCGGTGGTGGTCCTGCGGACCTCCGAGATGGGGGCCTACAAGGCGGTCGAGGCGAGCTTCACCGCGGCGCTCGGGCCGGGGCAGAGCATCGCGAGCATCGGGCTGGCCGCGCCCGACGCGAAGGAGCGGTTCGAACAGGCCAAGCCCGGCGCCAAGCTGATCGTCGCCCTCGGCCCGGAAGCGGCGCGCCTGGCGGCCACCGCGACCGGCACCAAGACGGTCTCGACCCTGCTGTCGGCCGAGGCGGACAAGGACGCCGTGGTGCTGCCGATGTTCGTCGCGCCCGCGCGCCAGGTGCGCACGCTCAAGACGGTGCTCCCCGCGGCCCAGACGGTCGGCATGGTCTACGACCCGAAGGTCTCCAAGGCGCTGGTGGCCGGATGCGAGGCGGCGGCGGCCGCGGAGGGCCTGAAGCTGGTTCGTGCGGAGGTGGGCAGCCGCGCGGAGGTGGCCGAGGCGGCCCGGTCGCTGGTGGGCAAGGTGGACGCGCTGTGGCTCGTGCCGGACCCCACCGTGATCTCCGCGGACACCTTCAAGCTCCTCCTGCAGATCTCGCTGGCGGCCAAGATGCCGGTGATGGGGTTCACCTCCGGCATGGCGAAGGCGGGCGCGCTGGTGTCGCTGGAGGCGACGCACGAAGAGCTCGGCCAGCACGTCGCCGAGGCTGCGCGACGAATCCTGGCGGGACAGGCTGCGGCGCTCGAGGGGTGCGAAGGCACGCTCTACCTCAACGCGAAGGTCGCAGAGCTGCTGGGCGTTGCGCTGCCCGACGAGGTCAAGGGCAAGGCCGCGACCGTCTTCTAGGTGGTGCAGGCCGGCAGGTGCCGGTTCGGTGCACGGACCAAGGCGACGGGTGTGATCGTCCGCGAGAGCCTGGCCGCGCCCGCAACTCGCAGCCCAGTCCTGGTGTTGGTAGCGTCCAGCCCAACCCGGGAGGGCGCATGTCTTCGAGCCGAAGCTGGTGGTGGTCGTTCTGCCTGTGCATGGCCGCGGCGTTCGCGCCGGCCTGCTCCCAACCGGCCGCCACGCCTGAGCCCGATGGCGCCTTGCCGCCGGTGACCGATGCCTCGGTTCCTGGCTCGGACAGCGCGGTTCCGCTTCCGCCCGACGCGGCGAACACCAGCACCTGCACCGAGCGAATCCAGCAGGCGGCGCACGCCATCGGTGCCGCGCTCGCGGAGGCTGCCGAGCCCGACGCCGGCATCCTCACCAACCCCGACTTCTCGGTGCTGCTCGAGACCAGCACCGGCGTCACCTTCATGTACTCGCACGGTGCCTCCACTCCCAACACCGCCTACGAGTCCGCCTCCACCTCCAAGTGGGTCAGCGCCGCGGTGATCCTCGACCTCGTGGACCAGGGCGTGCTCACCCTGGACACCAAGGCCAAGGACCTCCTGCCGTTCTGGACCGAGGACCAGGTCACGCTGCGGCACCTGCTCTCGTTCACCTCGGGCTTCGAGGAGGAGCCGCTCTGCATCAACCTGCCCAACGCCGACTTCGAGAGCTGCGTGAAGACCATCTTCGAGGGCAACGTGGGCAAGGTCGTGCCCGGCAGCCGCTTCCACTACGCGTCCACGCACCTGCAGATCGCCGGGCTGATGGCGGTCAAGGCCAAGCAGGCCGCGAGCTGGACTGAGGTCTTCAAGGACTTCAAGCAGAGGACGGGGCTGTTCTGGAAGAGCGTCTACGACCTGCCGTCCGCGACCAACCCGCGGCTCGCTGGCGGCATGCACTGGCTCGGCACCGAGTACCTGGCGTTCCTGCGCGCGCTCCACTTCGGGAACCTGCTCTCGGCGGGCTCGCGAGAGCAGCTCTTCGCCAACCAGCTCGAGGGGATCACCGTGGAGTACTCGCCGTCCTGGGCCCTGGGCGAGGACTGGTCCTATGGCCTGGGCAACTGGCTCGAGTGCCCCACCGCCAAGGGCAAGGGCACCTTCGACTGCGGCGCCGGGCATCGCAACTCCTCGCCAGGCGCGTACGGGGCCTACCCCTTCATCGACTTCGACCACCACTACTTCGGCATCGTCGCCAGGCAGGGCGAGCTGGGGACCTTCCCGGAAGGCGTGCAGCTGTTCCGGGCGGCGCAGCCCTATGTGGAGGAGTGGGCGTCCTTGAGTTGCGAGTAGCTCAGCCACGCAATCCCTGAAGGTATGGTGGGACGGGCGGGACGGACGTGTAGTACCCGGCCTCCGTGCCGGGGGCATCCGCACGACCTGTGAATCGGTGGCGCACTGTGATCCGTCGCGGCGTCTGTCAGAGCGCGCCTCAGATGAACGATGGGCTGCTGACAGCGCGCTTTGGATGAATGGATCTGGCGGATGCCCCCGGCACGGAGGCCGGCTACTACACAAACCGACCGGGCCATCACCAAGTCGGCCGCTCAATCAAATCCAGGATGTAGCGACGCCAGCGCAGCGCGCGCAGATCCATCTCCAGCGCCAGGCCGAAGTCGCGCGAAGGCCGCCCGCCGACGGTGAGGAAGGCGTGCCCTCGGTCGTAGACGCGCACGCGCCCGATGCTCCATTGACGCTTGAGCGAGAGCAACGGCCCCTCGGCGGCGATCAGGTCGTAGCGGCCGTAGAGGAGGGTGATGCGCTGCGAGCTCAGCCGCGGCGCGGTCGCCGTGCGCGGGTCGATGGCGTGGTAGGCGAGCATGACGTCCTCGTCGCTGACGCCCTGCTCGCGCAGCCGGGCCCGCACCGGCGCCATCTCCGGCCGCAGGATGAGCGCGTTCCAATCCACCACCGGCTGCATGGCGATGACGAAGTCGAAGATCGGCGCCCAGCCGATGAGCCGCAGCACCATGGTCCCGCCCATCGAGCCGCCGAACGCGCCCAGGTCGCGCACGCCTCTCTCTCGCAGCCAGGCCGTGAGCGCCCGCAGGTCGCTCAGCTCCTGCGCGAAGGCCCGCAGATGATCGATGAAGTCGGTCGCCAGGAACGCATCGCCCGAGCCGTAACCCGCCGGCGTGCGCGACAGGTGGTAGGGCGGGACGAAGAAGACGACGTCCATGTCCCGTGCCAGCGCCTGCTCGAAGAAGCTGTCGAACGAGGCGTAGTCGCGCCAGTTGATGTTCTGCCCGGGGACGAAGAGCAGCGTGGGGCGCTCGCCGAGCGGTCCGTGCCGGAAGACGTAGGCCTTGGCCTGCGCCGCCTCCTCGAGCCGCAGCGGGATGGCGCTGGCGAAGCGCAGCTCTTCCTGGATGATCGTCGGGTCGTCGATGCGGCGCAGCGGCTCGAGCGGGGTCAGGCTCACCACGGGCAGCCCTCGGGGCCGCGTCAGAGCTCGAGCTCTTCGCTGGAGCGGTAGGGCAGGTCGACGCCCGCGGTCCAGGTCAGCTTCTGGCCGAGCACCATGTCGGCCTTCATCTCCAGCGCCCAATGGTCGACCTTCTGGTTGATGGCCGCGCAGCCGCTTGAAAGCAGCGAAGCGAGCGCGCAGAGCCCGGCAAGCGCCAGGTTGGGTTTCGACCGAGGAGCCATGGGACTTGCCGCCAAACCTAGTCACGCTTCTGCCGGCCCGCCAAGCGCTGCCCCGGTCGTTCATCGCCCGTGATGGCGAATCGTTGGCTCTCCTGTCGCCGTCCTGTCCGAGAACCGATGAACCGTTCCGGCGGTCGAACGCGTTGAAGTGCGGACGGCGGCCTCTTGCCTCCTGTTCGAGCCGCGCCGGAAGATCCCCGTTACCCAGGGGGACCTGTGAACGAGAAGGGCCAGAGCAAGCTGCGACTCGGGCTCGGCGCCGCCGTGATCGTGGCGGCCCTGGGCGCGGCCACCGGGATCGCCTTCGTCGTCCTCAAGCCCGCGGCTTCCGGTTCCACCGAGTCCGCGAATCCTTCGCGTCCTGCCGCCACCGGCCGTCTGCGTCCTGGGCTCGTCGAGGCGCCCGCTCCGAAGCCGGTCGGTCCGGTCGGCGCGACCGACCCCTCGCGCCGGATGCGCGGGGTGGTGCTCGACGAGAATGGCGAACCCGTCCCGGGAGTGGACGTGCTCCTGTTCACCTCCGCGCAGTCGCCCGGCCCCTTCTTCCGCTGCCCAGGCGAGGCGGTGGCGATGCCGCTCTTCGACGCGCCCTGCCCGGAAGCCGGCGCCGCGCTCTTCGAGCTCATCGAGGAGCCCGAGGCCATCGAGCCGGTTCCGCTGCTCACCGTGCGCACCGACGAGAAGGGCGAGTTCGCCATCGACCCGCCCGGCGAGCCCTTCGACCTGTACGTCCAGCGGGGTAGCTCCTCCGCGACGCTCACCGACGTCGACCCGTCGGGCTCGGGATCAGGCGCTGGCGCCGCGGAGCAGGACCCGGTCTCGCCATCGCCTCCGTCCGAAAGCGAAGCCGAGCCGCCAGCAGCAGCGGACGAGCGGCTCGAGCTCCAGCTGACCGAAGGCGAGGAGGTGACGGGCCGCGTGTCCTCGGGTGAGCAGCCGGTGCCCGGCGCGGACGTGGTCGTGGCGCAGCTGCGCCCGCTGCGGCTGTGGCGTGCCAGCGCCGGCACCGACGGCGAGTTCTCCTTCGGCGTGCTGCCCGCGGGCCCCATGGTCGGCATCGCGGCGAACGCCGCCGGCTATCTCCCGCTGCTCCAGTCGCCGCTGTTCCTCGGCGAGTCGGTCTCGCTCGAGCTGGCGCGGCCCGGCGTCGTCTTAGGCGTCGTGCGCATCAAGGGCGAGCCCGCTGCCGGCGCCCAGGTCTCGCTCAACTCCGGCTCGCAGACCGCCGTCACCGACGCCGAGGGCCGCTTCAGCTTCCCCGCGGTCGCCTGCGAGGTCTGCGAGGTCGTGGGCACCTTCGCCGACCGCTGGGCGCGCGAGGACGTGGCCCTGGACGAGCACCGCAAGGCGCAGGTGGAGCTCGAGCTGCTGCCCGTGGGCGAGCTGGTGGTGCACCTGGTCGACCAGGCCACGGGTGAGCCGCTCGACGGGACCATGAGCTGCAACTGCCCCACCGCACCCGAGTCCACGAGCACCGGCCTGTTCGTCCTCTCCCACGCGCCGCGCGGCCCGCTCGAGCTGATGGTCCAGGCCGACGGCCACGTCCCCAAGCACGGACCGGTGGAGGTCGGCCCCGGCACCACCGAGGTGACCTTCGCCCTCGAGCTGGAGCAGCGCCTCGACGGCCAGGTCCTGGGTGAAGACGGCTCGCCGCTCGCCCAGGCGACGGTCTCCTGCTACCTGGACTCGGGAGCTGGGCGAGGAGATCGCCGCGACCGACGAGAGCGGCCGGTTCGAGCTGCACCGCGTCGGCCCCGGCCGCCACGTCCTGGCCGCGAGCCACCCCACCCACCTGCGGGAGGACCTCACGATCCAGCTGCCGGGCGCCGGCCCCATCGTCCTCCGCCTGCGGAAGGCGGCGCGCCTGATGGCGCAGGTCGTCGACCCCGAGGGAGCACCGGTCTCGGGGGCCACGGTCCTGGCGCGCACCAACCCCAACAGCCGCGGGCGCGCCCTGGTGACCGACGAGAGCGGGCGCGCCGAGATCACCCCGCTCTCGCCCGGCACGTATCTCGTCGGCGCGGTGGCTCCGGGCTGGGCCAGCAGCGAGGAGGTGGCGGTCGAGGCGGGCACCGGCGAGAACCCGGTCCGGCTCGCGCTGCGGCGCGGCCTGTCGAATCTCCGGTCGGGTCGTCGACGACACCGGCGCCCCGGCTCCGCAGGCCGCCGTGGATGCGCTGCCGCAGAGCCCGTCGAGCGCGCCGCTGGCGGCCTCGGCCAGCTGCGACGAGCAGGGCCACTTCACGCTCACGGGGCTGGAGGACGTGGCCTACGTGCTGACCGCGCGCCTGGAGCAGATGGAGGGCTCGGGCACGGCGGCCAAGCCTGGTGGCGAGTCGGTCGTCCTCGTCGTGGAGCGTCAGGGCGAGGTCGTCGGGCGGGTGGTCAAGGCGGGTCAGCCGGTGACCTCCTTCTTCGTGGACGGGAGCTCCTTCGAGAGCGAGGACGGCACGTTCCAGCTCAGCCAGGCCGCCGGCACGCGCGAGATCACCCTCGCCGGCTCGTTCGCCCCACGCGCCATCCCCGTCACGGTCCGGCCGGGACAGACGACCGACGTGGGCGTCATCGCGGTCGCCGCCAGCAGCAGCATCGTCGGCGTGGTGCGCGGCCCCGACGGTGCGCCGGCCGCCGGCCTGGAGGTCGTCCTTCGCTATCCGGATCCCAGCGGCGAGGAGCGCGCGTCCGCCGACGTCGACGGGCGCTTCCGCTTCGTCGATCTGGCGGCGGGGGAGTATCAGCTGTCAGCCGCCGGGGCGCAGGGGCTGGTGCTGCCGGTCCACGTCCAGCTGCAAGAAGGCCAGGCGCTGCCGGTCTCGCTCTCGGCCGAGGCCTCCGGCCGCCTGGCCGGCAGCGTCTCGGACGCCGGAGGCTCGCTCGTCCGCTTTGCCAAGATCGAGGTGTACGGCCCCACGCCCAACGAAGTGCAGACGACCGCCTGCGACCGGGCCGGCGAGTTCTCCTTCGACGGGCTGCAGCCGGGGACCTACCGCGTGGTGGCCGCCAGCGCCACCTCCAACAGTGTCTCCACCGAGCGCGTCGTCGAGGTCCATGGCCGGGCGGTCACCCGGGCGGATCTGCGCCTGCCCGTCGCCGTCCTGGCCGCAGGCAGTGCCGACGACAGCGAAATGTGAGCGGTTTGACGCCGCGCGTCGAAAGGCGGACGGCCGAGCGCCCGTTGCCACCCCCTTGGGCTGGCACATCCGTGCGAATCAATTGAGGAATCGTGCTCTCTATCCGCTGGGGCACTCGATTTGCTACCCTGGCGCCGCGTTGAGCCCGCCGATTCCGGCAGCCCTCGGGAGCCCGCCATGAAGTGGCACAAGCTGATGTTCGTGCTGCCCAACGCCTTCACGGTCTCGTCCATCTTCTGTGGCTTCTACGCCATCGTGCAGTGCTCCACCGGCACGCCGACCGCGCAGCAGATGTACGGGGCGGCGCTGGCCATCTTCTTCGCCATCTTCTTCGACGGCTTCGACGGGCGGGTGGCGCGGCTGACCAAGACCCAGAGCGACTTCGGCGTGGAGCTGGACTCGCTGGCGGACGTCATCAGCTTCGGCGTCGCGCCGGCCATCCTCGCCTACAAGTGGGCGCTCGCCCCGCTGGGCTTTGCGGGCCTGTTCATCTGCTTCTCCTTCGCCACCTGCGGCGCGCTGCGGCTCGCCCGCTTCAACGTGATGGCCCAGCGCAAGGTGCCCGGCTCCTCCAAGTTCTTCATCGGGCTGCCCATCCCGCTCGCGGCCGGCGTCTTCATCTCGCTGGTCATCGCCTACCACCACGCCGGGATGAGCGTGACGCCCCAGGCGCAGGTGCCCATCGCCGCGCTGGTCGCCGTCCTCGCCGGGCTGATGGTGAGCACCGTCCGCTACCGCACCTTCAAGGACGTGCGGCTCTCCAAGAAGTCGGCGACCATCTTCCTGGCCGTGGTGCTGGCCGGCGTCGCGGTCGCCACCCAGATGCGGCCCAGCTTCGTGCTGGTCGCCTACTTCTCGGCCTACCTGCTGTTGGGCCTGGCCGAGCAGGTCCTCTTCTTCAAGAAGCGGCGCGCCGAGGCCAAGGCCGCCCAGACCCCACCTCCCGGCGGGCCCGACGCGGGCGCCGACGGCGGCGGCGAAGAGGACGACGAGGAAGAGGGCGAGGAGTACATCTGAGCCTCGTCCCGAGGTACGCGCTCAACTCGCTGCGCAACGCGGCGCTCACGGCGCTGGGACAGCGCGAGCGCACCGCGGCCTACCCCATCGACTGCTGCTACCTCGTGACCTGGCGCTGCAACCTGCGCTGCGTCTACTGCTACGAGAGCGCGGCGCCGCGAGCTGCCGGCGGGCGCGGAGGCCCGCCGCGAGCCTCACCCCCTGTCCCCCTCTCCAGCTCCCTCGGGCTTCGCGAGAGGGGGAACTCGGTCTCCACTCCTGTGGAGACTTCAACGGTCCTCTCCCGGGAGACGGAGCTCGATACCGAGGGCGTGAAGCGGGCGCTGGCCGGCATCCGGAAGGTCGTGGACATCCTGGTGGTCTCCGGCGGCGAGCCGACGGCGCGCAAGGACCTGGTGGAGATCCTGCGCTGCGCGCACGAGCTGGGGTTCGAGGAGGTGCTGCTCAACACCAACCTCGTCGAGCTGCCCGACCTCGAGTTCCTAGACTACGTCGATCAGGTGCTGGTGGGGCTGGATGCGTTCGGCGAGGAGGGTTTCTGCGCGCTCACCCGGGGCACGAGCGCGCAGTACCGCCGCCAGCAGGAGAACCTGGAGCTGTTGATGCGGCTGCGGCCGGAGCGCCGCTTCGACGTCTGCTTCTCCTCGGTCATCTGCGCCGACCGGCTGGAGGAGGTCGGCCGCATCCTCGACTACTGCACCGAGCGCGACGTGCTGGTGGCTTTCTCGCCGCACGTGGCGGACCTCTCGGTGGTGCCGCAGCTACGCGAGAACGCGGCGTATCGCGAGGTGGCGGCGCGGCTGTACCAGGTGCGCAGGCACGGCGGCCCGCTGATGGGATTGCCGGAGTACTACCGGGCCATCCAGGCCTTCGACGACTTCCAGTGCGTGCCGATGGCGAACCTCACCGTGGAGCCGGACGGGCGGATGCGCTGGCCGTGCGGCGAGGCCAAGCCTGCGGGGAGGAGCTTCGCCGAGGGCCTGTCGTGGAAGGAGCTGATGGAGGCAGCGATCGCCGAGGCGGGATCCAAGGCGCCGGACTGCGTCGGCAAGTGCCACTTCGGCTGCCGGCTCGCGCTCTCCTCGCTCGTCAACAAGCCCTGGCAGTTCCCGGGCGAGTCGCTGCACTTGTTCCAGTACAAGAAGTACTCGCGGTAGAGCCCCGGCCCTCTCCGGCTCCGCGGAGAGGGTGACTTGGTCTCGGCAGCGCGCTGCTTCAATGTTTTCTCGACGGCCCGCCGCGCCGCTACTTCACGAAGAACACGCCGCGCAAATCCTCGGTCATGCTCGTGGGCAGCAGCTTGCGGTTGGCGGTGACCCGCCACTGGTAGAACTGGCCCGTCTGGAGCGCTTCGCCGCCGGTGAGCCCACCGGTCTCGTAGACGGTGGAGACGATCGCCTTGTCGGGGATGAGCTTGCTCCGAGATCTCCCGTCCTAGCGCGTCGTAGACGGTGAGGAGGTAGCTGTCGGCATTGGAGTAGGTCGTCCAGGTGAACGTCGGGGTCGCCGTGACGCCCTCCGGGCCGTCCTTGCCCGGGCTGACCAGCTCCACGGCGGCGGTCACCTTGAAGTCGGGGCTGGTCGAGCCGGCGGTGATGGCGCCATTGGAGACGGTGATGTGCTGGATCTGCGTGCCAGAGATGCCTGGGTCGGGATCGCGCACGTCGCCGTCGTTCTCGAAGGCGGCCAGCACCACGTACTTGCCGTCGGGGATGCCGCTGATGGTCCAGCCGCCGGCGCCGAGGTTGGGCGCCGTTCCCTGCTCGGGGGCGCGCAGGCCAGGGGCCATCTCGCCGCGGCCCAGCGACTCGATGAAGGTGCTCTCCAGCGCCAGCACCACGCTCGTGCCCTGCACCGCGCCGGCGACGAGCGAGATCTTGCCCGTGAGCGACGCGGTGGTGACGGTCGATTTCTTGACCTGAAGGCCGGTGATGTCGGTCGAGGCCACGGTCACGTCCAGCGCGGTGTAGTTGAAGCCCTTGCAGTACGCCGAGAGCTTCCAGGTGCCCGCGGGCACGTTGAAGAACGAGAAGGTTCCGTCCGGCGCGGAGAGGGTGGTGTGCACCGTGTTGCTCGTGCTCTCGAGGGCCAGCAGCACCGACTTCTGGTCGGCGGACAGCTCGATGGTGCCGCTGACGCTGGGCAGGTTCTGGAGGCTCGCGTCCACCGGTGAGAGGCCGACGTCGGTCTGCGTGGTCTTGAGCACGTATGGCCCGCCGTCCTTCTCCGTCTTGGCCGCCGAGGTGTCGATGGGCAGCGAGATGCGGGTGCCGGACGGGAACGGGACGTAGTTCTTGGCCTGGCTGCGCAGCATCACCTTGCGGGCGACGAAGGCGCCGGTGGTCGCGTCGGTGCGGGCGGACGGCACGCGCAGCTCGTAGGTGCCGTCGCTGCCGGTCTTGACCGCCGCGCCCGCCGGCCCGCCGTTCTCGTCGGTGGCGAGGACGGTCGCGCCAGAGATGCCGCCGCTCGTGCCCAGGTCGTAGACCTTGCCCCTGAGGATCACCGGGGCGAAGCACTGGAAGGCCGGAGTCGCGTTCTGCACCGCCTCGCAGACCTGGTCGGTGCTGCAGGTGGTGGCGTCGTCGGGCTTGCACTCCTTCGGTCCGCTCGAGCAGGACGCGAGGAGCACGCCGAGGGACAGCGCGAGCTTGGTTCGCCAGGTCATGGGATCTCCTTGTGGATGGGCATCGGCCGGCCACTTCGGGATGCAAGTGTTGCCGCGCTGAATCGACGAGAAGGGGGCGCGAAGGTTACCCGCGCCGACAGCGGACTCCAGGCCACAACTCGGCAAAGTCGTTCGGCATTTGAGCTGCCGACAGTCGGGGCGATGGGCGCGCCGACCGCGGCAGAGGAGTCACGTTGGCGTTCGGTTCAAGGACCTGAGCGCGGAGGTGATTGGTGCGGCAGGGCGGTCCGATGCCGTCTCGGCTTCTGTGGAAGACAGAGAGCAGGGGATGTGAAGTAGGGCAAGCCGACGACGAGCTTCGCGGTCTACTTCGCGCTCTTCGACCGGTTCCGCCGACGTGACCAATCCGCTCAACGACAAGGCCGGTGTTGTCGGCAGCGAGCCGCTGGCTGTGCCCTAACCCCTACAGGCGTAGTCCGAGTCGGTCCCAGCGCATCCCGTCCGGTCCGAACGAGTACCAGACGCCTGTCACCCGACCGACGAGGTTGGCGGCGGGCACCGAGCCGAAGTGCCGACTGTCCTGCGAGTTGTCGCGGTGGTCGCCCAGCATGAAGTAGTGGCCTTCGGGCACGTGCTCGGGGCCGAAGTCCTGCTGGGGCAAGCCCTCCACGCCGGCGAGGTAGCGCGCTCCGTCCAGCGACTCCTCGAACACCTCGAGCTCGACCGAGACCCAAGGACCGTCAGGCACGCGGTCGTGGTGCTGCTGAACGCCCAAGGCCTTGCGCGGTACGGGCTGACCGTTCACCTGCAGGGCGCCGCCGACGATCGCCACCGTGTCGCCAGGAAGGCCGACGACGCGTTTGATGTAGTTGGTTTCCGGTCGGGCGGGCGAGCGGAACACGAACATGTCGCCGCGCCGCGGGCTGTGGTTGCGCTCGCCGAGCTTGGACGCGAAGACGTGGTCGTTGATGAGGATGGACGGCAGCATCGACGCCGCCGGGACCTTGAAGCTCTCGACCACGAAGGCTTTGGCCGAGGACGAAAGGCCTCCGCCGACCAGCCAGGAAGCGACGGTGAAGCCAAAGTAGGCGAGGACCGAGTTGTAGCGGCGCAGAACGTAGCCCGTCTTGGAGACGGAGGCAGCGCGCACGGCCCAGACGACTTGGCCGACCGACACGGCCAGGCTGGCCAAGCTGATCGCTACGAGCAAGGCGAGGCTGGAGGCTTCGCGGCCGAGGGTGACGGCCAGGAGCAGGAGGAAGAGCGAGCCGGGCAACCAGGGAAGCAGCAGCCCGGGGACGAGCCTGCCGGCGTAGAGGTGGCCGAGGCCGGGCACAAACATGGCGAGGAGGCCGGCGAGCCAAGGCTTTCGCGGATGCCGGGTGGGCTCGAGCGCGGTCATGGCCGGCAATCTAGCCTGAGTTTGGCCCGGCCTTCAGCGGTCGAGGGATGGGAAGACTACGGGGGCGTCGGCGCCGGGAACGGCGTCAGCCGCACCACGGCCAGCACGCCGAAGTGATCCGAAGGCCAGGTGCCGTCCGCCGCTGGGCTGTCGAGCACCACGCGGGCGTCGAGGATGGCGTGCTCGCCCTGCGAGAGCACGGGGCCACGGACGAAGACGTAGTCGATGCGCCGGTTCTGCTCGAATCCAGCGGACGGCGCGCGGGTTCTCGCTCGAGTAGGTGAATCCCTCGGTCGAAGCCGGGTGCTTGCGGGCCCAGGCATCGCGGTAGAAGGTGCCCCGCCCGGCAAGCGAGTCGCAGCCCGTCATGAAGCGGATGGCCGCCGCCGCGGGCGCAGTGTTGAAGTCGCCGCACACCAGCACGTGGTCGTCGTCCGGCCCCTGGCAGAGCTCGTCGATGGCCAGCACCTGCTGCTCGCGGCGCAGCGCCGCGTGTGGCTCCCAGGACAGGTGGGTGCAGACCACGCGCACCACGCCGGCGGGCGTCTTGAGCTTCACGTCGAGCGCGCAGCGGGGGTCCTGCGGGCTGCTGGGCAGGGTGTGGTTCTGCGCGCCGGCGATGGGGTACCGGCTCAGGACGGCATTGCCGACCGGGCCGCCGCTGGACTGCGCGTCCACCGGGCCGAAGGCCATCTGCATGCCCAGCAGCTTGCCGAGCGTGGTCGCCTGCGCCAGAAACGGCCCTTCGCGGACCTCTTGCAGCGCGACGACGTCGGGCTCCAGCGCGCGCAGGTCCTCGGCCACCACCTCCAAGCGCCGAGTGGGGTCGGCCCGGTCGTTCCAAAGATTCAAAGTCACCGCGCGGATCGCATCCATCGCTTCGAAGGTAGGGACCACGGACGGCCCGCTGCATCTTCTGGAGGCACGAAGAGTCGCGCGGCTCCGCCTCGAAGCCTCCCCCGTCTGGGTTGAGCAAACCAGCTTGCTCGTCTACCATCCCGCCGACCAAAAACGGCCAGGCAGCGACAGACTGCGAGGCTCCCCTTTGAAGACGGCCAAGAACGCGATCTCACCTCAGATCTTCACCACTTACGACATCGGTCGCATGACTGGCACGGACCCCACGACGGTCCACAAGTGGATCGACAAGGGGCTGCTGCGCGGGTACCGGACGCCGGGTGGCCACCGCCGGGTCCGAGGGGAGGACTTGCGAGCCTTCCTGACGGCGCATCGCATGCCGGTCCCGCGGGAGCTGGGCGGAGCGGATTCGTTGCGAGTGATGCTGGTGGACTACGAGGCGGATGCCCTCAAGAGCCTCGCCAAGGCCATCAAGCGCCTCAAGCCAAGCTGGGACGTCGTGACGTCCGAGAGCGGCGTGGACGCGCTGCTCACCCTGCCGCAGGCCCAGCCCGACGTGCTGGTCTACGACCTGGCGGTCCCGGACGCAGACGGCCTGGCGGTCTGCCAGCAGCTCCACGGGCACCAGGAGACGGCCTCGGTGAAGGTGCTGGCGGTCGCGGCCCGGCCCAGCAGCGAGCTGGAGAAGAGGGCGACGGCGGCGGGGGCGAGCGCGTGCCTGAAGAAGCCGGTGGCGCCTGGGGATCTCGTCTCGGCCATCGAGCTGGCGGCGGGCATCGAGCCGACCCTGACGGCGAACTGAGGCGGCTGGCGCCGGCAGCGAAGGCCCGTCAGGAAGGTTGACGGAGTGGCCGCGAGTTAGGTACTCGCCACGCCCATCATGTCCAGCAAGCCCAGCAAGGAACTGCAGACCTTCAAGAACCCGGCGACGGACCGCGACTACGAGATCGCGTTCGACTGCCCCGAGTTCACGTGCCTGTGCCCGATGACCGGGCAGCCCGACTTCGCGCACTTCGAGATCACCTACGTGCCCGACAAGCTATGCGTCGAGCTCAAGAGCCTCAAGCTCTACCTGTGGTCGTACCGGAACGAAGGGGCCTTCCACGAGGCGGTGACCAACCGCATCTGCGACGACCTGTACGAGCTGCTCAAGCCGCGCCGCCTGACGGTGGTCGGCGACTTCTTCGTGCGCGGCGGCATCGGCACCGTCATCACCGTCGAACGGCGCAAGGGCAAGCGCTAGGCCTGCCGGGCCTGGTCGGGGAGGGGACATGGAGCGGATCGGCGCGGTGGCCTTCGAGGGCGAGCAGCTCCTGGTGCTCGAGGGCGACTACATCCTCGCGCGCCTGGACCGCGCCGAGGTCCGCTCGCTGCGCGTCGAGCAGCGGCCCTCCTTCAAGCACCCGGTGCTGGGGGCCGTCCTGGGGCTGGCTCTGCTGGTTCCAGGGGGTGCGTTCGTCGGGATCGCGCCAATGGCGGCGACCAAGGGTGTCGTCTACGTCCTCGTGGGCGCCAGCATCTCCGTGATCGCAGGGGTCTCCCTGCTCTGGGGCGTCATCACCCGCAAGGACATCCCGTTCCTCGTCGCTGTCACCGAGCGGGGTGAAAGCATCTACGCGCTCGACCAGCCCGTCACCGCCGAGCTCAGCTCCGCGCTCGATCGGTTCGTCGCCAGGCCCTGAGTGGGGACGCGGCGCCACACCTCTGTGGCGCGTCGCCCGACAGCTTCGAAGCGCTCGAGACGTGGGCCTCGCAGGGAAGGGCCGCTGGCGCGCGCCTTGCGATGCCGAGGGGGCATGTCCCGCCTCGGCGCCATCGTCCTCTCGCTTGCCTGGCTGCTGTGGCCGCTGCCCGCGCGCGCCGACATCAGCGTAGTCGCCTCGGCAGCGAGCGGCATGGCGGTGCCGCTGGCGATGATCGTCGTGGGCGTCTTGCTGCTGGTGCGCAGGCGCAAGGACTGATCGGGCTGCGGGCTTCGGGCTTCGGGCTTCGGGCTTCGGGGGCCTCGGCTGCGGTTCATGCCTTGTTCCGCAAGGCGCGGATGAGGCCGTTGAGGGCCTTGGCGGTACGAGCAGCGAGCTCGGCGACAGGCGCATGCTGGCTTTCGGCGAGGTAGCTGAGGCGGAGCGCCAGCGAGAGCTGGTACTCGAGCTCGCAGGCAGAGCCAAGAGCGATGTTCAGGAAGTGCAGGTAGTCGGCTTCAGTGTGTCGCGAGCAGCCCTCGACAATGTTGGAAGGCACTGAGACCGCCGCCCTTCGCATTTGCATCGTGAGCCCGAAGCGCTCGTCCGACGGCATGTTCTTGGTGTGCTTGTAGACAGCCACGGCGAGCTGGTCTGCCAGTTGGAAGGCCTCGAGCTTGTGGGGGTCGCGCATCGCAGGCCTCCTCTGGAAAAGCAGTCCAGACGGTGGACGATAGCCCGTAGGCAACGGGGCGGTCATTCGGTTGGCCCCGAAGCCCGACGGCGCGGTACCAGCCAATCGGTTGGGCAGGCACCTGGCGGCAGTACCCGAAGCCCGAAGTCCGAAGCCCGAAGCCCCAAACACCACCGGCCGGAACCCCTCGGGGTCCCGGCCGGCAGGCAAAGCCTCAATCAAGCCCCCGAACGCCTACTTCTTCTTCAAGATGATGCGGGCGTCGACGACGCGCAGGCCCTTGCCCTCTTCGTAGAGCATGATCGGGTTGGCGTCGGTCTCGGCGATCTCGTCGCCCAGGTCGCTGACCAGCTGCGACAGGCGGCTGATGGTCTCGGAGAGCTTCTCCTGGTCGAGGCGCTTCTCGCCGCGCACGCCCTGGAGGATGGGGTAGGCCTTGATCTCCGGGAGCATCTTCATCGCGACCTTGGGGCTGAACGGCGCGACGCGGAAGGTCACGTCCTTGAGGACCTCCACGAAAATGCCGCCCAAGCCGAACATGCAGGTCGGGCCGAAGGCCGAGTCGTTGACGCTGCCGACGATGACTTCCTTGCCCAGCGGCGCCATCTCCAGCACCAGCACGCCGTGGATGTTGGCGTCGGCCTTGTACTTCTTGGCGTTGGCCAGGATGGTCTCGTAGGCGGCCTTCACGCCCGCGTCGTCCTTGATGTTGACCTTCACGCCGCCGGCGTCCGACTTGTGCACGATCTGCGGCGAGACGATCTTCATCACGACCGGGTAGCCGATCTTCTTGGCGATCTCCACGGCCTCGTCGGCGCTCTTGGCGACCTTGCCGTCGGTGACGGCCAGGCCGTAGGCGCGGAAGAGCCTCCTTGGCCTCCGGCTCGGTCAGCACGCTGCGGCCGTCGGCGCGCGCGGCGGCGATGATCTCGCGGCACTTCTTCTGGTCGACCTTGGTGTCGGCCTTGAAGTCCGGCTCGCTGCCCTCGGCCTGGAAGCGGGCGACGGTGCGCAGCGCCGACAGGGCGGCCATGGCCTTGTTCGGGTCGTCGTACATCGGGATGTTCTTGGACCCGAGCAGCTCGCTGGCCTTGGCGCACTGCTCGCCGCCGACGAAGCAGGCGACGATGGGCTTGTCCTTGATGCCGGTGCTCTCGATGGCCTTGATGACGCCCTCGGCGATCTCCACCGGCTTGGTCACCGCGGTCTCGCAGTACAGCACCGCGAGGCCACTGCACCACTCGCTCTTGAGGCCGCAGGCGATGGCGTCCTGGTAGCCCTTGAGGCCGGCGCCGCCGGTGATGTCCACCGGGTTCTTCGGCGAGCCGAAGTCGGGCATGCACTTCTTGAACTCTTCCTGCAGGTCCTTGGGCGCGGGCTTGAGCGGCACGCCGTGGAACTCGGCCGCGTCGGAGGCGAGCACGCCGATGCCGCCGCCGTTGGTGATGACGAGGATGTTGTCGCCCTTCATCGGGGGCTGCATGGCCATGGCCTGCGACTTGTTGAGGAAGTCGTCGAGGTCGTTGGCCCACACCACGTGCGCCTGGTCGAAGGCGGCGCGGTAGACCTTGGCGGAGCCGGCCAGCGAGCCGGTGTGCGAGGCGGCGGCGGCGGCGCCGTGGGCGGAGACGCCGGACTTGATGGCGATGATCGGCTTGCCCGCGCTGCGGCCGGCCTCCAGGAAGCGGCGGCCGTTCTTGATGCCCTCGACGTAGAGCGCGATGGCCGAGGTGTCCTTGTCCTGCGCGTAGTACTCGATGCAGTCGGCGAAGTCGACGTCGGCCATGTTGCCCAGGCTGATCATCGAGGTGACGCCGAGGCGGCGCACGAAGGTCGCCATGTCGAGCGCGATGAGCAGCGCGCCGGACTGGCTGATGAGGGCCGTGCGGCCGTTGTAGGGCAGGCAGGGCGCGAACGAGGCGTTGGCCTTGCAGGGGTTCATCAGCACGCCGACGATGTTCGGGCCGACCACGCGGCCGCCGGCGTCGAGGGCGGTCTTGACCAGCTTCTCCTCACCGGCCTTGTTGCCCGTCTCGGAGAAGCCGCTGGTGATGACGATGTAGCTCTTGACCTTCTTCTTGGCGCACTGCTCGGCCACGTCCTGGCAGAACTCCTCCTTGACGCAGAAGACCGCCATGTCGACGTCGCCGGGGATGTCGTTGATGGTGGCGTACGCCTTGCGGCCGAGGATCTCTCCGCCCTTGGGGTTGATGGGGTACAGCGCGCCCTGGTACCCGCCGTCGATGAGGTTCTTCAGGCACTGGTTGCCGATGCCGGGCTTCGCGGACGCCCCGATGATGGCGATGTTCTTGGGGTTGAAGATGGCGTCGAGTTCCTTGATCTTCGCAATGTCGGCCATGGGCCTCTCCTTGGTTGCTTGACGGCCGAAGGCCCCCGTTGGGCCTCGGCCGCTTGCGGCGGGTCTGGTCCGGATGCTCGGGGGAACCGGTCTTGCGCCCATCCGAGCCGTCCAAAACGTGGCGTACCTTACAACTTGCTGCTCGCAGGGTCCAACCGTTCGCGCCCGACCGACCGAGCGGTGGGAAGCCACCCTGTCGGGGCGTCCCAAGTCATTAGAATTTCTCTGAAAAGCGAGTAGGCGGACTAAGTATCGTTCGCGTTGGATGCACCACGAACACGCCTCGCGGGCGCCTCGTTCCTGCTTTCACGCACGCAGGCTGGCCAGTGCCCGCTCGAAGTCCGCAGGGACCGGCGAGACGACGCCGACGCCCTTCAAGCCGCACCCCGCTCCGAGGTCGAGCCGGAAGGCGTGCAGGGCCTGCCGGCCCAGGAGCGTGGCGGCAGGGTGCTTGCGAGCGGCGTCGGGCCCGTAGATCGAGTCGCCGAGCACCGGGAAACCGGCCTCGGAGAGCTGCACGCGGATCTGGTGCGTGCGTCCAGTCTCCAGCGTGACCTCCAGCAGGGCCGCGCCCCTCAGCCGCTCCCGCACCGCGAAGGACAGCGCCGCCCGGCGCGCCGAGGGCACGCGAGTCGTGAAGCGCCGAGGATCGTTCGGGTCGCGGGCGTACGGACCCGCAAGGCGCAGGCTCTGCGGCGGTTCCCCCAGGACGATGGCGAGGTAGCGCTTGTCGACCTGGCCAGCTTCGAAGGCGGCCTTGAGCTTGGCGAGCGCGTCGTCGGTGCGGGCGAGGGCGAGGCAGCCGGACGTCTCGCGGTCCAGCCGATGCGCGACTCCGGGAGCAGCCAGGCCGCCACACTCGCAGCCGCCCACCCGGGCTCCGACGATCTCCACGACCGAGCGCCCGTTGCCCTCGGACTCGACGACCAATCCCGGCGGCTTGTCGACGATCACCAGGTCGGCATCCTGGTGCAGCACCGGCACTTCGGGGGCGTCCGGCGCGGCTTCGACGGGGCGAGCCTGCGGCACTGCGACCTCGAGCTCTCCGTTGCCCCAGAGCTTGCGCTCCGGTCGGGCGAGCTTGCCCTTGATGCGCACCTGGACGGCGGAGAGGTCCACGCCGGGCAGCGCCTTGGTGAGGAAGCGGTCGAGGCGCTTGCCCGAGTCGGCCTTCGTCACCTGGATCTTGCGCAGCGCCATCAGGCCCCCAGCGGAACGACCACGAGGATCGCCCAGTCCCACAGAAGATGGCAGAGCATCGGGGCCCAGAGGCTCTTCGTCGCGGCGCGCAAGAGACCCCAGTACAGGCCGCACGGGACGGTGAGGGCGATGAGCGCCCAGTTGCCCGACCCGAGGTGAGCGAGCAGGTAGACGACGACCGCCGCCGGCGCCGCCAGCCAGCGCCCGAGCTTCGGCTCCAGCAGCCCCTGGACTGCGCCGCGGTAGACGAGCTCTTCGCTGACGACGACGAAGGGGAGCGCGATCCACGCCTGCCAGCCGTTGGGGTGGCCCAGCAGGCGATAGAGACCGTTCACCGAGTCCCAGAGGCCGGGGATCGTCTTCCAGGCCGGTGGATAGAGGTAGATGCTCGCGGCGATTTGCACGGCAGCGGCGGCCAGGCCCAAGCCCAGCGCCCACGGTGCGGGGCGCGAGAGGCGCCGCAGCGGCGGGTGCGCCCAGAAGGCCGCGAGATCGAGGACCAGCGCCGCGCTGCAGATGGGAAGCCAGACGCCGGTGTGGGGAGCGGCGAGGAAGGCGCCGTTCCACAAGACGAACAGAGCCAGTACGAGGGCAAGGCCGGGGGCCATGGGCGCGGCAGTGTAGACCATCGCGGCGATCCTCTATCGCCCACGTCCGATCGGCCGACCCGGCGCGGAGGCCGGCAGCTCCACGTCCGACCGTCCGACCGACCCGGCGGCCGGCAGTACCCGAAGCCCGAAGTCCGAAGCCCGAAGCCCTTTTCTGAGTTCGATCCCGTGCATCTCCCCGCGCGCCCCGCCCAGGCAGGTTGCCGAACGGGCCGCAACTGCCCAGATTGCGCTCGCTCGTGCAACCATCGCTGCCACCAGGCTCCGAGAAGCCGCTCGACGTCGCCACCCCGGCGGCTTCGACGCTCGCGGCGTTCGGCGACAAAGGCCGGGCCGTGGACGAGGTCATCAACCGCCGGCGCAGCGAGCCCGCCTCGCTCGTCAGCCTGCTGGTCGAGCTCTACCGCCTGCTGGGCCCGCTGACCTCGCACGCGCTCGACTACCTGGCCCTCAAGCTGCGGCTGCCGCAGGAGACCATCACCGCGCTCGCCGCGGCCTACCGGGTCGCCGACCCGAACGTCTCGGTCCCGAGGCTGGGGCTGTGCATCAACGGTCCGTGTGCCGCGCGCGGCGGGGCCGAGGTGGAGCGCATCCTCAAGGACAAGGGCGTGCCGTTCGAGCCGTTGCGCTGCCAGGGCTCGTGCGACCTGGGCCCCATCGCCTGCTACCACCATGGCGCGCCGCTGGCGATCAGCGCGGCCCGTGCCCGCTCGCTGGCCAAGGCCGACCCGGGGGAGTGGGAGGACCTCCTGGCCGTCGAGAAGCCGGTGCACGCCTTCAAGACCGAGCCGCGCGCCGCGTTCGCCAACATCTTCGCCAAGGGCTCGCACCAGATAGCCACCGCGCGCCGTCACGGCGTCTACGCCCCGCTCGAGGCGGCGGTGAAGGAGCCGCCCGAGAAGCTGCTCGCCACCATCGAGGAGTCGGGCCTGGTCGGCGCCGGGGGCTTCGGCGAGAAGACGGCCGATCGCTGGCGTCAGGTCCGCGCTTCGCCCGGCGGCCCGCGCTACCTGCTCATCGACGCCGCGGAGCGCGAGCCGGGCTCGTTCAAGGACCGCCTCCTGCTCGAGCGCGACCCGCACCTCGTCCTGTCCGGGGCGGCGCTCGCCGCCTACGCCGTCGGCGCCACCGAGGCGTTCCTGTGCATCCGCATCGAGTACGAGCTGGTGCAGGAGCGGGTCCGCGCCGCCATCGACGAGGCGACCCGCGCCGGGTACCTGGGTGACCGCGTGGCCGGCTCGCCGTCTTTCTCGCTCCGCCTCGACGTGCGGATGGTGCCGCCCCCATACTTCGCCGGCGAGGCCGGCGCGCTCGTCGACGCGCTCGAGGGCAAGCTGCCCCGGACCAAACCGGCGCCGGCCGCGCTCTTCGGCCAGCCGACCCTCGTGCACAACGTCGAAACCCTGGCCCGCCTGCCCGCCATCGCCGGCAAGGGCGGCGCCTGGTGGCGCTCGCTCGGGACCGGGGGCCTCGTCGTCGCTTGCCTGTCGGGTGACCTCAAGCGCCCCGGCGCCTACGAGGTCCCTCGCGGCACGCCCATCCGCGAGCTGATCGACGGGCTCGCCGGTGGCCCCGCCCAGGGCAAGCTCTTCGCCGGCGTACAGGTCGGGGGCTCGTCCGGTGCCTACCTGCCCGCGAACCTCTTGGACTTGCCCTTGGACGACGCCTCGCTCGCGCCACAAGGCGCCTTCGTCGGCGTGGGCGCGGTCATGGCCTTCACCGAGAAGACCTGCGTCTTCGACCTGGCACGACGCGAAGCCGCCTTCTTCGCCCGCGAGGCGACCCCGGGTTGCCCGGCCTGCCAACAGCTGGCGGACCTGGCACAGAAGGTCGACGCCACGAGCGACGAAGCCGAGCTTCGTGCGTCGGTCGAGTCGTTCCGGACCATGGCGAAGGGCCACGACTGCCGGCTGGCTCAGCGGGCTGTCGTGCCTATCACCTCGATGTTGCAGCACTTTTCTGGAGCCATCGGCGACCACCTCCAAGGTCGCTGCTCCTGTGCCCAGAAGAAGAAGTCCCGCTGAGCCCTTCGAGGGCTTCGGACTGCGGGCTTCGGGCTTCGGGCCAAGCCGCCGGTCTGCAGTGTCGCGTCCGAAGCCCTCGGTTCAGCCTCCGGGTTAGGACCTCGGCAAATCCGTCCGATTGACTGTTTGACGGTGGAATACCGTGTGGGTATGGTGCGGCTTCACGACTCGGCCCGCACTTCCCACCGCGTGGAGATCGTTAGGGTTTTCATGGGCAAGCCCGACCAGAGCGAGGGGCGCCGGAACGAGCTGTACGCGCGGCTTCAAAAGCTGCAGGCGGACCTCGCCGGAGTGCACGCCCAGCTCGCCCGCCTCGGACCGGGCGAGGTGCTTCCCGGATTGTTCGTCCTGGTGGACGTCGGCGACCAGGTGGCGGCGCTGCCGTCCTCCCTGGTGCTCGAGGTGGTCCGCCTGGTCAAGACGACGCCGCTGCCCGAGGCACCCGATCACGTGCTGGGCACCTTCGTCTACCGCGGCGAGCCCGCCCTGGCCATCGACCTCAAGCGCTACCTGAGCCTGACGACCGAAGAGCCGGACCTCGACGCGCACATGGTGGTGCTGGCCACGGCGCGCCCCATGGCCATCGTCGTCGACCGGGTGCGCGCGCTGGTGGAGGCACCCCAGGTCGCCGAGGCCCCGAAGGACGCCAAGAACTGGCTCTCTTCTCCGCTCGTCGCCGCGCTCTGCCACGCCGAGGGCTCGCTGGTCGCGGTGCTGCGAATCGAACCCCTGCTCGAAGGGGTGCCGTCATGAGCACGGTGCCTGCTTTGGAGCTCGATCGCATCGAGGCCATTCTCCAGCAGGCGTGCGGTCTGTCCCTCTCCCCGGCCTTGCGGCGCGGGCTCACCACCGCGGTCGGCCACGCCGCCAAGGCGATGGACGTGACGCAGGACCGCTTCGTCCGCCGGCTGATGGCGGGCGAGCCGGACAGCGTGGCGATGCTGGTGGAGCAGTCGGTCATCGGCGAGACGTACTTCTTCCGCCACCCCGAGCAGTTCGCCGCCCTGCACGAGCGGCTGACCGGCGACTTCGCCGACCTGCCCTCGCTCTCGGTCTGGTCGGCGGGCTGCGCCTCGGGCGAGGAGCCGTACTCGGTGGCCATGGCCCTGCTCGCCGCGGGCCGGTCGCGCCGCGCCGACCGCATCGTGGCGACCGACGTCTCCGAGCTGGCCCTGGCCAAGGCCCGCGCCGCCACCTACGGCAAGTGGTCGCTGCGGCGGCTGGACCCCGCGCTGCAGAAGCTGCACTTCGACCCCAAGGGCGAGCAGCTGGTGGTCAAGGACGAGGCGCGGCGGCGGGTCGAGTTCCGCCAGCACAACCTCGTGCACGACCCGGCGCCCCTCACCGGCTGCCAGGTGGTCTTCTGCCGCAACGTCCTCATCTACTTCAACCCCGAGACCGCGGCGCACGTGCTGCGCAAGCTCTCGGACGCGCTCGCGCCGGGCGGCTACCTCGTGCTGGGGCCGGTCGAGGTGAGCCTGGCGACCACGCTGCCGCTGCAGTGGATGGAGCTCGCGGGCGCCACGCTGCTGCGCCGCCCCGCCCCCGGGGACCGCCCGCGCCCGGAGAAGAAGCTCGCCACCGCGCCGCCGCCGGCGCCGCTGCCCGCCCGGCCCCCGCCGCGCCTGTCCAAGCCCTCGCGGCGCGCCTCGCTGCCCACCCTGCGGGCCATCGCCGTCGAGGCCCCGCCGCCCCACGACACCCCGGGCCGGTCGAGGGGCCAGCCCAGCCGCTTCGAGCTGGCCCGCGAGGCGGTGCACAGCGGCCGCCTGGACGAGGCGGAGCGCCTGGCGAAAGAGGAGCTGTCGCCCGAGTCCTTCCTGCTGCTCTCGATGGCAGCGGAGAGCCGGGGCGACCTGAAGGCGGCGGTCGACCAGGTCCGCAAGGCGCTCTACCTCGAGCCCTCGCTGGCCACCGGCCACGCCTTCCTGGTCTCGCTCTACCAGCGCCTGGGCAAGCCCGGCGAAGCGGAGCGGGCCCGGCGCAACGCGCTCGACGCGCTGGCCGGGATGGACGAGGGCGCGATGCTGCGCGGGGTCGAGGCCATGACGGCCGGAGCGCTGCGCCGGGCTTTGGAGCCAGCAGCGCGAAGGTAAGATGCAGGAGCCGTGCGGCGAGAGGAGAGTCCATCTGTGAGCAACGAACCGGCCGCCTTGAACACCAACGACCCCACCCCGCCGGCCGGCGGCGTCCCGAACCCCGCGCCCGAGGCCGCGGCCACCCCGGCCTTCGTGCGCAGCGGCGCCGGGCTGATGCGGCTGGTGCTGCTGCTCATCGCCCTGCCCGCCCTCGCCCTCACCATCATCCTCAACCTCGTCTTCGGCTGGCAGACCAGCAAGCTGGGCAACAACGAGGCCCGCCTGCGCGGCACCTCGATGGCCAAGGAGCTCGCGGTCAACGTCTCGCTGTACATGCTCGACCGCGCCGGCGTGCAGGGCATCGCCCAGAAGACGCTCGACCAGGTGGACGAGGACCTCGTCTACGTGGTGGTCAAGGACGCCAAGGGCGAGGTCATCGCCGAGGCGCGCAAGGCGGAGGTGGCCAAGGCCGCCAAGGAAGAGCTGTGGGAGAAGCTCGGGCCAGACCGCCGAGGCCGGCCTGCAGCGCCACATCCTGAACGTCAACGTCGTGCCCATCAGCGCTCCGGTGTTCGTCGAGGACCTGGGCTCGGCGGACGACCTGGGCATCCTGCCGGGCGGCGACCCGGCCGCAGCGCCCGAGCCCAAGAAGGGCGCCGGGGCCGGTGAGCGCAAGGCGGTGGGCAAGGTGCTGCTCGGCCTGCGCACCGACCGCATCGAGCAGGAGATCTTCCGGTCGGCGGGGATCGCCTCCGGCATCACCATCGCCGTGCTGCTCGCCTCCCTGGTGGTCGCCATCGCCGTCGCGCGCCGGCTCGTCCGCCGGGTCGGGCGCCTGGCGCAGGGCGCGGCCGCGCTCGCCGCCGGCGAGCTGGGCCACCAAGTGCAGCAGGAGGGGACCGACGAGATTGGCGACCTCGCCAAGGCCTTCGCCACCATGTCCACCGCGCTGCGCACGATGGTCGTCGACCTGCGCGCCGCCAGCGCCGACGTCGAGCGCGAGGCCAGCTCCATCCTGGCCACCTCCACCGAGCAGTCGGCCATGGCCAGCCAGCAGGCCTCGGCCATCAACGAGACCTCGACCACCGTCACCGAGATCGCCCAGACCAGCAAGCAGGCGACCGAGCACGCCGACCAGGTCATCAAGCTCGCCCAGCGCAGCGAGGACCTCTCGCGCGAGGGCCAGAAGGTGGTGGAGGACGCCATCACCGGCATGGAGAAGATGGCCGAGCAGGTCAAGGCCATCAGCGCCGCCATCACCGACCTGCGCGAGCGCACCCTGCAGATCGGCGACATCATCTCCACCGTCAAGGACCTGGCCGAGCAGTCGAACCTGTTGGCCCTCAACGCCTCCATCGAGGCCAGCAAGGCCGGCGAGCACGGCCGCGGCTTCGCCGTCGTCGCCATGGAGATGCGCAACCTGGCCGAGCAGTCGAAGTCGGCGGCCGGGCAGGTGCGCGCCATCTTGAGCGAGGTGCAGAAGGGGACCCGGGCCGCGGTGGCGGTCACCGAGGAGGGCAGCAAGCGCGCCCACACCGCCATCAGCCTCGCGCAGAGCGCCGGGACCTCCATCATGGGGCTGGCCGACGTCATCCGCGACTCGTCGGTGGCGGCCCGGCAGATTGCCAGCAACACCCGCCAGCAGACCATCGGCGTCGAGCAGATCGTGTCGGCCATCACCGAGCTGTCGAGCGCCATGAACGACACTCTCGAGGGCACCAAGCGCATCGAGAGCGTCGCCGGAAACCTGAACACCGTGTCCAGCCGCCTGACGGAGATCGTCGGGCGCTACCGGACCTAAGAAGCACGCAGCAGCCGCCGTCGCCGCCGCGCCAACAGGGGTGAGGGAAGTCTGGAGGAAGCACGAATGAAGGTCCTCATCGTCGAAGACACCAAGACCATCACCTCGCTGCTTCAGGTGTACCTGATGGGCTGGGGGCTGGAGTTCGTCGAGGCCAAGGACGGCGAGGAGGGGCTGCGCAAGGCGCGCGAGACCCGCCCCGACCTCATCCTCTCCGACGTGCGCATGCCGGTGATGGACGGCTTCGAGCTGTGCGCCGCGGTACGCAGCGACAAGGAGCTGTTCTCCACCCCGGTGGTGCTGCTCACCACGCTCAAGGACGAGGCCAGCCGGCAGAAGGGGCGCCTGGTGGGCGCCACCGCCTTCCTGTCCAAGCCGGTCTCGGTCGACGAGCTGCGCGAGAAGGTCGGAAGCCTGCTCAAGCTGCCGATGCGGAAATAGGGCTTCGGGCTCCGGGCTTCGGGCAAAGCTCCTCGTCGCCACCGTCACCTCCTCCAACTGACTCAACCGAATGGCCGACACCCCTCCCAGCGACCAGCGCACCGGCTTCGACGAGCTCTACCGCCGCCTCGAGGAGGCGGAGCGCACGCTCTCGAAGGGCGCCGAGCGCACGAGCGAGGAGCGGGCCAGGGTCCTCGCCGAGCGGGCCAAGGCACTCTCCAGCGCCCGCGAGCAGGAGAAGCAAAGCCGCGAGGTGATGGAGGTGGTGGCCTTCCGCGTCGGCGGCGAGCGCTACGGGGTGCCCATCGGCAAGGTGGACGAGATCCTGGAGATCCGCGGGCTGTGCCCGCTGATGGGCGCGCCGCGGCACGTGCTGGGGGCGCTGGTGGCCCGCAGCCGCGTCCTGCCGGTGCTCGACCTGCGCCAGATGCTGGGGCTCGAGGGCGGCGGCATGAGCGACCTGACCAAGGTGGTCGCGCTGGCCGACGGCGAGGAGCTGCTCGGCCTGGCCGTCGAAGAGGTGGAGGGCAAGCTCGAGCTGCCGCTGGGCCAGAGCGGCTCCCCGGTGGCCGGCCCGTTCTTGTTCGTGACCGCCGACCGCCTGGCCGTGCTCGACCTGGCGCAGCTGATGGACCCCTCCTCCGCGGCCACTTCCGCCGCGCAGGCGCAAGGCTAAAGGACCGCACGTGGACCCCTCCTTGCTCCAGAAGCTCTGGCCGGTCTTCGTCGAGGAGGCGCGCGAGCACCTCCAGGAGATCGCCGCGGGCGCGCTCGAGCTGGAGAAGGGGACCGCCCCCGAAGGCCTGCTCACCACCATGCGCCGCACGGCGCACGGCCTGAAGGGCTCCGCCGCGAGCCTCGGCCTGACCGACCTCGAGAAGCTCTCCCACGCCATGGAGACGGCGCTGGTGGGCAAGACCGAGAAGCAGAAGCTCGAGGGCGCGCGGGTCGAGGCGCTGCTCGCCGCGGTCGACGCCGGGGAGGAGGCGCTGCGCAAGGGCGACGCCGGCCAGGAACCCACGGTCGACGCGCTCGAGGCCCTGCTCGCCGCTCTCTCCGGAGCCGAGGCGCCGCCGCCCGCCCCCGTGCCCGCCGAGCCCAGCGCGCTCGAGCAGATGTGGCCGGTCTTCCGCGCCGAGGCCAGCGACCACGCGGCGCGCCTGAAGAAGACCTTGGCCGGCGCCCGCCCGGGCCAGGCATTGGACAAGGGCGAGGCCGAGGCGCTCACCAAGATCGCCCAGAGCCTGCGCTCCTCCGCCCGCCTGCTGGGCGCGCAGGCGATGGAGAAGAGCGCGGCGCGGCTGGAGGAGCTGCTGACGGCGAGCAAGGGCTGTCCGTCGCAGAAGCAGCTCGCCGACCTGGGCCAGGCGGTCGCGGCCCTGGTGGCGGCGCTGGGGCCGGAGCCGGTCGCCGAGCCCGCGCCGATCGAGGCCGCCGCCGAGCCCGAGCCCGCCCTGGACGCTACCCTCGACGACCCGGCCGGCGACGCCACGCTCAACGGCATCTTCGCCCGCGAGTCGATGGACGCGCTGGCGGCCCTCGAGGGCTGCATGCTGGCCCTGGTCGCGCCCCACTGCGACAACCGGGCCCTGGTGGTCGAGGACGCGGTGCGCCGCGCCCATAACCTCAAGGGCTCCGCCGGCGCCATCGGGGCCATGGCCATCGCCGAGACCGCCGGACGGCTGCAGGCGACGCTGGGCAAGATGGCCGAGCCGGGCATCCAGGCCTCCAAGGCCGCGGCCAGCGCCGCGGAGGACCTGGTGAGCCTGCGCGAGGCGCTCGACGCCTTCGGCAAGGCCGCCTCCTCCGAGAGCCCGTCCGCCGCGGACGAGGCGAGCGCCGCCGCCGCCGAGCCGTCCGCCCCCGCCCGGGAGGGAGAGGCCGCCACGCAGGGCGCTGCGGCCGCGCTCTCCGCCGTCGCCGACCGCACCATCCGCGTCAGCGTCAACACGCTGGAGTCGGTGGCGCGGCAGGTCGAGGGGTTCACGCTCCTGCGCGCCCGCGAGGAGCGGCGCGGCCGCGAGCTGGCCGCGCACGCCGCGGCGCTCTCCGAGGTCCGCGGGCTCTGCCAGCGGGCGCTCGAGGAGCTGCGCCACGCCGAGCAGCAGGGGCCGGTGGAGGTGCTGGACGAGGCGCTCTCGCGGCTGCGCCAGCAGGAGCGCTCGCTGGCGCGCGTGGGCCAGGAGGAGGTCCGCGAGGCCGAGCAGATCCGCCTGGTCTCCACCGTGGTGCGCGAGGACCTGCGCGACCTGCGCATGGTGCCCTCCTCCAACGCGCTCGAGCCGCTGCGGCGCACGGTGCGCGAGGTCTCGGGCCGCGTCGGCAAGCAGGTGGAGCTCACCTTGAAGGGCGGCGAGGTCCGCCTCGACCGGCGCATCCTGGACGAGCTCAAGGAGCCGCTGCAGCACCTGGTGCGCAACTCCATCGACCACGGCATCGAGCTGGCCGAGCAGCGCAAGGCGGCGGGCAAGCGGCCGGTCGGCTCGCTCGAGGTGCGCGTCGAGCGGCGCGGCCACCGCATCGCCGTGGTGGTCGAGGACGACGGCGCCGGCATGAGCGCCGAGCGCGTGCGCCAGGCGGCGGTGCGCCGCGGGCTGCTCACCCCGCAGGAAGCGGCGCAGATGCCGGACGCCGACGTGCTGCACCTGGTGTTCAAGGCCGGCTTCTCCACCGCGGAGAAGGTGACCGCCATCAGCGGACGCGGCGTGGGCCTGGACGTGGTGCAGGCCACGGCCCACAAGCTGCGCGGGGCGGCCGACCTGTGGACCGAGCTGGGCAAGGGCACGCGCTTCACGCTGGACCTGCCGCTGACCCTGGCGGCGACGCTGGCGGTGGTGGTGCGCTGCGGGCCCGAGTTCGCGGCGCTCCCCTACGAGGCGGTGGAGCGCATCCTTCGGCTCTCCGCCAAGGACCTGGGCACGGTGGCCGGCCACGCGGCGGTGCTGGTGGAGGGCGCGCAGCTGCCGTTCGCCTCGCTGGCGCAGGTGGTGGGCTCCGAGGGCGGGAGGCTCGCGGGCGAGAGCGCGCGCGCCCAGCCGGCAGTGCTGGTGAACGCGGGCGGCTCCCGGCTGGTGCTGGCGGTGGACGAGGTCGCCGGGCAGCACGAGGTGGTGGTCCACCCGCTGGGCAAGCACCTGTCGCGCACCGCGCACCTGGCGGGCGCCGCGGTCCTCGAGGACGGGCGGGTGGTCTCGGTGCTCAACGTCGCCGAGCTGGTGCGCCAGGCGCGGCCGCTGACCCGGCGCGCGGCGGCCGGCGAGGAGGCGACGCGGGTGCTGGTCGTCGACGACTCGCTCACCACGCGCTCGGCCATGAAGGCGGTCCTGGAGATCGCCGGGTACCAGGTGGTGCCCGCCTCCGACGGCGAAGAGGCGCTGGCCCTGCTCAAGCAGACCCCCTGCGCGCTGGTGGTCACCGACGTGCAGATGCCGCGCATGGACGGGCTCACGCTCACCAAGCGCCTCAAGACCGACCCCAAGACCGCGCCCATCCCGGTCATCGTCGTCACCTCGCTGGACTCGGCCGGCGACCGCGCCGCGGGTCTGGAGGCAGGCGCCGACGGGTACCTGGTCAAGCGCGACGTCGAGCGCGGCAAGCTCCTGGAGCTGGTGCGGCAGCTGATGCCGATTCGGGAGAAACCTCGGGGAGGGGAGAGGGCGTGAGCGCGAAGATGATCCGCTGCCTGATCGTCGATGACTCGCCCACCTTCCGGGCGGTGATGCGGCGCGTGCTGGTGAAGTCGGGCGTCGTGGAGATCGTGGGGGAGGCCGCCGACGGCGAGGAGGCCGTCTCGCGCGCGGTGGCGCTGCGGCCCGACGTGATCACCATGGACGTGCGCATGCCGCGCCGCGACGGCCTGCAGGCCATCGACGAGATCATGCGGGTCTCGCCCTCGCGCATCGTGGTGGTCAGCGCGGTCGCGGGCGACGGCAACGAGGAGCTGACCTTCCAGGCGCTGAAGCTGGGCGCCGTCGAAGTGCTGGGCAAGCCGACCGCGCTCAACGCGCCGGCCTTCGAGGCCCAGGCCAACGCCATCCGCCAGAAGGTGCTGGAGGTGGCGCGCATCGGCCCTCCGGCCGGCAAGCCCGCCATCCTCACGCCCCTGCCGATGCCCGCGGTCCCCATGCCGCCGGCGCGCAAGTTGACGCCGGTGGTCAGCCACGCCCGCTCGCTCAGCTGCATCGGCATCGTGGCCTCCACCGGCGGCCCGCCGGCGCTCAACAAGAATCCTCTCGGCGCTCCCCGCCACCTTTCCCATCCCCATCCTGGTGGTGCAGCACATCGCCAACGGCTTCGGCGAGGGGATGGTGCGCTGGCTCGCCGGGCAGTGCGCCCTCAAGATCAAGGTCGCCAAGGCCGGCGACGCGCTCGAGCCGGGCACCGTGCTCTTCGCCCCCGACGACGCGCACCTGATGGTCTCGATGGGCCGCGTGCGCCTGGACTCGGGGCCCCCGGTCAAGAACCTGCGGCCCTCGGGCACCGTGCTGCTCACCTCGCTGGCGCGCGAGTTCGGCGCCGGGGCGGCGGGCCTGGTGCTCACCGGCATGGGCGACGACGGGGCGGCGGGCCTGAAGCTGATGCGCGACCAGGGCGCGTTCACGGTGGCGCAGGGCAAGGCGAGCTCGGTGGTCTACGGCATGCCCGAGGTGGCCACGCGCACCGGCGGGGCGCAGGTCACGATGGAGCTCGACGAGATCGCGCCGGCGCTGCTCAAGCTGGCCGAGCGCGCGCCGGGAGCCTCCGCGCCGGCGACCTTCGCGGCCCCTGCGACGGCCCCCGCCTCCTTCCCCGCGCCGGCGGGAGCAGCCACGGCGACCAGCCGGCGCCGCAAGCTGCTCTTGGCGGACGACGCGGAGACCATCCTGGCGCTGGAGCAGGCGCTGCTCTCGGACATCTACGAGCTGGTGCTGGCGCGCGATGGCGAGCAGGCGCTCGAGGCGGTGCTTGCGCACAAGCCGGACGGCGTGCTGCTCGACCACTCGATGCCCAAGATGACCGGCGCGCAGGTGCTCGAGAAGATCCGCGCGAGCCCGGTGACCCAGCCGACCCCGGTGATCATGGTCTCCAGCGAGACCAGCCCGGAGATCGTCGGGTCGTGGCACAAGCACGGCGCGACCGCCATCCTGGGCAAGCCCATCGACCGGGCGCTCTTGCTGGCGACCGTGCGGCGGCTGGTTCCCGAACGCTAGGGGTAGTGCCGGGCTTCCACGCCCGGAGCATCCATGCGATCCGGCCCATCTGAGGCGCGCTCGGGCAACCGGGCGAGCAGTGCTGCCGGTATGTCGTATGTCAGTGGGCACTGACATCCCTCGCGCAGGCCGTTCCCCATTCCCCGGTCTTCGCCCGCCCGCACAAAAGCTCGCGAGAGGCGGCTTCAGTGGTAAGAAGCAGAAAGTTCTTTCGCGACTTCCGTTCGGCACTTCGCTACTCGGAAGTCTGGCTGCCCGAGGAGAGTGCCAGGAATGGATGAGCCGTCTGCCCCCAGCTGCGCCATCTGCCGCGCGACGACCGAGACCGCGGAGCTGACCGATCGCCCGTTGGTGCCGACCCGCTTCCTGGAGGCAGGGACCTTCGAGCTCGACCCGCTGGGGACCGGCGGCGCCGCCGTGAAGCTGTGCGTGCACTGCGCCGAGCTGCTCGACGCCCCGATGCTGCTGGGCGAGGACGTGGCGGAGTTCGCCAAGGCCGTGGAGCTGCACCGCCAGGCGCACTCGCCGGCGGCCGGGCGCGAGGCGCAGGCGGCGCGCGTCCGCCTGTGGCACCGGGCCCTGCACCTGGGGGCCCGCGCGCTCTCCACCGAGCTGGCGGCGCAGCCCCCGCCGGCGGCTCCCAAGGCCGAGCCCGACCAGCTGGGCCTGTTCGTCTCGCGCAGCGCGCGGCTGTCGAAGGTGGAGCAGGCGCTGAGCGAGGCGCGGCTCGACACCGCGGCGAGGCTCGCGGCGGAGGTGGTCAAGCGCTATGACCTCGCCGAAGCGCGCTACCTCGCGGCGCAGCTGGGGCCGATGCGGACGCAGCTCGCGGGCATCGCCTCCGCGCCCGAGGAGCTGGCCTCGCTCGCGCGGCACCCCGAGAAGCTGCTCGACCGCACGCGGCTCACCACCGGCCTGTTCGCCGCGCTCACCCGCGGCCTGCACCGGATGGCCGCCGAGTCGGCGGAGCGGCAGTGGCAGACGGTGATCGCCGGGCGGCCGACGGGCTGGCACTGGATGCGCGCCGGGGACACCGACCGCGCGAAGGCGGCGCTGGAGGCGGCGGTGGATCGCGGGCAGATGGTGGGCGTGTGCCTGGCGGCGCTGGGCGACCTCGCCTACCACGACAACCGCGAGGACGACGCGCGCGAGGCCTACCGGCGGGCGTTCTGCGCGGACCCGGCGAACGTGCCGGCCGAGCGGATCGAGGACGAGGCCGTGCGCTCGCTGCTCGACGAGGCGCGCGGGCTGGAGCTCGACCCGCCGGCGGACTGGGTGCCGATGGTGGGCTACGCCTTCGGCATCTTCCGGCTGCCGGAGCAGGCCGACGGGCAGGGCGAGTGCAAGGAGTTCCACCAGGCGCTGCTCGAAGGGCGCAAGTCGGGCGACCCGTGGCACCGGCGGCGGATGCAGCAGCTGGCGCTGGGGTTGTTCGAGCAGCTCCTGGAGACGGGGCGGCTGTAGCCAGAAGTCCAAGTCCCGAGCGCGCGCACGGTTGAGTGGGCGGCCTACGGCTCCGCGAGGCGTCGCCTTTGCCCACCCAGGGAACGGAAGTGCACTGCGGCTACGTCGGTGCGGTGCCCGCTCGCCCGCTGGCCAGGCGGGCACGGGGTCTGCAACCTCCGAGGGGACCACTCAGGAGGTCACCCAATGCGGAGTCGGTCGTACGTGGTCGCGGTCGCAGCAGCCGTTGCCGTCCTTCTCCCCGGCTGTGGTCGGACGGGCTCGGAGACGAGCTCCGTCTCCGACTCGCTGGCCTACCTCGGCACCGCCGAGGACTGCGCCAACGAAGGCAAGGTGCTCGTCTGTCACGTACCGCCCGGCAATCCGGCGAACGCGCACTCCATCTGCATCGACGAAGCTGCGGTGAAGGCGCACCAGAAGAACCACGGGGATGAGCTCGGCGCTTGCCCGCGCGACGGGGGCGTCGTGCCGGAGGCTGAGGCCGCCGAAAACGGAGCGGGCGAGGCAGACGCGGGTGAAGCACCTCCGGGGATCAACTGATCAGCGGTCACTGAAACGAGAAGAGCGCCCGGCCCGCGTCAGGCCAGGAGCTCTCAGTGAGTAGCGCCGCAAGAGCTCCTACCGGATCATCGAAGGCAACCAACGGACCCCCTCCCGCAGTTTGGGAGGTTTGGGAGGGGGCAGGGGGGAGGGCCGCCTTACTTCCTCAGCTCCTCCACGATCCGACCGGCTCCGTAGATCTTCTCCAGCGCCTCGAGCAGCGCCGCGCTGTGCACCGCGACGCAGCGGTTGAGGTTCTCGTCGTAGCCGTAGTCGCCGGCCAAGGACCAGATGTTGCCGTCGAAGACCACGCCCGCGGCCTCGCCGGCCTGGTTCACCAGCGGCGAGCCGGAGTTGCCGCCGATGATGTCGTTGGTGGTGGCCACGTCGAACGGCGTCTCCAGGTTCAGCTTGGCCTTGGCCTTGATCCAGGAATCCGGCAGGCGGAACGGGTCGCTACCGGTGGCGCGCGCGAAGGCGCCGGCAAAGTCGGTCAGCGGCGCGACGACCTTGCCGTCGGGCTCGGTGTAGCCCTTCACCGCGCCGTAGCTGAGCCGCAGGGTGAAGGTCGCGTCCGGGTAGGTGCTGGCTCCGAAGATGGCCGCGTGCGCCTTGGCGATGAGCTCGTTGTTCCTCTTCACCGGGCCCTCGACCTCGTCCTCGTAGGTCTTGCGGATCGCGCGCGCGGCCGGGTCGATCTTCTTGGCGAGGAGGATCATCGGGTCCTTCGACGCGTCGATCGCCTTCTGCCCGCCCTCGAGCAGCCCCTTGCGGACCTTCACGTCCTTGAGCTTGCTTCCCTTCACCAGCGCCTTCGCCGCCTGCTCCGGTGAGAGCTTGCCCAGCACCTCCTTGACCACCGGGTCGTCCGGGCCCAGGTCCTCGCGCAGCTTGGAGAGGGAGAACGCCAGCGTCAGCGTCTCCAGGTCGTCGTAGATGGGCGCCGAGGAGAGGATTTGGTGCTTGAGCGCGACCTGGTTCGACTCGGCGTATTCGCGCAGGCGCTTCTCGTTGGGCTTCTGCGTCTCCTCGGCCTCGCGCACCAGCCGGCGAGCGTGGGCGAACAGGTCGCTGGCGAAGCCGCGGCCCTCCTCCAGGTTGCTGTAGCGGTCGCGGATGACCCGGTAGCGGTCCATCGCCTTCTGCACCTGGTCCCAGGCGCCGCCGTAGAGCGCCTTGATCGCCGGGTCGGCGTCGACCTTGGCGCGCAGCAGCGCCTCCTTCGACGCGAGCTGGTTGAAGAACGCCCGGTCCTGCAGCGCCGAGAGCCGGCCCTTGCGCGCCTTGATGCCGTTCTCCAAATAGAAGAGCAGCGCGTTGGAGATGCGCTTCTTCTCGGGCGACTCGGTCGCGAAGCGCGTGAGCAGGCCCTTGAGCTCGGAGGAGTACATCAGGCGCCGCGGCAAGGTGACGTCGCGGTCGACCTCGAGCTGCGCGGTGGGCGTGAGCCGGTTGGTGCCGCCCGGGTGGCCGGAGACGAAGACCAGCTCGCCGTCCTTGGGGCCGGTCTTGGCGAAGGGCAGGTAGTCGGCGGTCTTGGCCGGCTTGCCGTCCTGGTAGATGCGCAGGAAGGAGACGTCGAGGTCGTAGCGGGGGAACTCGAAGTTGTCCGGGTCGCCGCCGAAGAAGGCGATGGCGAACTCCGGGGCGAAGACCAGCCGCACGTCCTGGAAGCGCTTGTACTTGTAGAGGTGGTACTGGGCGCCGTGGAAGAGCGTGACCACGTCGCAGCGGAGGTCGGCCGCGGTGCCGCAGTCCTTCTCGATCTTCGACATCTCCGCCTTGAGCGCCTCGTTGTACTGGGCGTCGGGAAGGCCGCGGGTCGCCGCGCCCACGCGCTCGGTGACGTCGGTGATCTCCACCAGCTGGTTGATCTCCGATCTCCGGGCACTTCACCTCGTCGGCGCCCTTCTTGGCGAAGAAGCCGGTGGCCACGTAGTCCTTCTTGGCCGTGGAGAGCTGCTCGATGCAGGTGTGGGCGCAGTGGTGGTTGGTCATCACCAGGCCGTCGCCGGAGACGATGCTGCCCGAGCAGCCTTCGGCCAGGCGCACGGACGACAGCCGCACGTGGTCGAGCCACTTCTGGTCGGGCTCGAACCCGTACTTCGACTTCACCTTCGCGGCCGGGAAGTCGTTGAAGAGCCACATGCCCTCCTCGGCGTGGACACGCAGCGGGGCGGCGAGGAGCGCGGCGCAGAGGACTGCGGAGAAGGCGCGGGTCGTCATGTCGGAAACTCCAAGGCCGCCAGCGGAGGGCTGGCGGCCAGAGGGTGGAGCGAGGGGTCGAGCCGTGGACGGCTACTGCTTGAACACCAGGAGCGCGGCGCGGACCGAGCCGTAGTCCTCGTCCTTCACGTCGGTGAAGCCCTCGGCGTGGAAGGCCGCCTGGAGCGTCTTCTTGCCCTCGTCGCTCTCGGAGAGCTTGCGGGCGGCGGCGTCGAGCGCGGCGCGGGCGTCCTCGGGGAAGCCGTCCTTCACCGCCAGCACGTCGTTGGGGATGGCGTCGGTCACCGCGATGACCTTGAGCGCCGCGGCCTCGGCGCCCGGCAGCGCGTTCTTGCAGCCGGTGACCTCCTTCACGTCCGCGGGATCGATGGAGTAGCTGGCGCCGACCTGCGCCTTGCCCTCGGCCACGGCCTTGCACACCGCGTCGTGGGTGTTCAGGAAGGCCTGGTCCTTGAAGAGGCCGGCGGGGTTGATGCCCTTCTGCAGCAGCATCGCCTTGGCGAAGATGTAGCCGGTGGCCGACGAGGGATCGACCCAGGCCACCTTGAGCTCGTTGGCCTTCTTGAGCGTCTCCAGGTCGGTGACGGTCGCGTTCGCCGGGCCGAAGAGCACCGAGCGGTAGGTCGACTGGCCGTTGCGGATCACCTTGGCGACCGGGGTGACCTTGCCCTGCGCGGTGGTGCGCACGTAAGCCATCGGCGCCAGGAACGCGATGTCGACCTTCCCGGCGGCGAGCGCGTCGGCCAGCGTGTCGTAGTCGGGGAAGACCACCGCGCGGGCGGGCTTGGCCAGGGACTTCTGGACGAAGAGTGCGAAGGAGTCCGACTGCTCCTGGGCCGTGGTCGTGCCGGAGCTGACGATGAGGCCGGCGGTGAGCGTGCCGGCCGGCGCCGGGGTCAGCTCGAAGGGCTTGGGGGTGGGCTTGGCGGTCACGCAGGCCGCCAGCGCGGATGCGGCGAGGGCAGCGAGGACGACGGTGCGCATCATGGCTTTCCTCCGGCAGGAAAAGGACGTGGCAGCGAGGTGGAGGATAGGCGCGGGGCCAGGCGGGCTCAACTGGGGAGTGCCGGGGTAGTGCCGGGCTTCCACGCCTCTGGATTGGTCACATCTCGTCCGGACGCCTGGCGCTGCCAGGGCAGCGCGAGCAGGCCGGACGTGAGCCGAGCGCGCCGCGCCAGCCAGCTTCAAGGATGAGCAGCTTCTCGTAGCCGCGTCCGAGCGTCCGCCAGCCAGGGCGCCCGTTATGCTTGAGGTGCCCGCCCAGGGCTGCCACGGCCCAGAAGACCTCCTTGGCCGTCGGCGCGTCTGACAGCTTGGTCTTCTTCAGCGAGGCTCGGAGCACGTCGAGCTGGAGCGGTGAGAGTGCTGCGGTCGCGGGTGTCTCAGGTTTCGACTCGGCCAGGGTCCGCATGAGCAGCAGGCGCCAGGCGATGGCTGCGAAGAGGCTGATTGCGATGCTAAGGGCGTGAAAGCTCTCGAGCTGGCGCTTCTCGAGTGCGCACCCGTTCTTGAGGGCGTCGAAGTACATCTCGATCAGCCATCGGCCGCGGTAGTAGTCGACAACTTGGAGAAGCTGCTCCTCGGTATCGACCGGCTCGGTCGTGTACAGGACCCACTGAATGGGGTCCTCTCCATCGGGACAGTCCTTCTCGAGCACAAAGACGACGTTGATCGGCAAGGACGCCGGCAACGTACTACTCGCTCTGTCCGGTCTCTTCAGTGACACCCTCATCCAGCCGACTTGCAGCTTGGCGTCGCGTACCTTGCGCGGCGGATGCGTCGCCTGCGCCTTGGGCGTCGTGGCCTTCGCGCGTGCCGACAGGCGCACCTCGCGAGTCGCCACCGTTGGCGCTTCGGCGATCGCCTCGATGAGCTTCTTCTCCGCCGGGTCTTCCAGGCTGCGGTTGTACTTCTGCCTCAAAACGAACCGGAATCCCTTCTGGACCAGGTGCGTCATCAGGTCGTAGTCGTCGGATTCGCTGTCGCCGACGTGGATGACCTTGGCCTTTTGCGCCACCTCCCCCTCGACCGAATCGATCTGCTCCTTCCAGCGCAGCGACTCCTTGTCGGGCGAAAGCCGTCGCGCCTTCTTGCGCTGGTAGTGGTTCTCGCCGCCCTTGAGATGGTCCGGGATCGGCTGGCGCGCCCAGAGCTTCATCGCCGCTACTCCGACCGGCCGATAGTGCTCGGTCGCGCTCGCCATCAGGGTCGTGTGCAGGTAGAGGCCTTGGGTTCCGCCATCGACCGGGCCCAGTCCGTCGCGCTCAATCTCGCTCTGGAAGGCCACGCTGCTGGTGTCGTGGATCGCCAGCACCACCCGCTCCGCGACACATCGCGCCACGGTCGCTTGCACATGGGGCTGCAGCACCTTGGTCGCGCTGAGCTTCGGGTTGTTGACCAGGCGGTAGAGCGCCTCCAGCCCTGCCGCATCATCTTCGAAAGCCTGCGGAAAGCTCTTGGCCGGCTCGTCACTCAATCGCCCCACCGTGGCGATCAGCCGCCGATTCAGACGCCGGTCTCCCAGCTTGGCCTGACTCATCTCCTGCTCCAGCGGCAGCAGCCCCGGCAACGCCTTCATGCGGATGCCCCTTGCACAACCGGCGGCGAGTCTGACGGTGCAACTCGTAGACGTAGAGCCCTTTGGGTCTGCCCTCGTGCAGATAGGCGTTCCCGCGTCGGGTTCGGCCTGCCGTCGTGCCCAGAAAGCGCCAGTTGGAGGCGCGGTAGCACGTGCCTCGAAACCGAGCGTGGTCGACGAAAGTTTCTGCGAGCAGGACCGGATGATTCCAGCGGGCCTGCCAATCAGCGCTCAATCGTCGCAGGGTCCGGCCGAGCACCTTGGAAGCCAGATGCTCGACTCGAACCCAGGGCGGGATGAGGAAGCGCACGTTGTTGACGACCAGGTGCAGATTGCGCCGCTTGGTGTCGTCATCCCAGTCCAGGTAACGGTCTCGTAGCGGCGAATGGAGAGTCGCGGAGGCCCAGCCGAGCAGGGCCACCACCTGGCCCTCGAGAAATGCGGCGTACAGCAGGTGCTCTCCTACGAGCGGCTTGTCTCCGAGATAGTGGAATCGGTCGACAAAGAGGCGCCAGCCCAGACGCTCGGCGGGCTCGATGGGCCGCACCACGAGTTGGTCCAGATCCGCGTCGTTCCCCACCGGAGACCAAGCCAGCGGAATGCAGTCCTGCGGCAATAGCGGAAGGTCGTGTCCCTCGCGGCAGCGCCGCTGTCGCGCAGGTAGCTTGATGTGGCCCCACTCCTCAAGCCGGAGCAGGAGATCCTGGCAGGCGAAGACGGCGTAGCTTCCGTTGGCCTGTCGCCAACCCCACGCCTCGCAGATCGCTTGTGCGAGGTCGGGACGGGTCCAATTGCTCTCGCGGCCAACTGTGTCGCGAATGAACCGCAACTCAGCCTCGCCGATCGCTCGGTTACGGTAGCGAAGCAGCGGTGTTGTGCTCGATGGCTCCACCCCTGACCGTATGGCACACGGCTGCTTGCGACGCCAGCGAAATCTGGAGGCGTGCGCCGCGGGGGCCTACCAAGATGTGACAAATCCAGAGGCTTCCACGCCCGGGGCACTCGTACGATCTGTTCGATCGCTAGCGTGAGCATCTGCGTAGCGCGTGGCGGGGTAGTGCCGGGCTTCCACGCGCTTCCACGCCCGGGGCACCCGTACAACCTTGTCAGCCGTTGGCGCGCTGAGCATCTGGGGAGTCAGCGAGGTTGCCCCCGGCGTGGAAGCCGGGCCCACACCCACCCAGCACGCCTTAGGTCATCAAGTCAGCGAGGTTGCCCCCGGCGTGGAAGCGCGTGGAAGCCGGGCCCACACCCACCCAGCACGCCTCAGGTCATCAAGTCAGCGAGGTTGCCCCCGGCGTGGAAGCCGGGCCCACACCCACCAGCACGCCTCAGGTCATCAAGTCGGCGAGGTTGCCCCCGGCGTGGAAGCCGGGCCCACACCCACCCAGCACGCCTCAGGTCATCAAGTCAGCGAGGTTGCCCCCGGCGTGGAAGCCGGGCCCACACCCACCAGCACGCCTCAGGTCATCAAGTCGGCGAGGTTGCCCCCGGCGTGGAAGCCGGGCCCACACCCACCCAGCACGCCTCAGGTCATCAAGTCGGCGAGGTTGCCCCCGGCGTGGAAGTCGGGCCCACACCCACCAGCACGCCTCAGGTCATCAAGTCAGGCGTGGTTGCCCGCGACGTCGTCCTCGAACCCCGTACGGTGGTGCACCGAGCCATCGCGCAGCGATGCGCGCACGCCCTCGGTGGAGTCGACCACCTCGAACGCCGGTGCCTTGCCCGGTGGATTGGCCTTGGGCAGCAGCACCTGGAAGACGACGCACCCCAGCGCTCGCGCCAGCCGCTGCGGGAACGCCCGGGACGCCGCCGGCGCCAGCTCGAGCACCTTCGACAGCGCCCCGGCGCTGCTCGTCGCCGCGACGCAGCCCAGTACCAGTTTGCCCGCCTCCGCCAGCGCCACCGCGCCGTCGACGAGTGTGGGCGAGTCGAGGTCGCCAAAAGCCACGACGTCGGCCGCGGACCGCCAGACCAGCTCCAGCGCCCGCTCCGGCGTGGCGTCGGTGCCCAGCTCGATCTGGTCCACCAGGCTCTTCTTGTGCGCGTGCAGGATCTCGATCGGCGACTCGATGGTGACGAGGTGCCCGGCCCGCTCCTCGTTGAGCTTGTCGACCAGCGAGGCGAGCGTGGTCGATCGCCCCTCGCCCGCGGGGCTGGCCACCAGCACCAGGCCGCGGCGGCGCGCCACCAGCTCGTCGGCGCGCGGCAGCTCGAGCGAGGCGAGCGGGCGCGGCTGGAACGGCACGCGGTGGAAGACCCCGGAGATCGACGAGCGCTGGCGGTAGACCTGCCCCCGGAAGCGCGCCACGTCGCGCACGCCGAAGGAGAAGCGCAGCCCGCCCTCGGCCGCGAAGCGCTGCAGTTGCTCGTCGCTCATCACCGCGCGGCAGAGGCGGTGGGCGTCCTCCACCTCCAGCGGCGCGTGCTTGGTGCGCACCAGCGCGCCGTCGACCCTCATCGTCGGCGGCGCGCCCGGGGAGAGCAGCAGGTCGGAGGCGTCCTGCTCGTGGCAGGCACGCAGCAGGCTCAACAGGTCGAACGGCGAGACGCCGCGCGGGTCCGTCGTCTCCTCGTCGGATTCCGTGAGCGTCTTGTTGACGTCCTTCTCGTCCGCCATCGCTCGCCCCCTGACCGGTCCGCCTCGCGGCGACTTGCGCCAAGCTGCGCTACCGGGACTTCGCCACCTGCCGCTCCTCGACCAGCGTCAGCGGGCTGTTGAACGCGCCGGCGTTGAGCGCTACCGCCATCAGCTGCGCGGCCTTCTCGCGGCTGGGCCGATCGCCCACGTCCGGCTGCGGCAGCGGCAGCTCGCCGCCGGACAGGACCCCCAGCGCCACCGGGGTGGTCACGATGACGCCGTCGAGCACGATGGCGAACTTCTTGCCGATGATCTTCTGCGTCGTCACCTCGAGGCTCTTGGCGGCGTCGGGGGTCAGCTTGAGGATGGTCGCCGGGGTGCTGACCGGGTCCTTGAGGACCTTGGCGGTGGCGATGCCCTCGCTGGTCACGAACGGCGCGCCCACGGCGTAGAGCACCACGTGCTCGCCGGGCAGGCCCTGCTGGCGCATCAGCTCGGCGCCGCTGGGCAGCTTCTCCTTGGGGAACACCTTGCGCCCCTCCTCCTCGGTGGTGGCGTCGACGATGAAGCAGCCCTTCTTCTTCTCGTTGGCGTCCTCCCACTTGTCCTGGTCGACCTTGACCGGGCTCTCCTCGGGCAGGTCCTTGCCCAGCTCCTTGAGGAACTGCGCGTCCAGCACCTCGCGCAGCTCGACCTTGCCTCCCACCGCGAGGAGCTTCTTGGCCTCCTCTACCTTGGAGGCGCCCTCGCCGGTGGGCAGGCCCACGCGCACCTTGCGCCCGTCGAGCTTCACCGCCGCGGGGATCTTGGCGGCGTTGAGGCGCGCCTGCGCCACCTTGCGCGCCCCGTCGGCCAGCGCCGCGGCGCGGGTGTCGTCGGTGCCCGTCGGCGCGGCCTCGTAGACCAGCTCCAGGCCGCCCTTGCTCATGTCCACGCTGCCGCCCTTGCTGCACCCTGCCAGGGCCGCCGCCGCCAGAATTGCCACCGCAACGTTTCGACGCATGGGTTCCCCTCTGCGATCACTCGCTCATCAGGAAGATCAGCGGCCGGACGTCGTCCTCGGGAGTCGACTCCCAGTACCGCACCAGAATCTCGTAGACCAGCACCCCGACCTCGCCCTCGCCCCAGAGCAGGTACTTGAAGGACTGCGCCATCTTGTTGGAGATGGTCAGCCCCAAGAAGAGCGCGATGGGGTCCAGCTGCTCGCTGACGTAGGCGATGGTGTTGGCGATGGCCACCGCACCGTAGATGCGGATGATGACCCGGCCCTCCGGGTCGCGCTCGTCGCGCTCGACGTGCACCCGCAGCGCCGAGCTGAACTCGCTGCGGTCGTCGCGCAGGTTGACGTGCAGGAACGCGATGGGCCCGGTGGTGTGGTAGTAGCGCCGGATCTCCTCGGCCTTGGCCAGGCTCGAGGCGCGGTCGTCGGTGCGCAGCGGCACCAGGTTGACCTTCTTGTCCTTGATGGACTCCCAGAATCTTCTCGCTCTCCTCGTCCAGGAAGGTCAGCTTCTCCACCCGCAGCTCGGTGGCGCGGCGGAAGCGGCTGAACCCGCTGACGCCCAGCACCAGCAGGCAGAAGAGGATGGAGATGATCAGGCCGTCGGGGCGCTCGACGATGTTGTCGAAGAGGGTGAAGACGAAGACCGCCGAGACGCCCCAGAAGTACAGGCTCTTGAGCGGCAGCCGCCCGGCCGAGCGGTCCTCGCGCCAGGTGGCGAGCGCCACCGCCAGCGAGGCGGAGAGGATGAGCGCGAGCACGCCGGTGGCGTAGGCCCCGCCCTGGGAGTCGACGTCGGCCTGGAAGAACCAGGTCACCAGGGCGCAGGCGCCGAAGATGATGAGGATGAGCGGGCGGTTGTACCGGACCCAGCCCGGCGCCATGCCGAAGCGCGGCAGGTAGCGCGGGATGAGCGAGAGCAGCCCGGCCATCGCCGAGGCGCCGGCGAACCAGAGGATGAGGATGGTGACGATGTCGTAGACCGAGCCGAAGCCGTGGCCCATCAGCTCGTGGGCGAGGTAGGCGAGCGCGCGGCCGTTGGCCTTGCCGCCCGGGGCGAACTCGGCGGCGGGGATGAGGACCGTGGTGACCACCGCCGAGCCGATGAGCAGGCCGCTCATCAGGAGCGCCGCGCTGGCCAACAGCTTCCGGGTGGCGTGCACGCGCCCGGCGATCTTCTCCTTCTCGCTGTCTTTGGGGCCGACCTTCTCGCCGTGGATGAGCGGCATGACCGTGACGCCGGTCTCGAAGCCGCTCATGCCCAGCGCGAGCTTGGGGAAGACGATGGTGGAGGCGAGCAGCAGGGAGACGAAGTCGCCGCGCGCCGCCAGCTCGAGCCGGAAGTGCTGCATCGACTCCGGGTGCAGGGCGATGGTGATGGCCGCCCAGCCGATGACCACCACGTTGAGCAGCACGTAGGGCGCGCCGACGAAGATGGCCGCGCCGATGGCCTCGCCGAAGCCGCGCAGGAAGACGGCGGTGAGCAGGAAGATGAGCACCAGCGTGACCGCCATCGCGTGGTGGCCCAGGTAGGGCAGCAGCAGCGGGTTCTCGACCGCGTGCTTGGCGGCGTCGGCGGCGGAGAGGGTGATGGTGATGACGAAGGCGGTCGCGGCGAAGCCCAGCAGCATCAGGACGACGAGCTTGCCCTTCCAGCCGGTGAGCATCTTCTCCAGCATCGCCACCGAGCCCAGGCCGATGTACGAGCGCTTGGCGACCGCGACGTAGGTGGGCAGCGCGCCGAAGAGGGTGACGAGCACCACCAGCGCGGTGGCGATGGGCGAGAGCACCCCCGCGGCGAGGAAGGCGATGCCCGGCTGGTAGCCCAGGGTGGAGAAGTAGTCGACGCCGGTGAGCCAGAGCACCTTCCACCAGGGGTAGGTGTGCTCGACGTGGCCCTCGCTCCCCGCGCCGGACAACAGGAAGCGCTGCAGGAGGTTGGGCGAGCGCTGCCTCGACATGGGCGAGGGCACTCGCTCGCGCGCAGGAGGCGCGGGCTCGGCGGGCGGGGGATTGGCGACGGTCTCGGGCATCGAAATTCCCGGGACTCTTCTAGCACCCTTCGCCGGGCGCAGGGCAGGCTCGGGCCTGGAACTGGGAACGAGTGTCGCAAGTCGGCCGGGGCTGGAGGTGGCGGCGCTTGAGGCGAGCCCGCGCGGCGCGATCCGCGCTAAACCTTCGGTCGCTCATCCCCACGAAAGGCAGGCAGCCAAGCCATGCGAGCCATCCGCGTCGAGAAGTTCGGTGGTCCCGAGGTCCTGAAGGTCGCTGACGTGCCCGATCCGGTCGCGGGTCCGGGGCAGGTGGTGGTGAAGGTGCGCGCGGTGGGCGTCAACCCGGTGGAGACGTACATCCGCTCGGGAAGCTACGCGGTGCTGCCGCCGCTGCCGTACACCCCGGGGGTCGACGGCGCGGGCGAGGTCGAGTCGGTGGGCGCGGGCGCGCCGTTCGCCCAAGGAGAGCGGGTCTTCTTTGGCGGGACGCTCTCCGGCGCCTATGCGGAGAAGGCGCTGTGCGAGGCCGCGCAGCTGCACCGGCTGCCGGAGAAGCTCTCGTTCGCCCAGGGCGCGGCGCTGGGCATCCCGTACGCCACGGCCTGGTGCGCCATGGTCCAGCGCGCCCACCTGACGGCGGGCGAGCGGGTCCTGGTGCACGGCGCGACCGGTGGGGTGGGGATCGCCGCGGTGCAGATCGCCCGGGCGGCCGGGTGCGTGGTGGTGGGGACGGCGGGAAGCGAGGACGGGCGCGAGGTGGTGCTGGCGCAGGGCGCGCACCACGCGGTGGACCACGGCGCGGCCGACCACCTCGAGGGCGCGACGAAGCTGGCCGGCGGGCCGTTCGACCTGATCGTGGAGATGCTGGCCAACGTGAACCTGGGCAAGGACCTCACGGCGCTGGCGAGGTTCGGGCGGGTGGTCATCGTCGGCAGCCGCGGGCCGGTGGAGGTGAACCCGCGCGAGCTGATGAGCCGCGACGCCTCCATCATCGGGATGATCCTGTGGAACGCATCGCCCCAGGAGAAGGCGGCGCTGTGGGCGGGCATCGGAGCGGGGCTGGAGGCAGGGACGCTGCGGCCCGTCGTCTACAAGGAGCTCCCGCTCGCCGAGGCGGCGAAGGCGCACCAGGAGATCCTGGCGACGAAGGCGGCGGGGAAGATGGTGCTGGTGCCGTAGGGCGGTCCTGCGGCGACGTGTAGTACCCGGCCTCCGCGCCGGGAGCACCTTTGCGACCCGTCGGTCCGAAGCGCGCCTGGCGAACGTGTAGTACCCGGCCTCCGCGCCGGGAGCACCCTTGCGACCTGTCCGACCGAAGCGCGCTGGCGGCAACGTGTAGTACCCGGCCTCCGCGCCGGGAGCACCCTTGCGACCTGTCGGACCGAAGCGCGCTGGCGGCGACGTGTAGTACCCGGCCTCCGCGCCGGGAGCACCCTTGCGACCTGTCGGACCGAAGCGCGCTGGCGGCAACGTGTAGTACCCGGCCTCCGCGCCGGGAGCACCCTTGCGACCTGTCGGACCGAAGCGCGCTGGCGGCGGCGTGTAGTACCCGGCCTCCGCGCCGGGAGCACCCTTGCGACCTGTCGGACCGAAGCGCGCTGGCGGCAACGTGTAGTACCCGGCCTCCGCGCCGGGAGCACCCTTGCGACCTGTCGGACCGAAGCGCGCTGGCGGCGGCGTGTAGTACCCGGCCATCGCGCCGGGAGCATTCGGCTGGAATAGAGCAAACCGTCCGTCGCCTCCAGCGCACCCGGCGGACCGCTCGAGAATCGAGGCACACCCCCTGCATCGTGACGGACACGTCATCCGTTCAGCGCAATCAAGAGGGGGACCAATGCTTCGGACCTACAGGAAGAATCTGCCGCACTGGCGACTTGAGGGATGCACCTACTTCCTTACGTGGTGCCTCGACTTGGGACAGTCGCCGCTCACCGAATCCGAGCGCTCGCTGGTTCGCGATGCGCTCCGGTTTGCCAACGGGCGCAACTTCGACTTGCTCGCGTTCGTGGTCATGGACGATCACGTGCACGTCGTCCTCACCCCGGCCGAGGGGATCCTGCTCGAGAAGATTGTCCACTCCTGGCGGTCATACACGACGAACAGGCTCCAGCGCGTCTCAGGGCGCGTCGGTCGAGTCTGGCAACACGACTACTTCGACCACATCGTCCGGCACGATCGCGAGCTTGCGGAGCTCATCGACTACACGCTGGCCAACCCGTGGAAGCGATGGCCTTCACTCGGAAGCTACGAGTGGGTCTGGGCAAAGGGCGTATGGTCAGCGGCAGATCAAGCAGCGGTTCTTTGAGCGGTCAGGCTGTGGAGGCCCGGGGTGCTGGCGGGTCACGGATGTACGGCGCGCCTTGGATTCTCAGTGTCGGCGGATGCCCCCGGCGCAGAGACCGGGTACTACACGCCGGGTCGGCGCGCCTCGGATCTTCACCATCAGGCGGACGCCCCCGGCGCTGAGGCGGCTCGAGGCCGGGTACTACACGACGGGAAGTACGGCGCGCCTTGGATCTTCCCTATCAGGCGGATGCCCCCGGCGCGGAGGCCGGGTACTACACGCCGCCGCCAGCGCGCTTCGGTCCGACAGGTGGCAAGGGTGCTCCCGGCGCGGAGGCCGGGTACTACACGTTGCCGCCAGCGCGCTTCGGTCCGACAGGTCGCAAGGGTGCTCCCGGCGCGGAGGCCGGGTACTACACGTTGCCGCCAGCGCGCTTCGGTCCGACAGGTGGCAAGGGTGCTCCCGGCGCGGAGGCCGGGTACTACACGTCGCCGCCAGCGCGCTTCGGTCCGACAGGTCGCAAGGGTGCTCCCGGCGCGGAGGCGCACAGAGGCCGGGTACTACACGTCGGGTCGGCGCGCCTCAGATTGTCACTTCCGGACCGGCGAGTCCTTCGAGTCTCCTGCCACGACGCTGTCAGGAGGCGGGGGCGATGGTGGGCCCGTCGGTTCATCCCAACCCCAGGAGCCCGCCCATGCAGCCCGTCCGCTACGTCATCCCGATGGTCGTCACCGACAAGGTGGCCCAGGCCCGCGACTTCTACGTGAAGCACTTCGGCCTGAAGGTCAGCTTCGACTGCGGCTGGTACGTCTCGCTCAAGACCGCGCCGGTCGACCACGGCGAGTTCGAGATCGCCTTCCGCGAGCCGCGCGGCGGCGAACCCTGCTGCTCGGCCGGCCTGACCTTCGGGCTGCAGGTGGCCGACGCCGACGCCGAGCTGGCGCGGCTGCGGGAAGCGGGAGTCGCCATTGCGCGCGAGATCACCAGCAACCCGTGGGGCGACCGGGCCTTCCTCGTGCGCGACCCGGCCGGCGTGGGGGTCTACGTCTTCCACGCCATCGAGCCCTCCGCCGAGTTCCGGCAGTATTCGAGGAGCTGAGCAGCCTCGAACCCCGGAGCCGCATGCGCCGCGCCGACCGTCTCTTCCAGCTCGTCCAGATCCTGCGGCGCCGGCGGGTGACCACGGCCGCGGCGCTCGCCGACGAGCTGGAGGTCTCCGAGCGCACCATCTACCGGAGCGTCCAGGACCTCGTCCGCTCCGGCGTGCCCATCCAGGGAGAGGCCGGCGTCGGCTACGCCCTGGCCCGCAACTGGGCGCTGCCGCCGCTGACCTTCGCGCGCCGCGAGCTCGCCGCGCTGGCCCTGGGCGCGCGCATCGTCCAGTCGTGGGCGGACCCGGAGCTGGCCAAGGACGCGGCGTCGGCGCTCCGGCGGATCGAGTCGGCGCTGCCGGACGTGCTCCTGGGGACCCTCGAGGCGACCGCCCTGTTCGCCCCCGCCTTCCACGTCTCGGCCGCGGGCCGGCAGCACCTGGCCGAGCTGCGCCGGGCCATCGACGAGCGCCGCAAGGTGCGCCTGACCTACCGCCGGGGCGACGGCAAGCGCAGCACGAGGACGCTGCGGCCGCTCGGGCTCTTCTTCTGGGGGCAGGGCTGGTCGCTGGCCGCCTGGTGCGAGCTGCGCGAGGGCTTCCGCCACTTCCGGCTCGACCGCATCGGGCGCTGCGAGGTGCTCGCCGAGCGCTTCGAGGTCGAGCCGGGACGCGGCCTCGCCGAGCTCCTCGCCGCGGTGGCGCAGGAGCAGAGGGACGGCGCCAAGGCCGTCGGGCCGAGCACGCCGAAGAAGAAGAAGGAGAACGGAACGCCCTGACGTCCGCGAAGCAAGAAGGCCAGCGCCCGAGCGGAGCGCTGGCCTTCGAAGCATTCAGCCGCTCGCGACGGCTTGCGGCTCAGTCGCGGCGGAAGCGGCGGCGCTTGCCCAGGAAGACGAGCGTCCCGGCGGCGAAGATGAGCTTCGCGAACCAGTTGAACCCGGTGTAGCTCCCGCAGCCGGTGGTGTCCGCGCCGGGAGCCGTCAGGCATGGCAACGTGCAGACCTGGCTTTCGCACTGGTTGCTCTCGCACTCGACGGGGCTGGCGCAGACCGCTCCGCCGGCCTTCTTCGCCATGCAGGTCGCCGGCTTCGCGTTGGTGTCGCACCAGGCCGCCTCCGCGCAGCGGGAGTAGCTCGACCCGCTGGTGCTCGTCCGCGCGCAGGGCTGGCCCGGGCCGGGGAGCTGGCCGCAGTGGAACAGGGTGCCCGTGGAGTCCTGGATGCACGACCCGGACTGGCAGGCAGCGGCCGAGGTGTTCAGGTTGGGGTCGCACACCGCACCGTCGGCCTCGGCCGGAGCGCAGGTGCCCGCCTTGCAGTAGGCGCCCGCGGGGCAGTACGGCCAGGCGTTGTAGGCGTTGGCGCACGGCTCGCCGACCTTCGGGTTCTCGGTGCAGACGCCGGTGGTGCCCGTGTCGGGCCGCTTGCAGTAATCGTGCACGTACAGGCAGTTCCCGCGCTGCGACACCTTCAGGTCCGAGCTGGAGTCAACGGTGCATGCCTCGCCGCGGCGCGGCATGGCCTTGCAGACTCCGCGGACGCACTCCAGCGAGTGGTGGCTGGGGCACCCGTCGGCGAGGCAGGGCTCACCCGGCCCGGGGATTTGCTTGCACGTGCCCGCGACCGAGGAGGTTCCCTTCTCGCACCAGAGGCAGGCGGCGCACTCCACACCCGTCGTCCCCATGCAGGTGTCGCCGACCTGGCCCGGGAGCGGCGCCAGGGCGCAGAAGCGGTTGGTGCCGGAGGTCGGCAAGCAGCGCAGCCCCTTCACGCACTGGGAGTCCGCGGTGCAGGTGCGGCCCTGGGTGAGAAGCGGTGCGCACGTCTGCTTGATCCCTCCGTCCGTCGTGACGCTGGCGCAGTACAGCCCCGCGGCGCAGGAGACGATCGAGCAGGGTTCCCCCGTCGCGGCGAGGGGCTGGCAGCGGAGCACCTTGTTGGAGTCGGCACGGCACGAGGTGTCGGCGACACAGACGTCGCGGCTGGTGCACGGCGCGTCGGCCGCCAGAGGCTTGGAGCAGACGCCGTCGCAGGAGGCGAGGCCGGTATCGGCCGCCTTGCAGTACAGCCCGGCGACGCACTCCCACTGGTTGCTGCAGGCCAGCCCCTCGGTCTGCTTCGCGGAGAAGAAGTTGCTGCAGACCTCCGGAGGCGCGCTTCCAGGCTGGGCGACGGCGGCGGCGGCCATGCACTCGTCGACGGACTTCGAGTTGAAGCAGACGCGGCCCGCCTTCACCGAGGCCTTGAGCGCCGCGTAGGACTTGTCGAGGTCCTGGGCGCAGGTCGTGCGCGCCGACCAGACTCCGGAGGGGAAGACGCCCGCGACGACGAGTCCCTCGTTGACGCCGGCCGTTCCCTGGGCGGCGCGCTCGAAGAGGTCGACATCGAGCTGCTCGACGTCGGTGGTGTGCAGGGCCGTCGCGCTGGCGTCGTCGATCTTGTTGCCGCAGGCCTGGTACTGCCAGGCCGTCCAGTCGACGAGGCGGTCGTCGATCACGGTGCAGAAGCTGTCGATGGTGACCGAGCCGGTGTCGCGGCAGGGGCCGCAGGTGCCGGCCTTCTGGCAGAACTGGCCCGCGGGGCAGGAGGTCGCGGTGCACTTGCAGGTGACGGTGACCGGGTCGCAGACCGGCTTGGTGCCGCTGCACGCCGGGGAGCACTGCCGGGCGACGCACTGGCCTTCGTCGCTGCAGGTCTGGTTGGTCTTGCAGCTGCCGCAGTCCAGCGGCTCGCCGCCGCACCCGTCGTCGAGCGTGCCGCAGACGCGGCCCTCGTCCTCGCAGGTCTTGGGGACGCAGGCGTCGGCCGTCTGGGACCCGCCGTCGCCCACCCGGCCGCCGTCGTTGGGCCCGCCGCCACCGTCCTTCGATGCGGGTGGGGTGCCGGTGTCCGGCGTCGGCGGTGGAGAGCTCGGACAACCGGCGAGAGCCAGCGCCCCAAGGAAGGCGACAAGTCGGTGGATGGCCACGGGGTCCCCCTTCAGCAGGTGTGATGCGACGGACGAGAGAGCGGCGAAAGCGAATCCTATTGCCAAGCCAGTCTGGCCGCTCGACTACGGGGCTTCGGACTGCGGGCTTCGGGCTTCGGGTCAAGCCGCCGGCCTGAGGTCCGAAGTCGTCCTGTGCTCCGGGGGCCTTTTTCAATGCCAAGCGGCCAAGGGGCCGAGAACCGCCTACTTGGCTTTCCGGGAGAGCGACGAGAGGGGCCGCGGAGCCGTGGTAGACACAAGGCCATGACTTTCGCCCTTCGATTCGATGGTCTTCGCAGCGCTGCTGACCCTTGCGGCCTGCCCCGGCGACCCCACCACCGAGCCGTCCCTGGACGCGAACGGTCTGCGCCCCGATGCCGCGGCGCAGCCCAGGCTCGACGCTTCCGAGCAGCCGGGCGCCGACGCTTCGACCAGCCCGATGACGGATGCGAGCGTCGTGGGCGAGCCGGACGCCTCCTCGACGCCGAACGCAGACGCGGCGACTGCCGCCGTCGATGCCAGCACTTCGGCCCCGGACGCGGGTGGCGCGCCGACCTCGCCGGCGATCGCCGTTCTCGGTGGCGCGAGCGACGCGGTCTCGAGCTACCTCATCAACGCCTCGCCGGCGGCCTGGAACATCTTCAGCGGCGAGCACGTCCCGCTCGGCCGGCACTTCGATACGGCCCACGTCTCGTACCACACGGCCCTGCGCTTCCCGGCGGTGAACGTGCCGGCCGGAGCGACCGTCACCAGCGCCAAGCTGACCTTCTACCCGCACAACTCGGTCGACTCGTCGAACAACCTGTGGATCAACCTCTACGCCGAGAAGGCGGTGAGCTCGGCGCCCTTCGATCCCACGAACTACGACTCCGGCCGCCCCGACCAGCGCGCGAAGACCACCGCCCTCTTCGATCACTGGCTGGTGCGCTGCCGGTCGGACTGCACGGACCTCAGCGAGTACGACTGCCCCCAGCGCAAGCTCGACTGCTGGGACCCCGCGGTGGCGTTCACCTGCCCCAAGGACTTTAAGGCGATGGTGCAGGAGGTGATCGACCAGCCGGGCTGGGCTGCCGGGAACGCCATGACGATCTTCCTCATCAACGCGGCGACCGACCAGGACGACGCGAAGTACCAGGGCTACCGGACCATCGTCGGGTACGACCCGGCGGCCGTGGACCACGCGCCGAAGCTGGTGGTGGAGTTCACGCAATAGCGCAGGCGGGAAGCCCGGATGGCCGACGACAGCTCAGACTTCCTGAAGCGGAACCGCCGGCGGGCGCGCAACCGCTACCTGCTGATGGTGGTGCTGCTGGCCTCCGCGGTCGGCGGCGTGGCCTGGCGTGCCGTGGGGCTCTTCCAGCGAATGTCGCAGCGCGAGGGCGACGAGGTCCGCCTGGTCGTCGGGCCGGACAGCACCGCGAGCTGGGAGGGCCAGACGTACGGCAAGGACGACTACGACCGCCTGCTCGCTGACGTCGCGGCCAGGCACCCGAAGGCGCACGTGCTGGTCTGTGCCCCGGACGCGCGGAGCCCGCTGGGCGCGATGGTCACCGTCAAGGCGCAGCTCTACGGGCTCGAGGCCGGGCTGGTTCGGCTCACGGATGCGCGCTGCAAGTGAGGCGGTCTGCGGCCGCCCCCAGCTTGCTAAAGATAGGCAGCTACTTTGTGACATGAACCGCGCGGCTCGCGGGTCGCCGGTCCACTTCGTCCACGACGTCCACAAGGTGGGTGGACTGGGTGGACGAGGTGGACCCGGTGGACAAAGTGGACTTCAGCCCGCGGCCGTCTTGCCCCCTGCCGCCGCCTTGCGCTCCAGGCGCCCGACCAGCGTCAGCAGCCCTTCCAGAATGGTGTACGGGTGCGGCGGGTACGGCCCGCCGGAGATGGCGCAGGCGCCCACGGGTAGGCGCCGCCGCACGTCTCTGCTGAAGGCTCGTCTCGCAAAGGACGTCGCTAGGCCGCGCGGTCACCTCGATGGTGTAGCCGACCAGCCGGGAGATGGCCGATGGCCAAGAGTGACGGCGGTCCCGCCGCGGCTCCCGGAGCTTCGCGTCAGTCGGCCGCCATCTCCTCGGGGCGGCCCTGGAGCTCCTCGGTGAGGTGCTGGGACTGCTCTGCCAGCGACCCGGAGGCGCGCTCCATGTCCTCGACGGCCTGCGCCGCCTCGGCCATCCCGGACTGCAGCGCGTCGACCGCCAAGAGGACGTGCTCGATGCCTTGCTTCTGGCTGAGCGCGTCCCCGGCGATCTGCCGGGCCGCCTGGGCAAACCCGCCGATGAGCGAGGAGAGCTGGGCGATGGTCTCGCCGGCGCGCACGGCGTGCTCGCGCGCCTGGCGCGTCTGTTGGCGCCCGGCTTCGGTCTCGGTGAGCGCGGCGCGCATCTCCCGGGCGATCTCCTCGAGGATGCCGCGCACCTGCCCGGCGGCTCCCTTGGACTGATCGGCCAGCCGCTGCATCTCCCGCGCGATCACCAAGAAGCCCTTGCCCGTCTCGCTGGCCCGCGCCGCCTCGAGCGCGGCGTTGAAGGCCAGCATCGAGCTGGTCTCGGCCAGCTCGCTCACCGAGTCGATGATGGCGCCGATGTGCTCGCCCCGCTCGTCGAGGGCGCCGATGCGCTGGGCGGTGAGGTCGGTCTGCGACTCGGCCCGCTCCAGCGACTGGATGGTGCCCGTCACCTCCGCCCGCCCGGCCACCGAGAGCTGCTCGGAGTGCTCGGCTCCGGCGACCACCGACTGGGCCCGCTGCGCCGCGGCGCGCGAGCTCTCGGTCACCAGGTGGACCGACTCGCCGACCTCGCGCAGCGCCTCCTTCTGCTGGCTCACCGCGGCATTCTGCTGCGCCGCGGTGCCCGCCAGCCCCTGGGCCTCGCGCCGCAGCTCGGCCGCCACCGCGCCGATGCGCTGGCGGGCCTGCCGCAGCGCCGCGAGGGTGCGCGACTGCGCCGCGTTGCGCTGCGAAAGCCGCCGGTTGCGCCGGACGAGCGACCGCGCCCGCCAGACGACGCCCAGCGCCACCACCGACAGCAGCCCGAGCACGCCGAGGGCCCGTGCCCAGGCGGTCTGCCACCACGCGGCTTCGATGACGAAGTCGAAGGCGGCGAGCTTCGCCCCAGGCGCCGCCGGGGTGCCGGGCGCGCGCCTCGAAGCGGTAGCTCCCCGGCGGCAGCGCGGGGTAGCGCACGCTGCGCCCGTCCACTCCGTGCCAGCTCTCGATGCCGACCAGCCGCACCTCGTGCTGCAGGGAAGCCTCGCCGGCGAAGCTCAGGCCCGCAAACTCCACCTCCATCGTGTTCTCGGTCCACTGCAGCGACGCCGCCCGGTCGAGCGGCACGTCCCTGCCGGTGAAGCGCACCGCCTCGAGCTGCGTCGGCGGGGCCGCCGCCTCGCCGAAGACCGGGCCGCTGAAGTGGCCGAGCCCCATGCTGGTGCCCAGCCAGAGGGACCCGTCGAGGTCGACGGCCAGGCCGCGGCTGGAGGTGTCCTCGCCCGGCAAGCCGTCGGCGAGCCCGAAGTGCCGCACCCCGCCTTTGCCCAGCACGTCGACGCCCATGCCCGTGCCCAGCCAGAGCTGGCCTTCCCGGTCCTCGGCCAGAGCGTAGACGCGCCCCTGGCTCAGCCCGCCCGACGAGTCGAAGTGCTCGAGGCTCGCCTTCGGGCCCAGGCGCACGCAGACGATGCCCAGCGGCTCGCGGTAGGCGGCGCAGACCTCTCCGGCGCGGCGGGCGCCGAGGTAGACGACGTAGTCGTGGCGCAGGCCGTCGGCGGTGGTGAGACGGCGCCATCGTCCGCCCTCGAGGACGAGCAGGCCGCGCTCGCTGGCCGCCCACAGCCGCCCGGCCGCGTCGATCACGAGGTCGGAGATGCGCTCGCTCCCCACCGCGCCCGGGAGCGGCACCGGCTCGGCGGCGTAGGGCGGGCGCGAGGGCGCGCGCAAGAGGCCCGCGCCGGTGGCGATCCACAGCGAGCCGTCGCCCGTGCGCGCCAGCGCCAGGATCTTCTCGTAGCCGGGCGAGAGGTTCGCCTCGCTGCCCAGCCAGCGCACCTCGAGCGTCCTGGGGTCGAGCACGCCCAGCTCGACGGGTGAGCCGCCGATGAGCAGGGTCCCGTCGTCGGCCTCGAGGACCGCCCGTATCGGCCGGTCCTCGGTCCGGGGGACGAGCCGCCAGCCGTCGGCGTGGCCGCGCCAGAGCCCGGCGTCCGAGCCTACCCAGAGCGTGCCCGCCCGGTCGCGCAAGACGGCGCGCATGGTGGCGTTGGAGAGGCCGCTGCGGGCGTTGTGCGAGGTCCACTGTCCCCGGCCGAGCAGGCGATGCACGCCCATCCCGGCGATCCACAACGTGCCCTCGCGGTCCTCGAGCATCCCGGCCGCCGGCGCATCCGGAAAGCCCTGCTTGGGCCCGAGGTGGTGCGAGCGCGCCGAGCCCGGAGCGGCGCCGGCGCCGAGCGCGACGAAGAACCCGCGCGTGGTGGGTACCCACAGCCGGCCTCGGCGATCGAGCGAGAGCTGGGCTCGGTCGATGATGGCGGGCAGCTCCGCCTTCCAGGGGACGAACCCGTCGGCGCCTGGCGGCCGCAGATAGACATGGCGGCCGGCGAGCGCCCACAGCGTGCCGGCGCCATCGCGCACCAGCGAGGTGACCGATTCCCGCGCGCCGGGGAGGGGGGTCGTCTCCAGCACCGCGCCGCGGGCGAGGGTCAGGATGCGTTCTCCCTGCGCCGCGAAGACGCGCGACCCGTCGGCCCACAGGGCGTGGGCGGGTCCGCCAGGCCAGCCGGGGAAGGCCCGGAAGACGTTGCCGTCGGTGGTGACGAAGAGGCCGGCGTTGCTGGCAGCAAGGACGGCGCCGTCAGGCCCGTTGGCGACGGCGTTGATGCGGCTGTCGCCCAGGCCGGCCGGGACGGTGAAGCGCTCGCCGACCTTGCGCGCCAGGCCGCCCAGCGTGCCAACCCAGAGATCGCCGGAGCCCGATACCAGCAGCGCCGTGATGTTGCTCAAGGGCAGGCCGTGCGACCGATCGAATCGGCGGAAGCGGTGGCCGTTGTAGCGGTAGAGGCCGTCCTCGGAGCTCACCCAGAGGTAGCCCTGCGGATCCTGCGTGAGCACCGTGGTGGCGAGGTTGCGCAGCCCCTTCTGCGAATCGTAGCTGCCAAAGCCGTACAGCCCGACGGGACCGGGCTTCTCGGCGAGGATGTCGAAGCCAGGCGACGAGGCGGCACCTGCCGCAGCCGGCAGCAGCAGGGCGAGGATGGCGAGCTGGTGGGACCAAGGTGCTGCTGTCATAGAAAACGCGATGGTAGGGCGAACGCGCCGGGAGAGCCACCCGTTGCCGTCGGGGGACGCGCTGCTGGCCCGGAGCGACTCCGAGCGCCGAGCCCGTAGCGCCTCTCCCTCTCGTCGGGCGTGCGCGCCCTGGAAGGCCCGGCCGGCCTGCGGATGGGCGTGCGGAACTGCGGAGGGAGGGCGCGGAACGGCCCTGCGGGAGTCGATGTGGTGGACGGGCTGTCCTTCAGCCCGCGGCCGGCTTGCCCCCCGCGGTGGCCGCGCGTCGCTCCAGGCGCCCGACCAGCGTCAGCAGCCCTTCCAGGATGGTGTACGGGTGCGGCGGGCAGCCCGGGATGTACAGGTCGACCGGCACGCTGGTGTCGGCGCCGTCATGGGCCTCGGGGTGCCCCAGGTACGGCCCGCCGGAGATGGCGCAGGCGCCCACGGCGATGACGACCTTCGGCGGCGGCAGCGCGTCGTAGGTCTTCTTCAGCGCCCCGCGCATGTTCTCGCTGACCGGCCCGGTGACGAGCAGGCCGTCGGCGTGGCGCGGCGACGCCACGACCTGGATGCCGAAGCGGCCCAGGTCGAAGACCAGCGTCCCCAGCACGTTGATGTCGGACTCGCAGCCGTTGCAGCCGCCGGCGCTCACCTGGCGCAGCTTGAGCGAGCGGCCGAAGAGCTTGCGCAGCCGCTCGTCCAGCGCCTTGGCCTGGACCGGGAGCCCGGTGCTCACCAGGTCGGCGCGTGAGCGGGCCGCCAGCCGGTACTCGCGGGTGAACTGGAGCGCCTGCGTGGGGCACGCCTGGGTGCAGTCGGTGCAGAACAGGCAGCGGCCCAGGTCGACCTTGAGCCCGCCGGCCTGCGCGTCGACGGCACCGGTGGGGCAGGCCTCGACGCAGGCCTGACACCCGGCGGGGCACTTGGTGGGGTCGAGGGCGGGAAGGCCGCGGAACCGGTCCGGCAGGACGGGCTCCTGCGCCGGGTACTTGGCCGTCCGGTGGCCCTGCTGGAGTCGCGCGAAGAGGAGGCTGAACATGGCGGCGTCTCCCTACAGGTCGTGCCCGCAGTACGAGAGGTTGAAGCTCTTGTTGCAGAGCGGGAAGTCGGAGATCTGCTGGTCGCGCAGGGCCATGGCGAGCCCGGTCCAGTTGTGGAACGAGGGGTCCACGACCTTGTACGCGGCCAGCTTGCCCTGCGCGTCGGTCAGCGCCACGTGGCAGATCTCGCCGCGCCAGCCCTCCACCAGCGAGACGCAGATCCGGTCGGGCTGGAGCGCGCCGCAGGTGGCCCTGGGCGCTCCGGCGGGCAGCTCCTTGAGCTGCGTGCGCAAGAAGACGATCGACCGTTCGATCTCCAGCCAGCGGACGTAGGCCCGGGCGAAGACGTCCCCGCTGTGCAGCGTGGAGATGGGGATGTGCGCGAACTGGAAGATGCCCCAGGGGTGGCTCTTGCGCACGTCGCGGCGCAGCCCCGAGGCCCGCGCCGCCGGCCCCACCAGCCCCAGCTGCTGCGCCGTCTCGTCGGAGACGCGGCCGGTCTCCTCGAAGCGGGCCTGCACCGAGGCCGTGCTCCACAGCAGCATCACCGCGCTCTTCACGTCGCGCGCCGTGGACTCGAGCCGCTCGATCAGCTGCTTCACCCGCTCCGGGTCCGCGTCGAAGCCGACGCCGCCTGGCCGCACCAGGCCCCGACCGAAGCGGCTGCCGCACAGGTGCGCGGTCATGTTGAGCCAGTCGCCGCGCAGCCGCCCGCAGTAGGAGGCGGTGGGCAGGTAGCCGACGTCCCCCGCCAGCGCGCCCAGGTCGCCCGTGTGGTTGGCCAGCCGCTCCAGCTCCAGCCCCACCGCGCGCAGCGCCTGCGCGCGCGCCGACGGCCGGGTCTCGGAGAGACCCTCGAGCGCCTGGCAGTAGGCCGTCGCGTGGCCGACGCTGGTGTCGCCGGCGGCGGTCTCCATGAAGTGGATGGCGCGCTTGGCCGGGCCTGCCAGCAGCGCCCGCTCGACGCCGCGGTGCTGGTAGCCGAGCGAGATCTCCAGGTGGAAGACGTGCTCGCCGTGGCACTGGAAGCGGAAGTGCCCGGGCTCGATGACCCCGGCGTGCACCGGGCCCACCGCCACCTCGTGGATCTCCTCGCCCTCGACCCGGTAGAAGTCGGTGATGCCGCAGACGGGCTTCACGTCCTCGGTGCGGCCCCAGGCGTCCTTGCCCGGCCGCGCGGAGCGATGGAAGCGGACCGGCTTGAGCCAGGGGTGGCCCTGCGGCACCACGCCCCACTGCTCGGCGATCTCCCGCTCGAACAGGTGCACCTGCGGGCACTCGGGAGTCATGGAGGCGAACGAGTCGCCGTCGAGCGCGGCGCGCCCCACCTCGATCGTCCCCTCCTGGTCGACGGCGAGCGCCGCCACCAACTCCAGGCCGGAGTCGACCGGCCGGGCGAAGAGCGCCGACACCCGGCGCCCCGCGGCCGGCGCGCCGATCACCGCGCGGCGCAGCTCCTCCAGCGGGAGCACGGGCGCCTTCGAGAGCGGGGCGGACCGGCCGTTGCGAAGCGAGAGCAGGGCGGTCATGGCGTCTTCTCCAGGAAGGCGGCCGCGTCGCGCAGCGCCGACTCCACCGGCGGCGGCAGGTAGACCCCCAGCAGCAGCACCAGGCTCATGAAGACGATGACCGGGGCCACGGTCAGGAAGGTGTCCTTGCTGTCGGTCGCCGAGGCCTTGGGCGAGGGCTCACCCTGCACCACCGCCAGCACCGTCGCGCCCATCCCCATGAAGATGACGAACAGCGCCAAGAGGAACAGCCCGCCGGTCCAGTACTGACCGCTCGCGAACGCCGCGCGCAGGATGGTGAACTCGCTGAAGAAGGGGCCGAACGGCGGCGAGCCGGTGATGGCGAAGAAGCCGGCCAGGAACAGCGTGCCGCTGATGGGCAGGCGCCGGATGGCCCCGCCCACCTCGTCGACGCTCTTGCTGTCGTAGGCGCGGTCGATGTTGCCCGCCGAGAGGAAGAGCACGCCCTTGGTCAGCCCGTTGTTGACCAGGTGCAGGAGGGCGCCGAACAGCGCCCAGCCGCCGATGCCGACCCCGAGCACCAGGATGCCCATGTGCTCGACGCTGGAGTAGGCGAGCATCCGCTTGTAGTCGCGCTGGCGGGCCATGAAGATCCCCGCGACGCCCATCGAGACCAGGCCGATGGTCACCATGATGTCCCGGGCGAACTCGGCCTCGCCCGCGGCGACGCAGAATCTGGAAGAAGCGCATCAGCGCCAAAAACGCGCAGCTCGTCAGCCCGCCGGCCAGGAGCGCGCCCACCAGGCCCGGCGCCTCGCCGTAGGCGTCCGGCTTCCAGGTGTGCATCGGCGCCAGGCCCATCTTGGTGCCGTAGCCGACGAAGAGGACCACGAACGCCGCCCGCAGCCAGGGGCGGGAGAGCAGCGGCGCCTCCTGGACCAGATCCTTGAAGAAGAGCGAGGGCTTCATGCCGCCGTGCAGCGCGGCGTAGGCCAGGAAGAACGAGCCCAACAGCGCCAGGGCGATGCCCACCGAGCCGATGAGCAGGTACTTCCAGGTCGCCTCCAGCGAGCGCGGGGTGCGGTGGAAGTAGAGCAGCGGCGCCGAGGAGAGGGTGCAGGTCTCGATGGCCACCCACATCAGGCCCAGGTGCTGCGAGAGCACGCTGAGCGTCATCATCCCCAGGAAGGCGAAGAGCGCCGTGCAGAAGATGCGGTTGGGACGCTCGGCGCGCGAGGCGAGGTAGCCGGGGGCGTAGACCGAGCAGAGGAAGAAGAGCACCGCCAGGAAGGCCAGCACCACCCGGCCCAGCGGGTCGATCTCCAGCCACGGCCGCTGGGCGTAGTAGGGCGAGATGAGCGCGGTGATCACCAGGCCCAGCTGCACTGCGCCGCCCAAAGGCAGGAGCCACGGCCGGTGGCGGTCGGAGGGGAGAGCGAAGGTCACTGCCGCGAAGACGAGCGGCACCAGCACGAGCGCGAGCAGCATGTCACTCCTTCAGGGCGCTCAGGCGCGCGGTGTCGAGCGTCGAGAACTCGCGGTTGATGTGGTTGATGATGATGCCCATGACGAAGATGCCGACGAAGAGGTCGAGCAGGACTCCCAGCTCGACCATCAGCGGCATCGCCTCGATCAGCGTCAGGCCCATGATGAAGATGCCGTTCTCCAGCACCAGGTAGCCCACCACCTGGCTGATGGCCTTGCGCCGGGTGGTCAAGAGCAAGAAGCCGGTGAGCACGGTGGCCAGCGAGGCCGGCACCAGCAGCGAGCCGACGTGCTGCTCGGCCAGCGGCAGAGTCCGGGCGAAGACCAGCGACACCGCCGAGCCCACCGCGCCCAGCATCAGCGAAGGCAGGAAGCCGACCAGCGGCTCGATCTCCCGGCGGATGGACGCGTCGCGCATCGCCCGGGTGAGCATCAGCGGGATGACCACGCCCTTGAGGATGATGGCGCCGACGGTGAGCAGCGCCGTGCGCCAGCCGAACTCGGAGTCGGCGGCGATGGTCAGGACGCCCAGGAGCACGCCCTGCGCGGCGGAGCCGTTGACCACCGCGTGCAGGCGGCTGGTGCCGAGCAGGAAGAGGTTGAGGATGAGGATGATGACGAGGAGCGGGTCGACGGCGGCAGTGAACATGGGTTTCTCGGTTACCTCGCGACCAGGACGATGCCGAAGGCGGAGAGCAGGCAGGCGGCGACGAGCAGGATGGGCACCTGCGCCATGCGCAGCCGCGCCATCACCGACTCCACGACGCCGACGGCGATGGCCAAGAGGAGCATCCCGGCGACGAAGACGCCCCAGCCCACCCAGGGGTCGGCGCTGTTGGGCGTGCAGATGCGGACCACGATGGCGCCCAGGACGAAGAGCTTCACCGCGGCGCCGTAGTGGATGAGGCCCAGCGCGGGGCCGCTGTGGTCGAGCACCATCACCTCGTGGATCATCGTCAGCTCGAGGTGGGTGTTGGGGTCGTCGACGGGGATGCGGCAGTTCTCGGCCAGAAGGACGATGAAGAGGCTCAGGCCGACCAGCACCAGCGAGGCGCCGCCCTGGCTCCAGACCTCGCCCAGCCCCGCGCCGAGCATGGTCGACAGGGAGAGCGAGCCGGAGAAGCGGGCGAGCACCACCATCCCGAAGAAGAGCGCCGGCTCGGCCAGGCAGGAGAAGGTCGCCTCGCGGGCGCCGCCCATCCCCTCGAAGGCGGAGCCGGTGTCGAGCGCGGCGGCGATGGTGAAGAAGCGGCCCAGGCCGAAGAGGTAGGCGAAGAGCACCAGGTCGCCTTCGAAGGAGACCAGCGCCGAGTGCCCGCCCAGCGGCATCAGCGCCGCGGCGGCCAGCGCGGTCACCAGCCCCACCACCGGCCCGGCGCGGAAGATCCACGTCGTGGTGGCGCTGAAGACCGAGCCCTTCCGAAGGAGCTTGGAGACGTCGTAGTAGGGCTGCAGCACCGGGGGCCCGACCCGGCCGGCGAAGGCGGCCTTGGTCTTGTTGATGACCCCCAAGAGCAGCAGGGGCATGCCCAGGGCGAGGAAGGCGTGAATGAGCAGATGGAGGCTGTTCAACGGCGTGGCCCTCAATGTCGCCAGAGGAGAAGCGCGACGAGCGTGAGCAAGATGAAGAGCAGATAGGCGTTGGCGTTTCCCTGCTGCATCCACTTGAAGCGCCGGGTGAGCTTGAGCCCGAGCTGCGAGGCGGGCACCAGCACGCGCTCCAGCACCACCTCGGGGACGTGGCTGTGGAAGGTCGCCGGCCCCGGCCAGAGCGCGCCCATGTGCGGCGAGTGGACCTGCGGGCGCAGCGCCCAGCCGAGCAGGCCGACCAGCGTCTCGGCGAAGGAGGAGGCGGTGTACTGCATGGTGTGGGAGGGGGCCGCATAGCCGCAGTCCCAGGTGCCCACCGTCGCCGGGAGCGCGGGGCGCAGCCGGACGCGCAGCAGCAGGAACCCGGCCACGAGCGACGCCGCCAGGCCCAGCGCGGCGATCGACATCCAGCCCAGCGGCGCCAGCGAGGCGAGCGGCTGGCGCGTCGCCGACAGCTCCGGCGCCCAGGAGCCGACCGCGGATTCGAGGACCGGGCCCACCAGCGGCGGCGCCAGGCCGATGACCAGGCAGCAGGCCGACAGGAGGCCCATCGGGCCCAGCATCCAGCGGCTGGACTCGTGCGAGCTCAGGGTGCGGTCGGTGCGCGGCTCGCCCAGGAAGACCGCGCCGAAGGCCTTGACGAAGCAGGCGGTGGCCAGCGCGCCGATCAGCGCCAGCGCCGGCGCCCCCAGCGCTCCCGCGAGCCACAGGTCGTGCCCCTCGCGCAGCGTCGCCGAGCGGAAGAGCCCCAGGTAGATCATCAGCTCGCTGACGAAGCCGTTGAGCGGGGGCAGCCCGCAGATGGCGACCGCGCCCAGGAGGAAGGCCAGCGAGGTCCAGGGCATGCGCCGCGAGAGCCCGCCCAGCTGGTCGATCTCCCGGGTGTGGGTCGCGTGGAGCACCGAGCCCGCCGAGAGGAAGAGCAGCCCCTTGAAGAGCCCGTGGTTCCAGACGTGGAGCAGCGCGCCGGAGAGCCCCAGCACCACCAGCTCGGGGTGCCCGATGGAGCGGCCGATGAGGGCGACCCCCAGGCCAATCCAGATGATCCCGATGTTCTCCACGCTGTGGTAGGCGAGCAGCCGCTTCAGGTCGTGCTGTCCGAGGGCGAAGGCCACCCCCAGCACGCCGGAGAGGGTCCCCAGCCCCAGCACCACCCAGCCCCACCAGGACGGCGGGTTGGGGAAGAGCGAGCAGACGCGCGCGAAGCCGTAGATGCCGGTCTTGATGAGCACCCCGGACATCAGGGCGGAGACGTGGGAGGGCGCGCGGGCGTGGGCGCCGGGCAGCCAGATGTGCAGCGGCATCAAGCCGGCCTTGAGGCCGAACCCGACCACGGCCAGCACGAAGATGGCCGTCAGGGCCCCGGAGTCGGTCCCGGCCTGCGCGGGCTGGAACTCGAAGCCCCCGCTGACCGCCGCCAGCAACGCGAACATCGCAAACAGGCAGAGCGTGCCGAGCCGCGTCGCCACCAGGTAGACGTAGCCGACGTCACGCACCGGCTCCAGCTCGTCCTGGCTCGTCAGCGTGAGGAAGGCGGCGAGCGCCATCACCTCCCAGCCGGCGAGGAAGAGGATGGTGTTGCCCGCGCAGAACAAGAGCGCGATGCCCGCGGTCATCAGCCCGTAGAAGAGGCGCAGCTTGCGCCCGTCACGCGGGTGCTCGGACTGCGGCCAGTAGCCCAATCCATAGATCGCCCCGGCCGACGCCAGCAGGAAGAGCTGGATGAGGAACATCGCCGACAGGCCGTCCACCTGGACGAAGAAGGCGCCGTTGGGCACGGTCCACGGCAGGCGGATGCCGCTCGAGCCCTGGACGAGCGCCCAGACGGCTCCGACGATCCCGCTCACCGCGCCGATCACCATCAGCGTCGCGGCGATGCGCTCCCCCATAGGGCTGCGTCGAGGCACGAAGATCCCGGGGACCCCGCTGACGGCGACCAGGACGATGCCTGCGACGACGAGCCAGTCGTTCATGTGCCCACCCACGCTCGCCAGGACATCCAGGCGAGAGCCACCACGAGCACCACCAGGATGTAGAGCAGGTAGACGTTCAAGGCGCCCTGCTGCAGCCAGCGCAGCCGGGCGAAGCGGTCGCCCATGTTCGAGAAGAAGGGTTCATACACCCGGCGCGTGAGCGGGTCGCCGAAGAGCTCGGCGAAGCGTCCGGGGGCCGGGAAGAGCGCGTCGGGCTTCCTCTTGTCCGCGGGCGCCTTGAAGAAGGAGGGGACGAGCCGGCTCACCAGGAACTGCGAGAAGGAGCTGGCGGTGTACTGCGTGCGCGGGGCCGACCCCAGGTAGCCGCAGCCCCAGGTCTCGATCTCGGCCTGCGCGGCGGGAGTGCGGATGAACCTCGCCCACAGCGCACCGAACACCAGCAGCGCCCCGAGCAGGCCGGCGTTGAGCACGCCCAGCGTGGAGAGCGAGCCCGTCACGGGCTCGACCTGCGCCGTCACGGAAGCGCCGAACAGCTGCGCCACGACGTTCGAGAAGGCGCTGACCAGATACCGGGGCAGCACCGACACCGCAACCAGGCCCAGCACCAGCACCCACAGCGGACCGACGAGCCAGGCCGAGGACTCGTGGGCCTTCGCGGCCTCCGGGCTGCGGGCGTTGCCCAGGAGCGCGACGGAGACGAGGCGCACGAAGCACAGCGCCGCCAGCCCGCCGATGAACGAGACCAGGCCCACCCCGATGCAGGAGGCGATGGTGCCCGCGCCCGAACCGGTCTGGCCGCTGCGCAAGAGGCCGACGTAGAGCAGCCACTCGCTGACGAACCCGTTGAGCGGCGGCAGCCCGGCGATGGCCACCGCGCCCACCACCATCGCCACCGCGGTGCGCGGCATCCGCTTCATCAGGCCGCCGAGCTTCTCGAGGTCCTTGGTGCCCGTCCCGTGCAGCACGGCGCCCGCCGACAGGAACATCAGGCCCTTCATCAGCGCGTGGCTCCAGACGTGGAGCAGCGCCCCGCATGCGCCCAGCGCGGCGATGGCCGGGCTGCCCTGGCTCAGGCCCCAGAAGGCGATGCCGACCCCCAGGGTGACGAGGCCCATGTTCTCCACGGTGGAGTAGGCGAGGACCCGCTTGAGATCCCGCTGGTACAGCGCCAAGGAGATGCCGAGGACGCCGCCGGCGAGGCCGAGGAAGATCAGCACCGGGCCCCACCAGGCCGCCGGCGTGAGCAGGGTGAAGATGCGCAGGATGCCGTAGAGGCCCAGCTTGACCAGCACGCCGGACATCAGCGCCGAGACGTGCGAGGGCGCTGCGGCGTGGGCCTCGGGCAGCCAGACGTGCATCGGCACCAGGCCCGCCTTGACCCCGAACCCCACCAGCGCCAACACGAAGAGCAGGACGGCGAAGCCGCCGGTGGCCCGGGGCATGGCGGCGAAGGCCGCGAAGTCCAGGCTCCCGGCCGTCGAGCCCAAGGTCAGGAACAGGGCCAGGAGGCAGATGACGCCGACGTGGGCGGCCACGAGGTAGACCCAGCCCGCCCGACGGACCTCCGCCTCCTCGTGCTCGAAGGTGACCAGCACGTAGGCGGCCAGGGTCATCACCTCCCAGGCCACCAGGAAGAGCACCGCGCCGCGGGCGAGCAGCACCCCCACCATCGATGCCACCAGCAGGTTGAAGGCGAGGGTCGGCGGCCCGAGCGACTTGTGCTCGCGATAGGCCTGCAGGTAGCGCTGGCCATAGACCGCGGTCAGGGCCGAGAGCAGCAGCAGCGGGAGCAGGAAGAAGGCCGAGAGCGGGTCGAGCCCCAGGAGCAGGTCGCCCGCCGGCGCGCCCCACGGCAGCGAGAGCGTCTCGGCCCGCGCAGAGAGCAGGACCCGGACCGCGGGCACGACGCCGACCGCGGCGCCGGCGACGACGCCCAGCGCGCCCAGCCCCGTGCACAGGGCCGGACGGCGGTGGAAGGCGAGCGCGACGAATCCGCTCCCCACGAAGAGGATCAAGGCAAGAGCGAGCAGGGGCATATCAGGTCGGCCGGGGAGAGGGCTGGCTGGACTCCAGACGGGCGGCTTCCCGGAGGATCTCCTCGGCGGGGGCGCGGCGGCTGAGCGCGGCCTTGAAGGCGGGGTCGTGCAGCGCCGCGGAGAGCCTCGCCAGGAGCTGGAGGTGGCCGTGGATGGTGGGGCTGATGATGGAGAAGAGGGTGTGGACGGGCTGCCCGTCGGCGGCCCCGAAGTCGATGGGGTCGTCCAGGAAGCACAGCGAGATCACCGAGGCGCCGCCGTGGACGGCGATCGGCTGGCGCACATGCGGGATGGCGATGCCGTGGCCGACCGCGGTCGAGCCGCCGGCCTCGCGCGCGAGCATGACCTGCAGGAGCATCTCGCGGTCGAGCTCGTCGGGCAGCGGGAAGAGGCCGACCACCGCGCGCAGCACGGTCTCGCGGTCTTTCCCCTTGATATGAAAGTGGATTCCGCCCGCAGTCAGCGCCTGGACCAGGCTGGGGAGGTCCTTCGGGGCGTCCTCGTCGCGGAAGAGGTCGACGTCGAGCGGGATGCGCCGGGAGGTCGCCCACTCCAGCAGCTCGGTCCGGTTGAAGCCGGGCTGCTCACTCACCCAGTAGCAGGGGATCTCGCCCTCATCGACCCAGCGGTAGATGACCTGCTCCGGGGTCTTCAGCAGCCGAGCTACGTCGCGAACGGTCAGGTGCATGGCCAGCCCCGACCGTTGCTGTAGCTCCCCTCCGCACCGCCTTCGACTGCTTCCCCTTCGTCCGCTTCGCCGTACCGCACTATCAGGTCCACCATGGTCTGCTGTTGCTTTCGACGCGGGTGCCTGGCCGCCGCGAGGGCCGGGCACGCCAAAGTCCCCAAGGGGACTCGTACCGTCCGGCACGCGGCGATTCGGTGGTCGGGCGGTCAGCCTGAAACGGCGTAGAACCTGCCACTGTTCGCCCAGGAGGTCCAGCTTCCGGACGTGGGAGGGCGGTGGGCTGGAGTAAGCGGCGTCATATCAAGCGGTTAGGTGACGAACCGCTCGGACTTTTGGGTGCCGTGGGAGCGGGGATCCGGTCGCTTGGGGCCAGGTTCGGACTCCGAATTCCGCGGCCGCGCAGGCTCGGGCGAGCGCTCGCAGGCGTCCTGCGGTGTTGAACTCGTCCGACCCTGGGCGATATCTCTGCGTCTCCCAATCCCGAGAGAGCAAGCGAGGGGCCCGTGACTTCCATCCGATGGAACCGTGCGCTGGTGGCGTCTGCCGTCCTGGTGTGCCTGGCCGCCTGCCAGAAGACCAAGGAGCCCGAGCAGCCCAAGCTGATGCCGCCCAAGGAAGCGACGCCGGCCTGGGCGAACCACCAATCGGTCGCGGTGTTGCCGCTCGTCGGCGAGGGCGGGAAGGCGGGCTGGCTCGGGATGGCCGTCGCCGACCTGATGACCAACCGCCTCCTGGTCCAGTCCAAGGCCGACCCGGTCACCAAGGAGAGCAAGTACCCGCTCGACGTCTTCAGCTGGCGCCAGTCGGTGGCGGCCGCGCGCGGCGAGGGGATTGCCGCCGCGGATTTCATGAGCCGCGCCGCGGACATCCGCATGCAGCTCGGCGCCGACTTCGTGCTCGGCGGGACCTGGAGCGTCGCCGGCGACACCGCCACCCTCCACGTCCAGCTCATCAGCCAGAGGGGCTCGCAGGCGTACGACAAGACCTGCGAAGTGGCCCAGGTCGCCCAGACCACCTACGAGGTCGCGGCGCAGGTCCTCTCCGTGCTCGCGCCCGCCTTCGACCGGAAGATCGAAGGCGGCGCCTTCCAGCCCATGCCCGCCGCGGCGCTGCAGGTCTACGGCCAGGCGCTGGAGTTGCTCGCCGGCCAGTCGCTGGACCCGCGGGCACGCCTGGTGCTCGACAAGGCCGAGTTGGACAACGCGGCGACCCTGCTCGAGTCGGTGACCAAGACCTCGCCCAACTCGGCGGCGGCGTGGACGCTGCGGGCGGTCGTGGCGAGCATGCTCAAGGACTTCAAGGCCGCCGAGGAGGATCTGGTCCAGGCGGCGGCGCAGAAGGACGACCCGGAGCCGTCGACGGCGCTGGCCACCTACTACGTCTACTCGCTGCAGAAGAACCCGGTGGCGCTCAAGACCTTGGAGGACACCGTCGCCACCTACCCCGGCTCGCTGCAGGCGCTGGGCTACCTGGGCGATGCGTACCTGCGCGAGCGGAGGTTCAGCGACGCGCTGCGCATCTTCACCATCTACACCAGGCGCGTGCCGAACAACCCGTGGGCGGCGATGCGGCTGGCGTCGGTCTACTCGCGGCTCGGAAAGCACGAGGACGCGCTCAAGAAGTCCGAGGGTCTGGTGGCGCGCAACCCGAGCTCGGTCGCGGCGGTGGCGGCGCTGGTGTCCCGGCAGATCGACGCCGGCAAGCTGGACGTGGCGCGCGAGCGGTTGACCAAGGAGCTGGCCGCCCATCCGGATCACCCGACGCTGCTGACGCGCATGAGCTACCTCGAGCTCGACGCCAACAAGCCCGCCGAGGCGCTGGCGCTGGCGGACAAGGCCATCGGCTTGATGGGCAGCGTCGGCAGCCGCGGCGAGGCGCTGGCTGGCTACGCGCACATCGACCGGGCGCACGCGCTGGCGCTCTTGGGCAAGAACGAGGAGGCCATCGCCTCCATCAAGACCGCGATGGAGCTCGGCGTGGGCCCGGACGAGGTCGAGCGCCTGGTGCGTGACCCGAGGCTCAAGGCGTTCCTGGAAGACCCCAAGTGCCCGGTCGGCAAGGCGAACTGAGACTGCACCTCGTGAGGTCGCCGGCACCAGCGCCGTGGCGCTCGCGCGCCACTGGACCAAGTCACTCGGAGTAGGGGTTCGAGTTCCCCCTCTCCGTCCTGTCCTGAGCTTGCCGAAGGAGAAGCCGGAGAGGGGGTCAGGGGGTGAGGCTCGAGAGCATGCGGGCGCCCCAGTGGCTTCGCAGCCGCCTCGCGGTTCGCCCCGCGCTTCGGCTTCTATGGAAGGAGGCTCAGGTCGAAGCACGGTCAGAACGGAACGTCCTTGTCGGGCGCCTTCGACGGCGACCTTTGCAGGTTTCGCGGCGCACGCTTGCGACCTGTCTCCAAAGCGAACTCTTCCGCCGGCTCCCGGTCAGGAATCGCCAACTCGTCGAGCTGATTCACCAGCCCCATCGCCCACAGCATCCCGGCGTAAACGCCGATGCTCGTCGTCGCCTTGCCGTGCTCCGCGTCCGCAATCACACGCCGCGAAACACCGAGCTGGTTCGCGATCGCCTCGATCGAGAGTTCTCGCCGAAGGCGCGCCTCTCGGAGGTGGTTCCCCAGCAATGTCAGCGCTTGCTGGGCTTCTGCCGGGTAGGGCTTGGGGGTCTTTGGAGGCATGGTCTCGTAATGCTGCTTTGCGGTGTCTTTAGGAACCGTAATGCGACCGATAGGGATCATTGTAATGCTGCTTATCAGTTGCATTACGCCTGGCAACTCTACCGATAAGTCACATTGTCCGAACACGCCTGGGAAGACCCCCGAGCCTCCGCCCGAATCGCATCCCTTGGTTTCGGCGGAGGCCTGGCGCCAAGAGGCGACGCCAAGATTCGGTTGAGTCGAGCGGTGGGAGTACCTCTCGTTCCACGGAGCGCTGTGCCACCCGTGCATCCATTTTCTGAAGCACACTTCCTTCCATAGATGCCCGCCATGACGCCGGAAAGGCAGATAGGCGGCGAAGAACCTCAATGGGGCCGGCGCAGCACGCCGCCGTCCCTGCGGAAGACCCAGAGATCGCCGGCCGGGTCCACCGTGCAGCCGATGGGCCTGTGCTCCTCGCCGTAGCTCCCGGCCCAGGCGTAGTCGGAGACGGTGACGCCGTCCCAATGCTTGGGATCGCCCGTCTCCTGCGGGATCCAGACGTCGTGGCGCGGGCCGCAGAAGTGGTAGCTGCCGCCGGCCTGCAGGTCGGTCCAGGTCGCGCCGTCCCAGTGGAACAGGCCGCTCGAGTAGCCCACCTTCACGTTCGCCAGCAGGTCGTCGGGGGCGGCTCCAAAGAGTGCCATGACGTCCTCGCACAGCGGGCAGGTCGGCGGCAGGTGCGTCCAGCTCTTGCCGTCCCAATGGAGCACGTCGTTCGAGATGGAAGCGATCCACAGGTCATTCGCCGAGAAGACCCAGAGGGCGCCGAGGCTGTCGTCGGTCGGCACCGGGACGAGAGACCACGCGTCCCCATCCCAGTGGATCAGGGTTCCGAACTGGCCCACTGCCCAGGCGTCGGAAGGGCTGAGCACGCGGACGTCGGAGAGATCCCACTGCGTCGGCGAAGTGACGGCCGACCAACGGCTGCCATCCCAATGGGCGATGGCGCCCTCCCGGCCGACGACCCAGACGTCGGTCCCCGAGCAGCCTTCGATGGCATCGAAGCTTTCCCCCAGACCGGAGAGATCGAAGTCGGTCCAGCGGGTCCCGTCCCAATGCAGTGCGATGGGGTAGGAGCCGTGGACCGGGGCGAAGAATCCCAGGGCCCAGTAGTCGCCGGCGCTGCCCCAGCCGGTGAAGAGGTTGATCTCGTGCGCGAGGACGGGCTCGTCGCTCGTGAAGGAGGAAAAGCGGCCACCGGACCAGCGCAGCAGGCCGGGCCGCGCGAACCAGAACTCGCTGCCGTCGGTCCAGAGCCGCTCCGCGGTGTGCCCCGCAGGGAGCGAGAGGACGGAGGCCCAGCCGCCGGCGTCCCTTTGATGGAGCTCGTCCGAGGAGAGCAGCCACAGGTCGGAGCCGCGGGAGAAGGCGGCGGTGATGGGATGCGAGCTGGGCGGTGTCTCCTCCCTCCAGGAACTGCCGTCCCAGCGGCGGAGGGTGTCGGCGGTGCCGGTCCAGATGTCGGTGGGCCCGGTGCCGGCTAGGGCGGGGCGGCGGACCAGGAGCCGTTGCCACTCCGGGTAAGGGCTCGGCTGGGCTGTCCATGACGTGCCGTCGTAGTGGCGGGCCCTGTCGCGGGAGAGGAGCCAGATGTCGTGGCTCGACGAACCCCACAGGTTCGTCTCAAGGGCCAACGCCCAGTCGTCGGTGGAGTTGTCCGGCTGCCAGGTGGCGCCGTCCCAGTGGAAGAAGTTGAAGCCGGCAGTCCAGACGTCGGACGACGAGGCACCCCAGAGCGCGGAGGCGTGCCCGCCCGCCGTGGGGCTCCAGCGGCGGCCGTTCCAACGGAGCGTGGCGGTGGTCTCGCCCACTGCCCACACGTCGCGCGGCCCAAAGGCGCGGACCACCTCGAGGTTGGTGTTGACCTCGCTGTCGACCTGCCACCAGTCGACCCCGTCCCAATGCAAGGTGATCCCCGAGGCCCCGACCACCCAGAGGTCGTTGGCGGCGACGCCGTGGATGTCCTGGAGGTCGCCCATCGGCCGCGGGAACTCCCAGCAGAACCCGCTCTGGCTGCAGACCGGTCGGCAGTCGTCCGACGTGTCGGGCGTGCAGACCTTGTGGGTGGCCGTTGAACCGGCGTCGGATCCAGGCGGGAAGCCCGGATCGATGACGCCGGCGTCGAGGCAGGGGCAGGTCAACGAATTCACGCGGCCGCAGGAGTCGGGGAGGCGGAGCGCGCCGCACAGCCCGTGCTCCGCGGCGCGCGCGCAGAGAGCTTCCGCGCTCTCGCCCTGGCACCGCGACGAATGGCCCTCGGTCCGGCCACAGCCGGCCAGCAGGACCACGAGTGCGAGAAGGCGGGGAGTCATGGGATGGAGCCTCAGCGCTTGGCCCGCTCCGTCAGCAGGCGCTCCGCCTCCGAGGGCGGCACGAGCTGGCACGGAGGGAACATCGCCGCCCCGAACGGATCGCAGACCTTGCCGGCGAGCGGCGCGCCGCGCAGCGCCTGAAGCCTCTTCTCGAAGGCCGCCGGGTCCTTCTCGCCCAACGCGATGGCCGCGAGCCGCGCGTAGGCATTGGCCTTCACTCCGAGCTTGCCGGACGTGCGGTTCTGCTTGGGCTCCGGCGCGGCGAGGCTCGTGAAGCCGTGCGACGTCGCCGCCGGAAGCGGGGCCGAGAGTTCCAGGGTCTCGACCGGCGACAGGGTCAGCCGCTCGAGCAGGCTCACCGCCCGCGCCGTCTTCTTCTGCGCCATCGCCAGCTCCGCGAGGCGGCTGAGCACGTAGGGCGAGCGCGAGACCGGCGAGGAGGGATCGAGCGCGAGCTTGTCGAGCTTCGGCTGGTACTGCTTCGCCGTGGCGGAGAGGTACTTGTCGCGGACCAGCTCATCCGCCTGCAGCGCGAGGTCCGGATCGGCGTGGCCGAGCAGCGCCACGACGGCCTCGAAGTGGGCGGCCGAGGTCGGCATCTTGTCGAGTTGGAGCAGCGCCAGGCCGCGAAGGTCGGAGTCCTCGGCGGCCAACGCGACCGAGAGCGCCTCGCCGAGGCGCGGGCTCTGCGCCTTCGCCAGCGACTTGAGGGCCTGCCGGCGCGAGGCCGGCTCGGCCTTCGGGTCCTTCAGGAGCGAGAAGTCGTCCGCGGCCGCAGCGGAGCCGGCGAGGACGAAGGAGAAGAAGAGGGCAGTGGATATCGCGGCGGCGGAGCGGGTCGGACGCATGGGCAGAGAAGAGCACGAAGCGACCCGTTCGCGCCCGCCATCACCCCTGTCCTCCCTCCTTGCCCCGAGCGTCCTCGTCGCATCCAGGACAAGGCCGCGGCCAAGCGCGAGCAGAGGGCGCGCCGAGAGGGCTTCGCCTCGCCGGCTTTCTGCGCTGCTGAGCGGAACTCTATCGCCGCGGCGTGCGCCCCACCCACAACGCCAGGGCCAGGCACGGGAGCGCGATAAGGTCGCTGGAGTCGGCCACCACCTGCGCCTGGGCGAGCGGCGGCAGGGCAGCCCCCGCGAGCAGCGTCTGCGCCGCCGACACCGGCCAGCCCAAGGCGCCCCAGATGAAGCTGTAGGCGCGGGTGAAGGGCTCCCAGGTCTTCACGAGCGCGAACGAGAGCCCCGTGGCGACCGCGGACCCGAGGAGAAACCGCATCGAGTGCCCCCGGAAGCGCCGCGCAGCCGCGCAGCCCCATTCCCACAGGGCCTGCAGGAACAGGGGGAAGAAGGACAGGCCGGCGCAGTCCGAGAGCTTGCCGGTCCACCAGGACGCGAAGGTGGCCTTGAAGAGATGGTCGTTCAGCAGCAGCAGCGCCACGGCCGCCAGCGCGAGCGGATGCAGCATCTGCTCCCCCGGGACGGGCCGGGTCGGCGGGCTCGCTTCGCTCACAAGCTGCTCAGCGTGACCTCGACGGGGATCATCGAGGACTCCGACGAGGGACAGCCGGACTCGCTGCTCTGCGGCTCGAGGTACACCACGGCAGTGGTGCTGATGGACGGGCTGCCGCGAACGACGGTGAGCGAGAACTGATAGGTGGCGATGCCGGCCTTCGGTAACCGCTGCTCCAGGCCCGCGAACGACAGGTAGAAATAGGTCGTCTGACCCGGTTCCGCTGCCAGCCGCTGCACGTCCTCGGGGCCCTCGAAGTCGAGCGGGCGCACCGAGAGGGTCACTTCGGAGGCCTCTCCGCCGGGCGAGTCGATTGTCCCTCGCATCTTGCCCCAGGCCCTCACCGAGGAGAGGTCGTCCGTCGATGCCCGGATCTCGACCTTCTCGGAGCGTGCCTCGCCCGGTGCCGTCTTCAGGAGCAGGGCGGTGGACTCTCCGGTGCCCAGGATGCAGGTCGACTTCGAGGTCGCGGAGACGGCGATGGCAGCGAGCGCCAACGCGGCGAGCGAGGCGCCGCGGCGGACCAAGTCACGACGGTGGGTGGTCATTGGCTCTTCCAGAGGCTTCCGGCCGTGCGAGCACAGTCAACCACGGGTGCGAGCCTGCTGGAAACCGCCATCCCTCAGGACGCGCCGTCGTCATAGACCGCAGGACGGTGTCTGCCGCGTGCGCGGCTGACCGGCCGGGTCTCGACCGAGCGGTTCCCCGCGGCGAGGTCGCCATGCGGCTGCCGGCCGCGGCCGGCGTCTTGCAGGGCCCAGCGCGACGACGCCACGGCTGCCAGTCTGCTGGCAGTCACTTTCAATCCTTCCGACCGGACTCTGCCGATGCCCCGCTCTCTCCTTGCCGCTGTCGCCGCCGCTCTCCTCCTCTGCGCCACGGCGTGCCGCACCGCCGCCGTGTCGTCGACTCCGGCCGCGCGCAGCCCGACCCTGGCCGAGCTCGACCGGGACGCCGCCGCGGCGCGCAAGGTGGTCACCGCGCCGCTCGCGCTGCGATTCGCCGAGGCGGTCGACCAGCTCGGCCCGGTCTCGCCACGGGTCGTCTTCAAGGACAAGGTGGCGCGCCAGGCCTTCACGCCCGAGCAGGCGGAGCGCCTCCCCGCCGAGCAGCGCTCGCGGCTCGAGCGGCTGGAGCTGGACGAGGCGTACTTCTACACGACGCGCTACGGCAGCCCGGTCTCGTATGCCATGCCGCTGCAGCGCCTGGCGGAGGCTGGCTTCGGCGAGCGCCTGGCGGGCAAACGCATCCTCGACTACGGCTACGGGTACCTCGGGCATCTGAAGATGCTCGCCTCGCTCGGCGCGGACGTGACCGGCGTCGACGCGGATCCCATCCTGCCCATCCTCTACGGGCAGAGCGGGGACACCGGCGCAGTGAAGGGCAGGGGCGGGCCCGGAGGGACGGTGCGCGTGCTCTCCGGCCGATTCCCCGAGGAGCCTGCGGTGACCGAGGCGATCGGCGGCGGCTACGACCTGTTCCTCTCCAAGAACACGCTCAAGCGCGGCTACGTGCACCCGTCCCAGCCGACGGATCCGAACCGGACGCTGCAGCTCAAGGTCACCGACGAGGAGTACGTGCGCGCGGTCTGGGAGCTGCTGCGGCCCGGCGGCTTCGTGCTCCTCTACAACCTCTATCCCGCGCAGAAGCCCGAGTTCATCCCCTGGGCCGAGGGCGAGACGCCCTTCCCGCGCGAGGTCTGGGAGCGCGCCGGCTTCAAGGTCGAGGTGTTCGATTGCGACGACACGGCGTTCGCCAGAACCTTCGCCAAGGCGCTCCGTTGGGACCAGGGCCCCGACGCGATGGACCTCGAGAAGGACCTCTTCGCGGTGTACCTGGTCGCGCGCAAGCCGGAGTGATTGGGCTCGAAGGGACCTCTCTGCGTTCGAAACGCCGGCTACCGGTAGCCCGCCTCACGCTGGTGCCTGATGGCGAGGACCACCACGCGGTCAGTCATTCCATCGAACGAATAGAGGGCGAGGTATCCGCTTCTGCCTCGCGAGATGACGAGCTCGCGAATCCCCTCCTCGACAGGACGGCCCAGATAGGGATGGTCGCGCAGGGCGTTCACGGCGGACTCGATGAGCCCCCAAGTGGCCTCGGCCGCACGCGGGTCGGATTCCCGGAGGAACTCGACCAACCTCTCGGCATCGTCGAAGGCGCGGGAGGAGTAGTCCAGGCGTGGCATGTCAGCGCCTCGACTTGGTGGGCCTCCGGGCCTTCTTCCCCGCTGCCCGAGCACGCAGATAGGCGTGCACTTCATCGGCCGAGTAGGTCTGACCAGACTCGCGAACCTCGCGGGCGCTCTCGACGGCATCGGCGATGAAGGCGGCCCGGCGAGCACTTCGCTCTGCCTCGGCCGCAATGGCCTCGAGCATCCACGCATGAGGCGTCTTGCCGGCCTTGGCTGCGAGCCCCTGGACCTTGGCCCTGAGTTCCTCAGGCAGTTTGAGCGTGGTCGTGATGGTCATGACGTCCTCCGCGCCAGGTAACACAAAGGTATTACTACGCGCCGCATCCGGCAACGAATGCGGGGCGCGCTCACGTGCCGGTCGGGGTCGCAGCTTCGTTCGGGGCCGCCACAGGCTTCGGGTTGGCTGTTTCGATCGCCTCGAGCAGCGCCTTGGCCTCGTCGAAGCGCAGGAGCGAGGCGCGGATCACCTTGGTCTGCGGCTTCTTGTTCAGGCCGGTCACGACCTTGAGCGTGAGCACCGGCTCGTGCGACTCGCACTGGCTGCACCGCGAGAGGTGGAGCACGTGGGCGGCCTTCTCGGTGGCCTCGCCGCGCGCCGCGACGGCCGCCTTGAAGTCCGAGCGGTCGATCGCCTCGAGCATCGCCTTCCATGCCTTCTTGTCGGCCGAGCCGGAGCTGATGAGCAGGTCGGTGTCGAACCAACGCTTGCAGCGCTCGCAGAAAGGCTGGCTAGCCCGGTCGAAGGCCATCCACGCGGCGACGCCCATCGCGACGAGCAGCTCCAGGAGCCAGAGGATGTAGGCGCCGACGCCTTCCAGGTGGATCCCCTTGTCGGTGCTGCTGCCGGCCTTCTTGATGGAGACGCCGACCTGGGCCTGCAGCTCGAGGAAGCCCGGGAAGCCGCCGCGGCCGGTCTTGTCCACCAGGATCTGGTCGATGATCTCGCTCGCTTCGCCGGCGGCCTCGGGGTTCTCGGCGACGATGGAGGCGCGCACCTCGGAGCGGAAGAGCTCGTAGTTGACGACGTGCACGGCGAGCTGCCCGGCGAACCCGCCCAACAGCCCTGCCGCCGCGGCGGCGAGCGGCGCACGGATGCGGCCCTTCTCGATGCGCACGCTGGCGAAGTAGCCCACGGCAAAGCCGATGAGCACTTGGAAGACGACGATGAGGCTGATGACCCAGTGGCCGAAGAGCGCCTCGGCGGCGCCGGTCGCGATGCCGATGAGCACGCAGCCGATGAACAGGGGCGGCACCGCACCGGATTCGCTCAGGCCCGAAGGCCGGTACTTGCGGAACGTCATGGAATCCCCTCGCGTGTGAGTGGCTGGATGCTACCTCGCGGAGCCCGCGAGCGCCCTCGACCTCGCCCAGGCCCTCGGATCGCCGGCCTCGTGCCGGCATTTTGCGCCACGCCGCGGCAATCGCCCATAATCGCCGCGTGCCAGGGACCCTCATCGACCGCGCCCGAAGCACGCTCTCACGCCACCGTGGTCTTTTCGGCGACCCGCTGCTCCCGCTCTGGATTGGCGGCGCCTACCTGAAGGCTCACCTGCTGGTCTGCCTGGCGATGAGCCGGACCTGCAGCGAGTTCGACTGCCTGGCCGCGCGCTCACACCGGCCGCAGACCTCCGTCTACCTCTCCTTCGCCGTCCTGGTCGCCGTCCCCGCGCTGCTGCTGCGCAACCGCGCGCGAATCGCCTACTACCTGGGCACCAGCCTGGTCCTCACCATCGTGGCGCTGGGCGATCTCCTCCACCTGCGCGCCATGGGCGCCCCGCTCTCGCTGCTCGACCTGCCGCAGGCGGAGAACCTGCCTCGCCTCGGCGCGACCATCGCCTCGCTGCTCCGACCGGTAGACCTGGTCCTCACCACCGATCTGCTCCTCCTCGTCGCTGTCGCCGCCTGGCGCTGGCGCAGCTACGCCTCGGTGCCCCGCGCGCCCGTGGCCTTCGCGGCATTGGTGGCGGCGTCGGCCGTGCACCTGGCCGCCGTGCATCACCAAGTGGATGTCGTGGAGGAAGGCGCGCGTACCACCTTCTTCGAATGGACGCCCAACCCGCCGCGCACCCTGGCGCGCATGGGCCTGATCGGCTTCCACGCCTACGACTTCGGGAGCACCTGGACCCTGAGCCGCACCCGCGACCTCTCGCCCAAAGAGCTGCAGGAAGTAGAGGCCTGGTTCGACCAGAAGCAGGAGCCGGACTTGCCCCCCGACCCGCTACGGGGCGTCTTCGCCGGCCGGAACCTGCTCGTCATCCAATGGGAGTCGCTGGAGGCCTTCCCGGTGGGCCAGTCCGTCGACGGCCACGAGATCACCCCGAACCTCAACAAGCTGCTTCCCGAGGCGCTCTTCTTCACCGACATCCACGAGCAGGTCTTCGTGGGCGCCAGCTCCGACGCCGAGCTCCTCTACAACACCTCGCTCTATCCGGTGCGCCAGGGCGCGACCTTCCACCGCTTCCCGCACAACCGCTACCCGTCGCTGCCCACGCTGCTCTCCCAGCGCGGCTACGACACGGTGGCCATCCACGCCGACAGCGCAAGCCTGTGGAACTGGGCGCAGGGGCTCAAGGGCGTCGGCTTCGCGCGCACCGTCGACCTGAGCGCCTTCGCGCAGACCGAGATCCTCGACTGGGGGCTCTCCGACGCGGCGTACCTCGCGCAGGTGCGGCCGATGATCGCCGCGCTGCGACAGCCGTTCTATGCGTTCGTCGTGACCCTGAGCAGCCACGAGCCATTCGAGGAGGCTGCGGCGCAGGGCCCGCTCCAGCTCTCGGGCGAGCTGGCCCAGACGCGGATGGGCAAGTACCTGCGCGCCCTCAGCTACACCGACGCCCAGCTCGGCCGGTTCCTCGACGGCCTGCGGCAGGACGGGCTGCTCGATCAGACGGTGGTCGCAGTGGTCGGCGACCACGGCGGTGTGAACAAGTACTACCGACCCGAGGTGGAGGCGATGAAGCGCCAGGAGCCGTGGTGGCAGGTCGACGACCTCCACGTGCCGCTCCTCATCTCGGCCAAGGGGTTCGAGGGGCGGCGCGTAGCGACGACGGGCGGTCAAGTCGACTTCATGCCCACGCTGCTCGACCTCATGGGCGTGGAGCACGAGGCCTGGGCTCGCTCAGCGATGGGGCGCAACCTGCTGCGGACGCGGCGCAACCTGGCGGTGCTGCCCCACGGCTACTTCGAGGGTGGCCCGGCGGAGATGGCCGAGCACACCGTGCGCGGGCTGCAGATCTCCGACTGGCTCATCACCAGCCGCTACTTCGAACGCTACCGTCCGGCGCCGGCGGCGAAGCCAGCAGCGAGCGCGTCGCCGCCGTGAGCGGATGCCGGCAAGTCCACCCCGTCGACTCCGTCCACGCTGTCCACACCGTCCACCCCACGACCGCCTCCACCCACCCCAAATCCGGCGCCGCGTGAGCAGGCCCCTCGACGGGCTCGGGGTTTCGAGTGCAGATGCCAGGGCGAGCATCGCGCGCGGCCTCGTCCTATCCTGCACGTCCGATGAGCCAGGCCGAGAGCAGGCAGCCAGCACCGAGCGAAGAGGGGCCCAAGCCTCCCGCCGTCCGCGCGGCACCCATTCCTCCCGCCGGGCGTTCGGCCGGCTGGCGGCTGCTCCCGCAGCTCGAAAAGAACGCGACTCTCCTGAAATGGGCGCGCACGCTGCCGGGTCGGCTGGTCCTGGTCGCGTGCTTCACGGGGCTGTTCGCCCTCACCGGGACGAAGACCTGGCCGCTGACGGGGGTGGTGCTGGCGCTCATCTCGGTGGCGCCGAAGCTCCGGCGCCTCTGGCTGCTCGGCGCCGCGCTCGGGTGGATCTTCCTCTCGCCGCCGCTGAGCTTGTCCGTGCTCCGGGAACTCGCGGCGAAGCAGGGCGCGCCCGGGCTCGTCTCCGCTTGGCCCGCCGTCGTCGCCTGCATCCTCGCGTTCTCGGCCGGGTACGTCTCCCTCGTGCGCCGCTGGCCGAAGAGCGTCCTCGGACGGCACCCCGTCGCCGGCCTCATCCTCCTCGTGCTCGCCCTCCTCGCAGCGTCCGGTGCGGTGGGCGGGGCGGCCTCGGTCCTGTTGGCGGCAGCCGCCATGGTCCTCGGCCGGTACCTGTGGTTCTTCGCCTATTCGGTCTGCGCCGGCCTCTCCAAGGACACCGCGCCGTTCGCGACGCGCCTGGGCTTCCTGCGGCCGTTCTGGGGCTTCACTCTGGTGCCTTTCGGCAAGGGCTCGGCCTACCTGCAGAAGGTCGAGGCCGCCGACGACGAGCAGTTCGCGGTCGCGCAGCTCAAGGGCCTCAAGCTGCTCGTGTGGGCCCTCGCGCTCAGCCTGGTGCTGGAGCTGCTGACGGCCATCGACGGCTCGGGGCCGGGCGGATGGCTCGCCCGCCTCGGCTGGCATCCCGCGCCGCTCCTCCCGTCGTACCCGGAGGCGCTCGAGTCGGTCCTGCAGGGGCGCCCGGTCGCCTGGGGGCTGCGCTGGTTGGCGCTGATCGTCTTCTTCCTCGAGGAGGTGACGAACGTGGCCGTGTTCGGCCACCTCGCCATCGCGACCGCGCGGATGGCCGGGTTCAACGCCTTCCGGAACACCTACCGGCCCTTCGCCTCGACCTCCATCGCCGAGTTCTACAATCGCTTCTATTACTACTTCAAAGAATTGCTGGTCGATTGCTTCTTCTTCCCGACCTATTTCGCCTATTTCCGCAAATCGCCGCGGCTGCGGCTGTTCTTCGCCACGCTGGTGTCCGCCGGGCTCGGCAACTTCCTGTTCCACTTCCTCCGTGACGACGCCTACATCTTCCGCCTCGGGTTCGGGCGCGCGCTGGTGGCGTATCAGGCCTACGCCCTCTATGCGCTCATCCTCGGCGTGGCCATCGGCATCTCCCAGGCGCGGTCGCTCGCGCGCAAGCGCAAGGCGCCGACGGGAGTGCGGAGGATTCTGGCCATCGCCGGAGTACTGACCTTCTATTGCCTGGTCTCGATCGTGGACGGGACCGACCACGAGCACACCATCGCGGATTACGCGCGGTATTTGGCGAGCCTCTTCGGCTTCTGATTTCTATTTCTGGCCGCGCTACTCCACGCGGCTCTTCAGATACGCCAGGATCTTCTCGTACGAGACGAAGTGCTCGAGGTCGGCGAGCGGCACCTGGAGGGCGAACTCCTCCTCGATCATCGAGACGATGTTCACCGTGGCGAGCGAGTCCCAGGTGGGAACGGTCGAGCTCGAAGCGCTCGGGATGGCCTCCGGCGGGACGTCGGGCAGGGCCAGCGCGAGTCGGGAAGCGAGGCGGTCCTCGAGGCTCATTCGGTCGTCACCTTGGCGTAGAGGGGCGGGCAGCGCGTCTTCAGTGCTTCGCGCGTCAGTCGCACCGGGCCAATCGGATCCGCGCCGAGCACCGCCGCGAGGAACTCGCGCAGCGGGCCGTTGCGCTCGGTGGGGATGAAGTCGAGCTCGAGCACATCGGCGTCCAGGCGCTCGAAGAGCGCGGCCAGCGTGTGGAACTCGATGCGGCGCGAGAATGCGCGGCAGCTCATGACCCAGCAGTCGATGCGCGGCGCCGGGGCGCGGGTCCCTCCCACGACTGCGATCCGCCCCAGCGGCCCGAACTTGTCGGCGTAGGAGACCGTGAGCAGGAACCGCGCCGGATTGGCGGTCCGGGTGCGCCAGGTCGCCTCGTCGAGGCGGAGGCCGTTGAGGTTGAACTGGTTGGTCTTGTTGACGAGCTCGAAGGCGCGCGGGTCGGGGCGGTCGTGGGCGAAGGTGACCGTGGCCTCGGCGGTCGCCAGGACGGTCTCGGCCGAGGTCCCGGGAGCTTCGACCGCTCGCTCCTGTGCGGCTCGCAGGCTCGCCACGCGCAGCCCGTCCTCGGTCTCGACCGACGAGCGCCCGAACCGATCGCGCAGCTCGTCGAGGAGCGCGCGGATACCGGCCTCGCTCTGCGCGGGGAAGAGCAAGGTCTTCATCGTCGGGAAGGCCTGCTGGACCTCGGCCAGCTCGAGCGGGCTGTCGTCCACGAAGACGACGCTCTCGGCGCCGACGTTCCAGGCCTTCAGGATGCGGGCGACCGACTCGGACTTTGGCTTCCAGTTCGCCTCGACGGGGAAGAGGCGGTCCCGGGGCACGAGGAGGTCGGGTCTCGCTAGCGCCTGCTCGGCGAGCGCGGGATTGTTCTTCGAGGCGACGCCCAGCAGCACGCCCAGGTCCGAGAGCGAGGCGAGCATCCGCTGGTAGAGGGCGTGTCCGTGGCTGCCGTGCGGCAGGTCCCAGCCGATGCCCTCCAGCCCGTCGTCCCCGAGGATTCCCCGCCAGAGGGTGTTGTCGAGGTCGGTGATGAGGCCCTTGCAGGCCGGCGGCGGCGCGAGGAGCCGTGCGAGCTGGCCCGCGAGGTTCGAGGCGTGCTCGAGCGAGTAGGGGAAGCCCCAGCGCAGCTCGGCGGCGACGTCCGCGCGAGCCGCGAGAGGAGAGAGCGCGTCGAGCTGCTGGGGGCTGACGACCCGGACGCGGGGGAGGTCGGCGAGCGAGGCGGCGAAAGCGAAGGCGTGCTCCTGCAGGCGCAGGGCGAAGCCGTCGGCCTGCGCGAGCGGGACCTTGAAGACGGGCGGCAACGGCAGCGTGGGGAGGCTCAAGGCCACCGGGGCGCGCTCCGCCAATTGCGCGAGGGCCTCGCGCAGGCGACCGAGGCGCGACGTGGCGGTCGCGAGGATGTCGGGCAGCTGCGCGAGTCTCCACGGCGCGGCGCTGCGCAGGCCGAGCCGCGGGTCCAGGTCCTCCCACTCGAGGGCGGCGGCGACGCTTCGCACACCCTCCCTGGCGGCGCGCTCCAAGCTGCCCGCGAGGTCTCCGTAGGTCCCGGTCGTCACCGAGATGCGGCGTGCAGGGGAGATCTCGGCCAGCTGGGCGACGAGGAAGGTCTTGAGGTGCAGGGGCGTGAAGCCGCAGGCCAGGAAGACCTCGAGTGCGGGCCCCGGCAGGGCCGCGTTCTGGTTCAGGATGCGCGTGGCCTCGGCGAGCTTCATGCCGCCGGAATCCTACCCGCGATTCCGCGCGGGAGGTTGGTACGTCAGCGGGAGGGTGTGCAGGGTTCCGACGCCGGAGCATCGAGGTCAGAAGCAATGCGCCAGCAGCACGTTCAGCCCGTGGCCTCCAGTCATCACGTCCAGCCGTCCATCGCGATTGAGGTCGAGGACTGCGAGCGCGGCCGCATCAAAGGAATAGACGCCCAAGCTGTATCTGCGCTCGGGCAGGAACGCGCCCTGACCGTCGTTCAGCAGAATCCCGACCGAACCAGTGTCTGCGGAGTGCAGAACGATTAGGTCCAGGCTGCCATCGCCGTTCATATCGCCCATTGCCATGGCCACTGAAAACGCTGGTGCGATTGGGTACTCGACTCCGGCCATGAAACCGGCAGCACCGTCGTTGAGCAGCACGCTCATGGTGCCCCAGCAGCTCGAAGCGGCGAGGTCGGGCAAGGCGTCGCCGTTGAGATCCCCCACGGTGACGGCGCACAGGGGAATGCCGGCGTCATAGGAAGCCATCGCTCCGAAATGGCCCGTCCCGTCATTGAGCACGACGGTCACCGAGGAGGAGTCCTGCAGGGGCAGCACCACGTCGGGCCGGCCGTCGGAATTGACGTCTGCCACAGAGAGGGAGATTGGCTCGCCCCCCACTGGGAAGTCGACGCGAGGCAGGAAGACACCGTTTCCAGCATTGAGCTGCACTGAGAGGATCGCTGAAGGGCCGGAGACGAACACCAGGTCCCGTTGCCCGTCGCCGTCGAGATCGCTGACTGCGCCGGCCAAAGGCCCGGGTCCAGTCGGGTACTCGGCCCTGACCGAGAACGTCCCGTCACCGAGGTTGCCGAAGACGACGGCTCGTTTGTAGGTCGCGTCCAGCACGACCAAGTCCAGCGCGCCATCGTGGTCGAGGTCCTCAGCGCCTATCGGTTGGGGGTACCCCTCCAGCTGCAGCTTCGAGAAGGACGGGATGTTCTCCAGATCGTCGAGGATGCCCAATCCATCACTGGGGGTCGACACCGCGAGCTCGAGCAGCCCGTCTCCATCGAAATCTCCTGCCACCGGCGACGAAAAGGTAGGCAGCGACTGGAGATTCTTCCGAGCCACGAACTTGCCGCCGCCGCGGTTGAGGAGGACGCCGAGCGAACCTTCACCGCAAGACTCGCCGAGAACCGCGATGTCGGGTCTGCCGTCGAGGTTCGCGTCGAGGGCGGCCACGTCGATGGGGCCCGTGGCGGTGAAGGCGGTTGAGGGGCCGAAGGTGCCATCCCCTGCGCCGAGAAGAACTCCCACCAGCTCTGTGTCGGCGCCGGTCCAAACGCCGACAGCGAGGTCGAGCGTGCTATCGCCGTCGAAGTCAGCCAACGTGCTCGACGTCACGCGCCAGGCAACGGAGGTCTCCAGGGGCGCGCCGAAGGCGCCAGCGCCGTCGTTCAGAAGGGTCACGACCTTCGTGCCTTGGGCGAGCAGCAGGTCGAGAGACTGGTCGCCATCGAGGTCCCCAGCCAGCATCGAGGTCGCCGCCTCGGTCGAGCCGAGCGGATACTCGGCGGCCGGTGCGAACGTGCCGTCGGGCTTCGTCAGGAGGACGGTCACCATCGGCGCGTCGCAGTGAGACACGTATGTGTCCGGCTCCGGGCCGGTCAGGATGGCCAGGTCGCCCACTCCGTCGCCGCTGAAGTCCCCGGCGAGGAGCGTGCGTGCGCACTTGGGAACCGTGTACTCCGTCGCCGGCCCCAGCACGCCGCCGCCGAGGTTCGGGAGCACCCGCAGCGTGTTGAACGCAACGGGGAAGGCGACGTCCGGCTTTCCGTCCGCGGTGAAGTCTCCGACGGCGAAAAGGGACGCGCCGGTCGGGTAGTCGACCCGAGGCCGGAATCCCCCGGCCCCGTCACCCAGCAGCACGCTCAGCAAGCTGTCGGAGCTGACGACGAGATCCAGCGTGCCGTCGCCATCGAGGTCGCCGAAGCTCGCCTCCTTGGCGGACGAGACGAACGATGGCTCCGAGAAAGTGCCATCGCCGGCCCCGAAGAAGAGGGCCAAGCGGTCTATCGAGTAGTCCCGTGCCAGCACATCGGTGACGCCGTCGCCGTTGAGGTCGGCCACTTTGAACGTGCGGAGCTTCCAGTCCGTGTACGACAGCAGATCTGCGTACTCGAGGTGGCCCGTGCACTGCGCCGCCACGCACGCGCCTTTGGAGCAGCTGGTCACCCCGGGGATGCAAGCGTTGCCGCAGCGGCCGCAGTGGGCGTCGTCCGTCGCCGGGTTCACGCAGCGACCGTCGCAGACGATGGCGTTTCCTGCGGTGCAGGTGAGCGCGCAGCGGCCCGAGAGGCAGGCCTGCCCCGGGCCGCACGGTGCGCCCGCGTTGGGGCCCTGGCAGTCGCCGGAAGCGCCGCAGTAGCTCGGATCCGAGTCTGGACGGACGCACCCGCCGCCGCAGCTGATCTGGCCATCGAGGCAGCTCGCCACGCAGGCACCTGCCTGGCAGACGAAGCTCGCGCCGCAGGAGGTACCCGCATTCATGCCCTGGCAGTCACCGGCAGCACCACAGTGGGCGCGGTCGGTCGAAGGATCGACGCACCGGTCGCCGCAGTGCACCTGGCCCTCGAGGCAGCTCGCCACGCATGTTCCCTGCGTGCAGAGGTAGCCCGGCCCACAGGCCGTGCCGGCATTCGTGCCCTGGCAGTCAGCCGTAGCGCCACAGTGAGCGCGGTCGGTCGAAGGATCGACACACCGGTCGCCGCAGTGCACCTGGCCGTCGAGGCAGCTCGCCGCGCACGTTCCCTGCGTGCAGAGGTAGCCAGCCCCACAGGCGGTGCCGGCGTTCGTGCCCTGGCAGTCACCGGCCGCGCCACAGTGAGCGCGGTCGTTCGAAGGATCGACACACCGGTCGCCGCAGTGCACCTGGCTCTCGAGGCAGCTCACCGCGCACGTTCCCTGCGTGCAGAGGTAGCCCGCGCCACAGGCCGTGCCGGCGTTCGTGCCCTGGCAGTCGCCGGTGGCCCCGCAGAAGGCGCGGTCGCTGGCGGGATCGATGCAGCGGTCGCCGCAGAGGACGAACCCCGACCGGCAGGCCAGCGTGCAACGGCCTTCCGAGCAGACTTCGCCCAGCGCGCAGACGACGTCGCAGCCACCGCAGTGGGAGCGATCATTCGCGGTGCTGGCGCAGAAGGACTCTCCACCGGGAAGCGTGCAGAGCGTTCGTTCCGGCGGGCACGTCGGCTGGAGGCAACCGGCCAGAAGAAGGGCCGCGGTCGTCAGGGCGATCATCGATGAGTGGCGCAAGGAGGTCCCCTCCGGTTCTGGAATGTGTGTGGCGAATCATGCCACGGGTGAGGCAGGGCCGTGCCTTGCGGCGGACCGGCGAGGCGGCGGTCGAGGCTTCCAAGGGCCCCGGCACATCGGTCGCCTCTGGTGGTCAGAAGCAGTGCGCCAGTAACGTCTCGCCTCCCGTCAGCACGTCCAGCCGTCCGTCGCGATTGAGGTCGAAGACTGCGAGCGAGCTCCCTCCCGTACCGTACCTGCGTTCCGGCAGGAGCGCGCCCCGTCCGTCGTTCAGGAGAATCCCGACCGAACTGGAGTAGTGCTGAACGAGGAGGTCGAGGCTGCCATCGCCGTTCATGTCGCCCAGCGCCAATGCGCTGATGGGCAGCTGGGCTGCGAACTCGGCCCCCGCAATGAAACCCGCAGCACCATCGTTGAACAGCACCCTCACCGACCTGTCTCCGCTGCTCGCCACCGCGAGGTCGGGCAGCGCGTCTCCGTTGAGATCTCCGACGGTGACGAGGGCACGCGCGCCGACCTCGTACGCAGCCATCGCTCCGAAGTAGCCCGTCCCGTCATTGAGCAGAACGGTCACGAAAGACGAGTCCTGCAGGGTCAACACGACGTCGAGCCGTCCGTCCGGGAGGACGTCTACCGCAACGAGGGAGAGCGGCTTTCCCCCCAACGGAAAGTCGACGGGAGGCAGGAGGGCTCCGTCTCCGGCATTGAGCTGGACTGAGAGAGTCTCCGAATCGCGGGAGGCGTACACCAGGTCAGGATGCCCGTCGCCATCGAGGTCGCTGACGGCGCCGCCAATCGGCTCGATCCCAGTCGGGTACTTGGCCCGAGCCGAGAAAGTCCCGTCACCCCGATTGCCGAAAACGATGGCCTGGTCATGGGCCGCATCCAGCACGACCACGTCCAGCGCGCCATCGCCGTCGAGGTCTTCCGCGCCGACGACGAGCGCCCGGGCGGCGGCGCCCATCTCCAGCCCCGAGTAGGACAGGGTGCCCCCCAAGCCATCGACGATGGTCGCCCCTTCAGACTGGGATGCCGCCGCAAACTCGAGCTGCCCGTCACCGTCGAAGTCGCCGGGCTGGAGCGTGTCTGCAGGCACTCTCTGGAACGACCGGGACAGGAACCTGCCTTCACCGACGTTCAGAAGAACACCGAGCGCGGACCCAATGGACGGGTCGCCGAGGAAGGCGATGTCGGGGTTGCCGTCGAGGTTCGCGTCGACGGCGACCAGGGCGATGGGGTGCGAGGCCAAGTAGTCGGTTTGAGCGCCGAAGGTGCCATTCCCCGCGCCAAAGAAGACGCTCACCTCGTAACCATTGGCGGCTGCGAGGTCGAGCGTCCCATCGCCATCGAAGTCGGCCAACGCCGCGGAGCCGCCAGACCCATCGGAGGACTTGAGCGGGCCGAAGACGCCGGTGCCATCGTTCAGGAGGGCCACGACGTCGCTTCCCTGAGTGACCAGCAGGTCGAGCGAGCCCTCACCGTCGAGGTCCCCAGCGAGCATCGACGAGACCCGCCCGGTCGAAACGAGCGGATACTCGACGGCCGGCGCAAACGTGCCATCGGCCTTCGTGAGGAGCACGGTCACCTTCGGTGCATCGCAGGCGTAGGGGGAGTTGTCCGGGCCGGTCAGGATGGCGAGGTCGTCCACTCCGTCGCCGCTGAAGTCGCCTGCGAGGAGCGTGTGGGCGCATTGGGGAACCGTGAGCTCGGTCGCGGGTCCCAGCACGCCGCCGCCGAGGTTCGGGAGCACCCGCAGAGTCGTGGCGTTGGGCGTGACGAGGGCCACGTCCGGCATCCCGTCCGCGGTGAAGTCTCCGACGGCGATGAGGAAGTGCCCCAAGCCGGTCGGGTAGTCGCCCTCAGGTTGGAACTTCCCCGCTCCATCGCCCAGCATCACGCTCAGCAAGCCGCGATAGGCGACGACGAGGTCAACGACGCCGTTACCATCGAGGTCAGCCGCGACCACGCTGTCGACGTGCTCCTGACCTACCGGCATGGCGCCCTTGAGCGCCGTGAACGTGCCGTCGCGGGTCGACAAGAAGGCGCCCAAATCGCTCCCGGCATTGTGCGACAGCAGGTCACTGGCACCGTCGCCATTCAGGTCTGCGAGCTGAATGAAGGAGCCCGAAGCCGTCGTGTCCGACAGGACGTCGCTGTATTCGAGGCGGCCCATGCACTTCGCCGCCACGCACGTGCCGTTGGAGCAGCTGGTCACCCCGGGGATGCACGGGATGCCGCAGCGGCCGCAGTGGGAGTCGTCCGTCGCCGGGTTCACGCAGCGGCCGCCGCAGACGATGGCGTCTCCTGCGGCGCAGGTGAGCGCGCAGCGACCCGCGACGCAGGCCTGCCCGGGGCCGCACTGTGCGCCCGCGTTGGCCCCCTGGCAGTCCCCGGAGGCGCCGCAGTATCTCGGGTCCGAGTCCGGATCGGTGCACGCACCGCCGCAGCTGACCTGGCCCTCGAGGCAACTCGCGACGCAGGCGCCGGCCTCGCAGACCTGGCTCGCGCCGCAGACCGTCCCCGCGTTCGTGCCCTGGCAGTCACCCGCCGCACCGCAGTGAGCGCGGTCGGTCGACGGATCGACGCACCGGTCGCCGCAGTGCACCTGGCCCTCGAGGCAGCTCACCGCGCACGTTCCCTGCGTGCAGAGGTAGCCCGCCCCACAGGCCGTGCCGGCGTTCGTGCCCTGGCAGTCGCCGGTGGCGCCACAGTGGGCGCGGTCGCTCGCGGGATCGACGCAGCGCTCGCCGCAGAGGACGAGCCCCGACCGGCAGGCCAGCGCGCAGTGGCCTTCGGAGCAGACCTCGCCCAGCCCGCAGACGACGCCGCAGCCACCGCAGTGCGAGCGGTCGGTCGTGGTGTCGGCGCAGAAGGACACGCCATCCGGAAGGGTGCAGAGCGTTCGCTCCGGCGGGCACACCGTCTGGAGGCAACCGGCCAGAAGAAGGGCCCCGGTCGTCAGGGCGAGCAGGGATGAGTGTGGGCGCAAGGAGGTCCCCTCCGGTCGTGGCTCTGCGTGCGGAATCATGCAGCGGGTGAGTCGAGCGGCTTCACTGGCAGACGCGCGGGCCGAGCGGCAGGCTCTGATCCTCGGCGATCCCGAGCGTCAGGTCCCGCTCGCCGCCCAGGTAGAAGTGCGTCTCCTCGGGAGTCCCGCCGATCTTGGCGAGGTCGCCGGGGCCGGTCTCGTACCCGGCGGAGACCACCACCGCGCGGCTCGTCCCCGGGATGCGGAAGATCATCCGCGTGCCGCGCGCCGGCCGGGCCGCGCTCGTCCAGTACATGTTGACGTACCAGCCCTCGTCCTCGACCGGGAACAGGGTGGGCGAGCCGATGCCGCAGCCGTAGAAGGTGCCTCCCTCGAGCGGCGCCCACGGCTGGTTGCGGTGCATGACGAGCCCGGTGCGCGACTGCGAGAGGGCGTAGTGCGCGACCAGCTCCTCGGTCTCGGTCGAGGGGTAGGGCGGCGGCTCCTCCTGCGTCACCAGGTGCGCCTCGAGGACGACCGGACCGGTCGCGGGCATGGCGAGGTGGTTGCCGTTGTCGCCGACCCGCTCCATCACGCCGGCCTTCATCGCGCAGGACCCGCGCGAGGGCTCGAGGAAGCCGATGTCGACGTGGAAGGCGCCGGCCTTGGCGCTGCCGGCAAAGGTGTCGATGACCACGAACCAGGTGCCGGCGGTCACGTCGGCGCTCGCGTGGAAGTTGCCCCGGTCGAGGCACTGGGAAGGGTCGAGCGCGGAGAGGATGTGGACGTCGACGTCGACGCCGTCTGCCTCCTGCACCGCGGCCGAGAGGAAGCCGTCGGCGGGCACGGTGACCTGATAGACGATCTCCGGGCCGCTCTCGTCGGTGGTCGGGCTGCAGGAGTAGCCGTCGAAGCTCGAAAGCGGTGAGGCCGAGGTGTCGCGGTCGTCGCCGAAAGGGAAGGTGTCGACGCAGATTCTGCCCGCGGGACAAGACGGCTGGCCGGCGTCCGCTGGCGGGCCACCCGCGTCAGGACGGAAGGCCGAGGCATCCGGCTGGGTCGCCGAAGCGTCGCGAGCGGAGGCATCCGGGCTGGTGGCGCTCGAGGCGTCTTCCGGTTCCGAGGAGTGGCCGGCATCGTCGGCCAGTGCGCCTCCGGTGTCGGGCTCGTCCTCGATGCGCCCGCTGATGTCGAGGCAGGCGGTCAGGCAGAGTGCGAGGAGAGGGATGGGCGGAGGCAGGCGCATGGCGAGCCGATGGTAGCCCGGAGCGCCCGCGCCCGCGGATGAATACGCAGCAGGGCGCCTCCCCGTGGACTGCGAGGAGGCGCCCCGCGCGCCGGCCCCTCCCCCTCGTCAGATGTCGAAGTACAGCGCGAACTCCTGCGGCGTCGGCCGCAGGCGGACGGGGTTGATCTCCCGCTCGCGCTTGTAGGCGATCCAGGTGTCGAGCACGTCCTCGGTGAAGACGTCGCCCTTGAGCAGGAACGCGCGGTCGCGGCTGAGGTGCTCGAGCGCCTCGTCGAGCGAGCCGGGCATCTTCGGCACGTCCTTAAGCTCCTCCGGCGTGAGCCCGTAGATGTCCTTGTCCAGCGCGTCGCCCGGGTCGATCCGGTTCTCGATGCCGTCCAGGCCCGCCATCAGCATCGCCGCGAAGCCCAGGTACGGGTTGCAGCTGGGGTCCGGCGAGCGGAACTCGATCCGCTTGGCCTTGGGCGAGGGCGAGTACATCGGGATGCGGATGGACGCCGAGCGGTTGCGCGAGCTGTAGGCCAGGTTCACCGGCGCCTCGAAGCCCGGCACCAGCCGCTTGTAGCTGTTGGTGGTCGGGTTGCACAGCGCCGCCAGCGCCGGGCCGTGGCGCAGGATGCCGCCGATGTAGTGCATCGCCATCTGCGACAGGCCCGCGTACAGCTCGCCCGCGAACAGCGGCTTGCCGTTCTTCCAGATCGACTGGTGGGTGTGCATCCCCGAGCCGTTGTCGCCGTAGAGCGGCTTGGGCATGAAGGTCACGGTCTTGCCCGCGCGGCGCGCGACGTTCTTGCAGACGTACTTGAACCACATCAGCTTGTCGGCGCAGCGGGTGAGCGTGTCGTAGCGGATGTCGATCTCCGCCTGGCCGGCGGTGGCGACCTCGTGGTGCTGGCGCTCGACCTGGATGCCCACCTCGGCCATCACCCGGCACATCTCGGTGCGCAGGTCCTGCAGGCTGTCGGTGGGGGCGACCGGGAAGTAGCCCTCCTTGTAGCGCGGTTTGTAGCCGAGGTTGGGCCGGTAGATGATCTCGCCCTCGCGGTTGACGCCGTGCTCCCGCTCGCGGCCGGTGGCCCACTGCCCCTCGTCGGACTCGATCCGGTAGAAGGCGCCGTTGGGGCCGGCGTCGTAGGAGACGCCGTCGAAGATGAAGAACTCGGCCTCGGGGCCGAAGTACGACTTGTCGCCCAGCCCGGTCTGCTCCAGGAACCGCTCGGCCTTCTGGGCGATGTGGCGCGGGTCGCGCGAGTACGGCTCGCGGGTGACCGGGTCGACGATGTTGCAGATGAGCGAGAGCGTCGGGTCCCGCATGAACGGGTCCATCGTCGCGCTGGCCGGGTCGGGCACGACCATCATGTCGGAGGCGTGGATGGGCTGCCACCCGCGGATGGACGAGCCGTCGAAGCCCAGCCCCTCCTCGAAGATCTCCTCGGTGAGCTCCTCGATGGGGATGGTGAAGTGCTGCCACATCCCCACGAAGTCCATGAACTTCAGGTCGACCATGACGGCCTTCCGGTCCCGCGCGTAGCCGATGACGTCCTTACCCTTCATGTGCGTGCCCTCCCGCGCGCCCGTCCGGGCGCCTTCGAAATCGCGACGAGGCAAGGTAAGGGCAGGGGCAGGGCGGGACAGGTCCCCGGCCCGGGCGGGAGCGCCCCGGCGGGCTGCTTCAGACCGAGCCCAGAGATCGGCAGGGGCGCCTTGGGCTAGGCTTTGTGCCCACTGATGAACACCAGCCTCACCCTCTGCCTGATCGCTCTCGCCGCGGCCGCCCCGCCGCCGGCCCCGGCGCAACCGGCGAGCCCGGCGGCCGCGGGAGCGGGAACGGCCGCGTCGGCGAAGGCGGTCCCGGTGGGCATCCCCGCGGGCCCGACCTCCGTGGAGGCGATGCCCTACGGGTTGATGCGGCCGCACCAGGACGCCTGGTACGTCAGCGACGTGCACCAGCGCTACAAGAGCGAGGTCGTCTTCTCGCGTGTGTCGATCGAGCCGCCGAGGGAGCTCGAGGAGCGCTTCGCCAGCACCTTCGCGCGCCGCGACTCGCTCTACGGCCGCGTCTACCTCGAGCGGTCGCTGGCCAACACGCCCATCGCCGTGCCCGGGCTGCGGCCCATCTTCCCGCCGGAGTCGGGCTACTTCGTGCGCATGTTCGTCGACGGCAAGCCCTTCGACGGTGGCGCCGGGGTGCTGCACGGCGCGCTGCGCCTGTCGTCGAGCCCGGAGGAGGACCGGCAGCTGACGACCTGGCGCTTTGATCTGCACCCGGCGGCCGGCGACGAGGAGCCGACCGAGCTGTCGCTGGCGTGGGCGCGGGCGGTCAACAAGCTCAAGCCCGGACGGCGCCGCATCCGCCTGGAGGTGTGGGGCGGCGACCTGCAGCAGCACTCACGCACGCCGCGAGCGGTGGGCGAGCTTCTGCTCAACGTGGGCAAGGACGACTTCGTGGGCTCGGGCCGGCGCGCGCCGCGCGAAGGCTACCAGGGCCACGACAAGGAGCCGCTGCGCGCGGCGGTGCAGCCGCTGTTCTCGCAGACCCGGCCGCCGCTGAAGGCGGAGAAGGTCTCGCTGCTCAAGGTGTGGAGCCAGCGGCTCGAGCCGGGCGTGCGGCACGTGTTGGCCGCGGGCCGCGAGGCCGACCCCGACGGCGACCGCGTCTGCGAGTGGAAGGTCATCCAGGTGCGGCAGGACGGCAGCCCTGGCGCGTGGAGGGCGACGCGACTCGAGGAGTGCCGCGCGCCCGAGTGCGTGCCGGTGGTCGCCGACTGCGACTGAGCGGCGAGCCTCACCCCCTGACCCCCTCTCCGGCTTCGCGGAGAGGGGGAACTCGAATCTCCGGCCCACCGCGAACTCCTACCTGGGCGCTTCGGCCCACTCCTCGCGGATCGGCAGCCATCGGGCTGGCCAGCTTGTGCGCAACTCACGACCGTCCGACCAATCGGTGGAAGGCGACCTTGCTAAAGGTATGTCAGCACTCATCAACATGGGCGCGAGGCCGCCGACCTGATCCATCGACCGTCGGCCGCGATCACCGCAGCTCGAGCTCGAACCCGGCGAAGTCGGCGCTGCTCAGGCTCTGCGTCTGGTCGCCGTCGCTCATGATGCCGAAGCCGCCGAAGTCCGGGACGCTGGCCTTCGGGTTGCCGTCCGCGAAGTGCTTGCGGAACTCGGCGTCGAGGTCGATCCGCACGCTCTTCCACTCGTCGAGCGGCCCTCCGCTCTCGAGGATGGTCGTGTCCTGGGCGACGAACGGGTTGCGCCGCTGGTCGCAGACCGCGCCCTTGGGCCCCACCGCGCTCCAGCAGTACTTGAGCGTGTACCAGCGCAGCCCGCGCTTCCAGGTCAGGTAGATGGTGGCCGCGGAGTCCTCCTTGCCCTTCGTGCACTCGTTGCCGCCGATGGGCAGCACCAGGGCGCGCCACTTCCAGCGGATTCCGCTGATCGACTTCCGCAGCTCGTCCGGGACCTGGTAGCCGAGCACCGCCGTCGGGTAGGGCGGCTTGTACTCCGAGCGGACGAAGGAGCCTCCGTCACCCGTCGAGGCGACGACCGAGTAGTAGTTGACCGGCCCCGACTCGCGCTTGATGACGGTCAGGTTGGTCGGGTCGATGGTGACCAGCTTGGGCTCGGGTGACGGTGAAGGTGGAGCGGCCGGGGGCCCGGCGTCTCCCAGTGCGAGCAGGCTCACGAGCCCAGCGGCCAGCAGTCGGACCATTGCCGCAACGCTAGCCACGCGGACGCGCCAAGCTCAGTGCCCCCGAGCGGCCGGCTCTCCCGCAGTGGAAGCAGTCCAGACGGTGAGCGATGGCAAGTCGGTTGGGCAGGCACACGACGGCAGTACCCGAAGCCCGAAGTCCGAAGCCCGAAGCCCAAAAAAAGGGCGCCGGACCAGAGGCCCGACGCCCTTCGAAGTTCCCGCCCGATTCCGGCTAGCGGATGAGCTTGCCCGTCTCGTCCATCCAGGCCTTGGCGACGTCGCGCTTCTTGGCGTCCTTGATGAGGCGGTCGTTGATGCGCTCGCGCAGCTCGGTCATGCGCTCGCGCGGGGCCTGCAGGGTCTTCATCTGCATCAGCGCCTGGGCGTAGCTCTGGCAGCCGTCGCCCCACTCTTCCTTCTCGAAGAGGATGTCGCCCAGCTTGCTGTGGGCGGCCGGGAAGTACTCCTGCACCTCGAGGGCGAGGTCGAGCTCCTTCTTGGAGTTCTCGAACAGCTCGTCGCGCTTCTTGGTGTCCTTGGGGTCGGTCAGGAAGGTCTTGCGCGCGTCGAAGAGCGCGGCGCCCTTGGCGTAGTGGGCCACGGCGTTGAAGTTGTTGAGCTCGATGGCCTTGTCGAAGTGCTTGAGCGCGTCCTCCGGCTTCTCGACCTTCATCAGCAGGTTGCCGTAGGCCAGGTGGAAGCGATCGTCCTCCTTGAGCGCCTTGAGGAAGGAGTCGAGCAGCGCCTGGGCCTTGGCGGGGTCGCCGGCGTCCATCATGGCGTTGGAGCCGTTGTAGTAGAACTCGGGCACGTAGCGGTCGAGCTCCAGGGTCTTGTCGATCTCCGCCGCGGCGCCCTGCGCGTTCTTCTGCACCGCCAGGATGCGGGCCTTGGCGAAGTGGGCCCAGCTGTAGTCCGGGTAGGCCTTGATGGCCTCGTCGGCGAGCTGGAGCGCCTCGTCGAACTTCTGCTCCAGGCCGCGCATCTCGCTCATGCCGGTCAGCGCCTGCGCCTTGATGCGCGGAGGCAGCTCGTCCTTCTTCTCCAGGATTGAGGTCAGCGTGTCGTAGGCCTCCTTGATCTTCTGGCCGCGAGCCAGCTGCGCTCGCGAGCGGCCGATGAGCGAGCGCACGTGCTCGCTGTTGGCCTCGACGCCCTTGGCGTAGAACGCCTGCGCGTTGATGAAGTCGCCGTCCTCGAAGAACACGTCGGCGAAGTCGCAGGCGAAGCGCGGGTTGCGCCACTCGGTGTCCGCGCTCTTCTTGAGCGCCTGGCGGGCCTCGTCGAGGCGGCCCAGCCCACGCAGCGCCCGGCCGTAGCCGTTGACCACGTGCGAGCTGGCGGCGGTCTTGGTGATGTCCGAGGCGTACTTGGCGGCGTCCTCGTACTTCTTCTCCGCCAGCATCACCATGATCACCGCGCCGAAGCGCTCGTTGATCTTGGCGTCGCCCTTGTCGGAGAGCGCGGTGTACTTCTTGGCGTTGGCGGCGTCGGCCTCGATGCCCATGTCCATCCAGCGCGTGGCGTACAGCTCGCCCAAAGACGCCAGTGCGAAGGGGTAGTCCGAGTCGAGCGAGGTCATCTCCAGCAGGCGCTTCTCGGCCTCGCCGTAGGCCTTCACGCTGTCCTTGAGCACGTACTCCTTGGCTTCCTTGCCCAGGGCACGAATCTTCCGGCCGGTCTGCTCACGCTGGTAGTAGACGTACAGGCCGGCGCCGAGGATGAGCGCGGCGATCAGCACGTCGCGCAGATAGCCCAGCAGGGTCGTCCGACCTCGCCAGTCCACGGCGGGAGGAGTTGACTGGGGCGCGCTCTTGTCGGTGGCCATGCGGTCTCCTCAGTGCTGATGGGGCGTGCGCCGGCCAAATGACCTAACCGGCGAAAGGCACTGGGAAATAGCACCGGCAAAAGAGGGGTGTCAAGGAAGTGGCCTGCCCGGATGGAGGGAGGCCCGTCCTCGGGAAAGCCGCCTCTGTGCCCCGCCCGTCAGTGCCGGCCGTCCGACGCTGCAACCTCGCGCGATGAGAAGGGATTCGGGCCGGAGCCGGGATCCCGCCGGGGCATGCAGGTTGGACGGCGAGCGGCTAGAGGCCGCTGCTGATCTTCCAGGCGCCGTCTTCGCGCTTGAGCTGCATCTCCTTGGTGTCCGTCTCGCGCTTCCACTGGAAGGCGTCGTCGGGCCCGGGGATTCTGGAAGCTCACGTCGTAGAAGTAGCGGACGAGGCCCTTGTCCCCCTCGGCGACGATGTCCTTGACCTCGAACGAGGCGCGCACCGACTTGGTCTTGGACGCCCAGGTCCGCAGCTTCTGCTCGAGGCCCGGCAGATCGTAGTCGTCGGTGCCCTCGGGCGTTCCCGAGTTCTCGAAGAAGGACTTGCTGACCAGCTTGAGGATGCCGTCGACGTTCTTGGTCTCGAGGTGGTTCTTGTAGGTCCCGACCAGGTCCAGCACCGCGCGCGTGTCGGAGTTGTCCTTGATGTCCGTGCCCGGGATGAGCTTGGGCGCGCAGCCTGCGAGCAGCAGGGCGAAGGACAAGGCGAGCAGGGGCGCGGGGCGCATCAGGCCTCCAAGGCGTGCAAAGGAAGGGGCGAACGTATGCCCAAGGAACAGGGAGGGTGTCAAACAATTCCCCCGGAAGAGGGCTGTCCGGCCTTGAAGGACGATCGGCCGATTGCGCCCCCGCGCGTCGGGCACTACTCCATCAACCATGTGCGGCCGCTTCACGCAGACCGTCGACACCGCCACGCTCGCCGCGCGCTTCAAGGCGGTCACCGCGCGCGCCACGGTCTCGGGTGCTCGCTACAACATCGCGCCCACGGACTTCGTTCCGGTCGTGGTGCTGCAGGGCGGCGCCCCCGCGCTCGAGGAGTTCCGCTGGGGCCTGATCCCTTCCTGGGCGAAGGACCTGCGGCAGCGCCCCCAGCCCATCAACGCCAAGAGCGAGACCCTGGCGACCAGCGGCCTGTTCCGCCGGCTCTTGCCGACGCGGCGCTGCCTGGTGCTGGCGGACAGCTTCTTCGAGTGGCGGCAGACGGCGGGCAACAAGGTGCCGCTGCGCTTCACGCTCCGGGGCCGCGAGCCGTTCGCCTTCGCCGGGCTGTTCGACGTCTGGAGGGACCCGGCCAAGGGCGACGCTCCGCCGCTGCGCTCCTGCACGATCGTCACGGTCGGGGCCAACGCGCTGGTCCAGCCCGTCCACGATCGGATGCCGGCGATCCTCTCCCCGGAGAACGAGGAGAGGTGGCTCGACCCCGAGCGCAAGGACCCGCTCGCGCTCGCCGAGCTCCTCGCGCCCTACGCGCCCGAGGCGATGGAGTCCTACGAGGTGAACCGGGCGGTGAGCGACGCGCGGAACAAGGGGCCGGAGTGCATCGAGCCGGCGACGCCTGAGCCTGAAAAGCCGGCGCCGAAGAACCTGAGCCTGTTCCCGCTCTAGTCGAAGTGCCGACGGAAGAGCCATCTACCGGCGGCTCGACCCGAAGCCCGAAGTCCGCAGCCCGATCAGCGCCCGATCAGCGCGACCGCCACGCCTTTCCGGTCAGCGTCGCGCGCGCGAGGACGTGTCCGTGCAGCCGTCCCTCGAGCGCGTCACGGGTGGCGCCCTGCGGCAGATCGAGCAGCGCGTCGAGCGCGTACAGCCGGAAGACGTAGCGGTGGGCGCCGTCGCCGCGTGGAGGCTTGGGCCCGCCCCAGCCGACCTGGCCGTAGTCGTTCAGGCCTTGCGGGAAGGCGTCGGGCCCGACCGCCTCGGGGATCTCCCGGCGCTCGGAGGGGATGTTCCAGGCGAGCCAGTGCACCCAGGTCTTCTCCGGGGCATCCGGGTCCTCGACCACCAGCGCGAAGGACCGGGTCCCGGCAGGCGCTCCGCGCAGGAGGAGCGCGGGCGAGCGGTTGGAGGTGTCGGCAGCGCAGCGGGCAGGCAGCGGCCCGCCGGCGCGGAAGTCGGGGCTTTCGAGCGAGAGCGCCATCGGCGGCGGATGATGCCGCCCACCCCGCGGCGAAGCAACCTCCAGCCCCGCCGCGGCTCAGAGCGCCCGCCAAGCCTTCCTGGGGGGCGCGACATATTTGAACGCCAGGGCAGTCCATGCGGGCGGCGAGGAGGCACCATGGCAGAGCAGAGCAAAGGCGACACCACGGTCTCCGAGGCCGGCAGGAAGGGCGGCGAGAATCCGCAAGGAGCAGCTGGGTCACGAGGGCTATTCGGAGCTGGGCAAGAAGGGCGGAGAGACGGTCGCCCGCGAGCGAGGCCACGAGTTCTACGAGGAGATCGGCCACAAGGGCGGCGAGGCCGGCGGCCACAAGGGCGGCGAGCGGGTCAGGGAGCTCGTCGAGAAGGGCAAGGCGCAGGAGAAGAAGTAGGAGCGCCGGCCTAACGGCCCGCGGAGGCCAGCCCGCAGCCGACGGCGCCGGCTGCGGCTGCGCTCGAGGTGGCGCTGGGGTCAGGGTCGGGCGAGCAGAAGCCGGCGTTCGGACCAGCGCGTTCCCGGTCCCCGCGGCCGCACGAAGCGCTCAGGGGCGACAGAAGCACCAAGAGCAGCAGGGCCAAGCGCATCGGAGCCTCCTGCAGCAAACAGTCGCGCTACCGATGCCGGAGGCTCGCTCGGGGTTCCGCAGCGTTCTGGGTGGAGGTCGAAGTCCCATACGTCCCATAGGTCGCATGTGTCCCATAGGTCCTATGGCATGGGACACATGAGACCTATGGGACACCTGGGACAAATGCGACCTGGGACTTCACCTGAGCCCCAACCGGGCGCGCTGGCTCAGGCCTGCGACTTCGCAGCGCCCTGGGCTCGCCGGCTGCCCACCCGGAGCCGCACCAGCGCCAGGCGGAAGAACCGCCGCACTGGAACGGCCTCGGGCTCGACGATTCCCAGGGCCAGCAAGGTCGCCGCCGCGCGTCCGGCGCAGGTGGCCACGAACAGCGCGTGCAGCCCGAACGAGGTGTGCCCGAGGACGGTGAGCGTCTGGGGCAGCCGCTCGGCGATGGCCCCGCCGCCGGCCGAGGCCAGGGCGAACGACAGCCCCGCGGCCGCGGAGAGCGCCGACAGGTAGTACGGCCGCTCGGCGCGCGGCGCCACCGAGAGCGGCAGCGCGAAGCTCGCCAGCGAGTGCCCGCTCCACAGGAGCCCGGTCATCACCGCGTCGAGCACGATGGGCCAGAGCCGGTCGGGCGCCGGCAAGAGCCACACCAGCGGGATGAGGCAGATGCCGGCGGAGCAGGCGACGAGCACCGGCTTGGCCCCGGCCCGGTCGATGGCCCGGCCCCAGTGAGGCGCGACCAGGACCCGCAGCGCGGCGATGAGCGCGCCCTCGAGGGCGATGAGGGCGTAGCCCATCTTCAGGTTCTGGAGCATGTGGACGGTGAAGAGGCTCGAGGTCAGCCCGACGGCCGCGCTCCACACCACCTGGTAGCCGAGCAGCGCGCGGAGCGCGGGATCGAGGAAGGGCGCGGCGGCGGCCTCGAGTCGGGAGTGCTGGCGCTCGCGGCGTGGCTCGCCGGGGTCGTGCTGGCGAGCCATGAGGAAGGTGGTGGCGCCGCCGGCGAGGCAAGCGGCGAGCGCCAGGAGGCTCAGGGCGGTGCCCTCGTGGCCGGACGCCCGGGCACGGTCGAGCGCGACCCCTGCGACCAGTGAGGCGAGCGTGCCGCCGACGGTGCAGGCAGCGGCCCTGCGGCCGAAGTAGCGGCCTCGCACCGAGGCGGGGACCAGGTCGCCCATCCACGCGACCCAGGCGTTGTTGCCGATGACGGCCAGCGCCGAGGAGGCCGCCGCCACCGCGAGCAGGACGGCCAGGCGCGCGTGCGGGCCCAGCGGCACGAGCGGCAGGAAGACCAGCGGCAGGAACGCCTGCCGCGAGAGCGCCACGGTGAACAGCGCCACGCGCCGCCGGCCGAGCGCGGAGGTGACGTGGGCCGCCGGCAGGTGCAGCACCTGCGCGAGCGAAGGCAGGGCGCCCAGGGCCCCGACGGCCAGTGGGCCACCGCCCAGGTGCAGGGCCCAGCCGGTGAGCACCGCCCCGCCGGCGCAGGCGTTGAGGACCTCGGCGAAGACGCCCTCGCCGGTCGAGGCGGACAGCGAGCGGCGCAGGCGCGACGTCGGGCGGCAGGGACGGGCAGGTTGAGGAACGGAAGGATCGAGAGGACGGGTGGCAGCGGAGGAGAGGTCGGGCACGGGAGTCGTCGCGCGCCGCCCTCCACGGGCGCGACGGCGACGCTGCCACGCGGGTGATCGCGCGCCAAGAAAGGCGCCCGAAGCGGGCGAGCCTCTGGCGGGCCGGCCGAGGGCCGCCACGCCACGTTGTCCGGGGTCCAGTCGGTTGCGAGGTTCTGTTCAGGACGGAGCGCACGGCTCTGTCGGGAGGCCCACATGGCACACAAGGAGAAGGGCGACCTCACGGTGAAGGAAGCCGGGAGAATGGGCGGCGAGATCCGCAAGGAGCAGCTGGGACCTGAGGGCTACTCCGAGCTCGGCAAGAAGGGTGGTGAGACGGTCGCCAGAGAGCGGGGCCACGAGTTCTACGAGGAGATAGGCCATAAAGGCGGCGAGCGGGTGGCCAGAGAGCGGGGGCACGAGTTCTACGAGGAGATAGGCCAGAAGGGCGGCGAGGTCGGCGGCCCGCGGGTCCGCGACCTGATCGAGAAGGGCAAGGAGGAGGAGAACAAGTAGCGCCGGGCCTGCCACTGTGCGGCGCCTCTCAACGCTCCGTTCAGGACACAGGCGCTCGCTTGGCCGCAAAGGTGGGCGCGCAGCCAGCCGCGCCCACTTAGGCTCCTGGCTCCTTCGAGAAGCCAAGGAGGCGACCGGTGGGAAGCGGAGAGCTGGCACGAGCAGTACGAGAAGCTGTCCCCGACCACGCAGGACCTGCACCGGGCGCTGCGCTCGGTGATCGAGGAGTTCGACGCCGTCGACTGGTACCAGCAGCGCATCGACCTCACGCCGGACCCGGAGCTGAAGGCCATCCTGGCCCACAACCGCGACGAGGAGAAAGAGCACGCCTCGATGATCCTCGAGTGGCTGCGCCGCCACGACCCGGGCTTCGGCGCATCGTTCCGGACCTACCTGTTCACCGAGGGCGACCTCACGAAGATCGAAGAGGCTGCCGACGCGGAGGAGCCGGCGGCGAGGCCTGGGGACGTCGCGACGAAGGCCGAGGGGGGCAGCACGCCTCCTGAGCGCGTGTTCACTGTCGGCAGCTTGAAGCCGGGAAGGTAGGAGAAGGTCGCCGTACGGTGATCACAACAGGCTTTTGCTCAGCAAGTACGAGCGGTTGGACCGGATTCGGCCTGTGGATAACTCCTGGGGGCGATTGAGCGCAGCCCCGTTTTGCGCTACTCTGCTCCGGCATCGATCGAAAAAAAGCCTGGGAGGGCTGAATGGAGAACGTCGATCGACGGGCCAAGAAGTGGACGTCGCTGAAGCTCGTCCCTCGGTCCGCCCTCACTGGTTGGCCCTACCCGGTCAAGCGCTGTGACGCCGAGAACTGCGAAGCCCTGGCCACCGAGCACTGCTCGAGCCACGGGGTCCACTTCTGCCGCCGGCACTTCGAGCACCACCGGGCCGACTGGCACGTGAGCACCTGGGAGTCGCCGATGAAGATCGCCCGCTGCTGAAGGGGCGCTCGAACCGAAGCTTCTGAGGGGCCCCTTCACCGGGGCCCTTCGCGTTGCGGGCGGCGGCGCAACGCCCAGACTCCGCACACCACCACCACCGCGACCAAGGCCGCCGCCTGCACCCAGGTCATGCCGAGGCAGCGCGGATCCGAGTGCCTCCCGAGGGTCTCCAGGTCCTGGCCGCGCAGGAACTCCAGGAAGAACCGCCCCGCGGCGTAGGCCCCGGTGGCCCCGAGCGCGACGGCGCCCTGCGCAAGCCTGGCGCGGCGCTCCACGACCCAGACGCCGGCGAAGACCGCCATCGCCAGGAGTGCTTCGTACAGGCCCAGGTCGTGCCGCGCTCCGCCGGGAAAGCCGACCGCCAAGACGAAGTCCGACAGCCGCCCTGCGTGGTGGTGCCCGACGAAGCAGCCGATTCGCAGGGGCACGAGGCCCAGGACGAGCGAGGGCACGAGCGCGTCGAGGTCGCCCCAGCGCAGGCCGCCGCCGGGTGCACGAAAGCCCAAGGCCACCGCGAGCACGAACCCCAGCGCCGCGCCGAGCGAGCAGTAGCCGCCGTGCCAGGGCAGGATCACCGTCCAGTCGGCGACGAGCTCTGCCGGGCGGTAGAGCAGGACGTCGAGCACGTGGCCCAGCAGGAGCGCCAGCACGAGGATCAGCGCGAGCCCGTCGACGATCCGCCGCGGCGGCACGCCGGCCTCGTCCGCGCGACGGCGGGCCCAGCCCATGGCGAGGAGCACGCCACCGACGGCGAGCACCGCGTCCAGGTCGAGCCCGAGAAGCGCGGGCGGCTCGAACCAGGGGATCACGCTTGACTCCCCGCGCCGCCCGGAGAGCATCGCCGCATGGACTTGCGAGCCTGGGTCCCGGCGTTCCTCGGGACGCTCCTGTGCGAGGGGCCGCTGTATTTCGTGCTTCTACGGCGCGCGCTGACGCCTACGCGGGCGCTCCTCGCCATCCTGGCGCTCAACGCCGCGACCCACCCGCTCGCCTGGCACACCATCACCTCGGCAGCACGGCCGCTGCCGTGGGTGTTTCTGGGCGTCGAGGGCGCCGTGGTGCTCGGCGAAGCCTTGATGCTGTACTCCGCGGCCCGTACGCGCTTCTTCCTCAAGGCGTTGGGCATGGGGGAGGCGGTCGCCATCGCGCTGGCGGCCAACGCGTTCTCCGCAGGCGTCGGGCTCATGCTGTAGACGGCTACTCCTTGGCATTCGGGCCCTTGCGGCGGAAGCAGACCCAGCCAGTGGAGAGCGCGGCCGCGGCCAGCAACCCCGTGCCCAGCTGTCTGCCCAAGGGCAAGCCCCAGGAGAGCCCGCCGTCCGGGCCGCCGTCGGTCGCAGCAGGGGTGGTCTGTGGACGCGGAGGTTGCCGACGGCCGAAGCATAGGTCGGCGCGTGCCTCGCCGCCGCCGACCAGGAGCGCTCCCGCGGCGCCGAGCGCCAGCAAGAGGCGAGAGCGATTCAACCCTCGTCCTTGCCCTTGCGGCGGAAGCAGACCCAGCCCGTGGAGAGCACGGCCGCGGCCAGCAAGCCGGTGCCGAGCTGCTTGGTGGCTGGAGAGTTCCAGGACAGGCCGCCGTCATTGGCGGGGGCGCCTGCGTCCGGCGCGTAGATCGGCGGAGGGCGCGGACCGCCGAAGCACATGTCGGCGCGAGCCTCGGCAGCGCCCAGCAGGAGGAAAGCAGCAGCCAGCGCGGGAAGAGAGAGACGGGGCAGCAACTTCATTTCAGCTCCAGCGTATCGGCCCTTTGGGAATCGCGATGGGCGCCAGTCTATCTCTCGCGCGCTGGCGGGAGCCAATCGCTACGGGAGGAGGCAGAGGACGTTGAGGGTGGTGGCGCAGCCCCAATGCAGCAGCCAGGCGGGCAGGACGGTCGAGTGCCGGTGCGCGAGCACGCCCAGCACGAGGCCGCTGCAGGCGCTCAGGGCGATCTCGATCGGCGGCTTGCCGGCATGGGCCGCGACGAACGGGACGAGCTGCAGCAGCACGGAGCCCCAGCCGAGGACCGGGCGCGTCCCGAGGCTGCAGGAGACCGCGGAAGAGGAACTCCCAAGCGAAGCCGTAGACGGCGAAGGCAAGCGAAGCCGGCATGAGGAGCCAGGGCGTCTCTCGCGCGAAGGAGTAGGTCGGGTAGACGGCGCGGATGGCGGGATCGCGGGAGAGCCAGACCAGCAGCGGCAGCGCGACCAGGTAGAGGACGCCGACGTCCCTGAGCCAGCGGCGCGGGTCGCCGAGCGCGATGCCGAGCTCCCGTGGGCGAAGGCCCGCCACGAGCCGCACGACGATCAGCGGCGCCGCGAAGAGCGCCAGCGTCTGCAGAGCGGCGAAGACGAAGAGCTGGAGCCGTGGCGAGCACTCGGGCAGCGGCAGGAGCCTCGCCGTGGCGAGGGCCGCCAGGCCGACCACCGCCGAGACGAAGGCCTGTCTCCGTGGAGATCGCCCAGAGCACGGCTGGAGCCTACCAGCAGGGTTGCCGGCCAGATGGCCGGCGATCCGCGGGCAAGGCTGCTGCGCGCTATCAGTGGTGTGCTCGGGCGCTCGAACGCGCGGCTCCGCGCGCTGCCGGCGAAAAAGAGGAGGCCCCTTCCCCGAGGAGAGGAAGGGGCCGAGAACCCGAAGCCCGAAGCCCGAAGCCCGGAGCCCGGAGCCCGGTTAGAACTGGTTCCAGAGGTGCTGGTTGGTCACGTCGTGGTGGAAGCGGATCTCGCTGTTCTTGACCCGCGTGCCCAGTTCCCGCGGCGAGCGGTTGGCGGCGGCCCACTTCAGGTCCGAGTACTTGGCCTTGTTCTGCTCGCCCATCAGCTTGCCCACCCATTCGCCCTTGTCGAAGTGGCCAAGCGCGTCCTGGATGGTGCCGGACAGGAAGCGGTCGCGCCGGTCGCGCTGCTTGGGCGCGGCCGCCGGGTCGTACGGACCCTCGAGCGCGGTCTTGAAGAGCGTCAGAGTCGCCAGGTAGGGGTTGGCGTCCGGGCCCACCGAGCGGCACTCGATGCGCGCGCTCTTGGAGTTGCCGAGCGGGATGCGCACCATCGCCGCGCGGTCGATGGCGCTGGTGCGGATCTGGTTGGGCGCCTCGTAGTGCGGGTCGAGCCGGCGGTAGGCGTTCACCGACGAGTTCAAGATGAGGCAGATCTGCTCGGCGCTGGTCAGGATGCGGTCGATGGCGCTCCAGCCGAACTCGCTGATGCCGTCCTGGCCGGCGGGGTCGTGGAAGAGGTTCTTGCCGTCCTTGGAGACCGACATGTTCATGTGCATGCCGCTGCCGTTGATGCCGGTGCGCGGCTTGGGCAGGAAGCTCGCGGTCAGGCCCATGCTCGCCGCCACCTGGCGGGCCGCCAGCTTGTAGAGCTGGATCTGGTCGGCCGCGGCCAGGGCGTCGGTGTAGCTGTAGTTGAGCTCGAACTGGCTGGGGGCCACCTCGGGGTGGTCCTTCTCGTTCTCGAAGCCCAGCGCGCGCTGCGCCTCGGCCAGCCGGTCGATGAAGATCTTGAGCGGCGCGGTGGGCAGCGCGTGGAAGTAGCCGCCCTCGCTGACGAACTGGAAGCCCTTGGCGGCGTCGAACTCCTGCTCGGCGTTGAGGCCCTGGAAGAGGAAGCCTTCGACCTCCGGCGCCAGGTTGGTCTGCATGCCCTTCTGCCGCAGGCCCTCGTTGAAGCGCCTGAGCGCCGAGCGGACGTCGGCCGAGTAGTCCGAGCCGTCGCGGTCCTTGATGAGGCCGAAGACCATGACCTTGCCGGCGCCGAAGACGTCGCTGGGCAGCCAGCGGAAGGTGCCCCAGTCGACCGCCAGTCGCAGGTCGGACTCGCGCTGCGCCGAGAAGCCGCGGATGGACGAGCCGTCGAAGGTTAGGTTGTCGTGGGAGCGGATGAGGAACTTCTTGTCGTAGTCCAGCATGTGGAAGCGGCCCTCGATGTCGGTGAAGCACACCGTCACCGCCTTGAGCTGCTTCTCGTCCGTCAGGTACTTCAGGTAGTGGTCCTGCAGCTCGCCCTCGCCCGGGCGCGCGAGCATCTTCTGCTTGGCGCCCAGGTTGAGTTCCTCGAGCTCGTCGTAGGGGATTTCCTTGAAGTTCCTGATTCGAATCTCGTTCACGGCTCCTCCATCCACTGCGTCACGACTGCCGGGTGGGACTTCGAACTGCCATCTGGAACTGCCCTGCCGCTGCTGCGCATGCCCCGCCCCTGAACGAGGCATGCGGTACTGCTAAGACGGTCGCGCCGCAGCGCGCCATGGTTTTGGATGCTGCCGGGAGCGACTCGGACCGCTAGGCGACAGGGTTCTTCGCCATCAGCGCGGCCACTCCGGCCACGCCCTGGATCGCCTCGGCCTCCGACAGGCCCAGGCCCAGGCGCAGCTGGGAGAGGAACCTGGCCTCGGCCGCCTGGACGGTGCCGTCGGCGCAGGTCATGGAGGTCGCCAGGGCGAAGAGCATGCGCCGCTCGTCCTCGGTCTCGATCTGCATCAGCGCGCGGTCGAGGATGGGCTCGCGGCCCTTGGCCTGGATGGAGACGACGCTGGTGTTGATGAGGTCCACCAGCTCGCGGGTGAGGACCTTGTCGGTCCGCGGGAGCTTGAGCAGCGTCTGCATCTGGGCGACGGCCAGCTTCATCTCGCTGGCGGTGACCACGTCGTCGGCGCTCATGGCCAGCGCGAGCACGTCGAGGACGGCCTTCTCCTTGGGGCTGGAGAGATCGAACTGCGGCGAGACTTGGACCTTGGCCTGCTGCCTGGGCTGCTTCGGGGTCTTGGACGACTGCTTCTTCCCGGCTGCCGGCTTCTTGGTCTTGGTCACCATCGCTTTGCCTCCTCGCAACGGGGGAGAACATAGCGCGGAACAAGCGCTGGGGGGTCGTTTGTCGCCCGGGGCGCTCGAAGCGCCGGAGGGGCAGCGCTGCGAAGCCTTGGACGGCGTGGACGGTGTGGACGTCGTAGACGGAGTGGACCGCCCCGCCGGACCCGTCAGCTACGGGCCTGGCGTGGGCTCCGGTTTCGCGGAGGTCTTCTCCAACTTGCCCGGTGGGCCGACGGCAGTGTCGCTGACGGGCGGGCAGTTCGCGGGCGGCGTGCTCGGGGGCTTCCCGGCGGGCTTCTTCGCGAGCGGAGGTGGCGGCGTCGTGGCCACGGCGGTCGGCGTCGCCAGAGGCTGCGCGGGAACCGCCACGGGGAGCGCGGCGACGACGCGCGGCTCCTTGTCCTGGTCGGAGCTCGACCGGCCTTCACTCGTGGTGCGGCCCTCGCTCTTGGCGGTGGCCGTGGCGATCGCCGGCGGAGACGGGCGCCTCGCCGCCATCCCCAGGTCCCCGGCCATCTTCTCGTAACCGGCCAGCAGGTGGCTGCGGTCCTTCTCGGAGCGGTCCGCGAGCGCGTCCTTGTCTGCCGCCAGCTCGGAGACCCGCACCTTGAGCCGCTCGTTCTCGGCGAGCTGCGAGCGCGAGACCTCGTCCATGCAGATCTCGAGCACCGTGTCGTCGGGCGGCTTCTCGGGCAGCGGCTGCCCGCGGCTCCAGGCCTCGAGCGCCCGGCTCTGCCACCGGTAGTCGGCCTGGGCCACGCACTCCTGCGTCACGCGCGTCAGGCGATCGTCCGACCACTTGGGCTCCGGACGGCCGCAGGGTCCCAGCTCCTCTTTCGAAGAGAAGATCTGCTTCGTCTGGCGCACCCAGCAGCCGTCGCGCTGGACGACCTTCACCGACGTGCAGCCGGCCAGGAGGGAAACGGCGGTCATCGCGAACAGGATGAGTCGGCTCAAGGCCTCCCCCGTGAGGCCGGTCCGGCCCCGAACCCGCTGACGGTAGCCAGTGGGCTCCGGGGCCGGCAGGCCTCCCGGACGCGAGCAGGGCTGAGGACCTCGCGGCCCTCCGGTCGAGAGGTCCGGGGACAAGCTCAGGACGCTGGGTAGAGCCCGGCTTCCACGCGCTTCCACGCCGGGGACAACCTCAGGAATTGGAGGAATCTGAGGCGCGCTGGGGATTCAGTCGGGCCAGTGCAGCGCTTCCCAAAACGCCGGTCTTGTTCGACCAACCTCGCGTGACCGCGACCGGGCAGGCGAAGAAAGGCATGGGCTGGCGAAAGCCGGAGGCAGGGGCGAGTGGCGTGGATTGGCGCGAGCCAGCGTTCATCCTCGCCATGGGCGCGGTAATGGCCGGTGCGTCCTTCCTCTACTTCATCGCAGGACCGCTCCTTCTCCTGAGCCTGCTCTCAATGCCGCTGTCGCTGCTGACCCTGCTCGTCGCCGGAGTCGCGGAGTGGTGGTGGCCTTCGACTCGTGGCCGAAGAGTGCGGGCCAATGCCGCTGCGGTCGCCATCGCCGCGGTCGCCCTCTTCTTCGTGCCGCGCTTCGGATCCCAGCACTTGTACACGAGCATCGAGGAGCGGTTTGCCCCGGTGTCCGTCGCGCTGGAGGCCTACCGGTCCCGGAACGGTCGCTACCCGACGAGCCTCGAAGAGCTGGTGCCCGACGACTTGGAGGAGATCCCAGGTTGCCCCGGCCCACTACTCGTCGAAGGCAGCCCCTACAAGGCGAGCCCGGACGGCTACACCATCGAATGCCACACGGGACTCATGCGCGGCTACGTCTATGAAGGCCGCTCGGGCCGCTGGTACGAGTGGGACTGACTGATGGGGCGGCTTCGCGCTCGAGCTTGCGGGCGGTCAGGTGCACTCGGTTCAAAGGCAAGTGCCAACGATCGCGAAGCGGGCTAGGCGCAACCCAGGGTCGAGGAGCGCCTCGAGCAGGACGGGGTCGATGGCGACTTCGGGCGGTACGGTCTCGGCGAGGACGAGGTCGGCCAGGCCGCGTGCCTTCTTCGGATCGCTGACGGACAGGCTTGCGAGGGCCTCCCAGAAGTGGCCATCCCGGCGCAACTGGGCAGCGGCGGCCGCCAGCTGGGCCCCGTAGTCCTCGCTCGTGCCTTGGGCGGCGAAGAGCTGGACGGCCAACGACAGGCGGGCCACGGCGCTCTCGGGGTGGTCGGCAACGATCTGTTGGGCGAGCTCCAGCCGGCTCTCGCCCGAAGCGGAGCACAGACGCGCGAGCCTCGGCACGAGCGCCCGCGGGTCGTGCCGGAGCGCCTCCCCGTACTCGCGATCGATCTGCTGGACGAGCTCTGGCAGGCCGCTCGAGCGGGAAGCTCGTCCAAGCCGGGCAGCGAGCACGCGTGCCGCGACGACGTGGTACTCGGCGGGCGACAGCGGGCGCTCGACGAGCTTCCGAGCCGACTGCGACAGGGATCTCCACCGTGCGCTCCGGCCAGTCGGCGAAGTAGTTGCGGAACGCCAGGTTGGCCCGCAAATGCAGTGAGGCCGATTCCGAGGCAGGGAAGAGCTCGTCCCAGACGGTGCGGGGCGGTTGTCCCTCCGAGACTCGCCTCAGGAAGGCGCTGAATGGCTCCCCGCGTTCCCGCATCAGGAAGCTGACCCAGAACCAGGACGAGGCATAGCGAGCGTACTCGGCCTGATTGCTCAGAGTGTCGTGCTCCCACTCCCAGAGGGTTCCCAGAGGGATGAGGAAACCATCCCCGCGGACGAAATCGAGGGCGTCCCGGTTCGGACGCCCGAGGGTGGCCGAACGCCCATCGCTCGCGATCTCGATTTGATCGAAGACCTGGGAGAGTCCTTCGTCGAGCCAACGGGGAGGAGATCGCAGGCCGCTGGCGCTCAGGTAGTGGGCGAACTCGTGCGCGAACACCTCGCCTCGGCCCTTCCGGGCAAAGGGGCCGATGCCCCGCGAGACCACGGCCACCATCGGGCTGCCTTGATGGGAGAACAACCCCGCGCGACCGAACGCGAAGACGTCCTTGCGCGGGAGGATCACCGGCAGCTTCCCCGCCGATGCGACTGGCAGCACCTCGAGCATCACGTAGCGGATTCGCTCGAATCGGACTGCCGCCTCCCTGGCCTCGGTCGAGTCGAGGTCGGTGAGGAGGTGCAGGTGGTCGGTCCAGACCTCGCGCCAGGGCTGGCCGCCTTCCGCCGGACAGAGGGGTACGCTCGCGCATCCCGCAAGCAGGCTCGAGGCGAAAGACGCAAGGGCACAGAGGGCGCGGCGCGGGTGGTCGGGCATGGACGGGCAGACCTTGGATGGAGTGGCGTGGCGGATACTACGCTCGGGTCACCTGGAGTGAGGAGGTCTCGCCGAAGCGTCTGGCTCGACGCGTGTCCTCGCTGCTGTGCTCGAGCTCGCCAATGGCCCGAAGCCACCCTGCTGAAGATAGGTACGCTTTGACCGACAAACCCTCGAGGCCTGGCTGGCATCTCACGCCGCTTCGCGCTTGAGCTTGCGCGTTCACCCAGAGCTGGGTCTTGCGCAGCGTCGCCGACTGCTCCAGGAGCTGGGCCACCTCGTCGTCGAACTTGGGCTCATTGAGGTAGAGGCGCTCGAGGCCGGCGAGGTTCTCGGAGCTGGCGATGGCCGCGGCGGCTTTGGCGCCGAGGCGGTTGTGGCCGAGCTCGAGGACGCGCAGCGACCGTGCGATCGGGCTCTGGCACAGGGCGAGGACGCCCTTGTCGCCGAGCGCGTTGTAGGGGAGGCGCTGCACCGCTGGGGCCGGTCAGAGGCGGCACAGGCCCCGTTGCGTCGGGCGGCCCGCCTCGGCCACCGACGGGCGAAGGACCTGCTCGAGGAGATCGCCGGCAGGCAGCCTCGCAGACGAGTCCGCGACGCACGGACGGGCCAAGCCCGCAGCTGATGGCAGCGCGCTCGGGCAGAGCTACGCCGCGCGGGGGAGGACGAGCTTCGCGAGCCGGGTGAAGCGCTTGGCGGTCTTCTCGATCTCCTTCGCGTCCTCGGGCTTTTGCGGCTCCGCGAAGGAGAGCGAGGTGAGCGCGTCCGCCGGCAGGTTCTTGAGCGCCTCACAGATTCTGGTAGGCGCCGCCCACGGCTCCGACCGCCAACTCGCTCAGCTCGCCGTTCACGGGCTTGAAGACGAAGCGTCCGAGATCGACGACGTAGGTCTGGCCGCGCGCCTTCTCGCGCAGGTCCGTGTACCAGTGAGCGACGTCCCACGGCCGCAGCCAGCGGGCGGTGATCTTCTGCAGGCGCTTGGCGAGCGGCGAGGCCCAGAGGTCCGAGCAGGCCGTGAAGCCCGAGTCGTGCATCGGCGGCGAGAGCTCGAGCTCGCGCAGGGCGGGCAACGCGGTCCCGGCGAGGAGCGGCTCCCAGATCGCCTTCGGGTAGCGCGGAGGATCGCGCTCGAACTTGGGCTCGTAGTTGGCGGCGTGCAGCACCTCCAGCCGCGCCCACGGCTCCTTCACGGTCACCACGCCCTCCAGCACCGCGCCGGGGACGTCGCGCAGCACGCGCAGGCCGCGCAGCACCGGCGAGGTCACGATGCCGCGCACCGTCGCGTCCGCCGACTTGCCGCGCTGGCCGACGCTGAGCTTCGCGCACGGTCGCCCACAAGGGGCTCTCGAGCATCGCCGGGTCGAACTTGTTGCCCTTGAGCTTGCAGGCGCCGAGGAAGCCGCGCTCGAAGCGCCAGTCTCCGGTCCCCTTGGCGAGCGGGCCGAGCCACTTCTCCGCATGGGCCTTGAGCAGCGCGGCCTCGCGCGCGACATCGTCGTCGGAGAGCGTCTCTCCGCGGTGGCGGCGGTACTGCAAGGTCATGAACTCGCCGCGCGGGTCGCTCTGCTCCAGGAGCCAGTCGGCGTAGACCTGCCTCGGGGCGTCGGCTTCGGGTTCGGCGGTGACGGCGCGGACGAGGTCGGACTCGGACAGCGCGGGCTTGCCACCCCTCTTGGCCGGCGCGGCGGAGGCAGGCGTGACGAGGGTGGTGAGGCGCGCCAGGCCCGCGGGATCCTCGGGCTCGGGAGCCGGGGTGAACCGCTCCTCGAGCGAGGCCTTGAGGCCCGTCATCTGGCGGATCATCCACTCCGCCATCTCTGTCGCGCCGAAGACGAGGCGGTAGGAACCGAGCATCGCCTCCAGGCGCGCCGGGGTCCGCGGGTCCGCGTGGCGCTCACCGAGCTGCTCGAAGATGAGGCGCCAGGTGGGCTTGCCGGACTGCGCGGTGTAGCGGGGCTTGGCGATCTGGGCGAGGAGCACGTTGGCGATCCGAGGGTCCGGCGCCGAAGCGACGAGCTTCTGCAGCGCAGCCAGGTGGGCTGCGGTGCTCTTGGCGGCGTTGACCGGGGCCGCGAGATCCTCGGACGAGAGCTTCTCGATGAGGTCCGCGAACGCGGGCGCGCGGCACTCTTGCCACTTCGAAAGCAGGTGGTCGGCGGCGCCGGCGCGGTCGCCGGACTGGAGGAGCGCTTCGACGCCTGCCCAGGTCTTCGTCTTGGCCATATTTCCCCTCGGTGCGTCGAAGCTCCAGCGCTTGGAGGCCAGGCGTTGGCGGCAAGGACGTTGCGCTCGTCGTGGTCTACGGGATCGTCCCCGCGGGCAACACGGTCACGTTGCTGGCGCACAGGGCGAAGCCGTACGGGGTGCCGCTCGTCCCTTCGAAGCGGCAGACCCACCCCGCTTCGCCGTTCGAGCTGCGATAGGGGTACGAGGCCAGCACCGCGGGCTGGGCGAGGTAGGTGCTGCTGTGGCATCCGCCGCTGATGGCGAAGGGATGGCTCGCCGGGCACGCCGTGCGGATCTCGGTGTAGTCGCCGGCGCCGAAGGAGCTGGTCGCCTTGACGTACAGGAGCTCGAGCCCGCCGCCGGCGGACGCTCCGGTCGCGCCTGTTGCTCCGGTGGCGCCGGTGGCTCCCGTCGGGCCAGCCTGCCCGGTCGCGCCCGTGGCTCCGGTGGGGCCGGCCTGTCCCGTTGCGCCGGTCGGTCCCGTCGAACCGGCGAGGCCGTCGGCTCCCGCTGCTCCGGTGGGCCCAGTCGGACCCGCTTGTCCCGCGGCGCCGGTCGCACCCGTGGCGCCCGTAGCGCCGGCGGGTCCGGTACTGCCCGCGCATCCAGCCATCGCCGCTGCCGCCAGAGCTGCCATCACGATGGGTCTCATGTCCCCGCTCCTTGCCGGATGAACGTGCCCGGAGGGCCGCGCTCCTAGGTGTACCGGCGAGAATAGACTTCCTGCCAACTAGAGACTCACTGGGACGACTCGCCGACTTTGTGACGGGGCGCCCGCTCGACCCGTGCGGTGGAGAAGAGGAGACCGGCCCAGGAGTGTGCAAGGATTCACCCTCACGCGTCGTCCTTCTCGAGGTGACTCTCGATGCGTCTCGCCCTCGTCGCCCTTCTCGCCGTGATCCCCGTGGGCTGCTTCACCCCGACGACCGAGGTCCGATTCGAGACCGCGACGGATGCCAGCCGCGCGCTGGACGCGGGCATGAGCCCGGACGCCAGCTTGTGCCAGTCGGGGACTACGGCCTGCGGCTCGAGCTGCTGTTGGAAGGCGACGCAGCGGTGCGTCCAGGGCGCGTGCGTGGACGAGACGTCGTGCACGAAGGAGGAGATCGTCTGCGGCGCGCAGTGCTGCACCCGCGCCGTTGAGGACTGCGTCGACGGCGTCTGCGTGACGAGGCCGAACTGCGCCACCGGCCAGACCCAATGCGGCATCGGTTGCTGTGTGACCGCGATCGAGGACTGCCTCAACGGCTCCTGCGTGCCGAAGACGACCGTCTGTGCCCCGGGCCAGGTCGCCTGCGGCGCGCAGTGCTGCACCACCGCGGCTCAGGACTGCGTCAACGGTATCTGCGTGGCGAGGCCGGCGTGCACCATCGGCAAGACCCCGTGCGGCACCGGTTGCTGCATCGACGCGACCGAGAACTGCGTCAGCGGCGGCTGCGTGCCGAAGACGACGGTCTGCGCCCCGGGTGAGACCGTCTGCGGCGCTCAGTGCTGCACGACCGCGATTGAGGACTGCGTCGATGGCGGCTGTGTGGCGAGGCCGTTCTGCGGCACGGGCGAGATCCCATGCGGCGCCGCCTGCTGCAACGCCGCGACCCAGGAGTGCGTTTATGGCGTCTGCGCGCCGAAGACGACGGTCTGTGCCCCGGGTCAGACCGTCTGCGGCGCGCAATGCTGCACCACCGCGACCGAGGACTGCGTCAGCGGCGTGTGCGTGGCGAAGTCGAGCTGCCTGATCGCGCCCTGGTTCGGCACCGTGGCGGTGTCGGGAATCGCGAACTCGGACGGGGCCGGGTACACGTTCATGATGGAGAGCCTGCCCGTCGTCGACGGGACCCATGACTTCATCAGCCTCCAGCTCTACGCGGGCTACGGCGTGTTCGCGAACGGGTTCCAGACGGGAACGTTCCAGCTCGTTGGCGATGCAGCTCAACTACGCCACCTGTGGGCTTTGCCTGCTTCTCTACGCTGACCTCGACGCCAGCGGCAGCAGCTACGGGGCGATCTACATGGCGACCGGCGGGACGGTGGAGATCAGCGCGATCGACACCGGCCTCGTCGCCAAGCTCACCGGCGGCAGCTTCGCGCACGTCAACATCGATCCGAACGACTACACCAGTACGCCACACCCGGACGGCTGCACGACGTCCATCGACGAAGCCAATTTTGTGGGGAGGCTGGCGGTGGCGTGCAGCCCGCTCGACGTCAACGCGTGTCCAGCGGGCCAAGGCTGCTACGCGCAGCTCCCATCCAGCGGCATGGCCTGCGAGCCCGCAGGGACGCTGCCCCGCGGCGCCGCTTGCAGCACGGGCGCCGAGTGCCTTCCTGGCCTGGATTGCTGGGCGGGGAGCTGCCTGCCCTACTGCGAGGAGACCAACCCCATCACGTGCCTGCCGACGGAGGAGTGCGTGACCCTGGGCATCGGAGTCGGAGCTTGCCAACCCTGCCCGCAGGTCTTGTGCGGTGGCGTTTGCTGCGGCTCCGGGAGATTCTGTGCCCCCACGACCGGCTCCTGCGCCGATGCGGTTCCATGCAGCGCGCTGACGCAGGACTGCCCCGGTGGCCAGGGTTGCTACTACGACGCTCAGCAGGGCTACCGCTGCGCGCTCGCGGGCGCAGGGATGCTCGGAGCGGCCTGTGCTGTCGATGCGGACTGCCAGCCCGGTCTCGGGTGTCAGAGCACGGGTTGGGACGCTTGCACGCCCTACTGCGATCCTTCGGGCCCTGCGAGCTGCCCTGCTTCCTACCCGACCTGCCTGAGCTTTGGCGACGGAGCGGGTGGGTGCCAGTGAAGGGCCTGCTGGCGTCGCTGGTCGATCGCCATCCGGACGCTGTTGATGAACGCTGACATATCTTACGCAGTCGACCGCTGGTGCGAATCCGATGGAAGAAAGCCCGGCCCAGGAACCTGGACCGGGCTCGGACTTCGCTCCCCTCGACAAGCTCGGGGTGTCGAACGACGAGCTCTGCGCTACTTGAGCGCCTCGGCGCCACCGAACACTCGCTTGGCGGAGAGCTCGGCCAGCGTCTTCTCGTCGTCGCCCTGCAGCGTGTTGGTCGCGATGCGCGACACGAGCGCGCCAACGCCTGGGCCCAGCATGTAGCCCTGGCCGCACATGCCCACCGCGTCGATGTAGCCCTTGAGCGTCTCGCTGCGGCCGACGATCGGCGAGCCGTCCGGGGTCATGGGGTACAGGCCGCGCCAGGTGCGGCGGACCTTGAGGTTGGCCAGCTGCGGCATCAGGTCCACCATGCGGCGCGCGACCATGGGCAGGAAGGCGCTGGTCTCGCGGCGGTCGCTGCCGATGATGAGCGGGTCGGGGGTGATGCAGAAGATCACCTGCCCGGGCTTGTGTTGGTAGAAGTAGTAGTTGCGAGCGCCGGGGGTCGGGCGCAGGTCCACCACCATCGGGTGCAGGAAGTGCGCGACCGGCTCGGTGATGCCGGCCTCGTGGCTGTCCGGCTGCACCGGCACGTCCTGCCCGCCGGACTGCGCCAGCGAGCGCGCCCAGGCGCCGGCGGCGTTGATCACGGTGTCGGTGGCGTAGCCGCCCTTGTCGGTGCGCACGCCGACGACCTTGCCCTTGCGACGGATGATCGACGTCACGCGCTCGGAGAAGCGGCAGTCGACGCCCAGCTTCACCGCGCGGCGGTGGAAGGCGAGGTTCGAGAGCATCGGCGAGGCGCTGCCGTCCTCGGGAGAGAACGTGCCGCCGATGAGGCCGACGGGATTGATGCCGCGCACCAGCTCGAGCACCTGCGGCCGGTCGAGCCAGTCGATGTTCAGGCCGGCCTTCTTCTGGACGACGAGCAGCTCCTTGAGCGCCTTCTCCTCCTCGGGCCGGTAGGCGACGAAGAGGTAGCCGCACTGCCGCCACTCGATCTCGTCGCCGTGCGTCTGCTCCCAGGTGTTGAAGGTCTTCAGGGAGTCCAGGCACAGGCGGATCTTCGCGGGGCTGGAGTGCGTGGCGCGGATGCCGCCGATGGCGGCCTTGTTGCTGCCCTGGCCGGGGCTGGGGAACTGGTCGAGGCAGAGGACCTTCAGGCCCTTCTCGGCCATGAACATGGCCGCGGGCATGCCCACGCTGCCGGCACCGACCACGATGGCGTCGTACGCGTTGCTCATCTCAGACTCCTCCCTGGAACGCGCCGGGCTTGGCGGCAGTGGCTTCGGTGCCCTTCTCCTCTTCGACTCCCACCACGCCGGCGAACGCGCCGAGCGGCACCTCCATGAAGACCGGGCGCTGGGTAAGGTCGGTGACCTGCGGGAGCTGGATGCCCTCCTCGCGGAAGATGCGCTTGATGAGGCTGGGGCAGGTCTTGCCGCCGCAGGCGCCCATGCCGCAGCGGGTGGCGGCCTTGAGCTGGTTCATGTCGCGCGCGCCGCCGCGGATGAGCGTGCGCAGCTGGCCGGCGGTGACGCGCTCGCAGCGGCAGACGATCTCGTCGTCGGCGACGCGGGCGGCCCACTGCTCGAGCGGCTGGGTCACCCAGGGCTGCTGCACCCGGATGCCGGCGATCTTCTTGGCGATCTCCGCTGGGGCGCGCACCCGCACCAGCGAGGCGTGGTCGGCGAACTTGGGCGCGGTGATCTTCTCCACCTTCACGTTGCCCAGCACGGCGCCCAGCGTGTCGAGCACGGTGACCGTGTCGCCCACCTTGAGCGTGTCCTTGATGAACTCGTAGGGGACGGTGACCGCGGCGCTGAGAGCCTGCCCTGAGCCTGTCGAAGGGTCGGGCGACTTGCGGAAGTCGACCAGCGTCATGGCGAGGCCCGGGCAGATGGCCACGCACTTCATGCACGCGTCGCACTCGTTCTCGGGGACGAACGTCGGCAGCCCGAGGATGTCGTCGCCCTCGATGCGGATGGAGTGGTTGCCGCACACGCTCGTGCACGGGTTGCAGGGGATCTCCTGCGAGCAGTGGAAGACCGGGAAGACGCCCTGGTTGTCCTCGGGGATCTCCTCGGTGATCACCGCGCCCGGGCGGCTCTTGAGCACCTCGGCGGTGTGGTGCCACTCCGGCGGGACCTCGCCCACGTCGCGGCCGAGCTTCTTGGCGATCTCCAGGCCGCGGATGCGCCCGGTGAACATGGCGGCGCTGGCCTCGGCGATCTCCTCGGCGTCGCCGGCGGCGAAGACCGGCAGGCCGTACTCCTTGGCCTTCCTGAGGAACTCGTCGACCGGCTCGAGGCCGACGGCGACGAGCACGGTGTCGCACTGGAAGGTCTTCTCGGTTCCGGGGACGACCTTCCAGTTCGGGTCGAGCTTGCCGATGGTCACGCCCTCGACCTCGCTCTTGCCGTTGGCGGACACGATGGTGTGCGAGGTGTAGATGGGCACGCCCATGCGCACCAGCTTGTCGGCGTGGACCTTGTAGCCGCCGCACTCGGGCAGCGCCTCGCACAGGCCGACGACCTGGATGCCCGCCTGCAGCGCGTGGTAGGCGGCGATGAGGCCGACGTTGCCGCCGCCGATGACGAAGAGGCGCTCGGTGGGGCGCACCATGTCGCGGTTGACCAGCGTCTGGAAGGCGCCCGCGCCGTAGACGCCGGGGAGCGAGTTGCCGCGGAAGACGAGCGAGCGCTCGCGGGCGCCGGTGGCGACCAGCAGCATGTGGGGATGGACGAGGACGTACTTGCCCTGGCGCAGGACGCCGACCTTGCGGTCGGAGAAGACGGAGAGGGCGGTGGTCTCGGTCCAGATCTTCACCGACTCGAAGGTGCGCAGCTCGTCCTCGAGCTTCTTGCCGATGTCCAGGCCGCGGGTGCCGGCATGGCAGGCATCGATGGAGCCGAAGAACTTGTGCGTCTGCAGGACGAGCTTGCCGCCGAGCGCGTGCTTGTCGTCGACCAGGATGACGTTGACGCCGGCGCGGCCGAGCTCGATGGCGGCGGAGAGGCCCGCGGGTCCGCCGCCCAGGATGAGGCACTCGGTCTCGATGGTCTCGATGTCCTTGAACTGCGGCGCGCCGTGGGGGACGGGGAGCGAGGCGCGGCCGTCGAGCGGCTCGACCTTCATGCCGTCCTCGACGCGCACCATGCAGCTCTTCACCGACAGCCCGTTGGCGATGACCGAGCACTGGGCGCACTGGCCGTTGGCGCAGAAGATGCCCATCGGCGCGCCGTCCTTGACGTGGTGGCCGAAGGTGCGGATGCCGTTGGCGAAGAGCGCCGAGGCGATGGTCTCGTCCTTGCGCGCCTTGAGCGGCTGGCTCTTCCAGGTGAAGGAGATCTCAGCGTCCGCCGCGACCGGGAGGATCGGGTGTTCCTTGATGCGATAGTCCGCCATGGTTTCGCTCCGGAACATCGCCAGGCGGGAAGGCTGGCGAAGGCCGAAACCTAGCCCCATGCGGGGATTGGGGGAAGGGTCCGCCCGCCCCTGGAAGCGCAGCCACGGCACCGACGCCGAATCAAGCGCTCATGGGCTGAACGGCGGCCGCCGCTAGTAGCTGCCGCCCTCTTCCGTTCCGCTTCCGGCGCCGGTCCCGACGGAGCCAGGGCCCGTGCCGCCGACGTGCTCGGTGTCGGTGCCGGTGCCCGGCCCGGTCGTGCCCGTCGAATCCGAGCCCATCCGGCTCTCCGGGCTGGGGATGCCGGTGGTCGAGTCTGTCCCCGGCTCGCTTCCGTAGCCGGGCGTGCCATTGCCCGCGCCCGTGCCTGGTGAACCGTAGCCACCGGTGCCGCCCATCCCGGTGCCCGTGCCTGGCGAGCCGTAGCCGCCGGTGCCGCCCATTCCGGTGCCCGTGCCGGGCGAGCCGTAGCCACCGCCGCCCGCCGCCCCTCCCGGGGAACCTCCGGCTGCACCGCTCCCGGAACCTGCCGCACCGCCGCCGCCCGCGCCTCCGGCCTGCGCCCAGAGGCCCGAGGGCACGAGCATCGACGCCGCGACCACCGCTCCCAGAATCCGCTTCCTCATGGCCTGCCCCCAAGGCTCAAAAGTGGCCATCGCCGGGGACGGAAAGCCCGACCGTCCTGCTGCGGCGCGAAGGCGGGCCGAGTTGACAGCGCGCGGTCCGCGCCTATACTTGCAGCATGGTGCAAGTGAGCAAGAAGGCAGGCAAGGCGGAAGGGTGCTGTGGCGGCAGCGGCCTGGAAGGCCTGCTCTCCCCCAGGCTGTTCAAGGCGCTCTCCGACCCCAAGCGCATCTCGCTGCTCATCCGCCTCGCGGAGGAGAAGGGCCCGCGCACGGTGGGCCAGGTGGCGCAGGGCGCGGGCATCGACCTCTCGGTGGTGTCGCGGCACCTGGCCGTCCTGCGCGAGGCCGGGATCATCAAGTGTGAGAAGCAGGGCAAGGAAGTGCGCTGCCAGGTGCAGACCGCGCCGCTGGTGAAGGTCCTGCGGGAGCTCGCCGACGCGCTCGAGGCGTGCTGCCCCGTGGGCTGGAGCGTCGACGCTGGCCTGCCGTCGCGGGCGAAGGGAGCACAGCCGAAGTAGCAGGACCTCGAGGGCCCGACCACGGACCCCCAAGGGAGACGCATGTCCAGATGGTTGCACGGTGGTGCAATTGAACAACGGAGGAAGCCATGAACAAGCAGCCGAACGAAGTGCGCAGCGACGTCTCGAAGACCTACTCGGAAGCGGTGAAGAGCCCGGCGAAGGGCGGCTGCTGCGGCAGCGGCCCGGTGCAGAAGGGCGTGGCGGTGAAGCTCGGGGGCTACTCGGGCGCCGAGCTGACGGACCTGCCGCAGGAGGCGGTGGTCAACTCCTTCGGGTGCGGCAACCCGGTGGCGCTCGCGGGGCTGAAGCCGGGCGACGTGGTGCTCGACCTCGGCTCGGGCGCGGGCATTGACCTCTTCCTCGCCGCGAAGAAGGTGGGGCCGACCGGCCGGGTCATCGGCGTGGACATGACCGACGCGATGCTCGAGAAGGCCCGCGAGAACATCCGCGCCGGCGGCTACACCAACGTCGAGGTGCGCAAGGGTCTGATCGAGGAGATGCCGGTCGAGAGCGGCACGGTCGACTGGGTCATCTCCAACTGCGTCATCAACCTCTCTCCGGAGAAGGAGAAGGTCTTCAAGGAGATCGCCCGGGTGCTCAAGCCGGGCGGGCAGATGTACGTCTCGGACATCGTCGCCGAGGGGCTGCCGGAGGAACTGCGCCAGGTGGCGGACCTGTACGCCTCGTGCGTCGCGGGCGCAATCGGCGAGGCGGAGTACCTGGCTGGCCTGCGCGCGGCCGGGCTGGAGGGCGCGGAGGTCAAGGATCGGCTCGTCTACGACGCGGACGAGCTCGCGGGCATCGTCGCCTCGGATCTCGACTGCTTCCTCGAGACCCCCGGGGCCAAGGAGCAGCTGACGGCGGCGGCCAAGTCGGTCGCCGGCAAGGTGTGGAGCGCCAAGATCTACGCGCGCAAGCCGCAGTAGCCGCTCACCGCAACCTGTTGCTCCGCCGGAGCCACCTCGCCGGTGGCTCCGGCCCGCTCAAAATCACGAGGACTCCATGAACACGAACGCGACCTGGAAGGCTCTGCTGGGAATCATCTTCGCCATCGCCACGACGGCGGGCCTTGCGGCCGTCATGGGACTGGAGCTGCAGCGCAGCTTCGACCCCGCGCCGGTGGAGCGCATGGCGGTTCGGTCCAGCCTGAGCGCCGAGCCTGCCTGCTGCTAGTCGGCAGGCTCGACCACGACGTCTCCTGCTTCTGGGAACCGTAGCTCCCCGATCGGTGACCCCTCAGCGCGCGGCCGACTGGATCGCGCGCCGCGCGGAAGCACGAACAGACCTTGCTAAAGATAGGCAGCTACTTTGTGACATGACCTGCGAGGCCTGGGACGCCGTTTTCGGTCCCGCGAACGGGTCCGCCGTCACTTCAGGTGCCACGTGTCCAGCAGGAGCCGCAGGGCCTGCGTGGAGGCGCCCTGGTTCGACAGGCTGGAGCCGGCGCCCAGGCAAGGCGAGCCCGCCAGGAGCGAGAGGTCGCCGCGGGCTGGCGCCGCGAAGAGCGGGTCCGCGCCGGCGGACCAATGGTTGAAGGTGCCGGCGGCGACGCTGTCGGCGTGCGGCGCGGTGTCGGCGAGGTTGCTGTCGATGACGTCGCCGGCGATGCCCCCGAGAGCGACGTTGGTGTAGCCGTTGTCGTAGGAGGTGTTGTGGGCGACGGTCCGCGCGGCGCCGTACGCGTCCCAGTGCGAGACGCCCGTCGCCTTGTTGTGGACCGCCACGCAGCCGCGCAGCGTGGCCCCGCCCGCGCCCTCGGTGTTGCCCACGTCGCCCCCCAGCTTGAAGCCGTCGCCGTCGCCGGCGCTCGAGCCGTCGTAGTACCAACCGGAGCCGACCGCGACGCTGTCGAGGATGGTCACGTAGTCCCCGAGGTACAGGTCGAAGCCGTCGTCCGGCGCGTTGATGGCCACGCACCGCACGAACACGTTGCGCGCGCTCACGGCGGAGGTGAACCCGTCGCCCGAGTGCGTGGCCGGCTGGTACCCGAGGGTGCCGTTGTGCCAGTACACGCAGTCCTGTACCAGCAGGTCGTCGGCCTGGTACCCCGCGACGCCCGTCCCGTTCGCGTTGTGGTGGATCCAGAAGTCCTCGAGGGTGATGTGCGGCGACTTCTCGACGGCCACGTTGCCGTTCCGGGCGCCGGTGACCTCGAAGCCCTTCCAGTGCTCGTTGGCTGCGCCGCTGAAGAAGACGAGCTGCTGGTTCTCGCTCGTGCTCGCCGGTATCTGGGAGCCGTCGAGGGTGATGCGCTGCGTCCCGTAGGCGAAGATGCGCTTGCTGGACGACCAAGCCGTGTCGCGGTGGACGTGCGCGGTCAGCGTCACCGGCGCGCCCGAGTCGTCGCGGAGCAGGACGCAGCTGTTGCCCGAGAGCAGCGCCAGCGCGTCCTGGAACCGCTGCTCGACCGTCTTGCCGCCGGCGCCGTCGTCGATGTCCACGATCGGGCAGCCGGTCGTGATCGGGCCGGTCTTCGGGTAATCGGCGAGGCTCGTCGACCCCGTCCAGCCGGTCCCGACCAAGGCGGCGGCGTCTCCAGCAGGACCTCCCGCGTCTTCGGCTGCGGCTCCCGCGTCCTGGGGCGGCGTTGTTCCCGCATCTCTTGCTGCGGCTCCCGCGTCCTGGACCGGCGCTGTTCCCGTGTCCTCGCCTGCTGCCCCCGCGTCCTGGACCGGCGCTGTTCCCGCGTCTTCGCCTGCAGCTCCCGCGTCCCCGGCTACTCCGGTGTCCCGGGTCGGAGCTGCCGCGTCGCCGCACTGCGGCCCACTGCAGGCGCTGGCATCGAGGCCGGCGCCTCCATCTCCGGTCGGAGCGCCGTTGATGCTCGAGCAGCCACCGCCGGCCATCGCGACGAGGACGATGGCGGCCGCCGCCCCTGGCATTCGATCCAAACCCGAACAGCGACGGTCTACCCAGGAGCGCGCGTATGTCATGGCTGTCTCATACCACGCCGCCCTCTCCCGACTGGGGGCGAGCCTCCTGGTCTCCCTGAGACCAAGTCGGCCTGCGAGCGCTTTGCGCAGGGAGCTGGGACCGATAGAAGTGGGCCAAGCGACCGCGAAAATGCTCCCCAGGTCCCACCACCCCCGGCGATCCGGCTGCGCGACGGCGCTCCTCCTGGTGCTGCTGCCGGCGCTCGGCGGCTGCACTCGCGAGCCACCCCCGGCGTACGTGCGGCTCGACGGCCCCGCCCCTCTTCTCGCCGAGGCCCCGGTCTCGAGAGCGCTGCTGGTCGTGTTCTGGGCCAGCTGGTGCCCGCCCTGTCGCGAGGAAGCTCCGAGCCTCACGCGGCTCGCGCAGGCACCGCCCGAGGGCCTGAAGCTGGTGGTGCTCAGCCAGGACGCCTCGTTGGCCGAGGCGAACGAGTTCTTCGAGGCCGGCTCGGACCGAGCGCTGCACCTGCGGCTGGACCCCGGGGCGCGGGTCTTCGACTCCTTCGGTGGAGGGAAGCTACCGACAAGTGTCCTCGTGGTGGACGGCCGCCTGGTCGCACGCTTCTCCGGGCCCCAGGCGTGGGATTCCGGAGCGATGCGGCGCCTGCTCGACCGGCTTCTCCGCGAGCGTGGCGCTCCCCACGCCCCTGCCTTGACGCCGTGACCGCGTGGCCGTTAGGAACCCACCGGCATGCGTCGACGGCTGCAGCTCGCACTTCCTCTGGCGCTGGCGCTCTTCCTGAGTGGCCTTCCGGCGCTCGCCTCGGCCATTTCCGAAGAGGAGGACGCCTGCTGCGAGAACGAGCAGACGACTGCGGCGGCTGGCCACTCGGAGGGGCAGGACGGCAGGGGATGCTGCAACGGCTCGGGCGTCTGCTCGAACTGCATCTGCTGCCCGGTCCGCTCGGAATGCCCGGCACCGCCCGTGCTCAGCCCTCCGACGAGCCTGTCGCGGCGGCTGAGCGTGACCACCGCCGCTCCGGTCACCGCCGACCCCTTCAGCGACATCTTCCAGCCTCCCAGAGCCTAGGCCCCAGGTTCGCGGGATTCGTGTGCCCACGGCCCTGACGGGCCGTCGGGATGCGCGTCCCAATTCCCTCAGCACCCGTCACCAAAACCAGCCTCGTGCCCCAGGGCACGGGCAGGACGGCCGGCTCGTCCGAGCCGGCGGAGATGAACCATGCGTCGAGCTCGCATCGTGATCGTAGCCGCAGTCCTCCTCCTCCTCATCGCGCTCCCCTCGGCCCAAGCGGCGGAGCCCGCCCCCGCCAAAGAGAAGGCCGCCGTCGAGGAGAGGTGCGAGCACGGGGTCAAGAAGACCCTGTGCACGCGCTGCAACCCGAAGCTCATCCCGATCTTCAAGTCCAAGGGGGACTGGTGCGAGGAGCACGCCCGCGCCGAATCCCAGTGCGTGCCCTGCCACCCCGAGTCTCGCCAAGAAGGGGATCAAGTAGATGCGCCCCCGCATCGGGCTGGCGGTGTCCGCGGCGCTCCTGGCCCTCCTCCAAGGCGCCTGCTCGAACTCGAGGCGAGACCTCGGCAGCGCCAAGGCGCCGCCAGCCGATGCGGGGACAATGGGCGCCGCGAAGGCGCAGGTGAAGCTCTGTGAGCACCAGGTGCCCGCCGAGCTCTGCACCCGGTGCAACCCCGACCTCGCCCAGACCTTCAAGGAGATGGGCGACTGGTGCCAGGAGCACGGTCTGCCCGAGTCGCAGTGTCGCAAGTGCAACCCGGCCCTCACCTTCGAACCGGTCGTTCCCAAGGACTGGTGCAAGGAGCACGCGGTGCCGGAATCGATGTGCACCAAGTGCAAGCCCTCGCTGGTGGCGAAGTTCGTCGCCGCCGGCGACTACTGCCGCGAGCACGGCTTCCCGGATTCGGTCTGCCCGTACTGCCATCCCGAGCTCGTGAAGGCGGCCGGCGCCGAGCCGCCCGTCTTCCCCGAACCGGGCACCACCGTCCGCCTCGCGTCGCCGGAGACGGCCAGGGAAGCGGGCCTCCAGGCCGTTCCGGTGGCCAAGCAGAGGGTGGCGCCCACCCTGGAGGTCGTCGGCCAGCTCGACTTCAACCAGAACGCCCTGGCGGAGCTGACCGCGCGCGGCGAGGCACTCGTGCTCGGGCTCCGGGTCGACCTCGGCGACGAGGTCAAGCGCGGGCAGCCGCTGCTGACCCTGGCCTCGGCGGCGGTCGGCTCGAACCAGGCGCAGCTCGCGGCGGCCGAGGCCCGGGTCCAGGCCGCGCGCGCCGCGCTGCAGCGCATGGAGGCGCTGGTGGCCGAGGGGATCGGCCTGCGCAAGGACCTGGAGCAGGCTCGTACCGAGCTCGCCGCGGCGCAGGCCGAGCACAGCGCCGCCAGGTCGGCGCTCGGTGCCGCGGGTGCGGCGGCGACAGGCACGGACGGGACCTACGTCCTGACCGCTCCGATCGCCGGCACGGTCGTGGCGCGCGACGCAGTGGTCGGCAGGACCGCGGGCCCGGAGACGGTCCTGGTGCGCATCGCGGATCTCTCCACGCTGTGGGCACACCTGGAGATCCCCGAGGCGCGGGCCGGCGAGGTCCGGGTGGGGCAGCGGGTGGTGCTGGCGCTCGACGCTGGAGCGGGGGCGCTCGAGGGCACCATCGCCCGGGTCGGCGCGGCGGTCGACCCGCGCACGCGGACGGTCTCGGCCCGGGTCGTCGTCTCCAATCCGGCGCGCAGCCTGAAGGCAGGCGCCTTCCTGCGCGCGCGCATCGCGGTCGCGGTCGAGCACGAGGCGATCGTCATCCCCGCCGCGGCCGTGCAGCGCGCCCAGGCGTCGGCGTTCGTCTTCGTCCGCCGCGACGCCAGCACCTACGTGCCGGTGCCGGTCAAGACGGCGCAGGAGGCGGACGGCCGGGTCGAAGTGGTGGAGGGCCTGGCGCCCGGCGACGAGGTGGTGACGACAGGGGCCTTCCTGCTCAAGACCGAGATCCTCAAGGAGTCCATCGGCGCCGGCTGCTGCGACGAAGGGGGAGGCCAGTAGCCGATGCTCACCCGCCTCATCGAGGGGTCGCTGCAGCATCGCTGGGCGGTGCTCCTGGGCGCGCTCGCGGTCGCCGGGCTCGGGGTCGTCTCCTTCCAGTCGCTCGACCTCGACGCCTTCCCGGACACCACGCCCAGCCAGGTGCAGGTCAACAGCGTCGCCCCCGCGCTCGGCCCCCTCGAGGTCGAGCGGCAGCTGACCGTGCCCATCGAGCAGGCTTTGGCAGGGCTGCCCAGGCTCCAGGAGATGCGCTCCATCTCGAAGTTCGGGCTCTCGCAGGTGATCCTCCAGTTCGAGGACGGCACCGATTTGTGGTTCGCGCGGCAGCAGGTCTCGGAGCGGCTCGGCCAAATCGAGCTGCCAGGTGGGATTCACCGGCCGTCGCTCGGACCGGTCGCCACCGGGCTGGGCGAGGTCTTCCACTACCTGGTGAAGAGCAAGCGCCTGAGCCTGGAGGAGCTGCGCGCCCTCCACGACTACGTCATCGCTCCGCAGCTCCGCAGCGTCCGCGGGGTGGCCGAGGTCAACGCCTGGGGCGGGGCCGAGAAGCAGTGGCACGTGGTCGTCGATCCGCGATTGCTGCAGAAGTTCGACCTGACGCTCGGCGACGTCTATCGGGCGCTGGAGCGCAACAACGCCAACGTCGGCGGCGGCGTGATGGAGCGCGGCGGCTCCGCGAGCCTGGTGCTGGGGGTGGGCGCGCTCGAAGGCGGGCCGGAGATCGGGGAGGTGGTCCTGGCCGCGCGCAGCGGCGTGCCCATCCGCATCCGGGACGTGGCCACGGTGACGGTCGGCCGCGAGATTCGCCGAGGGGCCACGACCGCCGACGGCGAGGGCGAGGCGATCCTCGGGCTGGGGTTCATGCTCATCGGCGAGAACTCCCACACCGTGACCTCCGCGCTCGCCGCCCGCCTGGCCACGGTGGCCAAGACGCTGCCGGCCGGGGTCACCGTCGAGCCCGTCTACGAGCGGACCGAGCTCGTGGACCACGTGCTGCGGACGGTGCGCAACAGCCTGCTGGAGGGGGCGCTCCTCGTCATCGCGGTCCTCTTCGTCTTCCTGGGGAACTGGCGGGCGGGCCTCATCGTGGCCTCGGCCATCCCGCTCTCGATGCTCTTCGCCGCCAGCGCCATGCTCCGCTTCGGGATCGCCGGGACGCTCATGTCCCTGGGGGCCATCGACTTCGGGCTCATCGTCGACTCGTCGGTGATCCTGGTGGAGAACGCCGAGCGGCGGCTGTCGGAGGCCACCTCGCAGCGGACGATCCTCCAGGTCGTGCGCGACGCCTGCGTGGAGGTGCGCAAGCCCACCCTGTTCGGCGAGCTGATCATCGCCGTCGTCTACCTGCCCATCCTTTTCCTGGAGGGGGTCGAGGGAAAGCTCTTCCGGCCGATGGCGCTCACCGTCATCTTCGCCCTCCTCGGCTCCGCCCTCGTGTCGATGACCGTCATGCCCGTGCTCGCCTCCTTCGCGCTGAAGCGCGGGTCGACGGGCCACCGGGAACCGAAGGTCGTCACCCTCCTCAAGGCGGCCTACCGGCCGGTCCTGGAGTGGGCCTTGCGGCACCGGCGGCAGGTGCTGGCGGCGGCGGCGCTGCTGGTGGCGGCGTCCGTGGTTGCCGCCACCCGCCTCGGCCGCGAGTTCGTGCCCCGGCTCTCGGAGGGCACCCTCGTCATCAACACCGTCCGCCTGGCGGAGGTCTCGCTCACCGAGTCGCTGCGGTACGGCACGCGCATCGAGAAGCTGCTGCTCGCGAAGTTTCCCGACGAGATCGAGCGCGTCTGGTCGCGGACGGGGACGGCGGAGGTGGCGACCGACGCCATGGGCGTCGAGCTTCTCCGACGTCTTCATCACCCTCGAGCCGCGCGAACGGTGGAAGCGGGCAGGCTCGCAGGAGGAGCTGGCCAACGAGATGAAGTCGGAGCTCGCCGACCTGCCCGGGATGCGGATGTCCTTCCTGCAGCCCATCGAGATGCGCGTGAACGAGATGGTCGCCGGGGTCCGCAGCGACTTGGGCATCAAGCTCTTCGGCGACGACCTGGACGTGCTCAAGGCCAAGGCCCGGGAGATCGAGGCGCTGCTGCGCGGGGTGCCTGGCGCGGCCGACGTCACCGTGGAGCAGGTGACTGGCCAGCCCGTTCTCGAGATCACGGTCGACCGGGCCGCCATCGGCAGGTACGGCATCGCGGCGGCGGACGTGCTGGACGTCGTCGAGGCGGTCGGGACGCGCAAGGTCGGGCAGGTGCGGGAGGGCGAGCGGCGCTTCGACCTCGCGGTGCAGCTCGCCGAGGAGTACCGCAGCGACCCGGCCAGGCTCGCCACCGTGCTCGTCGCCTCCCCGAGCGGCGAGCGCGTGCCGCTGGCGCGCCTGGCAACCCTGCGCGAGGTGTCCGGACCCACCACGGTCCAGCGCGAGGGGGGCCAGCGGCGCCTGGTGATCCAGGCCAACGTCCGCGGCCGGGACCTGGGGAGCTTCGTCGAGGAGGTCCGCGGCGTGCTCGACGCGAAGGCGGACCTGCCGCCTGGCTACTACCTGCGCTACGGCGGCCAGTTCGAGAACCTGGAGCGGGCCCAGGCGCGCCTGGCCGTCGTCGTGCCGGTGGCGCTCGCCCTGATCTTCCTGCTGCTCTTCCTGACCTACCGGCGCACCGTCGACGCGCTGCGAATCTTCCTCGGAGTCCCCTTCGCGCTGGTGGGGGGCGTCCTCGCCCTGCTGCTGCGGGGCATGCCGTTCTCGATCTCCGCGGCGGTGGGGTTCGTGGCGCTCTCCGGCGTCTCGGTGCTGGGCGACATGGTCCTCGTCTCCCGCGTCCGCCAGCTCCTCGACCTCGGGCGGCCGCTGGGCGAGGCCATTCGCGAGGCCGCGCTGTCCCGAGTGCGCCCGGTGCTGATGACCGCCGCGGTGGCGTCCATCGGATTCCTGCCGATGGCGCTCAACACGGGAGTCGGCGCCGAAGTGCAGCGGCCGCTGGCCTCGGTGGTCATCGGCGGCGTGCTCTCCTCGACCGTGCTGACGCTGGTGGTCCTGCCGGTCCTGTACGCGGTGTTCGGCGCCGGCGCGGAGGTCTCGAGAGACGCCGCCGAGACCGAGGGCTGACGAGCGACCTTGCGGACCCGACCGCACCGCCGCCTGTCCGACGCCTCGATAGGCACCCGCCGGGCCATTGATGCCGTCGGGTTGTCGAGGACGTGGACCTGGCGCACACTCGAAAGCACCATGCCCTCCTTCGTGGTGTTCGAGGACCAGCGTTTCGACGAGCGTCCGCCGAAGGGCGGCTGGTTCGCTCTCGCCCAGCAGAGGCTCACACACTCGTGGAGGTCTGGTCTCTTTGCGCGGGTCTTGGCACTCGGCCTCGGTATCCCCTTCGCATACAACCTGATTGCGCTCGTGTTGCTGCACGAAGCTTTCGTCCCCTGGCAAAGCTGCCTTGTGCCCGCCGGGGCCGCGCTCGGCCTGGTCATGGTGGGTCTCCTGCCCGCGCAGCGGCGAGTGCGGGCGACGGAGAAAGGGTTGCGCATCGACACCCACTTCCGGTCTTGGTCCGCACTCGAGGGCTGGTTCGTCGACGACGTCGAGGGAGGAGCCGACGTCACCGTCATCGCGCGCGACGGAGTGCAGGCGCGGCTGCAAGTGCCGGCCGGGCACCTGGCGGACCTGACCGCTCGGCTTCGGCATTGCCTTGGCGAGCCGATGGCCGCGCGCCCCGAGGCCCCTGTGTTTCTCGTCTCCACGAGGTGGGTCTTGGCGGTCTCGACGTGGGGGGCGCTCGTCGGCTTCGGCTGTGGAGTGATCGCGATCGGGCTGTCGCTGCATGGGCCTGTTCTGGGCAGGCTGTTCCCTCTGTCGGCCATGGCGCTGGGGGGTGGAGCGCCCGCGGTCACGGCGTGGTGGCCTTGGCCCGCGCCGCAATGGCAACGCCGGGGTTGGGCCCTTCTCGCGTTCGTGTTGGGCGCGTCGGTCGCGATGCTGTTGGCGGTGCTCGGCGCTTCGTACGCCCTCGCAGAAGGCTGAAGGGTCAGCATTTCGCAATGGCCTCGACCCAGCTCGCCGCAGCGAGCCGTCAGCGAGGACTAATCCGAAGGCGGACGCGGTCGAGGCGGCCGTGCGCCGCGCACTTCACTGACTGACCTGGCCCGGAGCGACGGGTAGTATCGCCCCCCATGAACGTCCTCGCCCTGACCCTCGCCCTCGTGCTCGCGCAGCCCAGTCCGGAGCCCGTCGCCCGGCCCGCCGACGTCGCCGCGCTGCAGCAGGCGGTCGACGAGATGCTGCCGAGCGTCGCCAAGGTCATGGGGATCACCCCGAAGCGGGTCGAAGTGCGAGTCCTCACCAAGAGCGCAGCGATGCGCAAGCTGCGCGAGCCGATGCACAGCATCCTCTCGCGCGACTCGATCGAGCGGTTCGCCACGGCGTTCAAGCTCATCCGCCTTCTGCCCCCGGCGACCGACCTCACCCGGGCGGCGGCCGACGGGCTCACCCGGAACATCGTCGGCTTCTACGACTTCGCCGACCACGTCCTCTACCTGCGCGACGACCAGCCCGCGGTGATGCAGAAGATGATCATTCCGCACGAGCTGGCGCATGCGCTCCAGGACCAGAAGGTAGGCCTCTTGGACCTCATGCGGTCCGCGAAGACCGAGGACGCGCAGATGGCCATGCTGGCGGCGGTCGAAGGCAACGCCGAGGCGGTGGCCGAGCGGGTGATGCTCTCCGCGGCGGGCGACGCCAAGGCCCGGCGCAAGCTGATGGAGGACCTCATCGAGGCGAGCATCTCGGGCGTGGTGAACGAGGACGACGTCTCGCCGTATCTGACGCAGCAAGGCCACTTCCCGTACGAGGCGGGCGCCGCGCTGGTGAAGGCAGTCGCCACGCGGTCCGACCCGACGGGAGTGTCGCTGCTCACGCGAGTGCCCACCTCGACCGCGCAGGTACTCGACCCGGCCCTCTACAAGAAGGCCGAGCAGCCCAAGACCGGGACCCTCGGGCTGGTGAAGCTTCTCCCGGGCTCGGAGAGCGTCTTCGAGACCGTGGTGGGGCGGGCCAACATCGAGCTGCTGGGCGTGGGGGTCGGCAAGGGCTGGCGGGGCGACTGGCTGGAGGTGGCGAAGGTGGGCAAGACCGCCTGCGCGGCCTGGGTCGTGGCATTCAACACCCCTGACCAGGCCCGCCGCTTCGCCAACATCTACGCCGAGTGGAGCGGCGTGGCGCCCAACACGCGGGCGAGCGCTCCCAACGGCCGCATCATCGGCGTCTCCTACCGCGGCAGCGTCGCGGTGGTGCTGGAGCAGGTCCCGGAAGGGAAGGCGGACGCGGTGGAGGAGGCCGCGCGCCAGGCACTTCACTGAATTGAACCGGCCGAGCGCTGCCCACCTGCTGCTGGTGGAGCAGGCGCGACGGCGAGGTTCCTTACTTCTGGCACCCGCAGGACTCGGCGCTCTCCTGGCCGCCGCCGGCAGCGGTCGGCACCGGATCCGCGCCACAGCCGCATCCGCCGGCCGGCGCCTCGGTCCCCGGAGCACAGCAAGCGGCCGACTCGACCTTCCCGCCAAGCGCGGTGGTCAACGCGTTGTCCGCCTCGCGCTCCGCGCCGCGCCGGGCCGCGCGGCCGATCTCGGCGGCCACGCGGATCTGGTCCGCGGTGGCGCCGAGCCCGAGGGCCTTGGTGACGCTCGGGCCGACGAGGGCGGCGCTGTTGGCGGCGATGGCGGCGGCGACGCCGATGAGCGACTCCAGCGTCGCGCGCTCGGCCCGGAAGGCGGCGTCGAGCTCGGGGTGCGCGAACTCGCTCCAGGCGAAGGTGGTCATCGCCTGGGTGGCGTTCGCCCGAGCCGCGAGCCCGGCCTCCAGCGCGAGCCGCGTTCCGCGCTCGCAGGCGCCCGCTTCCTTCGCCCCCTTGGCGAAGCTCCGCGTGCAGGGCTGGCAGCCGGCCGCGATGCCCGCGCCGACGCCGATGAGCTGCTTCTGCTTGGTGGGAAGGATCTCTGCCGTCGCCATGATGTGCTCCTCGTGCAGGTGGTCGGCCGGTCCGGCCGCGGGAGGCTTCGAACCAGCGCTCCCGACCTGTAGACGAGGGCTCTCCTGCAAACGATACGCAGGCTCGGCGGGCGGCTCCTTCCGGTCGCAGCACAGCACGTTCTCGTCGTCGCGATAGAAGGAGCAACCGGCCTCCAGCTCCTGCTTGAGCCGGGCCCGCGCGCGGTGCAGCCGGATCTTGGCGGCGCCGACCGAGGTGCCCAGGACGGCGGCGATCTCCTTGTCCGACAGCTCCTCGCAGTCGCTCAGGGCCAGCACCGTTCGGTAGCTCTCCGGGAGGCGCTCGAGGAACTCGCCGACGCAGCGGCTCATCTCCTCGCGCACCAGCCGGCGCTCCTGCGAGATGTCCGCGGACTCGGCCGCCACCTCTTCCTCGGCAGCCGGCGGGTCGGCCGGCTCCTGCACCTGGCCGGCCCGGCTGCGGCGGAAGTCCCGGGCGGCGTTGGTCGCGATGCGGAACAGCCAGGTGCGCGGGCTCGACTCGCCGCGGAACGTGGGGAGCGCGGCGAGCGCCTTGGTCATCACGCCCTGGGCGACGTCGTCGGCATCGGCCTCGCCGACGAGCCGGCCGAGGAAGCGCACCAGCTCGCTGCGGTGGTCGCGGAACAGGGCCTCGAAGTCGAGCTTCGGCTCGCCCATTGGTCAGTTGCGGCTCAGGGCCGCCCGAACCTGATCCGCTGCGACCTCGCCCTGCAGCATCTCGACGATCGCGCCGTCGTCGGCCAAGAAGTACAGGCCGGGCACGGCCATCATCGGGCGCTTGGCCTTGTAGCCCTCGGCGAAGGCTTCCTGCGTGTCCATGTGGATGCGCTCCACCGGAAGCGCCGCACCGTCGAGCGCTGCCTGCAGCGCCTTCCACGAGGCGTCGATGGCCTTCTGGGTGCACTCGCAGGCGTGCTCCTTGTCGATGAACACCACCTTGGCGACAGGCTTCGTGGCCGCGGCGGTGGCTGCCGGCGCGCCCGGGGCCGACGGGGCGGGCGGCGTGGTGGCGGGCTTGGTGGTGTTGGAGCAGGCCGCCAATCCCAGCGCGAGGACGACAACGAGGTGACGCATGGCTTCCTCCAGGCTCACTTGAGCCCCTTGTAGCCGAAGTAGACGCCGACCAGGACCACCGCCACGCCGGCGCCGCGGCGCAGCCACTCGGTGGCCCGGGTGACCTTGCCGGACTCGATGAGCTTCTTCGCGGCGCCCATCGAGGTGCCGGCGACGAGGATGAGCACGCTGTGGCCCAGGCCGTAGACCAGCAGCAACAGCGCGCCGTAGGGAACCGAGGCGCCGGAGCCGGCGAGGTAGGTCAAAAGGACGATGAGCAGCGGTGCGGCGCAGGGCGCGCTGACGACGCCGAAGAGCAGCCCCAGGACGAGCGCGCCGACGACGCCGGTCCGGGTGGGCTTGAGCTCGAAGGGCATCGGGATGCTGAAGGGCAAGAGCCCCGCGAGGTGCAGCCCCATCACCAGGCACACGGCGGCGACGACCCAGTTCCAGACGGAGGAGACGTCGCCGTACAGCTTGCCGGCGAGCGCGGCGACGACGCCGAGCACGGTGAAGGTGATCGACAGCCCGAGCACGAAGACGAGCGAGTAGCCGAGCGCCCGCAGCGGGCCGGTGGGCTCGCCCTGGCGCCCGGCGACGAAGCTCATCATCAGCGGGATCATCGCCAGCACGCAGGGGTTGGAGGCGGTGAGCAGGCCGCCGACGAACACCGCGGCCACCCCGAGCCAGGGGCTGGTGTGGATGTACTGGCCGGCGCTGGAGACGAATTGGTCGAGCATGGCTACTTGGCAGCGGTGGCGAGCCAGGTCGCGATCTCGGTGGCGCCGGGGACCCGCCCGGTGCACCGGACCTGGCCGTCGATGACCAGCGCGGGGGTCATCATCACGCCGAAGGCCATGATCTCCTCGAGCTTCTCGACCTTGGTCAGCGTGGCGGCGACGCCGGACTGGGAGAGGGCCTTCTCCGTCTCCGCGAACAGCTTCTTGCACTTGGCACAGCCGGGTCCGAGGACCTTGACGTCCATGGGGGCTCCTTGGCGGTCACATGACCAGGTTGAAGAGGTAGCCGACGGCGAGGATGCCGGTGCCGACGACGCCGGCGAAGGTGGCGATGAGCTTGGGTTGCAGGACCTTGCGCAGGATGACGAACTCGGGGAGCGACAGCCCGATCACCGCCATCATGAACGCCAGCACCGTGCCCAGTGCCGCGCCCTTGCCCAGCAGCGCCTGGACGATGGGGATGATGCCCGCGGCGTTCGAGTACATGGGGATGCCGATGAGCACCGCCAGCGGCACTGACCACCAGGCGCCCTTGCCCATGATGGAGGCCATGAAGTCCTGCGGCACGTAGCCGTGGATGCCGGCCCCGACGGCGATGCCCAGCACCACGTAGAGCCAGACCTTGGCGACGATCTCCCGCACCGCCGAGAGCCCGTAGTCGATGCGCCCGCTCCAGCGGAGCTGCTCATCGGTGCCCGCGGCTGGGCCGGTCTGCATCTGGTAGACCCAGGGCTCGACCCACTTCTCGAGCCGCAGGCGCCCGATGGTCCAGCCGGCGATGACGGCGATGACGAGGCCGGTGCCCAGGTACAGCGCGGCCACCTTCCAGCCGAACAGGCCGAAGAGCAGCACCAGGGCCACCTCGTTCACCATCGGCGCGGAGATGAGGAAGGAGAACGTCACGCCGAGCGGCACGCCCGTCGTCACGAAGCCGATGAAGAGCGGCACCGCGGAGCAGCTGCAGAAGGGGGTCACCACCCCGAGCAGCGCCGCGAGCACGTTGCCCGCCGACTCGCGACGCCCGGCCAGGAGCCTGCGCGTGCGCTCGGCGGTGAAGAACGAGCGGACGATGCCCACGCCGAAGACGACCGCGGTCAAGAGCAGCAGGACCTTGGGCACCTCGTAGAGGAAGAACTCGACCGCAGCCCCGAGGTGGCTGCCGCGCTCGAGGCGGAGCAGACCGTAGGTGAGCCACGCGGCGACGCCCGCGACCAACCGGTAGACGAGCCACCACGCCACGAGCCCCGCCCCGACGAGGGCCGGTTTGAGCCAGGGGGTGTCTGCGCGCCGCGGCGCGACGGCTGTCGAGGGCTGGTTCACGACGTTTCCCTGCTTGGCGCTCTGGCCAAGCTTCCGCGAAAGGGGACGGGTCAGGTCCCGGTCTTGGCCTTCGGAGCGGCCTCCTGGATCACCGCCTCGACGCAGTCGAAGAACCGCAGGATGCAGGGCACGCGCAGGCGGTAGAAGACCTGCAGCCCCTGCCGCCGGTCGAGGACCAGCCCTGCGGACTTCATCAGCGAAAGGTGCTTGGACACCGTGGACATGTCCGCGCCGACCAGCTTCTGCAGCTCGCAGACGCAGCGCTCTCCCTCGGAGAGCGCGTCGATCATCTGCAGCCGGCTCGGGTGCGCCATCGCCTTGATGACCTTCGCGCGGCGAACGTAGTCAGGGCGGCTCATGAGTGTTTGGCAGTATCGCCAAATAACGGTGAAGGTCAAGGCACGGGGTTCCGGTGGGTCGGCGAAGCGCCATGGAGCGGGCGAGGGGGAAGGTTTGACCGGCCCACGAAAGTTATCGTAGAAGCACGATGGTTTTGGCCGAGGGCCCCACGATGGCAGCCAAGAGAGCCGCTCCCGAAGTCTGCTACCCGCAGCAGGACCGCCAGCCCGACCTCCGGCCGATCGAGGGCAAGGACGCCGACGACGACCTGGCGCTGCTGACCAAAGCCGTCGGCCACCCGGCGCGCGTGCAGATCCTCCGGCTGCTGTCCCGGCAGGTGGCCTGCGTCTGCGGCGACATCGTCAGCGAGCTGCCGCTGGCCCAGTCGACCGTCTCGCAGCACCTCAAGGTGCTCAAGGACGCGGGCCTCATCGACGGAGAGATCGACGGGCCGCGCGTCTGCTACTGCGTCAACCAGCGGGCGCTGCGGCGCCTGAAGGCTCTCGTCGCGAGCCTTTGACCACGACCGCAGGAGGGAAACCCTATGAGTGACCAAGCCAAGGGCGTCGTCGGCAAGCTCTCGTTCCTCGACCGCTACCTCACGCTCTGGATCTTCCTGGCCATGGGCGTCGGCGTGGGGATGGGCTACCTCGTCCCCGGCGTCGTGCCGATGCTCGACAAGCTGTCGGTGGGGACGACCTCCATCCCCATCGCGGTGGGCCTCATCCTGATGATGTACCCGCCGCTGGCGAAGGTCCGCTACGAGGAGATGGGCCAGGTCTTCCGCAACAAGAAGGTCCTGGCGCTCTCGCTGATCCAGAACTGGGTCCTGGGGCCGGTGCTGATGTTCGGGCTGGCCGTCCTCTTCCTGCGCGACAAGCCCGAGTACATGGTGGGCCTGATGATGATCGGCCTGGCGCGCTGCATCGCCATGGTCATCGTCTGGAACGAGCTGGCCAAGGGCGACACCGAGTACTGCGCGGGCCTGGTGGCCTTCAACTCGCTCTTCCAGGTGCTCTTCTTCTCGGTCTACGCCTGGTTCTTCGTGGCGTTCCTGCCGGCGAAGCTCGGGCTGCAGGGCGCGACCATCGAGACCATCGAGAAGATCACCATCGGCGAGATCGCCAAGAGCGTCTTCGTCTACCTGGGCATCCCCTTCCTGGCCGGCGTCGCCTCGCGCTTCGGCTTCCGGGCGCTCAAGGGCGAGGACTGGTACCGCAAGAGCTACATCCCGAAGATCAGCCCCATCACGCTGGTCGCGCTGCTCTTCACCATCGTGGTGATGTTCTCGCTCAAGGGCGAGACCATCGTGCAGCTGCCGCTCGACGTGCTGCGCATCGCCGTCCCGCTGCTCATCTACTTCGTGGTGATGTTCCTGTTCTCGTTCTGGATGAGCAAGAAGGTGGGCGCGACCTACGCGCAGTCGGCCACGCTCTCCTTCACCGCCTCGTCCAACAACTTCGAGCTCGCCATCGCCGTCGCCGTCGCCACCTTCGGCATCCACCATGGCGCGGCGTTCGCCGCGGTCATCGGCCCGCTCGTCGAGGTTCCGGCGCTCATCGGACTGGTCAACGTCGCGCTCTGGATCCAGCGAAGGTACTTCCCGAACGACACGTCCAAGCTCGGCGCGGTCGAGAGCTGCGCGGGCGAGGCGAAGGCCGGCTGACCATGAGCGAGATCGCGGGCGAAGCCTGGAAGGCCGACTTGGAAGCCATCCGTGCGGCTCGCCCGCGGCACTTCCTGTTTCTGTGCGTCGCCAACTCGGCGCGCAGCCAGATGGCCGAGGGAATCGCCCGCTCGCTGGCACCGGCCGGCGTGCAGGTCTCGTCGGCCGGCTCGGCGCCGACCAAGGTCCGACCTCAGGCCATGGCGGCGCTCCGCGAGATCGGGATCGACCTCTCGACGCACGTGGCCAAGCACGTCAGCGCCATCGACCCCAAGTCGGTCGACGTGGTGGTGACGCTGTGCGGCGAAGAGGAGTGCCCGCTGTTCCTGGGCAAGGCGCTGCGCGTGCACTGGGGCCTGCCGGATCCCGCGGCGGTCACCGGTTCCGAGGAGGCGCAGCTCGACGCCTTCCGGAAGGTCAGGGACGAACTATCGCGGCGGCTCGGAGCGCTGTTCTCGAGCTGGCCCACCAAGGAGGAGAACCGATGACGACCAAGACCAGCACCTCGATCCGCAAGGGAGTCTCGAAGTCCTACGCCAAGGCGCTGGAGCGTCAGAAGAAGGCGAGCGGCGGCTGCTGCGGCTCGTCGGATACCAGCCAGAAGGGCGTCGTGGTGAAGTTCGGCGGCTACTCGAAGCTGGAAGCTGAAGAGGCTGCCGGAGGACGCGGTCGTCAACTCGTTCGGCTGCGGCAACCCGGTGGCGATGATGGGCGTGAAGAAGGGCCAGACGGTCCTCGACCTGGGCTCCGGTGCCGGCATCGATCTGCTGCTCGCAGCGAAGAAGGTGGGGCCCAAGGGCAGGGTCATCGGCGTGGACATGACCGACGAGATGATCGCCAAGGCCCGGAAGAACGTGCGCGCCGCCGGGCTGAAGAACGTCGAGGTCCGCAAGGGGATCATCGAGAAGATGCCGGTGGAGAGCGGCAGCGTCGACTGGGTCATCTCCAACTGCGTCATCAACCTCTCGCCGGAGAAGGAGAAGGTCTTCAAGGAGATCGCGCGGGTGCTCAAGCCGGGCGGCGAGATGCTGGTCTCGGACATCGTGGCGCAGAAGATGCCGGCCAAGCTCAAGAACGACGAGCGGCTCTACGCCTCCTGCATCGCCGGCGCGATCAGCGAGAAGCAGTACCTGGCGGGACTGCGCGCGGCAGGGTTGGAGGGCGTCGAGGTGCGCGATCGGCTCGTCTACGACGCCGACCAGCTCGAGGCGTTCTTCATCTCCGAGATCCCCGAGGAGGAGGGCGGCTGCTGCGGCGGCGGGTGCGGCTGTGGCGTCGCCGCCGAGGACCTGCGGCCCGCGGCGCGCAAGCTCGTCGGGCAGATCTGGAGCGTGAAGGTCTACGCGCGAAAGCCGGAGTAGCCGCCGTGGCCCCGTTCTTCCAAGGCCAGGGGCTGTTCATCGCCGGGGTCACGCACATCTCCGGCCGCGAGGTGCTCGCGGCGGTGGAGCGCGGCGCGGCCATCGTGGACGTGCGCGAGGAGTACGAGGTGGTGATGAAGACCTTCGACGTGCCCGGCGTGATCTACCTGCCGACGAGCACGTTCAAGGACTCGTACCAAGAGCTTCCCCGCGGGCGGCCGCTCATCCTCGCCGACGCCGTCGGGTTGCGGAGCAAGGACGCCGTGCTCTTCCTGCTGGAGAAGGGCTGGGCGGACGTCGCCAACCTCAACGGCGGCATCCTCGACTGGGAGAAGGAGGGGATGCCGACGAAGGTGAACCCGGAGGAGCTGTGGGTCGGCGACTGTGCCTGCAGCCTCAAGCCGCGCAAGGCGCTCCGCGGAAAGGGCTGACGATCCCGTTCGGCTCGAGAGCAGGCGGGGTCGGGTCAACTCGCCCGGAATGCTGAAGATCGGATCGCTTCTTGTGACATGACCGCGGGCTCTCAGCGGCGGCGCCGGGCACGACCGGGCGCCGCGCTGGAGGTCGCCTGATCGGATTCGTGACGTCGGTGGGGGATGCAGCGGGCGAAAGACGTTGGCTGCTTGGGCAGGACCATCCGCTACAGCTTCGGAACGCCCGCCCAAGCGGGAGGTTGCTCAGCAGGCATCACGCGCCAAGTTCCGCACCGGGCGGGGCTGGGGCATGGGGAGGGGCCATGGCGCGGGTGCTACTGGCAGAGAGTGATCCGAAGGCGCAGCAGGTGCTTCAGGTCGTCTTGCAGCGGCGGGGGCACCGGGTCGTGAGCTCCAAGGTGACCGAGGCCCCCCAGCATCTGTTGATGACCGAGTCTCCGGATGCCCTCATCTGCTCCGACCCGAGCCTGGCGAGCCGGGCCTGCAGCGCGAGCCCGAAGGTCCGAGTCCTGTTGCTGTCGCGAGGCCTGCGCACGGGCACGCTCGCGGGCGCGGCCAATCGGTCCTTCGTCTATGTGGTGCACACGCCGTGGAGCCTCGGCGAGCTGAGCGAGGCGCTGGACCTGGTGCTTCGGGACGACCCCTCCACCCACTGACGGCGGCCTCGTTCTTCCAAGGCCAGGGTCGCGCATCGGATATCCCGTGGGTCGCCGCGCCGCGCCGTCGTTGGCGACACGTCAAGCGGCGTCCTCAGGTCGCAAGACATGAAGCCTCGCGTCTCGGCTACTCCAGGATGGAGTGGGGGACGCTGCCGCTCGGCTGGGAGACGTCGAACCGGAGCTTCATCGACTCCACCTTCGAGTCGCAGGTCAGCGGAATGACCACGTCGACGGCCACCTTGCCGGCCTCGGGCACGAAGTCGAAGCGGACTGCCTGCTCTTCGCGCTGGATGGAGACCAGCGTGGCCCCGGCGAGCGTCGGGTCCGAGTGGAAGACCACCTCCCCGTTGCCGTTCCGGAAGGCCACCTCGACGTGGACGAGCGATTGACCTGCGTCGGATTGGCGCCAAGACGCATCGATGCCGAAGAGGAGGGTGAACCTGGGCGAGGACGGGCTGTTTTCGCAGAACGGCGGCGCCGGCGGGTCGCCCGCGAGCCAGCACGACGCCAAACCCGTAGTCATTCCCAGCGCGGCACCGCCCATCGCGGCCTTGCGCAGCACCTTCTTCAAGTGGTCGGCGGCGCGTTGTTGTGGCGACCGGTCATCCTTCTTCTGGCTCATCGTCCCTCCCTGGCGGCCCGGAAGACCCTGGCACTCTCTCACGAATCGTCGTCATGAGGATCGCCGCCCGGGACCTGTGCGCCGCGACCTCGCAGACCTGCATCGCGTTCTGACCGGGCGCTGGGAGTCTACGACCGAAGAAGCCTCGCCGGGCTCAGCGCCCGAGGGTCCAGTCGAAGCCCATCGCCTCGAAGCCCCAGTAGACGGCGGCGGCCAGGCCGACGAAGAAGAGCGCCACGAACAGGCCCCGGCGCCAGGCGGCGCGCACGGTCTCGGGACCCGGGAGCTTGCCGACCCGGCCGCGCACCTCGGCGCGGACGTCGTGGTTGAGCGCGAAGCTGATGAGCGAGGCGGCGGTGGCGATGGCTACGAAGGCCACATATCGGGCCATGGGGAGGTGCAGCAGTAAGGCGAGGACTGCCAGGACGACGCACGACGGTCCGCCGAAGGCCGCGGCGATCCGGGCCTTGCGGATTTGCGCGAGCAGCTTGGGGTCGTGGGAGGCGCGCTGGACCTTCTCCTCGGCCTGGGCCTCGCGGGCGCGGTCGTAGAAGCGGCGGCAGAAGGGGCACTGCCCAGTCTCGAGCGCCTCCTCCCAACCGGCGGACGCCTCGTCAATCGACTCGCGGCACCACGGGCATTCTTGCGCGCGCATCCGGTTCGTCCCTCCAGGCGCCGGCCAGGGTAGCAGCGGCGCGCTTCGATTCGGGGCCCGTTCGAGGATTCCGTCGCGGAAGGCAGGACAGCGCCTCCGGGGCGAGGACGGACCGATCTTCCTCCCAAGCGTGGAGAGACGCCGATGCTATCCTCCGCGGCGCAAAGGGGGCGGCGGGGGCAAGGCGGCTGCATGAGTTCGTGGGAGCGGGCCAAGCAGGCAGCACGGAACTTGGAGCCCGGGGCCCAGTGGCGGCGGCAGCTGGCCGAAGCGCTCTATCTCACCGGCGAAGCCGCCATGGTCGGGGTCTTCACCTGCCCACCGGGCCAGTACCTGTCGGCTTCGGCCGCGACCGTCCCCGAGCGCCTCGCGTCCATGACCCAGGGCACCTTCCTGGACGAGCTGCTCCCGCAGATCGAGAGGAGCGGGATGGGCGCGCAGCTGAGCAAGCGGGTGGGCCGGCAGGCCTACGCGCCGCTCACGCCGGAGGTGGACGAGGCCCGGCCCCAGCTGGTCTCCAAGGTCCGCAAGCAGGTGCTGCAGCCCGCCGGCGCCGGCGGGCTGGTCAACGTCTTCCTCTTCGACGCGCGCGACCAGGTGGTGGGGTGGATCTCCATGGGCACCCGGCGCGCCTCCGCCGAGGCCCTGCGCACCTTCGGCCCGGAGCTGAGCGAGGTGGCGCGGTTGGCCTCCAAGACCATCGGCGCCGCGCTCGACCTGGCCACGGCCTGTGGCGCTGCGCAGCGGGAGCCGCCGCGGGCGACGCTGGCCGACCTGTCGCAGCGCGAGCGCGAGATCGCGCAGCTCGTGGCCCGCGGGTTCAGCGACCTGAACATCGCCGAGCAGCTCGGCATCTCCGAGCACACCGTGGGGGTCCACCTGCGCCGCGTCTACCGCAAGCTCGAGGTGCACTCGCGGGTGGAGATGCTCCTGTACTGCGGGGCGTGGGCGCTCGATCAAAAGCCGGCGGCCGAGAGCCCATGACCGTCGGGTCGAAAGCACTACGTTCGTAGTATCGAAATCGTCCCCGGCCGCAGCCTATCGTCGCTCCTCCATGGCGGGCGCTTGCGACGGGCGCCGCCTTCGGTCCCCGGCCCCGGATCTCTGGGGCGGTCCAACGCAGAAACAGCCGCGCCCTGAGGGCGCCCATGGAAGGAGCCGCATCATGAAGTGTCGTTCCCTGCGCCTCGCCTCGTTGATCCTGACGATGCTCGCCGTTCCCGGCCTGGTCTTCGCCGACAACGACGGCAAGAAGGGCGACAAAGGCGGCAAAGCCGACAAGGGCTACCAGTGCCCGCACGGCCTCAAGCACCGGACTCCCGCGCAGGTGTGGGCCGACCGCCTGGCGGCCATGACCGTCGGCGACCTCGACCGCGTGATGTGCGACTACGCCGACGACGCGGTGGTCATGACCCCCGCGGGCGTCGCGCGCGGCAAGGAGCAGATCCGCGCCGGGCTGGAGATGATGTTCACGCTCCTGGGCGGCGCCCTGCCGACCGTCACCACGCTGAACATCGCCAACAACGTGATCTTCATCACCTTCACGGTGGATACGCCCATCGTCTCCATCGTCGATGGCGCGGACACCTACGTCGTCGAGCACGGTTTGATCGTGGCGCAGACCGCCCACGACCCGCTGACCTTCAAGGGCCCGCCCCCGGCAGCCCCGGCGGCGAGCGAGACGACGTCTACGGCGACCCAGTCGACCCCGGCCGCCAAGTAGGACCAGCTCGAACGTACGGCGGCTCTTGGCTCCCGAGAGCTTCGACGGGCCCCTCCCGAAGTTTCGGGAGGGGCTCACTCATTCCCAGCGGTTGCCGGCGTCTCGACGGCGGTGAAGAAGGCTTTGCCGGCGCGCTCAACGAGCGTGAAGGTGAAGACGCCGTCGTCGAAGCCCATCACCACCCTCCGCACGGCGCCGGCGCGCGACACCTTGGTCTCGCCGAGCATGCCGAAGGGGAAGTGCCGCGCGTCCTCCTTCTCCGGGAAGAGTTCATCGAGTCTCTCGATGACCGCGGGCGCGGCGAGGTCCGTGGCCGGTGCGCGCAGGGCGATGCGGTCGAGGAGGTTGTCGACCAGCTCAATTTCCGGCTGCAGATAGTGGCGCCCCAGAATCCTCCACCTTGTCGGGGCCAACCCGCAGCCGCCAGACGCCGCGGGGCTCGGGGCACATGCCGCAGGAGAAGAACGTCTTGGGGTCCTCCTTGGTGAAGACCTCCAGGACGCCGCCGGCGAGCCGCGCACTGGGCGTGTCGACGCTGCTGAAGTAGGTCGCGATGGCGAGAAGCTCCGCCTCCCTGCCGGTCCACGCCCACAGGCTCACCTGCGCCGGGAGCGTCCCGCCCTGCCCCGCGGCCCCGGCCTCCACGTAGAACCGGGCGCGGCCGCCCTTCTCGCGCGGCAAGGCGTGCACGTGACCGAAGAGCGGACCGTCGCCGTAGCCGCCGCCCATCAGGTAGGCCCAACGGCCAAGGTCGTCTCGCTTCTCCAGGTGCGCCGCCGCCAGGTCCTTCACGTTCCAGGCGAGCTGCCACTTCCCTTCGCTCTTCGCCAGGACCATGAACGTGCTCGTGGCGACGAAGTCGTCCGGGGTGAGGAAGGTCGAGTCGACGACGAAGGCCTCGGCATTGAGCCGTACGGCCCCCGTCGAAAACGTCCAAAGCGCCTTGTCCGCGGAGAGCCCGTCCAGCTCCTTCGCCAGCTCCTGCGCCGAAGCCCCGGGGCGAGCGTCGAGATACGCCGCGCCCCACTCGCCCATCAGCCGCCAGCCCTTCGCCAGCAGCGCCGGCACCTTCGGGTCGCCCAGCGAGAGCGCCTCGCCGCCCGGGGCCATCTCCTGGAGGACGACGGCCAGCGCCCGGCGCGCCTCCTCGCGGTTCGCGGGCGCAGCTCGCGCGAGGGCGGGGAGAAGGCACAGCAACGACAGGGACATGGGGGCAAGGCGGCTCATGTGGGGAGCATACGCGCCCCGCTCAGCGATCCCGGCACTGGCACCGAGCACGTTGTGCGGCGAATCGGAGTGCCCGCCCATCCTGGGCACCGCGCTGCTCGCGCCTTGCTGGCAGGCCCCGGCGATCGTACGGTCCGCGCGCCATGTCCGACGAGCAGACCGCCCCGAGACCTCTCCGAAAGCTCCGCTACGAGTTCGGCACGCCGCTGCGCGCGCTCGCGGAGGTCGAGACCGACGAGGACTTCGCGCAGCTCGAGGTCGCCGTCCCCGCCACCGGCTTCAAGCAGCGGCTGAGCCTCGACGAGGCCGCGACGCCCGGCAAGGAGCTCGCTTTGGACGGCGGCCACAAGCTCCACGTCCAGCTCCTGCACGCCCGGGGCGAAGGCAGCCAGGGTCCGCTGCTGGTGTTCTTCGACGGAGCGCGGCTGCAGTGCTTCGTCCACGCCGGCGCCCACCGCGCGAGCCTGCGCACCCTGCACTGGGCCGCGGTGGTCTGGGGCCTGGCGGCGGCCTGGCTGCTGCGCGCGGACTTGCGCCTGTCCGGGTCGCTGGTGGCCTATACGACCGTCCTCCTGATCCTGATGGCGTTCGCGCGCGGCCAGCGCAGCCCCTGGCGCCTGGGCGTGCTGGCGGTCGCGCTCTCGGTGGCGGGCCTGGTCATGGTCGCCATGGGAAAGCCAGGCCCTCTTCCGCCGGGGCTGATGACCGCGTCGGCGGTGGGCCTCGCGTTCTCCACGTTCCAGATGTGGCGGGCCGACGGCCCGACGTTCGCGGTCCACACGGACGTCGCTGCGTTCTGTGCAGCCGACGGCTCGCTCGATGAGGCGAAGGTCCGGGCCGACACGCGCCGGACCCTGGAGCTGGCTGAGCGGCTGAACCAGGGCACGTTCCACCCGGGCGATCGGGAGTAGCGGCGGCGCGGCTGTGGCGTCTCAGCCGAGGGCGGTGTTGCTGAAGACACGTCCGCTCTCACCGACAAGCGGGCGGCGGCAGATCCTGTTCCTCGCTACGGAGTTGGCTTCGTCTCTTCCTTCTTCTCCGGCTCGGCAGGCGCCGCCGCGGGCTTGGCCTCCTCCGCCTTCTTGGGAATCGCCAGCACCAGGTTCGCCTCGCCCTCATGGCGGTAGCCCGTGACGAACGGCAGCGGCTCGACGGTCTCCGTCTTGAACGCCTTGATGAGCCCGTCCTGGTAGTGCTTGTCGAAGGGCGGCAGCGGGCGAAAGTACTTTCCGTAGAGATGGGTGGTCCACTTGGGCTCCTTCTCCTTCGGCTTGCGCAGCTGGTCGAAGGGGACGCCCGAATCGTCCTGCAGGATGGAGAGCGCGTTCTCCATGACGAAGTCGCGCGTGGTCGAGAAGCGCTTGGCGTCGTGGAGGATGAAGGAGGCCGCCTTGAAGAAGTGGTTGGCCGGCGCGTGCTTCTTGAAGAAGGCGAGAAAGCCCGGGGTGTTCTTGAGCACCGAGTTCGCGACGTCCTGCTTGAGGTAGTAGAGCACCTGCTCCTGGTCGCGGCCCTTCTTGAGCAGGCGCAGCTTGATGCCCTGCGGCTTCTTCTTGTCGCCCTTGGTGGGGTCGGCGAGCACCTGCTCCTCGCCCTGGTCGCCGAGCTCGAAGTACTGGACGTCGAGGACCTTGAAGTCGGCGCGCGCGGCGAACAGCTCGAGCACCGGCAGCACGCCCTTGAACTCGGTGCGGGTCAGGTCGCCGGACATGTCGTTGGTCCTGAAGAAGCTGGCGCGCACGTTGTTCATGATGGTCTTGCGCAGGTTGTCGATGGAGCGGTCGAGCCGGTCCTGCTTCATCTTGGAGATTTGCGGGACGAAGCCGATGGGCTCCAGGCCGGCCAGGATGTAGACCGGCGCGTCGGGGTAGAGCACCGAGACGGAGAGGAAGTCGGGGCCGCCGAAGAAGTAGAAGAGGTTGGCCTTGGGGTCGATCTTCGGGGCCAGCTCCTTCGAGGAGAACTGGGACATCGCGTCCAGGCGCTTGGTGCGGATCTTCGTCCAGTCCTTGTCGAGGGACTTGGCGTAGTCCTGCCACTGCTCGTCCTTCTCCACCTCGGCGAGCGGCGAGCCCTCGGAGACCGGCAGGCCGGCGATGAATCGGGCCTGGTCGTCGAAGGTCTCGACGTTGGAGTTGCCGGCGGGTCGGTCGGACGGGTGGTCGGCCGCCGCTGCCTTGGCGGGTTCGGCCTTGGCCGGTTCAGCCTTCGCGGGCTCGGCGGGCGCAGCCGCAGGTTCGGCGGCGCGAGCGAGGGGCGTGGCGTACAGGGCCCAGGCGGCCAGGAGGGACGGAAGGGCGCAGAGAGCGTGGCGATTCACGATGGATGGACCTCGAGCAGCGTTCCTGAAGGGTCGGACGGGCGGCAGTCTAACCTTGTTCTCTCCGGCTGCGAGCACAGCCGACCGTCCCCGAAGCAGTCTCCCTGCCTCAAGAACCGGCGACGAGCGTGACGATTCCGCCGACGACGAGCGTGGCTGCTTCGGCCGCACGCCTGGCAGCCTTCGTCCTGGGCCGCTTCGAGGGCGCGAGCTCCAAGGACCAGTCGCCGTCCGTCAGGCCGCGTGCACGAGGTGGCGGGCGCGCGGCTGCGTCACCGCGGCTCGGTCTGGGTGTGCACCACCGCCCGTGCCGCCGGGTCGAGCACGTCGAAGACGAGCTGGGCTCCGGCGCGGCGCCAGGTCACCGGCCGCCGCGATCTGGAGGGTCGCGAAGACCGCCACGATGAGCAGCGCGCCGACCCAGCATGCGCACGAGGCGCCGGGGGGCGGTGCCTCGTTCATGCTCGGGCCAATCGTGCCTTCGTCCGCCATTGCGGTCTCCAAGTCGGAGAAGGAGCCCCCCTCTTCAGGCCTGCCGATTCGCCAGTCGGTCTGAAAATTTGTTCGTAAACCCGGGCATGGCGGGAGATCTGCAAGCATGGGTACTGCCCAAAAAGACGGTAATCCCAATATTGCGAACGAAAATGTGGTTCTTTGCCAAAACACGAGCAAAAATGGAGGGGTGCGAACACTTTGGCAGGAAGGAGCGGCACATGGCGCGGTGTGAGGCAGATCGAGTGGTTGGGCTGGCAGCGCTTGCGGCCGCCTACAAACTGCGAGCGCCCAGGCCGTCGGTGACGTCAGTGATAGCCGCCGGTGGTCGCAAAACGATCTCCTCCGACGGCCAAACCACGGAGAGGTACCCCGTCGCCTACATGCCGGACGATGACCTGGCCGGCCACTTGCGATTCGCGTTGAGGTACGAGCCGGTCGATCTCGGAATCCTTGCAGGGGTCTTCAAGGCGAGCCCCCGACCGGAATTGGAGGCCTGGGTGAGGCGGGAGCCCAACGGCGCCTACGCCCGGCGCGCCTGGTTCCTCTACGAGTGGCTCACCAACTCCACGCTCGATCTCCCGGAGGTGAAGGGGGTGGGGTACGTCGATGCGCTGTCGCCCACCCTGCAGGTCGTGGCGAAGGGGCGTCCGTCGAAACGCCAGAAGGTGAACGACAACCTCCTGGGGGTTCCAACCTTCTGCCCGACGGTGCGGCGCACGGAGCGTCTGGCCGGCTCGATGGGCTCGGCACTCTCCGAAGCGGTCAATGCCCTGGTCGCCGGGTGCTCGCCCGAGGTGCTGACGCGGGCCGTGAACTTCCTCTACACGAAGGAGACCAAGAGCAGCTTCGAGATAGAGCACGAGACGGCAACGGGGTTGCGCGCCGAGCGCTTCGTGGAGGCGTTGCGCGCGGCGCAGTCGTTCGAACCCGGTGCACCCGCGGCGATGCTCGCGCTGCAGAACGCCATCGTCGACCCGCGCTACGCCGCAAAGGGTTACCGGGACTTCCAGAACTTCGTCGGGGAGACCGTCGGCGGCTACCGCGAGGTGGTCCACTTCATCCCCCCGCGCCCCCAGGATGTCCCGGCCCTGATGTCAGGGTGGGCCGGGATGACGGCTCGGCTCTGCGGCGCGACCGACCCCGTGGTCGCTTCAGCGCTCACCTCCTTCGGCTTCGTCTTCATCCACCCCTTCGAGGACGGCAACGGCCGGATCCATCGCTTCCTCATCCACCACGTGCTGGCGCGAGAGGGCTTCACGCCCACCGGCATGCTGTTCCCAGTCTCCGCGGCCATCGTCCGGGACCGGCACGGCTATGACGTGGCGCTGGAGACCTTCTCCCGCACCATTCAGCCGCACCTCGAATGGCGCTGGACTCCAGCGAGGGAGATCGAGGTCACCAGCGAGTCTGCGAGCCTCTACCGCTACTTCGACGCGACCGCGCTCGCCGAGTTCCTCTACTCCAAGGTCGAGGAGACCGTTCACAAGGACCTCAAGGAGGAGCTCGGCTTCGTCATCGTCTACGACGCAGCCATGCGGGCGGTCCGGGAGATCGTGGACATGCCCGATCGCCGCGCCAGCCTGTTCGTGCAGATCGTCATGCGCAATGGAGGGAGGCTCTCGAAGAACAAGCGAGAGCTGTTCCGGGAACTGTCCGACGCGGAGCTCACCACCCTCGAGACAGCTGTCGGGACCGCCATGGGCGCCGCCAACGTCGAGACTTCCTGAGGACCTCGCACTCACCACGGAACGAGCTGATGGGGACGCCTTCCTACCGGCTCACCCGGGAGACGAAGTTCGTGGCTCGAAAGGTACTCCGAGAGCGAGCAGAGGGGTATCGCGTGCCGCAGTGCCCCGAGGAACGCTCTGGCTGAAGGCTTCTCCCTTCACCACCTCAGCGCGTCAATCAGCAGATCGCGTGCGTTCTTCGTGGCCGCCGTCGAGGAAGCCTCCAGACGCACGCGGGCGAGGCGGATTCTCCCCTCCACGCTGACCCGGACGAACAGCTCCTGACAGGTCATCGCCATCGGGGAGGACCAGCGCCACCCGGCGCCGCTGCGCAAAGACCACGATCGACCATCGGAGAGACGGACAACTCTCAGCTGCTCCGCTCCCAGGCGCGCCGCGTAGCCGCAGCCGACCACGAAGCCAGAGGTGCCGAAGTCCGAGCCGGACTCCTCCCTCAAGCGCCTCGCCCGGATAGCGGTGGGGGCGGTCGTGAACGGTGCGGTGAGGATCGACACGTGCTCGTAGCGCCCGTCGTCGCGCGCTCGATCAACGTCCTCCTCGGGCCGGACAGGCCCACCGCGGGCCTCGATCCACACCATGTCCTTTCCATCTGTCCCGAAGTCGGCCACGCCGCGACCGCTCGACTCTCCCGCGGCGAGGAAGTCGGCGACGCCTCCCGAGGGCGTGTAGACCTGCACCTTGGAGTGCCTGAGGTTGCTCGCCTGCCAGAACACGGCCCCCGCAGCGAGCACGGGCGCTTCCAGCTTCATCCCTGGCTCCCGCTCGGCAGACCAGAGCCGGGGCAGCCGCTCGCCGCTGTCCCATGCAAGCGGCTCGTACGAGAACTCGCTGGTGAGATCGAGGACCGCGAACGGGCCCGCGAAGGGCGAATGCGCCGCCTGCCCGCCCAGGCGAACGGCGAGGCGGGGCGACAGAGCGCTCCACTCCCCAGCGAAGAGGCCTCCCCCAACGGAGCGCTGGTCTTCGAAGACCGCAGCGCATAGCGACCGCCCAGGAGGCTGGTGAACACCAGCGTTCAGGGGCTGCCCGGCGTCTGCAGGATCGATGTCTGGACCGGTCCGTCCGCCTCGCCGACGAGCCAGTAGACGCCCTTGAGCGCGGGCATGGCGCTGCGGTAGACGCCGAGCATCACCTGCCCCCTCGGGCCGACCCATGCCGCATCGGCGATGGGCGGCCCTGGCTCTCGAGGGGAATTGGCGGCCATCAACCTGCAGCCCCCTTGCGGCAGTGGCGCGCCCTCCGGGCACGGCTCCCAGCGGATGGCCCCGGGCAGCAGCCTCCTGCTCGACGCGACGTAGAAGCCGCACCGGGGAGCGAAGCGGCGTTCCAGCTCCCAGCCTTCGGGCACGCCGGCGGGTCGGGCGGCCGTCGCCGCCGAGGGAGCAGTTCGAGGGGCCGGGCACCTTCAACCCGGGGCGGGAAGCTGGCCCTGGCAGCGAACGCTGCCCGTTCCAAACGGGCAGGCGTCCGGGCAAGTCATCGCGCTGAACTGGATCGGGTACGTCGGGACGCGGGCGCTCGGCCTTCGCCTTGGCCTAGCTCGGCGCGGCGAGCGGCCCCTGCTCCAGGAATCGTCTGAGGTTGCCGCCGAGCACCTTGGCGACGACCGGCGCCGGGACGCCGTGCTCGAGCAGCGAGCGGGTGATGGCGCGCAGGTCCTGTGCGCCGCGCAGCGCCTGAGGCGTCTTCACGGCGCCGTCGAAGTCGGAGCCCAGCCCCACGTGGTCCTCGCCGGCCACCTCGATCGCGCGCAGGAAGTGCCGGGCCAGGTGGTCCATCGTCTTGCCGCCCAGGAACGCGACCGCGAAGATCACGCAGACCACCCCGCCGCGCGCGGCGACGGCCCGCAGGACGTCGTCGTCGAGGTTGCGCCAGAGCTTGTGCGCCGAGGCGATGCCGGTGTGCGAGCAGAACACCCGGACGGACGTCGCGAGCACGTCGTCGATGAGGGCGCGGGAGGCGTGCGCGAGGTCGACGGCCAGGTTGAGCCGCGTCATCTCGGCCACGATTCTCGCGGCCCAGGGAGGTGAGCCCCTTCTTGCTGGTGAGCGGGAAGGACGAGCCGCCGACGTCGTTGTGCCCCAGGTGCGTCAGCGACATGAACCGCACGCCGCGCTCCGCGAAGCGCGCGAGCTGGCCGGGGTCGTTGCCCAGCGCGTGCGCGCCCTCGATGCCCAGCACGGCGGAGATGCGGCCGGCTTTCTCGTTCTCAGCCAGGTCGTCTGCCCGCCGGGCGATCGCCGCCTCGGCCGGGACCTTGGCGCAAAACCGCTCGAGCTGATCGATCTGCCAGTGGGCTCGCGAGCGCTCGTTCGCCCGGGGTGCCTTCGGCCAGCCTTGCCGCAGCGCGAGGAGCTGGAAGCCGTCGACGTAGGGCCAGCCGCGGGTCACCAGCGTGAAGCACTGCAGCTTGACCCCACCTTCGCGCAGCCGGGGGAAGTCGACGTTGCCTTCCTCGGAGCGCACGGTCAGGTCGCGGTTCCACATCAGCGAATCGGCATGGGCGTCGGCGACATAGGCCGCGCGGTGGACTGACTCGATGAGGCTCTGCTCGACCATCCGGGACTCCAGGGAATCGAAGGACGCCCACGTACCGGATTTGCCGGCCGGAGCGCAAGCAAGGAGAAGGGCGGGTGATGCCTGAGCACGCTGCAGTCTGACCCGCTGACGTCGACGCCGTAGGCCGCGCCGGTCTGCCCTCCGAGCCTCTCGCGACCCGCCACCGTAGTCGCCCGGCCACAGCCGTAGTCCTCTCTCTCCAGGCTGAAGGTCGCCTGGCAAGCATCGTCCACAGGAGAACGGGCCCTGGCCCGAGCCTTGCCAGAGTCCGCCCTCCCAGCCCCGCTGGCTGGAGGAGGACGGATGGGCAAGCTCGCTCGGTGTGGTGCAGTCGCGTCTCTGTCGTTGTCGCTGCTGGCGGCGGTCCCGGCTCAGGCCTCGGTGGTCTGGCGGGGCGACTACGAGACCGGAGACTGGTCGCAGTGGTCGAAGGCGCAGGTCGTCTCGGAGGACCGGTTGCAGGTCGTCACCTCGCCGGTGACGCAGGGCCAGTACGCGCTCAAGGTGACGGTGAACCAGGGGGACAACCCCATCGGCGCCAGCGGCAACCGCAACGAGCTCGTCTACCTGTCCTACGAGCCCGAGGGCACCGAGCGCTGGTACCGCTGGCAGACGATGTGGCCCCAGAGCTACCCCAGCGACGCGCCCTGGCAGATCTTCACGCAGTGGCACCACAGCGGCAGCGACGGTTCGCCCCCGATGGTCTTCTCGGTCCGCGGCGAGACGGTGCGCATGCTCGCCAACACCGCGGTGGTCTGGACCACGCCGCTCGTCCGCGGCGTCTGGCACGACTTCCTCTTCCACGTGAAGTGGTCGCCCAACGCCTCGGTGGGCTTCGTGGAGGCTCTCGGTACGACGGCCAGCTCGCGCTGCCCAAGACCTTCACGCCGACGCAGTTCGCCGGGCAGACCAACTACCTCAAGCAGGGCCTCTACCGGGACGACACCATCGCCTCGACGGCGACGATCTTCCACGACGGCATGGTCATCGGCACCTCGCGCCAGGACGTGGACCCGGGCGCGACGCCGGCGGTCGATGCCGGATCACCTGCGCGCGCGGATGCCGCGGCGCCGGCGGGGCCGGACGCCCAGATCGTTGCGCCTGGAGCGGACGCTCGTGTCGCGGCACCCGGACCGGATGCCGAGGTCGCCGCGCCTGGGCCGGATGCCGAGACGGCAAAGCCCACGCCCGATGCTGGACTCGCCGAGCCTGGACCGGACGCCCGGGAACCCGCGGCGGCGCCGGACGCCGAGGCGGCGCCTGCCGCCGATGCTTCGTGGGACGCGTCGCCGGCTCCAGCTGCCGACGCGGCCGGCGTCCCCGGAATCCCCACGGATCCCTACGGTGGCGCCGGGTGCAGCAGCGTTCCCGGCGGGGTCTTTCTCTCGCTGGCGGCCATGGCGCTTGGCGTCCTCGTCCAGCGGCGCCGGCGCTGAGGCAGAGATGAGCGACGGGCGGCCTGCCCACGGCAGGTCGCCCGCTGGCGTCACGACTACCGGCACTCCTGCGCGTCGTGCTTCTGCCGCCAGAATCTGCCGGCTGAGCCGGTCCTGCCGGCGCTCGATCCGGCGCCGCTCGACGGGGCCGAGCCGGCCGTCGTCTCCGCGGTCCCGGCGGATCTCGTGCTGCAGCCGGTGGTGCTTGCGCTCGAGCCGGGCGGCTTCGCGGCGGGTCAGCTCGCCGGACGCCGCGCCCTCGCGGATCCGCTCCTCCTGCCGCACCTGGCGCTCGTCCGCTCGGGCCGCGAAGGCCGGGGTCGCCGCCAGGATGCCCATCGCCAACGCTACGATCGTCAGCATCCGCTTCATGGCGCTCTCCTTCTCGTCTTCGGCCTCTGCCGGCTTGAACACCGGCAGCCCGCGGCGGTTGCGGACGAAGACAGGAGCAGCAGTGGAGCGCACCTCGACTCGCGAAGGAGGAAGAGCTTCCGACGTAGGTCGCCGAAGGCAACCCACGAACCCCCTCCCGCAGTTTGGGAGGTTTGGGAGGGGGCAGGGGGGAGGGCCCTACTTCGCCGGCTCGGGGTGGTACCCGGCCGCCCGCGCCTCCTCGAGGAGGATTCTGCGGCTCCGCGTCGAGCACCGAGAAGTCCACCGGGTAGAGCCGCACGGTGTTGTTGTCGCCCAGGGCGATCATCCGCCCGTCGGGCGAGAAGTCCGCGCCCGAGACCTCGCGCGCGGCGTGCAGGATGAGCTTCATCTCGCCGGTCGCGGCCTCCCAGACCCGCGCGGTGCCGTCGTCGGCGCCGGTCACCACCAGCCGGCCGTCGGGCGAGAAGTGCGCGCTGTTGACCCATTGGCCGTGGCCCGCGAGGCGCACCTGCTCCTTCCACGTCTTGGCGTCCCAGACGATGGCCACCCCGTCCTTGCCCGCCGAGGCCAGCCGCGTGCCGTCGGCGCTGAACGAGAGCGACCAGACCCAGTCGTTGTGGCCCTTGAGCACCGCGACGCACTTGCTGGTGGCGACGTCCCAGATGCGGATGGTCTTGTCGAAGCTGCCGGAGGCCAGCAGCCTGCCGTCCGGCGAGAAGACCACGCTCGTCAGCTGCGCCTCGTGCCCCTCGAGCACGCCGTGCGGCGCGCCGCGGGTGGCGTCGTAGAGGCGCACGCCCTTGTCCACGCCGGCGGTGGCGAGCAGGTTCCCGTCCGGCGAGAACGCCACGTCGTAGATCTCCTGGGGCTGCTCCAACCGGTGCAGCGCGCGCCCTTCCTTCAGGTCCCAGACGATGACCTTGCGCTCGCGGGCGGCCGAGGCGAGCAGCGTGCCGCTGCGGCTGAACGACAGGCGCAGCACCGCGTTGTTGTGGCCGACGAGCGTGGTCAGCGCCTGGCCAGTCGTCGTGTCGAAGATGCGCACGACCTTGTCGTTGCCGCCCGAGGCCAAGAGCTTGCCCAAAGGCGAGAAGGCGACGCCCAGCACGCCGCCGGTGTGCCCGGTCAGCGCGTGGCGGTCCGCCTGTCGCACGCGCCAGAGCTTGAGCTGCCGGTCCTGGCCGGCGCTGGCCATGGTGTCGCCCGTGGGCGAGAAGGCGACGCCGTAGGCCGTGCCGCCGTGCGCGTCGAGGGTGGCCAGCGCGCTGCCGCCGCGGGCGTCCCACACCCGCACCGTCTTGTCGAAGCCACCGGAGACGAGGTAGCGGCCGTCGGGCGAGTAGGCGAGCGACCAGATGCCGCCGACGCCCTGGCTCACCTCCAGCGTCTGCAGCGGCTTGCCGGTCTCGGGCTGGAAGACGCGGATGCTGCGCTCCCCGCCGCCGGTGGCGAGCGACCGTCCGTCCGGCGAGAAGGCAAGCGAGCGGACCTCGGTGGTGAACGCCGCCATGGTCAGCACCGGCTCGAGCCCAGGCAGCCGCCAGACGCGCAGCTGGTGGTCGGCGCCGCCGGTGGCGAGCAGCCGCCCGTCGGGGGAGAACGCCGCGGCCAGCACCTGGTCGTCGTGGGGCAGGGTCTTGAGCGTCTCGCCGCTGGCCACGTCCCACAGCCGCACCGTGCGGTCCCAGCTGGCCGAGGCCAAGAGCGTCGCGTCGGGCGAGAAGGCCACCTGGTAGACGAGGTTCTCGTGGCCCTCCAGGGCCTTGATCTGCGCGCCGGTCTGCGGGTCCCAGAGGATGACGCGCCGGTCGCGGCCAGCGCTGGCGAGCATGCGCCCGTCGGCGGACCAGGCGATGGTGTAGATGCGGTCCTTGTGGCCCTCGAGGGTCTTGAAGAGCTCGCGCGCCTGGACATCGAAGATGTGCAGCTTGCCGTCGTAGCTGCCCACCGCCAGGCGCTTGCCGTCGGCGGAGTAGGCGACCTGGGTGAGCGCCTCCTCGAGCTTGAAGGTGGCGGCGAGGTCGACGAGCGAGTTCTGCCGCGTCTGGTAGATGGTGGAGGCGGCCTTGACCAGGAGCTGGCGCGCCTCGGCGTGCTCGCCGGCGAACTCGGGAACGTAGAAGCTGCCCTTGGGGTGCGCCGGGTTGTTGAGCATCGACTCGGCGGCGAGCCCGGCGGCGGTGGCGAAGCGGAAGTCCTCGCGCTGCTGGTCGGCTTCCTTGGCGCGCGCCTCGGCGAGGTTGAAGTGGGCGATCGTGCTCTCGCGCTTGGCGTCGGCGCGCGCGATGCTCTCGCGGCGCAGGGCGAAGCTGACCAGGATGAGCGCGCCGACGATGGCCACGAGCACCAGGGCGGCCGCGGCCATGGCCTTCTTGTTCTGCTCGGCGAAGCGGCGCAACAGCTCCCAGCTGGTGTAGCGGTAGGCGGTGACGCGGCCGCCGGTCAGGAAGGTCTCGATCTCGTCGGCGATGTCCTTGGCGGTCTTGTAGCGGCGCGTCTTCTCCTTGCGCAGCGCCTTCTCGCAGATGGCCGCCAGCTCCGGCGGCGCCTCCCTGCACACGTCCAGCACCGGGCGGACGTGGCCGGCGAGCACCGCGGTGAAGAGCTCGGCCTGCGTCTTGCCGGTGTTGGGCGGGGAGCCGGTGAGGATCTGGTAGAGGATGGCGCCCAGGCCCCAGACGTCGCTGCGCTCGTCGATCTCGTCGACCTTGCCGGCGGCCTGCTCCGGGCTCATGTAGGCCGGGGTGCCGATGGCCGCGCCGTCCACGGTCTCGGCGACCGCGTACTCGGCCATCAGCTTCTGCTCGTTGGCGATGTCCACCGCGCGGATGTCGCGCTTGCCGCGGACCTTGGCGATGCCCCAGTCGAGCAGCACGGTCTCGCCGAACTCGCCGACCATGGCGTTGCTGGGCTTCAGGTCCCGGTGGATGACGCCGCGGCTGTGCGCGTAGGCGACGGCCGAGCAGATGTCCATGAAGGGCCGCAACAGGCGCAGCCGCTCCTGCAGCGTCTTGCAGCTCTTGAGCTTCTCGGAGAGCGTCACCCCGCGCACGAAGCGCATCGAGTAGTAGAGCGCGCCGTCCTTGCGCCGGCCCAGGTCGTAGACCGGGACGATGTTCGGGTGCTCGAGCTGGCCGGTGACCCGGGCCTCGCGCAAGAGGCGCTGGGCCTCGACGCTGGTCGAGCGGCTGGCCTGGGCGTCGGGGGCCGAGGCGTCCGGCTGGAATCTCCTTGATGGCGACGTCCCGGCCGACGTGCTCGTCGCGGCAGAGCATGATCTTGGCCTGGCCGCCGGAGGCGTGGACGCGCACGAAGGTGTAGCGGCCGGGGGTCTCGCAGGCGAGCGCCTCGCCGCCGGCCTCCTCTTCGCGCTCCGCCACGCGGTTGATCGCCTGGTTGCCGCGGGTGGAGCGGAAGCCGGCCTTGCCGTCGACGGTGGCGTTGGGCGAGACGAGGGGGGCGGCGACGCCCAGCGAGCCGGGGGTCTCGGCGCGGGTGGGCTCGATGTCATCGTCGTCGATGACCACCGGCGGCGGCGCCTTGCCGGGGACGGGCGCCGAGGGGCTGGCGGAGGCGGTGGCGGGACGCCGGGTGCCGGGCGAGAGGGGCGCCTCGGCGTTCTCGACCAGGGTGGACTCGGGGTCCTGGCGGACGGCCGGCGCCACGGGCTGGGCGCTCTTGAGCTTCAGCTCGAGCTGCGAGCGCTGGGCGGCGTTGATGACGCGCTCGCGCTCCAGGTACTCGGCGGGGTCCTTGGCGCGGCCTTCCTCGCAGGCCTCCAGCGCCTTGGCCACCTGCGCCGGGGTCGCCAGGCGCAATTCGAGGGCGAGGCTGGCGATGCGGTGATGGGCCTTCGGAAGCTCGCGCGCCACTGACTACGTCCTCCCCTCGATTCGCCGGCCGGCGGCTGATCCTCGCAGAGGCGGGAGTTTGAAGCCAGCCACAAGACCGAAAAGCCCCGCACACGATGTTCCCGGCGTCTCTCGCGATTGGGTTCCTCGGGTCAAGTGGGCCAAGTCATTGATGAATCGAGGCGGGCGAGGCAACGTGCCCCATCCGGACGGCCTGCTTTGCATTCGTGCCGTTCAGGCGCCGTGGGCCTGGTAGTAGGCGAGGGTCGCCCGCTCCCGGTCCTGGGCGCTCCTGCAAGGCTCAAGGGCGCCGTGCGTGCCGGTCAGCCGGGAGACGCTCGCCCGATGGAGCTTCCCAGGCCTTCTCCAAGCCGTCGGCCCAGGCGCAGGTGACCCGGCCTTCGGACGCCTTCTCCTTGCAGGTCCAGGTGATGACCGAGGCGCCGTCGGCGAAGGTCGACAGGAAGTAGCCGTGCAGACCGCGGGTCGAGTCGGTGGTCAGGTTGGCCCAGGCACGCTCGGCTTCGTGAGCGTAGACGTCGCAGGGCGTCGCTCGCCGGCTGCGCTCGTGCTTGTGGCCGAGCAGGACGAAGCCCAGCTTCTCGAGCAGTTGGCGCACCTCGGTGGAGTCGGGGACGCAGGGCGTCTGGGCGGCGAGGACCTGGACCCTGGGCATCCAGGGCCGCCAGAACCAGAGCTCGAAGCCGACGTTGAAGGCGAGCGCCATGCCGAAGATCACCCGGAAGCCGACGTCGTCGATGCCGGCGAGGGCGGGGAAGGGCCAGCCGCTGGCGAACCCGAGCACGGCCGAGCCGAGCGCGGCCCACAGGAAGAGCTGGCCGAAGATGGCCCGGGTCCGCACCTCGGCGATCCTCGAGCCTCGGCGAGGGCGGAAGAGGAGGATGGCGACGGAGACGGCCAAGAGGACGAGCGCGGTCACGGCGCCGACGAAGAAGCCCAGGGCCTGTGGGGGCATGCGCACCTCCGGAGTCGGGACACTCCATCGCCCGGAAGGCGGCGGAGCGTCAACCACGTCTGCCTGGTTCGGGGTCGCCGGTCACATCGGTCCCATCAGTCGCATAGGACCTAGAGGACGAATGGGACTCACCGAGCTCGCCGAGCTCACCGTCCCGGTGTCCCGCCGACGACCTTGCCGTTGGGGACGGATTTGCTACGGTCGCGCCTCCTTTGATTCCCAGGACCAACCTCGGAGGCAGCACATGAAGGTCGCGGTCGTCGGCGCATCCGGACACATCGGCGGAAACCTCGTCCGCGCGCTGCTCGAGGCCGGCCACGAAGTCCGCGCGCTCTACACCAAGGACACGCGGCCGCTCGACGGGCTCAAGCTCGAGACGATGAAGGCCAACGTGCTCGACCCGGCGAGCCTCGAGGCCGCCTTCGAGGGCCGCGAGGTCGTCTTCCACCTCGCCGGCAAGATCACCGTCAACGGCGACCCGGACGGCATGGTCAACCGCATCAACGGCGAGGGCGTGCGCAACGTCTGCGAGGCGGTGCTCAAGAAGGGCGTGCGCCGCCTGGTGCACTTCAGCTCGATCCACGCCTTCCAGCACAACCCCTGGGACCAGCCGCTCGACGAGACCCGGCCGCTGTGCATCGAGGCCCCGGGCGTCTGCCTGACCTACGACGCCAGCAAGGCCCGCGGCGAGCACGTGATCCGCGAGTACCTGAACAAGGGCCTGGACGCAGTCATCGTCAACCCCACCGCGGTCCTGGGGCCCATCGACTTCAAGCCCTCGGCGATGGGCGGCGCCATCCTGATGGTCGCGCGCAAGAGCCTGCCGATGCTCCCCGACGCCGGCTTCGACTGGGTGGACGTGCGCGACATCGCCAAGGGCGCCATCGCCGCGGCGGAGAAGGGGCGCAAGGGCGAGAAGTACCTCTTGGGCGGCAAGTGGCGGCCGTTCTCCGACCTGGCGCACCTGGTGGGCAAGGAGACGGGCGTGAAGGTGCCCTCGCTCAAGTCGCCCATCTGGCTGGCCAAGGTCGGCGTGCCGTTCGCGACGGCGTGGGCGGGCGTGACCGGCAGCCGGCCGCTCTTCACCTTCGAGTCGCTGACCACGCTGTCGACCAGCCACAAGGACATCCGCCACACCAAGGCCGAGAAGGAGCTGGGGTACAGCTGCCGGCCGCTCGAGGAGACCATCGCCGACGCCATCAAGTGGTTCGTGGACAACGGCGTGATTCTCGAAGAAGGCCTAAGTGAGCGCGACTCCCCTGCCGTACCTGGGCGAAGCCCTGTCTCTCGGATGCGCCGCTGCCTGGGGGGTCAGCGTCATCCTCTTCAAGCGTTCGGAGGAGGTCTCGCCTTGGGCGATGAACCTCTTCAAGAACAGCGTGGCGTTCGTGCTGTTCGGCCTGACGCTGCTGGTGATGGGCGACGCCATCCCGCGGGACCGCACGCCCGAGGACTGGGCGCGGATCATCCTGAGCGGCGTGTTGGGCCTGGCGGTGGCCGACACCCTCTTCCTCGAGGCGCTGCGCCGCATCGGCGCCGGGATGATGGCCATCATCGACTGCATCTACGCGCCGCTGGTGGCGCTGTTCTCGGTGCTCATCCTCGGCGAGAAGCTGGGGCTGGGGTTCATGGCGGGGGCGGCGTTGGTGGTGGGCGGGCTGTTCGCGGCGACGACCAGCGGGGAGGGGCTGCGCGAGGCGGCGGCGGTGGCCAAGGAGCACCTGGGCGGCGTGGTGCTCGGGGTCACGTCCATCGTCATCATGGCCTTCGGCGTGATCCTGGCGAAGCCGGTGCTCGACAACTCCGGGCTGGTGGAGACGACGTTCACGCGCATGGGCGCCGGGTCGATCTCGCTGGCGATCTGATGTGGCGCTGCTCCGCAAGGACCGCGGGGCCATCTTCAAGGTCTTCGTGCCGCAGAAGGTCTGGAGACGGCTCGTTCCGGCGATGTTCCTGGGCACCTACGTGTCGATGCTGCTCTGGCTGGGAGGCGTGAAGTACACGAGCAGCACCTCGGCGGCATCCGTGCTCAACCAGCTCTCCGTGCTCTTCACGCTGGTGCTGGCGCGGGTGTGGCTCAAGGAGCCGATGAGCACGCGCAAGATGCTGGGCGGCGCCTCGTCGCTCGCCGGGGCGATCGTGATTTTGCTGGCGACGGGGTAGCAGACGTGTAGTACCCGGCCTCCGTGCCGGGGGCATCCATAAGGTCCAGCATCCGAAGCGCGCTGACGGAGCTGCCGGCCTCCGCGCCGGGACGGGCATCCGAGCCGAAAAGGAGAGTCCGAAGCGCGCTGTTCGAACGCCAAGAAGTCCTGGCGACAGATCAACGATGCGGGCCCAAGACCAGGCCCAGTAATTCCAAGTACTTACAAGGCTGTCCTCAGCAAATTCAAGGACTTGGCAGCTATCGACACCCCGAGCTTGTCGAGGGTCAGGTCTCGGTCGCTACGGGCTGTGTTGTTGGCTCGGATCGTTTTGGAAGGACGGGGGGATTCGAGGGCTGGCCCCTCGACGAGCTCGGGGTCGGAGTGTCTACCTCCGTCGCGACCGCACATGCTCCAGCCGGGACCACTTCCGGTCGTCTGCGCTCGCACCCGTCTCAACCACACAAGCCCTTCGCAGCACCGGAAGCACCTCCCGCGCATCGCAGCCGCACAGCCCGGCGGCCCAGCAGGCATTGGCCTCCACCACCGCCCACCCGCGATCGCTCGTGCGGCCGACATCGACGACCACCGCCGCCGGCAGCTCGACCGCGGCGTCCGCCAGCAGCGCCTCGAGGAAGCCAGAAGCCTCCTGCCGCTCGGTTGCTGAAAGCGGCCACTCGCCGGCAGCGTCCCGCGCGACCTCGCCGCCGCGGATGTAGGCCGACAGCGCAGCGATTCGCCGCTCGAGGACGAACGCGCGGACCTCCAGCTCGAACTTGGCCGGTTCCGAGATGAGCACCGAGGCCGTCCCCGGAAAGTCGCCCGCAGGCTCGACCTCGCAGCCGTTGGCGTAGACCCGCGCCGGAAAGATCTTCTCGTCCACCGGCTTGACGAACGCCGGCACGGAGAGCCCCCGCGCTTCCTCCAGCGTCGCTAACCGGATCGCCCGCTTCCGGAATCGCTCCGGCAGGTGCGCCGGCCAGTCCTCGGTCGGCTCGAGCAGCATCAGCCCCAGCGCCGGTGCCGCCGCGTCGGCGAGCAGTGTCTCGCCGTACAGCACGGGTTCGCGGATGCCCGTCGGCACCGCATAAGTCATCAGTCGCTCGACCTCCCAGCCCGCGGCCACGGCGGCGCGCCAGACGGCGTTCGAGTCATCGCTGTAGCGGCGGGAGAGGAGGAGCGTCGGCATGGCCGGCAGGATAGGCCAGAAGAAGACGCAAGCATTGAGGGCTGGCCCCTCGACGAGCTCGGGGTGTCGAAGGCGGGATGCCCGAGGTCAGGCGCGAGTCAGCCGCAGCTCGGCGATCTCCGGCGGCGCCATCAGCCGCAGCGGCGGGCCCCAGAAGCCGGTCCCGCGGTGCGTGTACACCCGCACGCCGCCGACGTCCGCCATCCCCGCCAGGACCGGCTGCTGCAGCCGCACGAAGTACTTCCAGGGGAAGAACTGCCCGCCGTGCGTGTGCCCGGAGAGCTGCAGGTCGATGCCCAGCCCGCCGGCCTGGAACGCGGTCCTCGGCTGGTGCGCGAGCAGGACGCGCGGTGCCTCCCGCGGCGCGCCCTCGAAGGCGAGGTCCGGCCGCGATGCATGCCCCTCCACGAAGCTGCCGCCGTCGTGATCGGTGACCCCGGCGATGACCAGCCGGGCCTTCCCGCGGTGCACGACCTTGTGCTCGTTGAGCAGCACGTGGAAGCCGAGCCGGCGCATCTCGGCGAGCCAGCCGCCCAGCCCGTTGAAGTACTCGTGGTTGCCGGTGCAGAAGTAGACGCCGTCCCTGGCCTTCAGGCCGCCCAGCGGCGCGATCTCGTCGTGGACCTTGGCGGCGGTGCCGTCGGCCATGTCCCCGGTGAGCGCGATGGCGTCCGGCGAGAGTTCGTTGACCTGGTCCACCAGCCGCTGCGTCCAGCGCCGGCCCACGGTGTCGCCCACGTGCAGGTCGCTCAGCTGCACGATGCGGTAGCCCTCGAGCTCCTCCGGGAGGTTGGCGATGGGGACGTCGATCCTCTCGACCTTGGCCTTGCCCAGCGCGCGGACCGCGCCCCAGACCCCCGACGGCACCACCAGCGCGAAGACCACCGCGACTTCGGCCAGCCCCCAGCGAGGCGCGTGCGTCACGACCGAGGCCAGCGCCGAGACGAGATCCACCGCGGCCACCGCGAAGAGCGAGAGCGCGAAGAGGCCCATCCAGGTGTAGCCGATGGCGTGGAAGACCCGGGCGATCGCCATCGGCAGCTTGCGCGCGGCGAACGCCAGGAAGAGCGAGCCGAAGAGCGTCGCCGTCAGAAGCCACGCTCCGGCCGCCACGCCGCCGGTCAGCGACAGCCCGGCGATCAGGCGCGAGGCGATGTAGACGTGAGCCCCGCCCAGGACGCCGAGCGCGAAGGTCGCGAAGAGGGCGTAGCGCAGGATGGTCGCGACCGGCACCTTGCCCCACTCGGGGCGCGCGCTGGCCTGTGACTCGATGACCTCGGTCTCTTCCATGACGTCCTTCACCCCGAGCTTGTCGAGGGGCCAGGGTTCAGTCCTTGCCTGACTCCGGCCCAGTGCTGGTGGGCGAGAAGATAACGCCGGCCGGAGATTGGCCGCCGAACCCACACAATTCTTAAGACATGTCCGGCCAGGCGGCCGGACGACCGGCCAGTCCGGCTGGGGGGATCGGCCTAACGAGCGCGGGCCGTCAATTGCACCCGCAGCCTTGGGTGGCGCTGCTGCTGTTGCGCGCGACCGGCGCGCCGAGGACGAAGTCCGCGACGTTGCTGCCGGTGTCGGTGCAGCCCAGGTTGGCCCGCTGGGCGCTCTTGGTGGCCGAAAGGTTGGCGGTCGGGCTGGTCTCGGAGCAGGTGGCCGAGCTCCCGTAGCCCACCTTGTCGACGATGACGGCGTCGGTCGGGCAGGCGCCGGAGATGACGGGCGTCGGGTCGCTCCGCATCAGCACGAGCTTGCCGCCGGTCGCCGACATGTCGATGGCGCCGCTGGTGGTGTCGGCCACGAGGTCTGCGGTCGGCAACGCTGCGCCCACAGCGGTGTTCGTCGACTTCTCCTGGACGAGGAAGTAGCCGCCCGCGGCGATGCTGCCGGACAGCTTGGTGTAGCTGGTCCAGGAGGTCCCGCTCGCGCTGCCGTAGCGGATGATCCAGTTGGTCAGGTCGACCGGGCTGGCGCCGGGGTTGTGCAGCTCGATGAAGTCGTTGGTGTAGGTGGCGCCCGCGTTGCCGCCGCCGCCGTAGACCTGGCTGATGAGCACCTGCGTGGCGCAGGCCGCGCCGGTGGAGACGCAGGTGTAGCTCGAGTCGCACTCGGGGGTGGCGGGCGGGCAGTCGCCGCTCGTCAGGCAGCCCACGCACTGGCCGTTGGGGACGCCGGTGTTGCACTTCGGCCTGGGCGCGGCGCAGTGGGCGTTGGTCAGGCAGGTCACGCACTTGTTCTTCGAGGTGTCGCAGACGGGCGTGGGGGCCTGGCAGTCGGCGGCGGTCAGGCAGCCGGTCTTGTCGCAGCGCCCGCCGGGGATGGTGAGGTTGCAGGTCTCGGCCGCGGTGCAGCCGGCGGTGGCGGTGCAGACGACGCAGGTCTTGGTCGCGTCGCAGATCTTGGCGGTGCCGCTGGCGCAGTCGCTGGCCGACAGGCACCCCACGCACGCGCCGCCGGTGACCGAGGTGTCGCACTTGGGCGTCGTGCCGCCGCAGCCGGTGGTGGAGGTGCAGGTCACGCACGCCTTCTTCGAGAGATCGCAGACGGGCCAGGCGGGCAGCTTGCAGTCGGTGCTGGAGAGGCACTCGACGCACTTGCCGCCCACGACGGTGGTGTCGCAGACCATCGACCCGCTGCAGCCGGCGCTGGCGGTGCAGGCCACGCAGGTCTTGGAGACCGTGTCGCAGATGGGCGTGGTGCCGGAGCAGTTGAGGTTGGAGAGGCAGCCGACGCACTTGCCGCTGGTGACGCCCGTGTCGCAGACCTTGCCGGACGTGCAGCCCTTGTTGTCGGCGGTGCAGGTCACGCACTTGTGGGTGGCGACGTTGCACACCGGCGTGCCGCCGCCGCAGTGGGCGTCCGAGACGCAGCCGACGCAGCTGCCGCCCTGGACGGTGGTGTCGCAGGTCGATCCCGCGGCGCAGCCGGCCGAGGCGGTGCAGACCACGCACTGGTGGCTGACGGTGTCGCAGATGGGCGTCGCCGCGTCGGTGCACTCGGTGTTGTTCAGGCAGCCCCGGCAGGTCTTGGAGGTGGCGTCGCAGATCTGCCCGGTGGAGCAGCCCTCGGTGGCGGTGCAGGCGACGCAGGTCTTGCTGACCGAGTCGCAGATGGGCGTCGTGCCCGAACACTGCGACCGGGTCAGGCAGGCGACGCAGGCGCCGCCGTGGCCGCTCTCGTCGCAGACCTTGCCGACGGGGCAGCCGAGCCCGCCCGAGCAGACGACGCAGGCGTGGCTGGTGGTGTCGCAGGTGGGGGTGCCTCCGGAGCAGTCGGCGTTGGAGTCGCAGCCGGTCTTGACGCAGCGGCCGCCGGGGCTGGTGGTGTCGCAGGTGTAGGCGCCGCTGCAGCCGGCCACCGCCGTGCAGACCACGCACTTCTTGGCGGTGCGGTCGCAGATGGGCGTCGCGGAGTAGCACTGGTTGTCGGAGGTGCAGCCCTTGCACTGGCCGAGCGCCACGGTGGTGTCGCAGGTCGTCCCCGCCGCGCAGCCCTCGGCGGCGTTGCAGACCACGCACTGGTGCAGGGTGTAGTCGCAGATGGGCGTCGCGCCGGTGCAGGTGTCGATGGTGCAGCCGCCCTCGATGCAGGTCCCCTCGCCGCTGGAGGTGTCGCAGGTCTGGCCGCCGGCGCAGCCCTCCTCCTCGGTGCACTCCACGCAGGTCTTGGTGAGCGGGTCGCAGGCGGGGGTCGGGTCGGCGCAGTTGCCGCTGGCCAGGCACTGCACGCACCGGCCGCCCTTGACGGTGGTGTCGCAGATCTCGCCCGGGTCGCAGCCCTTGCTCGACGTGCAGGCCTTGCAGGTCTTGGTGGCGGTGTCGCAGATGGGCGTCGAGCCGGAGCAGGCCGGGGTGCACGGAGCCTTGACGCAGGTCCCGCCCACGCAGCGCTGGCCGCTGGTGCCGCAGTCGGTGTCCTTGACGCACTGGTCGGACGGGCAGCCGGACAGGGCGGAGAGCGCCGCGGCCGCGGTGAAGGCGACGACGAGGAGACGGTTCATGGCAGACGTCCTTCGGCTCGAAGGCGGCTCTCGGCAGCCGCCCGGGGGCGCGAGCGATGGTGGCTGCCATTGTCGCACCGGAAGGCGCCCGGGCGAAGAACTTGGCTCAGGGCCGGGCGGGACGCTCAGGGCTTCCGGGTGCGTGCGGCGCGGGCCTCGAGCGCCTCCAGGCGGGCTCGCTCGAAGTCCGGATCCTTCCGGTAGCGACGATCGAACCGTTCGCGGAGCCAGTCGAGGTGGGCGAAGCTCTCCAGCTCGTACGCGGCGAGCGCCAGCGAGAGCGCTTCCGGGCCGTCCAGCTGCGCGCGCTGCAGGTCGAGCACGCGGGTCCAGTAGTCGAGCAGGCTCAGCTCGTGGAAGTTCCAACCGGCCGGGATGGGGTACGGCCCCACGGTGTCGCGGCGGAGGTTGCCGGCGAGGCGCCGCTGCAGCTCCGGGTCGGCGACGGTCGCCTCCTCGTCCTCATCGAAGCGAGACGGACGTGCGATCGCCGGCCATCTGGGGTCGCCGATGTGGCGCTGGTGGGCCATGCCGTCGCGGCCTTACTTCTTCGCGTCGAGGCGCTTGAGGGCCTCGCCGATCTTCGGGTTCTCGGGGTCGAGCTTCTGGGCCTTCTCGAGCGCGTCCTTGGCGCCGGCGGCGTCGCCCTTCTTCATCTTCATCAGCCCCAGGTGGAACAGGGCGCGGACGTGGTCGGGCTTGAGCGCGACGGCCTGCTCGTAGGCGGCGATGGCCTCCTCGGTCTTGCCCAGGCACGCCCGGGCGTCGCCGAGGTGGGCGGCGGTGTCGGGGTTCTTCTTGTCGGCGGCGGCGGCCTTGGCGAGCGACGCGGCCGCGTCCTCGCACTTCTTGGCCAAGAGCTGGGCGTAGCCCAGGTCGCCCAGGATCTCGGTCTGGAACGGGGCGATCTTGAGCGCGGCGGAGAGCTCGGTGACCGCCTCGTCGGCCTTGCCCAGCAGCATGAGCGTCGAGCCCAGCTCCTTGTGGGCCTCGGGGCGCTCCGGCGCGGCGGCGATGGCCTTGCGGTAGGCGTCGACGGCGCCCTCGGCGTCCTTCTGGAGATCGCGCGTCATGCCGAGGAGCAGCCAGGCGTCATAGCGTTTGGCGTCCAGCGAGGTCGACTTGGCCAGGTGCTTCGCGGCCTCGGCGAGCTGGTCCTTGCGGGAGAGGCACAGGCCCAAGAGGTACTCGGCTTCCGCCTCGGCCTTGGGCTTGCCGGAGAGGGCTTCGGTGAGCGTGGCGATGGCCTTGTCGTTCTCGCCTTTGTCCGCGTACGCCTTGCCGACGGTGACGAGCTGGTCGGCGGAGTAGCCGGCCGGAGCGGCGGACATCGTGGAGAGAAGGGCTGTGAGGAGGAGGGCGGAAGGCATGGTGGCAGGAGGGTAGCCCGGTTGGGGCCAGGTTCCGAATCCGAAAACGGGCGTCTGCTGGAACCTGGCGTCGTCTCACCCGAATGCCCAGAGGGCGACCGCTCCGGCGATGGCCACGACGACCATGAGCGCAGGCGCGCCGAGCAGGAGCAGCTTCTCGCGCCGCGCCAGTCGCTTGACCTCCGCCAGCGCAGCCGAGGCGTCGTGGTCCTCGGGGGCCAGCCGGCAAGCGAGAGTCAGGTCGTAGGCCGCCTCGGGCAGCCGGCCCAGCTGCGCGCGGAGCTTGCCCAGCGCCCGGTAGCCCTCCGCCCGCAGCGGCATCAGGGCGCAGGCGGCCGCGAGCTGGTTCTCCGCGGCGGCGAGGTCGCCTTCCTGGAGCAGCTCGAGCGCCCGGTTGAAGCAGAGCCTGCCGAGCCGGTCCAGGAGCGCCGGGAGCCGCAGCTCGGCGCCGCAGTGCTGGCAGAGAGGACCTTCGGCCGACGCCTTCTTGCAGGCAGGGCAGGGGATCACGTCGCGCCTCCTGGCTGCTTGGGGTCGCCTGGGGTTCCCACCACGACCTCTGCGCGCCGCACGACCTTTCCGGCGACGAGCACCGCTGGCTTGACCGTCTGCAGCACCGTCGGCCGCGCGAGCGCCGGAGTCGGCTCGAAGAGCAGCACTTCGAAGGGGTCGCCGTCGTGGTACGGCCGGCCTTCCGGGTCCTCGGTGGCGACGCCTGCTGCACTGAGCGCTTCTTCCATCTTGGCCACCGCGGACTCGAGCGGGCGCTTCTCTTTGGCGGGCACGGTCTCCGACAGCTTCGCGAACCGGCCCTTCAGGCGCCAGACCTCGACGGCCAGGGTCAGCAGCGCATCGCTGGTGGTGGACGAGCTGGACGGGGCGGACTGGGTGGACTGGGTGGACGGAAGGGAGGTAGCCGGTGCGGACCGATCTGGCGCAGGCGGCATCCAGGCCGACAGGTCGAGCGGACCGAGCTCCAGCGGAGTGTCGCGGATGGCGAGCGGGCCTTCGGTGAGCAGGACGGCAGGTGGCTTCGGGGAGTCGGGCATGCGGGTCGGTTCCTACGGCTCGTCGGTGTCGGGCGCGGGCAGGGGGAAGAGCCCGGGCAGGTCCAGCGAGTCGGGGCAGAGGTCGGGGGCGTTGGCCGTCCGCGGCGCGGGCGAGAGCAGCTCCTCGAGGCGGTCGGCCAGCTCCTGGGGCATCCGGTACTGCGGCGGCACCGGAACGAGCTCGCCGGCGAGGTCCTGCAGCACCTGCGCGAGCGGCGCGTCTCCTGGCAACGGCGTCGTCAGCCGGGCGAGCAGCTCGTCCAGGCGCTTGAGGTCGATGGGCAGGCTCTGGCACGCGGGCCAGAAGAACTCGTGCACCGCGCGCCGGTGCGGGTCGCGCAGCTCGGCGATGGCCCAGCGGACCTGCTCGGCGCTGCGCTCGGCGGGGCCCAGCGGCGCCAGCTCCGTCGGGTCATCCATTCCGGCGGCGATCAGCGCCAAGAGCCGCGCTCCTTCGCGCTCGACGTCGCGGGCCGAGGCCTGCGGCGTCAGCCCCAACAGCCGGAACGGGTTCTCGCAGAGCACCGAGAAGATTCTGGTGCAGCCGGGAAGAAGGCGCCGGACGCTCGTGCGGGCGGGTGGGCTGGGCTGGGGCCGGCATGGGTCTGGCGATGCTACCTCCGGCGCCGGCTGGAAACAGAAGCTGCTCGTCTCCCTGAGATGGCAGCAAAGGTAGCATGATGCTACCTTCATTCCATGGGACAGCCCGTCAAGCTCTCAGACTCCCTCGTCCTCGACGCCCGCCTCGTGGGAGAGGCGACCGAGCGGTCGATCGCCAGCCAGATTGAGTTCTGGGCAAAGCTCGGCCGGGCGATGGAGCCCCTTCTGAGGACCGACACTCTTCTCAGCCTCAAGCGCTCCGGTGAGACCCGTTCGCTCTCGGCCTGTCTAGCCTCGGTTGGGACCCCCGAAGGCGAGCGGCGCTTGGCCGCGCACCTCGACGCGCGGCCCTTTCCTCACTTCGAGCCTGCGCCCGGCCGTCCTGGGTTGCTGATGAAGATCGACGAGGACGGCACGCGCACGGTCGGCAGGTTCGTCAACCGCAAGTTCCGCCGCGTCGGGCGCACGTGACCTCGCTCCTCGACTCACGGCCCATTGTCGTCGCGCTCGCCGGTCCGAACGGCGCCGGGAAGAGCACATTCTTCGACGCTTACCTGCGGCCTGCGGGCTTGCGCTTCGTCAACGCGAACGAGCTCGCGCGCGACTTGAACCTCGACGCCTACCAGGCGATGGAGCTTGCGGGCGCCCTGCGGCAGACCCTGATCGAGCAGCAGGAGAGCTTCGTCTTCGAGACGGTGCTCTCCGACCCGGTAGGGAACAAGCTCGAATTTCTTGGCAACGCACAGCGACGCGGCTTCACCGTGGTCCTCTGTTTCATCGGGCTCGATAGTGCCGAGACCTCCGAGGAGCGCGTGGCCATGCGGGTCCTGCAAGGTGGGCACGACGTGCCCAACGAGAAGATCGCCTCGCGCTTCCCCAGGACGCTCGCCAATCTCAAGAGGGCGATCGCCCAACTCGAGGGCGTCCTGGTTTTCGACAACAGCGACCTCGCCCGGCCCTTCCGAAAGGTTGCCGAGTTTCGTCGCGGGAGACCTGTCTTCCTGGCCTCTCCGCCTGCTTGGTTGAAGTGGAAATAGCCCGGAGGATCGGAGTGAGTCCTCCAGCTCCACCGCGACTTCCCTCGCCAAGGCCCAGTCTCTCTCGGTCGTTGGCGTACAGGTGACCCCGGCGGCGGTGACCGTCGTGCCGACGACCTGCATCGCTCCGCTGAAGCAGCCGGCGACGACCACGTCTCCGCCGGGCGGCCGCCAGGACGGGCGTGCTCCTCGCCGCCTTTCTGCCGATGCGCCGGCTGGAAACGCAGTCATTACCCGAGGTTGTCCAAAACGAGGACAGGCAACTCGACCAGGCTTCTGGCGACAATGCTCGCATGGCACTCACCATCGGCGACCGAGGCGCATCCGTCCGCAGGCTCCAGCAGCAGCTCCAGGCGAAAGGCTTCGACCCCGGCGGCGTCGACGGCGTGTTCGGCCCCAAGACGCAGCGCGCGGTCATGGCCTTCCAGAAGGCCAACCACCTGACCGCCGACGGACAGGTCGGCGAGGACACCCGGCTCGCCTTCCGGAACTTCCAGGCCAACCGCAACCGCGACGTCTTCGAGCAGCCCTCCAGCAACCGCACCGGCAATGACGGCGAGGCCGTCATCGAGCGCACCACCAACGCTGGCCGGCGCAACCAGATGGTCCAGGGCTCCATCACCGTCAACGGCCACAGCTACACCTTCCGCAGCGGCGGCCACGGCAAGGGCAGCCTGCCGACCGGTTCCTACGAAGTCACCGCGCACATGCACAGCCGCAGCAACGCCAGCATGAGCGTCGACGGCGTGGGCTACAGCTTCGCGGTCAGCGACAAGTACGACTCGCGCGTCGGCGCCACCCGGCGGCTGCTGCGCATCCACCCCGACGGCGGCACCGCCGGCACCGAGGGCTGCATCGGCATCGTGGGCGGCGGCGACGTGCAGCGCCGCTTCCGCGCGGACATGGAGGCCGAGCTGGCGCGCAACGGCGGCCGCTACACGCTGACCGTCCGCTAGTCGCAGCCGGCCTGTCCGAGCGTCGGGCCCAGATCGCGGACTCGAAGGACCGAACCTTCGACTCCGGAATCGCCGCGCGTTTTCTGCGCTCGGGGAGAACGGGCGTACCATCGTCCTCGTCCCTCTTGTTGCTCGGCCGCTCACCCTCACCGGTTTCAAGGAGCATGCGCTTCGGGCTCAGATGGCTGGTCGCGGCCGCAGCCGTCCTGGGCGCCTCGGACGCCTGGGCCGGAGTGGCCTTCACCAACCTGAACGCGACCAACGCCCCCTCGTCGCGGTCGGGCTCGAGCGTCACCGAGACCACGCTCAGCCCCGAGACCCTCCTCGTCTTCGGCGGCAACTTCGGCACCAGCGGCTCGAACCAGCTCTACCAGCTCGATCCGGTGGCCAAGGCCTTCACCGACGTGGCCGACACCAACCTGCCCAGCTCGCGCGCCTATCACGGCGCGGCCTGGGACTCGGCCCACGAGCGGCTGGTCATCTACGGCGGGCTGAGCCAGGGGCTCTTCGGCTCCTTCCGCGACGACCTGTGGGCCTACGACCCCGTCACCCATGCCTGGACTCAGCTGACGGTGACCGACAAGCCGGCGGCGCGCTGGCAGATGCTCTTCCACTACGTCCCGCACCTGGACCGGTTCTTCGTCTTCTCGGGCGCGACGGGGTTCAACAACCTCTACACCACCGTCACCGCGGTCGATCAGGGCATGTGGTGGCTCAGCGTCGACTACGGCGCCGCCACCGCCACCTTCACGGCCATCGCGCCCAACGGCCCCGTGCCCGAGGGGCGGTCCGAGGGCTGCGTGGGCTACGACCCGGTGGCCCGCGAAATCTACCTGTTCTCCGGCGAGAAGGTCGGCGCCGCCTGCACCGACCAGTGGCGATTCAAGGTCGACTCCGAGACCTGGCAGCAGGACACGCCGGCGGCGGCGCCCCCGGCGCGCTTGTCGGCGATGTGCGCCTGGGATCCCGGCCGCAAGCAGCTCCTCATGTACGGGGGGACCGACAAGCCCCGCGGGAGCATGCTCAGCGACGGCTGGACCTACAACCCGGTCACCAACGTCTGGACCGCCGCCGCTCCGGCCACCGCCGACCAGCTCACCACCGCCGGCGCGGCGTACAGCCCGAGCGTGGGCGGCATGGTCTGGTTCGGCGGGCGCGACAAGCTGAGCCTCACCAGCGGAACCTGGTCGATGGTCGTCGCCAACGACGCGCCGGTCGCAGAAGCCGGCCCGGACCAGAGCGCGAGCGAAGGCAAGCAGGCCACCTTGGACGCCGCTGCCTCCAGCGATCCGAACGGGGACACGCTGACCTTCAGCTGGACCCAGGTCGGCGGTCCGGCGGTGACGCTCGCCGGCGCCGGCACGCCTTCGCCCAGCTTCGCCGCGCCCTCGGTCGGCGCGGACACGCCGCTCACCTTCGAGCTGACGGTGAGCGACGGCTTCGGCGGCAGCGCCACGGACCAGGTTCAGGTGACCGTCCTCGACGACAACCTGCCGCCCGTGGCGCGCGCCGGCTCCGACCAGTGCGCCGACGAGGTTGCGCCGGTCACCCTGGACGGCACCGCCTCCAGCGATCCGAACGGCGACCCGCTCACCTACGCGTGGACGCAGACGCTGGGGACGCCGGTCACGCTGACGGCCGCCGACACGGCGAAGCCCACCGTCACCGCGCCCTCGGTCTTCGCGGCCATTGTCCTCGAGTTCGAGCTGACCGTCAGTGACGGCCGTGGATTGAACGCGACCGACCGCGTGCGGATCGACATCGCCAACACCCTCAACGAGCCGCCGACCGCCGACGCAGGCCCGGACGCGACCCGCTGCGAGCAGGCGGCGGTCACGCTCGCCGGCCGCGGGACCGACCCCAACGGCGACGCCTTGAGCTTCGCCTGGACACAGCTCTCGGGCCCGCCCGTGACGCTGAGCGATGCGACCACGGCGACGACGGCCTTCGCCGCGCCGGCCGTCACTGCGAGCACGGTCCTCGAGTTCGAGCTGACGGTGGACGACGGCAAGGGCGGCATCGCCAAGGACCAGGTGCGGATCACCCTCGCTGACGACGTCGACGAGGCGCCGACGGCCGACGCCGGGCCGGACCAGACCCGGGGCGAGCAGGTGGCGGTCACGCTCGCCGGCTCGGGCTCGGACCCCAACGGTGACCCGCTCTCCTTCTTCTGGGCCCAGACGGCCGGACCAACGGTGGAGCTCTCGGGGGCTGGCGCCGCGACCGCCACCTTCACCACGCCGACGGTGCTGGCGGACGCGGTGCTGGAGTTCGAGCTGACCGCGGACGACGGCCGGGGCGGGGTGGCGCATGACCGGATGCAGGTCCTGGTGGTCAACGACGCCAACGAGCCGCCGACGGCCGTCGCCGGCCCCGACCAGTCACGAATCGAGGGCACGCTCGTGTCGCTGGACGGGACCGGCTCGAGCGACCCCAATGGCGATCCGCTCACGTTCTCCTGGCGGCAGATGGCCGGGCCTGCGGTGGTGCTGCAGGACGCGGACGCCGCGCAGCCGAGCTTCATGACGCCGCAGGTCGATGCCCGGACGGTGCTGGAGTTCGAGCTGGAGGTCTCCGACGGACGTGGCACCTCCACCGACCGGGTGCAGGTCACCGTGGAGAACGACGCGCCGCCCGTCGCGGACGCTGGGCCCGATGCGCGCACCTTCGAAGGCGAAGTGGTCACGCTCGATGGCACGGGCTCTTCGGACCCGAACGGCGACGCGCTCGTCTTCGCCTGGCGGCAGGTCTCGGGAGCGCCCGTCGCGCTGGACGACCCCAACTCGCCGACGCCCAGCTTCGCCGCACCGTCCTTGAAGGGCATTGCGGCGCTGGAGTTCGAGCTGACCGTGCGCGACGCGGCCGGTGGCTCGGCGAGCGACCGGGTGGTCGTCACGGTGCAGGGAAGGGAGCTGGAGCTGGGGGTCGGCTGCGGCGGGTGTGGTGCCGGTTCTGGCGCAGGGGGCCAATGGCTGGGGCTCATCGCGCTGGGCCTGCTCTTCAGGCGGCGCGCCTCGGGCGCTCCGCGCTGTCCACCCAGTCCGCTCCGTCAACCCTGTCCACGAACGAACCTGCCCTCCGCGCTCGCCAAGCGGTAGCTGCGGCAGGCGCGGCAAGCCCCGCGGCCACCAACCCTGTTAGGCTTCGCCACTTCTCAAGGGCGAAAGGAACTTCCCATGCGCACCCTCATCACAGCCACAGCCGCCATCGCGTTTCTCGCGGGCTGCGCCACGACGACCACCAAGGAGAGTCGCAGCGTGAAGACCGAATCTTTCGACACCCGAAACCAACCCGCTGCTGCGCCCCTGGGCGGGCGAGTACGGCGGGGTCCCGCCGTTCGACCAGGTCAAGGTCGAGCACCTCGAGCCGGCGCTGATGGCCGCCATGGACGCCAACCGCAAGGAGATCGCCGCGATCGCGAACGACCCGGCGGCGCCGACCTTCGAGAACACCATCGCCGCCATGGAGAAGACCGGCCGCCTGCTCAACAACGCCGGCAGCGTCTACGGCATCTGGACCGGCAGCCTCGCCACTCCTGAGTGCCAGGCCGTCGAGAATGACGATGGCTCCGCGCCTGGCCGCCTTCAGCGACGAGATCGTCCAGAACGCCGCGCTCTTCAAGCGCATCCAGGCGGTCTACGACTCGCCCGAGAAGGCCAAGCTCACCGCCGAGCAGCAGCGGCTGACCTGGCTCGTCTACACCAACTTCGTGCGCGCCGGCGCCAAGCTCGACGAGGCGGGCAAGAAGCGGATGGCCGCCATCAACCAGCGGCTGGCCACGCTCTACACGCAGTTCAGCCAGGACGTCCTCGCCGACGAGGGCGGCTACCAGCTGGTGCTGGAGAACGAGGCCGACCTCGCCGGCCTGCCCGAGTCGGTGCGCGCCGGCATGGCCGCCAATGCCGAGGAGAGGAAGCTCAAGGGCAAGTGGGTCGTCAGCAACACCCGCTCGTCGGTCGAGCCGTTCCTGACCTACTCCACCCGCCGCGACCTGCGCCAGAAGGTGTTCGAGAGCTTCGTCAGCCGCGGCGACCACGGCGACGCGCACGACACCAAGAAGCTCATCACCGAGATCCTCGCGCTGCGCGTCGAGCGGGCGAACCTTTTGGGCTTCGCGACCCACGCCCACTGGCGGCTCGAGAACACCATGGCCAAGACGCCCGAGCGCGCCATGGAGCTGCTCGAGGCCGTCTGGAAGCCCGCCGTCGCCCGCGTCCACGAGGAGGTCGCCGACATGCAGGCGATCGCCGACAAGGAGGGCGCCAAGATCAAGATCGAGCCGTGGGACTACCGCTTCTACGCGGAGAAGGTCCGCAAGGCGAAGTACGAGCTGGACGAGAACGGCGTGAAGCCCTACCTGCAGCTCGAGAAGCTGCGCGAGGGCATGTTCTGGGTGGCCGGCGAGCTGTTCGGCCTCGAGTTCGTGCCGGTGACCAACGTCCCGGTCTTCCACAAGGACGTTCGCGTCTGGCAGGTCAAGCAGAAGGCCACCGGCAAGCACGTGGGCCTGTGGTACTTCGACCCCTTCGCCCGCCAGTTCAAGCGCTCGGGCGCGTGGATGGACGCCTACCGGGCCCAGGAGCGCTTCGACGGCGAGGTCCCGACCATCGTCAGCAACAACGCCAACTTCGTGCAGGGCAAGCCCGGCGAGGCCATCCTCGTCAGCTGGGACGACGCGACCACCCTCTTCCACGAGTTCGGCCACGCGCTGCACGGCCTGTCCTCGAACGTCTCCTACCCCTCGCTCTCCGGCACCGCGGTGGCGCGCGACTACGTCGAGTTCCCCTCGCAGCTGCTCGAGCACTGGCTGTCGACGCCGGAGGTCCTCAACAAGTTCGCGCTGCACTTCCAGACCGGCCAGCCGATCCCCGCGGAGCTCGTCGCCAAGATCGAGAAGGCCAAGACCTTCAACCAGGGCTTCTCGACGGTGGAGTACCTGGCGAGCGCGCTCATCGACCTGAAGCTGCACCTGGCCGGCGCCAAGACCATCGACCCCGCGGCCTTCGAGAAGGAGACGCTCTCGGCGCTCGGTATGCCGGCGGAGATGGTGATGCGCCACCGCACGCCACAGTTCCTGCACGTCTTCTCCGGCGACGGCTACTCGGCCGGCTACTACAGCTACCTGTGGTCCGACACGCTGGTGGCCGACGCCTACGAGGCGTTCACCGAGGGCAAGGGCCCGTACGACATGGAGATCGCCAAGAAGCTCTCCGAGAAGGTGTTCCAGGTCGGCAACACGGTCGACCCCGAGGAGAGCTACAAGGCGTTCCGCGGCCGCAGCGCCGGCATCGACGCGCTGATGCGCAAGCGCGGCTTCCCGGCGCCCACCAAGAAGTAGCGCCGCCGCGGTCGCTCTCTCGCTGGGCGAAGACGAGGTCCTCGTCTTCGCCGCCGATCCGGCAGTCCTGCGCGACAGCGACGTGGAGAGCGTCCTCGATTCGCAGGAGCGCGAGACGGGCGCGGCACGGCGGGTTGAGCGCGATCGCAAGGCCTACGCTGCGGCGCACGTGCTCCTGCGCCGCGCGCTCTCGCAGGCTGCGGGCGGGGGTATCGCTCCCTGCGATTGGCGATTCGTCTATTACGCGAACGGGCGGCCCTCCGTAGCGCCTCCGCTCGAGAGGCTCGGCCTCGCGTTCAGCCTGACGCACACCGACGGCCTGGTGGCCTGCGCCATCACCCTGCGGCGCGATGTGGGGATCGACGCCGAGGACCTGAACCGGGAGATTCGCGACCCCTCCGGCATCTGGAAGACGTGCTTCGGGCCGTCGGAGGCGGGGCTGCTCCGGCCGCGCGAATGGCTCGCGGCCTTCTGTCTGAAGGAGGCGTATGCCAAGGCCAGGGGGCTGGGGCTCGCGCTCGACTTCCGCTCCTTCGCGGTCTCGCTGCAGCCGCCGGCGCTCGCGGCGACGGACGAAGGCGATCCGCGCTGTTGGAAGCTGGAGTTGCTGCCCGCCGGTGAGTTTGCGCTGGCGGTGGCTGGCCGGCTGCGCTCGAGCATCGAGGCCCTTCGAATTCGGAGGATGCCCGGCTTGCTGTAGAGAGGCCGGGTTTCAGTCCTTGCCGAACACATCAGAGAGGCTCTCGGCGCTCACAAAGGCGTCTACCCATTGATCGATCTGCTCGGTCGTCGCTCCGAGGACGCGGTCATGGGTCTGGAAAGGCAAGTCGCCGAAGCGCCGGACAAGCACACGCAAGAGTGCCTCGGCCTTCCCCTGCGCCTTGCCCTCCGCTTTGCCTTCCGCTTTGCCTTCGGCGAACAACTCCTTAGCGATCTTCGAGGCGTTTTCCAGGTCGCGGCGGGGCATGTGGTTTCTCAGTGCTGGCCGAACACGTCCGAGAGATTCTCGGCGCTCACGAAGGCGTCCAGCCATTGATCGAGCTGGTCGGTCGTCGCGCCGAGGACACGTTCACGCGTTTGGAGGGGCAGGTCGCCGAAGCGTCGGGCAAGCTGACGCAAGAGTGTCTCGGCTTTGCCCTCAGCCTTGCCTTCGGCCTTGCCCTCAGCTTTGCCCTCGGCTTTGCCTTCGGCGAACCACTGCTTGGCAATCTTCGAAGCGTTTTCCAGGTCGAGGTGGGGCATGTGCTTCCTCCAGGCCGCATCGAGAACAACCCGATCGACTTCTCGATACGTGTCGATGATATAGACCCAGACAATTTCCTGCATCGCGGGCACCTGTGCGGCCTGGGCGGCAATCTTGTCCAGAACTTCAAGCTGCCGGAGGGCGCGAGTGGCGTACTTGAGCACCATCAACCCGAGCCGCAGGCGCGCGTGCTTCGAGAGCTCTTCGTCGTCGATCGGGCCCACATCGAGCAGCGTGTAGGCGAAGTCCAGGCAGTGGTGACGGACGGCGTCGCCGCCGGCGAGCGTCTGCGCGAAGGTCCTCGGCACGGTCCAGGACGCGGCGCCGTGATAGACGACCACGGGCACGATGGGGGGCAGTAGAGCTCCCGCCGCCTCCTCGGCGAGGTGCTCGTAGTACCGCAGCATGTACCGCAGCAGTCGCAGCGGCATGCGCGGGTCCGGCGTGCTCTGGTGCTCGATGAGGCAGTAGATCCGAAGCTCTCCGCCGTCGAGCAGGCGGGCGCTGAAGAGCCGGTCGCTCTCCGAGCCCTGGAAGGCCTCGTCGATGAACGAGCCTTCCTCGAGCCGCGGCGGCTCGTCCGCCAGGAGCGCGACGATCTCCTGGGGCAGGCGCTCGCGGATGAGCGCGCCGGCCGTGGGCGGGTCGTCGATGAGCAGCTTGAAGAAATGGTCGTGCGGTTTGTCGAGCTTCTCCATCGCGCCCCCTCCCGAGTCCGAGCCGGGACGCGCTGCAACGCACCTGCCACCTCGGCCGTCGAGCGACGGGTCCTTCGTGTGTTCCGCAGAGCGACGTCCCCTTCCGGCGCACGATCCCCGTGACGAGACGCGGAACGACCGAGGGCAGCGCCTGGGCCAGGCGCTGCCCCCGTTGCTGTCCAGCGATGCGCCTCAGCCGGCCTTCTCAGCAGGCTTCGCGGGCGCCTTGGCCAGCGCCTCCGGAGCGACCGCCGACGACGGGACCGCGCGGACCAGGTCCTTGGCCTTCTCGGCCAACAGGCCCGTGTCGATCCCGCCGAACTCGAGCATCTCCTTCATCACCGGCGCGAGCGCCGAAGTGTCGAGCAGCGTCTTGAGGACGCTCCCCACCGGACTGGCGCTGCGGCCTGCGCCCTGGCCTCCGAGCCCGTTGACCTGCAGGACCTTGACGTCGCTCACCGCCGAGACCGGCGTCATCAGCTCGTGGACGAGCTGCGGCGACTTCTCGATCAGCGCCATCGCCACGTCGCGCATCAGCAGCTTGGCATCGGTGCTGTTCTCGGCGGCCACGGCGAGCTGGCGCGCCTCCGCCTCCGCCTTGCCTCGCTTGAGCGTGGCCTCCGCGAGCCGCTCCATGGCCTCGGCCTGCTTCAGGGCCGCGGTGGCCTCGGCGCCCGCCCGGATGGTCGCCTGGTCGGCCTGGGCCTGCGCCTCGGCTCGCACCGAGTCCGCCTCGGCGAGCGCGCGGATCTTCACCTGGTCGGCCTCGGCCTGCGCCGCGGTCCGGCGGGCGTTGGCGAGGCCCTGGGCCTCGGCGAGGGCGGCGTCGGCGAGCTTCTTCTTCGCGTCGGCCTCGGCCTGGGCGTGCGTGATCTGCCGGTAGGCGCTGACCTCCACGTCGAGGCGCTCCTCCTGCGCCTTGCGCGAAGCCTCGATCAGCGCGATCTGCTTCTGGCGCTCGGCCTCGCTGGTCTTCTCCACCGTGAGGATCTCCTGCTCCGCCCGCTCCTGCTCGGCGGCCGCCTTGGCCAGCTGCGCCTGGGCCAGGGACTTCTCGGCCTCGACGTTGGTCACGGCGATCTGCTTGGCGATGGTCGCGGTCTCGATGGCCTTCTGCTTCTCGATGGTGGTGGCCTCGACCGCCTTGGCCTTGGCGATGTTCGCCGTCTCGATGGCCTTGGCCCGCTCGATCTCCGCGCCCTCCACCGCCTTCTGCGCCTCGATCTGCGCGGTCCGCTCCGCCTTGACCTTCTCCGCCGCCGCCAGCGCGAGCTGCTGCTGCCGGTCGAGGTCGGCCTTGGCGACCGCCTGCTCCTGCTGGATGCAGGCCAGCTCCACCACGCGCTTCTTCTCCAGCGCCGCCTGCTCGGCGGACAGTTGCTGCTGGTAGACGGCCTTCTGGGCCTCGGCCTGCTGCGTCGCCTCGATCTCCGCGATGCGCCGGGCCTGTTCTGCCTTCTGGGCGGCCTGGTACTCCAGCACCTGGCGCTGCTGGTCGGCCTCGGCCTTGTTCTGCTCGAACTCGAAGGCGAGCGCCTGCTTGCGCGACTCGACGTCCTTCTGCTGCACGGCGATGTCGGTGTCGCGCTTGATGGTGTTGGTGAGCTTGCGGTTGAGCTCCACGGTCTCGGCGATGGCGCGGCGGCCCTCGGCGTCGAAGACGTCGTTGGGGTCGAGCTCCGCCGTCGGCAGCTGGGCGAAGGTGGTGATGGCCACCGACTCCAGCGTCAGCCCGTTCTTCTTCAGCTCCTCCGAGAGCGTCTTCTGGACGTGCTCGGCGAACTCCTTGCGGTTGGCGTGCAGGTCCTGGAACTTCTGGTTGGCGGCCACGGCGCGCAGCGCGTCGGTGAGCTTTCCCTCCACCAGGTCGCGCACGGCCTGGGCGTCGAGGTTGCGAGCGCCGAACGAGCGAGCCGCGGCGAGCACGTCCTCCTTGGTCGGCTCCACCTTGACGTAGAGCTCGGTGGTCACGTTCGCCTTGATCTTGTCCGCGGTCACCAGGGCGTTCTTGCCCTCGCGCGCCACCATCAGCGGCACGGACTTGAGGCTGACCCGCATGATCTGGTGGAGCACCGGGAGCACATTGGTGCCGCCGCCGATGACCACCCGCTCGCCGCCGGAGCCCGTTCGGACCAGCGCCTCGTCGGCGCCGGCCCGCTGGTAGAACCTCGCGAAGACGAGGCCGATGCCCATCAGCAGGGTCACGAAGCCGCCAGCACCGAAAAGCACGAGATAGAGCACGTTGTCGTTCATGATTTCTCCTCGAGCAGCTTGGAAGTCGCTGCCACGTACAGCCACTGCTTCCCCTCCTCGATGTCCGTCACCACCACCTCGCTCCCCTCGGGAATCGGCGGCGCCCGGGGATGGACGCGGCAGATGAGACGGAGCGTGCGGCCCTGGGGATCGGTGAGCCGCACTTCGCCGAACTCGGCGTCGACCTTGCTGGAGATGACGACGCCCGTGCAGCCCACGAGGTCGCGCCGCCGCGACGCCTCGCCGGACGAGCTCGGCACCAGCCGGGCCACCAGGCGGACCAGGAAGCCGCTCGAGACGGTGCCCAGCACGGCGGCCAGCGGGAAGGTGACCGCGAGCCAGCCCGCCGAGAGGCTTCCTGTGAAGACGTGGACGAGCGTCGTCGCCGTGATGCCGATCAGACCGAAGAGCGTGAAGACGGTCTGCCAGATGACCCCGAGCGGCACCTTGCCGACGCCCAGCGCGCTGGCGAGGGCGCCCAGCGGCGAAGAGGCGTGGCCGATGTGCCCGGCGTCGTGGCCGTCCGCATGGGCATCGCTCTCCGCTTCGCCCTCGCCATCGAGGTCCCCATCGGTGTCGGTGTCGGTGTCGGCGTCCGCATCCGCATCCGCATCGGCGTGAGCGTCGAGGTCGGCGTGAACTTCGGCATCCGCATCGCCATCGAGGTCCGCGTGTGCCTCGGCATCGGCGCCCTGGCCACCGGCGCCCTCGACCTGCTCGTGCGACCCGAACGCGAGGAAGCCGAGCAGCTGCAGACCGACGTAGAGCGCGACGGCGAGCAGCGCCGTGGTGTAGGGCGCGTTCGCCCAGGTGAAGAGGGTAGAGAGGAAGGCGATCATCGCGCTGCTCCGGACAGGCCGCCGATCCGCTTGAGCTCCGCGAGGATGGCGTCGAGCTTCTCGGCGACGAGCGCGTCGGCCGGGCGCTCCGGCTGGGGCGGCGGATTGAGCACCCGCGAGCTGAGCGCCGGCCCGAGGGTCTGGACGAGCGCGCCGAGCGCCTTGCCGGCATCGGTCTCCGGGAAGATCGTCGCGTATCCGACCGAGAGGCTGGTGGCCACGTAGTGGACTGCGTCCCAGTAGCTCTTCACCTTCTCGTTGCGGCCTCGCTCGGCCCAGAAGAAGAGCAGCCCGCCACCGGCCACCAGCAGCGTCGTCGCCTCCATCGGGTTGGCCTCGACGGCTTGCCGCACTTCGTTCTCGAGCTCGCGCACGACCGCGAGAAGGTCGCTGGGACCGAAGGCGAGCGCGTCGTCGGGCTCGGGGCTGAGCAGAAGATCGTCGGCAGACATGAGTCTCCCCGTCGCAGGCGCTGATGCGCGGCCTGCACCAAGAGCAAAGGGCTGAGGCAAGAGCCTCAGCCCCGTCGTCGGATGTCGTTGAACGGCGTGACGGTTGCTGGAAGCGTGCCAGTACTAGGCGTGCGAATCCGGCCGAGGATCCGCGGCCTTGGAGGCCTGCCCTGAAGGGGACGGATCGCGCCGGGGCCCGAAGCGCCTCACACCGGCGGATTCAACCGGTGTGGGCTCGACGGCGCCCGAAAGAATCCGCTAAGCCTTGGCCATGAGCACCCCCTGCATCCTCGCAGTCGGCAGCCGCGAGTCCTGGCGCGGCGTCCCGTGCAAGATGGACGGCGTCCCCGGCTCGACGGGCCCGACCGTCATCGATCAAGTGGTTCGAGGCGGCGGAGTCGCGGCGGCCGCGAAGGCGCTCGTCGGCAACGCTCCTCTCGGCTGGGACTGCGCCGGTGGAAGCAAGCTCGAAGAGCTCGACGACTTCCTCGCGCCCGAGCCCCTCAACGACAAGGTCTCGAGCGAGACCCTCGGGCGGCATTTCGCCGTCTACGTCCTCGACCCGGCAGCGAACCGGCTGGAGGTCCTGATGCTCGGAGACAGGACCTGGCTCGAGCCGGTGTGCTTCGCGCCAGACGGGCACCTCGCAGCCAAGCTCCCGGCCTGGTACCCGCAGCTGGGCGAGCAGACCTCCTCTCGCGCGACCAAGCCCGAGGCGGTGTCGAAGGAGCTGCGCAAGTTCTGCCTCGATCACTCGATGACCTGGCTCAAGCTCGAGGCCGCGCTCAGCGAGTGGATCGCGGTGCAGCTCGGGGACCTCGCGGGTGTCGAGTGGCTGTACCTGGGCGACGGCGAAGGCGAGCATTTGCGCGTGCTCATCGGCGAGGTGCCCGCCTTCGTGGCGACCGAGGCGTGGGGAAAGACCTTCACGGCCTCGGACGGGAAGCTGCGGCGTGTCGACGTGGACGACCTGACGCTGGCCGAGAAGAGCTTCGCGAAGCACGGGCTCAACCCGGTTCACGCGCAGCCGGCCATCGAGCTGCTGTTCTCACTCGCCTACCGTCACGGGTCGCCGGACGAGCGGGCGCACAGCGCGAGCTGGTACGGCGGCAGCCTGAAGTGGAAGTTCCATCTGGCCGTGGGTGCGGCGCCCAACAAGGCGATGGGAGGCCAGCTGACGGTGACGGAGAACGATCTCGTCCCCAGCGGCTGGTTCCCGTACGTGCTCGCCTGGCTGTTCTAGGAGCTACGCGGAGGTCGCCTTGGCCTGCCGGCGCAGGAGCAGCGCCCAGACCACGAGCGCCGCCGCGGCGACGAGGAGGAGCGCGAGACCCGTGGCGAGGCCAGGGGTCCGGTACTGGAAGCTCAGCAGGTGCTCTCCCGCTGGAATCCAGACGCCCCGGGCCAGGAAGTTGGCCTGCACGATCGGCGCCTCCTGGCCGTCGACGGTGACGGTCCAGCCGGGAGCGAAGAGGTCGTTGAGCACGACCAGCGCAGGCCCGGATTGGGCGGTCGCGCGCACGTCCACGCGCTCGGGCTCGTCGCGCTCGATGGTGGCCGTTCCTTGGACGGGCCGGTAATCGGCCGGCAGCTCCGCTTCGATGACTGTGCGCGAGCTCGTCGGCGGCTCCGAGACCGCGAACCCCAGCGCCCCGTTCCGGTCGGCCTTGCCGACCAGGCTGGCGACGTAGGCGCGGGGCCGCGCGGGAATCCGCAACAGGCTCGCCGCGGCGACGTCGTCGCGCAGCTCGAGATCACCCGGGGGGACGTCCCGGGCGCCGTCGGGCGCGGCGACGTGCCCAAAGCTCCAGAAGCCCAGGTTCCGGTGGTCCGCGCCGCCCTTGGCCGAGAAGACCACCACGCGCTTCGGCTGGGGACCGGCGTACGGCTCGTATGAGCCGACCCGGTACAGCGCGTTCCAGCTGACCTGCAGGGTGAGCGCGCCCAGGCGATGCTCCGCCTCGCCCGGCGTCAGGTCCGGCCAGCGGGAGCCCGCGTCGACCTCCAGCGACAGCACGCGCTGCAGCCCGCTCGCCTTGGACCGCGCAGCCAGGTACTCCCCCATCGCCGAGGGCGGGGCGACCACGTCCGAAGAGACCACGCCCCACGCGCCGAGGCCGGCGACTGCGAGGTCGGCGACGACGATGCTGGCGAGGAGCACGCCGAGGCGCCGGCTGGTCTGCCCAGGCCGGGCTCGGAGCAGCGCCAGGCCCAGGACGCCAATGAACGCTCCAGCGTGCAAAGCGCCGTCCGACAAGTTGCCGAGCAGCATCCGGGTCGGATCGCTGGTGCCCCCTGAGCCCGCCAGCAGGAGGCCGGCGGCTACGAGCGCCAAGCCGCCACCGGCGATGGAGAGGCTCGTCCTGCGCGACAACCCTTCGCGCAGCGTCTGCTCGATCCCGATCGCCGCCGCCACCGCGACCAGCAGGCCGGGCCAGGCGGTCATCTTCTCCCAGAAGCGCAGGCCCTGAAGGAGCGGCAGATGCTGCGCGATGGTCAAGAAGCCCGCCCGAGCTTCCCAGCGCCGACCAGACGAACAGGAGCGAAGCGACCAGGAGCCACCGCGCGGCCTTGCTCCTGCGCGCGCCCATCACCGCCAGCGTGAGGGCGGTGGCGCCCACGTAGATTGAGCGGACCCAGGGGATGCCGGCCTTGTCGTCGCCCCCGCCGAACGCCATGAAGACCGGCGAGGGGCTGGCGTGGGGCGGCGCCGCCATCACGTGGGGCACGCCCAGCTCGACGAGCCGGACCCACGACAAGCTCCAGCGCTCGGCCTCGGGGCCGACCGCGCCGGAGCGGACCGAGTGCGGCAGCCAGGCGAGCAGCGGCGCCATCGCCGGCGCACCCGCCGCGGCGACCGTCAGGAGCGCCAGCCCCGCGCGCGCCGCCCGCTGCGAACCCTTCACCTCCGGCGGCGCCATGAGCAGAGCCTGGAAGGGCAGCGCGACGGCCGCGAAGCCGAAGGCCTGGGGGTCGCCGCCGGTCGCGCCGAAGTAGGCGGCCACGCCGAGCGAGGCCAGCGGCCCGGGCCCGCCCCGCTCGAAGAAGCGGTGTGCGCAGGCGAAGATCCACGGCAGCGCCGAGAGCGTCGTCAGGTACTGCACGTTCTCGTTGGCGCTCAGCAGGTGGCCGCTGAGGGCGAAGCCCAGGCCGCCCACCAGCGCCGCCGCCTGGTCGCAGCCCAGGCGCCGCGCCCACAGCCAGGCCCCCAGCGCGGCGAAGAAGTAGGAGAGCAGCACCCAGGCCTTGAAGGCCCAGGCGAAGGGCAGCACCGCGAGCAGCAGGTTGAACGGGTGGAGGACGGCGTGGACCGCGGTCCCGAGCATCGGCGCGCCGAGCACGTCGTAGGGGTTCCACTGCGGCAGGTGCCCGTGCTGGAGCTCGGAGGCGATCCACGCCTTGGTGGGCGCGTGCATCCGGCCGTTGTCCCGGAGCAGGAATTGGCGGTCGGGCGAGAGCGCCGGCAGGAAGAAGACCGCCAACACCAAGGCGATGACCGCAGCGGCCTTGGCTGCCGGTCTCGCCAGGGGCGCGGTCGTTGGGGCAGGGCTCGGCACCGAGAGCGCTCGCTCAGTCAGTTGGTGAGGTTGAAGTACTGGTCGCGCTGGAAGCGCACCTCGACGCAGCCGGTGGCGGTCTCCACGGCGGCGAAGCGAACGTGCTGGACGGATTGGAACTCCAGGCCGGTGATCACCGCGAGCGGCTCGAGCATCGCGCGGTCGATGTGCAGCTTGCCGGCGGTCGCGGCGACGACGCACTCCGTGAAGGTCGACGTGGCCGCGTGGTGGTTGATGCGCGTGAGCGAGTAGACCTGAGCTGGCGAGGCAGGCGCAGTCCAGGAGAGGTCGATGGCTTCCGGTTGATCCCAGCTCCCGGTGAGCGTGCCTTGCGGGTTCGTCAGCGACGCCGGAGCACTCATCTCGGGCACCTCGATCCGCAGCCCGTCCGCGACGATGGTGAGGGCGAGCGCGGGGTCGGCGACGGTGATGGACCCGCCGAAGGAATCGCCGGGCTTGGAGTCGAACTGCTGCGTGCCGCTCGTCCCGCGCACGGTCACCGAGAGGCTCGTGGCTGGGACCGGAGCGGCGACACAGGTCCCGGTGTGGCTGCAGACCCGAGCGCCGTCGCACTCCGGCTTGCCGTCGCAGGTGCCGCTCCAGGCGAGATGGAACTTGCAGGACGAGTCGGTGAGCTCGGGCATGCCGACCCAGGGGTCCGGCACGTCCTGGAAGAAGGCGCTGAGGTAGCGGTTGGCCGAGCCGTCGTCGCTCACGGTGAGCACCGCGCGCCGCTGGTAGTACTCGCAGCGGGAGCCGACCACCGCCGTCAGGGGCTGGTCAGCGCCAGCATCGACGGCCGGCTGGGAGGCGTCTGCACCGGGCACCGATGCATCGGCTGCGAGGGCGATGCCGGAGTCGGGCACCGACGCATCGACCGCTGGCTGTGAGGCGTCTGCACCGGGCACCGACGCATCGACCGAGAGGGCGGGAGACGAGCAGGCGGTGAGGAAGGAGAGGAGCAGCAGCCGCGCTGGCGAGGACATCGTGCCTCCAGGTGAAGTGGGTGCGCCCGGTCTCAGCAACTCATCCCTCGTGCTCGCCGCGCAGCACCGTCACCGCGCCGCCGCTGATCTGGAGCACCTGCACCGGCTTCTTCGGATAGTTCGAAAACATCCCGATGTCGATGCGCCAGACCTGTCCGTCGCACGCCGAGCTGATCCCCTCGTCCTGGATGGTGTGCCCGACGACCATCCGCTTCGCGCCCACACTGGAGAGCGCCACGCGCAGGTCGCGGCAGGTCTCCTCGGGGAGCTGCGGCTGGCCGTAGAGCCGGTTCCACAGCGGCGAGGGCTTCTCCATCACGATGCCGGGCTGCTCGGCGTGCCCGGCGATCCACTCGCGGATCCCCGCGTTGGCGCGGTCGATGCCGTAGGCGACGTGCTGCGGGACGATGCCCGCGTGCGAGAACACGGTGTCGCCGACGATGGCGATGGTGTCGCGCTTGGCGAGCTTGAGCGCGTAAGCGCCGCCGGGCAGGAAGGCCTCGGCCCGCGCCCGCTCGTGCTCGCCGAAGCGGGCCGCACCGGGCGCCTTCGGGCTGACGCCCTCGAACGACTTGAAGCCGCCCTCGGTCGCGCTGCGGAAGTCGCCGGCCACGGTCATCGTCTCGTGGTTGCCGAGCAGCGCGTGCACCGCGCCTCCGCTGGCCTTGGACTCTTCGGCGAGCCGGTCGAACAGGTCGAGGATCTCGCGCTCGCCGTCGCCGCGGTCGACCTCGTCGCCGGTCTGCACGACGACGAGCTTTCCGCCGATCCACTGGTCGGACCCATCGATGGCACCGGCGAGGCGCAGCGCGGCGCGCGTCGCCGCGAGGCTGCCATGGAGGTCGCCGATGGCCACCACCCGCTCGGCGCCCGGATAGCGGGCGGCGGTGACGGTGACCGCTGCGGCCGTGGCCGCCTGGTTCGTGGCCGGGCCAGAGGAAGGAGCGGCTGCCGGCGGGACGGGCTCCCGGCGGCACGCCGAGAGCGCCATGAGGAGCGAAACCAGGAAAAAGCGGCGCATGGGGACTTCTTCTACCGGATTCCCCAGGCCCCGTCCGGGGTTGCCCGCGCTTTGTGATGCGTGTCACGGGCTGGCCCGCAACGATCATATGGGTTCGCGGCGGCAGGCCCTCAGACCACGTAGCGCTTGGCCCGCCGCACACCTTCGTCCACATTGAGCGCAGGAGGTTCACCTGATGCGTTACCGCAAGCTCGGCTCGTCCAACCTTCAGGGATTGGTCGTGGCCTTTGGTGCCTGGGCCATCGGCGGCGGCCCGTGGTGGGGCCCGACCGACGACGACGAATCCATCCGCGCCATCCACGCCGCGCTCGACGCCGGCGTCACCCTCATCGACACCGCGCCGGTCTACGGCTTCGGCCACAGCGAGGAGATTGTCGGCAAGGCCATCCGCGACCGGCGCGAAAAAGTGATCCTCGCCACCAAGTGCGGCCTGTGGTGGCAGGACGAGACGGGCACGCCCTTCTTCGATCAGGCCGGGCAGACGGTGCGCCGCTCGCTCGCGCCAAACACGATTCGCCTCGAGGTCGAGCAGAGCCTCAAGCGCCTGGGCACCGACCACCTCGACGTGCTGCAGACGCACTGGCAAGCGGTGCCGCCCGCCGCCACGCCCATCGCCGAGACCATGGCGTGCCTGATGGACCTGAAGAAGCAGGGCAAGGTCCGCGCGATCGGCGTCTCCAACGCGACGCCGGCGCAGATGGACGAGTACCGCGCGGCCGGGACGCTCGACGTCTGCCAGCCGCGCTACTCGATGCTCGACCGGAAGATCGAGCAGGACGTGCTGCCCTACTGCCACCAGAAGAACGTGGCGACGCTGGTCTACTCGCCGCTGGAGCAGGGGCTGCTCACCGGCGCCATCGGGATGGGACGCACCTTCAGCGAGGACGAGTACCGCAACGTCATTCCCTGGTTCCGGCCCGACCTGCGCCAGAAGGTCCTCGACCTGCTCGCGGGCTGGAAGCCGCTCACCGAGAAGTACCAGTGCACCCTGGGCCAGCTCGTCATCGCCTGGACCGTCGCGCAGCAGGGTGTGACCGTCGCGCTGTGCGGTGCGCGCAAGGCGGCCAACGCGCTGGAGAACGCCAAGGCCGGCGACCTGGAGCTCGAGCCGGCGGACAGGACGCGCATGCGGCGCGACGTGGAGAGGCTCGGCGCGCCGGGTTGACACGATCCAGGAGAGCGACAAGTCCCAGGTCCCGCCGCCGAGCGTTCACCCGCGAATGGCCTTAGCGGCTACACTGGCCGCCCTTTGCTGGGAGGGCGGATGGACAGCTCCACGTCGGGCCTGCAATTCGACACTGCCGAACCTGCAGCTTCTGGGACGGGCCCGGATTCGGGTGCGGTGTGCACGGCCTGCTCCACCAAGATCGTCGACACCTACTTCGAGTCGAACGGCAAGGTCGTCTGCCCGAGCTGCAAGGCGCAGATCGAGCAGTCCTTCCAGGGCGGCTCACGCGCCGGCCGTGCTTTCAAGGCGGCCCTGTTTGGCACCGGCGTCGCAGCCCTGGGCTCCCTGGTCTGGTACGGCATCCGGGTCGCGACCGAAGCTTCCTGGGGCATCGTGTCCATTCTCATCGGGGTCGGGGTGGGCATGGCCGTCCGCAAGGGCAGCGGCGGGCGCGGCGGCTGGTTCTACCAGGCCATGGCGATGTACCTGACCTACAGCGCGGTCGTCGTGACCTACGTCCCGGACGTCCTCAAGGGTCTCAAGGAGGTCCACGAGGAGCGGGAGAAGACCGCTGCGGCAGCGCCCGCGGTCCCTGGCCCCGAGACTCCGAAAGCCGACCCGGCCGACCCTGCGGCAGGGCCCGCGCCCACGCCTGTCGCGGCGGAGGCCCCGGCTCCGAGCGGCGATGCAGCAGAAGCGAATGCGAAGGTCGGAGACGGTGAGGAGCTGAGCACCGGAATGCTCCTGGCCGGCGGTCTCCTCTTCATGCTCTTCGTCCTCGCCGTCGCCTACGCCGCCCCGTTCCTGGCTGGCTTCGAGAACATCCTGGGGCTTTGCATCATCGCCTTCGGTCTCTACGAGGCCTGGAAGCTGAACAAGAAGGCGCAACTCGTGTTCAACGGGCCGCTCCGGGTCGCGGCCGCTGCGCCTCCGACCACGCCTCCCGCTCCCGAGCCCGGAAGCCCCACGAATGGCTGACTCCGCGCAACCGCAGGCCCAGGTGCTCCGGTGTGAGGGCTGCGGGACGCAGGTGACGCCCGCGATGCTGGCGTGCCCCGTCTGCCAGCGCCTCGTCCATTCGCAGCAGCTCAAGGAGCTTGCGGCCAGGGCGGAGGCCGCGCAGGTGGCAGGCCGGCTGAGCGAAGCGCTCGAACATTGGCGTACGGTCCAGACGCTCTTGCCGCCGCAGACGAAGCAGCACGCGCAGATCACCGAGCGCATCACGGCGCTCTCCGCGGAGGTGGAGAAGCTGCCGGCGTCTGCGAAGGCGAAGGACGCCTCGGGCAAGCCGAAGAACCCGCTGATCCGTGGCGCGGCGGGCGTCGGCGCGATCGGCCTGCTGGCCTGGAAGTTCAAGTTCGTCGTCGTCTTCCTGCTCACCAAGGGCAAGCTGCTGCTCCTGGGGCTGACCAAGGCCAGCACCTTCTTCTCGATGCTGCTGGCGCTGGGCGTCTACTGGTCGCTGTGGGGCTGGCGCTTCGCGCTGGGTTTCGTCATCGGGATGTACGTCCACGAGATGGGCCACGTGACCGCGCTGCGCAAGTACGGCATCGCGGCGACGGCGCCGATGTTCGTGCCCGGGCTCGGGGCGTTCGTGCGTCTCAAGCAGTATCCGGCGACGCCGGTGGAGGACGCCGAGGTCGGCCTCGCTGGGCCGATGTGGGGCGCCGTCGCGAGCCTGGCCTTCTTCATCGCGAGCAATTATTCGGGCCTGCCGATCCTGGCGGCGCTCGCCTACTTCACGGCATGGCTCAACCTCTTCAACCTGATGCCGGTCTGGCAGCTGGACGGCGGACGCGGGTTCCGGGCGCTCTCGAAGACCGAGCGGTGGATCGTGGTCGCGGCGATGGGCGGCATGTGGGTCTGGACCGAGGAGAGCTTCCTGGTGGTGCTCGTCCTCTTGGGCATCGCGCGCACTGCGATGTCCGCAGCGCCCACGGAAGGCCACCGGCCGACGCTCTACAAGTTCGTCGGCCTGGTCGTGGTGCTCTCGCTGCTCATGCTGGCGAAGCCGGCGGGCGTGGCAGCGGGTCCGTGAGCCCCTCGACGAGCTCGATCTGAGCTCCATGGATCGGGCGTCGAGCGAGCTTCAGCCCAGCGCCTGCAAGGCTTGGTCGACCACGTCCGGCAGCGGTTTCGACGCGTCGAGCACTACGCCTGGTTCGTCGGGCTCGAGCGGCTCGAGGGTCGCCAGCTGCGAAGGCAACAGGCTGCGCGGCATGAAGTGGTCGGCGCGGGCGGCGAGCCGCGCATCGAGGAGCTCGGCGGTCGCGACGAGGTGGACGAAGAAGACGGGCATCGCGCGCCGCAGCCGGTCGCGGTAGCAGCGCCGCAGGGCCGAGCAGCTGAGCACCGCCGGGCGGCCCGCGCGCTGCTGGCGCTCGAGCAGGTCCGCCAACCTCTCCAGCCACGGCCAGCGGTCCTCGTCGGTGAGCGCAAGACCGGCCGCCATCTTGTCCAGGTTCTCGGGCGGGTGGTGGTCGTCGCCTTCGATGAAGTCGCGGCCCAGGCGCCGGGCCAGCTCGGCGCCGACGGCCGACTTGCCGGCCCCGGCGACGCCCATGACGACGATCGGCCTCTCGAGCTGGCGGACGACGACTCTCGAGACGAGCGGGCTCACGAGGGTGGAAAGGATACCCCGTTCGGAGGAGACGCTTTCACCGGCGCAATGCTGAGGTGAAAACACCCCGCCTTAGAGCCCTCCCGAGAGCGGCAAGTGCGCGATTCGACGTCCGGCGATCGGTGGCACATCGGTTGCTCAAGAGACCGGCCGAAGCGCAACGTCCGAGAGGCTGGTCCCCCCCCCGCCAACTCTATGGTTGTTGCGCTTCTCTTTTTTCCCTGAGCGCTCGCCGAGTGCGGGTGCACCCGTCAGCGCTGGCGGCGCCGAGCGAGTGCGCCCAGGGTGAGCAGCGCCAGGCCCAGCAAGCTGCTGCCCGGCGTTCCGCAGCCACAGCCGCCGACCACTCCGCTGCCTTCACCGGAGTCCTTCTTGGTGGTGCGGGCGTCGGCGCCGACAAGCGAAGCGTCTTCACCGTCCTGGTTCGCGGCGTCCTCGCCAAGGACGGGCACGTAGGCGTCGCGTCCCGCCAGCGATCCCGTGTCCACGCCGGGGATCGGCGCGTCGGCGTCGCGTCCCGCCTGCGCCGCGTCCGTACCTGGCTGCGGGCCCGAAGCGTCGAGCCTGGGCTGGGAGGCGTCCGGCCCGGCGATGGGCGTCGAAGCGTCGAGCCCCGGCGGCGTGGAGGCATCGCGTCCAGGCGTGCCCGCGTCGCGTCCCGGCGTGCCCGCGTCAACGCCGCCACAACTCGTCGGGGTCAGGTTCGCCGCGCGCGCGGTGATGACGGCCAGCTCGGCCCGGGTGGCGGTGCGGTCCGGGCAGAACATCCCGGGCGAGCAGCCGCTGACGATGCAGTGGTCGACCAGCGAGACGATGGCGCCGGCGGCGCTGTCGCTCACTGCGACGTCGGAGAAGGGGCTCGAGGCCGGCGCCGAGGTCGGCAGGCCCATCGCGCGCGCCGCGAAGATGGCCACCGTCCCGCGCGACGCGGGGTCGTCCGGGCAGAAGTTGCCGTTGCCACAGCCCTGCGTCAGGCCGTGCGAGTAGGCGCACTCGATCTCCTTGAACATCGAGTGCGTCGTCGGCACGTCGGCGAAGGTGGCGGTGGAAGGCTTCACGCAGTTCCAGCCCATGGCGCGGACCAGGAACGTCGCCGCCGCGGCGCGGGTGGAGCGGCAATCCGGGCAGAAGTACGGCGGGTTCGCGCTGCAGCCGTTCGTCACGCCCGTCGAGTGCAGCGCCTCGATGGACTCGAAGCCCCAGAAGGTGCCGGCCACGTCGTCGAAGAAGCCGGTGGCGCCGGCGACCGCCTCGGGGCTGCAGCAGCGCGAGGGCTCGTTGGCGGGCACGGCGCGGCGCATCACCCCGAGGTGGTTGGCCACCACGCGCTGCGAGCCGTCGCTGGGGGTGTTGACCACGCCCTCGGTCGCCAGCCACAGCGCGCTCGAGCCGCCGCCGTCGAAGTTCATGGCGTCCCAGGCGCCGAGCGAGAGCAGGATCTGCCCGAGCTTGTAGGTGGTGACGCCGACCGACCCCGACCTGCGGCCGTCCACGACCAGCAGGATGAGCGTCTTCTTGTCCTGCGACAGGCCCACCGCCGAGCGCGGGTGGAGCTCGTCGTAGTGGCTGTCGGTGCTCGACAGCGCCACGCCGTTGACCAGGCAGCTCGGGTCGCCGCCGACGATCTGCTTCATCCACGCCTCGGGCGTGGCGCCCAGGTTCTCGGCCTCCACGCGGAAGCTCGACCCGGCCGTCCTTGCCGGCGGCGAAGAGCGCCCAGGTGGTGCTGTCGGCGGTATTCGGCCAGACCTCGCCCTCGCCCATGGCCAGGCCGACGGTGGAGTAGTTCGCGTAGTTGAAGAAGTCGCCGTTGATGGCGGCGCGCGCGCCGACGGACGTGCCCCAGGCGCTCGGCGTCTTCTGGCGCTCGGCGCTCTTGGTCGCGCGCAGGTCCAGCGACGGGTCGCACAGGTCGACGAACAGCGCGTCGTACTCCAGCGGGTCGCTGGTGGTGCGGTGCAGGTGGCGCAGCCCGGGCTCGGGCGTCGTCCAGGTGTCGGCGGCCCTCGCCGGGACGGCCAGCAGCAGGCCCAGCAGCAACCAAGGAAGGCTCTTCATCGCACCAGCTCCTTCTCGCTTCCCCACGCCGCGGCGCGACCTTAGACCCAAAGGCCGCGGCTGTCAGGGCTCGACTCCAGGCTGCGCCGGGACGCACGGCTCGCCGCTCCTCCCAGGAGGAACTCCACGAAGCCTCTCACCGTCGCCGGCTCGGCCTGCTCGAGGGAGGTGGGCGCGTCCCTGGACGCCGCGTCGGTCGGCCGAGACGCCGCAATGACGCGGGACTCCGCGTCGGGCTCGGGCCCTGATGCATCTGGCTTCTCCATAGACGCGAGCCAGGCATTCTGGTCCCCGGACTTGGTAGCCTGAGGCGCGTCGGCAGGTCCAAAACGGAGGCGGGTCGGCGATGACTGACTTCCTATTCTCGTCGCAGCGATGCTTCCGGCTGTGGCTCTACACGGTGAGCCACCGGACCTTGTTGCTGAGAAGCGTCAAAGGCAAAGGAGCGACGACCCGAGTCGACATCATCTTCAAGCCGGTAAGCCAGCTGCGACTGCCCACGGAGCTCGACGGCATTCGAGTGAGAGCGGTACTGCCTTCAGGCGCTACTCCAGAGGTGACCGCGCTCCTGGAGAAGTGCGGTCCAGACGAGAAGCTGTACTCGCTCTCGGGCGACAACCTAGACGGCTGGGTCATGGCCGGCATGGTGGCATGGCACGAGGACGAGGGGGACTACGGCGATCCCAGTCATTTCAGCGTGCCGCGGATGGTTTGGTAGAGCCACTGCTTACCGGCCCCCGCGTCGCTCTCAGGGGGTCGTGAAGTAGGAGTCCGAAGAGCTGCAAGGGCGAGGCCTGAGCGTCTCCCTCGAACGGGCGGTCCGCACACCCAGGCTGCCGTCCAGGACGGGAGCTGCCGGGTTGACATGTCACACCTCCACCGTCAGCCTTGAACCATGGCAACTCGCTCCACAGACCGCCGCCGTCTACGACAACGGCAGGCCAAGCAGGCACAGCGAAAGCGTGAGCGCGCCAGAGGGCTCGTCCATCTTCAGCTCGCGCTCCCGCAAGCGCTCGCCGCCAAGCTCCGCCACGCCAACAAGAACCCTGCCTTCCTCCCGGAGCTTCGAACGCTTCCTCGACACCCAGGTCGTCCGCGTCGCCGACTTTCCGGCCCTCAAGGAGATCGCCTGGAACCTCCACGATGACTTTCTCCCGGCGCGGCTGGCCTTCGCGCTCTACGAGCGCAACTGGAAGTACATCGACCATGCGCACATGGACGCCCGAGAACGCGACTTCCTCGCGGCCCTGACCGACCGTTTCGGCGCCGGGATCATCAATGCCTAAGTTTCGCCGAGCCCAGCATCAGGCCGTCGAGAAGCTGGCCCAGGCACTCGACCGGGACTTCCTTCTCGACGCCCAATGCTTCCTCGGCGGAGGCACTCAGGTCGCCCTGACCCACGGTGAGTACCGCGAGTCTCTCGACTTGGACTTCCTCTGCTCGTCTCGTTCTGGATACCGAAAGCTTCGCGAGACTGTCACCGAGGGATCCCTCGGGAAGATCCTGGCGCGCCCGGTCCGACTGGCTCGAGACGTGAGAATCGCCAACGACGGCATCCGCGCCGTCCTCGACGTCGACGGCCATGCCATCAAGGTGGAGTTCATTCTCGAAGCTCGCCTCGACCTGCACGGGACCATACAGGAGCCACTCCACCTGCCCACCCTCGACTTCGATTTGGTGGTCGCCGAGGAGTTCCTCGCCAACACCGACCGTGGCCTCGACGACGCCACCTTCTCGAGGGACCTCGTGGATCTCGCCTATCTCGCCTACAACCACGGCCTCACCGCGCTCCGGCCAGGCCTGGCCCTGGCGCGCGACGCTTACGGGAAGAAGCCCGTCGACCGCTGTCTAGGCCTCTCGCTCGCCAAGGTGACCGGGCCTGGAGCAACCAACAGGATCGCCAAGTCGCTCGGCATCGACGACCCCGCCCCGCTCCGAAGTGGCCTCTCTCGACTCAAGAAGCTGCTCGTCCGGGACGTCGAGCGCTAGCCACAGCCACTCGAGCTGCCCGCCGCGGATCACGCCTTCTCGGACCTGCTCGGCGCCACCGCGACCGGCAGGTGGATCGTGAAGCGCGCCCCGCCGAGCGTGCTGGTGCCCGCCTCGATGCGGCCGCCGAGGTCCTCGATGTACTGGCGCGACAAGGCGAGCCCGAGCCCCGTGCCGTCCTTGCCCTTGGTGGTCGCGAACGGCTCGAACAGGCGCGGGAGGATGTCGGGCGAGAAGCCCGGGCCGCTGTCCTCGACGACCAGCGCCACGCAGCCATCCATCTGCGAGGCGCTGATCTTCACCACGCCCTGCTTCGCCAGCGGGCCGCGCGACTCCAGCGCATCCGCGGCGTTGACCAGCAGGTTCACCAGGACCTGCTCGACGCGCGGCCGGGGCACGAGCACCCGGGGGAGCGTCGCGGGCAGGTCGCGCTGGAGGCTGGCCACGCCCTTGAGCCGCATCGAGGCCAGGCGCAGCGCGCCGTCCACCAGCGCCGACACCTCGTGCTCCTGCGCTGCTTCCGGCTCGTTCCGGGCGAAGGCGCGCAGGTCCTCGACCAGGTGCGCGATGCGCTTCACGCCCAGCTCCACGTCGTGCAGCATCGGGTCAGCCTGGGGCGCGACGGCGTTGTCCTCCTTCATCATCGAGAGGTTCGCGGTCACCACCGAGAGCGGATTGCGCAGCTCGTGCGCCACCCCGGCCACCAGGGTCCCCAGGAGCGCCAGCCGCCCGTCGAGGTCGCGGGAGCGCTCGAGCTCTTCGAGGCGGCGCTTGGCCTGCGCCGCCTGGAGGAGCGCCGCGCTCTCCCGGCGCGACTGCTCGCGCTGGAACCACGAGCCCAGCGTCGCGTAGGTCGCGATCGCTCCGCTGCCGAGCAGCCAGAAAGCCACGCCGTACTTGCCGCCGCCCCAGTCGGTCATGGGTGCGCCGGTGACGATGACGCACAGGCCGCAGGCGAGCACGGCAATGGGGTCGTCGGGCACGACGATGGCGAAGATCAGCGGGAGCAGCGCGAAGAAGCCGCCGTAGACGCCGTGGTAGCCGCCGCTCGACCACACCAGAGCGCCGAAGCTGAGCGCCAGGACTGCGCCGAGGACTCGCAAGTAGCGGCTGCGTGCGGTCGGCGACAGAGGGCGGCCGAGCAGCCAGGCGCTGCCGAGCAGCGCCACCGAGAGCACCGTGCGAGCGGCGAGCGCCTCCGCGCGGTGCGGCAGCTCCATGCTCGCGTCGGCGGCCAAGAAGAGGAGGTTTGCCGCCCCGAGCACGACCAAGAAGCCACGGCGCCCACGGAGCATCGACGCCGGCGCGCCGAGCTCATCGACTGGAGCCGCTGGGGACCGTGAGGCCATGGGCGGCGATCATCGCATCTCGCGCCGCCGGTGCCAGCTTCTGGCTCCACTTTGTGCCGAGGGTCCAAACCTTCGTCACAACCGTTGGCCTTTCCACGCGGCGGACGGCGGGGCGGCGCCCTAAACGTGCGATCTCTCGTGAGGAACGCGGTGTGCACAGGTGAGGAGCCAGGCCGTTGGAGGAAGTCATGGAGCCCGTGGCGCTCGCCGTCAGTACCCCGCTCACCACCGCCCCTTCGGGCGAGGCCAGCCTGCTCGTCGTCGGGGTGGCGGTCGCCGGCATCGTCCTGCTCGGCCTCGTGCTCCCTGTCGCCATCGCGACCTGGTGGATGGGCGGAGAGGAACGCTGACAGACTGGTTAGCGGCCCTTCACGCGACTGAGTGCCTTCACGTCCGCCTCGACGATTCCAGGAGAGGGCCACCCGGTTTGCACACGCACGGCCCCTGGCGGGTCTGTGTCCCGCTATCCTCGTCTCGACCAGAATGCCCTGTTCGACCTCGAAGCCCCTCACAAGCGGAGCCGCGACGATGACCTCCTCTCTCAAGCTCACCCTTCTCGCGGCGGCGATGCTCCTGGCGCTCTGCGCCTGCCCGCAGTCCGTGCCGCTCGATCCCGGGCGCGACGCCGGCCCCACCTGCAGCCACGCCTGCTCCGTCGGCGCCAAGGTCTGCGACGGCGAAGCGGCCCTGAAGACCTGCGAGGACGTGAACCAGGACGGCTGCCGCGAGTGGAAGACCACCGCGTGCCAGACCGGCGAGGCCTGCGTCGACGGCGCCTGCGTGCCCTCCTGCACCGACGGCTGCGCGGCCGGCACCAAGGTCTGCCTGAACCTGACGACCGTGCAGACCTGCGGCAACTACGACCCCGACAGCTGCCTGGAGCTCGGCGGCGAGACGGCCTGCGAGACGGGCCAGCACTGCGAGCAGGGCGCCTGCGTCCCCGACGGCACCACCTGCACCGACGAGTGCGTCCTGGGGATCGCCGTCTGCGAGGGCGACGCGGTGCGCACCTGCGGCCAGTACGACGCCGACTCCTGCACCGACCTCTCCACGCCCTCGGCCTGCGACGTCGGCGCGACCTGCCAGCTGGGCGTCTGCATCCCCGCCTGCACCAACACCTGCCCGGCGGCCGGCGAGGTCGCCTGCGACGGCAACGGCCTGAAGACCTGCGAGCTTCTCCCGCGCTGGCTGCCTCTCCTGGAGCCTCCCCACCGCCTGCCCCGCCGGCGAGACCTGCAGCGCCGGGAAGTGTGCCGCGACCTGCTCCGACGACTGCGCCGTCGCCGGCGATAGCTGCAGCGCCGACGGGACCGCGGTCGTCTCCTGCGGCGAGTTCGACGACGACACCTGCCTCGACCTGAAGGCGCCGGCGGCTTGCGGCCCCGGCTTCACCTGCCGCACCGGCAAGTGCGTCGCCACCTGCGCCGACGACTGCGCCATCAACCAGAAGCGCTGTGGCGCCGACGGCAAGAGCGTCGAGACCTGCGGCAACTACGACAGCGATCCCTGCCTCGAGTACGGCGGCGCCGCGACCTGCTCCGGCGGCGCGGCGTGCGTCGCCGGCGCCTGCCAGTCCGCCTGCGCCGACGACTGCACCGCGAACCAGGTCGAGTGCGTCCCGGGCCAGGCCGCCTTCCGCACCTGCGGCCAGTTCGACTCCGACAGCTGCCTCGACTGGTCGACGCCGACCCTGTGCCAGTCCTGGCAGGCCTGCAGCGCCGGCACCTGCGTCCTCGCCCCGCCGCCAGGGACGCTGCTCATCAACGAGGTCGTCTACGACAGCTACTCGCCCTCCGCCGACGGCGCGCAGGGCACCGAGGTCTACCTCGAGCTGTGGGGCACCCCGCACCTGCCGCTCGACGGCTTCTCGGTCGTCGCGGTCAACGGCAACGGCGGCACCGACTACGCCACGCTCACGCTCGACGGCGCGACGGTGGGCGCCGACGGCTACTTCCTCATCGCCCACCCCTCGGGAGACCCGGCGATCGTCGCGCTGGCAGAGATCACCAACGCGCTGGTCGACTTCCAGAACGGCCCGGATTCCTTGCAGGTGCGCTGGCACGGCCAGGTCGTCGATGCGCTCGCCTACGGAACCTTCACCGCCAGCGACGTGGCCAAGGGCGAGGGCACCCCGGCCCCTACCAGCGGCGCCGGCAAGAGCCTGAGCCGCGACGCGAACCACCAGGACACCGGCAACAACGTCGCCGACTTCGCCGTCGCCACGCCCAGCCCGCGCGCCAGCGCCGTCTCCTGCACCGCGACCTGCCCGACGCTCGGCGCCACCGAGTGCGTGGGCCTGCAGGTGCGCACCTGCGCCGATCCCGACGGCGACGGCTGCGGCGACTGGAGCGCGCCGGGCGACTGCGCCGCCGGCCAGCGCTGCAGCGGCAGCGCCTGTGCCGTCTACGATCCCTGCTCGCCCAGCCCCTGCACCGAGGCCAACAAGTCGGTCTGCACCGCCTCGAACGGGGTCGCCACCTGCTCCTGCGACACGGGCTTCAAGGCCGACGCCACCGGCGCCTGCGTGCGCATCGACCCGTGCAGCCCCAACCCCTGCACCGCCGCGCACCGCGCCCAGTGCCAGGCCGTCGGCGGCGTCGCGGTCTGCTCGTGCGACCCCGGCTACGGCGACGACGGCAACGGCAGCTGCGTCCAGGTCGACCCCTGCACGCCCAACCCCTGCACCGCCGCGCACCAGGGCGTCTGCACCGCCACCGGGCCGACGACCGCGGTCTGCTCGTGCGATCCCGGCTACGTGCCCAGCGGCACGGGCTGCGTCCTGGAGCAGACCTCCAGCTGCACGAACAGCCACACGGGCGACACCTTCGAGCCCGATGAGTGCCCCACCGACGCCAAGCTGGCGACGCTGCCGGCCAGCCAGTCGCGCACCTTCTCGCCGGCGGGCGACGTGGACTGGGTGGCGATCGACGCGGTCGCCGGGCACATCTACAACATCGTCGCCACCTCCTCGGGCTCGCCCGCGCCGGTGCCGCAGGTGCTCGTCTACGCCGCCGACGGCGCCACGGTCCTCTCCCAGCACACGCCGACTTCCGGCGTCAGCGCCACCGTGCGCATCAAGCTCGGCGCGGGCCGCTTCTACGTGAAGGTCCGCGCCAGCGTCACCACCGCCTCCGGGAGCTACTCGCTGGCCATCACCGACGACGGGGCCGACGACCACAGCGACGTGATGGCCGGCGCGACCTCGCTGACTCCGACCGCGGCGGGCGCGACCGCCACCGGCGTCTTCCAGTTCGTGGGCGACGTCGACACCTTCGCCGTCCCGGTCGCGGCCGGCCACATCTACCGGGTCGAGGAGACCAGCGCGACCGACTGCTCCTTCAAGGCCCTCACCGCCGGCGCGGTGATGGCCGACTGGCGCGACAGCCCCGAGAGCCTGACTTTCAAGGCCGCCGCCAACGACACGGTCTACGTGCAGGTCCGGGCCTACTCCGGCAGCGGGCAGAGCTTCACGGTCAAGGCGACCGACCTGGGGCTCGACGACCACGGTGACGACATGGCAACCGCGACAGTGCTCGCGCCCAGCGCCGGCGGCACGTCGATCAACGGCGTCTTCCAGTTCCCCGGCGACGTCGAGGTCTTCTCGGTGCAGGCGACTGCGGGCCGCATCCTCAAGCTCGAGGAGACGAGCGGCACCGACGTCTACTTCCGCGTCTTCACCGCCACCGGCGACCTCGTCGCCTGGCGCGACAGCCCCGAGCACCACGCCTGGCTGCCGACCACCACGGGGATCGTCTATCTGGCGGTTCAGCAGTACTCCGGCTTCGGCTCGAGCTTCACCGTGAAGGCGACGGACGTCGGCCTGGACGACCACGGCGGCGACGCGGCGACCGCGACCTCGCTCACGCCCACCTCGGCGGGAGCGACCGCGGCCGGCGTCTTCCAGTTCGTCGGCGACACCGACGTCTTCGCCGTCCCGGTCACCGCCGGCCACATCTACCGGGTGGAGGAGACGAGCTCGACGGACGTCTGGTTCAAGGTCTTCACCGCGGCCAAGGATCTCGTGGCCTGGCAGGACAGCCCGGAGAGCTACACCTTCCTCGCCACCGCGAGCGAGACGGTCTACGTCGCGGTCCAGCAATACTCGGGCTACGGGTCGAGCCTCACGGTGAAGGCGACCGACCTGGGCGTCGACGACTACGCCGGCGACATGGCGGGCGCCACCGCGCTCGCCGTGGGCGGCACCGTCACCGGCGTCTTCCAGTACCCGAGCGACCGCGAGGCGTTCGCGGTCGACCTCCAGGCCGGGCACATCTACCGGCTCGAGGAGACGAGCGGCACCGACGTCTGGTTCCGGGTCACCTCCGCCGCGGGCGACCTCCTCGCCTGGCAGGACAGCCCGGAGAGCTACACCTTCGAGAGCGCCACCGCGCAGACGGTGTACGTCATGGTCGAGCAGTACTCGGGCTTCGGGTTGAGCTTCACCGTGAAGGCGACCGACCTGGGCCTCGACGACCACGGCGACACGCCGGCCACGGGGACGCCGGTCGCGGTGGGGACCACGGCGACCACGACCTCCGGCAACGCGCAGTACCCGTCGGACTGGGACTGGCTGACCACTCCGGTCGTCGCGGGGCACATCTACCGGTTCGGCGAGACGAGCGGCACCGACGTCTGGTTCCGCGTGGTCGACGCCGGCGGCACCGACGTCGTCTACCAGGACTCGCCGGAGTCGGTGACCTGGAAGTCGGGCGCCAGCGGGACCGCCGCCGTGGGTGTGCGGCCGTACTCCGGCTCGGTGACCAGCGCGGCCTGGTCGCTGGAGATGGTGGACCTGGGCGTCGACGACGTCGGCGACGACAAGGCGACGGCGAAGGCGCTCGTCGTGGGGACCGCCGCCGACGGCAACCTCCAGTTCCCGGCGGACGAGGACTGGTTCAAGTTCACCGTCACCGCCGCGGACACCTTCGCCTTCCAGTGCCTGACCACGGGCCTGGCGACCAGCGTCGCCATCTTCCCCAGCGGCTCGACCACCGCCCTCGCCAGCGGCGCGGGCACGAGCGGGGTGACCTTCACCGTGCCGGGGGCCGGCGACTACTACGTCCGGGTGAAGGCAGCCTCGAGCGGCGCGATGGGGGCGTACACGGTGCTGGTCCGCAACTAGGTTGGGACCTCAACCGAGGCAAGCCGGAGTCGAAGGCGGGCAGGCTCTTCGACTCCGGGGCACTCGAGTTCTGGACGCTCGTTCTGGGTTGGCACAGACTCCCGGCGTTCCGGGAGCCCCTCATGCCCACGCGATCCGTCCTCTGCTTCGTTGTGCTCACGGCGCTCAGCGCCTGCTTCCAGCCGGTGGCGGAGGACCCGAACGTCGGCTGGCGCCGCGACACGGGTCCGGCGGTCCGGCGCGACGCCGGGTGGGCACGCGAGGAGACCCTTGGCGCGTGCAGCGACGGCGTGGACAACGACGGCGACGGCGAGGTCGACTGCAAGGACCCCGACTGCTGGCTCTCCTGCAACCCGCCCGACGCCAGCCTGCCCCCGCCGGGCCGCGACGCCAGCACGCCTCCGCCGGGCCGCGACGCCAGCACGCCTCCGCCAGCACGCGACGCCGGCTGCAGCCCGGTCTGCCCCACCGGTCTGTGCGGGGACGACGGCTGTGGCGGCACCTGCAGCTGCAGCGGCGGGCAGACCTGCTTCTACAAGAAGTGCATCGACTGCCACACGGCGAATTGCATCGGCCGTCAGTGCGGCGACGACGGTTGCGGCGGGACCTGCGGTACCTGCTCGGCTGGCACGACGTGCAGCGGCGCCGGCCAGTGTGTCCGGACGGTCTGCGATCCCCCGGTGGGTCCGTGCGGCGCGGACCAGTTCTGCGACACCAGCGCAACGGAACCCATCTGCGCGGAGATCTGCGATCCGCCCATGGGCTGCGCGCTCGGCGTGACCTGCGTCCACGACACGCCCAGCTCCGGTCACTGCCAGCTCCCGAAATGCAGCGATGAGAGCTGTGGGGAGGGCCAGCTGTGCAGGTCCATCGACGGCACGAATGAAGTCTGCACCTGCTACCCCGCCTACGTCGACGCCAGCGGCATCGAGCAGCAGGACACCTGCGCCGCCTTCGGAAAGGTCTGCGGGATGGACCTGGCGCAGCCGACGCTTCAGCCCGCCACGTGCCGTCTCCCCGGTGAGCTCGAGGACTGCAAGCCCGCGGTCGGCTGTGCCCCGCTGATGGACGGCGGACGCCTGGACTGCGTGGCCCTCACCGGCTCGAGCCTGTGCCTGCGCAGCTGCGAGAAGGGCGGCAAGACCGACGCGACGATGTGCCGGCTCGACTACACCACCTGCTACGGGAGCCCAGTGAAGAACCACTGCTACGTCAACATCTGCGCCGACCCGAGCTGCACGGGAACGCCCGGCTGCAAGGAGGACACCGAGCGCGCCAAGTTCTTCAAGCCCTGCACCAACGTCACCGCTTGGGACTCGACCTGCGTGCCGTACCCGATGGGCGATCACATGGTCATCGGTCTGTGCGTCCAGGGCGGAACGGCGGCGCACGGAGGCGAGTGCGACCCGAGCCTGACGCACTACGAGCCGTCGCCCTACTCCCGGCACTGCCCGCCGCCCCAGCTCGACTCGACCGGCGCGGTCGTCATGCCCGGAGAGCAGTGCCAGGCGCTGGAGTGGTCCCCGACCACGAGAGGGATCTGCCGCCCGATGTGCAACGCCTACAGCCCCTCGCCGGTCCCGGTGGCGACCTGTGGGGCTGGGCAGCTCTGCCTGGACATCACGCTCGACCCGCTGGTCGCGAAGACCTGGCTGGGACTGTGCGTCCCCCAGTGCGACTTGTTCGGAGCGGGGGTCTGCGGCTTCGACGTGCTGGGGAACAGGATGGGCTGCACGGCGAGCTACGACTACCAGGGACCGGGGTGGTGCCGGGCGATGGTCGACGCGCCGTCGGGGGCGGGCGGGACGTGCAGCAGCCCCAGCGCGCAGGAGCCACGCAGCAGCTGCGGCGACCGCCTGGAGTGCCTGTCGGGAGAGTGCACCTCCTGGTGCCAGAGCGCGCAGTGCCCGGACCCGAACGCGCCCTGCCAGGCCTGCGGCGGCCGGCGGTGCGTGCAGATCGGCTCAGGACCGACGCCCGTGCAGATCTGCGAAGCGCCGTAGGCCTGCGCCGCTCAGCTGGCGCAGAGCGAGCGCACGTGAAGGCAGGATGACCGCCGCCGGTCGAGGCGCCCGATGTCCCGAACGTTTCTTGCCCAGGTTCGCTTTCTGACGCACGGGGAGGGTGGACGCATGACGCCGCCAGCCTCCGGGTACCGCCCGGCGCTCAAGGTCGGCGACGTGTTCACGTCGTGCGCCGTCCACGCGCAGGACGACACGGAGGTCTTCGAGCCGGGGCGGACCTACAACGTCTTGCTCGAGGTCCTCTTCTGGGACGAGTACCGGGATCGGTTCACGAAGGATCTCCAGGTCGAGCTCTTCGAAGGCAGTCGGTGCGTGGGCCGCGGGAGCTTCTCGGAGCCGCCGGCCGTCGAGCAGCCCATGCCGGGTTGAGAGGGATTCGAGCCGGAGATCGCGCCCGGTCGACGTTCCGTGAAGACAGGAGCCTCTGAAACGGAAGGGGCAGGTCCGGTTTGGACCTGCCCCTGGTCTTCGTTCTTCTCGTTCGCGATGCGTCGTCGCTAGCCGGGGCAGAGCACGCCGCAGTCCCAGCTGCAGTTCCAGGTGTCCTCGCCGTAGGCGCAGTAGCCGTCGCCGCAGGCGGGGGCGCAGTCGGCCGAGCAGGTGGTGCCGCTCTCGCTGGGGTCGCACACGCCGTCGCCGCAGAAGCTGGTGCAGTCGGTGGGGCAGGTCAGCCCGTCCTCGGTGTAGTCGCAGGCGCCATCGCCGCAGGAAGCCGCGCAGTCGGCCGAGCAGCTCCAGCCGTCCTCGCCGCCGCCGCAGAAGCCGTCGCCGCAGAAGCCCTCGCACACGTCGCAGTCCTCGGGGCAGATCCAGCCGTCCTCGCCGGCGTCGCAGAAGCCGTCACCGCAGGCGCTCAGGTCGCCGCAGTCCGCCGAGCAGCTCCAGGAATCCTCCAGCGAGTCGCAGGTGCCGTCGCCGCAGTAGCTGCACGCGCCGCAGTCGGTCGAGCAGCTGCCGCAGGTCTCGCTTCCGTTGCAGACGCGGTCGCCGCAGTAGGCCACGGGGGCGCAGCTGCCGCAGTCGCTGGAGCAGGAGCTGCAGGACTCGCTGCCGTTGCAGACGCGGTCGCCGCAGTAGGCGACGGGGACGCAGCTGCCGCAGTCGCTGGAGCAGGAGCTGCAGGACTCGCTGCCGTTGCAGACGCGGTCGCCGCAGTAGGCGACGGGGACGCTCCCCGTCACCGCGAGGCGGAAGCTGCCGGAGTCGCCGTAGGCGCCGTCCACGACGATGACGATGGACTGCCCCGCGCTCAGGGACAGCGAGACGCTGTCGGCGCCCGTCAGCAGGTCCAGGCAGGCGAGCTTCCCGGCCGGTGTTGGTCTCGGCGCGGACACTGAGCAGCGCGTCGAAGCGGACGTCATAGAGCGAGACCGTGTAGCTGCCGGAGACGGGGGCGGTCCACCGGTAGGAGACGTCCGCGCCGGAGCCACCGTCGCCGCAGCCGAGGCGGAGCACGTCCCAGCGGCCGCGCGTCGAGCCGCTCACGTCCACCGCCCCGCTGCCCAGGTCGAAGTCCCAGTCGACGGTGCAGGCGCCGCAATCGGTGGAGCACCACGAGCAGTCCTCGGAGCCCTCGCAGTACCCGTCGCCGCAGACCGGGGAGGTCTGGTGCGAAGGGTGGGTCCCGGTGTCGCCGTCGATGGGGCCGAAGTAGCAGCCGGCGAACAGCAGCGAGGCAGCCAGGGCAACGAGCGAGCGGTACATGGTCGACCTCCGAGGAACCGGGGAGTGGACTGCTTGGCTCCGGCTCACGTGAAGTCCGACGCGGCGGTGTAGGTGGGATTCAGCCGAGGTGTGTTTCGGAATGTGAAGGGAATGCGCGGCAATTTCCCCAATGGAGTCCGGCGATTACGGCCGGTGTGATGGGGGTCACGCAGCGACGGCAACGTACGGCCACCAGGGACTTGAAGGCGCTACGCGGGGATTTGCCGGGAGTGCAACGGCCGAGCCCCCGGGTGGGACTGAGGCCAGCGCCCTGAGGCAATTGTGACCCTCTTAGGAAGTTGCTCCCATCGACACCTACCTGGGGCGGACGATATGGACTTTCTACTTCCCGTATTTGGGGGAATCGCTTTCCAGGACGCGGGGTACTCATGCCCGGGCACCCAGAGCCCGCGAGGACGCCAGAGCCACCACAGGTCTACGTCGTCGACGATGAGCGGCAGATCAGCAACCTCGTCCGGCGCTTGCTGGAGAGGGCCGGTTATCGCGTGGCGACGTTCCTCTCGCCGGTGGAGTTCCTCGAGCAGGCGGATCTGACCGAGCCCACCTGCGTGCTCCTCGACATGAACATGCCCGAGATGACCGGGCTCGACGTGCAGCAGCGGCTCAAGGGGTACGAGCCACCCCCGCGCATCGTCTTCGTGTCCGGCGGGGCGAGCGTGCCCCACTCGGTGCAGGCGATGAAGGCGGGCGCCGTCGACTTCCTCGAGAAGCCGTTCCAGAGCGGGACCCTCTTGTCGGCGGTGGCCGACGCCCTGGCCCAGAGCAAGCGCGACTTCGCGGCCCAGCAGAAGCGCACGGCCGCGCGCGAACGCCTCCAGAAGCTCACGCCGCGGGAGCGCGAGGTCATCGAGGCGGTGGTGCGCGGGCTGCGCAGCAAGCAGATCGCCGAGGAGCTGGGCGCCGCCGAGAAGACGGTCAACATCCACCGCAGCAACGCGATGCGGAAGCTCGAGGTGGAGACCGTGGCGAGGCTCATCGCGCTGATGTCCGAGGCGCGCTGAGGCGGCGGGCGAGCGGGCCTCCCCCGGCTCGACCGGCCGATCGCGACCGGTTGCGAGCCCGTCCGCCGGCGGTATCCTTCCCGGCCACATGGCCCTGAGGATGCCGACGCTCGAGCTGGAGTCCGTGGTCACCCGCCGCAGGTTCGACCTGGGCCGGCCGGGCAGGCGAGCGCTGGTCATCGTCCATGGCAGGACCTCGAGCGAGGCCGTGGCCGCCGTCATGCGCGAGGCGCGCCAGCACTGTCCGGACGCCGGTTCCCTCCTCGTCGCGGCGGTGCCCGACGTGAGCCTGGTGCCGCGGCTGATGCGGCCGCTCGCCCTGCCGTTCCTCGCCCGGGCCTACCTGGAGGCCGCCGCGAAGCTGCCGGAGGGGCTCGACCCGGTGGAGCACGTGGTCATCCTCCCCGACTTCACGGGAGCGGCGACCCGCGCGCTCGGCCTGCGGTCGGTCGGGGAGCGTGCGGCGGTGGCGCTCATCGGTGCGGACGGAGAAGTGCTGGGCGTCGAGCAGGGGGGCGATCCCGTCGGCGCTGCGCGGCGGCTGCTGAGCTCGGTGGCGTGAGGCGTTCGTCCGAGGGGATGGCGCTCGACGCAGTTCCTGCTTGTGCCCACAGCTCCACCTGCGGTTGAGTGCGCCCCTTTTCGCCACCAGGAGACTTCGCTCCATGACCGTGCTGCCGACCCTGCTCGTCCTGCTCAACGCCGCCGCAGCGCCCGCGCCCGCCGCGGCGCCGGACCTCGTCGACCTGCTCGACTTCGACCAGGGCGCGGTGCTCGTCTCCGAGCCGCCCTCCTACGGCGAGGAGGTCGCCGCGTGGTCGGCGTTCCGCCTCTCGGATGGCAGCGTCAAGGACGGCTGGGCCTCGCCGGAAGGTACCGTGGGCCCGAGCGAGTTCGTCTGGGAGCTCGACCAGGACGCCGAGCCGAAGACGCTGCGCGTGGTCACCGCCGGATCGGACGAGGAGAGCTACCCCGGCGTCAGCGGCAAGGGCTTCGAGCTCTACTTCGCTGGCGTGACCGGGCCCTTCGAGAAGGCCGGCGCCTTCGAGGTCCCCAAGTCGAGCCAGAAGGAGTTCCCGGTCTCGGCGAAGAAGCCCGTCCGCCGCGTGAAGCTGGTGGTGAAGGGCAACCACGGCAGCGACCGCTATACCGAGGTGATGGAGGTGGACCTGCTCGGCAAGAAGCTCGGCGCCCTGCCGGCGATCGACGCCACGGGCGACTTCTACTCCACGCAGTGGAACGGCCTGCGCATCAAGCAGACGGGGACCCGCATCGACGGCTGCTACGACTACGCGCATGGCGTCTTCAGCGGCGGGCTGGACGGCAACGTGGCCAAGGTCGCCTGGAGCGAGTTCGACGACGAGGGCCACCTCCACAGCAAGGGCCTGGCGACCTTCGTGGTCGCGCCCGACAAGTCGAAGGTGCGCGGCATCTACTTCCGCGACGGCAGCGAGGGCGTCGCCGGCACCTGGAACCTCGAGAAGCCCACGGACGCCGACCAGAAGCCCAAGTGCAAGCCGCCCGGAGGCAGCCTCGCGGACCGGCTCAAGAAGGACGGCCGGCTCGTGGTCTACGGCATCCGCTTCGACGTGAACAAGGACGTGCCCCGCCCCGACTCCGAGCCGACCCTCAGCGAGATCCTCGCGATGCTCAAGGAGAACGCCTCGCTCAAGCTGCAGGTCGAGGGCCACACCGACGCCACCAACACCGACGCCTACAACCAGGACCTGTCCGAGCGCCGCGCCAAGGCCGTCGTCGCCTGGCTCACCGGCAAGGGCATCGACGGCGCGCGGCTCAAGCCCAAGGGGTTCGGGCGCACGCGGCCGGTGGCGAGCAACGACACCGCGCAGGGCCGAGCGCTGAACCGCCGCGTCGAGCTGGCGCCGCAGTAGTCGCAACCCCACCCCCGCGGCCCCTCCCCCGCCTCCCCGTCGCAAACGGATTCTCCGGATCAAAGGGAGGTGGGCTCACTGCTCCGGTGAGGAGCCCGCCTCTGCTTGTTCCGACCATGGGCGTGACACGGAGGATTGCTGGAGCGTGGTCGCGCCGCGGGTTGCATCGAGCAACCCGAAGCTCGTTCCGTACCGCCCGTCAGCGACCGAACGGATTTGGTGTCGCGCCGCGGGTTGCATTGAGCAACCCACGGGCTCCTCCCGAGCAGTGAGCAACCCGAGCTCGTTCCGTACCGCCCGTCAGCGACCGAACGGATTAGGTGTCGCGCCGCGGGTTGCATTGAGCAACCCACGGGCTCCTGTCATGAAAACCTTCGTCAAATCTGGCTTGGAGGTAAACAAAGCCTCAGGCCGTCGGTGACGGTCGGGTTCGGCGGGCAGGGATGTGGCGTGAGACCTTAGTTCGCCTCGGGCGTGTTGGAAGGCAACGGTGTCCCGTAGAGCGTTGCTGGTCGCTCGGCGGGGCGATCGTGTGACTTCAGTCTGGGTCGGTTCTGATCGCCTTGCGCTTGTACTTCTTCGAGCGCTTCGGGGCCGTGAGCTCGGCCTTCGGCTCGGGCTCAGCCGGCACCGTGGGCTTCAGCACGACGTAGCCGTTCGCCGAGAGCTTGCGGGCGGCCTTTTCCAGGTGCTGCTTCTTCGCTCGCTCGAGATGCTCGACCGGCAGCTCCTTGTACTCGGTCTTCTGGCGAAGCACTTGGTAGACGGCGATGGCCAGCTTGTGGGCGATCGCCACGATGGCCCTCTTGGCCCCGCGGCGCGATTTGAGCTTGTAGTACTTCGTCTTCAGGTAGCCCGGCGACTTGATGGCCGCCCACGCGCACTCGACCAGCAGCGAGCGCAGGAAGCAGTTGCCCAGGTTCGTGGGGCTGTTCGCGCGCTTGCCGGCGCTCATGTTGTTGCCGGGACTGAGGCCGCACCAGCTTGAGAATGCGCGCTGGTTGGGAAAGGAACTCAAGTCCGTCCCTATCTCGCCGATGATCGCGGCGAAGCTCACCGCGCCGACACCCACGATCGACTCGAGCCGCTTCTGAGCCTCCTCGTGCGGCTTGAGGTTCTTGTCGATCTCGTCGTCGAGCGCCGCGATCCGCTTCTCGGTGGCGACGACATGCTCGTACTGGCTCTTGAGCACGAATCGGGCGGCGTCATCCAGCGGCGCCTCGAGGGCTTGCTGGATATCGGCCGCCTTCTTCTTGAGCGTCCCCTTCGCCAACTGCGCCATCTGCTCCGGCGTCGCCTTGCCAGCGATCAACGCCAAGATGATTTGGCGCCCAGAGACTCCGAAGACGTCGGAGAGGAACGTCGAGAGCTTCACGCCGTGGCGCTCCAACACCTTGATCAACCTGTTGCGCTCGGTCGCTGCCGACTGCACCAGGCGATGGCGCTGGCGTGTCAGTTCGCGCAGTTGCCGTATCGGTCTCGGCGGAACGAAGCCTGGTTTGAGCAGACCATGGCGCGCCAGCTCGCAGATCCACATGGAGTCGCACACGTCCGTCTTTCTGCCCGGGACATTCTTGATGTGCCTCGCGTTGGCCACGATGACGTTCGGGACGACGCCCTCCAACATCTCGTACACAGGCATCCAGTAAACGCCCGTACTCTCCATCGCGACACACGTACAACCCATCGACTGGATCCACTGGGCCATCTCCTTCAGCCCAGAGGCCACCGTCGAGAAACTGCGCACTTCCTTGCGCTGTCGCTTCCGTCTGCCGTCTTGAACGATCACGCAAGCGACAACGACAGCCTGGTGAACGTCCACGCCACAACAACTTCGATGAGTCACGTCCATGGTCAGCCTCCTTGTGAGAACAGCGTCGGAGACGACCGCTACGCTGCTTGGCAGCAACGAAGCCTGTCATGCGTGCTCACCCGAGCGACTTCCCCGGGGGCAACAACCAGCGGTACAACGCACAGCGCGGACCATTCTCCCCGACGGGGTCGACACCACCATTAGGGTCCGGTCTCGAACGGTCGCCTTCGACAAGCTCCATTCGAGCCCAGAATGGTCCGCACTTCCTCTTCTCCACCTCACGCGACGCATAGGGGTTTTCATTCCCAGCGATGCGCGAAGCGCATGACGGCTCTCCCCGGAGCAGTGAGCAACCCGAAGCTCGTTCCGTACCACCCGTCAGCGACGGGGAGGCGGGGGAGGGGCCTTGACGGCATCGAGGTACAGACACCGCAGCGGGTCGTTCTGCGGCGAGTGATACAGGTGCAGGCTCCCGCCCTGGCACCTCGAGAACTGGTCGCAGCTCCCGCACCGGCCCTTGTCCGTCCAGCCGCGGTCGCGGAAGACCTGGTAGCGCTGCTCCCAGAGGTCCTTGAACCGCTCGCGGCGCACGTCCTCGCCCTGCACGAACGCGTCGCCCAGCTCCGGACAGGCGCCGACCCGTCCGTCGCACAGGATGCCGCCGATGCTGATCCCGGCGAGGCAATACCAGAGGTGGGTTCGAGCCTGGCCCTCGAACTGCTCGCCCAAGAAGCCCTCTTCGCAGAACTCGGGCGCGGGCATCAGCCCGTCCTTCCGGGCTTCGCTGACGTACTCGATGATCTGCCGCAGCTGAGCGTGGCTGGGCACGAGCTCCTGGTTCACCGCGGCGCGCCCGATGGGCATCACCGGCACCACCCGCCACAGCGGCACCTTGCGCTCCGCCACCAGCTTGCGCATCTCCGGCAGGTGCTCGACCGCCGGCGCGGTGATGGTCGACATGATCTCGAGCTTGCCGTTGAAGCCGGCAGCCTTGAGGTGCCCGACCGCGTCGATGACCTTCTGCGAGCTGCCCTTGCCGCGCAGCTTGTCGTTGAGCTCCGGGGGCGCGTCCATCGAGAGCGAGACGGAGCGCATCCCCAGCGAGACCACGCGGTGCGCCACCCCGGCGTCCATGGTCTGGCCGTTGGTCACCATGCCCCAGGGGAACTTGAGGCGCTGCAGCGCCGCCATGAAGTCGAAGATGCCTTCCTTGACGGTCGGCTCGCCGCCCATCACCGCGACCATCACCTGGGTGGCGTCGAAGTCGGCGGCGATCTGCTCCATCACGCCGATCCACTCGGCGGTGGTCATCTCCGGCCGCTGCTCCTTGCCGTTGCAGGAGGAGCCACAGTAGCTGCAGGCCAGGTTGCAGCGCCGCGTCACCTCGACGAAGAGGTAGCGAAGGGGATGCGCGCGCCGGAGCAGCGCGAGCTCGCCCTCGTGGAGCTTCCAGCGGACGGAACGCTTCAGGTCTTCAGGGAGAAAGTCGAGGTTCACTTGCCTGCATCCTCCTCGGTCCCCGAACCGGTGTCGCACCGCCGTTGGGACCGCAGCACCACTCGCCACTCATGCCCGGACAGTCGAGCCTCCGAGACGTGGCGAGACCTTACCGCCGTTTCGCGCCGATGCTCACTGGCCAGCGTCGGGTCGGGTGCCCGGGGTGCAGCTGCCGCCGTCGCCGCAGTACCACTCGCCGCTCATGCTCTGGCAGTCGGTGTCGGACGTGCAGGCCTTGGGCCCGTACGCTGCGTCGGCGCCGACGAGGCTGGCGTCGAGGGAGACGGGAGGGCCGTAGGCGGTGTCCGGGAACGAGTATTCCGTAGAGCGGCTGGCCGCAAGCCGTCGAGGACAGGGTGACGACGGCCCCCAGCAGCTTCATCAGGCCGCGTGCGCCGAAGGTCGCGAGCTTCTTGGTCATGGTCAGGTCCTATTTCCCGGCATCCGCGTCCGTCCCCGCGTCTGCCGGAGTCGCCGCGCACTGGCCCTGCGACCGATCGCAGTACCAGCCGGCCCCGAAAGCCTGCTTGCAGTAGGAGTCGTCGACGCAGTCCGAGGGCACGCCGTAGGGCGGCTGCGCTCCGTACAGCGGCGCGATGCCGCAGGCGGTACCGACGATGGACGCGGCGCCGCCCACGACGGCGAGCAAGCCGCGCAGGCCGAGTCGCTCGAGCGCTCTTCGGGTGCGTCGCATGGACCTACCTCCTGGCGTCCTTCGAAGGAGCGCCTGCATCGGGTCCGGTGTCCGTTGCCTTGATGGGCGACCGTCGCGCCGGCGACGCCCGCGGACAGCTACTTCCCAGCGTCCTTGTCACTCGCGGTTCCCGCATCCGCGTCAGCGTGGCGGCAGTACCCGGTCCCGGAGGACTGGTCGCAGTACCAGGCGGCGCCCATGTCCTTGCACTCCACGTCCTGGGTGCAAGTGGGCATGCCGTACTCGGGGGCGGGACCGTAGAGGGCCGGGCAGGCAGCGCCGGCAAAGGCGGCCATGCTACCCAACACGGAGAGGAATCCCCGCGCTCCGAGGTTGGAGAGCTTCTTCATCGAGAACGTCCTTCCCTTGCTACTTCCCGGCGTCCTCGCCTGCCGTGCCTGCATCGGCGCCGGCCACGCCAGCGTCGGGCCCCGCGTAGGCGCAGTGCCCGGTGCTCTTGACGCAGTACCAGCCGGTGCCCTCGGTCTTGCAGTCCACGTCCTCGGTGCAGGTGCGCTCCGGGACAGGTCCGTAGGGGCAGGCCGCGGCGCCGGCCAGGGCCGCCAGGCTGCCGAGGACGTAAAGGAAGCCTCGGGCTCCGAGGGTGTCGATCTTCTTCATGGTGGATGTCCCTCCCGGCCGAGGTGGGCATCCTCCCACGGTCTTGGAACGAGCGCCACTGGGCGGCTGGGCTCGCTGGGCTCGAGGTGTCGTCTCGAGCGAGCTACTTGCCGGCGTCGGGCTGCGAAGAGCTGCAGTATCCGGTCCCGGAGGACTTGTCGCAGTACCAGCCCGCGCCATAGGTGCTCTGGCAGTCCGTGTCGGTGGTGCAGGTCTGGATGCCGTACGCCGGCGCCGGGCCATAGGCGGCGCAGGCAGTGCCGATGAGTGCGGACATGCTGCCCACAAGCGTCAGGATTCGGCGGACTGCGATCTTGGGGATCTTCATTGGGATTCGTCCCTCCCGGCCAGTGCGCGGCATTGTCCCTCAATTCACCGCGGATTTCATGCTCGCGACCCTAGAGCCTAGAGCCCAGAACGCCCTTGTCCACGAGCACGACCCCATCGACCTTGATGGTCGCGTCGGAGAGGAAGGTCTGCAGGTTGTAGAAGATGTTGTTCTCGCCGCCGGCCCAGCCGTTGCCGCCGAGCTGGATCATCGTGGTGCCGGCGGGCAGGTAGCTGAGCAGGCGGGTCCCGGGCGGAACCTTGACGTTCGGGTTGAGGCCGATGTCCACCAGCGCGAAGACGTCGCGGCCCTCGGGCGCGGCGTCGTACTCGGCCTTGAGGGCCGAGAAGTCGTCCTTGCTGGTCATCGAGACCAGCTTGCCCGCCGCGAACTTCATGGTCAGGCCCTTGATCTCGGCGTTGCCGTGGAGCTGGCGGTCGACGACCAGCGTCCCCTCGGCGGTGCCCGGCACCGGCACGAAGTACACCTCGCCCGCCGGCAGCCAGACCATGGTCGCCGCTCCGCCCTTCTTGAGCTCGTCGGGGCCGATGACGCCGTCGGAGAAGAGCACCGGCCGGCCTTCGATCTTCATCTTCAGCGAGGTGCCGTTCTTGGAGCTGATCTCCAGGAGCTTGCCCTTGGCGAGCCGCGCCCGGACCTTCTCGCCCACCTCGGCCAGCTTCGCGTTGTCGGCGCCGATGCCGTCCCAGAAGACGCGCGTGAGCTGCTCCAGCGTCATCCCGTACTTCCTGGCGTTGGCCTCGGTCGGGAACAGGCCGTTGCCCAGCACCACGCGCCGGATGCCGCGCTTGGTCTCGATGGCGTGCACCTTCTCGAAGGACTCCATGGTGGTGGCGACGCGCGTCGCCTTGACCTCGCCGGTGGTGTCCGGGGCGTCGCCGCGGTCGACGCGGATGCGCACGTCCACGGTCTCGGCGAGCCGGGCGCGCACCGCCGCCGCCTGGGCGTCGTACTTCTCCGGCACCTCGGAGTAGAAGCGGCGCAGCATCGTGTCCGAGTCCACGAGCACCAGCGGGTTGCCGCCGGCGCGGCGGATGGCCACCGCCAGGTCCTCGAGCAGGTCGCGGTCCTCGAAGGTGCCGGTCACCAGCACCAGGTCGCCTTCCTTCACCCCCGCCGACTCGACCACCAGCTTGCGGGCGAGGTCGCGGATGGAGGGCTTGGCCTCGGCGGCGGCAGCAGGCGCCGCCGTCTTGGCGGGGCTCGTCGCTGCGGGTTGAGCGGCCAGGGCCGGAAGGCTGAAGAGCGTCCCGACCAGCGCGGCGATCGTGTGCTTCATCATAGGTACCCCTCTCTGCCGCCTCGAAAGTCCTGGGAAGTCGTCGAGCGGGCGGCAGACGGGGCCCATCTTGCACCGGAAACGGGCGATGTCCCAGCCGGGCAGGGGATTTCGAGACGCAGGCTTCAGCGGCGGTGGCGTGAGACCGACCGCCCGGCCCGCTCGTCGGCCGTGGCTGGGGGCTGCGCGGCGAACGGGAAGCCTCCGACGTCCGGGATCTCGAACGCCGCGTCGCGGACGCCGGCGTCGCTGCCCGCCCAGGCTGGCGCGAGGTGGTCCCAGTCGTAGAGGGCCGCGCAGCTCGAGAGCGCGGCGAGCAGGGCAGCCAGGAGCAGTCGCCGCATGGCTAGAACCCTCCCGAGACGAAGAGGCCGGCGCCGCCAGGCACGAGCGCGGGCGCGAGGGTGACGGGTGCTGGGGCGGCATCGGCTGGAGCCGTGGAGCCGGGCGCAGGCGCCGTAGGGGCGGCGGAGTGCATCGGCAGGAAGGTCATGAGCAGCCCGACGGCCACCACCGCGCCACCGATGCCGTAGAGCGCGTCGGCCAGGACCGTCGCCTTCCGGCCGTCGTCGCGCGCCCTCTCGTAGTCGGCGACGGTCTTGGCAGCCTTGGCCGAGTCCCAGGAGGTCATGGCCATCGCGCCGGAGACGACGCCGCCCAGAAGCATCGCGGCCCCGACGCCGTCGAGGACGTAGCCGCCCAGCCGCAGATCCTTCTCGGTGAGGGTCGAGGGGACGGCGGCCTGCACCGCGGCGGGCGGAGCGGCGGGCGCCGGCTCGGTGGGCGTCGACGCCGACGTGGGCGCGGGCTGGGGGCCGGCAGGGGTCGTCTCGGCAGGGGCCGAGAGGGGCTCAGCGCTGGAGGCCTGCGCGGCCGCCGCCTCGGGCTTCTTCTCGGCGCTCGGTTCGGGTACAGCGGCAACGGCCCGAGGAGCGGTCGGCTCGCCGATGGCCATCAGCACCTCGGCGGCGGCGTCGGCGGCGAGCGTCGCCAGGGCCGACCTGGGCCCCTTCTTCTCGGCCTGCATCATCGACTTGCCCTGCTTGACCAGGAGCAGGTCCACGGCCACGGCGATCTGATCGCCGGCTTCCGAGAGCTGAGTGGAGAGCAGGAAGTCGGCGTTCAGGCCGGCGAGGCAACCGGCCTGCGCGCAGCCCACGAGCTGAGCGACCTTCTCGGGACCGGCGAGCGCGGTGAGGTCCGGGCCGAAGACCGGCGTGACGGGAAAGCGCCGCGCCTCGGCGACGACGGCGGCAGCGACGGTCTCGGTGGCTTGCAGATCGAAGGATGCGGGGGCCTTGGCGGCCGGGACCGCCAGCGTCGGGAGGTCCTGGCTCTCGGCGGCGCGCCCCGTCGCAGGGGCAGCAGCGCAGGCGATCGCGAGGAGGGCGGCGAGGAGCGATGGACGCACGGACAAGGCCTCCTGAAACGGACAGGCGATTCTGGGATGGCAGGAGGGCCTGCGGCAAGGGAAGGGATGGTGGAGACGGCACGGCCAGGACAGGCGGCCGAGCGCACGGCGGGCGTCCCGAGCGTCGGCCCAGACGGTATCGCGGCTCCGCCGGTCCTAGCTTGTGCGCGAGGGGGGTGGGCCATGGTCGACGCCGGGACGATCGAGCGCTTGAGGCGCGGCTTTCGCGGGAGCGTGCTGACCCCCGCCGACCCGGACTACGACCAGGCGCGCCGGGTCTACAACGGCATGATCGACCGCCACCCCGGAGCGATCGCCCGCTGCGCGAACGTGGACGATGTCCGCGCCGTGGTTCGCTCCGGGGTCGCCGCGGGCGCCCTGATGTCCATCCGCGGGGGCGGGCACAACGCGGGCGGCCTGGGGGTATGCGACGGCGGGATCGTCATCGATCTCTCGCGGATGCGCTCGGTGAAGGTGGACGCGGAGGCGCGGACGGCGCGGGTGGAGGGCGGCGCCACCTGGCACGACGTGGACGCCGCCACGCATGCCTTCGGGCTCGCCGTCCCGAACGGCGTCTTCTCGACGACCGGCGTCGGCGGCCTGACCCTCGGCGGCGGAACCGGCCACCTCACCCGCCGCTACGGACTGACGATCGACAACCTGCTCTCCGCCGAGGTGGTGCTCGCCGACGGCAGCCTGGTGCGGGCCAGCGAAGACGAGCACCCGGACCTGTTCTGGGCACTGCGCGGCGGCGGCGGGAACTTCGGGGTGGTCACCGCCTTCGAGTTCCGGCTCCACCCGGTGGACCACGTCGTGGGCGGGCCGATGCTCTGGCCGCTGGACCGCGCTCGCGAGGTGCTGCGCTGGTACCGCGAGTTCCTCCCCGACGCGCCCGAGGAGCTCAGCGGCTTCTTCAACTTCATGACCGTGCCGCCCGCCGCCCCGTTCCCGGCGGCGCTCCATGGCCGGCCGGTCTGCGGCGTGGTCTGGTGCTGGACCGGGCCCGTCTCCCGCGCGGGCGAGGTGCTCGAACCGGCGCGAGCGCTGCGGCCGATCCTCGACGGCGTGCAGGAGCTGCCCTTCCCGATGCTGCAGAGCACCTTCGACGTCTTCTATCCGCCGGGGCTGCAGTGGTACTGGCGCGCGGACTTCATCGTCGACGTCCCGGACGCGGCGGTGGAGGAGCACGTCCGCTTCGCCGGGCAGCTGCCCACGCCGCACTCGACGATGCACCTCTACCCCATGGATGGCGCCGTTCACCGCGTCGGCCGCGGCGACACCGCCTTCAGCTTCCGCGAGGCGCGCTGGAACCAGGTCATCGTCGGGGTCGACCCCGACCCGGCCCAGCGCGAGGAGATCACGCGCTGGACCCGGGACTACTGGTCCGCCATCCACCCGTACTCCGCCGGCGGCGCCTACGTGAACTTCCTGATGGGCGACGAGGGCGGCGGGCGGGTGCAGGCGTCCTATCGCGACCACTGGCCGCGGCTGCTGGAGGTGAAGCGGCGCTACGACTCCGAGAATCGCTTCCGCGTGAACCAGAACATCGACCCGCGCGCTGCTCCGGCGCCGGCAGCCGAGGCGCCGCCGCCCTGAGGCCGACTTGCTAAAGGTAAAGGTATGTCAGCGTTTCCCGACAAGGCCGAGGTTCGCGGACTGAGCGCTGAGCAGATCGACACACCACTGAGAGCGCGAAGCAGCCGAGGTTTGCGGATCGCCGGCCATCCGGCCGGCTCGGCACGGAAGCAGCCCAATTCGCGGATCGCCGGCCATTCCGGCCGGCCCGGCACTGAAGCGCGGAGCAGATCGAGCACACCACTGAGAGCGCACTGTGCTCGGACTCGGCACGAGGCTGCGGACCAGCCCTTGTCGGGGAACTTCAGTTCACGAGCACGTCGTCATCGGCGCATCGTGGTGTCCAACGCGCCCCTCTACGCCGAGGCCTCGCCGCCCTCGAGCTGAACCTCCCCCGGCATCGACCCCTTGCAGCCGACCGAAGCCCCCCCTGCGGGCGCCCAGTCCCTCCCAAGGCAGCCGAGCGAGGCCCCGTCCCCTCGAGAGGCAGTCGCTCGCTCGCTCGGCCGTTCCTAGGTCGTTCAAGGACGGACTCACGCGGCGACGCAGCCGGAGGTTGCGGGCCGAAAAAGGGGAGGCACATGCGAGGGTGGGGGTGGGTGGCGGTGGTGGGGTTGGGGGTATCTGCGTGCAACTGTGGTCAACGGGCGGGGACGGATCCCGAGCTTGTCTTCCCATGCGCCCGGGACGCCGACTGTGGGCCCACGGAGCAGTGCGTCAACGGGGTGTGCCAGGAGTTCTCGCTCGTGTTCCCGGATGCGGGGCTGGGGACCTGCCAGGTCGACGGGGACTGCCCTGACCTGCGCTACGCCTGCCTCTCCGGGACGTGTTCCATCGTCCCCGGGGTGTGCCTGACCGACGCCGACTGCGTGACGGGCTATCAGTGCAACCCCTCGTCCCATCAGTGCGTGCTGTTGGGGATGCTGTGCGACCTCGAGGGGACGACCCGCTCCTGCGCGGGCTCCGATGTCGGCGCCTGCCGGCCCGGCGTGCAGGCCTGCGCCGGGGGTCTGTGGGGGCCCTGCGTGGGGACGGTGGGCCCGACCGACGAGCGCTGCGACGGGGAGGACAACGACTGCGACGGCGTCACCGACGAGGACTTCGACCTTTCGAGCGACCCGGCGAACTGCGGGGCCTGCGGCCAGGCCTGTCGCGCGACGAACGCCCGTGCGCAGTGCCTCGCTGGGCGGTGCGTGTCCTGGAAGTGCGACCCGAACTGGTTCGACGTCAACGGCGACCGCCTCGACGGCTGCGAATACGCGTGCGTGCCGAGCGGACCCGAGGTCTGCGACGGGAAGGACAACGACTGCAACGGGAAGACCGACGACGGGCTGGGCACGACGACCTGCGGCGTCGGCGCCTGCGCGCGGAAGGTCGCCAACTGCGTGGGCGGCGCCGAGCAGCGCTGCAGGCCCGGCGATCCGGGGATCGAGGAGTGCAACGGGAGGGACGACAACTGTGATGGGGAGATCGACGAGAAGTTGGGCACGACGACCTGCGGCGTCGGCGCCTGCATGCGGAAGGTCGCCAACTGCGCTGGCGGCACCGAGCAGCTCTGCGAGCCGGGCGCACCGGGGATCGAGGTGTGCAACGGGCAGGACGACGACTGCGACGGCGAGACCGACGAGGGCCTGGGAACGACGACCTGCGGCATCGGCGCCTGTGAGCGGACCGTGGCCAACTGCGCGAACGGGGTGGCGCAGGCCTGCGAACCCGGTGCGCCGACCTCGGAGCTGTGCAACGGCCTCGACGACAGCTGCGACGGCGAGACCGACGAGGGGCTCGGCACGACGCGCTGTGGCGTCGGCGCCTGCGCGCGCACGGTGCCCGCCTGCAGCGAGGGCCTCGCCGTCAGCTGCGAGCCCGGAACGCCGGCCGCCGAGGCCTGCAATGGGGAGGACGACGACTGCGACGGCGACACCGACGAGGACCTGGGGACGACCACCTGCGGCACCGGCCAGTGCGCGCGGACGGTGGCGCGCTGCAGCGACGGAAAGCCGCAGGACTGCGTCCCCGGCGCACCGGCCCTGGAGACCTGCAACGGGGAGGACGACGACTGCGACAGCCAGACCGACGAGAACGTCACCTTCTACAGCCAGGACGGCAGCGAGCAGCGCGTGGACCCCATCATCCGGCCGGTGGACGTCGTCTTCGTGGTCGCCAACAACGGGACGATGAACGAGGAGATCGAGGCGGTGGAGGCCAACATCAACCAGAACTTCGCCGCGCTCATGGACCAGAGCGGCATCGACTACCGCGTCATCATGGTCTCCAAGTACGGGTACGGCTCGTCGACCGGCAACTACGCGCTGTGCATCACCCCGCCCCTGGGCGGGAACGCGACCTGCAGCGGCACCTGCCCGGTCAACACCGCGCGCTTCTACCACTACAGCGTCGACGTCGGCGCGCACGACTCGCTGAGCCTCCTCCTCGACACCTATGCCGCGCCCGACACCTGCGGCCTGGCGCCCGGGGGCTGGTCGCAGTGGCTGCGGCCCGACGCGGCCAAGGTCTTCATCGAGATCAGCGACAACGGCCCGACCACCGGCAACCCCGACCAGGACAACGGCATCACCGCCGCGGCCTTCGAGGAGCGCCTCTTCGCGCTCGCTCCGGAGACGTTCGGCACGTCGGCCAACCGCGAATACCGCTTCCACAGCATCGTGGGCCTGGCCGAGAACGAGCCGGCGTCGGCCGCGTGGCTGCCCACCGCGCCGCTCGTCGACTCGCGCTGCTCCGGCAACGGCGGGTTCGTCCAGCAGCCCGGGCTCGAGTACCAGAAGCTGAGCCTGCGCACGCAGGGCCTGCGCTACCCCATCTGCCAGTACCAGAGCTTCGACGCGATCTTCTCGGAGGTCGCCCGGAAGATCGTCATCGAGAGCGAGCTCTCCTGCGGCTTCACGGTCTCGCAGGTGCCCGGTGACAGCAGCCTCGCCGAGACGACGATGGAGCTGGTCGCGAGCGACGGCTCGGGCGGCACGGCGCTCGGCCACGTCGGGTCGGCCGCCGAGTGCGCGGGCAACGCCTTCTACGTCGAGGGCGGCGCTTTCGAGCTCTGCCCCGACGCCTGCCTGCTGTGGCGCAGCGACCCGACGGCGAGCGCGGAGGTGACCTTCCGCTGCCACGCGGCGACGCCGTAGGCCTCGAGCAACGCGAAGTCCACGGGACCTATGGGTCGCATACGTCCCATAGGTCCCATACGTCCCAGGTCGACGGCGCCGGCCCCGGCGCCGTCGCAAAGGTTCACCCGTGCGAGTGCCGTGACCGGAGCAGCGCGAAGCCGGCGAGGGCCAGGAACGCCAGGCCCGAGCCGGCGCCGGCGCCCGCGGTGGAGCAGCCCTGCGCGGGGGAGTCGGAGGGTGACTCGGAGTCGCTCTCGGGGACGAAGGCGTTGGCCGAGCGGCCCACGCCGAACTGATCGACCGGATAGACGTAGTAGGTCAGTCCGCGGCTGTCCTGGATGGGGTCGGTGAAGTCGGTGGAGGTCGGCTCGCCGACGGTCTTCTCGACGGTGCCGGTGGCGGTCTGGTCGAGGCGGATGACGACGTACTTCTCGATGGAGACCGGTGCGCCGCCACCGCTTCCCGCGCGGCCGGCGGGAGCGGTCCAGGTCAGCTTGACCCCGTCCTCGGTGCGCGTGCCGCTGGGGCTGCCAGGCGCGGCGAGCGCGCCGGGGACGTAGACGGAGACGGTGCTCTTGGGCCCGTCGGCCTTGGCGTTGTCGCGGAAGGCGCCGACCTGGAAGGTCCAGTCCTTGCCGGTCTTGCCGTCCCGGTGCTCCTTCCAGTCGATTCCCCAGTCGTAGGTGAGCGAGCGGCGGTCCCAGGGGGAGAAGGGCATGGACTCCAGGCCCTCACCCCAGTCGGCCTTGACGCCGTAGTAGCCCTCCACCCCGTCGTAGTCGAGCTGCGCGGCGGCGTCCCAGACCAGGCGGACCACGAAGCAGTTGGTGCACTTGAGCGCCGTGCTCAGCGGGCCGACGGGCACGACCTCGCCGCGAAGCGAGCCGCAGTCCCCCGGCGGCGGGGCCTCCCCGGCGAGCGCGAGCCCGGGGACGAAGAGCGAGAGCAGGAGCGTGAGGGCGACGGCGGAGGGCTTGGAGCGCGTCATGGTTCCATCCTCGGTCAGTGAATTCGGCCGGAGGAGGCAGTAGCAGGCAGCCCGACGCGCCGCAAGGTAGCGCCCCGGCCGGGCTGGCTCGTCTTGGACGAGACCCGACACCGGGGCCGGTCGTGGTCCTCCCCCCGCCGGACGGGTTGATCGCTGCGCTGCGTGCAAGCCCCCGGGCCCCGCAGGTACGCTCTGCCCCATGTCCAAGGCGGTCCCCTTCGGCCGGTACCTCTTGCTCAATCCCATCAAGGACGGCGGCATGTCCGGGATCTGGCGCGCCAGGCCGCAGGGCGAGGCGTCGGTGGTCGCGGTCAAGCGCGTGCTGCCCGCCTTCGCCGAGGACCCGGAGATGCTGGCGCTCTTCCTGGACGAGGCCCGCGTCTCGGTGCAGCTGACGCACCCGAACATCGCGCGGGTCTTCGACCTGGGCCGGGTCGGCGAGGCGCTCTACCTGGCCATGGAGTACGTGCCCGGGGTGGACCTGCGCACCCTCTTCCGGCACGAGGCCTCCCGGAAGGCGCGCATGCCCTTGCCCCTGGCGGTCTTCGTGCTCGCCAAGATCGCCGACGCGCTCGACTACGCGCACCGCCGCACCGACGCCAAGGGCCGGCCGCTGCGCATCGTCCACCGCGACGTCGCGCCCGACAATTGCCTCGTCACCTTCGACGGCGAGGTGAAGCTCATCGACTTCGGGGTGGCCAAGGCCGAGAGCCAGAGCCAGAAGACCGAGGCCGGCGCGCTCAAGGGCAAGCTCAGCTACATGAGCCCGGAGCAGGTGATCGGCAAGGATCTCGACCGCCGCAGCGACGTCTTCTCGCTGGGGATCGTGCTCTGGGAGATGGCCACCGGCGAGCGCCTGTTCTTCCGCGAGAACCAGCTGGAGATCCTGCGGCTGGTGCGCACGGCCCAGGTCCCGCCGCCCAGCGAGCTCAACCCCGAGGTGCCGCCCGAGCTGGACGCGGTGATCCTCAAGGCGCTCTCGCGCGAGCGGGAGGGGCGCTTCGCCTGGGCCTCCGAGCTCGCCGCGCGGCTGCGCGCCTGCCTGTCCGCCATGGAGAGCCCGCCGGCGGCGGCCCACCTGCGCAAGTACCTGTCGCTGGCGTTCCCCAAGGAGCTGGCCGCCGAGCGGCAGCGGCGCACGGAGTGGCAGCGCTACGAGCGGGAGACCGCGGCGCCGACGATGATGGACCTGAAGGCCATCAAGCTGCCGCCGCTCAAGCCCCGGGCATCGCCTCCCATTCCTCCTCCTCCGCCTCCAGTCAAGGCGCTTCGCGCGGGCGACGATCTCCGAGTGGGACGAGCTCGACGGCGAAGAGCGGCCGACCCTGCCGCTGCCGAGCATTCACACCGGGATGGAGCTGCCCGACGAGCTGCTCGACCCGGCGGCCGAGCTGCCGCCGCCCATCCCTTCGCCGCGCGCGGGGACCCGCGCGCTGCAGTCCTTCGCCGAGAAGGTCAGCGACGCCGACGCGCCGCCCACGCGGGCGATGGAGGCGTTCCAGGAAGAGGTCGCGGAGGACCCGGTTGCAGGGCCCACGCGGATGATGGGGGCCTTCGAGGAGCCGGACGAGGACTCCAATGCCGGGCCGCTGCCGACCCGGGTGACGGACGCGTTCGCCGAGCCGGAGATGGCGAAGCGCGATTCGCCGCCCAAGCCGACCGATCGCCGGCCCTTCCCGGCCGGACCGGCCGACGACACGGAGCCGTTGCGCGCGCCGCGCCAGCGTCGCCCTGCGCCGCTGGAGGGGACGGCGCCGCCGGCGTTGATGCCCAAGAAGCCGGCGAAGCGCTGACCGGGAGCGAGCCGAGGTCGCGTCGAAGCCGCGGCGCGTAGCGAAGACGCTGAGGGCTCACGAGCGCAGGTGAAGGTTTCGACGGCCACGCGCGTCGTGGTGGCGGGCCGAAAGCGACGGCGACCACAGTGACCCTTCCTCCGCGACCGCTTCTGACGCTCCTCCTCGGGCTGATGCTCCTCGTCGGTTGCAGCGCCGGCGCTCGTCGCGCGCACCCGGCCGCGGCGCAGCCGAAGTCGCCGGAGGACATCCTGGCTGGCGTCGAGCACCTCAACGCCCTTCGGACTGCGGCGGGACTGCCAGCGGTGGCCTTCGACGAGGACCTCTCGGCCGGCGCTGCGCTCCACGCGCGCTACCTCGATCTCAACCAGGGCCGGCCCGAGCTCGAAGGGCTGCGCGCGCACCACGAGGTCCCAGGGCTGCCGGGCTACACCGCCGAGGGCGCCCGCGCCGGCGAAGAGAGCAACTTGTCGACCGGCGACGCGACGCCCAGCGGCGCCGTCGACACCTGGCTCGCGACGCTCTACCACCGCACGCCGATGCTCAGCCCGAGGCTGCGGGCGGTGGGCTTCGCCTACGGAGCCAAGAAGACGTACGTGCTGCGCTTCCGCTTCGACTCCGAAGCGGTCAGTAGCAGCGCCGCACCCGTCGCCTATCCCTACTCGGGCCAGCCGGACGCGCCGCGCTTCTTCTCGCACTCGAGGGAGACGCCCGAGCCACGCCCGGCGGTCTGGAGAGGCAAGAGCTGGGGCGAGGACGTGCTCATGCGCAGCGGCTTCCCGGTGACGCTGGCCTTCGACCGGGCAGCGCGGATCAGCAGCGTCCAGGCGCGGCTGTTCGCAGCGGATGGCACGCCGGTGGAGGCGGCCGTCTCCTCGCCCGAGGCGCCGGCGCTCGACTTCCCGCAGGGCAACGTCGTGTGCGTGCTGCCGCGGGCGCCGCTGGCGCCGGGGACGCCGTTCCAGGTGCGGATCGACGCCGCGATCGATGGCCACCCGCGGCGCTTCGAGTGGTCCTTCCGTACGGTCGCAGTGGCCGAGGTGGACGTCGCGACGCCTCCCACCTTCGAGGGAGTGCGCGGCGCCATCGCCTTCCAAGGGCGGGTCGAGGGCGTGCACCGGATGACCTTGTGCGACGAGCCGCCGAAGAAGACCTGCGTCGGCGTGTACGTCCTCGCGCTGGAGACGGTGCCCGCTTCGAAGAAGCGGATCGAGGTGCAGGCCCCCGAGTCTCTCGGCGCCACGGCGTCGCTCCTGACACTCGTCGGCGAGCGGGTGCGCGTCCAGGGCGAGCTGCGGGTGCTGTCGGCGACGAACGCCCAGGTGCAGCTCGAGGCGATGGCCGCGCTCTCCGTCCTGCCGGGCGACCTGCCAGTGGTCGACGCGAGCGACGCGGCGGCGCTCGACGCGCACGACGGAGGCTTCGTGCTCCTGCGAGGAACTCTCCAGCCTCCGCTGCTGCACAACGTGGGGTCGCCGGCCTACCTGCCGCTCGATGCGCGCGGGAGCGCGTACCTGTACGTCGGCGAGGAGCTGCTCCAGGCGCTGGGACCGCTCGTGGGAAAAGGCGTCGTGGTCCGCGGCCGACTGGCGAAGGGGGCGCCCAACGCCGGCTCGCGGTTTGTCTACGCCTCGAGCCCGGCGCAGGTGACCCCCACGCGCTGAGCTGAACGCCCGAGGACCGAGGAATGAATCACCGTCTGATGTAGATGCTCATCACTTTTCGCCGCAGGCCGGAGGACGGGCTCCGTGGCCACGACCTCGGCTTGATACGCTTCGCGCATGAGCGAACCCTCGACGACCCCAGCCGCGAATCTCGAGAAGAAGGTGGTCCGCACCAGTCCGGTGCTGTGGATCCTCGGAGGCGCTCTCGCGCTGCTCCTGTCCGGGTTGGGGACGCAGGCCCTCGAGGACCTGGCCGACCTCTTTGCGGAGCCGCAGCGCGAGGGCTACCTGCAGCCCAAGGTCGAGCCGCTGCGGCGCGAGCGCGAGGCGCTGTCCGCGGCCGAGGACCCGCGCCGCGTGCCGCTGCAGCGTGCGGAAGACGACCTCCGGGTCCTCGAGCGCACCGTCTCGACGGCGGAGCAGGGCTGGCGCACCTGGCTGGAGACGCGCGCCACCCTGGGTCCGAGCTCCGGCGAGGACCAGGAGCTGCGCTCGCGACGCGACAAGCTCGACGGGCTGCGGCAGGAGCGCGACCGCGCTTCCCAGGCCTTGGAGGCGATGCGGCGCGAGCCCGACCCGCGGACGGCTGCTTTGGCCGACCTCGACCGCCGGATAGCGGAGGCCGAGCGCGCCGCCGACGGGGACTACGCGGCGGCCCATCGGGTCTGGACCCTCAAGGTCCTCGCCGCGAGGCTGGGGCTGGTCGTGCCGATCTGGGCGTTCGCCGCCTGGCTGTGGGCACGCCGGCGCGAGAGCCGCTACATCACGTTGCTGTGGGGCTACTGGGCCTTCTCCGTCTGGATGCTGTTCTGGGGAATCGGCCCCTACCTCCCGCACTACGGCGGCTACTTCCCGTTGGCGATCGGCGCGGTCGTCACCGTGTGGGTCTCGGTCTCGCTCGTGCGCTACTTCAATCTCCGGGCCCCCATGCGCCGCAGGAAGATCGTGGACCGGGCCATCGCCCGGCACCGCTGCCCGAACTGCGACCGCGACTACCTGCTCGGCCGGGAGGTCGGGACCGACATCGGGCTGGCGCGCAAGTCCACCACTCGGCGTTACGACGCCGAGGCGCTGCGCCCCCACGCCTGTCCCGCGTGTGGCCTGCCGCTCTTCGCCGAGTGCCCGGCGTGCAAGAGCGTGCAGGTGGTGCACCTGGATGCCTGCGCCTCCTGTGGTGCGAGTTGGCCGCCGGCGACGTGAGCCGCTGCCGGGCTGCGGGCCCAGGCGGCAGGCTCGGTCCAATCGCTGCCGACGCCCGTGCTGGAAGCTGAGAGACGTTGGAGCACCGCGAGCGCGGCGAGCCAGCTAGCCGCCGGCCAGGCGCTCCACGAGGGCCACCGGGTAGAGCGTGAAGCGCAGGAAGAAGACCATGTCGAGGCGAGCGGACGCGACTTCCTCGGGCAGCACCGAGAACGAGTTGCTGGTGATTCCGGCCTCGATGGAGAGCGGCGCCGCCGCCCGCCAGCTCACGGAAGCGGAGCACCACAGGCCATCGAGCTCCAGGCTCCGGGTGCCGGGGTCGAAGGGCAAGGGCGCGAAGGGATAGAGCTGGGCCTTCGTGAAGAGCAGGCTTCCCGACAACGTGAGGGAGCGCCAGGGGCGGAACTTCAGCGACGGGCCGTGCGCCAGCGCCCTCGCGACGTTCCGGCGGCCCGTCTCGCAGAACCAGGCATTGCACACCTGGGCCGTCGTGTACCGGTGGATGTTCTCGGTGTAGCGGACCAGGTACGAGAGCTCGAGCCCCTCGAGGAGCGCGAAGTCCCGGGAGGCCTGAGCCATGACTCCGACGCCGGCGACCAGCGTCGCCTCCTGCGACGACCCCGAGGTCGGCAAGAGCAGTTGCACGCCGCCCCCCGTGCGGAGGCCAAGCACCGGCACGGTCACTCCCGGGCTCGACACCGTGAGCAGCAAGTCGCTCCAGCCGTCCCACTCGACCTGTTCTGTCGAATCGGGAGCCTTGAAGCGGCCTTGCTCCCAATGGATCCGCGCGTCGAGCTCCAGCCAGTCGGTCGGCCGCCATCGCGGGTTGAACTCGAGCTGGTGGACCCAGACGGCGTCATCGCCGATTGGGATGGGGCCGTGGGTATAGCCGACGCTCGTCTCCCCCAGCCCGGTGCTCCACGGGAGCGACTCCTTGGCGCTCACCGAAGCCCCGGTGGTCACGCTCGCCACGACGAGGACGAGGCTGGAAAGGCGACCTGCTGCGTCGACTCTTCTCACTTCGACTCCTCGCCGGTTGGATTGCGGCGGGGAGTGTGCAAGGACCCATGCGGACGGTCAACACCACCGCTGCGCCGAAGAGACGGTCCTTGCGTCGTGTACGGACCGCGGGTGGACGCCGGTGCCGCCTGTAGTAGCGTGCGTGTGGCTTCACGCCGTTTCCTTTGCGGAGGGCAACCCATGCGAACGTGGCTCTCGTTGATGGCGGTCCTGGTGCTGGTGGTCTGCAGCTCGTGCAAGACCCACCTCAAGAACGACGTGGACACCTACCCCGGCGGCAGTGTCCTGGGCATGGGCGGCAACGTCGAGCGCCCCGAGGGCACGCTCTTCCGCATCAAGCAGGTGGCCGGCGACGGCCCGCGCACGGTGGCCGAGCACTTCCGCAAGACTCTGGTGGAGGGCAAGGGCTGGACCGAGGAGTCGGGAGCGGGCTTCATCTTCCGCCAGGGAAAGATGCGGGTCCCGTCCGTCACCGACTTCACCGATCCGAACATCGGCCCGGAGGATCCCAACGAGGCGGCGGGCTACGTGCTGGTCGCCGAGGCCAGCAACCAGACGTACATCTACATCCTGCGCTACGTGCCCAAGCCCAAGAAGTAGCTTCACTGCCGCGACCGCCAGAGCTGCCCGGCAGGTCGCGCTTCGTGGCTCGGAGCGCAGCCAGTCACGCGTTGCGGTCAAGCACGACAGTGTCAGCACTGCAGAAGGTATGTCGGTGGGTGCCGACATACCTTCTGCACTCCGCGCCGGCTCCTGTTGCTCCGGCGTTCGCGACCGGGCTCCAGCGCTCACGCCCGTGGCCCCTGCGGCTCCGGTCGCACCAGCACGACCTCTTCACCGCCAAGAAGAAGACGAGGCTCAGCAGCGCCCGTGGGCCGACGCTTCGACGACGTAAGGCTCGCGTCGCGGTGCGACGGAACGCGTTCACGCGGGCTCCGGTCACAAGCCGAGGCTTCGGCTGTCTAATGCGGCAGACCACCACGGAGCCCACATCCATGACCCTGGAAGAGCAAGCCAAGCGAGCCCTCGATGGAGATGCCGAGGCCTTGGAGACCCTCGTCCGCGCGATCCGCGACGACATCTACAACCTGGCGCTGAGGATGCTCTGGCATCCCGAAGATGCTCGGGAGGCGACCCAGGAGATCCTGGTGAAGGTGCTGACCCACCTGGACTCCTTCCAAGGCCGGAGCGCCTTCAAGACCTGGGTCTACCGGATCGCGAGCAACTTCCTGCTCAACACGCGCAAGCGACGGGCCGAGCACGAGGAGGCCACCTTCGAGCTGTTCGCGCGCTCTCTGAGCCAGGGATCGGCGGACGCCTCGGGGATCAGCGAGCCGGAGCGGGCCGTCCTGGTGGAGGAGGTCAAGGTCGGCTGCACGCACGCGATGCTCCTTTGTCTCGACCGCGACCACCGCTTGGCCTACCTCCTCGGGGAGCTGTTCGGGCTCCCCGGGGACGAGGCCGCGGCGGTCCTGGAGGTCGAGCCGGCCACTTTCCGCAAGCGCCTCTCCCGCGCTCGAGAGCGGCTGGGCAACTTCGTCGAAGGCAACTGCGGCCTCGCGAACCCCGCAAGCTCCTGCCGCTGCAGCCGTCGGATCAAGCAGGCGACGGCCGATGGGCACCTCGACCCTGCGCACCTGCTCTTCGCCCATCACCCGCGCGCCGCTGAGCTGGTGGGCCCGCCCAAGGCCGAGATGGAGTCGCTCGCGCGGGCGGCCGAGCTCTTCCGCGCGAACCCGCGGTACGCCGCCCCCGAGACCCTGGGCCGCGAGCTCCGCGCGCTGCTCGAGAGCCGCAAGCTTCGAATCCTTCAGTAGCCCATCCCTGAGCCGGTTGACCTGGCTCGATCCCATCGCCAACGCAGCCACCGCAAGGCGAGGCGCAGCAGTCGTGCGCGGACGCCCCGGCGGACGGTTGGCTCGAATGCAAGGAGCTTCCCGTGAAGAAGTCGACCCTCGCCGTGTGCCTCGGAATCGCAGCCGGCGTCATCGATGCCGTGCCCATGGTGCCGATGGGCTCGAGTGGCTTTGCGATCGCATCCGCCTTCGCCCACTGGGCGGTGCTCGGAGTGCTGATCACGTATGTGGAGATGGACCTCCGCGGCTGGCTCAAGGGCTTGCTGATTGGTCTCGCCTCGGCGGTGCCGGTGGCCTTGATGGTGGGCCCGAGCGAGCCAACGGCCCTCGGCCCGATCTTCGTCATGTCCGCCGTCCTCGGGAGCCTCGTAGGCTACCTCGGGGGGCGGTTCGCGCCGAACAGCGCCAAGACCGGCGAGGGCTAGCAAGAAAGCGCCGCGCTCATCGGCTCCTGCGCATCGGCGTCGGGCCGCAGCCGCTCGACCCCGCCTGCAAAGAGTCGGCTTGGGGACCGTCGGCGTCTTCTTCAGCCATCCCGAAGCTCGACCGACGTGCCGACAACCTGTGGCGGCGCCGCGGTGCCCGACGCCTGACACCGTCGAGCAGCGGAAGCAGTTTAAGGATGCCGAGGTGTCCCATGAAGAGGCTCATCCTGGCGAGCCTTGCGTCGTTTGCATTGCTCGCCCCACAAGGCGTCTTTGCCCACGGCGGTCACGCAGGCGGGGGTGCTCATGGCATGGCCCATCCTGGCTTCGGCGGACCCCACTTCGGATATGGCCACCCTCCCTCCGGCTATCACGGTCACGCCGGGCACGGGCATGCGCACTTCGGGTACGGCGGCCCGTTCTTCAGCTTCGGCTTCGCCCTGCCACCCTACGTGATCGGGCCTCCGTACGGCCCCTACGCTCCGTACCCTCCCTATTCCCCGTATCCCTATTCCCCATACGCAGCTGCGCCGAGCCAGGTCCCTGACCCTTACGCGAACGCGCCGTATGTCGGCGGCCCGTATGACACCGCGCCAAGCCAGGTCCCGGGCCACTGGGAGTGGGACGGACTGAAATGGGCATGGGTCGAGAGCGACGGGAGCGCCTCTTCGCCCGGGGACGAGCACCCGGCCCAGCGTGCTCATGGCGGCCTCCCTGTCGCTGCTCTCTCGCTGTCCCGGGTCCAGACCGAGGTTTCGTCCCCCGCCACGCCCAACTTCAGAAAGGCTTGGGGCCCCAGCGAGGTGAAGAAGGCTCCGTCGCCAGCTGGCACGCCAACCTGACCTTCGGCTTCGTCCTCATGTGAGGGGGGGCGCCGCGGCAGCTGCTCGTACGCTCGTTTCCGGTCTCGCCGGTCGCTAGGATCGAGCGGCCTTTCCACGATGGAAGGCCGAACTGGAGCTTTATGCCCGGGCGTCACGCTCGCCTCCTCATCCTGCTGTTCGCTCTGTCGTCCGCCTGCGCCCCAGACCTGGTCCCACCGGACGGCACCAAGCTCACCTGCGTCGACCGCGCCGATTGCCCCGGGACATGGGTGTGCGCCCCCGCCATCTCCCGCTGCGTCGCGCCCGAGCACGCCAACGAAGAGCCGCCAGCGCTCATGGCGCCCGCCCAGGTGACGCCCGAAGCAGCCACCTATGACGGGACGCTCTCGCTGACGTTCACGGTCACCAAGGACCTCGACCACGACCCGGTGGTGGTCGCCGACCCCGCGGGGATGCCCCAGGCGCTGGTCCTCGACGCCACCCGGACCGAGCGCGCCGCGCGCAGCTACACCTTCACCTACACGTGCGATGGCAGCGGGAGGAGCGGCGCGCGCGAAGTCTCCATCGAGCTCGTGGACGTCTACGGAAACGTCGCGACGGTGGCTGGCACGCCGCTGGTGTGCGACTACGTGCCGCCGCGCGCGACCCTGAAGCTCTCGCAGGAGTTCGCCGGGCTCGGTGCGCACGTCACGCTCCCCCTCGACTTCAGCGAGCCGCTGGCGGACCTGGCCGTGACCATGGGCGGCACCATCGCCTGGAAGGTCGACGCGGCTGCCACGCCGCCGTTGGCCTGGCTGGACGTCACCGACGCGCTGCCCGAGGGGACCTACGAGGTGAGCGTGGCCGCCCACGACGTCGCGGGAAACCGGGCGCAGCTCAGCGCGGGCACGCTCGTGCTCGACTACGGCCTCGAAGGCTCCCTGCTCACCGTCGAGCCGAATCCAGTCCGGCCCGGGGAACGGCTGACCGTGAAGGTCTCCGCGCGCGAGCCCCTGGTGCTCGGCCCGGACGCCGCCGCGGTGCTGCACCCGGCCAGCGGCGCGGAGCTGTCGCTCGGCGCGCCGCAGCTCGGCGTCGACGAGGTGGTGTTCCTCTACGACGTGCCCGGCACGGCGTCCGGCCCGTATCAGGCTCGGGTGGCCGGAGTGACGGACCGGGCGGGCAACGGGCCGGTGTCCCCCTGGACCGTCGACGTGACGGTCGACGGCAAGCCGCCGGGCTTCGAGCTCTTCGAGGTCGCCGACGACAGCTTGAACCTGGGCGAGGTCCTGACGGTGACGATCACGGCCGACGAGGACCTCGGCTCGGCGCCGACGGTGAGCATCAAGGACCAGGAGATCCCCCACGACAGCGGCACCGGCCGGGGCCCGCACCTCTACAAGCTGGAGATGACCGACCCGGCCCTCACCGGGACCTGGCAGCTCTTCGTCACGATGGTGGACGTCGCCGGCAACGCCGCCTTCCTGCTCCCGCGAACGGTCACCGTCGACACCCAGGCGCCGGGCCTGCTGGACCTCGCCCTCACCCCGACCGCGCGCGACCCGGCCGACGCCGTGCTGGTGATCACGACCGACGAGCTGCTGGGCGACGTCGACCCCGGCAGCGGCTACCGGCCAGACGCCACCCTGGTCTGGGACGTCGACCCCGGCTTCGTCTTCGACCACCGCTCGGGGCTCAACTACGTCTGGCGGCTGCCGGCCAGCAGCGCAGCGGGCGACCGCGCGTTCACCCTCCAGCAGGTGGTCCTGCGGGACGGGGCGGGCAACCAGGCGATCCTGCGCCCGGCCCAGGCCCCGACGCTGCTGCCGGCGACGCTGACGCTCGACACCACGCCGCCGCAGATAGCCATGCGCTCCCCGGGGGTGGTCGCCCCCGAGCGCTACCCGGCCCTGCCTGCCCCGGGGACCTGGTACGCGAACTTGAACTCGCGCAGCACCCATGCCCAGGTCCACGTCCGATTCGACGTCACCGACGCCAGGCTCGCAGGCGGCAGGACGGAGGTCCTGGTGGGGGCGGCGCCGGCGAGCTGCACCGCGACGAGCGCGAGCGCCGACACCACCGGTTACGACTGCGTCTACACGCTGACCGGCAACGAGAGCAGCGGCGCGCAGATCGTGTCCATCACCGCGACCGACGGCGCGGGCAACGTCACCCAGCTCACCTCCTCCGACGCGGGTGGGCCCGAGCTCGTCGTGTACGACTTCGAGCCGCCGACCGTCAGCCTGGCGTCGCTGAAGCTCACCCCAGGCGAGATCGCGCCGGGGGTCGCCAACCCGCTGCCGCCGTGGGCGCTGCGTGACATCACGACCGGGACCGGGGTGAGCATCTTCTGGGCTCCGAGCGAAGCCGTGCGCCCGGGCAGCGAGGGCGCGGTGCTGACCCCGGCCTCGCTGGTCGTGGACGAGCACCTCTTGGATCCGAGCGGGCGCGGCCCGAACGAGCTGGCGCTCCGGCTGGCTCCGAGCCCGGCGCAGGGCGCCGTGGACCTGAGCATCACCATGCTCGACCTGGCGGGAAACCCCGCCGACTTCCCCGCGGGTGGTCCCCTGGGCGTCAAGGTCGAGGTCGGCCTGAACGTCGACACCGTTGCGCCGGCCGCTCCCGACCTGGACGCCGTCACCGGGCTGCGCTACGTCCGCCGGCCCTACGGCATCGACGACGCCTCGAGCGCCTGGGACGGCAAGCCGCACTTCTTCGTCGAGGTGGACCTCGCGACCGTGCCCGGAAACGAGTGGCAGCTGGCCTTCGCCGGCGAGGACGACGGCCAGGGCGCCACCGACCTCGCGCAGGCCGTGCAGATAGGCGGACGCCAGGGCGGGCCGGCGACGATCGAGCTGTCGGGCGGCGATCGCGCCGTCGTCTACGTGGCGGCCGCGGACCACGCCGGCAACCTGAGCGACGCCTCGCCGGCTTCGGGGCTGCAGGCCGGGGCGGTGCGCAACGTCCGCTGGACGGGGAGCCTGTGGCACAAGGTTCCTGGCCAGTCCTACGACAACCCCAACGTGCTCGGGCTGATCGACGCCCAGGAGCGAGGCTCGTCGCTCTTCGCCCGTCGCGACGGCCTCGAGGTGTCGACCGCCGCGGAGGTGGACGCGGTGACGGCGGCGGACGACGGGGCCACGCTGCGCAGCCGCGGCGGCGGCGCCTGGAAGAGCCTCGGGCCCTCGATCGCTCCTGCCGCGCGCGCCTATGCGGCTTCGGCGTACGACGAGGCGCGCGGCGCCATCCTGATGTTCGGGGGCGGCGCCTTCCCGGCCGCGACGATGGAGGACACCTGGGAGCTGCGCGACGGCCTCTGGTCGCAGCACTGCGTGCGCCCCGACTGCCCTCGGCCGTCACCCCGGCAGAACGCCGCCGCCGCGTACGACGCGGGTCGCGACGTCGTGGTGCTCTTCGGCGGCGAGCTGACCCCGGGCAACCCGGTGGGCGAGACCTGGGAGTGGGACGGCGACGCGTGGAGGCGGGCGTGTGCGGACCCGGGCTGCAGCGAGCCCCCGCCGAGGGCCTCGGCGGCGATGGCCTATGACCGCGTGCGCGGCAAGGTGCTCCTGTTCGGCGGGTCCACCGCGACGGGCGAGAGCGACCAGCTGTGGGAGTACGACGGCAAGGCCTGGCGGCTGCGCTGCGGCTCCGGGACCGGCTGCACCGGCCCCGTCGGGCTGCGCGCGCCCTCGTTCGTCTTCGACGGCGCCCGGGGCGTGGCGGTGCTCTTCGGCGGCTTCGGAGGGGCCTCGACGCGAGACCAGACCTGGGAGTGGAACGGCTCCAGCTGGGCGCAGCGCTGCGCCGCCGCCCCCTGCTCCACCGCCGGCAACCACCCGCCGCAGCGCGAAGGCGCCCAGATGGCCTTCGACCCGGACCGCGGGCGCACCGTGCTCTACGGCGGCTACGACGCTTTGGGCTCCCTGAGCGACACCTGGGAGTGGGACGGCGCGAGCTGGACGCAGAAGTGCACCGGCACCTGCAGCGCCGCGGGCAGCTGGCCCGGCGTGCGCGTGCAGGGCGTGGCGGCGTACGACCGGAGCCGCGGGCGGGTGGTGCTCTCGGGCGGAGGGACGGGAATGCTGACCTATGGCTCCGACACCTGGGAGTGGGACGGGACCCGCTGGCAGCAGCAGTGCGCTTCCGGCGGAATCGGCTGCTCCTTCCCCAGCGCTCGCTCCGGCCACCGCCTGGCCTACGACGCCGGCCGGGGTCGCATCGTCCTCTTCGGAGGCGAGACCTCGGCCTTCCTCGACCAGACCTGGGAGTGGGACGGCAGCCGCTGGCAGCAGGGGTGTACCGCCTCGCCCTGTAGCCTGCCCGCCGGCCACCCGACAGGGCGCGCGCGCCACGGCCTCGCCTACGCCGGGGGCTCGCAGGTCCTGGCCTTCGGCGGCTCCTCCGCCACGGGCCCCATGGAGGACACCTGGACCTGGGACGGCGCGGCCTGGACCCAGCGCTGCACGAGCGCACCTTGCTCGGCGGTCGGTGGCCACCCGGGGCCGCGCCAGCGGGTGGGCTTGAGCTTCATGGGAGGCACGCGCGCGCTGCTGTTTGGCGGGCTCACCTCCGCCGGCGAGAACGGCGAGACCTGGGAGTGGACCGGCTCGACCTGGACCCAGCGCTGCACGGCCGCGCCGTGCTCGGCGGCGGGCGGCCACCCCACGGCGCGCAGTGACTTCTCCATGGCGTACGACGCCGCCCGAGGGCGGGTGGTGCTCTTCGGAGGCACCGCGGGCGGAGCGCGCAGCGACGAGACCTGGGAGTGGAACGTCGGCGCCAGCACCTGGTCGCGCGTCTGTGCGGCCTCGCCGTGCGCCGACCCGGCCAACCACCCGAGCGCGCGCAGCCAGGCGGCGCTCTTCTACGACGAGGTGCGCAAGAGGGTGGTGCTGTTCGGCGGCGAGGTCGGCATCAACCAGATGAGCGACGAGACCTGGGAGTGGGACGGGACGGCCTGGCACGCGCGCTGTGTCGGCGGCCTGGGCGTCCACTGCTCGCCGCCGATGCCCCGCGCCTCCAGCGTGGCGTACTTCGGCGCGCGACAGGAGGCCGTCCTCTGGGGCGGAGCCACCAGCCTCACCAGCACGCTGGCCGACCAGTGGGCGTGGCAGAGCGCGGCGGGCGACCACCCGATGCACGTCGCCCGCTTCGACCTGGGCAGCGCCCGGATCCCGAGCGTCGACCACTGCCAGACCGACCCCGAGCTGTGCCCGCTGCGCGCGGTGGCCGCGACCTGGGTGGCCGGCGGCCTGAGCTCGTATGCCGGCCCCGACGTGGGCGCGTCGCTGCTCGCCTACGAGCGCGGCGTCTGGGGCCTCCAGCAGGGCAACCTCGCGCCGGACACCAGCCCGGAGGCGATGGCGTGGTCGAGCACCGCGCCCCTGCAGCTGTCCCGCCTGGTGGGGGGCCGCGGGCCGGGGATCTCCCTGGCGGCCGCGACCTACTACAACAACGGGGCGCTCCCGGACTACGCGACGCTGGTCACCGACCACCTCGAGGTCAGCGTCGACTACCGCTGGGCGCCGACTGTGAGCGCGGCGCTCCTGGCCGACTCCTTCTCGGCGGCGACGCTCTCCTCCGCCGTCTGGGCCAGCAGCAGCGGCGCGAGCACGACCACCGCCTACGCCTGGTCCGACACCCGCTCCCTGGTGCTCGAAGGTGGGGCGACGCTCACCTCGGTGCCGTTCGACGCCAGCGGCTGCAACGAGCTGGCGGTCTCGTACTACGGCAAGCGCGGACCCGACGCGCCCGAGGGAAACGACAGCCTGGTCCTGCAGCTGGGCGTCGGCTCGGGCGCCGCTGCCTCCGACGTCTGGATCGGCGGGGCCACCGACCCGAGCTTCACGCGCCGGATGTTGCGGATCACGGCGCCAGGGGCGCTGGCCAACGGCGTGACCCTGCGCCTGAGCGCCATCGGAACTCCCGGCCAGGACCACTTCTACGTGGACGACCTGCGGGTGAGCTGCATGCGCTGAAGCGCGCAGGTGCGGGAACAGTTGCCAGGGGCCGGTCGCGGACCGTCCCTTGACCGTGCGCACGGGCTCTGGCAATGTCTGTTCAGGAATTTCTGAACATGCCGACTCCCGCCGTCAGCCAGTTCATCGAAGCCTGGGGCACCATGGGCGCCCTGTGGGGCATCAACCGGTCGACGGCGCGGGTCCACGCCATGCTGCTGACTGCCGAGGAGCCGCTCCACCTCGACCAGATCGCCGAACCGCTGGCCATCAGCCGCGGCAACGTCAGCATGAGCCTCAAGGAGCTCTCCTCCTGGGGGCTCGTGGAGCGGTCGAACCAGGGCGGGGACCGGCGCGACTACTTCAGCGCCGACCGCGATACCTGGTCGATGTTCTTCAAGATTGCCCGGGAGAGGAAGCGTCGCGAGTTCGACCCGGCGCTCCAAGCGCTGCGCCGGCTGCTGGCCGCCCAAGGCGAGGTCGGCGCCCAGACCCGGGTCCGGCTGGCGGATATGGAGAAGTTCCTCTCGTCCCTCGACCGGATCCTGGCCGTCGTCCTGGCCGACCTGGACAAGGCGAAGAACCTGCTCGCCTTCTTCACGGACCTCATCTTCCCCAAGGTCAAGTGACCTTCCTGTCGCCTGCCGGAGGCGGGCATAGCTCTGTCGAAATCGTTCATAAAATTCTGAACGCACAAGGAGGCATATCGTGACTGCGGCTCTCTCTGGACCGGCTCGGTGGCTGAATCGGGCAGCGGTCGGCATCGTCCTGCTGGGCCTCATCCACTGCCTCGCGACGCCCTGGGTGTTCTCGTCCGGGTACGAGCAGCTGGCGCTGCCGATCGGCGGGCGACGGTCTGGCTCTTCCTCATGGTGGGGGTGGCGGTGGCGTTCGCCGGCCTGGTGCTCGTCCACGGCGCCGGGCGGGAGGACGGGACGCGGAGCACCTCCTGGACCGCGACCGCGTTCCTGGCCCTGCTGTCGGTCTCCGCCATCGTGGTCATGCCCGACAACCCCGGGGCCTATGCGGGCGCCCTGCTCGCGGCGGCGGTCGCGGCGCTGCTGGAGCTCTCGCGCAACGGAGGCCGTGGTGCCTGCAGCGCCGAGCTGGACCGCGTGCTGCCGTCCTGGGACTTCAACGAGGTGCACCAGATCGAGGTCGAGGCGAGCGTCGAGGAGACGATGAAGGCGGTGCGTGAGCTTCGCCCCGGCGAGCTCTCGTGGCTCGTGACGGCGATGTTCGCGGTGCGAGCCATCCCCATGCTCCTGAGGGGCAAGCGCCCGCCCTCGAATCCGTCGGACCGCCCCTTCCTCGAGCAGATGGCCTCGGACGGCTTCCTCATGCTCGGTGGGAGCGACCGCGAGATCGTGTTCGGGCTGGCCGGCAAGTTCTGGACGCCCGTCCCCACGCTTCCGACGCTGCGGACCCGTGAGGAGTACCTGGCGTTCGCGGAGCCGGGGAACGCCAAGGTCGCCGCGAACCTCGCGGCGGCGCCCTCGAACGGCCGCACCCTCCTGACCACCGAGACCCGCATCCACTGCCTGGACTCCGAAGCGCGGCGTTCGTTCGGCCGGTACTGGGCCCTCATCCGGCTCGGCAGCGGGTGGATCCGAGTGCTCTGGCTCCGAGCCATCAAGCGCCGCGCCGAGCGGGCGTCTCGCGGCTAGCAGCGACCTTCACCAGCCCCGGACCGAGGAGACCGTCATGCGAAGAGCGATGTTCATGTCCTGCGGAGTCGTCAACGCGCTGTTCGTGGCCTTCCACCTGTTCCTCTTCTTCGGCATCCAGACGATGCCGGGCATCGCCCCTGACGTCCGGGCGCTGCTGCACGCCTTCAACGTCGCCGGGACGCTGACCTTGCTGTTCGTGACGGTCGCGTTCCTCGCCTGCCCGGACGACCTCGGCACGCGACTCGGGAGGCTGGCCGTCGGCCTGGGCGCGCTGGTCTACCTGACGCGCGGCCTCGCCGAGGTGACGCTCTTCCCTTCGGCGAACCTGCTCATCGCCGTCGCCTGTGCGGCGGTGGGAGCGCTGCACGTCGTGGCGTCGAGTGTCGTCGAGCAGTCCTCTTGAGCCGCCAGGCGCTGGGGGCTGCACCCGACGCTGGGTTGGAGACAGGGGGAAGTCTGCCGAGCAAGCTCGTCCACCGCCTCATCGCCAGGCACAACGACGTCGCCCCGCTCGCTCCCGTCCAGTAGGCTCGCTCCGGCGCAAAAGACCGGGAGGCGCTGAGCGATGCGATTTCCTGCGAAGAGGCTCCGACCGATGGCCGGCGTGATCTACGGCCACCTCTTCGAGAACCCCAAGGTGGGGGCCGACCGCGGCCTCTATTGGGCCATCTCGGTCCCGTTCGAGAAGCTGGACCTCGGAGACGAGGAGGCGCGGCCGCTGCTCCAGTGTGAGTGGCTGACCTGGCCGGTCGGGCGCTGGCAGGAGCTCGCTGGGAAAACGCTGGCGTTGGTGAAGGACCCCAAGCGCGTCGAGGCGTCCTTCTACGTCCACGACCACTCGAACCTCGAGCTGGAGGTCCTGGAGATCTCCGCCCGGAAGCGTGGCGTGGGCCTCGAGGTCTTCCTGCGCGGGCGCGTCGACTACCTGGCCGACAACGGGACGGTGAACCCCTTCCCGCTGGAAGCTCGAGACGCTGCTCTCGTTCGAAGGGGTCCGCATCGTGCCTGCGAACCTGCGCAAGGGGCCGAAGACGCCACCGGAGGCGACAGCGCTGCTCGGACAGTACCTGGACGCCGCCGACTTCCTCGAGCCGGAGTGGGATGGCCAGTGCTTCCTCTTCCATCCGAGGCAGACGTTCGGGGATGCCTGACTCGAGTCTCCCGGAGGACCGCTTGATCACCTGCCACGTCCGCTACGTGCTCGATCTCCAGAAGCTGCCGGCCTTCGAGGAGTACGGCCGGCTCTGGATGAGCCTCATCACGCGGCTGGGCGGCACGCACCTCGGCTACTTCCTGCCGCTCGGCGCGGACGCAGCCCGGAAGGGCCCGGTCAGCTTCCCGGGCGTCGGCTCCGAGGGCCCGGACAACGTCGCGGTGGCGCTCTACAGCTTCCCGGATTGGGAGGCGTACGAGCGGTATCGCCGGGAGGCGCCCAAGCGTCCTGAATGCGCGCGCGCGACGCGCATCGCCAACGAGACGAAGTGCTTCTCGAGCTACGAGCGGACCTTCCTGGCTGCGCTGCCCGGCGCGGGCTCGTCGAAGAACGAGCCGTAGCCGCACCTGATGCCGGCGATGAGCGGCTCGAGGACGGGCACGCGTCAGCCGAAGGTGGAGCCGTCGTGGCCCCAATTCGCGGCTTCGAGCGAGGTGAAGTTGAGGTAGACGCGGTCGCCGGGGACCTTGGCGATCTCCAGCAGCGCCTTGCACACCTTCTCGGCCAGAGCCCCGTTCACCGTGCCGTTCAGCCCGCCGATGGCGCGCACGTCCACGAACGCCGCGGGCCCGGGCTTGCCGGCGTGGAGCATCGCGACGCCGTCGGTGACCACCACCATCACGTAGGTCTCGGGCTTGCCGGTGGTCTCGGCGCAGAGGCGCGAAAGCCGGGTGCACAGGACCTTCTTGGCGTCGTCGGAAAGGCTCTCAGTCGTGTCGAGCTTGATCAGGGGCATGGGTTCCTCCTCCTCAAAGGACGGGGAACGATAGCCCAGCTCGCGGGTAGCAGGCTTGGACCGGCGCCTCGAGCCCGTCGAGGGGTCAGTAGCAGACGCCGACGGAGCCGCTGAAGGCGATGCAGGTCTGCGAGGTCGCGGCGCACAGGTCGGTGGCGGCCGTGGCGTCGCAGAGCCGGTAGCACTGCTTGGACTGGCTGCTGCCCAGGCAGGTCGAGCCCTTGCGGCAGTCGGAGAGCTCGGTGCAGGTCAGGCCGTCGGCGGTGGTGCCGGGGGCGGCGCAGAAGTAGCCGGTGTCGGCGGGGTAGCACGCCTTGGCGGCATCGGCGCAGTCCTGCGCGCGTGGATCGCAGAGATCGTTGACGCAGGCCCCGAAGCCCGTGCCCAGGTAGTCGCGGCAGGTCGCCCTCTCGCCAGCACAGACGGAGGCCGGCGACTGGGGGCGGCAGTACGGCACGCACTGGCCGATGCAGGTGAGCCCGGGCATGCACTCGGCGTCGGCGGCGCAGGCGGTGTCGAGCGGCAGGGTGCCGGAGGCGGCGCAGGCGTAGGCGAGCGCAGCCTCGTTCCAGTAGCACGCCTGTCCCGCGCCGCAGCCCAGCTGCGCCACCGGGTCGCAGACGGGGCTGACGCACCCGCCCAGACCCTCGGTCCCGAGCGCGACGCAGCTGCCGCCGTTGCCGCAGGTACGGTTCTTGGTGCTGCACAGGGGCAGGCAGCGGTAGTCGCCGTCCTTCGCGGTCTGCATGCAGTTGGAGCCCTTGCGGCAGGAGGTGGGCGAGTCGCAGCGCTCGCCGTCGGCGGTGGTGCCGGCCTTCGCACAGAAGCCGGCGGTGACGGGGCTGGCGAAGCAGGCGTCGCCGGGGTCGGCGCAGCTCTGCTTGAGCGGGTCGCACGGCTCGCCGCAGAAGCCCAGGAAGTTGCTCAAGCGGATGCAGCCGGTGCCGCCGCGCGCGGGGTTGCAGTCCAGCGGCACCCAGGGGTCGCAGAACGCCGCGCAGGTGCCGGCGAAGCCGCAGGTCAGGCCGACGCCGCAGTCGCGGTCGTACAGGCAGGCGTCGCCGACGACCCCGGGCCCGGGCGGCTCGCAGGTGGGGGCGACGCCGTTGAGGTGGCAGGCCTCGGTGACCTCGCAGCCCAGCTGGCTCAACGGGTCGCACAGGCAGATGCCGACGCGGCCGTCCTCGAAGACGTCGCCGCAGACGCCGCCGCGGCAGGGGCGGTCGTCGCGCACCTCGCAGTAGCGGAAGCAGTAGGCCTCGAAGAGCGAGCCCAGGCAGTCCAGGCCCGCCGCGCAGAGGTTGGCCGACGAGCACGACTGGCCTTCGAGCGCGGTCCCGGCGGCGTCGCAGGTCCATTGGGCCTCGCCGGCGAGCTGGCAGGACTCGGCGATGGTGCAGGCGGTGGGCGCGAGCGGATCGCAGGCGACGGGGGCGGCCTTGCAGGCGTGGGTGGTCAGGTCGCAGGTCTCCGCCGGCGGGTTGCAGCACCGCGAGCCGCAGACGGTCTGCTTGGTCATGCAGGTGGTGAGCAGGTCGCAAGTGGAGGTGGCGGCCAGGGCGCAGTACGAGGTCCGGCTGTCGCAGCAGGCCTCGCCGCAGGCGACCTCGCGCGTGTTGCAGGTGGCCAGCGCGTGGCAGGCGTTGGTCGAGTCGCAGTACTCGGTGGCGCGGTTGCAGCACCCGGTGCCGCAGGTCACCTCCGAGGCGGCACAGCTGCGCCGGGTGCACGTGTTGCCCGCGCAGGTCTCGGTGGCGTCGTCGCAGCAGGCCTGGCCGCAGGGGCTGCGGCCACCGGGGCAGCTGCGGCCGGCGTCGGGGCCGGGGACGGGCCCGGCGTCGGGCTGCACGGTCGCGGCGTCCGCGCCCGGCAGGCTGGCGTCGGGGCCGGGCTGCGCGCCGTCGTTGCAGGCGCAGGCCAGCACCAGCGCGGCCAGGGAAAGCAGGGCAAGGGTGCGGCAGTGGGTGGACGGAGTCGACGGAGTGGACGGGGTGGACGCAGTGAGGCGCGAGCTCGCGGTGCGCTGTCTAGCGGGCATCTGGTCCATCGGGTCGACCCTGTCCACGTCGTCTGCTCCGTCCACTTCGTCCAGCGACTGCTCAGAACCGCCCGGCCACGCTCAGCCCGCCACCGCCCGGCAGCAGCAGGGGCGCCGCCCCCACCTCCACCGGCACTGCGGGCCCGGCCGGCGTCTCCGGCTTGCGCGCGACCGAGGTCACCACCGGCCAGTCCAGCAGGTAGAGCAGCCCGCCTACGGTCAAGAGCGCCGCGCCGGTGCCGAAGCTCGCCTGGGCCGCGGTGCGCCATTGGTCGCGCTGCTTGAGCGCCCGGTTGTAGTCCGAGAGCCGGGCCTCGGAGAGGTTGCCCACCTGCTGCTCGCGCAGGACCTTCTTGGCCGCGTCCTGCCGGTCGAAGGCGACGCCGGTGCACGCCGCGCCGCCCAGTAGCGCCACCGCCGAGGCCCCCAGCACGCCGAACGAGACCAGCCGCTGGTTCGTGCGCTCCAGGGCGGCGGTCACCGCCGTGGCCTGGCCGCGCTGCAGCGTGACCTCCTTCGTCCACGGCCGCATCCCGCGCTGGATGAGCGTGACCGAGTGCGGCCCGGACGGCAGCTCCATCGGGCGGGCGAGCGGAACCTCCGCCACCTTGGCCCCGTCGACGAAGACCTCGCTGCCGGCCGGCGCTTCGACCTCGAGCAGCCCCGGCTTCTCGTGCAGCGGCAGGTCGAGCCCGACGGGGCTGCCCAGGTCTACCTGCACCTCGCGCTCCTCGGAGAGGTAGCCGTCGGCGAGGACCCGAACCCGGTGCCGGCCGGGATCGAGCTCGCCGATGAACGGGGCCTCGACCGCGGCCTTCCCGTCGAGCTCCACCTGGGCCTTGGGCGCCTGCGTCGTCACCGTCAGGCGCACCCGGACCGGCTTGGGCGGCTCCACCGGCTGCACCGGCGGCGGCGCGGGCAAGGGCGACAGCCGCGCGGCGATCGCCTCCAGCTCGCCCAGGGCATCGGCGGCGTCGACGCGGCGCACGCCGTTCGACTCCAGGTAGGCCCGGTAATGCGCCTGGGCGCGGTCCAGGTACTCACGCTTGCGCGAGACGTAGAACTGCTTTCGCTCGGCCTGCGCCATCGAGAAGAGGATGGCCGGCAGCTTCGCCAGCTTGTAGGCCTCGTCGAAGGCCTGCGCCGCGTCGTCGAAGCGCCCGTTGTCGTAGGCCTGCGCCCCGGCCTGGAAGAAGGTCTTGGCCTTGTCCTCCGACGGCACCGACGAGGCAGCTGCGGTCGCGGCAGCCGCAGAGGCCGGAGCCGCGGGAGCGGGCGCGGCCGCCGTGACGAGGACGACGAGCGAGGCGAAGAGCGCGACGCTCATGGCTGCACCGCCTTGCCCCACAACAGGCGCAGGCTCTGGTCGTCGACCACGGCCAGATTGTCCAGGCCGTCGCCATCGAGGTCGCCGGCGGTGATGCCGGTGCCTTCCACCAGCCCGTCCGCGAGCACCTCCGGGACGCTCAGCGCCCTTCCCGGCTCGACGCGGACGCGCCGGACCGAGTCGCGGGTGACGTAGGCCAGCGAGGGCGGAGCGCCGGGGCGATCCCGGAGGACCGCGAACATCCGCGCCCCCGCCTCGAGGTGCAGGACCGCGTCGGCGCTGAAGCGGCCCTGGCCTCCGTTCCAGAGGATGGCGACCTCGCCCTGCTGCGACTCCTCGAGCGACCGCGCGCCGCTGGCCACGACGAGGTCCGAGGCGCCGTCGCCGTCGAGGTCCGCGAACGCGAGCCTCCCGCTGGGCATCGGGGTCAGCGCGAGCCTGGGGTCGGCCAGGTCGAGCTCGGAGGCGTCCACCCATTGCGCCGCGGGCGGCTGGGCGCCGAGGTCCGCCGCGAGCCTGCCCAGGCGCAGGCGGCCGGGCCCGGGGCGCAGGTCGGAGGCCCAGACGTCGATGCCCCGGGTGGTGAGCAGGGCGATCTCGTCGCCCGCCCCGCCGTCGAGGTCGGCCTGGGCGACGAGCGCGGGCCACTCGTCGGGCAAGAAGGCCGGCGCGGGCCGCAGCTCGACCGGCCGGCGCGTCCCCCGCGAGGCCCAGGCGGCGATGGTGGGGATGGTGGGGTCGGTCTCCGAGGCCAGGTCGAGCGCGAAGGAGAGGACGTCGCCCGCTCCCGCCGCCGCCGCGCTCGTGGTCAGGAGCAGCGGCACGTCGGCTTCACTGGGGAGCCCGCGGGTCAGGAAGCTGGGCGCGAACGGCTGCCGGTAGGGCGAGCCCAGCAGGCGGGTCACCGTGGCGGTGGCGTCTGCGGTGGAGGCGGAGACCAGGGCCACCGTCATCGGCCGGGGCAGGGTGGCGAAGGCGGCGCGCACCCCGGCGATCTCGCCGACCATCGCCGGCGGCAGCGGCTGCGCGTCGGCCTGGCCGAAGGCGACGAAGAGGCCGTCCGGGCCGCCCGGCGTCGCGCCCGGCTGCACGAACATCACGTCGTTGATCAGGTCGCCGTCGAGGTCGCCGACCAAGAGCTGCGAGATGGTCCCGCTGGTGGCCATGGTGGAGGCGACGAGCTGGCTCGTCCCGGTGCCGCCGAAGAAGTCGAGGTCGAAGGCGTCGCCGGTCGCGGCCACCACGTCGGCCTTGCCGTCGGCGTTCAGGTCGGCGATGGCCGCGTGCGTCCAGCTGCCGTGGAGCGGGAAGTCCTCCATCACGTAGTAGGGGGCGCCGCCGTCCTCTTCGGGCGTGTGGCTGGCGAGGATGGTCCAGGGCATCACGAAGTCGGGCCGGCCGTCGCCGCCGCTGAGCTCGCCGGCGGCGAGGGGGAGCTCGGTCATCAGGAACTGCTTGACCTCCACCACGCCCGAGGGCTGGCGCTCCGGCAAGGGCAGGGTCCAGTAGTCCTCGGAGGCGGCGTCGTCGGGGTCGGCGAGCCTTTCGGGGCTGGAGGCGAAGTGGCCGTTTCCGTCGCCGTAGGCCATGCGCACCAGCGGCTGGCGCTCGACCACCGTGCCCTTGACCACGTGGAGGACGACGACGCCGATGAGCAGGTCGAGGTGGCCGTCGCCGTTGAGGTCGACGGCGCGCACGCCGCCCGCGACCGGGTCGGAGACCGCGACCTTCACCGGTGCGAGCGCGTCGGCCCACTTGACGTAGCCCAGGTCGTCCTTGGTGCAGGGCTCGTAGACGGTGACCTCGTTGTCGCCGTCGAACGAGAGCGCGAAGCCGTCGCAGGCGTTCGGAACCTGGTCGGCGAAGGGGCCGATGGCCGCCGGCCCAGAGAGCCGGGCGTAGCGCGAGGCCGCGCCGACGACCGCGAGCGGGATGTCCTCCTTGCCCAGCTCGGAGAGGACCAGGCCCCGCTCCACCGGCGTCAGCGCCAGGTAGCGGGTCTCGGCGAACGGGAAGGCCAGCGGGACGAGCGTCAGGTCGCGGCTCCGGGCCTTCAGGAAGGGCGCCGGCACCGGCAGTAGCTGTCGGCCGGAGGTGCCGCGCCAGGTGAGCAGTCCGCCCACCGGCATGCCCGAGACGGAGATCGTCGATCCGGTCGCCGCCGGAGGAGGCCACCACCGGCGCGGTCATCGGCTCGGGCAGGAGCGTGGTGGCGACCCGGGCGCGGCTGGAGTCGAAGTAGTGGACTCTCCCGCGCGCCTTGTCGACCAGGCTCCCCAGCGAGGGGCCGCGGGTGAGCACGTCCGCTCGCCCGTCGCCATCGAAGTCGCCGGTCACCGCCGAGAAGGCGCCGGCGGCGATAGGCCCGCCCGAGGCGAGCTGGAACTGGCCCGAGTGCTGCCGGCACAGGTCGTCCAGGCCGCAGCCCCAGCCGTCGGGGCAGGCGAACTTCGTGCCGCCCTCCGGGTCCAGGGCGCAGGAGAAGCGGCAGGGGTTGGGCTCGGTCGCCTGCGTGCAGCGCATGTGCTCGCCCTGGGGCGCGAAGGAGTCGCAGTCCTCGCCCTTCTCCACGGTCGCGTTGCCGCAGACGTTCGGCTCGAGCTTGGGCAGGTCGTCGCACGCGCTCAGCGAGAGGGCCAGCGAGAGCACCAGCGCCATGGCCAGCGTCGGCGCCAGCGCGAGGGCAGGGGAGAAGCGCGCGCGCACCTCAGCGTTCAAACGGGTTCTCCAAATCCTTGTTGAGCTTCTTGGGCACCGGCTTGAGGGCGGCCTCGACGCTGCGGTCCTCGTCGGGCACCACCTCGACGCTCGCGGGCTGGTAGCCGCTCGCCTTGACGGCCAGCGTCACCGGCTGCGTGCCCCAGGGCACCGAGAGCATCTCGCCGGTCTGGCCCAGCTTCTCGGTCCCCAGCATCACCGTCGCCTTCACCGCGCTGCGCACCGTGACCGCCACGCGCCGCGCCTTCTCCGGCAGGACCGGCTTGTCGGGCTCGGGCGGGACGGCGACGGGCGGCGGAGGCGGCGGCACCGGGACGGGGTCGGGCTTGGCGATCGCCGGGGGAGGAGGTGGCGGCACCGGGTCGGCGGTCTTCCCGCGGAGCCAGAGGAAGCCCGTGCCCGCGCCGAGGACCGCCGCGGCGAGCACGGCCGCGAGCAGGCCTCGACGGCCCAGACCGGGCGCGGTCTTCTGCGTCTCGAGCTGGTCGCTGCTGTCGGTCCCGGCGAGGTTCTTGGGGCGGTCGCGCTGGGTGACCTCCGGCAGGCGGGTCGACGGGCTCAAGGACGGCGCCGCGCGCAGCCCCTGCAGCGGCTGCTTGGAGTGGAGGCTGGGCGAGGTGTCGGCGAGCTCCGCCGGGGCCGGGGTGGTGGCGATCTGCGGGACCTTGGCGCCGCGCGGCAGCGTCAGGTCGGTGCCGGTGATGATGGTGTGGCCCGCCTTCTCCGCCGCCTGGACCAGCGCCTCGATGGCCTTGCCGGCCGAGGGCGGCCGCGCGTCCAGGTCCTTCTCCAGCATGTGGAGGATGGGCTGGTCGAAGATCTTCCCCAGCGACGGGAGGACCTTGGAGGGAATCGGCGGCGTCGCGTTCAGGTGCTGGTACATCAGCTCCACCGCCGCGGGCGCCTCGAAGGGCAGCCGGCCGGTGAGCACCTGGAAGCTCATGACGCCCAGCGCGTAGATGTCGGCGCGGTGGTCCACCGGCAGCGCGCGGCACTGCTCGGGGGCCATGTAGCGCGGCGAGCCCAGCGGCGTGCCGGTGCGGGTGATGCGCGCGTCGTCGGGCGTCTCGCCCACGTACTTGGCGATGCCGAAGTCGAGGAGCTTGGTGTGGGCGACGCCTTCGTCGTCGAAGACCAGGAAGACGTTCTCCGGCTTCAGGTCGCGGTGGACGATACCCGCGGCGTGGGCGGCGTCGAGCGCGCGGGAGATGCTGCGCAGCATCGGGATGCCGGCGGAGGGCGCGAGCGCGCCGTGCTCCTCGAGGTAGCGGTCGAGCGGCATGCCCTCGAGCAGCTCCATCACGAAGTACTGGCGGCCGCTGGGCAGGACGCCGAAGGCGAAGATGTCGACGATGCCCTTGTGGCGGATCTGGTTGACCGAGCGGCCCTCGGAGACGAAGCGCTGGACCATCTCCGGGCTGGAGGAGAACTCGGTGGAGAGCACCTTGAGCGCGGCGGTCTTGCCGATGACCGGGTGGACGACGCGGTAGACGGTGCCGAAGCCGCCCTCGCCGAGCTTTCGCTCCACCCGGTACTCGCCCACCATCGAGCCGGTGTAGAGCTCAGCGTCGTCCGGACCCAAGACCGCCCCGTCGACCGGACAGGTCGAAAGGTCGTCCGCGTACCGCGCGGAGCAGGTGGGGCAGACGCTCATGGGATTCCAAGTGTCCGCTTTCCTTGGGGGAAGAGGCAAGTTTGCGGCCAGTGTCGGCTGGCGGGGGCGAAATCCCCCCGCATCATTAGATCCGTCGCAGGGCCCCCCTCTTATCCCCCCGTCGCAGACGGACGCTCGGATCAAGGCGAGGACGCTCACTGCTCCGGTGGGACGATCGAGCGGTGCACGTCTCCACTGCGGCACGACACGGGACCGGTCTGGCGACGCTCCGGATCACCCCAAGGATCGAGCGGTGCATCTCTGTTTCCGCGCGACACGGGACCCGTCGGGTGTCACGACGGAGGTTGGTCGAGGCAGACGCGGGCCCCTCCCATAAGCAGTGAGCACACCGAATTCAATCTGGAGGTCCCGTCTGCGCAGGGGAGGCGGGGGTGGGGCGGGGCCGGGCCAAGCCAAGGATGGAAACGACGCCCCGGGAGGGTATCCTCCGGCCTCCTGGCGCTTCGCCGGCCAGGTCGTGAGGTCGAAAGATGTCAGAGAAGGGCACCATCGAGCGCTTGCTTCAGGACTACGACCAGGCCCGCGCCGACCGCCGGCCGCTGCTCTCGGTGGTCCGCGTCTCGGGCGCCAGCCAGGTGGACGGGGCCTTCGACGCCCTGCGCGTGGGCTTCCTCTCGCGCGGCGCCCGCGCCTTCCTGCTGCGCCGCATCGACGCCCCGGCGCCGCTCGGCCTGTTCCACCCGCTCGTCCCCGAGCTCGTCGCCTACCTCGTCGAGTGCGGCGCGCCCTCCAAGGTCTTCGGGCCCATCTCGCGCAAGCTCTCGCCCATGGCCCGCCACGCGGTGGGGTCCAAGGCGCCGCGGGACGCGATCTTCAACCTCCTGGTCGAGGTCTCGGCAGCGCACCCGGCGTTCGTCTTCCACGTCGACGCCGCGGTGGATCCCGATTCGCTGGAGCTGCTCGAACAGCTCGTCGCCACCAACGGCGCCTTCCTGGGCCACGTGGTCCTGGTCCTCGACGAGAAGGCCGCGCGCCCGGCGGGCTTCGACCAGGCGATCGAGCGCATGAGCGCCAAGGTCCCCGCGCCCAGCGGCCGCGAGCGCGGCCACGGCAAGGACGTCGACCTCTACGACTGGCAGTCGCACTGGGGAGAGCGGCAGCAGGTGGTGCAGCCCACCCGCGACTCCGGGCTGCAGAAGGTCACCGAACGTCTCGAGGCGCGCCTCGCCTTCGCCGAGGCCGCGCGGCTGATGGAGAAGCAGATCGCCGCGGCTTCGCCGTCCTCTCGCCCGGCGGCCCACTTGCGCCTGGCCCGCGTGCAGCGGGCCGGAGGCGAGGCCCGGCAGGCGCTCAGGCACCTGGGGCTGGCGCGCAAGGGCTCGAGCGGCGCCGCGGCCCGCGAGCTGAAGGCCGAGACCGCCAGCGCCCTGCTCCAGCTCGACCGCTGCGACACCGCCCGCAAGCTCTGCCTGGAAGCTCTTGGGCGGCGAGACGCTGCCGGCCAAGACCGACGCCGTGGGACAGGAGGCGTGGGCCATCCTCGCGCAGGCGGACCTGCAGGAGGGCCGCTTCCAGCGCGCCGCCGACCTCGCCCGCCAGGCCGTGGAGCTCTTGGGCGAGCAGCCCAGCGTCCTCCCGGTCCGCCTGACCCTGGGCAACGCCCTGTTCAACCTCGCCGACTACGACGGCGCCCAGGCCGCCTTCGTGGCCAACGCCTCGCTCGCGCAGTCGCTCTCGATGCCGCAGGACGAGGCCAAGGCGCTCGTCGGCCAGGGCCTGCTCGCCCAGCGCCGCGGCGACCGGCGCTCGGGCATCGCCCTGTTCCGCAGCGCGCTCTCGCTGGTCGGCTCGCAGGGCCCGGTGGCCGCCAGCGCCTACGCCAGCCTGGGCTCGACCTTCGCCGACGTCGGCGAGCTCGAGCCGGCCATCGCCTGCTTCGAGAAGGCGGCGGCCGCGGGCGCCGGCGACAACAACCCCGCCAGCCGCTCGCAGACCCTGGCGCAGCTGAGCCTCGCCTGGCTCTACTCCCGCGTCGGCGACTTCCCGCAGGTCAAGCAGATCTGCGACGAGGCGGCTGCCGTCGGCGAGCGCGCCAAGGACCGCTTCGTGCTGGCCCTGGTCTCGCTCCTGCGTGGGCAGGTGGGCCTCGAGGCGGGCGACCCCGCCGAGGCGCTGCGCGAGCTGGGCCGCGCCCACGCCACCTTCGTGGAGCAGGGCGCCCGCTTCCGCGTGGCCGAGGCCTCCATCCACCTGGCGCGTGCCCACCTGGCGCTCAAGGAGCTCCCGCTCGCCAAGCGGCTGCTCGACGAGGCCGGCCAGCAGGAGGCCTCCGACCCGGCCTGGAACGAGCTGATGCCGCAGCGCCAGCTGGTGCAGGCGCGCCTGGCCATCCACGAGAGCGACTTCGAGCAGGCCGCGCGCCACCTCGCCGCCGCGCGCGAGCTGATCAACTCGCAGGAGCTGGCGGTCTGGCTCAAGAACGAGCTGCGCATCGAGCTGCAGGGCCTCTTGGCCGAGGTCCGCCGCGCCTCTGGCGACGCCGAGGGCGCCACCGCCGACCAGACCCGCGCCGCGCGCCTGTTGCAGGACGCGGCCTCGACGCTTCCGGCGCGCTTCCGCAAAGGCTTCCTCGACCGCAACTGCTGGAAGGGTCTGGCGGGGCCCGTCGCCGAGACTGCGGCGAGCGATCCCGGCGCCGACCCCGCCGCGGCTTCGGCTTCGCCCATCGCGCGTGCCGAATCGCCAATCCTCGCCAGCTCCGCTCCTGCCGGCGCGCAAGCCGGCCACCCAATCGTTGGCGCGTCGGAGAAGCTGCGCGAGGTGCTCGCCTACGCCGCGCGTGCGGCGCGCAGCCAGGCCACCGTGCTCATCCGCGGCGAGTCCGGCACCGGCAAGGAACTCCTGGCGGAGATGATCCACTCCCAGAGCTCGCGGCGCGGCAAGCCGCTGGTGAAGGTCAACTGCGCGGCGATGGCCGAGGACCTGCTCCTCTCCGAGCTGTTCGGCCACGAGAAGGGCGCGTTCACCGGCGCGGTGCGCGACCGCAAGGGCCGCTTCGAGCTGGCCGACGGCGGCACGCTCTTCCTGGACGAGATCGGCGACGTCAGCGGCCGGGCGCAGGTGGCGCTGCTGCGGGTGCTGCAGGAGCGCGAGTTCGAGCGCGTCGGCGGCAGCAAGACCCTGCGCGTCGACGTGCGCGTCGTCTGCGCCACCAACCGCAACCTGGAGCAGATGGTCGCCGGCGGCGCCTTCCGCCACGACCTGTACTACCGCCTGCGCGAGGTGCAGCTCGAGCTGCCGCCGCTGCGCGACCGCCAGGACGACATCCCGGTGCTGGCCGACGACGTCCTCGCCCGCTGCGCGCAGGAGGGCCAGGAGGCCAAGAAGAAGCTCTCGCCCGAGGCCATGGCGGTCCTCAAGCGCTACCCGTGGCCGGGCAACATCCGCGAGCTGCAGAACGTGCTGCGCGCGGCGGCCATCCTCTCGCCCAACGCGGTCCTGTCCGCGGCCGACCTCTGCCGGGTCAAGGAGCTGGCTCCGCTGGCCAAGGCCGGCGCCGGTGCTGGCCCGGCCGCGCCGACCGCCCCGATGTCCGTCTCCGGCCCCGGCGGTTACTACAGGCTTCTGCGCGACAGCGAGATGTCCCTGGGCGACTTCAAGAGCGCCATCGAGCACGACTGCATCAAGACCGCGCTCGCCGAGGCCGGGGGGAGCATCTCCGGTGCCGCGCGCCTCTTGCGCATGAAGCGCAGCCGCCTCTCGCAGATCGTCAACGAGCATCCGGAGCTGCGGCCGCTGGCCAATGCCGGGGGTGTCGAGCAGGGCGACGACGGCGACGACTGAGCTTCGGGATGGGACCTAGGGGACTCATGGGACCCATAGGACCTAGGGGACATGGGACGCTCGATGCCACCAGCGCTGCGCCAAGGCGCCGGTGGGGTTTCCATGCCCCAGAAGCCAAAGACACCCCGCCTCCCTCGGTCGCGGAAGCTGGCTAAGCCATTGATTCGACGAAGTCCGCCCGGCAGGTCCTGCCCGGCAGAATCTGGGCATGCCGCCTGCAAACCTCCGCCGGCATGTTCACGTCGTGGCTGAAGAAGAAGCGCAACGGCATGGAGGCCGAGAAGCTCGGAGTGGAAGAAGCGGCCCTCGACTGCCGTGAGCAGGAGCTGCGCAGCCGCGCCCTGGAGCTCGAGCGCAGGGTGCAGGACCTCTTGGCCAAGCGGGACGAGCCCGGGCAGCCGCGCTCGCCGTTGACGCGGCTCCTGGCCGCGACGGCGGAGCGCAGCGACGAGCGCGTCCTGGCGGACGAGGCGCGGCGGGCGGCGCTCAACGCGCGCAAGGCCGCGATGCTCGTCGAAGCCAAGACCGTGCACGAACTGGAGCTGGCGCTCGAGCAGGCCGAAGCCGACGCCGAACGCAGCCCGCAGACCCCGCGGGCCGCGACCTGGATGCGGCGCGCAGTCGCCGCGGACTAGCAGGAGGAAGTGCGATGAAGACTTGCAGCATCCTCGTCGTCGACGACGACTCGTCCATCCGCAAGGCCCTGAACCGAACCCTGAAGACCGACGGCTACGAGGTGCAGCTGGCGACGGGCGCCAGCGAGGCGCTGGAGATGCTGCGCAAGGCCGCCTTCGACCTCGTCCTCTCCGACCACCTGATGCCGGAGATGACCGGCCTGGAGATGCTCAAGCTGGTGCGCGACCGCCGCCCCGACGTGGGCCGGGTGATGCTCACCGGGCACGCCGACGTCCAGGTCGCCCTCAACGCCATCAACCACGGCGAGATCCACCGGTTCCTGACCAAGCCCTGGGACGACACCGAGCTCAAGGTGACCCTCTACTCCGTCTTCCGCGAGGTGGAGGAAGGGCGTCGCAACCGCCAGCTGATGGCCATGGCCCGCGGCCAGGCGTCCATCCTCCTCAAGCTGCGCCAGGCCGCGCCGGAGAAGTTCCGCGCCATCGCCGGCGCCGACCAGATGGCCATCCTGGCGCACGAGCTGCTCGAGCCCATCGCCGCCTGAGGCTGCCCCCGACTTCGTTCGCGTAGTCGCACTTCGTCTGTCGAGCCGTACCCCCGCGCCCCGGGTCCAGGACTGCAGCCTGGGCGGGGCGCGGGGCTTTTCTGGGGCTTTGGGCTTTGGGCTTTGGGCTTGGGCTTCGGACCTCGGGTACAGCAGCCGAGAGACTTGCCCGAATCCGGGGCCGGGTTTGGGATGGACGGCCTCTGCTCAGCGCACGCCCGAGTTGAAGCTCTTCAGCCGCGTCTCTCGCTCCACCGGCGAGAGTCCCAGAGCTTGCGGACCACCGACTTGAGCGAGTCCATCCGGTCCTCGCGCAGCGCCGCGCGGCCCTCCTCCACCAGCCGCTGGGCGCGCGGCAGGTCGCTGAGGCTGCCCACGTCGGCCGCGAGGATCTCGAACTCGCTCTTCCAGACGTAGTCGAGCCGCAGCGCCAGGCTGGAGGCCAAGAGGCGCAGCTCGCGCGCCTTGTCCTCCACCAGCTCGCCGCGCCGCTCCTCGATGGCCTGCTCCAGGTCGCGCTCGAGCTTCATGAAGTGCTTGCGCTCGGTCTCGCCGCCCTCGCCGATGACCCAGCTGCGGGCGTTGTCGAGCGCTGTGCGCGCCTCCTGCTCCAGCTCCGGCCAAGCCAGCCTGTCGTAGCCCTCGTCGACCATCGCCTGAAGATCGAGCAGGCCCCGCTGCGCCTGCTGCGCGGCGTCCGCGTCCCCGGCCTGCGCCGCCTCGAGCTGGGCCTCCAGGTCGGCCACCAGCGCGTCGGCGCCGGAGACCTTCTCGAGGATGGCCGGCAGCTTCGCCTGGTACGCCCGCGTGCGCAGCTCCGTCAGCCGTTTGCGCTCGCGGTCGGTCAGCTCGCGCAGCTTGGCCGGGTCTGCCCTGGGCGTGGCGATGGCCACCACGTGTTCGAAGATCTCGTCGAGCAGCGGCACGAAGGCCTGCGCGCGCACGCCGCCCGAGCGGTCGACCTCCAGCGTCACCTCCACCTCGCTGCGCGCCGGCAGCGCGCGCTTGAGGTCCCGCGCCGGGATGTGCAGCGTGCCGATCATCCGGTTGCGATCGGCGCGGACGCTCTCGCCCTGCACCACCGGGATCTCGAGGAGCGTCTTCTCGTCCGGGCCGGGCCGCAGCGCGTCGACGGTGTGGTGCACGAAGGTGCGGCGCGCGGGGAGCGGGGTGCCCTTGGGCACGTAGACCTGGACGATGTTGTTGGCCAGCGCGACGCCCAGCGATCGCGACAGCGGCGGATCGCTCACCGCCATGCCGTGGGTGATGGTCAGCTTCGCCGGGCTGGCGGCGACGGCGTTGCCCGCCGCGTCGGTGGCCTTGAGGGTGAAGGCGTTGGCCGTGCGCTCCTTGAGCACCACCGAGACCACGAAGCCGCCCTTGTCGTTGAGCGGCACGCGCCCGCTCTGCCAGCCGCCGTCCTCCCGGGCGAGCTCGACGAAGGCGACGCCCGACGTCTCCGGCTGCTTGACCACCTTGCCGACGACGTACGGCTCGGCATCCTGGGCGATGGGCGGGTACTCGAGCTGCAGGAGGCACGCGCCCCTGCTCGCGGGGGCCGGCGCGGCCTGCTCGCGGCGCACGGTACCGGCGAAGATCGCCGCGCCCTGGGCCACGATGGTCATCGGGTCGACCTTGAGCTCGGCCTTGACCCCCAGCGCGTCCTCCACCGCGGCGCGCACCAGCGGGGTGAGCGTCGGGCCACCCACGAAGATGAGCTTCTCCAAGCCCGAGCCCGTCGAGGGGAGGCCGTGGCGCGAGAGCAGCCGCCGGCACAGCTCCACCGTGCGCTGGATGGACGGCAGGATGAGCGACTCGTACTCGGCGCGGGTGAGCGTCAGGTCCACGTCGACGGGGGTGCCGTCGGCGTCCTGGCACAGCTCGGGGACGCTCAGCGTCGTCCGCTCCTTTCGCGACAGCTCGATCTTGGCGTCCTCGCAGGCGGCCTTCAGCCGCGCCAGCGCGCGCAGGTACTTGGGGTTGCCGCGGGCCAGGTCCGAGAGCGCGAAGCCCTTCTTGAGCTGTTCGATGACGTGGTTGACGAGCTTCCAGTCGAAGTCCTTGCCGCCCAGGAAGTTGTCGCCGTCGTGATCCACGACCGACATGCGCCCGTCCTTGGAGCGCATGAGCGAGGTGTCGAAGGTGCCGCCGCCCAGGTCGTAGACCAGCCAGTGGCCGTCGGTCGCCTGGCCGGCCGAGAACCCGCAAGCGATGGCCGAGGCCACCGGCTCCTGGAGCAGCGGTGCCGTGGAGAGGCCGGCGAGCGCGGCGGCCCGGCGGGTGGCGTCGCACTGCGGCAGCTCGAAGAGGGCGGGCACGGTGATGACCGCGGCTTCGACGTCCAGGCCCAGGCGGTCGCGGGCGTCCGCGCGCAGGGCCTTGAGGATCTCGGCGGAGAGGGTCTCGGGGGTGTGGCGGGCGCCGGACTTGTCGAAGGTGAAGGACTCGGTGGTGCCCATCAGGCGCTTGAACTCGCCGCGCGTGTTGGTGGGATCCACCTCGAGGTGCTGCTTGGCCTTGCGGCCCACGGTGACCACGCCCTTGGCGTCGACGCGCACCACCGACGGGGTCACCTCCATCTCCTCGGAGTTCTTCACAACCACGGCCCGCGTGCCTTCGAGCCAGGCGAGCGAGGAGTTGGTGGTGCCCAGGTCGATGCCGAACTCGAGGGTGTCGCGCATGAGGCAAGCCTCCGGGGGAGCAGACATCGTACCTGGGGGCGCGGTTCCGGCCGAGGAGCTGTCGGTGAAGGAGACGGGCTTTCGCCGACCGGGTCGGACGGAACTTGGAGCTGCCGGCCTCTGCGCCGGGGCGGACGGACGGGCGTCGATCCGCCGCTCTCAGCCGAAGACAGCTTGGGCTGGCTTCTATGGGAGACAGACTTCAGGGATCGGGATGCTCGGGTGGCACGGTGCTCTGCAGACCGAGAGGTTGGCACTCGCCTCGCTCTTCCACCCCGAGCTGGGCAGATTTGGGCATCTCCCCTCTCCGCCGAACTCCTGGCTTTCCTGGATGCTGCCTCGGAGTGCCGCGATGCAACGGCCCCCCGAGCTTGTCGAGGGCCAGAACTGGCGCTTTGAATCCAGGTGGCTGCGGGCCTCCGGGCCCGCCGGGCTCTGCTCTTCTCGAGTCATTCAGATCCTTTGATGGGATGGGAGAGCTCGTGAGAAACGGTCCAACCCAGGTCCCGATGTGCCGCCCAAGATGCAGGTCAGAATTGCCGGAACGCGAGCGGTCAGAACCTTCAAATCCAGCACGAGCCGGCAGGCAGGAGGCCATGGGGGGTCTCCCAGAGAGCCCTGGGATAATGCTGCCGATAAGTCACACTAGTCTGGGTAATGCTACCGATACGCAGCATTATAATGCTACGTATCGGTCGCATTAAGGAACGTAATGTGACGGATAGGTGGCGTTACGGAGGCCTCGTTTCCGAGACCCCCACGCCCCTCCTGGTCACCCATCGGTGGTGCTCGGCGAGAGCCCGACGCGGCCGCTCACACTTCTTCAGAGCTTCGACCAGCGCGCGACGTGGTGGTCAAGTCGGGCGTTCAAGTTCGCCTTCTGGGCGTGAACGTCGGCCTGGTCGCCATGACCTGCCGCTAAGAGGCCGGCCCAGTCCTCCTAGTCCTCCTTCGATAGAAGCCGAAGCGCTCGGCGAACCACCCGGGATCTGCGGAGCCACTCTCGCGTCGCACGCGAGAGCCATGTGTCCTTGGTGTAGAGGCGACCCACAGCCCAGCCTCGTAGCCTCCGTGGTAGGGATGGCCTCCCAGGCGTAGCATCGAACCTCTGGCCGAGCCATCACCTGCCATGGAGCCGAACATGTCCGCTCGCCCGACCCTGGTCGCCGCGGCGCTCCTCGCGACGCTCGCTGCCTGCGTTGTGAGCCCCGTCGACCTCATCGGCAAGACTTGCACGACGGACAGCGAGTGCGGCGAAGGCCTGGTCTGCGACGACACCAGCCACCGCTGCGTGGCGGCCGGGACTTCGTCGGCGGACGTCGGCCACCCCGCTTCCGACGCCTCGATCTCGTCCGATGCATCTCTCGGACTCGACGCCGGTAGCGAAGCCTCCGACGCCTCGGTCGTCGACCCCTGCGAGGACAAGACCTGTAGGCAGGGCGAGGTCTGCAAGGCCGGCGAATGCGTCGCCTGCGCCACGATCGATTGCCTGCCGCGCTCCTGTGGCCATCACCCCTGCCACGCCGGTCAGGGCTGCCTGAACGGCCAGTGCGTCGCGCAGGATTGCTTGAAGGTGACCTGCTCCTCCGGAGAGGCCTGCGCCAAGGGCACCTGCTATCCCGTTTCGTGCAACGGCAAGGCCTGCGCCCCCGGCGACGTCTGCGTCGAGGGCGCCTGCGTCTTCACCGGGTGCGTGGGCGTGACCTGCCAGAGCGGCGAAGCCTGTGCCGACGGTCGCTGCATCGCCCAGTCCTGCACCGGCCTCCCGTGCGCCACCGGTGCCGTCTGCGACGGAAGCTGCACCCCGCGAAGCTGCGTCGGCGTCACCTGCAGCTACGGGATGCTCTGCGCCGAGGGGCAGTGCCTGCCCGCCCGCTGCGACACCGGCAGCTGCCCGGCGGGCCAGGCCTGCAAGGACGGCGCTTGCATCGACCCGCGCTGCGCCGGCCTGTCCTGTGCCGAGGGGACGCGCTGCGCCATGGGCGCCTGCCTGGCGTGCGAGAGCAAGGAGACCCGCTGCTCCGACGCCCTGGACGAAGACTGCGACGGAGCCACCGACTGCGCCGACTCCGACTGCGAGAGCGCCGCCTGCGACGACGCCGTCCGCTGCACCGTCGGCGACGTCTGCGGCAGCGGGACCTGCGCGGGCACCGCCCAGGACTGCAGCACGCCGCCCGATACCGCCTGCTACGACCCGGGCGTCTGCGACGAGGTGGGCGGCACCTGCCGCTTCGAGCTCAAGAGCGGGCTCAAGCCGTGCCAGCCCGCGGGCTGCGCCCCCGCGAGCGGCTGCTGCGGCGACGCCGAGTGCACCCTCGTCGGCGGCCAGACCTGCCGGCAGGGCAGCTGCGCCTGCCAGGACGACGAGAAGATCTGCGAGGGGATGTGCCTCCGCCAGTCCGATTGCTGCGCCGACTCGGAGTGCCTCGTGACCGGGCAGATCTGCCAGGCCGGCAGCTGCCAGTGCCCGTCAGGGCAGAAGCCCTGCGGCGATCGCTGCATCGACTCGGCGCAGTGCTGCACGGGCGACGACTGCACGGCGGTGGCCGGGCAGGGCTGCGTCGACGGCAGCTGCCAGTGTCCCGCAGGCCAGAAGGCGTGCGGCGGCCACTGCATCTCCAACGCCTCCTGCTGCAGCGACGGCGACTGCTCGGCGGTGACGGGCCAGAGCTGCACCGGCGGGAGCTGCCAGTGCCCGGCCGGCGAGGTCGTCTGCGACGGGGTGTGCAAGGCGAGCGGCGGCTGCTGCGCCGACGCCGACTGCGGGCAGAACGGGGCCTGCCTGCTCGGCCAGTGCATGTGCGGCGCGGGGGTCAAGCTGTGCGGCAAGGTCTGCATCCCGCAGACCGACTGCTGCCTGGACTCCGAGTGCACCGGCGGGCAGACCTGCCAGTCCAACCGCTGCGCCTGCCCCGCGGGGCAGAAGCTGTGCAACGGCCAGTGCGTTGCCGGCACCTGGTGCTGCTCCAACGCCGACTGCAGCCTCTCCGGGGCCACCTGCGATCTCGCGACCGGCACCTGCGCCTGCCCGAGCAGGACCAAGGAGTGCCTGGGCGCATGCATCCCCGCCATCGCCTGCTGCTCGGCGGCGGACTGCTCGACGGCGGCCGACGCCTGCTCGGCTGGGAACTGCGTGTGCGGCACGACCGGCGCGGCCTGCAGCGGCGGCAAGGTCTGCACCCGCGGGACCTGTGTCTGCCCCAGCGGGCAGAAGGCGTGCGGCACCGGGTGCATCGCCAACTCGGCGTGCTGCACCAGCGCGGACTGCACCGGCACCACCAACACCTGCACCTCCGGCGCCTGCACCTGCAACGGCGCGGCGGCGTGCACCGGCGGCATGCAGTGCACCGCCACCGGCTGTGCCTGCCCGAGCGGGACCAAGCTGTGCGGCAGCGTCTGTCGCCAGTGCTGCGTCAACACCGACTGCGGGAGCACCTCCAAGGTCTGCGAGAGCGGCACCTGCCGGTCCTGCGACATCTCGGTCGACGAGTGCGCGACCTACGTGGACTGCGGCGGGTCCGGCTGGACGTGCCGGTACTGCACGTGCAACTGCACCAAGCCTTCGCTCTGCGAGCTGCTCTGACGCGCGGCCGCGCGCGAGGTCATCCCCGCCGCTCCTCGGTGATGATCGCCTCCGCCGCCCCACGGCCTCGCGGCGGCATCGGCACGATCCGCGAGACCCGCCGCTGGTACTCGGCGTAGAGCGGGTACTTCGAGGCCGAGATCGACTCGGTGAAGTTGGCGCTGCCGTGGAAGAGCAGCGTCAGGAGCACCGGGCCGGCGAGCGTCGCGTGCAACGGCGTCCCGGAGGCGGCCACCGCGAACAGGTAGACCATCCACCACTGGCCCAGCTCGCAGAAGAAGTTCGGGTGTCGCGAGAAGGCCCACAGCCCCGTGTCGAGGAAGCCCCTGGGCTCCCGCGTTCTCGAGGCGGCGCGCGCCTTCTTGGCCTGCTGGAAGCGCCACTGCTGCTGGTCGGCCAAGAGCTCGCCGGCCAGGAGCACCAGGAAGGTCGACGCGGCGACGAGATCGAGCGGGCCCAGCGGGGCGGGGTGCCGGAACGCGGTCCACGCCGGCAGCGCGATGAGCAGGAGCAGGAGGTTCTGGTAGCCGGCCACGAAGAAGAGGTTGAAGAGCTGCCACTGCCAGCCCTTCATCTTCTGGCGCAGCACCGCCCACCGGTAGTCCTCGCCGCCCCGGGCGTAGCCGCCCTTGCGCGCGAAGTTGAAGGTGAGCCGTGCGCCCCACAGCACGGCGAGCGCGGTCATCAGGTCGAGCCGGGCGTCCTGCCAGCCGGCGGCGTGCGCGAGCAGGCCCACGTACAGGGGCGGCACGACCGACCAGATGCGGTCGACCCAGGAGTACTCGCGGGTGGCGAGCGAGAGGAGCCAGCAGGCGGTCGCGATCGCGCCGCAGACGGTCAGGGGGAGGACGAGCTCGGAGGGGATCATTCGGTGCGCAGATGGCCGGCGAGACCGGCGCCCTTTCGGCCGGGGTTCTAACCTCGCCGACGGGTGCGGGCCCGAGCTTTCGGATTCGGAACCTGCCCCCGGGCGCGCCACGGACCCCGCGAGAGCGCTATCTTGCCGCTCCTACTCTTGGACTCACGACCTCGCCGGCTGCGCCGCATCCCCTCCGACGAAGTCACCCGGGGAGACGGGGTGGACACCGACCACAAAGAGCCGCGCTCTTCCTCTGAGCCTTCGCGTCCCCGCGTCGTCATCCTCAGCTGGATGATGCTCTTCACGGCGCTGGCCAACGTGCCGTTCGCCGTCGAGTACTTCGCGCGCTTCCCGGCCGCCACCTGGGCCGGGCTGACGACGCTGGCGCAGGCGCTGCCGCTGGCCCTGGGCGCGCTCCTGGTGCGGCGGGTCGCGCCGCGCGCCGTCTGGGCGGTCACCGCCGGCGCCATCCCGCTGTCGATGCTCGGCGTGGTCGCGATGGTGGTGGCCGACGAGGACCCGACCCAGAGCCTGTCCTTGCTGGCCATCGCGCCGCTCTATGGCGCGCTGCTGCTCTCCGACGTGCGCTGGGCCACCACCGCGGTCTCGCTGATGTCGGTCGGTGGGGTCCTCTTCGCGCTGATCGAGGCTGGCGCGGCTCCCGCGGGCTTCCTGCACTGGCTGATGCCGACGGTCGTCAACGCGGTGATGGGGCTGTACGGCGCGCGCCAGTACCGCCGGATGATGATCATCAACCACGAGGAGGCGCAGCAGCGCCTGGCGCGCCTCATCCAGACCTACGCCGCCTGCGCCGAGCAGTTCCTGCGCCTGCGCGACGAGGACGAGGTGGTCTCCTACGCCACCGCCGCCCTGGGCGAGGGCGGGCCGTGCGCGGCGTTCCTGAGCTGCCGGGACGGGAGGCTCGAGCTGCGCCGGCTGGTCCTGGGCGGCAAGCGCCGGGACCCGTTCCGCGACCACGCCGGGCTGGTGAACCGGCTCATCGAAGGGGCGACGCCGGTGCTGGTCGAGCACCTGAAGGCGGGGCGCGTCTACCGGACCGACGACGCCTGGGAGGGGCCGCGCCACCTCTTCTCGGCGGCCATCCTCGCCGTCCTCGAGCCCCTGGGGCGCAGCGCCTTCGCGGTCCCGGTCTACGCCGAGGGCGAGCCCTACGGGATGCTGTGCGCGATGGGCGACGAGGTGCTCGACCCGGCCAACGTCGCCGCGGTGCAGCTCTTCGCGCGCGAGCTGGGCGCGGCCATCGACAACGTGCGCGGCCACCGCCGCCTGGCCGAGCGGCTGGACGAGGTGACCCGCCTGCAGGACGCGCTGGTGCGCCGCGAGCGGCTGGCGGCGCTGGGCGAGGCGGCGGCGGTGGTCTCCCACGAGGTGCGCAACCCGCTCGCGGCCATCCTCAACGCCGTGGACCTGTTGCGGCGCGAGGCCCGCCTCTCCGAGCGCGGGCGAGCGGTGCTGGGCATGGTCCAGGAGGAGTCGATGCGCCTGGACGCCCTGGTGCGCGACCTGCTGCTCCTGGCCCGGCCGCTCTCGCCCAAGCTGCGGCCGCTGGACGTGCGCTCGCGGGTGGAGCACGCGGTCCGCGTGGCGAGCCAGGGTCCGACGGGGCAGCGGGTGCAGTTCGAGAATGGTGGTGGACGGCGCGGTGGAGAAGGCGCAGGCCATCGCCGATCCGGACTTCTTGCAGGTGGCGCTGGTGAACCTGCTGCAGAACGCCGCGCAGGCTTCGCCGGCGGGCGGGCGGGTGACGGTGTCCATCGCACCCGCCACCGCCAGCTCCACGTCCACCGCCGCGTCAGGCGTGCTGCTCGCGGTCGAGGACGAGGGCCCGGGCATCCCCGAGGACCAGATGCAGCGCATCTTCGAGCCCTTCTTCACCACCCGCGGGGAGGGGACCGGCCTGGGCCTGGCCATCGTCAAGGAGATCATGGCCGCGCATCGGGGCTCGGTGCGGGTGGGGCGGGGCAAGCAGGGCGGGGCGCGCTTCGAGCTGCTGCTGCCGGCCTCGCAGGACGCCCGGGCCTGAGGCGCCAGAGGAGGTCAGCTGGCCCGGCTCAGCCGCTTGAGCTCCTCGGCCAGGGCCTTGAGCGGCTCCTGCGCCAGGCCCAACGCGTGGGCGCTGGAGAAGACCTCTTCGGCCAGCGCCGCGCGGTGCCCCGCGTCCGTCCGCGACTCGTAGAGGCCCGAGGCGACGCGCACCACGTGCAGCACCGAGTTGACCGCGCCCGCGTCCAGGGCCTGGTCGTGGTGGCTCTGGCAGGCGTGCATCACGTAGCCCGGCAGGTTCCAGGACATCGCCACGTCGCTGCCTAGCGGCACGTGCGAGAGCTCGAGGACCGCGTCGGTGACGCGCGGGTCCAGGTCCGAGGGGGCGTCGCCGTCGAGGACCATCTGGCTGACCGCGCGCAGTGCCACCACCTTGCCGATGTCGTGCATCAGCCCGGCCAGGAAGGCGTGCTCCGGATCGCCTTGGCTGAGCCAGAGCGAGAGCCAGCGGGCGCTGACGGCGCTCTGGGTGCAGTAGGCCGACAGGCGCTTCCAGTGCTCGCGGAAGATGTCGAAGGTCTCGCGCTCCTGGGCGTCGAGCATGCACTGCGTGGCCGCCGCGACCGCCACCGAGGAGACGGTCTTCATCCCCAGGCGGACCGCGGCCTCCTGCACCGTCTTGACCTCCACGCCGCGCGAGTAGAAGGCGGAGTTGGCCAGGTTGAGCAGGCGCGCCGAGACCGCCGGGTCCGAGCGGATGGTCTTGGCCAGCTCCCGGAGGTCGGGGTCGGGCTCCTGCATGATGGCGAGGATGCGCGCCGCCAGCGCCGGGAACGCCGGCAGCAGGCTGTTCTGGGTGCGGACCCGCTCCGCGGCGAGCTCCGCCAGCCAGCTCGCCTTCTCCAGCTGTGCGTCGCTGGGGGGCTGGCGGCTCTCGCGTGGGTAGTCCGCCAGGTCGCAGAGGTCGAACGCCACCGCCTCCCAGGGCGGGGCGGAGGACGCGAGGGCTGTGGCAGAAGGCTTCATCGAGGGAGGGTTCGGCACGGGGGGTGGCGGGCGATAAGGGTAGTGCCGGGCCTTCCGAGGCGCGTTGACGGACGTGTAGTACCCGGCCTCCGTGCCGGGGGCACCCTCGGGATCCGTCGATCCGAGGCGCGCTCGGTCGTGTTCCGGCCTTGCTGACAGCGCGCCTTGGAGACTCTCTTCCAGACAGTTGCCCGACCCCGGCGCGGAGGCCGGGTACTACAAGTCCGACGGCATGGAAGCCGCTACCCACCCGCGCGCCGTGGCGTCTATGGTGAGCGCTCTCTCTCGGCAAGGACGAGCCCATGACGACGACCCTCTACGCGTACTCCGGCACCGGCAACTCGCTGTGGGCCGCCCGGACCCTCGCCGCGAGCCTGAAGGATGCCGAGGTGGTGAGCATGACGCGCCTCCCGGAAGGCCCCGTGCGCCCGGCCGCGGACACCGTGGGCCTCGTCTTCCCCGTGCACATGTGGGGCCTCCCGCACCGGCCGCTCGCCTTCGTGCGCCGCCTCGAGCTGGCGCCGACCACCTACCTCTTCGCCGTCGCGGTCAACGCCGGGCAGGTCTCGCGCACCCTCGTCCAGCTGAGCGAGGAGCTCGCCGCGCGCAGCCTGCGGCTCGGGTCTGGCTACTCGCTGGAGATGCCGTCGAACTACCTGCCGTGGGGCGGGCCTGGCCCGGCGGCGGAGCTCGAGCGGCGCTTCGGCGCAGCGAAGGCCAAGCTCGCGGACGTCGCCGCTCGCGTCGCGCGGCGCGACCCGGGCCCCATCGAGCAAGGACCGCTGTGGCAGCGGGTGGTCTTCACCCAGCTCTACAAGCTCTCGTTCGGGCAGATCGCCACCATGGACAAGAACTTCTGGGTGGACGAGCGCTGCAACGGTTGCGGCACCTGCGCCAAGGTCTGCCCGTCGGGCAACGTGAGCATCGTGGGCGGCAAGCCGCGTTGGTCGGGCAAGTGCGAGCAGTGCCTGGCGTGCATCCAGTGGTGCGCGACGAAGGCGCTGCAGTACGGCAAGAAGACCCCGCGTTACGAGCGCTACCACCACCCCGAGGTGAAGCTGGCGGACATGGTGGCGATGGTGCGGCCCAGCGCCTGAGGCGGGCCGAAAGGCGCTTGCGGCAACTCACTTTTCCTTTCCTGGCGTCGGGGCAGTGTCGGACCCGGCGGCTATGGTGTTGCGCGCCATGGACGACATGGACGCGATGGACGTCATGGACGTCATGGAATGAAGCGGTGGAGTGAGGGGCCGGAAGGCCGGAGGGAGAGCCATGGAAAGGCTGATTCAGAAGAGTGGTGGCTACAAGCGGCTGGTGAGCTACCAGGTGGCAGAGCTGACGTATGACGTGACCGTGCAGTTCTGTAACCGGTACATCAGCATTCGCAGCCGCACCCACGACCAGATGGTGCAGGCAGCCAGGAGCGGCGTGCAGAACATCGTCGAAGGCAGCCTGGCTTCGGCGACGTCAAAGAAGACCGAGCTCAAGCTCACCAACGTCGCCCGCGCCAGCCTGGGAGAGCTACTCAAGGACTACGCAGACTTTCTTCGGCAGCGCTCGCTGCCCCTGTGGACGGCCGACGACCCACGCCGCTGGGACTTGGTCCGCAAGCGCCTCAAGACCGCCGACGAAGTCGCCCACTGGGTGCATGCGACGGCTCTGTCACCGGAGTCCATCGCGTCCATGGCGTCCATTCCGTCCATGCCGTCCCAACCTTCACGGGCCAGCCTCGCCGAGTGCGACGCCAACGCAGGGAACGTGCTTGCAGGCGTTGCCTCCAACCTGCTGTTTCGCCAGCTGTCAGCGCTGGCCAAGGCCTTCGAGCGCGAGGGCGGCTTCACCGAGCGCCTCTACCGCGTGCGCCAAGCGCGACGCGTGTCCCAGCGCAGCTACTGAGGCCGCACGTCCACAGCCGGCACGGCCACCACCGGTGGCAGCAGCCCGCGCCACCCCAACGCCACCGCCGCCAGCGCCACCCCGAACGCCGCCGGCGCCGGCACCCCATAGCCCAGCAACACGAACCCCGCCGCCGCGCCCACGAACGCCAGCAGCGAGTGCGGCAGCTGAGTCTTCAGGTGGTAGACCGGCGTGATGCCGCAGGCGAAGGACGTGAGCACGGCCTTCTCCGAGTAGGGGATGAGGTGCTCGCCGGAGACGGCGCCGGTGATGACCGCTGCGCCCATGACCGGCAGGAGCCTCCGGCCCGAGCCCCGGCCCCAGCGCTATCTGGTAGGCCACCGGCATCAGGATGGCCATGGACCCCCAGCTGAAACCGGTGGCCACGGTGACGAGCATCGCCGCGACGTAGACCGCGCACGGCAAGAGCGGCGCCGGCAGCGCGCGAGTGAAGGCCCCCGCCAGGAAGGGCCCGGAGCCCAGGTCCGTGGAGACGGCCGAGAGCGCGGTGGCGAGCGCGATGATCAGCGCCACCGGAGCCATGCTCTTCAAGCCCTGCTGGAACGCGCCGCGCAGCGCGCTGCCCGTGAGCACGCCGCTCCGCCGCAGCATCGCTACCGCGACGCCGGTCGCCACGAGCGTCGCCCCGATGAGCACCAGCACCGTCGGCGCCGAAGCCACCACGCGCATCGGCGTGAGCGGCCCGCCAACCACGAGCACGCGAATCGTCCCCACCACCGCGATCGCCACGATGGCCCCGCCGACGAGGCAGGCGAGCGGCGTGACCACGTGCGCGGCGCGGGCGCCCTTGCCGACCACCGGCGGCTCCTGCGGCTCGGCGCCCGCTTCGGTGTCGAGCCGCGCGCCGATCCACCGGCCGCTCGCCGCCGAGAGCAGGGTCAGCGCGATCGCCAGGTACGTGTAGAAGTGGTACGGCAGCGAGCCCAGGAACAGCTCGGCCGCGCCTTCGCTGCGTCCCAGCGCCTGCGCCGACTCCGCCATCACGCCGCCCTCGAAGGCGGCCCAGGTCGAGACCAGCATCACGCTCGCCAGCACCGCCACCACGTCGATGACGTAGGCCAGCATCGCCCGGCTCATGCCGTGCCGCGGCGCGATGCGGCGCATGGCGCTGCCGGTGATGAGGACGTTGGCGTAGTCGTCGAAGAACAGGCACATCGACAGCGCCCACGCCGCCAGCCGCGTCTTGCGCGCCGTCTGCAGCCGGCGCTCGAGCGCGTCCGCCAGCGCCGCGAACGCGCCCGCCGAGCGCAGCACCTCGAGCAGCCCGCCCACCAGCAGGATGAAGCCGATGATCTCCAGGCGCTCGAGGTCGCGCAGCGGCGCCGACAGCGCCTTGAAGGCCGCCTCGCCCGTCGCCAGGGGCGAGAGGCGTCCGGCTACGAGCGCGCCGGCAGCGGTCCCCGCGGCCAAGGCCACGGCGATGCGGCGCGAGAAGAGCGCCACCGCGATGGTCACCGCTGCCGGGACGAGGCTGAGCGCGCCGAAGCCTTCCATCGGGTTCCTTCAGGCCAGAGCCGGCCAGGTCAGGAGGGCAGGTTGTTGTCCTTCATCTCGTAGCCCTTCTTCGACAGCTCCTCCTCCTCGGCGTGGGTCATCACCTTGAGCACGCCGTCGTGCAGCCCGTGGATCTCGACGCCGTAGTCCCGGTAGGTCATCAGCGCGTTGACGATGGGCGCGGTGATGATCTGCCCGGGGACGAGCAGCGGGATGCCCGGAGGATAGGGGGTGATCATCGAGGTGGCGATGCGGCCCACGGTGTCGCGCAACGGGACCATCTCGCCGTCGGCGTAGAAGGCGAAGCGCGGGCGGTACTTGATGGGCGAGAGCGACAGCTCGAACTCGCGCAGCACCTTGTGGGCGTCGCTCTCCTTCTTGGTGCCGCTCATCCGCTCGATGTTCTCCAGCGCCAGGAAGAGCCGGTTGAGCTTGGAGTAGGTCGAGCCGATGGTGATGAGCACGGTGATGGTGTTGAAGGTGCTCTTCTCGATCTGGATGTTGTGCTTGGACAGGAGCACGTGCTCGATCTCGCGGCTGGTGAAGCCCGAGCGGCTGACGTCGATGGTCAGCTTGGTCTTGTCCAGGCGCACGCCGTCGCCCTGCACCTCGTCGCTGATCAGGTCGTCGAGCTCGAGCACCCGGAACTTCTTGAGCGAGTTGACCGACTTGCGCAGCGCGGCGGCCAGGTCGAGGTTGCGCTGCAGGAGCTCGTAGCCCTCCATCACCATCTGCTTCCGGGCCACGTCGAGGCTGGCGATCATCGGGTACTGCGGGCTCGTCGACGTGTGCATGTTGAAGTTCTCTTGGAAGAAGTCCCGGATGCGCTCGAAGTCCGGGTCGCGCACGTGGATCATCGAGGCCTGGCTGAAGGCGCTCATGGTCTTGTGCGTGCTCTGCGTGGCGTAGTCCGCGCCGGCCTCCATGGCGCAGGGGTAGAACTCGCGGTGGAAGTTGGCGTAGCCGAACCACGCCTCGTCGACGATCACCTTCACGCCGCGCTTGTGCGCCTCCTCGACGATGGGGCGGATGTCGTAGATGAGCCCGTCGTAGGTGCAGTTGGTGAGGATGAGCGCGCGCAGCTTCTTGCCCGCCTTGAGCGCCGCGTCCATGCCCTCGACGATGCGCCGGCGCGGGACCGGGCCGAAGATGCCGTAGCGGGTGTTGACCGAGGGCATCAGGTAGAGCGGCTCGGCCCCGGCGATGACCACGCCGTAGTGGACCGACTTGTGGCAGTTGCGGTCGAGGAGGATGGCGTCGCCGGGCTTGAGCAGGGTCTGGATGAGGACCTTGTTCGAGGTGGAGGTGCCGTTGGTGGAGAAGAAGGTGTAGCGGGCGTTGAAGGCGCGGGCCGCCAGCTCCTGGGCCTCCTTGATGACGCCCTTGGGCTCCATCAGCGAGTCGAGCATCGGCACCGAGACCGAGAGGTCGGCCTGGAAGGAGTTCTCGCCGAAGAACTCGTAGAAGTCGGAGGCGCAGGGCGAGTTCTTCACCGAGTAGCCGCTCGAGTGCCCGGGCGTGTGCCAGGCGTCCTTGACCTTGCGCGAGTAGTCGACGAGCGCCTCGAAAAACGGCGCGCGGTCCTTGCTGGAGACCACCTCGGCTTTGACCTTCTTGGCGATGTCGTCGTAGTCGCGCTCGCCCTTGTAGAAGTAGCCGTTGACCCGGCCGCCGGTGGAGAAGCCCTCGCAGTGGTTCTCGTGCGTGTAGAGGAAGATGTTCACCTCGTAGCGCAGCGCGAGGATGGCCTTGAAGAGCGGGAGGCCCTCGATGGTCTCCTTGGCGTTCTTGGAGGCCGGCAGGCGCCACTCGGTGAGCACCACGTGGATGCGGCCGTCGCGGATGAGCTCCTCGCGCGCGTCGGCCCAGCTGGAGACGCCGACCACCGTCAGGCCGCGCCGGGTCAGCTCACGGGACTCCTCCTTGAGGTCCTTCGGCTTGGGGCTGATGAGCAGAACCTTGAAGTCCATCCCTTGCTGCCTTCTCTCCCCGCCCGGTGAGCCCCCAACGCCGGGCGAAGTTATGGCGGGAGATGAGCAGGGAGGCAACCGGGGAGTGCCGGGGGTAGTGCCGGCTTCCACGCCGGGGTCATCCGACTGAAAGAGAGGATCCGAGGCGCGCCGTGCGTCCGGTCGGACGTGTAGTACCCGGCCTCCGCGCCGGGCGCATCGGTCAGAAAGAGAGGATCTGAGGCGCGCCGTGCGTCCGGTCAGACGTGTAGTACCCGGCCTCCGCGCCGGGGGCATCGGTCAGAAGAAAGAGAGGATCCGAGGCGCGCCGTACCTCCACGACATCCCGAGCATCCGCGCAATCCGAGGCGCGCTGCGAGCGAGCGTGCCTGGTTTCCAGCCAAGGGACCGAAAGTCATGTCACAAAACGCATGTCTATCTTCAGCAAGGTCGGCCGAGCTACCGCCCCGCCGGCAGCTCCACCGAAACGCTCTGCTCCGGCGCGTCGCCGAGATGGACGAGCTGCCGCCGGACGGCATAGGGCGGATCCCGCTGGATGATGAACAGCGAATAGGTCCCCGGCTCGAGGTGGCTCTGATGGGTCAGCGCGAGGAGCAGGAGGGAGAGCGAGCGGCTCTCCGGCGCCGGCACCTCGCCAGGGACCAGCACAGACGAGAAGCCGTCCGGAACGCCCGTGATTTCCAGGTGAACGGAGCCGGGGCGCTCGCGGAAGTCCACGCGCAGCTCGCCGGACTCCGGCACCTCGAGCACTTGAGGCATGAAGTTGCCCGCGTCCTCAGGTGCGTCGGCCTTGATGATCAGTCGCCCCGGGGCGACGCCGTCCAGCCGGTACTCGCCGTTCTCCAAAGGCAGCTTCCGAAAACGGCCAGAGGACTCGAGGGCCAAGATGTGTCCGAATTTCATGGGTCGATCGGCAGCGTCGCTCACCCGTCCATGAAGGTCCGCTCCCGACCCGAGCTCGAGGGTGACTGACTCCTCGACGAGACCGATGCCGCACCAGAAGAAGCGGTGTCCGGGCGCCGACGCGACCAAGGTCAGGGGCCCCTGCTCGAGGTGCGCGAGCGTGAACGTGCCGTCGGCGCCGGTGGTGGTCGCCGCAGTCACCCTTGGCTCCGGATCCAGCGGTCGGACCAAATCCGCCGCACCCGCGGCCACCCGCGCTCCGGCGATGGGCGAGCCCGTCCGCACATCCAAGACGGTGCCGCGAAGCGTCCGGCCGACCTTCAAGACGACGTCGCCCAGGTTCGACTCCTGGCCCTGTCTGAACTCGACCTGACGCCGAACCGGAGCGAAGCCCTCGGCGCTGAAGACCAGGACGCGCGCTCGTTCCCGGCTCTCGACGAATCGAAAGCGGCCCTCGGGGTCCGACTGCGTCCGGCCGTCGATCTCGAAGAGCGGCAGGGGCTCGCCGCTCTCGTGCACGACTCGCCCCACGGCGCGCGCATCGTGAATGAGGACCACGGTGATCGGGTCGCCGCCTGAGGCGACGACGAGCGACTCGCCCTTCGGGAGATGCAGCTCGTCATCCCATTGGTCGCAGCCCAGCTCATAGGTCCCCGGTGCCAGGTTGGTGAAAGCGAAGGAGCCATCGTCGGCGCTGTGACTCCAGACTTCCCACCTCGGGGCGGCTCCTGGAAGCTCCTTCGGCCCGACATGGCTCTTCTGTTCGAGCTTGACGGATGCGCGGGCCACCGGCGTGCCGTCCGGCCTCGTCACCATGCCGGTGATGGAGAGGCCTTTCGGCAGCTGCAAGCGGAACGGTCCCGTTGCCTTGGCGCTCAGCGCGACCGCGGTTCGGGTGGCCGCGGCATCGCTCTGGTCTGGAGCCGACGCGACGAGCCGGTAGGTGCCCGCGGTCATCCCGGGGATGCGGAACTCGCCGCGGACGTTGGTGCGGGCGCTCCACCACCACTCGTTGGGGCTCTCGCCGGGAGGGCGGCTCAGGCTCACCTCCGCATCGGCGACGGGGCGCTGGTCCGGGCCGACGACCACGCCGAACGCCTCCAGGCCCTTGCGGAGCACGATGCGTGCGCCGGAGCTGGGAGCGGTGAGCGTCGTCGTCATCGAAGGGAAGTGCGGTTTCTGGAACTCGACCTCGTAGGAACCGGCCGGCAGGCCGCCGAGCGAGAAGGAGCCGTCTCCCCTGGAGGTCGCGCCAGCGTAATCATCGGATTTGGCCTTGCTGGTGGCGCGGATGTCGACCTCGGCGACGGGCTTGCCGGCCTCGTCCACCACGACGCCGGTGATGGGGCTTGCAGCCTTCAACGTGAAGTCGACGGCGAGCGCCTCGCCGGCCTGCAAGGCGACGTCTCGGACCTCGCGAAGCAGTCGCGCGTCCTCGACCTTGCATTGGTACTGCTCCGGCGCAAGCAGCGGGAAGCGGTAGCGGCCGTCGGCTCCGGAGGTTGCGTCGACCGGTCGCCAGCGCCCGTCCTCAAGCCGGTAGTCACAGGTGACCTTCACGCCCGCGGCCGGCTTGCCCGTGCCGAGCCGCAGCGACCCACCGATCTCTCCGCTTGGACCCAGCTCGAGCCGGTGGTCGAGGACGTCCCGCCCTACGAGAGGGACCTGAACGAGAGCGGTGGCCAGGAGTGGACCGAGCGTCGCCTGGAGCCAGTATTCGCCGGGTTCCACGTTCGCGAAGGAGAAGGAGCCGTCCGCGCCGGTCGTCGTCTGGCGATCGCCGAGCGAGACGGTGGATCCAGAGGCGGGCGCGCCGGAGCGCAGGACCGTTCCGCCCAGAGTCTTGGTCGAAGGAGACCAGAGGGAGATGGGCCTCACCACGTCAGGACCCAGGACCAGCTCGTGTTCCGGCAAGAGCCCCTCGAAGCGCGCGACCACCATCGCGAGGCCTCGCGGCATCGGGCCGATGGAGAAGGAGCCGTCTGCGCGAGTGACCGAGTCGAAGTAGCGGGTGGGCTCGAGCAAGGCCGCGGTGACCGGTGCGCCGGCCAGGGGACGGTCCGCGGAATCGACGAGCTTGCCGCGGATGAAGCCGCTCGGCGTGACCTCGACGGTGACCTTCGTCGCGCCCGCGGCGACACCGGTTCGGAAGCCGACGAGCTTGCCCGGCAGGTCCGCCCAGAGGGTGAAGCGGCCAGTTTCCAGCCCCTCGAGCACGAAGGAGCCGTCCGCGCGGCTGACGGTGCGGGCAGCGATCTCCGGCTGCCCGCGGCCCGAGAGCACGACGGCCGCGAGCGGCCCCCAGGTCGACTCGCTGTCGAAGCAGCGCGGAATGCCGACGACGTGGATGAGCGGCTTGTCGCCGCAGTCGAAGGGGCAGGGCAGCGCCGAAAGGACCTCGGCGCCGCCCTCGACGGTGGCGATGACGGCGGCTCCCGCGACGGGTCCGTCACTCGCGAGGACCTGGCCGCGGATGGTGAAGGTCCCGCGACGCGCAAGCTCGGGGCTGGGCGGCGCAAAAGCCGCCGCAGCTGCAGAAGGGCTGAGAGAGGGCAGGGCCACCAGCGCGGCGAGCCGTAGCCCGACGACCACTACGCGCACGTTGATGCGATGCCCTCCGCGAATCACGAACATGTCAGTCAGCCCCTCACCCCGCTTCTTGCCACGGGCGTGGAGCTACCCTGCAAGCTCTTGCTGTCGGTGTCGAGTGAGAGCCTGGCGGCGCCGGGAAACACCAACACGCCTTCAGCAAGCTCGGCCGAGCTACCGCCCGGTCAACCGCGCGCGCAGGTTACGGCCCGTACGGCGCCGGCGGTCCGGGTGGCGGAGGTTGCGGAGCAGGCGGCCCCGGTGGCGGAGGCGGCGCAGGTGGCGGCGGACCGAACTGGATCGACCGGCCCGGGACGAGCCGCCAGTACCCGCTGGGGTCCTGCTCCCAGTGCGTGGGCTGCCAGGCGTACCCCGGATAGTTGGGGATCCAGCGGCCGTCGACCCAGACCCAATCGTCGGACTCCAAGGTCCAGTAACCGGGCTCCCAGGTGTAGCCCGGCCGCGGAGGAGGCGGGTGGGTGTGGCGTGGCGGGGGCGGCTGATGCGAGGTCGACGATTGCCGCGGTGACGACGGCGGTGGCGAGGATGGCCCCGAAGAGTTGGCCGCCGTGATGCCCCCAGCAGCCCGGAAGGAGCATCGCCGCCGCGACCAGGAGGGCGGTCGACTTCGAGAACGGGCTCATGAACGCACCTCGGACCGGCCCGGGTTCGAGGCAAGGTAGTTGGCCGCCGGGCGCTCGACAGCCCCCCGGGCCTACGTCGATCGCGAGGCGGCTCGAATCCGCGCCGAGACCGCCTCCTCCGCCGCGAGGACGTCGCGCGCCGTCAGCGAGAAGACCTTCTTGGGAGAGCCCTGGGCGGTCCAGGCGAAGCCGCGCCAGAGCGCCAACGTCGCAGGTCCCTCGGAGAGGCCCTCCAGCCTGCGCACCAGCGCCCGTGCCCACGCCGCCAGCGAGAGCCCCTCGCGCAGCGAGGGATCATCGGCCAGCGCGTCGGCGGCGCCTTCGGGCAGCATGAGCGCCTGCTCGGCAGCCAGCGCCCGGAGGAAGTCGACCCGCAGCGTCCGCGCCTGCTCCTTGTGCTTCGAAGTGACCTTCTTGGCCTTCAGGTGCGGCACGTCCACGAGCCAGCTGCACATCGGGCAGAAGCAGTGGGCATCGGGGGAGTACCGCCGCTTTCCTGGCTGAGGATTGAGATCGAAGGAGCTTCTCGAGGTAGGTCGTGAAGAGCCGGCTGAAGTCGCCGAGGTCCGCCTTCGCCGGGCGCGCGCGCGCAGGGAGGTCGCTGTAGTGGCTCTCGAGCCAGGCCAGCGCGGCCTCGGGCAGGGTGGCGTAGTCGTGCGCGGTCTCGAAGCGGACGAAGCCCTTGCGGATGGCCTCGCCCACCCACAGCAGCAGCTGGTAGGTGCGCTCCTGCAGGTCGAGTGCGCGTGCGAGCGGCGCTTCCTGGACATGGGGCCTCCGGCGGCGTGAGGGCAGAAAGGAGAAGGCCCGCGACCATTGAGGGCGCGGGCCTTCGGTTCGTCAGGGCGACCTGCTCAGTAGACGGAGCCGCCGGCCTGGGTGGAGCTCAGCACGCCCGCCTCGGCCGAGACCTGGTAGGCCGCGAAGTCGGAGGCGAAGCCAGCGACGTGGGCCCAGGTGTTGAGGTCGAAGGTCTCGCCGTTGCCCAGGCGCTGCACCGCGATGTTGCGGTAGGTCAGCGGGGTCTTCTCGACGCAGACCTCGGGGGCGCCCGGCGCCGCCAGGAAGTAGACGTGGTTCGGGGTGGTGCCTTCGACCGGCTGCTCGACCACCGTGCCGATGCCCTGCGCGTCCACCAGCACCGCCATCCGCTCGTCGACCGCGACGCCGCGCGGCATGGCCACGCCGTAGCTGGCCGAGAGGCGGCCCAGGAACGCCACCGAGCGGCCCATGCGGTCGCGCGCGGAGAAGTGGGTGTCGGCGATGACGTTCTTCAGGAACGGGATGTCGAACAGGTCCTTGGCCAGGGTCATGTAGCGGTTGAACGGGTCGGCCAGCGCCGCGGGCGACTTGGCGCCCTGGCTGAGCTGCGCCGAGTAGATGTACTGCGAGAGCACGGCCAGGCCGGCGCTGATGCCGCCCACCGGGATGCCGTGCGCGAGGCGCTCCTGGAGCGCGGTCTGGACCGGCGTGCCGATCCAGTAGTTCACGTAGAGCGACTGGTCGCCGCCGGCGACGAAGATGGCCTCGGCCTTGGAGATGATTGCCGCCACGTCGGGGTGATTGGCCGCGTCGAGGCTGGGGATGATCAGCGTCGCCACCGAGTTGGCGTTCGGGCAGACCACCGGCACGTAGTCGTTGTACTCGTCGATGGTCCCGGCGGCGCGGATGGTGAGGAAGTCGCCGTTGCCGGACAGGTCGCACATCCAGCGGAAGCCCTCGTCGACGTCATAGGCGCCGCCCATCAACGCGATGCCGTACTGGCTGGGGGTCGTCACGTCCGCCTGGCCGACCCGGACGTAGGTGTACGGGACCTTGACCGGCTTGGCCGCGAGGGCGGGGACGGAGACCAGCAGCGCCAGAAGCGTGAGAACGACCCGTTGCACGAGGCACCTCGATGGTTGGTGTGACTGTTGGGAAAGGAAAGCGGACTCCGAGTCCGGATTATCGGCAGGGTCATCAAAGAAGGCGAGCTTGGAGACGGCTGGCGGGCTGGCTGCCCAGGTCCCCGTCGCCCGGGTCGTCGCGGTCCCGCCTGACCGCCGTCGTCGAAAGCGGGCCCGCGCGAGAGACCGCGAGGGCATGCCCCCTGCACGACCCCTTCTTCGGCGGGCGGCAGGCCGAACGGGAGGCAAACCCGCGCGGATGAGCGTTGGAGGCCGCGGTTCGGTAGTGTGGGCGCCGGTCGCCAGAGGAGAGCGAAGGATGAGGGATTCGAAAGCGAGTTGGCGGCTCCGGGTCAACGTCGTGATGGCGGCGTCCTTCCTGGCTCCGCCGACCTTCGGCTTCGGGTTTTCGCTGCTGGTGGAGATCGCGGACGTTCCGACCCTGATGGCAGGCCCGCTCGGCAATCCCCTGCTGCCGGTCTTCCTCGTCGCCTGCATCACGACGGCGGTCGTCCTCGTGAACAAGAACCTGACGAGGATCCTCGAGCTCACCAACCTCGCCGACGAGAAGCAGGGCGAAGACGCCCACCGGCGCATCGTGTTCATGGAGAAGGCCTTCGCGCTCATCCTCGGGACGCTCTGTCTGGTGGCCCCGAGCCTGGCCACCGTCTCGACCCCCTTCGAGTGGCGCGACAAGGTCATCCTGCTCCTCACGACCTTGCCCGAGGTCTGCTTCGTCAGCGTCGCAATGGTGCTGATCTTCAACGGCGAGCTCGAGTCGTACGCGCTCGCTCACGGGCTGCAGATCGAGTCGCCGTTCAAGATGGTCCACAAGTTCTTCGCCATCGCGGTGGTCATTCCGCTCGGGGTGGGCATCCTCATCTCGCTCGTCGGGTTGGGCCAGGTCTCGTTGCTCCTGAAGCAGGTCGCCGGGCACGCCTCGTCCGACGTCGACTTCTACGCGAAGACCGCCCGGACCCTGGTGTTCTCGAACCTGGTGATCCTCGCGATCCTGGTCGCGCTCTGGCTGGTGGTGCTCAAGCTGATCTACCAACCCATTCGTGCCGCGCTGCTGGCCTCCTCGGATCGGGTGCGGGGGATCTCGGGCGACCTCCTGCGCATCTCGGACCTGACCCACCGGAACATGGAGACCGTCGCCGGCAACGTGAACGACCTGGGCTTCATCATCGAGAACAACGCCACCTCCTCGCGGGACCTGCTCGCGACGATCGGAGGGATCTCGAGCGCGGCGGACGAGCTCGCCAGGAAGTCCACCGAGCTGCTGGAGACGAGCGAGGCCTACGGGGAACGGGTGAGGGCCGGGAAGGACCGGCTCAAGGAAGCGATCGGCGCCATGACCTCGATCGCCGACTCGATGAAGAACTCCATGGACGACATCGCGATCTTCTCGGAGCAGTCCGAGCAGATCGCCACGATCGTCGAGACCGTCTCCGACATCGCGGGCCAGACGATGGTGCTGTCGCTCAATGCCTCGATAGAGGCAGCCAGGGTCGGCGAGGCGGGCAAGGGGTTCGCGGTGGTGGCCGAGGAGGTGCGACGCCTCTCTCAGCAGAGCGAGCAGTCGATCAAGAACGTCGACGGCATCGTCATCGGGATCAAGAAGAGCATCAGCGCCGTGGGCGCCCAGCTCGGCAAGAACAATGGAAACGTCCAGGCGGGCATCGAGAACATCACCTCGTCGGTGAAGCTGTTCGGCGACGTGGTGGAGTCCTTTGCGCACATCAACGCGACCATCCGGGCCTTCCACGCGGTGGTGATGAGCGAGGTCCACGCGATCTCGGACATCGAGAAGCAGGTCAGGGCCTCCGCGGCCACGTCCTCGGAGCAGTCGGAGAAGTCGTCGAACATCCGGAGGATCGTGGAAGAGGAGGGGCTGATGGTGAAGAAGCTGTGCGAGACCTCGAGGAGCCTGGAGCGAATCACCGACGAGATGAAGCTGGCCGCCAAGCGGATCGCGGGGGCCTGATCGCCGGAGCACCGAGAGCGCGCAACAGCTGCGCTCGCGGATCGGCGGCCATCCGGCCGGCCCAGCGCTGAGAACGCGAAGCAGCCATGTTCGCGGACCGCCGTGCCCGGCAAGCCCCGGGCGCGAGGCTAGAATCGTCTCCTTCGATGAGCTTCGAGGGAGGAAACGATGCACTCCGCGCTCCTGAATGTTGGTGGGACGTGGTCCGCCGGCCTCGCGGTGGCCGCGGTCTTGATCTGCGCCTGCTCCGAGCCCGTCGCCACCCCGGCGAGCGACGCCAGCGCCTCCGAGCGTCGTGATGCGGCCGCCGCAGGCGAGGTGGACTCCGGCGGCAGCCAAAGCACCGACGCCGCGACGGACGCGGGACCGTCCGCTGGGAGCGACGCAGCGCTTCCGCCCGCCGACGGCGGTGAGGTGGGCGGGGATGGTGGTGGCCTGGACGCCGGTGCCTGTGCGCTGGTCGCGGCCTGCACGCCGGGGGACGGCTGCTGCCCAGCCGGATGCGACGTGGTCGCCGACTGTGACTGCAGCCCCGAGGGCGTGCGGATCGTGGGGGTCAGCGCGAGCAGCAACGACGGCAACCTGCCAGCGAACGTGCTCGACGACGACTTCGCGACGCGCTGGTCGGCGAACGAGGACGGGGCCGCCATCGCCCTCGAGCTCTCCTGTCCGGCGGTCGTCGACTCGCTGCGGGTGGCGACCTGGCTCGGCGACCAGCGCCGCGCCTTCTTCGACGTCGAGACCTCCGTGGATGGAGCGGCGTGGACGAGCGCGCTCGCGGCGGTCCAGTCCTCGGGGCAGAGCGCCGCCTTCGAGAGCTTCCCGTTCGCAGCGCGGACCGCCCGCTTCGTCCGGCTCGTCGGGCACGGCAACAGCGTGAACGCCTGGAACAGCTTCGCCGAGCTGCGCATCGGCGCGTTTCCAGTGGAGGTGCGGTGCGTCCCCAACGCCAACGCCTGCGGCCCCGACGGGTGCGGCGGAAGCCACCCGAGCTGTGCGGGCACCGACGTGTGCGTCCAGGGCGCGTGCGTGCCGAGCAACGTCTTCGACGTCGTCTTCCACGCCGACATGGACCAGGCGACTCCCGGCCCCTACCTCGAGAACGAGTGGCGGGCGGAGTGGAACGACCCGGCCTGGGCCAGCAAGGCCAACGGCTACGGCACCATCGGGACCGAGGGGGCCGAGCGGTACCTGAGCGAGAGCTTCCCTATCGGCTCGTTCACGGCCTCGACCAGCGGCGCGCAGTGGCCGACCAAGCTCGGCGTCACGGTGGACGAGCTCTACCTGACCTACTGGATCCGCTTCTCCCAGGGCTTCGCGCGGGCCACCGGCTCCGGCGCGGCCGAGCCCTACCTCTCGGGCAAGATCCCCGGGCTGTGCGGCGGCACCTGCAACACCGGCGGCGTACAGCCCGACGGCACCGACGGCTGGAGCGCCCGCTTCATGTTCCGCGGCAACCCGGGCGGGCGGGAGCGCGTGCAGATCTTCGGCTACCTCTACTACCCGAGCTGCACCACCGGCTGGGGCTGCGGCCTCGACCTCCCGCAGGCGAACGAGCTCGAGACCGGGCGCTGGTACCAGCTCACCGAGCGGATCGTCCTCAACGACGTGGGCGCCTCCAACGGCTTCGTGGAGGCCTTCCTCGACGGGGTCTTCGTGGCCCGGCTCGCCAACCTGAGCTTCCGGACGGTGAGCACGCTGGGCATCGACCAGCTCTACTTCTCCACCTTCCTGGGCGGCTCGGGCGACAAGCCGGTGACCAACGAGGCCATCGACTTCGACGACTTCACGGTCTTCACCTATGCGCCTGGCGTGAACGTCCCGCGCGGGGCCGGCTCGCAGGGCTTCAGCGCCGCAGGCCGGGTGCTGCAGCTTCCGCCCCGGTAGGTCGGAGCGGCACTCGGATGCGCTCGAGCACGAAGCGGCTCGAACCTCTCCCGCAGGCTCAGCTGCTGGCCGACGTGTAGCGCGCCAGCGACACCTTCCACACCGCCCGCGCGGCGACGGCGAACCCCAGCGCGCACGCGGCGGCGACTGCCGCCGTCCCGAGCTCGAGTGTCCCGAGCAGGGCCATCGCGGGGTAGGTGGTCATCACCGCGAGCGGGATGACGAAGGTGAAGATCACCCGCCAAGCCCCGGTGAAGATGCTCGCCGGCCAGCGCGCGGCGTCGAAGATGGACGTGAACAGGAAGCTCAGGTTGTCGACGCGCACGACGTAGAACGCCGCGGAGATGACCAGGATCCACAGCGAGTAGAGCAGCAGCACGGCGATGGCCAGCATCACCCCGGCCGTCGCGACGTGGGAGGCATGAGGGACGCGCCCCAGCCGCGCGAAGGCGTAGCCCAGGAGCCCGAAGCCGACGAAGAGGTCGAGCACCCGCCAGGGCTCGAACTTGCTCGTCGACACCAGGAACTGCGCGTCCGCCGGCTTGAGCAGCACGAAGTCCAGCGTCCCCTTGCGGATGTGCTCCACCACCGCGATCAGGCTGGGGTTGATGGCGCCCTCGAGCACCGCCTTGAGCAGCGTGAACCAGCCGAGCACCACCAGCGTCTCGGCGAAGCTCCAGCCGGCCACGCTCTGCCGCGGCCCGGAGAAGATGATCCCCAGCGGCACCAGCGCCAAGAGCGACCAGAAGGCGGAGACCACGCCCTGCACCAGGAAGTCGAGGCGGTACTGCATCGCCACGGTCGTGGAGGCGCGCACCTGAATCCACAGGAGCTTGAGGTAGCGGCCCACGCTTCTCTCAGCCTCCGTACGCGTTGAAGTGGCGCACGCCCCGGCGCCAGAAGAGCACCAGCACGACCAGCAGGCCGACCGACCACGCCGCCGAGGCGCCCAGGTTCGCCAACGCCCCCAGACGGTCGAAGCGGCCGAGCAGCATCTCCACCGGAGCGCTGAGCATGAAGCGGAAGGGCAGCACCTGCGCCAGGTGCGCGAGCCAGCCGGGGAAGAGATCCAGCGGCACGGTGTAGCCGGACAGGACCATGTACATCCCGAACCAGACCTGGAAGAGCGAGACCGAGCTCTCCACGTAGAAGCCGGCCACCGCGATGATCGCCATGGCCAGGAAGTTGATGAGCCAGGCGAAGAGGACTGACGCCACGAAGAGCGCGACGAGCACCGGGTCGTGCGTCACCTGGCCCACGCCCATCACCAGCAGGCTCACCACCGCGATGGGCAGCGCGAACGCGGCGCGTACCGGCAGGGCGGCGAGGTTCTCCGCGGCGTAGTGGACCATCGGGTTGACCGGGCGCAGCAGGCGGAAGGAGAGCAGGCCCTGTCGCAGCTCGTAGTTCATCTGCCAGACGACCCAGGAGCCGGTCAGCAGCCGCACCACCAGCGTGCACAGGAAGTAGGCGACGAACTCCCGCTGGCCGTACGGGCCGATGGGCTGCTCGCGCGCCACCGCGTTCCAGAGCGCGAGCATCACCAGCGACATGTTGGTGGTCAGGATCCAGATGAGGAACTCGGCCCGGTACGCGACGGCGTCGGCGAGCCCCACGCGGAACAGGGTGGGGAAGGCCTTGGCGGCGGCGCGGATCACGACGGCGTGGCCTCGCTGCTCTTCTCCGGCGTGCGGCGGTAGAGCTCGCGGAAGACCTCCTCCAGCGGCGGGTCCTCGACCGAGAGGTCCATCACCGGCAGCTGCGCCAGGATGCGCTGCACGCGCTCGGGCAGGTTGGCGCTGGGCACCTGCAGCACCGCCTGCGAGTCCTCGTGTGAGACGAGCTGGCCGAAGCCTTCGAGGTCCGCGCGCGCCACTGGCTTGGACAGCCGCACCACGATCCGCTTGTCGGGCCGGACGCGGCGAACGAGGTCGGCGAGCGAGCCGTCGAAGATGAGGTGCCCGCGGTCGATGACGATGATCCGCGGGCAGAGCGCGGCCACGTCCTCCATGTAGTGGCTGGTCAGGAGCACGCTCGCGCCGAAGCGCTCGTTGTAGGCGCGGATGAAGGTGCGCACCGTCGCCTGCATCGAGACGTCCAGGCCGATGGTCGGCTCGTCCAGGAAGAGCACCCGCGGCCGGTGGAGCAGCGCCGCCGCCAGCTCGCACTTCATCCGCTCGCCCAGCGAGAGCTGCCGCGCGGGCTTGCCGACGAGGTCGCCCAGCTCGAGCAGCGTGGTCAGCTCGGCCACCGTCTCCAGGAACTGGGCGCGCGGCACGTCGTAGATGGCGCGGTTGAGCTCGAAGGTCTCGGCCGGCGGCAGGTCCCACAGGAGCTGCTGCTTCTGGCCCATCACCAGCGTGATCTGCTTGAGGAAGGCGGGGTCGCGCTCCTGGGGGACGAAGCCCGAGACGCGGGCCGTGCCCTGGGTGGGGTGGAGCAGCCCGCTGAGCATCTTCAGGGTGGTGGTCTTGCCGGCCCCGTTGGGGCCGAGGAAGCCGACGCGCTCGCCCTCGGCGATGGAGAAGGTGATGCCGTCGACGGCGACCACGTTCTCGTAGGTGCGGCGGAAGAGCGAGCGCAGGGCCGCCGCCATCCCGGGCGGGCGGCGGTGGACGCGGTAGTGCTTGGTGAGCGCGCTGGCTTCGATGACGTTCAAGGCAATTTCCAGTCGGGGCAAGGGATCATGTAGCCGAGCTGGCGCCGCCGCGCATCGTCCGCGCCGTCGCCCCTGGACGGGCTGTCCACCGCCCCTCGACCCCTCGACGAGCTCGGCGTGTCGCAGACCTCGTCGCGGCGACCGAACCTGGGACGGACGGTGGGATGGACGTGTAGTACCCGGCCTCCGTGCGCCTCCGTGCCGGGGGCACCCGCACGATCCGTGCATTGGTGGCGCGCTGTGCATCCGTTGCGGCGTCTCGCGAGTGCCGCCGAAGCGCACATCGGAAGGTCTTCTCGCAGTCGGCGGTCCGCGCGAGCCAGGCCGCCACTTTGGCCCAGGCGGCGCCGGCGGGTTCACCTGTTGATCTAGTGCGTTCGACTTTTGGCTATCCTGCGCCGGCTCGTCTTGGAGGGAAGACACATGGCCGGCACGGACACCTTGGCGCCGCCCCGATCGATCGGGGTAGGCGCGGCGCACTTCTATCTGCCGGCGCTCTGCCTGCTGAGCCTGGCCTTCGCCGTCGTGCTGGAGCGCCACACCCCGGGGTTGAACGGACCGGACTACTGGCAGTGGCCATGGCGCCGCGTCGACGCCTGGAGGCTGTTGGCCACGCTCGGTCCGGCGCTGGCGCCGATGGCCGTTGGCGTGACCATGCACGCTCTCGGGCGCTGGACGCAGAGGCGGGCGCTCGTCGCGGTGATGGTCAGCGCCTTCCTCGTCCAATTCGCGGTGCTCGGCCTGCTCACCGACCCCTTCGGCCTGACCAGACTCAAGGACATCGTCACCGGCGCGACCTACACGAGCTACTACACCGAGGCAGTCCGCGGGCACGACGGGCCGCTGTCGCTGCGCGCGTGGCTCGACGCCCTTCCCGGACAGATGGCGGGCATGGCGACCCACGCGCGGACCAAGCCCCCGGGGCTCACGCTCTACTACTGGGGCCTGGTCAGGCTCTTCGGCCCGGGGGAGGGCGCGGCGGTGCTCGGAGGGGTCGGCGTCGCGATCCTGGCGACGCTCTCGGTTCCGGCGACCGCGTGGTTCATCCGCACGGTGGCCGGCGACGAGACTCGCGGGCTCTCCGGCGCCTGCTTCGTGGCGTTGTCACCGAGCCTGGCCATGTTCCTCCCCGAGTTCGACCAGTTCTGGCCGACGCTGACCTGCGGGCTGGTGGGCCTGTGGTGGCTCGCGCTCGAGCGCCGCACCGTGTTGGCCGCCGCCGCGTGTGGGGCGGTGCTCGGGCTCTCCTGCTTCTTCCTCTACAACCACCTCGTGCTGGGCTTCGTGATGCTCGGGATGTGCGCGGTCTGGTGGCTCGCTCACGCCGACCGGAGCTTGCGCGTGCTGGCGCGCCAGGCGGCCATCGTGCTCGGCGTGGCGATCGCCTTGCAGGCCCTCGCCGCAGTGGCGCTCAGCTACCACCCCATCGACACCTTCCGGGCAGCGCTGGCCAGCGAGAAGGACTTCGCGCGGACCTTCGTCCGGCCCTATCCCAAGACGGCCTTCTACGACGTCACCGACTTCGCCCTCGGCGCCGGATGGCTCGCCGTCCCGCTGGCGATCCTCGGATTCCTGCGCACCGAGGGCACCGCGCGGCGGCTGTTGCTGGGCCTCTGCCTGCTCCAGCCGGTCGTCGTGGGCCTCACCGGGCTGCTGCCGGGGGAGAACGCGCGCGTCTGGGCCTTTCTCCTGCCCGTGCTGATGCTGGGAGTGGACGAGGAGCTCAGCCGATGGCGCCCGGGGGCCCGCGCCGCGGCGATCGGGTTGCAGGCACTGGCGCTCGTGGCCATCTGCCGGAACATGGTGTTCCTCCAGTAGCGGGTCGACTCGCTGGCGATGCGGATTTCGCACGCGCTCCGGATGATCGGGCGCCTCCCGCCGACCCTCCGGGGCTGGCGTCGTTCAGGATCTGGGCGAGCACCCTGCTCCAGAGCGCCTGGACCGTTGCTGTGCTACTCCTCACGGGCTACTCCAACCGACCGCGAAGGAGCGGGAAATCCCAGATCCGCGCACCAGGCGGAACGAAAGCTCACGGCCTCATCGAGCGGTCAGGCCAGAGAGGACGCGAACGACCATGGCGAAGAAGACGGCTGCTGCCGCAGCACAGAAGCTGGGGGTCATCTGGACCAAGGCGCAGCGCAAGCGGGTCTTCGGGTCGGTCGAGCCCCTGGCCATCGACGAGCCGCCGATGAGCCGCGACGAGGCCTGGGCCGAGCTGCACTCCCGCTACCAGAAGGCGCACCTCTTCCGGGGCAAGGTGGACACGCACGCGCGCACCGAGAAGGTGCTCGAGGCGCTGGCGGGCGAGCTCCTGCAGGACACGCCGCCCAAGCTGACCGCCGATCCCTTGCGCGAATTCCTGCGCTATCAGCTCGTGGCCGACGAGGCCGAGCTGCCGAAGGAGCGCTGGGACGTGCGCCGTCACCGGGTGCTCGAGGCTTGCCTGGCGCTCTGGGACGCGGAGCTGGGGTTGCCCTTCGCTGCGGAGCTGGTGGTCCGCACCTTCCCGGTGGGCTGCGGCCTGGTCACCTGCGGCGACGAGCGCCGGGTCACCGTCAAGGTCGGTGGCGACGTGTCGTCGCAGGTGGCGGTGACGGGCGACATGCCGCTGCTCCTCCTGCGGCGCCGGGTGCTGGCGGCGGCTCCCGAGGCCTACGCGGCCGCGCAGACGAAGTGCCAGGAGATCGTCGGAGGCCCCTTCGCGAAGGAGCGGATGGGGCTGCTGAACGTGTTCTGCCGCGACCCGCGCGAGCTGCACGACCTCGTCGCCAAGTTCGCCAAGCCCGTGACGGCGGGCAGCGGCCCCGGCCGCCACGCGCCGAACCTCTCCCAGCTGCTCAGCGGCATCTTCGATCCCGAGCTGGCCGCGACGCTGGCCCGCAGCGTGGCGCACAACTACGCGAGCCTGGCGCCTCCCCACGCCTTCAACCTCGTCGACAACCTCGGCAAGGCCGCGGCCCCGGTGCTGGTCGAGCTGCTCGAGCGCGTCTCCTCCGGAGACCGGCAGCCCCTGGCGGACGCGGCGGCGCTCGCCGACATCGAGGTCGCCAGGGCGGCCGTGCTCAGGCTCAACGGGCCGGCCAAGACGGCGCTGGGCAAGGCGATCGACTGATAGGTCCGCCGCTCCGGGCACGTGAAGACCGCATCGCGCTTCGGCCCTGGCCTTCGCCCCGGGCTCAGTCCTCGGCCATTCCCGCCGGCCACGCGCGCCCGCAACCCCGCTTGGCTGTCACGGCGATGGGGAAGCCCGGATCAAGGGCCCGACGGATGCGACTGGCGCGCCGGCTGGCGAAGTACTCGATCCAGGCGTCCTCGTCTGCGTCGTCGGGGCCAGCAGAGGTCAGCTCCACGTGCGCATGCAGCCACGCATGGAAGGACGAGGCCACGATCAAGCGTCTCGGGTCGGAGTTCCTTCGCAAGAAGACGACGCCCCGCCCCCGACCGAGCGCGCCACCGAGATCCACGCAGTAATGGTCTTCGAGGTTGAACTGCAGGAATGGGAGCCACGAGATGTTCCACCAGCTCCCCGGCAGGTAGTCGGAGAAGAACCCCTGCCGCTCCATCCGGTCGAGCGCCTTCTTCGTTTCCTTCATCCGGCTCAGCGATAGCCAGCCGAATTCCCCCTCGAGCACGGTGTGCTCGTCTCGCAGGCCGTCGTGCCACGCGTAGAGCTTCCGGAATGCGCTCGGGAGCGTGAGGTCGAAGTGCGCCGCGAGAGCGTCGATGCGGGCAGCGGAAGCCCCGGGGCGCAGCCCTCGCCAGATTTCCGGGCGCCGCCTCGCCCAGACTGCACCCAGAGATTTCACCAGCTGCGCAACGCTCGAACGCATGCGGGGTGCGTATCAACCAGAGCGGCCGGCCTCAAGGAGAATGCCCCGAACAACGTCGGAGTTCCTGCCGATCGTCATCCTCTCCCCGGCCGGACGGGCCGATCAGCGAGCTACCTGGCGATGGCGTAGAGGCCCTTCTCGCTGCCGACGTACAGGGTCCCGCCGGACCCGGGTCTCTTCGCACTTCACTCCTCCGAGGACGGACGGACGCGCTCGGGTGGCGTTTCCGAAAGGCACCTGCCAGCCTACCTTCACGAGTACGAGTTCATCGCCGGCAGGGCCCGGACGATGGGGAGCGCCACCATGAAGATCTTGATGTTCGGTCGAGGAGTGATCTCGGTGCTCTACGGATGGGCGCTCGAGAAGGCAGGTCACAGCGTCGAGTTCTACGTGCGGCCGGGGCGCGCTGCGCAGTACGGCCCAGCGGTCGCGCTCGAGATGCTCGACTCGAGAAGGTCGCTCCTGGGCGCGCAGGTGAAGGAGCGGTGGCCCATTCGCTTGCGTGAAGATCTGCCGGCCGACCACGACTACGAGCTGATCATCCTGAGCGTGCAGCACTACCGCTTCGCAGAGGCAGCGGGGTTCCTGGGCCCGCGCACGGGCAAGGCCACCGTCCTGGTGTTCAACAACTTCTGGGTCGAGCCCCGGCCGGCGTCGTCCGCCTTCCCCGCCGAGCAGCTGGCCTGGGGCTTTCCCCAGGCGGGCGGCGGCTTCGGCCCCGACGGCGTCCTCCGCGGCGCGCTGTTCGGCAAGGTCTTCTTCGGCACCTTTCTCACCGACCCCGGCCCGCGCGAGCTGGCGGCGCGCGAGCTGTTCACGAAGGTGGGGTTCGGCATCGTCGAGCAACGCGACTTCCGCAGCTGGCTGTTCGTCCACTTCGCACTCAACTGCAGCCTGCAGGTCGAGGCGCTCAAGGCCGGGTCGATGCCGCGCGCGTTCGCCTCGGCCCATCACCGCCGCGACGCGATCCTGAACATGCGCGAGCTCGTGCCGCTTCTCGCAGCACGCGCCGTCGACCTGAAGGACCAGTCGACCTACCTGGCACCGTTCCGGCTGCCGACCTGGGTGCTCGGCCCGGCGATGGGACTCGCGCCCAAGCTGTTCGCGCCCCTTCGCGCCGTGCTCGACAGTCACGCCAACATGGAAGAGCTGCGCTCAACCTGCCGCGATGTGCTCGCGGAAGCGCGGCGAATGAGCATCGCGGTGCCGCGCCTCGAGGCCGCAGCGGCTCTCTTTTCGTAGGAGGAGCGGCGGCCCGCGCCGTTCGGTCAGCGCGACCCAGGTGGTCCTGGACCCTCGGGAGCACTTGACGCGTGCCCTGGCAACCACTTGCCATCACTGGCCGTTTCGTCGCCCGCCGATTCTCAATGCGACAAAGCCCGTCTCCGCGCGACAGACAAGGACCCTGATGCTTCGTCCGATACTCCCAGGCGAAGACTGCTGCTGGGGCCGCGGCCTCGGAGGGAAAGACGATGCGTCCATCACCAGTGCTCACGAGCGTGGTTCTGACCCTGCTGCTCAGCGCCGCGTGCAGCGGGCCGCCCCCTTCCGGTGCTGATGCCTCGGGGGCCAAGGACCCCGGCACCGAGGGCGGTCCCTGCCTCGCGGGCTCGAAGTGCTTGTCCGGGCTGACCTGCTACTCCAACCTCTGCGTGGACGCCGGGGGCGCCGCCGACGCCGCTGCTCGACCGGGGCCCGATGCGGCGGCCTCTGGCGTGGACGCGTCCCAGGGGACCTCCGATGCCGGGAACGGACCTGAGACGGACGCGGGTCTGCAACCCGACCGAGAGTGGACGCGGTGGCCTTCGGAGCCCGACGCCCCGCCCGCCGGCAACTTCCAGGTCAGCAATGGCATCGTGACCGACCAGGTGACCGGGCTCGAGTGGCAGCAGTCGCTCACGGACTCCCTCTACGACTGGGCGGACGCCAAGACGTACTGCACGGGGCTGTCGCTCGGCGGCGCAGGATGGCGGCTGCCGACGTTGGTCGAGGCTCGAGTCCATCGTGGACTACAGCAGGACCCCCCTTTGCATCGAGCCGAGCGTCTTCCCCAACACTCCGGCGGCTTGTTTCTGGACGTCGTCGCTCGACGTCCATGACCCGGCGAACGCCTGGTGCGTCCAATTCAACGGGGGCTTCACCGGGTCCGCTGGGATGGCCTTTAGCAACAAACCGGTGCGGTGCGTTCGTTGAGGAGGACCGGAATGAGCATGAGAGCTACGAGAATGGCGATGGCGGCTGCGATCGCACTCTTGAGCTGGGGTCATCCGGCGCAGGCCGTCGCGCCTGCTGGGCGATTTACCCTCTCGGCGGAGACCGTCAAGGACGAGGTGAGCGGGCTCGTCTGGCAGCGGGCTGTCCCGGCGGCGACCTATCGCTGGGCTGACGCCAAGGCGTACTGCCAGGGACTGAGCCTGGGGGGATTCACTTCCGGTTGGCGGCTGCCGGGGGTCGAGGAGGACTCCGGAGCATCCGGGATGTCCGCGTTTCCGCTCCGGCCATCGACCAGACCGTCTTTCCAGCGACTCCGCTCGAGGGCTTCTGGACTTCGACCCCATGCGGCGCGGAAGGGATGTACTACGTCGATTTCCTCTTCGGCGGCGTCAACTTCAACCTGACCACCATCCCTAGTACGGCGCACCGAAAATTCTTTCCGGGATCCGTGAATGTCCTCGGGGCAAAAACCCACGAAGGGGCATGCCTGGTCCGCAAGCAATCAAGGTCATCATTCCCGAGAAGATTCGCGCGGAGTTGGAAGCAGCCGCGAGGATGGAGTGCGGTTCGCACCGCGACGTGGTCCGGGCGCGAATCGTCCTGCTGGCTGAGCAGGGGCTGACCAACCCGGAGATCGCAAGGCGTGCCGGCTGCACCGAGCGGAATGTCTACCGCTGGCGGACTCGATTCGCGCTGAACCCATCGATGGACAGCCTGAAAGACCGTGGCCGCACCGGCCGTCCGGCCCGAGTCGGCGTCGACGTGCGCTGTGGGCTCATCAAGCTGGCCTGCGAGCGGCCGGACAAGGAGAAGGCGCCTCTGCGGGACGTCTGGACGCATGCCGCCTTGCGGGCCGCGCTCGAGGCCGAAACCGGCGAGCGGATCGGCCTCACCGAGATCGGGCGCATCCTGAAGGCGGCGGAGTTGAGGCCGCATCGAGTCCGCTACTGGCTCCATAGCCCGGACCCGGACTTCCGGCCCATGGTCCAGCGCATCTGTGACCTGTACGTCTCGCCGCCGCCGGGCGCCTCGGTGGTCTGCATCGACGAGAAGACCTGCATCCAGGCGCTCGAGCGAAAGCATCTCGGACGGCCGGCGGCGCCGGGGCGGGAAGGTCGGCGCGAGTTCGAGTACATCCGCCACGGCACCCGCGCGCTCATCGCTGCCTTCGACGTCCGCACCGGCAAGGTCTTCGGGCAGCTCCGGAAGCGGCGCACCGCGGCCGACCTCGACGCTTTCATGGAGGCGCTTGCTCGCCGCTATCCCCGCGGCCCGGTGTACGTCATCTGGGACAACCTCAACATCCACCATGGCGACGCCTGGGTCCGCTTCAACAAGCGGCACGGCGGACGGTTCCACTTCGTCTACACGCCCAAACACGCCTCGTGGGTCAACCAGGTCGAGATCTGGTTCGGCATCCTGCAACGGCGAATCATCAAGAACGCGAACTTCGCCACACCCGAGGCGATGGTGACGCGCATCGAGGACTTCATCCGCTACTGGAACGACTTCGAGGCGCACCCCTTCCGCTGGACATTCCGCGGTCGCTTCCATGACGATGGCTCGCGCCACGCCGCTTGAGCGGCGGGCACGCGAGCCCATGAACAAGAGCGACGACGGCCGACGCACAGCCGAGCAGCTCCTCTGCGAGCACCCCGAGCACAAGCACCTGCGCGTGCGCGCCAAGGGCGACCTCGTGACGCTGGAGTCGGGCCCGGAGGACGACCCGATTCCCCACCTGCGCTTCCGCCGCGCCACCGTGCAGTGGTGGTACCTCGAGATGCCCACGCACACTGGCCGCTGGGAAAAGACTCCCTACCGCGCGACCATGCGCGAGCTATTCGCCATTGTTGAGGAGCAATTCGGCTGGACTCTGGAACCAGTGAATATTCCTGGTGATTTCAACCCAGAAAGATCTTAGGGCGCGCAGTACTAGCGTCTACAGGGTGCGGTGCGTTCGTTGAGGGATTGAGGACCAGGCCTGACAATCGGGTCCTGTGGACTTCCTCAGCCCCATCGTCGGCCGCACCCGAGGACGACTCGCCGCGGCTCGTCTCGCCGACTGGTTGCAGGAGCGAGCGGACCCGCGCGGCGAGTTCATCGTCGCCTCCTGCCGGCTCGCGCAGCTGGACCAGGCTTCGACCAACTCCGTCGGCGAGCATCTGCGCTACGAGCAGCGCCGCGCCTCGCTCTGAAGAGAAACACCATCTGAAGTGGGTCCCGAACCCGTGGGCCGGCGTGCGCTACGGCTACCACCGCGGCTTCGTCTACCGGGTGGCGCTCTCCGGCCAGGCCTTCGAGCACCTCGCGGACGATCTCTTCCGGACCGAGCCGGTGCGCTGGCTGCACCTCGGCTCGCTCGACCGGGTGAAGGCCCAGTGCGTCTTCTCCTCCCCGCACCTGCGACGGATCCACCGGCTCAGCCTGGCCCACAGCGCGCTCAGCGCAGGCGTCCTGGGCCTCGAGAACCTGCGCCATCTCGATCTCTTCGCGGCAGGAACCTGCCGGCGCTCGAGGCGTTGGACGTGCGCTCCTGGCCGTGCAGTGCGAGGGACGAGCAAGCGCCCGGGCTGGGCTCTCAGCCATTCTGTCCGTTCTCTTCGACGTAGGTTGTGTCGGCCGCGGCTGCTTGATTCGTCGGGCCCCCCGAGTGGCGGCGGCCGAAGACGAGCGAGAGGAGCGCGCACCCCAGCACGAGCGGGGCTGCACCCGCCGCGGTCGATGAGCACCCGCAGCCAGGAGTCACCGCGCCGAAGGAGGCGTCGGCGCTTGGCGCTCCCGCATCGGCGCGGACAGTCCCGACGTCGGCGGCGGAGACCGGACCGGTGTCGAGTCCCGACAGGCTGCCGTCCGGCTCTTCGCCGATCCCCGTGTCGGTGCCGGGGTTCGCGCCGCCGTCGGCACGGGGTTGGCTGGCGTCCGGGCCCCCGGGCTGGGAGGCGTCGGGGCCGGGGGGCGCGCCGGCGTCGGGTCCCGCGGCTGCGCTTGCGTCCGGCCCGCTCGTGCCGGCGTCGGTGGCGGGCACGCACACCCCGCCCTGGCACAGCCCCGCTGCGCAGCCCGTCCCATCGGGCGCCGGGGTCAAGGTCCCGCAGGCCGCGTATCCCGAGGAGCAGTCGATGACCCCGGTCTGGCAGCCGCCGCTGGAGAGGCACGGCGTGCCGGCGGAGCAGGTGGCGGCGTTGTACTCGTAGGCCCCGATGTCCCACGCCGCGCCCTGCGGCCGGCCCACTCCGTCCAGGTCCTCGGCGAAGCCCAGGGCGCTCAGGTCGGCCCCGACATTGACCGCCGGGCTGTCGAACAGGAGGTGGGCGTTGAGCGCCGCGTAGTCCGCGTACCGGGGGTCGGTGGTGAAGAGCGAGTGCTGGTCGTACTTGCCGCCGCGGTCGAGCTTCCACTGGTCCAGCGTCAGGTCCCCGGCGTAGGCCCCGTCGTTGAGGAACGCGACCACCGAATGACTGGCGTACACCCCACCGTTGTAGAGGTTGTGGTCGATGGAGAAGGTGTTCAGGTCGGAGCGGGAAGAGATGTTGATGTTCAGCGCCGTGGCGATGTTGTTCGTGCAGGTGATGTTCGTCCCCTCCAGGGCGATCACCCCGTCGACGGTGTTGTTCACGATGGTGATGTTCCTGGCGTACCAGCCGACCTCGATGGTGACGTAGCTGCGCGGCTTGAGGAACACGTTGTTGCGGATGGTCACGTCGTTGGAGTTGTCGGTCATGAAGACCATGGCCGTGCCGCCGGCATCGACGAAGGTCTGGCGGTTGTAGAAGAGGTTTCGCTCGATGAGGATCCCGGACATCCCCTTGCAGCTCGCCAGGTCCTGGGTGTCGCGCACCATGATGTAGTCCGAGTGGGGTCCGAGGTTGTCGTACTGGGTGAGGTCGTGGATGCGGTTGTCGCGGATGACCACGTTGGAGAGCGCCTTGGGGTAGCTCACGACGTCCAGGCCCCAGACCACGTAGTCGTGGACGTCGTTGTCGGCCACCTCCACGTCCGAGCAGCCGCCCACGTAGATGCCCGTGTGCCCGACCGCGGTGACCTCGTTGCCGATCACCTTGACGTCCTGCGAGTCATCGACGCCGATGCCCGTGCCGCTCGGGCTGCCCGGGTTGGTGAGGTAGTCGTCCATGTCGTGGACGAAGTTGCCCAGGACCTCCACGTGGTCGCTCGCCGAGACCGAGATCCCGCCGGCGCCCCACCACATGCCGGCGAGGCTGTGGTCGGTCGTGAAGTTCCTCAGCTCCAGGTCGCGCACTCTCACGTAAGAGAGGTTCTTGATGAGGATGGCGCAGGACAGGTCCCTGTCGTAGCCAGGGGCCCAGCCGTCACCGTCGATGATGGCCCGGCCGCTGCCCCAGCCCGCAGAGGTCTCGTAGGTGATGAAGTCCTGGGCGGTCCCGCTCTGCCCGAGAGTGAGGTGGCCCTTGTAGACCACGCCGCCCTTGAAGCCCACGGTGTCGCCCGGGCTCAGCGCCTTGAGCGCGTTGGCGGTGGCGGCCGAATCGCCGGGGGCGTGCTTCCACGCGGTGGTCGCGCTCGTTCCGTCGGCGGTGTCATCGCCGCCCGCGAAGTCCACGAAATAGGTGGCACCCCAGACCGGCGACCACGCCAGCGTTCCAAGGCACGCCGCGAGCAGGCCGAGCATCCGGTTGGCATCTGGACCGCGCATCACACACCTCCAGGTTGTTCGAGATGGCCATCGACGGCCGGCACTTTGCGTAGCTGTGCGCCTGCGCGTTGATCCCGTGAGAGGACGCGCCAGCTACTGGATCACAGGGCTGGAGGTGAGAAGCGCGAGCAGGACGAGTAATCGGCGACGCATGCGGTCTCCTTGGCGGTCACCGAAGTGGTGGGCCCTTCCACTAGTTGCGCGAGGAGACGATCTGTCGCATGGGAAGGCTCGACGCAGCCGGCTTCCCCGCAAACTGGGGGCTGTGCGACCTGCCTGAGGTGTCGGGCTCGGGCCACCTGGCTCACCGCTCGACGTGTTGGTTCCGAAAACGCTGGCCGGTCCCATTCGGGAAATTCTGTCCGGTCACGAGCCGCCGCTCTCGCGAGTCGCCGGGACGAGCCGTCGCTACCCGAGCCGCCCCTCTCCGATGGCGCCCAGCGCGTCGAGCAGCACCTCCGGCAGCCGCTGCATCGACGACAGCTTCACCGTGAACCCGCCGAGGCTGCGCGCGAAGTGCTCGCTCGTCTTCGCGTCCATATCCCCGTGCGCCGCGCCGAGGTACCCGACGTTGAGGTCCGAGAGCCGGTCGAGCAGCGGCGTGAGCTCGCGGCGCTCCTCGAAGAAGCAGAAGTCGGAGAGCAGGAACAGCAGGCGCCGCTCGCACTCCGGCTCGGACTCGAACTCCTCGGTCATGAAGCGCAGCGCCTGATCCACCCGCGTGCCGCCGGTGGCCTTCACCTCCAGCAGCTGGTCCGCAACCTCCTCCAGGTCGCGCGCCTGCGCGAAGCGCTTGATGACGTGGGTGTCGCTCTCGAAGAGCGCGATGGCCACCTCCTCGCTCTTGAGCCGCCCGAGCAGCATGACGACGGCGATGGCGCAGACGGCCAGCTGCGGCCCGGACATGCTCCCGGAGACGTCGATGAGCACCCCGAAGCCGGCGCGGCCCGAAGTGGTGTCGCTGACCATCAGGTCCTCGTCGCCGAGGTCCTCCGGGCGCTTGCCGCTGCTGACCAGCGCGTCGAGGGTGCCTTCCAGGTCGAGGTTGTCGATGTCGTCGCCGGCGCGGTAGGGGCGCGAGCGCGACTGCGGCACCAGGCCCTGCGTCGCGCCGCCGGTGCCCTTGTGCACCCAGACGAAGGCCGCCTCCAGCAGCGCGTGCCGGGCGATGAGCTTGATCCGCTCGCGCAGCTCGTCATGGACCGCGTCGCGGTGCTCGTACCACTGCCGCAGGAGGTTCTCGCCGCCGCCGATGCCCTGGTGGCCCAGGCAGCGCGTCACCAGCTCCTGCGGCATCAGCTGCGAGACCGGCCCCAGGGCGACGGCCAGCAGCAGCGCCAGGCCGAGGAGGTTGCCGTCGGCGAGGCAGCGCCGGGCCAGCTCCTCGAGCAACTCGGGCGGGATCTCGCACTCCCGGAGCTTGGCGACGAGGTCCTGGTAGCGCTGCGGGTCGCTGACGCGGCTCTCGATGAGGAAGCGCAGCTGCTCGATCGGCGCCGACAGCCGCGCCCAGATCTCCTCCTCGGCGATGCCCAGCTTGGTCCCCGCTGCCACCACCGCGGCGTGATCGGAGGGCATCAGCTTTGCGTCCACGAGCGCGTCGAGCAGCGGCAGGAAGCGGTTCTTGTCCTCCAGGCTCACCAGCGCCAGCGTCGCCAGCTCGCTGCCGAGCCGCTTGCCGCAGTCGGTCCTCGTCTCCCGTAACCGCTTGCCCACCGGTAGCAAGGAGCGGATCCGCTCGGCGCGGGCGTCGGTGGGGAGCGCGCGCGCCTCGGCGAAGGCGACGACGACTTCACGCTGGAAGGCCGCCGTCACCAGGGCCGCCCACCGCTCGCCAGGCACGCAGCAGTCGAGCAGGAAGTCGAGCGTCGGCTCGCCCTGGAGCGCGTCGGCCCAGGCGTCGAAGACGGTGGGCTTGAGCGAGACGCCGTCGCCCTTGAACGCGCGCTCGAGCAGGTCCGCCGCGGCGAGCGCGCCGGGTAGGTTCTCCTGCGCGGAAGAGGCGACGAGCGCCTGCGGCGGCGGCTCGAACGCGCCCAGGCCCTCGAGCATCTGCGCCCAGTCGGAGAGGTGCCGCGCCGAGGAGAGCGCCTTGGTGCGGAAGGTCTTGTAGGCGCCGCCCAGCTCCTTCTGGTGCGGGCCGAGGAAGGCGAGCATCTTCCCCAGCTCCTGCGCCACGCCGCTCATGAGCGCCTCGTCGAGCAGCGGCTGAACTGCATCCTTGCCCTGCGCGCCGAGGAGGCCCGCGCGCTCCCACGGCACGCGCGCCTCCTCGATCACTGAGTCGGTCAGGCCCGACCGGCTCGCGTGGAAGGCCTCCTCGGGGGTGAGCCCGCCGACGCGCCCGCGCAGCCGCTCCAGGAGCAGCGCCAGGATTCCCTCGCGCTCGCGCGCTCCCTCGGCCTCGAGCTCCGCCGGGCCGCCGAAGAGCGAGACCAGCGAGGCCATGCTCTGCTCGCGCGCGTCCCCCGAGGTCGCCATCTGCTCGAAGAGGTCGAAGGCCTTCAGCTCCACCGCCTGCGCCGTCTTCTGCTCCAGCGCCTGGTCCAGCGCCGCGAGGTCCAGCGAGCCGAGGTCGCCCAGGTTCAGGCCCGCGAGGTCGTCGAGCAGCGACGCCTCCTTCGGCTCCTCCTTCGCGGACGCGGACGCGGGCGCCGGCGCCACCACCGCGTCCTCGACCACCTCCTCCTTCGGCGTCTCCTCCTTCGATTTCTCCTTGGGGAAGAGGAGCTCGCGCGCCACCTCGAAGGCCGCGCCCTGGTCCTCGTAGGGCGTGAGGTAGACCGCGGCCTCCACGTAGTCGCGGGCGGTGAGCGAGCGCTTGCGGAAGTAGCGCGCCGTGAGGAAGCGCGGGATGGCCACCGCGGTGCGCAAGCTCGGCACCTGCGAGAGGTCGGTGCGCTCGCGCAGCTTGGCGACGAACGAGAGCGCGAAGGAGACCGGGTCGGTGCCGGTGACCGCGTCGTTCAGGAAGCGCCCGGTGCTCGTCGTCATCGTCACTTCCCGGCGGTGCCCAGGACCTCGGTGAACAGGCCGTCGAGATAGGCGCCCACCTCGCGGCCGGGCTTCATCTTCAGGGCCTCGGTGAGCACCATGCGGCCGGCCTGGGCGAGCAGTGTGTTGTCGAGCGGGGCGCTCAGGCGCTTGGCGCGCTGTGCGGCGAGGCGCGCGATGCCGATGGAGCTGCGGATGGAGGCCGGGGCCTCGACGGTGGCCTCCTCGCGGGTGCGGTGCACGAGCTCCAGGACCAGCTCCACCTGCGCCGGCGTGAGCCGGTACTCCGGGCAGTGCGTCTCGACGATCTTCTGCTCGATGGAGCGCTTGGGGTAACCGAGCTGGATCCAGACCTTGATCCGGTCCTTGATCGCCGAGGGCAGGCGGCGCGTGCCGCGCGTCTCCGAGGGGTTCATCGCCGCGATGAGGTAGAAGCGCTCGTCCACCTGGTACCAGCGCTTCAACGCCGGGATGTAGAGCTTGCGCTCCTCCAGCGCGTCGAGCAGCGAGTTGAGGACGTACTCGTCGCCGCGGTTGAGCTCGTTGGCGAGGAAGACGCCGCCGGAGAGCGCCGAGAGCGTGAACGGCCCGGGGACGAAGGCGTCCACCGCGAAGCCGTACTTGAAGACCAGGGTGGGGTCGAAGGAGCCGATGAGGTTCGCCGGCCGCACGAGGTCGGAGAACGTGACCCAGTCGAAGGGGCGCTTGAGGTCCTCGGCGAAGCGGCGGCAGAGCGCGGTCTTGCCGGAGCCCACCGGGCCGATGAGCCCCACGTAGAGCCCGGCGTGGTAGGCGTCGAGCATCGCGTCGTAGGCCTCGCGGTACTGGCCCTCGAGGACGATGGGCGTCTCGCTCTTCAAGTCCTTCACCTCGCGCTCGGCGAGGAGCCTGGCGTGGTCGGTGACGGGGGCGGTCATGCGGACTCCTCGGGAGCGGCGAAGAAGCGCTCGGTGGTGGTGGGCTCGATCGCCTCGGGCAGGGCGAGCTTCACCTTGGCACAGGCCTCGGTGAGCTGGGCGAGCTCGGCCTTGTCGAGGACGCGCTGGCGCTCGAGCCCCGCGCCCTTGAGGAGCTGCTTGCCGTAGAAGGACTGCGCGAGCTCGGTGACGTCGTAGCGGAGCTGGCGGCGGCCGCCCTTCTTGACGATCTTGGCGCGCGCCAGCTCCCGGACCCGCGCGGCGACCAGCAGCTGCTGCCACAGCGGGTTCCTCACCGTGGCCTCGAAGCGCTGGTTCAAGGACGGGTCGTCGTCGAGCTTCTTCTTGAGCAGGACGACGAGCGCCTTCTGCGCCAGGCCGTCGAGGAGCTCGGGCGTGGCCGCGGTCTCGGGCACCGCGCTCTCCAGCTCGTAGCGCGAGACGATGTCGTCCCAGCGCTCCTTCTGAGCCTCCTGGAGCGCCTCCAGGTGCTTGTCGATGCACTCTTCGCGCGTCACGGTGCGGCCCTCCTCTGGGCGCTCTGCTTGCCGGCGCGCTCGATGACGACGCGCTGGCCCTTCACCTCGCCCATGGGCTGGTGGGTGATGAGCAGGATCTGCTCGGCGAGCCTGAGGCTGGAGATGCGCTCGAGCAGCGCGGTGCGGCGCTTCTCGTCCAGGCCGTAGGTCGGCTCGTCGAGGAGCGCGAAGGGGAACGGCCCCAGGCGCTCGACGAGCGCGAGACGGAAGGCGAGGCCCAGGAGCAGCTTGTGCCCGCCGCCCTGCGCGGTCGACGCCGGCACCTGCGCGCCGACGTCGGTCGGAGTCACCAGCACCTGGTAGCGCGCCGGGTCGATGGAGAGCGCGGAGATCTCCTCGGCGCCGGCGAGCTGGCGGTGGATGCGCAGGGTGGCCTCGGCGAGGTCGGCGGCGGCGTGCTCGCGCAGGCTCTCCTGGTACTGCTTGAAGGCCGCGGCCAGCGCGCGCAGCTTCTCGGCGCGCCGCGCCCGGGCGCCGAGGGCCTCCACCTCGGCGGACAGCCGCGCCCGCTCACGCTCGGACTCCGCCAGGCGCTCGGCCTTCCGCGAGAGCGCCGCCCGCGCCTCCTCGAGCGCGCTCGTCGCGGCCTCGAGCTCCGCCTGCGCCGTCGCGGTCTTCTGCACCGCCGCCATGCGCCGCTCGTCGCGCAGCTCGTCCAGGCGCTCGGCGAGCTCGTCGTCGCCAACGTCCTTCGCGCCCTGGACCTTGCGCGCCTCGGCCCGGACCTGGGCGAGCGCCGCCTCGGCCTTCGCGAGCTTCTGCTTCAGCTCCGGCGAGGTCGCCGCCCCGACGTCCGCCTCTTCGTCTTCGTTTTCGCCGTCTCCGTCTCCTGCGTCGAGCGCCTCCAGGCGTTGCTTCCACTCGGCGAGCTCCGCCGCGCCCAGCGCGTGGTCGATGGGGCCACCGCAGTGCTCGCAGGTCACCGCGCCCTTCTCGGCGCGCGCGAGCTGCGCCTCCCGGCGTTGGATGCGCCCCAGCAGATCGCCCCGCTCCACGCCCGCGGCCTCGGCGGCTGCCGAGTCGAGCTCGCCCTCGACCTCCTCGACCGCGGACTGCGCCTCTTCCAGCCTCTCGATCAGCGCCTCGAGCGGGTCCTCGGCCCCATCGGCCCCGCCGCCCTTCCCCGCTGCGAGCACCTGCTGCGCCGCGGCGGCCTTGGCCTCGAGCCTGGCGACGGCCTTCTTCGCGGCCTCGTCGTCCTCCGACAAGAGCGCGCGCTCCTTCTCCGCGTGCTCGAGCGAGGCCTTGATCGCGGGGAGCGCCGCCGCGGCCTCCTCGTCCAGCAGGCTCAGGGCGCGCAGCTCCTCGCCGGAGGCGACGGCGGCGGTGATGCCCAGCGCGATGTCCAGGCCGGGGCTGCCGTCGAGGATGGCCGCGACCTCGCCCTGGCGCACGTGCACCGCGAGGTCGAAGACGCGGCGCGAGATGCCGGTGATCTCCGAGAGCTTGAGCGCCAGCGCGTCCTCGTGGTCCTGGAAGTCGCTGGAGAGCAGGTAGCGCTCCTCCGGCGTCTCGCCGGGCCCGCGGGCGACGAGCTCCTTGAGCGTGAAGTGGCCGACGAGCTTGGTGCGCGCCTTGGGCGGCTTCACGTGGATGCGCTGCAGGCGGTAGCGCTTGCCGCCCCGGCCGGTGAAGACGAGCTCGACTCCGAGGCCGCCGGCGCCCGGCTGCAGGAGCGCCATGGGCGAACGGATGGCGCCCGCGGTGCCGAAGAGCGCGTACTCGATGGCGAGGAAGAGGGTGGTCTTGCCGGCGTTGTTCTCGCCGTCGATGAAGCACACGCCCGGCTCGAACGAGAGGCGCTCGTCGGCGTAGCGGCGGAAGCCCTTCAGGCGCAGGCTCTCGAGCATCAGGCGCCCTCCTCTTCGGCCGCGTCGTCGCTTTCGTCCTCGGCGTCCTGGCTGCCCTCGGAAGAGGCGGCGCCGCCCGCCCCCGCGGGGTCGACGAGCTCGAGGATGCGCGCGCGCAGGAGCTCGCGCGCCTCGCCGTTGAGGGCCCCGGTCTTCGTCAGCTTCTCGTCGTCGTCGAGGAGAAAGCGCGCGTACTCGAAGATGCGGCGCGCGGGGTCGAGAAGCCCCGGGTGGTCGGCCAGGGCCTGGGCGAGCAGGTCTTCCTTGGAGTCGCTCATGCCGGGGTCGTACACCAGCGGCTCCGGAAGGAACAAGCGCGAGCCGGCTGTTGCTGCGCCGGTCCGCGACTACAGTGTTCCCAGAGGGGCGCGCGACCGGCCTTGTTATACTTGCCGTCGGAGGCCGACGATGTCGCCAAATCCCAGCCCCATCGACGAGTCGTCGGCCGCCCGCCAAGTCGACGAGCTGGTCGACGAGTGCCGGAGCACCTGCCTCTGGTATCAGCGTCGCGACTACTATCCCCGGACGCGTGAAGACCGTCTGCGAGTGCTGGACGCCATCCAGAGGCACTCTGATCGCGCAACCTTTGTCCGTGCAGGGAGGCTCAAGGAATGGCTCTCTCGGACTTCCAGCGATACCTCTGCCGACTCCTAGCCGACGAGCGCAAGCGGAGCGGGGAGAGCTACGTGGCTGGGGGACTGGCGCTCAACGAGATGCTCTCGGGCCGCCGGCGATCGCACGACATCGACTTGTTCCATGACGCCCAGGCAGCTCTGGCCACGTCCTGGGCGAACGACCGCGGCAAGGTGGTCCTCGACGGTCCCCACCTGGCGCGTGCCACCCCAACGGAGTTGCCAGGCCGCTCGGCGCAGCTCGGCTTCCACGAAGGACGGCTTCGTGGCGCATTCCCAGATATCCGAGAGCCTAGAAAGAACGGGCACGAGCCAGAGACGTAAGCCGAGCCGCCCTGGTCGGTCGGAGCTGGTTCGAGCAGCGACGCCGTTTCACCCGGTCACGGCCCGGGCGCCGCGGGGACGGCGGCGGCCTGGGCCTCGAGGAACCCGAAGAACGGGGCGTGCTCGGCCCAGCGTCCCAGGACGAGCGCGCCGATGCTCGGCGCGGTGAAGTCGGCGCGCGGGTGGCTGGCGGCGCTGCCCAGCCCGATGGCGAGCATCCCGCCGGCCTTGGCGGCCTCGATGCCCGCCCACGCGTCCTCGAAGACCAGGCACGAAGCCGGCGCCGCGCGCACCATCTGCGCCGCCTTGAGGAACACCTCGGGGTCGGGCTTGCTGTGCGTGATGTTGGTGCCGTCCGAGACCGCGCCGCGGAACACCTCCGAGAAGCTCCACGCGCGCGAGGATGGCCTTGGTGTTCTTGCTCGAGGAGCCGATGGCCAGGCGCAGGCCCAGCGAGCGCAGGTAGCCCAGGAACGGCAGGACGCCAGGGAAGACGTCGGCGGGCCCCAGGCGGTCGAGCGAGGCCTTGTAGAGGTCGTTCTTGAAGGCGGCGAGCGCGTCCTTCTCCGCCTGCGAGTACACGCGGTGCGCGCGCTCGAGGATGATCTCCAGGCTCGCCATGCGGCTGACGCCCCGCAGCCGCTCGTTGATGACCTCGTCGAAGTAGATGCCCTCGCGGTCGGCCATCTGCTTCCAGGCCAGGTAGTGCAGCCCGTCCGTGCTGAGCAGGACGCCGTCGAGATCGAAGAGGACCGCCTCCACTGCCATGCGAAAGAGTTCCGCGCCCGCGGGCCGTGAGCGGGCGACGCCGTCCTCTCCGGAACGTTGGCAGGCGCACTCCGGCGTGCAACGGCGCGCGGTGCATGCCTCGGAGCTCCGCACCGGCACGGGCCGGGGCGGGGCAGGCTCGTCGGCCTGCGGGGTGCGGTCCGGGGAGCAAACAAGAGCCCGGGGCTGTTGGCCGCAGCAGGAGACAGGCCCATTGCTGAGCGACGACGCGACCCTCTCGCCCCTGTCGGGGCCCATCGACCTGGTCCGCGCCCCGCGCGCCGAGCTGGAGGCCGAGGTCCGCGCGGCGGCCGAAAGCTCCCTCGTGCGCGCGCTCCTCGAGGTCATCGACGGCGGCCTGCTCGTGCTCAACGCGCACCGCCAGATCGTCGCGGTGAGCCTGCGCGGCCTCCAGCCGGGCCCTGCGGCCTCCATCGAGGAGGTCCTGGGACAGCGCACCGGCGACGTCCTGGGCTGCATGTGGGCCTCCGAGCGTCCGGAAGGCTGCGGCGCGTCGGAGGCCTGCAGGACCTGCGGCGCACTCAAGACCATCATCGCGTGCCAGGTCTCGGGACGGTCGGTGGAAGGGGAGTGCCTGGTCAGCACGGGCTCGGGGGCCTACGAGCTGGGCGTGAGGGCCGGCTCGCTGGACATCGATGGGCGCCGCTTCACGGTGGTGACCCTTGCCGACCGGAGCGACGAGCGCCGACGCTGCGTGCTGGAGCAGGCGTTCCTGCACGACCTCGCCAACCTGGTCACGCCCTTGTCCACCACGGCCCACCTGCTCCGGCGCGTGCCCGAGAGCCACCTTCGCGCCACCGCCGAGAAGGTGGCCGTGCTGGTGCGGCGCCTCGAAGGAGAGGTCCAGGCCCACCGCGCGCTGCTCGACGCCGAGCGGGGGAGGCTCGCCCTCGACCGGTCCTCGGTGCATCCCGGCGAGCTCCTGCGCGAGCTGGAGACGACCTTCGAGGCGCACCCGCTCACCCGCGCACGCACGCTGCGCGTCGAGCCCGGGCTCACGGGGATCCCGGTCGAGACCGACCCGAGGCTGGTGCTGCGCATCCTCACCAACATGGTGACCAACGCCCTGGAGGCCACCCCGGAGGGCGGCACGGTCCGCGCCTGGACCACCGCCGCGGAGAGCGCCACCCGCTGGGCCTGCGCCTTCCACGTGCACAACCCCTCGGCCATGCCGGACACGGTCGCGCGCCACGTCTTCCAGCGCTCGTTCAGCACCAAGGCGAAGAGGGGGCGAGGCATCGGCACGTACAGCATGAAGTTGCTGGGCGAGCGGTACCTGGGCGGCGAGGTCGGCTTCAGCTCGACCGACGCGGACGGGACCACCTTCTCGCTTCGGCTGCCCGAGCGAGCGCCGTGAGCCGCAAGCGTCAGCGCGCGGGCCTCCTACAGCCCTGGGCAGTGATGAGGTCCAAGTCGAGCAAGGTCGTAGTCCTCCCGGCACTTGGGTGAAGTAGTGCTCGAGCCGCAAGCGTCAGATCGCGGGGATGGTCGCGCCCTGGTGCGCGATCGAGGTCCCGGAGCGGCCAGATGCGGGTCGTCGGCCCACGGGGTCGAGAAGGCGGGCAAGGTCTACGGCTGCGCCCCCCTGCGCCGGCTCCGAAGGCGTCACCGAGACGCAGGACCCGGCGTAGCACGAGGTCCCCGTCAGGACGGCCCTACGGCAGCGTTGCGATCATCTTGCTGAACTCGCCCTCGTTGAAGGCGGGGAAGGTCTCGCACTTCACGTTCCCCCTGGCCGCCACGGCGAGGGAGGCCTTCGCGATCGCCTCGTCATTGGGGGCATCGACGAGGAAGCAGGTGTCGTACTCACCGAGCAGAAGGTAGAACGCCTTCGCCTCCGCGCCGACTGAGCGAAAGAGCTGCTTGGTCGCCTCCACCCGCTTCGGCGAGTCGCGAAGGTTCTCCAAGCCCTTCTGCGTGTAGCGAAAGAGCATCAAGTAGGTCATGGACGGGCGCTCCTCGATCCAATCGTGGAGACCGCGGAAGAGGTACGCCGTGCCTGGCTGGCACACGCGGGGTCGCCTCAACGCCGATGGCTCGCCTTCAGCAGCCGACGACCGGCCGAGCCAAGGGGTCCGACCAGGGCAGGCAGCACCATCGCGTGTCGGGGAACGCTACCTTCGAGGTGGACGGTCATACCGAAGCGTCATGGCTGGTCTTGTCAGCGAGCGCTTGCAGCTCATCTTTGACTGGTACCGGGGCATGGTTGAGCCCGCCACCGGGAGCTTGGCCTACCTTTACGACCCCGAGCTCGAGAGGGTGGTCGTCGACGGCAGCCTCATCCGCGACATCGCCGCGATCTGGGATATCGAGGTGCTCGGCGACTTCCTCGGCCGAGACGAATTGCAGCGGGTGACGACCCGCGCGCTGGACCGCTTCCAGGCTCTGGTCGTCACCTCGTCCCGGGGCTCTGTGGTCACGCCGTCTGACGAGCCGGCGACCATCGGCCATAACGCGGTCTTGATCCTCGCGTTGGCGCGCTCCCACCGCGCCGACAGGGCCGAGCGCGCGCTGCCGCTGGCGGAGGCCATTCTGCGCCAGCAGCGGAGGGATGGCTCATACCAGGCCACCTTCGACGCCGGGGTGGAGGGCGGCGCCGAGGATCTCTCGCCGGCGGAGGCGATGCTCGCGTTGCTGGAGAGCTTTGGCTTGACGGGCGACGCCCGCTTTCTCGACAGCGTGGAGCGGAGCTTCAGGTACTACCGCCTCTCGTACTTCGATCGCGGCCGCGTCGCCCCAGAGACGCTCGTCTTCTTCGCCAACTGGCAGTCCCAGGCCGGGAGGATGCTCTGCGAGTCGACGACTCGGGCGGAGACGCGGCGCTTCGTCGCCACCTACCTCTGCGAGCTGCACGACCGCATCGCCGAGGCGGGCTTCTACGACGACCTCGCGCGCTTCCCCTTCGCGCAGGCTTGCGTCGAAGTCGCCTGCGCGCTCGAAGGGGTCAGCGACGCCTTCGCGGTCGCCGCCCTCGTGAACAGCGACCGAGCCGATGCCTTCCGCTCGTATGCACAGAGGGCGCTCTCCCTGCTCATCGCCGCCCAGCGGACCGTCGGGTGCACGCCGCGCGAGCGCGGAGGGTTCGGATACTCGCTCGAGGACCGCACGCAGAGGGTCGACGTCACCGGACATGCGGCGAGCGGCTTCATCAAGTGCCTCGAGAACGGGATCGTGAGGCCCGAGCGACCGGTCGGGCTCGTCACGGGGGGCGAGCAGCCATGGCACGGGACGACGTGACGGAGCTGCTCCTTGGCGGCGACGTGATGACGGGCCGGGGCGTCGACCAGGCGCTGCCCTTCCACTGCGATCCCCTGCTCCACGAGGACTACGTCAGGGACGCTCGGGACTACGTCATGCTGGCTGAGATGGCGCACGGGCCCTTCCGGCGCCCCCTGGGCTTCTCCGAGGTCTGGGGCGATGCCCTCGAGGAGCTGAGGCGCGCCGCACCGGACTTCCGGCTCATCAACCTCGAGACCAGCGCCACGACGAGTGACGACGACTGGGAGGGCAAGGGCATCCACTACCGGATGCACCCGTCGAACGTCGCCTGCCTGCGCGCCGCCGGCATCCAATGCTGCAGCTTGGCGAACAACCACGTCCTCGACTGGGGCTATCAGGGACTTCAGGACACGCTCGATTGCCTTGCAGCGACCGGGATTCGAGCGGCGGGTGCCGGCCTCGACGCCCACGAAGCTCGAGCTCCCGTCATCCACGAGCTCGCTCCAGGGCGGCGCGTACTCGTCTTCGCGATGGGGCATTGGACCAGCGGTATCCCGCCCGAGTGGGCCGCGAGCGCGGAGCGGCCTGGCGTGAACCTGCTCTCGGACCTCACGCCCAGGACCGCGGCAGAGGTCGGCGAGCGGATGCTCGCAGCGCGCCGGCCGCGCGATGTCGTGGTGGCATCCATCCATTGGGGTGCGAACTGGGGCCTCGAGGTCCCGCCCGAGGAGGTGGACTTCGCCCACTCGCTGATCGATTGCGGCGCCGCGGACGTCGTCCACGGCCATTCCTCACACCACGTCAAAGGCATCGAGGTCTTCCGACAGAAGCTTGTTCTCTATGGCTGCGGAGACCTCCTCGACGACTACGAGGGGATTCGAGGCCACGAAGAGTATCGAGGCGACCTGGGCCTCATGTACTTCGCGGAGCTGGAGCCGGCGAGCGGCAGGCTCCGTCGTCTCGAGATGGTTCCCACCACCGTGCGGCGCTTTCGGATAGCGCGGGCCGACGTGGCTGGCACGCTCTGGCTTCGCGACACGCTCAACTGGGAAGGTCGCCGCTTCGGCACCAGCGTGGGCCTCACCCCTGATGGAAGGCTCGTACTGGCCTGGGAGCAGCACGGGAGCGAACGATGCGCGAATGGAATGTCGTCGTCACCCTCCGCGGGCAGGTGAGCCGCGCGCTCGGGGCGCTACGCAGGCTCAACCTCGGCCCGGTAGCCGTGTCTCGCTTCCTCGACGTGCTGGTCATGAAGGCAGAGAACCCCCGCGCCGTCCTTCGCGCGCTCGACGAGGAGGTCGCGGCACAGCCCGACCACCTCGCCTACCTGTCGCACGTCATCCCTTGCGACCAGACATTCACGTTCGGGTCGCGTGAGGAATTCCAGGCCAAAGCCAGGCAGGGCGTGTCCAGGTATTCGGGCGCGCTCGCGGGGAAGAGCTTTCACGTGCGCATTCACCGTCGGGGCTTCAAGGGCCGCATCTCCACACAAGACGAAGAGCGGCGACTCGGCGAGTTTCTCTACGACGAGCTGGAGAAGTCCGGGACGCCGACCCGTGTGAGCTTCGAGGATCCGGACGCAGTCGTGATCGTAGAGACGATTGGAACGCAAGCCGGCGTTGCGCTGCTCGCTCGCGATGAGCTCCGGCACTCGAGGCTGCTGCGCATGGATTGACGATGCACGTTGCCCGATGGGTCGAGCAGTGGTCCCGCGGACCTTCGGAGCGCGTGCTGCTCTGAGTAGCGGCGAACGGCCAGCGCAGGGCGCGGACCGCGCACCGCACCGAGGTCGCCCGTCTCACGCTCCGAGCTTCTTGGGGCAGGCCGGGATGGCGCTCATCGCCCGCTCGGCCATCGCAGTGATGGTCAGCGAGGGGTTGACGCCGAGGTTCACCGGCACCGAGGAGCCGTCGACCACGAAGAGCCCAGGGTGGCCGAAGACCTGGTGGCGCGCGTCGCAGACCGAGGTCTCGGGCGAGTCGCCGATGGCCGCGCCGCCCAGGATGTGCGCGGTGGTCGGCACGTCGAGCAGCACCTCGTTGATGGCCGAGACCGGCCAGCCGTCGATCTTGCGCGCCACCCGCCGGGCCACCTCGTTGGCCACGGGGATGTAGGACGGGTTGCGCCGCGCGGACTCGTCCGAGGGCCGCGAGGTGAGTGCGAACGAGTACGGCCACCACCAGCGCCGCCGGCGGATCACCCGCAGGTGGTTGTCGGTGGTCTGCATGGTCAGGAGGATGATCGTCTTGCGCGCCCAGCCGAAGGGGAAGAGCGATCTCAGGTGGTCCAGCGGGTGCTTGAGGCACTCGAGGAGGTACTTGAGCGGCCGCGGCAGCCCGGGCCCGCCGTCGGTGAGCAGCTTGCCCAAGAGCCCCATCGCGTCCGAGCCCCGCGGATAGCGTACGGGCTCGATGTGCGTCGCGGCGTCCGGATAGACGCTGGAGGTGATGGCCACGCCGTCGGTCAGATCGATGTCCGTGCGCCGCGAGGTCGAGCCCACCAGCGCCTCGCTGTTGGTGCGCACGCGCAGGCCCAGCGCCGGCGAGAGGCCAGGCAGGGTCCCGGCGTCGCGGGCCGCGAGCAGGATCGACAAGGTGCCCAGCACGCCGGCGCTGAGAACGACGCGCGGGACGCGCCACTCGCGTCGGCCGCCGCGGAACCAGTGGGTCGAGCGGTGGCTTCGCAGGAGATACCCGCCGCCGGGAAGCGCCTCGAGCCGGTCGACGGTGGTCTCGGGGAAGACGTCCACGCCCAGCTTCTCGGCCAGGTACAGGTAGTTCTTGTCGAGCGTGTTCTTGGCGTTGTGGCGGCAGCCGACCATGCACCCGCCGCAGAACCGGCAGCCTGCGCGCTCGGGCCCGCGCCCGCCGAAGAAGGGGTCGGGCACGGTCTTCTCCGGCTCCCCGAAGAACACCGAGACCTCGGTCGGGTGCCAGGTGTCGCCGAAGCCCATCTCGGTGGCGACGTCCCTGAGGACCTCATCCGCGCGCGTCAGCCGCGGGTTGGTCGTCGCGCCCAGCATTCGGCGGGCGGTCGCGTAGTGATCCGCCAGCGTGCGCTCCCAGTCCTCGCCGGCCGGCCAGCCCGGGTTGCGAAAGATCTCGGCCTTGGGCACGGGCAGGGTGTTGGCGAACACGAGGCTCCCGCCGCCCACCCCGGCGCCCGACAGCACCAGGACGTCGTGCAGGAGCGTCAGCCGCTGGATGCCGAAGCAGCGCAGCAGCGGCGCCCACAGGAAGCGGCGCAGGTCCCAGCTCGTCTTGGCGAAGTCGTCCGCACCGAAGCGCTTGCCCGCCTCGAGCACCGCGACCTTGTAGCCCTTCTCGGCCAGGCGCAGGGCGCTGACGGACCCTCCGAACCCGGACCCCACCACCACGTAGTCGTACCCCGAGATCGTCTCCATGCCTGGCAATGCGTAACGGCCTGGCCCTGAAGACCGCTCGGGCGTGTGGCGCGGGAACGCCTTTCCGGGGCTGCAGTCGGCGACCTCTCGGCTGCACCACCCAGCTTCGTCCCATCGCCGCGAACCGCGCTCGAGTTGCTGGGGTCCTGCGCGGAGGCCGAGGCGGGGCACGATGTCCCCGCGCTCGGTCGAAGCCCAGCGTCCGCGCTTCGCCCTATCGCCACAGGGGGGTGTCGCCCGGCTCGCCTGGTCCGTCGCCACCAGGGTCGACAGCCATTCTCGAGGTCCCGAGTGGGATGGTGACGAGCGGGACGAGCCGTCGCGCCCAGGGAGAAACCTGCGATCACGCCCGCGTGATCGGAGATCCAGAGGCCCGAGGATGTCCGGTCCGTCTGGGCGTCGCCGATGACCTCGACGCCGACCGCGAGGCCGTCCGGCAGGCCGCGTCCGAGCACCAGGTCGATGCGCTGGTCGAGCAAGGAGATCGAGTTGAGCAACGACGGGCCCTGGCAGCAGGTGAGGCCCGGGCCCGCGCCGCCGACCCCCCAGAGATCCTGGAACCCGGAGAGCTGCAGGAGCAGCGTGGTCGGCGTCGTGAACGGGAGCTCGGCGCTGGCGTTGAAGTCGCCGGCCAAGAGCGTCGGCCGCCACTCGTCGGCGAGCGCGACGACCAGCTCCTGGGTCTGCGCGGTCTGGATGGGCGCTTCGAGCGGATGGATCACCGGCTCCAGGTGCGTGGTGACGAAGCGGAAGTCGTGGCCGCCGTAGCGCGCCTCCACGCTCACGAAGCCCTTGCGCACCTCCACCAGCGGCCCGCCCAGTCCGCCGATGGGCAGGGTGAGGTTCACGGCGTACGAGCGCCCGAACGGGTTGGAGAGGCTCAGCCCGGGGTCGCGCAGCGCCAGGATGGCTTCGCGATCCGTCAGCCGCAGGTCGTTCCCGTCGCTGTCGGGCAGCTCGATGTCCGCGCCTTCGTGCGAGCTGACGAGCTCGTAGTCCAGGCCCCGCGTGTGCAACGCGTCGAGCAGGATCTGCAGGTAGTCGTAGACCACGGTCGAGGCTAGGGCCGGGTTGCCCTGGAAGTAGTCGCCAGGGCTCTGGATGCGCACCAGCTCGGCCTCCTGCAGCCCGATGAGCACGGGGCGCGCCGCCTGGATCAGGTCGGCGATCTTCTGGGCTCGCGCCGGGAAGTCCGTGGCCTGAAGGTCGGCGAAGGTTCGGGTCACCAACGCGGGCACCGCCTCGAACGACGGGGCGAGCAGGATGGGGGCCACATCGGCGCCCGCGTAGAGGTTGAGCGTCATCACCGAGAGCTGTGGCTCGCAGCCCGCGCGCTGGGAGGGGCAGGAGACCAGGCTGGAACCGTCGCTTTCGATCCCGCAGCTCACCGTCGCAAGCGCCAATCCGACTGCCGCCGTCCATCCCTTCATGGGCCGTCTCCCGAGCGCAGGCTCGCGTGCTCGGGAGGCAAGGTGGCCATCGAGCGGTCGGACCATGAACCTCGAGATGGCGTGGACCTCGGGGCCCTCCAGAAATCCTGCGGGCGGCCTGTCGGAGGCACGGTCCTCAGGTGATCAAGCGACCGAGGGCTCGAGCAGCGCGTGGCGACATCGCGCGGGGACGGGCGGCCGGACGGGCCGATCCCGCGGCGGGACGCAGGGCACGAAGCTAGAAGAGCAGCGTATGACCTCGGCAGCCCCGCCCGGCCACCCCATCGACCTCTTGCTGGAGGACCACCGGAGGATCCGCGAGGCCATCGGCGCGGCGCTGCGACTGGCCGGAGGCGAGGGCGGGGTGGCGGCGACGCAGGCCGGCGCGCGCCGCGTCCTCGAGTTCTTCGACGCGGCCTGGCGCCGCCACGAGCTCGACGAAGGCGACGTCCTCGCGCCGGCGCTCGCCGCCCAGGGCCTGTCCGCGCAGACGCGCCAGGAGCTCCGGCTCGCCCTCCAGTTCCACCGCCACCTCACCGAGCAGGTGCAGCGGCTCGCCCCGCTCTGGGCGGCGCTCGCCAAGGACGGAGCGAGCCTGGCCACTCTCGGCCCGCGGCTCGACCGCCGCACCCGTTCCCTCGCGGCGACGTTCAACGAGCACTTCCTCGTCGAAGAGTCGCTGGTCTTCCCGGACGCGCGCGCGCTCCTGGACCGCTCACCCGAGACGCTGGAGGCGGTGCGCCAGGCGCTGCTGGCGCGCCGCGCCGTGGGCCAGCCGGCTCCTCCTTCTTCCTGACCCAAGCGCGGCGGGCCTATACCCCGGGGACCGCGCTCTCCCCGACGCCTGAGGCGCGCGCGGCGCGAGGCGCGGCGGGCACGCTGGAGAGAACCTGCTCGAGCTGCTCCAGGCTCGGCGGCTTGGCGAGGTGCGCGCGGAAGCCAGCCTCGGCGGCGCGCTGGAGATCCTCGGGCATGGCGTAGCCGCTCAGCGCGACCAGGGTCGTGCCCCGGAGCTCCGGGTCGGCGCGCAGGGTTCGGGCCACGCCGTACCCGTCCAGCCCGGGCAGGCCGATGTCGCACAGCACGACGTCGGGCCGGCAGGCGCGCGCCTGGGCGATCCCCACGGGCCCGTTGTGCGCCACGGCGACCTCGTGCCCCCCGAGCTCGAGCACGTCGCGCAGGCTCTGCGCCGCGTCGACGTTGTCCTCGATGACGAGCACCCGCCGCCGCGCCGGCGGCGCGCCCTGGGCCGGACCGGCTCCCCGGGCCAGGCCGCGGTCGAGCGGCAGTCGCACGGTGAACTGCGAGCCGTGGCCCAGGCCGGCGCTGCGCGCGGCCACCGAGCCGCCGTGCAGCTCCGACAGCCCCTTGACGAGCGAGAGCCCGAGGCCGAGCCCGCCGCGGGTGCGGTCGAGGGTGTCCTCGGCCTGGGTGAAGGGCTGGAACAGGCGCGGCAGCATCTCGGCGGAGATGCCGGCGCCGTCGTCGGCGACGGTGAGCACCGCCTCGCCGCGCCCGAGGTCCTGCTCGAGCCGGACCGCCACCTTTCCGCCGCGCTCGGTGAACTTGAGCGCGTTGTGCAGCAGGTTGCCCAGCGCCTGCGCCAGGCGCGTGCGGTCGCCGACGACGGGGACGGGGGCCGGCCCGGCGGCGAGCTCGAGGCCGATCTGGGCGGCCTCGAACCCGGGGCGCAGGTCCTCCACCGTCTTGCGCACCACCTCGCCCAGGTCCAGCAGCTCGCGCTGCAGGCGGATCTTGCCGCGGGTGATGCGGGTGACGTCGAGCAGGTCGTCGACGAGCCGGGAGAGGTGCACCACCTGGCGCTGGATGACCGCCTTGGCGCGCGCGGCCTGGTCCGAGCCGGCGGGGGCGCGGTCGAGGACGTAGAGGCTGTTGCGGATGGGGGCGAGCGGGTTGCGCAGCTCGTGGGAGAGCATGGCCATGAACTGGTTCTTGTTGCGGTCGGCGTCCTGCAGCGCCTGCTCGGCCCGCTTGCTGTCGGTGATGTCCCGGCAGACGGCGAGAATCCGGCGCTGGCCCCCCACCTCGATGGTGCGCACGTCGACGAGGACGTCGCGGACCTCTCCGGACTTGGCCTTCTGCCGGGTCTCGAAGAAGGCGGCCCCGGTGGCGTCGATGCTCGCCAGGTGGGCGGCGACGGCGGCCGGGTCCTCCTTCGCCTCGATCTCGCGCACGGACAGCCGCGCGAACTCCTCGCGGCTGTAGCCCAGCTGGAGGTGGGCGCGCTCGTTGAAGTCGACGATGCGGCCGTCGAGGGCCAACACCACGATGCCCGCGGGGCTGGTCTCGAAGAGCGTGCGGAAGCGCCGCTCGCGCTCCTGCAGCTCGAGATCCGCCAGCCTCGCCTCGGAGACGTCGCGCACGAAGCCGGTGCGGTAGCGCAGCCGGCCGCGCTCGTCCCGGACCATCACCGCGCGGTCCGCGAGCCAGCAGTACTCCCCGCGCTTGGTGCGGAAGCGGTACTCCACGCTCAGCGTGCCCGTCCGCTCCGCCTCCGCGAGCGCGGCCTGCAGGCGGGGGAGGTCCTCGGGGTGGACGCGCCCCAGGCCCTCCTCGTGGCTCATCGCGCACATCTCGGCGGCGGTGAACCCGCTGACCGACTCGATGACCGGGCTGAGGTAGTCGAAGCGGCCCTGCTGCAGGTCGCGGCGGTAGGCGGCGTCGAGCGAGTTCTCGAGCACCATCCGCAGGCGCGCCTGGCTCTCGCGCAGCTCCTCCTCCGCCCGCTTGCGGTCGGTGATGTCCAGGTTGACGCCCGTCAGGCCCACCGCGCGCCCCTGGGCGTCGCGCTCGAGGCGGCCCAGGGCGGCGACCCAGTGCACCGAGCCGTCGGGCCAGCAGACGCGGAACTCGACGTCGTACGGGCACCGGCCGGCGGCCACGTCGGCCAGGTGCGCCTCGACCCGGGGAAGGTCCTCGGGGTGGAGCCGCCGGGTCCAGGAGGCGTAGCGGCCGCCGAGGCTCCCCTTCTCCTCGCCGTAGACGACCTCCATCCCCGAGGTGAACAGCCGGTCCGGGTCGGTGGGGTCCCACTCGAAGGTGCCGATTCGCGCCGCCGCCTGGGCGCGCTCGAGGCGGTCGCGGGCCCGGGCCAGCTCCAGCGCCGACTCCTTCTGCGCGGTGATGTCCTGGACCAACCCCGCCGCCCGGACCGGCCGCCCGCCGGCGTCCCGCACCATGGCGGCGCTGACCTGGACCCAGATGACGCGCCCGTCCTTGCGCCGGTAGCGCTTGGTCAGCTCGTAGGTGGGCCGGTCCTCGCGCAGGGCGGCGTCGAGCAGCGCCCGGTCGCGGCGGGCGTCCTCGGGCGGCGAGAGGTCCGCCGGGCCCATCTGCAGGAGCTCGGCGCGCGGGTAGCCGGTGATCTCGCAGAAGCGGTCGTTCACCTCCACGAAGCGGCCCTCGAGCGAAGCTCCGCCGTGCCGACCGCCGGGGTCTCGAAGAAGGTGCGGAAGCGGCTCTCGCTCTGGCGCAGCGCCTCGCGGGCCTCCTCGAACGCCGTCACGTCGTGCCAGACCGACACCGCGCCGGTGACCCGGCCGCCGGCCTGCCGCGGCGCGCAGCTCACGCTGAAGTGGCGCCGCCGGCCGTCGCGGGGGAGCACCAGCCGCAGCGCCTGGACCGTCTCGCCCCCGAGGGCGCGCGAGCCGGGCAGCTCCTCGGCCGTCAGGCCTCGGCCGTCGGGCCACTCGAGCGCGAGCCGCCGCTCCAGCTCGCCGCGCTCCAGCCCCACCGGGTCGAAGCCCAGGGCGGCGACGCCGGCCGCGTTGGCCCGGACGACCGTGCGCCGGCGGTCGTAGACCAGGACGCCGTCCGCCACCGAAGCGAGCAGCTGGTCGAGCTTCCCGTTCGCACGGCGCGAAGTCGGTGGCCAGCACGCACAGCGTCCGCGGCGCCCCGTCGACGGCCGCGTCCGGCTGCTGGGCGGGCGGCGGAAGGGCGACGGCCGACAGGTGCGCCGAGACGTCACTGCCGGCCCGAGTGCGCAGGGGGAGGACCTCGCCCTTGGCGGTGCCATGGGCCGAGCCGAGCAGGGACGCGAACGCGGGCCGAGCGGCCGGCGCGACGAAGTCGTGGAGGGTCCGTCCGCGGAAGCTCGGAGGCCGGGGCCTCGAGCAGCTGCGCGAAGTGGCGGTTGCACCACAGGATGGTCCCGTCCTCGGCCAGGCGCGCCGCGCCCTCGCTCAGCGCCTCGAGCAGCGCGCGGTACGGCTCGTCGGCCTCGGGGATGGCGGGCGGGCCGACCGACGCCGAGCGACCGGATGAAAGGATGCGGTGCCTGGCCTGCTCCTGTTCCAGACGCAGGCGGGCCTCGTCGGCCTCCCTCTGCCGCTGGGCATACCGCTCTCGCAGGCGTTCGAGGGGTTCGCGGGCCATCAGCACCTCCCGGGCAGGGCCCCTCTTCCGTCTCCCCGTCGCGGTCGGGTCTCTGAGGATAGGGGTGAGTGACCGCAGGGCTCCGGGGAGAAACCCGTTGGTTGCCTTCGGCAGCCTCTTGCGTGACGCCCGCGGATCGACGGCCGCAACAGCTCGCCGTGTCGGCGCTCGGTGGTCCGAGCGGGTCGGCGGGTCCCTGCGCACGATGTCGGCATTCCGGCTCCCCCCACGAGCGGCTGTCAGGAGACGTTCTTGCGTTCCGAAGATTGAAACGCCCGCGGGTGCTCAGTTCTTGCGATCGCGGCTCGAGGCTCTCCGGGAGGCGCCCGAGAATCCTTGGGCCTGCCGGGACCGTAGCGGTCCGCGCAGGCAGGTGGCAGATCGAAAGACGGACCTCACCCCCGGCCCCTCTCCGGCTTCGCGGAGAGGGGTGACTTCCTTTCTCTCGCGCGGCGGGCTCGAAGCCTTTGGGCTTTGCTCATCCACGTGACCGTCTCCTGAGGGTACAAGGCCGAGTTCCCCCTCTCCGCGAAGCCGGAGAGGGGGTCAGGGGGTGAGGCTCGCCGCTACTTCCGACTCCGCCGCTCTCAGGCCTGGCGTCCTGCCCCTTGCCCTCCTCGTCCCACTTCCGGGCGCAGCTGGGGCAGATGCCATGGGTCACGTGCGTGCCCACGTGCTCCTGGAGGTAGCGCTCGAGGGCCTGCCAGTGTCCGGCGTCGTCGCGAATCTTCTTGCAGGAGGGGCAGACCGGGAGGAGGCCGCGCAGCGCCTCGACGTCCGCCAGGCTCGCGCGCAGCTGCTCGTTGGCCTCGCCGATGTGTCGCAGGTCGGTGCGATAGCCCACGGCGACCGTCCAGAAGAGCATCCCGCTGGCGGCGCCGCAGACCACGACGCCGACGACGAGGTCCGCCGTCCGGGCGGCGTCGCTGGGGATGGGCGAGACCAGCTGCGGGAAGAGCCGCTCGGCAACGAAGAGCGCGAGCCCGGCGCCGACGACGAGGCAGAGCGCGGCGACGCGCCCGCGGCCGCGGAACAGGACCACCGAGAGGCCGACGATGGCGAACAGGTGCATGGGCGTGCTGCCCCAGGACCCGCCGTAGGCGAAGAACCAGAATGTCAGCAGCCCCAGCGCGAGCCCCAAGAAGGCCCAGTCGTGCCGCTGGCCGCGCAGCGAGAGCGCGAAGAGCAGCGCGCTCGCCAGCCCGCCTGCCGCCACCGGCGCGAGCAGGCGCAGCGGCAGGCCCTGCAGGGCGTTGAGCGGCAGCGAGACGCCGAGCAGGAGCACGGCCAGGCCGAGGGCGAAGCCTCGGTAGAGGCGGTCGTCGGTGCCCTGGACCCGCTCGGGCGCGAAGGCCTTCCACAGCGCGGTCTTCAGGAAGGCTGGGGTCACCGGGTGCCCGTCCCTTCCCCGGAGCGCTTGCGGCGCTGCTCCTCGCACGCAGGGCAGAAGGCCTGCACCAGCTCGACCTCGCTGTGCTTGGCGAGGTAGCCCGCCACCTCCTCCCAGAGCGCCTCCTCGGTGCGGACCTTGCCGCACCAGGCGCAGATGCGCAGCAGCCCGCGCAGCCGGTGGGCCTCCTCGACGGACTCCTTCAGGCGCGCGGTCACGCTCGCGAGGCGGGCCTTCTCCTTCAAGTTCGAGTCCACCAGGACCCAGGTGATGAGGGCGCTGGCGGTGGAGGCGACGGCGTAGCCGGAGAGCATATCCAGGAAGCGGTCGTCCGCGCTGGCGAAGGGCAGCACCAGGCCGGGGAAGAAGTGGCCGGCGAGGATCAGGCCGATGCCGTTGGCGAGGTAGACCGCGAACATGAACGGGCGGGCCTGGCCGCGCGCGAAGACCACCGGCAGCCCGATGAAGAGGAAGAAGACCATCGGGACGCTGCCGAAGCTCCCGCCGTTGAGGAAGTACGAGGTGTCCAGCGCCGCCATCAGCAGGGCGACGACCAGCGCGTGGCTGAAGAACCCGCGGCGCGCGGCGACGAACAGCGCGGCGTTGGCCAGGCCGAAGGCGCCGACCACGACGTGGAGCCAAGGCGAGAAGTGCTGCAGGAGGTTGGTGGGCAGGATGACGCAGAGGGAGGTGAAGGCCGCGACCAGCGTCATGAGCCGGTAGACCCGCTCCTCCATCGTCACCGAGCCGCCGCCCAGGAGCCGCGAGGACCACGAGCGGCGGGCCTCGAGTCCCTCGGCGCCGCCGTCGGGATCGGCCGGTCCGGCCGGGGGAGGACGACGATCGGGTGCGTCCTTCGGGACCATGGCGACCTTGGAATGCCCCTTCACCCGTCGAGAGGCGAGCTCGTCGCGGCACCGAGCTCAATCGTTGCTCCAACTTCGGTTTCGGCTCCGCTTCCTGCGACCCGGAGCCTGGACCGAGAATACCGCCGCGCGCCCAGCGCTGTGGGCCCCGGGTCGACTGGAGGTGAAGTGGACGGGCGGCCGGTCGGCGCAGTCCGGGCGGGTCGTCTGCCGGGCCGCTGGTGTGCTACTGGGACAGCGTGCCGGGAGGGGAAGCCTTCGTCGAACGCCCAGGCACCGGCCATCCAACCACTGCACGACCAAGGTGAAAGCCAATGACTGGTTCATGGAGCGCACTTCGCAGCCTGTGTCTGGCGGCGTCCCTGCTGGTGGCTGCCTGCCAGGCAGCCCCGGGTGAGACCGGGCCCCAGGGGCCGGTGGGCCCGACGGGGGCCACCGGCGCCACTGGAGACCCGGGAGATCCCGCGGTCGCCGACCCGAGCATCAGCGCCATCATCCCCTCGGTGGTCTTCACGGGACGGGAGGCGCGGATCACGATCAGCGGGGACGTGACGGCCTGGTCCGATACGGCCTCCGTCGACTTCGGGGCGGGCATCGGGGTCAAGGACGTGATCGTCGCCAGCCCCACGAGCCTGATCGCGAGGGTCGAGGTGGACGACGACGCCGCGCTCGGCGCACGCGACGTGGTCGTGACCGACGGAAGCGCGACCGAGACCTACCGGGGCGGGTTCGAGGTGATCTCGCCGCTGGCGATCACGACCGTGGGCACGCTCGCCCAGGGGAGCGTGATCGCCGTGAGGGCGAGGATGCTCGACCTGACCACGCCGTTCGACATGACCAAGACGGGCGACGGCACGTTCGCTCCCATCGCCTACCCGAACATCCAGGTCGCCGCCCCGGCTGGGACGCAGGTGAGCCTCTCCGCGGTCGGCCTGTACGAGGTCTCGTTCGACCTCGTCGTGGATTCGTTCACGCCAGCAGGGGACCTCGACCTCTCGGTGACGAGTGGACCCAGCGGGGCGACCGTCACCTCCCTGGCCCCGAAGGCGATCCCCCTGGCCGCGCGTCAGCCGGTCGCGGCCACCCACGCGCAGCCCGGCGAGGCGCTGCTCGCTGGGGCTGGCGACAGCGCGCTCTTCAGCTACCAGCTCGCGACCGCCCAGCTGACCCTCGTGGACCTCTCGGTGACGGGCACCGCGTCGACCATCGGCTTCTTCCTTCCGAGCAGCGGCAAGTTCGCCGATCTCTTCGCCAGGGGCCCCGGGGCGACGGCCGTGCTCGACACCACCGACCCGGTGTACGTCGTCGCTCGCGATACCGGTGGCGCGCCCGGAAACAAGGTCGGCCTGTACGTCGTCGAGACGACCGTCACCGGAGGCGCGGAGGTGGAGCCGAACGACGTGGCGACGAGCGGCATGCTGGTGACGCCGCCCTTCGCGGTGCGCGGCGCCACGCTCTCCGCCCAGGGGGACGCGGACTGGTACAAGGTGACGGTGACGGGCGCCGACCTGGGGAAGACGCTCGACGTCCAGACGGTCGGGCTCGATCTCAAGACCGATACCGTCGTCGCGATCTTCGACACGGACGGGTCGACGAAGCTGACCGAGAGCGAGGACCGAGACTTCCTCGACTCGGCGCAGAGCGACCCGCTCCAGAACGCCGGGGTCTACTACGTGCGCATCACCGCCTCGCCCTACTTCGACTCGGCGCACAAGACCTACGACCTCGCCGTTCGCCTGCGGTAGGTCGTCGAACCTCGGCACCGCGCGCGTGCGCTCGAGTCGCACGCCCGCGGGGCCCGTCCGGCGGCTCGTCACTCCTCACGCGGCTCCGAAGGAGGGGCATGCACCCGGGGCCGACGCTCGAGCTCCAACCCGAGCGCGAGCGCACCTGCTCCGGGTCAGGCGTGCGGGTGAGCGAGGACTGACGCCGCCACGCACCTGTGATACTCCGTCCCCCTTGTTCTGCGGGACGACGCGCAGAAGCGACGCGAGGAAGACGACATGGAACGAACGACGATTGCCAGCCTGCTCAAGGGCCAGATCCCGGTGGGGAGCACCGTCACGCTGGCCGGCTGGGTGCGGACCCGCCGCGACTCGAAGGCCGGGCTCTCCTTCATCCACCTGCACGACGGCTCGGGCTTCCAGCCGATCCAGGTCGTCGCCCAGAACACCCTGCCCAACTACGAGGGCGAGATCCTGCGGCTGACCACGGGCGCCTCCATCAAGGTGGTGGGCGAGCTGGTCGCGAGCCAGGGCAAGGGCCAGTCGGTCGAGGTGCAGGCCAAGTCGGTGCAGGTCATCGGGCTGGTGGACGACCCCGACACCTACCCCATCCAGCCCAAGCAGCACTCCTTCGAGTTCCTGCGCCAGGTCGCCCACCTGCGCCCGCGCACCAACACCTTCGGGGCCATCGCCCGCGTGCGGCACACGCTCGCGCAGGCGGTGCACCGCTTCTTCGACCAGCGCGGCTTCTACTGGGTGCACACGCCCATCATCACCAGCAGCGACTGCGAGGGCGCGGGCGAGATGTTCCGCGTCTCCACGCTCGACTTCGCCAACCTGCCGCGCAACGACAAGGGCGACATCGACTACAGCAAGGACTTCTTCGGCAAGCAGGCGGGGCTGACCGTCAGCGGCCAGCTCAACGTCGAGGCCTACTGCCTGGCGCTCAGCAACGTCTACACGTTCGGCCCCACCTTCCGCGCCGAGAACTCCAACACGCCGCGCCACCTGGCGGAGTTCTGGATGATCGAGCCGGAGATCGCCTTCGCCGACCTCAACGACGACGCCAACCTGGCCGAGGAGTTCGTCAAGACCATCTACAAGGACCTCTTGGCGCAGCGCCCCGACGACATGGAGTTCTTTGCCGAGCGCGCCGCCAAGGAGGCGCAGGAGAGCAACAAGGGCAAGGCCGGCTGGAAGGCCGGGCCCGACCTGCTCACCCGCCTGCGCGGCATCATCGAGTCCTCGTTCGAGCGTCTCGACTACGGCGAGGCCATCAAGCGCCTGGAGGCCAGCAAGAAGAAGTTCGAGTTCCCGGTGCGCTGGGGCATGGACCTGCAGACCGAGCACGAGCGCTACTTGACCGAGGAGCTCGTGGGTCGCCCGGTGGTGGTGATGAACTACCCGAAGGAGATCAAGGCGTTCTACATGCGCCAGAACGACGACGGGAAGACCGTGGCGGCCATGGATGTCCTCGCCCCCGGCATCGGCGAGATCATCGGCGGCTCGCAGCGCGAGGAGCGGCTCGAGGTGCTCGACCGCCGCCTGGACGAGCTGAAGCTCCCCAAGGAGAGCTACGGCTGGTACCGCGACCTGCGCCGCTACGGCAGCGTGCCGCACGCCGGCTTCGGGCTGGGCTTCGAGCGGGCCATCATCTACGCCACGGGCATGGCCAACATCCGCGACGTCATCCCGTACCCGCGCACTCCGGGCAACGCCGACTTCTAGCCCGAGAAGCTCGAGAAGCAGCGCGCCCGAAGGACTCCACCCGCAGCCCTCCCCCCTCCCAAACCGCGGGAGGGGGTCCGCTGGTTGCTTTCGGCCTTCCTGGTCGAGCTTCTGCCGCCACGGCGCTGCCTGGCTCACCTCAGTTGCCTGCGCTCTCCAACACGGCGAAGGTGGGGTTGGAGCGCCGGCTCTGCGTAAAGGGAAGGTACGGCTCGCGTGCGGCGACTGGCTCGGGAGCCACGCGGACGCACGAACCGACCCCGCTAAAGATAGGCAGCTACTTTGTGACATGACGTCGGGGCTCGGCATGGACACGGGCGAAGGGGAGTAGCTGGTGACTGCCGCAGGTCCCAAGACCGCCGGCCCGTGGCCCGCCGTGGCTGCCCTGGCCGCGCTCGCCTGTCTGATCGCCGCGGCGCCAGCGTTTGGCGCGGCCGGGAGCCTCCTCGACGGCTTCCTCACCCTGCGCCACACGTCTTGGGCACTGCGTCCCGAGGCCCGCGTCCCCGCCCATCCCACGGGAATCGGCGAGCTCCTCCTCTGCCCTCGCGCTCGCCCAGGCCGCGGCGTTCGTCGCTGCGTTGACGGCCAGCCCGGGCGCGACGAGGCTCCAGGTCCCGCGAGCGGGCGGTTGGCGACGCTTCGGCGCCCTGGTGCTCGTGGCGATGGCAGTCAACGTGTCCCTCGACTCCCTCCAGGCACTACTCCCCTGGTGGCCCCCGGAACCCGACTGGCCGGTGGGAGGAGTCGTCGAGGTCGTTCACGGCATCGTGGTCGCGCCGTTCGCCGAGGAGCTTCTTCCGCGGCGCGCTCCAGAGCGCCGTCAGCCGCCGCTGGGGCCGATGGCCCGCGATCCTGGTCAGCGCCGCCGCGTTCTCAATCTGGCATCAGGACCTGCCGAACGCGCACGTCCTGTTCCTCGCCGGCTTCGCCTACGCCTGGACCGCGGAGACCTCGGGCAGCGTCCTGCCGGCCATGGCGGCCCACGCGCTCAACAACGCGCTCGCGACGCAGTTCGGCTGCACGCTCGTACTCCCCGCGAGCGTGCCCGTCGCGATCCTGGCTCTCTGCGCGGTCGCGCTCGGTGCGAGCGTCGTCGCCTCGCGCGCTTCAACGGCGCCGTCGGACGACCTGCAGCGCAGCCACGAGTGCGAGGCCGAGTGAGGTTGCTGGCCGTGCCGCCCAGCTGGTCGGTGGCGGTCAAGGTGAGGGTGCGCGGACCGTTGGTGGCGAAGGTCGTAGAGATGCTGCAGCCCGGTCTTCTGGTGCAGGTCGTCCGCCGTCACACTGCTCTTCCAGAGCTGCCGAGCGCAGGCCACGCCGGCCAGGTCGGTCAGGGTCGTCGCGTGCCCCTCCACGAGGATCTCGGAGCCCCGTCGAGCGGATCGAACCGGCCGTGCCGGGCCTGTCGGACGTGAGCCCCGCGCCCCCGAGCGCCGTCTTCCTCCGACCGGACGGGCCGTTACTGGGTCCGCGTGAAGCTCCTGCGGCAGAAGCGGGCGGGGTGGTGCACCGGTGCCACGGTCCGCCCGCGCGAGGCCCTACGTTCAGGTGAGGTCGAGCGGGCTACTTGAGCAGCTCCTTGACGAGGTGCGTGCCCAGCGCACGCAGCCCCTTGTCCAGGGCGGCCTTGCCCTTCTCGGTCGAGAGCAGCGCCCGCATCGACTCCGGCGCCAGGTTCAAGAGCAAGTTGATGCGCACGAGCACCGCGGCGATCTCGGGGCTCGTCGCCGGGGCCAGCCGACCCTTCCTCGCCGAGACGCGCTTGGCGAGGGAGTCCATGAGCGCGTCCTCCGTGCGCTTGCCCTGCTGCGCCAAGAGGGCTTCCGAGAGGCCCCAGTAGAGGTCGTCGAGCAGCTCGGGGTCGGTGAGCGCGTGGGCCATCCGGTCGTGCGCCTCCTCGTCGTCGACGTTCTGCGCGGTCGCGTAGGTCGGGGTCAGCAGGGTCGCCAGGTCGGCGCGGGTCAGCACGTGGGGGAGGCGTTCGGAGAACATGGGGCGCACTCTACCTCCTACGGTCTGAAGTCAGGCCGCTCTCCGGCGCAGCGGCGGTCTGAGGCCCTTCTCACGCCAGCGGCCCTCGGGTTCGTGAGGTGAGCGGAGGCTACTCGCCCACCGCCGCGTAGCGGTGCAGCTGGCCCTCGAACTCCTCCGCCTCTCGCTGCTCGCCCGCCTCCAGTGGCACCCCGAGCGCGGCGAGGCCGGCGACCGCCGCGGGCGAGAGGTAGTTCTCGGCGACCCGCAGGCGTCCCAGATGCCGCAGCCTCGGCGCCTGCTCGAGGAGCGCTTGTGCGCCGGCGTCGGTCATCGTCCCCATGGAGAGGTCGAGCGACTCGAGCTGCGCCATGAGCGGCAGCTGCGGCAGCAGCCCGCAGAGCTCGTCGGTGAACTCGAGGTTCATCAGGCCCAGGTGCTTGAGCTTGGGGAACCCCTCCGGCCGCAGCAGCGGGAGCACGTCGCCGGTGGCGAGCTCCACCTGGTAGGACCGGCTGCCGGCCCACAGCTCCAGCTTCTCCAGCGAAGGCCAGCCCGTGGCGCCCAGCCCCTCCAGGTTGGCGGCGGTGAGCCCGCACGTCTGGAGGGTGAGCTCGCGCAGGAGCGGGAACTCCGGCCCGTCGGCGAGGTCGAAGCCGCCCGCATGGACCTTCAGCACCCGCAGGCGGGGATAGAGCCGGGCCAGCGGGCGCAGCGGTCCCGCGCTGGTCCAGGAGAGCATCTCCTCGTCCTGGTCCGTCTCCAGCGAGAGCTGCTGGAGGGTCGGGCGCGGACCTGCCGCCACCAGCGCCCCGTGGACCTGCTCCAGGACGCCCTCCTCGTGGACCGACGGGCACCCGATGGCGAGCGCTCTCAGGAACCGGGCGGAGGGCAGCGCCAGCAGGGCGGCGACGACCTGCGCGAGCTTGATGCCCTCCTGCTCGTCCCCGCGAGAGGTGGCGACCCGTGCGCTGCGGATGAAGCCGAACTCCCACTTCACCTCGAGGGTCGCGTCCAGGTCCACGAGGGCGCCGAGCAGGTACTCGCCGTGCTCCGCGAGCAGCTTCTTCGCGCGCGCGGCGATCGCGGTCCCCGAGACGCCCGCGGCGCGATGAGGCTCGGGGGCCTGGACCGCGACCAGCTCGCCGCGGGGATCGCCCTGCGTCTGCAGCCAGTCGCCGTAGGCGAGGTAGCTCTCGGCCTGATTGGGGTTGGCCTCGATCAGGGATTCGAGCTTCCGCGTGCCGTGCCCGCGGCGCGGTTGCGGACAGGTCGAAGCCGTTCTCCCGCTCCCGCCTGGCCCGACGCGCGCGCGCCGTGGCGCGCCGCCTCAGCTCGAAGGCCTGGTCTCGCACGGCGTCGGTGAGCTTGCCCTCCGGGAACCGGTCCGGGAAGCGCGCCACGAACTCCGCGTCCAGCCGCTGAGCCACGGAGCGCCACTCGGTCCACTGCTCCTGCTCCGCCCGCCACCGTGCGCTGAGCGCCTCGCCACCCAGCCCTGCGAAGTCGGCGCGGAGCCCGGCGAGCGCCTCGACGACCGCCGCCTCCTCTTCCTCCTGCAGGTGTCGCTGGACCGGGGCGAAGCGCTTGGCCAGCTCGAGGAGCCCCTCGTCGGTCTCCGGGGCGGCCTGCGCGACGCGCTCGCACCACCACAGGAACGCGCGCTGCCGGAAGCCGCGCTTGCGCACCGCCTCCTCGACCTGCTCCTCCAGCATCTCCAGCGTGAAGGTCTCGCCCTCGGCCTGGAACTGGCGGGGATCGAGCAGGACCGCGGCCTTGCGCCCGAAGACCTCGAGCCTCGACTTCGAGCTTCCCGTCCTTCTCGCCGACGAGGACTCCATTGAAGTTGGCGAACGCCCCTTCGATCACACGCCCTACCGTGCCCGGCTTCACTGGTCACCCCTGCGGTTTCGGCTTTGGAGAGGTCGAGTGTACAGGTGCCAGCCGGACTGGCCAGCCACCCTCCAAGGTCGGAGCGCAGGACCACGTTGGCCTCCAGCGGGAACGGGGCCGGCCGGCAGGACGCGCGGCTCGTCGTCCTCGCACCCCAGACCAGCGTGGGCCCGGCAGTGAATGGTTACGGCTGCCGGGCGGTGGCACCACCGACGCGAGGCCCCAGCTGCCAGCGCCGAGCTCGATCGTCAGCGAAGAAGCGCAGGACGTTGCGCAGCGCGCCGAGGTGCCCTCGGCCCTCGACGACGACCAGCACGTGCGGCCCTCAGGCAGTGCTGCGCGAGCTTCTCGTCGTACTTGGGGTCCACCGGACTGTTCCCTCCCGATGGGGCCACGAAGGTGTGCCAGACTCGCGCCGGCGCCGGCGCACTCGCCGCGCCGCTTCGCTTACCGGGGAACCCAATGAAATCTCCGACGTCCGCTCGCACCCTCGCTTCGGACCTGCAGTCCGGCAAGCCCTCGAACGTCGGCCGGGCGCTGAAGACCTTGGTCCGTCTTGGCGCCTCTCGCGATGCGCTGGCGAAGGCCCTTGGGCTCGACCAGACGCCCACCATCGATGCCTCGGGAAAGATCCGCATGCTCGACGGCCCGCTCGCGAAATGCGTGCGGAAGCTCCCTTCGGAGCTGTTGGCGGACTTCTTCGCAGCCAGCTTTCGGAGGGCCGACGACAACTACCAGGCGTCGCTCATCGCCGTGACGGAGTTGGTCCGTCGGCGCGATGTCCCCGGGGAACTGAACGTGGTGGGGAGCTTCTCCAAGGCCTTGAAGGCCTACGACGCCGGGCATCGCGCAGGGGCGAACACGGTTCACCAGAGGCTCTGCTCGAAGCTCTTCCCGAAGTTCGAAGCCGAGCCGCTCGCCGCGCTGCTGCGGTGGTGCAGCGACGATCTGCTCTCCACCGACGAGATGCGCGAGCTCTTCCTGCCCGCATTCGCCAAGGCGGATCACAAGGTCGAGCGGGTTCTCCTGAAGCGGCTCGAGAAGTACCTCGACGCCCTGGCGGAGCTCGGACGGGAGCGCGAGGCCCGCGCGTTCCTCCAGCGAGTCTCCCGCAAGGCCTCTCCGGCTGCGCGGAAGGCGATGGCCGCGCGGGAGGTCGGGGCGAAGGCGGCGGTCGACGTCGCGGCCGCGGTCCGGCGAGGCAGGCGGCTCGGGTCGCTCGAGCTGGGGGCGAAGGACCTGCTCACCCTGGGGCGAGCCGACGGCTCCGATGACCTCGTGGGTTGGGCGCTCCTCTCGCGCTCGCTGCCGCAGCTGCGCGCGCTCCTCGAGGAGCTGCAGGCGGTGGAGGGCTTCGGCCCGCCCACGGCCGGCCGGATCATGACCCTGCTGGCCGAAAGGGACCCGGCGTGGCTGCGGGAGTGGATCGAGCGGGCAAGGCAGGGGAGCGACGCGAGCCAGCTCTACGCCCGACAGGCCATCGGCCACGCGGTGTCCTTCGTCCTGGAGGACTCGGCCGAGAAGCTGGCAACCCCGGCGGACAGCCGGACCGAGGAGCTCGACGAGCTCCACGCCGCGCTCTGCGGCCAGAAGCTGGTGAAGCTCGAGACGGGCTGGGAGTGGGTGGACGTCACGACCCTCGCGGATCCCCAGGCCTTGAAGAGGGAAGCGCTGGGCCGCGCCATCGAGGAGATCAAGCTCAACCAGGACGAGCCCGACCAGGAGACGATCGTCGAGCTGCTGCGATCGCTGGCGGCGCTGGATCCGAGCGAGCCCGGAGCGCTCCAGCTGTTCGACGACGCCTGCTCGGCCATGGCGTCGGTCTTCTACTGCTGCCACGAGTATGGCTACGAAGAGGGGCCGGACCTCTTCGACCCGGTGCTCGAGTTCCTCGAGGCTCGCAAGGGCATCGCGCTGGCTCCGCGGACCCGCGAGCGACTGCTCCGCAGCATGCTGACCCTCGCCCTTCGCGACGAGGCCGCCGTCACCCGGATCACGTCGACGCTGCTCGCCGACAGCCCGCGGTTCGAGTACGTCAGCGACAAGCTGACGACGCCGTACGTCATCGCCTGCGCCTACGCATCCATCTCGAACGCGGCCCTCGCCCTGCGCTACGTCGAGGCCGCCCTCGCTGCTGGCCAGGACAAGAAGTCATTCCGGCCGGTCGACACGGACCTCCAGGACGACCCCTTCGAGAGCCTCCGCAGCCACCCCAGGTTCAAGCAGCTCACGGCCTGAGCGTGCTCGCCGGCGACTGAAGTCGCGCCTGAGTTGCGAAGCCCACCTGGGGCTGGGTCCGCAAAGCCCAGTCCAGGACGACGAGCGCGCCATATCCATGTTCGAGGAGCCGCTCGTGCGCTCGGAGATCTCCCGGCCGAAGGGCCGGCTGGCCGCTGCCGGGAGAAGAAGGGGAGCAACGAGCTGTGGCTGTCCGGAGCGGAGCACCTCTTTGGCCCGCCGGGCTTGACTTGCCGGTGGTCGTGCGCCGAAGTCATTGGAGGCTCATGGAGCCACTGCGAGGGCGCGCATGGTCGATCTCGACGGATTGGTGAAGCAGGCGCACGACATGGAGCCGATGCCGCCGAGCGGCGCGCGGCTGGCGCAGATCATCGCGGACCCGGCCTCGACCATCGAGAGCATCGTCGAGGCCGCCAGCCTCGACCAGGCCCTCGCTGGCCGGGTGCTGCGCTCGGCGAACTCCGCCGCCAGCGCACCGCGTGCGCCCATCCACAAGATCCGCGACGCGGTGGTGCGCCTCGGCCGCCATGCGACCCTGGCTCTGGCCCTGGGCACCCGCGTCCGCTCCGAGCTGCAGCAGCCCATCCCCGCCTACGGGTTCGCAGAGAACGGCCTGTGGAAGCACTCGGTGGCGACCGCGCTGGCCACCGAGGCCCTCGCCGCGCACTGCAAGGCGAGCCTGCCTCCGTCGGCGTACGCCGCGGCCTTGCTGCACGACCTGGGCAAGCTCGTCTTCGTGCGGTTCTTCGACCCGGAGCTGCTCGCCGTCGTCGACCGGGCACAGAACGAGGGAGGCTGCACGCCCATCGAGGCCGAGCGGGAGGTGCTCGAGGTCGACCACGCCGAGACCGGGGCCCACCTGGCGCGCCACTGGGGCCTGCCCGAACCCATCGCGCTGGGCATCCAGTACCACCACGCCCCGGAGAACCAGGAGGAGCTGACCTGCCACGTCGTCTGCGTGGCCGACGAGGTGGCCAAGCTCGCGGTGCCCGGGCAGAAGGTGCCGCCCCACCCCGAGAACCACGCCGAGGCCGCCGAGCGCCTGGGGCTCACTCCCAACGGCCGCGAGGAGGCCGCGAAGGTGGTCGCCGAGAGGCTCGCCAAGGTCCTCGAGCTGTACGGGGCCAGCTAGCGATCCACGATCGCTGGGTCTTTCGACGAGAGCGTTCGAGGAAGCCAGCGGGGCGCCGCCCCTCGCTCGTTCTTCTCCGCCCGAGTCTTCTCTGCGCCAAGGGATGCCCCGGCTCGCGCTTCAGCGACGAGCAGCTCGACACCTTCGCCTGCAGCGCCCGGCCTTCGCGCGTCGGGGAGTGCAAGTAGGAGGGGGCGGAGCCTCGCGAAGTGCCATCGCCCTCCTCCTCCTGTCGCGACGGAAGCTCGGGTCAGGGGCCGTGGGCTCGAGGCTCCGGAGAGGAGGGCGGGGCAGCGAGTGTCCGCCGGTCCACCAGGGGTTCGTGGAGCCCGAGCGATCGGCCATGCCACCATCGACTGCCAGCCCCCGGAGTTCACCGCTCGAAGAGGAGGTCTCGATGCTCCGATGCCAGCTCCAGTCCGGACGATTGGTCACCGTGGTCGCTTCCACGCCGCTTACGCTCGAGGAGATCGCGGCGGCCGACGTCGAGATGTGCAAGGCGCGCCAGCGCGCGGTAGGGAAGGTCGTGATCTGCGCCGACTACCGCCAGATGACGCTGCTCGGTCCGACCGAGGTCGAGGCACTGGTCGCCATGTTCAAGCGGCACAACCTGGGCATCGAGCGCAGCGCCATCCTCTCGTCGGCGACGAGCGCCCTCGCCGTGCTGCAGATGGTGCGCATCGTCAAGGAGGCCCGCAGCCCCACCCGCAAGGCCTTCCACGAGCCGGCGGAGGTCCAGACCTGGCTTGGCGAGATCCTGACGCCCGAGGAGAGCGCGGCCCTCGGCACGGCCCTGCGCGACGCGTCCGGCGCAAGCGGCTCGGCGTGACCCGTCCCGCCACCGACCCGCCGAGGCCTCGAGTCGGTTCGGCCGCGTCCCTGCGCAGGCAGTCGCTGGCGGAGTCGAGGGACCGACCTTCGACTCTGGGCTGAACGGCGGGCTCGACCACCTCACCCGGCGCTGTCGTAGGCCGAGAACGCCGAGAGCTTGAGCTTGTCGCCCTCCCAGGTCAGCCACTGCCAGGCGTTGAAGGTTCCGTTGGTAAGCAGGCAGGCCGGCCGGTCGGTCAGGCACTCGAAGCACATCCCGTCGACTCCGGGTGCGCACAGCTGGACGGGGCAGGCCTCCTTCTTCTTGGCCTTCATCGTGCTCGCGAACACCTGGACGTTCTTCGCGGCCTCCTCGTCATCCTTCTTGCTCGGGACGGCGAAGGGGACGACCGAGGCGCGGTAGGGCGGGACCTCCATGGGGAAGTTGCGCACGAGCACGGCCTTCTTCGCCATCAGCGCCGCGAGCCCGGCCTTGGCGCTCACCGCAGCCGCGATCTCCTGGCACGCCTTGGCGGAGTCGGCGCCCTTGGTCGGCACGGCCTTGGCGGCGGCAAGCGCGGCATCGAGCGAAACCGCCGAGGCCATCGCCGGCATCGACGCGTAGTCCTGCAGGATCACCGGGAGCTTGCACTCGGCCCGACCCGGGTCCGCTTCGCAGAGGGAGGGCCTGAAGGAGCCCTCGGCCAGGCGCTCCTCGACCTCGGAGCGCTTCTTGGCGAGATCGCGTGCGAGGAAGAGGGCGTAGCGCGCATTGCGCGAGGCGTCGGCACCGGCGGGCAGCTCGACGATGAGGTCGATCTTGCCGTCTCCGTTGGCGTCCTCCAGCTTGGTCTGTCCGCGCGTGTCTCCATAGCTGGGCGTCACCGGTCTCAACGCATCGGAGAGGTCCCAGGCGTACTCCAGCACCGCGAGCTCGAGCTTCTCGCCGCTGCGCTGGACCACGACGAGCGCGTTGCGGTTCTTGGCGCCGGGGCTCTTGGCGACCACCACGATCCCGTCGCCCTTGTTCTGGGCGGCGACCACCTGGGCCTTGTCGAAGGTCTTGAGCAGGAACGTTGCGGCGTCCTGCGCCTGGACGGGTGCCGGCCCGGGAGCGGCTGCCAGGGCGAGGGCAAGGAGAGCGGGAGTCATGGGTTCCTCGGGGGCGTCGAGAGCCGGCGACACTATCTCGCCGGGTTTGACCCGCCAACCCGGTGGCGAGTGAAGCCACCCCGCCGGTCCCCGCGCTCAGGGACAGCTCGCCTGGCAGCGCCGAAGCAGCACGCTGTTCCTGGCATCTACCAGAATTTCCACCAGGGCCGGTCGGCGCCCAGCAGCCGGAAGGAGCGCACGGCCAGCTCGAGGTCCGCCGCGAGCTCGTCCACGGGGACCGCCGGGGACGAGACCAGGCCCAGTTGCCAAAGCCGAGCTCGATCGTCAGCGAAGAAGCGCAGGACGTTGCGCAGCGCGCCGCGGTGCCCTCGGCCCTCGACGACGACCAGCACGTGCGGCCGGCCCTCGAGCTCGCCCAGCGCCTTGCTCTCCAGCCGAAGCCCTTCGACTCCGGATCCTTCGTGGAGCTGCCGAGTCATCTGCAGAGCCACCTGCTCGAGGGACGCTGCGTCCATGGGCGCCCGGACGTCGTCGACCCGAGCCGCGACCAGCGATTCGACCCCGTCGGTGCCGCAGAAGGAGACGCGCTCCATACGCCAGGCGTCGGGCGGGCCGTCCAGCGGCGCGGGCGTGAAGACGAACCGCGGCGGCGGGACGAGCGCACAGCCGGGGACGATCAGCTCGACCTCCGCCGGGAGGTTGGGCTTGGGCGGCGCCTCGACGCGCAGCGACCAGCCGGACTCCACCGCGCGCAACCCGGCGCGGACGCGGCTGAGGCAGTGCTGCGCGAACCTTTCGTCGTACTTGGGGTCGTCGAAGGCGGATTGCGGGCGCGGCCAGACCTTCGGCCCTTCCCGGTCGAGCAGGATGGTGAGCACCGACTCGCGGTAGCCCGTCATCTGGTCTGCGGCGAGGACCCGGACCTCGAAGAGCCCATCACGCACCGGCACCAACAGGTGGCCCATCACCACCTCGAGGCCGTGCTCGTAGGCCATGCGGTGGAGGGTCCGGAGCACGGGCGAACCATTGATCGCCGAGCGGGCGGACTCTACGAGCGCGGACCAGGACGGATTCGGAAGTGCGCGGCTTGTCGTCGGGCTTGCGCGCCCGCGAGAGGTAGGTCTCGTCGAAGAGGGCGCGCGCGTGCCAGCCAAGCGCGCGATCGAGCGGGGCGGCGTGCGTCTCGGACAGGTCGAAGTGTAGGCCCGGGAACCAGAACAGCATGTAGCGGAGGCCCGCCTCGGGGTCGTCGAGCGTCACGACGCCGTGCTCGTCGCTTACCCGCTTGAGGTGCGCAGGCGGAGAGAGGGCGAAGCCGAGGCCGCCCGCAAGTTTGGGGAAGAGCTCGTCCATGGTGGCGGGGAGTCTACTCGGCGCTCAGAAGTCGGCGATCCGCTCGACGAAGTCCGGCCGGTCGACGAACGGGTTGCGCTTGGTCTGGATGGCCTCGACCCGCCCGTTGCGCGCGCGCTCCTCGGCGTCCGGCGGGTCGGTCCAGTTCCAGCAGCGCAGGACGGCCTCCTCGGCGGCGTCGATGGGCAGCGCGTAGCGGACCGAGAAGTAGAAGTGGGCGCGGGCGACGTCGCCGCGGCGCTCGGGGCGGACCTCGACGATGCGGTCGGTGGTGGAGCCGGGGGCGTAGTCGATGTTGCTGCCGCCCTTGGAATAGAGGCAGGTCCCGAGGGCGTCGCAGTCGGTGTCGGCGAAGGGCCAGCTGCTGCGGCGCAGGTTGAAGTCGCCCTCGGTCGGGAAGAGGTGGTGCAGGTCGGCTTCGCCGGTGGGCTGGGACTCGCCCATCTCGCTCTGCGGCCAGGTGTGCTCGATGTTCATGCCGTTGGAGAAGGCGGTGGCCGCCTCGACCGTGGTGCCGGTGTAGAGGCACTCGAGCTGGCCGCCGTGGTTGTCGACGGTGTCGCGGATGGCGCGGCGGGCGTCGTTGTAGGTGAGCGAGACGTGGTCCTTCACCAGGGCGAGGAGCGCGTCGCGCAAGGCCTGGTCGCGCAGGGCCTCGAGGTCGGCGTAGGCGTGCGCGGGATCGACCGCGGGATAGCCGCCTGGACCGCACGGGTGGGCGCCCGCGTCTGGCTCCCCGGCGCCTGCGTCGAGCGCGCCGGCGTCGAGAGGGGAGGCGGCGTTGGCGTCGGCACTGGCGGCGGCGTCCGGCGGCTCTGCAGGCGAGGCGTCCGCGAGCGTCGTGGCGTCGGGTGTCTGCGCCTGCGCGTCGGGGGGTTCAGTGCCCGCGTCCGGGAAGAGCGCGGAAGCGTCCTGGGGCTGCGACGCCGGCTGAGACGTGCAGGCAGCCGCAAAGAGGAGGAGCGTCAGGAGGAGATGCCGTCGCGCGAGCGCCATGACGGAAGCCTAGTCGCGCGCGGGTCGGACGTGTAGTACCGGGCCTCCGCGCCCGGCGCACCTTCGTGATCCCTGTATCGGAAGCGCGCTCTGGATCTGACGACGGGCGGACGGAGTCTGGCAGACCGTCTTTCTCGGCTGTCGACGGGATTGGGTCCCCGAGGGGCGCGGCGCCACGCCCTCCCATGGTTTCCCAACGCCGCTACCGGGCGCCGCTGAGCTTCGGGTGGCTCTTCCACGCGGGCATCGTCGCCATGTAGGCGCGGGTCTGGGCCTCGACCTCGGCGCGCGACAGGTTGGGGCTGCGGCGGGCCTGGAACTGGACCATCCGCTCGAACCGCTCCTCGAACGCCTGCAGCTTGCCGTGGTCGTCGGTGCAGTGCTGGCAGTAGGGACCCGTCTCGATCGGCATGCCGCAGCTCTCGCACTTCACGTTGCTCATCGCTGACTCCTCCTTCGCGTTGGTTGGACTGCTGGGGTTGAGCCTTTGACCTGCGCCTTCGTCGGCCGCTCCGCTTCCCCTCCCACGAAGGCTCGCTGCGAGGCCTTGGCGAGCGCCCGCATTCCTTCGAACAGCGCCTTCCGCTGCGCCTCGGACAGCCGCGCGAGGGCCTCCGCCAGCCGCTCGCGGTCGAGCACCTCGAACTGCTGCGCGATCGCGGCCTGGCCCTCCGGCGTCAACCAGACGAGGGTCCGCCGCCGATCGCGCTCGTCCCGAAGCCGCTCGACGAACCCGCGCGCGCACAGTCCATCCACGATCTCGGAGACCACCGACTGGGCCTTCCCGAAATGGCGAGCCGCCTCGGTCACGGTGAGCGGTCCGGAGTGGGCGAGGTGGTGCAGCACGGCCTGCCCCTGCGGCGTCATCCGCGGCGCCCGGCCGGGCCGGGCGTGCAGGTGCCGGTAGATCTCCGGGTAGAGCCAACCGAACTCCTGGACGAGGTCGTCGCGCTTCATGCGCCACGAATGCGCCCGGGCCGATGCATCGTCAATCCCGATGGATTCTTCCGTCCTTCGAACCACCCCGGGGTTCCCTTCGCCGCGAAGGCTTTCGCTCGGGCAGGAAACGCGCTACCAGGACCACCTCGAACTCGATGGCTCGGTGACCATGGACATCCTCGAACGCTTGGCCCAGAGGAAGGGCAACTCCCAGGAAGCGACGGAGCACGCCGCGCGCGAGTGCGTCGCGGACCCGAGCTTGATCGACGAGGTCGTCAGGGGCCTCTTGGCCGACGACGCCAGGCTCGCCGGCGACTGCGCCGAGGTGATGACCAAGCTGGGCCAGCAGAGGCCCGAGGTGCTCGTGCCTCACGTCGGCGCGCTGCTGGCCGGGCTGGATCACCAGAACGGGCGCGTCCGCTGGGAGTCCGCACACGCGCTCGCGCTCGCCGCGCCGCACGCACCGAAGGCCATCGAGAAGGTGCTCCCCAAGCTCGAGGCCATCGTCCGCGATGACGGCAGCGTCATCGTGCGCGACTACTGCCTCGACGCGCTCGCGGGCTACGGGGCGACCAGCGGCAAGGCGGCGGCGCGCGTGTTCCCAGCGCTGTCGGCTGCCCTCGACGCTTTCGGGGGCAAGCACACGGCGCGCGTTCTCGAGAGGCTCAGCGCGATTGCCCTGGCCGCGCCCAAGCTCAGCGAGGACATCCAGGAGCACGCTCTGCGGTTCTCGGACTCCCCGAAGCCGGGCATCCGCAAGGCGGCGCGGGCGCTGATGAAGGCGTTGGGATAGGCCAGCCCCCTGGAGGAGCTCGGGGTGTCGCCGTTAGCAGGCCTTAGTCCTTGGACGTGACCTGCTCGATCCGGTCGCTGCTGGAGTGGATGGCCGGACCTGCCGGCGGCCCCGGGCGCCCAGGGGGAGCAGCGGCGCCATCGTGGTTCAAGGAGTTCACGAGCAGCCGCATCAGGTGGTAGCGCGGGTCCTCGGCGACGTCCCGGCTCTCACCTCGCGGCCGGGCAAGCTTGTCGGGGCTTGGGATCACGGCTCTGCCCAGGTGGAGCCCCTGGTCCTTCCTCTCGACCTCCTTCTTCTGGGCGGCCGCCTCGACCGGCTTGGATTGGGCCGCGGGAGAGGGCGCCGCAGCTGTCGCAGGCTGCGCCGAGGAGGCGGGCTCTTTCGCGGCGGCTGCGTGCACGTTTTCCTTCACCGAGACTCTCGGGGCGATCTCCCAGATCGCCACCGGTCTTCGAGCGGTCGGCGTGGACGTTCAAGCTCAGCCGCGCGCCCTCGCCGACCAAGACCGTGCCGCCACCGCCTGCGACGATTCTCCTGGGCGTGGACGTTGAGCTTGAGCCGCGCGCCCTCCTCGAGGACCAGCGTGCCGTTGCCCGCCGCCGCCTGGACGGTCTTGGCGTGGATGTTCGCCTTCAGCGAAGCGCCGGCCTCCAGCACGGTCTGCCCGCTGGACTTGGCCTCGCCCACGACCTCGCCGACGTGCATGTTGATCTTGATGCGCGCGCTGGAGGCGGCGACCACTTCTTCGGGCGCGAGCGAGTCCGAGTTGGCGGGCCGTTCCCGCGCGGCCGCAGCCAAGGCGGTGCGCGCGGCGGCAGCGTAGGTCATCTCCACGGCGGCGGGTTCGGGCTCGGCAGGACGCCGATGGCCCTCGCTCAGCGAGATGGTGACCGCGGGGCGGTCCTCCGGGGCCGGGGTCGGGGCAGGGGGCGTGGCGTGATGCTTGGCCCGCTGGAGCGCGGCGTTCTCGAGCCCCTGCGGCTTGTCGGCGTTGATGGCGGACTGGAGGAGCTTCTGCTCGACGCTCATGGCGCCTCCCGGGCAAGTCCGACTGGGGCAAAAGCGCGCCAGTGCTGAGTTCGACCCCAGCCACGCTGGAGCAGGACCATGGACGAGACCCAACCGTTGCATCGGGCGATCCAGGGAGAGCCCGGCTTCCACCCGCACCCACGCCGACGCCACCGCGATTGGTCGGCGCGCTTGTCACCCGGCGGACCGAGTGGCTAGACCAGGGCATGGAATTCCGTCTCCTCAAGACCTTCGACGTCGTCTCCACGATGATGAACTTTCGCCTCGCCGCGCAGGTGCTGCACTGCACCCAGTCGACGGTGTCGGCCCAGATCAAGCTGCTGGAGGATGACCTCGGCACCCCGGTCTTCGAGCGGCTCGGTCGCCGCATCGCCTTGACCGCGGCCGGCGAGGAGCTGCGGCGCCACACGCGCCGGCTGCTCAGCTATGAGCGGGAGATCCGGTCAGGCATTCGAGCGCGCGGGGAGACGGTGGGCCTCATCAGCCTGCGTGCCCCGCAGAGCGTGGCGGACGTGCACCTGCCCGCGATCCTGCAGCGCTTCAGCTCGGCCTGCCCGCGCGTCGGTCTGGACGTCTCGAACTGCGGATTCTTCCAGCTGCCAGAGGAGCTTCGCAGCGGCGCGCTCGATGCGGGCTTCCTCCTGACCATGGTCATCGACTCCGCCGACCTGCACACCAGGGCGGTGTTGAGCGAGCCGATGGCCTACGTCACCCACCCCTCGTCCAACCTGGCGGGGCGCTCGAAGCTGACGGTGGAGGACCTCGCGGGGCAGACGCTGCTCGTGGCCAAGCACGACTGCGCCTACCGGATGAAGCTCGAGCAGGCGCTCAGGGAGTCGCGGGTCGAGCCCAAGGCGGTCGTCGAGCTGAACAGCCTTCGCGCGCTCATCCGCTGCCTGCAGGTCGGACTCGGGGTCGCCCTGCTGCCGCGCAGAGCCGTCGAGGACGAGCTCGCGCTCGGACGGCTCGTACAGCTCGATTGGCACGAGCCGCTTGCCACCGACCTCTTCTTCCTGCGCCATCGCGACAAGCCGCTCACCGGAGCCTTTGGAGCGTTCGTCGCCATCGTCGAGGAGCACTTCGCCGAGCTACGCGCTCGCCAGCAGGCCCAGGCCCCCCGCGGACGCAAGAGGACCTGCGGGGTGCGCAGCAGGCGAGCGGCCGGCTGAGCTGCCAGGGGGTGCCGCCGTGCGAGGCAGCACCGCCCCGGATCCGATTGCTCGGCTATGGGCCGAAGAACCGGTCTTTGTAGAAGCCCTGGCTCTGGTAAAGGGCCGCCGCCGGATTGTTTCCCAACGAGATGTCCCGGACGACGAGCGGAGTCGTCTCTGCCCGGCTGTGCCGCAGGAAGAGGATGTCGTGGCCGACGCAGAGCCCCATGACGATGTTCAGCGCGGTCTTCTCCTGGTTGAGCACCTCGGCCTGCAGGATGGGGTTGCAGAAGATGTCGCCGGGCAGCCCCAGAGCCTGGGGGTTCACCTCGCCGCACAGGCACGCCACCGAGGCGACCTCGAAGCCGTGGTGCTCGAGGATGTCGGCCAGGAGCTTGGACTCGTGCAGCAACGACCCGCACGTGGCGATCCCCAGCTTCTTCATGCCCCGAATCCGTGCGTACTCCATGACCTCGTGGACCCGGGTCCAGGTGAACGTCTCCTTCGGCTTGCTCGGGTCGCGCACCCTGCCCATCAAGCGCAGCCAGCCTTCGATCACGGCCTGATTCTCGGGCTGCCTGTACTTGTCCAGCACGTCCTTGGTCAGTGAGGCGTACTTCTCCGTGGGGCAGAACGAAGGCGCAGGCCCCTCCTTCGTCTTGGAGGCGCAGCGAAGGACGCTGCACCTGACGCACTGCGGAGCGTTCTCGGTCATCCGGGGTTCCTCTCTTTCGGGGTCCATCGTCGAGAGCTGCAGCCGGAGTCTCGGTTCGCTCGGAGAAGGGGGTCCAACGACATCTTTCGATTGTGGCAATCGGGAGAACCGCGAGGGCGGATCGCTTTCCGCCGACGCGATGCTCGGTGGGCCGATGTCGCGGGGATCCTCGAAGCTGCAGCCGAGCGGTGACGTGAGGTTGAAGGGCGGTACTATCCCGCTCCACTCGAAGTGCGCCTCGGTTCGAGCCGCCCGCGCCCAGCCTGGAGCAGACACCATGCGACCCCGCCGCCCTCTCGTGTTGCTCGCCCTGGCCGTCCTGGCGGCGTGCGGCCGCACCGGGCGCTCCGAGGAGAGCGAGGCGTGCTCGGGTGCATCGGTGCTCTGCGGCGACGGCCGCTGCCACGACGTCCGGTCCGACTCGCTCCACTGCGGCGACTGCGGTGTCCGCTGCGGCCCGGGGCAGGTCTGCGTCGAGGGCGAGTGCGCCGCGACGTGTCCGGCGGGACAGGCGCTCTGCGGCGCAGGGACGGAGGCGGTGCGCTGCGTCGACTTGCTCACCGATGCCCAGGACTGCGGGGTCTGCGGCGAGGCGTGCTCGGGCCTGCAGATCTGCGCCGGAGGCCGCTGTGCCTGCCCCGAGTCCAGGCCCGACGAGTGCGAGCAGGGGAACTGCACCGACCTCGCGAGCGACCCGGACCACTGCGGCTCCTGCGACGTCGCCTGCCTGAAGGAGCAGCGCTGCGAGCGTGGTGCCTGCGTGTGCCCCGAGGCCAGGCCAGGCCTCTGCTCCGGCGGATGTGTGGACCTGTCGCGCGATCCGGCAAATTGCGGGGTGTGTGACGGGGTCTGCGGCGCGGGCTTGCGGTGCGAGGCGGGGAAGTGCGTCCTGGACTGCGCCAGCGGGGAGACGACCTGCCCTTCGGGAACTCCGACCTACTGCGCAGACCTGAGCTTCCGACGACAGCGATTGCGGCGCGTGTGGCCGGAGCTGCCCGGGCCTGCGGGAGTGCGCGCTCGGGCACTGCGTCTGCCCGCCGCTGCTCCCCGACGAATGCGGCTCCGGTCACTGCACCGACCTGGCCTTCGATTCCAGGCACTGCGGCGAGTGCGGGGTGGCCTGCTCGGGGCTCGAGCGCTGCGAGAGCGGACAGTGCACCTGCCCGCCAGAGCTGCCGGACTCCTGTGGCGCGGGGCGATGCACCGACCTCGACGCCGACCGGGCGAACTGTGGCGGATGCGGCCGGACGTGCGACCCGGGCTTCGTCTGCAGCGCGGGGACGTGCGTGCCGGACTGCCAGGGCGGCCAGACGGCATGCCCCCTCGCGGCGCCGAGCTTCTGCGCCGACCTCCAGACGGACGCGGCGAACTGTGGGGCCTGTGGCGCCCGATGCGTCGGGCTGAGGCGCTGCGTGCAGGGGAATTGCGTCTGCCCGCCCGAGCTGCCGGACGAGTGCACTCCCGGGGCCTGTACAAACGTCGCGGAAGATGACGAGCACTGTGGCGCGTGCGGGCTGCGCTGCGACGTGGGCCGCGCCTGTTACGGCGGCAGCTGCCAGTGCGTGCCGCCGCTGGCGGAATGCGGCGGGGCGTGCGTGGACCTGCGGACCGACTCCAATCACTGCGGCTCCTGCTCGGTCCGGTGCCCCTTGGTGTCGTCATGCTCCTTGGGGACGTGCACCGCGCGGTGTCTCGGGACCCTCGGGTTCCCCGGCGTGCCCAGCTTGCCAATCTCGACCCGGGTCGGGGTCTACACGTTCGTCGACCAGGTCGTCGCAGGTGACCTCGACGGCGATGGGACGCCGGACCTGGTCGCCTCGAATGGCGCCGAGTTGAGCACGGTCGTCTATCGCGGGAATGGCGACGGGACCCTGACGGTCAGGCAACTCATCCCGGAATGGGTCCATGACATGAGGCTTGTCGACTTTAACGAAGACGGGAGGCTGGACGTGGTCGGTACCGCCATCCATGGCCTCTGCTGGTTGACCAACCAGGGCGGGACCCTGGACGTGCAGGGATACTTTGACTTCGCCAACTGCAGCGCGATGGCCCTCGCCGACTTCAACGGTGATGGCGAGATCGACTACGCGTGCCGCTCCAAATTGAACAAGCCTTCAGCTTTCGTGTTGCTGAACTGGGGGCCGCAGACCACGGTAGGCGCGCAGGGGCAGTGCGAGTCGCTGGTCTCGGGAGACTTCGACGGCGACGGCGACCAGGACATCGCCTGCGCCAGCACCACCACGCAGCGGTTGGTGGTCTTCCTCAACGACGGGACCGCGACGTTCACGGTCGGTCCCGAGAGCGACGTCGGCGCGAAGCCGAGCCTCTCCGCAGCCGTGGACCTCGATGGGGAGGGTCAGCTCGAGCTCCTGGGCTTCGTGCAGGGAGCGGGGACGACCTCCGACGAGCTGGTCCTCCTGCGGAACACGGGGGGCGGGGCGTTCGTCGCCGAGCTGCTGGGCGAGGCCAGCCGCTGCAAGCCCCACCTGGCTGACATGGATGTCGACGGTCTCGAGGACATCGTCGTCTGTCGGGACGTCTTCTATGCGACCGGAGCGGGGCATTTCGTGCAGGCGACCGACCAACTGGCGGCCTCCGCGGTCGAGGTCACCGACCTGAACCTGGATGGCTGGCCGGATGTCGTCGGCTCCTCCGGCGAGGTGCTGCTCAACGACCTGGCAGGGCACTTCGTCGCGCCGCAGCCGCTCGCAGGGCGGGCCGAGGCCATCGCGACGGGCCCAAACCATGCACCGCAGGTCATCCAGGTGCCGGGGCCTCCATTCGTGCTCACGGGGCTCGCAGCGCGCGCTGGGAGCTGGTTGCCAGCCTGGACGCAGCCCATCGCCGGCTTCAACTTCGGGACACTGGTCGCGGGCGACTACGACCACGACGGCACGAGCGACCTCTTCCTGGCAGATGAGAGCTCGCTGCTCGTCGTGCTGGCGGGGGCGGATGGCGCTCCGGTGTCGACGACCAGCGTGCCGCTCCCGGACGGGGTGAGCAGGTACGCGATCGGGGACCTCAACGGCGACGGCTTGGCGGACGTGGCGCTCCTGACCAAAGACGCGAAGCGGCTGGACGTACTGCTCAGCACCGGCTGGCTCACGTTCGCCCAGCAAAGCCTCTGGTCGGGCGAGGACCTGGGGCCGGCGATCGTTGCCGATCTCGACCGGGACGGTCGGCCCGACCTGGCGGTCGTGGATCCGAACCAGCAGCAGCTTCTCGTGTTCCTGAACGGGCCTACCGGGCTCGCCGCGCCGGTCGCGCACGCCGTCGGAAGCACGCTGTTGAGGCGGAGCTGGACCGCCGCGAGTGGCGACGTCGATGGGGACGGAGACTTGGACGTGGTCCTGGTCGGCGACTCGAAGCTGTTGTTGCTCGTCCGCAACGGTGGGACGGGCCAGTTCGGTATTGCGGAGCAGATCGCGCCTGGCTCCGACAAGTCCTTGGCGACGCTGGTCGTGGACATGGCCTTGGTCGATCTCGATGGAGACGGCGACCTCGACCTCGTTCAGGGCTCCTATTTCATCGGGGCGGTGGTCTACCTCAATGACGGGCAGGGGGGATTCGAGTACGGCGGCCGCTTTGGCGGGTTCGGCGGTCCGTACCTCGGCATCAGCGATCTCGACGGGGACCTGCGCCCGGACATCGCCTGGGGTTGGAGCATCCTCTACAACCGTTGCCTGCCATAGGGAGTCGAGCGGCGACCACTCTGAAGGACAAGGGGATTCCACGACTTGGCGGCAAGAGCCACGCGCTTCCAAGCAACCTGGTTGACGCTCAGCGCCGTCAGGGGTCTTGATGCCACGCGCGAACAGGGGAGGGTAGACACCATGGCACCCGCACTGCGTAACCTGCTCCTGGCCGGACTGGCCTCGGGCCTGTCGGCTTGTCTGTCCCCCGCCTACGAATGCCCTCCGCCCGGCACGGGCGACCGCGGCACCGACCCGGCGACGAACCCCTACGCCAAGCCCCTCTGGCGCAACTTTGGTGGCAACCCGACGCTCGACGGGCGCAGCAGCCTCGCCGGCCCCGAGACCGCCAAGCACGCCACCTTCTTCGACCTGGGCATCCTGAAGCCGACCTCCGAGTGCTGTCACGGGGTCGTGCTCTGGCCGCTGGTCGGCGCCGACAACACGGTCTACGTCTTGACCAGCGACAGGTTCCTCTACGCGGTGAACGGGCGCACCGGGACCATCCAGTGGAGCTTCGAAGGCGTCGCCTACCGCACGCCTGCCCTGGGGCCCAATGGCACCCTGTACCTCATGAACACCAGGGACGAGCTCGTGGCGCTCGACCCCGCGGGCGGGGACGTGCTCTGGGTCGCGCGTCCTGGCCGAACGCTGTCGAGCATCAACGTGGCGCCGGACGGAACCGTCGTTCTCGCGACCTATGAGCCCATGCAGTTGCAGGCGTTCGACGGAGTCACCGGCGCGCTGAAGTGGATGCGCGCGGACCTGATTGCCGGGGAGGCGACAGCCATCGGCGACGACGGGACCATCTACATCCCCAATGCCACCCGCCTCTACGCCGTGGACGGTGCCACCGGCACGCTGAAGTGGAGCACCGGGGGGGACGACGACCTGTTCGGCTCCAATTCCAGCCCGGCCGTCGCCGACGGCAGGCTCTACGTTGCTGGCCGGACTCCGGTTTGGCCTGACGAAGACCTCGAGGTTCTGGTCCACGCCTTCGACGCCCAGACTGGAGCGCTGCTCTGGAGCACTCCGGTAGACAGCGAGCTGCTCGGGACCCCGGCGGTGGGCCCGGACGGGACGCTCTACTTCGGGACCTTCGACGGGCTCTATGCGCTCGACGGCAAGACCGGCGCAGTCAAGTGGACCATCATGCGGATGCTCACCACCAACCGGCTCAGCTTCGCGGTGGGCGCAAACGGCGTGCTCTACGTCACGGACCGCTCGGGAACGATCTACGGACTGGACGGCCAGACGGGCGAGGTGAAGTGGCGTGTGGGCGCTCACGGCCAAGCGGGTCCGGCGATCGGAGCGGGCGGCACGCTCTACGTCGGTGGCGTCGGCGGCATCTACGCCATCCCCCCGGAGGCCTCGATGCTCTCCGGGGGCGGCCCGCTCCCCGAAGGCCCCTTCTACTAGCCGTCCTCAGGCTCAGCCGGTGAGCGCTGGCCCCTCGACAAGCTCGGGGTGTCGGGCTACGGCCCGCAGGCGACCCGGTAGGTGACTTCGATGTTGGACTCTGGCTCGGGCACACAGTGCAGCTCGAAGTCGATCGCGTTCGAGCTGGCGTTGAAGGTCCAGCAGGCGCCGAAGGCCCCGGTCGGCGGCACGTCGACGCCGTTGACCTTCAGGGTGACGGGGTAGGTGGGGTCGGCGGTCGAGGAGAGGAAGAAGCGGGTGCGGTACCCGAACGCCAACTCCCCCATCGCCTCAAAGGTGTGCTCCCAGTCCTCGGTGCAGATGTCCTCGGACACCCCTCCCGTGGAGGTGACCATCTGGCCAACGCGAGGGTCGACGACTCCGCCGGCCTCGGGATGGCACTGGTCGGTCTGCAGCCCCCGCGAGTAGATGGCGCTGAAGGAGATCTGGTTCATCCGGTGGAACCCCTTCACTCCGTAGAGGGCGTTCACGTAGGTGACGACCGCCTCCGGGTCGGTGTCGAGGGCGTCGGAGATCAGAATGACCGCCAGGATCGCCTCGTCGCGCAGGAAGCCGGCGTTGCAGCCGCTGAGGTTCGGCTCGCTGAAGGCGAGGACGGCTGGGCGCAGGAGCAGCTCGTCCTCGCTCCCCTCGATCCCCACCTCGGCGTTCTCGAGGAAGGTCTCCCGGGCGTGCAGGGTCCGTGACGTGACGACCTTCGGCCGGCTGCCGTCGAGCGGCAGCAGACACCCGTTCGCCGCGGGCGTCGCGGGGTCCGACAGGCCTCCATGCGCGAGGTCCACGCCGGTGGTGGTGACGGCGAGCTGGAAGTCGCGGCTCGAGGCGGCGATGTAGTCGTAGAAGTTGCCGAGGCTGTCATGGAGGTCCTGCTTCCTCTCGGCCATGGAGCTGGAGTCGTCGATGACGAAGAGGATGTCGACCTTCTGCGCCGGGTCCATCCAGAAGAGGTCGGTCATCAAGGGGCGCTCCTTGCCACGTCCCACCACCCAGACCAGGTACGGCTCGGGCCGCGAGGTGCTGACGGCGAGCGCGGCGCGGTCCTCGCCGTGGTCGACCGGCGAGTACTGGACCTTGAAGTCGACCGACGCTCCGGCGCTGAGCGTGTAGGGGAACGTCGGCGTCGAGACGACCTCGAACTGTGGCGAAGACCCGCTCGCCAAAGCAATCGACGTCACCGTCTGTGCGGCCGCGCACACGTTGTAGAGGGTGAACGTGCGAGGGCGGGATTGGCAGCCGATGCCGATGGCGCCGAAGTCGAGCTCCGACGGGGCGATCAACAGGCAGCCGACCGGGTTCGTCCCGCTCAGCGCCAGCTCCCACTGGCCATGAGGCTGCGCCGAGTTCGCCACCTCGAACTGCACCACGACCCCGCGAAAGCCCCGGGGCCCGCCACAGGCGCGGACGGGGACGTCCAGCTGCTCGCCGGCGGCGATGGTGGCGCTGGCGATGGGACCGTTGACCAGCTCGAAGCCCACCGGGGCGGTCTCCGCCACGCGCAGGTCGGTGATCTCGCAGGGCACCTGCCCGCGGTTGCGGATGGAGAAGGAGAGCTGCAGCGTCACCTCCGGCTCGACCAGGCCCACCGTGAGCAGCGGCGGCTCGACGTCGTACACGCAGCGGGTCTCTCCGGCGCCGGCCCCGCTCACCTCGACCTGCAGCAGGCCCTGCGCCGGGTCGTTGGAGGAGAGCAGCACCGTGGCTCCTCTAGCGCCCGTCGTGGTGGGCCGGAAGGTCACGTCCGCGACCGCGCTCTGTCCCGCCGCGATGCCGGACGTGGGGGCGCCCGCCGGCCAGTCGACGACGAAGTCGCGAGAGGAGCCGGCCGCGAGCCCGGCCACGACCTGCAGCCGGGAACCTTCGGCGCCGACGTTGCGCACGGTGAGCTGCAGGGTGCGAGCCTCGCCGATGAGGACGGTGCCGAAGTCGAGGCTCGAAGGCTCCACGGACGCCACCGGGGCCGCGGCGGCTGCGTCGAGGCCTGCCGGCTGGCTCGCGTCCGCGCCGGCGCCTCCATCGGGTGGCGGGGCTTCTCCGCCGTTGCAGCCGGCCGTGAGCAGCAGCGCTGCGACGGCACCGAGCACGAAAGGCGAACGCTTGGACATGACCCCTCCTCCTCTCCATCGCGCCAGCGGGCGCGGCGCACAGTATGGCGCAAAGCCAGGAGGGCGGCGCGGGCGCGGGCCGAGCCGGTCGACCGAGGGTGATGTCCGCCGGGACGAAAAGCGAAATCGCGGTGGGGTTGGGCTAACCTGCGCACCAACATGGCGACCACTCCTCATCCCGACTCTGGCTCGGTGCCCGGCCTTCCGGACCTGGGCCCCAAGTACGTCCTCGAACGGCCGCTCGCGCGCGGAGGTCCGACGCAGGTCTTCCTGGGCAAGCACGTCGGGCCAGGCGGGTTCTCTCGCCCGGTGGTCATCAAGACCGTCACCCCGGACCTCTCGGGTGATGAGGCGGCCGGGAGGACGATCGAGCTGCTGCGCCAGGAGGCCGGCATCGCGGCCCTGGTCTCGCACCCGAACCTCGTCCACCTGCTCGACTACGGCGAGCACCTCGGCACCCACTACCTCGTCTTCGAGCACCTGCAGGGGCGAACGCTCGACCAGGTGGTGAAGGCCGCCGCCGCCCGCGGCCAGGCGCTCCCGCCGGCCTTCGTGGCCACGGTGGCCGCCCGGGTCTGCGCGGCGCTCGGCTACCTGCACTCGCTCCGCGACGCCCAGGGGCGGTCGCTCGGCCTCGTCCACCGCGACGTGAGCACGGTCAGCATCGCCGTCTGCCCCGACGGCGCCATCAGGCTGCTCGATCTGGGCGTCGCGCAGCTCGACCGGGCCCGCGCCGAGAAGGGCCTGGTGAAGGGAAGGGCGCCCTATCTGTCTCCGGAACAGTGCGTCGCCAAGGAGCTCGACGGCCGCAGCGACCTCTTCAGCCTGGGCGTGGTGCTCTGGGAGCTGGTCGCGCGGCGGCGCCTGGTCGCCGGCGAGGACCTGCAGCAGGTGGCCACCACCATCACCCGCGTCCGCGCGCCGCTGGTGCGGACGGTGGATCCAGATTTCCCCGAGGCGCTCGCGGAGGCCATCGGCCGCGCCCTGGAGATCGAGCCCGAGAACCGCTTCGCCAACGCCGCGGAGCTGGCCCGCCCGTTCGAGGAGTTCCTGGCGACGATTCAGCAGGGGCTGCCGCCGCTGCCACAGCCGGTGCCGGGCGAGTCGTCCGGCGAGGAGGAGGTCTCGCCGGTGGTGAGCGCCGCGCTGGCCGACCTCGCACGCCTGAGCGCGACGACCAAGGCCCCGGACGAGGCGCTGGAGCTGGCGGATCCGTCCCGCGTCTCGGCCCCGCCTCCTCCGGGCCTGCCCTTCAGGCCGGCCGTCGGGATCGAGGAGCCCATCGCCCGAGCGCCCGTGGCCGGCGCGGCCGAGGTCGTGCGCATCCCGGACGCCGAGGAGGTCGCACGTCGCAACCGCCGCAGGCTGCTCGCGGTCGGCGGTGCCGTGCTCGCGCTGGTCGTTGCGGTCGTCGGCTGGAAGGTCGCGTTCAGCGGCGCCTCTGCCGACGAGCTGCCGGTGTTCGACAAGCGCTTCCGCGTCACGAGCGACCCCGAGGGCGCGAAGGTGACGCTCGACGGCCGCGAGGTGGGGACGACGCCCTACCGGGCCGCCACGCCGCTTCCTCCGGGCGACCACCGCCTCGAGCTCGTACGTGAGGGCTTTGCCGTGGCGTCGCGGACGGTCAACGGCGCCGCGGGCAGCGACGTCTTCGTGACCCTGGAGCCGGTGCACCTGCGGACGCGAGCGCCGACTCCGGGAGTCGAGGCACCTGCGCCCAAGCCGCAGCCGGCGATCATCATCACCTATCCGGACGCAGGCGACTGAGCGCGGGCCCTCCCCCCTGCCCCCTCCCAACTGCGGGAGGGGGTTCGTGGGGTGCCTTCGGCTTTCCTGGTCGGAGCTCTTCTGCCGATCCCGGCGACTGCGGCCTCAGCTTGTCAGCCCGGCGTCCAGGCTCTTCATCACCTCGCGGTACTGCTCCTTGGGGATCTCCTCGACCCCTGGCGCTGGCTTGCCCGCCCTCGCCGCCGCGTCCCGATTCGGGTCGAGGCGCCGGGCGTCGAGGGCGCGCAGGGCCAGCAGCAGCACGCCCGTTCCCCAGAGGGCCGCGGGCGGCCGCAGGAACAGGCCGCGCCAGCTCGGGTACCGCGCTTGCCACAAGAGCATCCCGACGAAGACCAGCGCTGGCGCGAGCCAGCGCACGAAGCGGAGCCGGCGGCGCTTCAGCTCCACGACCATGTTCTCCTGGTACTTGCCGCAGCGCGGGCACGGCACCGGGTCGACGTCCTCCTTGAGCGACTGGTCGAGCAGGGTGGTGGCGTCGTCGGAGGCCGCCTGCTTCACCTCGTCGAGGGTCAGCGGCATGTGGGTCGAGCCCGCGACGCGCGCGCGGCGATGCAGCTGGTACACGAAGGTGCAGTCGCAGTGCTCGCACAGCACCGGCTTGAAGGCGCGGCCGGAGACCTCGGCGGAGTAGCGGATGGGCATGCCGCCACTCTAGCGGTTGTGCGTGGCGAGGAAGCCGCGCCGATTCGAGAAGGACCGCCGCGGTGCCATGAGCTCCGACCAAGGTGGCGTCGAGCAGAGCCGAACCCCCTCCCGCAGTTCGGGAGGGGGCAGGGGAGAGGGCCGCGTCGGGCGGGGCCCGGCTACTTGGTGTCGGAGGGCGTGAAGGCGACGGAGGCGCCGGCGGCCGGGGTGGTCGCGTAGGTGTAGGCCTCGGTGCCCGGGTGGCCCGTGCCGGTGTTGGCCTCGTTCTCGATGCCCACCGTCGCGCCCGCGAGCCGGCCCTCGACGCAGGCCGTGTCGCAGTCGGCGGTGCCGGTGGTGTCGACGGTCTTGTAGAGGATCTGGACGGTGTTGGTGCCCTCGGCGAGCTGCACCTCGAAGGAGAGGTCGCCGACGTCGTGCGCCGAGCCGCCGCTGGTGACGAACTTGGCGTTCCACTGGACGGTCATCACCTGGCTGCCGGCGGTGCCGGTCTTGAGCACGCACAGACCCTTGGTCGCGGCGAGGTTCAGGTCCTCCCAGAGGGCGTAGACCGCGCCATTCGGGGCGGACTCGGACGGCAGCGTCGCCTTGCCCTCGTCGTGGCGCGGCAGGGAGTTGGGCAGGTAGGCCGAGAAGGAGAGCCAGCCGTTGTTCGAGACCTTCAGCGTCGTGACCTTCTCGCCGAAGAAGAGGAAGTTGAAACCGGTCAGGTCGACGTCCGAGAAGCCGGAGATCGCCGTACCGGTCGCGCAGGCGTCCACCCAGGTCGCCGTGCCTGCGGCCTGCGTGTAGTGCTTGGGCGCGGGGGCGGCGGCGTCGGGGCCGGCGAGGCCTCCCGCATCGGAGCCCGTCAACGGGGGCGTCCCGCCACCACATGCGGCGAGAGAGAGGGTGAGCAGGGCAGGCAGGGAACGACGAAGCATGAGGAGCTCCAGAGTGAGGTGGTGGTGGCTCCAGGGTTGGGGACAGCGCGCGGCGGGTGTGACAGGCACGCGCGAACCTCTTGAGATCCCGGCCTTCTTCTTGGCCGCGCACGCCTCGCTGGTTGTGCTCTCGGCAGACGGTGCGCGCCGGGGGCCAGCCCCTTCAGTGGGCTTTCACCCAGGTAGCCGGGGACCTTCAGTCCCCGGTCGGCGAGGCGATTCGAACGATTCGGACGATTCGGATGGATGATTTCGACAGCGCCTCCGATGGACGGATCCGATCGGGGTCCCGGCGCAGAGGCCGACAGCTCCGTCAGCGCGCCACCGATGCACGGCTTCGATGGGTGTTCCCGGCGCAGAGGCCGGCAGCTCCGTCAGCGCGCTGCCGATGCAGGGGTTCGACGAGTGTCTGGTGCGAGTCGGCGCGCTACCGGTCCACGAAGAGCTGGCGCTCCTTGGCCATCTGCACCAGCCGCGCCTTCAGCCGCTCGAACCGCTTGCGCAGGGCCGGCTCCGACTCCTCGAGGATCTCGGCGACGTCCCGCCAGCCCAGGTTCCGGTCCACGCGGAGGATGAGCAGCATCTGCTCGTCCTGGGACAGCTCGGCGCGCAGCGCGGCGAACTGGTCCTTGGCTTCGCTGCGCAGGTAGGGCGCGGTCGAGGTCCGCACGTGCGCCACCGCGGCCTGGATCTCCGGGGACTGCGACAGCGGCAGGTGCGGCAGGCGCGCGTCCGGCGCGCGGCGGGCGTGGAGCACGCAGTGCCGGGCGATGGCATAGAGCCAGGTGCGCAGCGAGGACCGCCACCGGAACCCGGGCAGGTCCTGGCAGAGGGCGAGGCAGACCTCCGAGAACCGGTCGTGGGCCAGGCTCTTCGGGCTCGCCAGCGCGACCAGCATCCCCATCAGCTCCGGCCCGTAGCCTTCGATGGTGAGGCTCGCGGCGTCGCGCCAGGCCTCGGCCTCGCACAGCGAGCGGACGCGCGCCTCGAAGGCCTCGCGCGTGGGCGCGTCGGGCGGCGCGGCGATCCGTCCCTTCACGGGGTCCTCCTGGGCGCCGGCGGCGCCTCCTTGAGCCAGGCGTCGACCTTGACGACCTCGCCCGCGAACGGTGCGCCGAGCGTCACGTAGTCGGCGCGCGCGACCAGCCCGAGCTCCCGGGCGCGCGCAAAGGCGCCCGTCAGCCGCAGCGCGCGGGCCAGCACGAAGCGCGCCTCGGCGAGCCACTCGAGCTCCTCCGGCCCGGGCTTGGGGAAGGCGGCCACCAGGGGCTCGAGCGCGCGCACCGCGTCGGCGGCCCGCCCGGCGGCGATGAGCGAGGAGCCGAGCTCGACGCGTGCGTTCAGGCGCACCCGGTCGGTCGGCTCCAGGTGGCGGTCGGCCAGCTCCACCGCTTCGGTCAGGTGGCGCGCCGAGGACTCGGTGTCGCCGCTCACGCGCTCCAGCGTGCCCACCAGCGTCTCGGCCTGGACGATGGAGCTCGACCCGGGGGCCATGCGGCGCAGGAACAGCGCGTGGGCCTGCCGGGCCTCGGCGAGCGCCTCGGCGTTCTTCCCGAACTGCGCGTCGATGACCGCCAGGTTGATGAGGTCTCCCGGCAGGTCGCCCTGCTGCGCTTCCGGCAGCCGCTCGCCGTGCCTGCGCGCCTCCCGGAACTCGCGGGCCGCGTCCTCGGCCCGGCCCGTCCTCATCGCCAGGAGCCCCTTCACGCGATGGCCGTAGGCCACCACGTCGTCGTCGTCGCCGTTGCGGGCGACGGCGCGGGCCAGCACCTCCTTCGCCTCCGCGTCGGCGGCCTCGAGCTCCTCGGTCGCGGTCATCTGCGAGCGGGCCGAGGCGCGGCCCAGTCGCGCCGTCAGCGTCAGCGGGTGGTCCGCGCCGAGGGCCTCGGTGTGCAGCCGGATGGCCTCGGAGAGGGTCTTCACCGCTTCCTGGAAGCGGGCCTGGCTCGACTGGACGGCGCCCAGGTTGACCAGCAGCCGAGCCATAGCGGAGCCATCGGAGTCGCCCAGCTTGCGGTGGAGCTCCAGGGCCTCCCGGATGCGCGCCTCGGCCTGGTCGAGCTTGCCCTGGTCCCGCAGCATCAAGGAGAGGGTCGCCGCTACCCGCGCCTGGAGGCGGGTGTTCCCCAGCTCCTGGGCGAGGCCTTGGGCGAGCGTCAGGGCGCGGCCGGCTTCCGGGAACCGCGCCTGGTGCCCGAGGAGGAAGGCGAGGTCGTTGAGCGCCTGGGCGGCGCTCTCGGGGGCGCCGGCCGCGAGCGCCGCGGCGATCCCGCCGTCGTAGAGCCGTTCGGCCTCGGCCGCACCGGCGACCTCCTCGCTCAGGCACTCGGCGGCGCCCAGGAGCGCCTCGGCGCGCACCGGGGCGAAGGCGAGCGCGCGGGCGCGCTGCGCCAAGGCGCGCGCCGGCGTGAGGGCCTCGGTGTAGCGGCCGGCGGTGTGGAGGGTGCGGACGTGGTCGGCGGCGGCCTGGACCGCGCGGATCTCCGCGCGCTGGCCCGGGTCGGCCGGCAGCTTGTAGCGCCCGTCGAGCGGACCCGTGACGCAGGCGGCCAGGGAGGGCAGGGCGTGGACGAGGTCGTCGGAGGCGAGCGCGAGCTTGCGATCGGCGTGCTCGAGCAGGCGAAGGGTCTCGTCGAGCACGTTGCGGCTGCGGTCGAGGCACTCCATGCGGGCGTCGAGCGCCTGCTCCGACTGCTCGCCGCGCACGCGCGTGGCCAGGCAGACCGCCTCGTGCGCCTGGGCCCACTCGTCGGCGTAGCGGTCGAGCCCCGCCAGCGCGGCGCGGCCGGTCTCGCCCAATGCCTGCTGGACCACGCCCCGGCGCGCCGGAGCCCAGACGGCCTGCACCTGGCTGCGGCCTCCGGTGCAGAGCTCGCGGGCCGAGGAGCGCAGAAGCTGGAAGGCGCCCGCCGAGGCCACGGCGAGGATCGCCAGGGCGAGCGCCCCGAGCCTCTGCCGGCGACGGCGCGCCTCGCCGCGCTCGAGCGCCGCGAGCAGCGCGTCCATCGATGCAAAGCGATCGGCGACCTGCTCCGCGCGCCCCTGCCTCATCGCCCGCTGGAGGAAGCGCGGGACGCGCAGGCCGGCCAGGCTCTCGGCCAGGGCGACGCAGAAGGCGTACTGGTCCGCCGCGGGTCCCACCGGTCCGCCCGCGCGCTGCTCGGGGGCCATGTAGCCGGGGGTGCCGGCGCGCGCGAGGGTGCCGTCGGGCCGCTCCAGGGCCGAGGACACGGCGCCCGGGCTCGGGCTCGGAGACGGCGGCGCGAGCTCGCCGGCGGCGGTCGTCTGGACGAGGGAGGCGACCTGCGCCACCGCCTCCCGAGCGACGGGCGCCCGGGCCAGGCCGAAGTCGGCCACGCGGACCCGGCCGTCGGTCCCGACGAGCACGTTGTCGGGCTTGAAGTCGCGGTGCACCACGCCCACCGCGTGGGCCGCCGCCAGCGCCCGCCCGGCGCCGAGGAAGGCCTGGACGATTCTCGGTGTACGAGCGGCGCGCCTCGGTGAGCCAGGTGCGCAGCGTCGCTCCCTCCACGTACTCCATGGCCAGGTACAGCCGGCCCTCGTGGGCGCCCACGCCGAAGACGGCCACCACGTTCGGGTGGCTCAGCTTCGCCATCGCGCTCGCCTCGCGCAGCAGGAGCGAGGTCGTGGACTGGCTGGGGGCGCGCAGCAGCAGCTTGAGCGCGACGCTCCGGCCCAGCCGCTGGTCGTAGGCGAGGTAGACCTCGCCCATTCCACCGCGGCCCAGCAGCGACTGGACCCGGAAGACGCCGTCGACCACTGCCCCGGTGGGCAGCATCGCCCCGGGGCTGACGGGAGGAGCGTGCGCCAGGGCGCGCAGGAGCTCGTCGACCGCGGGGTCGGCGTCGAGGGCGCTCGCCGCGCCGGGAGACGGCGCGGAGCTGCTGTCACAACCCTCCCGACCCGGCCCTACCTCAGGCACCAACGCCGCCATGCAGTCCTGGATCCTCCGGGCTCCTAGCGTGAGCCCTGCTCCCCGGCACCTTCGCGAAAGCGCCAACCTAGTTCACCGGCGGGCCGAGCGCACGTCCCGCTTCAACCCCCGGGTGTGCGGACGCGAACCTGACACCGGGGCGGACCGTCGGCGCATCGTGCGGCACCCGAGGTGCGTGCCGCCGCGCCGGGTGCCGTTGTGTCTTCAGGGGGCCGATGCGAGTATTTCCGGCACGTCTCGCAGGGGGTTCCCACCAGGTCATGAACGAGCTCCCCGAGCAGTTCGGCGGAAAGTACCGCGTCGTGCGCAGCCTCGCCCGCGGAGGAATGGGCGAGGTGTTCCTGGCGCGCCACGAGGGCCCCGGCGGCTTCAGCCGCGACGTCGTCGTCAAGACGCTGCTGGCGGACCTCGCCGAGGACGAGGCGGTGGTGAGCATGTTCCTGGCGGAGGCGCGGGTGGCCGCGCTGCTCACGCACCCGAACATCGTCCACCTCAACGACTTCGGGGAGCAGGACGGCACCTACTACATCGTCTTGGAGCTGCTCGCCGGCGAGTCGCTCTCGGCGGTCCTGCGCGGGGCGCGCAAGGCAGGGCGCAAGCTGGCCCACGGGTTCGTCGCGGCCATCGGCAGCCAGGTCTGCGCCGGGCTGGCCTATGCCTGGACGCGGCCCGGCCCCGACGGCGCGCCGCTGCACCTCGTCCACCGCGACATCAGCCCCCAGAACATCCTCGCCTGCACCGACGGCAGCGCGAAGATCCTCGACTTCGGCATCGCCAAGTACTCGGGGTCCTCGGCCCACACCTCCCCGGGCGACCTCAAGGGAAAGCCGTCCTACCTGTCCCCGGAGCACCTCGGCCGGTCGCCCATGGACGGGCGCAGCGACCTGTTCTGCCTGGGCATCGTGCTCTGGGAGCTGGTGGCCGGCCGGCAGCTCTTCGCCGGCGACCTCGCGCAGTCGGTGCAAAGGGTCGCGCACGAGCCGGCGCCCGAGCTCGAGCAGCTGGATGCCACGGTGCCGCCCGAGCTGTCCGCCATCGTGGCCCGCGCCCTGCGCATCAAGCCCGACGAGCGCTTCGCCAGCGCCGCCGAGATGGGGCGGGCGCTCGACGCGTTCCTCATCCGCTCCGGCGCCGTCGGCGCCGACGAGATCCGACAAGAGCTGGCTGCGTTCGCCGCCGGCCGCGGCACGAAGTCCCCTGCCCAGGCGGCGCCGGCCCCAAGGCTCGAGCCGGTGACGAAGATTGGGGCGCCCGACCTCCCGGTCCCCAGCTGGCTCGTCGGCGAGACCAACCCGTTCGCCACCACGCCCCCGGTCTTCACCGACCCGACGCCACAGCTCGATTTCGCCCCCAACCCCAAGTCGTACGAAGGGCCCGCCCCGGTCTTCGACACCTCCGCGCCGCTGCTCGACCCCGAGGTCTGCGACGTCTTGCCGCCCGCCCGCGCCCGGGCCCCCCTCGGGACGGCGGCGCCGCCGGTCGCGCTGCAGCCTCCGCCCCCGGTCGACGAGCCACTCGAGCTGGCCAGGCAGCCCCAGCCATACCCGCCTCCCGAGCCGCAGCCCGGGTCCCAGCCTCGGCGTCCGCCCGAGCCCGAGTCGAAGCCAAGGCCGGCCTCCACGGTCAGGCCTGCCGCTCCTGGGCGGCCCATGACGCTCCTCTGGCTCGGTGGCGGTGCGTCGCTGGCTCTCCTGCTCGGCCTCGTCGGGTTCCTCGTCCTGCGCGCACCTCCCGGCGAGGCAGCGCGAGCGCGCGCCGCGGCTGGGAAGAGCAAGACGGCCGCGGAGCTCGCCACCACCACGCTCACCGTCGACTCGATCCCTCCGGCGGCCGCCATCACCCTGGACGGCAAGGCGACAGGCCAGGTCACGCCGGCGAAGCTCTCGGTCGACACCGGCCGCGAACACACCGTCGAGCTGGCGCACCCCGACTGCTTCCCCTTCAAGAGCAGCTTCTTCGCCGCTCCCGGCGAGCCGTCCACCGTGCAGGCCTCGATGCGGTTCGGGGCCCGGGTCGAGGTCGTCTCCGATTCCGCCGGGCGCACAGATCTTCGTCGACGGCGAGCATGGGCTCACCGCGCCGGGCAAGACCGCGGTGCTGGCTCCGGGCAGGCACCTCCTCGCGGCCCGCCTCTCGGGGCGCGCCTTCGAGTCGACCGAGATCCAGGTGGTCGCCAACGAGCGGTCGACGTGGGCGCCCAAGCTCGCGCCCGGCGTCGCCGTCCGAGTGGGCAGCGAGCCGGCGGGAGCGAGCATCGTCGTCGACGGTCGCCCGACGGGGCTGGTCACCCCGGCCGAGGTCTGGGTGGCGGCGGGCAAGAAGCACGTCGTCAAGCTCGTCGCCGAGGGGATGCAGCCCGTCGCCCGGCCGCTGTCCGCGGCGCGCGAGGGCGCCGCGCCCCAGACGGTCACGGCGACGCTCGAGAACGCCGAGGTGGCGGAGCTCAAGTCCCAGCTCGCCGCCTACGAGGCCAGCGTGGCCGCCGACGAGAAGAAGCTCCGCAAGCTCCGGTCACAGCAGTCGGGCGCCGTCGTCGGCGACGCGCGCAAGGAGCTGGAGCTGGTCCGGCGCATCGAGGAGCTGGAGGCCAAGGTCGAACGCAGCCAGGCCGAGGCGGCCATCCTGCGCGAGGAGATTGACAAGGCGTCCGGCGCTGCGCGCTGAGCGCCCGTCAGCGTGCGGCCAGGGACGCATGAACCGACCTTGCTGAAGATAGGCAGCTACTTTGTGACATGACTGGCGAGGCCCGCTCGTCAGCGACGCGGTTCGACAGGCCTCGCGAAGAGCCGCTCGAAGAGGGCGGACGGCTGGGTCGCCGAGAGATTCCCGCATCCGAGGATCCGAGGCGTGCAGGAGCGGGGCTGACCGCTACGGCTTGACGGCGTAGAGCTTGGCGTCCCAGGTCCCCACGTAGACCGTCCCGTCGGCCCCGAACGCCGGCTTGTCGTGCACGCCCTCTCCCCAGAAGCGCCACTTGGGAAGCCCCTCGGGAGTGAAGGCGACGAGGCCGGAGCCCCCGACGTAGACCGTCCCGTCGGGTCCGACCGCCAGTCCTCTTGCGACCGAAAGGCCGAAGGACCACTTGAGCGACCCGTCGGAGCCGAAGGCCTGCAGCTTCTTGTCGCTCACGACGTAGAGGTCGCCGCCCGGTCCGGTCGCGATCTCCGCGTCCGTGGCCGCGGTGGTCCACTTGAGCGCTCCGTCGGGCGAAAGGGCGGTCATGAGCGAGCCGGTCGCGGCGTAGACCGACCCATCCGCTCCCACCGCCAGCAAGTCGACCGAGTCCGACGTCCCGGTCGAGTAGGACCAGCGGAGAGTGCCATCCGCTCTGACGGCCGTCACGGCGCCGAGCATGCGCCCGACAACGATGGTTCCGTCGGGGCCCAACGCCGGCGCGGTGTTGACGAGGTCCTCTTCGGCGGACCACTTGAGGGTGCCGTCGGGATTGATGGCGTCGAGCGTATCGGTCTGCCCGTTCGTGAAGTAGACGGTTCCATCGGCTCCGATGGCCGGTGGCAGCGGCCAGTAGAAGCTCGGCTTCGCTCCGTAGGACCACTTGAGTGCGCCATCGGGCTTCAAGGCCGACAAGACGTCCCCAACTGCGTAGAGCACCTGGTCGGCTCCGACGGCCAACTGCGGGGAACGGTATTCAGCGGCGCCGGCCACGACGGAGGACCACTTCAACGAGCCGCCAGGACCGACGGCATTGACCTTCCCATCCGCGCTCCCGACGTACACCGAGCCGTCCGCCGCGAGCGCGGGCGGGCCATGGATGCCCCCTCCCGTGGTGAAGGACCACTCGGCCGGGATGCTGAGGACGCACTGCTTGTTGAGCAGCTCCCACCCTTCCGCGCATTCGCAGTCCCACGACCCCGGCCTGTTCCAGCAAGTGGCGTGGGCCCCGCAGTCGTCGCTGTGGGACGAGCACTCGTCGATGTCGCGGCACGTGAAGCCGTCGCCGCTCCACCCCGAAGCGCACTGGCACGTCCGCTGGCCAGGCGACTGCGTGCACGAAGCGTGAGGGTCGCAACCGCCATTCTGGATCTGGCAGTCCGGGTCGCGGCACACGCCATAGAGGCAAGTCCGGGAGAGGCAGTCTGCGTTGGTCTTGCAGACCTTGGTGACGGAGCACAGGTCGCAGTCTCCGCCGCCGCAGTCGACGTCGGTTTCGGTGCCGCTCAACACCTTGTCCTGGCAGTGCAGGATGCCAGGCACGACCGCCGCCGGACTGCCGCACCCGACGAACGAGACCACGACGCTCAGGAAGAGCAGGCTGCGGAAGGGCGGGTGATTGCACAGGCGGGACTCGCGCGTCTTCGCTGAAACCTCGGAGAACTCCTCAATCGTCGTCATCGGGCTTCCCGTCGTTGGTAGGTCCACCCCCTCTGTTGCAGGTCGGGCGATTTGTCGCACCCCGTGCGCAAGTCTCCAACCATTCGCCCGTCCGAGCGCGCGGGCAAGCCACGCGGGACGCCGTTCCGAGGTACTCTCCGACGCCTTTCAGCCTCGGCGAGTCGCCTGCCAAGGCATGCGGAGTCCAGATCGCTGGGCGGTAGAGCCCCATTCTTCCGAGGACCGACATGACCCATGGGCATTGCGATTCGTGCGGGGTCCGCGCGCCGCTAATCCAGGCGACCTATCACCAGAACACCGGCATGCTCGTCATGCGTCAGTCCAAGACCGTCGGCGGCTCGTTCTGCAAGAGCTGCAGCCTCGGGTGCTTCTGGCGCATGACCCTGCACACGCTCGTGCTCGGGTGGTGGGGAATGATCTCGTTGGTCGTGACGCCCTTCTTCATCCTCAACAACCTCTACTTCGGCGTGCGCACGGCGCTGCTGCCGAGCGCGGTCGCCTCGGCGCGCGCCTCGCTGGAGGACCAGCGCGACTACGCGATCGCCTTGCTCAACACGAAGGACGATCAGACGGTCATCGAGGTGCTCTCCAAGGCCGCCAATCTCCCGCAGGCAGAGGTCGCCTCCTTCGTCGCCAAGCTCCGTGAGGAGCTTCTCCCGCGCGGCGTAGCGATTCTCGCGTCTTCACTCGAGCGGGCGCGCCTGGGGCCTCGAGCTGGGCTCACTTCCGATCGTCGAAGGCGGGCAGACGCGGAAGCTCGGAAGAATCTCGGGGTCGCGCCGGGACCCAGCCAGGGGGCGGCGGCGCGGGCGTGGGCTCCGGCTCCGCCGGGACCAGGAGACCGCCGGCGACCATGCACGCCCCGACCGCCGCGAGGAAGAAGCCCGCGGCGAGCGTGCCCTTGGAAGGCCCGAGCCGGTCCTCGCGCAGCGTGGGGTCGAGGACCAGGTCCGGGCCGCCCGTGAGGTACTCGCCCTTGGGGAACTGCTCGACCATCCCCTGGGCCAGCATCGGCCGGTCGACGGGGATGTGGTGCTCGACGAAGTCGCAGTCGAGGTCCGCGATCCCGGCCTTGCGCAGGAGGTCGTCGTAGATGGGAGGTCGCGCTTCGTGGCTGGGCGACTTCTTCAAGCCCTTCCACTTGAGCTGGGCCCTGTCCGCGTCGACCGCGACCTGGCCGGTCTCGTCCTCGAGCCGCCAGTCGGCGCCCTCCTCGACGGAGCCGACCTCCTCGTAGCTGAACTGCTTCCCTCCCTTGCGCTGAATCCAGCGCCAGAAGGAGACCCGCCAGTGGGCGCAGCGGATTCCGCTGATCGGCGCCACGAGAGGCTCGGCGGCGCGAACGGTGCCGAGGACGCGCCAGATTCCGGCCGGGGACGGTCTGGCCGCAGCCGACGCGCTGGATGGAGGCCTGATCCCGCGCGGCCCGCCGGGTGCCGATGACGATGAGCGCGCCGAACAGGGCAAACGCCACCCCGAGGATCACCAGGAAGAGGCGCAGGCTCTCGCCCGCGAGCTCCTTGCCGGCGTCGACGCTGATGCCCATGGGTGCTCCAAACGTTGCGAGCCTTCATCCGACCGAGTGGCGCAGCCCGCTCGAGACGGCGAGACGGTACCGAGAGCGAGGATGGCACGGATGGCCGGCTTCGGCTCGACCCGCGGCTTCGCGACTCCGCAGATCGCCCTCACTTCTGCTCCGCGCGCGCACGCACGTCCTCGCGCAGCGTCTCCGCGTCCCAGCCCAGGTCGCGCGCGGTCTTGGCGTCCTCGAGGTCGGCCTTCATCATCCGCTCGAGCTCGGCCAGCGCCTCGCGCGCCGCCGAGACGTACGCCGCCTGGTCGCCGCGTTTCTCGCGCAGCGCGCGGACGACCTTCTCGTCGTGGCTCTTGAAGCGCAGCATCGCCCGGTGCGCCTGGTGCGCGCGGAACCCCATCAGCCGCAGCGCGTCCTCGCCCATGCGCAGGGAGGTGTCGAGCGTCTCGCGGTAGAGGTGCTCCACCCCCACGGCCATCAGCTCGTGCGCGTGGCCGATGTCCCAGGCGCGGGCGAGCACGGTCAGCCGCGGGAAGTGCTTCTTCGCCGTGACCGCCAGCTCCACCGCCTTCTCGCGGTCGTCGATGGCCACCAGCAACAGCTTCGCCTTCGCCGCCCCCGCCGCCTCGAGCAGCGCCACGCGCGTGGCGTCGCCGAAGAAGGACTGCAGGCCGAAGCGGCGCAAGAGATCCACGTGGTCGGCGTCGGCCTCGAGCACCGTCGTGCCCACTCCATGGTTGCGCAGCAGGCGCGTGGCGAGCTGGCCGAAGCGCCCGAAGCCCGCGACGATCACCGCGTTCTCCTCCGGGATGTCCGCGGGCCGGCTCTCGATCTTCGGGCCGGCGAGCCGCGGCTGCACCAGGCGCTCGTTGACGAGGAACAGGAGCGGCGTGCAAGCCATGGTGATGGCCACCACCGCCACCAGCGGCGCCCCGAGGTCGGGGGCGAGCAAGCCCAGCTGGGAGGTGAAGGTGATGAGCACGAAAGCGAACTCGCCGATCTGCGGCAGCGCGAAGGCGAAGGTGAGCGCGTCGGCGCGCGCCAGGCGGAAGGCCCGGGCCAGCCCGAGCAGCACTGCGAACTTGAGCGCCAGCGTGCCCGCCACCAGCCCGGCGATGAGCCAAGGCCGCGCGCCCACCGATCGGAAGTCGATGGAGGCGCCCACGGCGATGAAGAAGATCCCCAGCAGGAGGCCTTTGAAGGGCTCGAGGTCGGCCACCAGCTCGTGCCGGTACTCGCTGTTGGCGAGCACCACGCCGGCCAGGAAGGTGCCCAGCGCCGGCGAGAGCCCGACCTTGGTCATCAAGAGCGCGATGGCGATGACCAAGAGCAGCGACGCGGCGGTGAACAGCTCGCGCAGCCCGGTGTTGGCGATGGCGCGGAAGAGCGGCCGCACCACGAAGCGCCCGGCCACGACCACCGACACCACCGCCGCCAAGGTCAGCAGGCTCGCCGCCCACGCCGGCAGGCCGGCCACCCAGGTCGCGGTGTGCTCTGCCCCGCCACCGGCCGCTCCAGGCCGAGAGGCGGCGAGCAGCGGGAGGAGGGAGAAGATGGGGATGACGCTCAGGTCCTGGAAGAGCAGCACCGCGAAGGAGGTGCGCCCCGCGGGCGTCGGCATCAGGCGCTTCTCGGACAAGGTCTGCAGGACGATGGCGGTCGACGACATGGCGAGGATGCAGCCGACGGCCACGCCCTCCTGCCACGGCCGGCCCAGCAGCACCGCGGCGGGCACGACCAGGGCGGCGGTGAGCGCGACCTGCAGACCGCCCAGGCCGAGGATCGGCCCGCGCAGGCGCCAGAGCCTGGCCGGCTCCAGCTCCAGGCCGACCAGGAAGAGCATCATCACCACGCCGAACTCGGCGAAGTTCATGACCTCCTGGCCCTCGCGGCCGACGAGGCCCAGCGCGAACGGGCCGATGAGCGCGCCGGCGACGAGGTAGCCCAGCACCGACCCCAGCCCCAGGCGCCGCGCGATCGGCACGGCCACGACGGAGGCGGCCAGGTAGACGATGGCCTGGAGGAAGAAGCCTTCGAAGTGCATCAGCGACCCCCCTCTGCGGAGGCGACGAGGTCATTGAGGCGTGGCGCGGTGCGAGCGGCGGCGGGATCCACCTTCCCGTCGCGCAGGTGCTCCAGCGCCAAGCGGTACTCCGCCGCGGCCCGGGCGATGCTCGCCTCGTCCAGCAGGTGCGTGCCCTGCACCAGGAACGGCGCCCACCACTCCAGGCCGCACATGCGCGCCGTCTGTTCGACGGGGAAGAGGAACTCGCTCAGGGTGTGGTGGTTGAGGCCGTCCGGGGTGTAGGCGGTCTCGCGGCCGCCGGTGGTCACCGCCGCGAGCAGGACCTTGCCGCGCAGCGCCGTGCCGCCGGTGCCGTAGGCCCAGCCGTGCGTGAGCACCAGGTCGAACCACTGCTTGAGCAGCGGCGGCACGCTGTACCAGTAGAGCGGGAACTGCAGGACGATCAGCTCGTGGGCGAGCAGGCGCACCTGCTCGGCGGGGACGTCGATTCTCGTAGTCCGGGTAGGCCTCGTAGAGGTCGGTCAGGTCGACGCCCTCGACCGAGCGAGCAGCCACAAGGAGGCGCCGGTGCACGCGCGACTTCTCGAGCGCGGGGTGGGCGAAGAGAACCAGGGTGCTTGCCACGCGAGCCTCCCGCTCCGGGCGAGCTGGCGCGACTTCGCCGCCTGGAGCCCTGGCGCAGCGTAATCAGCCCGCGCTCGCGGCCGCCACCAAGGAGGCTCGCGCGGAGGTGGCGTCGTCGACAGGAGGAAGGCACCTGCTCGCCGCGAGCAGGTCAAGACGCGTCGCAGCGTCGCGGGCGAGGAGGCCCGCGGCCACCCTCAAGGCAGCCTTGGGGCGTGCACCTCCGCGCCGTCTACGGATACAGGCACCACGGAGCCGTGCAGACGCCCTCGGAGCATTGGAGCGGGTCCGCGCAGTCGAACTCTTCGAGGCAGGTCGCGCCCAATCCCTTGCGCTCCACACAGGTGTTCCCCTCGCAATGGAACGGGACCCGGCAGGTCGAGGTCCACGGGCTCTTGGGCTCGCAGAAACCTCCCAGGTCGCCGAACGGGACGCACACGTTCGAAGGAGAGCACGCCAGGCCCCAGTCACAGCCCCCCGTCTCGCAGGAGTCGCCCTGCTTGCGGACCTGACAGGTGCCGGTGCCGCCGGTGCACGACTGGCCGGAGGCGCAGGTGACGCAGTACAGGCCCACCTTGCATTCGCCCCGGTTGCAGACCTCGCCCTTCCCGGGCTTCACGCTGCACCGACCGGCCTTGCACACGGTGCCGGTGGCGCACACGCCCAGGTCGGTGCAGTCCTCGCCCAGTGCCGGGAGCTTGGAGCAGGTGTCCAGACGGCAGTACAGCCCGGGGCCGCAGTCCGAGATGGCGCAGGGCTCGCCTTCGGCGGCCAAGCCCGGCGTGCCGCCGGGGCGGCAGGTGCCGGGGCAGGTGTTGGCGCTCGAGTCGCAGTGGAGCCCCGCCTTGCACTGCTGGTAGCAGGGCTCGCCCTCGCCGCGCGTCGGCACGTACCGCTCGCGGCACGACGCCAGGATCCAAGTGGAGCGGCTGTCGACGCACTCCTTCAGGGCACGGACCTCCTCGACGCAGCGGATCGCAGCGTCGAGGTCGAACTGGAGCTCGCCCGTGTCGAGACCCGCCTGTGTGAACGCGTCGTCGTAGGCCACCTGGGCCGCATAGAAGGTGCGGTATTCCCGCTCCACCTTCTGGCCGTAGGCGGGGTCGTAGGCGCCGCAGCGGACCCAGTTCTGGGACACGGCTTGGGACAGCGCCTCTTCCGCGCTCTGCCGGTCGACGACCTTGATGGGGCTCTCACCGCCCGGGCCGTTGGGACCGCAGGCGAGGAGGGCGACGGGGAGGAGATAGGCGACGAGCCGCATGGAACGCTCCAGAGAAGCCCAGGTGGAATCACGCACCACGCAGGCCGGTGGCGATGTGAAGGATCCGGTCGCTCAGTCGAGCCAGGTGACCAGCCCGAGGCCGCGCTTGGCACCGCCAGCGAGGAACTGCTTGAGCGTGTCGAAGTGGCTCAGGAGGTAATCGCGGGAGTCCTCTTCCGAGACCCGCGCCCAACCCGAGGGATAGATGTCGGCGGCGTCCATCGCCTTCGGATCGAAGCGCTGGCGCAGCACGTCGGAGGTCAGCGGCTCGAGCGCACGGCAGAGGGCGCGGACCTCGTCGGCCGTGAAGGAGCGGGCAGGGCCGTACCCCACGTCCTCGTCGCCGATCTCCAGCCCGCCCGCGGCGATGAATCCGAGGGGCAGCGGGCTGTCCCAGGCGACGCCGGTGAGAAGGTAGTGGAGTCCGTGCCACGCCTTGTCCACGTCCAGGACCGAGTCGTCGGCGGCCTCGGACCCGAGGAACTCGTGAATCGAATCCGGCTCTTCGTGGAGCAACTCGATCTCGCCGGGGCTCGCCAACCTGAAGTTTCCGATCATGCTCATGAGCCGCAGTCTCCTCGGACCGGCGCGGCGGAGGCAATGAGGCGCCGGACGGCCGCACCCCGGCGGCGTCCGCTCGAGGACCGCTGTGCACCTGCCGGCACAGTGGGCACGGCCCTTCCCTCTGCTGGACACGTGCGCCCTTGAAAACACAGGAGGAATCGACTGGCGCGACGGCTGCAAACCTCCCTGGCATCCACTCGAACCGGGAGCCCCGAAATGAACCCGACGACGATCTCGCTCTTCACCTGCATCGCCGCGCTGGGCCTGGCCGCCTGCCAGCGTCCCACCCCCATCGCCTCGGTCTCCGACGCCACCCTGAAGCTGTCGCGGTCGACCTGGGGCTGCACCGGCGAGGACTCGGTGCTCGACACCTTCAGCCTCGAGCTGCTGCCCAACAGCGGCGACTACGGCACCATCGACGCCACCGCCACGCTCGACGGCGTGGTGCTCAAGCAGGTCGAGCGCGGCGACTGCCCCACCGGCTTCGAGGTCGGCGGCTCCATCCACCGCTGCACCCCGCCGATGTGGATCCTGGACGGCGCCATCGCCAGGCAGGAGCCCGGCCACGTCGGCAAGATCGTCGTCTCCGACGCCACCGGCAGCCTGTCCATGGAGGTGCGCGACGTCTTCACCGACCGCCGGGTGCAGCTGGTGCAGGGCGGCATCGGCGCCGGCCGCGCCTCGCTCGACTGGACGCCCGCCACCGACACGGTGACCGACGCCTCGGCTTCGCGCATCACGTACGACCTCATGTCCCCCGGCTCTTACGTGACCGGCTCGGTGCCCGCGGCGAACCACGCCATCGACTTCGCCAGCCTGCCCGAGGGCGCCATCGCCGGCGAGACGCTGGAGGTCCGCTGGACCGCGCAGATGCCCATCCCTGCCTGCGGCGCCGCGGCCTGCGAGGCGCAGCTGGGCACCTGCCAGCTCGTGACCCTGCCGTAGCTCCGCGCCGTCAATCGAGGCCCGCCGGACTCAGCGGGGTCGGGGGAGCGGCCCCGCCGCCGGAGGTGGCGGCGGGGCCCATCGCCCGTGGGGCTACTCGACCGTGATCGTGAACTGTCCCGCATACGTCTCCGACGTGGTGTCCACGTGGATGTAGAAGGGCTTGCCAGCCCTTCCTTCCACCGTCAGGACCTCGGGGACCCCGACGCCGGCCGTGCTGCTGATGGCGAGGCAGGCTTCGCCGGTGCCGCCGCACTCGCTCGCGGAGACCCAGACCACCGGGTTGGCCGTCGTGGTGATGGGCGTCACCGTGACGACGAACGGGCCGTCGGTAGCCGGGGTGTAGAGGTAGACCACCTCGGGGCCCTTCGTGTTGCTCAGGGTGGTCATCGCGTCGCACACCGCCGACCAGGGGCCTGCGCCGTACTGGTGGTAGGCGTCGGTGAGGTCGCCCGGGACCGTGGTGAGCGGATAGAGGACCTCCGGGCTGGCGCAGGTGTCGTTGGCCGGCGGGTAGATGGGCGGGTCGAGGGTGACCGTGAGGTTGTAGTCGCCCGCGGTCGGGGCCGACCCGCCGCCGCCGTCGACCCAGAGGTAGTAGGTCATCGGCGTCGCCACCTTGATGGCTGCGAGGGCGGTCCCGCCGGCGGCGGTGGCCTCCTCGCAGACGAGCTCGGTCGCTGCGCTGGAGCAGGTGGTGCGCAGGTGGACCGCCGGCTGGAACGCCGGGGTCAAAGGCGTCACCTGGGCGGTGATCTTCTGGTCGGCCGTGGTGGTGAAGGCGTAGACCACGTCGCCGCCGCCGGTGTAGGCGCACGAGCCCTTGGTCTCGTCGAGCGCGCCGGTGGTGGTGCCGCTCACCGTCACCGAGTTGGCCGAGGCGAACGAGAGCGGCTGCGGCGCGAAGCAGGTCTCGTTGACCGGTCCCGTGCCCGGCGCGGCCAGCGTGACCTCCAGGGTGTAGCGGCCGAACTCGCCGTTCTTGGAGTCGACGAACACGAAGTAGGTCCCTGCCGGCAGGTGCGTCGCGGTGGCGGTGATCGCCGGGGTGGACGTCGTCGAGGTCGAGGTAGAGACCGTGCAGGTCACCTCCTCGCTGTCGGCGCTGCTCGCGCAGTCCCGGCGCAGGTAGGTCGTCGGGTGGACGCAGAGGACGCCCGAGCCGCAGGTCGGGGACAGGATCTTCACGGTCGCCAGCTTCTCCTCGGTCGTGGTGAACGTGTAGACCAGGTCCGGCCCGCTCGGCGACTGGCAGGTGCCCGAGGCGTCGTCCGTGGCGCCGGTGGTGTCCGCGGTCTCCACCGCCACGCCGTTGCTGAAGACCAGCTCCTTCGCGGTGGCGCAGGTGTCGTTGGCCGGGGCCGCGGCGGGCGTCGAGGTGGTCACGGTGACGCCGAAGGTGGTCCCGGTGAGAGTGGTCGTCGTCGAGTCCACCACCACGTAGTAGGTCCCGGCCGCGAGGCGGGGCAGGGTGACCTTGGTGAAGGTCGCGGTGGTGGTCGCCGGGTAGCTGCAGGCCATCGGGAGCTGGCTGGTGTTGTCGCTGCAGGTCGACCGGACCGAGACGACGGGGCGGAAGCCGCCGGTCTGGACCGCGACCTCGACCGCCTTCTCCGAGTCGAGCGTGAAGGAGTAGGTGAGGTCCCGGTAGCTCGAGCTCGACTGGCAGGACGGGAAGTCGTGCACGGCCAGGGCCATGTCCTGGCCGGTCAGGCTCCCGATTCCGGTGGCCGGGTCGATGGCGATGGGGGTCGGCAGCGCGCAGGCGTCGTTGGGGACCGGGGTGCCCAGGGTCAGGTCGAGCTTGAAGGGGCCGGCGGCCCGGTCGACGCCGTCGACGACGACGTAGTAGGTCCCGGGCGTCAGGTAGGCCGCGTAGGCCGTCGCCGCCGAGCCGGCGGTGGAGGTGTACTTGCAGGCCACCTCGTCGGCCTCCGCGGCGCTGGTGCAGCTGCCCTTGCGGATGTAGACGCCGGGCTTGAGCTTGTCGGAGGCCAGCGTGCCGGTCGGCGTGAGCACGGCCCGGAGCGACCGATCGGCGCCGGTCAGCGTGAAGGAGTAGACCAGGTCCGGCCCGTCCATCGGGTAGCTGCTCGTGGCGCAGGTGCCGGCGTAGTCGTTGGCCGCGGTGCGGGTGTCTCCGGTGACCGAGGCGGTGTCGCCGGTGAAGGTCAGCGGGATGGCGCCGCCGCAGGTGTCCTCGGGCACCGGTGTCGTCGCCTGCGTCGAGACGCTCAGGGTGAACGGGCCCTTGGCGGTCGCGGTCGCGCCGTCGACCCACACGTAGTAGCGCCCTGGCGTCAGGCGCCCGAAGGTGAGGTTGGCGGTGGTCGCGGTCGTGGCCGCCGCGGTGCAGCCGTAGAACGGCTGGCTGGCGCTGTCGGCGCAGTCGGTTCGCAGGTAGATGACCGGGCGCCAACCGGGGGCGGCGGTCACCAGGTCGAGGGCCACCCGGCGCTCCTCGGTCAAGGCGAAGCTGTAGACCACGTCCATGCCGCTGGAGCCGGAGGGTGAGCAGTCGATCGCGGTCACGTTGTGGACGGCGGATGTCGTGTCCCCGGTCACCTCGCCGAAGCCGGTCCCGGGATCGAGCGGGATGTCGATCGGAGCGCTGCAGGTGTCGTTGGCGATGACCGCGGTCGTCTGGACCTGGAGGGTGAACTTGCCGTAGGTCCCGAGCAGCCCGTCGACGACGAGGTAGTACGGCTCGGGCCGACCCTTGAGGATGGGGATGGTGAAGGTCGCCACCCCGCTCGACTCGTACTTGCAGCCGAGCTGGTCGGCGGCGGTGGCGCTGGTGCAGTCCTTGCGCAGGTAGAGCGCGGGCCGGAAGGTGGGGGTGGCCGCGTCGCGCGTGACGGTGGCGGTAACCGCCATGTCCGTCGGGATGACGAAGGAGTAGACCAGGTCGCCACCGTTCATCTGCAGCGAGCTGGTGGCGCAAAGCCCCTGGTAGTCATGGACCGCCGACCGGGTCGTGCCGCCGGTCAGGGCCACGCCGCTGGCGTCGAAGGTCAGGGCCTCGGGCGTCGCGCAGGTGTCGTTGGCCGGCGGGACGCTGGGATCCGAGGCCTGGACGTCGAGCCGGAACGCGCCGGCGGTGTTGCTGTAGCCGTCCACGAAGATGTCGTAGTGGCCGGGGTTCAAGACCGGGATCTCCAGGGTGACCGGTTGCCCGCCGGTGGCGGTGGCCGGCTCGCAGCCCACGAGCGGGCCGCTGCTGGTGGTGCACGAGCTGCGCACGTGGATCGCCGGGCGGTAGGTCGGCGCCCACGCGTCCGGGGTCACGGTGATCTGCAGGCGGGAGGCCGTGGCGAGCGTGATGCCGTAGACCACGTCCTTGCCGCCCGAGGAGCAGTTGGTGGCCGAGTAGTCGGCCTTGGCGTAGGAGGTGTCGCCGGTGACCGAGACGGAGCGCGTCACCGGGTCCAGGGTGAGCCTCCTTCTCCGTGGCGCAGGTGTCGTTGTTGACGGCCTCGGCGAGCGCCAGCTTGAGGGTGAACGGCCCGCCGGCCTTCTCCGGGTTCGAGGAGTAGGAGGCGTCGACGAACAGGTAGTAGGTGATCGGGTTGCCGGCCTCGTCGTTGGCCGGCAGCCACGGCAGGGCGAACTTGTTGGTCACCGGCACCGGCGGATAGGCCGACGAGGCCGCGGAGTAGGAGCAGATCGTCTGGTCGGCCAGGGCCGGGCTCGCACAGTTGCCGGCGCGCAGATACATCGACGGGGCGATCCCCGCGGCCGCGGTGTACTCCGCCGTGAGCGAGTGGTCCTGGTCGAGGGTGAAGGAGTAGACGAGGTCGCCGCCGTTGGCCTTGGTGCAGCTGCCCGTGTCGTGGTTGATCGCGCCGAGCGAGTCGCCGGTCACGGTCGCCGTGAGGGTCGCCGGGTCGAAGGTGATCGGCGTGCCGGGGCAGGTGTCGTTGGGCAGCAGGGACACGGCCTGGGCCATGACGACCAGCTCGAAGTTGCCCACGGTGCTGGTCGCGGAGGTCGAGACGCTGTCCACCCAGACGTAATAGGTCCCGGCGTCGAGGACGGGATAGGTGATCTCGTAGGGGCTGAGCGTCACGCAGCCGAGCTCGGTCGCGACCGAGGCGCAGTCCTTGCGCAGCTGGATCGAAGCCTGGCCCGTGCTGTCGCGGACGAGGCTCATCGAGACCTTGCTCGGGTTCGCCAGGGTCATGCGGTAGACGACGTCGGCGCCGCTGCCCATGCACGACGTGGAGCCGGTGGAGTCGTTGGCCATGGAGACGGTGGTGCCGAAGGCGGTCGCGGTCCCGCCGCTGAAGACGAGGTCCTCCGCCCCGGAGCAGTTGTCGTTGCCCGGAGGCGGCCGGCTCTGGACCTCCAGGGCGAACTTGCCCGCGGTCGGCACGCCGGTGGCGCTGGTCGAGGTCATCTTGCCGTCGACGATGAGGTGGTAGCTGCCCGGCGGGAGCAGGGCGGTGACCGAGGCCTTGGCGCTGGTGCCCGTGCTGCAGACCTTCTGGTCGGCCTGGTCATCGCAGTTGGCGCCGCGGAGGTAGACGGCCGGGTAGAAGATCGGCGTGGAGGGGTCGCGGGTGACGTTGGCGACGACCAGCCGGGTCTCCGTCAACTGGAAGGAGTAGACGACGTCGCCGCCGCCCATGCGCACCGAGTAGGAGCAGGAGGCGTCGCCGGTGTAGTCGTCCGCGGCGAAGCTGGTCTCGCCCGTGGTGGTCGCGACGTCGCCCGACCAGACGAGGGCCTCGGCGCCGGCGCAGGTGTCGTTGGCCGGCGGTGCGCGCTGGAAGACGACCTCGAGGGTGAAGGCTCCGAAGGAGCCCTTGTGGCCGTCGACGACGACGTAGTACGGGCCGGCCGTCAGGTCCTTGCGCACGTAGGCGACGTTGCCCGGGGAGGTGGTGCGCATGCAGGCGACCTCGTTGCCGGACGCCGTGCTGTTGCAGTCCTTCAAGAGGTACAGGGCCGGGGTGTAGCCGGGCGTGGAGGGGTCGGGGGTGAGGGTCACCGTCACCGTGCCGTCCGCCGGCAGGTCGAGCAGGTAGGCCACGTCGCCGCCGGCGATGGGGCTGTCGTTGAGGTGGCAGCTGCCGCTCAGGTCATGGAAGGCGTGCGAGGTGTCGCCCTGGACCGTGGCGGCGTCGCCGACGAACTGCAGCGGGAGGGCGCCGGCGCAGGTGTCGTTCACCGGGAAGCCCGCCGAGAGCCAGGTCTCGACCTCCAGCTGGAAGGGGCCCTTGTTGTAGGCCCCGCTGGACGAGGTGGAGTTGGTGTCGGCCCAGATGAAGTACGTGCCGGGGCGCAGGTTGTGGAGCTCGAGGACGGACGGGCTCGCCGGCTGCCCGTCGGTCTGCTTCACCGAGTTGCAGCCCAGCTCGGTGGCGTTGCTGGTGCAGTCGGTGCGCACCGAGATGATCTGGTAGGTGTAGCTGCCGGTGCGGGGCGTGGCCTGCAGGGTGAGCTTGAGGTCGCGGGTCTCGGTCAGCTCGAGCTCGTAGACGAGGTCGGTGCCCGTGCCGGTGCAGTTGTCGCTCTCGGAGTCGTCCCGGGTCAGGGTGTAGTCGCCGGTGAGCGTGGCCTTGCCCGTCGCGTCCAGCACGATCTTCTTGGCGCTGGTGCAGTCCTCGTTCGCGTTGGGCACGGTGCAGAGGTTGTCGAGCCCGCACACCTCCCCCTGCCCCTGGCAGGTTCCGCACTCCGCCGTCTTGGGCTCTCCGCAGGAGTCGACCCCAACGAGCGTGCCGCAGGTCTTCTGCAGCCGCGTGCAGAACTCGGCGTCGGTCTCCCCGGGGCAGAGCTCGCACTGGCCGGACTCGCACTGCTCGAAGGACTGGCACGGCCCGCAGGTCACCGTCCGGTCGGCGTTGCAGTTGTCCTTGCCGGTGAGGGTGTCGCACTCCTGGCCCAGGCGGGCGCAGAAGCTGGAGTCCGGCTCGGGCCTGCAGGTGCAGACATGGTCGATGCAGACGAAGGCGTCGCCACAGGTACCGCAGTTGACCGTGCGGGCGACGCCGCAGTTGTCAGGGGCCGTGACGGGGCCGCAGTCCTTCTGCAGCCGCTCGCAGAACCGCTGGTCGCTCTCGGTTTGGCACAGGCACTGGCCCGAGGCGACGTCGCAGACCGCGTCCGACGGGCATTCCCCGCAGGAGCCTTCACAGCCGTCGGGGCCGCACTGCTTGCCGTCGCACTGCGGCTTGCAGGCCGGAAGGGTGCAGTTCCCTTCGTCGCACACCATGTCGTCCGGACAGCAGCCTTCGCCGCAGGGGACGAGGCAGGCCGTGGCATCGGGCAGCGGTGTCCCGGCGTCTGGCATCGGCGCCGACGCATCGAGCCCGGGCGTGACGATGACAAGCGGTGGGTCCTCGGTGCAACCCAGCGATGCGCCCAGGACGAGACAGAGGACGAGCTTGAGGGGTGAGCTGCTTCGCATGGCGAGCTCCATCCCCTCCGCGGTCTGCCTCGGATTGTACTGTGTTCGCGCGAATCTGAGGGACCCCCCCTTCTGAGCGTACCGTCCGAGGGAACCTTGGCTTCCTCGCCAGGCCGGCCCGAGGACTTCGAAGCGCCGAAACGAAGTCGAGGGCGATGAGGCGATGAGCACAGCGGCGGCGGCGTCCCTCCGCTCACCGGTGCTACGCTCGCGCCGCCACCAAGGGAGAGCCACCGTGTACCCGCGCCTCGTCCGCTCCGCCTTGTCTGCCGCGCTCGTGCCCAGCCTCGCGCTCGTCCTCGCGCTTCCCGCGGCCGCACAGCCGGCCGCCACGTCGATGCCGGTCGAGCTCGGGGGTCGACACTGGGCCCCGGCGAACCTCGCCGTCGATCGCTTCCGCAATGGCGACGCAATTCCGCAGGCCCAGGACGACGAGGCCTGGAGGCGCGCGGGCGAGGCGAAGGAGCCGGCCTGGTGCTACTTCGACGGAGACCCGTCGAAGGGGCGGCTCTACAACGGCTGGGCGGTGAGCGACCCGCGCGGCCTGGCACCGGCCGGCTGGAAGATCCCCGCCGAGGGCGACTGGAAGGCGGTGCTGGACGCGATCGGTGGGCGGGAGTCGGGGGGCGCGCTCCGGCAGCCCGTGGGCCGGTCGCCGAAGGCCCTGGGAATGGACGGAGGCGGGGCACGCCAGGAGCGGATTGGCTTCGTGGAGGGCGGAACCGCGATCTTCTGGACGTCCACGGTGAAGGACTCCGAGCTCGCGGTGGCGGCGTTCGTCTTCTCCTTTGGCCGCGTCATTCTGGCGGGGCGGGCGAGGAGCGAGGGGCTCTCGGTGCGGCTCGTCGCGGATGGTGCGCCCAAGCCCTTCGTCGCGGAGAAGACGCCGCCGACGCGGGCTCAGGTGGAGGCGGAGGAGGCACGCAAGGCGGCCGCAGCCGAGGCGGCGCGCAAGCAGACCGAGGCCGAGGCCGACCGCAAGAAGCAGCAGGAGCTGAGCACCGTCCGCTACGTCGACTCGGGCGTGACGTCGGGCGCCAAGGAGCTGCCGAAGAGCTGGCCCGAGGCGCTGCGCAACCCGGCCCAGAGCGTCGTCGGCGAGTACCGAGGCGCAAGGAACGTCGGCTGCAGCATCAAGAGCCTGGGCGAGAACCAGATCGAGCTGGCCTGCTCCCGCTGGGAAGAGCACGGCACCTGGCTCACCAAATCCACCACGAGCTTCACCGGAGGCGGCAAGTACCGAATCCGGAGCATCCAGCGCTCCCAGGGGTCCTTCGACGTCGCGCCCGAAAACGTGCCGGGGCCCTACTACAAGCTGTCGCTCGACGCCGCGGGCATCCTGTTGACCTATCGGGAGAGCGACGGCACCTTCCACCTCCGCATCGACAACCATCGGCTCGACAAGAAGTGACGGGGCGCCAAGTACCTGATTCTCCTGGTGTGTGACTTCGCAACCTCCCGAATTCATTGAGGGTGGTCCAGAGCCCCGCATCCACGATCTGTCGCCAGCGGCCTTCGGGCCCGGGGTGGGGCCAGGTTCCGAATCCGAATCCGCGGATTGCTCCCGCCCGCGAGTCGTCGCGCAGGGTCTCCGCATCCTGCCCGGGTCGCGCTCGGGCAGGAGGAAAGCGACGGCCCGCAATCGATCGCGGCCGCATCAAGGCGCTCTGGAGTGGCGCCCGTCCTCGTGCTACGACCCTTGGCCTTCCCCAGGGGGCCGGCCGGCCGGTCCCTCGTCTTCCCAAGAAACGAGCACCTCATGAGCCGATCCGCGGGATTCGTCTTCAAGTGCGTCTTGTCTCTTTGCGTCCTGACGTTGGCGGGCTGCCCCGGGCAGCAGGTCCAGACGGGCTGCGAGGGCCAGACCTGCTCCAATCACGGCGCCTGCAGCCTCGCCACCGGCTCGGCGGCCTGTGCCTGCGATACGGGCTACCAAGGAACGGTCTGTGACCAGTGCGCCCCCGGCTACCACCTCGCCGGCACGGCGTGCGTCGCCGACGACACCTGCCTGCCGACGAGCTGCAGCGGCCACGGCACCTGTGAGGTCGTGAGCGGCAAGCCGACCTGCACCTGCGCCACCGGCTGGACTGGCGCGCACTGCGGCGCCTGCGCCGCGGGCCTGCAGGACCACGACGGCGACGGCACCTGCCGTCCCGACTGCGCCAGCGCCAACCTCTCCTGCGGCGCGCACGGCCGCTGCAGCGACCAGGCCGGGACCGCCGCCTGCGCCTGCGACACGGGCTGGGCGGGCGCGGCGTGCGACACCTGCGCCAGCGGCTACAGCTCCGACGGCAGCGGCGGCTGCGCGGTCGACCGCACCTGCAAGCCGGCGACCTGCGCCGGCCACGGCACCTGCAACGACTCCAGCGGCGCCCCGGTCTGCACCTGCGAGGTGGGCTACTCCGGCGCCCACTGCGAGGCCTGCGCCGCCGGCTACCAGGATCGCGATGGCGACGGCGTCTGCCGTCCGGGCTGCGCGAGCGCCGGCCTCGCCTGCGGCGCGCACGGCCAGTGCAGCGACGAGAGCGGCACCGCCGTCTGCGCCTGCTCCGCCGGCTACACCGGCGCGAGCTGCGAGGGGTGCGCCGCGGGCTACCAGGACCGCGACGCGAACGGCACCTGCCTCGCCGACTGCGCCACCGCCGCGCTCACCTGCGGGGCCCACGGGCTGTGCAAGGACGAGAGCGGCACCGCGGTCTGCGTCTGCGTCCCCGGCCACCAGGGCGCGAGCTGCGCCGAGTGCGCCCAGGGTTTTCAGGATCACGACGGCGACGGCAACTGCTCGCCGGACTGCAGCCAGCTGACCCTGGACTGCAGCAACCACGGCGGCTGTGACGACCAGACCGGGACCGCCCAGTGTGCATGCGCCGTCGGCTACGCCGGCGTCCGCTGCGAGGGGTGCGCCGCGGGCTACCAGGATCGCAACATCGACGGCACCTGCCTCGCCGACTGCGCCACCGCCGCCCTCGCCTGCGGAACCCACGGCCAGTGCAGCGACGCGACCGGCACCGCGGCCTGCGTCTGCACGACCGGCTACCAGGGCGCGACCTGCGCCCAGTGCGCGACCGGCTACCAGGACCACGACAACAACGGCACCTGCCTGGCCGACTGCGCCACCGCCGCGCTCTCCTGCGGGGCCCACGGTCAGTGCAGCGACGCGACCGGCACCGCGGCCTGCGTCTGCACGACCGGCTATCAGGGAGCGACCTGCGCGGGGTGCGCCGCGGGCTACCAGGACCGCGACGTCAACGGCACCTGCCTCGCCGACTGCGCCACCGCCGCCCTCGCCTGCGGGACCCACGCCCAGTGCAGCGACGCGAGCGGCACCGCGGCCTGCGTCTGCGCGGCGGGCTACCAGGACCACGACAACAACGGCACCTGCCTGGCCGACTGCGCCACCGCCGCGCTCGCCTGCGGGACCCACGGCCAGTGCAGCGACGCGACCGGCACCGCGGCCTGCGTCTGCACGACCGGCTACCAGGGCGCGACCTGCGCCCAGTGCGCGGCGGGCTACCAGGACCACGACAACAACGGCACCTGCCTCGCCGACTGCACCACCGCCGCGCTCTCCTGCGGCGCCCACGGGCAGTGCAGCGACACCGGCGGCACCGCGGTCTGTGCCTGCGCGACCGGGTACCAGGGCGCGACCTGCGCCCAGTGCGCGGCCGGCTACACCTCCGACGGCGCCGGCGGCTGCGTGCCGGCCACCGCCAACGGCTACACCTGCGCCACCGCCATCCCCCTCCCGCTGGTCAGCGGCACCGTCACCGGCAGCACCACCGGCGCCGGCGACGAGCACAACCCCTCCTGCCTGACCTCCACCACCAATGACTCCGCGGACCTCGTCTACGTCCTGACGCCGGCCGCGAACGTGCACGTGACCCTGGAGACCTCCGCCAGCTTCGACACCGTGCTCTCGCTGGCGACGAGCTGCAGCGCCCCGGAGCTGATCTGCAACGACGACATCGTGAACATGGTCGACACCAACTCGCGCATCGAGTACGACCTCGTCGCCGGGACCACCTACTACGTGTTCGTCGACGGCTACAAGGCGACCGGCTCGTTCACGCTGACCATCACCGTCCCGGTCACCTGCCCCGCCGGGCAGATCCCCAACAGCCAGGGCATCTGCGTCGACGACCCCTGCAACCCCGACCCCTGCCTCGCGGCCGCCCACACCAAGTGCGTGGCGCAGCTGCCGACCTACGTCTGCCAGTGCCTGCCCGGCTACATCACCAACCCCAGCGGAACGGGCTGCATCGTCGACACCAACCCGGTGGGCGAGGGCTGCGCAGACGCCATCGCGCTGCCGGGCCAGGGCACGGCGACCGGAACGGTCAGCGGCACCCTCGTCGGCGCGGCCAACGACGCCAACAGCAGCTGCGGCGGCAGCGGGGGCAAGGACCGCGTCTACACCTTCACCGTCCAGAGCCGCGCCCACTACGAGCTCACCCTGGAGGGCTTCGACTCCGTCCTCCACCTGCGCAGCTCCTGCGCCGTCGCCAGCAGCGAGCTGGCCTGCAACGACGACTACCTCCAGATGGGCGGGCCCTCGCAGTTGGCCGGCGTGGTCCAGCCGGGGACCTACTACGTGTTCGCCGACGGCTACGACAGCACCGTGACCGGCCCCTACACGCTGAGCTACACGCTGGTCGCCGACCCCTGCGCCGCGAATCCCTGCTCCGGGGTGAAGCAGTGCGTGACCAGCGACGACTTCCTCAGCTTCGAGTGCGTCTGTCCGGCGGGCACCGTGGCCAGCGGCACCGGCTGCGTCGACGACCCGTGCGACCCCAACCCCTGCACCGCCGCCAACAAGACCAAGTGCACGGTGCAGCTGCCCAGCTACCAGTGCGGCTGCAACCCCGGCTTCGTGGACGACGGCGCGGGCGGGTGCATGGCCGACCCCAACGGCAACCGCTGGACCTTCATGGTCTACATGAACGGCGACAACAACCTCGCCCCCGACGCGCTGGACGACATCGCCGAGATGCAGGCCGCGGGCTCGAACACCTACGTCAACATCATCGTCCTGCACGACGGCGACAAGTCCGGCGACACGCGGATGCTGCGGATCACCCCGGGCGGCTCCACGGTGCTGCAGAACAAGGGCGAGCTGGACATGGGCAACTGGCAGACCCTGCGCGACTTCGGCGTCTGGGTGGTGCAGAACTACCCGGCCCAGCACTACGCGCTGGTGATGTGGGACCACGGCGACGGCTGGCGCTCCTCCACGCCGCGCCCGCGCGGGACGCTCAAGGCGTTCTCCAACGACGACCACGGCACGGTGGACGGCATCTCCCTCTCCAACGGCGACTACGCCAGGGCCCTGGCCCCCATCAGCCAGGCCGCCGGCCGCAAGCTGGACGTGGTGAGCTTCGACGCCTGCCTGATGGGGATGTACGAGGTCGCCAAGGCCAGCGCGCCCTACGCCGACTACCTCGTCGCCTCCGAGGAGACCGAGCCTGGCGCGGGGTGGAGCTACGACGCGTTCCTCCCGCAGCTGGTCAACAACTACACGATGACCCCCGAAGCCTTGGGCCGGCTGATCGTCGACGCCTTCTACAACGCGTCGACCGACGACTCGACGCTGTCGCTGAACAACCTGGGCACCCTCCCCGCACTCGACGCCGCGCTCACCACCTTCGCCGACGCCCTGCGCGCCGACACGGCGCAGTACTCGCGGCTCGCCACGGTGCGCAGCGCCACCCAGACCTTCGACGACGACACCCACCGCGACCTGCGCGACTTCGCCAGCCGGGTGGCGGTGATGACCGGGGCGTCCGCGGCGATGACCAGCTCCGCCAACGCCCTGGTGACCCAGCTGCAGACCACGACGGTCTACAGCAAGGCCCAGTCGACCTACCCGAAGGCGTACGGCCTGGCCATCTACCTGCCGGGCCGCAACGATCCGTACGACTCGGCCTACAACGGCGCCGGCGCCACCTGGAGCACGGCCACGACCTGGGACGACTTCCTGAAGACCTTCGCCCAGTAGCCAGGGTTGCCTGGCTAGGCAGCCTGATCGACAGCGCAGGCCCCGCGGTTCACCGCGGGGCCTGCGAGTTCAGGGTTCAGGGTTGTTGATGAACGCTGACATATCTTATGCAGCCGGCGCCGGGACGAGGCGGACGCCTGGTCACTGGAGATGCGCTTGGCGCTCGGCACCCTCCCTCGTACGTGAGGCGAAGTCGAGGGTGTGAAGGCTGTCCCTGGGCTCAGAAGGAATCCGGCATCGGAATGGGGTGCTGCGGCTGCGTCGACGGCTTCTGGTGCACCTGCGCCGACGGCGCGACGCTGCGACTCTGACAGCACAGCGGCGTACGGATTACGAGGACGCGAGGCCGACCAAGCCGACCGCCCCGAGCGCGATCCCGAAGACCACCACGCCCACCCACCGTAGATGCCAATCAAGACGAAGACGGCCTTGCTCTTCATGCCTGCAGCAACCTCACTCGCCAGGCGCAGCGTCAGGGATCCAGCGCATGGCTGGGGCCGACGGCCCGTCCGGCCAGGGGAGAACGACGATCAAAGGAGGAACGCGCGGGTGCTACTCGCAGCGCTTCTGGTCCGCGGCGCAGACGAGCTTGCCGTCGTCGCACGAAGGGCGGAACTGGGCGGAGCCGGCGCAGCAGGAGAAGTCCTCCGCCGGGCAGGCCGAGTGCGGCACGCAGCAGGCGAGGGACGGGCTGCCGCACTTGCCCAAGGTGGTGAGGTGGCCCTTGCCGGGGATGCATTCGGAGATCGCCTTGCACTCCATCGATCCACCGGTGCAGGTGCTGGGAGCCCCGCCGCCGCCGACGGCCATGGGCGCGGGCTCGCCAGCGGCGGCCGGTGCGGCGGGTGCCGCAGGTGCCGCGGGAGCTGCGGGAGCTGCGACGACCGGTTTGGCTGGCGCGGCAGGAGCTGCTGGAGCCGGAGTGCGATCGGTGCAAGCCAGGAGACCAAGAGAGAAGGCGAGGACGAGGGTGAGCTTCACGGGCAGCTCCTGTGTGAAAAGCGGCCCAAGCTACAACGTCCGCCGCGAGCCCGCGGCGATTTCTCACTGCCAGTTCAACGCCTCCGACGACGGCTTGGCCTGCAGCCGGCATCGCTCGCATAGGATGGCGGCATGCCCGCCTTCGCCGTCGTCGGACTGGTCCTGTTCGCCGTGCTCTGCCTCGCCGCCCTCGGCGGGCGAGCCTTGGCGCAGCCGAAGCCGCAGCAGCGCCCGGCGCCCATCGCAGCCACCACGCCCCCTGAATTCGGAGCCCCCGTGCCCGTCCGCCCTCTCTCGAAGCAGGAGCTCGCCGAGAAGCTCAAGACCCTCTCCAGGACCGAGGCCCCCACGACCCTGAGCGAGGGGGCCATGTGCTACAAGCCGAAGGTCCCCGCCGACAGCGCCGACTACGTCTGCCCGAAGTGCGCGGCGCGCACGCAGTACTCGAAGAACCGCGCTACGGCCGGACTCATCGACCGGGAGCTGCCGGGCATCCGCAAAGGGCTGCAGGCCCTCCACGGGCTCAACGTCTCGCTCGACGAGTCGCAGCTGTGCCGCAAGTGCACCCCCAACGCGCCCGAGTGGCCACAGCTGGCGCTGGTGCTCAAGCACCCGGACGGCACGGTCATCCGCACCGAGGGCATCGGCTTGGAAGACGTCGCCCTGCTCCGCGAGCCTCCTGGACGGCAAGCTCACGCACGCGGGCAGCCACGACCAGGAGTCACCCCTCAAGGACCACCAGAAGCGCCTGGAGACCCTGCTCGGAGTCCCGGCCGCGAAGTGACCCGCGGGTAGGCGCTGTCACCTCGAGGGACAGGACTCCTCCGGGATCTCGCCGGAGAGCAGCTTGAGGAACAGCCAGGGCTTGGCCTTGCACAGCGCGGCGATGGGGGGCTCCTGCGCGAGCTTGCCCATCGCCTCGCCGCGCGGCTCCGGCCAGGTGAAGGGCAGCTCCACCGTCGTCCCGAAGCGCGGCGCTGCCTCGAGCGACTGGAGCGCGGAGCGCAGCACGGCCGCCTGGGTTCCAGCGTCGCCCGCCATCCCCATCGGCCGGCTGAACGGGTGCTCGACTCCGGCGACGCGGGGAGCGCCGGTGGCCGCCGTCAGCTCGGGCATCATCGACAAGCAGAGCGTCGAGATGCCCGCCGCTTCGATCTCTCGTGAGGCCAGTCCCACGGACCGGCAGCAGAAGGGTCAGGCAGGCACCAGCAGCGCGGCGTCCACCTCCTCGGACTTCATCCGCGCGATCATCCTGGGGACGGAGTCGGCCAGGAACTGCCGGAGGTCGAGCAGGTAGCCCATGAACGAGTAGTGCGACGGCGCGACCGAGCCCACCAGGCCGGCCTGCGCGGCCTCCTCCAGGCGGCGCAGCGGCAGCACGCAGTCCAGGTCCTGCTCGCCGTGTCGCACGTCGATGTGGAGGTGGTAGAGGCGCACGTCGCGCTCCGTCGTGCCGAGCGGGAGCACGCGGAGGCTCGGATCGCCCCACCAGGGATTGCGTCGCTCGCCCTCCTGGTCGAACGCCGGCTGGTCGCGACGGGCGATGCCCGCGCTGGACACCAGCGCCACGCGGCACTCGCGCAGCGGCTTGCGCAGGGGCGTCCAGACCGGCGGCCGCTCCGGCTCGCGCTCGGCCCAGGCCTTCATGACCCTGCGACTGGCGAAGTCGAGGAACTTGTAGGAGTCCACGAACACCTCGGGCAAGGCGCGACTTTAGCAACGCGCCGCCGAAAGGTTCAGGTCAATGGGGGCGCGACGCTCACGGCAGCCCGAGCGCCTGGACCCGCGAAAAGCCAGGGATGGCGCCGTCGTTGTGGCGAAGGAGCTCGACGAGCTGCGGGCCGACCTCCTGGGCGATGCGCGCGTCCACCTCGCGGCGCACGCCGTCCAGTCGCGGCATCGGCCGGTTGAGCAGTGAGGGGTCGCCGCCGGCTACGCCGCAGTGGGCTCACTGGCCTTCAATCCGGAGGTCCCGTCCGCGCAGAGTGTCACGACCAAGGCCGGTCAGGGCAGCGCCGGGCTCCTCCCGTGGGCTCAGTGGCCTTCAATTCGGAGGTCCCGTCCGCGCAGAGTGTCACGAGCAAGGTCGGTCAGGGCAGAGCCGGGCTCCTCCCCTAAGCAGTGGGCTCACTGGCCTTCAATCCGGAGGTCCCGTCCGCGCAGGGGAGGCGGGGGAGGGGCGGTCAACTGCCTCGCGTCTGCGACAGGCAGAGCTTCACGTAGTTCTGCAGCTCCGCGCCGTCGACCGGCTTGGGCAGGAAGAAGTCGACCCCATCCGCGAGGCAGCTGGAGATGGCGCTCACCTTCATGACGCCGGACACCATGATGAACGGGATCTTGCGCTTGGTGCCTCGCGACGCCTTGAGCGTGCTGGCCAGGCTGCTGCCGTCCATCTCCGGCATCTGGTAGTCCGACACCACCAACGAGATGTCGTCGTTGACCTGCAGGGCTTCGAGGGCGTGCTTTCCGTTCGGGCTGAGGAAGGCCGTGTGGCCCATCTTCTCGACCAGGGCCTTGAGGAGGATCTGCTCGGTGCGGTCGTCCTCGACGATGAGTACTTTGACCATCTTTAGGTTCCTCGAGCCAATGAATGCCTGAAGGGTTTCACCGTTATCCGCAGGACGCCATCAGAGCGAGTTCCTAGTATTCACGGCAAATAAAAACCGCAATCACGCTTGGTATTGGCTGGGGCCTGACCCAGTGGGGTGCTCCCGAAGAGGCGGTGGCCCGCGCGCGAGCGTCGCGGCGCCGCGAGCCTTCGATTCCGGCTCCTCGGAGCGCTACGGGTTCGAAGCGCCGCAGCCCGCCGTGAGCTTGTAGAAGTGGACCGGGTCGGAGGGGCCGTTCACGAGCACGAAGACGTTCAGGTAGGCGATGTAGCGGAACCGGCCGTAGGTCCCATTGTCGACGGGCTGCGCGGGAGCGCCCTGCGCGCTGCCGCGGGACCACGCGCGAGTCGCCGGATCCATGATGGCGGGCGCCCCGCCACTCCAGGCGACCAGGGAGCCGGACTTCTCGTCGAAGGCCAGGCCGGGCGCCTTCCCCGCGATCACGCTCAGGTCGCCCGACATGGTGAAGCTGGCCGTCACGTCGGCGTCGCCGTCGATGTCGTAGACGAAGAAGTCGGGCGCGCCGTCAGAGAGGGCGCTGCCGGCGCTGACGAAGTACCGCTGGGGCTCGAGGATGGCGGCGCTCCGGTAGTGGTAGGTCTGCCACTTCGGGTAGTAGGGCGGGTAGCCGAAGTCGAGCTTGCGGGTCCAGGCGTCGGCCTCGGTGTCGTAGGTCCAGAGGCCGTTGTTGTCGCGGACGTAGATGCGCTTGGTCTCGGCGTCGTAGGCGCTGCCCATGTAGAAGTGACCGGTGGAGTTGTCCTTGGGGTTGGCGAGGCGGGTCCACTCCTTGCTGACGGGATCGAACGCCCACGCGGTGTTGACCGACGAGCCCTGGGGCGAAGCTCGCGCCGCCGAACGAGAACAGCTGGGCGCGGTGGGTGACGTAGGCGAGGCCGCCGTAGGTGTGCCGCGAGACGGGAGTCCCGTCGTACATGGGCTCGGACAGCTGCTCCATGCCGGTCACGGGAGTGGCGGCGCGCAAGAGCTTCCACTGGCGGGTGGCGACGTCGAAGCCGTAGACCTCGTTGCCCCAGTAGTCGTTGTGCCCGCCGCCAAAGATCAGCATCTGGCGCTGGCCCTCGTCGAAGGCCCCGCCGCTCCAGGCGGTGATGGCCGAGGGGCAGCCCCCGACGGTGTGCACGCTCGGCTCCTCGTTCGCGCTGCAGAAGGTGGCGAAGTCGGAGCCCGGCACCGAGAGCCAGGAGTCCGCGGGCATCTGGAGCAGCTCGCGCTCGCCCGCCGTGAGGTTCGGAGCGTCGTTCAGGCAGGTGAGATCCGGCGGGCCGGCGTCGTAGCCCCAGTGCCTCGCCGCGTCGGGGCCGGCGGGAGTCTCAGCGTCGGCGCCAGCGGCTGTCGAAGCATCGGCGCCGAGTGCCGACGCATCGGCGGCAGGGGTGATCGCGCCGGAATCGAGGCCAGCGTCCGAGCTGGTGCGCGCGTTGATGTTGCAGCCCGCGGCGAGCAGGACGATCGGCAGAGTGAGCAGGGCCGTGAAGCGCTTCGAAGGGCAGTCGTGGGCGTGCATGCGTGCTCCTTGCCCGAAGACCTTACGCAAGGAGCGCACGGCGCCTCAAGGCGCGGCGCTCGGCGGCCGCGGTAGGCTCTGGTCGACCCGCTCGCCGCGGAGGGAACCATCGAGCTGAAGATCGACGCCGAGCGGGGCCTGTGGCAGAGCATCCTCGCCCATCCCGACGACCTCGAGCCGCGGCTGGTCCTGGCCGACCGGCTCGCGGAGCGCGGTGAGCCGCTGGGTGAGTTCATCCACCTGTCGCTCTCCGAGGGCGCGGACCAGCCTGACTCCGCGACGGGCCGGCGGATGGCCAGGCTGCTCCGGCGCAACGCGAAGGGCTGGACGGCGGAGATCGACGCGCTGCTCGGGACCCATTGCGTCGCGTTCCGTCGAGGCTTGATCGAGCACATCGACTGCGTCCCCGAGAGGCTCGAGAAGCTCACGGCCGCCGCGGCGATGGTCCCGCTCCGGAGCCTCTCGATCCACGACCTGCCGCCCGGGTCGCAGTGGGCCGAGCAGCTCGCGGGCCAGTCCGTGCTCGCGCAAATCCGTACCCTGCATCTGTCGCACCACTCGCCCGAGGCGCTCGGGCAGATCCTGGGATCGCCGCAGCTCGTCCGCCTGGAGAAGGTCGGTCTCTCGGGAGCCGTCGGCCAGGAGGACCTCGACGCCTTCCTGAACCGTCAAGAGGCGCTGGGGATGCCCCGCCTCGAGATAGGCCGGGTCGAGGATGTGGTCATTCAAGTCCCGCTCCCGGAGGCGGTGACGGCGCTCTGGGCGGCGCTCCCCGAGAGCCGATGGGAGGTGCTTGCCAAGCTGCCCCGGCTCGAGTCGCTGCACCTGCGCGGCGGACCGACGGGCCCGCTGCCGCCGCTCGGGCTCCCAGCCTTGAAGACGCTCGAGCTGCAGCGGCCGACAGAGTCCTGTGCTCAGGCGCTGCGAAGCGCTGACCTGCGCTCGCTGCGGACGCTGCGCGTGCGCGACGTCGCCAGGGACCACAGCCCGCTCGACACCCTGGCTGGGCTGAAGGACCGGCTCGAGCTGGAGCGGCTGGAGATCGACTGCTGGGAAGTGGAGGCCGGGCCCCTGGTCCCGTTGCTGGCCGGCCCGTCGTTGAAGCACCTCTCCTTCTGCAGCAAGCGGTTGGGGCGGATGGCCGAGGCCGGGTGTCTTCGCAGCCTCGAGACCCTCGAGCTTCGCGACTGCCGGCTGCCGGTGGGCGACTGTCGCAAGCTGGGGGCGAACCTCGGCGCGCTCTGGCGGCTCGACGTGGAGGGGACGAAGATCGAGCCGCCGGCGCTCGAGGCGCTGCTGCGTGCGAACCCCCACCTCGAGGAGCTGCGGCCCCACGCGAACGACAAGTCCAAGGGCAGCACCCGCCTCCTGGCGCTGCTCTCCTCCGGCGTCCTGCCGAAGCTTCGCGAGCTGTCGCTGCGCTACGTGCTGGACCGGCCGCTGCTGGAGTTCTTGAGGAGCCCCTGGGCGGCCGGGCTGGAGTCGCTCCGGTTCATGCTCGCGCCGGAGTGCAACCGGCTCCCCAGCCAGACCTGGCACGCCATCGCCGACGCGCTGCTCGCCTTGCCCTCGCTCGACGAGCTGTCGATGGGCTACTTCACCATCGACCTCGAAGCGAAGGCGCGGCTCAGCCAGCGCTTCGGACGTCTGTGACCGTCACGGCAGCGGCAGCTCCAGCTTGGGCGGCATCGGCGGGAAGGCCTTCAGGAACCTCTCGACGTGGTCGGCGAAGAACGCGTCGAGGTCCAGCGGCCGGCACGACGCTCCGGAGAGCGAGTCCTGGTGCAGAAGCCCCAGCAGAACCGGAGAGAGCAGCTCGAGCGCCGCATGCCGAGGGTCGCACGGCGTCAGGTCGCCCAGCTCGACGTGCCGGCGCAGCAGCGTCTCGGCGCTCTGCAGGAGCGGCTCGAGCACATAGTTCACGTACGCCGGCCCCAGCGCCTTGCTCGCCAGCCCGTGCGCCAGCGAGCGCGCCTGCAGGTTGCCCACGCCGTAGCGGAACCACGCCGTCCGGATGCCCGCGAGGTACCCGCCGAGCGAGCGGCGCAAGTCCCGGTCCTTCACCACCGCGGCTTCGGCGACGTACGGCGCGGCGTCGGCGACCAAGGTCTCCAGCGCCGCGGCCACCAGCCCCTCGCGGTCCTTGAAGTAGTGCCGGAGCGTTCCCGGTGAGGTCCCGGCCGCCTGCGCCAGCTCCCGCAGGCTCGAGCGGAAGCCCTCGTCGGTCATCAGCACCTCGCGGACCTTGCGCGCCAGCGTCGTGCGCTGCTCGGGATAGTCCGCGTTCCGGGAGCCTGCCTTGCGAGCCATGGCGAGTGTTTAAACGGCCCAATCGGGAAACGCAATGGGAGCGCGCCGCATCTGAAGCGGCGCCATGAAGCGTTCGATAGTCGCAATTGTCTGCGTTGTCGCGAGCTTGCCTCGGGCCTCCGCCGGGCAGACCCTCCGCGAATATCTTGGCTCGTCCGAGCAAAAGAACGTCGACGCGCGCCAGGCCGGGGTGGCCTCGACCAAGGCCCAGGCCGAATCCGGCCAGGTCTGGTCCGCTCTGCTGCCGGCGCTCGTCGTCAACGGCGGCTGGACCCACAACGAGTTCGAGACCACGGTGAGCCTGCCCACGGGCGCCACCACCCCGCAGGACATCACCATCACCCCGCGCAACCAGCTCGACGCCAGCCTCAAGGTCGAGCTGCCGCTGGTCGACGCGACGAAGTGGATGCGCACCTGGGCGAAGCTCGGGCTCGGTGGAGGCGGCAGCGCGGCGCGAGGAGGCGAGCAAGAACGACGTCCGCCGCCAGGTGGTCACCGCCTACTACGCCTTCGCCGGCTCGCAGCTGGTGCTCGACTCCGCCCGCCGCTCGCTCGAGGCATCGCAGGCCCAGCTCGCGCAGCAGGAGGCTCGGACCGGCGCCGGCGTCGCCACCGACCTCGAGCGCGCCCGCGCCAAGGCCGAGGTGGAGCGCGGCGCCCAGGTCGTCGCCGACGCCGAGGCGTCGCTCGCCAACGCCACCCGGCTCCTTCGCACCCTCACCGGCCTCGAGGCTCGGCAGACGCCCACCTTGCCGCCGGACGACCTTCACGAGGAGCCGGCGCTCGATGAGCTCGAGGCGCGCATCGAAGGGCTCCCGGCAGTGGCCGCCGCCGACCGCGACTTGGAGGTCGCCGGCCGCAACCGCCACGCCGCGCTCGCCGCCTTCGCCCCCACCGTCAACGCCCAGTTCACCGAGCGCCTCACCAACGCCACCGGGTTCTCGGGCCAGGATTCGCAGTGGAGCGCCGGGGTGAGCTTCAACTGGCGCCTCGAGGTGGCGGGGGCGTACGGCCTGCGGGTCGCCGACGCCAACGAGTCCGTCGCCTGCCTGAACGCCGAGCGCGCGCGCAACGTGGCTCGCGACCAGGTCCACTCCGACTGGCAGCGCGTGCGCGCCGGGCTCACCAAGGTGCGCGCCGCGCAGGCCCAGGTGCAGGCCGCCCGCCGCGCCGCGGAGCTCGCCTCGGACCGCTATGGCGCCGGCGTCGCGACCCAGCTCGACGTCATCCAGGCGGACCGGGACCGCTTCGCCGCCGAGGTCGCCGACGTGCAAGCCCGCTTCGAGCTCCGCCTCGGCGCGGGCCTCGCTCCGCCTGAGCGCAGGCCTGCCTCTGGAGATCGCCCCGTGAAGACCACCGAGCCGCTGCCGCAGCCAGGTCTCTGACGGCCCCGGATTCCGCACCAAAGCGAGCACCCTGCGGCTTCGTTCGCAGTATCCGGCCGCGGGCAGCGGCAACGACGAGGGGGCGACGAGGCCTCTACTGATAGTCTGGCCCCATGTCACCGGGCCCGCGCCGATGGACCGTTCTCTGCATCATCGCAACCGCTTTCTCGTGTGCCAGGACTTCGCCGTTCGCGCCCCCGCCAGCCCGGGACGCCGGCAGGCCGGTCGATGCGGGCAAGGCAGTTGGTGACGCCGACTTTGAGGATGGTGGGGAATCTCGCGACGCCGAGCGACCGGCTGACGATGCGGGTCTCAATGACGATGCGGGTCGAAGTGACGACGCCGGTTCCGCTGACGCCACTCTGCCTGCCGATGCCTGCGCGCCGCGTCGATGCGCCGAGGCCGGGAGGACGTGCGGCACGCTCGACGATGGCTGCGGACACCTGCTCGACTGCGGCGGCTGCGCCGACCCAATGACCTGCGGCGGCGGCGGCGTTCCCGGAACCTGCGGCTGCACGCCGAGGACCTGCGCTGCTTCGGGCGTCGAGTGCGGCCCGCTCGACGACGGCTGCGGCCGCCAGCTCGATTGCGGCAGTTGCGCAGGCCCACTGACCTGCGGAGGCGGCGGCGTTCCCGGAACCTGCGGCTGCACGGCGAGCACCTGCGCCTCCGCGGGCTTCGACTGCGGTCCGCTCGACGATGGCTGTGGCCACCAGCTCGACTGCGGCGGTTGCGCAGGCCCGATGACCTGCGGCGGCGGCGGCATTCCCGGAACCTGCGGCTGCACGCCGAGCTCCTGCGCCTCCGCGGGCTTCGACTGCGGCTCGCTCGACGACGGCTGCGGCCACCTGCTCGACTGCGGCCGGTGCATCGCTCCGAAGACCTGCGGCGGCGCCGGCGCCGCCGGCGTGTGCGGCTGCAGGGCCGTCACCTGCACCGAGGCCGGCGTGGAGTGCGGCGCGATCGACGATGGCTGCGGTGGCCAGGCGGTGTGCAAGTGCCCGGGACTCCGCGTCTGCGGCGCCGGCGGCGTTCCTCAGCAATGCGCGAAGGCCTCGGTCTGCACGTCGGACGGCTGGTGCTGGGAAGACCCGCTGCCCCACGGCTGGCCCATCAACGACCTGTGGGGATCGCAGGCCACCGATCTCTGGTCGGCGGCGGGGCCTCGGCTGGTCCATTGGAACGGCGCTTCCTGGACGGACATCCCGACGCCTTCGCTCGGAGCCTCCGCCGTCTTCAAGCGGCTCGAAGGCACGTCCGGCAGCGACGTCTGGGCGAGTGGCAGCGTGGGCACCGACGGCTTCCTGCTTCACTGGGACGGGACGGCTTGGACGAGCGTGGGACTTCCCTCGGAAGCTCGGCAGTCTCACTCCCGAGTCGCTCTACGTGGCTGCTCCCGGCGACCTGTGGGCCAGCTCGCAGGGATTCGTGCTGGGCCACCTCGTCCAAGGCACCTGGACCTTCTCGCCCTTCTACTTGGGGCCCGCGCGAGCGCTCTGGGAGCGCCCCGACGGTGGCGCGCTCCTGGTCTGTGCGGCCTCTGTGGCCTTCAGCTGGGACGGCACCTCCATGGGACTTCCCTTCACTTACATCGGCTTGGGGAGGTTCTGGGGAACTGGGCTCGACGTCTGGTTGAGCGGAAGCGTCGGGGTGTTTCAGCTCGATGGGGATTGGTGGTCGTCCACCTTGGGTACGCCCACCGTCGACCTGGGCGGAACGGGCCCGTCGGATCTCTGGGCCGCAACCACCACCTCGGTCGAGCACTTCGATGGCACCGAGTGGACCCCCAGCACCAGCATCGAAGGGCTCCTCTCGGTGGCTGCGTTCTCATCCGAGGTGTGGGCGGGCGGAGTCGGTGGCCTGCTCGCTCACCGGGATGGCCAGCAGCAGTGGTCGTTCAACCGGCCTGGCGAGGTCTGGCCCGAGATCAACGGCGTCTACTGGGGAGGCGAGGACAATGCCTGGCTGGTCGCCGACGAGAACACGGTGGGCCGCTGGGACGGCACGAAGTGGGTGAAGGTGCCTGGTCCGGCGACGTACCCCGGCTATCTCCAGAAGGTCTGGGCGTCCTCGCCGAACGACGCCTGGATCGTCGGCGGAGGCATCGAATCTGGGTTCATCCTCCACTGGGATGGCAGCACGTACTCGGAGGTCGTGCAGACCAATGGCGGGCTGCGCCATCTCTGGGCGGCATCGTCCAACGATCTCTGGGCTGCCGGAGACAACCACCTGTTCCACTGGGACGGCGTCGCCTGGACCGATGTTCCGTACGGCGGGCTCGCCCTGACGAGCCTCTGGGGTTTCGCGTCCAACGACGTCTGGGCCACAGGCGCGAGCGGCGATCTGCTGCACTGGGACGGCGCTTCCCTCTCCGTTCACAGCCACTTCGCCAACCCGCTGGTGGCCGGGGCGGGAACCTCGGCCTCCGACCTCTGGGTCGCGACCTCCCAACAGTCGGTCCACTGGGACGGCAGCTCGTGGACCTCGTTCCCACTCCCTGCGGACGCGGGCATGCCGAACTCCCTGTGCATCCAGGACGGCCGGCCCTGGCTCGCGACCAACGGCGCCCTCTTCGGCTTCTCCGCCGGAGCGTGGCAGCGCTTCGCCGCCGAGCTTCCCGTCCATCCTCCCAGCAGACCGGGGCGCCTGTTCTGCCAGGGCACGAACGCCGTCCGCGCGCTGGTTGGCAACCCCCGGAATGTCGTCGTCCGCTGGGACCCGTAGGAGCCTTCGCCGCGCTCATCGCCGGGCTCGCGCCGCTGCCGGGGACTCAGCGAGGGCGGTGCATGACGAGCCCGTATTCGCCCACGGCGAAGACGCCCAACTCGGGGCTGCCACACATGCCGGACACGGGCATGACCGAATTGAGAGTCTGCTCGGCCGACCAGAGCGTGCCGTCGAAGTGGTAGGCCACGAGGCTCAGGCTGTCGAAGACCCAGACGTCGCCAGGCCCCGTCCCGTAGACGAGCCTGACGCTCGGGGACTCGCCGGGGAGCTGCGCGGTTACGTCCGTCCACGCCTGGCCATCCCAGTGGTTGAGCCGGTAGCCGACGGCCCAAAGGTCGTTGGCTCCGCTGCCCCAGAACGAAGCCACGAAGTCGTCGGGTCCAGCGACGACCGTCCAGCTCGTGCCGTCCCAGTGCAGGGTCTTGCCGGGCCCGGCGCCCATCGCCCAGACGTCGTTCGCGGCGCTACCCCACACGGCGCTCAACGTCACCGACGGACCGGTCCCCAGGGGAGTGGTGACGCTCGACCAGGCGCTGCCGTCCCAGTGCACGATGGCGCCGCGCCGGCCCACTGCCCAGGCGTCGTTCGGGCCGCTCTGCCACACCCCCATCAGGTCCTCCTGGGTCGGGGTCTGGTACGCCCGGCGCTCCTGCGCGGTCATGTGAAGCGCGATCCCGCCGCTACCCACCGCCCAGTCGCCGAAGGCAGCGAAGAAGAGGGCCGGATAGGCAGCGCCCCCGACGCCCTCCTCCATAGGCCAGTCGCGCAGCCGCCAGGCCCCGGCATCGCGAACGTAGACGTCGTAGCCGAAGGCCAGCACCCCGGTTCCGGTGGTCACGCACGCCGAGAGCCTCGAGGTCGGGCCGGTCCCCAGACGGCGCCAGCGTGCACCGTCGGAGTGGATCAGGCCGCTGCTCACCCCTCCCGCCCAGACGTCGCTGTGGCCGCTACCCCAGACGACATGGAGGTCCGTTCTGTACCAGCCGAAGAGCGTGCTCCACTCGCGGCCGTCCCAGTGCAAGATGCCTTTCGCGCCGTTCAGGTCGGTCTGCTGGGCCACGGCCCAGACGTCGTCTGCGGCGGAGCCCCAGATGGAGACGATGCTCCCGACGTCCTGGAAGGCGGGGCTCGACCAACGCGCACCGTCCCAGTGGTGGAGCTCCGGTGGAGCGAAGCTGCTTAGCCCGCTGACCCACACGTCGCCGACGGAAGCCCCCCAGACTGCGGGATAGCGCGAGTCCTGGGCCGTGGCGGAGGGCCGCATCGACGCCCAGGCCTGCCCGTCAAAGTGGCAGACGTCTTCGCCGACGACCCACACGTCATGGGCCGAGCTCGCCCAGACTCCAGTGGAGAAGCCCACGTGGCAGGGCTCGAGAGGGACGGTCGAGAGCGCCGTACCATCCCAGTGCAGGACCGTCTCGCCCACGAACCAGACGTCGTTTGCGGAGACGCCCCACACCGCCTGGGCTCCGAAGGTGGAGAAGGTGCTCCACCTCTGGCCGTCCCAGTGCGCGATGCCGCTGTACTCGGTGGCGGCCCAGACGTCGTCGTGCGCCGCTCCCCACAGGCCGGTGACGTGGAGGCCGGGGAACGGCACCGCCGACCAGCGCGCGCCGTCGAAGTGCAGGATGGCCTGGTTGAGCCAGCCGCCGACCCACACGTCGCTCGCAGACAGGGCCCAGCCGGCCTCGACGCTCAGCGCCGGAGTCGGGTTCTCCAGGCACCAGCCGTCGGCGTTGCAGACCTGCGGCACCGGGTTCGAGAGGCCGCAGACGTTGGCCGTGCCGGCGCCGCCGCAGGTCTGGGGGGCGACGCAGACCCCGCACACCGCGGTGCGCTGCAGGCCGCAGGTGTCGGTGCCGGTGAGCTCGCCGCAGTCCTTGCCCGCCCGGGCGCAGAAGTCGGTATCGGTCTGGTCGCAGGTGGGCGCAGGGCACGTGCCGCAGCTGAGCGTGCCGCCGCAGCCGTCGGAGGGCGTGCCGCAGGTCACCTGGAGCGAGGCGCAAGTGGCCTTGACGCAGGGCGGGGGATCCACGGCGACGACGTGCAGCCCGGCGTCGCAGGCGGACAGGGAGGCGAGGCTGATGAGCGCGGCGATCAGGGTTCGCTCGAGCACGGCGGGCTCCTGGAAGGAAGACTTCGGCCGGAGGAATGCGGAGCGCCGGACGAGGTCGAGGTCGAACAGTGAAGGGTCGCTTGGTGAGTCGCCGGCGAAGGCCCAGACCTTACAGGCCGAGCGCCGCGCGCGCTTCGTCGGCGAAGCGGCCCCGAGGGAAGCGGTCCAGGTAGCGCACGAGATCCGCGCGGCTGCCCACCACCTCGCCCAGGTCGGCGCGGCAGCCGGCGCGCCCGAAGAGCGCGCGCTCGGCGAAGGCCGGGTCGCCCTCCATCACGGCGTCGAAGAGCGGCAGCGCCTCGCGGCAGCGGCCGGCCTCGGCGAGCAGCTCCGCCTTGAGCAAGCCGAGCTCCGCGCCACGCAGAGAAGAGCCCTCGGGCCAGCCCTCGAGCGTCGCCAGCGCCTGGGCGCGGCGGCCGAGCCTGAGCAGCGCCTCGAGGCGGGTGACGCGGGCCTCGTTGGAGAGCGTGCCGGTGGGGAAGCGCTGCGCGTACTCGTCCAGGGTCGAGAGCGAGCGCTCGGCGTCGCTCCTCACGCGCAGCTCCTCCACGGCGCGGCCGAGCAGGCGCGACTCGGCGGCGAGGGCGCTCTCCGGTTCCTCGGCGGGAGTCGCGGGGGCCGGCGGCACGGGGAGCGCCGTCGCCGGGATCTCAGGGGACGGGTGCCGTACCGCAGGTCGAGCAGGAAGCGCCTTGGCCGGCGCCGGCGCAGCGACCGCAGGAGGCTCCGGGTTGGGAATCGGCGAAGGTGAGCTTGGCTCCGAGCTGGCGGCGACCCTGGGCGCGGCCTGCGCGGTCGAGGAGGCAGGGACGGGTGGCGCAACAGGGCGCAGGGCGTAGAAGACGGCTCCGATCCCGGCGGCGGAGAGCACCGCTGCGACGACGAGCTTCAGGGGACCGGGGAGCGCCGTGGGCGGAGCGGCGAACTTCGGGGAGAGCCGACCCCAGACCCGTGCGAGCGCGTCTTCGGAGAGCGGCTGTGCACCACCGGCGTTCTTGACCAGCGCGGCCGGAGGCGGCTCGGTCGGGTCCTGCTTCCAGGGGATGATGGGATCGCTCTTCATCTATTCCTCCCGCCCTTCCAGCTGTTGCAGGCGCTTGCCGAAGTCGGCCCGGGCGCGGTGCAGCAGCACCCAGATGGCGGTCGGCTTGACGCCCATGAGCTGTGCGACCTCCAGCGCCGGCACGTCCTCGAGCTCGAAGAGGATGATCGCCGTGCGGTAGCGCTCGTTCATCTGCTCGAGCACGCGGTACACCTTGGCGCGCGCCTCGCGGCGCTCCAGCGCCTCCACCGCGCCGGGGCCCTGCGCCGGCAGCTCGCCGGCGACCTCCTGGGCCGAGCCGCCGAGCCAGCGGCGCACGCGGTCGATCCGCCGGCGGCGGCGCACCACGTTGGCGGTGATGCCGAAGAGCCAGGTGGAGAGGTGGGAGTCGCCGCGGAAGGAGCGCAGCCGGGCGTGGACCACGGTGAAGACCTCCTGGGTGAGGTCCTCCACGTCGGTCTCGGGGCCGGCGAGCGAGCGCGCCCAGCGCGAGACCTGGGCGCCGTGGGCCCGGAACACCGCTTCGGTGCTCGGGGGCGACGCGTCGGCTTGGTCCGCGGCGATGGCCAAGGCTTGCACCCGAGATGAGTCCCGCAGGCTCCAGGAACCTTACAGGTCGGTTCAGCGTCCGAGCAGGCTCGCGCCCACGGCGAGGGCGAAGCTCGCCTGAGGCAGCTCGGCGACCAAGTTGGGTCCGAGCACCTCCACCTTCTGGCGGCGCGCGTAGAGGGTGCCGGAGAGCTCGGCCCAGACCACGACCTCGGGGAAGGCCTTGGCCAGGCGCAGCCCGGCGCGAGCGCCCCACTCGAGGTCCGAGGCGCGCTGGTCCTGGAGGAAGCCGAGGCCGCGCAGCGCGAGCAGGCCGCCGAGGAGGTCGAGCGAGGCCTCGATGCGCACGACGCCGTCGTAGGCGCGAAGGCGGGGCCCGAGGCCGAGCGCGGGCCGGAACCACTCGACCTGCCCGGGACCCAGGCCGAGGCGGAAAGGGGCGGGCGCGCAGAACGAGAGACGCAGGCCCCAGGAGCGGGAGGGGGCGTCGCCGGCGAGGGCGAGCCAGAGCCCGGGACGCGGCGAGCCGCCGGAGACGGCGAGCAACGCGCCGAGCTCGGCGCTCATGGCGACCCCGGCAGGTTCGGGGGCTGCGGACTGGAGAAGGACCGTCGGCGTGCTCTCCCGGCCGGACAGGTCGATCGGCCGGTGGCGGCGCGGCGCGAGCTCGGAGAGCGGCCGGGCGCGGTGCTGGAGCTCGGCCTCCCAGGCGGCGAGGACGGCCGCCGAAGCCTGGGCGAGCTCACGGCAGGAGGCCGGCGGCAGGGACCGCGTGGCGAGGAGCACGTCGCGCGCGTCGCGCAGCTCGAGGGTGAGGCCGGACTCGGAGGCGTGCAGGGTGGCGCGGTGCAGCGCGGGGCCGGAGTCGGGCCCGAGCAGGAGCTCGAGGCGCGAGGAGACCTCCTGGGCAGACGGGCAGGCGGTGTCGGAGTCGACACGCACCGCGGAGAGCAAGGCGAGCAGGAGGAGGCCCAAGCGCCGCAGCGATACCGCGGCAGTCAGGTGCGATCAAGGCGGAGGGCAGGCGCGCGCAAGTGCCCCGGCAGCATGTGGCGCGCGCTCGCCGAGCGGTTGGGAGCGAGTTGCGGCTCCGTCTGCGCGGCCGTCGGCTCGCTACAGCGGGATGGAGGATGCGAATTCGTCCGCGTCCTCCAACACGAGGCTCGTCCCGGAGAGGTCGTCCATGAAGCAGCGCGCCTCCATGACGGCGACGCCGACGTAGAGGCTCCGCGACAGCCCGCGCTGGCGCAGCCACTTGACCCAGCGCGCCCCGGTCGCGTCGCCGTTCTGCACGCCCTCCAGGAGCTCCCAATCGGAGACGCGGCGCACGTCCTGGCACACCTCCTTGCCGCCCCGGCGCAGCTTGAAGGAGACGTTGGTGGCTCTCGGCGGCTCCTTCGCGCGCTGGAGCAGCACGGCCACCGCGCCCTTGCCGGGCGCCGCCCTGGCGAAGATGAGGCCGGGCCTGACGAAGGCCGTGGCGACCTTGCGGATCTCCTCCTCGTCGGCCTTGTTGGCCTTCTCGAGCACGGCCTTCCACTCCGGGGAGGACGGCCCCGTGGCCAGCTCGGGGCGGACGGCCCGCTCGCCCTCGACCAGGTAGTTGGCGGGAAGGGCGAGCCCCATCCCCTCGCCGCCGAGGATCTTCATCGACACCACGCCCACGACCTTGCCGTCGTCGGTCACCAGCGGCCCGCCGGAGTTGCCGGGGTTCACCGTTCCGTCGAACTGCAGGTAGGCGACGCCCAGCTGGTTGCGCCCCACGAAGCTCACCGTGGCCTCGTGCACCGTGAAGTCGAAGCCTTGAGGCGCCCCGATGAACACCACCTTCTCGCCCACCGCCACCTGGCCCGCGTCGCCGAGCGGCAGCGGCTTGGCGGCGGCACCGAGCACCTGGACCAGCGCCACGTCGAGCCAGTCGTCCATCTTCTTGGCCTGCCCCAGCAGGTCGCGGCCGTCCTGCATCTTGATGCGCATCGGCTCGCCGGCAGGGCAGACGACGTGGGCGTTGGTGACGAGCAGGTCCTCGGTGATGAAGAAGCCCGCCCCCACGGACCTGGCGCAGCGCACGGCCGCGGTCGAGGGCAGCGCCCCGGCGGCGATGCTCTTGGTCGGCACCGCGACGACGGGCGTCTTGGCGGCCAGGTGCGCGGGCAGCCCGCTCGTCGAGTACAGGTAGCCGCCAGCGAGGCCACCGCCGACGAGGATCACGAGCACCAAGAGCTTGAGGAACCCGCCCCTGCGCGGCTCGGGCGCCGCCGCGGCGGGGAGCTCGACCACCGGCTGCGCCCGGCCGACGTACCCGTGCTTCGCGAGCACCGAGAACACCCGCTTCGCGAAGGAGCGGGAGCAGGAGTGGACGAGCACCGGTCGGGGCTGCAGCAGCGTCGCCTTGAGCTCCCCCGAAAGCCGGGACCGGTGGCCCCAGGGCGATCAGGTCCTTGGCGATGGCATAGGCCGCGGCAGCGTCCCGGGCCGGGCCGTCGGCCACGAGGTCGACGAGCATGGTGTGGCCACAGTGGCAGCGCGCGTGGTCGAGCACGACCGACGCGCCGCAGCCGGGGCACGGCTCGGTCTCCGGCCGCACCGGGCCCGCAAGCTCGAGCGCCGACGACGGGGGAGAGGATACGGACGCGGGCGATGGGGCCGTGGCCTGTCTGGCGCCGCAGTGCGGGCAGAACGTGACGTCCTCCACGTGCTGGTGGCAGCCGGGGCACTCGCCCGCCGATGGGGTTGTCGGGGGGTGGCCATGGGCGACCGCCTCGCCGCACGCCGGGCAGGCGTTCGCGCCCGGAAGGAGAATGGCTCCACAGACGGTGCAGGCCTCGAAGTTGACGTCCAGGGTTCCCTCCCGCGAAAAGCGAGCGGAGTGTACTTGCGCGGAGAGTCGGGCCGCCACCTCCTTGGCGAGTGCGGAATCCGCGCATGCCCGGGTCGCGATCGTGGCACGGCGGCGCCGTCTTTCCCGGGCTCCACTCGCCTCTCTCGAGAGCAGCCAGGTTGCGGTGGTTTCGGGCCTCCGGGCCCGACCAGTCTCTGCACGGACACGCTGCGCCATCAAGTGGCGCAAGCCGCGAACGCAGCGATGACCACGCTGTACTGGGAGATCGGGACGAAGATCCGAACCGAGGTGCTCGAGGGGAAGCGCGCCAGTTACGGCAAGAGGGTGATCGCAGCGGTCGGGCGAAGGCTGGAGTCGCAGTACGGAAGTGGTTTTGGCGAAAAGAGCCTCCGACGGATGCTCCAGTTCGCCCAGGCGTTCCCTGACCGCGAGATTGTCGCCGCACTGCGGCGACAATTGGGCTGGACGCACTTCAAAGAGATCCTGCCGATCAAGGACGGGACCAAGAGAGAGTTCTACGCCGAGATGTGCCGGCTCGAGGGCTGGAGTACCCGGGTGCTCCGCCAAAAGGTCGACGGCATGCTCTTCGAGCGCACGGCGCTCTCCAAGAAGCCCGACCAGCTCATCCGCAAGGAGCTGGCGGCCCTGCGCAAGAACGACGAGGTCACGCCCGAGCTGGTCTTCCAGGACCCCTACCTGCTCGACTTCCTGGGCCTGAAGGACACCTTCATCGAGGAAGACCTAGAGGCCGCGCTCCTGCGCGAAGTCGAGCGCTTCCTGCTCGAGCTGGGCACCGGCTTCGCCGTCGTCGCCCGGCAGAAGCGGATCGTCGTCGACGGCAACGACTAAAACATCGACCTGCTCTTCTATCACCGCAGGATGCAGCGCCTGGTCGTCGTGGAGCTGAAGATCGGCGAGTTCCAGCCGGCCGACGCCGGCCAGACGATCTCTCTACCTGCGCTGGGTCGACAGGAACGAGCGCCTGCCCGGCGAGGAGTCACCGGTGGCGATGATCCTCTGCGCCGGAAAGAAGCAGGAGACCGTCGAGTACCTGGACCTGGGCAAGGAAGGCATCCACGTCGCCGAGTACCTGACCGAGCTGCCGTCACGGGAGACGCTGCGGGCGAAGCTGCGGCAGGCGGTGTCGAAGGCTCGCGCACGCCGGGAGCGGGACGGCTCTCACCCCCGGACGCCGGCGAGCAGCGCGTCGACATCCGCGGGCCGCGTGTCGAAGCTCGTCATCAGCCGATAGAGCTTCCAGGCGGGGTCGCCGAACTCGTAGAAGTCGTGCCCGGCCGCACGCAGGCGCGCCACGACCGGGTCGGGCAGCGAGACGAAGACGGCGTTGCTCTCCACCGGGAAGCGGGGCGAGTAGCCGAGCGAGCTGAGGCCGTCGAGCAGGCGCTTGGCCATCGCATTGGCGTGCGAGGCGTGCCGCAGCCACGCTCCGCCTTCGAGCGAGGCGGCGAACGGCGCCGTGACGAACCGGTGCTTGCTCAACAGGTGCCCGGTCGACTTGCGGTGGAACGGGAAGTCGCGGACGGCCTGGCGGAACGCCGCGCCGTCGCCCTGCGGGAAGAAGAGGACCGCCTCGCCGTAAGCGAGCCCGTTCTTGGTGCCGCCGAAGCTCAGGGCGTCGACGCCGGCGTCGCAGGCCAGCTCTCGTGCCTGGCAGCCCAGGAAGGCGACGGCGTTGGCGAAGCGCGCGCCGTCGACATGGACCCGGAAGCCGGCCTCGTGCGCCGCCCTGCACAGTGACGCGAGCTCGTCAGGGGTATAGGTCGCGCCGAACTCGGTGGGGTTCGAGAGCGTGAGCACGCCGGGCTGCGGCTCGTGCACGTCTCCCCGGTCGGTCTTGGCAGAGCGCAGGAACTCCTCGGTGGTCAGCTTGGGCCCGTGGCAGGGGATGGGGTGCGCGCGGCAGGCGGTGATCCGCTCGGGCGCCGTCGACTCGTCCTTCACCCAGTGGGCGTGGTCGTGGCAGAGCACGCGCTGCCAGGGGCGCGTGAGGCTGGCGATGGCGAGCGTATTGGCGGCGGTGCCGGTGGCGACGAAGAAGGCCTCGGTCGCCGGGCCGAAGAGCGTGCGGAAGGCCGCGATCGCGCGCGCGGTGTCGGGGTCGTCTCCGTAGGCGGAGGCGTGGTCGGCGCGGGCGGCGGCCGTGAAGGCGGCGAGGGCCTCGGGGAGCAGGCCGGCGTTGTTGTCGGAGCGGAAGGTGGGCATGGGCGAGAGAATGCCGCACCAGCCCATCGCCGTCGCGGGTGGATCGTCGTCCTCCCCCCGGCCGGACGGGCCGATCGTGTAGCCTCCGCCGCATGTCCGCGAAGCAGGAGCTCCAGGAGCGTGACGCTTCGCCCGTCCCGAGGATGGGCGCCTGGCTGCCGGGCGTCCGAGCGGAGGAGCTGCCCGCGCGCTTCGTGAGCCCGTTCGACCCCTCCGGGCCGCACCCGCTCGCCCGCCGGGCGGCCGAGGAGCTCCAAGATGCGCTGCGGCGCGGGACGCTGGCGTCGGGCCTGTCCTTCGACGCGCCGGGCGGCGGCAAGATGTTCGGCGTGCTGGTGGTGGCGGACTCGGCGGGGCGCGCCGGCTACCTGCGCGCGTTCTCGGGGATGCTGGGCAGCTCCTGGAACCGCGACGGCTTCGTCCCGCCCCTCTTCGACGAGGAGGCGCTGGCGCGGATCTGGCCGGCGTTCGACGGCGAGCTCGCGGAGCTGAACCGGCGCCACGACGCGCTCCAGTCGGGCCCCGAGACGACGGCCCTTCGCACCGAGCTCGCCACGCTCGTCGCGCGGCACGACGCCGAGCTCGCGGCCATGACCTCTCGCCACGCCGAGCGCCGCAAACGCCGTCACGGCGAGCGAGAGAGCATCCAGGCGTTGTCCGAGGCCGAGCGGGGCCCCGCCCTCCACGAACTCGACCAGCAGAGCCGGGCCGACAAGGCCGAGCGCCGGCGGCTGCTCGCTGCCAAGGAGCAGGCGCAGGCCACGCTCGCCGCGCGCCTGCGGGAGATCGACGCCGAGCGGGGCGCCCTCGAGCGCTTTCGCACCGAGCGCTCGCACCAGCTTTGGGAGGAGGTCAACGACACCTACGTCTTCACCAACGCGCTCGGCGAGCAGCGGCGGCTCCGGCAGCTCTTCGCGCCCAACGTGCCTCCCGGCGGCGCGGGTGACTGCGCAGCGCCCAAGCTCCTCCACCACGCGTACCGCCTTGGGCTGCGGCCGATCGCCCTGGCCGAGTTCTGGTGGGGTGCGCCTCCGCTCACCGGCGGGCGCCACTCGGGCGTCTTCTACCCGCCGTGCCGCGGAAAGTGCGGACCGGTGCTCGAGTTCATGCTCCAAGGCCTCCCGGCCGAGCCGGCACCGCCGCTCTTCGGCGCGGGTGTGATTCCCCAGGAGGAGCCGAAGACCGTCTTCGAGGACCGCTGGCTCGTGGTGGTGGAGAAGCCGTGCGGCCTGCTCTCGGTACCGGGCGGCAGCGCGGGGCTGCAGGACTCCGTCCTCACCCGCCTGCGGGCCCGCTACCCCGAGGCGAGCGGGCCCATGCTCGTCCACCGCCTGGACCTGGACACGTCCGGGCTCCTCCTCGCTGCCAAGAGCCTGGAGACGTACGTCGCGCTCCAGCGCCAGTTCGCCCGCCGGGAGATCCAGAAGCGCTACGTCGCCTGGCTCGACGGGGAGGTCGCGCAGGACCGAGGGCGGGTGGAGCTGGCGCTGCGCGTGGACCTCGACGACCGTCCGCGGCAGATCCACGACCCCGAGCACGGGCTGGAGGCGTTGACCGAGTGGCAGGTGCTGGCGCGGGAGTCCGGTCGCACCCGGGTCGCGCTCTATCCGCGCACGGGACGCACGCACCAGCTGCGGGTCCACGCCGCGCACGAGCGGGGCATCGGCGTGCCCATCGTGGGAGACCGGCTCTATGGGCGAGGCGGCGGCGAGCGCCTCATGTTGCACGCGGAGGCGATGGCGTTCGTGCATCCCCATACCGGGGCCCGCGTCGAGCTGGAGCGGGCGGCGCCGTTCTGAGCACCCCGACTGCAGGTCACGGAGGTTCGCCAAACCTTACGGCGTGCCTGCTGCCTGGCCGCAACCCCACTCTTGACCCAGGGCAGCCGCTTGCCGAGCGCCTTCACTTCTTCCTGGCTTGTTCCTGTCCGCTCGTCCTTCGACGAGACCCGCGCACCTCGAGAGCACTCAAATGCGCTGGCCCAGCCAGCGCTTCCCTCCAGTCGAGGAAGGGAGGCGGCAGGGCTGGGCCAGGGCGACGGCAGCCACTAGCTACGGCGCTTCGCCTGTCAGGCATTGACCTCAGGCTGAACGTAGAGATCGCCGTCCCGCACCTCGGCGACCATGTTGCCGGTGATGGCGTCGAAGACCGCGCCGTAGGTGTTGTCGCCGGCGCCGTAGTCGATGCCCAGCAGCTGGCGATGCGTCCGCGGGTCGGTCAGCTGCCGCACCACCACCTCGCTCTGATCCACCTGGTCGAAGACCTCTTGCAGGGTCGTCGACTGGTAGCTCGACACGCAGGCGGCCTTGATCATCATCTGGGCCAGGCGGGGGTCGGTCACCTCGGCGGGGCTGGTGTAACGCTTCTTCGGCTCGGAGGTGGCGGCGCGCTCGCGCAGGTCGTTGTAGGTCTCGCCCTCGACGATGGTGGCCGCGTTGGTGACGTAGAGGTCGCCGTCCTGGATCTTCACCAGCATCTGGGCGGTGTCGGGGTCGAAGATGGCGCCGTAGGTGTTGTCGCCGGCGCCGTAGTCGACCGCCAGGAGCGTGCGGCCCGTGTTCGGCTCGATGATCCGACGGACCACCACCTCGCTCTCGTCCACCTGATCGAAGACCTCCTGGAGGTTGGTCGAGTCGTAGCAGGAGACGCCTGCCGCTTCGATCATCATCTTCGCCAGCTTCGGATCGGTGACCTGGTCCGGCGACGTGTAGCGGGTCTTCTCCGTGCTGCTCTCGGTGCGCTGGCGGAGGTCGTAGTAGCTCTCGCCTTCGGCGAAGGGCCAGTCGGTCGTCGCGACCTGGGACTCGGCCACCTTGTTGAGCACCTGGAACGTCTTGAGCTTGTCGGCGGCCTTGCGCTCCTTGCCGTCCTCGATGACGCCGTCGCCGTCCTTGTCGCGCTTCTCGATGGCGACCACCGCCTCGTCAGCCTTGGCCTGCACGTTGGCCACCGTCGCCCGGCCCTCGCTGGCCTTGGCCCAGGAGGCCAGGGTCTTGAGCGCGTTGCCCGTCACGAACTCGTCCTTCTGGGCCTTGCCGTACGCGGTGATCTCCTTGGAGGTCAGCACCCCGTCGTGGTTGGCATCGGCCTTCTCGGCGTGCTGCTTGACGGTCTGCGCGGCGCGGCGAATCGAATCCATCTTGACGTTGGACATGGCTTCTCCGGGGTGCTTGAGGCGAGGAGTGGTTATCGGCGGGAGGCGGCCTGGAGTTGCTCGCGGAAGACCTCTAGTGATCTCAAGCGGTGGGCCGTCTCGCTCGCGGCCGTGGCACTCGAAGGGGTCCCTCATCGCCGCAGGGTGTGTCCTCGCAGCGCCGGCGAGGACACACTTCGCGTCGCCGCCCTTGCGCGCCCTACCGGCCTTGCCGGCGCCGCACCATCAGGCCCACCGCAAGCAGCGCCATCGCCAGCGTGACGGGCTCGCTGCCGGTCGAGCAGCCGCAGCCGGTGGTCTGGCACTTGCCCGACTCGCACTGGCCGCTCTCGCAGGTGGTGCCGTCCTCGAGCCAGTTGTACTCGCACTGGCCCGTGCGCGGATTGCAGCCGTTCAGCCGCTGGCACGCAGGCGCGGCCTCGCACCCCACCGCGGTGCCGGCGCAGGTCAGCCCGCTGCAGGCGTCGTTCTTGGTGCAGAGGTTGCCGTCGTCGCAGGGGGTGCCGGTCGACGCGGCGGCCCACTGACACTCGCCGGTCTCCGGGTCGCACGTATTGCCGACGTGGCAGGCGTCGGGCGGAGCGCACTCCTTGGCGGTTCCGGCGACGCACGCGCCCGCCTGGCACTGGTCGCCCACCGTGCAGGGGTTGCCCTCCTCGCACGCGGCGCCGTCGTCGAGCGGGGCGCTGTGGCAGGTGCCGTCCGGCCGGCAGGTGCCGGCGGCGTGGCAGCCGTCGAGCGCCTCGCAGGCGCCGGTCTGGAGGGTGCCTTTGCATTCGCCGGTCAGGCACTGGTCGCCCTGGGTGCAGGGGAGCCCGTCGTCGCAGGGCAGCCCGTCGGCGAGCGCGGCGCCCGGCACGCACTCGCCGGTCGCGGCGTCGCAGCGGCTCTGCGCGTGGCACGGCCCCGTGGCGCAGACCGTCGGCGTCCCCTTGCACGCGCCCGCGCCGCAGGCGTCGTCGTGGGTGCAGGCGTCGCCGTCGTCGCAGGAGCTGCCATCGTCCTTGGGCTGGAACTCGCCGCACCGCCCGTTGGCGCAGACCGCGTCCTGGAGGCAGGACGAGGGCGCCGGGCAGGTGAGCCGGACCTCGCCACGGCAGACGCCATCGGCGCACTGGCCGCCGAGGACGCACTCGTCGCCGTCGTCACAGGACACGCCGTCGGGACGCTTCTGGTGGGTGGAGCACTGGCCGGTCACCAGGCACGTCGAGCCCAGGTGGCACGAGTCCGGCGCGGGGCAGGAGGGCGTGCCCACGCAGCGGCCGGCGACGCACTGGTCGTCCACGGTGCACTGCTTGCCGTCGTCGCAGGGCTCGGTCACCGGCGAGCAGGTGCCGTCGGCCGTGGCGCCCACGGCCAGCGAGCAGCCCATGCACTCGTCGGTGCACGCGCTGCTGCAGCAGACGCCGTCGGCGCAGAAGCTCGACAGGCACTGCTTGCCCTCGGTGCAGGGCGCCCCGTCCTCCGCGGTGCCGGCCGCGCCGATGTAGCCGTTGATCCAGTCCTCGTAGGGCGTGGCGTTGGTGCTGCAGCCGTCGGAGACGCAGGCGGTGTCGCCCCAGCTGGTGACCCCCACCACGTACTCGATGCCGTCCACGGTCAGGAACGCCGGACCGCCGCTGTCGCCGCTGCAGGGGCCGCCGGGCTGCTGGTCGTAGCAGAGCGAATTCTGGGGCGCCGTCTCGCCGGCCCACGGACAACCGCCGCGGCGCTCGCAGATGAGGTCGAGCGTGTCGCTCACCTTGAGCTTGACCCCGTACCCACCGTGCTCGTCCTCGCCGAACCCGCTGAACTCCACGGTGTCGCCCAGGTTGGCGGCGGTGAGCGCCTTGGTCGAGGGCAGGAAGGGGATGGGGGCCACGCCCTCGGGGGCAGAGCTGGCCAGGCGCACCACGGCGATGTCGTTGGCGAGCGAGCCTTCGCTGTAGTACGGGTGCGGCTTCGCGTCGACCACCTTGACCCACTTCATCGACGGGTCGTCGACGTTCGCGCCGAAGCCGATGGTGATGACCGACGGGGCGGTCCCCTTGACGCAGTGGGCCGCGGTGAGCACCACCCGCGGCGAGATGAGGGTGCCCGAGCAGGCGAACCGGCTGCCGTGGTTCATGGCCACCACGGCGATGTGCGAGGGGACGTCGTCGACGACGCCGTTGGTGATGGGCAGCACCTTGCGCCCCAGGGAGATCGGCGCCTCGGGGGCGGGCGCTGGCGTCTGGTTGGCGGACGGCGGGCAGGCGCACAGCGCGAGCGCGCACACGGCTGCAGGAGCGATGCGGAGGGCGGCTTTCACGGGTCGACCTTTCGTGGAGGGCGACAGCTTGCTCGCGAACCGAGGAGGGGGTCAACGACCGGATTTCCCGACCCTCCCCGCGCCGCGGACGACACCGCCGTCCGCCTCGCCTGCCAGCGCTGGAGCAGCGCCCCGCTCGGCTGCCAGGCGGCTCGAGGGCGAGGTGAGAGGGAAGTGCGCGTGAGCGCCAATCCTGTCTCTCCGCGCCGGGCCTCGAGTCACGGCCGCGTGGCGGCTCGAGGCGAGCGGCTCGAAAAGGCCGCATGAAACGACGCGGATGCTTCGGGCTTCAGGAGGACGGCAGGCTCGCGCCCTCGTCGCTGCTGAGCACCAGCTTCGCGCCGGGCTTGTCCTCGACCGCGACCGCGAAAGGGTCCTGGGCCAGGCTCAGCTCGCGCTGGCCGTATCGCTCGCCCGGCTTGCCGCCGCCGTCCTTCACCGAGGCCTCGATCTCTACCCAGCCGCGGGCGTGGGCCAGCTTGAAGTGCACCAGGCGGCCTTCGAGCTTGTAGATCAGCTTCTCGGCGATCGGCCGGCCTTGCACCGAGCGGTTGTAGTAGCCGGTGCCGTCCTTGCGGAACCGCAGGCGGATCTCCGGGTCGCCCAGGTTGGTCCATTCGTCCTCGCACAGCGCGGCGATCGTCAGGTCCACGGTGCCTCCTCGAGCGCGGGAGATCCTAACCGAGGCGCAACCGCGGCATGAACCCTGAGCAGGTTGGTGGACGAAGTGGACGGGGTCGACAGGGTGGACGGAGTGGACGCGTTCGCGGGACGTGCGCGGGATGTGACGCGGGCACGGATGAGCCAGAACCCTCCGCCGCGACTGCGGAAACGCCGGGCTTGGGCTGCGAAGCCCCACCTCTATATGGGGCGCGGGCCTCCGACAGCGTCCCACAGGCCCGTCGGGAGGCTGGTGACCCTCTCCGCCGGACCCTAACTGGGCTTCACCCAACCGCTCGGGGCTGGGCCATTCCAGACAGGAGACGGGACGATGGCGGGGACCTCCATGGTGTTCGTCGGCTGGCACATGCCGCGCGTCGGACGCGAGCTCGAGGCCATCGAGCACTTCAACAGCTTCACCGGTTACCTCGACCGCATGCAGAAGGAGGGGCGCATCGACAGCTACGAGCCGATGATGCTCACGCCCCACGGCGGCGACCTGACCGGGTTCGTGGTCATCCGCGGCGACCACGCGCACCTTCACGAGCTGCGGCACAGCGAGGTCTTCCTCGACCACGTCATGCGCGCCGAGTACCTGGTCGAGAACCTGGGCATCGTCGACGGCTACTTCGGCGAGGCGGTGCGGGTCCAGATGGCGCGCTACCTCAAGCTCATGCGGCACGCCTAGCCGGGCGGCTGGGCTACTCGGTCTGGTGGTCCTCGAACAGCCCGTCGACGACGCCCTTCTTCAGGGTGACGACGAACGTCGCCGTCGCCGGCCCTGCCGCGACGAACTTCACCATCAGCACCGTGTGGTCCTTGGCCGTCGCCTGGAGCTGCGACGCGTGCTTGGCGAGCGCCTTCGGGAGCTTCGCCGGAAGGTCCTTCGCGGTCAGCCGCGTCCAGGTGTTGGTGGGATCGGGCAGGTTGCCGGTGCCCAGGGCGATGCACTTGAGCCCGGCGGCGAGCTGGGCCGAGTCCCGAAGGGTGCCCGAGTTGCCGAGCCGCCTCGTGCACTCCTTGGATTCCTGCTCGTCGCCGAAGAAGGTCAGGTTGCCGTAGGTGAACGGCACGGCGGCGAGCGGCACCGCCTTGGCGGGAATCCGAGGTCAGGGCGTCGGCGAAGGCGAGCAGGGCCTTGCCGTCGGGAGTCGCCTTGAGGTCCTCGGCGAAGGCGCCGACGGGGCAGAGGCAGGCCAGGGCGCACAGAACGGCGACGAAGGAGCGCATGGGGATCTCCAGGGAAGAGCGGCGGATCACTTGCGGGTGGCGTTGACCAGGGCGTCCGGCTCGAGCACGAGCTGCTCCATGCCGATCTTGATCGTGCCCTTCTCGACGGTGAAGGCCGGGGACTTGTCGGTGGCGCGCAGGATCTTGGAGATGGGGCCCTGCGCCGGGCCGGCGTAGTCGTAGTAGCCCACGAGCAACCCGCCAGGGGTGACGAAGAGCAGGGTCTTGGTCGGCTTGCAGGCCTTGGGGTCTGGTCCGTCCTCGCCGCAGGGCGAGCCCGAGTAGTCGACGGCGAGGAGCTTGTCGGCGATGGCCCAGGAGACGGTGGCCTTGATGCCCGACTCGTACGCTGGGACCTGGCACCGCAGGAGCGTCTTGACGGCCTTGCCGTCGGTGAGCGCGATGAAGAGGTGGTTCTCGGCGGGGGCGACGGCGGCGCGGTCGCCCTTGGTCCACAGGTCCTCGGAGCCCGGCTCGCCGAAGCCCTTCAGCCACGAGGGGAATGCGGCCTTGCTGGAGACCTGGCAGGCGGTGTCCGTCCCGGCGACCTTGCGGAGAGCGGCGAGGCAGGCCTTGGCCTCCGGCTTGTTGAAGCGGGCGAGCAGCTGGAGCACCTGGGTCTCGGCGGTGCGCGCGGCGGCGGCGTCGAGCCCGGCGGCGCACGACTCGCCCTTAAAACGCTCCAGCGCGAGGTCATACGCGGAGGATTGGAACCCCTTCTCCCAGACCTTGGCGTCATAGAGAACGAAGGCGGCCTGCTCCTCGCTCCAGGCCTCGGGGAGGCGGTCGAGGTCGTGGAGGGCGAGGACCTTCGAGGCTCTGGCAGAGCTGGCGCTTGGCGGGGGCGTCGAGCTCGGGAGAGGCGAGCATCGCGTCGAGCTGGCCGAGCAGGGCCTCGATCTTGGTACGGGCCTGCTTCGCGCCCTCCTTGTCCCCCGCCTTCTCAGCGAGGTCGAGCTCCTGCGACCAGTGGAACCGCTCCTCCTCCACGGCATAGCAGTCGGGGGCCGGAGCCTTGGCCGCGCCTGCGAGAAGTCCCACTGAGGCAAGAGAAAGAACGAGCTTCGCCAACGTGCGCTGCATCCTGCTTCTCCTTGATCGCGACTTCGGCCCGGCGCTTCGCTCCGCTTCGAACCGAGATCCGCTGGTGGAACCTTTGGCCTGATTGACCCGTTACGGACGGCGAAAGTGCAAGCGGCCGAGTCCGCCTCGGCCACGGCCACGGAAGTCTCGCACGATAACGCTCGGTGCCCCCGAACGCTCGCCAGGCTTGGAGCACCGCCGCCGGAACCGAGAGCTCGAACCGCGCCAGCGTCCCTCCCAGCAGCGCGTCGAGGGCGTCGGAGGATCCCGGGAGCGTCGCCTTCGGCGCGCGCCGCGGTGTAGCCTCGGCGCGGCCATGACCCTCGGCGCACTCCTGCTGCCCCTCGTCCTGTCGGCCGTCTCGGTGCGCGGACCGGCGGAGTGCCCTTCCGCCGCGGTCGTGGAGCGCCGCCTCGGCGAGCTCGCACCTTCGGTCGGCCAGGCGTTCGCCGTCGTCATCGACCGGCGCGATGCACAGGTCGTCGTCGAGCTGACCGATGAAGCCGGGGCAGTCCAGGTCAAGGAGCTTCCGGCCGTCGCCTCGTGCGCCGAGCTGGAGGAGGCGACGGCGGTCTTCGTCGCAGCCTGGGTGCGCTCGCTCGAGGCTGCGCCGCCGCCCCTCGAGCTGCAGGTCCCTCCACCCCCACCGCCTGCGAACGCGTGGGAGCTCGGCCTGAGCGTCGTCGCCGGTTGGTCCGAACACCCGGTCGGCGGTGGCCTCGAGCTGGGCTGGTGGTCGGGCCGATGGGGGCTCGGGCTGCGCCTGGTCTACCCGGGCAGCGGAACGGTGCGGCTCGGCGGCGGCGAGGTGTGGTGGGCGAGGCCGGCGGCGCGGCTGGGGCCACGCGTGCGCTTCGAGCCCGGGCCCGTGGAGATCGATCTGCGCGTCGAGCTGGTGGCGGCGGCGCTCGCGATGGAGGGCCACGGCTTTCCGGCCAACGAGAGCGCGTGGAGCTTCGACCCCGGCCTCGGCGCGACCGCCCGAATCGGCCTCCGGGCAGGCCGCTTCCTCCCGTGGCTGGCGGTGGGCGGGACGGGCTGGTTCAAGGACCACGCGCTGACCGTCGCCGGTGTCGACGCCGCGGCCCGGCTCCCGCGCGGCGAGGCGTTCGCCGCGCTCGGCGTGAGCCTGATCCTGCGATGAAAGGTTTTGCGCTCGGAGGGCATCCAAGCCCCGTGCCCACGTCTTCTGCGAGCCCGGCGGCGCTCGACGGCCCGTGTGAGGTCGCGCTCGAGCCCGGCGAGCTCTACGCCCGGCACGCGGCGACGGTCGGGCGGTGGGCCAGGCGCCTGGGCGGGCCGGGCATCGACGCCGAGGACGTGGTCCAGGAGGTCTTCGTCCTCGTCCACCTCAAGCTCCGGCAGTTCCGCGGCGAGGCCGGCGTCGAGACCTGGCTGTTCCGCATCACGCTCAACGAGGTCAACCGCCAGCGTCGGCGGCGCCGGCCAGGGCTGCTGGCGCGCCTGGGGCTCGGCAAGGAAGCGGAGCAGGTCGCCGCGCCCGAGGCCCTTCCGGGAGAGGAGCTCGAGCGGCGCCAGGACGTCGAGCGGCTCTACCGCGCCTTGGACCAGCTGCCGGAGAAGCAGCGCACCGCACTCATCCTCTTCGAGCTGGAGGAGCTGGCGGGCAAGCAGATCGCCGAGCTGATGGGCATCGAGCCGGCGAACCTCTGGGTGGTGCTGCACCGCGGGCGGGCGAGGCTGGCCAAGGAAGCTCGAGGAGGCTGGGAGATGACTACGACCGCCACCCTTCCTGGAGCACTGGAGCGCAGCGCCGGCGAGGCCGGCCGCCTGTGGAAGCAGGCGCGCTCGCTGAACGGTCCGTCGCCGTCGGCCCTGGCGGCCATCCGGGTCCGAGTCGAGCAGCGTGTTGAGGATGCTCGCCTGGGGCCGTGGGCGCGCCTGCGCTGGTCGCGCCGCTCGCTGGTCCTGGCGGTGTTCGGTGGGACGGTGGTGCTCGCGTCGACCGGAGCTGGCATTCATCTGGCGCGGCGGCCTGCGGCTTCCCAGCCGGTCGCGCCGGCGGCGATGGTCGTGCCGGCAAATCCGGTGGTCCTCGCGCAGCCCGCGCCGAAGGAGTCGGAGAAGACCATCGAGGCGGACCAGGGCGTCCTCTTTCCGGTGCTGGAGATCGAGAGTGCGCCACGACCAAAGAAGGTCGCCGCCGTCCGTCCATCGCCCGCGGTAGAGGCACTTCCGCCGGCGCCCAAGGCCGCACCAGCGAGTCCGGCCGAAGAGGCCGAACCCGAGCCGCCACCGAACGCGGACACCACGCTCGGACAGGAGACGGCGCTGCTCGCCAAGGCGATGGCCGCGCAGAGCCGCAAGGACTCTGCCTCCGCGCTGGCATTGCTCAACGAGTACCGCGACCGGTTCGGCGAGCGCGGAGCGCTGCAGCGAGAGGCGGCGCGAGCGCGCCTGGAGGTGCTGGTCTCCGTCGGACGCGCGGACGAAGCGCTCGCCGTTCTGGAGGCCCTGGCGAACGGCTCCGCAGACACCGTGGAGCTGCGCGTCCTGAAGGCGGAGCTGCTGGCGAAGTCGGGCCGGTGCAACGAAGCGGTCGCAGCTGCCGACGAGGTGCTCGAAGAGGCAAGGCTCCTGGCCCGGGAGCGGGCGCTGTTCACGCGGGCCAGTTGCCGCTGCTCGCTCGGCGACCGCGATGGCTGCGTGGCGGAGCTCGAAGGCTACCTTGCCGAGTTCCCTGCTGGCCGTTTCTCGAGCAAGGCTCGCGCGGCGCTCGGCAAGTAGGCGCGTAAGGTCTGGCGGCGCGGTGGCATCTGAAGGCGCAGTCGGGCACGCGACGGAGGAGGTCAGGACATGAACCACGTCATCCGAGCTGCGCTGGGGCTCTTGCTGCTGTGCGGCTGTTTCGAGGCGCACGAGATGGGGCAGTGGATGACGGTGGCCAGGCCCGATGCGGGCAACACCTCCGCGGGCGTGGATGCGGGCCACACCTCCGCGGCCGTGGATGCAGGGCAGATCCCCGATGGCGGGGATGCGTCAGGCACCTTCGTGGCCTGGGAGCAGGTCGGACTCGGCCCCGTCGCCTCTGTGATCGACGTCTGGGGCAACGCGAGGGACGACGTCTGGGTCTCCGGCAACACGACGCTGCACTTCGACGGCACGGCATGGAACGAGCTTCCCCACGGCGACTTGGTCGGCGGCGTGTGGGGCATCTGGGGCAGCGGCCGCGGGGATCTCTGGGGCGTCGGCTCGGGCGGCAGAATCTTCCACCGCTCGAACGGGTCGCCGTGGCAGAGCGTGCCGAGCGGCACCACCGCGAGACTCAGGCGTGTGTGGGGCCTCGGTCCGACCGATCTCTGGGTGATCGGTGATGCGGGAACCCTTCTTCACGGAGACGGGCAGGCCTTCACTGAAGTGGCGAGCGGGACGACCGAGGACATCGTTGGCATCTGGGGCGCTAGCTCGGACGACGTGTGGGCCGTCACCGGCTGGGCGGGGCCCGGGCAGGTCCTGCACTGGGACGGGAAGGCCTGGGCGCTCCATCTGACGCATCCTTCGCTCGCGGCCGGCGTGGGCTGGGGCAACACCATCTGGGGAAGCAGCGCCAACGACGTGTGGATCGTCGGTGGGCGATTCCTGCACTGGAACGGAAATACGTGGTCGGACCTGCCGAAGCCTGACGAGGCCTCCTACCTGCTGGCGATCTTCGGTGCCGCGGCGGACGACGCCTGGGTCGTGGAGAAGGGAGGCCGGATGTTCCACTGGGACGGCGCGGCCTGGACGATGGGCAGCGTCACCTGCGACGAGCGGCTGAACATCGGAGGGATTGGGGGACGCCATCCGGAGAGTTCTGGGCGGTCGCGTGGCCCAATGTGCAGCCCGACACCCGGCTCCTCCACCGCCCTCGGTGAGCGCTACGGCGTCATCGGCGCCGGGTTGGTCAGCGAGTTGAGGACGTGGTCGCGCCAGGCGCCGTCGATGAACAGGTACTGCTTCGCATAGCCCTCGCGCACGAACCCCAGCCGCGCGAGCAGCGCCGCGCTGCGCACGTTCTCCGGCAGGTGGTTGGCCTGCAGGCGGTGGAGCTTCAGGTCCTCGAACGCGAAGCGGACGATCTCCCGCAGCGCCTCGGTCATCAGCCCCTGGCCCTCGTGCGCGGCGTCGAGGGAGTAGCCCAGGCTCGCGCACTGGAACGGGCCGCGCTGGATGGGCGCCAGGCTCGCCGCACCGACGGGCTCGTCGGAGGGGACCAGGAACAGGAAGAACCGGCAGCTCTGGTCGAGCTCTCGCTCGCGCTGAAAGGCCACCGCGCGTCCGGCCCAGAACTCGGCGGTGAAGAACTCCGGCGGCCGGGTCGGCTCGAACGGCGCCAGGTGCGCCCGGTTGCGGTCGTAGTAGGCGGCGATGCGCGGCGCGTCGGCGACCGCTGCCAGGCGGATCGTCAGGCGCGCGGTGCGCAGGACCGGGGGGGAGGTGGGCATGGCGAGGGCACAAGTCCCCCGCCGATGCCCGCGCGGTCAAGCCGCCGGAGCCAAGCGGCAGGGCGGAGGGTGGTCAAAGACCGAGCGCTGGCCCCTCGACGAGCTCGGGGTGTCAATCGACGCGCTCGGGGCGTCGGGGCTCAGCCGTCCTTCGCCGGCACGAGCACCATCGTGCTCAAGGGCGGCAGCGACAGCTCGAGCGAGACCGGCTTGCCCTGCCACGGCACGTCGTCGGTGTGGAACTCGGCGTGCGGCAGGTAGCCCGAGCCCCAGTACTCGCGGCCGTCGGTGTCGAGCACCTTCTTCCAGCGGCCGGCGAGCGGCAGCCCCACCCGGTAGCCGTCGCGCGGCACCGGCGTGAAGTTGCAGACGAAGACCGCGCAGTCGCGGCGCTCCTTGGCCCAGCGGGCGAAGGAGATGACGCAGTTCTCGCGGTCCTGGAAGTCGATCCACTCGAAGCCCTCCCAGCCGTAGTCTTGCTCCCACAGCGCCGGACGCTCGCGGTAGAGCCGGTTCAGGTCGGCCAGGAAGGTGCCCAGCTTCTGGTGCGGCTCGTGCTGCGTCAGGTGCCAGTCCAGGCTCTTGGTGCAGTCCCACTCGTTCCACTGGCCGATCTCCGCGCCCATGAAGAGCAGCTTCTTGCCGGGGTGGCCGAACATGAACGCCAAGAGCGAGCGGAGGTTGGCGAACTTCTGCCACAGGTCGCCGGGCATCTTGTCCAAGAGCGAGCGCTTGCCGTGCGTGACCTCGTCGTGGCTGAGGACCAGCACGAAGTTCTCGTGGAAGGCGTAGAGCAGCGCGAAGGTGATGAGGTCCTGGTGGTACTTGCGGTGGACGGGGTCCTTGGAGATGTAGCGCAAAAAGTCGTTCATCCACCCCATGTTCCACTTGAAGTTGAAGCCCAGCCCGCCGTGCTCGGGCGGCTTGGAGACGCCGGGCCAGGCCGTGGACTCCTCGGCGATCATCATCACGCCGGGGTGGTAGCGGAACACGGTGCGGTTGAGGTGCTTGAGGAAGTCGATGGCCGCCAGGTCCTCGCGGCCGCCGTGCTCATTGGGCAGCCACTCGCCCTGCTGGCGCGAGTAGTCGCGGTAGAGCATGGAGGCCACCGCGTCCACGCGCAGGCCGTCCAAGTGGTAGCGCTCGAGCCAGAAGAGGGCGTTGGCGATGAGGAAGTTGCGCACCTCGTGGCGGCCGTAGTTGAAGACCAGCGTGCCCCAGTCCTTGTGCTCGCGCAGGCGCGGGTCGTGGTGCTCGTAGAGGAAGGAGCCGTCGAAGTAGGAGAGCCCGTGCTCGTCGCGCGGGAAGTGGGCGGGGACCCAGTCCATGAGCACGCCGATGCCCTCCTGGTGGAGGTGGTCGACGAAGGCCATGAAGTCCTCGGGCGAGCCGTAGCGCGAGGTCGGGGCGTAGAAGCTGACGACCTGGTAGCCCCAGGAGATGTCCAGCGGGTGCTCGCAGACGGGCATCAGCTCCACGTGGGTGAAGCCCAGCTTCTTGACGTGGGCGGCCAGCCGGGGCGCGAGCTCGCGGTAGGTGAGGAAGCGGTCCTCCTCCTCGGGCACGCGCATCCACGAGCCCAGGTGCACCTCGTAGATGGAGACCGGCTGGTGGAGGACGTCGGCCTCGCGGCGGCGCTTCATCCAGGCCTCGTCCTTCCAGACGTGGTGCGAGAGGTCGGCGACGACCGAGCCGGTCTTGGGGCGCTGCTCGGCGGCCAAGGCGTAGGGGTCGGCCTTCTCGTAGCGGTGGCCGAGGCCGGTGCGGATCTCGAACTTGTAGATCTCGCCCTCGCCGACGCCGGGGACGAAGAGCTCCCAGACGCCGGAGGAGCCGAGCACCCGCATCTGGTGCTTGCGGCCGTCCCAGCCGTTGAAGTTGCCGATGACGCTGGCGCTGCGCGCGTTCGGGGCCCAGACCGCGAAGTGGACGCCCTTGACGCCCTCGACCTCGCGCACGTGGGCGCCCAGCTTCTCGTAGACGAAGTGGTGGTCGCCCATGCCGAAGAGGTAGAGGTCCTCGTCGGTGAGGAAGCGGCCGTAGGCGTAGGGGTCGTGCCAGACGCGCGCCGCCCCGCCGTCGTAGACCGCCTCGAGCTGGTACTCGAAGGGCTTGCTCACCTTGGGCAGCACGCACTGGAAGAAGTCGGAGGCGAGGGTCCGCTCCATCTGGGCCCGGCGCTTGCCGGTCTTGGGGTCCAGGACGTTCACTTCGCGGGCGCCGGGCTCGAAGACGCGGATGGCGAGCCCGCCGCCCTGCTCGGCCGGCAGCGGGTGCGGCCCGAGGACCTCGAACGGATTGTAGTGCTCGCAGCGGACGACTCGCTGAACCTTCTCGCTGACGTCTGGCATGGGTCCCCCAGGAATGCGGTTGGTGAAGAGCGCGGGGACGGTAGGAGGGCGAAGGCGGGAGCGTCAAAAGAAGACGGCGTCGCCGGCGGCGCCTTGTCGCGATTCCGACAGGTTGAGCAGCCGCGTCAGCGTCGCCACGACCCATGCGGCCCATCGATGACTTTCCCGCGACGGCGGTCGCGGTCATGATGCCGCGCATGGCTACGGCGAAAGTGAAGGCGAAGACGAAGGCGAAGGCGGGCTCGACCAGCAAGGAAGGCGGGAATTCGAAGCCCGCGAAGGGCGGGGGATTTGCGGTGCTCGTCCGCAAGAGCGTCGAGGTCGCGGCGCCCGGCTACCGCTTCACCGAGACCTCCGGCGGCTCGGGGCCGGTCGTGACGATTGAGCGGCCGGCTCCCCCGGAGCGCGCCAAGCTGCGCGAGTCGATTGCCTTCCAGAAGGGGCAGGGCGCCGACTGGTTCCGCGTGAACTTCTTTCCCACCTTCTTCGGAGAAGGAGCCGGCGGGACGGAGTGGGAGCACGCGCTCGCCGAAGGGGGAAGCTCGGCCCCGACGTCTACTGGAACGGCGACGCCGAGCTCGAAGAGAAGCTCGGGACGGCCTGCGCAGACCTCGAGAAGGGGGCCGCGCGGTTCTTCGGGCCCTTCGAGGCCGCCTACCCGGCCTACGCCGCGCTCTTCGGTCGCCTCGTGCACCACTACGCCGACTGGTTGGAGACGACCGGCAAGAAGCTCTCCGCCGACGACTTCGTCGACGCCGGCGACGGAAAGCTGCCGGCCGCGTTCCTGTCGTTCAAGGCGAGCCTCCAGGAGAAGAAGCTGCTCTCCTCCGACCTGCCGGGGGACCTCGACACCGCGCTCTGGCGCTTCTGGAACGGCGGGCGACCGATGCGGCGCGAGGACTACCAGCGGGACGACTACTACGACTGCTCCCGGTGCAAGGCCTTCATCTCGTTCGCTCGCGGCCGGCTCGAGCAGATGAAGGATCCCGTCGTCGGCGAGCACTACGCCTTCGTCTGCAAGAAGCACTGAGGCGTCAGCTCTCGCGACCGCCCGTCGAACGTTCGCCACCGCCCGCGTCGAAGGCGCCTGAATTCCGCGGGATAGAAGGTGGCCCCGCGCTTGCTCTGCTGGCGGCGCGGAGGTGAACCCATGTTCCGAACCCTGTTGTGGTGCCTGCTCGCGGCCTTCGGCACCGCCTGCGCTCCGACGCTGCAGCAGCGCCGTGCCGACGCGGACCAGGCGATCAAGATGCTGCAGGCGGGCTCCTTCGACGAGGCCGAGAAGCGGGCGACCATCACGCTCGCGGCCGACGAGGCCAACCCCTTCGCGTCCGGCGTGCGCGCCATCGCCCGGTACAAGCGGACGATGCACCAGCTGGCGCTCGACGTGCGGACCACGGCGGTGGGCGCGGTCGTCGCCCGCGGCGTGAACCAGCGCTACCTGGAGGCGACCTTCGGCCAGGCGGAGCAGGACTTCGCCGCGGTCGAGGCGGACCTCGCCAAGGCCGCCGCCGTCCCGGGCTTCGCGCTCGAGCTGTGCCTGGCCTGCTGGAAGGTGGACTGGAACGGCAACGGGCGGATTGAAGACTCCGACCAGAGGCTGATGGAGATCGAGGAGGACGCCGACGGCCATCCCATTCCCGAGGGTGACCCCCAGCGGCGCCCGACCTTCCGCTTCGACGACGGCGACGTGGCCTGGGCGCGAGCCTTCGTCGGCTTCGGCCGCGCCCTGCTCGACCTGGCGCTGGCCTACAACTGGAGCGGCGTGAACCAGGCGTTCGCGCGAGGCGACGAGCCGCCGGTGCTGACCATCGCGCTGACACACCCCGAGCGGATTGCGCAGGCGAAGCAGCGGGCCCTCGAGGCGCTGGAGCAGTCGGACCTGGCGCGCAAGGCGTACCTGGCCGAGACCGACGACGACCGCGAGTGGGCGCCCAACCCGCGGCAGAAGAGCCACCCCATCCCGCTGCCGGTGGACGAGGCGCTCTATGCGACCTGGGAAGGGCTGCTGGGCGACTTGCGCAAGCTGGTGAAGGGCGAGGAGGGGATTGACCTCGCGGAGGTCGTCGCGCTCGCCGGAGAGAAGAGCCGGGTGCCGACGCCCGAGGGCTGCATCGACCTGGGCACGATGCTCTCCAAGCCCAAGGACCTCGTGCTCGACCTGGGGCGGCTCAAGGCCATCGACGACGACCCGGGGAGGTTCGCGGCGATCCTCGGGCCGAGCTATCTGCATCCGATGAAGGCGTCGAAATTGCCGGGGCGGCTGGCGCGGATGAAGGGGGAGATTGAGCGGAACGAGGAGCGGTTCGAGCGCAAGCTGCGGTACTTGCTGTGGCTGAATTAGCGCCGTGGCCCCTCCCCCGCCTCCCCGTCGCTGACGGATCCGATGGATAAGGGACAGCGTCCTCACTGCTCCGGGGAGGAGCCCGCCTCTGCTCGATACGACCCTCAGCGTGACACGGGGTCTTCTATGGATTGTCCGGATCGAGGAGCCGACGTGCGGTACCCGGTCTCCGCGTCAGTCTCCGCGCCGTGGGCGTCCGCCTGATCGTGAGGATCCAGGGCGCGCCGTTCATCCGCAAACTCCGTGTCACGCAAGAGGTGGACTCGAGCAGACGCGGGCTCCTCCCCGGAGCAGTGAGAACACCGAGCTCCATCCGTCAGATCCGTCAGCGACGGGGAGGCGGGGAGGGGCTAGCATGCCGCCTCACCTCGAAAGGACACCGGGACATGGCCACCCTGAAGGACCGGCTCGCCGACCCCGCCGGTTGGACCGACCTCGTGATGGGCAACTACGCCGTCGCCCGCGCGATGATCGACTCCGGCACGCGCGTCATCACCACCTACCCGGGCTCGCCCACGCCCGAGATCGCCTCGGCGCTGGAGCTGCTCCCCGCCGACGCCCGCTCCTACCGCTTCTCCTTCGGCGCCAACGAGAAGGTCGCGCTCGAGGTCGCCGCCGGCGCCGCGCTCAACGGCCACCCCTCGGCCTGCTTCTTCAAGTCGGTGGGCCTCAACGTCGCCGCCGACTCGCTCATCCAGCTGCCGCTGCTCCACCTCGAAGGCGGCATGGTCGTCATCCTCGGCGATGACCCCGGCGCCAACTCGTCCCAGAACGAGCAGGACAACCGCGTCTTCGCGCGCATGGCCTACCTGCCGATGTTCGAGCCGGCGACGCCCCAGGAGGCCTACGACCTCTACCGCGAGGCCTCCTCCCTCGCGCGCAAGCTGTCGATGCCGGTGCTGCTGCGCCTGACCACGCACGTCTGCCACGCCCGCGAGCTCGTCACCGTCCAGCCCAAGGCCGCCACGCCGCCCGACTGGACGCCGCGCTTCGACCCGACCACCCACGGGCCCTACGTCCCCATCACCAAGACCGTCTTCCCCATGAAGCGGCGCGCGCTCGAACGGCTCGACGCGATCCGCGAGGTCGCCGAGTCCGCCGCCTGCAACCGGGTGCTCGCGCCGAACGGATTGAAGCCGCTGGGCGGCAAGCGCCTGGGCATCGTCAGCACTGCCTTGCCGGCCATGGCCGCGCTCGAGGTGCTGGGCGAGGGCGGTCAGAGCGTGGACGTGCTCAAGCTCGGGCTCTCCCACCCGATGCCGTCCAAGAAGGTCGCCGACTTCCTCGCGAGCCACGACGAGGTGCTGGTCCTCGAGGAGCTCGACCGGGTGATGGAGCAGGAGATCAAGTCGCTCGCCTGGGACCTGGGCGCGAAGGTGACGCTGCGCGCCCGGAGCGAGCGCGAGGAGTTGATGGGCGAGCTCGGTCCGCGCCGCGTCCGCGACCTGCTCGCCCGCACCTGGCCCGAGGCCTTCTCCGCGAGCCCTGCGCTCACCGCCGTCGCCGCCGCCGAGCCGCAGGCCGTCCCGCGTCTGCCGCAGATGTGCCCCGGCTGCGGACACCGCTCCGCCTTCCACGCCATCAAGTCCGCGCTCACCAAGGGCGACATCACCGTCGCCGACATCGGCTGCCACACCTTGGGCTACCAGGCGCCCTACGAGATGGGCCAGGTGCTGCTCTGCATGGGCCACGGCGTCTCCACCGCCTCCGGCCTGTCGATTGAGAACAAGGCGCGCAAGGTGCTCACCTTCGTCGGCGACTCCACGCTGATGCACGCCGGCCTCCCCGGCGTCCTCGACGCCGCGCTGCACGACCGCGACGTCGTCCTGGTGGTGATGGACAACGCCACCACCGCGATGACCGGCCACCAGCCGCGCCTGGGCACCGGCGAGGAGGGCGGCGCGAAGCTCGCCCTCAAGCCGCTCTTCGAGGCCCTGGGCGTGAAGTTCTTCCGCGAGTGCGACGCCTACGCCCAGGCGCAGCTGATCGCCCACGTGAAGGAGGCGCTCGCGCACCCGGGCTTCGCGGTCGTCGTCGCCAAGCACCCGTGCATGCTCAAGCTCACCCGCGACATGAAGCGCAAGAACCCGGCCTACAAGACCCGGCCGGTGGCCATCGACCAGGCCAAGTGCGACCAGCGCCACACCTGCGTCGCCGAGTTCGGCTGCCCGTCCTTCGTACGCGCCGCCGACGGCACCATCACCGTCCACCCCGACCTGTGCATCGGCGACGGCTCGTGCCTGCAGACCTGCCCCGTGGAAGCCATCGTCCGACCGCAGCAGCAGCGCCCCGGAGGTGCCTCGTGATTGCCCCGTTCAACGTCTTCGTCGCTGGAGTCGGCGGCCAGGGGATCGGGCTCTTCACCGAGGTGCTCGGCCGCGCGTGCCTCAAGGCCGGCCACGTCGTGCACGGCTGCGACACGCACGGGCTCGCCCAGCGCGGCGGCACGGTGCTCTCTCACCTGAGGCTGGGCGAGGGCGTCTTCACCCCGCGGGTTCCCGAGGGCGCGGCGGACCTCGTCGTGGCGCTGGAGCGCCTCGAGGCGCTGCGTGCGGTGCAGGGCTACCTCAAGCCGGGCGGGGCGCTGCTGTACTACGACGCCGTCTATCAGCCGATGGCGGTCCGCCTGGGCAAGGCGGCCTACCCCGAGGCGGCGCAGCTGGACGCAGCGGTGCAGGCGCGGGGCGGGAAGGTGCATCGCGTGGCGATCGACGGGCTGGCCGACCCGCGGATGCAGAACAGCGCGCTGCTCGGGGCTCTGGCGGCGAAGGGGCTCGTCCCTCGGGTCGACCTCGCGCTCGTCGAGGCGGCGCTGCGCGAGTCGGTGCCGGCGACTGCAGCCGAGGCCAACCTGGCGGTGTTCCGGCAGGCGGCTTAGCGCTCTTTCCGAAATCCGGCCGCGATGGCGGAGCCGAGGGTCTCGGCTCCGTCCCTCTCACCTCGAGAAGGATGATCGCTACGCGGCCGGCTTGACCTCGAACCGTGACTTGAGCGCCTTCACCAAGGCCGGCGCCAGCTCGGTGAAGCCGCCCTCGAGCGTCTTGAGCGACTTCGGCGCGACCTTGATCAGTTGCCGCACGCTGGCCTCGCCGAGCTCTGCGCACACCATCGAGAGCACCTCGACCGAGCTGGCGCTCTCGAGCGGGCTGAAGTCGGTCTCCTCCTCGAAGCGGTAGACCTCGATCCGCTTCACCTGGCGCCACAGCGCGGTGGTCCGGGCTGGCTCCATTCGCCAGTCTTCCGAGACCCTGAAGGTGTGCAGGCGCGGGCAGCGGGCGAGCGCGAGGGCTGCAAACATCTCGGCCGGCGCCTCGACCACCTCGAGGTTCGCGAACACCGCCTTGGCGAGCACCTCGAGCGCGCGGGGAGGAATCGGCCCTTCGTCCCAGAAGCCCGCCTGGAAGCTCCGTGGCCTCGGAGAAGACCGGCGCGCCGAGGACGTGCAGGACCTTCGGGCCGAAACCCGACCCGAACCAGAACCGGCGCACCGTCGGGTGCTTCGCGCGCTTGAACATCGCGTCGGCGAGCTTGGCGTTCCAGTGATGGACGTGGAGGGTCTCGAGCGGCAGACGATCGATGGCCTTGCTCGCGAGGAACTCGGCCGCCTCGGCCGTGCCCTTCACCGGAAAGCCGCGTGACCAGCTGACGGTGGCGAGCTTGACGCCCTCGAGCCACTGACCGCGGCTGTGCTTGAGCAACGTCTCGATGCGCTTGACCAGCGCCTCCGCGTTCTCGACCGGCTTGGTGGGTGGCTCAGGCGCGTAGCCGGCGACGTTGCCGACGAGGCACTGCAGCTGGATGAACTCGCCCCTCGGGTCGCCGCTCTGCATCAGGTAGTCGGCGTAGACCAGGCGCGTGGCGTCGTCGTCGGGCTTGGCCAGGATGGCGTCGACCAGCTCGGTGTTGTCGTCCGCCTTGCCCTTGGGAATGGCCGCGCCGCGGGGCTTCTTCGGGCCGTCGAAGAGCTCCTCGAGCAGCGGGTGCTGAGTGCCGTATTCGACGCAGCGCAGCTTCGCTCCGGCCACGAACGACGCGGCGGTCGGCTTGCGGAGGCCCTCTCCATAGAGCGTGATGAACTTGCCCAGCAGCGCCTCGAACACCGGCGCCAACGAGCCGGTCAGCGCGACGTCGCAGCGCTCGGCGGCCGACTTCGCGAACTGGGTCACGGCGCCCTTCGAGCCGATCTTCTTCGGCGATCCCTTGGCGGCAGGGCTCAGCGCCTGCGCGACCGCGTAGCCGTCGAGGAAGGCCTGGAAGTAGAGCTCCCAGGGGAGTCGCAGGGCGCCGTTGACCGTGATGGTGGGCTTGAGACGTTCGTAGTCGACCAGCGACCCGACCTGGTTCACGACGGCCCGTGGAATCGCACCGAGCGAGCCGGCGTGCTCGGCAACCCCGTAGGTGGCGGCGTCGGCGTCGTAGGGCTCGGCGCCCATGCCTCCACCGGCCTTCGCCGGGTTGATGGTGAGGCCCTGGCGGCGCTCGAGCGTCATCGAGACCAGCGTCTTCAGGTCGAGGTCGAGCGGCTCGGCGTTCTTCGTCGGCTTCTTGGCTGGCTTGGTGGGCATGCGCCGCATGACGCCACCGAAAGCAGCGAGGCGCAAGCAAGCCTCTTCGACCAGCACGCGTGCGCCAGAGAAGCGCCGAGGTGAGGAAGGCGAGGCGCCGGGCCAACACGCGCCCCCCGCTGAAGCAGAAGCGCAGCTCGCTTGGTGGACGAAGTGGACGGGGTCGACGAAGTGGACTGGGTGGACGTCCTCGCCGATCCGACCTGCGCGAAGGAGAGTGCGTCCAGCGACAGCGTCGCCGGCGCGACGGCAAGGTTGCGCCTCGCCAGTCACGGATTGCCGGTGACGCTCGCCGCCGGCCTACTGCGCGCGCCCGGGTGGCCGAGCGCCCGGCCACGATCCCTCTCGGCATGGGGTGAACCATGACCTCGAAGCCGCGGCGCCTCGCTCTCCTCGTCGCCTCACTGGCCTTCGTCCTGGTGGCGACCGCGCTGGCCGCCGACAAGACGCCCACCCAGGGCCCGACCCGATCTCCGGCGGAGCTCCCGGTGCCCAAGCGCGGCGCGAGCAGCTACACGCCGGTCGACCAGGACCCGGACTTCGACGCGCTCCTGAAGAAGGCGAGCGCGGCGCGGCCGCAGGTGATGCAGAAGGCGAAGGCGCTGCTGGCCGAGCGCTACGACCTGTCGGACCGCCCGGCCAAGGGCGTGACCATGACCCGCGGCAAGCCGGTGCAGGCCGGCGTCCGCGTGAAGCTGCCGGCCGGAGTGACCTGGGACCAGCTCGGGGCGATGAGCCCCGAGGAGATCCGCAAGCGCGGCCTGTTCCCCAAGGGCTTCCTCCCGCTGCCGCACCCGCTGCACGACGAGGGCGGCATGGTCTTCCCGGATCTGCAGATCAAGGAGGTCAAGCGCCAGGAGGGGCGCGACCTGGAGCGCTTCGACGTCTCCTTCGACCTGCCCGACCACGTGCTGCCCGAGTTCCCGGCGGCCATCTTCCTGACCACCCGCCCCGACTTGGGCGACGTCTCGCAGGGCGAGCTCGTCACAACGCAGAACTTCTACCGGCTCTTCAACGGCATCCTGAACCCCAAGCAGCTCGACGGCCTGCGCCTGCTGGTCTCCCAGTTCCCGCAGCAGCAGTTCAACCTCACCGCCGACCGCCGCAGCGCCCGACCGAGCCAGGGGGTCGCCTGCTTCGACTGCCACGCCAACGGACACACCAACGGCGCGACCCACCTGGTGGGCGACATCCGGCCGCAGCCGTTCCGCCGGCGCATCGAGACGCCGACCCTGCGCGGCGTGAACCAGCAGCGGCTCTTCGGCTCCCAGCGGGCGCTGCGCACGGTGGAGGACTTCACCGAGTTCGAGCAGCGCGCGGCCTACTTCGACGGCGACCCGGTCGTGGCCCAGAAGAAGGGCGTGCACATCCTGGAGCGGGGCAGCGAGGTGCACGCGATGGCCGAGTTCCAGGAGCTGCTCGACTTCCCGCCGGCGCCCAAGCTGGACGTCTTCAGCCGGCTCGACCACAGCAAGGCGACCGAGGCCGAGCTGCGCGGGGAGGGGATCTTCCTGGGCAAGGGCCGCTGCGCCGAGTGCCACTCGGGGCCCATCTTCAGCGACAACTTCATGCACGATCTGAAGACCGAGCGCTTCTTCGAGCCGGTCCTCGTCGCCGGACGCATGGCCGTCGCCGACGGGAAGATCAAGACGTTCCCGCTGCGCGGCATCAAGGAGAGCCCGCCGTACCTGCACGACGACCGGCTCCTGACCCTCGACGACACCGTGGAGTTCTTCAACCTGGTGCTGGGGCTCAAGCTCACGGCCGCCGAGAAGACGGACCTCGTCGGCTACCTCTACACGCTCTAGGCGAGCGGCCCTGAGCGGCGCCGTCCATGTTGATGGGTGCTGACATATCTTACGCAGGCAGGAAGCCGGCAGCGCGCGGCCGCCGGAGCCGGAAGGTGCGCGAATGCGGGCTTCTTCTCGACGCTACCGGTGAGCCGCGAGCGCGTTGATGTCGGCGGTCTCGAGGACGGCCTTCGGCGCTCCATGCCGGGCCGCCTCGAGCATCGCCCGGCCGACGGCCTCGGTGGTGGTGAACATCCCCGGCCCGAGCGCCTTGAAGACGGGGTAGAGCGGGCTGAGGGCGGCGTACAGGACCCGGTAGAGCGGCGTGCGCGAGACGATGCCGTGCATGGGCCGGATGAAGCCCGGGCGGAACATGAACCTGGCCTTGAACGGCATCGCGAGCAGGGCGTTCTCGGTGCGGCCCTTGACCCGGGCCCACATCGAGCGGCCCTTCTCGCTCGCATCGGTGCCCTGGCCGGAGACGAAGACCAAGGTGAGCCCCGGGCTCTGGCGCAGGAGCGCGTGGGCCGCCGCGAGCGTGAAGTCGTAGGTGATGCGGGTGTAGTCGGCCTCGCTCATCCCGGCCGAGGAGATGCCCAGGCAGAAGAAGCAGGCGTCGTAGCCGGCGAGCTCGGCCTCGATGGGCGCGTAGTCGAGGAAGTCCTGGTGCAGCAGCTCGCGCAGCTTCGGGTCCGTCTGCCCGGTCGGGCGCCGGCCGACGCTGAGGATCTGCTCCACGTCCGGCGCGAGCAGGCACTCGCGCAGCACGCCCTGGCCCACCATGCCGCTCGCCCCGAACAGGACGACCCTCATCCGCGCACTCCTTCGGGCCGCAGCCCGCGTCCGTGACAGCTACGGATCGCAGGTTAGCCGTTGTGGAGAGGAGCGGGAGCGCGGCGCACGGGACTCTCCCCGCCGCCTGCGCGGCGCGCACGGGATCACGTCGCATTGGGTCATCGGGAGTTGGCTCGGGCGAAGTCTTCAGCCACCGCCGTCCCGATGCCCTTCTCTGCGCTCGTGAAGACGATCGTCTTTCCCGGTGGGGACCATGACGCTCGCTCCGTGCGCGCCGCGCAGTTTGCACCGCCATGGATGCCAGGTGACGCGCGAACGTCGCGCCGAAGAGTCGGGGCATTCGGGCGAGGCGAGATGCCGCACGTCGAGCCGCCCTCGCTGGACCGCGCCCAGGCCGTCGTCCCTTTCCGGCTGATGGCAACGAAGCTTGGCGGAAGGAGCCTCGGCCGCGCTGGGGAGCGCCAGGCACGAAGGACCGGCACCTGACGGAACCGTGGCCAGCCGCCGACCCAGGTCGTTGGCGACCGTGAGGTAGCCTAAGCGGCTGGAACATCGACTCGAAAGAGGCGGGAGGCCTTACACGTGAGCCCATGGTCCCGAGCCCAGCTGCAGAGCCTCGCCGTGGTGACCGTCGGCCTCGCGCTGAGCTGCGCCAAGCTGGAGCGCGACGAAGTCTTCAACGGCGAGCGCGTCGACGTGTCGGAGCAGAGAGGGCTCGTCCCCGGACACCTGCACCTCTTCGAGCTGGTGCAGTGGGGCTCGCCGCGGGGCGGCATCGTGGCGAGCAAGCGCGCTCGGCGAGACGCGCTGCGGCTGACGGTGGCGCAGCGCAGGGTCGAGCTGCTGGAGGCGAAGACCGAGCGGGGCGTGATGGAGGTGCGCGAGCAGAAGGTCATCCGCGTCAAGTACACGGCCGAGAACTGGGAGCGGAAGAAGGCGACGGCGAAGCGGCCGCCGGACGGGAAGATCGAGCCGTCGACCACCATGGCGCCGCAGCAGCCCGGCCGGCCGGCGCACGAGGTGCCGGCGGTCATCGTCGAGGAGTACCAGGAGCAGATGCCCAAGGAGGTCGTGCGGACGCCGGAGGAGGCCCGTGCCTACTGGGCCCCGCAGCTCGAGGAGGCGAGGAAGGCGCTGGAGAACGAGCAGGCGCTCGCCAAGGCCAGGGCCGAGAAGGAGGTGGCGGGCGGCGCGGAGCAGTCGCCGCCGGTGGAGCGGACCCGGGTGAGCTTCGCGGTGCTGCCGCTGAGCATGCGCCAAGTCATGTTCGAGCCCCCACGTCATCCGCGCGGCTATGCCGTCGATCAGACCGGCCCCAGGAGGCGCAGCGCGTACGCGCTGAGCTCGACCGGAAGCGTCTCGCCCGAGCCGCAGGCCTTTGTGGACCGCGCCGCGCTGGAGAAGGGAGTCGAGCTGACCGAGCGCATCACCGTCACCGGCGTCGACTCCGACCAGGAGACGACCTACGACCCGAAGGACGGCAAGCTGGTGCTCAAGCTGGTCGGGCGCTGCCCGGTGCGGGTCTTCCACGTCCGCCAGGAGCTCATCGACAACGGCGCCGGCGTCATCGCCGTGCCCAGGAGCGCGGGCTTCGCCGAGTGGTACGAGATTGCGCTTCCGAGGTGCGCCGATGCGCCGCGGCTCCAGACGCGCGTCACCGACCTCGTGGCGGGTGCGGCGGCGAAGGAGGAGCCGGCGCTCGACGGCGAGCTGCTCCGGCTCGACAGCGACCTGAGGCACCTCGATGTCCAGACGAGCCGCATCAAGGACATGAAGGCGCGGTGACGCGATGGCCCTCCAGCTCAAGACCATCTGCTACCGCGGCGGGCTGGTGACGTTCCGCATCCCGGCCCACTGGAAGGAAGAGTACGAGCCGGACGGCGGAGGGACCTTCTACGAGGAAGGCCTCGACACGGGGACGCTGCGGCTCAACGTCCTCTCCGCCGAGTCGGGTGGAAAGGCCACCGCGGCGGTGATGCTCGAGACGGTCTTCAAGTCCGGCACGTACGAGGAGCTGACGGGTGGGTTTCGACTGCGCCGGTCGATCAAGGCCACCGACCGCGGGATCCTCCTGCGCCGTTGGGAGGTCGGCGTTCCGGTGCTGGAGTCGGAGCTGCGAATCTACTGTTTCACGCACACCGTGCTCGCTGCGAAGGAGGCGGATGCGAAGACACAGGTCGATCTGGCGCTTGTCGACGAGGCGGTGCGCACGGCGACCTATTCGCAGGAGCGTGGGGTGGCGCTGCACTGAGCGGCTCCAGGTGCCGCCGCGCCGAGGATCGCCGATGCTGCGGGCATGGAAGTGGCGCTCGGCAGAGGCCTGGCCGTCATCGAAGAGCTGAACCTGCGAGGCGAATCGTCGCCCGAGCTGGCCTCTGCGCTCCTCGACGTTCCCCCGCTCGCCTTGGCGGTGGTAGCCCAGCGCTTCCGAGCTTCAGCGACCCTGTCGCCGTTCGGCGCGATGAGCTGGTCGTCGCGTGCCGCAGACGCGGCCGTGGATGCCGCCGTGTCTCTTCAGCGAAACGGGCGGGCGCGAGAGCTGGCGGTGCAGCGGCTGGCGGCGGCGGCCGAGCCCAAGGTCGTCCCCTTCCTGCTGCTGCGGCTGGACGACATCGTCCCCGCCGTGCGGGCGAGCGCGGCCGAGGCGGTGCTGAGCCGGCTCCAGGCGGAGAATGCGCCCACCTTCGCGCGGTGCCTGGGCCTGTTGGCGGTGCTGGCCCGTCGGCAGCGCGGGCAGGCGGCGGCAGCGGTTCGCGGAGTTCGCGAGTTCCTGGCGAGCCCCGAGCAGTGGCGGCTGTTGGCGGACCAGTTTCGCGACCCCGACGGGACGACGCGCCTCGAGGCCTTCAAGCTGGCGCTGACGGGAGACCCGGACGTCGTGCTGCTGGCGCTGGCCGATTCGGATCCTGGGGTGCGGCGGTGGGCGATGCGGACCCTGTGCTCGAGGCAAGTCTCCTCGGAGGTGCGCCATCGCGGCCTGCCGTTCCTGGAGAGCAGCCGGGATGCGCGGGTGCGGCTGATGGCGCTGAAGGCGCGAGCGCCCGAGCTGTCGGCCGGGGCTTTGGAAGCGCGCTGGCTCTTCGACGCCCACTCGAGCGTCCGGCTGGAGGCGCGCAAGCTGCTGACGGCCCTGGCGCCGGACCGCCCAGTGACCCGGTCGCGAGAGCTGGCGATCGCCGCGTTGAAGAAGCCCGAGACCCCGGCTGCCGTCCGGGTGGGCGCGCTGGGGACGATCGCGGACCTGGGCCGCAGCGCGGACATCGCGCTGGTAGCGCCGTTCCTGGACGAGCCGGGAGCCGTGCGGCGGGAGGCCAAGAGGACCCTGCGCATCCTGGAGACGCTGGGCACCTGAGCGTCCGGGACGGACGCCGTGTCACGCCGAAGGAAGAGAAGGGCAACAAACGGGCCTCTCCCCCGGAGCCGTGAGCATCCGAACCGCACCTGGGCATCCGTCCGCGACGGGGAGACGGGTGAGGGGCCGTCACTCCTGCAGCAGGAAGTCCAGCGCCGCCGGGAACCGGTGGTGCCAGTCGCGCTCGCGGTGCTCGCCCATCGGGTCGACGCGGACCATCACCCGGTAGTGCTCCAGCCCGCGGCGGACGATGGCCTCGGCGGCCTCGCGCACGGCGCGGACCGCGCGCACGCCGCCCTCCTTGCTGCCCATGTCCAGGTACAGCCGGGCGTCGCGGAAGACGGTGCTCTTGGAGATGAGCTCCAGCAGCGCCCGCTGGTTGAGCCAGAGCGAGGGCGACATCACCAGCGCGCGGCCGAAGACGCCGGGGAACTTGAGGAAGGCGTAGAGCGAGATGAGCCCGCCCATCGAGCTGCCGCAGACGATGTTCCCGGGCCGGCCCACCGTCTCGAACCGGCCCTCGATGAGCGGCATCACTCGGTCGAGGAGCAGCTCGAGCGTGGCGTCGGCGCGCCCGTTGCCGTGGTCGAGGTGCGGCCAGGGGGAGTAGTCGCCGATGCGCTCGGCGCGGCCGTGGTCGATGGCGACCAGCAGCGGCGCGGGCTTGCCCTTCTCGACGCGGTCAGAGAGCAGGCGGTGCAGGTGCCAGCCGCCCGCGTGGCTGCCCTCGTCGTCGAAGAGGTTCTGGCCGTCCCAGCAGTAGATGACGGAGTAGGGCGGGTCGACGTTGGGGACGAACGCGCGTACGCGCCGGCGGCCGTGGATGCCGGCGACCGAGCGCCGGCCGAGCTCGAGGAAGACGCCGTTGAGACCTGCTCGCTTCGACAAGTGCCGCCTCTCCTGTCTCCTGGCTTCTCGTGGTGCTCGAGGTGCTGGTGGTACGGCTCCGATGCGCGGGGCGACACGACCTACCACGGTTGGGGATCCGGGGCGCAGGCGTGTTGGGGGTGGGGGCGGAGCGCGAAGCGGGCCAGTTCCACGAGGCCCAAGATAAGAATCAAAAAAGGGGCCCCAAAGTCGTCAAGGACGGTTTAAGACTCCATTCATGGAGTCTTATAAGGACATCCTCAGCCGCCTCGGCCAACGCGCCCGCCGGCTCCGGATGCTGCGCGAGATGAGGCAGGCGGAGCTCGCAGAGCGGGCAGGCGTGGCCAAGGGCACGGTGATGCGCTTCGAGCAGACCGGGCGCGCCTCCGTGGAGAACGTGCTGCGCATCGCGAAGGTGCTGGGGGTGGCGGACGGCTTGGAGAAGCTCTTCGAGCCGCCGAAGTTCCGCACGTTCGACGAAGCGATGCAGGCGCCGCCGCGCGAGCGCCAGCGCGTCCGGCCGCGGAGGAGGCGATGAAGTTCGCTCCGGTCCGCTCCCTCGTCGTCTCCTACGAGCCGGTTGAGAGCCGCCGCGAAACGGTGGGGCGGCTGGGGACGAAGAGTGGGGAGGTGTTCTTCGAGTACGACCCGAAGTTCCTCTCGCGCGGGCTGGAGCTGTCGCCGTTCCGTCTGCCGCTTCGCCCCGGGGTCTTCCAGGGTGACCGGGCGCTGTGGGAAGGGCTGATGGGGCTCTTCGAGGACTCGCTGCCCGACGGCTGGGGACGGCTGCTGATGAACCGGCGGGCCGCCCAGGCGGGGCTGCGCGCGGACGCGCTCGGCCCACTCGATCGCCTGGCCATGGTGGGCGGCCGCTCGATGGGCGCGCTGGTATACGAGCCCGAGGTCGAGCTGGAGCCCCCGACCGTCATCAGCCTTCCCGAGATAGCCGCCGAGGTCGAAACCGTGCTGGCCGGAGCGCGTGGAGCGGACCTCGAAAAGCTCATCGCGCTCGGCGGCTCGCCCCAGGGCGCGAGGCCGAAGGCCCTGGTGCAGGTGTCGAAGGACGGGGCGGTGATCTGCGGGAGCCGGCGAACGGTGCCGGGGTGGACGCAGTACCTGGTGAAGTTCCGCGCGCGCGACGACGAGCTCCACGCCGGCACGCTCGAGCATGCCTATATGCGCATGGCCGCTGCTGCCGGGATCGACGTGCCCGAGACGACCCTTCTTGGCCGCAACGGACGGCATCCCGGATACTTCGCCATCCGCCGGTTCGACCGCGATGGCCCTCGCAAGATCCACCTGCACACCCTCTCCGGTCTGCTGCACGCTCCGCACACGTTGCCGTCGGTCACCTATCGGGTCCTGCTGCTCGCCACTCGGGAGCTCACCGGCAAGGAAAGCGCAGTGGTCGAGGTGTTCCGCCGCGCCTGTTTCAACGTCCTCGCGCACAACCGGGACGACCACCCCCGCAACTTCGCATTCCTCATGGACGAGGATGGCCAGTGGCGCCCAAGCCCGGCCTATGACCTCACCTTCTCCGCGGGGCCAGGGGGAGAGCACTCGATGCTCATCGGCGAGGCGGGAGCCCACCCGACGCGCGAGGATCTCTTCGAGCTGGCGCACCTGGTGGACCTGAAGCGATACCAGCCCGTCTACGAACGAGTCCGCGAAGCGGTCGCCCGGTTCACCGGGTTCGCGGACGACGCGGGCGTGCCCAGCAAGGTCGCCCGGCCCGTGGCCAAGGTGCTCGCCGCTACGGCTGGAACAGCTCCATCCAGACGTCGAAGGTGAGGTCGGGGGTGAGCAGGACGCTCTGGCCGTAGAGCCCGCCATAGGTCGCGAACGCGCGGCCGGTCTTGCCCTGCACGTGGGCCTGGGCCTTCTCCAAGGACATCACCTCGACGCTCACCCCGCAGATGCTCTCGCCGCGCCGATCGAGGAAAGCGGCCGCGGGGCCCTTCGGGTCGGAGGGCTGCAGGAGCAGCAGCGTCCCGCCGCCGGCGCCCGCCGCGAAGCTCGACGCCCTTGGCCGCCAGCCGGGGATCGTCGAAGGTGCGCAGCGGCTCGAAGCCGACGTCCTGGTACGCCTTCTTGGCGGCCGCCAGGTCCTTGACCACCATCCACACCGACTTCATCAGCCGCGCGGTGTTGGGGTGGGGCCCGCGCTTGACCTTGAGGGTCTTGGCCACCTGCGAGAGGGCGTACTCGCGCTTGTCGCGGCGGTAGGCGATGAAGCCCACGCGGCCGCCGGGCAGGACCTGCGGCGGCTGGAAGAAGGCGGTGTGCCAGAGCGGGTCGGTGCCGGGCTTGACGCCCTGCATCTCCACGCGGCCGCCGGCGCTCTCGGTCAGCTCGGCGCTGCGCGACTTCAGGATCTGCCGGGTCTCTTCGAGGTCGAAGGTGGAGAGCAGCACGAAGTTGGCGCCCTCGGTCTTGGCCAGGAACGAGGAGAGCCACTCCGCCTTCCCGGGCTCGGTGGCGGTGATGAGCTCCAGGTAGCCGTTGTCGGCGAAGTAGAGCGTGACGTTCTTCAGGCCGTTGGCCAGCGTGCCGTCCATCGGCGCGCCGAAGCCCAGGGTCTCGGTGTAGACCCGCTTGGCGTTGGCCAGATCGCGCACGCCGATGCCGACGTGGTCGAGCCCCAGCTCGCCGCCGAAGAGCGTCCCCGGCTGGTGGCGCACGAGGCTCTGGACTGGATCGGCGACCGCAGCCGCATCGGGAGCGGCCGCAGACGGCGGCGAGGGTGGCGTCTTCTTCTCGCACCCCGCGCAGAGTGCCAGCGCAGCGAGCAACGCAGTCCGAGTGGCCAAGAGAGCACGCATGAGCGAGTCGAGCAGAAACGATCGCCCCCTCCAGCTCCGCTGGAGGGGGAGGGGGGAGGCGGCTAGGCCGACGGCGCGGGGTTCTTCTTCTGGTACTTCTTCAGCGCGTCGTCGATGACCCAGTTCACCAGGCTCGGCGCGACGCGCTTGGCCATCCAGGTGAGCTTGCCCATGGCGCCCGGCACCACGTGGAGCTGCTTGCAGGCGATGCCCTTGACGAACTCCTCGGCCACCACCTCGGCAGGCACCGACTTGACCTCGCCGGCGATGGCCTTGGTCTCGGCCGGCTTGATCTTGTTCTCCTCCGCGAGCTGCGGGGTCTCGGTGTCGAAGGGGTAGAGGATGGTCATGGAGATGCCCTTGTCGAGGCACTCCTGCCGCAGGCATTCGGCGAAGCCGATCTGCGCGAACTTGGAGGCGGCGTAGGCGGTGTAGCCGTAGATGCCCATGAACCCCAGCGACGAGGAGGTGATGGCGATGTGGCCCCGCCGCTGCGCGAACAGGTGCGGCAGGAAGGCGCGGATGGCGTAGACGGTGCCGAAGTAGTTGATGCGCATCACCTTCTCGAACACCTCGTCGCTCGTCTCCAGGATGCGCGAGGGGTGCGAGATGCCGGCGTTGGCGACGACGATGTCGATGCCGCCCAGGCCCGCGAGCACCTCCTGCGCCACCTTCTGGCAGTCCTTGGAGTCGGAGACGTCGCAGCTCAGCGCCAGCACCTTCTGCTCCGGGCCGGCGAGCTTCTTGAGCTCGGCCTCCGCCGTGGCCAGGCGCTCCTTGCCGCGCGCGGAGATGGCCACCGAGGCCCCGTGCTTGAGCATCAGCTTGGCCGTGGCCAGCCCGATTCCGCTGGAGCCGCCGGTGATGTACGCCCGCTTGCCGCGATAGAAGTCCATGGTCTCTCCGAAGGGTTCCAGGGTCGTGGCCCCGAAGCGGGAGGCAGGGTGGACTGGAGAGGGGCGAAGTTCAAGTGCCAGCGCGCTCGCTTGCCATCGCCGGCCGCGCCGGGCAGTTTGCGTCCGGCGGGCGGGGCGGAAGGACACACGGACGCGGATGGGCTGGTTCGGAGCAGCGCTGGCGGCGACGCTCGCCTACGGGCTGATGCAGGCGCTGCAGAAGGTGGCTGCGACTCGCGGCGTGGCGCCGCTGCGGCTGGTCTGCGCCTCCGGCACCACCGTGGCGGTCCTGGCGGCGCTCGCTCTGCTGCTCAGCGGCGAGCCGCTCAAGGCGGACCCGCTGGCCCTGGGCTACGCGGCGGCGAACTCGGTGCTGTTCACCGCGGCCTCGGTGCTGCTCCTCTGGGCGCTGCGGCGCGTGCCGGCCGCGGTAGCGCTTCCGGTCCACAAGATCGATGCGGTGCTGGTGATCGGCGCGGGCGCGGTGGCCTTCGCCGAGCGGCCGACGCCGCTGCAGTGGATCGGCGTGGCGACGGGGCTGGCGGTGGTCGTCGCACTGACCTGGCCGCAGCGGAAGAACGAAGCGGGCACCACGATCGACCTGACGGGGATCGCGCTCGCGGCGGGGGCGGCGGTGTGCACGGCGGGCTCGATGACGGTGGGGCGGCTGGCCTCGCGTGCCGGGGCGGTGCTGCCCTTCGTCGCCACGACCTATGCGCTCACCGCGCTGCTCGCCTTCGCCGGGGTGCGGCTGCTGCCGGTTCCCAAGGACGGCGAGCGGGAGACGGCCTGGCGGCTCGGCCTGGTGATCGGCGTGCTCAACTTCGCCGGCTACCTGCTGCTGATGAAGGCCTGGGCCCAGGGGCCGATGGTGCTGGTCCAGGGCATCTTCGCGAGCTCGATGCTCATCGCCGTGGGGCTGACCGCCTGGCGCCTGCGCGAGCCGCTGACCGTCCGGCACGTGCTGGCCATGGCCTGCTCGCTCGGAGCGGCGGTGCTCATCCGCATCGGGTGAAGCGGAACGCGGTCGTCGGACCGTTTCGTCAGTCGGTCGGTCGGTAGTACCGGCCCTCCGTGGCCGGGGCGACTGTGCGCACTCGGGCGTCTGAGGAGCGCGTCCGACGGCGCGCCGAGGACTCTCGGGTGAGGAAGGCTGCACGGTTCCTCGCCGGTTCGGAGCCGGCCGAGCAACGGCGAGGAGCCGTGGTGTCGAAGGAGACGCGAGCGACTACGGCACCGTCGTCGGCACCTCGTAGAAGCGCAGCTGGGCGAGCCGCAGGCCGTTGTTCTGGTAGTTCCAGAAGAAGTCCTGCAGGCGGCTGTCGAAGAGCGGCACGCGGTCGGTGATGCCGTCGCCGTCGATGTCCGCGTACACGAAGAGCAGCTCCTTGGAGATGTTGGTGAAGCTCGACTTGCCCTTGTTGCGCACCAGCACCGCCGAGAGGAGGCTGCAGTACTGCTCGCCGGTCGTGGGATCCGTCGCGCAGGTCGTCATCGAGGCGCTGCCGCCGGGCTTGCCGAGCGCGCGTGCCCAGACCGAGTAGGTGGTGGTGCCGTCGCCGTCCGGGTCCGGGCTGGGCAGCTGGAACGAAGCCGCACCGTCGGTGCCGTTGCAGTCGAGCACCGAGAAGTCGCCTTCGGTCAGGAGGATCTTCGAGGTGCCGGCGAGCGGCACGAAGATGACGTGCCCGTTGCCGCAGTCGACCTGCGACTTCGCGCCGTCCTTGCCGATGATGTTCAGGTTGAAGTGCGCTCCGTTGGGCATGCCGCTGGTCGCCGCCTGCTCTGAAGCGCTCGTGTCGCCAGCGCTGCCGCCGCAGCCCGCCAGCGCCAGTGCCATCATCGCCGCGCTCATCCACTTCGCCGTCGTCATCGCTTGCGCTCCTGTCGGTGCCTGGTGGCCCCTCTCGGCCACGCAGGTCTGCAAGGTGGAGACCAGGGGACGTTCCCTGGGCGGCCGCAGCTCGGCTGGCCTGCGAGTGAGGACGAGCCACCTCACTTGCCCGTCAGCGCAGTGGAGGCGCGGCTACAGAAGCGGCCGTGCGAAGATGGCGCGCCCATAGACGCGATGGACGTGATGGGCCCGATGGACCGGGAGGGTGCGATGAGTGCGGCGCTGCATGCCACCACGGAGAGCTGCAAGGGCTGCGGGGTGTGCGTCGAGGTCTGCCCCAATCGCTGTCTGAAGCTTTCGGAGAAGAGGGCGGTCACCGACGAGGTGCGGGGCCGCCGGTGCATCCGCTGCGGGCACTGTGTGCTCGCGTGCCCCAACGGCTCGCTCTCGATCGAAGGGCTCGGCAACGAGGACCTCTTGTCGGTGCCGCCGTCCGGCGTCGGGTATGCGGAGCTCAGCGCCTTCCTCCTGGCCCGGCGGTCGATGCGCCGGTTCAAGGACGAGCCGGTCGACCGCGAGACGCTCCTCAAGGTGCTGGAGGCCGCCAGCGTGGCGCCGATGGGCATCCCTCCGCACACCACAGAGATCCTCGTGCTCGACCAGCGCGCCGAGCTCGATCACCTCGCCGCCGGGCTGCGCGCGGTCTACGCCGACCTGCTCAAGGCCTGGCGCAACCCGGTCGCCCGCCAGTTCGTGCGGCTCTCGGCGGGCGCCGAGAAGTTCCATGCGCTGCGGACCCACGTCGTGGAGATCGTCGAGGACGCGAACGCGCGCTTCGCGGCCACGGGCGAGGACCGCTACACCTACCGCGCCCCGGTGGCGATGCTCTTCCACGCCAACCGCTGGGACCTGGCCTTCCGCACCAACGCCGTGCTCGCCGCCACCTACGCCATGCTCGCGGCGCAGTCCTTGGGGCTGGGCAGCATCCTGCTCGACCTCGTCGGGCCGGCCGTCAACCGCAGCGCCGAGCTGCGCCAGCGCTGGTCCATCCCCAAGGACAACGAGGTGGTCATCACGTTGATGCTCGGCCACTCGAAGACGAAGTTCGCGCGCGCGCTGAAGCGAAGGCTCAAGGGCGTGCGCTTCGCCGGCGAGCCGAACGCCTAGACATCGGCCAGGCCGCGGCCCGACTCCGAGGCAGCGCTGCGGTCCGCGAAGACCGGCCCGACCCGTCGAGCGCCTTGCGCCGCGGGGCAGGAGAGGGCATGGCGGGCTGATGCCACGTGGGCGCAGCGCCGTTCGGAGCGGGCCGCTATCCTTTGAGACCCGAAGGAGACCTCCCGTGACCGAGCCCTTGCGACTCCACCGAACCCCGCTGCCCGAGCGCGTCGTCATGGGCGACTGCTGGGCGCGGGATGGCCTGCAGAACGAGCGGCAGGTCGTGCCCACCGACGCCAAGGTGGAGATCATCACCGGGCTGGTCGAGGCCGGGTTCACCAAGATCGAGGCGACGAGCTTCGCCCACCCGAAGTACCTGCCGCAGTTCGCCGACGCCGAGGCGGTCCTCGAGCGCATCCCGCGCAAGCCCGGGGTCGACTACCGGGCCATCTGCACCACCCTCAAGTCGGTCGAGCGCGCGATCCAGTCCAAGGAGCGGGGCTTCGGCGTCCAAGAGATCGCCATGGTCATCTCGGCGAGCGAGGCGCACAACCGCGCCAACGTCGACCTGGGCCACGCCGAGAACCAGGCGATCCTGGAGAAGATGACCCGGATGTCGCTCGACACCGGTCACCAGGTCTTCGGCTGGGTGCTCACCAGCTTCGGCTGCCCCATCACCGGCGACGTGGACCCGCAGCAGGCCATCCGGATGGGAAAGTGGTGGCGGGACATCGGGGCCGCTTACGTCGGCTTCGGCGACACCACCGGCGTCTCCAACCCGCGCCAGGTCAGCGCCTTCTACGAGCAGGTGCTCGACTCGGGCCTGGACCCCTCGACCATCGTCGTGCACTTCCACGACACCCGCGGCTGGGGCGTCGCCAACTCGCTGGTCGCGCTCACCTTCGGCTTCCGGTACTTCGACGGCTCGCTGGGCGCCATCGGCGGGCAGCCCAAGGCCGGCGCGGCCGAGTACCACAAGGGCTTCAGCGGCAACACCTGCACCGAGGACCTGGTCGGCATGTTCGAGGAGATGGGCATCGCCACCGGCATCGACCAGGGCAAGATGCTCGCGCTGGGGCACCGGGTGGAAGAGGTGCTGGGGCGCCAGCTGCGCAGCAACCTGGTGCACTCCGGGCTCGTGCCGCACCAGGGCGTCGTCTACGACAAGAAGACGGGGATCAAGTAGCCCTTCCCTCTGCCCTGCCGGCCCTCCCCCCTGCCCCTCCCGCAGTTGGGAGGGGGGAAGGCATCCCTCGCGTGTGACCGCGAACGACGACTATCCTGGCTCGTTCTCGACCACCGCTCCCGGAGGGCTTCATGGGTTGCCTCAAGTCTTTGGCCGCTGCCGACTTCGTCGGCCGCTTCGCTTCCCCTCCGACGAAGTCGCTGGCTCGCAGGTGCGCGAACGTCGCGTTCGCCCTCTCGCTGCTCGCCGCGGCGGGCCCGGCGCAGGCCGCGACCATCACCGTCGACACCCCGGCGGACACGCTCACCACCGCTGGCGTCTGCTCGTTGCGCGCCGCCCTCCAGGCCGCCAACACCAACGCGGCGGTCCTGGGGTGCCCCGCCGGCAGCGGCGCGGACACCATCGTCCTGCCCGCGGGCACCTACGCCATCGCCCTCGACGGCACCAACGAGGACGCCAACCTGCGCGGAGACTTCGACGTCCTCGAGGCGGTGACGATCCAGGGCGCCGGCGCGCCGTCGACGATCCTCCAGGCGGGCGGCAAGGACCGCGTCTTCGACGTCCTCGGCGGGTCGCTCGCGCTCTCGGGAGTCACGGTGACGGGAGGCTACTCGTCCGACACCGGAGGTGGCCTCCGCGCCACCGGCGGGACGCTCTCGCTGCTCTCCTGCAAGGTGAGCGGCAACTCCGCCTACGACGGGGCCGCCCTCTACGCGACCCGTGCCATCACCGTCGTCGACTCCCTGGTGAGCAACAACACCGTCCCCAACGCCAGCACCGGCCACGGCGGCATCGCCCTGGTCGGCGCGGGCACCGCCGACTCGTCGCTGGTCAACTCGACGGTGAGCGCCAACACCGGGCGCCTCACCGGCGGCCTCTGGGTCGACAGCTCCTCGCTGCGCATCGAGTCCTGCACCATCGCCAACAACCAGGCCCTCTCCAACCCCAGCATGGGCACCCTGGCCTTCGCGGGCGGCCTCGGGGTCCGCCAGGGCTCGTCCTCGAGCGGGACGGTCTCGCTCTCGAACACGATCCTGACCGGGAACTTCTACCTCCCGCTCCCCTCGGGCGGCTCGTCCCCGGCCTCGGAGGAGAACGACCTCGCCTGCGCGGACGCCCCGTTCTGGCCCCACGTGACCTCGGCTGGCTCCAACTCGGTCTCGGGCCAGTCCCGCTACTTCCCCTGCACCGTGGACGGGTTCGACCCGGCGAGCGACCAGGTCGGGTTCAGCGGCTCCCTCGTCGCGGTCGCCATCGGGCCTCTCTCCGACAACGGGGGCCCCACGGCCACGCACGCGCTCCCGGCCGGGAGCAGCGCCCGCGAGAGCGGCAGCTGCCCCGCGCTCACGCACGACCAGCGCGGCTCCCGGCGCCCCGTCGGGCTCGCCTGCGACCGCGGCGCGGTGGAGATGGGCTTTTGCGGCGACGGCTTCAAGGCCCCGGACGAGCCCTGCGACGACGGCGCCGGCAACTCGGACACGCTGCCCGACCACTGCCGCACCAGCTGCCGCCTCGCCCGCTGCGGGGACGGCGTGATCGACTCTGGCGAGGCCTGCGACGGCGGGCCGGACACCGGCTTCCAGAAGGACCAGTGCCGGCCGCCCAACTGCGTGCTGCCGTGGTGCGGCGACAACGTCCGCGACACGGGCGAGGAGTGCGACTGGCTCAACTCGGACACCACCCCAGACCGCTGCCGCACCAACTGCAAGAGCCCGCGCTGCGGCGACGGCGTCAAGGACACGGGCGAGGAGTGCGACGACGGGCCGAACAACGACGACACGCTCGCCAACAAGTGCCGCACCAGCTGCAAGCTCGCCCACTGCGGCGACGGGGTTCGCGACAACGGCGAGGCCTGCGACGACGGCGCGCTCAACTCGGACAGCGCCGCCGACGCCTGCCGCACGACCTGCAAGGTCCACTCCTGCGGCGATGGCGCGAAGGACTCCGACGAGCAGTGCGACGACCCCGCCGGCAACGACCCCACCCTCCCCAACCGCTGCCGCCCCGGCTGCCTCAAGCCGTCTTGCGGGGACGGCGTGCACGACTGGGAAACCGAGGTGTGCGACGACGGCGCGCTCAACTCGGACACGGCCCCGAACGCCTGCCGCACCGACTGCCGCCTGTACCGCTGCGGCGACGGCGTGAAGGACTACGCCGAGAGCTGCGACGACGGCCCGCTCAACTCCGACTCCACGGCCGACGCCTGCCGCACCACCTGCCGGCTCCCCCGCTGCAACGACGGGGTCAAGGACTCGGGAGAGGAGTGCGACGACGGCCCCGCGAACGGGTGGCTCGCCAGCCAGTGCCGCACGACGTGCAAGGTCCACTTCTGCGGGGACGGCGTGAAGGACCTCGACGAGGAGTGCGACGACTACCTGCAGTTGAGCGACACCTACCCCAACCGCTGCCGCACCAACTGCAAGAACCCCCACTGCGGCGACGGGGTCATCGACACCGGCGAGATGTGCGACAACGGGGCGCTCAACTCGGACTCCGACCTGCGCGCCTGCCACACCAACTGCCGCCTCTCCTACTGCGGAGACGGCATCCTGGACGCCGACGAGGAGTGCGACGACGGCGACGCCAACGCCAATGCGCCCGACAAGTGCCGCCTGACGACGTGCGACCTCCCGAAGTGCGGCGACCGGATCGTCGACACCGGGGAGGAGTGCGACAACGGCATGAGCAACGGGAACACCTCGAACGCGTGCCGCACCAACTGCAAGAACCCGGTCTGCGGCGATGGCGTGATGGACTACCCGCGCGAGGACTGCGACGACGGGGCCAACAACTCGGACTACGTCATCGGCCGGTGCGCGACCGACTGCACCCACTTCGTGTGGTGGATCGACGGCGGCATCCCCAACTTCCCCGATGCGGGCGCTCGTCCCGACGCCGCCGCTCCGGGCGCGGACGCGGCGGCTATCCCCGATCTGGACGCGGGCACGGTCGCTCGCGACGCCGCCGAGCCCGGTGCCGACGCAGCCTCATTCCGCGATGCCGGCGAAGAGATCAAGGACGCGGGGCGCGTCTTCCCGGACGCTCACGCCGTGCCCCCGTTCGACGCCGGCTCACCTTCCCAAAGCGACGCCGCACAGGTCGCGCTCGATGCCACCGGTCCGGCCGAGTCCGCCGACGCCGCGGACGAGGAGCCGCCAGGCGGGGCCGTAGGCTGCGGCTGCAGCGCTTCGAGCAGGGGCGCGAGCTGGGAGGCATTGCTGGCCGTTGCGGCGGCCATGGTGCTGGTGCGGCGCCGCAGAGACCTCGTGTAGGCCCTTCAGGGCCCGATGGCCTCGGGGCCACCCGTCGACGGCGGCGAGAGCCCCACCTCGGTCGTCGCCGCGGCGGCCTCGTCGCCGTGCCGCTCGAGCGCTTCACGGTCCCAGCCGGCGAGGTCCGCGCCCGCTTCGTAGCTCGACTGCAGGAAGCTCAGGAGCGAAGCCCGCGGCGACTCCTCGCGGCGCACGTCGTCGTAGGGCAGCACGAACTCGTGCAGCTGGCGGTGGTACCAGGCGGCGCGCGGGCGCACCGAGGCCGAGGAGTACCCGTTCGGCTCCGGCGCGAAGTAGGCATAGAACGCCGCCGCGTCGACGGTGCCGCCGCCGGGCCAGAAGCCGGCGCTCGAGACCTCGTCGGAGTAGGCCTCGCGCGTCACGTGGTCGGCGCCCGGCCGGGGCGGGGCCCGCCGGCCCGAGAAGCGCGTCACCGCGAGGTCGAAGCTGCCCCAGAAGAAGTGGACCGGGCTGCACTTGCCCTGGAAGCGGCTGCGGAACTCGCCCAGCACCCCGGCCGCGTGCAGCGTCGCCTGCCACCAGCGGCGCACCGCGGCGACGTCGTAGCTGTGGTGCTGGTCGTCCTGGTCGAAGGGGATGGCCTCGGCGATCTCCTGCGGCGCCGGGTTGATGGGCACTGGCATGCACAGCGCGCCGAGCGCGCCCATCACCTCGCCGTAGAACTCGGCGACCGAGCGCGGGTAGAGCGGCACGTGCCGCTGCAAGCCGTCGCTGGAGGAGAGCAGGAGGTCGTGCGAAAGGAAGTCGAACGAGGCCTCGAGCCAGCGGCCGTTGTACGGCATGGCGAGCGTCGTCAGGCCCCGCGCCCCGACCTGCAGCGCGGTGTTCCACCAGTGGTTGACCAGCGGCGTCAGCGCAAGGCGCAGCTTGCCCACGATCTGCACCCACCGATGCAGCGTCGCGTAGGTGTCCTTCCAGGCTGCCAAAGGCGGCATCGCCGGCCAGGCCGGCTCCACGATTCCCTTCGCCATGTTCCGAATCCCCTGCGGCTCAATATGGAGGACGGGGCGCGGCCGGTGCAGCCGGGTCGGCGGGAGAGGCAGGGCTGGCAGGCGAGGCAGGACGAGCGGGCTGGGGCGCCCAGCCCTGGAATGACAACAAGAGGTAGGGCGGGACGAACGCCGCGGCGTAGCCCAGCAGCCAGGCTTCCGGGTGGGTCGCGAGCAGGAAGCCGAAGAAGCTGGTCGCGGCGACGCGGGCGAGCGTCTCGTTGCGGGGGAGCCCGGCGCGCGAGCGGCGCACGGCGGCGAAGTAGAGGAGCGAGCACAGCGCGACGAAGGCGATGCCCGCGGCGGGCGTGAAGGAGACCTGCGGCAGCCAGCGCAGCAGTCCCCACCAGCTGGCGAGCAGCGCGAGGTGGGTGAGCAGCGGCGCGGCGATCACCACCACGCCCGACGCTCTGGCCGGCACGCGCTCGAGCACGTAGACCGAGGCGGCGGCGAAGAAGCCCCAGCCGAGGATGCCGACGGGTGGCACGGCGAAGATCCCGGGCGCGTTCCAGGACCACAGGCCCGAGGTGACCGCCACCGGCTCGATGAGCGCGGCGTCGAAGACGACGAGCACGCCGGAGAGCGCCGCCAGGCCGGCGGTGCCCCCTCGGCCCTTGAGGATGAGCCGGGCGATCGCCCGGGCGCTCAGGACGACGGCCGGCCAGATGGTGGCGATGAGCAGCGGCACGTGGTCGACGCGCAGGTGCCAGCCCGGAGCGTACTGGTAGAAGCCGTAGGCGCGGATGCAGGTGTCCTCGCCCAGGAGCGCCGCGGGGATGAGCCAGGCGACCTCGCGCAGCCAGCCCGGCTCGTGGCGGTGCAGGAAGGCGTAGACGGCGAGGATGGCGACGCAGGCCAGTTCGAGGGGCCACAGGGTCATGGGCGCGAATCATGCGGGCGGGCACCGGACGGGGCAACAGCCTTTGTCGGCTTTGCCGGCGCGCGGCGGGCGCGTTAGGTTGCCCGCCCTCATGAAGGACCTCTTCGCAGCCCTGCGCTTCCACATCGTCGCCATCGCCGCGTGTGCGACGGTGCTCTTCGGTGACCTCTTCCGCGACGCGTGGCCGTTCGGCCTGGCGCTGCTGTGCGGGTTCGACTGGTGCCTGGTCAACCTGCTCAACCGCGCCACCGACGTCGAGGAGGACCGGCTCAACGCCATCGCCGCGACCGAGCTGGTGGCGCGGCACGCGCGGCTGATCGTGGCGAGCTGCCTGGTGCTGCTCGTCGGATCGCTCGTCCTGGGCTTCGTCTTCCTGCCCTGGCCGCTCGCGGTGGATCGCGTCGTCTTCCACGCCATCGGGCTGGGCTACAGCTACCGGATCGTCCCCACGCCGAAGGGCTTCAAGCGCTTCAAGGACCTGTACGTCTTCAAGAACACGATGAGCGCGGTGCTCTTCGTCCTGAGCGTCATCGCCTACCCGCTGCTCGGCGTCGACGCGCCGCTGCGGCTGACGCCGTGGGCCATCGTGGCGCTCGCGGCCTACTTCTTCCTGTTCGAGCACACCTTCGAGGTCATCTACGACCTGCGCGACCAAGAGGGCGACCGCGCGGTGGGCGTGCCGACCTATCCGGTGAAGCACGGCTCGGCCGTCTCGGCGCGCATCGTCTACGTGCTGTGCGCGCTGTCGATGGCGGTGCTCCTGATCGCACGGGTCTTCGGCGTCATCCTCATGCGCGAGCTGATGCTCATCGTGGCGCCGGCGGCGCAGTGGGCGTTCCTGCGCTGGCGCACGCCGGACAAGGTGACGCGCGCGGACTGCATCGGCATCACCTACGCCGGAGCGGGGACGCTGGTCTTCTACCTGGTCTGCACGTTCTTCTGGATCCGCGCGGGGCTGCCGACGCAGTTCTGAACGGACTGGTCCGGAGGCTGAAGGCCTCCGGCTACCTGGGTTGAAGCCCACTGAAGGGGCTGGCCCCCGGCGCAGGCCGTGGCCGTCGTTGCGGGACGCGTTGCCATCCCGACGTCCTGGCAATCTTCACAGAGGAACAGAGCCACGCGCGCTGCCTGCGTGCGAAGTCGTCGCCAAGCTGCGGGTTCGGGGGCCAGCCCCTTCAGTGGGCTTTCACCCATGTAGCCGGGGGCCTTCAGCCCCCGGTGGTCGCGGTGGTCGCGGTGGTCGCGGTGGTCGCGGTGGTCGCGGTGGTCGCGGTGGTCGCGGCGGTCGCGGTGGTCGCGGTGGTCGCGGTGGTCGCGGTGGTCGCGGTGGTCGCGGTGGTCGCGGCGGTCGCGGCGGTCGATATTCGGGGTCGAATTTCGGGCGTCGATTTCGGCATCACGGCCGGCGCCGCTGGTTGGGATCGACCTCGAGCGGGATGGGCGGGTTGTGGTCCGCCGCGGCGATGTTGTTCCGGCCCGTCTCCTTGACCCGGTACATCGCCATGTCCGCCAGCCGCAGGATGGCCTCCTCGTCGGCGCCGTCGTCCGGGAAGGTCGCCACGCCGAACGAGGCGGTCAGCTTCACCGCCAGCCCCGCCGACTGCAGGAAGACGCGCTGGGCCACGGCGTCGCGCAGCCTCGTGGCGCAGGCGATGGCGTGGTCGCGGTCGGTCTCCGGCAGCACGCAGACGAACTCGTCGCCGCCGTAGCGCGTGGCGATGTCGATCGAGCGCAGCGTGGAGCGCACGACCTGCCCCACCTCGCGCAACAGCGCCGACCCGTACTGGTGCCCGTGCTGGTCGTTGACCTGCTTGAAGCGGTCGAGGTCGAAGAAGATGAGCGACACCGGGTGCCCGAAGCGGCGCGAGCGGGCGATCTCCGAGGTCAGGCACTGCATCAGGTGCCGGCTGTTGAAGAGCCCGGTGTGCTCGTCGATGACGGTCAGCTCCTGCACCTTGCGGAAGTTGCGCGCGTTCTCCAGCGCGATGGCCGCGTAGTCGGCGATGGAGGAGAGGGTCTTGAGGTCTCCGGCGTCGAACGGGGTCTGCAGCGGGCCGTTGACCAGCTCGATGACGCCCAGGGTGTGTCCCTTGACCTGCAGCGGCACCGCGACCACCGACCGGGTCTTGAAGCGCGTCGCGCCGTCGAAGCGCGAGGCGAACCGCGGCTCGGCGGCGACGTCCGGCACGAGCAGCGCCTGCCCGCTCTGCGCCACCCAGCCGGCGATGCCCTCGCCCAGCTCCAGCTTCTGGCCGCGCAGCTGCTCGCCGAACGAGCCCATCACGATCTCGAAGTTGAGCTTGCGGTCGCCTTCGTCGAGCAGGAGCAGCGAGAAGTTCGACGGGTGCAGAGCTCGCCCACCTTGTCCATGATCAGCTTCAGGACCTCGGCGATGTCGAGCGTCGAGGTCAGCGCCTTGCCGATCTCGTTGAACGCCTGCAGCTCGTCGATGGTGCGCTTGAACTCCTTGAGCAGCTCGCGGGCGTCCATTCGGGCCTCGTGGAGGACTCGTCGGAGGGCGTCGGAGCGGCCGAAGAAGTCCCAGTCAAAGACGTCGGGCCGGTATCCCCGGCCGTGCTCCTCATGTCGTAAGTCCGAAGCCGCCCCCACTTCAAGGGGCAGGCGTCCTTCGCACGCAGCGGCATCCCGGCGCTCGCCCGGGTACTACACGCCGGGACCTGCGGCGCGCCTTGGGTCCTCACTGTCGGCGGATGCCCCCGGCACAGAGGCTCCGGCACGGAGGCGCCCGCAGGCCCCGGCCGCGCGGAGAGTACCGGCCATGAGACCAACGGTGAACGTGGGCGATGGCCTTTCCCGGCTCCTGTCGTATAGTCCCGCCCCCCTCGCCCCCAACCAGGAGCACGCGATTGGCCACCAGCGATGCGCTGATGAAGGTCCGCTACGGGAATCTCTCGGTCAGCTATGACGCCAACCTCGATGGCGGAGGCATGACCTTCGGCCAGCTCTACCTCGACTACCTCCGGGAGCGCGTGGGCAAGGTCGGCCATGCCTTCGAGTACTGCGCCGGTCCCGGCTTCATCGGGTTCTCGCTGCTGGCGCACGGTCTGTGCGACCGCCTCACGCTGGCCGACATCAACCCCGCGGCCGTGGCGGCGTGCGAGCGCACCATTCGCGAAAATGGGCTGCAGGACCGCGTGAAGGTCTACCTCTCCGACGGCCTGGCCGGAATTCCCGACAGCGAGCGTTGGGACCTGGTGGTGAGCAATCCTCCCCACTGGCGAGGGACCCACCAGCAATGGGAGAACGAGCTGCGCCTGATCGACCCGGACTTCATCGTGCACCGCAAGCTCTACGAGGGCGTCGGGCGGTTCCTCGCCCCCGGCGGCCGAGTGGTCATCCAGGAGAACGGCCTCGGCACGCGCCCCTCCGACTTCGAGACCATGATCGCCGGCGGCGGCCTGCGAGTCGTCGAGGTGTTCCCCGACGACGGGCTGAAGTCTCCGCTGCTTCACCACCTGCGCAGCCGCGCGGTGCTCCTCGTCGAGCGCGTGCTCAATACCGAGGCCGCCGAGGCCGTCTTCAAGAAGGGCCGCCTGTTTCGGCAGAACCGCGAGACGCCCCGGCGGGAAATCAAGCCCTACTACTTCATCTGGACCGAGCGCGCCGCGTAGCCTGGCGTCCTCAGGCGCGATTCGCGAGTCGCGACCAGGCTCAGTGATGCAGGAGGCGCTCGAGCTCCGCCTTGGCATTGAGCACGATTCCCTGGTGGCCGTCCGCCGTCGCGGTGAAGTCCACGGACTCCAGCCGGCGCAGAGACTCCCGATTCTGTCTCGGATTGTCGGTGTAGAAGCGGGAGGCGAAATCCAGCGTGCCGAAGACCCAGCGATTGAGCGAGTCCCCCGTAAACAGAAGGTCCTTGTAGAGGTAGGCGCCGCTGCCGCGGGTGTGGCCCGGCAGGGGGATGAAGCGGATCGGCTCGCCGTCGATGTCCAGGGTCTGGTCGCCTCGCAGCTCTTCGAGAAGGGCAGGCTGCTTTCCTTCGGGCTCCAGCTTCCGGCTGAGGCGCCCGCCGAGTGATTCGGACTCCTGTTCGCCCCGCACGATCGCCGCATCACCAGCGCCGATGAGCACCTTCGCGTTCGGAAACTGCGAGGCCGCCGCCCAGTGATCGACGTGGCCATGCGTCAGCAGGACGTGGTGCACGTCCTTCGGAGAGAGCCCCATCTGGCCGAGCTCCCGGATGATGGACGTGCCTGAAGGGTCCAGACCTGCGTCGACCAGCGCCGCACCGTGCGCGGTTCGGATGATCCACACATAGGACATCCAGGACGAGACCCCCACCACGCCATGGGGGCCTTCCAGCCGGGGATTGACGAGCGTCGGGGTTCCAAAGAGGAAGCCGCCGAACGCCACGCTCATGGCCAACACGGTTCGGACGGGCCACGACCGGAGGCGTAGTCCAAGAGGCATCCGCCCCCCTTTGCGTGCGACCGCCCTCTCGACGAGACGGTCCACCGGAAAAGGTAGGGACTGGGCGCCTGCATTCAATCGGGCCCCAAGAAGGTCGCACCCGTCGCGACCCTTCTTCCGACGGGCCGCCGCCAGCCTCCGTTCAGGCGTCCTTCTGGCGCTCTCCCGGCCCGAATGCCCGCAGGGCCGCCGCGGTGAGCACCACCGCTCCGCCTGCCAGCGCCCAGGGGCCCGGCGTCTCGCCCGTGCCCAGGAGCACCCAGACCGGGTTGAAGATCGGCTCGAGCATGGAGAGCAGCGAGGCCTCGCTCGCCGGCACGCGCTTCAGGCCTTTGGCGAAGAAGATGTAGGCGAAGCCCATCTGCACCACGCCCAGCCACAGGAGCACGCCGAGCGCGGTCAGCGCCTGCGGCCCGGTGAAGGTCTCGTGCAGCGGGCCCAGGGCGAAGGGCAGCGCCAGCACCGCCGCCAACAGGTTGCCCAGCGTCGTCGAGGGCATCGCATCGCCCGAGCCCTGCGTCGCATCCCGGCGCAGCAGCACCACCGTCCCGCCGAAGAAAGCGCCGGAGATGACCCCCAGCACGTTCCCCGCCGTCGAGCCCGCCTCCACCTTGCCCACGAAGAACAGCCCCATCCCCGCCAGCGAGAGCGCCACGAGCCCCACGTCGCGGCGCGAGAGCTTCTCGCGAAGGACCAGCGGCGACAGGAGCAGCACGTAGGCCGGGCCGGTGTACTGCAAGAAGATGGCGTTGGCGGCGGTGGTGAGCTTCGTCGCGCTGACGAAGGTGAGGATCATCAGCGCGTAGACCAGCGCGGTGCTCCAGCGCGCGGCCTTCAGGTTCGGGCGCAGGACCAGCAGGTAGAAGACCGCGGTGATCGCCGCGCGGCCGCAGACCACCGCCAGCGCCGGCATCGGCGCCACCTTGATGAACAGCCCGCCCGAGGACCAGAGCATCGCCGCCAACGCGACCATCAGCGCGCCGCGCAGTCGGCCGTCGGACACGGGAGCGGGGGAGGTCGAGGGGCCCATGGCGAGAGGGCGCGCAGGATAGCGCAGCGGCTCCCCGACAGGTCGCGGACCTGATCGGCGCGGCGTCTCCGGATGAGGCGAAGGGAAGGCCACCGGCGTCTTCCCAATGAAGCGCGCTTGATGCACCCTCACCGCGACCAGCAGGAACAACAGGGAGGAACGCAATGCATCGTGGACTTGGGTGTCTCTTGGCCGTGGCGATGATCTCGACGGGTTGCGGGACCGCGACCCCGAGCACCGATGCCGGGAATCTCCCGGACTCGGGCCTGGCGGGCCTCGACGCCGCCGCAGCCGCCTCTCCGGACACCGGTCTCGCGGCGGGTCCCGACGCCGGCTCGACCGGCGGCACGAGCGTCATCCCCTGCGAGCCGTACCCCGACACCGACACCGTGAAGTGCCCGGGCGTCTCCGCGCCCGCCTCGCTCACCGTGCTCGAGGCTCTGCGCCTGTTCGAGACCTCGGCCAAGAGCGAGTTCCCCGAGGCCTACTGGCAGGGCGGGGCGACGATCATTCACGTCAAGCGCGACGGGAAGCTGTCGGCCACCTCCTCGGTGTCTTCGGTCGCCTTCTGCGCCAACAACGCACCGACCAAGTCCGACGGCATGCGCTACTTTGTCCTCAGCGGCAACGACTGCCGGGTCGAGCGGATGTGCGGGACTGGGACCTGCTCCGGCAAGACCACCATCCCGACGATTGACTCGCCGCAGGCCATCCTCGCCGCCTTCCCGAACGACCCCGACGACGCCGAGTACAGCTTTGGCTACATGGGCTTCATGGGGAACTACTGGAGCATCGGGCACCAGGTCCCCGGGCAGCCCGCCGGCAATGCCGTGAAGGTCGACGCCGCCACGGGCGCGGTCATCCCGTAGCAGCCGCAGCGCGGTCCTCGCGGATGGAGCGGGAGGCCGGAGGCCAGGCGCGCTCGCCGGTGCGTGGCGGGCTCCGACGGCCTCCGGCTCAGATGGACCTCCAGGTGCGGTTCGGCGCGAACGAGGCGAGCGGCGTCGAGGTCTTGAACCCCGCGACCTCGTAGGGGGCGTCGGACTCCTCGGCGCGCAGGAGGGCGGCAATGGCCTTCGCCGGGGAGGCGACCGTCTTGCGCCGGTCGCCGGCGAGCTGATCGATGGCTTCGAGGATGGGCGGTGAGGTCGGACGCACGAGCCGCAGGAACTCGAGGACGTGGGCGAGCCGCTTGGGAGCCTTCTCGCGCAGCGCGCGCAGGACGGTCTCGGCGTGGCGGTCGGCGAAGAGGCCTGCCTCCGCGGTCGCCGCCACGTCGGCCGGCGTGCGCCAGTCGTGCAAGTCGGAGAACAGGGCGCCCTGGATGAGGCTGTCGGGCGAATAGCCGAGCTTGTCCAGGAGCCCGCCGAGCGACGGCGCCGGCAGAGCGCACTCCTGCCAGACGGCGCGCGGGCGGGAGGTGTAGGGAGCGGATTCCATCAGCAGCCGCCAGAGCCATTCCAACCCGCGGTCGTCCAGCGGCGCGAACGCCGTGTGCAGGTGCCCGAAGCGCACCGCCAGCAACGGGGCGACGGCGCCCGCGTCCACGAGCCGAAGCAGCAGCCGGATGGTGAAGGCTCGGTCGTAGTCCGAGAGTCCTCCGGACCGGCAGGTGACGCCTGGCCAGACGCCGGCGCCGGTGGAGGTGAAGAGCGACTCCGAGGGGCGCTCCCGGCGGGAGGCGGGCTCCTCGATCCGCCCGGCCTCGGAGCGGAGCTGCCGAGCCTTCGCCAGCGCCTCGGAGACCGGCGCCAGGTCACCACTCTCTCTCAGCCAGGCGAGGGCGGCCTCGCAGAAGACGCCGGTCGGGTCACCACGAGAAAGGTCCGCGCGGAGCGCCTCGTCGAGCTCGGCAGGCCACGAGCAGGCCGAGGTGCTGGCGAGATGGGCGTGGTCGAGGTCGGCGAAATCCGCCATGGCGCATTCACTTTCGAAGGGATGAAGCGGAAAGCCGACCGGGACAGAGCGGGGGGGCGGGAAGGATAGGACGGAAGGGGTGGACGGAGGAAAGCCCCTTGTATCTGGTTCCTGCGTTCCGCGGGAGAGCTCGAACAGTTGCTGGGGCATGCCGCCGCAGAGGCGAGGCCGCAATCCAAGGGTGAGACCTTCTGGGAGCGTAGCTGGTCGGTTTGGGGAGAGGGGCGGACGGGGGGAGGGGGCGCCTTTTGCCCCCTCCCCCCGTCAGTTCCTCATCGACGCGTTGTACCCGGGACGACGGGGAGCTACGCGCGGGCGGCGCTTTGGCCGGGAATTGGTGTCCGGCCTCCGCAAGCACGAGAGTGTCTGAAAATGCGGCTGTCGCCCGAGAAGACGAGCGACAGCCGCCAAGAGCGGTACGCCTCGATGCTTCGCGGGCCCCGAGACGTTCCGACTCCTGGTTATGCACTATCCGCGGCGTACTTCGGCAGGGTCAACCTCTTGAGAGGGCGCCCCAGGCCCACAGCCGCAGGCCGCCCTTCCAGCGGGCCCGCGATGGGTCTATCGGCTGGCCGCTGCCCATTGCATCGGTTGTGGGCGGCCGCTCCGTCTGGATCGCCGTGTCCGCCGACGGCATAAGCGTTGCCGGGCTTGCGCGCGCGCAGCGAAGAAGTTGCGCGATCGCGCGCACAAGAACAGCTATCGGCAGACAGGGTTGGGCCAGGCGCAGCGCGAGCGAGAGGCCCGTCGGCGTCGGTCCAAGCAAGCCGAGTACATGAAGGGCTGGCGCCACAAGCACGCCGCTCGCGCCAAGAGCCTCAACCGCGAGGCGGCGGCCCGCTACTACCAGGCGCACCGCGACGAGATCCTGGCGAAGCGCCGGAAGGATAGAGCCTCGCGTCAGTCTGGCGTTCTCAGTAATGGGGCAGCGCATATGGATTGCCGGCCCGTCTTCGGGCTATCCCTCCGAGCGCAGTAGATGAGCCACCGCAGTCCGCTGCCCCTCGGATTCCGCTTCGGCGAGATCGTTGTCGAGCTTGGTCGCGGTGGCTCGTTTTGCCGCTGTACCAGCGCGAGCCCGCACAGTTGCTCGAGCCCTCTTGACGGGAGCTCGCATTCGCAAGGTTGCGCCGCGCTGCCCGCTTTCGCAGAAGAGCTCGCCCAGCGCGAACCGGAGAGAACTCATCATGGTCAAGAACGGATGCTGTGTCGGTATCGACGTATCGAAGAAATGGTTGGACTGCGCGGTCTGGCCCTCCGGGGAGAACTTCACCGAGGCCAACTCCCCAGCGGGCATCACGCGTGTGGCCGAGCGCGTCCGAAAGCTCGTCCCCAAGCTCGTCGCAGCGGAGGCCACCGGCGGCCTCGAGCTGCCGGTCATCACCGCTCTGGCGAACGCGGCGCATGAGGTCGCGATCGTCAACCCCCGTCGCGTGCGCGAGTTCGCCAAGGCGCTCGGGTACGACGCCAAGACCGATGCGATCGACGCCGGCGTCATCGCCCACTACGCCGAGGTCGCCAGCCCCATACGCTACTGCCCGCCCTCGCCGGAACGCATGCTGCTCGAAACGTTCCTCACGCGCCGAAGACAGCTGATCGCGCTGGCCACTGCAGAGCGTGGCCGGCTGTCGGCCATGCCCGCCGAGGCCGTCGACGTGCGAGCCATGACCGAGAGGCACCTCGCCTGGCTCGTCGAGGAGCGCACCAAGCTGGATGCGCTCCTGCTCGCGCAGACCCGTCAATCCGAGGAGCAGCTGGCCCGATACCAGTTGCTCTGCTCGGTGCCCGGGGTGGGCCCCGTCACGGCAGCCACGCTCATCGCGAGCCTTCCCGAACTGGGACGGATCAATCGCAAACAGAATCGCAGCACTCGTTGGTGTGGCTCCCTTCAACCGAGACACCGCACACCGGGCCTTCGGTGCCCGCACTGTCTGGGGTGGCCGCGCCGACGTCCGTACGACGCTCTGCATGGCCGCGCTCGTCGGAAGCAGGAGCAACCCAGTACTCAAAGCCACCTACGAGAAACTCGTTGCCAGGGGCAAGCCCAAGAAGGTCGCCCTGACGGCGTGCATTCGCAAGCTGCTGCTGATCCTCAACCAGATCGCCAAGTCCGGTCAGCCATGGCGGTCATCCCCACCAGCGAAGGAGGTCCCTTGAAACTTCTCCCACCAGCTCAACGCCTCTCCCGTTCCCCTCAACTGGCCGCACTGGCCATCCTTGAAGCGGCACTTGGGCCCTGCGAGGAAGCGCTCCTGGCCGCGCATGACGAACTCGCGTACGGCGCCGCGGTAGTGTGCGAGCGCGGTCCCGATGCCATGCGCGCTCACTCGGTCCTGGTCGCCAGCCGAAGGCTCGGCGCCGCCTTGGCCGCCTACCACGAGGCCCTCGGCAGGAGCGAGCGCAAGCGACTGCGCGAGCGCTACCGCGACATCCCGTTCTAGAAGCCACACACGACGAGAAGGAGTACCGAGGCCGCTCACGGCAACTCCCGTGAGCGGCCTTGGCGTCTACTGTTCCCGTTGACTGCCAAGACAGTTGCTCGACAAGCTCGGGGTGTTGCGGAGGAAGAGCTCCGACCAAGGTGACCGAAGGCAACCAACGGACCCCCTCCCGCAGTTTGGGAGGTTTGGGAGGGGGCAGGGGGAGGGCTCGCGGCTACCGCGCCCGCGGCTCCAGCACCGCGCCGGTCAGCGCCTCTCTCGCCAGCGTCTCGAGTTCCTTGCCCGCGCTCAGCCGGCACACCGCCGCCCGCACCTTGCGCGCCTCGGCGTCGATGACCGCCTGGTGCGCGGCGAGCCGGCGCCGGTACTGCGCGAGCACGTCCCAGGAGAGCAGGCGGTCCAGCGCCTCGTCGCTCTCGCTGTCGACCAGCTGCGCGCCGTCGCCGCCGGTCGGGTCCTCGTCCTCGGGGTCGAGCACCTGCACCAGTGCGAGCCTTCCGGCGCCCTCAGCGAGCCGGCGCACGAGCGGCGAGAGCGCGCTGGGGAAGAGCAGATCGCTCACCAGGATGCGCACGCCGCACGGCCTCAGTGGTAGCCGCGACGCCAGCTCGGGCAGCGGCAGCCGTGCAGCGAAGTCCTCGGGGATCTGCGCGTCTACCCGGCGCGGCTCCTGGGCCACCCAGTGCAGCACCGGGGATAGGCTCTGCGCCCGGCCGAGCTTGACGAACAGGGCGGCCAGCTCGCGCGTCCGTTCCCGCTTGCGCTCGGAGACGGCCATCGACCGGGAAGCGTCGACGAGGATCTCCACGCGCGGGGCGATCTCCTCCTTGCGCACGCGCAGGACGAGCTTGCCGGTGCGCGCCACGGCGTTCCAGTCCAGGTGCCGCAGGTCGTCGCCGGGCTGGTACTCGCGGAAGTCGTGCAGCTCCAGCGAGCTGCCCACCTGCGCCGAGGACAGGCTGCCCAGGCGCCCGGTCAGCGCCGAGCGCGGCAGGAGCAGGCGGTAGCGCTCCGCCACCCGCTCGATGCTGCGGTCATCCACGGGTGGGGCCTTCGCCGGGAGGTGGGGTGGACGGGGTGGACGGAGTCGACGGAGCGGACGGAGCGGACGGGGTGGACGTCGGTGACGTCGATGCGGTGGCGGACGCCGCGGGCGTCGCGAGCGCCAGCAGCGCGTCGGCCTCGCGGTCGCGGTCGGCGGAGACGCGGTGCGCCACGTACCAGGCCCCCAGCGCCAGCACGCCGATGGCCGCCATGGCCTCGTCGGGGCCGTCGTCGAAGCAGTGCACCACCATCACCACCGGGTTCAGGAAGTTGATGATCGGGTCGTCTACCTTGAAGTCGCCGATGAGCGCGACCAGCGGCGGCACGCCGACCGCGACCACGAAGACGAGCACCGCGAGGACCTGCAGGAACGCCGGCCCGGGCAGCAGCAGGCGCAGCGGGCCGCGCCCCAGCGCCACCGGGAACGACAAGTAGAGGAGGGCGAAGGCCGCCATCAGCGCGATGCCCGCGTAGTACTTCTCCTCGCGGCACCCGGCCAGCGCGAGCAAGGCCAGGCCCGCGCCGGCGAACGAGAGCACCAACAGGTTCGCCGCGCTCAGCCCGCGCACCGCGCCCGGCACCAGCAGGCCCAAGGGGTTGAGCCGAGGCGGGTTCTCGCGCACGCGCCGCGACAGCCCGGGCCGGCCGGTGGCCACGAAGACGCCCGCCGCGAAGGCGTGGATGACGCCCAGCGTCCCGAGCAGTGTCCCCATCATCTCCTTGGCGTGCGGCCGCGAGAGCAGCTCGATGCCGTGGCAGAGGGCCACGTTGCCTACAAAGTGCAGCAAGAGCGCCAGCCGCGGCCAGAAGGCGTGGTTGTCGGACTCGAAGGTCAGCCGGCTCACCGCCACCGCGAAGAGCACGAGGCCGTAGCTGAGCAGCATCCAGCTGCCGACGCCGGCAATGGTCAGGAACGCCGTCACGTCCGAGGCGCTGTGGGCGAAGACCATCGCCGTGCCGTAGCCGAAGGCCGAGGAGCCGGCGAAGAGCAGCGCGCCCAGCACCAGGAAGTGCAGCGCGCCGCGCACGACCCGCGTCTCGCCCAGGGTGGCCACGGTCACCGCCGCCACGGTCAGGAACACGTGGAAGCTCAGCGCCGCGCCCAGCACCGCGCCCACGGTCACGAGCGAGACGCCCTGCAGCAGGTAGGCGAAGAGCAGGAACGGCGCGATGGCCGAGGCGTAGAGCAGCGCCTGCAGGAGCGTGCTGCCGATCTTCCCGGAGAGGATGCGCCGCGGGCTCATCCCGGTCAGCACCAACAGCGGCCAGGTCTTGTCCTCGCGCTCGCGCGACAGCGACCGGTAGGCGCTGTAGGGCAGCATGAAGAAGCCGACGATCGACAGGCAGGCGAGGACCGCGACGAACGTCCCCTGGCCCACGCCGGAGTTGCCCGGCTCGTAGACGCCGAACGCGACCAGCGCGATGACCGCGCAGGCCAGCAGCAGCAGCGTGAAGGCGATGCTGAAGACGCGGGTGCGCAGCCCGCGCCGGACCTCCTGCAGGACGATGGGGTTGATCCCCTCGCTGGCTCGCGCGAAGAAGCCGCGAGGATTCGCCAGCGCGCTCGCGGGGGCCGGTGCCGGCGATGGCGCGCTCTCGGGGCCCGGTGCGGAGTGGACGGGCGCGACGGGCTGGGCTGGGGCGGTGGGGATGCTCACTGGAGCCTCCCTTGGGTCACGCGCAGGAAGGCGTCCTCGAGGTCGGCGGTGGCCATCTCGAAGCCGCAGATCGGGAAGCCGCGGGAGACGAGCGTGGCGAGCAGGCGCGCGGCGCTGGCGTCGTCGCCCACGAAGCGCACCTTCAGGCGGCTGCCGGCGACGGCGACCGACTTGACGTCCGGCTGCTCCAGCAGCGCCTTCTCGCAGGCCGCCAGTGGGGCTTCGAGGCCGCCGGCGACGGCCGCCGGGACGAGCTGGATGGAGAGCTCGCGCCCCGCGGCGGCGCTCGCGTCGCCGGGCTGCGTGCGCGAGAGGATCTCGGCGACGGGCCCCGCGGCGAGCAGGCGCCCCTTCTCGATGATGGCGCACGCGTCACACAGCTCGGACAGCTCGGTGAGGATGTGGCTGGAGATGAGGATGGCCTTGCCCTGGGCCGCCAGCGCCTTCAAGAGCTCGCGCAGCTCGATCCGCGCCCGGGGGTCGAGCCCGTCCGCCGGCTCGTCCAGGACCAGCAGCTTGGGATCGTTGAGCAGCGAGCGGCCCATGGCCACGCGCTGCTGCATACCCTTGGAGAGGCTGGTGGTCAGCCGGTCGCGCAGGGGCCCCAGGCCGCTGAACTCCATCACCGCCTCCACGCGGCGGGTGCGCGACGGACCGTGCAGGCCGTAGGCGCGGGCGAAGAAGTCCAGGTACTCGCCGACGGTGGTGTCGTCGTAGGTGCCGTAGCGGTCGGGCATGTAGCCCAGGAGCGGCCGCACCTTGTCGGGCGCGTCGACCACCGAGTAGCCCTCGATCGTCGCGTCGCCGGCGCTGGGAGGATCGAGCGTGGCCACGATGCGCATGGTGGTGGTCTTGCCGGCGCCGTTGGGGCCGATGAAGCCGAAGATGCTGCCCTTCTCGATGGAGAAGGAGACGTCGTCGACGGCGACGAGGTCCCCGAAGAGGCGGGTGAGTCCTTTGACCTCGAGCACGCTCATGGCGAGACCCTCCCGCGCACGAGCTGGAAGTCGCCTTCGCGGGTCACGGAGAAGCCCAGGTCGGGGGCGAAGACGGCGCGGTCGAGCGAGACCAGGAAGTCGCCGTCCTCCAGGGGACCGAAGGCGTTGTCGTCGAGCCGGCCGAGCGTGAACCGGTCTTTCAGGCCGCCCCAGAAGCGCTCGCGCAGGGCCGGGGAGAAGCTGGCACCCTCGCTGCAGGACGCCGTGCCCGAGGCGCCGTCGGCCAGGGCGTAGAAGAGGCAGATCCGGCCGTCGAGCTTCACCGCGCCGTCGACGACCTTGGCGCCGAGCGCGTTCTGGACCGTGGCCTGGCCCTGGCCCGCGCTCCGTGCCGAGAGCCGGGCGCGGGAGGGTGCCACCACGGCGTCGAGGTGCTCGCGGTAGGTGCGGGAGGGGATGAAGCCGCCGCGGAAGGTCAGGCCGCTCGTCAGGTCGATCTCCAGATCCTGGGCGTTGCTGCCCTGCGGCGGGATGGGGGAGGCGAGCGCGGCGTAGCGCACTACCGAGGGCGCCAGGCTGGCGTAGAAGCCGTCCACCGAGAGCGTCGCGGCGCGGTGGTGCTCGGCGTCGAGGAAGGTGACGGCGCGCGAGGCGGCGTGCACGGTGAGGACACCCTCGTGCAGCACGCCGTAGCCGGCGATGCCGCCGCAGGTGGCCATCGCCGTCAGCGGGATGAAGAGCATCAGCGCACCCGGGCCCTTCCGCGCGCGCAGGACGAAGCTGCCGGGGCCGATGACGAAGACGAACAGCAGCACCAGCAGCAGGAAGCCGCCGACCGGGACGCGGGCGACGGCGATGAGCGGGTCGCCGTTCGAGGGCGAGGGACCGTAGCCGCGGTTGTACGACGTGGTGTTGGTTGAGGCGGCGCGGCGGATCTCGCCCACGCCGTGCAGGGCGTCCACGCAGCGCGCGGCGTCGCGGTAGAGGTGGACGTGTCCGAGGCCGTAGGGGTGGGGGCCCTCGGCGCGGGTGCCGCGCCAGAGCGGGAGCGCGGTCTCCGGGCGCGTGGGCACCTGGGCCAGGAAGAGCTCGCCGCCGGTTGCAGCGTAGGCCTCGAGCGCGCGGCGCTGCGGCTCGGGCAGCTCTTCGAACGGCGTCTCCAGCACGCCCACCGCCGCGTAGCCGACGAGCGCGGCGAGCGAGGACGGCAGCTGCTCCTTGGAGACGGCGATGGCGGCGGCGAAGGAGGTCGGCGAGCCGTCGGGGCTCTTGCCGCGCGCGACCAGCTCCGCGCCGGCGGTGGGGCCTTCGAGGAGGATTGGGTCGTGCGACTGCCAGTGCCAGCTGAAGCTCTCGGACCTGCGGTCGCGGCCGTCGTCGGCGGAGAGCTGGCCGTAGCGGGCGTAGGCAGGGATGAGCAGGTCGAGGGTGCGGCGCTCGGCGCCGGCGAGGTCGAGCTCCGCGGACACGTCGGCGTTGGGGCGGCTCTCGAAGCGCAGCGTCACGCGCTGGCTGTGGCCGGTGAGGTTCTCCGCGTGGACCCGCAAGGTGAGGAAGCCCTCGCTAGGGCCCTGCAGGTCCTGCTCGGCCACGACGCGAACGCGCGAGCTGTTGAGGATCTGCGTCGAGGCGAAGGCGGAGGGGGCCCAGGTCAGGAGGAGGAGCAGCAGGCAAGGCCCGAGCCGCAAGCGTGAGCGCGCGGGCCTCCTACTGCCCTGTGCAGTGACCGGGAGGGAACGACTCGGACGAAGAGCCCTCATCGCCGCTCCAGCTCAGGAACCGCCGCGACGATCCTCTCGGCGATCTCCACGCCGCCCAGCCCCTCGAGCGCCGCCTCGTGTGAGAGGACGAGGCGGTGGTTGAGGGCGTCGGCCGCGACCGCGCGCACCTCGTCGAAGCCGACGTTGGGCTTTCCCTTGAGGATGGAGAGCGCCCGCGCGGCGCCGGCGATGGAGATGGCGGCGCGCGGCGAAGCGCCCCAGCGGACGAAGCGCTTGACCGCGTCCGGCGCAGCGCCGCCCTTGGGATCGCTCGCCGCGACCAGGCGCCCGACGTAGGCGGCCACCGGCTCGGGCAGGTGCACCCGGTCGATCTTCGCGAACAGCTCGAGCAGCCCTGCGCGGTCGGCCACGGGCTTGAGCTCCGGCGGCTCGCCGCGTAGGCGCGTGGTCAAGAGCTTCGAGAGCGTGCCCGCGCCCACCGGCCGCACGTGGACCTTGAAGAGGAAGCGGTCGAGCTGCGCCTCGGGCAAGGGGTAGGTCCCCTCGAGCTCGATGGGGTTCTGCGTGGCGAGGACGAAGAACGGCTCGGGCAGCGGGTGCGTCGTGCCCAGGACCGTGACGCGGCGCTCCTGCATCGCCTCCAGCAGCGCCGACTGCGTCTTGGGCGAGGCGCGGTTGATCTCGTCGGCCAGCACCACGCTCGCGAAGATGGGCCCGGGCCGGAAGGTGAACGTCGGCCCCTGCCCTGGCGCACCCTCGAGTACGTAGGTGCCGGTGATGTCGCCGGGCAGGAGATCCGGCGTGAACTGCAGGCGCTTGAAGGGCAGGTCGAGCAGCTTCGCGATGCCCTTGCAGAGCTCGGTCTTGCCCAGTCCGGGCAGGCCCTCGAGCAGCACGTGGCCGCGGGCGAGCAGCGCCACCACCACCTTGCCGACCACCGCCTCCTGGTCGATGAGGACCTTTGACAGCTCCGCCTCGAGTGCCCGCGCGCGTGTCGCAGCGGCCTCGACCTCGGCGGGAGTGAGCAGCGGGTCGCTCATTTCTTGTCTCCAGGTGTCCGGTTCTTGAGACCTCGCCCCGAGCCCGTCGAGGGGTCGAAGTAGCGCTTCACGGAATCGCGGTGGCGCGGCGCCAACGGCCCCGTCTCGGGGACCAGCCCGTCGGGACCAGCAGCGGGCGTGCCAAGCGTTCCGCTGGCCGAGGGATCGCCCGGCCTCGGCGCAACCTTGCGGACTCCCTCGAGCTCGGAGGGGATCGCCGTCTGCATTCTTCTCGAGCTGTTCGAGCAGCAGCTTGTCGGGGTCGATGGGGTGCAGCGGCCCGAAGGTGACAGGTGCGGCTCCGGGGCCGCGCGTCGGCGCGCCCTGACCGGTCTGGCCGCTCTCCCCATCGGCGCTCGACTGGTTCGAGGATGGATTCTGGCTCTGGCCCTGACCCTGACCTTGGCCTTGTGCCTGGCGATTGCCGGAGCACTGCTCCATGGACTGGCGTCTCGCGCCGAGCGCCTGGGCCAGCTCGCGCGCCTGTGCGGCGCTCCGGGTGGCCTTGGGCTTGCCGGTGCCCTGCTTGCCCTCGCCGTCTTTGCCTTCCTTGCCCCGGCCCGCCTGGGCCTGAGCGCCTTGTTCGCCTTGCTGGCCTTGCTCGCCCTGACCACCGCCGAGCTGCGCCAGCGCTTCGTCGAGCTGCTCGCGGGCGCGCTGCTCGGCCTCGTCGCCGGCCTTCGAGTCGACGGCCTCGGCGAGCTTCTGCGCGGCCAGCTCCGCCTGGGCGAGGTCACCGGCCTTCTCGCTGGCCGCCTGCTCGAGCCGCTCGTTGACCGCGTCGAGCGCCGCCCAGTCCGAGCCGTCGAAGGCGCCTGACTCGGCTTGTTGCTTGAGCTTCTCGAGCTCGGCCTGAAGCGCGGGGTCGACCGGCTCCTCTTTGGAGATCTTCTCCGCGACCAACTCCGCGGCCTTCACGTGCGACTCGGCCGCGGTCTGGATGGGGGTCAGCGTCCGCTGGTGCGCAGGCAGGAGCAGGGAGGCGGCGACGAAGGCGGCAGCGCCCAGCAGCGCCAGCGCCGGGCGGGCCAGCTCGCGCGGAGGAAGCTGCGCGGAGGAGAGCTTCTTCGAGAGCGCCTCCTGCCACTCCGGTCCACGGGTCTCGGCGAGCGAGAGCGCCAGCCCGCCGGCGCCGGCCGCGCGATCGAGCATCACCAGCGCCTGCTGCTCGGTCCACGCCTGGCGGCGAAAGCGCAGCGCGATCGCGACCAGCGCCGCGGCGGCGGCAAGCGCGCCGGCGACCGGGATCTGCAAGCCCACCAGGAGACGCCACGAAGCGAAGACCGCGGCGGCCGCCCAGGCAGGCGCAGCCGCGACGCGGAGGAGGACCTCGACGTCGAGGTGGCGGCGCAGCGAGCGGGCGGTCAGCACGCGACCATCTTAGGTGCGGTGTCCGAAAAGTTCCCGACTTGCACGCCACCCTTCCCCCGCCGAGTCAGACGAGCTCGCTCCAGACGTAGCTGCGGCCGCGGACGTCCTCGACGGCTCGATCACCTCGGTCGGCCCTCGCGGTGCTTCCGCCAGCGGTGGTCGTCGGGATTGGGAACGCCTGCGGGCGCTCCAGGCCAGACCTTCAAGCGCCCTCCAGGTGTATCGAAGGCGCGCAGCTCATGTCGGGTTCAGCGCCAGCCCTCACACGAGAGCGGGCCTTGGCAGGGCCATCATGGCTCGCAGCTCGCGGCGCAGCGGCTTGCCCACCGGGCTCTTGGGCAGCTCGCGCAAGAAGGCCACCGCGCGCGGCATCTTGTAAGGGGTGAGCAGCGGCCGGCAGTAGGCAAGCACCTCCTCGGCCGTCAGCGAGGCGGAGCGGGGCACGACGAAGGCGCGCACCACCTCGCCGGTGCGCTCGTCGGGGACGCCGATCACCGCGACGTCGGCGACGTTCGGGTGGGTGGCGATGCAGGCCTCGACCTCGGCGGGGAAGACCTTGAACCCGCTCACCACGATCATGTCCTTCTTGCGGTCGGTGACGCGCAGGTAGCCGCTCTCGTCCATCGTTCCGATGTCGCCGGTGTGCAACCAGCCGCTTTCGAGGGTGCGTTGCGACTCCTCCGGGCGGTGAAAGTAGCCGAGCATCACCTGCGGGCCGCGGACGAGGATCTCGCCGCGCTCTCCGGGGCCCAGCGCCGCGTCGTCCTCGCCGACGATGGCCACCTCGGTCCCAGGCAGCGGCAGGCCGACTCCACCGACCTCCTGCATCGAGCGCCGCGGTCCGCCCTTGCCGGGGACGAACGGGTTGAAGGTGACCAGCGGGCTCGCTTCGCTCAGGCCGTACCCCTCGACGACCACCGAGCCGACCAGCTTCTCCCAGCGCTCGCGAACCGCCGGCTCGACCTCCATGCCGCCGGCGAAGACGACCTTCAGCCCACGCGGCGGCTGCGCCTCGAACCAGGGCTCGCGGAGGAGCCCCTTGAGCAAGGTGTTCACGCCGGTGGTCCAGGTGATGCCATGTCTGAGGGCGGGCTCGATGTTCCGGAGCGGGCGGGGGTTCGGGACGAGCACGTCGTGGAAGCCGCAGTGGAACGAGTACAGGTGGTTAATCGTGAACGCGAAGACGTGGTAGAGCGGCAGCACCGTCAGCACCGTCTCGTCGCCCTCGTTCAGGCAGCCACGGGTGATCTCGGCGATCTGCGCGAGGTTCGCCAGCAGGTTGCCATGGGTGAGCATCGCGCCCTTGCTCACCCCGGTGGTGCCGCCGGTGTACTGCAGCAGCGCGACGTCGTCGCGGCTCAGAGGCACCTGCACCGGTCCGTGGCGCTGGAGCTCGACCCGTCCCTGCTTCAGCGCTGACGCCAGCGCGACGAAGGGCGCCCGCGCCGCAGGGATCTCCCGCGACAGCCAGAGCTTGGTCCGGACCAGCGCTCCCTTCAGAGGCGAGAAGAAGTCGGCCACGCTGCCGAGCACCAGCAACGGCACGCCGGCGGCCTGCGCCGCGCCAGAGAGCCTGTCGCCGAACTTGTCGAGCCCGACCACGACGCTGGGGCTGCAGTCGCGCAGTTGCTCGACCAGCTCGTGCTCGGTGTACAGCGGGTTCGAGTTGACCAGGACCGCGCCCGCTTTGAAGACGGCGAGCGAGCAGACGACGTACGCCGGGCAGTCGGGCAGCGACAGCAAGACGCGCTCGCCCCGCTTGACCCCGTGGGCGCGCAGGAACGCGGCGAACGACTCCGAGCGTTCGTGCACTTCCTCGAAGGTCAGCGAGGCTTCCATGCCGTTCGGCAAGACCATCGTGCAGGCGCGCTGCGGCCCGTAGCGCTGGGCCGAGGCGCGCGCCATCTCCGCCAGGCTCTGGTAGGGCAGCGGACGAGGCTCGGCGCCCACGCCCGAGGGATAGGCCGCCAACCAGGAATGGCGGGCTGAAACAGGTGGGTCCAGAGTCCGGTCCATGTGCCCTCCCCGCGAGCGGCGTTGCCTCCGCTGGGAAGGACCTACGTCTGGCCTCCGACGCCGGCAACCGGCCTCCTCGACCCGGGGCCGGACTTGTCTGCAAGCAGGCACGTGGGCCGCAAGACAAGGGGCGGGCGAGCGAGGTCACTGCAGCGCCGGACGTGCCCTCGCGTGGAGCCTGCGCCGGAAGGTCCCCGGTTCCACCTCCTGGAGCCAGGTGCCGACTGCCTGGCAGTCTGGTCGGGGCCTCCGCAAGCGCGCTCCCGGGAGAGCGCAACGCTCGCCGCCCCGTGCTCCCCGCGGCATGCTGCGGCCATGCCCGCCACCTCCAAGGAGCTTCGCCCCGCTGCTCGCCTCCCCCGACGACGACGGGCCACGCCTGGTCTGGGCCGACGCGCGCCAGGAGCAGGGCGACCCGCGAGGCGAGTTCGTCGTCGCCCAGTGCGAGCTGGCGCGGGCCGGGCTCGAACCTGTGCGCCTGTTCCGCGAGTGGCTTCGGGACGGGCTGGCGAGCGCGCCGGCCAGCGACCGCGTCGCCAAGCTCCGTCGGCGCGAGGCCGAGCTGCTCCGCGAGTTCGGTGCGGAGTGGGCAGGGGAGGCGCAGGCGTTCGCCAAGGACTCGTGGGTCTTCCGGCGCGGGTTCGTCGAACAGCTGGCCATCACCCAGCAGGTCCAGCTGCTCGCTCGAGCCTTCGACGCCGCGCCCTTCCTGCGCACGCTGCACCACCTCGAGGAGGGCACTGCCCAGCGGCTTCGCGAGCTCTTCGGCGTGCCCGAAGCGGCGCGCCTGCGCGAGCTCTACCTCCCCGGCGCGAGCCGGTGCCTGGGCACCCTCGCCGACCTCGGCGGGCTCGGAGGGCTCCGGCGGCTGTCGCTCAACCACTCGGGCGGACCCCATGACCTCCCGGCCCTCGCCCGCGCACCGTTCCACGCGAAGCTGAGCGGGCTGGTCGTCTCCTGCATGGCGCTCGACGCGGCCTCGATCCGCAAGACGCTCACCGGGATGTCGGCGCTCGAAGAGCTTCCAGCTCATCGACCCGCGCCTGGGGGTGGATGGTGTCGACGCCCTGGCGCAGCTGGCCTTCCCCGCGCTGGAGGTCCTGGCGATACGCCATGGGAAGCTGGGCGACGAAGGGGCGGACCTGCTCGGCGCAGCGACCGGCCTCCTGCGCAGCCTTCGCGCCCTCGACCTGCGCAAGAACGGGCTTCACACCCTGGGGGCGCTGGCCTCGGGCACGCCGAGCCTCGCCGTCCTCGAGCTCTCCGGCAATCCGCTCGGAGGACGCCTCGCGGACTGGCTTGGCGCCGTCACGAGCCCCCTCGAGGTGCTCGGCTTCGAGGGGTGTGGGCTGAAGGACGCCGACGTGGAGGCGCTCGTGCGCGCGCCGTGCTGGAAGCACCTGGGCGTCCTCGACCTGCGCAAGAACGACCTGGGCGATCGGTCCGCGCAGCTCATGGCGCAGGCGCCGAACCGGCTGCGCACGCTCTTCGTCGGCGGGAACCGGCTCACCAAGGCGGGGAAGGCCGCGCTCGCGGCGCTCTCCGCGCGGGTGCACGCGTAGGCGGCGTCATCGCCCCTGTCCTTGAACGGTGGCAGCCCCAGATCCGTCCGGAGTCTAGCGTGAGTTCCCGGGATTCTCACCGCTGAGCGCTCCTTTTACGAGTGAAGGAGCGCTTGGCGGGTATTCCGAGTGTGGCGCCTAACTCGGGTCTTTCCGCAAGCCCGAGAGCGCTCAGCATTGCTCGCTGAAGTTCGGAGCGAGCCGAGGGGATCCAGCGGTCTTCGGCGAGCGCCCGGAGGGCGGGTGGGGCCTCGGGACCGTAGCTGAGCTTCACGCGGCGGATGCCTTGGAGTTGCCCGAGCACCGCGGCGGCAGTGGGGGCCTCGACACCTTTGGCCTTCAGTCTCCTTTGGGCCACCTTCGCCAACATGAGTCCAAGCACCACGACCAGCGCGTGGGCGCGCAGCGCTGCGTCGCGACGGCAGCGCAGGGGAAGCATCGACACGCCGTTCGCGTCCTTGAGCTCGCGGAAGATGCTCTCGTTGTGGCTCTGGACCCGGGAGGCGTGGACGATTTGCTCGGTAGGCCAATCGGTTCGGTCGGTCACCAGCAGGGTGCGGCCCAGCACGAAGTCGTGGAGCTGCTGCAGGGCCGCCTCCGGCTCTTCGAAGCGGAGCACGGGGGCGTGCTCGCCCTTCTCGACGTGCACCTCAAAGAGCGTCGCCATGTGCTCACGCGCGAGCGCCTGCTCGACGCGCCTCTTCACGGAGGCCACGGTGAGCGGCTTGGCGCGGCGCAGCCCCTGGGCCTGTTTCTCCAGCAGCGCCTGGAGTTGCTCGAGGTCCTGGCGGGCCCGATTTCGGTCCCGCTCGAGGCCAGGACGCTGTCGCTGATGCATCCGCGCCGAGTACTGGTCGACCACGGTTCGCTCGACCTTGTACACCCGGCAGGTGAGTTGACGGGCGCGGACCTTGCCCTTGAGTGAGCCGCTCAGCATCGGGAGTTCGGAAGCTCTTGAGCGGCGGCAACTCCACGTGCTTGCACGGCAGGCGCATCACGTAGTGGCGCGCACGCTTGTCCAGCTTGAGGAGCATCTGGCGGCTGATGTTTCCGCCGTCCGCGGCGACCGTCGCCTCGACCGGCAGCCCCAGTGACTCACAGCGTCGGTCGAGCGCCTTCAGGAAACGCCCGAACGAGGTCACGTCGTTCTCGTTGCCGGGATAGGTGAACGTCAGCAGAGGCAGCCCATCGTCGGCAGTGACCAGCAGGCCCAAGCCGAGGGCCCGCAGCGGCTTGCCGCTCTTGTTGTGGCCTCGGCGTAGAAGCCGGCTCGGCGTGCGCGCCCCCGCGAAGCTGTCGAAGTTGGAGCAGTCGAAGGCGAGCGCAGAGAGCGCCACACCCTCGACCTTCACCATCTGTCGGACGACGGCGCTCTCGATGGCTTCGACCTGCTTCTTGGTGAGTCGCACCAGCGCCTCGCCGGTCCTCCGGTTGTCCAGCTTGGCCGGTGCATCCGGAAACAACTCCGCCAGCGCCGAGTTCGGGTAGCTCTGCTCGAGCGAGAGCAAGCTGTTGCTGCGCCGAGGAGCCAGGGCGCGGTGGATTGCGGAGAGGACCAGCCGCGCGCCGATCGGCGCCGCACCGGCCCGCGAGGGCGGACAAATCTCGTCGATGATCTTCTCGATCCCGGAATCGGTCGCGATCTGCGCCAGCACCAGTGCGCCGCCGATTTCCTGCACGGTCGCCTCGGCAGGAAAGGCGTTGGTCGCGCTCATCTCGACGAGCTCGGCCAGCTTCTGGCGATTGCCGACGTAGACCGTCTGCGCGGTCACGACCCGCTTTCCTCGGCGCTCCTTCCTCACCAGGTAGAAGTACTCGCAGCCCTTGATGGTCTTGGTGACAAGATGCATAAGTTAGGTACTACACTGCTCTTTCATGGTGCACAACAAGAAACGCACGGCCGTCCCTCTCGGGATCGACCGTGCGTCTTGGAGACAAGCGGCCCGACTGCTACGAAAAGCGGGAACTCACGCTAGGAGTGCACGCGCAACCAGTCTCCCATGGCGAGATCCAGGTTCCGTACGTGCGAGCGCAGCCAGTCGAAGAGCCAGTTGCCCATCTTGAGCACGAGGGTTGGCAGCGGCCCCTCGGCCTCGAGCTCCGACTTGAGCTCCACGAACTCCCGGACGAAGGCGCGGTGCGCCTCTGCGTGCTCGGCCAGGCCGGGGTAGCCCGCCCGCCTCATGAGCGCCTCCTCAGTGGCGAAGTGCTCCTGGGCGTAGCCGGCGAGGAAGCGCAGGGTCTCCGAGAGCGAGGAGAAGTCCTGGGCCTTCACCCGGGCCACGAGCGCGGCGATCTCGGCGATGAGGCGCTGGTGCTGCTCGTCCACCTCGGCGACGCCTGTCGCAAGCTCTTGGTGCCACTGAGGAAACATGTCGCCCCCTCGAAAGCAGAGTCGGACTGCTCCGCAGCGGGGTTCGGCACGCGCGGCGCGGCCGATAAGGCCAGCCCCAGACGTCGCCGGCCATTACCGGTTGAAGATGAAGTAGACGGTCTGGAAGACGGCGAACCCGGTGACGCCCAGCGCGATGGCTGGCGCCCGTCCCAGCTTGTGCGCCGCGCCGACCGCCTTGGAGAACAGCACCAGGAACCAGGCGAGGTAGGCGATCATCAAGGTCCAGATGAGCGTGCGCCAGACGGTGGGCGTGTTCATGGCCCGCTCGTGCTCCTGGGCGTCGATGACGTGGATGGCGCCGAGGAAGCTCATCACCAGGTCGTGGCCCAGCGTCGCCCACATCGCCACCGCGATGCTCAGCCCGAGCACGGCGAGGCAGTCCTCGAAGCGACCCTTCCCACCGACGAGGTGGCTGAGGATTTGCACGACCCCAGCCGCGAGGATCCAGCACATGAACATGCTGGGCGCGGCCAAGAACCGGTTCGCGGCGTAGTAGTCCTCCCGCGCGATGTTGAGCCAGGGCGCGAACGACGAGGGCGCGCCGTGGCCGAGCGTGAGCATCACGTACATCAGCGTGTACAGCGCGGCGGGCACCGCGACGTACGCCGCTCCCAGCGCGAGGCGGCGCTCGTCGGCGAGCAGCGCCTCGAAGGCCGGGCGCGGCGCGACGAACGCCCGGGCGTAGTTGGCGACGAAGGCGCTCATCGGCGAGTTCCTCTCGGGGGCAAGTACGCGCGGAACGGGCGCGGATTGCGGGAGCGCCTGGGACGCTACCTGAGCTATCTCCTGGCCGCCCATCGACCGAGAGTGAGCGGCGCGACACCGAGCGGCTTCGGCGGACCGAGACGCGGTGCGAAGGGAGCACCTGCTCTTCGTCGAAGCGAGGGGGTCGTGGAAGCGCACCCGCCAAGAGTCGGTGCCATTTGACAGGGTTCGCGCGGGCCGCCATCAATCGAACGCTGCTTCCTCGACGAGGTCCGACCGTGCGCACGAAATCCCTTGGCCTCGCGATGGGCATGGCCGCGTTCCTCCTGGCTGCCTGCGACCAGCCATCCACAGCCGCTTCGGATGCCGCGCTCCCCGCGCTCGACGCGACGGCGCCGGCGACGGACGCGGCGAAGGACGGTCCCGACGCGCAGTTCTCCGACGCTGCGGCCCTCGTTCCCGACGCAGAGGCGCCGACCCCGGACGCCTCCGAATCCGAGCCCGGCCTCGATGGCGCAACGGCCGGTCCCGACGCGGAGGCCGCCGGTCCCGACGCCGGGGAGGCAGTCCTCGACGCCTCGGCTGCGGAACCCGACGCCGAGACTCCGAGCCCGGACGCCGCCGCCGAGCCCGGCCTCGATGGCGCGACGGCCCGTCCCGACGCGGAGCTGCCCGGGCAAGACGCCGCGGAGGCCGGCGAGGACGCTGCGGCTCCGGGGATGGACGCCGCGACGCCTGGCGGACCCGACGCCGAAAGCCCGAGGCCCGACGCGGGATGGGTCGATCCCGGAGTCGACCTCGGCTCTGGCGTCCACGTCTGGCCCAGCGTGCTCGTCCCCGGCGGCACCGCGCGGATCCGCTACCAGGGCATGCTCGCCGGCGACCCATCGGTGGGCGTCCGCTACGGCTTCAACGGCTGGAACGAGGTCGCCGGACCTACGCTGACGCCCGAGGTCGATTGGGCCGGCAACACCAACTTCTACGCGGAGCAGGCGCTGGTCGCAGCCGGTGCCGGCACGTGGGAGACGACGCTCGACCTGCCCGCTACGAGCCGCGCGGTGCACTTCGTCCTCTACTCGGACCAGTCCGGGACGCGCGCCTGGGACAACAACGGCGGCAAGGACTTCGTCCGCGAGAATCCTCTTCCCGTACGTGGGCCCGCTGCTCAGCTACAAGGCGGATAGCGAGCCCGGGACCGCGGTCCACGTCACCTTCCACACTGGCCACGTCTGCCTGGGTCAGGTCGAGTACGGCGCCACCTCGGCGCTCGGCTCGTTGGCGCAGGAGGGCCAGCAAGCGCGGGCGCACAAAGTTCTGCTCTCGGGACTGACGCCCGGCTCGACCTGGTACTACCGCGTCTCCTGCGTGGGGGCGGGCACCTCGCCGGTCTTCTCGTTCCACACGCCCTCGGCCAACGCGAGCCAGCTCACCTTCGCGGTCGTCTCCGACACCCAGGACGATGGCGAGCGCGGCGTCTGGAGCCGCACCGCTGGCGAGCTGGCGATGAACCACCCCGACGTGGAGCTGATCCTCGCCGCCGGCGACCTGGTGTGGGCCGACGAGCCTGGGCTGTGGTGGACGTTCTTCGACAAGGGCCGCGACCTCTTCGCCAGCCGCGCGCTGATGGCCGCGGTGGGCAACCACGACACCCCCACCTTCGGCTCCAATCCCGACACTTCCAGCTTCGAGAGCTGGTTCGACTACGACGGCGCCCCCACCGCGCCGCTCGCCTACCGCTTCCGCTTCGGCCCGGCGCTCTTCCTGGCACTGGGAACGGAGCACCCCGGCGAAGCTCGTCCCGCCTACCGGAGCGCAATACGTCTTCGCGCAGCAGGCGCTGCAGGACCTGGGCGGTGCGACCTGGGCCTTCGCCTACTGGCACATCCCGCCCTACAACGCGGGGGCGCGACACTTCGGCGAGATTCTGGCTCTCCCGCGACGTGACGCAGCTCTTCGATGGCCGCGTCGACTGGGTCTTCTGCGGCCACGAGCACCTGTACCAGCGGCACAAGCCCCTCCGGTACAACGCGACGCTCGTGTCGGAGCATGGCAACGGCCCAGGGCAGGGCGTCGGCTACGTGGTGACCCCGCCTGGCGGCACCTGGCCCAACGCCGACCTCGTGCCGCTCACCGATCCCAAGGGGTACTACCGCGACCGGCTGGCCTACCCCGCGCCCGCCGACGTCGTGCCTTCGGAGGTCGGCTTCGTGAAGGTGCACCTCGACGCCCGGACCATCTCCCTCGAAGCCTACGGCCTGGGCAGTGTGGGGCAGGCCGTGCCGGCCCACGTCGTGGACGCGTACGGCTACACGAAGTAGGCGGCCTCAGCCCGCAGACCGTCCGCAGGCTCAGAACCGCACCGAAGCCGACCCGGCGACGAAGGCGTTCCAGCGCAGCTTCCCGTACGGCGCGGCGAAGAAGTAGTAGACCGGGACCTCGAGCCCCACGGCGAAGTTCTGGATCGGGGCCCACTCGACCCCCACGTTCGCCCCCACGCCCGCCGAGATGGGGTCGTTGAAGAACAGCGGCACCTCCACGCCCAGCACGGGGTAGATGCTCCCCTCGGCGTTGACGGGGATCGCCGACACGTTGAGCAGCATGCCCTGCCGCGCCATGGCGAACAGGCCGCCGACGCTGATGCGCAGCGGGGCCACCGGCTGCAGCCCGACGATCGCCGCGCCCGCACCGGCGAACCCGGCGTCGGTGAGCTGCACCTGCCCGCGCGCCTTGACGATGACGAACGGCGCCTTGCGCGGGACCTCGGCCGAAGCCGCCTCCGCCACGTACATCTCCGTGGAGGGCGGGCTGTCGCCGAAGAGCCCCTCCACCACCGGTCCCAGGATGTCCAGGAAGGCCTCCGACGAGGCGCTCTTGGCGCGGGCCGAGAACCGCCGGTCCACCACCGACTTCTTCGCGTCCAGCAGCTGGACCGAGAGCACCGCGGAGTTCCCCAGCTTGCCCAGGGTGCCGGTCACCAGCTTGTCCACGCCCAGCGCCCCGCCGACCTCCGCCAGGCAGGTCGCGTCCGAGCAGCCCAGAAGCTGCTTCTGGCGCTCGAAGCCCAGCGAGGACTCGATGTCCTTCGAGGAGGTCACCTGCATCCCCGGCCGCCGCTGGATGGCGTCGCTGAGCATGTCGGTGAGCAGCTCCGCCGTCTTCGGGTCCAGCTCCGGGCCCGCCTTCAGGGTGAGCACGGCGATCTTCTTCTTGCTCGCCCGGGCCTTGGCCCTGGCCTCCTCGGCGGCCTTCGCCTTGGCCGCCGCCTCGGCCTCGAGCTTGGCCTTGGCCGAAGCCTCCGCCGCCAGCTCTCCGCGCAGCCGGCGCAGGAGGTCCACCGCCTGCTGGGGCGCGGTCGCCATCAGCCCGAGCTCGGGGTCGAGCGCGAGCAGCTTCTTGAACGCCGCCGTGGCCGTCGCCTCGTCGGAGGACACCGACAGCGCGCACGCCTGGACGGTGAGCGCGTCGAACTTCTTGGGCTCCTCCAGCGCCTCGCTGGCGAGCGCCCGGCCCGCCAGCTCCGCCGCCGCCGCCCAGTCCTGGGCGTCGAGCGCCTTGTGGGCGAGCGCGAGGATCTGCCCCGGCGTGGCGTTGGGCCCGGCCTTGAACACCTTCTTCTTCGCCGCCGCCTCCGCCGTCCCCGAGGCCGACCCGACGAGCGCCAGCGCCAGCAGCAGCGCCGCGAGCCCGGCCCGGGACCGGCCCCGGCGGCGGCGCAGCAGCGCGAGCGAGAGCAGCACCAGCGCCGCCGGAGCCCCGCCCGCGACCGAGCCGCACCCGCAGGCGAACAGGGTGCGCGAGTCGTCGGCCTTGTTGCATTCCGCGTTGCAGTTGCCCTGCACGTCGCAGGTGCCCCTGCACCCGCTGGCGTTCTCGCAGGCCGTCCCCGCCTCCACCAGCTCCGTCGCCACGCACTTCCCGCTCTCGGGGTCGCAGGTCCTGGGCTTGCGGCAGGGCGGCGGCGCCTCGCCCGAGCAGTCCACCGGCGTCCCCACGCAGACGCCCTTGCCCTCCACGGTCTGGCACTTCGCGCTCTCGCGGTCGACGCACAGGTCGGCGGGTGCGCAGCGCGAGGCCAGGCAGCCCTCGTCCTCGCAGTCCACCTTGCCGTTGCAGTCGTTGTCCACGCCGTCGGTGCAGCTCGCCTCAGCAGTGCCCCGGCCGCACTCGCAGCGCTGCCCCACGCAGCCCTCGCCGTTGAGGCCGCAGGGCGTGCCCGGCTGGGCCGCCACGCCGCGGCAGACCCCGCTCGTGTCGCAGGTGTTGATGGAGCAGCGGCAGTCGCCGCTGACGCAGTTGACGCTCGTGCCGCACGGCACCAGGCCGTCGGAGTCCGGCGCCGACCACCCGGTGGCGTTGGTCGAGGGGCTGCAGATCTGGCAGGAGTCGTCGCCGGCCAGCCCCTTGCGCGCGCCCGGCTTGTAGGCGACCCCGCCGATGAGGCAGCCGGACTTGCAGGCGCCGTCGAAGCAGAACCGGGTCGACACCTCGTCGGCGGGCGCCTTGCCGCAGCCCGTCCCCTCGTCCAGCGGCCGGTGCTGGCAGGCGAGCTGGGCGTCGCAGACGTCGGCGGTGCACTCGTTGCCGTCGCTGAGGCAGGGGTCGCCGGCCTTGGCGTCGGTCCAGGCGGTGGGGGTCCGCGCGGCCTGGCAGCTGTGGCAGCTGTCCTGGTCCTTGAGCGCGCCGTCGGGGTAGAAGGCGCCGGCGATGAGGCAGCCGACGCTGCACTGCCCGGCGTGGCAGAGCTTGCCGCCCCCGCAGTCCAGGCCGTCCGCCCGCGGCGTCCAGTCGTCGGCCTTGGTCGCCGAGTCGCACTTGCGGCACGCCTCGGTGGGGTCCTGCTGCTGGTCGGCGAACGTCTTGCCGCCGATGGTGCACATGCCCGAGCACACCCCGTTGGTGCAGGCGCGGCCCGCGCCGCAGTCGGCGCCCTCGGGCTGCTTCGACCAGGCCACGGTGGAGGTGGCGGCGCTGCAGGCCTGGCAGATGTTGGAGGGGTTGGTCGAGCCGGCGTCGCGGAAGGCCCCGTCGATGTAGCAGCCGGCCTTGCACTGCCCCGCGGTGCACACCTGCCCCGAGCCGCAGCCCACGCCGTCGTCGCCGGGCGACCAGGCCCCGGTCGCCAGCGTCGGGTCGCAGCGCATGCAGGCGTTGGCGGGGTCGAGCGAGCCCGCGGCCACGAAGGTCCCGGCGACGAAGCAGCCGGTGGCGCAGGCCCCGCCGGTGCAGACCTTGCCCGCCGCGCAGGAGGCGCCGTCGGCGTTGACCCAGGCGGAGAGGCTCTGGTCCGGCAGGCACTGCTGGCAGCCGTTGGCGGGGTTGGCCGCGCCGGGGCCGTAGTAGGCCCCGGCGATGGAGCAGCCGGCCTGGCAGTCGCCGTTGCGGCAGACCTTGCCGGCGGCGCAGGAGGTGCCCTCGTGGGCGGGGCTGAAGCTGCTGGTGCTCACCGCAGGGTCGCAGGCCTCGCAGGCGTCGGCGGGGTTGTCCTGGCCGGCGCTGTAGGTGGTGCCGCCCACGTAGCAGTCCTGCAGGCACTGCCCGCCGGCGCAGATGCGGCCGGTGCCGCAGCCGGTCCCGTCGGGCGTCGAGGACCAGCCCGTCGTGGAGACCGCGGGGACGCACGACTGGCAGCTCGAGGCGGGGTTGAGCGCGGCCGCGGCGTAGTAGGCGTTGGAGATGAAGCAGCCCGCGCTGCAGACCTGGGCGTGGCAGACCAGGCCCGTGCCGCACTGCAGGCCCTCGGGGCTGTCGGTCCAGGCGCTGATGCTCTTCGACGGGTCGCAGATCTGGCAGGCGTTGCCGGGGTTGGCGGCGCCGGAGGGGTAGCTCGTGGAGGCGATGTAGCAGCCGGTGCCGCACTTGCCGCCGTTGCAGACCTGCGCCCCGCAGGCGGCGCCGTCGGAGAGGGGCGTGAAGGCGTCGGTGCGCGTGGACGGGTCGCAGACCTGGCAGGCGTTGCCGGGGCTGAGCGCGCCGCCGGCGTAGAAGGCGCCCAAGACGACGCAGCCGGTCGAGCACGCGCCCGAGGAGCAGAACTTGCCCCCGCCGCAGGAGGCGGTGTCGGCGAGCGTCGTCCAGACGGTGGTGCTCGCGGCGGGCACGCACTGCTGGCAGGCGTTGGCGGTGTTGAGCGCGCCCGCGGCCCAGTAGCCGCCGCCGATGGCGCAGCCGGCGACGCAGCCGCCGCCGTGGCAGATCTGCCCGGTGTTGCAGCTCGACTGCTCGTTGGCGGGCGTCCAGGAGGCGGTGCTCACCGAGGGCTGGCACGACAGGCAGGAGTTGCCCGGGGCCAGGGCGTCCTTGTCGTAGTAGGTGGAGCCGTTGATGACGCAGCCGGTGGCGCAGGCCCCCGCGTGGCAGATCTGCCCGGTGCCGCAGGAGGCGAACTCGCTGGCCGGGCTCCAGGCGGTGAGGCTGACCGCGGGCTGGCAGGAGAGGCAGAGGTTTCCGGGCTGGGCCGTGCCCGCCGCGCGGTACTGGCTGCCGATGTAGCAGCCGCTGGCGCACGCCCCCTGGTGGCAGACCTGGGCGCCCCCGCAGCTCGAGGTGTCGCCCTCGGCGGCCACGGTCCAGGCGGAGGTGCTCGTGGCGGGCGCGCACGACTCGCAGGCGTTGCTGGCGTTCTTGTCGCCGGCCGCGCGGTAGGCGCCGCCGACGTAGCAGCCGGTGACGCAGCTGTTGGAGTGGCAGACCCGGCCGGCGCCGCAGCTGCTGCCCTCGGCGCGCAGCGTCCAGGCGCCGGTGTTGACCGTCGGCTGGCAGGCCTGGCAGGCGTCGGTGGGCATCAGCTCGCCCGGGGTGTGGAAGGCCCCGGCGATGGAGCAGCCCGAGACGCAGGTCCCCACGTGGCAGATGAGGCCGCCGCCGCAGGAGGTGCCCTCGCTCAGGGTCGTCCAGCTGGTGACGGCCGTCGACGGCTGGCACACCTGGCAGGCGTTCGAGGGGTTGGCGGTGCCGGTGGCGTAGAACTGGCCGGAGATGACGCAGCCGTCGCCGCAGCTGCCGGCGTAGCAGACCTTGGTGCCGCCGCAGGAGGAGGAGTCGGCGTTGTTGGTCCAGGCCGTGGTGCTGATCGCCGGTTGGCACGACTGGCAGGGGTTGCCCGGGTTGAGGCTGCCGTTGCCGTAGACCGTCCCGCCGATGCTGCAGCCCACGCCGCACACGCCGGCGTTGCAGTACTGCCCCGAGCCGCAGGACTGGCCTTGGTTGATGTTGGTCCAGCTGGTGTTCCCGGCGTTGCAGACCTGGCAGGGGCCGTTGGCGGCCTGGTCGGCGTAGAAGAGCCCGCCGATGCTGCAACCGGAGGCACAGCTGCCGTTGTGGCACCAGCTCCCGGTCCCGCAGCTGCTCTTCAGGGCCTCGTTGACGTTGGTCCAGGCGACGCTGCTGGTGGTCGCCATGCACCTCTGGCAGGAGCCGTTGGCGGTCTGGTCGGCGTAGAAGGCGCCGCCGATGCTGCAGCCCAGCTGGCAGGAGCCCGAGTGGCAGTAGTTGTTCTGCGTGCAGCTGGAGTGCAGGGCCTCATTGGCGGGGCTGTAGCTCGTCAGGCTCACCAGGGGCTGGCACGTCTGGCAGGGGCCGTTGGCCGCGCCCTCGGGGACGAAGCCGGAGATGTTGCAGCCGGCGGTGCAGGTGCCCAGGTGGCAGATCCTCCCCGCGGCGCAGGTCATGGGCAGCCCCTCGTTGGTGGGGCTCCAGTCGCTGGTGGTCACCGCGGGCTGACAGGACTGACAGGGATTGACCGGGTTGATCTCTCCTGGCGACCTGAAGGTGCCGCTGATGAAGCAGCCCGGGGTGCAGCCGGGGGCGCCGGTGCAGACGCCGCCGGGGCAGGCCGTCCCATGGCCCTTCTGGCCGTAGCGGCACGCGTGGTTCAAGCACGTATTGGCGGTCTGGCATGCCTGCGGCGCGCACGCGGTCCAGCCCGAGACGCAGCTGTCGCTCTGGTTCGCGTCCACGCAGCCGGAGCAGCAGACCCCGCCCTGGGCGCACACTCCGGTTCCGAGGCAGCTTTCCCCCACCGCTCGCAGCCCGGCAGCGGCGCACTTGTAGGGCTCGTAGCTCGTGTCGCAGATCTCGTTGCAGTCGCACTCGCTGTCGCCATAGCAGTCGGTGGCCCTCGCGCTCGTGGACAGGCAGAGCAAGGTCGCCGCGGCGAGCGCGGAAAGGGGGGTCCTCATGAAGCCTCCGGGAATGCGATCGGGCCAAGCCCGCGGGCTGCGGGTCGGCGGTGGCCTGGGAGCAAGGGTCGGGGGTGCCGTGCTGAAAGTGGCCGTGCGCTCACAAACGTCCTTGCGCCCCTAGGCGCGCAGGTGAGATGCGGGCGCAAGGATACCACCCGCGGGTCGCTCTCCGGACGATGGGCAGTGAGGAGCGATGCCTCGGGGATGCCCCGGGCGGGGGATCGGGAGGACCTCCTGAAGCGGACCACCGGGGCACCGGAGGCTTCGTTCAGTCGCGGCTCCGCCGGGCGCTCCATGATGTCGCGGCTGAGCGTGCCCTTCAGGTCCAGGTCGCGGAAGACGCGGCGCGGACGTACCGGTCGCGCAGCAGGCCCCGGCAATGGTCTGCTCGGCGCGAAACTCGAGCTTCTTCAGCTACTGCTGACCCTGTCGGCCAGACGCGGAGATGGTCTGCAGCAGGGCCACCGCCCGGATGCCGAAGCGGTCGAGGTCGGCGATACTGGCGCCGCTCGAGAAAGCAGGTCCCGGGGGTGAGCGAGAAGGGCGGGCGGGACTGAGCGTATCGCCAAGGGCGAAGGGGGGCCGGCCGTCGTCTGCTCACCGACCTCCATGCGCAGTGGCCGGGCCGGCCAGTCCGGCTGGGGGAGGACGCCGATCGAAACCAGCGAGCCAAAGAATCCGCAGCTTCACGAGCGGAGGCAGCGATGAGTCGCGCGGCCGCGAACGAGCGCTGCTCCCGTGACGCGACGGCGCCTCTGCTCGGCGCCTTGGCGACGTGGAAGTCACGTCTGGAGATGCGGCGCTGCCGGCGCGCCCTCGCCGACGTCGAGGCGACGCAGACGAACCTCCTGCACCGACTGCTGCGCGCGAACGCCGACACGGACTTCGGGCGGCGCTTCAGCTTCGGCACGGTTGCCGGACCCGAGCCGTTCAGCGCGCGCGTGCCGGTGGCTCGCTACGCCGACCTTGCTGCCGACATCCAGGCGAGCAGGTCGCGGCCCGGGGTGCTCAGCAGCGCCCCGGTCACCCAATGGGTCTACAGCTCCGGCTCCTCGGGCAGCCCCAAGCTGATCCCGCACACGGATGCCTCGATCGACGACTGGTGCTTGGGGTTCGGCCGCAGTACCTACTCCGTCCTAGCGGCTGGGAAGCGCGCGGAGCGCCTCCTCGCCGGGTTGGCGCTCTACGACGTGGCGCCGGCCCGAATCGAGGATCTCGACGGGGTGCCGGCGGGCTACATCAGCGGCGTGGGGAGCCAGCGCAACAAGCGCTTGCGCCGCCTCCAGCGCATCCCCGACGACATCGTCAGCATGCGCAACCACGAGCAGAAGCTGCCGGCGCTCATGCGTTGGGCGGTCCCGCAAAACATCACCTGCGCGAGCGGCATCACCAGCTTCACCTACACGCTCCTGCGCTACGTCCGCGAGAACGCACTCTCGCTGCGCGACGACCCGGTCCTGGCGCCCATCGTCGAGGAGGCCCGTGAGGGCGGGTCGACCGTGGACCTTCGGCGGCTGTGGCCGAACCTCGCCTACATCTGCAGCACCGGCGTCGCCGCGGACCTCTATCGACCGCTCCTCAAACGGCTGCTGCCGCAAGCCGTCGTCATCGACGCCTACACGAGCTTCCGAGGGCGCGTTCGGATTCGGGGTCGAAGGGGAGGAGGGCGGCGTCCTCCTCAACTGCGACCTCTACTACTTCGAGCTCGCCGCCGTCGAGGCGCCTCAGCAGGCCATGCCGCTGTGGAGAGGCTCGCCCGGTCAGAGCTACGAGCTGGTGGTGACCGCGCGCAACGGATTGTGGCGCTACCGCACGGGCGACCTCGTTCGCCTCCTCTCGCTCGAGCCGCCCCGCATCCAGGTCCTCGGTCGCGCCGGCAACACGATCAACCTCTCGGGCGAGAAGATCGTGGAGAAGCAGGTGACTACGGCCTTTCTCCAGACGGCGGCCTGCTGCGGCCTCGACAGCGACGAATTCCTCTTCTTCGGGTGGCTGGCTCCGGACCGTCTCTGCTACTGCCTCTCCTACGAGGAGCGCCAGGCGCTTGGCCAGGTCGACACGGTTCGCCAGCGGTTCCTCGAGCTGCTCGCGAAGGAGAACCACCTCTTCGGCGAGGTTCGAGCGCGCGCCCGAACCGAGCTGCACGTGGTCCGTCTCCGGCCAGGGACCCTGGCTGCGGTGCGCCGAGACGCAGAGGCGCGAAAGGGGGCGAGCGGGCACGCGAAGACGATGCGGCTCACCAACCTGCACGACTTCTGCGCGCACATCTCGACCGACCAGATCCTCGACCAGACCCTGGTCGCGGGAATCCACTCGGTGGTCCAGAGCGCCGCCACGGCCTGACACCGGGAGCCGGCGGCGGGGCCAGGTTCCGAATCCGAATCCCAAGCCCGGCCGCCGGCGAGTTTTCGGATTCGGAACCTGGCCCCGAGCCCCATCGGCTACCGGCTCGCCCGCGCACCGAACTTCTCGGCGTGGGCCAGCCAGACCGCGGCGTTCTTGACGTAGCGCGCGGTCCCGGCGGTGTCCCAGTTGTTGTAGAGCCGCGTGAAGCCGCCGTCGAAGATGGCGCGCTTGCCGTCGCGCTCGTACAGGCCGGTGACGAAGTTGCCGGCGGAGCCGTAGATGAGCGGCGTGAGCTGCTGGTTGGGCGCGATGGTGGCGATGGTGATGCCCTCGTAGATCTGCTCGATGCCGGTCATCACCAGGTGCTTGGGCAAGAGCCCCGGCCCGCCCGGCTTCTGCTGCAGCCCGACGACCTGGTGGCCCATCAAGTTGCCGGACATCTGGACGCCCAAGAGCGCGCGGCCGAGGACGTTGGCGTCGGCGTAGTAAGGCTCGTTGTCGCCCCAGATGTAGACGCCGTGCCCGGCGTCGAAGAAGCGCTTGATGATCGCCACGTGCTCCTCGGTGAGCTGAGGCGAGTCCGTGGCGATGACCCAGAGCTGGCAGGACTTCTCGAGCGCGTTCTCCAGCTCCTTGGGGGAGGGCGCCTTGCCGATCCACCGGTAGACGCTGAAGCCCTTCTGCGCCAGCGCGGCCTTGGGGAGCTTGAAGTCGAAGTTGCTCTCCAGCGTGTAGAGCTGGATCACCGCCACGGTCTGGCCGTCGAAGGCGCCGTCGACGCCGAGGTCGAACTGGCTGCCCTGGGCGTTGCCGTACGAGTCCTTGGCCGGCGCCTGCTCGACGATGACGCGCTTGCGCTCGCCGGTCCTGCCGTCGACGACGGTCTTCTCCGCCTTCATCATCGGAGCGTTCACTCCGGCGGCGTCGTTGTAGTAGCCCTGCGCGAAGGCTTTGGGGCTCAGCAGCAGGGCGGTGATGGCGGCGAGGGCGGCGAGGACGGCGGTGCGGGCGTTCATGGGACCTCCGGGTTCGTCGTGCTGGAACGGTCGAGGAGGCCGGGGGATTCTGGCCGCCCGAAATCCAGCCGCCCGCAAGGGGGTTGTGTCGAAGGCCAAGAGCCTTCAACGTGCCTTCGCCCATGCGTCGCTGGTTCCAAAAGCTCGTCGCGGTCCGCGACCACCCCGAGGCCCTGGCCCGCGGGCTGGCGGTCGGCCTCTTCTTCGCCATCACTCCGTTCTGGGGCCTGCAGCTCGTGCTGGCGCTCGCGGTGAGCCACCTCGCGCGCGGCAACAAGGTCCTCGCCGCGGCCATGACCGCGCTGAGCAACCCGCTCACCGCGCTTCCGCTCTACGGCGCCTGCTTCTTCCTCGGCCGGACGATCCTGGGCAGCTCGGTCGCCGCGCCGGACTTCGCGGCGATGAAGGGGATGGGCGACCTCGTCCGCCTGGGGCCGGCCCTGCTGCTGCCGCTGCTCACCGGGACGACGCTGGTGGGGCTGACGGGCAGCACGGCGGTGTACCTGCTCTCAGGCCGGCTCCTCGGCGCGCTCGCCGCCCGGTATGGCGAGCCCCAGGACAAGACGCCGTAGCGACGCTGATACTCGGCCCGCTGCGCTGTCCGATCGCTTGGCAAGAGGGCGGTACATTGCATCGCCATGGACCGCACTCCAGCCCCCACCAATCCGGCCTTCCAGAGCTTGCTGCGAGAGGTTCTCGAGCACTCGGAGGACGACGAGCCGCGGCTCGTCTTCGCCGACTGGTTGCAGGAGCAGGGCGACCCGAGGGGGGAGTTCATCGCGCTGCAGTACCAGCGGCTTCGGGGGCCGCTTCCGACACACACAGCCGCGCGGGAAAAGGAGCTCCTGGAGTCGAACCGCTTGCGATGGCTCGGAGCACTGGCACCGGCCGTGGAAGCTTCCTCGGCGAAGTTCGAGCGTGGCTTTCTGGCGGCCTGCTCCCTCCGAATCGAGCCACGAGAAGTGGCCGGACGACCTTGCGGCCCATCCTGAGTGGGCGACGGTACGGAAGATAGATTGCCGAGGTGTGGGACCCGAAGTCGCGCCTGGCTTTCTTCTGCACCCGAGCCAGCGTTGCCTCCTGGAATTGGAGGGGTGCCCCGTCGAGAGAGCGCTGGACCTGTGCGGCAGCAGCCGTGAGCGGCCCATCCAGAACTTGGGCATCAAGTGGGACCGACGCCTCTTCGCCAAGGCCAACCTCGGCGTCCTCGCTGCCTCTGTTGGCCTGCCAGGCCTGAGGAGGCTCGGACTAACGGGGCACGAGCTCATGGCCGACGACCTCAATCCCAGCTCGTTTCGGGCGCTCCTGACCTCGCCGCTTGCCGGCCGGCTCGAGGAGCTCGACGTGGTTGGGTCTTCGGACAAACTGGGCGGGTGGCTCGGAGAACTCGGACGGCTGTCGGTCGGACCGAGGTTCGTCCTGTCCGCGGCGAGCTGCCGCATCGCTCTCGAGCGGGGCCGCAGCGGGCGCTGGACCGAGGCGAAGATCCATCTGCCCCATCCCCGATTTCCTCCGCCGGTCGAGGACGCGGTGACGGCACTGGAGACCCTTCCCTCCACTGCACTGACGAAGGTGACGGTCACCTGGGAGGGCCGCTGGAATCTCGAGAGTCTGGTCCAGGAGCTCAACCGCCAGGAGCTCCTGACGGATCAAGTCCTTCCCCGAGGCGCCTAGAACGGCGAGCCCGCCGTCTCGAGAGGCAGCTCGTCTTGGCGGAGTGGATGACGGCCGGGAGGCGCAGGAAGGGGCCTCAGGGGCAGAGCCCGACCCCATTCACCTTCTGGCAGTTCGCAAAGTTGCACATGACCGAGAACGGGTCGGCGTCGCAGTCGGGGTCCCAGGCGCCGCACAGGCAGTCGCACGAACCGTTGCCCTGCATCGACGGATCGCAGATCCAGGTCGGTCCGGTGCAGGCGGCGACGTCGACGCGGCACTGGTCGGTGCAGGCCACCGTGCCGCCCGTGAAGCCGTAGTCCTGGCAGGCGAGGCCGGCGCTGCCGTCGCACTGCTCGTCTCCCTGGATCACGGTGTTGCCGCACTCGGGCCCGCCGGCGGAGAGCGCCGCGCTCTCGACGTGCAGGCACTTGCCGCCGACCACGGTCCGGTAGGAGACCGGATCGGTCTCCACCAGCGTCACGTCCGAGAGCGAGAAGCTCACGCCGGTGCCGGTCATCGGCACCGGGCTGGCGTCGAGGACCATGGTCCCGCTCTTCGCCGCGTACAGCCGCGCGAAGCCCTGCCCCGCGACGTCGTCCTCGTGGACGAAGAGGCACTGCACGCAGTCCACGGGGGACTGGGCGAGGTCGATGGTCCCGGTGTCGGACGACACGAAGATGGCCTCGAGCACGTCCTTGCCCACGCCCGCCTGGCCGAGCTCTGGCGCGACGTCGGCCCGGTAGAGCTCGTTGTTGAACTCCTGGTAGCGCATGAAGAGCAGGTCGCTGAACGAGATCTCGGTGCAGAATCTGCTGGCAGCCGGAGGTGTCGAGCTGGCAGTCGCTCGTGCACGCGAGCGAGCCGCCGCCGGCGAAACCCAGGCTCGCGCAAGTCTTCCCACCGAGCAGCGCGCCGTCGCACTGCTCGTCGGGCGGCTCGATGGCGGCGTTGCCGCACACCGGCGGCGCGGTCACCGCCAGCGAGAAGGTGCCGCAGGTCCCGTAGAGGAGGCTGTCGGCGACGATGAAGTAGGTGGCGGGCGCCGCCCCGGAGTTGGTCACGGTGGCCGTCTCGGCGTCACCGGCGAAGCTCTTCTGCGACCCGGCCACGCAGGCGTTGGCGAAGAGGTCGGAGCAGTAGGTGGTGACGTAGAGCGAGGGGTTGTAGCTGGCGGCCGGGACGACGGCGACGTGGATGGAGGCTTGGGCCGGCACGGTGATCGAGTAGACGAGCTCGCTGCCCTCGGCGCCGTTGGTGGCGCACCCCAGCGGATCGGAGCTCGCCGGGCCGTAGCGGGTGGTGCCGGTGCAGCTGTCCTGGTCGAGCCGCTCGATCCGCGTGCCGTCCCAGGTGCCCAGATCGATGGCGGCGCACGTGAAGTCGCAGCCGCGCGTGTCGAGCATGCACTCGTCGGTGCAGCCGAGGGTCCCGCCGCTGTAGCCGAGCGACGCGCAGGACTTCTCGCCGAACGCCGCGCCGTCGCAGGACTCGTCGCCGTCGACCTTCCCGTTGCCGCAGTGTCCGGCGACGTCGATGGTGGTGGAGCCGGCGAGCTGAAAGCAGGCGCCGCCCTCGACCACCTTGGTGGAGCTGTCGTCGATGACCACCTGGACGAGCCGCACGTCCTTCAGGGTCGCCTTCAGCGCGCCGTTCATCAGGCTGACGCGGTCGACCTGGAGGGTCCCGGACTGCGGGAAGAAGAGCGGGTCGCCGACTCCGTCCACCAGATCCGCACCGACGAGCAGGCACTGCTCGCAGGTCTGGAAGGTGCCGTTGACCGCCGAGGCGAGATCGAAGGTGCCGACGGCCTTGGACCGGATCTTGAGGAAGGCGCCGTCGGCAGCGCTCTTGAAGATGTTGGGCGAGACCGGGGCCTCCCAGACGCTGGCGACGCCGTCGGAGTCGACGAGCTTCCAGTTGGTCAGCGTGATGACCGGGCAGGCGGGGCCTGCGTCCGGCAGCGCGGCGTCGGCGACCACTTCGGCGTCGGCGGCCGAGCTGCCGTCCGGGGTCGAACCGGCATCGAGGATCGCAGCCGCGTCGGGTCGGGCTCCAGAGTCCGGCGTGGCCGTGGCGTCGCGGGGGGCGCCGCCATCGGTCTGAACGTCCTTCGGGTCGCAACCTGCCAGGGCCCAGGCCGAGGTGACTGCGAGGAGGAGCGTGCCCATCCGTCCGGTGCGAGTCCGCGTCTGCATGCTGTGGCCTCTCTTCGCTGCACGGCGTCTTCCATAGCCAGTACGCCTCTGGACACTTTCTGGAAAGCCCGCCGGGGGAAGCAAGGACGCTCGACCCCGCCTGGCTATCGCTCAGCGCAGAGCGGCCTCGTTCTCGTCATCGGAGCAACGCGCCGACGCGGCCACGGCTTGGAGGATGGCGGCGGGCGCGTTGACGTCCCCGGGGACGGGCCGCCAATCTGCGGACCATGACCCTGCCGCTCTGCCTGGTCTTCTTCGTCTCCGGAGCCTCCGCGCTCATCTTCGAGACGGTCTGGTTCCGCCTGGCCGGCCTGTCGCTGGGCAACACGGTGTGGGCGAGCGCCCTGGTGCTCACGGCCTTCATGACCGGCCTCGGGCTGGGCAACGCGCTCTCGGCGCGCATCGGCGCCCGCACCCGGCGCCCCGTCCTGCTCTACGGCGCGCTGGAGCTGCTCATCGGCCTGTTCGGCTTCGTGCTGGTGCTGGCGCTGGAGGGGCTGGTCACGGCGCTGCCGCACGTCCTGGGCGGGCTGATGGGCTCGCCGGTGCTCATCAACGGCGCGCGGCTGCTCATCGGCTTCGTGCTGATGCTCCTGCCCGCCTCGGCCATGGGGGCGACGCTGCCGCTGCTGGTGCGCGCGCTCTCGCACGAAGGTCGGTACGGCAGCGTGCTGGGCCTGCTCTACGGCGTGAACACCCTCGGTGCGGTGGCGGGCTCGCTCGTGGGCGAAGCTCTGGCTGATCGAGCGGCTGGGGCTGACGGAGGCGGCCGCGGCGGCGGCGCTGCTCAACCTCTTGGCCGGTCTGTCGGCGATGGTCCTCTCCCGGCGCTTCCCCGGATCGGCGCCCGTGGCTCCTGCTGCTCTTGCGGATCCTGCGCCGGCGAGGCCGCTGGGCCGGGCGCGCCGGCTGCTCGTGGCGACGGCGCTCGCCGGCGGCCTGATGCTGGCGCTGGAGGTGGTCTGGTTCCGCTTCCAGCTCCTCTACTTCCGCGGCACGAGCCTCAACTTCGCGGCGATGCTCGCGGTGGTGCTCTCCGGCGTCGGGCTGGGCGGGCTCCTCGGCGGAGCGGTCCTCAAGCATCGCCCCCAGGCTGCGCGCCACGCCGCCGCCGTGGCCGTGGCCGCCGGCGCGCTGGTGGCGCTGCTCTTCGGCACCTACGACCTCGTGCCGCTCCCGGTCTCGCGCGACTTCGCGCTCGGGCTCTCCACGGCCGTCGCCCGCTCCTCGTGGCTGATGCTGCTGCCGGCGACGCTCTCCGGCGCGCTCTTCACCTTCGTCGGCGAGCTGGCGGCGGCGGAGCTGGGCGAGGCGGCGCGGACCACCGGGATGCTCGCGCTCTTCAACACCTTCGGTGCCGCGGCCGGCTCGGCGTTGGCGGGCCTGGTGCTGCTCCCGCTCTTGGGGATGGAGCGCAGCCTCTTCCTGCTGGCGCTGGGCTACGGCGCCGTCGCCGCGCTGTGCGCGAGCTGGGCCTCGCGGCGGGCGCTGGCCGTGGCCGGCCTGTGCTGGCTGGTCGCGCTGGCGAGCTTCCCCTTCGGCTGCGTGCGCGAGCGCCACCTGCCCCGGCTCGTCGAGCGCTTCGCCTCCGGCGGCCCCACCCGCATCGTCGCCACCACCGAGGGGCTCTCGGAGACGCTGACCTACCTGCAGACGAGCTTCGCCGGCGAGCCCGGGTCCCTGCGGCTGGTGACCAACGGCCACTCGATGTCCGGCACCGCCCTCGACGCGCGGCGGTACATGAAGCACTTCGTCTACCTGCCCATGGCGCTGCGGCCGCAGGCCAAGAAGGCGCTGCTGGTCTGCTTCGGGGTCGGGGCGACGGCGCGAGCCCTGGTCGACACGCCCTGGCTCGAGCAGGTGGACATCGTGGACCTCTCGCCGGAGATCCTGCGCAACGCCGAGCTCATCTACGCCCCGGGCTCGCCCCTGGGGCCCTCGCCGCTCTCGAGCCCCAAGGCGCGCGTGCACGTCGAGGACGGGCGGTTCTTCCTGCAGGCCAGCACCGAGCGCTACGACCTCGTCACCGCCGAGCCCCCGCCGCCCATCAACGCCGGCATGGCGGCGCTGTACTCGCGCGAGCACTTCGAGGCCATCCGCAGCCGGCTGGCCGAGGGCGGGTTGGTGACCTACTGGCTGCCCGTCTACCAGATGCAGCCCGAGGCGGCCAAGGCGATCACCCGGGCCTTCTGCGACGTCTTCGAGGACTGCAGCCTCTGGACCGGGCGGCGCTACGAGTGGACCCTGCTCGGCACCCGCGGCACGAAGGCGCCGGCGGAGCAGGACTTCCTGCGCCAATGGGCCGAGCCCGCCGTCCGGCCCGAGCTCACCGCGCTGGGCTTCGAGCTGCCCGAGCAGCTGGGCGCGACGTTCCTGGCCGACGCCCCGGCCCTGGCCGAATTCACCCGCGGAGTCGAGCCGCTGACCGACCTGCACCCCGGCCGGCTCGTCCCGGGTCGCCCCAACGACGAGTCGGAGCTCGCGCCGGAGTTGGTCGCGATGATGGACGCCGAGCGCGCCCGGACGCGCTTCGCCCAGAGCGAGCTCATCGCCCGGCTGTGGCCGACGCGGCTGCGCGAGGCGAGCCAGCCGTGGTTCGCGGTCCAGGGGACCATGAATGACGTCCTGGCCAGCGCGCCGCTGGAGCGCCGGCTCCAGCGGCTGGACGCCCTGCTGCGAACGACCGAGCTGCGCGAGCTTCCCGCCTGGCTCCTGGGCCTGCACGCCGACCGCCGGGTGCTGCTCGCGCGCCGCCTGGCGCGCGGGCCCGGAGACGCGGAGACCGCGTTCTACCAGGGCGCCTTCGCGCTGGCCGACCGGGACTTCGCGGGCGCCGCGAAGCTCCTGGGCGAGGCCGCGAACGCGACCCCGGAGGTGGAGTTCGCCCGCGAGCTGCGTGCCTACGCCCTCTTCCGTTCGGGCGAGGTCGAGGCGGCTCGCGCGGAGCTGGCGGCGATCCGGTCCGGGAAGGGCGAGCCGGCGGTGGCGGACGAGCTCGCGGCGCTCCTTGGCCCCTGAGGTCGAGGAGCCGAGGCTGCGGGGAGGCTCCGGGGCGCGGTCCATGTTGATGAACGCTGACATATCTTCAGCAAGCCTCGCCGCGCTCCCGACCTCGCTCCCAGCTTGGACTAGACTCCGCTGGCAGCAGGCCGCTTCGCGCACGGGGAGGCACCATGAACGAGCAGCAGCTGGTGGTGGCCATGGCGGGCCTGGGCGCGCTCTTCATGTTCGTCGTGCTGTTCGTTTTCGGGTCGCGCTACCGCAAGGTCGGCCCCAACGAAGCGCTGGTCGTCTCCGGCGGCCGCACCGGCTTCCGCATCGTCCGCGGCAGCGGCACCTTCGTCTGGCCGGTCCTCGAGACCGCCCAGACGATGGGCCTGGACTTGATGACCCTGCGCATCCACACCCCGCTGGTCCACGTCGCCAGTGGCGGGCCGCTGACGGTGGACGGCGTCGCCCATGTGAAGATCGACTCGGCCAGCGAGGCGGCGCTGGCCACCGCCGCCGAGCAGTTCCTGGGCCGCAGCCAGGACGACGTGATGAAGGTGGCTCTGGAAACGATCTCCGGGCACCTGAGCGCCGCGATGGGCGCGCTGGAGGCCGAGGAGATCCGCAGCGACCGCGACAAGCTGGCGGCGAGGGTGAGGGAGGCGGCGGCGCTCGACCTGCGCAACATGGGCCTGACGATCGTCAGCCTGACGCTGCGCGACTCTCCTGTGGAACCGCGGGTTGCCCAGGAAGAGCGGCCGGGCCCGCCGTAATCGCGAAGCGCGGCGCCATTCGAGCGGCTGCGCTTGCACCTCACTGGCCTACAGCGGCTCGATCTTCAGGTGGTCGCAGGAGACTTCGGTCTCCCAGCCGTTGAAGCCGAAGCGGTCGTGACCAGGACCGGCCAGCGGGTTCGGGTCGTCGCGCTCGAGGAAGGTCTGGCCGTCCAGCTTCCAGGTCAGGTGCGTCCCCTTCTTCTCGAGGGTCCAGTGGTAGCTGCGCCCCGGCTCGACGCGCGGGCTGGTGCGCTGCGGGACCCCGGCCCGGTGCTGCCACTCGTGCTCGTCCTGCCGGATGAGCACCGAGCGGGAGTTGCTCCAGCCGCCGAAGATGAAGACGTAGCCGGACGCCGTGTAGATGAGGTCCCGCGCGACGTCCTGGTCGGACTGGAATGTCTTCCCGTCGCCCGCGACTTCGACCTTGATGTCCCCGTCCGGGCTCTTGGAGAGGCAGTCGAACTCGATCCGCACGTCGTCGGGCAGGCGCCGCTTCAGCCACAAGGGATGGTTGTGGACCCGCGCGAAGACCAGACGCCCTCCCTCGAATCCGGTACGGCCCACCGGTGTTGTTCCAGTCGGCCCCAGCTCCGAGCGCTCGAAGTCGTCCGTGAAGGTGGTCTGCAGCGCGGGGTCGGCCGATGCGGGCGGTGAAGCCGGCGGAGGGGACGAGGACCGGGTACAGCCGGCAGCCAGCGCCGCGATCAGGATGGCGAGGAGGCGGGTTCGCATCCGGGGACCGTAGCAGGACTGGCGCCAGGCCGCCGTCGTCGGAGCTTCCGCGGAACGATGCCCCGGGGGACCGCGAGCCGTCAGCTCAGGGATTTGCGTCCAGCCCACCGCCCGGGCGAGGCCTCGCTCTGTTGCTGGGCAGCGGTATCGACGGCGACCGGGGACCGAAGGCCAATCCGGTATGGTGGAGGCCCACCGCGTGCGAGGCCCTGACTCGATGAAATCCGCGATCTACATCCCCGCCTACAACGCCGCCAAGACGCTGCCCAAGGTCTTCTCCCGCATCCCCGCGGACGTCCTGGAGCGCGTCGAGGAAGTCTTCGTCGTCGACAACTGCAGCACCGACCGGACGAGCGAGGTCGTGCAGGAGTGGGCCGAGCGGATCCCCAAGCTGCGCGTCTACCGCAACCCGACGAACCTGGGCTACGGGGGCTCGCAGAAGTTCGCCTACCGGCACTGCATCGAGCGCGGCTACGACCACGTGGTGATGCTCCACGGGGATGCGCAGTACGCCCCCGAGCTCGTGGCGCACATCCTGGGGCGCGTCGAGTCGGGCGAGTACGACCTCGTCTTCGGCTCGCGGATCAGCGGGCACCCGCTGCAGGGCGGGATGCCCGTCATCCGCTACGTGGGCAACCGCTTCCTGACCACCTTCCAGAACCTGCTGCTCTCGCAGAAGCTCAGCGAGTACCACTCCGGCTACCGGGCCTACTCGGTCAAGGCGCTCGCGAGCCTGCCGTTCGAGCGGCTGTCGAACGACTACCACTTCGATACCGAGATCATCATCCTGCTCATCAACGCCGGTTTCCGGCTGGGCGAGCAGCCCATCCCCACGCACTACGGCGACGAGAAGAACTACGTGAACGTCTGGAAGTACGGCTCCGACGTGATGGTCACCACCTTCTCGTTCTGGCTCCACCGCACGCGGCTGCGCCACTCGCGCAACTGGTCGCGCATCCTCGACGGCTGACCATCGAGGCCGCCGATGGTTCGATGCTGGGGGCCGGGGTTCGATTTTGGGGTGCCGGGGTGGCGGGGTTCGATGTCGGTAGTGCCGGGGTCGGCGGGGTTCGATGTCGGGGTGTGCCGGGGTGGCGGGGTTCGATGTCGGGGCGTGCCGGGGTGGCGGGGTTCGATGTCGGGGCGTGCCGGGGTGGCGGGGTTCGATGTCGGGGCGTGCCGGGGTGGCGGGGTTCGATGTCGGGAGTGCCGGGGTGGCGGGGTTCGATGTCGGGAGTGCCGGGGTGGCGGGGTTCGATGTCGGGGCGTGCCGGGGTGGCGGGGTTCGATGTCGGGGCGTGCCGGGGTGGCGGGGTTCGATGTCGGGGAGTGCCGAAGTGGCGGGGTTCGATGTCGGGGCGTGCCGGGTTGGCGGGGTTCGATCTCGGGGCGTGCCGGGGTTCGATCTCGGGGCGTGCCGGCGGCTGAAGCCGCTGACTTTGCCAAGCCCGCCTGCGCGGGCTGAAGTGGTGGGCAGACCTCGAGGCGCCAGCCGGGATGATCAGGCTTCCGATCGCTGGCCGGCTCGTCCGAGCAGCTCCGCGAGTCCGCTGCGCAGGTCGACTGCCGGCGTCCAGCCCGGGAGCCTTTGGCCGAACGTCACCGGGTGCAGGTTCTCGCGAGGTCGGTACGGCAGCGCGCCCCAGTTCACCCGGAGCGGTCGGCCCGAGACCTCGGACAGCAGCGCGACCAGCGCGCGCAAGGTGAGGGGCTGCCCGCTCGTCGCTTGGAAGGAGCACGGCCGCGGCAGGTCGTTGCGGGTCCGGACGAGGTCGGCCGCGTGCAAGAGCGCGCCGACGGCGTCGCGCACGTGCAGGAGATCGACGAACTGCTCGCCTGGGGACATGTCGAGCGCGGCGTCCTTGCCGAGCTGGGCGAGCAGGACCGAGACGATCTTGCGCCGTGGGTCCTCGGGCCCGTAGCTGTCGGCAAGCTTGAGCGTCAGCGCGCGCAGGCCCCGCACCTCGGCGTAGTAGCGCAGCACGTCCTCGAACGCCTGCTTGTGCGCCGCGTAGAGGTTGAAGGGGTGGTAGTCGGCCGACTCGAAGTGCTGCCAGGTGGTGCCGACGTTCACGAAGCCCGCGCACTTCTTCGGGTCGAGCGCCTCCAGGAGCCGCTGGCCGAACGCGAGGTTGGCCTCGACCATCGCGTCCACCTGCCCGCTCGTGTGCTGGCCCGCGAAGAGCGTGGCCAGGTGCAGCACGACGACCTCGTCCAGGCCGCGCATGGCTTCGAGCCCGCTGCTGGGAAGGATTTGCACCCGGCCGCGCAGCTCCGGCACGACGGGCGAGCGGTGCTCCACCACCGTGACGGCGTGGCCCTTCGCGAGCAACTCGGGCACGAGGTGGCGCCCGATGAAGCCGGTGGCTCCGGTGACGAGATAGTTCACAGGGCGATCCCCGTCCCGTAGGACTCGAGCGTCGGCAAGGCGCGGTCCCGCGCGCTCATCACCGGCGCGGTGACAGGCCAGGCGACCGGGGCGCTCGACCAGAGCACGCCGGTGTCGTGCTCGGGGCTGTGCGTGGCGGTGACCTCGTAGAGCACCCGCGCCGCACGCGGTCCGGGCACGCAGAAGCCATGGGCGCAGCCCGGCGGGATGAGGACGGAGCGGTGGCCCTCGGCGCCGAGCGTGAGCGTGTACGCCTTTCCAAAGGTCCCGGAGCCGGCGCGCAGGTCGAGGATGACGTCGAAGATCTCGCCGTCGAGGCAGTGGAGGAGCTTCCAGTAGTGCGCCGGCGGCCGCTGCAGGTGCAGCCCGCGCAGGGTCCCGGGGTTGGAGGTCGAGTAGTACGTCTCGCGGAACACCAGGCGCTCCCCGGCGATCTCCTCGAGCCAGTCCGCCCGGTGGATCTTGGTGAACGAGCCGCGCTCGTCGCTGGAGAAGACGGCCTCGAGCTCGAAGCACCCGCGGAGGGGCGTCGGACGGCAGGGGAAGCTCACGCGCGCACCTCCACGGCTCTGGGGCGGGCCCGGCCCAGGAACGAGAGCAGGCAGAGCAGAGCGACGCCCACGACGCTCGACGCCACGCCGGCGGCGAGGTGCGGCGGGCGGTAGCGCAGCTCGACCGGGCCCGCCGCGGCGTCGTCGACGACCACGGCGAGGTGCACGCCGTGCGCGCGGACGATGGGCAGCTCGCGGCCGGCCTGCCGGGCGCTCCAGCCCACCTGGTAGAAGGTCTTGAGCCCCACCACGCCACCGCCGGTCCCGGTCAGCGCCAGCGTCGCTTCGTCCTGCCTGGGCCACGTCAGGCGCGCGATGCCCAGGCCGCCGCTCGCGACCGGCAAGGCGCGTCCCGCCAGGCGCCCGAGCGGGTCGTCGACGAGCGAGGCGACCTCATCGAGGCTTCGCGCGGAGCGCATCGCGTCCAGAACCTGGGCCTCGGAGAGCAGGCGCGGCGCGGCGACCACGAAGGACGCCGTCACCGGTGCCGGCAGGCGCTGCACCGTGGCGCCCGGGGGAGCGCCGACCATCGGCACGATCTCCAGGCCGGGCCAGGGCTGAGCGGTGACCACGTGGGTGCAGCCCAGGACCCAGGCGGCCGAGACGCTCTTGGAGCGCAGCCCGCTCTCGAGGACGTAGTGGATGCGGGTGCGCAGCGCAGAGTAGGGGATGGCGGTGGTCACGCCGTCGCAGGCGGGCAGCTCGCCCAGACCCCAGGTCTTCTGGAAGCGCAGCGAACCGACCCAGGCCGAGGTCTCCTCGTCGAAGAAGGTGCCCTTCTCGAGCTCGGGGTCGATGCAGAAGTGGTTGGGCATGGCGCCCGAGCTCGGGATTCGGGCCAGCGGCGACGCCGTTCGGCCGAGCGGCGGCCCGACCTGCAGCGAGGAAGGCGCGGCGAAGGCGAGGTCGAGGGCGAGCAGCGCCGGGAGCAGCGCCACCCGGCGCGGCGCGAAGCGGGCGACGAGCAGCGCGCCCACCAGCGGGACGAGCGCCTGGACGAGCCCGCGCGACAGGACCGAGGAGAGCGTGGGCAGGAAGGGGACGGGCGGGGCGGCGGGGGACGCGCTCTGGGCGAGGGCATCGGCGCTGGTGAGGACGAGGCCGATGGCCAGGATCAGCAGCGCCGCGGCGGCGCTGGAGGCGAGGACGAACGCCCGGCGCCGGCGCTGGCTGCGCGCGACCTGCTGGAGTCCGATGCCGCCGAGGACCGTGATGGCGAGCGCGGTGATGACCAGGTACTTGGCCGGGAAGCGGAAGGTGGCGAGCGGGGGGACGAGCTTCATCAGCGCGGGGAGCAGCGGGAGGGTGTCGCCCACCGACAGCAGCGCGCCGACGACCGCCACCACCGAGAGCGAGGCCGTGCGCCGCCGCGCGAAGGCCAGCGCCGCCGCGACCAGCATCAGCGGGCCCAGGTAGGCCTCGGCGTCCCACGGCAGGCTCCAGGTGCGGCCCTCGAGGACGTTGGAGAGGGTGGTGAACGGCTGGACGGGCTGCTCGGCGCCGGGGATGAGCAGGCTGGGCCACGATCCGGGCGTGAACGAGCGGCGCAGCGCGTCGGAGGCGGCCAGCGCGCCGCCCCGCGGGGTGAGCGCCGCCTCGGCGAGCGCCGGGGCCCAGACCGCGAGGCTGCCCAGGACGCTGGCCACGACGCAGCCGCCGAGCAGGAGGCCCCGGCGCAGCACGCGGCGGGAGCTCCACGGCCGGCGCAGGAGGATCTCCAAAACGACGAGCGCGGTGGCGAGCGCGAAGGACTGGGGCTCGGCTCCCACGAGGCAGCCGAGCAGGCCAAAGCCCACCGCGGCCACGGCCGTCGCGCCGCCACGCGGGTGGAGCGCCCGGCGGGCCCCGGCCCAGACGAGCGGCAGGCAGGGCGCGGCGGCGAGGAAGGGAGAGTGGTGGATCAGGTTGAGCGCCGGACCGGAGAGCGCGAAGGCGACGCCGGTGGCGCCGGCGGTCAGGGAACGCGCTCCGAAGGTCCGCGCCAGCCAGGTGGCGGAGGCGGCGCCCAGGGCGAGGTGGAGGATGGGCATCGCCGAGACGGCCCAGTCCAGAGGGAAGGCCAAGGAGAGCCAGCGCAGCGGAGAGAGGGCCTGGGTGTAGGGCCGGGCGAAGAGCGGGGTGCCGTTGGGGAGCAGCCACCAGGAGAAGCCGGGCTCCGCGGAGCGCCGAAGCGCGCAGGCGAGCCCCATCTCCTCGAGCATCAGGTCCAAGCCGTAGAGGAAGAGCCCGAGGGCGGGGAGGGCGGCCAGGAAGAGCAGCACCGCGATCGCCGCGAGGCCCGCAGGACGGAGGGTGGCGCGGGCGCAGAGGCGGTCCAGGCGGCGGGAGGGCATCGGGCCGCCATAGTAGCGTGGGCCCGCGCCGTCACAGCGGGCGAAGGAGCGGCTGCTCGGCTCGGAGGCGAGCGCCTGCTACCACCGCTGGGCTCGCGCTTCGTGTGGCCCGTCGCCGCGAGGCGTCGACTTCGTGCCTCCCGGAAGCAGATCCTCGACGGAGGCTCGTGCGTTCCTCACCGCCAACCACGGAGTTCACCATGCTCTCGCTGCTGCTCACCTCCCTCTTCCTCGCCGCGCCCGCCCCCTCAACCCCCGCCGTGGCTGAAGGCCAATGCGACCATCCCCGGCCCGCCGTCCTCCACTGCGGCGTCGCCGGTTCGGACCCCAGCTTCCAGCGGGGCTTCGAGTGCAGCACCTACGTCTGCATGGAGAAGCTCTCCACCGCGCCGCTGGCCGACGGCGCGGTGCGGCTGCTCGATCAGAAAGGCAAGCCGATTGCCGGGCAGGTCGCCGTGTCGGACCGGGGCTTCTCGTTCACTCCGGTGAAGCCGCTCGCGGCGGGGAAGTACGAGCTGGTCGTCGACCGCTGGGCCTTCAAGAGCGAGAAGGGCGATGCGGTGACCATGAACAATGCGGAGGAGAGCGTCGGCCGGTTCCGGTTCTGCTTCGACACGGCCGAGGACCCGCGCCTGCGCAACAACCCGAGCGACACCGTCAACGGCTGCGCCTGGGAGCGCGAGAAGCAGGGCCGGCTGCCCGCCTTCCTGCAGGCGGCGCGTTTCATCGACGTGCAGCGTGGCGACATCAAGCGCGTGGATCGCATCCAGTTGGTGCGCGAGTTCGTGGCGACGGCGTTCGACTGGGACACCTTCTCCGCCAGCCGGCCGAGCGCCCCGGTCGCTGCGACCCTCTCGTTCAAGGACGCTGCCGAGAAGCAGGTCGGGACCGCAGTGATCGACTGCGATGGGTTCCTCTGCTTCGCCCCGGGCGGCTGCTTCAGGGCCAACCTGGAGAAGCTCAACCGCGACCTCTACTTCAACGCCGGCACCTGCGCCGCCAAGGCCGAGAAGTAAGAAGGGGGCTCCGGGGCCGAGACTCTTCGTAGCGTCGCGAACAATTCCGCGCTCGCCCCCCGAAGGAGTCTCCATGCAGCGCTCGGGCTCGGCACTAGGGAGAGGGGCTTTCCCGAACGAACCCAAGGAGCCGACCGCCATGCCACGAGCCGTTCCCGAAGGATTCCGAACCGTGACCCCAGCGCTGCGACTGAAGGACTGCGCGGCCGCGATAGCGCTCTACAAGAAGGCGTTCGGGGCCAAGGAGCTTCTCCCGAATGGCGGACCCGACCGGCCAGAAGATCTGGCACGCCACGATCCAGATCGGCGACTCGATCATCATGATGAACGACGAGAACCCGGAGATGGACGCGGCGGCCATCCCCTCGGCGCTCTTCCTGTACGTCGAGGACGTCGACGCCGCCTGGAAGCGCGCCGTCGACGCCGGCCTGAAGGTGGAGCTGCCGCTCGAGAACGCCTTCTGGGGCGATCGATTCGGCAGCCTGATCGACCGCTTCGACGTGGAGTGGTCGCTCGCGCAGCACATCAAGGATCTGACCCCTGAGGAGATGAAGAAGGCCCAGCAGGAGTTCCTCAAGAAGAACGGCTGAGCGCCTCCAACGCAGCGGCCCCGGAGCGCCGAGCTCCGGGGCCGCTTGCGTCAGGTGAACTGACCGCGCTCAGCCGCCCTTTTCGTGGCCGTCGTTGCTGCCGCTGCTGCCACCACCGCCGCTGCTGCAGTTGGTCGAACCGCCGTGCCGGCTCCAGTAGCCGCCGTTGTCGCACGGGTCAGTCGTGGTCTGGTCGCCGCCGTGCGCTTTGCAGACGCCGTCGTCGCACTCCAGGCCCGCGGCGCAGTCGGGGACGCAGGCGAGCGTGCCGTCCTCGTTGTGGTGCGGGCCGTCGTCGACCTTCACCGCGACGCGTCCCAGCTCGCGCACGTCGGCGGACACCTCGCCCTCGAGCTCCTGCTCGTTCTCGAACTGCAGCTCGCGCTCGGTGCCGTCCTCGATCTTCACGATCCGGCTCCCGCGCTGGTCCGCGCTGATCCGCAGCCTGGCGGGCAGCGCGAAGCGGGTGCCGGCCGGCTCGAGCTCGAACTCACGGCTGCCGTGGCGCGGCTCGACCTCGCGCACCCGGATCTCCACCTCGGACGCGAGCGCCCCGGCCGGCACCTGCAACGTCAGCCCGCTCTGCAGCTGGACCACCCCGCCGCCGGAGCCGACCTTCGCGCTCGCCGCACCGCCCGCGCCGCCGCACGCCGCCGCCAACATCGCCGCCATCACCACCATCGCCGCCCGAGCTTCGCGAATCATGTGTTCCTCCTGCCTTCTGGTTGGTGCTTCTGCAGGAGGGAACACCGGAGCCGCCGGGCGTGGGACAGGCACGTGCGCGCCTCCCCCATCGAGGAGCAGGGCGCTAGTACTGCGCGCCCTAAGATCTTTCTGGGTTGAAATCACCAGGAATATTCACTGGTTCCAGAGTCCAGCCGAATTGCTCCTCAACAATGGCGAATAGCTCGCGCATGGTCGCGCGGTAGGGAGTCTTTTCCCAGCGGCCAGTGTGCGTGGGCATCTCGAGGTACCACCACTGCACGGTGGCGCGGCGGAAGCGCAGGTGGGGAATCGGGTCGTCCTCCGGGCCCGACTCCAGCGTCACGAGGTCGCCCTTGGCGCGCACGCGCAGGTGCTTGTGCTCGGGGTGCTCGCAGAGGAGCTGCTCGGCTGTGCGTCGGCCGTCGTCGCTCTTGTTCATGGGCTCGCGTGCCCGCCGCTCAAGCGGCGTGGCGCGAGCCATCGTCATGGAAGCGACCGCGGAATGTCCAGCGGAAGGGGTGCGCCTCGAAGTCGTTCCAGTAGCGGATGAAGTCCTCGATGCGCGTCACCATCGCCTCGGGTGTGGCGAAGTTCGCGTTCTTGATGATTCGCCGTTGCAGGATGCCGAACCAGATCTCGACCTGGTTGACCCACGAGGCGTGTTTGGGCGTGTAGACGAAGTGGAACCGTCCGCCGTGCCGCTTGTTGAAGCGGACCCAGGCGTCGCCATGGTGGATGTTGAGGTTGTCCCAGATGACGTACACCGGGCCGCGGGGATAGCGGCGAGCAAGCGCCTCCATGAAAGCGTCGAGGTCGGCCGCGGTGCGCCGCTTCCGGAGCTGCCCGAAGACCTTGCCGGTGCGGACGTCGAAGGCAGCGATGAGCGCGCGGGTGCCGTGGCGGATGTACTCGAACTCGCGCCGACCTTCCCGCCCCGGCGCCGCCGGCCGTCCGAGATGCTTTCGCTCGAGCGCCTGGATGCAGGTCTTCTCGTCGATGCAGACCACCGAGGCGCCCGGCGGCGGCGAGACGTACAGGTCACAGATGCGCTGGACCATGGGCCGGAAGTCCGGGTCCGGGCTATGGAGCCAGTAGCGGACTCGATGCGGCCTCAACTCCGCCGCCTTCAGGATGCGCCCGATCTCGGTGAGGCTGATCCGCTCGCCGGTTTCGGCCTCGAGCGCGGCCCGCAAGGCGGCATGCGTCCAGACGTCCCGCAGAGGCGCCTTCTCCTTGTCCGGCCGCTCGCAGGCCAGCTTGATGAGCCCACAGCGCACGTCGACGCCGACTCGGGCCGGACGGCCGGTGCGGCCACGGTCTTTCAGGCTGTCCATCGATGGGTTCAGCGCGAATCGAGTCCGCCAGCGGTAGACATTCCGCTCGGTGCAGCCGGCACGCCTTGCGATCTCCGGGTTGGTCAGCCCCTGCTCAGCCAGCAGGACGATTCGCGCCCGGACCACGTCGCGGTGCGAACCGCACTCCATCCTCGCGGCTGCTTCCAACTCCGCGCGAATCTTCTCGGGAATGATGACCTTGATTGCTTGCGGACCAGGCATGCCCCTTCGTGGGTTTTTGCCCCGAGGACATTCACGGATCCCGGAAAGAATTTTCGGTGCGCCGTACTAGGGCCCGCCGGAAAGGCAGACGTTGAAGCCGCAGCTCTGGCCCTTGCGCTTGCCTTCGACGCACTGAAGGCCCGCCGCGCACTGGCTGCCCGCGGTACAGGGCGCGCACGTGCAAGGGTCGTCCGCGGCGCAGATCAGCCCGCCGCCTCCGCCCGCGTCGGGCCCGGGGCCGAGGCCGCCGGCGTCCGCCGCGCTCGAGGTCTGCGCGTCGGCAGCCTCGACCGCGGCGCCGACGTGGTCCACGAGGGTGTCGCCGCAGGCGGCGAGCCCGAGCGCCAACATTGCCACTGGGAGGAGGCGGGCAGTCATAGCGAGATCCCCACGGTCAGGCTGCCGTCGACGCGGCCCTTCACCACCACCGCGCCGTCGAGCTTGAAGAAGCGGGCGCTGCCGCCGGCCTGCAGGCCCACCACGACCGGGCCGAACGCCAGCCCGGCGTGGAGCGCAGGTCCCGCGGCCAGCTCGGCGGCGGAGAAGCTGCGGCCGTCGCCCAGGCCCTGGGTGTTCCAGGCGTAGCCGAGGTCGATGCCCGCGGCGAGCTGGAAGCGGCCCGAGAAGAACGGGTAGAGCACCCCGAGGCCGCCGCCCCAGGAGTCGAACGTGAACCGCGTCCCCTGGTCGTCGCCGTAGGCGCGAATCCAGTCGCCGCGAAGGCGCAGGTCGACGGGGCCCAAGCGAACGGTTCCGCCCACGCGCCAGCCGGCGTTCCAGGCCATCCCCGGCAGCGTGCCCGAGCCGATGGTCGGCCCGGTGAAGAGCGTGAGCCGCCGGGTCACCTGCTCCTCGCCGCCCTTGGCCTGGCCCGAGGCCACGGCGCTGGGCGCGAGGTCCGGGGCCTGGCGGGACTGGCCCCGCGCGAGCTCCACCTCGGCCTCACGGTGCGCCGCGCCGCGCCCGCTCTCCACGCGGTAGCGTCCCGAGGGCAGGGCCAGCGTGGCGCCGCCGGGGGCGTCGACCTGGACGAGCCCCGAGGGAGAGCTGACGCGGAAGGTGGAGCCGGCGTCGCCCGGCAAGGTCAGGCGCGCCTCCGAGCGCCGCAGGTCGGTGAGCACCACGTCGCCGCGCCCCGACATGCGGATGTCGAAGGTCGGGTGCTGCGGGCCCACCACGGTGGCCGCGGTCCCGGTCTGGGTGCGCGCGGCGGTGTAACGGAAGGCCTCGGCGAGCGTGACGCGCCCGTCCCCGTCGGCGTCGGCGGGGCCGCGCAGGCCGGCCTCCAGGTGGGCGGTGAAGAAGCTGCCGCCCAGCGCCGCCGACTCCTGCGCCGGCTCGCCGAGGGCGGTGGAGGCGATGTACGCCACGCCGCGGGGCTCGTCGCCGAGCGGCAGGGCGAAGTTGAGCGAGGGCGCGGGCCGGGCCCCCTTGACCTGGGTGAGCGCGCCGGACTCGCAGGCGTCGACGATCGCCACGCGCGCGTCCGCAGCCGAGGCGGCCATCAAGCCGCGCAGCTCGTCGAAGCCCAGCCGCTCCGGGCCGAGCTCGATCCCCGTCGAGGAGGCGTGCCCGGAGAAGAAGAAGAGCAGGAAGGTGGGCTCGCCCGCCGACCGCGCCGCGCGGACCGCCGCCTCGGCCTGAGCCAGCGAGCCGCGCACCGCTTCCAAGCTGGGAGCCGCGAGCACCCGGACGTCCTCCGGCCGGAACTCTCCGAGCTCCACCAGCGCGCGGGCCAGGCGCTCCGCGTCGCGCTCGGCGAACCAGAGCCGGTCGCGACCCGGGGCGCCGTCGTCGCTGCCGACCACCACGGCCAGGCGCGAGCCCGCGCCCGCGGCACCGGGCACGGCGAGCAGCGCCGCCGCCAGGGCCACGGCCGGGCCGCTGCGCATCACGGCTGCTTCTCCAGCAGCACCGTCGTTTGAGCGCTGCCCGCGGGCAGGCCGCGCAGCGCCGAGAGGCGGCGCACGTCGCCCTCGAAGGACGAGGCCACCGCGGACTCGACGGCGGAGAAGGGGACCGCGCTCGGGGCGCACACCGCGAACAGCCGCTCCGGCCCTGTGGCCCCATCGAGCACGGCGCCGCCCGGCAGCGTCGCGTCTCCGCTCACGGCTGCGCCGCCTTCGCCTTCGACCGGGTAGAGCCGCGAGGTGGCGCCGCGCTCGTCCACCGAGAGGAGCCACAGCTGGCAGGGCACGGCGGTGCGGACGTTGAAGCGCAGCGAGGCGCCGGAGGCCACCGGGCCGCCGTCCTCGACCCGGGTCGCGGGGCCGCCGGTGGAGGCGAAGACGGAGAGGCCGAGCGGGGCGCCCTTCAGGCCCACGTAGCCGGGGTCGGCGCTCTGCGGACGCATCACCATCACCAGCGCGGCGGCGGCGAGGGCGAGCGCCGCGGGCAGCGGGGCCCAGGCGAGCCATCGGCGGCGCTCCGGACTTTCGCGGCGCCGGGCGGCGGGGAGGTCGGCAGGAACGATGCGTCCGAGCATCGCGGGGAGGACCTCGCGTCGGAACTCCTCGCCCTCGTCGCGCATGCGCCCCAGGCGGGTCCGGCAGCCCGCGCACGACTCGACGTGACCGGACACCGCGGGTTCGGCCGCACCCGCCAGGTGCATCTCCAAGGCGAGATCGGAAGGGCAGTTCATGACTCGCCCCCCGCCAGCAGCTCGCGGGCGCGGGCGAAGAACCGCTCCAGCTTGCGGGTCACGGTCTTGCGCGAGACGCCCAGCTGGGCCGCCACCTCCTGCCGCTCCAGGTCGTGCGCGAAGACGCCGGCCACGATCGCCCGGGTCTCCTCGTCGACGCCCTCGAAGAGCGGGCCCGCGAGCATGGACTGCGCCAGCGCCTCCGACGGATCCTCAGAGTGCTCGGCGCGGTCCGCGGCCTCGGCCTCCAGCTTGCGGCTGCGCCGGCGATCGTCCCGCAGGCGGTTGAAGCAGTGGTTGGTCGCGACCGCGAACACGAAGGGGACGGCGACGGTTCGCTCGCGCAGCTTGTCGGGGTGCTGGAGGAGCCTCACGAAGACCTCCTGCGTCGCGTCGCGCGCGGCCTCGCGATCCCCGAGAAGCCGGAGGCACCGACGGTAGACCACCGGGCCCAGCTCCTCGTACAGGCGAACAAGCTCGCGCTGGTCGTCTTGCACCGAGCCCTCGAAAGTGAAGACACCCGACGTTGGAGGCGTGGGACATCCAGGCAGCGGCCGCCCTGTCCCACGAATACTTCGATGCCGAAGTGGCTGAGCCGTTGCCTGCGTGCGCAGCCCGAGAGGCCCCTGAACAGGTGTCGTGGGACCATCCGAGGCGTGGCGTGAAGCACTCAGGCTCGGACTCCGCCGTAGAATCGGCGCGTCGAATTCACCCCCATGGCCTACCCTCGATGCAGAACAATCATCCTCTGGTCTCTGGCGATCGCGACGTTGGCCGCGCTCGGGGGCATGGTCATTCGTGCTGCGGGCCGGGCACCCGAAGGAGCTTCGAGTCTTGCTCCAGGAATGGATATGCCGCGTCAGGCACCCGGCTCTCTCCTGACAGAGGTCTCGGCCGCCCCGACTGCGGTCATCACCGGTCGGGTCTCGGGGCCGGCAGGCCCGGTCGCCGGCGCGGTCGTGGTGGCAACGGAGGACCCACTCGACGATCTCGCGTTGCTGCCGTGCGATTGCGTCCCCGAGTGCACCGAGCGACTGGCGAGCTGCTCCTGTGAGCCCGCGGCGGAGCGGCTCGCCGAGGAGTTCCTGTCGCGCGAGGACGATCTCGCCCGCACCTTCACGGCGGCCTCTGCGGAGGATGGAACGTTCGCGGTCCCCGTCTCCACGGGCCGCTTCGTCCTCCTGGCCCGGAAGGGGCGTGGGTTTGCAGCGCTAAGCGAGGTCGCCAGCGGGACCTACGGACTCGAGCTGGTGCTCCGCACGGCGAAGACCTGTACCGCCCGGGTACGGACTTCCGACAAGACGCGAATGGCGGGCGTCCGAGTCCTCGTGACACAGGGCAAGCACGTGCTGCGAAAGGTCAGCGACGGCCTCGGGAAGGTCGAGGTCGACGCGGTTTTCGACGAGCGCTGCGACTTCTTGGCGGTGCACCCTGGGTTCCTCCCGGCCCACGGCTCCACCACCAGCGGGTTCACCACGGCGGACCTGGACCTCGAAGAGCCCGCGCGAGTCCAGGGCCGTGTCTCGCTCGACGGGTCTCCAGTCCCGGGAATCGAAGTCCGCCTCTTGAAGGGCCACCTCCGGAGTGCCGCGAAGACGGATGGTCGAGGCGAGTTCACCTTCGAGCGTCTGCGTTCCGAGGAGGTGCACCTGGTGACCGCGACGGGCGGGAAGTGCGCGAGCGCCCACGTCCAGGCCTTCCCGGCCAACGTCCCCGCGGATCCGGTGGTGCTCTCCCTCGGCGACTGCCACACCCTCTCGGGAAGGGTCACGACCGTGCAAGGGGAGCCGCTGGCGGACGCCACGCTCACCTTGAGCGACGGCGCGGGCGGACTGGAGGTGGTGGCGAAGTCGGCGGCGGACGGCAGCTTCCGTTTCGAGGACGCGCTGGAGGCACTGGAGAACCTGACGGTGGAGCGGAAGGGGTATGAGCGGCGGTCCGGGCGGATTCCAGGCAGGGTTCGTGCGCCATTGACCATCGTCCTGCGGCCTGCCGCTCCGTTGCGGGGTCGCGTGCTCAGCGCAGCCGATGCGAGGCCCGTCCCGGACGCCCTGGTCGTGCTGGAAGACCCCAAGAACGACGACCGCTGGGTCGGAACTACGCGGACGATCCCCGACGGCTCGTTCACTTTGGACGAGGCGCCGGCGGGCGAGTTCGTGCTCAGGGTCATGCACGACGACTTCTTCGAGGTCAGACGGTTGACGAAATTGCCAGGCGACCATGTCGAGGTCGCGCTCGAGCCAGGGTCCGTCATCGAGGGGAAGGTCCTGGGCCCCGACGGCTCACCCTGCGCAGGGGCGCACATCGCGGTCGCGCAGGGTCATAGGTCCTCTGGGGAAACGGACCTCGAGGGTCGCTTCCGCCTGACCAGTCTGGCCAAGGGCTCCCAGGTCTTGCAGGTGAACCCGCCGAGGGAGTTGGCCGCGATCCCAGCGCGCCTGGAGTTCGACATTACCGGGCCGCGGGTCGAGCTCGCGGTGAAGCTCGAGGCGGCGGCGACGCTTTCGGGGGTGGTGGTCGACGCCGAGGACAGGCCGATCGCCGCGGCACAGGTCTTCGCAGGGCCATCGGATGGAACTCGCCGGCGTTCGGACGATCCAGGCGGCCAGGACGGCGAAGAGACCGGCGCGACGGGGAGGTTCGAGCTCCGTCACCTGCGGTCGGGCTCGTACCTCGTCACCGCAGAGGCCGAGGGTTTCGAGGAATCCAAGCAGCAGGCCAAGACCGGGCAGACAGTGACGCTACGTCTCGAGCGCGAGCGGACGAAGATGGTCGTGCGCGGAAGGGTCGTCTCGCCCGAGGGCGAACCCGTGCGCATCTTCACCCTCGACCGATGCGAGACGCGCAGCGCCGACGGTCGCTTCCAGACGGAGCGCTGGCCCCAGAGCCTGTACGATCTCGAGGTGACCGCGCCCGGCTACGCCTCGCTCACGAGGCCCCTGGAGCACAAGGCGGGTGAGGTGCTCGACCTCGGAGACCTCGTCCTCTCCCGCGGTTCTACGCTCGCCGGGGTCGTCCTCGAGGACGGGAGCCTCACGCCGCTCGCGGACGCTTTCGTCGAGGCGGGGACCGCGGAGGCGCTCGCGGACTGGTTCGAGAGCGTGGAGCATCCGAACTCCTACGTCGCCGAGCGCCTCGCCGAGCATCCGAGGACCGGCAAGGACGGCACGTTCCGCCTGGAGCACCGGGGCCCGGAGGCGACGCACCTCTTCGTGTACGAAGCCGGCCATCGTCCGCGCGTCCTCGCCGTTCCGCCGGATCGCGAGAACATCCAGGTCTTCCTGGAGCGGGGCGGCGAGATCCAGGGGACGGTCAAGGACGACCCGGGCGAGCTGAAGCGAGCCCGAGGCTGGGTCCGGTCGACGCACCCGAAGCTCGTGATGCACATCGACTACCGCACTCCCGAGGAGCCCCACCTGGCGAACCTGGACTCCTCCGGAGCCTTCGTGATCTCCGGGTTGGCGCCGGGCCGCTACGAGGTCACCGCGGTACAGCCTGGCAACCCCTCGGCGGTCTACACCAAGGTCGAGGTCGACGTCCCGATGCGTGGCCGCGCGACCGTCGACGTTGCACGCCGGCATGGCTTCGACGTGATTCTGCACGTCATCGAGGCCGACGGCAGTCCGGCGGAGTACTCATACGGCCAGTTGGTCGCGGGCGAGGTCGGTCTGCCGGCTACGTCTTCCGAGCGCGAAGCGCTCAATCGGCAGTCGCAATGGGCGGTGACGTTGCTGGCGGGGCGCGGCTTCCCAGCCGTCGCGCCGGGGCGGTATACGCTGCTGGTGCCGACCAGGGAGAAGGAGGGGGGCACGCACGTCCTGCGAGAGGTCGTCGACATCACGAAGGACCGCCAGGTGCTCGAGGTGAGGCTGAGGCGGGGGCTGCCGGTCTTCGTGGACTCGCCGAAGTCCGAGCCGTGAAGCCTGAGGGCCTGGCTGCCTCGGCCGTCAGGCAGGCGCTTCTTCCACGCGGCATCGAGCACGAGCGGTCGCGGTCGATTCTGAGCGCCGCCCCGGCCGAATGCTGGAGCCGAGGACGCCGAGCGCGACGAGGACCATCGACCGCTGCATGGGCCTTTCCCTCCGGTGGCTACTAGAGCCTGGCGCTCCGTGCGCTCGACCGCCGCGGGTGGACCCTCGTTCGAGGTCGGGCCGCCTGGAGAGTTCCTTTGAGTCGAAGACGCGCCCTCGCGATGGTCGTCGTCGTTGGCCCGACATGGCCAACGCGCTCGCCTACTTTCCCGAGGCCGACTCGTACCTGAGTTCGGTCTCGAGCCCCCGCGCGCCATTCCGGCCCCGCAGAGGATGGCCGAGGACGAGCTCACGGCGGGCCCGACCGCCCTCGAGGCTTCGCTGAGCGCGACCGCCGATGCTCGGCAGCCGGAGCGAAGGACGGCAAGGCCAAGGTCCAGAAAGAGTCCTGCCTCCCGAGGCGCAGGGCCAGTACCCCCGGGAGGCAGAACGGTGATGCCAGAAAACTGCCGAGTTCGATGGTTCGCCCGTTTGCTAACGCTGCTGAGCGGGGCGGCCGTTCTGCCTCCTAGCCAAGGGTGGAGTTCTTCGGGCCAGCAGCAAGCCTCGACGCAGCGCGAGGAGGCTCTGCAAACCTCCGGCCAGGGCGGCTGTCGCAGCGACCTGAGGGGCACGCCTCGACCGAGGAGTTGCGCTCAGCGCAGCGCAACGTCCGACACCTGGATGTCCGGGTGGTGGTAGCGCAGCTTGCCCTGCGTGTGGCCGCCGATCTGGACTGCCGAGCGCGGGCACCAGTGCAGACACGCCAGGCATTGCACGCAGTCGTCGCCCCAGCTCGGGCGGCCCGCCTCGAGCCGCACGTTGCCGCAGGGGCAGACCCGCGCGCAGGTCGCGCAGCCCGAGCAGCTCTCCTCGACCTGGAAGTGGCGTTGGGCCGGGTACACGCTCGTCAGGATCGTGCGGTTGACGCGCGACTTGCACCGCTCCCCGAACCGGGCGCGCTGCTCCAGTGCGTGCCGCTCGCCCTTCTCGACCGCCGCGGCGATCTCGGGGATGCGGTGCCGCGCCTGGTCGAGCCGGGCCCGACGCTCCTCGGGCGGGTTGGTGTAGTCGACGACGTGCAGGGAGGTCCCAGGCATGAGCAGGGACCAGCCCGCCGACAGCGCGCCGCCGTTCCGGGCGAGCGCGCGATCGAGCACGGTGAGGGCCGAGCCGGGGTCGCCGTTGTGGGTCGCGACGGCAAAGGCGTAGTCGCAGCGGTCGAGCCGCAGCCGCCGCGCGAACTCCAGCACCGGTGGCGCCGGGTCCAGGCAGTAGACCGGGAACAGGATCCCGACCTTGGTGGCATCGGTGTGGACGGCGTGGGCGTCACCCGAGGCGTCAATCCGCTCCAGCGTGGTGTCGGGGAGCCTGGCCGCGAGCTGGCGCGCGGTGGCCAACGTGTTTCCGGTCGCGGAGAAGTAGAAGAGCTTGGTCCCTGGCATGGCCGCCTCCTGTCGGCGGAAGGTCGCCGGCGGAGAGCACCGTAGAGGTTGGACCATGGTCCAAGGTCAAGCGGCCTATCTCCGCGTGGGCCCCGACAGGAGCCTCTTCTTCACCGGGCACGCCGAGCGCTCCCAGTCGCGCAGGAACCGCTCCAGGTCCGCGCGCTGCCGCTTCAGGGCCGCGATCTGCCTCTCGATGCTCTCGGTGCGAAGCTGGAGCGCCCGCCGGACGTCGGCGAACCCGGCGTTCCCGCGGTCGAGCTGGGCGAGGAACCCGCCGATCTCCTTGAGCGAGAACCCGAAGGCGCGCGCCCCCAGGACGAGCCGCAGCTTGAGCACGTCGGTGTCGTCGTAGACGCGGTAGCCGTTCGCAGCCCGCTGGGGCTTCGGGAGCAGGCCAATCCGCTCGTAGAAGCGGATGGTCTCGGCGCTGATCCCGACGTGCCTCGCCAGCCGACCTCGGCTCAGGGGCTTACCCGACTCGGTCGATCGCGCCATGGGCTCAGGACTCGGGGCTGGGGAAGGTTGATGGGGGATGGCGGGCGGCATCGTAGTCGAGAACCGATCGAGGGCGACGACTCGGTCGGCCGGGCGGCCCCGGCCTTCAAAGCCGACCCTGCTAAAGGTATGTCAGCATCCATCAACATGGACCTGGACCACGAAGCCCTGGACGCCGTCTGGAAGGCGCTCGCCGATGCCACGCGACGGCGGATGCTGGACGTCATCCGCGACACGCCTGGCTGCTCCGTCGGCCGACTGTGCTCCGCCTTCGAGCTGAACCGCACGACCATCCTCGCGCACCTGAGGGCCCTCGAGCGGGCGGGCCTCGTGCCGCGCGGTGCGACGGTGGGGCGGGACCGCGAGGTCGGGAAAGAGCGCCTGCTCTCCGTCGACGCGCAGTTGCTCCACCGCGTTTGCGGCACCTGGTTCGAGCTCCAGGCGACCCCAGCGCCCCTGGCCCCGCACGAGACCGCCCGCGCGCCGCGCCTGCGCCGCGTCGTCGTCGGCGAGGCCGGCATCCGCCGCGTGGGCCGAAAGTACGTGGACGCCGCCGGCCGGCCTGTCCGCGACGCGCGCACGCTCGCGCGCATCCGGGCCCTCGCGCTCCCGCCGAGCTGGACAGAGGTGTGGATCTGCCCGAGCGCGGACGGCATCGTCCAGGCGTCCGGCCGCGACCTCCGGGGAAGGACGCAGCTGCGGTACCACCCGCGCTGGCGCGAGTGGAGCGACCAGGCGCGCACGCTCGCGCTCGCGACGGCGCTCCCGCGGCTGCGGTCAAGGCTGGAGCAGGACCTGGCGCTCGGCGGGCTTCCGCGGGAGAAGGTGCTCGCCGCCATCACTCGCCTGCTGGACCTGACGAGCGCGCGGATAGGGAACGAGCTCTACGTGCGCGAGAACCGCTCCTTCGGGCTCACGACGCTCCACGACCGCCACACCTCGTTCTCGGGCTCCGAGCTGCGCCTGAAGTTCCGAGGGAAGGCCGGCATCGAGCAGAGCCTCGCGGTCTCTGACCGAAGGCTCGCCGCGGTCGTGAAGCGCTGCCGGGATCTCCCGGGCGAGCAGCTGTTCCAGTACGAGGACGAGGATGGCTCCCGGCGGACGGTCACCTCCAACGACGTGAACGACTATCTCCGGAGAGCGAGCGGCGCCGAGGTCACGGCCAAGGACTTCCGCACCTGGTCCGCCACCGTCACGGCGGCGCGAGCCCTCGCCGAGGCGGGCCCGTTCCGCTCGGAGGCCGAGGCGCGGCGCAACGTGGCGCTCGCGGTCCGCGCCGCAGCGAAGCACCTGGGCAACACGCCGCGCATCTGCGCCGAGTCCTACGTCCACCCCGGGCTCGTCGACGCCTACCTGGACGGCCGGCTCCTGCCCGCGCTCGAGCGGCGCATCCGCCGTCCGGCGGGGCTCGCGGCGGAGGAGGCGGCGCTGGTGGAGTTGCTCGGAGACCCGATGCCCGCCGGACGGCGGCCCCGAACGTCCGCGCCGGTCGGGCCAAACTAGGAACCAGGAGCGGAGAGGGAGTCCAGCACCATGAACCTGAACCATCCGGAGGCGACCGCCCAGGCGGTCGCGCTGCTGCGTAGCGGAGCGCCGTTCCAGTGGTACGTGATCACCCTGCTGACGGTGGTCGTCTACCTCTACGTCCACGAGATCAAGCTGAAGAACTGGAGAGGGATCGCGGCGGGGCTCTCCCTCTACGGCGTCCACTGGTTCTTCGAGATCCTCAACGGACTCGTCCAGCACTTCTCGGGGCACGCGCTCTGGACGGTGCCGACCGGGACCGCGTTCCTGCTCCTGGTCGGAGTCGGGGTCGAGCTGTCGTTGATGTTCTCGGTCGCGGGGCTCGTGCTCTCCAAGCTCCTTCCCGAAGACCCGAAGCTCAAGATCCTCGGGGTGAACAACCGCCTCTTCCTGGCGGTCGCGAACGCCGCGTTCTACTCGGTCTTCGAGATCTTCCTCGCCAAGACCCCGGCCTTCGTCTGGGTCTACCCGTGGTGGGGTGCGCTGCCCGTCTTCGTGACGGTCTACATCCCGTTCTTCGTGGTCAGCTTCCTCTGCTACGACTGGCGCCCCAGCACGCAGCGGAAGGTCATCGGCGGGCTGTTCGCTGTCGACGCGCTGGCCCTCGCGATCTTCGCGGGCGTCCTGGGCTGGATCTAAGCGGGTCCCTTCGCCGTCGCGGCCAGGGCCGCGGCCACGGTCTGTTCCAGCGTCTCCCAGATCCGCAGGCCCGAGTGGTGCGCGTGGTAGCGGATATGGCTCGAGGAGAGCGCTCCGGGCGGCATGCCGAGCACGAGCCGGCCCGGGGAGCGCTGCAGCTCTCGTGCGACCTCGGCGCGGGTGGTGAATCCCGGCAGCGACTCGGGATCCTCCTCGTCCTTGACGCAGAACGGCATCCAGAACAGCACCCGGCTCGCCGCCTCCAGGCCCGTGGTCTCCCAGGTCAGCACGTTGAAGGAGACCGTGCGCATGCTTGGAACCGGGCTCTGTCCCGCGCCGAAGCGCTGCGGAGCCCGCTCGTCGAACAGGCCGTCGCGGAACTCGGGGAGGATGACCGAGCCTGGGTACCCGCCGCGCTGGAGCAGCTCGAGCGCCTGGGCGCGCCAGGCCGTCCGCCGCACGCCACGCGAAGTCGGGCCCGCCAGGAAGATCGAGGGTGCGGGCGCGGACCGCAGCGCCTCGAGCGGGTCGTCGTAGAAGAACTGCTCCATGGCGCAGCTCCGGCGCGGAAGGAAGAACGGGAAGGAGGGTCGCGCCAGAGCCAGCCTTCGCCGGGGAGGTCCGCATCGTGCGCCACGGCGCGGGAGGGGAGTGAGCGAAGAGTTGGAGGAACCGGGCCGCTACTCGACGCGGTGCATCTGCCCGTCCTTCGACTTCAGGTACGCGTAGGAGCTCTGGAGGATCTGCTCCAGGACCGGCAGCTGCAAGTCGCTGAGCCGCCGGATGTAGAGGCAGACCCTGCTCGTCGTGTGCTTGCCCAGGCGAGCCAGTTGCGCGGCGTGACGGGCCGTCCCATCCATGAGGTAGACGGTCAGCTTGCCCTCCCTGGGATAGAAGCCCAGGGCCTGACAGTCACCCTCGCGCCCGCTGTCGTACTTGTAGTGGTAGGCGTCGAACCCGATGGTCCCGAGGTTCCACAGCTTGGGCTGATGTCCGCTGATTCGCCGCATCGTGTCGATGAGCGCGAGGCTGTCCTTCGCGGTCTGCGCGTCGGTGAGGGACGCGATGAACGACTCGACCGAGCCGTCGCCCTTCGCGACCTTGCGCCCCTTGGGCGTTGGGCGCGGCCGAGACTTCACCGCGGGCTTGGGTGACCTGCGTGGCCTGTTCGGTGACTGAGGTGAGCGGCGTGGCGCGGTCATGGGTCCCTCTCCAGAAGAATGTCGTCAGGCTGCGCCATCCGCTGGCGCCAGATCGAGTCGAAGTGGTCTAGGCGCTCCGCAATGTGGCGGAGCCGCGCGTCGTTGGTGGACACCCGCTGCTCGCGGCCGGTCGCCCGCTTCTGAACGGGCCCCGGCGTTCGAGCACCGCCACGTGCACCGCGGCGAAGCTCATGTCGTCGCGGGCGGCGAGGTCCGAGACAGACGGCGTCCCCCTGAGCGACCGCTCCAGGATGTCGCGACGGGTGCGGGAGCTGGTCGAGCCCGTCGTCGCGCTCGCGAGGACGAAGAACATTGGGGTTTGGGTAGCGCCCGCTGTGGGCACGCGCATCGGGTCTTCGCGAGTCCCCCGTTTGCTCCCAGGTCCCCATCGGCTCGCCGTGGGGCGACGCGCGGGTGCATGGAGAGGATGAGATTGTCGGCGGAGCCGGGCACGGGGAAACGGTAGGGGGCCACGCAGCGGAAGCGGCCGCGGGCGGCGCGTTGTCCCGGTGCGCGGTCCGTGCCTTGATTCCTCCCGAACTCCCTTCCACCGGAGTAGCGATGAATGCGGCGGTCGTGCTCTTCGCGGTGCTGTTTAGCCAGTCGGTGACGAGGCTGCCGACCGGCCCAAGCCAGCAGCTCGACGCCGACAAGCTGGACACCTCCGCGCTGGTACGCCTGCTCGCGCAACCCTCTACGCCCTGGTGGAAGCTGATGCGCGCGGCGGAGGCGCTCCGGGAGCGCAAGGACTTGGGTGCGAAGGACGCCGCCGTCCTTCACGACGCGCTGGCCAAGGCGCTCGACACTCGCCCATTGCGCCTGCCTCCGGGCGAGCTGTGCAAGGCGCCGCGTGGCCAGCCGACCTGCGAGCTAACGATTGACGAGTGCCTGCCGCGAGCCGGGTACCTCGCGTTGGCGCTCGGGCACTTCCGCGGCCTCGCGGCGCCGGCGCTCCCGTTGTTCGAGCGACTCGCGGAGGACGAGAACACTTCGGTCAGCACCATTGCACTCCATGCGCTGGCGCGCCTGGGCAGCCCGAAGGCGCAACGCATCGCGGTGGCTCGGCTCCGGCACCCAGACTGGATGTGCCGGAGCCGGGCGACACGGCTTCTGTCGCAGCTGCCCGAGCTCGACGAGCCGTCGCGGCAGGCGCTCGTCGAGGCGGCGCTGGACGGGCCACATGAGACCCGGTGGTACGCCGTCGACGCGCTCGCCCGTCGCAAAGAGGCCTGGACGCTCGAGCCGCTGACCTGGGCGCTCGGCTCGCAGCAGATGGTCGTGCTGCTCAACGCATCGCGCGGCCTTGGCGCCCTCGGCTCGACGGCGGCACCGGCCTTGCCGGAGCCTCGATCGGGTGGAACGCTGCTTCTGGTCGGGGCGCGTTCGCGCTGCAGCGAAGAAGGCGATCGAATCGATCGGACCCAATGCTGCCGCCTTCGCACCCGAGCCGTGCCGGTCGCCGGGCTACTCGGTGAAAGCCGGCGAGGTGGTCGGCGATGGAAAGACGGTGACGCTGAGGTTCTCGTCACGGTCGGAGGTCCCCGCCGAGTGTGAAGCAGCGGCACGAAAGCTCGGCGCCCGGCCGCTCGGGCAGGTCGGCAAGACGTGTCTCGTCGGCGAGGACCACGGCGAGTTCGGCGCGGCGGTCCACGTCATCGAGGGCGGAGCGAGCCGCAAGCTCTCCGACGTGACTCCCGTCGCCCTGGTCTTCCGGGGAGAGGAGGTCCTCCTTCTCGAAGGGCTCGAGCATCTGCGCTCCGCGGGCTCACTGGCGAGGCTCAGCGCCGACGCGGGCAAGACGTGGGAGTACGTCCACTTGGCGGAGTTGCCCGCATACCCGATCGCCTGGGCCGTCGATGGCCGCAACCTCCTCGTCGCCGTCCGCGAGAGCGACGACTCGACGCCATGCGACTCGCCGCGCGCAGGTGATAAGGAGCGACCGGTGTTCGTCGTCACCGGCGGCGGCGAGGTTCTCCGAGTTCCAGACGTCGAGGGGGACCGCTGCCCGCCGCCGAGCCCGGATCATTAGTGGCGGGCTCGTGTCGCCAGCGCGCGTGGAAGACTCGTCCAGGCGAGCGCCTCCGATGCCCGCAAGCCGACCGCGACCGGCGGTCTCGAGTTGTACCGGCATAGGAACGCCAGCCCTTCTCGGTCGTTGGCGTGCAGGTGACGCGCCGCCTGGAGGCTGAAGCCAGCCACGTAGGACAGCAGCCTCGGGGGCGCTCGGCTCCCATCCGCAGCGCCAACTCGTCCTGGGCCGCTCGCCTGCTTGGTCCAAGGTCCCTGGGCCTGCCCCGAGTAGAATCGCCGCCATGCTCACGTCCCCGAGCCCGGCGGACCCTGCGCGCGAGAGCCGGCGTACTCGCTGGGCCGTGGTGGGCTGCGGGATCTGGGCGCTCCTGGAGATGGCGCGCTTCTGGAGCCCGAAGAGCGTCATCGACGATGCCTGGATCTCCTTCAGGATCGCCCGGAACCTCCTCGCGACCGGCGTGCCCACCTTCGACCCAGGCCTCCCGCCGGTCGAGGCGATGACCAACTTCCTCTGGACCGTCGTGAGCGCGGGCTGGCTGGCGGCGCTGCCGCACGTGGACCCGGTGCTCCCGGCACGGGCCTTCGGCGCCTTCTGCCATCTGGTGACGGTGGTCGTCGCAGCGGGGCTCGCCGCCGAGGTCGCCCGCGCCCACTCCGGCCGGCCTTCGGTCGCCGCGCTCTTCACCGGACTGGTCCTCGCCTTCTCGGGCTGGCTCGCCTACCACGCCACCGCCGGCCTGGAGACGCCGCTCTACGCCGCGCTCTTCGTCGTCGCCATGGCGCTGCTGCAGCGGGCCCTCTCCGCCACGCCGCGCGCGGGCATCGCCGTGGGCATCTGCCTGGGACTGCTCGGCGCGACCCGCCCCGAGGGAGTCCTCGTCGGACTGCTCGTCTGCGGAGTGCTCTTTCTCTCGGCGAAGACCCGCTCGCTCTCCCTCTCCTGCGCGGTGCCGTTCGCGATCCTCGTCGGCGCGCTCGAGGCCTACCGCTGGGTCACCTTCCACGCGCTGGTCCCCAACACCTTCTACGCCAAGCCGCCCGCCGCCTCGCTGGGCGTGCCCTACCTCGGCCAGTACCTGCTGCTCGGCTTGGGAATCCTCGCCCCGCTCGCAGCCCTGCGGATTCCGCGCGGCGATCCGCTCGTCCGGATCCTCACGGTGGTCGGGCTGGTGATGGCCGCGGGGACCGTCTGGTCCGGGGGCGACTGGATGCCGGGCTGGCGCCGCTTCACGGTGACGCACCTCGCGCTGGCGATGCTCATGGGCATCGGCGCCGCCTGCGCGCAGGGGGGCTGGCGCAAGCTCGCCTGGGGCTCGCTCGCGGCGTTCGTGGCCGCGGCCATCGCCTGCATCCCGCTCAAGGTCGACGGGCGGCGCTTCCCGACCGAGGTCTGGGGGCGGCTGGGACAGCTCGCGCAGGCGACGCCCGGCATCCGCACCGTGGCGCTCTACGACATCGGCCGCTTCGGCTGGGAGTTCCAGGGCCACATCCTCGACCTGGCCGGCCTCGCCGACACGCACATCGCCCGGCAGCGCGGGCGCTACTACGAGAAGGAGTGGGACGAGGCCTACTTCCGTCGGCGCTCGCCGGAGCTGGTCCTGCTCTTCAGCAACTCCGACGTCACCGATCCGCTGGAGACCGTGCCGCTGGTGCGTCCGCCCGAGGAGGGCCTGCTCGCGACGCTGGTGGCCTCCGACGACTACCTGTTCCGCGCCTCGTTCCCTCTGCTCGAGAACCGCTCGGCCTTCCTGCTCGTCTTCCACCGCGCCGACGTCGAGCTGCCCGAGGAGCTCTGGGGCCCCAAGCCGGAGAAGTCGCTGCGCGAGCGGATGGCCGAGGCCGGGCTGACGCTGAAGTAGCTCGCGGTTCGAAGCTCGAACGGGTGGCTCGGGGCTTCTTGATGGTGAGGCCCGCTCGCGTGCTACCCTCGCGCACTTCTCGCGTGGCGCCGGCCGTGAAGCAAGGCAAGCCTCGGAGCACTCGATGCGACTCTGGATGGTGTTCCTGTTGTCGGTTGCCGGCTGCGACTGGGGTAATGCCGTCCCCCTACCGGCTGATTCAGGCGCCTCTCCGAGTGACGCTGCGCTGGTCGAGGGGCTGGACACCGGAAGGGATGCCGCCGAGACCACCGACTCGGGCCGGGTCGCGCTGGACAGCGGAGTCGATGCTTCCGTCCCAATCCCTGGCGCCGACTCCGGTCCCGGAGCCGACTCCGGCCCCGCTCCCGAGGATGCCGGCCGGCCGGCGCCGACGATGAGCAGCTACGACGCCGGAGGCTGGTCAGGCCCGACCGAGCTCGACGACACCAACCGCGCGAGCGAGCCGGCGCTGGCGATGGACGACGACGCCAACGCGATGCTGCTCTGGTCGAACTCTGCCGCCGATGGCGGCGTCCTGAACGTCTCCTATTCCAAGTACACGCCGCAAACCGGCTGGTCGGCCGCGCAGACGCTGATCGGCAAGGCGCGTGCCCCGGCGGTCGCGCTCGCGGGACATGGCCTTGGCACCTGGGCGGTCTTGAGCCCGTGGACGGAGAGCAACCCGTGGCCCGACTACCACGCGGCGGCCGTGTTCCACTTCGCCGACACGGCCTTCCACTACGCGAGCTTCGAGACCTACGAGTACCAGAAGACGATCGGGGCACCGTACGTCGCGCTCGCGACCACGGGCGGCGGGGTGTTCGAGACGAAGGTGACCACGACCTATTCCTCACAACTGTGGACGAGACACAGCCACGTCACCGGCAACTACGCGTTCGAGGAGCGCCAGGCCTCGACCCGAGGCGCTTTCGCCGTCGTCGACGACAGCGGAAGGGAGTCGGCGTTCTGGTGGTCCGACCACGACGAGCTCCTGGCCTCCGGGGTCGGCGCGATCGCCGGGGTTCAGGTCTTCGACAGCGCCTACGGCAGGGGGGACGTGGCGTACAAGGTCGCTCCCGGCGGTCATGGGATCGCCGGCTGGAGCAAGGCTCCCTCTCCTTCCAAGAGGTGGGTGAGTACGCTGCGCTGGTCGAGCACCAATCAGGGGGCCCGGACCGTGAACGCCGAGGTGTCAGGAAGCACCTACCTGACCAGTCTGGACGTCGCGGTGGACGGTTCGGGGAACTCGTTCCTGGGCTGGATCGAGGGCGGGCCGGCCCCGGTCACCATCAAGGTCACTCGGGCCCCGGTCGACGGGGAGTGGGATCCGGTTCTGACGCTGCGCCAGGCCGCGAGCGCGGACCACCTGCACGTGGGAGCCGACTCCCATGGGAACGCGACGCTCGTGTGGATCGAGCGTGACTCCGTCGCGATGAGCTGGTCGCTGTGGTGGACGACGTACAGGCCGGGGCTGGGGTGGATGACGCCGGCCATGGTCGCGAGCGACCTCGTGATTCCCCATGACATCCTGCTGGCGACCGGCGGCGACGGCGCAGCGGCGATCGCGTGGGGCGATGGGCTGCACGTGTGGGCGGCGGCAAGATAGCGACGTTTGTCGAAGTCCTTGGCGGGCGCGGGATGGAGCAGTGTGCCCGTGCTGGCTGGCTGGCGGCGAGCAAACACATTCCGTAGCGCAAATGAAGGAGGGACCATGGCCAAGACTCCGAAGTCCGCATTCGTCGAGCAGGTGCTCCACCTCGAGGGCCCCGAGGGCAAGAAGATCAAGAAGGCGCTCGGCACGGCACGCCCGCTCGAGGCGGTTCGCGCCGTGCTCGGGGATCGCGTCGGGGAGCGGCTTCCGGCCTGGCTGTCGTTCAACTCCGGCGCGGTGCTCGACGACGTCGTCCACCTCGCGCCTCCCGCCTTCAGCGCCACCGGCGCCGACGAGGACGAGTTCTTCGACGAGCCGGGCGGCGAGCAGCTCGTCTTCGGCGCGCGGGGAAAGGGCCAGCGGGTCGGCGAGGACGGAGCCAGCAGCGACGTGAAGATCGGACCGAAGGACCTCGCGAAGGTCACCGCCTTCGACGCCGAGGGCTTCCTGCTGCGCGACCTGGCGTGGGTCAACCCTCCGCCGACGACGGCCGGCGCCTTCGCCAAGCTGCTCCGGCAAGCGGTCGACGCCTACACCGGGGACATGACGCCCTACGAAGCGCCGTGCGCCCCGTCCGCGGCCGCTCCCGTGGCTGCCCCTGTCGCCGGCGGCGGCGCCTACCTGGGCGGTCCGGCGCGCAGCGGCTTCGTGGACGCCAAGGTGACCCGCAGGACGCCGAAGTTCGCCTGGTCCCTCAACTACGAGAACAACGGCGGCGCGGAGTGGGGCGGCAACCCGGTCCTCGCCGATGGCCTCCTGTTCGCCGCCGACTCCGGGTTCGCCGCCAGTTGCTCGGCGACCGACTTGAAGGGCAAGAGCGTGTGGAAGGCGACGCTCACCACCGGCCAGAGCTGGGTCGTCGGCAGCGCCTGCGTGGACCGGGGCGTCGTGTACCAGGCCATCAACAAGGGGCTCTTCGCGCTCGACGCCCGCACCGGGAAGGTCCGCTGGAGTGCCAACCTCGCCAAGGTCGGCGGCAGCCCGCTGGTGGTCGGGGATCTGTGCTTCGTGGGGACCGGCGACGGGCTGATCGGGCTGTCGCTGGAGAACGGCCGGAAGAAGTGGGCCTACAAGGTGAAGAAGGACGAGTACAAGAACGGCGTGCTCGGCAGCGTGGCCTTCGGCGACGGCGTCCTCTACTTCGTCGCCGCGGAGAAGCTCCTGGCGGTGGAGCTCGCGAGCGCCAAGCTGCTCTGGACCGCAGCGTCCTACGCGCGGGCGACCCCGTCGCTGGACGCAGAGTGCGTCTACACCTGGGGTCCGAAGGGGCTGATGGCCATCGAGCGCGCCAACGGCAAGGTGCGCTGGGCCTACAAGTTCGAGGACCTGAACTGGGACAAGACCATCGCCATCGCCGCGGACCGCGTGGTCACGAGGGCGGACGGGAGCCTGGTCGCGCTCGACAAGAGCAAGGGCAAAGTGCTCTGGAAGCACGGGCCTAAGAAGCCGTACTCCATCGGCTGCGCGAGCCCGTGCATCGCCGGCGATGTCGCCCTGTGCGTGCTGGTCGAGGACGGCGGCGGCGAGTCGTTCGACGCCGTCGACCTCGCGACCGGGAAGCTGCTCTGGTCGGTCAGGGACTTCCCGCTGCGAAAGACCGAGAAGGCCGCGCTCAGCTACTACTGCACGCCGTGCATCGACGAGACCGGAACCGTCTACGTCCAGGCTTACGGGATCCACGCGCTGCGCTGACGGAGCGCCGGGCCATCGAGCCGGCCGACGCCCCTGGTCCGCGACAGGAGAAAGCAACGGCGCCGACCAGACCTTCACGACCGCGAACTGAGCCGTCGTGACGCTGACGGAGAGAGGGGCTGCCCTGCACCTTGGGTGTGGTCTCGGCTAAGCTCCCGCCGTCGCGCGACAGCGGAGCTTCCGATCGAACAACGGGGCAAATACGCATTCGCCGTAGCGAGCGTCGTCCTGGCTCTCTCCTGGTACCTGTGGGACGAGGGCCGGGCCGAGCCACCCACCTCTGGCGAGGCGGCGCACGGCGGGCCAGCGGAGTCCGACCCGGCGGGCGCTCAGACCGCGGCTCCGCTGCGGCGAAGGGGGCCCATCCGCGTTCGCGTCCTCCAAGACCGACAGCCGGCGAGGGACGCCGAGGTCTCGCTCGCGTCGGCGCGAGCAGTGACCGACGCGACGGGAGCAGCCACCTTCGCGGCTTGCCCGCCGAGGGCCGAGCGGCGCTCGGCCCTAACTGCTCGCCTTGGCTTCTTCGAGTCCGAGCGCCTCGAGCTCGACTGCGAGTCCACGCCCGAGGACGAAATCCTCCTCGTCCTTCCCGCACCAGGGACCCTTCGGCCCGAGGTCCGTGCGCTCGAGAGCAGGCAGCCGATCGTTCGGGCGCAGGTCGTGGTGTTGCCATCCGTGGTCCCGCTCGCTCACACCGATGACGCCGGGCGTGCCCGAATCGAGGGATTGCCGCCCAATCGCTACTCGATCGCGGTGAGCGCGGAGGGGCGCGTCCGCCAGCGAGTCGACGACCTGTTCATCGACTCCGGCCACCGGCTGGACGTCGACGTGGCCATGCTCCAGGCCGGCGTCATCACTGGCCACGTCCGCAAGGCCGACGGGGCGCCCATCGCCGAGGCGCTGGTCGTGGCTCGAAGCAGCGAAAAGAGCCAGACCCAGGTCGAGGCCCGGACGGGCGCCGATGGCTCCTTCGCCATCGACGGCCTCTATCCGGGCATGGCCGTCCTCGACGTCTCGGCGACCGGCTTCGTCTCCAAGCGCCTGGAGACTCCGGCGCCGGCGAAGGTGCGCGTTGTGCTGGAGCCGGGAGCAGCCATCGAGGGCCGGGTCGAGCTCGATGGCGCGCCGATGTCGGGAGTCGAGGTCGTGGCCACCCACTTCGCCCGCGACGGGGCCCTCACGCCATGGGCGGGCCGCACTGACGCCGACGGCCGCTACCTCGTCGTCGGCCTGCCGGGCGGGTTCTTCGAGGTGAGCGTCCGGACGCTCGATGCTCGGGGCTCGAATCGCGTCTCCGTCGCGCCCGGGAAGACCGCGATCTGCGACCTGGCGCTGGAGTACCTCAACGGCCGGCTCGGCGGCCGGGTGATCGCGCGCCCCGGCGGCGAGCCCATCGCCAACGCGATGGTGACGACCCGCGAGGGGCCCGCGGCGATGACCGACGAGCAGGGCCGCTTCGAGCTCGAGGGCCTCGACGAGAAGGTGCGGGTCGCGGAGGTGGTGGCCTCCGCTCCAGGGTTCGCGACGCGCAGCCTCAAGCAGGTCCGCCCGGGGATCGAGCAGGTGGTCCTCGAGCTGCCGCAGAACGTCCTGATCCACGGACGGGTGGTCGCGGAGGACGGCAGCCACGTCCCATCGCTGGCGCTGTGCGAAGAGCACCGCGGCCCGAGATTCGAGGCCTGCCAGCCGGTCGGGTCGACCGAGTTCCTCGTCGAGAAGGACCCCGAGCCCGACGACCCGGGGCAGCTCCTCGCCGTCGTCGCTGCGGGCTTTCGCACCGAGTCGTACGCGTATCTCGGGCGGGGGCCGCGGGTGGAGTTGGGCGAGATACGCCTGGCCCCGGTTCGCCCGCTGCTGTTCAAGGTGGTCGACACCGCCTCGATGCCCGTGCAGCACGCCCACGTGTTCGAGATCCAGGGTGGGGTTCGGCACTTGCTCGCCGTCACCGACCGCTTCGGCGAGGCGCGCGCGGAAGGGCGCGGAGGAGAGCACCGCTACGTGGCCGAGCATCCGCTCTACGCACCGTCCCGAGACGCAGCCATCCGCGTGGTGGAGGGGGCGGCCGAGACGCTGACGCTTCGCTTGGCGAGGGCGGGCTGGATCTCCGGGGAGATTCGCTACCCCGACCAGTCGCCGACCGAGGGGGTGACGGTCGTCGACCTCCTCAGCGGCGCCAGCACGCTGAGCGATTCCGCGGGCCAGTTCCGCCTCGGGCCGCTGAGCGCTGGCGAGCACGCGCTCTGGGGTTACGCGCAGGTCGAAGAGCGGGCCCGCGCGAAGGAGCCTCGGCGGCGCGAGGGCAAGCTGGGTGCGCTGCCGAAGAACGTCCGGATGATTCGCCTGGCGGAGGGGGAGGAGCAGCGCCTCACGCTCCGGTGGGACGGGAAGCGGCCCGGGCAGTGACTCACTCCCCGGGCTCGGAGCAGGCGGCGTCCGCCTCTTGAACGCTTCGGCCCCAGCTCTGCGTCACGGGTCCGAGAGCGTCTTGAGGAAGGCGAGGAGCGCCATCCCCTCGGCTGGCGTGAGCTGAAGGTCGCCCAGATCCTGGTTGATGTTCTCGGCGACCTCGGGCGCGGGCCAGCAGTCGACCGCCGGGGTCCCCCCTTCGGCACAGACGGGCAGCACGTCGCGCAGGTTGTAGAAGTGGATCACCTCCATCACGCTCTTGAAGTAGCCGTTGTGGCCGAAGGCCTTCACGAAGTCCGCCGAGGGCCGCTTGTCCACGTTGCGCAGGGACGGCGTGCGGTGCTTGCCGAGGTTCTCCGCGGCGAACGCCGAGTAGTCGCGTGAGTGGCCCTCGGCATCGACGGCGCCCGCGGTCTTCGCGAGGAAGCCCCCGAGGCCGGGGTCCACCCAGTCCGCCCCATCGGGATTGAAGTTCGAGGACGCCCGGTAGAACGGGTTCTCGGGGTTCTTGGGGATCCCCAGGTTGTGGAAGCCAAAGTCCGTGAAGAGCGGGACCTCGGCGCCGTGGCGCGGCTGCAGCCAGTGGCAGGTCGAGCACTTGCCCTTGCTGTTGAAGACCGCGAGCCCCTTGAGCTCCACGTCGTCCAGGCCGTAACCGCGGAAGCGCGTCCAGTTCATCTGGTTGATGCGGACGACCGGAGGTCGCGAATCGGCGGCTGCGCGCCAGAACGCGTCGAAGCGCGAGCTGAAGGGGCTCGCCTCCTGGGACCGCTCGTAGGCGGCGATGGAGCGCCCGATGCGCTCGTACACCTGCTCCGGCGCCTTGACGCAATCCAGGGACTGCTTCCCCCAAACCTGTTCGAACAGCGCGGCATAGCCCGAGCGCCTGACCTTCAGGCAGACGAGCTTTGCATTCGGGCCGTGCATCTCCAGCGGGTTCTGGAAGGGCCCGAGCGCCTGCTCAGCCAGGGGGTCGCCCAGGGTCCAGCCCGTGGCGCGGCCGTCCCAGAACAGCCCGCCGACGAACTGGCCCGGGCTGCACATCCCGCCGCCGCCCATGCCGCCGCCGCCCATCCCACCGCCACCCATGCCGCCGCCACCCATGCCGCCGCCGCCCATGCCGCCGCCGCCCATGCCGCCGCCGCCCATGCCGCCGCCGCCCATGCCACCGCCGCCCATGCCGCAACCGCAGTCGCACGTGCCCGAGCCCATCCCTTCACCGCAGCGGTGAAGCGGAGGTTGGAAGCCAGCGTAGGAGGAAGGCGGAGGCTTGCGATTCCCGGCCTTCGAGGCCACGACACCAGGGACCACCGCACCGCCGGCGTTGATCGCCGAGTCGGGGCTGGTCCAGCCCGTCTGAGGCGCGTGGCAAGCGGCGCACGACTGACCCGCGGGGTTGGAGAGCGCCTCGTCGAAGAAGAGCGCCTTGCCCAACTCCTCCTCGGCGGTGAGCGCGGCGGTCGCCGGGCTTGCGCCTGCCGTGGCGACGACCCATAGCGCAGTGAGACCCAGCAGCGCGCCGAGCAGCACCCGTCCGTACACCCTCGAATTCGCCATGGTCACCCTCGGAACGCCCGCCGCGGAGACGCATCCGCGAGGACGCTGAGGCGAGGCTCTCCACCAGCGCCGCACGGCACCATGGCTCAGGTGGGGCGAGGGAGTGACCGCCGACGTGAGGCGGAGCGCGTCCTTGGCGAGTAGCCTTGAGACATGATTCCCGACCACGATCGCCGGCCCCAGGAGCTGGTCGAGACCGCCGGCCAGGCGCTCCCAACGCCTGCACCCGATAGGCCGGTCGCACTGGGCCGCGCGCTCAGGGTCGAGAAGATCGTCCGCGAGACCGCGGACGCGCTCTCCTTCGTGCTCGTGGACCCGGCCAGCACGCCCATCCCCTTCGAGCCCGGCCAGTACTTCACCGTGGAGGTGCCGACGTCGGACGGCTTGCTGCGGCGCGCCTACTCGGCCTCGAGTGCCCCCGGCGAGCACGGCGGCGGCATCCGGTTGACCGTGAAGCGAATGGAGGGCGGCCGCGCGAGCGGGCACCTGCACGAGTCGCTGCGGGAAGGAGAGCTCCTGACCGTGCTGGGCCCCTCCGGCTCGTTCGGCCCATCGCCCACGAGCGGGATGCGCCACCTGGTGATGGTCGCCGGCGGCAGCGGCATCACGCCGATGATGAGCCTCCTGCGCACCCTCTTGCCCAAGGAGGCCCAGACGCGCTTCTCGCTCGTCTACGGCAGCCGCGACGTGCCCGGCGTCATCTTCCGCGAGGAGCTCGAGGTGCTGGCCCAGGGGTTCCCCAAGCGGCTCGTCGTCGTCCACGCTCTCGATACGCCGCCGGCGGACTGGACCGGCATCCGCGGACCGCTCGACGCGAAAGCCGTCCGCGAGCAGATCGATGCGCTGGACCCGGGCGACGAGTATCTGGTGTGCGGCCCCGAGGCGATGATGGACGCTGCCGTGCAGGCCATCGCCGCTTCCGGGGTTCCTTCGCGTCGCATCCGCCGCGAGTCGTTCGCGCAGCAGCCGAAGTCGATCCCGCGCTCGCGCGTGCCGCAGAGGGTCACCCTGCGACACCGGGGCGCCACTCGCGAGATCGTCCAGTCGCCTGGGCAGTCGCTGCTGGAGGCGGCGCTCGCTTCCGGTGAGCGCGTCCCCTACTCCTGCGGCATCGGCGCCTGCGGCACCTGCAAGGCCAGGCTCGTCAGCGGCAATGTGGCGATGGCGCCGTCGGCCGCCTTGAGCGCGGCCGAGCGCAGGGCGGGGTTCGTCCTGCAGTGCGTCTGCCACGCCATCGAGCCAGTCGTGGTCGAGATCGAGGATCCGCCGAAGTGACTCTCAGCGCGTCGCGCGTCAGGGAATCTTGAAGTCGGGCCGGCGCCGTCGCAGCAGCGCGATCACGTAGTCTTTCGACTCGGCCATCGAGGGGAACCCGGCGCTTCGGCAGCGCTTGATCGCGCCAGGCACGCCGTCCCTCAGCGCCAGCGCGATCACCTCGTCCTCGAACTTCTCACCACGCCGATCGGGTGGCACGAGGGCCGCTGCTCTCCTGGCGTCCTCCGCTGCCTGCCGCGCCGCCTCCTCGGCTTCGCGCTGCGGGCGGGTGGCTTCCCAGGCCGCGTCTTTCTGCGCCAAGGCTCGGTCCGCTGCGTCGCGGGCGAGGTACGGCTCCGCTGGCGGGTCGACGTGCACGAGCAGCTGCGGGTAGCCCGTCAGGACCGGCCGGCTTCGGAAGCAGTAGATGCCGGCTGCCTGCAGGCGCTCCAGCCACGCCTCTGACGCGAGGAACTCGCTCCTCATGCCCTCGGGTGGAGCCCGATCCACGAGCGCGACCAGCGACAGCATCGGCTGGGCGAGCGTGGCGGCCAGCTCCAGCGACAGGCCGAGGACTTCCTGGAATTGCGCGGTCAGGCGCTCGAGGGCTTCCGGCGTCCCGAAGACGTCCAGGATCGACTGGAGGCTGAGCTCCCCGTCGGTGAGCGGGTCGCCCACCTGCACCGGGTCACCTTCGGAGACGATGAGGCGGTCGCGGTCGACAGCTCCGCTCTTGTAGGTTCCCTCCGGCGCCACGAGGGTCAGCTCGACCCGGCCGCGCCCGAGATCGCGCAGGCACACCGTGCCGTTGATGAAGGCGGGGAGGGCCTGCGACTTGGGGTGCCTGGCCGCCAGTAGCCGCTCGGCTTCGGCGCGCCGGGGCGACCGCTCGAGGGCGGCGAGGATCTCCGCTGAAGCCGGCCCTTCGCCACTGCGCTCGAGGACCGTGCGGATGGCGGCGTGAATCGGCGCGGATGGCTCGCTCATGTCAGGCTCCTATCGGCGGCGGGGCGGAAGGTAGCACGGGGCTTCGCGCTTCCGGGGTGCACGAGGCCCAGGCTGGGACTGCGCGGGCATCAGCCAAGCTGGGAAGCTCGACGTCCCCCCGAACGATCTCGAGCAGGGGCGCGGATGGCCCTCTTGGCGGCGCTCTGGGTGGGAGCGACCTGGAGTGGCTGTGTCCTGGCGAAGTGCGAAAAGTGTGAGACACTTTGCGAGTCACCGACCAGTACACGGCCGACGCGCCCCGGAGCGAAAACCATGCGCTTCACCAGCACCCTCGTCATCCTCGGCTTCGCCGCTTGCTCGTGCGGAGTCTCGTTTCCGCCGACGAAGGCATGCCCCACCAAGACGGAGTGCGCTTCATCCGAGGTCTGCGTCGAGATGTACGGGCGCATCGACGGCGATGCTGGTCCAGCCCGCGAGCTGTACTGCAGGACCCCGTGCGCCGCCGCGTCGGACTGCGCCGACTACGGAAGGGGCTACAAGGACTGCTACGGCACCTGCTACCTCGGCGAGTCGGAGGCAGGAAGCCAAGGGTACTGCGGGTGCCTGCCGATCGAGTAGGCAGCAATCTCAGCCTTCGTACCGCACGCGGCAGCTCGGCCCCACACGAAGAGCGGGTCCTTGGCGGGCTGAAATCCGGTGAAGCGCCAGGCCGGACTCGTCCGTGCGCGTAGCTGCTTCAGGTTCACCCGTCCCCTGGAGCGTCACGTCCACGCCGACCACCGGGCTGGCTTCTGCGTTGTGCGCTTCGGCTCCCCGGTCATGTCACCCAGTGCATGCCTATCTTGAGCAAGGTCGGCTCGAGGTCCGGCGCCTGGCTGACACGCCGCTTTCCAACTCGTCACGAGGCGTTCCGCGGCCCGCCCGCGCCAACTCCGCGTTCTCATTGGAGCGCCGCCGTTGGCCGGGTCGCTGCAGAGAGCCATCGCCCAAACCCTCCCGGGAGAATGCGATGACCTCCAACCTCGCCGCCGTCCTCACCGCGCTCGCGCTCGCCGCCGCCCCGCCGCCGCAGAAGCCTGTCAACGCCTCGCCTGCCGCCGCGGCACCACAGGCCGTTCCAGGCGGCAACGGCAAGCCGCGCTCCGGCAGCGCGACGTTCATCCCCACCAAGGACATCAAGGTCGAGGTCTTCAAGACCCAGGACGGCAAGACCGGCTGGAAGGCGCGCATCCCCGGCGCGCGGGCGCTGGCCACTCCCGCGGTGGTCGGCGGGATGGTCTTCGTCGGCGGCGGCTTCGGCTCGAGGGAGTTCTACGCGTTCCAGGCCGATACGGGAAAGCCGGCCTGGGCGCTGCGCCTCTCCGACGACGGGCCCACGGCCGCGGTGGTCTCCGAGGGCCGCGTCATCTTCAACACCGAGTCCTGCACGCTCTTCGTCGCCGACGCCAAGACGGGCAAGCACCTGTGGTCGCGCTGGCTGGGCGACCCGCTGATGAGCCAGCCCGCGGTGCACGAGGGCGTCATCTACATGGCCTACCCGAGCGCCGGCGGCCACCGCCTCATCGCCCTCGCGCTCGCCGACGGGGCCAGGAAGTTCGAGGTGCCCATCGCCGGCGACATCATGAGCGCCCCGGTGGTGGAGGGCGACTCGGTCTACCTCACCACCTTCGACGGCACCGTCTACCGCCACGCGTTGGCCGACGGCGCGCTGGTGTGGAAGAAGGAGATGCAGGCCACCTCGGCGCCGTGGATCCAGGATGGCGAGGTCCACGTGGCGCAGCGCTCCGCCGGCGCCGCGCAGCCCACCGAGGGCCTGCGCACCATGAGCAAGTCCGGCGGTGCCCACCTCGGCGAGCTGAAGGCCGCCAAGCCCGCCCCGCACCTCGACCCCAAGGTCCAGGACCGCTCGGGCTATGCCGCCAAGCAGGCCAAGGACGACGGCTCGGTGGGCTTCGCGGGAGGAGCGCCGGAGATCGCCAAGACGGGGATCGCCAAGGGCAACGTCGGCACCGGGACCGTGCGCGGGCTATGGGAGTACCAGGGCTCGCGCCCGGTGAAGACCAACGCCAAGAGCTTCGCCGCCACCCAGGGAGACGTGGTGCGCGGCATCGACTCCGAGAGCGGCAAGGTGCTGTGGGAGAAGAAGCTCGAGGGCGACCTGGCCAAGGTCGGCGGACAGCTCGCTTCGCCCCCGGCCTTCGCGGGCGGCAAGCTCGTGGTGGGCACCACCGCCGGGCAGATCGTCGGCTACGAGGCCGAGAGCGGCAAGGAGCTCTTCCGCTATCCGGTCGGCGAGGAGATCCGCTTCCAGCCGGCGCTGGTGGGCGGGAGCATCTTCGCTGGCACCTCCGCGGGCACGCTGGTGGCCATCGCCACCGGCGACGCCGCCCTGGATGGCTGGACCATGTGGGGCGGGGGCCCGGAGCACAACGGTCAGCGCGAGCTGCCGCTCAAGGTCGCCGAGAAGAAGGAAGCTCCTGCGAAGGAGCCTGAGAAGAAGGAGGAGCCTCAGGCCCCCATCGAGCCCAGCACGTCCAAGAGCCAATAGGGAGCGCTCAGCACTCGGCAGTCGTCGGATGCGCGGATGCGAGCCGTTAGAGCGGGAGCGACGGCCTTTCCCCAGGGCTCAGCGCGGAGGCTCGAAGCGACCGTGCGGAAGATAGGTACGCTTTTCCCGACAAAGACCGCGAAGTCTTCGGGCCCTGCGTTGCTCCGCCGAAGGGCGCCGGACCGCGAGCGCGGCCCGGCGCGAACGGCTCGGCGCGACGGCTACTCGTCCTTGGCCAGCGGGTGGATCTCGCTGATCGCCAGGTCGTTCCACTTGGTGCCCTTGTAGACCTCGTTCACGGTCAGCTTCACCCACGAGCACTTCTTGGGCGCCGGCAGGAGCACCGTCTCCTCGGTCGGGTCGTCCTTGAAGACCACCGGCACCTTCTCCCCGTCCGAGAACTCGAGCGTGGCGGCCTTCATCCGGTTGTTCATGTGGTACAGGTCGCCGAACATCTCGTCGATGCGGCGGAAGCCGTTGGAGAACTCGAAGCCCGAGATGGTCTGCGGCGTGTTGAAGGTGAACTTCACCCACTCGCCGACGCCGCCGGCGGGCTTGGTCACCGGCTGCCAGCTCGTCCACAGGTTGTCGTCGAGCAGGTTCGGGGCGACGAACGTGTAGATCTTCCAGTCCTTCATGCTCGAGGAGGCCTCGAGCGCGATCTTGTCGTTGGAGACGCGGTAGCGCGTGGCCGGCGCCTTGGCGATCTCGTCGGCCTTGCGCGTGGCCCACGTCGCCTCCGCCGTGCGGTTGAGCTTGGTGAAGGCCTTGGCGAGGCTCGCGTAGGCGTTGCCCAGGTTCGGGTTGCGCTCCAGCGCCACCTGGTAGAGCTCCACGGCCTTCTCGGCGCTGCCCGCCGCCAGCGCGTCGTCGGCCTTCTTGACCAGCTCCTTGGCCGTCTCCTGGTCCGAGACCGAGGCGCGGGTCATGGCGCCGAAGTCGGGGCGGTCGGTGATCTGCTTGAGGTACACCGCCACCTTCTTGTACTCGGCGACGTCGACGACGTTGTTGATGTCGTGGAAGGCGCCGGTGCCGTCGAGCGCGAAGAGCACCCACATCGAGCCGGTCTTGCCCACCGGCGCGTAGTAGCTCTTGAGCAGCGTCTGGCCGACGTAGACGAAGACCTTGGCCTGGCTCTGGTTGGAGAGCGAGTTGGTGCCGTACTGCTGGTTGGCCGAGTAGTTGTGGACGGCGAAGACGTACTGCTGCCCCTCGTGCCGCTTCTTGATGGTGATGGTCTCCGGGCCGTAGCCGTCGGTGTCGTCCACGTCCAGGAAGGCGTCGGCGCCGTTCTTCTGCTCGAAGTAGATGTGGTTGCCCGGGTAGACGACGTGCAGGTCCAGGTCGCGCGGCTGCTGGCCCCAGTTGAGGACGACGCGGAAGGCCTCCAGCTGCCCCTGTAGCGTCTCGCTCACCGCGTAGGACATGCCGTTGCACGGGCACTTGACCACCAGCGGCGAGAACCCGTCCTTCTTGATGATGAGCGAGACGCTCCCGTCGTCGGCGCCGAAGGTGTTGGAGACGGACGCCTTGCCGGTGGCGTCGGTCTTGCCGGTGATGGACGTCTGGCCGTCCTTCTGGAAGATGACCTGCGCCTCGGGCACCACCTTGTCCTTCGAGGTCGCGCTCAGGACCTGCACGTTGAGGTTGCCCGCGGCGGCCGCGGCGTGGGTGAACGCGACGAGCGCGCCCAGGGTCAACAGGGTCGACGGCATGGGAGGCCTCCTACGAGAGGGGACGGCAGAGAAAGCGGGAGACGCGGGAGAGGGGCGGCTCAGGGCTTGCCGGCGGCGGCCGGCTCCGTCGCGGGCTTGTCGCTCGCGGCGGGCGGGTCGGCCAGGAAGTCGAGGACGGCCTTGTTGAAGGCGTCCGGCCGCTGCCAGAGCGCGAAGTGGCTGGCCTCGGGGATGAGCACCACCTGGCCGTTGGGGATGAGCTTGGCCATGGCGCGCACGTGGTCCTGCTTGATGATCTCGTCGTACTCGCCGTCGGCGCAGGCGGTGGCCGCGGTGATGCGGGCGAGGTCGGCCGGCTTGAAGTTGGGCTGGCTCCTCCACATCTTCGAGAGCGCGGCGTTGAAGGCCTTGTAGTCCTTGGGCGTGGGCGAGAGGCGCTGGTAGTCGGAGGAGCACTTGGCGAAGTAGGTGCCGAAGGTGGCGTGCGGGCCGCCGCCGGACTTCATGCCGCTGAGGTCGTAGTTGGCGCCGAAGGCGAAGAGCTTCTTGACCCGCTCCGGGTGGTGGACGGCGAGGTCCAGGCCCACTACGCCGCCGTCGCTCCAGCCGACCAGCGAGGCCTGCTTGAGCTCGAGCGCGTCCATCACCGCGAGCAGGTCCTCGGCCATGCGGTGGTAGCTGTAGGCCGCCTCGGTCCGGGTGCTGCGACCGTGGCCGCGCGCGTCGACGACGATGACCCGGTAGCGCTCGGCCAGCGCGGGGATCTGGTTGCCCCAGTGCTCGGAGTTGCCGGCGCCGCCGTGGAGGAGGAACACCGGCTCACCGGCGCCGAAGCTCGCCCACCAGAGCTTGACGCCGTCGACCTCGACCGCGCCCTCCTTCTCCGGGGCAGCCATCGGCTTGGGCAGGGCGGTGGACTTCCAGGGCTGGGAAGGCGCAGACGGCGGGGCGACCTTCGCGGGCGGCGGTGACGCGACGAGCAGCCCCAACGTGATCACGGCGCTGGCCAGGTTCATCCTCGGTACCCCTCGGCAAGGAAGAGGCGAGGAAGGTACCGCAAATCGGGGTGGCGAGGAGCGCCGGGCCGAGCGGGCAGGCGGATGGTCAGCAGCGGCCCGACATCGCGCTCCACGGACTCGTGCGGCCGCCTGGCTGACGAGAGTGCGTGGGCCCTTCGGTCTCTGGCGGCCTTCAACGCGGCGGTATCGGTGACCTCGGAAGAGGGCTGTGGCCGCGACGGCCGTGCCGCCGATCATGCAGGCGCTGATGACGATGCCGGACCAGGAGGGGGATCCGGGGCGCGGTCGTCCTCACTGCCACCGGTCCGAGTCCCACTTCATCTGATCCCACAGGCTGCTGGCCGCGCCGCCGGCGTCGACCTTCGAAGGGCCGCCGGCGTCTTGGCGATTCGCGGGCCCGGCATCGCGGGGAGCGCCGCCGCTGCACGCGTGCTCCACGCAAGTCAGGGGCGCGCTGCACGCGCCGCACTCCGCAGTCGCACCACAACCGTCGTCGATGGACCTGCACTTGGCCCCGGCCGCGGAGCAGGTCGCGGGAGTGCAGGCGTCCGCGCCTGTCGCGGCCGGAGTGCTGCACGAGCCGAGGGCGAGCGCGAAGAGGAGAGACGAAGCGAGTCGATGGAGGCTCATGGGCAGGCCAAGGGAAGACACGCCGAGGGGAGGCCGCCGGCGGCGTGGACGCCCATCGGGATTCCCAAAACTGAAAGGCGTCGGGAACCCAGGGCAGCGGGGATGGGTCGTGGAGGGTGACATGAAGCAACGGGCGTGGGTCCTTGTCGTCGCGATGGTGGGGCTGGCGGGTTGCTCGGCGACCACTCGGAGTGCGAGCGATGCCGGGGACGAGCCTTGCGCCGACCCCTGCGGCCTGGAGTGCTGCGACAGCGTCCACGTGTGCGGCGTCCGCGGATGCGTCCTGCGCTGCGAGCCGAAGTGCGACGGCAAGGAGTGCGGCGACGACGGCTGCGGCGGCACCTGCGGCACCTGCCCGACCTCGCGCCCCTACGAGTGCACCGACGAGGGCCAGTGCGTGCTGTGCACCCCTTCCTGCAGCGGCAAGGTGTGCGGCCCGGACGGCTGCGGCGGAAGCTGCGGGCGCTGTGAGACCAGCCAGACCTGCAAGGCCGGCGCGTGCCAGAGCTGCAGCCCCGAGTGTGCGGGCAGGACCTGCGGCTCCGACGGCTGTGGCGGCACCTGCGCCCCCGGCTGCGGCGCCGGCCAGACCTGCAACTTCGTCACGGGAACCTGCGTCTGCCAGAAGAGCTGCTCGGGCAAGCAGTGTGGCGACGACGGCTGCGGCGGATCGTGCGGGACCTGCGGCACGGGCGAGAGCTGCGGCACGGACGGCAAGTGCCTCGGCTGCCAGAAGAGCTGCTCGGGCAAGGAGTGCGGGGACGATGGCTGTGGCGGGAGCTGCGGCACCTGCGACTTCGGCAAGTGCGTCTCGGGGCAGTGCGAGAGCTGCACCGCCGCCTGCTCGGGCAAGGAATGCGGCGACGACGGCTGCGGCGGGAGCTGCGGCACCTGTGACTCCGGCAAGTGCGTCTCCGGGCAGTGCGAGAGCTGCACCGCCTCGTGCTCGGGCAAGGAGTGCGGGGACGACGGCTGCGGCGGGTCCTGCGGCACGTGCACCGGCGCCTTCTCCTGCAATGCGCAGGGAAGGTGCGCCTGCGTTCCGTCCTGCTCGGGCAAGCAGTGTGGCGACGACGGCTGTGGAGGGTCGTGCGGCACCTGCGCCCCGCCGACCACCTGCAGCTCCTCGGGCCAGTGCGAAGCGCCGCCCAATCATGCCCCCGACATCGCCAGCCTGACGCTCTCGGGGACCATCACCCAATCCACCTCGTCGGGCGCCGCGACCGTGAGTGCCTCGGTGACCGACGCCGACGGCCTGGGGGACCTGAGCGGAGGCCTGCTGCGCGACCCGCGCAACGGCCAGACGGTCAAGGCGTTCACGGGCTCGGTGGGCAGCTACTCCCTCACCCTGGGCTGGAGCGACTTCGCTGCGGCGGATCTCACCTTCGGCGCCTCGGGCGGCACCGTCGATCTCGAGGCGGTCTTCTTCGACCGTGCCAGCGCCACCGCGACCAAGACCCTGCCCGTCAAGCTCTCGTGCAAGCAGAGCGGCTACTCCGCCTGCTCGGGGAGCTGCTTCGACCTGCGCACCGACCCGGCCAACTGCGGCGGCTGCGGCGTGACCGTGCCCACCTACGGGACGTGCAACTCCGGGGTGCCGGGCTGCGACACCTACTCGACGCTGTGTGGCACCACCTGCCGAGGACTCAGCTGGGACAACGAGAACTGTGGCGCCTGCGGCCATCGCTGCGACGACTGGGCGAAGGTCTTCGGCCCCTATTTCCTGGGCTCCTGCGCCTCGGGCGTCTGCCGGGGTTTTCCGACGAGCACCACCGCCACCTCCTGCTCGGCGCTCTGCGCCGCCTACGGCACGACGTGCGTGGAGGACCAAGCCTGCGAGACGCTCTACGTCCCGAACTTGACCGACAGCATCTTCGCCGGCTGCGCCGACTACCTGTGGCCCGACGGCCGGAACTGCGTCGGAGACCAGAAGACCTTGGCGTGTGGGGACACACCTCCGGCGAGCTTCACGGTCTCCGGCCTCCCCTGCACGCTCTCGGAGCTGAGGTGCCTGTGCGCCGAGCACTGAGCGGGACGGGGTTCAGTCGAGCTTCAGGAAGTACACGTCGGGCGCGTTGTTCCAGCCGGGCGCGGGGAGATAGACGAGGCCCTTGAGCGCGGGGACGTAGCGGAAGCGGTTCCACACCCCGGTGCCCGGACCCTGCGGCGGGTTCTGACTCCCGGGACCGAGCGGGAGGAGGCCCACGTCCCAGGTCGTCCCCGCGGTGGGCGTGATGACGTAGACGCGGCCGCCGTGCCCCGCCTGCTCGCTCTGCCCTCCGAAGTAGAGGAAGCGGTCGTGGTCGGGGTCGTACTCGAGCGCGGCGCTCGCCACGTGGTCCGCGGTGAACTGCGTCAGCGCGTCGGAGGGGTTGAACGTGAGGGCGGTGGCTTCGCCCGTGGGGCTGACCACGAAGGCGTTCAGGGTGGGGTAGTTGCCGTACCCCCAGCCGTCGCCGAAGCCGATGCAGACGAGGCGCCCGCGCACCGGATCCCACGCGTTCTGCATGGGCAGGTACGTGTTGTTGTAGCCGATGACCTTGGTCTGCTGGTGAGTGCTCGCGGACCAGCGGAACACCGAGAGGTTCGACCCGGTCCAGACGTCGCCCGTCGTCGGATCCTGCGCGATGCCGAAGCCTCCCGCGGTGTCCGGCCAGGTGCCCTTGGGGTCCCAGGTGTTGGTGGCGAGGTCGAACCCGTCGACGGTGTTGAAGCTCACGGCCGAGCCGTAGACGAACTGCGCTCCGATCACCATGAGCCGCGACACCTGGGGCACGTAGTGCGTGGCGTAGTAGGTGTGGCGCGCGGACGGGCGGCCGTCGGGGTAGTACGCGACGTCCCGCTCCGTCTGGGCCGAGGCGGCCAGGCGCGTGGTCCAGGCGGGCGCGTCCTGGTCCAGCCTGAGGGAGACCACGCGGTTGTCGGCGGAGTCGCCGTGACCGCCGGCGAGCGCGATGAGGATTTCGCTCGTGTCGTTCTTGAAGGCCATCCCGCTGTAGGCATAGACGGAGCTCCCGCCGGCGCCCGCGGTCCCGGGAATCTGGAACCATTCGTTCTTCGGCTTGCCGGCGAGCCACGCGGGGGTCGACACGGGCGAGGCCGCATCCGTCGCCCCCGCGTCGGCGCGCCCGCCGACGTCCCCCGCGGGAAGGCCACCGCCATCGAGCCCGGTCGCGCCGTCCGCCGCAGCTCCGCCGTCGGGACCGCTCGTTGCGCCGGACGAGCAGGCGTCGAGCACGCCGAGGAGCGGGACGAGGGATGCGAGGAGGAGACCGGAAGCCAGGATTCGGGTGGAAGGGTGGGCAGGCATCCCGCGACGCTGCCTCATCCGGGACTGCAGTTCAAATCCCGGGTCACCAGGGAAGCTGGACGATCTTCAGCGCCTGGAAGCGCGCCACCGCGCGCTCCACGGACGCGCGCGGCAGCTTGGACGTGGTGGTGGTCTTCTCGACGACGAGCTCGGTGAGCGCGTCCGGCGGCAGGGCCTCGAGCATGCTCACCATTCCGGACTCGATGACCGAAGCCTTCATGCCCTGCCGGTAGTGGAGCCTCGACGTGAGCCGCCCGAGTTCTCCGCGCGAGTCGCGGGTGAAAGTGTGCAGCCAGCCGCGCCGGTTGCCGACGGCCAGCTCGGGGACGGGCGAGCGCGACATCGGCGGCCACCAGGGCCCCGCGTTCGAAGGGTAGATGTCGAGGACCACGCGCTCGAGCCGCTTCAGCACGGGCGCGGTGGGGAGCCACGCGCGCCAGGCCTGGGCGCTCGCGTCGGGGATGTCGTTGACGCCCAGCGTCCGGAAGCTCGGGGAAGGCCGCCGCCTGGGCCAGAGGGTGCGGCGAGGGCATCGGCGTCGCGGCCCAGTGGTCGAGCACCAGCTCCTGGAGGGGCCAGCTGCGTCCGAGCAGCTTCAGCACGTCGGCCTCGGTCAGCTCCAGCCGGCGCACCCAGGCGAGGTTCGGGTGGAACAGCGCCTCGAGGTCGTAGGAGAGCGGCAGCTCGAGGGTGGTGATGACGCGCCAGGCCGGCTCGGCGAGCGCCTCGGGGGCGATCGCTCGGCGCTGGTAGTCGTTGGCGAGCCGCCCGCCGGCGAGCAGCCCGCCCTCGAAGACCCGGTGGGTCAGATCGAAGAGGCCGTCGAGCGGCCCGCCCCACTGGCGGCCGTGACGCTTGAGCAGCAGCGCCTCGCGGGCGGGGTGGCGCTCTCGGGCGAGCTGCAGCGCCACGAACTCTCCGCGCGGGTCGCCGCGCTCGCTGAGCCAGTCGCCGTACACCGCGCGGGCCGAGAGGTCGTCGGGGTCCGCGTAGATCTGCGCCAGCAGCTCCTCGGCGGTGGTGGCGCTCTTCGCGGCCCGCGCGGCCTCCCCGGCGTATCGGGAGGACATCTCGTCGACGAGGCTGGCCTCGTCCTCCGTGAGCGCCGCGGCCGGCAGCGCGCGCAGCCGGGCCGCGAACTCGCCGCGCATGTTGCGCCAGGAGCTGTAGGGCAGCGCCTTGGTCTCCTTGTCGGATTCCAGGGCGCCGAGCGCGCGCGGATCCCTGAGGGCGACGAGGTGGCCCATCAGGCGATGGTAGAAGCTGAGGACCTGGTCGGCCCGGTTGTCTCCGGCTTTCGAGTAGACGGTGTCGTTCGCGACGATCTCGGCGAGGCCGCGTGCGAGCCGCGGATCGTGCGGCCAGCGGTACAGGTGCTCGAGGAGCGGCTCAGCCTCGGTCCACTTGCGCGGCAGCGGCACGGCGAGGAGGCGGTCGAGGTCCGCGGAGCGCTGCAGGTCGGCGACGGCGCACCACTGCTGCCACTGCGCGGCGAGAGGCTTCATCACCAGCGGAGGCAGCGAGGCGGTCAGCTCCCTCGAGACGCCGTCGACGAGCGAGGCCAGGCGCCCATCGCGCTTCTCGCGCCAGGCCGCGAGCAGGTGGTCGAGCGTGCGTTCGAGCGAACCCTCACGCAACGCGCTGCGCGCAGCCTCGAGTGGCGTGGTCATGGCGCGAGCCTCTCAGCCCTCGAACGCCGCCGTCAACGCGCGCCCGGTATTCGCCGTCGCGGGCAGTGGCCTCGGGCCGTGTCCGCTTCCGCGAACTGCATTAGCTGTCCGGATGCGGCAAGAATGGGGGCATGAACGCCGCCTTCAAGAAGCTCGAGTCGGACTACGAGCGTATGGTCGAAGCAGCCCGGCAGGAGGGCGTCCAGCCCCCACTTCTTCACGCCGATGGCGGAATCGAGCTCATCCCGTTCACCGTGAGGAGGAACCCTCCCGACTGGAACGCGAAGGCGCAGCCGCTCCTTTACGTCGAGGGCTTCGAGCTTCCGGATCCGCTCAGGAGCATCGGACCGGCGGGCAAGGCCCGCACTCCCAATGCGGTTCGCGAGGCGCTTGCCGGCAAGCAGTTGCCCGAGATGTTCGAGGAGTTCACGGCGCTCCACCTGGCTGCCGAGGCCGACAACGCAGCCGCGGTGGAGGTCCTCGTCTCCGACTTTGGACTGGATCCCACCGCGACGAACGCCTTCGGCGACTCGGCGCTTCACGTTGCCTGTACCGAGGGCTCGTGGGACGCGGCCAGGGTGCTGCTGAAGGCAGACGCGACCTGTCTCTTCCAGTTGAACGGGTCGCGGCTCTCTCCTCTGGGGATGGCGGCCCTCGCCAATCGCCCCAGTGGCGTCCGGCTCCTGGCGAAGGCCGGCGCAAAGATCTTGAGCGGTCCAATCCCCGGCCTGGAGGACTGGCGGGATAGCTGCGAGCTGCTCGTCGCGGCCGAATATGGCCATCGGGAGTTCTGTGAGGCGCTCGAGACTGCTTGGAGCATCGACCCGCGGCTCGTCCGCGAAGCCCGAGCAACTCTGGGAGCCAACGCGCCGCTCTGAACCTTCGGGAATCGGGGTGAGGCTCGAGGGCCGGTCTCGGCCGGAACGAAGAGTCCGGCGTGCGTGGTCAGGGCCGGATGGAGACCGGGTCCAGGTCGAGAGGATCGGCGACGCAGGCACATGGCCCGGACGCCGGGGCCGCCGGCGCCGGCGTCGGCAGCGGCGGTGGCGAGGGCTGCCCCGCCCGTCGGACCTCACGGTAACGAGAGAAGAAGTCCGGCGGTGGTCGGTAGTACGGGTTGCGTCTCCAAGGGTCGGTGCAACTCCGCCTCGGAAGCCGCCACTCCTCTGTCAGCAGCTCGCGGACGTGGACAGGTCCGTCGGGCTCGATCTCGTCCTGGCTGTCGGGGTGGCGCAGCGACAGGCGCAGCGAGCCGGACTCGGCGGCGACCAGGAGCAGCTCCGCCTCTTCCGGAAGAAGCAGCAGTCCGACGTCGCCGCTCAAGTCCGCGGTCAGGACCTGCACGTTCTGCAGAAGGGTCGAGGTCGCGGCTTCGCCCGAGCTGGGCTCGTGCCGGATGGTGAAGAGGACGTCGACGCGATCGGCCGGCTGAATGATCCCTGCGGGATTCGCCTTGCGCACCTGGAACACCCGGCCGTGCCTGGGAACGGGAACCGGCACCCCTGCGGGCTCGAGCTGGTCCCAGCGGAGCACGGCTCCCGCCATGACGGAGACGAGAATCCTGCGGGAGAGGAACTCGGGCGCTCGGTCCGGTCGCACATCCGAGTCAGACAGCTGATGCGGGAGCACGAGCCTCTGGCTCAGCATCTCGTAGTCCAGGACGGTGCCCGCGGGCAGGTCGCGCGCGGCGACGACCACCGGCCACAGGTCCCAGTCGCAGTGCACATGACGTCGCGTCGCCTGCCAGCCCACGGCGGCGACGAGACCGAGGAGTGCGACGAGAGGCCAGGCCTTCTTGGCTGAGATGGCGTCCTCCGACGGGCCGGGGCAAGCTTCTGGAGCCAAGACACGGCCTGGAGGCGCTGCGCGCACGCAAACGCGTAAGTACTTAAAATTACTGGCGGCGGGACCCGCAAGTGCTTGAGATGACTGGGACGCATCGCGCGGCCCGCCTCCTTAATAGGTCGCCAGCCTGACTTGCCGTCACCTCAGGGTTCGGGCTGCTCGACGTAGGCGCTCCCGTCCCAGCGGTACGTGGAGTCGAAGTCGCAGACGAGGTCGCGCACGCCCTTCGTCTTCGAGGCCAGCACCCCGACGCGCTTGCAGGCGGTGTCGGCCCGGAAGGCCTTTCCGTCTGCGAAACGAACATCCCAGACGATCCGGCCCCAGCGCTGCCACAGAGTGCCCGAGATCACGTCTGGCCGGCCGTCCTCGTCCAGGTCGAACTCGATGGAGCGAGGGCTGTCGGGCTGCTCGAAATCGAAGACCTCGGAGCGCAGATCGCCCAACGCAGGCAGTTCCTTGCGTTCGACCGAAGAGAGCAGCACCGCCTCGCCGGCACGAAGCGCGAAGCGTTGCGTGACCTCGTGGGGCCGGTCTTGGTTCCAGCCTTCATTGTCCGAGGTGACGACGACGGTCCACTCGCCCTTCCACCGCTCGATGGTCGGGCCATCCGGGGAGTATCCGAACTCCTCCGTCAGAGTGAAGTTGCCGTCCTTGCCGGCGGAGACGAAGAAGTACTCGCCGTACGCGCTCGTGCCGCCACTCGAACGACCGACCAGAACGTCGGGGGTGCCGTTGCCGTCGAAGTCGCGCACGGCTTCGATGGACAAGACGTCCCCGTCCGTACTGAAGAGCTCCCGCGTCTTGCCTCCGTTCGTGGCCTCGAGGACGCAGGTGTACGGGTCCTCCGTGACCTGAACCTGGTAGTGCACCGCGTTCGGCGCCGCGCTGGGGCACGACTGCAAGAGGACGAGGTTCACCAGACACGCACGGCGGAGGAGGAGGGTGCGGCGCAGGGCTGGCAGCATAGCGCCCGCGAAAGGACCGCTCCTCCAACCGCCGGTTCAGCGACGACGGCAGCTCTGCGCTACCAGGTCGAGATCTCCACGAGCTGGAGCGGCGGCTGCTTCTTGGTCTCCGAGTCGACGGGCTCGGCGAGCTTCACGTAGCGCGCCGTGGTCCCCGACGGAGGCGTGACGACCGAGCCACCTCCCTGGATCTCGGTCTTGAGGCTCGTCCACGCCTTGCCGTCGGCCGCGACGGACAGCTCCGCGGAGTCGAAGGACCCGCGCAGCACGACGAGGCTCAGGCTCTTGTCCGACCCGAGGTCGACGATGGCGAAGCCTCCGTCGAGCTTGGTCGAGGCCCACTTTCCGTCGGTGAAGGGGCAGGTTCCCGCCGCGTAGCTCTGGCCGGCGACGTTGCACGCCGCGCCGCGCGACGGCGGAGCGCCGGCCGTGCTCTTGAAGGCCTGCGCGGCGCTCGTGTAGTAGCCCTCGCCGACCTGCGAGTGGACGTAGGTGACGTCGGTGGAGACCGCGACCTGGCCGTCGAAGTCCTCGAGCGTCCGCGCGTCGAACGAGCCGAGCGCGCTGCTCCAGACGCCAGTGCCGTCCTTGAGCGTGAAGGCCGCGACCGGCGTCCCCGCGAGGTCACAGGCGGTCCTGGCGATGAGCGGCGTGGCCGAGACCTCGACCTTCCCGCCGCTCTGGGTGACGCGCACCTCCGGCTCCCACAGCTTCATCGGCACCTTGACCTCGGCGTTGCTGAACCAGGCGGTGATGACCATCGCTGCGCCGTCCAGGCCGGAGGGCTGCGCGGGCGCCGAGGCCAAGAAGTCGAAGGTCTTGTCGAAGATGAGCCCGTGCGTGTCTTCCTCGGGGTAGCTCAGGCTGAACTTGCCCTGGCCGTCGAGGGTGAGCTTCCTCCACTCGCCGCAGTCGAGCCCCGACAAATCCGCCTTGAGGCAACCGAGCCCGAGCGTGAAGACGCCGACCAGGACATCGATCGAGGTCGCCGGGTCACGCATCAGGACGGTCCCGGACATCGGCGTGCCGTCCGCCCGCTGCGCCGAGCCGTTCACGTGGATGGTCGAGTTCTTCGGGGCGCGCGGGATATCCGGGCCGTTGTTGCAGACCTCGTAGGTGTACCCGCTGTCGCCGCTCCGGTATCCCGCGTCGTCGTCATAGCCGGGGTCCCCGAGGTCGAGGACACAGCCAAAACAGCCGGTGAGCGGCAGGCAGCAGGCGACGAAGGACAGAAACGGGACGGGCCGGGTCATGGGCTCTCTCTCCTCGGAAGGTTTCGCGATCGCCGCCGCGCCCATGCATGGCATGGACCACGGAAAGGACGAGCATTGTCGCGCAGATGGGAGCCCTCGGCAGCATGCTCGATCTCCCTGGAGACTTCGAATCCCAGGCAGCGGTGTCGCGGATGTGCATCGGTCACACTCCAAGTGCTCGGGGAATCGCGGGACGGCGAACGAGGTCGGTCGGCCGGGGCGCGTGCTAGAAGGGCGGCATGCTCACCGCCCTGCTCGCAGCCACGCTGGTCGCGGTACCCCCGCCGGCGCCCGCTCTCCAGGTCGCCTCCGAGAAGATCGGCGGGTCCACGACGCTCGTCGGCGGCGAGGAAGGGCCCAGGCTCTGGGCCGCCATCAAGGGCCTGCGGGGCATGGCCGGCGCCGAGACCGCCGCGGGCCTGGCCGCCCAAGCCTTGGCGGGCGCGAGCGCGAAAGGCTTGGAGAGGGCCATCAGCGCGGCCTCCGCCAAGGTGTTCTCCGAGGCGACCCGCACCCCGGCGCTCAAGGGGATGGGGGCGACGCTCGTCGCCGCCGCGCAGGAGGGTGGCCGGCTGACCATCGCCCACGTCGGAGACTGCCGGGCCTGGCGGCTACGCGGCGGCAAGCTCGAGCAGCTCACCGAGGACCACTCGCTGCTCAACGACTACCTGAAGACGCGCAAGCTCACCCCCGAGGAGATCGCCGCCTTCCCGTACAAGAACGTGGTCGTGCGCGCCGTGGGGGTCAAGAGCGAGGTGCAGGCCGACGTGCGCCAGGAGCAGCTCGCGCCCGGCGACCGGTACCTGCTCGCCACCGCCGAGCTCCAGTCGGCCCTCGACCCCGAGCGGATCGGGAAGCTGCTGGGCGAGGCCGAGCCGGCCAAGGCCCTCGCCGCGGCCGCGCAGAAGCTGGGCGTGACGGAGCTGGCGCTGCTGGTGCTGACGGTGCCCGAGGCGAAGAAGTAGGAGAGGAGACGAGCCATGGCACCTTACCGCCTGCTCTTCTCCCTTCCGGTCATCGCCTTCGGAGCCGTCGCCGGTGGCGAAGGCACTCGCGCCCGGCGCCCCGCTTCGCAGTAGCTTGTCCCCTCCCAGTCCACGCGAGAGACCATGACCGCCGACGCCGCCGAAGCCCTGCTGGCCTCCGCCCTGGCCGAGCCCGACCGCGACGAGCCGCGCCTCGTCCTCGCCGACCTCTGGCAGCAGCAGGGCGACCCGCGCGGCGAGCTCATCGCCGTCCAGTGCGCGCTCGCCAAGGCGGAGCAGCGCAGCGACGAGGCGCTCCGGCTGCGCGTCCGTGAAGGCGAGCTGGTGCGCACCCATGGCGGGAAGTGGCTGCGCGAGCTCGGGCTGGCTGCCGGCGAAGGGACGTTCCGTCGGGGCCTGCTCGAGTCCGTCACTCTCGGCCCCGGACGAATCGAGGCGCTCACGTCGCGGCTGTTCGAAGCGGGTCCGCTGCGCGAGCTGCACATCGCCGGCAAGCTCTCGCCTCGGGACGGGCAGGCCGTCGCGGACCTGCCCCGGCTCCCGCGCGAGCTGTGGTTCGACAACCGCGCGGCCGAGGGCATCGGTGACAAGGGGATGCAGGCGCTGGCGCAGTCGGAGGCGTTGCGCGACGTGCGGCTCCTCGGCCTTCGCAACAACGGCGTCGCCGACCGCGGCGCCAAGGCGCTGGCCGCGTGCGCTCACCTCGCCGGCCTCGAGGGGCTCGACCTCGACGGCAACGACCTGACGGCTCCGGGGCTGAAGGCGCTCGCGGAGTCCGACCACCTGTCGAACCTGCGGACGCTGCTGATGTACCGCAACACCGTCGGCGTCGCTGGCGCCGAGGCGCTCGCGGCCAGCGCCTCGCTGCGACACCTCAAGCGGCTGAGGCTGTACGCCGCGGGAATCAAGGATGCCGGGACCCGCGCCATCGCCGGCGCCCTGACCGAGCTCGAGTACCTCGACCTGGGCAAGGTGCCGGTGGAGAAGGCGATGCCCGCCCTCGCCGGGCTGCGCGAGCTCGACAAGCTCGAAGCTCTACAAGTCGGGCGTCTGCGACAAGGGCCTCATCGCCTTCGCGCAGGTGCCGCACCCGAAGCTGCGCGAGCTCCAGCTGATGGGCAACCGGATCGGAGCCGAGGGTGCCCAGGCGCTCATCGACTCGACGGGCCTGCCGGCGCTCGAGAAGCTCGAGCTGCGCGGCCACCACTTCAGCCAAGAGACGAAGCACGCACTCGAGGCGCGGTTCGGGAAGGGGGTCGAGCTTCGATCTGAGGCGCGGGCGTCTTCAGGACGTGGCCCTGCCCGAGGAGGTCACCGAGATCCGCCTGAACGGCGCCTTCACGGCGGCCGCTCACTTGCGATGGAGGATGGCGCCGTCCTCGCCGACGAACCAGAGGTCGCCGGCGCCGCTGGCCCAGACGCCGTAGAACGCTCCGCGCGTCCATCTCGGATCCTCGGTGCACGCGGACTGGTCGCAGTGGATGAGGGAGCCGACCCACGGCAGCGCGGGATCGCCGGCGGAGATCCACGCCTCGGACGCGTCGCCCCAGATCCCCGTCGTCTCCCAGTGCGGCGCCACGATCCGCTTCCACGCGGTGCCGTCCCAGTGCTGCACCTCGCCGCGGCTCACCTCCCAGACGCCCGCCGTCGAGTACGGCCAGAAGGCGTCCATCGGGCCTTGGCCCGGCAGGCTCAGGGTGGTGCCGTCCCACTTGTGGATCTGGCTGTTCTCCAGGAGCGCCCAGACGTCGGTCGAACTCGCCGCCGCGAGCCGGAAGACGTTGGCCGGGAAGGTCTTGGAAGGCGTCCACTGCGAGCCGTCCCAGTGATCGACGCTCGCGCCGGAGGTGCCCCAGGCGTCGTCGCGACCGGTGACCAAGATCTTCCGGTAGGGGCTGGTGGTGTCGGTCCAGCTCGCCCCGTCCCAGCGGTGGAGGTTGGCGCCGTCCGGCGTCGGCGACCCAACGAGCCAGACATCGTCCGGCCCGCTGCCGGTGAGCGCGCCGTAGCTCGTGTCCTTGGGAGCCGGCACCGTCGTCCACGAATGGCCGTCCCAGCGCGTGAGGACGTAGTCGTAGAACGGGTTCTCGTCGGTGCTCTCGCGGCGGAAGTGCCCGCCGGCCCACAGGTTGTCGGGGCCGCTCCCCCAGACCTGCTCGAGCGGGACGGTCGTGCCGCGGCACGCGGAGGTCCACGTGTGTCCGTCCCAGTGGAACATGCTGCCGGCGCTACCGACGGCCCAGAGGTCGTCCGCGGCGCTGCCCCACATCGAATGGATCGAGTGCTCCGTGCCCGTGCTTAGCGAGGTCCAGGTCTGGCCGTCCCAGTGCAGGAGCTGGTTTCCGGGTACGGGCGGGTGCCACTTGGCGAAGAGGATGTCGGGTCCGAATTCGGGCCGCCACGCTCCGCTGGCGGCGACCCAGAGCATCGTCGACGCCGCTCGCCCAGATGCTCGCGAAGAAGTAGCCGGCGCGGTGCGTGATCTCGGAACCGACGGCGGTCCAGGCGGTGCCGTCCCAGCGCTCGAGAGGCAGGCCCCCGCCGAGCCGCCACACCCCGTTCGCCAGGGTCAGTCCCCCCTCGGCCATCTCCTCCCAGGCCACGCCGTTCCACCGCAAGCTGCGCATGGACCCATCGGTCCCTCCGTACAGCCAGACGTCGGTCGAGCTCAGGCCTCCGACGGTCCCCAGCACCGGGCCGCCCTCCCTCGCGATCGACCAGGCCGACCCGTCCCAATGCAGGACGCGGCCCACGTCGGTCAGGGTGGACGCCGCAGCCCAGACGTCGTCCACCGCCGCGCCCCACACGGCGTACACCCGCGTGTCCGCCGGGAGCGCGGAGGGCGCCCATGCGGTCCCGTTCCAGTGGAGCAGGGTGGTCCCGAACTGCGCGGTGGCCCAGGCGTCGCCTTTCGCGGCGGTCCAGACGGTCGCGAGGTCCTCGGTGACACCGCTCTGGGACTGGGACCAAGCGGCTCCGTCCCAGTGGAGGATGGTGCCGCCGCGCCCGACGGCCCAGACGTCGTCGGGCCCGCTGCCCGAGACCCAGTTGAGTCGCCGCCCCTGCGGCAGCGGGTTCGACCAGGTCCAGCGGTCGTCGTCCGGGAAGACCTTCCACTCGCCTGCGCTCGCGGGGCACGCCGTGGAGGTACCAGAGCACCAGCTCAGCGTGCCGCAGAGGGTGGCCTTGGGCAGGAGGCGGTCGGGCGGGCAGGGGGCGGCCACACCGTTGCAGGTCTCCTCGACATCGCACTCGCCCGCGGAGGCACGGCACACGGTCCCGGCCGGCTTCAGGGCGCGTTGACACCCACCTGCGTCGGAGTCGCAGACGGCCTCCTCGCAAGCCTCGAGCCCGGCGTCCGATGCCGAGGGGCCCGCGTCCGCGCCCGGCAGAGCAGTTCGCGGAGGGCATGCCATGAGTGCAAGGCTGCCGAGAACGAGGGGCAAGTGGCGCATGGAGATCCTCCCGGAGCCAAGGGGCAAACCCCGTACCTGGCGCTCGACGACGCAACTGCGCAACTTTACTGGAGGTCACACGAAGCATTCACTCTCAGGTCGTGGGACTGCCAGGGTCCTGGCGATAGCCGCTTGGCGGCCGGGATGACGCCACCGCACGGCTCGCGCACGACGGTGCCCGCGCAGGCTGGAGAGCCTTCGCGAACTCCAGCGGGGCCCAGGTCGGTGGCTGCCGACATACCTTCCGCACTCCGCCGACAGAAGCAGCGCCTCGACCGCGTCATTGACGAAGCCGCGAGCTCGGTGCCCTCGAAGTGCCTGCAGACGAGGTCGATGCTGCCTGGCTCCCGACCTCTCCGAGACCGGCAATGGGCCTGCTGGCGCTTCGTACTGCCTTCCTCGCCCAGGTCCGGCTGGGCTGACGAGAGGCAGTGTCATGACCTTCGGCGCCCACTGGCTCAGCCTGGCGGCATCCGTCGCCTTGAGCACCGGCTGTCTCCACCGCGTTCCACCGCTGCCCGCGGACTGGCAGGCCGACAGGCCCGAAGCTCCGAGAGCGGGCCGAGCAGATGCGCGAGACCGTTCACGCGCTCACCGGCGCCCGCCTCAACCTGCAGCGCATCAGCGCGGCCGAGGCGCGCAGCCAGGCGCTGGGCTTCTCGCCGCGGCGGGAGTGGATCGACTGGTTCTCGCTGCAGACGAACCTGGTCATCGACCTTCCCGGCCAGAGCGACCGCCTCATCTACCTCGTGGCCCACCTGGACAAGACCGACATCAACCCGCTCAAGGTGGCCAGCGAGCTGGTCAACGGCGCGCTCGACGAGCCCATCGGCCTGACGTTCGCCGGCGAGGGCGCCCTGGACGACGCCAGCGGGGTCGCGGTGGTCCTCGACGCCGCCCGGGTGCTGCGGGAGCGCCCCTTGCGCCACCACGTGCGGGTGCTGCTGACCGGCTCGGAAGAGTCGGGGCTGCGCGGTGCCCGTGCCCACGTCGCCCGTCTGGGCTCGGACGAGTTCTCGCGCATCGACGCGGTCCTCAACGTCGACAGCGTCGGCAAGGCTGGCTCCGGGACCTGCCTGGTCCCCGGCCTGGGCAGCCGCGACCTGGTGGCGCTCGCCGACCGCGCTGCGCTGGAGCTGGGGCTCGAGCTGAAGAAGGAGCAGCTGTGGGGCGTGGCCGGCGACCACGAGGCCTTCGCCTCCACCAGCTTCCTCGACGACTTCTTGCGAGGGACGACCTTCAGCTTCGTGGGGGGCCTGCTGCCGCAGCGCAGCTGGTTCACCAGCCCCAAGAAGACCGCCGCCGTGGCGTTCACCTCCTGTGGGCTCCTGGACGCAGGCGATCTCCTCTCTTCGGTCCTGCTGTTGCCGGTCGGGCAGCTCCATGGGCCGCGAGACAACGCCGCGGCGATCGACCCGGCTCGGCTGACGGAGGCGAGCCAACTCGTGGAGCGGCTCGCGGTGCTCGTGGACGAGCGAGAGAGGCCCGAGAAGGTCGCCGCCGCGCTGCAGTGAGCGCTCGGGCGCGGGAGGTGCGGGCGAATCGGAGCGACTCGCCGAACAGTCGGCACCGGAAGTAGCCGCTGACCCGTTACCAGGGCGCGCGCGAGCCTTGACGCCGAACGGCGGCGACCAAGACAATCCGCGCCGCCGATCGGCCGGTGCTCGTGGGAGGCCTCGGGGACCACTGGAACCTGCGTGGACATCAACTCGATCGACGTCTGCCGCTGAGCCAAGAGAGGGCGCACGCCGTGGCCAGATTCACGCCTGAGGAGCTGCACGATGCGCTTCGGCCCATCGCTTCGCTCCTCAGCAAGTCCGAGAAGGCGCAGCAGAAGCTGAAGCCGGGAACTTGGCAGCACACGATGCTGCGAGACAACGTCAGGGCGCTGAGCCTCGCGGCCGCGCTGATGAGCGATGCGGCGGGCCGCCAGCCGAGCCCGGCGGCCCAGGACGACTTGAAGCAGGCGCTCGACGCGCTCGCTTCGATGATCAGCAGGACGGAGAAGTCCCAGGCCAAGTTCTCGCCGGGCACGTCCCAGCACAGCCTGCAGCGGAATCGGCTCAAGGCGCTGCGCATCGCTCAGGCGCTGGTCAAGACCAGGCTCGATCACGCTTAGCTCGTCGCCCGGCTCCTCGAAGAAATGGGCCTTCCTAATCGGACTCGATTCGGGCCCTGACCGTCGTCTTCGAGAAACCGCCGACGGCGTTCATGGCCTCGACGACGATGGTGCCGTCATCGCTCGCGATCGCTGAGCTGGCCGCCTGGACCGTGACCGTGGTCGTCGCGGAGGCTCCGTCGCGGGCTTGGATCGCGGCGGGGGCGACGGTCGCGGTGAAGCGGTCCGCGCGCGACGCGGTCGCGGTCACGTTGAACGTCCCCGCCATCGAACCGGTCGCCTCGAGGGCGAGCGTCACCTGGCCGGTCGAACCTGGCCGGAGCCGGATCTCGGCGACGCACGGCGTGCCCGCTGGCTGCGTCGCGCAGTCCGCGGGGGGTGCCCAACTCACGCTGCCGGTCTCGCAGGCTGAGAGGAGCGTGCTGCCGACGAGCCCGACGACGATGAGAGCGAAGCGGTGCATGGGGATCCTCCTGGCAGGTTTCGTTCCGACGCTCGAGGTTGCACGGTCTAGACGCTCGACCCGTCCCAGTCCGGCCACCGCCGCGGGTTCGTACAACCCAGCCTCCTCGCCATTCGTGCGCCGGATTCGCCGACCTCTCGTCGGGCACCGGTCTCTCCTGGTCTGTAGGGCCGACAGGTGAGCCCATCTGGCGGACTCTGCCTGCTCCGAAGTCGAGCCCGGGCGGGAAAGCATCTCGTCCCGAGAGCGGGTATCCTGCGCACACTCCTTGCTGCACTTGCCCGGCCCCCAATTCGCGTGCCGGATCCTGGCCGGAATAACGAGAGGCAATCCATGAACCGAATCGTCTGGGCGCTGACGCTGGTGGCGCTGGCAGCACCGCTGTCGGGCTGTCCCAACCAGAGCACTCCCAAGGTTGAATGCAGCACCCCGGCCGACTGCGCCAAGCCGACCAACGAGTGCGTCGTCGCCACCTGCGAAGCCAACAAGTGCGGCACGGGCAACGTCGCCGCGAACAAGGCGCTGGCCCAGCAGGCTGCGGGCGACTGCGCCAAGGTGGTCTGCGACGGCCAGGGCAAGTCCAAGACGGTCAACGACGACGCCGACATCCTCGACGACGGCAACCCGTGCACCGACGACACCTGCGAGTCGGGCACCCCCATGAGCAATCCCTCGCCGGCGGGCACCGACTGCTCGGCCAGCGGTACGGGGACGAAGTGCGACGGCCGGGGCAACTGCGTCAGCGGGGCCTGCGGCAATGGCGCGCTCGACTCCGGCGAGGCCTGCGACGGGCTCCTGCTCAACGGCAAGACGTGCCAGACCCAGGCTTCCTCGACGGCACGCTCGCCTGCAAGGCCGACTGCACCTTCGACACCAGCGCCTGCACCGGCGCGAGCCTGTGTGGCAACGCCACCATCGACGCGGGCGAGGCCTGCGACGGCGCCAACCTCAACTCCAAGACCTGCCAGACCGAGGGCTTCGCGGGCGGCACGCTGAGCTGCAACGCCGACTGCACGTTCAACACCACCACCTGCACCGCGCCCGCCGGCTGCGGCAACGGCACGCTCGACGTGGGCGAGGCCTGCGACGGCGCCAACCTCAACGCCAAGACCTGCCTGACCGAGGGCTTCGCGGGCGGCACCCTGACCTGCAACGGCAACTGCACCCTGAACACCACCACCTGCACCGCGCCGGCGACCTGCGGCAACGGGACGCTCGGCGCCGGCGAGATCTGCGACGGCGCCAACCTCGCCGGCAAGACCTGCGAGGCCCTGGGCTTCGCGGGCGGCACGCTCGCCTGCCGCGCCAACTGCTCGCTCAACACCTCCGCGTGCACCGTCGCCGCCACCTGCGGCAACAACGCGCTCGACGCCGGCGAGGCCTGCGACGGCGCCAACCTCAACGGCAAGACCTGCCAGACCGAGGGCTTCGGCGGCGGCACCCTGACCTGCAACGGCAACTGCACCCTGAACAAGACCGCCTGCACCGCCCCGCTCACCTGCGGCAACGACACCATCGACGCGGGCGAGGCCTGCGACGGCACCAACCTGAACGGCAAGACCTGCCAGAGCCTGGGCCAGGGCTTCACCGGCGGCACGCTCGCCTGCAACGCCTGCGCGTTCGTCACCACCGGCTGTACGACGAGCCCCGCCTGCGGCAACAACACCATCGACTCCGGCGAGGCCTGCGACGGCACCAACCTGAACGGCAAGACCTGCGAGACGCTGGGCCAGGGCTTCACCGGCGGCACGCTCGCCTGCAACGCCTGCGCGTTCGTCACCACCGGCTGCACGACGAGCCCCGCCTGCGGCAACAACACCATCGACGCGGGCGAGGCCTGCGACGGCACCAACCTGAACGGCAAGACCTGCCAGACGCTGGGCCTGGGCTTCACCGGCGGCACGCTCGCCTGCAACGCCTGCGCGTTCGTCACCACCGGCTGCACGACGAGCCCCGCCTGCGGCAACAACACCATCGACTCCGGCGAGGCCTGCGACGGCACCAACCTGAACGGCAAGACCTGCGAGACGCTGGGCCTGGGCTTTACCGGCGGCACGCTCTCCTGCAACGCCTGCGCGTTCGTCACCACCGGCTGCACGACGAGCCCCGCCTGCGGCAACAACACCATCGACGCGGGCGAGGCCTGCGACGGCACCAACCTGAACGGCAAGACCTGCCAGACGCTGGGCCTGGGCTTCACTGGCGGCACGCTCTCCTGCAACGCCTGCGCGTTCGTGACCACCGGCTGCACCACGAGCCCCGCCTGCGGCAACAACACCATCGACGCGGGCGAGGCCTGCGACGGCACCAACCTGAACGGCAAGACCTGCGAGAGCCTGGGCCTGGGCTTCACCGGCGGCACGCTCTCCTGCAACGCCTGCGCGTTCGTGACCACCGGCTGCACCACCACCAGCGCCTGCGGCAATGGCGCCATCGACTCCGGCGAGGAGTGCGACGGCACCGACCTCAGCAGCCAGTCCTGCGCCACGCTGGGCCACACCGGCGGCACGCTCACCTGCGACGGCACGCTGTGCCTGTTCGACGAGAGCCGCTGCACCGACGGCACCTGCGGCGCCCCGACGAGCTACGGCACCGTCACCCCGGTCCAGTCGCGGGCCTCGCTCGGCAACTACCTGGCGGCGAGCTTCGTCCTCAACAGCGAGGCCAACCCCGACGCGCTCTTCCTGAACCTCATCCCCGGCAAGGGCTTCTTCGCCTCGGGCCTGACGACCGGCACCTTCGTGCTGACCGGCGCCGAGCTCAACACCTCCACGTGTTCGCTGTGCCTGGCGGTCGCCGACGACCAGGACAAGCTCTACCTGGCCACCGGCGGCACGGTGACCCTGACCTCGGTCAACGGGAACCTGACTGGTACCATCACCAACGTCACCTTCGGCGAGGTGACCATCGACCAGGCCGGCGTCTCCACCCCGGTCGCCGGCGGCTGCCAGACGGCGGTCTCCTCGATGGCCTTCGACACCGCCATCGTCAGCGTCCCCGCCGCGTGGACCTGCTCGCTCAGCTTCTACGGCGACGGCTCGTGCGACTGCGGTTGCGGCGCCGTGGACCAGGACTGCGCGGACGCCACCGTCGCGTCCTGCGACTACTGCGACGACAACGGCTCCTGCAACACCAGCGACTGCCCGGGCACCATCGACCCGGCCAACAACGCCACCTGCGCCGCGATCGATAGCTGCGGCAACAACACCGTGGAGGCCGGCGAGGCCTGCGACGGCAGCATCCCCGCGGGCACCGACTGCACCACCATCGGCGGGGGCTTCACCGGCGGCTCGCTCTCCTGCGGCACCACCTGCCAGTACGACACCTCGCGCTGCACCGGCACGCCGACCTGCGGCGTCCCGGCGAACCAGAGCACGGTGACCCCGATCTCCGCCAACGCGGTGGGCAACAGCCAGCGCGTCGCCGGGCAGTTCGCGCTCAACACCGACGTCGACGGCGTCATCATCCAGCTCTGGAACGGCGGCACCCTGTTCCCCACCACCCTGACCACCGGCACCTTCGCCCTCACCGGCGAGGAGCTGCAGTACTCGACCTGCAGCGTGTGCGTGCTGATGGTGGACGACCAGAACAAGACCTACCTGGCCACCGGCGGCAGCGTGACCCTGACCTCGGTGAATGGCACGTTGGCGGGCTCGCTGTCGAACGTCACCTTCGGCCAGGTGACCATCAACAACCAGTCCGGCGTCTCCACGCCGGTGACCGGCGGCTGCCAGTCGGCGATCGCCTCCATGGCCTTCTCCTCGCCGGTGACCCCGTGGAACTGCTCGCCGGGCTACTACAACGACGGCTCCGACTGCGACTGCGGCTGCGGCTCGGTCGACCCCGACTGCTCGAGCGACACCGGCATCGCCGGCGTCTGCGACTACTGCGACGACCCCGGCTCCTGCAGCACCGCCGCCTGCCCGGGCACCATCGACACTGCCGACAACTCCAGCTGCGTCGCGGCGGCGGTCTGCGGCAACCACACGGTGGAGACCGGCGAGGCCTGCGACGGCAGCATCCCCGCGGGCACCGACTGCACCACCATCGGTGCGGGCTTCACCGGCGGCACGCTGGCCTGCAGCGCCACCACCTGCCAGTACGACACCAGCGGCTGCACCGGCGGCACCCCCACCTGCGCGGCCGGCCAGACCGAGCGCGTCTACGTCTACCCGGCGGCTTCCCTCCCAGTGGCCGTCCCCGACAACACCGCCGCGGGCGTCCTGCTGCCCATCGCCATCACCGACCCTGGGCTGGTGGCCTCCCTCAGGGTGGTCTTCGGCGCCACGCACACCTATGACGCCGACCTCGACGTCTTCCTGATCTCGCCGGCCGCGGTCTCCACCGACCTGTCGAGCGACAACGGGAGCGGCGGCGACAACTACACCGGCACCGTCTTCGACGACGCCGCCACCGTGGCGATCACCGCCGGGACCGCGCCGTTCACCGGCTCGTTCCGCCCCGAGCAGGCGCTCTCGAGGTTCGCGGGCACTCCGCTGGCGGGCACCTGGACGCTCAAGGCGGCGGACGACTCCGGCACCGACACCGGGTCGGTGACGGCTTTCGAGCTCCACTTCTGCGTCGCTCCCGTGCCGGTGTGCGGCGACGGCACGTTGGGCCTCGGCGAGCAGTGCGACGGGAACAACCTGAACGGCAAGACCTGCGTCACCCAGGGCTTCGTGGGCGGCACGCTGGGCTGCAATGCCTGCCAGCTCGACACCACCGGCTGCACCGACTGCCCTTCCGGCCAGACCGAGCGAAGGTACACGGCCACGGGGCTTCCGGTGGCCATCCCCGACGCCACCTCGGCGGGCGTCCTGGTGCCCATCTCCGTGACCGACACGGGGACCGTGGCCTCGCTCAAGGTCCAGTTCGGCGCCACCCACACCTACGATGGCGACCTCGACGTCGCGCTCACCTCGCCGGCCGCGCTCGCGGTCAACCTGTCGACCGGCAACGGTGCCGGGGGCGACAACTACACCGACACCCTCTTCGACGACGCCGCCACCACGGCGATCACCGCCGGAACCGCGCCCTTCACCGGCTCCTTCCGCCCGGAGCAGTCGCTCTCCACCTTCGTGGGCGCCGCGGTCCAGGGCACCTGGAGCCTCAAGGTGGTGGACACCGCCTCGGGCGACACCGGCAGCGTGCAGAAGCTCACGCTGCGCTTCTGCCTGACGCCCGCCACCGCCGGCTGCGGCAACGGGACCATCGACGCCGGCGAGTCCTGCGACGGGACCAATCTGGGCGGCGCGACCTGCGCCAGCGCCACCGGCGGCGCGCGGCCCGGCGGCACGCTGGCCTGCAACGCCTGCGCGTACGACACCACCGGGTGCATCGCCGTCCCGACCTGCGGCAACGGCACCCTGGAGGCGGGCGAGGCCTGCGACGGAGCCAACTTCGGCACCGCGACCTGCAGCAGCGCCACCGGCGGCGCGCGGCCGAACGGCACGCTGGCCTGCAACGCCTGCGCGCTCGACGCCACCGGGTGCACCGCGGCGTCGACCTGCGGCAACGGGACCCTCGACTCGGGCGAGGCCTGCGACGGGACCAACTTCGGCACCGCGACCTGCAGCAGCGCCACCGGCGGCGCGCGGCCGGGCGGCACGCTGGCCTGCAACGCCTGCGCGCTGGACACCAGCGGCTGCACCACGGCGGCGCGGGCCGACCTGGCGCTCTTCACCTTCGAGACGTCTCTGCCGGTGTCCGCCGGTCCGTTCCCCGCCGAGTCGGGCTCCAAGGCCTCGAGCTCCACCATCCGCGGCTTCCACGCCGTCACTGCGACCTACTCGACCCCGGGGGGCAACAGCTCCGCCCACTCGTTCAACGCGAACAACTGGAGCGTGGGCGACTACTTCGAGGTCATGGTTCCCGGCACGGGCGCCAGCAGCTTCGAGGTGAGCTTCGACCAGTACAAGTCGAGCACCGGTCCGGCCGACTTCAAGGTGCAGTGGAGCACCGACGGGACGAACTTCCAGGACCTGGGTGCCAGCTACGCGGTCATCACCACCACCTGGACGACCTTCGGCCCGTACGCGCTGCCTGCGAGCGCGGACGGGGCTGCGAGCATCTATGTGCGTCTCACCTCCAACGTGACGACGGCCGCCTCCGGCACCTGCCGCGTCGACAACGTCCGGGTGACGGGCCTGTAGCCAAGGCCGGCACCTGCTGAAGTCCGAAGGCCCCGTCTCCGACTGCGGAGGCGGGGCCTTCTTCTTGGCCGTCTGACGGGGCTCACCAGACAGGCACTCCACGCTCACCTCAAGAGGTTGATTCGAGCAGGGGAGTTGGTCTCTGGAGGGCGAGGGCCAGAGCTCACTGCGCTCCAGGAGCTCTCCAAGGGCAAGCTGACCAGCCAGCCCGAGCGTCACACTGGCGGAGACCTCTTCTTCGTGTCGAAGGCCGTGGACCGTCTCGAAGTCGAGGCTGGAACCCTGCGGTGGACCATCGACAACCCTCGGAGACCAGGGTCCACCTCGAGCCTCGTATGGCGGCCGCCAGCACGACCTTGAGCGAAGGAGTCCGAAGCGGTTTTCGCCTTTGATGTCATGGGGTTGCTGAATCCGTGCGACGGTCCACGGGCATCCTTTGTCTAGGGGCCGAACCTGGAGGCCCTCATGACACACGCGAACACGGCACTGGCGGTGGCGGTGGCGGTCGTCGCAGTCGTGCTGCTGCTGGTGCTCGCCGGATGCACCAGCAAGGTGCCCAGAGTCGAGGGCACGCAGCTGTGGATCTACGACGCGAAGGGGACGCCGGCGCCGGGGCTGGACCTCGCCGTCGAGGTCGCCGATGCGCCCGACGAGGGCCAGGCCGCCAAGGGATGGAAGGAAGCGGCCCGGGTGAAGACCGACGCCCAGGGCCGGGCGCAGCTGCCCGCCAGCGCGGCGCTCCGGCTGGCCGTCCCGCTACCGCACGGTTCGGGTGCGCGAGGGTTCGTGAACCGGGTCCAGGTCGGCGGTGTGGCGATCCCGACCGAGCAGTCGCTGGTCGCGCACGTCGTCGTCGACGAGCGTGGACGGGCGCTCGCCCGCCTGGCCATCGGCTCCGACGCCCTGCCCTTCGAAGCCAGGGACGCTACCTCGCGCGCCTGTTGCGCCCTGGTGCGCCGGGTCGGCCTCTCTCAGCCGTTCCTGGCGCACGTCGACCCGACGGCGCTGGGGCGCACGGTCCGGGAGGCTCTGCTCTCCGCCGGAGCGAAGGAAGGTCTGCAGCTGGTGCCGGAGGTGAGCCTGCCCTCGGACCTCGAAGCGAAGTTCGCGACCCTCCTGGGGCTCACGCTGCAGGGAGAGTACTCCTCCAAGCCCGGCGTCCCCCCATGCCGCCTCGACGCCCGGCTCTACGATGCCGCCGGCTCGGTTCCCGCAGGCTTCCGCGGCGCCGCGCCCGCAGGCCCCAACCCCTAGCTCCTGACGCTCCTGACGACTCTGAAGGTGCCCACCATGAACTCGAACAAAGACCCCGCCCCCCTGTCCCTCCTCGCCGTGGCCGCCCTGGTGCTGTCGATGGTCTTCAGCCCGGCGGGCCTGGTCGCGGGGCTCGTCGCGCTCCGGCGGATCAACGCGGCCCACGGGATGCTGCGGGGAAAGGCCCTGGCGGTCATCGCCATCGTGCTCTCCGCTGCAGGGATCTTCGCCGGCGTGCTGATGGCGGTCCTCGTCTTCCTCGGAATGTCCAAGTGGGTCTGAGCGACCCGGAGCCTGCCATGACCTCGTCGAAAGCCATCGCTGCCCTCATCTTCGCCTTCTTCTTCTGCCCGGCCGGCCTGGTGCTGGGCCTTCGCGCACGTCGAGAGATCGACCAGTCCGCCGGCCGCCTCCAGGGGCGCGACCTGGCCACTGCCGCCATCATCCTGTCGTCCATCTTCCTGGTGCTGAGCGTCCTCGGTGGGTTGGTGGGTGCCTGGCTGATGGTGCAAACCTCACCGGTCCCTGTCCCTACTTAGCGTGCGGTGCCCTCGTCGGTGACGCGCTGCTCCCGCTACGTGCGGGATCTGCGGCTCGAGCACCCGGAGCCTCCCATGACCTCGTCCAAGGCCATCGCTGCCCTCATCTTCGCCTTCTTCTTCTGGCCGGCCGGCCTCGCGCTGGGCCTTCGCGCCCGTCGAGAGATCGACGAGTCGGCGGGCCGCCTCCAGGGGCGCGGCCTGGCTACTGCCGCCATCATCCTCTCGTCCATCTTCCTGGCGCTGAGCGTCGTCGGTGGGCTGGTGGGCGCCTGGCTGATGCTGTGAGGTGAGCGCGTGACGGGCGGCCTCACCTGGAGGTGGCGCCCTCGTCGGCGACGTGCTGCTCCCGCCACTGGCGGATCTGCGGCTCGAGCACCCGGGCGTCGCGGGCCAGCAGCTCTGCGGCGGTCGCGCGGCGCAGGGCCTCGTCGGCGTCCTTTCGCTGCCAGGCCACCTGCGCGAGCGCCCACTCCGCGCGGGCGCGGACCAGCCGCAACGTCCGGCTGCGACGGTCCGCGAGCACCTCCGTCGCCAGCTGCTCGGCCCGGCCGTCCTCGCCCGTCGCCATCGCCGCCAGCGAAAGGAACGCGCCCGCCGCGAGCCGTGTGGGCGCCTCGAGGTCGTCGGCGACGGGAACCAGCGCCCGGGCTTCCTCCAGCCTGGGCGCCGCGGCCGCAGCATCGCCCGCGCGGAGCGCGAACTCGGCCTCGTACATCCTGGCGGTCCCCAGCCGCGGGTCGCCGGGCTTGAGCACCCGGTCGGCTGCCTCCCTCGAGCGGCCCAGCGCCTCGCGAGCGGCGTCCTGCCGCCCGAGGCCCAGCAGCGCCAGCGCGCGCCAGGCCTGGCCGGCGTAGGCCTGGACGTCGTTGTCGAGGGCGGCGGCCCGCAGCGCCACGGTCTGTTCCGACACGGGCAGCAGCGCCTCCCAGTCCTCGAGCGTGTAGAGGACGTAGCCCAGCGGGTCGAGGGCCCGCAGCCGGCGCGGGTCGCCCTGCGGCAGCACCCGGCGCTGCCGCAGCTCGCAGGCCTCGAGCTCCTGGCGCGCCTCGGCGAGCCTGCCGAGGTCGGCCAGCGCCAGGGCGCGGTTGCCGGCCACCAGCTCGGTGAGCGTGTGGCTCTCGCCGTAGATGGCGCGGCGCAGCTCGAGCGCCGCGGTGTACTCCACCAGCGCCTCCTCCAGCCGGCCCTGCTCCCACAGCGCCGCCCCCCAGCGGTTCCTCAGCTCGGCCAACCGCATCGGGGGGCTGCCCACCCGCTCCAGCTTGGCCCGCGCCAGCGCGTGCCAGCGCTCCACCGACTCCCCGGGAGCCGCGACCGCCACCAGCATCGCGTTCGAGGCGGCGGCGGCCGCCTCCTCGTCGAGCCCCGTCGAGTCGAAGAGCGCGAACGCCTCGGCACAGGAGGGCAGCGCGGCGGCCCGGTCGGTGCGGGTCTTCACCGCGCAGTCCAGGGCCAGCGCGCGAGCGAGCACTCCGGGCGCCCCCGCCGCGCGCGCTTCGGTCAAGAGCCCCGGGACCCGCCGTTCGGCCTCGCGCACCTGGAGCTGATCGCGCAGGGCCTGCGCCTGGGCGATCCGCTCGACCAGGTCCCCGTCGGCGCCCGCGCCCGCCAGGCCCGCCGCGCGTCGCGCCAGCAGCAGCGCCACGTTGGCGCACTCGCCCGGGCGCGGCAGGTTCACGCCCCTAAGGATCAGCTCGTCTGCGGGGGGCGCCGGCTCGACGCGGGCCGAGCCCAGCCAGGCCTCGGCCGCCACGCGCGAGCGCTCGAGGCACGACAGCCGGGCCTCGTCCACCCAGGCGTCCGCAGCCGCCGGCTCGCAGACGGCGTCGACCGACGCCGCGAAGGCCTGATCCCAGCGTTCGGCGACCGCGACCAGGTCGGCGCTCTGGCCGCGCTCCCAGCGCTCGACGCGGGCGCTCGTGGCCAGCGCCCTAAGCCCGCGAGCGACCGGCTCCGCGCTCCACGGGCGCAGCGCGGCGCACCTTCGGGCGCGGGCCAGCGGCCCCTTGAAGGCCCAGGCCCCGGTGCCCAGCAGCGCGCAGACCAGCACCGTGGCGGCCACCACCCGGCGCCGCGAGCGCCGCTTCGGCCGGAAGGACTCCAGCAGCTCGTCGACCGAGCCCCAGCGGAGCCGGGGATCGGCGCTCAGGCCTCGCGCCACGGCGGCGGCCACGTCCGCCGGCACGCCACGATCCCGCAGCTCGACTGCCACCTGCGCGGTGACGGGCGAATCCGCCGAGGTGGAGGCGTACGGACGGCTGCCGGTGAAGGCCTCGAAGCAGGTGACGCAGAAGCTGTACTGGTCGCTGGCCGCGTCCGGGGCCACCTCCCCGAAGAGCTCGGGCGCCATGTAGGCCGGCGTCCCGGCGCGCGAGGTCCGCAGCTCGCCCGACACCGGCGCCAGCCGCGCGACGCCGAAGTCGGCGAGCCGGGCCCGGCCGTCCACGCCCACCAGCACGTTGTCGGGCTTCACGTCGCGGTGGACGATGCCGATGCGGTGCGCCGCCGCCAGCGCCTCACCGACCTGCAGCAGGAGCGACACCTTGAGGGGCAGCGCTCGCGGCTCGCGCAGCCAGTCGCGCAGCGTCCCGCCCGTGGCCAGCTCCATCGCCAGGAAGAGGTAGCCCGACCACGTCCCGACGTCGAAGACCGAAACGACGTTGGGGTGCGTCAGCCGGGCCAGCAGGCGCGCCTCGGCCAAGGCATGGGCCTCCTCGCCCTCGACCCGCACCAGCTTGAGCGCGACCAGCCGCTGCAGCACCGGGTCCTCGGCCTCGAGCACCACGCCCATCGCTCCCGCGCCGAGGGCGCGCCGCACCCGGTAGCGGCCGACGCTCTCCCCGCTGGGGGGAAGGCGGGCCGGCGCCGGGAGCGCGGACCCGGTGGCGGCCGCGGCCAGCACCTGGCGGCACTGCCGGCAGGTGTCCAGGTGCGCTTCGATGGCGGGCGAGGCGGGGCCCGCTCTGCCCGCCGCGAAGGCGAGCAGCTCGTCGTTCGACGGGTGTGCGGTGGGTTCCACGCGGCCCTCGTTCCTCCCCGTGTAACGGGGGCCCGCCACGGCGGTCAAGCATGGCTGCCGGGCCTCGGGCCGTGCCAACATGCCTGCATGCTCTCCGAAGCCGAGTGGCAGCGCCTGAGCTCCGGTCCCGCCTTCGGCCTCGACCGCGCGGTTTTCGAGCGCGCGCTCGGCGAGCGCCCTCAGGCGGCCGAGCTCGACGACCTGTTCCTGGCGACGGCGGCGCTCGCGGGCGACCCGGCCGCGCAGCGCGAGGTGCTGGCCCTGTTGCACGCCGGTCGGGCCGCGGCGGCGCGCCTCGCGAGCCAAGACGACGCCCTGCTCGACGACGTGGAGCAGGAGGTGGCTCGCACCGTCCTGGCCGGCCCCATCCCCAAGCTGGCCGACTACACGGCGCAGGGGCCGCTGGCCGGCTGGCTGCGCGCGGCGCTGGTGCGCACCACGCTCAACTTGCTCAAGGCGCGGGGACGGGAGGTGGTCGAGGAGCACGTGGAGGACCTCTTCGACCGGGTGGGCGCGACCGCAGGGCTCCAGCCGTCGGACACCGAGGTCGTGCGCGGGGCCATCCGGCAGGCGCTGGCGCGGCTCGAGCCTCGACAGCGGACGCTCTTGCGGCTGCACCACCTCGAGGCCGTCTCGCTCGAGCGCCTGGCGACCATGTTCCAGGTGCATCGGGCCACCGCGGCGCGGTGGCTCGCCGACGCGCGGGAGGAGGTGCTCGTCCGGACGCGCGAGCAGCTGTCGGCCGACCTGCGCCTGCGGCCCGAGGAGGTGGAGAGCCTGCTCTCCACCGTGCGCTCGCGGCTGGACCTGAGCTTCAAGCAGCTGCTCTAGCCAAGGCAGCAGCCGGACAAGACAGGCGGGAACCCAGTTACGACGGGGGCGAGCGGAATCGGCAAGGAGTGGGGGTTCGAGTTCCCCCTCTCCGCGAAGCCGGAGAGGGGGTCAGGGGGTGAGGCTCGCCGCTACGCCGCCTAGCCGATCAGGAGCCCCGTCAGAGTCTGGTTCAGGTGGCCCAGCCAGCTCTCGCCGTTGGAGTGGACCCCGGCATGCACGACGTTGGAGAGCGCGGCGTGGTAGCGCTCCTCGGCGCCGGTGACCTGGGCCTCGATCATGCGGTAGGCGCAGTTGAAGAGGACGCCCGCTGCGACGGGGCGGCCCAGCGTGATCTGGGCGTCGGCGAGGGCGCGGGTCGTCGTCGCCACCAGGTCCGCGGGGTCCATCAGGCGCAGCATCATCCCATCGAGGACGGCACAGGCGACGAAGAGGCCGTCGCCCTCGACCCTAACCAGGCTGCGCAGCCAGGGCTCGCCATCGATCATCAAGCCGAGCGGGTGGCGCAGGAAGTCGGGGAAGCCGAGCTTCTCCGGCGTGGTTCCCAGCAGCTCCGCGTACCGCTTGGCCGCAGGCTGGCCGTCCAGCTCCAGCACCAGGCGGCGCGCCGGGTCGGCCTTGGTGATCTTCACGTCCCGGGCGCTGGGCACGGCGCTGCAGGTCTTGAGCACCATGAAGGGCGCGCCCATCTCCAGGACCATCAGCGCCGTCCCGTCCTCGGCCAGCTCGCTCTTGCCGGCGAAGGCGCGCACGGCCCAGGTCTTCTTGAACTGGATGTCGTCACCCGCCGAGCCGCCCACGAAGGACATCAGGGGCGCGGCGTTTCCCAGCAGCTCGTTGATCCGCTCCTCGCGGCCGCGGGCGCCCTCCACCAGCGCGAGGCCGATGTGGCGCTGCGGGTCGAGGCTGCGCAGCGGCGCGCCCAGCGCGTCGGAGAAGCTCGGTGAGCGCCGAGGCCATCGCCTCGTCGACCCCGCCCGAGGGACGCGCCAGCGCCGAGGCGCAGCGGCGGACCTTATCCGCCCCCAGCGCCAGCGCCACGGCACCGCCCTTGCCGTAGCCGCCCTCGGAGAACTCGCCGTTGCCCGAGCAGCCCACCACGTGCGCCGCGGGGAACCGCTTCGAGAGCGCCTCGCCGAGGACCTGTCCCTGGTGCTGGATGCCGGCGAAGAAGACGATGCAGCGCGGCTCGATGTCCGCCAGGCCCTTCACGAGCTCAGCGGCGGCGGCGGCGGAATCGGTCTGGCGGGTCAGGGCGCTGGCGACGGGCTTCATCCGGGTCTCCATGGGCAGGTCCTCGTGTCCCTTCCTCGTCCTACTAGACGGAGTAGCCAAGGTCGGCCAGAGCCTTGCGGACCTCGGCTTCCAGCTCCGGCTTCTTGTCCTGCTCGGCCCGGATGTTGCGCAGGTCCACGCCGGTGCGCAGGACGAGCCGCGTGTTGATGGCCCAGAAAGGGATCGACGAGGCGGGCCCCACCAGCGACTCCAGCTTCGTCCGGATTTGGGAAAGGCTCACGCTTTGGCCCCAGGGGAAGTGGCGACTCCAGTCTTGTACCGATTGCTCGCCGGGGTTTTCAAGCAGACACACAGAGGGGGGAGCAGGCCCTCCCCTCCCCTCCCCTTCACTTCAGCAGACCGCCTTGCGCAGCGCGTCGACCGCCGGGTCCTCGTAGTCGGAGGCGATGGCCACCTCGAGCTTCTCGAGCGTCCGGGTCTCGAAGGCCCAGCCGGCCTCCGCGCCCTTGTCGAAGAGGTGGAGCTCGAGGGACTGGCCCTCGAGCGTCGCCTTCCAGCCCGCCTGGTGGCCCTCGGAGACGAGCGTGAGCTTCGCCGGTCGATGGGCGGCCGCGAGCAGGTGCGGCAGCGTCGCCGGGCTGATGCGAACGGTGACCGCGACGGTCTGCAGGCGCGGCCAGGCGAGGACGGCTTCGCCGAACGCGGGGAGGTCGTAATAGCCCCAGTCGAGCTCGACGCGCTGCAGCTTGGGGAAGAGATCGCCGCGGGAGAAGAAGGCGCGCTCCTCGGGCAGCAGCTCGCGCGCGGCCGGGCCCTATACGGCAAGCCGCACGGCGAAGAGGGTGGTGGCGCGGGGCTCCTGGGAGGCGCCCGAGCATGCTTCTGCGCGAACCGGCGGAAAGGGGCGGCTCGCCACGTGCGTCAGAGGTTGATGCCGAGGTTGAGGCTGCCCAGGACCAGCATGGTCTCCGAGTACGGCTTGCCTCGGATGTCGGTCCAGGCCCACGAGACCCCGGGTTTGACGTAGAAGCCGCCGGCGATGGTGATCGGCACCGCCGCCGAGACCTGGACGTCGAAGCGGTTGAACTTGGAGGTCGGCGTGGTGGTGTCGATGAACTGCTTGTAGCCAAGCGTCGCGGCGAGGGCGAGCGCGACGCGGTCGTTGAAGGTGAGGGTCTTGCCGACGGTGGGGTTGATGTAGACGTAGCGGTAGGCGGCCACCGCGTCCTGGACCCCGTGGTAGTAGGACACGCGCAGGCCGAGGTCGACCACCGTCGGGAAGGTCAGGAAGATCGCCGGCTCGAGGTAGGTGGGCACGTCGGTCCCGGCCGTCGCCTTCTTGGCGAAGGGGTAGAGGTAGGCGGTGAAGCCGACCCCGCCGCTCAGGTTCCCGGCCAGCGTGTGGCTGTAGTTGACGATCAGGTCCGACTCGCAGCCGATGCCCGAGTCGATCACCGAGCCCAGGTTGTCGCCCAGGAACTGGTAGGCGCCCCAGTAGCCGAGGGACAGACCGGTCTTGCCCACGGTCCAGGTGATGCTCGGGGCGAGGAACGCGTGCGGGTTCCACTGCGAGTCCTTCTGGAACATGTTCCAGCCGCGGAAGACGTAGGCGGTGGAGGCGCCCAGGTCGAGCGAGAGGCCGATGCTCGAGCTCTCGTCCGCTGCCGACTGCGCCTCCGGAGTTTCAGCCGGCGCCGCAACCGGGGCGGCCGCGGGAGTCGAATCCGAAGTCGGAGTCGTGGCCGGAAGAGCCTGGGTGGCGGGAGCCGAGGCCTCCTCCGCTGCAGCGCCGCCGGGCGGCAGGAGGTTGACGAGCGCCGCGACGGCGAAAGCCAGGCTGCGTTTCATGGAGGTTCCTCCGTGTCGAGGTGCCCGGCCGTGAGGCGTCGACGACGAGGGCCCTCGCGACGACGCCGCCGCTCGAGGCGGTAGGCGCAGGTCGTGACGGAGGATAGGGAAGGCGTTTGAGGAACAGGCGAGGTCTCTGCGAGGGTTCGGTGAGGGGCGCGTGTCCTGTCGGCTCACCGAAGATCGATGACGCTCAGGCCTCGATCTTCACCACGACCTTGCGGTACGGCGCGGGCCCCTCGGGCAGCGCGATCAGCGGCGCGTGGGCCTCTCCCGGGAAGAAGATCGCCGCGAAGCGGGGCGGCAGCACGAGGCGGGTCAAGGCGGAGCGGGGGCGATCGTAGAAGGCGATGTCGCTGGCGGCCACGTAGTCGGTCGCGAGCGTCAGGCCTTCGGCAGGCACCCAGTCGATCTGCTCGCCGCCCTCGAGCTCGACCTGGACGTCGATATAGCGCCGGTGCGCCTCGAGGCGGCACTCGGTCTCGGGACGCGTGGTGCCCTCAGAAGCGCTGGCGTAGAGCGAGGGCTCGCGGACGGGGATGCGGCCCGCGCGGAACGGTGCCAGCACGGCCTGCTCGAGCCAGTCGAAGGCCGCGGGGAAGAGCGGGTGGAGCGTCTGCACGCGGCGAAGCTCGGTCAGCGGAACGAGGATCATGGCCGGGCACTGTACGCCAGCGGTGGCGCGTGCGGCCGCGCTCCTGTCTTGCGTAAGGGATTTCGGCGTTCACTGACATGCACTGCGGTCGCCGAGGCATGTCCACGCTCGGGAAGAATGGTTGATGCCTCCGCCCAAGCGCTCCGTGGCGTTCGTGGGCGACTTGTGGTGGTTTGCGGGCCAGCAGCCTCGTCGGTAGAGCAAGGAGACCATCCGTCATGCCGAAGATCACTGCGTCCAAGACGAGCACCGGGCAGACGAAGAAGGCGACGACGAAGGCGGCGGAGACGCCCAAGGCCTCGACGAGCACGACCACGAGCCCGAGCAGCACGCCGCGCAGCCCGTCTCCGGCCGACGTGTTCGAAGCCGCAGCGATCAAGGCCGAGGCGGCGCTTCCGCCGGGGTTGGGCAAGCTCTTCCCCGAGGGCCAGAAGGGCCGGGCGCTCTGGGTCTGGGACGAGAAGGCGGGGAGCCTGCCGGATGCCGGTCGGTTGATGGTCGCCTGCCGCGCGATGGGCATCACCCAGCTCTACGTGAACGCCTACCCGCCCACCGGCGCCCATGCCGAGCAGCTCGAGCGGATCGTGACGCTGGCGGCGCAGCAGGGGATCGAGACGCAGCTGCTGGTCGGCGACCCGGGCTGGACCGACCCCGGCGTGCGTCCGTGGATTGCCAGCCAGGTCCTCGAACCGCTGCGCGCGATGCTCGACCGGGTGCAGGCCAAGAACCCGGACCTTACGGTGAAGAGCGCGCTGCACCTCGACGTCGAGCCGCAGGCCACGGGGCTGACGGCCGAGAAGGCGCAGGCCTACGTCGACATGCTCGGCTGGTTCCGCGGCCAGTGGTCGGGCACGCTCGCCGCGGACGTCCCCGGCTGGTTCGCGGACCCGCAGTGGCAGGCCTCGGGCAAGCCGCTGGGCGAGGCCATCCTCGACCACGCGGACCAGCTCACGCTCATGGCCTACTCGAGCGCGCCGGGCGCCATCGCCGGCATCGCCGAGCCGCTGGTGAAGCTGGCGTCGGCGCAGGGCAAGAAGGTGGTCGTCGGCGTGGAGACCCGGCCGTCGGCCGAGAACGTGCACCTGCCCTCCATGGAGCAGGCGCGCGACGCGCTCTCGCAGGTCGACCAGCGCTTCGCGACGGACGCGGCGGCGGGCGGCTACTCGGGGCTGGCCGTCCACGACTACGCCTCGCTGCTGACGCTCGCGCCCTGAGCCGGCAAGGGCTGCGCTCATCCAGGAGGTCGGAGAAGGAAAGGGTTGTGAGCTCGCGAGGACTCGAGAGGAAGTCACCCCTCTCCGCGAAGCCGGAGAGGGGCTGGGGGTGAGGCTCGCGGCCGTCAGCGGCGACGGCGAAGCGTGAGCAGGGCGAGAGCGAAGCCCAGCACGCCGAGATCAAGCCCGGCCGCCGAACTGCTGCAGCCTCCGGCGAGGACCGAACCGCCCGCGTCCGGCGCCGTCGTCGCGGCATCGGGCAAAGCGGCGCCTGCGTCCGGCCGGACGGAGGAGGCGTCCAGGGCGGCGACGCCCGTATCCGCCACGGCGAGGTTCGCGTCCGGGACGGCCAGGCCCGCATCCGCCGCGGCGGCGACGCAGGTGGTCCCCACGCACGCGTAGCCCTCGGCGCAGTCGCTCGGGTCCGAGCACGCGGTCTTGCAGGCGTCTGCGCCGCAGGCGTAGGCGCCACAGCTCGACTCGGCGCCCGCCAGGCACGATCCCGCGCCGTCGCACTTGGGCTCCGCCGTCGCGACCCCGTCGTTGCAGACGGCGGCGCCGCAGGAGGTGGTCTCGCCCGCGAAGGCGCAGGTCTCGGCGCTCGTCCCGTCACAGCGGCCCTGGCAGCTGAGCGTGCCGGCGCAGGCGTTGCGGCCGCCGCGCGGCGCGCCCTCGATGGTGATGCAGGTGCCTTCCGAGCCCGCCTCGCCGCACGCCTGGCACTGGCCAAGGCACGCGGACTTGCAGCAGACGCCGTCGACGCAGAAGCCGTCCGCGCACTGGCCGCCGCGTGCGCAGGCCGTCCCGGCCGCGAGCTGCGGCAGGCAGAGGCCGGCCGAGCAGAACGCTCCCGGGGCGCAGTCGGCGTCCATCACGCAGTTGCCCGCGCACGCCGTCGCCCCGCAGCGGAAGCTGCCGCAGTCGGTGGTCTGGACGGCCGGGCAGCGGCCCTGGGCGCAGTCGGCGGCGAGCGTCGCCGTATGGCTCGTGGCGTCGCAGGCGGCGGCCCGGCAGCTCGCCGTCGGGTAGACGCAGCCGTCGCGCTTGGTGAGCTCGCATTGTCCGCCGCACGCCGAGCCGTCGGTGGCGCAGGCGGTGCGCTCGCCGTGGGGCGCGCCCGCGAACGGTGAGCAAGTGCCCTGGGCGCCGGCGACGTCGCAGGCCTCGCACTGGCCGGTGCAGGCGGTGTCGCAGCAGTAGCCGTCGACGCACGGGCCGTCCGAGCACATGCTCGAGGCAGTGCACGCCCCGCCCTGGACCCGCTTGGGCTCGCACTTCTGCTGGGCCGTGTCGCAGTAGGCGGTCGCGGCGCAGTCCGCGTCGGACCCACACGAAGCCAGGCACGCACCGGCGGCGCAGGCGTAGCCCTGGCAGTCGACGACCTGCGCAACCGGGCAGGTCGAGCTCGACCCGTCGCAGGAGGCGGCCGGCACCGCGCCGGCGACCGAGCAGGAGGCCTGGCGGCACGACGTGCCGGAAGGCGCCGCCGGGTGGCGGCAGAGGCCGAAGCCGTCGCACAGGTCCACGCTGCACGCGAGACCGTCGTCGGCGCAGGGCTTGGTGTCGGGCGCGGGGGCGTAGACGCAACCGCGGGACTTGTCGCAGACCGGGTCCAGCTCGCACTCGCCGGCTGCGGGGCAGACGCGCGCGCCGGTGCCCACGCACGCGCCGGCCTGGCACTGGTCGGTGAGCGTGCAGGCGTCCTGGTCGTCGCACGTCGCCCCGTCCTGGGCTGGGTCCCAAGCGCACTGACCCGAGGAGTCGCAGTGGGCGGCCTGGCGGCAAGGGGTGGGGGCGGCGCAGTGGGAGGCCAGGCAGTAGGCGCAGGCCGGGTAGCCGTAGTGGTCGGCGCTGCAGGCGTCGCAGCCTGCGCCGGTGAAGGCCGCCTGGCACGTGCACGCCCCGTCGTCATGGGCAGTCCCGTGGCCGTGGCAGGTGGAGGCGTCGCTGTAGACGCAGCCGACGCCGGCGGTGCCCGCCGGGCAGAGGACGCACGCGCCGGCCTCGTTGCGCTGGCCCGCCGGGCAGGAGGCGACGCAGGAGGTGCCGCTCATGGGCGTGACCTGCCCGAGGGCAGCGCAGGTCGCACCGCACGCCGAGCCGTCGGACTTCATCCACGGCGCGGCAAGGCTGCAGAGCTGGCAGGCGGCGGCGGTGGCGCACAGGTCGCAGCCGACGATCCACGGGCAGGCGTCGCAGGCATCGCCGAGACCGTCGCCATCGGCGTCCGCTTGAGTGGGGTTGACCGTCCGCGGGCAGTTGTCGAGCGCGAGCACCGTTCCGGAGGGGCAGGTGAAGCCGTTCAGGCCGAGGACGAGGGCGCCGGAGGAGCAGCGGAGGTCGGCGACCCCGTCGTTGTCGCTGTCGGGATCGCAGGCGTCGCCGGCCCCGTCTCCGTCCACGTTCGCCTGGGCTGGGTTGACCGTGAAGCGGCAGTTGTCGACGACCACCAGGCTCCCCGTCGTGCAGGCGTAACCGTCCAGGCCGAGGACGAGCGTTCCGGACGTGCAACCGAAGTCGGCGATGGCGTCGTTATCGTCGTCGGGGTCGCAGGCATCGCCCAGCCCGTCGCCATCGGCGTTCGTTTGGGAGGTGTTCTTGGTCGCCGGGCAGTTGTCAGAGACGTCCGGGACGCCGTCGTTGTCGTCGTCCGCATCGCAGGCATCCCCCTGTGCGTCGCCGTCAGTATCGAGCTGGGTGACGTTGGCGATCGCGGGGCAATTGTCACAGGCGTCGCCTTTGCCGTCGTTGTCAACGTCTGCCTGGGTCGGGTTGGTGATGTTCGGGCAGTTGTCGCAGGCGTCGCCCTTGCCGTCGCCGTCGGAGTCGAGCTGGGTGGCGTTGGCGGTGGTGGGGCAGTTGTCGCAGGCGTCGCCCCGCCCGTCGTTGTCGGAGTCGAGCTGGGTGGCGTTGGTGGTGGCGGGGCAGTTGTCGCAGGCGTCGCCCCTGCCGTCGCCGTCGGAGTCGAGCTGGGCGGCGTTGGCGGTGGTGGGGCAGTTGTCGCAGGCGTCGCCCCTGCCGTCGCCGTCGGAGTCGAGCTGGGTGGCGTTGGCGGTGGTGGGGCAGTTGTCGCAGGCGTCACCCCGCCCGTCGTTGTCGGAGTCGAGCTGAGTGGCGTTGGCGGTCGTGGGGCAGTTGTCACACGCATCGCCCTTGCCGTCGTTGTCGGAGTCCGTCTGCGAGGCGTTGGCGACGGTGCGGCAGTTGTCGCTGGCGTCGCAGATGCTGTCGCTGTCCGAATCGGTCTGCGGATCGCTTGCCGGGACGCAAGCCGCTGCAACGGCCGGCAGTGCGATGAGGGCAAAGGACGCAAGCAGGGCTGCCAAGGCGACGCGGACGAGGCGTCGCGCCGGACGACGGAACAGGAGCGACAGGGACATGGCGGCCTCGCGATCTGCGGTAGAGGGCCCGGTTGTACGAAGCAGAGCGCTCACTGTCCAGGCGCGTCCCCGAAATCAGCAACCCGAGTGGGGCCCCGAATCAGGCAGCCGATGGCTCGCACGTAGAGCGCGGAACCGCTCGAGCGGCGCCGGGGTCGCTTCGTGGCTATCCATCGAGACGCGGGGAGGTTGGAACCATGGAAAAGGACAAGCCCAAGAAGTCTGGCCCGACGGCCCACCAGCGGCTGTCGTTCGACTCCACCTTGGAGCGGATCGCCGAGGGCATGGAGTACTACGCCCTCTCCGTCCCCTTGGAGGTCAGCCAGGCGCTGCAGGTGCGCGCGGCCGTCCCGGTCCTCGCCAAGGTGAACGGCTCGGAGGAGTTCAAGGGCAGCCTCTATCCCGTAGGTGGCGGCCGGCACTACCTCCGCGTCCGAAACCAGGTATGCAAGTCGGTCGGCATCCGGGAGGGAGCGCTCGTTCGCGTCGACATCGAGGTGCGCGATCGCCAGGACGAAGTCGAGATCCCGGCGGATCTGAAGAGCGCGCTTCGCAGCGCCAAGGCGTTAGCGGCCTTCGCGGCCCTCCCCGTCGGCAAGAAGAGCTACGTGCTCAGGCTCATCGATGAAGCCGTCAAGCCGGAGACGCGCGCCAAGCGGATCGGCGAGGCCGTCGACCAGGTAAAGGGGTCCAGGACGTCTCGCTGAGGCGCGAGGCTCCCATCTGCGAGACGGAGTCCTCGGAGTCCTCAGCGCGCTGCCGCGAACCGGCGGGCCCCCGGGCACGAGCGCCTTGAAGCGACTTGCTAAAGGTATGTCAGCGTTCATCAACATGGGCGCTCGCGCTGCCGGCTGAGAGACGGCGGACCCCTACCGGATCTCGCGCTCGTCGCCGCCTGCGCCGCCGTCGCCGCCGTGGGCAAGGACCTTCGCGCCCTCGTGGATGGTGAGGTTGGTGGTGCGCAGCAGCACCGTACCGCCGGCGCCGCCCTGCTCGCCGCTCTGACCGGCATTGCCCGCCACGTCGATGGTGCCGCGCAGCTCGATCGTGTCGGCCTGGACGAAGAGCTGGCCGCCGAGCAGCCCCGGGCGGGACTCGAGTTGCATGATGCCGATGCTGCACCTGCCGGAGTCGCGGCCGCGCACCACCAGGCGGCCACCCTCCTCGATCACGAACTGCCGGGCCTCGATGCGCACGTCGCAACCGATGTCCAGCCGCGAGCCGGCGGCGATGCGGAAGCGGTCCACCTTGAGGACCGGCATCGGGTCGGCGTTGTCCTCGAGGAAGAGCTGCATGGCGTCGGCGTTCGAGTCGATGACCATGTCGGGGGTGATTCCAGTGGCGTCGAAGACGAAGGGCGCCGACTGCGTGTCGAGCTCGCCAGCCGCGCCGTTGAGCCCGTCGACTCCGGGCTTGCCGACGGTGGCCTTGCCGCCGCCGCCGCCGTTTCCGGCGCGGGTGTCGAAGACGTCCGGCAGCGAGAGCGTGCCCTCCTCGAGGGTCCAGTGGGCGTAGAGGACGGTCGCGGCACCGCCGTCGCCGCCCTTGCCTCCGGCGGTCGCGGGGGCGAACCAGCTGCGCACGACTTCGGTCTTGGTGATGGTCTCTGGCGCGCCGCAGGCCGAGAGCGAGGCGGCGGCGAGGAAGAGGAGGGTGAGGGAGGTCAGCTTCGTCGTCTTCATGGGGGCTCCGGGGGAGGGCGAGGGCGCGGTGCTTCAGCGTCAATGCCCTTTGAGTCTCGGGAGCCCGAGGGCCTGTAAAGACGAGCGGACGGTTCTTCAGGACGCCGCGCGAAGGAAACCTGATTCCCAGAGGTTGGCCGGGGCGCTGCAGAGAGAAGATCCGAAGGGCGCCGAGCGCGCCACCGATCGACGGATTCGATGGGTGCCCCGGGCACGGAGGCCCGGCACCACCGACCGACAGTGCGCCGCAGAGGGAAAAGATCAGACGGGCGCCCAGTGCGCCACCGTGGGACGGATTCGATGGGTGCCCCGGGCACGGAGGCCCGGCACCACCGACCGACAGTGCGCTGCGGAGGGAAAGACCAGACGGGCACAGCGCGCCACCGATGGCCGGATTCGATGGGCGCCCCGGGCACGGAGGCCCGGCACCACCGACCGACAGGGCGCCGCAGAGGGAAAGATCAGACGGGCGCCCAGCGCGCCACCGATGGACGGATTCGATGGGGGCCCCGGGCACGGAGGCCCGGCACCACCGACCGACAGCGCGCTGCTGAGGGAAAGAACATGGGTGCCCCGGAGGCCCGGCACCACCGACTGACAGTCTCAATCCGGCTCAATACCCCGCCAGGTCGAGCCCGAGCAGGAACTCGCCGTTCGTGAAGAGCGCGCGCTGCCCCTGGACCACCGCAGCCGAGGTCGGTGCCCAGCCCGACGGCAGAGGATCGCTGCCGCCGATGAGCGCTCCACTGCGGTCGAAGAGGCGCACCCCGCTGGTCGTCGTAACGGCGAGGAGGCGGCGGGTGCCCGCGACGCCGCGCAGCGTGACCCGCTGCCCCGGTGGGCTCTCCGGCGACCAGCGCCAGGCCGGCCGGTCGCTGCCGGTGACCGGGATGAGCTGCGCGAGCTTGGAGTCGAAGAGCACCACCGCGTCGTCGAGCCAGGTGACCTGCGCGTGTTCGAAGTCGAGCGCCGGGTCGACCTCGAGCGCTTGCCACGACCGCGGATGGCCGCCCAGCCACCGGCCGGAGTCGCTGGAGACGATCCACCGCGGCCGCTTCGGGTCGATGAGCGTCGAGCCCGTCCGCGTCTCGTCGCCGGCATAGGACTCCACCCGCGCGCCGTCGGCGGCGATGAGCTCGACGTGGTCCGTCACCCAGTGCAGGAAGGCCAGCCGGCCATCGGGCAGCCGGGTGAAGTCCGACTGCGGCAGCGGCGCGCCGATGTCGGCGTATCGCGGCGGCTGTCCAGGCTTGATCCGGGTGACGATGCCGCTGCCGAGGACCACCAGGTCGCCGCCGGCGTCGAAAGCCAGGTCGCGGTGCTGGGGGACGTCGAGGCGCCGCGCGAGCTCGAGGTCGCGGTCGCCCAGCGCGTACTCGAAGAGCGATTGCGCGGGCAACGTGCGCTGGCCGCCGACCCCGAGCTCGACGGTGATGGTCTCGCCCGGCGCGCACTCCAGCAGCGGGCAGCGAGAGCTCAGGTAGGCGGAAGCGCCGTCGGAGGCGAGCAGGCTCCTGGCTCCGGCCTCGCCGGCGGGGACGAAGGCCTCGGCGTAGCCGGCCGGGAAGGAGCCGTCACTCCGGGCGGCGCCGGACACCAGGCGTCCGGAGGCCAGGGCGAGCAGCGCGTCGCCCTCGAGCGGCAGCAGGGCCGCGGGATCTGCGAACGTGCCCGGGCCGTAGGACGTCCAGCTCCACGCGGTGGGCACGACCGAGTACGCGACCTGCGCGACGACCTGGCGCTGGTCCCGGTGGCACGTCGCCACGAGCAGGAACGCGCCGGTGATGGGCGCGGAGTCCCGAGCCCAGGTCGGACCCGCCGAGGTCATGAAGCTCACTGGCACCTCGGTCTCGAAGCTCCCGTCCAAGACCGTCCGGACCTCGAGGTCGAGCCGGGACTGCCCCTGGGCCGCGAGGCCGAAGTCGTCGCAGCCAGGCAGGTTGAAGCGGAGCGTCGCCGGGGCGACCTGCTGGCGCAGCGTCAGCGGCAGCGGGGTGAGCACCTCGAGCTTGAAGTCGGTGCCAGGCTCGAGCACCAGCGAGTCGCATCCCGAGGCCAGGGCGAGCGCGCACGCCGCCGCCGCGACGGTCCGGATTCCTGCGCTCTGCGAAAGCCCCAACACGTCGTCGACCTCATCTCTCCGACTAGAACGCCAAGCGAGCGCCGAGGCCCCAGCTGCCCCACAGCGCCGCCTTCCAGCCGCTGCCCACGTCCCAGGCAAACGGGCTGTCCCCGCCCTGGGCCTTGGCGAAGGCCACCGCCGCGTCGCCCAGGACGAGCAGCGAGACGCGCGGGCTCAGCGCGAAGCTCTGCGCGCAGCCGTGCGCCCGCGACCAGCGCCATGCCCACGCGATCCGGCTGCGCCTGGACGCTCTCGGAGACGACGACCACCGCGGCCAGCGGCCCGCCGCGGAAGGTCGCCGGACCCCAGCGCAGCCCGTAGAGCGCCGAGAGCTCCGGGCCGACGAACAGGGAGCGCGCCGTGAGCCGGGCGCTGTAGTCGCCTTGCACCGTGCCGGACGTCTCCGAACCCGTCGAGATCAGGACCTGCGCGCCGAGGAGCCAGCGCTCCTGCTCCCACTCCGCGCCGAGGTGCGCGGCGAAGAACCCGCCGGCTCCCAGCGGCGTGGCGAGCTGTCCCGCGCCGGCGACGGCGAAGGCGTTGGCGAGCGCGCCCTTCCGGGCCAGGCGGACCAGGGGCACCGGCCGCATCTGGTGGTCGTAGAGCAGCCGGTCGTCCCGGGCGGAGAGCTCGACGCTCGCCCAGCGCACGTCCTTCTTGCCGCGCTTGTTGACGACGTAGGGCCCGGGCGCGAGCGCGAGCCGGCGCCGCTCGCCGCCGCGCACCGGCAGCTCGGCGACGACCGATCGCTCGCCCTGGTCGAAGACGACGTAGCTGCCGTCCTCCTCGGCGACGAAGGTGAGCTGCGCGCCGGCGCCGAGCTGGCTGAGCACCGGGTCCTGGTGGCCGGAGAAGTCCCAGCGGAAGGTCGGATGCTGCGGGCCGCCGCTGGAGAGAAGCGTCGAGCGCAGCGTCTGCGAGTAGGCGTAGGTGTACGCCTCGGTGAGCGTGACCCGCCCGTCGCCATCGTGGTCGGCGGCGCCGCGCAGGCCGGCGGTCCAGCTCATGGTGAAGAGCGCGCCGCGCTGCGACTCGGACTCGAAGGACTGCTCGTCGGCGGCGCTGGAGGTGATGACGATCTGCCCCTCGGCGTCGCGCTGGTCCAGCCGCACGTCGAACGCCGGCCCCGCGCTCGTCCCCTTGGCCCGGGTCGCGGCGCCCGACTGGCAGGCGTCGATGATGGCCACGCGCAGCTGCGCGGGCACCGCCGCGAGCTTCGAGAGCAGCTCGTCGACGGGCAGCAGCGTCCCGGCGGGGTGCAGGCTCGCGGCGTCGGCGTGGCCGGAGAAGTAGAAGAGGAAGGTCTCGGCCTTCTGCGCGCGCTGGGCGAGGGCCGCGAGCGCGGCGAGGACCTGCTCGGCGTTCGCCGCGCGCAGGACCTGCACGTCGGCCGCCTCGAAGCCGCCCACGTCGACGAGCACCGACGCCATCCGCTGCGCGTCGTCGGCCGTGTAGCGAAGAGACGCCTCCCCGGGAAGGCCGACGTCGCTGGCGACGAGCAGGGCGATCCGCTCGCCGGCCGAGGCCGCCGCCGGCACGAGCAGCCACAGTGCCGCGAGCAGCCAGGGCCTCACGGCGTCGGGTCCTTCGTGCACGAGCGCTCGAGGACGACGGCGCCGGGCAGTGTGAGCGGGGCTTCGCCCGAGCGGACCAGCGCCTCGCGGGCTTGCTCGAAGCTGACCGCGGAGTCGGAGAAGACGGCGACGAAGCGCTCCACGCCCGCCGCGGAGTCGAGCACCCAGCTTCCCGGGGTCAGCTCGTCCGCGGGGTCGAGCGAGGTCGACGACGTGCCGGAGTAGGGGTGAAGCGCGGAGACCGCGCCCGCGGGGTCGATTCCCAGGACCAGGACGTGGCGGTGGGCCGAGCGGAGCCTGGCGCGCAGCGCGTCGCCGGCGCGGCAGCGCGGGCCGAGCAGAGAGACCGTCTCGCCGCGCTTGACCACGAGGCTGAACTCGTCGCCGCCCTTGGCGGTCAGGTCGTCCTCGGGAGGCTGAGGGCCGGGCCGGGCGACGACCAGCACGACGAGGGCAGCCGCGGCAGCGAGCCCGGCAACCAGGCCGGCGAAGGTGCGGGAGCGCGCCGGTTGCGCGGACACGCCGCGCGGGACGCGGCCGGCGATGGCCTGGAGGTCCGCGGCGCGCTCGGGCGAGGAGTCGAAGGCGGCCCGCTCGGCGAGCATCGCGTCGCGCTCGCGGCGGCACGCGTCGCAGCGGCGCAGGTGCAGGCCGAGCCGCAGGCGATCGACGGGGCCGAGCGCGCCGTCGAGCAGCTTCGTCCAGACGAGCTCGCTGGGGTGGCGCGTCACGGGGACACCTCCAGGCTCGCGGCCTTCGCGCGCAGCCGCCCCAGGCGCTGGTTGACCGTCACGCGGGACAGGCCGACCAGGCTGGCGATCTCGCCCTGCGAGAGCCCGTCGACCCAGAAGTAGATGGCGATGGCCGAGGTCACCTCGTCCTCCTCGCGCAGCACCCGCTCGACGAGCTGCTGGCACTCCAGCCGCGCGGCGGGCTCGGGAGGCGGGCGCGCCTCGAGCTGCGAGGCCACCGCACGCTGCCAGTCGTCGCCGCGGGCGCGGCGGTTGCGGATGTGGTTGAGGCACAGGTTGGTGGCGACGCCGAACAGGAAGGTCGAGGCGCTGGAGCGCGCTTGGAATGCCTGGGGGCTCGAGAGCGCCCTCACGAAGACCTCCTGCGCCAGGTCCCGCGCCTCGGCCTCGTTCCCCAAGAGCTGGCGGCAGCGGCGGAAGACCGAGAAGCTGTGCGCCCGGGTAGATCTCGTCGATGGCTTCGCGGGTCCACATCCATGAGTCTCCCGGGGCCCTCAGGGTGTAAAGCCCCGGCTGCCAAGCCCACTCTAGCGGGAGGCCACGGGCGCGTCTTGAAGGCGGACTCGGGCGATGCGGCAGGCGCGCATTCGTCTGCGTCTACGAAGGCGGCGCAAGCATCTTGCAGCGGGTGGGTCGAGCGCATCGCTCGGCGCTGGTTCTTCCGCCTGGGCGAGGAACCCGAGAGCCGAGCGCCGAACTCAACGCGCCGCAGAAGGGGTGGCGTGCGAAAGCCGAAGCGGCGAGCAGAACGGGTCGGCACCTTGACTGCACTGAAGCGAGGCATCATGATGCCTGCATGAGGACGACGCTGACACTCGAGCCGGATCTGGCGACCAAGCTCAAGGAATACGCGCACCAGAAGCGCATCTCCTTCAAGGAGGCTGTGGACACGGTGCTGCGCCGGGGTTTCGCGGCGCAGGAAGGCGGCCGGCCGAAGAAGCCGTTCAAGGTGAGGACGTTCAAGAGCGGCCTGCTGCCCGGAATCGACCCGACCAAGCTCAACCAGCTCAACGACGAGCTCGAGGTCGAGGAGTTCCTGCGCAAGGCGAGGCAGCCTTGATCCTTCCGGACGTCAACCTCCTGCTCTACGTCCACGACGAGGGCGCGCCCGCGCACGAGAAAGCGAAGCAGTGGTGGATCGAATCTCGCCGAGCGCTCGGTTCAGGTCGGGCTTCCGTGGGCCGTGGCGATGGCCTTCGTCCGCATCTCGACCAACCCGCGCGTCCAGCGCGTCCCCTTGTCGGCCGGAAGCGCGCTCGACTTCGTGGAGGACTGGTTTCGAATGGAGCACGTCCAGGTTCTCGAACCCGGCCCGCGCCACCTGCTGCTCGTCCGCCAACTGCTCCAGGCCGCCGGTGTCGCGGCCAACTTGACGACCGATGCGCACCTCGCCGCCCTAGCCATCGAGCACCAGTGCGAGCTGCACTCGAACGATGCCGACTTCTCCCGGTTCCCAGGCCTGCGCTGGTTCAATCCGCTCGCCCAGAACCCTACTAGCGGGCGGCCTTGAGCCACTTGGCCGCATCTGACCGGCGGCTGAAGCCGCCGGCTGCCCACTAGAGGGGCTGGCCCCCGACATCGCACTCTGGATGCGACTCGCCTTCTGCGGCTGCGCGGCGTGGCAGAAATGGCCAGTGCGTCGACTCCCGCAAGGAGTGCAGCGGCGAGCTGCTCTGCGGCGACGAGAACTAGGGAGTGCTGAGGCCGAGGCTCCCTCTGGCAGCTCGACTCGCGCCCCTCAAGCGCTCTTCAGGTCGTCGGCGGGGCGAGCATCCCGCGGAAGTAGACGTCGATGGCCGTGTCCACCGCCGCCGGCAGGTCGAAGGCATCGCCCGTGGCGGCCCAGCGCAAGAGCAGCTCCTTGACCGCGCCGACGATGCACACCGAGCACGCCAGCGGATCGATGGAGCGCACCACCCGGCGGCGCTTCTGTGCCTGGGCGATGTACTTGGCCGACACCTGGATCACCTTCTCGAAGAAGGCGTTGACGCGCTCGTGCGCCCCCGCCGCGGTGGCGTCGCAGAGCATCAGCTTCACGAACTGGCGGACCTCCGGGGTGCTCGATACCCCGCGGACGGCGCCGCGGTAGAGCTGCTTCAGCTCCTCGCCGGGCAGGTCCATCGAGATGTCGAGCGTCTCGATGACCGCGTCGAGCTGGCGCAGGTTGGTGTCCACGATCATCGCGAAGAGATCGGCCTTGCCGGTGAAGTGCAGGTAGAAGGTCCCGCGCGCCGCGCCCGCCGCTTCGATGATGTCGTCGATGGAGGTGGCGCCGTAGCCCTTCTTGGCGAAGAGCTCGAGCGCGGTGGCCATCAGCTCGCCTTGGCGCTTGAGGCCATCCTTTCGCTTCACCTTCGGGGCGGCCTCGGACGGATGACGGGGTCGACGCTTCGCAGCTTTCATGAGGCCGCTACGAATAGCAGGTCCGGTCGATGATGACCTTCTTGAGGTCGTCGGAGAGGTCGTTGAAGTAGGCGCAGTAGCCGGCGACCCGGACGAGCAGGTAGCGGTGCTTCTCGGGGTGCGCATAGGCCTCCAGGAGGATCTCCCGGCTGATGACGTTGGGCTGGAACTGCATGCCGCCCTGGCCGAAGTAGGCCTTCACGATCCCCGCGAGGTTCTGGACCCCCTGTGGCCCGTCGAAGAGCGCCGAGTCGATGGTGAAGGTGACGGTGGCGCCGTTGGGCGCATAGGCCGGGTAATCGAGACCCACGATGGCGTTGAGCGAGGAGAGCAGGTCGGCGTGCTTCATGCCGTAGTGGGGCATCAGGCTGTTGGCGAGCGGGACGCCGCTCTTGCGCCCGGAGGGGAGCGCCGGGGTCTTGCGCCCGTAGACGTCGCTGACGTTGAGCGCGTAGTAGCCGGCCGAGTAGATGCCGCCGCGCGGGCAGCCGGGCACCGACTTGAGGGCGTCGACGTAGATCTGCAGGGTCCGGTTCATCCACTCCTGGGGCTTGGGCGAGGCGTCGTCGCCGAACTTGGGCACCGCCACGAGCGCCGCGTGGATCTCCTGGCCGCGCGCTCCCTCGAAGTCGGCGTCCATCGCGCAGAGCACCTCCTCCAGGCTGAAGCGGCGCTGGCGGAAGACCACTTCGTCCAGCGCGTGGAGCGAGTCGGCGACGTCGGTCACGCCCACCGCCTGGATGCCGCTGCTGTTGAGCGTGGCGCCGCCGTCGTAGACGTCCTTGCCGTTCTTCAGGCAGCCCGGGAAGAGCGTCGAGGCGAGCGGGGTGGGGAAGTCCGCGCGCAGCGCCCGCTCGATGGCCTGGTGGTCGGCGAGGATCGAGCCCGCGAGGCGGTTGAGGTTGGCCTGGAACCGCGCGAGCAGCTCGTCCATGGTCGAGGGCGGCGTGCCGGCCCGGGGGTGGTAGCGCCGAGCGTGTTGCTCGACCGCCCAGCCCGAGGCCGCTCGGGCGAGCTGGGAGAGCCGTCCGTCACCAGCGAAGGAGTACTCCACCAGGCGCGTCTGGAGCTTGAGGAGCTGCTCGCCCAGGCCGAAGCGCCAGAGGTCCCGCTCGTCGCCGCGCAGCGCCTGCAGGAAGGGCAGGGCCAGGTTCATGTTGGCGCAGTCGGTGTTGCCGAAGTGGTCGTCCGAGGCGTTGGGCTCGACGCAGCCGACGATGGCGTAGTTGCGCGCCTGCTCGACGGAGACCGGGTAGTGGCGCTGCAGCGTGTCGACGTAGACGGGGTCGTTGTAGAGCGCCGGCATGGGCGCGCCGGTGAGGTACACCTCGGCCAGGCGCTCCAGGTACTCGGGCGGGCTGTCCGGGTGAACGCGCGCGGTCATGTTCACCGCCAGCGGCTGCAGCTCGCAGATGTCGAGCAGCAGGTAGGTGACGTCGTTGGTGGCGTCGCGGCCATCCGGGCCCATCCCGCCGGCGGTGACCGTCTGGTCGGTCGACTGGGTCTCGAAGAGGCGGCCGATGCGCAGGAAGCTGTCGCCGTCGCCGAGGAGCACGGCCTCGTCCAGCTTGAGGATGAAGAGCGCCAGGAGGCTCCTTGGCCTGGTCGTAGTCGATGCGCCCGGCGGCGCGGTCCTGCTCGAAGTAGGGCGCGAGGACCTGGTCGAGCCGGCCCAGGGAGATGGCGTTCTCGTAGGACTCGATGCACAGGGCGATCTGCAGGAAGAGCATGCTCTGCAGCGCCTCGCGGAAGGTGCGCGCGGGCAGCCGCGGCACCCGGGCGCAGACCGCGGCGGCCTCCTCCAGCTCCTGGCGCCGCCGGGGATTTGGCTCGCTCGTCGCCAGCCGGGTCAGGTGCTCGGCGTGGCGCTGGGCGAAGGCCTCGAGGCTGCGCAGGGCGATGAGCGCGCCGCGGAAGAAGTCGTTGTCGGGGTCCGCGCGCTGTGCCGCCAGGACCTCCTCGGCGATGCCGGTGGTGCCGAGCCTGAGGAGGCGCTCGAAGTTGACGACGAAGTGCGCGATGGCGGCCATGTTGTTGTTGAAGCCGACGTTCATCTCCGCGCAGCGCGCCAGGGTCTGCAGCAGCTCGCGCGGCGAGTAGACCTTGGCGAGCAAGCTGTGCCGCGCCCAAAACGGGAGCACCTCCGTGTAGAAGGCCAGGCGGTCCTTCCGGGAGCACTTGAAGGGCACCGGGTCGAGCTGCTCCGAGCGGTGGAGGAGCGCGATCCACAGCACGCCGAAGTGCTCCTCCCAGACCTGGGCGCCGACCCGGTGCGCGGTGAAGTTGCCGACCAGCAGCTCGTGGGGGTGGACGGTGATCTGCTTGTGCTCCAGCACGTAGGCCAGCCGCCGGGCGCGGTGGACCGAGGCGGGCCCGTCGAAGCCGTGCGCCCGGTAGAAGCGGGTCTTGAGCTTCGAGACCTCGAAGCACAGGTGGTAGTCGCTCTGGCGGATCGCGTCGCGGACGTCCAGCACGCGCTGGCTGAAGGCGGCGCGGCGGCGCGGCGCGGCCAGCTCGGTGCAGTAGGCCGCGACCCCGTGCGCCGCGAAGCGCTCGATCGCGACCTTGACCGCCTCCAGGCACTGCGCCGGCGTGACACCGAGCGGCTCGCGCGCGAGGGAGAGCCGCCGCGCCTTGTCCGCGTGGAGCTCGTGGCACTTGAGCAGCTCGATGGACTCCTGGCCCAGCGAGTGAACGAGCTTCGCCGCGGACTCCAGGTGCTGCGGCGCGTCGTTCTGGCCGGGGACGACCACCATGCGCAGGCGGACGTTCGCGCCCAGCTCGACCAGCCGTCTCAGGTTGCTCTCGACGAGTGCGCTGCTCTGGCCGGTCAGCCGGCGGTGGAGGGCGTCGTCGCCGACGACCTTGAGGTCGACCAAGAAGAGGTCGACCAGCGGTGCGACCCGGTCGACGGCTCGCGCCGGAGCGTGCAGCGAGGTCTCGACCGCGAGGTGCAGCCCCTGGGCCCGGAGCGCCTCGAGCAGGCCGGCCAGGGCCTCCGCGTCTTGCACCAGCGGGTCGCCGCCGCTGAGCGTGATGCCGCCTCCAGTGGATCGGTAGTACTCGCGGTCGCGGGCGACGACCTCGAGGACCTGCGTGATCGAAAGCCCGGGATCGCCGCCGGCCTCGCGCGCCTGCGCCTCGGGGTTGTGGCACCAGCGGCAGTGCAGGTTGCAGCCGCGGAAGAAGATCGTCGTGCGCACTCCGGGGCCGTCGTGGACGCAGGTCCGCTGGATCCGCAGGACCTGCAGAGGCTGGGGGCTCGGCCCGTCGCCGGGGCGAAGGAGGCGAAGGGGGTGGAGAGGGTCGTGCGCGGTCTGCATGGGGCGCTCCTGTGTCGTCGGCCTAACATGGACTGCGAGTTCATGTTAGCACTTCCGGCGGCCCAGCATCATTCGAGCGCCGCGCCGGAGACCCTCGGCCGCCGTATCGCCTGCTTCCACGCAAAGTGCGGCGGCCGACCTGATCTTCTGTGTTCTGATGCCTGCCCTGGAGGTGTGAACCTTGAGGCTCGTGGCAGCAGCAGGTGTGGCAGGGCTCCTCATGGCGACTGGCTGCGCGGCCGGCTATGGCCGCCCGAGCGGTGCCGCTGGGGCGCTCTGGGTCGACGCCACGCGCAACCTGAGCGACAACGACTGGTTGCCCGCGGTCTACGTGCGCGTCGACGACGAACCGCCACAGCCCCCTCGCGCCTTCGAGCTCGGAGCGCACGCCGGCATCCGTGTGGGCTACGGCGTGGGCAGCGTCGGCGAGCTCCCCGACGCTTCCGGCATCAGCTACGAGCCGGAGGTCCAGTTGACGCTCGGGCGCTTTCCCTTCGACGTCGAGCTCCACGCCGGCTACCTCGTCCAGCAGATGGACTACGCCGGCGCCCCCGCCAACTCCTATGCCGCGCCGACTGCGTCGTTGACCGTGGGCTGGGCCCCCACCGCCTGGCTAGGTCTCCACGTCGGCGGCGGCCTCCTGGTCGACGGCAAGCTCGAGGCCAGGCACCTGGACAACCCGCTGTTCCAGAACTTCCAGGGCTCGGGCAACGCGTGGGGCGGGCGAGTGACGGCCGGAGTGGACCTCGCCCTCTTCCGCGGCAGGAACGTCGGTCTGGACCTGAGGCTCGACTTCGAGTTCACGCAGACGGCCGAGGGCGACATCCAGGTCGAGTGGACCGTCCCCATCTCCATCCCCTTCTCGGTTCGCCGCTTTGGCGGCGCGGCCTCGCTGGCGTGGTCGTTCTCGGCCGGGAGCTCTCGATGAACGCTCGGCCCCTGCGGGAGTCCATCGCCTGCGCCTTGGCGGCCGTCGCGCTCGGCGGCTGCGTCACCCTGCGCTGCCCCGAGTCGGGAGGCCGCAGCTGGCTCGAGCTGCGGACCGAGCACTTCGTCCTCAAGACCGACCTCCCGCGCGACGAGGCGCTGGAGACCGTCCGCGCCCTCGAGCGGCTGCGCGCGACGGAGGCCCGGGTCCTCGGGATGGCGGCGGACGCGCCCGGGAGCCTGGAGACGATCGTCTTCCGCGACCCGATGACGCTGGTCGACCTCGGGACCGACGTGGGCGGATTCGTCTGGCTCTCCGGGAGCGAGCAGCACGCCGTGACCATCTCCTTCCCGCTCCGGTGGTCGCTCCCTCGGCCCTTCTTCGTGCTCGCTCACGAGCTGGCGCACCACCTGCTGGTGCTGCGCCTCGGCGCTCCGCCGCCCCGGTGGATCACCGAAGGGGTGGCCGTCTACCTCGAGACGCTGGAGCTCGACCACCGGCGTGGGCAGGCGGTGGTGGGCAAGCCGCCGGAGCTGGTGCGGGTGCTGCACTGGGAGCAGCCGGCGTTGCCGGTGGAGGCGCTCTGGCGCTGGGATGACGACCCGCACCCGCTCGATACGGAGCAGGTCGCCCCGCGCTACGCCTCGAGCTGGGCCTGGATCTACGTGCTCTGGGACGGCGAGCGGGAGCGTTTCGAGCGCTTTCTGGCGCGCGCGGCCGCCGGCGAAGAGCCGCGCGCGGCCTTCGAGGCCGAGTTCACGCCGGAGGTGCTCGCCAAGGCAGCGCCCCGCGTGGCGAACATCTCCCGGGAGGTCTACCTGCGGCCGCAGCTCCAGTCCGTCGCCGCGCCGAAGGTCGAGCCGGCGGTGCGCGAGCGCAGCCTGTCGACGGCGGAGGTCCACGAGACCTTCGCAGTCGTTCTGAGGAACCTGCCATCGCAGGCCTCGGGCCGCCGGCACGTGGCGCAGATGCGAGTGGAGAACGCCAAGGCCCTGGTGCACGACCCGCACAGCCTGGAGGCGCGGTTGTCCGAGACGGAGTACGCCAAGACTCGTCCGGAGCGGCTGCAGCGGGCCAAGGAGGTCGCAGCCCTCCACCCGCAACAAGCCCGGGCCTGGCTCGCGGTCGCCAGGCACGCCCGGGGGAGTGAGCGCGCCGAGGCGCTCGAGCGGGCAGAGTCCCTCGCCCATGGCCAGCCGGATCTGCTCAACGACCTCGCCTGGTACCACGTGGAGGACGGTCGGGGAGCGACGGCGCTTCCTCTGGCGGAGGAAGCCGCGAAACTCTGCCCCTGGGCGGCCAATGTCCTCGACACCTACGCGGCGGCGCTCGCCCTGAGCGAGCGCTGCGAGGACGCCGTCGTGCAGCAGCAACGGGCGATGCGCCTCTGCGAGAGCGAGCGCCAAAGAACGGACTTTCTGCGCAGGCTCGAGATCTACAAGAAGGGCTGCAAGGAGCCGCCGGCCCAGCCCAAGCCCTAATCCGATCAGCCCCGGGCACGCTCCTTGTTGTCTCCCGCGTGCTCCTCGGCTACTGGAGTGCGCCATGACCCGCCACCACGCTGCCGTCCTCCTACTCTCGATCGCCCTCGTCCTCGCCGCCTGCAGGAGCGCGCCGTGCCAGGGCGAACCCTGCGTCTGCGGCGGCACCAAGGACTGCGTCCTCGACTGCGCCGGCCTGCGCGCCTGCGATCCGCACTGCTCGGGGATGGACCGCTGCCAGGCGCAGTGTCTCGCCCAGGACTGCACCTACCTCTGCCAGTCTGGGACCGACTGCGACGCCACCTGCGGAGACGGCTGCCACGCCTCCTGCCAGTCCGCCAGCAGCTGCAAGGTGGAGGCGGGCAGCAACGCGATTTGGTCCTGCACCGACGTGAGCACCTGTACTGCCGAGCTGGGCGCCGGGAGCACCGCGTCCTGCCAGCGCGTGGGGACCTGCGACGTCACCTGCCGCGGCGCTTGCCAGGTGAGCTGCAGCAACACCGGCGCGTGCAACGTCCATTGCTCCGACGGCTCGAGCCCAGTGACGTGTTCGAGCGGCGTCGCGTGTGGTAGCTGCCCGTGAGGTGCCGGCGGCTGAAGCCGCCGTTGCCAAGCCTGCCTTCGCAGGCTAGGTGGTGATCGGATTCAGCGGCGCCAGCTCAGACGCAAAGCCGAAGGTGTCCGAGCGCAGGTGAGCAGCACTCGAGCCAGCCTCACGTCCAGCCCGCGCAGGCGGGCTTCGTAAGCTCAGGCGCGACTTCAGTCGCCGGCTGCGGCCCCGAACTCCGGCTTCACCTTCGAGCTCTTCCACTGGCCGCGCAGCGCCTTCTGGACCTCCGCGGAGGCGCCGAGGACGCGAAGAACTTGGAGCTTGGGGAAGCTCGCGGGCGTGAGCGGCTCCACGTGCGCCGGCGTCAGCCAGTGCTCGTTGACGAGCAGCGTCAGCGACTCGAGCGTGGCGCCGACCGTCGGCGCGAGCTGCTTCAGGCTCTCGGCCGTGAACCCGCCCGACTGCAGCTGATAGGCCGGCCGCAGGGTGAGCGAGCGCAGCCCCTTCATCGCCGGCGCGAGGATCTGCAGCGCCTTGTCGTCGACCCAGTCGGTGTTGGCGTGCGTGCCGACCGGGTTCTGCAGGTCCAGCCCGAAGAGCGTGCCCAGCGGGAGCTTCGCGAGGTCGCCGGTGAGCTTGCGCGTCTTGACCCGCGTGAGCGAGACGACGAGGCGCGGCCCGAGCTTCCGGATCTTCTTCGAAGCCGGCGAGGAGCTTCTCGGGTGCGACGGAGGCCTGGGCGACGAAGCTCGGCACTTGGGGATCGTCCTCCCACGAGAGGACGAAGGGCCTCGCCGCACCGAGCCACGCGCCGCGGTGCTTTCCGAGAAGCTGCGCGGCCTTCTTCTTCTGCTCCTCGCTGGGCTTGGAGAGCAGGCACATCTGGATGTACTCGCCGCGCGACGCCTCGCCGTGCTCGATGAGCCAGTCCGCGAAGACCCCCAGCGTCTTGGCGTCGGTCGGGTCCTTCCAGAATCTTCTCGAGCCAGGTGTCGTAGCCCTCGGCTCCGCCGGCTGCGGGGGCGGGGGCGGGCTTGGGCGCTGGCGCCGCCTTGCCGTCGAGGACCGCGAGCAGCGCCTTGTTCGCCAGCGAGCGGGCGGTCTCGCCCTTGGCGTTGGCGATATCCGAGCGGGCGCCGGCCGCCACCAGCGCGGAGACGAGCGGCGCGTTGCGCTTCTTGACCGCCAGGTGCAGCGCGGTGGTGCCCTTGGGGAAGCTCGCGCTGCCGCTGTCGAGGTCGATCTTCTTGCAGGCGATGGCCGCGGCGACGGCCTCCGGGTGGTCGTACTCCACCGCGGCGCGCAGCAGGTCGCCTCCGCCGGCGGCGATGGCGCCGTCCGGCAGCTTCGGTACGAGCAGCGCCGCCAGCTTCTTGGCCTTGCCTGCGCCCAGCGAGCAGGCCAGCGCGAGCGCCTGGGCGTCGACCGGGCTGCCCTTCTCCAGCAGCGCGACGGCGAGGTCGGTCCGCTCGTCGACCTCCTTCTGCGAGGCGCTGTTGCTGCCGCCGATGGCCAGGTGCAACGGTAGCTGGCCCTCGTAGCTGGAACCGTGGGCGCGCTGGAGGTGATCGGCGCCGGCCGCCAGCATCTGCAGCGCAAAGTCGCGGCGAGCGAAGTTGCAGGCGTGCTGGAAGGGGGTCAGCCCGTGGCCCTCCGCCACGGTGTTGCACACGTCCGGCGAGGCCTGGATGAGCTCGGCCACCTGTGCGGCGTTCTTCTTGTTCATCGCTTCGATCACTGCGACCGGATTGGCTGACATGGATTCCTCGCTGATAGGGGTTCCCTGACGCCCGCCCGTTTGGAAAACGAGTGCGTGCGGTCCCCGAGTCTGCCGCGCTTGGCAGCCGAGCGGGAACCGTCGGACGATGACTCCATGCCATCCAGGACGGAGCGAGTTGAAGGCGGACTGGTCGGGCTGCTCGTCGGCGATGCGCTCGGCGTCCCATACGAGTTCCATGCTCCCGCTCACCTTCCGCCGGTGGAGCAGATCGAGATGCACCCGCCAACGGGCTTCCGCCGAGCCCACGGTGGCGTTCCTCCGGGCACTTGGTCGGATGACGGAGCGCAGGCGCTCTGCCTGCTCGAATCGCTCCTTGTGAGAGGCGGCCTGGATCTCGAGGACTTCGGCCGCCGAATGCTCGACTGGTACGAGCGCGGGCATCTCGCAGTGGACGGCAAGGTCTTCGATGTCGGCGTCCAGACCAGCTCCGCGCTGCTGGAGCTGCGGGCTGGGGCGCCAGCGCTCAAGGCGGGCCGCACCGATGAGCGGGCGAACGGCAACGGCGCCCTGATGCGCGTGCTCCCGCTGGCGCTGTGGCACCTGGGCTCGGACGAATCGCTGGCCTCGGACGCCATGGCGCAGTCGCGAGTGACGCACGGCCAGATGCGGTCGCAGGCCTGCTGTGCGCTCTACTGCCTGTGGGCGCGTCGCGCCCTGGACGAGGTCGCCGACCCGTGGAGCGAGGCCCTTCGAGTCTTCCGCACGCTCTATCCCGAAGGCATGGAGGCGCGTACCGAGCTGGACACGAACATCGTTCGCCCGGACGCCGTCGGGGACGCGCCGACCGGACGAGGTTCGGGCTACGTCGTCGACTGCCTGAGGTCGGCGGTGGAGTGCGTCGAGAGCGGCGATTCGTATGAGCAGGTCGTGAAGGCGGCGATCGCCTTGGGCAACGACACCGACACGACCGCGGCAGTCGCTGGTGGCATCGCGGGCTTGACGTACGGCGTAGCCGGCCTCCCCGAGCGGTGGCGTGCGGCGCTGCGCGGGCAGGACCTTCTCAGACCGCTGCTCAAGAAGCTGCTGCAGCGGGTGGCATGACGGCCCTCGCGCGCGGGAAGAGCCGCTCCAGCGCCCGCGCCATCAGCTCCGAGACGAGCAGGACGACCGATGCTGCGCCGGCCACGCCCAGCGGGCGCTCCAAGACGAGGAAGGTGAGGCTGGTCGCGGCGAGGCCGACCGCGGTCGGGCCGGGGCGGATGCGCACCCCCAGCACCTTGGCGCTGAGCGTGCCCTCGAGTGCGATCCCCAGCCGCTCGTAGGCGAAGAGCAGGCTCATGACCAGCAGGCGCCGGGCGATCTCCAGCGCGAACACCAGGCTGAGCCACCAGCGCCCGTCGGCCGGGCTCGCCGCGCGTCCGGAGAAGATGTCCGGGGCCTGCGCCGCGACGAGGATGCCGGTGGCGAGCACGTTCCACAGCACCGCCAGGTTCGGCGCGCTCGCGCGGTCGGCGAGCTTCGGCGAGAACGACGACGCGATCACCACGATGGCGAAGGCCAGGAGGAGCAGGAAGAGGAGGAGGCCGAGCTGCCCTGCGACCGTCCACACCACCAGGGTCTTCAGGGCTCCGTCGTTGGCGCGATCGGCCCAGTACTGCGCGATCACCCGGGGTACGGCGTCCCGGAGCCACGCCGGGAGGCGCTCGATGGCAGCGACGAGCAGCACCAGCATCCCGGCGGCGAACTGGAAGGGCCGGTGCGAGCCGATCCAGCCGCGGACGATCGGCAGCGAGGCCAGCCAGCCGTACACCCTGGCGACGCCCCAGGCCCGGGTCTGGATGGGAAAGACGCTGATGAGCCCCACCGCCAGCACGCTGGCCGTCAGGGCCTGCGGCAGCTTCGCGAGCCCGGGCAGCATCACCGACGCGCCGCCCACCACGAGCAGGGCGAGCATCGCCGACTGGGCGGCCATGAGGATTCCGAAGGCTCTGCGCATCAGGGCCCGACTATACGAGATCGGCGTCCAATGGCTGGCGCGCCGGACCCGCGACGGTCAGCCTCGGGAAGGGCCTGCGACCGACCGATGTCGCAGGCCCCAGCGGAGGCGCCGAAGGGTCGCGTCGGGCTACCGGCAGGTCCAGGGACCGGCATTGCAGGACATCCCGGGCGGGCAGTCGCTGGTGCTCCCCGGGGTCAGGCAGCCGCACCCGCCGTCGCCCTTGCAGCTGTAGCCGGTGGACCTCCCCGCGCACTCCGAGTTGAGGGCGCACCCGCGGCAGAATCCGCTGCCGTCGCAGACGGGCGTCGTGCCGCTGCACGCGCCGCCACACGTGCCTCCCACAGGCCCGCAGTGCGCGGCGTCGAGCGGGTAGCAGATGCCGCCGGAGTAGCAGCCATTGCAGCTGCTCGAGCAGCTGCCGTTGGAGTTGCACACCTGCCCGCCGCACGAGGTCGACGAGGTGCAGGCGACGCATTGCCACAGGCCGCTGTTGCAGACCGGGGTCGTGCCGCCGCAGTCGAAGTTGGAGGAGCAGCCGACGCAGGTGCCGAAGCGGCAGATGTGGCCCAAAGGCGAGCTGGCGCAGTCGGTGTTGCTCGCGCAGGTGACGCACGAGCTTCCGCCGCAGTAGGGCGTGGCCCCCGAGCACGAGAAGCAGGCCGCGCCGCCCGAGCCGCAGTGGCTCGCGTCGTTGGGGTAGCAGAAGCCGCCGGCGGTGCAGCCGGTGCAGGAGCCGGACAGGCAGGCGCCGGAAGGATCGCAATGGTTGCCAGCCGAGCAGCCCAGGTCGGCGCAGCTGCGGCAGGCCCACTGGCCGGAGTTGCAGATGGGGGTCGGCGAGGAGCACTCGGAGTTGGTGGAGCAGCCGACGCACTGGCCGAAGCGGCAGACGGGGGTCGCCCCGCCGCAGTTGGCGTTGGACAGGCAGGCGACGCAGGCGCTGCCGTCGCAGTAGGGCGTGCCGCCCGAGCACGTCGTGCACGCCCCGCCGCCCGAGCCGCAGTGGGCGGCGCTCGCGGCGTAGCAGACGTTGCCCACCTTGCAGCCGGTGCACTCGCCGGAGAGGCAGGCGCCGCCTGGATCGCAGTGGTAGCCGGCCGCGCAGCCCAGGTCGGCGCAGCTGTGGCACTTCCACTCGCCGCTGTTGCAGATGGGGGTCGGCAGCGAGCAGTCGGAGTTGGACTGGCAGCCGACGCACTGGCCGAAGCGGCAGACGGGGGTCGCCCCACCGCAGTTGGCGTTGGACAGGCAGGCGACGCAGGAGGTGCCGTCGCAGTAGGGCGTCCCGCCCGAGCACGTGGTGCAGGCAGCGCCGCCCGCGCCGCAGTGGCTGGCGTTGGAGGCGTAGCAGAGGTTGCCGATCTTGCAGCCGGGACAGGTGCCGACGACGCACGCGCCGGTCGCCGCCGAGCAGTAGGAGCCGGTGGTGCAGCCCAGGTCAGCGCAGCTGCGGCAAGCCCACTGGCCGCTGTTGCAGATGGGGGTGGGCGAATTGCAGTCGGAGTTGGTGGAGCAGCCGACACACTGCCCAAAGCGGCAGATGGGGGTCGCCCCGCCGCAGTCCGAGCCCGACCGGCAGGCGACGCAGGCGCCGCTGTCGCAGAACGGCGTCGCGCCCGAGCAGGTGCTGCAGGCGCCGCCGACCGTCCCGCAGTGCGCGGCGTCGATGGGGTAGCAGACCTTGCCGACCAGGCAGCCGGAGCAGGTGCCCGACAGGCAGGCGCCGGAGGGGTCGCAGTGGTAGCCCGCGGCGCAGCCCAGGTCCGCGCAGCTGCGGCACTTCCACTCGCCGCTGTTGCACAAGGGCGTCGAGCCGGAGCAGTCGGAGTTGGACTGGCAGCCGACGCAGGCACCGAAGCGGCAGATGGGCGTCGCCCCGCCGCAGTCGGCGTTGGTGGCGCACGCCGCGCAGGCGCCGCCGACGCAGTTGGGCGTCGCGCCCGAGCAGACGGTGCAGGCGCCGCCCGTGGGGCCGCAGTGCGCGCCGTCGACCGGCGAGTAGCAGACGCCGCTTGAGGTGCAGCCGGGGCAGGTGCCGCTGACGCAGGCCCCGGTCGCCGCCGAGCAGTAGCTGCCGTTGGGACAGCCCAGGTCGATGCAGCTGCGGCAGGCCCACTGGCCGCTGTTGCAGATGGGGGTGGGCGAGGCGCACTCGGAATTGCTGGAGCAGCCGACGCAGCTGCCGAAGCGGCAGACCGGCGTCGCGCCCGAGCAGCTCGTGCAGGCCAGGCCGTTGGCGCCGCAGTGCGCGGCGTCGATGGTCGTGTAACAGGTGCCGTTGACCGTGCAGCCGTCGCACGGGGTGGAGCAGCTGCCGTCGGCGCGGCAGACGCTGTTGGTCGGGCAGCCGAGGTCGGCGCAGCTGCGGCACTGCCACTGGCCGCTGTTGCAGATGGGCGTGGGCGAGGCGCAGTCGGAGTTGGAGTTGCAGCCGACGCACACGCCGTTGGAGCAGAGAGGCGTCGCCCCGGAGCAGGTCGCGCAGGCGCCGCCGGCGGGCCCGCAGTGCAGGGCGTCGATGGGGAAGCAGTTGCCGCCGGCGACACACCCGGAGCACGCGCCGGCGCAGCTGCCGTCGGCCTGGCAGGTCCCGCTCAGGCAGCCGATCTCCTGGCAGCTGCGGCACTGCCACTGGCCGGTGTTGCAGATGGGCTTGGGCGAGGCGCAGTCGCTGGCGGAGGCACAGCCGACGCACACGCCCAGCCGGCACACCGGGGTCGCGCCCGAGCAGACCGCGCACGCCTGGCCGCCGGACCCGCAGTGGCCGGGGTCCTGCGTCTCGTAGCAGCTGCCGCCCGAGGTGCACCCGGCGCAGGGCGTCGAGCAGCTGCCGTCGGGCAGGCACTGGCTGTTGGCGGGACAGCCCAGCGACTGGCAGCTGCGGCACTGCCACTGGCCGGAGTTGCAGATGGGGGTGGGCGAGCTGCAGTCGCTGCTGGAGGCGCAGCCGACGCACTGGCCGTACAGGCAGATGGGCGTCGCGCCGGAGCAGGCGGTGCAGGTCCCGCCCGCCGGGCCGCAGTGCGCGGCGTCGACGGTGGTGTAGCAGTTGCCGCCCTCGATGCAGCCGGTGCAGGAGCCGGCGCAGCTGCCGTCGGGCTGGCAGACGCCGCTGGCGCAGCCGATCTCCTGGCAGCTGCGGCAATGGCCCGTGGGATCGCACAGGGGCGTCAGGCCCGAGCAGTCGGAGTTGGCGGTGCACGCGACGCAGGTGCCGAGCTTGCAGAACGGCGTCGCGCCGGAGCAGGTGCTGCAGGCCTGGCCGCCGCCGCCGCAGTGGGCCGCGTCGATCGTCGTGTAGCAGTTGCCGGCCGAGGTGCAGCCGGCGCAGGGGTTCGAGCAGGTGCCGTCGGCCTGGCAGACGCTGTTGGCCGCACAGCCCAGGCTCGCGCAGCCCTTGCAGGTGTGCGTGCCGGGGTCGCAGGTGGGCGTCGGCGGCAGGCAGTCGGAGCTCGTGCTGCAGGAGACGCAGGTGCCCGAAAGGCAGAAGGGCTCGGCGGCGGTGCAGCTCTCGCAGGCGCCGCCCGTGGGGCCGCAGTGGGTCGCGTCGACCGGGAAGCACTGGTTGCCCGCGACACAGCCGGCGCAGGTCTGCGAGCACTTGCCGTCGGCCTGGCAGGTGCCCAGCGTGCAGCCGATCTCCTGGCAAGTGCGGCACTGGAACCGGGCCGGGTCGCACAAGGGCGCGCTGGCCGGGCAGTCGTCGTTGGTGGTGCACGCGACGCACCGGCCGAGCCGGCAGATGGGGGTCGCCCCGGAGCAGGCGCGGCAGGCCCCGCCACCCGAGCCGCAGCGCGCGGCCTCGTCACCGGCGAAGCAGTTGCCGCTCGCGGTGCAGCCGGCGCAGGGGTTGGAGCAGGTGCCGTCGGCCTGGCAGACGCTGTTGGCGGGGCAGCCCAGGTCGAGGCACCCATGGCAGCGGTGGTCGGCCGGGTTGCAGGTGGGGTTGGGCGAGGCGCAGTCGCTGCTCGAGGCGCAGCCCACGCAGGTGCCCGACAGGCACACCTTGCTCTCGCCGGAGCAGGCCCGGCAGCTGCCGCCGGTGGGGCCGCAGTGCAGGGCGGCGGTCCCGGGGTAGCAGCTCGTCCCCTCGGTGCAGCCCGCGCATAAGTCCGAGCAGGAGCCGTCGGCCTGGCAGGTGCCACGCTCGCACCCGACCTCCTTGCAGCTCTTGCACTGCCACGCCCCGGGAACGCAGATGGGGTTGGGGCTGGCGCAGTCGGCGTTGGCGGTGCAGCCGACGCACTGGGAGAGCTGGCACTTGGGCGTCGTACCGCTGCAGGCGACGCAGGCGCCGCCGCCCGAGCCGCAGTGGGCCGGGGCGCCGTCGGAGAAGCAGTTCCCGTTCACCGTGCAGCCCACGCACAGGTTCGAGCAGCTGCCGTCGGCCTGGCAGACGCTGTTGGTGGGGCAGCCGGTCTCCTTGCAGCTGCGGCAGACCCACTCGCCCGTGTTGCAGATGGGGGTGGGGTTCTTGCAGTCGGCGCTGGTCGAGCAGCCGACGCACTTGCCCAACCGGCAGATCGGCGCCGAGGTGCCGGTGCAGGTCCGGCAGCCCTGGCCCGCGGTGCCGCAGGTGTCGGGCCCGGAGGCGTGGCAGGCGCCGTCGCTGGTCACGCAGCCGTTGCAGGCGCCCTTGCACGAGCCGTCGGACTGGCAGGTGCCGCCGGACGGGCAGCCGAGGTCGGTGCACTTGCCGCAGGTCCAGGTCGCCGGGTTGCACACCGGGTTGGGCGCGCCGCAGTCGGCGTCGGAGCTGCACTGCACGCAGTCGCCGAAGCGGCAGATGGGCGCCCCGGTCAGGCACACCGCGCAGACCTCGCCGTAGGCGCCGCAGCTCTCGGCGTCGAGCTCGGTGACGCACACCCCGTCGGCCCGGCAGCCGGCGCAGGGGCTCGAGCAGCTGCCGTCGGGCTGGCAGTCGCTGTTGGGCGGGCAGCCGATCTCCTGGCAGCTCTTGCAGGTCCAGTCGGCCGAGTTGCAGATGGGCTTGGGCGAGGCGCAGTCGAGGCTGGAGGTGCAGCCGACGCACTGGCCGGCCGAGCAGACCGGCGCGTCGGCGCCGCAGCTCTTGCAGGCGCCGCCGGACAGGCCGCAGTGGTCGCGGTCGGGCACCGGGAAGCAGTGGCCGTCGCTGAGGACGCAGCCCGCGCACGACTTGGAGCACGAGCCGTCCTCCAGGCAGTCGCTGCCGCTGGGGCAACCGGTGTCCTTGCAGGACAGGCACTTCCCGTTCTGGCAGATGGGGGTGGGGATGGCGCAGTCGGAGTTGAGGACGCAGCCGACGCACTTGCCCAGGCTGCAGACCGGGGTGTCGCCGCCGCAGGCCTGGCAGGTCTTGCCGCCGGCGCCGCAGCGGAGGGCGGTGACCTCCGTGTAGCAGTTGCCGTCCTGGGTGCAGCCCGGGCACGGCGGGGTGCACGAGCCGTCGGGCAGGCACTCGGAGTTGAGCGGGCAGCCGATCTCCTGGCAGGCCTTGCACTGCCAGGTGCGCGAGTCGCAGATGGGGTTGGGCGTGGCGCAGTCGGCGGCGGTCGAGCAGCCGGCGCACTGGCCGAACTTGCACCGGGGCGTGCCCGCCGCGCACGGGCTGCAGGGGGTGTTGGAGAAGCCGCAGTGGGCGTCGTCGACCGGGTCGTAGCAGACGCCGGAGGTGAAGCAGCCGTCGCAGGCGCCCTCGCAGCTGCCGTCGTCCAGGCAGCGCACGCCCTCGCCGCAGACCTCCGCGCCCTCCTTGCAGCTGTGGCACTGGTGGTCCTGCTTGCAGACCGGGGTCGGCGAGACGCAGTCGGAGTTGAAGTTGCACTGCACGCACTCGCCATAGCGGCAGACGGGCGCTTCGGGGCCGCACTCCTTGCACTCCTCGCCGGCCGAGCCGCAGTGCTTGGCGTCGATGTTCATCCGGCAGGTGGCGCCCACCCGGCAGCCGGGGCAGGTCTGGGGCGTCTCGTGGGTGCTGGCGTCGGGGCCCACCCAGGTCAGGTCGCCGGTCATGAACAGCGAGCAGCCGGGCAGCGAGGACAGGAACGCGGCCCCGAGGAGGGCGAAGAGCGCATAGAGGACACGGCGCATCGCTAGAACCTCCCGGAGACGAGCACGCCGGCGGGCGTGGGGGCGAGGGTGATGGCTTCGTGCTGCGGCGGCTTGGCGACGATGATCAGCACCAGGCCCGTCGCCGCCGCGGCCGCGCCGACGCCGACCAGGACGTCGGAGACCAGCGCGCGGGTCCGGGTTTCGGCCAGGGCGCGATCGAAGGCCGCCTTGTCGACGCCGTTGAACTTCTGGGCCTCGCCGCGGCTCTGCAGCGCCAGGAGCGCCGCGGCCGCACCGCCACCGGCGATGGCCACGCCGCCGACCAGGGTCACGATGCCCGGGACGCGGGAGCGGAGCAGCGGCTGCGACTCCGCGCGCACCGCCTGGCTGGGGACGACGCCGAGGGCGACGGCGAGGACCTCGTTGGTCGAGTCGGTCGCTGCGCTGGGCAGGCCCGCGGGGTCCAGGACCTGGAGGGAGGTCCGCTTGACGGCGGTCGCCTTGTGCGAGTCGAGCAGGACCTGGGAGAGCACCAGCGTGCCGGAGACGCTGGCCACCTCGGTGGAGAGCAGGTAGTCGACGCCGAGGGCCCCGCCGATCTCCGCCAGGCACTGGCCGTCGTCGCAGCCCAGCAGCGACTTCTGCCGCTCGAAGCCCAGCATGGTGGCGATGTCGGCGTTGGAGATGACCTGCGCCCCGAGGCGCTCGGCGGCGGCGGCGACGATCGGGCTGAGGCCCTGCACCCTCTTCGGCTCGAGGCCTGTCGCCTTCACGTCGAGCACGGCGACCTTCTTCGGCTTCTTCTTGGCCGTCCCCGACCCCGCGTCCTTGGCCTGGGCGGCGGCGCTCTCGGCGGCCGCCTTCTCCGCGGCGGCCTTCTCGGCAGCGGCTTTCTCCGCCGCAGCCTTGTCCGCGGCCGACTTGGCGTCCGCGCGCGCTTTGCGCTCGTCGGTGACGAGCTGGGCGAAGGGCGCGGCGAGCGGCGGCTCGGCGACGAAGTCGGGGCTGGCGTCGAGCAGCGCGGCGACGCTCGCCTTGGCGGCGGCGGCGTCGCCCTGGCCCAGCTGCGAGGCGCCGAGGAAGGCCTGGGCGCGGGTCGCGTCGGCGGGTGGGAGCTTGCCGTCGGCGAGCGCGGCCTTCAGCGCCGTCGCGGCCTGCTTGAAGGCGCCCTTCTGATAGAGCGAGACCGCCTTGTCGACGGACGAAGGCTTGGCGGCCGCCTTCTTGGCGGGCGCCGCGGGGGCGGCGAGCAGCAGCGCTGCCGCGAACCACGCGAGGGAGGGCATAGACACCTCGGAAAAAGGGCCAAGAGTCTACACGACCGGTGCGCGCGCTCTCTGTGACCGAAGTGGCATCCGACACGCCCCGAACGGGGCATGCGAGAGGCGTCGAGGCATGGTCTTCAGGGAAGAAGGAGACCGGGCAGCTCTGTCAGTCCCACCAGAAGAACCAGCGAGGCGCCTTGTAGAGCGACTGCGCCAGCGCGACGACGCTGCCGGTGCCCTGCACCACGATGTCCTCGCAGTACAGGAACTGCTCGCGGGTGACGCGCTTGACCTCGGCGGGCGTCGAGGGCGGCCGGCGCACCGAGAGCTCGAGGGTGTCCGGCCCGAGGAAGACCAGGCGAGCGTCGTAGCGGTCGCGCCAGGAGCGGAGCACGAGCGCGTGCTCCCACGGGAAGGGGCAGGCGTTGAAGCCGCCGAAGCGCAGGGCCACCGGGACCTCCTCGGGCCTGCCGGCGAGGACCAGGACGCGCAGCGAAGGCGTCTCGGGCTCGCTGCTCGCGGCGACGTCCGGGTAGCCCACGAAGAAGAACTCGCCGCCAGGGTCGGCGCCTGCAGCCAGCTCCTCGGCAGTGAAGGACTCGAGGGACTGGTAGTCGGTCCGCTCCTGGTCGAAGGTCTCGGCCAAGGCCTTCTTGAGGTCGGGATCCTCCGAGGAAGCGACGAGCTCGGCCCGCTCCTTTGCGCGCTGCTGCTCGAAGCGGGCGAAGACGTCGCGTACGCCGCCATCGAGAGGGGCGGAGCCCGATGGCCCGTCGGTGAAGTACTCGCTCGAGAGGAGATCGCCTTCGATGACCACCGGCTGGATCTGCTCGCCGCCGAGCTGGGCATCGAGCTTGGTCCACAAGGCCAGCGCCTCGCGGGCCTTGAGCGGGCGGCTCGAGATGGCCGGGCGGTCGAGCTTGGTGGTGGCCTCGAAGCCGAAGTCGTCGCCGGCCGCGGCCTTCACGCGTTCCAGGAGCGAAGCAGCCTGAAAGGAAGAAGGGGCAGCAGGAGCGGCGGCAGCCTCGGCAGGGGCAGCGTCAGGAGCAGCAGCCACGGGAGGCGCCGGCTTGTTGCAGGTGCACCCCGAGACCGCGAGCAAGCCGGCCACGAGCAGCGCGACCTGGAAAGCGCAGTCGCCGAGCAAGGAGGCAGAGAGCTCCGACCAGGCCAGCCGGAGGCAACCCGCGAACCCCCTCCCGCAGTTTGGGAGGGGGCAGGGGGGAGGGCCACGGGGCCAGGGGGGAGGGCCGGACTCACGCCAGGTTGTGGAACACCCGCTGGACGTCCTCGTCCTGCTCGAGCGCGTCGATCATCTCGAGCACTTCCTTGGCCTGCTCCTCGTTCTTCTCGATGAGGTTCTTGGCGACGTACTCGGACTCGGCGGAGTCGATGGCCAGCTTCTTGGCCTCGAGCGCCGCCTGGAGCTTGCCGAACTCGGTGAAGGAGCCGCGGATGACGAGCTGCTTGACGCCCTTGTCGTTGACCGACTCGCCCATCTCCTGCAGGCCGTGGTCGATGAGCCTCCAGCTCCAGCTCCTCGAGGTTGAGGCCGGCCTCGGGGTAGGGCAGGCGGAAGACGCCCATGCGCTCGAACATGAACGCGACGCTCCCGGTGTTGCCCATGTTGCCGCCGTACTCCTTGAAGTGCATGCGGACGTTGGCCACGGTGCGCACGATGTTGTCGGTGGCGGTCTCCACCAGCACCGCGATGCCGTGCGGGCCGTAGCCCTCGTACATCACCGTCTCGTACACGGCCGCCGACTGGCCGCTCGCCTTCTTGATGGCGAACTCGACCTTGTCCTTGGGCATGTTCGCGGCGCGCGCGTTCTGGATGGCGCGGCGCAGCGCGGGGTTGCTGTGCTGGTCCGGGCCGCCGGCCTTGACCGCGATGGCGATGTCCTTGCCGATCCGGGTGAAGGCCTTGGCCATCTTGTCCCAGCGCTTGAACATCGTCGCTTTTCTGGTTTCGAAGATTCGTCCCATGACCGCGCAAACTAGCCGCTTCGCGCGCTTCTTTCCACGGCGACGAGCAACTCAGGGCGCGGCGATGTCCTTGCTGATCAGCCGGGCCCCCAGGAGCAGGGTCAGGGCCGCGCCGATGGAGCAGGCGATGGCGAAGGCGATTCTGGAGGCCCACGCCCTGCGGGATGCTGTCGACCAGCACGTAGCCGATGCCCAGGCTCAGCAGGCCGATGAAGAAGGACGTGTACTGCATGGAGGTGCGCACGTCGCTCGAGAGGGCCGAGATGATGGTGCCCAGCGTCCCGACGAGGACGGCGGAGGCCGGAGCGCCCAGCAGAAACGCGACCCACCAGGCGGGCGAGCCGCCCAGCTTGTCGGCGACCGGCGCGAGCGAGTCGAGGCTGCCGAGCCACAGACCGTAGGCGCCCACGAACAGCAAGTGCAGGCACAGGGGAATGGCCATGGCGCCCGCGAGCTTGCCGGCGAGGAGCTGCCGCCGGGTGATGGGCGCGAGCATCAGGAACGGCATGGTGCCGCTCTCGCGGTCGTGGAGCACCGAGGTCCCGGACATCACGGCGACGAACAGCGGCAGGTTGGTGAACATCAACGCGCCGAAGGTCGAGGTCGCCAGCTTGAGGTAGGCGTCCAGCGTCACGCCGGTCCCGCTGAGCTGCTCGAGGAACCTGGCGCGTAGCTCGGGGGAGCGCGAGACGCTGTCGAAGAGCAGGAAGGTGAGGCCGAACACCAGCAGCCACAGGGCGTAGTTCGCGACGAGGATGAAGATCATCCACGGCTGGCGCCGGTGCTCGAGGAGCCGGTCCGGGCGATCTGGAGAAGGGCTCTCATCGGCTGCCGATGGCCTCCTGCCAGGCGGTGAGCAGCGGTCCGGCCGGCGGCGCTGCCCGTTGCTGGTCGAGCCGGATCTCCCGCTTCACCCGGCCGTCAATGAGCAGCACGCGATCGCAGAACGCCTCGGCGGCACCAAGGTCGTGCGTCACCAGCACGCAGGCCAGTCCCTCGTCGGCGCGGCGGCGGACCTCGGAGTAGAGCGTCCGCGACGCGACGGGATCGAGGTTGGCCGTCGGCTCGTCGAAGAGCAGCAGCGCGGGCGAGAGCAAGAGCGCGCGCACCAGCGACAGCTTCTGCTGGCTGCCGGTGGAGGCGCGCGAGGTTCGCTCGTCCAGCGCGGGACCGACCCCGAGCGAGCGGATCAGCGGCTCGGCCTTCTCGTCGACTTCCTTGGGCGAGAGGCCGAACAGCCCGCCGAAGTGCCGCAGGTTCTCCCGGCCGGTCAGCAGCGGATAGAGCCCGGGGCGGGCCGTCACCAGCCCCACCTTCCCGGCGGCCGTCATCGACAGCGCCCGCGCGTCGACGCCGCAGACCGTCACGTTGCCGGTCGTCGGGCTGAGCAAGCCGGACATCAGGAGCAGCAGCGTGCTCTTGCCGCCGCCGTTCGGCCCGACCAGGCCCAGCACCTCGCCGCCTGAGACCGAGAGGTTCAGGCCGGACAGGACGGCGCGGCCGCCGAACGAGCGGCCTGCATCCTTCATCACGACGACGGGTGCGGACGGGGTGCCCATGAGCGGCGGGATTCTCGCGCTTTTCCGGTTCGCAGGGCGATCTTCGGTGCGGCGGCCCTGATATCCCGAGGCGGTCGACAGTCCGAGTTCCCCCTCTCCGCGAAGCCGGAGAGGGGGTCAGGGGGTGAGGCTCGGCGCTGCGAGCTAAGCTGTTGAAAACACTGGGGCCGAAACGCCTAACCTATTGTAATTGCTGGATCTGGCTTCAGGCCCCGCACCATTGATCTGTCGCAGGCACTTCTCAGGTGCCCACGCTTGCCGCTCAACCCTTTCCTCCACTCACCCGGTCACTGCACGGGGCTCAACCATCCCCGACGCGCTTACGCTTGCGGCTCGAGTCCCTGCACCTTGAATGGCCACCCCAGGCCGACGCACTCTGGGAGGCGCCGGGTGGAACTGCCGGCCTCCTTCCATCGAGGACGTATGGAAACGGCCCATTGGTCGTGCCGCCGCGCCGTCGTCGCCACGATCGCGCTCCTCGCCGCTGCTGCCTGCGATCCGCCGCCGATCGAGCCCATCCCGCTGGATGCCGGGACGCCCACCTGTCCCGCCCACGCCTTCCTCACCAAGGAGAAGACGTGCCAGTGCCTGCTGGGCTACACGGGCGCCCACTGCGAGAAGTGTGTCTCCGGCTCCGCGATGAGCGACGCGGGCGAGTGCGCTCCGCCACCCTCGTGCATGACCCATGGCGAGGACTACTGCGGCCACGGAAAGTGCGAGGCCGGATCGCCGCCGGAGTGCGTCTGCAACGCGGGCTACGTGGGCGAGCGCTGCGACGCTTGCGCCGACGGCTTCCACAAGGACGCGGCCGGCGTCTGCTCGCCCATCCCGGACTGCACCAAGAGCGCTTGGCGGTGCTACCACGGCAGCTGCAACGGCGGCTCCCCGGGGAAATGCCAGTGCGAGACGGGCTGGGAGGGTGACCGCTGCGAGCGCTGCGCCGGAGGCTACCGGCTCGTCGACGGCTCCTGCCTCCACGAGGACTGCGCGACCCTCAACGTCCTCTGCGACGGGCACGGCACCTGCTCGGACACGGAGCAAGGCGTCTCCTGCACCTGCGACGATGGCTTCGTGACGCTGGACGAAGAGCACTGCGTCCCGGCCCACGGAGCGAGCTGTGCCGACCCGCAGGTGCTCGACCTCGCCGTGGGCTTCCTCGAATCCTCCATGCTCGGCACCGGGCCGATGCCCGCCTCCAAATGCCTGAGCGCGACGGGCGTCTCGACGAAGACCCGTGTCGTCCGCTTCTCGCTGCCGACGGCGCAGAAGGTGCGCATCGGCTTGCAGCAGAACGGCATGCTCGTGGCCACGCTCGCTGAGGGCTGCTCCACCACCGCGGCCGGGAGCCAGTGCGCCTGGGCGACGGTCGACTCTCCACTCGAGGCGGACCTCGCCGCCGGCGACCACTTCCTGCTCGTCCAGAGCTTCACGGCGGACCTCGCCAGCTCCTTCACGGTCCAGGCGAGCGTCGTGTGCGCCAAGCCGGGGGAGGTCTTCGCCTGGGGGCTGCAGCGCTGCGTCGCGGACCCCTGCGCCGCCAATCCCTGCCAGCAGGAGAATCAGCACGTCTGCGCGTTCCAACCCGACGGCACCGCGGCCTGCGGCTGCGACGTGGGGTTCGCCGCGACGGGCCCGGGCGAGGCCTGCGTCCCCGCGGCCAATCCCGATTCCAGCCGCTGCGAGACGGCCCTCCCGCTCGCCGCTGCACGCGGCCAGTCGGTCGTCGTCTCGGGCGCCGCCGCAGCCGGGCTCACGCAGGACGTGGGGTCGTGCGAGGGCCTGAAGGACGGTGGGACGCTCTACTTCGGCCTCCTCCTCGAGCAGCGCAGCCGCGTGCGGTTCTACGTCGCGGCGCCCGCGGGGCTCGCGGTCTCCGTCCGGCGCCGCTGCGAGATCAAGACGAGCGAGCTCCTCTGTCAGGGCGACATCTCCACCTTCAGCCTGGGCGGCGGGCCGGCCCTCACCGGCGGCGTGCTCGAAGCCGGCGACTACGCGGTGCTCGTCCACGGCGTGGCCAGGTCGGACAGCGTCCGCCTCGACTACACGGTCCAGCCGGATCCGTGCGCCGCGCTCTCGTGCGCAGGCGGGCAGGAGCCCGAGCCGTCGGTCGACTGGTCGGCCTGTGCGTGCGCCTGCCCGTGGGGCGAGGTCTTCGACGGCGCCGCGTGTGTCGCCGACGCCTGCGAGCCCAATCCGTGCACCGGCGACGCTACGCGCTGCGTGCTGGACGGCTCGCTCGCCGCCACCTGCCAATGCCCGATCGGGACCCTCCCGGGAAGCGCCGCGGGCAGCTGCGAGCCAGACCCGGCCGCCGCCGAGTGGACGGTCCTGGTCTACGAGAGCCTCGACAACAACCTGGGCGTCTACGGCGGAACCGGCTTCAACCGCCTGAGCGTGAAGGCGAGCGATCCGGTGGAGGTGGTCTGGCTCTCGGCGCTGCCCAAGAACGACGCGACGCTCTACCACGTCGGCCACGGGCACCCGGCGGAGACGCTGGCCCGCTGGGATGCGCCGGACATGGGCAGCTGGCGGACGCTGCGCGACTTCGCGGCGCTCGCCGAGAGCTACCCGGCGCGCCACTACGCGCTGGCCCTGGCCAACCACGGCGGCGGGCTCGACTTCAGCTGGGACAGCGGCTACGCCGAGACCTTCATCTCCATCTCCGACGGCGGCTACGCCCGGGCGCTCGCGCCGGTGGTGCGCAGGCTGGGGATCAAGCTGGACGTCGTGGACTTCGAGATGTGCCTGATGGCGCGCTGGGAGGTGGCCGAGGCGACCCGGCCGTTCGCGCGCTCGATGCTCGGCTCGCCGCAGGAGAGCTACGACCTCTACGCCGGCATCTGGGCAGACACCGTCGCCAAGGACCCGACGCTGCCGCTGGCGCAGCTGGGCCGCGCAGTCGCCGATCTGCACACCTCGGAGATCGAGACCTTCGTCGACCTCGATGCGGCCGGGGCGATCACGCAGCGGCTGGGCGCGCTCAGCGAGGCGATGCGGGCGCGGCTCGACCTGTGCCCCACGTACGACTCGCTGGAGAAGGGCTGCTACCCCTATTCATTGGGCGGCGGCGACCTGGGCGGCTTCTGCCGCGCGCTGGCCGCCGACGCGACGCTGCCGCAAGACCTCCGGGACGCGGCGACGGCGACGGCGGATGCGCTCGCCGCTGCGGTGCACCTCAACCGGGCCGGCACGGGCGGGCTCGGCATCTACCTGCCCGAGCTGTCGCTGCCGGCCAGCGCAACGCCGGCGGAGCGTGCGCTGGCCTCGGACTGGAGCGGCCCGGGCGCGGTCTGGCTCTCGAGCACGACCTGGGACGAGCTGCTCACGGAGTGCCGGCAGCGCTGAGGCCACTTCGGACCTCGGGCCCTGCCGCAGGGAGGCTTGACCCGAAGCCGGGGGCGCGGGTCCGAGTCCCTTGAGGTGGGCGCACCGGCTTCCAAGCTGTGCGACTATTCGGCTTCGAAGCCGCTGCACCGCCCCGGAGATCCGCTTGAGAAAACTCGCGCTCATCCTGGCCGCCTTGGCTGCGAGCCTGTCGGCCGAAGCTCTCGCTGCAGACAAGACTCCGAAGGTCCTCGTGCTGGACGTACGCGCCGCGGGCAACTTCGCGGCGGAGTCTGCTTCGGTCCTCTCCACGCTCGTCGCCGTCGAGGCTGCGCGCTATCCCGCCAAGGTCGTCGCCGGCGCCGACTTGCGCAACCTGGTCGGCCTGGAGCGGCAGAAGGAGCTGATGGGCTGCACCGAGAACTCGTGCATGGCGCAGATCGGCGGGGCGATGGGAGTGGAGTACATCCTCGCCCCGGACGTCGGCGAGTTCGGCGGCCGCTGGATCCTGGGGCTCGTGCTGCTAGACGTCGCCAAGGCCAACGCCGTGCGACGCGTCAGCCGCGTTTCCGCCACGCAGGGCGGTCTCGTCGACCAGGTCGGCTCCGCGGTCGCCGAGGCGCTCTCCTCCTTCGGTCTCCCCAAGGAGCCGGTCGCTCCCAGGCCCGCAGAGCCGCTCCCGAATGCGGCCCCGACTTCGGCCTCGACCAGGCCCGAGCCAGCGGCGGCCAGCGCACCAGCCGCGGCGGTGACCGCGCCTGCCGCCAGTCCCTCCAGCGCCCAGAAGGTCGCCGGCTTCTCGCTCATCGGCGTCGGTGCCGCGGCCGCCATCGGGGGCGTGGTGGCGGGTGTGCTGGGCAAGTCCGAGCACGACGACGCGGTCGCGCACCCTCCTGCCGCCACCGAGGTCGGTGCCAAGCGGGCGAGTGTCGACGCCAAGCTCTGGGCGGCCGACGGGCTGTTCATCGGGGCGGCGGTGGCAGGGGCGACGGGCCTGGTGCTGGTGCTCACCGCGCCGTCCTCGTCGTCCGCTCCACCAACGAAGGTGTCCTTCGCCCCGGCGGTCGGCGGCGGTTCCCTCGTCGTCTCGGGGGGCTTCTGACATGCGCGCTCTCGTCGCGGTCGGTTCGCTCGTAGCGTGCCTGCTGGCGGTCGTCGGCTGTCACGCCATCGTGGACATCAAGGACATCGTCGCCGCAGGTGCAGACGCCGGGGCCCCCGACGCCAGAGTCGCCAGCCTCGACGGCAGCGTCGTCCAGACGGTCGCCGTAAATACCGCGGGCGGAGTGCGGATGGAGAACGGGAAGGTCTCGCTCGAATTCAACGCCGACGCCGGCTACGCGCTCGACGACCTGCGCTTCACCCAGGGCCGCAACCTGGACCTGCTCTATCACAAGGGTGAGGCAACCCAGTCGGACGAGCAGCTCGCTGGAATCTCCTACTTCCAGCACGACTACAGCTGGAATGCGCGCAGCGCGAGCCTTGCCATTCTCGTTCCCGGGCCCGTGGTCTCCCAGGTGAAGGTGGAATGGAACCAGGCAGGCAATGGCTCAGGCATCTGGGGCCGGTCGATCTACACCCTCCACCCGGACGGCAGGCTCCTGCGGGATGAGTGGGTCAACGTCGACCAGCCCTACGACGACGGCGACTCTTGGCTCGTCGCCTACACGGCGATCAACGCGAGCCTGATGGGTTCGGCGGGAGCGCTGGTGCAGGCTCCCGACGCCGGGGTGGCCCTGTTCGCGGAGGTCCACGAGCAAATCCAGACCAACGGCGAGGGCGGCTACGGCTGCGTGTGGGATCCCGATTCGGGCGAGGCCGTGGCGTGGGCAAACCGTCCGTCGAGCGATTTCGCCGGCTGGCGACTCTGGTCGGTCTTTCCCTCGTTCCTGTTGGCCACGGACTGGATGCGCGAGAGCAGCGTCCCCACGGGCGTCTGGTCTGGCGACTTCCTCACCATCCTGACCGACCAGCGGTGCGAGGCCGCCCGGGAGCACGTCACCGCGTTCGTCGCCCCGCCCAGGCTCGTGTTCACCAAGGGCTCGGAGTCGACTGAGGACGCGATGGACCACGACAAGGACGGCTACTCCGAAGGAGGCGGCTATTACACGCTGAATGCCGATGTGGACAGGGTGGAAGTGACGCTGCCGGCGACGGCAGCGCCGGTGCCGAGCTGCACCCTGAGAATCGAGACCAACGCGGACGCCATTCCCACGGTCGAACTGGACGGCACTACCCTCGCCCTGGGCCAAGGCTTCCTCGCGGGCCGCGGGGGGAGTGGGGAGTACTGGATCCACCTGACGACGCGCTGGGAGCCCGGGACGGATTTGAAAGTCCGCTGGTGGTGAGGGGGCCGAGGTCGCCTCGGGAATCTGAGGATCGGCCGCTGGAACTCGTTGATTCTCCGGACCCAGGAGGCGCCGGCCCCCGCAATTCCGCGCACTTGCCCCTGGCACCCGGCTTGCGCTCACGCCCGCCGCGCCGATCTCTTTCCGGAGACGCCATGAGCCACGTTCGCTTCGCCTGCCTCGCCCTCTCCCTCTTGGGCCTGGCTTCGTGCACGGAACATCCCGCGATGACCCGCGCCCTGGGCCAGACCTCGTTCACCTCCACCGCGCCCGCGGGCGCCACCTACGGCCGCACCCAAGCGCCGGGAGCCGAGGGTGACTTTGGCTCCGCCGACGCCAACGGCTCCAAGGGCCCCGCCCAGCCCGGCCGCCAGGTGCAGGAGACCGACATCTACCGGCTCGAGGGCGACCGGCTCTACTTCCTCAACAGCTACCGCGGCCTGATGGTCTTCGACGTCAGCAACGTGGACCAACCCAAGTTCCTGGGCCGCTCGCCCATCTTCGGCTGGCCGGTGGACATGATCGTCCGGAACGGCATCGCCACCGTCGTCGTCGCCGACTGGTACGGCCAGATGGACGACGGCACGCCGTTCCACGGCTCCATCGTCCGCGGCCTGGACGCGACCGACCCCACCAACATCCAGGTCCTGGGCGAGGCCAAGCTCGGCGGCTGGGTCCGCGACGACCGCGTGGTCGGCGACGTGCTCTACGCGGTGAGCGAGGACTACGGCTGGAGCTACGGCTGGGGCAGCAGCTACAGCTACCAGCCCAGCGTCGTCGTCAGCTCGGTCAGCTTCGCGGGCGGCAACATCCAGGCCGTGGGCAAGAAGGAGTTCAAGGGCTACAGCGGCATCTTCAACGTCACCGCCGACTCCATCCTCTTGGCGCACACCCTGGAGCCCGCCAACCCGAACGACTACTACAACAGCGGTCCGCCCCGGACCGAGCTGGTCTACCTCGACATCTCCGACCCCGCCGGGGCCATCGTCCAGCGCGGCACGCAGGTGGTGAACGGCCAGGTGTACGGCTGGGGCGCCGACAACGGCCGCTGGAACCTGGACTTCGCCGACGGCCGCACCGCCCACGTCGTCGCCTGCACCGGGCAGCACTCCTGGTGCGACTATTCCTCGGGCTACCTGCTCTCTACCGTCGACTTCACCAACCCCGACGCGCCGCTCTTGCGCTCGCAGCTCTCCATCCCCGCCACCGGCTGGGGCGTGGCCGCCCGCTTCGGCGCCGGCCGCCTCTACCTGTCGCCCACGAGCTGGTACGGCGACGGCACCGGGACCCCGTTCCAGGTCTTCGACATCTCCGACCCGGCGAACCCCGCCGCGAAGGGCACCATCACCATCCCCGGCACCGTCTGGAACATCCTGCCCGCGCCGAACCTCAAGCTCTTCGCGCTGGGCCAGGACTGGGGCAACCAGACCTACGGCAGCCAGGTCTCGCTCAAGTACCTGGACGTCGCCGACCCGCAGAACCCGGTGCTCCTGGGCACCTCCAACTTCGGCCAGGGCTGGGCGTGGACGCCGGCCGCCGGCACCTTCAAGGCCTTCACCATGGACGCCAGCAAGGGCCTGGTGGTGCTGCCGTTCAGCGGCTGGGACAACAACGACCAGACCTACAACAACGGCCTGCAGCTCATCGAGTTCACCAGCACCTCGACCAGCACCGCCGGCGCCGCCCACACCAAGGGCTGGGTCGAGCGCGGCATCTTCGTGAAGAACCGCCTGGTCTCGCTCAGCGACCTGGCGCTGGCCGTCGTCGACTACACCGACAAGCAGAACCCGACCGTGGTCACCTCGCTGACCCTGGCGCGCAACGTCATCGCCGCGCAGCCCGGCGCGACCACCATCGCCGAGGTCTCCACCGACTGGTGGGGCAACGACCTGTCCAGCTCCGAGGTCCGCATCCTCCCCATCGGCCAGGCCGACGAGACCACCGACGTCCCCGGCGCCATCACCGTCACCGTCCCCGGCCAGGGCGCGCGGGTCTTCATGAACGACCACCTGGCGTACATCGTCACCGCCGTGCGCGTGCAGGGCGCCTGCCCGAACCCCTCGTGGGGCACCACCTGCTACGCCCGCCAGCAGCAGATCCACGTCGTCGACCTCGCGGGCGGCAACGCGGTGATGCGCGGCACGCTGACCATGCCCGCGGACTACTGGGGCTGGTACGGCTGGTGGTGGGACTGGTGCGGCTGGTGGGGCTTCTGGTGGTACGACTGGTACCTGGGCCCCGAGGTCGTGCAGGTCGGCTCCGACGCGCTGGCCTTCCGCCGCTGGCAGCCGGTCTGGGACGCGAACGGCTACTACCTCGACTCCAACAGCCTGCTCTACGTCGTGGACCTGTCGAACGCCGACCAGCCGGCCCTGGCCTCGACCACCATCACCACCGACCCGAACGGCTGGTGGGGCAACATGAAGGTGGTCGGGCAGACGCTCTACACGAGCCACTACGAGTGGTACCAGACCACGCTCGGCACCAACGCCCAATCCGCGGTGCGCTACTACGTGGACCGGATCGACCTGACCGACCGGGCGCACCCGGTCATCGGCGCGAAGATCAACGTGCCCGGCCTGCTGGTCGGCGGCTTCGAGAACGACCCGAACCAGCTGGTCTTCATCGACTACCGCTGGGACGAGGCCACCAACACCAACAAGAACGACTTCTCGGTCTGCCGCATCACCGGCGGGCTGTGCGAGCTGCGCTCGACCATCACCCTCGACGGCTGGGCGGGCCGGACCATCGTCAGCGGCACCAAGGCCTACGTCTCCACCCAGCGGTACGACTCGACTGGCCAGACGGGTCCGCAGGTGCAGCTGCACGCCATCGACCTGTCCAACCCGTGGTCGCCGGTGGACCGGGTCACCAGCGGGCCGCAGGGCTGGGGCTGGCTCATGGACGTCGAGGGTGACCGCGCCATCGTCTCGTCCGGCTGGGGCCTGCAGGGCGTCGACATCTACAAGCTGGTCGACGGCCAGGCGCCGCAGTTCCGGCAGTTCGTGCGGACCAACGGCTGGTGGACGCACGGCGTCTCCCGCCAGGGCGACGACCTGTTCCTCGCCAGCGGTTACTGGGGCGTGCAGAAGGTGGATTTGCAGTAGCGGCGGGGCCCCTCCCCCCTCCCCTTCGCAGACGGATGGGGAAGAACGAGCACGGTTGGCTCACTGCTCAGGGGAGGAGTTCCCGTGTGCTCGCTGCCGCCTCTGGCGTGACACGGCGTCCGAGCGTCCCTATCGAAGTGCTCCACTGATCACCCGAGCCCTCTCCCAACTACGGGAGAGGGTTCGGCGTTGTGGCCACCGCAGCCGCCGGGCTCGGACCACTCCTGCTCAAAGACGACCGAAGAGCAGGGCAGATGCTCTGGCCCCTCGACAAGCTTGGGGTGTCGGAGAACCGACTCGCGATCAGCCATCCGGCGGTGTCACGCAAGAGGTGGCGAGGGCAACCCACGGGTTTCTCCCCGGAGCCCTGCGGTCGCTGGCCCTTATCCCTGCAACCCGACCGCGACGGGGAGACGGAAGAGGGGCACTCCTCACTCCACCAGGATGCTTCCCGCCATCCCCGACCCGGCCGCCGACCCATGCGCGGTGCAGTAGTACCCGTAGGTTCCCGGCTCGGCGAAGACGAAGCTCTTGGACGTCCCGGAGCTGGTGTCGGTGATGACGTCCGCCGGGCCGCAGGCCTGGGACAGCGGATGGAAGGAGAACGATCCGCTGAAGGTCACCGTCTGGCCGGCGGCGACCTTCAGGCACTTCGGCGAGTAGGCGACGGGCGCGAAGGAGATGGTCTGCGGGCCGCCCGCGGTGGCGTCCTGGTAGGTGGTGCAGCCGGCGAAGGCCGCAGCGCAGAGGTTCGCGGACGACGCATCGGGAGCGGAGAGCGCCGCGTCAGGCGTGGAGGAGACCGCGGCGTCCGGCGGAGCCGAGACCGCCGCGTCCGCCGCGGTCAGCGCGGCGTCGGTCGCGACGGTGGCTGCATCGGCTTCGGTCGCCGAAGCGTCTGCCGCGAGTGGCGTGCCCGTATCCGGCGCGGTCGTCCCGCCCGTGTCGCTCCCCAGCGACGCGTCGACGCTCGAGAGCGCAGCGTCCTTGGCAGCCGCGGAGGCGTCGGCCGGCACGCTCGTCGATCCGTCCGGGCTCTGCGAGGGTTCTCCGCAGGCGACGACGACCAGGCCAAGGACCAGCACCAGCAGGCTTCGCGACATAGCTGCCCCCAAGTCAGAGTGAGGGGGCTTGGATGCACGCCTGCCTGGGTCGGTTGCGCCTCACCCTCGGCGCAGGTTCAACGAGAGCTGCTTGCGGGCCTTTTCGTGCTCCAGCAGCCAGCGCTTGCGCTCCAGCCCTCCGCCGTAGCCGTGCAGCGAGCCATCGGCGGCGATGACCCGGTGGCAGGGGACGAACAGCGCGATGGGGTTGCGCCCGTTGGCGGCGCCCACGGCGCGCGACGCCCCGGGAGCGCCGATGGCCTGGGCCACCTGCTGGTAGCTGCGGACCTCCCCGACGGGAATCGAGCGCAGCGCGGCCCACACCTTCTCCTCGAAGAGGCTGCCGAAGCTGCGCACGGGCTGGCCGTCGAGCGCGCCGAGGTCGCCTGCGAAGTAGCGCGCCAGGCGCGAGGCTGCGCCCGCCGGGTCCTCGCAGGCGGCCGTCTCGAAGGACCCCAGGGCGGACGACAGGTAGGCCTGGACCGCGGAGATGCGCGCCTCGACGTCGCGGAACTCGAGCCCGACCAGCGCCTCGTCGACGGCCCAGAGGGCGAGCAGGCCGATGGGCGACGGCACCGTGGCGATCTGCACCGTCGACAAGACCGACCTCCCGAGTCCCAGCTCTCGCCGTCGGGCAACTGTTAACGGCTCCAGGGCGCAAAGACACCACGCTTGCGCTCGGCCGAGCGGAGGAGCCGGACTGTGAACGTAAACGATCCGGCTGGCGCTGCCGACGGTCCGTGAAAGACGCGGGCTACTGCAGGACGACGAGCTGCGAGCCGGCGAGAGGGTCGTCCCGGCGAGGCTGGACCCGTCTCCGCTGGCGGTGAGCGAGGTGAGCCAGCCCTCGCTCAGGGTCACCAGCAGCCGGACGTCCCGGAGGGCGTCGACGCCGTCGGCCTTGGGGAAGACGGCGAAGACGCGCCCGTTGTCCTGGGCCACGTAGACGGTCGTGCCGTCGGGGCTCACGGCCACCGCGGTCGTGTGGTCGGCGGAGAACGGCAGCCTCTGGAGCCCCGGCCTGGTCGAGCCCGAGAGCTCGTAGAAGGCCGTGCCGAGACAGTCCGCCTCCGGGGTGCAGGGTCGGGCGTTGACCGCGAGCAGGCGCCCGTCGCGCGAGACCGCCGCCATCGAGTCGCCCCACTCCCCGGCGATGCTCAGCCCGACGGGCTCGCCTCGGGCCGTGATCGGGAGGCGCGCCGCGACGCGCGTCGTGGCGCCGGCGACCACCGCCTGCGGGAGCACCAGCTCGTCCGAGCCCTGGGCTACCCCGAAGGCCACCACGGCGCCGGGGGGCTCCCAACCCTTGGGGATCGGCGAGGTGCAGGTCAGGGGCAGCGTCCACTCCGCCGCCCCGCGCTGGTCGCACTCGCCCGTCCCCACCTTCTCGAAGCTCTTGCGCCGCAGGGCGAGCACGCCGTCGCCGTAGGGGGCGAGCCCGAGGTACTCGCCGGGGGTGGGCGTCAGGTAGAGCGGCCGCCGCTCGATGGCGAGGTTCGTCCCCGGGAGGGGCTCCGAGTCGCCGGGCGACGCGGCGAGCTTGAGCACCCGGACGTACTGGGCCTCGGTGCGGCCCACGCGCCGCTTGCCCGCCATGGCCATCAGGTTGCGGTCCGCGGTGACCGCCGAGGTGCTGCTCTCGTCGATGGCGGTGGGGAACGTCCAGGTGGCGAAGTGCGTTCCCGGAACGGCGATGAACGGCTCCGGGATGTCGGCGCGCGACTCGGCCAGGACCAGGTCCAGCCCCGGCGAGTAGGCCGAGCGCCACACCGGGTACTCCAATCCCCAGGTGTCGGTGATGATCTGCGCGTCGCGGTTGAACGTCACCAGTTGCCCGTTCTCCACGCCGGAGGAGGCGACCGTGGCGTACATCAGCGGGGAGAGGCCGGGGACGGGCAGGGCGCGCGCGGTCAGGTGAGGCATGGCGATGCTGCCCTTGGCGACGCCCTCGTCGAGGTCCACCTCGAGCAGGGAGGTCCGCGAGCTGACGAGCACCTGGCTCTCGCGGTCGCCGAGGAACATCCCGGTGACTTCGTAGGCGGTCTGGATCGGGTCGAGCCAGTCCGAGCCCGGGGCCGACTCGCGCAGCACGGTGGAGGAGGTCCAGTCGAGCACCGCCAGCCTCGAGTCCGCCCCGTAGAGCGCCACGTCGATGATCCACAGGTCTTCTGAGAACAGGCGCGGCCGGATCGGCGAGGGCGGGCTCTGGGTGATGTCGTACACGTCGACGCTGGAGCCGGTCTCGTACCCGCGCGAGACCGCCAGGCGGGTGCCGTCGGGGCTGATGGACATCCCGGGGTCGGTCGTCGTCTCGCCGTCGGGCAGCGCCTCCTCGAGGTCGACCATGGGCCAGGCCGGGTCCGGCATCGGCACCAGCCCGAGCGCCGTCTCGGTGGCGGTCGTGCCGGCTGGGCAGTCGGGCGGCAGCGAGGCCAGCGGCACGGTGAGCAGCCCGCCCTTGCCGTGGGAGCGCTCCACGAAGAACGCCTGCGCGTCCTTGCCGTAGACGATGCGCAGCAGGCGGCCGCCGCTGGCAGGCAGCTGGAAGTGGCGGCTGGGCGTCCACAGCTCCGAAGACGGGCAGTAGGTGAGCGCCACCAGGCCGGCGACTCCCTTCTCGCCGTCCCGGGGGGCGGGCAGCCAGTAGCTCACCAGCGCCTGGGTGCCCGTGGGCTCGAGCGCCACGTCGTCGACGCGCACGTGCTCGAACTTCGCCTCCGCCGCGGTGCTGCCCGGGGAGGGCACGCGCAGGACGACCACCTGCTCGCGCGCGCCCCTCTCGACGTCGAAGACGTCGATGAGGTCGCGCCACAGGTCCACCACCAGCAGCGTCCGCTCCGACACCGCCAGCCCCCAGGGCTCGACGCCGATCTTCGAGGTGCGGACGTCGACCCGGTCGGCCACGTGCCCGGGGCCCAGGTAGCGCGCGCGCGAGGCGAGGCTGCCCTCGCCGGCGGTCGTGCGGACCCGCACCGGAAGGTCGGTGTCGTAGGGCAGCCCGGCGGGCACCTCGATCTGTGCCTCCTGCTCTCCGGTCGCCGCGTCCCGCGTCACCTTCACCACCACGGCTTCGAGGTTGGCGAGGTAGATCTGGGGCGTCTCCCCGAGCCCGGCGTCGAGCAGCGTGCCGCGGACCGTCACCCGCTGCCCGGCGAAGAACAGCGCGGGCTCGAGGGCGTTCACCGTCGGGCGCGATGGCTCGGCGGGCGGGGCCGGCATCCGGAAGTCGTGGCACCCCGCGGAGAGCAGCAGCCCGCAGGCCAGCGTCGGGAATCTCTTGCTCATGGCCACGCCAGCGTATTTGCCGGCAGCGGCCACGGGAAGCCACGCCCTGTGCTGCACGTCTTCGATGGAGCGGGCGGGCGCCTGGCCGGGAAGAGGACCGCGAACGTCAGGCCCGGCGCTGCTTGCGCTGCTTCACCAACTCCTTGACGTGCCGGGTGAGCTCGGACGTCAGGCCAGAGAGGTGGATGCCCATCCCCGGCGGATACGCATAGCTCGTCCGCTTGCCGAAGAGGTTCTGCCAGGCCACCAGGCCGGTCACCGCCTGCTTGTTGCCGCCAAAGTCGACCTCCAGCTCGAGCTCGGTCGCGCGCTTGAGCGGCGTCAGCGTGCGCACGAAGATGCCCACCAGGCTCAGGTCGTAGGCGAAGCCCGCCTGCCAGGCTCGCTCGCCCTTGGCTCGGAAATCGGCGCGGGAGAAGAACGGCACCCGCTCCATCCCGGGGTTACGGATGGTCCCCGCCAGCATCCGGTTGAGCTTGTTCATCACCCGCTCCAGCGGCTGCTGCAGGTCCAGCACCTCGCCGCCGGGCACGCCCTTGGCCGAGCTCGGGGTCGGGCGGGCCGTCGCAGACGAAGAGCACCGGGCGGTTCTGCTCGCCGACGAGCTCGCGCGCCATCCCCGCCGGGTCGCCCTCCGCCATCGCCAGGTCGACGACGATCGCCACCACCCGCCCGCCCGTCCGCCTCAAGAGGTCCACCGCGGACGCGCGCGAGCGCGCCGTCACCGCCGGGAAGCCGTTGTCGCCCAAAAGCGTCAGGAGCTTCTCCTCCCGCCGCCCCAGGCAGGTGAGCACCGCGTGGCGCCGCAGCGGCTGCTCGGTGCCGAGCGCGGCGCGGGCCGCGCGCAGCGCGCCGACCTTGGCCGACAGCACCGCGGCGCTCATCGGCAGCGCCAGGCAGTCGTCGGCGCCGGCGCGCCAGCAGCGCAGCAGCTGCTCCTCGGTGGCGTTGGCGGCCAGCAGCGCCACCGGGACCTCGCGCGCCAGCGGGTGCTCCTTGATGCGGCGGCAGCAGTCCTCCCCGCTGGTGGGGCTGGCGTCCAGGTCGAGCATCGCCGCCAGCGGCCGGCGGCGGGAGAAGCTCCTCGACGCAGTTGCCGGCGTCCAGCGCGAAGCTCTGGCACCCCAGCTTGCGCAGGTACTCCTCGAGGATGAGGCGCACCGTGGGCTGGCCGAGCAGCAGCGCCACCTCGTTCGACTCGCCGAAGGTCCCGGCGATGCGCCCCGCCACCTCGCGCACCAGCACCAGCGGGTCCTGCGTCCTGCGCACGAAGCCGGTCGCCCCGCACTCGGTCACCAGCCGCCGCGCGTCGGCGTCGCCGCGCGCCGAGAACAGCACGATCGGGCAGGCGTCGCCCTGCGCGGTGCGGACCATCTCGATCACCGAGCGGGTGCTCGCCGCGGGGAGGGCCTCGTCCACCAGCACCAGGTCGAAGCCCTCCTTGCGCAAGAGCGCCGGGAGCAGCGCCGGCGAGGCCTGGGCGACCACGTCGTAGCCGCCGTCCTGGAGCGCGAGCCGCGTGGACTCGCGCAGCGCCTCGCTGGGGTCGATGACGAGGATTCTGTGTGGCGTGCTCACGAGCACCGCACCTTTCGTCCCGGCCTTCGTTGCTAGCGGCAGAAGAGGGAGCGCCTGCCGGAATGGTAGCGGGACTGCTGGACGGGCAGCAACGGAGCCCGGCTCGGGGTGTCGGGTTGCACGCAGGCTTCCCGGCCATGTGCCTGATACCAATCACAGCGGGTGAGCCTTCTCGTGCCAGCGCGCACCTCTCGGATCGCCGGCCTCGTGCCGGCCAGCCTGCGCGCAACGTCCCACCGCCCGACCAATCCGGCGGCTGCGTGCAACCAGGCCGGCGATCCCTAGCCGCGGATCCCAGCGTCCAGAGCAGGGAGCGGGAGAGCCGGATGCTATGCTCCGCGCCGATGAGCCCGCCGTCCGCATACAAGAAGGCACTGGTGGGCGCCGCCGCGGTGGCGCTGTTGGGCTTGGCTCTCGTGCTGGCGTTCTGGCCTGATGCCGACTCGCCGTCCGCGGAAGGGTCCGCTGCTGGGACCGGCGCCGTGGACCCGGAAGCCGTCGTCGTCGCCGCCCCCGTAGCGATCGAGCGGCCCGATGCCGCGCCGCCCCCTGCGACGAGCTCGGCCGCCGCGCCAGCTCCAGCTCCGGTTGCACCCGAGGTCGCCGTCGCCGTTGCCGCCGAGGTGCCGCTCGCTCCCGAGATCGCGCAGGAGCTGAACGAAGCCGAAGATGCGATGGAAGAGGGCGACCTCGGAGCCGCGGCCGCGAAGGCGCAGCACGCGGTGATGGTCCAGGCCTCGAGCCGGGGGCAGGCGCTCTTGGTGCGCATCGCCTGCCGGCAGCGCGACGTGGAGAAGGCGCTGGCCGCGCTCGAGGGCGTAGGTCCCAGGGACCGGGCCCGCGTGATCCGGGAGTGCAAGGAGCGCGGCGTCGGCCTCGAGTGAGGGCCGGGTCAGCCGTACGCCGAGTCGGGGATGGGCTCGAAGCCGCGCTTGGGCCGCGCGAACAGGTAGCCCTGCATGATGTCGCCGCCCAGGGAGCGGATGGCGTCGCGCTCGCTCTCGGTCTCCACGCCCTCGACGACGGTGGGGGTCTTCAGCTCGCGGAAGAGGCCGGAGAGCATGGCGACCATCCGCTGGCGGCGGGCGTCGGCGTGGATGCCGCGGACGAGGGTGACGTCGAGCTTGATGACCTCCGGGGCGAGATCGGCGACCGTGCTCAGCCCGGCGTAGCCGGCGCCGAGGTCGTCGACCGCCAGGCGGAAGCCCAGGGCGCGCAGCTTCGCCAGCCGGCCGAGCACGTCGTCGACGCTCTCCAGGCCCGCTCGCTCGGTCAGCTCGAGCACGATGCGCGGCGCGACCTGGGAGAGCGGCGCCAGGGGCTCGTAGAGGTTCGGGTCGGCGAGGTCGAGCGGGTGCAGGTTGACGAACACGTCGACGTCCACCGGGGCCAGGTGGAGCTGCCCGGCGACGGAGTTGCGCACGGCGGCGCCCAGGTCCGGCAGGCGGCGCAGGGTCTCGGCGGCGGAGACGAACGCCAGGGGGTTCTTGAACGAGGGCTCGTCGGTGCGCAGGAGCGCTTCGTAGCCGATGACCCGGCGCTGCGAGACGGAGACGATGGGCTGGAAGACCATGAACATCTTGGCCAGGGCGGACTCGAAGCGCTGGGAGAGCGTGTCGACGTCGCCGACGAGCTTGAGGTTGATGGGCGTGGTGCCGTGGTACGCCATGGCGTGTTCGACCAGGCCCTTGAGCGTGTCGATGGTGAAGGGCTTGGGCAGGTAGTGGACCGCGCCGAACTCGACCGCCTTCATGGCCGTGTCGAGCGCTGGAGAGCCGGTCATGAGGATGACCGGCGTCTGGCAGGAGCGGCTGCGAAGCTCCTGCAGCAGCTGGATTCCGCTGAAGTCCGGCATGCAGATGTCCGAGACGACGACGTCGACGTGCTCGGCGGCGCTGACCGCGGAAGGCCGGTCGCTGGCCACCTGGACGTCAAAGCCCTTGGACGCCAGCTTCGATTGAAGAGCGCGGAGCAGAAGCTGGTCGTCGTCCACCAATAGGATCTTTCGCATGGTCACCCGCCGATTCGATGTCGCCGGGGGGAACCATGCAGCCGGTGAGCCAACAGTCGGGCTGGAAAATGCCTGTGATGTGAGGCACGAACTGCGCTTGGAACCTCACTAGGCAGGGTTGGCCGACCTCCGGGGGTGCGGTTTGCCCCTGGGGCTTTTCGACCTCGGTGGGTAGTGCCGGGCTTCCACGCGCTTCCACGCCCGGGGCATCTGAGAGATCCCGAGCATCGAAGGCGCGCTGTCATGGGTAGTGCCGGGCTTCCACGCCCGGGGCATCTGAGGAATCCCGAGCATCGGAGGCGCGCTGTCATGGGTAGTGCCGGGCTTACACGCCCGGGGCATCTGAGGAATCCCGAGCATCGAAGGCGCGCTGTCGTGGGTAGTGCCGGGTTTCCACGCGCTTCCACGCCCGGGGCATCTGAGGAATCCCGAGCATCGGAGGCGCGCTGTCGTGGGTAATGCCGGACGCGCTTCCACGCCCGGGGCATCCGTGGGATCCCGAGCATCGGAGGCGCGCTGGCCCGACCCGGACGGGCGATCCTGGATTCAGTCCGGACGGATGCTCGAGCGCGCCGCGGATGGTCAGGACCTACGGATGCCCCGGGCGTGGAAGCCCGGCTCTACCCCTACGGCGCCGGCCGCGCGACGGCGCTCGGGCCGAGCCCCACGTTGCCGGCAACGTCGAGGGTGCACAGCCGGTAGCCGTAGCTCTGGCCGTTGGTCAGCCCCGAATGCACGGTGCCGTTCGCCGTCCCCGAGTACAGCAGCGACCCCGCGGTGCACGAGGCCGGCGCCGAGCCGGCGGCGAAGCGGACCTGGTAGCCGGCGAAGCCGCTGAGCGCGTCGGTCGCCGCCGACCAGTCGAGTCGCACCTGGGCGTTGCCCGGGGTCGCCGTGAAGGTGCCGGCCTTGGGGGCGACGGTGTCGAGCACGATGGTCCCAGTCACGGCCTGGCTGGTGTTGCCGAAGGAGTCGCGGAAGGCGACATAGACCGTCCGGGTGCCGTTGGTCGTGGCGAGCTTCCAGGGATAGCTCGCGGCGTAGCTCACCCAGGCAGCGCAGGTGGTGGAGTTGGAGACGCACATGCTGGTGACGCCCGAGGCATCGCTCGCCGCCAGGGTCAGCACGACGGAAGCGCTCTTGGTGTAAGGGGCGCCGCCGTTGATGACGACCGATCCCGATGGCGGCTGGTACTCCGGCGCGGGCCGTGCGCTGGCGGTGGGGCCGGCGCCGACGTTTCCGGCGCTGTCGACCATGCACAGCCGGTAGGCGTAGGTCGACCCGTTGGTCAGGCCCTGGTGCGTGAAGCTCGTCGCCGGGCCGGCGTAGGCGACCGCTCCGGCGGCGCAGCTCGACGGCGCGACGCCCACCGCGTAGCGGAGCTGGTAGCTGGCGACGCCGCTGAGCAGGTCGGACGCGCCGGACCAGGCGAGCTGGACCTGGGCGCCGCCGCCGGTGGCGGCCAGGGTCCCGCCCTTGGGCGCGACGGTGTCCAGCAGGATGCTGGAGCTGACCGCGCTGCTGGTGTTGCCGAACGGGTCGCGGAAGGCGACGTAGACCGTCTGCTTGCCGTTGGCGGTGGAGAGCTTCCACGGATAGCTCGTGGCGAAGCCGACCCAGGCGGTGCAGGTCGCAGTGGTGTTGGAGACGCACATGGCGCTGACGCCGGAGGCGTCGCTGGCGGCGAGGGTCAGGGTGACCGCGGCGCTCTTGGTGTAGGTGGCGCCGCCGTTGATGACGATCGATCCGCCGGGAGCGACGAACTCGGGGGCGGCGCGCGCGGTGGCGGTCGCGCCGGTGGAGAGGTTGCCGGCGGCGTCCACGGCGCACGCCCGGTAGCCCCAGGTCGCGCCGTTGACGAGCCCGAGATGCGTCGCCGCGGTGCCGGAGCCGGAGTAGACCGACACTCCGGTCGAGCAGTTCGCCGGGGCCGTTGGGCTCGCGGCCACGACCCGGTAGCCCGCCACGCCGCTCAGCGCGTCGGCGAAGCCGCCCCAGGAGAGGCTGACGCGCCCGTCGGCGCCCGTCGCGGTGACGGCGCCGTTGGTGGGGGCGACGGTGTCCAGCACGATGGAGTCGCTGGCGGGCGAGGAGACGTTGCCGCGGCTGTCCCTGAACCAGACGCTGACGACGCGCGTGCCCGAGCCGGAGGCGAGCTTCCAGCTGGCGGAGGTGGAGTAGGAGATCCAGGCGGTGGCGGCGCAGGTGGTGGTGTTCGACAGGCACATCTGCGAGACGCCGGAGGGGTCGGTGGCCGCGAGGCTCAGCTGCACCGTCTGGCTGCGGGTCGCCGCGCCCTCGACGATGCTCACCGAGCCGATGGGCCCGGTGCGGTCGTCGGCCTGCGTGACCGTCAGAGTCCGGGTGCCGACCGTGAGGGTGGCGGTGCGCGAGGCGCCGCTGTTGGCGGCGACGCTGAGGCCCACGGTGCCCGGGCCGGTGCCGCTGGCGCCGGAGGTGATGGTCAGCCAGGGCGCGTTCGACGAGGCGGTCCAGGCGCAGTCGGCGGCGGTGGAGACGCTCACCGTGGCCGGGCCGCCGGCCGAGGGCGGACTGAGCGAGGCCGGAGAGAGGGTGTGGAAGCAGCCCGACACCGCCGCGGCCAGGTCGAGCCGGGGCGTGACGCGCCCGTTGCGCGGGTCGGTCACGGAGACGCCGCCAGAGAGCAGGCGCTGCAGGCTCTGGTCGACGGTCTCGGTGGGGAAGGCGGCGCGGACCAGCGCGATGGCGCCGGCGACGTGGGGCGTGGCCTGCGAGGTGCCGGCCATGGTCGCCCCGCCAGCGGTGATGAAGGCGCCGGGAGCGAGCAAGGTGAGCGACGGCCCGGAGTTGGAGAAGCAGGTGACGCGGTCGGCGGCGGTGGCGGCGTCGGAGCAGGCGGAGAAGGAGAGGGGCCCGAAGTCGGTGGTGTAGACCGCGCCGACGGAGACCGCGGCCGGCACGCACGCCGGCGCGGAGATCTGGGTCGCGCTGCCGTCGTTGCCCGAGGCGATGGCCGCCAGGATGCCGGCGTCGCGCGCGGCCTGGAAGGACGAGGCGTAGACGGTCCCCGGGCAGGTGCTGGAGTACAGGCCGCCGCCCAGGCTCAGGTTCATCGCCACGATGTTCAGCTCGGCGCGGTGGGCGATGCACCAGTCGACTGCGGCCAGGATGTCGGTGGAGTAGGCGTAGCCGCCGTTGAAGACGTCGAGCGCGGCGATGCGGGCCTCGGGCGCCACGCCCAGCACGATGGCGGCGACGTTGGTGCCGTGGCCGTGGGCGTCGAGCGCGCCGTCGTCCGGGGCGAAGTCCGCGGCGTAGGCGACCTTGCAGGTCGAGGACGGCGTCCCCGCGGAGGTGCACGGGCCGAAGGCGGAGCGCGTGTAGTCGACGCCGGTGTCCAGCACCGCGACCGTGGCGCCGCTGCCGGTGACTCCCGACGAGGCGGCCTGCGGCTGGTGGATGAGCGGCAGGCTCCGGCTCAGCGAGGCCTCGGTCCGGTGGTTGGCGTGGATGCGGACCACGGCGTCGCTCTCGGCCAGCGCCAGCAGCGACCTGGCGTCGCGCAGGGACAGGTGGATCACCGGCAGGTGCTCGAGCGGACGGACGACGACGACCGAGCTCGAAGAATCCGCTTCGTTGAGCGCGCGCCGCTTGGCCTGCTGGAACGCCGCGGCGCGGCTGGCGGGCGTCGAAGGCGCCGCGGGCGAAGCCGACAGCCCCTGCTGGGCGGTGGTCGCCGCGACCTCGACCAGCACGTCGGTGGCCTCGCCCGCGCGCAGGCGATCCAGCAGGCCCGTTTCGATCTTGTCCGCACCGCCAAGTGGGGCCGCGGCCGGCAAGACTTCCCCGCCGCAGCCGATGAACCAGACAGAGACGAGGGCGAGGTGGACGCGCACGGAGGCCTCCTGGGATGCAGGGAGGTCTGCATGGTGCGTTCCGCGAGCTAACTCCGCGAAAAGCCGACGATCGAGGTGGGCGGATCGGCGGGGCTGGGTGAGGCTGGCCCCAGTCTCCAAAGACAACGGGCCCGCGCACGAGAGCGTGCGCAGGCCCGATGGGGAAGAGGCGGCTCTGGACTTCGGGCCTCGGATACAGGCGGCTTGACCCGAGGCCCGCAGCCCGAAGCCCACAGCCCGGGCTACGAGATGGGCGCGTGCTTGCGCTCGAGCATCACCTCGGTGCGCTCGATCTTGAAGCCTTCCTTCTCCAGCCGCGAGATGACGTCGTCGAGGATGCGGACGGTCTGCGGGTGGATGTCGTGGAAGAGGATGGTCCCGCCGCGGGCGTAGACGCTCTCGGAGCCCGCGAAGACGTTGGCCATGATCTTGGCGTCGTCGTTCTTGTAGCGCCAGTCGTTGGAGTCCACGTTCCAGAGCACGATGTCCTGCTTGGGCGCGGCGGAGCGCGCGACCGAGGAGCCGGCGCCGTAGGGCGGGCGGACCATCTTCAGCTCGTAGTGGTTGCCCAGCGCCTTGTCGATGGCGGCCTGGGTGCGGTCGAACTCGGCCTTGGCCTGGGCGGGGGTGAGCTTGGAGAGGTTGGCGTGCGTGAAGGTGTGGTTCCCGAGCGTGTGGCCCTCCGCGACGATCTGGCGGATGAGCTCCGGGTGGGCCTCGACGCCCTGGCCAGTCACGAAGAAGGTCGCCTTGACGTCGTGGCGCTTGAGGATGTCGAGCACGCGCGGCGTGTTGACCGGGTGCGGGCCGTCGTCGAAGGTCAGGTTGACGTTGCGCTTGAAGGTGTCGACCTGGTTCGGCTTGGTGGGGGTCACGGTCGGCTTGTCCGGGATCTGGGCGGCGGCCTTGGCCAGCGCCGAGAGCGTGCCGGTGTCGAGCTGGCCGGTCTGCGGGAGCTTGTTGGCGGCCTGGAACGCCTTGACCGCGCCGGAGGTCTTGGGGCCCCACAGGCCGTCGATGACGCCGGGGTTGTAGCCCAGCTTGGTCAGCTGGGTCTGCGCGGTGGTGGTGGTGGCCTTGTCGGGCTTGGCGGCCGGGGTGGTGGCGGGTGTCGTGCCGGGGCTCGTCCGGATTGGGTCTGGCATTGGGTCCTCCCTCCTGGAAATGGGTCTGTGCGGATGGGGGTGAAGTCCATCGCGAAGCACAGGCCGGGAGAAGATACTCCAGGACTGCAGGTGATGTCGCCTGGAGGCCTGCTGGGTCAACTCCCGGAGTCCGGGTCGGCTCCGGCCTCCGCCGGGGACGGTCGGACGGGTCGGACGGTCGGGAGTTGCCCGCCTCCGCGCCGGGTCGGATGGACAGTCGAGGATGCTCTGGCCCCTCGACAAGCTCGGGGTGGCGATCCGCGCGTTCGGGGTGTCGTCAGCGTGGCCGCAGCCGCACAGGCTGCACCAGCTCCTCGCGCGGCTTGACCGCCTTGTCGTAGCGCACGCGGATACCGCGCTTGGAGACGGCGGTGATCGTCGCCGGCAGCCACTCCTTCTTGCGCTGCACCTCGACCTTGAGGCCCCTGGCCCACTTCGGTGGCTCAGGCTTCGGCGCTTCCTTCACCACCGGCTCCTCCTTGGGCAATGGAGGCGGAGGCGGGATGACCTTGACCCCAGGAAGTGCGCCCTGGCACGAGGGCCCCGCGCCCGAGGCCGGGCACACCCCGAACGCCAGCCCCTCGGCGAGGCGGGCCTCCGGATGCTGCGAGCCGGAGATCCGCACGGCGAGCTGGCCAGTGCACTGCACCTGCCCGGAGTCGAGCTCGAGCAGGGCCATCGCGGCGTGCAACTCGAAGTAGGTGGCGCCCTCCAGCTTGCCGAACGAGACCACCCGGGCGAAGGCCAGGTGCGTCGAGGTGTCGAAGGGCGAGAGCGCCTGCACGCCGGTGGGCGACAAGGTGTAGGGCGCGCCCGCCAGCGGGTGCTCGAGTCCCGTCTTCGGCTCGAGGACGAAGATCGTGCGGTCGACGTCCTTGGGCAGCTTCTCGCAAGCGATGGGCGCCTCGGGGATCGACAGCGCCCGGGCGATGCGCGCCGCCTTCTCCACCCGCGCCGCCGTCTTCTGGCGGGCGTCCTCGACCCGGCGCTGCTCCAGGTAGTGCGACAGGCCCAGGCCCGCGAGGACGATCGCCAGCACCGCGACCACGGCAGCGCCCGCCCCCGCCAAGGCCATCACCTTGGCGCGCGTGGTCATCTGGCGCGGGTCCTGGCTGGTGGCGGACGGGCGCAGCGCCGTCCCCAGCCAGTCGCAGTCCTCGGCGTACTCGCTGCCGGGCAGCACCTTCTCCAGCCCGGCCACGAGAGCGAAGTGGTTGGGGAGGTCGCACAGCTTCACCGTCGCCGCCAGGCGCGGCTCCTGCTTGGGCCCGACGTCGAGCATCCAGTACCCGTGCGCGGTGCGGTGCCCGGCCACCTCGGAGAGCGCCCAGCTCTTGCCGTACACGGCGATGCGCTGCGGCGAGAGCGCCACGGCTCCGAAGTCGACGATCTTTCCCTCGTCCAGCTTGGCGAGCAGGCGCTCGGTGATGTGCGGCGCGGCGTAGGCGAGGACCTGCTTGGCCAGGTGGGTGGCCTCGGCGTCGCGGGTCTCCACCTTGAAGGTCTCGCCGACGTCGAGGGTGACGGCCAGGTGCTGCTGGACCAGCAGGTCGACGCCCTCGACGCGGTTGGTGGCGGTCATCGCCGTCACCGAGCTGACCCGGCTCCAGGAGCCCTCGTGCACCGCCCCGCCCGCCGTCTGCCATTGGAAGCCCGTTTCGGTCGCAGTGAACGACTCGGGGCCGATTTGGAGAGTCACTTCACCCATATGGCCGCATTTCACCATGCCCGACCGCCGGAGCGCAGCCCTCGAGAGGTAGGCGCCCACGGCGAGGGCGGACCTCCGGCGCCCGGTTTCAAACTGAGGCGGGGCGACGCAGCCCGGTCGGCGTCGGCCGCGAGCCCGTGGGCAGCAGCACCTTGAAGATCGCGCCCTTGCCCGGCTCGCTGTGGACGCGGATGGCGCCGCGGTGGCTGCGCACGATGCCCAGCGTCTGCGCGAGCCCCAGCCCGCGGCCGGGCAGCTTGGTGGAGAAGAAGGGGTCGAAGATGCGGCCGCGGGTCGCGGCGTCCATTCCGCACCCCGTGTCGGCGACCTGCAGGCAGAGGTAGGTCCCCTCCGGCAGGTGGTCGTCGACCCAGGCCTCGCGCAGGTAGGCGCGGTCGCACTCGAGCCGCTCGACGCTCACCGTGATGCCGCCCTGCGCGCCGCCCAGGGCCTCCGACGCGTTGACGACCAGGTTCAGCACGATCTGGCGCAGCTGGGCCGCGTCGCCGATGACCCGCGGCAGCCCCTGGGCGAAGCTCCAGGCGCAGCTCGGCCTGGCGCGAGATCGACGCGCGCAGCCCGGGCTCGAACTCGGCCAGCAGCGCGCTCAGGTCGATGGGCTCGGCGTCCAGGCGACTCATCCCCGCATAGCCCAGCATGCGCTGCACGAGCTCGGCGGCTCGCACCGACGACTCGCGGGCGTCCGCCAGGCTCTCGTGGGCCGGCGAGGCCGGAGGCAGGTCCTGCAGGGCGAGCTCGAGGTTGCCCTGGATGGTGGCCAGCAGGTTGTTGAAGTCGTGGGCGACGCCAGCGGCGAACCGGCCCAGGCTCTCCATCTTCTGGGCGCGCTGCACCTGCTGCTCCAGCCGGCGGCGCTCGGACTCGGCGCGCAGCACCAGGACCCGCCGGTAGACGGCGTCGAAGAACAGATGGAGCTGGCGGGCGTCCTTCTCGTCGTAGGGCTCCTGCTTGTTGCCCACGCCGGTGAGCGCGACGACCTGCCCGTGGTAGACGACGGGGCAGCCCAGGTGACGCCGCACCTCTACATGGCCCGCCGGCAACGGATGCGGGCTCGCCGCGGCGAAGTCGTTGTGGATGAGCGCGCGCTTCTCGCGCAGCAGGTCCGCCCACACCCCGGTCGGCGCCAGCGGGTACGCCCGCCGGTTCCCGCTGCCCGCAGGCGCGGGGGCCGCGGCGGGCCAGGTGTGGAGCTCGATGGCGGAGGCCTCGGCGTGCACGAAGTGGAAGTAGCCGATCTCGCTGCCGGTCAGCCGCACCGCCTCGCCCAGGGCAAAGTCGATGAGCGCCTTCTCGGTGCCGAAGGTCCGCTGGCTCAGCGCGCTCAAGGCGTCGAGCCGGCGCTCGTCCAGGTCGAGCGCCTTCGCCAGCTGCTTGAGCGGCGTGACGTCGATGGTCAGCGTCGCGAACCGCCCGGGGCCGGGCGAGGTCACGCGGATGGAGAAGTGCTTGTCGAGCGGCGGGAAGAAGCTGTCGAACTCCTCGGGGACGCCGGTGGTCGCCACCCGGACGTAGACGTCGAAGTAGGGTGGTTTGCCGGTGCCGTAGAGCCGCGAGGCGAGGGCGCCGACGGCCTGCTCCCGCCGGATGCCGGTGAGCTTCGAGAACACCGCGTTGCAGTCGAGGATCCGGTAGTCCACCGGCATCCCGGCCTCGTCGTAGACGACCTCGTGGATGACGGCCATCTCGGCCATGCCATCGAACAGCGAGCGGAAGGTCTCCTCGCTGGCCAGCGGCGTCAGTGGGGTCGGGGCTGAGGGGGCCGAGGTGGACACAGGCCCGCGATTCTCCATGTCCTGGCGCAGCAGTGGCAAGCCTCGCAGTACGCCTGGGCTCACGGCCGGTGTGCCGGCCTTGGCAAATCGAGAGCGCTGCCCAGCGGTCGTGAGCTCAATCCAAGGGACTGAACCGAGCTGGCACTTGCCGGTTGAATGACCGGCGCTCCGGAAGCCAGGTGCCAACCCCTGGGGTCCGGAGGCTCTGGCCCCTCGACAAGCTCGGGGTGTCGGTCGACAGGCTCGGGGTGCCGTTCAGCGGGCCGCGCCCACCGCCTCCGGCAGCGTGCAGGCGTTGGCGACCCAGTCGTGCACCTGCCGGTCGGCGTCGGCTCCGAGCTCGGCGAACTCGATCCCCATGCCGTATGGCTCGTGGCTGCGCTGCTCGGGCAGCCGCGTCCAGGCGACGCGTGCGCCCACGGTGATCCGGTCCCGGCCCAGGTCCATGCGCAGGTGGAAGGTCTCGCCCTCGCGCGGCGGCACCAGCGTGCGCACGAAGGCGCCCTTCTCGCTCAAGTTGCAGACGAAGCCGGTCAGCCACGGCTCCTCCGGGCTGCGCCGGTAGCTGACGAGCACGAAGGTGGAGACGCGGGTGGAGGCCTGGCGCCGGCGCGTCACCGACAGGTACTCGTCGACCAGCGCGCCCAGGCTCTCGATGGAGACGATCTCCTTGTCCACGAAGTCCTGGACGCCCAGCCGCGCCAGCTCCGAGACCAGCGCCTGGTCCCGCCGCACGCCGGAGACGGCGATGACCGGGATCTTGGCCCAGCGCGGGTTGTCCTGCATGCGCTGCAGCACCTCGGTGCCGCCCAGCCCCGGCATGAACAGGTCCATCACGCACAGCGCCGGCCGCGGCGTCCCGTCCAGCTTCTCGAGCGCCTCGTGCCCCGAGGCCGCCTGCATCGTCGCGTACCCGTCGGCCTCCACCAGCTCGGCGACCCGGCGGCGGAAGAAGGCGTCGTCGTCGGCGACCAGCACGTGGGCCGGCCGCGGCGAGGCCTTGGGGGCGGGCGGGGCGCTCTTGAGCCGCTGCAGCGCCGGCAGCGAGACGGCCAGCACGCGGGCGTCGAGCGGCTCGCGCCAGAAGTCGCTCGCGCCGCCGGCGAAGGCGCGCGCGGCGTGCAGCGGCTCGGTGCCCGCGACCGCCAGCGGCAGGCCCTTGAGCTTCGAGGCGGCGACCTGCCGGCACGCGGCCTCGACCTGCGGCCCGGTCTTCGCCGAGCGCAGCACCACGGCGTCCAGGCCGGTGGGGTCGAGCAGGGCGGCCGCTTCGACCGAGGGCGCGGAGACGAGCCTTCCCAGCGCCGGCGACAGCAGGTCTGCTGGCAGGTCTCCGATGACGAGCGTGCGAGGCATGGGGCCCCCTGGGGCAATGGGCGAAGTCCGCGGCGCGGATTCTACTCGCCGCGCCGCGGGTACATAGGTCCTATCTGTCCGATGCGTCCCATAGGTCCCATCCGATGGGACCCGTAGGACCGATGCGACAGATGGGACGGATGGGACTGGGCAAGCGGACTCCCGTGCGTGCGGCAGAAGCCCGAGCAGGCGTCCAGTCGGGTAGCATCGCCGCCATGCGCCGCAGAGAGTTCCTCAAGTGGGCAGGTGCGGGAGCCGCCGCGCTCCTGGTTCCTCCGGGCTGTTCGTCGAACGGCTCGGGCACGCCCGACGGCTCGTCCTCAAACCCTGACGCCTCGCGTGCCGGCCTCGACGCCGCCAGCGAGCGACCCGACGCAGGTCAGCCCATGCCCAAGACGCTCCACTACTTCACGCAGTGGTCCGCGCCCGAGGCCAGGGTCCGGGTCGGCTCGGGCACCGAGCCGGTCGCGCTCGCGACCGAAGAGCCCGGGACGCTGGTGCGCGGCGAGGTCGGGCTCGTGGGCGAGGAGACGCTGCTCTTCCTGCGCGATCCGGCCACCGGCGACGAGGACCACCCTCCGCGCGCCGCCGACTACCGCATCCCGGCCGACGTCGAGGAGGCGTGGATCTGGAAGGGCGCGGTCTTCGACGTCGACCCCCGCCGGCTGACCGTCGACCTCATCGACGCCCACACGCATCCCTACGACCGCGCCGCCGACGGATCGCTCGTCGCCGCCGCCGGGCCGCTGCTCGCCGTGGAGCGCGCCGGCACCTGCATCGGCATGGCGTTGACGATGGTGAAGGGCCCGCTCGCCGACCAGCGCGCGCTCCTCGTCCCGCTCTGCCGCGACAACCCCTGGCTCGTGCCGCTGGCGTGGATCGAGCCCACCCGGGACTCCGCGGCCGACGCCGAGGCGATGCTCGTCGAGCACGGCTTCAAGGGCCTCAAGTTCCACCCCACCATCTCCGCCTATGACGCCGATGGGCCGCTGCTGGACCCGTTCCTCGAGGTGGCCCGCAAGCACCGGGTCCCGGTCCAGCTCCACTGCGCGACCGACGCCCACGCCACGCCCGAGCGCCTGGCCGCGCTGGCCAAGCGGTTCCCGGACGTGAACCTGGTGATGATCCACACCGAGCTGGGCTCCGACGACAAGCGCCACGCCCTGGGGCTGGTCCAGTCGCTGCCCAACGTCTACGCCGAGACCAGCTGGACGAGCCCGGACGGCGCGCTGCTCGCCATGCAGATGCTCGACTCCTCGCGCACGCTCTTCGGCACCGACGCCACCGTCGACGGCCGCGCGCAGTTCACCAAGACGAGCGTCTCCGACGGCCACGGCGGGTGGATCACCATCCCCGAAGCCGTCTCGCGCATCCGCGCCGGCGCCCACCCGGACGCCTACGCCAACTGGGCGCGGCTGACGGCCATCCGGCTGTACGACCTGCGCTTCAAGCGGCTTGTCTGAGCGCTACTCCGTGCCCTGCGCGCTCGTCGTGGTTAGCCATGGCGGGGGCGGGGAGGAAGCGAGTCGAGCGAGCCGATGACGGGTGACGACCAGAAGAGCGGCGCAGGCCGCCCCGAGCCTTTCGTGGTGGCACACCCCTGTCCCGGCTGCCGCGGGCAGGGCAAAGCCGATGGCCGGGCGTGCGGCTCGTGCCGAGGGACTGGCGTGGAGCGGTTCTTCCACGGCACGAAGGCGGATTCTGAAGCCCGGCGACCTGATCGCGCCCGGCTACCGAGCCAACTACGGCCGGCGGGAGCGGACGACGACCTTCGTCTACTTCACCGGCACGCTGGACGCGGCCACCTGGGGCGCGGAGCTGGCCGAAGGCGACGGCCCCGGCCGGATCTACCTCGTGGAGCCCACCGGCGAGCTCGAGGACGACCCGAACCTGACGGACCAGAAGTTCCCCGGGAATCCGACCAAGTCGTTTCGTTCCCGGAGCGCGCTGCGCGTGACGGGCGAGCTCGTGAGCTGGCAGGGGCACACCCCCGAGCAGCTCGAAGCCATGAAAGCCGCCCTGGCGACCCTCGAGCTGCAGGGAGTCGAGCCCATCGACGATTGAAGGCGCCGGGAGCCAGAGCGCCCGGCGGTCGGCTGATCTGCCTCGTGCAGGTGCACGACCGCCCATTCGGAAGAAACGACGCCGGAGCAAGAGTCGGGACGAGCGCTAGAATCCTGGTATGTCCACGCCCGCAGAAAGAGCAGCCGCGCGCGCTTGCTGGCCGAGCGTCAAGACGACCCTGGAAGAAGCCCCCGAGACGCTGGTCGAGTTGAGCGGCCAACAAGCGTGGGATGCCGTGATGGAGTTGACGTGGGAGGCGTACTCCCTGGCGGGTGGCGTTCCACCGCGGCTCCCCCGTTCGCAGTGGCCCTCCAGAATCTTCCGCCCCGGAGAGGAGCGGACTGGGGAATGAGCGGCGCCTGGAACCCCGACTTCTTCGATCTCGCAGACGCCTTCGCTCGGGAGGGGGTCGAGTTTGTCATCGTCGGCGCGTTTGCTTTGGCTGCTCATGGGCTGCCTCGCGCGACCGGTCCGACATCGACTTCTTCGTCCGTCCGAGCACCGACAACGCCAAGCGCGTCGTCAAGGCGCTGACCTCCTTCGGGGCCCCGCTGAAGGCGGCCGGAGTGAGCGAGCAGGACTTCGAGCGCCTCGGGACGGTCTACCAGCTCGGGGTTCCTCCTCGGAGAATCGACATCCTCAATCAGAATCTCGGGGGTCTCGTTCGACGAAGCCCTACGGGACCAGATCACGCGAGAGGTCGAAGGTCGCCAGCTCCGCTTCCTCGGTTTCCAGTCCTTGCTCACCAACAAGCGCGCCTCCGGACGTCCGAAGGATCTGGTGGACGTCGGTCTTCTCGAGACTCACGCGAAGAAGAGGGGATGACCTCCCGGCGGGCGAAACCGCGACAAGGTTGCGGCGCACCGACAGTGATGGCAGGGTTCCCGGCCGGTCACCGCACCTGCGGCGCGACCAAAGGGGGGCAGCTCATGCCGCCCTACTCACTCAACGAGAGGTGAATCATGCATCGGCTGTTGTCGGCATTTCTGTTGGGCTTGTCCCTTGTCGGGCTCTCCGCGTGCGGCGCTTCCGGGCTGGAAGAGCTCGGCTCCGTCCGCCAGGAGATCCAGGGCAAGGCAGGGACGTACACGGTCACGATGGACGACTGGGGAACCATCCTCACCGCGACCTCGCCCGCTCAGGTGATGCTCACCGGCACCTCCAGCCGGAACCTGACCTGGGCCTTCAGCTTCGTCCCCGACGACGCGTTCGGCGTCGCGGCCTACAGCGGGAAGAGCTTCTCGGTGACCCTGCAGGACGGCCACGAGATCAACTCCATCCTCTCCGGCCTGCCACAGCTGGTGCGTCTGGACACGACCTCGAGCTACGGGGCGGCGACCTTCACCGCGCGCATCGTCGCGGCCCCGGCCTTCGCCAGCCGCTCGGGGACGACCGCCATGTCGCTCGACCCCGTCGCGTCGCCGGTGATGGTGCGGGACCCGGTGGACCCGCTGCGCTACCGCGTCTTCGTCACGCCCAACCAGCCGATCACCGGGGTCGACTTCGTCCTCGCGAACGGCACTCGGGTCGCCGGGCACGCGCTCGCGGACGGCCGCTGGGCGATGGACCTGACGTTCACCCAGCTCCAGCCGCTCTTCGGCCAGGCCGTGACGGTCGACGCGACGCACGCGGACGGCCACTACCTCAAGTACGCGGTGCTGAGCGCCAAGGTGCTCGACGTCCAGGTCACGACCGGGGACCCCTACGTCGTCTGGCCGGACCCCGTCTGTGAGGACGCCGTGCGCGCCTGCCTCCTGCCCGGCGTCGAGGACCTCGCGAGCTGCGGCAGCTACCGCCAGGTCCGCACCTGCCGGGTCTACGAGCCCTGCCTGGGCGAGCCGGCCACCGCGGCGCTCACGCCGGTCAGCGATCCCGCTCTCGCCTCGGCGGTCGTCGCCTGGAACGCCGCGACCGGCGGCTACACCTGGTCGCGGGTCGACGCGACCGCCTACCAGGTCGCCGGCTGCGGCGTGACCCTCGCGCAGGTCGTCGACCTGGCGGCCGCCCTCGAGCAGGGCGCGCCGGCGTACTCGGACGGCCAGGCCATCGACCGGGCCACGCTCGCGTCCGGCGTCTTCTGCAGCACGAGCTACTCCTCCGCCGGCCCCGAGCTGCTCCAGGCGATCGACGCCTTCGGCGCCGATACCCAGAGCCTGGCGTGGAGCTACCGCGTCGAGGTCCCCTGCCACGGCTGCCACCAGTTCGACGACCGGCAGGTGGTCTACTACCCGCGCACCGGCCGCGCGGTGGTGCTTAGCGGCCTGCACGGCTACGACTGAGCGACGCTCCTGACTGAAGCAGACTGCCCGGCCGACCTCGGGGTCGCGCCGGGCAGTCGCATTTTCATGTCACCAAATGACTGCCTATCTTCAGCAAGGTCCCCCCGCAGACTGAACGCGATAGCGCTCGCTGCCCCCGTCCGACCTCCGGCCTGACACGCGGACCTCCTGGACCCTCGGATCTCGCGTCAGGACCAAGCCCAGAGGAGCACCGCGCGATCGTCCCACCGGAGCAGTGGACACCCTTGGTTCAATCTCGGGCGTCCGTCTGCGACGGGGGGATAAGAGGGGGGCGATGCCGGGCGACGAAGTCGGCGAGGAGCTGGTTGAGCTGATAGGGCACCTCGAGCATGAAGAAATGGCTGACGTCGCCGATCTGGTGGAACTCGACGCGCGGGAAGGTGCGCGCAAAGTCGGACGGGTAGCTCGGTGGCAGCTGATACGCCGGCGAGTAGACCGCGAGGCAGGGCAGGTCGACCTTCTTCGGCAGCCAGTACTTCAGGTCGGCGGCCACTCCCGCGATCATGGCGCGGCCGATCTCGAGCGGCACGGTGCGGCTGGCGGCGAGCACCTCGTCCTTCAGGAGCGCGGGGGAGTCGGCGAGAAAGAGCATGGCGAGAAAGTCCTCTCTGGCCTTCTCGGTCGTCATCCCCGCCGCCATCGCCTCGGTCTCCTGCCTCCACTGCGCCTGGCCCGCAGGATCGGATGAGACCTCGAAGTGCGCGCCGTCGACCGAGGCGATCCCAGCGCAGAGCTGCGGATACTTGGCCGCGAAGACCTCGACGACGGAGAAGCCCATGCTGTGTCCGACGAGGAACGCCGAGGGGACGCGCTCGGCCGTGAGGACCTCGTGCACGGCGTCGGCGAACAGCTCCATGGTGTAGGCCGCGTCCGTCCTGCGGCTGCTGCGGCCATTGCCCGGCAGGTCGATGGCGATGACGCGCATGCCGGGAAAGGCGTCGAGCTGGTGCTTCCAGAATCTCGTGGTTCCCGGTCCACCCGTGGACGAACACCAGGGCGGGGGAGCCCTGGCCGCGGACCTCGTAGTAGACCTGATGGCCGGCGTGGGCCACGGTCCTCTCCACGCTTCTCTCGACGCACGCACGGTCTATTCCCGCGCACGCGGTCGCACCCAGCACCGCGCACGTCACGATCACGAACCCGACTGCCCTGCTCCTCGTCATTGGCCGTCTCCCTTGTTCGAGCTGGCCCGAGGTTGACCCAGACCGAGAGCGGCTTCTTGACCGGGGCTGCGAAAGGAGCTCCGCACGACCTCCGCGCCGATCCATGGCGCGGTCCATGTTGATGAGCGCTGACATATCTTTAGCAAGCTGACTGCTGTCGGGAGTTGGCGCTACGCCCGGTCCCAGCCGCCCGCCTGGCGCAGCCTCTCGACCTTGGGCCGTGCCCGGATCTTCAGCTCCAGGAAGTCGATCTTGGCGACGCGGTGGTAGGGCAGCTCGCCCACGAAGACGACGTGCACGTCGCGAAACTCCGCGAAATCCTCGAGATGTGATGTCGGACCCGCCTGCCACGGTGCCTCCAGGCCTAAGTCGAGGACGGGCAGAGGGAGGGAGAAGATGGGCGAGCTCACTGGACTTCGCGGGACAGACGCCTCCGCTCTACGAGGCAAAATCCCGAGAATCTGTCTAGCCCGGTTGACGGGAATGGAGGCGATGACTACCCTCAGATTCGTCCGCTCCAGGTGTGAAGAGGAGCGGCCATGACTGGGAAGGAGGTCCTTCGCGTCATCCGGTGCCTTGGTGGGGAGCAGGTCAGGCAGAAGGGCTCCCACGTCCGCGTGAAGCTGGGACGATGCACCACGACGGTCCCAGTTCATGCCGGCGAGGACCTCAGGTTCGGGACGCTGCATCAGATCGAGAAGGATCTGGAGCCCTGCCTGTGGCCCGGCTGGCTGACAGGGTGCTGATCGCGCGAGGGCAAGGAGCGCACGCCGATGAGAGATCTCAAGGTGGTGTTCACGAAAGACGGCGAGGGGTGGTGGATGGTGCGGGTGCCCGCAGTCCCCGGCTGCCACACGCAGGGCAAGACCATCGAGCAGGGGATGCGGCGGATCGCCGAGGCGCTGGAGCTCTTCGACGTCGACCCGAAGAGGGTCCGCCTCGTCCGGGAGTACTCGCTGCCGAAGGCCGCAAGGGAGGCGGTCGCGCGCACGGCGCAAGCGCGCAGGCGCGCCGAGAAGGAGCAGGAGCGGGCGCAGTCCGCGCTCAGGGAAGCGGCGAGGAAGCTGGCCGCCATCGGCGTGAGTTTGAGGGATGCCGGGGAGTTGTTGGGGCTCTCGCACCAGCGAGTCCAGCAGCTGCTACAGGCCGACGCGTGAGTTCTGGGCCAGCAAGGGGGCGCGGGCGAGCACCTCGGGTCGCAGGTTCCCAAGTAGATCCCCAGCGGCGACCAAACGTTCATGAGCCGGAACCAGACCCAGGAGCCTGCCGATGGCATTGCACGGCTGGCACAATGGGCTCCGCCGTCCGGCTCTCCCGGGTCGACTGCACGAAAGGCCATCCCCATGCTCACCACGCTCGCTTGCCTCGCGGCGCTGCTCGCCTCCGCCACGGAACCCGGCACCAGCGCCGCCGTCCGCGAGAACCCGGACGCCGGCCGGCTCACCGGCGCGGTCGAGCGCGTCATCGTCTTCAAGGACGGCCACGCGCTCTTGGTGAAGCGGCTCGAGGCCCGCGCCAGCGGCGAGGGTTCGGTCCACACCTCGGAGGTCCCCGAGGCCGTGCTCGGCGCGTTCTGGGCGCAGGCCGAGGGCCGCGAGGTCCAGGCCATGCGCGCGGAGTGGATCGAGTCGGTCACGCCCAAGGTCGAGGACGGCGCCTGTCTGAGCACCGTGGAGCTCCTGCGCGCCAACGCGGGGAAGCAGGTGACGCTCAGCACCGAGAAGGGCGAGGTGCAGGGCAAGCTCCTGCAGGTGCTCGACGCGCCGGCGGCCCCCGTGCGGCCCCCCGCCGGCGGCGAAGTGGCGACCGTGGAGGTCACTCCGCGGGGCGGCGAGCTCGTCGCGGTGGAGACGTCCAAGGGCCGCCAGGTGCTGGGCGTCGCGCAGGTGCGCACCGTCCTCGGGCCGGACCTCACGTTGGCCTGCAGGCGGACCGAGGTGACCGCGAAGCGCGAGAAGCGCCTGACGCTCGAGCTGGGAAAGGCGGCGGCGGGGCAAAGCGTCAAGCTGCGCCTGTTCTACTTCGTCCCCGGCATCCGCTGGATCCCGACCTACCGGCTGCAGACCCAGAGCGGGGCGAGCGCCGAGCTGGCGCTGCAGGGCGAGCTGCTCAACGAGGTGGAGGATCTCGATCGCGTGGCGGTGGACCTGGTGGTCGGGGTGCCGAACTTCAAGTTCAAGGACACCGTGTCGCCGCTGTCGCTCGAGCGCACGTTGCGCAACGCCCTGGTGACCGCCGCGCCGGGGCTGATGGGCGCGGACAACAACCGCTTCTTCAACGCCATGTTCTCGCAGCGGGCCATGGAGTCCTCAGCCCGCCCGCTCGACGAGTCCGAGGCCTCCGGCGGCGCCATGGGGCTGGCCTCGGAGCTCGCCGCCGAGCGGACCCAGGACCTGTTCTCGTACGAGGCCAAGGGCGTGCGGCTGCCCAAGGGGGCGCGCACGACCGTGGCGCTCTGGAAGACGAACGTCGCCCAGCGCCACGTCTACACGCTGGACCTGGCCGTGCACCGCTCGCGCGACGGCTACGGCTACGTGGATCCCGAGAGCTCGGGCAGCTCGGGGGGCTCGCCTCAGCGGCTGCAGAAGAACCAGGTGTGGCACCAGCTGGAGCTCACCAACGCCTCTCCGCAGCCGTGGACCACCGGCGCCGCGCTGGTCATGCAGGGCGAGCTCCCGGTGGGCCAGGACCTGCTCCCCTACACGCCGTCCGGAGCTCGCTCGCTGCTGCCGCTCACGGTCGCCGTGGACCTGCAGTCCGCGCACGCCGAGGAGGTGGTGGAGCGAAAGCCCAACGCCGTCAGCGTCGACGGGCGCTACTACACGCTGGTGCGCAAGAAGGGCTCCATCACCCTCAAGAGCTTCCGCTCGGAGCGCTCGCCGATCGTGGTGACGTTCGACACCGGCGGCAAGGTCGAGGCGGAGGGCGCGAAGGTGGTGCACGGGGACTGGCGGCCCGCGGACGGAGTGGAGGCGCGGGTCAACGGCCACGCGAACGCCAGGTGGGAGCTCGACGCTGGACCCGAAGGGGTCGAAGACCGTGACGTACCAGGTGGTGGTGTACGAGTAGGCCTTCGGTTCGGAGCGAAGCGCAGCGCCGAACCGAGGGGCGAAGTGGATCTCGACGACGTCACGCGGCGCCCACCGGGGTCGAGAGCCTCCGGCGCCTGAAGACTCCGCCCGCAACCACGGCGGCTGCCACCGGGGCCATCGGCGAGCCCGAGCCCGAGCTGCAGCCTGCCGCCGCGACCTCCGAAGATCCGCTCGGATCCGCGTGGGTAGGCGAAGACGGGGCTAGGGGCCGGGGCTGCGGCGCTTGGGCATCCTCGGTGGTTGCGATCGGCCCGGCAGGCGGCTGCGACACTGCGACCGTCTCAGGCATCACATCGGCGAGCGAGGTGCCGATGATCATGCCGTCGTGGAAGACGACGCCAGTCTCCTGGATGCTGGCGTCGCGGTAGAGGCCCTGCTTGAGGTAGTTGAGCTCGCCCGGGAACTGGGTCGCGCGGTGCAGCGGTGCGAGCACCTGCTTGCCGTCCACGTAGAGCTCGACGAAGCCCTCCGAGGCGTCGGGCGACCACTTCACGTGGAAGACGAAGTCGATCCACCGGCCGCGCTCGAGCGGCATGCGCCAGACGCTCTCGCCGACGACGTTGAGGATGATCTCCTCTTTGCGCACGAAGAACTCCACCGGCGGCGAGCCCGACGGCCCTGCGTGGTGCCACTGCGTGAAGAGCTGCCAGGCGTTGGCCGAGGGGTAGTCGTCTGCGAAGCGGGTCTGCCAGCGGTAGAAGCGCTCGGTGCCGCTGGGCTCGTAGCTCGTGTAGGTCAGCTCGTTGCGGTTGCCGCTGGCGCCGATGGGGTTGTCGCCCTGCACCACGGTGGCCTTGAGCGCGAAACGGCCGCCCTTGCCGGACCCGCCTTCCTGGACCTCGAGCCGGTCCGGGCTGACCGACTGGGACCGGGTCCACTGCGAGAGGTCTCCGCACTCGAAGTCGCCTCGCCAGACCACCTCGGCGGCCGCCTGCGAGGACACAAAGAGCACTGCGGCCACCAGGACCAGACGGGAATAGAAGGGCATGTCGCTCCCACAACGGCGTCGGCGCGCCTCGGCTTGTTCGGCTCGCTCCAACACCTGCGGCGCGCCACTTCGTTCCCTGTCGCTGGCTCTGCAACCCTCCGCCGTGGTCCATCGCCACAGGCCAGCCCTTGCAGCGGCGCGCGCAGTACGCGCTCAGCTGGCGGGTGGCCGCCAGGGAGCGGGCCTGGCGGACGCCGGATGGCCCCGTGCTCGCTAGCCCTGCTGTTCGCGGCCGGGGCTTGGAGGGCTGATTTCGACCACCGCGCGAGAGCGGGCGCCCAGGAGGCTCCGGACGGCATCGGCCATCCAGCCTCTTCCCTCGAGGCGCACCTCGTCGAAGCGGCCCAGCTCGCGCAGGAACTCCGCCTTCGTCACCGCATCCGTCGCGAGCGCCACGAGCCTCTCCGCGTTGGCGCGCGCTTCGGAGCTCCACTTGTCCGGGTCGCCGGGAGCGGTGCGGCCACCGGTGATCACGTCGTTGGCGGCCCAGTGGAGGCGCAGCCGAAGCCACAGCTCCCGCTCCGGGGTGTCGCCCATCTGCCGGGAGAGCGCTTCCGAGTAGTCCGCGGGTCCGACCCCGAGCAGCGGCTCCGCGAAGCGGAGCGGGACGCGCAACGCCACTTGGGAGACCAAGGGCGCGACCCACGCCCCTGCGAGCAGTCCACCGGCCAGCCCCCAGCCTCCGAAGGACTGCCAGCCGAAGAAGGCGGCGAGCGCAAGGACGGCGAGCGCACCCGCCCACCCCAGCTTGGAGTTCTCGAGCCAGAAGAGCGCCCGACAGCGTGGACAACGTGCGATTCGCGGCCTCTCCGGGAGCATCGGAGCGTGTCTCCAGCCGTCAGACCAGAAGCGCGCGCCGAAGGTGTTCCCGGACAGGAGCGTCGGAACGCGAGCGAGCTTGCCGCAACTGGGGCAAGCCGAGAGAGCGTCGGGACCCGGCTTCACGGGCCGAGTATTGGCGGCAGAGGTGGGATTGTCCACGCCGCCGGGCCGCCAGCCCCGCTCAGCGCCTGAGGACCTCTTTCGGCACGCTGACGACGCTCAAGGGTGGAAGGCTGTCGAGCGTCACCAAGGCTCCGCCTGGACGCGGGCCCTCCCCCCTGCCCCCTCCCAGACTGCGGGAGGGTTCGTGGGTTGCCTTCGGCGATCCGGTAGGAGCTCCTCCACACCTACGGGCCGAAGTTGCGCGGTTCGAAGCAGAGAAGAGCGTGAGAGGGGCGGAAGTGAGGCTCGGCGCTCCGCTACCTGCGGCGGCGCCGGCCTAGCAGCGGGAGCAGCGTCAAGGCGCTCAAGGCGAAGGGAAGGACGCCAGGCCCGGTGGTGCTGCACCCGCCGCCCGGGCCATCGGGATCACCGGGGCAGTCGACGTAGGTGATGTCCTCGAGGGTCTCCCGGTAGTCCACGTTCTCGACGGGGCCGAGCGCCAGGTCCGCCTCGGCGCTGGGGGAGAAGGTGACGTCGAGCTTGCTCAGGCGGTCACCGGCGCGGGCGAGCACGGAGAGCTTCGGAAGGCCGGCGAGCGTGGCCGAATCGAGTCCGCCGGCGAAGCGGGTGGTGGCGTAGAAGTCGGTGCCCGTCGCCGACAACTGCTGGTCGCCCAAGGCGTAGATGCGCCAGCGCAGCGAGCTGTAGGACGGCGCGCTGGCCGCGGCGATGCGGGTGGGGACGACCGGGGTCGCGGCCGGGAACGACAGCTGGATGGGGCCAAAGTCGCCGCACAGCCTGGTCCCCTCGGGCGGAGCCTCCTCGCCGGCGGTGACCTTGAAGGCCACGAAGAACCAGCCCTTGGCGACGTAGTGCGCGAAGAGCGGCTCGGCGCTCGCATCGTGCGGGAAGCCGTTGGCATCGAGCCAGGCGGTGAAGCTGGCGCTGCTGTCGGCCTTGAGCAGCACCCAGTCGAAGATGCCCACCTGGCCGTGGTCGATGACCGCCGGGCCGGTCACGCCTGCATCCGAGGCCCCGTGGGCGAGGCCGCCATCGGGACCGACCCGGCCGCGGCACTCGGTCCTGGCCACGTGCTTGGGGGCGGAGACCGTCTCGAGGTCGTCGAAGAGCCCGGCCTCGGCGAGGGCGGGGTTGCCCGCCAGGGCCGAGGGGATGGGCAGGATGAGGCCGAACTGTGCGGCCTCGCCGCAGAAGTGCGGGCGGAAGACGTAGGTCTCGGTGCCGCTGCGGTGCGCGACGAGGAGGGTCTGGCTGGCGTCGATGGTCATGTTGGCGCCGAAGGCGCCGCCGCACGCGAGGGCGCGAGCGGGGGAGAGCAGCAATGGCAGGGCGGCGCACAGGGCCGCGAGGGCGAGGAGCGAGCGCATGATCACTTGCCCTCCTTGGCGGCCGGGTACACGCAGCGGAACCCGATGTTGTAGGCCCAGGTGCCAGGCAGCTCGGCCTTGCGGCAGGTGCTGCGCAGCGAGTCGCCGCCGGAGAGCCAGCAACCGCCGCGGGCGACCTTGAGGTGGCCCTGCGCCGGACCCTGCGGATCGGCGGCGGGGCTGTGCAGGTAGTAGGCGGCGTCGTACCAGTCGCTGGTCCACTCCCAGACGTTGCCGGCCATGTCCATCAAGCCGTAGGGGCTGGCGCCGCGTGGCCGGGCGCCGACGCGGTCGGTGTCGCCGACGCAGCCGTGCATGTTGGCGCGCGAGCAGTCCGGCGTTTCGTCGCCCCAGGGGTAGGTGCGGTGGTCGAGCGTCCCGCGCGCGGCGAGCTCCCACTCGGCCTCGGTGGGCAGCCGGCCTCCGGCGAAGGCGCAGTAGGCCTGGGCGCGGTCGTGGTCGACGAAGATGACCGGGTAGTCGGCGAAGGCAGGGTCGTCGAAGTAGTGGGTGCGGCGGTTGGAGCTCGACAGCTGCGGCGCCTGGCAGGCCCTGGCGGCGACGCAGGCGGCGTAGCGGGCGTTGGTGACCTCGGTGCGGTCGATGTCGAAAGCGGAGATCGCGACCGCGTGGACCGGGAGCTCGTCCTGGGCGCCGCTCGCGCTGCCCATCGCGAACGTGCCGCCGGGGATGCGGACGCGAGCCTCGGTGCCGCCGAAGCTGCCCGCCCCATCGGCGCGAGCCGAGCGCCGCAGCAGGGTGACGCTGGCGGTGGCTGCCAGCGCGACGACGAGCACGACGATTCTCCTGGAGCCTCTCATCCTGGTGTCCTCCGAAATGACCGGCCTCGAGGTGATCTACGGGACAGGGCCCGATTTGGGCCGGCGCACGGAGGATCGCGAGCGAGGACGAAGAATTCGCGGAGGGCAGAGGCGGGCCAAGCCAAGCGGAGGGCTTGGCCCCACCGTCCACTTCACCTTCTTCAGGGAAAGCCCAGGAACGGAGGCACCGGGGTGCCGGACGGGCTTCCGGTCAGAAGGCGAGCCTCGGGCCGACCTGGAGCCAGGTGTGCACTCCCCGCTGCCGGAAAGAGTCGTCGAACTGGACCACGCCGTTGACCTCGCGCTTGCCGATGAAGTACTCGCCGATGGCGTAGTCGATGAAGAAGCCCAGGCCCAGCTCGCTGTCGAGCTGCAGGTCGATGCCGCCCATGAAGTGGGCGTACTCGATGCCCCCGAGCTGTCCCTGAACCTGGGCCCGGTGCCGTTGTCCGCCACCAGCGCCCCCGAGATGCCCAAGCCGTAGCCGATCCACGGGCGAATCGGCTCGCCGGGAGCCAGGTGGTACTGCAGCTGCACCCCGAGCCGCGCCGACGCGGCCTCGCCCGGGACGCCGGTCAGGTCCAGGGCGGTGTGCCCGACGCCGGCCCCGAGGTAGACGCCCAGGTAGACGTTGCGGCTCAGCGCGCCCATCAGGTCCAGCGAGAAGTGGACCTGGGGCTCGAACACCGAGCGCATCGCCGGCCCGGCCACGTAGGTGCTCCCCGACGGGAGCGCGAGGCCGACGCGGAGCGCGGCGTGGAAGGGGTCTTGGGCCGCGGCCTCTTTGGCTGGACACGGGCACGCGGCTTCGGCGCGAGCCGAGACCGAGGGCAGCAGAGCCAGACCGCCTGAGAGGAGCAGCACACCGAGGTGGGACTTCATGGTCGCCTCCCGAGGCAAGGCGGGGGCCTGGCAGGTCGCTCACGTTCCATGCCGCCAGGCGGACGCGCCTCGCTCCGGCGAGGGATTGCACCAACTCGGCCAAGGCGAGCCGGCCCGCCTTGGCATCCCCGAAGGAGGCCTACGAGGCCCGTCCGAGCGCAGGAGACGACGGCGAAGCGTCCGCCGGACCCGTCGTCGAAAGACTGGTCCAGGCCAGCAGGGCGGGCAGAGCAGCGGACCGCTCCGGCCCGCGGGGCGCCTGGACGAGCCTCGCCGTCGCGTCGGCGGAGAGAAGCCGACCGCGGGCCGCCTCCAGCGCCTTGCCCTGCGGGACGGCAGCAAGAAGAAGGTGACCGAGGTTCTGTGCGAGCGCCGCCGCCTCCAGTCATCGGTTCCAGCGCGCATGGACGACCGCGACGAGCTGAACCGCTGGCGCAAGCAGACCTACGAGCTGGCCGCCGAACGCTCACCCGAGCGGCAAGGGAGGGCTCGACCTCGAGCGGCATCCGGCTCGAGCCCGCCTACGGGCCCTTTTCGCTCGAAGCTGGGAGCCAGCAGCGCATCGGCGTCCCTGGCGAGCCGCCCTTCTCCCGCGGGTGGACCCGTCGAGGTACCGCGCAGGCCAGCGGTCTGGGGGCGGTCGCTCCTCGGCGCACCTCCGCCAAGATGGTCGACCTCACTGCTCCTGGTAGAGCAACCAGTCGGACTTCTGTGGGCTGTGCTCGAGAAGGAAGAGCTTGCCGTCGGCCTCGAAGCCGAGCGAGGGCTCGCCGCCGAGCACCGGACCAACGAGCGTGGAGGTCCAGCCCGCGCCGTCGTCGACGAGGAGCGTGAGACGGCGGTGAAGCCGGTCGGTGCGGGAGGCGGCAGGTGCCGGACCAGGTCATAGGTCGCACGGAAGTCCGCTTGGACGCCCGAGGTGCCGGTGCCGCGGCGACCCTGGATCACGTAGGTGAGGTGCTCTCCGTCCCGGTAGCCCCAGCCGCCGGTGATGCTCGCGACACTCTCGCCGTCGGGGACGAGTGGGCTCGTGCGCACCTGAAACGAGATCGAATCCATAACGACCGCGGTGGCGACGAGGTCGCCCGGCCCTGGCAACAGCAACTGGTTGGAGCCGTTCACGCGGATGGAGGGCGCTGTCGTCTCCAGGGGGCCGCCGTCGGTGGAGACCGTGCCGTACCACTGGCCGGAGAAGTCCCCCGTCCAGTCGATCTCCTGGGGCTGCACGGGCGGCTTGGGGCCGTCGCAGCCCGTGCAGGCGAGGAGCACCAGCGTGACGAGGGCGTGGAATGTGCGCACCGGAGACTCCTGGTCAGAAGCTGGCCTGCACCATCGGCGTCAACGAGCCGATCTTCGTTTTCAGGGCGCGATCTCCACCGAGTACTGCCCCAGCTGGCCCGCGGTCGCCGCGCCGACCGTGACGTACCAGGTGCCCGCACTGGGAAGCGTGAGCGCGGCGGTCCCCGGTCCCGCGCCGCTGGCGATGGTGCTCCCGGCTGGCGAGGTGACCTTCCAGGACGTGGCGAGCGCCCCCTGCAGGGTCAGGTCGAGCGTCAGCGACCCCGCGGCGGCCTGGAACGCGTAGACGTCGACGTCCGCCGGGTACTGGTACTGGATGGCGCCCGCCACGGGCCCCGCCCCGACCACGAGCGGTGCGGCGGTGGCGAGCGTGTTGCCCGCATCGTCGGTGCCGAGGTCCTCGGCGAGGACGGTGTTGCTGCCGATGCCTCCCGTGTACTGGCTGGCCACGCTGACGAAGTAGCTCCCCGTCGCCGAGGACTGGAACACGAAGGCCATTGGCGCGTAGGACGACTGGGTCGCGACCTCGGCCACGCCGTCGATGCCCACCAGGCGGACCTTGGCGCTGAACCCCATGGGCGTGACGCTGACGCGGTAGACGTGGCCCGCGCTGGTGGCCAGGCTGAGCCAATCCACGTCGCCGGAGAACTGCACGCTGCCCACGGTGCTTGCGCCGAGCGTCATCGGCGTCGCCGTGGTGGGGGCGTCCCCGTGGTCGTCCACGCCCAGGTCGGTCACCAGGACCGTGAAGGCCGAGCCGGAATCGTACGAATTGTCCCGCGCCACGGAGAGATGGTGGAGCCCGGAGCTGGCGGCCCGGAACTGGACCGGGCCGCCGCTCGTCGCGGCGGAGAGGATCGAGGTGGCGCCCTGCAGGACCTGGACGCGGGCGGTGAACCCGGAAGGGACGACGTCGACCCGGTAGACGTGCTGGGCCGTCAGGCTCACTGCGAACCAGTCCTGGTCGCCGCGGTACTCCAGCACGCCGGAGGCCGCCGTCCCCAGGGCCAGCGGCGTGGCCAGCGTCGCGGTGTTGCCGTGGTCGTCGGTCCCCACCTGCGTGACCGTCAGGGTGAAGGTGCCGATGGGCCCGTAGTAGGAGCTGACGGAGAGATAGTAGGGGCCCCCGTCGGTGGCGCCGAACGTCATGCTCTGGCCGGTGTACGCGTACTGGAGCTCGGTGGTCCCGTTGGGCATGAGCAGCCGCACGAGAAGGTTGACGCTCGAGGCGAGGTCTACTCGGTAGACGCCCCCGGGCACGGTCGGGAACGAGAAGAAGTCGACGTCGCTGGTGTACTGGACCTCACCGCTGGCCTTCACGCCGGGGGTGAGCAAAGCGGCCTCGGACGCGGTGTCGCCGAAGTCGTCGGGCCCGCGGTCGGTGACCTGCAGCGTGTAGGTGATGACCGCGGCCGAATAGTCCGGCTGGACCCGGACGTAATAGGGACCCGGCGTCGACAACTTGGTCGTCACCGTCGCGGTCGACCCATAGCTGGTGGCGAGGGCCGAGCTGCTGGTGGCGCTGGCGAAGAGCGACAGGTTGGTGCTGCCGGTCCCCGTCGCGCGCACCTCGTAGATGTGCCCGGGCAGAGCGGTGAAGGAGAACCAGTCCTTGTCGGTGGAAGCCCCGAGGACCCCGCTCGCCGGCGTGCCGGGCGTCACCGGGGTCGCCGCGGTGGCGAGATCGCTGTGGTCGTCCAGGCCCAGGTCCTCCACCAGGACTGAATAGGTCGGCGTGATCGAGCTGGTGTACTGCTGCACTCGCAGGTAGTGGGTGTCGGTCAGCGCGGCCTTGAACCCGAAGCTGATCGTCCCCGCGTAGTAGGTGTACCCGCTGGCGAGCGCGCTGGCTCCGCCGTTCACGCCCGCCTGGTCGAAGAGATAGCAGTAGGCGCTGTTCGTCGCCGTGACCGAGACCCGATAGCAGTGGTCCTTCACCGCGGCAAAGGAGAACCAGTCGAGGTCCCCGGAGTAGCTCAAGGCGCCGGCCTTGGAAGTCCCCAGGGTCAGCGACGGCGCGCCGTTCGCCGAGTTCGGGTAGTCGTCCGCCACCGCCTGGATCGAGATGGAGTAGGAGCCGGGGGCGTAATAGTCGAAGGCGCGCGCGCGCACCAGCACCCGGGCCGCGCCGGGGATTGCCGAGACGGTGAACGAGCCGGCGTAGGAGCTGGAGCCGGTGGCGAGCGCGTTGGTGCCGGTGGCATCGAAGACGGTGACCTGCAGCCCCACCGACGAGCTGCTGGAGTTGACCATGACCTGCAGCATCGTCCCGGCCTGGGAGTCGATGGCCCACCAGTCCTCGTCGGCGACGTTGTCCAGCGTGTGCGCCTCCGGGTTGAGCGGCAGCGGGACCAGCCGCGCCATGTCCGGGCACTCGTCCGGCTCGTAGACGTCGCCGCTCGAGTGTGCGCGGGGGCAGGTCGCCGGCGGCACGTAGGCGCAGCCGCCCCCTGGCGCGGGGACGTAACCGGTGTCGCAGCCGCACTTGTAGCCGCCCGAGGCCGGAGTGCAGAGGCCCTGGTGCGGAGCGGTGCAGGGGTTGGGGGCGCAGGCGTCGACGCAGTTGCCCTTGCCGTCGTCGCGGTAGCCGTCGTCGCATGAGCACAGCGCGGTGGACCCGGCGGCGCGGCAGACGCCACGGTGCAGCCCGTTGCAGGGGTTGGGCGAGCAGGGGTCGCCCGGGATACAGCGCCCGGTCCCGTCGTCCCGCCAACCGGCCTCGCAGGAGCAGACCGCGAACGCCCCCGCGGCCTGGCAGACGGTCCGGTGCAGCTCGACGCAGGGGTTGGGCGTGCAGGGATCGGCGAGCACGCAGCGCCCGGCCCCGTCGTCGCGGTAGCCCGCATCGCACGAGCAGGTGGCGACCGAGCCCGCGGCCTGGCAGATCGAGCGGTGCGGCGCGGCGCAGGGGTTGGGCGAGCACGGGTCGGCGGGCGCGCAGTGCCCCGCCCCGTCGTCGCGGTAGCCCGGGTCGCACGAGCAGGTCGCGGCCGAGCCCGAGGCCTGGCACACCGACTGGTGAAGCCCGAGGCAGGGGTTCGGGGAGCACGGGTCGGCCGGCACGCAGCGGCCGGTCCCGTCGTCGCGGTAGCCCGAGTCGCAGGAGCAGAGCGCGACCGAGCCGGCGGCCTGGCAGACCGAGCGGTGGGGCTCGACGCAGGGGTTGGGCGCGCACGGGTCGGCGGGGACGCAGCGGCCGGCCCCGTCGTCGCGGTAGCCCGGGCTGCAGGAGCACAGCGCGGTCGCCCCGGCGGCCTGGCACACCGTCCGGTTCGGCTCCTGGCACGGGTTGGGATCGCAGGGATCGTCGACGCGGCAGCCGTCGGCGCCGTCGTCGACGTAGCCGCTCTCGCAGGCGCAGCTCACGCTTTGGCCCTCGACGGTGCAGACCGTCCTGTGCTGGGCCGTGCACGGGTTGGGGCTACAGGAGACCGCCAAGACGCACTCGCCGGTGTCCCAGTAGCCCTCCTCGCAGGAGCAGACCGCGGCGCCGCCCGAAGCGCGGCAGACGGTGCGGTGGGGCTCGGCGCAGGGGCTGGGCTCGCAGGGGTCATCCGGCGCGCAGGCGCCGTGGCCGTCGTCGACGTAGCCCGGGTCGCAGGAGCACTTCGCTTCGGCCCCCTCGAGCGCGCAGCTCGTGCGGTGCTCGCCGGTGCAGGGGTTGGGGTCGCAGGAGGCGGCCGGGACGCACTCGCCGAGGTCCCAGTAACCCTCGTCGCAGGTGCAGACCGCGACGCCGCCGGAGGCGCGGCAGCGGGTGCGGTGCGGCTCGGCGCAGGGGTTGGGCTCGCAGGGGTCGGGCACGGCGCAGTCGCCGTGGCCGTCGTCGCGGTAGCCCTCGTCGCAGGCGCAGACGACGTCCATCCCGTCCAGGCGGCAGACGCCCTTGTGGTCGGCGGTGCAGGGATTGGGCTCGCAGGAGGCGGCGGGGACGCACTCGCCCAAATCCCAGTAGCCCTCGTCGCAAGAGCAGATGGCAGCGGCGCCCGAGCCGCGGCAGCGCCCGCGGTGCGGCTCGGCACAGGGGTTGGGCTCGCAGGGATCGCTGGCCAGGCAATCGAAGCCCACGGGCTGATAGCCGGGAGCGCAGACGCACTCGGCCTGCCCTGCGGAGCTTGGCGCACAGACGCCGTGGCCAGAGCACAGGACGCCGTCGCAGGGGTTGGCGGTCGGCTCGCCGAGGCCCGTCTTGGCGCAGCCGGAGAGCGCCCACACGAAGAGGGCAAGGATGGCGATGAGCTGCTTCATGAGTCCCTCCGGGACGGCGTCGAGACGGTCCGTGAGACCGCACTCGGTGCTCGGCGGTCGAGGGTAGGCCGCTGGCGCTCGGCGGGCAATCGTCCCGCCGCTCGCCTGTAGCTGCTCAGCGATTAGTTCCGATCGGCCCAGGGCAGGTTTGGTGCTGCGGGCGCCACTTCAGCCGGCGATGGCATGAGACGACGGGTGTGTCGGGCGAGGAGAGCTGTTTGCGCCCCTTCCCCCGTTAGATCCGCCCAGAGGTACCGGATGTGGCACTCGCGAACTCGATCCTCCGACGACAGCCGCCAACTGCCAGCGCAGTTTTGGGCCCGTGAAGAAGGGACCAGGATGCGAAGGCTTGGCCCAATGGCGTCTCACGGAGCCTTCCTTGGCCCGACGGTGAGCCGCCCAGAGCAGCAGTCGATGGTGACGATGTGCCCAGCAAGCAGATCCATCCCGACGAGCCCCTCCACCCCGAGGCCTTCGGGGATCGTGGCAGCCGACCTCGAAGTGTTCGACCGCGAAGCCCATCGCTTCGAGCCGAGCGATCTCCAGGACGTAGCCTGACTGCGGGCCGCCGGTGCTCCATAGGCGGCTTGTCCGCCTGCCCATCAATGGTGAGTAGCCGAGCCGGTCCGCGATCGAGGGATCAATGATGGTCACTGGCGTCCCGGTATCCAGGATGAGCTCGAAATCCTCACTGCCCGCCGGTCCAAAAAGGCGGACGTTGACTTCGATGACTCTCCTGTTGGGATCAAATCTCGTCGTCCACATGCAGCCCCGCCCAGAAGGGTACGACGGGCCTCTCGCCCGTGAAGATAAATGCCCGCCTCTTGAGCGGTTCGATGGGCACCATGGAGAACAACTGCTTGCGGCTTGGATGGTGTGCGACAACGACCCCCTCACGAACATCCATGTTGGAGCCGTCGTACCCCTCGAGGCAGACCCACTCGTTGGGATAGCGCCGTGCGATCTCTTCCCGGGAAAGCGTCTCCATGCTCATCGGGGCCTCCAAGGTGACCTGCTCGACGAGATGCACGACCGCTTCGGCAACCTGCTTTATGGAAGCCGTGATCGAGCTGGGTCTTCGATTCCCGACACCAGCGCAACGGCGTCAATGCTGGCGATGGAGAAGCCGGATTCTTGGAGGCCGAGCCGGGTATCCGCCACGACGAGGCTGCCTGGAAGGTCAAACCGTGCGCCGCGCTGCAGCCCATCGCCATTGACGGTATTCCGCAGGATGGCGATGCCAGCCTTGTAGAAGACACACGTGGGTTGGGCAACCGCGCTTGCCGATGGAATCCCGCCCACCGTCCGCTGAGCGACCGGCGCAGGAGTGCAGTGTTTGCCAATGCAGGCGTGGTCGGCGGACCAATTCACGACGCCCGCGCCCTCGTCGGGCTTGACGGAGTCCGCGGTGGTGAAGCGAAAGGCAGCCACCAGGTCGCGGAGGCTGGCGGGCGGCGACGCGAGGTCGATCGCGCGCTCGAACCACCGCTCCGCCTCGGCATGCGGGCAATTGACGCGGTGTGTGGACTCCCGCCACGTGCCGCGGGCAGAGACCACGAGCCATCCGAGGTCGACAGCGCCAGGGACATGCGCACCGTCAGGATTGGCCTCGCGCCAGGTCCTCAACAAGGCTTCGCCTCGAGAGTTCACGGCGACAGCCTGGAGGCGAACCGTAACGGAAGAAGGCCCTGTCGCGTGTGCGTTGGTGGCCAGTAGAAGCAGGCTGGTCGCGATGACAGCGTGGAGTTGGCTGGGCACGTTCTTCTCACCCCGAGTCGCGGCCGGCAAGCCTGGCGATGGAGTGTAGTGCGATGCTCCGGGTCCGGCGAGGGTCAGGCGGATGGGTCAGGCGGATGGGGCTGTGGGCCTGCTGGCGAGGGGCAGTCGGCAGCAGGCAGATCATGGCCGTCGAAGTTCGAGCGATCCTGGAAAGAGAGGCGCTGCGTTGGAAGGCAAGCCGTCCTTCAGCCCCGGTGCCCTCCCGCCCGCGGCGGGGCGAGGTGCGGGCTGTGCCCCTCCGACGCCTCAGCCGCCTCCATCACCGTCTCCGACAGGGTCGGGTGCGCGTGGATGGTCAACATCAGGTCCTGCGACCGGGCGCCCATCTCGATGGCCAGCACGCCCTCGGCGATCATCTCGCCCGCGCCCACGCCGGCGACGCCCACGCCCAGCACCCGGTCGTCCACGGGGTCGAGGATCAGCTTGGTGAGCCCGTCGTTGCGGCCCATGGTCGTCGCGCGCCCGGAGGCCGACCACGGGAAGCGCGCCACCTTCACCGGCTTGCCGCGCGTCTGGGCCTCGGACTCGGTCAGCCCTGCCCAGGCGATCTCGGGGTCGGTGAAGACGACGCCGGGGATGGCTTTCGGGTCGTACGCCGACGCCTTGCCCGCCATCGCCTCGACCGCCACCCGCGCCTCGTAGGTCGCCTTGTGCGCCAGCATGGGTTCGCCCGCCACGTCGCCGATGGCGAACAGGCTCGGCTCGGCGGTGCGCCGCTGCGCGTCGACCTCGACGAACCCCTTGGGCCCCACCTTCACCTTCGTCGTCTCCAGCCCCAGGTCGCGGGTCACTGGGCGGCGGCCGATCGACACCAGCACCCGGTCGAACCGCGGCTCGGGGTCGGGCAGGTCGAGGCCGCTGAGCTTCACCCGCACCCCGTCGCCGTCCTCGCGCGCCTCCATCACCTTGGTCGACACGTGCACTGCATGCAGCAGGCTGCGCAGCCGCTTCTCCAGCTGCGCGACGAGGTCGCGGTCGGCGCCGGGCAAGAGGTTCGGCGTCGCCTCCACGACCGTCACCTTCGAGCCGAGCGCGGCGTACACACTGCCCAGCTCCAAGCCGATGTATCCGCCGCCGATGACCAGCAGCGAGCCGGGCACCTCGTCGAGCGCGAGCGCCTTGGTCGAGTCCCAGATCCTCGGGCTCGCCGGCAGCGTCGGCAGCATCACCGGCTCGGAGCCGGTCGCGAGGATGCCGAAGTCGAAGGAGACGCGCTCCTGCTCGCCGTCCTTGCGCGTGATCGTCGCGGTGTGCGCGTCGACGAGCCTTGCCCGCCCCTCGACCTGCCGGACCTTGCGCTGCTTGCCGATGAGACCGAGCCCGCCGGTGAGCTTGCCCACCACCGCGTCCTTGAAGGCCTTCACCTTCGCCGTGTCGATGGTCGGCGGCCCGAAGCGGACGCCCCAGGATTCGGCCTCGCGCGCCTCGTGGATGAGCTTGGCGACGTGGAGCAGCGCCTTCGACGGGATGCAGCCCTGGAACAGGCAGACGCCGCCCGGGTTCGGCTTCACGTCGACCAGCGTGACCTCGAAGCCCAGGTCCGCCGCGTGGAACGCCGCCGGGTAGCCTCCGGGGCCACCGCCGATGACCAACACCTTCGCTGCCATGTCCGTCTCCTTTGGGCTTCGGGCTGCGGGCTTCGGGCTTCGGGTCAAGCCGCGGTCGCCCGCTACACCAGTGGCCGCTTGAACCGCTCCTCGAGTCCCTTCACCACGGTCGCCAGGAAGCGCGCCCCGTCGGCGCCGTCGAGCACCCGGTGGTCGATGGAGAGCGCGAGCGGCAAGTAGGTGCGCGCCCGCAGCGCCGCGCCTTCGAAGACGACCCGCGTCGAGGTCTTGCCCACCGCGAGGATAGCCACCTCGGGCGGGTTGATGACCGCGGTGAAGTGCCCGATGCCGTAGCCGCCGAGGTTGGTCACGGTGAACGACGCCCCCTGCAGCTCGCCTGGCGCCAGCTTGCCGGAGCGCGCCTTGTCCGCCAGCCGCTGGATCTCGATGGACAGGTCTTCGAGCGTCTTCTCGCCGGCGTCGCGGAGCACGGGCACCAGCAGGCCGCGCGGGGTGTCCACGGCGACGCCGACGTGCACGTACTTCTTGAGCACCAGCTCCTTGGCCGCCGCGTCGAGGCTCGCGTTGACGGTCGGGTGTGCCTTGAGCGCCTTGGCGACCTCCTCGACGACGATGGCGGTGATGGTCAGCTTGCCGCCCGCCGCCTCGACCTGGCCCTTGTGCTTGTTGCGGAAGGCCTCCAGCTCGGTGACGTCCGCCTCGGCCTGCAGCATGACGTGCGGGATGGTGGCCCACGCCCGGCGAAGGTTCTCGGCGGTGAGGCTGCGGATGGTCGAGAGCGGCACGCGCTCGACCGCGCCGAACCTGGTGAAGTCGGGCAGCGGCGGGCCCTCGCTCGGAGCCGCCCCCGTCGCAGGGGCCGCCGCGGCTGCGGCGGGCGGGGCTCCCGGGGACGGGACGGGAGCCGTCGCGCGGACCGGAGCCGCTCCACGCGCATAGACCTTCACGTCCTCGACGGAGATGCGCCCCCCGGGCCCGGTGCCGGGGACCCGCCCGATATCCACGCCGATCTCACGGGCGAATTGGCGCACGTGGGGCGCGGCCGCCGCGGCGACTCCGTCCGACGGAACGGTCGGCGGGCCTGACTGGGCCGAGGGCGAAGCCGGCACGGCGATCTCCGGGACGGAGGTCACGCTCGCGGGCGGAGGCGGTGGGAGCGGTGCGGGCGTTGCCGCGGGAGCGGGTGCGGCCGGAGCGGGGCTTGGAGTCGGCGTTGGCGCCGGAGCCTGGGCCACCGGCTTGGCCTCCGCGCCTTCGAGGGCGATGAGCGGCTGGCCGACCTTCACCTTCTGGCCGACCGAGACCAGCACCGCCTCGACCTTTCCCGCCGAGGACGACGGCACCTCGACGGTGGCCTTGCCGGTCTCGACCTCGACGATGGACTGGTCCAGAGCGATGACGTCGCCCGGCTTCACCATGACCCGGACGATCTGGCCCTCTTCGATCTGCTCGCCGAGCGGCGGCATCTTCAGCTCAACGGACATGGGGTCTCCTCACGCGCGCATCGGGTCGGCCTTCTCGGGATTGATCTGCAGATCGCGGATCGCCTGGCCTACCGTCCGGTGTTCGAGCTTGCCTTCGCGGGCCAGCGCCGAGAGCGCCGCGACCACGACGTAGCGGGCGTCCACTTCGAAGAAGTCGCGCAGCCCCGCCCGGTCCTCGCTGCGGCCGAAGCCGTCGGTGCCCAGGCTCGTCAGCCGCCCCGGCAGCCAGCGGGCGAGCGAGTCCGGCAGCACCTTCATGTAGTCCGAGGCCGCGACGACCGGGCCCGGAGCGCTGCCCAGCTGCTGGACCAGGTACGGCGTCGGCGCCGGCTCGTCGGGGCGCAGCATCGCGCGCCGCTCGCACTCCAGCGCCTCGCGCCGCAGCTCCTTGTAGCTCGTCACCGACCAGACGTCGGCGGCGACGCCCCACTTCTCGGCGAGCATCCCCTGCGCCTTGATCACCTCGTTGAGAATCGAGCCGCTGCCCAAGAGCTGGACCTTGAGGCCCGAACGGCCCGACTCCTCCGGCGCCCGGGAGAAGCGGTACAGGCCCTTGAGGATGCCCTCGCGCGCCCCCTCGGGCATGGCCGGCTGCGCATAGGCCTCGTTGCCCACCGTCAGGTAGTAGTAGACGTCCTCGTGCCGCTCGTACATGCGGCGGATGCCCTCCTGGAGGATGACTGCGATCTCGTAGGCGAAGGCCGGGTCGTAGGCGAGCAGGTTGGGGATGGGCAGCGCCAGCACGTGGCTGTGGCCGTCCTGGTGCTGCAGGCCCTCGCCGGCGAGCGTGGTGCGCCCGGCCGTGCCGCCCACCAGGAACCCGCGGCACCGGCTGTCCCCCGCGGCCCAGGCCAGGTCGCCCATCCGCTGGAAGCCGAACATCGAGTAGTAGATGAAGAAGGGGATCGTCGGGACGCCGTAGTTCGCGTACGAGGTGCCCGAGGCGATGAACGAGCTCATCGAGCCGGCCTCGGTGATCCCCTCCTCGAGGATCTGCCCGTCGCGCGCCTCCTTGTAGAAGAGCACGCTGGCCGCGTCGACCGGCTCGTAGAGCTGGCCCTTATGCGAGTAGATGCCCACCTGCCGGAAGAGCGCCTCCATGCCGAAGGTGCGCGCCTCGTCGGGGACGATGGGCACCACGTGGCGGCCGATCGCGCGGTCCTGCAAGAGCTTGGCGAGCATGCGCACGATGGCCATGGTCGTGGACACCGGCCGGCCGCCGGTGCCGTCGAAGAACTCCTTGAAGAGCGGGTCGCCAGGGGCGGGCAGCGTCACCCGGGCCGGCGAGCGGCGCGGCAGCGGCCCGCCCAGCGCCCGGCGGCGCTCGCGCAGGTAGACGAGCTCCGGGCTGCCCTCCTCGGGGCGCCAGAACGGCAGGCCGCCGACGAGGTCGTCGGAGACCGGGATGTCGAAGCGCCGCTTGAAGTGCAGCAGCTCCTCCTCGTGCAGCTTCTTCTGCTGGTGGGTGACGTTGCGGCCCTCGCCGCCCTCGCCCAGCCCGTAGCCCTTGATGGTGCGGGCGAGGACGACGGTGGGCGAGCCCTGGTGCTCCACCGCCCGCCGGAAGGCGGCGTAGACCTTGTCGGGGTCGTGCCCGCCGAGGCGCAGCTTCCACAGCTGCTCGTCGGAGAGGTGCTCGACCAGCTTGAGCAGGCGCGGGTCCTTGCCGAAGACGCGCGAGCGCAGGTACGCACCGCCCTCGACGGAGGACTTCTGCTCCTCGCCGTCGACCAGCTCGCCCAGGCGGCGCTCGAGCAGCCCCTCCTGGTCGCGCTCGAACAGCGGATCCCAGTCGCCGCCCCAGAGCACCTTGATGACGTTCCAGCCGACGCCCCGGAAGCCGGCCTCCAGCTCCTGGACGATCTTCCCGTTGCCGCGCACCGGGCCGTCCAGGCGCTGCAGGTTGCAGTTGACGACGAAGATGAGGTTGTCCAGGCCCTCGCGCGCGGCCAGCGAGATGGCCCCCAGCGACTCGGGCTCGTCGGTCTCGCCGTCGCCCAGGAAGGCCCAGACCTTCGAGCCGGTCTTGGGCTTGAGCCCGCGGTCCTCGAGGTAGCGCATGAACCGCGCCTGGTAGATGGCCATCAGGGGCCCCAGGCCCATGGAGACGGTGGGGAACTCCCAGAAGTCGGGCATCAGCCACGGGTGGGGGTAGCTCGACAGCCCGCCGCCGTCGGCCCGCTCGCGCCGGAAGTTGACGAGGTGGCGCTCGCCCAGGCGGCCCTCGAGGAAGGCGCGGGCGTAGATGCCGGGCGCCGCGTGGCCCTGCACGAAGACGAAGTCGCCGCCGCCGGGGGCGTCGCGGCCGCGGAAGAAGTGGTTGAAGCCCACCTCGTAGAGGGTCGCGGCGGAGGCGAAGGTGGAGATGTGGCCGCCGATGCCGTCGGAGAGCCGGTTGGCGCGCACCACCATCGCCATCGCGTTCCAGCGCACCAGGCTCTTGATGCGCCGCTCGATGGCCCGGTCGCCGGGGTAGGGCGCCTGCAGCGCGGCGGGGATGGAGTTGACGTAGGGGGTCTGCGAGGTGACGGGCAGCTCCACCCCCCGGCGCTGCGCCTGGATCTGCACGTCGCCCAACAGGCGCTTGACGCGGGCGGGCCCGGAGCGGTGCAGCACCTCCTCCAGCGAGGCGATCCAGTCACGGGTCTCCAGGGCGTCCAGCTCGGCTTGGCTCATGGCGGCCTCCTTCGACGAAGGGGGAACGGTTAGCGGGGCGCCGGGCGGGGTTCAAGGCGAGTGAGCGCTCGCCTGGACGAGATGTCCGACCGCAACACCCGGCGGAGTGGAAGACGGTGCTGCCAGGGGCATGGCCCGGGCCGCCACATCGTCATCCGCACCGGGGGCTGAGGCGACCCGGGGCCGCCGGCCGATGGCGCCACCCTCCGTCGCCGCTCTTTCGCCTCTCCGCTGGCCTGCTCGAAGAGCGGCTCGGGCCGGTAGTCCCTGAAGAGCAGCGCCCACTTCTCGAAGACCTTGCGGGCGCCATCAGAGCCAAGCAAGGACGCGAGGTGTGTCGTCGCGGGCGCGGACCGGGAAATGGGCGACCTGCGGCGAGGCGCCCATGCTGCTGAGTCGGGGCTCGATGCAGCCACGGGACCTACCGACCCTCCTCCACGTCCCCTGCGATCGGGTTCTCCCCCAGGAACCCCACGAGGTGGTCCCGGAAGGCCGTGACCTTGCGCGGCAGGTGCTGCGCCGGCGGGTGGACGAGGTACAGCGCCCCGGCGCGGACCGAGACCTTCGGCAGCACGCGCACCAGGCGACCGCCGGCCAGGTCCTCCTGCGCGACGAAGGTGGTGAGCAGCCCCAGGCCCAGCCCCGCCTTCACCATCTGCGAGAGGAAGAGCATGTCGTCGCTCACCACCCGCGGCCGCGCCTTCGACCGCTGCAGCGGCGGCGGGTACTGCAGCTGGCTCAGGAGGACGAACGGGTGCTCGGCCGCCTCGGCGATCGTTCGGGGAGCGCCCGCCCGCCTCAGGTACGACGGCGCCGCGTAGAGCTGCAGCTCGAGGTCGGTCAGCTTGCGCGCGACGATGGTCGAGTCGCTCAGCCGGTGCACCGCGACGCGCAGCGCCACGTCGAAGCCCTCGGCCACGAGGTCCGTCCGCCGGCTCGTCAGCCGCAGGTCCACCTGCACGCGCGGGTGCCGCTCGCAGAACCCGGCGATGGCCCGCGGCAGGAACGTCGCCACCATGTCCGCGGGCGCGGTGAGCCGCAGCTGCCCCGACGGCTCGTCCTCGCGCTCGGGCAGGCCCTCGGCCGCCTCGCGCAGCGCCGCGAGCTGCGGGGCGACCCGCGCGTGCAGCGCCGCGCCCGCGGTGGTCAGCGCCACCGTGCGGGTGGTGCGGCTGAAGAGCTGCACCCCCAGCTCCTTCTCCAGCGCCCCCACCGCCCGGCTCACCGACGAGCGCCGCAGCCCGAGCGCGCGCGCCGCCGAGGCGAAGCTGGACGCCTCCGCCACCTTCACGAACACCGAGAGCAGGTTCAGGTCCATTGGTGCATCTCCCGCAACAGATTGAATCCGAGCGGCACCGATGCGCAACGGCGCCGAGGGCATCTGAAGGGCAGCGATGGAGGCGGTCATGGAGAGCGAGACCCTGACGAAGACGAAGGGCGGACGGATGCCGGCGATCTTCCTGGCGCACGGCTCGCCGCTGACGCTGGACGACGCGGAGTGGATGGGCGAGCTGAACGCCTGGGCGCGAAGCCTGCCGCGGCCCGCGTCGGTGCTGATGCTCTCGGCCCACTGGGAGGAGGCGCCGGTCACCCTCGGCGCGACCAGCCGCGTGCCGCTCGTCTACGACTTCTACGGCTTCCCCCGGCGCTTCTACCAGGTGCGGTACCCGGCCCCGGGCGCGCCGCAGCTGGCCCGCCGCGTGCGCGAGCTGCTCTCGCCGACGCAGCCGGTCGCCGAGGCGCCGGACCGCGGCCTCGACCACGGCGCCTATGTCCCGCTCATCGCCATGTACCCCGAGGCGGACGTCCCGGTGCTGCAGCTCTCGCTGCCGTCCCTGGACCCCAAGGCGCTCCTCGCGCTGGGCCAGGCGCTCGCGCCCCTGCGCGACGAGGGCGTGCTCATCGTGGGCAGCGGGTTCCTCTCGCACAACCTGCGCTCCCTCGACTGGAGCGACCCGAAGGCCGCGCCGCCCTCGTGGGCGGTGGAGTTCGACGGCTGGGCGAACGAGGTCCTGGGCTCGAGGGACGTCGACGCGCTGCTCGACTACCGGCGCCGCGCGCCCGGGGTCGCCCTGGCGCTGCCCAGCCACGAGCACTTCGTCCCGGTGGTGGCCGCGCTCGGCGCCGCGCTCGACGAGGAGCCCCGCTTCCCCATCACCGGGTTCCTGATGGGCTCGCTCACCAAGCGCTCCGTCCAGTTCGGCTGAGCCGCCGGCGAGTCGACTCTTCAAACCGCAGCATCCACGAAAGGAAGGGACACCATGAAGACGAAGATCGGGATCATCGGCAACGGCAACGTGGGCAGCGCGCTGGAGCGCGGGCTGAAGCAGGCGGGCCAGGAGGTGAAGTCCGCGGGCAACGACCCGGCGGCGGTGCGCGGGGTGGCCGACTGGGCGGAGGTGATCGTCCTCGCGGTGCCCTTCGGCGCCCTCGGCGAGGTGGTGAAGACGGCCGGCAGCGCGCTCGACGGCAAGGTCGTGGTGGACGTGACCAACGCGCTCAACCCGGACATGAGCCTCGCGCTCGGCTTCACCACCAGCGGCGCCGAGGAGCTGCAGAAGAAGGTGCCCAGGGCCCGCGTGGTGAAGGCGTTCAACACCGTCTTCGCGCAGAACATGGGCACCGGCCACGTCGGGACGCAGCCGCTGACGGCGCTCGTCGCCGGCGACGACGCGAGCGCGAAGGGCGTCGTCCTCGAGCTGGCGAAGGGGATCGGTTTCGAGCCCGTGGACGCCGGGCCGCTCCAGAACGCCCGGTTGCTCGAGCCGCTGGGCTACCTCAACATCCAGCTCGGCTACGTGCTGGGAATGGGCACCGGCATCGGCTTCCGGGTGGTGCGCGGCTGAGGTGGCGGTGCGCAGCGGGCCGGTGGACCCGAGCCGGCCCGTCCGGCCGGGAGAGGACGACGATCGGCGGGGCGCTCATACGATCAGTTCGCCGCCTTCCCCAGCGCCGTCTTCGCCGGCCCCTCGAGAATCCTTCACCGCCGCGCGCGCCACCTCCAGGTCTGCCAGCGCCGCCGCGTCCGCCAGGGGCTGCCGGTCGCCGGAGCTGATCCGCCGCAGCATCTCGACGAGCGCCGGCGCCGCGGCCTGGCCGAGGTTGTCCACCAGGTCGAAGGCGTGCGCCGGCGCCGCGCAGGCGTAGTTGAGCGGCAGCCCGAAGGCGATGCGCCTCGCGAGCTCGGGGTCGAAGACGCCGCTGAGGTAGTCCGCGAGGTTCGGGGCCGGGTAGGAGTTGCCGCCTGCCGGCACCGGCTGGACGAGCCTGGCCACCAGGTCGTGCAGCTCGCCCGGGTCGCGGCAGAAGACGTTGAGCAGCAGGGGCTGCTTCTTCGACAGCGGCCCGCCGAGGATCTCCTCGCAGCGGGCCTTCGCCGCGTCGTAGGCGTCCTTGCTCGCGGCCAGCACCTGCCTGCGCAGCAGCAGCCAGTGGCTCGTGTTCGACGAGCCGAGGCTCGTGCTGGCGTCCTTCTCGGCGTGCGTGGTCACGCGGTGTTCGTCGCCGCACGAGATGCTCCCGATCCCGATCTTGAACTCCCGAAGCAGCATCTCCGTCGCGAACGGCAGGCCGAACGCCTCCGTCCACAGCGCCAGGCAGGCCTCGATCACCGCGCCGTGCCGGGCGTTCCACCGCTCCTTGGGGAGCTCGACCTCGGTCGCCGCCAGGTGGAAGCGCATCAGCTCGCGCAGCGGGTCCGCCTTCAGGCCCGGCACCGTCTTCTGCCGCAGCTCCTCGCGCAGCTCCGAGAGCATCTTCTCGTGCTGGGGCAGCGTCTGGTGGTTGCCCTTGTAGAGCTTCACCTTGGAGTAGCGCGCGTGCAGCGCGGCCCAGGCCTCCTCCTTCGTCAGGGGCTTGGGGTCGATGACCAGCGGCTCGACCGAGCCGTACACACGCTTGCGCTGCACCGTCTTCCAGCTCACCCCGAGCTTCTCGACTGCGGCGGCCTTCTTGGCCATGACGCCCTCCATCCGATCGTCCAGGCAGCCAGCGGTATCACCGCTCGGCGAGCCGACGCCACTATTCGTGCTCGAGCGACGAGGCAGCGTCGGGAGCGGGAGAGCGACGCCGTCGCCCAGCGCCTTGCACGGACAATCGGGCTAAGGTGCACGCCAGCTCGCGGCCTGCATGGAGAACGCCTTGGACCAGCCAGCGCTTCGCTTCGTCGAGAACCGGTACTCGGACTCAGAGGTCGAGCAGATGATGCGGCAGTTCCGCGACCGGGGCTGGGTCATCCTGCCCGACGTCCTGGAGCGCGAGTCGGTCGACCCCTTCGTGGCGCAGCTCGAGGGCCTGCTGGTCCACGTCGGGACCAAGTACACGATCCCCGACGACACCCCGCACTACCTGCACGGGCTCTTCGCGCCGCGCGCCCGGCAGGTGCTGCCGGTGTCGCTCTCGGCCTCGGCGGCGCAGCCCCTGCCCTCGCTGCACACCACCATCCTGGTCATCCAGGCCAACGGGGACGCGAGCGACGTGCCGACCTGGCACAAGGACCGCGCGCCGGACGGCATGCCCGGCCAGGAGTACCACTACCCGCTGGACGTCTTCCTCGCCTACTACTTCGAGGACATGACCGACGAGCACGGGCCCACCCAGGTCATCCCCGGCTCGCACCGCGACGTGACGATGACGCCCCAGACGCCGGGCGTCCCGGTGGACTCCATCTACTGCCGCAAGCAGGACGCCCTGCTCATCGACCAGCGCACCTGGCACCGCGGGACCCCGCGCTCGGTCGCAGGGACGCGCTTCCTGTTCGTCTACGGCCTGTGCGCCGTGCCGCACTTCTACGGGAGCAACTTCCAGATGCCGCGCGTCCAGCGCCGGGCGTGGATGAACGCGCGCAACGTGCGCGACCGGGTGCTCTTGGGTGGGCCGTTCGCGCCGCCCGACCTGGAGGAGCTGGAGCTGATGCGTGAGGAGCTGGAGCGCCCGGACCGGCCCCAGGTGAGCTTCCCGCGGCAGACCTGAAGGGGCCAGTCGCAGTGGGAGGCCTCGAGTCCCTCGGAGTCGCTCCCGTCGCTTCGCCGGCGCCGAGCCTTCCGCCTCTCGGTCGCCGCGAGTGAACACGCCGTGATGTGGAATGCCCGACGGCACTCGGGTCTTCGAGACGACGCCTCGCGCAAACCCGCGCAATAGCCGCGTGGCACCTCGGGCGGCGCCGCGACAACCTGAGCGCGTCGTCACCACTTCGTGGCGCGGAGGAGGGGACATGGAGACTCTCGAGACCTGCCTGGCCGTGGTCGTCCCTGAGAAACGCGGGTCGGCGGGACTACGGGGCCGGCCATGCGCTTGAAGGAGCTCGTCGGGAGTGGAGACCGGATCGGCCTGTTCGTCCTGCCGGTCCTGGTCATTGGTGTGACCTTGAATGTCGCGCAGCCGTCCTTCTTCAGCGTGGGCGGGCCACCGAGGGTGTTGCAGGCGATCAGCATCGCCATGCTCGTACCGGGAGTGACGTTGTGGATGTGGTCGGTGGCCCTGATCCTGTCGAGGGTCCCCAAGAAGCAGCTGATCACCGTCGGGCCCTACTCGCTGGTGAAGCATCCCCTCTACACGGCGGTGGCGCTCCTGGTGCTTCCGTGGGCTGGCTTCCTGCTCGACTCATGGTTGGGCGCGGTGTTCGGAGCCGTCCTGTACGCCGGGACGAGGCTGTTCGCGCCCGCGGAGGAAGCAGCGCTGGCGAAGGCCTTCGGTCCCGCCTGGGACGAGTACTGCAGGAGCGTGAAGCTGCCGTGGCTGTAGCCGCCATGGCCCCCAGAGCGGGCTCCAGGGATCTCGGGCACCGCACGAAGGCCTGACCCGAAGCCCGGGGCCCGCAGTCCGAAGCCCCCGGCCCCTTCGTTGGTTCCGGCTCCGCCGGTTTAGGGGGAGGGCTTCCTCGCGCCTACTCCGGGAAGCCCTCCATCCCGAGCAGCCGCTCGTGGCGCTTCCAGTCCGCGGCGCTCCCGATCTCGTCGGTCACGTCCACCAGGTCGTCGCCCTCCTTCGCGAGCTGGCGATCCGGCAGACGCGGGAGGTCGGCTCCGAACTGGCAGTGGAAGACCGACCGCAGCACGTTGACCAAGGACATCCCGTCCCAGAGGCAGTCGCGCTCGCCGCCCGGCAGGCGCACGGCGATGAGGTTCGCGAAGTGGTCCAGCAGGAAGGAGCTGTGGGGGGCGTCGCGCTGGTAGTAGAGCCACGGGCCGTGATCGCTCACCAGGACGATGACCGGCGAGACCGCTTCCTTGGCGAGGATGACCTCGATCGTCTTCAAGAGCCTCGCGTCGATGAACTCCGCCTGCTCGGCGTAGGCGAGGACGGCCTCGCGCCTCGGTCGGTTCGGCTGGGTCGCGACCTCGTTCCCCTTCCGGTCGAACACATAGGGGTCGTGCGGCGACATGAGGTGCGCCACGACGAACTGCGGCCGCCGCGTGCCCGCGAGGCGCTCCAGCTCGTCGAAGACGAAGAGGGCCCGCCTGCGCTCGTGCTGATCGAAGGTGGCCTCCGAAAAGAAGGCGCTGAAGAGCTGCCGGTGGAAGTCGTTCCGGGTCTCCGCCGGGCGCAGGACCACGTCGGCCGAGCTCAGGCCGGCGTAGTGGAGGTTCTCCAAGGCCACGAAGGTGTAGCCCCGGTCCTTGAGGAACCTCGCCGCGGCGGGCACCTCCGCGAGCCGGTGCACGTTGACCTGCGCAACGCGCAGGTAGTCCATGGCGAGCGTGGCGGGCACGCTGAGGCTGGTGCAGTCGTAGTTGGAGCGGCTGCCCTCGACCACGTGGAACCCGTGGCGCTGCAGGCCGGCCAGGAACGGCGCCGTGTCGGCCCCATAGAGCGACTGCAGCAGGTCTGGGCGCGCGTGTGCGTCGGAGATGATGACGTAGACATTCGGGGCGTCGCCATGAGGCGCCGGTTCCGGAGGGCGCGGGTCGGGAGCGAGCGTCGCGATCGGCGCGCTGGCCTGGGCCGAGAGCTGGGCGGCCAGGAGCCGGGCGCAGAGGATCCCGACCGTCGCCACCCCGCCGAAGTTGAGGGCGGCGGTGACTGGGCGCAGGTCGCGCCTGGCCCGCCCCAGGAACGCGGCGAGCAGGACCAGCCCCACGGCCGGCAGGACGAAGAGCGGGGCGAGCAGCTGCAGCTCGAAGCCCGAGCGGAAGACCGTCCACCACCTCGGCCCGTCGCTCACGCAGAAGGAGGCGAAGAGGATGAGCGGCGAGACGAACAGCGCGGCGCGATGCGCCTCGCGCAGGAGGGCGAGCCGCACGAGGCCCCAGACCCCCAGCGCGACCCCCTCGACGATCGCGAGCGCGATCGCGAAGCTCGCCCAGGTCACCTCCGCGAAATGGGTCTGGAAGAGGCTCAACGCCGGGAGCGCGGCGAACAGCAGCGGATGGAGAGGCCTTCGGCTCATCCGCGCAGGCGCCTGAGCAGGTACAGGACGCGCCCCGAGCCCTCGAGCGGGACGCGGTCCTCCACCTCGAAGCGCTGCCGCATCGCTGCTTCGAACGCCGCCGGCTGGTAGTCCGGGAAGGCGCCGGGTCGCGTCGCGAGCAGCTGCACCACCTGCGGGTCCTCCCGCGGCACGAACTCGAGGATGACCCGGCGGGCGATGGAGGCGAGCCAGTCGGCGAGCCGGGGCAGCGGCACCTGGTTGCCGATCGCCAGGTGGTGCACGAGGGCCAAGGCCATCGCCAGGTCGCAGGGGCCCCGCGACTGCAACGAGCGGTGCTCGGCGTGCGCCCAGCCCTGCGCGCCCGTCGGGTTGGCCAGGTCGACCAGCAGCGGGAGCACGCGCCTCTCGTCCCGTGCCTTCAGTGCCCGATAGTGGGCCTGCACGGCCGCGGGATCGCCGTCGAGCGCCACCACCTCGGCCGCCACCCCGGCGGCGATTCGCGAGAACTCGCCGGTGTTCGCGCCCAGGTCCCACACGGTCGCGGGCCGCGCTCGCTCGAGCATGCGCGTGACGGTGTCCCGCTTCTGCGCGAGGGCGGCGGCGGAGTAGGAGCCCTCGGGCTGGTAGCCGCCCCAGACCGTCGCGGGCGACCTCGAGCGCAGGCTCCGGCACGTCGAGGCCAGGCTCGCGATCAGGCCCGACAACGACGATTGGCTGAAGCGGCGCCCCTTGGGAGAGACCGGCCCGCTCGCCCTCGACTCGAAGCGCGCGTGCAGGTGGAGGTGGACCAGCAGCCCGAAGGAGAGCCAGCTCGTCGCGGGCAGCGTCCGGCTCGCCAGGTCGAGCGGAATGCCGTCCACGTGGTTGCGCGAAAGGGCGGCGAGGCGGGCGTCCACGCGGGAGAGCGCCAGGGGAGCCAGGAAGTGGCGGCAGAACTGACCGTAGGCGACCCACGGCGCCGCTTCCGGGAGCACCTCGAAGGAGAGGCTGTCGATGTGGACCGGGCGCCCGGCGTGGAACTGGGCGTTCGGCGCCGCGGCGTCCTTGAGGGTCATCCCGCGCGCGAGGGCGAGCTCCTGGATGCGCAGCGTGGCGAGCGCCGCGTCCTGCAGCTGCTCGAAGCACCACTCCCAGGGGTAGGAGACGAACCCCACCCGCCGCGGGCGCAGCACCTTCCAGGCGACCTCGGGAGCGGCGGGCGGCGCGTCGACCTCCTCATGGTCGACGAGCAGCCCTTCCTCCCAGAGTTTCGCGAGCAGGCCCGAGGACTGCAGCCGCTCGAAGTGCGGCCGGTACTCGAGGTTGACCTGCCGCAGGAGAGTCCCTTCCCGCTCGAAGACGAAGCCGGCCGGGTCCCGGAAGGACGCGCCGACGACGGCGTCGGCGCTCACGGGTGTCCGCGGGTCGAGGGATGGCCAGGAGAGCCGCGGTGCAGCAGCCGCCCGACTGCGTTCCGGAGCTTGGCCCAGGACGCACGGACGGCGAACAGGCATGCGAAGACCGCTGCCAGCGCGATCTGCAGCGCCAGGCTCCCGGCGCCCGGATCGATGTACGCGTGGGCGGTGCCACTGAAGACGAACAACACGAGGACTGCGACAACGACGGCGTCCACTCGGCGGCGCATGGGAACCCTCTCTCGACGGATAGGGATCAGTGCGAACTGCAGTCGAGGAGGAACTAGCACTTTCGGTGCAACGGTCAACTGCGATCTCCAGCGAGAGGAAGGCGGCTTGCAGTCACCCTGGAATAGTCCACCTCCGGCGCCGGTGCGCGACCTCCGACCAGGCCGGCGAGCGATGGTCTACCGGGACGCCCTCGGGTGCCGGGCCAGCCGCTCTCCTCGCTCCACCTCTGGGCCGGGGGCCGCGTTCACCAAGGCGAGCTTCGAGGACGTCCGCGGCAACGGCGACGAGCTGGGCGTGACCAAGTCCGGCGCCAGCGCCAAGGGGGAGATGATGGCGGCGCGAACGGTGAGGGATACGTGGGCGCACGGAGCTTGCGCGGCCGCTCGGGTCGCGCCTCCCCGGGCACGGCTTCGCGGACAGCCGGACCTCTCCGTGCGCGGATGGCTGCCGCTTCCCGCGTTCATGACCGGCGCCGAGGGTGTGCTCGTCAGCGCCCACGCAGGCGAGTTGGAGGTCGATAGGGAGGCCCTGCGTGCACGCAGCGGAAGGCTGGCTCCCCGCCGTCCGCCGACTCGAATGATCGTCGAGGCCAGCCGGACGATGAGGCCCGTCGTCGGGCGACGGCGCTGCTCGAGCGCCACGGTGGGCGCTCTGCCGAGCGCCGGACGAGCGCTGCCGCGGGGGAATCGCGCCGGATTTTTCCGACGTTCCAGACAGGTGCGCCCCCCACCCAGGTGCGCATGTTTCGCGGGTACGTGTTCGACGATGATCCCCATGCCCGAGACGCTGGAGCTTGGCGAGATGCTCTACGAAAGCGAGCGCACGGTCGTACACCGTGCGCGCGAGCGGCGCGGCGGGCGGCCGGTCATCCTCAAGGTGCTCAAGTCCGACTGTCCAAGCTGGAAGGACGTGGACCGCTTCAAGCGCGAGTTCGCGATCACCAAGGGGCTCCAGCTCGCGCACGTGATTCACCCGTGGCAGCTGGAGGTCATCGGCAACCGGCCGAGCATCGCGCTCGAGGACTTCGGTGGGACCTCGCTCAACCGCCTGATGCCTGGGAACTCGTGGACGCTGGCCGAGAAGCTGCGGATCGCCATCGCCATCGCCGAGGGCATCGACGAGATCCACTCCAGGGACATCATCCACAAGGACATCAATCCCTCGAACATCGTCTTCAATCCCCAGACGCACCGCCTGAAGCTGATCGACTTCGGCATCGCGACGGTGCTCGCGCGAGAGCAGCCGGTGATGGCCAGCGCCGTCACCGAGTGCACCCTCGAGTACGCCTCCCCCGAGCAGACCGGACGCACCAATCGCCCCCTCGACTGCCGGACCGACTTCTACTCCTTCGGCGTGACGCTCTACGAGCTGCTGGCGGGGAGGCTCCCGTTCAGCGGAGGCGACGCGCTCGAGCTGGTTCACCAGCACCTCACGCAACCGCCGGTGCCGGTCCACGAGATTGACCCGAGCATCCCTCCGCTCCTCTCGGAGGTCGTCGCCAAGCTCCTGGCCAAGTCTCCGGAGGACCGGTACCAGAGCGCCTGGGGGATCAAGGTCGACCTCGAGCGGTGCCTCGCGGAGCTGACCGGGCACCAGCGGATTGAACCGTTCGCCCTCGGCCAGCAGGACGTCCCGCAGTGGTTCCACCTCTCGCCGAAGCTCTATGGGCGCGACGGGGAGGTCGCGGAGCTGCTCGCCGCCTTCGACCGCATCAGCCGCGGCGCCCGCGAGCTGGTCCTCATCGGCGGGTACTCCGGGATAGGCAAGACCGCGCTCGTCCAGGAGCTCTTCAGGCCCCTCGCCGAGCGCCGTGGCTACTTCGTGTCGGGCAAGTTCGACCAGCTGCAGCGCAACACCCCGTTCAGCGCGCTGGCCAAGGCGCTGCAGGACCTCGTCCGGCAGCTGCTCATCGAGAGCGACGCCAGGCTGCGCGTCTGGCGCGGCAAGCTCGCCGCGGCGCTGGGCCCGCACGGCCAGCTGATGGTCAACATGGTCCCGGAGCTCGAGCTCATCATCGGGCCCCAGCCTCCGGTTCCCGAGCTGTCGCCCGCCGAGGCCCAGAACCGCTTCAGCCGGGTCTTCCAGCAGTTCGTCAGCGTCTTCTACCCGCCCGAGCACCCGCTGCTCATCTTCCTGGACGACCTGCAGTGGGTCGATCACGCGACCCTCACGCTGCTCGAGAACCTCGTGTCCGACGAGGAGACCCACCATCTGCTCGTGGTGGGGGCCTACCGCGACAACGAGGTCGGTGACTCCCACCCGCTGCCCGCGATGGTCGAGAGGCTGGCCAAGGCGGGGGCGCCGACCCGCCACCTCTCGCTCCAGCCTCTGGGCCAGGCCGCGCTCGCCCGGTTCGTGGCCGACACGCTGGGGTGCGAGGTGGCCAGGGCGATGCCCCTGACCGAGCTGGTGGAGGCCAAAACGGGGGGCAATCCCTTCTTCGTCGGGCAATTCTTGACGACCCTCCATCAGGAAGGGCTCCTTCGCTTCGCTCCCTTCCGCGAGGGCGCAGAGCCGCGCCGCGGCTGGCGTTGGGACCTGGAGCGCATCCGGCAGGCGGGCCTCACGGACAACGTGGTGGACCTCATGGTCCGCAAGCTTCGCAAGCTGCCGGCGACGACGGTGGAGATGCTCAAGCTGGCGGCATGCCTCGGCCACCAGTTCGACCTGCGGACGCTGGCGCTGGTCGCCGAGCGGCCCGGGGGCGACACCTACGCGAGCCTCGCCGCGGCGATTCACGAAGGGATGGCCGTTCCCATCTCGCTGCCGCAGAGCCTCGAGCGCGGCAGCGTCGGGGCCCCGCTCGTCTACCTGCACTATCGCTTCCAGCACGACCGCGTTCAGCAGGCGGCCTACGGACTGATCGAGCAGCAAGCGAAGACGCACCTCCATCTCAGGATCGGCCGGCTCCTCCTGGCACACACCAAGGGCGCCGCGCGCTCGGAGCGGCTCTTCGAGGTCGTCGACCATCTCAACCTCGGCCAGGCCCTGATGTCCGACCCGGCGGAGCGGGTCGAGCTCGCGCGCCTGAACCTCGAGGCCGCGCGGAGGGCGAAGCGCGCCGCGGCGTTCGACTCGGCGCTTCGCTACCTGCAGGGCGCGATGGAGGCGTTCGCCGGTGACTGGAGTGGGCACTACGCGCTGACCCACGCGCTGCACCGGGAGCGGGCGGAGCTGGAGTACCTGAACGGCAATCACGCACGGTCGGACGAGCTGATTGAAGCCATCTGGGCGCGCGCCGGGATCCTCGATCGCGCCGAGGCGTACACCCAGCTCGTCACCGCGCAGACGCTGCAGGGAAAGAACGAAGAAGCGATCGCCGCCGCCGACAAGGCGCTGGGCCTGCTCGGCTTCCGATTCCCCTCCGAGGGCGAGCTACCCCGCGCGCTCGAGGAGGAGCTCGCGCGCGTGGAGCGGGGGCTGGAGGGGCGCAGCGTCGCCTCGCTGATCGACCTGCCGCCGATGGCGGACGGGCGCGTCACGGTGGCCATGAAGCTGTTGATGACCGCCCACACGCCGGCCTTCTTCGCCAACCAGTACCCGCTCTACACGTGGATCCTCGCGCGGATGACGAGCCTGTCGATGGAGTTCGGCAACGTCCCCGAGTCGTCGAAGGGCTACGCGAGCTTCGGGAACGCTCTGGCCGCGAGCCGCGGCCGATACCAGGCCGGCTACGAGTTCGGCCTGTTGGGCCTCAGGCTCGCCGAGAAGTACGGGGACGAGAGCCTCAAGTGCAAGGCGTGCCTCATCCTGAGCATGTTCCTGAATCATTGGGTCCGGCCCATCGGGAGCGGGGACGCCCTCGACGAGGAAGGGCAGCGCGCGGGGCTGCAGACCGGAGAGTTGCAGTTCGTCGGGTACATCCTGGCCTTCGGGCGCACCGTGAATCGCTTCCACGCAGGGGAAGACCTGGGCCACCTCGTGGCCGAGGTGCGCAAGAGCCTGGCCTTCACGCGAAAGGCCCAGCACACCCTCGCCACCGACTACTTGCTCGGCATGCTCCTCGTCCTGAGCAACCTCGTGGGCGCCACCCGCGACCTCTGGTCGTTCGAGGCGGACAGCCTCCGCGAAGCGTCCTACCTGCGCAGCTGCCAGGACAACAAGAGCTTCGGGGCGATCTGCTTCTACGGCACGGTCAAGGCGTTCGCCTTGTACCTCCTGGGCGACTCTGCGGCCGCGCTGGCCTGCATCGAGGAGGCCGCGCCGCTTCTCGGCTACGTGAAGGGGCAGCTGACCGAGGCCGAGCACAACTTCTACCATTCGCTGATTCTGGCGGAGGCCTGCTCGACCGCGAGCGACGACGCCCGGAAGTCCTATCGACAGAAGCTCGAGGCCAATCAGCGCCAGATGAAGGTCTGGGCGGACCACTGCCCGGCGAACTTCCTCCACAAGTTCCAGCTTGTCGCCGCGGAGATCGCCCGCCTCGACCAGGACACCTTGGGCGCGATGACGCTCTTCGACCAGGCCATCGCGTCCACGGGAGCCAACGGCTTTCGACAGAACCAGGCCCTGGCCAACGAGCTCGCGGGGAGATTCTGGCTGGCCAAGGGCAAGCCGCACTTCGCCGACCTGTACCTGCGCAACGCGCTCGAAGGGTACCGGGCGTGGGGCGCGAGGAGAAGAGCTCGGCCCTGCGCTCGGCCCACCCGCAGCTCTTCGCGGACCGGAGGGAGCCGGAGGCGCAGCGAGGGGGCCGCCCGCTCTTCACGGACCGGATGCTCAGCACGGCCCTCGACCTCCAGGCCGTGCTCAAGGCGAACCAGGCGATCTCTCGCGAGATCGTCCTCGACAAGCTCCTGGACCGCCTGCTGAGGGTCGTCCTCGAGAGCGCCGGGGCGGACCGAGGCGTGGTGCTCCTCCGGCGAGAGGGGCGGCTGACGATGGCCGCGTCGATCACGGCGGGGGCCGAGCGGGCGACGCTATTCATCGACTCGCCGGTCACGGCCTCGAGCGAGCTGCCGTCGTTCGTCGTGAACTACGTGGCGCGGACCCGGGCCCGGGTCGTGCTGGCGGACGCCAGCCGCGAGGGGATGTTCGTCGACGACCCCTATGTCCGGTCCGCGCGCCTGCGCTCGGTCCTCTGTCTCCCCATCCTGTACGGCGGTGACCTGAGCGGAATCCTGTATCTGGAGAACGGGCAGGTCACGGGCGCGTTCTCGCTCGAGCGGATGGAGCTTCTGGAGATGCTCTCCTCGCAGGCGGCGATTGCGTTGGAGAACGCCGCCTGGCTCTCCCGGGCCGAGGAGGCCAAGACCCGCGCGAACTTCTTCGCGGAGACCAGCAGGATCCTGACCGAGTCGCTGGAGTACCAGGAAGTGCTCCGCCGGCTGGCTCACCTGGTGGTGAGGCAGATCGCGGAGTGGTGCATGATCGACGTGCTCGAGGGGGGGACGGTACGGCGGCTGGTCGGCGAGCACGCCGACCCCTCGAAGCTGCCGGTCCTGCGAGACCTTCAAGAGCGGTACCCCTGCCGGCTCGACTCCGTGCACCCTGCCGCCAGGGTGTTTCGGACGGGCGAGCCCTATCTCTTGCGGGAGGCTTCGGAGGATGACCTCCGAGGGCACTGCGAGGACGAGGGGCACCTCGCGCTCATCCACCAGCTGGGCACGCGCTCGGTCCTCTCGGTCCCGCTCGTGTTGCGCGGCCGGGTCCTCGGGGTCCTCACCCTGTGCAGCGGCACTGGGAGGAGGCGCTATGGGCCTCCGGACGTCGAGCTGGCGCAGGAGCTCGCGGATCGCGCGGTCATCGCCATCGAGAACGCGCAGCTCTTCCAGGAGGTCCAGCGCGCGGTGGAGGTGCGAGACGAGTTCCTCATGATCGCCTCGCACGAGCTGCGGACCCCGCTCAACTCGCTGCAGCTCGTGGTGCAGGGGCTCCACCGGGGTGAGAGGCACGCGTCGTCCGAGCAGAGGAGCGCCGCGCTGGCGATCGCGGAGCGCCAGGTCAAGCGGCTCAACCGTCTCGTGCAGGAGCTGCTGCACGTCTCGAGGATTCAGGCGGGGCGTTGGCCGCTCCACCTCGAGGAGGTGGACCTGGCCGGGGTCGTGGCCGAGGTGGCCGAGCGCTTCGAGGCCGAGCTCGCCCGGGCGCGCTGCGCGCTGTCGGTGCGGGCGCCGGGCCCGATCATCGGCCGGTGGGACCGAAGCAAACTCGAGCACGTTCTCTCGAACCTCCTGGCCAACGCCGTGAAGTTCGGCGCGGGCAAGCCCATCGCCATCGTGGCCGAAGAGGCGGCGCAGCAGACCGCGCGGCTGGTCGTGACCGATCAGGGAATCGGGATCCCCGCGGACCGTCTCCCGCACATCTTCGAGCGCTTCGAACGCGCGGTCTCGGCCCGCGAATATGGGGGGCTGGGGCTGGGCCTCTACATTGCGCGGAGCATCGTCGAGTCTCTGGGTGGCACGCTTCGGGCGGTGAGCACCCTCGGCAGCGGGTCGACGTTCACGGTGGTGCTTCCCTGCAGCGGGCTGGCCAGCCAGGTGTCCGAGGTGGGCGAGAGCCGATGAACACCGACCACGGCTACATCCTCGTCGTGGACGACGATCCCGACATCCGGGAGACGATGCTCTTCGTCCTGGAAGACGCAGGCTACGAGGTGGTGACGGCGGCCAACGGTGCCGAGGCCTTGGAATGCCTGCGGAAGAACGCCGCGAGGCTGATCCTTCTCGACCTGATGATGCCGGTCATGGACGGCTGGCAGTTCCGGGCGGCGCAGCGAAACGATCCCCTGATCGGCGAGATCCCGGTGGTCGTGCTGACGGGGATGGGGCGCGCGGCCCGAGAAGCCACGGCGCTCAAGGCCACGGCGTGCCTGGAGAAGCCGGTGGACCTGGAAGTCCTGCTGTCCGTCGCCCAGCAGTACTGCGGCGCCTCCCGGGCCGACCCCTGCGGGAAGAGCCATTGGGAGCGGTGAGGTCCAGGCCGGACCGGCCCCAGGTGTGCCTCCCGCGGAGGAACTGAAGAGGCCGCTACTGGAGCAGGACGGACCTGAGGCTCGCGGGGAAGGGCTTGGCGGCGGGGCTCCTGCGCCAGCCGTCGAAGCCGTCCGCAAGCGCGGCCTGGGCCAGCTCGGCACGCTTCGCCTTGTCGAGCTCCGAGCGCGCAGCCGAGATCATCTCGCTGGCGAGCTCCGCCGAGGGCAGGGTCAGGTGGGCGAGCACGCCGGCGGCGACCTTGGGGTCCTTGCCGGCCACCGCTCCGAGCAGCAGTCGGACGAGCGTGCGCACGGGAGGGGTGGGGTAGACGTCCTTGGCGTATTCCGGGCTGGGGTAGCGCCGGAACTCGATGCGCTTCAGCGCGCCGGCAAGCGCGAGGACGTCCTTGAAGGCCTGCCCGGGTACGGCGCTCATGAGGTAGAGCTCGATCTCGCCCGCGTGGAGGTTGAGGGGCCCCGGGTACTTCGAGAGCAGGGCGGCCAGCTCGCCGCGCTTGGCGTCGGGGCGCATCGCCCGGGAAACCCGCTCGCTCGCCTCCATCTTCGCCGCGGCTTCGGGCGACACGCCCTGAAGTGCGTTCGCCAGGGCACGCATCGGCTCGACGGCCTTGCCCTTCGTCTCCTGGACCGCCTCGCGCAGGTCGGAGACGAAGCGCTCCTGGAGCTTCGCGTCCTTGCCGACGCGCGTGCGGACGTACTGCTCGGCGCGCTGGGGGTCGAGCGCGAAGAGGCGCCCCAGCGGCTCGGACCTCGGTCTGCCGTCCAGCCTCAGCGACAGCTCGATGACGCTCACGGTCGCCTCGAAGCCCGGCTTGGAGTCGCGGAAGACCCGGTAGCAGATCTTGCGGGCGAGCGGCTTGGCCCGGGCGTCGGGGATCGCCTTGCCCAGCGCGAGGAGGAGCTCGTCGACCCTCTTCGCCGGGGTCCTCGACAGGTTCTCCAGCACGGTCTCCAGCTCGTCGGCCAGCGCATTGGCGCTGGGGACGAGCGCCTGGAGCGCCTTGCGGCTCGCCGGGGAGGCCGCCTTCTGGACCTTCGCCAGGAGGGCGGCGACGGCCTTCGGGTCGTCGAGGTCCTTGACGTAGGCCGTCAGGCGCTTGAGCAGCGCTGCCTCCGTCTTGCCGCGGGCGCCCGCGAAGGCCGGAGCGAAGAGCACGTCCATCCCGTCTCCCTTGGCGCGCAGCGCGCCGTCGTCGCACTTCGTCAGCAGCGCCGCGAGGGCGTCGGGGCCGAGCTTGAGGAAGACCTTGTCGATGAGCTGGTCGAAGGTCGTCTTCTCCCAGAGACGGTGACCGGGGTCGTAGTCCTTGCACGCGGCCTGGAAGGACTTCACCAGCTGGCCCTGGGACGCAGCGTCGCGGCGGCACAGCTCGGTGGCGGCCGCCAGCGCTGCGGCGAAGTCGTCGTCGACGGTGCGGAAGCCCGCCTGGAACAGCGCGAGCAGCGCCTTGGGAGACAGCTTCGCGGCGTGCTTCGCGACGGCGCGGTCGAGCGCCGGGATTCTTGGGGCCGCGGGCGCCGAAGGCCTCGCCCAGGCTCTTCGCCTTCGGGAGCGAGGCCAGGGCCTTCTCGAGGTCCGAGAGGGAGCCGGACTTCAGCAGGTGGGCGAGGTCGGCGGTCTTGGGGGGCATGAGTGTCTCCGCAAAGCACTAAAAAGTGAGGCGCGCAGAATGCAGGCGTGCCGCGGCGCTGGCAACGTTCGAATGGGAATGAGCCAGGACCAGCCTCACCGCCCGAGCCGCACGGCTTCGAGCCGCGCATGGACCGGTTCGGCGAAGGCGCGGGACGCCTGGCGCAGCTCGGGCGAGGCCTCCCGCCGCCTCTGCTCGGAGTCGGCGACGAACCTCTGACCCGGCTCCTTGGCATGGAAGCGGGAGACCTCGGCCATCCGTTGGGAAATCTCGGCAGTGCGCGGGATGCGGAAATGGTCGAAGAGGCGGGCTTCGACCGCGCCCGGGAGCTCGCCGTAGTCGACGAGGAGGCCGCCGCCCGCGGCCAGGGCCTCGAGGGCCGCCTCGCCCATCGACGCGAGCACCTTGGCGCGGTGGACCTCGGGGGGGCGCTCCAAGACCTCCTGCAGCTCCCAGCCGAAGAGCCTCGGCTCGAGCGCGCCGGGGAGCATCTGGGCGCCCGCCAGCTTCTCGTGCGAGGCGAGCACCTCGAGCGGATCCCGGTACACGAAGGTCCACGGCGCCTCGGGAAAGGCCTCGCGCACCAGGTCCCAGAGACGCACGTGCCAGGACTCGAGCTTGAGGAACACCCGGTTTCGGCCCGTGGCCCGGGCCAGCGCCCACACCAGCGCCCGCAGGTGCAGCACCTGCCACGACCGCGTCGCCTCCGGGACCGTCAGGTGGCTGCGCAGGAGAAAGTCGACCGGCGGGGCTTCCGACAGGACCAGGTGCTCGTCGCTGGCTGCGGCGAGCATCCGCGAGACGAGCGTCGAGCCGCAGCGCGACCAGTGGAAGATGAGCCCGGCCACCTCCGGCTCCGTGGCCTGGCCCGCTGGCGCCGCCGCCCGCGCGAGCAGGGTGTCGATGGGGGTCTGCCGTCGCCGAGAGCCGACCTCCGGGTCGGCCATCGCCGTGAGCAGCGCGTCCGTGAAGAAGGGCTCGGTGAAGCGGGTGCGCCCCACCGGCTGCCAGGTGACCATCGCCTGGCCGTCCCTGAAGGCGATCCGCGCCGGGAGCCAGCCGCTGAGGTCTTCCGGGGGCGGGGCCACGGCGCTGCCGATCAGGGAAGGGCCTGGCCGGTCATCTCGAACTGCAGCTCGGTCTCGCCGCAGTCCTTGAAGCCCGCCCGGCGGTAGAGGTTGCGCGCCCGGTTCCACTTGAAGACCCGGAAGGCGAAGGGCAGGCCCAGCGCGGCGGCCTCGCGCTTGAGCGCGTGCAGCACCCGGCCGCCGTAGCCCCGGCAGCGGAGCTCGGGGAGGATGGCGAAGTCCACGCCGAACAGCCGCGCTGGCTGCCGGTCGACCACCACCCGCCCAATCGGCCGCCCATCGAGGAGGATCAGCCGGTGCTCGGCCGCCGGGAAGGTCTCGGCGCGGCTGGCCTGCTCCAGGCGCCACTGGTCGGCCACCAGCGCCTCGAGGACCGGCTCGGGCAGCCCCATCGGCAGGAACTCCTCGCGGCGGGTGGCCAGGTACAGCTTCGCCAGGAACTCCGCGTCGTCCTTGCCCGAGAGCCTCACCGCCAGGACCGGACCTGAAGCGCCTGCGGTCGCGCCGCTCTCGGGGATGACCTGCAGGGTGCTTGGGTCCATCACTTCGCTCCTCGCCGCCGGGGGCTGGCGCTCACGCGCGGACGGCTCGGGCCACTAGCTGAAGACCGCCTGGAAGCACCGGCCCAGCTCGTCGGGACCGACGTCGACGAAGAACACCTCGAGACGTCCCAGGTCCGGGTGGCGCAGGCCGAGAATCCCCTGCGGCACCGGAGCGCCGGCGGGGAGGCGCAGGGTGATGGAGAAGGGGCAGCGCGTGGCCTTCGGCGCGCGGTAGCGCGGGGTCTCGGTCACGTCGATGAGCGGCACCTCGAGGCTCTGCGCGGGGCCGAGCTCGAGGGTGAAGGGCTGGCCCAGCAGCGGGCGGAAGTCCTCCGCGGTCAGGCTCGCCAGGGTCTTGGGCTCGCTCTCCATCGGACTCAGCTGTGGAGGCTGATGTGCGCCCGGCCATCGGGGAAGAAGGCCAGCCAGGCCGGCGCGCCGCCCTGCGGACGGTGGCGCTCGACGAAGCGGCCCGCGGCGTCGAACACGTGCACGTGGCCGCCGACGGGGTCGGCAATCCACGCGCGGCCGGCGGCGTCGAAGCGGATGCAGCTGGGGGCCCGGAGGCGGCCCTCCTCGGCGCCCCAGCCGCCGTAGCTCGCCTGGGGACGTCCGTCGGCGCTGAAGACCTGGATGCGCGCGTTGCCGAGGTCGGCGACGTGCAGCAGGCCGTCGGGCGCGAAGGCCAGGCTGGAGGGCGCGTTCAGCTCGGCGGCGCCCTTGCCCAACGAGCCGAACCGCGCCTGCGGCCGGCCGTCGCGATCGAAGAGCTGCACCCGGTGGTTGAAGGTGTCGGCCACCACCAGCCGGTCCGCCCGCTCCGCCAGATCGCGGGGGCCGCGCAGCTCGGCTGCGCCGCTTCCCGTCGAGCCGAAGGCGAGGCCCAGGGAGCCGTCCGCGGCGTAGGTCCGCACCCGGTCGGCGCCCCACTCCAGGACGCGAAGGCTGCCGTCAGTCGACTCCGCCAGCGACACCGGGGCGTTCAGCTCGCCGCGCAGCAGGCCGCGCTCCGTGCCGTCCGGCGCCCGGAGCTCGACCCGGTTTCCCTCGGAGACCACGTCGTAGAGCGTGCCGCTGCCCCCGATGAAGCGCCGGGCCCAGGCGCGCCGCGCCGCTGGTCCGGGGACCGCCCCGAGCGACGCCACGCCGCTCTTCTCGTCGCGCAGGGCGCGAGGCAGCAGCTCCGCCAGGGCGAGCGAGGCGCCGCCGAGGACGGCCAGCTCGAGGAATTCGCGCCGTTTCACGGATGACCTCGTCTAGTTGCGCGACGGGAAGATTCCCTGGATGGCGATGCAGAAGTTGAGGACCAGGTACGGCGGCATGATGGAGAACGGGTTGTTCGAACCGGCGCCCCCGGTCGGAGCCATGGCCGTGTCGGCAGGCATCCCGTAGGCGCCGCCCACCGCTGGAGCCGCGCTCGCCGGGCTGTCCGCCAGGGCCTGGGAGCTGCTGCCCGTCATCGGGTGGGTGTGGAAGGGCAGGTTGCTCGAGAGCAGAGTGGCACTCTCGGTGCCGGACATCTCGCCCAGGGTCCGGTTGTTGAGCCCCTGGCCCTGGCCCTGGTGGATGGGGACCCGGCCCTGGAGGTTGGGCAGGGCGAAGGTGGTCTGGCCGTTGCCGCCGTAGGTGGTGCCCAGGAGCGAGAAGAGGGCGGTGTTCTGGGCGATGGAGAGGAGCTGCCCATTGCAGAAGGCGTATCCGCGTGGGGCGAAGTTGAAGCCGGCGATGATGATCTGCCCGATGAAGGGTTCAGCCATGGGTCATCTCCTGACGAGAAGAGAGGTTGCGGCCCGGCGCTACGGCAGGACCAACGGCGGAGTGATGGAGGCGGGCAGGCCGACCGCGGTCTGCGCGACCGTGGTCAGGCTCCAGCCGTAGAGGTTCGGCAGGCCCGGCGAGCCGACGCAGCCGGGGTTCTCCACGGCGGAGGCGGTGATGGCGGCCGAGGTGACCGAGCCGTTGGTGACGGTGCCGGAGGGGACGTAGAGCAGGGTCGAGGCGGCCGAGCGCACCACCGACTTGGCGGCCATCGTCTTGGCGCTGTTGCCGGAGTTCAGGTACGGGGTGCTGCCGGGGCAGCTCGCGCTCCACCGAATCTGCGCCGGGACCACCACGCCGTTCCAGCCGATGGTCACCACGTGCTGGGTGGAGGTCGTCACGGTCACGCCCTTGTTGGTGACGCCCGCCAGGCGCCCGAGCACGACGCCGGCGGAGTCGCGCACGTCGCTGGCCGGGCCCTGCGCGCCGGTCGGGCCCGTGGGACCGGTCGCTCCGGCAGCACCGGTCAGACCTGTCAGACCCGTCAGGCCGATGTCGCCCTTGGGGCCCTGGCTGCCGGTCGGGCCGGTGGGACCGGCGGCGCCGACGGAGCCCTGCGGACCGGTGGGGCCGACGTTGCCCTGGAGGCCCTGGCTGCCGGTGGGGCCGATGGGGCCGGTGGCGCCGATTGCACCCTGCGGACCGGTGGGGCCGACGTTGCCCTGGAGGCCCTGGCTGCCGGTGGGGCCGATGGGGCCGGTGGCGCCGATTGCACCCTGCGGGCCGGTGGGGCCGACGTTGCCCTGGAGGCCCTGGCTGCCGGTGGGGCCGATGGGGCCAGCGGCGCCGGTCGCGCCCTGCGGACCGGTGGGGCCGAGGTCGCCCTGCAGACCCTGGATGCCGGTGGGGCCGGTCGGGCCAGCGGCGCCGGTCGCGCCCTGCGGTCCGGTGGGGCCGAGGTCGCCCTTGGGGCCCTGAATGCCGTCGGGACCCATCGGGCCGGTGGGACCGGTCAACCCAATCTCTCCTTGGATGCCAGGAGCGCCGGTCGGACCGACGGGTCCCGGCTCGCCCTGAAGCCCCTGGAGGCCTTGCGGTCCGGTCGGGCCGGGAGGGCCACCCTCGGGGCCGGTCGGTCCCTGGGGCCCGGTGGGGCCGGGATCGCCGGGGTCGCCCTTGGGGCCGGTGGGCCCGGCGGCGCCCGCCTCGCCAGCACAGGCGTAGGTGACGGTCCCATCGGCGGCCGTGAAGCGGCTGCCGCCGGACGGGCACGTCGAGTCGCCGGGAGCCACGGTCTCAGCCGCCACCGCCTCACCCGGGAGGCCCTGGTCGCCGGTCGGTCCCAGCGCGCCGGTGGCGCCCGCGGGTCCGCTCGGGCCGGGAGCGCCGTTCGCTCCGGCGGCGCCGGGTGCGCCGTTGCAGGCGAAGCTGACCTGATCGCCCGCGATGAGCTTGGTGCCGCCCAGCGGGCAGTCCGAGTCGCCGATGGCGAGCTGCACGACGGTGATGAGAGAGCCGCCGTCCGAAGTCCCCAACTGCCCGGTCTCGCATCCGGCCGCAGCGAGCAACGCGCCGAGGCACAGCACGCGGTGGTTCAAGTCACGAAGCATTGGCACCCTTCCGGTCCGGTCGAATTGCAGAGCGGCGGAGTGTACTGGCGGCCTACTGGCACGGCAATGGGTAGTACGAGCCCTCGGCAGTCCCACCCAGCGGGGGGCCGCGCTTGGCCCCAGCCTCCACCCTTCGGCTCGGGGCGCTCAGCGGTCGCGGACGACGACCTCGGTGAGCATCGCCGCCGCCTTCGCCAGCGGTCCGTGGTCGAAGCCTTTCCCCGGGCAGATCTCGAGCCGCGCGAGCCTGCCGGCCGGAATCCCCGCGAAGCTCTGCGCCACTCCGTCGTGTGGCGTGAAGCCGAAGTAGGGAGGGGGCCGGCTCTTCTCGAGGGTGAGGACGGCGGTCGGCTTCCCGTTCTTGGGGAAGGTGAAGGTCACCAGCGTCCCCACCAGGCGCAGGCGGATCTCCGGGATGCGGCACGAGGCGGCCTCGAGGTCTGCCAAAAGCTCCGCGAGCGCGGTCGGGCCCCAGTCGTGGTCGTCTTTGCGGGAGTACGGCTGCCAGGACCCGCCGTAGTCGAGCGGCGGCAGCGTCACGCGCGTCAGCCGCTTCGCGAGAGGGCTGCCCCACAGCCAGCGCGAATCGCGCGTGTAGCCGTGCAGCGCCAGCTCCCGGAGGGCGGGAAGCCCGGGGGCCTCGGAGGCGGCGAGCACGGCCTGCGCGGCGGCCGCGTCGTCGCTCCCGGTCCAGCAGGCGATCGCCTCGAGGTGCGTGAAGGGCTCGTGCCTGGCCAGCGCGGCGACGGTCGAGAGACGCACCACCGCGTCGCTCTTCGAGGACTGGAGCTTCTCGGGGCTGGCGTCCAGGCGCCGGAGCGCGCGCATCGGCGAGCCGGTGAGCACCTCCGCCGGGACCGCGCCCTCGAGGTACTCGACGGTGGCCCAGAGTGGCACTCCGAGGGCGCCGTCGGCGTCCACCTTCTTCTTGGCGAAGTACTCGCACGAGGCCAGGAAGCCGCGCTCGAACCGGACGCTCTTCTTGAGCACCACGTTGGCGAGGGGCCCGAGCCAGGCGCCCAGGTGCTTGTTGAGCAGCGCCTTCTCGCGGGCCTCCTCCTTGGCTTCGAGCCCACCCGCGCGCCGCTTGAACTGCAGCGCGATGAGCTCGCCTCGCGGGTCGCCCTTCTCCTGCAGCCGGTCGGCGAGCACCTGGCGCGGGCCGTCGTCCTCCGGGTGCGCGAGCACCTGCGCCAGCAGGTCCTCCCCGGTCGCATCGGTCTTGGAGGCCGACGCCGGAGCGGCGCTCGCCGCTTCGAGGCGCGCGAGCGCGGTGAGGTCCTCGCCGCCCAGCGGCCGGTGGAGCGAGGCGAGCTCCTTCTTCAGCGCCGGCAGCGCCGCCGCCACGCCGCTCTCGAAGACCTCGCCGATGGTCGCCGCGCCCAGCCGCTCCGCGAAGGTGCCGGCGCACGGCTCGAGCAGCTCCACGGTCCGCGGATCGGCGTGGTCGGGCAGCGTCGCGAACAGCCGCTTCCAGAAGAGCTTGCCACCGGTGGACTGGAACGGCGGAGCGAGCACCAGCTTCGTCAGCGCGAGGGCGACGAGGGGGTTCGGCCGCTGCCCGGCGAGCTTCTCGATCCGCTCGAGCGCCATCGGCGCCTTGTGGCTCGCCAGCGAGGGCAGCAGCACCGCGAGCTCGGCCGCGGTGGCCTTCGGCGCCTGCGCGAGCCACAGCTCGTGGTGCTTGGCGACGGGCTTGGCCGGCAGCGGCTTCGCCAGCTTCGCGCAGCGCTCGGCGAGCTTTTCGGCAAGGATGGCCAGGCGGGTGTCCCGCGTGTCGCGCCACAGCTCACAGACGGCTTCGAGCGCGGAGGCGGGGTCGCCCTGCTCGAGCATGGCCTCGATCGTCGTCAGCGTTGCCATGGGGTCCTTTCGTTCGTGCCCACGCGACCGCGCCCAGCACCACCCGCCAGGCCCGCGGCTGGCTCACCTATATAAGGATGCGGGCGAACCGGTGATGCGGGTCACACTCCGCGCGCAACCCCGGAAGACGCCTGGGGATCGGGCGCCGCGAGGTCCCTGACGAGCCGCTGCAGCGCCTTGCGCTCGCGCCCCGGCTCGAAGAGGTGAGCCCGCTCGGCACAGGCGGTGCGCAGGCGGGCGAGCAGGCCATTCGGCTGGAGCTGGGTCTCGCGGCAGCGCACGAGAAGCCGGGCGAGCGCGCGGGCATCGCCGGCGGGAAACGTGCCGGGGTAGCTCCCGCCGAGGATCCCGAGGTTGCCGTCGACGTGCGAGGCCAGCACCGGCGTTCCGCTGACGATGGCTTCGATGACGGCGTGGGCGCCGCCTTCCATCCGGCTCGCGTGGACGAGCACGTGCGCGCGCTGGATTCGACGGCGGGTCTCGGAGTGCGGCAGGCCCCCGAGCCAGCGGTAGCTCGGGCAGGCCGCCATGGTCGCCTTCGCCTGCGCGCCGAGCTTCGCCTCCAGGGCCTCGCCGACATGTTCGATGCAGATGTCCTCGCGGCCGGCGAGCAGCCGCGCGGCGGCGAAGAGCGTCCGCGGCGACTTCACGTCGCGCAGGTGCCCCACCATCAGCGCCCGCAGCACCCGGGGGCTCTTGGGCAGCGGGCGCCGGGGCGTCGCCGACTGCAGCAGGACGTGCACGCGGGGCCGGTGCCGGGCCGGCAGGCAGGCCGGCCCCCGCTCGTGCAGCGCCACGAGCGCTCCGGCCTGGTCGAGCGAGCGCTGCGCGGCCGCGTCCACGGCGAGGTCGCGGTGAAGGTCGGTGCCGGTGAGGACGACCGCCAGCCCGCGCGAGCCGCGCTGGGCGTGCCACGCGGCGACGGAGGCCGCCGACCGGCGCGCGTGCAGGGCCAGCAGGACGTCGTCGGCCTCCGCGGCCGGGCCGTCGGGCCAGCGCTGGACGACGCGGGCGCTTCCCAGCGGGGCCAGCATCCTCCGCCAGCGCTGGGCGGTCCGGGCGTTGCCGTTGTTCGCCCCCGGCGGCGCGGGGCTGACGATGACGATGCGCATCGGGCTCGCCTACAGGCAGCCGCCTTGGGCGCACTTCTGGCCGGTCGGGCAGCACCAGGTGCCGCAGTCGACGTCGGTGAGCCCGCAGGCGCAGTAGCCCCCACGGCAGGTCTTGTCCTGCGGGCAGACGATGACGCACGCGCCGCAGTGCTTGGGGTCGCTCAGGAGGTCCGCGCACTCGTTGCCGCACAGCTGCAGGCCGTGGCAGTCCCGCTCGCAGCTGCCCTGGTTGCAGCGCTCGCCCTCGGCGCAGCGGTGGCCGCACTGGCCGCAGTTCGCCGCGTCGGTCAGCAAGACCGTGCACTGGCCCGAGCAGAGCGTCCCGCCGCCAGGGCAGCCGCAGGCGCCGCCGAAGCAGGAGGCGCCCGTCGCGCAGCGCCGATCGCAATCGCCGCAGTTGAGCGGGTCGGAGAGCAGGTCGGTGCACTCGCCGCCGCAGCGGGTCTCGGTGGGGGCGCAGCGGCAGCGTCCGCCCGCGCAGGACTCGGCCTCTCCGCAGGCGCTCCCGCAGGTGCCGCAGTGGAGCACGTCCCAGGAGAAGCTCGGAGCAGCTGCCGCTGCACTCGGTCCGCCCCGCGCTGCACGAGGCGACGCACCCGCCGGACTCGCAGCGCTGACCTATCACGCAGGCGCGCAGGCAGCCGCCGCAGTTGTAGGGGTCGCTCGCGTAGCGCGAGAGGTCGAAGCAGGCGCCGCCGCACAGCTCGGTGCCGGGCGGGCAGATGCAGCCGGCGTCGCCGCCACCGCAGATCTTGCCCTCCGGGCAGAGGCTGCCCAGGCAGTCGGCGCGCGAGGTGACGCACTCGCCGCGGCAGGAGGGCTCGCTGTCGGGACACGCGGGGAGCAGGGCGAGGATCGCGAGGAGGATGGGAGAGAGGCGCATGGGGTGATGGGGCGAGGGTGGCCGGCCGGGGGAAGGGGACGATCGGCCTGTCCGGCCGAGGGAGGCATCTTCGCATCAAAGGGCCGGGGATCTCGGACGTTGTTCACGACGCCCGAGCCGAAGGCGGACTTGGGCTTTGCCTCGTGGCCGGGGCCGGCTCTTGAGGAAGGAGGGCTGGGAACCGAGCGCTCTTCAGAGGCGACGAGAGGAGCAGGACCTCGGGGGTGCACGACGATCGATCAGGAGCTTCGCCCAGGAGCAAGGGCACGACGAGACCGCCGAGGCGGTAGACTCCGCCGCCACGGAGGTTCCAATGACGCTCGCCGTGAGCACCGCTGCGCTGGCGCTCGCCCTGTCCGCCGCTGCTCCTGGCCCTGCCACGGCGGCAGCGCCAGCAGCCCCGTCTGCCGTCGCCGCCCCCGCTCCTTCCCCTGCTTCCCCCCTAGAAGCCAGGCAGCTCGCTGGCAAGAAGGCCTGGGACGAGCTGTACCTGCGCTTCTCCGCCGCCAAGGCCGCCGACTACAAGGAGGCGGACCGCAAGGCCATCGCCGCCGTCTTGATGGACGCGAGCAAGGCGCTCGCCGACGACCCGGCGCTCGCGCTCGCCTGCGCCGAGAAGTCCGCCGAGCTCGCTCCCAGCCTCGAGGCCTGGCTCGCCGCCGGGGACCTCTACCTCAAGCTCAAGCAGGTCGCGGCCGCGGCGACGGCGTACGAGAAGGCAGTGCTCCTCGCCCCCACCAGCGGCCGCGCGCTCGTCGCCCGGGCCGACCTGGCGATGCAGGAGGGCGAGCCCGAGCTGGCCGTGGACCTGTACTCCAAGGTGCCGCCCAAGGCCCCGGAGGCCAAGACCGCCCAGGAGAAGCTCGCCAAGGCCAAAGCCGCCGCGCAGGAGCGATCCAAGGCCGTCGCCGAGCTGACCCAGGCCGACCGGAAGATCGTCGTCGGCGCCAAGCCCAGCAAGCCCGCCGAGGACCCTCGCGCCGTCAGCAACGAGGCGGTCTGCAGCGAGTCGATGCGTGCCCTGTGCACCCTGGTCCGCCGCTGCATGCCCCAGGACCCGGGCGGGTCGAGCTGCGAGGACGAGGTGAGCGAGCAGTGCGCCAAGCTCGCCGGCAACACCAAGGTCACTCGAAAGGATCTGGATGCCTGCGTCGCCGGGCTCAACAAGGCCAGCTGCGAGAAGTTCCTGGGCGGGGTGCGCGGCGTCTCGGAGGTGTCCGCGTCGTGCAAGACGGTCGAGGACGCGCTCGACAAGCTCCGCGATGCACCCGGACCGATGACGAACGAGTAGAGGGCTGCGCTCGCCAGTGTTGCGCCCGGTCGCTCTGCGGCTAGGCTTGGGCCCATGCCCAAGACCGCGATGCTGGTTTGGATCGACCACGAGGAAGCCAAGCTCGTCTCCAGCGACGGCGCGCTGCTGCGCACCGTGCGCGCGACGCCCGAGGATTCGGACGAGGAGCCCCGCCGCCCGAACAAGCCGATGGCCAGCGGCCGGCGCGACCAGCACAGCCACGAGCGGTTCTACGCGGAGGTCGCGAAGGCCCTGCGCGGTGCGGGGCCCCTGGTGCTCAGCGGGCCTTCGACGGCGAAGACGGAGCTCTCGAAGTACCTGAAGCGGAAGGCGCCGGAGCTCGACCGCGAGGTCATCGGCGTCCAGACGCTGGACCACCCGAGCGACCGGCAGCTCGCGGCCTTCGCCCGCAAGTACTTCGCCCCGCCGCCGAAGTGATCGGCGCGCTGGCAGCGGCGGCCGTCACGACCTTGGCCTTGGCGACGTCCGCCTCCCCGCAGGCCACGTTGCTGCGCGTCCGGATCCTCTCGCGCTCGCAGCTCACCGGGATCGAAGCCTCCTCGACGAGCGCCCTTTGCGACGGGGCGCCCCTGCCGTCGGCCCTCCGCTTTCGCGTCGCCGGGCCCAAGCTGCAGGTCGAGAACGGCCCGGCGTGCGCACTCATCGAGCTGGAGGCCGTCGAGGTCCGCACGGTGAAGCCGAGCCGGGCCTTCAAGGGCAAGGTCGAGGCCCGGGCCCGTGGCGGGGTCGTCGAGCTCGTCGAGGTGGTGCCGGTGGAGGACTACGTCCGCGGCGTGGTCGCCTCCGAGAGCGCGACCGATCGCCCCGCGGCCCTCGAGGCGCAGGCGGTGGTGTCGCGGACCTTCGCCCTGGCCTCCCGCGGCCGCCACCGCGCCGACGGATACGACCTCTGCGATCTGGCCCACTGCCAGGTGTACGCCGGGGTCCTCGGCGGCGACGAGCGCGCGAAGGCCGCGGTCGACGCGACGAAGGGCCAGGTGCTCCGGCGCGGCGGCAACCTCGAACCGGTCTGGTTCCACTCGAGCTGCGGCGGGGCGACCAGCAGCGCCCGCGAGGTCTTCGGCGAAGAGGCGCAGGGCGAAGGGGTGGGCGACCTCGACGAGCGGGGCGCTCCGCTGTGCGCCGCCTCTCCGGACTCAGCCTGGACGTTCTCCATCGGCCGGGAGGCGCTCGCCCAGGCGCTTGGGTTGCCGGCGCAGGGCCGCGCGCTCGAGGTCGCCCGGAAGGACCGCGCCGGCCGCATCGTCCAGGTCCGCGCCTTCGGCGCCAGGATGAGCGGCGACCAGCTGCAGTCGCGCGTCGGCCGGGCGGTGGGCTGGCACAAGCTCAAGAGCCTGCTCGCCGAGGTCTCCGAGGAGAACGGCGAGGTCCGCTTCCGGGGCCGTGGTCTGGGCCACGGCGTGGGCCTGTGCCAATGGGGCGCCGCCACGCTGGCTGGGAAGGGCCGGACCTACCGACAGAATCCTCGAGAGGTACTTCCCGGGCGCCAGCGTCGAGTGAGCTGCTGCTGCCGTTCCCCAGATCAACGGCTGATACCGATCACCGACGACGGCTGGCTTTCGGGACTCGGGGTCGGTGATCGGTATCGGGCCTTGTGCCTAGCCCTTGGAGATGTCCTGGGCGATGCGCCGGGCGAGGTCCTTGTCCCACTCCATCGCGCTCTTCTGGGCCACGACGTCGACGTGCGTGTTGTCGGAGGCGGTCTCGGTCATCGTGACCACCACGTCGACGTTGCCCTTCTTGCCGGCCAGCACGCGCTTGGCGCCGACCGGTGCGGTCTGGGACTCGGCGATCTTGATGCCCTGCTTCTGGAGCACCTGCTGAGCGTGCCGCTCCACGTGGTCGGCCGTCGCCGCCACCTCCGTCTCCGCGCCGCGGTTCGTGACGGCGATCCCCGTCGAAGCGCCGGGGCCGGCCGCTCCCGTCGTCATGCACCCGGCCGCGCCCACCGACGCCAGCACTGCCGCCAAGAGACCTGCCGCAAAGCTCGTCCCACGCATCGTCGACGCCTCCCTGCCCTGAGCTTCGTGGCCCCGGGCCTGCTCTTCGGGAAGCTACGGAGCGGAGGCGGGCATGGCATCCGCCGGGGAGCGGGCGAGGGGCAGGCGCTGCCAGCTGTCCGACGGGCGACACCGTCGACCCGCTCGACGAAGCGTTCGGGCCCGTGGCGGACTGCCCCGAGCGACCGCTTCGGCCCTCCTCTGCAGGCTCCTCGACGGTTGGCGCGCAACGCACTCGAAGCCCCTGCGTCTGGAAGCTCGGCGTCCTTTCGAACCACCTTCAGGAGGTGGGGTGACATGAGCTGCGACTTCCAGGTCCTCTTCGAGTCCACTCCGGCGTGCACCGTCGTCCTCTCCCCGGACAGCCCGCGCTTCACCATCCTCGCCGCGACCGACCTCTTCCTGGCCGCGACGCGCACCCGCCGCGCGGAGGCTCGTCGGCCGAGGGGTCTTCGAGGTCTTCGCCGACGAGGAAGGTGAGGAAGGTGCCCCGCCTGGGGGGCTGCCACTCACCACGGCGGCGCTCGAGCGGGTGCTCGAACGCCGCGCAGCGGAGGTAGGCGAGGCGGTCTCGCTGACGCGGCCCGGACCGGACGGCAGCCTCGTGTCCCGCCGAGTCCGTCCGCGCACCACGCCCCTGCTGGACGAGGAGGGCCAGGTCCTCTACCTGCTGCACCAGCTCGAAGAGGTCGCCGACGCCGAGGCGGCCAGCCCCTCCCACGGCTCGGGGCGGCTGGAGCGGGCGGCGGCGGCGCTGCAGGAGAGCGAGGCGAGGCTCCAATTCGCGCTGGAGACCAGCCGGGTCGGCGCCTGGGAGATGAACCTGTCCAGCCACGCCGCCTACCGCTCGGTCGAGCACGACCGGATCTTCGGCTACCCCGAGCTGCTGCCGCAGTGGACCTACGAGAATGTTCCTCGCGCACGTCTTGCCCGAGGACCGCGCGCGGGTCGACGAGGCGTTCCGCCTCGCCCTGGAGCGCCATGGCGACTGGGCCTTCGAGTGCCGCATCCGCCGCGCCGACGGGCAGGTGCGGTGGATCCACGCGGCCGGCCGCCACCGCCCCGGTCGCGTCCCGGGGAGCTGGTGGATGTCGGGCATCGTCCAGGACATCGACGATCGCAAGCGCACCGAGGAGGCGCTGCGCGCCCGCGAGGAGCTCTTCCGGGTGATGTTCATGAAGTCGAGCCTGGGCAAGGTGCAGGTGGACCTCGCCTCCGGCCGCTTCCTGCGCGTCAACCCCTCCTTCTGCCGGCTGACCGGCTTCACCGAGGCCGAGCTGCTCGAGCGCTCGTTCCTGGAGATCACCCACCCCGACGACCGCGAGTCCGACGCCGCCCAGCTCGCCTCCTTGGCCCGCGGCGAGGTCGAAGGCTTCGAGTCCGAGAAGCGGTTCGTGCGGCCGGACGGCTCCATGGTCTGGGGCCACGTCACCGTCAACCTGCTGCGCGACGCCGCCGGCCGGCCGCTGCACAGCATGGCCGCGGTGCAGGACGTCAGCGAGCGCAAGCAGTCCGAGGCGCGGCTGACCCGGCTCAACCGCACCCTGCGGGCTCACAACGACAGCATCCAGGCGCTCATGCGCGCCGAGCAGGAGGGCGACTACCTGCAGCAGGTCTGCCGGATCATCGTCGGGGACTGCGGCTACCGCGGGGTCAGCGTGGGCCTGGCGGAGCGCGACCCGGTGCGGTCCCTGCGCCAGGCGGCCTTCGCCGGCTCGGAGGAGGGCAGCGTCGAGCCGCTGGAGACCACCTGGGCGGACGGGGAAGAGGGCAGCGGGCCGGCCGCCACCGCGGTGCGCACCGGCCGCGTCGCCGCCTGCCGCAACGTCCTGACCGACCCCGGCTTCGTGCTGCGGCGCGACGAGGCCCTGCGGCGCGGCTACGCCTCGGCCATCGCCTTCCCGCTCAAGTCCGCCGCGCAGACCCTGGGCGCGCTCACCATCTACTCCGGCGAGGCGGACCCGTTCTCCGGCGCCGAGGAGGCGCTGCTCGCGCGCCTCGCCGAGGACCTCTCCTTCGGCCTCGCCTCGCTGCGCCAGCGGGCCGCCCACCGCAGCGCGCAGGAGGCGCTCGACCGCGCCGCGCGCAAATACTCCACGATGTTCAACGCCACCTCCGACGGGGTGTGGACCTTGGACCTGCAGGGGCGGGTCCTGGAGGCCAACGACGCCTTCTGCCGCATGACCGGCTACACCCGCGACGAGCTGCTGCGCCTGAACGCCTCCGCGCTGGAGGCGGGCGGCCTGGAGACGCAGCTCCTGCCGCGGGTGGGGCAGCTCTCCTCGGCCGGGGGCCACGACCGCTTCGAGTCCCGGCACCGGCGCAAGGACGGCACCGTCTTCGACGTCGACGTCGCGGCCCTGCGCCTGGAGCTCGAAGGCGGCCAGGTGGCGCTGTTCGTGCGGGACATCACCGACCGCAAGCGCGACGAGCTGGCGCTGCGCAAGGCCATGGCCGACGCCGAGGGCGCCAACAAGAGCAAGGACGAGTTCCTGGCGGTCCTCTCGCATGAGCTGCGCACGCCGCTGACCTCGATGCTCGGCTGGGTGCGCATGATGCAGCACGGCGTGCTCGACGCGGAGACGGCGCGCACCGGGCTGGACGTCATCGAGCGCAACGTGCGCTCGCAGACCCGCCTCATCGAGGACCTGCTCGACATCTCGCGCATCATCGCCGGCAAGATGGGCATCGAGCGCCGCGCGGTGGACCTGACGGAGGTGGCGCGGCTGGCGCTGGAGAGCGCGCGGCCCAGCGCCGCGGCCAAGCGGCTGCGCCTCGAGGAGCAGATCGAAGGGGGGTCGCTTCTGGTCGACGGCGACGCGGCCCGGCTGCAGCAGGTGGTGTGGAACCTGCTCGCCAACGCCATCAAGTTCACGCCCGACGAGGGCACCGTCCGCCTCACGCTGGGGGTGCGCGCCGGCCGGGCCGTGCTCACGGTGGCCGACACCGGGTGCGGCATCGGCCCCGGCTTCCTGCCCCGCCTCTTCGACCACTTCAGCCAGGAGGACTCGAGCTCCAGCCGCCGCTACTCGGGGCTGGGCCTGGGGCTGGCCATCGTCCGCCACCTCGTCGGCCTGCACGGCGGGGAGATCGCGGCGGCCAGCGAGGGCGAGGGGTGCGGCGCCACCTTCACCGTCACCGTGCCGCTGCGGCCGGAGCAGGGCCTGGTCGCGGCGCCACGCCGCACCGCGGTGGTGGAGCTGCCGCAGGCGCTCGCCGGAGTTCGGGTCCTCGTCGTCGACGACAACCGGGACGTGCTCGACTTCCTGACGCAGGCGCTGCGCGTCGCCGGCGCCGAGGTCATCACCGCCGCCTCGGCTGGCGAGGCGCTGGACGCGGTGGAGCGCAGCCACCCGGTGGTCATGGTCTGCGACATCGGCCTGCCCGGCGACGACGGCTGCGCCCTGCTGGAGAAGGTCCGCGAGCGCGCGCGCGCCCACGGGGCCTCGGCCGCGCCGGCCATCGCGCTGACGGGCTACGCCCAGGCCGAGGACGTCGAGCGCACCCGCGCCGCGGGCTTCCTCACCCACCTGGCCAAGCCGGTCGAGCCGGAGGTGCTCATCCGCGCGGTCGCGAACCTGCGGTCGGGCTTCGGACCTCGGGCTTCGGGAGCCTCAGCTCCGGCACGCACCCCGGCGGCATGACCTGAGCGTTCGGGCTTCGGACCTCGGGCTTCGGGAGCCTCAGCTCCGGCATGCACCCCGGCGGCATGACCTGACCTGAAGCCCAAGCCCAGCCCGGGGCCCGCAGTCCGAGACCCGGGTCTCGGGCCTGCCGGCCGGCGGCTTGACCCGAAGCCCGCAGCCCGGAGCCCGAAGCCCTCCCACCGGGTCAGGGATCCGCAGCCCAAGCCTCTGGCGGCAGGTGCTCCCGGAGCTTGCCGACGAAGTGGTCGGGGTCGATCGGCTTCTCGACGTAGTCGGTCGCCCCGGCCGCCAGGCAGTGCTCGCGGTCTCCGACCATGGCGAAGGAGGTGACCGCGATGATCGGGACGTGGCGGAGGGCGTCGATCTTGCGCAGCTCGGCCGCGACCGCGTAGCCGCTCATCAGGGGCAGCTGGATGTCCAGGAGGATGGCTGCGGGGACCCGGCGCTGGACGAAGGACAGGCCCTCGGGGCCGCTGCGCGCCTCGGCGACCTCGAAGCCGTTCCGCTCGAGCAGGAAGTGCACGAGGTAGAGGTTCTGCTCGTTGTCCTCGATGACGAGGATGAGGGGCCGTTTCACGGGGCCGCCCCCTCTGCGCGCGGCAGGCCGAAGGTGAAGGTGCTGCCCTGGCCGTAGGAGCTGCAGAAGCGGATGCTGCCGCCGAGCAGGGTCAGCAGCCGGGCGCAGATCGACAGGCCGAGCCCCGTCCCTTCGTGCTTGCGCGTGAGGCCGACCTCCACCTGCTGGAACGGCCGGAACAGGAGCGCCTGGTCCTCGGTACGGATGCCGATGCCCGTGTCCCGAACCGAGGTCTCCACGGTGCCGTCCGCGACCTCGCACACCACCTCGACCTCGCCGCGGTCGGTGAACTTGATGGCGTTGCTGAGCAGGTTGAGCAGCACCTGCTCCACCCGGCGGCGGTCGCTGACGACGGTGCCGACGTCGGGGGAGAGGCGTGCGTGCAGCCCTAGCCCCTTCTTGGCGGCCAGGGGCTCCACCGCTCGGACGACACCGGTCACGGCCTCCCGCAGGTCGAAGGGGACGTGCTCGATCTTGAGCTGGCCCGCCTCGATCTTCGAGAGGTCGAGCACGTCGTTGATGAGCGCCAGCAGGTGCCGGGCGCCCGTCTGGACCATGCCCAGCTGCTTGGACTGCTCGGCGTTGAGGGGCCCCGCCAGCCCCTGCATCAGCAGGCCGGTGAAGCCGATGATCGAATTGAGTGGCGTGCGCAGCTCGTGGGACATGTTGGCGAGGAAGGCCGACTTGAGCCGGTCCGCCGACTCGGCCGCTTCCTTGGCCTTCACCAGCTCCTGTTCGATCTCCTTGAGCGCGGTGATGTCGTTGCCCACCGACAGCACCTCGTCGAACTGGCCGGAGGCGTCCCTCACCGGCCGGTTGGTCCAGGCGATCCAGACGCGCCGGCCGTTGCTGCGCACGTTCTCGTTCTCGTTCACCGCGTAGCGCTCCGGCTCGGAGGTGATCCGCTCGATGAGCGCGCCGAGGTCGCGGCCGCTGGTCTCGGTGTCGGGGACGATGGTGCCCACGACGCTCCGTCCGAGGATGTCCTCCTCGCGGTAGCCGAAGAAGGACTGCCCGAACTCGTTGAGGAACCGGACGCGCCCCTGGGTGTCCCAGCGCAGGATGATGCTGTTGGCGTTCTCCACCAGCTCCCGGTAGCGCTGCTCGCTGCGGGCCAGCGACTCCTCGGAGCGGCGCCGCTCGCCGATCTCCCGCTCCAGGGCGGCGGTCCTCTCCCGGACGCGGCGCTCGAGCTCGACGTTGAGGCGGCGCAGGTTCTCCTCCAGGTTCCGGCGCTCGGTGATGTCGCGCAGGCGCAGCGCCACGCAGGGACGCCCGCCGATCACCAGGACTCGCGCCGAGCCGGCGGCCCGGCAGAGCCGCCCGTCCTTGCGCAAGAGGTCCATCTCGAGGTCCGGGACGTCGCGGCCCTCCTCCACGAGGTGGACGACGCGCGCCCGCTCGGCCCGGTTGGGCCAGATCGGAAGCTCCGCCGCACGGCGGCCGAGGAGCTCGTCGCGCCGCCAGCCGAGGACCGTCTCGCAGGCGTCGTTGAGCTCGATGAAGTGGCCGCTCGGCAGGTCCAGGATGCCGGCGAGGTCGGGGTTGCCGAAGAAGGCGATCTTGAAGAGCTCCTCGCTCTGCTTCAGGGCCCGCTCGGCGGCCGCCCGCTCGGTGACGTCGCGAAAGCTCCAGACCCGGCCGACGAGGTCGTCCCCGCGGCACTGGGGGAGCGAGTGGCCCTCGAAGACGCGGCCGTCCTTGAATTCCACGACGCCCCGCCAGGAGGCCTGGGGGTGCTCGAACATGTCCTCCACGGCCTTCACGAAGCCGCGACGGTCCTTGAGCTTGGGCAGCACCCAGCGCAGCAGCTCCCGGCTCTCGCGCGTCTTCAGGTCGTACTCTGTCAGGCCCCAGATGCGCCCGAACTCCGCGTTGAAGCTCTGCACGCCCCACTCGGAGTCGACGGCGAGGATCCCGTCGGCGGCCGCGTCCAGGACGGCCTTGAGGAGCGCGCTCTCGCCTTCCACCGGGGCGGCCGTCGCCCTCGTCCGCTGCTGAGGCTTCTGCTCCGAGCTGGCCACTTCCTCCATCACGTGCCGTCCCCGCGTGGCGTCGCCGCCAGCTCGACGCCACCAAGCTAGGTCCGCCCGCCGCCGCCTGCACCGAGGCGATCAGCCTGGCGCGCCCTCGCGAGGAGTGTGCCGGCCGGCGCCTGCCTTTCCGTGGTCGGCGTGCGCTCGAGCCACCAGCGCCAGCAGGGTGGGCACGTCGGCGGGCTTGGTCAGGTGCGAGTCGAAGCCCGCCTCCGCGGCGCGGCGCCGGTCCTCGGCCTGGCCGTAGCCGGTGAGGGCGACGAGCTCGGTGGCGCGCAGGGCGGGGTCGCCGCGGATGGCCTGGGCCACCTGGTAGCCGTCGAGGCCGCCGGGCAGGCCGATGTCGCACAGGACCGTCTCGGGCGCCGTCTGCCGCGTCAACGCCAGGCCCGAGGGCCCGTCGTAGGCCACCCTCACCCGGCATCCCGCCAGCGCCAGGACCTCGCGCAGGCTCTCGGCGGCGTCGTGGTTGTCCTCGATGAGCACGACGCTCGCGCCTTCCAGCCGCGCCGGCTCGGGCGCCGGTGGCGAGACGGTCCGCACCGCGGTCAGCGGCAGCCGCACCTGGAACTCGGAGCCGCGCCCCAGCCCGGGGCTGCTGGCGCGCACCTCCCCGCCGTGCTGCGACACGATTCCCTTGACCAGGGCGAGCCCCAGGCCCAGGCCTCCCCGGGTGCGGGCGCTGCCCTGCGGCGCCTGCTCGAACGGCTCGAAGACCCGGGTGAGGGTCTCCTCGGTCATCCCGACGCCGGTGTCGCGGACGACCAGCGAGCTCCAACCCGCGGCGGAATCCGACGACAGCTCCACCTCCACCCGACCGCCCTGCTCGGTGAAGGTCTGGGCGTTCCTAAGCAGGTTGCCGGCCAGCTGGGCCAGGCGGGTGGCGTCGCCCAGCACCCAGAGCGCGGACTCCGGCACGCGGGCTTCCAGGGCGAGCCCGCGGGAGGCGAAGCCCTGGCGGAAGTCGTCGATGGTCGCCCGGACCACCTGCGCCAGGTCGGTCGGCCGGCGCTCCAGGACCAGCTTGCCCCGCACGATGCGCGAGACGTCGAGCAGGTCGTCCACGAGGCGCGCCAGGTGCCCCACCTGCCGCTCGATGACCTGTCTCGAGCGCTCGGCGCGGGGGTCGGACAGGCCGAGGGCGCCCAGGACGTGGCAGGCGGTCTTGATGGGGGCGAGCGGGTTTCGCAGCTCGTGTCCGAGCAGCGCCAGGAAGTCGTCCTTGCGGCGAGACGACTCGGAGAGTTCCTGCTGGGCCCGGTGGCGGGCGGTCATGTCCAGGCAAGTCATGACCGCGGCGGCGCCGGCGGCGCCGACCCGCTCGGCCCGCACCAGGAACCAGCGGACGGCGTCGGGGTGGCCGTACGGGACCTCGACCTCGCAGCCTCTCCGGGCTCCGGAGATCACGTCGAGCAGGCCCTCTCGCAGCTGGGCGAGCGCGCTGCCGGTGGGCTCGGACGCCAGCGCGCCGGGGACATCGTCCCCCTTCCGCAGCCGGAAGAGGCGGGCGTCGGCGAAAGCGGCGTCGAAGTCCGACCAGGCGCGGTTGACGGCCAGCAGCTCGCCCCGGGACCCGACGAGGGCGACCAGGGCCGCCGTCGCGTCGAGGACCGCCTGGGTGAGCCTCTCCCGGTCGGCGAGCGCGCGGTTGGCCTCCTCGAGCTGGACGAGCTTGTCCTCGAGCTTGCGGATGAGGACCGCGTTGTAGCTGCGCAGGTATTGGGATTCGGGGGCCGCGGCGCGACCGGCCGCTCCCCGGAGGACCCCGCGTCGGTGCTCGTCCAGGACCCCCGTGATCAGCTCCAGGAACCGGTCCGGCTCGATCGGCTTGATGAAGAAGCGGTCGGCCCCCAGGCTCAGGGCGAGCTGCTCGTCCTTGGACTCGGTGTAGGTCGCCGTATAGAAGACGAAGGGAACCTCCTTGAACCTCGGGTCCTGCCTCCAGCGGCGGCACAGCGAGAAGCCGTCGATCACCGGCATCAGGATGTCGGAGATGACGATGTCCGGGACCTCCTGGCTGGCCAGCTCCAACGCCTCCGCGCCGTGGTGCGCCACCCGGACCGCGTAGCCGTTCCCGGCCAGGAGCGCCTGGAGCAGGTACAGGTTCTCTTCCTTGTCGTCGACGACCAGGGCCCGCATGCGGGCCTCCTTCGGGGAAGGCCTGAACGGCCGCCTCCTGTCGGGCGGCCGCTCTCGTTCAGGTGTCCATCGGTCCCGGCCCGCGCCACGAGGGCGGTCCCGCCTACCGCCAGGTCGGGCTCCCGCCGCGGCGGCGGAGCCGCTCCAGGCTGGCGGCAGCTCCGGAGCGCCCTGTGCGACCGTGGCCTCTCCGGGAGCGCCCTGCGGTTTCCGTTCGCCGGCGGATCCTCCAGCTTTCGTTGTGGAGGTGGCGAACATGAATCGGTTGATAGGAGCGCTGGCAGGCTTGGCCCTGACAGGTCTTTCGATGGGCGCCCTCGCCCATGACAAGGGCGGCACGGGAGGCACCGGCAGCGGCTATGAGGGGAGCACGTCAGGGTCGGCGACGAGCTACCACTCGATCACCGGGAAGGTCCTCGAATCGAGCGGCGGCAAGCTCACCATCGTGAGCAAGGGGACGGCGATTCCCTTCGACGTGCAGGGTGACACCAAGTTCGACGGCATCAGCTCCGCCAAGGACCTCAAGCCCGGTGACGAGGTGCGCGCGAGCTTCGAGCTCAAGAACGGCACCAACGAGCTGATGTCGGTCGCCAAGGTCAGCGGCGGCGGCAGCAAGACGTACGGCGGCTCGGCCGGCCCCGGCTACTGACCTTCGAAGCCTCTGGCCGGTCCGCAGCGCGGCGTGCAGCAGAGCGGCCGCGGCGGCGCAGAGGATGGGCGTCTGCCCCCGGCGATTGCCAAGACCGGATGGCTGACTGTGGCTCAAGGGTCACCGTGTTGGGGCAGGCTGCTCGGTCGCCTTCCGGGAGGGCGCGCGGGGCAAGCCTCGCCCTGGCGCAGGGCGAGGCCCGAGGACGGGCTTCGCGAACGGGCAACTTCCCGACACGCCTCGCCAGGGCGCGCCAGTCGGTCCAGGCAGGTGACCCGACGGACGTCGTGTCGAGACCAAGGAAGCTGAGGCAACCCACGGGCCCCTCACCGGAGCCCCGAGCGTCTTCGCTTGAATCCGACCGATCCGCCCGCGACGGGGAAGCGGGGGAGGGGCCTCGGCGCTACCCGAGCTGCTCGGGGTTCTCCAGCAGCTCGCGGACGCGGAACAGGTACGAGTTCGCCGCCACGCCGTCGATGATGCGGTGATCGTAGGAGAGCGTCAGCTGCATGATCGGCCGGATGACGATGGTGTCCTCGCCGTTGAGCGCCGCGACGACCGGCCGCTTCACGATGGACCCCATGCGCAGGATGGCGACCTGCGGCTGGTTGATGACCGCCGCGCCCCAGGTGTTGCCCTTCAGGCCAGGGTTGGACAGCGTCAGCGTGCCGCCGGCCAGGTCGTCCGCGGTCAGCTTGCCGGTGCGGGCCTTCTCCGCGGACTCGGCCACCGCCTTGGTGAAGCCGGCGAGGTCCAGGTCCTGTGCGTTGTGCAGGACGGGGACCACCAGCCCCTCGGGAGTGTCGACCGCGACGCCCAGGTTGACGACCTTGCGGATGACGTAGGCGTCCTCGCGCACGGTGGCGTTGATGACCGGCACGTCCTTGAGCGCGCGCACGACGGCGGCCGCGACGTAGGCCAGGAAGCTCACCGGCCTGCCCGCCTTGGCGGAGGCCTTCCGCGCGGCGTCGACCTTGTGCATGTCGATCTCGGCCAGGCAGAACACGTGCGGCGAGGTGTGCTTGCTGTAGACCATGTGCTCGGCGATGAGCCGGCGGCGCCGCGTGAAGGGCACCACCTCGTCGCCAGGCAGCGGGCGGAACTCGGGCGGCTTGTAGGTCTTGGTCGCGGGTGCGGCGGACGGCGCCGGGCCCGCAGCGGGCGCCGGGAGGTTCACGGTGGGCGAGCCCGGGACACGGTTCTCGAGCCAGGCGAGCAGGTCTTGCTTGCTCACGCGGCCGCCCGCGCCGGTGCCGGGAACGAGCGAGAGGTCGACGTGGTACTCGCGCGCCATGCGGCGGACGAGCGGCGAGGAGCGCTTGCCGCCGGCCGCGACCGGCAGCGGCGCAGCGGCTTCGCGCTTGGGCGCGGGGCGCGGGGCCGAAGGCGTCCGCTTGGCGGCGGGAGGCGGCGTGTAGACCGGCGCCGACGGCAGCTCCAGCTCCTTCTCCGGCGCAGCCTCGGTCTTCTTCGGCGGCTCGATGGCGGGGGCCTTGGACGGAGCGGGGGTCTTGGTCGTCGCAGGGACGGCTTCGCCGGCCGCGGCCGTGTCGATCTCGGCGATGGGGGTACCGATGGCGACGGTCTGCCCTTCGGAGATGAGCAGCTTCGTGATCTTCCCGGCGGCGGGCGACGGCAGCTCGGTGTCGGCCTTGTCGGTCGAGGCCTCGGCGATGGTCTGGTCGGCCTGGACGACGTCGCCCGGCTTGACCAGCCATTCTCGAGAGCGTGGCCTCCACCACCGATTCGCCCAGACGAGGCATCACCACGGGAACGACAGCCATGTCCAACTCCTGGAAGTCACTGACGGGGTTCGGCGCTTTGGCTTCCCTCCGAACCGAACCGAAGTCCCGCGATTGCCAGCAGCGCGCAGGAAGCGCCGGCGGCCTACAGCCTAAGGCCTACCGCCTACAGCCTGTTTTCTCAGTAGGCCAGGATCTCGCGCGCCCGCGCCACGATCTTCTCGGCGTTGGGCAGCACGTACGACTCCATGTTCGGGTGGTACGGCATCGGCGCGTCCTTGCTGGCCACGCGCGCCACCGGGGCGTCGAGCCAGTCGAAGGCCTGCTCGGCGATGCGCGCGGCGATCTCCGACATCACGCCGCCGGTGAGCCGGTCCTCCTGGACGAGCAGCACGCGGTTGATGCGCCGCACGGCGTCGAGGATGGCCGGCAGGTCGAAGGGGAGCAGGGTGCGCAGGTCGAGCACCTCGACCTCCACCTTGTCCTCCTCGGCGAGGATCTCCGCGGCCTCCATCGTCCATTCGAGCGCGCCGCCGTAGGTCACGATGAGCAGGTCCTTGCCGCTGCGCTTGGTCGCCGCCTTGCCCAGCGGCACCAGGATCTCGCCGTCCGGCAGCTCTTCCTTGATGCGCCGATAGAGCCGCTTGTGCTCGAAGAAGATGACCGGGTCGTCGTCGCGGATGGCGCTCTTGAGCAGGCCCTTGGCGTCGAACGCGGTCGCCGGCGCCACGACCTTGAGGCCCGGCACCCGGAAGAACCAGGCTTCGGGGTCCTGCGAGTGGAAGAGCGCGCCGCGCACGCCGGCGCCGGAAGGCCCGCGCACGACCATCGGCACCTTGGCCTTGCCGCCGTGGCGGTAGCGGGTGGTCGCGGCCATGTTCACGATCTGGTCGAAGCCGCAGGAGATGAAGTCCATGAACTGCATCTCGACGACCGGCCGCAGCCCGGCCAGCGCCGCGCCGACGCCGCCGCCGACGATGAGCGACTCGCTGATCGGCGTGTCGATGACACGCTCGGGGCCGAACTCCTTGAAGAGGCCCTCGGTGGCCAGGAACGCGCCGCCCATGACCCCCACGTCCTCGCCCATCACGATGACGTTGGGGTCCCGGCGCATCTCCTCGAAGAGTGCTTCGCGCACCGCCTGCAGGTAGGTCACGGTCGCCATGGTGTGGTCAGTCCTCTAGCTGCGCGGCTCGACGCGGATCTCGGGGACGCCCGAGACCTCGGTGGCATAGATGTCGGTGAGCGCCTCTTCGGCCTCGGGGTCGGGGCTCTCCTCGGCGAACTTCACCGCGTCGTCGACGACCTGCTTGACCCGCGCCTCGACCTCGGCGCGCGCCTTGTCCAGGTCGACGCCGCGGACCGAGAGGTAGCTCTCCCACAGCCGCAAGGGGTCGCGCGCCTCCCAGCGCTTGCGCTCCTCGTCCACGCGGTAGGCGGCGCGGTCGTGCGGGCTGTGACCCTGCATGCGGTAGGTCTTGCACTCGATGAGCGTCGGGCCTTCGCCGGCGCGGGCGCGCCCCAGCGCCTTCTGCGTGGCCTCCAGGACGGCGAAGAGGTCGTTGCCGTCGACGACCATGCCCTTGAAGCCGTAGGCCTGGGCGCGGTCGGCGACGTTGTCGATGGCCATGGTCGCCGTCAAAGGCGTCGAGTAGGCGTACTGGTTGTTCTCGCAGACGAAGACGACGGGCAGCTTGTGGATGCCCGCGAAGTTGGCCGCCTCGTGGAAGTCGCCGCGGCTGCCGGCGCCCTCGCCGAAGTAGGCGACGCAGGCCTTCGTCTCGTGCTTGAGCTTGAACTTGAGCGCGAAGCCCGCGGCCACCGGCAGCGACGAGGCGAGCATCGAGGTCGAGCCGAAGACGCCGTGCTCGAGCGAGCCGCCGTGCAGGCCGCTGTCCTTGCCGCGCGCCAGCCCGGTGGCCTTGCCGTACAGCTGGGCCATCACCACGCCCGGCGGCACGCCCTTGACCAGGAGCGCCCCCAGGTCGCGGTGCAGCGGGAAGATGACGTCGCCTTTCTCCAGCGGCCAGGTCGTGCCGACGACCACCGCCTCCTGGCCGAAGCCGGAGTAGACGCCGCCCGAGATCTTGTTCTGGGCATGCAGGCGTGAGACCCGGTACTCGAATTCCCGAGTGAGCTTGAGCCAGTAGTAGAGCTCGAGATCGCGGTCCAAAGGAGCCTCGTAGGGGCAAATTGGGGCGCACCAAGGCCCCACGTTTGGGTATCAACGATGCGCGAGGAGCGCTCGGGTTTCGAGCGGGCTCGCAGGCCCGCCGTCGGCTGGCGGACCCTCGATTGCTCAATGAAACCGGTGGCTCAGGCCTTCAGCCCCCGACGCCGACGGACGGTCAGAGCCCAGGACGCCACCCATAGGGTCAAGAGCGCCGGGTCGCCGGCCGAAGCGCAGCCGCAGCCCTTCTTCGGGGCCGGCTCCGGGGCCGGGGCGGGCGCGGCGGGTGTGGCGGCATCGGGCGGCTCGGCCGCCAGCGGCGCCGGCTCGTCGGTGTGGAGGAGGGTGGGGGCGAGGACGAGCTTCGGGTGCTTGTCGGCCAGGTCCACCGAGTCGGCCGGAGCGGGGGTGCCTGCGTCGGGGCCCGGCGGGGCCGTCTCGGGTGGCCGGTTCTTGTTGAACTCGGTGATGCAGAGCTTGAGCTGGTCGGTGCAGGGGAGGGTGTCGTCCTTCGTCTCGTACTTGAAGAAGGCGATGTCCTGCGTCTTGAAGTCGAAGGCCTTGCCGGTCACGAAGCACGAGCCGCTCATCCGGACGATCTCGATCTTCAGGACGTTCTTCGGGTCGGGCGGCTTGGGGGGCGCCTTCGGGTCGGGCTTGGGGGGCTTCTGCTTCTTGAGGTTGGGCTGGCCGTACTCGACCTCCGGCGCCACCCCGTAGCCCAGGGCGCTGAGCTGGTCGACGATGCCTTGGGCGAGGTTGTGCGCGGTGTCGTTCTCGCTCAGGCGCAAGAGCAGCTCGGCCTGCACCGGCGCGGGCGGAGCGTTGGCCTTGGTGCCGCCCGGGTTGCGCGGGGCCCTGGGCCGGTTCTCGGCCTCGACGTCGATGATGAGCTGCTTGGCGGCGAAGGCGCTCGCGCTGGCGAGCGAGACGAGCAAGAAGACGGCTCCGGCAATCCTGGACATGCGCGCTCCCTCTGCGGTCGAGGGCCATCTTGCCACGGAACGGCGGCGCCTCACCCGGCTTCCCTCGCAACGCTCGCGGCGCTCAGTCGTCCTTGTCGGCCAGCTCGCGCAAGAACTCCTCCCGCGAGAGCAGTCCCTTCTTGGCCATGATGCGCAGGAGCGCCCAGAAGCGGGTCTCCAGCTTGGCCAGCTCCTCCGCGGTCGACTCGGACTTGAGCCCGAAGAGGTAGTCGAGGTCCTCGGTCGCGCCGCTGCCACTGCCGCTGGCTGCGCCGGTCTTCTTCTGCCGGTTCTTCTCGGCGCGCCGCTTGATGAGCTCGGCCAGGGCGGTGCGCTCGGTGACCTCCTGGCCGGCGGCAGGCGGGGCCTCGACGAGGTCGTTGTCGGTCAGGACCGGAAGCTCGACCTCCTCGGTGCGCGGGGTGGCGGAGTTCGCCGGCGCGGGTGGCGGGCGCAGCGGGGCCTTCGCCGGCGGGGCGATGGGCGGGGCGGTGGGCGCCGCGGGAGGACGGCGGTCGTCGATGACCTCCTCGACTCCCCCGGGCCGCACCACCGTCATCTTGTCCTGCGGCAGGCCGGCGTCCTTGAAGTAGTGGCGGCGGATGGCGGCGCGGATGCCGGAGAGCGGGGCGATGACCGGCACCACCTTCACGCCGACGGTGAACTCGATCTCCTCGATGGCCGGGATGTTGAGCGGGTCGGCCATGGCCACGGTCAGCGTCTTCCGGGCGCCGCCCGGCCCGTCCTCGAGGGAGAGCGGGAAGAGGTCGTTGGCTTCGCAGAAGCGGCTCTTGAGCGCGCGCAGCGCGTCCCAGTCGAGCTCCTTGGGGTTGGGCGGCATGGGGACGGACTTGAGCCCCAGCGCCTGGGCCAACGCCTCGCACAGCTGGGCCTCGGTCAGAAAGCCCAGCGCGACCAAGGCGGCGCCGAGCCGGTGGCCGGTCTGGCGCTGGTAGGCGAGCGCCTGGTCCAGCTGCGGCGGCGCGATGAGCCGGCGTTCGAGCAGCAATTCTCCGAGGCGTTTCCGAGGCATGCGCGTCCCTCGCGTTCTGGGACGGAAAGTCTAGCGTGGGAAGGGAGGGCCACAACTTTCCGGATGCTCGGGCCGGCTCACCAGTCGGCGTTGGCCTGAAGGGCGTCCACCTCGAGCACGGCCTCGCCGGCGACCGAGCTGGGAAGCGCGGTGACCAGCACGAAGAGCGTCTGGCCGGGCAGGAAGCGGGCGACGTCGGCGCCCTGCACGGTGGAGGTGAGCTCGACGGGCGCGGCCGAGGCCGGGGCGGTGGCGAGGGTCGCCCACTGCTGGCCGATGAAGTCCCAGGCGTGCACCGTCAGCGCCTCGGAGTCGCCCCGCGGAGACGAGGCGCGGGCGGTGACGCGGAGGGTCAGCTGGGAGGGGAGGCGGCCCGCATCGTTCATCTCCAGGCGTGAGAACACGCCTGGGACGAGACCGGTCTCGCTCATCTCCCAGACGTCATAGCTCGGCTCCACGGACTCGAGCAGGCCGCCGAAGAGGACCAGCCGCCCTCGCCGTTCGTCGTACGCGAGCCCGGCCTGGTAGACGGGCGGCGCGGCGAGGGCCCACTGCGTCCAGCCCTTCGCGTCGAGCGCCCACTGGTCGTCGAACAGCGTCCAGAGTTCCTGGTCGCGGTCCGTGTAGCACCAGCCGCCGGTGACCATCACCGCGCGCTCGACTGCGTGGTAGGCCATGGCGTGATCCAAACGGGCCGGGGGGCCGCTGACCCGGCGCTGGATCCAGTCCAGGCCGGTCCACTCCCAGGTGTCGTCCAGGGTGCACCCCTCCGAGTCGCAGCTGCCTTTCCCCTGTTCCGGGGACCAGCCGCCGAACATGGCGGTGCGGTGGCGCGAGCGGTCGTGCGCCATCGCCGCGGCGGTGCGGACGGGCGGGACGGAGATGGGAGAGGCGAGGGACCAGCCGTTGGCTTCGTTGAAGAGCCGGGTGTCGGAGAAGTACTCGGGGTCGGAGGACTCGTCCGCGAACCCACCGCCGAAGAGGACGCTGGCCCGCGCGTCCCGGTCGTAGGCCATCGCGTGGTAGTAGCGCGCCTTGGGGGGGACGCCGCGGTGGAGCGCCAGGTACTCCAGCTCAGGGGTCGAGCTGGTCGTCAGCGGCATCGAGAACTGGCCCTGCCAGGTGAAGGAGTCGTCGCCGTTCCGGGACTGCCCGTTGCCGGCGACGACGAAGCGCTGCGTGAGAGGGTCGACGGTCAGGGCGTAGGCCTGGTCCGAATTGAACCTCGGTGCGCCGTCGTAGTCATTGGGGGGAAGGACCCGCCACCCCTCGCCATCCCACACGAAAGCATTGCCATAGTCCGGTTGGTCATCGAGGTCGGTGTGGAGCACCCCGACGCCCGGGATGTAGGCGAGCGGCTGTCGAACGTAGAAGAGCGGGACGTAGCCCTGGTTCGGAACGATCGACCAGGTGGGCGGGGCCACCTGGGACGCGGAGACGCGCAGCGGCGTCCCGTCGACCTTGGCGAGGGCGGCGACCTCCGCGGGGGTGGCGGCCTCGACGGGACCTTGCGGCGGCGACACACTGGTGAACTCCAGCAGCTCGGGGACGTCGGTCCCTCCCCGCCACTTCCAGGTGGCGGCCTTGCTCTCGGGAGCATGCGTGGGGTCGGCCACGAAGCGCGTCCGGGCGCGGACCCATCCGGAGACGTTGAGCGCGAGGTCGGTCTGCTGCACCTCCACCTCGGGCAAGGTCTCGCCCAGCTCGCCCACCTCGTCGACCGATCCGTCGGGGAGGACCACCGCCGACAGGGTCTCGCTCGCCTGTCCGACCCGGCGCACCGAGAGCGTCGACTCAGGCTCGGCGGCGCCCGGATCGGCGGCGAACCGCCAGCTCTCGCCGAAGCGGCCGACAACGAAGAGCTTCGACGGGTCGAGCTTGGCGCTGAAGTCGAACGAGAAGGCGTCGTCGGTCGTGGTCAGCCGCTGCGAGTTGCCCACCGTGTCCGAGAGCCAGACCACCAGCTTCTGCGGCCCTTCGAGCTCGGTCCCGTCCGCCGAGTACTTGCAGGTCCAGGTCGTCGCGGGCGCGTCCTTCGGCGGCTCGCAGGTCATCGCCCGGTTCTGGACCGAGGCCTGCAGGGTAGAGATCGGCTCGTTGCAGACCAGGGTCACGGCGACGTCGTTCGTCTGGTGGGCCGGGGTGCCCACGTGCTTCCGGTTGGCGGTGACGGAGGTGGGCTGCGGTGGAAGGAAGTCGAGCACGACCGCGCCCAGCGCGAAGCGGTTGCCGTTGATGAAGGCATCGACGTCCAGGGTCTGCTCCCTGGGCTCGAGCCCGAGCTCCTCCCCGGTGACCCGGTACTCGAAGTGCCAGACGCCGTCGTCGCCGGCCGGCTCGACCAGCTGCGCGTCGAGCTGGCCCAGCCGGACGGTCGGGGTGGAGGTGAGGCGCAGGGTGGTGGCGAAGGCGATGTGCACGGTCGCCCCGTCGGAGGCGACGGGTGGCTGGACGTTGGGATCCACCACGGCCAGGCTCTGGCCGAAGTCGAAGACGACGCCGAGGGGGAGCGTGGAGAGGATCCCCTCGTTGCCTGCCGAATCCACGAGCTTCACCGAGGCCGATTGCCAGCCCGCCTGGTCCACCGAGGTGGCGGTCAGCGTGCAATGGAACAGGCGCAGATCGATGGGGTCGGCGGCGCAGGGGACGGTCCGGCCGCGGTCGGTCAGCTCCGGCGGAGAGGACAGGGGCTCGGAGGCGACCAGCTCGACCTCCACGGTCATTCCCAGAGTGGCCGAAGGCGGGTGGGCGGTGATGGCAGCGACGTTCGGCGGGGTGAAGTCGAAGCGGACCTTGGCGCTGTGCGCGACCGCTCCCGCCGAGACGTCGACGGCGAGGTCGACGCCCTCCGGCTCCGCGCCGGTGACGGTGTAGGTGAACGTCGGGGCCGTCGAGGGGGAGCCAGAGGTTCGGGGCAGAAGCTGCCCCATCAACCTCACCTCGGGCTCGGCTGCGCCCAGTGCCGTGCCGGAGACCGAGACCGTGACCACCGAGTCCTTCCGGGCAATCGCCGGTGAGACCTCGACGGTCAGGTAGGTCGTCCCCAGGTGGAAGTCGCGGCAGGAGACGAGCGCGAGCAAGAGGATTAGCGGGAGGCGCTTCATGGGGATGCGAGTTTCGTGGAGCGCCGTCTTTCGCGCAAACCTCATCTACAGCGGTCCCCCAAGCTTCGTGCCGGGCCCGGGAGGGTCTTGGGCGCGCCAAAGGGCCCGCGCCGCCAGGGCTCGTGGGACGCATCGACGGCCGGATGCAGACCGATGCCACCTGGCGGGAGTTGAGCGTGGACCGGAGCGTGGACCACCGGATCGTGGACCACTTGATGGGCTGCTCAACCGAGCCGTACGCTAACGGCACACTTGGGCCGCGAGGGGTGGAAAGCCTCATGACACGGTTTCGTCGGATCGATGGCCGGCAGACGCCTGCCGTCACAGGAAGTCTCGCAAAGCGACTTGTCGCCTCCTGCTTGTGCACCGCATCGGCACTTGGCTTGGCCCTCGTTCCTGTAGCTGCCAGCGCTTGTCCAGCCACGGAGCGCTACGAGACCGACCCCGCCGAGATCGGCGTCGACACCGTCGCTCCTGCTGTGCCCCAAGTGCAGGTGCTGAGCGTCAGCCGGGCCAAGGCGGATCTCTTCCCCGGAATCTGCGACATCGGATGGATCTCGCTGAGCGTCACCTCTTCGGACGACCGCACCCCTGCCGACAAGCTTGGATACGTGATCAGCCTCGTCGAGGGCAGCCGCGCCCACCTGTATGGCGCCGAACTGGACATGCCGCGTCCGCTGCGCGATGGAAAAGGCGGGCTAGGCATCGTCGATGGCAACGACGCGATCCGAGAGGGCCTGGACGTCACCCTCGCCGTCTCCGTGGTGGACCTCGCCGGAAACCGCTCGGCGCCTACCAACGTGACCGTCAGCGACGGCGGCGGCTGCGCCTGCTCGAGCACGGGGGCGAGCTCGATTGCGTGGCTGCCCGTGCTGGCTTTGCTCGGCGTTCGACGCCGACGACGCAGCTCACCGAGCTGCAGCTCGTGGCGCTACCCGTACCGCATCCGATCACCAAGGCGCCCACGGGTACCGTGCGCGGGCACTCAAGCGACCCAAGGGTCCTGACGCACCGGTCGGTGCCGCTGACCGAGCACGCAGTTCCTGCGCTGTCGACCTGAAGCTTGGCGGCGCTTGAGCCCGATCGTACGGAAGCCCCTCCCCCCCCCCCCCCCCCCCCCAAACGGGGGGGCGGTCCCTTGAGATTTCCCAGACTCCTTCCGTAGAAGCCGCTGCGCTGGGCAAGCCGGCCGGTGCCTACAAAGCCAGCTCTCGTGCCGCCGGTCGGTTGTCTGCTGTCGAGAAACTTGTATCCACCGGATACCCTTCGTCGTCAGCCTGACAGATGGGTTAGACCTGTCAGCGCCGCGCATTCTGGCGTTTATCGAAACGGCGCGAGCGAGCCGATGGAGAAGACGGAGAGGTGTGTAGAACACTAGCCGTGCTGCGGGAAGGCTTACTGGATTAGAAAGAGAAAGCAGGGGGCTGGAGAATGTTATGCGCGTCATGCTCCTGGACGACAGTCCCTCTATCCGCACGATCCTCCGGGTTTTCCTGGGGAATCTGAATGCTGAGTTCATCGAGGCTGGCGACGGCGAGCGGGCGCTGCGGCTCCTGCGGGTCATGACCCCAGAGCTGGTGATCGCCGACGTCCGCATGGAGCCGATGGACGGCATCGCCTTCCTCAAAGCCGTCCGCACCGACCCGGACGAGCGGGTCCGCGCCGTCCCCGTCATCCTCCTGACCAGCGACACCAAGCCGGAGCTCGAGCAGGAAGGCCGCGACGCCGGCGCCAACGACTTCGTGCGCAAGCCCGTCAGCGGCACCCGCCTCATGGACACCGTCAACAAGGTCCTGGGGAGAGCTGCGTGAGCCTTCCCGCGGTCCTGCTGGTGGACGACAGCGAGGCGGTCCTCGCCTTCGAGCGCGCGGCGCTGACCGGCCACTGCGACCTGGTCACGGCCTCCAACGGCCGACAGGCGCTGGAGCGGATGGCCCAGCGGATCCCCGACCTCGTCCTCCTGGACCTGTCGATGCCCGAGATGGACGGGGGCGAGGTGCTCTCGCGCGTCAAGGCGGACTCGCGGCTGCGCGAGGTGCCGGTCATCGTGCTCTCCTCCGAGAGCTCCCGCGAAGCCGAGTGCCTGGCGGCCGGCGCCGAGCGCTTCCTCTCCAAGCCGGTCGCTGCGGACAGGCTGCTCTCGGCGGTCAACCAGGCCCTGGAGGACGTCCAGCGCCGCAAGCGCCAAGGCTCCCTGGCCGCGCTGCCCGTCGGCGTCGGCCCCTACGAGCTGTGCCTGCCGCTCTCCAGCGTGCGCACCGTGCTCCTCCAGCCGATGCTGCAGCAGCTGCCCTCCGCTCCCCACTACCTCGTCGGCATCTTCTCGCTGCGCGGGCAGCTGGTCGCGGTGCTCGACCTGGCCCGGCGCATGGGCGTCGAGCACCAGACCCCGGTGGCCGAGCGCAAGCTGGTCGTCGTCGAGGAGCAAGGCGTGCTGCTGGCGCTCTGCTTCGACCGCGTCAGCGCTCCGGAGGAGTTCCCCTCCGAGGCCGTCGTGCCAAGGGAGCAGGTGGGCGGCGGCGAGTTCGGCGTCTACGGCCGCGTCCTGCGCTGTTTCTTGCGGGCGACGGGCGAAGGTCAGGGCGCGCCGAAGGCAGCCGATGCCGCCGCCGGTCGCGCCTTTCTGCCCGTGCTCGAGCCGGCCTCCCTCTTCTCCGGCTCGCTGCTGGGCGAGATCCGAGCGCTGCTGCGCGAGCTGCCCGGAGACGTTCGATGATGCTGGCCCGCGCCCAGAAGGGCCCGCGCGGCCTCGTCGCCACGCGCCTGGTCTCCCTGGTCGCCCGCTGGACCGGCTTCGACGAGCAGGCGGTGCGCGAGGAGGCGCTGCAGGCGGCCCTGGCGCCGCTGCTCGCCAAGGGCGAGAGCCCCGAGGCGATCCTGGAGCGCGCCGCTGCCGGCGACCGCGCGCTGGTGGACCTGCTCAGCCAGGCCGTGCTCGTCGGCGAGAGCTACTTCTTCCGCCAGCCCGAGCACTTCCAGTTCGTCGCCTCCTCGCTCGTTCCGGCCTGGGCCGCCGACGGACGCCTGGTGCGCGCCTGGTGCGCGGGCTGCTCGACGGGCGAAGAGGCGTACTCGCTCAGCGCCGTGCTCGACGCGGCCGGGCTTCGCCGCTTCCAGGTGCTGGGGACCGACCTGCTCCCGCGCAACGTGGAGCACGCCCGCGAGGGCCGCTACGGCTCCTGGTCGCTGCGGCGGGGCAACCCGCTCCTCGCCGACCTCTTCGAGCCGGGCACCTCTGGCCGCGACGAGCGCCGCGTGCGGCCGGAGCTGCGCGAGCACACCGAGTTCCGCGTCCACAACCTGCTCGCCTCCCCGCCCGAGCCCGGGGCCTTCGACCTCGTCTTCTGCCGCAACGTCCTCATCTACTTCGCCCCCGCGCCTGCCGAGCAGGTCCGCGCCTCGCTCGCCGGAGCGCTCCTCCCGGGCGGAGTGCTCGCCTTCGCGGCCATGGACGTGGGCGCCACCGCGCCGCCGGGCGTCGAGCGCTGCGGTTCGCCCGAGCACCAGATCTTCGTGCGCGCGGACGGCGCCGACACCGTGCCGGCGCCGCCCAAGCGCCTGCCCAAGCCCCGCGCCCTCCGCCGGCGCTCCTCCGCGGCGCGCTCTTCCGCCGGGGAAGTGCTGCCGCCTCCTCCGCCCGCGTCGACCGGCGGGGCGACCTCGGCGGACTCGGGGGACTCGGCGGAGTCGAGGGCGCGCGGCGCGGTGGACCCCGTGGCCCTGCACGTGCGCGCCCTCGGTCAGCTCGAGCAGGGGGAGCGGGACGCCGCTGAACGCCAGCTCTCCGAGCTGCGCGACATCGCGCCCGGCTACGTCCCGGCGCTGCTGGAGAGCGCGCTGCTGTATGCCCGGGACGGCCGCAAGAGCGCCGCGGTGGCGCTGATGCGCGAGGTCCTCGAGCGCACCTTGATCCTGCCGGGTCAGACCTCCATCGACGGCCCCGAGCCGCTGCCGGCCGACTTCTATGCCTCGGCGGCGCGGGCCTTCCTCGACGCGGAGCAGAAGAAGTGAGCGCACCGGATCCCACCCTCTTGGGCGACGAGCTCTCTCCGGAGCTGCTCGAGCTGCTGGCTGCCCGCGCCCAGCGGGCCCTGCGCCGCGAGGACGAGGGCGCCGAGGCCGAGGCCACCCTCCCGGTCGCCCTGTTCCCGGTCGGCACCGACACCTACGCCATCGCGCTCGCCTCGCTGCGCGCGGTGGTGCCGCTGCGCCTGGTGGCCCCGCTGCCGCTCGCGCCGCCCCACGTGCTGGGCTTCCTGCGCTTCCAGAACCAGCTCCTGTGCGCCCTGAGCCTGATGTCGCTGCTGGGGGTGCGCGGCTGGCGCCAGGACTGCGCGGTGCTCCTGGTCGTCGAGGCGGGCGACGGGCACCTGGTGGCGGTCGACTGCGAGCAGGTGCCGCGCATCGGCGCGCTCCCGGTCGCTGCCGTCGACCAGGCGCGCTCCAAGTCCGACGCGCCGGTGGTCGACGTGACCCTCGCCAGCGGCGCCTCCCTCAAGCAGGTCGGCCTGGTCGACGTGGGCGCGCTCGTCGAGCGCAGCCGCCGCGGAAGCAGCCCAGGGGCGGGAGGCGCCCATGATTGACCCGCTGCTCGAGGGCCTGGTGGTCGGCTTCGTGCGCGAGGCCCAGGATCTCGCCGACCGCATCACCCGCTCGCTCCTGCAGGTCGAGAAGGACCCGGCCGGGAGCGAGGCGCTCTCCAAGACGTACCAGGGCCTGGGCCGCGCCCTCCACAACCTCAAGGGCAGCTCCGCCACCATCGGCATGGGCGAGGTCGCCGCGCTCGCCCACCAGATGGAGGACATGGTCGCGCCGCTCAAGGCCTCGCTGCAGCCGATGCCCGCGGCGCAGGTGGACGCGTTCCTGGGGGCGCTCGACGCGCTGCTCCGGTGGGTGCGCGCCCGCGCCGAGAACAAGCCCGAGCTCCCCGATCTCGGCAGCGCGCGCACCGGGCTCGAGGCCGCGGCGGCGGCTCCGCCCCCTGGTGACGCCGCCTCAGGCGGCGAAGTCAGGCCCCAGGCCGTCACCCAACAGAGGGCGGCCGCGGGCGAAGGCCCGGAGGGCGCCGGAGGCGCGGCCGACGAGGCCGCAGGCTGGCGGGTCGACACCGCCACCGTCACCGGGCTCGCCGGCGACGTGGACCGGTTGCGCGAGATGAGCCTGCGGCTGCAGAGCCGCAGCCAGGAGCTGCGCCGGGTCCTCGCCGCGCTCGACGCGCCGGCGCTGCGCCGGCAGACCGCCGAGTCCCGCGAGGCCCTGGCCGACGTCCGCCGCGCGCTCGACGCCGACAACGCCGAGACCGCGGCCACGCTGGACGGGGTCGAGGAGCGCATCCGCGCCATCTGCACCCTGCCGGTGCAGACCGTCATCGCGCCGCTGCACCGCACGGTGCGCGACCTGTGCCGGCAGCTGGGCAAGGAGGCGAAGCTCTCGTCGGTCGGCGCCGAGGTGGCGCTCGACCGCCGGCTGCTGGAGGCGCTGCGCGCGCCCTTGGTCCAGCTGGTGCGCAACTCGCTCGACCACGGCGTCGAGAAGCCCGAGGTCCGCGAGCAGCGGGGCAAGCACCGCGAGGGCGCGCTGACCGTCCGCGTGGAGCAGACGGGCAACATGGCCTTCATCGAGGTCGCCGACGACGGGGCGGGCATCGACACCGCGCGGGTGCGCTCGCTCGCGCTCGCCCGAGGCCTGGTGGGCCCCTCCGAGCTGGAGGCGATGACCGAGACCCAGGTGTGCCAGCTCGTCTTCCGCTCGGGCTTCTCCACCCGCGACGCGGTCACCGAGGTCAGCGGCCGCGGCGTCGGCCTGGACGTGGTGGTGGCCTCGCTGGCGGGCGTCCAGGGCAGCATCGAGGTCGCGAGCGTCCCCGGCCAGGGCACGCGCTTCACCCTCTCGCTGCCGGTGGAGATCGGCTCGACCTCGGTGCTGCTGCTGCGCCTGGGGGAGACCACGGTGGCGGTGCCCACGGTGGCGGTCAAGGCGGTCACCCGCGCCGAGTCCGGCAAGGTCACCCGCGGCCGCGCCTCGCTGCTCTTCGAGCACGAGGGCCAGGCCCTGCCGCTGGACGACCTGGGCGGCCGGCTCGGGCTGCGCCAGGCGATGGCGCCCGCGCCCGGCCAGCCGGTCCTGCGGGTCGTCGCCGGCGGCCGCGAGCTGATGGTGGCGGTGGACGAGGTCCAGGGCGAGCAGGCGAGCGTGGTGCGGCCGCTGCCGCGCGAGGTGCGCGACCTGGGCGCCTACCTGGGCGCGGTGCTGCTCTCGCGCGGCGAGCCGGTGCCGGTGCTGCGCCCGGGGTGGCTCGCCTCGGCCGGGGGGATGGCGGTCGCCGCCAGCGCCACCGCGGCGCGGCAGGTGCTGGTGGTCGACGACTCGCTCACCGCGCGCGCGGTGCACCGCTCGGTGCTGGAGTCCTCCGGGTACGTCGTCCACGCCGCCTCGAGCGTGGCGCAGGCGCTCGAGCACCTGCGGCACACGAGCTACGAGGCCCTGGTCTGCGACATCGACCTGGGCACCGAGGTCGACGGCGTGGCGCTGACGGCGATGCTGCGGGGCCGGCCGGAGACGGCGGCGCTGCCCATCGTCCTGGTCACCGCCCACGACCACGAGACCGAGCGAGGGCGCGGCCGGGCCGCCGGCGCCGACGCCTTCCTCTCCAAGAAGGACTGCGCCGCGGGCCTCTTGCTCTCCGAGCTCGCGCGCGCGGTGGCCAAGCGAAGGGGGGCGGCGTCGTGACCGAGGGCGTGACCCGGGTGCTCATCGCCGACGACTCGCCGACCCTGCGAAGGGCGCTGCGCGCGCTGCTCGGCGCCGACCCGCGCTTCGCCGTCGTCGGCGAGGCCGAGGACGGCGAGGAGGCGGTGCAGCTCGCCAAGAAGCTGCGGCCGGACCTGATCACCGTCGACGTGCTCATGCCGCGCCTCGACGGTCTGGGAGCGACCGAGCGGATCATGTCCGAGGCCCCCACCCGCATCGTGGTGGTGAGCCAGCTGGCGGCGACGCAGGAGGACCTGGCGGTGCGCGCCCTGGCGGCCGGGGCGCTGGCGCTGGTCGCCAAGCCGCAGGTCCGCACGGGCGCCGACCTCGACGCGTGGGGCGCGCAGGTCCGCGACACGGTGCGGCTGATGAGCGAGGTCCCGGTGGTCACCCGGCACGCCTCGCGCGCCCCGCACCTCGCGCCGGCGCCCGCTGGGCCGGCGGCGCGGGCGGGACCGCTCAAGGCCTTCGGCCTGGTGGCCTCCACCGGCGGGCCGCAGGTGCTCGCGGAGATCCTGGCTCCGCTGCCGCGCGGCCTGCCCGTCCCGCTCCTGGTGGCGCAGCACATCGCCGACGGCTTCGGCCGGGGGCTGGTGCGCTGGTTCACCGACGTCAGCCAGCTGGTGATCGAAGTGGCGGTCCACGGCGAGCGGGCCCAGGCCGGGCACGTCTACCTGGCGCCCGACGGCTGCGACCTGGAGCTGGGCGAGGGCGAGGTGCTGCTCACCAAGGCTTCGAAGGGGCACTACCGGCCGTCGGGGGACCTGCTCCTGGCCTCGCTGGCCAAGGTCCTGGGGGCGCGCGCGGGCGGCATCGTGCTCTCGGGCATGGGCGAGGACGGGGCGCGGGGACTGTTGGCGCTGCGGCGCGCGGGCGGGCTGACCTTCGCGCAGGACGAGGCGAGCTGCGTGGTGTGGGGCATGCCGCGCGCGGCGGTCCAGCTCGACGCGGCGGAGGTCACGCTCGCCCCGACCGAGGTGGGCCGGGCGCTGGTGGCGGCCTGCGCCGGTGGATTCGAAGGCTGAAGAACCGAATGGATCGAACCGAAAGACAACCAAAGGAGGGCGCGCCGTCATGGCTGCGACGATGAAGTCGGTGCGGTTGAGCTTCCGCTCACGCTTGCTGCTCTTTGCGGGCGCGCTGTCGCTGCTGCCGCTGGCCGCGCTGGGGATGGTCTCCTCCGCTTGGTTCCGCGACGGGCTGACCGACCAGGTCCTGGCCACGGTGCAGGGCGAGGCGACGAGCATGGAGACCGGCGTGGAGACGGCGCTGCTCGAGCGCACCTACGTCCTGCGCAGCCTGGTGGAGAACCCCATCATCAGCGGCGCGCTGATGTTCAACGCCTTCGAGAAGAGCGACCAGGTGCTCGAGACCACGGCCCGGCGCTACCCGGACCTCAAGGGCCTGGCGCTGTTCTCGCCGGACGGCGCGGTGGTCTCGGCCAGCAAGGCCGAGCTGAAGACGCAGCTGGCCGGCAAGCAGGAGGCGGTGCGGGGCGCGGCGTGGTTCACCGGCGCGCAGCGCGACCAGAAGCTGCAGGACTCGCAGATCGCCATGGACCCGAGCTTCGGCGGGCGGGTGCTCTACCTGGCGCTGCCCTTGGTCGACACCGAGAAGCAGACCATCGGCGTGCTCCTGGGGGCCTACGACTGGGACTCGCTCAACACCCGGCTCGAGCCCGACCTGAAGCGCGCCGCCGCACGGGGGCAGCAGACCTTCCGCTACGTCATCCTCGGCGCCGCCGGCGAGGTGCTGCTCGACACCGGCGGGGCGACCGAGCTGCCGCGCCAGAAGCTGGGCGAGCTGGCGCGGTCGTCGCCGCAGGGCAAGGGAGAGGCCGGGGCCTGGACGGTGGCGTGGTCGGACAAGGCGTGGTCGAACAAGGCGGACGGCGCGGTCGGCAACGGGTGGACCTTCGTCGCCCTGGTCGAGAGCGGCGAGGCGTTCGCGGTGGTGACCCGGACCATGAAGCTGACGATGCTGCTGGCGGTGATCATCGGCCTCGCCTCGCTCCTGGCGGCGGTGTTCGTCTCGCGCAGCATGGTCCGGCCCATCGCCGAGCTGAACGCGGTGGTCAGCCACATCGTCAAGAGCGGCGACCTGACGCGGGCCGTCGAGGTGGACGCGAGCGACGAGGTGGGCGAGCTCGCCTCCTCGTTCGCGAGGATGGTCGGCAGCCTGCAGGAGATGATCCTGGCGCTGCAGGAGTCGGGGCGGCTGCTCTCCGAGCAGGTGGCGGCGCTGACCACCATCACCGCCGAGCAAGGGCAGTCGGTCACCCGCCAGGCGGCCGCCATCCAGGAGACGCAGGTCACCGCCAACGAGATCAAGCAGACCTCGCAGATGGCGGCGCAGAAGGCCGAGGAGGTCATCGCGGTCGCGCAGCACGCCGACGAGCTGGGCCGCGACGGCGAGGACGCCATCGAGAAGAGCCTGGGCGGGCTGGGTGAGATCCGCGCGCAGGTCGTGGAGATCGCCGAGAAGATCGGCCAGCTCAAGGACCGCACCCGGCTCATCGGGAAGATCACCGGGACGGTCAAGGACATCGCCGACCAGTCGAACATGCTGGCGCTCAACGCGGCCATCGAGGCGGTGCGCTCGGGCGAGCACGGCAAGGGCTTCGCGGTGGTGGCCCGGGAGATCCGCACCCTGGCCGACCAGTCGGTGCAGTCCACCAACCGGGTCAGCGAGATCCTGGACGACATCACCGCGGCCATCGAGGCGGCGGTGGGCATCACCGAGGCCGGCTCGCAGCGCATGGAGGCCAACCTCGGCCAGACCAAGCAGTCGGGCGAGAACCTGCGCGAGCTGTCGGCCATCGTGAAGGAGAGCTCGTCGGCGGTCCGGCAGATCGGCGCGGCGGTGAGCCAGCAGAACGCGGGCATCACGCAGATCTTCACGGCGATCACCGACCTGTCGAAGGTGGTCGACGAGACCATGAAGCGCAGCGACTCCATCAACCGCGCCGGCGACGCGCTCACCGGCATCAGCAAGAACATCGAGGCGCTGGTCGGCAGCTACAAGGTGAAGGCGAACGGCAGCACGCAGTCTCCGGGAGGCAAGGCATGAGGACGTTCGGTGCGCGGGTCGTCGGTGTGGTGGTGCTGCTCGTGGCGGCGCAGGCCCTGGCCGCGGAGAAGCCGCCGCCCAAGGCGGTGGTGGACCTGGCGCCAGCCCTGGCGGCCTACGGCAAGGAGGCGGTGTTCGTCTCGGCGGTGAAGGCCAGGAACGCCAAGGGCGAAACCTTGGAGCAGGCCAAGGCCCTGCAGAAGAAGTGGGCGGCCACGCAGGGGATGGACGACTTCATGAAGTCCATCCAGAACGGCCCGGCGGGCGACAGGCTGCGGGAGATCGTCAAGAGCAAGCCGTACTTCATCGAGGCGTACTTGATGGACAAGAACGGCTCGAACGTCTCCATGGCCGCCAAGACCAGCAACTACTGGCGTGGCGACAAGCCCAAGTTCACCGAGGCCTACAAGGGCGGGAAGGGCGGCACCTACGTCTCGCCGGTGTACTTCGACGACAGCGCCCAGGTGTACGAGAGCCAGATCTCGGTGCCAGTCATGGACGGCGGCAAGTGCATCGGAGTCCTGACGCTGGGGGTGGATGTCGCGAAGCTGTAGGCACCAGCTGAGCTTCCTGGCGGGTGTCTGGTCTGCTGGATGATTACCTGGCCTCCGGGTTGGTGGCCGCGGGCCTCCGGGCCCGCCCAGTCCTAATTCCCTTCCACTCGACTTCTGATTTGGGAGCAGCCCAGACAGTGGTGGCTGCGGGCCTCCGGGCCCGCCCAGTTCACTATTCATGAAGGGGCCCATCGGGACAGAACCAAGCGCTGGCTTCCGACTCGGTGTAGCCCAGGGCCCAGACCCACTCATACCGGCCCGCGTTGGGCCAGCGCCGGAGAGGGTTCTCGAGGATGTAGCGGGTCTTCACGACGAGATCCGCGGCGCTCCTCACGATCCGGGCGTAGTACTCCGTCTGCCAGATACGGCCCCCCAGGGCTCGGTCACGTTGCTGCTGGAGGACTCGAGTCGTGTAGGACTTCCAGGAATGGATGACCTTCTCGAGCGGGATGCGCGGCTGCACGAGGAGATGGACGTGGTGGTCCATGACGACATAGGCAAACAGGATGAAGCTCTTCCCGTCGGCGAAGACCAGCGCGTCGCGGACGATGGTGCGTTCCTTCGCGGACAACACGGGCTGGTCCACGGCGAGACGCCAAGTCACGAAGTAGATGGCTCCCTCGATGCGCCAATGCGGAAGAGCCCTTCGGTACATCCTCTCTGGTTTCAATGAATTTCCCCCCTCTGTCGCGCTGCTGTGGTGATGGCTTCCGACGCGGCAGCGGTGGGCGGCTGCAGGGGCTGTGCCTGTCGCCGCTGCCACCAGAGCGGCCTGTTGCTCACCCGCAGCCACCACAGGCTGGGCTGCCCACAGAACTGGAGTGGAATGAGGGACGAAGGACTGGGCGGGCCCGGAGGCCCGCCGCCACCACAGGCTGGGCTGCCCACAGAACTGGGAGTGGGGTGAAGAAAGAAGGACCGGGCGGGCCCGGAGGCCCGCAGCCACCACAGGCTGGGCTGCCCACAGAACTGGGAGTGGGGTGAAGGAAGAAGGACCGGGCGGGCCCGGAGGCCCGCAGGCACCACAGGCTGGGCTGCCCACAGAACTGGAGTGGAGTGAAGGACGAAGGACCGGGCGGGCCCGGAGGCCCGCAGCCACCACAGGCTGGGCTGCCCGCAGAACTGGAGTGGGGTGAGGGAAGAAGCACCGGGCGGGCCCGGAGGCCCGCAGCCACCACAGGCTGGGCTGCCCGCAGAACTGGAGTGGGGTGAGGGAAGAAGCACCGGGCGGGCCCGGAGGCCCGCAGCCACCACAGGCTGGGCTGCCCGCAGAACTGGAGTGGGGTGAAGGAAGAAGGACCGGGCGGGCCCGGAGGCCCGCAGCCACCACAGGCTCGGCTGCCCGCAGAACTGGAGTGGGGTGAGGGACAAAGCACCGGGCGGGCCCGGAGACCCGCAGCCACCACAGGCTGGGCTGCCCGCAGAACTGGAGTGGGGTGAGGGACAAAGGACCGGGCGGGCCCGGAGGCCCGCAGCCACCACAGGCTGGGCTGCCCGCAGAACTGGAGTGGGGTGAGGGAAGAAGCACCGGGCGGGCCCGGAGGCCCGCAGCCACCACAGGCTGGGCTGCCCGCAGAACTGGAGTGGGGTGAGGGAAGAAGCACCGGGCGGGCCCGGAGGCCCGCAGCCACCACAGGCTGGCTGCCCAGAGAACTGGAGTGGGGTGAAGGAAGAAGGACCGGGCGGGCCCGGAGGCCCGCAGCCACCACAGGCTGGGCTGCCCGCAGAACTGGAGTGGGGTGAGGGACAAAGGACCGGGCGGGCCCGGAGGCCCGCAGCCACCACAGGCTGGGCTGCCCGCAGAACTGGAGTGGGGTGAGGGAAGAAGCACCGGGCGGGCCCGGAGGCCCGCAGCCACCACAGGCTGGCTGCCCAAAGAACTGGAGTGGGGTGAAGGAAGAAGGACCGGGCGGGCCCGGAGGCCCGCAGCCACCAACCCTGAGACTGCACCTCACAAGCCGCAGACCAATCCTGACCAATCACAAGGTCCGCGGTCCCCAAAACCGAAAGCTCAGCCCGCCGCCAGCTTCGCCTCCAGCTTGGCCTTCTTCTTCGCCGCCCGCTTGTCCGCGAAGTTGGCCAGCACGACATAGATGGCGGGGATGAGCACCAGCGTCAGCACCGTGGAGACGGTCATGCCGCCGATGACGGCGCGGGCCATGGGCGCCCACAGCTCCGAGCCTTCGCCAATCTCGAACGCCAGCGGCACCATGCCGAAGATGGTGGTCAGCGCCGTCATCAGGATCGGCCGCAAGCGGCTGCGCCCGGCGTCGATGGCCGCCTCGATGAGGTCCTCGCCGGCCAGGCGCTTGTTCTTGAGCACGTCGATGAGGACGATGCCGTTGTTCACCACCACGCCGGCCAGCAGGATGACGCCGATGAGCGCCGTCACCTGCAGCGTGGTGTGGGTGATGACCAGCGCCAGGATGACGCCCGAGAGCGCCACCGGGACGGTGAAGAGGATGACGAACGGCTCGAGCAGCGACTCGAACTGGCTCGCCATCACCATGTAGACCAGCACCACCGCGACGAAGAAGGCGATGAACAGCGCCTTGAACGAGTCGCGCAGGTCCTCGGCGGTGCCCTCGATGGACGGGGTGATGCCCGGCGCCGGCGGCAGCTCGGCCATGGCCGCCTCCACCCGCGTCACCAGCGTCTCCAGCGGGATCTTGTCCGCGGTCATGGCGATGGTGGCCATGCGGCGCTGGTTCTCGCGGGTGATGCTGCGCGGGCCCAGCGCCGGCTCGATGTTGGCCACCGTCTCCAGCGGCACGGTCACGCCGCGCGGCGTGACCACCGGCAGGGAGCGCAGCCGAGTGACGTCCTCGCGGACCTCGCGCGGCGCGCGCACGTTGACCTTGAACTCGTCGCCGGCCTCCCGGTACATCGTCGCCGTCGTGCCCAGGAAGTAGGTCGACACCGTCGCCGCCACCTCGGCGGGCGAGAGCCCCAGCTGGCGGATCTGCTCGCGGTCCAGCTCGGCGCGCAGCTCGGGCTGGCCCTGCTCCATGCTGAAGGTGACGTCCACCGCGCCCGGCACCAGCTCCATCCGGTTCTTTACCAAGAGGCCCCGCTCGCGCAGCTTCTCCAGGTCGTCGCCGAACAGCTTGACCACCACGTCGCCGCCGCCGCCAAAGAGCTGCATCTGCTGCGGCTTGACCTCCAGCCCCGCCAGGCCCTCGACCTTCGTGCGCAGCGCCGACTCGATCTCCTGCTGGCTGCGGGTGCGCTGGGCGCGCTTCACCAGCCGGTACTGGATGGTCCCGCTCGACGAGCTCTGGCCCATGATGGCGCCGAACATGTCGCTCGTGCCGAACTGGCTGACCATCACGGTGAGCTCCGGGACCTCCTTCTTGAAGATCTCCTCCACCTCCTTGAAGAGCTGGTCGGTGGTGGCGAGCGAGGTGCCCGGCGCGGCCTTGACGGTGAAGGTGGAGTGGCCCTCGTCGGTCTTGGCCATGAAGTCGATGCCCAGGAGCGGGTAGAGCGCCATCGTCCCGCCGAAGAAGACGATGGAGCTCAGGATGACCAGCCAGCGCCGCTTCATCGCCTTGCCCAGGAAGCGCCCGTACTGGTCGGAGAGCGGGTCCACCCACCAGGTGAGCCGGGTCATCACCCGGCCGAACAGGCTCTGCTTGCTGCCGGCGCGCACCATCAGGCTCGCCATCATCGGCACCAGGGTGAGCGCGATGACCAGGGACAGCATCAGCGAGACCACGATGGTCAGGCACATGTCCTTGAAGAGCTGGCCGGCGAGGCCGGGGACGAAGAGCACCGGGGCGAAGACGACGACGGTGGTCAGGGTGGAGGCGACGATGGGCATCGCCATTCTCCTTGGTCCCGTCGATGGCCGCTTCCTTGGGGCTCTCGCCGTTGGAGAGCCGGGTGAAGATGTTCTCCAGGACGACGATGGAGTTGTCCACCAACATGCCCACCGCCAGCGCCAGGCCGGCCATGGAGATGACGTTGAGCGTGACGCCGGCGAAGTCCATGACCGTGAAGGTCGAGAGCAGCGACAGCGGGATGCTGACCAGCACGATGGTCGAGGTCGAGAGCGAGCGCAGGAAGACCAGCAGCACCAGCGCGGTCAGGAGCGTCGCCAGGTAGGCGCTGTCCGACAGGTTGGAGAGCGACATGGTGATCGGCTCGGCCTGGTCGAACACCGCGCTCAACGTGACGCCCGGCGGCAGGCGCTTCTCCAGGTCCTTCAGCTCGCCGTAGACGCGCTTCACTACCTGCACCGTGTTGGCGTCGGACTGCTTGCGCAGCGCCACCAGCACCGACTGCTTGCCGTCGCTGCGCACCACCGCGCGCTGCTCGGCGAAGCTGTCGACCACCTCGGCCACGTCGCGCACGTGCACCAGCGTGCCGCCCGCCGTGGCGCCGACCACCACGTCCAGCACCTGGTCCACCGAGGTGAACTCGCCGCGGGTGGCGATGTTCAGCTCCTGCGGGCCCTGGTCGATCTTGCCGCCCGGGATGATGACGTTGGACCCGCGCAGCGCCATCACCACCGCCTGCGCCGGGACGCGGTAGGCCTGCAGCCACTCGGGGTCGAGCCGCACCTGGATCTCGCGCTCCACGCCGCCGACGACCTCGGCCGCCGCCACGCCGGGGATGCGCGAGAGGAACGGGAAGATCTCGTCGTCGGCCAGCTTCTTGACCGAGGCGGCGGTGCCCGGCGCGTTCACGGTCATCATCAGCACCGGCTGCAGCGAGGGGTCGAAGGCGAAGGAGATGGGCCGCTTGACGTCGTCGGGCAGCCGGTCGACCGCGTAGATCTCCAGGTTCTTGCGGACGTCGATGTCCGCCTGCTTCATGTCCGTGCCCCACGCGAACTTGATCAGCGTGAGCGAGATGGAGTCGAAGCTCGTGGAGTTGATGTCCTCCACGCGCTGCACGCTGGCCATCGCGTCCTCGATGGGCCGCGTCACCAGCTGCTCCACCGACTCCGGGCCCGCGCCGGGGTACTGCGCGTAGACCAGGACGATGGGGAACTCGATGTTGGGCAGCATGTCCAGCTTGAGGCGCGAGAGGTTGAACACGCCCAGGATGGCCAGGCCCATGAAGACCATCACGCCGGTGATGGGCCGGCGCACCCAGAACTCGGTGAGCGCCTTCATCGCGCCGCGCCCTCGACGCCGCTGGTCGTGCTGGAGACGAGCTTGAGCGGGTTGTTGTCGCGCAAGAGGTGCGCGCCCTGCGTGACGAGCAGCTCGCCCTTGGCGAGGCCCTGGACGATCTCCAACCGGTCGCCCTCGCGCCAGCCGACCGTGACCTCGCGCTTCTTGCCTATCTCGCCCTCGGCCACGAAGGCGATGGCCTTGCGCGTGCGCTCGGTGTCGGCGGTGAAGAGGATGGCGCTCGCGGGCACCAGCACCACGCCCGGCCGGCGCACCAGCTCGATGGCCGCCCGCACCGCGCTGCCGGCCATGAACTTTCCGTCGGCGTTGTCGAGCATCACCTCGACCAGCCCGGTGCGCGTCATCCGGTCGACCACCGGGCCCTTGAGCGTGACCTTGCCGTTGGCGACGTTGCCCGCCTGGCCCAGCGGCTCGACCGTCACCGGCTGGCCCTCCTTGACCCGGAAGAAGTCGCGCTCGGGCACGCGCAGCACGGCCTTGAGCTTGTCCGGCCGGACGATGGTCATCAGCGGCAGGCCCGGGCTCGCCAGGTCGCCTTCGCGCAAGGCGATGTTGCTGACGACGCCGCGGATGGGCGCGCGCACCAGCGTCCGCTCCTTCTGCGCGGAGGCGCTGGCGACGGCGGCGGTGGCCTGGCGCACGGCGGCCTCGGCGGCGCGCGAGCCGGTCAGCGCCGCGTCGAGCTGGGCCTGGGGTGCGGCGCCGGCCTCGGCCATCGACTTGGTGCGCTTCAGGTTGTCGTTGGCGGCGTCGCGCTGGGTGAGCGCGGCCTCGAGCATGGCCTCGGCCTGGTTGACGCCCTCGCTCTGCAGGTCGGCCCACAAGGTCGCGAGCACGTCGCCCTGGCGGACGAGCTGGCCCTCCTTCACGGTCAGCGTCCGGATTCCGCTCGGGGACCAGCGCGAAGACCCGCACCTCCTCGATGCCCTGCAGGTCGCCGACCAGGCGCACGGCCTCCACCACGTCGCCGGTCGCGACTGGGCGTACCTCGACCGGACGCACGGGGAGGGCATTGGCGTCCTTGGCGCTGGCGGCGCCGGCCGCAGGGTCGGCAGCCTGGGCCGGAAGAGCGAGCAGCGCGGTGACGAGGCAGACGGGTAGCGCGAGAAGGGACGAGGAGGCGACGGGGCTCACGGTGATCTCCTGGACGGTCGGCGACAGGATAGCAGCAGGGCCCTCATGGCGTCGGGGCCCGCGCGTCGCCACCGTTGAGTCCATGAGAGCGCTCACCTACGAGGGGCCCTACCGCGTCGCGGTGCGCGACCACGCCGCACCCAGGATCGAGCACCCGCAGGACGGCATCGTGCGCGTGACGGCGGCGGCCATCTGCGGCTCGGATCTGCACCTGCTGCACGGGCTGGTGCCGGACACGCGGGTGGGCACCGTGTTCGGCCACGAGACGGTGGGCGTGGTCGAGGAGGTGGGGCCTGGGGCGCAGGGCGTGCGGCCCGGGCAGCGGGTGATGCTGCCGTTCCAGATCTTCTGCGGCGGCTGCTTCTATTGCAGCCGCGGCCTGACCGCGAACTGCGAGAGCACCAACCCGGCCACCGACGTGGCGGCGGGCATCTACGGCTACTCGCACACCTTCGGCGGCTACGACGGAGGGCAGGCCGAGTACGTGCGGGTGCCGTTCATCGGCGTCGACGCGGAGCCCATCCCGGAAGACGTCTCCGACCTCGACGCGCTGCCCCTGACCGACGCCTTCTCCACCGGCTACCAGGCGGCCGAGATGTGCGCGCTCAGAGGTGGAGAGACGGTGGTGGTGCTGGGCTGCGGCCCGGTGGGCCTGTTCGCCATGTGGTCGGCGTGGGCCATGGGTGCGGGTCGGGTCATCGCGGTGGACCAGGAGCCGTACCGGCTCGACTTCGCGCGCAGCTGGCTGGGCGTGGAGACGCTCGACTTCCGGGCGATCGACACGGTCACGGCGATCAAGGGGATGACCGAGGGCCGCGGGGCGGACGCGACGATCGACGCGGTGGGCTGCGAAGCGGCCGGCTCGCCGCTGCACCGGGCGATGGGCGTCTACGGAAAGCTCGAGGCCGGCTCGCCCAACGCCATCAACGTCGCCATCCACGCCACGCGCAAGGGCGGGACGATCTCGCTCATCGGCGCCTACGGGCCACCGTTCGACCTGGTGGACCTCGGCACCTTCATGAACAAGGCGCAGACCATGCGCACCGGGCAGACGAACGTGAAGCGCTACATGCCGCACCTGCTGGAGCACGTGCGTGCCGGGCGCATCCAGCCCAGCCGCGTGTTCACCCACCGCGTGCCGCTCGAGCAGGCGCCGCACGCATACCACACGTTCGCGCGCAAGCTGGACGGCTGCATCAAGGTGGCGCTGATGCCGGGGCGTGCGGCGACGACGAAGGCGACCGTGCACTGAGCGCTCCGCGACGCTCGGCTAGGCGGGCGGGACGCCCGAAGCCACAGAGCCTTCCGCCTCCAACAAGTGGAGATAGGGCAGGACAGACTGAGACAGCCAGCGGACGGGCAGACCGAGAGAAAGCGTTGTCGGGGTAGTGCCGCGCTTCCACGCCCGGGGCAATGCTGAATCCCAGCATCGGAGGCGCGAGTGAGCACGCTGTCGTCGCCAGCGGGCCGAACGCTGGGTTGCTGAAGATAGACATGCATTGGGTGACATGAACTGAGCGCCCGCCAGCCGCTCATGAAGACGACGGAGTGGCGCGGACGCCCAATGGGCAGGGCGTCCCTGCCTTTCTTGGAGGACCCATGGAACCGAGGAGCGAGCCGCAGCTGGGCACGACCGACACCGTCCTTCGGCGCGAGGCGTACCAGTCGCTGCAGCCGGTGAAGCGCCCGGAGTACTGGGGCGTGGACCGGGACCCGGCGGCGCGGCCAGGCGTGCCGATGGAGCGCGAGCCGCAGCCCTGGCCGAACACGCGCTACCCGCCCGAGCACCAGGCGGGCGAACCGGCGTCGCCGCTGCACGGCAGGTCGAACAAGTCGCCGGTGCCGGTGTTCGGGACCGCCGTGCCGCTGCGAGGGCTGTCGGGCGTCATCAAGAAGATCGCCTACCGCTCGCCGGATCACCGGACGCGCCACTGGCTGCTGCTGATGTTGGGTGATCGGGTGGACGCGTGGACGCACGCCTTCAGGCCGATGATGCTCCTGGCGATTCCGCTGGCCGCCATCGCCCTCGTGCCTGGCTTCAGGCGGCTGATCAGGGGCTGACCGTAGCCTGCGTAAGGTATGTCAGCGTTCATCAACATGGATTCAGCCGTCGCTCCGCGCATCGGCCCCTGCGACGGAAAGCAGCGCAAGGTCGCTGGCCTGGTCCGCGAGGCTGAGGAGCCCCGCCAAGGCTCGCCCGACCGCTCAGCGCGCCTCCCAGCGCGCCACCGCAAGATCTTCTCGACCGACGACTCGCGGCTGAGGTGGAAGAGGCCTTCTCCCCTGCGCCTGGAGTCGAAATCCCGTCCGCCAGGCCAGCTTGTCCCGGGCGGGAAAGTGGTGGAGGCCGCTTGTTCAGCCCAAGCTCTTGGAGCTGTAGACCGCCCTCGAGCCCGGCCTGCGTAAGGTATGTCAGCGTTCACCGACAGCGCGGTGAATCAATCAGGGCTTCTTGGCCGGGCGGGCGGTGGCCTTCTGGTGCTCGGCCGCGGAGACGGGGACGAGGCTCCTCCACCGTGAAGTAGACGGGGTGGAGCTTGAGCCCGGAGAACGGTTCCACCACCCGCTCGCCCGGCTGCGGAGTCAGGTTGATCTTCATCCGCCGGAAGTCGTTGGGGCGCGAGACGCCGTTGATCCAGCCCCAGGTCCCGACGATCACGAGCGGGCCGTCGGGCTGCGACGACCAGACCCCTTCGATCGTCCGGCCGCTCATCCCCAGTGGCCCGAGCACGAACCGGCCGCCCTTGAAGAACTGGTAGGACGACGAGCCGTCGGAGAAGGCAAAGGAGCCCTCCGCCTGGACGACCTGGGCGAAGGAGGGCGGCTCGGTGGGCGCGGCGCCGCCGGCGGCCCAGAGGACGAGGCTGGCGGTGAGGATCTGGGAGAGCATCAACGGCTCCGGAAGGAAGAGGGACGACGCAGGCCGAGCATCGCACATCGCACCGCTCTCCCGGCCCATGCCGAGTTGCGCTCCTCGGCCTGAACGCGCCGCCCGTCAGCTCCACAGCACGTCCGGGTCGCGGATCTGGCTGGAGATGCCGGGGATTGACCTCAGGTCGCTGGCGCCGGAGCGGACCGGACCGCCGCGACCTCGGGACCGGCAGCGCTGCGTAGGGCCCCTTCGAGCTGCTCGAGGCTGGGCGGCTTGGCCAGATGCTGGTCGAAGCCCGCCTCGCGGCATCGCGCGACGTCCTCGGGGCCCGCGTACCCGCTCAGGGCGATCAGCCGGAGCCGAGCCAGCACGGGGTCGGCCCGCATCGCCATGGCGACCTCGAAGCCGTCCATCCCCGGCAGGCCGAGGTCGCAGAGCACCACCTCCGGCCGGAAGGACCTGGCCAGCGCCAGGCCCTCGGCGCCGGAGAGCGCCACCGCGACCTGATGGCCGCGCAGCTCCAGCAGCTCGCGCAGGCTCTCGGCCGCGTCGGCGATGTCCTCGACGACCAGCACCCTGCGGCTCACGGCGCCCGCGGCCGAGCCCATCGGATCGGCAGGCCGCCGCTCCTCGACCGGTGACGCGAGCGGCAGGTGGACGCAGAAGCTGGCGCCCAGGCCGGGCCCCTCGCTCGCGGCGGTCGCCGTGCCGCCGTGCTCTTCGACCAGCCCCTTGACCACGGCCAGCCCCAGGCCGAGCCCGCCCTTGCCCCGGTCGAGGGTCATCTCGGCCTGCGTGAAGGGCAGGAAGAGCCGCGGCAGCATCTGCGGGTCGATCCCCGCGCCGGTGTCGGCCACCGTCAGGGTCAGCCGCCCCTGGGTCACCTGCTCCACCGCCACGCGGACCCGGCCGCCGGCAGGGGTGAACTTGGCCGCGTTCTGGAGCAGGTTGCCGACGACCTGGGCAAGGCGCGTCCGGTCGCCCCGGACCCAGAGCTCGGTCGGCGTCGGGTCGAAGTCGACCGCGACGCCGCTGCTCGCGAAGAGCGGGCCGTGGTCCGCCATCGTCTCCTGCAGGAGCCCGACGAACTCCAGGCGCTCCAGGTGGAGCTGGATCTTGCCGCGCACGATTCGAGTGACGTCGAGCAGGTCGTTCACCAGGCGGGTGAGGTGGTGGGCCTGGCGCGCGATGACCGCCTGGGCCCGCCGGGCCTGGTCGCCGCCGGGCGCGGTGCGCTCGAGGATGCAGAGGCTGCTGAGGATGGGCGCCAGGGGATTGCGCAGCTCGTGGGAGAGCATCGCCAGGAACTCGTTCTTCCGGCGGTCCACCTCCTGGAGCCTGGCGTTGGCCTCGTGCAGCGCCTCGACCAGGGCCCGGCTCTCCTGCTCGCTCCTGCGCAGCGCCGCCTCCGCGCGCTTGCGGGCCGTGATGTCGCGCACGACCGCGAGGCACACGAGCTGGCCGCCGACCTCGGAGGCGTTCAGGCTGACCTCGGCGTCGAACTCGACGCCCCGGAGCTGGCGGTGGCGCCACTCGAAGCGCTGGGGGGTCCCGCCGAGCGCGGCCGCGATTCTCTTCCGGGCCGCGTGCGCCGAGGCCTGGCCGTCTGGCTGGAGCGGAGGGGAGAACCGGACCGGGTCCTTCCCGACGATTTGATCCCGGCGGCAGCCGAACAGGTGCAGGGTCGCCGGGTTGCAGTCGATGAAGCGCTCTCCGTCCATCACGAAGATGGCGTCCTGCGCCGACTCCAGGAGCACACGACCCACCTCCCGCGCGGAGAGGTCCTTGGGCGACTCGTGCTCGGTTCCCGCCTTCATCGGAGGTCCCTCGCCATTCGCTGGAGCTGCAGCACGTTCAACGCGAGGGGCGCCGGGGTTGATTCCGGATTTCGGGCTGCGGGCTGCGGGCTTCGGGCTTCGGGCTTCGGGTCAAGCCGGCTTGTCGTCGAAGTCGAGGTCCGAAGCCCAAAGCCCAACGAAAACTACTTCTCCGGGTGGACCAGGACCGGGATCGTCGGCTGGTTGCCGAGGCTGGAGCGGAGCTCACCGTGGCCGGAGCACTCCTGTTCACCACCCACGGCCCGGGAACTCTGGATCTGGAAGCTCCTGCGGCCGGTTTCGAGCTCGCAGCTCGGCGGGGCGCTGAGCGTCAGGGAGTCGGCACCGCCAACGGCCAGGCTGCCGTCTGCCAGGACGAAGAAGGCGAAGAACTCGGGGGGCGTGCCGTCGTGGGGGAGCTGCACCGTCACCATGTCTTGCAGCGGCCCTGCTTCAGGCGCGTCGACGTCCGCGAGCGTCTCGAAGTCCACCTCCTCGGCGGTCACGGGACGCACCCGGAGCCCCACCACCTCTGCCGGGTCGGCCACCCGCAGCGCGCCCTCCCAATGCACCTCTTTTCGGGAGAGTCGCACCATGGTCGTCCCCGGGCGCAGGGTCTCGAGAACGAGCGAGCTCGAGGAGACGCCGCGCCAGGAGCCGATGAACGTCTCGGTCATGGACTCCAGCGCCACGCTCTCCCCGCTGAGGGAGGCGTCGACGGGGAGGGCGGCGACGAACATGGCCCGGCCGCTGCGGTCGAGGAAGCGCGTCTCGAGGTCGAGGAGGTCCCCGGGGAAGGAGGCCACCGCCGTCGAGCCCGAGCCCCGCACCGAACGCATCAACTGGATCCGGTCAACGGGCTCGAAGCTGATTGAAAAGGCGTCGTCGCGCGCTTCGCCGGTCTCGGCGTGGCGGGCGCGGACGGTCAACCCCGCCGGGCCCTGAACGAGCCCTCGGACGCTGAGGACGTGGAAGCGCGCGTCGGTCGAGGCGCTCTGCACCTCGAGGCACGTGCAGGCCGGACCACAGCCGCACTCCACGATCTCCAGCGACTCGTATTCGGCCTCGGTGCAGCCCTTGAAGCAGACCTGGCTTCCCACCTGGCGGAAGACCGTGACCAACAGCTCCTCGCTCAGCTCGAAGGGCACCTCCTGGGGCGAGGCCAGCTGCGGAAACAGCAGCGCTCCATCGGGGCCCCAGGCGCCCTCCGCGGAGAGCGACAGCACCTGGTGGTCGCCGTTGTTGACGGGGACGAAGCATCCGCAAAGGGTGAGGGCGGATGCGAGGGCGAGGGTGACGGCGGAACGGGATGGCGAGCGGTTCATGGGATCCTCGGGAGGGTCGTTCTTGCCTGCGCCGCTCTAGCAGCCGCGGTGCCAGGAGGTGGACAGGCGGAACCGGTCGGTTTCATACGGGGATCGCCAGCCGGCCGGTCGCGACCCCGAATGCTGGGGTCGGCACACTGTGCAGGCTTCTGCACGACCGGCGGGTTGCGGGCCCTCTTCGGGCTTCGGGTCAGGTCAGGCCTGCAGTGCCCGAGGTTCTGAGGTCCAAGCCCGAAGCGACTAGGGCATCTTGATTCTGCCGGGAGCCCCGTTCGCGCCGTCCTGGGTGTGGCACGCGTTGCAGTCGCCGCTGCTCGGGGAGGCGCTCATCTGCCGGGTCGCGCCGCTGGACGTCACCTTGACCGAGACCGGGAACGAGACGGCCTTGCCCGTGTAGAAGTTGCCGGCGCCATTCGATCTCAGCGTGAGGACCGAGCCGTGGGCGTCGGTGACGACGACGCTGGGGCCCACGGCGCCGTCGCAGAGGTCGGGCTCGTGGAAGGTGGGGTAGACGGTCCCGGCGATCGTGAAGCTGGGGCCCTCGCCCTGCGCGTGACACGCCAGGCAGGCCATGCCCGGGTTCATCAGAGACGAGCCCTCCTCGCCGCCGGATTGGTAGTACGTGTTGCTCGTGCACACCGGTGGATCCACCTGCGTCGAGCACGAGCCCTGGGGCGCGCCGGCGTCGAGCCAATTCTGCAGGACCGCGATCTCCGAAGCCGGCAGCTGTCCGCCGGGCGGCATCGGAGAGCTGGCGCTGTTCATGCGCTCCAGCGACTTCTGCGCTGCCGTCTTCGCCGAGTCGGAGGGCGCGGGCTTCATCAGGTCGGCATAGGACACGAGCGCCATGGGCGCGGAGCCCGCGGGCGGATTCGAGTGGCAGGAGTCGCAGCGGTTCTGCAAAAGGTTGGCGACGTCGCAGGGCAGCCCGTCGTGCGTGCCCGGCTGCGGCGTCCCGCCGCCCCAGTAGATGCGCCCCGGCGCCCCGCTCTGGGGCGGGAGCGTGTGGCAGCCGTTGCAGGTGCCGGCCTGCGGCTGGAGCATCGTCGACGTGCGCCCGGCGTACTCGACCTGCGCGGCGAACGGCGGGACCAGGCCCTCGGCCGAGTAGAAGTTGCCCGCGCCGTTGCTGGCGAGCGTGATGCGGCGTCCGGCGCTGTCGGTGATCGTCACCCGCACGCCCTGGGTGCCCTGGTCGGCCGCGTCGCGCGGGAACTGGTAGACCGTCCCCGCCAGCGTCCAGCGGCGAGCGTTGCCGGTGTCGGAGTGGCACCGCTGGCAGTTGTCGCCGGGCCTCATAACCGGGCTGTGCTCGGGCTGGCAGGCGGCCAGCCAGGTCGTCGTCGCGAGCAGGGCGAAGGCGCGGCGCATCGGCCTACCTCGCCTCTTCCTTGAGCGACAGGTCGACGCCGATGGTGCAGGCGTCGTCGATCTTCATGAACAGCAGCGACGGCCGCTGGACCTCGTAGGCGTCGAGGCTGACGGTGAAGGTCGTCTTGACGCGCACCTCCGTCGGTGAGGACCACTCGAGCTGGAGGGGCACGCTCTCGGTGCGCTTGCGCCCGTGGAAGTCGAGCTGGCCCGAGACGGTGAGCGTGGTGGTCGCGGGGAAGGTCGAGGGCGGGGTCGCCTGGGCGACCGCCTTGAAGGTGACGAAGCCGTACTTGCCGGTCTCGAGCACCTCCTGCATGTGCTCGTCGCGGTTGGCGTCGCCGGACTTGAAGGCGCTCACCGGCGCACGGACCATCAGCTGCACCTTGCCGTCGGGCAGCAGCGCCGCCTTGCCCTCCACCGCCTTGCACTCGGCGGACACCTTGTGGAGCTTGTGGACGATGCCGTAGGTGAGGGTGCTCTTGGCGGGGTCGAGGGCGAGCATCTTGGGCGAGGGCGGAGCCGGGGACTGCGAGAGAAGGGCCAGGGCCAGCACCGAGAGCGTCGAGATGGAGCCCAAGGCAAAAGCCTCCGTTCGTCCCAGTCAGAAGACCATCGCGCCCACCCCCAGCAGCATCGCCGCCAGGGTGACGTAGCCCACCACCAGGTGCGCCAGGGCGAAGTCCTGCTGGTTCAGGTAGCCCTCGCGGGTGGTGGTGTAGATGCCCAGCCCGGCTTGGGCGAGCATCCCCGCGGTGGCGGTGGCCATGCCGACCTTGTGCAAGAGGCCGCGGTCCAGGCCCTGGGAGCTCTTGGCCACCGGCACCGGCGCCAGCAGCGCCATCAGCCCGGTGGCGGCGAACAGCCCCAGGGTCGAGAACGAGGCCACCTCGTGGCCAAGCTGCCAGCGCGCGGTGGAAGGGCCGGCGAAGCGGTCGCTGTAGTTGAGCTGGCCGAGCACGCAGGTGGCCAGGGTGAAGCCCAGCAGCCCGACTCCCCCGACCTGGTGCGCGGTGAGCATCCCGCGGCGCAGCCGCAGACGGCCCTCCATCCGCACCTGGTCCTCGCTCGCCACCGGAGCCTTCGCCGCGCCCAGCAGATCGAAGTCCAGCGCGTCGCCGGAGGGCGCTGACGGCTCCGCCGCGGAAGCCAGCGTGAGCTGGAGCTTGAGCTCGGGGAACGCCTCCCCGGCGGCGAAGGCGTCCAGCGGGGCGAGCAGCAAGGCGGCGAGGAGGAGGAAGCGCATGAAGGAGGGCTCCGGACGCGCGTCGGCCGCGGGCCAGCGACGGGACGGTAGGGCCGACCGGCGGGCGAGCAAGCCCCCGCCCAGGAGGGCGGTCCGCCAGAGCGCCCTTGCGCGCCAGAGCCCGAAGCGACCGCGAACGCGGTCACGCCCGCCACGAGCCCGAGCGACTGCATCGGGGCTGGCACCTGAAGGACAAGGCCGCCAGCGCCTTCTCGTACGCGGTCGAAAAGGCGGGCAAGTTCAAGGTGGTCAACGACTGTTCCGAGAGGGCGCGTTTCTACCTTCAGACGGAATTGAAGGACTTCGCACCTCCATCCCGCGGTGGCGAGAAGCGATAGCGAAAGCAGCAGGGCTGGCTCCTGACTGGCCGCGGTGCACGCTTGCTGGGCGAATGGGCTCCGAAACGGGCGTCCTTCAACGCCGCGAGGAGGCGCCGACGCCTGCGCCGCTCCGTGTGAGGCACAGCCGCACCGGCACGGAGCTCGTTCCCTGCTCTCGCGCGGTCGTGAGCCGCCGCCAGGCTCGCCTGGGCAAGCAAGGGGGCCGCAGCTCACCGGAAACGAGACCCGGGCGCCGGCGACGCGGATCGCGTACAAAGGCACGCCTACACCGGCATCTGAGCTTGCCAAGACACGGGAGACCGACCGCATGCCCCAGCCAACGACGCGGATGTCGAGCTACATCGCCGGGCTCCCCAAGGGCCTGGAGAGCTACCCCGAGTGCCAGGCCAAGGGCACCATCGTCCGGTCGTTCGTGCTCGACGCCGTTCCGGAGGCGACGCTGCAGGCCGCCGCGCTGCCGGAGCCGGTCGCCACCCTCTTGCGGACTCCCCCGCTCAACAGCGTCTGGGTCCCGGAGGTGCAGTTCTTCGCGTGCATGCTGGCGGTGCGCGACCTCCTGGGCTTCGCGGACGACGCGGCCTGGAAGCGCTGGTTTCAGGAGCGGAACCAGCAGGCGCTCACCAACCCGGTCCTGCGGCTGGTGATGAACTTCACCTCCGCGGAGATGCTGCTCTCGCTGGGCGGCACCTTCTGGAGCACGACGCACCGCGGCTCGAAGCTCAGCGTCGTGGAGAAGGCCAGCCACGGCGCCACGTTCGCGCTCGAGTATCCCCACAACCTCGTCGACGCCCAGGTGGCCGACCTTCTCACCGTGGCGTTGACCGTGCCGCTCCTGCTCACCCGAGCGAAAGCGCCCGTGGTGGCCCTCGCGAGCAGCACCTCGACGTGCTCGACCTACAAGGGGACGTGGCAGTAGAGGCGAGGCGCGCCTGCGCCACTGCCGTCGCGTGGTGCCCGCCGCCCAGCCGTTCCTGAAGCGCCGTCGCGGCGGCCTTGCCGGCTTGTCCTTGGGCCGCCGAGGAGCGGGCGGGTGCGCTCCCGTCCCGCTGCTTCGGATGTCGCTCGGATGGCTAGGGTTCGTCTCGAGGGAAACGATGGGCCCGGACAACTTCGCCGTCCTCAATGCGGTGAGCGCGCTGGTCGTCGTGCTCGACCGCGAGGGCCGCATGGTCTGGTGGAATCGGGCGTGCGAACGCCTGACCGGTTACAGGCTCGAGCAGGTCCGGGAGATACGGGCCTGGGAGACGCTGCTCATCCCGGAAGAAGAGCGGATGGGCGTCCGCGGGATCCTCGACCAGCTGCGCCTGGGCGTGTCGCCGCTCGAGTACGAGAACCACTGGCTGGCGCGCGACGGGCGTCGCCGGTGGCTGCTGTGGTCCAACACGACGACGATCGGCCAAGACGGGCAGGTCGAACGGATCATCTCCACCGGCGTCGACCGCACCGAGCAGCGACAGGCCGAGACCGCCCGCCGGCTCTCCGAGGCCAAGTTCGAAGGCATCCTCTCGCTCGCCGCCGAAGCGATCGTGTCCGTGGACCGGGAGCAGCGGATCGTCCTGTTCAACCAAGGCGCGGAGCGCGCCTTCGGGTATTCCCGCGAGGACGTCCTCGGCGCGCCCCTCGAACTCCTCATCCCGGAGCGGTTCCGCGAGGCCCATCGGCGGCACGTCCGCGAGTTCGGCCAAGGCGCGGTGAAGTCCAGGCGCATGGGCGAGCGCCGCGACATCGTCGGGTTGCGCCACAACGGCGAGGAGTTTCCCGCCGAGGCCTCCATCGCCAAGAGCGAGGTCGGCGGCGAGATCCTCTACACAGTCGTGCTTCGGGACGTCAGCGACCGGCGGCGCCTCGAGGCGGAGCGGCGCTTCCTCGTCGAGGCAGGGGGCGTGCTCACCTCGTCGCCGGACTGCGACGCCACGTTCGCCAGCCTCGCCGCCATGCTGGCCTGCTCGTTCGCCGACGGCTGCCTCATCGACGTCTGCGAGGGGCGCGGGGGGAAGCGGCTGCGAGCGTTGAACCCGGCGCTGAAGCAGCCTGCCGAGGGCTGGTCGGCGCTCCCCGTCCTCCGCCAGCGGCCCCGCCTCACCGCGCCGGTGTTCCAGACCGGGCAACCGCAGCTCATCTCCGAGATCACCGAGGACTACGTCCGGGCCGTCGCGAGCGAGGAGGACGACGACCGAGGGTGGGTCGCCCAGCAGGGCGCCCGCTCGCTCCTCGCGGTTCCTCTCATGGCCCTGGGGGAGGTGCGCGGCGCGATGGTCCTCTTCGCCGCAGCGCCCGGTCGCTACACCGCGGCCTCCCTTCCCTTCGTGCTGGAGGTGGCCCGCAGGATGGGAGGAGCGCTGGAGAGCTCGCTGCTGCTGCGGCGGGCCCAGCGCGCACTCCAGGCGCGCAGCGAGGTGCTCAGCGTCGTCGCCCACGACCTGCGCAACCCGTTGAGCGTCATCCAAACCTCGACCCGGCTCCTCAAGGGGAAGTTCCCGGAGGCGACGCCGTCGGTGACGGCCATCGAGCGCTCCGTGGACCAGATGGCCAAGCTGATCGACGACCTGCTGGACGCCGCCCGGCTCGAGGAGGGGCGCCTGCCGCTCGAGCGGCGGCCGGTCGACATGGCTGGCCTGGTCGGCGAGGTCCAGGACCTCGTCTTGCCACTGGCCGAGCAGGAAGGCCTCGAGCTGGTCCAGGAGGTGCCCTCCGGTCTGCCCACCGTCCTTGGCGACCCCGCTCGTCTCAAGCAGGTGCTCGCAAACCTCGTCGGGAACGCCGTCAAGTTCACCGCCGCCGGCGGGCGCGTCTGCGTCCGCGCCGAGGCGCACCCGGACGAGGTCGTGGTGTGCGTATCGGACACGGGCAAGGGCATGAGCAGCGAGGAGCTCGAACACGTGTTCGACCGCTATTGGAGGGCCAGCGGATCTTCGCGCACGGGCTTTGGGCTTGGCGTGCCGATAGCGCGCGGGCTGGTCGAGGCCCACGGTGGCCGCATGTGGGTGGAGAGCGAGGTGGGTCAGGGCTCCCGCTTCTCGTTCGCCATCCCCATCGCCCCGCAGGGCTCCTGGCCCGCGGCGGACCTGCGCGGGTGAGGGGCGGGGTGCCGTCCATCGTCGGGGCTTCCAGCTTCGCGATACCCAAGGGCGAGGCCGGAGTCGAACTCGACTCCGGCCTCGCCTCGTCGCGTCCGCGCTCAGGCTTCGCGGACGACGCCCTCCGCTAGTCGTCGCAGTCCTTGGGCTTCTCGCGGTCGCGGCAGTTGTCCTTGTCCTGGTCCCGGCCCTTGCCCTTGTGCGCGGGCGTCACCACCAGCGGCCGCATCATGTCGTGCTCCTCGTGGTCGAGGATGTGGCAGTGCCAGACGTACTCGTAGTCGCCGGTGCGCGGGCTGACGGGCACCAAGAAGGGGACCTGGGGCAGGTCGAACCGCATGATCACCGTCGTGACCTCACCGGGGTTCATCCTGACCGTCTCCTTCCAGCCGAGCTTCGACGGCGTCCGGGCCGCGCGCCGGCCCGAGGAAGGTGGGCTGGGCGGCGGCGCCGGCCGGCGTGGCCAGGTAGGCGGCGACGTCGAAGGGCTGGCGCGAGAGCACCTGCACGTTGACCAGGTGGAAGTGGATGGGGTGGGTGTCCCCGGTCAGGTTGACGATCTGCCAGACCTCGGTCGCCCCCTGCTGCGCGCGCTCGGTGACGAAGTTCGGGTCGCTGGGGTCGGGCGCGTAGGGGATGGCGAAGTCGCCGGGGGCGCCCGCCACGTTGGTGCCCAGCATCTGGATGAGGCGCCCGAACGAGTCGAACTTCTCGTTGAGGGTGAGCTGGCGCACCGAGACGTCCTTGCGCGTGGGGATGGGCAGCGCCGCCGCCGGCAGGAAGCTCCAGTCGAGGCGCTTCTCCGGGGTCTTGGGGTTGAGCCCCGCGAGCGGCCGGTCGATCCGCGCCGCCGGGTTGCCGGCGAGCGTGATGAACGGGTTGATCCACAGCGGCTTGTCCCCAGGGATCTGCTTGCTGTCCGGCCCCACCTCGAAGCGCATCAGGACGGCGGTGTCCCCGTTGCTGCCGTAGAGCGGCCCGTGGTCGTTGCGGACGTCGCCCGAGGGGTACGGGGCGGGCGCGTCGTTGAACAGCACGTACTTCTTGCCCGCCTTGCCCTTGAAGTCGACGAGCACGTCCCAGCGCTCCGCGGGCCCGGTGAGGAGGCTGCCGCCGGGGTTGGCCAGGTCGCGGATGCTGCGGTTGCCGTCGGCGTCGACGTCGACGATCAGCCGCCGCCCCGAGGGGACGACGACCGGCCGGGCCAGGAAGCCGCCCTCGGTGCCGATGACCAGGAAGTCCGGGCCGGGCTTGGCGAAGTCGGGCTGGCCGGTGCCGTCGTCCTCGTAGAGCTGGAGGTTGAGGAAGCGCGCCTGGCAGGCGTTGAGGATGCGCAGGCGGTAGCGGCGCGGCTCGACCGGCGCGTTGGGGAACGCCGTGCCGTTGACGAGCATGGTGTCGCCGAACATCTCCGGGACCACCGAGGGGACCGGCGGAAGCTGGCTGGCCGGCGCGAGCTTCCCAGCGGTTGGGGTCGTAGACGTAGGGGTACCAGAGGCTGCCGCGCGTCTTGGCCGAACCCGGGAACTGCGGGTCGAGGTCGTCGGGCTGGAAGATCTTGTCCTGGATCACGATGGGCAGCTCGCGCCCGCCCTTCTCCACGAACTCCGGCAGGCCCCAGCGCTTGACCAGCGCGCGCTCGAAGTCGTCGCGCAGCAGGTACGCCGAGGCGATGCCCGCGTAGGCGTTGAGCCGGGTGATGCCCAGGGCGTGGTCGTGGTACCAGACGAACCGGGCGCTCTGGTCGTTGGGGTAGTAGTACTCGGCCTCGTCGCGGGGGACGCGCTGGCCCGGGCGCAGCACCTGGTTGTTGAGGAAGCTGACCCCCTGGTCGCCGTTGGGGGCCCACCACGCGAAGGGCCCGCCGTCGCTGGTCCAGGGGACGAAGCCGCCGTGCAGGTGGATGGAGGTGCGGTTCTGCTCCTGCTCCGCACCCATGATCGTGGTGTCGACGGGGAGGATGTGCGCGTCGGGCAGCTCGTTGCGGAACGTGATCTGGACCGGCCGGCCGCGCTCCGCGACGATCACTCCGCCCAGGTGCCGCTTGAGGACCTGGCTCGTCCCCAGCTGCTGGTCGGGCACGAAGCCCCAGAGCGTGGTCGCCGGCAGGTCCGGGTGGAGCACGTCGGTGAACTGGTCGATGGCGATGGTGTAGTGGTCCGCGACCACCGGGGCGCGGCACTGCTTGCCCTCGGCGTCGTAGCGCCGCACCCCGTCGGGCACCGCGACCGGGATGCCTGCCGGCCCGACCCCGCGCAGGTTCTGCACGAACTTTTTGAGCTCCGGGCTCTGCTTGAACGTGTCCTGCTGCGCTCGGGCCCCGCCCCCATAGGCCAAGGCCGCCATCAGCGCCAAGGCTCCCCACCACCGTCGTCGCATAGGTCCCCTTCCCGTTTCCGGTTGCGCGTCGCTGCGCGCTCCGCCGGCCCGGCGCTCGCCGGGACGGCTGCTGTCAGCGACGGTGTCCACCGACCGGTTGGCGGCCACCTACCCAAGGCGGCACCCTCCCGCGCCGTCGCAAGCCGGCGAGGAGCCCGATGCCACAGCTCTCTGTCCGCTGTGCAGGAGACCGTCCGCTCGCCTGCTCGCCCGGGAGCCGGCGGATCTCGGACCGACCCGTTCGCAGCCCGCCGGCCCAGCGGGCCGCTCACCGCCGTTGCGAGGAACGGCGGGGCATCGGTCCGCGCTGGCGGACCTCGCCCGCACTGGGCGAGCGAGACGGTCGCGGGCCCTCGACTTCGGGCGAATGGGATGGACGCTCGGTCAGGGCGATGCGAGCTTCTTGCAGTCCGGCCCGCAGCCCCACGTCCCGTCGCACTGCTCGCCGAAGCTCGCGTCCAGCCGGCCGTCGCCGCAGTAGGGCGCGAAGGCGCAGCTCGTGGTGCACAGGCCCGGCCCGTAGGCCGTCGAGGCGTCGAGGTTGCCCTGGCCGCTGTCGCAGCGCTCGGGTCCGTCCTTGATCCCGTCGCCGCAGGAGGCGGCCGGCGTGCAGTCCGGGTTGCAGGTGCCGTAGGCGCCGGTGTTCCGGCCGTCGTCGCAGCCTTCGCCCGGGTCGAGCAGGCCGTCGCCGCACTTGAGCCGGCAGTGGACGTCGCAGAGGCTCCAGCGCGTCCCGTTGTTGAGCGCGTCGTCGCAGTCCTCGCCGGCATCGGTCAGGCCGTCGCCGCAGGTGTCGAGCGGCACCCACGCCGTGCAGTCCGCGGAGCACGAGCCGGGGGTGCCGTCGTTCACCCCGTCGTCGCAGGTCTCGCCGAAGGCGCCGTCCACCCGGTGGTCGCCGCAGGCGGGCGCGGTCCGGCAGCGCTCCGTGCAGGCGAGCGGGCCGTACGCGGTGGCCGAGTTGGCGCCGCCCTCGTCGCAGGACTCGGGGCCCTGCACCGTCCCGTCGCCGCAGGTGCCGGCGCTGGTGCAGTCGGAGCGGCAGGTCCCGTAGGTGCCGTCGTTCTTGCCGTCGTCGCACGCCTCTCCGCCGTTGGGCGCCGCGTCGCCGCAGAACGGCCCGCGGGTGCAGTCGGGGTTGCAGCCGTCGTAGCCGCCCAGGTTCTGGGCGGCGCCCAGGTCGCACTGCTCGCCGCGGTCCTTGGTGCCGTCGCCGCACTTGAGGTGGCAGTCGGCGGTGCAGTTGTCGATGGACGAGCCGTTGTCCAGGCCGTGGTCGCACTCCTCCTCCGGCGTCTGCTGGACGTGGTCGCCGCAGCGCGGGCCGAGCGTGCAGGTGGAGGTGCAGTGGCCCCAGCCGCTGCCGTTCTGCGCGCCCTCGTCGCACTCTTCGCCGTGGGAGGCGACGCCGTCGCCGCAGGAGGGCGCCCACTTGCAGCCCGGCCCGCACACCCTCTGCGCGCCGCCGTAGAGGGAGGCGTTGACCCCGTCGTCGCACTCCTCCCCTGGGCCGGTCGGGTCCCGGTCGCCGCAGAACGGGGCGCGGGCGAGGCAGCCCGGCATGCAGCCGCCGTAGGCCCCGTCGTTGCGCCCGTCGTCGCAGACCTCGTTGCCGGCCACGATCCCGTCGTAGCAGGTCGGGCGGCACTGGCTGACCGTGCGGGTGAAGCCGCTCAGCGTCACCCGGTAGGTGGACGCGCAGGTGTGGCGCTCGGCCTGGAACAGGTCGATGGAGTACATGCCGCCGTTGACCAGGCCCAGCGCCGCAGCGTGCGCCGCGTCCAGCGTGATCGACCCGCTGCTCGCCCCGTGGAGGCCGCCCAGGTCCACGGCGAGGTGGCCGTTGATGAAGACCCACACGTCGTCGTCGCCCCTGAACTCGAAGGTCGGCGCGGCGCTGGCGCGGTAGGTGAACGGGTAGTGCAGCTCGCTGGTGAACGCGAAGTTGCGCCCCGCCGTGCCGCCGCAGTCGCTGTCGGCCTGCGCGCTGGTGCCCGCGTTCCAGCCCAGGCCGTCCACCGGGAAGAAGAGCTGGTTGTCGTACTGGTAGACGTTGGTGGAGATCTGGTTGAGCGTCAGCGTCGTCGGGTGGCCGCTCAGGTCCAGGTACACGAGCTTGGAGTAGGGGTTGCTGGACCCGGCGCCGTTGCAGCCGCGCTGGTGGAACCACCAGCAGAAGTTCACGGCGCCGGTGAGCACGGCGGGCGAGCCGTTCGAGGCCCAGACCGGCTCGCCATCGCTGCCGAGCGTCGAATTGACCAGGCCGGTCGTGCCGTTGCCGCCGAAGACCTGGAAGTCGGGGTGCCCCGCGCCCGGGCTGGTCGTCCCGCTGTAGAGGAAGTCCCGGTAGAGGATGGGGATGACCAGGGTCGACGGCGGCGCCTGGTTCACCGCGTCGCACTGCCAGCCGGGCTCGATGGTGCAGGTGGGCGAGCAGCCGTCCTTGGCCAGCCGGTTGCCGTCGTCGCACTCCTCCTGCGGGAACTTGAGCCCGTCGCCGCAGACCGCGGTGCAGGTGCCGCTCTGGCAGAACGGCTCGACGGTGCAGGTGGGCGAGCAGCCGTCATAGGGGATGAGGTCGCCGTCGTCGCACCGCTCGAAGCCTTCCTGGACGCCGTCGCCGCAGGTGGTGGCATGGCAGACGGACTTGCCGTTCACGAGCACGCAGGCGAAGCCGGGCTCGAGCGTGCAGGTCGCGGAGCAGCCGTCGACGGGATTGGCGTTGCCGTCGTCGCACTGCTCGGCGCCGGCGCGGATGCCGTCGCCGCATTGCCGGGCGATGCAGGTCACCCCGGCGGTCGGGCACTGCCAGCCCGGCTCGACCTGGCAGGTGGAGGAGCAGCCGTCGTTGCCCACCGCGTTGCCGTCGTCGCAGGTCTCCGGGCCGTTCACCTTGCGGTCCCCGCACCGGACCGTGGAGACGCAGGGAGCGCCGGGGGTGGGGCAGACGTAGTCCGGCTCGAGCTGGCACAGGGCCGAGCAGCCGTCCCCGGAGGCGGCGCCGCCGTCGTCGCACTGCTCGCCGGCGGAGAGCGAGAGCACGCCGTCGCCGCAGAACAGGATCTTGGAGCAGGCCATGCCGGGGACCGGGCAGGTGTAGCCGAGGTCGACGCCGCAGCGGGTGCAGCCGTCGCCGTCGCCGAAGTTGCCGTCGTCGCAGTCCTCGCCGTCGTCGCGCACGCCGTCGCCGCAGCTCTTGTCCGGCACCGGGATGCAGGGGCCGCCGCTGCCGCCGTTGTTGGGGCAGGTGAAGCCGGCATCGACCATCGTGCAGTCGGCGCTGCAGCCGTCGGCGGGGTCGGTGTTGCCGTCGTCGCAGGCCTCGCCGGGGTCGACGCGGGCGTTGCCGCAGCCCCAGACGTAGACGCACTTCAGGCCCGGCCACAGACACAGGTACCCGGACTCGAGCCCGCACACGCCGGAGCAGCCGTCCAGGGAGAAGGCGTTGCCGTCGTCGCATTCCTCGTCGGCGTCGAGGTCGCCGTCGCCGCAGTAGTGGAGGCGCTGGCAGGGGCTGCCCGGCGTCGGGCACTCGAAGCCCGCCGCCCGCTTGCAGGTGGCGCTGCAGCCGTCGCCGCCCCAGGCATTGCCGTCGTCGCACTCCTCGCCGTTGTTGACCGCGCCGTCGCCGCAGCGCTCGACGACGATCTCTGGTGCACGGCTCGCCCGGGGTGGTGCAGGCCCAGCCCTGCTCGACCTGGCAGCCTGCCGAACAGCCGTCGAGGTCCTCCTGGTCGTGGTCGTCGCAGCCCTCGGTGCCCTCGACCAGGCCGTTGCCGCAGGTCTCCGTGACGGTGAAGACGCAGGGTCTGCCCGGCGTGGGGCAGGTCCAGCCCGGATCGATCCGGCAGAGGTCGGAGCAGCCGTCGCCGGGCTCCTGGCCGCCGTCGTCGCACTCTTCCCCGGGCTCGAGCTCCCCCGTCGCCGCACACCGGGAGCGCTGCGTCGGGCGCGACCTGCGCGTCGGGCGGCTCGCTGGCATCGGGCGGTTCCGTCGCATCCGGCGGCTCGCTGGCATCGCTCGGCCCCGCCGCGTCGGGCGGGGCCGCCGCGGCGTCGCGCGGGGCGGAGGCGTCGATCTCCATCGAGGCCGCGTCGCCGCTGACTGCGGGAGACGGGCCGCAATCACAGGACGAGAGTGTGGAGATGAGGGCGGCCAAAGCCGCCAGTTGCGGAGCGTGATGTCGGGTCATGGGTGTGGATCTGAGGCCGCGTCCTCGAGGACGAAGACCTCTTCTCCGTATTGGCTGGGGTCGCACGCAAAATGCGTCCAGGCGCGTTGGGGGTCAAGCGTCGTTTCCCGGGCACCCCGCGGTGCTCGTGCTGCCATGTCCTTCGCGGCCTGGAGGAGGGCGCCCGGCCGGCATCCACGGGGCGTTCGGCGTCAGGCAACTCCGTGACGGGGTCGGAGGCATCCGGAGCCGCTGAGCGGGCCCAGGCCTCGAGCCGGCGAGTTTCGGTTCGCTACCAGCCCGGCGACGCATCCATGGGAGTGCCGACCGGCACGCAGGCCGCCGCGCGCGCCGGGTGGCTGTTGGGAAAATCGCCCGGCAATTCAAGGGTTCGCGGCTTTTCGACCGAGGTGGTGGCGATTCACTCAACAGAAAAGGACGGTTGGTGTTCCTCCGGGCAAGAACCCACTCACTCGGAGAACACGATGAACGCCGCCCTGCTCCTCGCCTGCTCCCTCCTGACCGCCGCCGCTCCCGATTCGACCGTCTCCGCGCCGGTGGACCCGACGCCCCGCTCGCTGCAGTTCCAGGTGGGACTGCGCAGTGGCTTCACGGTCCTGACCGCGCCCGACCTCGAGCGGACGTTCATCGTCACCGAGCTTCTCCCTGGCGCTGGCCCACCGTGGCTGGACCTTCGGCCGGGGCTACGTGCAGCTCAGCGGCGGGCTCGACGTCGCGGCCTACGACGCGGCCCAGGTCGGCCGCGCCGGCGCCTACTTCAGCGCCGAGGTCGGTGTGATGTGGACCCGCTTCGGCCTCTTCTTCCGCAATTCGGCTTTCCTCGGCTACCAGCACCCGCAGACGCTCGCGCTGCCGGAGCTCGCCGGCGGCTTCCGCCCCCACACCGGTCCGTTCGGCGCCGGCACGGCGGAGACCCTCGGGCTGGCCCTGCGCACCAGCGCCCACAGCATCCTCGGGCTGGAGGGGACGGTCCGCAACGGCGTGTCCCTGGCCGAGCGGGCGCCGAACAAGCTGGGGACGACCGACCTGCAGGAGACGACCCTCGCGCTCAGCCTGCGCGTCGCGTTCTAGCCGCTGCCGCGCCCCGCCGTCGCCAAGCCAGGAAGCCCGGCAATGTTTTCTCAACAACCCCGGCGTTCGATGCTTCAATCGGCCCATGGGTCAGGGAGCGAGCGCGACCGAGGCGCGAGGCGCCGCGCTTTCCGAGCGCGACGACGAGGCGCTCATGGCTCTGGCCGCCCAGGACCACCGCGCCGCCTTCGAGGTCCTGGCCGGGCGCTACCTCGGGCTGCTCACGCGCTACTGCGGCAAGTTCGTGGGCAACCCGCGGGTCGGCGAGGAGCTGGCCCAGGAGTCGCTCCTCGAGCTGTGGATCCAGCGCGGGCGGTACTGCGCCCGGGGCAAGCTGACCGTCTACCTGCTCACCCTGGCCCGCAACCGCTGCCTCAACCATCAGCGCGCCGAGACTCGCCGCCGGCGCTGGGGCTTCCTCCTCGGCTCGCCGGCCCCCGAGGAAGCCGCCGAGGTGGCGGCTCCAGCCCCTGCCACCGACCAGCTGGGCGCGCTCCTGGAGGCCGAGCGCTCGCACCGGGTGCAGCAGGCCCTGCAGCGGCTCCCCGACAAGCTGCGCGAGGCCGCGCTGCTGCGCTTCGACCAGGGCCTCGAGTACCCGGAGATCGCCGCCATCGTCGGCCGGCCGGAGGCCACGGTGCGCTCACGCGTCTTCCTGGCCATGAAGGCGCTCCGCTCGGAGCTGGGAGACCCTGAGGAATGAGCTGCCCGTCCCCCGAAGAGCTGTTCCGCTGGGTCGATGGCGACTCGGGCCCGGCGCGCTCGGCCGAGCTCGGCGCCCACGTGCAGACCTGCGCCGCGTGCGCGGCCGAATGCGAGCGCCAGCGCCAGGTTCTGGCCCGCGTGGCCGCGCCGCTGCCCGGAGCACCCTCGCCGGGAGCGCTCGACGCGCTCATGCGGCGCCTCGATCAGGCCCCGTCCCGTGCCCCCGAGCCGCAAAGGTTGTTCGCGGCGTGGCGCTGGGTCTTCGGCGGCCTGGGCGCGGCGGCCGCCGCAACCGCGGTCGCCCTGCTCGTCCTCGCCCGTCCGGTCGGGCCTCCCGACGGCATGCAGGCACGAGGGAGCGCGGTCGAGTGGAGCCGCAAGGTGGGCGTCGACCTCCACGTGCTCGAGCGGCCGCTGCGCAAGCTCACCCCGGGCGCGACGCTCCGGCCCGGCACCGCCCTCACGGCGAGCTACCGCAACCTGGATGCGCGCGATGCCTACCTGCTCGCCTTCGGCATCGACGCCCAAGGCGAGATCCACTGGCTCTACCCCGCCTTCACCGACCCCCAGACCGATCCCCAGGCCGTCGCGCTGCCTCCCGCCAACCTCGACACCGTCCTCGGCGACTCGGTCGCCCTCGACGAGCTGCCCCCGGGGCCGCTGCGCCTGATCACGCTGCTCGCGGACGCGCCCCTGCACGTCTCCGCCATCGAGGGGCTCCCGGTCGCCTCCCGCTCGCCCGAGGCCCTGCGCGCGCGCTGGCCGCAGGCCGCCCTGACCGAGCGCACGGTGCAGGTCGAGTCCCCCTAGCTTCGTCAGCCCGGACGCCCTTGCCATGTCTCTGTCGCTGCTGCTGCCCCTGCTCGCACTCGCGGTCCCGCCGTCGGTGACGGCCCAGGCCCCGGCGCCCGAGGAGACGACGCTCGCCCTGATCGTCGCCAGCAACCGCAGCGCTGCGCGCGGCCGTCCGCCCCTGCAGTACGCCGACGACGACGGCGCCAAGTACTACGAGGTCTTCGCCGCGCTCGCAGGTGAGGAGCAGGCGATGCTGCTCACCGACCTCGACCGCGACACCACCGGGCTGTTCCCCGGCCTGGTCGACAAGGTCCGCGCGCCGACGCTCGCCAACCTCTCCGCGGCGGTCGACCGGCTCGCCGAGCGCTCCGCGGCGGCGCGGCGCGCGGGGGCGAGGGTCCGCTTCTACTTCGTGTTCGCCGGGCACGGGGACGTCGATGAAGGTCGCGGCTTCCTCGAGCTGGCGGACGGCCCCTTCCGCTCCGGCGACCTCGACCAGCTGCTCGCGCGAGTCGCGGCGACCGAGGCCCACGTCATCCTCGACAGCTGCAACTCGTTCTTCGTGGTCAACCCCCGGCGCCCCGGCGGCCGGCGCCTGGCCACCCCGCGCGATGCCGCCGAGAGCCTGTCCCGGCGGCTCCCCAACGTCGGGGTCTTCCTCTCCACCAGCGCCGAAGCCGAGGTCTTCGAGTGGTCGGAGCTGCAGTCGGGGGTGTTCAGCCACGCGGTGCGCTCGGGCCTGCTCGGCGCGGCCGACGCCAACGGCGACGGCAAGGTGAGCTACCAGGAGCTCGCCGCGTTCGTGGAGACGGCCGCGGCGCGGCTGAAGAACCCGGCCTATCGCCCGAAGATCTTCGCGCGCGGTCCCGGCGGCGACGACGCGCGCACCCTGTTCGCCCTCCCCGCAGATCGCGCGGTCGTGCTGCGCGTGGGCGACGGCGCCGGGCTGCGCCTGACGGTGCGCGGCCCGGCGGGCCTGCGCTGGCTCGACGCGAACGTCGAAGCGGGAGCCACGCTGGAGCTGCGCCTGCCCAGGTCGCTCGCGGCGAGCCTGGAGGTCGAGCGCCTGCGTCCCGACGGCTCGAGGTCCGTCGAGGAGCGTCTGAGCCTGCCGCGCGAGTGGAGCCCGGCGCCGCTGACCCTGGCGTCCCTGCCCCGGGCCGAGCAGGAGCTCGAGCGGCGCGGCGCCTCGGACTTCTTCGGCGAGCTGTTCGCGCAGCCCTTCGGTCCCAGGGCGCTGGAGAGCTACCTCGTGCGCAAGGCGAGCGAGCCGGAGCCGGTCTTCGGCCTGTCCGCGGAGGACGGGGAGCGCATGAGCCTCATCCTGGGCCAGCTCGCCGACAGCGACCGGACGGGGCGCACTCTCTCGGGAACGCTCCTCCTCGGGACCGGTGGCATCTTCCTCGTCAGCAACGCGCTCGCGCTCCAGGCCCACCTCGACAAGGGCTCGGTCGGGGACCGCAGCTTTCAGCTCGCCTTGGACACCGGCTTGCTGGTGCTCGACGTCGGGCTGCTCCTCTGGGGGGCCTCCCAGTTCTGGCGGCAGACGGAAGCCGAGGAGCTGCGCAGCGGTTTCGACGAGGCCCTGCGGGACGCGGAGGCCGATCCCGTCCAGGTCATCGCCGCGGCCGATCGCCGGCTTCGCGCGATCCAGCGGAGTCGGCAGAGCAAGCGGATCAAGCTCGCCGTGGCCGGAGGCGTCATCGCGACCTTCGGGCTGACCGTGTTCCTCCTGGACCACCTCGGGCCGAGCTCCTGGACCAGGGCAGGCGGCGGGCTGGACTTCATGGGCGCCGGGGGTTCGATGATGGCGCTGGCCTTCTACTCCCAGGACTCCGGAGACACGGCCATCCAGACCTGGGAGAGGGACCCGGCGATGCGCAAGCTGCCGCGGCTCGGCCTGGCGCCGTTGCGGTCGGGAGCGGCGGTGGTGGCTACTGGCCGTTGGTAGGCGAGTCCGTGCAGCGGGACGCCCACCACGATGGACCACTCGAGCGGGATCCAGTCGCGTCAGCGAGGGGACGGCTTTGGGGGTGCGGTTGCTCGCCCCCTTCTCTTGTTCGTGCGCTGAGCGTCACCGGCCGATGGGATGGACCGGGCTCTTGAGGTTGGGATTCGGCTCGTAGCTGCCGGGAGGCGTGCTCGACTCGATGGGTTCGGGCTTGGTGCCGCGCCAGTCGCCTCCGACCTTCATGCAGGCTGCGTGCGCCGACCTCAGGTCGAAGAGCGCGCCCTCCCAGTAGTGGACGACCTGGTTGCGCAGCGGGAAGACGCAGCTGCCCAGGGTTGGCTCGGGGCAGCGGACCGTCGACCACGTCCCCGAGCAGCGCCCCGCGGTCCGCGACGCCGTGTAGTCGGTGCAGACCCCCGCGCTCTCTCGGCGGTCGCAGCTGCCCGTCTGCGCCGCCGCGAGGTGGAGCTCCTCGCGCTGCGGTTGCGAGCTCGCCGACGAGGTGGCACAGCCGCCGAGGAGCAAGCCGGCGAGCACGGCGAGGGCCACCCGGAAGGCCGGTAGGGAGCGCATGGGGCGGGCATTGTGGAGGGCCTCGCCGAGGCGGCGCAAGCCACGGATCCGGCACGCGCGCTAAGTGCCCGTAATGACAGGACTCTAAATCTCAAGTGCCTGAATTTACTGGGGTCGCCAGAGGGGCCCGCACCATTGATCTGTCGCCAGGACCTCGAGCCCGCCGGATCAGTGGCCGCGCGGCTGCTCCGGGATGACCGGAGGGGGTGCCCCGGTCCCCTTCGGCGTGGCGCTCCGGGCGGCGTACTCGTTGGTCTGCAAGGCGTCGCGTTCGACCATCGCCTCGAGCGGACCGGGCGCGCGCACGTCCATGCCCTTGACCGAGTCGGTGGGCCCGGCGGCAGAGGGCAGGACCCGGGCCGCGGCCGACATCGCGAACAGGGTCGGCGTCGGGAACAGGTCGTGCGCGAGCCGCAGCAGCTTGGCCTGCCAGCTCAAGGTGACGAACGGCTCGCGGCGGCGCGCGGCCAGCACGATGCGCCGCGCCGCGCGCTCGGCGCTCATCGCCGTCAGCGGCAGCGTGGCCGCCAGCGCGAACCACGCCTTCTCCAGCTCCTGCTTGCCCTTGAAGAGCGCGTTCTGCGTCGAGCCGGTCCGCAGCAGGCCCGGGGCGACGGTGGTCACCGAGATGCCGTAGCGGGCCAGCTCGGCGAAGAGCCCCTCGGACAGGCCCTGCGCGGCGAACTTGGCGCAGGTGTACGGCAGCAGGTGCGGCACGGCCACCAGCCCGCCGACCGAGGTGATGTTGACGATCCGCCCGCTCTGCCGGCGCTTCATGCTGGGCAGCACCGCCTCGATGGCGTTGAGCGGCCCGTAGAACATCGTCCCCATCGCCTGCTCGAAGTCGGAGCGGGTCATCGCCTCCACGGGCCCACCCTGGATGATTCCCGCGTTGTTCACGAGCACGTCCACCCGGCCGAACCGCGAGAGGGCGTAGTCGGCCACGCGGTCCATGTCCTCGCGCTTGCCGACGTCTCCCTGGCAGGCGAGCACCCGGGCGCCCAATCTCGCGACGCGCATCCGGGCCTCCTCGAGCTCCTTCTCGTCTCGCGCGCACAGGACGATGCGGCAGTCGAGGCGGGCGAACTCCTCGGCGATGAGCAGCCCCAGGCCGCGCGAGCCTCCGGTGACGATGACCACCTGGTCGCGCAGCTTCGGAGCGAAGACCCGGTCGGCCACCGAGGCGGCGAGCCCACTCGCGGCTGCCAGCCAGAACGGACGTGAGCTGCTCGTCTCCATGGGACGCCCCCTCCGCCTCAAAGCGTACGCATCCACACCCCGAGCTAGTCGAGGGGCCAGAGCTCGGTCTTTGCCAACTCGAACACCCGACCGTCGAGCGGCGACTCTTGCAGAGCGCGGTGGGAGCTGGGCAGGGCTCGTCTTCGTGGCGAGCGGGAGTGGGCTCGGTCCATGGACGTGATGGACGGCATGGACCCGATGGACGGCATGCCTGCGCGCCGCTCGCCCTGGGCGCTGCTGGTCCTCGAAGCGGCGCAGCACGTATCCTCGCGGGCGCTGGTGTCGCGAGCAGAGGTTGGGAGGGCGTCCATGCAGAAGTCGTCGCAGGTGGTGGTGCTCGGGCTCGTCGTCCTCGTCACCACCGGCACCGTCCTGGACTTCCTCGGCGTGCCGATTGCCAGGTTGCTGCGAGGCCACGTCGACGCGGACGACGCCGCGGCGGCCATCGGAAAGAAGCTGCGCGAGCACGGCGACGTCATCGGACCGGTGGAGGTCGAGGCTCGGCGACTCTCGCTCGCGGGCGGGAAGCTGCGCCTGACGGTGTTGGAGCAGGACGACTCCCGCGAACAGGGCAGGTGGACGCACTTCCATGTCCGCGCCGAGCTCGAGGGCAGTCGCATCGAGACGTGTGCCATGGGCGTCGGCGACACGCCCGAGGCTCGCTTCGCGGACCTGGCAAGCGCGTTCGTGGGGGCGTCCTTCGCGCCCATCTGGTCGCGCTTCACCGGGGAGCCGCTGTTCGAAGCCCGCCCGTTCTGGGGCGACGAGGAATGGTCGGTCCGGGGGTTTCACGGGTTCGCCGGGCCCGTTCACACGCGGGGCTTGGATCCTCAGGACCTGGAGGACGCGGACTTCTTCTCCGAGATCCCGTTCCTCCCCGCGGACGGCAAGCTCCACCTGGTGAAGTCGGTGCTGCTCTCCAAGGAGGACCACTGGGAGCGGTCCATCGAGATCGACGGAGCGACGACGGCGATCGCCGGCCAGCCCTGGTCCAAGGTCCCGGCGCTCCACGAGGTGGGCATGGCCATCCGCATCGCCGTCTATGACGTCCGCGATGTTCCGCGAGCGCCGGAAGACCGGAACGCGGCGCTCGAGAGGCTCGCAGCTCGCGAGGCCTGGCTCTTCCCGGCCGACCAGTGCCCGCTCGACGTGATGCCCACGGCGTTCCGCGACCTCTCCTTCTCCCGGGACGCCTGTCGCGGCGGCCGGCTGCTCGACTGCGTCGACGGGTGCCAGAAGGGGAGCGCGTCGTACTGCTACAGCGCTGCGCTCGACACGCAGACGAAGACGCATGCGCCGGAGACCGAAGCGCTCTACCTGAGGGCCTGCAGGCTCGGCTTCGCCTCGGGCTGCACCAACGCCGCCGCCGGACGTCTGAAGCTGGCCCGTGTCTGGGACTCCTGCATCCTCGGAAGCTTCAAGTCGGTCTGCGAGCGCTCTGGGGATCCGTGGGCGTGCGCGATGTACGGCGGTGCGCTCGCGCGCGGGGACGACGGCATTCCCAAGGACACGGAACAGGCGCGCAGGGCGCTCGAGAAGTCCTGCAAGAAGGACGTGAGCGACGAGGCGTGCCGGGCCGCGGAGTCGATCCTGAAGACACTGCCAGCTCCGGTGGACGCAGGCGCCGCGAACTGAGACGCGCGACGCGGCTGGGAACATCGACGGCGGTGACCGGCTACCGATGATGCCGGTCGGGGTGATGGGAGCCGCACTGGGCGCGCGCCGGAGCCGAGGTGGGTCTCCCTCGGCTCCTCCATCACATCGCGCTGTCTACGCTCGACCGTTGGTGACGCGGTTCGCTACTTCCGGACGCCGAAGTGCTCCTGGTAGGCCTGCTCGCGCTCGTCGCAAACGTGCTGTGCCTTCTCCACCGCCTTCTGGTGCTCGCCCGTGGCCAGCCGCGAGTCGAGGAGATCGCGGTGGGCGCGGTCGGCCTGATCCTCGTAGCCGCGCAGCGGATAGTCCTTGATGGTCATCCGGCCCTTGCTGGCCGCGAGCTTGGCGCGCTCGAGCTCGTACCGGGCGTCGGCCCAGCGGTGTCCGGCGTGCGCCACCTCTACCCGGTGCTGCGCCAGCGAGCGTTGCTCGTTGGCGACCTCCAGGCGGGCCTCGGCCACCCGCAGCGCCGCACGCTGCATCTCCAGCTCGCGGTGCGCGGAGTCGGTCCGCGCCTGGTCGTGGCGGGCGAAGGCGTAGTCCAGCTCCGCCTTCGCCTTGCTCACCTCGGCTTGGATCCGGTGGACCTCGGCCTCGGCGATCGAGACGTCACGGCGGGCGGTGTCGACCGAGGCCTCGGCCTGGGCCAACTCCTCCAGCGCCCGCGCGCGCTCGCCGTCGGCCAGCGAGAATCTGCGTCTTCTCGTTGAGCGCGAGGTCCGCCAGCGCCTTGTCGTCGATCCGGTGCAGGGCTCCGCCTTGGCAACCGGCGGCGAGGACGCCCACCACGGCCAGACCCAGCGCGGTTCGCAGGTTGTGCATGGCTCCTCCTCGGGACGGTCAGGTCCCTCGCAGCAAGCTGGGGGTGCGGTGGGCAGGGGCTGGCAGGCGACAGGTGGGTCGGTCCCAAATGCGCCCGCCCGGACGGAGAGGGGCAGACGCGCTAGCCGGGCGAGAAGCCAGCCGGCGGCTCGGTTGAATCACACGAAGAGGGGTAAAGCCTGCGTTCCATCGCCGGCGCCAAGCTGCACCGATGAGCGCAAGGTGCCGAGGCGCTGTCAGAACGTCCCAGCCACCCCGAACCCGCGACCGACGAGCGCCGGGAAGACCGTCACGCCGCTCGTGCCGCCGTCCTTGATCCCGAACTGCAGCCGGTATGCCGCCGTGTCTTCGATGGCCTGCGTCGGCCGGCTCCAGATCTCGGATCTCGTTGAGCGCGACGCACCCCAGCGCGGTGACGAAGCCGTCGACCAGGTAGCCGTAGCCGAGCCACACGACCAGCCCGGCCGCGATGCCCATCCCGGCCCCCAGCACGTGGAAGAGCCAGCTCCGCCCGAACCGCTCGTCTTCGGCGGTGGCGAAGAGGATCTCCTCGGCCTTCTCCAGCCGCATCGGGTCCGGCGCGAGCCCGCGCACCTTGTCGCCCGCGTACATCGACCTCAGCGGCATGACGCCCGTCGCGACCAGGGACAGCGCCGAGGTGATGGCGCCGACGGTGAAGTTCACCTGGTCCTCGCGATCCTTCGCCAGCCCCGCAGGGATGGCCTGGCCCAGGGTGAGCGCGGTGTAGCCCGCCATCCAGCCGTACCACCAGATGCGCGCGTAGAGCTGGCCCGCGTCGAGCTGCTCCTGGATGAAGGCGAAGCGCAGCGCAGGCTTGGGGACGAAGGGGACCTCGGTCTTGTCCGGAGCCTTTGGGGCGGGCGGCAGGAGCGGTGGTGGCGGCGCTGGCGCAGGTGAATCCGCGGCCGCTGGCGCGACCGGAATCGGCGCGTCTCCGGGCTCAGTCGTCGTGACTTGAGGGCCGGACGCGCCGCTCGCCGGAGTCGTTGCGGTCGGCGTCTCCGGCTCCGCTGCGAGCGCGGTCGCCGGCCCGACCAGACACGTGGCCGCAAGGAGGAGTGCGCCGGCTGCGGAGCGAAGGGGCGAGTGCACGGCGGGACGCTAGCACGCGAGCCGCGAGGCTCCTCAGCGTCGCCAGCCGCTTCTCCAGGCTCTCCACTGGGCCGCGCAGCGTCTCTTCTCCTGCCTGAGCTCGCGCGTGCTTGCAGTGCGCGTTGGGAGCGGCGAGCGTAGCGCCGAGGTGCGAAGAGAGGAGATGCACATGGCCGTCCGTCCCTCCATTGCGTTTGGCCTCGGATTGGCGCTCGGTGGGCTGGCTGGCTATGCGCTCCCTCAGGTCTTTGCTGGTGTCCACCCCGAGGCGGGTGGCTCCAGTACCAGCCCGAGCGACAAGGCGCAGCCAGGTCGTGTCGTCGAGGTGCCGCCCTCGGCGCAGCCGCCCCGTCCCTTCTTGGACAAAGCCAGGCCAGCGGCCTCGGCTTGCCCGGAGCTCGCGGCCCGGCTCGTCGAGCTCGAGAAGTCGTGCGCGCGCAAGGAGCAAACACCGGCGGCAGCGGCGGAAGCCCGTGAGGAGGGGACGGCGCTGGCCTTCCCGGAGAGCCTGGACGAGCGATTCCGAGGCCCGCGCATGGCGGCCGCCCTTCACGACGCCTTCCGTGAGGCGGAGGTGACCGGGGAGGTCGTCATCACCGACTGCGGCGAATTTCCCTGCATCGCCTGTGCGGGGCTGGGCGAGCCGTCAGCCAACCTCGACGTGACTGCGCTGCACAAGGACGCCGCCAGGCTCTCTGAAACGCGCGCCCTGTCGACCTACAAGGACGCGGGCAGGGTGAGCGTCACGTTCGGAGCCAAGGATCCAGGCGGACTCGATCGGCTCATCCTCTGCCAGGGCTACTACCCGGACCCCAAGGACCCGAAGCTGGATGCGGCCATCAAGGAGCGGCTGCAGGAGCGGATCGTCAGGCTGCGCCACGCGTTTTGAGCCGCACCTCGTCGGGCGGAGAGCTCGACGACGTCCTTCGAGCGGCGAGGCGTGCGTCGGCGGAATGGCCCGTCGAGGCGACCGTCGGCCGACTTCCCGGTTGACTTCGATCGCAGAGTCCACTACCCGTGCGCACGTCGGTCCCCGCGATGGTCGCGGGGTCAAGGGAACCCGGTGCGAATCCGGGACTGCCCCGCAGACGGTGAGCAGGAACGAAAGCCGTCATGAGCACTGGCCCGGGTGGGCTGGGAAGCGACGGCCGGTAGGAAGGCGCTGGAGACAGCGCAGAGCCTGCAAGTCCGAAAACCTGCCGACGAAGCGCCAAGAGGCGCTGATGTGCACGGGGCTCCGCGGGGAGAACCGGGTGGTCCAGGTGCGCTGGACGCCTGTCACTCCTCGCTGACCGCCAGAGATCGCCCGTGGGGGCGAAGGAGTGAGTCTTGCCAGCCGAAAGCCGCAATTTCCCCAAGTCACTGCTGTCCGTCGTCGGCGTTCTTCTCGCCGCGGCGCTGAACACCGCGTGCTCCTCGAAGGCCTGCGACGCCACCAACTGCTCGGGCTGCTGCAATCCGTCGGGGACGTGCGTCAGCGGCACCGCCGAGAGCGCGTGCGGGATGGGCGGGGCCACCTGTGCGGTCTGCTCGACCGACTTCCGTTGCCTCTCGCAACACTGCGTCGCGCCTTTGGGCAGGGATGCCGGGACTGCCGACGTCGGAGGCGCCGGCCAAGACGCCTCCACCGACGTCGACGCCAGCGCTTCTGCGGACGCGGGATCCTCGCCTGACGTCGGCTCGTCGGTCGACGCGGCCACGACGGTCGAGGTGCCGGACGCGGCGGTCTCGATGGACGCCGCGGTGGTGACGGATGCAGCGGTCGCGACGGACGCGGGGATCACAGGGGTCGACGCCGCGACGCAGGAGGGCGACGCCGGCTGCGCCAAGGCTCACGACCCGAAGCTCGGCACCCTCGTGCTCGGCAGCGGCTACTCCGTCCAGGAGTCGGCTTCCATCGATCCCGCCGTGCAGGGCGTGGCGTCGGTGTCTTCCGTCGTCTACGGGCTCTCGAGCGCCGACGGAAAGATCTACGCCTTGGGCACCTGGCCGACGCTGAGCAGCTCGCCGACCTTCGCCTACGACGTAGTCGCGCCGGCGGACCAGGGAGCCACGGTCTACGTGAACGCCTATCTCGGCACGGACGGCACCCGGGTGGTCGGCGGCTACACGAAGGCGGGCGCAGGATTCCCAGGCAACCTCGCCGTGTACGACCCGACCAACGCGGCCGCATCGACCTATGTCTCGGCGCCGGGCAACTTCTCGGTCGCTGGGGTTTCCGGAGGCCTGCTCGTGAACTCGCTGGGCCTGGCCACCCTGAGCGGTGGCGGCGTCTACTCGCTCAGCCTGTCGCCTTCGACCAAGGCGGCCAAGGTCGCCGGCTTCGATCCCGCTTGGGCCGCATCTAGCGGAGTGACCGCGACCACGACCAACGGCGTCGCGGTCCTCGGCTACTTCAACGCGAACGACTTCCAGAACTACCTCCGCGCGGTCAGCCCGACCGCACTCGCGGACGCGATCAGCGGGGGCACGACGATCGACCTCGCCGCCGCGCCGGTCGTCTACTCCGGCGGCGACTTGTTCGCCGCCTCTGGCTTCGGAGAGGACCTGGTGCTCCATCGCGGGAGCTACGACTCGGTCACCTACGCTCCGCTCACCCGCTCCGTCTCCCGCCTGCCGCTGACCGTCGCGGGCAGCACCGTCTCGGTCGGGACGAGCGACGACGTCCTCACCGCCAACGACACCTGCACCAGCGTCCTGTTCCTCGCTCCGCTCGCCTCCGACCTCCTGGTGGGCGTCAAGGACCGGAACGGCGCGCGTCTCGTGAGGATCAGCCGGCCATGAGGTCCCATCGGGGAGCGGTCTGTGCTCTTGCCTTCCTGGGGCTCGGTTGTGGCACGAGCCCTCAGGTCGTCGAGGCCGATGCCGGCGACGCAGGGAGCCTGGACGCGGCTACTACGGACGCCGGGAGCGAAGTCCCGCCGTTCGCGCAGTCCGTGGTCTCCTTCACGCCAGGCACCGGGGCGGGCTTCGGGCAAGACCGCTTCCCGGACATCGTGCTCGGGCCGCCGGTCGGCGCGGGTTCGACGTCGGGATCGATCGACGTCTTGTCCCTGGGCGAGGGGGGCGAGATCGTCCTGGGGTTCGGATCCCTGGAGATCGTGGACGGCGCGGGCCCCGACTTCATCGTGTTCGAGAACCCCTTTGGCGGCTGGATCGAGACGGGGATCGTCGCGGTGAGCGAGGACGGGGCATCGTGGAGCGAGTTCCCGTGCGCAGCGGAGGACAAGGCCGGCGGGTATCCCGGGTGCGCAGGGGTCCGCTCGGTGTCCATGGCTCCGGACGGCGGGTTCAGCTTCACCGATCCGGCGGTGGCTGGAGGCGACCCGTTCGACCTGGCGCAGCTCGGAGTCGCGCGAGCGAAGTTCGTCCGCATCCGCGATAGCGGCAAGAACACGTATCGAGCGCCAGGCGGCGGGTTCGATCTCGACGCCGTCTCGGTCATCCATAGCCAAGCGACGCCGTAGCGCGTGCGGAAGACGACCCGTGGTCTCCGTTTGGCGCCTGCTGGGCCGCCAAGGGACCAAGGCCCCACTCGAGCTGCGCCAGACGCCACCCGTCAGCGGATTCGGCCTGGCCCCGGCGCTCAGCCGGCGAGGTGCTGTGCCGACTCCCGCGAGTGGGCGGCGACGGGCCGCGCCGGGACCAGCTTGAGCCGGTAGCGGTCGACCACTGCGCGGGCCGTCTGCGTCGCGGCCGCCTCGATGCGTCCGTAGCTGGTCTGCACCAGCGAGCGCAGGCGGCGCGCGCCGCCCACGGGCTCGGTGGCCATGCGTCCGAGCACCTCGAGCGCGGAGAGCCCGAAGACCCGCGAGTACTCCGCGGCGAAGCGCGCGGGGTTGAGCTCCTCGCCGGCGAGGATGGCCATGGAGACGGCGCGCGCCCGCTCGCTGCCCCGCCAGTACTGGAACACCCCGCGCTGCAGCGCCTTGGGCCCCGGCTCGCTTCCGCGGAAGACCTCGTAGAGCGCCTCGGTGAACAGCTCGCGCATGCGGATGAAGTCGTAGCGCCGGCGCTGGTAGGCCTCGAGCGCGCGCGGCGTGGGCCCCGCCCGCCCGATCTCCTCGGCCAGCGTGAGCACGTCGCTGACCGCGTTGGTCAGCCCCGAGGCGGTGAGCGGGTGCGCGCAGCCGGCCGCGTCGCCCACCAGCGCCACGCCGGGTGCGGCGCAGGCGGCGGTGCTCATCGCGTGGACCGCGCAGCCCTCGAACGGCCCGGACTCGAGCGCCTCGAGCAGCCCGCGGCGCAGCGGCAACGGCAGGTGATGGGCGAACTGCTCGCGGATCGCCGCGATGAGCGCGTCCTTGCCCTTGGGTCCCACGGGGACGTCGACGCAGATGCGGACGAGGTCCTCGCCGTACGGGTAGGCGAGGATGGGCCCCGGCGCCCCCAGGAAGACGTGGCCGTGGCCGGGTTCGGGCAGCGGCACGCCGCGAACGCCGAGCGCGACCATCGTCGAGAGCAGACGGGACTCGGGCGCCATCCCCAGCTTCAGCCGCAGCTTCGAGTGCCGGCCGTCGGCCACCACCACCAGGTCCGCGCGGTGCTCGGTGCGGTCTGCGCGCCGGAGGCCCACCACGCGCTCCCCGAAGACGAGCAGCTCCTCGATCCGCTGACCGGTGATGATCTCCACGCCGCGCGCGGCGACCTCCCGCCGCAGCGTCTGCACCATCGTGAAGTGGTCGATGCCCAGGCCCGTGCCGAGGGCAGAGTCGTAGGGGAGCGCGACCAGGTCCTCGCCGGCCTCGGGGGTCACCGCGAAGCCGAGGACCGGGACTCCGCCCGCGGCCAGGAGGGGCTCGTGCAGGCCCAGCGCCGCCAAGCCGCGCACGCCGCGCGGGTGGATGAGCTCGCCGCGAAAGGGTCCCGGCCGCTGGCCGTCCGAGGCCTCGAAGACACGGACCTTCGCTCCGAGGTTGGCAAAGGCCGCTGCGGCCGAGAGCCCTGCGAAGCCTCCGCCGACGACGATGACGTCCTGTGCCACGCGTGCCTCCTGATGAGGGTGGAAGGTCGCGTTAGATGCGGGGAGCGCGGGCGGGTCGCAGGGCGCGGCCGGCACCCGCCGTGCGATGTCGCACGGGAGGTGCGCTGCGGGTGCGACGCGTTCGGCCCGGCCCGCGAGCGCTCTCGACGGCGGCGGGAGCCCGAGGTGTTCTGAGTCGAGGAGGCGCGGGCCTTCAGCGAAGGACGCCCATCCGGTACCGGTAGTCCTCGACGTAGAGCTGGGTGCCGATGGTCACGTTGGGGTCGGCGCTGAGCTTGGCGAGCAGGTCCTTGAGGTCCTGCGAGGCCAGCTTGTGTGCCGAGTTCAGCCAGAGAGCGGTGGAGGGGATGCTCGTCCCGAAGAGGTCGTAGCCCGGAACCTTCGAGTACTCGAGGACGTACGTCTTGAGCTCGGTCCCGGCGTAGGACGAGACCTGGAAGGCGGCGAGGTAGCTCGCCACGTTGAAGTCGAGCGGCGCATCGGCCTGCTCCAGCGCCAGCAGCAGGTTGCGTGCCCCCTCCTCGACTCCCTCGCGCTTGCTCGACTGCAACGAGGAGATGCCGAAGCTGACGGCGGCGAGGTGCAGCTCGCCGGTGAGGTCGCGCCAAGCCTGGTTCATCGCCCAGTAGCGGCTCGTCCAGGCGCTCCGCTCCTCCATCGACGGGCATGCGGTGGCGTGAATCGGGGCCGACGCGTCGGTCTCGCACTCGATCCAGGTCATCGCGGCGTCACAGGGCGCGAGCGCGGCGTCGAGGTCTTCCGGCGAGCGGAGGTCGGTGCGCGCGAGCCCTGCGTCGCAGGCTTCGCCCAGCATCGGCAGGATGGGGAGCGTGGCCTCGCCGACGTGCGCCTCGTCGACGCCGGCATTCAGGAAGACCTCGTTGTGGGCGACGACGTCTGCCTGCGTCATCGGCGCGTTCACCGAGAGCATCGTGGAGGGCAGCGGCGCCTTCATCGCGGCCGCGAGCGGGCCCGACGCGGTGCCGATCGAGTAGGCGTCGTAGCCGTTGCCGGTGACGAGCTCGGCGCCATTGCCCCCGCGGTGGAGGAGGCCGACGAGCTCGCCTTCGGCGTTCAACACGGGCGATCCGCTCGAGCCGGGCAGCGAGAAGGCGTCGAACTCGAACCACTCGCCCCTGGCCTCGACGACGGTGCCCACGCTCCACTTCTTGAGGTGACCCTTGGGGTGGCCGACGACGTAGACGGTGCTCGCGAGGAGCGACTCCGAGTCGAGCTCCTTGAGGGCGAGGTAGTCGGGCGTGCCCAGCGGCTGGCCCTGGTAGCGCACCTGCAGCACGGCGAGGTCCAGGCCGACGTCGACCGCGACGGGGGTGACGAAGACAGGCCTGGGCTCCTCGTAGGACGAGCCGCGCTGAAACCCGAAGGTGAGCCTCGACGAAGCAGCCTTCGCGCGGGCACACGTCGACGCCCAGGACGTGGTTGTTGGTGAGCAGGAGCCCGGTGGAAGAGACGAACGAACCGGTCCCGTAGCTGGTGGCGGTGCGGATGCGCACCACGGCCTTGGCCGCCTTCTGGATCGCGGCCGGTGCATTGGGCAGGTCAGAGAACGTGGGCAGACCGGACTGGCCGCCGCAGGCGGGGAGAATCGCTGCCAGAGCGACGATCCATGACGAGAGCGACTTCGCGGACATGACCCCTCCGTCCCTGCGGGTTTGGACGGCGGGCACTCTACCGAGGAAGGGGAGGTCGTGCACCGGCTGTTTGCCCTTGGCAAAGCGCAGAAAAACCGGGGGTCGCTACGAGGTCGAGGGTCGCCTGGTGCCACAAAGCACCCTGTCGGATCGCCGGCCTCCTGACGGCTAGCGCGCAACGTCCCACCGCCCGACCCACCTGGCTTCCGTCCCCGGCGCCTCATCCCAGCACGCAGCTCACCTGGAGCGCCCGCAGGAATGGCCGAACGGTGGGGTGGTTCCGAAAGCCAGCTGGCAGGAGGCCACCGATCAGGGCGTGCGGGCGGCTGGAGACAGCGACGCCTTCGCGCGCTGCACCGCGTCGTGGTCCGGGCGGATGGCGGCCGCCAGGTCGAACAAGCGGCGCGCCTTGGCAGGGTCTGTCTTCTGCAGGTTCACCGCGTCTCGGCAGAGCTTGGGCACCACCAGCCCCACCATGAAGTCGACCGTGTGGGAGGTCGAGTCCATGCGCAGGGCCGTGAGCAGGTCGGCCCCCGCCTCCTCCCACTTGCCCACCTTCGCCTCCAGGAAGCTCCTCTCCATCAAGACGTGAGACACCCCGGGCCGCAGCGTCCAGGCGCGCTCGATGTCCTGGTAGGTCGCCTCGTACTTGAACAGGTCGCGCTTGATCTGCGCGCGGGCATAGAGGAACGACCAGAGCTTCGCCCACGGCACAACCCTCGTCCGCGGCCGCGAGCGCGGCAGCCAGGTCCTCCTGGTCCCGGAGGTGCTGCGCTCGCAGCAGGTGGACGGCCCCGGGCAGCAGGCGCAAGCGCGGGTTGGGCAGGGAGGAGGCCTCGATGGCGACCGCGGTCATCTTCTCGAAGCTGCCACCCCACTTCGGGACCAGGGTCTTCAGGTAGGTGTTGGGCGGCAGGTAGCAGAGCGGGCAGACCTCCTTCGCACGCTCGTAGACCCCGGCGAGGTCGCCCGACTCGGCCATCGCCATCGACATCTGGAAGAGGAACGCCGTGAGCAGCCTCGGGCGCAGTGCGAGCGCGCGCGCGAGGTCCGCGCGCGCCCCCTCGAACATCCCGCCCATCGCCTCGAACGACTCGGCCGGGGTCTCGTCGGCGTATCTGCCTCCTCGCTTCTTGAAGCCCAGGTTCACCCGGTGCGCACCCCGGGCGAGCCACGGCGCGAAGGAGTCGGGGCTGGCAGCGACCCAGGCGTCGAGCAGCTCGTCTATCTCCGGCTCGCGGGTGTCGAAGGCCTCGACCGCCTCGCCGGTCCAGTGCTCGAAGCGGTAGTTCGATTCGAACCGGGCCTGGTAGGCCTCGAAGTAGCGCGTGAGCCTCCTCGAAGCGCCCTCGCACCAGCAGGACCCGCAGGCCGACGCGGTCCGGGATCTGGCGCGGGTAGCCGTCGGCATCGAGCCCAGCGGGCCCCACCAGCGGCAGGGAGGTCGGCAACGGGAGCGGGGCGAGCAGGGCCGCGAGCCGGCCTTCACCTCCGCCAGGCTTGGTGGAGACGGGCTTTGCAGTGGGGGCCGCAGCCCTCGCTGGTGCGGCCTTCAGGGCGGCCTGACTCGCCGGGAGCAGCGCTTCGACCTCGGGTCGCAGGGCCTCGTCGCCCAGGAGCGGAGAGAGCGCCCTGACCGCGACCGCGTGGTCGTTCTCCTCCGCGGCGAGCTTGCCTCGCAGCAGGTAGGCACGCGGCAGCTGCGAGGCGGAGCGCAGCGCCATCGTTCGGTCGAGCACCTCGGCGGCCTCGCCGCGCTGGTTTGCGGCCAGCAGCCCTTCGGCGTGGACGAGCAACACCTCGGGGTCCGCAGGCGCCAGACGGGTGGCCAGCGCCGAGAACGAGAGCGCCACCATCGCATCCGCCGCGCGACAAGCCGCTGCGCCCGCCGCCATCCCACGCGCCGCAGCCTGTTCCCGGGCGGTCGGGGGCGCGGCCGGGCGGACCTCGGAGAGAAGGAGGAAGGCGTCGTCGCACTTCTGGTCGCCGAGTGCGGCGAGCAGCCGCGCAAGGGCATCGGGAGCGGCGGCAGGCGGGGCGGCCAGCAAGAGCAGCCCCGCGACTACGGGTGAGAAGAAGGCGAGCACGAACCCCTCCAGGCCTTCGTCCGGCGCTGTGCTTGGACGAAGTGGTTGACGCGCCAGCGTAGACCATCCTGGTGCGAAGAGCCGAGGCCACGGTCTTCGCGATGGAGCGGTCTTCGCGACCGTCTGACTCGCGTGGAAGGCGCCGCGCTTCCAAGCCCGGACGACCTGGGCAGGGACGGAGAGCCTCGGCTGCGTCGCGACTCGAGGCGGGGTCGCCTCAGGCCTCCGGCGAGCATGAGCACGGCGGGCCGGGAGAAGCGCTGTTATCGCAGGACTGCCATCGCGGGCAGCGTCGTCGACAACCTGCTGCGGCTGCATATCGACGAGGGACGGGCAACACGCTGGAACAGCTCCGGGCGCCGGCGCGCAAATCCGCGACGAAGGCCCCGAAGTCGAGGAGCCGCTCACGGTCATCGGGGCAGTCGAGGCACCGGCTGCCTCGCTCCCGTCCCGCATAAGGTATGTCAGTACCCATCAACATGGTTCGCGCCTTCCTGCCGCGGCTCGGCCGCGGATCGAAGACGGTGAAGCGGGGAGGCCTGCCGGTTAGGTAGCCGGCACGATGGCTCTCAAGTGGACGGTGCTGGCGGTGGCGTTCGGGCTCGAGCTGGCGATGCTCGCCCTCGCAGGGGCAGTGGGCTCGCGCTTCGGGTGGGTGGGCGTGGTCGTGGCGGTCGTCGTCGCAGCGGCGCTCTGGGGGGGCTTTGCTGCGCCGAAGTCCCTGGTGGCGCTCCCCGAGGCGACCCGTCGGTGGGCGGGAATCGCCATCGTCGCCTCGGTCTGCGTGCTGGGCTTCCGGCAATACCCGGTGCGCTCCGCGGCGCTACTGCTGGCGCACGTCGGGGTGGTCTTCCTGGTGGCTGCGCGCGGGTACTGAGTTGCTTTGGGCCGACGGATCTCCGCGCCGGCCCGCCCGACCGCCAGGATGGCCATGGTCGCGTGGATCGTGACCAAGGAGCGGGCCAGCCCGCGCCCCGGGACCTCACCAGCAGCGCCGCCGCCTCGAAGGACATCCAGACCGTTCGAGGTCGATGACGGCCGGGATGACTGGACCGGCCCGGACCAGGACCTCCCACAGCCGCGCCGATTTGGAGGACGGGCGCGCTGGCGGCCGCGAGCCTGACGTGATCCGCGTGCTCCCACCGCTCGAGAGGCCGCTCTCCGGACACCCCGGTGCCATCCGGCCGCGGAGCCCAGGGCCGCGCTGCCACCTTTGGGGTGCATCCGTAGCTTGGCGAAGGGGCTGGCGCCTCGGCTTGGGCCGGGCGCCAGAGGAGGTCTTCGGACAATGCGTAGGGCTGGCTGGACTATCGGTCTTCTGGTGGCGGTCCTGGCGTCCGCCGTAGGCGGCGTGGCGGCCGGGGCTGGAACGGTCGCAGGCATCGCGGACACCACCCTTGGCGCCAAGAGCGACCTGAAGGAGGACCTCGCTCAAACGGAGAAGAGCGCCGAGAAGGCCTTCAAGACCCAGAAGATCGCCATCACCTCGAGCAAGACCGAGAGCTCCGGGACCAAGCGCGTGCTCGAGGGCAAGCAGGGCGATTCTCAACGTGAAGGTCACGATGACCCCCGTGGGCAACGACATCACGCACGTGGAGGTCGTCGCCCAGAAGAGCCCGGTCGAGTACGACAAGGACTTCGCCAAGAGGTTCATCGGGGAGATGGCCCAGGGGTGAGGCGGGCTCGCCCCTGCCTCGCTCGGCGGTCGATGGCAGCCAGGCGGCGCCGGCGGAGCTAAGGTGCCGGGGCCGCGGGCTCCGGCACCTGCCGCCAGGGCTGCCTTTCGATCGCCGGCAGGCTCGCAGCAGCGATGGCCTGCCCGTGCCGCTTGTCCCTCTCGCTCGGCATCCGCAGGTCGACGCGCGCAGCGAGCTTCCGGGAAGTCGGCTTCCAGGACCTCCCGGGCCGGGTCGAGCAGGACCTCCGTCCTGGCCCCGGTGGTCACGCGCCCGAGCACGAGCACGTGCCCGAAGCGGTAGACGCTCGCGAGGTGGCCGAAGGCATAGCCCAGGTACGCGCCGATGGTCCGGTACACGTCCTCGGCGCGCGGGTCGCCGGCCGCCATCCGCGCCTGCAGCTCCCTCAGCCGCGCCGGCAGGGGCATCGTGGCGGGAACGTCGATGCCGGCAGGGCCGAGCAGCCGGCCCACCGCCTGCTGCGAGAGGTACTGCACGAAGCAGCCGTGGTCGCCGGACCACTCGTCTCGCGGAGCGTCCGCGCGGTAGTCGACGGGGACGAAGGCGATCTCGTTGAGCCAGGGGGTGACGGAGCCCTCTCCGGTGATGTAGCCGCCCGCGGTGCTGGTCCCGAGGGCGATCCCCAGCACGCCCTGGCCGCGGCCGATGGACATCGCCCCGAGCAGCGCGGCGACGTCGCCGTCGTTGGCGACCTCGAACGGCACGTCGCGCCAGACGCGCCGGAGGTCGAGGAAGAGGTCCCGGACGCGCCGCTCGAAGTCCTCGCGCCCGATGCCGCGGAACAGGGGCGAGAAGCGGACCCGGTTGTTCACGTAGACGCCCGCGGCGCTGCCGCCAATCGCGTCGACGCGCGGCAGGTGCCGCGCCGCGCGCAGCAGCGAGTCCATGATCCCGTCCCAGTGGTACTGGGGATCGGTCTGATGGTACGGGTCCCACTCGGTCTCCTCGCTGAAGACCACGTTGCCGTCGATGATGGCCGCCACCTTGCGGTCGCTTCCTCCCAGGTCGAACCCGATGCGGCAGCCCTCGAGGTGGCCGCCCAGCGCCGCGGTCGTCGAGCGCGCCGGCGGCAGCTCCCGGGTCGCCACCACTTCGATCGCCTGGTCGTAGACCCGCTCGCCGATCATCTCGGAGTCGAACCGGCCGGTCGGGCCTTCGCGATAGTGCGCGCGCAGGGCGGCGGCCAGCGGAGCCGGCGCGTCGAGGTGGATGCGAAAGCCGCCATGCGCCCAGAGCGCGAGCTTGACCAGCCTCTCGAGCATCCCGAAGTTGGCGTCGGCGAGGGGGTGTCCGTCCGGGAGCAGGTCGGCGTTGAACACGCTCACCGCGCCGCCCTTCTGCTCGAGGGCGAAGCGCGCCCGTACCGGATGCGCGGACTCGCGGGCGAGCTGTTGGTGACGGCGCCAGGCGAGCGCGGCGGGCCGGAAGAGCGGGTCGAGCGCCGGGACCACGCTCGGTGCCACGAGCGCCGAAGCCCACGTGCTGCCCCTCGTGCCGGCTGGAGTGGTCATGTCCAGAAGCTGTCGACCGCCTCCCCCGAGTCAAGGTGGCGTGGCCGGAGCCGCGCGCGAGACCGCGGGGGCGCCAGCTCGCCGGCTTGGCGCCAGCGATGCTTTGGAGAGGGGCGGCAGCGCTGCCCGCCCGAGCGCTGCCGGGCTCGGCCCCTCTCCGTGACCCGGCAAGGGGACGTCCCTAGATTGATTTCACCTGGGGGGCCGCCATGCGACGACTGCGCGACCGGGGTCAGAGAGGCGCCGCGATCTTCACCGCCCTGATGCTCGCGGTGACGCCGATGGCGGCGTTCGCTGCCCAGCCTGCCGACCAGGCGAAGCAGCCCGCAGGGAAGTCGGCTTCCCCGAGCGGCGCGGACGAGTCGCAGAAACCCGAGGACCGCGGCTGGCCTCGGACGTACACGCTGCCGAGCGGAGGCTCGATCACCCTCTATCAGCCGCAGGTCTCGGCCTGGGAGAACCAGAGGCACATGGCCGCGTACGCGGCGGTGGTCTACCTGCCCAAGGGCTCGTCGGAACCGAAGCCCGGCTCCGTCAAGGTGGAGGCCGACACCTTGGTGTCGGTCGAGAAGCGGCTGGTCCAGTTCTCGCCGCTGAAGGTCACCGAGACGCACTTCCCCTCGCTCGACAAGGAGAAGACCTCCGAGATCGTCGAGGCGATCGCCACCACGATCCCCGACTACGACCGCGTCATCGCGCTCGACCGGGTGCTGGCCGGTGTCGACCGCAGCCAGATCCTCCCCAAGAACGTCGAAGGGGTGAAGGCGGACCCGCCGAAGATCTTCTTCAGCGAGAAGCCGGCGGTGCTCGTGAACCTCGATGGCGACCCGATCTGGAGCCCGATTCGAGGGAACCGACCTGAAGTTCGCGGTGAACACCAACTGGGACCTCTTCCAGCAGGAGGGGAGCGGGGCCTTGTTCCTGCGCGACGGGAAGAGCTGGCTGAAGGCGTCGGCGCTCAACGGCCCCTGGGCGCCGGCGGGGAAGCTGCCGGAGAGCTTCCAGAAGCTCCCCGCGGACGACAATTGGAAGGACGTCAGGGCCGCGCTGCCGGGCAAGGCCATGGCCGCGGACAAGGTGCCCGCGGTGTTCGTGAGCACGGCGCCGGCCGAGCTGATTCTCCTCCAGGGCGAGCCGAAGTATCAGCCGGTCGCCGGCGGGAAGCTCCTCTGGGTCAGCAACACCGAGAGCGACCTGTTCCGGCTGGAGGAGACCGGCCCCGTCTACTTCCTGGTGGCCGGGCGCTGGTTCTCGTCTCCGGGCTTCGACGGTCCCTGGAAGTTCGCCACGCCGGATCTCCCGGCTGACTTCGCGAAGATGCCGCTCGATCACCCGCGCTCGCGAGTCCTGGCGTCAGTTCCCGGCACGCGCCAGGCGGCCGAGGCCGTCCTCCTCGCGCAGGTCCCGCAGACCGCTCGGGTGAAGAGGAGCGAGGCGAAGGCCCCGGAGGTCGCGTACCAGGGCGAGCCGGAGTTCGAGAAGATTGAGAAGACGAGCGTGGAGCGGGCCGTCAATACCGACAAGAGCGTCCTCAAGGCCGGCGATGGCTACTACCTCTGCTACGAGGGCGTGTGGTTCGCCGGCAAGAGCCCGACCGGACCCTGGGCGGTGACGAGCCAGGTGCCCGCGGAGATTTACAAGATCCCCATCAGCTCGCCGTCCCACGACGTCACCTACGTCGTCGTCGAGGACTCGAGCGACGAGTGGGTCACCTTCGCGGCCGCGGCGGCGTACACCGGGGTGACGGTCGCGTGGGGCGTCGCGGTTTGGGGCACCGGTTGGTATTACCCGCCGCACGTCGCCTGGGTCGGCCCCCGCCCCGCCTACTACGCGCACTACCCGACCTACGGCTACCGGGCCACGTACAACCCCTGGACCGGCACCTATGGGCGCGGCGCGGCCGCCTACGGCCCCTACGGCGGCGCGGGGGTCGCCGCCCGTTACAACCCGCGCTCCGGAACGTACTCGCGCAGTGCCGCCGCCTACGGGCCCTACGGCGCGCGCTCCGCCGGCAGGGCCTACAACCCGCGCACCGGCGCCTACGGGGCCACGCGCCAGGGGTCCAACGTCTACGGCAGCTGGGGCACGAGCGCCGTGCAGCGCGGCGACCAGTGGGCGACCACCTCGCGCACGACCAGCCGCGCGACGGGAGCGACGACGCGCAGCACGCAGACCAGCCGGGGCGGTGAGGCGGTCAGCCGCCGCGGCCCGGAGGGCGGCGGGACGGTGGGCCGGACGGCGGGCGGCGACGTCTACGCCGGCCGGGACGGGAACGTGTATCGCAACCAGGGCGGCAGCTGGCAGCGCTACGACAACGGCGGCTGGAGCGACACCTCCCGGCAGACGTCCGGCCAGACCCGCGAGCAGCTCGACCGCGACGCGTCGGCGCGGGCCGAAGGGGCGCAGCGCTCGCGCGATTACTCGAGCTACCGCAGCAGCGGCGCCGGAGCCGGAAGCTATCAAGGCTCGGCGGCGCGACGTCCCGCGGGGGCTCGTGGCGGCGGCCGCGGTCGCCGCTGACGGGTGCCGGCTGCCAGGACCGAAGACCAGGACCGAAGACCAGGAGGGTGCCGGCGGCTGCAGCCGCGCCTCGTGCTGCGAAGCCCGCCTGCGCGGGCTCAGGGATGATGGATCTCGAGGGGCCAGCTCGTGCGGGTTCAGTCCCGGATCGGGCGACCCGAGCCGAAGTCTGACGCAACTTCACAACCCAGCCCACGGAGGTGGGCTTCGCAATTTCAGGCGCGACTTCAGTCGCCGGCTACACGCCTCCTAGGCCACTGGCCGCGGTTCTGGAGGTGAAGCGGCGCTACGACCCCGACAACCGCTTCCGCGCGAACCAAGGACATCGACCCGCGCGCTGCTCCGGCGCCGTCGGCTGAGGCGCCGCCGCCCTGAGGTCCACTTGCCAAAGGTATGTCAGCGTTTCCCGACAAGGCCGAGGTTCGCGGATCGCCGGCCATCCGGGCGGCGCGGCACGGAGAGCGCGGAGCAGATTGAGCACACCAGTGAGAGCGCGAAGCAGTCGAGGTTGCGGATTGCCGGCCATCTGGCCGCTGTGCCAGCGGGTGGCCCGAGAAGGGGACGGGGCGGCGCCGGCAGAAGAACTCGCGCCGCCCGTCCACCTCGTCGGCGAACAGCAAGGACAGCGCGGTCGCGTCCGGCGCGGGGCGCACCTCCACCAGTGTCGCGCTCGACGCAGCCGCAGGAGGCCTCGACCGCGAGTCCGCGAGCCACACGTTCTCCACGCAAGAGCGACTCGTTCCCGCCCGACGGGATTCCTTGGGCCGCCACGCGTGCCTTGACGACGCGTGCGCCTCGTGCGGAACGGGCTGGCCCCAGCCAGGCTGATTGAGGCTCCGTCCGGCCTTCGCGGCTCTCAGTCGCCCCCCAAGGCGTCGGCCGTCGGCCAGGCCCCGCCTCGAGGCATCTCCAGGGGCTCGGCCAGGGATTGCCGCCACGCCGGCGGGGCGAACGGCTCGCCCCAGTAGTCGGTCACCCGCCAGGCCTTGCCCCCTCTGAGCCTCGGCGATCGAGACGTTGCGGTAGATCCGGCCGTCGCCGTAGTCCGTGCTCCACTCGACGACGAGCAGCTCTCCGCAAAGGTGCCTGCGCCCCACTCCCAGCCTGAGCCCCTCGAAGTGGGACTCGACCTCGGCGATGCGCTGGCGGCCCCGGACGGCCTCGCCGCTCTGCGGCCACTGGCGCACGGCGTCCTCCGCGAGCGGAACCCCCAGCACGCGCTCCAGCCGAGTCAGGTCGCTGACCCTCATGGGGACACGGTGGAGACTCGCGGGCCGGATGGCAGGCCTGGCTTGAAGCCGCGAGCCGGAACTGACGCGCGGCCGGAGTACGGGCGAGGGCACAGACCCTCACCGCCTCGGCCGGGCTGGGAGCGCGCGGGGCGCGGTTTCGAGCGGACGCAGACGGCCGCGGCGCCTCCCTTGGCAGCGTGAGTGCGCGGGCCCTTCGGGCCACGCGGCGGTCCCCGCGAGGAGCAAGCCGATGTCGCGGACCCCGCTGCCGTCGACGGCTTTGGCGGCCCTCCTCGCGACGCTCGCCGCCTACGGGTTCGCCAGCGATGGAGGCGGGGGCGGAGGCGGCCGGGGCTCTCGAGTGCGGCGGATCAACGGACGCACCGGACATCGGCCGGCTGGCTCTTCATGTAGGTGTACGAGCCGCCATCGAGCAGGTAGACGTACCATGCCCAACCCTCGTTGTAGGACGTCGACGTCCAGAACCACGAGGGCCGTGTGTTCGGGAAGGCCGCGGTGTTGATTGCCGGGCTGTATTTGGAGTCGACGATCGACACCAGCTCGGCCTTCGACGGCAGCCGCCAATCCGAGTAGGTCCCCAAGACAAGCTGGTTGCAGCGCCTTCCCAGGAGTACAGCGTCCCCGGCACGGCCCGCTGCCACATCAGGCAGGTCTGCGAGTCGATCACGTTGTCTGCGTCGATGGCGTAGACGGAGTCGGGAATCGGGTGCGGGATGTCTGGCCAGGTGGCCGTCTCCGTCGGCGCAGGCCGCGAGCTCGCCGAGCAACCGCAGACGATGGCGACACAGACCCGCGGCAACGCGCAGTCCCCGCAGCTCGCCAGTGGCCTCGAGTGGCCGCAGTTGTCCAATGCCGTGACGGGCCCACAGACCTTCCCCAGCCGCTGGCAGAACGCGACGTCGGTCTCCGGGACGCAGCTGACCTCGCCGCAGACATTGGCCGTGCCGCCGCCGCCACAGGTCAGCGGGGCAGTGCAGCTCCCGCAGCTTGCGCTGCGCGGCTTACCGCAGGTGTCGGTGCCCGAGAAGCTCACGCAGCTCCTGCCTTGGCGAGCACAGAACGCGGTGTCGGTCTCCGGCAGGCAGGTGCAGACTCCGCTGCTGCACGTTTGACCGTCCGGGCAGGTGCTGCACTGCAGGGGCTTGCCGCAACCGTCGTCGAGCGCGCCACAGGCTACGCCGCGCCCCGACAGGTCTTCGGCACGCAGGCGTCGGAACCGGCCGCCCCGACGTCCATGTCGCTCCCGGCGTCGCTCGCGGCGTCGGTGGGCGGAGCGCCGCAACCCAAGCCGACAAAAACGGCGGCGACTGCGACCATCGAACGAACTGCGTGCGCCATGTCGGCTTCTCCGAGTTTGGGCGGTGGGGCGTCGTCGACCGGCGCTCACAGAGATCGTGACCGTCGAGGAGGTTTGTCGCATCGGCGACGGCCAGCAGGGCCGACACCAACCCTACTCCGCACCCTTCTCACGATCACGACAGCCGCAGCGCGACCGGGTTCCGGATGGCACCCTCGTCGGGACACGCCTCGGCGCCGTGCCTCGCACTGGTAGCGAGCCGATAGACCACGGAGGCCTGAGCGAAGGCCGTGCCGCTGATCACCGCTCTCGGGCTACGACCAGGGGCACGAGGTGCACTGCTTCGACTCGATCGGGACGCTGCACGGGATGCTAGAGGTCTGCGGCGCCAAGGCTCGAACGTGGTCCACCGCGAGTGCCGGCACCTCGGCGCGCCGCACAGCCTCTACGAGGTCACCTGGCAGAGGTAGCGCCCCATCGACCAGCTCGGGGTGTCGGGCTTCTGTTTGGGGAGCGCAAGCGCTACGGCGCCAGCGGGTTGCCCGAGAAGGGGACGGGGAGGCGCCGGAAGAAGAACTCGCGCCGCCCGTCCACCTCGTCCGCGAACATCAGCGACAGCGCGCTCGCGTCCGGCGCGGGGCGCACCTCCACCAGCGTGTCGCGCTCGACGCAGCCGCAGGAGACGTCCGCGGCGCGGTCGCAGGTGCAGGAGAGGTGAGCGGCGAAGGCCTCGACCGCGAGCTTGCCGGCCCGGCCGTCCTCCACGAGCCACACGTTCTCCACGCTCTTGTAGCTCACGCTCTGCCCGGCCTCGCGCAGCAGCGCACGCGAGCCGGCGGTGCCGCCCAAAAGCACGCCCTCGGGCACGCTCTCTCCCAGCGTGAAGGCGCCGCCGGAGAAGCGGACCATCCGCGCGGTCGCCTCGGCGGTGGGCTTGACCACGACCTGGAAGGCGGAGGTCGTGCCGGGCGCGCTGGTGTCTCCCAGCACGACCGGGGTCCACTCGAGCGCCGCGGCGGCGCCGACGAAGGAATCGGTGAGCGGGTCGAAGAGCACGGTGTGGAGGCGGCCGCCGATCGTGAAGAGCAGGCGCAGCCCGGCCTCGTCCCACGGCCCCAGCGCGACGGTGTCGTGCAGGCCGGCCTCCAGCTCCACCAGCCACCAGCTGCCGTCCCGCCAGAGCCCGACCTGGTGTCCGTTGCTGACCGCCATCAGGTCCGCCGAGCGCGCGTTGGCCTGCAGCACCTGCGCGGCCTCGACCGCGAAGGGCGGGAACTTCAGGTGGGCCCAGCCGCCGCCGTTGGAGTAGTGCAGCCCGGTGGCGTTGACGACGAGCACCCCCGGCCAGGTCAGCGTGGGCAACCAGACTTCGCTGGCTTCGCCGAGCGCCGGCAGCTCGCCGACGCCGCCGCCGTCCTGGGGATCGATCCGGTAGATGCGGGTGCGCGGGGCCCGCTCCTCGACGAGATCGGGCGAGTGGCCGGGCGCCTCGGCGACGGCCAGGTAGACCGCGTCCGGGTTCCAGGCGCTCGCCCACAGGGTCTGGCGCAGCCGCGACCCGGTCGCCACCCGGCGTCCGAGGCGCGGGTCGTCCGGCACGCCGGCGAAGTAGGAGCCAGGCCCGCCGCAGGACAGCATCGCGGCGGCGAGCCCGAGGAGGGCGAGGTGGATGATGCGGAGGGCGCTAGCTCTCATCCGTGCACCAGAACAGGGCCTCGACGAGGACGGACTCCTGCAGTCTCAGGGAACCGCACGTCCCCTCGTCGCACGCGGACGCCTTGAGGTGAAGCCTGCGTACGACGAGCGGTCGCTGGCCGGTGTGGCTCGCGTCCGGCGAGCCGTACTCGACGAGCGCCGGGCCGGTGGCCACGGTCGTCTCGCCGCTCTCCCCCGACTTCGCCCACAGCGAGGCCCCCACCCAGTCGGCGACGTTGGCCTGGGCAGGGAGGTTCAAGTTCAGGCCGCGCCCGACCGTGCCGTCGCGCACGCAGCGGACCGTCGCCCAGGGCTGCAGGGCGATGGGGTTCACGGCGCAGGCGCAGCCGCCCGGCCACCCCGTGAACTCTCCGGAGGCCCCGCCGCCGCCGCCGCAGGAGCTCAGCCACGCGAGCGCCCCCAGCGCCGCGGCAATCCGTGCCGCCTTCCGGGCCGACCCGCTCATCGCACGCACCTCCCCTGGTCGCAGCCGGCGAAGCCCATCGCGCGGCACTCCAGGTAGCGGGTGCGGCCCTCGAAGCAGTAGGGCGCCAGGTCGCCGTGGCAGGCCGGATCGCTCAGCTCGTCCGGGCAGGTCATGGCGGGCCCGAGGGTGCACCCGGTGCCGGGGACGCAGGCCATCCCGGCGCGGCTGCAGTCGCGAAGCTCGCTCATGAGCTCCCCGTAGCACCCGAAGGCGATGGATCCGTCGCACTGGACGAGGTCCCTGGACATGGGACAGATGCCCGGAGTGCAGATGGGCCGTGCCGGAGGCGGCACGTAGTCGAGGACCTGGGGCGTCATGCACTGCAGGCCGAGCCCGGCGCAGTCCTGGCGGGTGGCGAAGAAGAAGTCGCCCTGCTGCCGGCAGCTCACCAGCCGCCCCTGGGCGTCGCAGCCGGTGCACTGGTCCGCCGAGACCTGCCCGAGGTCCTTGACGCACTGCGGGACCGGGGGGCCGAGCGCGGCGCAGTCCTGGGGAGCGGCCAGGCGGGCTTGCCACTGGACGTCGTGCTCCGAGTCGACGCCGCAGACCGGCATCCAGGCCCGGACGCAGGGGTAGACGGTGCTCGCCTCGGCCTGGTTGCACCCCGCCGCGAACGCGCAGGAGCGCTCGAGCGGCGTCAGTGGAGGCGTGGCGTCGGGGAGCGCGGGGATGGGGCTGCGCGGTGGAGGGGTGAGCTGGGCGCGGCGCGGCGCGACCCTCGCGCGGCTCGCCACCAGCACCTCCTCGTTGCCCTCGTCCGAGAGATCGACCACGTGGAAGAGCAGCCATTCGTCGCCCGACAGCGGCGTCGCCCACTGCAGCTGGTCGAAGAACCGATCGTTGGGGCCGAAGCCGCAGGGGGCCTGGTCGCAGGCGAGCGCCGGCAGATCGATCTCCAGGGCGCCTTCAGCGCCGACCGTGCGCAGCCGCTGCACGGCGCTCTGCAGCAGCAGGTAGCCGCCGAAGCGGGAGTGGACGGAATCGCCCAACGGGGCGAGCGTGCCGGCCCCCAGCCACTGCGGCGGGCTGGCCTGCGCCGGCTCGCCGAGGAAGGTCGCCGCCCAGACCCCGCCCAGGACCTCCTGCACCTCCCACACCGAACCCGACGCGACGAGGTTGCGCGCAGCGAAGTACTGGTCCAGTGGGAGGGGCCAGGAGAGCCGGGGCACGCAGCGGGCCTGGAGCGCGTCCGTGCCCACCGTCATGTCGAGCTGGCAGTACTCGTGGGTCGTCCCCAGGGTCCGGCGGGTGAAGCCGCGGTAGTGCACCCCGTCGGTGGAGCGCCAGTCGCCCCCAGCCACGTACGGCAGCTCTGCCGTCGGCGTGAGCGTCTGGCCGCCGGTCCGCTGGAGCGTCGAGAGGTCGTACTGGTCCCAACCCATGCTCGTGTACGGCGTCTGGACGTAGGACCACGCCTGGGTCGCCTTCGTGCCCGCGAGGTCGATGGGGCCGACGCCCATGCGCAGGTGGGCGCCGCCGGTGTCGGGCTCGAAGCGCGCGTGCCAGACCTCGTGGCCGGACACTCCGTCGTCGCTGCGCAGGTAGAGGATCCACGTCTTGCCGGCGGCCAGGTGCACCGCGGAGTCGATGGTGCCCTCGAGGCCCGACAGCTCCCGCGACGTCCAGGTCTGGCCGAGGTCCTCGCTCTGCGCGAGCAGCCGTCGCGACGTCGTCCGCCCCAGACGCAGGCTGACGATGACCGCCAACCGGTCGCCGTCGCGCGCCACGTCGCCGACGCCTACGTGCTCCTCGTTGCACTGGTCCTCGAAGAACAGGCAGGTGGCGGCCATCTCCGCGTCGGTGGCGCGGGCGCGGTGGATCTCGCGCGTGCCGGAGCGGAATGGGGGCGCGCCGCCGCCGCCGCTGCCGGGGCACGCCGTGGCGCCGAGGAGGGAGAGCGTCGCGAAGAGGAGGGACCCGAGGCGCACAGACATGCGGGCCATCTTACGAGAAGCGGATCGGGGAAGAACCTCTCGTCTTGGGACCGACGATCCCGTCCCAGAGCCCGTCGTTGCCGGTCTCGGAGGACCGGCCGATACTCGCAGCCATGCGTCCGAATCGCGCGTTCGCCACCCTGGTCGCCTCGGTGGGGCTGGGGTCCGTCCTGGCTGCCTGCCCGCCGTCCTGGGAGCCGGGCTTCACGCCGCGCTCGCCCCTGGCCGACGACCCGCTGCTGGGGACCCGGATCGCGAGCTGGCTGCCAGAAGCCGAGACCAAGGTCGACGTCCTGCTCGCCGACGACGGCGTCTACCTCGCGTTGGTCGAGGGCGACGGCCCGCTGCAGCGCCAGCGGCTGGTCCGCATGGCCAGCGACGGGCGGACCGTCGAGAACGTCGCCCTGCCGGCGGAGGTCGAAGGCTCGGTCTTCGTCCTCTACCGCCGGCTGGGAGGCCCGGGCGTGGTGGCGGTCTGGGGCGGATCCAACGTCTCGGGCGGCATCGGCTTCTACGACGGGCAGGCCTGGACGCGAGATCCCGCTGCCGCCACAGGTGCGGGCGGAGGATCTCTACCTCGTCGGCCGCGCCAAGGACGCCATCGTCGGCCAGACCGAGACCGCGGCCTTCTTCTGGGACGGCGAGCACTGGCGCCTGCTGCGCCGCTCCGTGCGCGTCGAGCTCGGGCCCTGGGACGGGCAGAGGCTGCGGGTCCTCTACGGCGACGACTATCCCTGGGCCGCCCTCTACGACTTGTCCGGGCCCCGCTTCACCGAGACCGTCCTCATCGACGCCGACCTCGGCGAGGCCGACCTGGCCTACGGCGCGATCAACGGCGGCGCCGACGACTTCACCTTGGGCCTGCACCTCCCCGGCCTGGACCCGTCGACGATGCGGCTGGTGCGCTACGAGGCCGGCGCCTTCCACGCCACCGTCGACGTGCCGGGGCAGTTCATCGCCGTGACTCCGGGGCAGTCGCGCGTGGTGGTGGTGGAGGCCGTCCCGTCGGAGGCCTACGCCTTCGGCCGGGTGCGCGCCGTCGACCCCAAGACCAACGCGGTGGAGGTCCTGCTCGAGCCGGTGGGGCAGCGCCTGGAGTGTCCGGTCGGGTCGCCGACGACCTGCGTGGAGCGGGACCTCGCCGTCTTCGGGTCGCTGTCGGCGGACGGGGCGCGCTTCGCCGCGGTGGCCTTCGACGAGCGCGACGGCCGCGGCCGGGTCTACGCCAAGGTGGTCTCGCTGCCCTTCAGCGGCCCGCTGTTCGGCCCCGGCACCGAGCCGGTCGATCCGCCCGACGCCGGCGGTCCCGGACCCGGTTCCGACGGCGGCGGACCGGGTCCCGGCCCTGATGCCGGCGCCCCCAACGCAGTGACCCTCGTCGGCCAGTTCGAGGTCTCCAACGGAGAGAACGAGCGGCTCCAGGTCGCGCTCGAGCCCACCGACGGATTCGGCAAGGCCACCGTCCTGCAGGTCTGGCCCGAGTTCCGCGCCGAGGTCGACGCGATGCGTCCCTACCGGCTCAAGCTCACGGCCGAGGGCTACCAGCCGCTCGAGTTCGAGACCTTCATCCCGCCCCAGGCCGGGGCCACCTTCGAATCTCGGATACCAGTCCTTGTCCCAGGGCGTGCGTCTCGGCCTGTCGCCCGCGGGCGCGCCGGCCTACGCCGAGAGCACCCGAGGCGCGATGCTCACCGCGGTCGCGGGCACCTGGAAGCTGGTCAGCGCCGACGCCCAGGGCGAGCTCGTGGTCCAGGACACGGGGCTCGCCGTTGCCACGCCGGTCGTCGCGCCGCGCTTCACGCCCGACGGCGCGCTGGCGCTCCTGCCCGCCGGAAACCGAGCTCTGGGCCGTCCGGCTCTCGGACGGCGCGGTGCTGGGGCCCTTCTTCTCCTACAACGCCAACCTCGACCCGCAGCCGCTCTTCGCGCGGCAGGGCAAGGTGGGCATCGCCTCCGACGGCGCCGGGGGAAGGGTCGCCTTCACCTGGAGCGAGGCCGGGCTCTCCACGCTGTGCCCGCTGGGGAGCACCAACGTCGCCTACGGCCTGTCGCCGGGCGGGAGCCGGGCGGTGCTGCTCGACGGCGCGTCCAAGCTCCAGGTGGTCGAGCTGGCGACCTGCACCTCGACCGAGGTGGGCTCCTACGTGCCGACCCGAAAGGGCAAGGCGGTCGCCTGCGCCGAAGACGGCGGCGTGGTGCTGGTCTCGGAAGGGGCCTCGTCACAGTGCTGGACGGATCGCAGCGGCTGCTGGCTGACGCTGGTGAAGCCCGGGCAGGCGAACGTCGGGTTGGGCGAGGGCTTCTTCGCCCACGCCCTCGACTCCGCGGGCACGGTCGTGGCCGCGGTGAAGGGCCCGCAGGGCCAAGCGAGCCTGGGCCTCTACCAGGTGCAGGACCTGGCGGTGATCCCGCTCCCCCTGGGGCCGGGCCTCGACGTGCTGGCCGGCTGGACCATCGGCGAGCACCTGGTGCTCAGCGACGCGACGGGCATCGAGGTCGTCGATCTGGAGTCGCAGTCGCTGGAGAAGACCCTCGCCGGAGGGTGGAAGGCGACGGCGCGCACCGACGGGTCGCTGCGGCTGTCGCCCACGTCTTGCGGCGGGACCTGCGAGCACGTCCTGCTCGACCCGCGGATCGGGCTGGAGACGCGCCTGCCCGCCGCCACGGGCAGCAATGCCCACGCCTTCGCGGGCGGGGAGCGGACCGTGCTCTGCGGCGGGCTGTCCTGCAACGTGGTCTCCGTCGCGAAGGCGGGGACCGATCCCGGAGACCTGGCGGCCTGGCGCAAGGTGGTGAGCGTCCCGGCGGCCGGCTACCAGTTCGCGGGCGGCTTCCTCTTCGACGACATGTTCGACGCGCCCTGCGTGCCCTACACGCGACCCGACAAGGCCAACGCCAACGGCGGCTACAAGGACCTCGCCGGGTTCTGCGTGCGCTAGCGGGCGCGCTACGCCGGACGCGTCGGACCGAACGTCGCGGACGCGCGAAGGCCTGTGACGATATGTCTGCGTTCACCGACTTGCCGGGCAGCCCGCAGACAACCTTCCGCAGCTCCCGCATCGCAGGAGGGTCGCGAGCCCCGTCCCACAGGCCCGCGAAGCGGAATGCCCTCTGTACAGACGCAAGAGGCGGTGTTGAAGTTCCGCCCGGAAATTTCCGGCATGGCGACGCTCGCACCAACGGCGCTCATCGATAGGCGGGTCAGCGAGCGGGTGCGCTTCCGCAGCTGGCGCTACGCCGGGGAGCGTGTCTGGGTCGCGGACCAGGCCTCGCACGCGGCCATCGAGCTCAGCTGGGTGGAGTCGAGCATCACCCGGATCGCGGTGGGCCAACGCACGCTCGAGCCGCGGTGCGGCTCCGGGCTGCTCATCCCCGCCGGGGTCGAGCACCGGACGACCTTCCTCCCGGGCGCGCGGTGCGCCACGCTGCACCTCGACCCGCGCCTGGTGGAGGAGGTCGCGGAGGCGATGGGGGTCGGGGCGCCGGTGCTGGGGACGCTTCAGAGCGCCCGCCTGCCGCTGTTGGTCGGGTTGCTCCGGGTGGAGTTGGAGGAGGCTGGCGCCGGGCACGCGCTCGCGGCGGAGGCGCTGGTCGAGGCCGCGCTGGTGGAGGCGCTGCGCCCGGGGACCGCGTGCCCCTCGGCGGGCTCTGCCCCCGACCCGAGGATCCGCCGGGCGCTGGAGCTCATCCAGTCGCGGTATGCGGAGCCCCTGGCCATCGAGGACCTGGCGGCGGCGGCGGGGATGAGCCGGTTCCACTTCAGCCGGCGCTTCTTGAGGGTCGTGGGCCAGAGCCCCTATCGCTACTTGACCGAGACCCGGCTGAAGCGCGCCGCCGAGCTGCTGGCACGCGGCCGAGGCTCGGTCACCGAGGCCGCTCTCGCGGCGGGCTTCGGAGACCTCGGACGCTTCGGGCGGCTGTTCCGCCGGCGCTTCGGGTGTACCCCCAGCCAATATCTCGGCCGTTTGCCCCGAGCCCGCTAGGCGGCGAGCACGATTCGCCCAGGCAGCGCACGAATCGCAGCGCGCTGCGGCGTCGGGTCAAAGATGCTTCCTCCGACATGGAGGTCGTGATGAACCGGTCCAGACTGGTCGCTGTCCCCCTGCTGCTCGCGCTCTCAGCGTGCGGCGATGCCCCGTCCCAGCCGTCCGATGCTGCCGTGGCCGCGAAGGACGCGGCGAGAGTGCCGGGTCCGGACGTCGGCTTCACCCCGGCCAGAGACGCTGCCGCCGATCCGCTCGACGCCAGCGGCGCCATGGATCCGCGCGACGCCGGCGACGCCATCGATCCGCGCGACGCCGGCGACGTCCCGCTCGATCCGCCCGACGCCAGCCCAATCGCCCTGGACGCCGGAGCCTTGGACGCTGGCCTCGATCCGGTCCTCGACCAGGAAGGGCTCTCCGCGGTGGCCGGGAGCAGCCACGAGCACGAGGCGAGCGTCGCCGTATCGCCGGGCGGACGGGTGGTCGTGTCCTGGCTCTCCTTCACGGGCAGCGCCTACACGGTGGGCTACCGCATCTCCAACGACCAGGGCGCCTCCTGGGGACCGGCGACCCTGGTGGCGCTCCCGCCCAACACCAACGTCCAGGCCAATGCCACGGTAGCCGCGGACGACACGGACACCCTCTACCTGGCCTGGGCCTCGGCGAAGAAGACCGCCACTGGGGCGCGCACCAACCTCGCGGTCTGGGCAGCGCGCTCGCTGGCGGGAACCGTGAGCTTCGAGGCACCGGGCCGGGTCACGCCCGCCAACGCCGCCGTGGGGGTCTACGACCTCCCCCGGATCGCGGTGACCGCCAACGGCGTGGTGAACATCGCCTACACCGCGACCTCCACCGACTACGCCTCGATGTGGATCGAGGATGCCACCAGCTCGGACTTCAAGAGCTGGACCTCGACGATCACCGCCGGCCCCGGCACGCCCAACTCGGTGCGCAACTTTCCGCACCTCTGCCGGTCCGAGGGATCAGGGCGCATCTACCTGGCCTTCTGGGACACGGACCTCGCCTTCTACGCCTGGGGAAACGGCGTTGCGCTCCAGCACAGCGACGACGAGGGGAAAACCTGGTCGCAGCCGGTCGCCGTGCAGCAGCCGGCCGACGACCTGGCCGCGTCCGGGATGTGGGTCGACTGTGCCGTCCGCGGCGACGACGTCTGGGTGATGTACGGCTTGAGCCTGGAGGCCCTCACCGCTTCCGCCGTGCCCACGCTGTTCGGGCTGCGCCTCGCCCACTCCGGCGACCACGGGCAGACGTTCGACTTCTACGCCGATCCTGTCGGAAAGCCGGCCGCCGCCTACATGTACCCCCGGCTGGTGGGTGAGCGCGGAGGAGCGCTGGACCTGGCCTTCTACGCCGGCTCCGGGCCCAACGACGCCGCGGCCAGCCTTCGCCGCTCCCGCTCGCTCGACGGACGTGAGTTCGCGGCGACAGTGGTCCACCAGCCGCTGCGCTTGACGACCTCACGGACCGCCGCGCGCTGGGTAGGCGACTACACGGGGCTGGCCTCTTCCGAGGGGAACCTGTTCCTGGCCTACACCGAGAACTCCTCTGCGGCTCCGCACATCGCCCTGCACCGCACCCCCGCGGAGCTGCCCGCACCGGGGCCGAGCCCGGACGGCGGGGTCCCCGACGGCGGCGGCGCGACTCCGGATGCGGGCTGCTATGCCGACCAGGTGTTCGTCCCCGTGGTCTGGGCCCCGCCCAGTGAGTTCGCCCAGGGAGCCTGCAGCGCGGGCCAGCTCACCGACTACGATGCCTGCACCGCCCAGGGGGACTGCACGGCCTTTCGCGCTCAGCCGGGAAACGCCGGGTGTCTCGCCTGCATAGAGACCGACGAGGGGGCCGCCGCCCATGGGCCGGTGATCACCCGCGGGACCGGCGCGGCGCTGGAGGTGCTCGAGTACAACTACGGCGGTTGCCAGGCCCACGTCGACGGACAGATCTCGGCGGGAGGCTGCGGGAACCAGCTGAACGATTGGCTGGATTGCACGAGTTTGGAGTGCGGCGGCTGCTCGGACTTCTCGAACGTCGTGAGCAACGGTCCCGCCCATCAGTGCTTCTACCGGGCGCTCTCCCACGGTCGGTGCGCGAACGCCCAGGTCTCCGCGGCGTGCTACGGCGAGCCTCTGGGGAGTCGCCCAGCAATGCGCGACCTGGAGCGAGTTCCTCAAGGCGTGGTGCGGGTCCTGACCGCTCTCGAGGCGCTGGCCGGCTCCGCATGTTCAGCTCGCAGACCTCCTTCTCGTCCTTCTCGGTGCGCAGGCCGAACTTGGGGTACTCGCGGCAGGCGCCCTTGGTCGTCGCGTCGTCGCAGGAGCCGGCGGCCTTGAACCGCGCAGCCTCGGAGCCGGCAGGGGCTGCAGCGGGAGCCGCGGCAGGTGCGGCAGGAGCGGCGGCGGCCGGGGCCTTCTCACCCGACTTCTCGCGGCAGAGGGCGGCGTACTTGCGGGCAAGGGTCTTGGCGTCCTCGACCGTGGCGGAAGGCAGGTTCTTGTCGCAGGAGAAGACCATCGCCGGAGGGTGGAAGGCGACGGCGCGCACCGACGGGTCGCTGCGGCTGTCGCCCACGTCCTGCGGCGGGACCTGCGAGCACGTCCTGCTCGACCCGCGAGTCGGGCTGGAGACGCGCCTGCCCGCCGCCACGGGCAGCAATGCCTACGCCTTCGCGGGCGGGGCGCGGACCGTGCTCTGCGGCGGGCGGTCGTGCAACGTGGTCTCCGTCGCGAAGGCGGGGACCGATCCCGGAGACGTGGGCGGCCTCGCGCAAGGTGGTGAGCGTCCCGGCGGCCGGCTACCAGTTCGCGGGCGGCTTCCCCTTCGACGACATGTTCGACGCGCCCTGCGTGCCCTGCACGCGACCCGACAAGGCCAACGCCAACGGCGGCTACCAGGACCTCGCCGGGTTCTGCGTGCGCTAGCTGGCGGTCGCCAGCTCGGATCGCTGAACGTGGGACCGACCTGCTGAAGATATGTCAGTACCCATCAACATCGTGCGGCGCTTCCGCAGCTCGAGCCTCCGCGCGTCGGTGGAGGAGCTCCGACCAAGGTGGCCGAAGGCAACCCACGAACCCCCTCCCGCAGTTGGGAGGGGGCAGGGGGGAGGGCCCTACTGGCAGACCCAGGGCCCGGCGTTGCACGACTTCCCGGAAGGGCAGTCGCTGGTGCTGCCGGGGGTGACACAGCCGCAACCGCCGTCCGACTTGCAGGTGTAGCCGGTCGACGCTCCGGTGCACTCCGAATTGGCGCCGCACTTGCGGCACGTCCCGCTGCCGCAGATGGGCGTCGTGCCCGAGCACGAGCCGGTGCAGGCGCCGCCCACCGGGCCGCAGTGCGCGGCGTCGATGGGGTAGCAGATTCCGTTCTGCAGGCAGCCACTGCAGCTGGCCGAGCAGCTGCCGTTGGCGTTGCACACCTGCCCGCCGCAGGAGGCGGACGAGGTGCAGGCGATGCACTGCCACTGCCCCGTGTTGCAGACGGGCTTGGTGCCGCTGCAGTCCGAGTTGAACGCGCAGCCGACGCATACGTTGGACCGGCAGACGTGGCCGACCGCCGAGCTGGCGCAGTCGCCGTTGGCGGCGCAGGCGACGCAGGCCCCGCCGCTGCAGATGGGCGTGCCGCCCGTACAGGATCCCGTGCAGGCGCCGCCGACCGGGCCGCAGTGCGTGGCGTCGATGGGGTAGCAGATGCCGTTCTGCGTGCAGCCATTGCAGGAGGCCGAGCAGTGCCCGTCGGCGTTGCACACCTGGCTGCCGCACGTGTACTGCGTGCAGGCGATGCACTGCCACAGGCCGGTGTTGCACTGGGGCTTTGGCACGAAGCAGTCCGAATCCGACTTGCAGCCGACGCAGACGCCGCACCGGCACAGGCCGCCGGTGGAGGAGCCTGTGCAGTCCTGGTCGACGAGGCAGGCGGCGCAGACTCCGCCATTCGCCGAGTCGCACAAGGGCTTGGTCCCCGAGCAGGCCGTGCAGTTGCCGCCGACCGGCCCGCAATGCGCGGCGTCGATGGGGTAGCACACGCCCCCTTCGAAGCAGCCGTTGCAGGTCGAGGTGCACGAGCCGTCGGGCTGGCAGGCGCCGCTGCCGGGGCAGCCCAGGTCCTTGCAGCTGCGGCACTGCCACTGGCCGGTGTTGCAGATGGGGTTGGGCGTCTGGCAGTCGGAGTTCGAGGCGCAGCCCACGCACGCGCCAGACCGGCAGATCTTGCCCGGCGCGCTGGCGCAGTCCGCGTTGGTCAGGCAGGCGGCGCAGGCGCCCTCGCTGCAGAACGGGGTCGCGCCGGAGCAGGCGGTGCAGGCGCCGCCGGCCGGGCCGCAGTGGGCGGCGTCGATGGGGTAGCAGATGCCGTTCTGCAGGCAGCCCTGGCAGGTGTCCGAGCAGGCGCCGTTGGCGTTGCACACCCGCGAGGAGCCGCAGGTGTACTGCGTGCAGGCGATGCACTGCCACAGGCCGGTGTTGCACTGGGGCTTGGGCAGGGCGCAGTCCGAGTCCGACTTGCAGCCGACGCACACGCCGTAGCGACAGATGGAGCCGGCCTTGTCGGCGCCGCAGTCGGCGTCGGACAGGCACTCCGCGCAGGTCCCGGCCTGGGCGTCGCACAGGGTCATGACTCCCTCGCAGGCCGTGCACGCGCCGCCGACCATGCCGCAGTGCTGGTGGTCGACGGGGTAGCAGACGTTGCCGAAGAAGCAGCCGTCGCAGGTGGAGCTGCACGAGCCGTCGGGCTGGCAGACGCCGTTGCCGGGGCAGCCCAGGTCCTTGCAGCTGCGGCACTGCCACTGGCCGGTGTTGCAGATCGGGTTGGGCGCGGCGCAGTCGGAGTTCGAGGCGCAGCCGACACAGGCGCCGTACCGGCAGATCTTGCCCGGCGCGCCGGCGCAGTCGTCGCTGGTCAGGCAGGCGACGCAGGTGCCGCCGCTGCAGTGAGGCGTGGCGCCGGAGCAGGCGACGCAGGTGCCGCCCTTGCTGCCGCAGTGGGCGGCGTCGCTCGTCTGGCAGGTGCTGCCCTCGAAGCAGCCGTCGCAGGTGGAGGCGCAGGAGCCGTCGGCCTGGCAGACGCCGTCGCCGGGGCAGCCCAGGTCCTTGCAGCTACGGCACTGCCACTGGCCGGTGTTGCAGATGGGGTTGGGCGTCGCGCAGTCGGAGTTGGAGGCGCAGCCCACGCAGGTGCCGAACCGGCAGATCGCGGTAGTGCCGGCGCAGGTGGAGCAGGCGCCGCCGGCGGGGCCGCAGTGCTCGGGGTCCCCCGCGGGGAAGCAGTCGGCGCCGGCGATGCAGCCGTCGCAGGCGATGGTGCACGAGCCGTCGGCGTTGCAGGTGCCGCCGCCGCAGCTGGCGGAATCGGTGCAGGCGACGCACTTGTGGGTCGCGGAGTCGCACACCGGGGTCTTGCCGCTGCAGTTGGCGCTGGTGGCGCAGCCGACGCACTGGCCGTTGCGGCAGCTGGGCGTCGCGCCGCTGCACGAGGCGCAGGCGCCGTTGTCGGCGCCGCAGTGGTCCTTCTTGTTGCCGGGGTAGCACAGGCCGGCCTGGGTGCAGCCGGTGCAGGAGGCGGCGCAGGTGCCGTCGGAGTTGCAGACCCCGCCCAGGTCGGCGCAGTCGGCCGCGGCGGCGCAGGTGCGGCAGGTGTGGTCGCTGTCGCAGATGGGCGTCGCGACGTCGCACTCGGCGCTCGAGGCGCAGCCGCCGCCACCGGCGTCACGCGGGATGGCAGCGTCCACCGGCGCGGTGGAGGCGTCGGGACCGGCCGTCGGTCCGGTGTCGCTCGTGGTCACGGGCGGGTTGTTGGGACACGCAGCCAAAAGGACGGCGGCGGCGAGCGCCGGGAGCCAGTTGCGCATGGGGACGCCTTTCGTGGCAGCACAGGGTTGGGCGACACGACGGGAGCGGTCTGAGAGGATAGCGACCTGCCGCCGAGCGACACAACGGAGGCCAGCCCGCAGCGACGAGCGAGAGTGCGTTGGTCGGCGGGAATCGTCAGACGGCGGATGCGGCTCGAACCGTCGGATCGCAGGTCAGCTTCGGAAGCGGCTCACTGCCAGCGCGGCGCCGAGGATGAAGGCCGCGTAGGCGAGCCCGGCGACGACCATCACGCCTGCCGCCCTCCACCAGGTGAAGCCCGTCGCCCACTGGAGCCCGCGCACCATGGCCCAGACGTGCCAGACGGCGTAGGCGAGCGAGACGCCCAGCGCCAGAAGTCCCGGGCCTCCGGTCCCCTTCATCGCCCACAGGCCAAACAGGACGAACGAAGCCGCCACTGACAGCAGCATCGGCGCCGTCAGCGCCGCCCGCACCCGAGCGGGCATCGCTTCGGGGTTGGGGGCCAGCGTGGTGAGCGTCATTCGCTTGAGCATCCACGTCGCCACGATCGCCGTGAGCCAGTAGGCCGCCAGCGATTGCATGGCCTGCACGCCGGCGTCTCGTGCGAGTGCCCCGACGCCGATCGCGGTCTTCGCCGCAAGCCCTCGCTCCAGCGCCCGCACCACCCCCGCCAGCGCCCCGGCCAGGTAGAAGAGCAGCTCGGAGTCGAGCTGCGCCAACGCCTCGGTCGCTCCTGCGGGCCGCACGGGGCCCTCGAGCAGAGAGGTCAGGACACCGGGTTCCTTGCTGTCAGACACGATGACTCCAGGAGGGGAAGTTCTGGCGGACGATCCGATGGATGCTGCTGAAGAAGGAGGACTTGGAGATACCACCGCAGCCATGGCTTTGACGGAGCGTTCCCCCGGCCCGTTTCGGGTGACGCGTCGAGCACTCTGAAGCGCTACTCCCAAGCCGAGACGTAGCGACGGGCCGGATCGCCGTCGAAGTCGACCTTCTGGTCCCTGGCGTCGATGGCCGGGAAGGCCCGTTGCAGAGCGGCGATCCCCTCAGGGCCAAGGAAGTTCCGGCTCACGTCGAGCCGCTTCAGGTTCGGGAAGCGCCGGGCCTGCGCCGCCAGGGACCGCGCCCCATCGTCACCCAGCGTGCCCATGGAGAGGTCGAGGCTCTCCAGCCGCTCGGCGATCGGCGCCTCGCCGATGGCCCGCGCCAGCTCGTCCTCGAACTCCGCGTTTCGCAGCCCCAGTCGGGTCACGCCCGGGAAGACCAGGCCGTCGAGGAGTGGTGACAATGGGTCCAGGTCGCAGTCGCAGCCGTAGCGCGCAGAGCCGAACCAGAGATCGAGCGCGGTCAACGAGGGCAGGTCGGCGGCGAAGAGCGAGGCGAGGTGCGCGGCGGACAGGGAGCAGGTCTCGACCGCCAGCTCCTCCAGCAGCAGCAGCTCCAGTCCGTCGAGCTCCAGCCGCTCGCCGGTCTCGTGGCTGCCGGAGTGGACGACGAGCGAGCGCAGGCCGGGAAAGTGAGCCGACACCGCCTGGCCCACGGCGCCGACGACGTAGTGGTCGAGGTCGACGTCGACCACGTCGCCGAGGTGCAGGCGCTCGAGGTCCGCGGCCCACGGATACCAGCCCGCCTCGTGGAGCACCGCGGGGACGTCCTCGTGATTGCGTCCCCAGCGCAGCACGCCGATGCGCAGCTCGCGCAGCGCGGCGCACGCCGGCGCGGCGAACAGCCGACGTGCGGCCAAGAGCGGATCGTGGTCCTGGTCCCGCCAGACGCCGCGGTCTTCGTGCTCCAGCCGCAGCCAGTCCCAGAAACCCCACTTCCAGTGGAAGGTCGCGGCGGGGCGGGCCGACTCCAGCCCCAGCGCGGCGAGCAGCTTCTCCTCCCTCTTGGCGAGCTCCAGGGTTCGGCCGCGCGAGAGGGCGTGCTGCACCGCGATCAGCTCGCCGCGGCGATCGCCCTGGGATTGAAGCCAATCGGCGTACACGAGGTAGTGCTGCTCCTCGCCGCGGTGCGTACGGATGGCGGCCTCCAGCGCCTCGTCGCGAAACACCCGGGTGGGCGAAGGCACCGGGTCGTCCGGCTCCAAGGCCTCGCAGAAGCCCTTGGCGCGCATCCCGGCGACGAGTTGGTCGTGCTTCTTTCGGGCCTTGGCCGCGCTGCCGAAGGATTGGGTCTCGCGACGTTCCTCGCCGCCGACGCGGCCCCAGCGCACGGCGAAGGACGGGCCGTCGAGGTCGATTTCCCAGTACTCGGATCCCTTCACGAGGCGCATCGTTCGCTTTGCACGCAGCTCGGTCAGTGAATGCCGAAAGCCTTCACGATTCGTTCGAGGGCCGCTCCGGTGGTCGGGTGCCGATCCAGTAGGAGTATCGGCGCGTAGAACCCGAAGACGGCGTGCTCGACCGTCCCACCTGGCTCGACCACCCCGGCGCTCTCGGCTTGCTGGAGCAGGTACAGCACCGGCAGGAAGCTCAGGCAGTAGACGAAGAGTCCGACGATCCCAGCGATGGTGAGCTTGCGGGCGCGTGTCTTCATGCCGCCGCCTCCGTGCTCACTCGCCCCACTTGTTGATCTTCGCCGGCCCCTTGAGCTTCGCCTTCTCCTTGTCGCCCTTGCGCAGGACGAAGTGGCGCGGCTTGAGGAAGATCGGCTGCAGGACCTTTCCTTCGATGAAGACGCCCCACTGGTACTCCCCGGGAGGCGGGGCGTCGATCTGGACGCGCTGTCCATTCGAGCGGACGCTCAGGACGGGCTTGCGCAGCAGATCGCCGGTGGAGTTGATGACCAGGCGGTAGCTCTTGGCGTCGGCCGACGACTGCCAGGAGAAGGTGAGCTTGGGCGCGGTGTCGATGAAGGTGACGGTCGCGCCGTCCTCCGGGCCGATGAGCAGGTCCTTGGGCTTCTCCCGCTCGAGATAGAAGCGGCGCGCGAAGCCGAACTCTCCGTAGCGCCCTTGCGCGTCCCGCGAGGCGACGTGCCAGGTGTACACGCCTTCTTCGGGCGCCAGGTACTGGTAGCTCGTGACCTTGCCGAGGTCGGTGCTCTCCAAGAGCGTCTGGAAGGAAAGGTCGCGGCCGATCTGCACGCGGTAACCCGTTGCCCCGGGCACGGCCGACCAGCCCAGCTTGACCTGCGGGAAGAACAGGTCGGGCTTCGCCCAGAAGCGCGCGTCGATGCCCGGCTCGAGGCTCTCGGGGAAGGCGATGAGGTCGGCGGGGGCGCTGGCCTGGCCTCCCGCCATGTCCGAGACCTGGCCGTGGCGCATCTCCTGAGCGGTGCCGTCGGAGCCGACCACCGTGGCCTCGCCCTTGGTGACCGCGACCTGGGTCCCCTTGTCGCCCTTGCTCAGCAAGAACTCCACGGGCTCTTCGCCCTTCTTGGCCTCCAGGCGCACCCGTGAGCCGTCCTGGTTCTTGATGACGAGCGGCACGGTGGGCGAGTCATCGCTCAGGTCGAGCCCCATCACGGCCCGGACGTTGCCGGATTCGACCGCGACCATCGGCACGGGCTTGCCCTCGCCCCCGTCGGAGGCCACGTCGGAAGGCGTGTCGATGATGATCACCGCGTCGGCGTCGAGCTCCAGCTTGCCGCTCGTCAGGAACTCGATGCGCGCGAAGCCCTTGGGCCCCGTCTTCACCCAGTCGCCGGCGCGGAAGACCACGCCGGGGGTGACGTCCTCCCAGTACGGCAGGCCCTTGCGGCGGACCTTGACCTCGCCGGTGCTCACCGCGCAGGTGGCGATGATGGTCGACAGGCTCGTGAGCGGGTTGGCGGCGGCATCGAGCCCGGCCGGGACGGCGGCCTTCTCACATCCGGAGACAGCGAGGGCGAGGGCGATGCCGGCGGCCGCGGTCCGGCCGAGAGAGGACGACGATCGGTTCAGGCGCATGGCCCGCCAACGATAGCGCCCAAAGGTCGCGGGGCCGAATTTCGTGACGGGGGGCCGCGAGCGCGCCGAAGCCTTTGTCGGGAAAGGCGTAGCTGTCTTGCGCAAGTCCCTCGGGGCGCCGGCGACTGAAGTCGCGCCTGACATTGCCGTGCGCCGTGAAGGCGCACTTTTCCAGCGGGTGGAAGTCCCGCCTGAGGAGTTCGATTGATACGCCTCGGTAGCTGACGGGCGCGGAAAAGCCTGATGAGGGAAGGCGGGCGACCGCCACCGCGAAGCCCCGTGACAAAGGTCTCTTTAAGGAGGTCGAGCAAGCACGCAGGCCGCAACGCGAGTGAATCCGGAGCAGGCTCCGATAGAGGTGTCGTGGATGCCGACCCGACGGCATTACGGGGAAGGCCGCTGTGATGACGGGAGAGGAAATCGATCAGCGCCCGTCGTCGGTCCACCGGGGCATTGGGAGCAGCATGCGTGCAAGGAAGAGTGCGCAACACGGGAGACCTGGGGACGCGGGCCGCGAGGCCCAAACGCGCGAAGCGGCGTCGCCAGGAGTCGGAGGGGTCCATGGTACCGATGAAGCGGGGTAATGCCCGTGGAGGGACGGGGCCCTGGTTCAGGGTGCTTTCCGAAGAGTGGACGAGAGGGTGATTGGCGTGAGCCTCAAACCCCAGACAAAGCTCGAAGAGCTCCGAGGAAAGCTCTACGCGAAGGCCAAGGCAGAGCCGGCGTTCCGGTTCTACGTGCTGTACGACAAGATCTACCGATGGGACGTCCTGATGGAGGCCTACCGGCTCTCGAAAGAAAACCGGGGCTCTCCAGGAGTGGATGGACAGACCTTCGAGCAGATCAAGGAGTACGGCGAGGAGCGCTGGCTCCAGGACCTGCAACGAGAGCTGCAGGCGCGGACCTATCGGCCCCAGCCAGTACGGAGGGTGCTGATTCCAAAGCCGGGAGGAGGGGAGCGACCGCTGGGAATACCGACCATCAAGGATCGGGTAGCCCAGACGGCAGCGAAGCTCATCCTGGAGAAGATCTTCGAGGCCGACCTGAGCGACGCAGCGCACGGCTATCGTGAGGGGCGCGGCGGATACAGGCCGGTGCAGTTGGTCCATCGGGAGCTTGCACTGGGCAAGACCGACGTCGTCGATGCCGATCTCTCCAAGTATTTCGACACCGTCCCGCATGCCGAGTTGATGACCTGCGTTGCACAGCGAGTCGCCGACAAGGCCGTGCTGCATCTGCTCAAGATGTGGCTCAAGGTGCCGGTGCAGGAGAAGGACGAGCAAGGGCGGCCGAGGTTCGCTGGGGGCAAGCGCTCCAAGCAAGGCACGCCGCAGGGAGGTGCGATTTCGCCGCTTCTGGCGAACATCTACATCAACCGGCTGCTCAAGGCCTTCGCGAGGAGCGACCTGATGAGAAGGTGCGAGGCGCGCATCGTCAACTACGCCGACGACTTCGTGGTCGTGTGCAAGCCAGGCACGGCCGCGGCGGTGTTGGTGCAGGTCAGGCAATGGATCGTGGGGATGAAGTTGACGCTCAACGAAGCCAAGACATGTGTGCGCAACGCGTGGAAGGAATCCTTCCGCTTCCTAGGTTACGAGCTGGGGCCGTTGGTCAAGCGACAGCCACGGCGGCACTACCGATATCTGGGAGCCCGACCCTCGAAGATGGCGATGGAGCAGGTTCGCAGGAAGGTGAGCACCCTGCTACACCGCGGCCGAGTTGAGCCGTGGGAGCAGATCAGAACGGGAGCTCAACCAGTTCTTGAGCGGATGGGCGGACTACTTTGCCTACGGTTCACCCGAGAAGTCGTTCCGGCTCGTGGATATCCACGTCGCTGACCGCGCAAGAAACCTCTTGAGAAGGCGGCACAAGCTGCCGCGAGGCACGAGTCGGTTCGGCTATGTCGAACTGCATCGTGACTACGGCATCTTGGACCTGCGGGAGTACCTTCGGCTGCATGCTAGCGCGTGAAACCTGTCCGAGAGCCGGATGCGGGAAATCCGCACGTCCGGTTCGATGAGCGGCGAGGAGGAAACGGACCATTGGGAAGGAGCGGAAGTCCGCGCTCTCTCTCGTTGGCACCGCGCCTCCCGCCGACTCTACAAGCCCGCCTTCGCGGGCTGGGGCGCTCAGGTGGTCAATTGCTGCTCGGGACACTTGGGACTGAACGTCCCAGCTGGCGCCATCGGGTCTGCTCACCACCCAGCCCGCGCAGGCGGGCTTCGAAAAGTCAGGCGCGGCTTCAGCCGCCGGCACTGTCGGGGACCGCGACCGCCGCACCCGACCTTCGTCTCACTCGGAGACGCTCTCGTCCTGAACGGCCGCGGTGAGGGTCGAGGGCGCCTGCGCCGCTGCTTCGACGTGATAGTCGCCGGCCGAGGCGGCCCGGAAGGTGAAGAGGGCCTGCGAGGCTCCTGCGGCGATCGTGACGGTCGAGGCTGCGGCTCCGCACGCACCGTCGCCGTGGAAGGTGAACCCCGCGGCTGGAGTGGAGCGCAGGTCGACGACGACCTCGGCTGGCACCGGGCTCTGGTTGCCGTAGACGTCCTGCGCCTGGAGCGACGCCGAGGCCGAGCAGGCGCCCACCTTCACGGACTGGGGCGCCGACCCGAAGGCCAGCCGGGTGGGGGAGAGGGGGCTGACCGTCTGCGCCTGGGTCGCGCTGGGCAAAGTGGCTGGAGCAGCGCGCAGGACCGGGGCGCCGGCGCGCGTCGTCAGGAAGTGGAAGGTGCCGCGCGCCTGGCCCGCCGCGAGGTCGAGCTGGGCGAGAGGGCTTGCGCAGCCCGCGTCGGAGAAGAAGCCGACCTCGTCGGCGATCCCCGCCGAGAGCGCGACCGCGACCTGGGCCTGCGCAGGTGCCGGGAGGTCGAAGCCGTCGCGCAGCTCGAGGTCCACCGCCGCCGAGCAGGTACCCGCGGCGACTGCGGCCGGTGCGCTCACGAAGGCGATCTTCACCGCCAGCCCGGGGGCGACCGCGAAGGGCTCGGACGTGCTCGAGTGCCCCAGCGAGTCGCGCACGGTGATCCGGTCTTGCGCGGCGATGGCGCCGATGGCCACGGTCGCCTGCGCCCGGCCGAGGACGAACGGGCCGACGGTCTGCGGCGCCACGGTGTTGGTCTCGTCGGACAGCGTCACGGTCCCGTCGAACCCGTCCACGGTGCGGCCCTGCGCGTCCACCGCCGTCAGCGAGACGAGGAACGGCACCTGGACCCGCTGCTCGGCGCCCAGGTCGATGCGGAAGGCGGCGACGTCCTCGGCGGAGGTCACCACGCGGAAGGCCTGGGGCAGGCTCGCGGTGGCCTGGCGCGGGTCGGTCACCTGCAGGTCGTACTCTCCGCGCGCGAGCCCCGCGGGCACCGTCGCCGCCAGCGTCTTGTCTGCGCTCAAGAGGACGTCGGTCAGCTCCACGACCGTCCCGTCGGAAGCGGCCACCAGGCGAGCCGAGAAGCCCGTCCTCAGCGTGCTCCCGGACTGGCGCCGGAAGTCGGTCCAGATCCCGGGCTCGAACCCTTCGCCGGCGATGACCAAGGCCACGGGCACGGTGGCCGAGGACTGGGCCGGCGTCACCGACCGCACCGCCAGCGGGACCGGGGCGGGATCCTGACAGGCGGCGCTGACGGCGAGCGCGGCCGCGAGCGCGGTGTGGAGTCCGGCGCGGCGCATCAAAAAACCCCGAAGCGGTAGCCGAGGGCGGCCTCGAAGCCGGCGGCGTCGAGCCGGAAGACGCCCCGCCGGCTCACCGGGGCGATGCCGTAGCTGACCTCCAGGAAGGCGTGGCCAGGACCGAACGCGAGGCCGAGCGAGAGGTAGCCCATCCCACCGAAGCCCCAGGCGCTCACCTTCTCCCCGCTCAGCGAGGTCTCGTAGCGCGCCCAGGCGGCGATGCCGCCGACCCCGAGGAGCAGGTTGAGCCGGCGGCCCGCGTACAGCTCGTAGGCCAGGCGCAGCTGGATGGGCACGAAGTGGGCGGTCGACTGCGTCGTGAAGCTCCCCGTCGAGTCGCTCAGGGTCTGCTGGGTGCTGCCCCACTCGGCGGTGACTCCCAGGCCCAGGGTGGCCGTGCCCGCGTGGATCGGGATCCAGAGATCGGCGCCGGCGCGCGGCCCGAGCTGGCTCGTGAAGTTGTGGCTGAACCCGCCGCGCACGCCGAGCAGCAGGCGGTGGGGATCGGCGCGCAGCGGAACGGGCACCACCTGGTCGTAGGTCCCGGTGATGTCCACCACCCGCAGCTGCAGCTCGCTCTCCCCCGACGAAGCGGGTGGCACGAACGACGCCTGGTAGCGCCCCTCGCCGAGGTCCTGGGGATTGCTGACCTGCCCCTCGGTCGCGACGAGCGTCAGCTGCGCGCCCGGGAGCGGCTGGCCGGCGGCGTCGCGTACGTCGAGGTCGACCCGCACCTCCGTCCGTCCGTCGAGCGGTACCGGGGAAGGCGTCAGGCGCGCGGCGACGGTCTTGGGCAGCGCCGGAGCCTGCAGCTGGTAGTTGGCAGCCGCGGTCACTCCCTGGTCGGAGGCGATGAACTGCACGAGCCCGCCGGACGGGTAGGCCTTCGGGGCGAGGTAGGTGAACTCGTAGGTGCCGTTGCCGCGGTAGACGGCCTTCTCGACCTTCTGGCCGTTCGCCGTCAAGTCGATCTTCTGGCTGGCCAGCCCGAGGCCGGTGGCGTCGAAGGCCATGACGAAGACCGAGGCCGAGCTGGTCCCGTCGCAGACCAGCGCCCGCTCCGGGGCGCGCACGAACATCTTCGCCGGCGGCGGCAAGCCCAGGTTGAGCTTGGCCTCGGCGCGGGCCACCGCGTCTCCGTCGACCGACACCTTGAACGAAACCGCCTTGGCGGTGGCGCCGGAGGGCGCGAGGTATCGATAGACGTAGCGTCCCTGCTCGGCGCGCTCGAACACCACCTCGCCCACCGAGGCCGCGACCTTGACCCGCGTGGCCGGCACGTCGGCCCCGCCGAGGTCGTAGAAGACCTCGAGGCGGGCGGGGGAATGGCCATCGGCGACGACCGAGTGCGGGACCAGCGCCGCGGTGAGGCGGTTGTAGGCCGGCACCTCGATGGGGATCCTGCGGGTGGTCTCGCCGTGCTTGTCCTCGGCGAGGATCGTCGCCTCCCGGACGTTGGGCGGGACGTCGACGGTGACCACCGCCTTGCCGAAGCGGTCGGTCGTCACCGGCCCGAACTCCTCGTCGCGGACCTGGAGGCGGACCTGCGACTTCTTGGGCGCCTGGACCGGGACCTTGGTCACGCCATGCAGCGGGATGCGCAGGAACTCGATGGGCGCCTCGGGCCCCGTCTCCTTCCACACCGCGACCAGCGCCACCTGAGGGAAGCGGGTCGTCGGAGGGACGTAGACCGCCCGGTACGTCCCGGGACCGGTGCGCTGCGCCACGCCGAAGCTGCCGACGTTGACCGCCAGCCGCAGCGGGCGGTCCTCGCTGCCGGGCGCCTCGTCGATGCGGATGGTGACTCCCACCGACTCGACCCGCCCGAGGATCACCGGGCCCTGGTCGAGCGCGAGGGACGCCGCGCGGGCGGGGTGAGGGACGAGGAAGGAGAGGGGAACGAGACAGGCCGCGAGGACGATGGCGATGCGGTTCACGAAGACCCCCACGGGTCAGGGACTGGGTCGCGCCACGCCCTTGGACTGCGCACGGACCTGCTCCTCGATGTCCTTGAGCTTCTGGGCCGCCGAGCTGCGCTGGGGCTCGGCGGTCACGGCCGCCTGCAGATGGGCCGCGGCCTCCGCCTTGTCGCCGCGGGCGAGGGCCCGGTCACCCAGCTCTTCGAACTTGTCGCCCAGCGCCTTCAGCCGCTGCACGACCCGAGGATCGTCGGCGCGCAGCGCCCGCGCTCGGATGAGGTGGTCCAGCGCCTCGTCCCCGCTCGGGCCGACCAGGCGGCCGGCGGCGATCCGCTCGTCGGCCTTCGCCAGCGACAGGGCCACGGGATCGGGTTCGGTGCCGCCGCGCATCAAGTAGGCGCCGAGGCCCACCGCCAGGACCGCGGCGACCGCGACCACGCCGCCGATGACCCGGCCCCGTTTCCGAGAGGGTGCGGGGTCAGGCGCAGGCTCGAAATCGAGCTCGTCGACGGGCTCGGGCTCGCCCCGCGACAAGCTCGGGGTGTCGGGTCCGGCTGGAGGAGCGATTGCGACCGGAGGCGGAGCGACCGTTGCCGCAGGCGGCGGGCGGTTCAGCTCGAGCAGGTGGGGGCTGGTGTCGGCGAACAGGACGGCTTCGTCGAGCCCCTTGAGCGCGGAACTCTCGGGCGCCGCGCCTCGTGGGGAAGGTGAAGATGGCGTGGACGGGGTGGACCGGGTCGACGGGGCGGACGGAGTGGACGGGCCAGAGGGACCGGACGGCGAGGAAGGGAAGGACGCGAGGAACGGGGCGGGTTGGCTCGCCGCCGGCAGCTCGGGGTTCGACGGGGCCGGCCGGGCGGCGAGCGGGAACTGGAAGCTCGTCGGGTCCAGGCGCGTGAGGTGCAGCAGCAGCCCCAGCTTCTCGCCGGCGCGGACGTGGCGCGCGACGACCGCCTCGCCGCTGATGGCCACGACCCCGGTGGCGAGCTCCAGCTTGATGCGCAGGACGGTCCCGATGGGCTTGAGCTTGGGCACCCCGGCCACCACGCCCTTGGCCGCCAGGGACGGCGCGTACTGGGCCAGCTCGTTCCTGTCCTTGCAGGGGAGCCGCACGCGGAGGCTGGAGACCACTTCGGTCACTTGGCCACCATCGTCGCGCGGATGGTCTCGGCCTGGCCCTCGCGGACGGTGACCTCCGCGCGCCAGGTGGCGTAGCCCGGAAGCTTGAGGCTCACCTGGTAGATGCCGGGGTCGAGCTTGAGGAAGCCGCCGGTGGAGGCGAGGTCGGAGGCGCGGCCGACGCGCTCGTTGCCGATGAAGAGGCTCCGCCTCCTTGGGCTCGACCTCGAACAGCAGGCCGCCGCGCTGCTCGACGACCGGTGCCGGGGCGGGGGCGGGGGCCGCCGCCGCCGGCTCAGGCGTCGGCTCGGGCTTGGGGTCGCGCTCCACGGGCGCCGTGGCGCAGGCCGAGACGAGCCCGAGCAGGAGCAGCCAGACGCAACCTCTAGGCATGACCAGCCTCCCGAAGACATTGACCTCGTTCGAGACCCGCGGTGGACGTGATGGCACGACGCGTGTCCAGGCGAGTGCACGGCCAATATACAATCGAACCGTGCACACTCGACCGCGCGTTTGTGGCCTGGTTCGACCCGGTGGCTGGGCCGTCGTGCTGGCCCTGATGCTGATGGCCGGATGCCCGGACCAGCCCGCGGCCGGCTCGGGGCCGGTGCCGGCGTCGGTGAACCCGGACTGGGGGCTGGAGGCCTCCGCGGTCCCGGTGGTCATCTCGGGTGAGGGCCTGGTGGCCTCGGTCACGACCGACTTCGGCCAGAGTGGCGAGAGCGTCCTCGACTCCGGCTTCACGGTGCGGCTCGGCACCTTCGTCCTCCAGGACGTGACGCTCCGGAGCGACGGCACCCTCACCGCGACGGTGCCTCCGCAGCTGCCGCTGGGCTGGTACGACCTCACCGTGGTCGACCCGCTCGGACGCGAAGGAAAGCTCGCGCACGCCTTCCGGGTCATCGCCGCGACCGACGTCGCCTCGCTGGTCAAGGGGTTCCGCTTCGAGCCGATCGGGGACCAGCAGGCCTACTCCCCGTTCCCGGTCACGATCACCGCCGTCGACGACAAGGGCCGCAAGGTCTCCACGTTCTCCGGCTCGGTCGGCCTGACGGATCGCACCGGCACCGTCGTCCCGGGGACCGCGGGGCTGTTCCGCAGCGGGGTCTGGACCGGCCAGGTGGAGGTCCGCCAGCCGATGAGCGCCGAGGCCCTCGTCGCCCGGGACGCGCTGGGCAACACCGGCACCTCGAACGACTTCACGGTCGCGGGCCGCGCTCCGGTCGCCCTGCGCTTCTCGACGCCGCCGCGCACGGTCGGGGCCGGCGCCTGCTCGCCCGCGGTGACCGTGGAGGCGGTGGACGACTTCGGAGTCGCCACCCTCGCATCCGCCGCGCGCGAGCTGGTCCTCGCCTCCAGCCAGCCGGCCGGATTCTCGATCTGGGCCGATGCCGCATGCACGGTCCCGGCCACGCCGAGCATCCCGGCGGGGCAGTCGACCGCGACGATCTACTTCGAGCAGACCCGGGCCGGGACGCTCTCGCTCACCGCTTCTTCCTCCGGCCTGGTCCCCGGACGGCAGGACCAGACGGTGCTTCCGGGTCCGGGGGCGCGGCTGGTCTTCACCACTGCCCCTCTGGTGATGAACGTCGGTCTCTGCTCGCCGGCGCTCGAGGTCGAGGTGCGCGACGGCTTCGACAATCCCGCGCCGGTCCCCGCGGACGCGCTGGTCGCCGTCTCCGCGTCGCCTTCCACCGGGCTGACCTTCTTCACGGCGCCGGGCTGCGCCGTGGAAGGCACGTCCGTCCCCATCGCCGCGGGCACCGCCCGGGCAGCGTTCTCGTTCCGCGGCACGGCGCCGCTGGAGACGACGGTGACCGCGACGCTCGGCACGCTCACCCCGGCGACGCAGGCCGAGCGCCTCAACCCCGAGGGATTCCCCACCCAGCTGGCCATCGTGACTCCGCCGCAGGCCGTGCTGGCGGGGTCCTGCTCGGAGCTTCTGGTGATCGAAGCGCGGGACTCGTTCGGAAACCCGGCGGCGGGCCCCAGCGACCTGCCGCTGACGGTCTCGGCGTTCCCGGCGGGGATGGTGTTCTTCTCCGACGCCACCTGCACGACGGTGCTCTCGGACCTTTCGATCCCTGCGGGCCAGGCCTCCACGGGCCTCTACTTCTCCTCGACGCAGCCCGGACCCGTCTCGGTGCAGGCGGCCAGCACGGGCCTCTCGCCGGCCGCGCAGGACGAGACCATCGTCGCCGCGCCGCCGTCGGCGCTCCTCTTCACCAGCCCGCCCTTGAGCCTCGTCGCCGGCGCCTGCTCGGCTCCGGTGACCGTGGGGCTGCGAGACGCGTGGGGCAACCCCTCGGCGAGCCTGTCGGACACCGGCATCGCGCTCGCGGCCGCTCCCTCGGCGGGCTTCCAATTCTTCTCGGACCCGGGTTGCGCGAGCCCGACGACGGTCGTCACCGCGGCGGCAGGGACGAGCAGCGCGACCTTCTACTTCCGGGCCGCCCAAGCCGGCTCGTTCGTGGTTTCGGCCTCCTCTGCCGGGCTCACGAGCGACGAGCAGACCGAGGTGGTGGCTGCCGACATCGGAGTGGGACTCGCCATCACCACGCCGGCCCAGGCCGTCGGGGCGGGTCAGTGCTCGGGCGCCGTGACCGTCGAACTGCGCGACGCGAATGGCAATCCGACCAACGCCCCCGTGGATGTCGCCCTCACGCTCGCGGGGCTGCCGTCCGCCGGGTTCGACACCTTCAGCGACGCCGGCTGCACCACCGCCGCGACTGGGCTCACCCTCGCCGCCGGGACGAGCAGCGCCTCGTTCTTCTTCCGAGGAATCAAGGCCGGCCCGGTCGACCTCACGGCGATGGAGGCGTCGCTTTCTGCGGCGACCCAGCGCGAGACGATCCTGCCCGGTCAGCCCGACCGCTTGGTCTTCACCAGCGTGCCGCTGACCGTGACCGCCGGCGTCTGCTCGTCGTCGAGCGTCACCGTCCAGGCCCAGGACGTCTTCCAGAACCCGGTCCCGCTCGCGGCGCCGGCCTCGGTGAGCCTGGTGGCGGCGCCAGCCTCGGGTTCGCAGCTCTTCCTGGATGGTGGCTGCGGCAACGCCACCTCGGCGGTGACCATCGCGGCCGGGGCGAGCAGCGCGACCTTCTCCTTCAAGGGGACCGCCCGGGGCAACGTCCTGGTCACCGCGACCGCGCCCGGATGGCTGCCCGCGACGCAGACCGAGTCGGTGCTCGCCGCAGCGGCGAACCACCTCGCGTTCACCACCGCCCCGCGCTCCATCTCGGTCGGCGCCTGCTCGGTGGTCCTGACCTTGGAGAGCCAGGACCCCTACGGCAACCCCTCTCCTATCGCCGCCGCGACGCCGATCTCCCTCGCGGGCGCACCCGCCGCCGGCTTCGGCTTCTACTCCGACCCGGCCTGCGGCACCTCGGTCGCTGCCGTGACCCTCGCCGCGGGCGCGTCGGCCGCCGACTTCTACTTCCGCGGGACGGTGCCGGGCCCGGTCGGCGTCAGCGCGACCGCAGGCGGCCTCGCCGGCGCCTCGCAGACGGAGACGGTGCTCCCGGCCAACACCCCCACGCAGCTCGTCTTCACCTCCGCGGCGCAGCGGCTCGCGGCGGGGGTCTGCTCGCAGGCGGCGGCGCTGGAGACCCAGGACTCCTTCGGCAACGGACTGGCGGTGGTCGCCGACACTCCGGTGACGCTCGAGGCGGCTCCCGGCGCGGGCTGGACCTTCTACTCGGACGCGGGCTGCACGACTCCGGTCACCTCCATCACGATCCTGGCCGGGACGAAGGCGGGCAGCTTCTTCTTCCGCGGCACGAGGGTGGGCAACGTGCAGGTCAGCGCCACGGCGGCCGGCATCAACAGCGCATCCCAGACCGAGCGGATCGACCCGGCGGCGGCCCACTGGCTGGCATTCACCACCGCTCCCCAGACCGTGACCGCCGGCGCCTGCTCGGGCCTCGCCACGGTCCAGAGCCTCGACCCCCACGGCAACCCCTCGCCCGCGACGGCGGCCGCGACCATCTCCCTCGCCGCAGCGCCAGCGACCGGGTTCCTCTTCTACTCCGACCCCGCGTGCGCCACTCCGATCGTCTCCGTCCCGCTGGCGGTGGGGGCGGGGAGCGCGAGCTTCTACTTCCGCGGCACGGCCGCCGGTCCGGTCACGATCACCGCGGGCGTGACCGGCTGGACCGCGGCCACGCAGGTCGAGTCGATCCAGAACGGGCCTCCCGGACGGCTAGCCTTCCTGACCCCGGCGCGCACGCTGACCGCGGGCGTCTGCTCGGCCCAGGCGCTGACGGTCCAGGCGCGGGACGGGTACAACAACCCGGCCTCGGTGAGCGCGGCGATGACGGTCAACCTGTCCGCCGCGCCGGCGGCGGGCTTCACGTTCTTCACCGACGCAGGGTGCGGCACGAGCACCACCACGCTCACCATCGCGGCGGGTGCGAGCAGCGGCAACTTCTGGGTCCGCGGGACCGCGACCGGCAGCGTCGTCGTCACCGCCGCGGCCGCGGGCATGACCAGCGCCACCCAGACCGAGAGCGTGAACGCCGCGACCCCGTCCGTCCTGGCGTTCACGACCGCGGCGCAGTCGCGGACGGCCGGGAGCTGCTCGGGCATCGCCACGGTGCAGAGCCGCGACTCGTCCGGCAACGTTTCGCCCGCGACCGCCGCGGCGACCATCGCGCTCTCCGCCGCGCCGGCCACCGGGTTCACCTTCTACAGCGACGCCGCCTGCGGGACGGCGGTGACGTCCGTTCCGCTGGCGCTGGGGGCGAGCACGGCGTCCTTCTACTTCAAGGGGACCGCGGCGGCGCCCGTGGTCCAGGTCACCGCGTCGATCACCGGCTGGACGGCGGCGACCCAGAACGAGGCCATCACCGCCGGGCCTGCGACCCAGCTCGGCTTCACGACGCCGGCGCGGACGCTCGTCGCCGGCGCCTGCGTCGCGCAGACCCTCACCGTCGAGGCACGCGACGGGTACGGGAATCCCTGCGCGGTGGCGGGCGCCACGACCGTCAACCTGTCCGCCGCGCCGGGGGCGGGGTTCACCTTCTACTCCTCGGCGGGCTGCGCCCTCTCCACCACCACTGCGACCATCGCCGCGGGCACGACCACCGCCAGCTTCTGGGCTGTCGGGACGGTGGCGGGGTCGGTGCTGGTCACGGCGTCGGTGACGGGATGGACATCCGCGACCCAGACCGAGACCGTGACCGCCGCGCCTCCCTCCGCCCTGGCGTTCACCACCGCGGCGCAGTCGCGGACGGCAGGGGGCTGCTCGGGCATCGCCACGGTGCAGAGCCGCGACGGCTCCGGCAACGTCTCGGCGGCGACGGCCGCCACGACCATCGCGCTCGCGGCCGTGCCCGCGACGGGGTTCACCTTCTACAGCGACGCCGCCTGCGCGACCGCGGTGGCGTCCATTCCCCTGGCGCTGGGCGCGAGCACGGCGTCCTTCTACTTCAAGGGCACCGCGGCGGGGACGGTGCAGGTCACCGCGACGCGGACGGGCTGGACCGCTGCGACCCAGAACGAGACCATCACCGCCGCCGCTCCCGCCCAGCTCGCCTTCATCACCGCCGAGCGGTCCGTTGCCTCCGGGGCGTGCTCGCCGGTGGCCACTGTGCAGAGCCGCGACATCTACGGCAACCCGTCGCCGGCGGTCGCCGCGCAGACCGTGGCCTTGGCCGCCTCGCCCGCGGCGGGCTTCACCCTCTACTCGAACGCCGCGTGCACCACGGTGGCGGGGACAGTCCCGCTGGCCGCCGGCGCGAGCACGGCCTCCTTCTACTTCCGGGGAACGACGACCGGGCGGGTCCAGGTCACTGCGACGGTGACCGGGTGGACGCCGGCGACCCAGAACGCGTGGATCGCGTGGTTCGTGAGTACCAGCTACCGCAAGCAGATCACCATCCAGTCGGCGCGCGTCCCCGCCGCCCAGGTGGACTTCCCGGTGCTCATCAACCTGGCCTCCGACGCCGACCTCGCGGCCCGGGCGCGCCCCGACGGGTTCGACCTCGCGTTCACCTTGAACGATGGCGTCACGCAGCTCAGCCACGAGATCGAGCGCTACAACAGCACCACCGGCGCCTTGGTCGCCTGGGTCAAGGTGCCGAATCTCTCCTCGACCGCGAACACGGTCCTCTACCTCTACTTCGGCAACCCGGCCTCGACCGACCAGCAGGCCGCGACCGACGTCTGGGACCTCCACTACCGAGGGGTCTGGCACCTGGCCGAGGACCCGTCGGGCACCGCGCCGCAGATGGCCGACAGCACCGCCAACAACCGGCACGGGACCAGCGTCGGGACCATGACCGCGAGCGACCAGGTCGCCGGGCGGATCGGCGGAGGCCTGGACCTCGATGGGGCCAACGACGCCGTCCGGGTGACCGGGCTCCTGGGCAATCCGACGAGCTACACGCTGAGCGGCTGGGTGAACCTGAGGAACGCTTCCGGCAGCGGGAGCGAGGTCATCTCCCTGGGCGACGACATCGGCATGCGGGTGGACTCGCCCGCCCAGGGAATCGCCGGCTTCTTCTACAACGGGGCGACGTGGCGCGACACGTACGCGGTCCAGAACATCGCCGGCGGCGGCTGGCACCTGGTCTCGTACACCAACGACGGCCCGGGCCGCGCCCAGCGCATCTACCTGGACGGAGCCCAGGTCGCGACGTCGACCTTCAACGACGCCATCACCTGGGGGCTCGGGGCGAACACCCTCATCGGCAACCACGGCAACGGGAAGGCGAACTTCCTGTTCAACGGTGTCCTCGACGAGATCCGGGTCTCGGACACGCCGCGGGCGGGGAGCTGGATCCAGACCGAGTTCAACAACCAGAGCTCACCGGCGACGTTCTACACGGTGGGGACGCAGCAGTTCTCGGGGTGAGCGTTCCGAGTCAGCCCGGCCGCGGCGGCGTGTGGATGAGGTGGCGAACGGGCTGAGTGCCGCTCAGCGGGCTCGACTTCGGGAGAACAGCGGACTTTTCCCAAATCGCCTGGTCTTCAGGCACCTGCTTGCACCACCGCTTCATTCCTTGTCTTCACCTACACGAAGGGACCCATGCTGCGCACCCTCTTGTCCTGCGGCCTCGCCGCTTCCTGCGTCCTCGCCACTTCGGCGAGCCACGCCAACACCACCTTCGCCGACGCGCCCAAGCAGACCGAGGCGCAGGCGAAGTACTTCACCTGGGAGAACCAGGCGGGAGGGCTCCACTGCGCCACCAAGGGCAAGATGAAGGAGCTCGTTGACGATCCCTACAAGTGCTACATCAAGCTCGACGAGTGCAAAGCGTCGCTCGACGCGCTGACGGGCAAGCTGGACCCGGAGATGGCGCAGCTGTTCGTGGACCTCGCCCAGATCGACCCCGCGGCGCCCAAGGCCAAGTTCGTGAACACCTGCCCGGGCGACGGGCCGGCATTCGTCGAGTCGCTGGCGGTCCGCGGCATCGGCTACCTGCGCGACCCGGCGAACGCCAAGATCCTGCAGGCGATCGTCGAGGGCGAGCGCGCCAAGGCCGTCGGGCCGGGCTGGCGCACGGAGGTCACCGAGGCGCTCCACTTCCTGGGTAGCAAGGACGCCGCCGAGGCCAGCTACAAGAACCTGCTCGGGGTCACCAGCCTGGACCCGGAGTACAAGGACGTCATCCTCTGGGACCTCGCCCGCTGGGAGAGCGACGCCGGCGTGGAGTTCTGCCAGGCAGCCCTCGCCGACGACTCGCAGAAGAAGACCCACGACGCCTGCATCTTCTACCTGGGCAAGCGCAAGACGGTGGCGGCCATCCCCCTCCTCCAGCGCGGATTCGAGAAGCGGGCCACCGTGACCCTGCACGCCTACGGGCAGATGGGCGACAAGGCGCTGCTCAAGGACATCCAGGCGTTCCTCGACGAGAAGGACGGCCAGCCCGGACGCACCCGCATCCCGGCGCTCGTCGCCGCGGCGAACTACGGCGACAAGAAGGCGCTGGCGGAGCTTCTGACCTGGGCCTCGGGCAAGAAGCCGATGTCCAAGAAGGACCAGGAGAAGGCGGCCAAGGCGAAGAAGAAGCCCGCGAAGACCGACGACAAGATCGACGCGGAGTTCATCATGTACGCCGCGATGGAGAGCCTGCTGCTCACCGATGCCGACGCGATCAAGCAGATGAAGAAGGCGCTGGAGTCGGTGGCCAAGGACGAGAAGGCCTGGAAGGGCCACGTGTACGCCACCATCGCCCTCGCCCAGCGCGGTGACCCGAAGGCCGTGGCCGCGGTGGCCGAGATGATCAACTCCCCCAAGGAGGACATCCGCCTCGCCGCCATCAACGCCGTCGGAGGCCGGGAAGCGGACGAGGGCGAGTACTGGTACTTCGCTGGCAACGGCTTCATCGCCGACGCAAGCATCGCCGCGGCACTCGAGAAGTACTACGCCGCGGAAGGCAAGAAGGAGAACAAGAGCCGCGCCATCCGCGCGCTGGCCACCACGCAGATGATGCTGGTGAAAGCCGTCGCCAAGTAGGCGCGGGTCAGCCTTCGCGGCAGAGCGTTCCGCAGCGGGCCTCCGCTCGCTGCGGAACGGCTCTGTCTGATCTGGCTGACTTGGCGTCGGCTCGCGTTCAACGGTCCCATGAGCGGGGACATGCCGGTCGTTCGCGCCCGAGTGGTTGAGATGGCAGGTTGCTGGCCTACAGCGCGGACTTCACCAGGCGGTGCGGCGCCTCGGCCTGCCCTTCTCCGCGCTGGAGTTCGCTTGCAGTGCTCCTTCCTTTCGCTCCACGAAAGCGGCACGACCGCACATGCGGTGTCAGCGACCCGGGCGGAGCGCGCACTGGTGCTCGGGAGGTCTATCCGCTTGCTGAGGTGGATCTGTCCGCCGGGTCACTGGTGCGGTGACACGTAGTTCAGGCCCGTCCACGCGCTGGTGGCCGGGCCAGTGCCGGGGCTCGCGAACCGGTCCGGCGATGCCGTCGCTGGGCAGAAGAGGCCCCCCACGTTGCAGGGCGGCCGAGTGACGAGGTAGCTGTCCTGCGGCCTGAGATAGGTCCACTGGGCCCCGCCATCGGCGATGTTCGACCCCGTCCCGGTGGGGCCCCCGGTGCTCGCGCTCGTGCCCGCGACGACGCACCGGTAGACCTTGCCCCCGCCCCAGACGACGGTGTCGCCGACGGCGTAGGCGGTGCTCCCGACCCAGCCCGAGATGGGCGGCGTGAATTCGTAGGGCGGCTCGGCGCGGTAGATGAAGACCTGGTCATAGGAATAGGCCTTGGCCGAGTGCTGCACGGGGCCGCCGTCATAGGTGCGTCCGTCATAGGGGTCGACGTTCGGCGTGAAGCGCGAGTCGTGCTGGTAGTCGAAGCGCCGCAGGGTGATCTGGTCGGCGAGGAGGAACCCTTCGCGCGGCTCGAGCACCGTGCCCTCGCAGTTGCTGTCCGCGGAGACGTTCTCGAAGGTGATCGACCGGAAGAGCTCGGCCCCGCCCTGGGTCTGCAGAATGTCCCCGTGCACGTTGTGGTCCCCGCTCATGCCGCGGCACACGCTGTTCTGGATGACGACGTCGCGCGCGCCGCGCGCGTCGGCCTCCGAGTAGCCGTGGCTCAGCGCATCGAAGCCGCCGATGAAGTTGCGCGGGTCGATGCAGTCCGCCGAGCGGCCGGCGACGTCGATGTAGGCACCCTCCACGAACGTCGTCCCCACCTGGTACACCGCCAGAGCGATCGTTCCCGGCACATAGCCAGACACGCCCGAGGACGCACAGGCCGCGGTGGCGAGGTCGATGTGGATGCCGACGATGCGCACGTTGCGACCGCCGTAGATCTTCACTGGCGCCGTCAGCACTTCGCTCGTCCTGACGATGTAGTCCTTGGCGTTGTCGAGATTGACGAGATAGCCGGGCCCCGTGCAAAGAGCGTGGCTCATCGTGCCGAGGTAGGTCCCGGGAAGGGTGATGGTTTCGGGGTTGACCAGCGCAGGCGGATGGACGGTCGCGACCCACTCATGACCGGCGTCCATCCCCGGAGTGCCGGCGGCATCAGGCTCGGGAGTGCTGGCTGCATCGAGCCCGGGATTGGCGGAGGCATCGAGCCCCGGAGTGCCGGCGGCATCAGGCTCCGGAGTGCTCGCGGCATCAGGCTCCGGAGTGGCTCCGTCGAGCGGTTCGGAGCCCGCGTCGGGAATGGGCGCAGCGGCATCGCTTGGGCGCGGCTCGGATCCGTCGGGCGGGAAGGCAGTGGCGTCCAGCCCTGGCGCTGCCGCATCGAGCTTCTGGGACTGATGTTGCGTCAGCCGCCGTCACCCCGCTGGCGTCGGTTTCGGGGTACGGCAGAACGCTCCCGGTGCACGCGGGAACGCCAAGCAGAAGGACAGCAAGGACAAGCCTTCCTGGAACCATGGCTCCCTCGGATCGCATGGGGCTCTCTCCAGAATGAATCGAATCGGCGTTCTCGGGTGCCCCTCGCCATTGTTGCTCGGCAGTCCAACGCTCCGGAGGGAACGACTATCGGCGCCAGGATAGCGCGAGGCGTTCGCGCGAGCCGGCCGGCGGTCCGGGCTCGCGCGTCGGATGAGCCGATCCTCCCGGCTCGAGGCATTCACCTCGCAGAGGGCCGAGGCATTGCGGCCAGTGCGCGCTCGTGCGCGTAATCAGCGGGCACGACTTCGCAAAGGCCGAGTACTTGGAGGGGACCGTGAAGAACACCTTGCTGTTCAGCGCGCTGCTGCTGGTGGTCGGAGGCTCTTGTCTTTCCGCCGTGGACACGGCGACCCCCGTCGGCGCGACGGGCGGCGAGGTCCGCGGTCCGGGCCAGTCCCGCGTTGCCATCCCCGCCGGCGCTCTGTCGAAGTCCCTGGCGATCCGCGCCACGAGCGCCTCGCCGTCCCTGCCCGTCGAGCTGCAGCCCGTCGGCGGCGCCGTCCTCCTCGAGCCCGAGGGCACCACCTTCGCCAAGCCGGTCACCGTGACCCTGCCCATCGCGAACGTTCCGGCCGGCGCCACCGTGCAGATCGCCACCGCGCCGGCGGGCAGCGCCCAGTTCACCCTGCTGCCCTCGACCGTCGCGAACGGCACCGTGTCCGCCCAGACCAGCCACTTCTCGGTCTTCGCCGCGGTCGTGGTCCTCGACCTGTCGGTCTTCGACGACTTCTGCCGGGCCTACTTCCAGGCGCTCGGCGAGCGCGGCGCGGCCTGCCAAGGTGGCACGGCGGAGATTTGGAACACCTTCTCGTATCGCGATCTCTGGTGCCGCCAGACCGCCGCCGCCCTCGAGGGCGGGCGCGCCACCTTCGACCCCTCGCAGGCCTCTGCCTGCATCGCGGCGATCCGGTCGGCTTCCTGCCAGGCCGCCATCTTCGAGGGTTCGGTCCCCGTAGGGCTCTGCCCGTCGCTCTTCGCCGGCACGGTCCTGCTGGGCCAACCCTGCTACGAACCCATCGACTGCCATCCCTGGGGGCGGTGCGACGCGATGGTCGACAAGTGCCCAGGCGTCTGCGTGGAGCTGCTCGCGGTCGGTGACGAGTGCGACTACGTCACCGACTGCTTCCCGCGTGGGATCTGCGACGGCGGCCGGTGCCGCGCGTTCTCCAAGGAGGGCGAGGCCTGCCAGGACCAGTTCTGGTGCGAGACCGGGCTGTTCTGCCTGAGCGGCAAGTGCGCCAAGAAGCGCAGCAGCGGGCCGTGCCCGACGCTGTACGAGTGCGCAGCCGACACGTACTGCGACGACGGCACCTGCGTCCGCCCGCAGCCCGTCGGCGACCGGTGCCGCACGAACGCCGACTGCGGCACCATGGTTCCCTGCATCGACGGCCTCTGCAGTCCCTGGAGCCACGTCGGCGAGCCGTGCGACGACAGCTACCCGACGAGGCGCAACTGCATCGACGGCTGGTGCGACTCCTACAAGGAGGGGCCCGGCACCTGCCAGCCCTGGGCCAAGATCGGCGAGACGTGCTCGCAGACCAAGCAGTGCTGCGAGGCGGGCCTCGGCCAGGACGGGCAGACCCAGAAGTGCGTGCAGGGGATCTGCGTGGCGCCGTAGGCGGACCCGGACCGCGCCAGACGCCGATCGCCCCATACGCGTTCGGACCGGAGCGCCCTGCAGGCCGAGCCGTTCCGCCGCGGTGTACGCTCGACCTCCACGAGAAGGAGGCCGCATGGCGGTGGGGAGTGGAAAGCGGAGCTCCGGTCTGGCGCTGGGGCTGCTCGGCCTGGTCATCGGACTGATCGCGGTGGGGATGTTGGTCGCGCCCGCGCAGGGCGAGCCTCGCAGCAGCGGGCTGGGGGTGTTCTTCCTGGCGCTGATCTTTGGCGTGCCTGGCGGTCTTTTGTGGTCGCTCGGCCGGAGGGAGCTGCGCGAGTGGGAGCGGCAGGAGGCGTTCCTGGGCTACCTGCGCTCGCGCAGCCGCATCAAGCTCGCGGAAGCGGCCGCCTATCTCGGAGTGGCGCCCATCGAGGCGCAGCGCCAGCTCGACCGGCTCGTCGCCGCCAAGCGGATCGACCTCGTCTTCAGCCAGCAGACCGACGAGTACCTGCACCGCGCCGACGTGGAGAAGGCCCAAGGCCGGCTCGTCTCGCGTTGCCCGAGCTGCGGCGCCAGCGTGCGCGAGCAGCTGATCCTGCCCGGGGAGGTCCCGCTCTGCTCCTACTGCGGCAAGTCGCTGTCCGGAGCAAGCTGAGCGGCGAAGCCGGGAGTGGTGGAGCCGGCGCACGGGGAGCGACTCGGAGCGCAGCGACGCCTCGCGGCGAGCGGGGTATGCATTGGGCCGGTAGACACCACTCGATCACACGAAGGAGTCGCTTATGAAGACCCACCTCGCCATCGGGCTCGCCGTCGCGCTGGGATTCGCCGCCGGGATCATGCTGAGGGCCGGCCGCGCAAACGCCGAGGTCCCGGCCTGGAGTGCCGGGACCGGGCCCGGTGCCGGCCCCCGCGCCTTCACCGAGTGCGTCGCGGCGACGCTCTATGACTTCCGCGGCAAAGACCTCAACGAGGGACAGCTGCCCAGCAAGACCTCCAAGGTCCCCGCGGGCTGGGTCCCGGTCGGCGGCACGGTGGTCGGCTTCAACACGGCCTCGACTCCGGCCATGGTCCTGTGCCGCTAGAAGCCGCCGCCAAGAGGCACGACCATGTCCGAAGACACGCTGGAGCCATTCGTCATCGAGGTCTCGCAGGAGGAGATCCGGCGGGAGCGCGAGAAGGCCCGCGAGCTGCGCCAGAGCCGCTGGTGGAAGACCAAGCTCTCCCGCAGCGAGTGTCACTACTGCGGAGGGAAGTTCAAGCCGCAGGAAGCTCACGATGGATCACCTGATCCCGGTCATCCGCGGCGGGAAGAGCACCCGCGGCAACCTCGTCCCGGCCTGCAAGCCCTGCAACGACAAGAAGAAGTACCTGCTGCCGACCGAGTGGGCCCAGTACCTCGACACGCTCAAGAAGACCGAGTGAGCTGCTCGGCGCCTGGGACTTCCCCGCCGTCGCCGTCGCCGTCGGCGGGAAGCGCAGCGCCGGGAACTGCAGTCCTCGCCGCTAGAACTTCACGGTCAACGGCGCGCTCGACGACGAGCCCTGCTTCTTCACCCAGTCCGCCGCGGGCACGTACAGGTAGGTCTTGAGGTCATTCCCCGCCGCTAGGCTCGAGAATGGGCGGGTAGCCATCTCCGCCTTCGTAGACGAACTGGTCGAACAGCACCGAGTAGACCTTCGCGGGGACGACCGGAGCACCGGTGGCGTCGAGGACCACCGCGCCGTTCGTCCAGGTCCCGCCCGCGATGACCAGGCCTGGACGCTGGTTCACGACCTGGTTCACCTGCGCACCGGTGAGCGACACCTGAATCACGTCGTTGCGGTACGGCAGCATGCTGATCACCGAGCCCAGGGTGATGTCGCCCTTGGGCAGGCCCTTGATCCCGCTCGCCGCGTACATCGCGAGGTCCGCCGGGAAGGCCCAGAGCGCACTGCCCGCGGAGAGCCGCGCGCGCTCGTCGAAGGTGAGGTCGTGATCCGTGTAGCCGATCACCGTCCCCACGTCGGCCTGCACCTTCTCGTTCCAGCTGGAGATCAGCTCGGCGATGCCCGGGTCGGCCTTGGGGTAGTCGTTGGTGCGGACGCCATAGGAGACGCCGAGGACCGCGTTGGTCGCCGCGTCCAGGGTGTAGCGGGCGTAGCCGTAGCCCGAGAAGTAGGCGCCGCCGGCGATGGCCACCAGCCCCGCGCTGTTCGCGATCGGGCCGTAGCTGTGGCAGTGGCCGCCGCCGAAGAAGTCGATCTTGAGGTCCTGCACGGTGACCGCGAGGTTGGCGATCTCGCTGTCGCACAGGTGCGAGGTGACGAAGATCATCTGCGCCCCCTGCGCGCGCAGCTCGGCTACGGTTTCGCGCAGGGCCTTCTCGTAGTCGTTGAACGTGAAGCCCTGGGCATGCGAGGGCAGGGTCGTCGTGGGCGTGGACTGGCTCGCGAGCCCGACGATGCCCACCTGGACTCCGCTGACGCTCGAGAGAGTGGAGCTGCCCGATCCCGTAGGGCGCCGGAGAGGTGCCGTTCGAGGTCAGCACGTTGGCTGCGAGGAACGGGAAGGACGCATCACGGGAACGATCGGTGAGGGCGGTGATGCCGAAGTCGAAGTCGTGGTTGCCGACCGCGGCGGCTCGATAGCCGATGGCGTTCATCACCTCGACCACGCTCTTGCCATCCGGCCAGGTGGCGATCACCGGACCGGTCCACATGTCCCCGCCGCTGAGCACCACGAAGGACGGGTTGCCGGGCCGGTAGTTCTCCACGTCGCGCCACATCTGCAGCAGGGTCGCCGGGCTGTGACCGGCGTAGTCGGGGAGCGCCCCGTGCTCGTCGGCGGTGTAGAGCACGGCAATCTCCTTCTTCCCGGCGCAGAGTCCGCGGCCGGCGCACTGATCAGTGCAGCCGCAGCTCGCGCGTCCGCAGCAGTCGAAGTCCGTGCAGTCCACGTACGGGTCGCCGTCGTTGCTGACCCCGTCGCTGCACATCGCGTCGGTGTTCTCCAGGGTGGCGCAGAGCCCACGGCCGGCGCACGTCCCCGTGCAGCCGCAGCTCGCGCGCCCGCAGCAGTCGAAGTCCGCGCAGTCCACGTACGGGTCGCCGTCGTTGCTGATCCCATCGCTGCACCGCGCGTCGGTGTTCTCCAGGCAGGCGCCCCGCCCGGCGCACACCCCCGAGCATCCGCACTTCGCGCGCCCGCAGCAGTCGAAGTCCGCACAGTCCACGTACGCGTCGCCGTCATTGCTGAGCCCGTCGCTGCACAGCGCGTCGGTGTTCTCCGCGGTGAGGGCCTGGGCGAGGGAGGCGGTCTCGACAGGCGATGCTTCGGAGGTGCAGGCGCCGAGCGCGAGCGCGATGCCCAGACCGCAGACCTGAATCGGATTGAGACGCATGAGGGCTCCGGGGATGGGGAAGCTCGAGACGAGCTGACGACGGACGGACTCAAAGGGCGCAGCAGGCTATCTCGGGCAGGTCCAACGATGAGTGATGCTCATCACGAATGGCCAACCGTTCATCGCGCGCGAGGTGGACCAGCCCCATTCCATCCCGGTCCAGCTGCGAACCGACGGTGCCGGGCGGCAGCAACTGCCAGGCTCAGTTGTCAGTGAACGCCGACCTACCTCCAGCAGCACTGCTCATTCCTCGCCCAGGGCCAGTCACGGCCGAAAAGCGAAGCGCTCCGGCCATCATCGCCAGCGCGGCAGGCCACACGAGCGGTGCGTTCCGGCGCCAGACCAGGCGAGCAGTCGGCGGCCTGCGAGCGTAGGATGCGCCCGTGGAAAAGACCGGCCATCCGACCATTCAGCGCGACCTGGAGGAGACCCTGCGCTCCTCCAGCGACGCGCCCCTCGCGCCCGAGGGGCTCGGCCGCGGCGACTCCATCGGGCGATTCCTGGTCCTCGAGCAGCTGGGGGCGGGCGGGATGGGCGTGGTCTACGCCGCCTACGACCCGCAGCTCGACCGCAAGGTCGCCATCAAGCTCCTGCAGACGACCTCGGCCGGGTCGGGCGGCAGCGCCCTGCTGTTGCGCGAGGCCCAGGCCCTGGCGCGGCTGTCCCACCCCAACGTCGTGGCCATCCACGACGTCGGCGCCATGGACCGCGAGGTCTTCCTGGCCATGGAGTTGGTCGACGGCGTTCCCGCCTCCGACTGGCTGGCCCGCGGACCGCGCCCCTGGCGCGAGACCCTCGGCGTCTTCCTGCAGGCGGCGCGCGGCCTGGCCGCCGCCCACGCCGCGGGGATCGTCCACCGCGACTTCAAGCCGGGCAACATGCTCGTCGGCAACGACGGCCGGGTCCGCGTCCTCGACTTCGGGCTGGCCTGCGGGGCGTCCGAGGCAGCCCGGCGGAGCCCTGCCGACCGGGCCGCGTCCGGCGGATCCGCCCAGCTGCTCGAGGCCCCGCTCACCCGGCACGGCGAGGTGCTGGGGACGCCCGCCTACATGTCCCCCGAGCAGACCCGCGGGGAGCCCACCGACGCGCGGACCGACCAGTTCAGCTTCTGCGCCTCGCTCTATGAGGCGCTGTACGGAGAGGGCCCCTTCGCGGGAGCGACGGTGGAGGAGCTGTGGGCCGCCGCGCAGGCGGGCCGCATCCGCGAGGCGCCGCGAAGAGGGGTCCCCGCCTGGCTCCACGCCGTCCTGGTGCGCGGGCTCAGCCCCGACCCCTCGGGCCGCCACCCGTCGATGGACGGGCTCATCCAGGCCCTCTCGCGCGACCCGGAGCGGCGCCGGCGCCAGTGGCTCACCGCCGCCGCGGCCGCGGTGGCCATCAGCGGCCTCGGCGCCTTCGCGGGATCTTCTCCTCGGCCCACCGCAGCAGCGCCCGTGCCGCGGTGCCGAGGCGCAGCTGGCCGGGGTCTGGGACGTCGCGCGGCGGCAGACCGCGCACGAGGCCCTGCTCGCCACCGGGGAGCGGGGCGCGGAGGCCTCCTTCCAGGGGGCGGCCCGGGCGCTGGACGACTATGCCGCCCGCTGGGTCGCCATGCACGCCGAGGCCTGTGAAGCCACCCGGGTCCGGGGCGAGCAGTCCGAGGAGCTGCTCGACCTGCGCATGGACTGCCTGCGCTCGCGCCTGCAGGAGCTGAAGGCGACCGCCGACGTGCTGGCCAAGGCCGACCGCGCCGTCGTGGAGCGGGCGGTGCCCCTGGCGCAGGGCCTCGCGGAGCTCGACGAGTGCGCCAACACCGCACTGCTGCGCATGGTCCTCCGTCCGGTCCGCGACCCCGAGACCCGCAAGCGGCTCCACGGTCTGGGCGAGCTGTTCGCGCAGGCCCGGGCGCTCGGACGCGCCGGCCACGCCAAGGACGGCTTGCCGGTGGCCGAGGCCGCGCTGGCCGAGGTGCAGATGACCGGCTGGCGTCCGATGGAGGCCGAGGGCCTGCACCTCGTCGGGACCCTGCAGCAGAAGCTGGGCCGAGAGGCCGACGCCGAGAAGACCCTGCGCCGGGCGCTGCTGGCCGCCACCGCCGGGCGCAACGACCCGGTCGCCGCCGACGCCGCGCGCCTGCTCGTGCACGTCGTCGGGTCCGCGCTCGTCCGGCCGGAGGAGGGGCTGGCGCTGTCCGAGCAGGCCTTCGCGCTTCTCGAGCGGCTGGGCGAGGATCCCACCCGGCGCGCCGCCCTGCTCCGCATCGTGGCGCGGCTGCACGGAGACCAGGGCCGCCACTCCGAGGCGGCCGCGCTGCTGGAGAAGGCCCTCGCCGCGCTCGAGGCGCAAACCGAGCGCCCGGATCAGCGGGAGATCGGCGCCGCCTGCCTGGAGCTCGGCACCCAGCTGCGGCACCTGGGGAAGTACGCCGAAGCCGCGACCTACCTGCAGCGAGCGCTCGACCTGTGGCAGCGGGAGAACGGGTCGGATCATCCGCTGGTGGCCCTGGCGCATCAGCACTTCGGCGGACTGTGCTGGACCGAAGACCGCTACGCCGAAGCGGGCGAGCACTACGCCCAGGCGTTGCGCATCCTGGAGCAGGCCTACGGACCCGAGCACCCGCAGGTCGCCGATGCCATCAATGGCCTCGCGTTGGTCCGCGTGGCGCTCGGGGCCTACCGCGAGGCCGAGGAGCTGGGCCTGCGCGCCATCAAGGTCTACGAGAAGACCACGGCGCCCAACCACCCGAGCCTGGCCAGCGCCTACAACAGCCTCTGCAACGCCCAGCTGAGGCTGGGCCATTACCGTGACGCGGAGGCGACTTGCCGGCACGCCCTGGACCTGCGTCAGGGCGCGCTGGCCGAGCACCCGGCCACCGCCAACCCGCTCCATAACCTGGCCCGCGCCTTGTCCGGTCAGGGTCAGCACGAAGCGGCGCTGGCGCTCCACGAACGGGCCCTGGCCTTGAGACAGAAGACGCTGGGCCCGACCCACAGCGAAGTAGCCGTCTCGATGGGCTGGGTCGGCGAGGAGCTCCTCCTGCTGCGCCGCTGCCCGGCGGCCGTGACCGTCCACCAGCGCGCGCTGGCCCTCCAGGAGGCCAACTCCGCGTCGGCCGTCGACCGCGCCGCCACCCTGGAGGGCGTCGGCGCCTCGCTGCTCGTGTGCGGCAGCCCGGCCGAGGCGATCGCCCCGCTGGAGCGCGCCTTGGCGATGTTCGCCGAGGAGAAGGCCCGGCTCGAATACCTGGGCAGGACGCGCTTCGTCCTGGCTCGCGCGCTGTGGGAGACGGCTCGGGATCGCGAGCGCGCCCTGAGCCTGGCGCAGCAGGCCCGCGAGGACTTCGCCTCGGCCCAGGGGGACGCCGCCGCCGGGAAGGCCACGGAGGTCGCCGCGTGGCTGACCGCGCGCGCACCGTTCGTCGTGCGCCCGACCGCCGCCCCGGCCCGCCCCTAGCCATGAGGGCAAGTCTTGGCGGAGTCCGGCGACCGAGCAGAAGGCGCTAGTCGGACCCGAGCGAGAGGACGGGGTGCCGGTGGGGGACGAGAGGGGCTCGCTGGATTTCGCGGAATCCCCCGCTCACCTCCTGGCCCACCGTCCATCGCCGGGGCTTCACCCGCTTCAGGGTGGGACCGTGAGGCCCAGCGCCGCACGGACGGGCCTGTCGAGCTTCGCCATCGCGGCCCGCCCGTGGTCCGCCAGCCGGCGGGCGGCCCGCGGGAGATCGCGCCGGTAGAGAGCAGCCAAGTCCTGCGCCTGCGAGACCCGCCAGCCGCGCCAGGGCGTCTGGTCCAGGTATTCGTAGAAGAGGGCGCGCCCCTGGCCCAGGTACCCGGCTTGCCAGGGCTTGCGGATGCCGCAGAAGTGCACGACTCGCTCGGCGGGAATCTCCGGAGGAGGCACGCGCAGCAGCTGCCGGCGCCAGCGGCGCACCACGCCGGGGAACGCCGCCTCGGTGTGGGGGTCCTGCCAGTTCCAGCGCCGCTCGAGCGGAGCCCAGTGGCGGAAGAGGACGCCGTTGAGCGCGTCCTGCTCATAGAACGCGCAGGACTCTCCGAAGCGCTCCAGGAACTCGAAGCAGCGGCGGGCGACGTCCTGCGCACGCCAGAAGTCGAGGTTGAGGACCAGGGCGCCCGCGTTGAAGTAGCGGTTGGTCGCCGGGATGCCCAGGCGGCGGTGAATCGGGAAGTGCCCGGGCGAGGAGACGACGTGGTCGTAGTCCTGCGCTGCGAGGAGCGCGTACGGGCCAAGGTCCTGCTGCCAGAGCTCGCCGAGGTTCGCGGTCACCACCGTGTCGGTATCCAGGTAGATCGCCTTGCGGTGCTCGGTCGAGAGCAGCTCCGGGATGCGGAGCCGCCAGTAGGTTGGGTGGGCGAAGTCGGTCTTCGACCGCTTCCCCGAGGCGCTCGGGTCCGCCTCCACCCATCGGATGGAGACCTTCGCCGCGCCGCTCGCACATTCCAGGATCCGCTCGCGATTGGCCGGGCGGATTGAGTCTGCGAGGAAGAGCAGCTGGAGCGGCTCCTCGCCGGCGTAGTTTCGAGCGATGGACCGGACGCAGACGCCGGCGGCCATGGCGTAGCCGTCGTCGGCGCAGAGGACGACCACGGGGCCTGGCGAGGTGGACGCGGAAGCGGTCATGGCCGCACCTGGTTCTTGGCCTGGTCCTGCGCAAACGGCGCGCTTTCGGCCCCGCCGCCCGGCGCGAGGATCAGGCGGTTGACGTAGCGGTCGTAGCGGTCGGCTTGCGGCACCGGAACCGGCTCGTAGGCGAACCGGAAGACCGGAAGGACCGAGTACTGGACCTGCAGCATCAGGCGTGGCCGGCTCGTCGGCACGTTGCCCTTGTGGATGCCCCAGGTGTCGGCCAGGAAGCTCGTGCCCCGCGGCCCCAGGACCTGCCTGCGGCCTTGGGCGCCATAGCGGCGGTCGATGTCCTCTGCCGAGTACGGGAGGGCGCGGATGCGCCCCGAGTCCCGATGGGAGCCGAGCACGTACTCGTGGGGCCCGCTGCCTTCGTCGACGTCCGTCAGGTAGACGAACAGCTTCAGGACGCGCCAGTCGTCGTAGTCGCGATGAAAGCGCTGCACCGACCACGGCTCGTTCGAGCTCGGCGCCGACCAGTCGAGGCCGAGCTGGGCGATGGTCGGGGTGCAGCCGAGGTAGCGCCGGGCGATCGCGAGCAGCTCGGGGCGGTTCATGAGGTCGGCGACGTGGGGACAGCGCGCGACCACCGCCAGCGGATACGAGGCCAGGCCGACCTCTGGAGGCGCTTCGGAAGCGCGGAAGCGCAGCCCGCCGGGCCTGCTCACGAGCTCCTGCTCCGCCAGGTAGGTGCGGACGTCGTCGAGCTGGGAGGGCGAGTACACCGGCGGAATGGACGCGATGCCGCTCCTGCGCAGCTCCTCGGCCGCACCCGCCAGCGCCGGGCTGTCTTCAGGGAGACCGGCTGAGGGCCGGATCGCCCTGATGTAGCCGGCAAGCGCCCCACCGAGCGCTCGTCGGATGGGGGCCCATGGCAGCAGGCGCATCATCCAGAAGTTGGCGGTGATGGCCGGGGTTCGGTGGTAGTGGGCGCCAGGCTGGGGTTGCTCGTAGGGGTCGGACATGGAGGAACGGTTCGACCAGCCGTGTGCACCGGGCAATGGCAGTCCCCTGAAGGCGCTTCAGGAACCTTGGAGGAGCCCGGTCAGGAAGACGGCGACGTGGATCCGTTCGTACCGCACCGAGTCTTCCCTGCTCCTTGCCCCTGGAGGAGCCGGCCCCCGCGCCGGTCACTTGCTGGGCTTGCGCATGGTTCGGGTCCTCGTCGTCCCCTCCTCGACCCACTCGACCCGGGCGAACTGAACTCAAATCCCGCGGCCGGACCGGCGCGAGAGGCTCGCCGGACGCGTTCTGTCTGCCGACCAGCGCTACAGCCGCCCAGCGCTCCCGCGAGGCCGCCTCTTCGGATCGCCTATCCTTGGCGCCCAGTCCGAGGAGTTCGAAAAGGACCAAGAGGGGAAGCTCCATGCGAAAGATGCTGCTGGCGATGCTCTCAGCGGGGCTCATGGCGTGCCCTGCCGCTCCGGCCTCACCGGATGGCGGGATGATTCCGAAGGACACCGGCACCGAGGTCAGGGCCGACGGAGCGACGGGGCCTGTCGTGGACGGGGGCGAGGCCGCGGCTGACGGAGCGACGGCGGTCGCCGACGCCTCGCGCCCCGACTCGGGGTCTGTCGCGGACGGGGGTGAGGTCGCGACCGACGGAGCGACGGCGGCCGCGGACGCCTCGCGCCCGGACTCGGGGCTCGTCGCGGACGGGGGCTCGCCCATTCCCCCGGAGCGGATGATCGACTGGTCCGCCGCGGGGGTGGTGAACGGGATCCCCGAACGCACTCAGGAGATCCTGGTCACCGGGCTGGTCGGCGACGGGGTGACCGACAACGCAGGTGTGATCCAGGCCGCCATCGCCGCGTGTCCGGTGGGCTCGGTCGTGAAGATCCCGGAGGGGACGTACGCCTGCGCCTCGTCGCTCACGCTCAAGAGCGGGATCACGCTCCGCGGGTCGGGCGTCGGCAAGACCATCCTCAAGTCGACGGGCGCGGCCAGCGCCTACGCCGGCTTCGTCAACCTGGGGACGACGGGCCCCTCGTGGCAGTACCAGAACAGCTCCACCGCCATCACGTCGGGGGCGACCGCGGGGTCCACCACCATCGGCGTCGCCTCGTCGGCCAGCATCGCCGTGGGGACGCACCTGGTCATCGCGGAGGAGAACGACCCCGCGCTCGTGGCGACCCCCGGGACGGCCAACGTCGGCGCGAACAACAACGTGACCGGGTGGGGCGACGACAACCTCCATGCGCGCGGCCAGGTGGTGCGGGTCACGGCGGTCGCTGGCAGCACGCTCACCGTCTCGCCGGCGCTGTACTCCGACTACGCCCGCTCCCCGATCGCGGTCTGGTTCAAGCCCGACTGCGAGAACGCCGGCGTGGAAGACCTGACCCTCTATGCGACCAACAGCGGGATCGACGGCGCCTCGATCATGATGTACGGGGCGTACAACTGCTGGGTCCGGAACGTCTTCGGTGACTTCTGCGACTCCTTCCACGTGAAGATTCTCTGGGGCCTGCACAACGAGGTCCGGCACTCGCACTTCAGGGACGCGTACTTCCACGCCGCCGGCAACCGCGACAACTCCTGCGAGCTCACCTACAAGACGAGCCACACGCTCGTGGTCGACAACATCTTCGAGCGGCTGCTCTGCGGGGTCATGTTGAACCGCGGCGCCGCCGGCAACGTCATCGCCTACAACTTCACGACCGGCGAGTACCACGACAACGGGGCGACGGGCGCGACCTGGATGCCCTTCGGGCTCGGCGCCAACCACGGCGCGCACCCGCAGTTCAACCTCTTCGAGGGCAACGTCACCGCCAAGTTCGTCGCCGACTCCTACTGGGGCACCTCCTCCGACACCACGGTGCTCCGCAACTGGTTCCTCGGGCACGGCACCTTCCAGCCGCCCTACTCGCAGCGGGGGCCGCTGGAGGCGCCCATCGCCTACGCGCAGGATCTCGCCGCCATCCAGGTCTGGGAGGGGCAGACCCGTCTCAACGTCGTGGGCAACGTGCTCGGGGACTCCACGCTCGCCGGCGCGACCTACAAGGTCACCCACCCGGACCCGCGGGGCTACGGCTCCCCGTACATCTGGTCCATCGGCTACATCTCGTCGTCCGATCCGGGGACGAGCACGCCGGTGCTGCCGAAGCCGGCGCCCACGCTCCTCGACCACGGCAACTGGGACCCGGTGGGCAACGCCCAGCGCTGGGATCCGGCCGTGAGCAGCCGTAGCATCCCCGCAAGCCTGTTCCTGGCGACGAAGCCTGCGTTCTTCCATTCGCTTCCCTGGCCGCCGTTCGACGCCGCGCAGCCGGCTGAGGCGGCCATCGCCAACCTCCCGGCCGGCTACCGGTACCAGCACGGGCAGGACCCGCCCTGACCCTCGTCTCGAGGTCGCGAGATTCGTCTTCCTCCCTGGCGGAAGGGGCGGGCTTCCTGCTGGAGGCTCGTCACCCGCAAGTCACGGGAGGCGCGGCGCTGGAGGTGTGTCGATGACCACCGACCATCCGCTCTGGGGCACCCTTGTGCGGCCCAGCGCAGCGGTCGGTTCGCCTGCTCGTCGGCGGCGGAAGTCCGCGACGAGGTCAAGGCTGCGCTGGAAGCCGGGGATTGGGCTCCGCTGGCCCAGGCCCCTGAAGGACGCTCCTCCGAGCGCTCTCCGGGGGCTTCGTTCGTCGCCTGCTGCCACCCTGAGCGCGCCGACTGCCGCTGAGCGCGGCAGGATGCAGCCGGAACGAAGTAGAGTCGGTCAAGTCGCCTCTGACCGCGCTGCGCGTGTGGGGCGACCGCGGGAGGCGACCGATGCAGGTCCGTGTTCTTTCGCTCGCGATGCCTCACCTCCAAGGCCGCCGCGGCGAACGCCGCCTGGGCTGCCCATGACCGGCGCGGGCGAGGCAGACGGGGGCCTCGACGCCGACGGCCTCGAGCGCGAGGAGCTGCGCAGCCAGTCCTTCGAGAGCGCCATGCTGCCGATGGTGGTCATGGACGCGGCCACGCACCGCTTCGTCGACTGCAACCTCGCGGCTGCCAGGCTCTACGGCCATGTGAGCGCGACCGAGGTGCTGGGCAAGACCCCGCTCGACGTCTCCGCTCCGCTGCAGGACGGCGTCCCCTCCGCGCAGCTCGCGCGCCACCGTGTCGAGCAGGCGCTGGCGGTCGGCGCCGTCCACTTCCCGTGGCGCCACCGGCGGCCCGACGGGACGCAGTGGGACGCCGAGGTGTACCTCACCCGCCTCGACGGCAACGGGCGGCGCCTGGTCCAGTTCACGCTCATCGACGTCACGGAGCGCAGGCGCGCCGAGGCGGCGCTGCAGGAGAGCCAGCGGACGCTGGCCACCCTGATGAGCAACCTGCCGGGACTCGCCTACCGGTGTGAGAACGACGCCGACTGGACGATGCGCTTCGCCAGCGAGGGCTGTCTCGCGCTCACCGGCCTCGAGCCGGACGAGCTGGTCGGGAACCGGAACGTCGCCTACGGCAATCTCATCGTCCCCGAAGACCGGGAGCGGGTCTGGGAGGAGGTGCAGCGAGCCCTCTCCGCGCGGGCGCGGTGGCGCATCGAGTACCGCCTCCGGACGAAAGGCGGAGAGGAGAAGTGGGTGTGGGAGCAGGGCTGCGGCATCCTCGACGCCGAGGGTCGGCTGACGGCCCTCGAGGGCTTCGTCACCGACATCACCGAGCGCCGGCGGGCCGAGGAAGACAGGGGCCGGCTGAGGGAGCAGCTGCACCAGGCGCAAAAGGTGGAGTCGGTCGGGCGCCTCGCCGGCGGCGTCGCCCACGACTTCAACAACATGCTGGGAGTGATCCTCGGCCGCGCGGAGCTGGCCCTGGAGCGCCTCGGCCCGGAGAGCCCGGTCGCCGAGGACCTCAAGGAGATCCTCCAGGCCGCGCAGCGCTCCGCCGACCTGACCCGGCAGCTGCTGGCCTTCGCGCGCAAGCAGACCATCGCGCCCAAGGTGCTGGACCTCAACGACACCGTCGGCGGCATGCTCAAGATGCTGCGCCGACTCATCGGCGAGCACCTCGAGCTCGCGTGGACGCCCGAGCCGGGGGACTGGCGGGTCTTGATGGACCCCGCGCAGCTCGACCAGGTCCTCGCCAACCTCTGCATCAACGCCCGCGACGCCATCGGCAACGCGGGCAAGGTCACCATCGAGACCGGCGTCGCCACGTTCGACGCCGCCTACTGCTCCGCCCACCCTGGGCATGCGCCCGGCGACTACGTGCTCCTCGTGGTCAGCGACGACGGCTGCGGCATGGACAAGCAGACGCTGGACCGGCTCTTCGAGCCCTTCTTCACCACCAAGGGCCTGGGCAGGGGCGTCGGCCTGGGGCTGGCCACGGTGTTCGGCATCGTCAAGCAGAACCACGGGTTCATCAACGCCTACAGCGAACCGGGGAAGGGCTCGACCTTCCGGATCTATCTGCCTCGGCACCTGGGCGAGGTCCAGCCGTCGGCGCCGCGGCCCGACGAGCCGGTCCGAGGCGAGGGAACCATCCTGCTGGTGGAGGACGAGCCGGCGCTGTTGAAGCTCACCACCCGCATGCTCCAGAGCCTGGGCTACACCGTGCTGCAGGCGAGCGCGCCCAGCGAGGCGATGAGGGTCGCCGGCGAGCAGGCTCGAACCATCGACCTGCTGATGACCGACGTCGTGCTGCCGGAGATGAACGGCAAGGACCTGGCCACCCTCCTGACGGCGCGCCACCCGCGGCTCCGGTGTCTCTTCACCTCGGGCTACACCGCCGACGTCATCGCGCACCAAGGAGTGCTGGACGAAGGGGTCCACTTCATCGAGAAGCCCTGCACCCTCCACGCGCTGGCCGACAAGGTGCGCGAGGCGCTGACGGACCGCCCGGCGTGCGAGAAGCCCGCGGCGCGTTGAGCTGGGCCTCATGGCGAGCCTGTTTGGTGGACGCGAGCCCGAGACACGCGGTCCCGCGGTAGGCTGAAGCGCTGCTTGGCGCTTCGGGTGCGAGGAGGGAACTCATGATCGCCGCGGAACTTCTTCTCGCTGTGGCGCTGCTTGCCGGCAGCAAGTTCGTCGATGCCACCAAGGACGCCCGTGAGCTTCCCTTCACGATGAAGACCTATCCGGATGCCGGCTGCTATGGCCCGAGTTGGCATCGACCGGTCCTGGAGCGCCTGGCGGCCTCGGACGGCACCTTCCAAACCAGCGCCAAGGACCTGAAGACGCTGGCGCAGCAGGGTCTGGAGGTGAAGGGTGAGACGGACCCGGACTTCGGCTCGAACTCGGCCACCGAGATCCCCGGCGGCGCGCTCTGCCTGAAGGCCTTCGTCAAGCTCAAGTCCAATGTCGGCGTGGTGGAGTCGGTCAAGCGCAAGGCCGGCGCCGATTCTGCTCTACCTGATCGTCCTCACCCCCGACCTGCAGGTCATGGACGTGACCGACTTCGGCCGCATGACCTGGAACGAGAAGGACGCCGACTGGCGCCAGGACGCCACCGTCGGCACCGACCTCGCGGTGACCGTCAAAGCCCCCGAGCGCTACAGCAGCGCCGACAAGAAGTGGACCCCCGTCGGCGAGCCGCGCTCGGCCAAGGTCTCGCCGCTGGGCTTGGTGGGAGCGCCGACGATCGCCGACGGCGCCGCGTACCAGGATCCCAAGTCGAAGGAGATGCTCTTCGTGTCCCAGGACGGGGTGCGGCGGCTCATCGCCTATCGCGCCGGGCCGAACAAGCCGGTCAAGCACATGGTTGTGGTCACCTACGACCAGCCCAAGGGCGAGACGGTGGCCGAGTTCGCGGGTGCCAAGGGCCGCTACGTCCTGACGCAGTCCGAGGACGCCAAGAGCCTGACCTGCCGCAACCCCGACGGAACGACCCAGCGCTTCGAACGCGTCCCCCGCTGAAAGCCATCGCCCGGATCAAGGCGGCTCTCGCACGACGGAGGGCCTCATCCTGCTGGTCGAGCCCGCTCTCGGTCGCGCCAGCACTTCTCCTCGCACACCTCGCATCGGCACCTCTCCGTGGGGCCGCGACGAAGGGAGCCGACCGCTGCCAGGCCCACGCTGGTCTGGGGAGCGAGGACGACGAAGTGCCTGTCCTGCTGGCGGCTCCCGTTGTCATGGTGGCCGAGAGTGTGGACGCGCCGCATTCGAAGCGAAGCGCGGACGGGACGTCGTTCCTATAGAAGGTGTTGATCGCGCCGACGCTCGCCTGGGTGCCGCCGAGCGGCGTGGCCCTGCTGATCCGCCACATTTCGGAGGGGACGCCGCGCGAAGTCTGGGGAACAGTGGGGGTGGAGCGCCTGCCGGAGAGAGGCGCGGCACGTCGGGGTTGACGGTGCGGCGGGGTTTGGTCGAAGGAAAGCTTGTCTCAACGAAGGGGGCGCATCAAAGGAGCCTTCCGATGCACGAGCTCGACATCGTCAAGGACCTGGCGGTGGTCCTCTTCTTCGCCGGCATGGCGGCGTGGGCCTGCCAGCGCCTCGGCGTCTCGGTGGTCGTCGGCTATCTGGTGGCCGGCATCCTCATCGGGCCCTTCACGCCGCCGGCCGCCTTCGTCAACAGCGTCGAGAGCGTGCACCGGCTGGCCAACCTGGGCCTCGTCTTCGTGATGTTCTTCGTCGGGCTGGAGCTGAGCATCACGCGCCTCCGGGCCCTGGGGCTGCCCGCGGTGGCGGTCACCCTGGCCACGGCCATGCTGGTCCTCGCGTCCGCGCGCTTCACCGCCGGGGCCCTGGGCCTGGGGGTCTCCGGCGGCCTCTTCCTGGGCGGCATCCTGGTGGTCTCCAGCTCGGCCATCATCGACAAGGTCTTCCGCGAGCTGGACGTCTCTCGCGAGCCCTACGCCCGGCTGGCGCTGGGGATCACCGTGCTCGAGGACATCGTGGCGGTGGTGATGCTCGCCCTGCTCGGCTCGGTGGCCGCGGCCAGCGCCGACCAGGCGGTGCCGCTCGGCCGGATCCTGGGCATGATGGCCGCCTTCGTGCTGCTGGCGCTGGTGCTGGCGTTGCTGGTCGTGCCGCGACTCCTGCGGGCGCTGCGCCGCTCCGCCAGCCCCGACGTCCAGGTCGTGGTCGTGGCCGCCGTCCTGCTGCTGGCGGCGTGGGTCGCCTCGAGCGCCGGCTACTCGGTCGCGCTGGGCGCCTTCCTCCTGGGCAGCAGCCTCGGTGGCACCCAGCACAAGCCGCACCTCGAGCACTCGCTGGCGCCGCTCCGGGACATCTTCGCCGCCGTGTTCTTCGTCTCGATGGGCATGCTCTTCGACGTGAGGCTGGTGGTCTCCGAGTGGCCCTGGGTGCTCGCCCTGACCGCCTTCGCGATGGCGACGCGCGGGCTGGCGGCCTTCGCCGGGCTGACGCTCGTCGGCCAGCCGCTGGGCCATGCCGCCCAGGTCGCGCTCGCCCTGCTGCCGCTGGGCGAATTCAGCTTCGTCATCGCCCAGCTCGGCACGTCCTCCGGGCTGATGCCGCCCGCCTTCTACCCGGCCACCGTGGGGGCCGCGTTGATCACCACGTTGCTGAGCCCGCCGCTGATCCGGCGCGGGCCGGCGGTGGCGCGCTGGCTCTCCGCGCACGAGCCGTCGCTCTCGCGCGCCTGGCACACCTTCCTCGAGCGCGCCGGCGAGGCCCTGCGGCGCCGCGGCGGGCGCAAGCCCCTGCTCAAGCTCATCGGGGGCCGCGTGCTGCAGCTCGGCATCGAGGCCGCGGTGGTCGTCGGCGCCGTCGCCAGCTCACGGCTGGTCCTCGCCTCCCTCGACGCCGTGGCCCAAGGCCACCCCATCCATCCCTGGTTGCCGCTGCTGTTCTGGGTCGGCTTCGGCGTGGTGCTGCTGGTGCCGCTGCTCGCCCTCTGGCGCGGGCTGGGCGCGCTGGGGATGCTCCTCGGCGAGGCGGTGACCGAGGGGCTGGGCGCCGGAGCGCGGCTGGTGCCGGTGGTCGAGCGCGCCGTCCAGGTGGCGGGCTCGCTGGCGCTGCTCCTGCTGTGCACGACCTTCCTGCCCGGGTGGGCGCTCCAACCCTGGGTGCTGCTGACCATCCTCGTGGCCGGCTTCGGCCTGGCGCTGCTGCTGCGCCCCCTGCTGGTGCGCTGGTACGCCCAGGCCCAGACCGAGCTGCGCGGCAACCTCGCGACCGCGCCCGCCGCGCCGTCGCCGCTCGGCGAGGCGCGGACCCGCTCCATCCTCGGTGCTCCCTTCGGCCTGAAGGTCCACGAGCACGTGCTGAGCGACCTGAGCCCCGCCGCCGGACAGACCGTCGGCGCCACCGAGCTGCGCCGCCGCTCGGGCAGCACGATCGTCGGGATTGACCGTCAGGGCATCACCCTGACCGCGCCCGGCGCCGAGACGCGCCTGTTCCCCAACGACCGCCTCCTGCTGGTGGGAACGACGGAGCAGATCGACCAGGCGGAGCGCTGGCTGGCTTCGGAGGCCCCCCAGAAGCCGGAGGGGGCGTACCAGGAGCTGCTCACCGGGCTCGTGCCGGTGCCGGCGGGCGCCCCGTTCGCCGGGACGACGATCCGCGACCTGGCGGTGGCCAGCCGCTTCGGAGTGCAGGTCCTGGGCAGGATGCGGGACGGGCAGAGCGTCAACGGCGGCGGCGAGCTCGACGTCCAGCCCGGGGACGTGCTCTTCGTCCTCGGCACCGCGAGCCAGAATCGGGCCTTCGCCGAGTGGCTGGCCCGCCCCGAGAAGCCAGAGCCCCCCGGGGCCAGCCCTACCGCGAGCGAGCCTTGAGGACGAACGGCCGCGTCCGCCGTCAAAGCTCGAATTGGCCGGCCGCCTCCGGCTGGTAGAGGATCTCCGCGACGCCGAGCGTGCGCACCCGCCCCTGCGGCATCGGCCAGTCGATGGTCTGCCCGACGCCGAGCCCCAAGAGCGCGCACCCCACGGGCGCGAGCACCGACAGGCGCCCGTGCCGCGAGTCCGCCTTGGGCGGGTAGACGAGCGTCGCAGTGTGCGACTCGCCGCTGTGGCGGTCGATGAACCGGAACCGGGTGTTCATGGTGACCACCGTGCTCGGGACCTGGCACGGCAGGACCACATGGGCGCGGGCGAGCTCGGCATCGAGGTACTCGATCGCCTCGTGGTCACGGCCCGCCGCATGGGTCTCCAGCAGCCGCTGGAGCCGCTGCAGGTCGAGGCTGGTGAGGATGATCTCGGGCGTCTTCATGGCTCCTCCTCTCCGCCTGGTCATCGCCAGGTCGCTCAAGGATTCAACGTTCGGCGTCTCGAGAAATGCCGTGCCGGCCCTCCCAGAGCGCGCGCCGGAAGCGGTCCGGGTCGGCGCTCTGCTCGGTGTTGACGAGCAGCACCTGGGACTCCGGCCCCAGCCCCAGGTGCCGCCGCAGCGGCGCCCACTCCTCCCGCTCCATGAGGCACGTCAGGGCGCCGAGGGTCACGGCCCCGGACGGGCTCGCGTGGATGACGGGGTCCCCGGTCAGCGGCAGGGCGGACACGCGCATCCCTTTCTCGGCGACGACGTCGGGGACCTTGGCGAACACGTCGGCCGCGTCGCGCAGCACGTCCCAGGCGATCGGGTTGGGTTCCCTGCGCCGGAGCGACGTCATGCGGGTCCGGCACGGACCGGCGATGGCGCGCGCCCGACCGTCGCCGGCTTCCATCGAGGCGTGGAGGCAGGCGGCGCCCTCCGGCTCCACCAGCACCAGGCGCGGCCGGCCGGGGCCGAGGAGGTTCTGGTAGAACGCGGCGGCGGCGGCGGCGAGCGAGCCGGAGCCCGCCTGCACCAGCAAGTGAGTCGGCTTGCCCACCCCCAGGGCGATCAGCTGCTGCTGGGCCTCGAAGAAGACGGTGCCATAGCCCTGCATGACCCACGCCGGGAACTCCTCGTAGCCGGGCCGGACCACGTCGGAGACGAGCTGCCAACGGTGGGCGGCGGCGTCCCGCGCCGCCTGTCTGGCGGCGTCGCGGCCCCGCTCCACGGCAACGACCCTGGCGCCGAGACGCTCGAGCGCCTCGAGACGCGCGCGCGGCTCGCTCCGGTGGGCGTAGACGACGGCGTCGACCCCCAGCTGTCGCGCCGACCACACCAAGCCCGCGTCGTGGTCGCCTCCCCCCGCGGAGACGAAGGTGCGCCTGCCGAGCCTCTCCCGGGCCTTGGGCGCCGTCAGCTCCCGGTAGCCGACGTGCTCGGGTCCGCCCAAGCGCGCCTGCAGGTAGCGGAAGATGGCGAACGAGCTCCCCCAGGCCCCTGAAGGCCCCCGCCTCCGGGCGCAGGGCCTCGTCCTTGACCCATACGCCGCCCAGCCCGAGCGTGCGCCCCAGGCTCTTGAGCCCCTTGAGCGGAGACATCCGGTAGGCGGGGAGCTGCCGGTGGAACCCCCAGGCGCTCGGCGAGCCCGGGTGGGGGAAGTACTGGGTGACGCCGGCGCAGCACCGCGCCGCCGAGGCGCGCGGGTTGGCCAGCCAGGTCACGGGCAGGGTCGGGGTCATGACATCCATCCTCCCGGTCGAGCAGGCGAGGGGAGCGCGAAGCCGACGAGCCGACGTGGTCCCGCGGCGAGCCTCCGTCTGCAGAGGCGCGCTGTGGCGTTCCGGCTCGCGCAGGGCGGGGCCGGCGCGCGAGAGCCGGTGGGTCCCGCGGGTCCAAGACGCCCAGGCTCGTTCCGGGGCGAGCCGAGCCGAAGGCAGAGCTCGCCCGAAACCCTGATCGAACCTGCGGCTGCCTGGACCAGGCTCACTTTAGGGCCGGGTTCCGGCGCGCGAAATCGGGCAAGACCGGATTCTCGCTCGCTCCAAGGCGCAGGCGGGGCTGCTGCCTTGGCGGGCCGGCTCAGGCTTTCCCCTAAGGGATTTCGCCTTCCGACGGGGTCGCCGGGCGGGTGCGCTCCTCCTACCCGCGGTCGGGCTTGCCAGGAGCGACGTCGAGCGAGGTCAGCCCTTCCCGGATGGCGAGCTTCGTGAGCTCGGCGACGCTGTGGAGCTCGAGCTTGAGCATCAGGTTCCTGCGGTGCGTCTCGACGGTCTTGCGGCTGACGTGCAGGCGCTGCGCGACCTCGCCCGTGCCGTGCCCCTCGGCGATGAGCTGCAGCACCTCCCTCTCCCGCTCGGAGAGCTTCGCCACGGCGGAGCCCGGCGCCGGCGCGAGGCGCTGGACGTAGTCCTCCAGCACCACCCCGACGATCTCGGGGCTCAGGTAGCGGCCTCCACTCATCACCGTCCGGACCGCCTGGGCCAGCTCCCCGAAGGCGCAGTCCTTCACCACGTAGCCCGAGGCCCCGGCCGACAACATGCCGGCGACGTACTGCCGGTCGGAGTGCATCGAGACCGCCAGCACCCGGACCCGCGGGAGCTCCGAGCGGATCTGCCGGGTCGCTTCCATGCCGTTGAGCTCCGGCATGCCGATGTCCATCACGACCAGATCGGGCGAGAGCTCGCGCGCCAGGCGCACGGCCGTGCGACCGTCGTGGGCCTCGCCGACGACCTCCACGCCGGGCTGCTGGGCGAACAGGGTGCGCAAGCCTTCGCAGAAGAGCCTGTGGTTGTCGGCGAGAAGGATCCTCATGGTGAACGCGCTCCTCCAGGGCTTCCCGTGTCTTCCCGGCCGTCCGCGCTCGGCACCGAGAGCTGGACTCGCGTCCCCTTGCCGGGCGTGGAGTCGACCTGGACGCGGCCGCCCAGGTGTCCGATTCGCTCGCGGAGGCTGAACAACCCGAAGCCGCCGGCGGCCGAGGGGAGGCGCCCCAGCGAGGCGGCGTCGAAGCCGACGCCGTCGTCCTCCACGATCACGCAGAGCTCGTCGGCGTCGTTGAGCAGCCGGACCGTCGCCCGGGAGGCTTGCGCGTGCTTCATCGTGTTGGTCAGCAGCTCCTGGATGGAGCGGAACAGCATCACCTGGACGCCTTCGGTGAGCGGCACCAGCTCGTCGTCACCGCGGACCTCTACCCGCAGGCCAGACTGCTGCTCCAGGTGCTCGCCGAGCCAGAGCACCGCCTGCCGGAGGCCCAGCTCGTAGAGGATCGGGGGGCTGATCTCGAAGGTCAGCGAGCGGGTGTCCGAGACGATCTGCTTGAGGAGCGCCGAGAGGTCGTCCGCGCGCGCCTGGTGCTCGGCCGGCACGAGGTGCTTGAGCGTCTCCATCTTGAGCCTGGCGAGGGCGAGGCCCTGGCCGATGCGGTCGTGGAGGTGCAGCGCGAGAGTCCGGCGCTCGCGCTCCTCGGTCAGCGTCAGCTCCGATGCCAGCGACCGCAGGTGCTCCTGGTAGGTCGCGAGCTGATTCTGGGCCTCCTTGAGCGCCACGATCTCCGCGAGCCGCTCGGCCACCGTGGCGAGCAAGACCTGCTCCTCGGCCAGGAACTCGGGCTGCCCGCCGTCCGGGAGCGCGTCGACGTAGCCCAGCTCCAGCGTGCCCACCTGCTGTCCGTCGACGACGATGGGCGCCGCTTGCTGGGCCCACCTCGGCGTGCGGAACCCGCGGCTCTGGTATCGGCGACTCTTGAGCGTGAGGGCCGCCTGGGCGAGCTCCGGGTACTGCCAGGCGGCAGGGATGACGTCGACCACCTTCTGCAGGATGTCGCTCAGCTCGTGCCGGCCTCGAAGCAGGCCGGAGATCGAGTGGAGGCACCGCAGCTCCTTGACCCGCTCGGCAAGCGCGTCGGAGCGCCTCTCCAGCTCCGGCGGCATCACTGACGCCGACGATCGCGTAGTCATCGCCTCCGCTCCTGGTCCGGTCAGGCGCTACCCAGGTGGCCGCTGGCGGCGCGCGTCCCTGGCCCGAGACCGAGCTCAGGAGACAGCCTTTGGCGGAGCTGTCCCCGCTCGAGCTCTTGATGGGTCCCACCATACCCGGCAGACCGCGAGAGGCAAGCCGATCACCGGCCGGCGCGAGGCCGGCACAAGGGCACAAGGCCGGCGATGCGAGGGGCTTGTGTGAGCGGCAACCGGCACGCGATCCGGGGGCGCCTTCAGGCACTAGAGGCAGTACGCCTTCGGTGATCGAGATTCGGCACGGGCTCCGAGGCCGGATCGCCCGGGACTCCGTCTACGGCGAGGCGCCCGGTGGCTCCGGTCGGGGTTGCGCGACGGGCTCACGCCTCGCGAGCCGGCTCAACGGCAGGAGCACCCGGAAGGTCGACCCTGCGCCGGGCGTGCTGTCGACCTCGATCCGGCCTCCGTGGGCCTGGACGATCTGCTGGGTGACGTAGAGACCGAGGCCCACACCTCTCACCGACTCCCTCGAAGCGCCGGCTCGCCGGAAGGGCTCGAAGATGTGGGACACGTCCTCGGGCGCGATGCCGACGCCCTCGTCGGTCACCGACAGGACGGCCTCGTCGCCACTGACTGCGACGTCGACCAGGACGTCGCCGCCGTTGGGCGAGTACTTGGTCGCGTTGCTAATGAGGTTGTTGAGGACCTGCTCGATCCGCAAGGGATCGCAAGAGACCATCGCGGGCTCGTCCGTGACCTCCAACACCAGCCGGTGAGTGGTGGCCGCCGACCTGAAGAGGTCGAACGCTCCACGCGCGAGCTCCCGGACATCGCGCTCCTGCATCCTGAGCTCGAGCTGGCCCCGCCGGATCCTCGCCGCGTCGAGCAGGTCGCCGGTCATCCGGTTGAGCAGATCGATCTGCCGGCGGACCAGGGCGAGCGTCGAGCGAGCCTGCTGGTCGGTGAGGCGGCCGCGCTCCGGGTCGAGCCGGGCCGCCGACAGCTGCAGGGCGGAGAGGGGGTTTCGCAGGTCGTGGACCACGCCTCCAAGGTACGCGAGCTGGCGCTGCTGCTGCTGCGAGAGCGCCTCGGCCATCTCGTTGAAGTCCTCGGCGATGGTCTGGAGCTCCAGGGGGCCCTCCACGGGGAGCTCGGCTCTCCTGCTCGCCGCGGTGGAAGCGCCGCATGGCCTCGCTGAGCCGGCGGAGCGGGGCGAAGGCGAAACGCCGCACCCAGGTCATCCCCAAGCCGGCCATGACCACGATGGCTGCGCCAGCGGCCAGCCCGACCCAGTTCGCCAGTTCGTTCCACCCAGCAGCCCGGACCTGCGCTCGCTGCGCTTGCGCGAGCTGGGTATCGCTGTAGCGCTTCGCCGCCGCGAACGCGGCCCCGAGCTCCACGGAGGCCTGCCCGCTCGCCTGCTCCGGTGGAAGCCCGGAGCCTCCGCGCGGCGTGGAAGGCGGAGAAGTAGCTCTCGGTGGCTTGCCCGAGACGGTCGATGAGCGCTCGCTCGCCGCCATCGAGCTCGAAGCGATGCGCTTGATCCAGGAGCGCGCGCACCTCGCCTTCGAGGGCCCCCTGCAGAGCGGGATCCGGGATGCGGCTGTGGCGAAGCAAGTCGCCCTGGATCACCTCCGCGGTGCGCAGGCCCTCGACGGCGCCGTTGAGCGTCAGGGTCGTTTGGTGGAGGAGGGTGGTCAGCACCACCAGAGAGACCACGACGCCCGCTCCCACGAGCGCCAGCGTGGCGAGCGCGGCGGTCATCGCGGACCGCACGCTCATCGGCTTGCTGCGGTGGGGCCGCTGGCCTCGGTGCATGGGGGCTCGATTCCTCTCAAGAGATAGGGGGAGCGGCGCCCCGCGGCCATCTCGCGGCGATACAGGCGGCCGCGAGGACCCGCTCCAACGCCTCCTTGCCGCGGGCAGCTGGCCGCCCGTCGGGCGCTGGCCCGCTCTGGTACGATGCGCTCCTCGAGGAGGCCATCATGGACAGGCGAACTGGTCTTGGTGCAGGGCTCGCGCTCTCGCTTTGCGTCTTCGTGGTGTCGCTCGCGCCGGTCGCGGGCTGTTCGGGCGGGGCCAAGCTGTGCACCCCGGGCCAGCAGAATCTCCTGCGCCTGCCCCGGCGGCATTCAGGGCGCCCAGGCCTGCAACGCCGAGGGCTCAGGCTACGAGGCCTGCACCGGTTGCCCCACGGGCTCTGCCGACGCGCAGACGGGCACTTCGCCCGACGCCCAGGCGACGACCGAAGATGCGGGCGTGGCGACCTCGGGCGACACCGGAGTCGGCTCCCCGGACATCGGTCCGATCAAGACCACCATCAGCGACATCACCACCGGAACGGTGGGCGTCGGGGTCAACGTGAACCTGGAAGGCGTGGTGGCCATGAGCCGCAAGTTCCTTGTCTCGCTGACCATAAGCACCAACAGCTGCCTGTGGGGCGTGTTCGTCTCCGCACCGGGGCTGACCGAGACCGCGGCGAACACCGGCATCCTCGTCGCCTCGTACGGGACTCCGGCCACGATCCCGCCCGGCGGCACCAAGGCGTACTGCCCGATTCCGCCCCAGACGCCCGCGGGCGACGCCATCCCCGAAGACGTCAAGCCAGGCGACGTCCTCAACGTCGTGGGCAAGACGGCCTACTACCTTCCCGCCAGCTGCGCCTCGAGCGGCGGCAGCTCGGTCTCCGGGTTCCAGGTCTCCGCGGCGACGCAGGCCACCAAGGTGGGCACCGCGCCTCTGCCTGCCCCGCACGTCTTGAGCGGCGCCGAGATCGCCCAGCTGGCGGCCCAGAGCGACAAGGCCTTCCACGATGCCTGGGGCGGGGTGAAGGTTCGGGTGGAGAACGTCACCTCGGTGCCCCAGAGCGGGGCCTTCACCGACACCTACGGCGCGTTCTACGTGAGCGGCGACAACCTCCGGGTCGGCAGCAAGGTCTTCTACCAGGGCCTGCTCAAGGCGACCGACCCATGCCGCGCGGGCGTTTCGCAGCCCAATCCGGCCACGACGTTCACCCGGGTCGACGGCTTCGCGTACCTCGACTTCTGCACTTGGTCGCTCGAGCCCAACGACAAGTGCGCCGACCTCGTCCCGCCGAGCAGCGACTGCGCCAGCGCCACGGCCTGCGTGCAGTAGTGTTGCCGAAGGGCTTCGGGCTTTGGACTTCGGGCTTCGGGTACTGCACCGGGAGGCATGAGCCGAAGCCAGGGGGCCGGGAGCCGCAAGCCCCGGCACAGCTGCCATTCCGTTCCACTGCAGGCCGGCTGCGCAGGTGATGGCGGCCAAGGTCTCGGTGTCGACGGCGGCGGTGCAGCTCCACCGGCTGCCGACCTCTTCGGGCCGTCACCCGCTATCATGGCGAGGCTGGGGCCGGCTGAGGGGATTCCATGAAGACGATGTTCTGGTCGTTCGGGGCCATGGCACTGCTGCTCGGCTGTTCGGGGACCCACGAGGAGCTGCTCCAGGAGGCGCGGGGGCGTTGGGACGCCGCGGCGCACAAGTACCTCTACGCTTGCGACGTCGCGCAGACCGACTGTGGAGAGTGCATCCGGTTCCCCTCGGAGCAAGCGCTGCAGGGGCACCTTGCCGCGCGCGAGCCGTTCGCCCTCCAGGTCGTGACGGAAGACCAGGGGTTCGGCGTGAAGACCGACTTCTACTTCGTGGAGGCCGACGGCACCGGCGCAAGCTACCGGCGTATGACCTGCGACACCTCCTTCCCCGGCAAGACCTGCGGGTGGACGCGAACCGAGCTCGGGGGGATCCGGTTCGAGCCGGAGGTGGTGCAACAACGCCAGTACGTCGCGCTCCTGGCGACCTACTCGTACGACGGCCTGGAGCGGACCCTCCACGCCTTGCTGCCCGCGAGTGAAGCGACTTGCCAGCCGACCGATTCGCAGTGACGACCGCGCGCAGTTGCCAAGAGTCCAGCCGGCGCTCCATTCCGGCGCTCCGCCGCCCACAGGTCTTGCTGAGGACCCCATTTTTCCTTGGCGCCTTCCCTGGCGCGCACGCAGTTCTAAGGCGTCGGCGCCTTCCTGCTGGCAGCGAGGGCGGGGCTTCGTCCAAGGAGCGATGAACGATGGCAAAGGTACGAGTCGCGGCGTTTGGGGTCTCTCTCGATGGCTATGGCGCAGGTCCCGACCAGAGCCTCGAGAATCCACTCGGCGTCGGCTTTCCCGAAGTCATGGGCTGGGTCTTCCCGACGCGCTTCTTCCGCACCATGCACGGCGGCCAGAAGGATGGCGAGACCGGCGTCGACAACACCTGGGCCGAGAAGAGCTTCGTCGACGTCGGCTCCTGGATCCTGGGACGCAACATGTTCGGCCCGGTGCGCGGCGCGTGGCCCGATGACCGCTGGAAGGGCTGGTGGGGCGAAGAGCCGCCCTATCACTGCCAGGTCTTCGTCTTGACGCACCACACGCGCCCGGCGCTGCGCATGAAGGGTGGGACGGACTTTCACTTCGTCACCGGCGGAATCCACGAGGCGCTGGCGCGGGCGAAGGAGGCCGCGGCCGGCCGCGACGTGCGCATCGGCGGCGGCGTGGCCACCGTGCGCCAGTACCTGCAGGCGCGGCTCATCGACGAGCTGCACCTGGCGCATCGGCCGGTGTTGATGGGCCGCGGCGAGAACCTGTACCAGGGGCTGGACCTGCGCGCGCTGGGCTACGAGGTGGCGGAGTCCGCCGCGGGCGAGCGCGCCACGCACCTGCTGGTGCGCCGCGCTCGCTGAGGCCTCTCCGCGCGGTGGGTCGCTCCTCGCGCCGCCTGCTGTAAGTCTTCACCCTGCGCGTGGTCGTGGACTGGCAGGTCTACCGGCACCTGGCGGTTTCGGTCGGGATCAGCGCCAACGAGCGGTCAACTTCAGCGATCAGGACCACGACGTCGCCCACACTGGCCACCAGTCCCCCAGTCCCCTCGACGGTTGCGGAGGTGCGCCTACTCCTCCGCGAAGGTCGCTTTCACCCGGCAGAGCTGAAGCGACGAGCCGATTGCTCGCCCGCGCTCCAGCTTGAAGATCTTGCCCAGTACCGAGATGTACTGGAGTCCCAGGGCGGCGGCCCGGTCAGCCACTGCGGCGAGGAGGCCCTCGCCGACCAGGACATCCGCGCTCTTCAAGGTGAGAGTGATCATCGGTCGTGTACCCCCTTTAGTAGGGCCTGAGCCGCTTGCTCGGCCTCTTTCCTTTTGTCCCGTTCCGCGCCACGAAGGTCGTGGGCGCAGTGCTCCTTCCGGTCGTCCTCGTCCTTCTGCCAATAGCCCCAGGCGATCCTCGTAGCGAGCTGCCTTTGGTGCCTGATGTTCACGTTTGCTCCCAGGCGCCTGCGAAGAGGCTGGGCAGCGACACGTTGAGAGCGCGTTACTCCAGGCTGGCGGGTTGGCCTGCATTCAAGCTGTGGATGCAGAGCCTTCAGTGCCGAAAGTGCGACGCCGCCAATGGGGTCTTGCATCCGCACCTGCTTTCTTCTCCGGTGGCGCTCGCTCGCCTCAGGCCCTTCCAGCAGCTTCCTCTCCAGGTTGCGCGCGCCGCGTGGCCTCCTTCTCCTTCTGCCACTCGATTCGCGCCACCTCCCTCGTCCGCTTCTTGTCCTGAATGCCCCCCGTCCTCATCGCTGCCGCGCTGCGCACCCCAGGCTTGAGCGTCCTCGGCCGGCAGGTCGCCTGCTCCAAGGTGTGGACGAATCTGCCGACGGCCTGGGTCTCACCGGGCGTGCCCACCCCGGCGGGCCTGCCCTGACCGCGCACCTGGTAGCGACGTTGGCGGGGCGCTGCAGGCGCGGCGCGAGCGCCGGATTCGCCGGCTGCTCAAGGACTCGGAGCTGCCCTCGGACAAGGAGGCTTTCAAGAGCTGCAAGTCGGTAGTTGTCGTTGGCCGAGGTTGACGCACGAGCTCCTCCGAAGCCGAAGCCGGCCGGAAGGTGCCGCGCACCGCTACCCGGCGAGGGTCGCGAGCAGACGCAGGAACGCGGAGTAGGCGTCCCCGTCACCCGCGGGGATCGGCGCCGAGAACAGCGGCCGGACCTCGCGCAGGACCACGCCTTCGCGTGCGAGCACGAAGTCGAACGCCAGCCTTGCCGTCCGCGCGTTGCCGTCCGCGAACGGGTGGAAGAAGCAGACATCGAGATACAGCCGCGCCGCCCGGCCCAGCAGCGGCACCGCCGCGTCGTCTGCATCGTCCAGGCAGCGCTCGAAGCGCTGACGCAGGTCCTGCGAGAAGCCGTAGCGCTCGGCGCCGCCCTTGGCAAAGGCCTCCGTCGTGCGCATCGCTCCGCCGGAGTAGGTGGCGATGGCGTGGAGCTGCGCGATGAGCTCGAACGAGAGCAGAGCGCCCTGCTGCGCCCACATTCGCGCCGCGCCCAGCCCCTGCCGCATCCGCTCGGCGCGCTCCGAGCTGCGGGCGACGTCCACCGAGTCGATGAACCGCCGGTGCCCGTCCTCGCCGGACTCGCCGGGCTTCGCCTGCGGCGCGGCGCTCCAGTCCACGCGGGCGCGCGCGGCTTGATGCGCCTCGAGCGAATCGGGCATCGCCACCGTCACGCGGGCCTTCGCCTTCTCGGCGATCCCCAGCCCGGTCCTCTCTCGCTCCTCGGCCGTCGGCGCGACCCAGCTCTGGAACGTCGTCGACAGGCCCAGCGACACCGCCTCGGCGGCATCGGCCGGGCTCATCCCGTGACGCTGGAGGTACCAGCCCAGCACCTGCTCGGCGTGCTGGTACCAGGCGTCTTCGGCCCCCGTCGCCTGGGCGACGACGTCGAGGATGCGGGTGACGGCGCGCGCGAGCATCCCCTCGACGTCCCCCTTGCGAGGGGCGAGCTCGTCGAAGAGCGCGGCGAGCTGCTCGAGCCAGCGGCGCCACTCGTGGAGCCCGCGCGCCGACTTCTCCGCGGTCTGGGCGGGCGTGCCGCGCATCGAGTGCGGCACGCAGCACCAGGAGCGCACGACACCGCCGCTGCTGCCTTCGCCGATCGAGAAGGCCCAGCCGCACGACCAGGCCCCGTGGCGCTCGGCGAACTTCGCGGTGATGCCGAGGACCGCCGCCTCGCCGCCCAATCCGCTCAGGACCTCCAGGGCGAGCAAGCGATCGGCCTCCACGGCGGAGTCACCCTCGGGGAAGGGCCATCGCGCGGGGTCCACCTCGCTCCACCGGAGCTCAATGACGCTGGTCATGTCCGTCAGCCCTTCTTGGCTGGACCGAGCCCCGCTCCGGCGAGCCCGCTCCCCCGCGGCACAGGGGACTCCTCGGGGGAAAGCCGTTCACCACGCTCGAGCAGGGACATGCCGCCATCATCCCCCATCGCGCGCCGGGGTGGCGGGTCCAGAGAGTGGGCCCGACGCGAGGGGTAGGCTGGAGACGACGAGCGCGGCGGAACGGAGTGCACGAGGAGCGAGTGCAGCGGCGGCCGCGGATGCCCTGGCGCTCGCAGCGTCTGCACCCGGCCTGACCGAGACGTTCGGCCAGGCGCCGTTCGCATCCACGGGGGCTGCAGCGTCGGCATCCTGAAGTCGATGACTGCTCAGGGACGGTCGGGCGTCTTCTCCCCGTTCGGCTTCTCTTCCACGGGGGCGATCATGAGCACCGTGCGGATGACCTTGGACTCTCCGTCCTCGTTCCGATGCCCCATGGTCGAGCAGTCGACCGTCTCGTGCACCACGTCGAAGACGAAGGCGAGGGCGGAGCCGTCCGGAGACAGCGCCATCAGGGTGGGGCAGCGGGCGATGAACCACTCTCTCGTCCCCACGGGCACGTCGGAGCCCTCGGCCTTGTCACAGTCGCGGCTCCACGATGGGAGCTCCGACTCGTACGAGAGACCGAGCTCCGAAAGGTCCAGGCTCCGGCCCTCGAGTATGAGGACGCACGTCTTGGTGTCCTCGCTGAGCTCCGCGTGCAGCCGCTTCGAGTCGCGATGGGGCGGGTGGCCGTCGCGCGGCTCCTTCTTGCCCCACTTCTTGGTCTTGGGGTCGTAGCAACGCACCGGTGCGTGGGGCGCCTTCCCGTCGCCCTGCACGACGCACAGCGCGCCAGCGCTCCAGTAAACGAGGGCCGGGTCCGACGACACCACGGTTCCGAGGCGGGTCGGCTGGCCGAAGACGAAGGGCCGCTCCCGGTCGCGCGCCTGTCGCTGCTCCAGGGCCTGCTCGCGCTGGGCTTCACGGACGCGTGCAGCGATGCGCCCGCGGATCTTCCTCGAGGCCTGCGACGCCCATCGGAAGGACCAGGACTGAGGACTTCGCCTTCGCCGCGGAGGCGTACAGCTCGAGCACCCTCTGCATCCAGGACTCCCACCACTGCCACTGCTCGAGCCGCTGCGCGACCCCGAGCGCGGGCGGCACCGAGGGCTCCGGAATCTCCAGCGTCAACTGGAGGGGCGAGCGCTGGAGCCGGAACGTGATCGGCGCGGGCCATCGCCCCGGCTCCTCGAGGAAGAGACGCGCCCGCTCCGCATCACACTCGGCCTTCAATCCCCCGGCGATCTTCGCGAAGACGGCACCGTTCGCCGTCAGCAGCGTCTTCGGCTCGGCGGAGCTGTCGCGCACGACCTCGAAGGGGCAGGCGGTGAGCACCAAGGCGACAGTGAGGAGGAGCATGTCGGTCTCCGCGACAAGGGGCGGGATGGCCACGGACGTCGAAGCGCCGGGCCTATTCATCCAGGCCCGTCGTCCTACACCCGGCGGAGCGCGCGAACCAGCGTCGGGCCCCGGACCCGGGCTGGCTCGGGCTTCGGGCTGCGGTCTTCGGGCTTCGGGTCAAGCCTCCTGGTTGCTGTGACCTAAGCCCTGATGCCTGGGCTCGGGCTTCGGGTCACGCCTCCTAGGTGCTGTGCCCGTGCCCGAAGTCCCCCATTTTGATCGCCCCCTCAGCAATTTCAGGCACTTAGCTCGCATTGTAGATACCGATTAGTGAATGATGTTGCAATGATTACTGCAAATATTGTAGACACCTACCATGCATGTCCGTGTCTCCACCACGAAGCGGGGCGGTCACGTCTATCGCTACGCGCAACTCGTCGAGAGCTACCGGCGGCCTGACGGGATGCCGGCCCACCGAGTGGTGGCGCAGCTGGGGGCGATTTCCGAGATGGAAATCGAAAACCTGCGGACGGCCTTGCAGGCCTCGCGTTCGGGCAAGGCCGTCGTGCTGCCCACCGAAAAGGTTTCGGCGAAGGTGACGGAGAGTCTCGACTACCTCGATGCCGCCGTCGCCTTGAGTCTCTGGCGCGAGTGGAGGCTCGATGAGCTCCTCGCCGGGTTGATGGGCCAGGGCGACAAGGAGGTCTCGCCAGCCGAGGTGGTTTCGGCGCTTACGATCCAGCGTTGCATCGCGCCGGGTTCCAAGCTCTATGCCGAGCGGTGGTTCCCGCGAACGGCACTCCCCGAGCTTCTCGGGATCGGACGCGACCAGTTCAACAACACCCGCCTGCACCGGGTCCTCGAGCAGCTTGACGAGGTCACGCCCGCGCTTCAGGAGCGCCTGCCGTCACATTGCCTGGCGCAGACAGGGACATTCACCTCGCTGCTGCTCGATGTGACGGACACCTGGTTCGTCGGGCAAGGTCCGGATGGCCTGGCGCAGAAGGCCAAGACCAAGGAGGGTCTCTACCAACGAAAGATCGGCATCGTGCTGATGTGCAACCAGGACGGCTTCCCGCTGCGCTGGCAGGTGATCTCCGGGCGGCAGAGCGACTCCACGGCCATGCTCGACGTCATCGGAGGAGTCCAGAAGGTCGACTGGGTCCGCGAGGCGCCCGTGGTGTGCGACCGAGCATTGGGAAAGACCGCGCACCTTCGCAAGCTGCTCGCCACGGGCCTGCGTTTCGTGACCGCGCTGACCGAGGATGAGTTCGCCGCCTATGCCCCCGACCAGATCCCGCATGCGGCCCTCGAGGGTGTCGAGTTGACAAAGGGTGAGCAGGAGGCCGCCCGACAAGCGGGCGTACTCGCCGCTGCCGCAGGCATGCGCCGGGTGAGCGACTCGCTCTTTGTTGCTGATCTCGGAGTGGTGCAGCGGCGGGAAGTCGGGGTGGCATCCCAAGCCAGTGAGGCCGCCGCCGGAGATGCGCTCCAGCGAGCCCTCGCGCAGGCAACTTCGATTCGCCAGGCCTTGGACCAAGGCTCGGCGCTCAATTCCCGGGAGGCCGGGCGTGCGCAAGGCCTGCAGAAGGAGCGGGCGGTCAAGCTCTTGGAACTGTTGAACCTCGCTCCGGATCTGCAGGACGACATCCGTGCTGGGAGGATGCTGGGCATGCCCATCCGCGCGGCGTTGAGGGCAGCCTGCCTGGGCGATCCCCAAGAGCAGCGTGCATCCCTGGATCGCGAGATGCGCAGGGCGCCGCGGCCTGAGCGCAGGCCTGCGGTCAATATCGCCGCGCGTCAAGAGGAGCCGCTGCGCGTGCGCGCGGTGGTCTGCTTCAACCCCGAGCAATTCGTCGAGCAGCGCCTGGGGGCCGACACCACGCTCGCGCATCTGCGCCGCCTGGAGCGCGAGATGAATGAGCAGTTGGCGGCGCCGGGCTCTCGCCGCACGCGGGAGAGCGCCTATTCCGAGTTGGACCGCGAGTTGCGTCGGCGCAGCCTCGTGGAGGCCTTCGAAATCGCCGTCACGGAGACCGCAGACGCCGAGAGTGCCAAGGTCCGGCTGCAGGTGGAGCTCGAGCTGCGCCCGCACGTCTGGCGACGGCTGCGTCGCTATGACGGCTTCTCCGTGGTGGTCGCCCACCCCGAGTCGCTGCAGAGCGGGGAGGACTTGGCGGCGACGTACCGCAGCCGCGACGCAGTGGAGAAGGACTTCCACGTCATCAAGAGCCTGGTCGAGCTGCGACCGGTGCGGCACCGAACCGAAGCGAAGGTGCGAGCACATGTGACGCTCTGCGTCTTGGCGATGCTTTTGGAGCGGGCCCTCGAGCGAAAGCTCGCCGGCACTGCGGCTGCCATGAGCGCCGCCCGAGCATTCGAAGAGCTCGAGAGTGTCCGCCTCAACCGCCTGCAACTCGGTGGCCGCACCGCCTCCACCATCACGAACCCGAACCCGACCCAGGCGGCCATCCTCAAGGCGCTTGGCCTTGAGCGCCTCGCCTGCGATGACGAGATGGCGCCCATCCTCGGGCGCCATCCCGTGTCTGTATCTACACGCGCGAGCTAACTGCCCGGAACCACAGGCCCTCGCGCCCGAGGGTGGTCAACTCAGGGAAGCCCAAAGCCCGAAGCCCGAAGCCCGAAGCCCAAAGCCCAAAGCCCAAAGCCCAAAGCCCAAAGCCCAAAGCCCAAAGCCCAAAGCCCAAAGCCCAAAGCCCAAAGCCCAAAGCCCAAAGCCCAAAGCCCAAAGCCCAAAGCCCAAAGCCCGAAGCCCAAAGCCCGAAGCCCGAAGCCCGACAAAGGGACTACGGGTGCCGGGGGCTCAGCGCCGCGCGCACCTTCTCGGCGAGGCCGGCCGCGGTGAACGGCTTCTGGATGAAGTTCGTCCCCTCCTCCAGCACCCCTCGCTCGGCGATGACGTCCGAGGTGTAGCCCGACATGAAGAGCAGCCGGAGGTGGGGGTGGACGGCCAGCAGGTTCTTGGCCAGGTCTCGCCCGTTCATCTCCGGCATGACCACGTCGGTCATCAGCAGGTGGATCTCGCCGGGGTGGGCGTGGGCCAGTCGCAGGGCCTCGCCCGGAGTGCTCGCCGCGACCACGCGGTAGCCCTGGCGCTCGAGCATCCGCCTCGTCAGGTTGAGGAGGCCCGGCTCGTCCTCGACGATCAGCACCGTCTCGTTTCCCTGCAGGTCCGGACCCGGGGCGGCCTCTCCCGCGGCCTGGTCGGCGCCCTGGTGCCGGGGGAGGAAGACGGTGAAGGTCGTCCCGCGGCCCTTCTCGCTGTGGACGTCGATGAAGCCGTCGTTCTGCTTGACGATGCCATAGACCGTGGCCAGCCCCAGTCCGGTGCCCTTGCCCAGGGCCTTGGTGGTGAAGAACGGCTCGAAGAGGTGGGCGAGCGTCTCCGCGTCCATGCCCGAGCCGTCGTCGCGGACGGCGAGGCGGACGAACTCGCCGACGCGGTGCTCGGCGTGCCCGGCGCCGCGGGGTCTGTCGAAGGTGCAGTTCTCCGTCTCGATCGTCACGGTCCCCACGTCGCTGATGGCATCGCGGGCGTTGACGCAGAGGTTGGCCAGGATCTGGTCGATCTGCGCGGGGTCGATCCGGACTGGCCACAGCTCCGGCCCGGGCTTCCACTCCAGGCGGAGGTCCTCGCCGATGAGCCGCCGCAGCATGTTGAGCATGCCGGTGATGGTCTCGTTGAGCTCCAGCACCTTGGGGGACACGGTCTGTTTGCGGGCGAAGGCCAACAGCTGGCGCGTGAGGTCGGCGGAACGCCGGGCGGCCTTCTGGACCTCCTCCAGGTCGAAGCGCAGCGGGTGTCCGGGGTCGACCTGGTCGAGCGCCAGCTCGGTGTGCCCGAGGATGACGCCCAGCATGTTGTTGAAGTCGTGGGCCACGCCGCCGGCGAGGCGCCCCACGGACTCCATCTTCTGGGCCTGGCGCAGCTGGGTCTCGAGCAGCTTGCGGTCGGTGACGTCCTGGAGCAGGGCCACGAAGTAGTCGACCTCGCCGCTGGCCTTGCGGACGCAGCGGGCCGACAGGTCGGTGTGGATGGTGCGGCCGTCCTTGTGGATGAAGCGCTTCTCCATCGAGTAGCCCTCGATCGCCCCGGCGCGGACCCGCTCGAAGTTGGCGAGGTCCGCGGGCAGGTCGTCGGGGTGCGTCAGCTGCGCCCAGGTCATCTGCTTCAGCTCGGCCTCGGAGTAGCCGAGCATCTCGCACAGCCGGGCGTTGACCTCCAGCCAGCCCCGCGACGGGGAGGTCATGGAGATGCCGATGATGGGCGACTCGAAGTAGCTGCGGAAGCGCTCCTCGCTCTCGCGCAGCGACCGCTCGGCGCGGACCCGCTCGGTGACGTCCTCGGTGAACACCACGATGCCGCCGATGCGGCCCGCGGCGTCGCGCCACGGGTGCACCTCCCAGTGCAGGAACTGCACGCTGCCGTCGGCACGCTCGAAGCGGTCGGTGTCGGCGCGGACGACCTCGCCGGCCAGCGCGCGCCGGTGGACCTGCTTCCAGGCCTCGCCGATCTCCGGGAAGACCTCGTAGTGCGACAAGCCGCGCAGGTCCCGCCCGCCGAGCCGGTAGTCGGCGAGCCAGCGGCGGCTGGCGGCGAGGTAGCGCATCTCGCGGTCGAACATCGCCAGCGAGGCCGGGGCGTGGTCGACGAAGAACTGCAGCAGCTGCTCGCTCTGCTTGCGGTCGGTGATGTCGCGCGAGATCCCCACCAGCCCGACGACCTGCCCGCGCTCGTCGCGCCGGGGCGACTTGGTGCTCAGGAAGGTCCGGTAGCCGCCGGGCGTGAGGATGTGCTCCTCGACGACCGCGGAGGCGCCCGACTCCAGGACCTGCCGGTCGTGGCGCAAGACGGCCTCCGCGACCGCCGGGTCGTCAAAGAGCTCGTCGTCGGAGTGCCCGAGGACGCTCGACGCCGGCTTGCCGATGGCGGCGAGCATCGCCGGGTTGGCGAGGAGCAGGCGGCTGTCGCGGTCTTTGACGTAGACCGCGTCGGCGGTGGTCTCGATGACCGCGCGCAGGAGGCTCTCGCTCTCCCGGAGCGCCTCCTCCGCCCGCCGGGCCTCGGCGACGTCGAGGGCGGTGACCGCGATCGTCTCGGAGTCGAGCCGGAAGACCTTCGAGACCAGGCGGAGCCCGCGGACGCTGGTCTCCTCGGAGACGGTCTCGCCCGTGGTGAGGACGCGGCAGTTGCGGGGGTGGAGCTTCGCCAGCGCGGCGGGCCCCATCGTCTCGCCCAGGCGGGTGCCGACCAACCCACCGCTCGGCGTTCCGAAAAGGCGGCCGTGCGCGTGGTTGGACGCCGTGCACCGCCAGTCGACGACGGCGCCCTGCTCGTCGCGGACGGCCTGCAGCACGACCACGGCCTCATGGAGGTGGTCGAAGAAGCCGCGGTAGCGTCGCTCGCTCTCCCGCAGCTCCTGCTCGGCTTGGTGGCGCTCGGTGACGTCGCGGGCGACGCAGAGCACGGAGGTGACCTGGCCGCTCGCATCCGCCAGCGGCCGGAGCGCGGTCTGGTAGTGGCGGGCCTGGCCGCCGCAGCGGGGTCCGCCTTCCACGCAGGCTTCCCTGCCCGCGCGGAAGACCTCGCTCAGCACTTCGAAGAGCTGGTCGGCCTCGTCCTTGGGGAAGAAGTCCCAGAGGTTCTTGCCGACGACCTCCTCGACCGACCTGCCCAGCGCCGCGGCGTGAGCGGGGTTGGAGAAGGTGAAGCGCCCGTCGGGCGCGAACGAGAAGACCGGGTCCGGCAGCGCATCGAGGAGGGCCCGGGACTTCGCCTCGCCTTCGAGCTGCGCGCGGGCTGCGTCGGGCGCGCCGGCGAGGAGAGCGAGCGGGTCGGCGCTGTGGACTCGTGTCATTCCCCACCCCCGGTGCGGATGCGACCAGCCTACGTGTTGTGTCGGCGGCCGTCAGCCTTTTGGCCGTGCGCGGAGTTCCTGGCCCGGGCCGCGGATGACCTTCACGCTTCGCCGGGCGCGGGGGCTCGTGCAGCGTTAGCCTGCGGTCGCAAGCTCACCGAACCCGCGAGGTCCTCGATGTCGCGCCTGCTCTCCTCCACCGCCCTCCTCCTGGCGCTGTGCGGTTGCCCGTCGCCGACTCCGGCGCCGGACGCGGGGACGGCCGCCGACACCGGCGCCACGACCGGCACCGACGCGGGCACCTCGGGCCCCGACGGCGGCGCGGTGCGGTCCACCGACCTCTCGGAGCTGTGCGGCCCCATCGCCGCCTGGGAGTGCGCGCGCGCCAAGACCTGCGGCTGCACGCACCCGTCCGGCTCCGCGCTCGACGAGGCTTGGTGCAAGCAGGTGCGCGAGGGCGCGTGCATCAAGGAGCTGACGCAGGGGCTGCCTGGCCTCGACCAGGGGCTCGCGCAAGGCGCCGTCTCCGTCCGCGTGGACCGCGTGCCTGCCTGCATCGCCGCCTACGAGGCGGGGAGCCCGCCGTGCACCAAGTCCTCCCTCGTCTTCTTCTCCGGCTGCGCCGACACGCTGGAGCTGACCGTCGCCAAGGGCGGCGAGTCCTGCCCCTGGCCCGCCATCCCCTGCGGCGACGGCACCCAGTGCACCAGCGGCGGCTGCCTCACACCCGCCGCAGACGGCGCCGCGTGCCAGGAGCCGGGCCAGTGCGCCTCGCGCAACTGCCTCGAAGGCAAGTGCGCGGCGCTCGGCGCTTCCGGAGCCCGCTGCGCGAGGAACGACCAGTGCGCGCCTCCGCGCGTCTGTTTCGAAGGCAAGTGCGCGGCGCTGCTGGACGAGGCCGCGGCCTGCACCGACACCGCGCAGTGCACGCCTCCGCTCGGATGCGTCGAGGGGAAGTGCGCGCCGATGGCCACCTGCACCGCGGGCGAAGGCTGTGGAAACGAGGGCCGCTGCATCGGGCCGGTCAGCTCCGCCTGCCGCCCCGCGGGAGCGGCCGGCGCCGACTGCACCAGCGCGGCACAGTGCGCCGCGGGGACGGCCTGCGACACCGCCGCCAAGAAGTGCGTGGCGCTCCCCGGCGACGGCGAGGCCTGTCTGAACGCCTCCGCCTGCGCGGCAGGGTTCGGCTGCCTGGACGGGCCGGGCACGTGCTCGGCGCTGGGCGGCGTCGGCAGCACCTGCCTGCTGGGCCCCGCGGGCCCCTTCCTGTGCGCCAGCGGAGCGGTCTGCGGCGACTCGGGGAGCTGCATCGCCGACCCCAAGGAGGGCGAGCCCTGCGGCATCCCGAACGCCTGTGGCTCGGGGCTCGTCTGCGCCTTCGGCCCCGGCGGCAGCACCTGCGTGAAGCCGCAGCCGGAGGGGACGGACTGCCAGAACGACATCTGCGCCACCGGGCTCTTCTGCGACTTCAACACCGGCAAGTGCGCGCCGAGCTACTCCGCGGGTGACGCGTGCTCGAACGGCAACGAGTGCGGCCCGGCCCGGACCTGCGAGCCGGACGACCTCCAGGTCCTGCGCTGCCAGGCGCTGCCGGCGGTGGGCGAGCCGTGCTTCTTCGACTGCGTTGCCGGAGCCTGGTGCGAGCGCGGGATGACCCGCCCCACGTGCCAGGCGCCGCTGTGCGTGGCGATGTACCAGCTCCAGTAGGCCTTCCGGCCGCTCGATTGACGATCACTGAAGGCGCGGCTGATTCCTCATGCCCCACCTTGTGCCTACCGATCCTCTACCTCGTGTCCGCAAGCCCCTCGGATCGCGGCCTTGTGCCGGCACGAGGCCGGCGATCCGAGGGGGGACGAAGGCAAGGGCACGCCTTCGGTGATCGGCATTGGGCAGAGGTCAGAGGCGGTAGCCCACCGTGAGCTCCACGTAGTCGGTGGAGACCTCGCAGACCGAGCCGCCGTTGGGCGCGGCCGGTCCGACCGCGGCGGCAAGCTCCTCGCCAGGCCCCAAGAAGAGTCGACGGGCCGCGCCCAGATCGGACGCGGACCACTCGAACCTCCCCGGGCCGGCGGCATCGGGGACCATGGCGAGGGGAACGAAGGCGTTGGAGTCCCAGACCCAGAAGGCCGGCGAGACCGCGGCGCCGGCGCAGCGTGCGTTGGCTGCCCAGCGCAGCTGCACCTTCTGCAGGTCGAGGAACTGGGCGTTCTCCGCTCCGCTGGCGGCGAAGCGCACCCGCGCCACCTGGGCCGGACGCGCGTCGGCGCCGCCGTTCCAGAGCCACAGCCGCGAATCGGCGCCGAACAGCGCGACCTGCCTACGGCTCTCGATCCACGCCGCCGGCTGCCGGGCCGTGGGCCCCGGCGAGCCGTCGCCCATCGGATTGGCCTGGCCGCGGTTGACCCAGCCCTGTCCGTCGAGCTCCAAGACATCGTCCAGCAGGAAGCTCGCGCCTCCGGGCGGTGCGCCATCCCCGCCGATGACCATGAGCCGCCCACGAGCGGCGTCGTAGGCCGCCGCGGCCCCGGCCCTCGGACCCGGCCCGCTCGGCCCAGCCGTCCAGGCGCTCCCGTCGTAGAACCAGACGTCCTGGAGCGTCTGGCTGTCGTCACGGCCGGCGACGATCACCACGCCCCTGGCCGGGTCGTAGGCCGCCGCGTGCAGGTAGCGCCCGGGCGGAGGCGTGGCCCCCTTGTCGCTGCGCCAGCCGGTCGGCTCGAGCACCCAGGTCTCGGCGCTCGGCCCGTTCAGCGACTCTCCGCCGAAGAGCACCAGGCCCAGGTTCGGCACCGCGGTGAGGGAGTGGCCCCAGCGCGCCGTCGGGGCGAGGGTCGAGCTGACGGGAGTCCAGGTCGCTCCGTCCCACTCCCAGCAGTCCCCGAAGCTGATGGTGGTGCCCAGGTCGTCGTCGTCGATGCCGCCGAACATCACGACCGTTTCGCGCTCCGGGTCATAGGCCATGGCGCAGTACTCGCGCCCGGTGGGCCCGCTGGTCCGCGGGAACCGGCGCCACGTCGCGCCGTCCCACTCCCAGGTGTCGGACCGCGACCGCGACCCGGAGACCGAAGGTGTCAGGCCGCCGAAGATCACGAGCCGCTCGCGACCCGGGTCGTACGCCATGCACGCTCCGCTGAGCACCTCGGGCGAGCCGGAGGTGGCCGGCTGCGGCGTGCACTGCGTCCACTCCGCGCCGTCCCAGGTCCAGACGTCGCCCAGGACCGACGCGCCGCCCGACGTCGCGCCCCCGAAGAGCACCGTCTCGCCGCCGGCGCCCGCGAAGGCCAGGCCGAAGGTCTTTCTCGCCGCGGGGGCGACGGCGGGATGCGCCTTGGCCCAGCTCGTCCCGTCCCACTCCCAGGTGTCGCCGGCGACCGCCACGCCCGCCGTGCCGCCGAAGAGCACGCTGCGGCCGCGCGCCGCGTCGTACGCCAGGGCCGCCTGCTGCGCCGGTGCCGGGTTGCCATCCAGCTCCGGATCCGTCGGCGTCCGCAGCGCCCAGCTCAAGCCGTCGTACTCCCAGGTCTGGCCGTTGATGCCCAGGCCCACCTCGTAGCCGCCGAACAGCACGACCACCTTGCGCACCCGGTCCCAGGCCGCCGACGCGTAGCTGCGAGCACCGGGATCCCCGTCCTTCTCGGGGTCGTCGACAGTCCTTTGCTTCCACTCCACGCCGTCCCACTCCCAGGTGTCGTCGACGGGTCCGCCCTGCGTGTCGCCGCCGACGAGCACCGTGCGTCCGCGCTGGGCGTCATAGGCCATGGCGGCCCCGGCGCGGGGCAGGGGCGCCCTCTGCCCGGTCGGGTCCTCGGGGACGCGCAGCGCCCAGGACTTGCCGTCCCACTCCCAAGTGTCGCCGAGCTTCTGGAACGGGAGGTCGCCGCCGAAGAGCACCACGCGGCCGCGCGCCTCGTCGTAGGCCATGGAGGGCGCGGTGCGCGGCGAGGGCCGCACGAGCCCGGTCGGGTCGGCCTCGGCCAGCACGCCCCAGGACGCGCCGTCGAAGCCCCAGGTGACCCCGTCGCGGTCGGCGCTGCCGAAGACGATCGTCAGGCCGTGGCCGGCGTCGTAGGCCATGCCCAGCTCGGCGCGCGGCGACGGGGAGAGCCCCAGCCCGCCGCGAGGGCTCCAGTCTCCGGCCCCGCTCGTCGTGAGCGCGACCGCGTCTCGGGTCGCGACCTGGACCGCCGCCTTGCTGGACACCGCCAGCGCGTCGGGCTGCGCGCTGGCCGGCTCGAAGAAGCGGCGCTCCTCGAAGTCGTGGGGGTTCTCGAAGCTGCTGCCGCCCAGCTTGTGGTTCAGGGTCGCGGTCCAGCTCACCTCGCGCACCGCGAGGGGCGGGGAGCGGTTGCAGGCGCCGTCCAGCGTCTGCACGTAGACCGCGGCGTGGTCGGAGCCGCTGTAGCCGAGCGCGAAGCCCTGCGCCCCGTAGGCGCCGCGGGCCAGCTCCAGCGCGCGGCCCTCGTCGAAGTCGTCGAGCACGCGCACCTTGGTGCCGGTGGGGATGAGCGGGTCGGGCTTCCCGCTGACCCTGAAGGCCACCGCGCCCGACTCGTCGCCCCAGGGGAAGCGCTCGTAGAGCACCTGGCCGGGGCTCGAGACCGCCGGCGCCTCGGGTGGCTCGGTGTCGACCTTCAGCCGGCCCTGGAGCGCGGCGTGGCCGGGGTTGCCCACCTCGTCCTCCAGCGCGATCGACACGTCGTAGGTCCCGCTCGCGAGCGGCGGGTCGGAGAGATCGAGCGTGTAGACGAAGGAGGTGTGCGAGCTGGTCGACGGGTCGCGCGAGAAGGCGAGCCCCGCGGCGGACACGGCGGGCTGCCCCGCGGGGGACACGGGCTCGTCGACGGAGAAGTAGAGGCGCGCCCGCGAGGAGTCCGAGAGCGCGTCGACGCTCCACAGCGGGCACTGCGTCGCGCCGCCGCCGAAGGACTTGACCACGTAGGCCAGGTCCACGCTGGCGTCGACCACCTTCGGCCCCGTGAAGTCGAGCGTGAGGCTGGTGCTGGCGTGGCCCGCGTTGCCCGCGGCGTCGACCAGCTCGAGGTAGACCGGCACGGTCCCCTCGTGCTCCGCGCCGCTCACCTCGTAGGTGCAGTCGTAGCCGCCGTCCGTGGCGGAGGAGCAGAGGGTGACCTCGAACCCGTCGAGCTGGAGCACCTGGCGGACGAACTCACCTTGGCTCGTGAAGTGGATCGCCGCCAGCCGATGGCCGGCTTTGTCGCTCCGCTTGGGCGTGGTGACGCTCACCGTGGGAACGGGCGCCTTCGTGTCCAGTATCAGGCTCGCTCCCGGAAGGCGGATGGGGTCCGCGGGGTTGCCGGCGAGGTCGACGAGGCCGCCCAGCTCCAGCTCGTACTGGCCATCCTCGTCCTCGGCCACCGTGTGCAGGAACGTGAGGACCTGGGGCTGCTGCTCGCCGGGCGCGAAGGAGATCCGCCGGTCCTGGGACACCGCCTCCAGGGTCGCGCCGTCCTTCACGCGCTCCAGCAGCTGGATCTGCACTGCCACCGCGCGCCCTGCGCCCGCCACCTGGGGCATCACGTCGGCTGCGTAGACCGAAGGCTCGCTGCGGTCGATGCCGACCTGGCCCAGCTCGAGCACCGCGGAGGGATTTCCAGCCGAGTCCAGGGCGCTGGCGCGCACCGACCACGAGCCCTCCGCCTCGTCCTCGCCGACCGTGTACGAGAAGGTGTAGCCGTGCGTCGCCAGGTCTTCGTGGGTCATGGTCCAGGCCTTCGCAGCCCCTCCCGCTCCAGCGCCGTCCGCGGGCGCCATCTCCACCGTCGGCGCCGCGCGCAGCGCCTCGCTCGCCGCCAGCGAGACCGTGACCACGCCGCCCCGCGCGACGCGCAGCGGGGTGACCGCGCCGATGGGAATGAGCCTGGGCGCCGTGAAGTCGAACCTGGCTGAGCCGGCCGCGAGCCCGGCCGCTGCGTTCCCGGCCTGGTCGACCAGTTCCACCGTCACCGCGACCGGTACGCCTTCGGGCACGGTCGGCGCGACCTTCCAGGAGTAGGTGAGCTGCATCCCGTCGGCGCTGGCCTGAGTCTGCGCCAGCCCCTGGTCGCCGACGCGGACGACCGGGGCGAAGAAGAGCGGCTCGGTGACCGAGAACGACACGGTGAGGTCGTCGCCGGCCTTGGCCACCTCCGGGCGGATCTGCGGGATGCCCACGAGCGCCGGCGGGGTGCGGTCCGAGTTGCTGCGCGGGACGCAGCGGGAGATCGCCGGGCGGCACTCCGACTCCGGAGGGCACTCGCCGGCGGAGGTGCACGTCACCTGTGCGCCCGGAGGCAGCTCGAAGCGCGGCCCGCAGGCGAGCGCGGACCACGCCACGAAGGCGAGTGCGACGGACCGGAAACCGGGCATACGGATGGACTCCTGCGTTCGCCGGCCAGAGCCAGCGGTTTGCCTCCCATTGTTACGACGCGAGCCGCGGTCCTGCCCGTCTACGACAGACGCCCTGAAAGCCGGGTCCGAGGGGGAAGCTGCCAAGCCCCCGATTTTCCTAGGGTGCGGATGCAACATCAATCTGTGACCTGTCGCCAGCGGCTCCGCTTGGTTCAGGGGCTCGCCTGAAAGGCCGGGATGCGACAAACCGCGCGGTCGGTCAACAACGGGCTGTCGGCCGTCCTGACCGCGCTCGCGGTCGTCGGTCTGACGAAAGGACACAACCAACTCCGGGGAGGTGCGTGACATGAAGTTTCCGAGGAAGAGCTTGCTCGCCGCGGCGCTCGCGCTCGCAGCCTGTGGTGGAGCGGCCACGAACGTGGGGACTGGGAAGTCGGCGATCGAGGCGAGCCAGAGCCCGTGGACGCACTGCGCGCCCGAGGGCGGCACGTGTCTGTTCAACGGGCCGGCCGAGGTCCGCTACGGCGCCAATGGCGTCTACAACGTGATGACCTTCGACGGCGGCGCCGTCCGCTGCACCAACGACGTCTTCGGCGACCCGACGCCTGGGGTCATCAAGGATTGCGACATCCGCTGGATGAACCGCCAAGGCGGCGTGTTCGACTTCTGCGCGATGGAGGGCGGAGCGTGCAGCTTCGAGGGCACCGGCACGGTCCGCTATGGGGCCAATGGCACCTGGGCCTACCGGAACGTGACCGACGGCACGCCGTGCAACAACGAGGTCTTCGGCGATCCCGTCCCCGGGTTCCGCAAGTCGTGTGAGCTGGCGTGGACGCTCGCTGCTTCGGAGGGTGGCTACTTCTTCGCGAACTTCTCCCCGAACTCGAGCGTCACCGTTCGCTACGGCTCCGCGGGCTTCTTCAGCTACCAGGAGGTGAGCACCTACTACCCGACTCCGTTCTACTGCACCAACGAGACCATGGGCGGCAATCCCCTCCCGGGCTCCATGAAGTTCTGCCTGGTTCCGCAGGCCAACTGCTCGGGCCCGAATCCGCCTCCCGCCGACTACTACTTCTGCTGCTACTCCGACGAGTGTGGCGAGTGCGCGCGTTGGGAGGTCGACGAGGGCACCTGCAACTTCTGAGGCCTCGAGGAGCTGAGGCTGTGACCGGCGCCAGGCGGCGTGCCTGGCATCGGTGTCGTCGGATTCGCCGCAAGGTGACCCTCTGCCGGTCCCATCGAGGAGGACCCCATGAACCGCTTCTCCTGCTTGGTGTTCCTTGCAGCCTGCCTCCTCGCCGCGGGGTGCAGCGCGCCCGGCGTTCCGAGCGATGCGGGTGCGTCTGCCGACGCGGCGCAGGCGACCGCCGACGCCTCCGCCCCCGATGCCGAGGCTCCGTCTCCCGCCGACACGGGTGCGCCTCCTGACGCAGGCGTCTCGGGCGTCGACGCGCACGTTCCTGGCGACGCGGCGGGACCGATGGCCGGCGATGCGGGCGCAGCGCCCGACGCCGGCCTGGGCGTGATCCACCCGGCGGCTTCGTGCCAGGCTGCCGACGTCAACGCCGCGCTGGCCCTGGCCGGACCGGGCGACACGGTGACAGTCCCCGCGGGCACCTGCACCTGGAGCACCGCCGAGCCGGTGAGAATCCTCAAGGCGGTGACGCTGCAAGGCGCCGGCGTGGACGTCACGCACGTCACCATCGGCGCCGGCGCGGACTACGGCGGTGTCCTCTTCCTCTCCGCGGACGGGGCCACGGTCCAGGGCTTCACCTTCGAGAACACCACCGGCAGCTATCCGCTCTACGCCGACACCACCGGGTTCCGCATCACCGGCAACAAGTTCGTCGGCGCCGGCTACGGCATCGAGGTCATCCACGCCTGGGGGCTCATCGACGCCAACACCTTCGCCCAGACCAGCGGCGAGTTCATCCAGACCATCGGGCCCTGCGACTCCTGGCAGACCCCCGACAGCTTCGGGACCGCGGACAACGTCTTCATCGAGAACAACCATCTCGCCGGGGGCGGCTACATCACCTGCAACGCCGACGCGCGCTGCGTCTTCCGCTTCAACACCATCACCGGGAGCCAGTTCTTCGAAGCCCACCAGAAGTGCACCAACACCAACTACTGCCCGGGTGGCGAGACGCACCGCGGGCCCCGCCAGTCCGAGGTCTACGGCAATCTCTGGAGCACCTCCGAGAACTACTTCGACTGGACCGACATCTACGGCGGCACCGCCCGCATCTTCGACAACCGCATCCTCGTCTCCGCCTACTTGTGGCTGTCGCTCACCGAGTACAGCGCGCAGTGGACCTCGGGGTGCTGGGACTACGCGAAGTGCAACTGCACCTGGCCGGCCCTGGATCAGGTCGGCGTGGGCATGGATCCGATCGTCGGCGGCTCGGACCCGGTCTACATCTGGAACAACCAGATGGGCCCCGACGTGGACCACCTCGCCCCGGTGCAGGTCACGGTCGGCTCCGGGGAGCCCTGCGCGGTCGATGGGCAGTGCGGTGCCGGGTTCTCCATGAGCACGCTCATCGCCGAGGGCCGCGACTACTTCGTCTCCGCCACCCAGCCCGCGGCCATCGCGGGCTACCGCCCGTTTGCCTGCCCTCATCCACGGACGGGGCTCAAAGGCACGTGCGATTCGTCGAAGCCCGGGCAGGCGGGGTACCTCAAACCCTGACAGCGAGCGAGGTGCGCGGCTGACGGGGAACTGGCTCAGCAGCCAGGCCAGCACGGCGGGGTCCTTCCTGGACGGTCTCGACCGCCAGCCCGCACGCACTCGCCGCTCGAGGCAAGCCGAATACAAGGGCGCGCATCTCAGGCGCGTCGCGGCAGAACAGCTCAGCGCGGCCCCGCCCGCGAGCCCGGCAGCCCGCGACGCGTTGGCGAAGAGGATGCCCGCCTGCCGGCCCAGCGCGGAGAGCAGCGGCAGCTCGGCAGGGCCGAAGCGAGGGCGGGTGCCGCGGTTCTCCAGCGCGAGCCCGGCAACAACGATCTGTCGCCTTGGCGGAGAAGATTTCTAGCTTCACTTCTTCCGCGGAGAGGACCTCGTTGGAGGGGGCGCCTTGCGCGGGGTGAGCTGCAGCGTCGCCTTCACTGCCAGGTCGAAGGAGCGCGGCATCAAGTGGGCTCCGTCCACCGCGCCGCACAGCATGAACCCCAGGCTCTGCCCGTGTAGTGCCTGCGGCCCTTCGACGAGCTTGCTGAAGCCGCGGGTCCCGGTCCCGTAGGCGGCGTTGACGAACTCCACGGTGAAGGAGTGCGCGCCGAGCGAGGCGGGCAGCTGCTCGTACTCGTCGAGCAGGTACTCGAGCCGCCGGCCGATCGCCGCCTCGGCCACGGCGGTCCACAGGGGAGCTTCGGGCGTCACGCGGACGGACTGGAGGCGCACCTCCCAGCGTGAATCGCGGCGCGTTCGGGGTCCGAGCTGGGCGGCCTGCTGGGAGAAGCCGTGGCGGACGAGGGAGCGCAGCGCGCTGCGCCACACCCGCTCCTTGACCTCCCAGGTGATGCCGTCGTCGAAGGTGCCGCCCCGGCTCAGTCCCGTCGCGGCATCCACAAGCCACAAGCCGGTCGTCACCTTGATCAAGTCGACGACCGTGTCTTGCGAGAGCGGGGCCTGGCGGCGGTAGCGGTCGAAGGCGTCCGCGTCGAGGTACAGCACGCTGCGCACCGTCCCGTCGGCGGCGGTGAACGCCAGGTGGACCGCGTCGTCGACGAAGTGCGCGGGGACCACGAAGAGCGTGGGCAGCGCCGCGCCGTCGCCGTCCGCGACCGGCGGACAGCCGTCGATGCACAGCGCATTCTTCAGGGGCTCCAGCCGCTCGACCCGGTCGGCGACACACACCTTCTCCTGCACCAGCGCCGCGTCCAGCGCCTTCTTGGTCCAGGTGCACTGCTCGGGCTCGGTCCAGCGGCAGTCGAGGACGACGCGGAGGTCGCGAGGCGTCGGCGCAGCGACCGGCGCGGGGGCGGCGGCGAGGAGCGAGGCCAGGAGCGCGAGGAGCATGACGCTACTCTCGTCGCTCTGGCGGCGGCCCTACAAGGTGGCTCGCTCAGCCCATCTTCGTCTTCGCCGGACCCAGGGCCGCGACGGCGCCCGCTTCGTCGAGCACGGGCCCCCGGACCCTCAGCGCACCCCAGCGAAAGGCGGCTGGCGAATGGGACCACTCCGTCCTCGTCCGCTGGATCCACTCGCCCTCCGGAAGCACGCACACCTCCCGTTCGAGGACGCCCTGTTTGTCGAAGAAGCCGTACACGCTCGGCGCCGTGGCGGTGAGGACGTGGCCGCGCTCGTCCACGGCCAGGTCGGACGAGTCACGGTTCCAGACCGCGCCCTCGATCCTTCGCACCGGATAGCGCGCCACCTCGGCCCCCTCCTCGACGCTCCACAGCGACACGACCGCCTCTTGCTTCCGCTCCGTCTTCCAGCGCAGCGCCAGCCAGGCCCCGTCTTCGCTGAAGGCCGCCCGGTCGAGCGTGGGGGAGCCGGCGTCGTCGCCGCCGGAGTCGACGCGGATGGCGTGGCCGTCCTCGAGGAACAGCACGCCTCGCTCCGGGGCGCGGACGACGAAGAGGCGGCGAGCATGGTGTGCGTCGATCCAGTGGAGCTCGAGGTCGGGCAGGAGAGCGCTCCGCCTCTTCTGCGAGACGACCGCCAGCCCGCGCTTCCCATCGACCGCCAGGAGCGCCGACTCCTCGTTGGCCTCGACCAGCTTGCAGGACTCGCACGCGAGACTCCTGGGCAGCACCAGCTGGGTGCGCTCGCCTTCGGGGCCGAACCAGGCGAGCGCCTCGAAGGAGAAGCTCGTCTTCGACCTGCCGCACCACGACCACCTCGCCAATGCGGGTGAGCGCCATCGGCGGGAGGTCTTCTCCGCCGAGATCGCTCTCGCGGAACGCTGCGTGGCGCCAGGTGCGGCCGTCTTCGAGCGAGCGCACGAAGACGCTCTGTGACCACGTCCCCGCCGAAGCGAACCGCGCGTTGAGCGCGAGGCTCCCCACCTGCTCCCCGCCCACGTCCAGGATTTGGCTCGAGCCGTCGGCGAACGAGAAGAAGCGCGGCGAGGTCCCGCGGCGCGCGACGAGCACTCCGCGCGCCGACAGGATGGACACGTCCGGAGGGGGCGGCGCGAGCTGGACGCCACGCAGAGTGAGGGAGCGGTCCTGGTCGCTCACCGCAAAGTCACCGCGGTCGGGAGGCTCCGCGCGGCCAGTCTGGCCGGTCGTCGCCTCGCGGTAGGGGTCGGTCCCGTCGAAGCGATGGCCGAGGCCGTCGGCCACCGCCTCGCACGTCCCCTCGTCGGAGACGGCGAGGCTGCTCGCTCGCTCGATGGGCCGGAAGGTGAAGCAGCTCCGGGTGAGGTCCACAATCGTGATCCCGGAGACGGTGCCGATCGCCACGAACCGCCGCGAGCTTGACCGCGCGAGGGCCGTGACGCTGGAGCCGCAGGCGGTCCGCAGCACCAGCTTCCGGGTCCAGGTCGGCGGCTCGTACAGGCTCATGCTGCCGTTGAAGTGGCCGACCAGGAGGGCCCCGCCCGCGTCGAGCCGGGCGGTCTGAACTGGCGACTCCTCGGGGGGAAGCAACTCACCGATTTCGAGCAGGGACATTGCGACATCATCCTCCATCGCCGCCGACCTTCCGGGCCGTCCTTCCTTCGATTCCGATGAGGGCCTTCGAGGTTGGCCGAGCGCGTAGGCGAAGACCCAGGCCCGCGGGCTAGACTCGGGGCCCGTGACGATCCTTCCTGTCAGCTGCCCCCATTGCCAGCACTCGCGGGACGTCGACGCCTCCCGCGTCCCCAAGGCGCGCGTCCGGGTGAAGTGCCAGAAGTGCGGCCAGTCGTTCGAGCTCGACGGGGCGGCCCTGCACGAGGCCGACGCGCCGCTCGAGCTCGACCTCCCCGCGCCGGCCGTTCCCGTGCCATCGCCACCGCCCGAAGACGTGCCTAACGCTGCGGACGTCGCGAGCCTGCCCGCTCCGATGCCGCTTCCCGCAGCGACCTCTTCCGACTCGGCCAACTCCGGGGCATGGGACCGCCTGCCGGGTTGGGCCAAGTGGCGGGCCGTGCCGGCGGTGCTGCTGGCGGCGTTGCTGGGCTATGGCTGGCTCAACTGTGGCCACCGGCCGACGGCGGTCGGCCTGCGCTGGTCGAGCGAGGGCGCTCCGCTCTCCAGCGCCTCCAAGGTCCTGGTCTTCCTGCACGGGTTTCGGGGCTCGGGCGGCGACCTCGAGTGGTTCGCGGAGGCGGTGGTCAAGCGCGCCCGGCCGGCCAACGTCGCCGTCGTCTTGCCGGACGGACCCTTCTCCTACTGGTCTGGCCGTGCCTGGGAGACCACCGAGCCCCACGAGCGCGAGGAGAGCTTGCGACGTCTCTCGGCGCTCCTGGCGGAGCTGACCCGCAAGCACGGCGTGCCGCCGGAACGGATCGTCATCGGCGGCTTCTCGCAGGGTGGCGCCTTCGCGGCGGATCTCGCGCAGACCTACCCGGAGAAGCTCGGCGGCGCGGTCATCGTCGCGGCCTGCGGCTTCCCGGCCGGCCCGATGCCCGAGATGCCCTACCTGGTCGCCCACGGCGCGGCCGACCAACTGTGCCCCCACGACCGGGCCCAAGCCTTCGTCGCCCGGCTCAAGGACCAAGGCCGCGCCGTGCGCTTCGTGGACCACAAGGACAACCACTTCATCACCGAGGAGATCCAGGCGGCGACCGCGCAGTTCCTCGCCGGAGCGCCGTGAGGATCGTGACGCCAAAGCAACTCAGGTGATCCAGAGCATCCTGTCCTCGACCAGGGACCAGTGCCCGCTCGCGTCGCGGGCCAGGTAGAAGATGTAGCCCTCCGAGAACGGGTAGGGCGACGTCCAGCTGAACTGGCCCTTCACGACTGCCCGATCGCGCCCGCGGTTGAACGCGATCCGGGATAGCAGGAAGTTGCCCGCCGGGTTCGTTCCGCGCGGGAGCCGAGTGCCCACCGCGGCGGGATAGGCGTGCGAATAGCCCAGCACGTTGGCGGGCCTGACGGCTTCGACGAGGCGCTCGATCGGACCAGGCCAGGTGCTCGCCCTCGTCGGGTCGGTCCTGGCCCGCCGCAGCTCCTCTTCCTTGAAGGTCGTGAACGCGTCGGGCGTGTCGACGAGTGTGGCGTCCTTGGTCTCGTTCACCCATGGCTTCGCGAGCACCGCCGAGTAGATCTCGTCCTGCTCGGTGTCGGGCGGTGGCGGCCGCGGCCGGTACACGGCGACCGCGGCGCCGCCCGCGAGCGCGAAGCCCAGCACGACGAGTGCCACCCCGAACCGACGGAAGGTCATTGCGTTCTCCGAGGCGCCTACTTGAAGTGCAGGACTTCGTATTGCCTGGCCTTGGGAGGGGTGGCCGTCCAGACGCAGCGCGCGTAGTTGGTGGATGCGGGGTCGGAGTCGCTCAGGCCGATGCCGTCCTTGAAGCCGACGCTGGCCTGGCCGCTGCCGTCCGTGAACTCCGACGCCGACCAGTAGTAGTCCCTCTTCATGCCGGGAAACGCGGCCTCGTCGAAGACGGGCCCAGCGGGCGGCTTGGTCGCCGAAAACTTGTTGAGCACCAGGGTCTCGAGCTCGTCGTTGCTGGGCAGCCGCCAGCCCTTCTTGCCGGCCAGCTTCTTCGCCTTGCAGGCGGCGACGGCATCCTTGAGCGTCAGCTTCTTGTCCGCCCCGTCTCGCTCCCACAGGAGCTTGGTCTTGGTGTCGAGCACCGTGTCGCCCTGCGCCGTGAAGCGGCCGGAGGCCTCCTTCGCGGCCTCCCTCGGCTCGGCCTTCGTACCGGGCCCCGCGGCCGTGGCCGGGGCCTTGTACCGCTCGGGGCCGACCCACTCGTCCCAGGACTCGTCGTACCCGTCGTAGCGGACCCTCACCTTGTCGCCGTCGACTGCGAGCACCTGTGCCGCGAACCAGTCGCCCTTCCACTCGACGCTCAGGCGGTCGCCGACCTTGGCGGGGGCGGCCGTCGCCTCCGGCGCTGCGAGGATCAGCAAGCCAAGGACCGCTGCGGCCGACGCCAGATGCTTCGCGACCCTGGGCATGTACCCCTCCGGTGGAATTGAACGACGAGTGCCTCGGATGCCGACGCGGAACCGCCAGCGAGTATTCGCCGCTGTGGCCGTGCTCGCAAGACGCTGGACTGTCGTGCCCCCTTCTCTTGGTAGGGTGTCTGGCATGGCACGAGACATGACCGGGTGGACCAAAGTCCTGAAGGCCAACGGGCTGAAGGCGAGAGACTACGGCGACACCATCTTCGTGACGTGGGCCGGGGTGCATCGGCTGGGCGCGGGCCAAATCGTCCTCAAGCGAGCCCCGGATGGACGGCTCCACCTGTTCACCACGCTTCTGAGCGGCGCCGAGATTCCCTTCGAAGACCGCTTCGACGAGGCGCATGCCCAGCCGGTCGCCGAGTTGGCAGCGCGGTTCAACCGGGGCCGCTTCTTCGAGTTGCTCGACGCCGATTTGGAGAGCAGGAAGCTCTGCTACAAGGCGCTTCTCCTCTCGGGGTTTCGTTCGGCGACGCCCAAGGAGGACCGCATCGTCTCGGCGGTCCGGGTCCATGTCGAGCGGAGCACGACGGTGCTGGCAGGCTTTCGTGCACTCCTTGGCGGCGAGTCGCCGGCGGCCGTCGCTGCCCGCTTGAACGACACCTTGGGCCGGTATCACCCGCTGGAAGACGGCACCACCCGCTGACCTCGAGCTCGGGGGATGGCAGGTTGGCGAGGACCGAGCGCTGGCCCCTCGACAAGCTCAGGGTGTCGTCGGGGTGGCGTCCTTGCCCGGCTCCGCTCGTCAGCGCAGCTTTTGCCTCGGAGAGGGGAGAGCGTCTGGGCACTCGCCACAGGTCCGGCCTAGGGTTGGTACTCGCAGCCCTGGCGGTGCTCTCCTGCAAAGGCGGGAACGGCGGGCTCGGGGGAGCGGGGACGTTCCTGTTCGCGCAGGCGTTCTTCGGAGACGCTGCCCACGCCAGCCTGGCGGCCGAGCGGAACGCCCAGGCGCAGATGCTCAACTCGGTCGCCATCTGGCCGCCCCTCGATGACGCCAAGGCGCAGCTCCTGACCCAGCTCGGGGTACCCCCGAATCCTCAACATGGCCGGCGCGACCAAGGTCGAGGGCCTGACCGCCGAGGCCATCGACCAGCAGCTCGCCGCGCTCGTCGCGCTGGAGCGCTCGGCCGGCCTGAAGGCGACCTGGAACCTGATGGAGGAGTGGGACCAGGCAGGCGGCCGCTGGGTGCCACAAGGGCGCCCACTCTACGGCGGGCTCACCCGGCAACAGGCGCACGAGCAGTTCACGAGCTACTACCTCGAGCAGTCCCCGCCCCTCGGGACCTACCTTCGCCAGCCACAGGCCGAGCGGTCGTTCCCCCTCCTTGCCCAGACCGACTTCCCGATCAACGCGCTCACCGCCTACGGAATGGGGGTCGACCTCTGTCTCCTGGAACGGGGCATCGACGAGCTCAGCGACCTCTCGACCGGGATCGCCTTCGTCCGCGGCGCCGCAGCGCAGGCCCAGAAGACCTGGGGGATCGATCTCGCGGCGTGGCGGACAGGCAACGGAGGGGCCACCGAGTTCGACGCCAACGGCGTGCTCCTCGGCGGCTGGTCGGCCAGCTACCTGCGCCGCCACCTCTACGTCTCGTACCTCTCCGGCGCGCAGATCGTGGTCCTGGAGCCGGTCTCCTCGTACTTCGCGTCGATGGGGATCCTCAATCCCCTGGGGCAGGCCGTCTACGAGTTCGCCGACTTCGCGCTGCGACGCCACCCCGACCTCGGCAAGCCGGTGGTCGCGATGGCCGTGATGTCGAGCCACGACAGCGGCTTCGACGCCAAGCACTGGACCCACCTCCAGGAAGACACGGTCTGGTACGGCGACCTCCCCTACTCCGACGGCGACCACATGCTCGACAACTTCTTCAAGGTCGCCTTCCCGGGGCACTGGCTGCACGGGCTCGCGCCCGGAGCGCCCTTCGCAGACGCGGGTGGCCATCCGGATCCTGCGGCGTTCCGTGCCTGGCTGGCCGCGGGCGGAGATCCCCGCCCCTACGAGCCGATGGGCAGCACCCGCTGGGGCGACAACCTCGACGTCATCGCCGACAACGCCTCGCTCGCGACGCTGCAGCGCTACCAGGTCATCGCGCTCGTCGGTGACGTGGTCGTCGACGAGCCGAAGCGGACGGCGCTGCGAACCTGGGTCGAGGCCGGCGGGACGCTGGTCGCCAACGTCAAGCAGGTGACCGCCGACGACGAGGCGCTCCTGGGCGTGCAGTTGGGCGCGACCGAGGTGAGCGAGACGACGTCGAAGTGGCTCGCCGACGGGACCGAGTACTCCGAGCCGCCGTTCCTGGCGACGCAGGTGACGCCGACGACGGCCACGCTCCTCGCGGCGGGAGGCAGCGGCGAGCCGCTCATCACCACCAACGCCGTGGGCCGCGGCCAGGTGATCCTGACCGCGGCGAATCACCTGCAGTCGCAAGCCAAGGACCGGCTGCTGCAAATCGGCATCCGGCTCTTCGATGGGCTCCATGCGCAGCATTCGCCGGTGACGGTCGAGGGCGAGGCCATCGAGTACCTGGTGACCCAGCCCTCGGGACGCACGGTGGTCGCGCTGGTCAACAACACGGCCGCACCCTGGAGCGGCAAGGTCCGCTGGCAGGGGGCATCCACCGGAGCACCGTCGGTGAAGGAGTACCTGGGCGACGGCGGCGTGAGCTTCGTCCAGGAGCAGGGGCAGATCGCCATCGAGGCGCAGGTGCCGCCGTTCGACCTGAGGGTCTACTCCCTGGAGCAGAACTGAGCCGCCGGCGCGCTCGCTCGACGGTCGTCCTAGCGCTCGAGCAGGACCGACCGCGGGGAGGGCGCCCACCGGCCGCAGCAAGGCGGCCGGCACACACCGACCAGCGCCACCGGGTAGCCGCAGAGGTCGAGGCGATGCTCGCCGATGACCAAGGGGCGCAGCGCCGAGAGGGCGCAGACCTGGAGGTAGAACCGCACGAAGAAGGCGCCGACGAGGCGCATCCCGGGGCGGCGCCGACTGGAAATGGATAGCCTCAGACTGTCCGTGTGGTAACTGTCACCGCCGATGCTCGCCCCGACCCCGACCGTGTCCGCTCCTCCCCAGCCGCCGGCCACCAGACCTCGCGGAGGCAAGCGCTTCTGGGCCGCGCTCTGCGCCGCCACGCTCCTGCTGGGGACGCTCTGCTGGCTCTCCACCGGGACGATGGCGCTCTACGCCGCGACCTTGGCGCACCCCTGGGAGATCGACGGGCGCATCCTCAACTACGACCACTGGGGGTACGTGAACACCTACCGCTTCGTCAGCGGCGACTGGGAAGGCGTGCCAAAGAACAACCTGGTGGGGCACCGGGTGCTGCTCTTCGCCGTCGCCCATCCGCTGATCAAGTGGCTGGGCTTCTACGTCGGCGGGGTCCTCACGGCGCTGGCGCTCAACCTCGTGGCGTTCGTCGCCTTCGTCCTCTTCGTGCGCAGGGAGTGGGGGCCGACCGCCGCTTATGTCGCGATGGCGCTGCTCTGCGGGTGGCCGGGGATCACCTTCTGGGTCGGCTCGCCCTACGCCCACGCCATCGTCGTGCCTTGCGTTCTGGGGATCGCCATGCTCGGCCACGCCCTGCTCAAGGCGCAGTCGACGCTGCGCGTGCTGCTGCTTTCGCTCGGGATCGGGGTGCTCTTCACCGGCTACGACCTGCTGAACTTCTTCCTCCCGGCCATCCTGCTGGTGTTGCTCGTCCGGCGGCGCTTCCTGCACGCGGCGCTCGCGTTCGTCGCCATGGCGATTCCTCCCGCGGTGGTCCAGGCCTTCCTGCGAGCGCACGACATCGAGACCAACTCGGTGATGTACCGCACGGTGCTCGGCGCGTGGCTCCATCCCGGAGACCTGAAGGCCTGGTGGGATTACCTGAAGCTCGCGCCGCTGGTCCTGGTGCAGAACTTCTTCCGCGCCAGCTTTCTGGTCCTCCCGGCGCTGTTCGTGGGGCTCTACGCCTGGGGCCGATGGAGGTTGCGCTTCCGCCTCGCCGAGTTCGAGTGGGCCGTGCTCTTGGCCGCGCTGGCCATCTTCCTCTTCAACAACCTCGCCCCCTCCTACGACCACCTGGCGGCTCCCAACGGCCGCATCCGCGGCTACGACTTCGCGCGGCTGTACCTCCCGATCTTCGTGGTGCTGGTGCTCTACGTCGCCCGCTTGGCCGCCTTCCTCGAGGACCGGTCGAAGCGCGCCATCCTCGGCGCAGCAGTCTCGCTCTGCTTGGCCTGCAACGTGGCCATCTGCCTGAGCCCCGTCCTGCGCAGCAAGGTCTTGCTGGCCCTCTACGTGGGGGACGCCGCGACCGCGGTGTACGACAACACGGGCAAGTATGGCCGGCGACCGCTCGGGCTGTGAGCCCGCGACGCCGAGGCCAACCACGATGCAGTGTGCGCCGCCGGCAACTTCTATGACCTGACCTACGACCACGAGTCCGTGTCAGCGAGCGCTGACACACCTTACGCAAGGTCAGCGGACACACGTGGGCCGAGGGCCTGATTGTGGTGAGCCTGGCGAAGGCTGTCAGGGATGAACCGGGTTTGGGGCCGGGGCCGGGCCGACCGCTCCAGGCGTCCAGAGGCCCTTGGCATGGGAACCCAGGAGGACCGAGAGCGCCTTCCGGTCCTCCTCGGTGCAGGGCAGCAACCGCGCGGCCTGTGCGGTCCGGCTCTGCGCGAAGCCATGGAGGAAGGCGACGAAGGCCCGCTGCTTGGGCGTGAAGCTGCGCGCCTTCACCTCCGCCTTCATGAAGGCGAGGAAATCCTCCTGCCACGCGACCCCGCAGTGGAGGGCCACGCCGAAGGAGACGCCGACCCGCGCCACCGCCTCGGCATAGGCGGGGTCGACGGGGAGCGTCGCGCGGTCGCGCTCGTCGGCAGGCAGGACAGGCTCTCCGCTTCCCAGCCTGGCGTTGCCCCAGAACTGCGGCAGCACCTCCTGGAGATGGCCTTGCACGGGCTCGTCTTCGAAGAAGCGAGGGCCCGGTGAGCTCGCACCGGCGCTCGCCTGGACGAAACGCGACCAGACGTCCAGGGCCCGCCCGCCGTCCCGCCAGAAGCTCCGGCAACCTTCGACGTACTTCGCCACGGCTTCGGTGCGGCCCCGCGCGAGCAGGGCGCTGGCGAGCGCGGCGTCGGGCCCCTGTGTGGCGAGCTGCGGCGAGCCTGGGGTCTTGGTGGACTCGAGGAGGAAGCGGGAGGCGCCTTCGAGGTCGTCGCGCTTCAGCGCCGCCTGTCCCAGGAGGATGTTCGCGCGGTGGAGGGCGTTTCCGTAGTTCCAGTCGCCCTGCCACTTCGTCGCTTCAGCCAGCAGGTCGCGCGCGCACCTTTCGGCGGCGTCGAGCTCGCCCGCCTCGAGGGTCAGCGCGCAGAGCCGGTCCAGGGTGTAGAACCGCGAGCTCGGGTCGAGCCGCGCGCTCAGCGAGCGCATCGCCGCGAGGCGCTTGGCCGCTCCCTCCAGGCGCTCGATTCGGGCGATCGCCGGATACACCTCGCCGGGATCCGAGATGACGCGGTGGCGGTCGACATAGGCGACCACGCCGAGTGCGGCCGCCCCCAGGATGGCGGCGCCGCCGAAGATCCACGCCTTCTTCCGCACGGTCATGGCCTGCCTCCCAAGGCGGAGTGCGGCGGCATTGTAGCTCTGCCGCCGAGAGGTCATGGGCCCTGCGGTCGTCGACCGGAACCTACCTACCGGCGAACGCGCTCCAGGATGGCTCCCGGGAAGCGCGCGCCCTCGAGCCTGGCACCGGTGAAGTCCGCGCCGGTGCAGTCGGTGTGCTCGAAGTCGGCGCCGCGCAGGTCGGCGTCCTGGAAGCGGCAGCCCTTCAGGCTCGAGCCGGAGAAGTCGACCTGGCGCAGGGAGGCGTTGCTGAAGTCGGCCTCGTCGAAGAAGGCGTCGATGGCCACGCTGCGGTCGAGCCTGGCGCCGGCGAAGGCGACGCCCTTGCACAGGCTGCCCGACAGGTCCGAGTGCGCCAGGTCCTTGCCGGCGAGCGAAGCGCCCTCGGCCACCTTCTTGAGGCGCAGCACCAGCTGCGTGCCCCTCTCGGCCTTGGCGCCGGTGTAGACGCACAGCGGCATCCCCGAGACCGACAAGAGCTCCCAGTCGCCGTCGCGGCCGCCGGACCCCAGGAACTCGGCGTGCGCGCGGGCCGCCTCCTCGAGCGCAGCGCCCTGCAGCGGCTGGGCGGCCCCGGCCATCCGCAGCACGAGCTGCGGGTCCATCGAGCGCTCGCCGCGGGGGACGCCGGCGAGCGGGAAGTCGACGAGCGCCGCGGGGAGGATCGCGTCGGCGGGGAAGCCGGGCTTCTCGTCGCGGTCCTCGTCGACGGAGGGGCCCGAGGGTGCCCAGGCCGCGGTGTCGAAGCACTTGCCGGGCTGCAGGTGCGCGACCCACCTCGGATCGGTCACCTCGACGCGCAGGGTGACGTAGGGCGGGCCGTCCGGGCGATGCCACCACTCGCGCCACTCGTCCTGCCACGCGTCCGCCCAGCCTTCGGAGTCTCGCGCGATGCCCCTGGCGAGCACCCTCTGGTCCACCGCGGCGTGCGAGGCCTGCTCGTCGAAGGGGACGTTGACCGCCTTGTAGGCGTGCGAGGACTTCACGTAGGTCTCGGCGAGCTCGTCGCAGGTCTCGGCGTCGTAGGACTGGTCGAACCCGATGGCCTCGCCCAGCGGGCCGTTGGGGACGCGGTCGTAGGACTCGTTGAACCGGTACGCCTCCACCAGCAGGAGTTGCAGCGCGAAGCCCTTGGACTCGCTGACGCGTCCGGCGTCGGGATGGACCTGCCGCACGCGAAGGTCCACCCAGGTCTGGCCGCGGTTGACCACGGTGACGTCGTACATCTCGGACATGACCACCTCCTCGTCGGGTTCGTGAGAAGAAGTACCCCGGCGGAGGGCAATCTGGGACGAGCGCACGAGCACGGCCGGGGCGCGCAGGTTCGTCAGCGAGGCGAAGCGGTCGCCACTCTGGAGCGAATGGCCTCCGACTCCCTCCACCTCTCCCCGGGACCTTCGTTCCACCGAATCATCTGGCCGCGCGCACGGTGAAGGTGTACGGCATCCCTCGCCGTCGGCGCCAGCTTCGACCTCCTCACCCTGCCGGCGTGCTCGTTCTGGCTCCACTGAACTTCGCCATCCGTGTGGTCGGTCTTGGTCACGCGCCTGTTGGCTTCTTATGCTGCTCAAATGACCGACCGAACCATCGACGTCCAATTCATCGACGAGGCGACGGGCGCAACCTTTGCGCGGTCCGCAGTGCCGGCCGAACGGCTACCGGAGAGCTTTGAAGCCGACACCACATTCCATCTCGGTGGCGAGGATTGGCAGGTCGTTTCGGCCGTGCCGATGACGCGGGAGGAGTACACGGCCTCTGGCAGCCTTGTCTTGAGCTTGCGTCAGTTGCGCATCGAGATGCTGTCTCCTGAATCAATTCTCTTCTCATTGCCAACGATCGCCAGCGCGCTGCCCGCGGTCGATGGAAGCTCGAGCAAGCTCGGAAGGCGCGTTCTCGACCTCCACGAAGACGATTGGTGCCAGATGGAGGTGATCGACGGAGCGATGCTCTCGCTCGTTCTCGACGAACTCGGCGCAATCGCGCGCGTTCAACGAGAGGAGCGCTCTGGACCCGGCTTCAAGAGCATTCACCCGCGAAAAGCCATCAGGGAACCGCTCGCATCCTCCCGGCTCTTGCTGGGCGAGCTTCCGTGAGGCGTTCGCGAGCGTTGCCGACCTCGACGGCGTTGGCTTCCACGGGGTGAAGGGCTGCATCGTCGGGGGCTTTGCCTTCTCCAGTGCTGGAGGCCTCACACTCTACGGAACGAGCCGCGACGGCGTTCTTGAGTGCCTTGCCGTCGTGCCCTCGACGCTGAAGAAGCCTCACGACCTCGAGCTGCTCGCCGGCTGGATGGCCGCACACGACGTCCACCTGGTGGATTGGATCGCAGCGAAAAGGTTCGAGCCAGGCGACCTATTCAAGCTCAATCACTCTTGAACTGCGCAGCGCGCGTGCCAGCGAGGACTCACCCGAACACGCAGGAAACCCCCACGTCTGCGACCAGGGCGTAGGGAATGGTCTCTCGAGCGCCCCACAATCGGGGCGCTCGGGGAACCTCCTCCAGCAGACTTCGCCCTTCTCTTAGAGGAACTCGAACCATGACCGCGACGCTGCGTAAAGGCGGCTGGACCTCCACCCAGCGCAAGAACCTCTCCGCGATCCGCTACCCGCACGTTTCCGACCCGCCGGATGTCGTGCTCACGCGGGATGCCGCCTGGGCCGCGCTGGTGGCCGCCAACGCCGCGGAGGGGACCCCGCCCGCCCAGCTCGACGTGGCCACCGAGCTCAAGCGCCTCCGGCAGCTCTTCAGCTACCACCAGGCTGCGCCCAGCTACCACGACGACCTCGCCAAGGCCCTCGTCAGCTTCTGGATGGCGACCGATCCGGCCTTCTCGCTCCAGCTCATGGTGCCCGCGAAGAGCCTCGACGGCCTGGAGGGCTACGACTACTTCACGGGCGGCGAGTGGCGCATCTGGCCGCAGCTCAAGCGCCACCTCTTCGCGCTCGACGAGGCGACCTTCGAGAAGCTGCGCGCCGCCGTCGAGCCGACCTACCGCAAGCTCCTGGCCTCCGACGACTGGGACGGCCGCAAGCGCGCCCTGTGGCTCCTCTACGCCTTCTCGCGCAACCCGGCCTGGGCCAACGAGTACGCCCAGAAGGCCGAGTACGTGGAGGACGTGGTCTTCGCCTCCATCACCGATCCCGCCGTCGCCCTCCAGGCCTCCGAGAAGTCGAGCACGACGCTCGTGAAGTGGTGGGTCCTCGACGTGGTCGAGAACCTGGGACGCGCCGCGGCTCCCGCCCTGGACAAGCTGGCCGGCAAGGCCAGCCGCGCCGACCAGCGCAAGGTGATCGAGTCGGCGATGAAGATCGCCCTCAAGCTCGAGGACGCACCGGCGGGTGACGCCGCTCCGGCAGCGCCCGCGGGCAAGGCCAAGGCCAAGAAGGGCGCCGCTGCGCCGGCGGCCGACGCCCCGGCCCTGCCGGCTTGTCTGACGGATCCGTTCGCTGCGCCCAAGGCCGCGCCCAAGAAGAGGGCAGCCCCGGCGGCGAGCGTGGCCAAGGGACCGCCCGAGGTGCTGGTCCTCACCTTGTCGAAGGACGAGACGAAGGCGCTCCAGGAGAAGGACGCCGCTCGCGAGTACCAGGACGAGAAAGCGCTTTCGATGCTCGAGTTGCACCAGCGCGATCTCAAGTCGCACGTCTGGTACGCGATCAACGAGCTCGAGCAGCTGAGCACCGCCAAGCGCCTGGCCTGGGTCCGCGCACTCGATGCCGACGCCCGCGCCGTCCTCATGCGCGACCGCAACGGTCTCAAGCCCGAGGCCTTCGTCTCCCTGCTCGCCTTCCCGGCCAAGACCGACGAGGACCGCGCGCTGGTGACCGAGCTCGCGCTCCTCGCTCCGCCGGAGAAGATCGCCGAGCTCGCCAAGTCGATGCACTCCCCGGCCCTCATCGCCCGCCTCGCCGAGGTCGCCGCCGGCAAGAAGAAGGCCGCCGCCGATGCGGCGAAGGAGTGGCTGACCGCACACCCGGCGGAAGCCATCGCCGCCCTGGTCCCCGCCGCCGCCGTCGCTTCGGGCAAGGCCCGCGAGCCGCTCGTCGCCGCGGTCGACACCCTGCGCGACGCCGGCCACGGAGCCGCCATCGACGCCGCAGCCCCGGGCGCCGACCTCTCCGCCGAGCCCGCGGTGCTCAAGGCCCCGCGCTCGCTCCCCCCGTTCTTCGCCATGGCCAAGCTGCCGCCGCTCGCCCTCAAGGCTGGCGGCGAGCTGCCCGCGGAGCTCACCCAGAAGATCGGCCAGATGCTCTCGGTCTCGCCCATCGACCCGCCGATGGAGGGCCTCACGGCGCTGGTGGGGCTGACCACCGACGAGTCCCGGCAGACCTTCGCCTGGGCGCTGCTCGAGGCGTGGCTGACCAAGGGGGCGCCGGCGCAGGATCGCTGGCCCGTCGAGTGGCTGGGCTTCCTGGCCGGCGACGGCGTGAGCGAGAGGCTCGCCGGCCTCTGCCTCGAGTGGGCGCGCGCCGGGCAGCACCAGCGCAGCTTCTGGGCGGTGGACGTCCTGGGCCGGCTCGGGACCGATCGCGCGGCGCGGGCGCTCATCGAGGCTCGAGTCCGACAGCCCGTATCAGGGCCTGGAAGGGCGCTGCCAGGCGGCGCTGGAGGCGTTGGCCAACAAGCGTGGACTCGCCGAGGACGAGCTGCGCGACGAGCTGGTCCCCGACCTGGGCATCGCGCCGGGCAAGCCGCTGGTGATCGATGACGCGGGCGAGCGCTTCGAGCTCGTCCTCAAGGCCGGCCTCCACCTGGCCATCCGCACCACGGACGGCGAGCGCGACGAGCTTCCGAAGAAGGCGACCGAGGCCCGCGCCAAGCTCTCGAGCCTCAAGGCGGCGCTGAAGCGCCAGGCCAAGGAGGCCGGGCAGCGCTTCGAGCGGGCGATGACCGGACGGCGCCGCTGGAGCGCCGAGCGCTTCCAGACGGGACTGCTCGCGCGCCCGGTGCTGGCGAGCCTGGCCCAGGCGGTCGTGTGGGGCCTCTACGACGCCAAGGGCACGTTGACCCAGAGCTTCCGCATCGACGAGTCGATGGGTCTGGCCGGCGTCGACGACTCGGCGCTGCCGGCCCTGAAGGCGGGAGCCAGCGTCGGCGTCGTGCACCCCATCGAGCTGGGGGACGATCTCGCGCGCTGGACCAAGCTCTTCCTCGACTACGCCATCGCCCAGCCGTTCCAGCAGCTCGGGCGGCCCGTGGCCGATGTCCAAGGCCTCGACCGGGACTGCAAGCAGCTCAAGGGCGTCCAGGTCACGGCCGGCAAGCTCATCGGCCTGCGTCGGCGCGGCTGGCTGCGCGGACCGGCGGGGGACAACGGCAGCGTCGAGACCATGGTCCGCGAGGCGCTCGGGACCCGCGGCCAAACGTGCAAGGCCGTCTTGTGCTTCAGCCCGGGCTTCTCCATTGGCGTCACGGACTACGACGAGAAGCAGATCCTGAAGGCGCTGGACGCGCCGGTCGGCGAGCTGAGCCCGGTGGCGGTGAGCGAGCTGGCACTCGACCTTGCGACGCTCAAGGCCTGAGCGAGAGGGCAGGGTCGCCGAGTGAAGAACGGGGAGGCCGGCGACCGGCCTCCCCATTCGTTTCGGGCCCCACTGGGACCGCTACGGGATCTCCACGCGGAAGAAGCCGCAGACCTCGGTGCTCACCAGCAGCGTCCGGGCGTTCAGCCAGCGCACGGCCATCGCCTCCCCGACGCCCGGCAAGCCGGTGGCGCCCAGGTCGACGGCCAGCTGCCGCTCTCCGGTCGCCAGATCCCACACCGTCACCAGCGAGCCCGCGGTGAAGGCGAGCCGTGCGCCGTCTGGAGCGAAGTCGGCGGTGTTGAAGATTCCGACGTTCGCGTGCAGGCGCAGTAGGCGCTCGCCGCTGACGTCGAAGACGCGCACGGTCCCATCGCTGGCCACGGTCGCGACGCGACGCCCCTGGGCCGCCATCTCGGCGATGCTCCGGTGCGGGTTGCCGTAGGGCTCGCCGGTGATGAGGTCGACGCCGTGCTCGCTGCGCTTGAAGCGGAGCTTGCCGTCCGGCCCGATGCTCCCGAGCTCGCCCTTCTCGGTGCCGCCCCAGACGTTGCCCTCGCCGTCGACGCACAGGGACTCGACGTCGTCGGTGCCGATGGCCACCGCCCACTTCTCGACGCCCTGGAAGTCCATGAAGTGGACGACGCCGGCGCCGTCTCCCCAGGCCACGCCGCCCTTCGCCACCGCGAGCGACTCGACCTCGGACTGCTGGCCGCCCATGTCCTCTTCCATCGCCTCGATGAGGTCCACGACCTTGCGCGTCTTCAGGTCCAGGCAGCGCACGGTCTTCTCGCAGTTGAAGAAGAGCCGCTCGCCGGCGGTGTCCCGGGCGAGGAAGGAGATGCTGCTGTCCTGGTGGTGGAGCACTTCGCCGCGACCGCCCTCCGGGCTCCACGAGAGGAGCGTGCCGTCCCAGCCGCCGGTGGCGATGCCCCCGCCGGGGAGCACGGCCATCGCTTGCGGGTGGCGGGTGTGGAAGCCGGGCGCGCTCTTGGCCTCCTCGTCCGAGTGGCAGCGGACGAGAACGGAGCTCCGCACCGCGTAGTGCTTGCCGGCGGCCGCGGCGAAGCAGGCGTCGCCGGCGTCGGCCCACTGCTGCTTCTTGGCGCCCAGGACCAGCCGGTGCGCCTTGCCGCCCGCGGCGATCACCAACGTCTTGGAATCGAGGACGGCCAGCGCCTCGACCTCGCCGGGCGCCTCGACCTGGGTCTTGGCGGCGAGCTTCGGGTCCAGGATCTGGATGGTCGTGCCGGCGGCGACGGCGAGGGTGCGGCCGCTCAGCGCGATGAAGTCGCCCTGGGCGAGAGCCTTGGTCGCGACCTTGGGCTTCTTGCCGAGCTCGACGCCGAGGAGCTCGCGGGCCTTCTTGGCCTCGCACAGCGCGAGCACCTTCTTCGCGCCGGGCCAGACGATGCCGCGGATCGCCCCGGAGGCGTCCTGCTCCGCGGCGAGCGCGCCGTCGGCGACGGCGAAGATTGACAGCTTGGAGGCGGCCCCCACCGCGAGCCACTCGCCTTCCGGCGAGAAGCAGAGCGCGGTCACCGGTGCGGCGAGCTCCAGCGCGCGCTCTTCCTTCTTCTCCAGCGTGCGCAGCGCGACCTTGGAGCCGCGCGCCAGGGCGAGGCGACTCCCGTCGGAGCTGAGCGCCGCGACCTGGACGTCGGAGCCGTCGCCGAGATCGAGGACGCGGGTCTCCGTGTGCGGCTCGACCAAGGCGAGCCTCCGGGCCGACGACCAGCACGCGGTCGGCCTCCGGGGCCAGGCACAGGCTTGCGACGCCCTTGGGGAAGGCCATCGGGTGGCGGTCGAACCGGGTGACGCGCACGCCCGCGGGGAGCGGGAGCGGCGGGTGGGTCGGGTTCTCGCCGAGCAGCTCCTTGCGGACCTTGGCGTGGCGGACGCCCTGCAGCTGCTCTGCGCTCAGGCGCCACTTGCGCGCGAGCTCGAGGTAGACCTCGGCGTCAGCGTCGACCTCCCGGTAGACCGAGCTGGTGGCGGGCAGATCCTGGAGCCGCGCGAGCACGAAGGCGGTGGCGGCCTTCTTGGCCTTGGCGTCCTTGGAATCGGCGAGCGCGCGTGCGACCTCTTCGACGAAGACCGCGCAGGGATCCTCCAGCGCGGCGAGGAGCGCTTTGACGCCGTGGTGCTCGAGCGCCCACGCGACCCGCGCCGGGTCCCAGGCGGTGAGCGTCGGGGGCTTGGCAAACGCCTTGAGGGCGACCTGGCGCAGCTTGCGGTAGGGGCTGGAGGCGAGCTTCTGGACGCGCGCGCGGTCCTGCTCGTCGCCCAGCGCGATGAGCGCCTCGGCCGCCAGCGCCCGGATGAAGACGGCCTCGCCCACCTTGGGGAAGCCGTACTGGGCGAGCTGGGTGGTGAGGCCGGCGCGGGCCTCGTCGAGCCCGTGCTTCTTGCCGTGGAGCCGCAGCACCTTCTGCGCGGCCAGGCGGTAGATGCAGGTCTCCTTCGCCTCGCCGTGGACCTGGCGGAGCACGGCCTCGGCCTCGGGCAGCCCTTCGCCGAGCATCCCCAGCGCGACCAGGGCGTAGGGCGCAAAGCCGCCGTCGAGCTCCCGGCGCAGATGCGCAATGGCCTGCTTGATCTCGGCCTTGCCGAGCTCGAGCAGGTCGTCGGCGGCGACGCCCTCGCCGGCCTGGAGCGCCGCGAGAATCCGTGCGGTGGCGGCCTCGGGCCCGCTGAGGAGGAGATTGAGCCGGGCAAGCTGCTCCTGCCAGGCGTTGGCGGCCCAGGGTTGCTTGGTGTTCTTGAGTGCAGTGGCCAGCGCCGATTGGGCCTTGGCCTTGAGCTCCTCGAGCGCGGGGCGGGCCTCAGGCGAGATGGAGTCGAGCGCGTCGAGCTTCCAGCCCTGCTCCTGCGCGAGCCACTGGCTGACGAGGAGCGGCTCGACGAGCGCGGCGCAGCCCTCGGTGCGCAGCGCGGCACCGGCGAGCTCGCTGGCGTCGCCGTCGCCGCCGCAGAGCGCCTCGGCGCGGCGCAGGTGCAGGTCGAACGCGAGGTCCTTCTTCGCGGCGGAGGCGTAGTGGGCGAGCAGGGCCTTGCGGTCGCGGATGAGGGTCCAGGCGCTCTGCAGGAAGTCGGTGGCGCTGTTGGTCATGAAGCTCCTCGGGTCGTGGTATCTGCGTGACGGCGGTCACCGTCACTGGGAGTGCGACGGCGTTATCCAACCGCGCGCCGGCGCACCCTAGGCCGGCGAGTAGTCCGCCGCCAGTGCACAGATCACACATCCGAGGAGAGTCCATGCGCCGGTTCGAGTTCACCGAAGGGTCGTCGTCCAAGTTCTGGGAGGTCGAGGTCGCCGGCAGCTCCCTGACCGTGCGCTTCGGCAAGCTCGGGACCAACGGACAGACCAAGGTGAAGGAGCTCGCCACGGCGCAGGAGGCGGCGTCCGAGGCCGACTCGCTCATTCGGGAGAAGACCGGGAAGGGCTACGTGGAGGTGGGCGCCGCTGCGGCTTCCGTTGTGGCTCCTGTGTCGAAGCCTGCTGCACCGGCCGCATCCTCTGCAGCGCCAGCGCGCGCCGTCGCGTCGGCTCCTGCTTCGGCGCGATCCTCGGACCTCGAAGGCGAGGTCGTCATCCCGGAGGAGGCGAAGAAGCGCGTCCTGACCTGGCGCGGCGGCCCGCCTCCCGCTGAGGTGATCGAGGCAGGGATCCCGGAGAAGCTGTTCGCGCAGATCCGGACCGCGCTCCCCAATGGCGTGGAGCTGCTCCGGCGCGGCCAGACGGCCGCCGAGTCTCCGGCAGCCAAGAAGCGCTTCGACGACCTGTTGGCCTGGACCACGCTGGAGGACCTCGACGTCGAGCGCGCCGCCAACAGCCACGTGGTGCTCCGCTGGATGAACGTCGGTCGCAAGACGCTCATCCGCTTCTGGGGCGGTGTGAGGGGCCCGGCCTTCGCGCTCGAGGCGCTCGGCGCGACGATGGAGCGCGACGTGCTGGAGGAGTCCGGCTACCACAAGTTCGGCGACGGCATCGTGCCCTTCGCGGAGCGCTCCGGCTCGGCGGACAGCGCGCGCGACAAGGCCTTCATGGAGTCCTTCGAGAGCGCGGTCGCGCTGCGGACGCTGGTCGCCGCGGCCACGGACGCCGACTACCAGAAGGTGGTGAAGGCCGCGCCCGCTGTCGCGAAGGTGGGACCGCTCGCCGCGGCGCTGGTCGCATTCGTCCTCTCCGAAGAGAGGGCGCTGGTCGAGTCGATCGCCGCCGAGATCGCCGCCAAGCCCCGGCGCAAGGTCTACGGCTGGCCCGAGGCGGAGCTCGCCCTCGCCTCCGTCCGTGATGCCGCGCTCGGCAGCCGGCTGGCGGTCCATGTCAGCGACCTCTCGCCCGACTCCGCCTGCCTGTGGACCTGCATCGCGCGCCTCGGTCCCGCCGCGAGCGCCGTCTTCGCGCAGATCGAAGCCGTGGACCCCGACCGCTGCCTGCTGCCCTACCTGCAGGCTCTGCACACCCCGCTCGCCTTCCGGGCGATGCTGCCGTTGCTCTCCATCAAGAAGGTCGCCAAGCCGCTGCAGAAGTTCCTGCTCGATCACCCGAGCGTGACGCACGCCGCGGTCCTGCCGGCGGCGGCGGACGCCAAGCACCCGGCGAACGCGGCCGCGAAGCTCCTCCTGGGCGCGCTCGAATCGGCCCACCCGGAGTTGCGCTCCGCGAGCCCCGCCGCGGCTTCGTCGTCATCCGCGCCCAGCATGAAGGAGGCGTCGTCGGCGGCGCTCCCCAAGATCCTGGTCGACCCGCCTTGGCTCGCCCGGAAGGCCCAGCCGAAGGCGGCCGCTGCCGTGGTGGAGCTGCACGGCGTTCGAGAGGCCCGTCGTCGCGTGCTTCCGGCCGGGTGAGCGCGAGGCGCTCGACGCCTTCGTCCCTGACTCCGGCGACCGCAAGGAGCTGCCGAAGACGGCCGCGGACTGGAAGGCCAAGGCCCGCTCGAACAAGACCCAGGGCACCATCGACTACCAGCTGATGCACTTCGCTCCCGAAGACGTCGCGGTCGAGGCCTGGAACGGGCTGACGAATGCGCAGCGGCTCTACTACCCGAACCCGTGGTACGGCCGCTGCGTCCTCTCCGCCGTCTTGCGCCGCGGCCCCGCTTTCGTCCCCGGTCTGTTGCAGCTCGTCCAGCTCTCGGCGACGGGCGCCGACCGGATGCGCATCGACCTCATCGGCAGCGCGCTGCTGGGCTTCGACGGCAGCGCCATCGCCGACACGTGGCTCGACAAGCTCGAGGGCAAGCAGCTGCGCGTCGTCGCCGACGCCTGGGCGCAGCGCTACCCGGAGACCATGGCCGAGCGGGCGATCCCGAGGGCGCTCGCGGGCGGGAAGGCTGCGGCCAATGCGGTGGCGATGCTGCGGCGGATGATCCTCAAGGGAAAGGGTGAGGCGGTCTCCCAGGTCGCGGCGCGGTACGCCAAGCAGAAGCGCGAGGTCGTCGCCGCGCTGGAGGCCGTGGTGGGCAGCGACCCGACGGCCTACGTCCCCGAGAAGCTGCCCAAGCTCCCCGACTTCTTCCAGCCCCGGCTCCTGCCGCAGCTCGCCCTGCGCGAAGGCGGGGATGTCCCGGCCGAGGCCGCGCAGCACGTGGGGACGATGCTGGCCATGAGCGAGCCGGACGCGCCGTACGCCGGCGTGGCGCAGGTTCGCCAGGCCTGCACGAGCGAGAGCTGCCGCGAGTTCAGCTGGGGTTTGTTCGAGGCCTGGATGGCGGTGGGCTCGCCGCCCAAGGAGATGTGGGCGATGCACGCCCTGGGCTGGCTGGGCGACGACGAGACCGCGCGCCGGCTCACCCCGCTCATCCGCGCCTGGCCCGGAGAACGCGCCGCGGCGCGGGCGGTGGAGGCGCTCGGCGTGCTTGCGGCGCTCGGGACCGACCTGTCGCTGATGCTGCTCTCGGGCATCGCCGACAAGGTGCGTTTCGCCAGCATCCAGGAGGGCGCGCAGGAGCGGATCGCGCAGATCGCCCAGGCCCGCGGCCTGAGCCCCGAGGAGCTGGCGGACCGGCTGGTCCCGGACCTGGGGCTCGACGCCCGCGGCGAGCTCGAGCTCGACTTCGGCGCGCGGCGCTTCAAGGTGAGCCTCGACGAGCGGCTGGACCTGGTCGTCGCCGACGCGGAGGGCAAGGCGCTCGCGGCGTTGCCCAAGCCGGCCAAGTCGGACGACGCAGCCCAGGCCAAGGCGGCCACCGAGACCTTCAAGGCGCTCAAGAAGGACGTCGCGGCCATCGCCCGCTCGCGCATCGACCGGCTGCAGACCGCGATGATCGCGCGGCGGCGCTGGAGCCCGGAGGAGCACCGCCTGCTGTTCGTGGACAAGCCGCTGGTGCTGCAGCTCTCCCGCCGGCTGGTCTGGGGTGCGTACGACGCGAAGGGCCGACTGACCGCCGCGTTCCGGGTGGACGTCGACCGCACCTTCGCCGACGAGAAGGACCAGGCGTTCCAGGTGCCGGCCGGCGCGACCGTGGGAGTCGTGCACCCGCTCGAGCTCGACGAGAAGCAGCGCACCGCCTGGAGCAGCCTCTTCGCCGACTACCACCTCCTGCAGCCGTTCGAGCAGCTCGCCCGACAGATGCCGTGCGCCTCGGCCAAGGAGGTCGCCCCGGCGTTGAAGGCGCTCGAAGGACTCGAGCTGCCGGCGCCCAAGCTCGTCTTCGGGCTGGAGAAGCTGGGCTGGAAGCGCGGCGCGGCCAGCGACGGCGGAGCCTTCGGTTGCCACTTCCGCGACTTCTCCGGGGTGCCGCTGAGCGCGCGCGTGGACTACTCGGGCGCGGTGGGGATGGGCTACATCGAGGAAAAGGAGCTGCTCACGCTGAGCGGGGTCCAGCTCCTCGAGGGCGAGAAGCCGGTCGCGCCCGAGAAGGCGGACCTGGCGGCGGTCAACGAAGTGGTGCGCGAGCTGAGGAGCCTGGCGTCGTCCTAACCCTGAGGCACTGAGGAGTCGCGGCGCTGTTGGTGAATGCTGACATACCTTTAGCAGGTTGCCCGGCCAGACCTGTCGCGGTCGTCAGCGGAGGAAGAAGGCCATGCCCGCGCGGATTCTCGTGTTCTGCAAGAAGTCGGTGGACCACGTCACGGCGAAGATGGTCACCGAGGAGCTGAAGCTCGCCGACCTCTGCACCCTGGCCGAGACGCTCGACCTCCCCGAAGGCGAAGAGGCCGCCGTGGACGCGATGTGGGAGCAGTTCCAGATCGCGTCCGAGGGCGGCTCGCTCAACGGCGCCGAGCTGCACTGGCACGCCAGCCAGCGGCCGGTGCAGGTGCGAGTAGGCCCGCCGGTCGCGGGCGAGCTCGAGGAGACGATGGAGCTGCTTCCGAAGAACAAGGGCGGCAAGCGAGTCCGCTCCCACCTCGAGCAGACGCGCTTCGTGGTCGAGTTCGAAATGGGGATCGATGGCTCGAACCATCTCGCCGCCACGATCAGCGAGGTGACGGCCTTTCTCTTCGCCGAGCAGGGAGACGGGCTCGTCTGGTTCTTCCATCGCGAGTTCGCGGCGCCGGACGACCGCGGCGCGACGCTGTGCGTGACGCGGTGAGCTCGACCTGAAGCGACCGACCGCGAAGCCACGAGCGCAGGCGTGGCGGCAGAGAGCTCCGGCCAGGAACGCCGAAGGCGAAGAGCGGACCCCCTCCCGCAGTTTGGGAGGTTGGGGAGGGGGCAGGGGGGAGGGCTCGGTGAGGACCCGCTCAGCGGCTCCCGAGCGCCTCGCGCAGCGTTGCGAGCGTATAGGGCTTCTGCAGGAACACGACGTTGGGATCGGGCGGAAGGCTGCGCACGGAGTCCTCCTCGTCGTACCCGCTGGACAGCAGGACGCGCACGGCAGGGTCGAGCACGCGCAGCGCCTTGAGCGTGGCGATCCCGTCCATCTCGGGCATCGAGAGGTCCAGCAGCACCGTCTCGATGTGCCCCGCGTGGGCGCGGTACAGCTCCAGGGCCTCCTTGCCGCTGGCGGCGGTGAGCACGTCGCGCTTCAGGCTGCGCAGCATGGCGCGGCCGACGGTGCGCACCAGCTCCTCGTCGTCGACGACGAGCACCGCGCCGCGGGGCGCGCTCGCGGCCGCCGTCGCCTTCGCCTTCGCCGGGGCGGGCTCGGGCGCTGGCGGCCGGACGCCGTCCTTCACCGGGAAGAGCACGCGCACCACGGTGCCGCGGCCTTCGGTGCTGTCGACCAGGAGCGCGCCGCGGTGGCCGCGCACGATGCCCTGCAGCGCCGACATGCCCAGGCCCCGGCCCGTCTTCTTGGTGGTGAAGAACGGGTCGAACAGCCGCTCCAGCGTCGCGGCGTCCATGCCGCAGCCGTCGTCCGCCACCGCCAGCTCGACGAAGCGGCCGGCCTCGGGCGCGCGGCCGGTGCGGGTGCGGCCGAGCTCGTCGGAGGTGGGCTCGCGCACCTTGGTGCTGAGGCGGATGGTCCCGGGCTTGGAGCCGATGGCCTCGGAGGCGTTGGTGAGCAGGTTCATCACCACCTGCTGCAGCTGCCCGGCGTCGGCCTCGATGGCGGGGAGGTCGCTCGCGAGGCTCAGCTCCAGCGCGACGTTTCGGGAGACGCTGGTGCGCAGGAGCGCCGCGTTGTCGCGCACCAGCTGCCCCAGCTCGACCGCCCGGACGTCGAAGTGGCCCCGGCCCGAGTAGGCGAGCAGCTGCCGGGTCAGGTCCGCTGCCTTGCGCGCCGCCAGGGCCGCCGCCTCGAGCCCCTCCGGCGCCGGCGCGCCCGGCGAGGCCGTGGCCAGCGCCAGGTCGAGGTTGCCCAGCACGGCCTGCAGCAGGTTGTTGAAGTCGTGGGCGATGCCGCCGGCGAGCACCCCCAGGCTCTCGAGCTTCTGGGCGTGGAGCAGCCGGCGCTCCAGCTCCAGCCGCTCCGCCTCCGAGCGCTTGCGTTCGGCCATTCTCCTTCTCCAGCGCCGCCGCGTGGCGCCGGCTCTGCTCGAACAGCCGGGCGTTCTGCGCGGCCACCGCCGCCAGGTTGGCGAGCGCGCCGCACAGCTCGAGGCCGGCCTCGGAGATCTCCCGGGGGCTGCCGACCGAGCCGACGATGAGGGCGCCGATGGCGGCCTGCCCGGAGACGAGCGGGACGTAGAGGAGCGTGCGCAGGCCCCGCTGCTCCGTGACCGCCTGCTCCGCGGGCGTCAGGACCGCCTGGGCGATGTCGGGGACGAAGACCGGCGCGCGCGTGGAGAGCGCCTGGCGGATGCGGGGGTGGTCGTGCAGGGGCGCCAGCCGCAGGTGCTCGGGGAAGCCGGGCGGCAGCGGCGGAGTGGTGGCGCCCAGCCGCAGCGAGTCGCCCTCGAGCAGGTAGACGGCGGCGGTGTCGAACTCGGAGAGCCGGGCCATGCCGTCGGTGGTCGCCTGGAGGAGGGAGTCGAGCTCGAGCGAGCGCACGAGCCGGCCGCTCACCTCGAAGAGGGTCGCCAGCCCCAGCGCGTGCTGGTGCAGATGGGGCGACGAGGCGTCCGCCAGCGCGACGAGCCGACGCCGCAGGCGCTCCGGCTCGCCGGCCTTGATCTCGCTCCAAAGGTCCTGCTCGCCCATCGCGCCCCCGTTCCCCTCCCGGCTTGGCACCTCCACAGGCGGCACCATCTTCCCATTGAGCAGCCTCCGCGCCCACCCCTCGGCCGACTTTCATTGGAGGGCCTGGGGCCGCGCGGCCCCCGGGGCCCGGCTCACGCAGGCGAGGCGCCGCCTGTGAAGCCCCGGGCTGACCGTGGCGTCCTTTGCTGCTATCAGGAGCAGGTCCACCCAACCTCCACGGAGCAAGCGCAATGCGAATCCTGTCCGTCCTGGCCCTCGTCCTCGCCTTCTTCGCCGCCGCACCGGCCCATGCCGGCAACCCGAAGGTCTTCTTCGACGTCTCCATCGGCGGGAAGAAGGCCGGGCGCATCGTGATGGAGCTCAACGCGACCGCCGTGCCCAAGACCGCCGAGAACTTCCGCGCGCTCTGCACGGGCGAGAAGGGCTTCGGCTTCAAGAACTCCAAGTTCCACCGCATCATCCCCGGCTTCATGGCCCAGGGCGGCGACTTCACCAGCGGCGACGGCCGGGGCGGCAAGTCCATCTACGGCGAGAAGTTCGCGGACGAGAACTTCACCCTCAAGCACGACACGCTGGTCCTCTCGATGGCCAACGCGGGCCCGAACACCAACGGCAGCCAGTTCTTCATCACCTTCACCAAGACCAGCTTCCTCGATGGCAAGCACGTCGTCTTCGGCAAGGTGACCAGCGGCGCCGAGGTGGTGAAGGCGATGGAGGCCGTGGGGACGAAGGGCGGCAAGCCGACCCAGGACGTGGTGATCACCGACTCTGGCGAGCTCAAGTAGCCGCACGCCAAGCCTCCGGTAGGACCGCGGCCGCGAAGCCCGCAGAGGCTCGCGGCCGCTCATGTCCCGAGCCTCGGACCGTGCTGCTCCAGGTCCTGACTGGCCGTGGCCGAAGAGGACCCATGCGAATCCCCCGACATCCCACCGAGATGCCCGCACTCGCGGCGATGGCCGCCTCCCTGCTCGCCGCCTGCTTCTCGCCGGTCACGGCCACGCCCGGGACGACCGACGGCGGCACGGTCGCGGACGGTGGCACCGACGACTCCGGGCTGCGCGACGCCGGCACGCCGGTCCCGTGCCGGATGGACCCGGGTGGAGCGCTGCTGACGAACCTGGCGGAGGCAAACAGCGACGAGGACCGGCCCGGCCCGCCGGCCATCGCCGCCGGCCCCGACCGGTTCCTCGTGGTCGTCCCGCGGATGGTCCGCTCGCCCAAGGCGTCCTCGTTGGTCGCGGCGCTCGTCGCGAAGGACCGCACCGTCGAGAAGGAGCTCACGCTCCTCGACAAGTTGGACGAGCCGATCGGGGTCGACGTGGCCTCCGACGGGGCTGGATACCTCGTGGTCTTCGGGGCCCAGTCCCGCGTCGCCCAAGGCCTGCGGCTCTCGCGGGACGGCTCGGTCGTGGCCGGTCCGTTCGCCATCACGACGGAGACCGTCTCGTCCTGGCCGGTCGTCGCGTTCGGCGGCGGCACCTACCTGGTCGTGTATGGCAGGTCCACGAGCACCTACGACGCGAGCCTCTTCGCCAGGCGAATCTCTCCCACCGGCGACGTCTCCGAGGAGATCTCCATCTCCGAGGCGAAGCGCAACCAGTTCTCCCCCGCGGTCAGCTACGACGGCACGTCCTTCCTGGTCGTCTGGCAGGACGAGCGCAACCAGGCCGGCTTGGACGAGAACGCCGACATCTACGCCGCCCGGGTGAGCCCCGACGGCACCGTGCTCGATCCGTCAGGGATTGCCATCTGCACCGCGCCCGGGGAGCAGCGACACCCGCACGCGGCCTTCGACGGGACCCGCAACATCGTCGTGTGGTTCGACGCGACGGAGCCCCACATGTGGGGCGAGGGGAACGTCCGCGGGGCCCGCTTGGGAACGGACGGCGTGCTCGATGGCCTGCCCGAGGCGGGCGGCTTCGGCATCAACACCGGTCCAGGCTACAAGGACCATCCGCGCGCGCTCCGGTTCGGTCAGGGGACGCTCGTGGCCTGGGGCTCGACTGGCTTCTCGGGAAACGGCGGCGCCGGAATCTTCGGCGCGCATCTCGGCCCCGACGGCACGGTGCTCGACGACGCTCCGGGCGAGACCGGCCTGATCCTGAGCGGGCAGCCGATGTGGGCCTCGCGCTCCCTCTTCCCTGCGACAGCGACCCTCGGCGGCCAGGGGATGATGGTCTGGCTCGACAACATCGAGCTGGCGGGGGAGGCCAAATCCGTGTTCGGCGCGGTGCTCTGCCCCTTCTGAAGCTCACCCGCGTCGCGACACGCCTTCGCCGGTGCAGTCGGGGCCGATGCGCGAGCGGTCACGACGCAGGCGCTGCGGGGTATCAAGGACGCCGGTGCATCCAGCGCCGGCCACCGTTTGACCGGAGAACCCCGTGACCGAGCCCCTCTCTCCCTTCGCCCCCGAGAGCGCTGACCAGACCGACCAGGCGCTCGTCTCCCGTGCCCTGGCAGGCGATCGGCAGTCGCTGGAGGCGCTCCTCGGGCGCCATCAGCCGTGGATCTTCAACCTGGCCTTCCGCATGGTCATGGTTCGCCAGGACGCCGAGGACGTCACCCAGGAGGTCCTGGTCAAGGTCCTCACCAAGCTCTCGGGGTACGACGCGCAGAAGAGCAGCTTCCGGACCTGGCTCTACCGCATCGTGACGAACCACATCATCAACATGAAGACGCGCGGCTACGAGAAGGCCATCCGCGGCTTCGACTCGTACTACGCCTTCGTGGACACGGTGCCCGACCAGGACCCGGAGGCGTCCCCGGAGACCGAGCGCATCGTCGCCGACCTCACCATCGCCTGCGTGATGGGGACCCTGCTCTGCCTGGACCGCGAGCAACGCCTGGCCTTCATCCTGGTCGTCGCGTTCAACGTCTCGAGCGAGATCGGAGCGGAGCTGCTCGACGTGTCGCCCGACGCCTTCCGCAAGACGCTCTCGCGCGCCCGCGCCCGGCTGCAGCAGTACATGCAGGGCCACTGCGGCCTGGTGAACCCCGACGCGCCTTGCCACTGCCGCCGGAAGGTGAAGAGCTTCGTCGAGTCCGGGGCCTACTCCGCGACCAAGCTCCACTTCCTCGCGGAGCAGCGGCCCAAGATGCGCGAGATCGTCGGGGAGACGATCAGCCACTTCGACCAAGCCTATGGGGCGCTCTTCCGCTCCCACCCGTTCTACGCGGCGCCCGACTCCACGGCGGTGCTGCGGGCGCTGCTCGACCAGCAGGAGTTCAAGTCGGCCTTCCGGCTGGAGTGAACGCCCCGGGCTGAGCCGCAACTTCCTGCCGAGTTCATGTCACAAAAAGGGTGCCTATCTTCAGCGACCCGCTCGCACCGACGCGCGCTCTTCAGTCGGGGGCGGGCGCAGAACAGGCAGGCGTCGCACGCATCGGCCGAGAGCCAGACGTCGTGGCCCAACGACGCGCGCCAGCACGGGAAGCTTCACGCTCCGAGAGCTCGTGCTTCGGGGAACTAGTCCGCGAGCGGAGGCTAGTCGCGCCAGGACGGCCAGGGGTCCTCGCACGGCTGCAGGTCAACGACTCCACGCCCGTCGCAGACACCGCAGGTGGCACCCCGCTCGAAGAATCCGGTCTTCGAATTCGAGGAAGCGACCGCTCCCGGCGAGAGGCGCTGCGACTGCGCTGCTGGCGGTGCTCACTCCTCGTACGGAGGGCGAGGCGGGATCTCCTTCCAGGCCGCCACCTGCGGCGCGAGCGCCTGGTCGAGCGCCGTGACCGTCGAGCTCCACGCCTCGATCTGCGCCGCCTTCAGGTGCTGGAGCTTGCCGACGCCCGCCAGCAGCGCCTGGGAGCCCGGCTCGTCGAGGACGTGCTGGTGCAGCCGCAGGACCTCGAGCTGCTGGAGCAGCTTGGAGCCCAGCAAGGCTTCAATCGCCTCGACCGTCAGCTGCGAAGACCCGCCGAAGAGCTCCAGCTCGCGCACGCCAGGAACGCCCTCGGCGCCGAAGAGCGGGGCGAGCTGGGCCGGCGAGACGAGCCCGCCCACCCAGAAGCGAAGCGCCTTGAGCTGCGGGAGCCGCAGCGCGTCGAGATCGCCGGCCCAGGGGCCCAGCTGCATGAAGAGCGAGCGCAGGGAGGGCGGTGCGCGGCTCGAAAGGGCCTCGAGGACCTGACGCTCGGGCATGAGCGGCAGGCGCAAGAATCCGCAGGGCGAAGGCCGTCCGGAGCGAGAAGAGCGTCTCGAGCTGCGCGACGATATGGGGGATCTTGCGCGCCTCGAGGGAGGCCCTCACGATCAGCCCGCGGTGCCAGACGAAGAACTTGGGAGGGAGCCCGCCGGTCAGGAGCGCCTGATGCTCCTTCATCACCTTGCGCGCTTCGCGCTCCTTGCCGGCCAGGGTGAGCGCGATGAGCTCACCCCACGGATCGCCTCGCGTCTGCAGCCAGTCGGCGAGCACGCTCAGCGCCTCGGCGCTCTCCGGCTTCTCGAGCACCGCCTTCTCGAGGTCGGGGTTGCGGGCCGCGACCGCCAGCCGCGGCTCCGCTGCGGTAGCAGCGTTCGCGGGGGCGCTCAGGAGCTTGGCGGCTTCGTCGCGGAACGGCTTGAACGAGCGCAGGTTCGACTGCGCGGCGCAGGGGAGGTGGAACCAGCGCGACAGGGTGCCGTCGTCGCTGCCGAACCGCCAGCTCCCCTGCTCGATGGTCCGCCCACACTCGCGGCACGCCGAGCGCCCCGTCTTCGCCTGCTCAATCCGGTAGGCCATGGTCCGGCATCGTAGCGGTCGACGGTGCGGACTGGGGCGACGAGGTGGCTTCGATGGAGTGACCTTGGTGCGCTTCGTCACTGCCCCGCGAGCAGCGAGAGCAAGTAGTCCTCGGGGGAGGAGTAGAGCGCGGTGGTCGTGCACTGGAGCCCGGTGCCGGAGGCGGTCTGGGTCCCCTGGCTGAGCCGCCACTCTCCGGTGGAGACGCGGCCCTCGAGCTCGGTGAAGCCCGCCGCGGCGGCTGCGGTGGCGCTCAGGGTGGCGAGGATGCTCATCCCCTGCGCGTCGGGGCGGGTGATGGAGGCCAGCTGCGTGTGGTCGAGGTCGGTCCGGTGGCCTTTGGCGAGCCCGAGCTCCGGAACGTCCGCCGCCAGGACCACCACCAGCGTCGCGGTGAAGGGCCGCTCGGAGAACCCGAGGTCGGGCAGCCGGTTCGGGTCGGTGTAGACGACCGTCTCGCTGAACTGGAGCCCGGGGCTGACGCACGACCGGCGCTCGACGCGGCGGGCCCGCGAGAGGACGTCGCGCGGAGCGGGGAGCCCCAGCGCGGCGACGACCGGGTGCACCGCGGGATCGAGCGAGCGCACCTGCTTGAGGACCAGCCGCGAAGGGTAGTCCAGGCCGGAGCCCACCGCCGGCCAGCCCTGGAGGACCCGGCGGTGCTCGAAGTCGAGCGTCACCACCCGGTCGGCCTTGACGGCGGGGACCCCCGCGTTGCCGGCCTCCAGCCAGGTCTCGGCCACCGCGCTCGCAGCCTCGAACAGGCGCAGCAGCTCGTCGTCGGTCAGGACCGGCGCGCCGTTGGTCGTCACGGTCGACGCGCGGACGCGCTGCAGCGTGGGCGAGGCGCCCGTCGCCGCGCGCTCGACCACGACCACCTCGGGGAGCGCACCCGGCGTGCTGGGATTGGTGACGCTCTCGGCGCCCGGCTGCGAGTCGACCACCATCGAGGCCAGCGGGTTGCCGCCGTCGTGCCGCAGCGTGAGCGTGAGCACGCCGTTGGCCGCCTCGAGCGCGTCGGAGAACTCGGCGTGCACCACCACCGCCATTGCGCCCTCGAGGTGCGGGACGAGCGCGGTCCGGCGCTCCTCGAACGCCTCCGCGGACCAGTAGGACGCCCAGGTCTTCTTGAGCGCCCACTCGATCGACTTCTTGCGCTCGTCGGGGTCGGGCTGCGCCTCGGGCGCGAGGTAGCCGCTGTTGGAGTCGTAGAGCCCGGCGCCGTTGAAGCCCTGGGCGTCCTCGACGTTCGACGACGAGCGGAAGCGCAGCGCCTGGGTCGCGGCGTAGCTGCCGAAGCGCGACTGGAAGCTCGGTGGTGATGGCCGCCAGCGTCGTCGAGGCGATCGGCAGGTCGCGCAGCGCCCGCCGCACGCCGCCGGCCTCCACCAAGACCCGGAGCGGGTCGCCGCTCGTGCGCGAGCTCGCGAGCTGGGTGCGCAGCTCGACCGAGGCCGGGTCCGGATAGCGATCGTCGTAGTCCTTGATGCCCTCGAGGACCAGGAAGCGGACCTTCTCGTCGGACAGGAACGCCGGGTCGGCGAACACGTCGGCGAGGAGCGGCCGCAAGGGCTCGAGGTGCTCCACGTACGCCTTCACGGTGATCGAGAGCGGCCCGTGGGGAGCGCTGAGCGCGGCGCGAGGATCGGTCAGCGCGTGGTCCAAGACCGCCATGCCCACGCCCTTGCCGCCGATGAGCGGGCGCTTGGCTTCGATCTCCTCGGGCGGCAACGTCACCAGGTCCACCAGGAGCGGCGCGGTCGCGAGGTCGATGGCCGGGATGGCGACCGGCGCGGTCCGGCGCAGCTGGCTCCAGGTGCTGTACTGGCTCCAGGTCATGGCCTGGATGCGCAGCTGATCGGGCGCGACGGCCTGGACGATGGCGGGGGCGCCGGCGCGGGCCAGCTGCTCGAGGTCGGGGCGGTCGAGCACGCCGCCCAGGTAGGCGTCGGGGATGCCGCGGTTGCGCGCGAGCAGGGCGATGTGGGCCAGCGGGGTCTGCGGCACGGAGGTGACGAGCCCGGCGCAGGGTGGGAGGAAGTCGGGGACGTCCTCGAGGAAGAGCAGCGAGGTCGAGGCGCCTTCGAGCGGCTCGCCGCTGCGGATGAACTTCGGGAAGCCCGCGGTCAGCCCGGGCGCGTAGACCTCGACTTCGCCCGGCACGGCGAGGTCCTGGTAGCGGATGACGCGGTCCCAGTAGGCGAGCTGCGACGCCTTCATCTCGTCGGCGAGCGCCTGCTGGCCGGGCGAGCGGACGACCCAGAGGATGCGCGAGGCGATCTCGGACGGAAGGGTCGCCTCCAGCATCTGGAAGTAGCGGACGAGGTCGGGGTGCTTGATCCGGTCGGAGTACTCCAGCTCGAACACCCAGTGCTCCGCGCGGCCGCTGCGCGCCGGGAAGTGGATGACGCCGCCCAGCCCGAGCTCGCGTTGCGCCTTGAGCGCCAGGTCGTAGAAGTGCGGCGAGTAGAGACGGCTGCCCGCCTCGACCCAGGTCAGGTCGAGCGGCAGCGGCGAGCGGCCGTGCGCCCAGGTGACGATCTCCTCGACCGTCGAGAAGTGCAGGCCTTCGACCGGCGCGACGTCGACGCCGGGGAGGGCGACGCCGTTGAGGAGGTGAAACCAGTACCACTGGTCGTGGAGCGTGTAGAAGCCGTCCTCCAGGAAGGAGATCGCGCGGCGCTCGTCGTCCTGGAACTCGGTGAGCACGAACTTGGCCTTGCTCGAGGTCGCCTGGTGCGACGGAGAGCTGGTCGAGCGTGGCGAGGTCGATGGCGCCGCGATGGCTGTGGCTGTCGAAGCCGCCCGCGTCGGGTTCGAAGGTCCCTGCATCGGCGGCCTTACCGGGCGGCGGCGGGGGACAGCCCGTCAGGAGCAGCAGGGCGAGGGGGAGGAGCAGGCCGAGGAAGGGGATACGGGAAGCTGGCATGGCGGTCCGCCCAGTCGACGGTGGAACGGCTTACGTCGCAAGCGATGTGCCACGAGCCTAGCGAGGGAAGCGCTTGAATTCAGGCGCGCCCGACGGCCCGAGGGCTCAGAAATCCGCGAGGGGGCGACGGTTCTAGCTGGGGCTCGTCGGCACCGTCGGCCCACTAGAACTTGACCGGAAACGTGACCGGCTCGCCCTGGACCTCGTGCGCGGGGAACTTCAGCGTCGCTATCCAGTCAGCCAGACACTCGCCGAAAGGGCTCGGTCGCGGTCCTTCGACCGATGACGCTGGAGCGTCCTTCACGACCGAGATGTCGCTCGTCTCCCCGGAGGTGAGGATCGTCCAGCGCATGATCATCGTACCCATGCTCAGTGGATGTTCGGCTTTGTGCCGATCGACGCACTCTTTGACGCCCGCCTTGTGGGCCACGACGACGGTCATGACGTCCTTCTGGGAGACGCACTTCTTCTTGCCGTTGCCCCGAGCGTCGTCGCACTCCGGAGCGCCGTACCGGGCCGGCGTCGTGGCGCAGCCTTGGATGAGGACAAAACAGAAGACCCACGCCGTCCACCTCATCAAGGACTCCTCCCGCCGCGCGATTCGAGTCGGCCCATGTTGATGGATGCTGACATACCTTATGCGGGTCGCTCGAGGCCCCTGCCGGTGCTGACTCTCCGACCTCCAGAGGCAACCATCAACCATGACGACTCCGACAACGCCCTGGCTCGGCAGGACCGCGAGGAGCAGATGCTGGAGTCAAGCGTCGCGCCCGTGCTCTGGCTGCTGCGAAGGCGCTGATCTCTCTGAGACCTGGTCACGGCGAAGGGCACAACCATGCCCGAAACGCTCGGCCTCGCAGTTGGCCTTGCTCGGTGAGGATGAGCGGAACCCGTCAGGGAACCGAGCAAGCGCCGGCCGGCGGGGGTCAGGCGTCCCTTCAGCGACTGCGCAGGCAGATCCCACGGCCCGCCACAGGCCTGGATGGCATGGATCCAGGAGCAGACGACGCCCAGCGTCGCAACGCCTTGCTGGTGGATGGAGACGGTCACCTGGGCACTCTGCCGGTCTGCGCAGGGGCTGTCCTTGGACAGGTAATCGCACTCGTAGTCTTCCAGCTTCCCTGCTCCCGCGGCCTTGAGCGCCGCGATGGCGGTCTCGAAGGTGGTCTTGGGGCCGAAGAGGTCCGCGACCGAGAGCTCGGCACCGGTCTGCAGGTTCCACGTATGGAACGAATGGAAGGCGTTGGGGTAGGGCCCTCCGCAGTAGGACATCCCTCTCTGCTCGACGGTGGCGATCTGCCCGGTGGCGTAGACCAGCCATCGCTCGTCGTCTTCGGAGCAGCCCTCGTCGGCCTTCGGCGGTGGGTCGTCGAGGAAGGCGTTGATGGCCGTGACCGCTGCCGCTGCCGAGCGGGGCGCGTCGAAGACGTGGTCCCGGCACGTGCTCCGACGCCAGATCTGCTGCACCTTGAGCGGCCCGACCTGACGAGGTTTGGAGGCGCACCCCAGGAGCGCGGAGAGCGAGACGATGCGCTCCTCCATGCGTGCCTTCAGGCAAGGCGCATTCGCTGCGCAGGCGCGCCGCTCCTTGAGCCAGGAGCGCTGGTCGGCCTGGGGTGCCGCGGCGTCCTCGGACCTGGCGCGAGCGGCCTGGTAGACGTCGTTCAAGAGGTCGTCGAGCGTGGTCAGGCTTTCAGACTGACAGAGCGCCTTCTCGTCCGGCGCCGTGGCCTTGACACAGTCGAAGGCCCAGGTCGCTTCCGGCCAGGCAAGCGCCAGCAGGGCGAGGCCCGCGATTCGGAGCTGGGATGGCGCTGGCATGGTGTCTCCGCGAATCCTGCTCGCGGCGTAGGGCGACAGGGGACTTAGCGTGTTTGCCTCTACGACCTCGCTGAGCGGTGCGTGGCCAGGATAGTCGAGGGATCACCGGCCGCGGGATGGGGCGGTGGCGTATCTGGCGTCAACGGCGGTCCCCGCCCATCGGTGCTGATGCCCTATGCTCCACGAAGACTCGAAGCAACGCCTCGGACCGCTCGAGGACTCGAAAGGGGTGCGTCGATGACCGGCGGAGCTGGGCTGCTCTTGCTCTTCGGAGCGGCGCTGGTGGCGGTCATCGTCTTCGTCGTTCGCCGAGGCGCTGTGGCAACGTCCGTGGCTGAAGCGGAGAGCGAAGAGCCTGCCGAGCCCGAACCGCTGTCGCAGGAGCTGCCGGTCAGGCGTGACGCCACGTTGAACCTCGCCGTCCAGGTGCGAGATACCGGGGCCCAGGCCATCAGCACTGCGGCGTCCGCGCTCGAGGCTCCGAGCATGATCGCAGCCGTTCGCCGCTTCCTCCCGGATTTCCGGGTCAGCTTCCCGGTCGCTGCGCAGGGGGATCCCAGGCTGCCCATCAGGCCCGTCGAACACCTCCTCTGGACCTACGAGCAGTCAGGCGCCCTTATCCAAGAGGCCGCTCCGAACCTCCCGCCTCCTCCGGAGCAGGTGGCCCGCGAGGTGGGGTTGGTCGCCCAGGAGCCCTACCGGCTCGACGGGTGGAGCAACGCAGCCCACGCGGCGGCGCACGTCCTGATGCCGGAGGACCTTCGCCAGGTGCTGGCGGTCATGGTCCACCCGCCGAAGGAGCCGGAGCTGTTCGAACCCTGGGACTGGTACTTCAGGGTCCAGGTCGCGGCGGCGCTGGTCGTGTCGCACCTAGGCGTCGAACCGTGGTCGGAGTCAGCGAGGCGACGCGCGCTCGAGGACGTGCTCGACGGCCCCGCCGACTGGAGCAACACGGCGGCGGCCATCGCGCTGCTCGACGTCGCCCAGCGCGATGAAGCCGCCAGGCCCCAAGTCGTCGAAGCGCTCCTGCGCACGACTCGACGGAGCGTCAATCCGCCCGCGTACCAGCACGCCATCCGCCCGGCCGCGCGAGCGCTGCTGGAGATTCCGGGAGTCGGCCCAGAGCTTCGGACCGAGCTTCCAGAGACTCCTGACCTGACCGTTGGCGCGGCGAGTCAGTGAGGCCGCCGAGGAGGGCATCCGGGCTCAGCGCCGAGCAGCGCGGGAGTCCTGGCTGGCGAGCGTGAGCCCGGTCCAAAGGACCGAGCTCGGGTGCTCGACGGATTCGGGCCTCGAGGACGAGCGCGCCTTCACTCGTGGTACCCCTGGGGCATGCACTCACTGGCCTGGGACGATCGCTTCCTCACCGGCCTGACCTCCGTCGACGAGCAGCATCGGGGCCTGGTCGAGCGGATCAACGCCTTCGGTGAGCAGGCAGCGCGCAGCGTGACCGTGCCTCGCGAGACGGTCGCGGCGCTCCTCGACGACCTGTCGGCCTACGCGGCCTCGCACTTCGCCGACGAGATCAACCTGCTGGTCGAAGCCGGGCTCGACCCGCGCTTCCTGGACCTGCACCGCGAGCAGCACGCGCGCTTCGTCGACGAGGTGGGGCGGCGGCGCGCCGACGCGCTGGACGGCGACGAGGCGGGACGCGCGCTGCTGACCTTCCTCATTCGCTGGCTCGCCGGCCACATCGTGGGCACCGACCAGCTCGCGGCCCGGCAGGTGGCGCTGGTGCGGGCGGGCGAGGCCCCCGAGGTGGCCTATGCGCGCGCCTCCAAGGGCGCCCAGGGCACGCACGGTCTCCTCAGCGACGCGATGGACGACCTGCTCCAGGTCATCGCCGAGCGCAACCGCGAGCTCGAGACGCTCAACCTCTCCTTGGAGAAGCGGGTGTCGGAGCGGACGGCGGACCTGCAGCGCGCGCTGGCCGACCTCAAGCAGACGCAGCAGCAGCTGGTGGAGGCCGCCAAGCTCGCCTCGGTCGGCCAGCTGGCGTCGGGCGTGGCCCACGAGATCAACAACCCGCTGGCGGCCGTGCTGGCCAACCTGCGCGCGCTCGAAGGCTCGGTTCCCAAGCTCCTGTCGGTCATCGACGCCTACCAGTCGGCCGAGGGCGCCCTGGCGGACCCAGCCCGTGCCCGCGTCGGGAAGGCGCGCCAGGAGGCGGACCTCGACTTCCTGCGCGAGGATTTGCCGGCGCTGCTGGGGGAGTCGGGAGAGGCGCTCTCGCGAGTGCAGGCCATCGTGCGCGGCCTCAAGGAGTTCTCTCGGGTCGAAGCCGCCGCCTGGGAGCGGCTCGACCTGCGCCAGGCCCTGGAAACGGCGCGCAAGCTCATCCCCGACGCGCTCTGGCAGGGCGTGCGCTTCGAGGCCGCCTACGGCCGGGTGCCGCCCATCCCCGCGCAGGACGCGGCGCTGGGCCAGGCGCTGCTGGCGCTGCTCCACAACGCCGTGCTGGCGGTGCGCGACCGCCCTGCAGCGCGCACCGACGAGGCGCGGGTCTCGGTGCGCACCGCGGTGGAGGGCGAGCGGGCGCTGGTGGAGGTCGCCGACACCGGAGTGGGGATGTCCGAGGAGGTGACGGCCCACCTCTTCGAGCCCTTCTTCACGACGCGCCTCGCGGGGCAGGGCGTGGGCCTGGGGCTGTCGTCGTCCTGGGCGATGGCGCAGCGCCACGGCGGAGCGCTCGAGTTCGAGACCAGGCCGGGCGCGGGCTCGCTGTTCCGCCTCTGGCTGCCCCTGCAGCAGCCGGAGCGCGAGAGCACCGGGACGCCGGCTCCGTCGAACCCCTACAACGATCGCAAGACCTACGGCCTGAGGGCTCCGGGCGGAGCGAAGTAGGGCCAGGCTCAGCCGACGGTGAGCGCGCCCACGTGCACGCCGGTCACGCGGCCGGCGGCATCGAAACCGACCGTGCACCTCCAGTAGGTGGGCCAGATCTTCTGGGCGGCGAACCCCCACTCCTTCAACGTGCCTCCGGCGGGAACCGTCACGGAGCCTCCACGATTCACTTCGCCACGCCGGCCCTGGAAGGTGGTCTCGGAAGCGACGGCCGTGGTCTGCGAGGCGTAACCCCAGAGGAGCAGCTCCACCGTCCGGCGTGACTGACCCGTGGCGACTGCGTTGGCGCGGGCGCTGAAGAGGTCCTCCTCCACGACCTCGCCGAAGAGGGCCCAGAACGCGGCCGCGAAGAGGAAGCAGAGGATCGAGATGAACACCAGGGATTCGAGACATAGGTGGGCGACCTCCACGGTGTCAGTCGCGCGAGGCCGGAGAACCGGGAGCCCGAGCCGCAAGCGTCAGCGCGCGGGCCTCCTGCTGCCCTGGGCAGTGACCGCGGCAAGTCGAGCACGGAAGAAGGTCCATCCGTGCGCACCGCGACCACGCCTGCTGAAGATAGGCACCCATTTCATGACATGACCGGCGCCCCCTCATGCCGTCCCGCCGTCTAGTCCCGAGCCGCGCAACGCTCCTGGCATGCGCAGGCGCTGACGCGTTCCTGCGCCGGTTGCACGGACCCGCGCGCGCCCCGATAACCTGACTGCTGCCGGCCGCGTCTGGCTGGCTTTCGATGGCCGGCCGAGAGGCCTACGCAGTCCCGAGTCACCCGATGGGAGCCCTGATGATCACCGGTTCTTTGATGCTCGCACTGGTCCTTGGTGCGGCTCCGGCGGAGCCCGCGCCCAAGCAGATTCTACGTGAACGTGGACCAGCAGTACTTCATCCCGCTGAGGAGCATGGTGGTGCCGGAGATGTCGAACAGAGAAGTCGTGAACCTCCGGCCGAAGGGCACCGCCGGCGTGGAGGTGATCGGCCTGAAGAACGGCCGGACTCGGCTGCGCTTCAAGTTCTTGAAGGGTCCGCCTGCGGAGTACGAGGTCATCGTCGAGGACACCGTCCGTGGCCGGCTCGAGCCGATGGTCTCCTGGCACAAGAAGCTTCGGCTGGTGCGCCAGCCAGGCGAATCGGAGCGCTACGCTATTGAAGGCGAGGTGGACAGCTGGTCCTCCCTCGAGCAGCTCCACAAGTTCCTCCACGACGACCCCGCACTGGTCAGGCTCAGCGTGGGCTTGGCCCCGCCCGCCCTCCAGAACCTGCGCGACGAGGTCGAGGAGGAACTGCGCGCGCGCAAGCTGAACGCGCCGGTGAGGGTGGTCGGAGGTCACCTGGTGGTGGGACCGGGAGAGCCCCCGCAGGCCGAACGGGTGAAGGCGGTGCTCGACGCGGAGTTCCCGTTCCTGGGGGCCCTGCCCTGACCGTAGGGCAGCGTCCGGTTCCAACCTCCTTCTCGGCCCGGCGGAAGCGCTGTGGTCGCGCCGCGACGGCCTCCGCCCTTCTGGGGGTCGCGCGGACCAGGGGGTGGACGTTGCTTAGAGGGTAGCCAGCGAGCGCGTCGCGATGTCGAACCTCATCGCCTTCTCCATTCCGTTCTTCCTGCTGCTCATCGGCGTCGAGCTCCTGCTCGCGCGTCGCGGTGGGCGTCGCGTCTACCGCCTACCCGACGCCCTGTCGGATCTCGGCTGTGGCGTCGGCCAGCAGGTGGTCCTGGTGCTGGCGAACGCCTGGCTGCTCGGGCTGGAGGTTCGGCTCTTCGAGTCCCACCGTTGGCTGACCCTCGAGCAGCCGTGGCTGCAGTGGCTGGTGGCGCTCGTGGGCGTCGACTTCGCCTACTACTGGTGGCACCGCCTGAGCCACCGCGTCTCGATCCTCTGGGCGGTGCACGTCGTCCACCACCAGAGCGAGGACTACAACCTCGCGGTGGCGCTGCGGCAGGCCGTCTTCTCCGCCTTCACCATGGTGCCGTTCTTCGTGCCGCTGCTGCTGCTCGGCGTCCCGCCGCTGGTGCTGGCCGCGGCCAACGGCATCGACACCGTCTACCAGTTCTGGATCCACACCGAGCTCGTCGGGCGGCTCGGGCCGCTCGAGCACGTGCTCAACACGCCCTCGCACCACCGCGTGCACCACGCGGTGAACGCCCGCTACCTCGACAAGAACTACGGCGGCATCCTCATCGTCTGGGACAAGCTCTTCGGGACGTTCGTCGCCGAGACCGAGCGGCCCATCTACGGCACCACGCGGCCGTTCGGGAGCTTCAACGCCGCCTGGGCGCAGCTCGCCTACTACCCGGAGCTCGTGCGGCGGGCGCGCATGCTCCCGCGGCTCGTCGACAAGCTGAAGCTGCCGTGGATGCCCCCGGACTGGGCGCCAGCGCACGCGCTGGAGGCGCCCGTCACCGAGCGCGCCAAGGTCGAGAGCCCGGCGCGGCCGTCCTCGCGGCTCTACGCGCTGGTGCAGTTCGCGCCGCTGGTGCCCGCGACCTTCCTGCTCCTGCTCGAGGGCGCTGCGCTCTCCCCCGCGCTGCTCCTGGCGTGCATCGCGCTGGTGTTCCTGACCTTGGCGTCGCTCGGCGGCATCCTCGACGCGCGTCGCTGGGGCTGGCCGCTCGAGGCAGGCCGCCTGGGAGCGATGGCCGTGGGCGCGGCGCTGTGGGCCAGCGGCCTCCTGCCGCCGCCGGGGTTGGGGTAGGCCAGACCGAGGCCAAGAGCGCGCGAGCCTTCTGGTTCGCCGCCCGGCAACGGCCCTCGCGCGTGGGCCGCGAGGCTCTTGTGCCTCTCATCGCAACCATGCTCTTGGTGAACCACGCCAATGCACCGGGCCCAGGCTGCAGCACCTCGAGGCCCATGCCCCAAGCCCCGCGGAGAGGACGAATGCGCCACTGCACCTCCCTCACCATCGCCTCCACCCTGCTGTGCGCGTGCTCGCCCAACCTCACGGGAGCGGACGCCGCCATCACCGCCGACGCGGCCGCCCCGGCCCCGCCTGAACCGGGGCCACGCCCGACGGTCCTGTTCTCCTCCGCCCTCGAGAGCACCAGCGCCGCCTACACCGCGAGCGGGTCGGTCACGCCCTGGTCCGACGGGCCACTCGTCGCCTCCGCGACCTACTCCCTCAACGATGCCGGCCCCGTCCCGCTGTCCCTGGTCGACGGCGCCTTCCAGGTCGATTCTCGTCCTGAAGCCTGGCGACAACACCGTGACCTTCCATCTGCTCGACGCCACCGGGCGCGCTGCGGCTTCCAGCTTCCCCGTCTTCTACGCCAACGGGAATCCCACCAGCCGCGACTTGATCGACGTAGCGGTCCGCGCGGGCGCGCTCACCGCCGAGCAGGCCTTGACCTACCGGGTCTTCGCCCTGTTCAAGGACTCCCGGCTCCCGAGCGAATACACGGGCGACGATTCCCAGGGAGACGACTCCCTCGTCCTGCGTGAGCTTCAGGCTGCAGCGCCCACGTTGTCCGCAGCCGCCAAGGACACGCTCGGGCCTTTTCTCGTCCCTCCGATCTACAACGAGCCCGAAATCGGCGGCTCCGGCGGCGGGAAAGGAGGCGCCGACCCCTGCAATGCTTTCACGAGCATTCAGTGCCCCGTTCGCCTGTCTTGGAGCTCGCGCGCCGGAACTTCGATTCGGGTCTGGTACCTCGCGGCCAATGCCATCACCGACGACCCGCTCGCCCGCGACATCCTCGACCTCCTCGAGACTCGAGGCGCTGCCGCCCAGCTCAATGCCGTCGCCGGAGGACGCCCTATCCCGGACGAGGGAGGGCTGCTTAGCGGCGGAGACTCCAAGCTCGACTTCATCCTCCTGCCCCGCTTCTCCGGCAAGGCCGTCACCGCCCCCGTGAGCCTGACCAGGCACAAGGAGACCCCCGTCTACGTCATCCTGAGCAGCACCCTCGCCCACGACGACGTCCTCGCGAACGCCGTCCACGAGTACATGCACGCCATCCAGTTCTCGATGCCTCTCAAGGGCGAGAACCTCACGACCGAATACCCGGTGATCAGCGAAGGCACCGCGGCCTGGGCGCAGCACTACGTCTTCCACGACCTCGGCCTCGGCACGCCCAACCACGGGCACTGGCGCTCCAACAAGTTCCTCTTCGAGCATCCCGAGCTCGGCATCCCGAATCTGCGGACCCTGGGCGGCGGCCTTGGGTCCTATGCCGCCTGGCTCTTCTTCCTCTGCCTGGAGCACAACGCTCGTGCCTCGCAGATCGCCGTCGTGCTCGCCCAAGCGGCGCTGTTCGACGAGCGGGGGGCGCTCGCCGCGACCGTGAAGAACCACCCCATCCCCGACGTCTGGGCGCGCTGCTCCGTCTCCTTCTGGAACCGCGCTCCCGTCCATGACCTCAACGTCTGGGACGACCTCCCCCAGGCCACCGCGGCCGCTCCCAGCAACGGCGCCGCCCCGGTCGACCACGCCGCCAAGCCGATCACTGCCACCGCAGAGTTGGGCATCGAGGAGGTCCCCGCGAGCCTCCCGTTCCTGGCGGCCTCCTACAAGCAGCTCTCGGTCACCGATGCGAGCGTGCGCAGCGTCGGCGTGTTCAACGGCCTGACCTACCGCCATCGGAGCGGCCACGGGAGTGTCCCGTTCGAGGCTCCCACGCTCTCGGCACCGACCGATCCCGCCACCGTCAAGGGCGCCGCGCTCTGGGCGCTCACCACCATCAACGGCGTGCAGAACGCCGCCGAGAACTGGTCGGACGACTCCGCCGCGGGAAACGGCGGCTACCACTTGTACTGCCGCGAGGTCGACGCCGAGCGTCTCGACGAGGTGGTCCTCATCAGCTCCTTCGCCGACCCAGCGCGTCCGACGGCGACCTCGACCCCGGAGGATCTCCCCACCCGGTTCCTCTACTCCAAGCTCTTCTGTGAGGCCGCGAGCGCCGGCACCGCGCATCTCACCCGGACCGACTCCTATGCCGGCACCGTCAGCTTCGACGCCAGCAACTACGTCTGGAAGCGCGACAAGCCCTACGTGGTCAACGCCGTCCCTGGCCCGGGCAAGGTCGTCTACGGCTTCACCCTCGAGGTGCAGAGCGGCAGCTTCACCTGGACGGCCTCCGGTACCAACGAGACCGGCTGCACGGTCGAGGGGTCGCTCGGGGACACGGTCTCCGCCGCCGACGAGGACATGAGGCTCCAGCTCCTGCCGTTCGCGACCTCCCCGGCGAGCAACGGTTTCGTCTTCGCCGGCTTCGCCCCCAGCGAAGGCTTCAAGGAAGAGTGGAGGGACTGCCCGGCCGGTGGTCCCTATCCGGCGATGCCGGTCCACGGGTTCGGCTTCCCCAATCCCGTCACCAACGGCATCAGCAAGTACACGGTGCAGCCGGATGGAAGGACCCTTCAGGGAGACGGCAGCTTCACCGTCGAGGCTCGCGCCGGCGACCAGGTCGACGGCAACTGGAGCCTTCACTCCAGCAACCCCTGAGCGCGAGGAGCCGAGCGCCGAGAGCGCACGAGTCGGGCCCCAACCAGCGCCCATGGGCCCAAAGCGGCAAACCTCGAGCGCCCGCAGCTAAGCCGCCGCCTCCGCTGGCCGCCTCAGCAGCGCCCACAGCCCATACGCCCCCAGCGCCGTCCCCAGCGGGAAGGAGAGCAGCGCCAGAGCACTGAAGGCGATGGCGAAGACGCGCACCCGTGGATCGTGCGCGCGGAGCTTGAGGCCGACGAGCGTGTAGACGAGGACGTTGAGGGCCGCCAGCGCCCAGCGGGCGACCGTCCAGCCGAGCGTCTCGGTCGGCGGCGGGGCGAACGAAGACACGAACACCGTGGCGAGCGCCTGAATGGCCGCCCAGGCGATGAACAGCGAGCCGAGGATCTTCCGGTGATCGCGCATGGACTGAACATCGCCACGCCGTTACCGATCGTCGTCCTCGTCCGGCCGAGAGGACGCCGCCTTGACGCTCGCCATGGTCGTCGCGACCATCTGGGACGCTCATGCCCTCGCTCCGCACTGCCTGCACCTACGACTGCCCCGACGCCTGCGCGCTCGTCCTCGTCGACGAGGGCGGAGTCCCCCGGCTCAAGGGCGACCCCGACCACCCGATCACCCGCGGCTTCACCTGCCTGCGGATGCGCACTCACCTCGCGCGGCTGAAGGCCCCCGACCGCGTGACGAGCCCGCTCGTGCGTGAGGCCGGCGGCTGGCGCAGCGTCTCCTGGGACGCCGCGCTCGACCTGGCGGCGGAGAAGCTCTCGGCGGCGCTGGACGACGAAGGCGCCGAGTCGGTGATGCTGCTGCAGTCCGGCGGCTCGCTCGGCATCTCCAAGGAGCTGGTCGGACACTTCTTCCGCAGCCTGGGGCCGGTGGTCACGCTGCGCGGCGGGGTCTGCGGCGAGGCAGGGGAGGAGGCGCAGCGGGCCGACTTCGGCGACTGCGCCGACCACGACTACTCGGACCTGGCCAGCAGCCGGGCGATCGTCCTGTGGGGCAAGAACCCGGTGGAGACCGGCCCGCACCTCGTGCCGTTCCTCGAGGAGGCGAAGGGGCGGGGCGTTCCGCGGGTGCTCATCGACGTGCGGCCCACGCCGTCCGAGAGGCTCGCCGACCGGGTCCTCCGCGTCGCTCCGGGCGGCGACGGGGCGCTGGCCATGGCGGTGCTGCGCCGGCTCCAGCAGGGCGGCGGGCGCACGGCGATCGACCTCGAGCGGGTGGAGAACGCCGAGCGCTTCCTGGCGATGCTGACGCGCCACGACGTCGGGGGTTGGGCGCGGCTCGCGGGCGTCGCCCTCGCCGACGTGGAGCTGCTCGCCTCGCTCTACGGCGGGCAGAAGCCGGTCGCGACGTGGGTCGGCTGGGGCCTGCAGCGGCGCAAGAACGGCGGCGCGAACCTGCGCTGCATCGACGCGCTGGGGCTGTGCAGCGGCAACGTCGGCGTGGCCGGCGGCGGCGTCAACTTCACCTCCTGGCGGCGGCGCGGGCTGGACTTGTCGATGCTCGCGCCCTCGACGGGCCGCACGGTCGCGGCGCCGACGCTGGCGAGGGACCTCGCGGCGCTGCGCGACCCGCCGGCGCGCTTCACCTACTTGTGCGCGGCCAACCCGGTCGCCTCGTTCGCGGACTCGACGGCGGTGGCCGCCGCGCTGCGCCGTCCGGGCGGGTTCGTGGTGGTGGCCGACGCGTTCGTCACCGACAGCGCGGAGTGCGCCGACCTGTTCCTGCCGGTGGCGCTGATGCTGGAAGAGGACGACGCCGTCGGCTCCTACGCGCACCACCACGTCGCGCGCTCGCACCGGGTGGTGGAGCCGCCCGAGGGCGTGCGCAGCGACGTGTGGATCTGCCGCGAGCTGTCCAAGCGGCTCGGCCTCGAGGAGGATCCGCTGCTCGCCGATCCCGCGCGGGCGCTGGAGCGCATGGTGGCGCCGTGGTTCGCCAGCGGCGGCGCGCGCAACCCTGGGCAGAGTCCGGTGCCGTTCGCCCAGCGGTTCCCCACGGTGTCCGGGAAGGCGCGGCTGGTGGAGACGGCGCCGGCGCCGGCGCTGCGCGACCCGGCGTGGCCGCTGCAGCTGCTGACGCCGTCGTGCCAGGCCTGGCAGACGAGCCAGCACGCGCTGGACGCGCAGCAGGGGCCGATGGAGTGCCGGGTCCACCCGGAGAGCGCGGCGGGGTTCGCCGAGGGAGCGAAGGCGCGGCTGGTGACGCAGCGCGGGGCGATGACGGTGGTCTTGAAGCTCGACCCGGCGATGCCCCGAGACCTCCTGGTCGTGTTCCGCGGAGGGGCGCTGGCGAAGGGCAGGGCGGCGAACGCGGTGGTGCCGCAGCAGACGACGGACTACGGCGAGGGGACCGCGTTCTACGACGTCGGGGCCAGGCTCGAGCGCTGAGACTTCCTGGTCGGTGGCGCGCTGCCGGTCGGGTAGCGCCGGGCCTCCGTGACCGGGACAACCCTGCAAGCCGTGCTTCCGAGCCGCGAAGCAGACGCAGGCTGGTGTCACAGTTCCAGGAGCAGTACGTCCAGCCGCAGCGCGAGCGCGGCGCCGAGCAAGACCAGCGGGATGGCCGACACCGCGAGCGCGGCGGCCAGCCAATCGCAGCGCTGGAGCGACCGGCAGGCCAGCACCTTGAGGACGACGCACCAGAGCGGCAACAGGGAGCACCCTGCGAGCGGCACGAAGCCGACGGCGAGCGGCGCCAGCGAATAGCCGGCGGCGCGGTACTGGTTGTGCAGGCTCGCGTCCTCACAGCCGAGGGCCCGGAGCAGGAGGTACTCGAGGGCCGGCAGCCCCAAGCCCCAGAGCGCGAAGCCCGTCGCCATCAGGAGCGCCAGCCCTCTGCTGGCAAGGGCGCCCTCGGGCATGAGCGAGAAGAGCACGGCCGTCGAGAAGAAGGACGGGATCAGCGCGATGGCGCCGAAGACCAGCGGGCCGCCGGCGCCGGCTCCGGGCCGCGCGGCGGCGAAGGACGCGAGTGGGCGGAAGAGCAGGACGAACACCGTCCGCACGAAGGCGCCCAGCGGATTCCCGAACGCTGAGTCGTCCCACGGGAGGCCGCTCTCACGCCTCTCGCGCCCGCAGGTGCGGCACAGGAGCCGGCCGTCTCCCGCCTCGATCAAGCAGGTCGGGCACGCGAAGACGCCGCAGCGCGAGCACGAAGCGGCGGCTCGCCGGTCCCGGTGGACCGCGCAGGCCGAGCCGCCTGCGTCGATGCTCCAGGGGACGATTCGCGCGCTGCCGCAGCGCGGGCACCTCGCCTCCCTGCGGTCGACTGGCTCGCCACAGGCGACGCACGGGATCACGGGGCGCTCCTCTTCGCGGCCTCGTCCGCGATGGCGCGCACCCGCTGGGTATGGACAATCTCCTCCACCACCGCCTCCTCGTCCCAGTCCTGCGAGAGCGAAGGCAATGGCCAGCTCCCCAGGCCCGGGAGCGTGCCCTCCAGGCTCCAGAGACCCTTGAACCGCGTCCGCGTCTCGTCGGCCCTCCTCTGCAGCTCCTCGGATCCAGAGAGCTCGGCGCCGGTCCGCAGCATGTTCGCCGCCTGCGCGAGCTCGACGAGCCAGGTGCCGCCCTCGGCGAGCCTGTCTCCGAAGCGCCCCAGCAGCAGGCCCAGCCGTCGCCGCGTGGGCTCGTCCGCGGTCTTGGCGCGGGCGCGCGCCCGCTCGGGCAGGACCTCGTAGGGGGCTGCGAAGTGGACTCCCCACGTCCCCTGCCCGATGTCCGAGGCGTCCAGCTCGGCCTCCGCCTGCGCCGACTTGAACAGGTCGTAGACCTCGCGGTGCGGTGGCTTGAAGGGCAAGTCGGCCATGGCTTCGAGCTCGAGGATCTCCGCGTCGGAGAGCGGAGCGTCCCTGGCTGCGGTCCCCAGCACCGCGAACGACCGGAAGAAGAGGCTGTCCGGTCTGGCGCGGGCGAGCTCGACCGCCAGCTCCCGCGCTCGCGGGGAGGCCTTCACCTTCTGGCGGGCGTCTGTCGACGGCGAGGCGAGCACCGCATAGGCGGCCAGGCGAAGCTCGACCCGCGTGGCGCGCGAGAAGGCCAGCGCCTCGTCCACCAGCTCGTCGGGCAGCTGGGACTCGCCCGATCTCGGCAGCAGGGCGGAGAGCGCACGGAGGAACCGCGCCTCGGACCCGTCGAGGGCGGAGTAGTCCACCGGCCTCCAGGTCCCGCACCGGCTCATGTCGTACTTGCCTGAGAAGGGCAGCCACTCGGTGCCGTCGAGCTTGGGCTTGCCGGCCGCTCCCCATGCGCCGACGACGGCATCCGTCATCGACCTCTCACCCGCGGCACGGCGCGCGACGAGGCCCTCGAGGACGGCCACGGTGGGCTTCGATCGCCCGGACGCGCGCAGGGTCTCGAGCCGGTGGCGCGCCGCCTCGAGGCGGCCTTCATCGACGTCGAGGCAGGCGCGCACGAACTCCGCCGCCGGCCGGCCGTCGGCCTCGCGCTCGAGCGAGGCCAGCCAATCGTCCAGCCCGGGTCTCTTGGGGATGCCTGAGGCGGCGATGGCCGCGCGGACGCGCACTCCGACCGGCAGCGCGTCTCGCTCGAACCGGACGCCGAGCTTCGGGTCGGCCACCGCATAGCCCAGCTCGTCGCAGGCAGGGGCGTCGCCGGCCTTGCAGGCCCGGAGGAGCAGCTCGAACGCCTTCTGGCCGTCGCGCGGCGTCGAGCGGCCGCAGGCGATGGCCTGGCCCGCCTCGCGGCATCCACTCGTCGGGTCGCGCTCGCAGGCCCGCTCGAACCCCTTCAGAGAGGCGACCGGATCGACCGGAACTCCCTCGGCGCCGTCGCGCAGGACCAGCGCCATCGAGTAGCAGCCGGGGCCGTAGGCGGACTCACAGAGACGGCGGTACCTGCCGAGGGCCTTGGGCGCGTCCTTCGCCACGCCCTGGCCCGTGCAGCTCCGCCAACGCGAGCAGATAGCAGCCGTAGAAGTCCTGGCCGGTGCAGGCCTTCTCGAACCGCACGGCTGCGCCGGGCAGGTCCGCGGGTCCATCGCCTCCATCGCGGAGGATCGCGCCCTCGAAGGCGCAGGCCCGCCACCGTTCGTGCTCGCACGCCAGGTGCAGCAGCTCCCTCGCGCGATGCAGGTCCCTCGGGACGCCGGTGCCCCGCAGGTAGTGCAGGCCGAGCTCGAGGCAGGCGTCCCAGCCCTCGCGCGAGCACCGGAGCTCGAGCCGCTCGGTCTCGCTCGGAGCCCAGCCCCTCCGCGACCGAAGCAGGGCGAGCGCGCCCAGGACGATGAGGAGGACCAGGGTGAAGAGCAGCGCTCGTCGGTGGTCGCTCATCCCCTCTCCCGGCGCGGGCAGCGTGTCGGGCACGAGTATCCCGGAAGCGCGAGGCGGCCTACTGATTTCGCGCCGCTGGACAGCCCCGATCTCGGCATCGGCGCATCGGCAGCCCGTCGCCGCGTTGCCGTCCGCTTCGACACCGGCGGTGGGAGCGAGCGACTCCGGTCGCGGGCCTACAAGTTGAGCGCGTCGCGGACGGTCTCTGGCTCAGCGCTACCGACCGCCGCAGCGGCGACCGAGCGATCGTCGTCGACCTCGAGCGGCAGGTGCGTGCACGCCAGCCTGCAGGTGCGCCGGCCCACGAGGCGAAGGAAGGCGTCGCGCGTGCCGGAGGTTTGCAGATTGAGGTCACGCCCGAGCCATGGCTCAAAATTCCGGACCCGGAGAGGAGGCCATCTCGCTGCCGAGGCTGGCGCCTGACCGTGCCGCCGACGAGGCCCCGCGGCGGACCCGGTTCCACGAGTACTTCGACCTGGAGGAGATCCAGGCGCTCCAGGACGGGTTCGCCGAGGCGACGGGCGTGGCGTCAATCATCACCGAGCCGGACGGCCGCCCCATCACCCGGCCCAGCAACTTCTGCAGGCTGTGCCGCGACATCATCCGGCAGACGGCCATCGGGTGCGCCAACTGCCACCACTCCGACGCCGTGCTCGGGCGCAAGCGCCCCCAGGGTCCCGTGGTCCAGCCCTGCCTGAGCGGCGGGCTCATGGACGGGGGCGCCAGCATCTGCGTCGGCGACGACCACATCGCGAACTGGCTGATTGGCCAGGTCCTCGACGAGTCGTTCGACGAGGAGCGGATGGTGGCGTACGCCACCGTGATCGGCGCCGACCCGGGCAAGTTCCGGGAGGCCCTGCGCGAGGTGACGCGGATGTCGCGCGCCCAGTTCCGCAAGGTCGGCCAGCTGCTCTTCCTGGTCGCCCGGCAGATCTCCGCGCTCGCGCTCCAGAACGCGGTCAAGTCCCAGCACCTGGAGCAGCAGAGCCGCACCCAGGAGGCGCTGCGGCTGCGCGAGGCGCAGCTGCGGGCGGTCGTCGACAACATCGAGGACATCGTCTGGCTCAAGGACCGCAACTCCCGCTACGTGCTGGCCAACCGCGCTTTCTCGCGCCTGTGCGGGCGCGAGGCGCCGTCGGTGGTGGGGATGCTCGACCGCGAGCTCTTCGCCGCGGATCTGGCCGAGCGTTACCGGGCCGACGACCTCGAGGTCCTGCAGACCGGCGAGGCGCGCCGGCTCCAGGAGCAGGTCGAGCGCCTCGACGGCACGCGCCTCTGGGTGGAGACCATCAAGACGCCCGTGGGCGCCGGCGCGGGCGGGCCGCCTCTCGGCACGGTCGGCATCGCCCGGGACATCAGCACGCAGGTCCAGGTGGCCCAGGACCGTGAACGGCTGCTGGCCCTGGAGCAGGCCGCCCGGCACCACGCCGAGGTCGCGGTGGCGGCCCGCGACGACTTCCTGAGGGTCGCCTCGCACGAGCTCAAGACCCCGCTGACCTCGCTGCTGCTCTCCATCCAATCGCTGCAGGGCCGCCTGAAGAGCTCCGACCTCAGCCCGGCGGCTCGCGAGCCCTTCGCGACGCCGCTGGAGCGCATCGAGCGCCAGAGCAAGAGGCTCGCCCTGCTGGTCAACGAGCTGCTGGACGTGTCGCGCATCTCCGGGTCACGGCTGAGCCTGCGACGCGAGTCGGTGGATCTCGCCGAAGTGGTCCGCGAGGTGGTGCAGCGGCTGCAGCCCGACTGCCAGCGGGCGGGCTCGACGATCGTCGTCCTCCCCCGGTCGGACGGGCCGCTCGAGGTGACCGGGACCCGCGGATGGTGGGACCGCAGCCGCCTGGAGCAGGTCATCGACAACCTCCTCTCCAACGCCATCAAGTACGGTCGCGGCCGTGCGATCGAGCTGGCCGTCGGCAGTGACGGCGGCACCGCGGTGGTGGAGGTTCGGGACCAGGGGATAGGCATCGCGCCGGCGGACCAGGAGCGGGTGTTCGCCCAGTTCACGCGCGCCGTCCCGGAGAGCCAGTGCGCCGGCCTGGGGCTGGGGTTGTGGATCGCCCGCGCCATCGTCGAAGCCCACGGGGGCCGGATCGAGCTGTCCAGCTCCGTCGGGGAGGGCTCCACCTTCACCGTCCTGCTGCCGCGGGGCCTCGGCGAGCCGCCGCAGCGCAGCGTCGCTCCGAACGAGGGGCTTGGGGACTCTCCGTGCCCGCAGCGCTGATCATGGTGGTCGACGACGACGACGACATCCGCTCCGCGCTCGTCGAGCTGCTGGACGCGGAAGGCTACGAGGTCCTGACGGCCACCAACGGCAGCGAGGCGCTGGCGCTGCTGGAGCGCGGGGCTCGACCGGGCGTCATCCTGCTCGACCTGATGATGCCGGTGATGAACGGCTGGCAGTTCCTCGAGGCGACCCGCCAACGCCCGGACCTGGCGACGATTCCGGTCATCGTCATCAGCGCAGCCTCGTCGAAGGTGCCCGCCGTCCGCTGCACGCTGCGCAAGCCCTTCGAGGCTCACGGACCTCCTCGCCGAGGTGGAGCGCGCCTGCGGGTGAGGAGCGCCGGCGGCTGCCTTACCTCCTCGTCCGCTTGGGTTGCTGGTAGGTCTGGAACGAGCTCGGCATCGCCACCACCAGCCTCTGCTCGGGCTCGGCGGTCACCTGCACCGACTGCCGCGCCAGCTGCACCGAATGGTCGTCGACGACCTTGAGCAGCAACAGGGTGCACGGCCCCGGCGTCAGGTGGCTGAACACGGCGTCGCTCCCGTTGCGCTCCCCGGCCATCGCCAGCCCGAAGGTCTGCTCCAGGTCCTCGGTCTTCGCCGACGCCGGCAACGCCAGGTCCCCCGGGGCGATCGCCGCCTCCAGCCCTTCCGGCAGCGCGACGACCAGGCGAACGCCGCCGGTGGCCTCCTTGAAGTCGAGCGTCACCTCCCCCGAGTCCGGCACCTCGACGACCTGCGGACCGCTGGTCTGCGCGGCTGTCGCCGTGGAAGGCGGTCACCCGGTACGAGCCGCTCTCCAGCCCGCGGATCACGAACTCGCCGGAGGCATCGGTGCCCTCGAAGAGCTTGAGGCTCCCCGGTCTGCGCAGCCGCGGGTCCTCGCCGGGCTCGTGCTCTGGCAAGGCGGTCACCCGCGCCGCGGCCACGGGGCGGTCCTCGTCGTCGAGCACGATGCCGCTCAGCTCGATGCCGCCCGGGAGCGCCACGCGCAGGTTCCTGGCCGGGGCGGTCACCTCCAACTTCCGGTCGGCGTGGGAGGGGTGCGAGACGTTGAGCTCGAAGCGGCCCGCGCGAGTCTGGTCGACCGAGAAGGTGCCGTCGCGCTTGGTGGTGGCGTTGCCCCACAGTCCGCGCATCACGAGCGGCGGGTCGTCGTCCCGAGGTTGCAGGGTGCTCGCGTGCCGCACCTGGATCTGCGCGTCCTCCAGCGGCTGGCCGGCTTCGTCGACCACGACGCCCTCGATGGGGCTGGCGTCCTCCAGCGTGAAGTCGGCGGTGGCCGTGGCGCCCTCGGCGATCTCCACCTCGCGCGGGTCGGTTTCGAGGAAGTGGTCGGCCTCGACTTGCACGCGGTACTTCCCAGGGGGGAGCGCGGCGATGCGGTAGCGGCCGTCGGGGCCGGCACGCTGCTGGGCGCGAGCGGTGCGCGAGCCGACCTGCACCTGCGCGTCGGCGACGGGCCGGCCGGAGGCGCTGCGCACCGAGCCGACGAGCTCGCCGCCGGGGCCCAGGCGCAGAGAGACGTCGAGGATGTCCTTGCCGGCCTCGAGCACGACGCTCTCGCGCGCCTGCGCGGTGCCGTCGCTGGCGACGAGCCCGGAGCGCCCAGGGCGCAGGCCGGGGAAGACGAACGCTCCGCCGTTGCCCGCGGCGACCTCGGTGCGCCGGTGTCCGCTCTCGAGCGTCACCGAGACGCCGGGCACGGGCTCCTCCTCGCGCAGGACCTTGCCGCCCAGCCGGCGGGGCGCCGAGAGCACCAGCTTGCGCAGGTGCGAGCTGTTGCTGGCGCTGCGGGTGGCGGCCGGCAGCAGCCCGGGGGCGCTGGCCACGACGGTGAGCTCGCGGCGCGGCACCGGCCCGAGGGTGAAGGTGCCGTCGGAGCCGGAGACGGTGTCGAAGAAGCGGGTGCTCGCCGCGAAGATGGCGGTGACCGAAGCGCCGGCGACGGGGCGGTCGTGGTCGGTCACCGTGCGCCCGCGCAGGACTATCCCGGCGCCGGCCTTGACGTCGGCGCTCTCGGCACCGGCGCGCACGCCGCGCTCGAGGCCGACGAGCTCGCCCGGCTTCTCCACCCACAGCGTGAAGGCGCCCTCCTCCAGGCCTTCCAGCGAGTAGGTGCCGTCGGCGGCGCTCGTGGCCCGCGCCAGCGGCGGGGACTCGCCGCGCCGGGTCGCCGCCAGCTCGACGAGCTGCGCGGCGGACTCGGGGCAGGCGAGGTCGAGCAGCTTCGAGCCGCAGCGCAGATCGCAGCGGCTCTCGACCTCGGAGAGGTCCTCCTCGCCGCCGTCGGCCGTGGCGACGACGACCGCGCCGGCGACGGGACCCTTGGGGCCCAGGACCCGGCCGCGGATGGAGAGCGCGCCCTTGGCCGCGGGCAGCTCGGCGGTGAGCAACGCGCTGCTCTGGCGCGCGGGCGCCGCAGCCGGCGCCGGCTCCGGAGCTGGCGCGGGCGACGAGGCGGTCGGGGCGGAGGCGCCAGGGCCCAGCAGGTACCACGAGACCAGCGCCACCGCGCCCAGCGCGAGGCCTCCGACGAAGATCCGGGTGCGCATGCGGTCCTCTCGAGGTGTGTCCGAAGCCAGCACTGTAGGACAGCCGCGCGAGGGGCGCAGTTCTGCGACAGCGTGGGCCGCGCATTCCGTGGCGCACCGCCGATGCCGGAGCCCAGAAGAAGGTCGTCCCGGCGCGGAGGCCCCAGCTCTTTCAGGGCCGGATGGGGCCTCAGGGCTTTCGGGCGAGGACCATCAAGTCTGCGTGCTGGTAGCTGAGCCAGCCGTAGGGACTCGTCCACACCTGCGAGAGCCGCGCAGTGCCGAGCAGCGCCTGGACCGAAGGCATGGCGAAGTGGCGCACCGGGAGCGTGCCGGCGCGGGGTGCCTCGGCGGCGGTGTCGTACTCCTCGCGCTCGACGGGGTGGCTCTCGGCGACCCCCAGCTCCGAGATGCGGAAGTCGTCATACGGCTCGTTGGTGTAGGGCACGGCGAACAGGAGGTAGGCGCCGGGCGCGAGCCAGCCGGTGAGCCGGGAGAGGACCTTCTCGGCGGCGGGGCAGGAGAGGTGGCCCAGCACCTGGAGGCACTGGATGAAGGCGAGCTGGCCGGCGAGCTCGGGCAGGTCCTGGTCGCCGGAGATCTCCAGCGGGAAGGTGGGGACGGACGGGCAGCGCCGGCGGGCGTCCTCGATCCGCCGGGCGTCGGCGTCGAGCCCGAAGGGATGCTCGAAGCGCCGGGCGAGGTCGGCGAGGTAGTAGCCGTCGCCGCAGCCGGCATCCAGGGCCACGCCGCCGATGGGCCGTGTCGGTCCGAAGGCGCGGTCGAGCCCCTCGGCCCACAGCCGGTGCTCCGCCTCCCGCTTGGTCGGCGGCAGCTTGGCCTCGATCGCCGCCGCGGCGTCCGGGTAGCGGTAGGCGCTGGCCGGGCGGTGCGAGAGCTGCGTGAGCAGTGCGGCGAAGTCCATGGGCGGACCGAGGATAGCCCGATTCGGCGTGACGGGCGGCGCGCCGGCTGCGACAACGGTGCTCGGCCGGCCTTCCTCCCTTCTCCAACCTCCATCTTCCAACCCGAGCTCCATCCGGGCGGCAGGAGACCTTCCGTGAACGCGTACCGCTGGCTGCCGATCGTCTCCGGGCTGTGGCTCTTCGCCGGCTGCTCCAACCCGCCCCCCGTGACCGACGGCTGCAAGGTCAACGCCCAGTGCGCGCGCGACGAGGTCTGCGAGGACGGCGCCTGTCTCTACAAGGACTGCCCCGCGGCTTGCGCGGGCGGCGAGGCGTGCGTGGGCGGGCGGTGTCTGCCGGCCTCGTGCGGCGACCGGCCGTGTCGCGCCGGAGAGGGCTGCGCGGGCGGCCGCTGCCAGGCCGCCGACTGCCTCGACGTCTCGTGCCCGCAGGGCGAGGCCTGCGCCAGGGGAGCCTGCTACCCGGTCGACTGCGGCAGCGACGGCTCCTGCGAGTCCGGGGTCTGCTGGGCGGCGCGGTGCGTCTCCGCGGCGTGTGTCGACGTCCCGTGTGAGGCGGGCCAGGTCTGCGTGCAGGGAGCCTGCCTCCCCGAGTCCTGCGCGGGCGTGGTCTGCGGCGCCGGGGCGGCCTGCCGGGACGGGCGCTGCGAGGAGATCGCCTGCGCCGGCGTCGTCTGCTCCGAGGCGGGCACCGCGTGCAGCGACGGCCGCTGTGTCCCCGAGGCCTGCTCGAGCGGCCCCTGCGACCCGGGGCGGGTCTGCGTGGACGAGCGCTGCGTGGACGCCGCCTGTGTCGGGGTCACCTGCTCGGCGGGCACGCGTTGCCGGCGGGGCGCCTGCGCCCCGTGCACGTCGTGGGAGGCGGAGTGCGGCGACCGCACGGACGAGGACTGCGACGGCCAGACGGACTGCGCCGACCCGGACTGCGAGCAGGTCGACGGCTGTCTCTGCCCCGAGGGCACGGCCGAGGGCGATGGGTGCGGCGACGGCAAGGTGTGCGCGGGCGGCTCGTGCAAGTCGGGCTGCTTCATCGACGGCAGCTATCGGACCAGCGGCGCGCGCGACCCGGCCAATGCCTGCCAGGTCTGCAGCCCGGCGACGTCGACCACGGCCTGGAGCCACAAGACCGAGGGGAGCGGGTGCGCCACCGGGAAGATCTGCCATGCGAAGACCTGTCAGGCCGGCTGCCTCATCGAAGGCGCGTTCGTGGAGGACGGGACGGTGGCGCCCGGCGACCCCTGCCAGCAGTGTGGTCCCGAGACCAACACGAGCGCCTGGTCCGTGGCGCCGGACGGCACTCACTGCGGCGCGGGGCTCACGTGCAACGCGGGGACCTGCGCCGCGGGCTGCTACATCGACGGCAGCTACTACGCCAACGGCGCGCTCGATCCGGCCAACCCGTGCCGCTCCTGTGCCTCGGCCGTGGCGGCCGACGCGTGGACCGCGCGCGCCGACGGCTCCGACTGCGGCACCGGCCGGGTCTGCGATGGGGGCGCCTGCGTGTCGGGCTGCTGGATCTCGGGGGCTCTCCAGGCGAGCGGCGCCCCGAACCCGGCCAACCCCTGCCAGGCGTGCGCGCCGGCGACGAGCACGATGGCGTGGACGGACGTGGCCGGCGGCACCTCGTGCGGCTCGGGCAAGGTCTGCAACGGGGCCACGTGCAGCACCGGCTGCTGGATCGGCGGGAGCTTCCGCGCGAGCGGCGCTGAAGATCCCTCGAACGCGTGCCAGACGTGCGCGCCTTCGACGAGCACGACCGCCTGGACGGTCCGCGCGGGCGGCTCGTCCTGCGGCGCAGGCAAGGTCTGCAACGGGGCCACCTGCAGCGGCGGCTGCTGGATCGGCGGGAGCTATCGCGCGAGCGGCGCGGACAACCCGTCCAGCGCCTGCCAGCAGTGTGAGCCGTCGACGAGCACGACGCTGTGGACCAACAAGGCCCAGGGGACCGGCTGCGGCGGCAACAGCTACTGCTGCTCCGGCTCGTGCGTGGCGAAGAACTCCACCGCCCACTGCGGGGCCTGCGGCGTCGACTGCTCGCGGACCCTGGGCCAGTGCCGGCAGCAGGCGAGCGGTGGCTACAGCTGCTACTGCAACACCAACGCGAGCTGCCGGCTCATCACCGGTGCGGACGCGACCTGCTGGATCTCGACGTCGAACCCGCCCGGCCCCAACAACTGCCAGTGCCAATGCCCGAACAACGTCTCCGGGTGCCTGGGCCAGTGCCCGAACGGCGGCCGCTGCGCCGAGGCCGGCGGCAACGGGAACTACTGCTACTACTGAGCTGGGTAGTGCCGGGCTTCCACGCCCGGGGCATCTTTGCGATCGGTCCATCGGTGGCGCGCCTGCCTCCGTCGCGCGACGCGTTCGACGGGATGTTCGAGCGCGCCTCAGACCAACGGTGGGCTCCAAGGGTGCCCCGGGCGTGGAATCCCAGCGCTACCCGACCGTCGCGACGGGATGTTCGAGCGCGCCTCAAATCGACGGGTACCAAGGGGTCCCAGGCGTGGAAGCCCGGCACTACCCACGACGACCGCCGCAGGGATTTTCGAGCGCCTCGAACACACGGGCAGTAGAGGTGCCCCGGGCGTGGAAGCGCGTGGAAACCCGGCACTACCGACGCCGATCGCGACGACGGTCCTCGTGCAGAATGCACGAACGCCGCGATCCCGTGAGGACCGCGGCGTTCGCAACGTCCAGCTGCGAGAGACCGGCTATTCCTTCTTCTTGAGCTTGTCGCCGAAGAGCTCGCCGAGGCTGGTCTTCGGGTTGCCCTGCTGCTTCTCCAGCTCCTCGCGGTACTCCTCTTCGGCCACCTCGGTGAGCGCCCGGACGGAAAGCGAGAATCTTCTTGTCGCGCTGGTTGATGTCCAGGACCTTCACCTCAATCTCCTGGCCCACCTTCACCGCGCTGGCCACGCTCTCCACGCGCTCGGTCGACAGCTCGCTGATGTGCACCAGGCCGTCGATGCCCGGCTTGACCTCGACGAAGGCGCCGAAGTCGGCGATGCGGCTGACCTTGCCCTTGAGCTTGCTGCCGACCGGGTGCTCCTTGGCCAGCTCGCTCCACGGGTCGGCCAAGAGCTGCTTGATGCCCAGCGCCAGCCGCTCGTTCTCGACGTCGATGTCGAGCACCTTGGCCTCGACCTCGTCGCCCACCTTGTAGACGTCGCCGGGGTGCTTGATGTTGCCGGTCCAGCTCATCTCGCTGATGTGCACCAGGCCGTCGATGCCCTCTTCGACGCCCAGGAAGACGCCGAACTCGGTGATGCCGCGGACCTTGCGCTTGATCGTCGAGCCCACCGGGTACTTCTCGTGCAGCGTCTCCCAGGGGTTGGCCATCAGCTGGCGCAGGCCCAGGCCGATGCGGCGGTTCTTGCCGTCGACGTCCAGGACGACCGCGGTCACCTCCTGGCCCAGCTTCAGCTCGTGGCTGGGGTGCTTGACGCGCTTCCAGCTCATCTCGCTGACGTGGATGAGGCCCTCGACGCCGGACTCCAGCCCCACGAAGGCCCCGAACTCGGCGAAGCCCACGACCTTGCCGGTGACCTTGCTGCCCACGGTGTAGCGCTTGCCTGCGGTCATCCAGGGGTCGTCGGTGAGCTGCTTGAGGCCCAGGCCCACCTTGCCGGTGGCGGCGTCGTACTTGAGGACCTTGACGGTCACGTCCTGCCCGAGGTGGAGCAGGTCGCGCGGGTGCCCGATGCGGCCCCAGCTCATCTCGCTGACGTGGAGCAGGCCGTCGACGCCGCCCAGGTCGATGAAGGCGCCGTAGTCGGTCAGGGTCTTGACCGTGCCCGGCAGGACCGCGCCCTCGGCGAGCTTGGCCAGCGTCTCCTTCTTCTTGGCCTTCTGCTCCTTCTCCACCAGCGAGCGGCGGGAGACGACGATGTTGCCGCGGCGCTTGTCGAACTCGGTGACGGCGAAGACCAGCTTCTGGCCGATGAGCGACTCGGGGTCGTCGACGCGGCGGGCGTCGGCCTGGGCATGGGGCAGGAAGGCGCGCATGCCGAGGTCGACGGCATAGCCGCCGGCGATGCGGGCGACGATGGTGCCCTCGATCTGGCCACCCTTGCCGACCTTGGCCACGCGGTCCCAGATGCGCAGCTTCTCGGCCTTCTCCTTGGAGAGCGTGATCTCGGCGGTGGTCTCGCCCAGGATCTCGATGAAGACCTCGAACTCGTCGCCGACCTTCACCGCGAACTTGCCATCGTCGTCCTTGGCAAACTCGGTGAGCGGGACGTTGCCCTCGGCCTTCCAGCCGAAGGAGACGACGGCGGCGGTGTCGGTGACCTTGACCACCTTGGCGGGGACGATGGCGTACTCGGCCGGGACCACCGGGCCCGCGGAGGCTTCGGCGTCGGACGCGGCGACCTCGGCGTGGATGACCGGAGGGTGCTCGGCGGCGGCGACGTCGACGGCGGGCTTGGGGGCGGGAGTCTGGCTGTTCTCCATGGCGTGGCTCTCCAGAGTCGGCCCGACCGTTGTTGAGAGGGGGCGGGCGGAACGCGCACCATACACGAAAGCCCTCCCCCTGCGCCTCTCAGACTTCCCGGCCTGGGGTGTGACCCGGGCACTCGCGAAGCTCAGTCGGCCGGAGGCTCGACGGGCGGGTGCCAAGAGCCCGGCCAGAGTGAGGTGGCAAGGGACGAACCCCCTCCCGCAGTTGAACGAAGCCGCTTCGCGGCAGCTGACGGAGGCCTGCCGACTCTGAGGAGAGAAGGTTTCTCGGTCGGCGAGGGAATCCCATCGACTCTTGTGGAACCGGGCGCCGGTAGCCGCCGGCGCCCGGTGACGACCAACCACAAGGAGCAACGTGATGGGCGAACTCTACCAGCGGATGGATGCAGAATCTACGTCTGAGGAATCGGTCGGCGAGGACGCGGAAGGAGTACCTGGACGCCGCGTCAGGCTTCGCCCGGCACTTCATGCGTTCGCCTGCCAAGATGGGGGAGGCGGAGGTGCTGGAGTATCTGAGGGGCCTAGCACTGGAGGGGGCCGGTCCCGGCAAGCTGCGGATGTCCGTGGCGGCGATCAAGTTCCTCTACCGCGCGACGCTGCTGCGCCCGGAGGTCGTGGCCAACGTGCCCTGGCCCAAGGCCCGCAAGACCCTGCCCAAGCCTGTCAGTCTCACGGGAGATCGTGGCCACGCTGACGGCGCTGCCTCATCTACGACACCGGATGCTGTTGGTCACCGCGTATGACGCGGGGTTGCGGATCCACGAAGCGGCACGTTTGCGCTCGGACGACATCTTGGCGGAGCGCGGGCTCATCCACGTCCTGGGCAAGGGCGGCAAGGAGCGGTACGTCAAGCTGAGCCAGCCGCTGCTTGGGGCACTGCGCTCCTACTGGAAGAACGTCCGGCCACCGGAGCCCGGGCCCTACCTCTTCCCGGGGGCCATCCCTGGCAAGCCCATCGACCCGTCGTCCGTGCGCGAGGCACTGCGAACCGCACTCAGGAAGGCCGGGCTCAAGAAGGTGACGCCGCACATGCTGCGGCACTCCTTCGCGACTCACATCCTGGAAGCCGGGACCGACGTCCGCATCATCCAGGAGCTTCTGGGCCATGCCTCCATCCGCACCACCATGCGCTACACGCACGTGAGCGCCACGCACATCGCAGCCCAGAAGACGCCTCTGGAGATCGCCGGAGAGAAGGCGGCGCCGCTGCTCCGGTAGACCGGCGTGCTTTGCCCGCCGTCCCTGCCTGCGCCTGCCGGGCAGGGGCGGCCTCGCCTCACGGTCAGCGACATCTTCCGGGCCTACGGCGAGGCCTATCGCAATAGCCACGCGCTGAGTGAGCCGCAGCGCAAGGCGATGAGAGCCATCGAGGTCTGCCGGACTCCGGTCCTGGGCGGACGGGTGGATGTGTGCGACCGCTGCGGCCACATGGAGGTCTTCTATGGCTCCTGCCGCAACCGGCACTGCCCGACTTGCCAAAGCCTGACGCAGGCCAAGTGGATCGAGAACCGCATGGAGCGGCTCTTGCCCACCGACTACTTCCACGTGGTCTTCACCGTCCCGGACGACCTGCTCAACGGCATCATCCTGCGCAACCGCGAGCGCTTCTTCGACCTGCTCTTCAAGGCGGGAAGCCAGACGCTGCTCGAGTTGGGCGCCGACCCCGAGCGGCTCGGCGCCCAACTCGGCCTCACCTGCGTGCTGCACACCTGGACGCGCGACCTGCGCTTCCACGCGCACCTGCACTGCATCGTCACCGGCGGCGGCCTGCACTCCGGCGGCGACCGGTGGGTCCGTCCCCGGAGCCAGGACTACCTGTTCCCGGCGGAGGTGCTGGGCAAGCTGTTCCGCGGCAAGCTGATGGACTGGCTCGTCGGTTGCCACAAGGCGGACGTCCTCGATCTGCCCGCGGAGCTGGAGGCCCCGAAGGCCTTCGCCCAACTCAAGGACCGGCTCTACAAGAAGAAGTGGGTTGCCTATTGCAAGAGGCCCTTCGCCGGCCCCGAGCAAGTCTTTGGCTATCTGGGCCGGTACACGCATCGTGTCGGATTGTCGAACCAGCGTCTGCTCGCACTCGCCGACGAGGGCGTCCACTTCCGCACCCGCGGCGAGGGCACCGCGACGCTCGCTCCCGACGACTTCATCCACCGCTTCCTGCAGCACGTCCTGCCCGACGGTTTCGTGAAGATCCGCCACTACGGCCTGATGGCGTCGGGCAACGCCAAGACCAAGCTCGAAGTCGCGCGGCGACTGCTCGAGGCGGAGCGGCCGGAGGTTCCGCGGGTCATCGCCGCGCTCGCCGCGGTGCTGCTGGCGACCCATCCGCAGGTGCCGGCTCCGCTCGAGGACTGGCGGGATCGGCTCAAGCGCCTGACAGGCATCGACCTGAGCCGATGCCCGGTGTGCGCCGTCGGCACGATGGTCTCCATTCCACTGATCCGCAAAGCCCCGGACGACACCTCGTAGCCATGGATCGCCTTGGCGTCATCCCCGCGGTCGACCATCGGCGTCGCCGAGCTGCGACGGGTCTGCCCATCGCCCGCCACGCTTGCCGCCGTGCCGCCGGCTGCGACCTCCGCCGCCTCTTCAGGAACGGCCGAAGCGCGTGCTCTCTCGCCTGCGCATGGCTGCCGAGGCGCACTAGCCACGACCGAGATGCCCATTAGCAGGGCCCGTGCCGGCGGCTTCGCTCAACTCGACGTTTAACGCAGCCGACTCCGGCCTCGGGGCGTATCCGGGTCCGGTCACGGCTGCGTCAAACGCCTATCAGTTTGGGAGGGGGCAGGGGGGAGGGTATCCTGCGTCACCATGCTCAAGCGCACCCTCGCCCGCCTCCTCGTCAGCCGCCAGCGCGACCACGGCTTCTCGCTCGCCGAGCTCGAGTCCAAGCACGTCGATCGCTCCAAGCCCAACTGCAACGACAGCTCCTGCTTCTACGGCGGCGACGAGGCCGGCAACGCCGCCATCTTCCGCCTCGCCTTCCGCGGCAGCCGCCGTCCCGCCGAGTGCTGGCTCGACGTCCGCCTCTCCAAGGCCCTCGGCTCGCTGCGGTTTGGCCTGCCCGCAAACCCCGGCCCCGAGCGCGACGGGCACGTGCTGGGCGACGTGTCGTTTTTGTGCGAGGAGCCCAGCAAGCGCTGGCGCATCCGCTACGAGGGCCCGCTCACCGACGCCGCCGGGACGCTCGAGCGCGGCGAGGTGGACCTGGTCTTCACCGCCACCCACCCGATGTTCGACTACGCCGAGTCCACCGACCGCCGCATGGTCGCCGACGCCATCGCCCGCGAGCGCTGGTCGCGGGCCTTCTTCGTGCGGCTGCGCGAGCTGGGCCAGGTCCACTACGAGCAGTTCGGCAGGCTCAAGGGCCAGGTCCGCTTCGGCGACAAGACGGCCTCGCTCAATCTCCTGACCACCCGCGACCACTCCTTCGGCTCGCGCGACTGGGCCGGCTGGGACCGACACTACTTCCTGTCCGGCATCACCCCCGCCGGCGAGGGCTTCACGGTCATCGCCGTCCAGTACGACTTCTGCGGGCCGATCTACGCCGGCTTCACCATCTCGCCCGACGGCCGGGCCGACGCCATCGTCGAGTGCACGCCGCTCGCGGACGTCGAGCGCGAGCGGACCTGGCCCAGGTCGGGGTCGGTCGAGCTGCGCACCAAATCCGGCGCGCGCCACACGCTCGTCTTCGAGCGCGACGGCCACTTCCCGTACGTCGGCGACGGCATGTACCTGATGAAGGAAGGCATCGGCCGCTTCCGCTTCGACGGCCAGGCCGCCTACGGGCTGTGCGAGTTCGGCTTCAGCAAGGCCAAGTACGAGAAGGCCATCGCCGAGCCGTCCGAGGATCCGGTGCACCCCGCGGCGCTGCAGGGCGCGGCGGCGGAGGCCCGGCGCACCGTCTGAGCAGCTACGAGCGAATCGCTGGGATGGCTTTCAGCGATCGACTGCCCCAACTCGCACCTCGCGGCCGACGGCGGTCCCAGCGCGCAGCAGCGCGCCGCCGCGCCGTCGAGCGCTCCAGTCATTCGTGCACTCCTTTGCCCTCGGCCGAGGGTGAAGCAACTGTTTGCTCGCGCTCAGCAACTCGCTCCGCGAAACCCCCGTCGTAAGGGGGAGTCACTCCTCGCTGCTAACCTCCGAGCGGCACCGTGCCGATGAAGAAAGGCCCAAGAGGCCCACGCCCACGAGGAGGACGCATGGAAGTCCCGAGCGCAACACATCCCCGATGGGCCGCGCTCATCAGCGGGGAATACAAGTGCCAGATCGACTTTCTGGCGGCCAAGCTTCTCATCTCGCGGCTCAACTTCGCCGCCAAGCTGGACGGCATCACCCTCAACCAGGGCAAGGCGGCCGGCGAGCTTCGCGAGCTCTACGCCAAGAACTCCGGCCTCTCGACGGTCCAGACAGACCTGACCCGCATCTTCAAGTAGGAGCGCCCCGACATGAAGCGACTGCACGACCTCAAAGACGTCCAGGAGATGATCCGGCGCGGCGCCCCGCTGGCGATCGCGGGAGACGAGTCGCTGCTGCGCCAGCTGCCCAAGGGCAACTGGATCGGCGGAAGCATCCCGTACTTCGTCGCTGACGAGGGCGGCGTCTGCACCCGCGAGAAGCTCTACGTCACCGAGCTGCCCGCGGGCGTCACCCAGGTCTCCATCAAGACCTACGACCCAACGACGGTCGAGCGGGTCTACGCCGAGGCGCCGGAGAACGGCTTCAGCTTGATCGTCATCCCCGCCAGCTCGCCCACGCACCTGGCGTTCGCGCTGCGCGCCCCCTCGTTCGACCGCTTCGCGCAGTCTCCGCTCATCGGGTGGATCTCGGGCGTGCTCGTTTCCGACCTGGGCAAGGTGACTCCGAAGGTCTTCGCGGGGACCGAGGCCAGGCCGCTCGAGGACGGGGCGGTGGTGATGCACGTGCAGCTGCCGAAGGACAAGGTCTGCGAGCTGGGGATCGTGAACATCTTCCGGCCCGGAGAGGGCGAAGACATCGTCTTCCTCGAGGACGGCTTCAGCGCCCAGGAGGCCGAGGTCGGAGGCAAACGGGTCAACTTCGCGGAGTACTGCCAGGCCAAGAAGATCGACACCCGCCTGCCGCTGGTGGCCGACTACTACGGCGCCTCCATCAACGTCAGCTTCCAGAAGGTCGACGCGGCCCAGGGCAAGGTGGACTTCTATGCGCCCGTCTTCCGCAAGGTCCAGTACCGCTTCGCCAAGCCGGTGTCCGACTACGTCTCCGAGTTCACGCAGCAGACGCCCAAGGGAGTGCAGGTGGCGTTCTCGTGCAACTGCATCCTCAACTACCTGTACTCGGAAGCTCGAGGGTAAGCGGACTGGCGAGTTCACGGGCCCGGTGACCTTCGGCGAGGTCGCCTTCCAGCTCCTCAACCAGACGCTCGCCTACCTGTCGATCGTCGAGCGCAAGTAGCCCGCCTCGCTCAGCACGGCTCTCCGCGGCCCCGCCCTTCCCTGGGCGGGGCCGCGCTCGTCCAAGGTCCACTGCGAGCTGGCCCCGTTCGGTAACCTCGGAGCCGGGGGGCTCGTCGTCCATGTAGTCGATCCGGTAGCGAACATACCCCTGGGGCCGCGTCGCCCTATCCCTGGGGAGCCAGAGGTCAGAAGCGACACCCGGCGCAGTGCGAGAGCTGCCCCCTGGATGGAGAAGCTGCACCAACAAAGCGCTAAGAAATCAAGTTCTTGACCGACGTGCGGCCCTGTTCGATTGCGCACGTCAATTCCATGGCAAGCCCGCTCGGGGGGGCTTTACTTGTCGTTCAGCCGGGCCGCACAATTGCAGTGAACTCAGATCGACCATTTGGTTGACCACCAGGGGGGTCGGAGAGTTCCGTGGCGCGACTGAGCAATATCCTGCTGCTCGACGACTGCGAGACCATCCGCACGATCCTGAAGGTCTACCTGATGGGCCAGGTCGAGACCTTCCGCGAGACGGCGGACGCTGAGACGGCGCTGCAGCTCCTCGAGCTCGAGGCATTCGACCTGGTCATTGCCGACGTGCGCATGGAGCCGATCGACGGCGTCGCGTTCGTCCGGCAGGTCCGCTCCAGCGCGTCCGCGCGGGTGCGCGGCACGCCGGTCGTCCTCCTCACGAGCGACCTGAGCCTGCAGCTGCGCGCCGAGGGGCTGGGCGCGGGCGCCAACGCCTTCGTCCACAAGCCCATCACCGCCAAGGAACTTCGCGACACGCTCGACATGGTCGCGGCGCGCGCCACGGGCTGACCCGCGGCGCACGCGAGGCCAACGCCAGCATCCAGGAGCGACCGTCATGGGAGCCGACCCCGCTCTCCTCCACGAGATCCGAGAGCTCGAGAAGCGCCTGGCCGACCTGCGGGGCCGGGTCGTCGGCCGCATCGAGCGCGAGCAGGTGCCCCGGTCCGGCCCGCTGCCGGTGGTGGTCTGCCGGCTCGGCGACCAGCGCATCGCGCTCCTCCAGCAGTGGGTGTCCGAGGTGGTCATGGTGTGTCGGCTGACGCCGCTGCCGGAGGCGCCCGCCTGGATCCCCGGAGTGCTCGACTGCCGGGGCCGCTCGGTCCTGGTGCTCGACGTCCTCGCGCGGCTGAAGCGCCAGGCCCGCCGGCCCGAGCTGAGCGACCGGATCGTGCTCTGCGAGTGGGCGGGCCGCCGCGTGGGGCTCATCGTCCAGGAGCTCTTGGGGGTCGAGTCGGCCGCAGCCGAAGACCTGCAGGCGCCTCCCCAGGACGTGGAGTGCGCGCCGTACGTGCTGGGGACCCTCCCGGTCCGCCGCGAGCAGGCGCTGCTGTTCAGCCTCTCCGCGCTGCTCGACAGCTCCGACGTTCCCGGAGGGCTGGCGTGACGAGGGAGCTGCTCCAGCAGCTCGTGGGCGGCCGCTTCGGCCTGACCCCGCGCGACTCCTGGGGGAGCGACCTCGAGCGGGTCACGGCCGAGCTGTCGCGGCGCACGAGCCTCGCCCCGGACGCCCTCGTCGCCCGGCTCGAGCGCGATCCCGCCCTGCTGCGCCAGCTCGCGGGCGGCCTCACCATCGACGAGACCTACTTCCTGCGCCAGCCGGAGCAGTTCGACCTCGTCCTCGGGCGCCTGCAGAAGGCGTTGCCGCCGGCCGCCGGACTGCGCCGGCCCTTCGTGGTCTGGTCCGCGGGCTGCTCGCACGGAGAGGAGCCGTACTCGCTCGCCATCCTGCTGGCCGAGCGGCTGCCGTGGGCTCGCGCCCAGGTGCGCATCCTGGCCAACGACCTGAGCGCCGACGCGGTGCGCCTGGCCCGGGCCGGCGTCTACACCGACTGGTCCATGCGCGGTGTCCCCGACTGGTTCCGCGCGCGGTACTTCCGCCGCACCGACGCGGGCTGGGCCCTGGACGAGGCGATCCGCAGGGCGGTCACCTTCGAGAACCTGTCCATCGGCGAGCAGCTCGAGCAGCTCGCCGACCGCACGGTGGACGTCATCTTCTTCCGCAACGTCGCCATCTACCTCGACGCCCGCACGCTGGAGGCGCTCTACCGCGGCTTCGCCCGGGTCCTGGCCCCGGACGGCTGGCTCGTCCTGGGGGCCTCCGACCCGGTGCCCGCGCGCGAGCTCTTCTCGCTGGGCGAGAGCAGCACCTACCACCGGTCGCAGGGGCCGCAGGGGAAGCCCGAGGCCAGGCCTGCCGCCCGCGCGTTCGCGGCCCCTCTGCCCAGGGCCTCCCCTCTCTCGTCGGCGCCGTCCGCCGTACCGCCGCCCGCCGCGCCGACCCAGGCCGACGGGGCCCAAGCGCTCTACCGGCACGCGCGCCAGCTGGGTGACGAGGGCCGCGGCGCGCAGGCGCTGGAGGTCGCCAGCCGGGTCGTCGCCGCCGCGCCTTCGTGGGGAGAGGCGTGGCAGCTGCGCGGGACGCTCCTGCTCGAGGCCTCGCGGCCGCGCGAGGCGGCCGAGGACCTGCGCCGCGCCGTCTTCCTCGAGCCCGAGCGGCCCACGGCGCGCTTCTGGTACGCGACGGCCCTGCGCGGCAGCGGGCTCGCCGCCCAGGCGCGCGCCGAGGCGCGGACCCTGGTGTCGCAGCTCGAGCGCCTCCCCGGCGCCACGCTGCTCGAGGACTGCACCCCCGCCGGCGACCTGCTGCAGGCCGCCCGCGGGCTCTTGGAGGAGCCGTGATGACCGACGCGACCGACGTCTACGAGGAGCTCCTCGACCGCCGCGCCCGGGCCCTGGCCGCGCCGCCGGTCGCGGCCGGCGCGCGCACGCTGCTGGCGCGAGTGGCGCTGGTCGCGGTGGGGACGGAGAAGCTCGGCATCCCGGTCGCCGGCATGCGGGAGATCGTCCGGACCCCGCCGGTCGCCTCGCTGCCCGGCCTGCCGGCCCACCTGGCCGGGGTCACGCAGAATCCGCGGCGAGCTGCTGGGCGCGGTCCACCTGGGCCGGCACCTGGGCCTGGGCGGCGCCGCCCAGCCGCCCTACCTGGTGGTGCTCGCCGACGCCGAGCTCGCCGCCGGCCTGCTGGTCGACGCCGTCTTGGGCTTCCGTGAAGTCTTCAGCGACGAGCAGGCCGCCGGCCTGGGCGAGAGGAACGGCCGGCCGGTGCTGGCCACCACCCGCGACCTCGTCTCCATCCTCGACGTCGACGCGCTGGCCCGCAGCCTGGCGCGCCCTTCCTCCGCCGCAGCCGCCCGCCCCGAGCATCCGTAGCCCGACCTTCCCAAGGAGCCCGACCGTGAACCACCTCGCTCTCACCGCCATCGCCGACGTCACCATGGGCGCGATCGTCCTGCTCGCGATGTACCTGAAGTTCCGCGACGGGCTGGCGACCAAGATGTTCGCGCTGCTCATCCCGATGATCATCGTCGTCGCCCTGCTCTCCGGGTTCCTGGGCCAGACCGGCAACGGCAACCTGACCGCCGTGGTCTCGCCGGTGATCGCCGTGGTGGTGGTGGCCACCTGCTACACCCTCTTCCGGCTGGTCGTGCGCGGGATGGAGACGCGCGTGGCGACCATCCTCGCCAGCACCGCGCAGATCTCCGCGACCGCCCGCCAGTCGGCTGCGACCTCCTCCGAGCAGGCGGCCACCGTCGCCGAGGTCGGCACCACGGTCGAGGAGATCAAGCAGACCAGCGCCGCCTCCGCGTCCTACGCCCAGCGCCTGGTGGAGATCGGCTCGCAGGCGGTGCAGAAGGGCCAGCACGGGCTGGAGGCGGCGGGCGAGGCCATGAAGGTGATGGAGCTCATCGCCCAGGTGAACGAGATCGTCGAGACGGTCAACGACCTGGCCGACCAGTCCAACCTGCTCGCCGTCAACGCCAGCATCGAGGCCGCCAAGGCGGGCGAGCACGGCAAGGGCTTCTCGGTCGTGGCCACCGAGGTGCGCAACCTCGCCGACCAGAGCAAGCGCGGCGCCCAGCAGATCCGCAGCGCCCTGGCCCGCGCCCAGGAGGGCCGGCGCGCGCTCGACCTGGTCAACTCCACGCTGCGTGAGCTGTCGGCGGTCCTCGACGAGAGCGCCGACGGAGCCCGGCAGATCGCCGCGGCCTCCAACCAGCAGGCCGCCGGCATCTCGCAGATCGCCGCGGCCATGGGCAACGTCTCGGTGGGCGGCAAGAACACGGCCGAGGGCGCGCGCCAGCTGGAGTCTGCCGTTGGCAACCTGACCACCATCGCCGAGCAGCTGCAGCGCCTGGTCACCGGGGCGGCCGTCCAGCGCGAGGCGCGATGAACCCGCTCGAACAGATCGAGGCGGTCTTCCGCGCGGAGGTGACCGAGCTGCTCGACGCCCTGGGTCAGGGGGTCGAGTCGCTGCCGGCCACCGCCGCAGCCGAGCGCCGCAAGCCGCTGGAGAAGTGCATGCGGCTGGCCCACAACGTCAAGGGCATCAGCGCCTCCGTCGGCTTCACCAACGTCCAGCGCCTGGCCCACGCCGCCGAGACCACGCTCGGCGCGCTCATGGCCGCGGGCGACCGGCTCATCGAGCGGGAGTGCCAGGCCCTGCTGCGTTCGGTCACGGCCATGCAGCAGCTCGCCCAGGGCGCCCCCATGGCCGACGAGGAGCTGGCCACGCTGCTCGCCGGCTTGGGTGCTCAGGCACCCGCGGCCCCGTCAATCCCCGCGGCTCCCGCAAGTCCTATCGGTCCCGCGGCAGCCCCGCCGAGCCCGGCCCCGTCCGTGCATGCAGGTGCGCCAGAGCCAACCAACGCCAAGCCGAGCCCGGCCGAAGCGCCAGCCATGACGAGCGCGCGGGCGAGCGTGCGGGTGGAGACCAGCCGCCTGGACCGCCTCATGGACTACGCCGGCGAGCTCTTGACGGCGCACGCCCGGCTCGTCTCGCGCGAGGAGAGCCTCGGCCGCTTCCGCCACACGTTGGAGGAGAAGGTCGCCAGCCTCCCGCTCGGCCAGCGCGAGGCGATGTTGCCGGTGGTGCGCCAGCTCGAGCACCTCTCCGCCGCGAGCCGCCGCGAGCTCGACTCGTTCGGCCGCCTGGCGCGCGACCTCGGCTCGGCCATGAAGCAGGTGCGGATGATGCCGCTCTCGGGCCTCGCTTCGTCCTGGCGCCAGCTGGTGCGTGAGAGCGCGGAGCGGCTCGACCGGCGGGTGGAGCTGGTGACCGAGCTCGGCGAGATCGAGGTCGACCGCTACGTGCTCGACCGGGTGCGCGACCCGCTCATCCACCTGCTGCGCAATGCGGTGGCCCACGGCATCGAGCCGGCGGCCGAGCGCCAGCGGGCCGCCAAGCCGCCGGTGGGCAAGGTGCTGGTCCGCGCGGAAGCGCTGGGGACGCAGGTTCGCCTGGAGGTGCTGGACGACGGCGCCGGGCTCGACCCGGTCCGCCTCGGCGAGAGCGCGCAGCGCAAGGGCCTGGTGAGCGCCGAGCAGCGGGCGGGGATGACCTCGGCCGAGCTGCTGGACCTCATCTTCGCGGACGGCTTCTCCACCGCGGAGGCGGTGGGCGAGGTGAGCGGGCGCGGCGTGGGCCTGGGCGTGGTCCGCTCCAACGTCGCGGGGCTGGGCGGCTCGCTGACGGTCTCGCCGCGCTCGGCGCTGGGCGGCGCCGGCTTCGTGGTGACGCTGCCGGTCTCGGTGGTCTCGCGCCGGGGCCTGCTGGTGCGGGCCGGCGAGGGCGTCTACGCGCTGCCCATCGAGCACGTCCAGCGCACGGTGCGGGTGGACGCGAAGGAGCTGCAGGGGGTGGACGGCGAGCGGATCGCCAGCACCGACGCCGGGCCGCTGCGCGTGCGCTGGCTGGCCCAGGAGATGGGCGGGGCGGAGGCGGCGGTGGCGGGCCGGGTGAAGGTGGTGGTGGTCGAGTGCGGCGAGGTGCGGCTGGGGCTGGCCGTGGACGAGGTGCTGCGCGAGGAGGAGTACGTCGTCAAGCGGCTGCCGGCGCACCTGGGCGAGGTGCCGGGCGTGGACGGCGCGCTGGTGCTCGCGGACGGCGCGTTGGCGGTGGCGGTGAACCTGGGCGAGCTGACGGTCCGCGCGGCGCGGCGGGCGGCGCCGGCGCCAGCGCAGCGATCGCCGTCGCCAGCCGCTGCCGGAGCGCCACAGCGGGCGCGGGTGCTGGTGGTCGACGACATGCTGACCACCCGGGCGCTGCACCGCAGCGCGCTGGAGTCGGCGGGGCTGGAGGTCGTGCTGGCCGCCGACGGCGAGGAGGCGTGGCAGGCGTTGTCGCGGGAGAGCTTCGACGTGCTGGTGAGCGACGTGCAGATGCCCCGGCTGGACGGCTTCGGGCTGACGGCGCGCGTCCGCCGCGATCCGGACCCGACCCTGTCGGCGTTGCCGGTCGTGCTGGTGACCGCGCTGGGCTCACCCGAGGAGGTAGCGGCCGGGGCCTCCGCGGGCGCCAACGAATACCTGGTGAAGGGACGCTACGACCCGCAGGCGCTGGTGGACGCCGTCAGGCGCTACCTCCATGGCTGACGGGCCGAGAGAACGATGATCTCGATCTTCCTCGTCGGCTCCGACGTGCCCGCGTGCCGATCCCTGCGTGAGGCGCTCAGGGGCGAGGCCGACCTCGAGGTGGTGGGCGAGAGCCTGGGCGGCGAGGCCACCGAGCAGATCCTCAAGCTGCGGCCGGCGGTGGTGGTCGCCGCGCTCGCCATCGACGGCCAGGGGCTGGCGACCGTCGCGCGCATCATGCACCGCTCGCCGCGGCCGGTGGTGATGGTGACCGGGGAGCGGTTCGTGGACCCGGCCGGGTCGGCGCGGGCCATGGCTGCGGGGGCCCTGGACGTGCTGCCCAGGCTGCCGCCGGCCTCCGACCCGGCGCACGCCGAGCACCGCGCCGTGCTGCTGCGCCGCATCCGCGTGTTCGCCAAGGTCCCCGTGGTGACCCGCACCCGCTCGCCGTTGCCGGCCGTCCCGGACGCGCCGCCGCCAGCGACGCCGGACTCGACGCCGTCCCCGCTCCAGCCCGAGCTGCGTCGCCGTGGACGGACCAAGCGCGCCCAGGTGGTGGTGGTCGGCGCCTCGACCGGAGGGCCGCCGGTCCTGGAGGAGATGTTCAAGGCCTTGCCGAAGGACTTCCTGGCCCCGGTGCTGGTCGTGCAGCACATGACCTCGGGCTTCAACGTCGACTTCGCGCGCTGGCTCTCGGAGACCAGCGGCCGCCGGGTCGTGCTGGTCACCGAGCCGACGACGCTCGAGCCGGGCACCGTCTACCTGGCGAGCGATGACCGGCACCTGGTGCTGCTCTCGCGCACCGAGGCAGGCGCCTCGAGCGCGGTGGCCGAGTGCTTCCAGCGGCCGTCGATCGACGTGCTGTTCCGCAGCGCCGCGAGGGCGTACGGGGCGGCGACGCTGGGGGTCCTGCTCACCGGCATGGGCTGCGACGGCGTCGCGGGCCTGGCGGAGCTCAAGGGGGCGGGCGCGGTGACGCTGGCGCAGCGGCTGGACACCTGCGCGGTGGACTCGATGCCGCGCACGGCGATGGAGCGGGGGCTGGTGGACGTCGCCGCCGCGCCCGACGAGCTGGCCAGCGTGATCGCGGGCTGCGCCTGAGGCGAGCCGTCTAGTCGGTCCAGAACAAGGGCTCGCGCTCGCGGGTGAAGGCGTGGATGGCCTGCTGGTGCTCGGGAGGGATCTCCAGGAACTCCACGCCGATGCCGGGGAAGACCTCCGGGGTCTTGTCGTTGAACACCCGGCTCCAGCGGACGACGCCACGCGCGGTGACCGTGGTGGTCGTGCGGGTCACCGGGCTGGTGGGGAGGCTGAACTCGAGGTCGATCTCGGTGCCGCGGTCGAGCACGTTGCAGGTGGCGATGAAGATGCCGCCCTCGGAGACCTCGGAGGAGAAGCCCGAGTAGAAGTTCGACTCGGAAGAGAGCGAGACCTCGGTCTGCATCGCCACGCGAGGTTGGCGGCGGCGCTCCATGCCTGGCCTGGCCGCCTGCTCGGACTGGCGTTGTTGGCGAAGGCACTCTTCCTCAGCGCGGGCCTTCTCCTGCGCCAGCGCCCGAGTCGCTCGAGCCTGGGCTTCGAGCTGCGAACGGATCTCCTCGGCGAGCTGGTGGAGCTCGCTGGCTGCTGCCGTGGCCTCGTCCACCGCTGCCTCGCGCAGGACCAGCGCGCGCTCCTCGGCGGCGATCGCGGCAGCGCGGGCTGCGATGGCGGCACGCCGCGCTGCCAGTGCCTTCTGCCGCTCCTGGACCGGTGCCGGGTTCGAGCTCGGGGCCGCCGGGAACCGGGCCAGCGCCTGCTCGAGGGTCGCCTGCTGGGGGCCGTGGGTCAGCGCCAGGGTGCCGAGCGCAGCGCGGGCCTCCGAGAGCGCCTGAGCTGACGCCGATTCCCGGCGCTCCAAGTCTGCCGCGCGTCCGAGGATGCCGGCCTCTGCGCTCGAGAGTTGAGCTTCTTCATTGGCGAGCGGCTGGGGATCTTCGGAGATGAGGCAAGCGCGCGACGCTGGCTGGCATACGGTCCTCGATGTGGGTTCTGGAGAGGGCATTGCCAGCAGGCCTGCGAATCCGTCACGCCGCTCCCAAGCCGACTCTGGCGGACTACCCGGGGTCGAAGCCAGGGGAGGTCGGACTGCTTCTTCCTCCTATACTGACGGTGAACTGCTCGGAGAGCTGGCAATGCCCGGACGTCTGCACGCGACGCTTGGAGTCGCCCTTCTCGCCGCCTGCTTCGAGCCGGTGGGTGGTCCAGCACGCGATGCGAGCGGTGACACGCCGAGGCGCGATGCGGGCGCGTGGGACAGTTCGGTGGTTCCGCCCGACGGTGGCGCGGCCGACGCCGGGAAGGACCCTTGGGACTCGGCGGTCGAGGTCGTCGACGACAGTGGAGTGGACGGCGGAGTCGATGGCTGCGTCCCCGAGAGCGACTCGGCGCTGTGCAGCGCGCTGGGGCTCACCTGCGGGCCCGGAAGGGGTATCGATCTCTGCGGCACCGTGCGCGACGTGCACTGTGGTCCCTGCGGTGCCACTCCCCTTTGTGTCCCGGGGACGCCTCCACCGTGCGAGCGCCTCTGCAGCTGGCAGGGCTTCTGCTGGGTCTATCCGCAGCCGTTCGGTGGGACCCTTGGAGGGGATCGACGGCGTCGCGGCGAACGACGTCTGGTTCGTCGGGACCTTCGGCGCGGCCCTCCACTGGAACGGGACGAAGTTGGAGCGAGTCGACAGCGGGACCGGCGCGTTCCTGGAGGCGGTGAAGGCCTTTGGTGCGAACGAGGTCTGGGCGGTCGGGTTTGGCGGGCCGACGCTGGCCTCCGTGGTCAGGTGGGATGGCGCCAGCTGGACTTCCCAAGGACACTCCCAGGGCACCTCTCTCTGGGGGGCGGGCCCCGACGACGTCTGGGTGGACCGCTTCTACCACTGGGATGGCGCTGTGTGGACGACCGACCTGAGCGGTGGTTTGTCTTCATTCACTTCGCTTTGGGGAACTGCGTCCGACGACGTCTGGTTCTTCGAGCTTGGGCGCAGCCTCTTTCACTTCGACGGGGCTGGATGGCGCAAGACCGAGGCGCCCGATGGTTATGGGCGCTCTGGCGTGAGCGCCATCGCCGGGACGAGCCGAAACGATGTCTGGGCAGGCTCGGGTGACCGGTTCCTGCACTGGGATGGCGCGAGCTGGCAGGCGGCGCCCAAGCCCAGCAGCCAGCCCCTCACCGCGCTCTTCTCTCGCGGCGAGGATGTCTGGGCGCTCTTCAGCAACGAGGTCTATCGGCGTGGGGCGTCTGGCTGGGAGCTGGTGCTCACCCTGCCCGACGGCGAGTTCGCGGAGCGGATGTGGACGGATGGGACGGAGTTCTGGTTCGGCCGGCCAGGGCTGCTCCATTGGGACGGCGCCTCGTTCACCTCGTTCCAGCAGTCCTTCGAAAGCCAGCGTTCTACGAGCTCGCGCACCTGGGGAAGCGCTCGGGCCATGTGGAGAGTGCTCGGCAACCACGCGGCTCGCTGGAACGGGTCCGAATGGGAGGAGTACGACCTGTCATCGATGGGTGAGTCGTTCTCGTCGGTCGGCGGGTCGGGACCGGACGACGTCTGGGCGGTGGGCAGCGGCGGGGCGATCGCTCGCTGGGACGGAGGCTCGATGGTCCAAGGTTGAATCGCCGACGACGAGCGACCTCTACACCGTCTTCGCAACCAGCCCCCTCGACGCGTGGGTCGTTGTAGGGGGCAGCCGCCTCGCGCACTGGGACGGACTCTCGTGGACCCTCGTGCCGGCACCGACGCAGAGCCAGGTCCGCTCGCTCTGGGGCGCCTCGTCCGACGACCTCTGGGCCGCTGACGGAGGCAACGGCCTCTTCCGGTTCGACGGCACCAGTTGGACGAGCGTCTCGGTCCCGAGCGGTATGCAGCTCACCACTGTGTGGGGGGCTCGGGCTGACGACGTCTGGGCTTTCGGGGGCACCGATGCGTTGCACTGGGACGGCGCTGCGTGGGGCCGGGTTCCCTTGCCCCTCGCCTGGCAGCCTTACTTCGCCTGCGGTAGCCAGACCTTGGACTTCGTGATCGCGGGGGACCGAATCCAAGCCTGGGACGGCGCTGCGTTCACCCCACTCTCTCCGCGGGAGCCCTTCCTCGAGTGGGGAGCGCCGGCGCCGAACGGCTGCGCTATCGATGACGCAGGAGATTTGTGGCTGTTCCTGCAGGACGGCGCGGTGCTCCAGCGCTCGGGTCGCTGGCGCTGAGTCAGTCTGAGCATCCCGAAGTGCTGAGCGGGAAAGCGCCGCTTCCGGCGCGCGATCGAAAAGCGGTAGCGTCGGCTGCGCTCGAACGCGACCTTGCGCGTCGTTGGCTCGGGCGATGGGCCGGACTTGGGGAAGGCAACTTGCTCGTTCACCGCGGGATAGCGGAATCGTCGGGTCGGCCCGCCCTCCTCTTCGCCCTGCTCTCGCTGCTGAGCAGCGCCGGCTGCGCGCACACGATCGAGGTCGCGCCGCTCGCCATCCGGGACGAGAGCCCCGTGGTGCGCACCTTCGGGCTGCCGGTGAATGCCGGCGCGGATGTCGTGAGCCAGGGCGAGACCACCCTGGACTTCAGGACGACCTACTCGAGCGACTACGCCCTGAGCGCGGATAGCCTGCCCGACAAGGTGCTCTTCGACGGCGAGACCGCGCGGCTGTCGCTTCACGGCCGGGTGGGCCTCGGCTCGGGAGTGGAGCTGGGGCTGGAGATCCCGTGGCTGGCGCACTCGGGAGGAGTCCTCGACCGCTTCATCCTCGGCTACCACCAGCTGTTCGGCTTCGACCAGGGCTCTCGCGACCTGGCCCGGAACAACCAGCTCGACTTCTCCTATCGGCGCGACGGCGTCGAGCGCTTCGGCGTGCGGCAGGCGGGCGCCGGGCTTGGGGACGTGCAGCTCAGCGCGGGGATCCGGCTGCTCCAGGGCGGGCCGGCGGGCCTGGCGCTCGCGCTGCGAGCCTCCCTCGAGCTGCCGACCGGCGACCCCCGCAAGCTCATGGGCAGCGGCAGCTTCGACCTCGCGCTGTACCTGTCGGCCTCTGCCCACCTTGCCCTGCCGCTGGGCCGGGCCGAGGCCTGGGCCAGCCTCGGCGCGCTGGGGATGACCGACGGGGCGCTCCTCCCCGACCTCCAGAACCACGTCGTGGTCTTCGGTGAGTTCGGGCTCGGCTGGCGAGTCGTTCCCGGGCTGGCGCTCAAGGTCCAGGTCGACGCGCACTCCACCTTCTTCTCCGACACGCGGACCGTCCCGATGGGGATGCCTGTCGCCCAGTTCATCGGCGGCGTCAGCGTGGCGCTCTGGCGCAACACCTCGCTCGACTTCGGACTCGTCGAGGACCTGACCGTCATGGCCGCGCCCGACGTCGGGCTCCATGCCGCCCTCCGGTCGTTCTTCGACTGAGCCAGAGTCGGGGCCAGGTTCCGAATCCGAAAAGTCGGTCGGCGTCGGATTCGGATTCGGAACCTGGCCCCGAGCCGGGTCCCGGCGGCGGATTCGGATTCGGAACCTGGCCCCGAGCCGGGCCCCGGCCGCGGATTCGGATTCGGAACCTGGCCCCGAGCCCGCCGGCGTGAGCCTCGTCACGCACTCCTACACCGGAATTCCGAATTCTGCGGCTGAGCCATGACAGCCGTGTCACCCCTGTGGTGGCTCTCCATCGGAGAAAGGCCTGCAAAGAGGCCATGTTGGCGGCTCAGTCCGCTGTGGCACCGCCGCTGCTCTTCTTGGGCCCGGGCAGGGCAAGCAAGACACGGCACTGCCTCCCACCCGTCGTCACTGAGGAGAAGACCATGACTCGCATCATCGCCATCGCTCTGACCGCCGTCCTCGCCGCTCTCGCGCTGTCGGCCTGTGGCAAGCCCTGCGACGCTCACGACGGGACGATCGACGGCTACTGCAACGGCACCACCGCGATGAACTGCCGCCAGGACTGCGCCGACTGCATCGACGTCTGGGTCGAGAAGGCCTGCGCGACCACCTGCGAAGTGGTGAGCCAGAAGCCCGCCGAGGGCGTGCTGGACAAGCCGGAGCCGGCCATGGGCCAGCCGACGAAGTGGGCGGTCTGCCAGTAGCGGTGGGCTACCAGCGCTTCCACCAAGGCTTCGTCGGTGGTGCTGGCTCCGCGTGCTCGTTGGCTATCGCGGCGATCGCCTCGTTGCCGAGGGCCTTGCCTCCGTCGGCAACGAGCTTCCACTGCGCGGCGGTGAGCGTCACCGAGCGCAGCACGACCTGCAGCGAGGTCGCGAGCAGCTTCGGGTCGGTGGTGAACGTGAACAGCACCTGCACCGCCTCGCCGAGCTGCGCAGGGGCTCGCGAAGCGGTGTCCTCGAAGACCTGCTGGCAACAATCCGCGTCCTTGCGTCCGAGACCTTCGCGCAGCTGGTCGAGGAGCGGCGTCTCTCGCCGGTAGCGCTCCGCCTCTTCGCGTGCCCGCTCCTGCTCCTCGTCCCGCTGCTCGGCCCTCCGATCCCGCAGAGCGAGGTGGTAGTCGCCGAAATCCTCCTCGACGGCATAGTCGTCGGCGACGACGCGCGATGCGAACTGCCCCCACCACTCGGAGAGCGAGCCCGCCAGGAGCCGCAGCGGAGGCCAGTCCTTCTCGCAGGCGAAGACGCGCCCGGAGACGGCGTGGACGACGAGGAGGTCCGAGTCGCGTCCAGCGAAGGGCACCCACCGCTCGCACTCCAGCTCCTGCGCCGTGATGCCCGCCTTCGCCCAGTCCTCCGGCGACTCGCGCAGCGACTCCACGCTCGGCGCCACGGTGGAGACCTCGCCGAAAGAGAGCGTTGTGTCGAGCAGGTCGCGGAACTCGATGAACCCGTTGAGCTCCTCGCGCTGGCCGTGGTGCAGCGACCAGAGGGCTTTCAGCTCCTCCGGCAAGGGAAAGCCGAAGCGCTGCTCGGCCTGGGCGAGCACCTCGGGGCTCGCGCCCGGAGCGAGGTTCTCGACGAGCAGCGGGGCGCCGTGCTGGAGCATCCACTGCTTGATCTGCTCGACCGCCGTCACGATTTCGGAGCTCGCCATGATGGCCGGGGACCTTAACAAAGAGCGGGTTCTGCACGTGACCTCAATCGTGACCACCTAAGCAAGATGGGTTCGGAGGTGAGGTCCGTGGCGGCGATCGACCAAGAAACGGCGCAGGCCTGCCAGAGGTGCGGTGGGCCGAGCGCGCTCGAGGTGGGCGGAGTGTGGGTCTGCGAGGCGTGCTACTCGCTGGCAGGCTCGTGCTGCCTCGAGTTCGGCGGCGACAATCTCTGGAAGGAGAGCGGCGAGACGAAGGCGGAGCTCGGAGAGCGGTGCGCCCGCCTGAGAGGCCACACCCGCGGCGTGGAGCGGAATCGTCGGGGATTTCCTGGGCGGCTTGGGCGATATAGAGGGCATGAACCTGCCCGAGCAGTTCACCCCGCTGTGGTCGCTTCCGTCCGGCGAGCATCCGCCCGCCCGCTGGTTCATCTTCCGTGATCGAAAGCTCCTCGTGCTCTCGGGGAAGGGGGGCGACGCAGCCGTCCCGGTCGGCGCGGCGCCGCCGTTGCCGGTGCGCTCCTCGCAGCGGTGCTTCGGCTTGCTCGAAGGTGCGCCCTGCTGGGCCGCCGAGGCCGAGGAGGGCGACGGCGAGCTCCCCGCCGGTGCGACGCTCGAGCCGCTGCGCTCGCTCTTCGACCGGCTGCCCGACTCGAGCCTGGCGTTGGCGGGGCGGGCCGCGCAGGTGCTCGAGTTCGACCGGACCCATCGATTCTGCGGCGCCTGCGCCAACCCGACCGAGGCTCGCCGACGCCGGCCGGGCTCGTCGCTGTCCGCGCTGCGAGGCGGTGTTCTACCCGCGGATCGCACCGGCCATGATGGTGCTGATCACGCGGGACGGTCCGTCGGGAAGAGAGCTGCTCCTGGCGCGCGGCACCCGGTTCTCGATTCCCCTCTACAGCGCGCTGGCCGGCTTCGTCGAGCCCTCGGAGTCGCTGGAGGAATGCGTCCACCGCGAGGTGCGCGAGGAGGTGGGCCTTCGGGTCCGGGAGCTGCGCTACTTCGGCAGCCAGTGCTGGCCCTTCCCGCATTCGCTGATGGTGGCCTTCCTGGCCGAGTGGGACGGCGGGGAGATCGTCTGCGACCCGGGCGAGATCGGAGAGGCGCGCTTCTTCCCGGTGAACGCCCTGCCGCCCATGCTCCCCCACCGGCTCTCGGTCGCCCGCAAGCTCCTCGAGGCGGCGGTCGCCGAGGCCCGCGGCTCGGGCGAGGGGCCGGCCCTGGCGTGTGGTCGATGAGGCCCGTGACTCCCAGCGCATCGGCAGGCGGAGCTTCGGGCGCCAGGACCCTGGTCACCGGCGCCGCGGGGTTCATCGGCTCGCACGTCGCTCGCGAGCTGCTGGCGCGCGGGCACCAGGTCGTGGCGCTGGACGACCTCTCGGGCGGCTTCCGCAGCAACGTCGACCCGCGGGCCACCTTCGTCGCGGGCTCCATCCAGGACGCGCCGCTCGTCGACCGGCTCTTCGACGAGCACCGCTTCGACTATGTCTTCCACCTCGCGGCGTACGCGGCCGAGGGCCTGAGCCACTTCATCAAGCGCTTCAACTACCAGAGCAACCTCATCGGCAGCGTGAACCTCATCAACGCCGCGGTGAACCACGACGTCCGCTGCTTGGTGTTCACCTCCTCGGTCGCGGTCTACGGTCACGCGGCGTCGCCAGTGACCGAAGAGCAGCCGCCCGCGCCCGCCGACCCTTACGGGATCGCCAAGGCGGCGGTCGAGCAGGAGCTGCGCATCAGCCGCGAGGTCTTCGGCCTGCGGCACCTCGTCTTCCGGCCCCACAACGTGTACGGGGAGGGCCAGAACATCGGCGACCGCTACCGGAACGTGGTCGGCATCTTCATGAACCAGGTGCTGCGCGGCGAGCCGCTGACCATCTTCGGCGACGGGACGCAGACCCGCGCGTTCAGCCACGTCTCCGACGTGGCGCCGGTCATCGCCGGGGCGATCGAGCGGCCGGAGGCGTACGACCAGGTCTTCAACATCGGCGCCGATCGCGCGTACAGCGTCAACGAGCTGGGCGAGACGGTCAGCCGCGCGATGGGCGTGCCTTTCCGGCCGCGGTACCTCCCCGCGCGCTTCGAGGCCACGCACGTGCAGGCGTCGCACGCGAAGGCGCGGGCGGTGCTCGGCTACCAGGATCGCGTCGAGCTCGAAGAGGGCGTGCGCGCCATGGCCGCCTGGGTCAAGCAGGTCGGCGCTCGCGAGAGCAAGAGCTTCGGCGCGTTGGAGATCGAGCGGAACCTGCCGCCGTCCTGGCGCTCTTGAACGCAGCGTGCCGCCACGTGCAGCTCTGAAAGGCAATCCCCGCGACGCGAGGACGTAAGGAGGAGCGCGCGGTCTCCTCCCAGCCGCGGCGCCGGAAGGAGAGCCATGAAGGCCGCCATCTGCAGAGGCTACGGCCCGCCGGAGGTGCTCTCCGTCGAGGACGTCCCGGCGCCCGTGCCCGGCTCGGACGAGGTGCTGGTCCGGGTGTGCGCCGCGTCGGTCAACTCGAGCGACGGGTTCATCCGCAGCGGTCTCTCCGGCGCGCCGCTGGCGATGCAGATCCCCTTCCGCCTCGTGATGGGCCTGACGCGTCCGCGCCGGAGCATCCTGGGCCTGGTCTTCTCCGGCGAGGTCGTCCAGCGAGGCGCACGGGTGCGGCGCCTCGAGGTGGGCGAGCGCGTCTGGGCCTTCACCAGGTTCCGGCTCGGCGGCTACGCACAGCTCTGCTGCGCCAGGGAGTCGAGCACCATCGCCCGGGCGCCGGAGAACGTGAGCCTTGAAGACGCGGCGGCCATCCCCTATGGCGGCCTGCTGGCCCAGCACTTTCTGCGCAGGGGCGCGCTGAAGAGCGGAGAGCGGCTCCTGGTGTACGGGGCCTCGAGCGCCGTGGGGACCGCGGCGATCCAGCTCGGCAAGAGCCTGGGCGCGCACGTCACCGCCGTCTGCGGCGCGCGGAACCTCGAGCTCGTGCGGTCCCTCGGCGCCGACGACGTCCTGGACTACACGGCGCGCCAAACGCCGGAGCCGGAGGCGAAATGGGACTTCGTCTTCGACGCCGTGGGCAAGCGGAAGACCTCGGCGCTGCGGGTCGCGTGCTGGAGGGCGCTGGCGTCGGGCGGGCGCGCTCTGTCGGTCGACGACGGCACGCCCGCGCTCCCGGCTGCCGATCTGGAGGCGCTGCGTGAGGTCGTCGAGGCCGGCAAGCTCGTTCCGGTCATCGACCGGCGCTACCCGCTGGATCAGAATCGCTCAGGCGCACCGCTACGTCGAACAGGACCACAAGCGCGGCAACGTCCTGGTCGTCGTCCCCAAGGGGTGACGGGCGTCGCGCGGAGCGGCCGCAGGCAGCGCGGCGTCGAGAGGGCCCGTCAGGGCGCCGCGTCGAGCCAGACGGCCACCACCGCGTCGTCCAGGCGCTCCCGGAAGCCCGCTCGCTCCAGGGCTTCGCGAACGCCCTTCAGCTGGGGTGAGGACGCCGCGAAGCGCGTCTTGTCGATGACGGCGACGAGGGGGCCACGCGTCCTGTCCGGGAGCCAGGTGCTGGCGTTCTGGGCGGCGACCGCCCAGCCTTTGCGGTCGAGGTACCACAGCGATTTGGGGTCGGCATCCGAGAAGACCACGGCCCGCGCGGTGCGGTCGACGGACCGATCGACCAGGTCCCTGGCCTTCGCGAAGTGCTGCTCTTCGTCTGGCTCGGTGAACCAGTGGTAGGTGCGGTTGACGCCATACCCGCAGGTGGCTGCGAGAAGAAGCCCGAGCGCCGCGACGCGTGGTCGCGATCCAGGGATGCGGGCGAGCGCGCTCTCGGCAGCCACAGCCGCCGCGAGCGCGAGCGGAGGCGTGGCCATGACCCCATAGCAGTTGTGCCAGGCCGCGCCCCAGCCTCCCAGGAAGAGGAAGACGAGCACGCCGAGCGCTGCGAAGCCGATCCAGCCGGGCATCCTGCGCCGGAGGAAGGCGAAGGCGATCAGCGCCATAGCGGAGATGAGGGGGAACGCGTAGACGTCGAAGAGCTGGCGCAAGAAGAGCCGCTGGTAGAAGCGCGTGCTCGTCCAGTCCGCGAGGAGGCTCGACCACGAGGCGCCCAGGTAGAAGTAGGTCAGGCCGTAGGTCTGCTGCAGGTCGCGCGCGTGGAGGTACCAGACCGCCGGCGGAGCGAGGGCGAGCGGCAGGAAGAGCCAGTAGCGCACGTCGGCCAGCGCCCGAGTCCCTCGGCGCGTCCAGACGAGCCAGACCATGGGAAGGCCGTACACCAGCGCCGGCAACTTGATGAGCGCGGCCAGGGCCATGGCCAGGGCCGAGGCGAACCACGGAGCCCATCGCGTGGTGCCCTCGGGTGGAAGGGCGAGGTCGAGCAGGGCGAGGGAGGTCAGCGCCAGGGACATCGACGGCACGTCCGGCTGCGTCGCGCGGCCGTAGAACAGGATGATGGGGGAGAAGGCGAACGCAGCGAGGGCCAGACCGGCCCCTCCGAAGCTCAGGTGTCGAAACGCCAGCCACGCGAAGCTGGCGATGGAGAGGAGCGCGAACGCGAACGTCACCACTCGCGTCGCGACGACCTGGCCGTTTCCCCCGCAGGAGATCGCTGCGCCCCATTGGTTCAACACCGGCAGCTCCATGCCGGTGATGCCGGAGGTGTCGCCGCGGGCGTCGATTCGCGGCAGCCAGAGGCTGGCCTCGCCACGGCAGAGGTTGCGGCCCACCATCAGCACGTCGGATTCCCGCCACTCGACGGAAGGCAGGGGGAGGAACGGGCCGACGTAGGCGGCATAGCCCAGGAGCACGAGCGCGAACGCGGCGAAGGACTTCCGCGGCGGGAGGTTGGTCTTCAGCTGCACGACATGGCTCTCTCGAAACACTCGTCGGAAATCAACTGCGGCGTACCCAGCCGGTGAGGTTCTTTACCTCATCCGACCCCATCCGTGGATGACCGAGGCCTGTCGGGCCCTCCCTGTAGAGTCGTGCTTCGACACCCAGGGAGGGATGGACATGAAACCAGGGAAGAGGGGACGACTGCGGCAAGGCAAGCGGGTGCGATTGCCCTGTGTTAACTTAGTTAACGCGGGCTACGAGCGGCCGGAAGGAGGAGTGGCGTGAGGGAGCCGCTCGCTCCCGCGGAGGCCAGGAAGGCACTCTCGTGGCTGCTGGCAAGCCCCGCGAGCATGGTGGTCTTCACGAGCCACGCGTTGAAGGAGATGGAGGCAGATGGCATCACGCAGCCCGAGGTCTTGGCCATCCTGCGCTTCGGGCAGATCTTCGAGCCTGCGGAGTACGAGCGCGAGAGCTGGCGGTACCGCTGCCATCGAGAAAGCACTTGTGTGGTGTTTGCCTTCGATTCGGAGACCGAAGCGGTCGTCGTGACCGCATGGAGGAAGTAGCGATGAAGTGCCCCCAGTGTGGAGCGCGGATGCAGGCCAGGACCGAGAGCCGCAAGTACGACCCGGGAATCGAAGGAGCGCGCATCACGCTTCTCGACGTGGAGGTGCACCGGTGCCCGAAGTGCGGCGAGGAGGCGATCGGCATCCGGAACATGGTCGGGTTACACCGGCGGATCGCCCAAGAGTTGGTCGCCAAAGCTGCCCGACTCTCGCCTGCGGAGGTCCGGTTTCTTCGGCTCCACCTTGGGCTCACGGTGACGGATTCTCGCTGCGAGGATGGGCGTCACACGCTCGGCTGCGTCGCGCTGGGAGAGCACGACCAAGCCGTTGGCCATGAGCGCGACCACCGAGAGGCTGCTGAGGTTGATGGTCGCGGTCGAGGACGGAGCTCGATTCGAGACGTCGCGTTTGCCGGAGCTGGGGACCGGCGAGGCGACTCCTCTACGGATGCGCCTCAAAGCAACGCGGAGCGCCTGGCGGGACGTTCACTGACCTGGCCGCGGCGAAGAGGCGGGAGGAATGGCATGGAGTGGGTTCTCGGGAGACAGGGCGGGCCGGAGATCAGCGTCACCGACGAATGGTTGATCATCGCGGGGCGAGCGGTTGCGGGGACTCAGCACCGGAGCGCGATTTCGTCGGTGGACCCGTACGGCGACGCCGTCCTGGATCCCGCGCGAGTGGCTGCGCTCAGAGACGCCGTCCGCGCCGTCGTCGAGTCGATGATGCGTCCGCCAGGCGAGCACCTTGCGCACCGGAAGACCGCAGTGGCCGTGCTTGCATTCCTGGACCAGGCGGTGAGCTCGAAGCTGCCTTTGATCCTCGTCGGAGACTAGGGGCCTATCGCGCTGATTCAGGACTTGGCCCAGCGCCGAAGCGTCTGGTCAATGCGCTCGAGGTAGTCCGGGCTGCGCACGATCTCCTCGTAGCCAGGGATCGCCCCGACCCAGGTGCCCAGCCGGACGTTCGGTTCCTGCGTCAGGTACATCGTCGGCAACCCCAGCAGCGCCGGGCCGTCCATCCCCGCGGTCGTGACGCCCATCTGGCCGACGAGGCCGTAGGCGTGGCGCAGGTGCTCGAAGAGCTGGAGCTGGGCGCGCCGCATCTCCACGCCCTGGAAGAGCGGCAGCTTCCAGAAGAGCGTCAGGTCGACGGCGCCCGGCGGGACTCCGCCGTCTCGCAGCCCGTCGCCGATGAGGATGGGCACGAGGCCGGTCGCCAATGCGCGACGGGAGAGCTCGACCAGCTCGGGGTAGGTCGTGTTCCGAGTCGGGTGATGCACGCCGTAGCGCAGCCAGAGCAGGACCTTCTTCTCCGCCGGCGCACCGGCGAGCCTCTGCGCGGTCCACTCGACGATGGGCCCCGGAGTCGGCTCGTTGCCCAGGAAGGCGGCGCGGACCCTTCGCTGCGCGCCCAGCGGATCGGCGCGGAAGGCGCGCGCGACGATCTCCGGGAGCGGCTTGTTCGCGGGCGGGCGCGACCGGAAAGGGACGAGCTTGCCGCTGAGGCCGGCGTCGCGAAGGAACCGCTCGGCCTGGGCGGTCTGCGGCTTGGCAGGCTCGATTTGGATCTCGACGCCAGCGAGCAGCGCCGCTGCCGCGAGGTACCAGCCTTCGCCGAAGGAGAAGCGCGGATCGGCGTGGAAGGTGTAGGCGCGGTTGCGCTCGTCGATGATCCGCCGCGCCTCGCGAGCCGCGGCTCCGGCCGCCCGAGCCGCCTTCCACGCCGTCTTGTCTCCCAGCTCGCCAGCCAGGCGCGCGGCTTCGCGGGCCGAGGCCTCGGCGACGACGACGACCTCTTCCACGCGCTGCCAGCCGTCGTCGCAGTCGGCGCTCGTCGGCGCGCGCTGGGAGGCGAGCGAGAGCTGGCCCGCACCATGGCGCGCGTCCTCCGCGCGAAGGGCGTGGGCCTTCACCAGGGTGGACCGCGCGTCCGCAATCGCCTCCGGGTCGCCGCCGGCAGCGAGGGCCTGAGCGAGCGCCTGCTGGGCGCGTTCGATCGTGCTCTCGATCTTCTGCCGGTGGCTGTCGCGCACGCCCGGCAAGTGCAGGGTGTTTCTCTGGGAGAGCGCGTCGGCGAGGAGGGCCGCGGCCTCGCCCAGGACCACCGCTGTCGAAGCAGGAGAGGAGCTCCGCTGGGTCAGGTCGTCGTCGTTCGCCACGGCCGCGCACGGTAGCGCCCGACGCCGACCGAGGCCAAGCCCGAAACCGCGACGTCGCCGAGCGTCAGGGCACGACCGAGAATCCCTCGGGCAGCGGGCCGCGGCCGGTCAGGGCGAGCAAGGCTGGCATGGGCTCGGGCGCAGCGGCAGCCGCTGCCGCGGCGACCGTCCAGGCGATGAGGCAAGCCTGAGGGGCCGGCCGGTAGCGCTGGCCAGTCGCCAGCGCCAGATCGGCGCTGTGCACCACCAGCTCGAAGACGCGCGTCGGGAGGTAGTCGACGAGGCGCATGCTCCCGACGAGAGTCGTGAGCGGAGCGCCGTCGGGCGTGGCGCGCACCTGGGCGAGGACCTCCTGCGCGAGCTGCCGCAGCCACGGGAGCGGTTCCGGCCCCATGCCCTCCGCCGCGGCGCGTGCGCGGGCGGCGAGCGCAGCCGAGTCCGCGCCGGCGAACTGCTCGAGGACCGCCGGGAGGTAGTCGAACGCGTGCTGCAGCTCGACCGGCTCTTTCGCCCCGGCCGCGAGGTAGTCCCGCACGGTCGTCAGCGAGCGGCTCGTATGCCCGACCAGCAGCCGCACGTTCCAGCCCTCGAGCGCCGGCTTTTCCCAGTCAGCAGGGGCAAGGGAGCGGCAGAGATCGAGGAAGGCGCCGACGGAGGCCTCGTAGGCGGCGCGGACGGCGACAGGGTCGAAGCGGAGGGCGTTCATGGTGCCCGGTTCTTAGTGCGCAGCCCGGGCGCGGGCAACCAAGGCTCGCGCTCCGGGCACCCGAGCGTTCGCGACCGCGCCCTATTGGCAGCTCTCGACGGCGCGCCCGTTGATGACGGCCACATCGCTGCCCCACACGAGCCGGCAGTTCGAGCACTCGACGCTGACGAAGCAGGCGCCGCCCGCCAGGTCGTAGAAGTCGAGCTTCAAGGAGCCGGAGGCCGTCGTGTCCGAGCTGTAGAGGTCGACGTTCGGCGGCGTCGCGGTGTCGTAGAGGTTCCAGACGACCTGGTCGTTGGGGAGGGCGAGCGTCACCGGGCAGCTCCCCGGGAAGCCCTGGTGCACCATCAGCTCGAGGTAGTACTGCCCGTCGGTGCTCACCCAGGTGAAGGTCGAGTCGCCGTAGAACTCAGGGGTCTCGGGGCTGTAGATGCCCCAGAAGTAGCCGCCGGCGAAGTCGATGGTCTGGTTGTTGAGGGTGACGGTGAAGGCGCGTCCCGCGGGGAGTGACGCGCTGCTGCCGCAGTACTCGAGCTTGTTCGCGTTGGCGTGTGGGTCGCCGCCGTCGGGCGTCGCGCCGCCCGCGTCCTGTCCTGGATGTCCGGTGTCCGGCGCGGTGCCGGCATCCGTGCTGGCCTGGCCTGCGTCGAGCTCCGCGCCGGCGTCCACGACGGTGAACGAGGTGTCCGGCGTCGATGAGCCGGAGTCTGCGGCTTCGAGTGCGGCGTCCGAGAGCGTCTGGGAGGCATCGGAGGAAGACATGCCCGCATCCGCGATTTCAGCGGCGTCCGGAACCTGCAGCTCGGCGTCGGTCGCTTCTCCGGCATCCAGGAAGGAAGCCGCATCCAGCGCCGGCAGGCCCGTGTCGGCGATCTGGGCGGCATCGGCGCCGGCCTCGGGACCTGCATCGCGGGCCGCGGCCGAGGCGTCCGCCGCGGCGTCGGGACTGGGCTCGGCTTCCGGGCCACCACAGCTGGAGAGCAGCGCGGCCATGGCGGTGGCGGACAGGACGACTCGGAGCCTGGGGTTCATGGTGTCTTCCTCGGAGCTGGGAACCTCGTGATTGTGCACGTCGGCGCGCGGAACTCCACAACGCCCTGCAGCGCCCGGCGAGCGAACCCCAGGCGCGACCAAGGGGTGGGGTTCGGAACATGAGTCGACGATTCGAACCATACTCATGTTTCGAATCGTCGCTCTTGGCGTGCGAGACACCTCGCCCGACGAGGTCGCCGCGCGGTCGACCCCCTTGCCTTCCCTAGAGGTCCGAGCAGCACGGCATGGTGCCGCGTGACGAGCACCGGCGTCGCTCGGTGCTGGCGGCTGAAGCCGCGCCTGACGTTTCGAAGCCTGCCTTCGCAGGCTGGGTGGTGGGCGGATTTCAAGGCGCTAGCAGGGATGCCCGGCTCAAGGCTCACCCGGCGCCGCAAGAGAGGCCTTCGAATGCCCAAACGGCCTCGGCCATGGTCACCTCCCGAACGAGGACGATAGCCTGTGGCCATCCGCGGCCGCCCGGAGCCACCCGTGACCCCTCGCTGTTCCCTGATGTCCCTGACGGCTCTCTTCGCCGGCCTCGCCGCCTGCGGCCGGACTGGACTGCTCGATCCGCGGACGGAGGCGGCGTCGGACGCCGGTGCCGCGGTGCGTGACGCGGGCCTCTGGCCTGGACGTGACGCGGGCGCCCAGCCTCGCGCGGATGCCGGCCACCGTCCCGATGCTGGTCCGATGCCGAGCCCGGACGCGGGGGGCTGCTTCGAGCCCGTCTCCTGGAAGCTCGAGCCGCGAACCATCGACGCCGTCCGCCTCGCCGGCGGTGGCGCGGCCCAGCCGCATCTGGGGGCGAGCGTGACTCTCGAGGCGGACGTGCAGCTCCTGAGCAACTGCGAGGAGCTGGCACACGTCGACGTCTCGCTCTCGCCCGGCGGCGCCACCGACTTTGTCGCGCTCGCCGCCTTCGCCTGGGTGCAGCAGGACGCGGCTTGCGAGCCGGTGGCCCCCATCGTCTCCACCGGCGTCTTGGTGCCGGGCCGGGGATCCGGAAACCTGCGCGTGGTCGTGACCGACGCCCATTCGCCCGGGGGCGGCATGCGGCTCGATTACGAGGTCGTCGACTGCGGAGCGACCGACTGCCGATGCGATCTGTACGCTCTGCCGGGACCCATCCCGGAGTTTGGGAAGTGCGTGACCGACTGCGACTGCGCCGCGGAGCTCTCCTGCCTCAATACGGCCGCAGGCGCCCCGAGCGACTGGCAGTGCCGGCGGCCCTGCACCAGGCACACCGACTGCCCGCAGAGCGGCTGCACGAGGGGCGACGCTCCGTTCTGGGTCTGCGGCGGCCTCGATGCGTGCCCGGTGCCCGAGGACTGCCCGCCAGGGTTCTCGTGCGTCCTGCGCGACTCCTTCAGCTTCTGCGGCGACGAGCGCTCCGCGCCCACCTCGACGGACTGCGAGTGCGACGCCCAGTGCGCTCCGGGCGAGCGCTGCATCCTCGGCTCCCGGGCGACGCCGACCTGTGAAATCCCGTGCGCGGGCGCTCGCGATTGTCCGTTCTACTGGCTCTCCTGCGCCACGCCCGGCTTCTGCATCCTGCGGACAGAATGAGAGGCAGCGCTACGCGTGCCGGGCCGAGAACGTCGTGAGCACGTCCGCCCCGAGGAACGTGCCGAAGCGCTTCGCGGCGAGTTCCACGGCGCGCCGGTCCTTGGCGGAGAAGGGCACGAACGGATCCACGCGGATGCAGGCTTGGCCGCGCGCGAGCTCGCTGCGCCAGAGCCCGACTACGCGGCCCGCGACGACCACACAGGGGCTGAGGAGGCCGCCGCCGGCGTTGACGCGCTTGACGTAGGCGGGGTCGAGCACGGCGTCGCGATTCTGGTAGGCGATGAGGTACTCGTCGAAGGCAGGCAGCAGGAAGGCGCGGGCGTCGCCGAGGGAATCGACCTCGGCGCTCTCGGGGTCCTGCCAGTACTCGGTCCCGCCGACCGTGGTCGAGACGAGCTGGCGCCGGACGCCGGCGAGCCCGGCGCGGGCATCGGCGGCTGTGAGGCCGGCCCACCAGGCGAGGTCGGCGACCGTCGCCGGACCTCTGCTCTGGAAGTAGCGCAGCGCGAGCAGCGCCAGCGCCTCGTCGCGCGGCAGCGGCGGGCGAAGCCCGGGCGCCCGGCGGTCGAGCAGCGCGTACGTCGCCTGCTTGCCGCGATCGGCGCCGCTGCAGATGCGCTGGTCGAGCTCCGCGAAGACGAGGACGTAAGCGAGCGCGGTGCCCGTCGCCGGCAGCCGGGCGCGGGCGAGCCGCTCGGAGATCTCCTGGCGCGTCAGCTCGCCGGATTCGTCCAGCGCCTTCTCGAGGACCCCCCAGCAGCGCAGGAGCGTGCGCGGGGGCAGCGCGAGCTCCTCGAACCGGCGCTTGGCGAGGGCGAGCAAGCGCGGCGCCACCAGCGCCACGATCCAGCGGAGGTCGGCAGGACAGACGAGCTGCCAGGTCGCCCTCATCGCGTGCGTGCGCAGCACGGCGCCCTCGGCCAGCGCCTGCTGCACCTGGGCCTCGGAGGTGCCGGTGCGCAGGCCCACGGCCCAGCGCGCCGCGTTCGGGGCCTGCGCCTGCACCGCCAGCAGGTGCGCGACGAGCTGCGCCGGCGTCGAAGGTGCGCTCGAGGCGATGCGCTGGGAGAGAAGGCGACGGGCGGGCAGCCGCTTCTCGGGGGGGACCATCAGCGCAGCCCGTACTTCTTCTGAAGGACGCGGTCCAGCACCTTCCCGGGCAGCAGGCGCTCGAGCAGCGGCAGCGACCAGGAACGCGGGCCGACGCGGAAGACGCGGGGCGGGACCTTCCGCTCCAGCGCGCGCAGCAGCAGCGCGGCGAGCAGCTCGGGCGCCATCGCGTCCTTCTGCGACTCCATGGCGCGAGCCTCGATGCCCTTGGCGAAGGGAGCGAAGGGCGAGCCGGCGGGCGGCTTGAAGGCGCGCTCCAGCGCCTGCTGCCCGAAGCTGCTGCGCACGCCGCCTGCCCGGACGCTGACGACGTGGACGCCGAGCGGCTCGAGCTCCATGCGCAGGGCATCGTCGGCGGCGTGCAGGGCCGCCTTGCTGGCGCAATAGGCCCCGGCGAAGGGCGTCGTGACCTCGCCGGAGACCGAGCCGATGTCCACGACGACGGAGCCGCGGCTCATCCGCGGGAGCAGCGCGGCGGTCAGGCTCAAAGGGCCGATGAGGTTGGCCTGGAATTGCCGTTCGAGCTCGTTGCGGCCCAGCGCCGCGAGGGGCCCCATCGCGGCGTAGCCCGCGTTGTTGACCAGCAGGGAGATGCGCTCGTTCCGGTCGGCGAGCGAGCGGGCCAGGGCCTCGACCGAGTCCGCGAGCGTCAGGTCCAGCGCTGCCCACTCGAAGGCCTGCGGGGCGCTGCTCGAGCCAACGGGAGGGGCGGGAGGCTTCCGAGAGGTGCCGAGGACGCGGTAGCCGGCTGCCGCGAGCGCTTCGGCCAGCGCCTTGCCGATGCCCGAGGACGCCCCAGTGACGACGCACAGTCCGGTCTTGTCCATCGCTTCCCTCCACAAGGTCCGTCAGAGTTGGTTGAGCGCCGCCGCGAGCTGGGCGGTCGTCTTCGCCCGCCGCAGCTTCTTGAAGGCCGGGGCGAGCTCCTCGTCGCCGTCGCTGACCAGGGCGAGGAAGGTCTTGAGGTTCGCGAGCACGTGGGCGTCGCCCGAGAAGAGCTGGCCGTAGCGCGAGGCCAGATCGCCCAGGGTGCTGCGGAGCATCGCGTCGCGCTCGGAGGGCGTCGCGCGCTCGGGCGCCTTCCCCCGCAGACGCTCGAAGAGGAGCGGGTCGGCAATCGCGCCGCGGCCGAGCATCAGGCCCGCGGCGCCCGTCTGTGCGAGCACCCGGCGCCCCTGCTCCGCGGTGCGGACGTCTCCGTTGGCGATGACCGGGAGCCTCGTCGCCTGCACCACGCGGGCGGTGATCCGGTGGTCGGCCTCCCCGGTGTAGGCCTGCTGGACGGTGCGCGGGTGGAGGACCAGGAAGTCGACGCCCGCCGACTCGAAGAGCGGCAAGAGCGAGAAGACCTGCTCGGGGTCGTCCCAGCCGGCGCGGACCTTGACCGAGAACGTGCCGGCGACGGCTTCGCGCAACGCGGGGATCACCTCCTGGAGGTGCTCCGGGTGCTCGAGCATCCCGCCGCCGCTGCCGGGGTTCATGCGGCCGGCGGGGCAGCCGAGGTTGAGGTTCAGGTGGAGGGCGCCAGCGGCCTGGGCCTCGCGCGCTGCCTCGATTAGCGCCTGCCGGTCACGCCCGATGAGCTGCACCACCAGCGGGACGTCCTGCTCGGAGGCCTTGGCGTCCTTCAGGTCGGAGGCCGAGAGGCGGGCGCCCGTCGCGGAGTGGGAGACCCGCATGAACTCGGTGAAGACGACGTCCGGGCGCACCCGCTCGACGAAGAGCCGGCGGACCACGCGGTTGGTCACCCCTTGCATCGGGGCGAGCATCAGCGGAGTCCCGGTCCAGGGGAGCGCGCGGCGAGGTGTGGTCATGAGCGTCAGAACCTTCGGCGACAGATCAATGATGCGGGGCAGATCCACCGCTTCAATAAAATCAAGCGCTTACAAAAGCGACCCCAATGATTACAAGAACTTGGACGCAGGGTCGCTGGTCGGGGCTGTTGCGGTCTCCTCGGGTCACGGCCCCCAGATCGCCTGGACCCACTCCGGGTGGTCGACGAACGGGTTCCGGTTGCGCTGGTACTCCCGGAAGATGAGGTCGTTGCGGGCGCGCTCGGCGTCGTCCGGCGGGTCCTGCTGGTGCCAGCGCAGCAAGGTGGACAGCCGCCCCATGCGCGGCGTGCTCACATGCTGGTTGTTGTTCGGCTGGCCCTGCGCGTCGAGCAACGAGGGGATGGCCTCCACCAGCTCCAGGTCCGGCATCGGCGGGTCGTCGCCCTCGTAGCGCACCGCCATGTAGAACAGCGCCCGCGCCACGTCACCCTTCACCGCGTCGCGGGGCTCGAAGGAGTAGCCGGCGGCGACCTTGCACTGCGTGTTGGAGTACGTCGTCCCGCCCTCGTCGAAGTCCAGGTGCCAGCGCACGCTGTTGACGTCGGGGCGGGTGGGCCGCAGCGCGTGCACGTCGCTGAAGCCGGCGTAGGCGTCGGACTCGAAGCCGCCGTGGCTCTTGGCCCAGACGTGCTCCTTGTTGAAGTCGGAGGCGGTGGAGACGCCGGTGTAGAACTCGAGGACGTTGCCGGGCACCGCGGGGTCGGCGTCGGTCGCCGTGAAGATCGACGCGACCTCCGAGTACGGGAAGACCACGTGGTCCTTGATGATCGCGTGGAGGGCGGCCTTGAGCGCGGCGCTGGTCAGCCCCATCGCGCTCTCGTAGTAGGTCTCCAGCGTCGCCCCCACCACCTGCCAGTCGGCGGCGGCATCGCCCTCGTGCGTGCCCGGGTCGAGCCGGGCCCACTCGCGGTCCTGGTCGGCGATGGCCACCGCGGCCGAGGCGGCGCTGCCCGGCCACTCGCCGGCGGTGACCACCTTCTGCGCGGCGGCGAGCGCTGGGCCCGAGAGCCAGTCGCCCTGGTTGCGGCTCGTCTCGTAGAAGACCGCGTCCAGCACCGGGCCGTTCGCCGCCTCCAGGAACAAGAGGCCGTGCTTGAGGCTGGGGCCGAACGGCTCGGGAGAGGCCAGGTCCCAGACCCCGGGGTGGTTGTCCGTCTTCTGCACGTCGGCGGTGCCGGTCCAGGCGGCGCCGTGCACGCGCACGACGTCGCCCGCGGCGAGCGGGTAGGAGACCTCGGCGCTGGAGAGCTCGACGGTGACGTCGCCGAAGCTGGCGGCGGAGAGCGACCAGCCGCCCAGCGAGGAGAGCGCGGCCGGGTCGGCAATGGTCAGCTCGATCCACGTGTCCTCGCCGTCGGCGACGGGGCCGTCGTAGGAAAGACCGAACGCGGAGATGAAGGCGGGTGGCCAGCCGGGGAACCGGGGCCCGGCGTCGGGGAGGTCTCCGGTGTCGGGGGAGGAAGCGCTCGCGTCGAGCGAAGCGCCGGCGTCCGGCGACGGCGTCGCAGCATCCGGCAACACCCCCGAGTCGAGTGAGCCGGAGGCGTCCGCAGTGACGGCCGCATCGTCTACCAAGCCCGCGTCTCGGGGCTCCACCGTGGCGTCGGCCTCGGCTGTGCCGGAGTCCGTCTCGTGCGCAGCGTCGGAGGTCACCACCGTCGGAACGTCGGCTCCGCTGCCGGCGTCGAGCGGGGACGACGGGGCGGGGCAGGCCGCCAGGAGGAGGCTCAGAAGAGCAACGGCAAGGTGGCGAGGCGCTAGGTCGATGGCGGGCACCTCGGGAAGATACCCGAGGACGCGTCCGCGGACGCTAGGCCGTTCAGGGTTGACGACTTCGGCTCGAGACCAACCCCGCGCCGTTTCACCCCGCCCAGCTCGCGATGCCGCTCGCGTACGCCTCCCAATCCTGGCCGCCCGTATCGATCACCAGGTGCCGCATCCGCGTCCGCGCCAGCGCTTCAAGCCGCCGGTCCTGCGACGCCTTGAGCGCGTCGTTCGCCCGTTGTTCCGAGCCGTAGTGCGCGATGAAGCCCTGCCAGTCGGTGCCGCCGTGCTCGCGCCGCATCAGGGACCGTTCGCGCAGCGCCTCGTCCGCGATCCGCAGCAGCACCAGGCCTACCTCCTCGGCGGCGAGCTTCGCGTCCAGGTCCCGGTAGAGCTCCCAGCGCGGGACCAGCGCGAAGTAGGACAGGTGGAAGCGCTCGATCAGGAAAGACGGCGTGCCCGCCTCGACGACGCGCGCGCAGACCTGCGTCAACCGCCGAGTCAGCAGGCTGGGCTCCACCTGTCCGCGCTCGAATCTCCTCCATCGCCTCGCCGAAGGTCTCCTCCTCGCGCACGACCTCGCCGGGCAAGAGCCCGAGCCGCTCCATGGCCGCGAGCGTCTGGCTCTTGCCGGTCCCGGTCAGCCCTTCGAGGACGATTCGCATCGGTGGCGGACCTTACCAGGAGACGCCCGGCCCTCGCGTCTCTCGACCTGCGCCTCGACCGGTGACTTCGGGCCCTGATGAGCGCCGTCGCGCGGTGGCGACGAGGGGCTGGCCGTCGTGCGGTTGGCCGGGAGTTGAACCACTGGCGCGGGCGCGTTATCTCAGCCGCGCGGGGCCACGTCCCCGCCCCTCGTGGCCGGCGCCTGGCTGCTAGGGAGGTCAAGACCGGGACGGCCCGGCGCCTCATGAAGGAGGTCGCCGTGGCGTGGTTGCTTCTTCTCGTTGCTGGTCTGCTCGAGGTCGTCTGGGCCTATTCGATGAAGCTGTCGAACGGCTTCACCAGGCCCGTGCCTGCGTTCGTCACGGCGGTGACGATGCTGCTCAGCTTCTTCCTCCTCTCCTGGTCGATGAAGGCCCTGCCGTTGAGCACGGCCTACACCGTGTGGACCGGCATCGGAGCGGTGGGCACCTTCGTGGTCGGCATCGCCGTCCTGGGCGAAAGCGCCAGCCCCATGCGCATCGGCGCGGCGTCGCTGATCGTCGGCGGGCTCGCGCTGATGAAGCTGTCCAGCGCGCACTGAGGGCCGAGGCGCAGCCGTCGTGCGACGGCCGCGGGTGGAGCCCGAGGAGGCCCATGCCTATCCCGTGTTCGCGAAGAAGAGCTCGACCGCGGACGAGAAGCGCAGCCGCTCGCGGCTGGCCCACGCCCGCAGCACCTCGAGCGGTCTCCCCGAGGGCCGCCGGTTCGACGGCCCTCGCGCCTGGACGATGGTCGCGCTGCGCGGGTCGACCTCGACGGTGATCGCGGGCCGCTGCGTCTCCTCCCCCACGTGGCGTCGCACCGACCAGATGGCGGAGCGGCGCAGGCTGCAGCTCCACGCGTAGCTCGCCACGCAGTGGTGCATCGCCCTGCCCTCGGCGACGAGCGCGGCGCTGTCGAGCAGCTCCACCACGCGGTACTCCACGCGCTCCTCCTCGTCGTCGGGGTGGGCGGCGACCCAGGACAGCCCCTGCCAGCGAGAGGCCGGCCAGGACAGCTTCGGGGACGCCGGCCCGCGCCCGAGCGCGGAGTGCCAGCCGGTCACCTCGCGCATCAACGACGCCGGCGTCCGCCCGCGCAGCTCGAAGTCAGGCCGCAGCGGCGCCCGAGCGGCTTGGCCTTGCGCGGTGTGCACGACGGCCTCGCAGCGAACGCCGAAGAGGAAGTCGACGATCGGGCCGATCTGCGCCGGATCGATTTCGTCCTCCCAGCGCACGAGCCACTCGAGCGTGCGGCGCCAGAAGTCGGCGGGCTCGAAGACGTGGGCGAGGCGGGTGTCGAGCACCCTGCCGGCGAGCTCGGCGCTCCCGCCGAGCGCGAGCACCTCCGCCCGGCGCAGGGCATGGTCGACGGCCAGGTGATCCGGGCTGTGCAGGAACAGGTGCTCCATGCGCCGGGTCATCGGCATCGGCAGCGCCAGGCTGCGGAACGGCTGGCCGCGCACGTGCTGCGTGTACCAGCGTCGCCACGCCGCGCGCTCGTCGCCCCCCAGCCACGCGGAGGCGAGGAACCGCGGCGCCGGATGCGCGGCGAGCAGGTGTGCGGCGAGCGAGGCGACGACGGCCAGCGGGTGGCCGCAGGCGCCCTCCCATCGCTCGGGCTCGCGCAGGTGCTCGCCCTGCCAGGACGCGAGGTTGACCAGCGCCTCGAGCTGCACCAGGCGTTGGCGCGGGCCGGGAGCCCAGCCCAGCAGGCTGGAGCGCTCGCGCGCGACGCGCACCAGGCGCTCGAAGGAATCGCGGGACTGCGGCGAGGCGAAGGACCGCAAGGCGCAGCGCAGCGCCGCGTCGAACAGACGACGGCCATGCCGGCCGAAGGATTGGGTTGCCATGGACTGCTCCTGCTCGGCCCAGAGGACGGCTGGGCCGGGGCGCCAACGAGTTGCGTGGCGAGCGAGGACGAAGACGGGCACCGCCAGCCGAATCAGAGGGCGGCGGCGCGGCCAGGGCTTCGAGCTTGCTCAGGAGAACGTGCAGAACATGGTGAGGCGGAGTGTGGAGAGCCGCGCCCGAGGTGTCAACCGGGCGTGGCATAGACTCTCGGGCGTGAAGTCCTGGCGGCCTCTCCTGCTGTTCCTCGCCGCGCTCGCCGGCGTGCTCTGGGCCTTGCGCCCAGGGACGCCCGCGGCGCCGGCATCGCCCGACGCGGAGTCGCCGCGCGCTGCCTCGCTGCCGGATGCCGGAGCGGGCGGGACCGACGCCAGCGCGCCGCTCGAGGCCGGCCCGGACGGCGGCAACCTACGGCCGTTCTGCACGTCGCCGGGCGACAACCCGATGTCGCGCCTGCCCGATCCGTTGCCTTCGTACGTGCGCGAGGAACTCCAGCGGTTCCCAGACCTGGCCCGGCAGCTCGCCCGCGAAGACGCGGCGCTGCAGGGCTTCCTGTCGCGCCTGCTCACCACCGACAGCGCCGACGCGGAGTCACCGCCGCCGTCGCCGCGCCGGCGCATCGGGGGAGTCGACCTCTACGGCCGAGCGCTCGCCGTCCGAGCCAGGAGCCTCTTGGGGCGCGGAGAGTCGGAGCTGCCGCGCGCGCTCGCCTTCGCGGACCGGAGCGTCGCCGTGGACGAGAGCGATCCGGTGACGCGGGTCCTCCGGGCGTTGGTTCGCGAGCGGCTGGGCCAGAGGGCCGACGCGCTCTCCGATCTGCGCCGGGCGTTCGAGCTCGAGCCGCTCCATCCCCGAATCGCGTTGGGACTCGCCCGGCGGCTGGAGCGTTCCGGAGATTCGGCCGAGGCGCTGGCGGCGCTGACCACGTATCGCGCCCTCGCCTCGCCGGCGCCGACGCCGTCCGAAGACGACGCGGCGGGACGATTCCAGGCCCAGCTCGAACGGCAGATGGCGCTGACGCGAAGCCACGTCCGCGTGGCCGTCCGCGGCGTGAGCCTGCTGTACCCGGAGCCCTCGCTCTCGCGGTCGGACGCGGAGGCGCTGGCGACGGGGATCGCCGATGCGCTCGACGAGACGGCCCGCCTCACCAGCACCACGCGGCGCCCGGAGCTGACGGTCGTGGCCTATGCGACCTGCGCGGACCTCCTCTCGGTGGCCTGCGTGCCCCTGTGGGCGGCCGCCTACTTCGACGGCATCGTCCGCCTGCACCTCGAAGGCTCCAAGCCCGACCTGCAAGGCAGCTATCGGCACGAGGCGGTTCACGCCCAGCTGAGCTCCGCCGTGCGCAACGCTCCGCTCTGGTTCCACGAAGGCCTCGCCGACTCGGTGTCGCGCCCGGGCAGCTTCCCGGCCAGGCGTCACGGGAAGCTGGCCCTGCTGGCCCGGAACCGGACGTGGATCCCATTCTCGTCGCTGAACGACTCGCTCTCGTCGTTCGACGACCCGGACTCGGGCATCGCCTACGCGCAGAGCGACGCCATGGTGCAGTTCCTCCTCGCGGAGGGCGGGCCCGACGCGGTTGCGAGAGCGGTGCGCTACCTTGATCGCGGCGGCGATCCGACCCGGCTGCTGGCCTCCACCCTCGGCCGCGCCGTGGAGGAGCGCGAGGTGCTCGACTTCGTGGAGAAGACGCTCGGGGCGTCGCCGGCTTTGAAGTAGCCGCCGGGCCACAAGGGCTGAGCCGGGCCATGCGGCCCGAATAGCGCAGGTTTGGGACCCTGAGCAGGGTCCAGCGCTCGCGCCGCGCAGTGCTAGGCTCCCTGCTCGTCAACGAGGGGAGCAGCCATGCGTTCATGCTGGGTCGCGGCGATTGCGTCGATGTTGGCGGTCTCCTGCAACCGGTACGGACCTCCCGACTTGAGCAAAGGCGGCATCAGCCTCGTCTTCGCGCCCGAGCTTCCGGCGGCAGCCTTGCCCGCCGAAAAGGTGCTCGTCCTTGACGAGATTCAGGCCATCGCAAGCCGGCGCCTCAAGCGAGCGGGCATCCGGGCGATCGTCCGAATCCACGGCGACAAGTTGGGCGTCATCGTCGAGAAGAGCCTGTCCGCCGAGAAGGTTGCGATCCTCAAGGGGCTCGTGACCCGGCAGGCGAAGATCGAGTTCCGCGAGGTCCTCGACGGCGAGGTCGAGAAGCTCGCCGCCGACTTGCCCGCCGAGACCCGCCTCGTGCCCAACGCCCACGTCTTGGACGGGAAGTCCTACTACGGCCTGGAGGCGCCGACCGAAGCCGTCGCGTCGAAGACCATCGAGGCGGTGCGCTCGTCGCTGCCCCCGAACAGCACCTTGGCTCTCCAAGCATCGGAGCCCGGGCGCCCCGTCGCGCTCCTTCTGCTCGGTCCCGTCGAGCTCGATGGTCAGGCGTTCGCGGACGCGCGCGTCACCATGGGCAGCGACTCGCCGAGACCCTACATCTCGGGCTCGCTCAAGCCGGGCGCGGCGGAGACCTTCGCGAAGCTCACGCGCCGACTGGTCCACCGCCGCCTGGCCGTCGTGATCGACGGGCGCGTTGTGATGGCTCCGGTGGTGCAGTCGGCGATCTACGGCGGGAGCATGCAGATCACGATGGATGGGACCGACTCGGCGAGAGTGCTGCAAGAGGCCGAGGACCTCAGCGTCGCGCTCAGGGTGGGCAAGCCGCTGCCCGTCCCGGTTCGCTTCGAGTCCGAGCGCGAGCTACCAGCCGAGGCCAATTGAGCACCGGCCGCGACCTCTAGCCGGATCACCCGTTTCGTCTGGGTCACTTCCGGGTCTGGGCGATGGCCTTCTGCGCGTTGGCGGTGGTCTCGACGATGGCGTAGCCGAGGCTGTTGCCCTGGGCGTCCTCGAGGCTGCACAGCCCTTCCCAGTACTTGAGGAAGTCGGAGTCGTTGGCCTGCTCGGTGAGCAGCGGCTTCACGGTCACCTCCTCGCCGTCGAGGCTGAGCTTCCAGCCGAGGAAGAAGCGCAGGTCCTTCACGGCGAAGATTTCCGTCGCCAGGTTCTGGTACGCCAGCGCCGCGGGTGCGTCGGTGAAGTCGCCGATGGTCCGCGCGTTCCCGTCCTTGTCGACGAGGGTGGCGAACTTGGCGCCGGTGACGGGGAAGACGAAGACCATCGCCCGGCGGCCGTCGTCGTAGCGCAGCGAGAACCACTCCCAGCCCACCTCGTCGAACGGCCCCCACTGCCGGTCGAGCCAGGCGTCGCCCGTGACCTCGACCGTCCGGTCGCCCAGGCGCAGCGTGCCCTTCACGTCCATGGAGGTGAACGAGTAGTAGCCGCTGCGCTGGAAGTCGGCGTCCTTGTGCCCCATGACGATCACTCCGTCCGCGCCGTGCCACACCGCGGGCCGGGCGGAGGTGACGGTGAGGTCCATCCCCAAGGCGGGGCTCCTGCCCACGACCTCGAGGTCGAAGGGGGCGCCGGCGCGGACGACGAGGCGGTTGTCCTCGAAGGCCACCGCGTCGGCCTTGGCGTACCGCTCGGCCGACGGGAACTTCAGCGCCTCGGCGAAGTGGTGCTTCTTCTGGGCGAGGTCGGTGGCGGCCAGGTGGAGCATGAAGGCCTCGGTGGGGCCCCGGTAGAAGTGAAAGATCGTGTGCTGGAAGAGGTAGGTGTTGTTCTCGGCGTCGCGCACGCGGCCGGTCAGGTACCACCACTCGCTGCCCTGGTCGTGTGGCGCCCACTCCTCCACCGCGCTGCCATGGGCCGTGAGGTCCAGCTTTCGCAACGGGTAGGGGTTGTGCGCGCAGCCGAGCGCGGTGAAGGCGAGGGAGAGCGCGGCGACGGTTCCAACGGTCGGCGAGAGCGAGCGGTGCATGCAGGCCTCCAGTGCCGCCGGATTGTAGTCGTCCCTCGAGCGACAGGCTCCGGCCTCGTGCCTGATGCCGATCATGAAGGCGTGTGTTGACCGCGCGTGCCCGAAAGGCCTCGGATCGCCGGCCTCGTACCGGCTAGCCTGCGTGCCACCGCTGGATTTGGTCGAACGGTGGGGATGCTTCGAAAGCTAGCCGGCACAAGGCCGGCGGTGGAGATCGACCCGGGCGGCGCCCAGGTCGAGTCGAGCGCCGCCGCTCTCACCAAGCTCGCCGAGCAGCTTCGCAGCGTGACGGCTCAGTTCCAGGTGTGAATTCGGCTCCACCGTGACAGGCCGCGAAGGTGCGCTTTGGCGCTGGGGGGACGCGGGTATGAGCGAGCTCGTACTCATGGTCTTGCCGGGGGACCGCTCGAGGCCTAGGCTCGGCTCGAGCTGCCGAGGCCGCGCCGGGCGGCCATCTGCCGGCAAGTGGGAGGCTCCGTGACGTCCCATCGGGCTTTCGGGCTGTGCGCCCTGTTGATGCTCGCGGCCTGCGGCGAGGCGACCGCGACCAAGACCTGCAGCCCGCTGACCGCGAAGGAGGAGCCCATCTCGCTCACCGCCCTCGTCGCCGCGGGCCGGCACACCGATGGCACCGTCTACGCGGTCGACGAGCCGAGCAAGGGCAGCTATCGCGCCTTCGTCTCTGCAGGCGGCGAGCTGCTCCGGCGCCGCGTCGCGGGTGCAGGCAGCGAGAGCTCGGCGGGGCTCGTGGCGATCACCCTCATCGTCCAGGAGCCGACCGCCTTTGCGCTGAAAGTGGAGCGGCCGACGAGCGGCTCGAAGCGCATGGGCGTGCTGCGCGGGGCGCTGGACGACAAGACCTTCACCATCGGCGAGAGGGGCGACGTGCTCACCGTGGAGGACGCCGCGGTGGAAGGGCTCGCCGTGCGGAACCTGCCGGGTGGGCCGGCGGTGGAGTACGAGGCGAGCACGGCCGACGGGCGCCGCCTGGTGGTCATCCGGCCGACCGACGATTGGACCTACGAGGACTTCCGGCTCTTCCTGGGGACGGCCGACCGGATGGAGGAGCGCGCGATCAAGTCCACGGTCCGGTACTCGGACGGTGGGACGACCGAGATCTCGTTCGTCCTCGACGGCAGCATCGCCGTGGCGCACTTCCCCTCGCCGTTGCGCGAGGGCGACACGGCCTACCTGAAGGCGGGCACCGACCGCCAGGCGCTGACCCTCACCGTCGACTGGACGGCGCAGAGCCAGAGCTATCTCTGCTTCTGATGCCTGGGCCGGTGGGTCGTACACGAGGAAGTACGCTTGCGTTCCCGACGGGGATGGGCGGGACCGGCAGGGACGCCTTCGGGACGGGGCCGACGTGCTGGAACGACGCGGTGGCCATGCGAACCCTAGGGGCAGTGAAGGCGGGCGAGGACGATAGTCGCAGAGTCCCTCCCGCCGCTGCCGACGGCGAGGTGGCGCGCGCCAGAGCTACGGCTCCGGCTGGCAATGCTCGTCGCAGCCGTCTCCGCTCATGGCGTTCCAATCGTCGCAGACCTCCCCCTCATCGCTCTGGATGATCCCGTCGCCACAGCGCGGGCCCAGGACGCAGCCGGGCTGGCAACGCCCGTAGCCGCCGGCGTTGACCGCGTCGTCGCACTGCTCGCCAAAGGCGCTGTCCGCGATGCCGTCGCCGCAGAAGTGGCCCTTCCTGCAGCCGGGCGCGCACCCGCCATAGGGCGAGAGGTTGACGCCGTCGTCGCAGTCCTCGCCGGGCTGCGGCAGGGCGTCGCCGCAGCGCGGCGCGAGCTGGCCCGCGGAGGTGCAGCCGCCATAGCTGCCGTCATTGACGCCGTCGTCGCACACCTCGTCGTAGGTCTTGATGCCGTCGCCGAAGTCGCTCTTGCAGCGGACGGTGGGCCGCTGGACCTGGCTGAAGGTCAGCTGGAAGACCGACGCGGACGTGTGGCGCTCGGCGTGGAAGGCGGCGAGCGAGTAGAGGCCGCCCGGGACGAGGCCGAAGGTCGCCGCGTGCACGACGTCGAGGACGATGCTGCCCGCCTGGGCGCCGTGGAGACCTCCGAGGTCGATCGCCTTGTGCGAGTTGACGTAGACCCACAGGTCGTCGTCGCCGTAGAAGTCGATCTGCTCTCCACCCTGAAAGAGGAACCAGGACCGGGTCTCGGTGGTGAAGTGGAAGTTGTGCGCGGTGCTGCCGTAGTTGCCGAACCCTTGCCCGTCGATGGGGAAGAAGGTGTTGCTCGCGAACCGGTACTGGCCGCTGGGCAGCTGGCTCAGCGAGAGCGTCTGCAGGACGCGGAGGTTGACCCCGGGGACGTCGCGGTACCACTGGTCGAAGTTCGCCTTGCCGGTGGTCGTCGGCGTCGTGCCACCGGGGTTGGCGTAGACCGGCTTCGAGTCCGGGCCGAGCAGGTCGCCGGTGATGGACGTGTCGCTTGTGGAGGAGGACTTCTCGAAGTCAGGGTGCGAGGGCGTGAAGTCGCGGATGACCAGCGGAAGCTCGAGGAAGGAGGGCGCCGTGGTCTCGGCCGCGCAGGCGAAGCCGCTCTCCTGCTGGCAGGTCGACGAGCAGCCGTCGCCATCCATCCTGTTGCCGTCGTCGCACTGCTCCGAGCCGCCGGGGACCACCAAGCCGTCGCCGCAGAGGCTGGTGCAGCGCCCCTGCGTGCAGTCGGGCTCCCGGCGGCAGAAGGGCGTGCAGCCATCGCCCAGGTCGGAGTTGCCGTCGTCGCACGCCTCGGTCCCCTCGGCGACGCCGTCGCCGCAGACGGTAGGCGTGCACCACTGGCCGGGGGTGGGGCACTTGAAGCCGGTCGCGAGCCGGCAGAGGTTGCTGCAGCCATCACCCGGGTTGGGGTTGCCGTCGTCGCACTGCTCGTCGCCGGCGACGATGCCGTCACCGCACTCGGAGGCGACGCACGGAGCGTTCATCTTCGGGCACCGCCAGCCGGGCTCGAAGTGGCACTGGGCGTCGCAGCCGTCGCCCGGGCTCTGGTTGCCGTCGTCGCAGGTCTCGTCCACGGCGACGACTCCGTCGCCGCAGGTCACGGTGAACAGGCACGCCCGGCCCGCGGTCGCGCAGGCCCAGCCGTCTTCGAGCTGGCAGGTGCCGGTGGAACCGTCTCCCGAGCTGGGGTTGCCGTCGTCGCAGGCCTCGCCGGGCTCGAGGATCCCGTTGCCGCAGGCCGCGCGATCGCAGACCTGGGTGACCTCGTCGCACAGCGGGGTCGCCCCGCCGCAGCCGCCGCAGGATTCGGTGCGCCGGTCGCCGCACTGGTCGAGGCCCGTGAGCAGCCCGCAGCGTCCGAGGCAGAAGGCGTCCTTTCCTTCGTAGACGCAGGCGTCCGGCTCGGCCCCGGCATCCGGGCGCTCGAGGCCAGCGTCGGGAGGCGCCGCAGCATCCGCCTTCTCCTCGGTGGAGGCATCGGTCGGCGAGGCCGCATCGTCGGGGGCGACGGACGCGTCCTCGGAGGCGACGGACGCGTCCAGGGTTGCAGCGCCGGAGTCGGCTGGCGATTGGGCGTCGGGGCCAGGGCGGCTGGTGTCTGCTGGTGTCGAAGCGTCGGCGTCGACGGCGGGCTGCTCTGCGGGACAGGCGGTGGCGCCGACGAGGAGTAGGCCAAGAAGGAGCGAGCGGAGAGATGGGGACATCGAGGAGCCTTTGTCGAGCAGGGTGTAGGTCTAGGAGTGCGAGGCGGTCTACACCACCGGCGACGCGGGTGCCACGGTTCCGAGACCTTGCGGCATCTCGGGCGCCGCGCTCTAAGGAAGCCCATGCGCTTTCCCTCGCTCGCCACCCTCGATGCCACGGCCCAGGCCGACCTGTGCGCCCGGGGAGAGGTCTCGGCCGAGGAGCTGGTGGAGGCCGCGCTCGAGCGGATCGAGGCGCTCAACCCGCTGCTGCGCGCCGTGGTCACCGTCGCCCGGCCCGAGGCGCCGGCGCGCGGAGCGCCCTTCCACGGCGTGCCCTTCGTGGTGAAGGACTCCACGCCTTGGCCCGGGCTGCGCTGGTCGATGGGATCCCGCCTCTTCGCGCGCCAGGTCGCGCAGCAGCAGACGCCCTTCGGCCGCGCCCTGGAGCGCGCCGGGCTCACCTGCGTCGGCAAGAGCGCCGCCGCCGAGCTGGGGCTGCTCTTCAGCACCGAGACGCTGCTCGAGGGCGCGACGCACAATCCGTGGGACCTCTCGCTCTCCGCCGGCGGCTCCTCCGGCGGAAGCGCGGTGGCCGTGGCCTCGGGGATGGTGCCGCTGGCCCACGCCAACGACGGCGGCGGCTCGCTGCGGGTGCCCGCCTCGCTCTGCGGCGTGTTCGGCTTCAAGCCCAGCCGCGGCCGGACGCAGCGCGCCCTGCTCGCGAGCTCGGACTTCGGCGAGCTGACGAGCGATTTGTGCATCAGCCGCTCGGTGCGCGACGCCGCACGGTTCCTCGCGGTGGTCGAGGAGCCAGGGGAGGGGAGCGCGGTGGGGTTCGTGACGCGGCCCCTCTCGCGCTCGCTGCGGCTCGGGGCCTGGACGCGCGCGCTCATGGGGGGCGAGCCCGAGGCGACGGTGAGGCAGGGTTTCGAGCAGACGGTGCGGCTGCTCGAGTCGCTCGGGCACCGTGTGGAGCGGGTCGAGGGCCCCCGGCTCGAGGCAGACCGAGTGGCGGATGCCTTCTACGTGATTCTCCGGGGCCGCGGTCGCGCAGGTGCTCGAAGCGGTCGATCGAGTCCGGAGCGAGCCGGTGCAGCGCGAGGAGCTGGAGCCGTTCACCTGGTCGCTGCTCGAGGCTTTCGAGGCGCGGGGCGAAGGTGCCTTGCGGCTCGCTCGAGGAGATCTCGCACGGGCGGTGGCGGCCTACGAGGAGGCGGCGCGGCCCTTCGACGCGGTGCTCACTCCCACGGTCGCCGCGGCGGCCTGGCCCTTGGGGCGGCTCTCAGGGCTGCTCGACCGTGCCGAGGCGCTCGCGCGCACTGGGGCGCTGGTGGGCTACACGCCGCTGCAGAACGCCGCTGGATGTCCCGCGATGTCCGTGCCGCTCGATGCCGCTCGAGGCCGACGGCGCCGGGCGCCCTGTCGGCATGCACTTCGCCGCGCCACGCGGAGAGGACACGCGGTTGTTGGAGCTGGCCTATCAGCTCGAGGAAGCGCGGCCGTGGCGGGAGCGGTGGCCGCCGTACTCGATCCCCGTCCTGTCGGAGCGCTGACTACTCCCCCGCGGGCTTCTTGAAGTCGGCCGCCTTGATGAGCGCCGCGTCCTCGAGCGCCAGCTCTCCGCACGGCCGCTCGGAGAGGATCTCGACGTGCTTGCGCTCCTCGCCGAGCGCGACTTCGGACATCGCGAACACCGCGCCCGCCGGCATGTCGAACGGCTTGCCGTCCTTGAAGCGCTCCTTCACCGTCACCTCGGCCATGAGCTGGTGGGTGATCTTCTCCTTCTCGTTGACGAGGTTGGTGACGTCGAAGAGGGCGAAGCACTGGCCGGGCAGCGGAAGGAGCCTCCTCGTAGGCGCCGTTCTTGACCTCGATGGCGTGGACGGCCGAGGCCTTGCCGGCGAGCAGCTTCACCTCGTGCTTGCCCTGCTCGACGTTGAGCCGCGTGTGCTCGCCCGGCTTGAGGTCCGCCAGCTCCTTGCCGTCGACCAGGACCTTGAGCCCCGAGTCCTTCGGCGCGAGCACGTCGATGGCGCCGCTGCCGGTGAGGAAGGCGTAGACGAGGGCGGGGATGAGGACGGCGAGGAAGACGATGGCGCCGATGAGCTTGAGCTTTTCCAAAGGACCCTCCCGAGGTTGACCGTAAGTACCCCGAGCCGGCGCCGGGTGGGAATGGCACCGTCGCAGGCAGGCGGGAAGGAAGGACGGAAGGATGGAGCACGGGCCCCTCGACGAGCTCGGGGTGCCGGGCGGCACTCGCCGAGGTCCGACATCGCCTGAAGGCAGCCCGCGCAGGCGGGCTTGGAAACGTCAGGCGCGACTTCAGTCGCCGGCAAGTCTAGGCTGGCCCGCGACCTGACTATGGAGAACCCGTGACCCTTCGACCAACGGCGTTCGTGAGCCTGGCCCTCTCGCTCTTCTGCGCCGGCTGCGCCCACACGTCGGGCCCCTATGAGCTCCAGTGGATGGCCGACCATCCGCCGCGACTCAAGGCCATGGATCGCACGGGCGTCTACAACGAGCGCCTGCGCTTCGAGTTCTTCGACGAGCGCCCGGAGCCGCGCGAACTGTTCGGCGTCCGCGCGTCGACCGGTCACGAGTACCGCACCAGCACCGCTATCGGCAGCTGGGCGGCGAGCCACTTCAAGAAGACGCTCACCGAGTACGGCGTGCCGGTCGTCGAGTCGGGTGAGACGGTGGTGGTGCGCATCTACGTGACCAAGGTGCTGGTGACCGAGGGCGGCGTGTACCGCGGCGAGTTCAACTACCGGGCTGAGGCCTGGCGCCCCAACCAGCCCCAGCCGTTCTGGCGTGGCCTCATCCAGGCGCTGTCGCGGCGCTGGGGGCGGTCGGCGAGCGTCGACATGTTCCAGGGGACGTTGACCAACGTCGTGCTCGACGCGGCGCGGGACCTGCTCGACGACCCGGGCTTCCTCAACTCGCTGCGGATGCCGCCGGCGTATCAGATGGTCCCGATTCCCGTCGCTCCAGTTCCGGTTCCGCCCCCGACGCCTGCGACCGTACCCGCCCAGCCTCGCTGAGCTTCGCGCTCGGCCCTTCGCGGGCGACACCGGCGGTCCTCCACCACCGGCTCCTTGGCGACCTCGCCCGTCAGCGGCGATGATCCCGAGGCGCTGCTCCTCAAACCCAAATCGAAGGTCCCTCCATGACGACTCCGCTCCGCCGCACTGGTCTCAAAGCCGCGCTGCTCCTCGGCGTCGCGCTCTGCGCCTGGTTCGGTTGCCAACCCGAGCCCGCGACTTCGACCCCGACGCTGGCGTCGACCGAGAGCGCCCTGCGGCTCGAGTTCGCCACCTGGGCTCCGCGGGTGCTCGACGGCCAACTCCCCTTCGAGGACCAGGACGAGAGCTTCGTCTCCCCGTTCCAGTCCCACGGGCTGCGCCTGACCCTGCCGAAGGCCGCGCGCCGGCCCTTCCGCCTCGAGCTCGAGGGCCTGGCCGTCGCGGTGACCGAGTCCGGCCTCAGCGGTGAAGGTGGCCTCACCGGGGCGGCGGTGGCGTATCGGCGCACCGCCGGCACCTCGTTCTGGTCGGCCACCGACGAAGGCGTCGAGGAGTGGCTGCACCTGGAGCGAGGCGTTGCCACCGGGCGCGGCCCGGTCGCCACTTGGACCGTCACCGGCGCGACGCTGAGCCAGCAGGGCGAGGCCATCGAACTGAGCGGGGAGGACGGCGTGGCGCGCCTGCGCGTCACCGCGCCGCTGGCCTGGGCCGAGGGCGACCGGCAGGTCCCAGCCATCCTCAAGACGCGCGGCTCGGTCATCGAGCTGTGGGTGGACGCCGGGGGCGCCGCGGTGCTGGTGGACCCGGCGTGGGTCCCGACGACCTCCATGGCGGCCGGCCGCGTCGCCCACACGCAGAACGCGCTCCCCGACGGCCAGGTCCTCGTGACCGGGGGGTACACCGGCTCAGCGGTCCTCTCGAGCGCCGAGATCTTCGAATCCGGCAACGCGCACTTGGCGCGCGGCCGCCCCGATGAGCACCCCACGAGAGAGCCACCGGGCGACGCTCCTCGGCAATGGCAAGGTGCTGGTGTCCGGCGGCGACAACGGGGCGGTCGTGCTCGCCAGCGCGGAGCTCTTCGACCCGGCGACGAACACCTGGGCCCCCGCGCCTCCGCTGGCCCAGGGCCGCTCCCAACACACGGCGACACTCCTACAGAACGGCAAGGTGCTGGTGGTGGGTGGCTTCTCGGATTCCGCCGAGCTCGAAGACGGCTGAGGTGTACGACCCGGTCGCGAACACCTGGAGCGCTCTCGCCCCCGCCCTGGTCGTGCGCTACGGGCACAGCGCGACCCTGCTCCCGAACGGCAAGGTGCTGACGGCCGGCGGCGGCGACTTCAACAACTACTACTCGAGCGCCGAGGTGTACGACCCGGTGGCGAACTCCTGGTCGGCCGCCGGCACTCTGACCGGCGGGGCTCGGGACAGCCACACGGCGGTGCTGCTCTCCACGGGAAAGGTCCTGGTCGCAGGGGGAATGGGCCCCGCCGCGCTGGCCACGGCCACGCTGTACGACCCCGCGACCAACGTCTGGTCGGCGGCGGCGTCGATGACCGGGGCGCGCGGGAACCACGCCGCAGTGGTGCTCGCGAGCGGCCAGGTGCTGGCGATCGGCGGCTACGCCAACGCGGCGCTCGCGACGGTCCAACGCTACGACCCGCCGGCAAACACGTGGTCCGCGGTGAGCAACCTGACGACCGCCCGCAATGCGCCCGGCGCGGCGCTGTTGCCGGACGGGACGGTGCTCGTCGCCGGGGGTTCGACCGGGGGCACCGCCATCGCGAGCGCCGAGATCTACGTGTCGGGCTCCGGTGCGCTGGGCGCGGCGTGCGTCTCGGCCAACGACTGCCTGAGCAGCTTCTGTGTCGACGGCGTGTGCTGCAACAGTGCCTGCAGCGCGGGCGCCTGTGACGCCTGCTCGGTCGCGGCGGGGGCGGGCGCGAACGGAACCTGCACGCTGCTCAGCGGCAGGCCGTGCGACGACGGCAACCGGTGCACGCAGATCGACGCATGCCAGGCCGGCGCTTGTGTCGGGAGCCCCGTCGGCTGCTCCCCGCTGGACGGGTGCCACGTGGCCGGCGTCTGCGACCCCGCCACCGGCGCGTGCACCAACCCCGCGGCGGGTGACGGCACGGCGTGCGAGGACGGCAACGCCTGCACGCAGACCGATACCTGCCAGTCGGGCGTTTGCACGGGCGGCGTTCCCGTCGTGTGCTCGGTGCAGGACGCCTGCCACGTGGCCGGCGTCTGCGACCCGGCGACGGGCCAGTGCAGCAACCCGGCGGCGAACGACGGCACCGTGTGTGGCGACGGCAACGCCTGCACGCAGACCGATACCTGCCTGTCGGGCGTTTGCACGGGCGGCAATCCGGTCGTGTGCGCGGCGCAGGACGGCTGCCACGTCGCCGGCCTCTGCGATCCGGCCACGGGCGCGTGCAGCAACCCCACGGCGGACGACGGCACCGTGTGCAGCGACGGCGACGCCTGCAGCCAGACCGACACCTGCCAGGCGGGGGTCTGCACCGGCAGCAACCCCATGGCGTGCCTCGCGGTGGACGAGTGCCACGTGGCCGGCAGCTGCGATCCGGCCACCGGCGCGTGCAGCAACCCCGCGGCGGGCGACGGCACCGCCTGCAGCGATGGCGACGCCTGCACGAAGACGGACACCTGCCAGCTTGGGACCTGCGTGGGGGCTGACTCCGTCGTCTGCCCAGCCCCGGACGCGTGTCACGAGGCCGGGGTTTGCGACAAGTCGAACGGCCAGTGCTTTGCCCTGGCGAAGGCCGACGGAAGCGCGTGTCCTGGCGGCGTCTGCCAGTCGGGAGCCTGCGTGCCGGCGGGGCAGGACGCGGGACCTGCGGGAGTGGATGCGGCCAGCGCCGGACCGGACGCCGCCGGCGAGAGGCCAGACGCCGGAGAAGGGGCCGATTCGGCCGTGAGCGAGCCACTCGACGCGGCCGTCGTGGAGACCGATGCGGCCGTCGTGGAGCTGACCGATGCGGGGATCTCTCCGGGCGAGGATGCTTCCGCCGCGGCCACCGACGCCATGGTCGTCGCCCCCAAGGATGCAGGCTCCGAGAGGCCGGACGCAGCGCCGGCGGCCAAGCCCGACTCAGGGAGCGGCGTGGGCGAGGAGACGGGTTGCGGCTGCGGCACCACGAGCCGCAGCGGGTCGTCGGCGTGGGGCGTGCTCGCCGTCGCGCTCGTCGGCCTGCTGCGTCGCCGGCGCGCCGCCTTCTGAGCGTCCCTGGTGAACAAGGCTGCCCGCCCAGCGCGGGCAGCCTTGGCGAAGTCTGCGTCGTTCAGCGGGTGGGGTCGTTCGTGCGCATCAGCCTCGCCCTGAAGACCGCCCCCGCCGACCCGCTGAAGATAGGCAGCTACTTTGTGACATGACCGCAGCGCTACGCGACGCCCGCGCCGGACTTGGGCAGGGCGTCGAGCTGCTTGAGCATCGCCAGCCCCTTCTGCCGGTCGACCATCATCACGTAGGCGATCTTCCCGCGCAGCCAGGCCTCGAAGTGGGGGAGCTTCTGGCGGTTCTGCGCGGCGAGGCCGGTCTTGCGAGCGTTGTGGAGGATGGCCCGCAGCTGGCGCAGCTCCTCGCGCGGCAGGCTCGGCTTCTGGTTGACGACGATGCCGGTGACGCTCTGTCGGCCGGAGGCGCGCTGCACGCGGCCCTTCTTCACGTTGATGGCGAAGCCTTCCTCGTCGACGATGTGCCGCACGCGCGCCAGCATCATCGCCACGCCGTCCCCCGCTGACGTTGGGGAAGGGCTGCCGCGAGAGAAGGTCAGATCGTCCGCGTAGCGCGTGTACGTCCAGCCGTGCTTCTTGGCCATGCCCCCGAGCCGGCGATCGAGCTTCTTGGCCACCTGGTTCGAGAGCGCGGGGCTGGTGCAGGCGCCTTGCGGCAGGCCGCGCGGGCCGACGGCGACCCAGTAGGTCGTGCCGTCGTACTCCATCTTCCGGCGCGGGCACTCGGTGCAGAGGAGCGCGAAGACGGTGGCGACCGCGGGCGAATAGCCCAGGCGCTGGAAGACGCCGCGGACTCTGGGGAAGGTGATGGTGGGGAAGAAGTCCGAGAGGTCGAGGTTGACGACGAGGTCGCGGGCGAGGTGCGGGGTGGCGTTGGTGAGCGTGGAGCGGCCGGTGATGAAGCCGTGGGCGGGCTCCTCGGTGGCGAGCTGCGAAAGGACGTTCTCGAAGATCCAGCGTTGTGCCTTGCCCAACTCCTCGTGCGGCGCGGAGAGCAGGCGCATGCCGCCGGAGCGCTTGGGGATCTCGAAGTAGACGTAGTGGATGCGCTCGGCGGCCTCGCTGTGGAAGGCGAGCCAGCGGAGCTTGGAGATGGTGAGCCCGAGCGCGTGAGCGACGTCGGCGGGAGTCGAGAGGATCGGCACCCCGCGCTTCTGAAGCTCTTCGACGTCGCTGTGCCGGTCGGCGAGTCCGCCGGAGACACCGGCGCCCAGGTGGATGATGTCCTCGGCGCGGCGGCGGGCGACGTCCTCGGCGTGCTGGGCCGCGCGCTCTGCGGCGAGGCGCCTGAGCTCGGCCTTGCGAGCGGCGCGCTCCTCGCGCAGGCGCTTGATGGCCTCGTCGGCGGTCTTGGCCGCGAGCGCGTGAGCCATCCACCGCTGGTTGCGCAGGAAGCCCCAGCGGCGGCCGACGTCGTGGATCTCCTTGATCTGCGCTTCGGTGAGCAGGCCGCGCATCACCAGGCCGCGGTCGATGGCGGCGATCCGCTCGTCGCTCGCGTCGGGGATGGCGTTGCTGGGGCCGACCCAGCCGGTGCGCACGGGGTCGACCTTGGTGGTGCGCCGGCGCAGCTCCTCCTCGGAGAAGCCGAAGAGCGTGGGGTGGGTGAAGACGTCGTCGTTGGGCGGTGCGATGGCGACGTCGCCGAGGGAGGCGGCCAGGGCCGCTCTCTTCGATGGGGACGGCGGCTCCTGGGAGGGCGGCGAGCCGACCGGGTGGTAGACCCAGTTGCCGTACCAGTGCGTGCGTGAATAGCCGGCGGACTTCAGCGCGCCGGACTTGAAGACCTCCTCGAGCGCGCGGACAGCTTCCTGGAGGTCGGCGATCTGCCGCTCGTTCGGCAGCGAGCGGTCGACGACTTCGCCGGCGAGCTGCAGCTGGTTGAAGCTCTCGCCGGCCCGGGCGTGCGCCAGCGCCGCCGCCTGCACCTTGGCGCGCATCTCGGCCGAGACCGGTGGACCGGCGCCGAAGACCGACTTGAGCTTGTCCCAGAAGCCCAACGTCACCTCACCGAGACGGGCACTCCAGCCCTCCAAGGAAGTACGACCACCCGACTTCGAGCTCCGTACCGCATCCGATCACCAAGGCGTCCACGTGCACCATGCGTCAGGACCCTTGGGTCGCTTGAGTGCCCACGCATGGTGCACGTGGACGCCCCCAAGAAGATCGGGTGCGGGGATGCATGGGAGAGCAACCTCCGCCGCGGCGTAGCGCCGCAGCATGCGGGCTCGGGTGGTCGTACCTCCTTGCAAGGCTGGAGTCGCCTTCATGCGACGCCTCGCTGTTGTTCCGCAAGCTTGAACTGCACGGCCAGCTTGAGCGCCAGGAGGTGCCGGCACGGGCCCTTCCGGAGCTTGAACTTGTAGAAGTGGCTGCAGGTGCACTGCGCCTTGCTCAGGCCGCCGTCGAGATCGAAGGTCGCCTCGCACGAGGTGTTCCCGGCGGTCGCCGTGAACTTGAAGCGCCCGCCGTCCGCCTTCGCGGGACGCCCCAGCTTCACCTGATCTTCGAAGTAGAGGAGCTTGCCTTGGACCACCTCGTCCGGCTCGGGGCCCAGCACCGCCTCCGAGAGCGCGACGGGCATCACCGGGCGCCAGCGGTAGGTCTGCGCCGCGAAGTCGTAGACGGCCTGGCCCTGCTTGGCGAGCGTGTGCAGCGCCCCGACGACTTCGCCCTCGGGCGCCGCGACGGCCTTGACCAGCGTCGCCAGGTTCGCCGACTTGAGCGTCTCGAGGTGCCGCGCGGCGTTGGCGACTTGGACGGGAGAGGCTGCGCGGTGCTTGCTCAGGCCTTCGAGCGCCGCGCCGCTGGTCCAGTCGTTGGCGGTCCAGCCGGAGAGGGCGAGCACGAAGCGCAGCTCGCCCATCCCCACGCTCCAGATGCTCGGCAGGCCGCTGCCCAGGAGTCGGACTTCGACCTTCTCGGCGAGCGGCAAGAGCCGGGCGAGCGCGAAGAGGCGGCGGCGGCCCCAGACCTTGATCTCCTCGGGCTTGCCGTCCCAGGCCGGCGCGCCGTGGCAGACGATCGACACGCCCCACGGCTCGAGCACGATCACCGGGACGCGGCCGGGCACCAGCTGGAAGCGCAGCGAGCGCGGGCCGCCCTTCTCGCGGTGGCGCCGCAGGTGGGCCAGCACCGAGTAGAGGGCCTCGACGGGCAGCACCACGCGGCGCGACGGCAAGGCCATCGCCGCCTGGAGCTGGCCGAAGCCGCGCAGCCAGGACGAGGGCAGGTCGATCTTCTCCTCGCGGTAGTCGGCGTGGCCTTGGACCTGCACCTCGAAGCCCTGCGGGTCGACCTGCAGCCGGGTGTTGCGGTAGCTGCGCAGGCTCTGGAAGTGCTGGAAGAGCGCGGGCGAGTAGTCGACGTTGGTCGTGCCCAACCCGGCTGCGACCTCGCCGCGGAAGGCGCCGCGATCGACGTAGAGGCAGCCGTAGCTCGACTCGTCCTTGGCGAAGGCCTCGAAGAAGACGCAGTCCGGCGCGACGGTGACCACCGGGTCGAAGGCGATGAGGTGCCGCACGAGCTCGGTGGCCAAGAGCTCGTTGCTCCAGAAGTGCCAGGCGGCGGTGTAGGCCAGGTGCATCGCCTTGAACTTGAGCCCCAGCTCCTGCTTGGCGCCTTCGCCAACGACGGCATCGGCGGCCGTGGGCTTGGAGGCGGCGAGCGCGACGGCGGCCTCCTTGCTCGCGCGTTGCATCACCGCCTGACGCAGCCGCTGCTCCTCTTCGACGCGCTCGCGCAGGTACTCGCGGTAGCCGGACTTGTCCTTCTTCTTGAAGCGCAGGTCGCCGACCACCACCTCGTGCAGGGCGCTGATGGCCTCGCGGAAGCGGACGGGATGGAGCAGCTCGGCGTCGTAGAAGACCTTCGGCCGCGCGAGGTTGGGCGCGAGGCGCAGCGAGAGGCCGGAGGCGGTCTCGAGCGCGCCGGAGCGGCCCAGGTAGCGCAGATCGAGGTTCACGCTGCCGCGCCCTCGTCGACGAAGAGCTTGAGCTCGGGCAGCGCGGCGGCGATGGCGGCGCGCAGCTTGGGCTCGCGGAAGGCGGCCTGGGCGAGGCCGGCGAGGGCGCTGCGGCGCTCGGGGACGCGCACCGAGCGCAGCGAGACGGCGAGCAGCGGCAAGAGCGACCTGGCCTCGCCGGGAGCTTGGGCGATCCGCTGGGCGAGCTGCTGGACGACGCGGCGCTTCTCGCGGCCGCCGCGGTGCACGCCGAGCAGGACGGTGGCCCAGACGTGGCGCAACGACTCGGGGCTCAGGACCTTGGCGCGCTCCTCCAGGTGCCGGGCGAGCGTGGCGCGCACGTCGTCCCAAGGAGACTCGGCGAGCGCGGCCCAGAGGGAGGTCTGGTCCTTGAAGCGGGCGTCTTCGAGCATCAGCGCCAACGCCGGGTCGCGGACGTCGCGGTGGTGGGAGTCGACGAGCTCGCGCACCAGCTCCGGCGTCGTCTCCGGGCGGTCCTTGAGGATCGGCATGGCCCAGGCGGCGGCGTCGGCGCGGATGCGCGGCGCCTTGGCGGTCAGGCACAGGTGCCCGAGCGCGCGCAGGTCCTCTGCGCGGATGGGCTTCGACTTCGCCCAGGAGAGGCCGAGCTCCGCGGCGGGGGCGGCCTGCGAGGTTGCCAGCTCCAGGCACTGGGCGAGCGAGAGGCGGTCTGGGGAGACGTGCGTCTTCACCAGAATCGCAGATGGCCTGCAGGACCGTGGAGCGCTCGAGCGAGAGCAGCGAGAGCCAGTCTGCGATGGGCAGCGACCCGAGGCCGGGTGTGGCCTGGAGCAGCTCGACGGCGAAGGTCTGGACCTCGGGGACCTCGGAGCGAAGGAGCGGCAGCAGGCGCTCGACTGGAAGCCTGGCCAGGTCGTCGGCGTGGTGCTTCTTGAGCAGCCCGAGGAACGCCTCGCGCACGGTGCGCGAGCGAGCGGTGGTGAAGATGGCGAGCTGCTCGTCGAAGCCGTCCCACCAGGCGTCCTCGAACATCGGCGCCGGCGCGAGCTCCTTGAGCTTGTGGCCTTCGGCAAGGCGCACGCCCAGCGGCTTGCGCAAGAGGACCGGCGACTTGCCGAAGAGCGCGTGGCACAGGCCCCAGGCGTCCAGGAACTGCGAGGCCGTGCGCAGGTCCTCGTCCTGGTAGAGCGGCAGCGCGAACGCCATGCCGCGGCGGAAGCGGGCGGGGTCGCGGAAGCCCAGGTGGCGGAAGTAGCGCCAGGCGCGGCGCTTGAGGTACTCGCGCGTGTGGCGGGAGAAGACCTCCGCCGTCTTGGGGTTCTCCGGCCGGGCATCGTACGGGTTCACCGCCGGCGGGAGCAGGTCGTAGGTGAGCACCGGCTCTTGCACGTAGCTGCGGGTCTCGCGGTCGAAGCGGAAGCGCTTGCTCACCGAACGGTGCGAGAAGCGGTCGAAGGCGACCATGAAGTGCGCCATCGCCTCGTCGTCGTTCGCCTTCTCGGCGAGCTTGAAGAGGCGCTTGACCAGGACCTGGTGCTTGCGCTGCCCGCAGCCGCCGTCGATGTAGCGCAGCAGCGCGCGTCGCATGGCCGGCCGCGGGTCGGGGTACCAGGCCTGCGCCAGGTCTCCTAGGGTGCCGTGATCGTCGCCGGCGGCGCGAACCGCCTCGACGAGCCGCTCGTCGCCCGCCGCGAAGAGCGCGTTGATCTCCGGCGAGGAGCGCAGGTCGACCATGGGCGGCGACTGTAGGAGGCGCCGAGCGGCAGGGTCAAGGGCAGGCCCGCTGCGGCTCCCGGGACTTCGGTGAGAATGGCAGGTGCCGCTCAGGAAGCACGCGCGGGCGGCTTGCCAAACTTGCCCGGCGGCCCGCAGCCCATACGTCCCATGTGTCCCATAGGTCCTATAGGTCCCATTGAATGGGACCTATGCGCCCGTGGGCTCAGTGACTGGACGGCGCTTCGCCTACAGGATGCTCGCGGTCACCCGCGCCGCGACCACGTTCGCCCACTCGGCGGTGCGCATGTCGGTGCGCGAGCAGACGGTGACGTCGTCCATCTTCACGCCGCCGCGGACGTTGTTGCGCTCGTCGCAGGAGGCGATGACCGCGCCGGTGCGGTCGATGAGCGTGGCGGTGATCTTGAACCGCACGCGGTCGCTGGAGGTGTTGGAGACCATCGCGACGATCTTGATGCGGGTCTTGGTGGCCGGGTTGTTGCGCGCCGCCATCACCTCGGCCTCGGTCGGGAAGTTGGGGACGATGATCTTCTCGATGACCAGCGGGCCCACCGGCTGGCGGACCTCGGCGACGCCGCGGGCCATCGGGTAGGACTGGTCGACCGCGCCGACCAGCGGAGTGGCGGTCCCGGTGAACTTGACGTGCGTCACCTTCGGCCAGTCGCGCAGGATCATCGGCCGGGTCGCGCAGACCACCGTGAAGGCGTGACGCTCGAACGCCTTCACCGTCGCCGTGTCCTCGCAGGTCAGGTACGGCGTGCCGTGGACGTCCTGCAGCACCACCTGCATCGACAGCGACATCTTGTTGGGGCCGGGGTTGGCGTAGTCGACCGTGATGCGCGGCCGCCAGTCGAGCCGGGTGTCCGCCTCGGCCTTGGCCAGCGCCACCGCGTCGGGCTGGTGCTTGACCTGCACGCGCTCCCAGACGAAGTCCGGGCCGCCCCGGATGCCGAGCTCGGCGTTCTCGCCCTGCAGCGGCGAGGTCTTGGTCTGCCCGAGTGCCGTGGCCGGCAGGCCGAGCGCCAGGAGGATCGAGAGGAGCGGGAGCGTGCGTCCGTGGTCCATGGGGCCTCGCGAGTCGCCGGAAGGTCTGCCGGCTCGAATACCTGCAGTCGGGTCAAGTCGGGGCCAAAGACTAGCGGAACTCACCTGCCTATTCACAGCCCGTGCGGTTCGCCGCAGTTGGGTCATGATGTCCGGCCTTCACCGGAGGCCGTCCCATGCGTCTGCTTCTCGTCACTGCTTCGCTCCTGCTCGCCCTCGGCGCCTGCAAGAAGACCGAGGCGCCTGCATCCAGCCCGAGCGCGGGCGGCGTGGCCGCGCCCGTGACCCCGGCCACGGTCGCGGCGAACCCGCGCCGGATTCCGGGAGCGCGCAACCTCTTCTCGCTCGCCAAGCCGACGGTGACGCCGAGTCCGCTGCCCGCCCGCTTCGGCGCGCCGCTGGCGTCGACGGAGGCGGAGCTCGGCCAGTGGCAGAAGCAGCCGCCGGCGCCGTACGTCGCCGCGCAGCTCGCGGCCGGCGACCCCTCGATGCGCGAGCGGGTCCTCGAAGGCTTGCGCAAGGCGGCAACCGCGGGGCCGGTCCCCGAGGCGCTCGCCGACCATTACGTGCGTCTGTTCGGCTACAGCCCGGCGCCCGCCTCGTGCCAGTGGCTGCTGGCGACGGTGACAGGCCAGGAGCCGGCGAGGGTTCGGGGCGTGCTCTTCCAGGCGCTCGCGCGTTGCAGCGGGCCGGGCGTCGCCGAGGCCTTCACCCGGGACGATGCGCCGGACGCGGTGATCGTCGACTGGCTCTTCGATGCGACGGGACCCGCCAAGACGCCCTTCCACGAGCGGCTGGCACGCGCCGCGGCGGCGGTGGCCGCCAAGGGCGAGGCCTACGACGTGCGCAAGGTCGGCTTCGCGCTCTCGCGGCTCCAGGGTGAGAAGGCGGCCGGCGCGGCGCGGAAGGTGATCGACGGGATCGCCGATCCCCAGCGGCGCGCGAACGCCTCCTTGGGCCTGCTGCACCACGACTCGCCGGAGCTGCAGGCGCTGGGGCGCAAGGCCTGCGCGCACCCGTCGCTCGCGACCGACCCGATGTGCTCGCGCGACGAGCCGGAGGCCGGGGCCGGTCGCAAGAAGACGGGGACGCTGGAGGACCTGCTGTCGGACGGCGCCCCGCTCTCCGAGCTGCTGGCGAAGGCGCCGCGGGCGGAGGTCGAGGCGGCCCTGCAACGGTGCGTGAAGGCCAAGGCCTCCGAGTACGGCGCCGCGCGTTGCCTGTCCCAGCTCGCTTCGCTCGACCGCGCCAAGGCCGTGGAGGCGGCGAAGGCGCTGCCGCCCTCGCGACCGGGCGACGCGCTCGCGGAGGTGGCGGTGGCGCTGGTGAAGTTCCCGGAGAAGGGCGCGCTGGAGACGAGGCTCGCGGAGCTGGGCTTCACTGCGGTCCCGGGCGCGGAGAACGAGCCAGGCGAGGAGGAGCCGATCGCCGTCAAGGCCGTGCTCACGCGGCTCGGGCGCCTGACGAGCTTCGACACCGAGACCGACCGCTTCCCCAATGAGCACGACGGGCTGATGGCGGACCTGGCGACGCTGGTGCGGCCGGCGCTCGACGGGGTCGCCTTCGAGGAGATCGCGCCGGAGGAGTCGCGGATGGACGACGACCCCTACGTGCTGCGCGCCTACCTCGACGGAAGCCGCTACGAGCTCAGCGCCGCCAACAACGGCGACTGGTACGACCTGAACGCGGTGCTGGGCTTGATGAACGCGCTGCTGGCGGCGCGCAAGAGCGACGCGCGGCTGGTGACGCTGCCCACCGGCGATCAGACCGCGGCGGTACTGGGCGGGCCGGAGAAAGGAATCCGCGCGCTGGCCGAGGCGGGGCTCGTCACGGCGGAGAGCCCGTCGGCGGGGATGAGGAACGGCAAGCAGTTCGAGAAGCAGGTCCTCGAACAGCTCAGGAAGGAGCACCAGGTCATCCAGGGAGGCGCGCAGGGACCTGACCTGACCCAGCCGTGAGGCCTGCTGGGCGCCCTGCCCGTGCTAGATTGCCGGCCCTTCGCCCCGGGGTTTCGATGCGCAGGCTGCTGTTGCTTTTGATCGTCTCGCTGGCCTTCATGGTGCCGCCGGGCGCCCGCGCCGCGGCACCGAGCGACTTCGGCAAGCTCTTCGCGTCCGGCGTTGCGCTCTACAAGGCCATGGACTTCGAGGGCGCGCTCGAGCAGTTCCAGCTCGCGCGCCGGCAGCCGCACGGCGCCACCGAGGAGGTCCAGGCCGCCATCTATGCCGGAATCCTCCAGTTCGAGCTGGGCCGGGAGGCGCAGGCCGTCGAACTCTTCCGCGTCGCAGCCTCACTGGATCCGACTGCGCCGCTGCCGGTGAAGGTCTCGCCGCGCATCGAGATCGCCTTCGAGAAGGAGCGCTCGACCTTCCTGGCCTTGATGCAGAACGCAACGCCGCAGCCGGCGCCGATCGTCGTCCGTCCAGGAGAGCCGCCGGTCACGGTGCCGCCTGCGCCGTCGCCGGCTGGACCGGACAAGGTGGGTGCCAAGGAATACGAGCCCGCGAAGCCGGTCGCGGCCGAAGCCGCCGCGTCCGGAGGGCCGAGCGGCCGAAGGGTGGCTGGCGCCGTGGTGATGAGCGTGGGCGGTGTCGCGGCCCTCGTCGGCGTGGGCTTCTTGATCAACTGGCTCAATCTTTCAAGCAGCGAGACCGATCTTCAGAGCGGATTGGGGCTCGGCCTGGCCATCGGCGGGGGCGTCGCTGCCGCGGCAGGGGTGGTGCTCGTTGCGTTGCCCGACGGCACCTCGGCCAGAGCCACCCTCGCGCCGGTGCACGGTGGGTTGGCGGTCGCAGTGCAGGGGACGCTGCCCTGACAGATTCGGCCAGCGCTCTCCAAGTGTCGACGCGGGTCCTGGAGATTCTCCGCCGCGCCGCAATGGACGTTGGCTTCTATGGAAGAAGGTGGGCTCCAGAAACGGGATGCTCAGGTCGTACGGCGCTCTGCCGAAAGCGAGATGACTCCCGGCCAACCTCGCGCAAGTGAAGACCTGACGCGCGATGGGGAGTGCCCGGCCTCCGCGCCGGCCTCCGCGCCGGGGTCAACCGAGTGCACTCGAAGGCCTGAGGCGCGCTCGGCTGGTTCGGAGAGCCCTGGGGCTCCGTCACCCGGCGTCGCCGACGGCGGAGGACGAAGCCTCCCTGGGCGTGGGGGTCTTTTTTGAGGGCTCGCCACAATGTGCTCTATCGGTGGAGTTAGGGAGCGTAATGTGACCGATAAGCAGCATAGTAATGGTGCGTAACGGTCGCATTACGGATCATAAAGTCACCCATAAGCAGCATTGCAAAGCCATGTCTCCAGAGACCCCCAAGCCCTACCCCGTCGAAGTCCAGCAAGCGTTGACGTTGCTGGGAAGTCACCTACGAGAGGCGCGCCTTCGCCGAGAGCTCCCGATCGAAGCGATCGCGAACAAGGTCGGCGTCTCGCGGCGCGTGATCGCCGACGCGGAGCACGGCAAGGCGACGACGAGTGTCGGTGTGTACGTCGGGATGATGTGGGCGCTGGGGCTGGTGAATCAGCTTGCGACCTTGGCGACTCCGGAGAGCGAGCCGGCGGAAGAGTTTGCCCTGGAGACCGAGCGCAAGCGGGCGCCGCGGATCTCGAGGAGTCAGCCGAAGAAGGCGCCCGACAAAGAGGTCCCGTTCTGACCGTGCTTCAATCCGAGCCGACCTCCCTTCATAGAAGCCGAAAGGCTCGGGCCGGCGGCTGAAGCCGCGCCTGACTCTACAAAGCCTGCCTTCGCAGGCTGGGTGGTGGGCAGATTCGAAGGCGCCAGCTCGGACGCCCAACCACAAGTGTCCGTGACCTCTGCCACGCGAGGACGCCAGCGTGCGCTCGCGGCTGCTAGAACGTCGAGCCCCAGGTCAGCGACACCTGGTACATCGCAGACTCGCCGGCGAGCAGCATCAGTCGCATGTACTTCTGCTTCAGCTTGCCCTTGACCGGGTCGTACTTGGGCGTCGAGAGCTCGATGAAGGGGCCGACGAGCGCGAACGAGTTCTCCCTCAGGCCTCCTCCGCTGACCTTGTCGGTGAGGTCGGTGCTGTTGCCGCTGGAGACCGAGGCCACGAGGGCGCGACCGAAGTATTCGTAGTTGATGCTGAGGCCCACCGCGACGCCCAGGCAGGACTGCGCCACCTCCTTCTCCTTCGCGCCCTTCTCGTGTTCGCTGGGCTGCAGCGGCCGGATCTTCAGAAGCTGGTAGGCGAGGTCGAGGCCGCCACCGGCCTTCCACAGCGGACCGAAGAGGGTGTGCCTGGCGTAGTCGCCGACGGTGACGCCCACGCGCACGCCGAGATGGAAGTCGATGAGACCGGCGTGCAGGTAGCCGCCGCCGGTGTCCGGCATCCGCGTGCCGATGAGGAAGCGGGCGCCGAGGTTGAGCATGCCGAGGCCGAAGCCCGCCGAGCCCGGGAAGTTCGAGGTGCCGCCGCCGATTCCGCCGGACAGGCCGATGCCCCAGTGGAACATCTTGAGCGGGGCGTAGGTCACGGCCGCCGGCTGCGTCGGCACCGGCACCATCACGCCGGGCTGCGCGGGCACGGGCTGCATCACGCCGGGCTGCGCGGGGACCGGCTGCATCACCCCCGGCTGCGCAGGGGCGGGCTGGACCGGGGCGGGCGGCGCGGGATCGGGTTGGAGAAGGACTGGCGGAGGTGGCGGAGGCGGGACGTCCGCGGGAGGGGGCGGCGGCGGCGGCGGCAGGGGCTGCGCCACGGGCTGAGCAGGCTGCGGCTGGGCAGGCTGGGCCGGAGCGGCCTGCGGCACTGGAGCCGACAGGAACTCGGACGCCGGGACCGGCTGAGGAGCATCGGCGGCCAGGGAGAGGCGCGGCGCGAGCAGGCAGAGCGCGAGCAGGCAGGATGAGAGGCGACGCAAGGTGTTCCTCCAGGAGAGGGTCTCGACGGCCCCGATGGTCACCGCCATCGTAGGGGAGAAGGGGGCGGGGGCAAACCCACGGTCGCTGAGTCCTCCCGGTCGGATCCGCGGCACTCCCGACAGTGCTCGCCTGCCGATAGAGGCCCCCAAACGGCCATCGGGAGGCGGGTGCGCCAGCAGGCGGGATCGGCAGCATGGCGGAAGACCGGAGGCCCCATGCGTCCGCTCCTTCGCCATACACCCCTCGCTCTCCTGCTCCTCGGCACGGCAGCGCACGCCGATAACTTCGAGGTGCTGCACGAGAGCCTCGACGGGCAGCGCCGCGGCTACACCGTGCTGCGCGTGTGGGGCACGCCGCAGGAGCGCGGCCGCGCACTGGGCGCGGCCTTCGCACGGGGAGCTCGCCGCGGAGATCCCCAAGCTGCGCTCGCTGCCCGGCTACGGCTGGTCGGCGCAGGTCGCCTCGCAGGCCCACTGGCCGCCCGAGGTGGCCGAGGAGCTCGCGGCCATGGTCGAGGGCATCCGCGCCGTCGAGCCGGGCTCGACGGTCACGCTCCAGGATCTGCAGACGCTCAATGGCATCGACTGGACCTTCGGAGACGCCTGCCGCTCGCACTCCTGCTGGGGCCGCTTCGTCCAGGCGCCGGTGCGGACGCTCTCGACCCGGCGGCTGGACCTGGAGACGCCGTTCGGGATGGCGCTGCACCACGTGGTGGTGCTCTTCGAGCCGGAGTCGGGGCCGAGGTGGCTCAACGTGGCCTGGCCGGGCTTCGTCACGGCGATCACTGCGGTGGACGCGCGCGGCACGCTCGTCTCGCTGCACGACTTCGTGGGGAACCAGGACGCGAGCGCCGGGGTGACCTTCCGCGGGATCGCCGCGAGGCAGGCGCTCACGGTCCCCACCGCGGCCGACCCAGGCGGGCGGCGGGACGAGGCGGCGGGGCTGCTCTCCGGGTTGCCGCTGGCGACCACCACCTTCATCAACTTCTACGCACCCGAGGGTGCGGGCGGCGTGTTCACCTGCGGCGCAGGGCTCGGGTGCGCCGCGCCGCGGCTGCCACAGGCCGCGTACTTCTCCGGCGAGGTGCTGGTCACCTCCAACTCGCAGACCGACGGGAGGTCGGCGCCCGGCGGGGCGGAGTTCCTCGACGCCTACTACCGGCAGGGCGGGGTCAAGCACCTGGCGGATCACTTCGCGGTGATGGGCGGCGCGGGACTGCACCTGGTGTCGGTGGAGTACCGCGGCGAGTCGGACCTGACGGTCTGGGTCCACGGGCGGGGGCGCGGCGACCGGCTCCAGCTGGAGTGGAGCGAGAGCGGCATCGACGTAGGTGCGGCGTCCAACGGCTGCGGCTGCGGAGCGGGCGGTGCGCCGGCGCCGGTGTGGGTGCTCCTGGCGCTGCTGTTCGCTCCGAGGCGCTCTCCGAGGACCAGGCTGGCTCTTCCGCACCGCCGGCGATGAATGGAGACTGGGGGCCATGAGCAAGCTCAAGGGCAAGACGGTCGTGGTCACTGGGACGCTGGAAGGCATGGGCCGGGCCGAGGCCGAGCGGCGGCTCAAGGCGGCGGGGGCCAAGGTGTCGGGCTCGGTCTCCGACAAGACCGATCTGCTCTTCGCCGGGGCCGGGCCGGGCTCGAAGCTCTCGGCAGCCAAGTTGCGGGGCATCCCCGTGCTCGACGAGGCGGCGCTGCTCGCGGCGCTGGAGGGCAAGGATCTCGACGTCGTGGTCAAGGGCGTCGCCGCGGTCGCCGCCGCCAAGCAGGCGCCGCCGCTGCCGGACGCCGCGCTCGCAAAGTTCACCGCGCTGCCGCTCGAAAAGCCGGACGAGGCCACGTGGAAGAAGATCACCGAGCTGCTCGACCAGTGCGGCGAAGAGGCGGCGGCGGTGGCGGTGGACTACCTGCTGGAGGCCACGGCCGGCTGGGACGGTGAGCTGCGGGTGGGCGAGCGCTCGGGGCGCGACGAGAAGCTCGAGGTGCGAGTGGCTCCGGTCTCCTGGGTGACGGAGCTTCTCCAGGGCCAGGAGCACCCGAAGCTGCGCCTGGCGAGGGTGCTGGACTTGTCCAGGCTCAAGCTGACCGGGGCGGTGGCGAACCACGTCTTCGACTGCCCCAGCCTCTCCTCGGTGCGGCTGCTGCGGCTCGGGCACCTGAAGCTGCCGGGGAGCTTCTACGCCAAGCTTTGTGACGAGGACGTCTTCAAGAGCCTGACGCACCTGGACCTGACGTGGGCCGGCCTTGGGCGAGCCCACGCGCAGGCGTTCGCGAAGGCCAAGTCGCTGCTGGAGGTCACGCACCTGGGGGCCGGGCGGGTCGACTTCGACGAAGAGGCATCCATCGAGACGCTGCTCGGGGCTTCGATGTGGGCGAGCCTGAGGTCCGTGGACTGCAGCGACCTCACGGTGCGTCGCCAGTCGACCGGGGCGGCCTTGCGGGCGCTGGCGCGCAACGAGGCGGTGAACGCACTGCGCTCCTACTCCGACACGCCGGCGCAAGGGGCCAGGGCAGATGTCGCGGCGCTGCTCGCGCGCAACGCGGCGACGCTGGAGGATCTCTCCTTCATGCGCGCCGGGCCGGGGATCGAGCTCGCCGAGGCCCTGGCGCAGGCAGGCCTCGCCAAGCTCGCCAGGCTCCAGCTCGGTGAGGTCGCGGGTGAGGCGCAAGCCGTGCACGACCTCGTCGCCGCCGTGGGGAGCGGGCTCGAGGAGCTCGGCCTGGTGCACGTCGGCGCGCAGGACGGTGTGGCGGACGCGCTCGTCGCCGCCGCGCCCAAGAGACTGCGCGTGCTGGCGCTGGCCAACGACCCGATCTCCGACGAGGCGATGGCGCGGCTCTTCGCGTCGCCGTGCATGGATGCGGTGCGCGAACTGAACCTCGCGGTCACCGGGTTCGGTCCGCTCGCAGTGGAGGCGCTGTGCGCGCGCTCGCACCCGTTCCTGGAGAAGCTCTCGCTGTACCGGACCAAGGTCGACCCGGAAGGCATCGCGAGGATCTGCTCGGCAGAGACGTTGCCGGCCCTGCGCGTGCTCGTCACCGAGCACCCCATACCGCAGGCGGCGCGGATGAAGATCACCAAGCAGTGGTGGTGACCGACCGGAGGTGACCAGCGATCCGAGGGAGGCGCGAGCAGGGTGGGCGTCGGCTATCATCCGCGCGTGTTCGGACGCGTGACACCACAGATCGCCCTGCTCGCCGCGCTCGTCCTGGCTTCCAACGCCCGTGCCGATCCCGTAGCGGTCAGCGTGGACTTCGCGCCACTCGACGCCGAGACCTACGCGGGCATCGACGGCTATGCGCTGCAGAAGCTGGTGGTGCTGCGCCTGGTCCAGGAGGGGTTCGCGGTCGTGGCCCCCACCGAGACTCCGCAGGTGCGCATCTCGCTCGCGCGCGACGCGGATGACCTGGTGCTGGAAGCCAAGAGCACCGGCGCCCAGCAGCAGAGACGCGTGAAGTACCGAGAGGTCGCTCCGCCAGAGCTGCACATCGAAGTCGCCCACCGCGTGGCCTCGCTGGCCCGCGCTTGCTCACCGCCTCCGTCTCCTCCACCGCCACCGCCCGCTCCCGCAGCTCAGGCTCCATCACAGCCGTTCCAGCTCACGGCAGGAGTGAGCGCGGTGTGGCGCAGCTCGGCGGTGGACGTGCTCCCGCGGATCGCAGCGCGTGGAGGAATCCGCGGAGGCTGGGGAATCCGAGGCGAGCTGAGCTTCGACACGGCGCAGGCTTCCCGTCTTCGCGTCTGGGAGGTCCAGCCGCAGGCGGGCCCTAGCCTGCTGATCGACCTGAAGCAGGACTGGTTACAGCTCGAGGCGGCGCTGCTCGTGGGCGCGCTGGTCCACGTCTACCGGCTGGACGATGCGGCGCGGAGCGACGGAGGAGGAACCGTCGCGGACTTCCTGGGCACTGTCCCGGTCGCTCTCACCTTCTGGCCGCACCCGTCGCTGGGGCTGGAGCTGCGCGCCGCGGTGGGGCTGGCGAGCAGCGGGCGCAGGCACCAGGACGAAAGCGGAATCCTCTGGGAACGCGGGCCCTTGCGGTTCGAGGGCGGGTTGGGCGCGCACTGGCGGTTCTGAGCCCTGCGGCCGAATCGGCCGGGCGAGGAAAACTCGCTGCCGCTCGATCGCCTATTGGCCCAGAATGCTGTCCGTGGCGCTGACCGACGGGGAGGATCCGATTCCAGCGGTGGGCTCGAGCGAGCGCACTGTGCTGGACTGCTACGCGAGCTATCGGAGCCAGGTCTACCTCTCGAGCCTGCGCTATGGCGGCGGTCGAAAGGGCTGGGCGGAAGACCTGACCCAGGACGTGTTCGTGAAGCTGCTCGAGCTGGGCAACCTGGAGGGGATCGACGACGTCGGGGCCTGGCTGCATACGGTGACCGCCAACCTGGCAGTGAGCCGCCTGCGGCGGGAGCGCTCCTTCGTCGGGAAGCTGCGGCAGTGGATCGCCCCGCGAGCCGCCGAAGGCACTCCGGCCGAGGAGCTGGAGCGGCGCGAGGGAGCGGCCAAGGCGCTCGCGCAGCTCCGGGCGCTGCCGCCGCGGGAGCAGGTGGCGCTGGCGATGCAGCTCTTCGAAGGCAAGAGCGGCCGGGAGATCGCGCGGACGCTGTCGTTGTCGGAGGGCTACGTGTCGAAGCTGCTGGCGCGTGCCCGGGCCCGCATCGAGGGCGAGGACTAGGAGGCGACCTTGGACCGATGGGAAGAATTTCGGACGGGGTTGGCGGCTGCCGACGAGCAGCTCAGGCAGGAGCGCCTCTCGACCAACGCCGACCAGAAGATCCGGCACAAGCTGGGCGAGAGCGACGTGGGAAGGAGCTGGGGACGCCTGGTCTTCGGGGTGGCCGCCGTGGCCTGCGCCGTGCTGCTCGCGGTGGTGCTGCGCCCAGGTTCGCCGACCCCTCGTCCGGAGCCTTCTCAGGTCTTGGGGATGCAGGTCACAGAGGAGAGCGTGGGCTTCGCCTTCCGCGTGCTGCCCGACGAGGCCGTGGAGTTCTCGAAGGGCGCGTGCCTCCTCTCGGACGAGACGGGCAGCATCGCGGTGGCGGAGCCGAGCGTCCTGCGGCGCGAGCGCGCTGGCATGCGGGTCGTGGCCGGCAAGGTGGAGTTCAAGGTCGAGCGGCAGAAGCCGGGCCGCTCGGTGCGGGTGCTGGTGTCCGGCGGGGCCATCGAGGTCGTCGGAACGCGCTTCACCGTCGAGCAGCAAGCAGAGCACGGGCGGGTGATGCTGCACGAAGGCCACATCCGCTTCGTCGCGGCGGCGGGGAACGTGCGGGAGCTCCTCGCGGGTGAGTCGCTCGAGTGGCCGCAGGCGCCGGTGCCTGCTCCAACACCCGCTCCCGAAACCGTCGCCGCGAAGCCCGATGCCGGAGCACCGGTGAGCGCGTCCCCTCCGGCGCTTCGTCATCCGGTCCGGGCACCCGAGAGAATCGGCGCTCCCGCGACGACCGTCGAGCCGGACCCGGGCCCGGAGGTCTTCGAGCGAGTGGGGGCGCTGCGCAGCCGCGGGCAGTACACCGAGGCGGTCCAGGAGCTCACCGTGGCGCTCGCCCGCCCAGCGCCCCGCGCCCGCCGCGAGCGGTTGAGCTACGAGCTCGGATCGATCTACAGCTACCAGCTGCGAGACCATGAACGGGCCTGCGCGCACTGGCAGCAGCACGAGGCACAGTTCCCCGCCGGGACCTACGCTCAAGAGATTCGAAGGAGCGCGGCGGGACTTGCGGTGCTCGGGACAGCGATGAACCGGACGCGTTTCACCACCATCAGGCTGCTGGCATTGCTGGCCTGGGCGGGGGCGGGCTGGGCCTGCATCCCGACGGACGTGCACTTCCACGTGAGCGGAAGTGGCGATAGCGGCAGGGAGGATGCGGGGGCGCCTGCAGACGCCAGCGTGCCCCCGGATGCGGCCACTGTTCCCGACGCCAGTGAGCCGCCGGATGCCGCCTCGAGCGCGGACGCGGGCGCGCCGGACGCCGAGGTAGCGGTGGGGTGCGCGAACAAGAGCCACGGCGAGATCTGTCGACGGTCCGCGGGGGCCTGCGACCTGCCCGAGGTCTGCGACGGCGTCTCCCCCGACTGCCCGCCCGACCGCGCCGAGTTCACTGGCGAGGATCCCGCCTGGTGCTGGCAAAGCCCGTGGCCGCTGGGCGAGACCATCTCCTCCCTGTCCGGGACCGCGAGCGACGACGTCTGGGCGGCCGCGGGGACCTCCATCCTCCACTGGGACGGCCAGCGGTGGAGCCAGACGCGCACCGGGGCGCTGGGGGGGCTCCGGAAGATCCGCGCGCTCTCCCGCAGCGACGCCTGGGCGGTGGGCGAGGCAGGGACTGTGCTGCGCTGGGATGGCAGCGCGTGGAGGCAGAGCCACCCGGCCACGAACGCCAGCTATCTCGTGGTCTGGCCCTCGGCGGCGGACGACGTGTGGCTCTCCGATTCACTCCAGCTCGAGCACTTCGACGGGCAGACCTTCGTCCCGCTGGGCCTCCAGGGGCTCCGGGCGATCGACGGGCTGGCGGCCAACGACGTGATGGGCATCAGCGGCAACGGCGCGAACACGGTGGTGACCTGGAACGGCACGGCCTGGACCACCGGCCCGCAGATCGCCATCTCCGAGCTGCTGGCGCTGTGGCGGGCGAGCGCGGACGAGGCGTGGGCGGTCGGGGCGCAAGGCGTCGCCGCCCATCGGACCGGCGGGAGCTGGCAGAGCGCCGGCACCATCTCCACCGGGTCGCTGTTCTCCGTCTGGGGCTCGGGCGCGAACGACGTCTGGGCCGGCGGCGAGATGAGCCTCCTGCACTGGAACGGAGCGAGCTGGGATCCCACGCCCGCCGCGGTGAGCGGAGTGCTGGGCTACGGCATCGTTCGCGCCCTGTGGGGGACGGGGGCGGACGACGTGTGGGCCGGCGCCGACGGCGGGCTGCTGCTGCACAAGCAGGGCGGCACGTGGCGGCAGGCCAGCGCGGATCAGGGACTCGACAACGGAACAGTGCGCAGCCTCTCGGCGACCGCCCCGGACGATGTCTGGGCTGCGAGCGACCACGGGGTGCAGCACTTCGACGGCAGCCGCTGGGCCTTTGTGCGCAACATCCCCAACCAGCACTACCTCGCGGTGTGGGCGGCGGGCCGGAGCGAGGTGTTCGCGGTCGGTATCCAGGCGCTGAGCCGGTTCAATGGCACCGACTGGTCGCAGGACCTGTACCCGACCGCGTTCACCGGTGTGTCGGGAACGTCGGGCAGCGACGTCTGGGCGGTGGGCGAGAACGGCTTCGTGGCGCACTGGAATGGCATCGCCTGGACGACGAGCACCGCGGGCTCGAAGACCTTCACCAGCGTGAAGGCCTTTGCCTCCGACGCCGTGTGGGCAGTGGGGCAGGGCGGCGCGGCGCGCTTCTTCAACGGCACGAGCTGGGAGGACCGCTCCACCGGCACCGACGACCTGGTCTCGGTCTGGGGCTCTTCCGCGAACGACGTCTGGGCCGCCGGGCCGACCAACGCGCTCCTGCGCTGGGACGGGACGAAGTGGGCCAAGGTCGCGACCGCCGGGACCTACTCCAGCGTGTCCGGCACCGGTGCCAGCGACGTGTGGGCCTGCGGTCGCGGAAGCGTCGCGCACTGGGATGGCGCTCAGTGGACCAGCACGCGGCTGACGCGAACCGCGGGTGACCTCATGGCCATCTGGGCCGGACCGGCCGACGTCTGGGTCGCCGGCGGCCAGAACAGCATCCTCCACCGCAACCGGTAGCTCGCAGAGCCGAGGAAAACTCTCCCAGTCCGCTTCGTCTTGAAGGGCGCTGCGCGAAACGACGCGCGCAACCTCTTCAAACCGAAGCCGGGAGGAAGACGTGAATCCTCGAAACCAATCGCGCACTTGGCAGAGATTCGCCTCGCTGGGCCTGCTGCTCCTGGCCGCCTGTCCCATCAACGCCCGGACCCCGGTGGTGGCGGTCACCCCGGAGACGGCGACCGTCGCTCCGGGCGGCACGGTCCAGTTCTCGGCGGAGGTGAGCGGAGCCACGGACTCGACCGTGCTCTGGTCGGTCGAAGAGAGCGGGGGCGGGACGGTCAGCTCCAACGGCCTGTACTCGGCGCCATCGACGGAAGGCACCTACCACGTCCTGGCGATCTCCAAGGAGGACTCGAAGGCCCAGGCCCGCGCGACAGTGACCGTCAAGGCGGCGGCGCCGCAGGTGGCCGTCGCGGTCAGCCCCAAGACCGCGGCGCTGCAGGTCGGCACGAGCCAGCAGTTCGCGGCGACCGTGACCGGGACGAGCAACACCGCGGTGACCTGGTCCGTCCAGGAAGCCCAGGGCGGCACGGTCAGCACGACCGGCTTCTACACCGCCCCGAGCATCGCCGGGACCTTCCACGTCGTGGCCACCAGCGTCGCCGACGCGACCCGCTTCGACCTGGCGACGGTCACCGTCACGACCGCCCCGCCTCCAGTCGCCGTCGCGGTCAGCCCCAAGGTCGCCGCGCTGCAGGTCGGCGCGAGCCAGCAGTTCAACGCGACGGTGAGCGGGACGAGCGATACCACCGTCACCTGGAAGGTCGAGGAGGCGGGTGGCGGGTCGGTCAGCGCAGCGGGTCTCTACACGGCTCCGGCCGTCGCCGGGACCTTCCACCTCGTCGCCACCAGCGTCGCTGACGCCACCAAGTCCGACGCCGCGACCATCACCGTCACCACTGCGCCGCCTCCGGTCACCGTCACGGTCAGTCCGAAGCCGGCGTCGGTGAAGGCGGGTGAGGTGCAGCAGTTCACCGCGACCGTGACGGGAGCGGACGACACGGCAGTCACCTGGTCGGTCCAGGAGGCGGGTGGCGGGACGGTGAGCGGCACCGGCCTCTACGTGGCGCCGTCAGCAGCCGGCACGTATCACGTCGTGGCCACCAGCGTGGCCGACGCCACCAAGTCGGACTCGGCGACGGTGACCGTGACCGCCGCCCCTCAGAACGTGACGGTCACCATTACTCCCAAGACCGCCGCGCTGGGGCTGGGCGGGACGCAGCAGTTCTCGGCGAGCGTCACCGGAGCGAGCAACACCGCGGTCACCTGGAAGGTCCAGGAGACGAGCGGCGGCACGGTCAATTCGTCCGGCCTGTACCAGGCTCCGAACGCCGCCGGCACCTACCACGTCGTCGCCACCAGCGCGGCGGACACCGCCAAGTCCGACAGCGCCACCGTGACCGTCGCCCGGTCGGGAGCCGACACCGCCCAGCACAACTTCGAAGCCGGTACCCAGGGCTGGGTTCCCTCCACCGGCGGATGGATCGGCGGCGTGGCGACGACCACCTCCACCGTCTTCGCCGGCAACCAGGCGCTGCAGGTCAACTTCGCGGGCGGCACCGCCGGCGAGCGGCAGCAAGTGGGCGTCGCCAGCCCCGTCCCCGGCCCCGGCGACCTCGTGACCTACCACGTGTGGATCCCCTCCGGCAGCGCCATCGCCCGGGTGCAGCCCTTCGTCTTGGAAGGGGCCGCGGGCAACTGGCGATGGACCGGCACCGTGGTCGAGGTCGCCTCGCTGCAGACCAACGCCTGGAACACCCTCAGCGTGACCGTGCCCGCCGACGCCACGACGCCGCTGTACGGCATCGGCGTGGAGTTCACCGCCTCCGGCCCCTGGACCGGCACCGCCTACGTCGACAGCATCGGCTGGACGAGCTGCCAGAAGACGACCTGCGCCGCCCAGGGCAAGAACTGCGGCTCACTCGACGACGGCTGCGGCGGCACGCTCGCGTGCGGCACCTGCACCGGCAACAACACCTGCGTGGCCAACGTCTGCACCGCCTGCTCCCCGACGACCTGCACCGCCCAAGGCAAGAACTGCGGGACCATCTCCGACGGCTGCAATGGCACGCTGACCTGCGGCTCCTGCAGCGGCAACGACGTGTGCACGAGCAACGTCTGCACGGCCTGCACCCCGACGACCTGCGCCGCGCAGGGCAAGAACTGCGGGACCCTCTCCGACGGCTGCAACGGCACGCTGCCTTGCGGCTCCTGCAGCGGCGCGGAGACCTGCGGCGGCGGCGGCGTGGCCAACGTCTGCGGCGACCCCGGCAGTGTCTATCAGCTCCCCGCCGACCGCAGCACCCAATGGAAGCCCGGCGTCACCGGCGGCATCCCCAACTACGCCACCGTGCACACCACGGTGAACCACGCCTCCGGCGACATGCGGACCCCGATCCAGAACGCCCTCAACGCCGCGGGCGCGGCGGCGAGCGCGACGAGCGGCCGGGTCGTCCAGCTTGGACCGGGGGTCTTCACCATCAGCGGCACCCTGGTGATCCCCAGCTATGTCGTCCTGCGCGGCTCCGGCGTGGACGCGAGCGGCAACTTCCAGACCCAGCTCAAGAGCGGCGGCCCGGGCTTCACCCTGGTGCGCATCGGCAGCGTCTCCCCCGCCGGCGAGCAGAGCGTGAACCTCGCCTCCGACGCCGCCAAGGGCGCCACCAGCGTCACCCTGGCGAGCAGCGCCACGAGCGCCGGCTTTGCCGCCGGGCAGCTGGTGTGGGCCGACGAGCTCACCGACGGCGTCATCTCCAAGTGGAACACCGGCACCTACCCCAACGGCAGCGACTCCCGCGGCTGGTACTCGCGCTGGGACCGGCCCATCGGCCAGGTGCTGGAGGTGGCCTCGGTCAGCGGCAACACCGTGACCTTCAAGACCCCGCTGCACATCGGCCTGCGCACCTCGCAGACCGCGCAGCTCACGCACTACTCCGACTCGCCCACCCGCGGCGCAGGCGTGGAGGAGCTGCGGGTGACCACCGGCTATGACGGCGTCTCCCAGTACGGGTACGACCAGAGCAACCTCAAGTTCGGCTTCGCCGTCGACTGCTGGGCCAAGCACTTCGAGGCGGACGGCTCGGCGGGGCAGAGCGTGGGCTTCCGCATCGCGCACCACTGCGAGGCGCGCGAGGGCTACGTCCACGACACGCAGTACTACCAGAACGGCGGCTGGGGCTACGGCTTCGACCTCACCCACGGCTCGAGCGACAACCTGATCGAGGACTGCATCTCCATCCGCTTCAACAAGGTCATCAACATGCGCGCCTCGGGCGGGGGCAACGTCGTCGGCTACAACTACATGGACGACGGAGCCATCTCCTGGAACGAGGGGTGGATCGAGACCGGGCTGCAGGCCTCGCACCACCCGACTCCGCACTACGAGCTGTTCGAGGGCAACTACAGCTTCAACGCGGACGGCGACTTCACCACCGGCAACGCCATCTACCTCACCTTCTTCCGCAACCAGCTCACCAGCCTGCGCGCCAAGACCCGTAGGCCCTCGCCCAACACCTACGGCACCGAGGACCCGGTCCTGGTCGACACCGGGAACCTGCGCTGCGCCGCCGCCGCCGCCAACCACTACTGGTACAGCTACGTGGGCAACGTGCTCGGCTTCCCGGGGATGACCGGCTACGTCTACGAGGCCACTCCGCCGAACATGGGCGCCAACGCCGTCTGGCGCATCGGCTGGCTCGACCCGGGCTGGAACACCCAGGACGCGGACGTGGTGGCGCGGATGCTGCGCGACGGCAACTGGGACTACCAGAGCAACAGCGTCCACTGGCACGGGGTCGGGAACGCGGGCGGCACCGCGCGGCCGCTGCCCGCCTCGCTGTACCTGAGTGGCAAGCCGAGCTTCTTCGGCACCAGCCCCTGGCCCTGGGTCGACCCGACCGGCAGCACCAAGACCGCGACGCTGCCGGCGAAGGCCCGCTACGACTCCGGCAAGCCCAACGTGCTCGCCTCGTCGACGACGACCACCCCCACCAAGCTGAACCCGATGCCCGTCATCAGCCGCAGCGTGCCCGCCTACGCCTCCTCGGGGACGGCGAGCTCCGCCAACGACAGCAGCTACAGCAGCGACTGGACCTCGAGCGGCCAGCCCGCGTGGATCGCCTACGACCTGTCGCAGGTGGCCGTGGCTTCGCGCCAGCAGGTGCTGGTGGCCTGGTACAACGGCGCCGGCTGCAGCTACGACTTCGGGGTCCTCAACGACGAGTGCCACAACACGCCCGGCCCGTACGTCCTCGAGGGCAACACCGCGGCGGGGGGCGGGAGCGCGCCGACGACGGGGTGGACCGTGCTCTACACCTCGCCCGACCCGCAGAACTACCACCACGCCCAGCACCTGATCGCCTCGTTCGCGGGCAACAACTGGATCCGCCTGCGCACGCTGGGGCCCAACCCGCATAACAACCCCGGCAACCCCAACGTGGGCATCAACCTCGACGTGTACGACGCGAGCGGCGGGGTCACCGACAGCTGGGTCTTCTACGGCGACTCGATCACCATGGGCGCCTGGAGCGGCAATGCGCCGGAGTTCGGCCGGCTCGTCCAGGCGGCCAAGCCCGCATACCGCCCGGCGGTCACTGGGGCGGGCATCGGGTACATGAAGGCGAGCGACGTCACCAGCCGCTTCCCCACCTGGCTCGCGCAGACGCCGGCCAAGGTCGTCGGCATCTCCTACGGCACCAACGACGCTCCGGTGAAGAACCCGGCCGCCTACCACGCCGCCATGAAGAGCCTCATCGACCAGGTGCTCGCCGCCGGGAAGATCCCGGTCATCCCCACCATCCCCTGGGCGACCGCGGGGGCGCGCGACGACGCCGACATCCAGGCGCTCAACGCGGAGATCGTGAAGCTCAAGACCGAGTACGCCGGCAAGGTCCTCGACGGCCCCGACCTCTACACGCTCTTCCTCAACCGGGCAGACCTGCTGGGCGACGGCCTGCACCCCAACGACACCGGCTACGGCCTGATGCGCCAGGCCTGGGCCACCAAGATGCTCGGCGTGCTCTACCCGTAGGGCGCCTCGGCCGCTCCGTCCATCTCGTCCATTCGGTCCATCTCGTCGATGGACCGAATGGAGTCCTGCTCAGGCGGGCTTGGGCCCGGCGCAGCCACAGTCCTCGCCGCGCCAGGCCTGACGGCCCTCCGCCACCAGGAACCAGGTCATGGCCAGCGCCGCGACTGGGTCGGCCCACCACCAGCCGAGCATCGCGTTCAGCCCGATGCCGCCCAAGGTGATCAGCGAGAGCCAGAAGCAGGCGGTGGTCTGGAAGGAGTCGGCCTCGAGCGCCTTGCTGCCCAGCCCGCGGGCGGCGCGGCGCTTGGCGCGGGCGAGCCAGCCCATCATGGCCAGCGAGAGCGTGGTGATGCCGATGCCGACGAGGGTGGGCTCCGGCCGCTCCTGCTGGTAGAGCGCGTGCGCAGCGTCGAAGGCGACGTAGGCCGCGAGCAGGAAGAGCGAGAGCCCGACGAGCTTGTGCGCGCGCTGGTCGAGCCGCTCGATCTCCTCGTGGCTTCTCGCCTTCCTCTCTGCGAGCAGCCGCCAGATGAGGATGGCGCCGGAGGTCGTCTCCACGAAGCTGTCGATGCCGAAGCCGAGCAGCGCGACGCTGCCGGCGGCGAGGGCCGCGGCGACCGACACCAGGCCCTCGATGATGTTCCAGCCGACGGTGAAGTATTCGAGCTTGAGGCTGTGCTGCACGAGCTCGGCGCGCTCCGACGCGTGGCAGGCCCCGCCGCAGCCGCAGGACTCCTTCTCGACCGACGGTTCAGGCGCGTCGTGGCACCCGCAACCGGAGCCGCAGCTTCGCTCGCTCGTCAGGGCGGGCTCATCGCAGCCGCCGGAGCATCCGCAGGGCTCGTGGGTCTCCTCGCTGCAAGGCCTGCCGGCTTCGTGGCATGCACAGCTCATCGACGAGCTTCCTTTCCCTGAACGTGGCGGGTGCAGTCCTTCAGCAGCGCGAGGACGAAGGGGTCGGCGAGCGAGTAGTGCATCAGCTTGCCGTCGGCCCGGGCGCGCACCAGGCGGCGGGTCCGAAGCAGGCGCAGCTGGTGCGAGGTGGCCGAGACGGAGAGCCCCAGGACCTCCGAGAGCTCGCAGACGCAGAGCTCGCCGGCCGCGAGCGCCTGGATGATCCGCACGCGCGTTGGATGGGCCAGGACCTGGAAGGTGTCGGCGATGTCGGCGTTCACCTCGTGCGGCAGCACGGCGGCGCGCGAGCGCTTCACGCGCCGGGCGTCGATGACGAACGTGCCGCAGCGATCGGTCTGTCCGGCACGGGGAGGACGAACGGTGGATCCGGCTGGCTGGGGGCGTGACAAGGGACGGCTCCTCGCAAGAACGATTGAACAGATATCGAAATGAGCGGGAGAGGGGAAGAGGGCACGACACCCCGAGCTTGTCGAGCAACTGTCTTGGCAGTCAACGGGAACAGTAGACGCCAAGGCCGCTCACGGGAGTTGCCGTGAGCGGCCTCGGTACTCCTTCTCGTCGTGTGTGGCTTCTAGAACGGGATGTCGCGGTAGCGCTCGCGCAGTCGCTTGCGCTCGCTCCTGCCGAGGGCCTCGTGGTAGGCGGCCAAGGCGGCGCCGAGCCTTCGGCTGGCGACCAGGACCGAGTGAGCGCGCATGGCATCGGGACCGCGCTCGCACACTACCGCGGCGCCGTACGCGAGTTCGTCATGCGCGGCCAGGAGCGCTTCCTCGCAGGGCCCAAGTGCCGCTTCAAGGATGGCCAGTGCGGCCAGTTGAGGGGAACGGGAGAGGCGTTGAGCTGGTGGGAGAAGTTTCAAGGGACCTCCTTCGCTGGTGGGGATGACCGCCATGGCTGACCGGACTTGGCGATTTGGTTGAGGATCAGCAGCAGCTTGCGAATGCACGCCGTCAGGGCGAGCTTCTTGGGCTTGCCCCTGGCAACGAGTTTCTCGTAGGTGGCTTTGAGTACTGGGTTGCTCCTGCTTCCGACGAGCGCGGCCATGTAGAGCGTCGTACGGACGTCGGCGCGGCCACCCCAGACAGAGCGGGCACCGAAGGCCCGGTGTGCGGTGTCTCGGTTGAAGGGAGCCACACCAACGAGTGCTGCGATCTGTTTGCGATTGATCCGTCCCAGTTCGGGAAGGCTCGCGATGAGCGTGGCTGCCGTGACGGGGCCCACCCCGGGCACCGAGCAGAGCAACTGGTATCGGGCCAGCTGCTCCTCGGATTGACGGGTCTGCGCGAGCAGGAGCGCATCCAGCTTGGTGCGCTCCTCGACGAGCCAGGCGAGGTGCCTCTCGGTCATGGCTCGCACGTCGACGGCCTCGGCGGGCATGGCCGACAGCCGGCCACGCTCTGCAGTGGCCAGCGCGATCAGCTGTCTTCGGCGCGTGAGGAACGTTTCGAGCAGCATGCGTTCCGGCGAGGGCGGGCAGTAGCGTATGGGGCTGGCGACCTCGGCGTAGTGGGCGATGACGCCGGCGTCGATCGCATCGGTCTTGGCGTCGTACCCGAGCGCCTTGGCGAACTCGCGCACGCGACGGGGGTTGACGATCGCGACCTCATGCGTCGCGTTCGCCAGAGCGGTGATGACCGGCAGCTCGAGGCCGCCGGTGGCCTCCGCTGCGACGAGCTTGGGGACGAGCTTACGGATGCGCTCGGCCACACGCGTGATGCCCGCTGGGGAGTTGGGCTCGGTGAAGTTCTCCCCGGAGGGCCAGACCGCGCAGTCCAACCATTTCTTCGATACGTCGATACCGACACAGCATCCGTTCTTGACCATGAGTTCTCTCCGGTTCGCGTTGGGCGAAGCTCCTGCGAAAGGCAGCGCGGCGCAACCTTGCGAATGCGAGCTCCCGTCAAGAGGGCTCGAGCAACTGTGCGGGCTCGCGCTGGTACAGCGGCAAAACGAGCCACCGCGACCAAGCTCGACAACGATCTCGCCGAAGCGGAATCCGAGGGGCAGCGGACTGCGGTGGCTCATCTACTGCGCTCGGAGGGATAGCCCGAAGACGGGCCGGCAATCCATATGCGCTGCCCCATTACTGAGAACACCAGACTGACGCGAGGCTCTATCCTTCCGGCGCTTTGCCAGGATCTCGTCGCGATGCGCCTGGTAGTAGCGGGCCGCCGCCTCGCGGTTGAGGCTCTTGGCGCGAGCGGCGTGCTTGTGGCGCCAACCCCTCATGTACTCGGCTTGCTTGGACCGACGCCGATGGGTCTCTCGCTCACGCTGCGCCTGGCCCAGCCCCGTCTGCCGGTAGCTGGTCTTGTGCGCGCGATCGCGCAACTTCTTCGCTGCTCGCGCGCAAGCCCGGCAACGCTTCTGCCGTCGGCGGACACGGCGATCCAGACGAAGCCGCCGCCCACAACCGGTGCAATGGGCAACGGCCAGCCGATAGACCCATCGCGGGCCCGCTGGAAGGGCTGCCTACGGCTGCCTGAGCGCCCTCTCGAGAGGTTGACCCGGCCGAAGTACGCCGCGGATAGTGCAAACAGGAGTCGGAACGTCTCGGGGCCCGCGAAGCATCGAGGCGTACCGCTCCTGGCGGCTGTCGCTCGTCTTCTCGGGCGACAGCCGTATTTTCAGACACTCTCGTGCTTCCAGAGGCCGGACACCAATTCCCTGCCGGAGCGCCGCCAGCGCGTAGGCTCCCGTCCCGCCTCGATGAGGAACTGACGGGGGGAGGGGGCAAAAGGCCGCCCCCTCCCCCCGTCCGCCCCTCTCCCCAAACCGACCAGCTACGCTCCCAGAAGGTCTCACCCTTGGATTGCGGCCTCGCCTCTGCGGCGGCATGCCCCAGCAACTGTTCGAGCTCTCCCTCGGAACGCAGGAACCAGATACAAGGGGCCAGCGCTAGCGCTTGCCGGCCAGCCATCCCTCGACACGGCTGCGCAGGAACTTCTGGCTCGGCTGGTCGAATGCCGAGAGCGCCTTCTGCGCCTCGGCGAGCGCGCGGGGCCTCTCCCCGACTTCCCAGAGGGCCTGCGCCAGCGCGAAGAACGAGTAGCCACGGGTGAAGGGGTCCGCCGCGTCGCGACCGAGCTTCACCGCCTGCGCCGCCGCCGGGAGCGCCTCGTCGGCCTTGCCCCGTGCGACCAGCGTCCGCGCCAGCCCGGCGTTCGCCTCGGCGAGGTCGGAGTCGCGCAGGAGCTTGGGCTGGGCGAGCACCGAGACGTACAGCCGGCCGGCGTCGTCGATTTTGCCGCCGAGCTCCAGGATCTCCGCTCGGCACAGGTCGATCCACAGGGCGGTGTAGGCGTTCTGCTCGCGCACCGGTGCCAGCGTCGCCGCGGCGCGGTCCACGGCCGAGAGCGCCTCGCCCAGCTGGCCCTGGTTCATGCGCATCAAGGCGAGGTTCGCGAAGGCCTGCGCCAGCTCGGTGGGCAGCGTCTCCTCGAAGGCCTGCAGCTCGACGACCTGCCGCTCCATCGCCTCGATGGCCTCCGCCATCCGCCCGGCCTGGTTGAAGGCGACGGCGAGGTTGCTGAAGGCCCGGGTGGCGCGCGTGTGGCCCTTGGACAGCTCCACCTGGCGCTGGAAGGCGGCGATGGCCTCTTCGCTCTTGCCGGTGTCGAGCGCGATGGACCCCAGCGCGAAGACGAGGTCGTGCTCCAGGTGCCGCTCGCCGCCGGCGCGCTGCAGCCAGGCCTGGGCGTCGAGCGCGAACGGCTCGGCCTCCGCCGGCTTGCCCGCGCCCTGCGAGAGGAAGTTGGCCATGTCCAGGCGCGTGGAGAAGCTCAGCCGATCGCGCCCCGAGGCGTCGGCGTCGCGGATGGCCTGGCGGAAGGCCTTCGTCGCATCCTCGGTCGGCCCGTCCTTGTTCCACAGCGAGGAGGCCAGCGCCGACTGCAGCTCCGCGGCCTCGGCCAGCGCTCTGCGCTCGCGCGCCGGGACGAGCAGCCGCTGCGCGCCGGCGATGGCCTGCTCGTGCCGCCCCAAGAGCGAGGCCAGCACCACCTCCTCGACGCCCTGCCGCAGCGCGCGCTCCTCAGGGCTCGGGACCGGCGAGCGCACCGCCTCGGGCGTCACGCAGGTCAGCGGCGACTCCCAGCGGTCGAGGACGCGCTCGAGCGCCGGCACGCCCTCCGGAAGCGGCCGGGAGAGGACGCGGACCACCGCGTCGGCGCGAAGCGCGTTGCCGTCCAGGCACTGCGCGGTCTGCACCAGCGCCGCGGCGCTCTTGCGCGTGCGCAGCGCCTCGCAGACCCGCGTCTGCGCCACGGTCCAGTCGCGCATCGAGCCGTCGAAGTGGTCGAGCGTCGAGCGCACCGTGGCCTGGGGGATGCCGGACCCGTTCAGCGCCGCGGAGACGGCGTCGCGCTGGGGGGCGCCCCACATCTGCGAGAGGGCCTGCTGGGCCTCGTGCGCGCAGCGGACCTCCTCCTGGTGCGAGCGGAGGGCGAAGTAGCCGATGGCGCCGGCGAGCACGAGCAGCGCCGCGGTCAGGGCGAGGGCGCGCTCGCGGGAGCGGGTCAGCCGCCGCTCGAGGAAGCGCAGGACGAGCTGGAGGTCCGGGTGCCGGTCGGCAGGTCGCACCGACAGGCCGCGCAGCAGGAGCCGGCGCAGCTCGCCCGACATGCCGGGGTGGCCCGGGTGCGGCGGAGTGAGGCGGACGTTGCCGTTGACCACGTTGTTGCGCAGCGTCGCGAGGTCCTTGCCCTCGAACGGCCGCTCGCCGACGAGCGCCTCCCAGAGCGAGACGCAGAAGGCGAACTGGTCGGCGCGGGCGTCGGTGGCGCCGGCGGCGAACTGCTCGGGCGCCATGTACGCCGGAGTGCCGCTGATGAGCCCGGAGATGGACTGGCTCACCGTGTTGGGCGACTTGGAGCCCGCGCCGGTCAGGGGCGGCGCCGGCCAGGTGGGCAGCTCGGCCATGTGCGCCAGGCCGAAGTCGGTCACGCGCACGCGGCCGTCCTTGCCCATCAGCACGTTGTCCGGCTTGAAGTCGCGGTGGACCATCCCCGCCTGGTGCGCGGCGACGAGGCCGCGGCCGGCGTCGAGGAAGGCGGAGAAGATCTCGCGGCGCGTGCGCGGCTTCTCGCGCAGCCAGCGGAAGAGGTCGGGCCCGTCGACCAGCTCCATGGCCACGTAGAGCTCCTCGCCGAAGGGGCCGGCGTCGTAGACGGCGAGCACGTTGGGGTGCGCCAGGCGGGCCATGGCCTGGGCCTCGTGGAGCAGGCGCGCGCGGGCGGAGTCGGCGTCCTCGCCGGAGAACTTCACGAGCTTGATGGCGACGGGGCGGCCGAGGTCGGGGTCGTAGGCGGAGTAGACGGTGCCCATGCCGCCTTCGCCGAGCACGCCGGTGACGAGGTAGCGGCCGATGAGGGAGCCCTTGGGGAGCTGGTCGCCCTTCTTGGGCGACGCCGCGGCGGTCTTGGCCAGCGACTCGCGCAGGTCGTGATCGGCGGCGGGCTCGACGTCGGCGGAGGGAGTGCCGGGGAGGGTGGGGGCGGGGGCGCTGGGGTTCGAGTCGCTGCTCACGGGGCGGACATTATGGCACCGGAGCCGCTCTGCACCTGAGTCAGTCAACTCCGCGCGAGCCGCCTCTCGAGGAAGTGCACGACGATCTGAACGTGTTCCTGCAGGCGCTCCGGCTCGGCCAACTCGTCGAGCCACCGCTCGATCCTGGCGCGAGTCCAGTTCTTGTCGGACGAGCGTTTGGCGGCGTCGAGAAAGCCGTCGAGCGTGGCCTCGCGATTGCGCTGGAGCCGTTTGAGATTCAGGTTCAGCACTTGGTCGAGCTCGACCTGGAGCTCCTTGTCGTCGGAACGTACCGTCCCGTCCGGGAGGTAGCGAATCCGCTCACCGCAGGTCGGGTCGGTGGGCCGGAGGGAGAGGTACTGGTCGCCCTTTCGCGTATCGCAATGCTGCATCGAGGGCGGGCTGCCTTCACCTCCCCTGCAGGCGCCGAACAGGTTGTCCCAGGCCAGCTCACCTTGCTTGCCCTGCTCGGGGTCGCTCTGCGGTAGCCAGTGCTCCACCTTCATCCGAGCGTCGTCGGGCTCGATCCTCGAGAGGCAGTAGCAGCAGAGATGGCGCTGTTCCTTGGCGAGCGCCCGCCGAACCTCAGCCTTGCAGGCGCCGGAGAGCCCTCCGAATCCGCCCCCGCTCGACCTGAGCTCCGTCACGCAGGCCGGTTCATTGCCTTTGTGGATCGTGCGCATCGCTCGGGAGCTCGAGGAAACGAAGGGTGGATCGCAGGCGCACCACGTCGGAGTCTCGATCGGAGACCGACTCCGCCAGCTTCTCCAATTCGTCGCGGGCGCGGCCCAGCTCGCCCTCGTCGATGAGCTGCGCGATCGTGTGAATCTGCTGCTTCTGCAGCTCGGGGCGTTCCGCGGTGCCCATGACCTCGGAGAGAATCGCGTTGCTGTCTCGTCCGAGCGTCTGCGCGTCCGGTCGATAGAGCTGGAAGCCGTCGAGGAGACGAACGGCGGAAGCGGGCACTTCGCTGAGCACCTGGGGGGAGTGAGTCGTCAGGATGAACTGGCAGCCCGGAAACGTGCTGCGCAGGAGCCGGACGCACGAGCGCTGCCAGGCCGGATGAAGGTGCAGCTCGATCTCGTCGATGAGGACGACCGCTTCGGTGCTCAGCGGATTGGACGAAGCCGGGTTGGCCAAGGCGAGCCGCCGAGCCAGGTCTCCCACCATGGCCAGCAAGCATTTCTCGCCATCCGAGAGCTGGTTGAGCTCGAGGACATGCCCGTTCTTGCTCAAGACCATGCGATGGGGCTTGCGCTGGATGTGCAAGTCGCTGAAGCCAGGAAGCATGCTCTCGATGGCCTTGCGTACCGCCGCCAGCTGCGGATCGGACCGGTGGTCCTTGGGATGGCGCGCGTTGTGCTCGTTCTCGAGGTCCTCGCGCTCCCGGAACCACTCGAAAAACAGCCTGAAGTTGGCGGAGCCCCCGCTGAGCGCGCCGTCGTAGCTCGACAATTCGCTGAACTCGTGTCGGACCTTGATGCGTTGAGGCGGCTCGAGGATCGCTCGGTTGACCGGGTAGTACATCGCCAGGGGGAGGTTCCATGCTCCCACCTTGTTCTGTTGCTGCACCCTGGCCGCCAGCCTCTTCAGTTCTTGCAGGTGCGAGGTCGCCTGCGACGGATATCCCTTTCTGTTGTGCGCCAGGGTCCACGAGACCTGCTCTCCCAGGATGCTTGCGGAAAGCGTAGCGCAGGCGAAGTGAACGCCGGCATGGATGTCCGAGTCGGAGAATCGGCGACTCCCCGTTGCGCCAATTTGCGAAGGCAGCTGCGACAACAGGATGGAGAGGCACTCGAGGATGCTCGTCTTCCCCGAGCCGTTTACTCCCACGAGCACGGTCAAGGACGGGTCGAACTCGAGCGAGAGCTTTGCGAAGCCGCGGAAGTACTCCCCCTCGAGCTTCGATAGCTTCATGCCGCTCTCCATGAACTGGTTCGTCTGCCGCCGGCAACAGCCTGTCTAGGATGCCGGGCTCGCTCCGTCAACCATAGGCAGCCACCGCCTCCAGCAGATCGTGGCAGCGGGCTATCCCCCTCACGAGAGGCGGATCGCGTTCGCGCTGGACCGAGTCCTGGCAGAGCGTCTCCCGACGCGCGAACGCGCTTACCGAGGCAGCGCCTGGCCGAACCGGGCCTGGTACTTCTTGCTCAGCTCCGCCCGCTCCCCCGCGCTGCCTGGCGAGCTCTCCAGCACCCGGTCGAGCTGGACGTAGGCCGAGCGCGTCCCCGGGTCGAGCGCGAGGGTCCGCCGCAGGTGCTCGGCCGAGCGGTCGAGGAGCCCGAGCAGGTCGTGGGCCTGGACGCGCTCGTCGTATTCGCGCAGCGCCCGCTCGCACAGCGGCCGCGCTTGGGCGGGAGCCCCCGAGCTCGCGTCCATGCTGCACTGGAGCGCGAGCAGCCCGGGCATCGCGGGGAACTGGTCGAGCGCCCACGACGGCGCTGGCGGCGTCGCGGATGTTGCCCGCGTGGACCTTCGCGAGCACGCCGTCGTAGGCCTTCAGGTTCGCGCCCTCGCGCCCGCGCCCAGTTCGGGCCTGCGCGCCAGGCCCGCCCTCCGGCGGGCAGCCTGCGCCCACGAGAGGAGTCCGGTCCGTTGCTCGGGTGAGCCATGCGCGCCGATGGACTCGGCCAGGGAGACGGCGCCCAGCGCCCGGGCGAGCGAGCCCAGCTCGTCCCACGTCGCGGCGCCCGTCGAGGGGCCTTCTCGGCGCAGCGGGTGGCGAGCCTACGCCCGTCGAAGCCTCAGGAGGTCGGCGTCGCCCGCCTCCCGACCACCGGGGACCCAGGAGTTGTTAGCTTTCGAAGAGCACGGTTGCGCTCGGAGTTGGCGGCAAATTGTATGGCCGGTCCGCATGCCAGCATTCTTGTGGTCGACGACGAGTTGGATGTTCGGCTGACGTTGAGCGAAGTCCTGCAATTCGAAGGCTACGAGGTCCAGACCGCCGGAAATGGGCGAGAAGCGCTGGAGTGCATGGAGCGGGGCGCCTGTCCCGCCGTGGTCCTGCTGGACCTGATGATGCCGGAGATGAACGGCTTTGAATTCCTGCAGCGCGTTCGCGCCGACCCCCGCCTGCGGAAGACCGCGATCATCGTGCTGACGGCCTTCGGCCGCATGGCCGAAAAGCTCGAAGCCCAGCGCCTCATGGTCGAGGACTTCCTGGAGAAGCCCTTCGAGTTCGACCACCTCCTCGAGGCCATCGGTCACTGTGCGGAGAACGCCCGATGAGCGCGATGCGGGGCCGCAGGGACCCCCGCGTCCTCGGCGACCCCGCACTGCCCTGGCTGCTGGCCGCCCTGGGCTTCCTGCTCTTCTGCTGGCCGGTGTTCTCCAAACCGACCCTCGAGGTCGCCTACTGCTACCTGCTCGGCGTCTGGGCCCTGTTCATCGCGGCGCTCTATCGCGTTTCCAGTCGCCTTCCGCGCGAACAGCGGAAGGGAGCGCGCCGTGCTTGAGTTCCTCCCGGCCGCGGCGGTGATGCTCGCCTATTCGGCGCTCCTCTTCCTCGTCGCGCTCTGGGCCGAGCGCCTGGCCGCGCGTGGCCGACGGCCATCGGAGACCGCCCTCGTCTATGCGCTCTCCCAGACCGTCTTCGTGACCAGCTGGACCTTCTTCGGCGACATCGGCTCCGCGGCCCAGTCCGGCCCACTGTTCCTGACGACCTTCCTCGGCCCGACGCTGACGATCGCCGTCTCCTGGTCGGTGTTGCGAAAGCTGGTGCGACTGAAGGACCGCTACCGGCTCACCAGCGTCGCCGACCTGCTCTCCGTGCGCTTCGGCAAGTCCCAGGCGGTGGCCGCCGTCGCAACGGTCATCTGCATCGTCGGGCTCGTGCCCTACCTCTCGCTCCAGTTCAGAAGCATGATCGAGTCGGTCGCGGTCATCTCGGGGCAGCACTCGCCCCGGGCGCAGGGAATGGCAAGCGCAGGGGTCGGCCCGCTCATCGCCCTGCTGATGGTCGCCTTCACGATCGTGCTCGGCATCCGCCGCGTCAGCCCGACCGAGCGCCACCCCGGAATCGTGCTCGCCCTCGTCGCCGAGAGCGGCGTGAAGCTCGTCGCGCGGCTCGCCCTGGGCGTGTTCGTCTGCTGGGGCCTCTTCGGCGGCGCCGGAGAGATCTTCGAGAAGGCGCGCGCGGGGTGGCCGCCGCTCGTCGACCCCCCGGCGACGTCACCGACGACCTGGGTCTCGCAGCTTCTGCTCTCCGCCGCGCTGATCCTCTTTCTCCCCCGGCAGTTCCAGGTGTCGGTCGTCGAGAACTCCAACGAGGACCACCTGCGCACCGCGATCTGGGTCCTGCCGCTGTACTTCCTGGCGATGTGCGTCTTCGCCATGCCCATCGCGCTGGGAGGGGTCCTGCTGGGCCATCCGAGCACCTCCCCGGTGAGGATGGTCCTGGAAATGCCGCTCGCGGCCGGGCATCCCTGGCTCGCCTGGCTCGTGTTCCTCGGCGGGTTCTCAGCGAGCGCGGGCATGGTGGTCATCGAGGTCATGACCCTGTCGACGATGGTCTCCAACCACCTCGTGCTGCCGCTGCTCGACGTGGCGCGTCGTCGCGGCGGGGCTCTTCGCCGGCAGAATCCTGCCCATCCGCTGGGGGCTGGCCGCGGTGGAGATCGCGGTCGCCTACGCCTTCGAACGCGCGGTGGGCGAGCGCCGCGACCTGACCGGGCTCGGACTGGTCTCCGCCACCGCCGTCTTGCAGCTGGCCCCGGCGGGGCTGGCGGGGCTCCTCTCCAAACGCCCGAGCCGGGCGGGCGCCCTGCTCGGGATGAGCGCGGGCTTTGCGGTCTGGGCCTACACCTCGGTGGTGCCGCTCCTCGTCCGCGCCGGATACCTGCCTGCGAGCCTGCTCGAGCGCGGGCCCTTCGGCGTGTCCTTGCTTCGACCCGAGGCGCTCTTCGGCATCGAGCTCGCCGATCCCGTGGCGAGCACCATTCTTTGGACCATGCTCTTCAACGGGGGCCTGCTGGCTGTCGGCTCGTTGCTGCTGCCGCAGAGCGAGGAGGAGGCGCAAGAGGCGGAGCGCGTGGTCGACGCCCTCGCCCCGGTCCCCTCGCCAGCCCAGTCGTCGCCGGGCCCGGCAATCATCGATTCGTCGCCGAAGCGAACCCAGGCGGTCCGCCTCTTCGAGGAGTATTTCGAGCCCGCCGAGGCGCGCCGCCTCGCGGGCGACTGCTTCGCCACCGCCGGCGTCCACGAGGAGCGCATGTCGATGCTGCAGCTCGCCGACCTCGCCGCCGTGGTCGAGCGGACGCTCGCGTCCTCGATTGGAACTGCGGCCGCTCATGGGGCGGTCAAGCGCAACGAGCTGGTGACCGCAGCCGAGGCCCGAGCCTCGTCGCTGGCCTACGCCAATCTCCTCGCGGAGCTGCGCGTCTCGCCGGCCGAGCTTCAGCAGAGGGTGGACTTCCACCGCGAGCGCGAGCGGCTGTTCAGCCGCGAGGCCCAGTCCCAGGCGGCCCTCGCCCAGGTGAGCCGGGGAGCTCGCTTCCTCGCTGGACCTACGGGACACCGCTCGCGCTGCCGTGCGCCTGCCTCTCGCCTGGCTCTGCGATGCGACCCTGCTGCTCCTGGAGAAGCCCCCTTCGGCCCGTGCTGATCGGGGCTGGCAGCTGCTCCTCGCTCGCTCCGAGCCGGCGCGCCAGCCCGCGGTCGTGGAGGTCGGGGACCTCGCTCTCGACTCGCTCGCGTCGACGCCGGTCGAACGGGCCCTGCGCACCGGACGGCCCCAGCTCGTCGACCCCGATTCCCCCGCGCACTGGCCGAGCCAACTCTCCCGCCTCGAATTCCGCTCTTCGCTGACCCTGCCCCTGGCCGCGCCGCGCCGGACGCTGGGGGCGCTCGTGCTCTTCTCCCGAGAACCGGGCGCAGGCGGCAGCGAGCGGGTCGATCTGGCCAGCGAGCTCGCCCACCGCTGCGCGGTGGCGCTCGAGAACGCGACTCTCTATTGGCAATCGCAAGCTGCGGTGCGCGCCCGGGACGAGTTCATCGCGGTGGCCTCGCACGAGTTGAAGACCCCGCTGACTCCGCTGCTGCTCCAGATCCAGAGCCTGCTGCGCGCGCTGGATCGAGGCGATCTCGCGGCGGAGCGGCGCGCCCAGTTTGGCCGGATGCTGCGCAGCTCGGAGGCGCGCATCAAGGCATTGCTGGGGCTCGTCGGGAGGCTGCTCGACTCCGCGCGCGCCGCCGGCGAATGGCTGCGGCTCGCACGGAGGGACGTGGACCTGGCGAGCGTCGTCCGCGGGGCGGTCGAGGCCCAGCGGAGCCAGCTGGCGGCCGCGCACTGCGACCTGGTGACCGACGTGCCGGACGGAATCGTCGGGCACTGGGACCCGCAGCGCCTCGGGCAGGCTCTGTCCTGTGTGCTCGAGAACGCGATCAAGTTCGCGCCCGGCCGGCCGATCGAAATCCGCGCCCAGCAACGAGGCGGTTGGGCCCGGCTGACGGTTCGCGACCACGGGCCGGGGATTCCCCGAGCGGAGCAGAGGAGGGTCTTCGAACCGTTCGAGCGAGCGGCTTCGTACTTGCGGGTCGGCGGAATGGGGCTCGGACTTCACATCGCGCGGCAGATCGTCGATGCCCACGACGGGAGCATCCGGCTCGAGAGCAGCCCCGGGAAGGGGGCGACCTTCATCATCGAGCTCCCGCGAGTGCCTGGCGGCCGGGCGTCCGAGGCCGACCGGCCCCAGCTGTCCTGAACCCACGCATGGGCTGGCCCCATCCGAGCGAGGAGTCCGTTCCCCGCGGCGCGAGGCGCATCGCGTTCGCGTGGACCGAGTCCAGGCAGAGCGTCTCCCGGTGCCCGAACGCGCTTACCGGGGCAGCGCCTGGCCGAACCGGGCCTGGTACTTCTCGCTCAGCTCCGCCCGCTCCCCCGCGCTGCCGGCCGAGCTCTCCAGCACCCGGTCGAGCTGGACGTAGGCCGAGCGCATCCCCGGGTCGAGCGCGAGGGCCCGCCGCAGGTGCTCGGCCGAGCGGTCGAGGAGCCCGAGCAGGTAGTGGGCCTGGACGCACTCCTCGTACTCGCGCAGCGCCCGCTCGCACAGCGGCCGCGCCGCCGCGGGTGCCCCCGAGCTCGCGACCATGCTGCACTGGAGCGCGAGCAGCCCAGGCATCGCGGGGAACTGGTCGAGCGCGCCCACGATGGCGTTGGCGGCGTCGCCGACGTTGCCGGCGTGGACCTTCGCGAGCACGCCCTCGTACGCCTTCAGGTACGCGCCTTCGCGTGCCGGGCCCAGCGCGGGCCTCCGCGCCAGGCCCGCCTTCCGTCGGGCCGCCTGCGCCCACGAGAGGAGCCCGGTCCGTTGCTCGGGTGAGCCGTGCGCGCCGATGGACTCGGCCAGGGAGACGGCGCCCAGCGCTCGGGCGAGCGAGCCCAGCTCGTCCCAGGTCGCGGCGCTGGTCGAGGGGGCCTTCTCCGCGCAGCGAGCCCCGCGCTCCAGGCTCCGGGCCGCCTCCTGCTCCTGGTGCGCCTTGGCCAGAAGCCACCCGAGCGCGAGGTGTGGAGCCGGATCCTCGGGACGGAGCTTGACGGCGCGGTCACACGCCTCGCGCGGCGCGTTCGCGGCCTTGACCCGCGTCGCGGCCTGGCAGGTGAACAGCTGGAGCCCGTCGTGGTCCGGGTACTTCAGGGCGAGCGGCGCGGCCAGCCTCAACGCCTCCTCCGGCCGGTCCTTCGTGGCGTTGAGGACGGCGATCTCCTCAGCGGTCGGGCCGGTCGCCGGCGGGGGCGCAGCGGGGGCTGCGGCCGGGGCCGAAGCCGAGGCCGGTTCTTCTGGCGGCCGGACGACCTTGGCGGCCGTCGAGGCGAGGCGCACGGCCTCCGCCGCCTCCTCGGGGTTGAAGGCTTCGGCCTGCTCGGCGAAGACCTTCTCGAGCTGCGACGCGAAGGCCCCCATCTCCTCGCGCGGGATCCCGGTGGCACGGAGGTGACCCAGCGCGAGGCGCAGGACCGCCTCGGGCCCGGGGCCGAACGAGTCCTGAAGGGTCTCGTAGAGCGGGTAGACCACGCTGCGGACGTCGCGGACGTGGGGGACGCCGAGCGTGTGCGACCACTCGTGGAGCAGCACGACGGCGCCCTTGTGCTGGCTGCGCTGCTCGAGGATCCGCTCGACCTTCTTCTGCTTCACCCGGCGCAGCGCCTCCTCGAGGGCCTTGGCCTCCGAGGCGTCGTCGATGGCGCGGCAGACGGCGTGCTTGCTCACCGGGCGGGCGGCGCCGAGCGCCTCGATGCTGGCGCTGGCGATGGGCAAGGCGCCGGTCATGCCGAGGACGAAGGTGACGTCGTCGCCCGGGTCCTGCCGCTGCAGCTCGTCGATCATCGGGCCCAGCTCACCCGCGCCGGCCGTGCGTTGCCACTCGACGACGTCGCGGACGGCCAGGCGCACGCCGAAGGTGGGCACGAGGACCGCGTTGGCCGACTCGAAGACCGCGTCCAGCCGCGCCCGCCACCGCACGATGGAGCGGTACTCGCCGTCGGCCCAGACGCGGACGGGCAGCGAGCGGACCTCGCCCGGCGGCGGCATCGGGAGCTGCCACTGCGCGGGCTCGAGACGCTTGGTGGCCCAGTCGCGCGGCGCGTCCTTGGACGAGCGGAAGAAGTAGCCGCAGCCGGTGGAGGCGGGGAGCGCAGTCAGGGCGAGGAGGAGCGCGAGGCTCCGGACGGGCAGGGGAGGCATCGCACGCATGGTACGACACCGCCGACACCGCGCCGAGCGAGCAACGCGATGAAGCGGGGGCGAAGGCGACGATGCTCTTCTTCTGTGGCAGGTGGTCGGCCCAAGTCTCCTCGAGGACGACGTCTCCCACCCCGCGCCACGGCGCTAGAATCCGCCCCGGTCGTTCCACCCTGAACCCGCACCACGAGCGTGAGGCATCGATGCTCTCGGACATCCTCCAGCAGCTGCCTCGCGCCAGCGGGCGGCCCCTCCTCGACCGGGTCCTCATCCTCGACGAGGTCGGCCGTGGCGCGATGGGGGTGGTGCATGCCGGCTGGCACCAGACCCTGGAGATCCCCGTCGCGGTGAAGTTCCTGGCCAACCAGCTCGCGAACCGCTCCGACCTGCTGGCGCGTTTCCGCCGCGAAGCGCGCATCTGCGCGGAGCTGGACGAACCCAACCTCCTGCGGGTCCTCGACCTGGGCGACGCGCGCGGCGTGCCCTACCTGGTGATGGAGTGGATTCCGGGGCGGAGCCTGGAGGCCATCGTCCAGGGCGCCGGGCCGCTGAGCGAGCACGAGGTGGCGACCGTGCTGCGCGACGTGGGCCTGGCGCTGCTCGCGCTCCACCGGCGCGGCGTCATCCACCGGGACGTCAAGCCCGCCAACCTGTTGCTGCGCGCGCGGGACGGGCGGGTCAAGCTCGCCGACCTCGGGCTGGCCACGGAGCAGGAGGCGCAGCAGCTCGGGCTGACGCAGGGCCTGCTCGGCACGCCGTCCTTCATGAGCCCGGAGCAGGTGCACAACTCGCATGCCGTCACACCTGCCTCCGACCTCTTCTCGCTGGGGGCCACGGCGTTCGCGCTGCTCACCGGCCGAGACCCGTTCCAGGGGACCTCGGCCTGGGAGGTGATGACCCGCATCGTGAACGACCCGCTCACCGACCCGGCCTCGGTCGGAGTCCGGGTCTCGGAGACGATGCGCGCGCTGCTCACGCGCCTGACCGAGAAGGACCCGGCAAAGCGGATCGCCTCCGGCGAGGAGCTGCTCAAGCTGCTGCCCGACGCCTCGTTGCCCTTCCGCCCCGAGGTCATCGCCGCCGCGCACCCTCCGCTCGAAATCTCCCGGCAGACGGGCCTCGAGCCCACCTCCGTCGCGTCGCTGCGGCGCGATTCGGAGCCCCGCCCCGTCGACGACACCGCGGCAACCCTCTGCCGGTCGAGCGGCTCCGGCGCGATGCAGTCGCCGGCGCGAGCCCTGCTCTTCTGCCAGTGCCTCCAGCGCGACTTCATGCAGCCCATCGCCAAGGGAATGCCGCTGCCCAACCGGCTCCACGTCGGCTGGTCGGAGGCGGCACGCATCGTCGGCGAGGACCCGGGCAAAGGCCCGCTGACGCGGGCGGTGTCCGCCTGCGCCGCGGCCGAGCACGTGCACATCGTGCACATCCGCGACTGGCACGATCCCTCGGACCCGCACCAGAAGGCGGAGCTGGAGTTCTTCGGCGAGCACTGCCTCATGGGCTCGCCGGGCGCCAGGTTCATCGACGAGATCGAGCAGTTCAGCCGCGACCGGCGGCGCAGCGCGGTCATCGACTCCAACGGGATCAGCGACTTCGAGGACACTCCGATGGTCGAGGTGCTCGATGCGCTGGCAGGCGATGCCGACCGCGGCACCCTGCCGGTCGGGGTCGTCGGCGCCTGGACCAACGTGAAGGTGCAATACCTGGTCTACGACCTGAAGACCCGCGGCCGGTTCGGGAACATCGCCACCTGCTCGGCCCTGGTGGCGGCGCCGGATCGCGTCGCGCACCAGCAGGCGCTTCGGCACCTGGAGGAGACGCTGGGCGTGAAGGTCTTCGCCTCGGTCTCCGAGTTCCTCGGCTTCCTGGGCGTCAGCGGGGCGTAGGTCCGATCCCGTTCCGGCCTTCGACAAGCTCAGGACGGGACGGAGAGGGGGAACTCGAACCCCCACTCCGAGCCGACCGACGTCTCCGACACCAAGCTTGTCGGGGGCGGAACCCAAGCCTCGTGAACTGGCGGGTGGCTACCTGCCCACGAGCGGCTCGCGGTGCTTGGCGCGGCTCTCGAGCGCCTTGAGGGCGCGAACGTACATGCCCTCGCCCGGCTTGAGACCGACTGCCTTGCGGTAGAGCGCGAGCGCTTCCTCGTCCCGGCCCTGGACCTCGCGCATCACGCCCATGTTGTAGAAGGCGCCGGCGAGCGTGGGGTCGGCCTTGGCTGCAGACTCGAACGAGCCGAAGGCTGCCTCGAAGTTGTCCTTGTTCGACAGCTCGATGCCGGGCTTGAGCGCGGGGCTCGACTCGTCGAGCTGGGCGCTGAAGACCATCTTGTGCTCGGCGTAGGGGAACAGGAACGCGGCGGCGCTGGCCTCGGCGGTGGCGGCGAAGAGCTTGGTCTCGTCCAGCGGGGCCAGCCGCGACTCGCCGGCCTCGCTCCAGTCGAGCCAGGAGCTGCGCTTGGGAGCGAAGGAGACGCCATGGCGGTAGAAGGCGGAGGGAACGCCCTCGACCCGCACCCGCGTCGTCTCCACCTCGCGGCCCTCGCGCGTGAAGATGGTGTACACGAGGTCGGTCGCCAGGCGCTTGCGGCTGAAGCCGCCTTGCATGGTCTCGGTGCTCAGGTCGACCTGCACCGCCTGCACGCCCATGAGCAGCGCGGCGTCGCAGCCCGCGGGCAGCTGGGCCGGCAGCTGCGCGGCGAAGGCCACGTCCGGGCCCATCGACGGCCAGTACGGGATGCGCGGCTCGACCTTGGGGGCCTTGCCCGGCGCGACCACGTCCACCGTGAAGGCGTAGCGGGTCTCGCCCAGCGCGTTCTTGGCGAAGATCTCGACCTGCTGCCGAGCCCGGTGGCCCGCGGCGTCCACTGGACCGCGCCGCTCTCGCTGATCTGGAAGCCCTCCGGCACCGCGCCCGCCCGCCAGGTGATGGGCGGCGCGCCGACGGCCTGGACCGTCCCGTCGGCGTCGAGCATCCAGGGCTGCCCGACCTCCGCGACGCCCGCCGCAGTCTGGAGGACCACCGGCGCCACCTTCGGCCCCAGGGCGATGCGCGCGCCTGCCGCGGTCAGGTCCACGGCGGTCAGTGGGGTCTCGCTCAAGCCCTTGAGCGCGGCGGCGGTGAGCACGGCGCGCGGGTCGTCCTTGGGGAACGGCGGCTTGATCCACTCGGGGACATCGACGCTCAGCAGCGCGATCTTGGTTCCCGCCGGCGCGGCGCGGAACGGCTGCTGGATTCGGGTACCGCGGACCTGGGCGACGCAGCTCAGGAAGAGGACTCCGAGGCACACGAGGAGCACGCGACGATGCATGAACGACCTCCGGGGCAAAGTGGTGGCGGATGATAGGGCGCAGGGCCGGGCGCGCCAACGGACTCGTGCTCGCTCTCACCTTTTGGCAAAGCCTCCGCTTCGCCGTCACCAAGGACGCGGCCGTTCAGGCCCGGTAGTGGGCCTACGAACCCTGAGCAGACCAGCGGCTGCTCAGGGCGGCGGGGCGCAAGGCTGTCCCGGGGCCCCGAGGCAGGTCCGGCCCGCGGAGATCGCAGCGGTCGGGAAGGTGGCGTAGTCGGGGCAGAAGACCTTCACGGTGCCGCCGCCCCCGGTCCCTCCCGTCGACTCGAAGCGCGCCCCGCTCTCCACGGTCAGGCAATTCGCCTCGGTGCACTCGAGCCGGATGCCGCCGCCGCTCCCTGTACCACCCTGCGCATTTCCCCCGGTCGCCAGGCCCTGGTCGGTGCTCGCGCCCTCGCGCCCCCCGGCGCGCTTTCCTAACGTGCCGTTGGCGAGCAGCTTGGCGGCTGGCCCGAGACGGAGCGAGCCGGCCGCCGACACGAGGACCCGTCCGCCGCCGGCCCCGCCACTGCCGCCTCCAAAGTGGGGTTTGGCGAAGAGCTCGAAGCCCAGGTAGCTGTCGAAATAGCAGCGATAGGTGGGCATCTGGTAAGGGCCGGCGCCACTGCCCCCACCTCCAGAGCCGAAGTCGACGGAGTCATCGACGCTCGAGTCTCCGCCGGCCGCGTAGACGGCGCCGGCACCGGAAGCGTTCGCCTTGCCGGCGGCGCCGCCGCCAGAGCCACCACCTGCTCCGCCGGCGCCATCGACGTAGGCGTCCCCGTTGTAGGGGCTCTGCTGCCCGCTTCGGCCTCCGCGGTGGCCGGCGCCGCCCGAGGCCGCGGTCGAGGAGCACTTGCTGCCGTCGAGGTCGATCCCGCCTCCACCGCCACCTCCCCCGCCGTAGCCGGCTCCCGAGGCGTCGATCGTGCCCTCGAGGTCGATCGTCTGAGCGCGAATCTCCAGCCCGCCGTCCTGGAAGAAGTCGTTGAGCGGCCTGACGTTGAGCACCACTCCGGCGGGGAGCACGAAGTCGCCGACGTTGAAGTGCACGCCGGAGGTGAAGAGGGCGGTGCCCTCCTTCACCGAGAAGCCGTCGGTCTCCCCGACCGTCCAGGCGGCGCTGCGGTGGTCCACGTTCGGGCAGCCCGCCAGGCGATCGTCGGCGATGCCGCTGCAGTCATCGTCGATGAAGTTGCACGACTCGTTCACCGCTGGAGAGACGGACGGGTTTCGCGGCTGGCAGTCCCCGCCCGGCCAGCGCGGGCCGCCGGTCTCGGAGTAGCCGTCGCCGTCCAGGTCGGCGTGCCCGTCCGTGAGCCGGTCCGAGCCGCCCTTCACGGCTGCGAAGCGGTCGTCCTCTGGGGCGCAGTCCTCGTCGACTCCGTTCTCCGGCACTTCCGCGGCGCCGGGGTGGATGAGCGGATCACGGTCGTCGCAATCGCCGCCGGGTCTTCCAAGAGGACCGCCCGCGCTCACCGCGTACCCGTCGTGGTCTTCGTCGGCGAACTCGCACGCCAGGTCGCCCCCGTCGCAGTTCTCGTCGATGCCGTTCTCGCAGATTTCGCGGGCGGCCGGGTTTCGGGCTCCGTTGGTGTCGTCGCAGTCCCCACCGGGGAGGCCCAGCGGGCCGCCCGCGTCGATGGCGAACCCGTCGAAGTCCTGGTCGGCGAACCGGCACTCGAGGTCGCCTCCCTGGCAGTCGTTGTCGATGTCGTCTCCGCACTGCTCGCGCGCCGCGGGGTGCACCGCCGGGTTGAAGTCGTCGCAGTCCACCGACGCGGAGAATCCGTCCCGGTCCGCGTCGGTGGTTGCGCACACGGCGTCTCCGCCGGCGCAGTCCTGGTCGATCCCGTCGCCGCAGAGGTCGCGGGCCAGCGGGTTGATCGCGCGGTTCGTGTCGTCGCAGTCGCCACCGGCAACGGTGAAGCCGTCGCCGTCCTGGTCCTGGTCGCCGGGAAGCGACGGCAGCGAGAAGTCCAGGCAGCCGGTGAAGAGGAGCAAGCCAAGCCAGCGAAGCGAAAGGCGCATGGGAGCGGATATTGGCAGGGCCGGCTGGGAAAGCGAGGGCAACTCACTCTGGGCACTCCTGGAGCCCTGGGCTGAATACTGGCAGTCTTGGCGGAGGAGAGGCCATGGACGCCGCGATACAAGGATGGTTCGGGTCGAGGTGGCGGCAGCTCCTCGTACTGCCTGCCGCGCTGGCGACTTCGATGGCCGCCAGCCTCTGGTTCGGACGGAATGCCGACTTCGGGTTCGGGGATGCCGCGGTGGCCTATCTCTGGGGCGGTCTCTACCTACCGCTCTCGGTTGGCATGCTCTTCAAGGACGCGCCTGCCCTCGCCGTCGCCCTGGTGCTGCTCTGGGGAATGGCAATTCTGGTCTGCTGCGACCAGCTCGTCCGCAAGCGTCGCTGGGCCTTCGCGCCCGCCGTCTTCCTGCTGCTCCTGGTTCCAACACCAGCCCTGCCCGAGTTCTTTGTCGCGTCAATGGGAGTGTAGCCTTGGGCCGTCGAGTCCGGCTGGTGACCGCTTGGACGGGCAGCGACTCGCTTCGCCGCTGGCCAGCGAGGTCAGTGAGTGAGCCTGTAGAGCACCAGCACGGCGAGTGCGATGAGCACCGATACGAGCACCTGGCGCCCCGTCTCGGCCCACTGCGCCCGGCGTTCCTTCCGGTCGATCTCGGCGCAGACGTCTGCGAGCGGGGGGAATTCGCGCGCATCCCGCCATCCTTCGCCCCAGTCGACCAGGTCGTGTGGCGCCATCCGGCCGTCGGCGATCATCGCCGAGACCTCCTCGACCTCCCCCTCCCCATCGGACGCCAGCACCCGCCGCGGGGTCTCGGCTCCGGCTGCGAAGGCGAACCCCATGGACCTCCGTTGGATGTCCGCCAGGACGCGTCGGTACTGCCGCTGGTCCACCTGGCCCGTCAGGATTCGATAGCGAAGCTGCATGGTGACCCCTCCGCAAGCGGCGCGTCACGCCGCGGCCGCGACGGATTGTTCACTTGCCTTGGGCGAGCCGCGCGTCCCACTCGGCTTCGGTCCAGTGCTGATTCTCGAAGACCTTCCGGCGCTCGGGGGACAGCTCGCTCCACGGCGTCTTCTGTGCGAGCTCGGGCGGCGAGGCGAAGAAGCCGACCGACTTCGGGTCGATCGCCTTGGCGACCTCCTTCGCGGTGATGCCCTTGTAGCCGACGCCGGCCTTGGCCTCGATCTCGACCTTGCCGAGCTTGCCCTTGGCCTTCACGCCGCCGGTGAGCTCGGCGGCGTCCGGGTCCACCTTGCTGTAGCCGCCGACGTTCTCGGTGGCCATCCACCCGAACTCCATCGCCCCGCTTTCTTTGATCTTCACGTCGGCCGGGCCGACCGTGGCCGAGACCTCGCGGCCCTTCTCTCCGTCGGCGACCTTGAAGGCGATGGGGAGGTTCTTGGGCGCGCCCAACTCGTCCACGTACGGAATCTTGTCCTTGGTCGAGCTCTCGACCTTCCACCCCTCGGAGCCGTAGGAGCCGGTGACCTTGTCCGCGCCCAAGACGATGCTCCCCGAGCCGGTGCCCTTGGTCTTGGTCTGGCCGCTGTCGTAGACCTTGCCCTCGACCTTGAAGCCGCCCTCGAGCCGCTCGGAGATCTTGCCCTTCACGTCCACGCTGCCCTCGAGCCAGAAGCTGCCCGGCCGCACCGTGCCGGTGAGCTCGTGCATGCGTTTGCTGACGGCGACATAGGCGCGGTTGGTGCTGCACAGCTGCGCCTCGCTCGCGATGGGCTTGTAGCTGGCGTGGTCCGGGTGGGTGACGAGCTGGCTGCGGTCCCAGCTCTTGAGGAGCGGCCCCTGTGGCGAGCCCATCGACCGGATCGCCTGGGCGCTGGGGGCCTGGCCGACCTGCGTGGCGAACCGGTCGACGTAGCGCGAGTAGTCGGCGAAGTAGCGCTCGGCCAGGGAGCGGTTCTGGGTGCGGACGGCCTCGCGCAGGCCAGCGGGGAGGCTCTCGTCGTTGCGATAGAGGGCGGGCTTGTCGGGCGGGGCTGCGGTGCCGACGCCGACCTGCCCCGGTTCCAATTTGGTCAGTCCGGCCGACACCGTGAGGTCGAGCAGCTGCTTGCGCTCCTCGAAGCCGAGCTTGGAGAGGTAGCGCTCCATCAGCCCGTCGCGGTCCATCCGCTCGATCGTGGCCCGGAGCTGGTCCGGCGGGAGCTTGGCGAGCAGCTGGGTGACTTCCTTGGCCTCGCCCTGGCTCACCCGCCAGTCCAGCGCGCCGTAGCTGAGCTTCTTCTCGATGGCGGCATAGGCGGTGTCCGGAGTGGAGGCCGACGCGTTCGTGGAGCGAGTCAGCGCGCCAGGCTGCTTCCGTGGCTCGGAGAACACCGAGCCGGTGGAATTGGAGGGGGCCCGCTCGAAGACGTCCTTGGAGCCCTCGGCCGTGCCGTCGTCCTTGGCGGCTGGCGGTGGGGCTGCGGCATGGGCGGGCTTGGGCGCGGGGGCCGCGGCCTGCGCGGCATCGTTTTCGAACGCAGCAACGCCTTGGGAACTGGACTCGGACACGCGCGGCATCGGGGGCTCCTTGGGGAGGGCAGAGGTTGGCGCGCCGAAGAGGCAGCTGGCGTGCCAGCGCTCGTTCGAGGTCAGGGCTCGGAGTCGAGTGTTCCGCCGCGAAGCACGGCAGTCCGCGGCCGGACCGTCAGAGCGGCCGCTGTGCTAACGGGCTCGCAGGCGCCTAGGGGCTGAGGACGTGCAGGACGAGGTCGGCGCAGAAGTGGGCGGCCATGGCGTGCTCCAAGCCTCGCTTCCAGAACAGCACCCCGAAGGCGATGCCCGCGACGCTGTTGAGCACCAGGACGCGAGTGACCACCCAGGCATCGAGCGGCGCGAGCTGCGCGGCCGCGGGCAGGTGCCCCGCGGCGAAGGCGAGCGCCGCGAAGACCGCCGCCGCGACGAAGGCGGCGGGACGCCGTCCACCCAGGAGCCTGCACAGCACCCAGGCGAAGAGCGTCATCAGGAAGAGCCGCGTCAGCACCTCCTCGCCGATGCCGCCATAGAACGAGGCGAGCAGCCCCTTCCACCGTGCGATCTGGGCGCCGAGGGACCGGATGGCCTCGGGCTGGTGCGGCATGAAGACGAAGCGGTCGAGCGCGACCAGCGCTGCGCCCGAGCAGAACCCGACGATGGCCGCGAGGCCGAACTGCCTCCTCGGCGGGGGCTCGGGCGGTGGAGTGCGGTCGACGAGCGCCCTGAGGAATGGGGCGTCGAGTCCGAGCTGCGCGCCCAGGGCGAGACCGGCCCACGCCGCCAGGAAGAGCTGCAGCGCGGTCTGGCCGGCCTGGATCGGCACCAGCGCCCAGAGCGGAATCTTCGTCGTCGCCAGCTGGGGAATCAGCACCAGCAGGTACGGGTACAGGAGGACGACGGTGAGCCCCGAGGTGAGGCCCAGGACTGCCGCCAGGCGCAGGTGCCTCATCGCGTCACTTCGGTGCGGCGGCGGGAGCTGGAGCGGGCGCCGCGGGTGCGGAGGCCGGATCAGCCTTGGCCGCCGAAGGCGCCGGAACCGCCGGAGCCTTCAGCTCGGACGCGGACGCCGCGCCGGGAGCGGAGCTCGCCGCCTTTCGTGGGGCGATGCCGAACAGGTAGAAGAGGGCCGCGGCGATGGCGGCGATGGTCACGAGCGCGACGGCGATCAGCTTCATCGCCGGGCTGGCCTGCTCCTTCTGCCGGCGCAGACCCTCGGGGCGTGGCGGTGCCTTCGGCGTGGCCTTCTTGGGCGCGGTGACGATGGTCGCGACGCCGCCCTGGTCGTCGAGCGGAGCGGGCTCGGCGGGCTTGGCCACTGCGCGGATGGGCCTGGGCGGCACCGCCAGCAGCGGCGCGGCGGGCTCCTTGAGCATCGTCGCCTGATCGCTCGGCGGCTCGGCCGGTTCCTCGGGTACCTTGAGCATCGTCGCCTGGTCGTCGAGCGGCGCCTGCTCGGCCTCCTCCTCACCTTCGTCGTCCGGATGGGGTTGCTCGTCCGGTCCCATCATCACGGTCGCGCCATCGTCGGAGGCAGGGACGTCGTCGTTCTCGTTGTCGTCTTTCACGGCAGGCTCCTCTCACGCCCGCCAATCAGAGCAGGAAACGAGTGGGCGAGGCAGCCGGAACTTGCGCCGTCTGGAGGGCCGTTTCCGGTCTCCCTGCCGAACGGGTCCGCACTCCCGACTCGCTAAAGGTATGTCAGCGTTCATCAACATGGATGGCGGTTCCCTGGTGGTCGAAGAGCCCCGCCCGGGGAAGGCGCGCAGAAGCGAAACTGCAATCTGTGATGGGGCCGGGGGGGCTAGCGCGTCACAGGCTTGCGAACCGGCGAATCGGGCGCGCTCGCCGGAGTCGCCAAGACCGGCTCGGGGCTGACGAGCATGCGCAGCAGATCGCGGTCCTGGAGGAGCTGGCGCGCGGTGTCGAGGACGGCGCTCGTCATGGCTTCGTGGTAGTTGCCGGCGTCACCGGAGCCGATGCGCAGGGACGAGCCCTGCACCTCCCCGACGCTCGCGAAGGCGGAGTCCTGGGGCCTTCGCGACTCGAGCAGGACGAGGAAGTCGCCGCAGTGGTTCTTGAGGCCCCACTCCCCGGCGCCTCGCGAGCCGAGCGCGCGCCGGATGGAGAGCCGCACGACCAGCGTCTCGTCGCGGTCGACCACCTGCACGCCGTAGCTCGCCAACGTCTGGACGAAGTGTCCGGAGTAGAAGGTGGCGATGTCGTCGGGCGTGAGGATGCTCGTCTCGCGGTCGCGGAAGACGACTTTGCCCTCGTCGCGCTTGTCGAGGACCTCGACGCGGATGCGCTCGGCGAAGAAGGCCGCTCGCTCGGGCGTCGACGCCGAGAGTCCGGGCGGGGTGAGCGGTGCCCAGACCAGCGCCTCCGGGGCGTGGGCGCAGGCGGAGGCGAAGAGGACGAGGGCGAGGCCGAGAACGAGGCGCATGGGCATCAACACGTCCTACCGCTCGCCCTGCTCCGTGAAGCAGCTTCCATCAGCCCCTGAGCGCCAGGTGCAGCGCGTCGGTCAGGCGCGAGTTGACCACCGGCTTGGAGACGAAGGCGTTGGCGCCCGCCTTCAGCGCCACGTCGCGGGTCTCGTCGGGGGCGCTGCTGATGACCACCACCGGCAGGCGCAGGGTCTTGGCCGAGGACCGGACCTGCTTGAGCACCTCGCTGCCGTGGAGCTTAGGCAGGACCCAGTCGAGCAGGAGCAGGTCGAAGCTCTCCTTCTCCAGGCGCGCGAGCGCGGTGCGGCCTTCGTTGACCTCGACCAACTCGTAGCCGGGGCTGTCGGCCGCCAGCACCTCGGCGAGGCTGGAGCGGATGAGGTCCCGCGCGATCGAGCTGTCGTCAACGAGGAGCACGCGGAGCTTCGGGCTGGGAGAGGTCATGGCGGTCCTTGGAGGTGAACGAGACGGACACTCTAACGGCTGCGCCCCGCGGACTCCAAGGCCGCCAGGAAAGCTCCGGGCGCCTGGTGCGTGGAGGTAGGCAAACGGACCGGGAGCAACCGCGAATGGCGACGGCAGCGCGGTGGATCTACACCGTGCCCTTCGCGAGCGGGCACGGGCCGTGAAAACGGTCGGGGAGCGTCGGACGGACGGTTGTTGGAGCTGCCGGCCTCCGCGCCGGGTCGGTCGGGCGCAGCTACGGGCGGGCGGGCGTCGCCGAATTGCGCGGAGCGAACTCGGTGAGGCGGACGAAATCGGCACCGTTGTTGTCGGTATCCGTTCCGTTGCCGGCCATCCCGTCAGTTCCGGTGGAGATCATCGTGGTGGCGTCCGAAGACGGACGAGCCTTGCGGACGATGACCCCAGCAGTCCCTGGCGCCACCGCAATGGTCGCGCCCTCCCAGTACGACGCCGTGCCCCAGCCGACGAAGTCCACGTAGTTGGAGTTAGACGGGGCCGGCAGCGCGGGCATCGAGCCGAGCGCAGTCTTCGCCTTCCAGAGCACGAGCTGTCCTTTGTCGGCACCCACGTTGAAGTTGGTGTTGCTGACGTCCGCCAGGCTGGCGTAGGTCGCCGACGTGCTTTGGCCGACGAGGAAGTACTTGTGGGGCTGTATGACCAAAGTGGTTCCCGTTGGCGAGAGATCGACGTAGTTGGTCCAGTTCGCGACGTTGGCGTAGTTCCGGTAGAAGAGCCGGTACTGCGTCACGTCGATGGGAGAGGACGTGGGGTTGTAGAGCTCGACGAAGTCGTCCTCGTACCCTGGGCCCTGACCGCAGATCTGGCTGATGACCAGGTGGTTCGCCGTCGAGCAGCTCGTCGGCGCGTTGCAGACCGTTGCGGTGTTGTCGCCGGTGCACTGCCAGGTGCCCGCGCAGCCCGCGCTGGCGCAGGGCGTGCCGCGCGGGTTGGCGATCGCCGGTCCGCCGCACAGATCACAGCCGTTCATCGCCACCGCAGTGCAGGTCAGGGCCGTGCCCACGCAGGCCCGCTTGCTGAGACAACCCGACGCCGGGTCGTTGCAGGGCGCGCCGATGTCGGCGGCGGTGGCAGTGCCTCCGCAGGCGCCGCAGGCGTCCCTGCCGACAGGCGCACAGGTCTTCGCGGTCCCGACGCAGGCGGTCTTGCTGAGACAGCCTGAAGCCGGGTCGGTGCAGGGCACGTTGAGGTCGGCGAGGGAGGTGGTGCCTCCGCAGGCGCCACAGACATCCTTGGCGACGGGCGTACAGGTCTTCGCGGTGCCCACGCAGGCCCACTTGCTGAGACAGCCCGAAGCCGGGTCGTTGCAGGGCGCGCCGATGTCCGCGAGGGTGGTGCTGCCTCCGCAGGCGCCGCAGGCGTCCTTGGCGACCGGCGTGCAGGTCTTCACGGTCGCGACGCAGGCCCAGCCGCTGACACAGCCCGAAGCCGGGTCGTTGCAGGGCGCGGCGAGGTCGGCGGCGGTGACCGTGCCGCCGCAGGCGCCGCAGGCGTCCTTGGGGACGGGCGTACAGGTCAAGGCCGTGCCCACACAGGCCCGCTTGCTGACACAGCCCGAAGCCGGGTCGGTGCAGGACCGCCCGATGTCGGCGGCGGTGACGGTGCCTCCGCAGGCGCCGCAGGCGTCCTTGGCGACGGGCGTGCAGGTCTTCACGGTCCCGACGCAAGCCCAGGTGCTGGAACAACCCGTGTCGGTGTCGAAGCAGGGTTTGCCGAGGTCGGCGGCGGCGGCGGTGCCTCCGCAGGCGCCGCAGGCGTCCCTGGCGACGGGCACACAGGTCTTCACGGTCCCCACGCAGGCCCACTTGCTGAGGCATCCCGAGACCGGGTCGGTGCAGTCCGCGCCGATCTCGGCGGCGGTGGTGGTTCCCCCGCAAGCGCCGCAGGCGTCCATGGCGATGTTCGGGCAGTCCACGCCCACGAGCTGGGTGTTGCAGACGTATTTCGCCTCGCAGCCCGAGAGTCCCGAGCACTTGGCGCCCACCCAGGGAACGGGGGCGCCGCCGCACAGCCCGCACTCGTTGTAGGCCGCCTCGCCGGGGCAGGAGAGGCAGCGGCCGCCGAGGCAGGCGCGCTCCGCGCCGCACTCGTCGCGCGACAGGCAGGCGCCGCAGATGCCGTCGCGGCAGACCTGGTCGACGGGGCAGTCGGCGATCGTGCGGCAGGGGCTGCACACCTTCTCGATGCACGCCAGGCCCGCCTCGCAGTCGGCGAGCGTGGCGCAGCCCTTGCCCATCGCGCAGGGCGAGCACTTGCCGCCGCAGTCGACGTCGGTCTCGTCGCCGTCCTTGAGGTGGTCGGTGCAGGTCGCCGCCAGGCAGCGCAGGTCGATGCACACCTGCGGCGAGACGCAGTCCCCGCAGTGCAGGGTCTGGCCGCAGCCATCGTCGGCGTCGCCGCAGGCGTTGGTCGCGCAGGTCTTCGCCTCGCAGCCGCACCGGCCCTGCAGGCACTTCTGCGGCGCGGTGCAGGTGGTGGTGCAGTCGCCGCAGTGCGCGGGGTCCGCCGCGGTGTCCACGCATTTGCCGTCGCACCAGCGCTGACCCAGCAGGCACCGCTCGGTGGCGCGGCCGGTGAGCGAGACCACGTACTCCGGCGCGTTGTCGGCGTCGGACTCGATGACGTACTCGGCGCCGTCCGCGCCCTCGGCGTCGGGCGCGAGGTAGGTCAGCTCCACCATCATCTCGGCGCCCGCGGCGATCTGCGTGGCCAGCTCCTGGGCCGAGAACGCCGAGCGCTTGTCGTTGCGCACGTAGCCGCGCGTGACGTGCAGGGTGGTGCTGCCGGTGTTGGTGACCGACAGCGTCAGCGCCTTGGACTCTCCGGCCTCGAGCTGGCCGAAGTCGAGCGAGAGCGGCTCCACCGCGATGGTGGAGTGCGTGCGCTGCGTGCCGTACCCGTCATTGCAGGAGGCGAGCAGGAGCAGCGACAGCAGGCAGAGGGCGGACGAGGAAGAACGAGCAGAGAGAGGCAAGGGGGCGCTCCTTGAAGCCGGCCAGATTCGGGAGTGTACCGGGCGCTGGGTCTCCTGCCGAGGACTCAGCCGACCTCATCGAGTGCCTCGAGCCGGGCCGATTCGGCGACGCGGGCGTCTGGAGGACTCCCCTGGACGTGGGGTGCGCGGCGCAAGTCCTCGGCATCCGCAGGGATTTCTCTGGCGCCCGGACCAGCGCGGCAAAGGCCCCCGGGATCTCCGGATGGCTACGTTCCGGCTGCCTTGACCGCCTCCCAGCCCGCCCGCGCAGGCCGCCCGCCCACCAACAAGTGGCTCGTCACCGTCTCGGTGACCTTCGGGACGCTGATGGGGACCATCGACGCGTCGATCGTCAACGTCGCCCTGCCGCACATGCGTGGCTCGGTCGGCGCGACGCTCGAGGAGATCACCTGGGTCGTCACCGGCTTCGTCATCGCCACGGTGATCGTGATGCCGCTGACCGCGTTCCTGGGGCGCTTCTTCGGGCAGAAGCGGGTCTACCTCGTCAGCCTGGCGCTCTTCGTCGCCGGCTCCATGCTCTGCGGCACCGCCCGCTCGCTGGCCGAGCTGGTCGCCTTCCGCGCGCTCCAGGGGCTGGGCGCGGGCGCGCTCCAGCCCACCGAGCAGGCGATCCTGCGGCAGACCTTCCCGCCGGAGGAGCAGGGGATGGCGATGGCGCTGTTCGCGATGGCGGTGATGATCGGCCCGGCGGTCGGCCCCACGCTGGGCGGCTTCATCGTCGACAACTACAGCTGGCCCTGGATCTTCTACGTCAACCTACCGGTGGGCCTGCTGGGCCTGTTCATGGTCTCGCGCTTCGTGCACGAGCCCGAGGACGTCCGGCAGGCGCTGCGCGAGCAGGCCGCGGCGCAGCGCAAGAACCTGGACTGGCAGGGCATCGCCTTGATGTGCGTCGGCCTCGGCGGGCTCCAGTTCGTGCTGGAGGAGGGCCAGCGCTACGACTGGTTCGAGTCCTCGACCATCGGCGCCACGAGCCTGGTCGCGGCCTTCGCCCTCGCCGCCTTCGCCGTGCGCGAGCTGACGGCGCCGGCGCCGGCGGTCAACCTGCGGCTCTTCAAGGACAAGGTCTTCCTCTCCGGCACGCTCATCGGCGCGGTGATGTTCGCGATGCTGATGGCGAACATGTTCCTCCTGCCGGTGTTCATGCAGACCCTGCTCGGCTTCACCGCGCTGCAGTCGGGCCTCGCGCTGATGCCGCGCGTGCTGGTGATGATGGTCTTCACGCCGGTCGTCGGCCGGATCTACAACCGGGTCTCGCCGCGCCTGCTGGTCGGCTTCGGCATCGCCGCGTTCGCGGTCGGCGCCTGGCAGATGAGCCACTTCACCGCGGCGACGTCCATGCGGCAGATCATCTCCGCGATCATGATCCAGGGCCTGGGCTTCAGCTGCCTGTTCGTCCCGCTGACCACGGTGGCGCTCACCACCATCGAGCGCGCGCGGCTCACCGACGCCACCGGCCTCAACTCGCTCTTCCGGCAGATCGGCGGGTCGGTGGGGCTGGCCGTCTTCGCCACCTTGCTCGTGCGCTACTCCACGCAGGCGCGCGCGGGTCTGGTGCCGCACCTGAGCCGGACCGACCCGCGGGTGGCCGAGCGGGTCTCTGGGCCCAAGGGGGTGCTCGCGCTGCAGGGCCTGGTGGAGCAGCAGGCCGCAGTCCTCTCCTTCGAGAAGCTCTTCCTTCTCTCGGGCGTCCTCTTCCTGTGCGTGCTGCCGCTGTTGTACCTGCTTCGCGCGGACCACCCCGGGGCGGGACGGCCCGCGCCGGTGGCGGAGCACTGAGCCCGAGCGATGAGCGACCACCCCCACGATGCGCCCGCTCCCGCTCCTGCCGGTCCCGCGGCGCGGCGGCGCCTGCGCGACCGGATGCCTCGCTTCTCGCGTCGCCGGCCATTCCTGGTGCTGGGCGGGTTGGCCGCGCTGGTCGCGCTGGGCGTCACCGTCTACCTCGTGGCCACGGCGGGCCAGGAGTCGACGGACGACGCGCAGGTCGACGCCGACGTGGTGGCGCTGGCGCCGCGCGTCTCCGGGCTCGTGCTGCGCCTGCGGGTCCACGAGAACGAGCGCGTGAGGCGCGGCCAGCTGCTGCTGGAGATCGACGACGCGGACTACGCCGCGAAGGTGAGCGAGGCCGAGGCGGCGCTGCAGACGGCGCAGGCGCAGGCGGAGGCGGCCGGGCACCAGGTCGCGGTGGCGCAGGCCACGGCGCAGGGCGGGCTGTCGTCGGCGCAGGCCGAGGTCGCCGGCTCGTCGGTGCAGGTCGACGCGTCGCGGGCGCAGGCGCGGGCGGCGCGAGCGGGGCTGCGCAAGGCGGAGGCGGACCGCCGCAAGGCGCGGACGGACCTCGAGCGCACGCAGCGGCTGCGGGAAGGCGGCGCGGCGACGCAGCAGCAGCTGGACAACGCCCAGGAGGCGCTGGAGTCCGCGCAGGCGGCGGTGGCCCAGCGCCAGGCCGAGGCGGCGGCCGCCGAGGAGGGGGCGCGAGTGGCGCAGACCGGCGTCGCGCAGGCGCAGGGCAAGCTGGCGCAGTCCTCGCCGGCCGAGGCGCAGATCGCCATCGCCGAGGCGAACGCGCGGCTGGCCCAGGCTCGGGCCGCCGGCGCCCAGGCAGCGCTGAACCTGGCGCGGCTGCAGTGGTCGTACACGCGGGTCTACGCACCGGCCGACGGCGTGGTCAGCGAGCTGTCGGCGCGCGAAGGGCAGCTCGCGCAGGCCGGGCAGCCGGTGGCGATGGTGGTGCCGGACGGGAGCTACGTGGTGGCGAACTTCAAGGAGACGCAGATCGGCCGGATGCGCCCGGGGCAGCGGGCGACGGTGAAGGTCGACGCCTTCGGCGGCCGCAAGTTCGAGGGCCGCGTGGAGAGCCTCTCCGGCGGCACCGGCGCGCGCTTCTCCATCCTGCCGCCCGAGAACGCCACCGGGAACTTCGTGAAGGTGGTCCAGCGCGTGCCGGTGCGCATCGCTTGGGTCCGGCCGCCGGACGTGCCGCTGCGCGCGGGGCTCTCGACCAACGTCACGGTGTTCGTCGACCCTTGAGGCTTCGGCCGGCGCTTCACCTTCGGGTCGGGTCAGGCCTGCTGTGCCCGAGGTCCGGTCCGGGTCGCCGGGGTTGGACACGCTTCTGATCCGCCAAGGTCGCCAAGGGACCAAGGTCGCCAAGAACTGCCTGGGTCCTCCTTGGCGACGTCGTACCGTACCCGAAGCCCGAAGCCCGAAGCCCGTCACCGGCCGCCCAGCGGCACGAGCACGCCCGCCTGCACGGAGCCCGCGAGCCCGGCGTGGAGCGCGTCGTCCGCGTAGGCGACCCCGGTGGCCCAGCGAACCCCGAGCCCGCCGCGGACCTCCAGGGCCGGATGCAGCGGGACGGGCAGCGGGATGAGCAGCCTCGCCCCTCCCCCGACCCACGCCGTGAAGGACGTGCGCCGCGCCCCCGAGCTCCAATGGCCCCACTGCAGCGCCGGGGCGGCCTGCGCCTCCAGGTCCAGTCGGACGTGGCCGAGGTCGAACCCGTACCCCGCTGCGAAGAAGAGATTTGCCTCGAGCACCTCATACGACCAGGACGGGAAGGCCCGCGCTCCGCGCCCGAGCCCCAGCAGCACGGCCAGATCGAGAGGGCCGCGCACCAGCGAGAGGCCTGCGCCCACGCCATGCCCCGCGACCAGCAGGTTCTCCTCCGCAGCCTGGAAGCGGTAGCCGAGCCCCAGCGACAGCTCCGACCTGGGCACCGACTCCACCGCGGCGATGCCCACGAGCTCGCCCTTGCTGCGGATGGCCTGGTCGGCGAAGCCCGGCGCATGCGGGCGCGGGCCCAGCCCCTCCGGCGCGAGGAGGATCGCCTGGCCGGGCACGAGGGAGAGCTGTCGGGAGACTCCCGCCTCGCTCGGCCCCAGCCGGCTGAGCGAGACCTGGCCCGCCCACACCGCCACGTCCAGCGGCGTCCCCTTGGCCTTCACCACCTTCTCCACCAGCGCCGACTGCTCGTAGTTCAAGAGGAAGCTGCCCTCGAGCTCGGCGTGGAAGCGCAGCGTCGCCTCCCGGGTCCTGGGGAAGCTGAAGTACAGCGGCCCACCGGCCTTGAGGTTGCGGATCACCCGCTCCGGCGTCTGGCGTCGGCCGTAGCGGGCCGCGTGCGCGGCGGTCCGCCGGCGGGCGAATTCCCACATGCTCTCGAGCGTGATGCCCACCCCGTCCGGCTGCGCGGCGGTGAACGACTCGGTGAAGAAGTGCGTGAACAGCCCGCCCAGCTGCTCGTCCTCGTAGCTCAGCTCGCCGGGCCGGGAGGAGACGAACCACATCGTGCCCTCGGCATCGAGGACCTCCTTGGGCAGCTCCGCGATGGGGTTGAAGCCGGGCGTCGCGACCGCGCCCTTCTCCTTCAGCGCCTCCCAGTCGAACGCGCCCGACTGGCACGCGTCGAAGACCCCCACCGTCAGCGTCGCGTCCATCTCCCGGACCATCGCCGAAGAATCGCTGCCCGCGAGCGGCTCCCCCGGCGTCAGCAGCCGGCCGGCGAGACCGTGGCCGGTGAAGAAGAAGGCGAAGAGGCTGGGCAGCCGTCCCAGCTCCTGCACGTCGCGCCGGTGCCGGGCGGCGAGACGATGCGCGGCCGCGAGGACCGCCGCCCGGTCCCCGCCGACGACCAGCTCGACCCGCTCGGCATCGAAGTTGGCGTAGCGCACCAGGTGCTCACGGAGCGCCCGGGCCTCGAGGCTCCGCGTGCTGCAGCGGCTCGAGCTGGACCTCCGCCGCCCGGCCGACGTTGTTGCCCACGATCAGCGCGTAGCGGGCGCTCGACCCCGCCCAGGCCGGCGCCGCGGCGAACGCGGCCATCAAGACCAGCCCCTGCACCCGCCACCTGCTCATCGCCGCACTCCGATGACCTGCGCCCCCTCGATATCGCCCGTGCCCAGCTGGCAGCCCTTCCGACCGCGAACCATCTTCTGTACCGCGGCGGTCGCGCGCTCTGCGCCGAGCGGCTCGCGGGTGAAGAAGCCGACCACCCACTCGCAGCCATGGCCCGCGCGGATCTCCGCGCCGTCCGGGACCCCGCACCTCGGTCCCCGCGGGGGACGGCTGCGGGGGCTTGTCGCCGGTGGGGTGAAGCACCACCGCCTCGGCCTCGTCGGCGTAGAGGATGTGCAGGTAGCCGGGCTGCTCCGCCGTGTAGAAGAAGCCCAGTCGGTCGCCCTCGCGCAGCTCCACGCCCTCGAACGCGCGGAAGACCTCGGCGCCCCGCTGGACCGCGACCAGGAGCTGCCAGGAACCCTTGGGCACCAGCCGCGGCTCGGTCCCGGGCCGCACCAGCAGCAGCAGTGCCGCCGCGGCGCCGGCCAGCCCTGCCACCAGCGCCGCGGGCCTCCACCGGAACCAGGCCCGGCGCACGGGGAGGGCGTCGTCCCAGGCCTGGCGGGCGGGGCCGAGGGCCGCGAGGTCCGCCCGGCAGTCGGCGCACGCCGCGAGGTGCGGCTCGAAGGCGGTCCGCTCCGCCGCGTCCATCTCGCCGGCGGCGTACCGCGCCAGCTCGGCCTCGCGGGCGCAGCGGCCTGCGTCGGCAGCGGCGAGCGCGTGAGGCAGCAGCTCCTCCAGGTCGCGTTCGTTCATGGGCGGCCCTCCAGGCACTGCCTCAGGGCGGCGAGCGACTTCGCCAGCACCCGCCCCACGTGCTGCTTGGTGAAGCCGAGCTCCGAGCCGATCTGCTCCTGCGTCATCCCGTGGGAGAAGCGCAGCCGGACCATCTGGCGGGAGCGGGGGCGCAGCGCCCCCAGGCAGTCGCGCAGCTGCAGCGCGAGCCGCCGCCGCTCCGACTCCTCGACCAGCACCGACTCCGCGCCTGGGCGCGCGTCGGGCAGCCGCTCGGGCAGCTCATCGTGGCGCGCCCGCAGCTCCTGGACCCGCCCCGCCCGCCGCACCGCCATCAGCCGCAAGTACGCGGGCAAGGCCTCGAGGCTGCGCAGGGACCCGACGTGCGAGACGAGGAAGTCGGTCCACAGATCCTCGGCGACCTCCTCGGCGAGCGCCTCGTCGCGCAGGATGGACCGGCAGACCGCCAGCGCGCGCGGGAACACCTGGCTGCGCAGCTCGCGCTGCGCGCCGGGCTCCCGGGCCTTCACCCGCGTCAGCAGATCGCCGGCCATCCACTCCACTTCCGTCACTCCTGGCGGCGCAGGATGGCAGGAACGGCGCCGACGTAGCCACCCACGATCCACACGTCGGACTTGCTGCTGCCCCAGACCTGGGAGAGCGCCGCCCCCGGGTTCTGCGTCGGCTTGAACTCCACTCCGTCCCAGTGCAGCGCCGTCCCCGAGCCGCCCACCGCCCAGACGTCGTTCGGCCCGCTCCCCCACAGCCCGGTGATCGACTGCGGGATGCCGGTGAACGCCGGGGTCCAGGTGCTGCCGTTCCAGTGGTAGGGCGTGCCCTGCGCGCCCGCGACCCAGAGGTCGGTGCTCGAGAGGCCCCAGATGGCGTAGAGGGGAGACGGCGCCGGGCAGGTGACCTCGACCCAGCTGCTGCCCTGCCAGCGCAGGAGGAGGCCGGCCCAGGAGGGGCTCCCGCCGGCCGCCCAGACGTCGTTGGGGCCGCTGCCCCAGACCGCCCGCAGGTCGCCGGTGGTGGGGCTGGTCACCGCGGTCCAGGCGGTGCCCTGCCAGTGCAGGATGGTGCCGCCGTCGCCCACCGCCCAGACGTCGTCCGCGCTGCTGCCCCACACGCCGTAGAGGTCCGCGGCCGAGGGGACCGTGGCCAGCGTCGAGGCCGACGGCTCGGCGTGGAGGATGGTGCCCTTCTGGCCCACCGCCCAGATGGCCGTGCCGCTCGCGGGGCCCCAGGCCGCGAAGAGCGCCTTCGAGGCCGCGCTGGTCACGTTGTTCCACTGCGTCCCGGTCCAGTGGATGACCGTGCCGTAGTCACCGACGCCCCAGACGTCGTTCGCGGCGCGGCCCCAGAGCCCCCACAGGACCTTGGCTCCGGTCGGCGGCGTCACCGTCGACCAGCCGGGTTCGCACTTGTTCTGCGTCCCGTTGCCCGCGCAGAGCAGGGGCGCGGCGCAGGTCCCGCAATTGGGGTAGCGCCAGACCCCGCACCGATCACTGACCGAGGAGACGCCGCACTGGGCGCCCGCCTGGGTGCACAGCTCGGCGTCGGTCTCTCCCGTGCAGCCGCACTGGTTCGGGGCCCCGCCGCCGCCGCAGGAGCTGGGGGTAGTGCAGTCGCCGCAGGAGGCCACCGTCCGCTGCTGGCCGCACTCGTCCACCGCCGAGAGCCTCCCGCAGGCCGCCGAGTGCAGCGAGCAGAACGTCGCGTCGGTCTCGGTGCAGACGCACTGGTTGGCGGTGCAGTCCTGGTACGTCGGGCAGGCGCCGCAGAAAGGCTTGCGGCTCTTGCCGCAGTTGTCGGTCACCGTCAGCGTCCCGCAGTGCGCCCCGGCGTGGGAGCAGAGCGTCTCGTCGCTGTCGCAGCCGCAGAGGTTGGGGGTGCCCCCTCCGCCGCAAGAGCCTCGGAGGGATCGCAGCCGCCGCAGGAGGCCACCGTGCGCGGCTTGCCGCAGTTGTCGGTGCCGGAGAGGGCGCCGCAGAGCGCGTGGCCCCGGTAGCAGAAGTCCGCGTCGCTCTCGCAGCCGCAGACGTTGGGCACGCCCGTACCGCCGCAGGCGGTCCCCGAGGCGCAGGTGCCGCACTGGGCGTACCGGGTCTGGCCGCAGCGGTCCGCGGCGATGAGCGTGCCGCAGTTCTTCCCCATGCGGATGCAGAGCTCGCTATCGGTCTCGCTGGTGCAGGTGCCCGTGCCGCACACGTTGGGGACGCCCGGGCTGCCCGCGCCGCAGGTCTTTCCCGAGGCGCAGGTCCCACACGAGGCCACGGTGCGCGGGGCGCCGCAGTCGTCGGTGCCGTTGAGCGTGCCGCAGTCCTTGCCGAGCCGGGCGCAGAAGGCGGTGTCGCTCTCGGCCTTGCAGCCCCCGGTGCCACAGACGTTCGGGGTGCCGGGCGTGCCGCCGCCGCAGGTCTGGCCGCCGGTACACGCGCCGCAGGAGGCGACGACCCGGGGCGCGTTGCAGTTGTCGGACGCGGCGAGGGTGCCGCAGTCCTTGCCCAACCGGCCGCAGAGCGCGGCGTCGGTCTCCGGAGTGCAGGGGCCGGTCCCGCAGACGTTCGGAGCGCCAGGGGCGCCGCCGCCACAGGTCTTGCCGGAGGGGCAGGTTCCGCAGGAGGCCACCGACCGGGCGAGTCCGCAGTTGTCCTTCCCCTCGAGCCAGCCGCAGTCCTTGCCCTGCCGCGCGCAGAACGCCGCGTCGGTCTCGGGGACACAAGCCGGCGTGCCACAGACATTGGCCGTCCCGCCCGCGCCGCACGACTTTCCGTTCGGGCAGGTGCCGCACGAGGCGACGGTGCGCGCCGCGCCGCAGTTGTCCGATCCGGCGAGCTGCCCGCAGTCCTTGCCCTGCCGCGCGCAGAACGCCTCGTCCGTCTCGGGCGTGCAGGTCCCGGTGCCGCAGACGTTGGCCGTTCCGGGATTGCCGGCGCCGCACGACTTCCCGCTCGGGCAGGTGCCGCAGGAGGCGACGGTGCGTGCCGCGCCGCAGTTGTCCGACCCTGCGACCTGGCCGCAGTCCCTGCCCTGCCGCGCGCAGAACGCTTCATCCGTCTCGGGCGTGCAGGTCCCGGTGCCGCAGACGTTGCCCGTTCCGGGGCTGCCGGCGCCGCACGACTTCCCGCTCGGGCAGGTGCCGCAGGAGGCGACGGTGCGTGCCGCGCCGCAGTTGTCCGATCCGGCGACCTGGCCGCAGTCCTTGCCCTGCCGCGCGCAGAACGCTGCGTCCGTCTCGGGCGTGCAGGTCCCGGTGCCGCAGACGTTGGCCGCTCCGGGGCTGCCGGCGCCGCACGACTTCCCGCTCGGGCAGGTGCCGCACGAGGCGACGGTGCGCGCCACGCGGCAGTTGTCCGATCCGGCGACCTGGCCGCAGTCCTTGCCCTGACGCGCGCAGAACGCCACGTCCGTCTCGGGTACGCAGCCTGCGTCCGAGACCGACTTGCACGCGGGAGAGACCGTGTCCGGGACACAGGTGCCGTCGGAACAGACCTGGCACGTGCCGCAGGAGTTCGAGTCCTGGCAGGGAACGGCGACGGATTGGGTGCAGCCCGCCAGGAGCAGGGCAAGGATGGACAGCCGCTTCATTGGGTTCCTCGGAGTGACGTCGGGGTCGAGTCCCCGGTCCCTTCCCTGACGACCCACTTGCCGGAAGTAACCAACCGACCACCGAACCCCTGGATTCTCCAGACAAAAGCCCGTCCGAAGAGCAGCGGTCCTTCGATGGGCCGATGTGGGCAAGCGCAGCCGCACGAACCCCAGTGTCCGCGACTCGAAGTCCGAGGGGAAGACGCTGGAGAGCCGCCGGGCGCGGCCGATCGCTGTCGAGAGCGGGCCATCGGTATGGCCGCAATTCGAGCCGAGGGACGCGGCCCACAGCCGGTCGAACGCGGCGTTGGGACCCGGAGTCGCAGGCGTCGCGCCTGGCCTCACTTCTCCACGCCGACGCGGACGCCCAGTCCCGGCTCGTACAGGTTCACCCCCATGACCTCGGTGCGCCTGGCGCGCAGCCGCACGAGCCCCAGCGTCTGCCCCCGATCGCGGTCGAGCGCCTCGACGTCCGAGGGGAAGAAGTTCTTCCCCGACAGCTCGAGCGCCTTCTCGAAGTCGCGCCAGTGCCGCCAGCCGTCAGGCTGCAGGTCGGCTTCCACGTCACACACCTTCCCGCAGCGGCTCCATAGCCCCTGCCAGAAGGCGGCGGTCTTGAAGGCCTGGCACTCGTCCTCCCAGAAGACTCGGCCGTTGGCCTGGGGCGCCTTCAGGTGCGCCGGCGCCTCGCGGAGCTCCTGAGCCAGGCCGGGGACGACCACCCCCAGCAGCCCGCCCGGCCGGACGAAGCCCGAGAGGTAGCCCAGGTAGAGGCTCGTCGGTGCCGAAGTAGTGGTAGGCGTCGATGCACACCACCGCGTCGAAGAAGCCTGCGGCGAAGGGCAGGGCGTGCGCCTCCGCCTTGACTGGACACACCCGGTCGCCGACGCCTGCCGCCACGGCGCGCTCCCAGTTGTGGTCGGGGCTCATCCAGAGGTCGGTCGCCCAGACGCGCACGCCCAGCTCGCGCGCGAGGAAGACGCTCGAGAGCGCACGCCCACAGCCGAGGTCGAGGACCCGCATGCCCGGCTCGAGGGGCAGCGCTTGGCAGAGCCACTCGGTGAGCCACAGGGCGTTGGGCCCCATCTGGTTGTCGAGCACCCACTCCGGGTCGTAGCCGCGCGAGCGCGGGAACTCCGGCCGCTCCAGCAGCCGGGCGATCTCTGCCTTCATGCCGTCTCTCCTCGGGCTCCGGCTACAGCCGGTCGAGCGCGCCGTTGAGCGCTTCCGTCAGCGCACGGTCCGCCGACGCCTCGCAGGTGAACCCGGCCGGTCCTGCTTGCACCAGCGGGGCGATGGCCGCCCCCACGCCCTGCACGGTGCGGCCGGCGAAGGTCGCGTTCCAGGACGCCTGGGCCACGCACATCGCCGCGTTGCCCTCCAGCTTGAGCGACAGCTTGAGGGTCGGCGCCAGGACCAGCTCGGCCTTGGCCAGCTCGCCCACCAGCACCTGCTGCGCCAGGCCGCGGCGGATGGTCTCCTGCGCCTGCTGGCGGATCATGAAGACGACGTGGTTCCTGCCGGCGAGCAGCTCCTCGTGCCGCTCGGGGATGCCGGAGACGTCGACGGCCACGGTCTTTCCCGCGACCTTCGCGCGGCCCGAGCCGGGCGTGGTTGGGGCAGCGCCAGGGCCGGAGCCAGGAGCGGGGGGCAGCACGGGCGCAGCGACCGGGGGCGGGGGCAGGGCAGGGACGGGAACCGGAGCCGCAGGCGTCGCGCCTGGCTGCGCGAGGTAGGCGAGCAGCCGCTTCACCACGTCCGCCTCCTCCGTCCCGGTGGTGTCCGGCCACAGCTTGTACTGGACCCAGGCGCCGGGGGCGGCCTCGAGGTTGCTCTTCACCATGCGCGGCAGCGCGCGCGCGTAGACCACCGTCGAGCCGTCGCCGCGCGGCCACCACCAGACGAGCAGCGCGGAGTCGATCTCCTCGTTCACCTTCCACTTCACGGTGATGCCGTGGTGGACCTTGCGCTCCGACTGCCCGATCCGCGTGCCCAGGAAGGCCTTGAGGAAGGAGGTGGTGGCGCCGGGGTCGTCGACCTTGGCGATCTCGGGGGTGTTCAGCCGCGGGTCGCTGCGGTCGATGCGGTCGTAGGACCTGCGGTCGTTCTCGCGGAACGCCTGCCACTCCGACTCGACGATGGCGCGGGTCAGCTTCCACGCCTCGTCGCCCTCCGGCGTGGGCCGGTACTGGAAGGGGAGGCGGTCCTGGGCGTCGACGACCTTTCCCTGCTCGGCCGCGACGAACTGGCGGACCATGGGGCCGACGGACTCCGGCGGCACCGGCGTCGCCACGAAGCGCGCCGTCGGGTTCAGGTACGAGTCGCTGGTGTACTTGAAGTCGACGCGGCTGAAGTGGCGCGAGCAGCCGGTGGACGCGAGCGCCATCCAGGCGAGCGCCGCAAGGGCGCCCAGCCGGCCGAGATTTCGGTTCTTCACGTTCGATGACCTCACGGAACTGGAAAGCTCCGGTCGCCTCCAAGGCCCCGGCCGGATGATCGATGGGTGCCACGGTAGACGGAACTGGGGGCGGAAGGCCACTGGCCGCCACGCGCCCGATCACCGAAGGTGCAGCCGAGCACCCAGGGCATGTCTGGTGCCTCGCACCAACACGCCCCTCGGATTGCCGGCCTCGTGCCGGCTAGCTTGAAGAACGACCCCACCGTCCGGCCAATCCTGCGGGCGCTGATGGTGAGGCCGGCGAAGCCAAGATGGGGTCGGACGGTCGTGAGTTTCGGGCAAGCTTGCCGGCACGAGGCTCAGGCACGCCATCGGTGATCGGGCACGAGGGAGGCTTGCTGACGATCACGGAGTCGCGAGCAGGTCGGCGAGCTCCGGGCGGTGGCGCAGCAGCACCTCGACGGTCGCCGGGTCGACGACTCCACCGGTGAGCTTCTTGGAGAGCGTCACCCAATGCTCGTTCTTGGCGAAGTCGGCCTTCATCGACTTCACCTGGGCGCGCAGCTCCTTCTTGACCTCCTCGGGCACGTTCTTGTCGTCGATGGCCGCCTGCAGTTCCTTGACGCCCTCGCTGAGGCGTCCCGCGAAGTCGTCGAGGAAGGCGGCTCCCTGGGTGGAGTTGAAGGCCCAGACGATCCGCCCATTGGTGCGCACGAACTCGGCGTAGCTGGGGAAGCCGGCCTGGCGCACCGCTCCCTCGATGCCCGCAAAGCTCTGGCTCGCCGCCTCGGCCGGCACCTGCTCGCCAGCCTCGAGGCGCTCGGCCAGCTTGGGGGCGGCCTTGCGCACCGCACGGAACGCCTCGACGTAGCGGATGACCTGCTCCTCGGTGAGCGCGCCTTCGCTCGCCGGCGACCCGCCCCGAGTGCAGGAAGGCAGGGCGGCGAGGGTCAGCAAGGTCAGCGCCAGCGAGAGCCGCGGGGACATGGGGCCTCCAGGTGAAGGGCCCCATCGTCGGGCGGCGAGCCGCCGGAGGCAACGCCGCCGCCGCCCCTCCCCCGCCTCCCCGTCGCGGATGGATCGGGAGGATCAAAGAGAGGATGCTCGGGGCTCCGGTGAGGAGCCCGTGGGTGCCTTCGGCTAGCCGGGGCGTGACACGCCGACGGATCACACCCGGAGGGTCACTGGTCCCAGCAGTGGGCCCGCTGGTCGTTGATGGAGATCCAGAACCGCGTGTCGCTCGGCACCGTGCCGTGGGCGTGGAACGCCCAGCCGCCGCTCGCCTGGCCGCCCTGTGGCCAGGTCGCGCCATACCAGTTCTGCGCGTCCATGCCCGCGACGAGCTTTCCGTCGTGGAACTCCGCCATCCGATAGCCCTTGCCGAGCGCCTGTTCGCACGCTGCGTTGGCCGCGGCCAGGTTCTGCAGCGAGTTCCCGGCGACCGGCTGCGTGACGCCCACCCGCCCCGGTGCCCAACCCTCGTAGTACTCCCGGTTCGGGGTCACGGCATACGGCGGGCGCGGCGAGCCGTCGGGCTTGAAGCACAGGATGGGACGGCGCTCGGTGCACAGGGTGTCGCCGTCGTAGGCGTTGCAGGACCCGCCTTCGGTCTTGGGCTGCCCGTGGCAGGTCACCATCACCGTCTTGAGCTGCTCGTCCTGCTTTGCCTTGGCCCAGGTCATGCCGCGACGCGGTCCAGGCTTTTCCTGCTTCTGCTGTTGCAGTTGCTGCTGCTGGGGGCTGGCCTGCTGCGACGGCTGCTTCGGAGTCTTTCGGACAGGCCGCTCTGTGGGCGGGGTCTGGCCAAGTGCAAGGAGGAGGAGTGCCGCGAGCGTCGGAAGGGCGTGCATTGGTTCCCCCATGTCGAGAACAGGCACTCAAGAACGCGCCGCGAGCCGAAAGGATCTCCCGGCTCGAGTGGTGCCTGCTCTCGGGCTGCTCCGGCCCCGTCACCTTCAGGGGCAGGCCGGGGCGTAGCGCACCGTCACCCGCACCGCATCAAGCGACGCTTCGGCGCGCCAGTCGATCATCGGTCCCATGGCCGCGATGGCGACGCCGAAGTCCGGCGAGTTGAGCTCGCGAGCCGTCCACCCGTGGCCCCACAGCGAGCCGGAGTAGGTGACGGTCTCCCACGTGTCGGGCCAGGTCCCACTGTCCTTCTGTGCCGTCCCCACCAGCTTGCCGCCCGCGAACAGGCGGATTCTCGTGGTCCTGGATGTCGTCCGGCAGGCTCGCCTTGCGCACGACTTTCACCTCGATGCTGGTGACCGACGCCGTCTCGGGCAGCGCGAAGCCGAAGCCGCTCGCCACCAGGTAATCGCTGGCGCGGGGCGCGCCCGAGAGAGCGTCTTGAGTCAGGGTAGCGAGCGCACCGATACCGTCTTCGTTGGCCACGCGCTCTGCGTCCTGCCAGGGGACGAAGCTGAAGTCCGCGACGAAGTTCGCGCCGGCGGTCGCCGAGCGCGGCCCGGCCACGTCGTCTCCCGGGCAGCCGCAGACGCCGTCGGTGCCGCCGCCGCCGCAGGTCGTCCCTCCGCTGCACTGGCCGCCGTTGCAGAGGACGGGGTGGCCGCAGCCGTCGTCGAGGGTCGCGCACTCGCGCGGGCCGCAGACCGGCTGGGGCGTGCAGCCGCACTCCCCCGGCTTCCCTCCGCCGCCGCAGGTGTCGTGGCCGGAGCAGGTGCCGCACGCGACCCACTCGCTGCATCCGTTGTCCTCGAGCAGGCCACAGGAGAGCCCCGCCTCGGCGCAGGTCTTCGGGTGACACGGCGGCACCTCGCCCGCAGGCGGCATCGCGCATGCGCGGGCTCCGCAGTACGAACTGCCCGAGGAGTACACGCACCTCTGGCTCTGGCACTCCGAGTCCCAGACGCAGCGCTCGCCGTCGGCCAGGGGCTTCGTGCAGCGGCGGGCGCTGAACCCCCCGCCGCAGAAGAGGCCGGGGGCGCACGGCTGGCCCTCGCAGCTCTCCCCTTCGCGGCGCCAGTCGATGCAGGTGCCGCGCTCGCAGAACTGGCTCGTGGGGCACTCGGAGGACCGCTGGCACGTGGAGCCCGCTGCCTTCTTCGGCTTGCAGACGGAGCCGCTCGCCGAGTCGCAGTACGAGGCCAGGTCGCAGACCTGCAGAAGGGTGCACCGCTTGCCGGCCGTCGCCGGCGCGCAGACGAGGTCCACGCGCGTGCACGTCCCGGAGGAGCAGAAGAACGGCGTCTGGCAGGAGTCTTCGGTCGTGCAGGCGCCGCCGGGAGGCGCGAAGGCCTTGCAGACGCCGCCGGAGCAGAATGCCAACGGCTGGCAGTCGGAGCTTCCGCTGCAGGGATCGCCCAGGCCCGGGCGGACCGCGCAGCGTCGGGCCTGGTTGCAGAAGCCTGTCAGGCACATCTCGTGGGCCTCGCAGGACGCCCCCGGGGCGTAGGTGTCGTGGCAGAGGTGATCGACGGAGAGGCAGAACTCGCCCGCCGCGCAGTCGGACTTGGCGGAGCACGGCACCCGGCAGGTCCCGGAGTGGCAGAGCCCGCTGGTGCACGCGTCGTCCGAAGTGCAGGGTTCGCCGACGGCCTTGCCCTGGGCGCACACGCCGGCGCTGCAGCCGCCGTTCTGGCACTCGCCGTGGAACGAGCAACGGGCGCCGTCGGGCTTGCCGCAGCGCGAGGTCGCCCGGTTGCACAGGGAGGTCCGGCACTGCGTGTCGGCCGAGCAGGGGGCGCCGTTGGCGAGGAGCGGTGCGCACTGGCCCGCCGCGGCGTCGCAGAGACCCTCGCGGCAATCCTCCGTCGCCGAGCAGGCTTCACCCAGGCGCCCGCCGGGATTGCAGGTCTTCTTGGTGCGATGGCAGAAGCCCGAGGCGCACTCGTTCGAGCCCAGGCAGCCCGCGCCGTCGGCGAGCAGGGGCGCGCAGGTCCCGGCATCGGCGGCGCAGAAGAGACCCGCGCCGCAGGGGATGTGGGGCGGGTCGACGCAGTTGCCGCCCGCGGCGCGCAAGGGCTTGCAGACATGGCAGGCCTCGCCGGCGTCGTTCGGGCCGCGCAGGCCGGTGACGCAGGTCAGGCCGTCGGCGCAGGTCCGCTCATCGCAGAGCTCTTCGAGGCCCGCCATGGGCCGCTCCGTCGCTCGAGACGGATCGTCGACGAAGGCGAGGAACCGGCCACACGGGCCGCAGCCGCCGTCGGAGGTGCAGGGGCTCTGCACGTGCTCGCAGGCCGCGGTCTCGAGCCAGGCCGCGCACGCGTCGGCCTCGGCGGGGGTGAGGCCGGGCAGGAGCTGCTCGACGCCGAAGACCGCGCCGCCCGCCGGATCCCGGGACTCCACGAGGCGGCAGGTGGTGAAGAACTGCAGGACGTCCACGCACTCCTTCGAGTCGCGATAGGCGAAGGAGAGGGCGGAGTCCTTGGGGCAGCGCGCGAGCACGCCACAGAGCCCGGCGTAGACCTTCCGCAGGGCCTCGGCGCCCTGGCCACCGTCGTCGCTGCCCGGGCCGCTCGGGCAGGAGGAGCAGCTGGAGATCGAGAGCAGGACGCAGGCAAAGGCGGCAACGCTGCGAACGGTGATGGTCATGGCCCCGCCCTCCGGTTCGAGACGGGCCGGAGGATAGCGGGTGGCGCGCTAGAACCGCCAGTGTGGCCGTCTTCTTCTACGGGGCCCAGTGGAGCGGCGCGAAGAAAGCAAAGAAGGGAGGCCCAGGAATCGGGCCTCCCTTCTCCTTGCGGGGGGACAGACTGACTAGCCGCGGAACTCCCAGTGCCAGGGCTCGCGCGGGATGGTGTGGAAGCCGTACTTGGAGGCGTTCTGGCGCAGCCAGGTCTGGCCGGCCTGGTTGACCTTGACGTCGACCGCGAGGCCCCAGCCGTGCTTCGAGGTGCCCGGGGTCGCCGCCAGGCCGCCGTTCTTGTACAGGCCCTTGCGGCGGGCGACGTCCACCTGCGCCTGGTACGAGCGGTAGGAGTCGGTCACGCCGAGCTTCACGCCGGCCTTGGCGGCGTCGGCGCGCATCTGCGTGAACTTGTCGGCCGCCGGCTGGGACAGCTTGTGGCCGCCGCCGATGGAGGTGAGCTTGCTGCTCGGGATGCGGCCGTTGCCGTAGGCGCGCAGCTCGGAGGGGACGTTCGAGCGGCTGCTGGAGCGGGTCGTCTTGGTCGTCTTGGCGTGCTCGAAGCGCGACTGGTAGCGCGAGTGGTCGACCGGCTGGTGGGTGTGGCTCGTGTGGCGCGCGGAGGTGCGGCGGGCGCCCGACATGACCGGCTGGCTCGCCCGGGGCATCTGCAGCGAGCGGAAGAAGGAAGAGAAGATGCTGGTCATGACGGGCTCCTTCGTGGATTCGGTGTGTGCACCTGGCTATTGCGCAGGCCGTGCCAACCGATTTCCCCGAGGGAACGCGCACTTACAGGCCGCCGCCAACTGTCAAAACTGACTGTCAGCCGCCAGCAAAGGTGTCAAAGCGGGAGGCGCTGACAGATCGCCATGAGAAGGGTGGCGGGACCGCACGGGGAGCCATCGCACCGGCCAGGTCACGGGTCGCGGGTCGCGGGTCGTGTTCCAGATCCTCGAGCTCGCCTGCTCTCGAGGAGCCTGGGGAGCCGGCTCATCGGCGCGCCGCGGGCTCCGGATAAGGGCCCTCGAGGGCCGGAGAACGCAGCTTAACGGCGCGAGCCTTTCGTACCGATGGGACAGGTGAGCCGTTCCGCAAACCCCCGAGGTACCGCATGTATCCCGACCCCGACCGCACGGTACTCCTGGAGATCGAGAGTGTGATGGCCGCCCTGTGCAGCCCCGAGACGTCGATGGCGGAGATCATCCGCATCGTCGAGCGGGACGCGGCGCTGTCCCGCCGGGTCATCCGCCTGGCGAACTCGGCCTTCTTCGCCGGGCGCAGCCGCGTCCAGTCGGTGCGCGAGGCCGTGGTGCGCATGGGCACCGCCAACGTCGCCGCGGCGATGCTCGACGCGGCGTGAGGTCCGCTCCCCCGTGAACTCCCACGTCGCGCGCCAGCCCATCCTGGACACCGAGGCGCAGACCGTCGCCTACGAGCTGCTCTTCCGCTCGTCGGCGGTCGCGGAGAGCTTCGGCGCGAACGACCCGGACGTGGCGGCCAAGCGGGTGGTCCACGACAGCATCCTGGTCTTCGACTGGAAGACGCTCACCGGCGGGCGGCGGGCCTTCGTCAACCTGACCCGGTCGGCGCTGCTCTCCGGCGCGGCCCGCCTGCTGCCCGCGGACCAGACCGCGGTGGAGATCCTGGAGTCGGTCGAGCCCGACGAGGCGGTGGTGCGCGCGGTGGTGGAGCTCAAGAACGCGGGCTACCCCATCGCGCTGGACGACTTCGTGCCGGCCCCGAAGTGGGCGCCGCTCCTGGCGGTGGCGGACTACGTCAAGATCGACTTCCTGGCCATGAAGGACCCGGAGGAGCGCGCCTCGGTCGCGCGCACGCTCATCCCCCGGGGCATCAAGCTGGTGGCCGAGAAGGTCGAGACCCGCGAGGAGTTCGCCCAGGCGCGCCAGCTGGGCTACGCGCTCTTCCAGGGCTTCTACTTCTGCCGCCCCCAGACGCTCTCCGCGCGCGACGTGCCGGCCTCGAAGATCTCCTGCGTGCACCTGCTCGCCGAGCTCAACGCGGCCGACGTCGGCTTCGAGCGGATCGAGGGGATCATCAAGCGGGACGTGGCGCTGACCGTGAAGCTCCTGCGCTACCTCAACAGCGCCGCCTTCGGCTTCCGCAACCCCATCTCCTCCGTCCGCCAGGGCCTGAGCCTCTTGGGCGAGCGGGCCCTTCGGCACTGGGCGAGCATCGTCGGGCTGACCAGCCTGGGCGAAGGCAAGCCCAGCGAGCTGGTCAAGATCTGCCTGGCGCGCGCCCTCTTCTTGGAGTCGCTGGCGCCCAAGGCTGGACTGGGCCGGTACGCGCAGGACGTCTTCCTCTTGGGCCTGCTGTCGGCCGTCGACGCGCTGGTGGGCCGGCCCATGGCCGAGCTCCTGACCAGCATGTCGGTGGCGCCCAACGTCCGCTCGGCGCTGCTGGGCCAGCCCTCGCCGCTCGATCCGCTCTGGACGCTGGTCACCAGCTGGGAGCGCGGCAACTTCCAGGACAGCGAGGCCTACGCCGACGTGCTCGGGGTGCCGCTGCCCCTGGTGGCCGAGGCCTACCAGTCGGCGGTGGCCGCGGCCGAGCAGGCCTACCGCCACGCGCAGTAGCACCCCGGGATTCGCGCAGGCGCGCCGATGGCCCCGGCAGGCCCGGCCCGGCCGGACTTGCAGGCCGCCCGACGCGCGAGCGTCGAGCCCCCGCCGGGGACCCCATGGCCGCTCGTCGCCGCGGCGCAAGGAAGCGGACGGGGGATGGCGGCTGCGCTTCTACCAGGGCACCCTGATGCCGGCTTGAAGCCGCGCGTCCTCGAGCCGAAACCACGGGCACGGGTCGAGACCGAGGCCGCTAGAATCGCTGACGGGCCGCCTGCCGCGGTCCCTGGGAGACGCCCGATGGACCAGGCCCGCGATTCGCTCAAAGCCGACATCATCCTCGTCGACGACACGATCGAGAACCTCGAGCTGCTGACGATGATGCTGCGGGCCCGCGGGCACCGGGTGCGCGCGCTGAGCGACGGGCGGCTGGTGTTGAAGGCGGCCCAGGCCGAGCCGCCGGAAGCTCTTCCTCCTCGACATCAACATGCCGGTCATGGACGGCTTCGCGGTCTGCCGCGAGCTGAAGGCCGACGAGCGGCTCCAGGAGGTCCCGGTCGTCTTCCTGAGCGCGCTCAGCGACACCTCGGACAAGGTGCAGGCCTTCGCCGCCGGCGGCGTGGACTACATCACCAAGCCGTACCACTTCGCCGAGGTGGAGGCCCGGGTCGCGGCGCAGGTGCGGCTGCACCGGCTGCAGGTGCAGAACCGGCAGTTCAACCTCTTGCTGCAGGAGAAGGTCCGCGAGCAGGTCCGGGAGATCAGCGAGTCGCAGCTGGCCACCATCGTCGCCCTCGCCAAGCTCGCCGAGCACCGGGATGAGGACACCGGCAACCACATCCTGCGCGTGCAGCGCTACTGCCGATTACTGGCGCGGCGCCTGGCGGACGAGAAGGCCTTCGGCAGCGCGGTGGACGACGGCTTCGTCGAGACCATCTTCCAGGCCAGCGCCCTGCACGACATCGGCAAGGTGGGCATCCCCGACGGCGTGCTGCTCAAGCCGGGGCGGCACACGCCCGACGAGTGGGAGGTCATGAAGAGCCACTCGGCGCTGGGGGCGGAGACCTTGGGCGCGGTGCTGGAGAGCTACCCGGGCAACGCCTTCATCCGCATGGGCCGGGACATCGCGCGCTCGCACCACGAGCGCTACGACGGCACCGGCTACCCGGACGGCCTGGCTGGGGACGACATCCCCATCGCGGCTCGCATCCTGGCGCTGGCCGACCAGTACGACGCCCTACGCAACAAGCGACCCTACAAGCCGGCGTTCGACGCGGAGAAGACCTACGCGATCATCACCGTCGGCGACGGGCGCAGCGACCCCAAGCACCTCGACCCCCGGGTGCTCGCGGCCTTCAAGGCCATCGCCGGCGAGTTCGAGGAGATCTTCCAGCAGCTGACCGACCCGCGGCCCGAGGTGCCGGTGGTCGAAGCGGTCTGAGGCGGGCCGAGGGCGGTCTGGATCGCGGCCAGCACGTCAGACCGACACCCATCGGGTGGAGCAGGCCAGGCGCTACAGCACGGACGCCCACCGCTCCCCGTCGAAGCGGAACAGCGCCCGCTCGCCCCGGCAGAACAGGGAGTCGCGGCCGACAATGAAGCTCCTGCAGCTCGTCGGCGCCCGGCGCGCCGCGAAGCGGGTCTCCGGCTCCAGGCGGCCGCCGACGAGGCGGAGGATCTCGCGAGGGGAACAGACGAAGGTCTCCTCCCCGAAGTGGGCGACGCCGAGCAGGTCGAAGTCGACCTTGGCGTCCACGGCGCGCCACTGCCCGGGCTTGCCGCACACCAAGCCGCCCCGGTCGCCGACGATCACCGCGGTCCCCTCCGGGCCGATCGAGACGTCGTTGAAGTTCGAGCGGCTGGGGCTGACCTCCTGGCTCCAGCCCGCAGGCGTGCGCAGCCAGAATCTCGCCGCGCCAGCCGACGGCGAGGAGGGTGTCCGGCGAGAGCGCGGCCAGCGAAGTGAAGCCGGTCAGTCCGTCACTCGCGAGATTGGGCTTGGGCGCGCTGAGGTCCTGCCACGAGCCGTCGGCCTTTCGCCGGTAGGCGACGCGTCCCATCCCGCACGCCCAGATCTCGCTGCCGAGCCGCGCGAGCCGGGTGATCCCGCAGTGCCCCGGCGCGATCCGCGACTGCTTCTCCACCTTCGTCGCCGGGTTGAGCTCCCAGGTGCTCCCGTCGGCGCCACAGGCCACGACGAGGACCTCGGACTGCTCTTCCAGGAAGACGCCGGCCATCCCGACCGCTGGCCACTCGGGCTCGACCGAGTAGCCGAACCATTCGTCGCCCAGCAGCACGTGGAAGGACGTGCGCGCGTCTGCGCGGGCCTCCTGCACGGCACAGACGAGGATGTCGCGGCCTTTGGAGACGACGCACCCGGCGAGAATGGCTTCGAGGTTCATGCGCGTGGTCTACCAGCCGCCGGGCTCCGAGGGATCCAAAACCTGAGTCACTTTCGCGGCTCGAGACCCGCGGGAACCGGAGCGCAGCGGGCGAAGTAGGCGTGGTGCAGCGGCGTGAGCCCGTAACGGTCGCGCAGGGCAGGGTCGGAGCCGCGCGCGAGGAGCAGCTCGACCGCGGCTCCAGCACACTCGGCGGCGGCGGCGTGCAGCGCGGTGGCGTCGTCGCGGTCCCGGGCGTTGGGGCTCGCCTTGCCGGCGAGGAGGGTCCGGATGGCCTCGAGGTGGCCGCGGCGTGCGGCGTAGGAGAGCGCGGGCCAGCCGTGGAAGTCGCGCGAGTCGGCGGGAGCGCCGTGCGCGAGGAGCGCCGCGACGGCCTTGGCATGCCCCTGGCCGGCGGCCCAGTGGAGCGGCGTGCGGCCCTCTCGGTCGGGGTCGGCGGCGTCGGCGCCGGCAGCGAGCAGCGCCCCGACGAGCTCGACCTGACCCGCGCCGGCCGCCAGGTGCAGAGGCGAAGAGCCGTCGCGGCCCTTGGCGCGGGGCGAGGCGCCGCGCGCGAGCAGGAGCTCGGCCAGCTCCGCGCGGCCCAGGCGCGAGGCGTGGTGCAGCGCCGTCCAGCCCCAGCGCGTGGTGGCGTTGGGGTCCGCTCCGCGGTCGAGCAGGGCCTTGGCCTCGGCGGCTCGACCCGCGACGACGTCCGTGACGAGGGCGGGGCAGCCGTCGTCCGTGGCGGCACCGCGGCACTCGCTGTCGAGGCCCAGCGCGGACATGGTGTCCGGGGCGCGCCGGCGCAGGTCGACCTGGAGGCCTTCGAAGAGCTCGCGGGCGTCGACGTACTCGAGCTCGCACAGCGCGAGCCCCTCCTGCGCGAGGCCGCCTGGGCCGGACCGCCAGGTCTCGAAGACCACGTAGAACGGGTCGTCGCCCCACCAGTGGACGTTGAGGATGCGCCTCGGCGCAGGGCCGGTGGCCGCGTCGGAGACGGCGATGCCGCTCCCGTCGGCCTTGAGCTTGAGCCGCGTCCGCTCGCACTCGACCGGGCCCTTGAGCAACGCCCGCCGGGTCTGCTCGGACGAGAGCGGCTCCACGAACGACAGGTTGCGGTCGAAGACCCAGCCTTCCTTCTCGCCGACCTTCACCTTCGCCCACCGGCCGGGGACGCCTTCGAGCTCCTCGACCTCCGAGCGCGCACTGAGCAGCACCGCCTTGGCTCGCGCAGGGATGGGGCCTACGACCCGCGCGCCCAGGCTCGGTTCGGCTCGCAGCAAGATGCCGGCGTGGCGCACGTAGAGGGGCTGCTCGGCGGCGGCGCCGCGCGGGGACGCCAAAAGCGAGAGGAGGACGAGCGCAATGGGCGCAAACATCGGGGGCTATCTTGCGACGGGCTGGCGCCAGTGTCATGGGGACGCACGGCGCAGGCGAAGAGGTGGACGGAGTCGACGGAGTGGACCGGGTGGACGAGGTGGACGGGTCTGCCGAGGCGCTTCGGCGGCGCGGGAGCGTTGGCGACAGATCAATGGTGCGGGCCATTCTCTGGAAGGCAGTGGTTTCAAGGGCTTACAAGCCGCCCCCAGTGCTTTCAAGGGGTTGGCCAGGTTGCGAACTCACCCCTCAACGCACCGCTTCGTCTACCGGGTCCACTCCGTCCACAGCGTCCACCACTTCCCCAAAGCCCCTCGTCCTGGCACCTTGCTCACCGCTTCACACCACCCCGCCGCTGCGGGTCAACCCATGCGCTGACCCACCCGGAGCCACCATGACCCGAGTCCTCCTCGCACTCCTGACTTTCTTCTCCTTCGTCGCGCAGGCCAGCGCCGCCGAGCTCGCCTACAGCTGGAAGAAGGGCACGACCTACCGCTTCGAAGCGCAGTCGCGTGACGACGTCTCCATGGGCGGCATGGGCATGGACATGAAGTTCGCCTTCCTCACCCGCTCGCGCTTTGCGCTGACCGTGGACAAGGTCGCGCCCAACGGGACCGCGGAGGGCCGCGTGGCGGTCGAGAGCTTCGAGGTGAAGACCGTGGACGGCAAGCCGGTGGCCGGGCTCGAGGGCCTCCCCAAGGACGCGCTCTTCTCGCTGGTGGAGATCGACCGCAAGGGCCGCTTCAAGCTCAAGCAGCGCGTGTGGATCGTGGTCGACGACAACGGTCAGAACCTGCTCGTCTCGGGCAGCGCGACGCCGACCTCCGCCACCGCGTCGGCCCAGGCCAACGGCGAGCAGGTGACGCTGTACGCGAGCTTCGACCCCAAGACCGGCAAGCTCTCGGCGGGCTACGACGTGAAGAAGATCGCGCAGAAGACCAAGAAGGTCGCCGTCACCGAGGACAAGCCGAAGGTCGACGTGCTCCCGGCGCAGTTCCTCGCGCTGCTCGAGCTCCCCGAAGGCCCGGTCGGCTCGGGCGGCGGCGCGATGGCGCTCGACAACCCCAACGTCGCTTCCAGCACCAAGATCACCGTCGAGGTCCAGGAGCTCACCGCCGAGCGCGCCAAGCTCAAGACCGTCGTCTCCTCCGCCACCCAGGCCAACACCGCGCCCGCCGCGGGCAGCGAGGACGGGCCCACCGAGGCCAGCGCCAAGGCCGGCGGCGACGAGGACGGCATGCCCGCGATGGGCATGGGGATGGGCATGCCCGGAATGCCGGGGATGCCCGGCATGGGCGCCATGCCCGGGGCGAAGCCTTCCGGCGACGCGCCGCCGATGACCATGGGCATGGCGGTCAACGGCGACTTCGTGACCGTCTTCGACGTCAAGGCCGGCATGCTCACCACGCTCGAGGGCACGCTCGCCACGGACACCAACTCCGGCGGGATGATGAAGATGGGCTCGCGCTCGGCGCTCAAGCTCAGCCGCCTGTAGCTCGAGCCGGCCGGCTGACCCGGTCCGGTTCTTGCTCATGACCTCCCGAGGGGTGACTGAACGCCCACTCGGGAGGCCTGGATGAGCGCACCGCTCGATCGCGATCCTCGTCCTCCGGCCGGACGGGCCGATCGCGGCCGACTGCCCACGCTGGGCCGCGGCCGCATGGCCGCGCTCGCGCTGCTCTGCGTCCTGGCCATCTCCACCTGGGTCGTCCGCGCCGCTTACGCGAAGCCGTACTTCCATTTCCTAATGTGGAACCTCTTCCTGGCCACCATCCCCTGGGTGGCGGCCTGGAGCTTCGCCCGGGCCCGTTGGAGGGTGGCGCAGGTGGTGAGCGGGCTCGCCTGGCTGCTCTTCTTGCCCAACGCCCCCTACCTGGTCACCGACCTCGTGCACTTCCGGACCCGGCCCCCGGTGCCGTGGTGGTTCGACGTGATGCTCTTCGCGAGCTTCGCGCTGGCGGGCTGCGCCTTCGGGTGGGCCTCGCTGGAGTTGGTGCATCGGCGCCTGGTGCGCACGCTCGGGCTCTTGCGCAGCAGCCTGGCGATCGCCGCGGCGATCGTCCTCTCCGGGTTCGGCGTCTACCTCGGCCGGTTCGAGCGCTGGAACAGCTGGGACCTGGTGACGCGGCCGGGCCAGGTGCTGGCCGACTGCGCCGAGGCGCTCCACTCGCCCAAGGCGCTGGTCTTCACCGCGCTCTTCGCGGCGTTCATGGGCGCCGGGTACCTGCTCTTCGCCAGCCGCAGCATCTGCGCCGAGCGCCGCGCCTCCTGAAGCCCGGAGGAGCCAAGAGCTCCGACCAAGGTGAGCAAGGCAGAAGACGAACCCCCTCGCCGTTGGGGAGGGGGCAGGGGGGAGGGCTGGGCTCCGGTCACTCCATCGTCTCGTCGTAGCGCTCGGCGCGCGCCCGCGGCTGGACCCGCGTGCGCTGGTTGGCGAGGTCCGCCTTGGGGAAGCGCTGCTTGAGCTCCTTGGCGCCGGACTTGGTGAAGAAGTTGCGGCGCAGGACGAGCTTCTCCAGGTGGCCGAAGGGCATCGACGAAAGCCAGGTCACGTCCTCGTCGCCCAGGTGGTTGCCGCTCAGGTCCGCCACGCGCAGGGAGTGGAGCAGCGGCGAGGCGCGGACCGCCTCCACCGCCGAGCGGTCGAAGCCGCGCGTGGTGGTCGGCAAAGGTCGGCACGTTCGGCGGTCTGGGCCGGTCGCATATGTCGCATACGTCGAATACGTCCCATAGGTCCCATGGGACGCATGGGACGCCGCGAAGGTCATTTCGCGCTGCTGCGAGGCACTCGCCCGCTGCGTGCGGGGCGCTCCACCACAGGCTCAGTCGCGGCAGCGAGCCACCGCCTGCGAACCGCCAGAAAGTCCTCCTCGGGGTCGCTATTCAGGTGCGCGCGCAGCTCGGTGTGCCCGAACCGGTCGAGCATCTGGTCGAGCAGCCGAGACGCGTCCTCGAACGCCCCGAGGCTCTCGTAGAGCGTCATCGCCACCCCAGGCCCCGCCTCGAGCGCTGCGCGCGACAGCCGCCGCAGCAGCGAAGCGGAACAGGTCGACCAGCGCTCGATCGCCGGCCCGGTCGCCCACCGGTGCGCGAGGGCCTCGAGGAAGCGCTCGCGCTCGTCCGGGTCTGGCGCTGGCTGCCGCTCGAGCGCGTCGAGCCACCGGCTCCAGCGGCTCGAGTCCAACCGGGAGAACGCGTCCAGGACCGGCGCCCTGCACGCGGGCAGCGTCCCGAGCCGGACTGCGAGCGAAGCGGGGAAGCTCGACCAGGCCCCAGGTGCACTGCGGCAGGTAGCGCTTGGCGACCTCGGCGATCGCCGGCAGAGGAGCACCGCGATCGAACAGCTGCTCCGCGAGGTCACGCCACTGCGCCGCGGGCAGCATCAGCTCTCCCAGAAGCTCGAGCGCCGTCTCCAGCCCCTCGTGGCCGGGCGCGTTCAGCGCAGCGTCGACCCGGCGCAGCACGTGCCGCACCAGCGCAGGGTCCTGCGCCGATGGCGGGAGCCCGCGCACATGGACGTCCGGCTCGGGCTGGAGCTGCAGCTTCACGGCCTTGGCGATGTGTTCCGCCTCGTCGGCACGGACGGACGGCATCCAGTACGGCAGCGCCTTGTCGTCGTCCGGGAGGTCCAGCTCCGGCTCGGGCAGGCCCAGCAGCATCGACCAGGCGCGGGTCCGGCGCACGGTCTTCGCGCCCCGCTTGAGGAGCCGGCGCTTCCACGGCGTGGCATGGCGGCGGTGGTGGAAGAGCTCCCAAGCGCTGGCAAACTCGGAAGGCTCGGCCGCGAAGCGCCCGACGACGTGCGCCACGTGCTCCGGCAGGTGCATCGCCAGAATCCGCCAGGGCCTCGAACGGAGCCGCTTCTGGCTCCACGAGGTCGCTTTCCTGCAGGAGCTCGGCGCCCGGTCCCGACTGTCGCAGCAGGGCCGCCACGGAGTCCGGGCTCTTCGCCAGGGCGGGCTTGTGGTCTCGCAGCTCGCGCAGGGCCCGCATCGCCGCCGGGCAGCCAACGGGTGCGCGCTCGAACACCGAAAGGCCCCAGCCGGGCGCGGAGGGCTCCCGGGCCGTCCGCGGCAGCGGGAAGGCGGCCGCCAGGCGCAGCGCGAGGCGCAGAGCCGTCTCGCCGCTCCGGGACCGCTCCAGCGTCCGAAGCACCGCTTGTGGGTCCGGCGAGCGGGCATAGGCGAACTCGCAGGCGGAGGCGATCTTCCCGGTCGCATAGCGGACGCAGTCGGCGCAGTCCGGCTGCTCTCGCTGCACGTAGGCCCACACCGGCTCGAACTGGCCGATGCTCTCCAGCGTCTCTGCGATCGGGGCGAGCTCGACCAGGTGCGGCAGCACGTAGAGCGTGCCGTGCTCGAAGCCATGGTCGTCGAAGTGCGGCTGCCGGCCGCACTGGCGGCGCGCGGCCGCGGCGAGGGCAGGCACCAGGCCACGTGCGTCCTCGACCATTGCGAGCCGCTCCGCGGCGTCCTCCCACGCCTGGGTCGGGACCGACGGCAGCCGGGCGATGGTGGCGAGCATCTTCGCGGGCGACTCTTCGAAGGAAGCGCGGACCAGCGCCGCCGCAAGCGCGCGGTTATGGCCCGAGCGCCGCAGCGCCTCGGCCTCGCCCAACTGCTCCACGGCCCAGCAGGCGGCGCTCTCCTGCGAAGCGCGGTGCGACCAGGGATCGAGCGCGGCGAGTACGCCCTCGACGTCTCCATCGCGGCGGGCCTGGAAGAGGACCGCCTCGTCTCGCAGCGACTGGCACCCGCCGACGCGTGGCCGGCCCAGAGCTCGGCAGTACTGCTCCAGCGCCCCGGCCTGGGCGTGCGCGACGCTGACCTCGAAGGGGACGGGCCCGTCGTCGTACCAGAACCCCGGGTGGATCTGCTCGGGCGTGCCGGCGTCGACGAGCTCCAGGCCGGCGTCGCGCGCCAACGCGGCGCACAGCTCGCCCACGGCCCGCTCCACCGCCGGACGGAGCGGGGGCGACAGCGCGAAGTAGAGGTTGTAGCCGATGAGCTCCCGGCCGCGGCCGACGGCGAGGAGCTTGCGCGCCACGACGGTCCCGCCCTCGTCGCGCAGGTAGAGCACGCGCTTGTTGGCGTCGAGCGCGTTGATGACGGTGGAGGCCGCATTGCAGCCGTCGAGGAGCGACAGGCAGGTGTTGAACGGGATGCCCATGCGCAGCACTTCGAGGGGGTCGTCCTCGGTGGCGAGCGAGTAGCCCCGCCCGTCCAGCTGCAGCGTGGCCTGGCGCGGCGCGAGCCAGGCCTCGGTGTCGAAGCGCCGGCGCGCCTTGGCGAGCCACTCCTGGTTGGCCGCCAGCGTTCGGACGATGGGCACGCCGGGCTGCGAAGCGGCGTGCCGGAGCAGCCGGCGCAGCAGGTCGCCGTTCCGGTTGGTGGTGAAGAGGAAGCGGACGGCGTCGCGCCACGACGCGGTCAGCGCCGGAGGGGCGATGCCGACGCCCGCGCGCAGGGCCTCCTGCAGCGCGAGGTCGAGCTGCGCCTGGAGGGCGCGGCCGAGCATCCACTCGACCCGCTCGCGCAGGTGGCGGCGGGTCCACAGCGGCGTGGGCATCTGCTGGGAGCGGAGCTGGGCCTCCACCTTCTGCAGCCGCGCCTGTTGCGCCGGGCTGGGGGCGGGCAGGCGGGCCAGGTGCGCCCGCTGGCTGGCCAGCTTCTGGACGCGCGAGTAGTCCCGCATGAGCGCGCGCGGCAGCGCTGGCTCCTCGCCGGCCAGCAGGCAGAGGTGGCAGAAGCGATCCAGCGACTCGTCGTCGTCCAGCCAGTCGGCGAACTCCGGGAATCGGCGCCGGCCGGCGCCGGGCTCGAAGGTCTCGAGCCTCGCGCGCATCGCCCGGGCCCGCTCGGGGGCGGCCTGCACCAGGCCGAGGACTGCGTCGAGCCTCGCCAGCTTCGCCGCCGCGCCGTCGGCGGCGGCGCCTGGATAGGCGAGCATCGCCGACGCGAACAGGACGAGGTCTCGCTTGGGGCCGCGCGCCCCGGTCCGGAAGGCACGCGCCGGCAGATCCAGCTCGACGCCCTGCTGCTTCAACCCCGGCGCGAGGTCGGTGACCCAGCGTGCCCAGGTCCGCGCCGCGTCGGCGTCGTCTTCGAACTCGCCGAGCGCCTTCACCGTCCCGACCGCGGCCACCTTCGCGACGAGCTCGGTCTCCAGCCCGGCCAAGACCAGGCGCTCGACCTTGCCGTGCTCATGCTCGTTCAGGTTGAGCCGCAAGAGCGCCAGGCCCTGGCTGAAGGACAGCTTCGCCCTCGAGCCGTGCGCCGCGACGTGCGGGAGCTTGTTCAGGACGAAGCGCACGTCGCGGGGCGTGAGCAGCCCCTCCGGCTCGGGTTGCCAGGTGAGCGCCATCAGGGCGAGGGCGCGATCCAGCTGCTGCAGGTACTCGGGCCGCCGCGTGGACGGCTCCCCCGCGAGGAGCTCTTCGCTCGCCATGCGGATGGCCTGCGCGAGCCCGGTCGGGACCGACTCGGCCGGTACCCCGTCGAGCAGGGCGTCGTGGAGGGCGGGCGGCGGCTCGGGCCACGCCAGCGCCTCGGCCATCACCTCGCGGATTCTTCGGACGAGCGCCCGGCCTCCACCGCGCCGGCGGGCGCACGCGTGCAGGCGCTCCAGGAAGGTTCGGGCGATCTCGTCGGGCAGATCGCAGTGCGGCGCCGGTTGGCCAGCGGCCTGTGCCGCGAGGTGCTCGACGCGCCGCTGCGAGCGCTCGCGCCGCAGGCGGCCCCAGGCCACGCTGCGCGCCCGCCACCGCGAGAGCTGCTCGACGGCCTCCGCGCCGTGCAGAGCGTGGACGAGCGCGAGCGAGGGTGGCGTCGAGGGCGGCCGGTGCAGGAGGGCGGAGAGCTCGTCGATGCGCCCCTGGCAGCGCTCGAGCCAGGCGGCGTCGGGCGTCGCGTAGCGGCGGAAGACGCGCCGGGACTCGAAGAGCTGCTGGCGCGCCTCCGGGCTCTGCTCCAGGGCCTTGAGGTCGCGCTGTGCCGCCGCCAGCCAGCGCGCCTCGACCACGACCGGGTCGCGCTCCAGCCGGGCGAAGCGGGCGAGGGCGCGGACCGAGAGACCGCCGCGCGCGGAGAGGTCGTCCAAGAGCTCCGCGGGCGCGAAGACCTCGCGGACGCGCACCAGGGCGAGCCCCTCCAGGCAGACGAGCGGCGTGCCGTCGAGCAGCGCCAGACGCCGGACCATCCGCTTGAGATTGGCGAGGTCTTCCTTGCGGTCGGGCTGCATGGGGTCGCCGTCCCTGACTCGGCGGAGCCGAACCGGAGGCTTCGGGCCCCGGGCGTCGGGTCGAGCGCCGGCCTGCAGTTCCCGAAGCCCGCAGCCCGAAGCCCGCAGCCCGAAGCCCGCAGCCCGAAGCCCGAAGCCCGAAGCCCGCAGCCCGCAGCCCGCAGCCCGCAGCCCTCGGCTACTGCGCCACCAGCTCCACCCGGCGGTTCTTGGCCTTGCCCTCGTCCGAGGAGTTGGTCGCCACCGGCGCCAACGGGCCGCAGCCCTGCGCCGACAGCCGCTCCGCGGCGATGCCGTGCTGGGTGGTCAGCGCGGTGCGCACCGCCTCGGCGCGCGCCTGCGAGAGCTTCACGTTGCTCTCGAGCCCGCCGACCGAGTCGGTGTGCCCCACGACCCAGAGCTTGAGCGTCGCCTCGGCGCCGAGCAGCTTGGCGATCTCCTTGAGGGCCGGCTCGGACTCGGGCTTGAGCGTGGAGGAGCCGGTGTCGAAGTAGATGCCGTAGACCGAGGCGTGGCCGGTGGCCTTCAGGTCGCTGGCCCAGAGCTCGGCGTTGGCCACGACGTCCTGCTTCATCGCCTGGCGCTCGATGATGGTGATGGTCACCGCGGTCCCGTACTCGCTGACCAGGGTCCAGTACTCGACCCCCTTGCTGGTGACCTTGAGGCTGGTCTCGCGGTTCGACTCCCAGAGCACGGTGCCGCCGACGGCCTTGACGGCGTTCTGGTAGTTGCGCACCACCTGCAGCCCGCTGGGGGCGGCGCCCTTGCTCTTGTCGAAGTTGTAGATGATCTGCGACCACTTGCCCTCGACGGACTCCTCCCGGGTCTTCTTGGCGTCGCCGACCTTCAGCTTCATCGCGTCGAACTGCTTCTCCTTGCAGCGGTAGATGAAGTAGCCGGGCATCCGCGAGAAGAGCGAGTGGTCCTTGCAGTTGAGGGCGTCGTCAGCGGCGGCGGCGACGGTGGGCGCGGACAAGAAGACGGCGACGGCGACAGTGAGCAGGGATCGCATCGGGCTTCCTCCTTCGAGGTGAGAAGGGCGTGAGACTCGCACCATGTGTGCGGCGGGACAAGCGACCCAAATGGACCCGGCGGTGCCGGAACCCACGAGGGTGCAGGGGGCTTCGGGCTTCGGGTCAGGCGCCGGCCTGCAGCGCCCGAAGCCGAGGCGGCTCAGGGCTGCGGCTCGTCCGGCGCGTCGGCCTCCAGGGCATCGCCGGCGGGTTGCAGCACCACGTGCCGCGTCGGCTCGTCCCCGTCGCTGGTCGCGTCCAGGTGGTAGCGCTCGGCCAGCTGGTGCTGGAGCCGGCGCAGCCGCGGCGGACGCGGCGACAGCGGCACGGCCACGCCCTCGGTGAGCACCCGCCGGATGGCGTGCTCGGCCTCCGCGACCGACTCGCGGACCTGCGCCGGATCGAACCCGCCGGCGACGTAGGCGACCTCGCGCAGGGCCCGGCGGATCTCGGAGGTGGAGTTCCGGCGCAGCACCCGGAGCGGCACCCCCGTCCGCTCCGCCAGCCGCCGGATGCGCGCGTCGCCCGCCCGCACTCGCAGCACCAACACCACGTCGGCGTTCTCCGGCTTGTCGACCAGGCGGACCCGCGAGCCCACCTCCCGCGCCGCGCGCTGCAGCAGCTCGCGCGAGACGGCCCAGCCGTGCACGCGGAGGGGCCCGGCCGCGGTCGGGAGCTCCGTGGGCGAAGGCATCGGCATCGGTTGCGGCAGCGGCGCGGTCAGGACCGCCTCGACGCGCACGCCTCGCCCGTCCTCCCCGGGCCGGCGCCGCTCGCCCCCCACCGGCCGCCCCGCCAGCAGGTCGTCGACCGCGCGGGCCGCGTCGCGGTGCACCAGCACCTCGTCGCGGTCGACCATCTCCACCACCGCGTCGAAGGTCGGCGGAGCCCGGCGCTCGTTGACCGTCTTCTGCGTGCCCCGCCGGTGCGCCTCCTCGTCCCCCAGCGTCACCGTGTGCACCCCGCCGACCAGGTCCGAGAGGGTGGGGTTGAGCACCAGGTTCTCGAGCGTGTTCCCGTGGGCGGTGGCGATGAGCTGCACGCCCCGCTCGGCGATGGTCCGCGCGGCCGCGGTCTCCTCGAGGGTGCCGATCTCGTCGATGACGATGACCTCGGGCATGTGGTTCTCCACCGCCTCGATCATCACCGCGTGCTGGCGGTCGGGGTGGGCCACCTGCATGCGGCGCGAGCCTCCGATGCCGGGGTGGGGCACGTCGCCATCGCCACCGATCTCGTTCGAGGTGTCGACCACCATCACCCGCTTGCCCAGCTCGTCGGCGAGCACCCGCGCGACCTCGCGCAGCTTGGTGGTCTTGCCCACCCCGGGCCGGCCGAGGATGAGCAGGTTCAGGCCGCTGCCGACGAGGTCGCGGAGGGTGTCGATGGTGCCGAGGATGGCGCGGCCCACCCGCAGCGTCAGCCCCACCACCTCGCCCCGCCGGTTGCGGATGGCGCTGATGCGGTGGAGCGTGCGCTCGATGCCTCCGCGGTTGTCGTGGCCCAGCGGGCCGATGCAGGAGAGCACGTGGTCCAGGTCGCCGCGGGTGACCAGCGCGCCGGGCAGGCGGACCGCGCGGCCGGGGAGGCGAGCCTCCGGCGGCCGGCCGACGTCGAGGACGATCTCCAGGAGCTGCGTCGGGTCGAGCGCACGCACCGGCGGCGCCAGCTCCGGCGGGAGCACCTGGACCAGGCGCTCGAGGCTCCGCGTCGACCAGGGCTTCGGTCGCGGTCATGGAAGGGGACCTCCGGAGGAAGGTCTTCATCGCAGCCAGTTCGTGCAGCAGAGAGGCGAGCCAAGGGCCCGTACCGGCAGCGGACGCGGCGACGAATTTCTGAGCCCCACGCGTGGGAACGCGGCGGCCTTGCCAGGGGTCGAGCGAAAGCGTCGGCCGTGGGACACTGCCACGCGCATGAAAACCAGAGGAGGAACCGGCTCGTCGGCTCGAGGGCGCTGCCTGCGGCGAGACGGGACCGCGACGGGCTATCTGGCACGCGTGCTGCAAACTCCCGCCAGGTTCTGGAGGTCCACCGTGCGCAGCCTCAGCCTGGTCCTGCCCCTTCTGCTCCTCGCCTTGGGCTGCTCGACCGGGCCGGGAGCCGTTGATGCCGGAGTTGATGGCGGAGGTGGAGCCCTCGACGCGGCGGCCAACCCGGATGCGGGCGCTGCACCCGATTCCGGCACGGCCACCGCACCCTCCGGCTATCTCACTCGGCTGGAGACTGCCGCCGACATGGCCGCGCTCGCGGCGGGCGACGGGGAGATCAAGTACCTGGCGCCGGTCGAGGGTAAGGAGCGGCGCGCGCCGCTGACCGCCGACTGCTACTTCCAGGACATGCACCAATACTCCTGGCACGTGCTCTTCCTGAAGAGCTTCCCGGAGCTGGGCAGCATCGACCTCGACACCTACCTGGCCATGGTGATGCGCCGCCCGTCGCGCTCGCTCTGGGGCGGCGCGGTGAAGGCCTGGCCCGCGGTGAAGCACCCGATCACCAAGGCCGAGGGGATCGTCGCCTACACCGTCTACACGAACAACGACGCCGCCAGCGCGCTGGTCGAGAACGACATCGTCGAGGTGGACGCGCGGCTCAAGGCCTGCGCGCCCTTCGCGGCGGCGATGCTGGTCTTCGTCCCCGGCGACGCCAGCCAGGAGAGCCTGGCGCACCGGATCGCCCCGTCGCTGGAGGCTCGTGGCATCGCCACCGTGTTCCCCAAGGACCTCCTCGCGGGCATCCCCTCGGTCGTCTACAACCCGGGCGAAGGGTATGGGCTGTTGCGGCGGGTGCCGGCGGGCCAGCCGCTGGTCGACTACGGACCGCGCGACGTCGTGGTGGTCGAGAGCGCGCCCAACGACATCTCGCTCGTCTCGGGCCTGGTCACCGCCAACCCGCAGAACGAGTTCAGCCACGTCAACCTGCGGCTGCGCGAGAAGAGGGTGCCCAACGCCGCCGTGCCCTCCATCTACGAGAACGCGCTGGTCACGCAGCTCGCCGGGACCCTGGTGCACGTCGTCGCCGGCGACTCGAAGGTGGTCATCGAGGCCGCGCGCCTGGAGGATGCCGAGGCGTTCTGGAAGCAGCAGCGCCCGCCGCTCGGCGCCGCTCCGGCGGACCTGACGGTGCAGGCGCTGCGGCCGATGTCGGAGCTGACGCACGAGGACGCCAAGAGCGTGGGCGTGAAGGCCGCCAACCTCGCCGAGATCCGCAAGGCGCTGCCCGACAACAGCCAGGACGGGTTCGCCATCCCCTTCGCGCGCTACGCGGCCTTCGCCACCGCCGCGGGCATCGACGAGGCCGTGGACGCCGCGCTCGCCGACCCGCGGCTGCGCACCGATGCCACCTTCAAGGCCGCGACCCTCTCGGCGCTGCGCAAGAGGGTGAAGAGCGCACCGCTCCCCGCGGGCCTGCTGGACGAGGTGGCCACGCAGATCCGCGCGATGCTCGGTGCCGGCGCCGACACCACCTACGTCCGGCTGCGCAGCAGCACCAACGCCGAGGACCTGGAGGCGTTCTCCGGCGCCGGGCTCTACGACTCCAAAACCGGCTGCCTCGCCGACGACCTCGACGCGGACACCGCGGGCCCCTCGGCCTGCCTGACCGCCGAGCACGCTCAGCACCTGCGCGACCAGATCGCCGCGCGCCAGGCGGAGCTCGCGGCGCACCCGGAGCGGACCTGGATCCCCGACATCCTCGACGACCTGCAGGGCGACCTCGACAGCGAGAAGCCGCTCGCCGACGCGCTGCGCAAGGTCTGGGCGAGCCTGTGGAACGATCGCGCCTTCGACGAGCGCGAGTACTACGGCATCGACCACCGCACGGTGTACATGGGCGTGGCGGTGGCGGCGAGCTACGTGATGGAGAAGGCCAACGCCGTCGCGGTGACGAACCTGGCCCCCGACTCAAGCGACCCGCTCTACCGCGTCGTCTCCCAGCCGGGCGAGGAGAGCGTGGTCCGCCCGGCGGACCCGCTGGCGGTGGCCGAGGTCGTCACCTTCCGCCGCCACGGCGATCCTGCGGCGATGGCGGAGGTGCAGGTGCTGGTCCCCGCCTCCATGGTCCCGACAGGCCAGCAGGTCTGGAGCACCGAGGCGCAGGCGACACTGGGCGGCGCGCTCTTCACCCTGCAGGACTACTTCGCCCAGAACGTCTACCCGGACCGGACGCCGCTGCGGCTCGACGTCGAGGTGAAGTGGAACCGAGACGGCCGGGTGCTCGTCAAGCAGGCCCGGCCCTACTGGACGAAGGATCCCTGAGATGACCCTGCGAACGCTGGGCCCCGCCTTCCTCCTGCTCCTGCTCGCCGCGTGCGGCTCCGGGCCCGGCCTGGTGGCCGACGCCGCGGTCGGCGCGGGCCCCGACGCCTCGCTCCCGGATGCCTCGCAACCGGACGCGACGATCTCCGGGCGCGACGCGTCGGCACCGGTCGCGTTCGACGCCTCTCTGGCCGGGACCGCGCTCGAGCACGTCGTCGTCGAGTGTCCGGAGCCGCTGGATCTGTGCACGCGTTGGAGCGAGGGGAATTCGGCGGCCGGTGAGCAGGCCCGCCACGTCCACCTCGCGCTGCCCAAGCTGGAGCGCTCGGGTCTCGAGCCGGCGCAGTTGGCCCAGGCCCAGGTCGATGGCGCCCTGGCCGAGAGCGGCAACCTCGCCGCGCAGCGCTGGCGCCTCGCGCCGGGGACCGTGGGCCACACGCTGCGCAAGTACGCGCTGTCGCGGCCGAACGGGGCCACGCAGCTCGCCGCGGAGATCGCCCATGACCTGGGCGCGGCCGGGACGCTGGTCGAGAGCTACTCGCTCTACCGCAGCGCCCAGACGACCGGCCCCGTGGTCCTCGACGGGGTGGGCATGGAGGCTAGCTTCTCGCTAGAGCGGCCGGGACTTGCCGAGCCCATCTCGCTCGTGCGCTGCGACGGCGGCGCAGGAATGGAGGCCGGCGTCGAGGTGCTGCGCGCGACGCGGGCCGGCCGCACGTTGGTGCTCACCCGCTTCCTCAACACCCGCCCCGCCGACGCCGGCTCCTACCCGGTGCACGTCACCGGGCTGCGGCTCGCCTTCACCGACGGCTCGCTGCCCACCCTCGACGCCGACGACTTCTTCGCCCACACCTATGTCGCGCAGCACCACAACTGGGCGGAGGCCTCGATCGTCGACTTCTCGCAGGACCCGCGGCTCTACCACACGCTCTTCCGCCCGCTTGCCGAGGGCGACACCTCCGTCCCCTCCGAGGTCCCGGAGCGGCTCGCGCTCCACGACGTGAACACCCTCGGCACGCAAGGCTGGCTCGAGCTCACCACCCGGAAGGCTGGCGGCGCGCAGCTCACCGAGCGCTGGGACGTGCAGGGCGGGCTCGCTCGCGTCGACGCCGCCGATCTCTTGCGCAACGCCGCAGCAGCGTGCACCGGCGCCCGGGTGTTCATGGTCGGCTACTTCGAGGTGACCGGGCTCGCCGACAGCTTCCAGCTCGTGACTTGCCCCCAGGCCGCGGCCCCCGGCTATGCGCTGAAGGCCGTGGTGCCGGTCTGGTACCCGCGGGATCCGACGGTCATCGGCACGCGGATCGAGGGCTCGGCGATCTCCCCGGTCACCACCGCCCAAGGAACGGGCCACGCGGTGAAGCTGGGCGGGGTCACCATCTCCTTCGTCACCTCCGACGGGCAGGTCTTCTTGTACGAAGTGCGCGACGCGCAGGGGACCCTGCTGAGCTCCTACTCCAGCGGCGCGACCGAGCTGGGGCCCTATGAGCCGCCGCGCATCGAGACGCTCGTCGCCACCGACGGCCAGGGCACCTCGATGGAGCTCGTCCGCCAGTGGGCCGGCGTGGGCGTGGGCAAGAGCTCCCTCTACGCCCCGCTCTCGTTCCGGCTCACCTTCGCCGGGCGCACCGTGCTCGTCGATGCCATGGACGCGCTGCGCTACACCAACACCCACCACAACTGGGAAGACGAGCTGGAGGCGCGCGGCGAGGGGCTCGTCCTGCGCTGGCGCACCAGCTTCACGTCGGCGACCCCCAACGAAGTCCAGGTCGCCAAGGACTCGGGCGAGGTCGTCCTGCCCTGGACCGCCCTGCGAAAGTAGCGCCTACCGAGGAGAACCGAATGATCCGCCGCCTCGCCGTCGCCACCGCCATGACTCTCGCGCTCGCCGCGTGCAGCGAGAACCCGCCCGCCTCCCCCGACGCCGGCGCGCTTCCCTCGGACACGGGCATGTCGCAGCGCGATACCGGAGCCGTGCCGCCGGCCGACGCCGGGAACAAGCCGGACGCGGCGACGCCGACCGCGCCGGACGCGGGCGGCGGCGTGGGAATGGACGCCACCGTCTTCTGGGCCGACGGTTCGGTGACCGGGACGGTGCTGGAGCAGGTGGCTGTCGAGTGCCCCAAGCCGCTCGAGCTGTGCAACCACTGGCAGGAGGGCGCGCCCGTGGCCGACGAGCTGGCGCACCACGTGCGCGTGGTGCTCCCGCAGCTCGCGCGCCAGGGGCTGCAGCCGTGGCAGATGGCGAACGCATCGGTGGACGGCGTGCTGGTGGAGAAGAGCCACCTCGAGGCCGAGCGGTGGCGGCCGGCGCCGGGGACCATCGGTCGCACGCTGCGCAAGTACGAGCTTCTCGAAGCAGGGCGCCTACACCCAGCTCCAGGCGGAGGTCGCCCATGACCTCGGGCCGGCCGGGGTGCTGGTGGAGAGCTACAACCTCTACCGCGGCGCGGACGCCAAGCAGCCGGTCACGCTCGACGGTGCGGCCTGGGAGGCGAGCTTCGCGCTGGAGGCGCCGGGCCAGGCCTACACCGTGATGCTCGAGTCCTGCGACGGCGGACCCGACCTGGAGGCCGGAGTCCAGGTGCTGCGCGCCACGCGCAACGGCCGGCACCTGGTCCTCACGCGCTTCCTGAACACGCAGATGGCGATGGCAGGCTCGAACCCGGTGCACGTGACCGGGGTGCAGCTCGCGTTCACCGACCTGGCCTGGGCGGTCGTCGAGTCCGGCGACTTCTTCGCGCACACCTACGCGGCTCAGCACCACAACTGGGACGAGGAGTCGGTCATCGACCTGACGCAGGAGCCGCGCCTGTACCACACCGTCTTCCGCCCCATCGCCGAGGGAGCGACCGACGTGCCGACGCAGACGCCCGAGCGCGTGGCGCTCCATGGCGTGAACGGCTGGGGCGCCCCGCCCTACCTCGACCTGACGCTGCGCAACGCGGACAACACCACCCTCACCGAGCGCTGGGAGGTGCAGGGCTCGCTCGAGCGGATCGACGACGCCCAGCTCACGCGCACCGTCCAGATGTCCTGTGCCGACGGCAAGGTCTTCCTGGTCGGGTTCAGCGGTTCCACCGGATACACCGACAGCTTCCAGCTGCTCACCTGCCCGCAGGCTGCGGCGCCCGGTTACTCGCTCAAGGCCGTGGTGCCCACCTGGTTCGGCGAGGACCCGACGCTCATCGGGACGCCGATTGAAGGCGCGGCGATCAGCCCGGTCACGGTCTCGGGGCGGCCGGGTCACACGGTCAAGCTCGGGACCTACTCGGCGACCATCACCACCGCCAACGGCACGGACTTCTTCGTCACGGTCAAGGACTCAAGGGGGGCGACGCTGACCGAGTACCTCACCCAGGCCGGCGAGCTCGGCCCCTATCCCGAGCCGGCGCGCGAGACGCTGAAGGCGGACGACGGCAAGGGGCTGGCGATGGTGATGGTGCGACAGTGGGCCGGCCAGGGCGTGGGCGAGAGCTCCATCTTCGCGCCGCTCTCGTTCGAGCTGACCTTCCAAGGTCGGACCGTCCTCGTCGATGCGATGGACCGGCTGCGCTACACCAACACCCACCACAACTGGGCGGATGGACTCGAGGCGCGCGGCGAGGGACTCGTCCTCAAGTGGCGCACGCGCTACATCGACGGCGTGATGCACGAGGTGGCGGTGGACCAGGACGGCGGCGGGCCGGTCCTTCCGTGGACGGTCCTCGAGTCGTTGTGAGGACTCCCGTTGGGCGAGCCGACCTCAGAGGAGCCCAGGCCGGTTCGCCCAGACTGCTGAAGATAGGCAGCTACTTTGTGACATGAGCGGCGCCTACTTCGGCGCATCGGGCTTGGCCCGGCACCAGATCTCGTTCCAGCCGTCCGGGTTGCGCACCTTGCAGTTGAAGGTCCAGCCGTCCTTGGCGAGGTCTTTCTTGCAGGTGGCTGGTCCGCGCTGATTCGTCTGGCAGGACGTGGCCTCCTCGCCTTTGGCGCACGCCTTCTTCGTCGTGCAGCGGGCAGCGAGCTTCCGGCGGCGGCGGGACGTCGGCACGGGCAGAGGCCACGCTTGCCAACCAGAGCACCAAGAGCGCGACGAGCTTCTTCATGAAGGGCCTCCCGTCTCGGGGACTGGCCTGGGACCGTACACCGCCCCACGGGGCGAGGTCTCGGTTGGTGTCCGGCGCGCGACCCGGTGGCTCACGCTTGGGTTGCGCGAACGCTGGTACCCGAGAGATCGTGCGCCAACTTTCAAGCAAGGAGGCACCATGCGACTCGGATGCGTTCTGGCAGTGATGGTCCTGGCGACGGCGTGCAACAAGGCGCAAGAGAAGTCCGCAACGCCCCCGGCTCCGGCTCCGGCTCCGGCTCCGGCTGCTGCCGCGGCGTCGCCCGTGCAGGCGGAGAAGGAGCGGGGCGAAGCCTTCGCGCAGAAGGCCGCCGCCGAGCCCAACTCCAAGCGCCAGCCGGCGGGCTTCGTCTACCAGGAGTTGACGGCGGGCACCGGCGAGCAGCCCACCGCCGCGGACACCGTCAGCGTCCACTACCGCGGCACGCTGATCGACGGGACCGAGTTCGACAGCAGCTACAAGCGCAACCTGCCGGCGTCCTTCCCGCTGCGCGGGGTCATCAAGTGCTGGACCGAGGGCGTCGCGCTGATGAAGGTGGGCGGCAAGGCGCGGCTGGTCTGCCCGTCGGACACGGCCTACGGCGACCGCGGCCGGCCTCCGAAGATCCCCGGCGGAGCGACGCTGGTCTTCGAGGTCGAGCTGCTCGAGATCAAGAAGAGCTGAGGCAGCGAGGGGCCGCGCGCTGGCACGGAGGCAGGCAGTACCCGAAGCCCGAAGCCCGAAGCCCGCAGTCCGAAGCCCTACTTCGGCTCAAACGACTGCGGCAAGGCGCTCGCCTTCCGCCCCTGCTCGACGACCTCCACCTTCAGCACGTCCTCCCCGGTCGCCGCGTCGGTGAACCGCGAGGGGCCGTTGGTCCACAGGAAGTCCGGGCACTCGGTCGCCTCGAACAGGAGCACCGCGCCCTTCCACTCGCTCTGGGCGTTGGTGCAGCGGCAGGTCAGCTCGTGGGCCAGGACGGGCCGGCGGCACTCGCTCTTCAGGACGCCCGAGGCGGGCTTGTCGGGGTTGAAGAGGGTCCACTCGTAGAGCCGGTAGACGTCCTGGTTGCCCTCGTTGGCCAGCCTCACGAACGCACCGCTCTTCGACTCGTAGAGCGCGTCGAGCTTGTTCGCCTGCTGGTTCTCGGGCGTGTCGGTGAGCACCTGGACCCAGCGGCGCTCGTCGGCGGCGCGCGTGGCGGTGACGTCGATGCGCAGGCGGTTGCCTTCCTGGGCGGTGACCTCCTCGCGCAGGGTCACCGGCTCGGCCAGGCCGCGGCCCTCGTAGCGGTAGACCACGTAGTCGCCCACGCGGTACCGGGTGCGCGGCACCGCAGGGGTGGCGCAGGCCGTGGTGAAGAGGCTGGCGAGAGCGGCGAGGACGATGAGCGGGCGCATGGTGCTGCGGATTGAACCACAACCGCGGGCCAAGGCGGCGGCCCGGTGTTCCCAGTGCTAGCCTCCGGCCCCGACGAATGGCCGAGCTCAACCCCATCCTCGCAGCGGCGGTCGCGGCCACCGAGCCCCGCGTGCTGGAGCACCAGCCCCGGTTCGTCGGACCGACGCCGCAGCTCGCGCCGGCCGAGCTGGCGCGGCTGGGGGTCTGGTGCGCGCGCTGGGTGGAGGCCGCGGTCCCTGCATCGGCGCGGCGCGAGTTCTCGGAGGCGATCGCCGAGGCCGAAGGCTACGTCGCCGACCGGGAGAGCGCCCGCCGCTACCCCTCCTCGCAGGGCAACGCGCGCTACCCGCCCGAGCACCTGTCCATCGCCCGGCTCGCGGCCGCCGCGGCGCGCAGGGCGGTCAACAATCCGGCGGCCACCCGGGTCGCCCTGTGCGCGGCGGTGAAGCTGGTGGTCCGTCTCGAGCGCGGCTCTGCCCGGCGCGACCCCGTCAACGGCGCGCTGCGCGTGGCCCGCTTCCTGGAGGCGCTCGACGAGGAGATCTTCCGGCTCGAGGCCTCGGCCGCGGTGCTCGAGCACGCCGGGGAGTGTGAGGCGGAGGTCGAGGCCGTCCTGTGGCGCAAACCGCAAGGCGGCAAGGTCGCGTACTGGCTCTTGCGCCTGGCGACCGCGGAGCCCCGCTATGGCCTGCTCGCGAAGCGCTCGGGCCGCTGGCAGTGGATCGAAGGGGCGCGCGACGACGCGCTGTCGACCGTCCCCGACGAGCTCTTCCCGGAGGCGGTGGAGACGAGCTTGAAGCGCGACGCCTATCTGCCCAGGCCGCGGCCGGTGACGAGGTAGGTGGCGAAGCTGCCCAGCCAGTGCCCGCCGACGTAGTGCTCGCCGGTCACCGCGGCCAGGCCCGCCGCACGGTGGGCCGCTGCGGAGGACTCGAGCGGCTTGCGCAGGCGGTGCTTGGGCGGCACCGAGGCGGCGAGGCCCTCGAGCATGAAGGCGCGTGAGAGGTTGAGCCCGTCGAGGTGCACGAGCTTGGGGTCGGTCCGGTCGCTGACGGCGGCGACCTGGAGCAGCGAGAGCGAGTCCTTGGGGAAGAAGGCGTCGACCCACGGCGCGAGCTCCTTCTGGGCCAGCACCCGGCGCATCACGTCGGCCTCCGCCAGGCAGGGCGAGAGGAAGTCCTCGCCCGAGGGCTCGTAGGCGAGTGGGCAGGCGCGGTCCTTCTCGAAGAAGGCCCGGGAGCGGGCGCGCACGAGCTCGCCCAGGGCCTTGGCCTTCGCGGCGGTCTCGGCGTCGGGCGCGGCGGAGGCCGTCCAGTCCAGCGCGAGCCCCAGCGCGAAGGCGGTCTGGCTGTGCTCGCCGGAGCGGACCGGGAAGGTGAGCTTGGGCAGCCAGTCGGAGAGCCGCTCGACGACGGCCGACTCCAGGGGCGCGAGCGCCGTGGACCAGGCCCTCGCCTCGGACGACCCGTCGCGGGCCCACTCGCGCAGCTCGCCGGCGAGCGCGAGCAACCAGGCGAGCCCGTAGGGGCGCTCGAAGCTGGCGCGGCCCGCGCCCTTCAGGTAGCGGACCTCCGCGGCGATCTTCTCCGAGGTCAGGTTCACGGCGAGCGCCGCGCGGGCCTCGGCGGCCCAGCCGGCGTCCGGGCTCCTCCGGGCCAGCCGCGCCAGCAGCCAGTGCCCGTGCACCGACGAGTGCCAGTCGTAGCAGCCGAAGAACGCCGGGGTCAGCTCGCGCGGCGGGTGCACGTCGGCGTCCGAGCTGAGCACGTGGGAGATCTTGTTGGGGTACTCGAGCGCGACACAGCCCAGAGCGAGCCGGGCGAAACGCGCGGCGGAGTCGGCTTCTGCGGCAGCGGCGGGAGCGGTCGGCGTTGCTCCGAGGGCGAGCAGCAGGGCGGCGGCGGAGAGAGGGAGCATGGGCCGAGGATGGTACGCCAGGATTCGAGGCTGACGTCGGGCCGCGCTCCGGGGTATCGTCTAGTCGACCCGCGTTCAAGTCCGACACCCAGGGGGCGGGACATGTCTGACGGGAAAGACTCGCTGCCTCCGGGCATTCCTCCTGACGTGGCCGAAATGATTCGGCGCGCGCGCGCCGACCAGCGCGCTGCGGCCGAGCTCAAGGAGGCCATCGGCGCCGCGGGCATCGACATCCTGGACCTGGTGGTCACCTACGCCGGCGGCGTCGTCGCGCTCACCGGCAAGGCCGCGACCCAGGTGCAGCGCGACGGGGCCGCCGACGTGGTGCGCCGGCAGGAAGGCGTGCGCCAGGTCAGCAACGGCATCGTCGTCGTCCCCCGCTGACCCGGATCGTTGACGACAGCGGCGATGAAAGACGAGTTCGGGTTCCATGACGTGCACGCCAGCCGCGGCCCGGCGAGCGAGTGCTTCGTGTACGAGCACGGCTGGCAGTCGTGGAGCCCCAGCGGCGTCTACCCCGCGACGACGCCCTGCTCGCCCCGCGCCCAGCGCGAAGACTGGCGCGTCATGGGCTACCGGCCAGACCGCGAAGCCCCGCGCGAAGGCTTCCAGGCCGAGGGCTTGCTTGGGCTGGTGGGCGAGGACCGGACCGCCGAGCTGTTCTTCAGCCCGCGGCCGGACCGCGAGGTCGCCAGCATCCGCGCCCGGATCGAAGGCGAGCGCGTCGTCATCGCGGCAGACGGCGCGGTCGAGAGCCTGTCGGCGCCCTCGCTCGACGCTGGGCTGGCGGCCGTCGGCGATCTCTACGCCGCGCGCCTGCACGCCCGGCCGGTGAAGCCGCTGCCGGCCGGTTGGTGCTCCTGGTACGCCTACTGGGACAAGGTCACCGCGGACGACGTGCTCGCGAACCTGAAGGCGCTGGACGCAGAGCGCTTCAACGTCGGCGTCGTGCAGGTCGACGACGGCTATCAGGCAGGCATCGGCGACTGGCTGGAGTGCCGCTCGGCCTTCGGCGACCTGGCCGCAGTCGCGGACGCCATCCGCGAATCCGGGCGCGTCCCCGGCCTCTGGACGGCGCCGCTGCTGGTTGGCGAGAAGTCCCAGCTCGCCGAGCGGCACCCCGACTGGCAGGTGCGCGGGGCCGTCGCGGCCGAGAGCCACTGGGGCCAGCGCATCGGCGTGCTGGACGTGACGAACCCGGCCGTGGCCGAACACCTGGTCAAGCTGTTCGCCCAGCTGCGCTCTCGCGGGTTCGCCTTCCACAAGCTCGACTTCCTCTACGGCGGAGCGCTCCCGGGTCTGCGTCACGAGGACGTCTCGCCGCTCACCGCCTACCGGCGCGGCCTGGAGCTGATTCGCGAAGGGCTCGGGGACGACGCGGTGATCCTCGGATGCGGCGCTCCACTGCTGCCCAGCATCGGCCTGGTCGACGCGATGCGCGTCAGCCCCGACGTCGCGCCGCGCTGGGAGCCGAAGCTCGGCGATCTGAGCAAGCCGGCCATGAAGAGCGCGCTGCTCGCCGGCAAGGCGCGGGCGTGGATGCACGGGCGCCTCTGGGTGAACGACCCCGACTGCGTCCTGGCCCGCGCCGATGTCGAGCGGCCCGAGCCATGGGCGCGGTACGTCGAAGCGCTCGGCGGCCTGCTCGTCAGCAGCGACCCGCTGCCGGAAGCTCGGTCGGGAGCGACTGGAGCTCGCAAGGCGGTTGATGCGCCCCGTCGATCCAACGCCAGTGGCCTGGTGGCCTTGGGACGGAGCGGACGGAGGCAGAGTCGGTCGGCGCTGACGGACGGCGCCCCCCATTTCGGTGGCCTTCGAGCCTCGCGGACGCTTGGTGCATCCCAGCGTGCGTTCGCCGGAGGTTTCCGATGCACCGAGCGCTCGCCCTGCTGTCCTTGTTGACCGCTGCCGCCTGCGGTAGCGCCTCGCCCGAGTCGAACACGGGCGGCCTGTCGTCGCAGCGCCATCTGACCGGCGAGGTGGCGGATCTGATGGAGCGGCGCTGTACCTCCTGTCATGCGGACACCCTGGCGGGACCCGGAGGAATCTCCTCGCGCGAGTTCGCGACCACGCACGGGCTGCTCACGCTCGAGGAGTCGATGCGGTTCCATCGCTGGATGGCGGGCTCCCAGGAGCCGGGCGTGTGCTCCTGGGGCCAGCAGCCGACGAGCGCCGCTGCGCCGGAGCCGGCGGGTACCCGAGACTTCCTGCGGCCGGGGCTGGGCTGCACGGCGTGCCCCTTCTTGCGCAAGGTCCCGAGGCTGGAAGTCCCGCAGCAGCAGGTGGCGCCCGGCTCGCTGGCCAAGTCGATCTAGGTCGCCAGCGACCGCCAGGAGGCGACGAACTCGACTCCGCCCGGGAGCTGGACGCGAGGCTCGCGCTGGAGCGAGCCGGCGATCCCCTGCGCGCGGCAAACCAGCTCGAAGTGGCTCATGCCGATGCCCAGGTCGATGTCCTGCAGGCTCACCGCGCTGATCGACTTGTCGTAGAGCGTGTTGCGCGAAAGGCCGAAGTGCCAGGCCTCGTCGCCCGCCTTGAAGACGCGCCAAGGCTGCTTGTTCGAGGCCGAGGGCGCTAGCCGCAGGCACTCCAGCGCTTCGGCGAACCGGCCGGCGGTTGCGGTGGTCAGGCTCGTGCGGCCGTCGGCTTCGAAGAAGAGCTCGCTCCAGGGTTTGCGCCGGTCGCTGCCGGCGAAGGCCCGGAAGACGGAATCGACCAGCGTGCGCTTGTCGGCGCCATGGCCCACCGGCGTCACGCAGGGGATGACGTGGCTCGGGGGCAGGCTCATGCGCGAAGCGAAGGCGCTGGAGCGGAAGGTACCGCCCAGCCAGCAGGTGCCCAAGCCGAGCTTGGTCGCCTCGAGGATCACCCGCTCCAGGCAGTGGCCGAAGTCGAAGGTGGCGCCCGGCTGGCTCGGGTCGATCGCGCCGGCGATGAAGGTGGTCGCGTTGCGGATGACGCCATAGGTCCACAGCGCCTGGCTCTGGCCGCGCTCGGCCTCGGAGAGCGTCACGAGCACCAGCCGCACCTCGTTGCCGAACGGGCCCTTGCTGCAGGCGGCCACGGCGCGCTCCAGCCCCGCGCGCTCGTCGGCGGAGAGCGGGCGGTCAGGCTGGTAGGCGCGCACCGAGCGGCGGGCGCGGATCGCTTCGAGATCGTTCATCGGTGCTCCCTGCCCTCAGCAGCGGACGTGGCTCAAGGCGAGACGTTGCGGCTGTCGAAGGCGAGGCTGGGGATGGTCGTCGTGCAGCCGCCCGGGACGGGGGTGTAGGTGGAGTGGCCGGTGGTGTCGGTGGTGATGACGGTCTCGACCAGCGTGACGTTCTCGAGGCGCCCGGCCATCACGGTGTCGCTCATCTCGGTGAGCACCAGGTTTCCGCCGCTGCTGACGTAGGTCTTCATGTCGCCCGAGACGGTCTGGGCCTCGATGATGACGAAGTGGTAGCAGCTGGGGCAGTTGGTCTGGGCGCCCGCGAGCGAGAAGGTGCCGGTGCCCAGCTTGTGGACCTCGACGAAGAGGGTGAGGTTGGGGATGCCGGCCGAGTCGGGCATGTCGATGGCCCGGTAGAACCAGCCGTATTCGTTGGCCTCGTAGTCGTAGACGTAGTCCGAGAAGGCGTCGCTCGCGAAGGTTTCGGGCAGGTAGCACTGGGCGATGCGCGGGTCGACGACGGCGCCGCCATAGGTGAAGGAGAGCGCGGGGATCTCCAGGGTGCAGCCGCCGGGGACCAGGCTCGTGGCGAGCGTGTTCTCGTCGATGGTCACCTGCGCCAGGCGGACGTTGGAGAGCGAGGCCGCCATCTTGGTGGCGCTGACCTCGGTGACGGTGAGCGAGCCCTGCTGCGCGAGGTAGTGCTTCTGATCGGTCTGGGACTTGCCGGCGATGACCAGCACGCAGCGCTCGCATGCTGAGTAGTCGAACGGCTCGGCAGCGAGATTGAAGGTCCCCTTGAGCAGCGTCGAGGAGGAGTGCGGCCAGAGCGCCACCGAGAGCATCTGCTCGTAGGGCGAGTCGGAGCGCTCGTTGACCGTGTACTCGTAGCCGTCCGAGTCGACGAGGTAGGCCGGGCCGGAGGTAAGGGAGCTCGGACCGAAGCTCGCGCGCGAGTAGCAGCGGGAGAGCTGGTTGGGGTCGAGGCCGGTGTCGGGCGAGGTGGCGGTGCCGGCGTCGCCGGAGGGCTGCGTCCCGGTGTCGCCAGCTTGCGAGCCGGCGTCCGCAGGGCTGGAGGTACCGGTGTCACCGGCAGCAACGGAGCCATCGGCGGGGTTGGGCGTGCCCGAATCGAGGCCAGCGGGCGGATTGCCGCCGCCGCAAGCAGCGAGCGCGAGGAGAGCAGCGAGCAAAGACAGTCGAACGAGATGGCGCATCAGAGGTGGCTCCTGGCGGTCGGCAGACCTCCCATGGGTATCGCGGCCAGCGAAGCAAGGAAAGACCGAGTCGAAAGGGACCGCGTTCAGATCCTCCAGAGCAGTGACACCCAGTCTCGTGTCAGCCATGGGAGGCCGAAGGCGGTCGCGGTCTCCTGTCATGAAAACCTTCGTCAAATCTGGCTTGGAGGTAAACAAAGCCTCAGGCCGTCGGTGACGGTCGGGTTCGGCGGGCAGGGATGTGGCGTGAGACCTTAGTTCGCCTCGGGCGTGTTGGAAGGCAACGGTGTCCCGTAGAGCGTTGCTGGTCGCTCGGCGGGGCGATCGTGTGACTTCAGTCTGGGTCGGTTCTGATCGCCTTGCGCTTGTACTTCTTCGAGCGCTTCGGGGCCGTGAGCTCGGCCTTCGGCTCGGGCTCAGCCGGCACCGTGGGCTTCAGCACGACGTAGCCGTTCGCCGAGAGCTTGCGGGCGGCCTTTTCCAGGTGCTGCTTCTTCGCTCGCTCGAGATGCTCGACCGGCAGCTCCTTGTACTCGGTCTTCTGGCGAAGCACTTGGTAGACGGCGATGGCCAGCTTGTGGGCGATCGCCACGATGGCCCTCTTGGCCCCGCGGCGCGATTTGAGCTTGTAGTACTTCGTCTTCAGGTAGCCCGGCGACTTGATGGCCGCCCACGCGCACTCGACCAGCAGCGAGCGCAGGAAGCAGTTGCCCAGGTTCGTGGGGCTGTTCGCGCGCTTGCCGGCGCTCATGTTGTTGCCGGGACTGAGGCCGCACCAGCTTGAGAATGCGCGCTGGTTGGGAAAGGAACTCAAGTCCGTCCCTATCTCGCCGATGATCGCGGCGGAGCTCACCGCGCCGACACCCACGATCGACTCGAGCCGCTTCTGAGCCTCCTCGTGCGGCTTGAGGTTCTTGTCGATCTCGTCGTCGAGCGCCGCGATCCGCTTCTCGGTGGCGACGACATGCTCGTACTGGCTCTTGAGCACGAATCGGGCGGCGTCATCCAGCGGCGCCTCGAGGGCTTGCTGGATATCGGCCGCCTTCTTCTTGAGCGTCCCCTTCGCCAACTGCGCCATCTGCTCCGGCGTCGCCTTGCCAGCGATCAACGCCAAGATGATTTGGCGCCCAGAGACTCCGAAGACGTCGGAGAGGAACGTCGAGAGCTTCACGCCGTGGCGCTCCAACACCTTGATCAACCTGTTGCGCTCGGTCGCTGCCGACTGCACCAGGCGATGGCGCTGGCGTGTCAGTTCGCGCAGTTGCCGTATCGGTCTCGGCGGAACGAAGCCTGGTTTGAGCAGACCATGGCGCGCCAGCTCGCAGATCCACATGGAGTCGCACACGTCCGTCTTTCTGCCCGGGACATTCTTGATGTGCCTCGCGTTGGCCACGATGACGTTCGGGACGACGCCCTCCAACATCTCGTACACAGGCATCCAGTAAACGCCCGTACTCTCCATCGCGACACACGTACAACCCATCGACTGGATCCACTGGGCCATCTCCTTCAGCCCAGAGGCCACCGTCGAGAAACTGCGCACTTCCTTGCGCTGTCGCTTCCGTCTGCCGTCTTGAACGATCACGCAAGCGACAACGACAGCCTGGTGAACGTCCACGCCACAACAACTTCGATGAGTCACGTCCATGGTCAGCCTCCTTGTGAGAACAGCGTCGGAGACGACCGCTACGCTGCTTGGCAGCAACGAAGCCTGTCATGCGTGCTCACCCGAGCGACTTCCCCGGGGGCAACAACCAGCGGTACAACGCACAGCGCGGACCATTCTCCCCGACGGGGTCGACACCACCATTAGGGTCCGGTCTCGAACGGTCGCCTTCGACAAGCTCCATTCGAGCCCAGAATGGTCCGCACTTCCTCTTCTCCACCTCACGCGACGCATAGGGGTTTTCATTCCCAGCGATGCGCGAAGCGCATGACGGCTCTCCCCGGAGCCTTGGGCATCCTTGCTTGAATCCACCGGATCCATCAGCGACGGGGAGGCAGGGGGGCCCCGAAGCGTTCGAGCATCTGCGGCGTGAACGCATTCAAGAATCGGAACGAGTGCCCACCAGGCCGAGCCAGGTAGACGGCGTCGGCCTTCAGCCTCCGCAGCGTCGCCGCGATCCGCTCGTTGGTGGCCGCGAGCCGGTCCTCGGTTCCGCACGCCTGGACGATGGGCCCGGCCGTGCGCATCGCCTCGCCCCAGGCGTCCATCGCCTCGTCGCGGACCGCGGCGGCGAGCGGAAACCAGAGCCCGTAGGACTCCGGGAACGCCGCGGCGACGTGGAGCGTCAGCCCGCCGCCCATCGAGAAGCCCCCGAGCGCGCGCCGGGATCGCTGCGTCGAGGCTCCGCGGTTCGCGGCCAGCCACGCCGGCAGCTCCTCGGCAAGGAACCGCAGGAGCGGCTCGCGCCGGTCGACGAACGGCATCACCGAAGGCATGGCCACCAGGAACGGCAGGATCCGCTTGGCCGCGACGAGGTTGTCCATGAAGTCGGCGATGCGGCCGTTGTCGACCCACTGGGCGCGGTCCATGTTCTGGCCGTGCAGCAGCACCAGCAGGGGCAGCGGCGTCTTCGTCGCGCCCGGCGGCACGTAGAGGTTCAACTCCACCTCCGTGCCCAGCGCCTCCGAAGGCATGCGCAGCGCCTCGATCGAATCCGTGGGGAACTCCCTCGTGTCGATGGAAGGCGCCGTCGCCGATCACGACCCAGCTGTGCCTGCCGCCCTGCCCGTCGGCGGACGAGAGCGGATTCTCCGGGTCTTCGATCCACCGGCCGTCGACGAAGAACTTGTAGAGCCACTGCCCCGGTTCCAGCGGGAGCGCCACGGACCAGCGCCCGGCGGCGTCGCGGGCCATCGGCGTGGCCCTCGGATCCCAGGCGTTCATCTCGCCGACCAGGAAGACGGCCTTGGCCTCGGGGGAGAGGAGGTGGAACTCCGTGGGCAAGGCGACCTCCTGAACGGGGCGTCGGGGCCACTATCGGCCATCGGGGCGAGGGGAGCGACCAAAGGTTCCACGGTGCGCTGCTCGGGCAGACGCTATCCTCTCGAGGAAGGAGGCAGCCCCAATGTTGCTGAAGATCGTCCAGACCGGCCATCCGGTCCTGCGCATGGAAGGACGGAACCTCACCAAGAAGGAGATCCAGTCCGCCGAGGTCCAGCAGCTCATCGAGCTGATGCGCGAGACCATGCGCGACGCCCCCGGCGTGGGCCTCGCCGCGCCCCAGGTCGGCCTGTCGATGAAGCTGACGGTGATCGAAGACGATCCCGGCGCGCTCGAGGACGCCCCGGAGGACATGAAGAAGGCGCAGGAGCGCAAGGGCGTGCCGTTCCACGTCCTCATCAACCCCAAGATTGAAGCCGTGGACGCCACGCCCGTGACGCACTTCGAGGGCTGCCTGTCGCTCCCCGGCTTCTCGGCGCTCGTGCCGCGCGCCAAGAAGGTGAGGGTCGAGGCGCTCGACCACAAGGGCCAGCCGGTGACCATCGAGGCCTCGGGCTGGTACGCGCGCATCCTCCAGCACGAGATCGACCACCTCTATGGGCGGCTCTATATCGACCGCATGCACACCCGCTCGTTCACCACCAACGAGAACGCCGGCCGCTTCCTCGAGGAGCTGAGCGTGCCCGAGCTGATGGAGAAGCTGGGCATCGACGAAAGGTAGGTCGCCGCGATGGAGCGCCTTCCGATCCTGCTGCTGCCGGGGATGGACGGGACCGGCATCCTCTTCCGGTCGTTCAGGGGCGCGCTCCCGCCCGAGGTCGCGGCCGTCTGCGAGGACCTGTCGCAGGAGCGGCCGCAGGACCACCGGACGCTGGCCGCCGCGGTCCACCCGCCCGACGTGCCCTACGCGGTGCTGGGCGAGTCCTTCTCCGGCCCGCTGGCGCTGTTGCTCGCCGACCGCGACCCGAACGCGCGCGCGGTGGTGCTGGCGGCGTCCTTCTCACGCTGTCCGAGCAGGCTGCTCTCGCTCTTGTGGCCACTGGCGCGCGCGCCGCTCTTCGTTCCGCGGCTGCCGGACTCCGTCGTCCGCCGCTACCTGATGGGAGAGGATGCCGGGCCGCTCGACCTGTCGGCCTTCCGGCTGGCCAACCGCTTCGTCGACCCCCATGCCATGTCGGCGAGGCTTCGGGCGATCGCCCAGGTAGACGTCGACGCCGAGCTCGCCCGCTGCAAGGTGCCCGTCCTCTACCTGCGCGCGAAGCGAGACCGCGCGGTCGGCCGCCAGGAATCCGAGCGGATGCGGCGGGTGTGCCCGAGCATGGAGATCGAGGACGTCGACGCGCCCCACCTGCTGCTGCAGCGCGCCCCCGAGGAGTGCGCGCGGCGCATCGACGCGTTCTTGCGACGCCACGGCGTCATCGCTCCCAGCGCGGCGGCGCCGGCCAGCTGACCAGGCTCACACGCCCTTCGACAATCGGTTGGCGCTTGGTCGCCTTGATGACTCCCGCGATTGCTCATTCGCGACTACCGGCCGGCATCGGGTGGGCCGACCATGAAGTCCCACCACTGTGGCTTGGTGTGCTCCATGGTCATGCGCGTCGCCCTGAAGACGGCTTCCGCAGGGATGGTTCCGCCGACTTCCTCGTACCAGAAGCCGTTGCTTGCGTCCGGCGCCTCCGCGCTGACGAAGATCGAAGGCAAATCAGCTCCGCAGGCCAACGTCGTGAGCGGAACCGTCTTCTGACACCAGAGCCCGTGGTTCGCAGCCTCCATCCATGCGGAGCGGATGCTCTGAGGCAGTGCGATGCGCCCGACAGGCACCTCGTTCACACCGGCATCAGGTTCGAGCGCCTGATAGCGGAAGATCAGGACAATCTCTGAATTCGCGAGGTCTACGATGTTGTGGGCCTGGCAGTCGTGGTTCTTGACCCCATAGCGCTCGAGGGTCATGCACCCGTAGGGCCAGAACCTCTCGACATCGACGATGCTCGGCGTGGGCCCAAGTCCTGGGCAGGTAGGCATGTAGTAGAGGCAAACGCCGGCTGCATACCAAGGGTCGTAGTCGCAGAAGCCCCCGTCACCCGGACAGCGAAGGGACTCATCGCAGCGAGCACACTCGAAGGAGCACCCATCCAACGAGCCATTGCACTGAGCCGGCGGGTAGCAGCCGCACAGGTCTGGAGCGGCATCTGCGACATCCGGACTACTCAGTGCGCTGTCCCAAGCCTCTGCGTCGCGGCCCCTAGAGGCGTCTCGACGAAGTCCCGCATCTTCTAGGGGACTCGCGTCGGCTCCCGCGCTGCTCCCGTCGGCGCCGCCATCCGCGCCCTCCCCGGCATCTCCAAATTGAGGCTGGCGGCCGCCACAGGCGGGCAGCCATAACGCCAGGAACACGATGCTTGCATGTCTGCGCGCTATTACAGGCACTGATTGACTCCTGCAGCATGGAGTGGGCCTCGCCGCGCCGCAGGTTAGCCTGCCGCTAGACGACCCGGAGGACCTGAACAGGGCGCAGGAGCGCAAGGGCGTGCCGTTCTACGTCCTGATCAACCCGAAGATCGAGGCGGTGGATCCCACGCCGGTGACGCACTTCGAGGGCTGCTTGTCGATCCCGGGCTTCTCGGCGCTGGTGCCGCGGGCGAAGAAGGTAGACGTCGAGTGCCGCGCGGCGCATCGACGAGTTCTTGTGCCGCCACGGCGGCATCGCGCCCAGCGCGGCGGCGCCGGCAAGCTGACCCCAAGGCTCACTCGAACGGCAGCAGGGCCGAAGTGGGCTGGTCCTTGAGCGACAAGGTGAGCTCGTCCCTGCGCTCGGTCGTCGCGCGCTCGTGGTGGTAGCGGACGAGGTGGCCCATCGCCGCCTGGACGACGTCGCTCGCAGGGCCGGAGAACGAGAGCGTGCAGGACTCCTCGCCGCGCAGGTCCCGGCAGTCGAGCACCTTGCGGCCAGGCGTCGGCAAGAGCGGCTGGGAGGTGTCGACCGCGCTGCGCAGCGCGATGCGCAGGTGCGGCGCGTCCTCCAGGGCGTGATCCGCCAGCTTCGTGTCCCAGGGCGGCACGCAGGACCTCGTCCTCCTGGCCGGAGATGGTGAGGAGGCAGTCAGAGGCCTCGACGCGACGCAGATCCAGGAAGCGGCGATTGGGGTCCATTGCGAGGTGTCCTCCTCCTCACAAGGTGGAGCCTCGTCTGGGTCCGGCAAGCGGCCGCGGGGAGGGACGCAGTGAGGAGAACTCTCGTACTCGGCGCGGTCCTGTGGGCGACGGCTTCCGGCTGCATCGCGGCGAGCTCGGTGCCGGAGTCGCGCAAGCACTCCTACAAGCCGGTGGAGCTCAAGGGCTTCGGGGGAGTCGAGGACGCGCTCGGCAGGCTGGTGCGGTTCCAGGGCCGGGCGCAGAACGATCGCGTGGGCGCGTTGGTCATCAGCGACGACCTGTCGGTCTGGTGCCAGGGCATGGACGCCTGGCCGCAGCGGGTGGTCGGGCGGAAGGTGACGGTCAGCGGCGTCCTCGACCGGGCGCGAGCGGCCGATGGGGCGGGCGGGTCGGGCGATGCCGCCGACGCGAAGGAGGGGGTGCTCGTGGGCGACTTCGTGCTCAAGCACCCGAAGCTGGAGTGAGCGCGACTAACGTCCCTGCCACACCGCCATGCGCAGCAGGATGGCCGCGACGTTGGTGAAGAACGCGGCCATGACGAATGCCGTGTCTCCATGCGTCGCGCCGGTCACGTTCTTGCGCACCTCGTTGAACCCGACCACGGCGCCGCCGACGGCGACCGGAGTGCAACCGAAGCCGACCAGGCCGAGGACCATCACCAGGACCGAGATGGGGTTCTCTCTCACAATGCGCCAGAGCGGCGAGGGGATCTCCACGGCGGGGAGCAGCGGCACCGGCCGGCGTTCCGCGGGCGGCTTCGCCGGTGGGGGAGCGGCCGGCGGCGGGGCGGGAGCGGACGTCGCGTCTTCGGCAGGGAGCTCAGCCAGGCAGCGGGGGCAGTACACCCGGCGGTCGCCGGTGACATGGGCGCACTGCCCGCAGACGAAGTCGCCGCAGCCGACGCAGAGGTCGGTCGTGGGGAAGCCCGGGTGCCGGGGACAGGTCGTTGCCACGGTGACGCCTCCAGCGGCGCGCGCAAGGGGCCGACTATAGAGGCTGCGGCGCCGTGATAGGAAAGGGAGGGCTCGCGCCGGGCCATTGAGGCGCGCACAGCGTGGAGGCTGGGATGACGACGATCGTGTGCGGGACCGACCTGTCCGAGGCCTCGGCGCCGGCGAGGGCGGCGGCGGCAGCGATGGCGAGGAAGGCCCAGGGCGAGCTGCACCTGGTGCATGTCGTGAAGCCGGAGCTCGACGCGGCGGAGAAGGCCCGCCGAAAGGAGCGCCTCGTCGCCGAGGCCGCGGCGCTGGGCCCCCAGGTCCAGCCCAAGCTGCTCGAGGGCGCCGCCAGCCTGAGCCTCTTGTCCTTTGCGGCCGAGAAGAAGGCGGACATGGTGGTGGTGGCCAGCCACGGCGAGGCCAACACCTCGCTCTTCTTCCTGGGCGGCACCGCCGAGCGGATCAGCCAGGCCGGCCGCTTCCCGGTCATCGTCGCCCGCGACGCCGCGCCGTTCGAGGCGTGGGCCAAGGGCGAGCGGGCGCTGAGGGTGGTCGTCGGCCTGGACTGGACGGCCAGCAGCGACCCTGCGCTCGCCTGGGTGCGAGCGTTGCGCAAGGTCGGGCCGTGCGACGTGGTGGCCGCGCACGTCTTCTACCCGGAAGAGCCGCAGCGCCGGTATGGCCTCGCGCCGGTCTCCGCGGTGGACGCGGACCCCAAGGCCGTCCAGCTCCTCGAACGCGACCTGAAGGCGCGGGTGGGCGAGCTGGGGGGGCAGGGCTCCTTGGAGGTCGTGGCCAAGCTCGCGGTCGGCCGGGCTGGCGACCACCTCATCGAGCTGGCGTGCGAGCGGCAGGCCGACCTCGTCGTCGTCGGCACCCACAAGGTGACCGGGCTCTCGCGCCTGGCCTCCATCTCCAGCGTCGTCTTGCGCTTCTGCACGCTGAGCGTGGCCTGCGTGGGGACCCAGGACGTGCGCGCGTCGGCGCCGAGCGGGCGGCCGCGGCTGCAGCACGTCCTGGTCGCGACCGATCTCTCGCCGTTCTCGAACCTCGCCGTGCCCTACGCGTACGAGCTGCTCGCGGAGCGCGGCGGGCACGTCCACCTGCTGCACGTGATGCCCCACGGCAAGGACGACGTCGGTTCGGTCAAGGCGCAACTCAGGGCGCTCGTCCCCGAGTTCGCGCTGCGCGCGGAGATCGGCACCGAGGCCGAGGTCGTGCACTCCGACGAGGCGGCTCGTGCCATCTGCGAAGCGGCGGAGCGCGTCGGCGCGGACGTCATCTGCATCGCCTCGCATGGCCGGACGGGTGTGACGCGGCTGGTCCTCGGGTCGGTGGCCGAGGCGGTGCTGCGGGCGACCACGCGGTCGCTGTTCATCGTGCGGCCGCCCAAGGACTGAGGTCGGGGCCAGGTTCCGAATGTTCCGAATCCCCGCTGGATGCGCGCCACCGGCTTGGGGCCAGGTTCCGAATGTTCCGAATGGAGACGACTCACTGCGTCATTGCTCAACCGCCCGAATCCGATGCGAAACGAAGTTAGCCCAGTATTTTTAATGGCTTACAGCTGGGATGGGCGAGACGCCTGCCGCCGACTAGGCCCCGGCGGATTCGGAACATTCGGAACCTGGCCCCAAGCCGCACAACCCCGCGGATTCGGAACATTCGGAACCTGGCCCCGAGCCGCGCAACCCTCGCGGATTCGGAGCATTCGAAACCTGGCCCCGAGCCGCGCAACCCTCGCGGATTCGGAGCATTCGGAACCTGGCCCCAAGCCGCGCCACCCTCGCGGATTCGGAGCATTCGGAACCTGGCCCCGAGCCGCGCGCCCGGTGGCTGCGGATTCGGAGCATTCGGAACCTGGCCCCGAGCCGCGCCACCCCCACGCTGACCCGCCGACGATTCGCGGCCGAGCGATTTGGTAACCTAGCGGCCGCCATGAGCGACCCGCTCGATCCGCTGCTCGAGGAAGTGCCCCAGGACGATCCCGCAAACGCTCGAGCCGCACCCGCGGCTGCCGTTCGACCGCCGTCTCCTGCTCCCGGACCGGCCGAACAGCCCGAGAGCGACGCCGCCCCCGAGGCGGCGGGCAACCAGGCGCGCGTCCAGTCGGTCCAGGAGTTCTTCCTCCACCTCAAGAAGGGCGCCAAGTCGATGGCGCTCTACCAGCACCAGAAGCTCGCGCTTCGCCGACTTCCTCCGGCCGGCCTCGACGACCCTCGCGAAGATCCTGGCGGCCGGCCCGCTCTCGCTCAAGGTGACCGCGGAGGCGCTGCTCCTGGGCGAGGCGCCGGTGATGACCGAGGCCATCCCCGGCCGGCTCTTCCGCGAGGGCGTGCGCCACCTCACGCTGCGCCCCGGCATCGGCGAGGCCGAGTTCACGAAGTTCGCCTCCATCCTCTTCTCGGCCGAGAAGGCGGGCGACTCGCTCGTCGCCCACTTCTACGAGGCCAACTTCCAGAGCATCGAGTACGTGGTCGTCGAGGGCTTCCGGGTCGGTGAGCTGTCGGAGGAGGAGACGCAGGTCGAGGTCGACAAGATCGTCGAGTACCTCTACGGCCGCCTGCGCGGGCAGACCGACGACACCTTGGCCTTCGCCCGCGTCATGGCCAGCGACCTCGACCTCAAGCTCGAGGGCATCGACGTCGTCCGCGGCCTGCTCCTGGACGGCAACGAGGTCTCGGCCTCCTTCCGCCAGCGGATCCAGCAGGAGCTGCACCAGGACGAGGCGGTGCGCGTGCACCGGCAGCTGGTGGGCACCCTGCTCGGCGGCCTGCGCAGCGGCCTGCTGACCCACGCCAAGCCGGTCGTCGAGATCCTGCTCCAGATGATCGACGGCATGCTGCTGCAGGACGACCACCCGTCGATCGCCCGGATCCTCAAGGACCTGGCCGCGATGGAGACGGCCTCCGGCGGGCCGCAGACGCCGCCGGGCGAGGTCCGCCGCGGGGTGCTCAAGGAGCTGGGGGCGATGGCCCGCGTGGCCCGCTTCGCCGAGGCGCTCAAGACCAACGCCAGCGTCGACCTGGCCGCCGTCGCTGCCTGCCTCGCCGAGCTCGACGACGGCGCGCTCGTGGCCCTGGCCGACGCGCTCGAGACCCTGGAGCAGGCCGAGCACCGGGCCCTGTTCGTCGACGCGCTCGCCAAGGCCGGTCGCGAGAAGCCGGAGTTCTTCGTCTCGCGCCTCAACGCGCAGAAGCCGCAGACGGTGCGCAACATGGTGGCCATCATCGACAAGGCGCGCTTCGCCGACTCGGCCAAGTACATCGCCTCGGCGATCAAGAACCCCAACCCGCTGGTGCGCGCGGAGATCGCCTCCATCCTCGGCAACTCCGCGGACGGCGCCGCGGTCCACGGCATCCTCCTGCAGGCCACCACCGACAAGGAGCCCATCGTCCGCGCCGCGGCCTTCCGCGCCATGGCCCAGGCCGCGCCCAAGCGCGCGGCCGCGGACCTGATGCGCCTGCCCAAGCTGCCCGACTGGGACAAGCGGCCCGACGACGAGAAGGCGCTCGTCTTCAGCTGCCTGGGCGCGACCGAGCAGCCCGATGTCATCCAGTACCTCGCGAGCCTCCTGCAGCAGAAGAAGAGCCTCCTGGGCGGCCGCAAGATCCAGGAGCTGAAGGCGCTGGCCATCAAGGCGTTCTCCTGCATGGAGAACCTGCAGGCGGTGCGCGTGCTGCAGGCCGCCTCCGAGGCGCGCGACGAGGACCCGGAGCTGGCGACCGCGGCGCGCAAGGCGATGCTGCAGGTCAAGAAGGCGATGGCGGAGCGGACCAAGGCCGCGACCGGGCCGAGCCCCGAGGCCGAGGCGCAGGCGCAGGCCGCGCAGACCAAGGCCGCCGCCGACACGCTCTTCCAGGACTTCGCCAAGGCCAAGCAGTCGCACGCGCAGGAGTCTGCCGAGGCCGCCGCCCACGCCCAGAAGGTGCGCGAGAAGATGGCGACCGAGGAGATCGAGTCGGCGCGCCGCGAGGCCGAGCGCAAGGCCCAGGCGCAGCAGCGCCGCGCGGGGATACCGCCCGCCGGCGCCGGCGAGGACGACCTGCTCGACCTGGACGTCGAGGTCGACGACCGCGGTGAGGAGAAGACGTGAGCGACGCCCCCTCGCACAACCCTGCCCCGAGCAGCGACGCCAAGTTCCAGGCGCTGTGCCGCAACCTGGTCGGCGCGCTCTACATGCTGGTGCGCTCGGTGAAGCTGTACGACCCCGAGAACGCCATCTTCCAGAAGCCGCTCAACCTGCTCCTGGAGACGTGCAACTTCCTGGTGGCCAAGGAGGGCAAGCTCGACCTCACCGTGGTCAACGGCGCCTTCTTCGTCAACGAGCAGCTGGTGCGCCTGGACGCCAACACCGCCGAGCACGTGCGCTACCTGGTGGGCGAGATGGAGGCGCACAAGGTGGGCGGCTTCGCGCTGACCAAGTCGGCGACGATGGGCGAGCTCAAGAACTTCGTGTGGGTCTTCGCCAAGGAGCTGCCCAGCCAGGAGGAGCTCTCCGAGGACGGGCTCGAGGGCAAGAAGCTCGCGTCGATGAAGCTCATCCGCTGGTCGAAGCTTCGGGAGAAGCTCAACAACCAGAAGGACGACGACGCCAAGGTCGACCGCAAGAAGTACGCGTTGACGCTCTACGCGCGGGCGGTGTTCTTCGTGGGAGGCGTGCTCAAGGCGCTCGCCGAGGGCAAGAGCTACCCGGCCATGAACATGCGGGCCGGGCGCCTGGTGCAGGACCTCATCGACGTCTCGCAGGACTATGGCAGCCAACTGTTGGGGATGAGCACCAGCGGACCGCCAGAGGAGGCGCTTGCCTACCACCTCGCCAACACCTGCCTCGTGGCGCTGGCGTTCGGCGGCGAGCTGGGGCTGAGCAAGGCGCAGCTCAAGGACCTGGGGATCGCGGCGCTGCTCAACGAGACCTCGCTGGCGCGCGTCCCGCCGGCCGAGCGGCTGCGGGCGCGGCCCGAGCGGATGCCGGTGGAGGCGCAGCGGCGCCGGGTGCAGGCCGACCAGCAGGCGGCGACGGGCGTGCTGGCGGAGTCGGGGTCGCGCAAGCTGGGGTTCCTGCGCGCGCTCTCCTGCGTGCAGATGCACCAGACCTTCGGGACGGCGGTGCGGACCACGGCCGGGAAGATCCAGATGGTCGTCCCGGCGGGCGACCCGCTCTACTTCTCGCGCATCCTCGCCATCTGCTCGTACTACGACCTGCTGACCAGCACCACGACCGACCACGAGGCCTTCGGTCCGGACCTGGCGCTGCAGCTGATGTGGAACTACGAGCGGCAGCGGTTCGACCCGGAGCTGCTGGCGGTGTTCTGCAAGGTGATGGCGAGGACGCCGATCAAGGCGCTCAAGCCCGGGCAGGGCAGGATGATCGACATCGCCGGGGTGTAGGGCGGAGGCAGTCGGGGAGGGTGCGCGGATGGGCGCGGAAGCCGTCGAGCTGGTGGTGGTCATCGGCGGCGCGCTGGCCGTCTTCGTCCTGGCGGAGGCTTCCGGTCGCCGTCGCATGGACTCCGAGGCGTGGCGCGAGCTGGGCGCCAGGCTGTTCCGCGGGCCGTTGCGGGCGCCGCGTCTCGACTGGAGGCGACTGGCGCGGGAGCTGAGCCTGGAGCACCCCGATCCCGAGTTGGCTGGGATCCGGATCGTCACCGGGACGCTCGACGGGGTGAAGGTGGCCCTGGCCGAGGAGTGTGACCCCGCCTCGGGCGCCCCGCATGTGGTGGCGGTGGAAGCCCGGGGCCTTCCCGAGGAGCTGGTGCTGCGGGCCGAGGATCGGCTGGAGGCGCTCAAGAAGGCAGTGGCCGGCGAGGACGTGCAGGTCGGCGATCCGGACTTCGACCGGAAGGTGAGCGTCCAGGGGCCGCAGGACGTAGTGCTGTCGGTGCTGGGCCGCGCGGGACGGCGCGCCGCGCTGCAGGTGGTGGAGCGGGGGGCGGTGGTGAAGAGCGGCACGATCCGGCTGGAGCTGGCCCGAGCAGCCAAGCACGACGAGGTGGTCGCGGCGGTGCGTGTGGTGGCCGAGGCGGCGGCGAGCCTGGCAGCGCGCCCGGTAGCTCTGGCGCTCGAGGCCAACGCGAAGGCCGACCCCGAGCCGGAGGTGCGGCGCAGGAACCTGGAGGTGCTGCTGCGTGCCTGGGGTCGGCACGACGCAGTCGGACGGGCGCTGCAGTCGGCATTGGTGGACCCGTCGCCCCAGGTCCGAGTGCTGGCCGCGAAGCAGGTCGACGACGCGCGGGCGCTGCCTGTGCTCCTGGCGCTCGTCGAAGACCCGGAGGCGCCGGCCGCCGTGCGCTGGGCGAGCAGGGCGACCCCCGGGCCGAGCCGGTGTTGTCGAAGCTGCTCGAGCAGGGCTGGCAGGAGGCGTGCTGCGAGGCCATCGTGGCGCTGGGGGTCGTCGGCTCCGTGGAGGCGGTCCCGCGGATCGCGCAGCGGCAGAAAGGGGAGCTTGCCGAAGTGGCCCGTAGCGCCATCCGCGGCATCCAGGGAAGGCTCGCAGGGGCCGAGGCGGGTGGCCTGTCGGTGGCGGCTGAGCCGGACAGCGCGGGGGCGCTGAGCGTGATTCAGCCTGTGACCGCGGTGGACGAGGGCCCCTCTCCCGTCTCCCCGTCGCAGGCATTGAGGGAGGATTGAGGGGAGGAGGCTCGGGCTCCGGGGAGAAGCCCGTGGGTTGCCTTCGGCGGCCAACGGCGTGACACGGCGGACACCTCGCGCCAAAGGACGACCGGGCTCCGGGGAGAAGCCCGTGGGTTGCCTTCGGCGGCCAACGGCGTGACACGGCGGACGCCTCGCGCCAAAGGACGACGGAAGCCACTTGGTATCGCGGAGAGCAGCAGGTCCCCGTGTCGCGCCGAAGGCGGGAGCGAGCAGAGCCGGGCTCCTCACCGGAGCAGTGGGCACACTGAGCCCGGTCCGTACAACCCGTCAGCGACGGGGAGGCGGGGGAGGGGCCCCCCGTGCTACAGCCGGTCCCCAATCATCTCCAGCCGCAGCGCCGCATCGACCCACCGCTCCACCGCCGCCAGCTCGTCCTCACCCGACCCGGTTGCCCTGGCCGCCGCAGCTGCGAGATCGAGTGCGCCCAGTGCCTCGGCCGCCCGCTCGAACCCCGCCTCGCGCAGCTGCCCCCGCACGCCCCGCACCCGCTCCGACCACGTCGCCGTCAGCGTGCGCAGCCCCTGGTGCACCGCCTCGGCCAGCAGGATCCGCGCCGACGCGACGCTGCGCTCCAGCAGGTCCCCCGGCGCTCGGGGCGCCGCATGCGGCAGGCCCGCGAGCGCCGCCGCACCTGCCTCGGAGGGACCCTCCAGATCGAGCACCACCAGCCGCCCGGAGACGACCGCGATGGGGTCGACGACCAGGTCCCCTCCGGCGTTGCGCGCGTCGCCCACGACCGCCGTCGCCGAGCCGTTCCTGAGGTGCTGCGCGAGCGCCTGCAGCGCGGCGGGGGCGACGCTGCGGTGGCCGAGCTCGACGAAGAAGAAGTTCCCCGCCGGGTCCACGCACTTGGCGCGCACCGCCTGCTCGCCCTCGTCGTAGGCGACGACCTCGACCTCGGCGACCGCAAAGACGCGGACGTGTTCCGCCAACAGGCGCGGGCGCAGGAAGCGCGGCGGCTCTCCTGCGAGCTGAGCGACGAAGGCAGCCACGTCGCGGACGACGAGCGAAGCAGGCAGGGTGTCCAGCGAGAAGCCTCCGGCGAGCACGCTCGTCTTCTTGAGCGCGCCCACGCCGAAGGACAGCAGCCGGTTGGCCTTGCGCTTGGCGGCGTTGGAGACGACCTGGGCCGCGGCCACCATCGACAACGGCGAGCCGGCGACCGCCGAGCGGCGTGCCAGCGTGGGCCCGTCCTCGGTCTTGCCGTCCACGGGCTCGTAGCCGCGCTGCAGGACGAGGACGGTCTGCGAGGCGGGGTCGGCGAGGAACACCGAGACCACGCGGCGCTCCCCGTCCTCCTCGACGCGGGCGCCGAGCGCGGCGAGCCGCAACTGGTCGAGGTCCGCCTCGATGGCGACGTCGGAGCCGAGCACCAGGCTGGTGGGCAGATCGCCGCGGCCCGCTCCGGCCCTGGAGCGCGCGAAGACCTCGGCCACCAGCATCGCCGCCCGCTCCGGCGAGTAGCGGGCGCTGCGCCGGCGGTAGGCGTCGAGCAGCTCCTCGACGTCCTCCACGACGGCCAGCGGCCAGGCCAGGCGGGCGCGCTCCAGCGCCGTCTTCGCCAGCGCGAAGCGCCCCGCGGCCGCCGCCGGCAGCCGGGTCACTCCCTCCAGCACCACCTGCGCCGCAAGCTCCTGGGTATCGCCCAGCGCCGCATCGCGCCGGTCGTCGGAGGAGACGGTCCGCTCGGCCACCTCCACCGTCTGGGCCAGCGCGGCGCGGTCCTTCTCGTCGGCGAGGCGGAACGCCCAGACCGCCACCGCGACGTGCTCGCAGGCGGTGCGCAGCCGGCAGTCGCACTTGGCGTAGCTCGCGTCGCCGGGGACCAGGAAGGAGACGGTCGAGGTCTGCAGCTTCACCCGCGGCAGCGAGTCGCCCTCGAAGGTCCCGCGCACCACCTCGGCCAGCACGCCGCGTCGGCGCAGCGACCGGGCGCGCTCGAGCGCGGCCCTGCCCACGAGCTTCTCCAGCGCCTCGTCGGAGATCTCGCCTGGGGACCATGGCTTCTTGGGCTGCGGTGCGGAGGCTGCGGGTCCAGCGGCTGTCTCGGCGGGCGCCGCGGAGCGAGCGGCGCTGGCCTGCTGCTTCTGGTAGGCGAGGATGGCGTTGACGCGGTGCCGGCACACGGGCGTGCCGCCGCACGAGCAGGGGCAGTCCTTGAGCGCCTTGCCCGGCAGCAGCCGCGTGACGATGCCGTCCGGGAACGTCGCGACCAGCACCAGGTCGTCGCCGAGCGCCACGGCGGGCACGTAGCCCTCGCCGTACTCCTTGGTCGCGCGGTTGAAGAAGCCGCGGTTGGACAGCGCGATGATCGCGGCGTCGGTCAGCGCGAGCAGGTCTGTGCGGATTCTCTCGGTCATGCGCTTGCTGTTCCCTACAGCCTGCCCTTCACCTTGTCGGCCACGAACTGCGCCAGCTCGCCCGGCGTCATCGCCCCGATGTGGGCGCCCTCGTTGGCCAGCCGCTGCGCGAGGTCGCGGTCGTAGGACGGCTTGGCCTCCGGGTCGAGCGCAGCCAGGCCGAGCACCGTCGTCCCCTGCTGGCAGAGCTCGCGCACCTCCTGCACCAGCATCCCGGGGTTGCCGCCCTCGTAGAAGTCGGTGATCAGCGCGACGATCGTCCGGCGCGGCGCCTCCACCAGCTGGCTCGCGTAGGCCATGGCCTTGGCGATGTCCGTGCCGCCGCCGAGCTGCACCTTCATCAGCGTCTCGACCGGGTCGGCGACGTCGCTCGTCAGGTCCACCACCTCGGTGTCGAAGGCGATGAGGTGCGCCTTCACGCCCGGGATGGACCACAGGCACGCGGCGGTGATCGCCGAGTGGATGACCGAGGAGACCATGCTCCCGCTCTGGTCGACGACGAGGATGATCTGCCACTTCTCGGTGTGCCGCTTGGTGCGCGCGAAGAAGAGCGCGTCCTCCAGCACCACCTTGCGCGTCTTCGGGTCGTAGCGATTGAGGTTCTTGCGCAACGTCGCCCGGAAGTCGAAGTTGCGCGCCATCGCCAGCCGCGAGCGCTTGCGCCGGTCGATGAGCCCGGCGAAGGCCTCGCGCACCTGGGTCTGCATCTTCTCCAGGAGCTGCTGGACGACCCGGGCGACCAGCTCGCGGGCCAGCGCCAGCACCTCGGGGTTCATCAGGTGCTTGGTGCGCATCACCGCGCGCAAGAGCGTCTCGTTGGGCTCGATCCGCTTGAGCACCTCGGGGCGGGTGACCACCTCGGCGATCTCGTAGCGCTCGACCGCGTCGCGCTCCAGGCGCTCGATGCACTCGGCGGGGAAGAGCTTGTGGACCTTGTCGATCCAGTCCGGGACGTTGAGGACACTGGGGCCGTGGCCGCCGAGCCGCCCTCCGACGTCGCGGCCGGCCAGGTCCTTCTCCCGCGAGTAGAGCCAGTCGAGCGCGGCGTCCATGCCGCGGCAGTGGTCGTCCAGGCCGGGCATGGCGCCCTCGGCGGCCTCGCCGAGGACCAGACGCCAGCGCTGGAGGGGATCCAGGCTCATGTCGCCGCCCCCTTCGCCATCGCCAGCAGGCCGTAGCGCCGCAGCGCCGCGTCGACCTCGGCGTCGATCTTCGCGGCGCGCGCCAGGTCCGCGGGCGCCGCCTCGAGCTTCGCCAAGAGCGCGGCGCCGGCCGACGAGGACTTGCCGTGCATCCCCGCGATCCGGTCGGCGATGGAGGCCTTCTCGCGCGGCGGGAAGTAGCTGAACGCCAGGCGCAGCGAGGGCAGGCCCACCAGGAAGTCCGGCTCGGCCAGGCCCGCGAGCACCTCGTCGACGGTGCGCAGCACCTCGTCGCCGTGCGCGGTCTCCTCGCGGGCCAGCGCGAACAGGCCCACCAGGAAGTCGCCGAAGATCTTGCGGGAGGGCGGCGGCGCGCACCGCCCGGTCCGCCACCGCCACGGCGGTCTGCGCGTCGCCCAGGCGCCCCAGCGACCAGAGCGCGCCCAGGCAGGCGCCGCGGGCGTCGGGCGGAGCGTCCGCGGCGGATGCTCGCCGCGAGAAGACGGCCGCGGCTTCTTCGCCGGCTTCCTGCGACAGCTTGGAGGCGCGGACCACGTCGCGCAGCGCGCGGACCGCGAGCACCACGCCGCCGTCCGGGCTCGGCTGGTTGCCGGTCAGGTTCTCGAGCAGCCACAGGCCGCGCGCGAACGCCTCGCTCACTGCCGAGCCCAGCTCCGCGCTGCCCTTGGCGCCGAAGAGCACGTCCTGCGTCCACAGCCCCAGCAGGCGGTCGAGGGCGCCGCCGAGCTTGGCCAGGTCGGGCTCTCGCGAGGCGTGGTGGCGCACCGCCTCGAGCGCGGTGGCGGTCAGGGCGTCGACGCCGATGAAGACCGCCTCGCCCAGGAGCATCGCGACCTGCGCCAGGTCGAGCTGCTCGGCCAGGAGCGCCTCCTCGAGGCGGCGGGCCGCGGCGGAGGCGAGGGTCGCGCCGAAGGAGGCGGCCTCGATGAGCGCGCTGTCCGCCAGCTCGTGCCGCGCGACGATCCACTCCTCTTCGAGCACCGGGTCGGTCGTCCAGGTGGGGCCGTGGTGCCGCTCGAAGCCGGGGATGCGCAGCACGCGCAGCCGGTGCAGTACGCGGCTCTTGGCCAGGTCCTCGGGCTTGCCCAGGAACAGCTTGATGGTCCGGGCGGTCGAGGCCGGCGAGAGGCCGTGCTGCCCGAGCACCTGCGCCACGTCGGCGAGCAGCGCCGGCAGCGGCGTCTTCTCGTGAAGCTTGCCCTCCTGGTCGCCGGAGAGGGCGCGCAGCACCTCGACCAGCAGCGCGTCGGTGTCGCGCTTGATCAGGCCGCGCTCGGACCACGGCAGCGGCGCGTCGAGCGAGCCCTTCACCAGCGCCGAGGCCAGGCCGTCGAGCAGGTCGGTGCGGCGCAGGGCCGTATGGCCGCGCACCCGGGCCAGGCCCTCGGCCAGCGTCGTGGCGGCGATGAGGTCGGCGGCCGAGACATGCTGGTTCTTCTCGCGCAGGCGCGCCACCGCCAGGCGCAGGGCGTGCTCGGGCGCCGCCTCGGGGCCCTGGGAGAAGACGAGGTCGTAGAAGGCGGGTGACGGCATGCCCGACTCGTAGCCGGTGAACGAGTCGAGCCGGTGGTACGACCACGGCACGAGGTAGCTCTTGGCTCCGTCGGGCTCCGGGATGGCCGGCCAGGCAGCGCCTTCGAGCGCCCCTGGCTTCTCGAGCACCGGAGCGTGATAGCCGCCGCAGACGACCACCACGTCGCCGCCGTGAGGATCTGCCAGCGCCGCGCGGATCCAGGCGCGCATGAAGTCCTCGCGGGGCTCGTCGCGGTCGCCGCCCTTCTCGTCGTCGCCGCGCTGGACCTGGAAGTAGGCGTGCAGCCGGGCCTCGAGCGCATCCAGCTCGGCCTCGGAGTTGGCCGGGCCCTCGAAGAGGTGGTCCCAGAGCGCGTCGTAGCCGTCGACGTGGAAGTGGGCGCAGAGCGCCTCGACCGCCTTGGCGCGTCGGCGCTCGTGGTCGCCATAGCGGTTGGCCACGCCGTGGAAGGCCGGGTGCCAGCCGGGGAGGTCGATGAAGCGCGCCGTCGCGCCGACCTCGCGGGCCACGGTCAACGCCAGCCACTCGGGCGAGTAGGCGCAGAACGGCGACCAGCCGGCCTCGGTCTTGCCGCCCTCGGTGCGATGGAAGGTGAAGATGGCGACCGGGAGCTTGTGCGGCAGGAGCAGCTCGTCCAGCCGCTCGTTCATGTCGCACGGCCCTTCGACCAGTACGTGGCGCGGGCGCACCTTGCGGATGGTGCGAGCCACCAGCCGCGCGCAGGCCGGGCTGTGGTGGCGCACGCCGACGACGTGAAGGCGCGAAGGCGTCACGTTCGCCCCCAGCCCGCGAAGGCGGGCTTCGCAACGTCAGGCGCGACTTCAGTCGCCGGCATCTCGAGAAGGTGGCGCAACGTCCTCGTCCTCGTCATCCCGGCAAGAGGTGCCGCGCCTCGTACAGCTGCTTCCACAGATCCCCCGAGCGCTTCGACACGCGCTGCTCCAGCCAGGCGCGCAAGCGCTTGAGGTCGTCCTTGTTGTCCTTGGCGGCGGTGCCGGCCAGGTGCTCGACGATGTCCGCGGGCTTGCCGGAGTCCTTGCGCAGGAACCAGCCGCGCACGCCCACCGCGTGCGCCACCGCGACCGCCTCGGCGGTAGAGAGCACCGAGCTGAGCTTCTCCATCGCCCGCCCGTCGCTGGTCTCGCCCGCGCGAAGCTCGCGGAAGGTGGTGACCAGCACCTCGAGCAGATCCTCCGGCGGCGAGAGCGGGACCCCGCTCTTCTCCAGCAGCCGCGCCGACTCGCGCTTGACCAGCGCCAGCTCGGTCTTGAAGTCGGCGATGGGGAAGACGGTCTCGAAGTTGAAACGGCGCTTGAGCGCCGCGCTCATCTCGTTGACGCCGCGGTCGCGGGTATTGGCGGTGGCCACCACGTTGAAGCCCTCGGCGGCGAAGAGCATGCCGTCCGGGCCCTCGAGCTCGGCGACGGCGAGCACGCGGTCGGAGAGCACCGAGAGGATGGCGTCCTGCACCTCCAGCGGGCAGCGGGTGATCTCCTCGAAGCGGACGATCTTGCCTTCCTTGAGCCCGCGGTAGAGCGGCGCCTGCACCAGCGCGCGCGGGGTCGGGCCCTCGGAGACGAGCAGCGCGTAGTTCCAGCTGTACTTGATCTGGTCCTCGGTCAGCGACGCGCCGCCCTGGATGGTGAGCGTCGAGGTCCCGCTGACGGCCGCGGCCAAGAGCTCGGAGAGCAGCGACTTGGCGGTGCCGGGCTCGCCGACGAGCAACAGGCCCCGGTTGGTGGCCAGCGTCACCATCGCTCGGTCGACGAGCGAGGGGTTGCCGACGAACTTCGGCGCGATGTCCAGGTCCTCGTCGCCCAGGATGAAGCGGCGCACGGCGCTCATGGAGAGGGCCCAGCCGGGCGGCTTGGGCGACTTCTCCTTGGTGTCGAGCGCGGCCAGCTTGGAGAAGCTCCTCGGCGTAGAGGACCTCCGCGGGCGGGCGCTGCATGGCGGCGGCCGGCTGGGGCGCGTTGCTCTGCTTCTTGGGCGATGCCATCCGTTGCTCCTGAAAGGTCAAGTCGGGGGGCGGTCAGCCGCGGCTACGAGCGCAGCCGTTCCAGGTCCGCCACCAGCTCGCTGAAGACGATGGGGTCGAGCGTCCCCGGCGGAGTCGCGTCCTTGGTGTTCCACCAGCCGGCGTGCGTGCCGATCTTCACCTCGCCCAGCGTCTGCTCCGGCGACTCGCTGAGCATGCCGGTGTAGAGGCCGGGCTCGAGGTCCAGCGTGGCGAAGAGGCCGCCGGGCAGCGGCTTCTCCATCCAGCAGGCCACGCCGCCGTCCTGCGGAGCGCCGCGGCGCCACCGCCGCTGCTCCAGTCCCAGAACCTTCCCGGTGGGGAGCTTCAGGCCCTTCACTCGGTCGAGCGACCGGGCCTTCTTCTCGGCGTCGGTGGCGGCGTAGGTGGGCCGGCCCAGCTGCTGGAACGGCTGGGCGATTCTCGTAGTCGGCCAGCACCTGCGACCAGCGGCCGGTCACCGCCTGCTCCAACTCCAGCGGGTGGGGGATGCCGACCTTGACGTCGCCCGGCAGCTGAAACGCGTTCTCCTCCAGGTCGGCGAGCGAGCGGTCCTCGGCGACGCGGAAGGTCTTGGCCACCCGGTTCTTCCCGTCGTAGGTCGCCCAGATCAGCCGGCGCACGACGTGGAAGACCAGCGGGTGGCGCACGAACAGCTCGAGGAAGTCGCCGGGCGCGAAGCGGCGCTGGCCGCACATCGCCAGCTCCAGGCGGAGGATTTGCAGCGACGCGGCGGTCTTGGCGTCCTTCTTGAGCTGGCTCCACTTGGCGGCCGCGGCGGCCGCCTTCTCCGGGTCGTCGGACTGCTTGGGCTTGGGCAGGTCCTTGAGGCGGCTGCCGTCCGCGTCCTTGGCGAACGGGCGCAGCTGCTCGTCGAAGCCGACGCGGAAGGCGCGCGGCCCGAAGTCGAGCGCCATCGAGCCGTCGTCGTCGAGGCCCAGGTCCGGCGCCAGGCGGTCCTCCAGCTCCTCGCGGGTCAGGCCGCGCGTCTCGGCGATGGCCTGGATCTTCTCGGCCGCCTTGCCCTGCAAGCCCTTGAACTTCACCTTGAGCGCGATGCCGTTCAGGTGCATCAGCGCCACGTCGGTGCCGATGGCGGCGAGCACGTCGAGGCCGGCCACCGCGCGGGCGTGCGCGGCCTCACCGGGCCAGTCGCGAACGAAGCGCGCGAGCCGGCGGGCGCAGTCGTCGTCGCCGAGCGGGCCCAGGGCGTTCATGCACCAGCTCTCCTTGGAGTTGGCGCCGTTCATCAGCCAGGCCTGGAAAAGGTCCCAGGCGAAGCGCGCCAGCGAGGCGGGCTCGCACAGCTCCTTGACCTGGGCGAGGCCGCCGTAGGGCTCGTCGAGGCTGGAGAAGGAGAGCATGGTCAGCAGCGCCTCGCAGGCCGGCTGCGGCAGCGCGGCCTTGCGGGCCTTGAGGATCGGCCGGGGCAGGGCGCCGGCGTCGGCGTAGGTCGGCAGCTTGGGGATCTTGGCGGGCACGAGGTCCAGGGGGTCCGCCGAGAGCGCCGCGGCGACGGCGGCCTTGGCTCCCACGCGATCGGCCACGTCGAGAATCGTCTTCTCGTGTCCGCTGCCGGCGAGCAGCCGCAGCGCGGCCTCGGCGTCCTCGCGGGCCTTGCCGAGCTTGCCCAGCGCCACGGGCAGCAGGCCGGCGGTGGCCTGCTCCGGGTGGCGCAGCAGCCAGGCGCGGGCGTCGGCGCGGGCGGTCTCTGCGGGCGAGCGCGGTGGCGATGGGCGGCGCGAAGGCGGGGACGCCCAGCGGCAGCAAGGCGGGAAGCACGCCGACGAGATTGCCCTCCATGCGCTTCTCGAAGAACGCCAGGGCCTTGAGGTCGTGCTGGGCGGCGATGGCGAAGAACCAGTTCTCGTCGTACCAGCGCTCGAGGGTGGTGTGCGGCGCGAGCCTCTCCACGAACTCGGGCGGGCAGCCGGCGAGCTGCGAGGCGCTGGCCTGTCCCGTCCCCGGCGAGTTGATGATCCGCAGGCACTCCTCGGCGGAGCAGCCCTTGACCCCGATCCCTTCCCGCTGCGACCACGTCTCCTTCTCGCCCGGGGCCCACTTCACCGCCGGCTTGACGTCGACCGCCGGGAGCGAGGCCATCACCACCGGCGCCGCGGCCTTCTTGGAGCGCAGCCACGGCGGGTCCGCGAGCACGCGCGGCAGCTCGTCGGGGCGGGCGTCCTCGGCCGCTTCGCTCGTCTCGGCGCGCAGCGCCTGCACCACCTTGGACGACTCGGGGCCGAGCGTCTTGGCCACCTCGGCCGCGAGCGCCGGGAAGCGGCGCACGGTCGCCGCGAGCAGGCTCTTGCACAGGTCGCCGCTCTTGCCGCGGGTGACGGCGGCCTCGGCCATCAGGCGCAGGGACCGGCGGGGCTGCAGCGTCGAGGCCTCGGCGAGCGCGGCCTGCGCCTCCTTCCGGTCGAGCGAGGCGATGAGGTGCTTGAGCGCCGCGTCGCAGCCGAGCGCGCCGATGGTCGCGAAGCGCGCGCGGAGCATCTCGGCGTCGGCGTACCCGCTGTCGTGGGCGATGAGGAAGTCGGCCGCGCCCATTCCGCAGCCGTCGACGAGCGTGGCCGCGGCGTCCTCGTCGACGTCCATCCAGCGGTTGGAGTACAGGTGGCCGCCGAAGGTCAGGTTCTTGAGCAGCGAGGGGTCGGAGACGCTGGCCAGAAGGCAGGACCAGCTGGGGTGCGCCGTGAGCAGCGGCAGGTCCTTGGCCACCCAGCCCGTCTCCGTGGGGAAGAGGAAGGAGGTCAGCGCCTTCTGAGCGTCGGTCCCGCGCATCGAGGTGGCGGCGTCTCGGGCGGCGTCGTAGTCGGCCTGGGAGGCGACCGCGAGCAGCGCTCGCAGCCGCGCGAAGCCCAGCAGGCGGCCGTGGTCGTAGAAGTTGGAGCTCCAGTGCGTCGAGGGCTTCTCCACCAGCCGGGCGCCGGGCTTCCTGTCCTCGGACTCGACGCTGAGCTCGATCGAGGCCAGCGCGGCTCGGGTGGCGTGCACCACTCCGCCCACCGCGGCGAGCGCCTCGACGCCGGTCTCGTGCTCGTTCTTGACCGAGTAGGTGGGGCAGAACGAGAGGACGGCCAGGAGCGCCGCGTCGTGGAAGACCTCGCCGACAGCCGGCTGTCCCCCGAGGCGCCCCGTGAGCTCGGCGAAGATCTCGTGGCCGTCCTGCTGCTTCTCCACGCCGGCGGCGACCAGCGCGGACCGGAAGCCCCACGCCTTCAGCAGCTTCTCCCAGGCCTTCTTGGGCGCTGCGAGCGGGCTGACGGAGACCGCGATGCCGCCGCGGCGCGGGAAGACGCGCTTCTTGAGGGCGTCGGTCCAGTGGACGACGTCCTCCTCGGCGGCGCTGACCGGCGCCGACGCGGGCGCAGCCGAGGCAGCGGGGGCAGCGGGGGCAGCGGGGGCAGCGGGGGCTGCCGGCGGGGCGGCGGGCGTGGAGGCTGCGGCAGGCGCGGGCTTGGGAGCCGGGGCCGCCTTGGCCTTGGGAGGAGCAGCGGCGGCGACGGCGGCAGCGACGGCCGGCTGGGCGACGGCTGCGACGCCGGCGGAGACTTCCGAGTAGCCCTTCTTCGTCTTCTCGGCGACGAGCTTGTCGTGCTCCTTCTTGGCAGCGTCGTCGCTGCCGAAGGTCTTGAGCTGCGTCTGGCCGTTGGAGCCGATGCGGCCGAAGCGGACGGTGACCTGGGTCCCGCTCTGCTCGATCTCCCAGAACTTGCTGGAGGTGCCTTCCACGAACTCGAAGCGCCGCATGCGATCTCCCGGGCAGGGTCTCTCGGAGGCCGGCAGGAGCCGGCAATCCGAAGAACACAGACCCTACCCGAGCGTTGCCGCACGCTCCACCGGCGCGTGACCCGAGCTCAGGCGGTCAGAAGGAGTAGCGGATGCTGAGCGTGGGGTTGAGCTGCAGGCCCACGTCGAACCGGTCGCCGCTGGTGTCGGTCGAGCTCCGGTCGGAGGGATAGGCCACGGACATGTGGCTCGAGTAGACGGAGTAGCTGCCGCCCAAGATGTTGGTGGAGAGGCGCAGCGCGAGGTTCTCGACGAGCTCCCGCTCCAGCACCAGGCCGACGAGCAGGCCGATGCCAAAAGAGTGGCCGCGGTCGGTCTGGAGGTAGGTGGGCGGGTAGCTCGGCGCCCAGTGGGAGAGGTAGTTCGTGTAGCGCATCCCCGCCGTCACGAAGTACGAGACCTCGACGATGCCACGGGGATTGAAGACGTGGCGCACGCCGAGCTGGCCCTCGACGTCGAGCAGGTGGTTGCTCAGGTCCGGCATGCCGTCGGACGCGCTCTGGGCGTAGCTGGCGGAGAGCGAGAACGTCAGGAACGCCGACTCCTTGGCGCGACGCTCGACGAGCACGCCCACGCTCGGCGAGTAACCACCGCCCAGAAGGCTCGACAGCGCGCCGAGCGAGGAGGTGCCCAGAGCAGAGGATCCCAGGAAGCTGAGGCTCGTGGAGTAGAGCCCCAGGCCGGCGCCCAGCGACCACTTCGGCAGCGCCGCCGGGGCGGGGGCCGAGGCCGGTGCAGGAGCCGCAGTTGCCGCGGAGGGCAGCGCCGCGCCGCTCGAGGTCGTCGTCGTGGTCGTGGTGGTGGTGGTGGTCGTCGTCGTGGCGGGCGACGGTGGGGCGGCCGTCGTCGGGCCTGGCTCCGCGCGGGGCTCGGCGGAAGCCGTCTCGGTCTGCGCGAGGGCGAGGGCGGGGGTCAGCAGCAGCAGGCCAAGGCAAGGGACGAGCAGGTTCGTCACGGCAGTCTCCAGGAGAAAGGAAAGGGCGGCGAAGCCGGTTTGGCTCCGCCGCCCGAACCCGGACTATTGGTATGGGTTAATCGTTCTCGGTGACCTTGGTGCGAACGGCGCCGAGCTTGGCGTCCCAGGTGGTGGTGGGCACGAAGCCGCCGTGGCCGTCGTCCTTGTAGCCCTGCAGGCCGGTCGCGAGGCGCTTGCCGGCGAAGTTGAAGACCTCGACGTAGCCGTCGTCGCCGTCGGTGCCGGTGCGCACGACGTACAGCTGCTGGCCGTTGAGGTTGAGCTTGTAGGCGCTCACCGAGCCCCAGTCCTCGGTCTCGACGTGCTGGAAGTAGAAGTTGAACGCCTCCTGCACTCCCTTGGGCAGCTTGGCGATCTGCTTCATCCGCTCGGGGTTGGTGTCCGCGGTGTCGACCTGGGACAGCTGCTTGGGCAGCGCGGCGGTCCAGTCGATTCCCGTCAGGAAGGCCTTGGCAGCCTTGGTCAGCTGCGCGGTGCCACCGGCGTGGTTGGAGACGGGCTTGGACGAGACGGGATTGATGGCCATGTGAGATTCCCTCCGGGGAAGTGGGGGTGCTGCGAAGACGGCGGGCATCCTAGCACCGAACCCGTCAGCCGAGTCCCCGGGAGGCTACGGCGAGCATCCACTCGCGACGGCCGGGCAGGGCGCGGCCGGCCAAGACCATCAGTGGCGCTGCCGGGTCCGGGGTCAGGCCCGCTCGAAGCGCCCAGGCCCGGACGCGGGTTCGTCCGGCAGGCGCGTCGAAGCGGACTGGGCGCGAGTGGCCTCCTGCGAGGGCCTGGAGGAGCTGGAGGCCGACGTCTTCGTCGACGGCCGTCACGGGTCCGAGCATCACGTGCTGGGCGAGCGCGGTGGCCAGGCCGTAGCCGACGAGGCGATCGCCCAGCCAGGCGCCCAGGGCGCGGACGGAGCAGCCGTGGAGGGCGGTGAGGACGGCGGCGCGGGAGGCGCCGAAGGCCTGTGCGTCGAGCGCGACGGCGGACGGGAGATCGCCGGGCGCGAGTGGACGGAGCCGCGCGACGTCCGGGACCGGATGCTCCTGGAACGTGCCGGTGAAGCGGGCCAGGTCCTCGAGGGCGACGAAGCCCAGCTGCTCGTAGAGGCCGCGACCCTGCGGCGTCGCGTAGAGGTAGGTGAGGTCGGGCGCGCCGGACAGTGCCTGCTCGACCAGGCGCCGGCCGATGCCCTGGCGGCCGAACGCCTTGCGCACCAGCACCATCGCCACCAGCGCTAGGCGGCGGTCGTAGCGAAAGAGGAGGGTCGTGCCCGCGAGGCGGCCGTCCGGCGCGGAGACGCCCCAGCCGTCACCGAGCCCGAGCATCAGCCGCCAGCGCTCCTCGCCCACCTCCCAGCCGTGATCGAGCGCGACGGATTCGCAGGCGGGAGCGTCGTCGAGGGTGAGCCTGCGCAGGTCCATGGCGAGCATCGTACCGAGCCGCAAGCGTAAGCGCGTCGGGCCTCCTGCTGCCCTGTGCAGTGACCAAGGTGAGTCGAGCACGGAGTTGCCTGGCTCGAGCACAGAGTCACCAGGTCGCTCCAGTGACCGGCAGGCGATCACCACGGAACCGAAGCCTCGGCTCCGAAACGGAAGGAGCTACTGGCCCGTGGCCGCCTGCGCGTCTCGCTTCACCTGCACCGAGCTGCGCGGCATGGTGCGGAACACCAGGTCCCACAGCGGCGAGGAGACCCCGAAGCCACCATCCGGATCCGAGTGGTGGTGGAACAGGTGGTGCCGGCGCAGCCGCCGCCCGAGCGAGGAGTTGAGCTTGAAGTGGTGCACGGCGAAGTGCGTGCCGTCGTACCAGAGGTAGCCCAGCGCGAACCCGGCGAAGAGCGGCTCGCCCAGCGCAAGCCCGAAGACCGCGCGGAACAGGACGTAGAAGACCACGCCCATCGGGATGCTGAACCCCGGCGGCATGACCAGCCGGTCCTTGTCCTCGGGAAAGTCGTGGTGCACGCCGTGGAGCATGAAGTGGATGCGCTTGCCCCAGGCGGTGCCGTTCTCCCAGTGGAAGAGGAACCGGTGCAGCGAGTACTCGGCCAAGGTCCAGGCGAACGCGCCGACGGCGACGATGCCCATCAGGGTCGAGACGCCGAGGTCCGCGCGCGTGGCGCTTCGCCACAGCACCAGGGCCACCACCGGCAGCCAGGTGACGAACGGCGTGATGGGGTGGACGCGCGAGAAGAACTCGAAGAAGTCGCTCTGGAACATCCGCGTGGTGTTGCCCTGGCGCAGGCGCTCTTCGAGGTTTTCGCGGTTGGTGGCGGCAGTCATGGCCCGGGAGAGTTAAGGGCCAGGCCGCCCGGGCGCCACCGATTCGGGCGATGTGGTCTGATGCCCGCGCCAGACCAATCAATGGACAGCTCGAAGGAGCCCGCATGTCCCCCTTCGTCATCTTTGGCGGCGTCCTCGCCCTGATCGTCGCGCTCGTCATCGTGTCGAAGTACCAGGCGAAGAAGCGGCGCGAGGCGTGGCAGGCGGTCGCGCCCAAGCTGGAGATGCGCTACGTGGGCGACGCGCCGCTGGCGGACCGTTATCCGACCTTCAGGTCGTTCTCGGTGGGGCACTCGCGGCGGTCGGACAACTTGCTAGAAGGCGAGAGCGGATCGGTGCGGGTGCTGCTGGGCGACTATCGCTACACGACCGGCAGCGGGAAGAACTCGACGACGTTCATCTTCACGGTCTGCATCCTCGAGAAGGCGGGGCTGGGGCTGCCGCACAGCTTCATGCGGCCGCAGAACCTCTTCGACGCGTTGGGAAAGATCTTCGGCGGGCAGGACATCGACTTCACCGAGGACTCGGAGTTCTCGAGGTCGTTCGTGCTGCAGGGGCCGGACGAGAGCGCCATTCGCGCGAAGTTCGACCGGCCATCGCGCGCCTGGCTGGTGGCGCACAAAGAGCGCTTCCAGCGCTTCGAAGCCAACGGCGACGCCATCGCGTTCTTCGCACCAAGGATGGAGCCCGCGCGGGCGCCGGAGTTGCTCGATCAGGCGCTCGAGTTCCTGATGATTTGGGGCTGACGGCGGGAGTCTTCCCTCTGCTGTCGCAGGCCCGAGCCGCAAGCGTGAGCGCGCGGGCCTCCTACTGCCCTGCGCAGTGATGAAGTCGAGTCGAGCAAGGAGCAGCCTGCGTCAGTGCTGTAGAGCGAGGGTCAGCCAGGTTGTCGGGAAAGCCGTACCTGTCTTCAGCAAGCCACGGTCGCCTCGCGCAGGACCGGACTGTGCTCAAGTCAACGCGGTCACTGCACCGGTGACCTGCGCGGCGTGGCTCGGCGCCGGTCCTGTCACGATCTGCATGCCTATATTCAGCAAGCCGCGGTCTATTCGTTCACGAACTGGACTTCGTCTTTGCTCGACACCACGCGGTCACTGCACAGGGCAGAAGGAGGCCCGCGCGCTCACGCTTGCGGCTCGGGCCGTTGTTGGGGCTCGGGGGCGGCCCGTCAGCGGAAGCGCGGCAGCACCTCCCAGAACCCTGGGAACGACTTGGAGACGCACTGCGGATCCAGCGTCTGGATCCCCGGCTCCCGCAGCGACAGCAACCCGAAGGCCATGGCCATGCGGTGGTCGCCGCGCGGCTCGGGTCGCGCAGGCCTCAGCGCCGTCGCCGGGGCGATCTCCAGCCCGTCGGGCCTCTCCTCGATCGGCACGCCCGCGAGCGCGAAACCCTTGGCCAGCGTCGCCAGGCGATCGCTCTCCTTGAGCCGCGCATGCGCGACGCCGACGATGCGCGAGGGGTGCGAGGCAAACGCGGCGGCCGCGGCCAGCGGCGGGACGAGGTCCGGGCACGTCGACAGATTCGAAAACGTGGGCGCGGGGCCGCCGCAGCTCGGCGAGGAACCCGGCGATGGCCTTGTCGCCCTGCAGCGAGTCGGCGCTCACGTTGGGGACCACGACCTCGCGGCCGGCGACGAAGCCGGCGGCGAGCAGGAACGCGGCGGCCGACCAGTCGCCCTCGATGGGGAACGGGCCCGCGCGGTAGGCGCCGGGCTTCACCACGCAGCGGGTGACCTCGTCGACGAAATCGGCGCCGCGCGAGCGCATGGCGGCGAGCGTCATCTCCACGTACGGGCGCGAGACGCCGCCCTCGATGCGCAGGTCGAGCCCGTCCGGGAGCAGCGGCGCGATCATCAGGAGCCCGCTGACGAACTGGCTGGAGACCGAGGCGTCGACGGTGACGGGCGTGCCCGGCTTGGGGAACGCGCCGGCCCGGATGCCGACGGGGAGCGCGCGCGGCGGCGACACGGAGCGCACGCGGGCGCCCAGCTGCAGCAGCGCGTCGAGCAGCGCGGTGATGGGGCGCTCCGAGAGCCGCTCGCTGCCATCCAGGACCAGCTCGTCGTCGAGCAGCAGCGCGACGGGCGCCAGGAAGCGGACCACCGTCCCGCCGTCGCCGCACCAGAGCGTCTTCCCTGGCGCGCGCAGCTCGCCCGCGGTCACGCGCCAGCGCCCGTCGGGCAGCTCGTCGACGCGCGCGCCCAGCTCGCGCAGCGCGGCGCGCAGGTGCCGCGTGTCGTCGCTCTCCAGCGCCCCCTCGAGGACGCTCTCGCCGGCGGCCAGCGCCGAGAGGACGAGCGCGCGTTGAGTGAGGCTCTTGGAGCCGGGGGCGGGGATGGACAGCGGCTGCTCAGACATGCAGGAGGTGCTCCCGGAGCCGCGAGGCGGACAGCTCGAGGCCGGCGATGGCGCGCATCTGCAGCACGCCCTGGCGGACCCACATCTCGGTGCCGGAGAAGGCGGCCTTGGCGCCCTCGGCGGCGGCGCGGGCCATCAGCGGCGTGGTGGCGGCGTGCATCACCACGTCGAGGACGGTCCGGCCCTTGAGCGGGATGCCCGGCGCGGGGTCGGACTCTCCGTCGCTGCCCACCGGCGTGGCGTTGACCAGCACGTCGAAGCTCTCGCGGTCGAGGTCCGCGAGGTGGACCGCGCGGGCGTGCAACGGCTCCAGCGCGACCGCGTGCTCGTGCGTGCGGTTGGCGACGAGGACCTCCCAGCCGAGCGAGCGCAGCGCGCAGACGGCGGCCCGTGCGGCGCCGCCGGCCCCCAGCACCAGCGCCTGGCCCTCGGGGCGGGCGTGCGGCAGGAGCGAGGCCAAAGAAGGCAGGTCGGTGTTGAGCCCGAAGCGCCGGCCGCCCTGGAAGCGCACCGTGTTGAGCGCGCCGGCGGCCTTGGCCGCCGCGTCCAGCTCGTGCACGTGCGGCATGAAAGCGATCTTGGCGGGCATGGTCACCGCCACGCCGGCGAAGCCCAACGCCTCGAGCAGATCCAGGACCTGCGGCCGGCTGCTGACGATGGGCAGGTAGTGGAAGGGGAGGCGCTCGGCGGCGAAGTAGGCGTTGTAGGCGCGCTGGCCGTTCGAGTACAGCACCTGCGGCCCGCCGATGACGCCCATGGGCGTGAGCCGGTGCGCCTCGTGCGCGCGTAGCCCGCGGGCGCGGCTGACGGTGACCTGGCCCGGCGCGGTGGTGTTGCCGGCGTCGGAGGCGACGTAGCTCCAGGGCGAGCCGAACCGGTGGGGCATCAGCCGCGAGAGCAGCCCGGCGTCGCCCATGCCGATGCGCACCGTGGGGCGGCCGTCCTTGGCGAGGACCTGGCGCACCGCGGCGAGCTCGGCGGCGTCGGAGACCGGAAAGGCGATCTCTGAGGACGTCGGCCGGCTCGTGCGAGAGGGCCTCGGCGGCGGCGAAGTCCTTGCCGTGGTAGCTGAGCACGACCCGGGTGTGGCCCTTGGCCTTCTCGCACAGGCCGTCGCGCAGCCGGCGCTCGGTGGAGGCCTCGAAGTCGAGCCAGCCCGGGCGGGAGGCGAGCGCCCGCTCCAGGACCAGCACCCGCTCGGCCTCGCTGCCCTCGAAGCCGCCCCCCTCCTCGCGCCGCCGGCAGGTGGCCAGCACCCGCGGCGAGCGCAGGAGCGCGAAGGCGTCCTCGTCGATGCGCTCGAGGAGGTCCAGGCGGACCTCGTGCATCAAGTCGGGGTGGGCAGCCAGGCGTGCCGCCACCGCGGCGGTGGTGCGCTCGGCGCCGGTGACGCACAGGGTGGCTTCGGTCGGGTTCGTCGGCACGGCCGGCCTCGCTTGGGACCAACAGGAGGCGCGAAGCCTAGTCGGGTTCCCCGAGGAAAGGGGCGCGAAAATCCGGGGCCCTCGCACGGGTGTCGCCTCGGCGACGAGCCAGGCGCCGGACGGGAGAAGTTGCGCTACCGTCGTGCACCGCCATGTCGAGATCCCCAGCCATGAGAAGCGTCGGCATCCTGTTCGCCCTGGGTCTGGCGGCCGCCTGCGGTGACGAGCGCGCCGCCAGCGTGCAGCCCGATGCTTCCGCGGGTTGCCCTGGCGCCGATCTCGCCTTCGACGAGGCGAACTGCGGCGCGTGCGGCAAGGTCTGCCGTGTGGACGAGGCGTGCGCCCGCGGCGCGTGCTACCCGAAGGACTGCGAGGCCAGGCCGTGCGAGGAAGGCTCGGTCTGCTACGTCCAGGCTTGCGTGCCCGAACGCTGCGTCGGCGTGGTCTGTGCGGCGGGGACCGAATGCCGGGACGGTGCCTGTGTCTGCACGACGAACGAGGGCTGTTCGGGTGGAAGGCTCTGCAAGAGCGGCGCGTGCGTCGCCTGCGGGGACAGCGAGGACGACGCCCTGTGTGGAGAGGGGATGCGCTGCCTCGACGGCGCCTGCGTGCCCGATCCGTGCGCGGGCGTGGTCTGTCCGGCGGGGCGCACCTGCATCGGCGGCGTCTGCCAGGCGGAGTGCGTGACGACGCAGGACTGTGCGGGCGGCAAGGTCTGCAAGGGCGGAGCGTGCGTCGCCTGCGCCGGTGCCTCGGACGACGCACGATGCGGCACCGAAAGGATCTGTGTCGGCGGCTCTTGCATCCGTGGCGACTGCCGGTCGGTCGCCGACTGCGTGGGTGGCCAGGTCTGCAAGGCCCATGTCTGCAGCTCCTGCGTCGATGGCGCAGACGATGGGTTGTGCGGAGCGGGCCAAAGCTGCGTTGGCGGCGTCTGCGCGATGGTCGACGCCGGCGTGCCGCTCGACGGGGGATCGCCGGCGGGTTGCGACGCCGGCTCGGGCTGGTGTGAGGGGACGCAGGGCTGCATTCCGGGAGGAACCTGCTGCACCAGCAGCGACTGCAGTGCGGCGTTGCCGTTCTGCCGCACTCCAGGCGGGCCATGCGTCGCCTACGACTGGGCCCTCGGCAGCTGGGGATCGTGCAGCGTGGGATGCGGCACCGGCAGCCAGTCGCGCGAGGTGGCCTGCGCAGACTCGACCGGCGTGGCGGCGGCAGACTCCCTCTGCCCACAGCCCAAGCCGTCCACGCAGCAGGACTGTACCGGGATCAACTGCGGGCCCTTCTGCTCGATCACCAAGCAGCCGAGCGGTCAGGGCGACTGTCCCGAGGGGCCGGTGACGATCACCTTCCCCCAGCTCGGCTGCTCGTGCGCCACCTACGACGCGTCAGGCAACGGTGCCGGTTGCGGCCTCGGCTACATGTCCTGGCAGGTCGGATGCGCCGACGGGTCGGCCGCCGCCAACCAGACCATCGATCCGGGCTCGTGCTGGTGCCACATCATCGTGCCCTGACGGCGACGGTCAGCGCGGAAGCGAGAACCTTGGCCGGTAGGCGCCCTCACACAGGTCGACGGTCTCGGAGAACAGCGCGGCGACCTGCTCGACGGCGGCGGTCAGCTCCGAGGGCGACGAGCCGAGGCTGGCGAGCACGCGTTGCACCCGCGCGCCGAACGAACGTGGGGCCCGCTCGAACGCGTCGATCTCGGCGAGGAAGGTCTTGTCGTTGAGCGGGTACGTACGATTCAGGGCGAAGAGGACGTGGATCAACTGGTTCACGGCTCTCGTCAGGCACGCGGCGGTGCCGAAGGGGTCGCCGCGGCTCGCGAACTTTCGGGCGAAGGCTGCCAGGCCGAACTCGGCCGCCCAGAGATAGTCCTTCACCACGGCTTGGCGCAGCGCCTCGGGATATCGGGCGACCCGGCGCTTGAGTGGCTCGAGCCTGCCTTGGGGATTGAAGAGCGGGACGGCCACCGCGACTTCGCCCAGATAGGTCGCGCTGAAGAACCCGAAGGGAGGCTGCTGGGAGTAGTCGAGCTCGTACCGGCCAACCTCTGCATCGACGATGACCCGCTCCAGGTGCTCGATGCTCCGGTAGATGAAGTCGACTCGCTGGCCTCCGATGGTGAGCCAGGCTCCTCCGTTGACCCAGGGCCCCCACTCGTAGAAGTCGGTGACCACCGGGTCCGGCGCGTCGTTGCGAACCTGGGCGAGCGCGCGGACCTGCTGGATGGAGAGCGGGCGGGCCTCCGAGTAGAGGATGCCGAGGTCGATGTCCGAGCCTGGGCGGGCCTGGCCCCGGGCGTGGGAGCCGCCGAGCACCACGGCGCACACGCCTTCGAGGGCTCCGAGTTGCTCCGCGAGAGATGCGACCAACTGGTGCTGCTCGGCTGAAAGCTGCTTCATGGCGGGCACGATACTGCACGCCGGCCGCCTCGAGGCCCCAAGGAGCCCGATGGGCCGGCTAGACGAAAGACCGCGGATGGCGGCAGCATGGGCGCCGTGGACCAGGACACCTCGCCAGAGCAGATCGAGCGCTACCACGAGCTGCTGCGCGCCATGACGCCGGCCCAGAAAGCGGCCGCAACCGACGCGCTCTGTGACGCCGTGCGCGAGGGCGCGCTGGCAGGACTCCGGCATCGGCATCCTGGTGCGAGCGACGGCGAGCTGAGGGCTCGCCTGTTCGTCCGCCTGTACGGCCGAGGCCTGGCCACTCGCGTGCTCGGCAAGGTGCCCGATGACGCCGTATGAGCCGCAGTCGACGTTCGGGATCGCCTTGCGCGTGGCGCGAGCGCTGGAGTCGGTAGGAGCGGCCTACTTCCTTGGCGGCTCGCTGGCTTCGTCGATCCAGGGCGATCCGCGAGCCACCAACGACATCGACTTCGTCGTGCAGCTGAGCCCAAGCTCGGTCCCCGCTCTGGCTCGAGCGCTTGGTCCGGACTTCGAGGTGGATGAGGTCTCCCTCGCCGAAGCGGTCCGGCGCCACGGATCCTGGAATGTCTTCTTCCTGCCGCAATTCGTGAAGGTCGATCTCTTTCAGTGCGGTGCGGGCGAATTCGACCAGAGTGAGTTCAGCCGCCGAAGCAAGTTCGAGATTCGCTCCGGCGAATTCCTCTACCTCAAGAGCCCCGAGGACTCGGTCCTTCGCAAGCTGCTTTGGTACCGGCAGGGCGGCGAGGTGGCCTCGCACCAGTGGCGGGACGTGGTGGAGGTTCTTCGAGTCAACGCCGCCACTCTGGAGACAGGCTATCTCGAGGAATGGGCAGCCAAGCTCGGCCTCGAGAACCTGCTGCAGCGAGCTATCGACGAGGCGAGAGGGCCCAAGCGGTAGCGCATCGTCGATCAGCCCTCGCGGACCCGGACCACGACCTTGCCCGCGACGCCGCCGCCTTCGAGCGCCGCGAACGCCTCGGCGGCCTTCTCGAGCGGCACGACGCGGTCGATGCGCGGCCGAACGGAGCCCGCGGCGATCATCGCCTCGATCGCCTCATAGTCTCCGGGTTCGGTGCGGACGTTGCCGACGATCAGCCGGCGGCGCCCGACCGGGTTCTGCCACAGCGACCTCAGCAGGACGGTGGGCAGGCCCAGCGGCGTCACGTACGCGCCTCGGGGTGCCAGGAACTGGCACGCCGCGCCGAAGCCCAGGTGGCCGAAGGCGTCGTAGACGACGTCGAACTGCGCCCGGGAACGTGCGAGCTCGTCCGTGCGGTAGTCGAAGACGACATCCGCGCCGAGCTGGCGAGCGAAGTCCGCTTTGGCGGCGCTGCACACGGCGGCGACGCGCGCGGCGCCACGGGCTTTGGCGATCTGGACGGCGAAGTGGCCGACTCCTCCCGTCGCGCCGTTGACCAAGACAGTCTTGCCACCGAGGTCGCCATAGAGCCGAAACCCGTTCAGCGCGGTCAGGGCCGCGACCGGCAGCGTCGCCGCTTCGGCGAAGGGCAGCGCCGCTGGCTTGCGACGGAGCTCACCCGCCGGGACCGCGACGCGCTCGGCGTGCGCTCCCCAGCGCCCCATCGCGGTGACCGCGAGCCCGTAGACCGGATCGCCCGCCGCCCAGCCCGATACGCCGGCGCCCAGCGAGTGGACGACGCCGGCGAACTCGGTGCCCAAGGGTCGAGGAAAGCGCGAGCCGGAGATCAACCGCAGCTCTCCCGCGCGGATCTTCCAGTCGACGGGATTGACGCTGGAGGCGACGACGTCGACGACGACCTCGCCCTTGCGTGGAGTGGGCTCGGGCAGCTCGCCCGCGCGCATCCGCTCCGGACCGCCGTAGCCGTCGATGACGAATGCCTTCATGAAACCCTCCCGTGCGCCGGTCCGGCGCCAGTCGCAGGGCACCTTACCAGGCGGCTTACCGGAAGCGAGGAGTCCGAGAGCGTGGAGGGCGGGGACCGTCCGGTGTGTGAGGAGCTCGACCCGGGTGAAGAAGGCAAGGGACGAACCCCCTCCCGCAGTTGGGAGGGGGCAGGGGGGGGGACCGGGAGGACCGGCGCCCTACTCCTCCGCGTCGTGCTCCTCGGGCTTGATGCCGTACTTCTCCATCCGCCGCAGCAGCTGGTAGCGGCTGATGCCCAAGAGCCGCGCGGCCTCGGTGCGCACGCCGCCCGCGCGCCGCATGGCCTGCTTGATCATCCGCTGCTCGAGCGTGCCCAGGGTGTCGATGCCGGGGACGAAGTCGAACGGCAGCGGCGGCTCGGTGGCGTCCGCGCGCAGCGCCGCCTCGAGCACGCGCTGGGGCAGGTGCTTCACCTCGATCTTGCTGCCCTCGGCGGTGATGGCCGCGCGCTCGATGATGTTGCGCAGCTCGCGCACGTTGCCCGGGTAGTCGTACTCCATCAGCCGCGCGGCGACGGTCTCGCTGATGGGCTCGATGACCTTCTCGAGCTTCTCGGCGAAGTAGGCGCGGAAGTGCTCGGCGAGCAGGAGGATGTCCTCGCCGCGCTCGCGCAGCGGCGGGATGCGCAGCGGGAAGACCGACAGGCGCTGGAACAGGTCCTGGCGGAAGACGTTCTGCTCGACCAGCTCGCGCAGGTCCCGGTTGGTCGCGGCCACCACGCGCGAGCGCAGCGACTGCTCCTTGCTCGAGCCCACGCGCTTGAACGCCCGGCTCTCCAGGACCCGCAGGAGCTTGCCCTGCAGGTTGCTGGACATGTCGCCGATCTCGTCGAGGAAGACGGTGCCGTCCTTGCTCTCCTCGAAGGCGCCGGCCCGGGTCTGCTCCGCGCCGGTGAACGAGCCCTTCTCGTGGCCGAAGAGGATGGACTCCGCCAGGTTCTCGGGCATCGCCAGGCAGTCCACCGCGACCAGCGGGCTGCCCTCGGGCCGGGAGATGGCGTGCAGGTGCCGGCAGGCCACGTCCTTGCCCACGCCGGTCTCGCCGGTGATGAGCACGGTGGTCTCCGGCGCCTTGGCGATCTTCTGAAGCTGCGCCAGCACCTCCTGCATCGGCGCGGAGCGGCCCAGCAGCGCGACCGGCGGCAGCTCGCCGACCGAGGCCGCCTGGCGGCGCAGCGCCTCGCGCCGGCGCAGCTCGACCACGCGCTCCACCAGCGGCGCCAGGCTCGTCTCCTTGACCACGTAGTCGTCGGCGCCCAGCCGGATGGCCTCCACCGCGTTGGGGATGGTCTGGTAGGCGGTCATCATGATGACCGAGGCGCCGTGCTGGCGGGCGAGCAGCAGCGGGATGAGCCGCAGGCCGTCGTCGTCGGGCAGGTGGTGGTCGAGCAGGATGACCTGGTAGCGGCCCTTCTCGCAGCGGTGCAGCGCCTCGCGGGCGTTGAAGGCGCAGTCGGTGGCGATGCCGGTGCGCTCCAGCTCGCGGCGGATGGCCTGCGCGTAGAGCTCCTCGTCGTCGACGACCAGGGCCGAGAACGGCGCCAGCGGGGCCAAAGGCTTGGGCCCGGAGGGAGGTGAAGCGCCCGGCGAAGCCGTGCTCGAAGCCTTGTCTTTCATGCGCTCACCTTCGGCAGCTCCGGCTGCGACATCGTCCGGCCCGCCCGGGACTGCGGCAGGACCAGCGTGGTCCGGCAGCCGCCCCCCTCGCGGTTGCGGATGGACACCAGCCCGCCGTGCTCGCGGGCGATCTTCTGGCACACCGAGAGCCCCAGGCCCGTCCCGTTCTTCTTGGTGGTGAAGAACGGCCGGAAGCACTCCTCGGGGCTCGCCTGCAGGCCCGGGCCGCGGTCCTCGATGGCGATGGTCACCGCGTTCTGGTCGGCGCGCGCGCTGCAGCGCACCTCGCCGTCGGGCGGCGAGGCCTCCAGCGCGTTGAGCAGGAGGTTGAACAGGACGTGCTTGAGCGCGTCGTGGTCGGCGTGCACGCGGATGCCCGGCTGCACCTCGGTGGTGATCTTCTTGCCCGACATGCGGAAGGCGGCCTCCAGCAGCCGGCGCGCGTCCTCGCACACCCGGGCGACGTCCAGCTCGACGAAGGACATGTCGTGCCGCGCGGCCAGGTAATCCTTCAGGCCCATGTCCATGCGGACGATCTCGCGGTTGATCGCCGCGAGCATCGAGCGGTGGTCGTCGGACAGGGTGGGGTCGCGCAGGAGCGACTCCAGGCTCGCGCCGACGGCGACGAGCGGGTTGCGCATCTCGTGCGCCAGCTGCGCCGCCATCTCGCCCATCGAGGCCAGGCGCTCCTTCTGCACCAGGCGGTCGCGGGCGTTCTTGGGGGTGTCCTCGGCCTCGTCCTTGCGGATGAGCACCAGGAAGCCGACGGCCTCGTCGCGGTCGTTGGCGAGCAGCATCGCCTCGACGTGCGCGGCGGCGACCGAGCGGTCGGCGAGCACGACGGCGGCCGACTCCTCGGAGGAGGGGTTCGACGGGTCGAGCGCCTGCTGCTCGAGGACGGCGTCGATCTCCCGGGGGTTGGCGAACAGCTCGCGGATGGGCCGGCCGACGAGCGACTTGGGCTCGTAGCCCAGCGCCTGCTCGGTCGCCGGGTTGGCGCTGGTGATGCGCTTGGCGTTGTCGAGCAGGAGCGAGGGGACCGCCTCGCCCAGCGTCAGCTGCAAGAGCGAGTTCTCGAGCGAGTCGCTGCCCGGCTGCTGCCGCTGCGCGCGCACCAGCACCGCCGTCCGTCCGTCCAGGCGCAGGTCGACGACCTCGGCGGAGCGCGCCTTGCGCTCGGCGGCGGGGGCGCGCGCCAGCGCCGACAGGTCCGCCACCAGCTCGGGCGGCGCGGAGGAGCCGGCCGCGTGGCCCCGGAGGCTCGCCGCCCTCGCCGAAGACGAAGTACTCCGGGCCGCCCTGCAGCTGGGCGATGAGCTGCTGGCCCTGGCCCATCAGGTCGTTCTCGAGGATCTCCCCGATGCGCCGCGCGTAGCGGACGATGACCTCGCGCTGCTGCTGGTTGAACGGGTGGGCGCCCTCCTTCTGGAACATCAGGACGCCGTAGTTGCGCGAGCCGGCGATGGCCGGGACCACGATGAAGCGGTGCTCGCCGATGACGCGCAGGATGGTCGCGGTCACCAGCTTGGGGAAGGCGCTGCCCACCAGCTCGTCCAGCGAGCTGGTCTCCAGCGTCTTGCGCTCCTTCCAGGAGCGGTAGATGAGGCTGTCCTGCGCGCTCTTGAGCGGGAAGACCAGCTTGCCGAAGCGTCCGCCGAGCATCCGCTCGACCTGCGCGACCAGCGGCTCGGAGGTCGTCAGCGCGCCCAGTCGGATGCCTATCTGCTGGGTCTTCTCGTTGAGGAAGATGAGGCTCGTCGAACCGCAGCCCAGCATCTTGGTGGCGCCGCGCAGCACCGCCACGAGGAACTCTTCGAGCGTCGCCGTCCGGGGATCCATAGAGGGGCGGCATCCTAGCCCGCGCGACCGGGAAGCGACAGGGGCAGGCCTCCCGGCCAGACGGGGGACGGGCGTGCGATAGCGCACAAGGTCGCAGATCCGCACGGGCGCCGACACCCCGAGCCTGTCGAGGGGGGCGGCCGACATCGCGAGCTAGTCAACCAACATTCCGAGCTTGTCGAGGGGCCAGGGCTCGGTCTGGCCGTCCGTCGGATCCTCGACGAGCCTCGGGGTGTCGAGAGGGCGGTTGGCACCGCGCTTGCCTTGCAGCCGCGGCCTATGACGACGCCCACCATCCCCACCGACCTCGCGGCGCTGCGCGAAGAGATCTCCGAAATCAACGACGCGCTGCTCGAGCTGCTCAGCCGCCGCGCGCACGTGGCCACGGCCATCCAGCGCATCAAGAGCCGCGAAGGCATCCCCACCTTCGTGCCCGAGCGCGAGCAGGCGATGCTCGTCGAGCTCGTCCGCAAGAACCCCGGCCCCTTCTCCAACGAGACCGTCGCCCGGCTCTTCAAGGAGATCTTCGCGCCAGCGTCGGGCTGATGGAGGAGCAGAAGGAGCGCTACCTCAAGATTCAGCCGCTCCAGCCGCGCCAGCGACCTCGAGGTGCGCGTCGGCGAGGCGGTCATCGGCGGCGCCGCGCCGGTCGTCGTCGCCGGGCCCTGCTCGATCGAGAGCGAGGAGCAGGTGGAGGAGGTCGCCCGCGCGCTCGTCGCCCAGGGCGTGCGCTTCCTGCGCGGCGGCGCCTTCAAGCCCCGCAGCTCGCCCTACGCGTTCCAGGGGCTGGGCCGCCGGGGCCTGGAGATCCTGAGCGAGGTGGGGCGCCGTCACGGGCTCACCACGGTCACCGAGGTGATGGACACCCGCTCGGTCGAGCTCGTGGCCAGCTACGCCGACGTCCTGCAGATCGGCTCGCGCAACATGCACAACTACGACCTGCTCCGCGAGGTCGGCCGCTGCCGCCGTCCGGTGCTGCTCAAGCGCGGCCTCTCCGCCACCATCGAGGAACTGCTCTGGAGCGCGGAGTACATCGTCCACGAGGGCAACCAGGACGTCGTCCTCTGCGAGCGCGGCATCCGCACCTTCGAGCGCGAGACGCGCAACACGCTCGACATCTCCGCGGTGCCGCTGTTGCGCCAGAAGAGCTACTTGCCGGTCATCGTCGACGTCTCCCACGCCGCGGGGCGCCGCGACATCCTGGGGCCGCTCGGCAAGGCGGCCCTCGCCGCCGGAGCCAGCGGGCTGATGGTCGAGGTGCACCCGTGCCCGGCGGTCGCGCGCAGCGACAACGAGCAGCAGCTGGACCTCGACGAGTTCCAGCAGTTCATGGCGGCGGTGGGGCTCGGCCAGCCGGCCCAGCCGCAGCAGGCGCCCTCCTCACCGCTCCACGCCGTCAACGAGTGATTCCGAGCTGATCGGGGAGCGGCCCAAAACGGCTGCCTCCCCTGAAACCCCATCCCTGCCCAGCAGAAGAAGAGGAAGAACCCATGAAGCTCTCGGTTGCCTGCAACTTCGACGACGCCCTCCTCGACGGCCTGCGTGACTACCCGGTGTACGAGGTCTACGGAAAGCTCACCACCGACTACTTCGGCGGCGGGCGGCCCAGCTTCTACCTGCCGGAGGTCGATCGGGCGCAGCTCGAGCGCTACGTCAAGAAGACCCATGAGCGGCACATCTGGTTCAACTACCTGCTCAACGCCTCGGCGATGGGCAACACCGAGTTCACCCGTGAGGGCCAGCGCAACATGGAGGAGATGCTGGAGTGGCTGGACGGCATCGGCGTCGACTCGGTGACCGTGGCCAACGTCTTCTTCCTGCGCCTGGTCAAGCAGCGCCACCCGCGGCTCAAGGTCCGCGTCTCCTCGCACCGCTACACCGACAACGCGCGCAAGGTCCGCTTCTGGGTCGACAACGGCGCGGACTTCATCGTGGTGAGCGAGGTCAACATCCACCGCGAGTTCGAGGTGCTGCGCTCCATGCAGGAGGCGGCGCAGGGCGTCGAGCTGCAGCTCATCGTCAACAACTGGTGCCGGCAGGACTGCGCGGTCGCCGGCAACCACGCGGTGAACCTGTCCAACGCCAGCCAGAAGGGGAGCAAGGGCTTCCCGCTCGACTACTGCTCGCTCGTCTGCAACGACCTGCGGCTGCGCGAGCCGGTCAACTACCTGCGCGCCAACTGGATCCGCCCGGAGGACCTGAACCTCTACGAGGAGATGGGCTTCCACAACTTCAAGATCGTCGAGCGCAACACGCCGACCGCCATCCTGCTCGAGCGCGTGAAGGCCTACGCCAACCGCCGCTACGACGGGAACCTCTTGGACCTCGTGCAGAACTACTCCTACCCGGTGGAGAAGGTCGGCAAGAAGGGCGAGGACGCCTGGAGCACCCGGCGGATGCTCAAGTACTTCGTCAAGCCGCAGTCGGTGAACCTGCTCAAGTTCACCAAGGTCATCGACTTCGGCCAGACCGCGAGCGTCCTCTTCCCGCGGCGCGGCCCGAACCCGGTGCAGATCGACAACCGGGCGCTCGACGGCTTCATGGAGCGCTTCAAGAAGATGGGCTGCCAGGCGATGGACTGCGAGAAGTGCCAGTACTGCCACCGCTGGGCCGAGAAGACCGTGAAGATCGACCCGCAGTGGAAGGCGCGGATGACGGAGATCTACGCGGACCTGCTCAAGGACATCGACGGCGGGTCGTTCTGGGACCCGTACCACAAGACCCTGGAGGAGGCGCCGGACGCCGCGCGGCGGTTCGTGGGGATGATGCGTCAGTAGTCCTCGAGCATCTGCAGAATTCGGGGCGCGCTGGGGGTAGTGCCCGGCCTCCGCGCCGGGGGCATCCGAACGTCTGTGGAATCTGAGGCGCGCTGGCGTTTCCCAGCGCGCTTCAGACGCTCATTGCCGCAACGGTGTCCCCGGCGTGGAAGCGCGTGGAAGCTGGGCGCGCACCCAACCCGGCGTCAGCAGCTCAGGAAGGGCGCCTGCGGTCGACCCCGTCTCCTGACCACCTCAAGCGCGGCACAGCCGACGGGCTGCGCGTGATGCTGCGCTCCGGCGCATCGCGCACGCCGCGCGGGCACCGGGATGAGGCCTTACTGTTTCGGCCCGGCGGCTCAGGTCGCCGGGGCGCTGGGAACCTCCGCTCGGCCTCCGAACCGCTCGACCCAGCGGCGCCGCGTCTCCGGCCCCAGCGAGTCCCAAGGGACGTCCGCGGACTTGAGCGCGCGCAGGGCCTGCGAGTCGAGGATGGCCGCGGCCCCGCACTGCACCTGGATGAACTCGCCCCGCGGGTCGCCGCGCTCGGTGGAAGCCCAGGTACTGCTCGAAGGCCGGCGGGCCCGCATCGACTTCCGCCGCGTGGAGCTTGCTCAGCCGGAGCGTCTTGATGCTCGCGAGCGCCGGCGACTCGAGGATCAGGTCGAGCACGTCGGTCCCCGGCGCGTTGAGCACGACGCGCTGCACGGCCGGGTTGGCGGCGACGTACAGCGAGCCAAGCATCGCGCCCAGGCCCTGGCCCACGAAGTGGAGGCTGGTCGCATCCACGCCGTCGACGGCGCCCTGTAGCTTGATGGCGTTGTTCAGTCTGGGGTCAGCCAGCATCCGCTCGACCTGCGCCAGGTCGACGAGTTACTGGGCGCTGGTGGTCACGCTTGGCGAAGAAGTTGGCCAGGTCCAAGAGGTTCCAGGCGGAGATCATCGGGACGCCGTTGGTGCGCGAGGTCGCCGGCCTGGCACTTCCAGTTCGACTGGCTCGCGTCGGTTCCAGGTGGGCCGGCCCACCTGGAAACCCAGGACTGCACTGGGTTGGTCGGGGCCTCAAGCGCGCTCGGTCCCCGCGTGGGGACTGTGGAGGGCGCGGGCTCCCGAGCTGTGCGCCGCGCCCCGGCAAGCCGGGAGACTGTTGCCACGTGGCAACAGTCGGGGATGTCGGGGTGGGCAAGTAGGCTCCACGCCGGAGCATGGGCGCGGGGGTGGATGGCGGGGCTGGGGAAGGCGAGGCGGTGGGAGGAGCGCGCGGGAGCGGCGGCGCGACCGCTGGCGCAGGGCCACGCGCGCAGACGGCCCGAGAAGAGCGTGCTGTACGAGGTGGTGCGCGAGGAGCTGGAGAAGTTCCTCGCCGAGGCGCGCGACGACGGCCGCTGCCCAGGTACGTGGAGAAGGAGTTCGGCGGCTTCCTCAAGTGCGGGCTGCTGGAGCACGGCTTCGCCCGCTGCGTCTGCGAGGCCTGTGGGGACGAGTTGCTGGTGGCGTACACGTGCAAAGGAAAGGGGTTCTGCCCCTCGTGCCTCGGGAGGCGGATGAACGACGTGGCGGCGCACCTGGATCGGGTGCTGCCGAAGGTGCCGTACCGGCAGTGGGTGATGGCGTACCCGCGCAGGCTGAGGCTGGCGCTGGCGCGGGATGCGGTGGCGGCACGGGAGTCGGCGACGATCGTGGTGAAGGAGATCTCCCGCTGGCAGCGGAAGCTGGCGCGGCGCGACAGGGTGGCGAAGGCGCAGACGGCGGCGGTGAGCGTGACCCAGAGGTTCGGGTCGAGGGTGGACCTGAACGTGCACCATCACCTGGTGGTGCCGGAGGGGGTGTTCCGACAGGACGAGGAAGGCAGGGTGGGCTTCTGGGAGCTGCGCCGGCCGACGCGAGAGGAGCTGCAGGCGATGGTGGAGCGCGTCGCCGAGAAGACGCTCGCGCTGGCGCGGCGCCGGGGCCTGCTGGAGGACGAGCCGGACGACGCGCTCTCGCGCGTGCAGGCGGAGTCGCTGCAGACCGGCTTGCCGATCGCCGTGCCGCTCGCGGCGAAGAAGCTCTCCGGCTTCGTGAAGGGGTTCTCGCTGGAGGCCGGGACGCACGTGGCGGCCAGCAACCGCGAGGCGCTGGAGCACCTGCTGCGCTACATGCTGAGGCCGCCGGTGCCCCAGCACCGACTGCGGCGGCTCGCGGACGGCAGGGTGGAGCTGACGATGAAGAGGGAGTTGCACGACGGCACGCGAGCGATCGCGATGGCGCCGGGGCAGTTGATGAGGCAGCTGGCGTCGATCATCCCGCCGCCGAAGGTGCACTCCACGAGGTACTTCGGGGCGTTCGCGCCGGCGTCGAAGGTAAGGGCGCGGCTGGTGAAGCCGGGGAGCGAGCGTGGCAAGGGGTGTCAGGGGGAGCCGCCGGAGGTGCCGCCGGAGCTCGACGACGGGGGAGCGGAGGACGCGCGGATCGGCTGGGAGCTGGGGCGGGAGCTGGAGCGCAGCACGGACGTGGAGGGCCCGGCGAACCCCGAGCGGCCGAGGTTCCTGGGGTGGCCGCAGCTGCTGGCGCGAACGTTCGCGGTGGACGTCCTGCGCTGCGACCAATGCGGAGGGCGGCGGAAGCTGACGGCGTTCATCGTGTCGTCGCGAGAGGCGAGCGAGCTGCTCGACCGGCTGGGCATCTGGGAGCGGGCGCCACCGCCGGAGCCGGCCCGTCGGAGGCCTCGGCAGGTGGAGTGGCTGGACCCGCCTGCGCCCGAGGACCCCGGCATCGACCCGCCGTCGCCGGACTGACCCTCGCGACCAGGGCGACCGAGCCGAGGGGCGCGCGCCTGCACGGCCGAGGTGTACCCTCACCGGCAGTTCAGGCCTCGGGCCGCCCGACATCCCGGTCCTCTCACGCGGCGATCGGCGCCGCCTGGGACCCTGGATACTCAGGCCATCCGCGCGAAAGGCCGCTTGATTGTCCTTGGCGCTTGCGCGGGCAGCCGTCCGGCGATAGCAACGGCAACCGCGCCGCCCCAGGAGTGGCCGACGAGCACGAACCGCTCGATGCCGCGCGCCGCGAGGGCAGCAGTGACGTCGGCGGCGGCGTCGTCGATGGCGAACGAAGACCCGCGCGGGGAACGACCGTGGCCACGGAGATCGACGGCTAGGGCGCGGCGGGTCCGGCGCAGGTGCACGAGCTGGTCGGCAAAATGGCTGCTGTCGCCGCCGGCGGAGTGCAGGAACACGACGGGCAGCGTGCCCTGGGGACCGGCGTCGTCGACAAACAGGCGGAGAGTGGTGGCGGGCGAAACGGTGCTCATGGCGGTACTCCTGGTGGGGTTGGTGCAGCCGGTGAGGACGTCGACAGCGACGGCGGCGGCGAGCAGGACGTGCTTCACGGATTCTGGTATACGAAGCATCCCTGACAGAAGGTGTCAGTCATCTGAGGAGGTCCTCCTGAAACGCGTCGATTCGAGTGGTGGACCTGCAGGCCCTCTTGCGCGCCCGCGAAAGCGCCACGGTGCAGGAGCTCGCCCGGGACCTCCGCGTCAGCGAGCGGACGGTGCTGCGCGATCTCGCCACGCTGCGCGGGCACGGCGTGCCGATCGAATCGCAGTCGGGGCCTGGCGGCGGCATCCGCCTGGAGCGCGACCGCGGCATCGTCGCCGTCCATTTCGCGATCGACGAGCTCATCGCCCTGTGGTTGGCAGCGACGCTGTCCGCGTCCGCCACGTCGTTGCCCTGGAACGACGCTGCCAAGCGTGGGCTGCACAAGGTGCTCGCGAGCCTGCCGAAGGAGCGCGCCCGCGCCCTCCGCGCGCTCGTCAAGCGCGTCGTCGTCGGTCGCCCTGCTTCGCCGCGGATCTACGCCGACCTCGGCAAGATGGCCCCGAGCTCCTCTCGGCTGTCGAGGAGTGCTTCACCAGAGGCCTGTGCCTCGCCTTCGACTACGTCGATCGCCGCGGCACCCCGACCAAGCGTACGGTCGAGCCCCACGGCCTGCTCGTCGAGACGCCCGCCTGGTACCTCCTGTGCCGTGACGTCGAGAAAAGGGCGGTGCGTATGTTCCGCATCGACCGTATCCGCCAGGCGCGCGTCTTGAATGATCGCCCCTTCCTCCCCGACCTCGAGGCCGTATTCCGCGAATGGAAGGTCCAGCAAGCGGCGTCATCTCCATCGAACGGAGGCGACCCGCGTTCATCTGACTCGCTGCCTCGGGCCCAGGAAGAATGAACGCCGTTTCCAAGCGGTAGCCAGGGTCCAGCTTCCAGGGACGGTGCCGCGAACGAGGTGGACAGGCGAGGCCGGATGCCGCGCCGCCTTTCAATCAGCGACGCGAGCACGCTCCCCGTGGCGGCGGCAGGACGGACGAGCACGGACCAGCAGGGGAGAGGCGGCTACGCCACGGAGTCGAGAGCTGGGGGATCGATGCCGTCGCAGGAGGAAGGGTAGCCCGGGCCGAACATCTCGTGCGGAGGCGGAGGCCGGGCCCGGGCGACCTCGAGCCGTCCGGTCCAGAGCCCGAGAAGTTCGAGCGTCTCGCGGATCTTCTCCGGAGCGGTGACGAGCTCGAGGGCCTTGCGCAGGCCAGCGCAGGGGCACTGCGGGACCTCGATGCCGTGGACGCCGCATCAGGTCCGCCCCGCGCACGTAGCGCTCCTCGGGAGCAAGGGCCGCGGCTTCGAGCGCGGGGGCCACACCTTGAAGCACGGTCGCGTTGCTCTGCTCGCGCTCCACGAGGCCCGGGCGCGCCGGCAGTGCGCGGAGATTCGACGCCCCGCGCCACGTGGGCCCATCAGTCGCAGCGCGCCTCCCCGCCCTTCTTGATGTCCTCGCACTCCACCTGCGGCCAGCTTGGGAGCGGCACGAACGCCGACCACATCGTCTGGCAGTCGCCGGCGCCGGCCGCCTCGCAGACCTCGCTCGTCCAGTCGGTGCATCCGGGTTTGGCGTCAGCCGGCAACGGTGCGTCCGTCCCGGTCTGAGGGTGGCACAGGAACGGACAGAACCCGAAGAGCGCCCACTTGCCGGCGTCGGTGCGCTCCGTCTGCAGACACTCTTGATAGACCTGCTGGCAGTACTCGGTGTCGCAGTCCGAGGCGCACCACTTCTCTGGGCAGCCGATGTTCGTCAGGTGCTGCTGGTAGCGCTCACCACAGGCCTTGAGGCAGGCCTGGACGAGGTTGACCGAGCCCTTGTACTGCGCGGGGGTGTCGCCCAAGTTGGAGATCAGGACCAGCAAGTACTTCGGGGCGGTGTCGTCGGTGTCCACCCAGTAGACCTCGGACGTGAGCTCGGAGACCGTCGACGAGGTCTCGGCCCACGTCGAGGAGGCATCGAAGGTGGTGCTCGGGCGGCCATCCTGCGCCACTACCGCCACGACGTTGAAGGCCACCTTGTCCGATCCCTCGATCTTGAAGCGCACCTCGGCCGCGTAGTCCGACGGCTTGGACGGCTCGCGATCGCTGATCTGCGGCGGAAACTCGATGAGCAAGCGGTGCGTCCCTCCAGGCCAGACGCCTCCCAGCGCCGCGGAGTCCAGGCGGCGAAGTCCTTCCGTGGTGAGCATTGAGCTGTCGGCCGACGGGGTGAGGCGCCAGGCTTCGTCGTAGCGGCTGACGTCGGTCCGGTAGGTGTAGCGGTTCATTCGCTGCGGAGGGAAGTCGGGGGCGACGTCGGGGTCGAAGGTGAAGGCAGCTCGGTCCTCCGGGTCGAAGTACGGTGTCTCGCCCTGCACGTCGCCCAGGAGCGCCAGCTGGTACCTGGCGAGAAGGCTCTCGCTGAAGATTCCGCGCGGGTCGCCGCCGTTGTCCTTGAACTGGCCCCAGAGGCCGGCCAGCTTGAGGCCATACTGTCTCCAGTAGAGCTTGATGAGGGCGAACTTGCTGTAATCCCCGCGGTACCGGGCGACCCGGCTGCCGCCTCGGCCCTGGCAGGGGCCCTTGCGGCTCGAGTGGATAGGCTCCTCAGGGCACCTGAAGGAGCGGTCCATCGCGGGCATGCCGCCAGGAAAGAGGGTCTTGTCGTTGGCATAGACGCCGCTCCAGCGCCTGATCTTCGGCGCGACGAGGTCCTCCACCGCGACTGCCGTGGCCTCGTAGAGCCAGTCGAAGTCGTTGCTGATCTTCGGGGCCTGATAGCCGTCCTGGAAGACATGCATCATCTCGTGAGGAATGGCGATCTGCCGCCACTCTGGATCCTCGAACCCGACCTGGACGCTGGTGAAGATGAAGCCCGAGGGGAACTCCGCGGCGGCGTTGCGCCCATCGCAGGTCGCGACGTAGATGGGGATGCGACCTCCGCGCGCGAGGGGCTGCGAGAGCACTGTGGTGGGGTTCCGCATCGACAGGACTCCGGCGTAGTACTCGAAGACCTGGTCCAGGTAGTCGCGAAACTTGACCGTGCCTTGCCCTCCCACCCCGGGCACGTCGGCATTGAGACCGGCCTCGATGCGTCGCTGGAGCTGCTCCTGGCCCGGAACATCCTGCATGCCCGGAAGCAACGCCCGGATCATGAAGTGCTTCGTCTCGATGGGCGAGCCCAGGTACCGCACCCCTCCGATGTCCGCCTGGAAGTTCTCGGTGCAGCCGGGCGGATCGCTGATGCCGCGGGCCGGCAGCTCAGCGGGGAACACCATCCACTCCGGCTCCTCAGGCGTGGCGAGCATCGCCCGGGCCGCCGCCGCTTCCACCGTCCCGTACTCTTCCAGGTGCGCCGCGACGGTGCGGGCCGGCATCGAGGAAGGGGCGCCCCGGACGGCGACGGCCGCCTGATACTCGAGCGGGAGGCGCCGCGGGGCCATCTGCGCCAGGAGCTGGTAGAAGGCAGCCGTCTTCTCGTCGATCTTCCCCTCTTCCAGCGCCTGGTCGATGAGCTCGTCAGAGGTTGGCGGAGTGGGCTCCTCGTCCCCGCCGTCCCTCGCGTTCGTCGCAGCGTCCGTCGCGTCCGTCGCCGCGTCCCCCGCCCCGAAGGTGCCGGCATCGGCCTGAGAGCCCACCGGTTCATCCTTGGACTTGCCGCATGCAGGCAGGAGCAGGGCCGCCACAGCGAAGGCCAGGAATGGCGCGCGCATGAGAGCTCCTTTGGAATGAGAGCGCGACGGGAGTCTCACCCGCCCGAGCGGCAATCACAAATGCATTCGTTCGCGCTGATGACGGCGAAGGGCTGAACGTTCAGCCTGTGAGCAACGTCACATCGCAACTGGCCAAAGGAAGGCGGCCAAGAGAGGCGCCCAATCCTGCTCCGGCGCGCGAAAGCTGCGGCAGGGAACGAAGCGCGATGTCCATCGCGATGCCGAAGTTGATGGCGCTGGCTTCCTTGATGCCAGCGGTGACAATGCCGACGCCGTGGCCCTGTCGGTTGAAGATGAGTCCTCTGGAGTTGCCGGCGTTCAGCGGGACCTGCGTTTGGAGCACGGCCCGAGGATCCGGACGGCGTCACCGTGTGCAGCGGTCCCGCGGGCCCCCCTTGTCTGCGATTGTGCGGGCTCGTCCTCTGCTGGTGCATAATCGCAACATGCTGGTCGGCGCGATCCGCCTGCCTCTCATTCAGTAGTGCGGGTCCTCGAGGTGTGCGGTGCATGCCCGGCTGCCCGACTGCGAGTACATCTTGAACAGACTTCTGCGGATCATCGTTGGAACCTCCCTTGCGCTGTCGTCCCTGAGCTGCGGCACTGAGAGCGTGCAAGGCGCCGACATCGGTGTCCTGGACGATTCCGGGACACCCTCCTTGGACGTCGGTGCCCGGCTCGACGCCGCGCTGGCGGCAGAGGACGCGGCGACCAGCGCCGGCCTCGATGCCTCATCGGCTCAAGCGGACGCCGCGGCCGCCCCGCACTGCGGCGACGGGAACAAGGACCCCGGGGAGGCCTGCGACGACCACAACAACGACAGCGGAGACGGCTGCAACGCGACCTGCTCCAGCACCGAGATCTGCGGGAACGGCATCGCCGACAAGGGGGAGGAGTGCGACGGCGAGGACTTCTGCGACGAGCACTGTCGTGACATCCGCATCCCGCTGCCCGACGCTGATGACGATACGATCGCCGACGAGCACGAGGGGCGGGACACCCTCCGCGACTCCGACGACGACGGGACCCCGGACTGCCTCGACCCCGACTCGGACAACGACGGCATCGCCGACTCCGTGGAGGTCGGCGACCAGAGCACCCACACTCCTCCGGCGGACACCGACGGCGACGGGACCGCGGACTATCTGGATTCGGACAGCGACGACGACGGCGTCTCCGATGCCATCGAGTCCGCGGCTGGCACCAACCCGCGGCTGGCGGACAGCGACGGCGACGGCATCCTCGACGCGGACGACGGGATGACCGACTCCGACGAGGACGGGACCCTCAACGCGCTGGACACCGACTCGGACAATGACGGCATCTCCGACGCGATGGAGGCCGGCGACCCGGACCCGCACACAGCCCCACGCGACACCGACGGCGACCGGACCTCGCTCGTCTGCAACGACCTGCGGCTGCGCGAGCCGGTCAACTACCTGCGCGCCAACTGGATCCGCCCGGAGGACCTGAACCTCTACGAGGAGATGGGCTTCCACAACTTCAAGATCGTCGAGCGCAACACGCCGACCGCCATCCTGCTCGAGCGCGTGAAGGCGTATGCCAATCGCCGCTACGACGGGAACCTCTTGGACCTCGTGCAGAACTACTCCTACCCGGTGGAGAAGGTCGGCAAGAAGGGCGAGGACGCCTTGAGCACCCGCCGGATGCTCAAGTACTTCGTCAAGCCGCAGTCGGTGAACCTGCTCAAGTTCACCAAGGTCATCGACTTCGGCCAGACCGCGAGCGTGCTCTTCCCGCGGCGCGGCCCGAACCCGGTGCAGATCGACAACCGGGCGCTCGACGGCTTCATGGAGCGCTTCAAGAAGATGGGCTGCCAGGCGATGGACTGCGAGAAGTGCCAGTACTGCCACCGCTGGGCCGAGAAGACCGTGAAGATCGACCCGCAGTGGAAGGCGCGGATGACGGAGATCTACGCGGACCTGCTCAAGGACATCGACGGCGGGTCGTTCTGGGACCCGTACCACAAGACGCTGGAGGAGGCGCCGGACGCCGCGCGGCGGTTCGTGGGGATGATGCGTCAGTAGTCCCCGAGCATCTGCAGAATTCGGGGCGCGCTGGGGGTAGTGCCCGGCCTCCGCGCCGGGGGCATCCGAACGTCTGTGGAATCTGAGGCGCGCTGGCGTTTCCCAGCGCGCTTCAGACGCTCATTGCCGCAACGGTGTCCCCGGCGTGGAAGCGCGTGGAAGCTGGGCGCGCACCCAACCCGGCGTCAGCAGCTCAGCTCAGGAAGGGCGCCTGCGGTCGACCCCGTCTCCTGACCACCTCAAGCGCGGCACAGCCGACGGGCTGCGCGTGAGGCTGCGCTCCGGCGCATCGCGCACGCCGCGCGGGCACCGGGATGAGGCCTTACTGTTTCGGCCCGGCGGCTCAGGTCGCCGGGGCGCTGGGAACCTCCGCTCGGCCTCCGAACCGCTCGACCCAGCGGCGCCGCGTCTCCGGCCCCAGCGAGTCCCAAGGGACGTCCGCGGACTTGAGCGCGCGCAGGGCCTGCGAGTCGAGGATGGCCGCGGCCCCGCACTGCACCTGGATGAACTCGCCCCGTGGGTCGCCGCGCTCGGTGGAAGCCCAGGTACTGCTCGAAGGCCGGCGTGCCCGCATCGACTTCCGCCGCGTGGAGCTTGCTCAGCCGGAGCGTCTTGATGCTCGCGAGCGCCGGCGACTCGAGGATCAGGTCGAGCACGTCGGTCCCCGGCGCGTTGAGCACGACGCGCTGCACGGCCGGGTTGGCGGCGACGTACAGCGAGCCAAGCATCGCGCCCAGGCCCTAGCCCACGAAGTGGAGGCTGGTCGCATCCACGCCGTCGACGGCGCCCTGTAGCTTGATGGCGTTGTTCAGTCTGGGGTCAGCCAGCATCCGCTCGACCTGCGCCAGGTCGACGAGTTACTGGGCGCTGGTGGTCACGCTTGGCGAAGAAGTTGGCCAGGTCCAAGAGGTTCCAGGCGGAGATCATCGGGAGGCCGTTGGTGCGCGAGGTCGCCGGCCTGGCACTTCCAGTTCGACTGGCTCGCGTCGGTTCCAGGTGGGCCGGCCCACCTGGAAACCCAGGACTGCACTGGGCTGGTCGGAGCCTCAAGCGCGCTCGGTCCCCGCGTGGGGACAGTGGAGGGCGCGGGCTCCCGAGCTGTGCGCCGCGCCCCGGCAAGCCGGGAGACTGTTGCCACGTGGCAACAGTCGGGGATGTCGGGGTGGGCAAGTAGGCTCCACGCCGGAGCATGGGCGCGGGGGTGGGGATGGCGGGGCTGGGGAAGGCGAGGCGGTGGGAGGAGCGCGCGGGAGCGGCGGCGCGACCGCTGGCGCAGGGCTACGGCCCGAGAAGAGCGTGCTGTACGAGGTGGTGCGCGAGGAGCACGTGCAAAACTTTACCTACATCGACTCCTGCCAGAGCCAAGTCCAGATGTCTGGACATGTGATCCAGGTCACGCGGCAGGAGTCGAAAAGGCAAGCAATCACAATATGTTGCGGGTCACATTAGAAGGCCTTCCTGGGGCCCTGGCTGGCCAGCCTAGGACCTGCCGAAAGGGCAGAGGTATTGAAATGGGCCTGAACACCCAAGTCGGCTGCCAAGGGCCATTCCGGCCACCAGGCGGGCTGATCGGCCAGTTTGGGTCCACGCAGATCCTCCGCCAGCCGTTCGCTGCCGGCCCTGTGATCGCGCTCACGGGGCTGATGTAGGCAGCCGCCCACCACTATCGAGAGCGGCTCCCGGCGAGTGGCTTCGGCCAGCCCCCCAAGCCCTATCGGTGTCGTCGGCGGGTCGGTGGCGGTCGGTGGCGGGGGCGGAACGGGATTGTCGGAAAGGGCGGATAGCCTCCTCGATCGCTGGTGCCGGCGGGGCCGGGGAGGGACGCAGGTTTGGGGCAGGGCTGGAGAAGACCGTTGTGCACAAGCTGGCCCGCCTACGGCGAGGGTCGAGGTGCTGACAGAGGTGGAGGGCGGAGAAGGTCCCCGCGTCCTCGCCCTTCGAGGAATCGAGCCGGGCAGCCCGAGCGTCGCGGTCGCCGAGCCACGCTTCGTAGGTCCTCCCGGCAGCAAGGAGCGCCTTCTCGGGCTGGGCATCGGCCACTGCGCGGACGGCGGGGTCGAACGTCGGGCCGAGGCTCATCGGCGGAACTGTACCTGCAACCTCGAACTTGAATCTGCGACGCTCCGCGGCTCGGGTGTGTGGAGATTGCCGCAAGCCGCGCCCTTCAGGGATCGGGTAGGCTCGCACCCTCATTTCGCGAAAGGGGTGGCGTTTGCTGCGCGTCCTCACGATTGGCCTGCTCCTCTGCCTGGCCGCTTCCGCCCGCGCCGCAGAACCTGTTGCGACGGCGCAGGCCTGCGAGGTCGACCTTCTCGACGCCGGCGCGGGCACCGACCTGGAGAAGTGGACCGAGCGGGTGACTCGCCAAGGCTTCCGGGTCGCGCACACGGGCAAGCCCGGCTTCGCGCACCAGACGTTGCAGATCTTTCACACCCCGGCCTGCGCGGAGCGCGCCAAGGCGCTGGGCAAGGCGCTCAAGGCCCAAGCGGAGGACGTGCAGCCCGCAACCTGGAAGCTGCGGCATGGCGTGACCGTCGTCTTGCCAGCGTCGGGCTCGGACTCGCTTGCGAAGGGGTCGTCGAAGTACGGCAAGTTCGAGCTCGCGTACTCCGAGTCGGACGACTCCTGCCAGCTGAAGTTTCGGCGCCCCGCAGGCCCCGCCACAGGGTTGCTCACGGTGACCCCGTGCTCGCCGGGGAAGAACGAGCCGAAGGCGCAGCAGGTCTCCACGAGCCGAGCGGGCGAGGAGTTTCACGTCTTTGCCGTTGCCACTGCGGGCGGTGGGAACGCCTGCACCGGAAGCACGTTCTACGCCGTCGTCGTCGACGCCCAGAAGGCGTGGGCCACGGAGGAACTCGGCTTCTGCACCGAGCTCGAGAGCGCGACGCTGGTGGAAGGCGATGGCAAGGCCAGGCTGTCCCTCGTCACCCAGGGCGACAGGTACAAAGAGGCGTTGCGCTACGAGGTGGCGATGGGTTCCCTCACGAAGCACCAGGTTCCTCGCAAGGTCGTCTCGAGCCGCAAGGCGGTGCTCAAGGGAGAATTCGGCAGCACGACGAACTGGTACATGGTCGTCAACGAGCAGCAGATCGAAATCGACGCCGGAGACTGCGATCTCCGCAGTCTGGCGCTTGGCTTGAAGGTGACGATGTGGGTCGACCAGCAAACCTGGGATGACGGCAATGGGGCGACAGTGTGCCTGAAGGTCGAGGCGTCGAAGGCAGGCAAGTAGGCACCTCTCCAGCACCCCCGCTTCTTGCGCACGGTGTCGAAGACGAGGTCGCCGCCGAGCAGCCCGCCCGCCATGTCGACCTGGAACGCGCTCCAGTCGCGGCGCACGCGCTCCACCTCCGCACGCAGATCGGCGAGGTCCTTCACCCGCGACTCGTCCAGGGCACGTCGACGGCTCAACCCCCAGGACATGTCACGCCTGGAGGCCAGCAGGTTGACGAGGATCAGCGCCTGGTTGAAGTGATTGATCCCCGCAGCGAGCGTGCGGGCGTAGAGGGTGCGGTAGTTGCCGACCACGTACTCGTGCAGGAACTCGATGGAGACCGCCCCGCCCTTGGAGTCGCCGTAGAGCTCCCTCTGCCCGCTGCAGGCATTGAGCACCGGGCCCATCCGCAGCCGACGTGAACCCCGGCGTCGCTCCTATCCAAGGAGAGCGAACACCAGAACGTGTCTGTCCGCGTCGTTCACAAGGCTCACCGTGCGCAAGAGCCCCAGGACGTCGTCGCAGCAGACGGCGCCCGTCGCCTCGAGCGCCCGGCTCCCGCCACCCGGGCTAGCGCGCTCGGAGCCGGCCCAGAGGGCGACGGGAGCCGTGGATCCGGAGCCATCCGGCGGCCCGGCGGCTCAGGTCGCCGGGGCGCCGGGAACCTCCGCTCGGCCTCCGAACCGCTCGACCCAGCGGCGCCGCGTCTCCGGCCCCAGCGAGTCCCAAGGGACGTCCGCGGACTTGAGCGCGCGCAGGGCCTGCGAGTCGAGGATGGCCGCGGCCCCGCACTGCACCTGGATGAACTCGCCCCGCGGGTCGCCGCGCTCGGTGGAAGCCCAGGTACTGCTCGAAGGCCGGCGTGCCCGCATCGACTTCCGCCGCGTGGAGCTTGCTCAGCCGGAGCGTCTTGATGCTCGCGAGCGCCGGCGACTCGAGGATCAGGTCGAGCACGTCGGTCCCCGGCGCGTTGAGCACGACGCGCTGCACGGCCGGGTTGGCGGCGACGTACAGCGAGCCAAGCATCGCGCCCAGGCCCTGGCCCACGAAGTGGAGGCTGGTCGCATCCACGCCGTCGACGGCGCCCTGTAGCTTGATGGCGTTGTTCAGTCTGGGGTCAGCCAGCATCCGCTCGACCTGCGCCAGGTCGACGAGTTACTGGGCGCTGGTGGTCACGCTTGGCGAAGAAGTTGGCCAGGTCCAAGAGGTTCCAGGTGGAGATCATCGGGACGCTGTTGGTGCGCGAGGTCGCCGGCCTGGCACTTCCAGTTCGACTGGCTCGCGTCGGTTCCAGGTGGGCCGGCCCACCTGGAAACCCAGGACTGCACTGGGCTGGTCGGGGCCTCAATCGCGCTCGGTCCCCGCGTGGGGACAGTGGAGGGCGCGGGCTCCCGAGCTGTGCGCCGCGCCCCGGCAAGCCGGGAGACTGTTGCCACACTGTTGCCACGTGGCAACAGTCGGGGATGTCGGGGTGGGCAAGTAGGCTCCACGCCGGAGCATGGGCGCGGGGGTGGGGATGGCGGGGCTGGGGAAGGCGAGGCGGTGGGAGGAGCGCGCGGGAGCGGCGGCGCGACCGCTGGCGCAGGGCCACGCGCGCAGACGGCCCGAGAAGAGCGTGCTGTACGAGGTGGTGCGCGAGGAGCTGGAGAAGTTCCTCGCCGAGGCGCGCGACGACGGCCGCTGCCCAGGTACGTGGAGAAGGAGTTCGGCGGCTTCCTCAAGTGCGGGCTGCTGGAGCACGGCTTCGCCCGCTGCGTCTGCGAGGCCTGTGGGGACGAGTTGCTGGTGGCGTACACGTGCAAAGGAAAGGGGTTCTGCCCCTCGTGCCTCGGGAGGCGGATGAACGACGTGGCGGCGCACCTGGATCGGGTGCTGCCGAAGGTGCCGTACCGGCAGTGGGTGATGGCGTACCCGCGCAGGCTGAGGCTGGCGCTGGCGCGGGATGCGGTGGCGGCACGGGAGTCGGCGACGATCGTGGTGAAGGAGATCTCCCGCTGGCAGCGGAAGCTGGCGCGGCGCGACAGGGTGGCGAAGGCGCAGACGGCGGCGGTGAGCGTGACCCAAGGTTCGGGTCGAGGGTGGACCTGAACGTGCACCATCACCTGGTGGTGCCGGAGGGGGTGTTCCGACAGGACGAGGAAGGCAGGGTGGGCTTCTGGGAGCTGCGCCGGCCGACGCGGGAGGAGCTGCAGGCGATGGTGGAGCGCGTCGCCGAGAAGACGCTCGCGCTGGCGCGGCGCCGGGGCCTGCTGGAGGACGAGCCGGACGACGCGCTCTCGCGCGTGCAGGCGGAGTCGCTGCAGACCGGCTTGCCGATCGCCGTGCCGCTCGCGGCGAAGAAGCTCTCCGGCTTCGTGAAGGGGTTCTCGCTGGAGGCCGGGACGCACGTGGCGGCCAGCAACCGCGAGGCGCTGGAGCACCTGCTGCGCTACATGCTGAGGCCGCCGGTGCCTCAGCACCGACTGCGGCGGCTCGCGGACGGCAGGGTGGAGCTGACGATGAAGAGGGAGTTGCACGACGGCACGCGAGCGATCGCGATGGCGCCGGGGCAGTTGATGAGGCAGCTGGCGTCGATCATCCCGCCGCCGAAGGTGCACTCCACGAGGTACTTCGGGGCGTTCGCGCCGGCGTCGAAGGTGAGGGCGCGGCTGGTGAAGCCGGGGAGCGGGCGTGGGAAGGGGTATCAGGGGGAGCCGCCGGAGGTGCCGCCGGAGCTCGACGACGGGGGAGCGGAGGACGCGCGGATCGGCTGGGAGCTGGGGCGGGAGCTGGAGCGCAGCACGGACGTGGAGGGCCCGGCGAACCCCGAGCGGCCGAGGTTCCTGGGGTGGCCGCAGCTGCTGGCGCGAACGTTCGCGGTGGACGTCCTGCGCTGCGACCAATGCGGAGGGCGGCGGAAGCTGACGGCGTTCATCGTGTCGTCGCGAGAGGCGAGCGAGCTGCTCGACCGGCTGGGCATCCGGGAGCGGGCGCCACCGCCGGAGCCGGCCCGTCGGAGGCCTCGGCAGGTGGAGTGGCTGGACCCGCCTGCGCCCGAGGACCCCGGCATCGACCCGCCGTCGCCGGACTGACCCTCGCGACCAGGGCGACCGAGCCGAGGGGCGCGCGCGCCTGCACGGCCGAGGTGTACCCTCACCGGCAGTTCAGGCCTCGGGCCGCCCGACATCCCGGTCCTCTCACGCGGCGATCGGCGCCGCCTGGGACCCTGGATACTCAGGCCATCCGCGCGAAAGGCCGCTTGATTGTCCTTGGCGCCGACAAGCAAGTGCAGGTCCAGCAGGGGGAGACCACGATGGTCTTCAAGGAAGACAAGCTCGAGATCACCGCGGGCGGCGCCGTCAAGATCGTGCACGAGGGCGCGAGCATCCAGATCGACTCCAGTGGAAACATCAAGATCAAGACGGACAAGGACGCCGAGATCGTCGCTGGCTCGTGTTCGGTCAAGCTCTCGGGCGGCAACGTGGTGCTGAAGGGCAGCAAGGTGGGCCTCAACTAGGAACGGGCCATGAGCGAGAGCGACAAGCACGTCCTGTTCGACGAGAGCTTTCACGAGAAGATCGATTGTGGCTGCGTCTGGCGCCACGCGGCCGGCTGGGGCGAGAGCCCGTGCCACTACGCGGTGAACGGCTTCAACATCTCCGGTTCGAAGGACAGAATGGGGATGTACAACGACCCACACCATCGAAAGAAGGCGGAGGCTCTTGGTAGCCGGTTCGGGAAGGAGAGCAAGAGGGTCGAACTAGCGGGCGCCGCCAAAGCCCGGAAGGTCCTCGACACCAAGAGCAAGGACCGCAAGTTCAAGAAGCATGTACTGGCTGAATCTTCACGAAGAGGGCTGGCACTACGGCCACGTCCTCCCCAAGGACAAGCTGCCCAAGGGATACGACACGCCGCAGCCCACGTTCGCCATCAAAGAGGAGAAGAAGCGCGGGCTTGGTACCCCTACCATCACAATTACCATCACATGATCGCTGCAGGGGCCTTCGCCACCTACGTCATCGGCGACGATTCCGACGGCAAGAGGATGAAGCGAATCGAGATTGTGATTGCCTCCGGGTGGAACATCAACAAGCCCGCCAACCTGGTCCTCCTTCCGCAAGAGGTTCTGGTGGCCCAGGTGGTGGGCCTCCCGGCACACTGCCCTTGGGGGGCGAGGAGCCACCCCGCGTACTCGCAATCGCTGGAGGCGTGGCTCAAGAAGGCAAGGCGGCGTTTGAACAAGGCCGCAGGCACCGGGGATTGCCGGGACGCGAAGAAGGTCGCGCCGGAATTGGACGCCATTTGCACGAGACTTCTCGCCCAACTGCGCGAGATGCGCGGCAAGGCGCTCACCGAGGACGGAGTGCCCAAGCCGTCATGACGGATAACGCGGAGTACACGGAGGCTCCCTATGAGCACGTTCGGCTATTTCACCCAGGACATCACCGGCGACGACCGCCGCGCGGTCATTGAGTTTCTGACTGGAATTGAGAGCGATTGGAAATTGGCGGAGGGCGTGCGAATGGGTGAGCTGTTTCCACCGACGGTGGCCCTCGCGCTATCCCCGGACTACGGGGATCTGCTCACGGACTTCATCGACAATACCGAAGAACTGGTCATTGCCTCTGCGCGAGCCAGCAATGAAATGAAAACCTTTGGCTTGGACGACGAGGCGGTTGAATACCTGCCCTTCCAGCTTCTGGACAAGAAGAAGCGTCCCATGAAGCAGTCCTACTGCGTGGCCAATCCCCTGGTGCTCGTTCCCTGTCTCGACACAAAGCGCTCGGCGTTCGAGTGCTTCCCAGGCTCCAAGGAAATCATCTCCACCAGTGTCAGCCGCATTCTCCTGAAGGAGGACGAGATTCCGGCCACCGCCAGCTTCTTCAGGATTGCGGAGCTTCCCAGTCGCATCGTGTTTCGCTCCGACCTCGTTGAACGTCTTGCTGCGGCTGGGTGCACTGGGCTTCCTGTTCGCAAGACCGGCGAGCCTGTGACGTGACGAGGGCTTCCTCCGACCGGGTCTGGCGAAGGTCGTGTGCCCTTCCCTCTGCGGATTCGGGTTTCTGCGGCAGGTCGCCTGCCATGAAACACGCTGAGCACTTCGAGCAGGCCGGTCTACCTTGTCGTGACGGCTCAGGATGCAAAGAGGCCGGCCCATGCGGACTTCCCGTTCGCAAGACCGGCGAGCCTGTGACGTGACGAGGGCTTTCTTCACCCAGAATCTGACGAGGGTTCCGTGTCCTTGCCGCCGCGGGTCGAGGTTTCTGCATCATGTCGCTTGTCCCCAGCGTCAACTACCTTTCCCCATCAGCGACAACTAGATCTCCCCATCCCGGTTTACCGCGCTTACTCCTAATACTTCTATGTCAGTAGTCGTAGTGGTCGGGTACTCGAAGCCTCGGTGCTTCGAGTTCTGCACCTCCTGTGGAGATGGCTGTGGATGAGGGGGGCGTGGGGGGAGACTCGCAACCTGTGGACGCTTGTGGGAAGCGGTTCACGGCTGGCTCCCCAGTTGTAGTCCGTCGCGCGCGGCCGCGTCGTCGGCCCGCTTACTCTTGCCGGTCAACTCCAGGATCAGCGCGTGGTGCACCACCCGGTCGATCGCAGCCGCAGTGGTCATCGGGTCTTTGAAGATCCGGTCCCACTGAGAGAAGACGAGGTTGCTGGTGATGACCACACTGCGCCGCTCGTAGCGCTCTGCGAGGAACGTGAAGAGGACCTCCATCTCCTCTCGGTCCTGTTGCACGTAGCCGATGTCGTCGAGGATGACGGCGTCGAAGCGGTCGAGCACCTTGAGTTCGTCCTCGAGCGTGAGGGCCTTCTTCGCGGCGAGCAGGCGCTGCACGAGCTTGTAGGTCGGCGTGAAGAGCACCGACCGGCCGTGCTGCACGAGCTCGTGGCCGATGGCGCAGACCAAGTGCGTCTTGCCTCGGCCAGGTAGCCCGAAGGCGAGCACGTTCTCGGCCCGGTCGACGAAGCCGCCCTCGCACAGCGCTGGCAGCTGGCGCCGCACCTTCGCTGGCAGACGCTCGGGGTCCAGAGTGGCGAGCGTCTTGTCCGCGGGCAGCTCGGAGTCCTTACGCAGTCGCTGGATCTTGCGCTGCTTGCGCTCGCTCAACTCGAGCTCGACGAGGTGGAGCAGGTAGGCCTGGAACGTCCAGCCTTCGCGCTCGGCCGCTCGCGCGACCTCGTCGTGATGAGCGGCGAAGGCCGGCAGCTTGAGCGCCCGCAACAACATCCCCAGGGTGGCTTCGCTCACGACGCCACCTCCTCGCTGAGCAGCCCGTCGTAGTCGCGCAGATCGACCTGGGGCGCCTCCATCACCGGCACCTCCGGCTTGCTCGGGGCGACGAGTGCCTTGACCGGCTCTGCGCTGGTCAGCCGATGTTCCGCCAGCAGCCGCTCGAGCGCGGCTTCGACTTCGCTCTCCATCGTGGTCGCCGCCAAGTGCAGGATGCGCAAGTACTCGCGGTCTGCGGCGCGGCTGCCCCCTGCGCTGAGGGCGTCGTAGGCGCGCCGAAAGACGAGCGAGGGGAAGGCTCCTCCCGGTACCTGTAGCGCGCGAACGCCTGTGGCTTCTGCACGAGCGACCAGATGAGGTGACGGTAGTTGATGCGGCGCCCTCCCTCGCCACGCAGCCGCTCGACCACCAACTGCGGCTCGCCGCCGCCGAAGAGGACCTCAAGCCGATCCTCGAAGACGTTCACTCGCACTTCGTGCCCGATGAGCCGTGATGGCACCGAGTAGGTGTTGCGCCGCACTCGGATCGTGCTCCACGAGGTGACCGTCGCCGTCTCCTCGACGCACTCTGGTAGCCGCGAGACCTTGAGCTCGGTCATCGCGGCAAGCTCCTCGGCCACCTTCTTCCGCCGCAGTCCATTGGCCTTCTCCAGCACCTGCTGCACCCAGCGCTCGTACGCGTCGGCGCTCTCGAAGTCGCGGCTGCCGCGCATCAGGAGGTGCTGCTCCAGTCGCCGCTTCGCAGCGCCGTTGAGCGCCTCGACGTCCCCGTTCTGGTTGCTCTTGCCGACCTCGATCGTCCGCGGCTTCATCCCGAGGTGGTCCATCAACTGCTGGTACTCGGCGTTGAAGCCGCGCTTGCCGTCGGCCACGTTGTGGGTGGCTGCCGTCGAGTTGTCCGTCTGGTGAAACTCGGGAACCTTGCCGAGCTTGAAGACCGCCGACTGCACCCCGCGCCGCAGCGCCATCAACGATTCCGAGTGGCAGACCGTCGCCCACTCCCAGTTCGAGCAGGGGAGCACCACGTGGCAGAGCATGTGCGGGAACGGCTCGCCAGCGATCGTCACCCCCAACTCGTCGCAGTGCGTGAAGTCGGTCTGCATGGCCTCGCCGGGCCGGTGCTCCTGGGCGAAGAAGACCTCCTTCTCCGGCCCCTCCTTGGCCCGCCACTCCTGCACGCGCCGCTGCAGCGTTCGTAGCTGGCCCGGCTGGTAGCGCTCGGGGTGCTGTTCGAGCAGGTGCTCGAACAGCGTCTTCGCCTCGAGCTTCTGGCGTGTCCTTCAGCAGCGCCTTCACTGCCGGCCAGTCCTCCGCGAACGGGTCCGGCCTCGTCCGCCAGTCTCGAGGCGTCTTCAGCTCTGACGGCAGCTTCCCCTCCTCGAGGTACTTGCTCGCCGTCTTGCGGTCCATCCCGGCCTTCATCGCTGCCATGCCCACCTGGCCGGACTTCGTCTTCTCCTCCATCAGTCGCCTCACCTGCGCGTCGCTCACGGTCACCGGCATCTCCTCACGGAAGAAGCCGGGGGCTGGTACGCCGCCGGGGCCTTGCCTGTCGCGGTTTTCCTCTACGAACCGCTTCCTGGCTCTCGGCATCCGGCCGCGGAGCGCCTATGCCCCGATGACCGACGCGCTGCTGTGGAATGGGGAGAAATAGTTGTCGTCAGCGGGGAGGTCTAATTGTCGCTGGGCACGCTTGCCCTGGAACTCGCCGCTGAGCATCTCGAGGAGGCCGCGTTCCTCTTCCAGCAGTGGGAGGCATCCCTTCGGGCGCCCCACTACACGCTCCCGGAGATCCAGGCGGGGCCCGAGGCGCGTTTGCTCGCCCATCTCGACGGTCTCGTCCTCGGCGGGCCGGCGGTCGCAGATTCTCTGCTCGTCCCGGGACTCGAGGAGGACGATCCGGGCCGGGTGTTCGCCGCTGCCTTTGCGCTGGCGGCGGCCGAGCCCAAACCCAGGCTCGACCCCGTCGCGGCGGTGCTGGCCAAGGACGACCCGGTCCAGTGCGCTTCCATCAGGAGGGCGCTGTCGGCGGCGCCGATCGTCTCGCTGGAGGAGGAGCTTCTCGCGCGCTTCGCCGCGGGCGGCGCTCCCATGAGGGGGCACCTCCTGGCGGTCCTGGGCGAGCTTCGGGTCGACCCGGAAGCGCCTCTGGATGCGCTCGCCTCCGCGGACGAGCCCGCCGTTCGGAGGCTGGGGCTCTCCTTGGCCGCCCGGTTTCCGCACCGCCTCAACCCGCTTCACCTTGCGCGCGGCTTTGCGTCCCCGGACCCGACGGTGCGCTGCGCCGCGGTGGAGACGGGCCTGGTCGTGGCTCTCCAGGGCGCCTTGGAGTCGCTGCAGCAAGTCCTGGGCGCCCCTTCGCCGGCCCGAGCGCCGGCGACTCGAGGAGCAGGTCGAGCACGTCGGTTCCCGGCGCGTTGAGCACGATGCGCTGCACGGCCGGGTTGGCGGCGACGTACAGCGAGCCAAGCATCGCGCCTAGGCCCTGGCCCACGAAGTGGAGGCTGGTCGCATCCACGCCGTCGACGGCGCCCTGTAGCTTGATGGCGTTGTTCAGTCTGGGGTCAGCCAGCATCCGCTCGACCTGCGCCAGGTCGACGAGTTACTGGGCGCTGGTGGTCACGCTTGGCGAAGAAGTTGGCCAGGTCCAAGAGGTTCCAGGCGGAGATCATCGGGACGCCGTTGGTGCGCGAGGTCGCCGGCCTGGCACTTCCAGTTCGACTGGCTCGCGTCGGTTCCAGGTGGGCCGGCCCACCTGGAAACCCAGGACTGCACTGGGCTGGTCGGGGCCTCAAGCGCGCTCGGTCCCCGCGTGGGGACAGTGGAGGGCGCGGGCTCCCGAGCTGTGCGCCGCGCCCCGGCAAGCCGGGAGACAGTTGCCACGTGGCAACAGTCGGGGATGTCGGGGTGGGCAAGTAGGCTTCTCGCCGGAGCATGGGCGCGGGGGTGGCCCTGCTCAAGTGCATATTCCGACGGAATCGATCACCCATTCCGAACGTGCTCCGGAATCGGTGATCGGGCGTGATCGGAATGGGTGATCGGACGGGTCCGGAATACGCACTCAAGGACATCGACGGCGGATCGTTCTGGGACCCGTACCACAAGACCCTGGAGGAGGCGCCGGACGCCGCCCGGCGGTTCGTGGGGATGATGCGGCAGTAATGGGAGTTCCCGGCCTCCGCGCCGGCCTCCGCGCCGGGGATATCCGAGCTTCTGTGAAATCTTAGGCGCGCTCTGGGTGTGGGCCCGGCTTCCACGCCGGGGTCATCCCAAGGATCTGCGGAATCCGAAGCGCGCTGGTGTCCGCGCGCGCCTCAGACGCTCACTGTTGCAAGGGTGCCCCCGGCGTGGAAGCCGGGCCCGCACCCAACTCGCGGCTACCTCAAGACCCTGGGGCTAGTTCAAAGCCCCGGGGCTAGTTCAGGAACCCCGGGGCTAGTTCAGGAACCCCGGGACTACCCCGCGGCCGGCGGCGCAGCCTCGGTCTTCGGAGCAGGCGTCCCGCTCGGCGCCGGAGGCGGCGGAGCATCCCCGCCGGCGCCCGGCTTCAGGTCGTCGCGGAAGAGCCCGAACTGCTGCAGCCACAAGAGCCACGCCGGGAAGAAGAGCAGCATCACCACCAGGTTCAGGCTGAAGCCCAGGATCGCGACCCGCCCCATGGAGTTGAGGCCCGGGTGGTCGGCCAGGAGCATCGCCGAGAAGCCCACCACCGAGGTGATGAGGCCGCCGACGATGGCGCGCCCGGTCTCGGCGAACACCGGCGGGAAGTTGAGGTGGCTCTCGCGGATGCGCGAGATGAGGTGCACGCCCGCGTCCACCGTGGTGCCGATGAGGATGGGGACGAGCAGGATGTTCAGGTAGTTGAACGGTGTCTTGAGCACCGTCATCAGGCCCACCTGCCCGAGGACCGAGACCACCGTCGGCAGCATGCAGACGATGGCCGCGCCCAGCGAGCCCAAGGTGATCCACATCGCCAGCAGCACCGCGAAGATCGCGCCGAAGAGGATGGGCTTGGCCTCGCGCAGCACCATCAAGAGGATGTCCGCGAGGATCATCGGCTCGCCGGCGGCGGAGACGCGCTCGCCGTTGGGGAGCTGGACGCCGCGGACCTCCTGGGCGAAGCGCACGACCTGCTTGCCGTCGGAGAGCAGGATGTTGGGGAAGATGAGGACGAAGCCCTCGTTGCTGGGCTTGATGCCCTCGAACTGCCGGCGCACCGACATGGGGATGTCCTGGCGGCCGAACGGCTCGGCGCTGACCCAGCGCTGCAGGCTCGCGTGCTTGGCGCGGGTCTCCGGGTCGAGGCTCGCCGGCTTGACGCGGTCGAGCGTCTTCTTGATGGACCGGAAGATCTCCTGCTTCTCCGCCTGCTGCGGCGGGACCAGGTCGTCCATGGCGGCCACGAAGTCGACGGTGGAGGCCGCGCCCTGCTCCTTCTGGCGCTTCTTCAGCTCGTCGACGATGAGCCGCTCGGTCTTGGCCTCCTTGGTGAGGATGACCACCGGCTCCATGTTGTAGCCGAGGATCTTGTTGATCCGCTTGTCGAGCACGAAGCAGGGCAGCGTCGAGTCCTCGAGCGCCTTGAAGTCGTAGTCGAAGCGCACCCCGGGGATCTCCACCATCAGCACCGCGAGGAGCACCACGCCGCCGATGCTGATGGGGCGGAAGTACTTGGGCAGCATGCGCGACAGCTCGCTCTTGCCCTCGTGGACCTCCTTGGGCTTCCAGCCGAAGCGCGCCACCAGGCCCAGCGCCGCGGGCAGGATGATGAAGTAGGCGGTGATGACGACGATCATGCCCACCGCGGCGATGACGCCGAACTCGCGGAAGGCGCGGAACTCGGAGAACGCCACCGCCAGGAAGGTCAGCGCGGCGACGACCGAGGAGACGATCGCCGACCCGCCGGTGGTCATGAAGGCGTCGCGGGTGGCGTCCTCGCTGGAGACCCCCTCGGTGCGCAAGGAGCCGTAGCGGCCGATCAGGTGGATGCCGTGCTCGGTGCCCAGGCCGCCCAGCACCGCGCCCAGGAAGCCGGTGAGGATGTTGATGCTGCCGAAGACGAAGTAGGTGATGCCGTAGGTCCAGACCAGGCCCAGGGAGGTCGGCACCAGCACGAAGAAGACTGGGAGGATCCCGCGGAAGTGGAAGATGAGGTAGCCGATGAGCAGGATGAACGCGACGAGGGTCGCCCGCGTCATGTCGTTGGTCAGCTGCCGCTGCTGGTCGACCTTGTACTTGAAGGTGCCGGTGATCTGGACCTTGAAGTCCTTGCCGTACTTCGAGAAGTCCTGCTTCTTGAGGTAGTCCTCGGCGCCGTTGACCAGCCGCTCGCTGTAGGAGAGGTCGACCGCGGTGTGCTCGGGCTTGGCGAGCATCACGATCATCTTCTCCTTCTCGTCGAGGAAGTAGTCGCCGCCCGAGGCCAGGCGCTGGTCGCTGCGCTTGCCGTACTTGGCCTCGATGTCGCTCATGTCCAGCGACGGCGGCTCCTCCTCCTCCAGCTGGAGCAGCATCGGGTTGGCCATGCGCCGCGCGTAGCGCTCGCGGTCCTTGATGCGCTTCTCGACCTCCTTCACGTCGTCGAGCGACAGGTAGTAGAGCGAGCGGTCCTCGAAGAACTGGCCGGCCCGCTTGTGCTCGACGTAGCGGATGCCCGGCATCTCCTTGGCGATGCGCGGGGCGTAGTCGTCGGCGAAGGCCTTGAGCTGCTCGGGCTCGGCGTCCATGCCCACGACCACGATGTAGCCGATGCCGCCGAAGCGCTCCTTGACCGGCTCCAGGTCCTTGACCGAGTCGAAGGTGTCGGGGAGCAGCTTCTCCAGGTCGGCCACCATCGGCAGCTTGTTCGAGAAGTAGCCGCCGACGGCCGTGAGCACGCCTGCCAGGATCAGCGCGCGAGTCGGGCGCTGGTGCGAGCGGACGGCGATGTCGCCCAGGACCCCTTCCAGCCGCTGCATCCACTTGCTGTCTGCCAAGACTTCCTCCTTCAAACGGCTCTTCGGCCCGCGCGAGGGACCGGGAGGTTACACGACCGGTATCCGCTTGCGAACAGCAGAGTCCCGGGCTCTCGGCGCCCGTCCGGCGCCGCGGGCCCTGTGCTGGCCGCCTGCTTCCCCTGTCGGGGGCGTGCCTGCGTCGGCGCCGGTGGATGGGCTATGGTCCGCCGCCAGCGACCATCGCCCCGAGGGCCCCACGGAACCAGGACTCCACCACAGCGCCGCAGGTGCGGAAGGCGCCGAGGGTGTCGACGGCGTCGACGCGGTCGAGGCCGAGGCGCCCCGCTGGACCCGCCACGCCTGGACCGCGGTGCGTCTGTCGGCCGCGCTCGCCGGGCTGGCGGCGACGGCGTACCTGGTGCGCCGCGAAGGCCTGGGGGCCGTCGCCGACGCGGTGGACCTGGCGCTGCCGGTGCTGCCGCAGGTGATGGCGCTCGAGCTGGGCCGCCTGTGCTGCGAGACGCTGGCCACGCGCACGTCGCTGGGGGAGCGGGGCCGGGCGGTGCCGCTGCTGCGCCTGGTGGCGGGGCAGCTCGTGGCGCACGCCATGCTCAACGTCGCGCCGGCGGGGCGGACGACGGGCGAGGTGACCAAGGCGGCGCTCATCTCCCGCTGGGTGGGCGGGGCCGAGGCCGCCGCGGCGGCGTCGGTGATGCAGGCGGCGACGTTCGTGGGCGTGGGGCTGGTCAGCGCCGCCTGCGCGGCCGGGGCCTTCCTCGTCGCCGGACCGCAGGTGCTGTTCTGGCTGCTGGTGGGCAACGCGTGCGCGCTGCTCCTGCTGGGCGTAGGGCTGCGCACCCTGCTGGGCTCGGCGTGGCTGGTCGGCCTGGTGCGGCGCCGGCTTCCCCGGCAGCAGGGCCGGCTGGCGCGCTTCCAGGAAGGCGTGCGCGGCGGCGACCCGCTCGCCTTGGGCCCCGCGGCGTTCCTGGCCCTGGGGATGGGCTGCCAGGTGCTGCAGATGGCCGTGCTGGCGAGCGCGGTGGGCGCGCGCACCGGAGCGGCGAGCGCCCTGGCCGCGCAGGGCGTGCACCTGGTGACGGCGACCGCGGCGGTCTTCGTTCCCGGACAGCTGGGCGCGCGCGAGGCGGCCTTCAGCCTGGCGGCGGACACGCTGGGCACGACCCCGGCGCGCGCGGCCTCCATCGCCGTCTGCGTGCACCTCTCGCAGCTCGCGCTCGCGTCGGTGGGGTTCGTCACGCTGCTGGTCTGGCGAAGTCGTCAGCCGCGCAGCGGAGGGCAGGCGCTGCCGGCCTAGCGCCGCAAGCGCGCACGCAACTCGGCGGCCCGGGCCTCGAACTCCGCCTCGGAGACCACGTCGATCTCCCCTTTGCCCAGCAGGCAGCGTGAGAGGTAGCTCATCTCGCGCACGAATTCGCCCGTTCCCCAGTCGAAGGCCAGCACCTCCATGCCACCCTCCGGGGTGCGCACGAACTTCACGGGGCGCTCGCCGACGATGAAGTAGCAGGGGAGGTCCATGGCTCCTTGCGGCGGAACTCACCGGGGCAGCGGTCGAAGGTCGAAGCTGTTGTACCTCATCGGGTGGGCCCAGCGGATGTAGCGCTTCTCCTCCTCGCTCTCGTGAGCCGTCAGGGCTTTCGCTGGGCCTTGCGGCTGATGGACCTCGGGCGCGAGGTGCGGGTGTGCTTCGCTCCCCTGGCCCTGGCTGACCGCTGGGGCCGGTAGGGCTCGAGGGTGCTCTCGCAGATCTCCTGAAGGGCGCGGCGATGCCAGTCGTGGAGTTCGTCGAGCAGCCGCAGTCCATCCAAAAAGCGCCGATGGCGCATCACCGCGCGCTCCACGGTGCGCTCGTCCTGCAGGCGAACGTGGACCTGGCGCTGGCGGCCGCCGGCGTGCATCGTCAGATAGCAGGCCGGGTGCAGCTCCCCACGGCTGCAGCGGCAGTTGGGGCGCCCGCAGGTCCGCCAGCGCACTCCGAAGGATCCCCGGATCATCGGACCGGCCTCTTGCGAGAGCTTGCGCACCAGGTCGAGGTAGAGCTCCAGGTGCAGCTTGAGCTCCCGCCACTTCACCGGCCGGGGGCGCCGTGCCCGGGCCGACGCGCGTGAGGAAGATGCTCTGGCGTCTGGCATGGGGAACCTTCTTTCCATGTGCCAGAACCAGGCGTCAAGCAATTGACGCTCCGAACGGCCGCCCACTAGCCTCGGCAGCGAAAGGAGGCGCGCGTCGAGAGAGCCGCGCGAGGACGCCAGGAGAGCCGTGTCGCCGTGAACGCCCACGAGGGAGAGGCCAACGTGAAACGCACGATGTCGTGGATGCTGGCTGTGGCAGCGGTGCTGGGAGTCGCAGGGTCGGCAGGGAACGCTCGCGCCTGTGAGAGGGAGAAGGAGACCTACGTGCTGGTGCACGGGGCCTTCCACGGCGGCTGGGCCTGGCAGAAGGTGGCCGAGAAGCTGCGGCAGGACGGCCATCGCGTCTACACCCCCACGCTCACCGGCGTCGGCGAGCGCAACCACCTGGCCCGCCCGGACGTCAACCTCGAGACCCACATCCAGGACGTGATCAGCGTGCTGGAGTTCGAGGACCTGGAGCGCGTGATCCTGGTCGGCCACAGCTACGCGGGCGTGGTCATCACCGGCGTCGCCAGCCGCGTGCCCCAGCGCATCGCCAAGCTCGTCTACTTCGACGCGGTGGTGCCGGACTCCGGCCAGTCGTTCTTCGACGCCATCGGCTTCAACCAGCCGCTGCCCCCCGACCTCTGGTACTTCCCGTCGTTCCCGGCCGAGGCGTTCGGCCTGACCGATCCGGCCGACCTCGACTACGTGCGCGCCAAGATCACCCCGCAGCCCATCGAGACCTTCCGCAGCCCCGTGACCTTCGACTGGGCGACGATGGCCAGCATCCCCAAGGCCTACGTCCACTGCCTGGGCAACTGGTTCGCCTTCACCCCGTTCCTCACCTTCCGCCAGAAGGCCCTCAACCAGGGCTGGGGCTACTACGAGATCAACACCGGGCATGATGCGATGATCTCGGAGCCCAAGGACACGGCGAAGCTCCTGCGGCAGATCGCCCGCTGAACGACCAGCACCCAGAGGGAACGGCTCGCATGCCCAAGACGATGGAGCACCGCGTCGACGGCGAGCTGTTCATCCTGGTGCACGGGAAGGGCGCCCCATCCGACCGGGATTGGGGCGCCTACCTGCAGGACGTGCGGGCGTGGGCCGGCGCCATCGAGCAGATGAAGACGATGGTGGTGACCTGCGGCGGGGCCCCCACGACCGCGCAGCGCAACCGGCTCAACGCCATCCTCTCCGGGCGCTCGACCCGGGTCTCGGTGATGAGCAGCTCGCTGCTCGCTCGCGGGGCCACCCTGGCGCTGGGCTGGCTCAACCCCGGCATCCGGGTGTTCTCGCCGCAGAACCACCGCCGGGCGTTCGACCACCTCTTCATCGAGGCGGATCGGCGAAAGCGGGTTCTCGGCCTGATCGCGCAGATGGAGAAGGCGTTGAAGCCTGCCCGTCGCTCTGCGGCGAAGCGCTCGGGCGTCCAACGAACAACGCAACGAAGACCGACCCCGGCAGCAGAGAAGGCCCGCCCGGGCTGACAGAAAGGCAGGCTCGCATGGCCAGCATGGCTTTCCACCACTCGCCCGGGCTGTTCGTCCTGGTCCACAACTCCAACGCTCCCGCCGATGCGGAGTGGGGGGCGTACATCGAGGAGGTCAAGAAGGAGCGCGACCCGTCGAAGTTCGTGACCCTGGTCTTCACCGACGGGGGCAGCCCCACCCACGCCCAGCGTGCCGCGCTCAACTTGGCGCTCGGCTACACCTCCACGCCGACCGCGGTCCTGTCCGACTCCGGGGTGGTGCGCGGCGTGGTCAGCGCGCTCAACTTCTTCAACAACCAGATCCGCACCTTCGCGCCCAACGCCCTGAAGCAGGCCTTCGACCACCTGCGCATGAGCCCCGAGCTGCGCCAGCGCACTCAGGAGGAGCTCAAGCGGCTCGGGGAGCAGATCGACTCGCGCACCCTGCGCATGGCGGCCTGAGCCGGGCGGGTGGCCGGAGTCGGTCGGGTGGCCAGAGTCGGTCGGGTGCCTGCCGGCGACTGAAGTGCGCCTCAACTTGCCAAGCCCGCCGGCGCGGGCTGCCGCGAGATGATGTCGGTCGTCGACGCCATCTCTCCCATGTCCCAACTGGAAGCGTGGGAGCCCACCTTCTGAGATTCAGATTCCCCACGCCGTCTGGCGATGGGGCATCCATCTCCACTCAGCCCGCGCAGGCGGGCTTCGCAGCGTCAGGCGCGACTTCAGTCGCCGGCAGGCATCGCACGCCCCTGGCTTCCGGGTGCCGCTCCACCCCGCGTGCGAGCGGGCGGCCAGTCGCGCCGTTAGATGCACGGGGCGATGACCATTCCCGTGCTCCCTCCGATCACCGACCCCGTCCGTGCACCCGAGTACCCCGACAGCGCCTTCTCGCGCTGGTGCACGAGCCTCATCTACGAGCCGCGCGACCAGGTCTTCGTGCGGCTGACGCTGCGGATGATGGCGGTGATGGGCGCGCTGATGGCGGCGCTCTTCGCATTGCTGCGGACCCCGGGCGTGCCCTCCTGGCTGCCGATGCTCGGCTACCTCGCCGCGTGGGGCTGGTTCGTGCCGCCCACCATCCTGATGCTGCACAACACGATGCACCGGCCGTTCTTCAAGAGCCGGCGGCTGGCGCTGTTTCACCCCTATGTCATGTCGCTCCTCTTCGGCATCCCCTCGGGCTACCGCGAGCACCACCTGGGCATGCACCACTTCGAGGACAACCTCTTCGAGGACCTGTCCTCGACGCTGCGCTACCGGCGCGACCGCTTCCTGCACTTCCTGCACTACTTCTTCCGCTTCTTCCTGTTCGTCCCCGTCGAGCTGCCGCTGTACCTGCGGCGCAAGAAGCGGCTGGCGATGGCGCGCCGCGCGGTGGTGGGCGAGGTGGCGCACGAGGCGATCGTCGCAGCGATGCTCCTGCTCGTCGACTGGCGCTTCGGCCTGGCGGCGTTCCTGGCGCCGTTCGTCATCTGCCGCTTCATGATGATGGCCGGCAACTGGGGCCAGCACGCGTTCAACAACACCGCGCGCAAGAACGACGGGCTCGCGAACGCCGTCACCTGCATCAACTCCGGCTACAACCGGCGCTGCTTCAACGACGGCTACCACGTGGGCCACCACCTCAAGTCCAACCGGCACTGGACGGAGCTGCCCGCGGACCTCGAGGCCAACGCCGCGCTCTACGCCCGCGAGGGCGCCCTCGTCTTTGAAGGGCTGGACTTCTTCATGGTGTCGCTGCTGCTGTGGACCCGGCAGTGGGGCGTGCTGGCGCGCCGGCTCGTGCGGCTCGATGGAGTGGAGAGGAGCGACGCCGAGGTCATCGCGCTGCTCCAGGCGCGCGTCCAGCCGGTGCGCGAGTGGCCGCAGCCAGCCAAGGGCGAGGCGAGGCTCGCGGCGTAGACGGACGTCCCTCGGCCTGCGTCGCGAGGACCCACCGCGGCCCGGCAAGCGGCGGCGGTGGCGCATTGCTCCAGTGCGGCGCCTGCTCCCCGCCGCAGACCTGCGGTAGTGTCACGCCGGGAGTGCGGCGGCAGCGGACCATCTGACGGGCGGCAGAGCGCCGGGCGGATGATGGGGCCTGGCGCCGAAACCGTCGGGAGGGAACGGTCCATGAGGCGCGAAGCCCTGCTCTTGGCCGCATCGCTGGTCCTGGTCGGCTGTGACGAGTCCAGGTTCAACCTCTGCCCCAACGATGGAGGAGGCCCCGAGGGCTGTCTGCGCTGCGTGAGGGACTCGGACTGTGCGGTGGGCGAGTACTGCAGACGCACCTTCCGCAACTGCTCGGAGAGCTCGGACCGGGTGACCATCGAGACCGCGTCGTGCGCGCCGGTTCCGTGCGGCGGCAACCCCTGCCCGGCAAAGACCTGCGCGACGGATGAAGACTGCGGGTCGCCGGGACGGTGTCGCGACGGCCAGTGCGAGGAGAGCGGGTGCGCCCGGCTCCTCGAGTGCGACCCGAACTGCGTGGCGGTGCCCTGCGTCGGGTGCGCCTGCCCGAGCTGCGGGAATTCGAGCTCGTCGCAGTGAGGGGTGCGATCGCAGCGATCTGCCGACCCGTTGGCACCGGAAGCAGCGGGGCCACGGCAGCGCGTGGCCGGTCTCCGACAGCTGCGTCGCCGACGACCTTCGGGGTCCCGCAAGAAGAGGCCGTGTAGTATCGCGAGGCTCCGTTTTCGGGAGGGGAATGATGCACTTGCGACTCGTGGGAGTGGTCCTTGGTGTTGCAGTCCTTGGTGCCGCGTGCCGCCGCCCAGACCCAGCTCCCACGCGCGGCGCGACACCGCCGTTCGCGGTGTCGAGTGTCGTCAGGCAGGTACACCTCGCCTTCCGGCCGGTAGACCAGGACTTCGAGGGCAGCCACGAGACTCTCGCGGTCCGCGCCGAGCGCCGCGGGCGCTTCCAGCTCACGCCCTTCGACCCGCGCTCGGGCACTCACGGAAAGCCGCTCTCCTTCGAAACGCTCGCCGCTGTGCGCGGCAACGTCTCCCTCTGGTCGCAGGGGGCCTCACGCATCGACGACGGGGCCATCGCCATCGATCGCGGCGCCTTCACCGAGCGCCTCGCCAACACCGAGCTGGGGGTCGAGCAGAGCTTCCATTTCGCGCAGTCCCCGGCGGGCAGCGGTGACCTGCTGGTGTCCGTCGCTGTCCTCGGGGCCGGATCCGCCACGACCACCTCCGAGGGCGTGCACTTCCAGCAGCCGCAGGGCGGCCTTGGTGTCCGCTACGGCCACGCGACCTGGGTCGACGCCACCGGTGCGAGGACCCCGCTGCCCGTCGCACTGGTCAACTCCGCGCTCGTGCTCCGGGTGCCGGCCGAAGTCCTGGCGCGCTCGCGGTACCCGGCGATCCTCGACCCGCTGATCTCGCCCGAGCGAGCGGTCGGGGACGCCATTCTCGCGCCGCCGCCGGAGGGCCAGAGCAGCCCGGCGATCGCGTTTGACGGCAGCCGGTATGTGGTCGTCTGGTCCGACCGGCGATCGACCTGGCAGTACGACCTCTACGCAGCACGCGTCGCCGTCGACGGGACGATCCTCAATCCGGCCGGCATCGCGATCGCCTGGAACTTCAGTAATCAGTCCACGCCCGCGGTGGCTTGCGACGGCGCCGGTGCGTGCCTCGTCGCCTGGACCTACTCTTCGTCGGGCATTCGGGTGGCCACCCTCGACGCCTCGGGGACGGTCCACGGCGGCCCGGACGGCATGCCGCCGGGGCTCGCGGTCGCCGGCACCAACAACTCCCGCCCCGCCCTGGCCTGGGCCGGCGGGTCCTACCTCCTCGCCTGGACGGGCGCCCCGCAGACCATGGCCGCGTGGCTGGCGCCGAATGGCACCGTCCTCGCGCCTGGCGCCTTCGCGACCCTCGCGAGCGGCTCACAGCCACCGGCGGTCGCGTGCGAGCCGGCGGTCGCCTGCGTCGTCGCCTCTGCCAGCTCGGGCGACCTCCTGGCCGCCCGACTCCCAGTCGGCCAGAGCACGCCGGCGGCGCTGGCGCTGCCCGTGCTGCCCGGAGCCCAGGCGTCCCCGGCGCTCTCCTTCTCCGACGGGGGCTTCCTCCTCGCCTTCGAAGACGCCCCCGCCGCGGCGTCCAACGTCACCGTCCTTCGGCTCACCTCCCTGGGTGCGGTCACCTCGACGGCAACCGTGAGCGACACCGGCGCGTCGCGGCTGCCGCGCCTGGCAGCGGGCGCAGGCAAGGCGCTGCTCCTCTGGCAGGAAGGCGCCGCCACGACGGACGTCCACGGCGCCCTGCTCACGACGGGCGCGGGCGATACCCTCGCCGCGGGCGCCGCCTTCCCGGTCGACGCGGCGGCCCAGTCGCAGGCCTCGCCGGTCGTCGCCTCCGACGGCGCCAACTACCTCGTGGCCTACGCCGACAACCGGGCGTACGCCTCGGCTCCGGACATCCGGACTTCGCGGGTCCTGTCCGACGGGTCGGTGTCGGGGCCCGGGGGCCTGCTCAGCGCCAGCGCCGGCCTGCAGCTGTCGCCGAGGGTGGCGTTCGACGGCTCGCGCTGGCTGGTCGTGTGGTCCGAGTACCGGACGGGGAACCGGGACATCTTCGCCACCCGGGTGGACCGCGATGGCACCGTCGTCGACCTCGCCGGCATCCCGGTCTCGCTCAACATCTCGAACGAGGACGAGCCGGCCGTCGCGTTCGGCGCAGGGCGCTACCTGGTGACCTTCTTGCGCGCCGGCGCGGGGCTCGTCGCCACCCCCGTACTTCCCGACGGAACCCTGCTGCCGGAGAAGCTCCTTGGAAGCGGGATCGTCCAGCGGGTGGCGTCGGACGGGGCCTCGTTCCTGGTCCTTGCCCAGGACGCTGCGGGGGTCCAGGCAATCCCGGTGGCGGCGGACGGGACCGCCGCTGCCAAGATCCTCCTGGGCGTCAACGGCACCCCCTCCAGCGTGACCTCCTCCGGTTCCCAATGGCTTGCCACCTGGCAGGCTTCGACTGCCACGTATCCGTACTCCGACGTCGGCGCTGCTCGACTGGCGGCCGGTACCTACGTCCCCACCGCGGTGTCGTTCGGGGCGTCGACCGAAGCTCGCTACGCGCCGGTGGCGGTGAACGGTGGCTCGCAGTTCCTGGTGATGTGGCAGGCCGGGAGCCGGCTCTACGGCTCGCGGGTGACGCAGGCCGGCGTGGTGCTCGACCCCGGAGGGGCCGTGGCGCCCGGCACGCCGAACCTCGCCGACGCGGCGTTCGACGGCCATGACTACCTGTTCCTCTACCGTCAGTACTCGAGTGGCCTGCTCTCCGGCTCGCGGGTGTCGTCGAGCCTGGCCACCCTGGAGAGCGGCTTCCCAGTCTCGTCGGGCCTTTCTCGTCAAGGCGGCATCGCGTCGGTCTCCTGCGACGGCGAAGGTTCGTGCCTGGCCGTCTACGAACGGTACGAGCCTTCGCTGGGGACACGAAGGGTGTTCGGGAAGGTCCTCAAGGTGCTCGGACCAGGGCAGGCCTGCATCCAAGCTGGCGATTGCGCCAGCACCTTCTGCGTCGACGGGGTCTGCTGCGACTCGGCCTGCGGCGGTGGTGTGGGAGGCGATTGCATGGCGTGCAGCACGGTCGCGGGGGCGCAGGTCGACGGCTCCTGCGGTCCTGTCGCCGCCGGGACCGTCTGCCGCGGTGCCGGCGGCGGGTGCGATGTGGAGGAGAAGTGCTCAGGCTCCTCGACGTCCTGCCCGGTCGATGGCTTCGTGACTGCCGGGATTCCCTGCCGCGCCGCCGCGGGCGACTGCGACCTCGCGGAGACGTGCACGGGAGCTGCAGCGAGTTGCCCGGCGGATGGCTTCGCGACTGCCGGGATTCCCTGCCGCGCCGCCGCGGGCGACTGCGACCTCGCGGAGACGTGCACGGGAGCTGCGGCGAGTTGCCCGGCGGATGGCTTCGCGACTGCCGGGACCACCTGCCGCGCCGCTGCGGGCGACTGCGACCTCGCAGAGACCTGCACGGGCGCTGCGGCGAGTTGCCCGGCGGATGGCTTCGCGACTGCCGGGATTCCCTGCCGCGCCGCCGCGGGCGACTGCGACCTCGCGGAGACGTGCACGGGAGCTGCGGCGAGTTGCCCGGCGGATGGCTTCGCGACTGCCGGGATTCCCTGCCGCGCCGCCGCGGGCGACTGCGACCTCGCGGAGACGTGCACGGGAGCTGCAGCGAGTTGCCCGGCGGATGGCTTCGCGACTGCCGGGACCACCTGCCGCGCCGTTGCGGGCGACTGCGACCTCGCAGAGACCTGCACGGGCGCTGCGGCGAACTGCCCGGCGGATGGCTTCGTGACTGCCGGGATTCCCTGCCGCGCCGCCGCGGGCGACTGCGACCTCGCGGAGAAGTGCACGGGAGCTGCGGCGAGTTGCCCGGCGGATGGCTTCGCGACGGCCGGGACCACCTGCCGCGCCGCTGCGGGCGACTGCGACCTCGCGGAGACGTGCACGGGAGCTGCGGCGAGTTGCCCGGCGGATGGCTTCGCGACGGCCGGGACCACCTGCCGCGCCGCTGCGGGCGACTGCGACCTCGCAGAGACCTGCACGGGCGCTGCGGCGAGCTGCCCGGCGGATGGCTTCGCGACTGCCGGGACCACCTGCCGCAGCGCCGCCGGCGACTGCGACCTCGCAGAGACCTGCACGGGAGCTGCGGCGAGCTGCCCGGCGGATGGCTTCGCGACTGCCGGGACCACCTGCCGCGGCGCCGCCGGCGACTGCGACCTCGCAGAGACCTGCACGGGAGCTGCGGCGAGCTGCCCGGCGGATGGCTTCGCGACTGCGGGCACCACCTGTCGCGTTGCCGCCGGCGACTGCGATCTCGCAGAGATCTGCACGGGAACTGCGGCGAGCTGTCCGGCGGATGGCGTCGCGACTGCCGGGACCACCTGCCGCGCCGCGGTGGGCGACTGCGACACCGCCGAGGCCTGCACGGGAACCGCCAAGGTCTGCCCTCCCGATGCCTTCCTCGCCGCGGGCACTCCATGTCGCGCCGGCGCTTGCCGGGAGGGAGTGTCGACGCCTGCCGCGAGTTGCGATGGCTCGCGCGTCTGCCCCACCACGACCGCCGTCTCCTGCGGTGACTACGCCTGTGCCGAGAGCGCGTGCCGAACCGACTGCACGGACTCTTCGAACTGCGCAGACGGCCGCGCGTGTGTCGGCGGCGCCTGTGTCGTCACCGACGCCGGAGTTCCGGCACCCGACGGGTCGGTCCCCCAGGACTCGGGAGTGAGCAGCCAGGACGCAAGTCCTACCGCGGACGCCACCGTCGAAGTTGGTGACGGTGGCATCGAGGAGCGAATCGACGCGGCCTACCTACCCGACGGAGCGGTCTCGGACGCAGGCAACGGCGTCGCCGCTGATGCGGAGCTCGTTTCCGCGCCCGACGGGGGAGTCTTGGGCATCGACTCGGGCACGCCTTCGCGGCTGGACGCTTCAGCGGGTCGCGACGACCTCGGCGGCCCCGTCGTGGTCGAGTCGGGCTGCGGCTGTGGGACTCAGAGTGGGACCAGCCTGGTCGCACTGGCCGCCACGCTTCTGGGGCTCGGCTCGAACGGGCGTAGGCGCAAGGCAAAGGACCTGACTCGCTGAGCAACTGCCGCAGCTTCCGGCGGGGCGGCAGCAACTACCTTCGTCGGCTCTTCTTCTTTGCGGAGCTCTCCTTGGCACGGTCGTGCTCGGCCTCGCTCTGCGCGAACGGGCCGCTGAAGAGGGACGAGGCCAGGCCCTGGAACTGCCCGTCCAGCTCGAGCAGCGAGTCGAGCCTCTCGAGGAAGGGGACCCAGTTCGGGTGCTTGGCCATCTCCTTGCGCCCGCCGGCCCGCTCGAACTCGCGGACGAGGTCGTCCACCTCGCTGAGCGCGACGCTCGCGGCCATGACCCGCTCGGCGATCTGGTCGTGAATCGAGGGCGACTTCTTCGACATGGAGGCTCCTCTCCTCGGACGTGCGTGGCGGATCTTCCGTGGATGGCGGACCTACAGGCAAGCAGGCGGAAGGAACCCTCGGCGTTGCGGCAGCCGACTCGAAGGGCTAGGTTCTCGAGCGATCTTCGATGCGGCCTGTGGCCGCCAAGAGGTTGGATGACCGTCGCTGTTCTCCAGTCGGATCTTGCGTGAGGACGCAGTCGAGCTGCGGGCGTTAGCCGCCGCGGCTCCCGTCTTCTTCCGCAGTCAGCTCGGTCGGTGGCTTCGAGCCGCCGGCCGAGAACCTACGCGTCCGACACCGGGCGCACCTGGAGAACTCCGTCGTGAACGAACTTCGTACTTGGGGCTTCGGCCCTTTCTTCGCACAGCAGCTTCAAGACCGGTCCGGCGAGGTGGTGGCCCGCATCGCCGCCGAGCACCGTGGCGCCTATGACGTGTGGGCCGCCGGTGGCGCCGGACGTGCCCAGCTCGCCGGCCGGCTGCGGCTGGATCTGGGCGAAGCCGGCGCGCCCGCGGTGGGCGATTGGGTGGTCGTGGACGGCACCCCGGGGCCGGACCGCGCCTCGGTCATCGAGCGCGTGCTGGAGCGGCGCACGGCCTTCACCCGAGGCGCCGCGGGTCGCGACGCGCGCGTGCAGGTGATCGCCGCCAACGTCGACCTGGTCTTCGTCGTCTGCGGCCTCGATGCCGACTTCAACCTCCGGCGCATCGAGCGCTACCTGGCGCGAATCTGGGCGAGCGGCGCCCAGCCGGTCGTCGTCCTCAACAAGGCCGACCTCTGTGCCGATCCGTGGGCCCGGCTCGTGGAGGTCGAGCGCCTGGCGCCCGGGGTCTCAGTGCACGTGGTCAGCGCGCTGAACGCCGAGGGGCTCGAAGCGGTGCGTTCCTGCATCGAGGTCGGTACGACCGTCGCGCTCGTCGGCTCGTCGGGGGCAGGCAAGTCCACGCTGGTCAACGCCCTGGTGGGCGAAGAGCAGATGCCCACCGGCGAGATCCGCGAGAGCGACGGCCGTGGCCGGCACACCACCACCCACCGCCAGCTCGTGGTGCTGCCTGGCGGAGGCCTGCTGCTCGACACGCCGGGGATGCGCGAATTGCAGCTCGTCGGCGAGGAGGGCCTGGAGGCCGTCTTCGCCGACATCGTGGCCCTCGCCGAGGGCTGCCGGTTCCGCGATTGCCGCCACGACACCGAGCCCGGCTGCGCGGTCCTGAAGGCGGTCGAGTCCGGCGAGCTGAGCGCGGAGCGCTTCGAGCACTACCGCAAGCTCGAGCGCGAGGCGCAGGCCAACGAGCTGCGCCACGACGAGCACCGGCGGCGACAGGCCGAGCGCGTCTGGGGTCAGCTCTCGGACGAGGTGGCGCTCCTGCGCAAGCTCAAGGGCGGCAAGCCGTAGCACCGGCGCACTCTGCCCCGCGGGCGAAGCACTCGTCCGCGGGGCAGGGCAGGCGTGATCGCACCGGCTCGCCCGCGTTCGAGCGAAAGAGGATTGAGGCCATCGCGCCAGCCGTGCAGAGTCGCGGCGATGACGACCGAGACCGAGCAGGCCGAGAGAGAGCTCATTGCGCGGGCGCAGGAGGGCGACGCGGCTGCCTACGGGGAGCTCGTGGCGCGGCATCGGGACCGCATCTACCAGCTCGCCCACCGGATGTCCGGCAACCGGGCCGTGGCCGAAGACCTCGTCCAGGACACGTTCCTGCGCGCCTACCAGCAGCTCGCGACCTTCCGGGGCGACTCGAGCTTCTTCACCTGGCTGTATCGCATCGCCGTCCACCAAGGCCTGCGGCGGGCGGAGGTCGAGAAGCGCCTGACCTTCGACGCCTGGCCGCCGGTCATCGAGGATGAGGGCCCCGCGATCGCCGATGCGCCGAGCCCCGAGCACCTCGCCTTGCGCGAAGAGGTGCGGGTGGGGTGCCTGACCGGCCTCGTGCGCTGCCTGCCGGACGAGCAGCGCGTGGCCTTCGTCCTGGCCGTGCTGCTGGAGATCCCCATCGCGACGTCGCCGAGATCCTCGGCTGTACGGTGGGCGCGGTGAAGGCTCGGCTGGCCCGCGCTCGAAGCGCTCTCGGCGACTTCCTCGAACGCCGCTGCCAATGGATCGACGGCGAGAACCGGTGCCGCTGCGACCGCTACCTCCAGCGCTCGCTGGAGCGCGGGCTCATCACCAGCGAGCCGGGCGAGCGCGTCGAGCCGCGCGATGTGGTGCCGCTCACCCGCGAGCTCGACCTGATCAGGCGGGTGACGATCCTCTATGGCTCGCTGTCGGCGCCGCGGACTCCCCCGAGCCTCGTGAAGCGCCTGACGGAAGGCCTGGCGCGAGGAGACTGGAAGCTGCTCGAGACCTCGCGCTGAACGGCCCTGCGTATCCTTTCCCCGCGCCCCGTATCCAAGTCGCCGAAGCACTCAACCGACGACTCAGGAGAAGGAGCGTGCCGATGCTGTTCTGTGTCCGTGTACGTCTGGAGATGAGCCGGTTCGCCGAGCTGGGCAAGAAGCTCGCGACCAAAGAGCTGGACCGGAGCTCCATCCGGGCCACGTACTGCCTCGAAGAGGATCCGGCGGTGGGCATCAGCATCTGGGAGGCGGAGGACCGGCAAGACCTGGACCGGAAGCTCGCGCCGTTCCTTCCGTTCTATGAGCAGGTGCGTGAAGTGCTCCCGGTGGTCAGCGCCGAGGAAGCGCAGCGGAGACTGATACCGCGCTCCGGATAGGCGTTCGGGGCGGCGGCGCATGAAACCGCCAGGTCCGCCGCGGTAGGCTCTCCGGCGCATGCTCCGCCGCCTGCTCCTGACCTCCTTGTTCCTGCTGGCCTCCCCGGCGCTCGCCGAGGAGAAGCCCGCGACCCTGCCTGCCGAGGGCAAGCCCGAGCTGACTCTCGAGAAGGTGCCCGACAGCGAGGAGCCGCGATACGTCGTGCGCGGCGTCTTCTCGCTGCCGGCCAAGAAGGTCTGGAAGATCGTCTCCGACTGTGCGGCCTACAAGGACCACATGCCGCGCGTCGTGGCGTCGAAGCTTGTCAGCCGGGAAGACGGTGACGGGCCGGGCAAGAGCGTCCACGTCTGCGAAGTGAAGATCGGCGTACCGTTCCCGCTCTCGGACCTGACCGGCGTGACCCGTGCGGTGCATACCGAGACCGACCGGCAGATGAGCCGCGTCTGGAAGCTGGAGAAGGGCGACTACGAGTTCAACGAGGGCAGCTGGGAGGTCACCGCGCTCGAGGAGAACAAGGCGCTCGCCGTCTACAAGCTCCACGCCAAGCCCAAGGCCAACGTGCCGGCGTGGATGCGCAAGAGCGCGCAGCAGAAGGCAATGGTCGAGCTGTTCGAGCGGGTGGGCAAGGAGGCCGCGAAGCTGCCGTGAGCTACTTCGCGGCCTGGACGCGTGGGAACGACCCCTCACGAGTCATGGCGACGCCTCCTCGAGCCCGCCGCGTGCGCGCAGCTCCTCGCGAGCCTTCTTCTTCCAGATGCGCTGCTCGGGCATCAGCTCCGGGACGGCGTCGTCGGGCAGCACCGATGCCTCCCGCAAGGCCTCCAGGCACTTGGCCTTCGTCTTCTTGCTCGGGCAGAGCACGACGAGCGCGTGCAGGTGGACGTTGTCGGCGTACCGCGGATTGCGCTTGAGCGCCGCCTCGGCATGGGAGCGCGCGGCCTCGTCGTCGCCGCCGATGAACCCGGGGGCGGTGAGCAGGAAGAATGAGAGCGAGCGATGGGGCCCGCCTTCCTTCACCGTGGGGTCGAGCTCCACGGCGCGCTCCAGCAGTCGCTTGAAGCGCTTGGCGGCGCCGGCGCGGGAGAAGAGCGGCAGCGAGGAGATGGTCAGCCCGTAGCAGGAGACCGTCTCGTAGAAGAGGGAGGATGCGGCCTTGCCGATCTGGGCGCGGGCAGCATCGAGCGCCTCGGCATCGGGCAGGGCGAGCGGAGTTCCATCGGCGGCGCCGAACCGGGAGAGGCCTTGCAGCCCGTCGGCGAGGCAGAGCGCGTAGGCCTTTGCGCGCGCGTCGGACTTCTCGGGGTGCGTCTCGGCCTCGAACTGGCGCAGGCGGACCAGGCGCTCGAAGGTCTGCACCGTGGCGCCGGGCGCCTTCGAAGCGGCCTCGTAGGCCGCGATCGCGGCGGCCACTTCGCCAGCCTCACCGCGGGATTGCCAAGCCAGGTCGAGGTCCGCCGGCACCGCAGGAGCGGCGACAAGGACCAGAAGGAGTGCAACGCCATTCAGGCAAGGCATGCAGCCATGGTGGCACGGGCGAGCGACGGAACCCACATCGGGTCGACTCCGTCCACCCAGTCCACCGTGTCCACTCCGTCCACCCACCGAAAGCCTGGGCTACCTACCGCAGGTACTCCCCGTCCTGCCCGACCTTCCCTGGCCCGTTGAGCAGGTAGACGCCGGCGGACCCGGCCTGGACGTTGAAGGTCAGCGTGCCGCCCTCGCCCACGGTGAGGGAGTTTCCAGTCACCGCGTCGACGTAGGTCCCGCCCTTCACGCCGCCGACGCTGATGCTGCCGCCGCCCTGGCTCAGCCCCACCACCGCCACCGACTCTCCGTTGTTGTAGTCGCGGATGGTCCAGAAGGCGTTGTCGTTGTCGCCGAAGTTCTTCATCACGCCCTTCTGCAGCGCCGGGCTCGCCGCGCGGATCTGGTTGAGCCGCTGGACGTGCTTGAAGAACTTGTTCGACTTCGTCGTGCCGATGCTGCCCGGCTCCAGGTGGTCACCGAAGTACGCGCGGCCCGAGGTCGCGTGCGGCGCGTCGTTGCCGTCGATCTCCGCGCCGGCCATGAAGCGGATCTCCGTCCCGTAGAAAAGGCAGGGGATGCCGCGCACGAACCAGAGCAGGTTGAGCGCCGAGGCCAGCGCCTGGTCGGAGCCCGCGAAGCGGTACTTCCAGTCGTTCTGCGGCCCGATGTCGTGGTTGTCCAGGAAGGTGACCAGCTGGGTCGCGTCGCCGTAGATGCCGTCGCGCGCGAAGACGCCCGAGAGCCCGCCGAAGCGGCCCTGCGACAGGTTGTCGCGGAAGGTGCTCATCAGCGAGAAGTCGAGCACCGAGAAGCCCGAGTCGTCGTGGCCGCCGCCGCACTTGTCCTGTGTCGTCCGCGTGTACCACCACGGCCGGATGTCCGCCGGGCCGTTGTCGCTGTTGTCCAGGCAGGTGCCCCAGCCGGTCCCCTTCACCAGGTTCTCGCCGAAGACGAAGAGCCCCGGCTTGCGCGCCTTGAAGGCGTTGACGTACTCGAGCAGGTTGCCGCGCTCGAGGTGCTTGACCGTGTCCACGCGCAGCGCGTCGACGCCCATGTCCAGGTAGCGCCCGTAGGCGTCGACGAGGTGCTGCTTGACCGCCACGTCCTCGGTGTTGAGGTCCATGCAGTCGCCGGCGATGGACTTCTGCTGCAGCGCCCACGGGTTCTCCCAGTCGCCGCCGGCGATGAAGCCCGCCTGGTGGTACCAGGTCTTGTCGAGCGTGTTGGCGTCCACGTTGAAGAAGTGGTTGGGGTCGTGGTTCTGGTAGCCCGCGAAGCCGCTCACCGGGATCTGCTGGCCGCAGCGCGGGCAGGTGATGGTCTTGGCGCCATCCGGGTCCAGGTCGCGGAAGACCTGCGGCGCGAGCGGGCTGTCGTCGTCCTCGCGGTTGGCGCTGCGGTAGTCGCCCAGGTGGATCTTGTACGGGTAGTTGGGATCCGAGGACGGGAAGGCGCCGGTCTTGCGGAAGTACTTGATGGGCGCCCGCGTGTTGTGGACCACGCCGCGCAGGCCGTAATTGGACGAGTGGTTGAGGACGATGTCCTGGATGAGGCGCATCCCGCGCTTGTGCACCTCGCAGATCAGGTCCTGGTAGGTCGCGCCCGGGGACTCGAGGCGCGGGTCGATCTTGGTGAAGTCGTAGGCGTGGTAGCCGTGGTAGTCGAGCCCCGAGCGGTTCTCGACCGGCGGGGTGATCCAGAGGGCGGTGAAGCCCAGCTCCTTGAGGTAGTCGAGCTGCTGGATGAGGCCCTTGAAGTCGCCGCGCCAGGTCGGGTCGCCCAGCTCCAGTCGGTCGCGGTTGTAGTAGTCGTTGCCCGGGTCGCCGTTGAAGAAGCGCGTGGTCATCGCGAAGTAGATGGTCTCTTCGCGGAAGTCGCCCATCGGCCGGCCAGGAGGGCAGGGGCCGGGGTCGCCGGCGTCGGCGCCGGGCTGCGTCGAGGCGTCGGAGCCAGCCTGCGGCCCGCTCGCGTCGGGGCCGGGGGGAAGGGTTCCGGCATCCGGCGGGGCGCAGCCGGCGGGGCAGGAGACGGTGAGCAGCGAGTTCTTGAAGCCGTCGGTGCTCTGCCTGGGATTGGCCGGGTCGGTCGCCCAGTTCGCGCCGTCGAGCAGGAACTTGTAGGCGACCTCGGTGCCATTCGCGAGCTCGAGCGAGACCTCCCACTGGCTGCCGACGAGCATCATCGCCGCGCCCGCGCTCCAGTCGTCGAAGGTGCCCATCAGCTTGCACGCGGACTCGGAGCCTTTCGGGAAGACGAAGCGGACCGAGCAGGTGGCGGAAGGCGTCCCCGAGCACGTCGACGCGTCGGCGGGTGCGACGACGGTGGATCCGTCGGTGGGCTCCACGCTCGTCGAGCCGTCGCGGCGGGCTGCAGGTCCGACGTCGTGCGAGTGGCCAGCATCGTTGCCGGGTTGGACTGCCGGCTGACCACAAGCCCCGAGGCTCGAGGCGGCGAGGAGGGCGAAGCACAAGGTGGCGGAGCGCATGGAAGGCCTTTCGGAGAGCGGCCGATCCACGCTCGAGTTGGCGCCGACTTTCCGCTCCCGGGGCGGAGGGCGCGTGGCGCGCTATATAAGGATGCGGGCCAACGCCGAAAACCCGCGTGAATCCAGGTGCTTGAAATTCGGCGTTTCACGAATGACCGAAAAGAGTAGGGACTTCGCGGAGTTGCTGAGGGGCCTTCGAGGCCTCGAGTGTGGTGCCAAGAGCTCCGACCAAGGACGCCGAAGGCAACCAGCGGACCCCCTCCCGCAGTATGGGAGGGGGCAGGGGGAGGGCGCCTTGGCAGCGCGCCTCGACCCCACTAGGCTTCGGGTCTTCTCAGGGCGGGGCCTCGGGAGTCTATGAGTCCGACGACGACCCCAGCTGCCGAAGCGCAAGCGTGTCGCCTCGTGCTGCGGCTCGCTGAGTGGTCCCAGCTGCAGGTGTTCCTCGCGGCGAACGCGCAGCCGGCAGGAATCCAGGGCAACCTCCCTCAGCCCGTCGCCGTGGGCGGGACCATCGAGCTGGCGATCACCCTGCCGGACGGCACGACGGTGCGCGGCCCGGCGTACGTCTGCAGCAAACCCGCGGCGGACCCCGCCCAGGTCGGCATGTACCGGCGCGGCGCCAAGCTCACGGCCGGCTTCCAGCAGCAGCTGCAGAGGCTGGCCGACGCGCACCGGGGCCCGCCGATCTCGCCCATCGCCGGCATCGACTTCGGGACGTCCTACTCGAGCCTCTCCATCGCCATCGGCGACCGGGTCTGGCTCGTCCCCGACTCCCAGGGACGCACGCTGCACCCCTCGGTGGTCTCCTTCCCTTACCGTCAGCCGCCGCTCGCCGGTTGGGCCGCCAAGCCCCAGCTCATCCAAGACCCGCAGCGCACCGTCGCCTCCATCAAGCGGATGCTCGGCCGGCGCCTCTCCGACCGCGAGACCCTCGCCGCCCTGCACTCCACCTCGTACCGCGCCGTGGCCGGGCCGGGCGAAGCGGTGAACGTGGTCATCGACGACGCCACCTACTCCGCCATCCAGGTCGCGGCGCAGGTCTTCCGGCACCTGGCGGAGACCGCGCGGAGCCGCCTCGGGCGGCCGGTGGAGCAGGTGGTGCTCACCATCCCTGCAAGCTGGAACGCGGAGCAGACCGCCGCGGTGAGCCGGGCCGCCGAGATGGGCGGCTTCAAGGTCGTCGAGCTGCTCCCCGAGCCGGTGGCGGGGGCGCTGGTGTACGGCGTGGGCCAGCAGAAGAACGGAGATGGTCGGGGTCTACGACTTCGGCGGCGGCACCTTCGACTTCAGCGTGGTGGACATCACCGCCGACCACTTCCGGGTGCTGGGCTTCGCCGGCGACGCGTGGCTGGGCGGCGACGACTTCGACGTGGCGATGGCCGAGGCCCTGGCCAACGCCTTCTGGCGCCAGAACGGGGTCGAGCTGCGCGAGCGTGCCGTGGAGTGGCAACGCCTGCTCGAGGCCTGCGAGGTCACCAAGCGCGCGCTCAGCCGCGAGGCGGCGGCGGTGCTGACGCTCGAGGCGATCGTCGAGCGTCCCCAGCGCATCGACCTGCGCCAGACGGTCCAGCGCAGCATCCTGGAGCAGCTCACCCGTCCGCTGGTCGACCGCTCGCTGGTGCTCTGCCGGCAGGTCCTGGAGCGGCTCGGACTCGAGGCACAGGACCTGACACAGGTCATCGTCACCGGAGGCATCACGCGGCTGCCGTTCGTGCGCGAGGCGGTCGCCCGCGCCTTCGGCCGCCCCATCCCGACGGTCGTCCACCCGGACGAGGCGGTGGGGCTGGGGGCAGGTCTGCGCGCCGCGCAGATCGCTGGGCATCACGTGGCAGGGGTCGGCTCCCCGGTCGCAGAGGCGGCAGCGCCCTGAGCGGTCCGAGCCTCACCCCCTGACCCCCTCTCCGGCTTCGCGGAGAGGGGGAACCCGGCTCGCGGCTCCGAGGTGATTCGCCTCTATGCCCGGGACCTTCGGTGAGTAGACTTCCAGGCCATCCCAACCCCTTCGAACCGGAGGCGCGGGCCATGCCTACGGATCTCTCCCAGCAGCTCGCCACGACGCTGGCGCACCTTGAAGCGGGACGGGACGTCGAGGCGCTGGAGGCGATGCTCGACGCGTGGCGCGCCTGCCGGAACCCGCGTCTGGCAGACCTCGTCGACCGCATCGGCGAGCGTGCTTCGGCTGCGCGCCCGACCGTCTCGGGCAAGTCGGTGAAGGAGCGGACCGAGCGCTGGCTGGCGCTGGCGGCGAAGAAGGAGTCCGCCGACCTCGGAGCCCTGCTCGCGACGCCGTGGCCTGGGACCTGGAAGGCGGCGGTGCCGGTGCTCGAGGCGCTCAAGCCCTTCGACGATCCACGGGTGGCGATGGCGCTGTGCCGGCTGGTCGAGGCGACCCCCTACGACACGTACACCTCGCACCAGTTCTACGGGCCGCTGCTGACGAAGGTTCGGACGCTGGGCGACCTACGTGTGCTGCCGTTGCTCGAGACCGACCTCGCGCGGGTCAAGTCGACCTACTGGCGCCAGGGCACCCGCGTCACGATGGAGCGGGTCGTCTCCGAGTTGCGGAAGGTGAAGGTCCCGCCGCTCGGCAAGGCCGAGGAAGACGCGGTGGCCGCGCTAGAGGCGGTGTTCGCCGCGAGGGTCTCCGCCGCGAAGGCCAGCCGGAAGTCCGAGTCCGAGCTGCTCGCCGACATCTACGAAGACCCAGCCGACGACGCCCGGCGCGCGGTCTATGCCGACTGGGCCAGCGAGCAGGGCGATCCGCGCGGCGAGTTCATCAGCCTGCAGCTCGCCCGGGAGCGCGGCACGCCGAGCCCGGAGGCGCTCAAGCGCGAGCGCGCCCTGCTCAACAAGCACGGCAAGGCCTGGCTGGGGCAGCTCGACCGCGTGCTGGAGAAGGAGGGGCGCGTCTTCCGGCGCGGCTTCCTCGCCCAGGCCGTCGTCGCCGTCGAGTCGCGCGGCGAGAAGGTGGGCCCGGAGTTCGAGGACCCGGCGTGGGCCACGGTCGAGACGCTCGGGCTGAGCTGGCGCGCGGCGTACTACTTCGGCGAGCAGATCGTCGGGCTGCCCTGGTTCCGCCGCGTCCGCCGGCTTCGAGCCTTTCCCGAGAAGCTCGCCGTCTTCGCGGCCAAGGCCGGATCGCCCCCGAACCTGGTCGAGCTCGATCTCCAGATCGACGAGCAGCTCGACGAGGCGGCGCGGTCCGAGCTTTGGAGCGGCGACGCCTTCCCGGCGTTGGAGTCCCTCGCGCTGGAAGGCCAGCTGCCTTCGGTCGCGGCCCGGCTGGATTCGCCGCTGGCCCGGAAGGTGAGGCGGCTGACCTACGTCAACACGGACTGCCCGCTGGGCGAGGTCTTGCGGCTGGTCGAGCAGAAGGGGCTGACCCTCGTGCAGGAGGCGGCGGTCGTCACCGCCTACCGCGACCGGCAGAGCGCCTGGGTCCTGACGCTGAAGCGCGGCCCGAACGACGCCTTCAACCAGCTGTCCTGCGAGCCGGATCCGACTGCGCGCGGCTTCCTCTCGGCCCAGGACCTGTCGAACGCGCTGGCTTCGCTCCCGGAGGGGTTGGTGGCGGAGCTCTCGGTGTCACGGGCCTTCCCGTGCGACTTCGGCCAGGACGCGCTCGCCCGGATCGGTGCAGCGCTCCGGCGCTTTCCCAAGGCCAGGCTCGACGTCTCGTGGGAGCAGTTGCCCGACGGCCAGGAGAGCGGCGCGGTACCGGTGCGGCTCTACTGCGGCTTCAAGGATCCGGCGGGGCCCGAAGCCAAGGCTCTGCTCGAGCACGTCAGGCTGCCGCCGCTCTCGCTGAAGCTCGACTCCTACGAGCTCAACGCGGGCAAGCTCCTGCCGCTCGGCGACGGAGACCCGTACGAGTTCGTCGCCCAGGCGTTCACGAAGAAGCGGACGAACAGCGTCGCGCTGGTGCAGAAATCGAGCGCCCGCAAGCGGATCAGCTTGGAGCGGTACTCGCGCAGCCTCGAGGTGCCACTCGCTCCGCGCGCCCGCGCCGCCTTCCTCGACTGGGTGGTCGGTGTGGTGAAGGCGACGAGAGCGAACGTGTGGGCGCCGTTGCTCGTGCGCTACGAAGGAGGAGGGTGGGGCGAAAGGCACGACCTTCCCGGGCTGGCGCCCTTCGGCGTCGCGGCGCGGTGGCTCATCGCGCCGGACGACCTCCTCGACGAGTGGATCCCGTTCGACGAGCTCCAAGCCGCCGCCGGCAAGGAGCAGCTCGAGTGGCTCGACGTGCGGCGGGTCGGGCGCTCGCTGCTGCTGGTGCTCGGGGCCTCACCCGTCGATGGGCCCACGGCCGCGCAGGTCCAGGCCTTGCGGGGCTGGGGCTCCGCCAGGTTGTGGAAGAGCTGGGAGCAGAGGGCAGGATTCGTCCCGCACCAGCGCGTCCTCGAGGAGTTCGCGCCGCTGCTGAACGAGCACGGCTTCTCGCTCGTCGAACCGTTCGTCGACGACGACCACCTGGTGCGCACCTTCGCGCGCCGCGATCCCCAAGGCACGCGCGCGCTTCGGCTCCAGTTCAACGAGCTCGTCAGCAGGGACCTGCACTTCACGGTGAGCGGACACCACTACCTGGGCCGGCCTGACGTGGACTTCGAGCGGATGACGCGGGAGGACTACGGCGCCGAGCGTCGGGACTGGCACCCGGAGAAGTACGAGGTGGGCGACGAGGCGAGGCTGAAGGCGGCGCTCGCCCGGTTCGAGGAGCACTTCGAGAAGACGCTCCTCCCGTGGTTCAAGATCGCGGCCGGCTGAAAAGGGAGGACGACCATGGCGCCGACGATTCGTCTCGATCTGGAGCGGCCTGCCGAGCAGCGCTGGGAAGGGATGCGCCCTCTGGCCGCGTCGGCGCGTGGCCTCATCGAGAGCTACTTGCGCGACCTGGGCACGGGAGGGGGAGACCAGTTCCTACCGCTGCTGTCCGCGTATCGGGCTGCCCAGCTGCCCGACGAGGTGTGGGCCGAAATCCAGAGCATCGCGTCGATGGTCGGGTTGCCGGCGGACGACGTGCTCGTCGCAAACCTCTACTACGAGGTCTTCCGGCTCATCATGGGGTGCACCGCGTTCGCGGTCGACACGCCCCGAGGGCCAATCCACGCCCGGAACCTGGACTGGTGGACCGAGTCGGGGATGCTCGACCGCGAGACGGTGGTCGTCGAGGTCTCCGGGCGAAGCGCAGCGGGGCCGTTCAGCATGGTCGGCTGGCCCGGGTTCGTGGGGACCCTTTCAGGAATGGCGCCCGGGCGCTTCTCGGTCACGGTCAACGCCGTGCTGTCCAATGAGCCACCCCAGCTCGCGGCGCCCATCACCTTCCTGGTGCGCGACGTGCTGACGACGGCCCGGGACTTCGGCGCCGCGGTCGAGCGGTTGAGCACCACCGCGTTGCTGGCCGACTGCCTGATGCTGGTGACGGGGTGTGCCCCCGGTGAGATGGCGGTCATCGAGCGCACCTCGACGAGGGCGGCGGTTCGGAAGCCCGAAGCTGGCGCAATCGTCGTGACCAACGAGTACCGCGGCCTGGTCGACTCGAAGGCCGGAGCGACCGAGAGCCTGCTGGCTCAGACTGCCAGCGCCCGCTACGTACGGGCTCGAGACCTCGTCGAGTCGCGCAGGCCGGCCGACGTGGAGGGTTGCTTGGCCATCCTTCGCGACGCAGGGGTGCGGATGAAGATCACCGTCCAGCACATGGTCATGCAGCCCAGCACGGGACTTCTGGACGTTCGCCTGCCGAGCGCCCTCGATTCGGGTCGATAGGCATCAGTAGCCGCCGCTGTCCTCTTCGACCTTCACCCGCTCGCGGAAGGTCCAGTACACGGCCACGGTGTAGACGAGCACGAAGGGCATGCCGATCAGCGCGATGATCAGCATGTTCCAGAGCGTGGCGGGGCTCGAGGCGGAGCGATAGACGGTGAGGCTGTTGGCGGCGTCGTTGGTGGCGGTGACGAGGTTCGGCCACAGGCCCAGCCCCAGGAGCCCGACCAGCGCGACGATGGTCACCGCGGAGCTGACGAAGGCCAGCCGCGGCCGGCCGAGGTGGACCGAGCGCGGGACGTTGGCCATCGCCAGCACGTTGACGACCACCACTAGCGCCGCCCACGGGAACCGCTCGAAGTTGGCGGTGGCGTGCGGGACCTTCATCAGCGTGACGATGGTCCCCAGGATGTAGAGCACCAGGAAGACGCCCCAGCTGTGCCAGGTCCAGGCGCGCACGCGGTCCAGCAGCGGGCTCTCGTGGAGCTTGAGCGCCAGGTAGAGCGCGCCGTGCACCGCGAACATGGCGACGGTCAGAAGGCCGACGCCCACCGCGTAGGGGTTGAGCAGATCGAAGAAGGTCCCGGCGTAGACGCCGCGCGCGTCGAGGGTGAGCCCGAGCATCGCGTTGCCGACGCCGACGCCGAAGAGGAGGCTGGCGACCAGGCTGGAGAGGAAGAAGCCCAGGTCCCACGCGCCGCGCCAGGCCTTGCCCGGCCGCTTGCTGCGGAACTCGATGGAGACCGCGCGGAAGATGAGCGCGAAGAGCAGCAGCATGAAGGCCAGGTAGAAGCCCGAGAAGACCGTGGCGTAGGCCATGGGGAACGCGGCGAAGAGCGCGCCGCCGAAGGTCACCAGCCACACCTCGTTGCCGTCCCAGATGGGCCCGATGGAGTTGAGGAACGCGCGGCGCTCGGCGTCGGTCTTCGCCAGTGGATGGAGGATGCCGACGCCCAGGTCGAAGCCGTCGAGCACGGCGTAGCCGGCCAGCAGCACGCCCAGCAGCATGAACCAGATGAGGTGCAGGTCCATGGCCTAGCTCTTTTCGGTCTCCCCCTCTCCGCTTGCCGGAGAGGGGGTTGGGGGGTGAGGCCCGGCGTCCTGCTTGGCCTCGCTCATCGACTCGACGTGCGCGGTGCGCCCGGCCGTCGCGGCGAGGAGGCCGCCGGCCGCGGTGTGCGCGGGCGGCGTGGCGGTCGGGACCGGGCCCTTCTTGATCTTGTCGTCGAGCACGAAGATCCAGACCGCGCCGAGCAGCAGGTAGATGAGCGAGAACATCGCGATGGAGGTCGCGACCTCGCCCGCCTTCACCGACTCGGAGAGCGACGACTTGGTCAGGAGGCCCTCGGCGACCCGGTACTGCAGCATCCCCTGCGCGTCGAGGACGGGGACGTTCGAGCCGTCGCGCACGAGCGGTGCCTGGACGGTCCAGGGCTGGCGGCCGACTTCGGCGGTGACCCAGCCGAGCTGGTTGGCGGCGACCGCGCCCAACACCGAGAAGACGAAGATCCACAAGAGCCAGCGCTGGTTCCAGAGCTTGCCGCGCAGCCGCAGGAACGAGGCGAGCAGGGTGACGCCGATGAAGTACATCCCCAGCGCGACCATCGCGTGGAAGGCCTGGAAGGTCGGCCCCACCGGCGGCTGCAGCTCCTTGGGCACCGCGTCCAGGCCGATGACCTTCGTCTGAAAGCTGTCGAAGGCGAGCATCCCCAGGCCGCCGGGAATCGCCGGGCCGAGGTCGACCTTCTTGGCCTCGGCGTTGGGCAAGCCGAAGAGGTGGAGGTCGGCGGGGCCGGTGGCGAAGTGCCCCTCCATCGCCGCCAGCTTCGCCGGCTGCTCTCGCGCCACCATCCGCGCGTTGGAGTGGCCGCTGAAGAGCTCGAGCAGGCTGAAGACCGTCGCGAAGATGAGCGCGCCGCTGAACGAGCGCCGGGCGAACTCTTCGTGCCGGCCCTTGAGCAGGTACCAGGCCGAGACCGAGAGGACGAAGAACGAGCCCATGATCATCGCGCCGATGAGCGTGTGGATCAGGCGATCGGCGGTCGAGGGGTTGAAGACCACGGCCCAGAAGTCGACGACCTCGGCGCGCATCACCGGGACGCCGTCGTGCGCCCAGGGCGCGCCGTCGCGCATCATCTGCACCACGTGCGAGCCCGCGGGCGTCTGCTGCCAGCTGTTGGCGACGATGATCCAGACCGCCGAGAACATCGAGCCCAGGGCCACCATCAACGTCGCGAAGAAGTGGAAGCCGGCGCTCACCTTGTCCCAGCCGAAGACCAGCACCGAGAGGAAGCCCGACTCCAGGAAGAAGGCGAAGATGCCCTCCGCCGCCAGGGCCGAGCCGAAGACGTCGCCGACGAAGCGCGAGTAGGCCGCCCAGTTGGTGCCGAACTGGAACTCCATGACGATGCCCGTCGCCACGCCGATGGCGAAGGTCGCCGCGAACAGGCCGGTCCAGAACCGCGCCGCGGTCTCGTAGATCGGCTCGCGGGTCTTGAGGTACATGCCCTCGAGGTAGACCAGCACCACGCCCATCCCGATGGTCAGCGGCGGGAAGAGGTAGTGGAACATCACCGTCAGAGCGAATTGGATGCGCGAGAGGACCAGCACGTCCATCGGCGTTCTCCAGGCCTTTCACCTGCGATTCCAGTGGGTTGGCGACCTTGGCACGGGTTGCCTGCCGCCGGGAAAGTATTTTTGGCCGAATTTTTGACAGGCCCAGAATGTGACTCTATATGTCCGAATCACGAGCAAGGACGCTCGTTTTGGGACTGCATGATCCGCTGCCGCCTGCTGGAGATGATGGGTCGCCGAGGGATCCGGTTCATGAGCCGGCTCTCCGACGAAACCGGCATCAACCGGCGGACGCTGGCGGTGCTGGCCGAGAACAAGATGGCGCGCTACGACTCCGACGTCCTCGAGCGGCTGTGCGCCTACTTCCAGTGCCAGCCGGGCGACCTGCTCGAGTACACCGACGGCGGGAGCGCGACGCTCTCGTCCCTGAAGGACGGCGGCCCGGGGCGCGCGAGCGCTCTGGGCGGCCCTCATCCATGAACGACACCACGAACCTGCGCTGCGAGCTGTGCGAGCTCCCCATGTCGTGCGAGACGCCCCCGGGCAAGGGGAAGGCGATTCGCTACTGGCACTGCGCTCGCTGCGGCCGCTGGGTGGCCTCGACCTACGGCGAAGAGCTGGTCAAGGCGCACACCGCCAGCGAGGAAGTGTCGGACCGCTTCTCCCAACGTCCGTACGACCTGGACCCCATCAAGCAGCGCCTCTCGCGGTGGCTGGCGAGCTTGGACGAGTCCGACCCGTACTACGTGCTCGGCGTCCCGCCCTCGGCCAACGAGGAGACGGTGAAGAGCCGCTTCAAGGAGCTGGCGCTGCAGCACCACCCGGACCGCGGCGGCGACCCGGCCCAGATGCGCCGCTTCCTGAAGGCCTACGACCAGATTCCGCAACGGCAAGCGGCCGCCGCAGCCCATCCGTCCCCCGGTGCACGTCACCGCCGCCCCGGTGCAGTCCGCCCGCAAGCGCTGACCCGTTTTCCGACGGCCCCCGAACCAGCTTGTGTAGTACCCGGCCTCCGTGCCGGCCTCCGTGCCGGGGTCAGCGATGAAACCCGTAAGTCTGAGGCGCGCTGGCTGCGGGTAGTGCCCAGCCTCTGTGCCGGAGGCGAAGCCCACTCGGATTCTCGCCAAGGTCGCCAAGGGACCAAGGTCGCCAAGACTGCGGGGGTTCTTGCTACCACCTGACTGAGCGCGGGGCGGTACGGGGTCACTTCCCCGCGAGCTCGCCCCTCCCGAACCGCACCACGTAGGTGACGAGCAGCGCCAGGAGCGCGAGACCCAGCGCGAGCTTCATCTCCGGCGCGAACAGCCGCCCCGGCGAGACGAAGCCTTCCACCATCCCCACCACCGCGAAGAGCGGCACGGTTCCGAAGAGCAGCGTCAGCGCCCGCCGGCCGCGCAGCCGCAACGCATCCGCGCGCGAGAGCTCGCCCGGAGCGACCAGCGCGGCGCCGACGATGAGCCCCGCCTGCCCGGCGACGAGGACGGCCGACAGCTCCACGAAGCCGTGGGCGGCGGTGAACGCGAGCAGCGAGGGGCCCAGCTTTGCCTGGAAGCACATCGTCACCAGCGCGCCCAGGTGCAGCCCGTTGATGAAGAGCAGCGCCGCAGTCCCCAGCCCGGCGGTCAGCCCCAGCGCGAAGGCTGTGAGCGCCACGGCGATGTTGTTGGTCACGATGCGCGAGCCCAGCACGAGCGGCGAGACCGCGCTCAGCGCCTCGTCGGTCCACAGCGTGCCCTGCGCGAGGTGGTCGCGCACCGCCTGCCCGATGAGCATCTCGAGCGAGCGAGGCTCCGCGACGGCGGCGACCGTGCCCACCAGCGCGCCGGAGAGGAGGATCAGGAGCGCGGCCCAGAGGTAGCGCCGCTCTTCCAGGAGCGTGCGTGGGAATTCCCGCAGGAAGAACTGCTTGAGCGCCGAGCCGTTGCCGCCCCGCTTGCGGTAGAGATGGCCGTAGGCTCGCGCGCACAGCTGGTTGAGGTAGACGGCCGCGTCGGAGCCGGTGAAGAACGTGTTGGCGTGGGCCAGGTCGCTCGCCGCTCGCCGGTAGAGGCGGTCGAGCCGCGCGAGGTCCGCGACCGACAGGCGCGATCGCTCCAGGCCGTCGAGCAGGCCTCCCAGCTCCTCCCAGGATGCGCGCCGGCGCTGCACGAAGTGGGGCAGGCTCTCAGCCACGGCCCGCCCTCACGAGCGACTCCAGGAAGGCCTCGGCGGCCGCGCCGCCTGCGAGCGGCTCGCTCCGCTTCGCTTCGGGCAGGCGCTTCGCCAGCGGCTCCGCCAGCTTGAGCGCCACCCGTTCCCGCGCCTGGGGATCGAGCGAGGCGGCGCGTGCGAGGAAGCCCGAGACCAGCTCGAACTCGGCGGCCGACAAGGCGATCGCAGCGGCGGAGGCTGCCGGGGACGGTGCGGAAGAGGCGGAAGGCGAGGACCGTGCGTCGTAGCGCGAGAGATCGACCTTCCGCTCGCGGACCACGACGGTGCCAGCCAGCAGGTCGCCCAGGCGGCGGCTGCGCGGGCTGGCCATCATCGCCGTCAGGCCGGTGGCGTAGAGGACGGGCAGGAAGTCGACGAGGCGGCCGAGGTTGCGCAGGGCCGCCTCCGAGAAGCCCTCGGGGGCGCCTTCGAGCTTCACCACGCGGATGTGCAGCACGCGCTTGCCAGGCGAGCGGCCACCCCAGAGCGTCTCGAAGAGCGTCCAGTAGCCCCACTGCAGGAAGAAGATGCCCAGGACGATGGCGGCCTGTACCAGGGTCTGCAGCGCCTGGAAGTCGGCCAGGCTGACCCCCTGGGTTCGCAGGATGGACAGCACGAACAGCACCGTCACCCAGAAGAGGAAGAGGATGAAGGCGTCGACCAGGTAGGCCAGCGCCCGCGTCCCCATCCCCGCGATGTCGAGGTTCAGGGAGACGCGCTCGGGCGTCTCGATGGACAGGGCGGAGTCGGGCGGGGGCGCCCCGGGGGCGGCAGCCATGGCCCTATGGAGGATACCCCGGGAAGGTTTACCCTCGGGAGGACGTTGCACGAGCGGCTGGCCGCGCCCGCCGATGCCTACTTTCTGCGCCGGGAGGCCCCTCTTGCTCACCGATTTGCAGGCCGCGCATCCGGCCGCCGTGCCCTCGCCGTCCACCACCGATTCCGTTGCCGCCACTGCCGCTGGCCTCGAGCTGGGATCCCGCCGTCGGGGATTCGCCGCGAGCCTCGGCTTCGCGCTCGACGGCTTGCTGGGCGCGGCGGACCGCGGCCGGAACATGAAGATCCAGCTGGTGTGCGGGCTGCTCGTTGCTCTCGTGGGCAGCGGGCTCGCCATGGGCCTGGTCGAGCGCCTGGCGCTCTTGGCCTGTGTCGGCGCGGTGCTCTCCGCCGAGGCCTTCAACACCGCCATCGAGGCCGCGGTCGACCTGGCCACGGCCACCTTCCACGAGAAGGCTCGGATCGCCAAGGACGCCGCCGCCGGCGCGGTGCTGGTGCTCTCGGTCAGCTCGACGCTGGTGCTGCTCGCCATCCTGCTCGATCAGGCGCCGACCTTCGCGGCGCAGGCGTGGCGCATCGGGCTGCAGCTCGCCGCTGGGGGGCCGCTGGCCCTGTGCGCGTCGCTCCTGCTGCGCCGGGCCGAGCGCAGGCGGGCGGTGGACTACGCTCTGTCGGGGACGGGCGCTCTGCTGCTCGCGCTGCTGGCGGCCTGGACGGCGAGCGTGCCGTTCACGGTGCTGGCGGCGGTGCTCTTCGGGGCCTGTGTCGCCGTCGCGCTGCGCCGCCGCTCGGTCGGATAGCGCCGGGCTTCCACGCCCGGGCTCCCTCGCGATCCGTCGGTCTTTGGCGCGCGGACTACGTCTTGAGGTGGTCGAGCAGGTCGTCGAAGACAAAGGACTCGATGCGCTCCCGCGCGTTGGGCCCCACCGACGGCTCGAACCGGAACTGGCACTTGTAGTTGCCGGTGCCCTTCACGGCCTGGGTGCAGACGGCATCGCCGGTGATGGGCTCGCCGCCGCCCGGGAGCTTGAGCGCGATGGTCAGGGGCCTTTCGGGTGCGGGTGCCTCTCCGGTCAGCGCCGAGAAGCCGTCGGAGCCGAGGTCGATGGTCATCAGGGGACGCATGCGCCCGCTGACTTCGATCTCGATCGGCAGGATGCGCGCCGCCTTGAGCAGCGTTCGCGGCTGCTGGCCGGCCCTGACCGAGGCGCGCTGGTTGGCGAGGACCGCGCGGGCCAGCTCGTTGCGGTCGGCGAGGTACTTCTGAAGCTCGTCACCCTGCAGCTGGCCCTTCTTGTTCTTGGCGTGCTGCACCTTGAACTCGGCGACCCATTTGGCGAAGTCCATGGCCGGGCATCTTAGCCGAGCGCCGCACACCGCCCGCAGTGATGGCCGTCACTGTGCGTCCGAGGGCCCGCCCCGAATGGGAGCGGGCGGGCGAGCGTCCGTAGGCAGCACATGACCCGCCTGCCCGGCCCGCGGTAGCATCCCGAACCCCTGGCCACTCAGGGCCGGCTTCGATTCCGAGAGGATGGCTATGAGACTGACGCGCTTCGCCGTGGTCCTCGCCGCGCTCGCGGCTTTCGCCAGCGTCGCCTTCGGCGCCGGCAAGGCCCCCGCCAAGAAGGAGCCGCCGCTGCCGACGGCCAAGGCCCAGGTCACCGACAGCGACGTCGCCACGGACACCAAGGACGACGCCCGCAAGGCCGCCGAGGCGTACCTGCAGGCCATCTCGCACCAGGGCAACGACGGCGCCATCGACTCGCTCTTGGGCGGCGCCACGCTCACCGCGCGGCTGTACTCCATCGAGAACTGGAAGATCGTCGGGCGCGAGAAGCACCGCAAGGAGGTGGGCGACGTCTCCGACCTGCGCGTGTACGTCGACGCCATCGACAAGGCGGGACGCGACGCGCTGGCCACCATGCTCGGCGGCGGCCCGGCGGCCGCGGACGCCGACGGCCTCGGGGTCCAGGAGATCAGCCAGGAGGACGCCGCGAAGATCCTCGAGCCCACCAAGAAGATGGGCAACGCCATGAGCAAGAGCCACCCGGTGTTCGCGTACATCGCCCGCGTGGACAAGCAGGTCTACTGGCACCCGAAGAACCCGTTCCGCAAGCTGCTCGCCGACGTGGGCCCCAAGGGCAAGTACACCTGCGACTTCGACCTGTTCTGGGTCGAGACCGTCGAGGGCCGGCACGAGGACAGCAAGAACGCGCGCAAGTGGCCGCTGCGCATCGTGCGCTGGCAGGCCGGCGGGCTGGACACCGGGTTCAAGGTGCTGCCGGCTTCCGACTGGAACGCCGAGTAGCGCCGAGCGAGCGGCTTCCGCGCGGATCGAAGGGACTGGCCACCCGGGCTTCATTCGCCGGGGTGGCCAGCTCGCTTTCAAGGACTGCTCTTACTCCACCGCCACCAGCTTCACCCGCTTGTAGATCCGCCGGTCGAGCGGCATGCGCGCGTCCAGGTAGGCCAGCGCCTCGTCGAACTCGATGGTCACCGTGGGGATCGGCGGCGAGATGGACACGGTGAGCTGGAACTCCCAGAGGCTGACGATGGGCTCCTTGATGCCCAGGCCGTCGGGTGGAGGCGGCGGCAGGCGTGAGGCCGCTGCGCGCACGTCGGCCAGCGCGTCGCGGTCGATGGATGGCTCGTTCGAGCCTTCGACCAGCGTCACCGAGCGCAGCGTCCCGTCGCCGTTCTGCACCACCCGGAACAGCGCCCGCTTGCGCGCCGTGAACTGCTCCTTGAGCTGCCGGTCGTAGGCGTCGCGCGCGGCGCGGGCGGTCAGGCCGCCGGTCCGGTCGACGACGGTGGGGATGGCGTAGCCGCCCGCCTCGCTGTCGGAGACGAGGTTGCCGGTCCGCGCGAACTTCTTGGCGTTCTTCTGCCAGAGGGCACCGAGCAGCTCGGTGTTCTCGCTCATCTGCTGCATCCAGCCGCGCACGCCGCTGCGCTGCACATGCGAGTCGGCGTCCCAGTGGTCGATGAGCGCCTTGCCCAGCTGCGCGAAATAGGGGTCGACCAGGCCGTTCTCGACGCGGCGCTTGGCCTGGCCGGCCGTGATCAGCTCCGAAGGGCTGCGCTCGCCGGGGCTCGCCGGGTCGAGGCGCAGCTGCCGGCGCACCACCGGGATGCCGTCGGTGGCCGTCGACGCGGCAGTCGCAGCCGAGCCTGCGCGAAGCGACAGGTCGAGGTTCGCGGCGCGAGGGAGGTCCTGCCCGGGCTCGGCGGCAGCGGTGGCTTGGGCTGGGGCCTCGGGAGCGGGAGGACTGGGCTCCGACGGCGGGACCGCGGCAGGCGTGGGCCGGGGGACTTCAGCGACGGGCTTGGGCGCGGCGGGCTTCGTCCTGCGCTGCGTCTCGACGCGAGGTGGCTCGGCTGGAGGACTTGGCGGAAGAGGCTGGGGCGCAGGCGGGGTGTCGACGATGCGCGTCTTGGGCTTGCCGACGATGACCTCGAACTGCACTGCCGTGCTCGTCGGCTCCTTCGGGACGGGCAGGCGCAAAAGCCAGGCCGCGATGGCAGCGTGGATGACCACGCTCATCGCCAAGCCCAGCCGGCCGGTTGGCAGCCCGCTCTTCACGCGCCGATCTTAGTAATGGTGGCGGTTGGTTTGGACCACGCGGCCAAGGCGCGACCCGGTTGTACAAGGGCGCTCTGTCCAGCCTCCCGTTCAGGGCGTCAGGAGGAGGCTCCAGGGGCGTCTCCAAGCGGCGCGCGGGCGCTCTGCGCCGGCGTCGAGAAACGCGCGAACGGTCCGAAGGCGGGGTAGCCTGTACGCCTTCTTCGCGGCAGGAGGCGTCCATGGTCGCGCGCGGGTGGCTGGGAACCGACCTCAACGGACTTCGCCCGGACTCGGGCACCTACGGGCTCTACCCCATGGAGAGCCTGCCGCCGCTGGATGGAATCTCGCTCGACGGAAGCCTGGAGTGGCTCCAGCCGCTCGAGCCCGAGCTCGACGCGAGCCAGCTCATCTACCGGCCGAGCGCGCAGGCCAGGGCCGAGGTCGCCCGGCGGCTCGATCACCTCGTCCAGGAGGCGGCGTCCCTGAAGCTCGAGCTGCCCGTCACCTTCCTCAAGGTCCTGGGCAGCCCGGAGCTGCAGGATCGATTCCCGTCCTCGACCGCCTGCTTCTTCGATCTCCCCAAGGGCATCGCCAAGGCGCCCGCGCCGCTGCCCGGCGGTCACCTCATCCGCTTCCTCAACGACCAGCAGGGGTGCTGCTTCTGGTACCTGTGGCTCAGGCCGGACGGGAGCGACTCGGTCGTGGTCTCGGGCGCGCTGCTCGACCCGGGTTCTCCTCCTCCGCCCAAGGGCTCCGCCGGCGAGCTCTACGAGTGCGCCGAGCCATTCGAGGAGTTCCTGCTGCGGTACTGGCTGGAGAACACGCTCTGGTTCGCGCTGACGAGCGACACGACGCTCAAGGAAGCGCACGGGCGCTACGCGCAGCACTACCGCCAGAAGCACTAGCGGCGCGATGGCACGAACGACCCTCGTCACGGCCGTCCTCCTCCTCGGTGCGCTCCTCGCGGATTGCGCCGCCCCCAAGCCGCGCCCGGCGGAGCCGGTGCGACCGGACGCCGGTCCCGTCGACGACCCGGACCAGGCCGACGACTGCGGCGAGCTGGGGATGGACCTGCCGGAGATGCAGCGCGAGCTCTTGTGCGTCGTGCTGCACAAGGCGGGGCTGCCCAAGGTCTTCACCACCCGCTGGGCCCACTGGCCGTGGCGCAAGGACACCTGGGTGGTGCTGGCCTACGGGGGCGAGCCCAAGGCCCTGCGCAACGGCCACCGCCCGAGCGGCTACAAGACCAACCGGCTGCGCGTCTTCGCGGTCGACCTCTCCGGCGAGACCCCGCGGGTGGTCGCGGCGAGCGCTCGCGAAGGCATCCCGCTCAGCCCGGACGACGTCGCCGAGTTCGACGACCTGAAGAAGTACAAGCTCGACGAGCGCGGCGGCCACGCCGTTGCGGTCCGCGTGGTGCGCGAGCGCCGGTACGAGGGCGGGAGCGCCCACCTCGAGCGGCTGCTCGCCTTCCGCTTCGAGGAGAAGCGCCTCGCGCCGGTGCTCAGGACCATCCTCTCCTACTCGACGGAGCTCGAGGCCGGCGGCGGGCGCGACAGCCAGCGGGGCTCCGCGACCGTCGAGGTGGCCGACAGCCTGACCGACGGCCACTACGACTGGCTGAAGTGGTCGGACGGCACGGCGGTCCGCTTCGTCTGGAAGAACGGCAGCTACGAGGCCGACGGCGAGGACCCGCTCCCGGAGAGCACGGACGCCGAGATCTTCGAGTAGGCGCCGCCGCGGGTCAGGTCTGCTGCGCCAGCCAGTCGAGCGCCTTCTCGCGGGCGTCGAAGGCGCGGAAGCCGCGGCTGGTCATCAGGTTGAGCGTATTGAGGACGATCTTCTTCAGGCCGGTGACGCCCACCACCGCGCCCGCCTTCACGTAGGGCGCGTTGATCGCCACCGACTCTCGTCGAAGGCGGTGCCGGAGACGTCGGTCAGGGTCAAGGTCGAGCCCTTGGGCTGCGACGCGATCACCACGCGCTCCTCGATGAACACCTTCTGGGCACCCTCGACGTCCAGGTGCGAGGCGTCGACCAGCAGCACGGACCGCCCGAGGTGCGTGACGAACTGCACGCGAGATCCTGGAGCCGGAGCGGTCACCTGTGGGCCCATGGATCCTCCATCGACGGCTGCGAACGGCTGACCGGCATCGCCGGAAGGGTAGCGCCCGGGCCCGAGGCGCGTCCATTGCGCAGGGCCCCGTCGGGGGTGGGCTCCGTCGCTGCGGCTTTCTGGGCCGTCTGATGCTAGGGATCCGCCCATGGCTGACCGACCGATGACATTGCCGGGCTACACCGTGGGCGAGGAGATCGCCAATGCGGTCACGCACGGATTGGGGGCCGCCGTCGCGGTGGCAGGGCTGACGCTGATGGTGGTCTTCGCGTGGCTGTGGGGCGACGGCTGGTGCCTGGCCGGCGCCATCGTGTTCGGCGTCGCGCTCATCCTCCAGTACGTCTTCAGCGCGCTCTACCACGCCATCCCGTTCGCCAAGGCCAAGCACGTGCTCAAGGTGCTCGACCACACCTCCATCTACCTGCTCATCGCCGGGACCTACACGCCGTTCACCTTGATCACGCTGCGCGACGTGGGCGGCATGTGGCTGTTCGCGGCGATCTGGAGCATCGCCGTCGCCGGAGTCGCGGCGGAGGCCTTCTGGGTCTACCGGCCGCGGTGGGTGAGCGCCGCCGGGTTCATCCCCATGGGGTGGAGCATCATCTTCCTCATCAACCCGCTCCTCGAGCGCCTGCCGCGGGCGGGCATCGGGCTCCTGGTGGCCGGGGGCCTCGTCTACACGTTGGGGACCATCTTCTACGTGCTCAAGAAGGTGAAGTGGATGCACGCCGTCTGGCACCTGTTCGTCATCGGCGGCAGCGTCTGCCACTTCCTGGCGGTGCTGATGTACGTGCTGCCCGGCGGCAAGGCCTAGTCAGCGCGGGCCGATCGGACGCACGCGCGCCTTGCTAAAGATAGGCATGCAAAGTGTGACATGAACCGGGGCCTGATCTCGCCGGCGATGCACGACTAGTCAGCGCCCGGCGAGGACGGACTCGACCGCCGTCGCGTCCTTCGCTGTCAGCGCGGCGATCACGATCCGCTCGAGCGGCGGCCGCGCCTGGGCCAGCTCCGCGACCAGGATGGCCGCGCACTTCTTCGCCGGCATGCCGCCGATGCCGGCGCCCATCAGCGAGAAGGCCAGCGAGCGGAGGCCGAGCGCTCTCGCCCGGGCCAGCGAGGCGCGGGTCGCCTTGCGCAGCGTCTCGTCGCTGGTGCGCTGGCGAAGCTTGAGCAGGAAGAGCGGGTTGAAGTCGTACTTGTCGAGGACGGCGGCGTGGACCAGGTGCCGGCAGGCCAGGGCGCCGCCGGAGCTGACCGAGGCCTCGCCCAGCGCGATGCCCTCGCCCTCTCTGGTGCCCAGGTGCTCCTCGGCCCAGCGCAGGGCCTCGGCCTCGACCTTGGGACCGGCGCGCTTCGCGACCGCCTCGGCGAGGTGCGAGCCCCAGCCGAGCGTGAGCTGCTTGTTGGCGGGGATGACCAGGGCGTCGACGTCCGGGACGTCGAGCAGCGAGCCGCGGAAGACCTCGAGGCGCATGGACAGAGCATAGCGGCCCAGGTGGTGGCCGGCGAGCGGGACTTGGTAAGGAGACCTGACCAAAATGGTTAGGAGCCTTGACAAAGAGCCGCGTCCGCCGCATCTTGCCGCCATGACCGACGACGCGGAGATCGAGGCCTCGCAGCCTTCGCCGTCGCTGCCTCTCCCCCAGGAGGCGGCGATGACGCTCTTGCAGCTCATGCCTTGGCTGCAGCGCAGCGCCGACGAAGCCGTGCGCAAGGCCGGGGCCCTCACCCCGCCCCGGGTGCGGATGCTGATGGTCCTCACCGAGGGCAGCCGCCGCGGCAGCGAGATCGCCGAGCGCTGGAACATCAGCCGCGCCGCGGTGGCCGAGGCCGCCGCCGCGCTGGAGCGCGACGGGATGCTCCGCCGCGTCGCCGACAAGGACGACGGCCGCGCGGTGCGCTTCGCGCTCACCGCCAAGGGGCGCCGCGGCATGGAGACCTTCGGTGTCGCCACCACCACCGCGCTGGCCGAGCACGTGGGGCGCCTCTCGCCGGCCAAGCAGCGCGCGCTGCGCGACATCGGCCGCGAGCTGCTCCAGCACCTGTCCGGCAATGCCGGCGGAACCGAAAACGGAGTCAAGGAATGAGCTCCGCGAAGATCGCCGTCCTCGTCCTGAAGGCCCTCGGGCTCACCGTCCTCTACGCCGCGCTGATGACCGTCGGGACCAGCCTCTTCCCCATCCCCGGCATCAAGGAGGCGTTCACGCCGGAGGAGCAGCAGCGGGCGGGCCTCGCGCTGCTCGCGGTCGGGGCCATCGACACGCTGGTCCTGGGCGCCATCGCCTGGGCCACGAGGGCGCGCGGCTTCAGGCTCTACGCCGCGATGGTCCCCATCTTCTGGGGCGTGAAGACCTTCACCAGCCAGATCGAGGCGGTCTGGTTCATGCCCAACGTGACGGGCGCCATGTTCCCGATGCTCTTGGGGATGACCGTCCCGCTCTGCCTGGTCTTCCCGGCGGCGCTGATGGCGGCGCTGGGCCGGTGGAAGCGCGACCCGGCGCTGGAGCCGGCGTGGCGGGCCCCGGCGATGTCCCGCGCCGAGCGGGCGCTCAAGGTCGGCCTGCTCGCGGCGATCGTCTACCCGGTCCTCTTCTTCGCCTTCGGCTACTTCGTCGCGTGGCAGAGCCAGGCGCTGCGCGACTTCTACGGCGGCGCGGTCTCGGGCGGCGTGGTGGCGCACTTCTCGGCGCTCTTCGCGCGCGACCCGCTCGTCTGGCCCTTCGAGGCCGCCCGCGGGCTGCTGTGGATCGCCTTCGCGCTTCCGGTCCTGCGCACCGTGCGCGGGCCTGCCTGGCTCGGCCCGGTGCTCGTGGGCCTGCTCTTCTGCTTCGTGCAGAACGACGTGCACCTGATGCCCAACCCGCTGATGGGCCCCGAGGTCCGGCTCTTCCACTTCGTCGAGACCGGCAGCTCCAACTTCCTGTGGGCGCTGGCCATCGGGTGGCTGCTCGGACGCTCGCACGCGCGCCGCGCCTCTCCGGCGTCGGGGGAGTCAGCGGCCGCCGCCGGCTGAAGGCAACAAGCTCTCGATGCGTCTGCTTCTCCGGCATTAGAATCCGCCGCTCCGGCGGGGACGCCGGGCACTCCGGCCGAGGATGGCCGGGGCGCAAGGAGACGAGCGCATGAACCTCAAGAGCCTGTGGATTGCCGGAGCGCTGTTCGCCGCCGCGACCTTGCCAGCCGTGGCCGCCCGCGCTCAGGCGCAGACGCCGGCCTGCGACGCGCTGGAGGGCGACCAGAAGAAGGCGGTCGACGAGCTCTTCGCCAGGCTCAAGCCCTACGACTGCTGCTCGGACACCTTCGCCAAGTGCCTGGCCGACAAGTCCAAGAGCTGCCCCGTCGTGCCGCGGCTGGCCAACAACCTCTGCCGCATGGCGGCGCTGGGCAAGGACGCCGCCGGCCTGGAGAAGGCCTACGAGAACCGCAAGAAGAGCATGACCGGCGCGCACCCGACGCGGACCTTCGCGCTCGACGAGTCGGCGCGGCTGGGCGACGAGAAGGCGCCGGTCACCGTGGTCATGTACGCCTGCACGCGCTGCCCGTTCTGCCGCGACCTCGTCCTGGCGATGCACCGCGAGGTCACCGAGGACTCGCTCAAGGGCAAGGTGAAGCTCTACCTGCGGCCGTTCCCGCTCAAGGGCCACGAGGGCTCCACCGAGGGGGCGATGGCGCTGATGGCCGCCGGCAAGCAGGGCAAGTTCTGGCCGTTCACGGTCTACGCCTACAAGCACTTCGACGAGTTCAACCCGGTCATCCTCGCGGACTGGGCCGAGTTCCAGAAGCTCGACCGCGCGCAGTTCGAGGCCGCGATGGCCGACGAGAAGGTCCGCGAGGCGCTCACCGAGACCAAGAAGGAAGGCACCCGGAACAAGGTGGAGGCGACGCCGACGATCTACATCGACGGCCGCCTCTGGTCGGGCGAGCTCGAGACCGGCTCCATCGTCGACGCGCTCCTCGAGGAGTACGAGAAGGTCGCCCCGAGCAAGAGATGACCGCCCCGCTCCCGAAGACGCTCTTCGACTTCACCGGCGACGCGCTCTGGGCGCTGCACTGCGCGGAGGGCCCGGTCCCGCGCGCGTCGATCGAGGCCGTGCGCGCCTTCCTGGAGAAGGAGCTGCGCCCGTGGGAGCTGGCCTACGACGAGTGGAGCAAGCCAGTCGACGACGTGCGCCGTGAGGCGGGGCTGTTCTTCGGCGGCGACGGGGCCGACTTCACGCTGACCGGCAGCACCTCGAGCGGCCTGACCTGGGTCGCGCAGAGCTATCCGTGGCAAAGCGGCGACGAGGTCCTGGCGCCGCTGGGCGAGTTCCCGAGCAACGTCTGGCCTTGGAAGGCGCTCGCGGTCCGCGGAGTCTCCTTCCGCGAGGTCCCGCTCTGGGACGGGCACCTGGCCGGTGCCCAGGCGCTGGAGTCGAGACCGCCGTCGGCGCCGCTCGATCCCGAAGCGCGGCTGCTGGCTGCCATCGGGCCCAGGACGCGCATCCTCACCGTGAGCTGGGTGCGCTTCCAGGACGGCGTCCGGCTCGACCTGGCCCGGCTCGCCAAGGGCTGCGCCGAGCGCGGCGTGGACTTCGTGGTCGACGGCATCCAGGGCGCCGGGACGCTGCCCATCGATTTGAAGGGCTCGGGCATCGCCGCGTTCGCGACCGCCGTGCACAAGGGGCTCCTCTCGCCGCAGGGCGCGGGCCTGCTGTGGACCGAGGCGTCCTTTCGCGCGCGCTTGACGCCCATCGGCTCGTGGCTCTCGGTCGAGGGCGGCTTCGACTTCCGGCGCCCCAGCACCGACTACGAGCGGCCGTGGCTGGCCGACGGGCGCAAGTTCGAGCAGGGCGGCCCCGGCGGGCTGGTGCTCGTCCCGCTCGCGCGGTCGCTGAAGGCCCTGCGCGAGGCGGGCCTCAAGGCCATCGCCCGGCACGTGGACGCGACGCAGGCCTCGCTGCTCGGGAGGATCCGCGGCCGGTTCCAGGCGGACGCGCAGCGCCTCGACGGCCTGCGGCGCGACGGACGGCTCGGGCCCATCCTCGGCTTCCACCACGGCGGCGGGGGCGCGCAGCTCGTGAGCGACGTCGCTCGCGAGGCCTCGCATCGGAAGATCTTCGTCTCGGTGCGCGAGGGCTACCTGCGCGTGGCCTTGCACGGCTGGCACGACGAGGCGGACGTCGAGCGGCTCGCGGCGTGGTTGAGCGGCTGAGCTACGCCGGAAGCTCGATTCGGCACGGCGGCTCGACCCCCAGCGTCTCCTCCAGCAGACGCCGAGTGAGCGCGCGGACGTCGTAGCGTTCGACGGCGAAGGCGCGCCCCGCCTCGCCGAGCCAGCGAGCCTCGTCGGCACCGAGCGCGAGCAGCTCTTGGATTTGGTCGGCGATGCCGCTGGCGTCCCTGGGCTCGGCCATGAAGCGCTCCAGCTCCGGCGCGAGCGACTCGGGCACGCCGCCGGTCCTCGAGGCGACCACCAACAGGCCCATCAGCATCGCCTCCTGCACCACGCAGGCCTGCGTCTCGGCCCAGTGCTCGGTGGGAACGCTGGGCAAGAGGAGCGCGTCGGCGTTGCGGTACTCGTCCGCGAGCGCGTGGTGCGGCACCTCGCCGGCCAGCTGGACCTGGTCGGCCAGGCCTTCTCGGCCGATGCGCTCGCGCAGCGCGTCCAGGGCCGTGCCCGCGCCGACGATTCGGTAGCGGACCTGCCGGACGCCTCGCGAGCGCAGGAGCAGGAGGGCGTCGAGGGCGTAGTCCAGGCCCTTCTCCACGCTGACGCGCCCGACCGAGAGCAGCCGCAGCACGCCACCGGGCCTCCAGCACCTCTGGTCATCCGGCCGGTACTGCTCGAGCCGGAAGCCAACGGGGACGACCGACACCTTGCCGCTCTCGCAGCCGCGCTCGAGGAGCTCGGCGCGGGACGTGGCCGTGTTGGTGAAAACGCGGTGCACGCCGTCGAAGACGCGGCGGCACTCGTATCCGGGGATCGGCTGGCCGTCGGGGAGCTCGCCGCCGTGGAAGTAGAGCGCGACGCGCGCGTAGGGGTAGAGGTGCGAGAGGAAGCCGAAGGACTGGGCGGTGACGAGGTTGTGGATGAGGCAGATGTCCGGCGAGGTCGCGGGGAGCAGGAGCGCGCGGATGCCGTCCATCACCGCCCGGTTGAGCGGCAAGCGGCCATCTCTGGCCGAGAGGACGGTGCGCAGCGCGGCGCGCGGGCCTCGCCGCTGGGCGAGCGCCAGGCGCGGGAGCGAGCCCGGCAAGTCGCGCAGCGTCCACGGCAGGTAGGTGGTGCGCCGGTCGAGGCCAAAGCGGTCGACCAGGGCGTTCCTCGTCGCGTCGTGCTGGCCGAAGGTGAAGACGCGCACGTCGTGGCCGTCCTCGAGGAGCTGGCTGAGCTGCGCGTCGTAGTAGGGCTTGTAGGGGTTGGGGTAGTGCTCTGCGAAGACGTGGATGCGCATGCGGGCTCCCCCGCTGGGAAGCTGAGGCGGCGCGGCGTCGGGTGCCAGGGCCAGGCGGCCGTGGTGACTCCTGCTCTACCGGGCGAGGAAGTTGGGTCCACGGCCTTTCAAGGCCAGGCGCGGTACGTCGGGAAGAAGCCGGGGACGGGCGCCCGACCTGCTCCATGGATGGCCTGATACTCCGCGCAGTCCGTCTCCAACTCTCGGCAGGCGGGTGCGTCGTGCGTGAGGCAGGCGACGCGGAAGGGAACGAGGCCATCGCGACGGGCGAAGGCGCGCTTGTAGCGGAACAGCCCGTCGTTCGGCTGGTAGCCCCCGCCCAGCACGAGAGCCTTCAGGCCCTGCTCCGCCGCCCAGCACAGCGTCCGGTGCTTGAGCACGTAGTTCGGTCCCAGCGGAAAGGCGTCCGCGTAGGTCCCGCCGAGGAAGTAGTAGGCGCGGTCGGGGGTGTGGAGGATGAGGTCCGAGGAGACGACCCGGTCTTCGTGCAGGCAGTGGAAGTAGGTGAAGCTCCCCGAGAGCCGGTCAGCGAGGGTCTCGAAGAATGGGCGCGGGAAGAAGTACCAGGGGCTGGCCCCGTTGCGCTGCATGGTGTGGGTGTAGACGGCCAGGAAGTCGCCCAGCCGGGCACCGGTCGGATCGCGCTCCACGACGAGCCCCGCGTCCTGGGCGGTGCGCACCCACTTGCGGACCTTGGACTCGTAGCCCTGCCAGAGAGCCTCGGGACCCCGCTCCAGTGGTACGACGACGTTCTGCGCGCGCTCCTCCACGTCCTCCGGGAGGCGAGCGAGCAGGTCCGGGAAGAGCGAGAGGCGCGCGAAGGTGGAGACGACGCGCTCCCGCTCGCACCAGCTTGCGTAGGCCTCCCAGAACGTGCGGTCGTCCTGCGCGCGCTGACCCCAGGCGAACGGGCCTCCGTAGCCATAAGGGGAGACGGCGTCCCAGCGCCGCTCGCCCGCGCCGGCCCAAGGCTCGGCCGACAAGGGTCTCAGCAGGAGCGGGAAGAGGATCGCGCCGTGCTCCTCCTCGCTCAGCGCGGCGACGACGCGGTCGCACGGCCTCGCGAACAGCCGCGCGTAGTCGGGGTGGGCCATGATGTCCCTGCCAGGCCACGCGAGCCACAGCCGCCTCCAGCGCTCGAGGTCTTCGAAGCTGCCGGCGTCGAGCACGCGGAAGCGGGCCACCTCTCTCGCGACCGCAGCTTCCCCCGGCCCCGCGGCGATAGCCGCCATATTCGCCCCCCGCCACCCCTCGCCACGCCCGCGCCGTCGGTACGGACGCGCCCGCCGGCCAGCGTCGCGGTGACCCTGTCCGCGCCGCCAGGCCCGAAGCACTTTCGAAACGGTAGGGACCTGCACCCTGCAGCGGCACGCTCGCCGATTCGGGTGTTGCCGCAGCGCGCGCCGCGCCGAAGAGACGGGCGGAGCAGGGAGCGCGAAGAGCGTCCGCCTCACCGGCCGCCAGGCGAGCCTGGCCGCCGACGTGCTCCATGCGGGCGCGCCCGCGGTCTCCGCCTGCCGCCGGCGGCATCCCATCGAAACGCCGGAGGGGCCGCGCGCTCGAAAAAGGCCGGCGTGAGGGGCGTGGGAGGGGGCGACATGACGAAAGCCTTGAGCCGGGCCAACGCGAAGGTGGGGATCGTCGGAGCCGGTCCCTACGGCCTGGCATCGGCGGCGCACCTGCGTGCGGCGGGGGTCGAACCCACCGTCTACGGCGAGCCGATGGAGTTCTGGGCCGAGCAGATGCCGAAGGGGATGTTCCTGCGCTCTCCGCGGTGCGCCTCGCAAATCTCGGATCCGGACCGCGAGTGGACGCTCGACCGGTTCGAGTCGGAGGCGGGCCTGGCCCCGGGGTCGCCCATCCCGCTGGAGCGCTTCGTGGCCTACGGGCGCTGGTTCCAGCAGAAGGCCGTCCCGAACCTGCTCCGCACATCGGTGCAGCGGATGAAGCTCGCGCCCGAGGGGTTCCGTCTGGTCGCCGGCAGAGAGCAGGCTTTCTTCGAGAAGATCGTCGTGGCGGCCGGCATCCGCTTCTTCCCACGACGGCTCGCGCAGTTCGCGGGGCTCGAGCGCCTCACCTCCCACACGGTGGACCACAAGGACCTCTCCGTGTTCGCGGGGATGAAGGTCTGCGTCATCGGCGGCGGGCAGAGCGCGTTCGAGTCCGCGGCCCTCCTGAGCGAGGCCGGCGCCGAGGTCGAGGTCGTGGTCCGCGCCGAGGCCGTCCACAAGCTCGGGCAGCGCTTCCAGTGGCTCAAGAGCGAGGCCAACCCGCTGCGCCCGCTGCTCTACCACCCGACGGACGTCGGGCCTCCCGGCCTGAACTGGATCAACGCGACGCCCGCGCTCTTCCGGAGCCTGCCCCGCACCTGGCAGGACCGAATCGCGTATCGCTCGATCCGGCCCGCCATGTCCTCGTGGCTGCCGTCGCGCCTCGGCAGGGTGAAGGTGACGCTCGGGCGAACCGTCTCTTCGGCCCGCGTCGACGGCGGGCGTCTGGAACTGGAGCTGGACGACGGGACGCGACGGGTCGCCGACCACCTGATGCAGGCGACCGGCTACCAGGTCGACGTGTCCTCGTATCCCTTCCTCGCCCCGGAGATCCTCGCTCGGCTGCGGACGGAGGATGGGTATCCGGTCCTCTCGTCCGGATTCGAGTGCTCGGTGCCCGGGCTGTACTTCGTGGGCGCGCCCGCCGCGCGTAGCTTTGGTCCGCTCTGCCGCTTCGTCTCCGGCACGGACTACACCGCACGTACCCTCACGCACGACGTGGTCCGCGCCGTCCGAGGGCCCGCGTGGCGCCGGCCCGCGACCATCGGCCCGGTCGCCGAGCCCTCGCGAGAGGCCCTGTGAACGTCCTGCTGACGTGCGCCGGCCGGCGCAGCTTCTACGTCACCGCGTTCCGCAAGGCGCTCGTCGGCCGGGGCCGGGTGCTGGCCTGCGACTCGAGCGCGGACGCGCCCGCGCTCGAGGCCGCCGACGCGGCCTTCACCGTCCCTCAGGTCGGCGAGGACGGCTATGTCGAGGCGCTGCTCGAGATCTGTTCGGCCCACCGCGTCGGGCTGCTGGTGCCCATCCTCGAGCCGGAGCTACCGCTCCTCGCGACAAGCCGCCGGCGGTTCGACGCCCTGGGGACGCAGCTGCTCGTCTCCAGCGCCGAGGCGATCTCGACCTGCTACGACAAGGTGAAGGCCGCGCGCTTCCTCGCGGCGTGCGGCTTCCCCGTCCCGCGCACCTATTCCGCCTTCGACGAGGCCCGGGCGGCGTTGGCCAGGGGCGAGGTGAGGCTCCCGCTGATCGTGAAGCCGCGCTGGGGCGTCGGCTCCATCGGGGTGTGGGTGGCGGAGACGGTCGAAGAGCTGGAGGCCTACGACGCGCTCGCGCGGAAGCAGGTCGCGCGCTCCTTCCTGAGCCGGGTGAGCGCTTCGGATCCCGAGCGGTCAATCCTGATCCAGGAGCTGGTCTCCGGAGCGGAGTACGGCCTGGACGTCGTGAACGACCTGGGAGGGCGGTACGTGGCGACGCTCATCCGGCGAAAGCTCCGGATGCGGGACGGGCAGACGGACCGGGCGGTGACGGTCCACGACGGCAAGCTGGAGAGCGTGGGACGGCTGCTGGGGAAGAGGCTCGAGCACGTCGGGCCGCTGGACTGCGACGTCTTCGTGACCCGAGATGGCGCCTGCGTCCCCATCGACCTCAACCCGCGCATCGGCGGGGGATACCCCTTCTGCCACGTCGCCGGCGCGAATCTCCCTGCCGCCCTGGTCGCCTGGGCCGAGGGCGAGACGCCGGGGCCGGGCTGTCTCGAGTACGAAGCCGGCGTGACCAGCTCGAGAGCCGACGCGTACGTCATCGTCGGCGACCGTGGGAGAGGCGCGGGCTCAGGGGACAAATAGGGTGTTGATGGCCGGATTCTCGGGATCGTAGAGGACGACGATCTGTGGGGCGGTGGCGAAGGTGCGCAGGTCGTCCTCGCGCATCGAGGTGATGGAGCCAGTGAAGCCGCGGCTGCCGTCCGGCTTGAACTCCCAGGCGAGCTTGAACGGGTGCTTGTTGTTCATCTTGGTGGAGTAGTCGAGGCCCGCGTAGGTGACGGTGGCCATCACCGCGCGACCACTGCGGCCGGGCGCCGGCGACCTCGATCTCGATGGTCGAGCCGGGCTGCAGCTCCCGGTACGCATCGCCCACCATGCTCGTCGATCCCTCGAACTGCGCGCCGTCGAAGGAGTAGGTGTAGCGCACGTCGACCGGGTGCTCGTCGTTGATCTCCGCGTGGGTGTTGACCTCGGCCGAGGCGACGGTCGCGCTGTACGGCTTGCCAGTGGCGAGGAGGGTCAGGTCGACGGGCACGGACCAGGCGAAGATGCCGACGAAGAGGACTCCGACAAAGAGGAAGACGCCGCCCACGATCGCCATGACGAGCTGGCTGCCCTGATAGCCGAAGACGAGCCTGCGCGCAGTGGCCGAAGGCTCGCGCGGGGCCGGCGGCACGGAGGCGAGCGAGGGGATGCCGCTGGCGAAGGCGCTGGACGGGATGGGCATGGGCCGATCCTCGGCGGTTCTCGCCGAGGGCCGCAAGCTGCTGCGGCTGCGCCGTCGCTCATCCCTTCGCCGAGAACCCGACCTTCGCCCCGCCGCCCTCCCGATTGCCGGCCCAGGCTTCGCCGCCGTGGGCCGCCGCGATGCGCCGCACCAGGTTCAGCCCGAGCCCGAGCGCGCCGTGGGTCGAGGCGTGCGTCTTCTGCCGCAGCTCGTCGAAGGCCTGCGCGGCGTCTCCAGGCTTGAACCCGGGCCCTGCGTCCTCGACGTCGAAGCGGATCTTCCCGTCCTCCCGCCGCACCGATAGCTTCGTCGCCCCGCCGCCGTGGCGCCGTGCATTCTCCAGCAGGTTCGCCAGCGCGCGCCCCAGCAAGGTCGCGTCGCCCTCCAGAGAGGAATCGCCTGCGCTCTCCAGCAGCGCCGCCGGCAGCCCGGCCCGCTCCAGCGCCCGCTGCGCCAGCTCCGAACCGTCGAGCTTCTGCAGCGAGAGCGTCGAGAACTGCAGCCGCGAGTTGGCGAGCAGGTCGCCGACCAGCGTGTCCATCTCGGCGATCTCCTTCTCCAGCTCGTCGAGCGCCTTGCCCTCGAGGCCGCCGGTGCGCGCCAACTCGGAGATGAGCCGCATGTGGCCCAGGGGCGTGCGCATCTCGTGCGAGACCGCCGAGAGCAGCTCGCGCTGGTCGGCGATTTGCTTCTCGATCCGGTCGGCCATGCGGTTGAGGCTCTCGGCGACGATCCGCTCCTCGCCGTTGCGCAGGCAGCTCGTCTGCACCCGGGCGTCGAGCTTGCCTTCGCCCAGCTGCTCGGCGACGCGCACCACCATCCCCAGCGGCCGCAGGATGCGCCCGGAGATGCGGCCGGCGGTCATCCACAGCGCCAGGACGACGACGAGCAGCGCCAGGCCGAGCTGCGCCAGGTGCGAGCCCCGGCTCTGGACCGCGCAGCCGCGGACCTCGCCCAGGAGCTGGCCGCCCTTCTCCACTCGCGCCGCCATGGGCCAGCGGCACGTCGGTCCGAGGCTCTGCAGCACCGCGCCGCGCGCGTCGCGGACCTCGACCGAGGCATGGAGCTCGCGGGCGATCCGCTCGGCCAGCGCGGCCCGCTCGTCGGGGCGGTCCCAGACCTGGGCGAACTCGGCGCCCACCAGGCTCTGCAGCCGCTGCGTCTGCTGCTGCCAGGTCTGGTCGGAGACGGCGCGCATCACGCCCATGAACAGGGCGCCGGTGACGAGGATGGTCAGGGCGAAGGAGACGAAGAGCCGCCGCTGCAGGCGGAAGAAGTACGGCACCCGCGGACCGTGGTGCCTTCGGCGGTGGTGCCCCATCACGCCTCGCCCTTCGCGAGGACGTAGCCGACACCGCGCACGGTGCGGATGAGCCGGGGATCCTTCGGGTCGTCGCCCAGCTTGGCGCGCAGGTGCGAGACGTGGACGTCGACGGTCCGCTCGGAGACCACGGTGTCGGAGCGGCCGGCTTCGGAGAGCAGGGCGTCCCGCGGGATGACCCGGCCGGCCCGGCGGGCGAGCGCCAGCAGGATGTCGAACTCCAGGCCGGTCAGCTCCAGCACCCGCCCGGAGAGGCGCGCCTCGCGCAGGTTGGTGTCGATGGCGATCGCCCCGACCTGCAGCCGCTCGGACACCACCTCCGGCCGCGCGCGGCGCATCACCGCCCGGAGCCGGGCCAAGAGCTCGCGCGGGCTGAACGGCTTGGGGATGTAGTCGTCCGCCCCGAGCTCGAGGCCGACCACCCGGTCGGCCTCGTCGCCCTTGGCGGTGAGCATGAGGATGGGCGTGTTGCCCTTGGCCCGGATGCGCTTGCAGACGTCCAGGCCGTTCATCCCCGGCATCATCACGTCGAGCAGCACCGCGTCGAACGGGTCCGCGTCGAGCATGGCCAGGCCCCGCGGCCCGTCGGGCGCATGGGCGAGCGTCACCTCGTTCTGGGCGAGGTAGCCGCCCAGGAGCTCGGCGAGCCGCGGGTCGTCGTCGATGAGCAGGACGCGGAAGGCCATGGACGACTCACTCTAACCGCTCAAGGCGCGGCGGGCGGCGGACTCTCCGGCGCCTTGGGCTGGGCGGCAGGCGCCGAAGGGGGTGGAGACGCGGGCTGGGGAGACGCCTCGCGTTGGCACGGGCAGCTGGAGCTCTGCCAGCCGTGGCAGCCTCCGTGGCGCAGGTGGTGGAAGCCGGAGGCATAGCCGGCGACGGTGCCGAAGGAGAGCAGGACGATGAGCAAGGCGCGCTTCATGGTGGTTCTCCTCTCCTAGCAGCAGGCGTGGTGGCCGAAGCCGAAGCCGTGGGGCCGCTCGATCATCTGGGCGAGGCGCTTGCGCTGCTCGGGGTCGAGCACCGCGTGGATCTTGCCCAGCGCGTCGACCGTGGCCTTGCGCAGGTCGGCCATGAGCGAGTCGTGGCGGGCGAACGCGGCCTGGACCTTGCCGGAGTCCATGGGCTCGGCACGCAGCGCCTCGGCGAGGTCCGCCTTGGACTGCGCAAACTCGGTCCAGAGCTTGCCGCCGTGCTCGTGCAGCTCGTTCGCGGCTTCGACGATGACCTTCTCCTGGGCGGCCGAGGTCCCCAGCCGCTCGAAGGTGCGCCGCAACCAGAAGCGCGGGCCGCCCAGGCCGTAGCCGCCGTGGTGGCCGCCGCAGCCGTGGCCGTAACCGTGGTGCCAGCGCCCGCGGCGCAGGACGTGGATGAGGCCCAAGAGGCAGAGGGTGCCGATGATGATGCCGAACATGTCAGGTCTCCTTGGTGAAGGGGGTGAAGCGCCAACGACCTGACCGTAGGCATCGTCCGTGAAGCGTCCTGTGGGAGTCGTGTGAAGAAGTGCGTGGGTGGGGGAACAACGGGCTTCGGGCTGCGGGCTTCGGGCTTCGGGTCAAGCCGGGACCGACCTCGCTGATCTCAATGGTGCGGGCCGAAGGCTGAAGTGGAGGCTTCCTCTGTGGAGGCAGCGGGTTATCTGCCAATAGCCAAAACCTTCCAAAGGCGGCGCTTCTGGGGCGGGGCGAACGATCAGGGGCCGGGTGTGATTTGAAGCGCGAAGCGGCGAGCACATAGGCTGTCGCGATGAATTTGCCGCGCCTCCCGTGGCTGGCCACTCTTCTGCTCATCCTGACGGCCTGCCCGACCGACCCGAACTCGAATGCCGGACTCGACGCACGCAGGATTCGCCCGGACGCTGCGGCTCCCGGCCTGGATGCTGCTGACGAGTCCGATCTGGATGGAGCGGTGGCGCCCGATGCGGGATCGCCGGTGGACGCCTCGACGCTCCCCGCCGACTCGGGCCCGCTGACGGCCGACGGCTCGGCCGGCGTGGAGGACGCAAGCACGACCGCCGATGCTGGAATCCCGCTAACGGCCGATGCGGCCACGGCAAGTCTCGACGCAGGCCCCGCAGCCCCTGACGCGGCGCCGGCCCCCGTCCCGGGAATCTACGAGGTCACCGGCAGCGAGCAGGCCTACGGCGCGTACTCCGGCCAGGTCGAGCTCCGCGCCCTCCCCGGCGGCGGCTACAGCGTCCACCACGTGCAGGTCTGGGACACGGCGCGCTTCGAGACCGAGAAGATCGCGCTGGCCTGGGAGGGCAGCGCCAGCGACACGCTGGACGTGTCGGTCACGCTCGATCGCGTCGGCTTCGTGAAGAGCTACCAGGGGCTCAGCCGCGACGGCGTCGACCCCACGCCGGTCGCCTTCACCGCGCACCTCGCCCGCACCGCCTGGAACCAGCTCTCCGGGCACCTTCACGCCGCAGACGGCCGGCGCCGCGCCGTCGTTCCAGGAGACCTGGACCTGGTCCGCGCCCAACGGCGCCGAGCCGCTCTGGCACAACCAGCGCGTGGAGGCTCGCGAGCCACGACCCGATTCCCTCCGGGACCAGGTCGACGCTCTTCGCCACCTACGCGCAGTACCACACGCTCCCGGAGGTCGCGCCCTACGTGGGCCGGGCCGACTTCCAGGAGGCGATGCACTACTTCGTGCGCGACTACACCGACCTCGACTTCTACCGCGCCCACCCGGACACGCTGCGCGTCATCCAGCGCCTGGTCGATCCCATCGCGCTCGCCGAGGCGCGGCTGCGCAACCGGGCGCTGCGGCAGACGCTGGCCGAGAAGGCGGCGATCTTCGACGCGGAGATGCCGGCCAAGTTCCTCAACAGCGCCGGCATGCTCACCGCCAACGACCTGACCGTCGCCGGCGCGCAGGAGCAGCCCAGCGGCGACTCGATGCTCTGGACCGGCGTCTACGCGGCGAGCCAGGCCATGCGCTACGAGGCCACCAAGGATCCCGCGGCGCTGCAGAACATGCTCACCGCGCTGCGCGGGCAGTTCATGTGCTGGGACATCGCCGGCGGCTCCGGCAACTTCGCTCGGACCATCCGCGTGCACGTGCCGGGGAGCACCGATCCGAGCTGGGTGCAGGGCACCGGCGCCTACGCGGGCTACGACTGGCTGCAGGGCGCCAACAACGACATGCTCAAGGGCTACTTCGTCTCCTTCCCCTGGGCGTACCTGACGCTCTTCAATCTCTCGGGCTACGACACCGAGAAGCAGAAGATGGTGACCATCCTCGAGGACCTCGTCGCCAACTTCTCCGTCTGCAACGACGACGGAGGCAACGAGCTGCTCGCAGACGGCCTGCTCTTCTGGATGACCGACAAGAGCGATTACCCGCTCCTGATCAAGTTCGAGCAGCTCTTCGCCAAGGAGCGCGGGTGGATCGTCGACCAGGGCGACGGCGCGCTGTGGGAGTACGGCACCAGCGACTGGTCGGGCAACCACCTCATCGTCCAGAGCCTGCTGACGCTCTACCTGGTCTGCGACGAGATCAACAACCACACCTCCGACATGAAGCGCGCCCACCGGATCGCGCTCGAGAACATGCGCGACACGCGGCTGGGGCTCTACCAGCTCGTCACTGCGACCGTCGGTGAGTTCAGCGGCGTCGTGCAGCCCGAGCTGGAGGAGGCGCTGCTCGTCATGCAGGAGATGGCCGCGCCGAAGGTCTTCGAGGAGATCGACTGGCGCGTGAACCCCAGCTTCTCGATGTCGCCGTTCCCGTCCCTGCCCTGGAAGAACGACTGGATGAACGGCGGGCGGCTGCAGGGGCTGCGCGCCTACCCCCTCTACGAGATGCCGCGGGACGTGTTCGCGTGGAAGGACGGCCCGTTCAGGTTCCGCGCCGGCCTCAACCCGCCCAGCCCCGGGACCGACTTCCTGTTCGCCTACTGGTTCGCGCGCAAGTTCGGCGTGGTCGATCCGGCCCGTTAGTCAGGCAGATCCTGGCCACCGGTCGTCCCGGGCGTCGGCCGCGCGCGGCGACTTCAGGACGCGTGCTTCTCGATGAGCTTGCCCACGCGCGGCACGGCCTCTTCGACGTTCTTCTTGGCCATGCCGCGCAGCTTGTCGTAGGTCGCCTTGATGACGGCGAGCTTGGAGCGCTGGGCGCGGGCGTCGGTGATGGCGAGGAGCGCCTCGGCGACCCGGCCGGGGTTGGCGGCGAAGTGCGCGGCGATGGGCTTCGCCTGCGCCTTGGCGTCGTCGACGATGGGCTGCAGCGCGGCCGAGAACTCGTTGAGGAAGCCGTCGACGGCCTCGGCGACGAAGCCGGGCTTGAAGCTCTTGACCACCTTGTAGCCCGTCTTGATGGCGATGCCGCTGAGGCCACCCTTGTCGCCGACCTCCTGGTCGATGAGGGTGACGCAGTCCGCGATCACCATTCCGCGCTTGGGCTGGGAGCCGAACATTTCCTGCAAGGTCGCCATCGTGTTCTCCGTCAGAAGCCTACCGGCGTGGGGGATATAGCCTCGCGTGGGCAGGGAAGCCAGCGCTCGATTGTGGGTAGTGCCCGCTTCCACGCCGGGGGCAATCTCACGCAAATGAGGATCCGAGGCGCGCTGTAGGTCCAGCGCGCCTCCGACGAACGGATCGCGAAGATGCCCCCGGCGTGGAAGCCGGGCCCACACCCACCCGTGCGCCTCGGACCATCAGTTCTGCAAAGGTGCCCCGGGTGGAAGCCCGGCACTACCCTACTTCTTCTTCGCAGGTGCCGGCGCTGCCGCCTTCGCCGCCAACGGCCGCGGCGTGTAGGGCGGCTTCTCGAAGTCGGCGTTGGTCTTCTGCAGCTCCAGCATCTTGATGAGCGTCGAGGGCGCGACTGCGCTGGTGCGCTGGTTGCGCAGGTCGACGTTGGCCACCGTCGGGTCGTCGCCCAGTCCCTCGATGTCCTTGAGGACGCGGAAGCTGGTCGGCTTGAAGGTGTACCCGCGCACCGCCTCCTTGCGGCCGTCCGCGTAGACCCGGTAGATGGCGGTGGGCATGGGCAGCACCACCTCGTTCATCCGGCCCCAGCGCATGCCCATCGAGGTGTCGAAGTCCTCGACCACGATGCCGTAGTCGTAGTCCTCCTCCTTGGCCAGCTCGAGCAGGCGCTTGGTGAGCGCGGCCACCGGCTGCGCGGCCTTGGTCTCCACGAACAGATTGGCCGCGGCGCCCTCGCCGTTTCGCGAGTGGCCGTTGGTCTGCTTGATGAGCTTCGTGGGCACGCGGCTCATGTAATAGGCCTTGAGCACGCCGTCCTCGACCAAGGTCAGCGGCACCGGCCGGACCGAGTCGTCGTCGACCGGGAAGTGGCCGAGCAGCGGGACGCCCTTGAAGGCCGTCTGGAGCGGGTCGTCGCGGACGGTGAGGATCTTGGCCGCGATGTGCTTGCCCACGCGGTCGACGAGGCGCCCCTGGCGGGCCGCGCCCAGCTCGTCGCGCGGGTGGCCCAACGGCTCGCCCAGCGTCGACAGGTAGAAGAGCGCCGCCGCCTCGCCGGTGAAGAGCACCGGGCCCGCATAGTCCTCGGTGGGCACCGGGGCCGCCGCCAGCTCCTCGAGCCGCTTGGCCACGCCCTCGGCCGCCTTGAGGATCTCGGCGTCGGTGGGCAGGTCCTTCTCGGAGCGGCCGTACTTCTCCCAGCTCGCCTGCAGCTCCATGCCGTCGGCGGCCTGGGTGCCGGCGGTGATGGAGAGCTGGATGAGCTGCTCGGGGAAGCGGTGCTTGGCGCCCTCGGTGGAGACGAAGTACTGGTGGCTGGTCGAGGCGCGCAGCGACACGCGGCAGGTGTGGGTGGTGGGGTGGTCGCGGAAGACGGCGGAGGCCAGCTTGACGGTCTTCGTCCAGCGGTCGCGGTCCAGCATCAGGCTCTCGCGCGGCAAGAGCAGCGAGACGACCTCGGCCGGGGTGAAGTCCGCGGGGCGGTCCTTGACCTCGGTCGTCTGCAGGAAGGCGCGCTTCTTGGCGATGTTCTCGGCGGCCTTCTTGTAGCGGTCGTCGAACTGCAGCCACAGCGCGTGGCGGAGCGCGTCGTAGTCCGGCTCGCTGGGGATGCCCTGGCCGCGGCGGAAGCCGCCGCCCCAGAAGTCGTCGACGAAGTTGGTGTTGTCCAGGCTCATCTCGCCGACGCGGACCTGCGTCTCCAAGAGCGAGCGCTTGCCGCCGTCGCGGGAGAGCAGGGCGCCGAACGCGGCGCTGACCTCGAAGCCCTCGGTGTCCTGGGCGAAGCCGCCGACCCAGTAGGGCTTGTCCAGCTTGTCCATCGAGAGCGTCTTGGCGCGGGCGACCTCGTCCTCGAGCGCCTTGAGCACGACGTCGCTGTCGGCGGCAGGCTGGGCGACGCCCTTCTCGGCGGCGAAGGCGGACGAGGCAAGGAGCGTGGAGAGGCAGAGGATTGCGGTCAGGAGGCGGGCGTCCATCACTTCACCTCCTTGGCGACCGGCGCGGCGGCAGGGGCGGGCTGGGAGAGGGGGGGCGGCAACAGCGGCGGCCGGTCAGCGCCCTTGGCGCGCCGCTCGACCTCGATCTCCTTGAGCAGCAGGGAGGGGGCCACGGCGGAGACGGGGATGAAGCCCGATTCGGCGCCGCAGAAGCCGTTGAAGACCGAGTAGTCGTCTCCGGTGGAGAGGATGTTCTCGAGAGACTGCAGGGGAGTTCCCACGAGGTCGACGCCGCGCACCAGCTCGTCGGGGCGGCCGTCGGCGTAGACGCGGTGGACGACCAGCGGCAGCACCTTGAAGGCCTGCGGCAGGTCGCCGGTGCGGGTCATGGTGAAGCCGCCGGAGATCTCCTGGAACACCAGGCCGTAGGGCTTGCCCCTCTTCTGCACCTCGGCGATGAGCTCCTTGCGAAGCTCGGGGTAGCTGACCTGCCTGGCCGACTGGACGATGAGGTTGCCCTGGCGGGCGACGGGCTCGGCGCCGGGCTGCGCGCGGCCGTGGCCGTTGGACTTGGGGAAGCCGGCGATGGGCGTGCGGCTCATCAGGAAGCTCTTGAGCACGCCGGCCTCGACCAGGCTCACCTTCTGCGCCGCCACGCCCTCGTCGTCGAACTGGTAAGCGCCGTTGAGCGGGGTCTTGCCGTAGAACTTCTGGGTCGGGTCGTCGACGACGCTGATGAACTCCGGGACGATGCGCTGGTTCACCTTCTTGGTGAAGGTGTGCCCCTCGTCGTCGTCCTTCTGCCGGTGGCCCTCGATGCGGTGCCCGAAGATCTCGTGGAAGAAGACCGCCGCGGCGCGGTTGGTGATGATCGCCGGGCCGGAGTAGGGCTCGACCACCGGCGCCGCGCGCAGCGACTCGATGCGGGCGATGACGTCCTTCACCTTGGCCTCGATCTGCGCGTCCGTCGGCAGCGCCTCCGGCTTGTCGGCGTCGAGCTCGTCGTACAGCTCGAGGTCCATGCCGTCGTCGCTCTTGACCGTCGCGGCGATCATGATCCGCACGAAGAAGCGCGGCTCGCGCACGCGGCTGCCCTCGCTGTCGACGAAGTAGTGCGTCCAGCTCCCGCCCTGCAGGCTCACCTGGGAGTTGAGGATGAGCGGGTGCGTCTTGAAGAGCGCGGAGGCCTTCTTGAGCTTGTCCTTCCACGCCTTGCGGTCGAAGGTGTCGGCGGCCTTCTTGCCCAGGGAGACCACCGGCTTCTCCTCGGAGAAGTCGTCGGCGCGGTCCTCCTCCTCGACCTTCACGCGCTTGTTGGCCTTGACCTTGATGAGCTGCTTGGCGGCGCCCTTGTAGGCGCGGTCGGTCTCCTTCCACAGGGCGATCTGCAGCGCGCCGGGGTCGTCCTCGATGGGCAGCTGGGTGCGCTCGTAATAGCGGTCGCCCCAGCCGAAGCTGCCGCGGACCTTGTGGGTGTTGTCCAGCTGCCGGCTGCCGACGCGCGCCGCGACGTACAGGCGCCGCGCCCGTCCCGAGGTCGCCTCGTCGCCGCCGGCGTAGTCCTCGATGGCCCCGAAGCTGGCGCTGTCCATGAACCAGCGGCCGTCGCTGACGCGGTAGGAGAGGTAGTAGAGCGGCTCGTCGCCCTGGCCCTTCAGGTTCGTCTGGGAGCGCTGCAGCTCGTCGACCAGGGCCTTGAGGAGCGCGTCGTCGTCCTTGGCGGCGGCGGCGGCGGCCGGCGCGGGGAGCGCCAGCGGCGCGGCGAGCGCGGCCAACAGGAGAAGGACCGTCTTCGGCATGGGGCAGGAGCCTTTCTGTCTAGGTCTTGCTGGGAGGTGGCAGGCGGCTGCTGCGGCCTGCCCGCGGCGGCCGACTCTACACCGCCCGTTGTGGAAGAGAAGAAGGACACCGGCTGGGACCGGCGGTTCCAGCGCTCGTCTATACTCCCGGGGGTCGGGCGGCATTCCGGAGGCAACATGAACGGGGGTTCGAGACGGGTGCACGCCTATCTGCAGGCACTCCCGAACGGGGCGGCGTCGTACCCGGAGTGCAAGGCGAAGGCGTCGGCCTACCGTGAGGCGCTCAGCTGGCGGCCGCTGCCCAAGTCGATCAGCTGGCTGCCGCCCGAGCTGACCGAGCTCGTCCTCGCGCCGCCGCCGATGAACTCGTGGATCCCCGAGGTGCAGGCGATGGCCATGGGGCTGGCCATCGCCGACCACCACGACCTGTCCGACCGCGAGTTCGTGACGATGATCTACGACTTGTCCAAGGCGCTCCTGGGCAGCCCGACCTACCGCTACCTGATGTCCGCCGACGACCTGGGCGCGATGCTCAAGCACGCGCACCTGCGCTGGACGGCGATGCACCAGGGCATCGGGCTCAAGGCGGACGAGGTGGGCCCGCACGGCTGCGCCTTCCAGATGAGCTTCCCGGCGAGGCTCTACGACGAGCTGCTCTTGAGGGCCTACGCAGCGACGTTCAAGGCCGGGCTGGACATGACCGGCCGCAGCGGAATCGAGGTCGAGCTGACGGGCTTCGGGGAGACGTCGGCGCAGTTCGCGGCGCGCTGGTGAGCCGGAGCAGCCCCTGCACAAGGTATGTCAGCATCCACCGACACGGACCGCAATGCTCCGAAGCCGCTGAGCTAGGCGCCGGAGGTCGCGGCCTTGGCGGGGTGGGTCCGGGCGTAGTCGCGGATGCGGCACAGGAAGCTCGACCATGCTCGGCACCTCCCCCAGCACCGGGCCGCGCGGCGCCTCCGGCGTGCCGTAGGCCAGCAGAGCGTTCGCGGTCCCCAGGGCGCCGCCGTCGACCCAGGACTCGGAGAACTCGAGGAAGCGGGCGAGGTCGCGACCGAGGTCGCTCGCGAACAGGTCGCGCACCACGGCCTCCTGGCCGGTCTCGGTCACCACCCGCTTGTCGCCGACGGGCGTGCCGTCCACCAGCTTCTCGCGGAGGGTGCGGGGATGGGCGCCCGTGAACCCGCCGCCGGTGACCTCGTCCTGTCTGGTCTGGGAGTAGCTGGGGATGTAGAGCGTGAAGGGCAGCTTCTCGGGGAGCGTCGCGCGGACCGAGAACTCCATCTCGCGGTCGGGCAGCTGCACCTGGACGGCGCACCCGGCGACCGTGCCTCGCCACCGCCCAGGGGATTCCTGGGTGAGCCCCAGCGTGCGCGCTTCGTGATCGATCTGCCGCTCCCAGGCCAGGCGAGCCTTCTTGCGCGCAGACTCCTCGCACAGCGTGTCGAAGAGCGGCCACGCGAACGGGACCACGAAGAGCGCGAACAGAATTCCCAGTACGACCAGGAACGTCCCCATGTGCTTTTCCCAAGGTCGGCTCGAACCCGGCAGGTCGGCGACCCTCCCTCCAAAGACGAGCGACAGGGTACACCAGGGAAGTGTGCAAATGCGCGCGCAATGTGCGGGTCCGGGATCCGCGACCCGCGAGGCGGCTACGGACGGAGCCGCACCTCGGCGATGAGGAACGGGCTCGTGGCGGGGTCGAGTGGCGAGCGCTGGTAGTCGCCCCACCAGCGCTCGACCTGCAGTCCCTGCTGCAGGGCGAGCCTCTCGAACTGCTCCGCGGTCAGCAGCCGGAAGCGCACCGGTAGGTCGTGCTCCTGCGACACGGCGCCGTCCTGCTCGAGCACTCGGTAGCGCTGCACCCCCGAGGCGAGCTGGCACGTGGCGTCGTAGGCGAACCGGGCCGAGACGTGGAGCCTCTGCGACGAGCCGGGGATGGGCACGGCGCCGAAGTCCTTCCAGACCCCATCGAGCTGCGGGGCTCGCACCGCGGGGTTGTGGAGCGAGAGCACCAGGCGGCCGCCGGGGCGCAGCGCTCGCCCGATCGAGGCGAGGCCGGCCCGCTGATCCTCCTCGGAGGCCAGCTCTGCGAAGGACTGGAAGCCGATGAAGACGGCGTCGAAGGTGCGCTCGAAGGGGAGCGCTCGCGCGTCCGCACAGACGAGGTCTGCCGCGAGCGTCTCGGCCCTGAGCTTCCTGGCGAACTGCTCCAACTGGCCGAGCGAATAGTCGGCACAGGTCAACGCGATTCCGGCGCGGAGGACGGGCAGCGAGAGCCGGCCGGTGCCGCACATCAACTCGAGCTTCGGTCCGGCGAAGCGGCCCGCCTCCTCGACCCAGAAATCACAATCGAGGCTCGTGCGGACGAACAGATCGTACCAGTGGGCGACCGGGTCGAAGTCGATGCTGCGCGGCTGGGAGGTCATGGGAAAGCAAAGCCAATGAGTTCGATAAGTTGAACGAATCGAGGACCAGTTCGGTCCCAGCGTCTCTCACGTTCCCCGAAAAGGGCAAATGTGGGGTCGTTCAAAGACGCATCCTCAATGAATCCCAATGGTTGCCACCTCTGTTCACGAACCGACTTTTCGCTCCCGTCGGGGTTTCCCCCATCCAGGGGTTGCGCCCCCATTGCGAAATCCGGGGGTGAAGCAGTAACCTGCGCGCGCTTTACGGTCGCAGCCTCGGATACAGGGGACCAGTTCGAGGAGAACCGAAAATGCCTCACGTACTGCTCATCGACGACGACCAGGATCTTGTGGCGGGGAACAAGCTGGCGTTGGAGAAGAAGGGCTTCAAAGTCTCGGTCGCCTACAACGGCGTCGAAGGCTACAAGGCCCTGGAGACGACCTCGCCGGACGTCGTGGTGCTGGACTGCATGATGGAGGAGTTCACCTCCGGATTCGAAGTCGCCCACGACATGTCCATCAAGTACCCGAACCTCCCGATCATCATGGTCACGGGGGTCCACGAGCACATGAGCTCGGACTGGAAGTTCGGGCCCGGCGACAAGGACTGGTTGCCGATCCACAAGTGGCTCGAGAAGCCGCTCCCCCCCGCCAAGCTCATCGAGAACATCGAGGAGCTGCTCAAGGCGGCCCCCAAGAAGTGACCTGACCTCAGGTCCTCCTAGGACGGTACCTGCCGGGCATCCTTCGACCAGCATCAGGGGCGGGCTCTATGGCTTCCAAAATCGTTACGGAACTCACGACGGCTCGCGACTGCCACGGGCACGAGTGCGTTCGAAAGCGCGGTGACTCATGACGACTCTCCAGACCCTCCTCGCGCTCTGCGTCGCCGTCCCGGTGGTCGGCTCGCTGGCGCTGCCCGCGCTCGGGAAGCTGTCCGAGGGGGCGCGCAACTGGGCTGCGCTGTTGTGCGTGGTCTTCTCCATGGTCTGCGCGTTCGCGCTCTTGCCGGACGTCTGGCAGGGCGGGACGACGAAGTTGACCCTCGCCGGGGTCGACGTGCTGTTCGCTGACAAGCTGGCGGTGTTCATGGCGCTGGTCTCTACCAGCGTCGGGTCGGTCATCGTCTACTACTCGTGGGGCTACATCGCCGAGTTCGAACACCGCAACGAGTACTACTTCATGGTGGTGCTCTTCCTGGGCTCGATGATGGGCCTGGTCTTCGCGCGCAACCTGATCTTCCTCTACCTCTTCTGGGAGATCACCGCGCTCGCGTGCTGGCGTCTCATCGGCTTCTTCCGCGAGAAGGCGTACGTGCTGCGCGCCGACAAGGCGTTCCTCATCACCGTCTTCGGCGCGGTGATGATGCTCCTGGGCTTCATCGACGTCGGCGCCCAGTACGGGACGTTCGACCTCGGCAAGCTGCAGGGAAAGCCGGTCAGCGACCTCGCGGTGACGCTGATGCTCTTCGGCATCCTGGCCAAGTCCGCGACGCTGCCGCTGCACACCTGGCTGCCGGACGCCGGCGTCGCGCCCTCGCCGGTCACGGCGCTCCTCCACGCGGCGGTGCTGGTCAAGATCGGCGTCTACGTCTTCGCGCGCCTGCTGGTCGCCACCTTCGACGTCAGCCCGTTGTGGCACGAGGTCGTGCCCTGGATCGCCGGGGCGAGCGCGCTCGTCTCCGCGTGCGCCGCGCTCATCGACACCGACATGAAGCGGATCATCGCCTACTCCACCGTCAGCCAGATCGGCTTCATCTTCCTGGGACTGGCGACGGACAACGAGATGGCCGTCGGCGGCGGCCTGCTCTACATCCTGATGCACGGCATCGCCAAGGGCGGGCTGTTCCTGTGCGCGGGCATCGTCGAGCACGGCACGCACACCAAGGACATCACCAAGATGGGCGGGCTCATCAAGAGCATGCCCATCACGGCCATCAGCTTCGCGCTGTGCGCCTTCTCGGTGATGGGCATCCCGCCGTTCGGCGGCTTCTTCAGCAAGTACCTCGTCATCACCGGGGCGGTGACGAACGGCCAGCTGGCGGTGGCGCTGACCTTCGTCTTCGGCGCCTTCCTGACCATCCTCTACCTCTTCCGGGTCTTCACGCGGATCTTCCTCGGTGAGCCGGGCAGCGCGGTCGCCGGCCACGAGACGCACGAGGGCTCGCGCGAGATGGTGATCAGCGTGGCGACCCTGGCGGTGCTGGCGCTCGTCAGCGGCCTGCTCGTCACCTTCCCGTCGCAGTTCGCCGAGAAGGCGGCCCACGAGATGCGGGGCCGCGCCGGGAACGCGGCGGCCCTCCCCCAGGTGAAGAACCACGAGATGAGGGCTTCGCGATGACCACCGTGCTCCCGCTCGTCCTGATCCCGGCCATCGCCGGCGTCCTCTGCCTGCTGTGCGTCAGGGGCCTCTCCAAGCTGGCCGCGCCGCTGTTCGTGCTGGCGGCGGCGACCAACCTGGTCATCGTGGCGATCGTCGCGGCGGTGGCGTTCAAGGCACCGCTCCTCCCCGAGAACGTCCCGTTCGGCGGCTTCGGCCTGACGCTCAACTTCCGGGTCGACGCCTTCGCGAGTTTCATCCTGATCTGCGCGGCGGGCCTGGCGTTCCTGCTCAGCCTGTACGCGGCGCAGTTCATGGCGGGCAAGAAGGAGGCGGGGCCGTTCTTCGGCTTCTACCTCATCACCATCGCGCTGCTGCAGGGCGCGGTCGCCGCCGACCACCTGCTGACCCTGCTGTTCTTCTGGGAAGGCATGCTCGGCACGATGTTCGGGATGATCGTCCTGGGCGGGGTCAACTCGCACAAGACCGCGGTCAAGGCCTTCTTCATCAACGGCGTGACCGACCTCTGCATGATGGCCGGCTTCGGCATGATCCTGTGGAGCCGGCACACGATGACGATCAGCGAGATCGCCCGCTCGCCGATCGTCGCCGACGGCGTGATGGGCCTGGCCTTCGTGCTGGTCCTCATCGGCGCGGTCAGCAAGGCCGGCTCGATGCCGTTCCACAGCTGGATCCCGGACGCCGCCAAGGACGCCCCGATGCCCTTCATGGCCCTGATGCCCGGCGCCATGGAGAAGCTCATCGGCATCTACTTCGTGGCCCGCGTGTCGCTCGACCTGTTCAAGGTCCAGACCGGCAGCTGGCCGTCGGTGCTGATGATGACGGTCGGCGCGGTGACGCTGATCCTCGCGGTGCTGATGGCGCTCATCCAGAAGGACTTCAAGCGCCTGCTCAGCTTCCACGCCATCAGCCAGGTCGGCTACATGATCCTCGGCATCGGCACGGGGACCGCCTTCGGCGTCGTCGGAGGCCTGTTCCACATGGTCAACAACGCGCTCTACAAGAGCACGCTGTTCCTCACCGGCGGCGCGGTGGAACGTCAGGCCGGCACCACCGACCTCAAGAAGATCGGCGGGCTGGGCAAGTCGATGCCCATCACCTGGCTGTGCTTCCTGGTGGCGGCCTTCAGCATCTCCGGGTTCCCGCTCACCAACGGCTTCTACTCGAAGGAGCTCATCTACCACGGCGCCTTCGAGGTGAGCCCGTGGTGGTACGCCGTCGCCGCCCTCGGCTCCTTCTTCACCGCCGCCAGCTTCCTCAAGCTGGGCCACGCCGCCTTCAAGGGCACCTTCAACGCGCCCGAGTCGGCCGGTGCCATCAAGGACCCGCCCGCCGCGATGCTGGTGCCGATGGCGCTCATCGCGCTGGCCTGCCTCGTCTTCGGCCTGGGCAACCCCTGGGTCGTCGCGCCGCTCATCCTCCCGGCTGTCGCGGGCCACGTGCACGAGACCGAGAACCTGTTCGGCCTGCTCCCGCACGGCTTCGGCTGGGTGCTCACCGGCATCTCGGTCGTGACGCTCTGCGCGGCCGCGGCGAACCACTTCTGGGGCGCCAAGCGCTACGGCAGCGGCCTCAAGGCCGTCGACCACATCCACTACGCCCCGGTGGCGCACCAGCTCTACGACGCCGCCGAGAAGCGCTGGTTCGACCCGTACGAGAACGCGCTCAAGGTGATCCAGGGCATCGCGTACGTCGGCTACACCTGCGACCGCGTCATCGACTACGTCTACAACAAGGTCATCACCGGCCTCGCCAACGCCTTCTCGTCGGGCCTGCGCATCCAGCACAACGGCAGCCACTCGACGTACCTCGCCTGGTCGGTCGCGGGCGCGGCGCTGGTGGTCATCTACTTCGTGGGAGGGTTCTAAGGTGGGCGCCCTACTGATCGTCCTGCCCCTCATCGGGGTCCTGCTGCTGAACCTGCCGTTCGGCAAGAAGCCCGCCGGCGGCTTCGCGATGACGCTGGCGATGGTCTTCTGCCTCTTCGAGGCCTTCGCGGTCTTCCTCGGCGTCGACCAGTTCTGGCACCAGGACATCGCGGTGGCCGACACCGGCCTGCTGACCACCGCGCTCGCTTCGAAGTTCTTCGTGGACGACCTGACGCTGGTCATGTTCCTGGCCATCGCCATCGTCGGCCTCTCGGCCATCTGGATCGCCCGGTACACGCTCGCGCCGGACTCCGCGAACGCCGACGAGAGCAACGCGAAGCGCTTCCGGTTCGCGAACCTGCTCTTGCTCTGCCTGGCGGGCATGAACGGCATCGTGCTGGTGCGCGACCTGTTCGCCCTCTACGTCTTCCTGGAGATCACCGCGGTGACCTCCTTCATCCTCATCGCGCTCGAGCACGGCAAGGCGGCCTTCGAGGGCGCCTTCAAGTACATGGTGCTCTCCGCGGTGGCGACCGCGCTCATCCTGGGCGGCCTGGCGCTGCTCTTCATCGTCGCCGGCGACACCTCGTTCGCGACGGTGCAGGCCGCGCTGGCCAAGGCGGCCGCGTCGAAGCTGGTCCTGGTCGCGATGGCGCTGTTCCTGGTCGGCCTCTCCATCAAGGCCGGCCTGGTGCCGTTCCACGGTTGGCTGCCCGACGCCTACTCCTCGGCGCCCGCGGCGGTCTCGGTGCTTCTAGCCGGCATCGTCACCAAGACCACCGGCGTCTACACGCTCATCCGCCTGGCGCAGGTGTTCGGGCTGCCCGAGCCCGTCAAGCACGCGCTGTTGGCGCTCGGCGCGCTCTCCATCGTCGCCGGCGCGCTGGCGGCCCTGACTCAGAAGGACTTCAAGCGGATGCTGGCGTACTCGTCCATCAGCCAGGTCGGTTACATCGTCCTCGCGATGGGCGCCGCGGACGCGGGCGAAGTCGGCAAGCTGGCCATCGCAGGCGCCGTGCTCCACCTCTTCAACCACGCCATCTTCAAGACCCTGCTCTTCGTCAACAGCGCCGCGGTCGAGGTTCAGTCCGGCACGCGCGACATGGACCAGCTGGGCGGCATCAGCGTGAAGATGCCGGTGACCGGCACGACCTCGGTCCTGGCGATGCTCTCCACCGCCGGCATCCCGCCGCTCTCGGGCTTCTGGAGCAAGTTCTTCATCCTGCTGGCGGTCTGGAAGGCCGGGCACGAGGGCTTCGCCGCGGTTGGCGTCGTCGCGAGCGTGATCACCCTGGGCTACTTCCTCTCGATGCAGCGCCGGGTGTTCTTCGGAAAGCTGAGCGAGAGCTGCAAGGACCTGAAGGAAGCGAACCTCTGGGGCCTGGTGCCGGCGCTGATGCTGGCCGCCATCACCGTGGCTCTGGGCCTCGCGGTCCCCTGGCTCTTCGACACCTTCTTGATCCGCGTTGGGAGCATCCTATGACCCTCGTCACCTACCTCCTGTTGGCCCTGGTGGTCGCCAGCGCGCTGTGGGCGGTGCTCTCCCCGACGCTCATCCGCGGGGCCATCGCGCTGGCGCTGACCAGCGCTCTCATCACCATCCTGATGTTCCAGATGGACGCGGCGCTGGCGGGCGTCTTCGAGCTCTCCGTGTGCGCCGGCCTCATCACCGTGGTCTTCGTCAGCGCGATCAGCCTGACGCGCCCCAAGGGCGAAGCCCAGACCCAGGAGCGGGCCGACCAGCGCCGCCAGGCGTTCCTACCGGTGGTGGGCGTGGTGCTCGGCCTGGGCGCGCTGCTGTGGGCGGCCGGCTTCGTGCTGACCCCGAATCAGGTGGCTCCGGCCTCGACCGGAGCTGCGGTCGTGGGCGTGCGCGAGGCGCTGTGGAACGTGCGGCGGCTGGACCTGCTCGGCCAGCTGCTGGTCATCTTCGTCGGAGTCTTCGGCGTGGTCATCCTCTTCAAGGAGGAGCGCAAGAAGACCTCGCTCGAGCTGGCCCGGGAGCAGGCCATCGCGACCATCCGCGCCGCCACCGGCATCCAGGCGAGCCCGGCGAAGGACGCGGAAACCAAGAAGGAGGCCGCATGAACGCCGCGTACTGGATCGAGAACTTCTGGCCCTTCTCCATCGCGGCCGCGCTGGTCTTCGTCGCCGGCGCCTACTGCCTGGTCGTCAGCCGCAACCTCATCCGCATCCTCATCGGCATGGAGCTGATGACCAAGGCGGTGACGATGATGCTGGTGCTGGCCGGCGCGGTCACCGGCCGCATGGGGCAGATGCAGGCGCTGGTCATCACCCTCATCGTCATCGAGGTGGTGGCCATCACCATCGCCGCCGGGGTGGTCATCGGGGCGTTCAAGACGCACGGGACGATCGACGCCAAGGCGCTCACCGAGCTCAAAGGGTAGCGGCCGGGTAGGAGGCAGGCGTGGAAGCCTGCCGCTACCCCTCGGCCAGCCAGATGGCTGGCGATCCAAAAGGATGAACCGATGACTCCAGAGACCTTCCTGTTCCTGCCGCCCATCCTCTTCGTGGTGGTGCTGGCGCTGGTCGCCGCCGAGTACAAGGGCTTCGACGCGCTCTCGCTCAAGCAGCCCGAGGGCAAGGCGCAGCCCGAGGGGAAGACCAAGGCGTACGCCTGCGGCGAGGACGTCGCCGACCACCGCGCGCAGCCGGACTACAGCCAGTTTTTCCACTTCGCGTTCTTCTTCACCATCATGCACGTTGTCGCGCTGGTGGTGACCACCATGCCCACCGGCGTCCCGGCGGCCGCCGCCTTCGCGGCGGCCTTCCTGGTGAGCGCCGCCGTCGGCCTCTTCATCCTCTTCCGGAGGTAGCCCAGCCATGTCGCTCGCATCCCAGAATCGTCAGCTGGGCCCGGCGGAAGTCTCCCTGGGTCATCCACTTCAACACCGGCGCGTGCAACGCCTGCGACATCGAGATCGTCGCCTCGCTCACCCCGCGCTTCGACGTCGAGCGCTTCGGCGTCACCCTCAAGGGCACCCCGCGCCACGCCGACGTGCTGCTCTGCTCGGGGCCGGTGACCAAGCAGATCAAAGACCGGATCAAGCGCATCTACGACCAGATGGCCGAGCCCAAGTTCGTGGTCGCCATCGGCACCTGCGCCTGCTCCGGCGGCGTGTTCCAGGGCTGCTACAACGTCGAGGGCGGCATCGACGCCGTCGTCCCGGTGAGCGCCTACATCCCCGGCTGCCCGGCGCGGCCCGAGGCGATCATCGACGGTGTGGTGAAGCTCCTGTCGACGCTCGAGGAGAAGAAGGCGCCGGCGCACGACGAAGAAGACGAGCCTGCCGCCAAGCCGGTGCCCGCCCCCGCCGTGGCCGCCGCCCCCGAGGTGAAGGAGGCCCCCCATGCTTGATCCCAACGCCCTCAAGGCCAGCCTCGAGGCGAAGTTCCCCGAGACCGCCGGCAAGCTGGTCATCCAGCGGCCGCTGCGGCTGTGGCTCGAGGTACCGGCGGAGAAGCATCACGACGTCGCCGCCTGGCTCAAGGAAGAGCAGAAGTTCCTGCAGTGCTGCACCATCACCGGGACCGACGAGAAGGAGAGCCTCGTCGAGACCTGCCACTTGGCCCACGACGACGGCACGGTGCTCAGCCTGCGCCAGCGCGTGCCCCGCGACGCCGCGGTCATCCAGAGCGTCTGCGACCTGTACCCGAGCTGCGCCAACTACGAGCGCGAGCTGGTCGACCTGCTGGGCTTCAAGGTCAAGGACCTCCCGCCGGGCAAGCGCTACCCGATGCCCGACGATTTCCCCAAGGACCAGCACCCGCTCCGCAAGGACTGGAAGCCGACGGCCTAGCACCGACATCCCAGGCCGGCTCCCCAGGCCGGCGATCCGAGGAAGACCATGGCGAGCGTCACCATCCCCATCGGCCCCCAGCACCCCGCTCTGAAGGAGCCCGCGAGCTTCTCCATCACCCTCGAGGGCGAGCGCGTCCTGATGATGGACGTGCGGCTGGGCTACAACCACCGCGGCATCGAGAAGGCCTGCGAGCAGCGCACGTACATCCAGGACCTGTACCTGCTCGAGCGGATCTGCGGCATCTGCAGCCACTCGCACACCACCGCCTTCATCACCGCGGCCGAGGAAGTCGCGGGCGTGAAGGTCCCGCCGCGCGGCCTCTACATCCGCACGCTGGTCGCCGAGCTCGAGCGCATCCACAGCCACCTGCTCTGGCTGGGCGTCGCCGGCCACGAGATCGGCTTCGACACGCTGCTCATGTACACCTGGCGCGACCGCGAGATCGTGATGGACCTGCTGGCGATGCTCACCGGCAACCGCGTCAACTACGCCATCAACTGCATGGGCGGCGTGCGGCGCGACTTCACGCCCGAGCAGCTCGACCAGGTCAAGAAGTCGATGGACGTCTTCGAGGAGCGGACCAAGTACTACATCCACGTCGCCGCCTCCGAGCCCACGCTCGCCAGCCGCCTGTCGAAGGTCGGCTACCTCTCCCACGACGACGCCGTTCGCCTGGGCGCGGTGGGCCCCACCGCGCGCGCCAGCAAGGTCGACCGCGACATGCGCCGCGACGACCCGCACCTGGCTTACCCGGACCTCAAGTTCAAGGTCGTCACCGACGACCACTGCGACGTCTTCGGCCGCACCCTGGTGCGCGTGGGCGAGCTGATGGAGAGCTACTCGATGATCCGCCAGCTCATCGAGAAGATGCCGGCGGGGGACGTGAAGGCCAAGGCGCCGCGCAAGGTGCCGGCCGGCGAGGCGCTGTGCCGCTACGAGGCGCCCCGCGGCGAGGACGTGCACTTCGTGCGCGGCAACGGCACCGACAAGCCCGAGCGCGTCAAGGTCCGCGCGCCGACCATGGCCAACCTGGCGTCGGTGGGGAAGATGCTCGAGGACAACAACCTCGCCGACGTGCCCATCGTCATCGCCGCCATCGACCCGTGCTTCAGCTGCACCGACCGGGCGATCGAGGTCAACGACGTGCGCCGCGGCCGCTCGGACACCCTGACCTGGGGCGAGCTGCGCGAGCGGTCGGTGCAGTGGTGGAAGCGTGAGCGCGGCGTGGACTTCACCGCGCTGGGCAAGAAGCTCGACTCCAAGCTGTCCAAGTAGAGGAACGACATGGCCATCCCCCTGCTCTGGTCCGCGTTCTACATCCTCATCTTCCCCGGCTTCCTGTTCCTGGGCGCCAGCGGGCTGCTCGTCGAGTACGCCGACCGCAAGCTCTACGCCCGCTTCCAGAACCGCATGGGCCCGCCCTGGTACCAGCCGCTGGCGGACTTCATCAAGCTGGTCGCCAAGGAGGACCTGATCCCCGAGGGCGCCGACAAGGTGATGTTCAAGGCGGTGCCGCTGGTGGCGCTCGCGGCGGCGACGGCGTCCTTCTTCTACGTGCCGATCTGGTCGACGCAGGCGCTCTTCAGCTTCGAGGGCGACCTGGTCGTGGTGCTGTACCTGCTCACCATCCCCACCCTGTGCTTCTTCCTGGGCGGCTGGTACTCGACCTCGCTCTACGCCACCTTCGGTGCGGTGCGCACGCTGACCCAGCTCTTCGCCTACGAGGTGCCGCTGTTCATGGCGCTCTTGGCCCCGGCGGTGCTCGCCGGCAGCTGGTCGATGAGCGAGATCGCCCGCTACTACCAGCTGCATCCATTCCACGCGCTCCTGAACCTGCCGGGCTTCGGCGTGGCTCTCGTCGCGCTCCTGGGCAAGCTGGAGAAGGTCCCCTTTGACATCCCCGAGGCCGAGACGGAGATCGTCGGCGGCACCTTCACCGAGTACTCCGGCAAGCTGCTGGGCTTCTTCCGCATGACCATCGACATCGAGGCGGTGGTCGTCGCCTCGCTGCTCGCGGCGGTGTTCCTGCCCTGGGGCATGGACCTCGACGGCAACGTGCACACGACCAACGCCTGGGAGCCCTTGGGCGTGTTCATCCTCTACGTCGTGAAGGTCGGCGTGATCGTGTTCCTGCTCGCGCTGGCGCGGTCGATCTTCGCGCGCCTGCGCATCGAGCAGATGGTGGAGTTCTGCTGGAAGTACGTGGCTCCGGTCGCGCTCGTCCAGCTGCTCATCAGCGTGGTGGCCAGCGGGGTGCTGCGATGAAGATTCCCGGTGCGATGGCTGGAGAGGTCCTGCGGCACGTCACCAAGTCGCCGGCCACGGTCAACTACCCGTTCGTCAAGGTCGAGATGCCGCCGGAGTTCCGCGGCAAGATGATCTTCCTGCCGGAGAAGTGCATCGGCTGTCGCCTGTGCTCCAAGGACTGCCCCGCGGGCGCGCTGACCATCAACAAGGTCGGCGACAAGCGCTTCGAGGCGGTCTTCGACCTCGACCACTGCATCTACTGCGGCCAGTGCATCGACAGCTGCAACAAGGACGCGATCGTCGCCAGCCAGGACTTCGAGCTCGCGGCGCTGTCCCGCGCTAGCCTCAAGCTCACCTTCCATGCCCCGCCAGCCCCGCCGCCGACCGCCCTCCCCCCTGCCCCCTCCCAAACTGCGGGAGGGGGTACGATCTCGCCCTCCTCCACCCCCGGCGAAGCCGTCGCCAAGCCGGCGGAAGCGCCCAAGCCGGCCGAAGCCAAACCTGTCGAAGCGGCCCCCTCGGCAGACTCGGGACAGGCCAAGCCCGCGAACGGCACTGATCCCAAGCCTTCTTGAGGCGCTCAAGGGCGTCGACCGGCTGGCGGTCCTGGGCGTCGGCAGCGAGCTGCGCGGCGACGACTTCGCTGGCGTGCTCGTCGCCCGCGCGGTGCAGGCCTGGGCCAAGAAGGCCCGGGTAAGGCACGTCGCCGGCTTCGAAGGCTGCGCCGCGCCCGAGAACCTGACCGGGGAGATCGCCCGGTTCCAGCCGAGCCACGTGCTCCTCGTCGACGCCGCGCACCTGGGCCAGCAGCCCGGCACGGTCGAGGTGCTCGACGCGAGCAACATCGGCGGCGTCTCGTTCTCCACGCACATGCTCCCGGCGCCCATCTTCATGGGCTATCTGGAGAAGACCGCGAAGTGCCGCGCGCTGGTGGTGGGCATCCAGCCCGCGCAGACCGACGTGCTCGGGCCCATCTCGCCCGAGGTGCAGGAGGGCATCGCCGCGGTGGTGGACACCATCAAGGTGGCGACGACCCGGTAGCTCCCGCGCACCTCGAATCGGCCGGGCGGCTCTGTCGACAATGCTTGCGCCGGCGTGAGATGTTCCGCGCCGCATGTTGGAGCCTTCTCCGGACGGCGACCTGAAGGTCCAGCCCGCCCTGTCGCGGCCGCCGATTCGCTGCCGGGAGGCGATGGTGGTCGCGGCGGTCGCACTCGCGGTCGCCGCCGCGTTCTATGCTCCGGTGCTCGCGGGAACGGACCGGCTGCTCTACCGCGACACCGGGCGGATGCACGCGCCGGTGAAGGAGTTCCTCGGGGCCGAGCTGCGGGCGGGCCGGTTCCCAGCCTGGAATCCGTTCCTGGGCCTGGGGATGCCGGTGGTGCCCAGCGCTGTCGACGCAGCCTTGCACCCGTTCACGCTCCTGGCCGTCGCGCTGCCCATCCACAGCGCGGTGTCGGCGTGGGTGCTGCTCTCGCACGTGCTGGCGGTAATCGGCATGTGGCTCTGGGCTCGCAGGCTGGGCGCTGGCCCGGGAGCGGCGCTGGCGGCAGGCCTGGGCTTCGGCTTCACGGGGCACCTCGTCAGCTCGACCGACAACCTGCAGTACCTGACGGCGCTCGGAGCGCTGCCGCTGCTCTTCGCGACGCTGCACCGCCTGCTGGAGGATGGGCTCACGCCGGCGAGGATCGGGGCCATGGGTGCGGCGTCGTTCCTGTGCGCCGCGGCCGGAGATCCGCAGGCCTGGGGGATCGCGCTCGTCTCGATGCCGTTCTACGCGCTCGCGATCGGGCCCAAGGAAGTGGAGCGTTCGCTCCGGCTGCGTCGGGCTATGGCGGCCTTGGCCGCTTGCGTGGTGGGCGCCTTGCCGGTGCTCATGCCGCTGGCGCTCTGGCTCCCGGAGTCGTCGCGCGCGGCGCTGAAGGCCTCCGACCGGGAGCTCTGGAACCTGAGCCCCTGGCGGCTCCTGGAGTTGGTCGTCCCGTACCTGGCCCGGGACCGGATGGGGGTACAGGTCTCGCCGCTCTACGGTGCCTTCTTCGAGTCGCTGGATCCCATTCCCTGGGTGGCCTCCGTCTACCTCGGCGTGACGGTCTTCGCACTGGGGCTGACCGCCGCGCTGGGAGACCGACGCGCGGCCTGGCTTGCAGCGGGCGCGGTCGTCCTCCTCTGGGCAGCGATGGGGTCGCGTTCCGGTTTCGGCCAACTGGCAGCCCAGGTGCCCGTCCTGCGCTCGCTGCGCTTCTGGGAGAAGTTGGCGGTCTGGCCGGCGCTCCTCGCGAGCGCCGCGGCGGCCATCGGCATCCAGCGCGTGGAAGAGGACCGTCCGCGCGCGCGGCGGCTCGCCATCGCCGCGGCGTGCGCTGCGATGGCTTGTGTCGGTTCGTGGGCCCTGGCGCCCCGGCTGGCGGCGGCCTGGCCCGCGCGGGGCGGGAGCGCGGTCCCGGAGGTCCTGGTCGCGCAGTTGGAGGGAAACCTTGCCGACGGCTTTCTCCACGCCGGACTTCTCCTTTTGGCTTTGAGCGCCGTCACCTTCGCGGCCAGCCGCGGTTCCCTGCGGAAGACGGGGGCGGTGCTCGCGGTGCTGGTGGCTCTGGACGTCTGCGGCGCGAACGTGCGCGCCTACTTCCTGGACTCGGCCGAGGTGGACCGCCCAACCGGCGTGCTCGCGGAGGAGCTGCGCAGGCAGCCGGGACTGCAGCGGGTGGTGACGCCGTTCGAGCCCTACGTCGGATACCAGGGACTCACCCAGAGCGAGTCCTCGAACCTCGTCGGGTCACTGTCGCTGGGGGCCGCGTGGAACGTGTCCCAGCGCATCGGCAACTTCGACTACTACACCGGGGCGGTCCCGCGTCGTCTCTACGAGGTCAACGAGTCGCTGGCGCCGAGCCGGCTGCTGCCCAACGTGGGCCTGTGGGATGTCGGTCACGCCGTAGTCCCCGCCAGCCGCGAGGCGAGCGCGGGCGTCGGCGTCCCCCGCGATGCTCCGGTGGAAGCCCTGGAGCCGAAGGTCGGCGCCCTGCTGGTGGCGGTGCGGCACCGACCGCGCGCCTATGTCGCCGGGCGCGTCGAGTCGCGCAGCCCCGAGCAGGCGCTCGCGTTCGCGCTGGACCCGGGGTCGGTCGGCGGCGATCTCACGGTGGTGGAAGCGAACGTACCGGCTGGAGCCGAGACCGGCCGGGGGGCCGTACGCGTCGTCTCCGAGGAGCCCGCCGAGATCGCGCTCGAGGCGACCGCCGAAGGTCCCGCGCTGGTCGTGCTCAACGACGCCTATGCGCCGGGCTGGTCCGCGGAGGTGGACCGGCGCGAGGCCACGATTGTCGCGGCGAACTACCTCGTCCGAGGCGTCTTCGTCGACGCGGGCACGCACGAGATCGTCTTCCGCTACTCCACGCCGGGCCTCACGGCGGGTCTTCTCGTGTTGGTCGCCGGCGTGGCGGGGCTTCTGGCGTGGGCGGCGCTGGCCCGGCGTCGGCGCGCCGCCTGATCCCGCTGGACGCTGGCGACTCGCCAGGTGCCGCGGGTGCCGGGCAGTCTGCTGCGAAGGCTCCTATCCGACCGTCCGCACGACCTTCTTGCGCTCGCCGTCGAGGATCTCGATGGGGATGATGCGGATGACCGCGCGCCCGGAGGGCAACGGGTAGTCGCCCCGCTTCACCGGCAAGTCGAGGATCGCCTTCCGATCCGGCAGCGCCAGCTCCAGACCGACCGGACCCTCTTCGTCCTTGATGACGTCGGTCAGCTTGCCCGCGGTGAGCATGGCCATGCCGCTGGGCCAGGCCATCATCGCGGTCTTCTCGAACTCCAGGCGGCCACGGATGAGGCGCTTGAGGTCGTCGAGCGCGTTGGCGGCCACGCCCAGCACCGGGAGCTCGCCGTCCACGTCCAGGCAGCCCTTGGTCGCGTAGAAGAGGTCCATCGAGGAGCCATCGCGCGCGGTGCCCTCGTCGACCTTCTTCTTGAACTCCGGATCCTCGAGCCAGCTCTCGCGGGGCAGGTCGGTGAGCATCGCCGGGTCGCGTTCGGCCGCGAGCTGGAGGAGCTTGAGCGTGTCCCAGGACTTCGTGGCGTCGTACTCGTCGTCGGTCAGTCCGACGAGCTGGATGAAGTCCACGTGCCCGTTGGGCGTGTCGACGCCCGGAAGCTGCGGATCCGCGACGAAGGCGGCGGCTTCGAGCAAGGTCTGGCGCTCCAGCGCGATAGGCCCGTTGAGCGTGGTGTGGTGGCCGACGCCGAAGGCATTGCCGGTGCGGAAGACGTAGCGCGCCAGGTTCTGCAGCAGCGACAGGACCCACTTCGGCGGCTCCTTCGCCGCCTCGGGGTCGACCACGCGGATGGTCATCTCGTAGCCGTAGCCGCTGACGTCCTTATTCTCCGACTCCTTGGCGTAGAGCTCGCTGTAGCCGAACGTGACGAAGTGCCAGTGCGCCCGGCCACCGAACTCGCTGCGGTAGGCGCTGATGCCGTCGAGCGGGTCGTTGCCGCCCAGCATCGCGGGCAGGACCGTGCCCCAGTGGAGCGGCTCGGTGTCGCCGTAGACCTTGCGGAGCGCCCCGTGGATGGCGTCCCAACCCGGCGACTCGGGCTCCTCGACCTTCTTCTTGGACATGGTGGGCTCCTGCGCGGCTCAGCCGATGGTGCGAACGACGCGATTGCGCTCGCGGTCGATGACATCGAAAGGGATGACTCGGATGACGGCCCGGCCAGACGGCAGCGGATAGTCGCCGCGCTTCGCTGGCACGTCGTGGACGGCCTCTCGATCGACTGGTTCGAGCGAAAGCCCGACGGGAAGCGACTGTTCGAAGACCACGGCCGTCCTCGCCCCGGGAGAAAGCCGTACGGAGCCTCCAGGCCATTCGATGATGGCCAGTCGACCGAACTCCAGACGCCCGCTGACGATTCGCTTGAGGTCGCCGATGGCATTTGCGGTCACGCCTAGAACCGCAGGCCCGCCGCGAGCGGCGAGAAAGCAGCCGTCCTTCAAGCACAGCGAGTCCATGGAGGAGCCATCCTTGGCGATGCCCTCTTCGAGCCTCCGTTGGATTTCCGGGTTCGCGAGATAGCTGCCGCGAGAAAGGTCGGTCAGCAGGGCCGGATCGTGCTCGGCGAAGAGGTCCAGCAAGCGGAGCACATCCCACGCCTTCGATGCATCGAGCTCGTCGCTGGTGAGGCCAACGAACTGAATGAACTCCACGCGTCCCCTGGGCGTGTCGATCGCCGCCAACTGCGGGTCGGTCACGAATGCCGCGGCTTCGAGCAGGGTGCTTCTGCCCAGCACCATCGGCCCGTTGAGCGGGACGGTATGGCCGTCGCCGAAGGGATTCCTGGTCCGAACGACGTAGCGCGCCAGAATCTGCAGCAGCGACGGGACCCACTCCGGCGGCTCCATCGTCGCCTCGGGATCGACCACGCGGATGGTCATCTCGTAGCCAAACCCGCTGCCGCCTGGATCCGAGGCCTTCGCGGACGGCCCGCTGTTGCCGAAGGTCACGAAGTGCCAGTGCGCCCGTCCGCCGAACTCGCTGCGGTAGGCGTGGGTGCCGCCAAGCGGGTCGTTGCCGCCGACCCAGCGGTGCGGCTCGGTGTCGCCATAGACCTTGCGGAGCGCTCCGTCGATGGCGTCCCAACCCAGCGGCTCGGGCTCCTCGACCTTCTTTCCGGGCATGTTCCCCTCTACTGCTGCCGGCTACGGATTTGGAACCAACCGCACGATGCCGGAGGCGCTGTCGAAGTTCTCGCCCTCCACCTTCAAATGCCAGTTCTCGCCCTTGAGCTGGAGCGTGGCCGCGTCGAAGTGCGCGATCTGCGGGTCGCAGCAGCTGTAGCCGAAGTTGCCGAGCGCGAGCACCTCGGCGCCGCTGCGCACCAGCCCGGAGATGTCCGGGTAGTAGACCGCCTCGCCGACGAGGTTGGTGCTGAGCGAAGAGCCCAGGAGCAGCAGCCCCGCGTCCGAGTTGCTCTTGATGCCCACCAGCAGCTGGCCGTCGTCCCAAGGCAGCAGCGTCTTGAAGGTGCTGAAGTCCGAGCTCACGGAGAAGCAGCCGGCGGAGGCGTAGGTGAGCTCGTCGAAGAGGCAGATGCGGCGGCGCTGGTCGGACGACGCGACGATCTTCCCGTCGGTGCGGCGCGCCAGGCTCGTGAACTTGAAGTGGTCGGTCGCGACCTCGGGGTGCGGCACGAACTTGATGAGCTGCCCGGTGAGCGGGTCGAAGACCGCCAGGCCGTAGGTCGGCACCGTCAGCGACTGGAACGCGCCGGCGACCCACAGCTCGCCGTCGACCGAGACCGCCATCTGGTTGGGCCCCGGCTGCGTGAACCCGGAGGCGCCGGAGTCCCACAGCGGCTTGCCGGCGTCCTCGGTCGCGAAGGTGACGGGCCGCGCCACGCCCTGGCGGCTGAAGACCTTGATGAGCTTGTTGGCTTCGGACGAGACCGCGATGTCGCCGTTGGGCAAGAGCCGGAGGTCGGAGACGCCGGTGATGTCTTCCTTGGCCGCGGCGGGGCCGAGGTACACGCCATCGGAGCCGAAGAGGTAGACGCCGCCACCGTTCGTGGCCTTGTCGCCGACCCAGTAGTTGCCGAGCACGTCGATGGTCACGCTGTCCTGGCCGACGTCACCAGGCCTGGCGACGTCGTGGACCTCGAAGGTGATGGTGTAGCGCGTGTCCTGGTAGGTCTTCGGGAAGCTGTAGCCGGACAGGCCGGTGGAGAGCGCGAAGTAGAACTTGCCGGCCTGGGTCGCGTTGGCGAGCACCACGCCGTCGGCGGGGGTCGCGGTCAGCTTGGGCGTCGAGAGCGTCGCGCCGGCGGCGTCGATGGTGCACTCGAGGGTGATCTGCGTGTTGACCGTCACCGGGGCCGAGGGACCGGTGCAGGTGACGGGGATGGTGCGGGGCCCGGCATCGACATCGGAGCCGCCTGCGTCCGGCGCTCCCGCGTCCGTGGGGACCGCCGCGTCCGAAGCCTGGCTCGCATCGAGCGCCCCCGCGTCGCGCCCGGGCGGAAGCTGGCACTCGCACCGGGAATAGGTCCCGTCGTCCTGGCAGACCTGAGCGCCCTGGCGGCTGTCGGGGCAGGTGCAGGAGCGGCTCGCTCCCGTCACGCAGAGCGCGGTCTTGCCGCAGCCGGCGAGCAGGTGGAGGCAGGCGACGGCGAGGAGGGACAGGCGGGAGGGGAACATGCCGCCAGTCTACTTCCGGCGGATGGCGTGGCGGGTGGTGAACTCAGGCCGCCTTGGCCGGCGATGGGGGCTCGTCCTGCTGCTCCGCGGCCGCATCGGGCTCGGCGGGCCTCGGCGCCGCTCCTGCCTCGAGCGCGGCCCAACGTTGCTCGAGCGAGGCGATGGAGTCGAGGTCGGTCTCGCCAGCGACCCGCAGGAAGCGGATGGCGAACGGCTGGGTGCTCATCAAACGTCCCGCTCAGGAGTCCGACAGCGAGGAGGCCGGCCGGGGCTGCGCGGCGGCGGCCGGGTTGAGGAAGCTGCGCGCCTCGCTCGAGTAGTCGCCGGACGGGGTCTCGCGAAGGTACTTCTGGTACTCGGCCTGCGCCTGAGCCGCCTTGCCCTGGGCCTGGAAGCAGCGAGCGCGGGTGATCCGGGCGCGCTCGGTCTTGGCGGTGGCCGGAGAGTCGCCGGCGATCTCGTCGAGGCCGGCCATGAACTTCTGGCAGCTGCCGTTGCGCAGCGAGCGCTCGGCACGCAGGAGGAAGAGTCCTCGGCCTCGTCGGCGGACTCGTTGGCGGTGGCGGCGGGCTGGGCCACGGCGGGCGCCGGGAGCAGCGTCGGGGCCGCGACGGGGGCGGGAGCAGGCTGGGCGGCGGGCATCGGCGCGAAATCGGTGGCCGCCTTGCGCGCCTGGATCTTGGCGTACTCGGCCTCGAGGACGTCCTTCGGGGTCGGCTGCATCTCGGCGATGAGCATCCCCTCGCGGATGCGCAGGTCGCGCTTGTGGTCCAGGGCTTCGCGCATCGCGTTCATCTCCGGCGACTCGACTTGGGGAGCAGGAGCCGGCTGGGCGACTTCGGCGGCCAGCGGGACCGCGGGGGCAGGCTGCTCGGCGACGACCGCGGCGGCGCTCACCGGCTGGGGCTGGGGAGCCGGCTCGGAGAGGGCGAGCATGATCGGCGTGGGCTCGGGCTCGGGACGGGCGGGGACGGGCGCAGCGGCGGGAGCCGGCTCGGGGAGTGCGACGGTCGCGGTGACGGCGGCGGCGGGTGCGTTCCCGCGGCGCGGAGCGAGCGCCACCTTGGCCGCAGGCTTGGTCTGGGGAGGGACGGACATCGGGAAGGCGGCGAACTCGTCCGCATCGACGGGGACCGACGTCTGGGCCTGCGGCAGTGCGGCCGGACGCGCCTCGACCGGCTGTGCGGGCTGCGGTTGAGCAACGGCGACGACGGGAGCAGCAGCGGCGGCGGGCTGCGCCACGGGCTTGGTCACGCTGGGGCTGGACCACTCGGCGGCGGCGACCTCGGCCTCGGCGGGGGTGAGCGAGGCGAGCGGGATGTCGGACATGGAGCGCTGCAGCGCGGCGACCATGACGCTGGGGGCGAGGATGACCTTGTCGAACTCGAGCTGGTCCGCGGCGCTGACGGTGCTCATCTTGGCGACGCTGCTCTTCCAGGTGAACGAGGCCTTGCGGCCGGTGTCGACGAGCATCGGCAACAGGCCCGGGCGGTCGACGTGGACGCGGCCCTTGGCCGAGGCGATCTCCACCCCGGTGGCCTTGGAGTGGACCGAGAAGACGCCGGCGACGCCGCGCGCCTTGAAGCTGCCGGCGGCGATCTCGGTGGCTCGCTCGGCCTGGACGGCGACGCGGCCCCGCTCGATCGACGCGGCGCTGCCGTCGCGGTCGCTGCGCACGAGCTTGAGCTGGGCGTTCTCGCCCAGCCGCACGCGAGTCCCGTCGGCCAGGCGGACGAGCGCGAAGCCGCCCTTGCCGGTCTTCACGACCTCGCCGGCGGAGAGGACCGCGCCGGGCTTGAGCGCGTCCTTGCCGCGAGAGCAGCCTTGGCCCTCGAGCAGGGTGGGGGCCTGCGGCTCGGCGGGAGCGATCGCGGCAGCGGCTGCGGCGACGGCGGGAGCGTCCGGCTTGGGCGAAGGACCGCCGGTGGCGGCCAGCGCGACCGCCGCGGCGCCGAGGACCGCGAAGGGGACGACGAGCGCGTGCCAGCGCCGGGAGGCGGTGGCCAGGCCGGCGGTGCGGGCGGTGCCGGCGACGACCAGGTCGGCGACGGCTTCGTCGATGCGCGCCCAGTCGAGGACCGGGATGGCCTCGGCGGCGCGGTTGGCCAGGGAGCGCACGCTGCGGACCAGCAGCAGGTCCTCGCGGCACTTGGGGCAGTCGCCGAGGTGGTTCTTGAGCAGGCTGGCGTCGCCGACGTCGAGCTCGTGGGTCGCGAAGCTCCAGAGCTTGGCGGTGTCGTGGATGGTGGCGGTCATGGCACAACCTCGGTTTCAGCCTCGTCGGCGAATCGCAGCGCCTCGGTCAGCGAGAGGCGCGCCCGGCGCAGATGGGCGTTGACCGCGCTCGGTGAAAGCTCGGCGGCGGCCTGGACCTCCTGGGCCGACAGCCCCAGCACCTCGCCGAGCACGAAGACGACGCGGTCCTTGGCCGGCATCTGGGCCAGGGCCTGGTGGAGCAGGTGCGCCGCCTGGACCTTGGGATCGGAGCTGAGGTCGAGGTCGCGCGCCTGCCGGCGGCGGAAGAGCGGCGGCCGCTGCTGCGCGAGCCGGGTGCAGACGCGGTGGAGGACCGGGCGCACCTTGGTGCCGGACGGCAGCCGCTGGAGCTGCTCGAACAGGGCGAGGTAGGCGTCGCCGACCAGGCGCTCCAGGTCGGCGTTGGGGCCCGCCAGGTGGAAGAGGACGCGGGCCACCTCGTGGCGGGTGAGCCGGTAGATCTCGTCGAAGCTCTCCAGGTCGCGCTGCTTGAGGCGCTCGACGTGGGCGCCGAGGACGACCTCGAGCTCGGGGAGCGAAGCGCTGGGGGCCGTGGTCGAGTCGGTGGCGGCTGGCATCCTCACGTCCTCCGTTTCATCAACGTCCCCGTCCGCAGATGCCTGGTTGGTTGCCGGCGGACGCCGAAGCGATCACGGGGCGCCTTGGGGTCTCAATGGCGCGGAATCCTTCGAGAAAACCTGCCGCGCCCCGGACCGGGAGACGGGGCCCGAGCAGTCGACCCACGACGAGGCCGGGAGGTGCAAGTCCGCCTGGCCGCTCGGTTTCCGGCTGCCGGGCGCCTTGCGTAGCTTTGGCTCGCCATGATGGACGAGGTCATCCAACGCCGTTTCGGTCGCAAGCAGGCCTTGCTGCGGCTCGCTCGCGCGAGGCTCGGCTTGCTCGCTGGGCGCTATGACGCACTGCAGGACCTCCGCTTCGACCGCATCGATCGCCTGGTCTTCGTCTGCCTCGGGAACATCTGCCGCAGCCCGTTCGCGGAGGCCGTCGCACGGTCGCTGGGGGCGGACGCCACGTCCTACGGGTTGCGAGCGACCGATGGCAGGCACGCCAACCCGCTCGCAGTCCAAGCGGCACGGACACGAAGCATCGAGCTCGGCGCCCATCGGTCTCGCCGCCAGGTCGAGCTCCGCAGGAACGATTCCGTCATCGCCGTCGAGCCCGCCCATCTCTCCCAGGTCAGAGCGCACGCCAGCACTGCCGGCGCCCAGGCGAGCCTGTTGGGGCTCTGGGCCTTCCCGGCCCAGCCTCACATCGAGGACCCGTTCGGCCTCTCGCCCGAGTACTTCGACACGTGCTTCGCCGTGATCGACGACGCCGTGCGCCGGCTGGTGAAGCGAGTGGGCCGATGAGCTGGCGGCGCCGCTTTCCGGTGCTGGTCGTGCAGGCCGAGACCCTCGGAGCGATTGGCGTCATCCGCTCGCTCGGGCGCGCGGGGTACCCGGTGCACGCCTGCGCCGACGAGAGCGCCGCGCTGGGCCTCGCTTCGCGCTTCGCCGGCGCACGCGTCGTCTGCCCGCCCTATGGCGACGCGGGCTTTCTCCCCTGGCTGCGCGGCTACCTCGCCGAGCACCGCATCCGCGCCATCGTCCCCTCCGAGAGCTTCCTGCTCGCCGTCCGTCCCGTCTTCGCCGAGCTCGCGCACCTGCTGCCGTGCCCCCGTCGCGAGCGGGTCGCCTATGCCGGGATGAGCAAGCTCGACCTGTTCAAGACCCTGGTCGCGCAGGGCGCGCCCCACCTGCCGCCGACGCTCATCGTCGATCCCATCGAGCGCCTCCCGTCTCCGCTCCTCCTGCAGGCGCTGGGACCGCCGCTCTACGTCAAGGCAGACGCCCTCTACGCGAGGAAAGGCGCGCCGAGCGTGGTGGTGAGAGCCGCGTCGGCGTGGGAGGCCCGCGCTTGTCTCGAACGGCTCGCGGTGACGCATCGCAGCGCGCTCGTCCAAGGGCACGTGCCCGGCCGAGGCGTCGGGGCGTTCGTGCTCGTCTCGCGGACCGGGGAGATCCTCGCCGAGTTCATGCACCGGCGGCTCCACGAGGTGCCGCACACCGGCGGCGCCTCGTCGTACCGCGAGAGCTGGCTGCATTTGGGAATCCTGGACGACGCGCTCGAGAAGGTGCGCGCCGCCGGCTGGCAGGGCGTGGCGATGATGGAGTACCGCCTGGACGAGGCCACCGGCGACTTCCGGTTCCTGGAGATGAACGGCCGCTTCTGGGGCTCGCTCCACCTGGCGCTCGCCTCTGGCGTCGACTTCCCGCGGCTGCTCGTCGACGACTTCCTGGGCGCGCCGGTCGAGCCGGTGCGTCGCTGGGCCTTGGGGGTGAGGAGCCGCCACACGTTCCCGGCCGAGGTCGAGCACGTCTGGACCAAGCTCAAGGACCGAGCGCTGGGGCCGCTCGCGCGCGCCTGGCCCCTCGCCGAGTTCGCGCTGCTGGGGGCGGATCCGCGCGTGGGCTCGGACCTGTCCTTCCCCGGAGACCGCGGCCTGTACTGGCGGCAGCTCGCGGCGTGGTCCGTCGCGACGGCGCGCCAGATCGCCGGCAAGCTGAAGCGGGCGCGTCCGGTGCGGGGGAGGACGGATGGTCGAGCGCAGGACGCTGAAGCGCTGGTTCCTGAAGGCCAGCAAGCAGGCCGGCCTGTTCGCGCTGGCGCGTCGGTTGATGCGTGGCCGCCTGCGGATCCTCTGCTACCACGGGACGGCGACGCGGGATGAGGCCGCCTTCCGGCCCGAGCTCTCATCCACCCGGAGGTCTTCGAGGCCCGGCTGCGGATGCTCGAGGAGCAGGGCTACCGCGTGCTGCCGCTGGAGGTGGGGCTGGAGCGGCTCGCGGAGGGCAGCCTGCCGGCGGACTCGGTCGCTCTGACCATCGACGACGGCTTCTTCGGGACCGGCCGGCACGCCCCCGGGGCGCTGCGGCGCTTCGCGATGCCGGCGACGCTGTACGTGACGAGCTACTACGCCCTCGCGCGCCGCCCGGTGTTCAGGCTCGTGTGCCAATACGTCTGGTGGGCGACCACGCACCGCAGCCTCCAGCTGGACGAGCTCGGAAGCGATGCGCTCCTGGGCCGGGTGGAGATGGCTGAGGACCGCGAGAAGGATCCGGCGCTGTGGCAGATCATCGACCACGGGGAGAAGAACCTCGACGAGCGCGGACGCGCGGGGCTCGCGCGCCGGTTGGGCGAGGCGCTGGGCGTGGACGTCGAAGCGCTGGAAAGGAGCCGGGCGCTGGGCCTGATGACGCCGGAGGAGATTGCGCAGGCTGCGCGCGACGGGCTCGACATCCAGCTCCACACCCACCGGCACCGCTTCCCGGACGATGCCGCGCTGGCGCGGCGCGAGGTGCAAGACAACCGCGAGGCGCTGGAGCCGCTGGTCGGCAGGCGGCTGCGGCACTTGTGCTACCCGAGCGGCGAGTACTCGCGCCGGCACTTCGGCTGGATGGAAGAGGAGGGCATCGAGAGCGCCACGACCTGCGAGGTCGGCTTCGCGCGGCGCGGCTCACATCGCCTGGCGCTGCCGCGCATCTTCGACGGTTCGCACCGGACGCCGCTGGAGTTCGAGGCGGAGGTCAGCGGGTTCCTGGAGGTGCTGCGGGAGGCGAGGGCGGTGCTCGCGCAGGTCCGGACTCGTCTCGAGAAGGCGGCGCCGCGCCCGAGCTCCACGCCAGCCAGGCGCTCGACCGATGGCGAAAGGCGGGCCGCGTTCGCTCTCGCGGTATCGTAGCGGCCGAACCTGTCCAGCCAGCCCTCGCGCGCTCTTCAACACCGCCCTGAAGAAAGGCTCGCCATGCCGACGTTGGGGCTCGTGGGAGTCGTCCTGTTGGTTCTCCTCGCTGGCGCCTTGGCGATTCGGGCCTTCGCGTCACGGTCGGCGGCGAGCCCACCGAAGGAGCCGGAATCGCCCGCCATGCCCAGGCTCTCGACGAAGGAGTTGCAGGAGCGCCTCGCTCAGCTCGCCCGCACCGCGCCGCCCGAGGCGCCGGAGCCCGCGGCCATGTGCTACGAGCAGGCCGCCCCACCGACCACCGCGGACTACGTCTGCCCCGTCGACGGCTCGCGCACCCAGTACACGCGGGGCCAGGTGGCGCTGATCCGCGACCTCCTTTCGATGCGCCAGGCGGCGAAGAGCCTGCCGGGCCTCGACGCCACGCTCGACGAGCGCGACCTGTGTCGCGAGTGCTCGCCCGAGGGCCAGGGCTCGGTCGCGCTGATCGTCAAGTACCCGGACGGCAAGGTGGTGCGGACCGACGGCGTGAGCGGTGTCGACCTGCAGCTCCTGGAGGAGTTCCTCTCCGGCAAGCTCACCCACGCGGACGACTTCGGCGGGGAGTCGCCGCTCAAGGGCTCTCTGCCACGCCTCCAGGCCTTGCTGGGGCTCGACTCGCCGAGCTGAAAAGGAGCGCACCCTTGGCTTCGCTGGCGGGCTAGGCCGGAGCGCCGGGACGAGCAGGCGAGAATCCGCAGGTGGGCTCGTTATGGTTCGCTCAGACTTCTTTGGAGGCCGCCGAGATGCCCGAAAAGCCCAATAGGACTGGTAGGACGAGTAGGACCAATAGGACCGATAGGACGAAGAGGACCGATAGGACCCGAACCGCCGGCAGGTCCGGCCAGAAGACGATCGACGAGTTCCTGGCCGCGGTCGCCGACGACGAGAAGCGCGCGGCGCTCGAGAAGCTGCGTAAGACCATCCGCAAGATCGCGCCGAAAGCTGAGGAGTGCATCAGCTATGGCATCGCCGCGTTCCGCCTCGAGGGCCGCGTCATCGCCGGCTTCTCCGCGGGCGCCCGCTTCTGCTCGTACTTCCCATTCAGCGGCTCCACCCTCGGGACCTTGGCCAAGGAGCTCGCGCAGTACGACCGGACGAAGTCCGCGCTCCACTTCCAACCCGACGAGCCGCTCCCCGTCCCGCTGGTGCGCAAGCTCATCAAGGCGCGCCTCGCAGAGGGCTGAGCGAGGTCAGAGCCGGCCGCTCTGTGGTACTGAGCTACGGTCTATTCGCAGTCCTCGCCACCGGCGCCTGCAGGGGGCCGCTGGCGCGGGCGCTGCGTGCTGAGCCGCAAGCGTGAGCGCGCGGGCCTCCTCCTGCCCTGGGCAGTGATGAGGTCCGAATCGAGCAAAGGCCTCTTCGCGCTCAATCGGACGCCCATGTTGATGAACGCTGACATACCTTCAGCAACCCAGCGCCTGCAGCGACGGAGTCGCGTCACGGACCAGCGCGGCTCGACTGCTCGCACTCGAGCGGGCACGAATTCACCCACGCCCACAGCCGCGTCTCCTGGTGGTCCGGGTCGTAGTCCCCGTGGACGCACTGCTGGAGCCAGTGGGCAAGCTCGTGGACATAGGCGGAACGGAAGGGGCACTGCGCCTTGGCGACGAGCAGCACCTCGTCCCACTGCTCGCCCGCGCACTTCCGTCGGCCGTCGTAGCAGGTGAAGTCCGCATCGAGGACGCGGACCGAGGCCTGCGCCAGGCACCGCCGCGACTCGGCATCGCCGTACCCGAGCCGGGCGACCCCTTCGAGGAGGTAGCGCTCCATCCGCTCCGCTTGATTCGGCGAGAGCGCGCCGGCGTCCGTCTCGAGGAAGACCTGCACGCCGTTGGCGGTCACGAAGTCCGGCGCGCGGCCGCAAGCCGACGCCATGAGCGCCGCTACAGCCGCGAAGCTCCAGAGCCCCACTGCTCGTCCACTGCGCATCCCGCCTCCAACCCGAGCGAGAGGCAATAGGCCTGGGACTCTTCGAGGCAGGCGTGGCGCGCGGCCTCACCTCGGTACGGGTGTGAAGCGAAGTCCAGGCAGGTACCCAGCCGGGCTCCTGCCTCGCGCCGCACCGAAGCGGCGCGGTAGGGGGTTGAGCAACCCCCTACCGCCAAGGCCGTCACGAGGATCCACGCCCTGCTCCACCCGCCGCCCCACCTCGTCCCCATCCACCACCGCCCATCCGCCCCCGACAGCCTGCCCTACGAGCAATCAAGCGGCGTGCCGCGCGAGCGGGGGCATCCGTCGAGGGGGGCGTGGAGCGAACCTGGCGAGGGGAGGACGAGGAGCGACGCGCTTTGTCGGTAAGAGCGGACCTGTCTTGAGCAAGCTGCTCGGCGAGCCCGCGGGTCCTGACTCAACCCGCGCAGAACTTCTTCCAGAGCCGTGGATAGAGCTTCCTGCACTTGGCCTCGTCCATGTCGCCGTCAGAGCCGGACCAACTGCGGAGGTTGCCCTTGAGCTTCTTGGCAGGGCGCTTGGGCAGGTGGTCGTAGAAGTCGTCCTTGCCGGTCGTCTGCTCGTACGCCCGGGACGCGGCGTAGAGGATTTCCTCAAACGACTCGGCGTCGCCCTCGCCGGCGACGCGAGCCAGTGAGTCCGGATTGTCGAGGGCCGCCCGGAAGACCTTCTCGCCGCGCGAGATGAGCCAGCCGACGAAGTCGGCGAAGCCATCGTCGGAGCAGCCTCCGTTGATGAGGAAGGCGGCACCCCACAGGTCGGCGCGGTAGGCCTCGGCGGCTCGACGCTCGAAGTGGTCCTCGAAGCTGACGAGTTCCTCGAGAGGCAGCTTCGAAAGCCGCTCCACGAGCGCCTCTCCTTGGGCGTCCAGGTCCTCTGCGTTTCCGCGCCGGCTCGCGTCGACCAACTTCCAGAAGGCGGTCTCGTTCATAGGGTCTCCGATCGGCCGGCAGGGTAGACGGTCCCGCGGCGCAACGGCCATGCGGTTCGGGCACCGAAAGTTGCTCCGGCTTCACCCGGAGCGAGAATCGGAGGCGTGGCCGACCAAGCCTCACGCTTCCAGTTCGGCAGCTACGTGCTGCTGCACCGTCTCGGTCACGGCGGCATGGCGGAGCTGTTCCTGGCCACCCGCGCCGACGCCGCGCCCGACGACCCGCCGCTGGTCATCAAGCGGATACTGCCGTCGATGGGCGAGAACCCCGAGTTCTGCTCGATGTTCCTCAACGAGGCGCGGGTGGCGGCGCAGCTCATCCACCCGAACATCGTGCGCGTGCTCGACCTGGGGCAGGTCGACGACCAGCTCTACGTGGCGCTGGAGTTCATCGACGGGCTGGACCTCTCGCAGATCCTCTCGGCCCGCGGCCGCCTCTCCGCGCCGGTCGCGGCGCGCATCGCGCTGGGCGTCTGCGAGGCGCTGGCCTACGCCCACGAGGCCAAGGATCTGCAGGGCAACGCGCTCGACGTGGTCCACCGCGATGTCTCGCCCGACAACGTGATGGTCACCCGCCACGGCGGCATCAAGCTCATCGACTTCGGCATCGCCAAGGTGCTCTCGCAGTCGGGCATGACCCGGCCCGGGATCATCAAGGGCAAGTACGGCTACATCGCGCCCGAGTACATGCGCGGGATCGGTCTCGACGGGCGCGCCGACCTCTTCTCGCTCGGCGCGATGCTCTACGAGACCATCACCGGCGCCCAGCCCTTCGAGCGCGGCAACGCCGAGCAGACGATGGCGCGGGTGCTGGGCTTCGAGCCGCTGCCGCCGACCGAGCTCGTGCCGTCCTGCCCCAAGGATTTCTCGGGCATCGTCCAGCGCGCGCTGCAGAAGAGCCCCGAGCTGCGCTTCGCCAGCGCGCGGCAGATGGCGAGCGAGCTCAAGGCCTTCCTCGACGGCTGCGGCCAGACGGTGGGCGCCGCAGAGCTGGCTGCGCTCACCTGGGCGCCGGCGTCCGAGCCTTCTTCGCCTGGGCCGCTCGAAGCGGGTGCGCCACTCGAGCCGCCCATCGGTTCCCAGGCTTCCGTCGATGGGCTGAGCCCGGATGGTCCGCTGACGATGCCCCTCTTGGGCGCCATCCTCCCGATGCGCGTCGAACGACCTCCCTCGGCTCGACCGGTCAGTCGCCCGACGCGAGGCGTGGAGGCGGCGAAGAAGCCCGGTGTGCTCAAGCTGGTCGCCAAGGGCGCGGGGCTCGGCGTGCTCGTGCTGGGCGCGGCGCTGCTGGGTCGCTGGTCGGCGGCCACGGGTACGGCGGCGAAGGTCGCGCCGGGTTCCGCGCCGGAGGCGGCGGTGGGTTCGGTGGCCGAGGGGCCGGACGCCTCCGAGCTGGAAGACGTTGGCCACGCCGGAGACGACGCGGCGGCGGCGAGTTCCGCGCTCTTCGGTCTGGACCCTGCCGACGCGGGAGCTACGAAAGCGGAGCGCACGCTGCTGCAGGTCAAGGGGCGCGGGAACGTCCTCGTCGACGGCAAGCTCTGCCAGGCGCCGTGCACCATCAAGGTCCAGCCGGGAAGCCACGTCGTCGAGCGCGGGGGGAAGAAGCGCTTCCGCAAGACGGTGCAGGTTCCGGCCGGGACGGTCTACGTGTTCAACGTGCCTTAGGGAGCTCCGACCAAGGCTGTCGAAGGCACCCCACGGACCCCCTCCCGCTGTTTGGGAGGTTTGGGAGGGGGCAGGGGGGAGGGCCAGCGCGGGCTGGGAGCAGCTGAGCTCGAACGCCGGCTCCAGGAGATCGAGCAGCCGGCGCAGCTTGTCTTCGAGCTGGAAGCGGCGCTCGACGCTGCGCCAGGCGGCTTCGCCCATCCGCCGGGCGCTCACCGGATCGCGCAGGAGCTTGGCGATGGCCTCCGCGAGCGCTGCCGGATCGCCGGGAGGGACGAGCACGCCGTCGACGCCGTCGTGGACGAGCTCCGGGATGCCGCCGACCCGCGAGGCGACGACCGGCTTGCCTTGCGCCATGGCTTCGACCACGGCGAGGCCGAAGGCCTCCTGCCAGACGGAGGGGACGACGCAGACGTCGGCGTCGGTGAGCAGGGCAGCTGCGTCGGGCCGGTAGCCCACGAGGAAGACGTCGTCTCGGCAGGTGAGCGACTCGCGCAGAGCGCGAAGCTCGGGCATGGCCGGGCCGCCACCGATGTAAGCGAGCGCCGGGCGTGGAGCAGGGATCTCTTCGAGCGCGCGCAGCAGGACTGGTAGGCCCTTCTCAGGCGTGCACCGGCCGGCGCAGACGACGAGCGGGCGCTCTGGGCCTATGCCTAGAAGCGCGCGCAGGTCGCCCGGTGTGCGCTGGGGAGACTGCACCGCGTTGTAGATGCGGTGGACCCGTGACGCAGGAAGCAGCGCGACCTCGAGCTGCCGGCGGGCGACATAGTCGCTGACAGCGACCACCGAGTCCGCCGCGAGCGGCGTGCGCGCGGCGAGCCACTTGGCCACCTTCTTGAGCCCGCGCGGCACGCTGCGCGCGCCGGAGGAATGGTCGTGCACGACGATGCGCCGCAGCCCGGTGCAGGCGCGGAGCACGGGGTAGGACCCGTGAAGCGGCGCTCGGTCGGTGAGGTAGAGCGCGCGGACGTGCTCGCGGCGAAGGAAGCCAAGGAGTTGGGGCGAGGTGGTCTGGGTGTCCAGCTCGACGGCGATGGCCGCGCCGCAGTCGAGAGGTGGGGTCGACGGAGTGGACGTGGTGGACGGAGTGGACTGGGGGGACGTGAGGGAGGGATAGGCGACGAGGGTCCGCACGCCGTGCTGAGCAAGGTGGTCGGCCAGGCGGGCGTAGAGGCCCTCGATGTACGTCCAGGCGAAGCCGGTGTTCGCCGGGAAGTTGGCGCAGCACAGAAGGGTCGGCGGGGCGTGGGGACGCATCCATGCCAAGCTTCGGCATAGGCCGCGCGCGTGCTCGCGTGCCTGGCTACTGCTCGACTTCACCGCCGATCATGTTGATCGAGTCGAAGGTCGGCACGATGTCCGCCAGGAAGCCGCCCTGCACCAGCTGCGGCATCGCCGAGAGCATGGCGAACCCGGGGGCGCGGTGGTGGCACTTGTACGGCCGCCCGCTGCCGTCGCTCACCACGTAGAACGCCAGCTCGCCGTTGGCGCCCTCGGTGTACGCGTACGCCTCGCCCTCCGGGACCTGCACGCCTTCCATGATGAGCTTGAAGTGCGCCATCACGCCCTCGATGGTCGCGTAGACCTCGGGCTTGGGCGGCAACGCGATGCGCCAGTCGCCGACCAGCACCGGACCCGGCGGCATCTCCCTCAGCGCCTGGCGGACGATGGCGTCCGACTGCTTCATCTCCTCGATGCGCACGGCGTAGCGGTCGTAGTTGTCGCCCTCGGTGCCCACGGGGATGTCGAAGCGCATGCGGTCGTAGACGAGGTAGGGGTGCGCCTTGCGCACGTCGTAGGGGACGCCGGTGGCGCGCAGGCAGGGGCCGGTGAAGCCCCAGTCGAGCGCGTCCTCCTTGGAGATGACCCCGGTGTGCCGCGTGCGGTCGATGAAGATGCGGTTGCGCGAGAGCAGCCTGTCGATCTCGCCGCGGATCTGCTCCACCTTGTCGAGCGTCTTGAGCACCTTCTCGGGCCAGCCGGCGGGCAGGTCGCGCTCCAGGCCGCCCGGTCGCCCGAAGCTCGTGGTCACGCGCGCGCCGGTCAGCTCCATCACCCGGTCGTAGATGAGCTCGCGGGCCTCGATGCCGTACAGGAACGCGGTGAACGCCCCGAGCTCGAGTCCCATGGCGCCCACCAGCGTCAGGTGGTCGCAGATGCGGTGCAGCTCGCCCGCCGCGACGCGGATGTACTTGGCGCGCTCGGGGATGTCGATGCCCAGGAGCTTCTCGACCGCGCCCAAAAAGCCGAAGTCGTTGAGCAGCGCCGAGACGTAGTTGAGCCGATCGACGTACGGCAGGCACTGCGTCCAGGTGGAGTTCTCGCAGCTCTTCTCGAAGCCGCGGTGCAGAAAGCCGATCTCCGGGACGGCCTGGATGACCGTCTCGCCTTCGAGCGTGAGCACCATGCGCACCGTGCCGTGCATCGCGGGATGCGCCGGCCCCAGGTTCACGATCATCCGGCGCACCGGGACGGGTGCCGCCAGCGGCTCAGTGGCGGCCTTCCTCCGGGCCTGCTCCTCGAGCTCGACCGTCTCGGCGGCGATCGACGTCTCTGCCCGCTCCTCGTGCCGCTCGTCCATGGCTCCCCCCGCTCGGTCGAAGGTCGAGAGTTAGCCATCCCGGTTCGCTCGGGGGACCTCCAACAGGGGTTGTGCGAACGCTCTGTCCGCTGGGCTACCGCGTGCCCCCTGGCACCGCGCCTCCTGGAATCCATCCGTGGCCGCCTCCGTGGGAGCCGGACGGCGGAGCCGCCGCAGGGGGAGGGCTCGCAGGTGTCGGTGGCGCAGCAGGTGTCGGTGGCGCAGCAGGTGTCGGTGGCGCAGCAGGTGTCGGTGGCGCAGCAGGTGTCGGTGGCGCAGCAGGTGTCGGTGGCGCTGCCGGGGGCGGAGCGCTCGGCATGCTCGGAGGCGTCGCTGCAGGGGGCGTCGCGGGAGGCGCGCTCGGGAGTGTGACGGCGGGCGGCGTCGGGGGCGGTGCGCTCGGAGGCGTGGCTGCAGGAGGTGCCGCGGGAGGCGTGCTCGGGAGTGTGACGGCGGGCGGCGTCTGGGTCGGTGCGCTCGGAGGCGTGGCTGCAGGTGGTGCCGCGGGAGGCGCGCTCGGGAGTGTGACCGCAGGTGGCGCCGCGGGCAGCGCGCTCGGCGGTATGACCGCAGGCGGCGGCGCGGGCGGCGCGCTCGGGAGTGTGACCGCCGGCGGCATCGCGTGTGGTTCGCTCGGAGGGATGACCGCGGGAGGTGTCGCGGGAGGCGTGCTCGGGCGGGTGACCGCAGGAGGCGTCGCGTGCAGCGCGCTCGGCGGGATGACCGCAGGAGGCGTCGCGGGAGGCGTGCTCGGGCGGGTGACCGCAGGCGGCGTCGCGTGCAGCGTGCTCGGCGGGATGACCGCAGGCGGTGTCGTCGGAGGCGTGCTCGGGCGGGTGACCGCAGGCGGCGTCGCGTGCAGCGTGCTCGGCGGGATGACCGCAGGCGGTGTCGCCGGAGGCCCACTCACGACGGGGGCGCGCTCGGGCACTCGGCTAGCACCAGAGCCTCCGCTGCCGATCGGCGGGGCATTCACCCACCCCCGGTGGCTCGGCGCCTCATGGGGAAGGGATCCCGTCGCCGACGGAGGCCGGATTCCCGGGGGAGCGCCGGCGTGCTGGCGAGAATCTGCGGGTCGTCCGTGCCGCACGCCGGGCACCTCGTAGAAAGCGCGGCCGCCGCCCACGACGCGAGGCGGGACCTCGTGTCCGTGCCGGTAGGCTTCATGTGCTCGAGGCGGGGGAAGGTAGAGCGTGTCGTAGAGCGGCGAGCTGAACAGGTCGATGCTGACGAACAGCCACGGCGTGAGTCGCGCGCCGAAGGAGAAGCCATAGACGAAGTCGCCCGGTCCGAGCGGGCACCAGCCGACGTAGCCGGGGGCGTATCGGAACTGCACCCACGCCGGCGACCAGATGTAGCCCGGCACCCAGGCCCAGCCCTGCGGCGACATCCACCAGCGGCCGTAGTGGTCCACTGCCCAGCCGAACGGCTCCACGCTGTCGAAGGTCCAGCCGTCGCTCGTGTAAACCCACTGGCCGCGGGTGTAGGGGCGGTAGCTCGAGTCGGCAGGCAGCCGAATCCAGCCGTAGCGCGGGTCCTGCACCCATTGACCGTACGGCGCGAGCGACGTGTAGAAGCTCGAGAACAGCTCGCCGGAGGTGCTCTCGGCCTGCGGCTGGGCATCGCTCTCGTCGCCGAAGTCCGCACCCGCTTGCTGGCTCCGGGCGCTCCTGGGCGTGCCGAGCGCCAACAGCGCTGCCAGACCGAGGAGGGATGCCGTGCGCACAGGAGGCTCCCGGGGCGAAAAAGGCCCCTGGCTACGCCAAGTTGTGCATTGGCGCGGGCGCCGTCCCAGAAGCGCGCAGGCCGAGGAACAGATGGTCTCGAACCGGAGTGAAGCCGATGCGCCTGACTGCTCTCGCCGCCCTCGTCGCCTGCCCCTTCATCGCCTGCTATTGCACGCTCTCCATGGCCACTGCAGCCGAGCCGGAGCTCAAGGTCCGCGCATCCACCCAGCTCGTCGGCCCCTGCCAGGGCAAGTGCGAGCGGACCAAGGTCACGAACACGCCCACCGCCGCCAAGTAGTCGCGGCAGGTCGAGGCCCACCACCGGATGGCGTGATAGCCCGGGTTCCCCCTGTTTCTCCGCCAAGGTCGCCAAGGGAGCAAGGTCGCCAAGACCTGAGATTCCTCCTGGCTTCAACCACCTGCTCGGTCACGCTTCTCGCGAGATCCGACGTGGCGAGCCTCGAGTCGAGTCATTCCGACAAGCCTTGAAATGGCATCGCGGCCCGAGAAAGCAGTTCTTGGCGACCTTGGTCCCTTGGCGACCTTGGCGGCCCACATGCTCCCAGTTCGAGCGCTGCTCGGCCGGCGGATTCCAAGCCAGGCCAGGCATGCACTACTGGACGGTGACGTAGACGCTGCTCGTCTCGAGCCCGGTCCCCGACAACTGGATCCGGTACTCGCCGGGCGCCGCCGAGGCCGTCGGAGTGACGGTCACCTCGGCCCGGCCGTTCGTCACCCGGACGCTCGCGGGGAAGGTCCCAGGCAGTGTGGTCGAGAGGTTCACGGTCCGCGAGTGGCCGGCAACCCGGGCGCCCCACTCGTCGGTGAGGTAGATGCGCAGGGTCAGCGGCGCGCCGGAGCTCACCGTGGCCGGGTTCGCCTGCGCGAGGATCCGATAGGGAGAGCCGCTCGAGGTGTGCCCGCCGAGCACGACGTAGCCGATGTAGTCGGTGGAGCCGTACTTCTTGAACCAGAACCGCGCCGCGGGGTGCGAGGGCGCCGTCGTGGCGGTGATCCGCACCGAGCCCGAGATGTGCTGCAGCGCCGCCGGCAGCTTCGCCAGCCCCGCCAGGTCGTCGAAGATGTTGCCCACCTCGGTCCAGGCCCCCAGGCCGGTGCCCGACTTGTAGGCCGCGCCGCTCTGGCCGTAGCCGTAGTAGGTCCCGTCCCGCCACTCCATGAAGCGGATGTCCGAGCTCGAGGCGCCGTTCTCCAGCCAGGCCGCGCCGCTCCACTCGTAGGTGCCGTTGACGATGACGTGGCCGGTGCCGTCGATGGTGGCGATGTTGCCCATGATCGAGGTCCGCGACGGCGCGGCCATCAGCGCCTGGTGCTGGGCCCAGGTCATGGGCACGGGCGGGACGGTGGCGTCGCCGGTGATCTTGACCACGCAGTGCGTGTCCATCTCCGTGCCGTCGATGGTCTCGCCCAGGTTCGTCCCGTCCATGGAGTAGAAGCTGTCTTCTCCGGGGACGAAGTACGCGTGGTACAGGTTCTTCGAAAAACCATTGTGGTAGTTGTACGTCAGCGTTCCGCTGGCGTTGTAGAAGAGGTCGAGCCCAGCGGCGAGCGTCCAGACGAAGTGGAAGCGTTCGGGGTAGCCGTCGCGGGGCGGCTCGGCTACGACCTGCGTCAGGTACGGTTCGGTCAAGAAGTCGTCCAGGTTGAGCCGGGCGATGCCCACCTTGGCCGGCTGCCAGGTGAGGCCGTTGTCGGTCGACTTGATCCGAGATCTGCGAGCGGTACGCGACCCGGTAGTCGGTGCCTCCATAGGTGAAGGTCGGCTCGTTGCTGCTCGTGGGGACCGCTCGCGTGAAGTAGTACATCGCGCCGTTGCGGGCGACGAAGGCCTTGGGGTACTCGCCCTGGATGAGCGCGGTGCCCGGCCGGCCGAACAGCCCGGCGCCGCCGAGCCGCAGCTGCTCGGTGGTGTAGGTGCCCTCGATGGTCCCGGGGTTGTCGAACCGGAAGTGGAAGTTGCAGTGCGGGTCGACGCCGCCCAGGCTGCGCTGGTTCACGAAGAAGACGTGGATGTGGCCGTCCTGCGACTTCACCACCTGCGGGTAGCTGTGCCCGTCGACGGTGGTGTTGTGCGCGGTGAAGTTGAAGAGCTCCACCGGCCCGGCCTGCGTGTTCGTGTCGTGGTTGAGCGAGAAGGCGTAGATGCCCGCGCTGGCCACGTCGAGGCCGCCCAGGTAGACGCCGAAGGTGGTGTTCGACTCGGGATCGTAGACGGAGTCCGCCATGGGGCGGGCGTTGTCGAAGGCTCCGTTGGCCTCCGCCGCGGAGATGAACCAGGTGTCGTCGGCGAGCTTGGGGAGCACGGGCCCGGCGTCCGTCTCGCCGATGAAGCTGCCCGCATCGAGACCCGCGCTGCTCGCGTCGAGACGAGCGCTGCCTGCATCGAGCCCCGCATGGCCCGCATCGGGACCGGCGCCGCCCGCGTCGAGACGAGCGAGGTCTGCATCCAGACCGGCGCCGCCACCAGCGTCGAGGCCCGCGCCGCCTGCATCCTCCTCGGTGTCGCCCGTGTCGGGAGTGGAGGGCCCCACATCCGGCTCCGAGGTCCCGGAATCCGCGGGTTCGCTGCTGGCATCAAGGCCAGCAAGCTCAGTGCCCGAATCGACGCCCGAGGCGGCGTCGGGGTTGGCTGGAGCAGCCCCCGAGTCCGGGGATGCCGCGTCGGAGGAAGCCGACGTCGCGCCGTCGGACACGCCGGAATCGTCCGGCAGCGTCGCGATGTGGACCTCGCAGCCGAACAAGGTGGTGGAGGCCAAGCATGCGACGACGAGCGCCGCCCTGAGACCGGTCTTCAAGGTGTCCTCCTCCCAGAGGGATGCAGGACACCTCGTACCGCATTGCCGATGGCTTCGTCACGCGGGCTGAGAGGGACCGCCCTCCGCCCTGCGTCAAGCCCGCGGCGAGAAGCAATTCTTGGCGACCTTGGCGGCTCAACGAGCCCGCTTCGAGCACGCTGTCGGACTCCACGCCGCCGCTGCCGCAACCCGCAAAGACAGCGGCCCTGGCTCGCTCGGAGCCAGGGCCGCCTCTCAGCTTAGGAACTCAGCGGATCTCAGGAGATCGCGCGGACGTTCGAAGCCTGAAGGCCCTTGGGGCCCTTGGTCACTTCGAACTCCACCTTCTGGCCCTCGGCCAGGGTGCGGAAGCCTTCCGCCTGGATCGCAGTGTGGTGGCAGAACACGTCCGGACCACCGTTGTCCTGCGTGATGAAGCCGAAGCCCTTCGCGTCGTTGAACCACTTCACAGTGCCGCTAGCCATTACGTTTGCTCTTCTTTCTTGTTCGAACCGCACAGGAACGGGCGGCCCCACTGAGTCCCTATCGGACAAAGTGCGCCATAAAGTACGTCTTTGGTGCCCAGAAGTCGAGGGGATCTCAGGTGGCTGCCCGCAAGGGGTGAACTCGAGGGTTTGGCCTGCCCGTTCGGCGTATGCTCGGCCCCCTCTTCGGGAGGTCGCCATGCGTACCGGACTCATCTCCATCGCCGTATCGATGCTCGCCGGCTGCGCCACGACGCCTGCTGCCAAGAGCGAAGCGCCCGCGCCTGCCGCAGCGCCATCACCCGCCAAGGCCGACTCCGCCCAGGCTGCCGCAGCCCGGGCGTTTGCCGAAGAGTTCGCCCACAAGGAGTTCGCCAAGGCGGCCGCTCGCTTCGACGCGAAGATGGCACAGGCGCTGCCGGCCGAGAGGCTCGCCGAGGTGCTGGACGCATGGGCCGGCCGCGGGGCGCTGCAGAGCATCACCGTCGTCAAGGCGCTCGAGGTCCCGGGCGCCAAGGGCGAGGTGGTCGACTGCCTCTACGAGCAGGGGCTGATGACCTTCGTCGTCTTCTTCGACCAGGAAGGGCGCATCAGCGGCCTGCGGACGCATCCGCTGCCGAAGAAGGAGAAGCTCGAGGCGCTGGCGCGTGACTACTGGTCGTTGCTTGTCGCCGGCAAGTGGGACGAGGCGGCGGCCCGCTGGGCGCCGCCCGGTCTGAGCGCCCCAAAGCTGCAAGCGGCGACTCAGGAGTACCTGGGAGAGAAAGGAGCCTTCAAGGCGATCGACGTGGTCAGCATCAAGCAGCGCCCGAAGTCTGCGGGCATCACGCTCGAGTGCCTGCACGAGAAGAAGAGCGGCCAGGTCTTCGTCGCCATCGACGGCCTCGAGCGCGTGGTGGGGCTCTTCTTCAGGGACGGCTGGAGCCCGGCGGACTACGTCGACCTCAAGGCCTTCGAAGAGCGGGCGGTGACCGTCGGCGTCGAGAAGTACCCGCTGCCTGGAACGCTGACGCTGCCCAAAGGCAAGGCGTCGTTGCCCGCGGCGATCCTGATCCACGGCTCGGGCCCCAGCGACCGCGACGAGGCGATGGGCCCGAACAAGACCTTCCGCGATCTCGCGTGGGGCCTGGCCAGCAAGGGCGTCGCGGTGCTGCGTTACGAGAAGAAGACGCGGCAGTACCAGGGCGAGATGGCCGAGTACGTGAAGGGCATCGAGCAGGAGTACCTCGAGGACGTGCGCAGCGCGGTGGACCTGCTCGCCAAGACCCCGGAGATCGACCCCAAGCGGATCTTCCTGGTCGGCCACAGCCTCGGCGCGATGGTGGCGCCCAAGGCCGCGCTCGACGACCCGCGGGTGCGCGGCGTCGTGCTCCTCGCCGGGCCGACCCGGACCGACGGCCAGGTCCACCTCGACCAGCACCGCTACCTGATGGACCACGGCTGGGACGTGCCCAAGGAGCAGCAGGCGGCGTTCCTGGCGGAGGCCGAGGCGGTGGCGAAGAAGCTGGACGACCCGAACCTCAAGCCGGAGGACGTCGTCGACGGCATCGAAGGCAGTTACTGGCTGGACCTGCGCCAGTACGCCAAGGGCGGCTTCGCGCCGAAGCTGGACGTCCCCGTCCTGGTGGCCCAGGGCGAGCGCGACTACCAGGTCACGCTCGTGGACTTCGACGGCTGGAAGAAGGCGCTGGAGGGCAAGAAGAAGGTGGCCTTCAAGCTCTTCCCCGGGCTCAACCACCACTTCATGCCTGGCACCGGCCCCTCGACGCCGCAGGAGTACGACCGGCCGAATCATGTGGCCAGGGAAGTCATCGAAGAGGTGGCCGGCTTCGTCGCCGGTCGTTGAGTCGACTCGAATCCCCCCCCGAGGGCCGGCGCGGCCGCTGGTCCGCGCCAGTCCGAGGTTGTGATGCCCAGGTTCGTCGCTCTCCTTCGCGCCGTGAACGTCGGCGGGACCGGCAAGCTCGCGATGCCGGAAGCTCAAGGCGCTGTGCGAGAAGGCGGGCTTCGAGGGCGTCGCGACCTACATCCAGTCCGGGAACGTGGTCTTCGACACGCCGCTGACCGAGGCGAAGGCCAAGGCGGCGCTCGAGTCCGCGCTGCAGAAGAAGATGGGCAAGCCGGTGGGCGTCGTCGTGCGCACCGGCGCCGAGCTCGAAGGAGTGCTGAAGTCGAACCCGTTCAAGAAGGCCGAGCCGAACCGCGTCATCGTGCTCTTCCTCGACCAGGCGCCGGGGAAGGGCGCGCTCGACGGCGTGAAGGCCCCGGGTGGCGAGGAGCTGGAGCTGAAGGGCCGTGAGCTCTTCATCCACTACCCGGCCGGCCAGGGCACCTCGAAGCTCAAGGTGCCGCTCGCCAAGGAAGGAACCGGCCGGAACCTGAACACGGTGGCCAAGCTCGCGGAGATGGCGAAGCCCGCCTGACACCCCGAGCTTGTCGAGCAACTGTCTTGGCAGTCAACGGGAACAGTAGACGCCAAGGCCGCTCACGGGAGTTGCCGTGAGCGGCCTCGGTACTCCTTCTCGTCGTGTGTGGCTTCTAGAACGGGATGTCGCGGTAGCGCTCGCGCAGTCGCTTGCGCTCGCTCCTGCCGAGGGCCTCGTGGTAGGCGGCCAAGGCGGCGCCGAGCCTTCGGCTGGCGACCAGGACCGAGTGAGCGCGCATGGCATCGGGACCGCGCTCGCACACTACCGCGGCGCCGTACGCGAGTTCGTCATGCGCGGCCAGGAGCGCTTCCTCGCAGGGCCCAAGTGCCGCTTCAAGGATGGCCAGTGCGGCCAGTTGAGGGGAACGGGAGAGGCGTTGAGCTGGTGGGAGAAGTTTCAAGGGACCTCCTTCGCTGGTGGGGATGACCGCCATGGCTGACCGGACTTGGCGATCTGGTTGAGGATCAGCAGCAGCTTGCGAATGCACGCCGTCAGGGCGAGCTTCTTGGGCTTGCCCCTGGCAACGAGTTTCTCGTAGGTGGCTTTGAGTACTGGGTTGCTCCTGCTTCCGACGAGCGCGGCCATGTAGAGCGTCGTACGGACGTCGGCGCGGCCACCCCAGACAGAGCGGGCACCGAAGGCCCGGTGTGCGGTGTCTCGGTTGAAGGGAGCCACACCAACGAGTGCTGCGATCTGTTTGCGATTGATCCGTCCCAGTTCGGGAAGGCTCGCGATGAGCGTGGCTGCCGTGACGGGGCCCACCCCGGGCACCGAGCAGAGCAACTGGTATCGGGCCAGCTGCTCCTCGGATTGACGGGTCTGCGCGAGCAGGAGCGCATCCAGCTTGGTGCGCTCCTCGACGAGCCAGGCGAGGTGCCTCTCGGTCATGGCTCGCACGTCGACGGCCTCGGCGGGCATGGCCGACAGCCGGCCACGCTCTGCAGTGGCCAGCGCGATCAGCTGTCTTCGGCGCGTGAGGAACGTTTCGAGCAGCATGCGTTCCGGCGAGGGCGGGCAGTAGCGTATGGGGCTGGCGACCTCGGCGTAGTGGGCGATGACGCCGGCGTCGATCGCATCGGTCTTGGCGTCGTACCCGAGCGCCTTGGCGAACTCGCGCACGCGACGGGGGTTGACGATCGCGACCTCATGCGTCGCGTTCGCCAGAGCGGTGATGACCGGCAGCTCGAGGCCGCCGGTGGCCTCCGCTGCGACGAGCTTGGGGACGAGCTTACGGATGCGCTCGGCCACACGCGTGATGCCCGCTGGGGAGTTGGGCTCGGTGAAGTTCTCCCCGGAGGGCCAGACCGCGCAGTCCAACCATTTCTTCGATACGTCGATACCGACACAGCATCCGTTCTTGACCATGAGTTCTCTCCGGTTCGCGTTGGGCGAGCTCCTGCGAAAGGCAGCGCGGCGCAACCTTGCGAATGCGAGCTCCCGTCAAGAGGGCTCGAGCAACTGTGCGGGCTCGCGCTGGTACAGCGGCAAAACGAGCCACCGCGACCAAGCTCGACAACGATCTCGCCGAAGCGGAATCCGAGGGGCAGCGGACTGCGGTGGCTCATCTACTGCGCTCGGAGGGATAGCCCGAAGACGGGCCGGCAATCCATATGCGCTGCCCCATTACTGAGAACACCAGACTGACGCGAGGCTCTATCCTTCCGGCGCTTTGCCAGGATCTCGTCGCGATGCGCCTGGTAGTAGCGGGCCGCCGCCTCGCGGTTGAGGCTCTTGGCGCGAGCGGCGTGCTTGTGGCGCCAACCCCTCATGTACTCGGCTTGCTTGGACCGACGCCGATGGGTCTCTCGCTCACGCTGCGCCTGGCCCAGCCCCGTCTGCCGGTAGCTGGTCTTGTGCGCGCGATCGCGCAACTTCTTCGCTGCTCGCGCGCAAGCCCGGCAACGCTTCTGCCGTCGGCGGACACGGCGATCCAGACGAAGCCGCCGCCCACAACCGGTGCAATGGGCAACGGCCAGCCGATAGACCCATCGCGGGCCCGCTGGAAGGGCTGCCTACGGCTGCCTGAGCGCCCTCTCGAGAGGTTGACCCGGCCGAAGTACGCCGCGGATAGTGCAAACAGGAGTCGGAACGTCTCGGGGCCCGCGAAGCATCGAGGCGTACCGCTCCTGGCGGCTGTCGCTCGTCTTCTCGGGCGACAGCCGTATTTTCAGACACTCTCGTGCTTCCAGAGGCCGGACACCAATTCCCTGCCGGAGCGCCGCCAGCGCGTAGGCTCCCGTCCCGCCTCGATGAGGAACTGACGGGGGGAGGGGGCAAAAGGCCGCCCCCTCCCCCCGTCCGCCCCTCTCCCCAAACCGACCAGCTACGCTCCCAGAAGGTCTCACCCTTGGATTGCGGCCTCGCCTCTGCGGCGGCATGCCCCAGCAACTGTTCGAGCTTCTCCCTCGGAACGCAGGAACCAGATACAAGGGGCCGAGCTCGTCGAGGGGCCAGCGCAGCACCGTGCGTCCTTGCCGCCTCTTCAGGTACTCCGCGCCGCCCCCGACGACCGTGACCCTGCCGGTGTGCCCGGCGCCCGCGCCGGCCCCAGATTGACCGCGCGGGGGAGCGGCATGCGCATCTATGTCTTCGCGGAGCATTTCCCGAACACCTACAAGCCGTACTACGACGCTCAGCTCGCGGACTGGATGGACCAGGGGCACGAGGTGCGCGTCTTCGCCTTCGGCAAGTTCGATCGGACCCGCAACGCCCGAATCGACGAGCTCCAGCTCGACCGGCGCACGACCTACTGCCCCTCGACCCTGCGCACGCTTCCTGGAAGCGCGACCGGTCTGCTCTGGGACCTGGTCCTCCGGCCAGGGAGCGTCGGCCGGGCCATCCACGCCGCCTGGGAGGACGACCTGCCGGCGAAGCTGAAGCTCCTCGACGCGGCGCGCAGCGTGCGCCTGCCGGACGAGCCGCCCGAGCTGTGCCTCGTCCACAACCTCGTCACGGCCCAGTCCTTCGCGTTCCTCGAGCGGCTCTACCCCAGCGCGCGCGTGGCGCTCTACTTCCACGGGGGCGAGATCCCGGGCGGCGGGACGATCAGCGCGGAGCTGGCACGGCGCGCGTTCGAGCGCGTGCACGTCGTCTTCACCAACACCGGCTACTCGCGCGACGAGGTCGTCGCCCGCGGCTGCCGCCCGGAGAAGATCGTCCTGTGCCCGGTCGGGTTCCGCCTGGGCGAGTACCGGCCGGCGACCCGCAAGCGCTACCGCGAGGACGGGCTGCTGCGCCTGCTGATGGTGGGCCGGCTCGGAGTGGAGAAGGGGCTGGACCATGCGCTCGACGCAGCCCGGCTCCTGCTCGACCGCGGGCGCACCGCCTTCCGCCTGCGCATCGTCGGCGACGGCCCGCAGCGCCGGGCGCTCCAGGCGCGGGTGCAGCGCGAGGGGCTCGCCCGAAACGTGCGGCTGGTCGGCGAGCTCCCCCACCACGCGCTGCAGGCCGAGTACCGGGCCGCGGACGCGCTGCTCCTGCCCAGCATCCGCACCGCGCGCTGGGAGGAGAACCAGGCCTGCGTGGTCCAGGAGGCGATGCTGATGAAGCTCCTGGTCGTCTCGACGCGCACCGGCGGCGTGCAGGAGTCGCTCGCCGAGGGGTTGCGCCGGTTCAGCGTCGAGCCGGGCAGCGGAGGGGAGATCGCCGAGCGTGCGCAGGAGCTGCTCGCGCTCGACGAGGAGGAGCTGCGGCGGCTGGGCGCCGAGGCGCGGGAGTTCGCGGCGTCGCGCTACGACGTGCGCGCGCTCAACCAGCGGCTGGTGGACGAGGCCCTCTCCCGCAGGGGGACTCCGGCGCGCGGCCCCGACGCCGTCCCCGCATGAGCTTCGCGCGGGCCCGCCCGCTCATCCTCGCCCGCCTCTTCGTGGCCGCCGCCTCGGCCGTGCTGCCGCTGGTGCTCGCGCGCCGCTTCAGCCCGGACGACTACGGGACCTACAAGCAGCTCTTCCTCGTCGCGCAGACGCTCTTCTACGTGCTGCAGCTGGGCGTGCCGCAGACCCTCTACTACTTCGTCCCGCGCACGGCGCAGCGCAGGCCCTACGTCGTCCAGGCGATGCTCTTCCTCGCCGTGGCCGGCGTGCTCGCCGCTGGCGTGCTGGTCTGGCAGGCCGACCGGGTCGCGCTCTGGATGCACAACCCCGAGCTCGCGCGCCACGCCCCCGAGCTCGCGGTCTACCTGTTCGGCATCCTCTGCTCGGTGCCGCTGGAGATCTCGTTGACGGCGAGCGGCCGGACCCGCTCGGCGAGCGCCGTCTACATCGTCTCCGAGCTGTCGCGCGCGGCGGCGATGACCGTCCCGGCGGTCTTGGGCTGGGGCGTCCACGGCGTGATGGCCGGTGTCGCCGGGTGGGCGCTGCTGCGGGTCGCGGCGACGTGGATCGTCGTGCCGCGGGGGACGAGCGGGCCGTGGCTCGCGCGCGAGGGGATCCGGGCGCAGCTCCACCAGGCGCTGCCCTTCGGCGCGGCCATCGCGGTGGGGCTGCCGCAGGGGTACTTCCACCAGTACTTCGTCGCCGCCCACGTCGCGCCGGCGGCGTTCGCCGTCTACTCGGTGGGCCTCTTCCAGGTCCCGTTCGTCGACCTGCTCTACTCGCCGACGAGCGAGGTGCTGATGGTCTCGCTGGGCGAGCTCGAGCGGGACGGGCGGCTCGCCGAGCGCGCTGGCGTCTTCCGCGGAGCCGTGGCCCGGCTGGCCTACGCCTTCGTGCCCCTCTCGGTCTTCCTGGTCATCGCGGCGGCGCCGTTCCTGGCGACGCTCTTCACCGCGAAGTATCTGGCCGCCGTACCGATCTTCCGGGTCGGCGTGGTCTCCATCCTCTTGGCCGCGTTGCCGCTCGAGGGGGTGCTGCGCGCGCGCGGCGAGACCTGGCAGATCTTCAAGGGCAGTGCGATCAAGGCGCTGGTGAACGTCCCCGCAGTCATCGCCGGCGTGTGGCGCTTCGGGATGGTCGGAGCGGTCGGCGCGTGGCTCTTGAGCGAGTTCGCCGGAAAGGCCGCGCTCTTCTGGCGAGTCCCCCGGGCGCTCGGGGCGCCGGTGCGGACGCTCATGCCGTGGGCCGAGCTGTCCCGCGCGGCGCTGGCCTCGCTGGCGGGGGCCGCGGCGTCGTGGGGAACGCAGTCCGCGCTCGGGCCCGCGCGGCCGCTGGCGGTGCTCTGCGCCAGCGCCGCCGCGTTCGGCCTGGCCTATGCGGCGGGCCTGCTGCTGGTGGGCGCGCGGCTGCCGTTCGAGATGGTCGGCCTGGGCCGGCTCGCTCCCCGAAGCGCACCGATTCTGTCAAGCAAGTGATGGCGAATTTCTCCTCTTCGCAGCCGGAGCGAGTGTGGCTAATGTGCGGCCGCTGACGATGCGACTCGTGGAGGCGAAAGCGTGCTGACGCTGCGAGCGGAGGGGGACCTGCTGGAGCGGTCGAGGATTCGACCCGAAGACGAGCCCCCGCGTTCCACCGGGAAGCTCGGCGACTGGTATGCGACGCCGCTGGAGGGCAGCGGCGCTCCGGTGGTGCTCTGCGTGAGCTCGCGGACCCGGCTGCCGGTGCTGGTGAGCGCCAGCGACATCGGGCACCTGACCGAGCAGCTGGTGATGGGCACCCGCGAGGTGCTGCGCGGCATCGGCGTCGCCGAGGCGGACATCGAGGAGGAGCTGGACCACATGTGCATGGTCCGCTTCGCCGCCTCCGCCGAGCATGCGCTGGGCGGCGTCGAGGTGCTGCCGCTGGGCGAGCCCGACCGCTCGGCGCTGCTGACCAAGTCCCTGGAGCTCGCGCGCACGGCCACCGACGCGCAGAGCCCGGAAGAGGCGACCCGCGCGCTCTTCAAGCGGCCGAAGCTGCGGCTGGTGAAGTGACGCCCCTGAGGTGAAGTGTGAGCCAGGAAGCCGTTGACCGTCTACTCGGCCTGTTTGGGTCCGAGTTCCGGGAGTATCCGCGCGCCGAGGTCGACGAGGCGGTGGCGCTGCGCGAGGAGATCACGCCGCGGCTGCTCCAGGTGCTGGAGAAGCTGCTCGCCGCGCCGGAGGCGTTCGCCGAGACCTGCCACTCGCAGCACTGCTTCGCGGCGTCGCTCCTGGCCTTCTTCCGCGAACCGCGGGCGCACCCGCTCATCGTCCGCGCCTTCTCCCTGGACGAGGATCTCGTCGACCTGCTCTGGGGCGACATGGTCACCGAGACGCTCCCCGCGCTCCTGAACCGGACCAGCGGCGGGAACGTCGAGTCCATCCAGGCGATGGCGCTCAATCCCCACCTGGGGACCTACGTGCGGTCCGGGGCGCTGAGCGCCCTCAACCACGCGGTCTTCGAAGGGATGCTGCCGCGCGAACAGGCCATCGCGTTCTATGAGCGGTTCTTCTCCACTGCCGACCCCGAGGACCTGGAGTTGTGGGAGGTGGCCGCCATGTGTGTCCTCGATCTCCACCCCACCGAGCTGAGGCCGGCGCTCGAGAAGATGGTTGAGCTCGGGTTGATGGACAACGTGGAGGAGGAGCTCGCAGGCGGACCGGAAGAGGCGATGGAGATGGTTGCCGTCCGTTCGCGCATGCACGACGACATCCACGAGTACCTGCACTGGTTCGGGACCTACTCGGACTTCGCGGGGCGCGACGAGGCCCTCGGCGAGGTCGACGAGGACTTCGGGGAGGTCGAGGAGGACTTCGGGGAGGTCGAGGAGGTCGACGAGGCGCAGAGGGAGGCTGCAAAGCAGAAGGCCAAGCGCGAGAAGGCCAAGAAGAAGCAGGCCAAGAAGTCGCGCAAGCGCAACCGCCGGTAGCGGGCGGCTTCGACTCCCTCATCGCCCGCGTCAGTCGAACGGCAGCCACGAGAACGTCGCGGCGGCGCCGAGGCAGTACTCGGCCCGGTCCTCGAGCCGCGCGCACTTGATCTCCTCTTCGCCCAGCCAGGTGCCGTTGGTGCTGCCGGCGTCGGCCAGGTAGAGCCGCTCGTCGCGGCGGACGAGGAGCGCGTGGACCCGCGAGATCCGCTCGTGGGTGAGCGCCCGGCCACCGCCGGTACAGCGCTCGTAACGGCCGAGGACGACTCCGCGATCGAGCGCTGACAGCCCGATCTGCAGCCGCTCACGGCCCTCGTCCGATTCGAGCCGCAGCTCGCCCGCGGCGACCTCTCCCGGGAGGAGCAGGCCTCCCGACTCGACCGGAACGGGACCGGGGAGGACCGTGATGGAAGAAGACTCCTTCCCGACGGAGAGGCGGAGGTCGGGGGCGCGTTCGAGGCGGCCCAGCACCTTCCGCGGCGCAAGGGTCTCGAAGGCGGGAAGGGCGTCGGGATCCCAGGGCAGGGGAGCGCCGGTGGGGAAGCAGGCGAGCACGGCTCCGGGCAGGTAGAGGAAGACGTGGCTGTCCGTGGAGAGGGCCTGGACCACGCGCTGGTCCTCCAGGCGCAAGCCGGTCGAGGAGTTGAGGTCCGCGACGTAGGTGCGCACGCCTTCGCGGGAGCGACGAACCAGGAAGAGGCAGTGCCGCAGCGAGAGCCCCGACTCGTAGGGGACGTGGAGGTCCACGCAGCCATGGCGGCCGAGGGTGCCGGCGCGCAGGTCGTCCGTCGCCGAGAGCCAGCACCAGCCCTCGACGTCACTAGAGGTGAGCAGGAAGACCATGAGACCGGGGCGGCGTTCGCGGGCGAGGGCGGAGGCCAAGATGCGCTGGTGGGCGTTGAAGACGCTGCGCAGGCTCAGCCACTGCGAGCGGGGATGCGCGGCGACGACGGTGCCGGAGTTGGTGGCCTCCTCGCGCCGGGCGAGGAGGCTCAGGTGGACGATGCGGGTGAGGTCGAGCTCGCGAGCTGCCACGGTGCACCTCCCTGTTTGATCAGCGGAGACGGACGGCTTCGATGTTCGCTTCGGGGACGGACATGAGCCGGAGCCGGCCGCGGTCGCCGTCGACCGTGAGCTGAGCCCCGTCTTGGATTCGGGCCAGCTCCGCGAAGGAGACCGCCGGGATGCCAAGCTCGCGCGCCACGATGGCGGCGTGCGACAGCGGCGTGCCGTGCCGGCAGACGAGGGCGCTGGCGCGCGGGAGGACCGAGGTGAAGGCCGGGCGGATCTCTTCGGTGACGAGGATCTCGCCGGAGCGCAGCAGGCGCCCGGCCTCGTCGGCAGTCCGGACGACGCGGGCGCGGCCGCGGGCGACTCCGGCGGAGAGCGGAAAGGCCTCCACCTCGTCTCCCGCGTGACTCGGATGCGGTTCAGGAGCGCTCTGCGGCAGGGGATCGCAGAAGCCCTCGAGCCAGCGGCGGCGCAGTCGAGCGACGGCGATTTCCTTCAATGACGGTTGGCGTGGAAGCGAGAGGAGCTCCGCCGGGTCGAGCTCGAAGATCCATCCGCGGACCGCGTCGTGCGTCCCCACGCGCCGTTCAGCTTCGAGGAGAACCCGCCGGAGCGCGCACGCGGCCAGCGCCAGAAGCTCGACGCGATCGTCCTTGAGCGGCGAGAAGGCGGCGGCGAGCGCGCGGAGCGCGGTGCCGACCAGGCCCGACGCCGGAGCGGGCCGGGGCGAGGACGTGAGGAGAGAGTCGAGCTCGGGCTCGGCGACCGAAGCCTGCTGCGACCACCAGCGCTCCGGCGCCTCGAGCCACGAAGAGTACGCGGCCAGAATCCTGCACCTCGGCGGCGGAGCCGAACGCGTACGGGTGGCGGCGGAGGAAGGTGTGGACCCCAGCGCGCTCCTCGTTCGCGAGTGCATCCCAGCGGGGGTGCGTCTTCCCGTGTCGCAGGCGGATGCTGCGGACCAGCGCGGCGCCGTCACGGTCGCGCGCGGTGCGCATGGGAGGGCGCGGCAGTGAAGCGCACAGCCCGGCAGGTCCGAACTTGCGCTCGAAGGCGTCGAGGTCGTTGGCGAAGTCGACGGGATACCAGAGCGCAGCATGGACGCGGCGGACGCGGTCGTAGGTGCGCAGGGAGCTGCGGAGAAGGGGGCGGAGCTGCCGGTCGCTGAGCGCCTGCAGGTCACAGGCGAAGACCCGGCGGGCGCAGCGGCGGGCGGCTCGCGTGGCCACGGTCCACTGGGCGAAGGCGCGGGCGGCGAACGCCAGGTTGCCGCGGCGGCGGGACAAGAAGCTCCGAGCGAACGCGCGGGGAGAATCGCCGTCGAGCTGCGGCCGTGCCGAGGTCTTGCTTCGTCGCGCGAGTAGCCAGCCGTCCACGACCCGGCGCTCGAAGTGAGCGTGGTGGAAGAAGGCGGCGCGGGCGTCGGTCTGGGCGGCGACGGCGAACTGGTGCTGCGCGAGGGTGGAGACAGGCTGTGGGGACACCAGGAGCCAGCCCTCGGACACGAGCCGTTGGACGCCAGCGTGGAGCGGGCGTCGCTTCGAGGTCACGGGCCGAGCCTGGACGATCCACAACTGGCCGTCCCGGTCGAGCAGCCACTCGAGGTCCAGCGGCGTCTCGCGCGACAAGAGGCCCTGGGCGGCGAAGGCGTGCTCGACGAGCTGGGGCAGGGCGCGGGCCACGAGCGGGTCGGCCACCGCCGCAGCGACGAGCGCGAAGGGGTTGAAGGTGGCGAGCGCGCCCGGCCGGCCATCGGTGACAGCGGAGACACGTTCGCTCCAGGCGACCGAGAAGCACCCGCGCCGCTGGCCGAGAGGATCGGCGGTGAAGAGCACGCCGGCCCGGGACGCAGCCACCTGCTGCTGCACCAGCACCGGGATGCGCGGCGGCAGAGCGACTCCCAGGCGTGCGGCGTAGGCCCGGGCGCGCGAGCCCGGCCTGGAGACACGCCGGACCGCCGAGCGCAGCGTGGCGGCAGTTCGGAGCCCGGCGATGCTGTCGAACTGCCCGGCAAAGGAATGGGCAGCGCCGTCTTCCACAGGAGCCGACGACCGGGCGATGAACCCGGAAGGGGAACTGAAGGGGCAGTGACCCTTCCAGCGAGAGGTGTCGAGCACGACCAACCCGGGCGGCACCGGGAGCCCCTGCTTCAAGAGCGCGCCCAGCACCGCAGCCTTGGCCCCGACGCGCTCTCGGTCGCCCAGACCGAGACGCCGCAGATCCACCCAGTCCATTTCGTCCATCGCGTCCATGGCGTCCATGACCTCGCGCGGGCCGAGCGGCCCTCACGCCGCCACCTTCAACCGGCAGTAGCCGTCGAGCCGCACCGGGGCGCCGGCGGTGACGTCCGGACCGCAGCAGGCCATCACGCAGAGCGCCGAGGCGCCGGGACCCGCGCCTGGCCGCGCCTGCCGGGTGACCACGCAGCGCAGCCGCAGCCTGCGGTTGATAGCGCAGCTGCGGTGCTCGGAGACGGGGACCCCGCGGACCACTGCGGCGGCCAGCGCGCGCACCGAGGCGCGGAACTCCGGTGCCAGGCCGCCGTTGTCGCCCGCGGGGATGGCCGGCACCGGCCAGCCGGCCTGCGTGAGCGCGCCCTCCACCGGCGGCGAGAGCTGCAGCCCCGAGAGGACCACCTCGTCGCAGCAGTCCTCCGCGCTCGCGAGCAGCCGGCGCAGGGCGGCGGGCTCGGTCCACTCGCACACCAGCGGGCGCAGGAGCATCACCGAGTGCAGGCTGCGGTCGCGGCAGTCCTGGAGCAGCTGCAGGCGCGGCGCGACCGGGGTCACCGGCGAGACCCGTCCGGTGGCATCGCCAAGGCTGACGAAGACCGAGACGCGCAGCGACAGAGACATCAGCCAGTCGAGCCACTTCGGCCCCGGGTGCAGCCGCGAGGTCATCAGCACCACCTGGCCGGGCAGCCGGTCCTGAAGGCCCTCGAGCAGCTCGCGCAGCACCGGCAGCACCGTCGGGTCGAACGGGTCGCAGAAGTCCATCACCGACAGCCGCAGCTGGCGGACGAGCCCGACGCGCTCCTCGAGCGCTCCGACGAGGCTCGTCGACCGGGGCCAGCGCGCGGCGCTCGCGCCCGATGCCATCCGCGAGGTTGAGGCAGTACGGACACCCGAGCCCACAGCCGCAGATGGGGTTCACCGACAGGTGCCCCTTCCCCTCGTTGTAGGAGAGCGGGGGCGGGCGAGAGGACCACGAGGGGCGCGGTTCGACGAAGGGCAGGACGGCCACAGGTCACCTCCGGAAGGAGAAGCGCGGGGCGGGAGCGGGGAGCCAGCGCCCGGTGCTGCTTCACCAACCGTGCCGCCCTCCCGCCGCTCTGAGGGCGGACCCGGAGAGACCGGAGGTGCTGCACAGGAACTGTGCAGCGTGTGCAAGGTCCGCCGGAGGGGTACCCTGGTCGGCATGACACGCACACGCGCTTCCGGAAGCGGCGGGTCGGTGGGGGAGGCCTTCGAGCGTCACGACTGGGAGGCGGTCGAGCGGCTCTCGCGCAAGTCGACGGACCCGGCGATCCAGCTCCTCCGGGTCCGCGCGCTCGACCGGCTGGGGCGGGTCAAGCAGGCCGTCGAGGCCGCCGAGCAGGCCGGGCGCGCCAGGGCCACGCCGGAGCTGGCGCTGGAGCACGCGCTGCTGCTCGTGAACGCCTCGCGCTTCAAGTCGGCGCTGGAGGTCATCTCCCGGTCGGAGCGCGGGGTGCGTCCGCCGCTCTCGCGCCAGTTCCAGATCCTGCGCGCCGCGGCGCTCTCCGGCCTGCACGCGCAGACCGAGCCGCGCTCGCTGCTGGAGGCGGTGGCGGCCGACGCCCGCGCGGATGGGGACGTGCGCGGCGAGGCCGAAGCGACGGGGTGGCTGGTGCTGGTCGCCTTCCGCGCCGCGGATCTGCAGGGCGCCATCGACGCCGGGCAGCGCGCGCTGGCGCTGCTCTCGAGCGGCGGACCGAGCCTGACGCTGGCGCGGGTGCATCGCCACCTGGCGGTCGTCTACGGCGTGCAGCGGCGCTACATCGAGGCGCTCGGGCACCACAACCACGCCATCGCCGTCTATCGCTCGCTGGAGGTGCGGCTGGGCGAGGGCCGCGAGTACCTGAGCCTGGGGCTGCACTACCTGGACATGGGCGAGTCGGAGGCTCGCCGAGCACTACATCCGCAAGGGGTTGGCCATCGCCGAGAGCAGCGAGGACGAGACGCTGCTCTCGCTCGCGCTCAGCCGGCTGGGGACGTTGGCGCTCTCGCGGGCGCAGCCGGCCCAGGCGCTCAAGGCCTACGAGCGTGACCTGGCGCTGGTGCGCCACACCGAGTCGCCGCGCAACAAGGCCTTCCCGCTGCGCAACGTGGGCCGGGCCCTGGCGGCGCTGGGGCGGATCGACGAGGCGCTGGCCCGCCTGAGCGAGAGCGCGGCGATCTTCGAGTCGCTGGGCGACCGGGTGAACCTGGCGATGACGCTGCTCGACCAGGCCATCGCCGACTCGTCGCGTCCGGGCCGCTCGGGGGCCGCGGCGCTGGAGGCGGCCCGGCGCGGGCGCGCGCTGCTCGAGGAGTCGCGCCGCTCGCAGATGCTGCCGCACGCAGAATCTCGCCGAGGCCCACGCGCGGCTCGCGCGCGGCGAGCGCGAGGCGGCGGAGACGCTCTTCACCACCGCGCTCTCCATCTGGTCCAACCAGGGGAACGTGGCGCGCGCGGCGGAGGCCTGTCTGCGCTTCGGCTCGGCGCAGGCGCTCTTCGGCGACCGCGAGCGGGCGCGGGCGACCTTCGAGCGGGCCCTGCAGCTCACGGTGCAGGGCAGCCAGCCGGAGCTGACGAGCGCGCTGCTCACCCGCGTCGACAATCTCGAGCCCGAGGTGGCGGTGCTGCGGCCGCTACGCAGCGACCTGGACAAGGGGCTGCAGGAGACGGCGCCGCCGGCGAGCACCGAGGAGATCGTCGGGACCAGCCCGGCGATGGTCGAGGTGCGGCGGCTGGTGGCGAAGGTGGCCCGGACGCGGGTGCCGGTGCTCATCACCGGGGAGAGCGGGGTCGGCAAGGAGCTGGTCGCGCGGGCCATCCACGGAGGATCGCCGCGGCGCGAGCGGCCCCTGGTCATCGTCAACTGCGGGGCGATCCCGGCGGAGCTGGTGGAGTCGGAAGCTCTCGGGCACGTGCGCGGGGCCTTCACCGGCGCGCTGCGCGACTCGGCCGGCAAGTTCGCGGCGGCCGACGGCGGCACGCTCTTCCTGGACGAGGTGGGCGACCTTCCGCTGGCGGCGCAGGTGAAGCTCCTGCGGTTCCTGCAGTCGGGCGAGATCCAGACGGTGGGCGACAGCGGAGCGCGGCCCAGGCACGTCGACGTTCGGGTGATCGCCGCCACGCACCGCGACCTGGCCGCGATGGCCGCCTCGGGCGCCTTCCGGCAGGACCTGCTCTTCCGGCTCAACGTCTTCCCGCTCCACGTGCCGCCGCTGCGCGAGCGCAAGGGCGACATCCCGGCGCTGGTGCGCGCGACGTTGACGAGCGACCCGACCCTGGCCGAGCTGGGGATCCACGGCATCTCCAACTCGGCGCTCACGGCGCTGCGCGAACACGGCTGGCCAGGGAACGTCCGCGAGCTGCAGAGCGCGCTGGTGCGGGCGGCGGTGCTGGCCAGCGGAGGGACCCTCGTCGCCGAGGACCTGCCGGACTTCGGTAGCGCGGAGGCGGGCGGCGCGAGCGGGAGGTTCAAGACGCTGGAGGAAGTCGAGCGCGAGCACGTCAAGGCGGCGCTGGCGCGCGCGGGCGGGAACCGGTCGGTGGCCGCGCAGCTCCTGGGCGTCCACCGCAACACGCTGCGCAAGAAGCTCGCGGGCGACTAGGAACGGCCGGTGCGCAGCGCGACCGCGTGCTGAAGATAGGCAGCTACTTTGTGACATGACCGCGCAGGGGTCCGCCTCTGCCGTGGCCTGTCCCGAGCCTGCCGAAGGGCTCAGGGAGAACGGGGGTGGTCAGGCGCTGAAGCTGCGCGCCAGCGAGCGCAGGATGCGCGGCACGTCGAGCGCGGCCGGGTAGTCGGAGAGCGACTCCACGAAGCGGTCGTCGCTGGCGAGGTCCTCCAGCACCTGGCTCGCGCGGCCGGGCGCGCGGGCCACGACCCGGTCGAAGACCGCCATCCAGGAAGGGATGAGCTCGTGGAGGGCGGAGTTGACGCAGCTCGACGTCGTCACTGGCGTTGCCCAGGAGCTTGAGGAAGCGGTCGGGGAAGATGCGCTCGGTGCCGTGCTCGCGGATCACGACCGAGGAGTCGCCGCGCGCGTGCGCGTAGGCGTCGAAGAGGTCGAGCGCGTAGCAGTGGACCGCGGCCTGCAGCGAGGCCTCGAGGAAGAGGTCGACGATGAGCATCTTCGGGTAGGGGAAGCGGCCCTTGGCGCTCGCCCAGAGCGCGTCGACGTTGCAGTCGCAGAGGTTGACGACGTAGTGGCCCGAGGTCGGCGCTGCCGGAGCAGGGGCGTGCGAGGCCGCGGCCATCGACGCGACGAAGGCGTCCAGGTCGGAGCGCAGGTGCCGCCGGACGTACTCCGGCCAGGCGATGGGGCTTCGCGGGAACGGAGCAAGGACGAGCATGGGCGCGGCCTCTTCTTCCGGTGCGGGGAGGCGGGACTGTAGCCCATCGGAGAGACGGGAAGCAGGGCCCATCGCCCCGACACCCCGAGCTTGTCCAGGGGCCAGCCTCAGTCCCATCGCAGACATGCTGCCGCCCGAAGGCTTGGCGACCCGGCACGAACTGCCGCGCGCCTCGTGTCCGCGCTCTGGGTAGGATGCCCGGGTTCCATGGACCTGCAGCCCGGCCAGATTCGCGCCTTCGCCTACCTCAACGCCGAGAAGGCCGAGTCGTATCGCGCGGTGCTCGGCGTGTTCGTCGCAGCCAAGGCGCGCTTCTCGCTGCACTTGCGGCCCGCCGAGCTGCTCCGTGCGCTCGCGGCGGCCGGGCGCTCGCTGGAGGCCAAGGAGCTCGACGCCCAGCTCGCCCAGCTCTGCGACTGGGGGAACCTGCAAGCGCACCCCGACACGGCCGAGGTGGCGACCGTCGAGGACTTCTACCGGCCGCGCTTCCTCTACCAGCTCACCGCGGAGGGCGAGGCCGCGGAGCGCGCGGTGCAGGCGTTCCACCAGTGGCTCGTCCAGCCCGGAGAGCTGCAGACCGCGGCGCTGGCGGACCTCGTCGAGCTCCTGCGCGACCTGGAGCAGCAGGCCCAGGCGGCGGAGCTCGACGGGAGCAAGGTGGCCCGCATCCTCAAGTCGCTGATGCTGGCGCTGGAGGAGCTGCACCTCGCGCGCGCAGACCTTCATGCGCAGCCTCCAGCGGACCATCGATCTGCAGGGGGCGTCCGTCGAGGCCTTCGTCGCCTACAAGGAGCGGCTCATCGAGTATCTCGAGCGCTTCATCGGCGAGATGGTGGTCTCCGGCAGCGAGATCGCCTCGGCCATCGAGCGGCTCGACGCGCTCGGTGCCGACCGGCTGCTGCAGGCGGCGGCGGAGCGCGAGCTGGCTGATGCGTTGGAGGTCACGCCGGAGTCCCGGAGTCAGTCACTCGAGGGGTGGCGAGGCCGGTGGAACGGCCTGCGCGCGTGGTTCGTCGATCAGGGCGACGCGCCGTCGCAGGCGGAGGTGCTGCGTGCCCGCGCCCGCTCGGCCATTCCCGCGCTGATCAGCGCGGTCGCGAACCTCCACGACCGGCGCCTGACCCGCGCAGACCGCTCGACCGACTGGCGGACCCTGGCGCGCTGGTTCGCCGAGCTGGAGTCGGAGGACCAGGCGCACCGCCTCTGGCGCGCCGCGACGGGACTGCCGCCCGCGCGCCACCTGACCATCGACGACTCGAGCCGGGAGCGCTGGGAGCTGGACGACGTCGGGCCGCAGACCAGCTGGCTGGAGGCGCCGCCCTTGCGCATCTCCCTGCGCCTGCGCGCCACCGGACGCTACACGCGCCGCGGACGCGTCAACGATGTCGTCGACAAGAGCCAGGAGAAGGCCGAGCTCGCGCGGCTGGCGCGCCTGGAGACCGAGCAGCTCGAGCGGGCCCTGAGGCGCCTGGCCACGGGGACGACGACCCGCCTCTCGCAGATCGGCGAGCTGGACCCGACGGAGTTCGGTCTCCTCCTCGATCTGCTGGGCGAGGCGCTCTCGGCCCGGACGCGCGAGGACGCGCCGGTGGAGACGACGTCCAGCGACGGAGGGCTGCTCATTCGCCTGGAACCGCTCCTCGAGGAGCCCGACGCGCGCGCGACGATCGAGGTGACCGGGCTGGGCCGCCTGTCGGGGCCGGACTGCCAGGTGACCATCCGCCGGCTGTCGTCGCGGGCCGCCACGGAGGACGCAGCATGAGCGCCGGCCGCGATCTCGCCGCACGGCGCGTGTCGGACGCGGAAGCTCGAGGAGCGCCGCCGCGCCCTGCGCTGCCTCTTGATGCACCCGCTGCTGACTGCGCGCGGGCCCTTCGCGAGCGAGCTGGTGCTGGTCCGGCGACACGCCGCCTGGCTGCGCGAGTGGCTCGCGAGCTTCCCGGGCTGGACGCTGGTCGTGGACCCGGAGCTCGCGCGGCTGTGCAAGACCCCGGCGGATCTCGCCGACTCCACCCGCGCCGCCTGCGACAGCGGCGGCGAGCCCTTCTCGCGGCGGCGCTACGTGCTGGCCTGCCTCGCGCTCGCGGCGCTGGAGCGCTCGGATCGCCAGACGACGCTCGGGAACCTGGCCAAGGAGATCGAGCTCCTCTGCGGTGCGGAGCCGGCGCTGGCCCAGGCGGGGATCGTCTTCGACCTGAGCCTGCACGAGGTCCGCCGCGACATGGTCGAGGTCGTTCGGCTGCTCCTCTCGCTCCAGGTCCTCGTCCGTGTCCAGGGCGAGGAGCTGCAGTACCTGCAGGACAAGGGAGACGTGCTCTACACCGTGCAGCGCCCCGCGCTCGCGTCGCTCTTGCAGGTCCAGCGCAGCCCTTCGACGGTCGAGCAAACGGGCTTCCTCCAGCGGCTGGAAGCGCTGGCGGTGCCGCCTGTGCCGGCGACGGACGAGGCGCGCAACCGCAAGCTGCGCACCTCGCTCGTGCAGCGGCTGCTGGACGATCCGGTCGTCTACTACCAGGACCTGACCGATGAGGAGCGCGCGTACCTGACCGGCCAGCGGCACCTGCTCCTCTCGGAGATCGAGAAGGCGACCGGCTTGGTCCCGGAGATCCGACGAGAGGGGATCGCGATGGTCGACGGGCGTGGCGACCTGAGCGACGCCGGCTTCCCGGACGAAGGCACCGACGGGCACGTGGCGCTCCTCTTGGCTGAGCACCTGGCGGAGCGCGCCAATCGCTCGCCCACCTCCGTGGTGCCGGGCGCGGAGCTGGAGGCGCTGGTGGCGTCGCTCGCGAAGCAGCACAAGTCGCATTGGCGCAAGGACGCGTCGGAGCCCGGGGCGGAGGTGGCGCTGACCGCGACCGCGCTGGATCGCCTCGCGAAGCTGCGCCTGGTGCGCAAGACGAGCGAGGGGGTGATCCCACTGCCCGCCATCGCCCGCTACACGCTCGAGCCCCTGGCTGAAGACGCGGCGCCTGCGCCCGGCGCGCGCGGCAAGCAGCTGGGACTGTTCGGAGGGAAGTGACCGATGACCGAGGCCACGCTGCCCAGGCCGACCCGTGAACGCTGGGAGCCGCTCCGCAGCGGGCTGCTCAACCTGTTCCGCTACGACCACGAGGAGTTCCTCTGGGAGAAGGGCCACCTGCTCCTCAGGGGGAACAACGGGACGGGCAAGTCGCGCGTGCTGGCGCTGCAGCTGCCCTTCCTGCTCGACGGAGAGGTGGCGCCGAGCCGGCTGGAGCCCGATGGAGATGCCGCCAAGCGGATCGAGTGGAACCTGCTGCTCGACCGCTACAAGGACCGCCTGGGCTACACGTGGCTCGAGCTGGGGCGCGTCGACGCCGAGGGCGAGCACTTCCTCACCCTGGGCTGCGGTCTGCAGGCTGCGGAGGGACGCGGGCTGACCAACAAGTGGTTCTTCGTCACCCGCCAGCGCATCGGTCAGGACCTCTTCCTGCAGTCCGCCGGCGGCCAGGCGCTGACCCGCGAGAAGCTGGAGGAGGAGATCGGCGCGCACGGCGAGGTCTTCCGGACCGCGACGGCCTACCGCAAGGAGGTCGACGCGCGGCTCTTCAAGCTCGGGGAGCAGCGCTACGGCGCGCTGGTGGATCTGCTCATCGAGCTGCGCAAGCCGCAGCTCTCGCGGCACCTGGACGAGGCCGAGCTCTCCAACGCCTTGTCCGAGGCGATGGCGCCGCCGTCGCAGGCGCTGCTGGCGGACGTGGCCGAGGCGTTCCGCGGCCTGGAGACCGACCGCGGGCACCTGACGAGCTTCGAGAAGGCGCTTTCGGCGGCCGAGTCGTTCCTGAAGCGCTACCAGCACTATGCGCAGGTCGCCGCGAGGCGCCGCGCGGCCGGGGTCCGCAAGGCCCATTCGGAGTACGAAGGCCTTCAGCGATCGCTGCGCGAGGCCGAGGCCGCCCAGCTCAAGGCGAGCTCCGACCAGCAGCAGGCGGTGGCGGATCTCGAGCAGCTCAAGGTCGAGGAGCAGCGCGTCCAGGCCGAGAGCGAGGCGCTGGCCGGGAGTGAGGCCATGCGCAACGCGGAGGCGCTCGATGCCGCCCGCGTCGAGGCGGAGCGCAGGAAGGCTGCGGCGGCCCGGGCGGAGGAGGAGCGAAGTCGTGCAGCGGCGAGCAGCGAGCGGGCCGGGGAAGACTCGAAGGTCGCTGCCACGCGCGCGCAGCAGGCTCGCTCGGCGCTCAACGACTCGCTGGCGGACTGCGCCTTCCACGCCGAGGGCTGCGCGCTGACCACGGTCCACCAGGCCGCGGTCCAGGTCCTCGGGGCGCCTCCGTACGAGGCACGTGCCGCGGCGTCGTTTCTCAGGCAGCTGGAGGCCGCGGGCGGGAAGCGGCTCAAGGAGGCGAGGCTCCTGGCGCAGGCCGACCGCGAGGTGGTCCGCTCTTCGTCCGAGCTCGCCCAGGCGCGCAGCGCTCAGCTCGCGCTGGAGGCCGAGCGCGACGGTGCGCTCGCGCGGGAGCGGGAGGCCAGGAAGGAAGGCGAGCAGGCGGTTGCTGGCCTGCTCGGCGCCTACCGGACGTGGTCGGGGAGCCTGCGCGAGCTGGCGCCGGCGGAGTCCGGGAGCCTTGAGGAGGACGTTCGCGAATGGGCCGAGCGCGCCGACGGCCCCAGCCCAATTCGGGCCGCCGTGCAGAGCGCCTTCGTCGCCGCCAACGACCGGATCGCGGCGGCGCGCTCGGAGGCGGCGCAGGCCCTCCGCGCGCAAGGAGAGATCGCCGAAGGGCTGGAGAAGGAGAAGGCGGCGCTGGAGTCGGGCCAGCACCAGCCGCCGCCCGCGCCCCACACGCGCGCCGCCGAACGGGAGGGACGCGCCGGGGCACCGCTGTGGAGGCTCTGTGACTTCGCGCCCGGGCTCGGGCCCGGAGAGCGTGCCGGGCTCGAGGCCGCGCTCGAGGCGTCGGGGCTGCTGGACGCATGGGTGACGCCGGACGGACGTCTGCTCGACGGTGTGCACGACGCGTTCGTCATCCCCGAGTCGAGCCCGCTGCCGCCGGAGGGACAACACCTGGGCCACGCGCTGGTCCCGGCGATCGACCCGAAGGACGCTCGCTGCGCCGGGATGGGCAGCGAGGTGGTGAAGGCGGTCCTGCGCCAGGTCGGGCTGGGGTCGGATTCGGGCCCGGTGCGAGTCGAGGTCAGCGGGCGCTGGCAGCTGGGACCGCTCCACGGAGCGTGGGCCAAGGCCGCGGCCGAGCACATCGGCGAGGGGGCGCGCGAGGCGCTGCGCCGGGAGCGTCTGGCGGCCGTCGTGGCGCAGCTGGCGGAGGCGAAGGCGAAGCTGGCGGTGCTGCGCCGTGCGCTCGAGCAGGTCGCTTCTCGGGCCGCGACCGCGAAGCAGGAGCTGGAGCGCAGCCCGGGCGACGAAGGCGTCCTCCGCGCGACCGCGCAGATCGGCGCGGCGGCCCGCGAGGCCGCCGGAGCGAGGGCGAGGCTCGCCGCGGCCGAGAAGGTGACGGCGGAGCGGCGGCGCACGCACGAAGAGGCTGTCTCTCGTCGAGACCAGGCGGCGCAGGACCTTGGGCTCACGAAGTGGGTCGAGAAGGCGGTGGAGCTGGAAGATGCGGTCCAGGGCTACCTGCGCGCGCTGGCGCGCCTCTCCGGAAAGATCGAGAGCAGCCGGGCGGCGTTCGAGCAGGAGGCGGCCGCCGCGAGTGCGCTGGAGCGGGCCCGGGCGTTCGAAGGGCGCGCGAGAGAAGCGAGCCTCGTGTCGCGAGGCGAGGCGGAGGCGGCGTCACAGCGCTGGCAGACGCTCGAGCAGACCGTCGGCGCCGAAGCCCGCGAGGTCCTGGCGAGGCGAGGCGCGGCGCGCCGCAAGCTCGAACAGATCCACGAGCGCGAGAGACAGTCCGGCCTGGCCGAGCGCGACGCGTTCGCCCGCAAGGCGCGAGCGGAAGGCGAGGCGGAGAAGGAGCGGCAGGCGCTCGGTCGCCAGGCGGAGGTTCGGGACCGGGCGCTGCAGGCGCTGGAGCGCTTTGCGAAGACCAAGCTGCTGGTGACCGCCGTCCGCGAGCTGGCCGAGGTCGAGGCCGGGCCGTGGGCGCCGACGCGGGGCGTCGACATCGCCCGGTTGGCCGAGCAGCAGCTCGGCTCCGTCGATGCCGACGATTCGGCCTGGGAGCGCAACCACAGCGAGATCCAGCGCAGCGTGCAGCAGCTCATCGCGGAGCTGGGCGCCCAGCAGCTGCGGCCGAGCTTCGAGGTCGTGGACGACGTGCTGGTCGTCGAGGCCCTCTTCCAGGGACGCAGCTGCAGCATGAGCGAGCTGACCGACGACCTGCGCCGCGAGGTCGCCGACCGCCAGCGGCTGCTCAACGCCCGGGAGCACGAGATCATCGAGAACCACCTCATTGGCGAGGTGGCCTCGCACCTCCACGAGCGGCTGCGCGCGGGCGAGAGCCTCGTGGCCACCATGAACTCCGAGCTCGAGCGGTGCACGACCAGCACCGGGATGAAGCTGCGCTTCGAGTGGGAAGCGCTCGAGGAGTCGCGGCCGGGGCTCGCCGAGGTGCGCAAGCGGCTCCTGCGGACGTCGGCCACGTGGTCGGCGAAGGAGCGCGCCGCCGTCGGCGAGTTCCTGCAGAGCGAGATCCGGCGGGTGCGTGCCGCCGACGAGGCCGCGACCTGGCAGGAGCACCTCGCGCTCGCGCTCGACTACCGCAAGTGGCACCGGTTCGCCGTCGAGCGCTTCCAGGACGGGCGCTGGAAGAAGCTCACCAAGAGGACGCACGGCACGGGCTCGGGCGGCGAGAAGGCCATCGCCCTGACCATCCCCAAGTTCGCGGCCGCCGCAGCGCACTACAAGACCGCCGACCGGCTCGCGCCGCGGCTCATCCTGCTCGACGAGGCGTTCGTGGGCGTGGACAGCGACATGCGCAGCAAGTCGTTCGGGCTGCTCCAGGCCTTCGACCTGGACTTCCTGCTCACCAGCGAGCGCGAGTGGGGCTGCTACCGGACCATTTCGGGCCTGGGCATCTACCAGCTCGCGACGCGCCCGGGGATCGACGCCATCGGCGTCACCCGGTGGGTATGGAACGGCGAGGAGCGGATTTCGGCCGACCACCGTGTGAGTCCGTCCGCGCCGGAGAATGGGGCGGAGAACGCGCGGAGAGAGGAGGCGTGATGGCCTCGCGAGAGAAGCTCGTGGCGGCGCTCGGACCGCCGGGCCTCGCGTGGCTGCTCGCTCGGCTTCGGCGCCGGCTGGAGCTGGGGGAGCCGCTGACCGGCATTGTGCGGCTCGACGAGGCGTCGGAGGAGCAGCGCGAGGCGGTGGGGGCGCTGCTGGGCCGGCGGGCTGGGCGTGGCGGGGCCGTCTCGGTCGACTTGGCGAAGCTTGAGCAGGTGCTGGTCGAAGCCGGGCTCTGCCAGGACCTGCAGGAGGCGGTCGAGTCGCTCGTGGGGCCGGTGGAGAACGAGCGCGGGCGGCGCCAGCAGGAGGCTCGCGAGTGGGCGAAGGTGTTCGACGACCTCGCGCGGCGGGCGTCGGGAAGTGAGCCGCTTCGCGCGGTGCTCGAGGAGGTCAAGCAGACGGGATCGCTGCGCCGGCTGGCGAGAGACCGGCCGGAGCGGGCGCGCGAGCTCGGGAACCAGCTGGTCAATCTCGCTGGATGGATCCCGACCCAGCGGATGGCGATCGCCGAGCTGGCCGCGACGGTTGCGGGAGATGCCCATGCGCTCGATCCGAGCGAGCCGCTGGGGACGCTCGCGCTCAAGCTCGTGGCCAAGGTTGCCGGGTGCGAAGTGGCCGGTTCGGAGGCGCGACGGGATGCCTGGGCCCAGGTCGGCGTGCTCTGCGACGAGCTGAGCGGGCCGGTGCTCGTGCTCAACCTCGCCGTGCCGGGCGACACGTGCTTGTGCCGGGCACTGAGGCTGCATGCGGAGGCGGGGGAGCCCTATCGGATCAGCACTCGGCAGCTGGTGCGGGAGCCGCTTCCTCTCGAGGAAGGAGCGGCCGGTCGCCGCGTCTTCGTCTGCGAGAACCCCAGCGTCGTCATCGCTGCCGCGAACGAGCTGGGACCGAGGTCGATGCCGTTGGTCTGCACGGAGGGAATGCCGAGGACTTCGGCGCGGCTGCTCCTCGAGCAGCTCGTCGCCGCCGGGGCTTCGTTGCACTACCACGGTGACTTCGACTGGCCTGGCATCGTGATGGCGAACCTCATCCGGCAGAGGCATGGCGCCTCGCCATGGCGCATGGCCGCGCGCGACTACCAAGAGGCCGCCGAGGGCGGCACCGACCTCGTGGGCGAACCGGTGGCGGCGCTCTGGGACGACAAGCTCGAGCCCGCCATGAGCGCGTGGGGAAGGGCGGTGCATGAGGAGCGAGTCCTGGAAGGGCTGCTGAGCGACCTGGGCAGTGGCCCAGGGCTTCAGAACCGCGCCTGAGGACTCGGGCTGCTCATAGCGCGGGGCGCGGCCGGACGCTGAAGGAATGTCGGAACCCACTGACATACCTTCAGCACTCCGAAATCGACGGCCGCGCTTGCCGACAACGTCGGTGGCACGTTCTTTCGTACGACCAGCTGTTCTCGAGGACAGTCTTGCGAGCGGCCGAATCGCGGAGCGCTCGACGTCGACGTCTCCGCCCGACGCGGATGAGCGCAGACATTGGCGAGGAGTGACGGCCTGGTACTGGGCGCCCTTCACGAGTGGTCGGAAGTGGAAGGTGGATCAGAACGGCAGGCCGAACGAGCAGCCGAGGGAGAAGGTGCTGTCCCCGTCGAACAGCCCGAGGCGGGCGCGAACGAGGAGCAGGCCGAGGACGGCGAAGCCGAGCAGGAAGAGACTGCGGCGACCGGTGAAGCGCACGCGACGCAGAAGCGACCACCCGGACACCTCGGGCACGAGCACCATCAGCGCCATGACGAAGCCGAGGGGGAAGAGGGTCTGGCCGCCGACGCTGAGCCAGACCATCGAGAGGAGCGAGCAGACGATGCGGCGCGTACGGCGGCGGTCCCAGATTTCCATCTGGGCGACGGCGAAATCGTGGCGTTCCTGCTCGAACTTCGCGTCGAGGGCATCGTCAGCGGACGTCATGTCGGTGGTCATTGGGGCCTCGTTGGTTGGGGTCACGGAACGGCGGCGTCCTTCTCAAGGCCCGTGCCAGTGATGTTCAGAGGAGAGGCCGTGCGCCCTGGCGTTCCGGCTCGAAACGCTGCGCCTACAACTCGGGACAGCAGCACCTGTGGGGGGGCGACCAGTGCAATCGCGGTCGGACGTACTCGGGCAAGGCGATGGGGCTACGGGGCAGCGAAGCGAGGGCGCTCCTCTTTTCCGGGCGGGGGCGCGACAGGCTCCCAGGCTCGTGCCGGGTCGATGACGGGTCGATGGACCGATGGTATGACACGACCACTCCCAAGCCTGGAGGCCCCATGTCCCGCAGTTTGGCCGTCTTCCTCGCCCTCGCCGTCGTGAGCGGCTGCGCCGAGCAACGTCCCAAGCCCACCGCGGCGGGCTCCGCTTCGCGGGGCAAGGCCCAGCGAGGTGCCGGGCTGCTCGGGCGAAGCCGCGCGAAGGCCCTCCCGACCATGGAAGCCTCCAACCTCGTGATGCAGGGCGCGCCGGCCGCGGCTCTCGCGGAGGAGGGGGCCCGCGGGGCGGAGGCGATGGAGCTCTTCAAGCGCTACGCGCTCGCCACGGTCCTCGTGCGCACGGAACGAGGCTACGGCTCGGGCGTGCTGGTGGAGGCGCCGGTGCCGGGCCTGGTGGTGACCAACCACCACGTCGTGGCGGGCGCCAAGCTGCAGGACCTGCGCGCCAAGGTGCGGGTGATGGTGGGCAAATTCGCTGCCGACGGCAGCGTGGAGCCGGACAAGGAGTACGACGCATGGGTCCTTCGCTCGGACCCGGAGAAGGACATCGCCGCGCTGCAGATCGTCGATCCGCCGGACCGGCTGGTCCGCGTCGCGATCCCCAGCTCGGACCGTGACCCGCGCGTGGGGCAGGACGTGGCGGCCATCGGCAACGGCAACGTCGGGCTGCTCTGGTCGATGAAGGGCTGCGCCGTCAACGCGGTGGGCACCTTGAGCGAGCACGCCGCCCGGCTGCGCGCCTTCCAGTGCCAGAACGTCGCCGCCGTGGACTCGGCGACGGCCCGCTTCTGCCAGGAGAACGAGAAGGAGCGGCACTATCTGGAGAAGACCCAGCCCGCGCGCCTGGTCCAGACCGGCTGTAGCCTCTCCGGCGGCGACTCGGGGGGACCGCTCTTGAGCCTCAACGGCGAGCTGCTGGGCCTGAACGTGAAGGTCACGAAGGATCGCGGCGGCGGCCCCGGGGCAGGCAACTACCATGTCCACGTGTCGGAGGTGCGCGAGTTCCTCAAGCAGGGTCTGCCCGCGCGGCCCCCAGCGATGCTGCCCGATCCCTGGAAGGGAGTCGCGAGCGACGCGGTCCTGGGCGACGCCGACCTCGACGGGAAATTCGACGTGCTCATGCTCCCCGGCGAGGACACCGCCTCGCTGCTCTTCGATCTCGACCAGGACAGCGTCAAGGGAACCGACGCGCCCAAGGCCAGCGACGTCGCCGAGAAGCGAGCGTTCGACGCGGAGGTGCAGCTGTTCGTGAGCGAGAAGGCCCTTTTCGCCTGGTACGACACGGACAACGACGGCACCTTCGATCGGATCCTGGTCAAGCAGGAGAAGACGCCTCTCGAGGCCTACCGCTTCCAGGACGGCGGGTGGCAGCGCACGCCGGAGAGCGACGCGGGCGCGCCGCTGCGAACCTCGCTCATCGCCGACGAAGGGCTCCGCGGCCGGCTGGACAAGCAGGCCCGGCTCGTCGCCCAGAAGATGGGGGAGACCTTGTCGGGCGACCTCGTCGAGAGCACCACGGACAGCGCGCCGCAGGTCCCCGACCCGCTGCGAGGCGGCGGCCGGGAGGCCCAGCTCAAGGACTTCGACGGCGACGGGTTGCCGGATTCGCTCGTGACGACGGGCGTCTTCAGCAAGGGCCTGCAGATCGATCCAGAGCAGGCGAGCTTGGGCCGGGCCGACCCGGCGAGTGCGCAGAAGCTCGTCGCCGAGGGCAGCTCTGGAGCCCGCTTCGCCGCCGTGCTCCAGGGAACATCGGCGTGGGTGTTCTACGACCCGGAGCGCAACGGGAAGCTGGCGCTGATGCTCCGTTCCGAGGAGTCCGCGGGAGGGATGGCCGGCGAGGCCTTCTGGATCGAGGACGGCAAGATCGTCCGACCGGCACCCGAGCACGCCGGACGGGCCCTGCTCCGCCCGGCGTTGCTGGCCAAGTCGGACCCGGAGCGCTTCGCCGAAATCGCCTCGCAGGCGCTCGACTCCTGGCCGCTGGCGACCGACGAGGGCATGGGGTCGTTCCCGGCGCTGTACGACGAAGACACCGAGTTCGAGATCGGCGGCAAGGCCCCTTACGACAACGCCTTGCTCTTCGCGACTGGCGACCAGCAGAGGGGGGTGCTCATCGACCTCGACCGCGTCGGCACTCGCGCTCCGAAGAACGCGAGCGCGGAGCGTGCCCTGCAGGAGCTGACGGCCAAGACCTTCAAGCCGAGCATCGCCCTGGTCGACCGGGCCGGGGCGTCCTGGGTCTACTACGACACCGACCGGAAGGGCGGCTTCGACGTGGTCCTGTTCACGACCGACGCGAGACTCCGGAGTCGCGCAGGCCGCCTACCGGATCGACAAGGCGGGCAAGGCCGTCGCCGCTCCCGAGCTGGTCGGCGGCAAGCTCTTCCGGCCGTCCCTGTTCGGCGCCAAGACGACACACGCCGACCGCTTCAAGAAGTTCGCCGAGGCCAACCTCAAGGCCCGCGCGGTCGGGGACTGACGGGTCTCGTGGAGGCGCCCGTCGCAGGCTGGCCTGATCGTCTGCCGCCAGGCTGGCAGGTCGTCTGGCTCGCGCCGTCGGCGCCCCCGCCGGCGCAAGGCCTGGTCGTGCAGCGCCCTCCGGGCCAAGCCTCCACTTCGATGGCGGTCTGGCGCGAGGGGGCCGCGCTCGGGACGCTGCCTCAGGCCTCCGAGCCTGCTCTGGTGGCGCTCCCAGCCTTCGCCGTCTTCGACGACCTCTGGGCGCTCTACCTCTGCGTGTGCCGGGCGCAAGGGCTCGCGCTCCCCGAGAAATGGGAGGCCATCGCCCGCTATGCCGAGGCGGTGCGGCAGGGGTACTGGCCGGACAAGGGTGAGCCGGAGCGAGCGCTGCAGTCGCTCTACGCGGCCGTGGCCCAGCACCACCTTCAGCGGGAGGAGCCCCGCCGCGACGCCTTCCTGGTCGATGCGTTCAGACTGCTGCGCGCGGTGGCCGAGTGCGCGGCGGCCGGCGTGGCTCCGACCGATGCCGGCCTGATGGACCGGATTCCAGGCTTCGAGACCTTCGAGTCCGTGCTGCGGTCGGACCGCGCGCTGTATCGTGGCGACCGGTCGCGCGGGCGGGCCTTCCTCGCCCGGATGCCGCCAGAGGCGTCGCCGCAGGGGATCGAGCGCGAGGTTCCGCTGCTGGTGCTCCGGCGCCCGGTCTCCGCGCAGTTCAAGACCTGGGCGCGGCGAGACGCGCTGGCGCCCGGGGGCGCCGGGTTTCCGCTCCTGCTGGTGGAACTCGAGGACGGGCAGGTCGTGCTCAGCGCCGATCCCGCGAGCAAGCTCCGCCTGGGCTGGCTGGCGGCGCCCCTGAGCGAGGCCGAGGCGAAGGCGCGCGGCGGCGGCCCGGCAGCCTGGTACGACGGCCGCGAGTTCGACCACACCCTGTGCGCCTCGCCCAAGGACGGCACGCGGCTCCGGTTCGACGAGCTGCTGTCCCTGCTGCGCCGGCACCTGCGGCTGCGGAACGGATCGCCGCGGCGCCTCCGCGGCTGGGCCTGGGGCGCTCTGGCGGGCGGTGCCGCGGTCTTGGCGCTCGGGCTCGGCGTCGCGCTCCTGCCCGGGCCGGCCTCGCGAGGGGCGATCGCGCGGACCGGGGATCCCCTCCCACGCGAGGAGCTGGTGCCGGTCTTCGCGGAGTCTCGGGGGATGACCCACTTCGCGGTCGTGGCGGGGGTGTGCCGCTCCTACCCGGAAGCGTCCCAGCTCAAGGCCGCTTGCGCCGACGCCCGGGCGGTCCGCGAGCTGCTCGTCTCCACCTTCGGCTACCGTCCGCAGGACGTGCTGCTGCTCGTCGACGACGGCGGCCCGGACTTCTACGGCGCGCCCACCGCGACCAACCTCAAGAAGGCCATCGAGGAGACGGGCCGACGGATCCGCGACCGGGACCGCAGCAGCTTCCTGTTCTTCTATGCCGGGCACGGCGGGCATTTCGACGAGGCCCAGGAGTTCGGGGCGCTCCAGCCCGCGGGCTACTTCGATCACCCGGAGCTGCCGGTGGCGGAGCGCGGCTGGGTGATGACCCAGCTCAAGGAGGACGTCCGCAACTGGATCCGTGCCCGCCACACCCTCATCGCGCTCGACTGCTGCTACTCCGGCTTCGCCGGGGCTCGCGGCGGGCCCGAGCTCCGGCCCGAGGTGATGCGCCTGTGGAAGGCCGAGGCCCGCGCGGTGCTCACCGCCGGGGCGCGCAGCCAGCGCTCGTGGGAGGCGCCGGAGTGGGGCAACCACGGCGCCTTCTCGGCCTTCCTCCTGCGCGGCCTGACGCCGCTCGCCGGCCGGATGGAGGCCGACGTCAACGGCGACGGGCTGGTCACCGACGACGAGCTCGCGGGCTTCCTCCAGAGCAAGGTGCCGGAGGCGGTACGCAGGGTGAAGGGCGCGGCTCAGGAGCCGCAGTACTTCCGGCTGGACGAGGACCAGACCGAGCGCGGCCAGTTCCTGTTCGTACCCGCCACCGTGCCGTGAGCCCGGGCCGCCCAGCCCAGCTCACTCGTGGACCTTCACCTCGACGACGTCGGTGCCCACCGATTCCCAGTCGCCCTCGAGGGAAAGGCCCTTGCCTTGGGGCAGGCCTCCGCGCCGCACGTCGCGCACGGCGAAGGAGAGAGAGGAGAAATCGGTGCGCGCCTGCGTCGCGATGACCGCGAGCGTCACGGTCCCCACCGGCCGCATCATCACCAGCACGTTGGGCAGGGCCTGCTCCTTCCCCGGCAGCACGACGTCGGCCGCCTCGCCCATGCCCCGAGCCGGGAAGAGCAGGTCGACGCTGCCGTCGGGCGACAGGGCGAACACCGCGAGGTACAGGCGCGCCGCGTCCAGGTTGCGCACGTTCAGCTTCAGCACGTCGCAGAGGTGCACGATTTCACCGTCGAGGACGCGCGCGACCGGCTCTCCCACCGACCGCAGCGCGATCGCGCCGTCCGGACAGCCCTCGACGGTCGCCTGGGCTTTCTGGACCACGAGCTGCACGTACAGCGGCTTGCCCGAGGTGCGGGCGCCAGCGTGCAGGACCAGCGAGCGGCGCCACCAGCTTTCGACGGCTTGCGCAAGGAGGGCATCGCGGTCCGGATCGGACACCGGGACTGCGGGCAGCGGCGCAAGGTCCGGCCCTCGGGGGATCCCCACGGCGCTGCCACCGGCGTCCACGAGGCTCAGCCCCTCGGTCGAGCCGCTGAGCACCAGGTCGGCGTCCTCGCGCGAGCCCACGACGCGCGCCGAGGGCCAGCGCCGGGCCGCGTCGGAGAGACCCTTCACCCGTTTCGCGGCGCCATCGAGCCAGACACGCGCGCCTCCCGAGGCGGCACCGAACGCGAGCACTTGCGCCTCGGCACCGTCCGCGAGCGCCGCCAGCGCACTCGCAGACGGGGAGAGCAGCTCCGCGCTCGCGGTGGTGAGCGCCACGTCTCGCACGAGCGCTCGGGCCAGCGGCGCACCCTGCCCGTTGGTACCGGGGGGGCGCAGCGCCAGCACGTTGCCGGGTTGCAGCCCGTGCAGCTTGCCCGCTTCCACCCGCGCCACCCGTTCTTCGAGGCGCGCGCGGAAGAACCGCGCGGCAGCGCCGGCTTCGCCGGAGAACGCCACCGCGTCGAGGTCTCCCTCGATGACCGGGTCCTGGCCCACCGTGTGGGCGAGGAGGCCGGCTCTCGCGCGCTCGAAGACCTGGGCGTAGGTCGCGCGGGGAGGGGAAGAGGCGAGCGCGGAGAGCAGGAACCAGGTGAACGCCCCTGTCGTTTGCCCGGGGTGTGGCACGTACTCCTGGGCAAGCTGGTTTGATCGCGAGGCCGAGAGCACGACATAGCCTTTGCCAACCCCTTCCGAGTTCCCGAGGAGCGGACCGTCGTCCTTGCCTGAGCGCCGGCTGGCGGCGGGAGGCCCGGAGGGCGGTCCTCCTCGGAGGCCATTGCCGCGCGTGCCGGTTCCGCTGTGGCAGCTGTCGAGGACGACGAGGACGTTGCGCGTCTTGGCCGTCAGCTCCCCGAGCAGCGTGCCCAGCAGGTCGTCGCGCAAGTTCCGAGAGCCGTCGTGGATCCCAGCCGTGTCGAATGGGACGAGCGTCTCGTCATAGCCGTCCTCCTCGTCGCCATCGTCGTCGGGCACCTGCTGTCCGTGGCCGGAGAAGTGGAAGACGGCAACGTCGCCGGCCGCGGCACGGGCGACGAGGTGCTCCCGGAAGGCGGTGACGATGTGCTCCTTCGTCGCCTCGGAGTCGACGAGTGGGAGGACCTCGAAGCCGCGGTGGCGGAGCTCGTCCGCCACGAGCCGAGCGTCTCGAGCCGCACCGTGCAGCGAGGACCAGCGCTCTGCCTCGGGAGCCGGCCCACGGTCGTACGCGTCGATCCCGACGACCAGCGCCAGCCGCTTGGGCGGGGCGGCGGGCGGGGCGGCGAGGGCCGCCAGCGCCGCGAAGCAGGCGAGAGGCGCGCTCACCGGGCCCCCTCCAGGACCTGGCGCAGCAGGCGGATCACCTCTGCCTTCGCGAACCCGCGCTTCTGCAGCAGGCTCTTGCCATCGCGTGCTTCGAGGGAGAGGTCCAGGCGGTCGGAGCCCACCTCCCACAACGTCAGCTTGTGCGTCATGTCCGCCACGCCGGCCGCCAGGCGCAGCCCCTCGATGCCCTCGGTCAGGTCCGTTTCCCAGGCCTGCACCCGCTCCGCCGGGTTGATCCGCTCGAGCTCACCTGGGCGGCGCTCGACGACGTCCAGCTTGACCCGAGCGCGTGAGGCCGGCACTGCGGCCACCACGTAGTCCAGGTCGGCTCCCAGGATGGGCACGTGCGGCTCCTGGCGTATCCCGCGCGCCGAGGAGAGGGCGCGCACGTTCTCGGAGAGATACCAGCCCAGCTCCTCGAAGCTGACGCGCGCGTCCTCCGGCCGCGAGTCGGCGTCGCCGCCCAGCGCGTGCTTGAGCACGTAGGTGAACAGGCCGTTGCCGAGGTCGGCCAGCTCGAAGGCGCTCTGATTGGCGGCGCTCGCCGAGAGGATGTACACGCCGTCGAGCTCCGCCGACTGCTGCACCAGGCGGTCCTGCTCGCGGGCCTGGCCGCCCACCGCGCCGGCGTGGCAGGTGTCGAGCAGCACCAGGCGGCGCCCGATGACCGGCGCCCGGGTCAGGAAGTCGCGTAGCTCGCTCCACTCCAGCAGCGTGGAGACGTCGCCGGGGCGGGCGTCGCCGGGGACGAAGTAGTAGCGCTGGTCCCACTTGAGCCCGTGGCCGCTGACGTAGAGCACGGCGTAGTCGCCGTCCTTCATGGCGGAGAAGAACTCGGGGACGCCCTGGCGCAACTCCGCCGCGGTGGGGAGCGCGTCGCAGGGGATGCAGCCCTTGGACGCGCCCGGGCCGCACGTGGAATCGCACCAGGACTTGACGTGCACCGAGCGGTAGCCCTTGCCCTGCTGGCGAAGGAAGGCGGACTTCACCGTCGCCGCATCCTTCTGCGTGAGCGGCAGCGACGCGAAGCCCTGGTAGGCACCGGCGGCGACCACCGCCACGTAAAGGTCCCTTTCCACGGAGCCGGTCGGCTCGTAGCGCACCGTCATGCGGCGGGTGTGCGTCAACGAGGACTGGTCGGTGGCCACCACCTCGATGACGTTGTCTCCCGGCAGCAGGGAGAGCGTCTTGCGGGCGGTGATGGAGGTGGGGCCCGAGGCGGCAATCCCGACCCGCCGCGGCGCGGGCGGGGGAAGGGCGGCGCGAGCCTGTCCCGTGCCGAGCACGCGCGCGGTGATCTGCTCACTGGTCAGGCCATCGCCGGTCGCCTTGGCGACCAGCACGATTTGCGGGTCGTGGACGACCTCGGGCACCTTCCCGGACTCGCCTGAGACCTCCAGGCGGGGCGGGCGCAAGCGGGCGACGTCGACCGTGCCGCCGCCCGACAGCGTCCGAGCGTGCTCGATCGCCGTCCGGTCGTTGGCGGTCAGCTCGAAGAAGCTGCCGGCCGGCACTCCAAGGCGCTCCTCGAGCTTGTCGGGCCGGAACATCACCGCCGCCAGCTGGTCGAAGGAGTACACCTCGTTGCCGTTGCGGAAGCTCAGCCGCTCGGTGAGTCGGGCCGTGGTGCCGTAGAAGTAGCCCCGGTCGTCGTAGTAGACGGCGCCCCCGGCCTTGGGGTCCCCGTACACGGTGATGAAGCGCGCGGGATCGCTCATTCGATGAATGCGCGTCGTCCCGTCGGGCAAGGCGTTGAGGATGAGCGAGACCGACTCGGCGCGGCCGTCGGGCAGGTGGAGCTCGCGCGACTCCACCGCCACCGCGCCGTGCGAGAAGGCGGCGGCCTGGACGGTTCCCTCCGACGGATAGACGAGGAAGGCCCCGCCGAAGCCGGCGGCGAAGAGGTCCGCTTCGCGCGGCACCAGCGAGGGCGCGGTGGCGACGCGGGCACCGGCCAGCGCGGCCGGATCGCGCGCGAGCCACGCCTGCGGCTCTGGGACGCCCGGCCAGACTGCGCCATCGAGGGTGTGGCGGGCGCCCTCGATGCGCACCAGGCCCGCCTGGCCCTTCTCCCAGCTGCGCCCTGGCCAGTCTGGGCTGCCGCTGGTGCCCAGGCGGACGAAGCCTTCGGACCGGCCCTCGAACCACGTCCAGCGCTCCGGCTCGCTCTGCACTGCCACCAGCCGCCCGTCGAGTCGGACGTCCGCGAACGGCTCGCGCACGCCCGGGAGCCGGTCCCCCAGGGCGGCGGCGCGCCCATCGGCATCGACCTGGAAGAGCCGCCAGCCGGTGGCGCCGGCGCGTGCAGCAAGCAGGCCCGGCGCCCCGCCCTCGCGGATCTCTTCGACGTGCTCGAGGTGGGGGAGTGCCAGTGCCTCGAACCGGTCCGACCGCCAGAGGTAGGGCCGGGTCGTCTCCCCTGGGCCTGCCACCGCCAGCCCCTCTCCGCCCAGGAAGCTGCGCAGGCCGCGGATCTCCGCGGGCGGGTGGGGGAGCGCCTCGCTCAGCGGCCGGACGCCTGAGGCTGCGCGCAGGAAGTAGCGCCAGCCGAAGGGCTTGCCGTCGCCGTCCGAGTCCTGATCCTCCTGGATGCCAACCACCCGGTCGCGGGCGAAGAGTGCGACCTGCCAGAGGGCGCGCGGGGCGCCGGGGACGAGCTCCCGCAGGGGCCCGAAGCTTCCGTCGGGGCGGCGCAGGAACCAGGCCCACTCGTTCGGCCGCTTGTTGCCGTCGGCGTCGCCGCTCTCCTGGACGACCAGCCCGTCGTCGTCCGAGAGGCTGAAGGCCACCGCGAGGCCGGCGGGCATCCCCGTCACGGCCTTGGACAGCGGCTGCCAGCCGCCTTCGGTGCGGTACCAGAAATGCCACTCGTTGAAGGCCTCGTCCTTGTCGGAGTCACCGTCGTCCTGCAAGGCGAGGCCGCGGCCGCCGAGAAAGGCGTAAGCGCCGCGCACGTGCGGCGGAGCGCCGGGCACCGCGCGCTGCACGAGCACCCACTGCCCGCGCGCATCGCGGATCGCGTGCCGCCAGGCGCCGGGCGATTCGGGCGGCGCCACCCGGACGGAGAGCAGGCCCGCGCTGCTGCGCACCTCCTGCGCGGGCGGCAGGCCGGGAAGCGCCGTGGTCACCGGCGTCCATGCCCCGGAGCGCTCGTGCAGCAGGGCCAGGTTGCGGGGGGCGTCGCGCTGAGGCTCCGCATCGAGGACGAGCAGGTTCGAGCCCTCCGGGTGCTTGAAGCTCCTGAGCCTCGGTGAAGAGCCGCGCCGCGCCGGACGGCGACGCGGCGGGCTCGCTCTCCAGCACCACCCGCGACCACTCGCCCCGCTGGTCCTGGACCCAGCGGTGATCGGTCCCGAACGCGTCGCTGATTTGCACCAACCTGTCCGCCCACAGGGTCGTCACCGACTTCGGCTTGATCGGCGCGCCCTTGAGGACCTCGGCTGGGGGCCGCCAGGTCTTTCCATCGAGGCAGACGAGCCAGTGCCACTCGGTGCTCCCCTCGGCGCGCACCCCTACCTCGTGCTGAAAGTCCGTGGAGCGGACCTCGGCGAGCTTCTCCGGCAAGCCAGGGATGAGCTCGTGCAGCTCGCGCCAGCGGCCATCCGCGCCCTGAGCGAAGAAGAGCCGCGACGAGAGGGCGTCCACCGCGAACCCCTGGCCGTTGGCGAGGTCCTCGGTGGCGAACACCGTGGCGCCGCGCGCCGTGGGCAGGACCTCGGCGAGGGGCTTGAAGGCGTCGCCGTCGCGCAGGAAGTAGGACCAGTGACCGCATCGCTCAGGTGCCTGAGTCGAGCATCCAGGCGGGCCCTCCTTGCGGCGTGGCGTAGGCCGCACCGCCACCCCGGAGGAGCCGGCGAACGCCTCCGCGTCCAGGTCCTGGGCGGTGATGAACGGCAGGGCCTTCGTCAGGGGGAGGAACACCTCGCCCTGACGGACGAACCAGCTCCACTCCCAGGGCACGCCGTCGCCATCGGCGTCGGCCTGCTCCTGGAGCCCGACCAGGTGGCGCGCGCCGTAGGTGCGGACGTCAGCGACGCGTGACGGAAGCCCAGGGAAACGTGCGGCCAGGGGCGCCCAGGTGCGGTCCTGCCCGCGATAGATCCAGACCTTCTCGGTCGCGCCCGGGGCCACCTCCACCTCCAGCACCGCGGCCCAGGGCTTGTCGAGCACGCGGATGTCGCGGGTGGGCCGCGTCTCTGGCAGCGCGAAGAGGGCCCAGCGGGAGCCGTCGTAGCGCCAACAGCGGAAGGTGGCGCTGGGCGCACGCAGGCAGATTTCGTCCTGGTCCAGCGACACGAAGCGCTCGACCGTCTGGGGCAATCCCTCGGCGGAGAAGGGGCGCCAGGTCTTGCCATCCGCGGCGAAGACGAGATGCCACTCGTTCGAGACGCCATCGAGATCGCTGTCGCCCGCGTCTTGAAACGCAAGGCCGCGCCAGGGGGCGGAGAAGCGGCTTCCGTCCAGGCCCCAGATATCCGAGTGGCGCGGGGGGAGGCCATCGGCAGAGGTGAGCTGGGGCGTCCCCCACTCCCCGAGGCGGAGCAGCTCGGAGCCGAACTGGGAGCTGACGAACACGTTGCCGAACCACGGGCGGAACGAGTTGGTCACACCAGGCCACACGCGGCGCAGCGACCAGCGCCCGTCTGGCATCAGCTCCCAGCCGCGCTGGTCGCCCCCGCCGCGGGACAAGGCGAAGATGCGCCCGTCGGCGCGCGCCACGTCGAAGGTGAAGGAGTCTCCGCCGTGGCCCTGCTGGACGACGATTCTCCAGTTGCGGGACGTGGTAGCCCGCGAAATGCCCATCCATCGCGACGGCGGCTTGCGCGACGGCACCGGAGGGCGCGGCCGGAGGCGAGTTGGAGGCTGCGAGGTTGGCTTGGGGATGAGCGCAAGCCGTGAGAACCAGGAGGGCGGCGAGCGGGGAGCGCATGGGACGGAACTCCGCGGCTTCGAGGGAGGGGTTAGAAGCTAAGAGAGACGCCGGCCGGACGGATGAGGTCGAGCAACTGTTGGAAGATCGAGGTGACTTGCAGGGCCGCTTGCTTCCCCCCGGCGCTCTCGACGTTCTTGATGTCGCCTTTCTCGGTGTACGTGACGTCGATGGAGCCCAGGCCGAGCACCTCGATCTTCGTCGGGCGGCTGTCCTGGTTGTAGGTGAAGCGCAAGGTCTTCTCCCCGCGCACCTCCTTGATCCGCCCCTTGGCGTCGTACTCGAGGTCGAGGCTCCGCCGGTCCTCGCCGACGGCCCAACCCTCGGCGTGCATGAGGTTGCCCGCTTCGTCGTAGGAGTACGAAGCATCTGTCTCGAGTTTCCAGCCTGCTCCATCTCGGGCGGACTTCTTGACCCGGGAGACTTTTCCGACCGCCGAGTACTCGAGCTCCGTCAGCCCGACGGGGGTCTCCTTGCGCGTGACGTGGCACAGCGGATCGTAGAGAAAGCGGGTGTACTCACCCCCGTGCTTGATCTCCAGCGGCACGCCGCACGGGGCGCTGTAGATCGTCGAGGTGACGTCCCCGTTCTCGTCGCTGGTGAGCCGATAGGTATAGCGCCGGCCCCCGGCACCGACGCGTTCCTCGTACTCGTAGCGACTGGTCGAGATGACCTTCCACTCCGGGTCGAAGCGCTCCACCGTCGTGTCGGCGACGAGGCCTCCCGGCCCGTCGCCGCCGTACCGGTAGCGCAAGAGCGAACCGTCGCGATCCTCGATGAATGCCACCGATTCGCCCATGGTGACGGGGTAGTAGCCGACCTGGAGGGAGGAGCCGTCCAGATAGCCGATACCGACGAGGTTCATGCGGCCATCGGCGCTGTAGCGGTAGCTGAACCCGTCGCCATCGCTGTCGCGCATCCAGACTGGATCCAGGCCCCGATAGCGGTACTCGGCCGTCTGCCCGGAGCTCGTCGTCGCGCGCGCGACGAAGCCAACCTCCTGGTACTCGAGCGAGATCCAGCGTCCGAAGTCATCGCTGAGTCGGACGATGCGGCCGGAGTCGTCGCGGGAGAGTTCGACGAAGCTGCCATGGGCGTCGGCAATTCGGACCAGCAGACCTGCGCGATCGAAGGTCTGCACCTGACCGTTGTCGAAGACCCGCCGGAAGCCCTCGGGAGTCCTCACGAGATACTGGAAGCTGAACTTGCTCGAGATCAGCCGAGTGCCCTCGGGGATCTCGGGCAGGGCTGTGCCCCGCAGCCACCGATCGGCCTCATCGTGGCGGAAGCGCTCGTCGTTCCGGAGGGTTTGCCCGTAGCTGGCGAGCGCAGGTCCGGCGAGAGTCTCCTTCTTGGCCCTGGCCGCGATCACGGCCTCCACCTCCCGCTCGACATGGATGTCGGCAGGATCGACCGGAAAGAAAGCGTTCTTGGCCCCGCCGCCGTTCTCGGACACCACCACCGAGCCGTCGAGGTAGGAACGCAAGAACACTTCGTAGTCGGAACCCCAGCCGAAGCCGAACATGCCCTTGTAGCTGGACTTGGAATTGAAGACCCGATCGATCTTCAGTTCCATGCCGCCGGCGAAAGAGAGGTCGGAGTAGCCGATGAAGAAGTTCCCGTTCCTGTAGCTGACCCCGGCGTGCGCCGGGCTGGCCGCCAAGGTGCAGACAAGCGTTATCAGGGCGCCCAGATGCAGCCGACAACGGAGCGACGGGCCGGTCATGTCGTTCCCCTTCGAAGACGAACTGTTCACGGTGACGGGTGAGGAGGATATCAACCGCGCGTGCGCTGACCGTACGACTCAGTCAACGCTCATCGTTGAGACGGGGGGGCGCGACGCTGGGTTGCCGCCGCGGGCTCTCAGGCGCCCCGGCGTCGCCGCTGGCGCCTCCGGCCAGCCCGAATCCCACGGCCTTGGGGGGCTGCTCGGCGATCGGCTGGCACTCCGGAACCGTCTTGGGCCCGAAGAAGAGCCAGGCGGCGATGCTGGCGGCCGCCGCCAATGCGACCCAGGCTGCGGGGTGGCGCCAGAGCGGCTTTCGTCGCGCTGGCGGGACGACCTTCGCCTGCGCCGCGCTCCGAGCCTCCGCGGCGGCCATCGTCATCACCCGCGCCTTGAGCTCCGCCGAGCCGGGCATGGCCTCGGCGGCCGGCGACCAGAACCCTCGGGCCTGCTCGAAGGCTCGCCGGCAGTTCTCGCAAGTTTCCAGGTGGGAACGCGCGCCTTCGGCCAGCTCCTCGGGCGAGCTGGCCGAGGCGAGCTCGATCTCCCACGCTCTGCACTGCTGGGCCCCGTCGCTCATGCCTTCCTCACGTCATCGAGGTCGACGCCGTGCTCGCGCAGATAGCGAGCGACGCGCAGACGCCCCTTGAAGGCCCGCGCTTTGAGCGTCTGCAGGTTCACGCCGTTGATCTGGGCGATCTCCGAGAGGCTCAGGCCCTGGAAGCGGAGCAGGATGATCTCGCGCTGCTCCACCGAGAGGGTCTCGACGGCCTCCAGCAGAAGCTGCTGGAGGCTGGGATCAGCCATCTTCGGCTCCAGCCACGCCGATTCGCCCAGCGCGACGTCGGCGTCGGGCGGGGCCTCCTCCTCCGCGCGCAAGACCTCGGCCTTGCGCCCGAGCTGGTCGACGCACAGCCGCCAGGCGATGGAGAAGAGCCACGTCGAGAAGCGCGAGCCGCCCCGGAACGTGCCCGCGCTGCGGCACGCACGGACCCAGGTCTCCTGGACCAGCTCCTCGGCCCGTCCGCTGGTGGAGCTCGGGGAGCCGCGCAGCATCCGCGCTACGAAGGCGAGCAGGCGCGGGGTCAGCGCGTCGAAGAGCGCCTCGAACGCCCGAAGGTCCTGCTGGGTCCGATAGCGCTCGAAGAGCTCCTCGTGCGAGGCCGCGGCGGTCGAGGACGAGGATGCGGGGATCGGGGGGACCAGAGGCTGCCTCTCGGCGTCGTCCGGGTGAGCGCCTCTCCGCGCCGGGATGGCGGAGAGGCGCCGAAGCTAGCACCTGGCCTCGAACCCTGTCGAGAAAGCCTGCCGCGCGGCCTAGGGCCTCACCGGCGGTCCGGAGCGCGGCCGCTCGAGGTGGTCAATGGAGCTAAGGGCGCGCTCCACCTCACGCGAGCGGGGGGATGAGGATGACCAGGGGGAAGGCGGAGCCCCCGACCGGCTGCTCGTCCATACGCAGGACCGGAGTGACCTCGATGCGCGTGCCTCCACCGGCAAGCGGCTGCAGGTGAGGTAGCGGGTCACGGTGGGCTCGCCGTCGCGCTCCTCGGTCTTCTCCCAGACGCAGCGGCCGCGGCAGGCGCCCTGATGCAGCTTGTAGGTGTAGCGCACCTCGCTGGGGTGCTCGGCGTAGCTGCGGTGCTCGCGCAGTGTCACTGCCTCGGCGAGCCCATCGGCACCCAGGCCCGCGTAGACGTACTCGTCCAGGTCGTCGTCGCCGAGCCGGACGAGAGACACGCGGGGCCGGCCGCCCAGCTCCGCGTACCCGATGGCCTGCTCGCCGAACCCGTCGTCGGCGAGCGAGAGCAGGCCGTTCGGGCCCTCGTAGGCGTAGGTGCTGCGCGCGCTGGCTTCGACGGAGCGGAGCCGGCCCGCCACGAAGGAATAGGTCACTGTGGTCTCGCCTGCGGAGGCGCTCCGGAGCCGGCCTGCGCGGTCGTAGCGGAAGTCGATGCGTGGGCCGTCGGAGCTCACCAGCGCCGCGATGCGGTCGGACGCGTCGCGCTCGACCCGGACGGACGCGCCGTCGCGATCGGTGCGCTCGAGGAAGCGGCCGTCGCGGTCATAGGCCTCCACGGAGTGGTCGAGCTGGTAGCGCTCGTAGCCGAGGCCGGTGCGCACCACGAAGTCGAAGCCGCACTCGAAGGAGTAGAAGAAGGACTCCACGCCGTCCGAGGCGCGGGGAAAGGCCGCGGCAAAGGCCTGGCGCAGGTAATCGGGCTCGCCACGCAGCTGCGCCAGCGCGTTCACCGGACGTTGCGCGCCGCCGGGCATGCGCTCGTAGAGGACCTCGGCCAGCGCGGCGATGGATTCGGAGTCGCTCTGGATGAAGCGGTAGAAGAGGCGGTCGCTGCTGCGGGCGCCGCGCAGGGCCAGGCGGTCGGCGTCCAGGGACACGAGCCGCGCCTCGACATTCGCCAGCCAGCCCGGGCCGAACATCCCGGCCTCGGTCCGGTCCGAGCGGTAGGTCCGGGTCAGCGCCACTTCGTCGCTCGCCTTCAGATCCTGGGTCGAGACGAGGAACGATCCGCTTCGCGGATCCACCGAGGCCTCGGCGCTGGCGCCGAGGGACAGCACGAGGACGAGGCTGCAAAGCCGCAGGGACATGGCTGATCTCCTTGGGTGAGCCGTGGGGGGCGCACCACCTTGAGACCAGGGGAGTCACCGTTCGGTTGCCGTGAAAGAGGTGGTCGGTGCCGGACGGGCTGGACCGCGGTCTCGGTCTACAATTCCACGCTCACAGCGAAGGGCGCCGGTCCGCGCGAGAGAATTCGATGGAATCGAGATCCCAGCAACTGAGCGAGAGGGTCGACCACCTGATCGGCAGACCTGCGCGAGTCCGAGCGGCTCTCTGACAAGCTGGCCGCGCCTTCCACCACACCATTCGGGCGCTCGGGAATGGCAACTCTGGCATTCTGACGCCGCATTTCGGGCCGCGGGCCCGCGATCGAGGGAAGCGCGCGCCGTGTCTCCACCCCTACCCATCGCCGAGCTGCTCCGAAGAGCGCGCAACGCCAAGTCTCCAAAGGAGCGGCACGACAGCGCCTACTTCGGCTGGGAGGCGTCCATTCGTCTCGCCGTTTCCGCTCGGCCGCCACGGGACGCCTCGGCGCTGGCGATGGCCTCGATCGGTCACTGGGCGGCGGCGGCCCAGGTCGGGGACCTGGCCCTGGCCGCTCCCGCGCTGCTCACCGTCTACCGCCTCTTCTGCGAGGTCGGTCAGGGGCGGGCGAGTACCCCGGCCACGGTGGGCGCTCGCGCGCTCCTCGACGCGCTCCCGGCGTACCGCAACCAGGTGATGGGCCACGGCTCCTTGCGGGCGAGCTCGTTCTACGACGAGGCCGCGGCGAAGCTCATCGACGGCCTGTCCGCGGCGTGGGAGCAGGGCGTGTTCTGGGCGCAGGGCGCGCGGATGGTCTATGTGGACACCATCGAGATCGCCGAGGGCGGCGAGCGGCGCGCGCGCGTGCTCGACCTGAGCGGTGAGGCGGCGCAGGCAGAGCGCTCCCCGGAGACGGTGCCCGATCACGTGCTGCCGCGTCGGGTCTACTTGAGAGAGGTGGGGCAGCTCTCGCCAGTGCACCCGTGGCTGCTCTTCCGCGAGGACGGCCTGCGCGAGCGCGTGCTCTTCTTCAACGGGCGCCACCGGAGCGGCGCACACTACCTGGACTACGTCAGCGGCGAGTCCCTCCGTGGCAAGGAGCTGAGCGAAGCATCACCGGGGATTGAGGAGGCGCTGCTGCGCCTGTTCGAGGGATCTGCCCCGCCCCCGACGTTGAATGCCTCGCTGCCGGCGGGTGGCGTCGCCACGGGAAGGCCCTCGGCACGCGCTCGGCGTCTCGGCCCGGCTGCGAAGCGGTGGGCTGCCGCTGCGGCGCTGGTGCTCGTCCTGGTGGCTGGGGTGGTCGGGGCGAAGCTCGCCAGGCGAAAGCCCGGGAACCCCGCGCGCGCCAAGACGCTCGTCGTCCTTCCCTTCGAGAATGTGGCCAATACCCGCGAATACGAGTGGCTCGGTGATGGGGTGGCGGGCGCGCTGATGGATCGGCTGCGGCAGTCGAAGAAGCTGCGGCTGGTCAACGCGCCCGATGTCGAGCGGGTCTCGGCGGCGGAGGCCGGTCGCCTGGCCGGAGCGCGATGGGTCATCTCGGGGCGCTTCGTCGTCGCCGGCGAGGACGCCAAACTCACCGCCACCATCTCCAGCACGGAAACCGGCAAAACCGTGAAGACGGTGGAGCGGACCGGCAAGACGTCGGGCTTGCTGCCGCTGGAGGAGGCGCTGACCAGCGCGGTCCTCGCCGATTTGCCGAAGGAGATCGAGCTCGAGGAGGTTCTGCTCGATGCGCGGGCGGAGACCGCCAGCGAAGACGCCTTCGCGAGCTATTCCAAGGCCGTCACGGTGCGCAGGCGCGACCGCGGCTGGAACGCCGCGAACGCCACGCTGGGCAAGGCGCTACTCGAGGAGGCGCTGCGCCGCGATCCTGGTTTCGTCGGCGCGCGGCTTTTGCTGGGCGGCCTTCTGGAGCACCTCTATCAACTCACCGGCGAGACGCAGTACCTCGAGCAGGCACAGGAACAGGCCAATGAGGTGCTGCGGACCCAGCCCAACAACACCTGGGCCCTCCTCGGCCTGTGCAACGTCAACCTGCGGATGGGCAAGGCCAAAGAAGCCATGGCGTTCTGCGATGCCGCCGCGCGCAACACGGCCGAGGCGAGCGACCACCTGGACATCGCGGTCGCGTATTGGGCCGTCGGGAACCTGGACGAGGCGACCCGCATCCTCGAGCGCATGGTCAAGGAGGAGCCGAACGTCTCGTGGCTTCATATGAACCTCGCCGAGGTCTTGCGCGACGACCACCGCCTCCCCGAGGCCGAGGCGGCTGCGCGCATCGCTGCGCACCTGCAGGACGAGGACCTCCGGCTCGGAGACGCCGGCCCCACGGTGAAGGCGGGCTGGTTCGAGACCATGGGCGCGCACAGCGCGCTGGGCGCGGTCCTCGCGGCACAGGGCAAGCACGGAGAGGCGGCGCAGGAGTTCCGCAAGGAGATCGACCAGGCGCGCGGGCGGACCCACCTCTACAAGGAGCGCTCGCTCATCGAGTCCTGGGCCGGCCTGCTCGAAGTGGCGTATGCGCAGCGGGACGGAGCAGGGCGCGATCAGGCAGTCGCAGCGTTGGTGAAGCTGGCCGAGGCGTCCCCCAAGAGCCGGAACTTGAACGGCGTTGCATGGGTGCTGGCGACCAGCGGCTCGCCGGACCAGGCAACCCTGGGCCATGCGCTCCGCCTCGCGGAGCGGGCGGTCGAGGTGACGAGTCGTAAGGACCCCAAGGTGCTCGACACCCTGGCTGAGGTGAAGGAGCGACTCGGAGACCGGGCGGCGAGTCTGGAGCTGGCGAAAGAGGCCTTGCTCGTCTCTCCACGCCACCCCGAGTCGCTGCGCCGGGTCGAACGGTTGGGCGGCAGCACCTCGCCTGCAGCCAAGGCGGCTGTGACCCAGGCGGTACGCGCAGTGCTTCCCGCGGTGCGCCAATGCTACGAGGCGGAGTTGCGCGACAATCCGGGCTCGAGGGCCGCCTCCTGGTGCGAATCAAGTTCGGGGACGAGGGCCGCGTCCAGGACCTCGCCGCGGTGGAAGACACGACTGGCTCGGCGCGGTTGGGGGCCTGCGTGCTGACCCAGCTACGGCACGTGGTGCCCGTGCCGGAGATGCGCAACGAGGCCGTGCGCTATCCCTTCGTCTTCTCGCCCACGCGCACCGCGGCGATACCGCCCTTCGTCAACCTCGTCGGCGACCAGGCGTCGGACTGGCTGCGCACCGCGTTGTCCGAAACCTTGAGCGCGAAGCTGGGCCAACTCTCGAAGATCGTCCTGGTCGACCGCGCCCAGCTCGAGCGCGAGCTCGCCAAGCCGGGACCCGGCGACCGGCGCATGGACGCGGCACGTGCGGCGAGAGCTCGCGTCGTCGTGCTGGGAGGCTTCCAGTGCCAGGGCGAGCAGCTACGGCTCACCGCGCAGCTCGTCTCCACGAGCGACGGGCGTTCGCGGGCGACGGTCGAGGTCACCGGCGCGACCAAGGACCTCTTCGCCCTGGAGGACGAGCTCGCGCAGAAGCTGGTCGACGCACTCAATCTGGAGAAGGCGGAGACCGCCGAGGCGCTTTCCATCCGCACTGGCAACAGCCTCGCAGTCCTCAAGCTCCTCGGAGCCGCGAACAATGCGCTGTCCGGCGTGGGCGAGCCGGCCAATCCGCGCAAGGCGGAAGTGCTGCTGCGTCAACTCGTCGCGATGGCCCCGGACATCCCCGAGGCTCATTACGGGCTGGCGCGGGCGAGCTGGACACGGGGACAGGACGTCGAGTGCGACCGCCGAGCGCGCGACGAGCTGCAGATGGCGTTGAAACAGAGACCCGGCTACTACGAGGCGCTGACCGCGCTCGGCTTCTACCTCTGGCATGCCGAACTCTACGAGGAGGCCTTCGAGGTGCAACAGCGTGCGGTGCGACTCAAGCCGGAATACGGCGAGGGCTACTTCGGTCTTGGCGTTGGCTATGCGGCCTTCGGAAAGGGCGAGGAGGCGATCGCCATGGTGCAGCGTGCCGTGGAGCTCGAGCCCCTCGACGACGAGTTCGAGACCCAACTCGGCTTCCTGCTCGCGCTCTACCGCCATGACCTGGAGGGAGCGTTGCGGCACACTCGAGCGGCGACCGAGATGAAAACGGCAGGCGGCTGGGCCTTTGGGGTGCATGGTTTCGTCCAACTGTTAGCCGGAGACGCACAGGGCTGCATTCAGTCACTGGCGGAGGGCGGGAAGAAGCGCGAGCCGGTTCCAGCCGTCCGCGAACAGATGCTGGCATGCGAAGCCGCTTGTCGGGCGGCCGCAGGCGATCTGGTAGGCGCACGGGAAGCGTATGGTCGACTCAGTGACGAGAGCCGGCGCCAGATTGAAAGAGGCACGAGCGCCAAAGCTCCGCACCTCGTCGCCCTGGTTACGAAGCACGTCCGCGAGAAGCTGGCGCCCATCCTCCCCGAGGTCGCCGCTTCTCAGCGAGAGGGCGCCAACGTCGCGCCCTACAGCGACAAGCCATAGCGCGCCAGCGCCGCGTCACGTCCGGCGCGCGGCTCGGCCTGCAGGCCCGAGAGGTCCCAGCGGCGCACCGTGCCGTCGCTGGCCGAGGTAAGGAGTTCCGTGCCGTCCGGCTTGAAGGAGACCGCGCGGACCGTGCCCTCGTGGGCGGCAAAGCGCGCCCGCTCCTCGAACCCCGCCGCGTTCAGCAATCTCACCATGCCGTCGGAGGAGCCGAGGGCGATCAGGTTCCCGCTGGGCGAGAACGCAACGCCAAAGATCGCGCCGTCGGCGACCCGCTCCCGGCACAGGGAGCTCCTTCTTGCTGGGCAGCTCCCAGACACACAGGCTGCCGTCGTAGTTGCCGAGGGCGACGCGCGTGCCGTCCTGGGCGAAGGCGAGCGCCCATCCGCCCTGGAAGTGTGGGGGCGCTGGAAGCCAGGTCGTCTGCGCGAGCGTGTCGCCATCCCACAGCAGCACTCCCGGCGTCTCGGCTCCGGTCGCCAGCGCCTTGCCGTCGCTGCTCCACGCTGCTGGGCGGCGACTCTTCGGGAGCGGAGTCTCGGTGCGCCTCGCGACGTCGAGGACGCGCATCTGCTCGGGGAAATGGTAGTAGGCGACGAGGGAGCCGTCGGGCTTCGCCGCCACGTTGAGGGCGGGTTTGTCGTTCTTCGCGAGCTCCTCCAAGGGCGAGACGGGTCCTCCGGGCAAGCCGGCGATGGGCCAGCGCCGCACGCCGCCGTCGGCGCTGGCCAAGAAGAGGGTCTGAGCCCCCGGCGCGAACGACAGGTAGGTGATCTCCGCGCCACACGCCGGCATCACGGCGAGCCCGCCCGTCATCGGTCGCCAGAGCACCGCCTCGCCACCCCAGCCTGTCGCCGCGACACGCTCGCCGTCCGGCAACCAGGCGGCGTCGGCGGCGACTCCGGTGCGCCGGAGGGTCAGGTCCGGCTCGGGGGCAACCAAGCGCCACTTCTCGACCCCTCGGCCGATCCCGTAGTGGACCCATAGATCGATCCGGGCCCATGGGCCACAGGTCGACCACGCCCACGCGCTGGCTCTGGTGGACCAACCTCGGCTGTAGCGCCTGGGCGTCCCAGGCAATCCACTTTCCGAGCCGGTCTCCGGAGAAGAGCGTGTCGCCGTCGCTCGAGAACGCCAGCGCAGTGACCTGGGCGTCATGCCGCCGGGCGACCGCCAGCGTGCGGCCCTCGGGCACCGAGACCAGGTAGACCACGCCGAGTCCGTTGCCCAAAGCCAGCGTGCCGTTCGGAGAGAACGCCAACGAAGCGGCGCTGGCGACTCGGCCTTCGGGCGCGAGCTCTTGCGCAAACGCTCCTATCCGCTCCCAAGCCGGAGCGCGGTAGAAGACCGTGCGCTTGCCCATCGCCGCGGCGAGAAGCTGCCCGTCCGGAGAGAAGGCGAGCCGGTCCACGTTGTCGTCGGCGCCGCAGTCGAGCGTGCCCAGCCTCGTCCCTGCTCGCGAGTCCCAGATCGCGCCGTGGCCGTATCCGCCGGTGGCGAGGACCGAGCCGTCGGGGGACAGGGCCAGAGACGAGACCGGCGTCAAGCCCGCCTTGACCTGGATCCGCTCTTGGAGCGCCGGCAGCTGCCAGACCCGTGCGGTTCCATCACCCATGCCTGCGGCGAGGATCTCGGCCGTCGGGGACATCGCCAGGACGTTGAAGAAGGGGTTGGGGGCGGGCAGTCCGAGCTCCTTGGGTGCCGTGCCACCGTCCAGCGCCCAGAAGACCAGGCGCTCGTTCTGCTCGAGGCGCGCCGCGAGCCTGCCATCGCGGCTGAGCACCATGTCTTCGACCGGCCTGGCCAGCTCGAGCCGCCCTTCGAGCCGCGCGTCGGGCCGGTGCTGCATCGCCACCACCAGACCGCGGGTGTCTGGGCGCTCTTGGAGCGAGAGCGCCTGGTGGGCGTAGACGCGCGCGGCGAGGAAGGCGTGGTCGCGCTCGCTGCGCTTGGCCTTCTCGGCGAACGCCTCGGCCAGGCTGTGCTCCGCCTGGCGTCGCAACGAGACCTCCCGTGTGAGGAAGGCCACGCCCCCGGCGGCCAGCACCAGCAGCGCCGCCGCGATGGAGAGCGCCAGCGGCTTGTTGCGGCGGATGGCCAAGCCCGCCAGGTAGCGCAGGGTGGGCGGACGCGCAGAGATGGGCCGGCCTTCGAGGAACGCGTCGAGATCGTCGGCCAGCGCCGCCGCGGTCTGGTAGCGGGCCTCGACCTCCTTGCGCGTCGCCTTCTCCAGGATCGTCGCCAGGTCCTTGGGCAGGCTCGGTTCGACGTGGCTCGGCGGCAAGGGCTGCTCGCGCAGGATCTGCTCGACGAGTCGCGCCTCACTGTCGCCGTCGAAGAGCGGCCGCCCGGTGAAGAGCTCGTAGAAGGTCGCGCCCAGGGCGTACACATCCGCCCGGGCGTCGAGCTGCAGGAGGCTGCGCTGGAGCTGCTCGGGAGGCATGTAGCGCAGGGTGCCCAGCAACGCGGCCTTGTCCTGGGTCAGCGAGCGCGAGGCGTCCTGGACGGCTGCCAGGCCGAGGTCCATCAGCACCACGCGGTGATCCGCGGCGCTGACCATGATGTTCGCGGGCTTGACGTCGCGGTGGAGGATGCCGCGCTCGTGGAGGTGGGCGAGGGCGCGCGCCGTGTCGCGGAAGGCCGCCGCGAGGGCGGGGACGCGGTCCCGGGCGTGGGGCGCGATGGCCGGCAGCGGCGCGTGCGGGAGCTCCGGGACGCTGGCCAGGGGTTCGGCCTTGGCGCGGCGCACGCGCTCCGAGGCCGAGCAGACCGCGGCGTCGAAGTCGGCGCTGGAGGGGAGGGCGCGCGCGATCTCGGCCAGGTCCGCGCCCTCCACCAGCTCCATGGCGTAGTAGCAGACGCGGTCGCGCGCCCCCGAGGCGTAGAGCTTGACCACGTTGGGGTGATCGCAGCGCGAGAGCGCTCGCGCCTCGCGCTCGAAGCGGGCCACGGCCACCGGGTCGTCGGCGAGCGAGCGCGGCAGCATCTTGAGCGCTACCAGCCGCCCCAGGCCCTCCTGCCGGGCGAGGTACACCGCGCCCATGCCGCCCTCACCCAACTTGCCGAGGAGACGGTAGTCGCCGAAGAGCGCGGGGTCGGAGGTGGGCTCCTCCGGTGCCGTGGCTACGGGAGTCTGCACCAGCGCCTCGACCACGGCGTCGAGGCCAGGGTAGGCCTCGGCGAGCTCTCGGCTGCGGCGAATCTCTCCGCCAACGTAGTCGAGGTACTGCGCCCCGCGCTTGTAGCCGTTGAAGAAGAGGACCTCTTCGAGGAGCGAGCTCTCGCGGTAGAGGATCCAGGGATGGAGCGAGTGGAAGCCCGCCGCGTCTTGCACGTAGACCCGGCGGGGGACGACCGACTCCGGGACGGCCAGCGCGCCCGAGCCGCACAGGTTCGAGGCGAACCCGCTCAGCGCCAGGACCCGCGCCTCCCGTTGGCCCGAGGGAGCGATGGACACCGACTCGACGAAGACGAGCGTGGCGCCCGGCTTGAAGAAGGCGCCGTGCTCCCAGGCCGCCCGCAGCCCTGCGGTCAGAACCTCGCCGGCGCGCTCGTAGAAGTCGTTGCCGCGCAGCGCGCCGTGGCCCAGCACCCGGTTGCGGTAGGCCGGCAGGGCCGCGAGCAGCTTCTGCCGGGTGACGGCGCGCGGAGTTCCCTGCTCGGCGAGCAAGGCGAAGGCGGCGACCAGCGCGGGGGCCGAGAGCAGCTCCTCACCGGCCCCAAGGGCGTCGATCCACTGCCCGACCGAGGGGAGCGCCAGGGAGGCCGGGTTGCGGGGAGCCTGCGCCGCGGCCAGGCGCACTGAGGCCTCCCACGCGAAGTAGGCGCTGTCGTGGCGCTCCTTCGGCGACTTGGAGTTGAAGGCGCGGCGCGCGAGCCAGGCGATGGTCAGGGGCAGCGGCGTCGGCCATGCCGTGGAGGCGTCCATGCGGGGCTCCTATTTCGCACTGGGAGTGCTTGCGTTCAAGCCCGCCCGCCTCCGGGCAGGCCTGGGCCGCTGTGGTAACGTCGCCGCGCGATGGACCTGCCACCTCGGGGACCCTCATGAGCGAACCCTCTTTCGCCCTCGCCGCGCCGCCGAACCTCGACGCCACGGCCCAGGCCGAGCAGCTCGCGCGGGCCCTCGCCGCGGAGGAGGCTCCGGCGCGCGAGGCGCTCCAGACGCATTGCTCGAGCCCGGAGCTTCCGCGCCAGGCCATTGGCTGGCTCGCGCTGGCCCTGCTGGGGCGTGAGCGGCCACTCGCGGCGCTGGAACTGTACGAGGCCCACCGCGCGAAGGTCGCCAAGGAGCTGTCGGCGGTGGTGGCCAGCGCTCTCGGCCCCCTGCAGAAGCGGGTGCAGGCGGGTGCAGCGGCCGCGGAGGGCGGCGAAGGTCTGATGCGCGCGTTCGGCGCCTGGATGAAGGCCGAGGCAGAGGTCGAGCGCGCCTGGGTGCTCGCGGGAGCCGGGCGGGCGCTGCGCGAGCTGTGCGCTGGCCCCGCAGGCGAGCGCGGCGACGGCGCCACGGCTTCGCTCCGCTCGCAGCTCGGCGCGCTGGCCATCGGCGGGCCGGACGAGCAGCGGTTCATGTGCGAGCTTGCGGGAGCGCTCTCCGGCCTCGACGTCGTGCGGCCCGCCACGCAGGGGCTGCTGCACGGTCTAGCCGCGGCCCTGGTCACGGTGCTCGAGATCGGCGACTTCCGGCTACGCCTGCGGGCCGTGGAAGGCCTCGGGGTGGTGGCGGCGAAGTCCCCAGGAGCCTTGGAGACCATCAAGGTCCGCCTCGCGCGCAGCGAGGAGCCGGCCGGAGGCGGCTCGGCGCAGTGGGCCCAGCTTCGCGACGGGCTGCGCAGCCGCTTTGAGCGCTACGCCCTGGTCGCCCGTGCGATTGCTGGCGCAGAGGGCGCCCGGGCCGAGCTCTTGCAACAGCTCGGCGCCCGGCAAACCGGGCCGTTCGTGGCTGCCTTGCTCTTGAACGGCCTGGGGATGGTCTGGCGCCACTGCGACCCCGCGAGCCGCGCTGAGCTCGGCCCGCGCGTCGCGGCGGAGCTGGGCGCGGCCCAGCAGGCGGCCTGCCAGATCGATCCTCGGAGCGGTGAGCGCAACCACGGCCTGGCCTTGCTCAGGCAAGCGGTGGCCGAGGTCGCCGCCGCGCTCGCCGAGGATCCGGTGCTGCGCGAGCCCGCGCGAGCGGCCCTGCGTGCGGTCTTCGCCTTCGCGCGCAACGCCCTCCCCGACGCCTTCGCCCAGGATGCCGCCGAGGTCGACGTCGCGCGCGCCGTCTACCCGGCGCTGGCGCGCCTCGCGCGCACGTCGGCCTCCGAGCGCGAGCAGCTGCTCGCAACGCTCCGCGAGGTCGTCGAGGCCGAAGAGGACGGGCGCTGGCTCAGCCCCGGCAGCTGCGAGGGCGCCTTCGCGGCCCTCCCCGAGCTGCTCGCCGGGACCGAGGGTCGGGAGTGGAAGGAGCCGTTCCTGGCGCTGCTCGTCCAATGCGCCCAGCGCCCACCCGCGCCGGGCGACCTCCTTGCGCGGCACCGCTTCCTCGCCGCCTGGGCTGCTCTCAACGAGCTCGTCCGCCGCGCGCGCGCCGGGTTCGCCGGCCACGCCGCGATCGCCCAGCTATCGAAGGCGGCTCGGGGCCAGCCGCTCGGCGGCCGGGCCGAACTCGACGCGGGACTCTTCGCCCTCCTCGCGCAGCCGTCCTCGTCCGCGCTGGCCGGCTGGCTCTCCCCACCTGGGGAAGTCCAGGCGGCGACGCCCGCCGCGCCTGACCCGGGGCAGGCGCGTGGGCTGCGGCGCGCCGCTGAGATCGAGGGCCAGGCGCTGCGCGAGCTGCAGGACGGGTTCGGCCGCTGGGACGCGCTGGGTGACTTCGAGCGCCGCTGCCTGACCGCGCTCTTCTCCCAGCTCGCGCGCGGCTCGGTCTGCGCGGCGGCGACGGCCCTCGATGCGCGCAAGCTCTCGCCGGGGCAGGAGCGCACCCTCGCCCGCGCCCGGGCCGACGCGCTCGAGGTCCCCGAGGCCGACGGCGCCCCCTCTCGCAGGCGCATGCTCCTGGACCTTGCGCGCACGTTGCCCAACGATGCGGCGACCGCCCTGGAGGGCGAGCTCGAGGGCCTGCTCGGTCCCGAGGGCGACGCTCCGGCGGAGCGGGCTGCCGGCGGGCTGGACCCGGTGGTGCTGGCACTGGTGGACGCGCGCAACAGCTTCCACGTCTGTGCGACCCTGGCGCGCCTGATCGACCTGCACGCCCGGCGGATGCGGGCGCAGCGCAGCGACTTCGATCTCGCGGTGCCGCTGTATCAGGTCTGCCTGCTCGGGCCCAACCCGGCGGTGTTCGAACACCTCGCCGCGCGGCTGGAGCCGGGGCCGCAGGTGCGCTTGGCGCTGCTCTTCGCCCGCCACGCCCGCGCCTCCGAGGGGCTGGAGCGCGTCGCGGCCCACGCAGAGGAGTTCTTGTCCGGCAGCGCGCCCTTCGCCAGCCCGGCGCTCTCCTGCGGGTGCGAGGTGCTCGAGGCGGTCAAGGCGGTTGCCAGCCTGGACGCGGCGGCGCTGCCCGACCGCTCGGAGGACGCCGGGGGGCTCGTCAGGCTCTTTGCGGCGCTCGACGCGCTCGGAGGCTACGTCGGGCGGGAGCTGGCCCTGCGCGAGCGGCACGCGGGGACCCTGACGGCCCTGTGCGACGAGTTGGCGCGCTACCGCGAGCTCCCGGTGGGGCTCTTCGGCGAGCGGGCCAAGTCCCTCGACCGGGCGCTGGCCTCGCTCCTGGCGCTCGAGGAGGCGCTGCGCCACGACGCGCGACTGCGGCCGCCCGAGAGCCTGCTTGCCGTGGGCGTGGTGCGCCACCTGGCGGCGGCGATCCGCGCCATGCGCGAGCAGCACGTGGAGCGGGCCCGGGCGCTGGTGGAGTCGGGCGCGATGCGCGAGTTCTTCGCCGTCTTCGTGCACGACGGCCCGGAGGTCGGCGCGCCGGGGACGGTGCGGCCGTCGCTCTCCGCCCGCCAGCGCCACGCCTACGAAGAGTTCTACGTGGAGCGGGTCTCGGCCGAGCTCGACGTGGAGATGCTCGGCGAGACCCTGAGCCCGCGCTGGAGCAGGCCGCTGCGCTGGCTCTACGCCACCATCACCAACCTGTGGGCGGTGCTGGCCATCATCGCCGCGCCCTATGTGCTGCTCGCCCTGCTCTCGCGATTCGCCTCGGAGAGCGTCCCCTACCGGCTGCGCGGTGCAGGGTTCGCCCTGTACGTGGCGGTGGTGGTGGTGGGGCTGCTGGTCGTGCTCGGGCGCGGGGCCATCGGCGCCCTGGCGTCGGCGGCCGGCCGCGACGAGGGAGGGCACCCCCACCCGGCGAAGCCGGAGAAGCACGCCTTCGAGGCCTTCCTGCCCCAGCTCGTCGGGCGCATCGTGGTGCCGATGGCGGTGCTGGTGGACTTCGACCACAGCTACCACTTCCCGCTCAATGCTTCCGACGAGGTGATCGTCCTGCTGGTGGTCCTCTCGCTGCTCTCCACCGCCTTCTACATCGGCAAGCAGCTCGTGGGAGAGCCGGGCCACGAAACCGGCGCCGGGCGCCTGCGCCACGGTCGGCGCCTGCTGCCCAAGTTGATGGGGCTGGCGCTCTTCGAGTCCTTCGTCGCCGCCGTCCTGCTCGCCACGCTCTTCGGCTCGAACTACTTCATGCACAGCGGCAGGGCCCTGCGCGAGGCCCAGCCCTTCCTGGGCGTGATCCCCAAGCACGTGGACCTGGATCTCGCCTCCCTGGGTTCGCACGCTCCCGCGGCGGAGCACGGCGCGGCCGCGACCCACGAGAAGCAGGAGGAGGGCGAGGTGAAGGCGCCCGCATGCCTGGTGGCGGAGGAGCCCGAACCCACCCCGCGCTTCACCGTGCGCGTCTTCCCGACCCTCGTCCTGGTATGGACCGCGCTGGGGCTCTTCATCGGCGTTTTCCTCGAAGGCTTCTTCAAGGGAGAGGGGTTGCGCGGACACGAGGAGTAGGTCCGCGCGTCGCCGTGCGCGTCTTCCCGGCGCGAAGCGGCACGCCCTCGGGCGCGAAGTCGTCGGCGAGGCCCGAGACGGCAGCCGGAGTGGTGGCCCCGGCGTGGGCGCTCGCGCGCCGGTGAGGCGCGAGATCCGTCCCGAGCGCTCGCCCGTCGCTACCGGACCGGCTTGGGGACGTGCTGGAAGCGGAAGGGCACGAAGAGGACGGGATCCTGGGCGGTCGCCTGTCGCCGCGCGCTGGGCGGCGGCGCGCCGACCTGGGGCTCCAGGTCGAGGCCGCGTCCCTGGACGTCGCAGTCCCCTCCGCTGCCGTCGAGGACCAGGCCACGGCCGGGCGGGCAGCCGGCGGGTCGCTTGGCGGAGGCCAAGGCCAACAGCTCGGCCTCCGCACGCTTCATGGCCCCCGGCTGCTTGCCGTCAACGCCGGCGAGCGCTTCGGCCAGGCTCTGCACCGGCCGCTGCGAGGCGACGAGGAAGAGCGTCTCGGTGCCCAGGTCCTTGTCGTCGACGCGGAAGGCGACGGAGGGCGGGATGCGGACCCAGGTGTCGGCGGGCAGCGGGTTGGCGACGGGGATGCCCGGATTGGGGAACAGGACCTCGAGCTCGCCGGTCGCGGCGTGGCGCTCGGCGAGGTAGACGTGCGCCAGGCTCGACACGCGCAGGGCGAAGGCCACCCGCGTGCCCTCCCACACGCTCTCGCCGCCGCGCAGGGTCACGAAGTCCTTCTCCCCGGGGCGCTGCGCGAGAACCGAGAAGTCGAGCGTGAGCCCTTGCCCGCTGGCGCGGGTGGACTCCAGCGCGCGCGGGGGCGCGGGCTCCTCGGGAGTGTTCGGCGCCGCGGCCATTTCGGCAGAGCCGGGCGGCTTCGCCTCTGCCTTGGCGACGGGAGGCTCGCTCGCCGGCTTCTCCCTGTGCGCGTCTTCGCCGGTGACGGCTGGCGCCGCAGACCTCGAACCGAGCACGGCCGCAACCACGCCCAGACCCAGCAGCGCGCCGACCGCCGCGGCGCCCAGAGCCCGGGTCGACCGTGACCTGGAAGCGGGCGGGCTCGCCGCCGGGGCGGGGCCGGAGGCCGCCGGCAAGGTCTCCTCGACCTTCAGGTACTCGCTGCGGAGCCACGCGTAGACCTGCTCCAGCGCCGCCACAGCGGGCTGCACATAGTCGCGGTCGATGGCCCGAGTGTCGCTCTGGGCGTGGACGCCGAAGTTGCCGTAGGCCTGCAGGGTGCCGAAGGGGATGCCGATGCTCGGGGGGATGACCTTCGACTGGGTGAGCTTCTGGAGCATCGCGTCGAGCATGATCTTGCCCGGCTCGCCGATCTCGCGGCTGAAGACGCACCGAGCGATGGCCTCGGCCGCCTTGCGCGCCTGGGCGAGGCCCACCTCAGGGTCGGTGGCGGCGTAGTGCTGGGCCTTGGCCACCAGCTGGGCGATGGCCTGCAACTCCTCGGCCTCGGGCAAGGTCTTCACGGTGCTCCTCTGGAGAAGAGGGTGTAGTCGCCGAACTGCTCGCGGCGGGCCACCCAGGGCGTCTGTCGGCCCATCATCGCGGAGTCCACGGCCACGGTCACGGCGTCGACGAGCTCCGAGAGCTCCAGCGCCCCGTTGCGGTTGCGGTCGGTGTCGGGCTTGGCGAGGGCGTCGAGCAGTGCCTGGGTGAAGTGCCCGTGCGCGTCGGTCTCGTAGCTGCGCTGCCGCCCCTTGGCCGCGGCGAACACGAGCACGCCGCTGCGCTGGTCGCGCGAGAGGGCCGAGACCAGCTCGCCATTGGGCGCCAGCTCCTCCTGCGTCAGGTGCCCGGAGTGGCAGGCGTCGAGCAGCAGCAGCACTCGGCCCTTCACCTTCGCCAGGCGCTCGGAGATTTCCCGCCATCCCACCGTGCCGGTGGTGTAGCGGTCGGCGGGCGTCGCCGCGCTGGTGAGGAACACCATGTCGCCGTTCGCGCCGCGCTTGAGGCCGTGGCCGGCCAGGAAGACGATCGCCAGGTCGCCCGCACGCAGTGCGGACAGGTCGTCGAGCGCTGTGCGGATGGCCGCGACGGTCCCCTCCTCGTTGAGAAGCACCTTCGTGTGGATCTCGTCGTAGAGCCTGCCCGGCCCAGCCTGGTCCGCAAAGGCCGCCGCCAGCGACTGCGCGTCCTTGTCCGCAGCCTTGAGCGCGTAGCGTGGCGCGAGCTTCGGATAGCGGCTGACACCCACCGAGACGATCCAAAGCGAGGGCCGCGCCCCGCCCAGCGAGGGGACCTCGAGCTCGGCGGGGTTGGAGACCAGACCCGCGTCGTCCACGGAGGTGAGCGCGAGGTGGTTGAGCCCCGAGACCAGCGGCACTTCCACCACCAGCTCGCCCTGCGCGGCCCCCACTTCGCGGGTCGCCACCGCGCGTCCCTCGAGGAAGGCGGTGACCGACTTGACCGTGCCCTCCGAGGAGAACCGCACCTTGACGGAGGCCGCGCCCGGCCGGGCTCCGTGGCCGAGGATTTGCACGGTCGGCGGCCGGCGCTTGGGTGGCTCGAGGTCGTTGGCCTTGCCTGTGAGCCGCTCCTTGAGGACGTCGGGGCGGCGGTAGGAGGCGAACTGGCCCATCCCAAACCACTCCAGCGGCGACTCGAAGGCCCAGCCGGTGCGGGAGGCGGCTTCGGGGGTGCCGATGAAGGCGCCACCCGGGGTGGCGGCCAACCACTCGCCATCGCGGTAGTCGAGCAGGCTGGCGCGCCAGACGAAGGGCTCCACGCCCCACAGGCGTACGCCCCCGTCGGCATGCACGGTGGCCGCGAGCCGGCCGCTGGCGCTGGTGGCGATCCCCGCCACCAGGCTCTTCGCGCCCAGCGCGGCGGTCACCAGCTTGCCGTCCTTCATCAGGCCGATGGAGCCGTCGAGCGCGCCGACGAGCAGATCGTAGGAGCTGCCGCGGAAGGCGACCGCGCCGAGCGTGAAGTTGAAGGAGACCGCCCACTGCTGCTTCTTGCTGGCGACCTCAAAGAGCGCCAATGCCGAATGGCCGATCGGTTTGGCATGGATGACGAGCCGCTTCCCATCGGAGGAAAGGGCGGCGCTGTCCGCCATCTTCAGGCCGTTGATCTCCAGCGAGTATTCGCCCACGACCTTGCCGGTGCTCGAGTCCCAGACTCGCGCGGCCTTCAGGTTCGAGGCGACCACGAGCCGCCCGTCCGAGGAGAAGGCGGGCGAGAAGAGGAAGTCCGCGGCACCCTCGAGGGCGACCTGCGTCTGCCCCGCGAACTTCACCACGCTCAGGCCGTCGGGGTCGGTCATCCTCACCAGCCCTTGCCCGTGGCGGGCGTCGAGTGCCAGGAGGGAGAAGGCGCGCTCCACGCACACCGGGTTGGCGAGCCTCTTGGCTCGGGGCGCGGCGACGGGAGCGGGCGCGGCGCTCTTGCCAGGACCTTCCAGCACCAACCCGCGGTCGGCGAGCGACAGCGGCGGGGCCTGCGAGCCCCCGAGGTGGTCGAGGTAGATGGGTTCGCCCACCTGCTCAGAAGGTGAGCCGGGCTTGGGGCAGGGACCGGAACTCTCCCAGGGCATGACGAGGGAGTTCGTGATGGGGCTACGTGCGTAGAGGATCTCTCCCGAGGAAAGCTCGGTCGCGTCGGCGGCGGCGACGGCGTCTTCGGCGATCACGCGTTCCCCGGTGACGGTGGACCAGCGCGCCACGCTCTCGCCCTCGACGGTGATGAGCGCGCGCTCGTCGCGGGTGAAGAAGAGGCGATGGGGCGCCCGTAGCCGCACGCCCAGCTCGCCGCGGAGGCGGCCGCTCGAGGAATCCACCAGCAGCAAGTTGCCGGCCCCGTCACCAGTCGCGAGCAAGGGCTCGGTCGGCGAGAAGGCGACGTGGTTGATGATCCCGTTGGAGCTGCCGAGCATGTGTTGGCTCTGCGCAGTGAGTCGGTCGGTGTTGACGTCCCAGCGCAACGCGCCCGTGGCGACGTCCCAGACGGCGAGGTGGTGCAGGGAGCCCGCCGCGAGCAGCGTGCCGTCCTTGGACACCGCGAGGCACCCCGGGAGATCGACCCTGCGCTCGTAGTCGGGCAGCGTGAACTCGCGGACCGTGGCGCCCGTCCCGGTGTCCACGGCGAAGACGCGCCCCGAGGTGTGCTCCCCCGCCGCGACCAGCGCCAGCTTGCCGTCGGGCGTCAGCGCCAAGGCCTGGAGCGCCAGCGGGAGCTTGACCCGCCGCGGGGTCCACGTCGCGGCCTTGGTCCAGACGAAGAGCGCCTCATGCGTGGCGGTGGCGATGACCGTTCCGTCTTTCGAGGCCGCGAGCCCCTTCGGCATGACGATCTTCTGCTCGGGACTGCCGGGCAGCGGCGGTTGCGGCTTGAGGTCCTTGTCATAGCGGATGACGCCTGCATAGCCGACGGTGACCCAGGGGAAGGCGGGGTCCCCAGTCGTGGCCACCAGCTCGGCGTCGTTGTCCGGGGAACCTTCGGCGTCGAGGAACGGATTCAGCCGAGCCTCGAACACGTCCATCAGCTGCGTGCCGAGGCCCGTCACTGCGAGCTGACTCGGCGAGGCCGACCACGCCATGCTCTTGAGCTGGCTCGCCCGGTCGAACGTGCGCAGCTCAGCGCGCCGCGCCACGTCCCAGATGCGCGTGCCGGTGATGCCCGCCGAGGTGGCGAGCATCGTGCCGTCCGGAGAGAAGGCCAGCGAGTAGATGCCGCCGTTGAGCCGGTCGCTGACCACCTGGTGGGCCGAGGGGGACGGAGGCTCGGGTGGCGGGTCGCCCGCCGCCGCAGTGCCCACCACCAGCAACAGGAGGAGTGCCGTGCCCATGGAGCCCTCGCAGCGACGCGCGATGCGTCGCGCCGCATGTTACCCGCAGCGATGGCTGGGGCCTCACCTCCGGCGCAGTGCCAGGAGCCGCCCAAGCCCTTCGAGCTCTTGAGAGCGGACGATCAGTAGAAGACGGAGAGGCTGACGTACCACTTCGGGATGGCCTCGTAGCCGTCCTTGGTCTTCGGGGTCTGGTCGGCCCCGAGCGGATCGCCCAGCTTCTGGTGGTCGAGCAGCGGGTGGCGCGCCCAGATGGCGCCGGTGCCGAGCTTGAGTACCTTCCAGGACACGGCGACGCCGGCGCCGAAGGAGAGGTCCATCGGGCCGAAGAAGATCTCCGGCAGCCAGACGGCCAGCCCCTTTGCCGCATTGTCGCTGTCGCGGAAGTCGAGCGGCTCGTAGGTCAGACCCAGGGTGATGCCCCAGGACAAGCGCTGGTCGCTGCTGCCGGACTCGACGATCTGCTTCGTGCCGTTGACGGTGGAGGCGCCGTACTTCGGGTAGACGGCGTTGTAGACGTAGAGCAGCGCCGCGCCCACTCCAAAGCGGGGGCCTCGCTCGGGGACGATCTTGAAGCTGTAGGTCACCGGCTTGCGCACCGCGCCGATGGGGTCGTCGGCGCGGCGCGGGGTGATGCGCAGCGCGTACAGCTTGGCAGTCTCCCAGCTGACCGCCTTCGAGGTGAGGGTCTTCTCCGGCTCCGAGGTCCAGGCCGCCACGGCCAGTGCCCCGGCTTCTTGGCTTCGGCTGAGCAGGGCGGGAAGGTCGGCGCGGCGGGCGTCGGAGCGGCGCAACAGGTCCTGCACCGTGGCGTCCAGTTCGCCCAACTCCACTTCGAGAACCTTCTGGCGCAGGGTGTCGCTCTTCTGGGCGAGGTCCTCGAACCGCTGGCTCAGCGCCACCAGGTCCGTCTGGACGAGGGGGCACTTCTCACCCTTGGTGCCCTCCAGGCACTGAAAGCGCGCGGCGAGGGCGGTCTTGAGCTGGGTGGCGATGTCCTTGGCCTTGGTCGGGGCGAGCGCCATGTGGTTGAGCGCGAAGAAGGTGCGCTGGCGCGTGTCTTCGAGCGTGCGGAGTGAGGCGTCGATCGCGTCGAGGTCCTTCTTGGCCGCGTCCATCGCGCTCCGCACCCGCTCGCGTTCCGCTTCGGAGGCCTGTCCGCCCGCGAGGCCGAAGCCCACACGGGCGGTCGGCTTGAGCGGCTCGCCGAGGGCGCCGCGGCCCATCTCCAGCAGCGTGTCGCGGGCCTTGTCGCTGCCAATGAACTTGGAGAGCGCCGCCATGTTGCCCACGTCCACCGCGCCGACCTCGTCGAGGCTGACGGCATAAAGGGCTGTAGCCGTCTCGTCGACCACGAAGCAGACCGGCTTGCTGGACACGATGCGGGTGACCTCGGAGCTGCTGACGTCCTCGAGCTTCGTGCCACGCCGCTCCAGCACCGCGGTGCCCGAGGCGTGGTGCACCCGCACCGTGTACTCGCACTCGTCTTTGGCCTGAGCCCCGTCATCGGCCCGAGCGGCCAAAGGCGGCGTGAAGGTGGCGAGGAGCGCCACGAGGCAGGTCAGGAAGCAAAGGTGGGGGCGACGCATAGGTTCGGTTCTCCGGAAGGAATGAAAGCGGACCGCGAGTTCGCCGGCAGGATAGCAGTGTCGAAGGCCGGGCGTTTGCACCGAGGGTGCGGCGGCGAGCAGACAGGAGGATGACGCCAGGCGGCGACGCTCTATAGAGTGGAGCGGTCCAAATCTGGACTCCAACAGGGAGGCACGGTGCGCAGCGCGAGCGGGCTCTTGGTCAGGGGCGTTCTAGGGGTGGTGGCACTGGGCGGACACCTCATCCTGGCGCTGAAGGGCACCGAGCTCGTCCCCCGCTTCCTCGACGTGGAGCAGTCCGGCCTTCGGCTCTCGCTGCAGCGGCCCTATGCCGTGGGCAAGCCCAACCAGGACGTGGCCCTGCACCGGCCTGTCGATCGCTACTTGCGCCTGAAGACGGCGTGTTAGCCCCTCGCGGATGGTCACCATGCCCAGCGCCAGCGTCGCTTTCCCCTCAGTTCCCCACTGGAGCGTCGTCTTCCTCGCCGGCAACGCCGAGCCGACGCCGCAAGCGCGCGCGGTGCTGCCCGCGGCCGCCAAGGGGCGCTCGCTGTCGCAGACGTTCTGGCAAGACGGCCTGGCGAGCTTTGGCGGAGGGTGCTTTCCGCTGGGGGCTGCCACTTTCGCGTTGCCGCAGTTCCCGACCCTGGACGCGGTGTGGACGCTCTTCTTGATGGGGCTGCGGGAGCGTGGCCGCGCGCCTTCGGAGCGGCTGGAGGCCGTCGGCCAGTACTGCGCCGATGTGGCGCTGGGGCTCTTCCCGGACCGGGTTGCGCCCGAGAGAATCGATCCAGACCGTCTACCAGGCCATCGTGCTCGGACATCTGAGCGGCTCGTCGCCGGCGCCGGAAGCCTTCCTGGCCGAGGCCATGCGCCTATGCGAGCACGTGGCCAAGAAGGTGGAGGGCGGGGCGCGCCTGCTGGACGACGACCTCTTTGCCGGCGAGGCCGCCTTCGAGCGCTACCTGGCGATGCTCGCCTCGGACCAGGTGCTTTGGCGCGAAGACCTCTCGCGCGGGACGGCGTGCTGGGCGGAAATCCCTGCAGAGCGGGACGCCTCACGCAGCGCCCGCAAGCTGCCGCTCCTGGTGCTGAGGAGCCCGGTCTCCGCGCAGTTCAAGGTGTGGGCCCGCCGGGAGGCGAGCGCGCCAGGAGGTCGGGGCTTCCCACTGCTGCTGACTCGCACCGGAGAGGCCACGGTGGTGCTGAGCGCGGACCCCGGGGCGCGCCTGGAGGTGGGCTGGCTCGCCCAGGCACTGAGCGCAGCGGAGAAGGATGCGCGCGGTGGCGTTGAAGCCCCCTGGTACGACGGGGAGCGCTTCAAGGGCACCCTGTGCGCGAGCCCGCTCGAGGGGACCCGGCTGGAGCTGGACGCGGTGGTCAAGGTGCTGCGCCGCGAGCTGAAGCTCTCCCCGGCCAAGGGCGGGCGAGGCCGCCAAGCTCTGGCGGGCGTGGCCATCGCCGCCGCGGTGGCGGTCCTGGTCGTGGGGGGCGCGGTGATGGTGCCGCAGATCTCGAAGCCCGGCGCGCAGCCCAACAGGCCAGTCGAGCCTGCGGCAGTCACGACGAGGAATCCTGGCGCCAAGGCGTCCAAGGGAGCCGAGCGCGAGTGCGGCCCCGTGTGCAACTACGCCCTGGTCATGGGCGTGGGCGAGAACGCGAGGTTCAGCGGCGGCAGCCTCGGTCAGACGCCCATCAAGGACACCATCGAGATCGCGCGGCTGCTGCACGACCGGTTCGGTTTCGTCATGCCGTTCGCCAGCAAAGACCAAGACGGAAAGCCGACCTATGCCCTGCTCAACCCGACGCGCGACGACGTCATCAAGGCGCTCTACGCCTTCACCCTCGATCAGCCGCTCGAGCTACGTCCGAATGACCGGTTGCTCATCTACTTTGCCGGGCACGGCAAGACGATCCCCGGCGCGACGCCAGGAGAGACAAAGTCCTACTGGCTCCCGGCCGATGCCGGGGACTCGCCCGAGAAGTGGGTCTCGGCGGCCGACCTGAACAATATGATCGACGCCATGTCCAAGGCCTTCAGCGTCATCGTCGTTTCCGACAGCTGCTTCTCGGGCGGAATGGCGTTCCGCGGCGACTCTTCGAAGGAGATCGAGGCAGCGGTCGCGCGGCAGCACGTCTCCCGCGTCTACTTGTCGAGCGGGACGGACAAGGAGGAGGTGGCCAACTCCTCGGCGTTCAGCGGCGCCGTCATGGGTTGGCTTCAGACCGAGAAGGAGCCGTTCACCGCCTTCCGGATGTACCAGAGCCTCAAGGACCAGGTCTTGGCGCAGCTTCACCAGACGCCGCTGTACGAGGAGAAAAAGAAGCAGGGCGGCGACTTCGTCTTCGAGCCGCTGGAGGGCAAGTGAGACCGCTCTCCATGGCGGCGTTCACGGTCGTTGTGCTCGCGGCGGCGCAGTGTCGCGCCGAGACGGTATGCGAGACCTACGCCAAGCAGAGTCCTCTGCCCGAGAAGGCCTCGCAGCGGGTGAGCAAGGCCTACGAGATTCGGCAGGCGCTACGCCAGCGCGCCGCTTCTTTCTCCAGTGTCGAGGTCGGCTTCGCGGTCGTCGGCAAGACGCCCTCCGGCGTGATCGAGCCGCGGATTTGCCCTGCCACCGAGCTGAGCCCGCCCATCATCTACGTGCCGGCGCCCTTCTTGGATTGCGTCTACGCCAGGGATGGAGAGGGGCCGAAGCCCGGGCTCTTCGCCACCGACTCCGACTCCGATGCTTTCGTGGCCTTCGTCGTCGGTCACGAGCTGGGGCATCGCATCGAACACCTGGACAAGTCTGGCCAGGGCGTGGCGAAGGGGCTCTCCAGCGACGGCAACGTCATCGAGATCCAGGCCGACGCTCGCGGGCTGTTCTTCGCCACTGCCGCGGGCTACCGGATGAAGGAGCTGGCCCGGCGCGATCCGCTCAAGGAGATCTTCGGCGACCACCCAGAGTTCAAGGTCCGCCACGAGGACCTGGTGGGCCTCTTCGAAGAGTTTGGCGAGTACGCACGCCGCTTCGAGGCCGCGATGGCGCTCTCCTACCTGGGGCGGCACCGCGCGGCGCAGTACGCGCTGGCAGCTCTCGATGAGCGTCTCGCCCAAAGCGACAAGCTGCCGAAGATCACCGCCAGCGAGGCCGGCAAGGGGCTGAGCCTGCCGGAGATCCGCCTGGCACGAGCGACCGCGGATCTGCTCGAGGCGCGGCCCCGCCAGGCCGAGTGTCAGCTCCTGCTGCCGGGACGGCTTCCGCTCGGCGAGCCTGAGGTCCGCGGCCCGAAGATGCGCACGTGGGGGGAGGCGCTCCTCGAGGCCCGGACCTTCGTCGACGAGGCGGAGGCCGCGGCGGGGCCCACGCCGGTGTCGCAGGTGCTGCGCTCGTGCATCGCGTACTACGAGGGCAACGAGAGTGAGGCGAAGGCGAGCCTCGCCTGGGTCCGCGCCAACGCCAAGAGCCCGGCGGCGCTCCAGGTGGCACAGTGGGACGAGGCGCTGCTCGAGCCTCTCTCGAGGCGCGCAAGCCTCGCCCCGAGAAGCCTGGAACGCGCGCCTGGAGCCAGGCGGTGGGGAAGGCGTTGGGCAAGAGGGCGACGCATCCCGCAGTCGCGCGCGCCCTCAACGCCACCGCGAGTGCCGCGCAGAAAATCTCCTGCGCGAAGGGCACGCCCTCCATCGGCCGGCAGATCATCACCGAGCAGTGCGAAGCGGCGAGCTGCGGATATGCGCAGTGGATGCGCCCAGAGGGTGCCGACACCGAGACCTGGCGCTTCCTCGAACCAATCCAGGAGCGCGCCCTCTTTGTGCGCTCGTTCCTCAAGCCAAGCGGCGATCTGGAGAAGCTCGGCGCCTGGGCCTGCGTCGCGAATGGGGTCGGGCTGGTTCCTTTCGGTACGACCGCGGACGGCGTCTCTGTCGCAGTAGGGGCGACGACCTTGCGCGGGACCTCGGTGGTCGTGACCTACCAGGGGACGAAGGTGCTCAAGGCCACCGTGGTCACCGACTACGAGATCGCCGAGAAGGAGCCGCTGGACGATCAGTGGAGCCGGGGACATGTCCGGCAGCCGGAGTGGCCCATCTGGTCGCCGGCGCGGTAGGCGCGCTCACCTACTGACCGGGCTGGCGTTGCTCGTCCTCTGCGGGCTGCCTCTGCTCCTCGTTGCCGCAGGAGTCCGAGGGGCGCGAATAGGGCTCGGCGATCTCCAGGCAACGGCGCACCTTGTCCAGGTCGAGAGCGATGCCGTCGGCCCCGCGCACGCGCGACTCCATGTCCACCCACGTCACGCCCTGACCGACGAGAGGCGAGAGGCGCTCCAGTTCGGTCAGGAGATTTTCGGGCCCCAGTCCCCCGGCAAAGCCGCAGGCGAAGCCCTCCGGGCAGGCAGGCCAGCGCAGCGGGGATCGGCCTCTGCCCCCGGAGGAGTCGAGGAGCAGGCTACAGGCATGGCCGCGGTCGCGGAGCTCGCGGGCGACAGCCAACGCGTCGATTGGGTCCTCACCGACTTGAACGATGTACTCGATGCCGGGGCGGAGGTTTCGCACCAGCGCCCCGGCATCCACCGCGCCTGGCTTGCAGTTGGCGAGATTGAGCTGAACGCGCTCAAAGTGGCTCAAGTCCAGGCCCTGTGGAAACTGGCCGGCCGCCAGCTCGCGCATCCAGCGGCCGCAGACATGGCCCGCGAGGTGGCAGCCCAGCAACGCCAGCGGCAGCCTCCGCAGCCAAGCGAAGCCGGGATACCGCGGGGACGCCGGGTGCGCCGAGAGCAGGACTGCCCACTCAGCGAAAGGGAAGGCGACGGAGAGCCCCGGACTTGGCTGAGGTCGGTCAACTCGCCGATGCCGGTGCTGGCCATGGCGCGAAGCCGCACGGTCCACCTCCGTCGAGCGCGCCGCGTTCGAGAGGTGGGACGGCCAAGCACGGCATCGGGTTGTCGGGAAGACCGAGGGGGCGGGTCGGCATCGCCTCCGATCCGTCTCTTGGGCGGCGGCGTGACCGTCCCTGGAGGTGCAAGACGCACGGCCCCGCAAAGGCGAAGGCCGCAGGATTTCGGTTTCCCGAAACTTCCTGCGGCCTTCTTCCAAGTCGGGGAGACAGGATTTGAACCTGCGACCCCTTGGACCCGAACCAAGTGCTCTACCAGACTGAGCCACTCCCCGATCCCCGCTCGCCGAGCTACTTTCCCGTCGAGCGGGCCGCTACGTTTAGGACTTTCTCTCTACCGTGTCAACAACGCTTTCGCAGGTCCGCCTCCGGACTCGAGCTTTCACTCCAGCCGCCTGCGCGCCTGCCTGTGCGTCGAGAGCGCGTACCCCCCGCCGGCGAGCGCCAACGTCAGCAACGTCCCGCCCGCAATCCTCGCCCCGGGGTGCGCTGACACCAGGATGAGCAGCAGCCCCGCGCACGCCACCGGCGTCAGCCCCACCGCCAACGTCCGCGCCGCGCCCTCCAGGTGTTGAACCTCCTCCGACCTCGTCCTCGCCTCCTTCGCCGCGGCGAACGCGAACCTCGGCACCCCGCACGCCGGGCATCGCTCCCCGGCGAACGCCACCTCCGCCCCGCATGCCCCGCACTGCACCGTCCGCTCCCTCCCGCACCCGCACCGCTCCACCCCGTGCGCGTTCTGCGCCCCACACGGGAAGCACACCCAGCTGGTGACGCCCTCGAAGTCGAAGGCGCCGCAGCTCTCGCACACCTGGGCGCCACGAACGCTCGCGCCGCAGTCGGGGCAGTGCCGCTCCATGCCTCCCAAGGATACGACCGGGCCCGCTCGCGCCGCACCTGGCACGCCGGCCCTCGCCCCCCCGTCTGTTGCTCCTTCCGCCTCCGCCCCGCTACCGTCGGCCGCTCGATGTCCCCCCGCTCAGGCACCGGTCGCCAAATTGCCGCACCTGGAGGCCGCTCCTATACTCCTGGGCATCTTCTCGCTCGCTCTCCGTGCGAGCCGGCAGGCGCCCGGACGCGCTCGAGGCCAAAGAGAACCGACATGCCGCGCCGAGCCGTCGCCGCCGCCCTCTGCCTCCTCGCGGCGGGCCCCGCCTACGCGGATCTCGCCGCCGACCGCGCCGCGCTGCAGGTCGCCCTGGACGACATCGTCAAACGCACCTCGCTCTCCTCCGCCCGGGTCGGCGTCGAGGTCGCCAGGCTCTCCGACGGCCAGGTCCTCTACGCCCGCAACGCCGACGACCTCTTGAACCCGGCCTCGAACGTCAAGCTCTTCACCACCGCCGCCGCGCTGGCGCGCCTGGGGCCGGGCTACCGCTTCGAGACGGAGATCCTCGTCGACCGCCAGCCCGACCAGAAGGGCAAGAACCCCACCCGGTTCCGCAGTGGCGACATCAAGGGCCCCCTCTACGTGCGCGGCAAGGGCGACCCGTCGGTCACCACCGACCACCTGGCGGACCTCGTCAGCGACCTCTGGTACGCCGGCCTGCGCAGCGTCTCGGGCGACCTGGTCCTCGACGACACCGCCTTCGACGACGACCGCGTCGGCCCCGGCTTCGACCAGGAGAAGTCCGACAAGGGCTACCTGGCGCCGGTGGGCGCGCTCTCGCTGGAGAGCAACGTCATCACCGTCCACATCGCGCCCGGCGACACCGAGGGCGCCAAGGCGCTCGTCGAGCTCGACCCGGACAGCGGCTTCTTCACCGTCGAGAACCGCACCGTCACCGTCAACGAGCGGGGCCTGCGCCGCCTCTACGTGACCAGCCTGCCGATGGGCGAGAAGCAGAAGGTCATCGTCGCCGGCCGCGTGCCGCTGGGCTCCCAGCCCACCACCGCCTGGCGCAAGATCGACCACCCCACCTTCTTCTACGGACAGACGCTCAAGGCACTGCTCGAGAAGCGGGGCATCAAGGTCAAGGGCAAGGTGCGCCGCGGCGCGGTCCCCAAAGAGGCGCAGCCCTACCTGCTCCGCCAGAGCGAGACGCTCGACGTCATCCTCAAGCGGGTCAACAAGACCTCCTCGAACTTCATGGCCGAGATGCTGGTCAAGGCGCTCGGCGCGCAGGCCACCGGCCAGCCCGGGACGTGGGCGGACGGCATCGCCGCGATCGAAGAGTTCCTCTCGCGCGAGGTGGGCATCCCGCTGGGCACCTTCGTGATGAAGAACGGCTCCGGCCTCAACGACACCAACCGCTTCTCGGCCGCGCAGATCATCAAGCTCCTGCGCTACATGCACGCGCACTTCCCGCTCTCGCCGGAGTTCCTCTCCTCGTTGCCCATCGCCGGCCGGGACGGCACCATCCACACGCGGATGGAGGGCACCGACGCCGCCGGCCGGCTGCGCGCCAAGACCGGGACGCTGGAGAACGTCTCCGCGCTCTCGGGCTACGTGGAGACCGTGAGCGGCGAGCCGGTGGTCTTCGCGCTGATGGTCAACGACTTCCAGGGGCGGCTGGGGCCGGTCATCAACGGCATCGACGCGGTGGGCATCGCGGTCGCCGGCTTCGGACAACCCGGGGCGCCGGGCAAGGCCTACGCCGCGGCGTTCGGGCCGGCGCGGGTCGCGGGGCCGCTCGAGGAGCTCAAGGCGCGGCTGGCCACCTACGACACGATGGCCAAGGCGCGCGACCCGCGGAACCTGACCTTCCTGCGCACCGCGCTGCGCGCCGAGAAGGACCCCGCGGTGCGCACCGCCATCGCCGAGGCCATGCTGCGGACCGCCCCGGACGACATCGTGGGCGCGCGGCTGCTGCTCGACAACTTCGACCCGGGCCCGGACGTCTTCGGACGGCTTCGCCAGATCGGCAAGGAGCAGGGGACGGGCACGCCGGTCCTGGGCTCGCTCCTGCGGCTGGCAGGCGAGGGGAACAATGACGCGCTGGTGCGGCTCGTCGAGATCGCCTCGCTGGCCAAGGACGACGACGCGCTGCGCTCCGAGGTCGCCGACCCGCTGATCGAGGTCGCGCGCAACGCCTCCGACGAGCTGATCGTCGCGCTGCACTCGGCGCCGGAGGTGGCGGCGCAGGCGACGCTGGACCTGCTCGCGAAGGGACTGGCCAAGGAGAAGACGGAGCATCCGTTCCCGGCGGCGCTGGCCAAGGCCGAGGGGGCCACCGACGCGGCACTGGCGCAGTTCGCCAAGGGGCTCGACGAAGGGCTGCAGGCGCGCCTCGCGGCCGAGAAGTCCCCGAAGGAAGAACCCGCGGTGCAGTGAGCGTTGCGGCTAGGATCGCGGCCATGACGCGCGCTCCCACGCTCTTCCTCGCCCTCTTCGCCGCGCTCTCGTGCAGCGACGGCCGGACCAGGGAGCACACCGAGCCTGACCCGTACTGCGGCGACGGCAAGAAGAACGCCGCCGAGAAGTGCGACGCCACCGACCTGGGCGGCGAGACCTGCGCGAGCCTGGGCTATCTCTCGGGCAGCCTGGTCTGCGCCGAGGACTGCACCTTCGACGCCATCGGCTGCTCGCGCACCTGCGGCAACGCCACCGTCGACCCCGGCGAGACCTGCGACGGCGCCAACCTCGACGGCAAGGACTGCGCGAAGTGGGGCCGCACGAGCTGCGACGGAGGCTGCCGGCTCGTCCAGAGCTGCGTCGACGCGCCGCTGATCGAGGCGCAGCGGCAGAGCTTCCGCACGCAGCCGTATGCCCATCTGGCTCCGCGTGCGCGCGAGGGCGTGAAGAGCGTCGAGCTGTTCGTGGTGCAGCCCGGCGACGACCGGATCGACCTGCAACGCTTCGACAAGGACAAGGGCTTCCTCGCCGACCGCGTCCTCGCCTTCGAGCCGGGGACGCTGGTGGCCTCGGCGACGCTCGTAGCCGACCTGACCGGCGACGGCTCGGCGGACGTCGCGGTTGCTTCGGCTTCCGAGGTTCTGTTCAAGGTCGCCGGCGACAACGGCTTTGCCACAAAGACGGCGGCCGTCTCCTGTTCGGCCAATCCCCGAGCGACGAAGCTCGCCAGCGGCGAACTCGCGGTGCTCTGCAGCGACGGCGGTGCGAGCTGGCTCATCCCTTTCCGTTACGACCAGGGCAGCTTCAACGCCGCCGCGCGAGTCGAGTTGGAGACGACCGACTTCGAGTCAGTGGCCGATCTCACCGGCGACGGGAGGGCCGACCTCCTCGTCCGCACGGCGGCCCACTCGATCAAGGTCCTCGAAGGCGACGGCTCGCTCGGGTTCGCCTTCGCCGGCAAGGAGTGGGCGACGGGTCTGGTCGCCGGCGCCTTCACGACGTTCGATGCCAACGGGGACGGCCGAACGGACGTCGTGGTCGAGGGCGGCACGTTGCTCGTCCAGCAAGCCGATCGGAGCTTCCAGGCTGCGACCGTCGCTGGCGCCGGTGGCCTGCCCGTCGACCTCGATGGCGACGGACGCATCGATCTCCTCTCGGTCGAGCCGGGGACGATGAGGGCTTGGCGCAATTCGGGCGCGCTCGACTTCTCACGCCTCCAGGAGCTCGCGCTGGGGCTCGCCTCCGTGGCGTTGGTCTCGGTCGGCGACGTCCAGCTCGACGAGGACCTCGACGTCGTGGTCTCGGGAGCGACACCGGCGGGCCAGTTCCAGGTCGTCTGGTACCGCAATCCGTCGCGCTGAGGCCGCCTCCCAAGTCCCGAGATTCGAGGATTTGGCGCTCGGAAAACGCCAGTGATTTCGAGTGCTTTCGGACGCCGAGATCTGCCAGTCAATCTGTCGCTGGCGGGCTCGAGGTGTGGGCCGGTCGCTGCGGGACCTACGTGTAGGTGAAGTTTTCGACGTCGAAAACTTCTTCCACGTGTCGCACTGCTAGCCGAGCCGAGAGGCGTCGAACCCTGCCGGCGTGCGCGAGATCTTCGCGAGGTCGAAGCCCCGCACCAGCTCGCGCGGCTCGATCTCCTTGGCGTCGGTCAGCCCGCAGGTCCGCGCCAGCTCCGCCACCAGTCGCTGCGGCTTCACGCCGTGCTCGCGCAGCCAAGCGAGGTTGATGTCGCCCTTGCGCTTGCTGAGCCGCTGCCCGTCCGCGCCGATCATCAACGGCACGTGGAAGTAGCGCGGCGCCGGGAGCCCGAGCGCCTCGAGGATCTGCAGCTGCCGCGGAGTGGAGGTGAGCAGGTCGTCGCCGCGCAGCACGTGCGTGATGCCCATCAGCGCGTCGTCCACTGAGACGGCGAGCTGGTAGGCGTGGATGCCGTCGGCGCGGCGCACCACGAAGTCGCCGACCGTCTCGGCGACGTCGAGCGTGACCCGGCCGTGAAGCCCGTCCTCGAACGTCATCGCCCCGGGCTTGGCCACGAAGCGCAGCGCGGCCTTCCGTCCCGTCGCGCGTTTGGGAGCGAGCCCCGCCGCGCCCAGCCGCAGGCAGGTGCCGGGGTAGCGCGGACCGTCGTCCTGAGGGCCGTGGGGCGCGCTCGCCGCCGCGGCGATCTCCTGACGGCTGCAGAAGCACTCGAAGATGCGGCCCTGCTCCGAGAGCCGCGCGAGCGCCGCCTCGTAGATGGCCTCGCGCCGCGTCTGCTCGTACGGCGCGCACGGCCCGCCGACGGGATCCGGGCCCTCGTCCCAGTCGAGGCCGAGCCACTTCAGATCGTCGAGCAGCGCTTCGACTCCGCCCTTCACGTTGCGCGCGCGGTCCAGGTCCTCGATGCGCATGACGAAGGCGCCGCCAAGCGTGCGGATCTGCAGCCAGGCGAGCAGCGCGGTGCGCGCGTTGCCGACGTGCAGGGCACCGGTGGGGGACGGAGCGTAGCGGCCGCGGACCTTCCCGAGGCCGGCGTGGATGTCGAGGAGCCCTGCCAAGCTACTTGTCGCGGGGGCGCAGGTTCTTGATGTTCTTGTTCGGGTCCACCGGGCGTCGCGGGCCGCGGTCGTCGGCCCTGTCGAGACCCTTGTCGGCCTGCGCGTACGACACCTCGGTCTGCTCCACGCTGGCGAACGGCGGCGCCTCGGCCGAGAGCTTGGCGCCCATCTTCTCGGCGGCGCCTAGCTCCTCGGTGCGCCCGCCGATCTCGCCGGCGACCTTGAACAGCTCCATGCCCGCGGAGAGCATCTCGGTGTCGAAGGTCTTCTGCGGCAGGCGGGCGACGGCGTGCTTGGCGGGCGAGTAGAGGAACGTCTCGAGCACCAGGTCCTGGCCGCGGGCGAAGAAGGCGCCGAAGACGAGCAGGTCGGCGGCGGCGGTGGCGGCGGTGGCCTTGGCGTAGGCCAGCACCTTGTCGTCGAGCTTGTTGCCGATCATCGAGGCGATGAGCTGGGAGACCGGGGCGGTGCCGCCGAGCGTGGCGGAGACCTTCTCCTTGGCGCCGGAGGCAAGCGTGAGGGCGCCGCCGATGGGCTCGCTGGTGGGCATCAGCACGCGCCACAGGTGCTTGCCGGGCGGGATGTCCTTGATGTTGAGCGGGGTGCGGCCCATCTCCTGGCCGTCGAAGAAGACCATCGCGCCGGGCGGAGTGGACTCGACCCTGACCGTGGCCTTGCCGGCGTTCGTCACCTGCTCGCGCAGCTTGCGGCAGGTGGCGGTGAAGAGCGGGCTGGTGGCCTCGGCGGGGAAGGGGCGGGTGGGGGTGAGGCTGATGGCGTTGGAGAAGCTCCTTGGCGCCGCCGACGTCGTCGCCGGTCAGGTAGAGCACGATGCCCAGCGCGGCGTGGGCGTCGGAGAGCTCGGTGGGGTCGAGCAGGAGCGCGGCGCCGGCGTCGTAGCTGGTGATGGCCGCGCGCCAGGCGGAGGCGGCGGCGCCGTACTTGCGCTTCTTCTCGGCGGCCTGGGCGACATTGACGGCCTGGCGGGCGGACTCGAGCGCCTTGCTGGCGGTCTCGTTGGGCTCGATGGTGATCTCGAGGGGGGTGACGGTGCCGGTGTTCTTGAGCTCGCCGGTGAGGAGCATCGCGCCCTTGCTGCCGGCGCGGACCGGGACGTCTCCGGAGAGCGGGGCGAAGGGGGCGACGGCGACCTTGGGCCCGTCGGCGAAGGCGGAGGCCGGCAGGAGCAGGGCGCAGAGGAAGGGGGCGAGCAGGCGACGCATCGGAACGGCCTCCAGGAAGGCCACCATTTATGAGCGAGGAGGGCCCACGCCGCAAGCGGCGCAGTGACCGGGAAGTGTCGAGCCGGGAGGCCAGAGCGAGAAGTCGGCCACGCAGGGGAAGCTCCTTTCACCCCGAGCTCGTCGAGGGGCGAGAGCTCGGTCTGAGTGGACTGACGCAAACGACCCAAAGATTGAAGGCTGGCCCCTCGACAAGCTCGGGGTGTTGGTTGGCTCGGGGTGTTGGTTACGCCTTGGGCACACCGCCGAGCAGCCGCTCGAGCTCCGGGTCGCCCTGCAGAGAAGCGAGGTCCGGATCGCTGCGCAAGCGTCCGAGCTCATCGAACCCGGCCTTGAGCGCGCGCTCGATCCAAGCAAAAGCGTCCGTGCGGTTGCCGGCCCGTGCGTGGGAGCAAGCCGCATTGAACGCGTCGCCGGGAGCGCCGCCCATCTCGAACGCGGCTGAATAGCGCCGGGCCGCGTCGCGGAACCCGCCCTGCGCGAAGGCGATCTCCCCGAAGGCCGACTCCTTGGCCGCGGGTCGGCTCCAGCCGAAGCGATCGACGACGGTGAGCGCCTCGGGGATCTGCCCGGAGGCAGCGAGGACGCGAGCCGCGAGCGAGGCGGCGGTATCCGAAGGCTCGACCTCGACTGCGCGCAGCGCGTGCGGCACGGCCGCCTTGGCCTCGCCGAGGTTGTCGAGGACCATGGCCCAGGTGAGGGCGCGGGCGGCCTCCGGCGGCTCGCTGCGCTCGAGCTGGTTGAGCGCGTCGCGGAACTGGCCGCGCGCCATGGCGACCCAGGCGAGGAGGTCGCGGGCGCGGTTGCGATCGTCGGGGTTGGGCGAGCCGTTGAGCACGGCCTCGCCGAAGCGGTAGGCGGCGGCTTCGTCGCCCTGGCGCAGGTGGTCCCAGCCCATCTGCATCGCGTCGGTCGCCGTGACGCGCTTCGCGTCGGGAGGAGGCTGCTGGCCCAGGGCCCACCATGCCCGCAGGTTCTGGAAGGCGAACATGCCGAAGAGCATGGCTGGATAGAGCAGGCCCGGGCCGACGTACTTGGAGCCCAAGCCGGACAGGAAGGCCACTCCGGCACCGAACAAGCCGCCGAACAGCAGGGTCGCGCGTTGCCGTGTGGGACCGAGCACGCCCATCAGCACGTGTCCGCCGTCGAGGGGGAGGACCGGGAAGAGGTTCACGATTCCCCAGATGAAGTTGATCCCCTCGAGCTGGACGACGACGGCCTGGCCCAGGGCGCTGGTCGGCGGGCTGAGGTGCGAAAAGAGCACGACCAGCCCGCCAGCCACGAAGCCGGCGAAGGGGCCCGCCAGAGACATCGCGATGCCGCCGAGGCGGGACAGACCCTTCTCAGGGATGGTCAAGCCGCCCATGGAGTAGAGGCGGATGGTGGAGCGGGTCCCCAGGGCGAGCGCGGCCAGCGCGTGGCCCAGCTCGTGGACGAGGATGGAGACGAAGACGGCCGCGACCCAGGTCGCCGCCTTGAGGTTAAAGCCGCCCCACAAGCCGAAGAGCGCGGTGACGAACCAGAAGCTGGGTTCGACCACCACCGGGATGGGCCCGAGGCGGAAGTGAAGCGAGCCGGGTGTGCGTTGTCGTTCGTCAGCCATCTCGGGGCGGAACGTACTCGCGGCCCCGAGCGGAGTCGAGCAAAGTTGAGGCGGTCGACTGAGGTTCTGTCAGCGACGGGCGCGGGTTTTCGACTTGGCCTTGACGGTGGCGACGGCCTCGGCCAAGTCGGTGGTGCCTTGTCCAGCCCCAGCCCCGGTGCGGACGCGGTTCTCGCGGCGCTCCTGGTCTTCCTTGCACTCGATGCACTGGCTGGTGACCGGGCGGACCTCGAGGCGCTTGGCCTCGATGGGCTGGCCGCAGTCCTCGCAGATGCCGAAGGTGCCCTGGTCGATGCGCTCCAGGGCCTCCTTGATCTTGCTGATGAGCTTGCGGTCGCGGTCGCGCAGGCGCAGGTCGAAGCCGCGGTCGGACTCCGCAGTGGCGCGGTCGTTGGGGTCCGCGTGCGACTGGGTGTCCTCTTCGAGGGTCCCGACCGTGCCCTCGTTGTGGGTGAGCAGCACGCTGAGCTGCTCGGTGAGGACGGCCTGGTAGCGCTTCATCTTCTGCTTGTTCATCGCCGACTCCCCGCGTTCCTGAAGAGCACCAACGACGACGACGCGCGCGATCGTAGCCCAGCGCTTCAATGTCGTTCAACGGGCCCCCTGAACCGGGCGGGCCGGGAAGCGGTTGACAACTTCGCCGGTTTCTAGGTCCGCCGCCGTTTGGCGGCTAAGCTTGGGCCCACTTCGCTCCCGGCCGTTCGGAGGTCTATCCTGCCTCGCCTTATGCGTTCCCTGACGCCGACGCTCGCTGCCGCCGTGGTCTTCGCCCTCGCCCTGACGCCCCGCTCGGCGCGCGCGGCCATCGAGACGCTGCCCACGCTGCGTGACGTGACCTCCATCCGCGCCATGGGCAAGGCGGGAGCGTCCATCGGCTATGCCGCCGACACCGACGCCATCCACGCCAACCCCGCGGGCATCGCCGCCACGCCGAGCTTCAACCTCATGCTGGGCGGCATCATCGGCATCCCCAGCCGGCACTACGTGCTGACCGCCGAGGGCATCGACTCGAAGATCAACGAGGACATGACCATCCCGGTGTCCGGCGGGCTCAGCTACCAGTACTACGTCAGCGGCGAGGGGTTCGACGGGCGCAAGGGGCACGTCCTCTCGCTGTCGCTCGCGGTGCCCATGTACGCGAAGTACGCGTTCGTCGGCATCACCGGGCGGTACCTGAAGTTGGGCGGCAACGTGGTGAGCAACGCCATCACCATGGACGCCGGGTTCTTCTTCCGGCCGGTGGAGATGATGGGAATCGGCCTGGTCGGCTACAACCTCATCGACGTGCGCAGTGCAGAGGCGCGGCGAGGGTGGGGGATGGGGCTGAGCTTCGGCAGCGAGAAGCAGTTCCACGTCGACATCGACGCGCGGCTGGACGCGGACGGGACCGACACCTACCGGCCCACCTTCACCATCGGCGGCGAGTACCTGTTCGCGAACCTCGTGGCGCCGCGTATCGGCTACAGCGAGGACATGCTGCGCAAGGCGCACCTGGCCTGCGCGGGCGTGTCGCTGTTCTACGAGGGCTGGGCGTTCGAGGCGGCCTTGCGGTACGCGGTGACCGGCAAGGAGATCACCTTCGCCATCGGGTTGCGGATGGTGGAGTTTTAGTCCGCGGTCCTTCGACCTAGCGGCACTTGAGCCGGCCGTCTGTCGGGTCGATTCGAGGCCGAGGTGTCGTCTGCCCCACGGGCGTTTGGCACCAGCCGGCACCTGGCGGGGGAACTACTGAGCAGCATCGTACCCAGGGACCGCCGACCGGCTGGGGCGTGGTGGTGAAGCAGGGTGGCGTGGGCTGCCCCGTGTTGCAGTCTCCGCTAGGGAGGAAGGCCAGGAACGTGTTGGTCACCTGACGAGGAACATCCGTCCCGACCTCGAAGCTGCAACCCCACCTGGCGGTGCCGTTGTAGATGGGGTGTCCTGAATCGAAGACCCGTGCTTCGTATGGCTTCCCCCAAGGGTTCAGCGGGAATGTCGGCAGGTAGTGCGTCGTGAACAGTTCCTTGATTCCTTCATTTGGAGGTGATCTGTCCTGGCAGGTCGAGTGCTCCGTCTGCCCGGGCCAGCGGCCCAAGTCCCCACCAAAGCGTGTAGGGTCTGCTTGGTACGACTGGGCGTAGAACCACCGAGCGGCATCGTGGATGGTGGCGATGTCGGTCGCGGCCTTCTGCGCCATCTTGTTGCGCGCGGACTCGATGAAATCCGGGACGATGGCTGCGGCGAGGATGGCGGTTACGGCCAGCACGGCTCCGAGTTCGATGAGCGTGAATCCTCGAGCGGTGGGGCGGCGCTTCATGAAGGACTCCATCACTGTACGCATTCGAGTCTGCCCGCCACGAGCATGGGCTTACCCGTCTGGCAGGGGCTCACGGTGACACCCGGCTTCGGGCTGAATGCGCAGCAGCGGACAAAGCCGGCAGGAAGGGGGGTGCTGACCTGGCAGCGACGGTCCGGCGGCGGCGGGGGATCGTCGTTGTTGCACTGGGCCAGCGGAATGAAGGACTTGAAGGCAGCCAGCAGCCCCGTATCGTTTGGCAAATTGGTATCCAGCTCGAAATTGCAGGCGGGCGGAGGGCCGCCCGTTCCCGCCAAGGCATTTGCGTACTCCAACTGCGCCTCGTAAGGCTGGCCCCAAGGATTGAGCGGAATGCTTGTGATGTAGCCCGAGAGCCAAAGCTCTTGGATTCCCGAGTTCGGAGGACTGAGCTGCATCGCGCAGGTTTGTGGCCCCTGCTGACCAGGCCAGGTGCCTCGCCGACCAGTCATGGCGCTCCCGTCCAGAGAACGCACGTAGTACCACCTCGCCGAGTCGAGTAGACCGTTCACGTCACCGGCAGCTTTTTCGGCCATGCTGGTGCGCGCCGACTCTACAAAATCGGGCACGAAGGCCGCGGCGAGGATGGCGGTCACCGCGAGCACGATGCCGAGCTCGATTAGGGTGAATCCGCGGCGCTGTCTTCGACGCTGCGAAGTCATCTGATGTCTCACGGGTTCGAAACGCAGGTGATGGGACTATTGAGCGAGCCTCTCGGGCGGAAACCGGGCGGGCAGGGGTTCACCGAGAAACCTGGTTTGGCGATGAACGAGCAGCACATGATGTTGTCGACGGACGAGGCGGTTCCACGACAGGTGAATTTGGGGTTTGGGTCGTCGTTGCATTGGCCCTGAGGCACCAGCTTCTTGAACTGAGTTCGGAGTTGCCTGGGGATCTCCGTGGAGACCTCAAAGCTACAGTCGTAAACCTGTCCGCCGCTGCCGCTACCTGGGAGGATGACGAGGGCGGCCTGGTAATCGAAGCCCCACGGGTTCTTCGGCGGGATCGTGAGATAGCCATCGTTACGGAGTCGGACCAGCGGGTCGACCGCCACCGGGCAGGTGTTGGGGATGTTCTCGGCCGGCCACCGCCCGCGGACGCCTTCGGCCTCGAGCAGGGACTTCGAAAAGTACCAGCGGGCAGCGTCCTGGAGCACGGCGATGTCCGCAGCTGTCCGCTCGGCCATCTTGCTCCGAGCTGCCTCGATGATGTCGGGCAGCACAGCCGTCGCGAGGATGGCAGTGACTCCGAGCACGATACCGAGCTCGATCAGCGTAAAGCCCTTGGTTGGCTTTCTGTCGCGATGGTAGCGAGGCGACATGCCTCCTCCACTTTTCGGTCAGCGCAAGAAGAGCGTGGGATCGTAGCTGAAGCGCGTGCGCTGCGAGGCGACGCTCATCAAAGGGCCGGAGAGCGAGACGCACCGCCAATCGGGTGGGCTGCAGCCAGGAATCGAGCAGGTCGGGTCGAGCGCTTGGAGGGCTCCGGAGACCTGGAAGTCCAGCTCGTCCACGCAGGTTCGCACCTCGACCCGCCGGCTGGTGAAATAGAGGAAATAGGGCCTGCCGTCGGGGTTCGCGCTGTCGGCGTACGCGTTCCTGCCGCCGTTGGCGAGCCCGTTCTGGGCACCCATCAGTTCCTTCAGCGTGTCGTACAGCTCGCCGGAGTTGATGGTCGAGAGGTCGAAGGGCGTGGGCGTGGTGTCGGAGAGAGGCTGCGGACCCAAGGCGTATTGAGGCGGGACCGTGCTGGTGTCGATGCGCAGCTTGCGAATGACTAAGTTCTGTCCCACGGCGAGGAGCCGGGATAGCTCATCTGTCGTGCGGACAACCCGGGCATGACGGGTCAAGCCTTGGATGCTCGCGGTCACGCCAGCCATGAGCACCACCGCAACGGCCAACACGATCCCTAGCTCCATCAAGCTGAAGCCGCGGTCGTGACGGGTCCGCTCTAGCGGAATACGAGGACGGCGATGCATTGGCCTCCCAAGCTGCAGCCAGAGCTCCTGCAATCGCGGAAGATGGAGTTCTTCTCGAAGGGCCGGATCACGTCTTTGCAGGTAGTGCAATCCGCTTCCTCGGGTGTCTGCATGCAGATGCGCATGCAGGTCCAGCCCTCGCACCTGCTGTCCGCGGTGGCATCGGCGGGCTCGATGGAGACAATTTTGTCGACCCAGGGTGCATCGAGGTTGCGGCCGGTAAGCGTGATGAGCTTCGCCTTGTTCAGGTTGTCGATCGTGAGCTTTGTCGTCTCGGTTGGCGCAGTGCGGATGTCGGGGTTGTAGTAGCTGAGCCCACCATTCGTTCGCGTAGAGAACTGCTTGGCCGCCTGCCGCAGGCTCGAAACCATTTCGACCGCATTCCGGGTCCTGGCTGAGGCCATGTAGCCGCTGCCCATCATCACCACGGACGCGAGCACGGCCATCACGGCGAGGACGATGCCGAGCTCGATGAGCGAGAAGCCGCGGGCACTCGGGTGGCGCTTGAGGATCATAGGTGGCTCAGATTCTAGCCCAGGCTGGCCCTGCGGCGGTTCGCGAAGTTCGTGAGGCACTGGCCCGCAGGTAGCAAGAGCGAGGCCTGAACACTCCCGCTCCGCCACCGCCGGGCATCTGCGCGCACGCCTGCCCAGACGCCCAACCCCTGCCCGTCAATGCCAGGTGTCAGCCGTCAGCATTGACAGCCGATTGATGGCCACTGCCCTGGGTCCCTCCCAAGGAGAAGCTGGGCTGGAATGCTCTCTGCAGAGGGGCCTGCCGGGACGACGCTGTGAACCTGCTGACGCTGCCTGTCCGACGAAGGTGTGACTGGGCTCACACGAGGGTGATCCGGTATCATCGCGGCCACGTTTTCGGTTCCGCAGTTCCTTCAACCGTTCCGCCCGAGGAGAAAGACCATGATGACCCGCGAGAAACTCCTGCGCCTGCGCCGTCACCCCCGAGGGTTCAGCCTCATCGAACTCGGCATCGTCATCGCGGTCATCGCCGTCCTCGCGGCAGTCGTGATCTTCGGTCGCGGCTTCATCTCCGCCGGCCGCGTCTCCAAGTGCGTGGAAGGCTTCAACACCATTCGCAAGGCGGGCACGACCCTCGCCGGTCTGCGTGGTGGCGCCTTCAACACGGCTAGCGCCGCCAACGAGATTACAGGCATGGGCAAGCGGGGTCTGCTGCCGCTCGAGAAGGACACCGACACCACCTGGACGATGGCGGGCTCCGGTACGACCGCCTTCACCGCCCAGCAGATCTACTTCGCCACCGTCAACGTCGGCGGTAACACCGGCGTCAACGCCGTCGCGATCCAGCTGAAGGCTCCGGACGGCGTGGCGTCCGAGGATGTCTGGAACTCGATCGAAAACGACAAGAACCACATCAAGACCGCCACCACCATCGGCGCGCTCAACTGCACCACGACCCGCCCGACCTCCACCGACACCAACGTCTTCTGCTTCAAGCTCTAGTCGTCCTCCGCTTCGCTTGATCCTCACCGGGCCGGTCACACCGTCGTGACCGGCCCTCGTTTGGCCGGCACCTCTTTCGCCCCGGACGGTCCCGATGAAGCTCGCACGCTGGCTGAGTGCCGCAGGTCTCCTCTTCGCCCTGTCCGGCTGTCCCAACGATCCCATCGGCCAGCGCGACGCGGGCAAGCCCAAGTGCGACCCGACGACCTGCCTTCCGGGCCAGGTCTGCGGCACCAGTGGCTGCCGCGACTGCCGGACCGATACCGAGTGCGGCACCGGCAGCCTGTGCTGCGCGGGCGCCTGCACCGCGGGCACCTGCTGCAGCAAGTCCGACTGCAAGGCCGGCCAAGTCTGCGCCGGTGGCGCCTGCACCGCCTGCTCGTCCGACAGCCAGTGCGGCAAGGGCCAGCTCTGCTGCGCCGGCGCCTGCGTCACCGCCACCTGCTGCGACGCGCCCGCCTCGAGCGACTGCGGCGGCGGCCCGTGCATCGAGGGCGGCTGCAAGCCCTGCACTCAGGACCTCGAGTGCGGCGAAGCCGGCGCCAAGTGCTGCAACGGCGCCTGCTACCCCGGCGACTGCTGCGCCGACGGCGACTGCCCGGCCGGGACCACCACCGGCAAGTGCGTGAACAACAGCTGCAAGGCGTGCCTGAAAGACGGCGACTGCGGCGCCGACGCCAAGTGCTGCGCGGGCCGCTGCAAGCCGAACGCGACCTGCTGTGACACCAGCAACTGTCCCGAGGCCAACAGCTGCATCATGGGCCAGTGTCGCCCCTGCGCCGGCGACGGCGAGTGCAAGGACGGCGAGCGCTGCTGCAACGGCACCTGCACCGCCGGCAACTGCTGCGTCTCCACCGATTGCCCGGCGGGCGAGAGCTGCAACCAGGGCAGCTGCTCGGCGTGCACGAACGACGACCAGTGTCTGGGCACAGGCGAGAAGTGCTGCGCGGGCCGCTGCGTGGTGGGCAACTGCTGCCAGGCCTCGGACTGCGCCGGCGGCGCGCTGTGCCAGGACTACTCCTGCAAGAACTGCGTGGTGGACGACGACTGCGGCCTCGACTCGCGCTGCTGCGCGGGCAAGTGCCAGGCGGGCTGGCAGTGCTGCGCCGCCAAGGACTGCCCGGCGGGCGAGAACTGCAACCAGGGCGTTTGCGGGGCGTGCCAGAAGAAGGATGACTGCGGTGGCGACAGCGTCTGCTGCGGCGGGACGTGCCTGTCCGGCGAGTGCTGCACGAGCGCCGACTGCACCGCGCCCGCGGTCTGCGCCGACAACCAGTGCGCGCAGTGCTCGACGAGCGCCCAGTGCGGCGCCGGCAAGGTCTGCTGCTCGGGCACCTGCGTCAGCGGGACCTGCTGCGGCGACGGCGATTGCCAGGATGGCGCGAGGCTGTGCAAGTCCGACCACACCTGCGGGGCCTGCACGACGAACGCGGAGTGCGGGCCGAACACGGTCTGCTGCAACGGCACCTGCCACCTGGGCGACTGCTGCCAGCCCTCGGACTGCACCGGCGCCGGCGCGAAGTGCACCGGCAACAGCTGCAAGACGTGCAACAAGGACGCGGACTGCGCTGGCAGCAAGTGCTGCGAGGGCGGCTGCAAGCCGGGCGCGGTCTGCTGCCAAAGCTCCGACTGCCCGGGCGACCAGGCCTGCATCGACGGCCAGTGCACCGGCTGTCAGACCACCTCCGACTGCTCCGGCGGCGAGATGTGCTGCGGCGGCTCCTGCAAGCCCGGCACCTGCTGCCAGAACGCGGACTGCGGCGCCGGCCAGGTGTGCGCGGCCGGCCAGTGCGGCGCCTGCGCCTCCGACGCGCAATGCGGCGCGGGGATGAAGTGCTGCGCCGGCGCCTGCGTCGCTGGCAGCTGCTGCGGCAAGGCCGACTGCAGCGCGGGGCAGATCTGCACCGCCCACGCCTGCCTGGCCTGCACCGGCGACGCTCAGTGTGGTGCGGGGATGAAGTGCTGCGGCGGCGCCTGCGTCACCGGCGACTGCTGCCAGGCCTCGGACTGCGCGGGCGCCTCGCCCAGCTGCACCAACCACAGCTGCAAGTCCTGCACGCTCGACTCCGACTGCGGCACCGGGCGGATGTGCTGCAACGGCGGCTGCTCGCCCGGCGACTGCTGCCAGAGCTCCGATTGCCTGACCGGCGAGGTCTGCGAGGGCGGCAGCTGCCGCGGCTGCTCCTCCGACGGCGAATGTGGCGCCGGCCTGCGCTGCTGCCAGGGCGCGTGCACCCGGGCCTCGTGCTGCGGCTCCTCGGAGTGCCCCGCCGGCGAGATCTGCCGGGGTGGCGCCTGCCAGGGCTGCTCCTCCGACTCTCAGTGCCCCGGCGGCTGGCGCTGCTGCGCCGGCGCGTGCACTCCGGCCGAGTGCTGCAACACCGCGCAGTGCTCGGGCGGCGAAGTCTGCGCCGACGGCACCTGCTCCGCCTGCACCACCGACGCCCAGTGCGGCCCCAACCTCAAGTGCTGCGCCGGCAAGTGCGAGGTCGGCAACTGCTGCTCCGCCGCCGACTGCAACGGCAGCGCCTGCACCGGCCACAGCTGCCAGGCCTGCAGCGATGACGAGGGCTGCAAGGACTACCAGCCCGGCAAGAAGTGCTGCGGCGGCGGCTGCGTCGCGGCCACCTGCTGCTCCACTGCCGACTGCATCGGCGGCCTGGTCTGCGACCGCGGCCGCTGCGAGCTGTGCACCAGCAACAGCCAGTGCGGCGCCGGCCAGGTCTGCTGTGGTGGCCGCTGCGGCGCGGGCGACTGCTGCACCAGCTCCGAGTGCCCCGCCGGCCAGGCCTGCCACGCGGGCTTCGGCGCCGACGGCTCGCCGCTCAACCAGTGCGGCCCCTGCGCCGACAGCTCGCAATGCGCCATGGGCGAAGTCTGCTGCGACGGCGTCTGTCGCGCCGGTGACTGCTGCCGCGTCGCCGACTGCAGCGGCAAGGCCTGCAACGCCTTCCACTGTGCCGCCTGCACCGCCGACGGCGACTGCGGCTCGGGCGAGAAGTGCTGCTCCGGCGCCTGCCGGCTGGGCGAGTGCTGCGCCGCCAAGGACTGCCGCGCCGGCGAGGTCTGCGCCGCCGGCACCTGCACCCAGTGCCTGGCCCACGCCGAGTGCCCCACCGGCCAGTCGTGCTGTGGCGGGGTCTGCACCCCCGGCACCTGCTGCACCAACCCCGACTGTGGCGGGCGGGTTTGCCTGTCCGGCACCTGCGCCGACTGCCAGTCCGATGCGCAGTGCGGCCCCAACGCTCGCTGCTGCTCCGGCCGCTGCGTGGCCGGCACCTGCTGCATCGACGGCGACTGCCCCGGCGGCGCCGCCGGCAAGTGCGTGGGCCACAGCTGCACCGCCTGCACCGAGGACGAGGAGTGCGGTCCCGGCTTCCGCTGCTGCGACGGCGGCTGCATCGAAGGCGACTGCTGCGCCACCTCCGAGTGCGCCGAGCGCGTCTGCCGGCTCGGCACCTGCTCGCCCTGCACCGACGCCTCGCAGTGCGGCGCGGGCAAGGTCTGCTGCGCCGGCCTGTGCCAGGCCGGCAGCTGCTGCAACGGCGCCGACTGCTCGGCGGGCGAGCTGTGCGTGGGCAACGCCTGCCGCAGCTGCCAGGCCGACGCCGAGTGCGGCTCCGGCGCCAAGTGCTGCAACGGAACCTGCCGCAGCGGCACCTGCTGCTCGGCGGAGGACTGCACGGGCGGCGCCTGCCTGAACCACGCCTGCGCCAGCTGCTCGTCCGACGATCAGTGCCCGTCGCGCTTCCAGTGTTGCCAGGGCGCCTGCAAGGTCGAGGGGAGCTGCCCGGTGGTGGTCAAGACCTGCACCACCGACGGCCAGTGCGGCGCGGGCGAGAAGTGCTGCGACAACCAGTGCCGCACCGCCACCTGCTGCCAGGCCAGCGACTGCAACGCCGGCCAACTCTGCTGCGACGGCAGCTGCAAGTCCGGCGACTGCTGCCGCGCCGCCGACTGCAACGGGCGCGCCTGCCAGGCCAACCACTGCGCCACCTGCTCCGTCGACGGTCAGTGCGGCGCGGGCGAGAAGTGCTGCAGCGGCCAGTGCCAGGCGGGCACCTGCTGCGGCGAGGCCGACTGCTCGGCGGGCCAGGTCTGCGCCGCGGGCAAGTGCCAGGCTTGCCTCGCCCACGACGAATGCGCTTCCGGCGAGGTCTGCTGCGCCGGCGCCTGCAACGCGGGAACCTGCTGCGGCGACACCGACTGCGGCGACCAGATCTGCAACGAGACGACCAACGCCTGCGGCAACTGCACCGCCGACACCGACTGCGGTCCCGACGCCAAGTGCTGCTCCGGCCACTGCTTCGCCGGCGACTGCTGCGCCGACGCCGATTGCGGCGGCGCGGCGGGCAGCTGCGTCAACCACGGCTGCACGCCCTGCGTCGCCGGCGCCTGCGTCGGCGCCGGGGAGATCTGCTGCGGCCAGAGCTGCCGCGTGGGCAACTGCTGCCAGGACTCCGACTGCTCCGGCGGAAAGATTTGCCGGCTGGGCACCTGCCAGGGCTGCACCGCCGATGCCCAATGCGGCGCGAGCCAGGTCTGCTGCGGCGGCACCTGCAAGGCGGGCGAGTGCTGCAGCGCCGCCGACTGCGGCGGCGGCGAGCTCTGCCTCGCCAACCAGTGCGACGCCTGCTCCAAGGACGCCGATTGCGGCTCGGGAAAGAAGTGCTGCGGCGGCGAGTGCCGCACCGGCACCTGCTGCACCGAGGAGGACTGCTCGAGCGGTCAGGCGTGCATCAACCGCACCTGCGCCGCCTGCACCGCCGACGCCCAGTGCCAGACGGGCGAGGTCTGCTGCAGCGGCGTCTGCAAGCTCGCCGGCACCTGCTCGACCGCCACCGGTTGCACCACCGACGCCCAGTGCGGCCCGGCCCAGAAGTGCTGCGACAAGCTGTGCATCACCGGCGACTGCTGCTCCACCACCGACTGCCAGCCGCCCTACCAGTGCCTGCAGAACGCCTGCCAGGAGTGCAGCGGCGACGCGCAGTGCGGTCCGGGCTCGAGGTGCTGCAACGGCTCCTGCCAGACCGGCGGCTGTTGCCCCGGAACGCCCTGCCCCGACGGCAGCGCCTGCATCGGCTTCACCTGCCAGGCCTGCGACCGCGACAGCGACTGCGGCACGGGCAACAAGTGCTGCGGCGGCAAGTGCCTTCAGGGCGCCACCTGCTGCACCGACGCCCAGTGCGCCCCGTACGTGTGCACGAGCAACGTCTGCGCCGCCTGCGCCAACGACGCCGACTGCGGCGCCGGCAACAAGTGCTGCAGCGGCGCCTGCATGACTGGCGCCTCCTGCTGCTCCGCGGCCGACTGCCCCGGCGGCCAGCTCTGCGCGGCCGGCCGGTGCCAGGGCTGCACCGCCGACCTCGACTGCGGCGCTGGCTCGCGCTGCTGCGCCGGCGCCTGCAAGGCCGCCGACTGCTGCTCGCGCACCGACTGCCCGGCGGGCCAGTCGTGCACCGCCTGGGGCTGCGGGCCCTGCGTGGACAACAGCCAGTGCGCCGGCGGCCAGGTCTGCTGCAGCGGCACCTGCTTCGACGGCACCTGCTGCCAGGACAGCGAGTGCGGCGCCGCCAAGAAGTGCATCGGCCACGGCTGCAAGCCGTGCACGACCAACGCGCAATGCGCCGGCAACGAGGTGTGCTGCGAGGGAAGCTGCAAGGTCGGCTCGTGCTGTACCAGCGCCGACTGCAGCGGCGAGGTCTGCGAGGGGAACATGTGCCGCGGCTGCAAGGCGCACAGCGAGTGCGGCGCCGGCGGGCGCTGCTGCGACAAGGTCTGTTACCCGAACCTGGGCTGCTGCGGCAACGAGGACTGCCCCGACGACAAGGCCTGCATCCAGGGCGATTGCCAGGCCTGCGCCGGCGACGCCGACTGCCCGGGCAAGCGCTGCTGCGGCGGGGCCTGCAAGACCTTCTGTCAGACCACCCGCGAGTGGAACACCGAGGCGGACTTCAGCTACGGCATGACCGACAACGTCTCCATGGAGGCCAACAACCCGCTCAACCCGGAGTGCGGCCCGGGCAAGCTGTGCCTCAACCCGGTGCAGAAGGTGGAGAACCCGGTCATCTGGATCCCCGACAACGACCACGGGACCATCTTCAAGTTCGACACCCGCACCGGCGAGCGATTCCCGCCTGCGGGCGATTCTCGTTACCCCAATGGCTTCCCGACCCACGGCGGCTCGCCCTCACGAACCGCGGTCGATCCCATCAACGGCGGGGTCTGGGTCGGCAACCGCAGCGGGAACCTATCGGTGACCCACCTGGACAAGGACGGCCAGATCCTCTGCTCGCGCAACTTGGGTGAGCTGGTGCGCGCGGTGGCCATGGACGCCCACGGCGACGTCTGGGCTTCGGCCTCGGGCCACTACGTCATGCACAAGCTCTCTGGCTCGGAGGTCGAAGAGCCGGTCGTCACCAGCCCGCCCATCTGCAAGCGCCTGGGAGGCGTGGGGCTGCCGGACTTCGCCTACGCCTACGGCGCCGGCCTCGGTGACGACAACAAGGTGTGGGTGCTCGACGTCTCCGCCAGCCAGTCGCTGGTGGAGATCGACGTGGCCACCAACTCCGTGCGCCAGTACTTTCCGCGCACTCCCCAGTGCCCGATCGGCGGCGGCTTCTACGGCATGACCGTGGACTCCAAATACGTCTGGATCGGCGCGTATTACTGCGGCGCGGTGATGCGCTGCGACATCGACGGCATGCGCCGCGCTCCCGCCAACCAAGGCATCGGCCCGCCAGTCTGCATGTCGATCGTCACGGGTTGCCACCCGCGTGGAACCGCGGTGGCCCAGGATGGCTTCGTCTACTCCGCCCTCGACGGCTGCCAGGCGGTGGCCCGAATCAACCGCACCACCGCCGATTTCACCTACATCAGCACCGGGACGGTCGGAAACAAGGACAACGGCGCTGCAGTCATCCCCACCGGCGCCGCCATCGATCGCGACGGGCGGCTGTGGGCCGTCAGCTACGGCTCGCAGGGCGCCCAGCGCATCGACCTCAAGACCGGCGAGCAGAAGTGGCATCAGAGCGGCGGCTCCCCGTACGCCTACTCGGACATGACCGGCATGCAGTCGGTGATGGCGGCGCGCATCCCCGGCCGCTGGACGGCGGTCTACGACTCCCTCTACCTGACCCCGACCTGGGTGAGGGCGGAGGTCACCGCGACGACGCCCACCGGCACCATGGTCACCTTCCGGGCGCGCTCGGCGGCGTCGCTGACGACGCTGGAGAACGCGACCTGGACCACCGCCAGCGCGTTCCCGGTGGACCTCTCGTCCGTGCCCAAGCGCCGCTACCTGCAGGTGGAGGTGACCCTGCAGTCCGACTCGTACGACCAGACCCCGGTGGTGGACGCGATGCGCGTCCTGTGGGGCCCGTAAAAGAGGCGAGCCGCACGAGCGAAAACCGGGCCGCTTTCTCCACTGAGCGGCGCTTGGCGGTGTGGAGTCCGCGTGATAGTCAACAAAGTCACTTTGGTCGCAGGCAAGACTGGCCGGAGGCATTCCATGGGATCGCGGGCAGTTCGCAGGGCGGCGCTCGGCGCCGCGGTGGCACTCGCCGCCCTCGTCGGTGTCACCCCCGCTCGGGGCGAGGGGCCTGGCCCGGGCGCCACCCGGCTGGCGAAGACGCGCATCACCTTGCGCGGGTCCGACCTGCCGCTGGGCAGCGTCCTCTCCCAGGTGGCGCGCTCGGCGCAGCTGGCGCTGGTGGTCGACCGCGATGTCCGGCTCGACCGGGTCATCGCCTCGCCCAACCTCGAGGACCAGGCCCTGGACACCGCGCTGGCGGTGGTGCTGACGCCGCTGGGCTACAGCCACGAGGTCGACGAGCCCAAGGGCTTCCTACGGATCTTCGTGTACGAGACGAGGACCTTCAAGGTCGCGCTGCCGGTGGTCACCCAGAACTGGGCGACCTCCATCTCCAACGACATCATCCGCACCGCGCAGCCGCCCGGGAACATCGAAGTCGGCGCGCAGGTGGGCCTGACCACGCGATCGGACACCACCGGCGTCTGGGACGAGGTGGAGAAGTCGCTCATCCGCATGCTGGGCGACCCCACCGCGCCGCAGTCCACCAACCCCAATGACAAGGACGCTGCGCGCCCCCGCGATCTCGGCGCCTTCTCGGTCAACCGCGTCGCCGGCTTCGTCACGGTGCGCGCCCTGCCGACCGTGATGCACACCGTCGAGGCCTACTTCGACGCGCTCAACGAGGAGATGGGCCGCTCGGTGGCCATCGAGGCCCGCGTGATGCAGGTAGAGATCTCCACTGGCGTCTCCGCGGGCATCGACTGGAACCTGCTCTCGGCGCGGCTGGGCGACATCCTCTTCTTGGCGGGCAACGTGGGCAAGTCGAGCCTGCTCACCCAGACCGGCATCCCGTTCCTGTCCATCAGCGGCCGCGCCGGCGACGCCTTCATCCGCGCCATGGAGGAGCAGGGCAAGGTGACGGTGATGGCCCAGCCCACGCTGGTCCTGGGCAACAACCTGCCGGCCATCATCGAGCTGGCGCAGGTGCAGGCCTACGTCGCGCAGCAGAAGGTGACGATGACCCAGACGACCGTGGAGACCACGGTGCAGACCGCCCAGCTCTCCGACGGCCTCATCATCAGCATGCTGCCGCGCGTGCTCGAGGACGGCGAGATTTCGCTTTCGCTCGCGACCGTGCTGCAGGACATCCTCTCGGTGCCGCGCGAGAACTTCAACGACGGCTTCGTCGACCTGCCCAAGACCAGCCGGCGCAGCTACAACGGCGTCGTGCGCTGCAAGCTCAACGAGACGCTGATCATCGGCGGCCTGCTCTCCACGCGCAGCGAGCACCAGCACACCGGCATCCCGTTCCTCTCGCGCATTCCGGTCATCGGCTGGATCTTCGGCGGCCTGAAGAACCTCGACAAGCGCACCGAGTTGGTCATCGCGGTCACGCCCCGCGAGATCAAGGGCCTGCCGGCGGTGACGCCGATCCCGATGGAGAACGCCAAGATCGCGGGCGACGCAAAATGAAGAAGTTCGTCGTCATCAGCCCCGAGCTCATCTGGGTCGCCAGCGGGCAGGGGCAGCTCATCTCCCTCGAGGAAGCTCGAGCAGCACGTCGACCCCAAGGGCGCGGCGCTCTTCGCCGTCGTGCCCCAGGTCGCGCGCGTGGTGGCGAGCGAGCGCACCATCGACTCGGTGATGCAGCAGCAGTTCCCGGGCGAGAACAGCTTCCGGGCCGAGCCGATCGAGTCCAACGTCTTCCAGGTCTATGTCGCGCCGGACGCGCTGCTCAGCCGCCTGCGCGCCTCGACCCGGACGGCGTACGTGGTGCCGTACCCGGCCGCGGTGCGCCATGTGGTCTCGCTGCTCCACTCGCAAGCCGAGAACTCGCTGCGCGAGCGCACCCGCGTCTTCCTGGCCTCCATCGCCGCCGACATCTCCACGGTGACGGCGCCCGAGCGGGTGGCGGTGGACGTCATCGGCGACGACTTCGTCTTCACCGTGCTCAAGGGCAAGGAGATCGTCGCGGTGCGCCACGTGCGCGGCGGCGAGCCGGCCACCGAGCTACAGCGCACCCTGGCCGCCAACCGCATGGCGGACCCGCTCATCCTCACGCGGGACCACGACTTCGCCCTCGAGCTGCGCGCGCAGGGTTACAACGCGCAGCTCTCCGAGGCGGACGGCGCGCTCCTCGGCATCAGCGGCCTGGAGAAGGTGGTCACCCTCCGCTTCCTCACCGACGTGGAGGTCGCCCGCGAGAAGGCGCGCGACAGCCGGCGCCGGGCGCTGATGGTGGCGGCCATCTCGGTGGCGACCATGGCGGTCGCCGGCGGCGTGTTCGGCTACTACAAGAACGAGGTGGTCAAGCAGGACGCGCGCTTCAAGCGGCTCGAGGCCGAGCGCGACCAGCAGGTCAAGAAGCTGGCCGAGCTCTACCAAGAGCGCTACGCCTCCATCGCCCGCAGCCAGTCGGTGCAGATCCGCGAGGAGCTGTTCGACCTGTCGACGGCGCTGCCGCCGCAGGTGGTGCTGGTCTCGGTGGAGCGCGAGGCCAACGCCGGGCTGACCGCGGTGGTCGAGCGGCGCCCCGGCGCGGCGCCCTTCTCGCGCAGCGACCTGGTCTCGGCCTTGGCCGCCTCGCCGTTCTTCGCCAAGGCCCGGATCAAGGAGCAGTACGAGGGGCACGTCGTCCGCTACGTGCTGAACGTCCCGCCGCCCCAGCCGGCGGGGACCCCTTAACGCGAGGAGAGAGCGATGACCAAGATCCTCTACATCGTCTCGCTGCTCGCCCTGGGGACCTCCATCCTCTTCGGCATGCTCGCGGACGACAACCGGACCCAGGCCCAGCGCATGGCCAGCCGCAACCAGGCCTTGATGGAGGAGCTCAAGCCGCTCGAGGCGGAGGTGGCCATGATCCGCAAGGTCGAGCCGGCCCCGCTCAAGTTCGCCGACGACGCGCTCAGCGAGTTCTTCTCGCGCACCGTCGAGGCCGGCGAGGTGCTCGGCGCCGGCGTTCGCGTCGAGCCCCGCGGCTCGATGGGCAGCCGCGACATGATCTTCAACGAGTTCAAGCAGGGCGTCCGGGTCTGCCAGGTCTCGCTGTCGGCGGGCCTGGAGGCCGAGGGCGCCGCGGCCATCCTGGCGATGTTCGAGGAAGAGCTCGCCGACCTACCGGTGACGGTGCGCAAGGCGAGCGCCAAGCTGATGGGTGACTCGGTGAGTCTCTCAATGGACATCGACGTGTTCGGGAGGTAGCTGACGTGAGAACGACGAACCTGATCGCGGCGCTGTCCGCCATCGCCCTCTGCCTCGCCGCCCCCGCGGCCCGCGCCCAGGACGAGGGCCAGAAGCAGGAGAAGGGCGCCGACCAGCAGGCCGAGGCCAAGCAGGCCGAGACCCGCAACGTGGCGCTGCTGCAGGCCCGCGAGGTCATCGAGCGGCTCAAGACCATGCGCGCCCAACTCCTGCTGGAGCAGGAGTACAACCGGCTGCTGGAAGTCCGCGTCGAGCGGATGGAGCTCGAGGCCAAGCTCGGCGGCAGCATCGGCAAGGACGGCAAGGCCAAGGGCGACGGCCCGGCCTCCGCCAAGGCCCCCGACGGCATCGGCGCCAACGAGCCGCCGCCCGTGCGCGCGCGCATCGCTCCGCCGCCCAAGCTGGAGAACGCCGCCGACGCACTGGTGGTGAAGGCGGTGACCGTGGCCCCGTTCAAGGAGGCCATCGTCACCTACCGCGGCCGCGTCTACACCGTCCGCCCCGGCGACAAGCTGGGCAACATCGAGATCCGCGACATCCTGGATTCGGGAGTCGTCACCGCGGGCGGTGGCCAGAAGTCGGCCGTCATGCTCGGGCAGTAAGCGCAAAACGAAATCGCGCCGGCGCATGAAGCCGGCCATCCGGACGAAGCCATGCCCCCTCCCGTCAAGCCCCCTCCTCCCATCGGCGCCGCGCCCCAGCCCATGGTCATGCCCCGCGCCGCGTCGTCGAGCGGTCGCGCCCGCCTGGGCGAGATGCTCATCAAGGAAGGCCTGCTCAACCGGCAGAAGCTGGAGCAGGCCCTCTCGATGGCCAAGCGCACCGGCGAGCGGCTGGGCGAGGTGTTGGTCAAGAGCGGCTTCTGCCGGCCCGAGGACATCTTCAAGGCGCTGGCGCAGCAGTTCCGCGTCGACTTCCTTTCGTCGCGCCAGCTCTCGACCCAGGCCGTCGACCGCGACGCGGTCAAGCTCGTGGGCATGAAGATCCTCGAGGAGCGGCGCGTGCTGCCGCTCATCCTCGAGGGGCAGGGCTACCTGCTGCTCTCCGACCCGCTCGACACCGCTGCCACCGACCAGGTGGAGGCGCTGCTCGGCAAGCGCCCCTACGTGCTCTCCACGCCCAGCGCGGTGGAGATGCTCCTGCAGGTCCTGGCGTTCGAGACGGTCGACGCCGAGAACATCATCGAGAGCGCGCGCGAGTCCATCGAGGGCGGCGAGGTCAAGACGCTCTTCCAGTACCTCTTGGGCAAGGCGGTCCTCGAGCGCGCCAGCGACGTGCACATCGAGCCCTCCGGCCCGACGACCGTCGTCCGCTACCGCATCGACGGCGACCTGCGCACCGCGCTCTCGCTGCCGCGCAGCCGCCACGACAACCTGGCCAACGTCATCTACGGCATGGCCGGGGTCGACCTCTCCGACTTCAGCCGCCTGCACGACGGCCGCTTCAGCTTCAACTTCGCCGGCCGCAAGCTCGACATCCGCTTCGCCAGCAGCCCCACCGTCGAGGGGCCGATGATGGTCCTGCGTATCCTCGACGACACCCGCTCGCTGGCCTCGCTGGAGGAGCTGGGCTACACGAGCTGGAACCTCAACTCCATCAACCAGCTGCTGCGCTACCCGTTCGGCCTGATGCTGGTGGTTGGGCCCACCGGGTCCGGCAAGACGACGACGCTGTACAGCTGCCTGTCGCGCATCAACGACGGCGCCACCAAGATCCTCACCGTCGAGGACCCGGTGGAAATCCGGATGCCGTCCATCCAGCAGGTGCAGGTCAACGAGAAGGCCGAGGTGAAGTTCGCGCGCACCGTGCGCGCCTTCCTCCGCCAGGACCCGGACGTCATCCTCGTCGGCGAGATCCGCGACGAGGAGACGGCGCGGGAGGCGTTCCGCGCCGCCAACACCGGCCACCTGGTGCTCTCGACCCTGCACGCCAACACGGCCGTCGAGGCCCTGGGCCGACTGTTCGACCTGGACATGGACCCGTACCAGGTCTCGGTGACGATGCTCGGCTCGCTCTCGCAGCGCCTGCTGCGCAAGCTCTGCCCGGCCTGCAAGAAGAAGGGCGCGCTCAACCCGCAGATCCTCGACCCGGTGCTGGCCGAGAACCTCTTCGGTGCGGGCCGCGTCCCCACCAAGCCGTTCGAGGTCTACGAGCCGGGCAAGGGCTGCAACCAGTGCAACGGCGGCTGGGCGGGGCGCACCGTGGTCGCCGAGGTGCTCTCCTTGGACAACGAGCTGCGCGAGCTCATCTACACGCGCGCCTCGAACGAGAAGGTGGTGCAGGCGGCCCGCCGCAAGGGCTTCCGCACCATGATCGACAACGCCCTTTGGCTGGTCGTGAAGGGCATCGTCAGCCTGCAGGAGGCCGAGGCGACCGTCGGCCCCATGACCACCGAAGCCGTGAAGGCGTCGAAGCCGCAGCAATAAGGCCGGAGGCACAACGATGAAGACGACCGCGAAACTGATGCTCATCGGCGCCACGCTCGTCCTTTCGAGCTGCGACCTGTTCGTGCCGCCCCCGGTAGCCTGCGAGAAGCACACGCTGGTGTGGGACCTGGCCGCCCAGGCGTCGCGCAAGGGCGCGAGCTGCGCGTGGGACGCGCTCACGGCCCAGGTCAGCCACGCGGTGAAGGTCGACGCCACCTGGGACAGGGAGAACGGCGGCAATGGGGCCAAGGCACTCGTCGGCGCGCCGGTGCGGGTCACAGGCATCGGCGCCGCGCTGTGCGAGGGCCTGGCCTGCGAGGCGACCGAGCCGGAGATCAACATCAAGGTCGACGAGATGGGCCGCGTGACCTACGGCCTCGCCATGGGTGCCCCGGTGGTTCCTGGCGGCAAGGAGGTCACCATCACCGGCGCGGTCGTCAACGAGGTCTACGGGCCCGGCAACGACTGCTATGTCGAAGTGGCCATCCGCGCCGCCTGCGCCGAGGCCCCCGAAGAGACCAACCCGTAACCGTCTTCCTTCTCCGACCGCTCGTCCGACCCCGCGATGCTCTACGTCTACCAGGCCATCGGCAAGTCCGGCCGCTACGTCAAAGGCAAGGCGGCTGCGCCTTCGATGGGCGCCCTGCGGGAAGACCTGGGCCGCGTGGGCCTGGCGCTGGTCGACGCGCGCCGCGACGTCTTCGCCGAGCTGACGCTGGCGCTGCGGCCCAAGCGGCTGCCCCGCGCGATCCTCATCGACATGTTCGGGTTCCTCCGGGGCCTGCTGGCGATGGGCATCGACATGATGACCGCGTGGAACTCGGTCGCCGACGCCATCCCCAACCGGCTGGCGAAGGAGACGGTCAGCGAGATCACCCACGCCATCCAGCAGGGCCACACGCTGACCGACGCCATGGAGAAGGCGGGCGTCTTCCCGGGCATGGTCCTGGGCAACGTCCGCGCCGGCGAGCAGTCGGGCACCCTGGAGAAGGTCTTCGAGGCGCTGGAGACGCACTACCGCGAAGAGCAGGCGTTGGTGCAGCAGGTGTTCAAGGCCACGCTCTACCCGGCCATCTCGGTCACCATCCTCTTCTTCATCGGCGTGGGCCTCTTGGCCGGCGTCGTGCCGCAGCTCAAGCAGATCTTCCCGGCCGACCCGCCGCTGCCCACCAAGATCCTGCTGTTCCTCTCTGACGGCGTCGTCGACTGGTGGTGGACGACGCCGGCATTCATCGGCGGAATCGCCTTCGGCTGGTGGCGCGCGCCACAGGGCTTCAAGACGCGCATCGCCGAGATGTTCTTCCGGGTGCCGCTGTTCGGGCCGGTGCTCAAGAACGTGGCGCTGACCAACGTCTTCATGAACCTGTCGCTGATGCTCGGCGCCGGCGTGTCCCTGACCGTCGCGCTCGACGTCGTCATCGGCACCATCAGCTCGCGCGCCATCAAGATCCGCCTGACCGGCGTGCTCGAGTCCATCCAGCGCGGCGGCACCTTCTCCGACGGCTTCGCCGACCCTTTCTTCCCCCCGGTGACCGCGGGCGTGCTGCGGCAGGGCGAGATGATGGGCTCGCTCGACGCCTACCTGAAGCGCCTCGCGAGCTTCCTGCGGGACCGCGCCCAGGCCCGCCTGACGACCCTCGCCACGCTCATCGAGCCGCTGCTGCTGCTCGTCGGCGGCGGCATGCTGCTGCTGCTCGCGGTCGGCATCTTCCTGCCGATCTACGGGTCGATGAAGAACATCGGGCGATAGCCGCGAGCGCCGGCTCTGCTTCGATCCAGCGGGCCTCCGCGCGTGCGGCGACTGGCCCGGCAGCTACGCCGACGGATCCTGCTAAAGATAGGCAGCTACTTTGTGACATGACCGTCGAGCCTCAGAGGGCGTTCGGGCTGAACGGGAGCGCTCGCCGAAGGAAGGACTCAGGGAGCTGGGGCCGGAGCGGGAGCAGGAACTGCTGACGGTACGGGCGGCGCGAGCCCAGGGACCGGGTCCAGCTTGGGCATCGGCGGCGCGTCCAGCGGCTTGAGGTCGAGCGGCGGCGGCTTCATCGGGTCGAGGGAGGGCAGGGTGCCCTTCGGATCCGACGGGTTCGTCGGCAGCGCGGGATCCACGACCCGCAGGCCGCCTGTCTTCGGTGGCGTTGCCGGGTCCTTCTTGGGTGGCGGGGCGGGCTCGACCACCGGCTCGGGAACTCGCGCCGCAGGCTCGTCCTTGGGGGCCGATGGCCAGAAGACCCAGGCGAGGATGCCGATGACCACCAGCGCCTCGACGGCCAACGCCACGATGAACAACGTGCGCTTCTTGGCGGCCTTGGTCTCGGGCAGCGCCAGGTCCTTCTCCGAGCCCTCCGGCTGCATGACCGGCTGCGGCAGCGGACGCGGGCCGGAGCGGGTCACCTTGCGCGGCGAGAGGTGGAGCTTCTCCTCGCCGTGCTCGGGGGCCGGAGCGCTGGGCTCGCCAGGCTTGCCGTGGAGCGACTCCGGCTCGTCGATCAGCGGCATCACCGGGACGGAGGGTGCCTCTGGCTCGGCGGGCTCGGGGCTTGGCGCGGGCGTGGGAACCACGGCTACGGCGGCGGTGGTGGCAGTGGGCGCGTTGGGAGCGTGTGTGCCCTCGGCCTTGTCCGCGGGAGGCCACTCGTTCTCCACCGCCTCGTAGAAAGCCATCGGCGTCGGGAAGCGGTCCTCCCGCTTCTTCGCCATCGCCTTCTGGATGGCCAGCGCCACGCCGGGCGGGACCGCGGGGACCAGCGCGCAGACACTGGGCGGCGGCTGCGAGGCATGCATCCGCATCAGCTTGCTGGGGTCGGGGTCGTCGAAGGGCGGCTGGCCGGAGAGGATCTCGTAGAAGAGCCCGCCGAGCGCATAGGTGTCGGCGCGGCCGTCCACGTCCTTGGCGCCCCAGGCCTGCTCCGGGGCCATGTAGTGCGGGGTGCCCAGCGGCACGCCGGCACGGGTGAGGTTCTGCCCGGCGGCGCCGGAGTCGCGCAGGATGCCGAAGTCGAGGATGGTGACGTGCCCGTCCTCGCCCACGTAGACGTTGCCGGGCTTCAGGTCGCGGTGCACGAACCCCGCGGCGTGGATGGCGCCCAGGCCCGCGGCCATCTGCTTGAGCAAGGGCAACGCGAGGTTTCGCCCAGGCCGCTGGGGCCGGGTCGCGACGCTCCGGAGCCAGTAGGCGAGCGACTGCCCGGTCAGCCGCTTCATCACGATGAAGGGGCGGCCGAAGTGCCGCGCGACGGCGTAGACCGGGACGATGTTGGGGTGCTCGAGCCTGGCCGTCGCCCGCGCCTCGCGCTCGAAGCGCGCCAGGAACTCGGTGTCCGCGCACAGCGCCGGGGCCAGGGCCTTGATGGCCACGCGGCGGTCGAGCGCCAGGTCGAGCGCCAGGAAGACGGTCCCCATGCCGCCGGTGCCGAGCTTGCGCTCGATCCGCCACTTGCCGTCGAGGACGTCGCCCTCGCGGATGGGCTGCATCCCGTCGTCGGCCGGGACGTGCGTCGGCGTGCCGCAGCGCTCGCAGAACCGCGCCGCCTCGGAGAGAGGACGGCCGCACTGGCTGCACGCGTTGGCGGGTTCCGGGGGCATCGGCTCCACATCATATGGCGAGTGGCGCGGGCGAGGGCTTTCTACCAAGGGTGCCATTCAGGTGGTAGGTTCAGCCCTGTCCCCATTCGAGAGCCCGCGTGCCTCCGCCGAAACCGCCCGAGAAGCAGCCGCAGCCCACCGCTTCCCGCTCCTCGAACAAGGGGACCGGTGCGGCGCCGCCGCGGACTTCGACGCGCAGCGCGCCCGCCGCGGCCGCCCCACGCCCGCCACCGCCCCCGGTCAGCGACAGCGACAGCGACGGCTCCGAGGACTTCGAGAGCTTCGAGCCGCCCGATCGACCTACGGCGCCGGTCGACATCAGCGGGTTCATGGAGGAGGCCCAGAAGGGTCCGCCTCCGCCGCCCGCCATGCCGGTGCGGCGCTCGAAACCGGAGATGCCCGCGGCGCAGCCGCGCAAGCCGACCCGTGGCGAGCTGGCCGCGGCTCCTCCTGCGGTCCCGAACTCCAAGCCCTCGGGGAACACGCCGATTCCGCCCCGCAAGCCGACCCGCGGTGAGGTCCCGGCCGCGGCGGTTCCAGCGCCGGCCCCGGCGGCGGCCAGCCCCAGGTCCTCGGGCAACACGCCGATTCCTCCGCGCAAGCCGACCAAGGGAGAGGTCCCGGCGGCGCCGTCCAAGCCCGCTCGTCCTGCAGCGTCCCCCTCGCCGGACACGAGCGACGAGGTGACCGAGGCGGCCGGGAGCAAGGATCGGCTCGTCACCACCAATCCGCAGCTGAAGACCTTGGAGGCCAAGAGCCGCCGCTTCGCGCTGACGGTGGTCGGGATCTGCGCGCTGGTGGTGGGCGGCGTCGCCGCCGGCGCCTACTTCGTGCTGGCCAACGACCAGCCCGAGGACGGCGACCTGCGCCTGGCCTACCCGTACGGCTTCCAGGGAAAGCACGGGCCCAAGGGCGAGAAGGCCCCGGGCGCCAGCGAGGTCCAGTTCAAGCTCGTGGGCAGCGTCCCCGCGTGCGGCGACCACACCAAGTGCCTGCGCTACCAGTACACCGGACCCGACGGCTTCGGCGGCGCCATGCTCATGGGCAAGACGCACGACAAGCAGTGGGAACGGGTCGGCGAGGAGGGGATGCCCTTCCAGCCCGCGCCGGAAGAAGGCCCCTGACTGGGCTGCGGGCTTAGGGCTTCGGGTCAGAGGCAAGCCGCCGGATGCGTCGTGCTCGAGGCCCGGGGGAATTCCAAGGTGGACATGGCAGAAGCGCCGGACGATCGCTCGCCCGGCGCTTCGAGTGTTCATCCTGAAGGATTCGAGGATGGAGCTCTGGCCCCTCGACAAGCTCGGGGTGCCGGGAGCTACTTCGTCAGCCGCGCGTCGGCGATCGAGTCGACGATGGCGACCTTGTCGCCCACCGCGAGCGCGTCGAACATCGCGATGACGTCCTCGTTGTAGTGCCGCACGCAGCCGTGGCTGACGTCGAGGCCCATCTGGTCGTAGGCGTAGGTGCCGTGCAGCTCCTCGCCCGAGCGCGAGCCGTCGGTCCAGGAGAGGTCGATGATCCGGTCGCCGAACGCCTTGGGGCTGTTCCACAGCTCCTTGCCCGCGGCCTCGGCGTCGGACTTGCCCAGCTTCTTGTTCACCTTCTTCAGCCCGGTGTCGGTCTGCGAGGCGGCAGCGCCCACCGAGTTGGAGAAGACGCTCGTCAGCTTGCCGGCCTTGTCGAACAGGTAGGTGCGGTGCTCGTCCTTGCAGACCACCACGCGCACCGGGGTGCCCTTGAAGAACGGGACCGGGATCTTGGCGTCGGGTGAGGCCTTGCCGCCGAGCGTCGGGGCCATCTTGTCCAGGGCGCGCAGCGTGGCCGCGTCGAGGGTGCCGGTCGCCTTGACGTCCGGGTAGAAGTGCGAGGCGTGGCGCTGGAAGTTGAGCAGCGCGTTCGTCGTCTGGTTGCCGAAGTCGCCGTCCACGCCGCCCACCTGCTTGCCACTGGTGGCGCTGGTGTAGGGGCGCAGCGCGAAGCCCATGTCGAGCAACGCGCGCTGCAGGCGGGTGATCGACTCGCCCTTGGCTCCCTTGGTGAGCTTGAGCTCGCCCTTGGCCACCTTCTCCAGGTTGGCGTCGCCCGAGAACCGGGCGTTCTTCAAGGAGCTGGCGCCGCCGGTCCCCGTGGTGCTGGTGGTGGCGGTGGTGCTGGTGGTTCCGTTGACGACGGGCATGGTCTCCCTCCGAAAGGCGTGCTTTGGCGACATTGTCGCACATGGGCGCCAAGAGTTGCCTCGGGTGCTGCAAATGCCAGAAATTTGGAGGGATTCCGGCCCTGGCTAGAATGGAAACGTGAACCCGAAGGCGCCAGCCGCCATGCAGTCCATCAACCGGATCCGCGTGGCCGAACACAAGGAGCCCGATGGGACCCGGCACGTCTGGCACCAGGGAGAGGGCGTGGATTCTCATCTCCCACGTCGACCAGGACGGCCGGCTGCAGCACCAGGAGCTGACGCTCTTCGACGACCACTTCGTCTGGGTCCCCGGCCAGGGGCTGAAGACCGGGACCGTGAACCCGAAGGAGGGCTCCTCGGCGGCGCACTCCTCGGACCTCATCAAGCTCGACCCCGAGGTCTCGAAGCAGCGGCTGGCGACGGCCCACGACACGCTCGAGGCGTACACCGGGCAGGACAACTACGTCCTGCACATGCGCCACGTCATCGAGCAGGCGACGCGCGGCACCCAGGAGCACGCGGCGGTGGTCATCACCCTGACTCGCGACGTGCCGGCGACCGAAGTGCCCGTGCCCAAGCGTCCGGCCACACCTCGGCCGCCGATGGTCTCGATGGCCTGGATCGTCGCGGGGGCGATGGTGCTGGCCGCCGCGCTCTTCTTGCTGGTCCGCTAGGAGCCATCTCCGACCGGAGCGGCCTCGTCCTCACCCTCGCAGCGCCGGCACGCGTACTGGAACAGGGCGCCGACGTTGACGGCCATCCCCAGCGTCCGCAACCGGCAGAGCGCCGCCGCGCGGCCTCGAAGCGTCGCTTGCTCGAGGGGCGGACCGGCCAAGAGATCCACCGCGGCGTGCTCGAGCATGAACGAGACCTGCCGTTTGCCGACGAGCGCTCCGCGGTGCCGGACCTCGACCAGCACGTCGCGCGAGAACTCCAGATGGTCGGCCAGGAGCTCGACCGCCATGGCCCGGGTGTAAGTCGTCAGCTCCAGCCCGGGTCCCAGCTCCCGGTGCACCGCCTGGGCGCAGCGCACGATGCGCGTCGCCAGGTCCGGCGCCGGCCGCAGCGTGAGGACGAACGTCGGCTCGTCCACTGTGTAGAACCCCGTCTCCCCCGCCTTGCCCGGCTCCCTCGTCGTGTGTGCCGCTGCCTTCCCCATCGCCGCCCCCCTTCCCCGAAAAGCCTGGAGCGCCTCGCCGGTCCCAGGTCGAACCGGCGGGCGCTCCAGGTGTCCTCCACGAATGTTGGCTCGCTCGGTCTCCTCCTCCCTCTCGAGAACGCTCTGGTCAGTTGAGCTTCTGGGTCGGCTGCGGCTCGGGCTTGGCCGAGCGGGCGCCCTCCGGCGCGGGAGCCTTGGTGCCCTTGCTGGCGACGAGGGTCGTCGGGCCGGCGATGGTCAGGTACGCCTTGATCTTCTTGAAGGTGCCCTCGCCGATGCCCTTGACCTTGACGATCTCGTGGGCGGCCTTGAACGGCGTCTTCTCGCGGTAGGCCACGATGGCCGAGGCGGAGCGCGGGCCGACGCCGGGCAGCAGCTCGAGCCTCCTTGGCGGAGGCGGTGTTGATGTTGACCACGCCGGTGACCTCGCGCGGGGTCAGGTTGAGCCCCTTCTTGCCAGCCGCCGCCGCCGAGCCGCACACCGCCATCGCCGCCACCACCACCGCCAGCTGCATCGTCTTCCGGAACATGCTTCCCTCCCTTTGGCGCGGAGGAACCGCAGTGCGGTCTCCGCAGTTGGTTTGGACTGCGTGCTGCCTTGCTTCGACTGTTTGAGATTCGATTTGCCGCGGGCTACATGCGGTCGCTGTGGCCCGGCAGCGGCTCCTGGTACTCGCGCATGTGCAGCTTGCCGTTCACCGGCAGCGCGTCGAGGTACAGGTTGTAGGAGCCGTCGCGGTTGAGGTAGGCGTTGCCGACCCGGCGCCACAGCGCCCGCTCCTCGTTCATCTCGACGATGGTGAAGACCGCCAGCTTCTTCGAGTTCTGCGCCCCGGTTCCCGCCGTCACCGCCCGTGCCTGCTCGCCTGTGTTGCTCACCGTCCCCTCCCTCCCGCGCCCTCTGGTTTGTGTTGCGTCGTTGCGCGGCGCGGATTGCTTGAGCAACGCGTGTGCCGCGTGGCGCTCAGAGGGAAGGCGAGCAGGGAGGGAGCGGAAGGCGTCAGCGTGAAGGACGAAGTGTGACGGTGTGGGACGTTTCCGGGTGGAACCGGCTTGTTGATCCGCCAAGGTCGCCAAGGGACCAAGGTCGCCAAGGCTTTGATGGGGTCGGACTTAGAGCTCGGCCTCCTGGCCTAAACCAAGTCCAGGGCCTCGCCCAGCTCGGGGTGCCACGGCGCGGACCTGGCGCGACGAGAAGAGAAGTCTTGGCGACCTTGGCGGTCAAGAAGGTCCCAGTCCTACTCCCAGCCCTGGACCAGGCCTAAGTCGTCGAGAGCACGTCGCCGAAGCGCGCCTTCATCTCCGACTGGACGAAGCGCTCGATCTCCTCGGCGGTGTTGAGCTTGACCATCTGCTCGAAGAGCCGGCGGCCGTCCTCGGCGTTCGAGTTGCGGATGATCCGCTTCACCAGGGGGATTCGCGAGGCGACCATCGACAGCTCGTCCAGCCCCAGGCCCAAGAGCACCAGCGAGTACATCGGGTCACCGGCCATCTCGCCGCACATGGAGACGGTGATGCCCGCCTTGTGCGCCTCGCGGACCGTGAACTGGATCTGCCGCAGGATGCTGATGTGCAGCGGCCGGTAGAGGTAGGCCACTTCGCGGTTCTGCCGGTCGATGGCCATCGAGTACTGGATGAGGTCGTTGGTGCCGATGGAGAAGAAGTCGCACTCCGGCGCCAGCTTGTCCGCGGCCATCGCCGCCGCCGGCGTCTCGACCATGATGCCCACCGGAATCTTCGGGGCGAAGGGCACGCCCTGGCGGGTCAGCTCTTCCTTGGCCCGCTCCAGCACGCCGCGCGCCTCGCGCAGCTCGGTGAGCCCGGAGATCATCGGGAACATGATCTTCAAGTTCCCGTGCACGCTGGCGCGCAGGATGCCCCGCAGCTGCGCCATGAAGACGTCGCGGTTCTTCAGGCAGTAGCGCACCGCGCGCAGGCCCAGCGCCGGGTTCGGCTCGCGGTCGCGCTTCTTGCCGCCCGGGCCGCGCGGGACCTTGTCGGCGCCCAGATCCAGGGTGCGGATGGTCACCGGCTTGCTGCCGACGGCGTCGAGCACCTGCTTGTAGGCGAGGTAGTGCTCCTCCTCGGACGGAGGCGTCTCGCGCTCCATGAAGAGGAACTCGGTGCGGTACAGGCCGATGCCTTCGGCCCCATGGGCGATGAGCGAGCCCACCTGCTCGGTGAACTCCAGGTTGCCCAGCAGCGCCACCCGCACCTGATCGGCGCTGACCGTGGGCAGGTCGCGGATGCGCAGCATTGCCTGCTCGGCCACCAGGTTGCGGCGCATCGCCTCCTGGAACTGCAGCACCTGCTCTTCCGAGGGATTGACCACCACCTGGCCGGTGGCGCCGTCGATGGCGACGAGGTCGCCGCGCTTGATGAGCTCGCTCGCCTTGCCGGCGCCGACGACGCCGGGGATCTCCCGGGCGCGGGCGACGATGGCCATGTGCGAGGTCTGGCCGCCGACGTCGGTGACGAAGCCCGCGACCTGGCCCTTGCGCATCAGCACCGTGGCGTCGGCCGGGGAGAGGTCGTGGGCGATGACGATGCAGCCCGGGGGGATCTCGTCGCCCTGCTCGGGGTCGACGTCGACCACGTGGCCCAAGAGGTTGCGCACCACGCGATCGCCGACGAACTCGATGTCGGCGCGGCGCTCGCGGAAGTAGTCGTCCTCGATGTCCTCGAAGGCGGTCTTGAGCTTCTTGACCACCCGCTTGATGGCCCACTCGGCGTTGATCTTCTCGTCGGCGATGAGGCGCCGGGCCTCCTCGACGAGCATCGGGTCCTTGAGCATCAGCCGGTGCGCCTCGAGGATGAGGGCGTGCTCCGGCCCCTCGGTCTGGGCGACCTTGGCCTTGATCTCCGAGAGCTGGACGTCGCTGAGCTCGAGCGCGGTCTTGAGCCGCATCTGCTCGCGCTGCGTCTCGTCGTCGTTGGGCAGGCGGTACTTGGGGAACGACAGGCGCGCGCGGTCGAGCGTATAGGCGCGGCCGAGGGCCACGCCCGGCGAGGCGCCGATGCCGGCCAGGGTCGCCGCGCTGCCCGGCTTGGGGGGCGAGGAGACGGCCACGGCGGCTAGCTGCCTTCCCCGAAGCCGGCGTTCACCAGCTCGCCCAGGGCCTTGAGCGCCGGCTCCGCGTCGCTGCCCTCGGTCCGCACCGTGATGATCGACCCCTGGGTCGCGGCCAGCATCAAGACACCCATGATGCTCTTGCCGTTGACCTCCTGGCCTTCCTTGACCAGGTAGACGTCACACTGGAACCGGTTCGCCAGCTTGACCAGCTGCGCCGCGGCCCGGGCATGGAGCCCCAGCGCGTTGACGATGGTGTAGTCCGCCTTGCAGTTCGACGCCACGGTCGCCTCATCTATCAGAAAAACACCCCGAAGCAGAGGGCCAACGCGCCTGCCGCGTAGACCAGGACATACGGGGAAACGCCCTTCGACAAGGCCCCGTAGCAGGCGGCGAACAGCGCCACCGCTCCCAGGGCCACCAACCGTTCCACCGGCCGCGAGAGCGGCAACGAGAGGGCGGACAGCCCTCCCGCGGCGCCCGCGGCCACCGCCGCCAGCACCCGCAGCCGCTGCCCGTACAGCGGCAGCTTCGAGGCCGCGATGGCCTCGACCACCCGGTCGCCCATCCGGTACCCCTGGATGAACAGCCGCGCGCGCAGCAGGGCGTGGACGACGTTGTAGCTGACGAGGTAGCTGCCCAGCCCCAGCACCGCTCCGAGCAGCGGGGCCCCCGAGTGCACGAAGGAGAGCGCCAAGAGCGAAGAGAGCGCGCCGCAGGCCGGCCGCAGCGAGAGCCAGAAGAAGCCGTCCCCCAGCGCGGCCAGCGGGCCCATCAGCGACTGCTTGTAGACGTTGACGGCGTCCGCCGGCTCCTCGCCCCGGGCGATCCTCTCCTCGTGGTGCAGCGCCCCGCCGACGATGGTCGCGGCGAAGTACGGGTGCGAGTTGAAGCAGCACAGGTGCCGCTCGGTCGCCTCGGCCAGCTCCTTCGGGTCGGGGTAGAGCTTGGCCAGCGCTGGGTAGAGGGCGAAGGCGAAGCCCAGGTTCTGCATCCCCTTCGGGTTCCAGGCCGCCTGGAGGAAGAGCGAGCGCAGGAAGACGTGGCGCAGCGTCCACTTGTTCAGCGGGGCGGGGGAGCGCAGGGGCGCGCCGTGGTGGGCGGTGCCTTCCATGGCGCTAGCGGCCTCCCCCGAGCAGCCCGGCGACGTGCACGCTGGCCGAAGCCCCGGCCGCCAGTGCCGCCCACAGGAAGGCGTGCGCGGTATGCGCCGCGTGCGCGGCCGCCGCGGCGGCGACGATGAGCAGGACGACCCAGGCCATTCCCAGCCCTCGCGCGAGGCTGGCGGGCCCCAGGGCGAGCAGCTGCGGCAGGACGAGGTCGCCCAGCAGCGCGCCCGCCACGATCGCCAGGGCCGTCAGCAGGAAGGGGACCCACAGGCCATAGAGGTTGTGGCGCAGTCCGGTGCTGATGCGGCGCTCGCAGCCCTCCTGTTCGACGATGCCGAGCATCCGGGCGTTGAGACGCTCCGAGAGCCGGTCGGTCAGCTTGCCCAGCTTGGCCGCCGGCAGGCACGTCAGGCACGCCGCGGCGAGCGTCGCGGTCAACGGCAGCGAGGTCTCCGAGGCCAGGGTGCAGGCGCAGGCCGTGGCGGCGACGGTGGTGAACAGCTCGTTGTCGGGGAGCGCCGCGCCCAGGTTCACCGCGCCCAGGTAGAATAGCTCCAGGCCCGCGCCGACCGCCAGGCCCTCCGTCGGCCGCCCCAGGCAAAGCCCGAGCAGGGCTCCCGCAACGAGCGGCCGGGCGATCATCGCCTGGAGGAACGCCTTCCGCTCGACGGCAAGCGTGCCGGCGACGGCCATGGCGAGAACGAGGCGGAGCGGGTCCATCGTCGGCACCGAAGCTTAGCCGAAAGGCCCCTTGGGCCCTTAGCCCTTTCCGGTACCTAGAATCCTCGGGAATGGCCGGGACATGCCCGTGGTGGACCGTGACTCCCAAGCAGCCATAGGTCCCATAGGTCGCATAGGTCCCATGGGACGCATGGGACTGGGACTGGGACGCACGGGACAGCGTTTGCCGCGGTGGCCGGGCAGGGCTCGGTGGCCTGGCCGTCCCCAGTGCGGTCAGAATGGCCGCCATGCGAACGCCCGGCTCCTGCCTGACTGCTGCGCTGCTGCTGTGTGCCTGCCCGACCATCGGAGGGCGGACTCCCGACACCGGCGGTGCGCAGCCCCCGGATGCGGCGCTCACGGCGGACGGGGCCGTCGCGGCCGGCGACGGCGGCGTGCCTGCCTCGCCCGACGCCAGCGGTCCCGGACGCGACGCCGCCCCGCCGCCCGAGCCGGGCGACCTCGTCGCCAACACCTGGGTCCGCGTCGCCGACAGCCCGGGCGATCCCGAAGGCCGCGAGGTGCCTCCCGGCCGCGCCTCGACCTGGGTATACGAGCCCACCCGCGCGGTCCTCTTGCGCTACGGCGGCTACACGCCACGCTTCAGCAACGCGATGGACGCCTTCGATCCTGCGGCGCTGACCTGGTCGCGCCTCTTCGCCGAGGACGAGAACTACCCCGACACGCGGCCTGGCGGCGGCTGCGCCTGGACGATGCAGTACGACGAGGCGCGCAAGCGGGTGTGGCTCGTCGGCGGACTGGGCAACGGCGAGACCGGCAGCCGCGGCGTCTGGACCTACGACCCGGCAACGAAGACGTTCGAGAAGTTCGCCCAGGACCTTCCTCCCGGCATCACGCGGGCCACCGTGGACCTCGCCGCGGGGGTGGTCGTGGCCTCGCCAAGGGCGGGCATCGACGAGAACAACAAGACCTGGCTCTTCGACCTGACGGCGAAGACCTGGACGTCCTATCCGACGAGCCCGTGCCCGCAGGGGCTGTGGGCGGGCGGCTACGCCAGCGTGTACGACGAGTCGCTCAAGCAGGTGGTGGTGATGGGCAGCGACGGCGACGCCGGGCAGACGGTCTGGACCTTCGACGTCGCCGCCAAGGCCTGGACCAAGCTCGCGACCAACGAAGGCCCGTCGAAGCGGTCCCTCTTCGCGGCGGCCTACGACCCCGACCACAAGGTCATCGTGCTGCACGGGGTCCACCCCGGGGGCAACGAGGCCGACCGGGGCGCGCAGTCGGACACCTGGATCCTCGACGTGGCGGCCAAGACCTGGACGGAGATCGCCACGCCGGGGCCGACGCCGCTGACGACCGGGCGCGGCGTCGAGACGACCTACAAGCTCGCGCTCTCGTACGACCGCAAGCTCAAGCGCTTCTTCCTCTTCGACGCCGACCTGGGCGTGTGGGCCTTCCGCTACGACCCGGGCTCGCCGGCCGGGGCCAAGGAGGACGCCAAGGGGTTCGTGCCGCAGCTGGGCAAGGCGGCGGCGAACGCGCCCGTGAGCGGACCCGCGGAGATCCGCCGGTCGCTGCCGTCGGCGACCAACCAGCGCATCCTCGACCTCGGCGACAACCAGCTCCTCTCGCTGGGCGGCGGCGTCGTCCCCGGCGCGGAGGTCGGCTGGTGGTACGACTCGGACGCGGGGGTGCTGGTCAAGTACGGCGGCTGCGGGAACACCTCGAGCCCGTACTGGAACCACTACGGCAACGACCTCGTCTACTACGACCCCGGCGTCGAGCGCTGGTTCACGCGGCGGGTGGGCGACGTCAGCGGCGCGCTGCGGCCGGGCAACGGCTGCACCCGGTCGGTCGTCTACGACCCGGCCCGCAAGCTCAGCTGGTTCTTCGGCGGCGTCGGCTCCGGGCCCTATTGCCAGGCGCCGCAGGCCGGCCCGGGCAGCTTCGCCTACGGCATCTCCACCGACCGCTTCGAGCTGCTCGGCGACGGCCTGCCCAGCGAGATGGGCAACCCCGGCTGCAACGTGGCGTTCGGGCCCGAGGCGGGCGTGGGCATCTGGCCCGACGACGGCAAGACCTGGGTCTTCGACTCGGCGAGCGCGAGCTGGACGGCGAAGGACTCGCCGACCAGCCCCGGAAAGGCCTACACGTACACGCGCATCGCCTGGCTCAAGAGCCGCAAGGTCTTCTTCGCGCTCGGCGGGACCGGGAACGGCGGCGGCGGCGCCAACACCACGGTGACCTACGACCCGGCGACCAACACCTGGACCGACCTCCAGGCCCAGAACCAGCCGCCGTTCCGGGCCAGCAAGTACGGGCTCGTCCACGACAGCAAGAACGACGTCGTGCTGCTGATGGGGGGCAGCGTCTCCTGGAACGCCGACTGGCGAAACGACCTCTGGGCGTATTCGTTCGCGACCAACCGCTGGGAGAAGCTCACCCCCCAGGTCGCCGGCGGCGGCAAGGGGACCGACCTCACCGACAACATGCCCTCGGCCTACGACGAGCGGCACAACGCGGTCATCTTCACCGACTCCAACTATCCGTGGGCCTACCGCTACAAGAAGTGAGCGGAGCGGGCGTCAGGGCACCCGGTTGAAGTCGTCGAACCGGGCCTGCCCGGCGGATGAGGTCGAGGCCGAGGTGCCGGCCATCAAGTAGACGCCCAGCCCCACTGGGGCGAACGGGGCGGCCTTGCTGTGGAGCAGGCTCCAAGCGCCGGTCCCTCGGGTCTCCCAGAGGACCTGGCCGGACTGCTCGCGGAGGCGCCAGGCGGCGTGCGCGGACGGGTCATAGCTCGCCGTCGCCAGGTTGGTGGAGGTCCCGGCGACGCGCTGCTTGGCGAAGAGGGTGCCGCCCTCCTGAATGAACTCCAGCTTGTTCCCGGTGCTCGGCTCGACCAGCGTGAAGGCCACCCAGGCGCTGGGCGCGGTCGACACCATCTGCGGCACGGCCACCGCTGCGGCACCCGAGGTCAGGTCGAACACGTGCGTCGAGCCGAACCCGGCCTCCGCGGGCGAAGAGCTGCCGGGAACGAGGATGACCGAGTCGGACTGCGAGTAGGCCGCGCCGCCGAACGCGTAGGCGTTGAGCCAGTCGGAAGCTCACGGTGGTCCCGGTGAACGAGTCGGTGAGCTGCGACAGCGGGCACGCCCGGCCTTGGGGGACACCGCCGTTGACCGGGCCGAAGCGCGCGCGCCCGGGGCTCGCCACGCGCTCGTCGGTGCCCGCCCCGAAGGAGAGCCAGGTGCTGGAGACGAACGCAGGCGTGCCGAGGCTGGTGAGCGCCGTCCAGGTCGCGCCGTCGGGGCTGGTCTCGAAGAAGACGGTTCCCGACGACTCGCGCAGCCGCCAGCGGGCGTGGGCGATCGGGTCGTAGGTGACCGAGAGGAGCGTGGTGAGCGTCCCCGACTCCCAGCTCCGGCAATCGAGGTGGCCGAGGACGGCGGTCAGCTCGAGCCCGGCCTGGTTGTCGCCCAGCTTGACGAAGGTCGCCGCCGTGGTCGCCGGGTTGGTGACCTCGCGGACCTCGAGGCTCACCTGCGAGCCGGTCAGGTCGTACCAGTAGGTGGAGCCGTAGAAGTCGTAGGTGGAGCCGTTCTGGTTCGCCTTGAGGGTGACGATGGCCTCTCCGGCGGCTTCGGTGACGGTCGCGCCGGGGGTGACCGTCCGGCGCGCCCAGAGGGTGGGGCTGGAGACTCCATCGGCGAAGTCGTCGGCCAGCAGCTCGAACTTGCCGCAGCCGGTCGTCCCGGCGTCGGCGGGTCCTGCATCGGTGTCGTCCGTCGCGGCATCGGGTGGCGGTGTCGTGGCGTCGCTGCCCGGATCCGCCGCGTCCAGCGCTGGCTCGCCGGCGTCCGGCCCGGAGAGAGTGGCATCCAGGCCGTCGGGCGCTGCGTCGGGCTGGGGCGCAGAAGTGTCGGCAGGCCAGGTCTCGGCATCGGGCTCGGGGTTCGCGGCGTCGAGGAGCGCCGGGCTGGCGTCGACGCCCGGCTCGACCCACGCGTCGTGGAGGACGGAGGCGTCCAGCGGCGGCCTCGCTGCCCGAAAGCCGACGGGCTCGCAGCCGGCCACGAGCAATGCAAGTGCCGCGAGGATCGAGGACCGCATCATCGAAGGAATCATAGCCGCGCCGCGCGAAAGGCTGCTCAAGGCGGTCGAGAGGAGGGCTCTGGCGCGGTCCGGAAGTCACATCTCTCGCGAGGCCCGTCTATCTCGTCATGAGACGCTCCGCTCGATTCGCGGGTCTGCTGCTGGCGGCTTCCTGTGGTTCCTCGGACCTCCTGCAGTCTCCTCTGGTGGGGCCTTCAGTCCCGCGGCCGGACGCCGCGCACGTCTTCAATCCGGATGCCGGCGCAGAGGCCGCCGTCGATGCAGGATGGGCTACGGAGACGGACGCAGGACTGGCAGTCGGTGCAGACGCGAGTGTCGCCGCGCCGCCAGCACGTATCCACGCCGTCGGAGTCTTCGAAGACTCGGGCGCCCGGAAGGCAGCGTACTGGCGTTCCGGCAGCCTCGAAGCTCCGACCTTCACGCGCTTGGTGCTGCCTGGACCGCCCGGCGAGCTGCCGCGGACGCTCGCGCTGGCCGGTTCGAAGGCCTTCGTGCAGTCCAACGTGGGCAACCTCTGGATCGTCGAGGAAGACGGAGCCTTGCAGAGGGTGGATCTCGCAGCAGAGGTCGGAGCCGCGCTCAAGCCGCTGGGCGTCTTCGCCGAGGGCGAGAAGGTGCGTATCGCCGCGCGTTCGGCCAGCTCACTCGGACAGGTGCACGCCTGGACCTGGGATGCGGGCACTCTGACGCACGAGACGCTCGCCGTCGATCCGCAGGCAAGCCTGGAAGGCGACTCGGCGCTCTTCCTGGAATCCGCGCTGCTGCTCGCTGGGACGAACCAGGCGCAAGCCCAGCTCTGGGAGCCCGGAGTCACCACCTGGAGCACGTGGCCGCTCGAGTCGCCAGCGGGTTATCGCGCGGTCTACGGCGTGGCGGGGGCGGGCTCCATCGTCCACCTGGCCGGAGAGGGCGCGGAGGACGAGAGCCCTTCTCATGGGCAACGTACTGGCGGTTCGACCGAAGCGCGGCTTCCGCGACCCGGCGCCGGCTGCCCTCGAACGAGACCGTCGAGCAAGGCTCGCTGGCGACGTCCGTGGCGGTGGATGGGACGGACGTCTACTTCGCTGGCGTGCTGCTCGACTGCTGGGAGCGAGACGCCACCGTCCCGGCGCTCTGGCACGTGGCAGGCGAGGGCGAAGGCGAGGCGGTGCTCACGGTGCTCAAGTCCGACACGCCTTGGGAGGAGCCCTGGGCCACCGCCGTGCGCGCCTGGAACGGAACAGCCTTCGTGGCCGGCGAGGACGGGCGGCAAGCCTCGCTCTGGATCGTCCGGCCGGGCGAGGCGGAGCAGCAGCAAGTCCTGCTGGACGGGACCGGCCTCGCGGACCTGCAGCTTCACTGAGACGTGGGTGTAGTGAAACTGCCTCTACCGACGTGGACTTCTTCTCGGATGCTCCGCCGCCTCCGGCAGCAACATCGATCGCTCCAAGTCCGTCGCATCGGTCCCATAGGTCGTATAGGTCCCATACGTCCCTGCCCCTAACCGTCTTGGCGCCAAGAGCGCGCACCCAGCGGGGCGCCAGCGCGGCACCCGCTACTTGCAGGCCGTCACGAGGAACGTCTCGGTGGGGTCCTCGCCGAACTTCCGGCTGGTGCCCTGGTACGGCAGGAAGCCCGAGCCCAGCGGCAGCTTCGCGTCCGAGGTCAGCCCGCGCTCGTAGGCCCGGCAGAACGTCTCGCCCTTCAGCTGCACCACCACCAGGACGTTGCGGATCTTCTTGACCGGCTTCTGGTCGGCGCTCTTCTCGACGTCCGGCGCTGGGGTCGAGGAGAGCACCTTGAGCGCCTTGAGCCCGCCCAGCTCCGCGAGGCGCTGGCCCTCCCGGGTGATGCTCGGGTCGTCGAGCTTGTTCTTGGCGAAGGCGCTGACGCGGTTGACCTTGACGGCGGCGGCGAAGGCGTCCTTGAGCGCCTTCTCCTGGTCCATCCAGGACGCGAACAGGGTCTCGGGGACGGACGCGCCCAGGTCGGTGAACGCCTTGGCGAAGTCCGCCTTCTCCGCGGCGACGTGCGCCTTGAGGTCCGTCGCGGGGACCAGGTCCTGGTCGGTCAACTTGCCGTCCTTGACCCGCTTGAGCAGCGCGTCGCCCAGCCACTTCGCGTGCTCCTTCTCGTAGGTCTCGGCCTGCGTCTTGAGCTGCTGGGCGAGCAGGGCGTTGCGCTCGACGATGAGCGGGCAGACCACCGCCTTGCGCTGCAGCTCCTCGAAGTAGTCCGGAGAGACGAGGTTCGCGAACTTGCCGGTCTCGCACTCCGTGGCGAGCGGGGCCAGCGCCGCCGCCTTCTCCTTGAGCTCGGCGAACTGCTTGGTGGGCAGCCCGTGGTACAGCTTGCCGTTCTTGATCTTGTAGAGCTTCTCGATGACCTCCCAGTGCGGGCGGATGGTCTCCTTGAACTCGTTGCCGAGCCGCGACATCTCCTCCTTGTTGCTGGCGGGGGCGGCGGCCTGGGCCACGGCGGAGAAGAGCAGGCTCGAGGAAGCGGCGGCGATCCACAGGGTCTTCAAGAGTCCTCCAGGGAAGGTGCTGAGCGGGTCCCAAGTCCGAACGTTTGGACCGGGCGCAGAGGAGTACCGCTCCAGAGGCCGAACTGGGCACTTTTCGCGGTTTGGGCCCTGCTCGCGCCGGATTCCTGGGGAGCTACCCGGGCTTGCTCCTGCTTTGTGACCCCCATCACGCGGCGGCCCGCAACGATCAGATGGGTTCGCCGGCCCATCGGCGGGTGGAGGCCTTGCCTACATCCCCGGGCCCACGGGCTACGGCTCGCGCTACGGCCGGTAGGAGAGCAGCGTCGTCGCCACGGCGTACTGGCTGTCGGCGTTGAAGACCGAGACCTGGTACGAGCCGGCGTTGAGCTTGGGCGCGGCGATGACAATCTGGTCGAGCGAGCGGGAGACGATCTGGGCGATCGCCCCGCCGACGTTGACCTGGACGCCCTGGCCGTCGACTCCGAAGGCGGCGCCGGCGATGGCGATGCGGTCTCCCTTGCGCACTCCGCTGGCGGGCGACAGGCCGGTGATCGACGGCGGCGGCCCGTAGTGGAAGCCGCTGAACGTCGCGGACTGGCCATCGCCGTTGGTGATCACCACGTCCCAGAAGCCCTCCGGGTTGGCCGGCGTCACGGTGACCAGCAGCCCCGTGGAGGCGTCGATGGAGGCCGAGCTGGCGGGGATTCCGCCGTACGTGACCGAGAAGCCGGGCTGCAAATCGTTCACCTTCAAGGCGACCTTCATCCCGCCCTCGAGCGGCGAACCGGTGCGGTTGAGCGCCAGGATGGCCGGCGGCGGGTTGGCCAGCGCGGACTGGGAGTCCGCCAGGTTGGGCCCGCCACAGCCGGCAAGGCCGAGGGTCAGGACGGAGAGGCCAGCCAGGGTCTGCGCGATCGACATGGGGTTCTCCTTCGACGGTTTGGGGTTTCTGTCTGGGTGACCCCCGAGGCAGCGCACGCGGGACAGGCCCCAAGAGAGGGGGAGGCCGCGGCTGTGCGATGCGCCCCACGCGGGCCGCATCCACCTTGTCCTCGGCGCTGGTCCCGGGAGAACCGAGATGCCTTCAGGGAGACTCGCACCTCCCGTCCTCCGGCGACGGAGCCGCCGAGCCCGAGGCATGAAGGGTCAGGCTCGTTGGCGGCCGCCTCTGGTGGGGGCGGTCGTCCTGGGCGCCGGCGTCACGCTCTACGAGTTGCTCAAGTCGGCGCTCTTCCCGGAGCTGTCGCTCTGGGGCTCCCACGCGATGACCGTCGCGGTGGCGACCGTCCTGGGCGCGCTGACGTTCCTCCTGGTCGATCGCCTACAGCAGAGCGCGCGCAACGAGCTGGAGCGGACCGAGCGCCACTTCCGCGATCTGGTCGAGCAGACGACCGACTGGATCTGGCAGATCGACGAGCGCCACCGGTACGTCTACGTCAGCCCACGGATCGAGCAGCTCCTCGGGTACTCGCCCGAGGAGCTCATCGGGAAGACCCCCTTCGACTTCATGCCCGAGGAGGAGGCGCGGCGCCTGGCGCCCGCCTTCGCGGAGATCGCGGCGCGGCGGGAGCCGTTCTTCCTGCTCGAGAACGTCAACCGGCGCCGCGACGGCCGCCTCGCGACCCTGGAGACGAGCGGGATGCCCCTGTTCGACCGCGATGGCACCTACCGGGGCTACCGCGGCGTCGATCGGGACATCACCGAGCGAAAGCGTGCCGAGCGCGAGCGGGAGGTCTTCCTCCACACCATCTCCCACGACCTGCGCGCGCCCCTCGCGCAGGTGCAGGGGCATGCGCTGCTGCTGGAGCGCAAGATCGCGAAGGCCGCCAGCGGACTGGGGCTCGAGAAGCTCGGTGGAGGCGGTCCTCAAGGGTGCGCTGCGCATGGACCTGATGCTGCGCGACCTCGTCGATGCGGCCCGCTCGAGCAGCGGCCAGCTGGTCCTCCAGCGCCGCCTGGTCGACCTGGCCGGGTTCCTCGAAGACCTGCTGCAGCGCTACGAAGGGGTGCTCGCGACCGAGCGGATCTGCGTCGACGTTCCGCCGGGGCTGGCGGTCCAGGCGGACCAGGAGCGGCTCGAGCGCGTGGTCACGAACCTGCTCTCGAACGCCCTGAAGTATTCGCCGCGGGGCGCCCCGGTCCGCGTCGCGGCCTGCCAGGAGGGCGACGAGCTCGTCGTCTCGGTGTCGGACCTGGGCCAGGGGATTTCCGGCGAGGAGCTGCCTCGCGTGTTCGAGCCCTACTACCGGACCGGGTCGGCCCGGCACGGCGCGGAGGGGCTCGGGCTCGGGCTCTTCATCGTGCGGACGCTGGTCGAGGCCCATGGAGGCCGGGTCTGGGCCAAGAGCAGGCTCGGCGAGGGCAGCACCTTCTTCGTCGCCCTTCCGGCGGCGAAGCGGTGGCCGGCTCAGCTCGAGCCGGTGCCCAATGCCTGAGCCCGCGGTAGTGGAACCAACGAGGGCGCCAGGGGCTCCGGGCTGCGGGCCTCGGGCTTCGGGCGAATCGGCCTGCAGTGCCCGAGCTCTCTGGAACCCGAAGCCCGCAGCTCGAAGCCCTACACCTGGCCCACGGGCTGGGGCCCGAGCTGCCGGGCAGCGGCCTCGACGAGAATCGGTCACCGGGGTCCAGCGGTAGCGCGTCACGTGCGTCTGCGGCTGGTCGAGATCTCCGAACAGCTCGCTGCGCACGACGTAGCTGCTGGCGATGGCCTGCGCTCCCAGCTGCAGCGCCCGGGTCTTGAGCGACGCCGGCCCGAGCACGAGGTCGTACTCTCGGGTGAGCGCGCGAACGCGGTCGCGCTCGAGGTCGTCGTGGGCGTAGCGCTCGAGGGTGGGGAGGACGAGGCGCATCGTCTCCGCCCGCGCCCGCGTCTGCGCGAGGCGCAGGTTGAGGAGCGCGTCGCGCTTCATGCCGGTCAGCGTCTTGACGCCGCGCAGCGCGGTGTCGGCCATGCGGTAGAGCGAGGACGACGAGCGGTCGTACTCGGCCTCGAAGGCCTCGGCGAGCAGGCGCGTCGCCTCGGAGCGCGTGAACGCCGGGTGCCGCCAGTTGAGCAGGTGCTGGCCGTGCCACTCCTCGAACGGCAGGTCGTGGTCGACGAGGCCCTTCTGGTCCAGCTCCTGGTGCAGCCGCGTGCCGGGCAGCGGCGTGAACTGCATGAACTGCGTGAAGTCGCCGCCCAGCCCGATGACGTAGTCGATGTCCTGCCAGACGTTCTGCGGCGTGTGCTCCTCGAGCAGGACGATGCCCGAGACCAGCACCGCGATGCCGTGGTCGCGCAGCTGCCGGACGAGGCGCCCCAGGTCGCGGCCCTGGTTCTTGGCGTAGGCCTCCATCTTCGACTCGGCGCCGAGCCACACGAAGCCCACGCCCAGGCGCACCATGTTCAAGACGCCGAAGGACTCGATGGCCTCCGCCGAGGAGAAGACGCTGAAGGTCATCGGGTTCAGGTCGCGCTCGATGCAGGAGAGCAGCCCGCGGGCGCGGTCGAGGCTCTTGAGGAAGTTCTCGTCCATCACGAAGAAGTCGGTCGAGCCCAGCTGCGCGCCGATGCTCACCGCCGTCCGGTACAGCTCCTCGCCGGTGGTGAAGTAGGGCGAGTACGCCTTGCCGAAGAAGTGGCTGGTGCAGCAGAAGCGGCAGGCGTTGACGCAGCCCACGCCGGGGACGAGCAGGGGGCCGCCGCCGGGGACCGGGATGCCGAAGATGCGCCGGTGGTCGGCCGCGGGCAGCGCGGGGTGCTTGATGGGCGCGTTGGGGTCCTCGCCCAGGTAGCGGCGCAGCCAGCGGATGCCCTCGCCCTTGACCACGTGGTCGCAGCTGATCCGCTTCTCGATGCCGTCGATGGCCGCGCCGTGCCCGCCGAGGATGATCTCCGCGTGCGGCTGGAGCTCGCGGACCATCCGCGCCATCTCCCGGGCCTTGGCGAAGTTGGGGACGATGAAGCTCAGGCCCACCGCGTCGAAGCGCTCGCGGCGCAGCACCTGCGCGAACTTCTCGCGCGTGGGGAAGTCCAGCACCGTCACCGGCGCCTGCACGTTCTCGGCGAGGAAGTAGAGGCCGAAGGAGCGGTGGTGGTAGCGCAGCGACGCGGCGCCTTGAGCCTTGGTCACCTGGTTGTGGAACAGCTCCATGATGTTCTCGCGGCGGCCGAACTCGTCGTCGACCCCGAAGGGACCGAACACGCCCGAGAGCAGGATGCGCTTCGCCATGGCTCCTCCTTGTTCGCAGCGAAGATGGAGGAGCGGTCGCGGAGGCGCCCGTAAAAGGTCCGAAAAATGGTGCGGAGGTTTCGGCTGGGTAAACCTCTCGCAAGAGTCGGCCTCCGCTGCCGGCGCCATCCCGAGGATCCGCGAGACCTGGGTAGTGCCCGGCTTCCACGCCGGGGTCATCTTGAGCATCCGTGAGATCTGAGGCGCGCTGGTGGGTAGTGCCGGGCTTCCACGCGCTTCCACGCCCGGGTCATCTTCCCGATCCCGTGTATCGGAGGCGCGCTGGTTGTTCCCAGGTGCGCCTCCGATCCTCAGTTCATGAAGTTGCCCCCGGCGTGGAAGCCGGGCCCTCACCCACCAGCGCGCCTCCGATTCTCAGGTCCATGAAGTTGCCCCCGGCGTGGAAGCCGGGCCCTCACCCACCAGCGCGCCTCCGATCCTCAGGTCCATGAAGTTGCCCCCGGCGTGGAAGCCTCTTGATTCATCACATCTAGGGACGCCGCCGCGGCGCGCACCTCAGATTTCGCTGGCGTCACAAACAGCCGTGTGCCATACGGTGGGGGGTGGAGCCATCGAACGCGCCGTTGCTTCGCTATCGCAACCGAGTGATCGGCGAGGCGGAGCTGCGGTTCATTCGGGACACGGTTGACCGCCAAGACGCCAGGACCCGGTCCGATCTTGCTCGAGCTATCTGCAAGGCGTGGGATTGGCGACAGGCCAACGGCAGCTACGCCGTCTTCGCCTGCCAGGACTTGCTCCTCCGGCTTGAGGAGTGGGGCCACATCAAGCTACCTGCGCGACAGCGCCGGTGCCGAGATGGGCACGATCTACCGGTATTGCCGCAGGACTGCATTCCGCTGGCGTGGTCTCCGGTGGGGAACGACGCGAATCTTGACCAACTCGTGGTGCGGCCCATCGAGCCCGCCGAGCGTCTGGGCTGGCGACTCTTCATCGACCGATTCCACTATCTCGGAGACAAGCCGCTCGTAGGCGAGCACCTGCTGTACGCCGCATTTCTCGAGGGCCAGGTGGTGGCCCTGCTCGGCTGGGCCTCTGCGACCCTCCATTCGCCGCTACGAGACCGGTACCTGGGCTGGGACAACGACACCAAGCGGCGCAAGCTGCACCTGGTCGTCAACAACGTGCGCTTCCTCATCCCGCCCTGGGTTCGAGTCGAGCACCTGGCTTCCAAAGTGCTCGGCCGGACCCTGCGGCGCCTGAGCGCGGATTGGCAGGCCCGCTGGAATCACCCGGTCCTGCTCGCAGAAACCTTCGTCGACCACGCTCGGTTTCGGGGCACGTGCTACCGCGCCTCCAACTGGCGCTATCTGGGCACGACGGCAGGCCGAACCCGACGCGGGAACGCCTATCTGCACGAGGGCAGTCCCAAAGGGCTCTACGTCTACGAGCTGCACCGCCAGGCTCGCCGCCGGATGTGCGAGGAGCATCGCCATGAAGGAGTCGTCGGGGCTGCTGCCGCTGGAGCAGGAGATGGGCCAGGCCAGGCTGGGAGACCGGCGTCTGAATCGGCGTCTGATCGCTGCGGTGGGACGCTTGAGTGACGAGCCAGCCAAGAGCTTTCCGCAGGCCTTCGAAGACGATGCGGCAGGGCTAGAGGCGCTCTACCGGCTGGTCAACAACCCGAAGCTCAGCACGGCAAAGGTGCTGCAGCCACATGCACAGGCGACCGTTGCCCGCTGTGTCACGGAGCGGGTGGTGCTGGCGATCCACGACACCAGCAGCGTGGCCTTCCAGAGCGAGAGTGAGCGCGATGGCCTGGGCCCAGTCGATGGCGGGACCCAAGGCCTCTATCTGCACACGACCCTGATGGCGAGCGCAACGGAGCACTATCGGCCGCTCGGAGTCGCGGCGATGAAGCTCTGGGCTCGCCAGCCGATCCCGGACCATCTCCAGGGTGGCGAGAACCACTACCAGCGCAAGAAGGCGCGGCGGCTTTCGCCCGACAAGGAGTCCCTGCGCTGGAAGGAGCAGATCGACTCGGTTGAGCAGGCGGTGGCGCAACAAGCCCAGGTCCTCCACGTCGGCGACAGCGAAACCGACGACTACGACCTGCTGGCGCACCTGGTCGAAAAGGGATTCCGGTTCGTCCTGAGGCAGAAGCACAACCGAAGCTTGGAAGGCCCGCCGGAGAAGAAGAAGAAGCTCATCGAGGCGATCGCCGATGCATCGACGGTGGCAACTCGAGAGGTGCACCTGTCGGCGCGCACGAAGGGCACGACGCCCAAGGCTCAGGCGACTCATCCGCCGCGCAACGCACGCGACGCCAAGCTGCAAGTCGGCTGGACGAGGGTGTCGCTGAAGAGGCCAGACAGAGCGAGTACGACGCTGCCGACGTCATTGCCGATCAACGTCGTCTTCGTGCTCGAGAAGGACTGTCCCGTTGGAGAAGATCCCATTCAGTGGGTCCTGTACACGACCGAGCCGGTCGATACCGAAGAGCAGCTTCTCCAAGTCGTCGACTACTACCGCGGCCGATGGCTGATTGAGATGTACTTCGACGCCCTCAAGAACGGATGCGCACTCGAGAAGCGCCAACTCGAGAGCTTTCACGCCCTCAGCATCGCAATCGGTCTCTTCGCGGCAATTGCCTTTCGCCTGCTGCTCATGCGGACCCTGGCCGAATCGAAGCCCGACACACCCGCGACCGCGGCACTCTCACCGCTCCAGCTCGACGTGCTCCGCGCCTCGCTGAAGAAGACCAAGCTGTCAGAGGCGCCGACGGCCAAGGAGGTCTTCTGGGCCGTGGCCGCGTTGGGCGGGCACCTCAAGCACAACGGGCGCCCTGGCTGGCGGACGCTCGGACGTGGCTACGAGAAGTTGCTCATCCTTGAAGCTGGCTGGCGCGGCGCGCTGAAAGCGCGAAGCGCGTGCTCGGGCTGCCCGGGGACCGCCAGGCGCCCGGACGAGAAGTGACCAATCCAGAGGCGTGGAAGCCGGGCCCTCACCCACCAGCGCGCCTCCGATCCTCAAGTCCGTAAGGCTGCCCCCGGCGTGGAAGCCGGGCCCTCACCCCACCAGCGCGCCTCCGATCCTCAAAGTCCGTAAGGTTGCCCCCGGCGTGGAAGCCGGGCCCGCACCCACCACCTCAGGTCCTCAAGTTCGTGAGGTTGTCCCTGGCCGCGGGTTGCTGGTCGTTTCCCCCCGAGCTAGCCTCCCTCGCCTCGACCGCCCGGGAGGGAACACCCGTCATGAAGCGCTTCCTGCCGCTCGTCCTCTTCACCGCTTGTCTCGCCCTCGCCGGCTGCAAGAAGAAGGAAGAGGCGCCCGCGCCCGCCGGGACCGAGACCGGCAAGCCGCACGGCTCGGTCGTCGCGCCGCCGCCAGCGAAGGCCGACAAGTCCATCCCCGCGCCCGAGGCCGGCAAGTTCAACGTGGCCTTCGTGTACATCGGCCCGGTCGGCGACGGCGGCTGGACCTGGGCGCACGACCAGGGCCGCAAGTTCCTCGAGGAGAAGGGCCCGGGCGTGCACACCGCCTACGTCGAGTCCGTCTCCGAGGGCGCCGAGTCCGAGCAGGTCATCCGCGGCCTGGCGCGCAAGGGCTTCGACCTCGTGATCGGCACCTCCTTTGGCTACATGGACGCGATGGAGCAGGCGGCGACCGAGTTCCCCAAGACGAAGTTCCTCCACGTCTCCGGCTTCAAGAGCAACGGCGCCAACTACGGCAGCCTCTTCGGCGCGATGGAGAGCATGAAGTACCTCTCCGGGATGATCGGCGGGGCCCGCTGCAAGGCCGACGGGCAGACCAAGCTCGGCTACATCGCGCCGTACCCCATCCCCGAGGTCGTGCGGCTGGCCAACGCGGTGATGCTCGGCGCCAAGAAGACCTGCCCCGAGTGCACGATGGAGATCCGCTGGATCAACAGCTGGTTCGATCCGACCCGCGAGCGCGAGGCCGCGGAGTCGCTCTTCAAGAGCGGTACCTACGTCGTCGTCACCGGCGCCGACACCCCCGGCCCGGTCACCGCCGCCAAGGACGCCGGTAAGTGGGGCGTCGGCTACGACAGCAAGAACGCCTGCAGCTTCGCGCCCGAGCGCTGCCTGACCACCTCCTACTGGGAGTGGGGCCCCACCTACGTGAAGCTCGTCGAGCAGATGAAGGCCGGCACCTGGAAGGGCACCCACGAGTACCTGGACGTCGGCAGCGGAATCGTCGGCTTGCTGGGGTTCATGGAGGGCCAGACGCCGCAGCCCGGCGTGCCGGAGGTTGTGATCCCCACCGTCAAGGAGACGCTCGCCAAGATGCAGTCCGGCGCCTTCGCCTACCCCGACGTCTTCGCCGGGCCGCTCGAGGACAACGCCGGCAATGTCCTGCTCAAGGCGGGCGAGAAGCCGACCCACGAGGACCTCGAAGGGCTCCCCGGCTGCAAGATCTGCATGGGCTGGCTCGCCAAGGGCGTCGTCGGGCAGCTCCCGTCGCGCAAGTAGCTCCCGAGGGCGCGATGGCGGATCCGGGCAGCGTCCAGGTGTCGCTGCGAGGCGTGGTCAAGCGCTTCGGGGCGATGGTCGCGGTCGACCGCGCCGACCTGGACCTGCGCGCCGGCGAGGTCCACGCGCTGCTGGGCGAGAACGGCGCCGGCAAGACCACCTTGATGTGCCTGCTCGACGGGCTCTACCACCCGGACCAGGGGACGATCGAGGTCGGCGGCCGAGCGGTGCGCTTCAAGAGCCCGCGCGACGCGATGCGCGCCGGAATCGGCATGGTGCACCAGCACTTCATGCTCGTGCCCACGCTCTCCGTCGCCGAGAACGTCCTCCTCGGCGCCGAGCGGATCCCGTTCGTGCTCCGGCCGCGGGCGCTGCGCGCGAAGGTGCAAGCGGCGGCGGATCGGCTGGGGCTGAAGGTCGACGCCTCGGCGCTGGTGGGCGAGCTGTCGGTGGGCGAGCAGCAGCGCGTGGAGCTCTTGCGCGTGCTGGACCGCGGCGCGCGGGTGCTCATCCTCGACGAGCCGACCGCGGTGCTCTCGCCGGGCGAGGTCGACTCGCTCTTCGAGGCCCTGAAGAAGCTCGCCGCCGAGGGCGTGGCCATCGTGCTCGTCAGCCACAAGTTCGACGAGGTGCGGCGCATCGCCCAGCGCGTGACGGTGATGCGCAAGGGCCGGGTGGTGGCCGAGATGCCGACCGGCGTGGAAGCTGGCCGCTACCCCACGGACGAAGTCCTCGCCGAGGCGATGGTCGGACGCAAGGTCTCGCTCGCGCTCGATCGCTCCGAGGTGACGCCAGGCGAGGTGCGGCTGGAGGCCAAGGGCCTGGAGGTCGTCGGCGACCGTGGGCTGATGGCGGTGCGCGGGCTCGATCTCTGCGTGCGCGCCGGCGAGATCCTCGGAGTCGCGGGCGTGGCCGGGAACGGGCAGGGCGAGCTCTTCGACGCGCTCGCGGGGCTTCGGCCTCAGCGCGCCGGGACCGTGCAGCTCGCCGGGAAGGACGTGTCGCACGCCTCGCCGCTCGAGCGCGCCCGCCTCGGGCTGCGGTACGTACCGGCGGACCGGATGCACACCGGGACCTCGCCTGGGCTGACGGTCCAGGAGAACCTGCTCCTGCGCGCCTACCGCGAGCCGCCGTGCCGCAAGGGGCCGTGGCTGCACCTCGACGCTGCGCGGGACCGCTGCCAGGCGCGGATCGACGGCCTGCAGATCGCCACGACCGGTCTCGAGCAGCCGGCGCGCATGCTCTCCGGCGGCAACCTGCAGAAGCTGGTCGTCGCGCGAGAGCTCTCTGAGGGGGTGGGCGTCTTGCTGGCGATGGTGCCCACGCGAGGCCTGGACGTGTGGGCAACCGCCGAGGTGCGGCGCCGTCTGCTCCAGGCGCGGGCCGCGGGGGCGGCGGTGATCGTCTGCTCGGAGGACCTGGACGAGGTGCTGGCGCTCTCCGACCGCGTGGCGGTGATGCGCGGCGGCCGGTTCGTGGACGTCCTCGAGCGGTCGAAGGCCGACGTGGCGACGGTGGGCCGGCTGATGGTGGGAGGGGCGAATGCTGCCGGCGACTGATGTCGCGCCTGATTCTGCGAAGCCCGCCTCCGCGGGCTGGGGGCTCGGCGATGCGCCTTGAGCTCGAGCCTCGCATCGTCCCGTCCGGATGGGTCACCGCGCTCGTCTCGGTGGCCTCGGTCCTCGTCGGCCTCGTCTTCGGTGCGCTGGTGCTGGCGCTCTCGGGTGTCAACCCGCTGGCCGCTTACCGCGCCATCCTCGAGACGTCCGTCCTCGGCGGCGGCTACGCAATCTCCGACACGCTGGTGAAGGCCACGCCGCTGCTCCTGTGCGGCTTGGGCTGCGCGGTCGCCTTCCGGGCGCGCCTGTGGAACGTCGGCGCCGAGGGCCAGTTGATGCTCGGTGCTTGGGCCGCCACCGGGGTCGCGTCGTTCGCTCTGCCGGCGACGACGCCCTCTCCGCTCATGCTCTTCTGCATGGCCATCGCCGGTGCTCTCGCCGGCGCGCTGTGGGCCGGCATCGCCGGGCTCCTCAAGGCGCGCCTGGGGGTCAACGAGGTCATCACCAGCCTGATGCTCGTCTACGTCGCCCAGCGCTTCCTCTCCTTCTTCATCTTCGGGCCCTGGAGCGAGGGCGGCTTCCCGCTCACGCCCGTGTTCCCGAAGTCGGCCTGGCTGCCGCGGCTGCTCGACCTGGGCGAAGGCTTCGCCGGGCTCACGCTCCACGCCGGCCTCCTCGTCGCGCTGCTGGTCTGCGGCGGGCTGTGGCTCGCGACCTCGCGCTCGGTGTGGGGCTTCGGAATCCGCCTGCTCGGCGACAGCCCGAAGGCGGCGCGCTATGCGGGGCTGCCGGTCGCACGGCGGATGGTCTCCACCTTGCTCGTCGCGGGCGCGCTCGCCGGGCTCGCCGGGATGCTCGAGGTCGCCGGCGTGGGCCACCGGCTGCAAGACCGCTTCTCTCCGGGCTACGGCTTCATCGCCATCGCGGTGGCCTGGCTCGGCCGGCTGCACCCGGTCGGCGTGCTCGCCTCGTCGCTGGTCTTCGCCGCGCTCCTGGTGGGCTCCAAGGAGGTCCAGCCGGCGGGCATCGCGCAGATGCTGCAGGGAGCGGTGATGCTCGTCGCCGTCGCGGGCGACTTCTTCGTGCGCTATCGCGTGCGGCTCCGAGCGACGGCCCCAGCGGCCGCGAAGCCGGAGGCGACGCCATGAGCACCGGTGCGCTCGGCTTCGTCGAGAACCTGCTCTCCGCCGGGGTGGCGCGAGGTACGCCCATCCTGCTGGCGGCCGTCGGCGAGCTGCTGGCGGAGCGCTCGGGCGTCATGAACCTGGGCGTCGAGGGGATGATGCTGCTGGGCGCCGCGGTCGGCTACGCGGTGGCGAACGCGACCGGGAGCCTGTGGCTCGGGCTGCTGGCGGCGATGGCCGCCGGGGCGATCCTCGCTGCCGTCCACGGCGTGGTGTCCATCAACCTGGGCGGCGATCAGGTGGTCTCCGGTCTCGGCCTGGGCTTCTTCGGCGGCGGGCTCGCGGCGGTGGTCGGCGCGGACCTCGTCGGGGTCACGGGCGTGCCGCGCGTGCCGGCGTTCGAGGTCGAGGGCCTGTCGGCCATCCCGGTCCTGGGGCCGATGCTCTTCTCGCAGAACGCCATCGTCTGGGCCGGCATCGGCGTGGCGGCGCTGGCGTGGCTCTATCTCTTCCGGACGCGCTGGGGCCTGAAGGTTCGGGCGGTCGGCGAGAGCCCGGCGGCCGCCGACGCCCAGGGCATCCGCGTCGGCCTCACCCGGCACCTGCATGTCGCGGCCGGCGGTGCGCTCGCGGGCCTGGGCGGCGCGTCGCTGAGCCTGGCCATCACGCCGGGCTGGGTCGACGGCATGACCTCCGGCATCGGGTGGATCGCCGTGGGCCTGGTCATCTTCGGCGGCTGGGATCCGGTGCGGGTGGCGGTAGGCGCGTGGCTGTTCGGCGCCATCCGGCGGCTGCCGCTGGACCTGCAGGGGATCGAGAGCGTGCCGGCGCTGCGCAACCCCAACCTCGGCTACTTCCTGGACATGCTGCCGTACCTGTTCACCATCGCCGTGCTGGTGGTGGCCAGTCGGGGCAGCTGGCGGCGCAAGTTCGCCACGCCCTCGGCCCTGGGGCAGGCGTTCGTGCGCGGCGAGCGGGGGAAGTAGGCCCTGGGGCGGGGCACTTGAGGGTCAGGCGAGGACCCCCTGCCGGCGGAGCTCGGAGGCGAGGAAGGGCGCGCGGCGCTCGAGCTGATCCGGGAGCCGACTCACCACCGCCTTGCGGGCCGCCAGAGCGAGTGGATGGTTGAGCGCCGGAAGCACCCCGCTGATGCGGGCGCGTAGCTCCGCGGGGGCGTCGGGCCCGCATTCCAACCGCAGGTCCTTGGGGCTCAACACGAACCAACCCGGACGCACTTGAAGCAACCATCCTTGCCGGTCGAGCTCTGCCGCGAGGAAGGGAGCGCGTTCCTCGAGGTGAGCGAGGTCGAACCCGCCCGCGGCGGTTCCGAGCCAGTAGCAGCGCAGGTACTCGGCCCGCTCCTCGACGCAAAGCCGGTGGTTCAGGACCGGAAGCGTCGCGTCGACGCGGCTCCACTCGGCCTCGGGCGCTGCTGCTCCGCGCTCGACGTGGAAGGTGTTCAGGTTGAGGGCGAACCACCCGCGGCCGATCGCGAAGGGGTCGACCAGCGAGCTCAAGGCGCCCTTCTTCGAGTTGATGATCGCCGCACACAGCCGGTAATTCGGCCACTCGTAGACCTGGTTCCACGCGGTGCTCTTGGGCAGCACGTGATCGACCGTCGGGCTGCCCGTCGCGGGGTGGATGTACATCGCGAGATAGGCGCAGCGCCGCCCGTACGCGACGAGCATCTCGGGCAGGACTTCGCGCCAGTAGGGCGGGAACGCGTCGGCGGGGATGTCCTCCTCGCGGGAAGCGACCTGGGCGAGGGCGTGCCCGGCCGTGCGCGGAAAGGGCGACGGCTTCCCCACCAGCTCGGCGATGGCGCGAAGTCCGCGCCGTCGGACTTGCCCTCGAACTCGGCAGGCGCCGGTGCCGGCGCGACCGGAATCACTGCGGCTTCTCCGGACCGGCCGCCTGCTGCGATTGCTCGACGAAGTAGGCCCAGCGGACCCAGAACGGGTCGATGTCCGGCAGCCCCGCCTCGCGCAGCTGTCGGTCGGCAGCCGCGATGCTCTCCGGTGACGGGGCCTTGGCTGTGAGCACCTCTGCGGCGGCACGCACGGCGCGCTCGCCCTCGAGCGAGCGAGGTTCCTTCAGGTCAAAGGCCTCGCTGGTCAGCCAGTTGCCGACTTCCCCCATGCGGACGAAGGGACGCTGACGGAGCTCGACCTTCTGGCCTTCCAGATCGAGGTCCAGCCAGACGTCGAGCGCGGCGTCGAACAGGGGCTCCACCGACGCGAGGACCAGTGGCGAATGCGTCGCGGCGATGAGCTGGACCCGCGCGCTGGCGTCGTCCGTCAGCGTCTGCACGACCTTGAGGAGCGCAGGGACGATGGCCCGCTGCCAGCGCGGATGAAGGTGAGCCTCGATCTCGTCGAAGAGCATCACGACGCGGGACGAAGGCTCCTGCGCGAGCTGTCGAGAGGCGATGAGGTGCTCGCGCCACGCCCAAGAGAGCATGTAGGCGAGCGCGGCGATGCGGCGGACGCCGAGCGAGGCGTACAGGATCGGGACGTCCTGGCCATAGCCCATGCGGACGGTCGGGATGTCGCGCGCGTCGTTGACCGACAGTCGCGCGAAGCTGCTGCCAGGCTTGAGGGTGTCGTCGCCCACGGTCGGCGCGAGGAGGGCGAGCACGGCGGCCATGCGCTCGGAGTCAGCGCGCCCTTCGCGTATCCACGAGGCCCAGTCGGCAACCAGCCCGTTGCTCACCTGCGTGAGCCTCCCGTCGACCGGGACGCGAAGCCCGTCCCAGACCTCCTTGGCGCTGAAGACGTAGGCGGGCAAGCGCTCCTGGACGTCGATGCTGCCCTGCTTCTTCCAGTAGTTTCGGGCGGGGTCCCAGACCGCGAAGCCGCCGTCGGCCAGCGCGTAGATGACCAGCCCCGGGTTCCATGGCCTTCCTGCCTTGCCCTTCCACGACTGCTCGTCAAGAACGTACGGGCTCTCGTACCGAACCCGCCCGGTCTTGCTCTCGACCTCGAACTCGATGGTGGCCGTCTTCGACAGGTCCGTGGGACGCGCGGCGTAGCCCGAGGTGAGGTTGCTGTTGAGGTCCTGCGGCCACTTGCGCGTGAGCGCCCACCACGCCACGTCCAAGAGGAAGCTCTTGCCCAGGCCGTTGTCGCCGGTGATGAGGTTCAGCCGCGGCCCGAGCCGAACGTCCATCTCGGGCGCGGGGCCGACGTTCCTGAGGTGAATGGAGTCGAGCATGGGCTCTGCCTTTCCAGGGACATCTTCACGGCAAGTTCAGCGCGCGAACTCTATCGCAGCCGACCTGCGCCCAGGCACGAGTTGATCGGCCAGTCGCCATCGGAGCAAGGTCGAGCGCGATTCGGCCTGCCGCCCCGTCCCGAGCCGAACCTATGGCCGGCGCTTCGAGGGCGCCCCGGCTCTCGTCCAAGACCTCGGTTCGGAGGAAAGCGAACTGCCTGACCGAAGTCGTTCGTGGCGCTCTGAGGTGAGCATCCGAGGACTCCTCCGACCAGGCGCTGGTGCCTTCGTGGAGAAGCCGCTCGTTGGGCTGGCTATGTGAGAGGGAAGGGCTGCGGGAGGAAGTTGGGTGAAGGGTGGCGTCACTACCTTTGAGTCCGGGCGTCTCCGCCCGGAGGTCGAAGGCAGCCAGGTTGGACGTCACCTACCAGCTCGGGACGCTGCGCCTGTCGGCCGGCGGCGAGGTCGCCGACCTGGACGAGGTCGGCGCGCGCCTGCTCGGCTACGAGTCGGCGCGCGCGGCCCTGGCCGGCCCCGAGCCGCTCGTGCCGCCAGCGGTCGTTTCGGCTGCGATGTCGGCTTCCGGCGCGGAGCAGGTGGTGTTCAGCGGAGAGTGCCGGGCGAGCCGGGGCCGGGTGCTGAATTGCCGGTTCGCTTCGCGAAAGGCGGCCGACGGGCAGGCGGTCGTGCTCTTCGCCCCCGAGGACCGCGTGCCGGGCCGCTTCGTCGAGTCCCTCCTCGACGCCTTGCCCAACCCGGTCTTCGGCAAGGACCGCCAGCACCGCTGGGTCCTGCTCAACGACGCCTTCTGCCGGACGCTGGGCCGCCCGCGCGAGGAGCCTCCTGGGCAAGAGCGACTACGACTTCTTTCCCAAGTGGCAGGCCGACGTCTTCTGGGCCAAGGACGAGGAGGTCTTCTCCAGCGGGCACACCAACGAGAACGAGGAGCACTTCACCGGCGCCGAGGGCCGGCTGCACATCATCCTCACGCGCAAGTCGCTGCACCGCGACGCCGGCGGCCGCCCGCTGCTGCTGGGCGTCATCACCGACATCACCGAGCGCAAGCAGACGGAGGACCGGCTGCGCCGCTCGCGCGACGAGCTGGACGAGCGGGTGGCCCGCCGCACCTCGGAGCTGGAGCGCGCCAGCCAGCAGCTGGCGCAGGAGGTGGAGGAGCAGCGCCTGAGCGAGCAGCGCTTCCGGCAGCTGGCCGACTGGATGCCGCAGATCGTCTGGACCGCCCGGCCCGACGGCACGGTGGACTACATCAACGCCCGCGGCCCGACGCTGACCAAGGTCAGGGCCGAGGACGGGATGGGCATGCGCTGGATCGAGCAGGTCCACCCGGACGACCAGGACCGGGTGCGGGCGCAGTGGCAGCGCTCGGTCCACGACGACACCCTCTACGAGTCGGAGTTCCGGCTGCGCATGCACGACGGGGCCTACCGCTGGCAGCTGGTGCGGGCCGTGCCCATCCGCGACTCGCGGGGGCAGGTGGTGCGCTGGCTGGGCACCGCCACCGACATCGAGGAGCAGAAGAAGGTGCAGCAGACGGTGGAGGACGAGAACCAGCGCAAGAGCGACTTCCTGGCCATCCTGGCGCACGAGCTGCGCAACCCGCTGACCCCCGTCCGCAACGCCGCGGTGCTGCTCGCCCGCAACGGCGGGCGTCCGGGGGCGAAGGAGCGGGCGGTGGAGATCATCCAGCGCCAGGTGACGCAGATGGCGCGCCTCATCGACGACCTGCTCGACCTCTCGCGCATCGCGCGCGGCAAGATCCTCCTGCGCAAGGAGCGGCTCGACGTCGCGGCGGTGGTGCGCACCGTGGTCGACGACCGGCGCGAGGCCTTCGAGAAGCGGCAGCTCGCGGTGGAGGTCGAGCTGCCGGACGGGCCGGTGTGGCTGTGGGCCGACGGGGCGCGGGTGGCGCAGACCGTGGGGAACCTGCTCGACAACGCCGAGAAGTACAGCGACCCCGGCGGGCACGTCCGCGTGGCGCTGAAGGCCGAGGGCGACCAGGTTGCGATCCGCGTGCGCGACGACGGCATCGGCCTCTCGCGGGAGGCCATGGCCCACCTCTTCGAGCCGTTCGTGCAGGCGCGGGGCGGCCGCGGCGGGCTGGGGCTGGGCCTGTCGCTGGTGAAGTCCCTGGCGGAGCTGCACGGCGGGCGCGTCGAGGCCGAGAGCGAGGGGGCCGGCCGGGGCGCGACCTTCACCGTCTGGATCCCCGCGGCCGGCGAGCCGCAGCCGGCGCACGCCACGGACGCCGGAGCCCCGACGCAGGGCCCGGCCCGGTCCCAGCCGGCACCGCACCGGCGAATCCTGGTGATCGAGGACAACGCCGACGCGGCGGAGAGCCTGCGGATGGTGCTGGAGCTCGAGGGCCACGAGGTGAGCATCGCCGCGACCGGCGAGGAGGGCGTGGCCCGGGCGCGCGAGCTGCGCCCGGAGTTCGTCCTCTCGGACATCGGCCTGCCGGGGATGAGCGGCTATGAGGTCGCGCGGGCGCTGCGCGCCGACCCGAGCCTGGGCTCGACCCGGCTGGTGGCCATCACCGGCTACGGCCAGGTCCGCGACCGCGAGAGGGCGCAGCGCAGCGGCTTCGACGCCCACCTCACCAAGCCCTTCGACCCCGATGCGCTGCAGCGCGTGCTGAACGGACCGGCTCGGCCTGCGACGTCCTGAAGGCGAGGCTCGCCGAATTCGACGCGAGCTTCTCCGCATGTCGGAGAGGGTGTCAGGGGGAGGCTCGCGACGACGGCGCTCCGAATGAATGGGCCCCCGAACGGGTGTATCGTGCCCGCCCACACACCGTCGCCCAGCCCCGTCGCCGGGCTGGACCCACGGAGGCGCAGCGCTCTCGCTGCGAGGAGGGTCCCATGAACCGGTTCCTGCTCTTGGCCTTGTCCGCCGCCCTGCTGGCGGGCCCCGCGTGCAGCTCCACGCCGAACGCGGAGCAGCCTGGCCTCGACGCCTCGGTGGCTGCCGGGCCCGACGCCGCGCAGCCGACGCCGGTGACCTGCACGATCGCCGCGCCGGCCGGCGGTGCGCTCGTCACCGGCACCGTGGAGTTCAGGGTCGAGTTCCAGGGCCCGGCCACCAAGGTGGAGATCCTCGAGGGCGACACCAGCCTCGCTTCGGCCGACGTCACCACCTCGCCCGCGACCGTCGCCGTGGACACGACGCAACTCAAGGAAGGAGCGCACACCTTCAAGGCCAAGGCGAGCTCCGCCGAGGCGAGCGGCGAGTCCGCCGCCGTCGCGCTCACCACCGACAACCAGGCGCCGGCCATCACCCTGGGGGCGACGAACCTGTCGATCCTCAAGGGCACCGCGGCGGTCATCCCCATCGTCGCCACCGAGGCGCACGTGGCCAAGGTGCAGCTCCTCGAGGGCGACACCGTCCTGGTGGACCTCACCGAGGTCCCCGACGACATCCTCTGGGACACGACGAAGGTCGCCGACGGCCTGCACGCGGTGAAGCTCTCGGTCTCCGACACGCTCGGCCACGTCACGGTCAGCCCAGAGAAGAAGGTCATCGTCGGCAACTACGCCGTGCTGCCGCAGATCGAGTACATCCCCGCGGACCAGGTCACCGTCCCCGAGGACTGGCAGACGGTCGAGATCGACGTGCGCGGCATGGTCGCCAACCCCGGCGCCATCAAGCACATCCTCACCTGGCTCTCGTGGGATTCCGACGGCGACGGAGACGCCGATGCGGCTCGAGTACTCGCTGGGCCAGGGCCTGTGCCCGCACCGCGGCATCAAGTTCATCGGCCAGGAGTCGACGGAGGGGCAGATCATCCTGGACCTGAAGCGCAGCGACGTGACCTACACCGAGGCGCAGGCGGCCAACTACCCCTGGAAGGCCGACCCGACGACGTTCCCGGACAACAACGACCTGGAGACCGCGGGCTCGTTCTTCGGCCACATCGCCATCATGGACGCGGCGGATCACGTCGGGCAGACGCTTCCCGTCAAGATGCACTTCGTGCTCTTCACCGAGTGAGGCGCGATGGGCCGCGCGCGGTCCCTGTCTGCCACTTTGGGCGCCGGCCTGGCAGCGCTGCTGCTGCTGGGCCGTTGCAGCCAGCCGCCGCCTGCTGGGGCCGATGATGCCGCTGCGGCCGCGCCGGACGCGGCGCTCTCTTCACGTGACGCCGCGAGCCCCGCGGACGCGAGCGAGCCCGCGGACGCGGCGGCCGAGCCGGATGCGGGCGTCGCCTGCGGGAGTTGCCACGGCAGCGAGGCCAGCCCGGCGCCGCCTCCGGATCTCCTCCGGCTCGACCGACCGGAGCCGCGCCGGCGTCGGCGCTCACGCTCCCCACCTGGCGTCCTCGACCTGGCGCAACGAGGTGAAGTGCACCCACTGCCACGTGGCGCCGGCCGCGGACGATCGGGCGCACGGAACGCAGGTGCACGCGGCGACGGTGACGCTGCAGGGCCTCGCGGCCGCGGGCGTGACGGCCAAGTACGAGAACGGCTCCTGCAGCGCCTACTGCCATGGCGCGAAGCTGAAGTTCGGGACCGGTCCGCACCTGAGCCCATCCTGGACGACCGCTGGCGCTCTCTCGTGCACCGGCTGCCACGGCCTCCCGCCGCCGGCGCCTCACCCGCCGGCCGGCGACTGCGGCCGCTGCCACCTGGACGTCTCGGACCGCGCCGGGAAGATCACCTCGGCCTCGCGCCACATCGACGGCTACGTCCTGGCGCCGAAGGGTGCGCACCTGGTGCACCTGGGCGGTGCCGGCGGGCAGAACCACGACTGCGTCACCTGCCACGACGGCGACCGCTACCACGGCGAGATGAAGGACGGGCAGCCGCTGGAGACCACGACGGTGTGCGACGGTTGCCATGCCGGCGAGGTGGAAACGGTGCGCGCCGCGTGGGAGGGCTGGGCGCCGCCGAGGTGAACGCTCCGTGAGCCGCTTGCAGAAGGTATGTCGGTACCCACCGACATAGCTTCAGCACAGCCCAAGGCCTGCCCGGCAACCATCGTCGGTGAGATCGTGGCCCTGCTCGCGCCGTGACGGGAGCGCCGCCAGGCGGTAGAACCTCGCCGCCATGAGCACCGCGGTCCTCGTCATCTTCGGCCTCGTCTACTTGGGAATGATCCTGGGCGAGGTCCCGCCGCTGGCGCTGGACCGGACCGGCGTGGCCCTCCTGGGGGCCATCGCCATGGTCACCGTCGGCGCGCTGCCGTTCCACGACGCGTGGGCGGCGGTGGACATGCCCACGATCTACCTGCTCTTCGCGCTGATGGTCCTCTCGGCCCAGTTCCGGCTGGCCGGCTTCTACTCGAACCTCGTGCGCAAGATGGTCTCGCTCGAGGTGACCGCGCCGGCGCTCCTGGCGCTGGTGCTGGTCGCCGCCGGCGGCCTCTCCGCGGTGCTCACCAACGACGTCGTCTGCCTCGCGGTGACGCCGATGCTGGTCGAGGGCTGCGCGCGCCGGAAGCTGGACCCCGTGCCGTTCCTGCTCGGGCTGGCCTGCGCCTCCAATGTCGGCTCGGCGGCGACGCTCATCGGCAACCCGCAGAACATCCTCATCGGGCAGAGCCTGCACCTGTCCTTCAGCCGGTTCCTGTGGGACGCGGGTGTCCCCGCGGTCCTGGGGCTGGGCGCCATCTGGCTGGTGCTGGTCGCGCAGTACCGGGGCCGCTGGCAGAAGGAGCTGCTGCTGCCGAAGGTGGACGCGCCCGAGTTCAACCGCTGGCAGAGCTTCAAGGGGCTGACCATCGCCGCGGCGCTCATCGTGATCTTTCTCTTCCACCATGAGCTGCCGCGCGATGGCGTGGCGCTGGTCTGCGCCGGCATCCTGCTGCTGAGCCGGCGCATGGCGAGCCGCGAGATTCTTGGCTTGGTCGACTGGCAGCTCCTGGTGCTCTTCATCGGGCTGTTCATCGTCAACGCCGCCTTCGCGCACGCCGGAATGATGGACGCGGCGCTCGCAGCCATGCGCGGCGCTGGAGTGAACCCCAGCGCGCCGGGATGGCTCTTCGGGCTGAGCGTCGTGCTCTCGAACCTGGTCTCCAACGTCCCGGCGACGATGCTGCTCCTGCCTTCGGCGACTCACCCGCTGGCCGGGCCCATCCTGGCGCTCTCGAGCACGTTGGCCGGCAACCTCTTCATCGTCGGGTCCATCGCCAACATCATCGTGGTCACTTCGGCCAAGCCCTTGGGGGTGAACATCACCTTCCGCACCCACGCCAAGACGGGCATCCCGGTGACGCTGTCGACGCTGGCGCTGGCGGCGGGGTGGCTGTGGGCGGTGGCGTAGCGCCGTCGGCCGGCGGGCGCGTCCACGCCGTCCATTCCGTCCATTCCGTCCATTCCGTCCACCGCGTCCACTCCGTCCAGAGAGTGGGTGGACTGGGTGGACGGAGTAGACGGTGTGGACGGAGTGGATGGGCTACTCGTCCTTGAGAGCCTCGATGACTTCCGGCCACCTTCCCCACGGGAAGCCGACCGCGCTCTGCACGCCGGCGAAGGCCCAGCAGGCCACCACGACCCATGCGCCGACCGGGGCCTGCTCCATCAGGAGCAGGCGTGGCACCAGGCCGACGACCACCACCGCCTTGTAGGCCATCATGTACTGGAGGATCACCAGGTAGCGCAGCGGCCAGCGCACGCCCAGCCCGTTGATGATTCCCTCGCCGCAGATGGCCGCGCCGTAGATGGCCTGTACGATGTCGTCGCCGCCGCCGATGCCGATGGTGCCCCAGAAGCTGGCCGGGGCGGCGAGCGTCCACAGCCCGAGGACGGCGGAGGTCACCGCGTTCAGCGCGTACTGGCGCTTGAGCTTCCGGACCCGCTTCTGCAGCTCCGGGCTCATGCGCGCGTCTCCGCCTGGCGGTTCTTGCGGGTGTGGCGCGAGGCGCGGACGAGCCAGGCGCGCAGCAGCGGCGAGAAGACCTGCGCCAGCGTCCGGCGGATCCCCGCGCGCTTCGCCAGATCCTCGAGGTGCCGCTCGAACGTCCAGCTCTGGTAGCCCAGCAGCCGCTGGCTCTCGCTCGTGTCCATCCAGCCGCCGCCCTGCAGCGCGTCGCGGCTGAACGCCTCGGCCGGAAGCGGCGCGATGCCCAGCGCGCCCAGCGTGCGGTTCATGAAGTCCAGGTAGCGCAGCTGGCCGGAGGGACCCCCGCCGATGAGCAGCACCTTGCCCCACGCCTCCTCGACCTCGAAGCAGCGCGCGAAGGCGGTGGCCACGTCGTCGTTGTGGACGAACTCCTGCTTGCAGTCGGCGGGCAGGTCGAAGATGAGCGTCGGGTCGAGCTTGGTGCGCAGCGCCGACTCGCCGCTGAGCACCACCCCCAGCCGCAGGATGGTCCATCCCAGGCCCGAGGCGCGCAGCCTCTCCTCCACCTCGGCCTTGTGGCGGTTGTACTGGCTGACGAGCGAGACCGGCGTCTGCGCCGTGACCAGGCCTTCGAGGTCCCGGGTGTCGCCGTAGAGCGAGTAGGAGGAGGCGAGCGCCACGCGCGCGGAGGGCCGCTGGGCCTTCAGCGCTTCGAAGAGGTTGAGCGAGCCCTGCACGTTGATGGCGTAGGTGCCTTTCGGGTCGCTCTCGGTGCGCGGCGGCAGCACGAACGCCAGGTGCGCCACGGCGTCGATGCCCTCGACTGCGCGCAGCACGTCGGCCTTCGCCCGGAGGTCGCCCCAGAACGGCTCGGCGCCGGGGAGCTGCGCGGCGTCGCGGCGGGCGGTGGGGGAGGGGACGTCGAAGGCGCGGACGCGGTGGCCGCGGCGGACGAGCTCGCGCAGGACGTGGCGGCCGACGTTGCCGTAGGCGCCGGTGACCAGGACGTGGAGGGGCATGGCGGCGCGGATGGTCGCCAGCGCCCCTCGCGAGCGTCAAGGCGGCTGGCGCCGGGGCGTGCGCGAACGCACGCCCCGGGGCGCCGAGGTCGTGCGGCGCCTACTACAGGCAGGCGACGTGGTAGCTCACCGTGATGGTCGAGCCAGGCTCGGGGGCTGCGAGCGGGTCGAAGTCGAGGGCATTGGTGGCGCTGTCGAAGGTCCAGCGGACGTCTCCGACGGGCCCCACCTGCGAGTAGGGAACGCCGTCGACCTCGACCGCGATGCCCTGGGCCGCGAGATCGGGGACGCTGGACAGGAAGTAGCGCGTCCGCATGCCGAAGGCCGCCTGGCCGATGCGCTCCATGGCGGGGGCCCAGTCCGTGGCACAGATGTCCTCGCGGAGCCCACCGAACATGGCGATGAGCTGGTCGGCGCGCCCGTTCTGCGTCGCCACGTCGAGGAAGCAGGAGGCCGGGTTGACCGGGACCAATCCCGAGACGGTGACGGAGTTGTGCCGGGCGAGCCCTTTGAGCGCGAGCAGGAAGTTTGCGTAGAAGGAGACCGGCGTGGAGTCGTCGTCGAAGGTGTCGGAGACGATGACGACCGAGAGCGCCGCGTCGTCACGCAGGAAGCCCGCGGTGCAGCCGCCGAGGTTGGGCTGGCTCAGGGCGAGGTAGAGCGGCCGCAGGAGCATCTCGTCGGGGTTGCCGTCGGTCCCCACTCGGACGTTGCTGGCGAAGACCGAAGAGACGTTGGGGGTCTGCGGGGTGATGACGGCCGGGTTGCCCGGCGCGGCGAAGAAGCAGCCATTGGCCTCGCCGCCGCCGGTGTAGGTGCCCCCGTGGGCGACGTCCACGCTGGTGGTGGTGACGGCGATGCGATAGTCGGCCTGGGCCGTCGCGGCGATCTGGGTGAAGGAGGCGAAAGACGCCGCCAGTGAGGCCTGCTTGTCCGCCATCGAGGCGCTGTCGTCGACCACGAAGAGCACGTCGATTTTGGGTTGAGGAGCGACGCCGAAGACGTCGGTCTGGATCGCGGTCAGGTCGCCGCGCCCGTGCAGCCCGACGACGACGGGCGGGCCCGAAGACGAGGAGACGGCGAGGGAGGCGTCGTCCTCGCCCAGGTCGGTCGGACTGTACTTGACCTTGAAGTCCGTCGAGCCGCCGGCGGCGAGCGAGAACGGCAGCAGCGGAATCCAGACGCGCTGGAATTCGGTCGAGGGCCCGGGCTGCAGCTCGATGGAGGTGAGGGTCTGGGCGGAGGAGCAGACGTTGTAGACGGAGAAGGTGCGCCCCCGAGAGTTGCAGTTGCTTTGCACCACCCCGAAGTCCATGTCCGAGGGCGCTACGAGCAGGCAGTTGGCCTGGGAGGTGCCACTCAAGGGCACCGAGATGGACGGGGTGGTCAGGCTGGAGGTCTCAATCGAGAGCGTCGCGGTGAAGCTGCCGCTCGTCGTCGGCTCGAAGCGGACCGGCACGAGCAGCTTGTCTCCGGCAGGTAAGGTCATGTTGGCGAGCGGGCCGTTGGGCAGCGAGAACTCCGGCGAGCTTCCCAGGGGCGAAGCTGCTGGAGTAGAGCGTACAGACGTGGCTCGCCGAGACGTTGCGAATGGAAAGCGAGAAGCTCGAGGCTCCGGCCCGGCTCGACGCTGCCAAACTGAAGCTGGGCGGGCACAACCTCCAGATCGCACGGAGGTGCGTCGACCCCTTCGCCGACCAGCGGGATTTCGGTCACCGGCGTCGCCGGGTCGTTGGAGTAGATGCGCAGCGTCGCGCTCCTAGGGCCCGCCGACTTCGGGTTGAAGGCGACCTGCAGGTCCGCGCTTTCACCGGCAGGCAGGCCGTCGGCCCCGAACATCGGGATCGAAGAGACCCGGAACTCGTACGCCGCGTCTCCGACAATTTCGAGGGTCTTGGCCTCCCAGCAGGTGCTGGCCGCGCACGTCTGGCCGGCGAGCGGGCAGTCTGCCGATGCGGCGCAGAGAGTCCCCGCCACGGGCGCAGCGAGAATGAGGTTGTCGGCGGTCGTCCCCTGCATGTCGCTGCCCTGGTTGGCGATGGTCAGTCTGGACGTGAGCGAGCCCTCGAGGGAGACCTGGTGGAAGTCGAGCGCCGCCGGAGTCACGCTGATGACCGGTCCGGCTCCCACGCCCTGGAGGACGAAGGAGCCCGCGGGCACCTTGGGATCGGTGGAGGTGAAGCCGAGCCTGCCGGTGTGGGTGCCGGGCTGGCTGGGCGCGAAGCTCAAGCTGAGCTCGACGGCGCCGCCGTTGGGAGCGAGGGTCGCCGTGGCCGGGGGCGGGCTCTCGAAGGCGAAAACTCCGCCGCTCGCCGGCTGGGTCAGAGCGAAGCTGGAGACGTCGATGGAGCTGCTGCCGACGTTGACCAGGCGCACCTTGGCCACCTGCCGCCCGGCCGGGTGGACATAGCCGAAGTCGGCCTGGCAGACCCACTTCTCGTGGCCGGTGGCGGGGTCGCGCACCAGCACCTTGGGAGCACAGTCCAACGACTGGCCGATGCCCGCGCCGGTCAGGGCGATGGTGGTCAGGCCGCAGGCGTTGGGCACGGTGAAGGCCAGCTGGGCGCTGTGCACGCCGAGCCGGGTGGGCGCGAACTGCACCGGGATCGAGATGCTCCCGGCGGCGGGCACGGTGATGGTGCCGGGAGCGAAGTTGGGCAGGAAGAAGGAGAGCGCGTCCAGGCCGCTGATCGGCGTGACCGTCAGGGCGATGGCCTGGCTGGTCTGGTTGCTCACCTTGAGCTGCCGGGTGAGTGAGGTCCCGGTGGCCACCGCCCCGAAGTCGACGGCGCTGCCGGGATCGACGCTGCAGGCCCCCTCCTGGCCGGCGTCCTTCGCCGGCGTGCCCGAGTCGGCGGTCTCGACCAGCCCCGTGTCGGGATGCCCGGCGTCCAAGCTCTGGCAGAAGACGAACAGGGCACAGTCCGGGTCGTTGCAGTCGGTCGAGCCGTCTCCGTCGTTGTCCAGGTCGTCGGAGCAGGTGCTGGCGGTGTCCTCTGGGGAGGTCGACCTCGCGTCCGGCAGGCCGCCGTCGGGGGTCCGGACATCGGCCGTCTGCGGACAGCCGGTCAGCCACAGGGCGGCGATGAACGGCGAGAGCTTGGTCAAGGTTCGCATCTGAGTCCTCCATCCCCGCTGGGAGGTCGCGCGAATGCTGTCGGTCGCGATGACTGGCGGCAGGCGAGTGGGGGCGCCGGCCAGGCAAACGTTTCGTGGATCTAGACCACACGCTGGGTTTGACTGCCAGTGGTACTGGCCCCGGACGAGGCTGCCGCTCCGTGCAGTGACCGGGTGACTCGAGCACGAGCTCGCTGCTCGTCCTTATCCATGCAGCCGCGCGGGCCTTCAGCGCCAAGCTCCGAGCCGCAAGCGTAAGCGCGTCGGGGATGGTTGGGCCCCGTGCAGTGACCGGGTGAGTCGCGGCTTTCGAGGCCCGAGCCGTCGAGGAGGATGCTCTCAGCCCGTCTCTCCGCCCGCGGAAGATTCGTCGGCTCGGGCGCAGCGCGAGCGCCGGCTCACGGCGAGCAAGGAACAAGACGGTTGACGAGTCTATACCGACCGGTATATCAAGCGGCCCATGGCTGGTGCCGCTGCCAAGGACAACCGCTCGAAGCTGCTCGCGTGCGCGTTGCGGCTCTTCGTGTCCAAGGGCTACGACGGCGTCGGCGTGCAGGAGATTGTCGAGGCGGCGGGGGTGACCAAGCCGACGCTCTACCACTACTTCGGCAGCAAGCAGGGGCTGGTGGAGACGCTGCTCGCCGAGGAGATTGGCGAGCTGACCGAGAAGCTCACCGTCGCCTGCGACTACCAGCACGACCTGCCCAAGACGCTCACCGACATCGCCAAGGCGTACTTCGACTTCGCCAAGAGCCACCGCGAGGTCTACCGCTTGCTGCTGGCGCTCTACTTCGCGCCGCTGGAGAGCGACGCCTACCGCGCGGCGGTGCGCTTTCACGACCAGCACTTCGACATGGTGGAGAGGGTCTTCGAGGCCGCGGAGAAGGACCACGGCAACATGCGCGGCCGGCACAAGGCCTACGCCGCCACCTTCACCGGGATGATCGACCGCTACATCGCCTTGGCGCTCCACGGGCACACGCACCTGGACGACGTCCTGCTGCACCAGGCGGTCAAGCAGTTCCAGCACGGCATCTACTCGTGACCTGACGGCGGGCCCTGTGGCTCCGGCGCCAGGCAGTGGTCTGACCAGTGGCTATACCGAACGGTAGGTAAAGGAGGACGAACATGGCAGCCTGGGCACGTGACGCGGTCGTCTACCACCTCTTCCCCATGGGCCTGTGCGGCGCGCCGCCGCGCAACGACTTCCACTCGGCGCCGGCATCGAGGCTCGAGGCGCTGCGGCCGTGGATCCGCCACGCGCGGGGGCTGGGCGCGAACACGATCCTCCTGGGGCCGGTGCTCGAGTCGAGCGCGCACGGCTACGACACGGCGAACCTGGGCGAGGTCGACCGGCGGCTGGGGACGACCGAGCTTCTGCAGAGCCTGGTGGGCGAGGCGCACGGGCTGGGGATGAAGGTGCTCTACGACGCGGTCTTCGGGCACGTGGGCCGCGACTTCTGGGCGTTCCGCGACGTGCGCGAGAAGGGGCCCTCGTCGCAGTGGGCGTCCTGGTTCAAGGGGCTCAAGTTCGGCGCGCGCAGCCCGCTGGGCGACCCCTTTGGCTACGAGTGCTGGAAGGGGGCCTGGGAGCTGCCGCGCCTGGAGCTGTCCAACCCGGCGGTGCGCGAGCACCTGTTCGGCAACGTCGACCACTGGATCCGCACGTTCGGCTTCGACGGGCTGCGCCTGGACACGGCCGACTGGCTCGACGTCGGCTTCCTCGAGGCGCTGCGCGCGCACTGCGACCAGGTCCGGCCGGACTTCTGGCTGATGGGCGAGGTCGTCCACGGCGACTACCGCAAGCAGGCGAACCCGAAGGCGCTGCACTCGGTGACCAACTACGAGTGCTCCAAGGGGCTGTGGTCGAGCCTGAACGACAAGAACTACTTCGAGATCGCCTATGCGCTGAACCGGCAGTTCGGCAACGGCGGGCTCTACCGCGACGTGCCGCTCTACGCCTTCGTCGACAACCACGACGTGGACCGCGCGGCGACGAGCCTGCGCCGCCGCGAGGACCTGCCCTTGCTCTACTCGCTGCTCTTCACCATGCCCGGCGTGCCCAGCGTCTACTACGGCAGCGAGTTCGGGCTGCAGGGCAAGCGGACCGCCACCGACGACCGCGCGCTGCGCCCGAGCCTGACGGTCGAGGAGGCCGCGTCGCGAGGAGACCGCGCGCTCTGCGGCACGCTGCAGCGGCTGGCGGCCCAGCGGCACGCGAGCCCGGCGCTCCGGCGCGGCGACTACACGCAGCTCCACGTCGCGCTCGAGCAGCTCGCCTTCCAGCGGTCTTCGCCCGAGCAGACGGTGGTCGTCGTGCTCAACAGCTCGGAGAAGGCGGCGGTGCTCGAACTGCCGGTGCGCGGATCGCGGCTGCGGGACCTCGCGGGGGCCTCGGCGGAGGTGGCCGTCCAAGGAGGGAGGGCGCGGGTCGAGGTGCCTCCGCGGTCGGCGCGCCTGCTCGAGCTGTCCTGAACTAGGATGTCGCCCCGCGAGGAGGGCGACATGGCCGAGCGTGCATTCGTGACGAAGTCCCCGGCGCCCGACGACGGTGCGCTGGCGAAGGCGTTGGGCAAGGCCGCCGCGCGCTGGGACGAGATCGCGCGCTTCACCGAGGACGAGCTCGGCCCCATCGCCTGGGAGTGGAAGCACTACTCGACGGGCTGGACGCTCAAGGCGCCGCAGAAGAAGGGCAAGCGCAACCTCTTCTTCCTCATCCCCGAGCAGGGCGCGTTCCAGCTGGGCTTCGTCTTCGGGGACCAGGCCGTCGCCGCGATCGATGCGGACGAAGCGGTACCCCGCGGAGTGGTCGAGGAGCTCGCGGCCGCCAAGCGCTACGCCGAGGGCCGCGGCCTGCGCCTCGCCGTGAAGACCGCCAAGGACGTCGAGACCGCCAAGGCCCTGCTCAGGGCCAAGGCCAAGGGCTGAGCCAACCTCGGAGAGAGCAGCATGCGAACGAGCACCGTTGCGTGGGTCATCGCCAGCTTGATCCTCACCGCGTCACCCGCCTGGGCAGAAGGCGGGATGCTCAAGCTGTCGGAGGGCACGCTCCAACTCGGCGGCGACCTCGCCTTCACGACCCAGGTCCGCATTCCCGAGGCAGGGAGCACCACCACCGGCTTCGTGTTCTCGTTCACGCCCTCGGCTGGCTACTTCGTGGCCGACAACTTCGAGCTGCTCGCCGGCCTTCAGTTCACCATTCCCTTTGGAGACCTCTACGAGACCAGCAGCAAGGCCTTTGGCTTCCAGGTCGGCGGGCGCTACCACGCCAACCTGGCGAGACGGGTCTCGCTCTACGGCGGCCTCAGCTTCGGGGTCGGCTACACCTGGCTGGAGTACCGCTACGTGGGCATGGACGACACCGAGCTGATGGTCTCGCTCCAGGGCGGGCTGCTGGTGGCGCTCAGCGAGGCGGTCGCCGTCAACGCCGGGGTGCGCTTCACCATCGATCACTACTTCGACGCCGGGGTCACCTACCTCACGTTCCCAGTCGGGGTCCTGGGCGTGGAGGCTTTCTTCTAGAGCAGCGGGCCGGCGGTGGCGCTTGGGGCTGGGGGCCGGTAGATCCTGCGTCATGGATCTTGGACTCCAAGGCAAGGCGGCGCTGGTCACCGGCGGCAGCAGGGGCATCGGCAAGGCGATCGCCCGGACGCTGGCTCGGGAAGGGGCGCGGGTGTGCATCGCGGCGCGCGGCCAGGAAGGGCTGGACGCCGCGGCGAAGGAGCTGAAGCTGCTGGGGCCGCAGATCGCCACGGTCTGCGCGGACGTGACGACGCAGGACGGCGCCCGCGCGGCGGTGAAAGCGGCACTCGAGGCCTTCGGTGCCCTCGACGTGCTGGTCAACAACGTGGGCGGCAGCGGAGGCGCCAAGTCGTTCGACCTGGCGACGGCGGAGCAGTGGAAGAAGGTCGTCGACGCCAACCTGCTGGCGGCGGTCTGGTGCAGCCAGCCGGCGGTGGAGTGGATGAAGGCGCACGGCGGCGGGGCCATCGTCCACATCTCGTCGACCTACGGCCGCGAGTACGCCTCGAGCGCACCCTACACGGCGGCGAAGGCGGCGCTCGTCGCGCTCGGAAAGGGAGATGGCGGTCGACCTCGCCAAGCACCGCATCCGCGTCAACTGCGTCGCGCCGGGCTCGGTGCTCTTCCCCGGCGGAAGCTGGGACAAGCGCACCAAGGACTCGCCGGAGCTGGTCGCCAAGATGCTGCGCGAGGAGCTGCCGTGGGGGCGCTTCGGCAAGCCGGAGGAGATCGCCGAGGTCGTCGCCTTCGCCTGCTCCGAGCGGGCGAGCTGGCTGACCGGCGCGTGCATCCCCGTTGACGGAGGTCAGGGGCGGGCGCTCTGACGGCAGCCGGCCTGGCCGGTGTTCAAGGGGCGGGCGCTTCAGAGGGCTCCAACGCCGACGTCCATGTTGATGGGTACTGACATACCTTACGCAAGCCTGGAATGCGGTCGGGAATCAGTGGGTGCGTTTGGCGAAGACCTCGGTGATTGTCGAGGCGTCGAGAACTCGTCGAGCCACGCGTCGAGTTGATCGACGGAGGACTTCGAGATCCGCTTGGCGTAGGTGGCGAAATCTCGCCCAACTTCTTATCGAGTAGGCGTCGCAGGGTGTCCGCTTTGCCTTGGGCTCTGCCCTCCGCCGACGCCGCGTGGGAGTTCGCCGGGCGTCCGCCGCTCGAGGTGACGGGAACCGCGAAGGTGAACGGTCCGGAGCTCGAGCTCGCGCTCGCGGTCACACCGGGCTGACCTCGGCTCAGCAAGCCCGAGGTCGGAGCCTCTTTCGCGGCGTCTTAGGTCATGGGGCTTTGAAGCCACATTAAGTGGCTTAAGGTGGCTTTGACGCCCCATGGCGGAAAGCGCCTCTCAAGGCCCACCTGCCAGGTCCGACGCGTCGCGGACGACACACGCAGTCCGCAACGCGGCGCGCCGAGCACGGCACTCGAGCGGAGCTTGGAACCGAACAACCCTCCCTCATAGAAGCCCAGAAGATGGGCAGATCACCCAGCGCCATTGAGTGCCGAGGCGTTCGCAGAGCACATGTCGCCGCGAATCAGCGGTCGACCACCTTCACCCGCGTCTCGTCGCCGTTGCACTTGATCTCCGGCACGTACATCGCCTGACCCATCACGGGTAGCGCGTGGAACTGGCCCGGGGCTTCAGCGCGCAGGTCATAGCGGATCTCCCAGAGGCCCTGTCCCAGCTTGTCCACGAAGAGCGCCACCTTCCGGTCGCGCAGCTCCTGGTGCACCGCGCGGGTGCGGCCGGTGTAGTCGAGCCCGCTCTCCATCGCCTGGTCGGCGACGGCGCGGTCCGTGGCGCTCGAGCGGATCTCCTTGGCCACGAGCGGCTGGCCGCTCTTCACCTCCACCGCCTCGAAGCCGGCCGGCTTGAGATCCTCGAAGAGCAGGTACTCGTAGTCGTTCTTGGACTCGAGCGTGACCACCACCTCGACGCGGTCGCCGCTCTTGACGGTCTCGCCGTCCGCCAGTGGCACCCGCTCGTAGACCTGGCCCTTGAGCAGGGTGGGGCGGCCGACCCACTTGAAGTACTTGCGGCGGGCGAAGATTCGGTTGCCCGCGGCCTTGATCGGCTCCTCGAGGCTGAAGAAGGTGGCGGAGGCGAAGAAGTAAAGCGTCCCGCCGCTCTTCTTGACGATGCGGACCTCGTTCTTGCCGTCCTTGAGCAGCTTCTCGTCCGCCGCGAACACGCTCGGCGCAGACAGGATCTCGGCCTTGGCGATCTTCTTGGTCGCGAGCTCCTTGCCGTTGACCTCGACCGCGAACTCCACGTCCTGGGCCGTCTCGCCGCTGGCCCGGAGGAAGTCGTTGAGCGCGAGGACGGCGATGGCGGTGTCGCGCGTGTTGCTCCACTGCGCGCCGCGACGGTTCTTGACCAGCCAGTTCATCGCCGGCTCGACCAGCCGGTGCTTCGGGTCGACGGCCACCAGCGCACGCAGCACGAACGAGGTGCTCTCCACCGCGCCCTGTGACCAGCGCCACCAGCCGGACTCCTGGCCCCAGTGCGCGGTGCCCATCGTCGTCCCCGAGGGCTCGCTCTTGAGCAGCACCGAGGAGTCGTCCGCCTTGTCCCAGGCGACGCCGTCCTCCAGGTTCTGCACGAGGATTCTTGGCCTCTTCCGCCTTCTTGAACGCCGCCGCGCTGAGCGTCAGCAGCGCCCGCGAGTAGGCGTCCAGCCGCTCGCGGCCCTTCCAGAGGTTGGCGAAGGCCTTGGCCTGGTACTCGCTCATCGCGCCCTTGGCCACGCGCGCCTGGTGGGCGGCGAGCGCGTGCAGCAGCCACGCCTGCCGCTCGAGGTTCGTCTCCTCGTTGACCAGGTTGACGTTCAGGTAGCTCGCGGCGCGCGAGAGGACGTCCTCGCGGACCTGCACGCCGGACTGCGCGGCCAGGGTCAGCCCCCAGACCACGTACGCGGTCATGAAGCGGTCGCTGTCGCCGATCTTCCACCAGCCCCAGCCGCCGTCGGAGTGCTGGAAGTCGTAGAGGCGCTCGAGCCCGGCCGTCGTGATGGCGCCGAGCTGGTCGAGGTTCTTCTTCGAGGAGCGACCAGGAGGCTGCGCTGCACCCGTCTCGATGCCGCCGAAGACGCGCTTCATGGCGTCCTCGGGGCTCAGGCCCTGATCCTTGAGCGTCTTGGCGACGACCACCGCCGGGAGGAACCGGCTCATCGTCTGCTCGGTGCAGCCGTAGGGGTAATCGACGAGGTAGGGCAAGGCGTCGAGCATGGTGACGGCCTGGCTGGGCGCGACCTGGACGGAGAACACCGTCGAGCCGGGTCGGCGCTCGGGCAGGTCGATGCGCAGCCGGGCCTCGTCGCCGCGCAGCCTGCCGCCCTTGGCCAGCGTCTTGTCGATGCCGTGCGGCCAGGCGACGAAGGGCAGCTCCATGGCGTCGGCGAGCGCGCCGGCGCGGGCGACGGCCTTGAGCTTGACCGGGCCGGCCTGCTTGACGCGCACCTGCCAGTCGAAGCGCAGGTCGCCGTTGGCGGGGACGGACTTCGCGGGGAGCTTGGAGGCGCCGCCCTCGAGCGTCACGCCCTCGGCGACGAGCTCCGGCGCGGCCATCAGCGCCTGAGGGGTGTTGTTGTTGACCACCGCCGAGACGGTGACCAGGTCGCCGGCGACGAAGAAGCGCGGCGCCTGCAGCCGGACGATGAGCGGCTGGCGGGAGCGCGCGGTGGCGGAGGCGATGCCGAACTGGCTCCCTGCGGTCGCGGCGCGGGCGGTAGCGCGCCAGGTCGTCAGCGAGTCGGGGAGCTTGGCGGTCAGGAGCGCCTTTCCGTCCTTGTCGGTGACCACCGAGGCGGTGAAGAGCGCGGTGGCGCGGAAGTCGGAGCGGACCTGGACCTCGGTCTGGCCGCCCGCCTCGCCGCCGGACGCCTCTTCCTTCCCCTCGACGGCGACGGCGTTGAGGCTGATGGTCTTCTTCTTTCCGCCAGCCTTGGGGGCGGGAGTCTTCGCGGGGGCGGCGCGCTCGCGCTGGGCTTCGTCGCGCCGCGAAAGGCCGCTCGAATCGTCCTCGGACTCGGCCATCTCGGGAGAAGCGGTGCTCAGGCCGAGCCCGCCGGTCGCGACGCCGTCGCCGATCTCGTTGCCGAACAGCTCCCCGTCCTGGCCTTGGGCGGGCCCAGGCTCGACGACGAACGAGCGCCAGTTCAGCGTGCTGCTGCTGGGGACGAGGTGGCCGCGCTTGGCGCCGAAGTAGAACTGGCGCGGGTCGCCGGCGTAGTCCTGCTGGATGGAGAAGATCGACTCGTCGACCAGCGCAACCGCGACCTGGGCCGAGACCGGCTTGCCGGCGTGGTCCTTGGCGCTGACCGAGAGCTTCGCCTCGTCGCGCGGCTTGTAGACCTCGCGGTCCGGCGACACCGCGACCTGCAGGAAGTGCTCGGTGGGCGGGACGATCACCTGCTTGGTGTCGCGCAGGTGCTGGCGGTCGCTGATCATCTGCGCGTCCAGAAAGACGTTGGGCACGTGCCGCGGCTCGACGGCCACGTGCAGGAGCTTGGTCGTCCCGGTCACGTGCACCACGCGCCAGTGGTAGAGGTCCTCGCCTTCGACCGCGAAGAGCACCCAGCGATCGGGGACGGGCACCGAGAGCATCACCGGCGCCTCCTGCCCCACGGCGAAGGTGTCGCTGTCGACGATGATTTGCAGGGCGTCGGAGTGGTAGCCCAGCTCGCTCGTGGCGTCGGTGCCCACGTAGACGCCGGTCTGGGCGGTGACCGCGTTGCGCCCCTTCTCCTCGCTGACCCAGCGCAGCTGGTAGTAGCCCTCGCGGCTGGGGACGAAGTCGTAGGCCAGCTCGCCCTTGGCGTCGGCCTTCACCGTGCGCTTCTCGACCTCGTCGTGGTGGTAGCCGCGGTACTTGAGCCGCCAGCCGCTGGCCGGAGGGAACGGGCCGGGCTTGCGGCGCAGCGCCTCCAGGTCCTTGCCGGAGACCTCCTTGCCGGCCGGGTCCAGCCGAGATCTCGGTCCACCACTCGCGGGTGACGCTGACCGTGCCCTCGGCGGCGACCGGCTGGTCGTTGGCGTCGAGGACCTTGAAGTCGACCGTCGCCTTCTGCTGCGGCCGGAAGATCCAGTGGCGCGGGTTGGCGTGCACGTAGAAGCGCTGCCGCGCGACGCGCACGGTGTCCGCGCCCACCACTTCGCGGCGCGAGCTGTCGGTGACCCGCGCCTCGATCCGGAACTCGAAGTCCTGGCCGGAGCCGCGCGGGGTGGGGAACTGGATGCGCGCCGCACCGCTGGCGTCGGTCTTGAGCACCTCGCGCTTGATGGTCGACGCATAGGCGGAGCGGTCGCGGTAGCCGCCGACGAAGAGGTCGTCGTAGTACCAGCCGAAGTCGCGCCACGGGCGCCAGTACGAGACGTACGGGCTCTGCTGGACCAGCACCTCGACGTTGGCGTTGGCCACGGCGCCGCCGAAGAAGTAGTCGACCTGGATCTCCGCCTCGACGGTGTCGCCCAGCCGGTAGCTCTTCGGGCGGCCGGACTCGTCGCGGGGCGTCGAGACCTTCACCGTGAACTCCGGCAGCTTGTACTCCTCCAGCCGGAAGAGCGTGGCGCTGCCGACGTGGCTGGACTGCGCGTTCCGGAAGGTGACGCGGTACTCGCCCAGCGGGTGCTTCTCCTCGAGCTCGAGCGAGCCGGCTGCGGTGCCGAACGCGTCGAGCTCTGCCTTGCCCTCGAACGCCTTGGCCCCGCGCGGGTCGGTCACCTCCCAGTGCAGGGTCTCGCCCTTGGGCGTCGAGTAGACCGAGCCGTCGTGGGCGCGGACCACGAACTTGAACTCCACCTTCTCCTTGGGCCGGTACGCGGGGCGGTCGGTGAAGGCGTAGATGCGCCAGGAGGCGCTCCTGCCCCCAAGCACGCCGATGCTGCCTTCGGCGAGCGACTGGCGGCCGCCCAGCGAGGCGGCGACGACGTAGTTGCCGCCGTCCCGACGGGGAATCTGGAAACTCGCCACGCCCTCGGCGCCCGTCTTCGCCCTCTGCGAGGAGATCTGCTCGTCGCCGTTCGGCCAGCTGCGCTGCCAGAGCGCCACGTCGGCCCCGGCGATCGGCGCGCCGTCGGTCGCGGTGGTGACCCAGGCGATGACCTGGGTGCCCATGGCCTTGACCGTGACCACCGCGTCGGTCACGAGGATCAGGTCGCGCCGCTTGCCCTGGATGCCCGCGGCGGAGGCCTCGAGGACGTAGGCGCCGGCGGGGAGCTTGTCGGGCCAGATCAAGGTCTCGCTGCCCGGGACGTGCTTGCCCTCGTCCTTGGTCTGCCGGGTCCAGGCCTTCACCTTCTGCGCCTTGCCGAGGTCGATCTCGCGCGCGAGCCCGCCCTCGTCCTCCTCGTCGCCGGACGCCGCTTTGGCCTCGCGCTCCTTCTGCGTACGCAGCCTCAAGTCGTGGGTCAGCTCCACCCGGTAGAGCGCGAGGTCGATGGCCTTCACGTTGCGCCAGGAGAGCGACAGCTGCGGCGCGGAGTCCGGCAGGAACATTCCCGGCGCCGAGAGGTTGAGGCTCGCGCGGGTGATGTCGTCGACGCGCTCCTTCGCCGGGTCCCAGAAGCGCGACTCGCCCTTCTTGAACTCGGTCATCAGCCGCCGGTAGACGGCCACCGCCGAGACGTAGTCCGGGGTCGAGCGCCAGCCGCCGTCCGGGGTCTGCGTCAACCGCCCCTGGTTCTCCAGGAGCTGGCCGTACTGCCACAGCGCGTCGTCGTACCAGTCGTTCGACTTGCCAGCCTTGAGCGCCGCCTCGAACTCCTCGGGGATGCGGGCGCGCGACTCGTAGTCGCCGCCGGAGTGGTAGAGCGTCATCGCCACCAGGTAGTGGCCCAGGACCTTGTCGCCGTCGGTGCGGGCGAGCTTGAGGAAGTTCTCGGCCAGGGGGAGCGGCAGGGTGCCGTAGTAGCCGTAGTAGTAGTCGGCGTCGCGCCAGGTCGGGAGCGCGGCGCGCCGCACCATGGACAGGTAGCGCTCGCGGGCCAGCTCCAGATCCGGCGCGCCGGCCCACCAGTCGAGGGCCTGCTGGTAGTAGCTGAAGCCGCTCGAGGAGCGATAGCGGCTGCCGAGCCAGTAGAAGTCGCCCAGGGACTCCTGCACCTCGGCCCAGACGCGGTCGCGGTCCTCGGGGCGGTGGGCGTTCTCGACCAGCTTCTGCAGCGCTTGCCGCGCGGCCTCGAGGCGGGTCGTGTCCGCCGACTCGGTGCCCGCCAGCGAGCGCCACTCGGTGTCGGCCAGGCGGAACGAGAGCCAGCGCTGCTCGGAGGCGGGGGCGTCGGGGAGCTTGCCGGCGGCCTCGAAGGCCTCGTGCGCCTTGGCGAAGGACTTCTCGGCGACGAGGCGCTCGGCCTGGGCTTTCGCCGAGGCGTAGTCACCGGCGGGCTTGGCGGGCGCGGCGGCCAGTAGCAGGGGCAGTGCGGCGAGGAGGGGAAGCATGGCTCGCGTCATGGACGAGGGCTCCGGGCTGCGGGAGGACGACAGTGTATGCCGCGGGGTAGGGCGGGACCGAGAGGCGGTCCATCGGTCCCATGAGTCCCATCGGTCTCATAAGTCCCATGAGACCCTTAACCCCGGAGGAGGCAGAATGCGGACCCGAGACTGCCGGCGTGGGAGCTGGCACGCCCGACTGGGGCCGAAGGAGCCGTTCATGAAGCGCGAAGTCGCCAAGTACCTCCTGCCCGCGTTGCTGCTGGCGATGGGCTGTCCACCTGCGTCGAACGAAGGCGCCGACACGGGAGGCACTACCGGCGCCTCGGATGCGGCAGGAGCGGCGGGCGACGGTGGGGGAACCTCGTCGGGCGGCGACGGCTCCGTGATCGCGAGCGGCGACGGCAGCGTGACCACCAGCGGCGACGGCAGCGTGACCACGGTAGGCGACGGCGGCCACGCGACGGCGGGCGACGGGGGCGGCGCGACGACCCTCGATGGCAGCGTCGCGACGACCGGCGACGGCGGGACCGGGCCTGGACCGTGGACGCTGGTGGGGTTCTCGAGCCGAACCATTGCTGACGGCGGTGGCCTGGTGGAGTTCCGGTCGATCGATCCGGTGTCGGGTGCATCGAGCATCATCAAGGCCGAGCCCGAGATCTCCTGGGTGGCGTCGGGGAGCCGGGCGTACGCGGCGTCGGCCAAGCGCATCCACCTGGTCGGCGGCGCTCGCGAGCCGGGGTACCGCTCCTATCTCTTCACGATCGACGCAATCACCGGCGACCTCGTCGCCAGCCCGGCCATCGAGCTGATGAAGCCCGCCCCGGCCGACGGCGGCTGGGCCCAGGACTACAACTGGTCGGGCGGTCTCGGTGTGCGCTCCGACGGCACGCTGGTGGGGCTGACCTGGGCGGAGAGCGGCGACGCCGGCGTCGAGCAGGTCCGGTCGATCGATCCGGCGACGGGCTCGACGGCGCTCGTCGGCTCGGCCCCTGGGCTGGACTGGGTGACCGTCGGCGGCACGGGCTTCGACCCGGTGAAAGACGTCTTCTACGCCATCGGGTCCTCGAACAGCGACTCGCGCAGCCGCCTCTTCACGGTGGACGCCAAGACCGGCGCGGTCCTGGCGAGCCCGCTGCTGGACACGGAGGCGACCGGCGACGGAGGCAGCTCGCCGAGCTTCTCTTCGGGGCTCGCCGTCCGGTCCGACGGGACCCTCTTGGGGCTGCTGATCGACTTTGGCAGCGACCTGCAGGCCCTGGCCGAGCTGCGGTCCATCGACCCGGCGACCGGCGCGACGACGGTGATCAAGAAGGTGACGGGCCTGGACTTCGTGATGATGGACGAGATCGTCCTCGACCGGGCACGCGACGTGCTCTGGCTCCTCGGCGAGTTCAACCACTACAGCGAGTCGCGGGTCGTGGCTATCGACGCCAAGACGGGTGAGGTGCTCTCGAGCCCGACGCTCGACGGGACCGACGGCGGCACGGCCGACGGCGGCTGGGGCCCGACCTGGACGGGCGGCCTCTTCATCGTCCGGTGAAAGGGCCAATGAGCCGCGTCGTCGCCGGGGGCCTGAGCCTCGAGTACCGGGAGCACCCGGCGACGCGGCCGGAGCGCCCGGCGCTGGTGCTGCTCCACGACGGCCTGGGCTGCGCTGCCTCCTGGCGCGATTTCCCGGAGAAGCTCGCCGCGCGCACCGGCTGCCGGACGCTGGTCTATTCGCGGCCCGGCTACGGCAAGTCGGACGCCTACTCGACGCCGCGCACGCGCGACTACCTGCAGCGCGAGGCGCGCGAGGTGCTGCCGCGGCTCCTCACGGCGCTCGCGGTCGAGCGCCCGGTGCTGGTGGGCCACAGCGACGGCGGGACCATCGCACTGCTCTTCGCGGCCGCCTTCCCGGCGATGCCGCGGGGCGTGGTGGCGATGGCCCCGCACGAGTTCGTGGAGGAGAAGACGCTGGCCGGCATCCGCGAGACGTGCCGCCAGTGGCAGACGACGGATCTGCGCGAGAAGCTGGCCCGCTACCACCCCGACCCGGCGCGGGTGTTCGCCGACTGGAGCGAGACCTGGCTCTCGCCCGGCTTCCGGGAATGGAACATCGAGCAGGAGCTGAGCGCCATCCGCTGCCCGGTGCTGGCCATCCAGGGCGCGGACGACGAGTACGCGAGCCTGCGGCAGATCCAGGTCATCGCCGAGCGTGTACCTGGCACCGAGCTGCTCGAGCTTTCCGAGTGCCGGCACTCGCCGCACCGCGACCAGCCCGAGGCCGTCCTGTCCGCGATCGCTGCGTTCGTCGAGGGCCTGGACCGGACCTGAGCCGGGTCCGAGCCCACTCGCCTACGCCGGCCTCTCCGTCCTGCCGTCCGCGTGGCGCGCGAACCGTCCGGCCTCGCGCGGATGGACGGGATCGTCACTGGGCCAGGGCCAACCGCCGAACTGCGTGCGCCGGTAGTCCGCGAACGCCTGGCGGATCTCCTCGCGCGTATTCATCACGAAGGGCCCCTCCTGGACGACCGGCTCGCCGATCGGCCTGCCCTGCAGGAGCAGCAGCTCCACCTGGGTGTCGGCGCTCGCCAGCTCCACCGCGCGGTCCGGAATGAGCTGGATCGCGTGTGGCCCGCCGACCACGCGCCCGCCGACGCGCAGCCCCTGGCCAGCGAAGAAGTAGAGCACGCGGTTGGTCCCGGGCCTGGCGGCGGGCAGCGTCCACCGAGAGCGGCGGTCGAGCACGACGCTCCAGATGGCCAGGTCCGACTCGGTCCGGGTCGCCCACGACCGCGGCGGCGGAGCGAGCGGTTTCGCGTCCGCGAGCGCGCCGGCGATGACGGTGACCTCGGCCCTACCCGGCCCCTTGGGATCCTTGAAGACCCGGCGCGGCACCGCCTCGCGCCAGAACATTCTCGTAGTGCGGGTCGGCGAACTTGTCGGCCGCCGGCAGGTTCAGCCAGACCTGGAACAGCTCCAGCGGGTTCGGCTGGCCGCGCTCGAGGAGCGGGAACATCTCCGCGTGCAGCACGCCCGCGCCGGCGGTGAGCCACTGCACGTCGCCGCCGCCGTAGCGCCCCGAGCCGCCGAGCGAGTCCGAGTGGTCGATGGTCCCGCGGCGCACGATGGTCACCGTCTCGAAGCCGCGGTGCGGGTGGTGCGGGAAGCCCGGGACGTTGAGGCCGTGGTACATGCGCCAGCCGTCCTTGCCGGCGAAGTCCTGGCCCAGTTCGCGGCCGACGAGCGATGCGGCGGGCCCAAGCTTCTCGTCCCCGGCCGGGTAGCGGTCGTCGTGGTGGGCGCAGAAGAGGAACGGGTCGAGCATCGGCCAGAACATGCCCAGCGGCTGGGCGCTCACGATGGGGTTCGGCTCGGGTGCGGCGGCGGCTTCCACGCGCTTGGTGGCGGCTCCTGCGGCGGCGACGGCGAGTCCCTGCAACGCTGCTCTGCGGCTCATGGCGATCACGCTCGCTCCCTCTGCCGAGCCTCACCCCCTGACCCCCTCTCCGGCTTCGCGGGCTTCGCGGAGAGGGGGAACCCGGGCTCACACCCCGTGGCTGACGGCGGTCCTTGGATGCACGGGACGGCTCGGCGGTCCGCCCCGGACGGGAGTGGCGGACAGCCTCTGGCAACGAGGCGCCAATGGGCCGCATCGGAACCGCATATGCGCACGTGGCTTCGGAAGATCCTTCAGGTCCGCGACACGCCGGAGGCTCAGGCCCGCGGCCTGGCGATCGGCGTCTTCTTCGGCATCTCGCCGCTCTTCGGCCTGCAGACGCTTCTGGCCATCGCGCTGAGCCACCTCACGCAGGGGAACAAAGTCCTCGCCGTGGCCGGGACCGCCGTGAGCAACCCGATCACCTCGCTGCCGCTGTACGGCGCCTGCTACGCGGTCGGCCGGACGCTGCTGGGCGGCACCTCGCCGCTGCCGGACTGGTCGACGCTGACGAGCACGAGCGCGCTCATCGCGCTGGGCCCACGCTTCCTGCTCGAGCTGGCGGTCGGGAGCATGCTCGTCGCTGGCCTCGGCGGCCTGGCGACTTACCTGCTCTCCTCGCGGCTCCTGGGCCTGCTCGGGCGGTGGTCGCGGCGAAGCGCCGAGCAGCCGGCGGAGGGCTGAGGGCCTCAATCGTCCAGCTCTCCTCGAGGAGTGTTCCGGCGGGAGAGCAAGGCGCCGCCTGCGGTCACCAACGCGAAGACCGCCAGCGTGACGGCCAGGCCTCCGGCGAGCATCAAGCCCGTCGACTTGGCGATCTCCGCCGCGATCGATTCAGTCCTGCCCTTGGCCAGCAACCGCAACGCGGCGACGGTCGAAGCGACGGAGAGGAACCCCATCACCGAGAAGGCCAGCGCCGCGCGGCGGGCGCCGCTCGTCCGTGCAGCCATCGCCTTGGTCAGCACCAGGACCGCGACCGCCCCGCCTGTCACCGCGGCGAGGCCGATCCACGGCGCGGAGAGCCCGAGCAGGACGCCGGCGGTCGCCGAGGCGCCGGCGCCGAAGCTGGCGACGGCCACGGGCTCGATGAGGTTCACGGCGACCGGACGCTCACTCGCGCTCGGCGGCGATGACGACCTTGATGTCGGTGCGCCGGTTGCGCTGCCGGCCCGCCTCGGTGTTGTTCGGCGCCACCGGGTTGTCGGGGCCCAGGCCCACCGTCTTGAAGCGGTTCTCGGGCAGGCCGAAGGTCTTGGCGAGGTAGGTCTTCACGGTCTCCGCCCGCTTCTTGGAGAAGCTCGATGTTCCCCTTGCGCGGGCCGGTGGAGTCGGTGTTGCCCTCGATCTGCAGGTAGGTCGCGCCGAAGGAGATGAGCGTCTGCCCGAGCACGTCGAGCATGACCTCCGAGCCGGACATCATCTCGGCGGAGCCGGGGACGAAGTTGATGGAGAGCTGGCGGTTGATGATGCCCTTGTCCTTGGCGGAGAGCTCCTTCTCCAGCGCCTTGAGCTGGACCTCCTGCACCTCCTGGCCCGCGTACTCGCCCGCAATGGCGTTGAGGTACTTGGGTTCCATCCAGGTCTTGGCGTCGACGGGCGTCGAGATCTTGCCTAGCCGCCGGTAGGCCTCGAAGGCCTCGGTGAAGAGCGTCTCGTAGTGCGCCTTGCCGCCCTTGAGCCCGTAGAACTGTGCGTTGTCGGCGAACGGGGTCAGCTTCAGGCCCGAGAGCATCCCCTCGACGTCGCCAGCCGGGAGCTTGAGCGCGACGGACACCTTCTCGGTGTGCGCCTTGGCGTCCTTCTGCACCTCGGCCATGCCCTTGAACCAGCCGCGCACGAACGCCTCCAGCTCCTTCGACTTGCTGGCGAGCGCGGTCGGTGAGGCGACGAGCGTGTCGGCGATGACGTTGGTCGCGGCCGCGGTGGTGATGAGCAGGTGCGCCTTCGACTTGGCGGAGTCCTTGACCGCGTCGTCCAGGAACGGCTGCCAGGAGACCATGGCGTCGACCTTGCCGGAGGTGAAGGCCTCCTTGACCTGGGAAGGCTCGCCGAAGAACTGGAAGGAGACGGTCGCCTTCTCGTCGGCGGTCAGGCCGGACTGCGAGAGCAGGTAGAGCGCGAACCAGTGCGACGGCGAGAACTCGAGCACCGCCACCTTCTTGCCCTTGAGGTCTTCGATGGTCTTGATGTCGCCCTTGGCCACGAGGCCGTCGCCGCCGCGCGACCAGTCCTGCAGGAAGAGCGCGCGCGCCGCGAACGGCTCCTTCTCGGAGGCGAGCACGCTGGCCTCGCGGGCCCAGGAGTCGACGGTGTCCCACATGACGTCGACCTTCCCGGCCTTGAGCTCGGCGAGCTTGGCGACCGGGTCGTCGATGATCTTGAACTCCACCTGGAGGCCGAGCCCGTCGTAGATCGAGCCCTTGGCGGTGGTCAGCCCGCCGTTGGCGACGATGCCCGGAGCGTGGCCGGCCCAGGTGTTGATTGCCACGACGAGCGGCTTGGCTGCCACCGGCCCGGGCTTGGCGGCCTCCGCCTTCTCGGTCGTCTCCGCCTTGGGCGCCTCCTTCTTCTGCTCACAGCCAGCAAGGACAAGCGCGACGGCGACGACGGTCAGCGACATCCACGAGGTTCGGGTCATGGTCCAGCCCTCCATGGGGCAAGGGCATATCACCGATCTCGAGAGTGGACGCAGGGGCACCGGACGAAGGAGCACGGCCGCGGATGGCACGGACGCGGGTGGCATGGACGCGGATGGCATGGACGCGGATGGCATGGACGCGGGCGGCACGGACGCGGGCGGCACGGACGCGGGCGGCACGGACGTGGGCGGCACGGACGCACCGGTCCGTGGCGTTTGCCGGCGGCTGAAGCCGCGCCTGACGATGCAAAGCCCGCCTGCGCGGGCTGAGTGGTGACCAGATCAGAAGGTGCCGGCTGGATCTACAGCCTCAGGACGTCCTGAGCAGGAACCCAAACGTTGACATCCCAGCCCGCGAAGGCGGGCTTCGAAATGTCAGGCGCGACTTCAGTCGCCGGCTCCCTCTTGGCGACCGAGGCGACAGGCGCCGCGGGCGCCACTGCTGGCTCGGAAGCAGGCTTGGCGGGCTCGGCGGGCACCGCAGGCGGCGGTGGCAACGGTGGCAGCGGCTGTGGGGTCGCAACCGGCAGTGGCTGGGCCGGCGGCGCGATGGCTGGGGTGGCCTTCTTGGCGTGCCCCTCGGCGGGGGGCCTACTGGTGGGCTGCCACGCGGACGAAGGTGAGCGGCGCGTCCTCGTCGGACGGCGGAGGCGGGCGCACGCCCTTGGACCAGTGGGAGGCGGCCCAGGCCACGAAGCCGTGCGGCACGTCGGCCTTGGCCGCCCGCTCGCGCAGCCGGGTCCCGTCTCCGCCCGACGCTTCCACCGCGAGCGCCCGGGCGAGGTAGAGCGGCGCCCGGATCCGGGCCTCGGTGGCGGCCAGGTCCGCGCTTTCCTCGCCCCGCTCCACGTAGGCGTAGATCGCCTTCTCCAGCAGCTGCTGCTGCCGCACCTGCGCGTAGAGCTTCTGGGCGTGCGCTTCGTCGCCCACGCGGTGGAACTCCGCCGCGAGCAGCACCAGCAGCTGCTCGCCGAGGGCGTCCAGGGGCTCCTCCCCGAACTTGTTCACCTCGTCCCAGGCGTCGGCCGGGCCCTTCTCGGCAGCGCGGATGATCTTCGCGGCGTGACTCTCCTGGCCCTTGGCCTGCAGCCCGACGAGGGCGCGCAGGGCGCCGGCGTCGAGCTTCTGCTCGTGCTTGTCGATCAGGGCCTTCGCGCGGGCCTGGTCACCGGCCGACATCGCGACGGTCGCCGCCAGCAGGACCTCGTGCTCGGCGGGGTGGTCGTCGAAGGCCTTCTCCAAGAGCTGGAGCGCCTCGGTCTCGCGGCCCGCGCCGGCCAGGGCGATGGCGTGAAGGTCCAGGTAGGACCGAGAGGCGTCGTCGTTCCGCGGGGCGCGATCGAGCAGCGCCGCGGCCTCCGGCCAGCGCTCCGCTCGCGCCACGGTGACCGCCAGGTAGCGCAAGACACGCTCGTCGTTCGGAGCGGCCGACAGCAGCTTGCGCAGGGTGGCCTCGGCGGCGGTGTTCTCGTCGACCCGCGCGAACAGCAGCTGGTCGAAGGCCGAGTCCGGGCGCTCGGCGAGCCGGGCGCGGTAGAAGGCGCGCGCGGCGTCCATCCCCTCGACCTGGCGCATCAGCCACTGGAGCGCGCGGTGGGCTTCGTAGGAGTCGGGCTTCTCGCGGACGAGCTCCTTGGCGAAGGCGAGCGCCGCCGGGCGCCCCTCCGCGCGCTCGATGGAGACGAGCGTGAGGTCGATGGCCTCCTCCTCCACCCGGACGATCTGCCGGAAGGCCTTTGCGGCGTCGGCGAACTTGTTCATCGACAGCAGCATGGCTCCGGACATCTCCCAGCCGGAGTTCTCGACCGAGTCCACCTGGATGCGGATCACCTCGCCGTACTTGTCCTTGGTGGAGATCTTCTCGGGAAGATCGGTGAAGACCGCGTCGACCCCGTCGAGGGCGACGAACGTCCGGCCGGCGAGCATCTCGATGTCGGGCTTGGCGTTCCTGTCCGGGTTCGCCGAGTAGTGGGCCCGCAGCTTGAACAGCGGGGCCGCACCCAGGACGTTGTAGCCCACGAAGTCGACGCCCTTGGGGATGATGATCTCCTCGGTCGAGAGGACCCGATCGTCCAGACGCACCACCACCTTCACCGGGCCGGTCGGGACGTCGAGGCTGTTCCGGCCGTGGGCGTTGACGGTGAGTGGCGGCAGGTCGCCGAAGGCGACGCTGACCGGGCGGCTCAGGCCGTCGAGCACGTGCACCGTGGCGTGCGAGCGCTCCCACCAGACGCCGCCGACGAGGAGGAGAACGACCACCAGGCCGCCCGGGACGAGGACCTTCCAGAGAGCGGGCTTCATCGCGCACCTCGGTAGGGAGACTCGCGGGTGGGCGGAGCCTTGACCAGCACCGAGCCGTGCCGAGGCAGGGCGACGGCCGCCGGGGCGAGCTCGGCGAAGAGCTCTTCGGCACAGGCGTCGAGCCCCGCGAGGACCATCTCGCGCTGGAGCGCCGCCGGATCGTCGCGCAGCGTCCGCAGGGTCGTCGTGTAGCCGCCGTCGTGGGGCTCGACGGTCTGGGCCGAGGCGAGGGTCTCGGCGCCCAGCGAGAGGGCGGCGTTGCAGCGGACGGCGAACGCGGGGCTCTTGGGCTGGCCCGGAGCCTCGAGCCAGTCCCCGGTGGGGACGATGGCGTAGCGCACCAGGAGCTTCGCCACGCCGCCCTTGGCCTCGTCGTAGCCCTCGAGGCCCACCGCCGGCTGCAGGCCCGTTCGGAGCTGATCGGCGACGTACTTGGTGCGCGGCTTGGGGTCCTTCAGGATCTTGACGATCGGCGAGAACGCCGGGTCGGCCTCCTCCGCCCAGGGGCTCTCGTCCACGACCTGGAAGCTCGAGGCGCGGGTCGACGCGCAGGGAGGCGAGCAGCTTCTGCACCTTGGGCAGGGGAGTGCCGGCCCGCGACTCCGCCCGCTGCAGCCGCTCGGCGTAGGCGCGGTCGAGCGCGGCGGTGATCGCCGGGGCGGAAGGGCCGTTGGGGCGGCTCCCGAGGTACTCACGCAGCCTGCGCACCGAGCCGCTCTCGAGGGCCTTCTGCCCGGCGCTCGAGTCGGCCACGCGCGCGGCGATGGGCGGGCTGATAGCGCACAGCAGCGCGGCGAAGGCGAGGCCTGCGCCCCAGGCCTTGCGCCGGGACCAGGCCCAGGCCCGCTCGCGGGCGGTGGGCTTGCGGTCGGCGGAGAGCAGCGCGTGGGGAATGAGGTCGGCGGCCGGCTCGGCGCCGAGCAGGCCGCGCGCGAGCAGCGTCAGCGCCCGTCCTCGCCCGTCCAGGACCGACTGGGCGAACTCGCGCGCCGGCTCCGGGCCGGAGATGGTGATCCGGCAGGGCGTCCCGCCGAAGTCGAAGAAGACCTCGGTGCCCGAGTAGACGCCGTTGTTGTGCTGGTCGGTGACGGTCGCCGACTGCAGGCGGATGAGCGGCCAGGCGGAGACCTTCTCGCCGTGGGTCTGCAAGAGGTACAGCGGGTGGATGAGGGAGTAGGGCTTGAGCCACGAACGGGTCCGCCGGCTCCGCAGGCCGCGGATGCCCGTGGCCAGGAGCAGCCCGGCCGGGACGGCCAGCAGGGCGATGCCCATGACCTCGCCCGTGCCCCAGGGGTCGGGGTCGGAAGCCGCGGAGAGGACGAGGGCGTAGATCCCGAGCGCCGCCAGGCCGGCGAAGAGCAGGAACCAGGGATTGGTCCAGGTCAGGCCCGGCTTCGGCGCCTCCTCCACCATCTTCTCCAGCAGCTTCTGCGAGGCCTCCGGCAGGTCGTCGACCAGGACGTCGACGCGGGCGGGCAGGAAGGCCTCGAAGATCGGCGTGGGCGTCAAGCGCCCAGCCGCGCGCAGCAGGGTGTTGCCGGCCAGCGCGCGCTCGCTGGCGAACATCTGCGCGCTCAGCGCGCACAGGCGGTCGGCCGCGAACCGGCGCAGGTCGTTGTCGCCGCGCTTCTCCAGCTCCTGCGCGATGAGCTCGAAGTCCTTCTCGGTGGCGTCCTTGTCGTGCTTCTCGAGGTGCGCGTCCACGAAGGCCAGCCGCAGCCGCAGCACGTCGACCGCGGAGTCGGTGGCCGCGAGCGTCTTCTCCCAGAGGGCGAAGGCCTCCGGCCAGCGGTCGGCGGCGCCCAGCAGCTCGCCCAGGAGGATGGAGGCGTCGACGTGGTGGGGCTCGAAGCTCCAGGGCCTTGCGCGCCGCCTCGGTGGCGTTGGGGACCTGGTCGAGGATGCGCAGCGTCTGTGCCACGTGGATCCGGTACGAGACCGACTTCGGGTCCGCCTGCACCAGCCGCTCGAACTCCTGCAGCGCGGGGCCGGCCTGGTCCAGTCGGAGGAAGGCGAAGCCCAGGAGCTCGCGGGCCTCCTGGACGTCGGGGTTCTTCGAGAGCAGCTGCGCGAGCATGTCCCGCGCCTTGGCCGGCTCGTCTTCGGAGAGGCACTCCCGCGAGGCGCGCAGCACCGCCTGCGCCTCCTCGCCGTGCTCGTCGTGGAGCTTCTGCTCGGCGTCGTAGGCCGCGCGCTGCTCCGGGTCGGAGAGCAGCTCGTAGGCCGCGCGGAGGCGCTGGAAGGCCTCGGGCTCCTTCTCCGGCGGGTGGAGCCGCATCAGCCGGAAGTACGCCGACTTGATGGCGCGCGCGTCCGCGCCTCGCTCGAGCTCGAGCGCCTGGTATGGGTCAGACATTCAAGGTCCCCCTCGTACGGCCTGTGCCGCCTCCGAGATCGTGTCGACGAAGGTGAGGTTCACCCGCGCCGGGACGAGGCGCGGCAGCTCGCGCGCCTCGCGCAGGTTGCGCCGGGGCATCAGCACCCGGGTGACGCCGGCGAGCGTCGCCGCCACCAGCTTCTCGTGGATGCCGGCCACGGGCTTGAGCTCTCCGGCCAGGGTGATCTCCCCGGTGGCGGCCAGATCGGCCGGCAGCGGCTCTTTGCGCAGCGCCGAGATGCCGGCCAGCACCAGCGCCAACCCGGAGGAGGCGCCCTCCTTGGAGATCTCGGTGTCGGCGAAGTGCAGGTGCAGGTCATGCCGGGCGACCTCGGCGGTCAGCGCCAGCTCGGCGGAGCGCGCCTTCAGGCACGACCAGGCCACCCGCGCCGCCTCCACGCCCGTCTCGCCGACGTTGCCGGTGACGAAGAGGTTCCCGTGGCCCGGCACGGCCAGCGCCTGCAGCGGAGAGACGCTGCCGCCGCGGGGGCCCCAGCCCAGCACGCCGATCTGCCCCGGCTGGGCCACGGCGCCCGGCTGGCCGGCTCCCGCCGCCGGGATCGAAGACGGCCGCAGCGCGGCGCGCAGCTCGCGGTAGCCCTGGTCCTCCGGGTGGGCCAGCGCCAAGGCCCGCTTGGCCTTGTCGACCTCGCCGGCGCGCAAGTGCTCGCGCGCCTGCGCCACCCGCCCGGTGGCGTTGGCCACCGCGGCCTCGCTCAGCGCCGCCGACAGCGGGTCCCGGCCGAGCAGCGCATCGGTCTCGCGCAGCGCAGCGGCCAGCTCGGCGTCGTGGGGGGCGCGCTGCGCGGCCCGGCGCAGCACCTGGGCCGCGCGACGCTCGAGGCGCAGCTGTAGGTACATCGAGGCCCGGCGGAGGGCGCGCCGGGGCGTGGGGCAGAGCTCGTCGGCCTCCTCGAGCAGCAGGAGCGCGTCGTCCACCCGGCCGTCCTCGAGGACCACCTCTGCCAGCTCGTCGCGCACTGCCGGGTCCTCGAGGTGCGCCTGCGCCGCCGTCGCGAGGACCTCGCGCGCCGCGCCGCGGGCCCCGCGGCGCAGGTGGCAGGAGACCAGCATCCGGCGGGCGTTGGCGTCGAGGAGCGCCGCGCGCTCGAGCACCGCGGCCGCGGAGAGGTAGTCCGCCTCGCCGAAGTGGAGCTCGGCCAGCTGCAGGCGCGCCGCGACGTCGTCCGGGGCGATGGCGAGGCGCCGCTTGAGCCTCGGTGACGGTGGGCATCAACCGAGCTCGAGCAGGGCGTCGACGAGGGCCTTGTCCGCGGCGTCGGCCAGCGGAGAGCCCAGCGGTGCCTCGCGCAGCTGCTTGCAGAGCGCCTCGACCTTCGCGCGGACCTCGGGTGGGGCCGTCTCGGCGCGCCTCCGGGCCGCCTCGAGCAGCTCGTCGCGCGCCTTGGTGGCTTCGTTGGAGGCGGGGGCGGAGTTGGCTGCAGCGGAAGCGGAGGCGGAGGCGGGGGCTGCCTCGGCCTGGGTCGGGGCCCAGGCCTCGCCCACCTTCTTCTCCGCCGCCGCTCGCTCCGACGGCGACAGCCGCAGCGAGTTGCGCTCGACCTTGAGGGTCGCCTCCTTGCCGGTGGAGACGATGCGCGTGGTGACCGAGAGGATGCCGTTGATGTCGTAGGTGAAGGTGATGGCGATCTTCTCGGAGCCGGCGGGACCCGGCGGGATGCCGCCGAGCGTGTACTCGTCGAGGAAGACGTTGTCGCGGGTCAGCCGCGCGTCGCCCTGGAAGATGCGGATGGTCACCTCGGACTGCGAGTGGCCCACCGTGGAGAAGATCTCGGTGCGCGAGACGGGCACGGTGGAGTTGCGCGGGATGAGGGCCGAGAAGTGCCCGCCCTGGAGCACGCTGCCGGCGCGGGTGCTCACCTCGACGCCGAGCGTGAAGGGCGAGACGTCGCTGATGACGATGCCCTTCTCGCTGGAGACGGCGCCGCTCTTCAGGCCCGCCTGCACCGCGGCGCCCAGGGCGATGGCCTCGTCGGGGTCGACGCCGGTGTGCGGCGCGCGGCCGAAGTACTCCTCCACGAGCTTGCGGACGAGCGGGATGCGCGAGCTGCCGCCCACCAGCACCACGTCGGTGATGTCCTTGGGCTTGAGCTTGGCGTCGCGCAGCGCCGTCTCGACCGGGGCCAGGGTCGAGCGGGCCAGCGGACCGATGATCTTCTCGAAGTCCTCGCGGGTCAGCTCGAAGTCCACCGAGAGGAGCCGGTCGCCGCGGCGGACCAGGTCGGGCAGCGACAGGCGGGCGGCGGGCCGAGTGGACAGGTCGATCTTGGCGAGCTCCGCGGCGACCTTCAGGCGGGCCATGGCGCCCGGGTCGCCGCGCGGCGAGACCTGCTGCTCGCGCTCGATCCGCTCGCAGGCCCAGTCGATGAGGGCGCGGTCGAAGTCCGAGCCGCCCAGCCGGGTGTTGCCCGAGGAGGACTTCACGTCGAGCACGCCCTGGAACATCTCCAGCACCGAGACGTCGAGGGTGCCGCCGCCGAAGTCGAAGACCAGCACCATCGACTCGGCGTCGAGGTGGTCCAGCCCGTAGGCCAGGGCCGCCGCGGTGGGCTCGTTGAGGATGCGCTCGACCTTGAAGCCGACGATCTCCCCGGCGTCCTTGGTGGCCTGGCGCTGGGCGTCGGTGAAGTAGGCGGGGACGGTGATGACCGCCTCGGCGATGGGTCCGCCGAAGAACGCCTCGGCGTCCTCCTTGAGCTGCCGGAGGATGGCCGCCGACAGCTCGGTGGGCGAGAACTCGGCGCCGCTCAGGCGCACCTTGGTGCTGCTGCCCATCAGCCGCTTCACCTCGGCCACCGTCCGGTCGGGGTGGGTGGCCAGGCGCGGGCGCGCGGCCTCGCCGACGAGCAGGCGCCCGGCGTCGTCGAGCCCGACGATCGAAGGGGTGAGCCTGCGCCCGTGGCGGTTGGGGATGATCTCCGGCCGCTCACCGACGAGGTGAGCGATGAGGGAGTTGGTGGTCCCGAGATCGATGCCGACGATGCGTCCCATCCCGGCGCAGAGCGTAGCCCAAGCGGCGGTGGGCCGGAAAGGCGTCTGCTATGGTCCCGGCCCATACCTGTGGCGAGGGAGGGCAACATGATGGTCTTCGGGACGCGGCTCTTCGGGGAGTGCGACAACGTCCCCGGCGTCTTCGCCGTGCGCACGCAGTTCTTCCACGTCAACTTCCTGCCGCTCGTCCCCACCGCGAGCTTCCTGATGTTCGGCCCGGAGCAGGGCGTGAAGCTGGACTCGGTCCAGTGGCGCTCGGTGCTGGCGTGCTGGGGGCGCACCGCGCTGATCATCGGCGGGGTCATCGCGCTCATCTCGGGGATGGTGTGCATGGGCGACCACGGCGACCGCGCCGCCGGAGTCGGGATGATCGTCGTCGGCGTGGCGTGCGGCGCGGCGCTGTGGGCCAGCTACCGGTACCTGCGGGCGAGCCGGGAGCGCGCGCTCGAGCTGTGCGAGCTGGCCGGGCTCACGGCCGACGCCAAGGCGCGGGTGGAGCGCCACTTCGGCCGGATGGAGCGCGGCGGGGCCGAGGAGTTCTGATTCCCATCGAGGGGGCTGAAGCACGCCATCGGGGCTGCCGTCGGGCTTGGCCCGGCTCTCGAACAGGCCTTGTGTCCACGTGAGACACGGTGTTAGACGGTAGTGTCATAATGTCTCAAGTCGATGGCGTGATCGAAGCGGCCGCCCGCCTGGCGTCGTCGGGTGAAGGCTGGCGGATGGAGCAGGTCGCCCGCGCCGCGGGCATCTCCCGGGCGACGCTCTACCGGCTCTTCCCGACGCGCGAGGCGCTGGCGAAGAAGCTCGCCGAGGAGAAGGGGATCGTCCCGGAGCCGGACGGCACCCGTGGACGAATCCTGCGCGCGGCGATCGCCGTGGTGGAGGAGCGGGGCCTGGACGGCGCGACCCTGGATGCGGTCGCCGCCAAGGCCGGCCTGTCGGCGGTGACGCTCTACCGCCACTTCAACGACCGGCAGTCCCTGATCTCCGCGGCGCTCGACTCCTCGCTGCCCCGCCGCGCTGCCCAGGGTCTGGCGCTCGCCGGCCGCGACCCGGAGAAGGACCTGGCGGCGTTCGCGACCGGTGCGCTCGGCTTCATGCGCCAGCACGCCGCGGCGCTACGCATCGTCGTCGGCGCGTCGGGTGCGCAGCGCAAGGAGCTGCGGCGGTTGCACCAGGCGCCGCTGAGCGCCACCTCTTCGCTCGAGGCGTACCTGCGCAGGCAGATGGACGAAGGCCGGCTCCCGAAGCAGGACGCGCGGCGGCTGGCGCTGGCCTTCAACTCGATGCTCCTGGGCTTCGCCTGCCTGGGACCGCTGGTGGGCGAGAGCGTGGAGCCGGCGGAGACGCTGGGGCCGGCGCTGGCGAAGCTCTTCCTCGAGGGCGCGTGCGCCGCCGGAAAGCGGAGGTCGCGATGAGCATCGTGAGCCTGGAGGCTGCCGCCGAGAGCGCGGCCAAGGTCGGCGGCAAGGCGGCGAACCTCGCGAGGCTGATGGCGGCGGGCTTCGAGGTCCCGGCGGGCTTCGTGGTGACGGCCGACGCGTTTGCGGCGCACCTGGCCCAGCCCGAGATCGAGTTGGCGCTGCGGTCGGTCCGCGAAGCCACGGGTCCGAAGCGCGAGGCCCTTGCCCGAGCGCGAGCGGCGATCGAGGCGTCGCGGGTGGAGCCCACGCTGGAGGAGGCGCTGGGCGCAGCGCTGCGGTCTCTGGGCGACGGTCTCCCGGTCGCAGTGCGCTCTTCCGCGGCCGCGGAGGATTCGGCGGCCTGCTCCTTCGCCGGGCTGCACGAGACGGTGCTCGGCGTACGTGGACTGGCAGAGTGCGTCGAGGCGCTCAAGCGCTGCTGGGCCTCGGCATGGACCGAGCGCGCCTTCGAGTACCGCAGCCAGGCCGGGCTGGGGGACGCGGCGGCGTCGATGGCGGTGGTCGTGCAGCGTCTGGTGCAGGCTGAGTACGCGGGCGTGCTCTTCACCCGAGACCCGACCGGTGTCGCCGGGACCGATCTCGTCTGCGAGGCGGTGGCGGGCCTCGGAGAAGGGCTCGTCTCGGGCCGGCTGGCGCCGAGCCGGTGGACCATCTCCCGCGCCACGCTCGAGGTGGCGCAGACGAGCGAGGGCGAAGGCAAGGGGTTCGACCCGGCGATGGTCGAGCGGATCGCGCGCACGGGTCTCCAGATCGAGCAGGCCGGCGGCGCGCCACAGGACATTGAGTGGGCGGTTGTTGGCGGTGAGTTGAAGATTCTGCAGGCGCGGCCCATCACCACCACGCTGGCTGCGGCTACGCCCGGAGGCCGAGAGGACCGAATCGTCTGGGCCAACACCAACCTGGGCGAAGCTCTTGCCGGACGTGATGACGCCGCTGTCATGGGTCATCGCGCAGCGCTTCGTCGACGACCTGCTCCGCTCGCTGGTGGAGCGGCTCGGCTTGGACCTGAGAAAGCTGCCGCTGGTCGGGCTCGTCGCGGGGCGGGTGTACGTGAACATGAACTCGGTCGCGGCGCTCTTCCGGCGCATCCCGGGCATGGGCCGCAAGAACTACGGGGACTTCTTCGGCGGTGACCAGAAGGCGCTGGTGGAGGCGCTCGAGGGGCTGCGCGATGAGGACCTCCCGCGGACGGACGTGAGCCCCTGGCGGGTGCTGCTCCACCTGCCCGGCTTCGCCTTCTGGCTGTGGAGGTGCAGCGATTCGAGGCTGCCGCCGTGGATGAAGGACTTCGAGGGCTTCCGGCCGCCGTGCGAGGCGGAGATCCGGGCAACGCCGGACGAGCGGCTGCCGGCGATGGCGAAGGAGACGCTCTTCTTCTTCTCCACGCCGGAGCGGAGCGACGCCATCGGCTTCGGGTTCATCGCGGTGGCGGCCATGCAGAAGGTGGCGACGCTGTGCCGCAGCTGGCTCGGCGATGTCGACGGATCGATCGCCAATCGCCTGCTGACCGGGGTCGGCGGGGTCGACTCGGCGGAGGCAGGCCTGGCGCTCTGGGCGCTCGCCGACGCAGCGCGAGAGCGCGGCCTGGAGGACGACCTGCGCAAGGCGACGAGCTTCGAGCTGCTCCGGAGCTCGCTCGCCGAGAGTGAGGCGGGCCGCGACTGGCTGGGCCGGTGGGACGCCTTCGTGCAGCGGCATGGCCACCATGCGCGCGCGGAGATGGATCCCGCGGTGCCGCGCTGGCGCGAGCTGCCCGAGTACCTGCTGGGGATGGTGCGGACCTACTTGGACGCGAAGCCGGAGTCGAGCCCCATCGCCCTGCACGCGCGCAAGCAGGCCGAGCGCGAGGCGTTGCAGCGCGAGGTCCTGGGGAGGCTCGGCCTCTTCAAGCGGTGGATCTTCAAGCTCGTCCTCGACCGCGCGCAGCGGGGCATGGTCGTCCGCGAAGGCGCGAAGAGCGAGATGGCGCGGCGCGCGGCGCTGGTGCGCGAGCTGGCCAAGGAGTGCGGGCGGCGGCTCGTCGAGCGCGGCCTCGCGGAGTCGGAAGGCGACGCCTTCTTCCTCACCTTCGAGGAACAGGTCGACGCGCTCGCCGGACGGATGGCCGACCTGAAAGCCGTCGTCCGCAAGAGAAGAGCCGAGTACTCGCAGAACAAGGCCTTCCAGCCGCCGGCCGTGGTGGTCGGACGGTTCGATCCGCGAAGGCACCTGCTGCCGCCGCCGCCTTCGACGAAGGTGCTCAAGGGCGTCTCGGTCAGCCCAGGCGTGGCCGAGGGACCGGCGCGTGTGCTGCTCACGGCGGACTCGGAGGAGCGAGTGCTCCCGGGCGAGATCCTGGTCGCGCCGTTCACCGACCCGGGCTGGACGCCGTACTTCCTGCCTGCGGCGGCCATCGTCATGGACATGGGCGGCGTGCTCAGCCACGGCAGCGTGCTCGCGCGCGAGTACGGCATCCCGGCGGTGGTGAATGTGGGGCCGGCGACGCGAGTCCTGCGCACCGGCCAGCGCGTTCGGGTGGACGCGTTCCGCGGCGAGGTGCAGGTGCTGGACTGACGACGGCTCATCGGAAGCGGGTGCCGCGGGAGCGATGGGCTGGGCGCCCAGGTCATCTGGACAGAAAAAGCACAGATTTGTTTCTTTTCTGTGCACATGAATCTGGTCCGTGACATCGCTTCGGTTCAGGCCTTGGCCAAGGCCCAGTCAGGTATCGCCGGCCTGACCGACGAGGCGCTGGCTCAGGAGTGCGCGGGCTTGCTCGAGCCGACTGAGCTCCCGGGGCTGTCGATGCGAATCCGGACGGTCATCTCGCGCCTGGTTGAAGAGCTGAGGGTGAAGGCGCCCTCAACATGAATTCGCGGGTGGGCTGGCTGCTCACGGCGGACTCGGAAGAGCGAGTGCTCGGGCGAGATGCCGGTCGCGCCGTTCAGCGACCCGGGCTGGGCGCCGTACTTCGCCATCGTCAGGGACATGGGCGGAGTGCTTGGCCACGGCAGCGTTCTGGCGCGCGAGTACGGCATCCCCGCGGTCGTGAACGTGGGACCGGCCACGCGAATCCCTTCGGACCGGGCAGTGCATCCGCGTGGACGCATTCCGCGGCGAGGTACAGGTGCTGGACTAACGACGGCTACTTGTCGTCCTTATCGCCGGTCTCGTCGTAGAGCGGCAGGAAAGAGTGGCGAACAGGCTGGTTAATGTTCCGCTCTCCGGTAACTCATCCCAGGAATAGGCAACGAACTCGTCCAGCGGATAGCCCTGCTTGCGGTCGTCACTGATAAGGCCCGTCCTTCGAGACGAGAGACAAGCGAGCAGCGGATATCCCAGCGAGGCTTCGAACCGCATCGTCTGGGTCGCTGAGTAGCTTCCTTATGAGCGCCTGAGTGGTGCCGTCCTCGGCGCTTAGGGAGGGGAAAAGCGCTTGAAGGGCAAGAATGCGGACCAAGGGAACGCGATGGTCGGTCAGTGCCCGCAACCTCGTAAGAAAAGCGTCAGACTCGTAGATTGCGAACGGTATTTCTTTGAGAAACCACGCTCCCCAAGAAACAAGCTCGTCGTTGTCGGAGTCCAGAAGGGCGAGGAGGTCCTTCGGGTCTCGGCCACTGCGAAACTGGTCGGCGACATCGTTTAGGCGCCGCCCGACATCATCAGAGTCCGAGGCAATGATTTCGAGAATCTCCTGCTCAATCATTTGCGGTCCTTGCTGGACTGAGTCCGGCTACTTGTCGTCCTTGCCGCCGGTCTCGTCGTAGAGCGGCGGCAGCGAGTTGTCGGTGGTGGGCCGGTCGAGCGCGTCGTTGCTCGGGCCGTCCTCGACGTAGCGCTGAACGACGTCGTAGTCGCCCTCGTCATCCTCGCCGTAGGAGTGGTCGTCGTAGGCCTCCTCGCCTTCCTCCGGCTCGGGCTCCTTGGGCAGCTCGACGACGCACTCCGGAGGTGGCCAGGCGCTGCTCGCGGCCTCCACCTTCGATCCTGAGCGGCGCAGCGCCTTCAGGTGCTTCTCCGGCCAGGACAGCCGCAGCACGAGGTGCGTCAACGCGGTGGCTTCGCTGGTGAAGAACCGGAGGGCCGGAGCGCCGTAGTCGAATGCAAGCTCGAGCACCTTCAGCCGCCGTACCAGCGGAGTCGCAAGCAGCGGCTTCCAGGTCTCAGGAGTGGGCGGCGGGCCTCGCCAGCAAACGGTCAGCGCTTCGAGCTTGGGGAAGAAGGCGCCTGCGAGCTCGCCGAAGAGCCCGGCGTCGTTCGATCCCCAGTCGCCGCTGTGAATGAGGGTCAGCTCGCGAAGTGCTGGCAGCTTGGCGCGGCCGAGCGAAGCGAGGTGGTCGCTCGTGATCTTGGAGGACAGGAGCAAGTGCTCGAGCGTGTCGTGCTCCAGCGCCTGGAGATCCAAGGGCGCTGCGAAGACCGCGAGCTCGCGAAGCCGGGGGAACCGGGCGAGGAGTCCTTCTGCAACGCGACCTTCGACGCCTTCTCGTGCAGGCCCAGCTGCAGGCGAGTGATCGTCGGATGCGGCGGCATCGCCGCCAGCGCCGCGAGCGACTTCTCGATGTTGAAGTCGCGGTCGAATAGCACCAGCTCGCGCAGGAACCGGCAGGGGGGCTCCGCGAGGAAGGCACGCAAGAGCGTCTCCTCGTCATAGTCCTGGGGACGAGCGGCGAAGAGCGTGAGCTTCTCCACGAAGCCCAGCCGCCACTTCAGGCGGGCGACCTCCTGGCAATCGGCCAGCGACCCGAGCAGAGCAGTGGCGCGCCGGGCGAAGAGCTGCTGCTCCTCCGCGCGCAGCTCGTCGGTCGGTGCGGTCGCCAGGCGGTGCTGCAGGGCGATGAGCTCGCCTCGCGGATCGCCGTGGCTCTGGAGGTAGTCGGCGTAAACGAGGTACGGCTCGACGGCGTCGAGGTCGGCCTCGATGAGCGCCTCGAGTTCGAGGAGCTTGCTGCGGTCTTCGGGCTTCGTGTCCTCGTCGGGCGCGTCCACGAAGCCGGCGTCAAGGCGCTTCTGGATCTGGCGCTCGACAAAGTCCTGGATCTCTTCGTGGGCGAGGAACTCGCGCTTCTGGGGCTCGGTCTCCTCCCCACCGGCCTCGCCCTCGACCGTTTCGACGTAGAGGTCTTCCCAGGTGATCTCGAAGAAGCGGCTCTCGTGGACGAGCTTGCGCGACTGCATGGACTGAGACTGTGGCGCAGCCCGCGAGATGCGTGCAACCGAGGTATGGTGGCGCCGCCATGGCACTTCGCATCCGGGAGAACGAGCAACTCGCGCCGCGCACCACGCTGGAGCTGGGCGGAGCCGCGCGCTTCTTCGCCGAGGCCGCATCGGTGGACGAGATCGAGGAAGCGGTCCGGACGGCCCGCGAGCGTGGCTTGCGGCTGGCCGTCCTTGGCGGCGGATCCAACCTGCTCGTCGCCGACGAAGGCTTCGATGGGCTGGTTCTGGCCATCGCCAGCAAAGGCCGGACGAGCAAGCCCGGTCCGGACGGCACGATGCTGGTCCGCGCGGAGGCGGGCGAGAGCTGGGACGAGCTGGTGGCGTGGACGGTCGAGAGCGGCTGGCAGGGGCTCGAGTGCCTGGCCGGGATCCCGGGGCTCGTGGGCTCGACGCCGGTCCAGAACGTCGGCGCCTACGGCCAGGAGGTCGCCGACACCCTGGTCGAGGTCGAGGTCTTCGACCGCGAGCGCGGCGAGCGGCGAACGATGCCGCGGGCGGAGTGCGGCTTCGCCTACCGCGACAGCGCGCTCAAGCGTGCGGCGGGCCGCTTCATCGTCTCTGCCGTCACCTTCGCGCTGCGGCCCAATGCGGCTGCGCCCATCCGCTACGCGGAGCTGCAGAAGGCGCTGGGCGGCAGCGAAGAGCGCGACGTGGCCAAGGTGCGCGAGGTGGTGCTCCGGCTGCGGCGCAGCAAGTCGATGGTGGTCGACCCGAGCGATCCCAACCGGCGCAGCGCCGGGAGCTTCTTCACCAATCCCATCGTCGCGGCGGAGGTGGCGGACGACGTCGCGCGGCGCTCCGGCGAAGGCACCATGCCGCGTTGGGCACAGCCGGACGGCCGGGTGAAGCTCGCGGCAGGCTGGCTCATCGAGCGAGCGGGGATCGCCAAGGGCCTGCGGATGGGGAACGTCGGTGTGTCGAGCGCGCACGCGCTGGCGCTGGTTCATCACGGCGGCGGGACGACCCGCGAGCTGCTGGCGCTGGCCGAGCACGTCGTCGGTGCCGTGGAGCGGCGCTTCGGAGTTCGGCTCGAGCGGGAGCCGGTGCTGCTCGGCTGAGTGTTGGTGGCCACAGGCCTCCGGGCCTGTGAAGTAGTTCCTGCCTGCGTCCCAAGTTCTGAATTCTTGGAGGACAAGCTGTTGGTGGCTACAGGCCTCCGGGCCTGTGCGGTCTCTGCAATCCTGCCCGGATACCTGGTTGTGGGTTGTGGAAGAGCAGGCCCGGAGGCGGCCACCACCAGACCCAGCCCGGCTCAGGGACAAAAATCACAAGGGACAGGAGGGGGAAGAGCAGGCCCAGAGGCCTGCCGCCACCAACACCAAGCCTGGCTCAGGGGAAAGAATCACAAGGGACAGGAGGGGAAGAGCAGGCCCGGAGGCCTGCCACCACCAACACCCAGGCTGGCTCAGGGGAAAGAATCACAAGGGACAGGAGGGGAAGAGCAGGCCCGGAGGCCTGCCGCCACCAACACCCAGGCTGGCTCAGGGGAAAGAATCACAAGTGACGGAAGGGGAGAAGCAGGCCCGGAGACCACCAAGGTCCTACTTGCTGGCGCTCCCGGACGGGAAGGTCTTCTCCACGCACTCCCGCGGTGCCAGGCCCGCGGCAACCGCAGCGCGCGCGGCCTCCGCCCCGGTCTTGAAGAGCACCATCCCCTTGAACCGCGAGGCATCGGCGCTGCGCCCCACGTCATGGATGTAGACCGCGGCGATGCGTCCGGGGAACTCCTTGAGGATGGTGGTGTAGACCTCGGGGTCGGCCTCGCCGGAGTCGCCGATGAGCACGAACTTGTGCGGGAAGCGCGAGAGCAGCGCGCGAAGGTGCGGCTCCTTGTAGCCGGACAGCGTCTTGGTCCCCAGCACCCGCAGGTGAAGCGCCGCGAAGGGGAAGCCGTGCTTGGCGAGGAAGCCCTGCAGGCGCGGGCTGAACTCCACCGGCGAGCCGCTGACGAAGGCGAAGCCTGGCGTGGGCGCCGCCTGCGCGAGGCACGCATAGAACCCCGCCATCCCCTCGACCTGCGGCGTCGAGCTTCTCGTCGCCCAAGAGCGCCGACTTGAGCAGCTCGCCCTTGGACTGCACGTTGGTCACCGCCACCGTGTCGTCGAAGTCGGAGATGACCAGGAAGGGAGCGTCGTCCGCGACGATCTGCACGGCGCCCTCGGTCGAAGCCGAGCCGGCGGTCGCCTTCGCCGCCAGCGCGCCGAGCGGGAACGGCGCCGTCTGCGGCGCGGGGAACGAGGCTTCGAAGAGCCCGTCCTTGTCGGAGACGACCTGCCGCCTCTGGCCCTGGAAGCTCACCTCGACCTCGGCGCCCTCCCAGGTGACGGCCGCCAGCCGGCGCACGTTCTTCTCCAGGCCGCCGTGCTTGTGGTCCTCCGGAGAGGTCTTCAGCGCCTGGCCGCGCAGGGTCACCAGCGTCGGGCGCCCCAGCGCCGGGAAGAGGGCCACCGAGCTGTCGGCCCGGGCGAACGCGGGCGCGGCGACGGCGAGCGCCGCGGCGACGATGGCGAGGGCCCCGCGACTCCGGCACCGCTTCGCGCTGCCTACGCTCGGGGTGAACGGGAGGGTTCGCATGGCGGCCATCGTAGCCTCACTCCAACCGCAGCTTGCGCCGCAGCTCCGCTTTCTTCTCTTCCGGCAGGTCCGTGGCGTCGATGCTCGCGCGCAGTCCTTCCTGGCCCAGGGCCCGGACGCCGTAGCTGCAGTTCTCGAGCAGCTGCGGCCAGGCGTGCTCCTCCATCAGCCTTGGATAGTCGCGGCACATGCCCGGCCGCGAGTCGTAGCTGTCGCAGCGCTTGGTCGCCCGATCGTAGTGGGAGCAGGAAAAGACGAAGATCTTCAGCTGCCGCTCGGTGCGCAAGAGCTCCATCCCGTTGACGCGCTGCTGCCACCAGAGGAACAGCGCGCGCAGCGTGGGCAGGAACCAGGTGAGGCGCCCGACGCGGATGCTCGGCTCGACGCAGCAGCCGCCGCAGCAGGCACAGGTGCCGGAGATGGCCCAGCGGGCAGGCTCGCGTCGCCTGGCGAAGGCGCGACGCAGCCGCAGCTCGAAGAGCCAGACCGCCGCCAGGGCGCGCTTGAGCCAGGTCTTGGGCCAGGGGTCGATCACCCTTCGAAGGATCGCTTGGCGAGGGGGCTGCGCGCTACAGTTCCTTCCGGGATGGGGTGACGAGGAAGGTTTATGGCGGACCTGGCAGTCGGCATCAGGGCGATGGACACCGAGCACGTGAAGCTGCTGGGGCTGATCGATGCGCTGATCGAGCAAGCGCGTTCCGCCGGGCCGGCCGATCGGCTCATCCCCGCGGTCGAGGACCTGCTCAAGAGCCTGCGCGCCCACTTCGCGACCGAGACCGCGCTGATGGAGCGGCACGGATACGACGGCCGCCCGGCGCACGAGAGCGCCCACCATGCGTTCCTCGCGGCGCTCGAGGGCCTGCACGCCAACCTGTCGGCGGCGTATACCGTTCCCATCGACCGGAAGATCGAGCTGCTCATCGGCGACTGGCTGCAGCTGCACATCGAGGGGTATGACGCGGTCCTCGCCCGCTTCCTCAAGGAGAAGGGCGAGTCGTAGCAGGAGGGGCGGATGCGAGAGGTGCGCTGGGCGCTCTGCGTCGCGGGACTCGTGGCGGCCGGAGCGGCACGCGCGCAGGTCCCGCAGCGGCCCGCGGGCGAGGCGCCACCGGACGCCCCAGCCAAGATCCAGCCTCTGCCTGAAAGGCCGGAGGAGCCCACAGCCCAGCCGACCAGGCCTGCCGACGTCCCCGTGCCCAAGCTGCCGCCAGGCGAGCTGCTCACCCGGCTGCGCGGCAAGCTCCAGGTCACCGCGAGCTCGGCCTGGAATGGCTGGCCGCCATCTCGAGCCATCGACGGCGATTCTGGCCACCTCCTGGTTCAGCGCGGGCGGCGACGCGGCGGCGCTCAAGGCCAAGCCGTGGCTCGAGGTCACCTTCCCCGAGGACGTCACCGTCGGCCACGTGATGGCGCTGGGCAACCGCGAGCCGGCCTGGCCGGTGAACTACAGCATCGTCGTCGCGCGCGTGGAGTTGTACGACGCCCAGGGCGAGCGGGTGGGCAGCCAGGGCAACGAGACGGCGGTGCCGACCTTCGACATCGAGTTCCACTTCAAGGCGCCGGTGGCCAAGGTGCGCAAGCTCCGGTTCGTCTCGCTGGCGGACCAGGGCGACAAGAACCCGTACCAAGACATCGCCATCGCAGAATTGAGGGCCTGGTGAAGAGCCGAATCAACGTCTTCGTCCACCACCTGCGCGGCGGGTTCGCGACCAACTGCAGCTCGTCGCACAGCCTGCTCTACCTGCCGGGCACGCCCGACGACCTGACCGGTGTTCACGAGAACGTCTACGACTGGGGCTTCGTGCTCGCGACCCGCGCGGCGAAGCTGCCGTACATCCGGTTCCAGCTGGAGGCGGCCGAGGCCTGCGACGAGGCGCTCGTCGCCGAGCTGGGCCTGCCGGCAGAGGGCGCCGAGAGCGGCGACTACTACAGCTGGTCCGCGCCGCCGGAGCTGGCCAAGGAGATCGCCCGCTGGGCGCTGATGGACGGCGTGGTGGTGCTCGGGGGCCCGGACAACGGGGAGTACCACACCCTCTCGACCACCAAAGCCATCGACCCGGCGTCTGCCAGCGTATGGCAGGTGCGGCGCGACCCGCTCGGCTTCTGGACGGTCATCGACGAGGGCGGCACGAAGATGCGCTTGTCGTTCTCCACGGCGAGCCACCCACAAGTCCTGCCGTTTCGCTCGACCTGGCCGGAGATGGTGGACCTGAAGATCACCGACCGCTGCAACGCCGGCTGCACCTTCTGCTACCAGGACTCGCGGCCCGACGGCGCCCACGCGCGGATGGAGGACATCCTCGACCGGCTCCACGAGCTGAAGCGGGCCCAGGTGCTGGAGGTGGTGTTGGGCGGCGGCGAGCCGACCGAGCACCCGCAGTTTTCGCGCATCGTGGGGGAGATTCAGCGGCGCGGCATGCGGGCCGGCTTCACGACACGCCAGCTGGATTGGCGCCGGCGCGTCGACGAGTCGCAGGCCAACTGGAGCGAGGTCCGGTGGGCCTACTCCATCTCCAGCGTCGACGACGCGGAGCGGGTCACGCAGATGCGCCCCAACGCCCATCCCGCCATCCACGTGGTGATGGGCACCGAGGTCTCCCGACCCGAGCCGCTCCGGCAGGTGGCCGAGCTGTGCAAGAAGAGCTGGCTGCAGCTCGTGCTGCTCGGCTTCAAGAGCAAGGGCCGGGCGTCGAGCCTGACCGCCATCGACGACAGCCACTGGTTCGACGTCTGCGCCGCGGCCGGGCTCAAGCAGGTCGCCATCGACGCGGTGCTGGCGAGCAAGGACGACCTGGAGCTGCGCCGCCGCGGCGTCCCGGACTGGCTGACCGAGCTGGACGACGGGCGCTACTCGATGCACGTCGACGCGGTGCGCGGCACTTGCGGCCCGTCGTCGTTCTGTGCGCCGGAGGAGACGTTCGCGCTGCCCAAGGGCGACGACGCGATCCGCGAGGCGTTCGACCGGATCAACGAACGACTGGGCCCGGCACGGCTGCGCCGGGCGCTCGAGCTAGAGCAGGACGCGGCGCTGGCCGCCAGGGACGAGAAGAGGCTGGTGATGCTCGACGCGGCGATGGAGGGCCGGTGCGAGCAGTGCGGTGCGCCGGGAGCGGAGCCCGTCGGCGGCGAGCGCGGGCGGCCGAGCCTGCTGTGCCCCAGGTGCGGTCGATAGCGGACGGGTAGCAGACCGCCCCACGCAGGACTGGGACTCCGGCTCAACGAGGCGAAGAGCTTGGCTGGCGACGACTCTGCATTCCGTGGCCTCGCTCGACGACTTGCAGCGCATGCCCGTCGGGGTCGAGCACGAGCAGGGAGCTGTCGAATGCGAGCCCCACAGGCGCCCGTTGGACGCCGGGCGAGACGAAGGGGACGCCTGCTTGCTCGAGGCGAGCGGCGGCCGCATGGGTGTCCCGGACGTAGAGGCGCGTCTGCCAATGCCAGAGGTCGCTCGCGCGCGAGCCCTCGGGCATCGCGCGCCCGCCATGAGGCGCCAAATACTCGAGCAGCTCGATTCCCGGCCCGGCAGGAGCGCGCAGGCTCGTGATGCGCACGCGGGCGCCGAAGACGCCGCTGAGGTGCTCCTGCTCGGTGCCGTAGTTCTCGCTGCCTCCGGCCACGCGCATCCCCAACACGTCCCGGTACAGCGCCAGCGAGGACGCCGTGTCCGACACCGCGATGGCGGTGTGGTCGATCCCCAGGAACAGCTGCCTTCCGGCCGGGCGCTGCCAGCGGGGCTCGCCCTTGCCGGCTGGGAACTGGATGAGCTCGAGGGTGTGCCCGTCGGGGTCCCGGAAGTAGAAGGCGCGAATCCCGCCCGCCTGCGGATTCCACTCCGGCAGCCGCTGGGGTTCGGTGGAGACGAAGCCCACGTTCTGGCGGCGCAGGTGCTGGTAGGCCTCGTCCATGTCCCGCACCACGATGGCCAGGTGCTGGAACCACAAGTCGTTGGCGGCGGAGTCGGAGGGAATCGGTCGGCCGCGCGGGGCCAGGTACTGGTGCAGCTCGACCTCTTCGCGGCCCAGCCGCAGCGTGACCACCTTCACCCGAACGCCGAACACGCCCTGGACCCGCTCGATCTCGGGGCCGGCCAGCTCGACTGCCGAGACCTTCTGGAAGGTCAGGGCCCGCACGAAGAAGTCCGCCGAGCGATCGGCGTCAGCGACGGTGAGCGCAATGGGGCCCACGGCCTCGACCGCCGCCGTCCCTGGTCCGGGCGCAAGCGCCGGCCCGGGCGCGGCGCCCAGCAGCGCCGCGGCCAGCAGCACCGGCGCGAACCCCGCCCGCCGCTTCGGACTCAAGGCGACTGCACCCCGAGGCGCTTGAGCAGGTGGTCGCCCACGCGCAGCGCGTTGGCCATGATGGTCAGCGAGGGGTTCACCGCGCCGCTGGAGGCGAAGAAGCTGCCGTCGACGACGTAGAGGTTGCCCACGTCCCAGCTGCGGCAGTCGGGGTCCAGGACCGAGGCCTTGGGGTCGGTCCCGAAGCGGCACGTGCCGACCTGGTGGGCGACCCCCTGCAGCGGGATCTTCTTGCGCAGGTACAGCGAGCAGGGGAGCACCTCGTCCGCGCAGTCGATGGACTTGAGGACCCCCACCCACCGCGCCAGCAGCCGGTCGTAGGCCTCGGTGTTGTTCTCCCGGTAGTCGAGCACCACGCGCTCGCCCTCCGGGCCCTCGACCCTCACCCGGTTCGCCGGATCGGGCAGGTCCTCGGCGGTCAGCCACCAGTCGATGGAGCGCCCGGCGATGGCCGCCAGCCCGAGCTTGGGCGCCAGGCGCGGGGCGTCGCTGACCAGCATGTCCGCGTTGGCCTTGCCCAAGAGCTGCACGTGGCCCATCGGCACCGGGCTCTCCCCTTCGCCCCAGTAGAAGTCGTTCACCGCCAGCGTCTTCTGGAAGACCGTGGGGTTCTCGCGCCGGGTGACGCCGAGAATGGCGCCGTTGAGGTGCTTCATGAAGTGGCGGCCGACCAGCCCCGAGCTGTTGGCGAGCCCCTGGGGATGGCGGTCGCTCGCCGAGCGCAGCAGCAGCACCGCGGAGTTGATGGCGCCGCAGGAGACCACCACCACGCTGCCGCGGAAGCAGACCCGCTCCCCATTGACCTCGGCGACGACCTCGGTCACCTCGCTCCCGGTGGCGTTGGTGTTCAGGCGCAACGCCCGCGCCCCGGTGACCAGGGTGACGTTGCGGTACGCCAGCGCCGGGCGCACGCCGTTGAGGTCCGCGTCCGCCTTGGCGTCCACCAGGCACGGGAAGCCGTCGCAGGTGTTGCACTTGATGCAGGTCGACAGGTGCGGGGCGTCCTCGTCGCGCTTGATGCCCAGCGGCACGTGGAACGGGTGGAGGCCCTTCTTGACGAGGTCCGCGTAGAGCTCCTGGATGCGCGGCTCGTGGCGAACCGGCGGGAACGGGAAGTCGCCGTCGCGGGCCGGCTCGGTCGGGTCCTCGCCGCCCTGCCCGTGGACGTCGTAGAGCCGCTCGGCCTCGTCGTAGTAGCGGGCCAGGTCGCGATAGGCGATGGGCCAGGCGGGCGAGACGCCACCGCCGTGGCGCACCTCCTGGAAGTCGCGCTCGCGCAGCCGGAAGAGCGCCGCGCCGTAGACCTTGGTGTTGCCCCCCACCCAGTAGCCGGTGCCGGGGTGGAGCCTGGTGCCGTCGCGGTCGTACCAGACCTCGCTCGTGTGGTAGCGGTCCTTCTGGAACACGGCCACGGTGTCCCAGTTCTGCTTCTCGCGCGGCAGGAAGCCTCCGCGCTCGAGCAGGAGGATTCGCTGCCCGCTGGGGGCCAGGCGCCTGGCCAGGGTCCCGCCTCCCGCCCCCGTCCCGATGATGATCACGTCGTAGCGCTCGGCTCCCATGGTCGCCCTCTCCCCTCGCACGGCCCTGCCTTCCCGGTCCGGTCGGCTTTCAACCTAAGGCAGTGGGCGCCGCGCCCACGACCGCTGCCAGGCAGGTGTCGGGCGCGCCTGGCGCCGGCCCGGTGTCAGGCCGGCGCGGCCGGCGCCTGCCGGTGGGGAGCGCAGGCGCAGGTGGGCTCCCAGTGCATAGGGTAGTCGAGCCCGGCTCGCGGCCCTGGCCGGGGCAGAGAGGGAGGGGGCGCACGTGGTCTCCAGCACTGTCAGCATCCTCGACGGCAGCACCTTCTGCGTCAGCGACCGCCGCGGGGACGTCGAGGCTTCGCCCGCCGAGCCGCAGGGGCTGTTCCACCAGGACATGCGCTACCTCTCGCGCTGGGTCCTCACGGTCGACGGCCAGCGGCCGAGCGTGCTGTCGACCGACGACCTGCAGTACCTGGCGGTGCAGTTCTTCCTCGTGCCCTCCACCGGCACGATCTACGTGGACGCTCCGCTCTCCATCATCCGCAAGCGGGCGGTGGGCGCCGGCTTCCACGAGGACCTGACGCTGCTCAACCACAGCCAGCAGGCGATGGACCTCGAGGTGCGCGTCCAAGCGGCCAGCGACTTCGCCGACCTCTTCGAGGTCAAGGACGCCTTGGAGAAGAAGGGCGAGCTCTACCGCAAGGCGGGCGAAGGCCGGCTCATCCTCGGGTACCGGCGGGGCGACTTCGTGCGCGAGACCTGGATCTCCTCGGGCGAGCCCTGCGAGTTCGACGACGACGGTCTGCGGTTCAAGGTGCACCTCGAGCCGCAGGGGGAGTGGACGACCTGCCTGGACGTCATCGCCGCCATCGACGGGTGGACCGACCGGCGCGACCGCGTCAAGTACGGGCATGGGGACCTCGAGCCCCGCCCAGCGGGAGTCAGCCTGGAGGCCTGGACCGCCAACGCCCCGAGCCTGGAGACCTCGTGGAAGCCGCTGGAGCAGATCTACCGGCGCAGCCTCGTCGACCTGGCCGGGCTGCGCTTCTTCCCCAGGGCCTCCCAGGAGGCCGCCATGCCCGCGGCCGGGCTGCCGTGGTTCATGGCGGTGTTCGGCCGCGACAGCATCCTGACCAGCCTGCAGTCGCTGCCCTACACCCCCGACCTGGCGGCGACCACCCTGCGGGAGCTGGCCTCGATGCAGGGCACCCGCGTCGACGGCTTCAAGGACGAGGAGCCGGGCAAGATCGCCCATGAGATCCGCTGGGGCGAGCTGACCGCCTTCAACGAGCGGCCGCACTCGCCCTACTACGGCTCCGCGGACAGCACGCCGCTCTTACTCATCCTGCTCGACGAGTACGAGAAGTGGAGCGGCGATACGGGGCTGGTGCGCGACCTCGAGGGGACCGCCCGCCGCGCGCTGGAGTGGATCGACCGCTACGGCGACCGCGACGGCGACGGCTACGTCGAGTACGAGCGGCGCAACACCACGACCGGGCTGGAAAACCAGTGCTGGAAGGACTCCTGGAACTCCGTCCTCTTCGCCGACGGCTCGCTGGCCAAACTGCCTCGCGCGACCTGCGAGATCCAGGGCTACGTGTACGACGCTCGCCGGCGCTGCGCCCGCCTGGCGCGCGAGGTCTGGGGCGACGCCGCGCTGGCCGAGAAGCTGGAGGAGCAGGCGGCGGCGCTCAAGCGGCGCTTCAACCAGGATTTCTGGGTCGCTGACCGGCGCTTCTTCGCGCTCGCGCTCGACGGCGAGAAGCGCCAGGTCGACGCGCTCACCTCCAACATCGGCCACCTGCTGTGGAGCGGCATCGCCGACGAGGACAAGGCCGCCGCCTGCGCGGAGCACCTGATGGGGCCGCGGCTGTTCTCCGGCTGGGGCGTGCGGACGATGAGCGCCTCCGACCGCGGCTACAACCCCATCGGCTACCACGTCGGCACGGTCTGGCCCCACGACAACTCCTTCATCGCCGCCGGCCTGCGCCGCTATGGCTACCGGCGCGAGGCGGCGCGCATCGCGATGGCGATGCTCGAGGCGGCCCAGTTCTTCAACGGCCGGCTGCCGGAGGCCTTCTCGGGCCACCCGCGCTCGCTCGCCCACTATCCGGTCGAGTACCCCACCGCCTGTAGCCCGCAGGCGTGGGCGACGGGCGCGCCGCTGCTGCTGATGTCGACGATGCTCGGGCTGGAGGCGATGGGCGGGCACCTGCTCATCGACCCTGCGGTCCCGACCGGGATCGAGCGGGTCGGGCTCATCGGCATCCCGGGCCGCTGGGGGCGCACCGACGCCTTCGGAATCGGCCGCGTCTCCCTGGGCGAGCCAGCGGGCCCGGGCGGGCGGCCCGCGCTGCAGGCCGCGGCCGCCCAAGCGACGCCCCCGTCGTAGAGGAGAGAGGGGCGCGGCGCGGCACCGGCCGCCGTCAGCGACTGCTGGAGCGTGCGGCGGTGGGCGCCCGAATCCCGAGCGCCTTGCGCTCCAAGACGGTGATGAGGAGCGCCAGGGGCAGGCCGAAGAAGAAGACGTGGTAGATGAGCTGGGCGACCTGGTTCGCCCCCAGGAACCACGGGTAGATCAGGCGGGCGAAGACCTGGAAGTTGACGACATAGAGCGCCAGGCCGAAGAAGAGCCCGAGCCCGGCTTCCCTCGAGAAGCTCGAGCGGGTCTCGTTCGCGCAGAGCCGCCGGTTCGCGAACGCGTAGGCGACGCCATAGAGCGCCGAGAGCACGAAGTGGGCGACGACCCCCACCGGCAGCGCGGTGGCGAGCGGCACCTGCTCCAGCGCCCGCTGTCCCAGGGCGGTGCTGGCGAAGGCCCGCCACGGGCTGACGGGACTCGCTCCGAGGATCTGCGACCCGACCATCTCGGCGGCTGCGAACAGCGCCCCGACCAGCAGCCCGGACACCAGGCCGTCCTTCGCTAGGGTCTTCTTGTCCATGGCACCTCTCCTCCCCATCGGCGCCTGGCCGGCGCCCCGAGCCGTCGAGCCCGACTTCGGTTCGGCGCTTCGCTTCCGCGCGAAGCAACGTCTCTTTCAGGAAAGTAGAGAGCCTTCGAGCTGCGAGGCCGGACTGCTGGGCCCAGAGAGCCCCGTGGCTGGCTCCTCGCACCCGACCCCGGCCGGCGGCGTGCGACCGGGCAGCTGCCGTGCTGCCTTCACGGCAGCGGCGCGACCTCCACGTAGGTCTTGATGGCGCCGGGCGAAGTGTCGAGGAGCCTCACCTCGCGCGGACAGTGGTCGAGCCCAGGCACGCGGCGGGTGAGCAGCCGCTCGAGCCAGCCCGGGTACTCGGCCTCGGCGACGGCCAAATCGCGCACTCCCGACTCGAAGTCCTCGCGGCTGGCGTTGACGGTACCCACCATCACGCGGTTGCCCAGCACGAAGCCGAGGTTGATGGCGTCGGCGGCGACCTCCAGGCGTTTCATGCCCCCGGTAACGCTGGAGAGCACCAGCACGCCGTTCTTGGCCACGGTGGCCATGGCCTCGAAGACCAGCGGCGAGTACCCGCTGGCCTCGAAGACCAGGTCGAAGCCCCCCGCCTGTCGGGCCACTTCGGTCACGCTCTTCTGCCGCGTGCTCTGGTAGGTGGCGCCCAGGGCCCGGACGAGGTCGCTGTTGAGGTAGGGCGGCTCCTGCAGGCCGAAGGTGGTGACCTGCAGCCCCCGAAGCCGCAGCCCGAGCGTCGCCAGCAGGCCGATGGTCCCCGCGCCCAGGACCGCCGCCCGCCGCGGCCGCCACACCTTCATCCGCCGCTGGATTTCCCACGCCTGGTTCAGGCCCTTCTCGATGACGCTGGTCGGCTCGAGCAGCACGCCGACGTGCCGCAGCCCGCGGGGGAACTTGATGAGGCAGTCCGGGCCGTCGACGTACCGCTCGGTGAGGAATCCATGGACGTGGCTGATGCCGTGCTCGTGGTAGGCCTCGTCGGTCGTCATGTCCTGCAGGCCGATGGCGTCGTAGAGGCTCGTGCCGGCGTGGCGCACCATGGCCACCACGTAGTCGCCCGGCACGAGCTCGTAGACCGCCGGCCCGACCGCCTCGACGATCCCGAGGCTCTCGTGGCCGAGCACCAGGTAGTCCTCGCCGTCCGGCGTGGAGCCGTACTCGCCGGAGTTGATCTCCCGGTCGGTGCCGTCGAGGCCCACGCGGAGCACCCGCACCAGCACCCCGCGGCCGTGGGGAAAGGCGTCGACCGACGGGGCCGGCACGTCCGCGACCGAGATGGAGTCCTTGCTGCCCGGCTTGACGGTGATGGCCTTCATGTCCTCGCCTCCTCGCGCACGGGCGCAGGGACCCGCGCCTAACGCTCCAGCGCCTCCAGCAGGTGCAGCCACACCTCGCTCAAGGTGGGGAACGACGGCACCGCGTGGGCCAGGCGCGAGACCGGGACCTCGCCGACGATGGCGACGGTGGCCGAGTGCAGCAGCTCGCCGATCTCCGGGCCGAGGAAGGTCGCCCCCACGCAGACCTGGCGTCGGGCGTCGAGCACCAGGCAGCCGACCCCGGCGACTCCCTCGCCGCGGACCGTCGCCGCGGCCGTGCTCTCCAGCGGGACCTGCACCACGCGGGCGGTCAGCCCCCTCTGCTCCGCGGCGGCCCGGGTGAGGCCCACCGCCGCCACCTGGGGATCCGTGAAGGTGACCCGCGGCACGGCGGCCATCGTCAGCGCGAGCGCCGAGGCGTTTCCTCGGCCGAGCACGTGAGCGGCGGCGACGCGGCCCTGGTACTTGCCCATGTGCGTGAGCGCAGCCCGTCCGTTCACGTCGCCGACGGCGTAGAGCCACTCGTCGGAGACGCCCTTGGCTCGCAGGTGCTCGTCGACCTCCACCGCGTGCCCAGGGGTCAGTCCCACCGTCTCCAGGCCCAGCTCGCCCGACGCCGGTCGGCGGCCCGCGGCGACCAGCACCTCGTCCGCCTCGACCGCCGTCCCGTGCTCGAGCTGGACCCGGACCGGAGTCGCGCCGGCGCCTCGCCGCACCTCGGTCACCCGGCAGCCGACCCGGACGGCGATGCCCTCGCGCTCGAAGGCCGCGGCGACGCTCTCCCCGGCGAATGGCTCCTCGTTGGGCAGCAGCCTCGGCGCCGCCTCGAGGACGGTCACCTCCGCCAATCCGAGGCGCCGGAAGGCCTGCGCCAACTCGAGCCCGACCGCTCCTCCACCGAGCACCACGAGCCGGCGCGGGGCCGCGCGGGCAGAGGTCGCATCGCGGCTGGACCAGGGCCTGCTCTCGCGTAGCCCGGCGACCGGCGGGACCGAGGGAACCGAGCCGGTCGCCAGGATCACCGCGCGGCGCGCGGCCAGGTGCCGCACGTTCCCGTCGGAGCCGGCTACGTCTACCGCGCGCGGCCCGGTGAGGCGTCCGATGCCGCGCAGGAGCGAGATCTTCTGGTCCTCGAGCCACCGGGCCTGTCGCGCATCGTCGAGGTGGTCGACGATGGCGTCGCGCCACCCGAGGGCCGCGCTGGTCTCGAGGGTGCCGGAGATGGCCCGGCGGGCGCCGGGGACCCGCTGGGCGGCGGCCAGCACCTCGCCGGGGCGCAGCAGCGCCTTGCTCGGCATGCAGGCCCAGAACGAGCACTCGCCGCCGACGCGCTCCTTCTCGACGAGCGCGACGGAGAGCCCGCCCTTGGCGCAGCAGCCGGCCGCGACCTCTCCGGCCGGGCCACCGCCGATGACGACCACGTCGAAGCTCTCAGACATGCTCCAGGCCCCCTCTGCGGACGAAATGTGCGCGGCGTGGGCGCCCCCGGCAGGGCTCACGCGAGCCCCCGGCTCGGCGCCCTGGGGCCGAGCGCGCAGGCCGTCTGCGGGCGCAGGACCGAAGCTTGGCTCGATGCGCCGGGCGCTGCGCTCCCACTGGCGGGAGTACCTCATCGAGGCCGCGGGGCTGGGCTTCTTCATGATCGCCGCGGGCCTCTACGCCACCGCGCTCGAGTTCCCGAGCTCGCCCTTGCACCGCGCCCTGCCATGGCCGATGGCGCGGCGCGTGCTCATGGGGTTGCTCGTCGGGGCGACGGTCGTGGCGATCGTCTACTCACCCTGGGGAAGGCGCTCGGGGGCGCACGTCAACCCGGCCGTCACGGTCACGTTCTGGCGGCTGGGGAAGGTCGAGCCTTATGACGCGGCGTTCTACATCGCGGCCCAATTCGTGGGCGGCGCGGCCGGGGTCCTGCTGCTCGCGGCGCTGCTCGGCGCCGCCTTCGTCGCCCCGCCGGTGCACGCCATCGCCACCTCTCCCGGCAGCAGCGGGGAGGGAGCGGCCTTCGCGACGGAGCTGGGGATGGCCTACGCCCTGATGCTGTTGGTGCTCACCAGCACCAACAGCAAGCGCCTCGCCAGGAGGACTGGGCTGCTCGTCGGGGCGCTGGTCGCCTGCTACATCGCGCTGCTCTCTCCGATTTCGGGGATGAGCCTGAACCCTGCGCGCAGCTTCGCCTCGGCTCTGGCTGCGCGCCAGCTGACGTGGCTGTGGATCTACTTCACCGCGCCGCCGCTGGGCATGCTGCTGGCAGCCGAGACGTACTGTCGCGGGTGGGGCCGGCCGGTGATCTGCGCCAAGATTGACCATCCGCGAGACGTCCCGTGCCCGTTCCGCTGCGGCTACCGCCTCTCGGCAGGGCCTGAGAGCCCTCCGCCGGCGCCTCCGAAGCAGGGCTGATCACGTTGCGCGGGCCTCCTGCCGCTCGAGGTCCCGCCGGTAGAGCCGAGTCACCGACATCAGGAAGGTCACGATCAGCGGGCCGACGATCAGCCCGATGCCGCCGAACGCGGCGACGCCTCCGAGCAGCGCGAAGAACACGATTCCGCCGTGCAGCGCCATCCCGCCCTTGAGCAGGTACGGCCGCGTGAAGTTGTCGACGAGCCCCACCGCGAAGACGCCCCAGACGATGAGGAACACGCCCGAGATGACGTGGCCGGAGACGAGCTGCACGATGCCCGCGGACACCACCACCAGGCCGCCGCCGACCGCGGGGATCAGCGCGACCACGAAGGTGAGCAGGACCAGGAAGATCGGCACCGGCGCCCGGGCGATGAGGTAGCCGACGGCGGCGACCGCGGTCTGGATGGCGGCGGTCCCCACGCTCGCCCAGAGCACCGAGGTGGCCGTGCGCCGGAACTCGTCGATCAGCGAGACGAGCTGTCCGTGGCGCAGCGGCGCGTTGGCGTCCAGCCAGGCGACGAGGCGGTCGCCATCGGTGAGGAAGAAGTAGAGGGCGATGAGCATCATCGCGCCCTGCAGCAGCAGGTGGGTCGTGGCGGCGACCGCGCCTCCCACGGCGGCCGCGGCCTGGCCACTGGCGGAGGCGAAGCGCTGCAGGTAGGCCTGCGCGTCGGGGATGCTCGAGGCGAGGTTGCGAGCCGCCTTCTCCAGCCCGTCGGGAAGGCGCTGGATGAGGCCCTCGACGCCCTGGCTCGCGAAGACTCCGCGCAGCCACTCGATGCCTTGCAGCAACTCGGCGATCACCACCGCGCCGAGCCCGGCGACGGGGACGGCGATGGTGAAGAGGACCGCGAGCGTCAGCAGCAACGCCGCAGGCGAACGCTTGCCGCGAAGGTGGGCAGACAGCCACCCCATGGGGCGCCGCAGCGCGCCGGCGAGCACCGCAGCCAGGAACAGCGCTGCCCAGAACGGCCGGATGATCCAGACCGTCAGCGCGATCGAGATCAGGGCGAGCCCGACCAGGATGCGGTGAGAGGTGCTGGGCGACACATCCATAGGACAAGGTTCGGCACGGCGCGACTGGAGGGCAGGACGCGCGCATCCCGAAACGAGGCCAAAAACATCAACAAAAACGCCAGCTTGCAAGGTGGTTTTGAAGCCTCGGGAAGGCCCTTCTGGGCCGCTGGGCGGCTCGCCCTGAGGCGATCGAAAGCCAGGCCTATTGAAATGGGGCTGGCGACTCCACCGCGCCGTGGTGGCCAGCCAGGCCCCTTGGCGGCCGAGTTTGGCGATTTGGGTTCGCTTTCTACCCTCCTGGCGACACCGCGGCCGGATCGCCGGGATTTGCCCGGAAACAGAAACCAAGTAATTTCGGTATGTTAGAGGTCGCAAGGCTGGAACAACAGTAAATTCAAGGAGTTGCGGCTAGCTCGGAATCTCGCCCGAGCCGTTCCAGACAATGACCTGTGTGGGAGTTCGAGCCGAGCCGGTGCGGCGGATTCGGAGCATTCGGAACCTGGCCCCGAGCCGACCGCCCGCGGATTCGGACGATTCGGAACCTGGCCCCAAGCCGGCCGGAACGGGCGAGGACGCGATGGCGAAGAAGAGCGGCGACGACCTGCCGGTGAAGCGTGCGACTCGGATGATGAGGGCGGCGGAAGCCCCTCCGCGCCGACCGCGTCCGGTCGCCAAGGCGCCGCCGCGCCGCGACCTGGCGCCGACGCTCCAGGGCGAGGGCCCGTTCGCCAGCCTGTCGTTCGCGCTGAACCGGGCGCGGCTCGTGGTCGGACGCGTCGGGCCCGCGAACCTCCTCATCGACGACGACTCGGTCAGCCGTCGCCACGCCGAGATCGTGAAGACCGGGCAGAGGTTCTCGGTGCGCGACTTGAACAGCTCCAACGGGACGTTCCTCAACGACGAGCGGATCACCGAAGCCGAGCTGCAGCCGGGAGACGTCGTGCGCTTCGGCGTCGTGGAGCTGGTCTTCGCTGGCCCGGGCGGCGAGAAGCCGGCCAAGTCGGAGGCGACGACGAACAGGGGCAGCACCAAGATGATCGTCCTCGGCATCGCTGGTGTCGCGGCGCTGGCGATCGCCGTCGTCGCCATCGTCCGGACCGGTCCGCCGCCCGAGCCGCCAATCAGGCCGCCGACGGGGGACAAGGAGCGGGAGGTCGCCAAGAAGCTGGGGCGGTGCCAGTCCTACTCCGACCGCGATTCGGCCGAGTACGACTTGAACAAGTGCATCGCGACCTGCACCGAGGTCCACGAGCTCGACGAGACGCGCGGCGCAAATCGCCTCGCCAAGCGCTGCCAGAAGGAGCTCGAGAACGAGGCGTTCCTCGAAGCGGCGAACAAGCTCATCGGGACCGGGCTGGAAGAGGAAGGGCTCAAGGAGCTCTTGAAGGTCGAGCAGGGGACGGCGGCCTTCTCGAAGGCGTCGGCCAGGTTCAACGAGGCCGTCGACATCTTGCTCAAGAAGTACCGGAACCAGTGCAAGGGCGACGTGAACGGCGGCTGGTTCGAGGCGGCCTACAAGCAGAGCTGCCGCCGCGCGCTGGAGCTGACCTGCAACCGGCCTGAGGGCGCCGACGCCGACGCGCTCAAGTACTTCCAGCACGCCGCGCGGAACCTCGGGAAGGGCAAGGGCGAGTACGCCTGCCCGCCGGAGTACGCCAAGTTCCAGAGCCCCATCCAGACGCGGACGCCGGACCCGGTCGAGGAGGCCCAGAAAGCCATCCGTGCCAGGTACCCGAACCCGAAGGTCGGTGACGCGATGGTCGGCTACTTCAAGGACGGCAGCGCCAAAAAGGCCTCCAGCGCGCTCAAGAACCTGCGCTCGCAGGCGACGCCCAACGAGCGCTCGCAACTGAGCGACCTCATCCTCTGGCTCGACCTGATCGACGGCAAGGTCACCACCGGCGCCGGGCGCATCGCGCTCAAGCAGGCCAAGGAGGCCGAAGCCGTCCTCAAGGAGGCCTTCGACGCCGAGGCGCGTGTGCTGCCGCAAGGGCTCGAGAGCGAGGCGATGCGCAACGTGAAGGCCGACCTGGCGAAGCTGCACGCGGAGCTCGCCAAGGACGCCTATGCCAAGGACCATCTCGAGGTCTGCTTCGAGCACGCGCACCGCGGGTCCGAGCTCAATCCGAAGGACACCAGCCTGCTCGACATGCTGCGCAGAATGGAGCGCGCTGCCAGCAATCGGATCGGGGAGAGCCCGAGTTGCGAGTCGGTTTCCTTCGCGCTGAAGATCACCGGGCCTGAAGCACCCGCGAACGAAAAGGCGCTGGAGCTGGGCAAGGCGCTTGGCTGCCGGCTGCCAAAGAAGTGAAGGGAGACCGATGGCACTCAAGGTCGCCTTTGACGATCCGAGCGCAGGGTGGGTGGCGTTGACGATCATCAGCTTCGAAGAGGAGGTGCAGGTCATCGGCTCGTACACGCCGACGGACTCGTTCCTCGGCCTGATCAATGCCCTGCACGCGATGCTTCAGGTCGAGGGCGCGCAGGTCTCCACCTGGAATGAGGAGCCGGCCGAGGTCGACCTCTGCTTCACCAAGACCGGAGACCGCATCGATTCGACGCTCCGGCGCTTTCCTGACCGCAGGCGCATGAAGGGGACGGGCGAGAAGATCCTCGAAGTCTCCGGGACCTTTCGCGGCGTCTGCATGCCTTTCTGGCGCGCGCTCAGGAATCTCCAAACGAGGCGCACGCCCGCGCAGCTGCGCGAGGGCTTTCACCGCGAGTTCCCATCGGGCGAGCTCGACCGCCTGAGCGCGGCGATCGAGGAAGCGTAGGACTACCGCGGCGTCGCCGATTCCGATTCGTCAGGTCGGTCGCGGGCGATGGCGATGGGTGTCGCCATGTCGAAGAACTGGTCAGGCACGGTCGAGAGCATGTCGTCGCGGGAGCCGGCGTGCCAGGCGAAGCCCTCGCCTTCCTTCTGGAGCAGGCCGTACTCGTGGGAGGCGAGCCGCACGAGCCACATGCTGGCTCTCCCGCCGTCGCCGGCCCACGCGCCGCGCCAGAGCACCCGAGAGATGGCCGGCGGCTGCTCGAGCCGGCCGAGCTTCGTGGCCGAGCTCTCGAAGTCGGCGAGGAGGAGACCGTCGTCGAGCCGCTCCAGGAAGCTGCGCGTGAGGGCCCACCGGCCGTTGGCGGCAAGCCACTTGGCTGCGGCCTGAATGGACCTGCCAGCAGCCTCTGCGGCGTTGGCCTTGCGCTTCGTCAGGAAGCTGAGGGGTCACCGCGGGGTCCGTCGACTGGAAGTGGACTCCGGTGCGCGGGCCGCGGTGCAGCAGGAGCGCGAAGGTCTGGTCGAGCGGCCGGTCGAGACCGAAGCGTGTCCCATCTTCGCCGTCGTCTCGAAACGAACCGGCTCGCTCGGCGCAGTGCCGGGCGAGCCGTTCGAGAAGCTGCAGGTCGACGATCATGGTTCCGCCGCCGAAGCTGCGCTGGATCCTTCGGTTCGAGGGGGTCGAAGACCGAGCACTGACCCCTCGACAAGCTCGGTGTGTCGGCCGGTGTCGGGGCTAGCCCTTGAGCTTGACGATGGAAGGCAGGTAGTCGGCCGGCGGCTGGTAGCCGAGCAGCGTGAGCATGGTCGCCGTCAGGTTGGCGAGGCCAGGCTTGGCGACGCCCTTGTCCAGCTCCCACTCGCCGTTCAGGTTCGGGTCGTAGACGATGGCCGGCACCGGGTTGAGCGTGTGGCTGGTCTTGGCCTTGGGCTTGCCATTCTCCATCTTCACGCCGCCCTTCTTGTCCAACTCGTACATCTCATCGGCGTTGCCGTGGTCGGCGGTGATGATGCAGATGCCGCCGGCGGCCTTCACCGCCGGCAGGATGCGGCCAAGGCACAGGTCGACGGTCTCCACGGCCTGGCGGGCGGCGTGGAAGTCGCCGGTGTGGCCAACCATGTCGCCGTTGGCGAAGTTGACGCGCAGGAAGGCGCGGTTGCCGGTCTGGATCTCGGCGATGAGGGCGTCGGTGATCTCCGCGGCCTTCATCCACGGGCGCTGCTCGAACGGCACGCGGTCGCTGGGGACCTCCAGGTACTTCTCGACCTTCTCGTTGATGTAGCCGGAGCGGTTGCCGTTCCAGAAGTAGGTGACGTGGCCGTACTTCTGCGTCTCGGAGCAGGCAAACGAACGCACGCCGGTCTCGGCCAGGTACTGGCCCACGGTGCGGTCGATGGCGGGCGGGCGGACGAGGATGCGGGCGGGGAGGTTGGTGTCGCCGTCGTAGGTCATCATCCCGGCGTAGACGACCTTCGGCTCGCGCTTGCGCTCAAAGGGCACCTTCCCGCCGGTGAACGCCTTGCTGATCTCGATGGCGCGGTCGCCGCGGAAGTTGAAGAAGACCACCGAGTCGCCGTCAACGACGGGCGCGAAGGGCTTGCCGTCCTTGCCGGCCACGACGAACGCCGGAAGGTCCTGGTCGATGACGCCCGGCTTCTCGGCGCGGTAGGCCTTCACCGCGGCGCTGGCGGACGGGAACGTGCGGCCCTCGGCCAGCACGTGCGTCTTCCAGCCGCGCTCGACCATGGACCAGTCGGCCTCGTAGCGGTCCATGGTGATGTTCATGCGGCCGCCGCCGGAGGCGATGCCGTAGTTGGGGTCGACCTCGGCGATCCACTTCTCGAACGGCTCGGTGTAGTCGAGGGCGCTGGTCTCGCCGACGTCGCGGCCGTCGAGCAGCGCGTGGACCGCGACCTTGGGGGCCCCGGCCTGCTTGGCGGCCTTCACCAGCGCCTTGAGGTGGTCGAGGTGGCTGTGGACGTTGCCGTCGGAGAACAGGCCGATGAGGTGGAGCGTGCCCTTGCCCTTGACCACGTTGCCGACGACTTCCTTCCAGCCCTGGTCCTCGAAGATCTGCCCGGTGCTGATGGCGTTGCTGACGAGCTTGGCGCCCTGGTCGAAGACCCGGCCGGCGCCGATCGCGTTGTGGCCCACCTCGCTGTTGCCCATGTCCGCGTCGGAGGGCATGCCCACGGCCACGCCGTGCGCCGCGATGGGCATCCAGGGCGAGCTCGCGAAGAGCGCGTCGAGGGTGGGCTTGGAGGCGAGCTTGACCGCGTTGCCGGCGTAGTCGGGTCCCAGGCCCACACCGTCCATGACCACCATGACCACGGGGCCCTTGCGGCGGCCGAAGAAGGCATTCTTCTGAAGGACGAGGCTCATGCAGTTCTCCTGGATGCGGACCGGACGTTCGATCGCCCGGCAGGCTAGTCGGCGGGGGTTGGGCTAGCAAGCGCGCACGACGCGCGCGACGCTGCCTCAACAGGGGACCCAAGAAAGGCAATCCGCGAGGCCCCTCCCCCGCCTCCCCGTCGCGGACGGATGGGGAGGATAAGGGGCGGTGCGCTCACTGCTCCGGTGAGGAGCCCGCTGGTTGCCTTGGCGGCCTTGGTCCTGACACGACGCTCGCTCGATTGCTGTTGGTCCGGAAGGAACGCTCCACGATTCGGACGAGTCGTGTAGAGCCGAAGGTCGAAGGGGCAACCCACGGGCTCCACACCGGAGGACCGAGAAGGCGAGTCACCCGAACAGCAATCGAGCAAGCGTCGTGTCAAGCCGAGGGTCGCTAGGGCAACCCACGGGCTCCTCACCGGAGCCCTGAGCATCTTCGCTTGGATCCTCCGGATCCATCAGCGACGGGGAGGCGGGGGTGGGGCCACGGCGCTAGGGCGCCCTCACCATCGTCCCCGTCCAGCTGAAGCTGCCGCTCCCGCCGCTGAGCGGGTTGCCGGAGGTGGTGGCGATGGCGTCCCCCGAGGCATTGAGCGAGAGGGTCGAGGCGTCCTGGCGGGTGATGACCCCGCTGTGGAAGGTGATGGTGACGTTCGAGCCCGCGCTGGTCACCGTGCACGACGCGCCGTCGGCGATGGTCGCCCGGCTGCCGACCACGGTCGCCGCCACCGAGCAGCCGTTCTCGTGAGTCAGGACGATTCTCGTCCGCGCCGCTGCCGGCGTCGATGGTGGCGACGCCGGTGGCCGGCAAGTAGGAGGTGAGGTTGCCCAGCGGAGTGAAGAGCGAGACGGTGAGCTGCCCGGACGCGTTCCAGGTGCCGACGAACGCCTCGGGGCCGGAGGTGGCACCGCCCGGGCCGCCGCCCACCGGACCGCCGCACGCGGTCAGCGCCCACAGCAGGATGGCCGAGCCGATGACGCCTCGCATGGAGACCCCCGGGCCTGCCTGGCCCATGCACCTCAAGCTCGCGACGGCGAGGCGCGACGAAAAGGCGCCCGAGCGGATGGGGGCTCGGTCGCCTGCTCACGGAAGGGCTAGGATTCGCCCATGCCCTGGCTCGCCCTGGTCGGACCCGAGTACGAAGAGAACCTGAGCCTGCGTCACCTCGCGAGCGCGCTCGCGGCGGCGGGGTTCGAGTGCGAGCTGGTCCCCTTCAACCGCGAGCTGGAGCTGCCGGCGGTCCTCGACGCCGTCCTCTCGCGCCGCTCCGAGCCCCCGCTGGTCGTGGCGCTCTCGCTCGCCTTCCAGTGGCGCGCGCTCGACTTCCTGGCGCTGGCGATGGGGCTGCGCGAGCGCGGCTACCAGGGTCACATCACCGCCGGCGGCCACTTCGGGACCTTCGCCGCCGCCGAGCTCCTGCGCGACTTCCCGCAGCTCGACAGCCTCTGCCGGCACGAGTGCGAGGAGCTGATCGTCGAGCTCGCCAAAGCGCTCGAAGACGGCGCGCCGCTCTCGGGCATCCCCGGGCTCGCCACCCGCGACGCCCAGGGCCAGGTGGTCCTGGCGCCGCTGCGCTCGCCGCCGGACCTGGCCAGGCTGCCCTGGCCCGACCGCCGGGGAGAGCCCGCCCGCTGCCTGGGCCACGGGATCGCCGCGATGGTCTCCGGACGCGGCTGCTACGCCCGCTGCGCCTTCTGCTGCATCGCCGCCTGGCACGAGCAGACGCTGCCCGGAAAGCGCTACCGGCTGCGCCCGGTCGAGGACGTGGCGCGCGAGATGGTCTGGCTGCAGGCGGAGAAGGGCCGCGACATCTTCATCTTCCACGACGACAACTTCTTCCTCCCGCGGCCGCAGGACAGCCTGGAGCGCATCCACGCGCTGGCCGACGAGATCGAGCGGCTGGGGATGACGCGCTTCGCGACGGTGGTCAAGGCGCGGCCCAACGACGTGACCGACGAGGTCTTCGGCGCCATGCGCGACCGGCTGGGCTGCGTGCGCGTCTTCCTGGGCGTCGAGAGCGACAGCGACCAGGGCCTGGTCACGCTGGGGCGCAAGGTGGCCTCCGAGCAGAACCACGCGGCGCTGGAGGTGCTCACGCGGCTGGGCATCTACGTCTGCTTCAACCTGCTCGTCTTCGACCCGGACACCACCCTCGAGACGCTGGAGGCGAACCTCGCCTTCATGGAGCGCTACGGCGAGAACCCCTTCAACTTCGGCCGCGTCGAGCTCTACGCCGGCACGCCGCTGCTGGAGCGGATGCAGCGCGAGCGCCGCTGCACCGGCGACTACCTGGGCTGGGACTACCCGCTGGCCAACCCCGAGATCCAGAAGACCTTCGAGCTGGCCATCCAGGCGTTCTACGAGCGCAACTTCGCCTCGCACTCCCTGGCCAACAGGTTGATGGGCACGCGCTTCGACGCCGAGAGCGCGCGGCACTTCTTCCCCGAGCGCTACCGGCCGCAGTGGGTCGAAGAGGCCAAGGCGCTCAACCGGCGCCTGGCCGCCGACTCGGTGGCCGGGCTGCGCGAGATCGTCCGCTTCGTGCGCGAGCGCGGCGCCGCTGCTCCCGCGGACTCGTTCGTCTCGGGTCTCGGGCTCCGCCTGCGCGCCGCCGAGAAGGCCATCGAGGCCGACGCCGCCGTCCTCGAGCGGTCGATTCGTGAGAGAGTGTCGAAGCCAGGGCCGTGAGGGAGGGTCGATGAGCCAGGACCAAGACCGGAAGGCGCCGCAGCAGCGCGCCGCCGACCATCTGAAGAAGATCCTGCGAAACGCCGCCGTCGGCGGAGCGGCGCTGGGCATCGTGGGCGGCTGCGGATCCTGCAGTCCGCTGGTGTGCGACCCGCTGCCGCCGCCCATCTGCGATGGGAACCCGATCACCCAGGAGTTCCTCGACCGAGGTCTGGTGCGCGCGGAGGCGGTCTGGCGGCAGCAGGACGCGGGTGGCCTGCTGGTCCACGTCGAGCCTCGGGCTCAGCGAGCACGCCAGCAGCGAGGGCATCACCTTCAAGGCCGACCCGACGCTTGCCGGCGGCACCGTCGTCGCGACCCAGCGTGAGGAGTCCAAGCTGGTCTTCGACTTCGTTCCCAGCCAGGGCACGGCCCGGGTCGACGCCGTCTTCGAGCTGGCCTGCTCGTCGAAGCCCGAGGTGCTCAAGCTCGGCTTCGGCGTCTCGCAGCCCGAAGCCGGAAAGAACGTCTCGATCCTGAGCCTGGAGTAGCAAGCCCCCAGCAGCCCCCGAGCGCGCTTCGAGCTCGGCCTCGTCTCACCCCAGCGGCCGGCAGCAGCTCACCGTCTTCGAGCCTGGAGAAGCTTCATGAACCAGAACGACCATTCCAACCCCAAGTCGCCGCAGCAGAAGGCGGCGGACCACCTCAAGAGGATCCTCAAGAAGGCCGCCATCGGCGGCGCAGCGGTCGGCGCGACCGGCATCGGGCTGTTCCTCGGTTGCGATCCGGCGCCCGAGCCCATCCACTGCGAGGCGAACCCGTCGACCTCGACGCTGCTCACGCACATCAGCACCGGGATCAGCTGGGAGGAGGTGGACGCAGGCGCGCCCACCAAGCTGCACGCGTACTTGTCGTTCTATTCGTCGGGGACCAACACCATGACCTGGCCCGCCGACCCGGAGGTCACCGGCGCCACCGTCTCCAACATCGTGCGCAACGGCAACAAGCTGGAGTTCGACTTCGTCCCCAGCTCCGGCACGAAGGCCGTGGAGATGGTCATCCAGGTCGGCTGCAACAGCCGCGCGGAGGTCATCAAGATCAGCGTGGACGTCTCCAGCCCGGTGTCCGGCGGCTACGCCACGGTCACGAGCCTCGAGAACTGAGGCACCTGGGCCGGGCGGGGCACGATGGCTGGCTTGATCAGTGGGTCGCCGCGGGCTTCTCCCGCGAAGTGCGGCTCTTGCGCGCCGGCACGTACTCCTTGGCCTGCGGCTGCACCAGCGGCAGCGGGTCCGGCCCGGTGATGAGCCGGGCCGACCGGTTGTAGCTGAAGTAGTTCCAGGCCCACTGCACGAACACCAGCAGCCGCGAGCCGAAGCCCACCAGGTACATCAGGTGGACGAAGAGCCAGGTGAGCCAGGCGAGGAAGCCGCCGAAGCGCACCACGCTCAGGTCCGCCACCGCGCGGGTGCGCCCGATGACCGCCATGCTGCCGCGGTCCCGGTAGCGGAAGGGCTCGGGCGCGCTCTTGCCGGCGAGCCGCTTCGCCAGGACCTTGCCGACGTAGCGGCCCTGCTGCATCGCCACCGGCGCGACGCCCGGGAGCGGCTTGCCGTCCTGCTCGACGTGGGCCAGGTCTCCGACGACGAAGATCTCCGGGTGCGTGCCGGCGGTCAGGTCCGGGTTGACGACGAGGCGTCCCTGCTTGTCGAGCGGCGCGCCGGTCGCGCGGGCGAGGTGCGCCCCCAGCGGCGAGGCCTTCACGCCCGCGGCCCAGAAGACGTTCTCGGCGGGGAGGCACTCGAGCTTGCCGTCGCGCTCGTAGGCGATGGCCCCCGGCTCGACCATCTTCACCACCGCCCCGGTCAGCACCTGCACGCCCAGCTCGCGCAGCGACCGCGTCGCCTTGGCCGACAGGTCCGGCGCGTAGGTGGGCAGCGCCCGGTCGACGCCGTCGATGAGGACGATCTGCGCGCTCGCCGGGTCGATGCGCCGGAAGTTGTCGCGCAGGGTGTCCCGCGCGTTCTCGGCGATGGCGCCCGCCAGCTCCACGCCGGTGGGCCCGGCCCCGACCACCACGAAGGTTAGCCGCCGCCGCGCGTGGCCCGCGTCCGCCTCCCGCTCCGCGGTCTCGAAGGCGAGCAGCATGCGCCGGCGGATCTCGGTGGCGTCCTCGAGCGTCTTGAGCCCCGGCGCCAGCGGCCCCCAGCGGTCGTTGCCGAAGTAGTGGTGGGTCGAGCCGGTGGCGACGACCAGCGTGTCGTAGGCGAGCTCGCCGTCGGAGAGCAGCAGCGTGCGGCGCTCGGCGTCGAGCCCCACCGCCTCGGCGAGCAGCACCTCGGCGTTGCGCTGGTGCCGGAGCACCCCACGCAGCGGCGCCGCGATGTTGGCCGGCGAGAGCCCGCCGGTCGCCACCTGGTAGAGCAGCGGCTGGAAGAGGTGGAAGTTGCGCCGGTCGACCAGCGTCACCTGCACCGGCGCGCGCGCGAGCGCCTGCGCGGCGTGCAGCCCGCCGAAGCCTCCGCCGACGATGACCACCCGCGGTCGCGTGTCCATGGTTGCCTATTGGATGCACGCCGCGCCGCGCCGCTTCCGACCCCCAAAAGGGAAGCGCCGGCCCCGTGGGGACCGGCGCTTCGGTCGGGCGGAGCCGACGCGGGCGTTGGGCCGGACGCTACGGCCGGCGCCGGCGGATCATCGCCGCCGCGGCGAGCCCCATCAGCAGGGCCGAGGGCGCCGCCGAGGCCCCGCCGGCGCTGCCGCAGCCGCAGCCGGGGGCCGGCTGGGGAAGGGGGTCGACGGCGGTGCACTTGCCGCTCTTGCAGGCGCCGGTGGCGCAGGGGGTGCCGTCCGCCTTGCCGTCGCACTCGTCGACCGGGGTCACCGGCGTGCCGATGCAGTGGCCGTTGGAGCAGGCGTCGTCGGCGGTGTTGCTGTCGCCGTCGTCGCAGGCGGTGCCGTTGGTGAGGTTCAGGTAGACGCACTCGCCGGTCTGCCAGTCGCACTGGCCCTCGGACCGGTGGCAGTCGTCGGGCGGGGTCCGGCAGGGCTTGGGGTTGGTGCCGGTGCAGGCGTTGCTGACGCAGAAGTCGTCGCGGGTGCAGGCGTTCTTGTCGTCGCAGGCGGCGCCGGTCGCCTTGCCCCAGCAGGGGTCGAGGCCGATGGGCGTGCCCTTGCAGAGGCCGGCCTGGCACTGGTCGTTCTCGGTCCTGGCGTCGCCGTCGTCGCAGGTGGTGCCGTCGGGCTTGTTGGAGCCGGAGCACTGCCCGGTGGTCGCGCTGCAGGTGCCGGCCGCGTGGCACTGGTCCGCAGGGCAGGCGTTGGCGCTCGCGGTCCCCTTGCAGGTGCCGTCGGCGCAGACGTCGTTGCTGGTGCACTGGTTGCCGTCGTTGCAGGCGGTGCCGTTGGGCTTGTTGGGGTAGCTGGACGGGCAGGCGCCGGTCGCCGGGACGCAGTCGCCGGCCTCGTGGCAGGCGTCCGGGGCCGGGCAGTTCTTGACGGTGGAGGGCAGGCAGGTGCCGGCCAGGCACGAGTCGCCGCCGGTGCAGGGGTTGCCGTCGTCGCAGGCGGTGCCGTTGGCCTTGATGGGGAAGGCGTCGCAGCGGCCGGTCGAGGAGTTGCAGACCGAGCCGTCGTGGCAGGCGTCGGGGGCCGGGCAGGTGTTGGTGGCAGCGCCGGCCGCGCACACGCCCGACTGGCAGCTGTCGCCGGCGGTGCAGGCGTTGCCGTCGTCGCAGGTGGTGCCGTTCGGCAGGGGACCGGCGCCGTCGCAGTTGCCGGTGGAGAGGTTGCAGGTGCCGCCCAGCGTGCAGCCGCCGCCGCTGGACTTGCCGCAGTTCTTCGGCGTGCCCGAGCAGGTGCCGCCGTTGCACACGTCGTTCTGGGTGCAGGGGTTGTTGTCGTTGCAGGAGGAGTTAACGAGCGCGCTGCAGGCGCCGGTCGAGCAGGTGTAGCAGGCGCCGCCGCACTGGGTGTTGCAGCAGATGCCGCCGACGCAGTAGCCGCTCCTGCAGTCCAGCGCCTGCGAGCAGGTGTGGCCGTTGGCGTAGCCGGGCCCCAGGTACTGCGAGAGGAACGACTCGAACTTGGCGAGGTTGGTCGAGCAGCCGAAGAGCGCACAATTCTGGTCGCCGTAGCTGGTGGCGCCCACGACGTACTCCGTCCCGTTGACCTTCAGGAACGCCGGGCCGCCCGAGTCGCCGCTGCAGGTGCCGCCCGGGGTCTGCGAGCCGCAGATGGTGTTGTTGGACGCCACGCCGCCGCTCGACAGGTAGCAGCCGCCGGAGGAGTAGCAGACCTTGTCCAGCTTCGCGCTCACGTGGTAGCGCGTGCCCGAGGGGCAGTTGTAGCCGCAGTTGTTGGGGTAGTTCTGCAGGCCGAAGCCGGAGTACTCCACCGTGGTGCCCGCGGTCAGGTTGGACAGGAGCGTGGACGGCAGGACGGGGATGGGGGTGATGCTCCACTTGGTCTGCGCGTTGCTCGCGAGCTTGAGCACCGCGACGTCGTCGTAGATGTTGGTCCGCGCCGACTTGTTGGTGTCCCAGGACGGGTGGCGGTGCACCTCGGTCACGGTCGAGCAGCGGTTGTTGTCCGGGGTGATGCTGCCCGGCTGCGTGAAGCACACGTAGTAGGCGTTGGTGTTGTTGATGCCCCGGTCCACCTGGCTGCAGGTGCTCTCGGGGTAGCAGTCCCAGGTGCAGTGGGCGGCGGTGACCACCCAGTTGCCGTTGACCAGGGTGCCGGTGCAGGAGGCGCCGCCGGCGCTGGTGGAGATCTCGATGTAGGCCACCGCGGTGTGGGCGGTGTTGGTGTCGCCGCTGCCGCCGACGATGCCGCGCTGCATCGAGCCGATGGGGCCCAGCGTCTTGGGGGCCCCGTCCGGCGGCGTCGCCGGGTTCTGCGGGCAGGCGGCGAAGAGCGCGGCGAGGGCGGGCAGAAGCGAGGTTCGCTTCATGGCTGGTTCTCCGGGAAGAGCGATCGGCCTGTCCGGCCGGGGAGGGACGACGAGCGATCGCGGGGGAAGAGGGGAGCGCCGGGGGCTCGCCTGCGGGAAGCGCGCAGCAGGCCCGCCGAGAGCAGCAGCAGGGCGAAGGTCGGCGTCGAAGCGCCGGACGGCGAGGACGCGCACCCGCAGCCCTGCGGGGGCGGCGCGACGACCACGGTGCAGACGCCCGACTGGCACTTCCCGGTGGAGCAGGCCTCGCCGTCGGCCTTGCCCTCGCACTCGCCGGGCTGGACGACGACGGGGGTGCCGCGGCAGTGGCCGTTGCTGCAGCGGTCCGACTCGGTCTTCGGGTCGCCGTCGTCGCAGGAGACGCCGTTGGGCTTGGTCAGGTAGACGCAGCCGCCGGTCTGCCAGTCGCACTGGCCCTCGGGGAGGTGGCAGTCGTCGGGCGGGCTCAGGCAGATCTTGGGGTTGGTGCCCTTGCACAGGCCGGACAGGCACATGTCGGTGCGGGTGCAGGCGTCCTTGTCGTCGCAGTCGGCGCCGTCGACCTTGCCGGCGCAGGGGCTGGCAGTCTTGGGCGTGCCCTTGCAGAGGCCGGAGACGCACTGGTCGCCGACGGTGTTGGCGTCCTGGTCGTCGCAGGTCGTCCCGTCGGGCTTGTTGGCGCCCGAGCACAGGCCGGTCGCGGCGTTGCAGGTCCCGGCGGCGTGGCAGGCGTCCTCGGGGCAGATGCTGGAGTTGGGCGTGCCCTTGCACACGCCGGCGGCGCAGCCGTCGTTGCTGGTGCAGGCGTTCTTGTCGTCGCAGGGCGAGCCCTCGGGCCGCACCGGGAAGGTGGCGGGGCACTGGCCGGTGGCGCTGTCGCAGGTGGCGGCCGCGTGGCAGGAGTCGGGAGCCGGGCAGGTGGTGCGGGTGGAGGGCAGGCAGACGCCGCCGAGGCACGAGTCGCCGCCGGTGCAGCGGTCGCCGTCCTCGCAGGGGGTGCCGTTGGCCTTGGGCGGGAAGGGGTCGCACAGCCCGGTGGTGGTGTTGCAGGCCGAGGCCTCGTGGCATGAGTCGGGGGGCAGGCAGGCGTTGCTGGGCGCGCCGCTCTTGCAGGTGCCGGCCTGGCAGGAGTCGCCCGCGGTGCAGGCGTTGCCGTCCTGGCAGGGGGTGCCGTCGGGCAGGTTGCCGCCGCCCTCGCAGGCGCCGGTCGAGAGGTTGCAGACCCCGCCGGACTTGCAGCTGCCGCCGGCGCCGCAGTCCTTGGCCACGCCGGCGCAGGTGCCCTGGCGGCAGCGGTCGTCGACGGTGCAGGGGTTCTTGTCGTCGCAGGTGACGCTGACCAGCATGCAGTGGCCGTTGCTCGAGGCGCCGGTGGCGGTCGAGCAGCCGTCGCACAGGCCCAGGTCGCACTTCTGGTCGCAGCAGACGCCGTCGGCGCAGAAGCCGGACTGGCACTGGGAGGCGCCGACGCAGGCCTGGCCGAGCGCGCTGGCGCCGCCGTTGAGGACGACGGTGAAGGAGAGGTTCGAGCCGGACTTGGTGAGGGCCTCCACGGAGATCTTCGCGGTGCCCGAGCCGTAGGGCTTGCTGTTGGGCGTGGTGTTGGGGCCGAAGGTCTTGCCCGGGCTGAAGAGGTCGTTGGCGTCGCCGTTGTTGCCGCCGCCGCTGGACTCGCTCTTGTTCAGGTGCCGCGCGCCGTCGGCCTGCTCGAGGTCGACGAGGTAGTGGTCGCGGTCGTTGTTCCAGCCCACGCGTTCCCAGTTGGTGCCGTTCCAGACGTAGTCGATGGAGGCCAGCGCGGCGTCGACGTGGTAGATGGCGAGCCCCGAGCCGGGCAGGTAGGCGTCGAAGCCCACCTTCTGGCGGTTCTCGATGAGGAAGTACTCCTGGCCCGGCATCCCCGCCTGGACGCGCAGCGCCTGGGCGCTGGTCTCGGCGGGCGGGAGGATCTGCGGGCTCGAGGCGGAGACGAGCGAGGTCTGCAGGAAGCCCAGGAGCGCCTTGATGTAGGTGTCGGGGTGGCTGGGCGAGGTCCCGTCGGTGTTGGGGCCGCCCCAGGCGCCGCCGGCCATCAGGCTCCACAGGCCCAGGCCCTGGGAGGCGCTGTAGCCGTCCGCGCCGACCGTGTAGTCGTAGAGGTCGGGCGCGCCGAAGAAGTGCGCGGTCTCGTGGCAGATGGCGCCGATCTGCGTGATGCCGCCGCCGTACCGGAGCTCGGGCTCGGTGTGGTAGGCGGTGAAGCGCGTCCCGTCGAGGGAGGTGAACTCGGAGTTGGAGTTGACGAGCTCGGCCTGGTGCGAATGGATTTGGCGCTTGTTGCCGGTGTACTCGTAGCCCGGGCCGACGTGGATGACGTCCACCGCGTCGATGATGCCGTCCTGGTCGGAGTCGTACTGCTTGAAGGGGAAGCCGCCGGCACCGTACTTGGCGTCGAGCGCCCGCACCGCGTGCTGGATCATCAAGTCAGGCCGGCCGTTCGCCTGGTCGTTGTAGGCGTAATAGGTGTCGTTGTTCGGCAGCTGGATCCACGCATTGTCGGCGACGACCGAGGTCAGGTTCATCGTCCCGTAGCTCACCTCGTTGTAGTACGCCTTGACCGAGCCCGAGGCGCCGTTGAAGACCGAGTCGAACGCGGCCGGCTGGTAGGTGGTGTTGCGCGTCGAGGCGTCGCAGCCCGAGGCGCAGTTGAACTTCACCAGGAACACCAGGTTCTTGATGGTGCCGCGCGGCGAGATCCGCTTGGCCCGGTACGCGTCGATGCGCCGCTTGAGCGTGTCCTGGATGGCGTCGAAGGAGGGGCTCAGGTGCCTGGCCAGGTTGAGCCGGTGCGGGTCGGCCTCGCCGGCGCGGTAGGGCAGCGGCGCCAGCCGGCCGTCGGGCCCCAGCGTCGCGTAGTGCCAGGCGCCCAGGAGCGTGTCGTACGCCAGCGGGAAGCCCTCGGCGTCCTCCGCCCAGGACAGGTGCTCGTCGCCCATCAGCCGGCCCATGACCACCGAGCCGTCGGCGTTCTGGAGCGGGATGGGGAACGGGGCCGCGGGGAGCGCCGCCGCGGACGTCGCAGCGAGCAGCACAGCCAAGACGGCCGCGAATTGGATCGAGGTGCGTGACATAGAGGGGTCTCGCCTGGGGTTGAGGCAGGGCCTTGCAATTCGCGCGAACCCGACGGCCGGCACCGCTGGTTCGCCTGCGTCTGACCTCCGGCCCTGCGTGTGTCCTATCTCTTGGGAAACAGGACACTTTGAGGTTGCGAAGAGTACCAGATCGCGGGGCCCTGGCCTAGGTGCGACACCGGTGGGGCCCCCAAGATTGCGTTCGAAGCGCGAGGGCGGGGCCGAAGCCCCGAAAGAGCGCGGGCGCCGAGGTCCTCCCTCGGCGCCCGCCAAACCTTTGGCGACGGGCCCGGTGAGGCCCGTCGCTTTCATCGATCGATCACTTCTTCAAGCCCTTGAGCAGGTCGCCGAAGGTCCCGAAGCCCTTGCCGCCCGGGGCGCCCTTCTGCTGCTCCTTCATGAACTCGCGGTACTCGGCGCGCTCCTGGGCCTGCTCGGCGCCGGCCTTGGACAGCTTGAGGCGGCCGGTCCCGTCGATCTCGATGATCGCCGCCTTGAAGGTGGTCCCCGGCGGGAACATCTTGCGGTGGTCGGCGCCCTTGGGCGTGCCCATCTCGACGTTGGGGATGAGCCCGCGCCCGTTCTTGAAGCGCACGAACAGGCCGAACGGCTCGACCTTGTCCACGGTGGCGTCGACGAGGTCGCCGACCTTGGGTGCGGCGCCCGGGGAGAGGTCGCGGACGGTCTTGGCCGGCGCCGCCGCGGCGTCCACCGCCTCGTCGCCGGTGATGCGGCGCAGGCTGACGCGCTTGCTGCCCGCGTCGACGGCCTCGACCACGCACTCGACCTCGTCGCCTTCCTTGACCACCTCGGACGGGTGGGCGATCCGCTTGGGCGCGCCGAGCGCGCTGATGTGCACCAGGCCGTCGACGCCCGGGAGGATCTCCACGAACGCGCCGAACGGCTGCAGGCGGACCACCTTGCCCTTGATCCGGTCGCCTTCACGCAGCTGGGCCGCGGCGGCCTGCCACGGGTCCTGCTGCAGGGCCTTCATCGACAGGCCGATCCGCTCGCTCTTCTCGCCCTCCTTGGGCGCGTCGATGCGGACCACCTCGACCATGACCTTCTGGCCGGGGGCGACGACGTCCTTGGGGTGGGCGATGCGGCTGAAGCCCATCTCGCTGACGTGGACCAGGCCCTCGAGCCCGCCCAGGTCGACGAACGCGCCGAAGTCGCGCACGCTGGTGACCGTGCCCTCGAGGTGGCTGCCGACGCGCAGCGTCTCGCGCAGCTCGGCCGCCTTCTTGGCCGCCTCGCCTTCGAGCTGGGCGCGGCGGGACAGGACGACGTCGGTGTCCTTGAGCTCGATGACCTTGAACAGGTAGCGCTGGCCGACGAGCGTGGACAGGTCCTCGATGCGGCGGACGTCCACCTGCGAGGCGGGGCAGAAGCCGCGGATGCCGCCCAGGTCGATCTCCAGGCCGCCCTTGTTGTGGCCGGTGACCAGGCCGTCGACGGGGATGCCGCTGCGGGCCGCCTCGTCGAGGAAGTCGCGCTGGGCGCCCTTGGAGAGCTGCTTGGTGACGACGATGCCGCCGCCGGTGGCCAGGACGTAGCCCTCGAGGATCTCGCCCAGGGCGACCATCAGGTTGCCGTGCGAGTCCTTGAGCTCGGCCAGGTCGATGGTGCCCTCGCCCTTGCCGCCCAGGTCCAGGAAGGCCATCTCCTGGCCGATCTGGACGATCTTGCCGCTGACCTTCTGGCCCACCTCGAAGCGCTTGGGCATCGAGGTCGACTCGGAGGCGGCGAACATCTCGGCGAAGTTCTCCTCGGGAGGAGGAGGGCCCTCGGGCTCGGCCGGAGCCAGCGCCTTCTCGCCCTCGGCCTCGCGCGGCGGCAGGTTCAGCCCGTCGGCGCGGCGGAAGACGGTCTTGGGGGTCTTCTTGGGCTCGCCCTTGTGCTCGTGGGCGTGCGCCGCCGCCGCGGACGGGGCCGGAGCGCCGCCCTCGGCGGGCTTCTCGCCGTTGGTGCCTTCGGGCTTGGCTCCCAGAGGCGGCGGCTTGCGCACCACCACCGGGCCCTTCTTGGGCTCTTCGGGGCGGCGGCGCTTGTCGCGCTTGTCGTGCTGCCTCTCGCCGCCGTGCTTGTCGGGGGCCGCGCCTTCGCGCTTGGGCTGCTGGTCGCCGCCCTTGCCGGCGGGGATGCCCTTCATCACGTCGCCGAAGGTCTTGGGGAACGGTTTGTTCCCGCCGCGCTTCCCGCCGCCGCTTCCACCTGGAGTCTCGTCAGCCATGCTCATCACTTCCCAACAACGAGGATAGAAACCCCCACGAATCGGGGCGCGGAGCCTAGCGCATCGGCCTTCCAGGGGGAAGCAACCTCACCCCCGGTCCCTGTCCAGCCCTGCGCCGGGGCGGCCGCAAAGGCCGCAAGATCCCAGGACCGTCCGGGCAAGGGTTGCCGACAGGCCTGGTGGGTGAGGTAGCATTCGCGGCTTTCGCGCGGGGGAATGGCGCAACGCCGGGCCTGGGTTGCGAATCCCACCTCTCCCTCGTGCGGGAACGACGGAGGCGGCTTCCATGGCGACGGTGAAGGTCCTCTTCCACGACGGGTGCTTCGACGGGGCGGCCAGCGCCGCGGTCTTCACCCGCTTCTATCGCGAGCGCGTGGACGCCAAGGCCTCGTTCCTCTACCAGGGACTCGCCCACAAGAAGAATGACCCGCTCGACGAGCGCCTGTTCGAGGGCGAAGAGAACGCCATCGTCGACTTCCGCTACTCCGTCTCGGACAAGCTCACCTGGTGGTTCGACCACCACGTCTCCAGCTTCCCGAACCCCGGCGAGGAGGCCCACTTCCGCGCCGACCGCAGCGGCCGCAAGTTCCACGACCCGGAGGCCAAGAGCTGCACCAAGTTCCTGTGCCGCGTGGCCCGCGAGAAGTTCGGCTTCGAGGACCGGCCGGTCGCCCAGCTGGTCGAGTGGGCGGAGATCATCGACGGCGCGCTCTTCGCCGACGCCCGCACCGCCGTGCGGCTCGAGGAGCCGGCGCTCAAGCTGATGCTCGTCATCGAGGCCAACCCGGGCCCGGGCTTCATCCCCCAGCTCATCGGCGACCTGCAGAACAAGGCGCTCGAGGAGCTCGTGAAGCTCGACTACGTCGCCGAGCGCCTCGCGCCGCTCTACCAGCGCCACCTGAAGGTCGTCGACCTGGTCAAGGGCCGGGCGCGGCTGGAGAAGGGCGTGGTCTTCTTCGACGTCGCCGACCAGGACGTCGGCGCGCTCAACAAATTCATCAGCTACGACCTGTTCCCCGAGGCGCGCTACACGGTCTCGGTGAGCAAGCACCCGACCCGCGCGAAGATCAGCGTGGGCTCCAACCCCTGGGCCCGCCAGAAGCGCACGCACGACCTCGCCCGCATCTGCGAGCGCTACGGTGGCGGCGGCCACCCGGTGGTGGGCGCGGTCAGCTTCCCCGCCGAGGAGCTCGACCGGGCGCGCACCGTGGCCCGCGAGATCGTCGCCGCCCTGCAGACCTGACGGCAGGTCTCGTTCGAGGTCGAGCTCGACTCAGCGCGGGGCGAGCAGGTAGAGCACGCCCAGCGTCGCCGCGCCGAACAGCGGGATCGCCAGGAAGCCCAGGAGGAGCCCGCACGCCGCCAGCGGCGCGCGCGCGTGCGCGGCCTTCGCCAGCGCCTGCGCGCGGCGCACCAGGACGAAGCCCATCGCGGCGCAGCCGGCCGCGGCCAGCAGCGCCCAGGCCTGCTCCGTCAGGCGCGAGAGGACGAGGGCGGCCAGCCCCAGCGCCGCCGAGGCGCCGATGAACGCCCAGCCTCGCCGCGGGAAGACCGGAGCAGCCGCCGACGTGGGGGTGGGGGCGGGAGCAGGCGGGGCAGGTGTCGTCGGCGCCGGCTCGGTCATGGCGTCTCGGTCAGCGCGGGCAGGAGGAGCTTGAAGGTGGAGCCGGCTCCGGGCTGGCTCCACACGCGCACGGCCCCACCCGCCTGCCGCGCCGCGGCCCAGACGGAGGCGAGCCCGACGCCTGCACCCTTGCGCGTGCTGAAGAAGGGCTCGAACAGGCGCTCCACCACGTCGGGGCCCATGCCGGCTCCGCCGTCGGTGACGGTGATGGCGCAGAAGGGGCCGGGCTCGAGCCCGAGGGCGTCGGTGCCCGAGAGGATCAGCGTCGAGGTCTCGATGGCGAGGCGCCCACCCGCCCTCCCGGCCATCGCCTCGCGAGCGTTGTGGGCCAGGGCCCGCAGGGCAGCCACCATCCGGGCCTCGTCGGCGCGCACGCGGCAAGGCTTGGCCGAGAGCGAGACCGTCACCGGGGTCGGGGCGAGCAATCGCTCGAGCTCCGCCTGGACGCCGGAGACGACCCCGTTGAGATCGACCTCTTCCAGGCGCGTGGTCCGCTCGGGGTCGAGGGCGGCCAGCGGGACCGAGACCGTCGCCGGGGCGGCCGAGAGGGCCTTGGTCAGCCGCGAGGCCAGGCGCGCCAGCGCGTCCATCTTCTGCACCACGCCCGCGTGGGCCCGCGCCGAGACGTCGCGCACCGCCGCCACGCGCATCGGCCGCCGCTGCAGCTCGAACTGGCTGTAGGAGACCTCGGCCTCGAAGAACGAGCCGTCCTTGCGCTGGTGCCGCTCGGCGCTCAGCCCGCCTCTCGCCGCCGGCCCGGCCACGCCCAGCTGGTCGGCCAGCATCGTGGCGAGCTCCTCCTTGGGGAAGCCGTACAACCGCTGCGCCGCGACGTTGGAGTCGTAGATGCGCCCCAGGTCCGGGTCCACGATGAGCAGGGCGTCGGCGCTGGCCTGGAACAGCCCGCGGTAGCGCTCCTCGCTCTCGGCGAAGCGGTCCAGCAGGCGGCGCTGCTCGCGCTTGATCTGCACCTTCTCCGCGGCGCGCTGCACCTTCTGGTTGAGGTCGTCGAAGTCCTCGATGGGCTTCTGGATGTAGTCGAAGGCGCCCACCTTCACCGCCTCGATGGCCGAGTCGAGCGAGGCGTAGCCGGTGAGCAGGATCACCTCGACGTCCGGGTGCATGTGCTTGAGCTCCCGGGCCACCTCCAGCCCGTTCTTGTCGGGCAGGTTCTTGTCGACCAGCGCCACCTCCAGGCTCTGGCTCTCGTTGGCCAGCTGCAGCGCCTGCGCGGCGTTCTCGGCGGCGGCGAACTCGCGGTCCTCGCGGGCGAGGATGCCCTTGAGCACCGTGAGGATGACCGGCTCGTCGTCGACCAGGAGGATCTTGTTCATGTCGGTGGGGGTCAGAAGGCCCCCGAACTCTAGCCCAAAACGAAGGCGCCGCGACCCTGGGGTCGCGGCGCCTCGCTGGTTCGATGGCTCTCGACGGGCTCGGGTTACATCGAGCTCATCATCTTGTCGAGGCCGGTCTTGTAGGCGCCGACCCAGACGTCGAGGCTGTTCTCGTCGACCTGCGCGCGGCCGAAGGCGCCCAGGGTCTTGCTGCCCTCGACGTCCTTGCGGTCCTTGTAGAGCTGGCGGCCCTGGTTGTCCCAGATGGAGAAGACGGTCTTGGCGTAGGCCTTGGTGGTGGGCACGAAGCCGCCGGTCACCGTGGTCCACTCGGAGTAGACGACCGCGACGAGGTCGGTGCCGAGCGCCGCGCACAGGTCCTTGGCCATCTGCGGGTCGAGCTTGGTCTTGACCTGATCGCTGCGGTCGGCGGCGAAGAGCTTCATGTTGGTCGCGGTGTAGAGGTTGTCCTTGGCATCGCCCTTGGCGAGCTTGGTGTAGGGCTCGGTGGTGGCGAAGGAGGCGGCGGGGACGACGGTCCAGCTGGTGCCGAGGGTGGTCTCGGTCAGGGCGGCCATCTCGTCCATCTTCTTGGTGATGAGGTCGCCGACGCCGGCGGTGTTGCCGAACTGGAGCGAGCGGCCGAAGTCGCTGACGGTCAGCGAGACGAGGGCGATCTTCGCCTTCTTCTGCTTGCTGGCGTCGAGGTCGGCCTTCAGGTTGGAGCCGCCGCCACAGGCGGCCAGCATCGAGAGAGCAGCGAGAGCAGCGACGGGCAGCGTGAAGCTACGCATGGACAAGCCTCCGAAACGAAAGGTGGAACTTCGACCCTGCAGCGGCGCGAAGGGTAGGAGAACCGCCGCGCAAGGTCAACGGACGGCGCCACCTGCGGGGCTATTCGAAGCCAGGACGTCGGCTGGACGAAAGAACTGGGGCCGCTCGCCGGGCGTGGGGACGGGCAGGGGGCGGGTCGCATGGGTCCCATCGGTCGCATGGGTCCTATAGGTCCCATGCGGCGTGGGACACATGGGACACCTGGGACCCATGAGACGTATGGGACCCGACCACGCAGACACCGGTGAGGCCGCTCCCGGGAACCCCCAGCAGCCTTGGCGACCTTGGTCCCTTGGCGACCTTGGCGGATCAACGAGGCCCGGTCCCTTCGCCGCTGTCGAATCAAGCCTTCAGGCGATTTCCCCACCGCCGTACCGCCTCCAGCAGCACGTCCAGGTCGATGGGCTTCTTCAGGTAGCCGTCGGCGCGCACCGAGCCCGGGTCCTGGCCGCGCACGTCGCCGGAGAGCACCACCACCGGGATGGAGGCCAGCGACGCGTCGCGCATCTGCTCGGCGCGGAACTGCCAGCCGTTCATCTTGGGCATCATCAGGTCGAGCAGGATGAGGAACGGCCGCTCGCCGCCGCGCAGGAGGTTGAGCGCCTCGTGGCCGTCCTCGCACGCCTTGACGTTGAAGCCCTCGAGCTCCAGGAGCTGCGAGATCATGGCCCGGATGTCCGGGTCGTCCTCGACGAGCATCACCGGCGCGGCGGGGACCGGCGGCGTCGGAGGGGGCGTCAGCGTGCTCATGAGGCTCCTCCTTTCGTCTCCGGCGTCACCGGGGGCAGGGGCGGCGCCGTGGTCGCCTCGGTCTCCAGCTGCGGCCCGGCCAGCGGCAGCTCTACCATGAAGGTCGAGCCCAGTCCCGGCTGCGACAGCACGCGGATGGTCCCGCCCAGGGCCTCCAGCACGCGGCGCACGATGTACAGCCCCAGCCCCAGCCCGCTGTAGTTGCGCGCCGACACCGCGCGCTCGAACCGCTCGAAGATGCGCGGCAGCCGGTCGGGCGGGATGCCGATACCCTGGTCGCGGACGGTGAGGCGGGCCCGGTCGGGCTCCTGCGTCACCTCGAGCTCGATGGGCTTGCCCGCCCCGTACTTGAAGGAGTTCGAGAGCAGGTTCGCCACCACCTGCTCCAGGCGCGCGCGGTCCCAGCGGCCGACCACCGGATTGCCTGCGCGCAGCGTCACCGTGCAGCCCGCCCGCTGCGCCTCGGCGGCGGTCTGGGTGACGATCTCCCGGGTCACCGAGGAGAGGTCCACGTCTTCGATCTGCAGCTCCAGCCTGCCGGCCTGGATGCGCGAGACGTCGAGCAGGCGGTCGATGAGCGCCGCCATGCGCGCGCTCTGCCGCACGGTCGTCTCCAGCGAGGAGGCGAGGAACTCCGGCGGCACCTGCGCGAGCGACCCGGACTTCGACAGCCGCAAGAGGCCCTGCGCCGCCAGCTGCAGGCTGGTCACCGGCGTGCGCAGCTCGTGGCTGGCGATGGAGAGGAACTCGTCGCGGGCGCGCACCGCCTCCTGCGTGCGCAGGTAGAGCCGCGCGTTGTCCACCGCCAGGGCCGCGCGGATGGCCAGGTCCTCGGCCAGCGCCAGGTCCCCCGCCCCGTAGCGCCGGCCGCTCGTCCCGTACGCCAGGCTGATGGCCCCCAGCCGCTTGCCGCGCGCGGTGAGCGGGACGATGAGCAGCGAGCCCACCCCCAGCCCCTCGAGCACCTGGCGGTGCTCCTGGTCGCGGGAGATGGCCTCGAGCTGCTCGGGGGTCAGCTCCTCGTACAGCTCGCTCTGCCCGGAGCGCAGGACCCGGGGGACGCCGGCCGGCCAGTTGAGGAAGGGCGGGAAGCGCGTGCGCAGCTGGTGCGCCAGCTCCGCCTTGGCCGGGTCGACGTGCGCCACCGCCACCCGGTGCAGCGAGCGGTCCTCCTCGACGACGTCCACCACGCACCAGTCGGCGAAGCCCGGCAGCGCCAGGTGCGCCACGCGCTCGAGCGTGGCGGCCCAGTCGAGCGAGGCGGCCAGGATGCGGCTCGCCTCGGCCAGGAACGCCGCCCGCCGCTGCGACTCCTCGGCCGCCTCGCGGGCGCGCTGCTCCTGCTCCAGCGACTGCACGCGCTCGTGCTCGGAGCGCCGGCGCTCGGTGGAGTCGCGGAAGTACCAGCCGCGGCCGTAGAAGAGCCCCTCGCCACTGCGCACCGGCGAGCAGGAGTAGTCGAAGGTCCGGCCGTCCTTGAGCCGCAGCTCGCCGGTGTGCGCCGCGTCCGCGGCCCCGATGTGCTTGTGCATCCGCGCGCGCAGGTCGCCTGGCTCGGCCACCTGCTCGGCGATGCGCGAGAAGAGCGCGTCGGGCGTCGCCGGGGCGGGCTCGGGCAGGCCGAACAGCTCGCGCAGCCGGCGGTTGCAGCTGACCTGGCCCTCCACCGCCACGAAGAGGATGCCGTCGAAGGAGGCCTCTCGTTGGCTCTCGAGCAGCGTCTTCTGCTCGTAGAGCCGCCGCTCGCTCTCCAGGGTGCGCGCGTAGAGCTGCCGGTGTAAGAGCGCCGTCCGGACGATCTCCACCAGGCGCTCGACCACGCCGTGGTACTGCACCGGCAGCCGCGGGCCGCCCTCGAAGAAGAGCAGGAGCGCGCTGCCGGAGAGCTCGCCCTCGGGGGGCGTGACCCGGAAGCTCCAGCGCACCAGCCCCTCGCGCGAGAGCTCGGGGTACGGCAGGGCGAGCGCCGAGGGGTCGGTCCCCGGCGGCGGGGCCGGCACCGGCATCCGTCGCGAGGCCCGCGAGAGGCCCGCCGCCCCGAACAGCCGCGCTCCCGCCCCCGGCTCGCTCTCGCCCAGGCACAGCGCCGCCACGCAGCCCAGCCGCACCGCCATCCGATCCAGGAAGTCGTCCATCGAGCGGCGCGGGTCGAACAGGTCGAGCGCGGCGACAGTCAGCTCCTGCAGCACGCTCGCGCGCGAGAGCCGCTCCTCGGTGAGCTTGAGCTCGTTGTCGCCGACCATCGCCGCCGTCCCTCGCGATCCGCCCTACGGCTCCCTAACTACTCCCAACGCTGCCTTCACTCCTTCTTCCGCAGGCGCTCCCAGCCGGCCCTTCACTGCACCGGGCGCGATCATCCCCGCGCGCTGACGCCTGCGGCTCAGGCCGGCAGCGCCAGCACCACCGCCGTCTTGTTGTGGAACTGGGGCACGCCCGCGCCCAGCGCCCCGACCTCGCCCATCGTCAGGCAGCCGATCCACGGGACGCCCTCGCCCAGCCCGGCGGCGACGGCGCCCAGCTCCTCGTCGATCCGATCGCCCAGGAGCATCAGGCGCGAGACACAGTCGAAGACGAAGGCGCCGCCGACGGTGCCGCCCGCAGCCGCCCGCGCCGCCTCGGCCCCGCTGCGCGCGGCGGCGAACAGCTCCTCGGGGCCCGACTCCATCACCCGGACCAGCGAGCCGTCCGGCACCTCGGCCACGCAGCGCAGGCCGCCGGCCTCGTCGACGCTGATCGGGTCGCGGATGAGGTGGTCGCCGTCGGCCTGGGGGATGCCCAGCGGGTGGTTCATCGCGAAGGCGGTGAAGCCCTCCAACGTGACCTCGTCGCCGTGGGCGGCCGCCGTCCGCTGGTAGACCTCGAAGGCCTTCTCGTACTCGAGCTCGACGGCCAGCGCGCCGCGGGCCCGGGTGATCATCGTGGGCGGGCCGTACGGGCGCCAGCCGTGGCGCATGCCCGCGCCGACCGGGCCTGGCAGGTCGAGCACGGCGGCCACGGCGTGGTCGGTGAAGGCCTTGCCGCGGGCGAACTGGGCGGTGTGGATGAAGCGCAGGTTGTCGCCCGCGCCGCCGCCCGCCCAGGCTGCGGCGTTGCCGCCTTCGTGGACCGCGCCGCGCACCACCTCGGCGCCGTGCCCGCCCAGCGCGTTGAGGAAGAGCAGCATCGCCCGGCCGCGGCCGGCGCCGGGCCCGGGAATCTGGTCGAGCGCGCGCGCCACCGCCGCGGCTCCGGCCGAGCGCGGGTTGGCGCCGATGGGGCCGGCCGCGCCCACCCCGACGTAGGCCTTCTCCGAGGAGACGACGCCGGCCACGATGCCCTGGCGCAGGAGGTGGGGCCCGGCGAACACGCCGGCCGCGCTGCAGCCGACCCAGGGCACCTTGCCCAGCACCTCGGAGACCCGGGCGGCCAGGGCCTCGGCCGGGTACTCGTCGGTGGCCAGGACCACCGCCAACGCCGGGTGCAGGGCGTCCGCCAAGGCGCCGCCGACGGCCTCACGCACGGCCTCGGCGACGTCCGCGCGGGTGCTCTTGCCGGTGTGGAGTCGAGCGTTCACGAGACGAAGGCGAGCCTAGCGCCGGAGCCGCGCAGGCCACAACCGCGCTGGGAAGGTGGTGGTGGGAGGGCGCTCGGAGCGAAGGAGCGAGAGCACGTTGGCCACGCGTCTCGAACTCCCTCGACCCCGAAGGCGTGATCGAGCGACCGCCGACGCCACGCGCTCCACCCTGGCCGAGCAACTCGAGCAACGCCGCCTCCTCCACCCCGAGCCTCGCAGGCGGGCGCTGGTGTCGCACGAGCACGGGCAGGAGCCGGCCGTCGAGGTAGGCCTCGACGAGCGTCCTTCGCCCCAGTGGCTCTAGAACAACGCCAGCAAGTACGGCTTTCACACCATCTCACGCGAGCCCTGGCACTGGGAGTACCGCGGCTAGGACGAATCAAGGCCTGAACCGTGGAAGAAATGGTGAACGCCGGGGCGACAGGGCGCGCGTGGCGGGCTTGCGCTAGTAGCCACGGGTTACTTCGCCTTCGTTCTGCTGGCCTCGCTACTCGACACCTCGATGGTCTGCAGCACCTCTCGTTCGGGAGTACTTGAGCGATGCCCTGTCGGTACCGCGCTGCGCCCCGACGGGAGCCAAAGCGAGCGCCATTGAGCGGGCAGTTGCTCGACTTGACCGACGGGTTCCCGTACTGCGGTGCCCGTCACGTGGGTCCGCAGGCTCAGCCCGCCGCCGGCGTGGATGGCGATATGGCCAATGACGAGACCGAGGGCAGCTTCTGCGACCGTCACGGCAGTTGAGACCCGCCGGTGGACCTCCGGTGCTCTCCAGGTCCGGAGCCTCTGACCGAAGAAGGCCGAGGTCTCGGGGTTGGCCTCGATGACCAGCGGACCCGGGCTCACGTCCGGCCCCAGCCAGACCGGTATCTCCAGGACGCCAACCTCCAGCTTCTCGAGAGCAGCGCTCGCCCTGGAGGGAAGCCTGAGCAACCCCTGTTCGACCAGTGCCTTGGCGCCCTCTAACTCGAGTGTGAACTGTCCCTTTGCGTCCCAGCAGTTCTGGAGGAAGAGCCGGACGCTAAACCACTCGCCCGCCTTGACCTCCGGGGGCACCACCCCAACGAGTTGGATCCCCTCGTACTCCAGGATGTCCGTTGGCGGAAACCGCGAGGCCAGGACATTCGGGAACGGATCGGGCCGGCGCGGCTTCTTGTGGAAATGCCGTACCGCCCCGGCGAAGACGCCAACGAGGATTACGGCGGTCGCGGCCGAGACCGGGTGGGACTCCCTGCCGAAGATCGGGATGGCACCGAAGACGATGACGCCGATGAACGCCCAGACCGCGAGATAGGCAGCCGCAGGCGCCGAGTCCCGCCCGAACTCGACGCCCCAACCGATCGCCGCGAGCACCGCTGCAACCACCGCAACAGCAATTCCTTCGAAGACATCCTCACCGCGGTCTGAGGCCCCCGCTGAGACCGTGGCGGCCATCGCGAAGGTGAACATCGCGATGGTCACCACGATGTAGAGCGCCGTGTAGCCCCGGTCCCTCCGGGCGACCGCTGCCATTCTCCCTCTGTGCCCCTGTCGGGCTACCTCTTCGGCGGCGCAGCCTCGCGGATGACCGACCCGCTGCCCTTGCTCAGGACGAGCAGCGAGAACCAATCGACGTGAACGCCTAGGAATCAAGGCCTGAACCGTGGAAGACATGGTGAATCCGGGGCGCGTGTGGCGGGCCTTGCGCGGCAGCAAGCCCTCGGGGAGGCTCGCTCCCCGAGGCCGAGTCGAGTCGCCCCGAGGATACACGAGACGGAGGCGAGCCTGGCGCCGGGCGCGCGCAGGCCACAACCGCGCTGGGAAGGAAGTGGTGGGAGGGCGCTCGGAGCGAAGGACCGAGAGACGCCGCACGTTGTCGCGCGTCCCCTCGACACGAAGGCGTGATTCAGCGAGCGCCGACGCCGCGCGCTCCACACTGGCCGAGCAACTCGAGCAACGCCGCCTCCTCCACGCCGAGCCCCGCAGGCGGGGGCTTGTGCCGCACGAGCACGGGCAGGAGCCGGCCGTCGAGGTAGGCCTCGACGAGCCCAGGGTGGACGTAGGACTCGGCGCAGATGCGCGGCGTGTTCCCGAGGTGCTTCGCCGTGGCGCGGAGCGCGCGCGCCACGTTGCGCTGCGCCTCGGTCTGGGAACGGACCGGACCCGCCTCGGCGAGCGCTCGCGCCGCGGTCACGGTCGCCGACCAGGTCCGGAAGTCCTTGGCCGTGACGTCGAGTCCGGTGGCTTCCCGGAGGTAGTCGTTCACGTCGTTGGATGTGACCGTCCGTCGCGAGCCGTCCTCGTCCTCGTACTGGAAGAGCTGCGCTCCCGGGAGATCGCGGCAGCGCCGTACGATGGCCGCGAGCTTTCGGTCGGCGACGGCGATCTCCTGCTCCACGCCGGCCTTGCCGCGGAACTCGAGGCGCAGCCCGGAGCGCGAGAACGTGGTGTGGCGGTCGTGGAGCGTGGTGAGCCCGAAGGAGCGGTTCTCGCGCTCGTAGAGCGCGTTCCCGATTCGCGCGCTCGTCAGGTCCAGCAGGCGCGTGACGGCGGCGAGCACCTTCGCCCGCGGGAGCCCGCGCAGCGCCAGGTCCTGTTCCAGCCTCGAGCGCAGTCGAGGCAGTGCCTGGGCGAGCGCGAGCGTGCGCGCCTGCTTGGTCTCGTCGCTCCACTCGCGCCACCGGGGGTGGTAGCGCAGCTGCGTCCGCCCGCGGAGGTCGCGGCCGGAGGCCTGGACGACGCCGTCCGCGCTCGTGCAGATCCAGACCTCCTTCCAGCTCGGCGGGAGCGCGAGGGCCCGGATGCGCGCGAGCGTTCCCTCGTCGCGGACCGCCCGGCCGTCCTCGCCGATGTAGCGCTTGCCCACCCGGCGGATGCCACCTTCGCCGACGACGACGCGCCGCAGCCGAGGGGCGCCGGTGGGCTCGCGCGGCGCACCGGTCGACGGTGTCACCTGGCGCTCGAGCCAGGCACCGCAGGTCCGGTGAAGCAGCGCCGCATCAACGGAGAGCAGCCGCTCGGCCCCGACCTTCGCCATGCGCGGCACGAGGCCCGCCCGCTCGAGGACTTCCAGGTGCGCGAGGACGCCGGTGCGGCTCTGGTCGAAGGCGGCACACAGCCGGCCGACGGAGCAGCCCGGCGTGTCGCGGACCCGGTCCAGCATTCGCCGACGCGTGGCATGGGCGAGGGCCCTCCAGACAGCGTCCGAGGGCTCGCCATCCATGTCGGAAAGTACCTGCCTATCTTCAGCAAGCTCGGTGGGCGAGCCCGCTTGCCTCGCGACCCAGCGGCCGCACGCGCGGAGGAGCTCCTCGTCGACGCGGAGCTGGCGTTCCCGCCCCACCTTCGCATCGCGCGGCACGAGACCCGCCCGCTCGAGAGCGCGCAGGTGGTCGAGGCAGGCACGGCTCAGCTCGAGCGCGGCTCGCAGCCGGACGACGGTGCAGCCGGGCGTCTCGCGGATGACTTCGAGCATCCGCCGGCGAGTGCCATCGGCCAACGCCTTCCAGACTGCGTCCGAGGGGTCGTGGGCCATGGCCTTGAATCCTGACATGCCTGTCGCCAAAGCGCCGGACGCTGGCATGTCGGGAACGGTTAGCGCAGCTAGCGCCCGACGCGCCCGCCGGGGACCAGCAGCGGCGTCGGCAGGCGCGGGGCGGCGTCGCGCACCGGAGAAGGAGCCGTCGCGAGCAGCGCCTTGGCCGAGGCGGCCACCAGCTCGCGGCAGCTCGGGCAGGTAGCCAGCGCAGCGCGACTCCGTCGACCTCGCTCTCGAACCTCGCTCTCGAGCCACTTCAGCTCCACCGTCTCGGCTGCTAGCCTGATCCTAGAGGAGTTGGCCACTCGAGCCACCGTGGAGGTCCCCACCGATGCCTGCGCTGCGTCTTCTCGTCTGCGGGGCGATTCTCGCCGCTTGTGTCCCCGGCCTGACCACTCCGGCCGGCCTCGGGGACTCCTGCGGGCCGACGCGCGGCTGCGAGGAGGGCTTGACGTGCCGTAGCGGACTCTGCGCGGGCATCGGCTGGGACGCCGGCCAGCCGTTCGACGGCGACGCAGGAGCCACGGGGGCCTGCAGCACGCCTCCCCGAGTCGAGGGCGTTCTCCACACCTCCATCGCGGACATCGACTACACGGGCGCCGCCATCGTCGAGCTGATTGTCAATCACAAGATGGACGTGGATGTCCTGGAGGATCGCTGCGTCGCGTATCTCTACCTCCACCTCGCGCTCGAGAACCCGAAAGGCTGCGAGCTGAAGATGTACTTCGACCCGGACGGTCTGAGCAGCGTCATCCTCCAAGCCGATTCCAGGTGCCCGGGATTCCCGGACGCCCGCGAAGGCGCGTACTACTCGCTGGGCTTCGCGCCCAGCGCATGGTTCTCAGGGCTCGACCAGGTCGAGCCTCGCCAGGCCGAGAAGGCGTGCACTCGAGGCGTCACGCTCACCCTCCCGTCGGGCTCGTTCCACGCGGGAACGCTCGGGGTCAAGTCGATCCTGACGATGGACCTCGGCGGTCTCTCCCTCGTCGGTGACATCGAGAGCAAGGGCGACACGTCGGTCCCATGCCACAAGTCCCGGACCTGCGCCGAGGCGCAGTCCCACGACTCCGGGGACCCTGGCTGGTGCAACGTCAGCACCCTCTGCAGCTACGGCTACGAGTGGACCGGGTCGAAGTGCTGCCCCGAGGGCACCAGCTGCTGAAGCTGCTGAGCGTCGCAGAGCGTCGTGTCTACGTCCTGGCACGCGCTTGGCCGACATGAACCGTGCGTCTCCGTCGCCGCTCCCGATTCGACGGCGCGCCTCGCGGATCCGGTCGGACGCCAGCGCGAACGGTGACTAGTGCACCGGCCCTTCGGGCAGCTTGGCGAGGTCGATGGGCCCGAAGTTCTTCTCGTAGCGCGTGACGTTGTCCTGCAGCGCCAGCAGCAGCCGCTTCATGTGCTGCGGGCTGGTGATGACGCGGGCGCGCACCTTGGCCTTGGGCTGCTGCGGCTGGACGTAGATGAAGTCCAGGGTGAACTCGGTCGGCGTGTGGTTCACCATCGCCAGGTTGCAGTACATGCCCTGTGCCGTCTGCTCGTCGAGACTCGAATCTGCAGTTGGACGTCCTTGGGGGCGGGGGCGGGAGCGACGGGCTTGTCGGACATGGGATCCTCCTGGCGTGAAAGGCTGCGGATACTACCTCGCGCGGGCGGAAAATGAGCGCTCCCCCGGGTACGGTGCCCGTGCTATCGGAGAAGGGTGTCCGCTGCCGAGCACGAAGACCCGCGGCTGATGCCCTTCGACCTCGGACGGGGCCAGCCCGCGCTGCTGGTCCACGGGTTCACGGGCACGCCGTTCGAGATGCGCTTCCTGGGCAACAAGCTCGCCCGCGCCGGTCTGCGCGCCGTCGGCGTGCGCCTGCCCGGCCACGGCGTCGACCCCTACGCGCTCGAGCGCGCGCGCGCCGGCGAGTGGGTCAACGAGGCGCGCGCGGCGCTCTTCCGGCTGGGCTCTCCCTCGCGCCCCTCCGACGGCGAGCGCGTGCACCTCGTCGGGCTCTCCATGGGCGCGCTCATCGCCGCCATCCTGGCCGCCGACCACCCGGACCGGGTCGCCAGCCTCTCGCTGTGCGCGCCGGCGCTGTGGCTGTCGAGGACGCGCACGCTGATGATGGCCGTGACCAAGCTGCGCCTGGTCTCGCCCCGCCTGCGCTTCATCCAGAAGCGGGCGAGCGACCTGCAGGATCCGCTGATGCGCCGGCGGCTTCCCAACATCGGGCGCATCCCGGCGGCGGCGGCCGAGGAGTTCGCCAAGGTCCGGCAGTGGGCGAGGGTGGCGTTGCCCAAGGTGCAGGCGCCTACCCTCGTCGTCTATTCGGAGAAGGACCGCACGGTGCCGCCGCAGGCGGCGGTGGCCTGCGCCGGGCTCGTCGGGTCGAGGCCGGTGCGCATGGTGCGGCTCGAGCGCTCGAGCCACGTGTTGACGCTCGATGTGGAGCGCGCGCGCGTCGCAGAAGAGATAGAACGTTTCATCCGCGACCTGGCCTGAAGGCGGGCCGGTCTTCCCGAGCAGGAACTCAGAAGAAGAAGGAGCGGCAAGCGATGGCCCAGTACGTCCTGTCGATCGATCAGGGGACCACCGGCACCACGATCCTGGTGCTCGACAAGCACCTGGCGGTGAAGGCCAAGGTGAACCAGGAGTTCCGGCAGATCTTCCCCAAGCCGGGCTGGGTCGAGCACAACCTGGAGGACATCTGGGGCACCGTCGAGGCGTGCGTGCCCAAGGCGCTGCGCCAGGCCGGGGTCAAGCCGCACGAGATCGCCGCCATCGGCATCACCAACCAGCGCGAGACCACGGGCCTGTGGGACCGCCGCAGCGGCAAGCCCATCCACCACGCCATCGTCTGGCAGTGCCGCCGCACCGCGGACGCCTGCAAGGCGCTGCGCGACGCCGGCCGCGAGACCTACGTCCGCCAGCACGCGGGCCTGGTGCTCGACCCGTACTTCTCGGCCACCAAGAATCGCCTGGCTGCTCGACAACGTGAAGGGTGCCCGCGACCGGGCGGAGAAGGGCGACCTGGCGTTCGGCACCATCGACACCTTCCTGGCCTGGCGGCTCACCGGCGGCGCGGCGCACGTGACCGACGTCTCCAACGCCTCGCGCACCTCGCTGTTCGACCTCGAGGCGCTCGCCTGGAACCCCGAGCTGTGCACCATCTTCAACGTGCCCGCGCTGGTGCTTCCGGTGGTGAAGGCCTCGAGCGAGGTGGTGGGGACGACCAAGGGCATCAAGTGCCTGCCCGACGGCATCCCGGTGGCGGGCATGGCCGGCGACCAGCAGTCGGCGCTCTTCGGCCAGGCCTGCTTCGAGCCCGGTGAGGCCAAGTGCACCTACGGCACCGGCGCGTTCCTGCTGATGAACGTCGGCGAGAAGCCGGTCCACTCGACCAAGGGCCTGCTCTCGACGGTCGCGTGGAAGGTGGGCGGCGAGGTGAACTATGCGCTCGAGGGCAGCGCGTTCATCGCCGGCGCCGCGGTCCAGTGGCTGCGCGACGGGCTGAAGATCATCAAGAAGGCCTCCGAGATCGAGGCGCTGGCCAAGACCGTGAAGGACTCGGGTGACGTGGTGTTCGTGCCGGCGCTCTCGGGCCTGGGCGCGCCGCACTGGCGCCCCGAGGCGCGTGGCCTGCTGGCGGGCGTCAGCCGCGACACCAACGCGGGCCATCTGGCGCGTGCGGTGCTCGAGGGGATCGCCTTCGAGGTGAACGACCTGGCCGCGGCGATGAGCGCGGATGCCGGCAAGGCCATCCCGGCGTTCAAGGTGGACGGCGGCGCCTGCTCCAACGACCTCCTGATGCAGTTCCAGGCCGACCTGCTCGACGTGCCGGTGGTGCGGCCGCGGATGATCGAGACCACGGCGTTCGGCGCGGCGTTCCTGGCAGGCCTGGCGGTCGGGTTCTGGCCGAGCAAGGACGAGATCCGCCGGACCTGGAAGGCGGACAAGAAGTTCGTCGCCAAGATGAAGCCGGAGGAGCGGGCGAAGCACCTGGCGAAGTGGAAGAAGGCCATCCAGGCGGCGTAGGCGGACCTCACCCCCGGCCCCTCTCCGGCTTCGCGGAGAGGGGTGACTTCCTCTGCCGACCGCCTCGGCCTCGCACCGACCGGGCTTCGGCAAGGTCGCTTCGCGCTCGTCGGCTCGGCTGCGGTCCGGCCGGTGCGTTCTCTGTTGCAGCCGCGCGCCGCCGTCGCCACACCTGCGGGCATGAGCCGCAGCGCCAGTCCGCGCCTCGCCCTTGCCAGCCTGGCGGCGATTCTTGCGCTAGCGGGCTGCGGCGGCGGTGCTTCGTCCACCGGCGGCAAGCTGTCCCTGAACGAGGAGAGCTACGACTTCGGGCAGGTGCCGCTCGGCGAGCTGCGAGAGCACCGCTTCGTCATCACCAACTCGGGCACCGCCGTCCTCGACTTGCAGAAGGAAGCGACGGTCCAGACGGTCGAGGGCTGTTGACCGCCGAAGGTGGTCGTCGGTCAGACGACCCTGCAGCCGGGTGAGAGCACGACGATGACGGTGCCGTTCCGGATGGGGCAGGGCATGGCCGGGCGGCACCGGTTCGAGATCACCATCACCTCGAACGATCTACAGATGCCTCACAAGACGGTGACGGTCACAGCGGTCGCGGGACCGTGACGCACTCTTGGACCGGCCGTCACCCCGGGGCGTGATGCAGGTGCATTCACCGTCGCACTCCCCGGCCGGACACGCCGATGTGGCGAGCCACGATGCGCGGGACGTCTCGATAGGGCATGCCGCCCCACATCAACAGCGAGTGGCCGCGCGGGTAGACGGTGACGTCGCTGATGCCCCAGGCCTCGGCCAGCGAGAGCGCGACCGTCTCGGGCGCCACCCGGTCGAAGCGCCCGTAGAGCAGGGAGATGTGCGACGCCTTGAGCTTGGGCGCGTCAATGCGCGAGTCGAGCGCGCGATAGGCGCGGGCCATCACCTCCGGCGTGATGCCCTGGGCTTCGATGCGCCTGCGCGCGCCCTCCATCTCCGGCGCCTGGATGACGGTGTTCCAGTCCACCAGCGGCTGCTTGAGGACCAGGAAGTCGAAGGCCGGGTCGAAGGTCGCGATGCGCATCACCACGCCGCCGCCCATGGAGCTGCCGAAGGCGCCCAGGACGTGCACGCCCTGCGCGCGCAGCCAGCGGGTGAGCCGGCGCAGGTCGGAGACGGCCTGGGCGAAGGCGCCCAGGTGGTCGGCGAAGTCGGTGGAGAGGAAGACCTCGCCCGAGCCGGTCCCCTCGGGCGCGCGGGAGAAGTGGTAGGGCGGCTCGAAGAGGACGACGTCGGCGCCGGCCTCGAGCACGAGGCGGAAGTACTCGGTCAGCCCGGGCCAGTCGCCGAAGCCGATGGAGACGCCGGGCACCCACAGCAGCACCGGGCGCTCGCCGAGCGGCCCGCGCCGGAAGACGTGAGCCACGGCGCGGTTGGTGGACGGGTGCAGCAGCTGGACCGCGCTCGGGAAGGAGAGGACCTCCTGCGTCAGCCGCACGTCGTCGATGGGTCGCGTCTCCGGATCGACGCGGACCTCGAGCAGTTCCCCTTCGGCCGGGCGGGTGCGTTGGTCGAGCTCTTCGGCGGTCTCGAACGGCAGCGCGCCCGCGGGGTCGGTCCTGCCTTGCGCCGCGATGTCCGAGAGCGCCCCCAGCGCCCAGTGATCGACCAGGCGGTTGACGGGGGCGCAACCCGACGCCACCAGGGGCAGCGCCATCGCGGCGGCGAGCAGGGCAGGAGCGGAGCGGTTCATGGCGGTCACGCGTAGGGATGCCAGGGTAGCAAGCGGGGTTGCAGCGGCCGAAGCGAGGGGGCGCGATCCCAGGGCGGACTGTCGTCCATGCGGCCAGGAAAAAGCCAAGCCGTGCGGTTGACGCTAGAATGTCGCCCGCCATGTGCCCAGAGGAAGACGACCAGAAGACCGCGAGCGCCGACGAGGCATCCCAGGACGAGCGCCGCCGCCATCCACGCGCGCCGCTCCAGTTGCTCATCCAGTACCGGTTCGACACCTTCGACGAGTTCATGGCCGAGTACTCGGTCGACATCTCCTGCGGCGGCATGTTCATCAAGACGCGGCAGCCGATCGAAGAAGGCAGCTTCGTCTACCTGCAGTTCTCGCTGAAGGACGGCTCGCGGCTCATCGAAGGCCTGGGCAAGGTGGTCCGCGTCAACCCGGCGGACGACCCAAAGCAGGTGCCGGGCATGGGCGTTGAGTTCGTCAACTTCGACGCCGAGTCGATGGCGCTGATCGAAGAGAATCGTCGCCAGCAAGATGGCCCAGCGCTGAAGCGATTTCGGGAGCCATGAAGACCCTCGACTCGCTGGGCGCCCTCTTCGCGGACGTGCGAGACGGCGTGCTGCGCATGGGGCGCGCTGGCGGCGGGGTGCTCGTGGCCGTCGCCGCGGGGCTCGGGGGCGTCGCAGGCTGGCTCTTCTGGCTCGCCGACGATCGCGCCTCGCGTGGGGCGCTCTACCGGTACTCGGAGATTCGCGGGTTCGGAGTCGGACTCGTCGTGCTCGCCGTCGTCGTGGCCTTCCTGGGCGTGGCGCAGATCGTTCGGCCGCGAGCGCCGCGCGACCGAGTGCTGGCGCCGATGGAGCCCAAGGAGCTGCTCGAGCTGGCGCGCGCGACGCTGCGGCCCTTCTACGTCTGCGTCCGTTGCCGGCGGGTGTGGGGCCGGAGCGAGAGCGTCGGACGCTGTCCCCAGTGCGACTCGGTGGCGGACTGCCTGGAAGTGAAGACGGATGCGGACCTGAAGATGGTCGAGGCGGCGATCGACGGGTAGTACCCGGCCTCCGTGCCGGGGCTATCCAAGCATCCGTGGAATCCGAGGCGCGCTCTGGGTAGTGCCCGGCCTCCGTGCCGGGGTCATCCAAGCATCCGTGGAATCCGAGGCGCGATTTTTGGGTAGTGCCCGGCTTCCACGCGCGTCCACGCCGGGGTCATCCGAGCATCCGTGGGATCTGAGGCGCGCTACGTCTTTTGGGGAGCGAAGGCCGCGAAGACCGAGCGCTGGCCCCTTGTATCTGGTTCCTGCGTTCCGAGGGAGAAGCTCGAACAGTTGCTGGGGCATGCCGCCGCAGAGGCGAGGCCGCAATCCAAGGGTGAGACCTTCTGGGAGCGTAGCTGGTCGGTTTGGGGAGAGGGGCGGACGGGGGGAGGGGGCGGCCTTTTGCCCCCTCCCCCCGTCAGTTCCTCATCGAGGCGGGACGGGAGCCTACGCGCTGGCGGCGCTCCGGCAGGGAATTGGTGTCCGGCCTCTGGAAGCACGAGAGTGTCTGAAAATACGGCTGTCGCCCGAGAAGACGAGCGACAGCCGCCAGGAGCGGTACGCCTCGATGCTTCGCGGGCCCCGAGACGTTCCGACTCCTGTTTGCACTATCCGCGGCGTACTTCGGCCGGGTCAACCTCTCGAGAGGGCGCTCAGGCAGCCGTAGGCAGCCCTTCCAGCGGGCCCGCGATGGGTCTATCGGCTGGCCGTTGCCCATTGCACCGGTTGTGGGCGGCGGCTTCGTCTGGATCGCCGTGTCCGCCGACGGCAGAAGCGTTGCCGGGCTTGCGCGCGAGCAGCGAAGAAGTTGCGCGATCGCGCGCACAAGACCAGCTACCGGCAGACGGGGCTGGGCCAGGCGCAGCGTGAGCGAGAGACCCATCGGCGTCGGTCCAAGCAAGCCGAGTACATGAGGGGTTGGCGCCACAAGCACGCCGCTCGCGCCAAGAGCCTCAACCGCGAGGCGGCGGCCCGCTACTACCAGGCGCATCGCGACGAGATCCTGGCAAAGCGCCGGAAGGATAGAGCCTCGCGTCAGTCTGGTGTTCTCAGTAATGGGGCAGCGCATATGGATTGCCGGCCCGTCTTCGGGCTATCCCTCCGAGCGCAGTAGATGAGCCACCGCAGTCCGCTGCCCCTCGGATTCCGCTTCGGCGAGATCGTTGTCGAGCTTGGTCGCGGTGGCTCGTTTTGCCGCTGTACCAGCGCGAGCCCGCACAGTTGCTCGAGCCCTCTTGACGGGAGCTCGCATTCGCAAGGTTGCGCCGCGCTGCCTTTCGCAGGAGCTCGCCCAACGCGAACCGGAGAGAACTCATGGTCAAGAACGGATGCTGTGTCGGTATCGACGTATCGAAGAAATGGTTGGACTGCGCGGTCTGGCCCTCCGGGGAGAACTTCACCGAGCCCAACTCCCCAGCGGGCATCACGCGTGTGGCCGAGCGCATCCGTAAGCTCGTCCCCAAGCTCGTCGCAGCGGAGGCCACCGGCGGCCTCGAGCTGCCGGTCATCACCGCTCTGGCGAACGCGACGCATGAGGTCGCGATCGTCAACCCCCGTCGCGTGCGCGAGTTCGCCAAGGCGCTCGGGTACGACGCCAAGACCGATGCGATCGACGCCGGCGTCATCGCCCACTACGCCGAGGTCGCCAGCCCCATACGCTACTGCCCGCCCTCGCCGGAACGCATGCTGCTCGAAACGTTCCTCACGCGCCGAAGACAGCTGATCGCGCTGGCCACTGCAGAGCGTGGCCGGCTGTCGGCCATGCCCGCCGAGGCCGTCGACGTGCGAGCCATGACCGAGAGGCACCTCGCCTGGCTCGTCGAGGAGCGCACCAAGCTGGATGCGCTCCTGCTCGCGCAGACCCGTCAATCCGAGGAGCAGCTGGCCCGATACCAGTTGCTCTGCTCGGTGCCCGGGGTGGGCCCCGTCACGGCAGCCACGCTCATCGCGAGCCTTCCCGAACTGGGACGGATCAATCGCAAACAGATTCGCAGCACTCGTTGGTGTGGCTCCCTTCAACCGAGACACCGCACACCGGGCCTTCGGTGCCCGCTCTGTCTGGGGTGGCCGCGCCGACGTCCGTACGACGCTCTACATGGCCGCGCTCGTCGGAAGCAGGAGCAACCCAGTACTCAAAGCCACCTACGAGAAACTCGTTGCCAGGGGCAAGCCCAAGAAGCTCGCCCTGACGGCGTGCATTCGCAAGCTGCTGCTGATCCTCAACCAGATCGCCAAGTCCGGTCAGCCATGGCGGTCATCCCCACCAGCGAAGGAGGTCCCTTGAAACTTCTCCCACCAGCTCAACGCCTCTCCCGTTCCCCTCAACTGGCCGCACTGGCCATCCTTGAAGCGGCACTTGGGCCCTGCGAGGAAGCGCTCCTGGCCGCGCATGACGAACTCGCGTACGGCGCCGCGGTAGTGTGCGAGCGCGGTCCCGATGCCATGCGCGCTCACTCGGTCCTGGTCGCCAGCCGAAGGCTCGGCGCCGCCTTGGCCGCCTACCACGAGGCCCTCGGCAGGAGCGAGCGCAAGCGACTGCGCGAGCGCTACCGCGACATCCCGTTCTAGAAGCCACACACGACGAGAAGGAGTACCGAGGCCGCTCACGGCAACTCCCGTGAGCGGCCTTGGCGTCTACTGTTCCCGTTGACTGCCAAGACAGTTGCTCGACAAGCTCGGGGTGTCGGGGATTACGGCGCCCCCGCCGGCCGCCACTTCTTCTGCAGCACGCCGACGATCGCCGCCGCCAGCGCCAGCCACCCGAGCACGTCGCCGGTGACCCCGTAGAGCGTCCGCCCGTCGCTGACCATGGGCACGTCCTGCACCAGCGTCTCCGCCGTCTCGAACCCGCTCTTCTTCACCAGCCGCCCGTTCGAGTCGATGAACGCGCTGATGCCGGTGGCCGTGGAGCGGATGAGCCAGCGCCGGTGCTCCACCGAGCGGAAGAGCGCCAGCGCCAGGTGGATGGGCGGCTCGGCCGGGCCGTACCAGGAGTCGTTGGTGCCGTTGACCATGGCGTGCGGCACCTGCCCGCTCGAATCGGGCTTCATCAGCTCGCCGATGTGTCCCGGCAGGATGTCCTCGTAGCAGACGTCGGCGCTGAGCTTGTACGGGCCAACTGGCAGCGGCTCGAAGCGGGTGCCGCGGTCGTACACCGACAGGTACGGCAGGATGCCCTGCTTGAGCAGCCACTGGTAGAAGCCGGGGATGGTGTCGTAGAGCGGCAGGGTCTCGCCGAACAGCAGCAGCTTGACCTTGTCGTACGCGGCGACCACCTGCCCGCCGGGCGCGACGTCCAGGATGCTGTTCCAGTAGCGCATCCGCGGGCCGCCCGCCTCGCGGCGCAGCGCGCCCACGAGCATCGGGACCTTCACCTCGCTCGCCACCACGCCGGTCAGGTTCATCTGCAGCTCGACCGTCTTGTTGAGCGCGCTCTCGGGCCAGACGACGAGGCCCAGGTTCGGCTCGGCCTGCAGCACGGCGTCGGTCATGTCGTGGAAGCGCCGGATACCCGCCTCGGCGCGCAGGTGCTTGTCGCCCGCGCCCACGTTGGCCTGGACGATGGCCGTCTTGAGCTTGGGGGAGGCGGCGTCGCGCGCGTCGATCATCGGCATGCGCACGAGGCCCCAGACGACGACGAAGGCGAAGGCGCCGGCGGCGGCGAACGCGATGCCCTTGGGGAAGGGCCTGTGCTTGATGCGGGCCAGCGCGATCTCGCCCAGCGCCCCGCCGACGAGCGCGATGATCCCCGACAGCAGCAGCGTCCCGCCCAGCTCGGCCACCTGGATCAGCAGCGGCACCCAGGCCTGCGAGTTGGCGGTGTAGCTGGGGAAGAGCAGCGGGTAGGCGAACTCGACGGTCATCAGCGCTACCGGCAACGTGAAGCCGATGGGGATGCCGGTGCGCTTCGACAGCTTCCAGGCGAGCCAGCCGTTGACCGCCAGCTGCGAGCCCTGGAACAGGCAGAGCAGGAAGTAGCCGAGCACTGAGAGGGCCAGCGGCAGGTAGGCAAAGGTCTGCAGCAGGTGGATGACCCAGTAATAGCCGCCCAGGTGCGTACACAGGCCCATCCACCACGACAGGAAGAAGGCCTTGCGGCCGGTGGTCATGCCGTCGAGCGCCACGACGAGCGGCGCGAAGGCGATCCACTCCAGATAGAACTGGTCGAAGCCGATGAACCCCAGGAAGTAGAGCACTCCAGAGAGCGCGGCCAGGGCGACGGGGACGAGCTGCTTCGTGGTGGGCTTCTTCACGGGGCGGCAACCATGCCCCGACACCCCGAGCTTGTCGAGGGCGCCAGAGCGGTCAGACTTCGAGTCTCGCGGCCCCCGTCCTGGGCCTGCCCCGACGGCCGACGGATCGAGCGCTGGCCCCACGGTGAGCTCGGGGTGCCGGCGTGGGTACAACCCCTCGGGGATACGAGGCTTTTCGGGCAACGCCGCGCGTTGACCAACCGACGGGGCGCCTCCTATCCTTGTCAGTCCGTGCTGCCGACCGGGGCAGCCGCTGCGACGAGGCTTATGGCGTACCCCGACGACATGTCCGGCTCCGTGGACGAGATAGGCCCCACGGTCAGCAAAGATCCGATGATCGGCGCGCACCTGGGCGAGTACGTCGTCCAGGAACGGATTGGCGCCGGCGGCATGGGCATCGTCTACGGCGGCATCCACCCGGTCATCGGCAAGCGGGTGGCCATCAAGGTCCTCCTGTGGGAGACGGCGCAGAACCCGGAGGAGGCGGCGCGCCTGAAGGCCGAGGCGCGGCTGGTCAACTCCATCAACCACCGCGGCATCGTCGACATCTACGACCTGGGCACGACGCCCGACGGGCGCGACTACGTGGTCATGGAGCTGCTCAGCGGCGAGCCGCTCGACAAGGTCGTCGACTCGCGGGCGCCTCTGCCGGTGCCCGAGGTGCTGCAGATGCTCGACGAGATCTGCGACGCACTGGCCGCCGCGCATGGGGCCGGGGTCATCCACCGCGACCTCAAGCCCAACAACGTCTTCTACGTCGCCCCGCCGCACGGCACCCGCTACCTCAAGCTCCTGGACTTCGGCCTCGCCAAGAAGACCACCGCCGCCCAGGACGGCTCGGCGCAGACCAAGGTCGGCGTGGTGATGGGCACGCCCTACTACATGTCGCCCGAGCAGGCTCGCGGGCAGGTGGTCTCGCCCCAGACCGACCTGTACTCGCTGGGCGTCATGGCCTTCGAGCTCCTGACCGGCAAGCTGCCGTTCGACGCGCCCACGCCGTTCGAGGTCATCTCGCTGCACCTGAACGAGTCGCCGCCCTCGATGCTCAGCTTCGAGCGCAGCGTGCCGCCGGCGCTCGACGAGCTGGTGCTCAAGATGCTCTCCAAGGACCCGGGCGACCGGCCGGCCTCGGTGATGGCGGTGCGCGGAGAGCTGCGGCGCATCAAGAACCGGCTGCAGACCGAGGCCACCCGCATCGGCGGCATGCCGCTGCCCAGCGGCGGGCCCGTCTCTCCGGGCGACGGGGCGCCGGCGCGCACGCAGGAGTACGGCAACCCGAGCCCGCCGCGGCCAGCCAGGATGGTGCCCGGCGCGCCGACGCCTGTGCCGCAGCCGGTGGCGCCGCGCAAGCGCGCGACGAACACGCCCCCGCCGGAGCCCTCCGAACACGACGCCGCCAACGCGACGATCCTGGAGGTGCCGTGGCAGCACAGCGGCGAGTCGGCGCAGCTCGAGGCGGTGCCGCCCAACGCCGACAACGCGGTCTCGGTCAGGCTGTCCTCGCCCTCGGCCTCGCAGGCGCCCAGGCCCGTCGGCGCGGACAGCTCTCCCCGCTGCCCGTGGCGAAGCCCAGCGGGGGCGCCAAGGGCTTGGTCGTCGGCGCGCTCGCCGCGCTGGTCACCTTGAGCCTGGGAGCCGCGGGGTGGTGGTTCTTCCTGCGTCCCGCGCCGGCGACGGCGGAGCTGCCGGAGCCGCTCGAGCCTCCCGCCAAGCTGACCCCGCCCGAGCTTCCAACAAAGCCGACGACGCCGACGCCAGCGCCGGAGGTGGACCGGACGGACTCCAATAAGCCCGAGGACCCGAAGGCTCCTCCGGCCAGCAAGGCGGGCCAGCCGAACCCGGTCGCGGAGCCCAAGGCGGACCCGAAGACGCCCAAGCCTGGGCCGGTGGCGAAGAAGCCGGTCGCGCCGGCGGCCCCGGCAGACGCCGCGACCTACCGGCGGGCGCTGCTCGGGCGCATCGACACGCTGATGAACAAGCTCGAGAGCCAGGACGACAAGATGGAGCTGAGGTCGGCCAGGAGCCTGCGCCAGCGGACCGAGGCGTGCACCACCCCGGCAGAGTGCAAGGAGTGCGAGCGCCAGCTGGTCATCATCGAGAAGCGGACCCGCTAGGCTTTTCGACAGGCCGAGGTCCCGAAGTGGCGTTGCCCCGGCGTTTTGGCGATCATCTGGGCCCATGACTGCTCCTCTCGCACTCTTGCTGCTGGCCGGGCTGCAAGCCGCTCCGGCCGCGCAGACGAATGACGTCGCGGTGCTGCTGACGCGGCGAGTGGACCTGGCGCGGCTGACGGCCGGCGACATCCTCGAGGCGGTCAGCGGCGCGGTGGAGAAGGAGCAGCTGGCCGTCCTCCCGGCCGCGAAGGTCAAGGCGGCCAAGCTGCCCGAGGCCGACACCTGCGCCGGGAAGAAGGCCTGCGTTCTCGACCAGGCCAAGAAGCTGGGCGCGGCGGTGGTCGTCGGGGTCCAGGTCGGGTCGGTCGGGTCCAGCGCGGCCCCCATCGCGGTCTACGTCGAGGCCTTGCGCGTCTCCGACGGCGCCTCGCTCGCGGACCTGACGGCCGACGTCCAGCGCGACAGCCTCAAGGAGATTGCGGGGATCGGCGACTTCGCCAAGCGGCTGCGCGAGGCGCTAGGGCCCGTCCCCGTCGCGACCTCCACGCCCGAGCCGACGCCCGCCAAGGACCCGGAGCCGAAGCCGGCCACGGACTCGACCAAGGTGGTGCTGGCGCTGACGCCGCCTCCTCCGCCACCAGTGGAGAAGACGGTGCCCCCGGAGGCGCTCGGCACGACCAAGACCGCCGCGCCGTCCAGCCACACGGCGGGCTACGCCATGGTGGGGATCACCGCCGCGGCGGCGGTCGGCGCCATCGCCTGTCTCTCCGCAGGGCTGGCGATGAAGTCCGAGGTCGACGGCTACTACGACGGCAACCTCCACAAGGTGAACCTGACCCGGGCCCAGGCCGAGGCCAAGGTGCCGGTCATCAACGCCTTGCTCACGACCAGCATCATCGCGGGAGTCGTGGCGGCGGGCGCTGGGACGACGGCGGCCATCGTCTGGTAGCCGCCGGCGGTTATTAGACGCGTCGCCGCGGCACCGCGAGCAGCAGGGCCATCAAGCCCAGCCACTCCGCACTCGGTCCGGTCGTCGCGCCGCACCCGCAGCCCTGGCTCGTCGGCGCCGCGGGCTTGCAGATCCCGGCCTGGCACGTCCCGCTGCTGCAGGTCACGCCGTCACTCTTCCCGTCGCACTCGCCTGGCGCCGCATGGCCGGTGCACGTTCCGGCCTTGCATCGATCGTCGAGGGTCTTGGCGTCGCCGTCGTCACAGGCCGTTCCATCCGGGAGCGCTGCCGCTTCGCACTGGCCGGTCGCGGGATTGCACTGGCCAGCGGCGCGACAGGCTTCGGCAGCCGGGCACTGGATCGGAGCTTCCAGGGCCGCACGTCCCGCTGAGACAGGCGTCTCCCGCCGTGCACGGATTCGAGTCGTCACAGGCCGTTCCGTCTGGTGCGTCGGCGGAGCTGCAGCTGCCCGAAGCGGGATCGCAGACGCCCGCGAGCTTGCAGGCTCCCGCCGGTGCGCACACCGTCGCCGCCCCGCCCAGGCAGGCGCCATCGACACAGGCGTCTCCGGCCGTGCAGGCGCTCCCGTCGCTGCACGCCGTCCCGTCCGCCACGGGGACTCCGATGCACGTCCCGCTCGTGGGATCGCAGGCGCCGGCCTGGCAGTCGTCGAGGGCCGGGCACACCTTCGCAGCGCCTGCGCACTTCCCGGACGCGCAAGCGTCGCTCCCGGTGCAGGGGTCGAGATCGTCACAGGCTTCGCCGTCCGGGCGGGACGGATAGGCCGAGGGGCACTGCCCGGTCGCGCCGTCGCACTCGACCGGCAATTGGCAGGGATCGGTCGGCGCCGGACACGTCTTGCGCGCCCCCGCGACGCAGGCGCCGGCCGCGCACTGATCGCCGAGAGAGCAGGCATCGCCGTCGTCGCACGTGCTTCCGTCCGGCTTGGCGGGCGCTTGCCCACACAGGCCATCCGCGGGGTTGCAGGCCGGGGCGTCGTGGCAGCCGTCCGGAGCGGCGCAGGCCTTGGGCGCTCCGGACCGGCAGAGCCCGGCCTCGCAGGCGTCGCCGACCGTGCACGGGTTGCCGTCCTCGCAGGCCGTGCCCTTCGGTGCCTCGGCGAACGTCCCGCAGCGGCCGGTCCCCGGGTCGCAGGCTGCGGCGAGGTGACAGGCGTCGGGTGCCAGGCAGGTCCCGGCCGGGATACACGCCTTCGGCTGGCCCGCCTCGCAATTGCTCACCGTGACCTGGCACTCGCCGACTCCGCACGTCGTCGTGCCCAGCCCTTCGTCCGTCTGGCCATCGCAGTCGTCGTCGAGCCCGTCGCACACCTCAGTGCCTCCCGGGTGGGCGACGGCGTGTGCGTCGTCGCAGTCCACGCCCGCTGCGGCGAGGTCCGGCCACTTGCTGCAGTCGGCGCCGGCGTAGAAGCCGTCGCCGTCCTGGTCCTGGCAGTCGTGGACCGTGACCCAGATCGGATTGGTCAGGGCGCGGTACTCGCCGGCCTTGGCCTCGACGCGGTAGTACGCGGTGGCGCCGATGGCCGGCAGCCCGACCGTGGTGGACGCGGAGACATCGGCGGCGCAGGCCCCGTCGCCGTGCGCGGCCTGGTCGCAGTCGCCCAGCCCCTCGGCGTCCGCGAACAGCGCGTAGGAGGCCGGCGTCCGGCCCGTCGCGCCGTCGCCGCGCAGGAGCCGCAGGCCGGTGAGGTCGCCGAACTCGGCCGTGCTCGCCCACTTGAAGCGCAGCAGCAGCGGAGAGCGAGGGAGCAGGTAGACGTGGGAGCCGACCTGCGCGTCCTGGTCCCGCTGGTCAAACGTTCCGTCGCCCGTGAGGTCCACGCCGAAGGCCACCATCGGCCCGTCGGTCATCACCGCGCGGCCGGCGGCGAGGGCGTCCAGGAGGTCGGCGATGCCACCCGTGGGCGAGAGCACGACGGTGCGCGCCTTGCCCATCGCGTTGTCGGTCACCGTGTCGATCTTCAGCGTGCTCGACGTCAGCGACATGTAGTTGAAGTCGCCGTGCGCGTCGCTGCCGGCGATGGCGAAGGGCCCGGCGCGCGAGGCGGCGCAGCCCTGACTCAACAGCTCGTCCCAGACCGGCAGCGCCTGCGCGTCGAGGTAGGAGGGGTGGCACTCCGCCGAGGCCGGGTCGCACGGCGAGCCGATGCGGTCGCCGGCGGTGAACGGGTTGAGCCCGCCGGTCTCGTGCGGCTGCACGGGCGAGGTGAGGGTGCGCGCCGCGCGCATGTTCCACAGCTCCAGGCCCATGAACGCCGGCGAGGAGAGGGCCGAGGCGTAGTCGGCCGCGGTCCAGCCCGCACCGTTGATGGCCGCGCCCAGCGGCTGGGTCGGGTGCGCGGCGAAGAGCATCCCGCCCGGCGGAAGCTGGCCCAGCATCGTGGTGATCCTCAAGGTCATCGAGTCGCAGTCCACGGGGTTGCCGCTGCTGCGCGAGACGACGTAGCCCGACCGGTAGGCGAGCGAGTGCACCACCTTGCCGTCGGCGTTGAGCGCGTTGACCTCCTCGCCGGTGTGGAACTGGAAGCTCGTGCGCGGCGCCGCCCAGGCCATCGCCTCCTGGGCGTCGGCGTCCGCCATCGCCCAGCCGTCGGACATCCCCGCGCGGCTGCGCTCGACGCAGGGGTCGCCGTTCTCGCACAGCGTCCAGCGGTCGACCCGCGTGCCGATGTCGTCGACCGCGCCGAACGCGCTCTGGCAGGTCGGGTCGAGAATCGCAGGAGTGGTCGGTGGTGAGCGCGAAGTCCAGGCCGATGGCCACCGCGGCGTCGAGCGTCGAGCGGTGGGGCAGGCCGAACTCGGCGAGGTTCGCGGTGTACATGGTGTGCAGGTGCGTGTCGCCCGCGTACCAGCCGGTGAACTGCCCGTGGCCATGCGGCAACGGTGCCTCTCCGACGTGGGTCTTGACCGTCGTGGCGTAGGTCGAGGCCTTTCCGCCGGTGGCCTGCGCGACGATCTGGAAGGTCAGCGTCCGGCCTTCGGCGGGGCCTCCGACCAGGTTGCGCGGCGTCAGCGGCAAGCCGTCGAGCGCGCCGCCCGCGCCGCGGGTCACGTGCAGCACCCAGAGGTGGTCGGAGTAGAGGCTCGCGGCGAGGTCGACCCCGCCGAAGGAGCGGTCGTAGATGGCCCGCCACGCCGCGCCGTCCCAGAACCGGATGGCGACCTGGTTCAGGTAGAGGTGCGGGAAGAAGGTGCTCGCCCGCCCGGCGTCGGTGATGCTCAGGTCGAAGGGGATGACGGTGTCCGAGCCCTGCACGCGCCACGGCGCCTGGCCGATGACGTCCTCGCGCGAGCTGTCTGCGACCGGCTGCGCGAGCGAGCCCGTCTTCAGCAGGTCTTGCGGCTGGCAGGCTGCGAGCGCGAGTCCAGCCGAGAGAGCGAAGAAGCGGCGGGGCATGGCGGGGCTCCGAGGTGTGAGACGCGGCCGTCGGTTGCGTGCTGCTACTCGTCCACGCGGAAGACACGCAGCGGTCCGGAGCCGTCGCCGGCCAGGACGTACAGATAGCCGCGGCCGCCGTAGGAGAGCGTGACCGCGCCGTAGATCCTCTTCGCGCCGACGTCGCCGAGGCCGTGTCCGCCGAACGGGGCACAGCCCGCCACGTCCGGCGCCGAGCAGCCGCCGAGGCCCTGGAAGTCGGAGGCCGCCGAGGGCGAGGCGTTGGAGGTGCGGTAGAGCGCGAGGCCGTCGCCGTTGTCGAAGCCGACGTAGAGGTGGGAGGGCGTGGCGACGAGCAGCGTCGCCGCCGCGTTCCTGGGGTCGTTGAACTGGCTCAGCCGGAGGTCGCCGGTGGTGTTCTTGGCGACCTGGGACCAGTCCCTCTTCGGGTCGCACGCCAGCCCGTCGGCCTTGAGGCTCGGGGTGCAGCGCCAGAGCTGTGGCCCGGTCGTGGTGTTGCGCACCGAGTAGAGCCGGTCTTGCCAGACCGCCGCTTGCGGCACCGCCTTGTCCGCGGGCTCGATGCCGGAGGTCTTGCTGGTCGTGATCGAGGCCTTGCGCGTCCAGTCCGGATGGGTGGACGTGCAGCTCGTCCAGTCGTTCGGAGCCACGCCCGCGGGCCGCGGAGTCGCCGTGGTCGAGCGCGCGCAGCCGCCGTTGTTGAACAGGTAGAGCCGGTCGTTGAAGTCGACCATCGAGTCGATGATTTGCACCGGGGCGTTGTTGCCGGACCAGGCGCCGATATCGGGCAGGACACCGCCGTCGAGGTGGAGCACGTCGGTGTCGAGCGCCGCGTCCAGCCCCGGCGACGCCGGCGGCACGAGCATCGCCACCAGGAAGGGCCGGTCGGAGCTGTTGTCGGGCAGGCCGATGTAGACCCGGTCCTTGAAGGCGTGGACCGCGGAGACGCCCAGGGTGTCGTTCTCCAGCGCGGGGCTCAGGTCGGCGTACGGGAACGAGAGCGCCGGCCCCGCCTCGTTGGTGAGGTAGACGCGGTGGAGCCGGTCGGCCCCCGAGGTCGCGCCAGCACCGAAGAGCCACTCGTCGCCGAAGACGGCGGCGGAGGTGAAGAACGGCCGGCCGTTCTCGTTGTCCGGGCCGCACGCGCCGGTGTTGCGCGCGCAGCCGGGGGCGCCGAAGCCGGGGTACGGCGCGCTGGAGGTGTTGGTGGAGGTGCTGGGGCCCACCGGGTCCCGCTGGAGGGCGAAGGTGACGCTCTCGGGGTTGCTGCCGTCGGCGTGGAAACGAACCGCGCCCGAGCCGTCCTGGCGCGGGCCCACGTAGACGTGCCCCCGGTAGCCGAAGAGGAACGAGGCGCTGGTGCCGTCGCCGAAGGGGTCGGCGAGCAGGCGCTGCGCCTCGGCGATCTCCAGGGAGGCGTGCGCGGCGGGAGCGACCAGAGCTTGTCCACTCGGCTGCTCGGTGCCGGTGGCGCCGGCGGCGAGATTGGCCAGGCCCGCCGCCGTGGCCTGGAGCGTCCAGCGGAAGCTCGCGCTCGCGCCGGCGGCGATGTCCGCCTGGGCCGGGGTGGGGGCGCCGCTCACCGTCAGGCCGGCGGTGCCGCCAGTGGAGACGGCGGTGGGCGTGACGGCGCTCGCGTCCGCGGCCCCGGAGTTGGTGACGGTCAGGGTCAGCGTGAAGCTCGCGCCCGGCGCGACGAGCGAGGGGGCGGTCAGCTCGGACTTGAGCGAGGCGTGGATGCCCACCGCGACGCTGGCGCCGACGTCGCCCAGCAGCACCGGCAGGCCGTCGCTCGCGTCGGTCCCCGAGGCGCTGACGATGAGGGTCAGCGAGCCCTCGGAGGTCGGCTGCACGGTCCACTGCAGGCTCGCGGTGCCGCCAGCGGGGACGTCTACGGAGGCTGGCGTCGGCCCGGAGCTGACGCTGGCGGCCGCGGTGCCGCCGAAGAGGGGCGCGGTCGGCGTGACGGCGACGGCCCGGGTGTCGCCGGAGTTGGTCAGGTCCAGCCGGACGTCGAAGGCGGCGCCCGCGGCGACGTAGTTGGGGGCGACGAGCACCCCGGAGAGCTGGGCCCGCTGGCCGATGACGATGGGCCCGGCCGTCGCCAGGCCCGAGGCGACCGGATTGCCGGAGACGGCGTCGGTGCCGGCGGCGCTGGCCTCGAAGGTCACCGCGCCGCGGGCCGCAGCGCGCCAGGTCCACTCGAAGTCCTGCGTCGCGCCCGGAGCGAGGTCGGCGTTGGCCGGCGTGGGCCCGGACTGCAGGCTGGCCGAGCCGGTGCCGCGCACGGCGATCGAGGGAGAGACGCCTTGCGCCGCGACCGTGCCCGAGTTGCGAACCGTCAGCTTCACCGCGATGTCCTGGCCGATGATGAGCGAGGCGGGTGAGGCGTCGAGGGAGATCTCAAGGCGCGCCGGCGAGATGGTGACGGGCCCCGCCGAGACCGGGGGCATGTCCACCGCCGAGAGCGGGTCGTTGGCGTCCGAGCCCGAGGCGGCCAGGTGGAAGGTGAGCGGGCCGGGGTCGGTCGCGGTGAAGGTCCAGGTGAAGTCGGCGCTGGCGCCCGCGGGCACGTCCTGCGGGGTCGGCGCCGCGCCCTCGAGCCTGACCGTGCCCGGTCCCGTGAAGGAGACGGGAGAGGGGGTGACCGCCAACGCGTCCGCCTCGCCAGCATTGGTCACCGTCAGCGTGAGCGTGAGGGGCTGGCCGACGATCGGGTGGGTCGGCAGCACGTTCGCCAGGCCGGAGAGCCTCTGGCGGCCGCTGCACGAGCACCGTGGCCGTCACCGGGTTCAGGTAGGCCGGCTCCCCCTGCGCATCCGTTCCGGCGGCGGTGAAGACGAGGGTCGCGGTCCCGGGTCGCAGCGCGACGAACGAGTATGAAAACTCGGTCGAGCCCTGGGCGGGGACGTCCTGGGGCGGCAGAGGAGGAGGCGGTGGTGGTTCGATCCGGGCCGCGCCGTCCGGCTGGACATCGACCGCCGCGTTGACGCCGGAGACGGCCGAGTCGGTGGGGTTGGAGACGCCGAGCACGCCGCGGAAGGTCTGCCCGACCGAGACCTTGTCCGGCGCCACGCTCGCGGTGCCTGCCAGGCTCGCCGAGCCGCGGATGAGCATCGAGGTCCTGGCCGAGGCCACGGCCGGATAGCCTGCTGCGCTGACGGGGACCTCGAGGTCCACGGCGCCCGGGGCCGATCCGGTGGCGTGCCAGGTGAATCGGGTGGAGGCGCCGCCCGCGAGGTCGACCGCGGTGAACGACGGCGGCGCGAACGTGACGGTGCCTGCGCCCGTGGCGGCCAGCGCGTCGGGGAGCACGCCGGCGACGACGTCCTGTCCCGGGTTCTCCACCTCGAGCACGACGTCGAACGACTGGTTCACGCCCGCCTGGTCCGGCGCGGTCAGCGTGGCCTTCAGCTCCGGGGCTGCGGGCGGAGTCACCACGAACGCGGCCTTCAGCGTGGCCTTGCCGTACGGGCCTTCGAGCTCGAGGTCGTAGGTGCCCTCGGCGAGCGTCGCGGGGACGGTCGCCGTGAGGTGCCGGGTGTCGACCCAGGTCACGTCGGCGAGGGCGGTGGTCCCCAGGCTCGCGGTGAAGGTCGCGTGCAGCCGGGTGGGGCCGTTCTCCAGGTCCACCTCGGGGCGCACGTAGAAGCGGTCGCCGGCGACGGTCACCTTCACCGATTTGCCGCGCTCCACCGTCGCCGGGGTCACCGAGGCGGGGACCGGCGCGGGCAGCGGCGACGAGCTCTTGCAGGCGGCGAGGATCGACAGCGCGGCCGCCGCCGCGAGCCGGCCGCGGTGCGCGCGGGGGCTCGAGGTCCCGAGGGGGCGCTCAGAACGCGTCATAGCGGTACCCGATGTCCAGGAGGATGGTGCCCAGCTGCCCGCGCAGGCTCGGCGTGCCCAGGTGGCCGTTGCGCCAGTAGCGCAGCTCCAGGAACGCGCCGCCCCGCCACAGCACCCGCTCGATGCCCACCGTGCCCTGGTAGCAGAAGGCGAAGCCGGTCTCGGACTGCGCCGGCTGGTCCCCGGCGGTGAGCGTCGTCCAGACCTGGGTGAGCCCCAGCCCGGCGCCGAGGTTGAAGATCCACCGGCCGCCCTTGCCGAACCCGCGCCGGTAGGTGAGCGAGACGATGGGCGAGAAGAAGTCGTGACGTCCGCTGATCTTCAGGCCGCTGTCGAGCGTCTGCTGGGTGCCGTACTGGACCCAGCTGGCCTCGGCGAGCACCGCCAGCTGCTCGCCGCGGAGGGTGAAGTGGTAGCCGCCCTCGAGCGCGAGCCAGGCTCCGTCGAGCGTGCCGTTGCCGATGAAGCCCACCTTGGCCGCGGCCTCGAAGCCCCGGTCGTGCGGCAGGAGCGAGAGCGTGCCCTTCTCGACCATCGAGCCCAGCGAGACGGTGACGGTGTCCTCCGCGGGCTCGGTGCGCCGCGGCGGCTCGTAGCTCACGGTCCACTCGCCCCCGGTCACGGGCTTGACCTTGGTGCCGCCCAGCCGCGCGCGGGCCTGGGGCTCCCCCACGGCGTTGCCGAAGCGGTCCTGGGCCTTCACCTTGATCTGCAAGGTGCTGTACCCGTCGGCGCTGACCTGCGCGGCCTGGGGCTCGAGCGAGAGCGTCGCCTCGGCGGGCAGGAGCGGCAGCGAGCCGGTGGCGATGGCCCGGCCCTCGTCGTCGACCGCGGTCACCTCCAGCGAGGTCTTGCCCCCGAAGGCCTCGGGGACCACGAGGCGCGACTCGAAGGTGCCGGAGGCGACCTCGCGCGGCGGCTCGGCGTTGCCCAGGCTCGCCTGCAGCGCGAAGTGCGGGCTGGCGGGGTTGCCCTGCGCGTCCAGGGCGACCAGCTTGGCCTTCAGCTCGGTCTCGCCGGCCACCACGTGCTCCCGGTTGAACGAGAGGGTGATCTTGGTGGCCTGGCCCGCGGCCCGCGTCACCGAGAGGGCGCGCGCCAGCTCGGGCTCGGCCTTGAGGCGCACGGTCAGCTGGGCCGTCTCGCGCGGGCCCGGGGGGAGGTTCCAGACGAAGGGGACCACGCCCGGGGCGATCGCCTTGCCGGCGGTGGCCTCGCCGCGGCTCGGCGAAAGCTCCACCTCGGCGCCTTCGCGCGGCGCGCCCTCCGGGGTCACCGCCCACACGAAGCCGCGCAGCGTCGCCGGCTGGTCGGCCTCGGCGCTGGTCCGCTCCAGCGCGGCGTGGAAGTGCACCGTCTGCGGCAGGCCCAGGTCGATGGCCTGCGCGCCGTTGTAGGCCTTCTCCACGCCGGGCGGGACGATGACCGGGACCGAGGCCACGCCCTTCTCGTCGGCGGTGGCCGGGCCGAAGGTCCGCTCGCCGATGCGCACCGCCTCGATACGCGCCCGCGGCCGCGTCTTGATGACCGCCTCCCCCTGGCCGAACAGCGGGATGGCGAGGTGGGCCTGGCGCTCCTTGCCGAACAGCGCGGCGACGATGGCCACCTGCGGGTAGCGCTTGGTGGGCGGGGTGTACTTCACCTTCCAGCGGCCGGGGCCGAGCTTGGTCGCGGCGTCCAGGACGCCCACGCTCGCCGACAGCCGGGGCTCGGGGAGGTCGGGGTCGCCCTGCAGCTCCACCTCGCAGGTCGCGCCGGTGCCGAGCAGCAGCGTCGGCGGGGTGGCCTTCAGCTGCGGCGGGGCGGCCCCGGCGGACCAGGGGAAGGACAGCAGCGCGAAGAGCGCGAGTACGCCCATCGCCTTCGCGCGGAGGGTCGGCCCGTCCGGCCGGGGGAGGACGACGAATGGTGCGAGGCCTACTCCCATCGGATCTTCATCTTCTCGATCTGCTGGGACCCGGCGTCCCCGCGGCGTGTAGGCGCGCAGGCGATCTTCTCCTCGCGCGTGTTGCCCAAGAGGTCTCGCATGACCACCAGCACCTCGCGGCGCGCCTTTCCGGCTTCCAGCGCCGCCCGGAAGTGGCCCTGCGGGTCCACGGTCGCAGGCTGTCCGTCGACCTGGACGTCCGAGCCCGGCGTGGCGTCGCCCTCGACGACCGAGCACGGCTCGGCCTTGGCGACCGTCGCCGCGGCCGCGACCTTGAGCAGGATGGCGGCGGGGATGGGCGCGGCGGGCGAGGGCGTACCGCTGCCGGCGGCGACCGAGAGCTGGCCGGCGGGGACCGCGACCTCGCCGCCTTTGGCCTTGAGGTTGACGGTGCCGACCTCGGTGGCCACGGCGAAGGTGGTGTCGGTGGCGCGGACGCTGAAGCTGGCCTCCTTGGCCTCGGCGACCGCCTCGCCGCCCTCGCCCTCGATGCGCAGCACGCGGGCGCCGTCGGCCTGGTAGGCGGCGGCGACGCGGCCGCGCTTGATCTTGAAGCGGTGGACCGCCGCGGTCAGCTCCGCCACCTTCACCTGGGTGTCCTCGCTCACGGTCAGGCGGCTGGCCTCGCCGATCTCCAGGTCGGCCCGGGCCGCGGGCGCGGTGCGCAGCGAGTCCTCGGCCTTGACCGTGTCGCCCACCTTCACCGGGTTCCAGTCGGCGCCGCGCAGGCGCTCAACCTTGCCGACGACATTGGCGACCACCGCTTCGCGCTCGGCGGGTGGAGCCGGTGCTTCGGCGTCGGGTGGCGGGGCGGCGGAGGCCAGGGCGGTGGACCCGGTGGCGTCGGGCGCGGCAGGCGCGGCGGCCTGCTCCGGGCCGCGCGGCCGCAGGAACAGCGCGCTCAGGCCGGCCCCGACCAGCACCACGGTCGTGAGCAGGCCGGCGAGCACCGCCTTGCGCATGTCCCCGCGCTCCGCCATCGGACTCGCCTACCTCCCCACCGCGCTCGCCGGCGGCTGCGGCAGGGTGAGAACGAACTCGGTCTTGGACCACGGCAGCCGCTGCGGGTCCTTCTCGTCGGCCAGCTCGATGCGCCCGCCGAAGGCCCCCATCATCCGCCGGGCGATGGCCAGCCCCAGGCCGCTGCCGCTCTTCTTGGTGGTGAAGCGCGGCTCGAAGATCTTGTCGCGCATGTCGCTGGAAATGCCCGGGCCCTCGTCGGCGACGCGCACGGTGACGCCGCCCAGCCGGCCGGGGACCGCGCCCACCGCCAGCCGGCCGGTGGTGCCCTCCAGCGCGTCGAGGGCGTTGGCGATGACGTTGGCCAGGGCGTGCATCAGCGCGTTGGGGGTGCCCCAGGCCGGCGGCAGGCCGTCGGGGGCGTGGAGCGCGAAGCGCGGGCCCAGCTTGCGGATGCGGAAGGTCTGCAGCATCACCGCGCGCTCCACCACCGGCTTGATGGGGAAGGCCTGCGGCGGGTTGCGCTCGGGGTGCAGGAAGTCCTGGTAGGCCCGGAAGATCTCCTCCATCCGGTCCACCTGCGCGGTGATGAGCGACCAGTCGTCCAGCCGGGTCACCTGGGGCCCGAGGCGGCGCGCCACGAGCTCCAGGCCGGCGCGGATGCCGGTGAGGGGCTGGCGCATCTCGTGGATGAGCGAGGGCGCGAGCAGGCTCGCCTCCTCGGCGAGGCTGGCGATGGTGTCGAAGCGCTTCGTCATTGCGGACCTCTGGTCTGCCTGGAACCGCGCGTCCTTGGGGTGAAGCGTGAAGCGGATGAACCTACAGCCAAAAGCCTAAAGCCTACAGCCTCAGTAGATCGGAGCCTGAGCCGGGGCCGCGGGCAAGAGGACGGTGAAGGTGGTGCCTTTTCCGGGCGGGCTCTCCACGCTGATCTTTCCGTGGTGGGCCTCGGTGATGGCGTGGCAGACCGACAGGCCCACCGAGAGCCGGGTGGCGTTCTCCTGAGTCGAGAAGAAGGGGTCGAAGACCCGCTCGAGCATCTCGGGCGGGATGTTCTTGCCGGTGTCGGAGACGGTGAGCTTGACCGCCTCGCCCTCCACCGCGCGCAGGGCCACGGTGAGCGCGCCGCCCTCGGGCATCGAGCTCAGGCCGTGCTGGACCAGGTGGGTGACCAGCTGCTGGATCTGGAGCGGGTCGCCCAGCACGTCCGGCAGGCCCGGCGCCAGCTCGCTGGAGAGCGTCACCTTCTTCGCGCGCAGCTGGTCGGCGCAGCTGTCGAGGGCGGCGCCGACCGCGCTCGCCGGGGGGAAGCGCTTGCCCTTGCCCATCTGCGCGTGCTCCGAGGCGGCGACCAGGCGCAGGTCGTTGACGATCTTCGAGACGCGCTTGGTCTGGTCGAGGGCCACCTTGACCGACTCGGCCTGGCTGCTCCCGTCGGGCAGCTCGCGCTTGAGCAGCGTCAGGAGGCCGAGGATCGACGTCAACGGGTTGTTCAGCTCGTGGGCCACGCCCGCGCCGAGCGAGCCCAGCGCCGCCAGCCGCCGCGTGCGCAGGATCTGGTCTTGCGCCTCCTTCAGCTCGGCGGTGCGCTGGTCGACCCGCTGCTGCAGCTCCTCGTTCCAGCCGCGGATCTCCACGTCGCGCCGCTGGATCTCCTCCATCATGTGGTTGAAGGCCTTGGCGAACTCGCCCAGCTCGTCGCCGCCCTCGACGCCCTTGGCCGGCGCGTAGGTCCCGGCGCTGGCGGCGCGGGCGACCTCGGAGAGCGCCCGGACCGGCCGGGTCAGCGAGCTGGCGAGGAAGGTCCCCAGCGCCAGCGTGAGCAGCACCGCCAGCGCGCCCCAGAGGCTCGTCAGGAGGAGGACGCGGTCGCTGGCGGCGAAGGCGGTCGCGCCGCGTTCGGCGACCACGATGCCCCAGCCCAGCCGCTGCACCGGCTCGAAGGCCGCCAGCCAGGCGCCGTCGTCGCGCTGCACCAGCTCCACCCGGCCCGTGGCCGCCTTCAGCGCGCTCTGGACGAGCGCCGACTCGCTCGCCGAGAGCGCGGCCTGCTCCCCGCCGCCGTGCGCGAGCAGGTGGCCCGAGGCGTCGACCAGGAACGCCGTGGTCCCCGCGGCGGAGAGCTCCAAGAAGCGCGTCTGCATCTCCGAGAGCGACACCTCGGCGGCGAGCACCAGCGCGCCGGCTTCCCCTCCCGATCCCGTCGACGGAGGCACGCGCACCGCGACCACCACGCGCGGGCCCCGGCCGGGCGCTCGGTAGGGCGGGCCGACCGCGGCGCCGCTCTGGAGCGCGGCCGCCAGCGGCACGCGGGCAGCGAAGAGCGACAGCTCCGCCTCGCCCACCGACTCGTGGCCGGCCAGCTCCGGGTGCGCGCCCGGGTTCTCCTCGTGCACCGGCGGCACCACCGCCTGACCCTTCTCGTCGAGCAGCGCCAGCACGTTGACCGAGGGGAGCTGTCGGTAGGGGATGGCGAGCACCTGCGAGAGGTCCTCGCGTCCGAGCTGGTCGAAGGGCAGGTAGCTCACCGAGAGCTTGAGGTTCGCGACCGCGTCGCTGACCAGCCGCTCGCAGCGGCGGGCGACCTCGAGCGCGCTCTGGGCCTGCAGCCGCCCCACCGTCTCGCCCAGCTCGCGCCGGCCGGTGGAGTAGGAGAGCACGCCCAACAGCAGCAGCGGCACGATGCCGGCGACCGCCATGGCCGCCAGGATCTTGGTCCGGAAATTCATCGCGGCACAGTGTAGCGGGCCTGCCTCCGGAGGGGAAAACCGCGAGCGACCCATATAATGATGCAGGCCGCATTCCGGAAAACGTCCTGATTTCAATGAGTTGCGGAGGCACGTCCAATAAAAGGCGAGTAAAATCAAATGGTTGGAAAGCCGGCTTTTGGCGCGGGGTCCCGAAGCCGAGTTCCCCCTCTCCGCGAAGCCGGAGAGGGGGTCAGGGGGTGAGGCACGCCGCCAGGCAATCAGGACGAGGCCAGCGGTGTCGGCAGGTGACCCGGCCGACAAGCTTTCCAATCCGGCGGACGGCGGTACCATCGTCCGCTCCGCTGGGCCGTTTGGGAGGCCACCATGTTCAGAAACCTCGGAGCGCTCCTGCTCGCAGGCGCGTTCCTCTTGCCGACCGCGGGCTGCAACTGCGGCGGCGATCCTGCTGCGGGCAACCCCGACGCCGACAGTCCCGCGGGCGAGGACGCGGCGTCGCGCGATCCGGTGGACGGCTCGGTTTCGAAGGTCGATGGCGGCCGCGTCACGGGGAACGACGCGGCGCTCGTCCCCGGCGCCGACACCGGGACGACCAACCCGGGCCTCGACGCGGCGACGACGCAGCCTGGCCCCGATGCCTCGACGACGCAGCCCGGCCTCGATGCTTCGACGGCGCAGCCCGGCCTCGACGCCACCACCGTCCCGCCCGGTCCGGACGCGGCGGCGCCTGCTGGGCCCGACGCCGCGACTCCCGCCGGACCCGATGCCGCGACGCCTCCAGGGCCGGATGCCGGCAACCCGGGCGCGGTGATCGTCGACCTGCGCGCCGACGTGAACCGCAACGGCACCGTCGACCTGACCGACCCCACCGAGGACCTGAACGAGGACACCTGGGACGCGACGCACGGCGCCATCTTCCTGGCCAACATCGACGACGATCAGGACGCGTGCACCTGGAACGACTACACGTCGGACGCGGTGCTGGCCCGCTGCAACGACGCCTATGACGAGGTCATCAACGGCGCCGACGACCTGCTCGATCTCGCGCGCCTGAAGACCGTGCCCTGGCCCGGCGCGCCCGCCGACGCCGTCGGGACGATCGCGGTGAGCACCACCAACGCCCGCCTCTTCGTCAACCAGGGCAGCGGCAGCTTCGTGGTCTTCGCGCCCGCGACCGGGCGCCTGAGCGCCGCGCAGCTGCGCGCCGGAGTCGAGCTGGCCATCGAGGCCAAGGACGTCGTGCGCAACTCGGCGCTGTGGGACGGCACCTGCGACGTGACCCTCACGGTGACCGGCACGGGCGTCCCGGCCAACACCAGCGACAAGGTGCGCCTGCGCGTCGCGCCGCTCGTCACCCGCCACCACCTGCACCCGCCGCAGCGCGTCTACTACACGCCCATCTCGGGCGACTCGGGCTCGACGGCTTTCAAGAACAACCTGCAGTCGGCGCTGACCTCCGCGGGCATCACCGAGCCGCTCTTTCCCCTCGACTTCGAGGACCAGTGGACGCAGGACATCCTCGAGACGACCTACATGTCGATGCCTGCGGTGGGCTCCCCGCACGTCATCCACGTCAACGTGCGCTCGGCGAACCAGAGCCGCGACGGGTACTACACGCTGCGCACCGCCGGCCGGGCGGTGTTTACGCAGCTGCGCGGCAAGGACGTGGGCGGCGTCCAGCAGTACACCTCCCACACCAGCGCGATGGACACCCTCGACTCCTTCGGAAACCTGGAGACCATCCCGCCGTACACCTGGAACGGGAGGACCTATCCGCTGGGCCGCATCTACCGCGGGAACGTCCCCACCTGGCACCCGGACAGCAGCATGGTGACGATGTTCGAGTCGCAGAAGGTGCAGCCGCCGCTCTACGTGGACACGTCCTTCTTGACGGTGGGTCACGTGGACGAGACGGTCACCTTCCTCAAGGCGAACAACACCCGCGGCTGGACCATCGCCGTGGCCGACCCGACGCTCGCCAAGACGATGTTCGAGCAGGAGGAGACGAACGGAAACGGCGACGTGGTGGTGTTCCAGGGAATGAAGTGGGACGCCTACACCTCGGCGCAGACCACCATCACCGAAGTGCTGGACGACACCGTGGTCACGGCTGCCAGCGCGCACGCCGCCGCAGGCATCGCCGCCCAGATCGCCATCCTCCAGGGCGAGATCGGGCTCACCGACGCCGAGATCCTCCACTTCCCGGTCTTCTTCCAGAAGGCCAGCAACCGGGACGTCGCCTACTCGCCCGACACCATCAACGGCATCTCGCTGGGCGACGCGCACTTCGGCCTGGCGAACCCGCACGGGCCGGTCATCGGCGGGGCCGACCTCTTCAAGACCCAGATCACCCAGCAGTTCCAGCTGCTGAGCCCGGCGACCATCGCGCCGCACTGGGTCGAGAACTGGAACCTCTACCACCGCAATCTCGGTGGCGTTCACTGCGGCTCCAACACGACCCGGCAGGTCCCGGCGACCGAGCGCTGGTGGGAGAGTGGCCGATGAAGACTGCATTGCTCCTCGTGGCTTCGTTCCTCCTGGCCGGTGCCGTGCAGGCCGCCGAGCCTGGCGTCGCCGAGCTCAAGCAGCAGGTCGCCCAGGCCGCGCGAGAGAACCCCGAAGCGTTCGCGCGGCTCGCGCAGGTCAAGGCCCGTCCCCACGCTCGACCAGCGGCGTCGCGGACCGCTGGCGCTCGTCACGCCCATCCTCAAGGCCCAGAAGAAGGACGCCTTCTGGCCGCTGGTGGGCGAGGCGCTCTCGGGCATGAACGGCGAAGGCTTCACCGCCACGGCGCGCACGGCGTGGGCGGTGGGCGTGCTCGAGGCCTTGGGCGCCCTGCGCGACCCGCGCGCCACTCCCGCGGTGCTCCAGGTGCTGCGCTCGGAGACGGACCCGGAGACGGTTCGCGCCTCGGCCCTGGCGCTGGGCCAGATCTCGCCGGACACGGCCGACAGCGTCCTGCTTCCCCTGGCGATGAACCCGGGACCGATGCAGCTCCCGGTCGTCGCGGGCCTGGGCGAGTGCCGCACCGTGGACGCGGCCCAGGGCCTGGCGCAGCTGCTCTCGCAGGTCGAGGGCGACGACGAGCTCGGGCGCACGGCCGCGCAGGCGCTGGGCCAGCTCGCCTGCTCATGGGTCTGGCAGCGGCCCGCGTGGGCTTCGCGTCCCGAGCGCGCCGAGATCGCCACGGTGGCGGCGCGTGGGCTGCTCACCGCCTTCGTGCGCTCCAGCGGCCAAACCCGCGTGGAGGCCGAGCGCAACCTGCTCGTGGTGGACTTCGCGGACCTCGCGCCGCTGCTCGAGAAGGCGAAGGCCGAGCACCCGGACCAGAGGATGGAGCTCGAGAAGCTCGCGAGGCGCCTGGCGAACAACCCGCTGCACCGCAAGTAGCGGCAGTCCACACGGTCGACAACGTCCACCCAGTCCACCCAGTCCACCCAGTCCACCCAGTCCACCCACTCGCGTGGACTGGGTGGACCTGTCTTCGGGGGAGGCGGCCGCTGCCTACCGGCCGGCCACCGTCGCCGGCGCCTTGACCAGCACCACCTCATGCTGCTCGGCCCGGTCCGCCGCGAGCAGGAACTCGCCGAACGGCCGGTACTGCTCCGGGGTGACCCGCGCCAGCGAGAGCGTCGCCACTTCCTCCACCAGGAGCTTGCCCGGCTCGGCCTTCTCGGTGCGCACGAAGCGCCCGAACGGCGTCTCGATCCTGGCGGACTGCGGCTGGCCGTCGAGCGCGACGCCCGGCGGCAGCGCCAAGGTGATCGAGAAGCTCGAGCTTCTCCGGGTTGGCCATCATCAGCGTCGTCCGGCGCTCGAACTGGTGGATGAAGCGGCGCGCGAAGTTGGACGGGTAGATGCCGCGCAGCACCAGCTTGTCGCCCTCCTCGCGGGCGAAGCCGGGCGCGGTGAAGGAGAAGCGCAGCACCACCGGCGCTCCCGAGGCCTCGCTCTCCTCGATGGCCAGCTCGGTCAGCGTGCCGTTGTCGAAGGTGCGGGCGATGGACGCCTCCAGGGCCTGCCGGCGCTGCTCCTCGCTCATCTTCTCCAGCTGGGCCTTCAGGAACGCCGCCTCGATGCCGCGGAAGGTCTCCTCGCCCTTGCCGGTGAGCGTTCCGTCGGCGGCGAGCGCGAGGGTGAGCGTGACCTTCTTGCCGTCGGCCTCCCGCGACCCGCTGGTCTTGAAGGGCCGCGCCTTCTCGCCCAGACCCGGCAGCGCCCAGGCATCCTGGCCCTCGGCCTGCGGGGCGATGCGCGCGAACGGCATGAAGCGCACCGCGGGGGCCAGGACGAGCTCGCTCCCGCCGTCCGCCGGGCTGACCTTGAGCGCCGCGTAGCCGAACAGCTCGGCGCCGCCGAACAGGTAGGGCGCCGGGTCGACCTGGAACGGCTTCACGAGCACCACCGTCGAGGGGATCTTCAGCGCCGCGAGCGCGCCCTTGAGCAGCATCAGCCGGCTGCCGCGCTCCTGCGCCAGCGTGACGCCGGGGCGCGTGGAGAGCGAGGCCTCGGGCCCCTTGATGAGCTGCATCACCTTCTCGTAGACCGCGTAGACCGCGTCCCGGTCCGTCTTCCCCGCCGCGGCCTGCTGCGCGAACTTCGCCACCTCGGAGTTGGGCTTGGACAGCTCGATCAGGAAGTCGCCGAGCGTCGTCATCTGCTCCGCCGCGCCCGCTCCCGCGCCCACCTGCACGAAAGGCAGCACCTCGTCCGCGGTCGGCGCCGCGGGCTCGCGCACGAAGGTGGGCATCTCCTCGCGGGTCACAGTCACCGTGTCGAAGCCCTGGTCTTGCGTGGGCTTGGGCGGCTCGCCGTCCAGGTGGTGGGCGTCGACGGTCATGCCCAGCTGCGAGGGGGCGCGCACCGAGTAGGTGGAGTGGAAGAGCTGTCCGTCGGCGATGCGGAAGTAGAACTTGGGCGAGACGAAGCCGGGGATGGCCACGCCGCGCCCGGGCGTGGAGGAGAGGTACTCCCACTCGACGCAGTCGCCCACCTCGACGCCCGGCAACGAGGCGCCCTCCTTGCCGGCGATGTCGTCGGGCTCGAGCACCCGGCCGTCGGCCTTGAGCGTGCGCAGGGTCAGCACCTCGGCGCCCGCGGGCAGGTGGACCTCGGCGAGCGAGCTGACGCCCTCCTGGTTCAGCACCTTGGCGAGCACGTGCGTGCGCTCGGTGTACGAGCCGTCCAGGTGGGCTTCGAGGGCGGAGGCGTCCAGCACGTAGACGCCGGAGGTGGTCGGCCGCTCCTTGCCGTGCCGCTCCTCGTAGCGGGCGAGCAAGGGTCTGGCGTCCACCTTGAGCTCGTCGAGCGGCTCCTTCCCGTCCTCGATGGCCAGGGCGCGCCGGAGCTTCAGGTCGCTGCCGTCGAGCCGGAGCGCCGCCTCGCGCTCGGTGCGGGCGCCGGCGGAGTCGCCGGCGCGGTCGAGCGCCTCGGCGCGCTTCTTGTGGAAGAGCGCGTGGCGGGGCCAGGCCGCGATCAGCTGGTCGTAGAGGGCGGCGGCCTCGAGCGGCTTGTCCTGGGCCAGGGCGATGGCCGCCTCGCCCTGCTTGGGGCTGGCGTCGAGCGGCATGGCCTCGCCGAGGCGCGCGAAGAGGGCGCGGGCGCCGGCGAGGTCGCCGCGCATGCGCAGGTGATCGGCCTTGCGCGCGTCCTGGGCCGGGCAGGCGGAGAGCGCTTCGATGAGCTGGTCGGCCTGGGCCACCGAGTCCAGGCGGCGGGCGAGGTCGTAGCGCAGCTCCAGGGCGTCGCACAGGCGCGGCTCCAGGGCCTCGGCGCTCCGGGCGATCTGCTCGGCGAGCGCGTCGGCGCCGCGGGCCTGGGCGAGGCGCATGTCGGAGAGCAGCACGCGCCAGGCGCCGGGGGCGGCGACCGGGCGGGCGCGCTCGAGGTAGTCGGCGGCCTCGTCGAAGCGGTTCTCGCTTCGGGCGTGGACCGACAGGCGCTGCAGGACGCTGGCCTCGGCCGGGTCGAGCTTGAGGGCCTCCTCCAGGTCGCGGTTGGCGCGGCCGCGGCCGACGCGCTGGGGCAGGGCGTGGTTGGCGAGCGTGGTCTCGGCGCGCAGGACGAGCAGGGGCGCGGAGGCCTTCTTGGCGATCAGCGCCTCGGCCAGCGCGAGCGAGCCCTCCTCGTCGCGCTCGGCGGCGGAGCGCGTGGCGACGAACGAGGCGAGCAGGCTGCCGCCGTCCGCCTCGAGCGCGGCGGCGAGCGAGCCGGCGTCGGGCCAGGCGTTCTCAGCGGACTCGAACGACGGCGCTGCGGCCGGCGCGAAGGCGCCTAGGGCCGGGGTGAACGTCACGCGGGAAGGTTTGCCGTCGGCGCGGGCGAGGCCCAGGGAGAGGGCGTCGTCGCGCTCGTTGCCGCGGCTGATCTTGGCGACGACGCGGTGGCGTCCGGGCGCGAGGACGAGGTCGACGACGCGCTCCTCCGGCAAGTAGCTCTCGAAGTCGCGATGGTCGAAGGCGACGGCGCCGTCGACGAGCACGCGGAAGGTGCCGCGGCCGAGCGCGTGCAGCTGGTAGCGTCCCTCCTCGAGCACCTGGACGTCGCTCGCCCAGTAGTAGAGGTCGGCGGTGCTGGTCTCGGAGGAGAGGAAGAGGCGGCCGTCCGGGGCGCGTGCGTCGCGGGGAGCGATCGGCCCGTGCGGCCCGGCGCCCGGCACGGCCTCGCCCTTCTCCGGCGGGAAGGCGGTGTCCCACTCGAGGTAGTGGTGGCGCGAGTAGGGCCCCAGGAGCGAGGCGGCGCTGACCTGGCCGGCGTCAGTCCACAGCGCCTGGGCGCCGGCGAGATCGCCGCGGTTGCGGCGGCAGAGGGCCGCGGTGTGGCGCAGGTAGTAGGCGGCGTCGCCGGGAGCGCCGGCCGCGAGGATGGCGACCGCGGACTTCTCAAGCAGCGCGTCGAGGCCGGGCGACTCGCCGACGGAGAGGAGCGCGGCGCGGGCGGCGACGGCGCACAGCGGGTGGCGCGGGGCGGTCTCGCAGACGCGGACCAGGAGCTTCACGCGCTCGCGGGTGTCGAGGCTGCGGCGCGCCAGCTCCGACTGGCCCCACAGGCCCCAGGGGTCGCCCGCCTTGGCGGCGGCGGCGAAGCGCTGGGCGGCGACGTCGGGCTTGGAGTCGAGGACGTAGGAAGCGAAGCCCGCGAGCGCCTGGTCGTGCGCGGAGGCCTGGCCCGCGCCGAGCCGGCGCACCGCGTCCTCGAGCGGAGAGGCGCCCAGTCCGCCGGTGGCCATGGGACAGCCAGCGAAGAGCAGCGGCAGCGAAAGGAGAGCAACGAGCGAGGCCAGTGGACGAAGAGCGCGCGTCATGAGCGCCCTTCTACCATGGCCCCGGACGCCAGGACCGCACGGCGCAAGGGCCAGGCGCCAGGTCATTTGCAGGCCGACCCGGCGCAAGGTTTCAGAAGCAGTCCATGGGACGAATGGGACCTATAGGACCGATAAGTCGCATAGGTCCCATGAGTCCCATAAGTCTCATACGTCCTATAGGTCCTATGGCGGCTGTGCAGCCCGTTACTTCTTGGCCGGCGCCAGCTCCTCGGCGGTCACGAACACCGGCTCGATGTCGATGGGGATGGCCGTCAGCTTGTCGAGCGCCTTCTGCGTCTCCGGGCGGAGGACGGCGAGCTTCTCCATCATCTTCTGGGCGCCCGCGCGGTCGCCCGTCGCCTCGAATCATCAGGAGGTCGTGCGCCAGGTCCTTGAGCCCGGCCTTGAACTTGGGCAGGTCGATGGAGAAGGTGCCGTCCGGCTTGGCGACGATGCCCTTCTTGTCCATCAGGTAATTGACCTGCAGCGCCATGCCCTTGCCGTGCGCCTCGTGGATGCCGAAGCGAAGGGTGCGGAAGCTGGACGCCAGGAAGGTCACGTACATCGACCGCTCGGCCTTCTCGCCCACCGGGACGAGCGTGCCCAGCTTGAGCTTGGCGGAGTTGTCCATCAGGTATTGCAGCGCGAACAGGCCCAGCACGTCCGCCTTGGCCTCCTCGATGGCGCTGTAGAGGTCCTTCAAAGTCTCGCGCGGCGAGGTCTGCTTGCCGTCGATCTTGATCTGGTGCGGGCCCAGGCCGTGGGTGAGCTCGTGCGCCAGGATGTGCGTGAAGAACGGCTCGAAGGCCACCTCGCCCTGCTCCTTCTTGGCGAGCACGACCTTGGAGATGGGGACGAGCACCGAGTTGAACTTCGCCTCCTGCACGTTCTTGAGCATCACCCGCTTGCTGCCCTTCTGCAGGATGACCTTCTCGTCGTTGGGCAGGTTGTAGGCGGCGCTCTTGACCCCGTGCGAGGCGTCGCCGGCCGCGAAGATCTGCTGCACCACGCGGATGGACGAGTCGGCGGCGACCTTCTTGTTCTTGTGCTCCTCGGGGATGGGCAGCGCGCTCTCGATGGCCTGCAGGTGGTTGCCGAAGGCGGCGAGCTTGGCGCTCTCGGCGTCGTCGCGCAGCGTCACGTAGGACTCGAAGGCCGCTTTGTAGCCGAACAGCTCGTCGTTGTAGGTCTCGTAGGGCCCGAAGGTGATGTCCAGCGGTGCGTCCAGGTCCATCCACGCCACGTCGGAGGCGAAGTAGTCGTTGGAGAGGAAGGCGTCGGCGCGGGCGGTGAGGAACTTCTTGAGCGTGGCGTTCTCGGTGGCCGCCGCGGCCTCCTTGAGCAGGCCGGCCATCCGCGCGAGCTCCGGCGCGTAGGCGTGGTTGTAGGGCACCACGGCCAGCTTCTTGTCGGGGCCGCGGAGGATGACGCTGAAGAAGCCGGTGGCCTGCTCCTGCTCGGACGGCGCCAAGGTCTTCACGAAGGTCTCGAACTCCTCCTTGGTCATGTCGTCGGGGTAGAAGCCTGCGCCCAGCGGCTTGCGGGCCGGGGTTCCGGGGACGAAGGACTGGTGCTCGTCGAGGCTGGAGAAGGGGCCGCGGTTCATCCAGTAGTAGTCGCGGCGCAGCTTCGCGAAGCTCGTCGCCGGCGGCCGCGTCCTTCTGCGCCTTGACCCAGGCCTCCGGGTTGCCGGCCCACAGCTGCCGCAGGAACAGCTCGTCGAGCACCCGGCTGGCCTCGATGAGCTTGACCACCGCCTGCTTGTCTCCGGCGGAGAGCTTGGAGGTGTCGACCATGAGCGGGGTGACGGCGAAGCGGCCCATCTGCTGCTTGAGCGTGGCGAGCTCCACGTTGGCCTCCTTCGAAGCGGGTGCGGGTGCGGCGAAGAGGACGGCGGCGGCGAGGGCGGTGGCGCAAAGGCTCATGGGGTCAACTCTCCTCCGTGGGGGCCAGGACCGGACAGGGCGGCGACGGGACGGACGACGGGACGGCGAGAGCGTGCGGATAACCCCGGGCGTGCCGTGCGGTCAAGCCTCGAAGGAGGCCAGGGCGCGCGCCAGGGCGGCCAGCAGCTGCTCGCGGGAGTAGGGCTTGTGCAGGAGCGTGACGCCCTCCAGCTCCGCGCCCACCGAGTGCTGCGGCATGGAGCTGGTCAGCAGCATCGGCAGCCTTGGCCGCAGCGCGCGCAGCTGCGAGAGCGCCGCCGCGGCGTCCGACTCCGGGGCGCGCACGTCGAGGACCACCGCCGCGGGCGCCGGCGCGCTGCCCGCCAGGGACTGCAGGGCCTCGGCGGGGCTCTCGAACAGCAGCACCTCGTAGCCGTCGCGCTCGAGGATGGTCCCCGCGGCGCGGCGCACCAGCTCCTCGGCGTCGACGATCGCCACGCGCTGGCGCGGCCGCGGCGTGAGCTGCCGCGGCGACGGCGAGGCGGGAGCGCGCAGGAGCGCCGCGGCCCGCTCCGCGGCGGCGATGACCTGCAGCAGGTCCTGGCGGGCCGGCGAGTCCCGGTCGAGCGCGGCCAGCGCCAGGCCCGCGTTGCCCAGGATGGCGGAGACGAGGTCGCCCATCTCGCTGGCGTCGACCGCCGCCTGGCGGGCGGACTGCCGCGCCCGCACCAGCAGCCCCGAGAAGTGCGAGGGCCGCCCCTCGGCATCGCGGACGAGCCCGACCCAGGCGTCGACGGGGATCTCCAGGCCGTCGAGCGCGCGGCCCGTCCAGCGGATGCCGTTGAGCGGCTTGCCGGCCCGGACCTGGGAGAGCAGGGGCTTGGAGCGGTCGGAGTCGTTGCTGCGCGGGGCGAAGTCGGTCACCGGCCGGCCCACGAGCTGCGACTTGTCGCGCGCGCCCAAGAGCGTGCACAGCGCCGGGTTGCAGTCGGTGATGAGGCCTTCGAGCGAGACCGAGGCCATGCCCACCGGCGCGGCCAGCACCAGGTCGCGCCACAGGTCGCGCTCGCGCTCGAGCTCCTCGTGCGCGGCGATGGCGTCGGTCTCGTCGCGCACGGTGGCGTACACCCGCGCCACGCGCTGCTCCGCCGCGTTCCACACCGGCTGCATGTCGATGCGCAGCCAGCGGTCGCCTTCGCCGCGGCGGCGCACCGGGAAGCGTCCCGAGGCCGGGGCGTTGGTCCGCACGCACTGCTCCAGCACCTGGTGCGAGACGGCCTTGCCCTCCGGCGACAGCTCGCCCAGCCGCTCACCCAAGGTGGCGAGCGCACCCGCGGGCTCGGCCCCCGTGTGGCGCATGCCCGAGAACCAGTCGAGCGTCGCGCGGCCGTCGGGCCGCACGCTCGCCGAGAAGGTGTACTGCGCGGACATCTCGGAGACGATGCGGTAGCGCAGCTCGCTCTGCCTCAGCCCCGTCTCCACCCGGCGGCGCGACAGCGAGCCGGCGAGGATCTCCGCCGCCTCGTGCACGAAGGCGACCTCGCGGGTGCCCCACGGCTGCGGCCGCAGCAAGGCCAAGGCCCCGCCGACCTGCCCCAGCACGCGGTACGGGCAGCCGACGCTCTCGGCCCCCAGCGCCGCGCTCGTCCAGGTAAAGGCGCGGTCCGAGGCGACCAGGTGCTGGTGCGCCTCCCGGGCCAGCTTGGCGAGCGCCTGCGGCGGCAGCGCAGGCCGGCCCGGCACCAGCCACTGGTGCTCGTGCTGGAACTGGTCGGTGAGCAGGGCCTCGGTCGCCTCGAGTCCCTTGGCCAGCTCGGCGAGGTAGCGGTCGAGGAAGGCCGGCTCGAGGACAGAGTCGTCACAAGCGATGGGCCAGAGCCGCGCCCGCAGGGAATCGAACTGATCCGCCACACGTCCCCCGGGAAACGAGCCTCACGTGCCAGGAGCCGCACGAGGCTCGGCTGTACCACCCTTGGGGCGACGCTGCCAACCGGGCACCTGTCCGGGTTTTCCCGTACAGAGCGCTGCCGGAACTTCTTCGCGGAGGGCAGCCGATCGAGCGTGCCGCCGACCAGTCCGCCGCCGCCGCAGAGTGCTCGCGGACCTGCGAGCGCGCGAGGCCGGCATCTGCCCGGGGCGGCAGATCGATGTCGGTGGTTGCTGAGGGCGAAGGCGCGCGGGCCTGGAGGTCGGAGATGGGAGATCGTCGCGGAGCGCCGGCGGCCGGTTACCTGCGCTCGATGGTCGCGGCCGCGTCCGTTCGCCGCCCGACACAGCCCAAAAGTGACTCTGCTGGGCGTGAGACAAAGTCCCCCGCGGGTGAGCGCATGCGCGTAGACTGCCGCTTTCCGAGGGGGGGAGGCCTCGCTCCCACTCTCGCCCAACCTGCACGACGTCGACGCCTCGCCGGCGAGCCGTCGTCATGGAGGCCGACCATGGCGAAGAACCTGCTCACCGGGCCCACCAAGTGTCTCTTGGTGCGCCCCGAATTCCTCGAGAACACCTTCTACAACCTCACCGAAGTCTTCCGGACGCTGGGCGGCAAGTCGCCCGCGCCGGCGCTGGGGGCGCTGGTCGCCGCCGCGTACCTGCCCGAGCACTGGGAGCTGAAGTACGTCGACGCCGACGTCGAGCCGCTGCTCGACGAGCACTTCCAGTGGGCCGACATCGTCATGGTCAGCGGCATCGGGCCGCAGCAGGAGACCATCCTCAAGGCCATCGCCCGCGCCAAGCGCTACGACAAGCCGACGGTGGTGGGCGGCGCGGCGCCGACGCTGCAGCCCGACAAGTACATCGGCAAGGCGGACTTCGTGGTCTCCGGCGAGGCGGAGACGACGCTGCCCAAGCTGCTCGAGGACCTGGGCGCCGGCAAGACCAGCGGCTACTACGAGTCGAGCGACCGCGCGTCGATGGCCGAGGCCAAGGTGCCGCGCTACGACCTGGCCAAGCTCGACCGGTACATGTTCGTCGGCATGAACTACACGCGCGGCTGCCCGTTCTCGTGCGAGTTCTGCGCGCTCATCGAGATCTTCGGGAAGAAGTCGCGCACCAAGAGCGCCGAGCAGATGGTCAAGGAGCTGCAGTGCCTCTACGACCTCGGCTACCGGGGCATGGTGGACTTCGGCTACGACAACCTCATCGGCGACATCAAGCACACCGAGGAAGTGCTGACGGCGATGGCCAAGTGGCTGAAGGAGCACGGCAACCCCTTCGCCTTCACCACCGAAGCCACGATGAACCTGGCGAAGCTGCCCAAGCTGATGGAGGCGATGAAGGCCTGCGACTTCCGCTACGTGTTCATCGGCATCGAGAGCAGCGAAGAGGACGTGCTCAAGAAGACGCAGAAGGGCCAGAACACCGCCATGCCCGCCGAGGAGGCGGTGCGCATCATCAACTCCTACGGGCTGGTGGTGAACACCGGCCTCATCCTGGGCTTCGACGGCGAGAAGAAGGGCGTCGCCGAGAACATGCTCAAGATGGTGCAGACCACCGGCGCCTTCCCGACGCTGGTGCTGGCCCTGCACGCCCTGCCGCGCAGCGCGCTGATGCGCCGCATGGCGGCCGAGGGGCGGCTCTTCGGCGGCGGCATCGACATCCTCGACGAGGATCGCACCGACACCGCCACCACCGGCCTCAACTTCGTGACCTCGCGGCCGCGCGCCGAGATCCTCGAAGACCTGGCGCACGTGCTCGAGGAGCTGTACGCGCCGCGCAACCACTACGCCCGGGTCGAGAAGACGGTCCGGCAGCTCAAGCGCGTCAACCAGTTCATGCCCCCGCCGAAGATGGTGGCCAAGCTCGCCAAGAGCTTCGTGAAGATCGTCGCCACCATCGGCCGCGACCCCGAGACCGCCCCCTACTTCTGGAAGGCGCTGGCGAAGACCATGGCCACCAACCCCGCCGCGGCCGAGGTCGTGCTGGGCCAGGCGGTGTTCAACTGGAACTACGCCAAGCAGGCCAGGACCTACGTCGCAGCGCTGCGCGAGGAGATCGCCAAGGTGCACCAGATGGGCGAGGCGGCCTACAACGCCAAGCGGCTGGCGCCCAAGCCGGGCTCCGCGCCGGTCAAGCCCGCGCCGCAGGTCGCTTCCGAAGCCGCCGTGTAGGCGCGGCGAGCCTCACCCCCTGACCCCCTCTCCGGCTTCGCGGAGAGGGGGAACTCGGCGCGCCTATAGGCGTTCTTGGGCGGGGTGGGGCGAGGTAGGCAGGGCGAGCGGTAGCAGTCTCCATAGATGGTCGATGCGGGTGCTCGCGGAAGCTCGAGTCACGAACCGGGACCAACTGCGGATACCGGCATGGGAATTCGCCCTCCGGCCGCGCGGAAGGCGTTCCGGCGGCTTTCCCGCCCACCTGGCCTTTTGACATCACTGCATCACTGCATCACCGTATCCGCATGAGAACGACGCTCACCCTCGACGACGACGTCGCGGCCGCCGCCAAGGCGCTCACGGAAGCCACCGGCAAGACCCTCGGCAAGGTGGTTTCGGAGTTGATGCGGCGGGGCTTGCGCTCCGAGCAGGCAGGCAAACGGCACAAGGGAATCCCCACGTTCGAGGTCCCCTCCGACGCGGAGATCATCCCCGCCGATCGGGCCACTCGAATCCTCGCCGAGGAATCCGAGTGAAGTACCTGCCCGACACGAACGTGCTCTTGGCCATCGCGTGGCCGAACCACCAGCACCATCGCCTCGCGCACCAGTGGTTCGAGAAGTCGGCGGCTTCCGGCTGGTGGACCTGCGCCCTCACCGAGCTCGGGTTCGCCCGGCTGTCCTCCAACCCGGCCTTCACGCGGCAAGCGGTCTCACCATGTGACGCGATTGCTCTGCTGCTCGAGCTGCGCAAGTTCGGCAAGCATGGGTTCCTTGCCGAGCTCCCTTCGGTCGAGCTCCTGCAGAAGCTGCCACTGGCGGGCCACCAGCAGCTCAACGACGCCCTCCTGGTCGTCCTCGCCGAGCGGAACAAGGGGGCCCTGGTCACCTTCGACAAGGCGACGCGTGCCCATGCGACCGATCCCAAGTCGGTGCTCCTGCTGGCCTGAGCCTGTCGTCGGTGGCGCAGGAATGGTCGGCCTTCGGGAAGCTCGAAGCTCCGCCTCGACCTGCAGGTCGGCGAGGGAGCGCACGGCCCACGGCCCCTTGGTGCGCTAGCCCGACGGCAGGCTTGCGTAAGGTATGTCAGCGTTCATCAACATGGCGCACGCCTTCGGAGGCGGTCCCAGAGCCGCTCGCCGGTGCCACGCGTCGGCGAGTGCTCCACGCCGTCCGGGACCCCTTCACTTCACACGAACGCCAGGACGGCCTCGGTGTGGAAGTCGAGCCCGCGCTCGCTCAGCCGCACGCAGGTGCCGTCGACCACGGCGAGCCCCTGCTTCTCGAGCTTTCGCGCGGCCTCGAGCATCGGCGCGGCGCCCTGGCCGAACGCCGCGCACGCCTGTGCGAGGTCGACCCCAGCGGTCTGCCGCAGCCCCATCGAGACCCGCTCGCGCAACAAGGTCGCTGCGTCGAGGTCCTCGCTCCACGCCTCCGGCCGCTTCCCCGCCTCGACGTCGGCCAGGTACTTGCCCGGCTCGCGGTGGTTGCCCCAGCGCCGGCCGCCGCGAGACGGATCCTTGGGGTCGTTGAGCAAAAAGCCGCAGGCGCCGCAGCCCAGCCCCAGGTACTCGCCGCCGTTCCAGTAGAGCGCGTTGTGCCGCGCCTGCCGCCCGGGCTTCGCCCAGTTGGAGATCTCGTAGCGCTGGTAGCCGCCGGAGGAGAGCACCTCGCCGATCGCCCGGCCCATCTCCCACTGCAGGTCGTCGTCGGGCACCTCGAGCCGGCCGGCGCGGACCTCCTTGGCCATCGGGACGTCGACCGCGAGATGATCGAGCGTCAGCGCGTAGCAGGACAGGTGTTCGGGTGAGAGCGAGACGGCGCTGCGCGCGTCGGCGCGGGCGAGCTCGAGATCCTGCGTGGCGCCGCCGTAGAGCAGGTCGAGCGCCAGGTTGCCGAAGCCGGCCTCGCGCGCCGCCCGCACCGCCGCGAGCGCCTCCCGGCTCGAGTGCGTCCGCCCCAGGCGCTTGAGCACGCGGTCGTCGAAGGACTGGATGCCGATGGAGATGCGGTTGAAGCCTGCGGCCCGGAAGGCGGCGAAGCGCCCGGCTTCGGACGCGCCGGGGTTGGCCTCGAGCGTGACCTCGGGCTCATCGACGAAGGGGATGGCCGCGCGCACCGCCTCGACCGCCGCGCGGGCCGCCTCCGGAGACCACAGGGAGGGCGTGCCGCCGCCGAGGTAGAGCGAGATCGAGCGTCGCTCCTGGGCGTCGGCCGAGCGCAGCGCGAGCCTCCAGCGCGATTGCCTGGGAATACCGCTCGTGAGGCGGCTCAGACGCGACCGAAGCGAAGTCGCAGTACGGGCACTTGGAGAGGCAGTAGGGGAAGTGGAGGTAGACGCCGAAGGCCATGAGGGGCCCCATTCTAGGGAACCCGCGCCGAAGCTGCCGACCTCCTTGCGGGCCGGCTTCGCCCCCTCGGTGGCCGCAACGCGAGATGGTCGAGGTCGGCGCCCGTCCCGGTCTCGCCGAGGCTTCCTATGTTAAACACGAGGGCTCCTGGAGGCCGCCCGGCGCGAGAGACCATCGCCGTCCTGCTGCCGCCAATTCCCTCGAGGGTCACGAATGGGCAACCGGGATTCGAAGCGCCGCACCGGGCGCCGGCCGGCGGGTTCTGCGGGCGTCACCCGGCAGCGGGCCAAGGCCAGAGTCTCCGCGGTCGAGGGCGAGCCGGTGCTCGCGGTCGTCCACGAGCCCCAGCGCCCGAGCGCCTCGGCACCGGGCGAGGAACCCAGCCCCAGGCTCGCCGCCGCCTTTCCGATCGTGGGCCTCGGCGCCTCCGCCGGCGGCCTGGAGGCCCTCGAGCAGTTCCTCAAGCACGTCCCCGCCCGCTCCGGCATGGCGTTCGTGGTCGTCCAGCACCTGGACCCGACCCACAAGGGGATGCTGGTCGAGCTGCTGCAGCGCGCGACCCAGATGCCCGTGGAGCAGGCCACCGACGGCCAGCGGGTCGAGCGCGATCACGTCTACGTCATCCCGCCCAACAAGGACATGTCGGTGCTCCACGGCGCCCTGCACCTGCTGCCGCAGGTCGCGGCGCGGGGGCTCAACCTGCCCATCGACTTCTTCCTGCGCACCCTGGCTGAAGACCAGCAGGAGCGGGCCATCGGCGTCATCCTCTCGGGCATGGGCACCGACGGCACGCTGGGCCTGCGCGCCATCAAGGAGAAGGCCGGCGCCGCCTTCGTGCAGTCGCTCGCCTCGGCCAAGTTCGACGGAATGCCCCGCAGCGCCATCGACGCCAACCTGGCCGACGTGGTGGCCCCGGTCGAGGAGCTGCCGGGCAGGATCATCGCCTACCGCGAGCACGCCCCGCACCTCGGGCGCCCCGAGGTCGCGTTCGAGGAGAAGGCGCAGAGCGCCCTGGAGAAGGTCTTCATCCTGCTGCGCGCGCAGACCGGCAACGACTTCTCGCTCTACAAGAAGAGCACCCTCTACCGCCGCATCGAGCGGCGCATGGGCCTGCACCAGATCGACTCCATCGCCCACTACGTGCGCTTCCTGCGCGACAACCCCCGCGAGATCGACCTGCTGTTCAAGGAGCTGCTCATCGGCGTCACCGGCTTCTTCCGCGACCCTGCGTCCTGGGAGCACCTGAAGAGGGAGGTGCTGCCGGCGCTGCTCGCCAGCCGCCCCGCCGGCGGCGTGCTGCGCGCCTGGGTCCCGGGCTGCTCCACCGGCGAGGAGGCCTACTCGCTGGCCATGGTCTTCCGCGAGGCGATGGAGCCCTACCGGCCGGGCCGCAACCTGACCCTGCAGATCTTCGCCACCGACCTCGACCGCGAGGCCATCGACCGGGCACGCATGGGCGTCTACCCGGACAGCATCGCCGCCGACGTCTCGCCCGAGCGCCTGCGCCGCTTCTTCGTCCAGGAGGAGCGCGGCTTCCGGGTCGGCAAGGAGATCCGCGAGATGGTGGTGTTCGCGCCGCAGAACATCATCATGGACCCGCCGTTCACCAAGCTCGACCTGCTCTCCTGCCGCAACCTGCTCATCTACCTCTCGAGCGAGCTGCAGAAGAAGCTCATCCCGCTGTTCCACTACAGCCTCAACCCCCACGGCATCCTCTTCCTGGGCAGCGCCGAGACCGTGGGCTCGTTCACCGGGCTGTTCGCCGCGGCCGACGGCAAGACGCGCCTGTACCGGCGGGTGGAGCAGACCGCGGTCAGCGTCCCGGTGGACTTTCCGGCGACCCCCTTCGGCGCCCCGCTGGCCGCCCCCGGCGAGATCGAGCTTCGCCCACGCCCCGCCCGCGGCCAGGACTCCGCCGTCGAACCTGCAGGCGCTGGCCGACCGGGTGCTGGCGCAGCGCTTCGCGCCGGTGGGGGTGCTCTGCAACGAGAAGGGCGACGTCCTCTACATCAGCGGCCGCGCGGGCAAGTACCTGGAGCCCGCGGTGGGCAAGGCCAACCTCAACGTCTTCGCCATGGCCCGCGAGGGGCTGCGCTACGAGCTGACCGGCGCCTTCGCCGCCGCCGCGCGCGAGGACCGCCTGGTCACCGTCCGCGGCGTCAAGGTGGGGACCAACGGCGGCACGCAGGTGGTGGACGTCACGGTGCAGAGGCTCGCCGAGCCCCGGGAGCTGCGCGGCTCGGTGCTCATCACCTTGGCGGACGCGCCCCGCTTCCAGGCGGTGGGGCGGGCCAAGGTCGCCCCCTCGAAGAAGGCCCGGGAGACGCCGCGGCTCGCCGAGCTCGAGCAGGAGCTGCTGCGCGCCCGCGACGAGGTGCAGACCACCCGCGAGGAGATGCAGACCTCCCAGGAGGAGCTCAAGAGCACCAACGAGGAGCTGCAGTCCACCAACGAGGAGCTGCAGTCGACCAACGAGGAGCTGACCACCTCCAAGGAGGAGATGCAGTCGCTCAACGAGGAGCTGCAGACGGTCAACCACGAGCTGCAGGCCAAGGTCGACGAGCTGTCGCGCAACGCCAACGACATGAAGAACCTGCTCAACTCGACGGAGATCGCCACCCTCTTCCTCGACGCCGAGCTCAACGTGCGCCGCTTCACCACCCCCACCACCCGCATCTTCAAGCTCATCCCCGGCGACGCCGGGCGCCCCATCACCGACATCGTCTCCGACCTCGACTACCCCCACCTCTCCGAGGACGCGCGCGAGGTGCTGCGCACGCTGGTCTTCAAGGAGTCCAAGATCTCCACCCGCGACGGGCGCTGGTTCGCGGTGCGCATCATGCCCTACCGCACGTTGGAGAACGTCATCGACGGGGTGGTCATCACCTTCAGCGACGCCAGCGCCGCGCAGGCCCTGGAGACCTCGCTGCGCGAGCAGGCCAGCGAGCTCAAGCAGATGGCCGAGTCGCTGCCGACCCTGGTGTGGGGGTTCCGGCCTGACGGCGCCTGCGACTACCTGAGCCGGCAGTGGGTCGAGTACACCGGCGTCCCCGAGGCGGAGCAGGTGGGCTTCCGCTGGCTGGAGCAGGTGGACGAGCAGGACCGCGAGCGGACCCGCGAGGCCTGGCGCTCGGCGGTTCGCGAAGGCACGCGCCTGGACGTCGTGCTGCGCCTGCGCTCGGGGTCCGGCGCGGTCCGCTGGTTCAAGGCGGGCTCGGCCCCCATCCGCGACGCGGGCGGGGCCATCGTCCGGTGGTGGGGCACGGCCACCGACGTCGACGACCTCGAGCGCGGAAGGCGCGAGGGCGGGGAGACGACGGGCCTGCTCGCGGCCGCGCTCGACGAACTCGGGGAGGGCTTGCTCACGCTCGACGAGCGCCTCGGGGTCGTCTTCCTCAACGCCGCCGCCGCTCGCCTCCTGGGCTTGCGGGCCTGACGGGCTGGTGGGCCGCGCCCTGTTCGAGGCCGTCCCCGCGCTCCGGGGAACGGCTTTCGAGCACAAGCTGGAGGAGGTGCGCCGCCAGGGGGCGCCTGTCCTCTTTGAGACAGAGTCCGGAACCGGGGGGGCCTTGGGCTGGTGCCGGGTGAGGATCGCTCCACAGCATCGGCCCGAAGGGGTCACGGTCCTGATCGAGCGCCGGAACGGGGAGCCGGACCGAGGGCGTTGAACGAAGCAGGAGCGTTGGGGTTGGGGGAGTTGTGCGCCGAGGCAAGAGGAAGGCACGAAGCGAAGCCGGTACCCGCGCCGAGCTTCGGCGCGAGGCCGAGGAGAGGCTGGCCCAGGCCCCCTCCCCGGTCCCGGAAGGCAGCGGGGACCTCGCGCGCCTGCTCCACGAGCTCGAGGTCCACCGCATCGAGCTCGAGCTGCAGAACGAGGAGCTCAAGGGGGCACGCCTGGAGGCGGAGGAGGGGCGCGAGCGGTTCACCGAGATCTTCGACTTCGCCCCGGTCGGCTACGCCGTGCTCGACGCCATCGGGAACATCCGCGAGATCAACCACGCGGGCGCGGCCCTGCTCGGGCTGGAGCGCCAGCGCTGCCAGGGCGTCTCCTTCACCCAGCTCGTCAGGCTCGACGACCGGGAGCGGTTCCGGGCCCTGCTCGGCCGCGCCCACGACTTCGCCAGCCGCCAGAGCGACGAGGTGGCGATGTGGCGGGCTGGGACCCGGAGCCCGTTCTTCGGCCGGGTCACCGTCGCCGGGCTCGCCCGCACCGAGCCCATGACCCTGCTGGCCTTCGAGGACATCAGCGAACGCAAGGCGCGCGACGCGAAGCTCCGCGACACCGAGCAGGCGCTGCGCGACGCGGACACGCGCAAGAACGAGTTCCTGGCGGTGCTCTCGCACGAGCTGCGCAACCCGCTCGCGCCCGTGCGCAACAGCCTGTACGTGCTCGCCCGCGTCGCGCCGGGCAGCGAGCAGGCGCGACGCGCGCTGCAGGTCATCGAGCGGCAGGCGGGCCACTTGACGCGCCTGGTCGACGACCTGCTGGACGTCACGCGCGTCTCGCGCGGGAAGATCAAGCTTCAGCTCGCGCGGGTGGACCTTGGGGAGCTGGTCGGGAAGACGGTGGACGACGCCCTCCCGGGCTTCGAGGCCAGCGGCGTGCGTCTCGAGAAGCGCTTCGAAGGCGGGCCGCATTGGGTCGAGGCCGACGCGCCCCGCCTGGTCCAGGTCGTCAGCAACCTCCTGACCAATGCCGAGAAGTTCACGCCGCGGGGCGGCTCGGTCGTGGTCGAGCTGCGCCGCGAGGGGGCCGAGGCGGTGCTGGGCGTGCGCGACACGGGCGCCGGCATCACGCCCGAGCTCAAGGCGCACCTGTTCGAGGCCTTCACCCAGGGAGCGCAGACCCTCGACCGCTCGCGCGGCGGGCTCGGGCTGGGCCTGGCGATGGTCAAGGGCCTGGTCGAGCTGCACGGGGGCGCGGTGACGGTGGCCAGCGACGGGGTGGGGCGAGGGTCGCGCTTCGAGGTCCGGCTTCCGGAGTCCGAGGAGAGCGCGGGCAAGCCCGCCCGGGGTGCGCCCGGGCCGATGACGCGGCGGCGTGTCCTGGTGATCGAGGACAACCAGGACGCCGCCGACAGCCTCACGGAAGCGCTGGCGCTGGTCGGGCACGAGGTGCAGGTCGCCTACGACGGCCCGGCGGGACTGGAGCGGGCGCGGGCGTTCAGGCCGGAGATCGTGCTGTGCGACCTCGGCCTTCCGGGAATGGACGGCTTCGCGGTGGCCAGGGCTCTCCGGGCGGACAGCGCGTTCTGGGGTGTCTACCTCGTGGCCCTGAGCGGCTATGCCCAGCCCGAGGACCTCCAGCGCGCCGCGCAGGCAGGTTTCGACCAGCACCTGGCCAAGCCGGCCTCGCTAGACCAGCTCGAGCAGATCCTGGCCGAGGTGCCGGCGAACGCCCTGTCGCCCTACTGACGCTGGCCACCCTGGACCCGGACGCGCCCGAACGACCGAAGCCGACCAAGCGGAGAGCGGTGCGCGTGGGAGAAGACGGCGAGGCGTCGATGTGACTACTTCAGCTTCGACGAGTCGGCCTGCGACAGCCGGGCGCCGTGCAGCAGGATCTGGCGGATGAGGTCGGCCTGCCGGCGGTGCGTCTGCGCCTTGTCGGCGAAGCGGTGGCCCAGCTCGCCGGTCTCGCGGCCGGAGAGCCGGACGCTCAGCGCCGCGCTCTCTTCCAACGCGCGCACGGCGGCCCACAGCGCCGACTCTGCCTCGTCGCTCTGCTCACGCACCAGGCTCTCCAGCGAGAAGGCGTGGCCGACGTGACAGCGGAAGTGCTCGAAGTGGCCCGGACGCGCCTCGGTGAGCACACCCTGGCAGATGGGGCAGCTGAGCTCCGCGGGGGTGCCCGGGACCGTTCCCTCGAGCTGCTGGACCGTCGGATCGGGTGTCTGCGAGGGCCCCGCGGGTGATCTCGCCAGGCGGGTCAACAGGCCCGGCAGCGCCGCCGGCGGCACCACGTGGTCCACGCGAACGCGATCGATGGCGCTGCGGGGCATCTCCGGGGCCTGAGCGCTCTCGGGCGACTGCACCACGCAAACGCCGCCGCGGGCCTTGATGGACATCATCCCGGCGGTGCCGCAATCCTGGTAGCCGGAGAGCACCACCCCGACGACCCGTGCGCCGTACGCGGCGGAGGCCGACCGAAACAGCGGGTCGGCGGCTGGGCGGTGACCGTTCTCCTTGGGCCCGCGCACGACCTGCATGGCGCCCAGCTTGAGCAGCAGGTGGTTGTCGGGGGGCGCCACGTAGATGTGGCCCGGGCGGATCCGCTCGTCGTGCAGCGGGTGGCTCGCGGGCAGGGGCCCGCGCCCGCTCAAGAGCTCCGGCAGGAGGCTGGGGTGGTCGGGCGAGGAATGGAGCGCGACGAAGATCGAGGCCGGGAAGTCGGAAGGCAGCTCGGCTGCCATCTCGAGCAGCACCTCCACACCGCCAGCCGATGCGCCGATCGCGATGACGTCATGGTCCATGACCGGAAGGTGGGAACGACGCTGCGAAAGGCGAGGTTGGCGCGGCAGCGGTTGGGCCCGGAGCAGCTGGCCAAGTGCGCGAAAAGACGAGGGGCCGCCGGCCAGCAGACGGCCCGCAACTCGACCTGCGACCCCGGGTTAGAGTCCGCAAGGCATGCGCGAAGAACCCACCAGCCCTCGGTCGCAGGACGAGGACGCGGAGCTGATGATGCGGGTCCGGGACGGCGACCGCGCTGCGTTCGGCCGGCTCTACGACCGGCACGCGAGGAGCGTTGTGAGCTTCGCCTACCGCTTCGTCCAGGACCGGGCCAAGGCCGAGGAGCTGGCGCAGGAGATCTTCCTCAAGCTCTTCCGGAGCGCCGGCGGCTACGAGCCCAGGGCGCGCTTCAAGACCTTCCTGTTCCGCATCGCCAGCAACCACTGCCTCAACGAGCGGCGCCGCGGCGAGTACAAGGTCGAGACCAAGCTGCCCAAGACCGAAGACGGCAAGCCGGCGATCGAATCCCGTCGCGCCCGACTCCGAAGGGCCGCACGAGGCGCTGGCCGGGCGCGATCTGGAGCAGGCCCTCGGCAGGGCGCTGGCAGCGCTGCCGGAGCGCGAGCGGGTCGCCTTCTGCCTTGGCCGCTTCGAGGGCATGGCCTACAAGGACATCGCCGCCGCGCTCGACACCAGCGAGCCGGCGGTCAAGAGCCTCATCCACCGCGCCACGGTGTCGGTGGCCCGCAGCCTCGCTCCGGTGGTGGGAACGAACCCGATGGAGGCCGCGAAGGCATGAGCGGAGGTGACGTCATGGCCGACCACGTGACCGAGCAGCTGACCGCGCTCCTCGACGGCGAGCTCGTGGACCTCGAGCGCGCGCGGGTGGAAGAGCACCTGAAGGCGTGCGCGTCCTGTGCCGCCGAGCGCGACTCGCTGGCAATGGCGATGAAGTCCATCGCCGCGCTGGCTGCGCCTATCGAGCCATCGGCCGACTTGCGCCGCGCGGTGCTCAACGCCGTCGACGCCGAGCCGCTGGGCTTGGGGGCTCGCTTCAAGGCGCTGCTGTCGGTTCGCTTCCTGCTGCCCGCGGGGGCGGCCGCCGTCGCCGCAGTGGCGCTGGCGATGGTCTTCGCCGGCCGCACGCCCGATCGCACGACGATCGAGGATCTCGAGGTCGCCCGGCACCTGGAGGTTCCTGCAGGACTACGACGTGGTGGCGATGCGGCTGCCGGCCGGCGTCGAGCCCGAGGACGCGGACGTCGTGGCGCACCTCGACGAGCTGGAGAACTGACGATGAAGCGGACCCTGTTCATCCTCCTCGTCGCTTCCTTCGCGCTCGCCGCGCTTCCCGGCTCGGCCCGCGCTGGAGACCCGGGCCCGGAGGGAAGCACGGCACCGGGACGAAGTCGGGCAGGAGAGAACGCCGCCGAGCGCTTCAAGAACCTCCCGGAGGAGAAGAAGGAGGAGCTGCGGCGCAAGTGGCGCGAGTTCAGGAAGCTGCCGCCCGAGGAGCAGCAGGCCCTGCGCGAGAAGGTCAAGCGCTGGCGCGACCTGCCGCCCGAGCGCAAGGCGCAGATCATCCGCAACTTCGAGGCGTTCAAGGCCCTGCCGCCGGCGGAGCGCGACTCCCTCGAGCAGCGCTTCGAGAAGTGGTCGCAGCTCTCGCCGGAGCAGCGCCAGGCGCTGCGCCGCGAGATCCGGCAGATCATCCGGGAGAACCGTCGCGAGAAGCTGGAGCAGAACGCCCAGCGCTGGCGCGAGATGACGCCCGAGGAGCGCCAGCAGGCCCGCCAGAAGCGCCGCGAGATGCGCGAGCAGCGCCGCCAGGAACGCCAGGAGAGAAGGGAGCGCTTCGACGACGGCGACGGGACCGAGCCGCCGTCGAAGTGCGGCTCGAAGCTCCGGCCTACGACTTGAGCACCTCGACCAGCTCGTCGAAGCCCTCGGGCTTGATGAACACCCGGTCCACGCCCGGCAGCTTGGCGTCGCGCAGCGCCGAGGTGCCCGAGAAGAGCGCCACGTAGCGGATCGACGAGTACTTGCTGCGCCACTGCTGGGCCATGCTCTGCCCCGACTCGCAGTCGGGCAGCGATGCGTCGACGATGAGGTGCGTCACCGGCTTGGACGCCAGGATCTCGCCGGCCTGGATCGCGCCGGTCGCCTCGAAGATCTCGGTGAAGTGGCGCTTGAGGAAGCGGCGGAACATCGGCGCGAGGTCGGGCTCGTCGTCCACGATGAGCAGGGTGCGCGCGGCCTGCGGCGCTGTGGGGTGGCTGGCACTGTCGGTCATAGCGGGGCCCATGCTCTCAAACGTTGCCCCATCCTGTCGACACTCCCCCGATTGAAGTACAGCGAACGCTCGCCAGCGGGCGAGAGGCGTGGTTCATTGCCGCTCCCAAAAAACGCGAGGTCCGAAGAACGCCATGGCCCCCAACGACGTCCTCCCCCGGCCGATCGCCGCCCAGCGTGCCGTCCTGCGTGTCGTCTGCAACGACCGGCCCGGCCTCGTCGCCGACGTCGCCAGTCTGCTCTACAAGCTCGGCGTCAACATCCTGCACGCCGACGAGCACATCGACCCCGAGGCCAACACCTTCTTCCAGCGTCTGGACTTCCTGGTCTCGCCCGAGGTGGCTGCGGGCGGGCGTGAGGCCTTCCGCAAGGAGATTGGCCAGCACTGCGACGCGTGGGGCATGCGCTGGTCGCTGCGCTTCCGGGACGAGCTTCGGCGGGTGGCGGTGCTGGTCTCCAAGCGGCCGCACTGTGGGCTCGACCTGCTGGCGCGGCACCGCGCGGGCGAGCTCAGCTGCGAGATCCCGGTCGTCATCTCCAACCACCCGGACATGGAGCTGGAGGTCACCCGCCGCGGCTACCCGTTCGTGCACGAGGCGATCGCCGGCGGCGACAAGGCGGCCCAGGAGCTGCGCGTCCGCGAGCGGCTGAAGAAGGAGCGGATCGACCTGGTCGTGCTCGCCCGCTACATGCAGATCCTGACGCCGGCCTTCGTGCAGGAGTGGTCGGAGAAGATCATCAACATCCACCACAGCTTCTTGCCGGCGTTCATCGGCGCCGACCCCTACCGGCAGGCCTACCGCCGTGGAGTGAAGCTCATCGGCGCCACCAGCCACTACGTCACCGAGAACCTCGACGAAGGGCCGATCATCGCGCAGGCGGTGGAGCGCGTGAGCCACCGCGACGCAGTGGAGGACCTCGAGCGGATGGGCCGCGACCTGGAGCGGGTCGTGCTGGCCCACGCGCTGCGGCTGCACCTCGAAGATCGGATCGTCGCCTACGGCAACAAGACGGTCGTGTTCGACTGAAGGCGGCAGAGTCCAGCGGACCGCAAAGGACGGACGTGTAGTACCCGGCCTCCGTGCCGGGGGTATCTGCACGACCCTTGAATCGGCGGCGCGCTGTGCATCCGTCGCGGCGTCTGGCGAGTGCCACCGATGGAATCCGAAGTGCACATCAGACGAACCGATGAGGCTGGAGCCCCACCAACCCACAGCGCGCTTCAGTTGAATGGATCGCGAGAGTGCCCCCGGCGCGGAGGCCTCGCGACAGACCAATGATGGGTCGGGCCGGGCCACAGACGGGTTCCCCAAGGCATCGAGAGGCAGCCGGCTCACGCTTCCTCAGCGACGCCACGTTTGGGGCGAGAGTTGCAGCCCGTGTGGATTTCCCGCACTTGCACTGAAGTCCTGTTTTGCGTCTAACTTGCCCTCGTCATGGTCAAGGCCTACCTGCTCTCGTTCCTCGCCCGGCAGTATCTCCTCCTCCAGGGGAAGTTCTCCGAGCGCTATCCGAACTCCTGGCTCGCCTGGGAGCCCGGAGCGTGGAGCAGCGTTCCGCTCCACGGCGGCGACAAGCTCGAGACGCGGATGCCGACGTCTGCCCCTCCGGGCAACACGCCCACGCCCTCGCAGGGCGACGCCCTCTGCTTCGAGCTGCCCCCGCGCCCGCTCAAGCTCGGCCGGGCCGCCGAGAGCGACATCATCATCAACGACGCCACGGTCTCCCGGGACCATGCCCTGCTGGAGGTCGGAGCTACCGGCGGCTGGTCGCTGACCCCCAAGAGCTCCCACGAGACCGTCGTCGACAACGTCTCGTTGCCGGCGGGCAAGTCGGTGCTGCTCAAGCCCGGGGTGCACATCCGCGCGGGCAACGTGGTGCTCACGCTGCACGACCGGACCCAGTTCCTGGCGCGAGTCGACAAGGTGGCCAAGGACTACAAGGGGTGAGCCGGTCGGTCATTCGCCGGTAGCGCGGCCGCCATCCCAAGAGGGAGGTGGCCGCGGCGTTCTGGGCGTCTCACCTCTGCCCGCGGGCGATCACTGACACTGCTGGCCCTGGCAAGACTGCCCCTGCAGCGAGCAGTCGGAGCACTGGGCGCCGCCCGTGCCGCAGTCGGTGTTCGCGGTCCCCGCCAGGCACGAGGTCCCCGAGCAGCAGCCGCCTGGGCAGGTGGTGGAGTTGCACACCGCCGAGGTGCAGGCGCCCGCGACGCACTGCTTGCCGCCGGTGCAGGCCGCGGCGCTTCCGCACTGGCAGTCCCCGGTGGCGCCGCAGCTGTCGGCGACGAGGCTGTTGCACGCCTTGCAAGCGACACCGCCCGTTCCGCAGGCCGAGGTCGTCGGCGGCTGGGTGCAGGTCTTGCCGCTGCAACAGCCGGAGGGGCAGCTGGACGCGCCGCAGCCGCTGGTGCAGATGCCGCCGTTGCAGGTGCCCGTGCCGCACGCGGTGCAGGCGGCCCCGGCCGCGCCGCAGGCGCTCTTGACGTTGCCGGGCTTGCACGCCCCGGAGGCCGCGTCGCAGCAGCCGGCGCAGGTGGCCGGGTCGCACACGCAGGCGCCGCCGACGCAGTGCAGGCCGGTGCCGCAGGCGGCCTTGCCGCCGCACTCGCAGACGCCCTTCGTCGAGCAGGTGTCGGCCTTGGCGGGGTCGCACGCGCTGCAGGTCCCGGCGGCGGTGCCGCAGGCCAGGAAGGAGCGCAGCTCGCACACCCCGTTGGCGCAGCAGCCCTTGGCGCAGCCGATGGCGTCGCAGACGCAGCTGCCGCCGACGCAGTGCATCCCGGGAGCGCAGGCCGGCCCACCGCCGCACTGGCAGGTGCCGCCCACGCAGGTGTCGGCGGTCATCGTGTCGCAGCCGACGCAGGCCTGCCCGCCGGTCACGCAGGCGGAGAGCGAGAGGGTCTTGCAGGTGTTGCCCTGGCAGCAGCCGGAGGGGCAGGAGACCGCGTCGCACACGCAGGCGCCGCCGACGCAGTGCAGGCCGGAGCAGGGGGCGTTCCTGCCGCAGGCGCAGGTGCCGTCGGCGGCGCAGTTGTCGGCGGCGATGGGGTCGCAGGTCTTGCAGGCCGCGGCGCCGGTGCCGCAGGTGCTGGCCGCGGTGGGGATGACGCAGTTCGGCCCGGAGCAGCAGCCGGAGGCGCAGTTGGTCGGGTTGCAGTTGCTGCACACGCCCTGGCTGCACTCGCCCGGCGAGCAGCTCTGGCAGGCCGCGCCGCCGGTGCCGCACTGGTCGGCGGCCCCGCCTGGCAGGCAGGTGTTGCCCGAGCAGCAGCCGGCGCAGGAGGTCGCGTCGCACACACAGGCGCCGCCTTGGCAATGCTGGCCGGTGGCGCAAGCCGCGCCCGTGCCGCACTGGCAGGTTCCACTGACCGCCGAGCAGGAGTCGGCCTTGGTCGTGTCGCAGGCCAGGCAGCTGGCGCCGCCGGTGCCGCACGCGGCCACGCTCGCCGGCCGGCAGGTCAGGCCCGCGCAGCACCCGGTGGGGCACGACTGGCCGTCGCAGACGCAGCTGCCCGAGGAGCAGCGCTGGCCCGAGACGCAGGCCGGGCCGGTCCCGCAGGCGCAGCCCCCCGCGGCGGAGCAGCCGTCGGCCTTGGTGGCGTCGCAGGCGGCGCAGGCCGCGCCCGCGGCGCCGCACTTCTGGGCGGAGCGGCTGGTGACGCAGGCCGTGCCGTCGCAGCAGCCGTCGGGGCAGGACGTCGGGTCGCAGACGCAAGCGCCGCCGGCGCAGTGCTGGCCCGCTTCGCAGGGGGCTCCGGACCCGCATCCGCAGGTTCCCAGAGCGCTGCAGGAGTCGGCGGTGAGCGGGTCGCAGACCTGGCAGGCGGCGGCGAGGCTGCCGCAGGCCGAGGCGGTGGGGACGGTGCAGGTCGAGCCGGAGCAGCAGCCCGAGGCGCAAGAGGCGGCGTCGCAGTCGCTGCACACGCCGTTCTTGCAGACCGCCGTGTTGCCGCAGGCCTGGCAGGCGGCGCCGCCGGCCCCGCAGGCCGAGGCGCTGCCCCCCGTCAGGCACTCGTGGGCCGACGAGCAGCAGCCGCTGGGGCAGGAGACCGAGTCGCAGACGCACGCGCCCGCGACGCAGCGCTTGCCGTCGCCGCAGGGGGCGAGGGAGCCGCAGCGGCACTCGCCGGACGCGGTGCAGGTGTCGGCCTTCTGGGCGTCGCAGGCGAGGCAGGCCTTGCCGCCGGCGCCGCAGGTGGCGAGCGAGGCCGGCTTGCAGACCCCACCGGAGCAGCAGCCGTCGGGGCAGCTCGTGGCGTCGCAGACACAGTTGGCGTCGACGCAGTGCTGGCCCGCGGCGCAGGCCGGCCAGTTGCCGCAGCGGCAGACGCCGGTGGTGGAGCAGCTGTCCGCGACGCTGGTCTCGCAGCGGACGCAGGTGCCGCCACGGGTGCCGCAGGTGCCGGCCGACTGGTCGGCGCACCTGCCGTCGTCGCCGCAGCAGCCGTTCGGGCAGCTCGTCGAGTCGCACACGCACGCTCCGGCGAGGCACCGCTGGCCCTCGATGCAGGCAGTGCCCGCGCCGCAGCGGCAGCCGCCGGCCGGGGAGCAAGAGTCGGCACGGCCCGGCTCGCAGGCCTTGCACACCCCGCCGCCCGCGGCGCAGGAGGTGACCGAGCGGACCGAGCAGGTGGCGCCCGAGCAGCAGCCGTCAGGGCAAGTGGAGGGGTTGCAGCTTGAGCAGGCACCTTCACCACAGGTCTGGCCGGCCGGGCAGGCCTCGCAGGCCGCGCCGGCGCTGCCGCAGGAGGAGTCGCTCTTGCCGGACAGGCAGCTCTGGCCGCTGCAGCAGCCGGGGCAGGAGGCGGCGTCGCACACGCAGCTGCCGCCCAGGCAGCGCAGGCCGGGGCCGCAGGGGAGGTTGACGCCGCAGTGGCAGGCGCCGTCGGCGGAGCAGTTGTTGGCGCTGGTGACGTCGCAGGCCGTGCACTCGTTGCCGCCCGAGCCGCAGCTGGCGAACGAGCGGGTCAGGCAGGCGTTGCCGGCGCAGCAGCCCGACAGGCAGCTCGACCCGTCGCAGACGCACTGGCCGCCCTTGCAGCTCTGGCCGGGGCTGCAGGCAGGACCGGTGCCGCAGCGGCAGATCGACCCGAAGCAGCCGTCGGCGCGGTCGGGGTTGCAGGGCAGGCAGGCGCCGCCGCCGGCCCCGCAGGCGGCGCGATCATTCAGGTGGCAGGCGCCGGCCATGCAGCAGCCGTCGGGGCAGCTCGCGGGGTCGCACACGCAGCGCCCCAGGGCGCAGCGCTGGCCGGCCTGGCACTGGGGCCCGGTGCCGCAGGAGCAGACCCCCAGCGCCGAGCAGGTGTCGCTCAGGTTGGCGTCGCAGGTCTGGCACTCCTCTCCCGGCTTGCCGCAGCTCTCGAAGGCGTTCTGCTTGCACTGGTCGCCGTAGCAGCAGCCGGTCGGGCAGGAGGCGGCGGTGCAGGTGCAGACGCCGCTCACGCACTCCTGGTCGAGCAGGCAGGAGCGGCAGGCCTCGCCGCCCGCGCCACAGGCGTCGGAGAGCTTGCCGTTCTGGCACTGGTTGTCCTGACAGCAGCCGGAGGCGCAGGAGAGGTCGTCGCAGACACAGGTGTCCGAGACGCAGCGCTGGCCGCCATTGCAGCGTCCGGCCGTGCCGCAGTGGCAGGCGCCCTCGGTGCAGGTCTCGCCCAGGCCGCAGGCCGCGCCGGCGCCGCAGCGGCAGGTCCCTTCGAAGCAGGTCTCGCCGGCAGGGCAGGAGGGGACGCACTCGCGAGGGCCGGCATCGGGGCTGACCGGGGCCGAGAGCGTGAGGTCGACCTGGACCTCGTAGCCCTTCTTGATCGTGACCGAGGCCGTGCCGGTGCCGACGGCGCCGCCGGCCACGAGCCCGGTGACGGTGACGCCCAGGGTCTCGCCGGCGAGAGCGTCGCCGAGCAGCACCCGCAGCGACTGCGGGCTCTCGAGCGCCGCGCCGGCGCTCTCCGGCCGGACGGCGTCGAAGACCGTCCCGGAGGCGGTGGCGCCGGCGAAGCGCAGCTGGTCCGGCGCCATCGAGGAGGGGATGTCCACGCGGACGAAGACCGAGGTGCCGTAGGCCTTGAGCGCGTCGCGGTCGCAGGAGGACGAGAGCGCGGCGGCGGCGAGGACTCCCGCCAGGCACGCCACGGGGAATGAGGGGCGGAGGCGCAAGGGGCTCATCGGGCGTCCAGGGTTCCCAGCGAGGAGGCGGCGGGCCTGGGCTCGGTGGCGACGTAGGCCGCGGTCCCGGCGGCGGCGCCCACGACGACCACGCCGACGAGGGTCCACAGCCACCACTGCTCGTGGAGGGGCGCCTCGGCGGTGGCGGCAGGGGCCGGGACGGCGCTGGCGGCGGTCGAGGAGGAGGTCAGCCCGCCCGCAGCCGGGTCGTTGGCGGCTTTGGCCTGAGCGGCGGCCTTCGCCTCCAGCTCCGCCTTGCGGCTCTCGGCGGCCTTGGCCTCGGCGCGCGCGGCCTCGGCCCGGGCCTTCTCGATCTCCGCCTGGCGCTTGGCCTCGGCGTCGGCGTCGGCGCGGCTCTTCTGCTCGGCGAGCTTCTTCTCGCTGTCCTCGAGCAGGCCCTTGACCATCGCGGCGTTCTTGTCGCCCTTGGGCGCGGAGTCCAGGTAGCGCCGGTAGAAGAAGACGGCGCGCTCGTAGTCCGCCAGCTGGCGGTGGCACTGGGCGATGTTGAAGAGGAACGGGGCGAGCGGCTTGAGCTCGTAGGCCTTGGAGTAGGAGGCGAGGGCGTCGTTGAACCGGCCCAGGGTGTAGGCGGTCTGGCCCTTCTTGAACTCGGCCTTGGCCTCTTCCTCGGCCGGGTCGGCGGCCCTGCCCGCGGCGAGCGCCGGCGCCGACAGCCCGAGCGCCAGCAGCAGGGAGGTGAGGAAGAAGAGGGTAGTGCGGCTACTGCGCGAAGGGATCCATGACGCCATCGGGATTGACCTGCTGCTTGGGCCCGCTGTTCTTCTTGGGGCCGGTGGCGGGCGCTGCCGGCTCGTTCTTGGCGGGGGTGGGAGCGTCGAGGATGGGGGGCGGCACGGCGGTGAGCGCGACCTCGAGGGAGGCGTTGGCCTTGAGCGAGGCCTTGCGCTCCGCGGGCTCGTAGCCGCCCAGCTCCAGCCGCACCGTCAGCTCGCGCTCGGCCGCGGGGAACTCCTTGGAGAGGGGCGTCGTCCCCAGCTCCTCGCCGGTGTCGGTGCGCACCACCCGCGCGCCGTTGGGCGTGGAGGTGATGGACAGCGTCACCTTGGCGGCGAGGGGCGGCGGCGGCGGCGGCGGAGCGACCACGACGACCGGAGGCGCGGGCGGCGGGACCACGACGGGGTCCGCGTGCCGCTGCTGGAGGAGCAGGTAGGCGCCCACGCCCACCGAGGCGGCGACGAGCCCGGCCGCGCCGAGGATGGCCGGCAAGAGCCTGGAGTGCTTGGGCGGCTCGACCTCGACGGCCGAGAGCCCGGAGAGGATGGCCGCGATCTCGCCGGCCGACTGCGGCCGGTCCTCGGGCGCCTTCTGCAGGCACTTGGTCACCACCTCGGCCAGGTCCGCGGGGATCCGCTCGCCGCCGATGGTGGTGGGGGGCAGCTTGGGCGTCGGCTTGGTGATGATGGCCACCGCCAGCTGGCCGAAGTTGTCGCCCGAGAACGGCGTGTGCCCGGTGAGCATCTCGTAGGCGATGATGCCCAGGGCGAACAGGTCGCTGCGGTGGTCGATGTCCACGCCCGCGGCCTGCTCCGGGGACATGTAGGCCGGCGTGCCGACGATGGCCCCGTCCATCGTCCCGCCCTTGGCCGGAGAAGCGGTGATCAGGCGCAGGAGCTTGGCGACGCCGAAGTCGAGCACCTTGACGTGGTCACGGCCGTTCTTGTTGCAGACGAAGAGGTTGTCGGGCTTGAGGTCGCGGTGCACGACGCCCAGCGTGTGCGCAGCCTGCAGCGCGCTGCAGATTTGCGAGAGCAGGTCCGCGGCCCGCACCACCGAGAGGCCGCCCGCCATGTGCGAGGTGAGGCTGTGGCCCTGCAGCAGCTCCATCACGCACCAGACGTCGCCACCCGGCTCCTCGACGAAGTCGAAAACCTCGACGATGTTCTCGTGGTTGATCTGGTTGACGGTGCGCGCCTCCTGCAGGAAGCGCTGCACGACGGACCGGTCGCGGGTGTGCTCGGGCCGGAGGATCTTGATGGCGACCTTGCGCCCCAGCCGTGTGTGGCGGGCCTGGAAGACCCGTCCCATGGAGCCTTCGCCCAGAAGCTGCAGGAGCTCGTAGCTCCCCAGCACCTGCGAGCCGGCTCCAGGCTTGTTGGTCGCGTCCACGAGCATCTCGCCAGCGTCCCCTCAAAGAGCCGCGCATGGTACCAGAGCTGTGACTCGAATCACATCGATGAAGGACGGTTCCGCACATCGACGAAAAGGCCAGCGATTCAAGCTCCTTGGATTGTGGCGTACGGGATGCCCGAAGCTCTCCTGGGGAAGGACGATCCAGAACAGACGAGGTGACGTTCGAACGAGCACATTCCTCGGGAGCCCCACCTCCACTAGAATGGCCGGCCCTGACCGCCGCTCTTCGCCTCGGAGTCCTCCCGTGCCCATCACCACCATCGGCAAGAAGATCACCGCCGCCCTGGCCGACAAGAAGGTCAACAAGGCCGAGGTGGATGGCCTCATCGCCGAGGCGATGAAGAACCAGAAGCTCAGCGCCGCGGAGAAGAAGGAGCTCGTCGCCTTCTTCCTGGGCAACAAGAAGGCGTTCGACGCCGAGGCCAAGACGACGCTGGAGACCTTCCTCGGGCTCAACAAGCCGCCCGCCCCCAAGCCCCAGCCCAAGCCCGCCGATCCCGTCGACGCCTTCGAGACCCGCACCAGCCCGGTGCGCGCCGGTGCCATCGAGACGGTCTTCACCCCGGGCGACGAGGCGAAGCTGATGGAGTACGCCTCGCTCGACGCCGTCATCGGCGCCCGCAAGGCCGACCCGAAGACCTACCCGCCGGAGTCGAACCCGTACCGGATCGAATACGCGGTCTACAACCTCACCGACCCCGAGGTGGTCCGTCGCCTCACCGACGCGGCGAAGGCCGGCGTCCACGTCCAGGTGCTGGTCGACGCCAAGAGCATCGCGCCCAGCAAGTGGTGGAGCTCGCTGGTCAAGGACCTCACCGCCGCCGGCTTCAGCTACGCGCCCTCGCAGAACAAGCTCGCCGACGACGTGGCGGCGCGCCGCGACACGCAGCTCATCGGCATGGACATGCCGGGCATCTTCCACCTGAAGACCCGCTATTTCAGCTACCCCGACCCGGTGAGCGGCGAGCTCCAGGAGACGGTGCTCACCGGCTCCTACAACCCCGAGATCGCCGCCCAGAAGAACGACGAGTCGCTCCACCGCATCAACGACCGGACGCTGGTGCACCAGTACCTGAAGGCCGTGGAGCTGATGCGCGACGGCAAGCCCGTGCAGAACACCTGGGACGACGCCTGCCCGGTCAACGCCCTCTTCACCGTCCCCAACGCCGTCGGGCCCAAGCCGCTCGACAAGATCTTCAGCCTCATCGACCAGGAGAAGGAGTTCATCGGGATGTCGGTCTTCACGCTGCGCGAGCTGACCGGCTCCGACAAGACCAAGCTCCTCGACCACCTCAAGGCCGCAAAGGATCGCGGCGTGAAGGTGGTGATCCTCACCGACAAGAAGCAGGCCGACGGCGTGGACATCGACGGCAAGCCGCAGGCGGGCGTCGAGAACGACGGCACCGACGAGAAGCTCGAGAAGCTGGGCATCCCGGTCTACGAGGCCATCAACAAGGCCGGGCCGTACAACGCGATGCACCTGAAGGCGTCCATCTTCGGGCTGCAGGACATGAAGGTGGTCACCGACGCCGGCAACTGGACCTACTCGGTGATGGGCTCGGGCGCCTCGACCTGGTCCAACAACGCCGAGAGCCTGCTGTTCATCGACTCCGGCAAGCTCGACGGCAACGCCACCGGCCAGCGCTACCTGGGCGAGTTCATGCGGGTGCTGCGCAAGTACGGCGACCAGAACCCGGATCACACCGACGTCGAGACGCTCATCGCCGACCTGCAGAAGATGCCGAACTGGCCCAAGGTCAAGGTCGACTTCAACGTCGTCGCCAAGACGCACATGGGGCAGGACGTCTTCATCGTCGGCAACACCGAGGAGCTGGGGCGCTGGGGTGAAGCCGGCCCCGGCCTCAAGCTCGACACCGACGCCTCGACCTACCCGAACTGGAAGAGCGCCGCGGTGGAGGTCCCGCTGGGCACGCGCTTCGAGTACAAGGTCGTCAAGCGCGACCGCGACGGCGGCATGGCCTGGGAGCCGGGCCAGAACGCCGTCCTCATCGTCGACCCCACCCGCGGCCAGGACCTGGACGACCTGACCATCTCCGACGACTACAACGGAGACCGGTGAGGTTCGCCAGGACCGCAGCGCTGCTCTCGCTCTTGGCCGTCGCGGCTTGTTCGGAGCCCGCGGGCCCGTCCGGCCAGGACGCAGGGGGCCGCGACGCCTCGGCGCGGCGCGATGCGAGCCAGCTCGCGGACGCCTCCGAGAGCGCGGGTCTCGACGCGGGTGAGCTCGAGGCCCCGGACGGTGGGGCGCTCTCGGCGGCGGACACGGGCACGGCTGCGACCACAATTCAGGACTTCTGGGCCAACACCCAGTGGCCGGCCTACCTCACGCTCACTCCGGGCGAGCAGGCGACGATCTACGGCCAGATCTGGATCCCGGGGCGCACCGACCAGAGCGGGGCGATGGCTGGGCTCGAGGTCGAAGCCGGGCTCGGCGCGCCCGGGACGGAGCCCGCGACGTGGACCTGGACCTCGGCCCGCTACAACGTCGAGAAGGGGAACAACGACGAGTGGCTGGCGAAGCTGACCGCGCCCGGGTCGGGCGCGCGCGAGTACGCCTTCCGCTACCGGGTGCCGGGCTCGGTGTGGGCCGGCCAGCAGGGCGAGTGGCTCTACGCGGGGCTGAAGGGGCCGACGCTCGCGCCGGGCGAGGCGGGCGTGATGGCGGTCCGCGTGCCGGCCGGCCAGGTCGTGGTCGCGACCCAGAACCTGCACTGCCAGCACGACGACCCTAAGGGCCGGTTCGACGCGATCGCGGCGCGGTGGGCGGCGCTGAAGGTCGACGTCGCGGCGCTCCAGGAGGTGTGCGAAGACGCCTCGACCGGCGTGGGCAACTCGGCGGACTACCTGGCCAAGGCGCTCACCGCCGCGACCGGGCGGACCTACGGCTACGTCTGGGTGCAGACGCACCTGGCCAACGACGTGACCCCCGAGGGCGTTGGCCTCGTCAGCGCGCTGCCGCTCGCCGGTCAGGCGACCGTCGACCACGTCACCGCCGACCTCCCGCGCAAGGCGCTCCTGGGCGCGTATGCCACGCCCGCGGGCATCCTCGCGGTGGTCACCAGCCACCTCTCCTACCGGACCGAAGACGCCGACGCGCGGCTGCAGCAGGCCAACCAGCTCGTGGCCCTGGCGACCGAATGGCAGACCGGGCCATCGAGAACCGCGGGTACGCACGCGCTCATCGCCGGGGATTTCAACACCGCCCCGGACACCGCGCCCATCCAAGCGGTGGGGTCGGCGGGCTTCACCGATGTCTGGGCGGCTGTGCACCCGGGCGACCCCGGCCTGTCCTTCCCGTCGTACGCGCCCAACAAGCGGATCGACTACCTGCTCTTCCGATCTGCGGCTGGCATCGCGGCCGCGCCGACGTCGGCGACCGAGGAGTTCGGCCAGCCTTACACCGGGACGAGCTACGTCTCGGACCACCTGGGCTTCGTCGCGACATTGAAGGCGCCCTGACCTTCTGGAAGTCCGGAGGCCCACGACCGGCGCGCCCCAAGGCGGGCCGCATTTGGTCAAGGCCCTCGCGCGGGAGAAGATGTCCCCTGCGGCCGACCGGTGACTGGAGCGGATGCCATGCGAACCCGAAGCGCGGTCCTCCTCGTCTCGCTCTCGCTCTGCGCGACCTTCCTGGTCCTGGCGGGCTGTCCACAGACCGCGGTCTCTCCGTGCAAGGTGGACCAAGACTGCCCGGAGGGACAGGGCTGCGCGCTGCAGTCCTGCGTCTCCTGCCCCGAGTGCGCGGCGGGCTTCCGCTGCGTCGGCGGCGAGTGTCTGGCCGAGGCGTGCGGCGACGTGCCCTGCGCCAAGGGCGAGGCCTGCCTCGACGGCCACTGCCTGCGCTCCGACTGCATGGGGGTCACCTGCGCCCAGGGCGAGGTGTGCGCCAAGGGCAAGTGCTACCTCGCCGACTGCGAGGTCGGGGCCTGCGGTCCCGGCGGCGTCTGCGACCAGAGCGGCTGCACCACCAACGCCTGCGCCGGGGTCGTCTGCGAGGCGGGCAAGACCTGCGTGCAGGACCAGTGCGTCGACCAGACCTGCGCCGGGGTGGTCTGCGCCACCGGGGCCTACTGCAGGCAGGGCACCTGCGTCCCGGTCTCGTGCGAGGGTGCGGTCTGCCCCACGGGCACCACCTGCGCCAACGGCCACTGCCTCCCCAGCCTGTGCGGCGAGACCTCGTGTGCGGCGGCCGAGGTCTGCGTCGACGGGACCTGCACCGACGCCGCCTGCGTGGGGATGACCTGCTCCGAGGGCCATTGCGTGATGGGCACCTGCCTGCCGGCGCAGTGCGGCGACCACCCCTGCCGGCCCGGCGAAGGCTGTGTGTCGAACCTGTGCGTGGACCACGCCTGCCTGAAGGCGCCTTGCGGCGCGGGCATCGCGTGCGCCGACGGGACGTGCCTGGCGACGGACTGCCCCGATCGCGATTGCCCGACGGCGATGGTCTGCGCCAGCGGCGCCTGCGTCGAGCCCACCTGCGTGGGCGTGGTCTGCCCGACCGGCGAGGTCTGTGCCGGCGGGCAGTGCCTGCCCCACGACTGCGCCGGGGCGGCCTGTGCCGACCTCGCGGCCTGCGAGGCCGAGACCTGCCGCCCGCTCAACTGCGCGCTGGTGCGCTGCCCCGAGGGGCAGGACTGCGCCGACGGCCGCTGCCTGCCCACCACCTGCCCGGACGGCACCGCCTGCGGCGTCGGCGAGGTCTGCGACGGCGAGACCTGCAGGGACCTGCGCTGCGTGAACCTCAAGTGCGCCGAGGGCGAGCGCTGCACGGGCGCGGCCTGCGTGGCCTGCTCGTCGAAGGAGACGGCCTGCGACGATCGCGTCGACGAGGACTGCGACGGAGCCACCGACTGCGCCGACACGAGCTGCACGGGAACCCCTTTCTGCGCCGGCGAGACCGACTGCGGCGACGGCGTGGACGACGACGCCGACGGCGCCACCGACTGCGCCGACGCCGACTGCCGCGGCAAGGCCTGCGACGACCATGACCGCTGCTCGACCGGCGAGGTCTGCGCCTCCTCCGGCTCTTGCGGGGCGGGCAAGGCCGTCGTCTGTCGCGCCCCGGTCGGCTGCGAGCAGAGCGTCGAGTGCGAACCGTCCACCGGCGCCTGCACGCCGAAGCTGAAGGGGATGGGCGGGACCTGCGACGACGGTGACGCCTGCACCTCGAACGACTCCTGCGACGCCGCGGGCCTGTGCCTTCCCGGCGCGAGCAAGAGCTGCGGCGCGCCGGGACGCTGCCAGGCCTCGGTGGAGTGCGACCCGGCTTCGGGCAGCTGCGTCCCCACCCTCGTGACCCCAGGGGCCGCCTGCGACGACGCGGACGCCTGCACGATAGGGGAAGCCTGCGACGCCAGCGGCGTGTGCAAAGGCGGGGCGCAGAAGGACTGCGACGACGCCAACCCCTGCACCACCGACTCCTGCGTCGCGGCCACCGGCTGCAAGCACGTCGCGCTGCCGGACGGAACGGGCTGCGGCGCCGGCAAGACCTGCAGCGGCGGCATCTGCCCGACGCTCACCGAGCAGGCCTGCGGCGACCACCTGGACAACGACTTCGACGGGCTGACCGACTGCGCCGACGACGACTGCAGCGCCAAGGCGTGCGACGACGGCAACGCCTGCACCCAGACCGACACCTGCGACGGCGCCGGCGCCTGTGTCGGGTCGAACGCCAAGACCTGCCCGGCGCCAACGCAGTGCCAGGCCTCGCTCGCGTGCAATCCGGGAAGCGGCGCCTGCGAGGTCACCCACAAGGCCAGCGGAGCGTCCTGCAACGACGGCAACGCCTGCACCCAGACCGACACCTGCGACGGCAACGGCACCTGCGTCGGGTCGAGCGCCAAGAGCTGCGCCGCGCCGACCCAGTGCCAGGCTTCGGTGAGCTGCAACCCGGCGACGGGCGGCTGCGAGGCCGTCGACAAGGTCTCCGGCACGTCCTGCAGCGACGGCAATGCCTGCACGCTCACCGACACCTGCGACGGCAGCGGCGCCTGCGCCCCGGGGGCGCCCAAGGCGTGCGCCGCGCCGACCATCTGCCAGGCCTCGGTGAGCTGCAACCCGGCGACCGGCAGCTGCGACGCGGCCAACAAGACCGACGGCACCGCCTGCACCAGCGACGCCAAGGAGTGCACCAACGACGTCTGCAGCGCCGGCGTCTGCACGCACCCCAACCGGACCGGCACCTGCACCGACGACGGCAACGCCTGCACCAGCGACACCTGCTCCGCGGGCACCTGCACGCACCCGGCGAAGGCCAACTACACCTCCTGCGGGACCAACCAGCGCTGCTGCAGCGGCGCCTGCAAGGCCAACAATGACGACTCGAACTGTGAAGTGTGCGGCCTGGCCTGCAGCGGGAGCGAGACCTGCAAGGAGAACCCGGACGCGGCGGGCCACTACTACTGCACCTGCTCCAACTCCAACGCCTGGTGCCAGACCAGCCCCCACGACTACGGTCCGAAGGCCACCTGCTACAACAACCGCTGCCAGTGCGTCTGCAGCTCGGACTCGGGCTGGACCGGGACCTGCACCGGCCAGTGCCCCGATGGCCGGACCTGCCACCAGATCAGCGGGTTGAACTGGTGTGACTGAGGCGCTGCCGCCGGCCTCGGGCGGCCGCTTGCCTGGACGTCTCTCCCTGGGGCCGCGCCCGGCTGCTAGCGTCGCAGCCGGTGAAAGTCGCCACCTGGAACATCCAGTCCTGTCAGCGCGGGCTCGACGCCGTCGCGGCCGTCCTGTGCGGGCTCGACGCCGACGTGGTGGCGCTGCAGGAGGTGGATCGCGGGACGCTGCGCTCGGGCCGGGTCGACCAGGCGCGGCGCCTGGCACAAGGCGCGGGCTTCGCGCACGCCCGGTTCTTCCCCGCCGTGGACTGGGGGACCGGTGACTACGGGCTGGCGCTGCTGTCCCGCTGGCCGCTGGCGGGAGAGCGGGTCGGGCTGCTGCCGAACGAAGGCGGGCGCGAGCCGCGCATCCACGCCTCGGCGATCGTCGAGGCGCCCGGGGCGACGCTCTCCGTCCACCTGACCCACCTGACCAACCTCGACACGGTGCGGGGTCTGCGGCTGGCGCAGGCCCGGCGGATCCTCGAGCGGCTCGAGGACGACCCGCTCCCCAGGGTGCTCGCGGGCGACTTCAACGCGCTCCCCGGAGGCGCCACGCACCGCGCCGTCCGGAAGGTGATGCGCGACGCCTTTCACTCGGTGGGCGAAGGCCCGGCCGGGACCTATCCCTTGCCCTGGCCGCTGCCCGCGGCGCGAATCGACTACCTGTTCGTCTCGGAGGGAGTCGGGGTCGCCCGGGCGCACGTCCACGCGACCGGTGCGTCCGACCACCACCCGCTCGTCGCCGAGGTCCGGCCGCCGCCTCCGGCCGCGGTGGCGCTGCGGCGCTTCGCATAGCTTCACTTTCACTCGCCGGCGCGCTGGTGGGTCACTCCTCCGAGGGTCCGAAGGCTTTCCGGAGGTCGTCGATGAAGCGCGTCTTCGCCAGTGCACTCTTGGCCGTGGTTCTCGCAGGTTGCCAGCTCGGCTACGACGGCGAGGAGCAGCCGCGCATCGGCGTCCTGGTCAAGGACGCGAAGGCGACGCTCAGCGGCGGGACGGAGACGCTCTTCGAGGTCCACTACTGCGCCAACTCCGGGGGAGGCAGCTACCTCGTCAGCGAGCTCCGCGCCGATCTGGAAAAGCAGGGGATGACCTGGCACTCCGGCTACGACCTGCGCTACGAGCTGACGGTCGACGCCAACCGCGACCACCGCTTCGGTCCGGGCGACGTGCTCACCGTCAGCGAGAAGGAGTGGAGCGACTTCGACGGCGAGGACGTGGGGACGACCTGGGGCGTCACGCTCTACCACGTGCCGGACATGGGCTTCGACGAGCTCTTGGCCAAGGCGGACTGGCAGGCGCGCTGACGAGCGCTACCGGCCGGGCCTGAAGAGGTTCAGCCCGCTGGAGTTGACCTCCAGGAAGAACGCGAAGGGGAAGCGGATCTCCCCGCGGTCGTCCTGCAGCGCCGGCGGAGGGTTGGGGAAGGGCTGGGCGCGCCGGAACGCCTGCATCGCCTCCGCGTCCAGGAAGTCCACCCCGCACGACTGGGACACGCTGACGTTCTTGAGCAGGCCCTGGTTGTCGAGCGTGACCGAGACGACCGTGTAGCGGCTCTTGTAGAGGTAGATCTCCCCGGTCGGGTCCTTCGTCCGCGCCACGCTGTTCGGGTCCCAGTGCATCCCGACGGAGCGCTTGATGCGGTTGAAGTAGGACGCGTACTTCCACTCCCGCGTGTTCAGGTAGGTGCCGTTGCCGACCTCGAGGTCGTCGAGCGAGGAGACGTCGTTGGCCGGGGCTCCGGCGATCCGGTCGAGCACGGTGGCCGACGGGGTCAGCGTGCGCAGCTCGCTCTCGCCGGAGCGGCCCGACGAGGCCTGGCTGTCTTCGCCCTCCGGGCCACCGACCTGGATCTTCAGGCGGTCGGAGTTGCCCTTGATTTCGTCGGAGCCCGGCTGGTTCTGGAGGTTGCCCCCCAGCCCGTCGAAGCGCAGCGCCAGCTCGTCGTGCTTCTGCACGCTGGGGATCTCGAAGATGTTGCGCTTGGCGCCGTCCTTCTGCGGCGTGTCCTCGTTGCCCTTGCCGCCGTTGCCGGCGATGACCTGGTGGTCGACGATGTCGTGGCCCTTCCCGTCGGAGGGCTCGGTGGGGCTGGAGGGGCGCGGCATCGGGTTCTTGTAGAAGGGCGTCGTGTCCTTGGCGCGGCTCTCTTTCTCCACGCGGTTGTTGCTCTCCGCCAGGAACTTGGAGTCCTCGTCCGGCACCTGCCCGTTGCCTGGGGCGACGTCCACGACCTTCCCCTTGGGGATGGGCTCGGGCTCCTTCTGCTTCTTGAGGTCCTGGGCCTTGGCCACCTCTTCGGGCTTGGCCTGGTCCTTGGGCGGGGGCGGCGGCTGGTCCGGGCGGGGGCCGATGCGCCGGCTCTGGTCCCAGAGAGACTTCGGCACGCTGCGCAGGGCGACCTGGCTGGGGACCTTCGGCAGCTGGCCTGGCTTCTGGTCGAAGAGGGAGACGAAGAGCAGGCCGATCAGACCCGTCCCGACGAGCGCCAGGAGGCTCGCGGCCAGCCAGCGCCCGAAGCGTCGGCTCAGGTCATCCCGTTTGTGTCTGCGCTGCGCCACTGCCTCCTCGTGTGGCCTGCTTGCCCTGCAGGCTCTCTGAAGAACAGCCACCCGTCCAATTTAACGCCCGAGTCGCCGCTACGTTCCGTTGGACAACGTGGGAGCCCTCTCGAATGCATGCAAGCGCTGCCCCGCTTGGTGGGCGGGCAAGCGGCGAAGTGAAGGCTCGGAAAATCAAGAGGTTGTGCCTGTGGCGCCCGAGCCTGCCCAGGCTCCCCCGCCAGGAGTTTGAGGCCACTGCCAGCTTTTTCGTGAAGGTCTGAGCGAATCGGCTGCCGCTGCCCTGGCCCTCCAAGGCCGCCGGACGGCGGTGCGCTCAGTAGATGCGGACGATCTCCGCGCCGTTGAAGTAGTGGTGCAGGATCTCCTGGTACGTCTGCCCCTGCTCGGCGCGGCCGATGGCGCCGGTCTGGCACATGCCCACGCCGTGGCCCCAACCGGCGCCCTTGAAGACCCATTCGTCGGGGTGCGCCTTGCCGGGCGGCTCGACCATGAAGAGCGCGCTGTTGAGGTTGGCGAAGAGCCGGCGGATGGTCGAGCTCGCCGCGCACCTGCGTCGCCCCGTCCTCGCCGGCGATGGTGAGGACCGTGACCCGGCCCGAAGAGCCGCGCTTGGCCGCGGCGAGGACCTGCACCTTGCCCACGCCGAAGGACGCGGCGATTCTTGTCGACCTCCTCGCGGGTGAAGCGCTTCTCCCAGCGGTACTTCTGCTTCTTGGAGAAGGTGGAGACGCTGCAGTAGGCCGGCGGGTCGGCGGTGACGAAGTCCTTCACCGTCTTGTCGGTGATGGCGCCGTCGAAGGACGCCGACTTCTCGACGAGGTCGCTGCGGCCGCGGAGCATGGGGTCGGGGATGCCGCCCCAGACCGCCTCGTTGTCTTCGCTGTGGCCGCCGCAGACCGCGCTGTAGACCGAGTCCACCAAACCGCCGCCCTTCTCCGCCGGGGCGAAGAGGGTCTCGCCCGCGGTCGCCGCCACCGCGGCGTCGGTGGCCGCCGTCTCGCCGGAGAGGCCGGTGTAGACCTGGCAGTGCTGCTCGGCGCAGAGCAGGTAGGGGTCGGTCAGGTGGCGGGTGCCGAGCTTGGCCAGCACCTCGCCGCGCGCGGTCACCGCCTGGGCCTTGAGCGCCTCGGGGTGCGCCTTGGCGAAGATCTCCGAGGCGACGATGCCGCGCAGGTAGCTCTCCATCGGCACGAGGTTGACCACCGCGATGCCCCCGGCGCGGTCGACCACGAACTCCAGGTCGCCGCGGAAGGTGCGGTCCTGGCGGCCGTGCGACTTGTAGCCGCGCCCGTGCTCGACCTCCTTGACCAGGAACGGTCCCTTGTCCGGCGAGGTGGCGCTGGCGAGGTCCTGGGCGACGGCGAGCACGGTGCCCTGCGCGTCGGCGATCTGGATGAGGCCGTGCGGGCGCTTCTTGAGCCGGGGCAGCAGCGTGCCCTGGAAGCCGAACTTGGCGTGGAGCTCCTTGAGGGTCTCCTTGGCCTTCTCCTCGGTGGCCGGGTCGCCGATGAGGATGAGCTGCTTGCGGTTGTCCAGGACGTGGCCGGCGATGCCGTGCAGCGAGCCGGTGGTCTCGGTGCGGACCTTGTAGCCGCGCTCCTCGCCCCAGAGCCGCTTCGTCTCGGCGATGTCCTCCTTGTCGGAGAAGGCGTGCTCGGCGACCTGGATGGAGAAGATGGTCTCGCCCGGCTCGTAGTTCTTAAGCGTCAGGGTCCAGGTGGAGCCGGCCGGCGCCTCGAGCGTCTTGTTGAGCCCGCCGCGGGCGAGCAGGCGCATGCGGCCCTTGGTGGTGAAGGTGACCGAGCTCTGGGCCTCCATGAGCATGACCGACACCGAAGGCATGCTCCTGTCGAAGGAGAGCGACTTGCGGCCGTACAGGCGCTCGAGCGGATCGTCGGGATCCGGCAGGTCCTCGCTGGGCGCCGCGGAAGGTTCAGGCGGAGGTGCAGGAGTCGACGCGGGCGCGGCGGACGGCGCAGCGGCGAAGAGGGCGAGCGCGACGGCGAGGCTGGCGGACACGACAGGGATGTAGCACGTGGCCGGCGGGGCGCGAAATCGGCGGCGGCGTGACGGACCGCCTCGGCCGTAACCGCAGGGTCCGTAAGAACTGCGCACATCTTGAAGCGCCAAGGTCGCCAAGGGGCCAAGGTCGCCAAGAACTGCGACTCACGCTGCCGGCACGCCGGATGTCGCCTAGGCAAGGCGCCATGTCCACGCTCGAAACGGCCCTGCAGCGATGCAGGATGCTCGCGATGACGACCGTGGGGTTGGTGCTGCTTGCGCTCAATGTGCTCCCAGCGCGAGGTCGGCTAAAGGCGCTCGACCTGATCGTGGAGCCACTGGAGCAGATCGTCGGCTTCCTTGACCAGGCTGGTCGCGTCGAGCCGGTAGACCGGCCACGGGCCCTCCTTGACCTCGCGCAGCGCCGTCAGCACTCCGGCGGGCTCGTCGACCAGCACCCGCTTGCTGTCGAGCACCTCGAGCTTGGCCGCGGCCTCGTCCGCCTTCGCGGCTGGCAGGCCGCTCTCGTCGAGCAGCGCCCACAGGTCTTCCTGCAGGCTCGCGTAGTCGTTGGGCCGCGGGCTGTCGTCGAGCACCGCGCGCACGAGCCTGACCTTGGAGTCCTGCTCCTTGCCTTGCCGCACCAGCGGCTCGATGGCCGGGAACAGCAGCCCGGCCAGCTCAGCCTGGGTGGCGACGAACTTGAGATACGCGTTCTGGGGACAGCCAGGGACGGGCTCCCGGCCTTCCCACTCCTGGGCCACCTTCTTGAGCACCGACTTCAGGTGGCCGGTCTCGACACCAACTCTCTCGGCCAACCGCACGAGGATCGCGTTCATTCTCATGAGCGACCCAGGCGGGCTCGGACCTCTCCGAAGACGCCATGACGACCTCCAAGGGCAGCCGCGAGGGCCGCCTCGAAAGGGCTCATCAAGATGTTCGAGCTAGGGGGACGCTGCAGAGGCTAGGTCGCCGCACTCGGCGAGATCAAGCGGCAGCAGGGCACGCAGCCAGGGGCTTGTCGGATTGAGGAAGCCAACCCAACAGGTGACGCGCGAGAGGTCGTCTTCGATGCGGCGCTTCGCTTCCCTCCGGCCGAGGTTGATCGCTTGGGTGTTGGCTGCCCCGCTCTTCGCTGGGTGTGGTCTGGGCTCCCTGGGCGCGGACGGAGGGACCATCACCTTCCCGGCGGGCGAGCCCGACGCGGGAGCCTCCGCCGGCTCTGCGCTCAAATCGGAGCCTGGTCCCTCGAACACCGCACGGCTGCGCCGGTGGATGCAGGAGCACGAGCAGCTGCTGCTGGGCAGACCCTGAGTCGGCTGGCGCGGGCGGCGCAGTCGAAGACTTCGGGTATCCTCTCCGCACCATCGGGGAGGTGACATGGCGGACGCCAGCGCAGATCGCCGGAGGGCTGCGGTGCAGTCGATGTTCCGGGTGCGCGCCTCCGAGTCGCCTTCAGGGCCCGACGGGCAGCGCACGGTCTGGCACCAGGGTGGCGACGGCGCCGACCTGACCTCCACGGTCGACGCGCAGGGCCGGGTGACCCGTCAGGAGTTCGTCCTCTTCGGGGAGCACCTGCTCTGGGTCGCCGAAGCCGGGGCCAAGACGGGCCGCATCCGCGACGAGAAGGCGGCCGGCTCGGTGAAGGGCTCGGACCTCGTGGTGCATGACCCGCAGCTCGACGGGCAGGTCCTGACGCGGATGAACCTGGCGCTCGCGGGCTACGAGGGGTCCGACCGATACCTGGAGCACCTGGCGAAGGTGGTGGCGAACCTCAACGCAGGGCTCGACGACCTCGAGGCGGCCGAGGTGACCTCTTCGGCCATCCGGCGGTTCCAGGACGCGGGCGAGGCACCCGCACCAGCTGCCAAGTCCTCGAAGCTGCCGATGGTCGCCGGCCTGACCATCGCGGCGATCGCCATCGCGATCGCCGTGGGGATGCTGGTGCTCGACTAGATCGGTAGGAGAAGGCGGAGCAGCAGCTACTTGCGCGAAGCCTTGCGGGCGACCTTCTTAGCCGGCTTCTTCGCAGCCTTCGCAGGCTTGGCGGCCTTCTTCTTCGCGGGCTTCTTCTCGGGCTCGGCGCAGCAGTCGCCCTCGTCCTCGCAGCAGCAGCCGCAGCCACACTCGACGTCGGCCTCGAGCACGTCCATCGCCGCGTCGACTTCCTTCTCGGTGGGCAGGGTGAACTTCTTGGGGTTGCCCTCCTTGTCCATCGAGAACTTGAAGAGGACGACCTCGTTCTTGGCGCCGGCCGGCTGGAGCAGCGCGAAGTTCTTCGTGCCCACGGTGAAGAGCTCGACGGGCTCGAAGTCGTGGTCGACGCCCTTCGAGTCGGTCAGGGTGATGGTGGCTTTCTGGGAGCGCTTGGCCATGGTCGTTCTCCGAATCAAGGAATGTCAGCGGCCGCACAGTACAGGAAACGGCTTCGCCTAGGGCAAGCGATTCACGAGAGGCGGGAGCGCCGTCGCCCGCACGCCAGGAGGCCGATCGCGAGCGCCCACCCGAGCGACGGGAGGCCCGCCGAGGCCGCCGACGATGCGGTGCAGCCACAGCCGGACGAGATGGCGCCCGGACGGTCCGAGGCATTGGAGTTTTCGGAAGCATCCAGCGCCGCCGAGGACGCATCGAGGGTCGCGAGTAGGAAGAGGTGCGGTGTCTCAGCTACGCTGCTCCGACCATGCGCTTGGCATCCGCAACCACTCTCGCGATGGCGGCCCAGCTCGCGCTTTCGGGATGCGCAACCCCGCCGGTCGCTCGCGTCGCTCCGGTCGTCGAGGAGTCTGCGACGCCGAGACCGGCCAGCTGTCCGCGGTCTCCGGTCGCACTCAAGGTACTGGGTGGTGGCGATGAGATGCGCCGCTGGTACCTCGACCAGCTGACGAAGCGGGGTGTGGCGGTCGACCCGAGTGCGAGGACGACCCTGCAGATCGAGCTGCCGGTCGTGGAGGAGCGCCGCGGCGAGGCCTGCATGGTCCTCGCCGCGAGGGTGATTTGCGACGAACAGGACTTCTCCGTCCACGCCATCGAGTCGATGCGCTGCTACCCGGGGCCGGTGGACAAGGCTGCCCGGGCCGCCCTCTCCCTGGCGGGGTTGGCCGCCAGCTTCGTGACGACGCAGAGAATTCCGGTGACGCCGGACCCGGAGGACGCGCCCATCGAGAAGATGCGCGACGAGCTCGTCGAGCTCATCGCGCTGGCGTCTCGCTGACCGGCCTCAGTCCTTCAGGCAGCGGACGGCGTAGCCGTGCTCCTCGGGATCCGAGCCGGGGATGAAGCCGCCGTGCGTCGTGTTCAGCTGGTAGCAGTACTGCTGGAGCGCGGTGGTGGACTGCGTCGCGGACCAGAAGAACGCGTTGTGGCGCAGGTCGTAGAAGCTCACCGGCGTGCGCCAGCCGTTGCCGCGGGCGCTGAACCCGGACTCGTTGGTGGCGTCCTTGTTCGGGTCCTCCCAGTGCGCGGTGCCAGCCTCCTTCATCCTGCCGCCCGCAGCGTCGCCGCCCAGGTAGTACCAGAGCGTCAGGACCTCGTCCCAGGTGGGCACGTGCCAGCCCAGCGGGCAGAGCAGGGCGTTGCGCGCGGCCTGGCCGGTGTAGAGCAGCCCGTAGTCGGCGACGTTGGTCGGGTTGTCGTCGAAGGCGAACCAGTAGGGCGCATTGGCGTACTGGCCCTTGCCGGTGCCGTCGGGGATCGCCGTGTTGTCGCGATAGTGCTTGGTGCGCAGGCTCTCGGCCATCCAGACCTGGGTGCCGATGCGCACCGCCTTGTAGCTGTTGCCGTCGGCGTCGGCGACGGTGCCTTCGTCGCCGAAGACGGGCGCCGGGGTGGTGAAGCTCACCTCCTCGCCGTAGGCCATGCCGTTCGAGTTCTCGGCGTAGGCGCGCAGGTAGTAGGTCGTGCTCGGCTCGAGGTCCTTCAGGGCGCTGGTGTACGGGCTCTTCTTGGAGTCGTCGGCGAGCTTGGTCGCGGTCTGCACGGTCGGCGCCGGGCTCTTGCCCCAGACGACGCCCTGGCCCCAGAAGGTGCCCTTGCCCTGGTCCGTCACATCGCCGCCGGTCTCGGCGAAGTACGGCGTGAGCTTGGAGACGGGGCTCGTGGTCACCTTCGGGGTGAGCGGGATGTTCAAGCGAATGCTGCTGTAGCAGTTGGCCGTGCCGCCGGTCGCGTCGGCGACGGAGATGCGCAGGGCGTAGGACAGCCCGGTCTGGCCCGTCGAGTCCCATGGGTACTGGAAGCTGCCGGTCCTGGCCTCGAGCGCCTGCTTCACCAGCCCGTCGCCGATGTCGATGGCCACGCTGGAGACGTCGCCGTCCTCGTCGGTCACGTCGAAGGCGACGTTCACGGTCGAGCCCGGTTCGAAGACCGCGGTGCCGCCCGGGTCCGGCGAGGTGATGGAGCACTTCGGGTCGTGGGTCTCGGCGGGGAAGAGGAAGCAGCCGCCGAGCAGCGGCAGGGTGCACAGGAGCGCGGTGACACGGTGCGAGATCACGTTTCCCTCCGGTCGGTGTGTCGAGGTCGGACCTCAGTACACGACGCGGAAGGCGCCGCCACAAGAGGCTGGGGCTTGGCACGCGGCTATTCGCACGCGCCCGCGTAGAGCTCCGCCTCGGGCCCGGGCCAGCAGGCGCGATAGAGCGGGGCGTGGGGTTTGAGCGGGATCCCCCAGCCGAAGCTCAGGTCGCAGTGGGCGATCTCGCCCTTCATGCGGGTCAACGGCTGCGACATCCGCACTCGCTGGCCCTTCTTGCCGGGGCCGACGCGCAGCGGGTAGCTCGCCTTGCTGACCTTGCCGCCGCAGCGACAGCTCGCTTCCAGGGTCACCGCCGCATCGCCGGGCTCGACCTTCACCGCCGTCACCCATTCCACGGTGACCGCGTGAGTGTCCTTCTTCACCACGAAGTCCTTCACCGCGAGCTCCTCGATGGTGGCGAAGACGCCGTCGGCCGGCCTGGCCTGGTCCTCGGGGGCGACGCCGAAGATCTTCAAGGAGTTGAAGAAGCGGCGGCGGATCTCGGGGTGGGGCTCGGCGCCATGCGGGTACGCGACCGCCGCCCAGTAGAGCTGGCGCCTTCCGGCGTAGACGCGCACGAACTGGTCGAGCGAGGTTCCCTCGATGAGGACCTCGAGGCCCTCGAGCCCGCCCAACGCGATGGTCTTCGACTCCTTCACCTGGCCGCCCTCGGCGGCGATGGCCCGCTCGACGTCGAGCGACTCGGCCAATCCGGGCTCGCCTTCCGAGAGGATCACCACGCGGATGGCGATCGAGCCGCCGTCCTCGGTGGGCACCGCGTAGGTGCGGCGGAGCACTCCGGTCTCGTCCTTGACGAGCTCGACGTCCGGGGTGCCCGGGAACTCGGCGGAGAAGCCGTCGCCCTTGGCGGTGAAGAGCTTGAAGCGCGGCCCGGCGCTGAGGAGGGCGGGAAGGAGAAGGGCGACGACCGGGTTCATGACGGCGGACATGTTAGCGCCGGCCTGCCTGCGCGGCTCGACGGCGGCCGCGGCAACCTCGCGCCAAGACAGCGCAATTCTTGTCTTCGAAGACCGCTGTCACAAGACCGGGCCCTCCCGCGTTGGAGGCTTGGGTCGCCGGCTTGTTCGGCCCGTCGCCGGCGCGGTCTGATGTCCAACGCCATAAACCGAAGAGGGGAGTCCATGAGCCAAGCCCAGGTCGCCTTCCAAGCCGAGCCGCGCATCACGCAGGGCACGCTGCGCACCTCCACCGGCCAGGTCCTGCCGCTCGAGCACACCGAGGTCACCGCCCGCATCGACGGGCCGGTGGTCAACGTCCAGGTCCAGCAGCGCTTCCGCAACGACACCGGCAAGCCCATCGAGGCGACCTACCTCTTCCCGTTGCCGCACGAGGCCAGCGTCCACCGCATGAGCTTCCAGAATCGGAGCGCGGGTGGTGAACGGCGTGATCAAGGAGAAGGAGGAGGCGCGCCGGGCCTACCAGGCCGCCCTCGCCGAGGGGCGCAGCGCGACGCTGCTCGAGCAGGAGCGGCCCAACCTTTTCACGCTCTCCGTGGCCAACGTTCCCGCCGGCGAGAAGGTCGAGGTCACGCTCGGCTACCAGGAGCTCCTCGGCTACGACGACGGCGAGTGGCGCTTCGTCTTCCCGATGGTCGCGCCGGATCGCTTCCAGGGCGGCGCGGCCGGCGGCCAGCCCGAGGCCCAGGGGCCGAAGGGGAAGATCCGCCCACCGCGGCCGGCCTCCAACGACCGCGCCGGCGACGTCTCGCTCACGGTGGAGGTGCGCTCTGCCCGCGCGGTCACCGCGGCGCCGAGGTCGCCCTCGCACCAGGTCCTCGTCGAGAGCACCGGCCCCTCGACGAGCTCGGGACAGGCTGCGATGGAGTGGAAGGTGAAGCTGCACGCGAGCGACTCCCTTCCCAACCGCGACTTCGTCCTCGCCTGGCGCGGCGAGACCCGCGGCGTGCGGCCCCTGGTCTTCTTCGAGCGCAAGCCAGACAAGGTCGGCACCTTCCTGCTCGTCGTCACCCCGCCCGTGGCCGAGGGGCCGGTGCTCGCCGAGGCCGACAAGAAGAAGGCCGGCTCCGCCGCCAAGGCCGTCAGGTGCGGCAACTGCTACGCAGCGCTCGACGACGCCGGCGCGGTCAAGGACGTCCCCGGCCTCGGCCCGAGCTTCAAGTGCAAGCACTGCGGCGCGCTCGTCGCCGTCACCCGCGACGAGACCCGGCGCAGCCTCGGCCTGCCCCGCGACGTGGTCTTCCTGGTCGACCGCTCGTGCTCGATGCGCGGCGGCTCGGTGGATCAGGCGCGCCGGGCGGTGCGCGCCATCCTCGAGGGGCTCGCCCCAGAGGACGCGGTGCAGTGCTTCGCGTTCGACCACGACCGGCTCGCGGTGGACGGGGGCGGCGACGCGCTGCTGCCGGTGGGCAAGAAGACCTTCGAGGCCATCGACGCGTTCCTCGCGACCAAGCCCGCCCGCGGCGGCACCGAGCTGGAGGAGGCGCTGGAGGCCGCGGCGAAGCTCCCGGCGCGCGAAGGCCGCACGCGGCTCTACGTGCTCGTGACCGATGCCGCGGTCGGCAACGAGGGGCGGCTCTTGCGGCGGGCCCCGGAGATCCTCGGCAAGGGCGCGCGGCTGTTCGTGCTCGGCATCGGGCCCGCGGTCAACCGCTACCTGGTCGACAAGCTGGCCAAGGCCTGCGGCGGCGCCAGCGACGTGCTGCTGCCCGGCGAGGACCTCGACGCCGTGGTGCCGCGCTTCGCCCGCCGCGTGCGCCAGGGCGGGCCGGTGCTGCGCAAGCTCGCGCTGGCCTGGGACGACGCGCTCTCCGCCGACGTCTACCCCCGGCCCGTGCCCGAGCTTTTTGGCGGCCAGCCGGTCAAGCTCCTGGGGCGCTACAGCGGCACGGGCCCGAGCAAGCTCGTCCTCACCGGCGAGACCGTCACTGGCGAGCCGTTCCGCCAGGAGGTGGACGTCGACCTCCCGGAGACGAGCGAGCAGGTCCCGGGACTGGAGCGGCTGTGGGCGCGGCTGCGCATCGAGTCGCGGCTTGAGCGGCTGACGCGGGAACCGGACGAGGCCTCCGAGATCCGCTTGGAGGTGCTGGGCCTGGCGCTCAAGCACTCGCTGGTGAGCCCGTACACAGCGCTCGTCGCCGAGGACAGCGAGAAGCGCGTCAGCGAGCCGGCGCAGAAGGTGGAGCTGCAGAGCGCGGCCGTCGCCGGCGGCGAGGGCGGCCGGGTGCTCGAGACCGCGGCCGACTTGTCCGTCGCCGCACCCGCGGCGGGCCCCGCCGGCGCCGGCGCTCCGGGCGCGCCGAGGCCCGTGGCGTGCTGCCCTGCGCCGCCGCCGGCGATGGCGGCGCCGGCCCGGATGTTCGCCGACGAGGAGGACGCCTGCTTCGACGCTGCACCCGCACCCGAGCCGATGCTGTCGGAGGAGGCGGAGATGAAAGCGGAGGCTCCGCGGGACGGTCTGTCCAGCCGCGAGAGGACGACCGAGCGCTCGCGCCGGGTCTCCGCGCGTCCTGCTCCCCCACGGGCGGCCAAGGCCAGCACCGGCCTGCTTGGCGCCGTTGCCGGAGCGGTGCGCGGGCTGGTGTCGAAGGAGGAGACCGCGCCGGCCCGGCCGTCGGCCCGGAGAGGCGCTCCGGACTCGCAGGCGCATGGCTCCTCGCCGCTGCGCGCCAAGGGCTCCGACGAGTACACCAAGCGGATGCTCGAGGAGCTCAAGGGCAAGGCCTGCGGCGAGCTCGATCTCGTCTTCCTGGTCGACGAGACCGGCAGCATGGGGGCCTACATCGCGCAGGTGAAGCAGCACCTGCTGGAGATCATCGACGCGGTGAAGGCAGCGCCCTTGTGCCGCAGCCTGCGGATGGGCCTCGTCAGCTACCGCGACCACGCGCCGCAGGACCCCACCTTCGCCAGCCGCGTCGTCCCGCTCACCGAGGACATCGACTCGGTCCGCAAGGGCGTGCAACGCATGGAGGCCTCCGGCGGCGGCGACGGGCCGGAGTCGGTGACCGACGGCCTGTACGACCTCGTCCGGCTGGACTGGCGCCCGAAGGCCGCCCGCGTCGTTGTCTGGGTCGGCGACGCCCCTCCGCACGGCGTCGAGCCCGCCGGCGACGCCTTCCCCGACGGCTGCCCGTGCGGCCACCACTGGTACGCGCAGGCCGAGTGCTGCCGCGAGATGGGCATCTCCATCTACGCCGTGGGCTGCCTGCCCGGGCTGCGCGGCTTCCGCGGTGCCGAGGACGTCTTCAAGACGGTGGCCCAGACCACCCGCGGGCTGTACCTGCCGCTGTCGCAGGCCCCGCTGCTGGTGCCGCTCATCGTGGGCGCGGCGGAGTCCGAGCTCGACAAGCAGCGCGTCGAGGAGATGGTGGCCAAGGTGCTCGACGAGCACCGCGGGCTGCTCGAGCCCGCAGACGACCAGGAGCGGGTCCGCTACGTGACCGAGGTGCTCCACGAGCAGGGCGTCCGCGCGCGGCGCATGGCCTGGAAGGACGACGGCGCGCCGCCGCCGCTCAAGTTCCGCGACCTGGAACTGGACGACGTCGCCGAGAGCCTGGACTGGCTGCGGCGCGAGGGGCGCTGCTCGCTGTAAGCAAGGCTCTGGAAACTCAGTCGCATACGTCCCATTCGTCCCATAGGTCGTATAGGTCCCATAGGACGGATGTGACCTATGGGACCGGCTGACTGGCTCAACCCGGTTGCCCAACGGAGTGCTGAATGCCTTTCTCGACGGCAAACCTGGTCGTTCAGTCCAAGGGCGGGGGCCAGGACCGCATCTTCGCCAAGACGGTCGAGGGCGGCGTGGTGCTCGTCGTCGCCGACGGCGCCGGAGGGACCTCGAACGGCGCGTTGGCGGCCGACTTCGTCGTGCGCCAGGTCGAGCTCGCCGCCCGAGGACCTCTCGCGTCCATCGACCCTGCGCTTCTACTGGCGACCCTCGACGGTGGGCTGCTCGAGAAGGGGCAGGGCGGGCAGTCGACTGCGGTCGTGGCGCTGGTGACCGAGCAGGGAATCCGTGGAGCGAGTGTCGGTGACTCCGCGGCCTGGGTCGTCGGCGCCACGGAGGTCGCCGACCTGACGCACGCCCAGGTACGCAAGCCGCTCCTGGGCAACGGGACGGCCCGGCCGGTCGCGTTCACAGCCGGGCCGCTGGGCGCTGCCACGCTCGTCCTCGCCACGGACGGGCTGGTCAAGTACGTGCCCGAGACGAAGATCGCCGAGGCGTGCCGGCACCCAACGCTCATCGAGGTCCCGCGCAGGCTCGCCGGCCTGGTCCGGCCAGCCAAAGGCGAGCCGTGGGACGACGTGGGGGTCATCGTCTGCCGGCGCGACTGAGACGCAATGCTTGCGCCGGGGGCGAACGGCGTTTCTATTGCTGCACCAGACGCTACGCGACCATCAGGACAGACGCCTTGCTCTCCACCGCCCCCGAGATCCTCCAGCTGGTCGAAGCGCTACGCCGCTCGCCCTTCCTCTGCCTCGACACCGAGGCCGACAGCCTCCACTGCTACCCGGAGAAGCTGTGCCTGGTGCAGCTGAGCCACGCGGGGGGCGACGAGCTGGTCGACCCGCTCGGCCCAGCGGAGCCGCTCGCGCCCCTCTTCGAGCACCTGGCCAGCCGCGAGCTGACCTTGCACGGCGCCAGCTTCGACCTGCGCCTCTTGCGCCGCGCCCGCGGCATGGTCGCCCGCGAGGTCTTCGACACCGAGCTCGCCGCGAGGCTGGTCGGACGCCCGAAGGTGGGGCTGCGCGACCTGGTCCAGGAGCTCCTCGGCGTCACCCTCGACAAGGGCGCCCAGAAGGCCAACTGGTCCCAGCGCCCGCTGACTCCCAAGATGGAGGAGTACGCCCGCGGCGACACGCACCACCTCAAGGCGCTGCGCGAGGCGCTCGAGGCGGAGCTCTCCCGCCTGGGCCGCACCGAGTGGCACCGCGAGACCTGCGCCCGCCTCATCGTCGACTCGGTCCCCGCCGCGCCCGACCCGGAAGCGGCCTGGCGGGTCAAGGGCAGCTCGCTCCTGCGACCGCGCGCGCTGGCGATCGTCCGCGAGCTGTATCTGTGGCGCGAGGAGCAGGCTGTCGCCCTCAACCGGCCGCCCTACTTCGTGCTCAGCCACGAGCTGCTGGTCGCCGCCGCCGAGAAGTCCGCCAAGTCCGGCGCTCCCGAGCTGTCCGCGCAGCTCAGGCCCCACCAGCACAAGGCGGTCGAGGACGCGATCCGCCGAGCGCTGGCGCTGCCCGACTCCGCACTGCCCCGCCAGGAGCTGCACTCGCGGCCGGCGCGGCCCAGCGACGAGGTCCAGCGACGGTTCGAGGCCATCCGCCGCCGCCGCGACGAGCGTGCCCTGGCGCTGAACCTCGACCCGACCCTCATCGCCAACAAGGCCGACCTGCTCGCGCTCGCCGAGGACTTCGACAAGGCCGCCGCCTCGCTCATGAAGTGGCAGGTGCAGCTGCTCTCGGCCTGACCGACACCCCGAGCCGCAAGCGTCAGCGCGTCGGGCCTCCTCCAGCCCTGGGCAGTGACCGGCCACGGAACAAGAACGAGCAGGTCGGATGCGGGCAGAGCTGGGTACCTTCGCGCGTAAGGCATGTCAGCGTTCGCCGACAGGGAGCGAAGTGAGTCCGTGCTCGACTCACCCGGTCACTGCGCTGGGCAGAAGGAGGCCCGACGCGCTTACGCTTGCGGCTCGGTCCTGCCTGCTGCTTGCATATGTGGCTCAGCACTTCACGACGTGGCTCGCGGCGTTGCGCATGCTGGGTCCGTGCTCGACTCACCCGGTCACTGCGCTGGGCAGAAGGAGGCCCGACGCGCTTACGCTTGCGGCTCGGTCCTGCAGACTTGCGTAAGGTATGTCAGCGTTCATCAACATGGCTGATGCCTCCCAACCGGGGAGGTGCTCGCCGCCCACGACGCGCAAAGAAGGTGGAAGCCGGGGGACGGCTGGTCGATAGTGTGCGCTTCTTTTCAAGGCAGCCTGAAGGAGGACACCGATGGCGCTTCCCCTGCCGCGCACCGCACTGCTCGCGCTGGCCCTCGCCGCGACCCCGGCCGTCTGTGCCGCCGCCCCGTTCGACGAGGCCACCGGCACCGTGTCGCTCGAGGGCGCCGCGCTCTCTTGGGACATGGAGTCGGCAGGTTCGGATTCGCTCCCGTCGCAGCTGGTCCTCACGGCCAGCGACATCAACGGCGACGAGGTGAGCAAGGACGTCCTCTTGTTCGGCACGAGCTCGACCCCGCCGATGGAGGGGAAGAACGGCCTGTGGATGGGCAAGAGCGTCGAGCGCATCGACCTGACCTTTGGCGAGCCGAGCGCTCTCGTCGGCCGGCGCGTCGAGGTGAGCTTCTGGATGCGCCCGCTGGGCATCGGCGCCGTCTCCTCGCTGGCCTGGTGGGTGGGCGAGCGCGTGCTGGGCAACGTGCGCATGCAGCCCACCGGCCGGCGCACCGACGACGGCTGGCTCGAGGTCTCCACCGGCCCCGTCGACTTCGCCCTGGGCGGCCACGTGGTGCCCACCCTCGCCATCCGCGTCAACCGCCTGCAGGCGCGCGGCTACCACGGCACCGGCGTGGGCTCGGACCCCAACGGCCTGGTGCTGCTCGACGCCCTGGAGATCGCCGACCTGGGCCCCGCCGCGGTGCCCGACGTGCGCTGCACGGTGGCCAGCGAGCCCGAGGACTGCGGCGAGGTGGGGTTCTGCCACCTGGGCCGCTGCGCCGATGGCGCGGCCGTCGCCGGGCGCATGCCGGCCGAGGCCATCAAGGGCGAGTACCTCGACCGCCGCATCTTCGAAGTCAGCCGCTTCTTCGGCAACCGCGTGCTCGACCGCACCCGCCCGGCCTTCCTGGCCAAGATGCAGGCGGCGCGCGAGGCGACCCACGCGCTCGGCTTCTGGAGCAACGTCATCGACGCCTACCAGGCCATCGAGGACGCCCACGGCTCTCCGCCGTACCCGAGCACCACCGAGCGTCCCGGCATCGGGATGTGCCTGCACCTGGGGGAGGCCAACCGCCTGCCCGAGGCCGCCGCCTGGCCGGCGCGGCGGCTGCCGATGGTCTTCTACGCGGACCCGGCGTCGAAGGCCTCGAAGGCGCTCAAGCGCGGTGACGTCCTCACCTCCATCGACGACCTGCCGGTCGAGCTCTCGATCCAGCTGGCCGGCCCGCGCCTGCAGCACTTCGGCTCGCCGCTCGCCCGCGCCGTGGCCACCGCGCCCGACGTCGCCGCCGCCGCCGCCCGCGCCGGCGCCACGCTCGGCTTCTCCCGCTGCCCGGCCGCCATCGCCGCGACCCGCGTCTGCAAGCCCGAGGAGCTGGTGAAGGTGGAGGTCGACTTCTACGCCCTCTACGGCGAGGCGCTGTGGGAGGCGGGCGACGCCTCGGGCTGGAGCGACGACGAGTTCGCCTGCGACTTCCGCTTCAACCGCCTGGGCGGCGAGGTGCCCACCGGCGAGTACTACTGGACCGCCATGGGCGACGACGGCCCGGTCCGCGTCCTCGAGGCCAACGGCGTGCCCTACCCGGAGTACCCGCCGGTGTGGGGCGACACCGTCCGCAGCGCGCTGGCGCCCACCGCCGATCTCTTCGTCATCGACGAGCGCACCGGCTACGGCGGCACCTTTTACGGCGTGGACGCCATCTGCGCGCCGTTCGCCAACCCCGACGCCCTGGTGGTCACCGAGACCATCCCCGCGCTCGACGGGGCGCTCGACGACCTGTCGCTGGCGGCGATGGAGAACTGCTTCAGCCAGTCCTTCGGCTACTCCGGCTGCGGCAGCTACACCCGCTACACCGAAGGCGACTACGAGGGCGGTCGCGTCGGGACGCTGGCCACCAAGAAGGCCGCGGTCCTCGTCGGCCTGGACGTCTCGGGCAACGACTGGGTCACCAAGCTCGCCAAGATGCGGCCGGGCCTGACGCGCATCTTCGGCCCGGCCAACACCTTCGGCGGCTTCGGCTTCGTCAACTCCATGGCCAGCTACCTGGGGGAGATGACCGGCGGCTCCGGCCAGGTGGCCGACTCGTTCCTCTACCGCGGCGAGCGCACCTCGACGGCGTACGAGTCCGGCGGCGGGGTCGAGCCCGACGAGGTGGTCTTCCAGACGCAGAGCGACGCCATCGCCGGCAAGGACACGCTCTACGAGCGGGCCAAGGCGTGGCTGCTGCAGTGAACCGCACGAACACGAGACCGACCATGACGAACCGCCTCCTGCCCGTCGCCCTGTCACTGCTGGCCCTCTTCTGCACCGCCTGCCCGGAGGACGAGCGCGTCCCGGCCGGACCCGACGCCGCGTTGATCGAGCCCCCGGACGCCACGGCCGTCGAGCCGCCCGACGCCGCCGCCTCTGGCCCTGACGCCGGCACTGACGCCGGACCGGTCGCCCCGCCGCTGCGCAAGCTCCTCCCCGCGCACCTGATGGGCTCGGCGCCCATCGACAACCTGGTGATGGCGCCCAACTTCGACCCCTACTCCGAGCAGTGGTACGCGGTCTCGGGCAGCATGAACCTCACCGAGAGCTGGATCGTCGAGCTGCCGACCACGCCGGTCAACGGCCTGCCGGTGCTCAAGCTCCCCTCGGCGAGCACCGACCGCTACGTGATCGGCACGGCGCGCGGCGGCAAGGGACCGCTGCTGGCCTCGGTGTGGGTCGGCCGGGATTCCGGGTCCTCGCCGGAGCTGATCAACGAGATCGCCATTCAGGCCCTGGCCACGACCGGGGTCTCCGACGACTACTACCCGCTCACGGTCGAGCCGGAGTCGGAGCGGACCATCGACCGCGTCCGCTGGGTGCGCTACTCGGGGCGGATCGAGGCCGACCTCTTGGGCTTCGGCTCGTTCGTCATCTTCGACCAGTCGCAGGAGGTCCTCTACCTGCTGGCGCCGACGATGCAGCAAGTCCCGGCGACGCGGGGGCTGCTCCAGGTGAAGGCCAGGCCTGCCATCGTGCGCAAGGCGAAGGCGGGCGAGGCCAAGGCGGTGAAGGGCTTCTGGGACTGGCAGCGCCGCAAGACGCCGCCCCACCGGGTCAAGCCTTAACCCGGCGGAGGGTGCCCGGGGGCTTCGGACTGCTTCAGGATGAAAGCCAGAGCGCCGGCCCTCGAGCGAGGACCGGCGCTCTCTTCTTCGTCTGACTGCCGAGGGTGTCACGCCGGAGGTCGGACGGGGCAGCGGCGGGCTCCTCCCCTAAGCAGTGAGCCCAATGACGTCTATCCGGAGGTCCCGTCCGCGCAGGGGAGGCGGGGAAGGGGCGCCTACTCGAAGGCGTAGTCGGCCTTGGCGGCCTGGGCGTGCACGCTCTCCAGCATCGCCCGGTCGATGCTCGCCGGGGCGGCGGCCTTGGCGCGCTTGGTCTCCTCGGCGGCGACGTAGGTGCGGCGCTCGGCCTCCAGCTTCTGGATCTTGGCCTGCAGCTCGGTGCGCTTGGTGGCCATCTTGGCGACGTGCTCCTTGCGCTGCTCCTCGTTCATCCCGCGCATCTCCTCGGGGAGCGCGTCGGCCGAGACCGTGCCCACCGCGACCTTGCCGGCCTTGGCGGCGTCGACCAGGTCCCAGTCGTCGTTCTTGTAGTTGGCGCTGGCCTTGGCCATGGCGCGCTGCACGCCGGCGCCCATCCCCGCGGACTCGGCGTTCTTGTCCTGGGCCTGCTGGCGCATCGCCTTGGCCTTGCCGTCGCCGCCGTAGGCCAGGTAGGTCGCGTTCAGCTCGGCGCCCAGCTTGGCGATCTCGGCGTCCTGCGGCGCGGTGACCGCGGCGACGACCTGGTTGGAGTCGATGAAGGAGTAGCGGCCGTCGGCGAGCAGCGCGCCCTGCTTCCAGCCGGTGGAGATGCCTTCGCGCTCGCCGCCGCAGAAGACGGTGTTGACGACGATGCCCTTGGCGATGGCGGCCTTGACCGCGCCGTCGGGGGCGACGGGGCCCTGGGTGAAGGGCTCGTTGCCGGCGATGAAGATCATCTTCAGGGCGCCCTTGGCGTCGCTCCACTGCAGCTCGCGGGTGGCGACCTGGATGACCTGGCCGCAGTACTCGTCGCCGCCGTTGGTGCGTAGCGCGAAGAGCTGCTCGCTGATCCGGTCGAGGTCGGTGGTCAAGGGCGCCACCTGGCGGATCCAGCCGCTCTGCGAGGAGAGGCCCTGGTTGCCGTACTCGTAGAGGGCGACTTCCACGCGCGGCGCCTTGCCGTTGTACCGGGCGCGGGCGAACTCGTTGACCACCTTCCACAGCTGCGTCTTCGCCTGGGCGATGAGGCCGTCCATGCTGCTCGAGGTGTCCAAGAGCAGGGCAATCTGGACGACGGGGTCGGTGGCCGTGGCGGCCGGCGGGTTGGGCCGGCCGGCGGCGGAGGCGTGGTGGGAGTCGAAGGCAACGGCGAGGGCGGCGGCCACGGCGAGGGCGATGAGCAGGTTTCGGCTGGTCATGGGGTCATTCCTTTCATTGCGGACCCCGGAAGGAACGCACGGGCGTCAGGAAGGATCTTGTGGGCGGGTGCCCATGGCGAAAGCCCGCGGAACGCCAAGGGTTGGACCCGCCCGAGTTCCTGCCCTATCTCCATTTCTGGGCGGCTGAGGGGCCCTGTGGTTGCGGGCGTCCCGCCCGCTCTCGACCACAACGGTTCAGCTGCCGGCAGGGCGCTGCAGCTGCGCAGCGGCGTCGGCGAACCGTCGCACGATGGCCGCGACGGGCTCCACCTTCTCAATCTCCGCGACCGACTTGCCGGCCTGGAAGATGTCCTTGTAGCCGCTGCCCTTGAGCGAGCTGCGCTTGAGCTTGATGCCGGAGGTGAAGGTGTAGAAGGCGCGCACCCAGTGCTTGGTGCGGCTGCCCTTGAGCAGCACCTTCGCCAGCGGCCCGGCCTTGGTGCCGGTGCGCTCGATCTCCGGGGTCTTGATGATGGCCACCGGCACCCCGGTGATCCGCTCGGAGAGGACGATGTCGTCTTCGTCGGCGTCGAGGATGGCCCGCTTGTAGTCCGCGTGGACCTTGCACTCCTCGCTGGCGATGAACCGGGTGCCGAGCTGCACGCCCGCGTAGCCCAGCGACAGCATGCTCGCGAAGCTCGCCTCGCCCCCGACGCCGCCCGCGCAGACCAGCGGGACCTTCAAATCAGAGAGGTCGGCGAAGAGCTGCTCGGGCGGCAGGCGTCCCGCATGCCCGCCGGCCCGTGCGTTGACGCAGATGAGGCCGTCGACGCCGGCGTCGAGCGCCTTGAGCGCCCACTTGCGCTCGGTGACGTCGTGGTAGACGACGCCGCCGGCCGCGTGGGCCTTCTCCACCACGAAGCGCGGGTTGCCTAGCGCGGTGACGAAGAAGCGCACGCCTTCCTCGAGCGCGATGTCCACCCAGCGTCGCATCCGGTCCAGGTAGACCTTGGAGGACTGCTCGACGAGCGCGTTGAAGCCGACGGGCTTGGAGGTCAGGCGCCGGATGAGCCTCAGGCCCTCGCGCAGGTCGTGACCGTGGACGTAGGTCAGCGAGAGCGGCTGCACGACGCCCAACCCGCCGGCCTCGGAGACCGCGGCGACGAGCTCCGGGTTCGAGCAGGGGTACATCGCGCCGCACAGGACGGGGACCTCGACCTTGGCGTGGCGGGTGAAGGCGGTCTCGAGGGATGGCATGGGGCGAAGTGTAACCGGCGTGGTCGCCCTCAGCCCGGCGTTGACCATCGCGGTCCGGCCCGCTGTTCACTGGCGGCGCTCAGTGCCCCAACAGGTGGGCCATCCGGTAAAGCCGCGCCAGCATCTCCGCCGGCACCTGGCTCTCCCAGTGCCCGGTGGCCCGCGCCACGACCCAGAGCACGAGCAGCACTCCGACCCCCAGCATTGGCACCAGCCAGGACGGAACCGGCCGGCGGCGGACCGGGAGCGCGATTCGCAGCGTCTGCGGCTCCGGGCAGGCGGCGACGCAGCCCAGGCAGCCGGTGCACTCGGCGGAGACGACCTGCAGCCGGGTGTGCACCGGGATGTCCACCGGGCAGGCGCGCGTGCAGGCCTTGCAGTTAGTGCAGGTGGGCTCGTTGCGGTCGACGCGCAGCGGTGAGAAGAGGCTGGAGAGGCCCAGCAGCGCGCCGTAGGGGCAGAGCACGCGACACCAGAAGTGCTTGTAGACGAGCGAGAGCGCGCCGAGCGCGACGAGCACGCCGGCGCCGACCGGCGTCAGGTCGCGGAAGAAGAGGAGCATCTTGGCGTCGGCCGCGAGGTTGTAGTCGGACTCGATGAAGGCGCCGAGCTGGTCGACGGGCATGAACACGAAGATGCTCGCCGCGAAGAAGGCCAGCAGCAGGTACTTGGGCGCGGTCAGCGTCAACGCGAGCCAGCGCGGCGGGACGGGCCAGCCGCGCCGCCAGAGCAGCTTGCGGCCAACCGTCTCCAGGCCGCGCTCCAGGGCGCCGACTGGACAGACCCAGCTGCAGAAGCTCTTCCGGGCCAGGAAGGCGCCCAGGATCGCCGCGCAGAGGATGGTCAGGCCGGCGGGATGGACATGGTCCCACTGGCCCGTGGCGATGAATTGGCGCAGGCCGACGAGCGCGCTGATCGGCAGGAACGCCTCGACCGCCGGCGGGCGCGAGACCATGGCCGAGTTGCCGGCCATCGCCTGTCCGTAGAAGAGCGCGAACTGCACGCCGACCAGCACCAGGAAGAGCGCGTACGCAACCTGGACGGACCAGCGGACGAGCGGCAAGACACGTTGGGAGCGGGGGCGAGGGTCCATGCGCGGCGAACCTTAGCGGGCTCGGGGCGCGAGCGACACAGGCATGCGGGGGACGGCTCGCCCGCGTCTCGGATCAAGGGGTTTGCACGACCGCCGCGACCTCGGCCAGAGCCCGCCTGCGGAACTCCGCCAGCAGCTTCAGGGTCACCGGCCCCGGCTTGCCGTCGCCGATGGGCTTGGTATCGGCCTCCCGGGCGATCCGCGTCACTGGCACCAGTTCGCGCGTTGTGCTGGTGATGAAGACCTCCTCGGCGCCGTAAAGATCGTCGGGCCAGAGCTCGGCTTCGCGGGCAGGCACTCCGGTGGCGCGCGCCAAGGCAAGCACCACCCGCCGCGTGACGCCTTCGAGGATTCCAGCCGCGAGCGGCGGTGTGAGGAGCTCGCCGTTGCGCACGGCGAAGACGTTGGCGCTGGAGGCCTCGGTGACGCGCCCGCGGGCGTCGAGCAGCAGGGCCTCGTAGGCGCCGCGCTCGCGCGCGGCCTTCATCGCCAGCACCGCGTTGAGGTGGTTGCCGGTCTTGGCCGCAGGATCGATCGCCTCGCGCAGGTTGCGCCCGGTGGCCTCGGCTCCCACCAGCGCCAGCGCCACGCCCTTCTCGTAGGCCTCAGGCGGCGGCGTCGTGAGCGGCTGGGCGATGAGCACCACGCGCCCTCCGCGGGCGAGCGCCGGGTCGAGCCCTAACTCGCCTTCTCCGCGGGTGACCACCACGCGCAGGTAGCTCTCCGCGTTCCCCGAGGCGTCGACCGTGCGCTTCGCCTCGGAAGCCAGCCGCTCGACCGTCCAGGGCAGCTCCAACGCGATGCGCCGCGCCGACTCCGCCAGCCGCTCCAGGTGCGCGCCCAGCTCGAAGAGCACGCCGCGGTATGTGCGGACGACCTCGTAGACCGAGTCGCCGTAGAGGAAGCCCCGGTCGAAGACGCTCACCACCGCCTGCTCCGGCGCGACCAGGTTGCCGTCGAGGTTCACGATGCGGCCCACGATCAGGACCTCCTTCGCACGTTGCGGGCGAACGATACCAAGCCGGAACCGGCCGGTGGACAGGTGCGCGGGCCATAGGCCATAGTTTGGCCCTCATAAGCCAAACCTTGGAGATGGGAATGCGGCACTCGAAGCGGAACGGCGGCCTGACGCGGCGCGACTTCCTCAAAGGCTCGGCGGTGGCCGGCCTGGTGGCAGGCCTACCCACCGGCTGGGCCGGCGGCGCCTGGGCGGACGAAGGCCCGGAGCAGAAGGAGGTCCGGCTGGGGATCGTCGCCGTCTCCAGCTGTGCGCCCATCGTCGTCGCCCACGAGAAGGGCTTCTTCAAGAAGCACGGTCTCACCTCCTCCATCGCCAAGGAGTCGAGCTGGGCCACCGCCCGCGACAAGCTGGTCAGCGGCGAGAACCACGGCAGCCACATGAAGCTCGCCCAGCCCATCGGCGCGACGATGGGGCTGTTGGGCTCGCCCAAGACCCCGATGCTCGCCCCGTACACGCTCTCGCGGAACGGCTCGGTCTTCATGGTCTCCAAGAAGCTCGAGGGCGTGCTCACCGCCGACCCCAAGACCTGGAAGAAGTTCGCCGACGAGCTCAAGGCCAAGGGCGAGGTGCTGACCATCGCGCTGCCGCTGCCGTTCGGCTGGCACTCGCTGATGTGGCGGCACTTCCTGGCCAACGCCGGCATCAACGCCGACAAGGAGCTCAAGCTCATCACCCTGCCGCCGGCGCAGATGGTGCAGAACCTGCGCGTGGGGACGATGCACGCCTGCGCCATGGTCGAGCCGTGGGGCACTCGCGGCGTCAGCGAGAAGGTCACCTCCATCGTCTTCTACGGCCACGAGCTGTGGCCCGACCACCCGACCAAGGCCTTCTCGGTGATGGAGACGTTCGCCGAGAAGAATCCGCGCACGGTCCGCGCGATGCTGCGCGCGGTCCACGAGGCGGCCGCCTGGTGCGACGACTTCGGCAACCGGCCGGAGCTGGCCAAGCTGCTCGCGGTGCCCAGCTACCTCAACAGCCCCGAGGCCGCGGTCCGCCCGGCGCTGATGGGCGAGCTCGACTGGGGCGACGGGCGCAAGGCGACGGACAAGGCCCACGCCATCAGCTACTCCAGAGGCACCACCACCGAGGCGCGCGAGCTCAAGTGGTTCGTCTCGCAGTTCCGCCGCTGGGGCATGTGCGAAGGCGAGCCGGACTACGACGGCCTGGCCAAGCGGATCGCCCGCGCCGAGCTATACCAGGGCGCGCTCAAGGACCTGGGCGTCGCCGCGCCCGCGCCGAACGACGCGCCGATCAAGCTCTGGGACGGCACGGTGTTCGACCACAAGAAAGCCGCGGAGTTCGCCAAGTCGGCGCCGATCAACAACCTGAAGGGCTAGCTCGAAGATGCGTCGTCTCAACTGGCGTTCGATCCTCCTGCCGATCGTCGGCGTCGCCGTCGGCATCGGCCTGTGGGGCTTGGTCTGCAAGGTCTTCGAGACCCGCCTGCCCGGGCCGCTGCAGACTTGGGAGGCTTCCAAGCTCTACGTGCTCGAGCCCTTCGCCAAGCGCGGCGAGATGGACCAGGGCATCGCGCTCTTCGCCTGGCAGTCGCTCAAGCTCGTCTTCCAGGGCTTCGGCCTGGCGCTGCTGCTCGGCACGCCGCTCGGCTTCGCGCTGGGGCTCTCCAAGTCGTTCAGCGCTGCGATCGATCCGTTGATCCAGGTGTTGCGTCCGGTCTCGCCGCTGGCCTGGCTGCCGCTGGGCCTGGTGATGCTCGAGCGCTCCGGCCCCGCGGCGCTCTTCACCATCGCGCTGTGCGCCATGTGGCCCACGGTCCTGAATGTCGCGGCGGGTGTCCGCGCGGTGCCGCCCGACTACCTCAACGTCGCCAAGGTGCTGCGCCTGTCGCCGGCCAAGACCTTCCTCAAGGTCCTGGTGCCAGCGACGCTTCCCCACATGTTCACCGGCTTCCGGCTCAGCCTGGGCATCGCCTGGCTCGCCATCGTCGCCGCGGAGATGCTCACCGGCTCGGCGGGGCTCGGCGGCTTCCTGTGGCAGGAGTACAACGCGCTCGTCTACGAGCACATCATCCTGTGCATCTTCGCCATCGGGATCATCGGCCTCGTCCTCGACCGCCTGATGATGCTCGTCGAAGCGCACTTCCGGGCGGAGGCTTGAAGGTGGCGCCGCTGCTGGAGATCCGCGAGCTGACCAAGTTCTACGGCGAGCGCCGCGTGCTGGACCGCGTGAGCCTGGCGGTGGCCGAGGGCGAGTTCGTGTGCATCGTCGGCGCCTCCGGCTCGGGCAAGAGCACGCTGCTCTCCGTTCTGGCGGGCCTGCTGAAGGCGGACTCGGGCTCCATCACGCTCGACGGCAAGCCGCTCGATGGGCCCGGGCTCGACCGCGGAGTCGTCTTCCAGCACTACTCGCTGCTGCCCTGGCTCACCGCGCGCGGGAACGTGCGGCTCGCGGTCGAGGAGGCCTTCCCGGCCGAGTCGGCGAAGCACCGCGATGAGCGGGTCCAGCGGGTACTCGACCTCGTCGAGCTCGGAGCTGCGGGCGGCAAGCTCCCCAGGCAGCTTTCGGGAGGCATGAAGCAGCGCGTCGCGGTGGCGCGAGCCCTGGCCGCCGCGCCGCGCATCCTGCTCCTCGACGAGCCATTCGGCGCCCTCGACGCGCTGACCCGCGCCTCGCTGCAGGAGGAGCTGGAGCGCATCCACGCCAAGGACCGGCGCACGGTCGTGATGATCACCAACGACGTGGACGAGGCGCTGCTGCTCGCCGACCGCGTCGTGGTCCTGCGCGACGGCCGGCTCGAGGACGCCACCGAGGTCAGCCTGCCGCGGCCGCGCTCGACGCTGGCCGAGGCCGAGGCTCACCGGTACCGGGCGCTGCGCGACACGCTCTCCGCCAAGCTGCGCCGCGACGAGGCGGCGGCGGTGGCACCTGCGGCGGCCTCACCATCGCCCGTGTCGGACCGGGCGCCGAACGCGCCGCTGCTCGAGCTGCGGTCGCTGTCCAAGTCCTTCGAGACCCCGCACGGGCTGCAAGCCGTGGTGAAGGACGTGGAGCTGTCGCTGAAGGAGGGCGAGTTCGTCAGCCTGGTCGGGCACTCCGGGTGCGGCAAGACGACCGTGCTCTCGATGGTCGCCGGCCTGACGGCGCCGACCTCGGGCGAGATCCGCGTCGACGGCAAGCCGGTGAGCGGTCCCGGGGCCGACCGGGCGATGGTCTTCCAGGCGCACGCGCTGCTCCCGTGGCTGACCGCCGAGGGGAACGTGCGCCTCGGCGTGGACCAGGCCTACCCCGACGCCTCCGAGGCCGAGCGCAGCGAGAAGGTCGAGCGGGCCCTGGAGCGGGTGGGCCTGAAGGACGCGAGGAAGAAGCGGCCCGCGGATCTCTCGGCCGGGATGCGGCAGCGCGTCGGAGTGGCCCGTGCGTTCGCGCTGTCGCCGAAGCTGCTGCTCCTCGACGAGCCGTTCGGCAGCCTGGACTCGGTGACGCGCGGCGAGCTGCGCGAAGTGCTGCTGGAGCTGTGGTCGCGCACTGGCGTCGCCGCGCTCCTGGTCACCCACGACGTGGACGAGGCCATCCTCCTCTCGGACCGGATCGCGGTGATGGGCGAGGGACCGGAAGCGCGGATCGTCGACGTCGTCCGGGTGAACCTGCCTCGGCCGCGCCGGGCCCAGGAGCTGGCGGACCACCCCGGCTACCGGGTCATCCACGAGCGGGTCCTCGAGAGCCTGGCCCACGGTGAGGTGCGCCGGACCCGCAGCGGCGAGCACGCGCTGCCCGGCCTCGCGACTCAGCCCGAGCAGCAGGAGCCAGCCGTCCTCTCTCCGCAGTAAGCTGCACCGCTGCGGAGGGTCGATGAACCCGACTGTCGAGCTGCGCCACCTTCGATACTTCCTGGCCGTCGCCGAGACGCAGAACTTCACGCGCGCCGCCGAGCGCCTGGGGGTCTCGCAGCCCAGCGTGTCCCAGCAGATCAAGGACCTGGAGACCGCGCTAGGGGCCACGCTCTTCCGGCGCCTGGGCAAACGGCTGCAGCTAACCGGAGAGGGCGCCTCGTTCCAGGCCAATGCCGCCGTCGTCGTCCGCAAGCTCGAGGAGGCCTGCGGCGCCGTCGGAGCCCAGGCCCAGGGCCAGGCCGGCCACGTGGAGGTCGGCGTGGTGCCCGCGGCGCACATGGCGTGGATCCCCATGGCGCTCAAGCGCATGGCCGAGGAGCACCCCCACGTCTCGGTCGCAGTCCACGAGCAGTCCGCCCGAGCCATCGAGACCGAGGTCGAGGCCGGCCGCTGGGACCTGGGCTGCGGCGTGCTGATGTATTCCTCGCCCAACCTGCGCTACGAGTCGCTGCTGTCCCAGCGGCTGTCGCTCATCGTGCCCCGGGAGCACCCGCTCGCCTCGCGTGACGCCGTCTCGGTCAAGGAACTGCGCGAGGTCCCGCTGGTGCTGTTGCCCGGCACCTTCGACATGCGCCACGCCATCGACGAGCTCTTCTCGCGCGGGCGCACCCGGCCCAAGGTCCAGTTCGAGATCAGCACCGTCTGCGCGACCCTGGCGACGGTGGTTCGTGCGGGCATCCCCACGGTGCTCACGCCCATCGTCTTCGCCGGCCGCGAGTGGCTCGATCTGCAGGCGGTGCCCATCCGCGAGAGCGGCGCGGGCGTGGAGTACGGGCTCATCACCGCCAAGGGCGGCGAGCTCGAGCGCCGGAGCGCGGGCCGTCGCGGAGATCGTCCGCGAGATCGCCGCTGGCGGTCGCGAACGGGGAAAGCGCGGCTGACAGGGTCCGCCGCCCAACGGCGCCGCCCCCTCACGTTCCGCGGCGTTGTCTCGGCCGGCGCGTTGGCGTTCCAATGGGGCCCATGCGGACCGTCCGACACCTCGTCCCCAACGACGACGGCTGGCTGCTGGCCCTGAACCAGACCTGGGAGCCGGCCCGGCTCGTTCGCAAACGGCGGCCGGTGGTCATCGTGCCGGGCTACGGCATGAACTCCTTCATCTACAGCTACCACCCGAGCGGCGTGTCGCTGGAGGGCTTCCTGGCCGAGGCGGGGCTCGAGGTCTGGCGCGCCGACCTGCGAGCCCAGGGAAGCTCGGTGCGGGTCGGTGGCGGCGACGACTACGCCATCGAAGACCTGGCGCTCACCGATCTGGGCGCCGCGTCGAAGGGGATCCTGGAACGGACGCACACCAAGGCCGACCGGCTGGACATGCTGGGCGGCTCTCTCGGCGGGACCCTGGTCCTGGCGCACGTCGCGATGCGGCAGGAGCACCGGGTCACGACCATCGTCTGCATGGGCTCGCCGGTGCGCTGGGAGAAGGTCCACCCAGTGCTCAAGGTGGCGTCCCTGGCGCCGGCCGTGGTGGGGATGCTTCCGTTCCGCGGTACCCGCAAACTCGCCACCGTCGCCTTGCCGCTGCTCGCGCGCTATACGCCGTGGCTGCTCTCCATCTACATGAACCCGGAGATCACCGACACGAGCGCGGCCAAGGAGATGGCGCGCACGGTGGAGGACCCCAACCGTCACGTGAACCGGCAGATCGCCCGGTGGGTGCGGGAGAAGGACCTCGTGCTCGGCACGGTGAACCTGTCGAAGGCCGTCGAGCGGGTGACCAACCCGCTGCTGGTGGTGCTCGCCACCGGCGACGGCATCGTCCCTCCCGAGACCGCGGCGTGGCCGTACCACCACAGCGGCGCCAAGGCGAAGAAGTTGGTGGAGGTCGGCAGCCAGACTGTGGCGATGGCCCACGCCGACATGTTCGTCTCCCGGCACGCCCACGAACGCGTCTTCGCGCCGATCCGCGACTGGATCCTCGAGCAGCACGTGCCGCACAGCGAGCAGTCCGAGGAGCGCATCGACTGACGGCAGGCAGGCAGGCCTGTGCGGCGCAGAGGCTGGAAACACTTCGATATCGAAGTGCATCGAATCGGGTGTGAAGGGAGCACCCACATGAGCACCGCCACGGCCCACGTCATCCCGCTCGACCCCACGAAGCGAACCTCGACCCTCCCAGTCGACCCGCTGTTCCTCGATCGTTGGTCGCCGAGGGCCTTGAGCCCCGAGCCGATCTCCGAGCGCGACGTGCAGACGCTGTTCGAGGCGGCGCGCTGGGCACCCTCGGCGAGCAACCAGCAGCCGTGGATGTTCCTGTTCGCCGATGACGAGGCGGGTCGCGCGCGGGTCCGCTCGACGCTGGCGGAGTTCAACCAGCAGTGGGCGAACACGGCGCCGCTGTTGGTCGTGCTCATGGCGAGGAAGACCAACGACAAGGGCGAGGCCAACGACTGGGCGGGCTTCGACTCCGGCGCCGCGTGGATGTCCTTCGCCCTGCAGGCACGCAAGCTCGGGTTGTACGCGCACGCGATGGGCGGCTTCGACGAGGAGAAGGTCTACGAGGTGCTGCAGGTCGACCGCACGCAGTGGGCGCCCATGGCTGTCATCGCGGTCGGGCGTCACGGCAACCCGGCCACGCTTCCGCCGAAGCTGCAAGCGCGCGAGAAGCCGAACGAGCGCAAGCCGCTGGAAGAGATCGTGCGGCGGATCGCGGGGACGTGAGGGGAGGAGAGGCACCGTGCGATCGACGGTCCGATGGAGTGAAGGGAAGGGCTACGAGGCGACGACGGAGAAGGGTCACGTCGTCGCGATGGGCGTCTCGCCGGAGATGGGCGGCACCGGCAACGGTCCGAGCCCGATGGAGCTGATTCTCGCGGGCGCGGGCGGCTGCACTTGCGTCGATGTGGTCTTCATCCTCAAGCGAGGTCGGTACGACGTGCGCGATTGCCGGGTAGAAGTGCAGGCCGAGCGCGCCGAGACCGACCCGAAGGTCTTCACCAAGATCCACTTCCACTATGTGGTGGCCGGCAAGGACCTGCCGCCCGATCGCGTGGAGCGCGCCATCAAGCTCTCGGAGGAGAAGTACTGCTCCGCCTCCGCGATGCTGGGAAAGACCGCGACCATCACCCACGACTGGGAGGTCGTGCTGACCTGAGGCCTCCCGAGGGTCGCGGGTCATGTCACAAAGTACATGCCTATCTTACGCAGGGTCGCTTCGAGCCCTCCGCGCTGCGCCTGGGGCGAAGGTCACTCTGGGCGAGCCACTTCGAAGGCCGTCGGCAGCTCCTCGACCCCCGCTCTCGCGGCCGCATCTCGCCGCGCCAAGGCTGCCGCTCCGCGCAGGATCGCCTCGGCGAGCACGCCCACGCTGCGCGCCTGCGGCTTCTCCAGCGCCGTCCCCTTCGTCCATCGATTGAGCGTGCCGATGGCCGGCCCGCACCAGACCTGGTAGTCGCCGCGGCGGTCGGGCGCGCCCTTGGCTGCCCAGCGCGAGGACATTCCCAGGTACCAGCGGAAGCAGAGCGCCATGCGGACCTTGCCGCTCTTGCGGGCCTCCTCGGCCTTGGCCGGGTCGCGCGCCTGCCAGTACTTCTCGGTCTCGGCCCAGACCTCGGAGAACGGCCGGCGGAGGATCTGCTTCTCGACCTTGTCCTTGTCGACCTGCGAGGCGCTCTCGAAGTCCGGGTAGGCGCGATAGACCTCGAAGAGCTTGCCGGCGCGCTGCGGGTACATCGTCCCGCGGCGCAGCACCTGCACCTTGGAGCCCTGCTCGAACATGTCCGGCGCCGGGGCCATGGTGACGTCGGCCATGTCCGCCTCGGCGAGCAGCTGCTTCACGGCGTCGGACGTGCCCGCCTCGACGCAGGCCTGGTTGATGGAGCCGGTCATCAGGTAGTCGGCGCCCAGGGACAGCGCGGCGTGGGCCGCGAGCGGCTCGCCGATGCCGCCGGCCGCGCCGATGCGGATCTCGATGCCCTTCTCGCGCCAGCCGTACTTCTCGCTCGCCAGCTCGCGCTCGTGCTGCATCAACGGCAAGAGGACGGGGAGCGGGCGCTGATCGGTGTGCCCGCCGCTGTCGGCCTCGGCGGTGATGTCCTCGGCCAGCGGCAGCTGGGCGGCGAGCTTCGCCTCGTCCTCGCGCAGCTTCCCGGAGGAGACCAGCTCGCGCAGCAGGGCATCGGGGGGCGGGGCCATGAAGCGTCCCGCGGTCTCGGGCCGGCTGATCTTCGCGAAGAGCCGGTTGGGGCCGACGATCCGCCCGTCGGGCAGCGTGCGCAGGCCCTTGGCCCGGAAGAGCACGACCGCCGGCGTCAGGTTCATGTAGGCCGCGGCGTCGACGCGTCGCACCTGGTGCTTCAGGTACAGCTCGACCGTGGCCAGCTCGATCTTCGGCTCGAACGGGTTGTGCAGCAGGTTGAAGCCGTAGGCCTCCGCCGGCAGCGCCTCCTGAACTCGGCGGATGGCGTCCTCGACGGCCGAGAGCGGCATGCCTCCGGCGCCGAAGAAGCCGATGCCGCCCGCCTTGCCGATGGAGATCACCATCTCCACCGAGGCGATGCCGCCGGCCATGGCCCCGGCGGCGTAGGCGAAGCGCACGCCGTGCGTCTCGCGGAAGGCGCGCGAGCCGAGGTCGCGCGGGAGGAGCGCGGGGACGAAGCCAGCCAGGGCCTTGGGTGCGGGCGGGACTTCGGTCAGCACCACGCGCTCGTCGCTCTGACGCGCCGCGTAGAGCGCCACGTCGAGCGAGCGGAGCAGGTCGAGGTGGTTCTCGCGAGGAGAGGCAGATATCGAGTTACGCGCCGTGGAGAGGCGAGCCGCGCCAGTCATGGAATCTCCGGTTTGAGGAAGCGGGCGGCAGAGCAAGAACCTCGCCAAGCTCACCCACGAGCGAGCCAGATGCTCGAGTGCGAAGCGCGATGCGCGATTGACCCCTTCAGGGGAGAAAGACCGTACGCGGCAAGACGTCGGCCGTCGGGGGCCTAGACCTAACGGCGCCCCTTGAGCCGCCGCACGGCTCGTTCGTAGAAGGGCTTGAGCTCCGGGTCGGCCCAGCGCACCAGCGCCTTCTGCATCTTCTTGCCCTCGAGGCTCGTCTCGACGAACACCGGCTTCATCGAGGTGGGATCCAGCCCGGTGAAGAACATGTCCGTCGCCAAGGTCATCGGCGTGGGCATGAAGTCCTGCACCTGCTGCGGCTTCCAGTGGTTGCCCTTGAGGTAGTCGTGCAGTTCGCCGGCGTCCTCCAAGGCGCAGCCCGGGTGGCTGGAGATGAAGTAGGGCACCAGGTACTGCTCCTTGCGCGCGCTCTTGCTGATGCCCTCGAACTCCCGGCGCAGCCGCTCGAACTCGTCCAGGCCCGGCTTGCGCATGACCTGCAGCACACGCTCGCTGACGTGCTCGGGCGCGACCTTGAGGTGGCCGGAGACGTGGTGGCGCACCAGCTCCTCGAGGTAGCGCTGGCCGCTCTTCTCGTCGGCGTGGGCGACGTCGTAGCGCACGCCGCTGCCGATGAAGGCGTGGTTGATGCCCGGGACCTTGCGCGCCGACTGGTAGAGGTCGATGAGCGGCGCGTGGTCGATCGCCAGGCGCGAGCAGATGTTGGGGAAGACGCAGCTGGGCCGGCGGCAGAGCGCCTTGGCCTTCGGGTCGCCGCAGCCCATGGACCACAGGTTGGCGGTCGGGCCGCCGAGGTCGCTGAGCGTGCCGTGGAAGGACTTGGTGGAGGCGAGCTCCTCGAGCTCGCGCATCACGCTCTGCTTCGAGCGGGAGGAGAGCTCGCGCCCCTGGTGCTCGGCGAGCGAGCAGAACGAGCAGCCGGCGCAGCAGCCGCGGACGATCTGCACCGAGTCCTTGATCTGCTCCCAGGCCGGGATGCGGGCGCCGCGGTAGCGCGGGTGCGGGCCGCGCGAGTAGGGCAGGGCGAAGACGCGGTCCAGCTCCTCGGTGGTCGGCGATACGGCGGGCGGGAAGACCACGACCGCGCGGTCGCCGTGAGGCTGCACGAGGACGCGGGCGTTGGCGGGGTTGTGCTCGAGGTGCCAAGCCCGCGAGCAGCGGGCGTAGGCCTCGCGGTCCTCACGGATGGCCTCGAAGGCGGGCAGCACGACGGTCTCGCGTCCCCACTTCGCGGAGAGGTCGTCCCAGGTCTTGCGGATGACGGCGATGCCGGCGACGTCGTCGATGGCCTTGGGCTCGACGCCCTTGGCGAGGCGCGCGGCGACCTCGAGGATGGGCCGCTCTCCCTGGCCGTAGACCAGCAGGTCGGCCTTGGCGTCGAAGAGGACCGAGCGGCGGACGGCGTCGTCCCACCAGTCGTAGTGAGCCAGCCGGCGCAGCGAGGCCTCGACGCCGCCCAGGACGATCGGCACGTCCTTGAACGCCTCTCGGCAGCGCTGGGCGAAGACGGTGGCGGCGCGGTCCGGGCGCAGGCCGGCCTTCGCGTCGGGCGAGAAGGCGTCGTCCGAACGGCGGCGCTTGTGCGCCGTGTAGTGGTTCACCATCGAGTCCAGGTTGCCCGAGGTGATCCCGAAGAAGAGGCGCGGCCGGCCCAGGCTCCTGAACGCCTCGGCGCTCTTCCAGTCGGGCTGCGGCAAGACGCCGACGCGGTATCCAGCGGCCTCGAGGACGCGACCGATCACCGAGGCGCCGAAGGAGGGGTGGTCGACGTAGGCGTCGCCGGTGACCAGCACCACGTCGAGCTCGTTCCAGCCCCGAGCGCGCGCTTCGTCCAGAGAGGTTGGAAGGAATGGGCGCTCGGCCGGCGGGAGTCGGCGTGCGGGCAGCGGGAGATCGGCGAGCAGGCTCATCGCAGGGAGATTAACAGCGCGGGACCGCGGGCCCATCGCGCGATAGCATCCCGCTCCAGTTGGGCCGGCATACCCTGTGGCACCTCCAGTGACGACACCTGCGCCGCCGCGGAGGTCTGCAGGCGGAGGCTCGCACGCGATGGCAAGAACCCGGGTTCGGAGCCCGAGACTGGCTGTCCTGTCGGCACGACCTGCTGGCCCGACGGCGCAGGGCACCAGCTCTGCATGCGAGGCCGATAGGACGCGCCTGCCGGCTCAGCCGAGCCTCCAGGGCGAGGTGCAGCGCGAGCGCCAAGTCCACCGCTCTCAGGGCGTCCTTCGTGACGCGTCCCGCTCTCGCGGCGATCCGGCTGCGGTCGTAGGTCATGACCATCGAGGCGTTGGCGACGCGCGCCTCGTCGAGGCTCGAGCGCGGCTTGCGCAGGTCCACCATGTAGGCGCGGCCTGCGCGCTCCGCGGTGTACCTCTGCGTGGGCACGACCGTGACGGCTTGCCCGAAGCGGTTGGCGATGTCGTTGGACACCACGACGCAGGTCCGGGTCTTGCGCGGCTCGGCGCCCACCGAGGGGTCGCACGAGATCCACAGGATGTCGCCGCGCCGGACCTCGAGAGGCTCAGTCCTCTTCATCGCTGAGCAACTCCAGCTGCGGGTCTTGGAGCTCGGCCAGGAGCTCCCGTGCGTCATCCCTGCCGGAACTGTAGTCCTCCGCGAGCTTCTTGCGGCGCGCCAAGTCGCCTCGGCGCTCGAGTGCTTCTCGGAGCAGGGTACGCGCCATTGCCGCGGGAGGCGCCTTGCAGGCCTTCGCCTCACGCGAGAGCTTGTCGAATGTCACTTGATCCAGTGTCAGATTGACGCGCGCCATGACACAGAGGGTAGCACTCCAACTTCAGAGCTCGAGTGCATCCGCATCCGGCCAATTCGAAGAGCAGAAAAGCAACGGCCCGGTTCCTCGGAGAGGAACCGGGCCGTCAAAGGGGAAGGTCGGACACACGAGAAAGTACGCTACCGTTGCTTCCTTCCGGATTCTGGCGGGGTTCACGACCCCCCGTTGTCCGACCATAAAGTCACGAGCGACTACCAGTACACTCAAGTCTTCGAAAATCTTCTGCTTTCCTGCTGTGCGGAGAAGGTGGGATTCGAACCCACGGTACCCTTACGAGTACACAAGATTTCCAATCTTGCGCCTTAGACCAGCTCGGCCACCTCTCCAGTAGGGTATGAAAGCCCTGGAAACTCCAGGGCTTTCATCCCTGAATGGCGGAGAGCGTAGGATTCGAACCTACGGTACCCTTACGGGTACACTGGATTTCGAGTCCAGCACCTTCGACCAACTCGGTCAGCTCTCCATGAACCACTTCAGCCCTCTCTCAAGCGCTTGAAAAAGGCCTTGAGAAGCGAGCTGCACTCTTCCTGCAGAACTCCTTCGACGACGTCCATCCGATGGTTCAGCCGGATGTCCTGGACCAGGTTCATCAGCGAGCCGACCGCGCCCGCCTTCGGATCCCTCGTCCCGAACACCACCCTGTCCACCCGTGCCAGCACCAAGGCCCCTGCGCACATCGTGCAGGGCTCCAAGGTCACATAGACCGTGACTCCGGTCAGCCGCCACGCACCGACCGCCTTCGCCGCTGCCTGGATGGCCAGCAGCTCGGCATGTGCGGTGGGATCTCGAGCACCTTCGCGCCGGTTGTGTCCGGCGCCGACCACCTTGCCGTCCAAGACGGCGACCGCGCCGACGGGGATCTCTCCCTCGTCGCCAGCGGCCTGCGCCTCAGCCAAAGCCAGGCGCATGAAGTCTTCAGCGCGCTCGAGGTGCACTGCCAATCGCCCACGATTCCCAATGAAAAAGAGCCGGCGAATAGTGCCGATCTGACTCTTCGGAGTCAAGTGGGTAGTCGGCCTGTCTGGCTCACCCTTCGCCGCGGCGGTACCATCGTCCGACCCCAGGAGACCGACACCCGATGCGCGCCGCCCTCGCTTCCGTCACCGCCGCCGTCGCCCTGCTGGCCTCGGGCAGTGCCTACGCCTCCGAGCGCCGGCCGCGCGTCGAGCAGGACGAGTGCTCGCGCCGCACTCAGCAGTGCGAGAAGGGCTGCGACGCCAAGAAGGGCACCGACCGGCTCTCCTGCAAGACCGACTGCCGCTTCGCCGAGACGCAGTGCCGCAACGGGAAGAAGTGACTCCCGCCAGCTGGAGAAAGCCCCAGCCCATGCTCTCGCCCTCGCTGCCCTGGCCGCGCCGACCGCATCTTCGCCCGAGGCGAAGCTCTGGGCTTCCCGCTCGAGCCTGGGACGAGCTGGACCTACTCCGGCAAGGTCCGCTGGACCGAGGAGAACGGCAAGGTCCGCGAAGGCCCCGCCCGCTGCACCATGACGGTCGAGGAGGTCGACGTTCGCGGCGAGGTGAAGATCGCCACGGTACGCGGCTGGCCTTCCGACTGCCCGAGCCCGCGGCCCATCGAAGAGCCCCGGACACGGTATCTCGTCGAGGTCGCTGGCCGAGGTCTCTGGCTGCTGGAGTCCTCGGACACGCTCGCCAAGATGCTGGAGCGCCAGGGACCGATCGCCCCCGAGCAGTTGGGCCTCGTACCGGACGACCTGGTCGTCGTCCCCGACATGAAGAAGGGCAAGCGCTACGGCGACCCGGAGCAGCTCAAGCGCGAAGACGGCTTCTATGTCTGGGCGGTCACGGACGAGCCGACCGTGCACCTTGCGAGCCTGGGGCTGGGCACGAGGAAGGGCTTCGAGCTCGCCTTCAGGACCCTGCCGGATCACCAGACGCTCGGCTTCGTGCCAGGCGCGGGCCTCACCTCCTGCGAGTCCGTGCACCACGGCACCGTCGAGGAGTGCAAGGTCAAGCTGGTCGAGCTGAAGAAGGCCCAGAAATGGGGCGCCTGCCTACCCGCCTTCGCGCGGCAGGATGCGCAACAGCTCGCTCGGCTCGGTCAGCCCCTGCGAGAGCAGGAACGTCGAGTAGCGCGCCAGCGAGACGTAGGAGCCGTCCATCGCCGCCTTGCGGATGTCCGCCGGCGAGCCGTCCGCGGCGATGATGTCCTTGATCTTCTGGGTGACGACCAACAGCTCGTAGACGCCGACGCGGCCCTTGAAGCCCTCGCCGTTGCACAGCTTGCACTTCTTGCCGCGGTAGAGCTTGGTGTTCGGGTCGAGCGTCACGCCGACCGCCTTGAGCGCGCGGGTGGTGGCCTCGCTGACGGGCGACTCGACGCGGCACGCCGGGCAGATGCGGCGGGCCAGGCGCTGGTTGACGACGCCCAGGACCGAGCTGGCGATGACGAAGGGCTCGACGCCCAGGCCCTTCAGGCGCGCCAGCGTGGAGAGCGCGTCGTTGGTGTGCAGCGAGCTGAGCACCATGTGCCCGGTGAGCGCCGCGTTGCAGGCCATCTTCGCGGTGACCGTGTCGCGCATCTCGCCGACGAAGATGATGTCCGGGTTGCTGCGCATGAACGCGCGCACGACCTCGGGGAAGCCCAGCCCGGTCGCCTCGTTGACCTGCACCTGGGTGACGCCCGGCAGCTCGTACTCGATCGGGTCTTCGACAGTGCAGATGGAGAGCGACTGCACCAGCCGCTCGCGCAGCGCGCTGTAGAGGGTCGTGGTCTTGCCGGAGCCCGTGGGGCCGGTGACCAGCACCAGGCCGTTGGGCTGGTGGAACAGCTTGCGGACGACCTGCGCCACCTTGTCGGCGGCGATGAGCTCGGTCAGCTGCACCTGGATGGACGAGCTGTCCAGGATGCGCATCGTCACCTTCTCGCCGTACCGCGTGGGGATGGTCGCCACGCGCAGGTCGAAGCCCTTGCCGTTGACCTCCAGCGAGATGCGGCCGTCTTGCGGCTTGCGCCGCTCGGTGATGTCCAGGCCGGCGAGGACCTTGAGGCGCGAGATGAGGCCCGCGTGCAGGCTGCGCGGCACCGTGCCGTCGCGCGGGACCATCAGGCCGTCGACGCGGTAGCGCACCAGCACGCTGTTGCGGTCGGGCTCGATGTGCACGTCGCTCGCCTTGCGGTCGATCCCCTCGACGATGAGCGCGGTGGCCAGCGCGGCGATGTCGTTGTTCGAGGCCTGCTGCTGCAGGCTGCGGTCGTCGTGGTCGACGGCGGTGGTGGTCAGGTAATTGACCTGCTTGGAGGAGAGCGACTGCGCGCGCGCCACCGGCTGGCCGGTCATGTGCTGCTGCATGAACGCGTTGAAGTCCGACTCCGGCACCACCAGGATCTTGACCTTGTCGGGCCGCAAGAGGTTGCGGATGTCCTCGAGCGCGATCTTGTTCGAGGGGTCGGGGGTGGCGACCGTCACCGTCCCGCCGGAGCGGGCCACGGGCAGCATGCGGTAGCGCTTGACGAGGTTGGACGGGAGCAGCTCGGCGACGTTGGCGTCGAAGGGCTTGCCCTTGAGCGAGCCGAACTCGATGGAGCGGTCGCGGTTCTGGTCCTCGAGCCGGTGCGCCAGCACGCCGGCCATCTGCAAGGCGACCTGCGGGGCGACGGTCACCAGCTTGTAGAGGATGTCGCGGTTGAGCACGCGCAGCGTGGTGTCGTCGATAGCCTTGACCGTGGCCGAGCGCACGCCGCCGGTCAGTAGCGCCATCTCGCCGAAGGGCATCCCCGGCCCCAGCCGCGCCAGCTCGCAGGACAGGCCGAGCGACTTGTCGGCGATGGAGACGGCCACCTCGCCGGCGACCACGATGTACATCGCGTCGGCGGGGTCGCCCTCGTTAAAGACGGTCTGGCCGGCCCCGACGGTCTTTTCGATCAGCCGAGCCTCGAGCTGCTGCTTGAGCTGGGCCGGCAGCGGGCGGAACAGCTCGACCTGGTCGAGCACGCTCGCGGGAGGGGCGGCGGCAGCAGGGGTGCCCGGGACGACCGGCATCGACTCGCTCATCTGTGGGGAACCTCTCGCCTGGGGTCTGAAGCCTGAAGCCTGGAGCCTGAAGCCAACCTCTACCGCTTGTTCGCCTGGCGCAGGCGCTCGGCCAGCGTTTTGGTGAACAGGGTGTAGATGCGCAGGGCGGCGGTCTCGTGCGTGTAGAGGTACTGCTGGAACCGCTCGCGGGAGATGACCAGCGCCTTGACCGCGCCGGCGGCCACCACGCGCGCCGAGGTGGGCGCCTCGTCGACCAGCGAGATCTCGCCGACGTAGGCCCCGGGGCCGAGCGTGGCCACCGTCTTGCCCTGGCCGCCGGTCACCACCACGACGTTGACCTGGCCGTTGACGATGACGATGAGCCCCTTGCCCTGCTCCCCCTGCTCGATCAGCGTCTGGCCGTTCTGCCACTGCGCCGCGGTGCAGACGCGGTACAGGTCCTTCATGTCCTGCAGGGCGAGCTCGCCGAAGATGGGGATGGCCTTGAGCTGGGTGTAGGCGTCGACCTGCTTGGGCGCGTCGGCGGCCGGCGCCGCCGCCTCGGCGGGCGCAGCGGCGTCCTCGCCGCCCGAGAACGGGTCGACGAGGTTGGCGAACGGATCGCTGCTGGAGATGCGGGCCGCAGGAGGGGCGGGCGGGTGGACCACCTCGGGGACGGAGGCAGCGGCAGCGCGCGGCGGCTCGGGAGTCGGCGCGCCGTGCGCGGGCAATGCCTGCGGCGTCGGAGCGGCGCCGAGCGCGCCCTGGTTGCCCAGGAAGGAGCGCACGCGGGCGGCTTGGTCGCGCTTGCCCATGGCGTCGAGCCGGCGGGCGAGCGAGTTCATCAGCTCGGCGTCGCCGCGGGCTGCGGGGACCGACTGCACCGTCTCCATCAACAGCTGCGCCGAGCTGGCCAGGTGGCCGTGCCGCTCGAGGAGGTCGGAGAGGCGCTTGACCGCCGGGACGCGGTTGGGGTCGGCGATGGGCACCATCCGCAGCATCTCGACTTCGGCGCGGACGTTGCCCAGCTTCTGGTAGACCTGCGCGGCCTCGAAGTAGCGCTGGGCGCGGTTGAGGCACTCGGCCATCGCCTCCGACGGACCGGTCTTCTGGTGGATGGCCAGCGCTCCGGCGACGTCCCCGGCGCGCTCCTTGGCGGCGGCGGCCTTGGGCCAGTCGCGAGCCAGCTCGTACATGCGCGCCGCCGCGGCGTAGTCGCCACCCTGCTCGTAGAGCTTGGCCGCGTCCTCGGGGCGCCGGGCGGCCTCGAAGATCTTGGCGGCGTTGGCGAAGTCGCGGGCGAGCACGAACATCTGGCCCAGGTGCTTCTGGGAGGTCGAGCTCATCGTCCCGAGCTGGGAGAGCAGTTCCTTGCCGACCGAGGCGTCGGCGCCTTCGTACAGCCGCACCGCCTCCTCCACCTGCCCCGTCGCCAAGAGCTGGGTGAGCATCGGGAGGATTTGCGTGGTGGTGACGAACTTGCCGTTGTCGTCATCGCCGACGAAGTCGAACTCGACGGTGCCGCCGCGAAACTCGCCCATATCGTCCGCACCCTTGCGCTGAAGTCGTTGCCAAGACTCCGGTTCGGAGGAAGCGAAGCGCCGAACCGAAGTCGTGAGTCACTGTTTGCTGCCCGCCCCGCCGGCCGAGCCGCGCCGCCGAAGCGGCCAATGATTCGGCGAGGATAGACAGACGCGAACACGAGCGGCAAGCGGCGGCAGGGGGCCAAGATGGGAGGGAGGACGCCCTCCAGGTCGGCGTCGAATGTCCGGCCGGCAGCGCGCTCCGGCCGCATAATTCAGCGCATGTCGCGCCCCCGGATCGCCGCCTTCTTCGCCCTGCTGCTGCTGCTTCCTTCCTCTGCCGGTGCGGTTCCAGGCCCCCGGACGGTCGGTCAGGAGGGGCTGGCGGCGGCCGCGCGCTACTCGCGGGAGAACAGGGAGGTCTCGCTCGTCGTCATGCAGCGGGGCCGGGTGCTGCTCGAGGAGTTCCAGGGCAACGACTCGAACACCAGCTATCCGGTGGCCAGCTGCTCGAAGAGCCTGTGGGGCCTGGCGGCGGCCGCGGCGGTGCAGGACGGGCTGCTCTCCTTCGACGAGCTCGTCGCCAGCACCTTCCCCGACTGGAAGGAGGACCCGCGCAAGTCGCGCATCCGCATCCGCGACCTCTTGTCCATGACCAGCGGCCTGGACCCGGGCTACGAGCCGCTCTACACGCAGAACCCCGAGGATGCGTTCCAGACGGCGCTCGCCCTGCCGGCCGTGGGCGACCCGAGCGACCTGTTCGTCTACGGCCCGGCGAACATGGAGGTCTTCGGGGCGGTCCTGGAGAAGAAGCTCGCGCGGCGCGGCCTGACTCCCATCCGCTACCTCGAGAAGCGCGTGCTCGAGCCCATCGGCTCCGGCTACGTGGCCTGGGCCAAGGACAAGGTCGGCCGCCCCATGATGTCCAGCGGGGCGCAGATGAGCGCCCGCCAGCTGCTCGCGGTCGGGCGTCTGCTGGTCAAGCGGGGCAGCTGGAGCGGGCGGCGCCTGCTCTCGGTGGGCGCTCTCGGCGAGCTGTTCCAGGGCAGCGGCGCCAACCCCTCCTATGGAATGACCTTCTGGCTCAACAAGAACGCCGACCGAGCGGATGCCCAGGAGATCGACATCGAGAAGGTGCTGTCCCTCGGGCGCCCGTACGAAGCGTGGCCGACGGCCTGCGTCTCCAAGGCGGCGCCTTCGGACCTGATCCTGATGGTCGGCTCCTACAACCAGCGGGTCTACGTCTCGCCCTCGCTCGATCTGGTGGTGGTGCGGCAGGGCACCGGCACCGAGTTCAGCGACGCCGAGTTTCTGTCGCGGCTGCTCAGGGAGTGAGAAGCCGAACGCTCGCGTACCCGCCACGCCGCGATGACTGAGGACGGGCGGCGGAAGACTTCATAGAATCGCCGCGTGCTCACCATCGCTGAAATGCGCGCGCTCGCCAAGCGCCTGCCCGTCGAGAAGTTCAAAGAGCAGTTGGGCCCGTTCGCGCTCATCCACAAGCCGCCTCCGGCGGAGAAGGCGCGCGCCTTCGGCCTGCCCATCAACCTGTTCACCACCTGCGCCGCGCGGCCCGAGAGCCTCGCCAGCGGCGTGGTGGACCTGCTCTTCAGCTTCGACCAGCTCAGCGTCAGCACGCTGCCGCCGCTCGAGGGGTCCGAGGAGCTGGTCGTCGGCCGGCAGCCGGACTGCGACGTGGTCATCGACGAGCCCTCCGCCTCCAAGCGCCACGCGACCCTGCGCTGGGACAAGGAGAAGGACCGCTGCATCGTGCGGGACCTGGGCTCGACCAACGGCACCTTCCTCAACGGCACGATGAAGGTGCGCGGGGAGATGCCGCTCAGGGACGGCGACGTGGTGGCCTTCGGCGAGGCCCAGTACTGGTTCCTCCTGGCCGAGACGCTCCACGAGCGCCTGGCGAGCCAGGTGGCTCCGCCCATCGTCTGAGCCCGTTCTGGACGTCGGCTCGTCGTCTTGTCGGAAAAAGCGTACCTATCTTCAGCAACTCTTCCTGGAGCCTGAAGCCTGAAGTCCGAGGCCTAGAAGTCCGGAGTCTTCAGCGCGAAGGGCAGCTCGACCGTCACGTCCTCGGAGAGGTTCGGAAAGTCGAGCGCCTTCATCGCGGTCTTCACGCACTTGGTGAAGCTCGCTCGGTCGAGGTCGTCGCGCACGGTGATCGCGCCGACCCGGTGGGGCGCCTCGAGCGTCACCTGCACCATGGCACTGCCTTTCAGGCGCGGGTCGCGCTTGAGCTCGCGCTCGAAGCAGAGCTGCACCGCCCCCTTCTTCTGGGTGGCGAGCGAGCGGGCGAGCTCCTCGAGGTCGACCGAGGGCCCGCGGGCGACAGGCGTGGCGCTCCCGGCAGGTCGGGCGATCTCGGTGGTCGTGGGCCGGGCGAGCGACGCGATGGAGTCCTTGGGGCGCTTGGTCCCCGCCCGCGTCCGAGTGGCTCGGGTGTCGGGGGCAGGCGCGGGCTCGGGATCCTCGCGAAGCTCTGCCTGGGGGGACTCGGCGCTGGTCCCGAGCGGTGCCGAAGGCGGCGGAGTTGGTTTCGAAAGGAGCAGGAAAGCGCCGAGCAGGCCGCCTGCCGACAGCACGCCCGCGATGACCGCGACCAGACCGCGAGTCCGTGCCTTGGACTGGGTGGCGCCCAGCTGGCGGATCTCTTCCGCCGTGTTCCGGCGGGGGGCGTGGGAGGGGGCGCGCATCGCCGCGAAACCTAACCGAACGGGGCAGCCCAGACCAACCAGTTCCTTGACGGGCCGGCGCGGATGGCTATCCAACAGGGCGGCACGCTCCAGGGAGATCGCGATGCCGACGCGCGACTACTACCTGATCCTCGGCGTCCGCCGCGACGACTCGGCGGAGGTGATCCGCGAGGCGTACAAGGAGCTCGCGCTCCAGTACCACCCGGACCGGGCCGGGGAGCGCGCGACGCCGCTCTTCCAGGACATCGTCGAGGCCTACCGGGTCCTCTCGGATCCCGAGCGGAGGGCGAGCTACGACGCGGGGCTGCGGCACGCGGAGCGGGACCGGCTTCCCGTCCGGGTGACGGTGACCCCGTCGGCGCCGAGGGCCGTCCGGGTCGAGCCGCTGGTGCCCGAGCCCGTCGCTCCGGTGCGGGACTTCCTGGCGTTCGGGCCCTCGCTCGATGATCTGCTCGAGGAGCTGTTCGAGCCGCTCGCGCCGCGGACGGAGGCTCGTCCGGTGGAGGTCGACCTGCTGCTCTCGCCAGGGCAGGCGGCCCAAGGCGGCATCGCGACCTTCGGCGTGCCGGTCCCCGTGCCTTGCCCCGCCTGTCGCGGCGCCGGGAAGACCTGGGCCGGTCGTTGCCCGCGCTGCCTGGGGCGCAGGCTCGTGGAAGAGGAGCGACCGTTCCGGCTCGCGGTGCCGCCGCGGGTGCCCGACGGAGCCGTCTTCGAGTCGCCGCTGCGCGGGCTGGGGCTGCACGGCCTCTTCCTGAGAGTTCTCGTCCGGGTCCGCGGCTGACGTCTACAATCCGGCCTCCATGAGCGAGCTCGTCTACCTCGTGCCGGTCGTCCTCGGCATCGGCCCCGCGGCCTGGTTCCGCCTGCGGGCCCACGGGCGCATCCACGGCGTGGACGAGGCGCCGGCGCGGCCGGTCGCGCTCGTCCTGGGCGCCAAGCTGCTGCAGCCGGGGGTCCCGACCACCCTGCTCGCCCATCGGCTGGAGGCCGCGGCGAGGCTCGTGAAGCTCGAGAAGGCCGAGCGGCTGGTGCTCACCGGTCTACCCGAGGAAGTGGAGACGATGCGGTCCTGGCTGCGAGAGCGCGGCGTGCCCGACGACCGGATGGTGCTCGACAGCTCGAGCGCGAGGACGATCGACAGCTTCGCCCACGCGAAGCAGGCGCTGGGCCTCTCGTCGGTGGCGGTCGTGACCAACCCGTTCCACCTGCCGCGCTCGCTCTTCCTGGCCAGAGCCGCCGGCCTGGATGCCATCGGGGTGGCCGCCAAGCCTGGGACGCCGGTCAACCGCGGGACCATGGCCCGCAACTGGGCGCGAGAGCTGGTGGCGTCGCTGCGTGCGGTCTGGGACGTGGCCGTGCGCTGACGGCGCCAGGAGCGGTGCGCATCGTCCGGCGAAGATCGGAGCGTTTGGCCATGGACGACAAGCACGCAGGCAAGGGATCACACCGCGACGCACAGGGGCAGCTCCATCCGCCCGAGCAGCCCAGGTCGCAAGGCAACGGGCGCTTCGGCAAGAAGGGTGCGCCGCCCAGGGCCCGCGAGGCTCAGCACCATGGCCGGCTGCCGGAAGGCAATGGCGCGACCGGCAAACCGGCCTTCTTCCCGCCGCACCCCTGACCGTCAGCGGGTGTAGCCCATCACTCGGTAGATGGCGCGGCCCGCGAGCTCGCGGATGGCGTCGGCGCTGGCGCTCAGGTTCGAGGCGCGCGGCAAGAGGCCGTTCGAGGGGCGCCGGGAGTAGCGGTGATCGACGGGGAGCGTGTCCGGCTCGAGGCCGACCGCCCGGAAGCAGCCGAGCGCGCGAGGCATGTGCGCGGCGCTGGTGACGAGGAGCAGCTTCTTCCAGCCGCGGTCCGCGACGATCTTCGCGGACTCGGTCGCGTTCTCGCGCGTGTTGCGGCTCTGGGCCTCCTGGACGATGAGCGCCGGGTCCAAGCCCCAGGCGACCAGCTGCTTCCCCAGGGTCACCGCCTCGGGGACGACGTCCGGGCCCGGCGGCGCGATGGAGCCTGCTGACAGAAGCAGGTAGCGCGCCTTCCCCGCACGCATCAGCTCCCAGCCGCGGAGCACGCGCTCCCCTGCGGCGTTGAGCTCGGTCTCGCCGGAGGTGACGGACGCGTCCGGGTCCATCCCGCCCCCGAGGACGATGACCGCGTCGTAGACCTCGCCGTCGCGGTAGGTCCTGGTCGCGCCGGATTCAGCCCAGCCGAACAGAGCGTTGGCGACGGGCTCGGTCGAGAAGGCGAGCAGCACGAGCGCGGCGACGATCCCGAGGGTCCGCGACGCGCCCCGGCGTCTGCGCAGCACGAGCGCGAGCGTGGCGAGCACGATCGTCCAGCTCAGCGGGCTGAGCATCCAGTCGAGCGTCTTGGAGAGGAAGAGGAACACGGCAGGCCTGCCAACGTAGGCCCGCCCCGGTCCGGGCTCAAGGACCCGGAGCGGGTGGACGACGATCGCGGACGGCAGACGGCTACTGGCACACGCCGCCGGGCTGGCACGTCTTCCCCGATGGGCAGGTCCCGCAGTCGAAGACGTACTTGACCATGCCGCAGTTGTTGGTGCCGGAAATCGACCCGCACTGGTGCTCCAGCCGGGTGCACATCTCCTGGTCGGTCTCGGGCGTGCAGGGCATGACGCACTTGAAGGTGTTCGGGTCGCAGATCTTGCCGCCGGTGCAGTCGGCCCCGCAGGGCTTCTCCGGCTGGCGCAGGTTGCCGCAGTTGTCGAGGGCGACGGGCTGGCCGCACTCGGCCTGCAGGCGCGCGCAGATCTCGGTGTCCTGCTCCGGGGTGCAGGCGGTGCACTTGCCCTCGATGCAGAAGTTGGTCTGGTTGTCGCAGTCGGCGGTGCCGCACTTGCCGCCGCAGCCGTCCGGGCCGCAGTTCTTGCCGCCGGCGCAGTTCGGGGTGCAGCTGGTCTGGCACTGGCCGCTCACGCAGCTCGAGCCGACGTCGCACGAGCCGCACTGCCCGCCGCAGCCGTCGTCTCCGCAGACCTTGCCGGTGCACTCGGGCAGGCAGCGCTGGCAGCGGTTGGTCGCGGTGTCGCACTTGGAGCCGGCCTCGCAGCAGACGCCGTTGCACAGCGGCCGGTCACACGGCTGGCACAGGCCGTCGAGGCAGGTGGTGTTGCCGGTGCACGGGCCGCAGCTGCAGCCGTTCTTGTCCGCGCCGCACTTGCGGGTGCCGCAGCTGGCGGTGCAGGCGGTGCACTGGCCGGTGGTGCCACAGGCCTCGCCGGCCGCGCAGCCGGGGGCGCACGAGCCGCCGCAGCCGTCGTCGCCGCACTTCTTGCCGGTGCACTGGGGGACGCAGGCCTCGCAGGCCAAGGTGTTGGGGTTGCAGCTCTCGCCCTCGAGGCAGCAGGCGCCGTTGCACAGCGGGCGCGAGCAGTAGGCGCACTGGCCGCCGGTGCAGTACTGGTCCCAGCCGCACAGGCCGAAGGTGCAGGCGTCGACGTCCTGGCCGCACTTGGCGCCGTCCGGCGGGTTGGGCATGCAGGCGGTGCACCTGTTCGCCACGCACTTGTTCATGACGTTGCAGACGCCGCAGGAGCCGCCGCAGCCGTTGTCGCCGCACTCCCGGTCCTTGCAGTCGGGCGTGCAGCTCTTGCAGGTCTTGGTCGTCGCGTCGCACACCGTCCCCTCGCCGCAGCAGACGCCGTCGCACAGCTCGGTGACGCAGGTCTTGCAGATGCCGCCGGCCTCGTCGCACCACTGCCTGGCGCCCGTGCAGCCGCCGCAGGATCCGCCGCAGCCGTCGTCGCCGCAGTTCTTGCCGCCCGTGCAGTCGGGGGTGCAGGACTCGCACTTCAGGGAGGTCGCGTTGCAGCTCGTCCCGGCCGCGCAGCAGACGCCGTCGCACAGCGGGCGCGAGCAGCTGCCGGCGTCGACGCTGACGCTTCCGGCGTCGGCCTTCGGCGGGACTCCGCCGCTGTCGGGGAGGCTGGGCTCGGTGTTGGTGGGGCACGCCGCGAGGGCGAGGACGGCGCACACTGCGAGGGCGAGGCAGCGCATGAAGGCTCCGTTGGGTACCTAGGAAGGAAGAGGCGCATCCTACTTGGCTCTAGGCTTCAGGCTCCAGGCGCCAGGCTGGGTGGAGCGAAGAGCGGGCTACGCGCAGGATCCGTTGACGCAGTTGTTGGTCCAGCAGTCTTCGGGGCTCTTGCAGATCCGGCCCTTCGCGCACTTGGGGCAGACCTCGCCGCCGCAGTCGACGTCGGTCTCGGTGCCGTTGAGGACCTTGTCGGTGCAGCGCGGGTTGGCGCAGGTGCCCTCGCAGACGCCGGTGGTGCAGTCGGTGGGCTGGGCGCAGTGCTGTCCGGGCGCGCACTTGCTGGTGCAGCTCCCGCCGCAGTCGATGTCGGTCTCGGTGCCGTTCTTCTGGCCGTCCTTGCAGGACATCTCGGCGCACTTGCCGCTGGTGCAGGAAGAGGTGGTGCAGTCGGCGGGCGAGACGCACTTCTTGCCCAGGGCGCACTTCTTTCCGCAGCCGGTCGTCTCGTCGCCCACGCAGGCCTTGGCGCACTTGCCGCCGCAGTCGACGTCGGTCTCGTCGCCGTTCCAGGTGCCATCGTCGCAGGAGACGGGCTTGCAGGCGCCGTCCACGCAGGACTCTGCGTTTCCGCAGGTCACGCCCACGCACACGTCCTGGATGCACCGGTCGGGGCAGGACTGCGAGTCGTCGCAGGGGTTGGCGCAGACGTAGCCCTCGGCGCACTGCTCGTAGCGGCAATTCTTGGGGTAGCAGGCGCTGTTGGCGCAGACCTCGGTCTCGACGCAGGGGACGCCCACGCAGCGCGGGAACTGGCAGGTGCCGTCGATGCAGCCCTTGCCCAGCGGGCAGGGGGCGCCGTTGCAGGTCCGCGAGTAGCACTTGCCGACGGCGCAGAGCATGTCGCCGGCGTCGAAGGTGAGGTACTGCGGGCCGTTGCCGCAGGAGAGCGGGAGGGAGAGCAGCAGCGCGCTGGCGCAGAGGCCGAGCATCAGGCGGACAGGACGAGCGTTCATCGCGGCGGCGCCTCCGGGCGGGTCGATGCGGGCAGGCAGGAGCGGGCAGGAGCCTACCACTACAGGGGAGCCTGCGGCGCCGACGCCGGGTTAGGATGCCGCTCCCGATTGGCTCCCCTGACGAGGATTTCCGATGCGCCGCGCTCTCTTCCTGGCCCTGCTGACGACCGTCTCCGGCTCCGCCTTGGCCGCCGACCCTCACCCCTTCACCGTCCACGACCTCGTGGCGATGCAGCGCATCAGCGACCCGGCGCCTTCGCCCGACGGCAAGCAGGTGGCGTTCGTGCTGCGCACCACCGACCTGGAGGCCAACAAGGGCCGCACCGATCTGTGGATGGTGGGCATCGACGGCGCTGGGCTGCGCCAGCTGACCTTCAGCGCGGAGGGCGAGTCCTCGCCGGCGTGGGCGCCGGACGGCAAGTCGCTCTACTTCCTCTCCACCCGCGGCGGCGCGAGCGCGGTCTGGCGGCTCCCGCTCGATGGCGGCGAGGCGCGCAAGGTGACGCAGCTGCCCCTGGACGTGAGCGCTTTCGTCCTCTCCCCGGACGGCAAGAGCCTGGCCGTCGGGGTGGAGGTCTTCGTCGACTGCCCGAGCCTCGAGTGCACCCAGAAGCGGCTCGAGGAGAAGGAGAAGCGCAAGGCGACCGGCCAGCTCTACACGAACCTGCTCTTCCGGCACTGGGACAGCTTCGCCGACGGCCGCCGCGCGCACCTGTTCGTGCTGCCGGTGGACGGCAGCGCGGCACCGGTCGACGTGACCCGCGGCCTCGACGCCGATGTGCCCACCAAGCCCTGGGGCGGCCCGGAGGAGATCGCCTGGACGCCGGACGGCAAGGCGCTGGTCGTCACCGCCAAGGACGAGGGCGCCGCGGAGGCGTGGTCCACCAACTACGAATCTCTTCCTGGTCCCGGCCGACGGCTCGGCGGCCCCCAAGCGGCTGACGGCGGGCAACAAGGCCTGGGACGTGGGCCCCGCGTTCTCTCCCGACGGCAAGACGCTGGCCTACCGCGCGATGAGCACGCCCGGGTACGAGGCCGACCGCTTCCGCATCATGGTCCGCGGCTGGCCCGCCGGCGCCGAGAGGGAGCTGGCCCCGGCCTGGGACCGCTCGCCCAATTCGCTGCTCTGGTCCAAGGACGGCAAGACGCTCTTCGCCACCGCCGATCACCTGGGCCATGGGGCCCTGTTCGCCATCGACGTCGCCACCGGCGCAGCCAAGGAGCTCTTCAAGGACGGCACGGTCCACGCGGTCCAGCTCGCCGGCGACAAGCTGGTCATGGCCCGCGACCACCTGCGCTCGCCCAACGAGCTGTACGTGCTGGGCGCGGACGGCTCGGGGGTCGCGGCGATCACCAAGGTCAACGCCGAGCGTCTGGCGCAGGTGAAGTTCGGCGAGCCCGAGCAGCTCACCTTCAAGGGCGCGGGCGGGGACACGGTCTACGCCTGGCTCGTCAAGCCGGTGGGGCTCGACCCGGCGAAGAAGTATCCGCTGGCGGTGCTGGTCCATGGCGGGCCGCAGGGCTCGTTCGCCTCCGACTTCCACTACCGCTGGAACCCGCAGACCTACGCCGGCGCCGGCTACGCCGCGCTGATGATCGACTTCCACGGCTCCACCGGGTACGGCCAGAAGTTCACCGACGCCATCAAGGGCGACTGGGGCGGCAAGCCGCTGGAGGACGTGCAGAAGGGCCTGGCGGCGGCCATCGCCAAGTACAACTGGATCGATGGCAACCGGGTCGCGGCGCTGGGTGCCTCCTACGGCGCGTTCCTCGTCAACTGGATGGCGGGGATGATGCCGGACCGCTTCAAGTGCCTGGTCAGCCACGACGGCAACCTGGACGAGCAGATGGCCTACTTCAACACCGAGGAGCTCTGGTTCCCCGAGCACGACCACGAGGGCACGCCCTGGGACAACCCCAAGGGCTACCAGAAGCACAACCCGGTGAACCTGGTCGCCAAGTGGAAGGCCCCGATGATGGTCGTCCACGGCGGCAAGGACTTCCGCGTCGTCGAGACGCAGGGCTTCTCGACCTTCACCGCGCTGCAGCGCCGCGGCATCCCCAGCCAGCTCCTGTACTTCCCGGACGAGAACCACTGGGTGCTCAAGCCGGCCAACTCCATCCTCTGGCACGAGTCGGTCCTGGGCTGGCTCGACCGCTGGACGAAGTGACGGGCTGAAGAACGGCCGCCCCCCTGGCGTCCGTGGGAAGGGTTTCCCGCCGCGGGCGGGACGTTATAATCCGCCGCCCAAAAGGGAGAACGCGATGCACAACCTGCTCTTGGCCGTCGTGCTGGCCGCCGCCGCGACGACCGCACCATCGAAGGCTCCGCCCAAGGCGAAGGAGCCGCCCCAGGCCGGCCACTTCGAGGACTGCGACATCTCCTCCGGCCAGCCCATCCGCTGTGGCGACACCTACCAGGGCCGGGCGGTGGTCATCACCACCTCCGGCATCCAGGAGTGCGACATCCACGACGGCACCATCCTGGACTGCGACGGCGTCTACCAGGGCCGCGCGGTGGTGCCGCACGAAGGCATCTACCAGGAGTGCGACATCGGCGACGGCGTGGTCAGCCGCTGCAACGCCTGGGTGAGCGAAGGCAAGGCGGCCGTTTGGAAGGGCAAGGGCCTGCCCGCGGTCCCCAAGGCCAAGAAGGAAGAGAAGAAGGACGACGAGAAGGACACCAAGGACTGCAAGGACGGCAAGACCAAGGACGGCAAGAAGTGCGAGGACAAGGACGCCAAGAACGCGTCCTCCAAGAAGCCGCCCAAGAAGAAGTAGCCGCCCAGACGCCGACCAGAGCTTCGAAGCAGCGAGGCCCTCTCTCCCGGCGGAGAGAGGGCCTTTCTCATGCCGCCAGCCTGACGCGCGGTCCGTCGGGCCGACCATGTTGATGAACGCTGACATACCTTACGCATTGCCCGAGCGCGCCTCGCCCCAACTCGCGTTTGACAGAGCGATCTCGGCGCTTAGCTTCAGCGCGTTCGACGACGGCAGCGCGGCGGGCGGAGAGGCCGCCAAGAGCCCGCGCTCTTTCATGAGGAAGGAGGAAGAACCATGGCAATCACTCGTTGGGAACCGTTCCGTGAGATGGCCCGGATGCAGGAGGAGCTAACCGGCTGTTCGACGACCGCCTCTGGCGCCGGCACGGCAGCCAGGAAGAGGAGCTGGGCACAGGATTCCTCCCGCCCGTGGACGTCTACGAGGATCAGGAGGCGCTGACGCTGACCGCTGAGCTTCCCGGGGGTCGACCCCAAGGCCGTGGACGTGCGCGTCGAGGAGGGCGTGCTGACCCTCAAGGGCGAGCGGAAGATCGAGAAGGAGGACAAGAAGGATCACTACCTGCGCATCGAGCGCAGCTACGGCTCCTTCTCTCGCTCGTTCACGTTGCCCAACACCGTGGACCCGGACAAGGTCAGGGCCGAGTTCAAGAACGGCCTGCTGCGTATCGCCATCCCCAAGCGCGAGGAGAGCAAGCCCCGCTCGATCAAGGTGAACGTGCAGTAGGAGGGCTTCGGGTTTCGGGCTTCGGGTCTCCGGCACTGCAGAGCGGCGGTTGATCCGAAGCCCGACGCCCGCAATCTGAAGCCCTACTTCGCGAGGGAGAGTTCTTGGACTCGGCCTCGGGCCCTGCTGGGGCGGTTTGACCTGAAGCCCGAAGCCCGCAGCCCGAAGCCCGAAAGAAGCCCTACTTCGTCATCGCCTTCTTGCCTTCCAGCTCGGCGCGGCCAAGGAATCCTTCCGCGTCGTAGAAGGTGACCACGGCGTCGCCCAGGCTCATCTGCAGGCCGCGTCGCAGCGGGATGCGTCCACCGGGAGCGACGGCCTTCCCATCCACGACGGCGCCGCGCGAGTTGACCGAGACGTTGGCGACCCACGAGCCGTCCGGCTCCTGGACCAGCATCAGGTGCGAGCGGGAGACGGTGGCGTCGTTGATGACGATCTCGCACTCCGGCGCGCGCCCGACGCGCACCCCCGCCGAGGTCGGGGCGAGCTCGAAGCAGAGCGCGTCGCCCTGGGCGGGACGGTCGTTGGCGGCCGAGGTGGGCACCAGGGTCATGAACTTGCCGGCCTGCGGCGCGACCCAGGCTCCGGGTTCCCAGACGAGCCAGCAGTTGGGGTACTTCGCGGCGGTCTCTGGCCTGGAGTAGAGGACCTGGCGGGTGACGAAGGAGATGAGGAACGCGCGGACCATGGTCGAGCGGATCTAAAGCACATTTTCTGGTGCGGCACATCCGGCTCCTCGCCAGGCGCGGCCTGCCGTAGCATGGGCGCGTGCACCGGGTCGCCTGCCTGGCTTTCCTTCTCCTGGCCCCTTCTGCCGCCTGGGCGCAGAGGCCCTCGGGGACCATCGAGCGCCCGCAGGCGCTCTCCGGGTTCTTCGAGTCGCTCTCGCGCCTGGAGCAGGGCAAGGCCCAGGCAGTCCGCGTGCTGCAGTTGGGCGACTCTCACACCGCCGCCGATCACCAGAGCGCCGCCGCGCGCCGCGTGCTGCAGGCCAGGTTCGGCGACGCCGGCCGGGGCACGGTCCTGTTCAGCCCCCCCGCTCCCTACCTCGCCGAGGGCGTCCGGTCTGGCCTGAGTGGCGAGTGGAAGGTGGCGCAGGCACGGCGCGCCCCCGGTGAGCGAGGCGACGGGCGCTTCGGCCTGGGCGGCCTGGCGCTCGCGAGCGGAGGGGCTGGCGCGCGCGCCTGGCTCGAGGCGGCCCCGCCGTCCGCGAGGGTCGAGCTCGCCTACCTGCGGCAACCCGGGGGCGGCAGCTTCGAGGTCTTCGTCGACGGCGTGCGCCAGGTGCGCCTGTCGTCGCGGGCCAGGGCGCCGGCCAGCGCCTGGCAGCCGATACCGCTCGCGAAGCCGGCGCGCGCGGTCGAGGTTCGCGTCCTGGGCGACGGGGAGGTGCGGGTCTTCGCGGCGACCTTCGAGCAGGGCGGGCCGGGGCTGGTCTACGAGGCGCTGGGGATCAACGGGGCGCGGGCCTCCGGGATCCTCGAGTGGAACGAGGCTCACCTGGCCGAGCAGGTGGCGCACCGCGCGCCCGATCTCGTGGTGCTCGCCTACGGAACCAACGAGGCCGGTGAGCGCGCGGGAGCCGAGACGTGGGAGCGCCAGCTCACCGCAGTCCTCCAGCGCGTGTCGAAGCCGTCGCCGTCAGCCGCCTGCCTCGTCCTGGGACCTCCGGACCGAGCCGCGCTGGGGTCGAAGGGCTGGGCGAGCATGCCGGCGCTGCAGCAGGTCGTCGCCGCGCAGCGCCGCGCGGCCGAGGCCGCGGGGTGCGCCTACTTCAGCCAGTGGGACGCCATGGGCGGCGAAGGGTCCATGGCGGCCTGGGCTCAGGAGTCGCCGCCGCGCGCGGCTCGCGACCGCGTCCATCTGACCCGGGAGGGCTATGCGCAGCTGGGCGAGGCCTTCGCGAACGCCCTCGTGGACGCCTATGACGCCTGGCGCGAGGAAGCGGCGAAGGAGCAGGCCGCGGCCGAGAAGTCCGCTCAGGGCCCGCACCCGGCCGCGGCGAGCGCCGGGCCGTAGCTGCAGCTTGCAGGGCACTTGCCGCGTCGCGTCGCGGCCGAGCAATCCCTCCCCGCCCGGGTAGGTGTACGCTCTTCGCACCATGCGCTCCACACTCACCGTTTTGGCGGCCCTGGCAGTCCTCTCGTCGTGCCAGTGCGGGACTCCGCCCGGCTCCTCCGGCAAGGACGCCACCCTCGTCACGAGGCCCGACGCCGAGGACATCATCATCGGCGGGGACGACGGCGGCGGCATCTGCCTCGACCGCGACGTCGACGGCTACGGCACGGGTTGCCTGCTGGGAGCCGACTGCAACGACGACGATCCGCTGGTGAACCCGGGCCAGAACGAGGTCTGCGGCAACGGCGCCGACGACGACTGCGACGGCGAGACCGACGAGTCCGACTGCGGCTGCACCACCGGCACGACCCGCGAGTGCTTCGGGGGCCCGGCGGCCAAGGCCGGCATCGGCGCCTGCAAGCGGGGGCTGCAGCGCTGCTCGAACGACCAGTGGGGGAGCTGCGTCGGCCAGGTCCTGCCGAAGGGCGAGGTCTGCGACGGTCTCGACAACGACTGTGACGGCGACACCGACGAGAGCCTGCTCAATGCCTGCGGCGCGTGCGGCGACACCCCGGCCGAGGTCTGCGGCGACGGCCTGGACAACAACTGCGACGGAAAAATCGACGAGTCGTGCGGCACCTGCGACCCGGGCTGCCTGTGCTCGGGCGGCGCCTGCACCTGCCACCCGCCGGTCAAGCAGCCCTGCTACGAAGGTGCGCCCCAGACCGCTGGCGTCGGTCTGTGCAAGGCGGGCCTGCACGACTGCGTCGACTCGGGCGGCGGCGCCTACGTCTGGAGCGCCTGCGCCGGCCAGGTGCTGCCCAAGGACGAGGTCTGTGGCAACAGCAAGGACGACGACTGCGACGGGCAGGCGGACGAGGGATGCAAGCCGGACTGCACTCCTTCGGTCGAGGTGTGCGACGGCGACGACAACGACTGCGACGGGCTCACCGACGAAGGCGTGGCCAACGCCTGTGGCACCTGCGACCCACCCGGCGAAGAGATCTGCGGCGACGGGCGGGACAACAACTGCAACGGCCGCGCGGACGAGTCGTGCTCCTGCGACCCGGCCGCTACGCCTACCCAGACCTGCTACCGAGGCAAGGAAGGCACCCTGAACAAGGGAATCTGCCGTGCCGGCACGCAGACCTGCAGCGGTGGCGAGCTGACCAGCTGGACCGAGTGCACGGGCGACACGCTGCCCACCTTGGAGATCTGCGGCAACGGCAAGGACGACGACTGCGACGGCACCATCGACAACGGCTGTGACTGCCGCGAGGGCGCGACCCGCGCCTGCGGCTCGAAGGTGGGCGCCTGCCAGCAGGGGACCCAGACCTGCCACTTCAACGTCTGGGGCGACTGCACGGGGGCGACGGGGCCGGGCACCGAGGGCTGCGACGGCGTGGACAACGACTGCAACGGCCTCACCGACGAGGGAGCGCTCAACGCCTGTGGAACCTGCCCACCGGCGCCCTGCTACACCGAGGACTGGCCGGACCCTGGCAACTGCAGCAAGCCCGGACGCACCTGCAGTGGCGTGGTCCCCGACCCCAACGACCCCAACGCCATCACCCTGGGCGAGACCACCTCGGCGCTCCTGCCGTACATCTACATCGCGACGACGAACCTGAACCAGGTGGCGCAGCTCAACACCGAGACCGGCCAGAAGATGTGGCAGCGCGACACCTACGGGATGATGCCCTCGCGCACCGCGGTCGCGCTGGACGGGTCGGTCTGGGTAGGCAACCGCTGCCTGGTCGGCGGCCGCGAGGACGACTACACCTGCTCGTCGATGTCCCACCTGAGCGTGACCGGCGACCTCATCTGCCGCGCCGACGTCGCGGGCTGGGTCCGCGGCGTGGCCATCGACGGTGAAGGCTACGCCTGGGCCGGCACCTACAACGGGCAGACGGTGGTGAAAGTCTCCGGGACGGACGTGGACACCACGCAGAGCCCGCCGCGCTGCCGCATCGTCTCCACCCTGAACGTGGGGGTCCAGGTCTACGGCCTGGCCATCGACGGCCGCGGCTATCTGTGGACCGCCTCGTCGCCGACCAAGAAGGTCGACACGCGCACGGCCACGCTCGTCGACACGGTGCCCAACCCCGCGTTCTACGGCATCGCCATCGACAAGCAGAACCGGGTCTGGTTCGGCGGCTGGAACGGCGGCAACAACATGCACCGCGTCGACGGGGACCCGCCCTATGCCATCACCGACGTGCCCAACACCAAAGGGGTCACGGCGGTCACCGTGCATCCCGACGGCAGCATCTGGGGCTCCATCTACTGCCAGGGCTCCTGCAATGAGCGGGGCGTCTACAAGGTCTCGCTGGACGCGGCCGGCAACAGCGTCACCAACGTGCAGTACTTCCCCGACCCCGAGGGGCAGTCCAACCACGGCATCGCGCCGGACAAGGCGGGCAAGCTCTGGTCGCCGCAGGTCTGGGCGGTGGGGCGCGTCAACCGCTGGGACGTGAACGGCAACCGCGAGGCCAACTTCGAGGTGCAGAACGGCCAGGAGCTCTACACCTACTCCGACATGACCGGCATCCAGCTGCGCACCATCACCACGCGCGAGGGGCACTGGTACCAGGACTTCGACTCCGGCTACACCTCGCCGACGTGGGACCACGCCGAGTGGGTGCCTTCGGTGCCTGCCGGCACGACCGTCACCGTCCAGTTCCGTGCCGCGGACAGCGAGGCCGGCTTCGCCGGCGGCCAGGCGACGGCGTGGTGCGGCCCGTTCTCGACGAGCCCCTCTTCCTTTGCCGCCTGCCCGCAGCTCAACGGTCACCGCTGGATCCAGGCCGACGTCCGGCTGGACACGACGCAGGACGGCGTGAGGCCCAGCTTCAGCGACCTGAAGCTGTTCTGGGCGCATTAGAGGCAGGCTGTAGCCTGTAGGCTTTAGGCTGTCGGAAATCGACGGGAGCAAGGGCTGGTGCCCTTGCTCCCGTTTCCGCATCCCACGCCACAGGACCCTGAGGGCAGCCGGTAGGCTTCAGGAAAGGCAACGGGGAGCAGGGCATCGGCCCGTGCTCCCCGTTTTCAAGCCGCAGGGCCTAAAGCCTAAGGCCTAAAGGCTGATCTAGACCTGAGTGCGCAGCGTGTCCTTGAGGCCGTTGGTGGCCTTCTCGACCACCTTGCCGGTCAGGTCCAGCTCGAGCGAGTACTGGGCGACCTTGGCCTGCAGGCCCAGTAGCTGCTGCTGGTTGAGCTTGATCTTGCCGCTCATCGCCTGGTTGACGAACTTGTCCATGGCCGCGTTGCGGCCTTCCATCTCGGTCAGCACCGTCTCGATCGCCTGGCGGGGCTTCTCGGCCGCCTGCTTCTTGTCGACCGGGTCGTTGTGCTTGACCGCGCGGGCCTTGTCGACCTCGGTCGGCTTGCCGGCCTTCTGGACCGCGTCGACGTGGGAGGTCTTCTGGGCGGCGTTGGTCGCCTGAGTCTGCTGGACCTGGTTCAGCTGGTTCGTCTGCTGGACCTGGTCGGCCTTGTTGGCCATCGTCTGGTCGAACTTGGATTGACCGGTCTTTGGCGCAGCCTCCGGCTTCTGCATCTGCTGCTGCTGAGCGATCTGCTGTGCCTGCTGAACTCCTGCCATTGGGCCTGCCATGACCGACCTCCTTGGTGCTACGGATCGCCGGCCAGCCGGCCGGCAAACTTCAGCGCGTCACCGTCCGCGGAGTGGCCGCGGGTCGGGGTCCTTCTGAGCTCTGCGTTGCCGCCGGCCTGCCTGTCGGCGGGGTGGTGGGCCGGGCGGCGGGCCTGGTGCCCGAGGCCGGCTTCGTGGGCCCGTCGATCTCTTCCTCGAGGACCTTCTTGATCTTGTCGATGGCCCGCGCGTGCAGCCGCGAGGCCCAGCTCTTCGACTGGCCGATGGCCTGCCCGGCCTCCTCGAGCGTCTTGCCCTCGTAGTAGTAGCCGATGAGCAGGTTGCGCTCGTTCTCCTGGAGCACCGTCTCGATGGCCACGCGCACCCGGGTCTTGAGCTCGCGCAGCTCCAGCCGGTCCTCGGGGGAGAGCGACTCGTCCTTGAGCTGCAGGTGCTCCATCCCCTCCAGGCTGGTGGCGAAGATGGCAGCCAGGCTGGAGACGGCGTCGGACACGTCGCGCACGTCGTCGGCGAAGGAGCGGACCCGGCCGCCCGAATCCGCGCTGCTCTGGGCCGAGAGGTAGGCGTTGGCGCGGTCGGAGATGTAGGCGGCGCGCTGGTCGGGGCCCTTGAGCGTGCCCATCTTGCGCAGCCCGTCGAAGATGGCGCCCTTGATGCGGTAGTGGGCGAAGGTGAGGAAGTTCGAGCCGACCTTCGGGTCGAAGCGCTCGGCGGCTTCGAACAGACCGATGTTGCCGTAGGCGACCAGGTCCTCGATGTCGAGACGGGAGTTGAACTGCTTGCGAACGGTGTTCGCCAGCGAGCGCACGTAGGGCCCGTACTTCTCGATCATCAGGGCTCTGTTCTCCATGAACGGCACGGCGCCCTCAGCCCCCCTTCTGCCAGATGCGCTCCAGCGTCTGCTGGAGGCGGGGATCATCGATGAGAGTCTCGGCGATCAAGGTCTCGAGCGCCTTGGACTGCACGGCCATGCGCTCCTTGAGGATGCTCGCCACGAGCTTGCGGGCCGCATCGGCCTTGCTCTTGATCTCTCCGCTCTTGAGCGCCGCGGCGATCTCCTTGGCGCTCGCCTGGTCGATGGCGTCGGGGCCCATGACCTCGGACGAGCCCGCCGCACCGGAGGCGCCCACCAGGCTCTCGGTCGCGTCGGTCTTGCCGAAGGTCTTGCCGCCCGTCTTTCCGACGGCGCCCTTCGCACCGGCGCCACCGGCCTTGCCGGGGCCCTTGGGGCCCCCGCGCCTTCCGCCGCCACCGATTGGACCGACGCCCATGGATCAACCCTCGCCTGAAGACAGCTCTCCACCAGCATTATCGCCGGGGAGCGCGGGATTGTTGTGTCTGGGCATTCGCTAGCAATTCCGGTAGTTTGGCTGGCTACTGCTTCTTGGGCTTGGCCGGGCCCTCGGCGGTCTTCTTGGCGTCCATCAGGCCTCGAATCAGGCGCGCGGCGAAGTTGTCTGCACCGGCGATCTTGACCACGCGGCCGAGCTCGGCTTCGAGCTCCTCGTCGGAGCTGGCCAGTCCTCGATGGAGGCTCTTGGCGTACTCCGCGCCGTCGCCCTCGGGCTCGAGATCCTCGACGAGCTTGAGCTCTTTGAAGGCCTCCTTGGCCTTGCCCAGGATGAAGAAGAGCTCGGCCGCGTGGGCATGGGGAAGGCCCGCCTTGGGGGCGAGAGCCTGGGCCTTGCGGCACTCCTGGAGCGCCTTGTCGAACTTGCCCGAGTACATGTCGAGGGTCCCGAGCGAGAGGTGCGGCACGAAGCTTTTGGGCAAGAGCGCGATGGCGCCTTCGAAGACCTCGCGAGCGTCGTCGAACCGGCCCATCTTCATCAGGACGTGGCCGCCTTCGAGAAGCACGACCACTTCGTCCTTGGAGACGGGAACCAGGCCTGCGATTTCCTGAGCCATTCGGTGAGCTCCTGGTGTGCTGGGGGAAGAAGGCGAGAAGGCTACCACAACAGGCTTCAGTCCCAAGGCTGTAGGCGGCTGTTGCGTGCGCAGCCAAAAAAGAAACAGGCGGCGCTCCGAAGAGCGCCGCCCATCTCAGGAAGGACTTGAAGAACCCGCTAGCGGATGTTCGAGATGCTGTTCTTCGCCGTGTCGTGACGGACCTTGATCACGTTCGACAGGGTGGAGAACTTCTGGTTCTCCTGCTGCATCTGGTTCTGCAGGGTCAGGAACGACATGTTCGAGTTCTGCTGGGCCGCGAGGAGGTCCATGCCCTCGGTGTAGCCCTGGCTCGGGATGTTGGTCACGTTGCTGGAGCTGCCGCTGCCGCTGGTGGTGCCGGTGGAGGGCATCGAGCCCGTGCCGCCGATGGCGCGCCCGCCACCGCCGACGCCGGCGCGCTGGCCGCTGGAGAGCGAGTTGCTCAGGGTGCCGACGCCGTTCACCGCGGCGCTGATGATGGCGCCACCGGGGACGAGCGGAGCCGCCACGCCGACGCCGGTCGCGACCGCGCTGGCTGCAGTGGCCAGACCGTCCTTCATGCGCGCGCCGAAGTCCGACTTCGGAGTCTGCCGCTCCTCGGTCACCTTCGTGTTCATCCGAACCGGGGTCTGATCAATGCGAGACGGGCCACCCATGGAATCCTCCTGATTTTTGCTGGAACGTGTCCAGCGCTCACTTCCATTATCGGCGGGGCGTCCGGGTTGTTGCCGACCCCAGGCCGGAATCGCCTAACCTGGCTCAACGCCTGGTGGTTTTCGCCTTGCGCGCGTCCTCTTCCATCCGCCCGCGCAGGACGTAGAGCTCGCCGAGCAGCCCTTCCACCTTCTCCATGGCCGAGACGACCTTCTTGGCCCCGGCGGCCTTGGCACCACCTAGCGCCTCCAGCTTCTTCTTGGTCTCGGCGAAGAGCCCGGCCACGCTGTCGCGGTCGGCCTGCTCCAGGAACCGCTCGAGATTGGGGTAGTCGGAGATGGATTCGGCTGCCGCAGCCTTCTTGCCAGCCATGGTCAAGGCCTTTCGAAGATGGATGGAAGTACGAAGCGAGGTAAGGCTAGGCGAGGGCCAGAGCCAGGGTCAAGCCGAAGGCTCGGCTGCAGACTCGCTGCCTCGGCTCGGCTCAGGCTCCACGCAGCACGGCGACGATCTGCGCGCTCGCCTCGCGGTCGCCCAGCTCGTGCAGGCTCAACGCGGCGGCCAGGCGCAGCTTGCGGCTCGGGTCGGCCAGGAGCTTTCGCAGGGCCAGCACGGCCTTGTCCCTGGCGTCGCGCGCCTCCGCGGTCGCGAGCGCCGAGCGAAGGGCGCCCAACGCGCGGGCGGCTCGGGAGCGGACCTTCTCGTCACGGTGCTTGAGCGCCTTGGTCAGCGCCGGCGCGGCACGGGCGTCGCCGAGAGCGCCCAGCGCGTCACAGGCATCCGTGGGGACGAAGTCGGCCTTGAGCGCCTCCAGAAGCGACGGGAGCGCGTACAGGTCGCGGATCATCCCGAGCGCGCCGGCGATAGCCGCGCCGACCGCGGTGTTGTGCGTCTTGAAGGCAGCCAGCAGCGGCTCCACCACCTCGGGGCGCTTCGAGAGCCCGAGCGCGACTGCCGAACCGGCGACCGTGCGTGGATTCGGATCCGAAAGCCCCTTCACCATCTCGGCGAGCAGCGCGCGGTCGCCGAGGCGAGCCAGCGAGAGGGCGGCGGCCGAACGCACCGGCTTGGACTCGTCCTCGAGCCGTTCGCGCAGCGCCTGAATGGCCTCCACGAAGCCCTGCTCGCCGAGCGCGAGAGCGGCGCTCTCTCGGCTCGTGGGCTCCTCACTGCACAGCTGCTCGAGCAACCGCTCGACCGTCGGCGCGGTGCGGGGAGGGCGCGCCTCGGCCTCGGTCGTCCACTTCGGCTCGATGGCGCTCAGCTTCTGTCCCACGTCGCGCAGCTTGAGCGCAGGGGGTGGCGGAGCGGGCGCAGGGGCCGGTTTCGCTGGCTTGGGCTGCCTCGCCGACGTGGTCCTGGGCTTCTCCGCCTTCTTGGTGGCTGAAGGTTTGGCGCTGGCCTTCTTCGGCTTGGCTGGCTGAGCGCTGGCGTGGCGGTCGGTCGAGGGGCTCATTGCGACTGAAGGCTTTAGAGGAGCCCTGAGGTGCGCGCAAGTTTCCGGTGGCGACGAGGAGCCCTCGACAGCGGGCGGGCGAGCCCTTCGCTCTGTGGCTGTGCCCCCATGATTACCCTTGGCGCACCCTCCCCGAGGTCCCAGCCTTTCTTCCGAGGCGACGGGGCCGGCTCGCAAGGGGCACGGTCGGGATTCGGAGGAGAGAGCATGAAGAAGTTCATCGGGATTATGGCGGCGTTGGCCGTGCTCGGTCTGGCGGCAGGCGCCCAAGCTCAAGGTGGGGACATCAGCGGCGGATCGACGTCGGGCTCCAGCGGCACCGGCGGCTCCGGGAGCATGGGCACCGGCTCGACGGGTTCGACTGGCTCGACGACGACGGGCTCGCAACAGCTCGAAGGCAAGGTCCTCAAGGCCGACAAGAACAGCATCACCATCGAGCACATGGGGGCGGCTATCCCACTGCAAGTTCAGTCGAGCACTTCGTTCCAGGGCGTGAAGGGCGCAAAGGACATCAAGGAAGGCTCCCAGGTCCGCGCGAGCTTCAGCCTGAAAGGCACGAAGAACGAACTGACCTCCGTCGAAGTCCTTCCTTCCTCCGGCCAAGGCGGCAGCGGCTCGTCGTTCGGCGGCAGCAGCGGCAGCATGGGCTCCGGCTCGTCGGGCTCCGGTTCGTACGGTGGGTCGAGCGGGTCGAGCGGCAGCGGCGGATCGGGCTCGAGCGGGAGCGGGAGCAGCGGCTCAACGGGCAGTGGCTCGTCGGGCTCCAGTGGGTCGGGTAGCGACAACAGTGGCGGCGGCTACTAGCTCCTCCTGAAAGCCCAAGAGGGTGGTCGGAGCCCCGCAGTTCGGGGGCTCTGGCTTTGGGTGGCTTGCGTACCGCGTTGGAATTCCCAAGGATTCTTGAACGGTTTGACCCTGTCCTACATAGCGCTTACATTGAGGCCGTCTTGCTCGTCGTGGCCGTCGCCGTCCGGACAGCCAAGCAGGCAAGTGTTCTTTGAAAACTTGGGGGCGAACTGGCTTCGACGAGGGTGCTGAAGCTTGAGTCGCGTGCCGAGCATCTCAGGTGAGCTCGTAAAACCTTCCTGGGAACCCATAAAGGCCAACGACAACGTTGAGCTCGCACTGGCGGCCTGAAACCGTTTGAGTGCGCGTCCGCCTGGTTGTCCGTCTGCACAACCAGAATCGGGCGTCATTGAGCAGGCTGGCTGATCCCTTCGCCTGGAGGGGGATTGGCGAGACTAATCCGGGAACCTCGCACGGTGATCCTGCCCATGGGAGCGCCGTGTGAGTACAAAACAAGGGCTACGCACGTAGTGACGAGAGCAGAAGGCTCTCGGACCCGGGTTCGATTCCCGGCGCCTCCACTCGATTCCTCGTGTGATTCCGCGATGTTGCCGGACCGTGTAGCAAGGCGTGTAGCAAGGATCGACGAGGGATCAAGCACTTGGCCCGTCTCGGTGTCGGGAAGAACTTCCGGCACTGAGACGGGCTTCGTCGTCTCCGCGACTTCCGGAAGAGCGAGCTTCAGCGTCGCGACCTCGGCGCACTTACTTTCCCACGGGAACGTCGTGTAGACGTCGATGGCTCTCTCCTTCTTCCGTGGCGTGTGAGTGCAGAGCTCGAGGATGTCGATCCGAGCGCCGTCCTCTCGCGTCATCGAGATCGCGGTGCGGCGCAAATCGTGGCCGCGACGATGCCGGAAGCCCAGCGCCTCCAAGTCAGACTTGAGCCGCTTGTAGGAGTTGCACTTCGTTCGCATCGCGCCGAACTCGACGCGCGGGCCGCGGTTCGTCGGCGCGGGGAGCGGGACGACCAGATCATCGGGCTCGGGAGTCCGGCCCATCTGCTCTACCCACCCACGAGTCCGCCAGCTGTCGAGGATCTTGTGGAGGACCGGGTGGACGGGCATCGACCGAGGCAAGCGGGTCTTCGTGCGGCCCTTGTCGTAGGACGTCGCCACGATCAACTTGCCGAGCGGGGTCGTCGTGAGATCCACGTGCCTCCACCGTAGGCCGGCGGCCTCACCATGACGAAGGGCACCGACACCCTCGAGAGCGTAGAGCACTCGGCGATCCCAAGGAACGCGCGGATCGCTGATGAGCGCGATGATCTCGGGGCGAGTGTAGCGGGCGGTGTCTCGCCACTCGGAGTCCTTGTCTACGTTCTCGCCAAGTTGGTACTTCGACAGGATGCATGGGTTCTGGTCGATCAGTCCTGCGATCTTCGCGTCGCGGAAGAGCGCCTTGGCCACCGAGTAGATGTTGCGGATGGTCTTGGGGGCGAGCTTCTTGCTGGTGCGAAGCGAGACGAACACGTCGCGCATGTGTCGTGGCTGCACCTCAGCGATGGGCAGCTTGCCCAGCGATGGTGCTAGGTGGATTCGGTACCGCGACTCGTCGCCATCGGCGTCTTCGACGCCAAGCCCGACGCGCTCCTCGAGCCACTTCGCGGCGAAGTCGTCGACCAGCAGCGGCCCCGCCTTGTCCGAGATCGCTCTTCCCGCTGCGACCTGGTCCTCGATCCTCTTGAGGGCCTTCTGGGCCAGTGCCTCCTGGCCCACCATGTACTTCGTTCGCTTGCTGCACCACTTCCCAGTCACGTCCTTGACTCGGAGCCACAGCTTCCGTCGCCGCCGATAGATCAGATCCCATGTCTCAGCTCCCGGTCCTGAGCAGCTTCGAGCCGCTCATGATTCGTTCGACCTCGTTGTCGACATCGACGGACTCGGGCGCGTGTGCCGGCTGGCTCTCCATGAACGCGTCCAGGTCGCTGCGCTTGATGCTGAAGTGATTGCTCCTTCCGCAGCGGGTGGCCTTCAGCAGGCCCGAGTGGATCCACGACCGCGTGGTGTCCTCATGGACGCCGGCGATCTCGGCAGCCTCCTGAACGGAGAGCCAAACCTTCACAGGCGGCTTCGCGAAGGCCTGCTCAGCGAGGACCGCGCGGAGCTCGCGGCGAAGCAGCTCGGCCGCGGGCCCTGCCAGTACTTCGCCGAGCATCTCGGCAAACGCTCGCTTGGCAAGGTTCAAGAAGAGCTGCTCAAACGACAGCGACTCAGTCTTCGCGAAGTTCATTGTCGTACCCCGTCTCTCGAGATGCAGAGCGTCACGCTCAGCATGTAGGGCATGGTGACACCTCGCGCTCAAATAGTCAACTGCTTGTGTGAATTTAGTGTGCACGCAAATGCAAAGTCCTGTCGGCAGGGGCTGGGGGCAGCTACAATCCCAAGAGTACGGAGGGTCAAGTGCCAAAGACTCGAGAAACGCTCTCGGACACCATGACGATGTCGCTGCGCCTACCTCAGCACGTCGCGCTTACCGTCAAGGGGCTGGCGAAGAAGGCGGGCATCACCGAGAACCGCTTCGTCAGAAACGCCCTCGAAGACTTGATCGGTGTCTATGGCTTGCCTGCTCCGATGATCGAGGTCCTGAGGAAGGACTGCAAGGAGATGCAGCTGGATCTCGACACGCAGTTCCGCGACTACGTCCTCCGCCTGCTTCTCGATCGATACGACAAGAGAAGGCTCGCAGAGGCAGAGAAGGCGCGAACAGATCGCGGGCAGCCGAAGTAGCTGCCCGCGCGGACCGCCTCGAGCTGGACTCCACAAAGCCGCGGCGCCGTTGTGTGCCATGTGTGTTCGTGTGTCCGCTTGACGCAAACACAACATGAGCACATAATGTGTTCATGAAGCGCTCGACCGATGACACGACTGGGAGAAGCGCTTCATCGCTGCCCCTCGGAAGCTGTGCCTACGGAACTCACGTGAGACCTGGCTCGGCAGCTCACCGGGTCGCCCAGCAAGAGCCAAGGCGCACCGACCGAAGCCACAGCCGGACCCCAACGAGCGCCTTTCAGTCGCCCACCGAGGTCGAGAGCAGGTCGGTCGGCTCGACCCTGGCCGCTCTCGGACACGAAGGACACCGGGTGGCTCGGGACTTCTTGTACACAGAAACTTCCGGAGGTCCGTGGCGCGCGGTGGGCGTCGGCGAAGCCCTGCTGCCCCAGCACCTCCAGGGTTCCGCGAAGGCGTGCACCCCGACCTGCCGACCCCCTGCGAAGGTTGCAGGCCCGGATGCAGGCTTTCCCCGAGTGAAGGCACCCACCGGATGCACACCTGGGTGCCCTCTCCCTACGACCGGAGATGGCACCCAGGTGTGCATCCGGTGGGTGAAGAAAGGAAAGGCAAGAGGGAGAGGGCAGCAGTTGGGCAGTTGGGGCAGGTCGGGTTGGAAGGAGAAATCTAGAGGTGCTGGGGCATCAGGGGTTGGTCAGGTGGGAAAGGGCAAATTCGAAAACAACAAAGACGCGAGCAACACGGGCACGACACAGAACCACTTTGGCAGCTCAGGTCCGGCGCCGCCTCTCGAGTTCAGGTCGTGAAGGACTTCCGGAGCGAGCGACGAGGAAGGACACCGAACGAACCGAATCCGAAGGGACTCCCAGATGAATGACCGCAAGTCGAAGAAGGAAGGACAGGAGAAGGGCGCGATGCTGATGGACAGGGACGAAGACCTCATCGCCCTCATCGCGCAGGTCCGGTACGTGACGACCGGCCATGCCGGGCGGGTGGCCGCCCCCAATCGGTCGCTCTCCGCGGTTCGAAACCGGCTTCGAGCCCTGTCGCAGATGAAGAACCCTTACATCAAGCGGCTCACGTACACCGACAAGCGAGGGAACCGAATCCCGGTCTGGGGCTTGACGGCACGCGGCTACCTGGTGGCCTCCGAGCGCCTCGGGAGGATATTGAAGGTTCCCGAAAGCGACGTCGGCGAGCTCTTCCTCAATCACGACATCCAGGTCGCCGAGCTCGCCGTGCGGCTGTGGGAACTGGGCAAGGATGCGAAGGGAAGCTACACCTCGCCGATCCAGAATTGGACTTGGTCCTCAGGTTCCCTGCTACGACTGCCGTTCGACGTCGACGAGTCCAACAAGAAGAACGGGAAGCGCCTGCAACCCGATGCGGTCGTCGAGACTCCGAATCTGCGGGTCTTCGTCGAGTACGAGTCCGGTGCCAACGGGTATGACGACCCTAACAAGACCGGAAGCATCCAGAACAAGCTGCACCGCTACTGGGCGTTCTTCAACCACAAGTCCAGCTACGCCGGCCTGACTTGGTACCGGCTCGCGTTTCCTGACGACAAGCCGGTCAGGCTGCTGTTCGTCACGGCGACCGAGGCCCTTCGCCGCCACATCTTCTGGATGGTTGGAAAGTCGAGCCTGTGCAAGTGCAGCCGAGTCGCGACCCTTGATGGCGCCGTCGAGTTGCTGCGGGAAAAAGTAGGGCCTCCGGCTCGAGCGGAGGCCCCGAAGGTCATCATCGCTCCGATCAAGCGCGAGTCGGAGAAGGTCACTGCCGCCGATGCTGAGCTGATAAGGGACTTCTTCAACGAGGCGCTGGTCACCATCAACCAGTTCCAGCGGGCGGCGCTGGAGAAGCGTGTGCCTGAGGACGCGCCCAAGTTCCCCAAGCAGTCGATCGCGATGAGGGCATTGCTCACGAAGTGGGAGGCCCGCCTCAAGGCTGCTCCGAAGGCCTCGGTCCAGCGGCCAGCCGTGCCCGTCGTCATCCCGAGGAAGGATGAGAGGGCAGGCCTGCCGGCGGCACCCCCGCATCCGATGGTCGCCAACGTTGCCGCGCTGCCTGCCGCAGCCGCTCGCGCCAATCCGCTGGACAAGCCCATCTGCTCACCAGTGAGGGCCAACCTGCCGGGTCGACACCCTGTTCTGCCCCAGCCGATCGCCGCCAAGATCGTCGCGCTCCCCATCCCAGCCGCTCCAGTCAACCCGCTGGACAGGCCCATCAACTGCGTCCCCAAGGTCAACAAGCCGCGTCGGAGCCAACCGATGGTCGCCGCCCGCCCTCACCCAAGCGCCCAGGCTGGCGCGATTGACCGGCCCGTTGACTGCCCGGCCCAAATCAAAGTACCGGCAAAGAGCCAACCGATAGTCGCCGAGGTCGCCGCGGCCCCTTCCGTCGTCGCTCAGGTCAACCCGCTGGACAGGCCCGTCAGTTGGCCGGCCAACGCCAAGCCGATGCTCCGTGCCGTCCGCTCGCCGAGCAGCGCGGCCACCGCAAAGTGATGGGCAGGACCGCGGATCGAGACGATGAGTTGGCTACCTGCGCCACTTGTGGGTGGGGCAGCCCTACCATTCGAGCTGGGATCGTCCTCGGCTTCAACAAGGCGCTCGGCGGGACGCCAAGGGCCTACACACCGTCGAAGAGCGCCGCGAGCGGCACATCGAGTGCTCGAGCGATTCCGAACAGGCTGCTCACGGTCAGATTGGTGCCACCGCGTTCAGCAACGCCCAGGTGCTTATCGTCCATCTGCGCCGCCTCAGCCAGGGCCTGCTGGGAAAGGTGACGCTCTTCGCGCAGGGCTCGGATACGTTCGCCGAGCCTCACGAGAACACGGTCCAATTGTGGGACCGCGCGCGAGGCCGAACGAAAGCTGCGTGCGGTTCGTCGTCGTCGAGGTGGACGCTTCACGCCAGAAAGCTCGCGCGAGCAGCGACTAGACACCACCTGACTAGTCAACCCATCGAGCTGCAGGCTACCATGCAGCTGCAAAGACAGATCGCTGGCCAGTGTCAGCCCGCGCAAAAGCCGCATGGGCGCAGATGCGAGGACTTCGATGGCAATGAGAGAGGACCCGACTCAAGACCCCCGATGGCAGCTGAAGCGAAGGACTTAAGCGCTCGCGAAAACTGGCCGGGGTGTGCTTGGCAGGAGTAGGCCAGGCGAGCGCGGCGGCGACGGATCGTCGAGGAGTGAGGGATGTCCTCTCCTCGGCGACGGCAGCGGCGGTGCGTGATCTGCCGGAAGGGCTTCATGCCGCACCCGCGACTTGGTGACCGGCAGCGCGCATGCGCGGAGCCGAAGTGCCAACACGAGTTGCGGCTGCGCAATCAGGCGACTTGGCGGAAGGAGCATCCGGGCTACTTCATCGCCCGGAGAGCGAAGGCGCGAGCAGCGCTCAACGCCAGCGAGCCAATCGATCCTCCGCGCGTACCGGCGCCACTGGCCCGTCTGCCGTGGGAGATGGCGCAGGAGGAGTTCGGAGTCGTTGGCGCCGACTTCCTTGGAAGCCTCGGAAGGCTGCTGGTGCCGAAATCCTCGATACGAAGCCAACCTCTGGAAGAGACAGGGGAATCAGGAGAGTTAGCCTCCGGCATCGCGAAATCCTCGATCCCGAGCCAACCGCTCGAATCTCCAGGGCAAACAGGCCAAGTAGGCGCGGAGTAGCGAAATCCTCGATCCCAGCGCTGGCACCCTTGGCCGCGATGGAGTTCGAGTTCCACCAACTGGACCTGCGGTACCAGTCGCTGCGACGGCGCGCACCCGAGCGGGAGCGTCGCTTGCTGGCGTCGCTGGCGCAGCATGGACAGCAGACGCCCATCGTCGTCGTGGCCGGCGAGGGCGGCGCGCATGTGGTGGTGGACGGCTACAAGCGGGTGCGGGCGCTCAGGGCGCTGAAGGCGGACACAGTCCGAGCCACAGTCTGGGATCTGCCGGAGGCGGACGCGCTGCTCCTGGAGCGGCTGATGCGCAGCGCCCAGGGCGACGGGCCGCTCGATCAGGCGTGGCTGCTCCATGAGCTGGTCGTGCGTTTCGCCCTCGGCCAGCAGGAGCTGGCGCAACGCTTCGAGCGGACGGTGAGCTGGGTGAGCCGGCGCCTGGCGCTCGTCGAGGATCTGCCCGAGGAGATCCAGCAGCAGGTGCGCGACGGGGTCGTCGGCGCGCACGCGGCGATGAAGTACCTGGTGCCTTTGGCGCGCGCCAACCGGTCGGACGCACTCGCGCTGGTCACTGGGCTCGGCGGTCGTCGCATCTCGAGTCGGCAGATGGGAGCGCTCTATGGCGCATGGCTGGGAGGCGGGGCGAAGTCGCGGGAAGCTCCTGCTCGCGGACCCTTGGCTTTTCCTGAGAGCGCAAGACGAGGTGCGCCGCGCCAAGGTCGAGCCGGGCGCCGCGCAGCTCCTGCTGGGCGACTTCGGTGCGCTGGTCGGTGTCGGCCGACGTGCGAGCAAGCGGCTGCGCGAGGGCGTGGCGCGTGAGCTCGCGGCAGCAGAGCGAGACGAGGTCCGGCGCTGTCTCGCGCAAGCGAAGGCCGACACGGCGGTGCTCTTCGCGCTCGGTGACAAGGAGCTTGGCGATGCTTGATCAGAAGCTGCGGGCGGCCATCCTCGCGCTGCACGAGAAGGGGCGCAGTAATCGCGCCATCGCAAAGGCCCTGAAGATCTCGAGGGAGACGGTCAAGGAGATCGTCGCGAGCGGGAGCATGGAGGTGCCGCTGATCGTGCGGCCCCAGCTCGCCGACGCCTGGCGCGAGGAGATCCTGGCGCAGCACGCTCTGTGCGGCGGCAACCTGGTACGCGTCCACGAGGAGCTCGCGAAGAAAGGCGCCCGGCTCTCGTACCCGGCGCTGACGGCCTTCTGCCGCCACCACCACATCGGCTACGAGCCGCCCAAGCCCTCCGGCCGCTACGACTTCGCGCCCGGCGAGGAGATGCAGCACGACACCTCGCCGCACCGGCCGCGCATCGGAGGCAAGCCGCGGGAGGCGCAGGTGGCCTCGCTCGTCCTGTGCTACTCGCGGATGCTCTTCTTCCAGTACTACCCACGCTTCACGCGCTTCGAGTGCAAGCTCTTCCTGTCCGAGGCCTTCGGGTACTTCGAGGGGCTGGCCGGGCGCTGCATGATCGACAACACGCACGTCGTGGTGCTCCGGGGCTCGGGAGCCTCGATGGTGCCGGTGCCGGAGATGGCGGCCTTCGCCGAGCGCTACAGCTTCGTCTTCGCCGCGCACGAGATAGGCGACGCCAACCGCTCGGCGCGGGTCGAGGGGCCCTTCGACTTCATCGAGGGGAACTTCCTGGCCGGACGCGAGTTTCGCGACTGGCGTCACCTCAACGAGGAGGCGCGCGTCTGGTGCGACCGAAAGAACGCGGCCTTCAGCCGCTCGCTACACGCAAGCCGTCGCGAACTCTTCGCAGCCGAGAAGCCCCACCTCAAGCCGCTGCCCATCTGGGTCCCAGAGGTCTACGTGCTCCACCACCGCTTCGTCGACGTCGAGGGCTACGTCAGCGTCCACACCAACCGGTACTCCGTGCCGTACGCGCTCATCGGCCGGCAGCTCGAGGTCCGCGAGACCAAGGACCGGATCGAGGTCTTCGACGGCCCGAGGGTGGTGGCCGCCCACGACCGCGTCCTCGACGGCTGCGACCAGCGGGTGACCGACCCGGCGCATCGTCCGCAGCGAGGTCAGGGGCGTCCCAAGGCTGCCCCTGGCGTCGAGGAGGAGTCGCTGCTCACCGCGGAGCCAGCGCTGGCCAGCTACGTCACGGGGCTGAAGAAGCGCTCTCCGGGGCGCGGCACGCTCGCGCTGCGTCGCCTGCTCAAGTTCGTGCGCGACTACCCGCGGGCTTCAGTGCTCGCCGCGGTCCGGCAGGCCGAGCAGTACGGGCTCTACGACCTCGATCGACTCGAGCGGATGGTCCTCAAGGAGATCGCGCACGAGTTCTTCGTGCTGCCGGCTGAGAGTCCCCACAAGGAGAGCGACGATGAATGAGGAACTGGAGCAGCTGCTCAAGAGCCTGCATCTCAAGAAGGTGCGCGAGCTCTTCGACGACGCGCACGCCAAAGCCGAGAAAGAGGGCTTGCCGGTCGAGAAGCTTCTGGTCCGGCTGCTGCGCGCCGAGTGGCAGAGCCGGCAGGAGAGCGCGTTGGTCTGGCGCATCAAGAACGCGCGGATGCCCGAGACCTGGAGCCTGGAGTCCTTCCCGTTCAAGAAGCAGCCCGGAGTCTCGCAGCGGCAGATCCGCACCTTTGCCGAGCTCGACTTCGTCGGCCGCGCCGAGAACATCGTCTTTGTCGGCCCCACCGGCGTCGGGAAGACCGGCCTCGCCGTCGGGCTGATGCTCAAGGCCCTGCAGAACGGCTACCGGGCGTATTTCGTGAAGGCTCAGGACCTCTTCGACGAGATGTACGCCTCGCTGGCCGACCGCTCCACGCGCAAGCTGATTAACCACCTCGCGCGGATCGACGTGCTGACCATCGACGAGATGGGCTACCTCAACCTGCGGCCCGAGCAGACCAACATCTTCTTCAAGCTCATGGAGGAGCGGCACCGGCATCGCCCCACCATCATCACCACCAACCTGCAGTACGACGAGTGGCACGGCTTCCTCGGAAACAAGCCGCTCGTCGAGGCGCTGCTCAGCCGACTTCGCGAGCGCTGCCACACCGTGAAGATCGACGGGCCCAGCCTGCGCGAGCGGCAGGGCTGAGGGAGGCTGCGTGAACAGACTGCCGGCGCTCGACCAGATCGTCCTGGAGAGCCAGCGTCCGCTGCTCGCGGTGCTGGATACCACCCTGGTGCTCGTCGTGCGCTCCATGCACGCGGAGCACCCCGAGCTCGAAGAGGACGCCTGCCGCGGCCTCGGAGCGGAGCCACCGCCGACTCAGCGAGCCCTCGCGGCGTCCATCGTGCTGCTCGCCAACAGCTTGCGTGCGGTCCTCGACGGCTACGCCGAACTGCTCGACCACGTGCACGGCGACCGCGACGCCGAACCGGACTTCTGAAAAGCGCCCGGGCCTCCGGGGACTGCCAAGAGCGGGCCCTGGTGGCGACCATCCCGCGACCCGACGGAATGCCGGAGGCTCGGGCGCCCACTCACTGCAAGCCAGCTCGCACCGCCGGAGGCGTGGGACCGCCTTCGGCGGTGGCGTTTTGATCCCCTCTGGAATCGGGGGACTGCATCCGCCGGCACTGCGACCGACAAGCGTCACCCAACTGCGCTTCTCGTCTGGCCCACTTCAGGCGAGCAAGGGTGGCCTACTTCTGCCAAGCGCTGCAGGCGAAGGAGGTGGCTAGCGCGAAGGCTCGGCTACACGGTCAAGAAGATCGACGATGGCATCACCATCGACCCGGCAATCCTGAATCGCCTTCCAGGTCAGCTCTTCACTGTTGAAACGCCTAGCGGGAAGACCTTCTACGTCCGCTGCACGCGGCACCCGTGGTACGACGCCGCATGCGCGATGGCCGGACCGGATCCCTGGCTAGGCCTCCTGCACCTGAGCGCTTGGCTGGGACTGCTCGGCCAAGAATTCCGGGCGCCTGGCGCAAAGCCCCGAGCCGTCGCACGATTCAACCGGGTCAGGGACACGCTTTACGGCCGTCTCCTGCTGGAGCTAGAGGCCAGGGGATCACCAATGCCGCCTGAGGACGTCGTCCCGTGGCCGCAGCTGATTGCCTGTGCCAGGCGATCGGCGAGCAAGCCGTGCAAGGGGGACGACAAGTTCCTCGAGCGCCTCGCGGAGAAGTATCGACCGGACGGCTTTTGGGACGTCTGGGGCGAGCTACTAAAGCAGTGGGGACAAGACCTTCTAGATCACGAAGTCCTGCACAGCTGAGGCTCTTGCTGGTTCTCCGAAATGCTCGACGACTCCAGAAGAACGACCGAGACGAAAATGAAGCAGGCTGCCTACTCCCGCGCGGCGAGAGACGCCGCAGCGCGCGCACGGCTCCTGGCTGAAGCGCTTGACCACCTTGCGCACTGCCTAGACCAACTGGAGCTACCCGAACATGTGAATGTCCAGCCAATGCGCCAATGCCAGCACGAACTTGAGCCGTTGTGGACGATTGAAGATGTCGCCACCTATCTCAAGGCGAGCAAAAGTTGGGTCTACCATGCGGCCCAGAGTGGAAGGTTGCCGTCCATCCGAGTGATACGGAATCTTCGCTTCTCGCCCGAGGCCATCAAGGCGTTTGCGCTCGGCCAGTCGAAGCGCTGACTTGCAGGACTTGGTGTGCGAGGGCGAATTCGAGCCGAACCTCGGGGTCGTGTCGATCTCTGTTCAGGGTTGGTGACAAGCGTCGAAGCGCCTCCGAAAAGCGCCAACTTCGCCCTGATGTCGTCGGAGCGTTGTCTGACCGGGCTGCTAGTAGTGTTCGGCATATCGCAAGAGCGTTCCTTGGTCGCCGGACGAGTACTCGGCAGGGAGATGGCACCGATGAGCACCCAGAAGAAGCGAACCGCGTACCGTCCGCCAGCGCGCCTCGTCGCTGCGTTCCGGCGCTACCGGGCTGAGATCGAACTGCCAGCTAACCGCCGTCCCGTCAGCCCTGGCGAAATCCTGCTCAACGACTTCATCAAGCCCATGAGCCTCACCAGGACCGCCTTTGCTGACCGCCTCGGCATCTCAGCACGGCGACTCAGCGGCATCATCCGCGGCCAGCGCGTGACCGCGGAGATCGCGGTCCGGCTCGCGCACGTGCTCGAAACGACACCGCAGCTCTGGCTGAACCTGCAGAACAGCGTGGACCTCTCCGACGCAGTCGACCGCCTAGCGCGGGACGCGCGCCTCGGGCGCGCTCTCCTCGCCGATATCGAAGCGTGCAAGGTCCGCGAACGAGCGTACGCGGGCGCCTTCGCAACAGCCCTCAAACGCCTCGATCCTGCACGTCGGCTCCGAAAGCTCCGCCGCTCGAAGACGTGAACGAAGCCTAACGCTGCGGACCGGACGGCCGCATCACAGCATGCCTATCAGGCTCCTCTGTTGCTCTGACACCCACGACCGCCTGCCTCCGACGCTGCCAGAGAACGGCGCCACGGCCTGGTTGCACGCAGGAGACGTCTACGACCTGCCCAGCTTCACGAAGGCGCCCCCGGGCCTGTCCGACAACGACCATCCCGATGTCGATGCTTGGGCTCGCCGGCGGCCGGTCCCCGTGTACACGGTGCGGGGCAATCACGACTACGCGGACCCCTATGACTTCTTCATTCCCGAGCGGAACATCTCTGGCCGGGTCGTGCGCCTTGCCGAGCATCTGCTTCTGGCAGGGGTCGGCTTCGCTTACAGCCGCACCCTCATCCCTCCGCTCGACTCAGAACTCGAGGAAGTCTGCGTGCGTGTCCAGAGGCACCTCGCCCAAGAGCAGCGCCCTGGCGACCGCGTCGTGATCCTCTCGCACTACCCGATGCGCCGTCAGGGCCTCTTCCCGGAGAAGTCCTGGGAACGCCTGACCAGTCTCTGCTTCCAGAGCGTGACCGGCCTCGTCGAGGCGGTCCGCCCCGTGCTCGTCATTCAGGGCCATCTTCACGAGTGGCACGGACTCACCGCGAAGTTGAAGATCAAGAAGTCGACGAGATCCGCGTTGGTCGCCATGCCTGGACCGAAGGGCATGATCATCGAGGTCCGCGGCGACCGCGCCGAGGTGGTCGACGGAAGCCCATAGCCCCTCCGTCCCGAGCAGAAGGGCTCGAGGAGTGCGCCGATGGCAGCAGACGACCTGAAACGAGGAGTGACCGAAACCAACGGCCCCTACTTCCCCGAGTTCGACCTCACACCCGAACAGCGACTCGAGGCCGCCGCGAAGATCCTTCTCGACGCGATGCGCGAGATGTACGCCAAGCGCAACCGCGAGAAGACACGCAGGTGCAGAGCCAGGAAGAGGGCCGCCAAGGCAGCGACGATCGAGCCTGGTGCTCCGGCAGGAGAGAGCGCTGATGAGAGCAAAAGTTCGCGCTCGAAGCCACTGGCGCAGCAACGTCGCCGGACTCGCCCACAGCACCTTGAGAACGAAGGCTTGCGATGACGCCCAAGACCCAGAATGGCTCCGAGACCGGAGCCCAAGCCCAAAGCCTACCCGGCGCTCAGCGCCGATGCGCGATCTACACCCGAGTTTCGACCGACGAGCAGGCCGCCCTCGAGTTCAACTCGCTGCAGGCGCAGGAGGAGATCTGCAAGAACTACGTCGCCATCCGCGCCGCCGATCCCCAGATGGAGCGCAAGTGGACCTTCGCGCAGGCCTACTCAGACGCTGGGTTCTCCGGCGCCACGCTCGAGAGGCCTGCGCTCAAGCGGCTGCTCGCGGACGTCGAGGCTGGGAAGATCGACGTCGTCGTCGCCTACAAGATCGACCGCATCAGCCGGTCCATCTCGCAGTTCTACGAGCTGTGGAAGCTCCTCGAGACGCACCACGTCGACTTCGCCTCGGCGACGCAGGAGCTCAACACGGCCACCTCGCAGGGGAAGTTGATGCTGAACCTGCTGCTCTCGTTCGCGCAGTACGAGCGCGAGCTCATAGGAGAGCGGACGCGCGACAAGATCGCTGCCGCACGCAAGAACGGCAGATGGTGCGGCGGCAAGCCGATCCTCGGCTACGACATCGACAAGGAGAAGAACCGGCTCGTCGTGAACGAGGCCGAGGCCGGGATCGTCCGCGACCTCTTCCAGATCTACCTGGAGGAGGGCTCACTCCTCCGAGCGCTCAAGGTGGTCAACGAGAAGGGCTACCGGACGAAGCAGTGGGTCACCTCGACGGGCCGCAAGAATGGCGGGCACAGCTTCGACAAGGTCACGCTCAACCGCGTGCTCCTCAACCCGGCCTACCTCGGCAAGGTGAGGCACCTCGGCCAGCTGTACCCCGGACAGCACGAGGCGATCGTCGCCCCCGAGCTCTTCGAGATCGTCCGGAAGGTCCTCGGCGACCATCACAAGCCGCATACCATAACGGGCCTCGACCACGACTACCTGCTCCGCGGCCTCGTGCGCTGCGGAGCATGCGATCGGGCCATGACCCCAAGCAGCGCCACGGGCCGAAACGAGAAGAAGTACTTCTACTATCTGTGTACCCGCGCGATCCGCGAGGGGGCCGGCTCCTGCCCGGTGCGCCGCGTGAGCGCGCCGGCCGTCGAGGAGCTGGCGTTCGATCGACTCCGCCAGCTCGTGAGCAGCGAGACGATGGTCGCGACGATGGTGAAGGTGGCGGCCAGGGAGGCGGCAGAGCGCTCGCCGATGCTCTGCGAAGAGCGCAATCGGCTCGAGGGCGAGCTGAGGAAGCGAAGGGATGAAGCGAAGCGCCTGGTGGACGCAATTGCCTCGGGTGCATCGAGCCCCGGCCTCCTCTCAAAGCGGCTGAGCGAGGCCGAGGCCGCGATCAAGGCCGTCGAGGGCCGGATCGCAAGGGTGGCCGCGGAGGCCGGGCGGCTGCAGGCGAAGTCTGAGGGCCCCGACCGGGTTCGAGGTGCTCTTGGCCGTTTCACCGAACTCTGGCAGAGCGTCCCGCGGAAGAGCAGAGCAGGGCTGATGAGGCTCCTTCTCCCGCCAATGGTCTTCGGCAAGGACTGTCGCTCTCTGGCGAGAGCCCACTACCAGTCGTAGTCGAGATGCTCAGGCTTCCAGGTCGTGAGGATGTTCCAGTGCGCGGCTTCGGGTGTGCGTAGCACGCAGATGATCTCGCGTGACCTAGGGGTCGGAGGGGCATCCCATTGGAACAGGGGCTCCTCACGGGCGAGGCGCGAAGGTTCGAGCGTTTCGAGGAGGCTCGCGAGGATTTGGCTGCGGTGGGCGAAGCGAGGGGTTCTGAGAGCCACGGCGTGCGCGAGGTGGACCAGGTAGCCAAGTCGATTCTGCAGGTCGAGGAGCTTGGCTTCGCGGACGAGCCAAAGGAGGTCGAGGTCCGGATAGGCGAGGAGGATCCAAGGCAGAGCTTCGGCGAGTCGCGCTTCGATATCCGGCGCAGTGAGGGCCCAGAGGAACAGAGCGGCGGGGTTCTCGGGGCGCGGGTGCGGCTCGAGGTAGCGGAAGGGGTCGTAGCCCAGGGCAGAGATTCTGGTGAGCGAAGGTCTCGTTGCTGAAGGGGGGCCAGTCGTCGATGGAATTCAGAAGCAGTAGGCTCCTTTCCTCCTTCTGTCGCGCCACGCGCTCGCGAAGTTGCTCCGCCACCTCGGGGGACACGTCGTATCGAAGCTCGTAGAGGTAAAGGAGCGCAGCCCAGCCGCTGGGCATAGAGTTCGGCGGCTTCTCCAACTTGCCGTAGCGGATGGCCATTTCCAGGAAGTACTTGGCGTGGAAGAACGCCTCGAGGATGGGCCTGGTCACTTCGAGCCAGCGCTTGTTGTGATCCTGCGCGAACTTCTTACCCGTACCGTCGCGCACGATCTGCGTGAACCAATCGTTGAGGGCTCGGTCGGGAGCGAGAGCCTGCAGTGCCGCGACGATGGCTAGGGTCTTGGCCTGCAGGTCATAGACCTTCCAGCTCTGGTGGTAGAAGCGATAGACGGGATCCTCAAAGCCCCAATGGTCATCGCAGTCGCGCCAGAGTTGCCGGAGCTGCGGCATCGCCGCCTTGATGTTGGCGAGGAGTGAGATGACCGGCTCGCGGTCGTCGGACGAGTCGTCGAAGGACACGGGGCGACCTCTGATCAGGGCTTCGGCTTCGGCTTGTACTTCGAGACGGGGACCATGCGCGTGGGAACGCGACGAGCGAGCGTCTTCGCGATGAGTTGCTGCAACTCCTCGGCCGTGGCCGGGTCGCGCTTGGCGGCCCACTGCACCGCTTCGTCGAGTTGCGTGCGGTAGAGGTGCTCGGCGGTCTGCCCGATCGCTCCGAGGTCGAGCAAGCGGTGGGCCTTGAGCTTGACGAGAAGTATGCCTCCCAACGGGGCCACAGGGACGGGGATGGCGGCGCGAAGCCTGTCGCGAACCGGGAGCAGTTCGGCTTCGCGGATCATCTCCTGCTCGATGGGGTGCTGGGCGGCGAAGATTCGAACAGGGAGGCCGCTCGGGGCACGCAGAGGTACGAGTCGACGCTCCTGGCCGCCGGGTACGGGGTCGTCGAAGAGGTGGATGTCGACGGCGGGTCCAGGGACGTAGCCCTTCGCTTCCTCGGAGAAGCGCATAGGCGTCCACGCAAACTCGTGGACGAGCCTCGCGGCGAGCTCGCCCAAGGCTTCGTCCGGCGTGACCAGCAGGTCCGCGTTGGGGCTCCTGGTGCGTGGCTTGCGCCCACTTCGGCGGCGCCTTATTGGTCTCGCGATTAGGAAGGGTCGGCAGAAGTTCTCCAACGGCTCTCCAACCGCGAAATCCTTGGCCATTGACGTACCAATACCGGCGTGGATCCCCGAAGGTGCGACTTGGTGGTAGATGCCGTCCCCCTGAAGAGCGGGAACTCGTTCCCCCAAACTCGAGGGGAGCATGACCTTCAGCGTCAGGCCACCGCGATGAGCCGCCGAACGACCCGCTGAGGGTCAGTGAGGACCTCTTCGTTGGTGAACCGAACCACGCGAATGCCCCACCGAGAGAGATGGGTGGTTCGTTCGGCGTCGTAAGCCTCCTGCTGCTCGTGGATTGGGCCGTCGAGTTCGACCGCGATGTTTCGCTCCCTGCAGTAGAAGTCGACGATGTAGCCGAACAGGACCTTCTGGCGCTGGAAGCGATGTCCAGTCTGCTCGCCCGCGAGGAACGTCCAGAGCAAGCGCTCCGCCGGGGTCGGGTTGCGCTTCATGTCGCGCGCCATGGCCCTCTTGCCCGGGCCTCTGCGCTCTTGGCGGAAGTGCGCTCGATCCGTAAACGGTGGGACCACCGGAAGAGGATAGTCCTCAGGTCGAGGAGCGAAGAAGTCCCTACCGAGTCGCGGCAGCCTTCCACGCCTGCCCCGCCGTCGGGAGGAGGCGGGGGTAGCTGTCAAAGGTGGCGGTGGCTGAGACTGCGTCGCGCTAGCGGTGGAGGGGACTGCGACAGGGCAGCCGCAGTGAGGGCAGGCGACTGCTCTACTCGAAATCTCCCGCTTGCACTCCTCGCATGGAATTAGCGCCACGTGCCCTCCTCGAAGAGTGAACCTATGCCGTAGGAGTAGATCCCGTTTTCGCGGACGATGGCGCCAGATCCGGGGGCCTTCGCCTGCCTAAGGTAGGTACTTTGCGGAAAGCGCCCGTCCCGGCTCAGTTGGCTGTTGCGCCGGACCTGGCAAATCCTAGCGAGATATTACGCCCTTTCTATGTCGCTCGCCTCGCCGCATGGATTGGAGAAGCTGGGCCACGGCCTTCGCGCTCACGCTCGCCCTGCTGGCCCCCGCACCGTTGCTGCTGGCACCCGATCGCCTGGACGCGCGTCACAGTGAACGAAAACTCGCCCAATCTCGCGCAACTTCACGAGACCAAGAGCCCGCTGCAAGTCGGCTCGTGTGAACGGAGTATTCACGCCCTCCACCGTAGGGTGATAACGGGGCCATTCATCTGCTCAACTCCTGGCAGGCGCGCGAGGATCGCGCAGACTGCGCTCGAGCGGTTCACGCGCAGGTCCTTCTCCAGCACCTTGTTCGACAGTTCGCCGTGCGTGCGCAGGTAGTCCCAGGCGAGGTTGAACATTGAGGCTGGGACACGCTCGGACCCACCTATGCGAGCCTTTGACCGCTCAGTCTCAACGAGGAGCCCGTCGAGGCTTATCTCCGTGACGACGTTGAGCTTGGGCCTTTGGCCGAGAGTTAGGAATTTGCGCGAAGCGCTTACAGCGCGCAGAAGTCCGGGGTAGAGGTCGGGGGCGAAGGTCTCGTGCCGCGGCTCTGAGACGCGATTGGGTAGCCACACCTCGGCTCGCGGGTCGTTCCAAAGGCGCTCAGAGAATTCCCGGACCTTCGCGAGAGGGACCTCCGAGGAGCGCCCTTTCATCCAAACGCCCATCTCGACGTTCGTCGCAAGGCCGCTAGTCATGTTCGCGGAGCCCACTACGGCCTGAGCCGTGTCTGTGTTCAGGCCCAGGTAGACCTTGGGATGGTATGAGCCAGAGCCCGGGTTTAGCACCTTCACCCGGGCGCCTAGCTGGCTGGCCATTCCGAGGGCGCTGTCATCGGTGGTAGCGAACGTCGTGGTGACAAGGAGACGGACGTCGCCGTTGCGCGAGCGGAGCGCTTCGATCTCCTTCTTGAGGAGATGGACACCGCGCTCTTGGACGAAGGCCACGCACAGGAGAGCCGAGTCCGCTTCAGCAAGCGTCTGCCGAACGTGCTGAAGAAGGCTGCGATCCTGGGTGGTGACGGTCTCGACCTGCACAGCTCATATTACCGTGCGGCCCGCAGCCTCGTGGGCTCGAGCGGCAGCGAGCCGTCCTCGTTCACGAAGTGCTGGGGATTGACGACAAGCAGACCACTTGCCCTCTAGTGGCCCCTCCACCATTCCTCCGAGCACCATTCTCGAACCTTCCTTCCAGCCTTAGTCATGCTGTCGGAGTACTTGGTCGCAGGATCTCCCGCCCTCGGGAGGTCGTTGCGCCGGTTCAAAGCGCTCGGGCCGTGAGAACAAAAAACGACTCGGAGGTCCGAGAGACTGCCCCTGCGAGCGGTCCTAGCGTCCTGCATGTCGAACGTACCTGCGGCGACCTTGATTGTGGGAACAGGCCCCCGCCCATCGATCGTCGCGCCTTTCCCAACCCGCGAAAAGAGCCCGGGCAGAGTTCGTTGGAGAAGGCTCTTGCCCGGTTCGGCGGGCACATAGCCGTACAGCACCGCGAGGCGCGTGCTGTGGCCCTTGACGAGGTGCTCAAGCAGGGGAAGAAGGCAGAATTCAATGCCCTCCCCGAGCAGGTCGGGGGCTGCGTTCTTGTCGGCGACATCCTTCTCGACCCTCTCCATTCCGCCATCGGTTACGACGGGCGTGAGGTCCAGGTGCGGCACCCGCTGAACGCGGCGCGTTCCGTCGGACACGACACCTCCGGGCACGCTTGCGATCTCATAGTGGGACCACATTTCTTCGGGATAGCGCACCTCTGTTACGAGGTCGTTCGAGAAGTCGAACCAATCGCGGTATGGCCCCCGCCGATCTCTCCACTCGAAGTAGCCGGTCTGTTCCAGCCACTGAAACGCGACATTCTCGTCCCGCGCGATGTGGGCCGGAAACTCTTCCGTGCTTGGATTGATGCCAATGGTAACCATGGGGATCTGCTCATCGTCGCGTCGGGGCAGCCCAAATCCGATGACCGGAGGGTAGGCGGAATTGCGGCCCCGTCTGAACCATGGAGCGAAACGGGCGTCGCCAATGTGCCCATCCCGGCGGGTCCGGAAATCTTCGTAGAGTCCACGGAACAGTTGTTCAATTTTTTCCATGTTCATGTCCCTTCATTCTGTGGCTATCGGTCGCTCACGATTACCCTGAACACTTGCGACCACCCGCCACTCCCGAGAGAAGAGACGCGGGAGGTTCCCGGGACCTGACACGAGGCTCTCGGGTATGGCGTAGGCCGGGCCGACCGCGGTACCTACAACGGGAGGTCGGCGCCGGGAGGCAAGGCCTCGGAGCGGACGGGGTCCGAGACGAAGCCGAGGGGGAGGCCCGGGGAGGGCGCCCGGAGGGCCGCCTCGGGGCTCCCTTGGGCGAACCAGACTCGAACGTTGGGGGAGAAGGTGGGGGACTCGTCGTCGACCCACTCCAGGACGAGGAACCCGTCGCGCGATGGGAGCTTGAGGGGCCACGCGGCGCGCCAGTGGTGGAATTCCACGACCACCTCGCCCCACGAGTCTCGGCCCTCGACGCATGCGTGGGCCAAGCAGACAGGCGGGGCCTCGGCGTCCGGTGCGGGGAGGCGGGCACGCGCGTGGATCCGGCACCGCGCGTCGGCGAAGCGCTGCATCATGCTAGGAGGCAGGTCGGCTCCCAGCGAGACCTGCTCGAAGAGGGTCTTGGGGGCGTCAGGCGCGATCGTCTCGCTGAAGAACATGCGGGCCTCAACCAGCCCGTCGAGCATCAGCGCCGAGACGTCGGCGACGTCGGCGTCGCGCAGGTGCACCGGAGGCACCCGCAGGTCCTTGGGCACTGGCCAGACGCGGACGGTCCGAGACCATCCACCTTGGGTGTCGTCGTCGCAGCTGTCCGCCACGACCAAGGTCTGCTCGCCTGCGGCGACTAGAAGCCAGTGCCACTGGGTGCGCCAGTTGGAGGCGGTCAGGGACCAGCAGCGAACGCCAACGAGGGGCGGCGAGCCTGGGACGATAAGGTGGGTTGCCTGCTCCTGGACGTCGAGGACGAATTCCCAGCCGCCGCTGGGGTGGGACTCGTCGCGCTTCCAGATGACGGGGCAGGGGATCATGGAGAAGCTCCTCTTCGTGGCAGCAGCGCAGGGCGGCGCGCCGACGCGAGCGGGGCCCGTCGGAGAGGAGGCCCGACCCGGGCCCCTTCCCGACGGACTGTCTGCAGAAGAAGACGACCATCCGCGGCCAGGCTGACAGTCCCCTGCGCACGCTCGACCTCGAGGTGTCGGAGCTCTCGTGAACTCCGTGGGGCGTCTTCATCCTTGCCTTCGGCGGAAAACGCGAGTGGCCTTCTGGCTTGCGCCGCGTGCCAAGGCTTGGGCTCGATCGAGCGCCTACGCGAGCCGTCCCGCCACAGGCGGGCGTACGCCATCCTGGATCGGAACCGGAGGTTGGGTATGCTCACCCCTCTTCGCAGCCACTGCACAACACGCTCTGTCGCTCGAGCGACGAGACGGCCAGGAGCCCCGATGCCAGACACTGCCGAAGCCGCCATCGCCACCGCGGACCAAGACCCAGCACCTGTTGCTGGCGAGGCCCTCCTGGACGAGAACGCAGGCGTCGCGGAAGCGCTGGCGCAGCTGTCTCTCTCTGGTGAGCCTCCCGAGGGCCACGGCCCCGCAGGCGCGGGCCTACCCGCCTTCGAGGCGAGCACAGTGGACTTCAACAACGGGGACTGGCTCCAGAAGGTCACCTCGGTGCAAGGGTGGCTGTGCCTCGACAGCGCCATCGAGCACAACGCCACTCCGCTGCAGGCACTTCGCGTGCTCTTCTACCAAGCCGCTCCCGGAAAGAAGCTCAGCGCCCTGGCCTCGGTAGCTCCTTTCCCCGCGCTCACGGAGATCGGTCGGCAGCGGCTCGAGACGTTCCTGAGCAAGGCGGTCGACCTACGCACCGTCTTCGAGGAGGAGCTCGAGGAGGTGGGCAGAAGCGCGGCCGCACGGTCGTGGCGAGAGAAGTGGGAAGAGTGGGGGGCGCAGTCCAAGCGCCAGCCAGGGAAGATCACCGCTCAAGTCGATACCTGGAAGATCAAGGACTTCAGGGGTTACGCGGAGGAAGGAGGCCTTGACCTCAACCCGTCTTTCCAGCGCGGGGACGTCTGGTCGAAGAGCGAGTCCCAACTGCTCGTCGAGTCGATTCTCCTCGGCATTCCACTGCCCTCGATCATCCTCACGAAGGAGCGCCAGGACGACGTCTGGCAGATCGTCGATGGCAAGCAGAGGCTCACGGCGATCCTGCGCTTCATCGGGCGCCATCCGGTGGCGTGCGACTTCGCCCGGGCACATGGGGGCGATGCGGGCTTCAAGCTCTTCGACGAGAGCTTCAAGAAATTCGTGAAGAAGCACGGCGTCAAGGGCAGCGACCACGATGAGCACTACCTGCCATTCCCGCTTCCGAAATACGAAGCGGATCACCCGCTCGCCCACCTGTCCCAGAAGTATTACTGCGAAATCAAGGACAAGACGATCGCGATCGGGGATCAAAAGATCAAGGTTGAGAAGCTCTTCGAAAAGGAGGACGCCAAGTACAAGATCCCGGTCATCCTGTACGAGAACACACAGATCCAGGACATCCACCACGTCTTCGGCCTGTACAACAAACAGGGGAGGAAGCTGAACGCCGAAGAACTGCGAAACGCGGTCTACCACCACCTCTACCTCACGCGGCTCCTCCTCTTTCTCGGCGGAGACCGGTCAGACGAGCCGACGCGAAAGAAGCTGGCTCCCTGCCTGCCCGACGAGGAGTTGGTGGACCGCGCACGGAAAGTCGGGAAGTTCCTCGAAGAGAAGGGTATAGGCATCGCACGCTTCAAGCGGACCAAGGTATTGGCGTGGGCCGTGGCGATTCTCGCGCAGGCTCCCAACAAGAACGACGGCGTCTACACCACGCCGTCCACCGCGAAGCAGATCGACTCGCTCCTCGACGCGATCATGGAGCAGACGACCGAGCATGCCCTCTACCAGGAAGCCAACCTGAAGGGGCTAACGGAGCTGATCTGCGACGCCACGGAGCTCCACCGCGCCGCCGACGGCGCGTGGCACCCGAAGTTCAAGAGCAAGGGCAGCTTCGACAGCAAGTGGGACGAGCTGCCTTTCGTCGCGAGCCTCGTGGCCTCGGTGCTCTTGGTGCTCAGCGGAGCCAAAGCCCTCTCGGACGAGCAGATCGACAAGGCCCGAGCGTTCACCGAGACGCGCAAGGGCCCCAAGAAGTCCCAGAACCGGACACAGTGGGGGTTCATCGCGAGCGTGGCCATCGGGATGCTGGAGCACCTCTCGATTGACTTGAAGCCGCTCGCCGCGGCGCTGGAGTCGGCGATGGGGTCCAGTTGCCTCGACGTCCTCCAAGCGCTGCAACAGGACTACGATAAGTCCGAGCACTGAAAAGGGCGCTCGATTGCCGCTGCCGACCGAAACCCTCAAGCCCTACGTCGCGGCCGCCCCGGGAGAGCCGACGGGATGGTGGCCCCGGCTGCGCAACCGCCTCACGGGAATCAGCGAGACCTCGCTCGAGGCGCTCGACGCGGACTCGACGCTCGTCGCAGGGCACGTTGCGCCGCGCAAGGACGGCGTCCCGGACCCGACCGCGTGGCCCGCGAGCCGCCTGAGGACCGGAATCGTTGTGGGATCGGTGCAGTCGGGCAAGACCGCGAGCATGCTGGCCGTCGCCGCCAAGGTGCTCGACCGCGGCGTCGCCATCGTCGTGGTCCTGAGCGGCACCAAGGTCGCTCTGTGGCTGCAGACCTACGGGCGCCTCCTGTCCCAACTCGACGGCTCGAGCCCCGCGACGGCCTACCGTCGGGACCGAGCCCGAGTCCTCGTTCCCAGCCCCTATGACGTCCAAGGCGCAGACGTGCGTCTCGACGCCCGCCACTACATCAAGGCCCACGGCACGAGCGTGACCGACGCCGTGCGCAAGGGGCTCCCCGTCATTTTCGTCGTGCCCAAGGAGGACGATCACCTGGCCGAGTTGGCCAAGCTCCTCCGAACGAGTCTAGCGGCGGCGTTCGCCGCCGGAGGGACGGCACCGGTCGAGATGGTCGTGTTCGACGACGAGGCCGACGACGCATCCGTTCTCTCGTCGGAGAGCTTGGACAAGGTCACCCCGGTGCTCATCCAGCGACTCTGGAGCGGCATGGCGACGCCCACCGAGACGCTGCACGAGAGGCTCTTTGCCACGTACGTGGCGTACACGGCGACGCCCCAAGCCAACCTCGTTCAGCAGTCGCACAACCCGCTATCGCCGCGGCACTTCGGGGCGGCCCTGCGGACGCCAGGGCCGACCGGCAGCCTGGAGCCACGCGAGCTGACTTACCGGGAGCCGAAGGGCATCCGCGCCTTCTACACGGGGGGGCGGTTCTTCTACGAGCCGGCCTTCTCGGACGCCGGGTTCTGCCAACCCCTGCCGTTTCCCGAGCGGCAGCTTGGAGAGAGTGAAGCCAGTTACGGGGGCCGTCTCGACGCGCACTGGCACGATGCCCTCGGAGAGGCACTACGCGCCTACCTCGTCGCCGGCGCGGTGCGCCTACTCCTCGCAGGAAAGAAGCTCTCGGACGTGTCGCCGGAGCACGAAGCGAAGCACTGGCCCGCCGTCGCGCCCCCCGTCCACACGATGCTCATCCACCCCTCGGTCAAGAAGGACGCCCACTTCGAGGTCGCGCGACAAGTTCACCGGTGGAGCCGACACCTGCCGCCGCAGGCCCCCCAAGACCCGCTCGACGTCGTGCCCGAGCGCCTGGACGCGCCTGGCCTTGCCTCGCGGCTGGACGCCGAGGACGACCGTTGGCGCACGTGGCTCGAGCGCTATCGCGCGAGCGCGAAGATCCTCGAGTATTGCCCGGGAGCGCACGGCTCCGGCCTCGAGACGGTCACGTGGTCCGCGGTCAGGACGGTCCTGCTCAACGAGGTCTTCCCCCATACCAAGCTCAAGGTCCTCAACTCGGACGAGGACGCCTCCGGCCGGCCCAGCTTCGAGGTGGCCCCGGTCGAGGGCAAGCCGGGAAAGGTCGCTCCCCCTGGTGACATCTTCACCATCTTCGTAGCGGGAAACGTCCTGTCCCGGGGGCTCACCCTCGAAGGGCTCACGACGAGCGTGTTCGTACGTCCGTCGACCAGCCCCGTGGCAGACACCCAGATGCAGATGCAGCGGTGGCTCGGATACCGGGGCGGACACCTGGCCTTCTGCCGTGTGTTTCTCTACTCCGATCAGCTCCGGCTTTTTAGGGACTACCACTTCGACGACGAGTCCCTGAAACGGGACATCCTCTCGCGAACCAAGCCCGGCTCGATCCTCTCGGCTGCCGACGGATTCTTCGTCCTAGAAGGGCCAGGTTACCGGGCGACCGCGAAGGTCGCCAACGTCCGGCAGGTGCCTCTGCACCCGGGGCCTACGCCGTTCGTTCGCCTCGTGGAGCACCAGAACGAGGCCTTGGTCAAAGACAACATCGGTCTCGTCGCGGACCTGCTTTCCTCCAAGACGTGGACGGCGCTGAACGCAGCGGGAAAGCGCAGGGGCCTCATCTGCCCCGAGCCCGTGGAACTCTCAGACGTGGCGGACATCCTCGACCGGTTGCGGTACGGCCACCACGTTCCCGATCTCAAGGACCCCATGTACAAGCGCTGGGCCGAGCTCCAAGAGACGTGGAGCCTGGCTCCGCTACTCAAGCTCCCCGACGGCAACGACCACCCGGTCTCAGCACCGCCGACGGGCTGCCCCTACTCGATTGCCGCCTACCTAAGGCTCTGGTCCCAGCTCCTCAACCACCAGACCGCGCAGGCCTTTGTCCCCACGGACCGGCCTACGACGCGTTGGCACCTCCTCAACTTGAGCGAGTACCAGGCGACGCGACCGAGGTTCTACCTGGGCATCCGTGACGGCGGGGGACGCGACGCGAAGGACCCACGCCTGAACGCCAAGGGCATCAAGGTGATGGTCCGGCAGCACAGCGCGGGGCTCTTGGACGCGTCGTGGGGCTCGCGCGGCACGCACGGCGACTACTTCGGTGACCAGCTCTTCGACTACCACCTCCACGGGACGGCGGGCATGCCCTACATCCACGGGGAGTCGCTCTGGCGCCCTAGGGGGCACCCGGGCCTGCTGCTCCTCCATGTTGTCCAGGACGCCGCCACGGACCGAGACATGGTCGCAGTCGGCCTCGCGCTACCCCGCGGAGGCCCCGACCACATCGCCGCGCTCCCCGGGGCGAGAGGAGACCAAGGTGCCTAAGAGTTTCGAAGAGATTCTGAGCTCCATCGAGTCCCTCCCCACGCCCAGCGATGCCTCGAGCCGCGAGGTGGCTTGGGTTCTGCCCCAGCTGCTGGGAGTGGGGACGGACTGGAAGAGGGGCTACGAGGTCTTCGTGCAGGGGCCCTGTCTCGTCGCCTACGTCCCGGTGGTCAAGAAGCGCCTCGAGCACGGCCTGTGGTCGGGCCAAGGACAGGCGCCTTTTGAGGCCAACCGCATCGTCCTTCCCCCCGCGCCCCACTTCGCGCCGATGGCGGCCCTCGTCGCGTACGAGATGCAGCGGCGCGGCCTCGGTCAACCGGGAATCGAGGCTCAGAAGGTCTTCTCCGAGGTCGAGCCCATCGTCGAGCTCGCCTTGCGGCGCGCCCAGCTGTCCGACGAAGCGGTCCTCGGGCTCACCGGAGAACTCCTGCTCCTCGATGAGCTACTCGCCGCAATGGAAGACCGTCCCGAGGGACGCTCGGCCATCCTCGACGCCTGGCGTGGGCACCAGCGCGCTGCACGAGACTTCACGCTGGGATGCCACGCGATCGAGGTCAAGACCACGACTTTTCTTTCCTCGATACACCACATCAACGGCCTTGCCCAGATCGAGCCCCAGACCGCGGCCCAGTCCGAAGCCGCCTTGCTCCTCTTCAGCGTCGGGCTCACCAAGGCTGAGAACGGCCCGTTCTCCGTGGCCAAGCTGGTCGAGAGAATATTGGGAAAGCTCGCGGGATCCGTGCCCGAAGGCGTCTCGAGCCCGCTCCAACTGCTCTTCCTCGAAAAGGTGAGGGGCTACGGCGGCGAGCAAGGGGAAGGCTACGATCACGCGACGATGAGGGGATTCCCGGGCTACCAGCAGACCTTCACCACGACCTTTGAGCCGCGGCTGTACGACGCATGCGACCCTGCGTTCAAGGTCTTGCGGAGCGCGCACCTCGAGGGAACGTTCGTCAGCCACGAAGAGATCTCGTTCAAGATCGTCCTTCCAGAACGGATTCACGATCTGAACCCTCGGCCCAATTGGCGAACCGAGGCACGGCAGCTGGCTCGTCAGCTCGCACCCGGAGACGGCGCGCCGTGACGCGAGATTTGGACGCGGCTGCGCGCAACGGACAGTCGTTCGGCAGAAGGATGGCACCATCGATGCGACGCTCGGCCCTAGCACCAGCACGGGTGAATGCGCCCCGGGAAGACCCGGGCAGTGCGGCTTCCTTGCGATTCGTCGACCTCTTTGCGGGCCTCGGTGGCTTCCACCTCGGGCTCACGAGCCTGGGCCACCGATGCGTTTTCGCAAGCGAGATTGACGAAGAGCTCCAGGGCCTATACGAGGCGAATTTCGGAATCCGACCGGCCGGCGACATCCGGAAGATCAATGCCAAAAATATCCCCGCGCATGACATCCTCTGCGCCGGCTTCCCCTGCCAGCCCTTCTCCAAAGCGGGAGAGCAGGAGGGGTTCGACGACCCGTCGTCCGGGGGGCTCTTCCACGAGGTGGCACGCGTCCTCGCGCACCATCGCCCCAGCTACTTCATTCTCGAGAACGTCGCCAACCTCAAACACCACGACCGCGGCAAGACGTGGCGAATCATGCGCGCCAAGCTCGAGAAGCTCGGCTACGCCGTCGACGCGGCCATGCTCTCTCCTGAGGACTTCGGAGTCCCGCAAATCCGGGACCGCTTCTTCATCGTCGGAAGCCGCCGGGGCCTCTCGCACCACGTGTGGCCGGGGAGCCGTGGGCAGGAGCCTTCGATTCGGACGGTCCTGGATGTCTCGCCGAAGGATGCGCGACCGCTCCAAGGGCTCGTCCTGGACGCGCTCGAAGTGTGGCAAGAATTCATCGATCGTTGGCCCGCCGAAGAGCAACTGCCGAGCTTCCCCATTTGGACGGCCGAGTTCGGAGCGACCTACCCGTTCGAGCTCCAGACACCGTTTGCGCTCACGACCAAAGAGCTGGAAGCGTTCCGGGGCGCGTTCGGAGAGCCGCTGGCCAAGAAGACGCCACAGGAGCACCTCGAGTTGCTGCCGCCCTACGCGCGCGGGCGCGAGCTGACCTTCCCGAAGTGGAAGCAGGCTTTCATCCGGCAGAACCGCCAGATTCTGGTGGCGACACCAGTCGTGGCTCAAGGAGTGGGTGCCCAAAATCCGGCGGTTCACCCCGAGCCTCCAGAAGCTCGAGTGGAACTGCAAGAACGACGAGCGCAGCCTCTGGACGCACCTGCTGCAGCTGCGCCCCTCCGGGATCCGCGTCAAGCGCACGCGTGCGGCGCCCGCGCTCGTGGCGATGACCACGACCCAGGTCCCGGTGATCCCGTGGGAGAAGCGCCACATGACGGTACGGGAGTGCTCCCGCCTTCAGGGCATGGGCGAGCTAAAGCACCTGCCCGCGAGCCCCGACTGCGCGTTCAAGGCGCTCGGCAACGCGGTCTGCGCCGACGTCGTGGAGGCGATCGCCCGCGGTCTCGTCGCGCCCGCCGAGCCGGCGATCGCGGCGCGGAGGAGCCAGAAGGTCCCTTCTCGTCCGGTCTCCGACGCGGGCCGCGTGGACATCCGGCCCGGCGTGAGCGTGCTCTCGGTCCTGAGGCACCTGAACTATCGCCCGTGGTTCGCGCTCGCAGAGTTCGTCGACAACGCCTTGCAGAGCGCCCAGACGTACGAGGCCGCCCTCGCGAAGGCGGAGAGGGGCGAGACGACTCTGCGGGTTTCCATCTCCATCGAAAACGTCGGCAATGGACGCATCGTCATCCGCGACAACGCCGCGGGAATCCACGAGAGCGAGTACGCCCGCGCTTTCCGCACGGCCGAACTGCCCCCCGACCAGACCGGGTTGTCCGAGTTCGGGATGGGCATGAAGAGCGCGGCGTGCTGGTACGCGCCCAAGTGGACCGTTCGGACCAAGGCCCTGGGCGAGAAGGTCGAACGGACGATCTCCTTCGACATTCAGCGGATCGTGCGGGACTGCATCGAGGAACTCGAGATCGAAGCGGCACCTGCGCCCAGGGACGCGCACTACACGGAGATCACCCTCCAGAACGTGTTCCGGCTCCCTCAGAACCGGACGCTCGGGAAGATCCGCGAGCACTTGGCGTCCATCTATCGGGGCTTCTTGAGAAACGGCTCCCTAGAGCTCGAGGTGAACGGCCAGAAGCTCGCCTTCGCGCAGCCCGAGGTCTTGCGCGCCCCGTCGTTCAAGACGCCGCGCTCGGCGCCCGTCGAATGGCGCAAGCCGATCGCGCTGTCCCTCGGCGGTGGCAAGACGGTGCGGGGTTTCGCGGCGCTCCGCCAGGTCGCCAGCACCTCCAGCGCCGGCTTCGCCCTGCTTAGGCGCGGCCGACTGATCGAGGGCAGTGCCGACGAGGGCTACCGGCCCGAGCGGATCTTCGGCCGCTCCAACAGCTACGTCTTCCAGCGCCTCTTCGGGGAACTCGAGCTTGAGGGATTCGAGGTGTCCCACACCAAGGACGGGTTCAAGTGGGACGAGGCCGAGGACGATCTGCTCGACGAACTCAAGGAAGCGCTCGACGCCGAGCCTCTCTCGCTCCTCTCCCAAGCCCGCGAGTACCGGGCGAGGCCGGGGAAGGGAAAGCACTCCACGGCCGCGGTCAAGGCGACCGAGGGCGTCGGGGCGTTGATCGAGAAGTCGGGAGCCCGCGGCGTGGGAATGGCCTTGAGGCGCGGAGTCGAAGAGCGGCCGCACGGGTCGCTGCCACGCGAGAAGGCGCTCTCGAGACGCTCCGTCATTGTCAATCGTGGCGCCGAGCCCTGGAGAATCGACATCGCCACGACCCTGCAGCCGGACGCTCGGGACTGGCTCGAGGTCTCGGACCGCCGCACCTCCCAGGGAGGCCGGATCCTCGGGGTCCGCATCGCCCTCGACCACCCCTTCGTGCGCCGGTTCGGGGGCGCGGACTCGGCTGCGGTAGAGCCGCTGATCCGGGTCGCCACGGCCCTGGCGGTGGCCGAGGCGACCGCGCGCGACTGCGGAGCGAAGACGGCGGGGACCGTCCGTCGCCACCTAAACGAGCTCCTGCGAGAACTCTTCAGCCAGAGGTAGGTAGGCGAGCCCGTGCGCGGCTTTGCGACGGGACTTCCTTACGCAAGGGCGGAGAAGGCCAAAATGGCTGACGCCGGCGGGGAGAAGCCGCTCTCGATGCCGACGACGCGGTGCCGGGGCCGACCGCTTCGGTGAAGCGACCTGGCTGCTCGCGTCCTCGCGCTCCGAGTGCCTACGGGGCTCTCCGGTGCGCCAGGGCGGCGCGCACGCGCGCCGCGGCCTTCCAACCGTCGCGCAGGACGTCGCCCTCCCAGATCCGCAAGACGCTCCAGCCCATCGCCCGGAGTTGGCGCGCGGCTCGGCGGTCTCGCGCGACGTTGGAGCGGATCTTGGCGACCCAGTAGGCGGCGTTGCTGCCGCGCTCGAGCTTTCCCAGGCGCTGTGCGAGGCGCCGCCCGTGCCAGAAGTCGCCGTCGCAGAAGATCGCCAGCTTCGCGCTCGGGATGACGAAATCCGGGCACCCGGGCAGGTGGCGGGCTTGTGAGCGATAGCGAATGCCGAGCTTGCGAAGCTCGATTGCCAAGGCGGCCTCGCAGCGGGTCCCCGACTTCTTGCTCGAGGCCCGTGCAACCTTGGACGCCCGGGGCGAACTCGAGCGGAGGCCGCGGTAGCTCGGGGCGCGCGACACCATGCGGCTCAGCCTCGGGTTCCTGCGCGTGAAGAAACGGGTGTAGGCACGTCCTTCCTCTACACCCCGCCGAGGGCTTCGGCTACGGCTCGCGACGCCGCGGCTGCACAGCTCTCGTTCATCCGCTCGTGACGAGCGTCGCTGGAGCGAGAGATAGTGAAGCAAGGGGAGGAGCGATTCGAGATCGAGAGCGACCTCCTCGCGGCATTCTACGAGCAGACGGGTACCAACTCTCGGGAACGTAGCAACGGTCTCGCCGCGGCCCGTGCGGCGCTGCCGAAAGGAGGAACACGAGCATGCACGCTGCAGCACAGCTTGGGCGCAGACGGGTCCTGCTGATGATGGCGGGGCTCCGGCGCAACCAACCGGGCAATCCCGGCCGGCCAGGCCTCGTCCTTTCGGGCGATCTCGGCGACCGGAAGCCGCCTGACCTTGTCTTCGTGTTCTTTCCCGAGGGTGATGCCGTAGCGAAGACGAACGCCTACGCCCTGTACGAAGAGATCAAGCAGGAGCACCCCCATCGGTGCAGGGTGGTGAAGACGGCTCGGTTTCCCAAGGGCAAACCCGAGAGCCTCGAAGAGGCGCAGCGCGTCCTGGGTGAGGCGATCGACTTGAGGGTATTCGGAGTGGTCGGAAATCACGCCGCCGACTTCTACGTCTCAACGGCCACGGGGGCGGCCTCCCACTGGACGGCGATCATCGGTCACCTCCAGACGGGCGACCACCGCATCCACCTGTGCGCGACTGTCGCTGAGAAGGGGAAGCACCAACCGGTGCCGCCGATGGCCATCTGGCCGCCCCCCGGGACGGACCGGCCCCGCAACGTCCGGGTCGAGATGGAGCGGATGCGGCACCTGCCCCCGAGCCGCGTGGTGCTCCTGCTTGGCCAGACCGGTACGGGTAAGTCGATGGCGGCGAAGAAGCTCCACGAGCTTTGGGGCGGGAAGCCGGAGGGGCTCAAGGAGGTCAACTGCGCCGCCTTGCCCGAGACGCTGCTCGAGTCCGAGCTGTTCGGGTGCGTGAAGGGGGCGTACACGGGCGCGGACAAGGACCGAGTGGGCCTGTTCGAAGCGGCGAAGGGCGGCACTCTGCTGCTCGACGAGATTGGCGAGATGCCAGCGCACCTACAGGCCAAGCTGCTCAAGGTTCTCGACTCCGCAAACCTGACGAGCGACGGCAAGTGCGAGCGCTTCTTCCGGAAGGTCGGGGGCGCGAATAACGACACGACGGACGCGCGCATCGTCTTGGCCACGAACAAGCACCTGGAAGATGAGGTCGCCAGTGGCGAATTCCGTGACGACCTGTGGGCGCGAATCTCCGGGCATGTCCTCGAACTGCCGCCGCTCGTCGAGCAGCGGCCCAACGTCTTCCTCGCCTACATGAGCCAACTCGAGAAGGAGAGCCGCGGCTACGGCGGCATCCGCTTCGAGCTGGCTGGGGACGCGAGGAGGATGCTCGTCGACTTCGCCGCCTCAAAGGAGAGCCTCTGGCTGCACAACTACAGGGACATCACCAAATCCGCCGGACGGCTTGCGTTGGACGCCTACCTGAAGATCTGCAGCGTCCCCCTCGAGCGCGTTTGGCGGGAAGCGCACCAGGAGAAGCAGCTGCGCAAGCGCGAGACCGAGGCCGAGCGAGCCGCCCGCCAGGAGCGGGAGCGGAGCGCCAATGCGGAGCGCGGATGCTCGCGAAACGACCTGAACCTTCCCGAGGAAGCGCTCATCGACGGGGAGATCATGGGGCGCGAGATCGTGTACTTGAAGGAGTCCTGGAGACGGCTCGGTGGCGAGAGCGGGGAACTCCCCGCCGGCGACGCGGTGGACCCGGTGGCTTGGAAGTCCCTGGGGGAAGCCCTCGAGGAGGGCGAGCTCGAGAAGCTGCCCACGATTGACCGCGTCGAGGCCGCCTGGCTCTTGGCGGCCAAGTGTGCGGCGGGCACCGATGCCCAGGCGTGGAAGTGGCTGCAAAAGCGGCGGGTGGTCGCTTCGAAAGAGACGAGCAACGCCAGCGACTCGTTCGTTAAGCGGTGGAAGAGGTTCCGGTGGCGGGCCAGGCCGAGCAAGGGAGGGCTCGACCCGTAATTCGAGAGCCAGCGCGGCCCAAGAAACAGGCGGCAGTGTCTGTCGGGCCTCAGTACACCCCGAAATAGATGGCGCCCGACGAGATCGCAGAGTCTTGCGATCCCGCGAGAAGCTCGAGGATGCACTCATTGCCGCGTAGGCGTCGACGAAAGTCCAGCGGCTGCAACTCGAACCGGCAGGCGGCACCCGGCGGGATGAAGAGGGGGTCAGGGAGATCCATCCACTGCTCCTCCGACTCGCGGAGGTCGGCGAGTTCAAATCGATAGCGCCCGAGCCGCTTGAGCTTCTGTGCCCGAGGAAGCCCTTTGAGGTCGGTCCAAATTCGGAGCGGCTTGAGGCCCAGGCGGTCCACCACCGTTCCCGTCTTGCGATCGTTTTGGACGACCAGGTCCAGGATGGGATTGAAGGTACGACTCTTCACCGCAATCTCGCACTGGGCGATTCTGAAGCCCGGGGATTTGGTGAAAGCCAAGCCGAATGCCATCCGGCACTTTCCGAAGCCGATGCGCAGGCCACCAGAGACACTCGGGTGAGAGCCGAACCGAGGCGAAGCGGAGCTTGCGGAAAGGGGTCGGCGCAGGAGCCCCAGGGTACCTCTGCGCTAGCCACCGGCGAAGGTCCTCGACGCCATTCTGAACGGTCGCCAGACGCTCTTGGGACAGGGTCCGGGTGGGCTCGAAGTGCGAGCCAAAGTTTCCCAGGCTGACGAGCGTCGTCAAAATCGAGGTGAGACCGTCGTCGACTTCCTGCAAGGTCTTTGCGGCCTTGCGGACTTCTTGGACGAGCTCCGTCGGGTTGCAGCCAGCAACCAGCTTCCCCGCAACTCCAAGAGAAGGTAATGGCACGCTGCCTCGGCAGCGAGGCGGGCATGGGTGAACACGACCGTCGCCTCTTCGGCAAGGCCGACGAGGGCAACGAAGCGCTCGAAGTCATGCCGAATCTGAATTCGAATGCGGTCCCGATCGTTCTCCGCGACGCTCCGAAATTGCGCCACGTTGCCCTCCCCGCTGGCTCACCTACCATGCGAGCACACTAGCAGCGTTCAGCCAACAGGGGCGTCGGGGAGCCTCTCGCGAAGCGAGCGGGCGCGAGAGGGGCTGCTCGGGCGGGGCAGGTGCTGGTGCCGTCAGCGCCGCTTCCCCGATTCCCCTTCGCGCCGGATGGTGCCCAGGCGCTTGTCGGAGCGCGTGTCGCGCCCGTTGGGGTTGCGCACCGTACCCGGCGGCAGGTCGTGCTTCTTTTCGAAGGTTCCCACCTTCATGTCGCTGCGGTCCTTGCGGCCCATGGCGTCCCCCTCTAGTCGAAAAGCGAGCCGACGATCTCGCCCACGCCCCAGACGACGCCGCCGGCGACGGCCCCCACGGGACCCGCGAGCGCCGCGCCGACGACGATCGACGTGACCGCCCCGGCGCCCTTGCCGAGGGTCCTTGAGGTCTTCTCGTCGCAGTCGAGCGCCCGGGCCGCCTTGTGCGCGGCCAGGTCGGCCACGTCAGAGGTGAGCAGCCAGGGCGACGCCGCGGTCCGAGCCAAGGCCCTGCCCACGACCTTGGACGCGTGCTTGGCGACGAGTTTGCCGGTGACGATGCCGATGTCGCGGCGGCCGGTGGCCTTGAGGGTCGAGCCGAAGGCCTGGTTCAGGGTGCGCTTCATGAAAGCCTCCTGAGAGTCGCTCGAGGCGGGATGCCCCGCAGTGGTCTCGAGGGACATGACGCCGACCGGGCGAAAGCCTGACGCCCTGACCTGCGTCGGTGGGGCGCTTGGACTGCCAACCCCGACCCCACCGAACTCAGACGCCGTGGCGACGCGACCGAGACTCGCGTCAAGGAGACCGGCGGGAGCCCCGGGAATCTGGGCTCTCCCAAGCGTTCTCGATCGCGCGGCTGCGAGCCCTGGCGTCCTCGCGCCGGAGCGAGCCCGCGCGACGGCTCCGCACTCGCGTGCCGATCAGAGCCGGTACGGCCTCACCCTGCGGAGCGCTTGGCGTCCGCGGCGGCGACAGCGCGACGGGTGGGAGTCTGCTGAAGGGCGACACCGAGTCGCGGTGCTCAAGGCCGAGGTCGAGAAGCCTCCACCTGCCCCCGCACGCGCACTGTCGAGAGACCGCCCGGCTGTTGACGGCGCACCACGGCGGAAGACCCGGCACCTCGAACTGCATTCCCCGGCGCGGACGGCCGCCCATCGCCGCGTCAAGAGCCGCCTCGATGACTGCGGCCTCGACCTGGACGACCGCAGTTTCGGGAGGCTGCCCCGCTAGCGGAAGTTAAACGGCAGGCAGCTGCGCATCAGCGTGAGCGGATCGGAGTCGGGCCGCGCGAAAGCCTGCTCAAGCGGCCCGAAGGGCGCGAAGGGCAGCGTTGCGCGAACGTCGGAAAGCTCCCGCGACGTCGGGAGGCTCGTCCGGCTGCCCCAACCGAAGGCGATCGCGCGCAGCACGAGCGCGATGAAGCGCAGGGTCGGGCCTCCCTCCGCAGCAGCCAAGGCGGCCTCGTGCACACGGGCGCGTGCCGCCTCGGGGTCCGTGGGCCGCAGGAGCATCGCGCGGTAGGTGTCGACAAGCTGCCAAGGGTGGCCGAACCCCGTCTTCCACTTCGAAGTCGCCGAAAGGTACGCCAGCCGCGCCTCGGAAGGCGCCCGGTGCACGATCCAGCGCAAGAGCAGGTGGTGCGCGTACTTGCTCGCCGAGTCGTCGCTCGCGGCGAGCGCGGCAACCCGCGCCGCGTCAGTCGGCGCTATCGCCCCGACGAGCGCCTCGACGCTCGCGTCCGGGACCGTCGGGTCGTCCATGGCGGCGATGGCGCGGTAGGTGCCGGTCTGGGACGCCTCGCGCCTGCCGAGCCCCGGGTCGGAGAGCTTCGCGAACGCGTCGAGAGCGGCGCCGAAGTGCCGGTCGGCGTCGGCCAGCTGCCCGCGGAAGGCGGCGATCTGGCCCCTCGCGCTCTGGACCCGCGCCCAGTTCTGCAGGCCGGGGACCTCGGGCGGGGCGGAGGCCCAGCGCGCGAGTGCGCGCTCGGCCGAGGCCCAGTCGTAGGCGTTGGTCGCGAGCACCGAGCGGTCGAGGTCGGCCTGGCAGACGGTGTCGGGGCACTCCTGGAAGAGCCGGTCGCCGAGGGTGGCCATGCGCGCGTCGAGCCCGGCGTCAACCTCACCCATGTGGTTGAGGCGCTCGCGGCGCGCGATGGCCCAGGCGAGGTCGAGCTGGGGCAGTAGCTCCTTGGGAGCGGGCTGGTGCTCGGAGAGCCAATCGATTTCAGCGCCGACCTCGGCTAGGCGCACGGCCTTGGATTCAAGGTGGGCGGTTGTGGCCGCCAGCAAGCGCCCCCACAGGACTGGATCGGCCTTGCAGGCGTCGCCGACCTGCTCGAGCAGCGCGCCCGAGATGCTGCCTGGCGTATGCACGTCGCGGTCCGCGACGAGCCTCTGCCACTGGTCCCCAGGAATCTGCTCGCCGGACTTGAGGAGGTCCCACGCGTCACGAAGTGCGCACGCGTCCCCGGACATCAGGCACGAGCCCAAGAGGCCCGACAGGCTCAGGCGCTTCCTCGAGGTGGCCGATCCGCTCCCCCAGGTGAACGCCAGCGCGTCGACGTAGCCGTTGAGCTTCTGGTGCGACTTCGCCACGAGGGAGATCTCGAGGGCGAGGTTCGCGTAGCGCCGGGGGAAGAGCCGCGAAAGGACCCGCTTCATCTCGACGACCGCCGCGGTCCAGTCGGACGCTGAGGTGTAGCTGCTGCGCTGCTCGACCTCGACGTGGAGCTTTGTCGCTCCGTCCAACGGCATCAGGCGCAGGACCCACGAGAGAAGCTCGAGCACGCCGGTGAGCCAGCGGTCGGTGGGCCCCGGAGGCAGCGCGTCGAGGGCGAGCCCCAGGACGCCGCACTCGGCGTCGAGGACCCGCTGGACGACCGAGTCGACCTCTGCGTCGGTCACGCCGGTCGCGTGCCAACCGGGAATCTCCGGGAGGGGACAGGGGTCTGGCACGAGCAGCGCCACGAGTCTGCCCGACGCTCCCGGGCCCTCGTCCGGGAAACGGCCTGACTCGTCGACGAAGACGGACCACCTTGGGTGAGGTTTCAAGGACACGACGCGGTGGTCGCCGTGAGCGATGACCGTGCTCAACCCCTTGCCGGACTCCAGCTTTCGCGTCTGCTCGGCTTTCCGCTCGCGGCACTTCCTCCCCGCCTCGACCTGGCCTTCCGCCTTGGGGAGCAGGTACGGGAACTCGTTGCCGAACCGCTCGAGGGCGCGCACCGCGGCTGCCTCGTCGCCAGTGCGCCCGAGTTTGTAGAGTTCCTCAAGCGCCTTTCTCGCCAATGCCCCCTGCTTCTTGGCGCGCACGATCGAAAAGGCGCGCTTGGAGTCGAAGTCGGGGTGCTCCCGGATGCTCTTCTCGATGCCGGCGAGGTCGCCTTGACCGGTTCTCGAGGCGTTCTCGAGGTCCCGGAGCAGATGGCCAAGCTTGGGGACCGCACCCGCGGGAGGCGCTGCAGGGGTGGGCGCAAACGGAGCCGTGCGGGTCGCGGAGAGGCTGGTTGGGGGCGGAGTGGCCGTAGGCGCTGCCGGGGCTGCGGCCGCCGGAGGTGGGGTGGGAGTCGAGGTCGGGGCTTCGGTCGCGGGGCCCGCCGGCCCATCCGAGGGCGAGATGTCTTCCCCGAGGTCATCGCCCGTCGGCCCGTCGTACGGCCGGAAGAAGACGACCGGCGTACCGGTCACGTTGAACGGCACCCCGTGGAGGGCCAGCAGGATCTCGGCGGTCAGCCAGGACGAGACGTCGGTGGCGACAAACTGGCAGGCCCGGCCCGCGGTGGCGGCCTGGACCAGGACGGGGCGGAGGCCAGCTTCGAGGTTCCTGAGGGCCTCGGTGCGCGAGCCGGGGGTGAGCAGGTGCGTCTGGAGCGTCTGCTCCCCGTCCAAGAGCGAGACTAGGAAGCTCGGGGTCTCGGAGCCCGCCCCTTCAATCATCAGTACCTTCAACGGCGAAGCCGACATCGAAGCACCTCCAATGATAGCCAAGCGGCTATCCACATAGATTCAACTCTATCAATCGCGAGCCGCGACTCTCGTGATTCCGAGGGGTTGCGTCGCCACCCCGGCTGGTACGCGCCGTGGACTGCCTCCGAGCGCGCTGGACACGGAGCCCAGCGCTTTTCCTCGGAGGTCCCATGTTCCCCTCTTCCCTCAACCCCACTCACCGCGCGAGCCCCTTTCACGCGGAAATCTTGGCACGAATCCCCTGGCTCGAGGTGCGCTGCCACGCCGCCGCCAGCAAGCTCGGGCGCCCCGACCTCTGGGAGGACCTGGGCAACGACGCCCTCGTCGAGGCGCTCGAGCGCGGCGAGGCCTTCCTGGCGCGCCCCGCCCACAGCTCGCGCGTGGGACAGGTGAGGACCTGGCTCGACCTCTGCCTGCGGCACGCGGCCAAAAAGATGCTCAAGGAGGCCCGCGCCCGGACGGTGGAACTGGCCGAGGCCGAGGAGTTCGCCGCGACCGGCGTGGCGACGCCCGAGACGGCGGAGGAGCTGGAGGTGACGCTGCGCGCCGTCGCCCGCATCTCCACCCCGGCGCGCCGGCTGGCCTTCCTGGCCTTCCGCCTGCCGGCGCTCCTCGAGAAGAAGGACCTCGAGGCCGCCGAGACCTGGGTCCAGCGGGAGGTCGACGAGGCCTGGGACATGATCCAGGGGGCGCTCGCGCGGCCGGACCTGACCGCGAACGAGACCTTGTGGCGGCGCCTGGTGACGGCCGTCCTCCGGACCGACGGCCCGGTGCGGATCCAGGAACTCGAAGCCCCGCGGCCCGACGCCCGGCTCATGACCGCCCTCAACACCGTGGAGCGCGCGGTCTCGCGCGCGCTGGAGGAGGTCCGCGAGGCGCTCGCGGCGGCCTGCTCCGGCCCCGACGACGACGAGGGCGGGGCCGAGGGCTGACGGCCCAACGGGAGCCGCGCGAACCGCGCGCGGCTCCCGGGCGCGCCCCCGGTGGGAGTCGAGGTCTATCCCACAGGATTCGCCCTGATACCGCAGAATTGGCCGGAGGCGGAGCCCCGGCGCCCGCGCCGCGAGGTGGGGCGGCGACGGGAGGGTGCTCCTGGGGCCGGGAGCAGCGAGGGACAGCGCTCCCTGACCGACGCGAGCGGACCCTCTTGGAGCTGAGCGTTCGGCACGCCGCCGCGAGGACGCTCCACGGGGCGTGCGCTTCGAACGCAGCCGAAGGCCCGGGAGGGGAACAGGGCCCGGCCCTCTTCGCGCGAGCCCACGCCCGCCACGCCGGTCGCGCCAGCGTCGGTGCCGCGGGCGTGTCTGCGTTCACCTGGTAGCCGGCCATGCGAGCCCGGACCGACACAGGAGGCTGTCAGAAGTTGGGGGAACGTTGCGTCGTTTTCGCCAGACGAGACCAGGAGACGCCATGGACACCTCAAGACTCGAGCGAATTCATTATCTTGGAGCACTCCTTCGCGAGTACCTGCGCTCCCAGGGGAAGGCCCGGGCAGCCGCAGGCACACTCGAGGCTCCTGGCGCGCTGCGAGGGGTTCTCCCTGGCCGAGAGGCGCGAAGCGGGGATCGAGCCGACCGTCGAAGAGGCGCGCCGGGCCCGCGAGCAAAGCGACGAGGCACTGTCGGAGCTCGCCCGCGCCTGGGTGAAGTCCAAAAAGCTCGAAGAGCGCGCGTGGCGCCTCGCCCGCGGCCCCTCGGAGGAGCGAGACGTCGAAACGTGGGCGTGCGACTCCCTCGCGGCGGCGACCATCGCCCCGTGGCTAAAGCCCCAGCCGGCGTGGGCCTCGAAATTCGAGTTGTTGGGCTCGATCGTCCGAGCGCAGCCCGAGGCCTTCGAGCCGGCGGCGCGCGTTGCGCGCGAGCGGCGAGCGCTCGAGCCGGGCGAGCGAATTCCTGCGCCGACCCTTGAGGGCCTTCTCGACGCTTTTGAGGAGGCGCCGGAGTTCGCGGAGATCGACCGGAAGGCAGGGGGCGCCCTGCGCCCGGAGCCGTTCGTGCACTAACTGCTTCTCTTCACGGGCCGCGCCGCCCCCAAAGTCCACTCTTGCACCTTCGGCGAACCCCGCGAACTCGATTACACGGTCGCCTTCGTGTCCGCTCCGGCCGTGAGTGCGTTCCTTTGGGAATCGTGCGCTCAGAAACGAGCCGCGCAAGCACAAATCGAGAGGCCTCGAGAATGCGCACACGGCCGTCCCAGAAGAAGAGCTGGGACGCGGGTCACCGAACCACTGCCACGACCAACTCCACGAGCTCAACCGGCGCATCACACTTTGCCCCGACCTCGAAAACGACCTCCTCGGAGCTATCGGGCATGAGAGTCAACGCGCCCGGAGAGACTTGGGCGCCCCAATAGGTTCGGGAGCTACTCCGAAAACACGCGCGTAGAGAGGCCTCGACGAGCCGAGAAGAAGATGCGTTGCGGACCACAACGGAGACGCGGGAGGCTTCGCCTTTCGAAGGAGGAAACACTCTCGGGGCCGAGCCGCACTGGAGACGCCCTCTCCATTCGAGCGCGAGGAGGACGCGTTCGCCGTATTGGGCGATGTGCTGCTCGAAGAAGTCGCGCAAGCTCTTGAGCCGGCGAAGCGCCCGAACGGAGTAGAGGCGATTGTGGGCCACGTCGTGACGAATGGCGGAGAACTCGTCGAAACGCACTGCGAACTGAGCCTTGTCCCCAAAGACTTCCTCGAAGAAGCTCGAGTAGAGGTCCGACTGCTTGTAGAGCAAGCCGAGCGCCGATACGTCGGCGTAACCGAAGAGGGGCGTGCGAACGAGCAACTGGTGCTCGTCCGCGTCCTCTTTGAGGCGCCTATGGGCGTCGGCGTACGGGTCGGAACCTCCCGTGCGTGCGACGAGCTTGAGGGGATGGATGGGGTCCGACCGTTCCGCCAAGCGCTGCAAGGCAAAGTTCCTGAGTAAGTTCTCGATTTCGGTGACCTGGCTCATCGCGCTCGTCGCAATGGCGTGCCGGGGCGGCAGAGACTCACCCGCGACGAGTTGCGCGCAATGGGAGCTGTCGATCGTTCGCAGGAGCGAGCGGACCATGATGGGAGAGCTGATGCGCCAGAGGGATCGGGAGATGGACGGTCCGCGGCTCTCGCGCTCGACGAAACCCAGAGACCGAAGGTCCTCGCAATCGTGATCTTTCGACGGAAGGTAGGCGGCGGTGTTGTGCACCAACAGATTCAGAATCGCCTTGGCTCGGTCGGAGAGAGTGTCGTAGCCGGCAAGGAGAAAATCCGTCACGGGACCCTCTTCCTCCGCCATGGAAAAGAGAAGCCGCTCGAGCTCCTCGGGGCGGCGTCTGTCGCTCTCGTTCAACGCCCGGAGGAGGTAGTCGACGAGCCTGCGGTCGCCGCCCGTCTGGTCCAAGATCAGCGCGGCCAAGGGCTCGACCATGCCGTCCGTGTCGGAGAGGCTCCGCTCGACGAGATCCTCGAGCACGCCGGCCGAATAGCCTCCGACCCACTGGATGGCGTTCGAGTCGAACGACGGGGATGACCCTGCGTCGAACTTCTTCCACTGGGACAAGAGCTGCTGCGGCCGCCACTTTCCCACGGCGATGACGCGGTAGCCGCCGCCGCTGGATTCGCGAGAGCCCCGAAACGTCGAAAGCAGCAGCGCCTGCTTGTCGAGGGGAAACGCGCCCAGGTTCTCGATCACGACACAGCAAGGCGCCTGTATCCCAGAGGCGACACCGCGCCACGCCGCCTCTTCGTAACGGCCTGGTGCGATGCCGGGGGCCGAATGGGGAACGACCGTGATCGCTGGAGCTTGCTCAACGCTGCAGCAAGCCAGAACGAGCTGGCCTACGTCCGTGGGCGGCGCCGACCGCAGCCGGCTGAAGATCTCGGTGGCGGGAGAACTCGGGGCCGAGCCCGCGTGGAACACCAATGCGCGGTGGGCGGAGTGCCTCGACGCAATGAACGACTGAAGCTTCTTGTAGTGATGCTCGAAGCTCAAGGCTGCCTCTGTCGCTAGTCGGGAAAGGCTTCGATAAGGGCGAAGATGCGGTTCTTGTCGGCTTCCTCGAGCCGTCGAAGGATGTCCACGTAGGACGGGAAGGACATCTTCACCCTGGCGCCCCGGTCCTCGAGCATCCCGGTCATGAACAGGAAGCCGAACGCCTCTTGAAGCTCTGAAAAGGTGCGTGGGCGGCGCTTGGAGTCCACGAACCACGAGTTGACGGCGTCCTCGATCTGAACCTTGCCAGCTTCCGCCTCTGGATTGCCATGGCGGCCGATGATCTCGGCGGCGAGGATATAGATGATAATTCGCTCGAGCGCCCCGAGATTCATGTCCAGCGTCGCGCCGACGAAGCGGACGAACGGCTCGCGGAGGTCGTCCCCGGCGTCCGCGTAGACGGCTTGCACCTCGGCCTCAGTGATGCGTGGAGCCTCCGACCTCCCTCTCTTCGCCAGACGCCTGAGCATGCACACGCAGAAGTGCTGGACGAACGCGGGATGACCCGCCGTGTAGCTGAAGATCGAGTGCGCGATGGTCCTTTCGAAGTCCAGCCCGAGGACGTCCACAAAGCCTTCGCGGACGATCTCGCTCGTCGCGTCCAGCGTCAGTCGGGAGAGCGGCTCGCACCGGTTGACGAAGTTCTGCCAAGGGTAGCTGCTGTCCGAGGCCACGCGCGTCGCGACGGCGGAGTACAGGTGCTTGAAACCTGCGAAGACACAGACGAGCCGCTCGTTCACGGCGTTGCGCGTCGCGCGAAGGTGGCGGATGAGCTGGTAATCCACGGATCGAGCGTCGAGGTGAGGCTTGACGTATGCGTCTAGCTCGTCGATGAGCAGGCAGGTGCTGGTCGACTCGCAGTGCGAGCGGAGCTGCGACCCGAACTCGTTGAGCGACGACGGGGGCTTCGGCCAACCGAGGAGCTTGGCGATCTCCACGGCAATGGCGAGGTCCGATTCGCCGACGCCGAGGTTCTTGAACGCCTCGAGCGTGAGGTAGACGGTCTGATAAGGAGGCCTCTTGCGCCGCTGGTAAGCGGCACAAAGGTGATGGAGTAGCGAGGTCTTCCCGCTCCGCCGACCTCCCCAAATGGCCCAGCACCTGCCGTCCTCGAGCCTCCGCACGAGGTCGGTCCTGCCCACGTAGATGTCTCTCGACTCGACGACGTGCCCCTCGCTCTTAAAGGGGGAGGTCGCTTCGAGATCGATCGACCGGAGCATGGCCTGGCGTAGCGGGGCCCAGGGATAGGGGGCCTCCAGAATTCTCCGCGCGAGCGCGCGGTCGACCAGGGTGACGTTCCCCAGCCGGAGGGCGACGTCGAGTTCCCGCTGCACGCTCTTGGGCTCGCCCGTGACGAAGACGATGTGGTGTGTGAAGACGCCGTCGGGCCTCAGGATGTCTTCGCGAATGGTGCCGACTGCATCGGAGCTTGGCCGCACGCCCGCGAGGAAGTAAATCCGGAGCGGCCGGTCGAGGTGGGCGCAACCGGGCTTCCTGAAAAACGTCTCCACCGCCGACTGACGGAGCCCATTGACGCTCACCGACTTGAATCGCTCGAGAGAGTCCTCCTCGCCGTAGTACATGCCGAGGAGGCGAGCGAGTGTTTTCGACGTCTCGTGGACCCGCTCCTTGAACGACTCGTTGAGGACGCCGTCGGGGTACGCGTCCAGCGCCAGCAAGTGCTCCCACACCTGCTTACGAAGCTCCAGGTTCTTTTGCACCGTGACGCTGCTGCGATCGCCGGAGGCAAGCTCCTCAGCAGCGTCCTCGAGGCGGAGCGCATCCTCGGACGCGGGGCGAGCGGGCGTGGAGGAGGGGGGCGCCAGCCGCGAGAGACAAGACTGGAGCGCCGCAAAGTCGTGGCCCGTGAAGTCCACGTGGGTCTTCAGCACTACGAGGGACGGCTCGAGAACGCCGATGAGATGCGACTTCTCCTGGTTCGACCGCTGCGAGGACAGCCCGTGGCTGAGCGCAACGCCGAGCGCCGTAGCGAATTCCCTCGTCCGCGCGCGCCACGCCTCGTCGGAGAACGAGTCGTCGATGGCGTCGGCGAGGCCCTGGAGGGTCCGGCGGTGCTCGCGAAGCTTCTCGTTGAGCGTGGCCGCGTCGTCGTCCTTCTTCTTCGCAGCGGCAGCCTCCACCGCCTTGACGCGGGTCACGACCTCGGGAACGCAGCCCCAGTCGAGCCGGAGGAGGAGCCTCGCGGTCTCTTCAGCGTCCAGCCCCAACGACCTGGACGAAAGCTTGGCACGCATGTCCGCAAAGAGGAGGTCGGCCTTGGCCGCTGCGGTGGAGGCCGTCGCTTGGAGTTCCGGCTGGGCTCGCGCGATGCGAGCGACCAGATGCCAGCAGTTTCCCTCCTCGAGCGTGCGGAAAATGTCGTGCTTGTCCGCCGGGCAGGCGAGGCGCCGGAGAAGGAGCGTCATGTCGTCGCCGCTGGCCACTCTTCCGCCGGACGCAATCCGCACGGCAACCTCGGGCACAGAGCGGGCGACGTCCTCGTCTGACAGGAGGAGCCGGAGCAATGGGGCGTCAGAATCGGGTTCCGAGGAACGCTTTGGTCGAGCGTGGGTCAGCAGGTCGACCACGAGACGGACAAGCTCTCCGAGCTGGGGGCGTTCTGGCGCAGGAGGTCGATATCGCGTCGCAGCGCCGATGCGTCGATCCAGCAAGAAACGCTGTGGAATCGGCGAATCGACTCGACATACTCGGAGATGAGCGCTTCCATGTCCCCGATTTCCTTGAGGATCTCCTGTTTGAAGAAGGGGTTCTTGTCCTGCGCGCAGCAGCGGTCGGCGCGAGTCTCGAATTGCTCAGACAAGCCTGCGATGAAATCCAAAGCTTCGTCTGGGGACCGACGAGCCTTGACCTGCGCCTCGGACCATACCTTGCGCAGAGCGGGGATGAGGTCGGTCTGAATGGAGTGGCGGTGGTTGTGGGCCTTCCGAATGACGTCGACGAATGGGTGCTCCAAGGCGTCCGCGACCTTGGCCGCTGCGCGCTGCGGCTCGTCGATCTCCTCGGGCTCGCCGACCCTCCAAGTGAGGTCTTCCTTCACCAGTTGAGCTACTTGGTGGAGCGTAGGAAGAACGGCCTTCGGAAACGCGTCGAAGGTGCCCGTCGAAAAGGCGATTGCGAGAGCAGACTGGTCCGAGCGAGCCGCTGCCAGAACCAGCAACGAGGTGGCCTGGTGGAGGACCTCGGACGTGAACGAACTCCTGTCCAAGTGGTGCATCCACGGCTGTGATTGGAGCAGGCCGCACCAAGCTCCGGGCTCGAGCTTTGGTGCAATTCGCGCGATTGCAGACAGCACCGAGCGGAGGTAGCCATCGAGAACCAAGGCGCTCTTGATCTCGAAGGAGCCACGCTCCTGCGTCAGCCGAAGGAGGTAGAGCGCGAGGGCCTCGCGCTCGCGGCACACCAGAGTTTGGGCAAGGAGGAAGAGGTCGGCGTCCGACGGCGAGGCGTGGGAAAGGCGCTCTGCCAGCGCCACGAGGTCCTGGAGCTGTGGCGCGTTGTGCCAACGAAGCAGGGCAGCCTGGCAGCTCTCTTCGACGGCGGATAGCTCATTCGCGGAGGCCGCGTCGATCTGCTGCAAGAGTGCCTCGAGGCTCGAGGGCCTCGGCGGCACCCTGCGGAAATGTGCCGCCGATTTCTTTGAGCACTTGGCGCAAGCCATCCTTGCGCACTTGGGCGCGCTTTTCGACCTCGAGTGCCAGGGCATTGAGGCTGTCGGAAAGTGCTTTCTCCGTGCGGAAGACCGAGCAGGCATCGAGGAGAGGACCGTCGGTCAGCGAAGAAATCGGAAGCCCCAGGGCTCTCTCGAGCGCCTCGCGGGTTTTCGCCATCGCCTCGATGCTGGCAGACGCCCCGTTGATGTGGGCTGCAAGAACCGGGATCACTCTCGCGCAGCCTGACAGGTAGGCAGCGACAGAGGTCGGGTCGTTTGCTGGGGTGGTACGCAGCTGGGCACACGCCTTCTGAGCGAGATCCGGCGCTGCACAGGATGAGCACGACCGAGAGGGCAGTGCGAAATCCCCCAACCGCGAGAGTTGGAGAACCAGCGGGCTGTTGCTGGACAGGGTTGAGGCAAGGGCTTCGAGTGTCTCCTGGAGCGCGGCCTGAACACTGAATCTGAGCTCTGGCTCCCCCGTGGAGAAGCTAGGAGAAGATGAAGAACGCGCAGAGAGCGCATTGAGATTCCCGGGAGCGGTGCTCTCGGGCGCGGTGGCGGAAGCTGCCGACGATAGAGATTGAGCTGGGGGGCATGAGGCGTGCTGAGGTGTCCCCGAATGAGCGGCCTCAGCTGAGAACCCACTGCTCGCGAGCGGATCCGACTGAACGGCGGGCTGAGGGCTCGAGACGAACCACTGAGGCGCAATCCACCGCAGAACCGCGCTGAAGAGCTTGAAAAAAGGGTCGTCTCTTGGCGGCGCGAGCTTCCTCAGAACCGCCTCTGTTTCGAGAGGCCGACCTTCTCCGATGGGGGCCATCATCTTCTTGAAGCGGTCGTTGGTCTCCGGCTCGAGCCGCGCGAAATAGCGGCTTAGCACTCTCTTCCCAAGGTCGCCGTCGCCCTCGAACAAAGCCGCGTCTGCCTTCTGAGCAATCGAGACATTGGACCTAAAGGCGAAAGGCGTCAGACCGACGCCGCAAGATCCCGTCGCGTTGCGCCATGCCTCGAGAATCTCTTGGTCGCGCTTGAGGAAAGCGCTGGCGATCTCCTTCTTGAGTGGAGCCGGGGTGCGTTCCCACAGCCGCTTCACGGCTTGCCCCTGCTCGTTCAACACCAAGCCGGATGTGCCACCGGGATGTTCACTCATGGACGTAAGCATATCCGATGGCCGGACACGCGAAAGACCGCGCGAACAGCTGCGGGAATAGGAGATCTGGCTGGTCAGACGCTGGAGCCTCACGCGTCTCCTTGAGCAAAGGAGGCCGCCATGATCGAGCCCATCCACCACCCCCGCCCCGTCTGCCAGATGTGCATGAACGCCCCCGCCCGCTTCTACTACCACGGGCGGTGGAGCAGCCGAGCTGACCACGACCTGTGCCCCTGCTGCTTCACGCGGCTGATGAACCGCCTGCGCGCCGAGAAGCTGTCCGGGCGCGGCGAGTAGCTCGCGAGAACGCCCGTCGACGGGGTTGGGCCGAAACGGCAAGTTCTCTCCGCTCCGGACCCGCCGCGCCCGCCAGCGCACGCCCGACGCCCCGCGCCCGAACCTGCTCTTTTCGGCGTCAGGCCACCGACGCGAGCGCCGTCTTTCAGGGGAGCGCGGGGAAGGCCGCCTGTCAGGTTTCGTCGCAAGCCGCGTCTCTTCCGTTGAGCCCATCGAGGAGGGGCCCCCGATGAAGACTCTCGACGCACTCGTCCAGGCGAAGCTCGCCGCCACGCCTGGGTTGGAGACCGCCCAGACGCTGTGGTCGCGCCTCTGGGGCGCCTGGGTCGAGGGTGGGGCCCCGGCTGCCGAGGCGCTGCTGGAGCAGCTCCTGAGCGCTCCCCAGGCCTCCGGCGAGCCGGCGACCCGGACCGACACCGACCCCGCTTCCGACGAGGGCTGACATGACCCGCGGCAAGGCTAAGGCCAGCTGGTCCCTGAAGTCGCTGACGCTGCGCAAGCTGCGCGGGGTCGCCGACGAGCACCGGTTTCAGCCCGACGGGCGCCCCGCTCTCGTCCACGGCCCCAACGGCGTCGGCAAGTCCACGCTCGCGCTCGGGCTCCAGTGGACGCTCTACGGGGAACTCCCCTCCGGCATCCTGCCGAAGGCCGGCCTCGACAAGGTGCTTGCCCCGGTCACGCTCAAGGGGAAGCAGTCGGAGGGCGAAGCCGTCTTCGTCCGCGGCAAGGAGACGTGTGTCGTCCGGCGAAGCCGACGCATTCCAAATCGAGGTCGGCGGCGTGACCTTCGACGGCGCCTACGCCGACGCTAAGCTGGAAGAGCTGCTCGGGCTCGACCAGGACACGTTCGCGCGCGCTGTCCTACTGCAGCAGAGCCGTGTGCGAGGCCTGCTCCTCGACGACCCCAAGGAGCGCAACCACGCGCTCGACCGGCTCATCGGCCTGGAAGAAGTCGAGGCGCTGCTCGACCTGATGTGCCCCAAGGACTTCGCGCAGGCGGCGAAGTCCTGTCGCAGCGAGGCGGCGGCGTCGCGCGAGGCGCTTGCCTCCCGCGGGCGCCTGCTGGAGGAGCAGAAGGAGGCCGCCGAGAGGAAGGCGCGCGAGCTCAAGTTCCTGCCTAAGGACCTTACTCCACTGGGGCTCCGCGCCCGGTATGAGGCGCTGGGGGAAGAGCTTGCGACGCTCGCCGCCAAGGCGGCCGTCGCCGTCGCGCCGCTGCCGGCGTGCGACGGTCAATACTCGGCGCAAGCAACCCACGCCGCGTTCGCGAAGGGCATGCAAGCGCTGCGAACCAAGGCCGAGGTCAAGACGCGGCTGGGTGCTTTTGCAGACCGCGCTCGCCCGGTTGGAGGCGCTATCCCAGTCCTGGAAGGACGCGTCGGCGGCTCGAGACCAGGGGCGGGAGGACGCGAGCGATCTCGCCAAAAAGCTGGGCAACCCTTCCGCGCTTGCCGACGAGCGAGCCCAAGTGGAGACGCGGGTCCGCTCGCTCCAGGCAGAGCGCAAGGCGGCCGACGCGTTGCACAGCCTGCTCTCCGACGCGCGCGCCTACATAGCCGCCACCCGGCCCGGCTCCTGCCCGGTCTGCGGCCAGAAGGCCCCCGAGGACCTCGGCCGCCGGCTTGACGCGACCCTAGAAGGCGCCGCCTCGGACCAGGTTCGGGCGGTGGAGGCCGCGCTCCAAGCGGCGCTCGCGCGCCGCACCGAGCTCGACCAAGCCCTCCAGAACCTCGCGCGGGCGTCGGAGGCCTTCCAGTCGCGCCAGAAGGCGCTCGACGGGGTGCGCGAGAAGGCCGCCGCGGCGCTCGGCGCCGCGGTCCCGGAGGCGAAGGTCGCCTCGCGGCTCTCCGAGGCGATCGGCCAATCCCAGAACCAGGCAGAGTCGCTCGCCCGCCAGGTCGAGGCGCTGGAGGAGAAGCTGGGGGCGCTGGAGATGAAGGCCTCGCTTGTGCGTGAGGTCCTTGTTCCCGTCCTGGTCAAGCGCGACGAGCTCTCCCGACAGGAAGCCCAGGAGAAGGAGGCCAAGGCCCGCTTCGCGGCCGCCGAGTCCCGCGCGGACGCGCTTGAGACGCGCGCCGCCGAGCTGGAGGCGATTCGCAAAGCCGTCCTCGCGGCCAAGCAGGAGCTTGCCGACGTCACGCTCGGGAAGGCGGCGAAGAAGACCCAGGAACTGTACGCCGCCCTGGTCCGCCACCCGCTCTTCGACACGCTCACCCTGGGTACCTCCGCCAAGGCCAACAAGGTGGACTACGCGTTCACCGTGAGCGCAGCGGGCAAGGCGAGCACGTCCCGGGAGGCGCGCCACGTCCTCTCCGACGGCCAGGTCACCGCCGCGGCGCTGGGCCTCTTCTTCGCGCTGGCCGAGTCCACGTCCCACGGCTTGGATGTCCTCTATGTGGACGACCCGACCCAGAACCTCGACCCGCGAACGAAGGAGGCGATGGCGAAGCTCGTCACCGACATCGCCCACCGCCGCCAGGTCATCGTCTCGACCCAGGACCCGGACTTCGTCGCCTACTTGGAGGCCGAGGGCTTCTTCGACCTCGCCTTTGTCCACCACCTTTCCGCCTGGGACGGCAACCCCAGGGTAGGCATGTGAGACCGGAGGCCATCGCGCCATGTCTCTGCCCGCGCTCGTCAAGGTCGAGGCCAAGTTCACGACGGGCACGGGCGTCCCTCTGCCAGGCCGCGAGCGGGAGGCGCTCCGGGTCGACGGGCTGGGGCAGTTGGGGCTCGTGGCGGCGCTATTTCTGGACGGTGGAGACGATGACGACGAGGCGCGCTGGCTCCTGGTGGATGCCGCGCAGATCCGCGAGCGCGACGCCGCCTCCGTGCACCTGAGCCGCGCGGCGCTGCGCCAGATGTCGCGGCTCCAGCCCGCTCCGGTCGACGCGCTGCGAGCGCACCTCGACGAGCGCTTCCGGCGGGTCCTGCAGGGCTTTCTCGACGAGGCGCTCGCGGGGCACGAGGCGCTCGTCACCGAGCTCGCGGCCCGGCACGCGGTCGGCACGCTCGGCGCACGGCTGCCGCAGTGGCACGTGCTCGACTGTGAGCACCGGGCGAACTTGGCCGCCCTAGTCGAGCGGCACGGGGAGAGCGGGGCGGGACGGGTGCTCCAAGACCTCCTAGCGTACACGCTCGCCCTTGCGGGCTATCCGAACGTCGTCAACAACCCGGTGGGTGTGCCCGACTTCGTCGTGTCGGGCCTCCAAGCGCCGTCTTCGAGCCGTGTGCTCGTCGAGCTCCGGCTCGACGAGGCGCGAGAGCTCGCGGCGCTCTGCCGCCGGGGAGGGAACGACTCCCTGGCCGCAATCGTCGAGCGCAGCCTGAGCTCGCGCGAAAGCGGCGGATAGCTCGTAGGCGCTAGCGGCTCGGACCTGATGGCTAACGACGGGTAGCCCGGCGGACGGACACTCCCGCGATGTGGCAGGCGACCAGCCTTGGTATGCTGCGCCAAGTCGGTGATTTCGGTCGTAGGATTGGGAGAACCTTGGGGCCGCCTGAGCAGCCGGTACTGGTAGAACCCACAGTCGATCCGAGGCCTCGTTCCGTGAGCGATCTCGAGCTCGAGCAGAACATCCAGTACTTGCTCAATGCGCTCGACGACAGGCTCTTGGGAAAGGACTCGCTCGCCCGCGCGGGCGAGCTCGGCCTGTTCGTCGAGGACCTCCACAACGCGCTCTGCTCGGTCATGGGCGCCAAGATCAACGGCGTGTGCAACTGGCACTGCCACCTCGATGCGCATCCAGGGTTCTTCGGCCACCTTAGCCTGACCTATGACTGGAGAAACATCGCCTACCATCCGAACCAGGAGCACGACGACATTGGCGACGACGAGGCGAACCTCGGGCGCGAAAACCTCGAGATGGGCCTCAAGAAGCTGATCAAGGTCCTAGTCAAGAAATCGCTGCTCGAGAAGTTCAGCGAAGCGCTTTACGAGGTCCAGAACACCAGTGCTCCCCACCGGGCAGCGCGAGAACTGATTGCCGCCATCGCGAAACTCAAGACGCAAGACGCGATTTTGAGAATTGTCGAAGATATTGCTTCCGCACGGCTGCCGAAAGAAGGATGGAAGCGCCTACAAGCGATTCCCCCGAGCAATCGCCTCGCACAACTGATTCGCGCTCTTGCGAATCAAACGAGCCCGGAAGCAGGAGGGTCACGGCTCCTCGAAGAGGTGGCCGACAGGGTCCGTTGTGTCGCTGGTGACGGGGGGGAGGCCAAAGAGCTTAAGGCTTGGCTCGCGGTGCGCAGGCTCGCCCCCAAGGTGTCGAACGAACGCCTCCACGTCGTTCGCGTCACCCTTGAGAGGGATCCCGAGCATCCGAGCCACTACCTCATCCAGCACGCCATGTTTTTGCCGAGACACGCGGGATCAGAGCCGCGGGGCGAGCGATTCCCCTGGCGCGATTTGCCCCGAGAAGCTCTTGCCGGCGTTATCGCCAAGAAGGTCATCGACCCCATCCTCGAAGCGGTCAACGCAACGCGCGGCAAGGGAACGCTGCTGCAAAGCAACGACATCGTGCTCCAGCTCGAAGTTCCTCCGGAGATGAGCTGTGAGGAATTCGAAAGCCTCCCCCAGCGGGTAGGGACCTTCTCGTCCCGTCTGCACTGCGTGACGGTCAAGCCCAACCAGCCGATGGATTGGATGCCGCGGTTGACCGGGCCCGTGGATCACCCGGACCTCAGAGGCAATTCCGTGAGACTGGAGACGCCTCTGCCGACGAACGAAATCAGCGATCGGATGAGCGGGAAGAAGAGCTGCCTTTTCGCGGAACCTAGCGCTTGGAAGCCTCGAACGCCCGAGGAGTGCTCGCCAGTCGTTCTTGCTTTCAACGGGTTTCCCTGTGCAGTTCTCGATCGCCAAGGTGACCTCGATCGGCTTCTCGACGCGGTTTTTGAGCGCGAGCGGCGCCTCGTCTTTTCGACATTTCTGAGGCAAGTCAACGAGAAGCGCCGGACCCATCCGGTCTGCGTGCTTTGGGACGATGCGGCCTACGATCCCGCGCTCGAATCGCCGTGAAGGAGTGGGACATGGACTGGACCATCTACGAAGGCGGAGACCAAGTCACAGCGGAGAAGAAGATCGTGCTCTGGCTGAAGAGTCCTCCGCCATGGCGGAGGCCAGGCAACGTGACTCCCATCTCGCGCGCCCTCCCGCCCATGGGAACGGAAGTGGAGCGGCGGGGACGGACCTATGTCTCCTCGGGCGCGGACGAGATTCGGCGGGTCAACGTTGCTCTTCTGCTGCGCCGGCCCCTGCTGGTCACCGGGCGGCCTGGCATCGGGAAGACGACGCTCGCCTACAACATCGCCTACTGCTTGGGGCTTGGTCCGCCTCTTCGCTGGGAGATTCACTCGCAGTCGACATTGAGGGAGGGATTGTACGAATACGACGCGGTCGGCCACCTGCACGCGAGCCAGACTGGAGGAGATGCGAAGCTCGACGCATTCATCCGCTTGGGGCCGTTAGGGACTGCGCTCCTCCCGACGGAAAAGCCGCGGGTCCTGTTAATCGACGAGATCGACAAGGCGAGCTTCGACTTGCCCCACGATCTGCTGCACGTCTTCGAAGAGGGCGGCTTCGACATCACGGAATTGACGAGGAACGAGGCGGCGCACCGCGTCTTCCCCTGCGACTCGGCGACTGCGGCCGACCGGGTCGACGTCGGATCAGGCTCGATTCGGTCCCTTCACCACCCAGTGGTCGTCATGACATCGAACGGCGAGCGAGAGTTTCCGGAGCCGTTCCTGCGCCGCTGCGTGCGGCTCGAGATCGAAAGTCCGACCCGCGAAGTGCTCCTGGCGATTGTTCGCAACCAACTCGAGGATTCGGTGCCCGACGAACTCTTGGAGCGGACACTGGAGCAGCTCAGCGGGCAGGCGACGGATGTGCTGTTGCAGGCACTGTTCCTGCAAACGAAGTTCCGCGTCCCAGCCGACGAAACAGAGAAGGGGCTCAAGCGCTAGGGATGGCGGGAGACCTTCAAAAGAGCGTTCCCCTCGGCGCGCTCCTCGACGAGCTCGAGGAATGCGAAGTGCGGCCCTCTCCCCGGGAGCTGCGCCGAGCTCCTCTGGGTCGGCGCAAGGCTCCTGGAGAAAACGCCGGCCCGGAGCGACGCCGAGAGCGAGGAGCCCGCTTCGGACGCGGCCGGCAGCCCGGAGACAACGCCTCCCGCGGCACCGGCGACCTCCGGGGTCGCCGAGTTCGCGCCGCAAGAGCCTGTCGCGGCACCGGCGCGCGACGCCACCGGTGCAAGGCTCACGGAAGTGCGGCTGGACGCGGCGGAAGACCCCGCCCGCGCTCGCGGCTTCGCGCGCAGCCTCCACCGCTTTGCACGCCGCGTCCCGGGCCCTGCTTGGACGGTCGATGTCCGGGCGAGCGTACAAAAGACGGCGCGCGCGCGATCGCTGCAAGTCGTGCTGCGCCCCACTCTCGTACGCGACACCCGGCTCGTCGTGTTGCTCGACACCGCCCCGCAGACGGAGCCTTGGCGACAGACTTTTGCCACGCTCGCTCGTCAGGCCCGGCTCCCGGGCGGCTTCGAGAGCGTGCACGTGGCCGAGGCCGATCTCTCCCGTGCCGAAGCGCCACTCGAGGTGAGATTGGCTCGAGACACCGACACGGCCTCCGAGCCAGTTGCGCTCGAGCGCCTCCTGCGGCTGGCCGGACACCACGTCGTCGTTGTCGCCACGGACGGGCTCGGAAGAGGAATCCTCCGGGGAGGCGTCGGAAGCACCCTGCGCAGGCTCCCCATCGGGTCGCACATCGTCTGGCTGCACCTCTGGGAGCGGAAGCACTGGCACCGAAGCGGATTCTTGAGGATGAGAGCGGGACGAGCGCGCCCGACCGGCGGCGCCTCGGATCCGTTGGAGGTCGTCGTCACCACGCTCGCGCCCGGGGATCTCGGTCGAGTCGCAGACTGGGCCCAAGGCAGAAGCGGGGCCTCGCTCGAGGCCGTCCGGTGGCCGACGACTCCGGCGCCGGAGAGGGCCGCCGCCGCACGGCCGATATTTGATGCCGAGTGGGGCGAATTGACGCGACGGGTGGCCGACGCAGCCGAGCCCGAGACGAGACAGTTGCTCGCCCTCGCCGCGGCGGTGCCGGGCAGGATCCACCTGCCGCTGCTCGAGGCCCTCGGACGCCGGTTTTGCCCGGGGTTCAGCCGCTACCACCTCGCCGAGGCGATGTCTTCGGGCCTTTTCGAGCGCGCGGAGCGCACGAGCGCGGGACCGACGGTACTCAAGTTGAAGTCGGAAGCGAGCCGAGAAGTGCTTCTGGAGCACCTCGAGCGCGGACAGGTCTCGAAGGTCCTCGAGGCCCTCCTCGACCAGTCCAAGTCCAGCGCTGCGCAGAAGACGGATTCTCGAGGCCGCGCTGCAAATCCCGCTCAAGCTCGTGGTTCGGCAACTCGGCCAGCAGGACCCCTGGCCGGACGAGCCCGAGGCGCCTATGGCATTCGCGGTCCGGGACGGAACGGCTCAACCCGACCCACAGACAGTCTTGCCTGACGAGACGAGATCGCGAGAGGAGCCGACTCTCCAGGACGCGCTCGTCGCTGCCCTCGAAGACCCTCGGCCCGACGACTTGGCAGAAGAGATCGAAGACCGGTGGCACCGGCTCTCCGAAGCAGAGCGGCGCCAGAATCTGCGTAAGCATACAGCGGCGGACCCCAGACGCGCTGAAGCTCTGGGTTCTCAAGAGCGGAATCCCCGGCCTGCGCGTCCACGAGGCGGCGCGCCGCCCCCCATTCGTCCGGCAAAAAATGGACGTAGCCCTCCACGGAGCCCTCCGATTCGGAGACATGTGGGTCCAGGCAGTGCTGGCGCGCTTCTTCGACTGCGCCTGCGCGGGGCTCGACGAAGATTTCCACGAGCGAGTTCGTGCAGAACGGCCGAGTGACGCGAGTGCGATTTGTCAGGTTCTCGAAGCGCTTGCGCTCGCCCATCCGGCGAAGGACGTGCTGCTCTATGCCCGGGCTCTGGCTGTATACGCACCGCACTGGTTCGAGAAGCCTGCCACCTCCCCCTCTGGTCACCGCTCGAATGTGCCCGAGGATCCAGCATTCGCGGTCCGGGACGGAGTGGATCAGCCCGGCGCACCGACGGTTTGGCCCAACGAGGCGAGCGCGCGAGAGGAGCCGACTCTCCAGGACGCCCTCGTCGCCGCCCTCGAAGACCCTCGGCCCGACGATTTGGCCGAAGAGTTAATTGACCGGTGGCGCCGGCTCTCCGAGAAGATGCAGCGCCAAATCTGCGAGGGCATACTGAGGCGGACCCCAGACGCGCTGGAGCGCTGGGTTCAAAGGAGCGGAGTCTCGGGCGTGCGCGTCCCCGAGGCGGCGCGCCGCCCCCCATTCGTCCGGCGGCAAATGGACGCAGCCCTCTACAGAGCGCTCCGAGACAGAGACCCGTGGGTCCAGGCAGTGTTGGCGCGCTTCTTTAACGGCACCTGCGAGGGGATCAACGCAGAGTTCCTCGCGAGAACTCGTGCAGAACGGCCGAGTGGCCCGAGTGCGATTCGCCGGGTCCTCGAAGAGCTCGCGCTCGCCCATCCGGCGAAGGACGTGCTGTTCTACGCCCGGGCTCTGGCGGTATACGCGCCGCAGTGGTTCGAGAAACCTGCCGTTGAATCCTCGGGCACACTCGAGCGGTGGCCAGAGGGGGAGATGGACTCTCGGCCTCCAGCCGCGCCTGAGATGCTCGAGCGACCACAGGTCCAGTTGGCATTCTGGGGCCCCGCGGCGCACTTGAGCCGTATTGTCGAAATGCTCTACGGAACTCGGATCGTGCTCGACGCCCAAGGGCGGGCCGACGCGTACCTCGGTGAATCGGGCTTCCGAGCCCGCATTCTCGCCCTCGCGACCGACGCCGGGCGCAGGCACCCGGCGTCGTACCGCGCCTCGTCCGACCTCCACCTCCTGCTCGTGCAGGATCGCCTCATACGACACGACAGGAACTTCGCGGAGGCGCTCTCCCAATACTCGCCCGTCCTCGCCCTCGTCGACCAGGGAGATTCCCGCTTTCGGCTCGTTCGACTGGAGGGGCCAAGCCACCAGCCGGTGCTCGACGAGGCCATTGGCTCCACGACCACAGTCCACCGGTGGATCCTCGACCGCCTGCCGGGCGATAAGGGCAGCGCCTATTCGCGTCTGCTTGAGTTCTCTCGCGAAAGGCGAACCAGGCGAGCGCGAGAGTTCGAAGAGTGGCTGCGCCGGACGCTGGGGGAAGACGGCTCCGACGCGCGAGGCGCGAACCGGCTGCTGGTTGCAGCGTTCGCGCGCGGTGGTTTGCGAGCGGCGTTCCGAGACCTCGTCGCCGAGGCCCGCAGCGGGTTGGAGGTGGAGAGCGACGCCGTCTGCGAACGGCTCCCTCGTGTCGTGACGGAACTCGAACGCGCCATGCGTGACGACTGCGTCGAGCACATCGACGAGCGCGTTGCGGAGGTACGGGGGGCCGACGTTCGAGCGGTCGAGTGTGTCTTGCTCGGGGCGGGAACTCCGAACGTCAAGCAACTCACCGCAGAGTTGGAGCGCTGCGAGCGAGCCCATCTGCGAGCGATCGCGCGCGGCGAGCCGTCGCTGGCGCGCTTCTCCGAGCAACTGGGGATTCTGGCTATCCCCCGTCCTCTCGCCGTCCAAGGCAGGACGGCATCACCTCGCGCGCGTCGTGGCGGCGGCGAAGCGCGAGCCCGCGCTCGTGGACCTCTTCCACGAGGCCGTGAGGCTGAGGAACGCCGTGATGCACCAAAGCGAAGTAGAGGCGACACCCGAGGCGGTGGAGGGGCTCGCGAGGCTCTGGCTCGCTTTGGGCGCGGTACCCGAGCCCCGCGCCCTGGATCGGGTCGCGGCCGAGGCGCCGAAAGCGCTAATCAGAGACATCCAAGTGCTCGTGGAGAGAACGTCCCTTCCGAGCGCACGCGCCATGCGGTGCATCCGGGATACCAATGAGACGGCCGCGAAGTCCGGGTACGGCGAGGCGATTCAGGTCGACCAAGTGCTGAGCCGATGGGAACTCGAAGGGGCCGCTGCCAAGCGCGTCGGCCTGATACTCGGGGAGATCAACGAGCGAATCCGGGTGCTGTCGAGCTTGAGGAAAGAATGGGGGCTCTCGACGAGGGCGATCGGCTCGCGGCCTCTGTCGGAGAACGCCGGGACCGCGCGACTAGGTCTCCGCCGGAGCCGGGCTCCCTTTGTGCCGAACGAGGCCGTCGAGAGGCTCCTGCGCGACGACGCCTTTCGTCCATTTCTCCTCAAGTGCTACTCGGCACATGACCTCGTGGGCGAAGCGTCCCGAGAGCGCGCGAGATGGATTTGGGACGTTGCGGCTCTCCAAGCACGAGCGCCGCACCTAGGTGCGCGTCTGCGCGACGAGGGACTTTTGGTCACACCCACGTACAAAGGCCGTGGGCCCGGAGTCTCCTCTCGCGTACGCAAGCACGATCAAGGACGGAGCCGAGCTCGCCGCGTTCCGACGATTCGTCCGCGGCAGGAGGTACCTGGTCACGCCGACGGTTTCCAGGACCTGCGTGTTCGACTTTGTCGATGGCGAATCCGTCGTGGACTCCACGCTGGTCGCCCTGTCCCTCGACGACGACTTCGACTTCGGCGTTCTGCAATCTGGCGTGCACGCACTCTGGGTGCGACACGCGAACGCGGGGAAGGGCGAGCACCTGCGCTACTCGCTGCAGGTATTCGCGTCGTTTCCACGGCCTTGGCCGCGAGGCTCGGCGCGGGCGTTGGTCGCGGCGCGCGGACGGCACCTGCGCGAGCTTCGGAGCTACCTCGCGCTGGACCGGGGCCTTTCCCCGAACGCCGTGTGGCAGGGCTCGGAAAGCGAGGAGCCGACCACCACGCGTCTCGCGCACGCCCGGCACGAGCTCGATCAAGCTGTTCTCGAGGCCTACGGCTGGGGCGTCGACCGAACCGACTCGGCAAAGATCCTGGACTCGTTGATCAAGCTCAACGAGGAGCGCTCGACCCAGTAGAGGTCAAGTGCCGTGCTCAGGTGATTCTTCGAGAACGTCGCGCCCGTGGGTCTGAGCGCGGCACCGCCGGGTAGGGGGAGGAGGTCGGTCCGGGCAATCAACCGGCGGCAGCGTCGTCGAAATCCTCCGGGAGACGGTTCTCTGTCTGCCCGCCGAGGGACGGGGGACGGCGCAGCCTCTCGCGCGGCGTCGGCGCGACGCGGTCGGAAAAGAGGGCCTCAGGGCGTCAAGACCCATGCAAGACCGTCGCGCTCCGTCTCCTCGCTCGAGGAGGCCGAAGCGGCGGCTGCGCCCTTTTCTTTGGAGGCACCGACAATGGCTCCCCGCCGTAAGCCTTTCGGCAAGATCCGGCACGCCCGCCCCCGCGGCCACCGGGCCGCAGCCATTAGGCGGGTCGCCGAAGCGGTCGTCTGGAACCTTTTCCTCGCGAGCGCGAACTCCCCGGACGAGGACGAGCGGGGCTTTCCTGGCTCCTTCGCGCATTCGCCGACGCTCCACCGCCTGCTGGACCGGGAACTCGGGCCCGCCAAGCCCCCCCTGCGCAAGGCACAACTGGCGGGCCCCGACCTTCGCAGGTTCCACTGGGACACGGAGCGGCTCGAGCAGCGCTGCCAGAAGCTCCTCGCGCGCCGGGGGGACAAGCCCGTCCCGCTGCCCCTCCCGGCCGAGCCTCTCAAGTCCAACCTCCTCGTGGTCCAGGAGGCGATCGGGGCGTCGGACCTCGAGGTCCGGGTCCTCCTTTTCGCGCTGGCGACACTCGAGGAGCCCGTACTGGGCCACGCTATGCGCAACGAGCTGCGCTTCGGCGATGCACGAGGACTCTCCTCGGTAGTGGCGGCGGGCCTCGGCCTGGACGCCGTGGAGGTGCTGCCGCTCTTCTCGCCGCGCTCGGCCTTGTCGCGCTCGGGGATGATCGGGCCAGCCGAAGGCTACGAGCCTGCCCTAGGAATCGTCCCGATCGACAGCCGGCTCGTCGACGCCCTGTACGAGCCCGGCCTTACCACGCAGTCCTTCGTGGCGAGGTTCATCGAGCTCGCCTCGGAGCCGACGCTCGGGCTCGAGGACTTTCCCGGGCTCGGGCGTGAGCTCGACGGCGTCGTGGAGTTGCTCAAGGGCGCGATGGCCAAGCGCGAGACCGGCATCAACGTCTTGTTCTGGGGCGGCACCGGCGTCGGCAAGACCGAATGCGCCAAACTCGTCGCCCGCGCCGCCGGCGCGCAGCTCTACGTCGCCGGAATTAGCGACGCGAGCGGCCAGACGCCGACCGCGAGGGACCGGCTCAGCTCGGGGGTTCTGGGCAACAAGATGCTCAACCCCGAGACGTCGATGCTGTTGTTCGACGAGATGGACGACATCACGGGCGGCCGGATGATGGCGCTCATGGGCGGGTCGCGCCCGAGCGCCTACCGGGAGCACGAGGGCGACTCCAAAGCCTTCCTCAACCTGCATCTCGAGGAGAACCGCGTCGCCACCGTATGGACCGTCAACGACATCCACGCGCTCGACCCAGCGTTCCGGCGCCGCTTCGCGAAAGTCGTCTGCTTCCCCCCGCTTGACGTGGCGCAGCGGCGCAACGTCCTCAGGCGCCACCTGTCGCCCACCTCCCGGGTGACGGAGGCGGAGCTCGACGACGTGGCGAGCCGCTTCCCCCTGTCGGCCGCGCACCTCGCCAAGGCGGTCAAGGCCGCGCAGGTGGCCGGCACCGAGGACGCCGCCACGCTCCACGCGAACCTGGAGCAGCACTTCTTCGCCGAGCGCGGCTACCTGCCGCTCCCGGCCCAGCGCTCGGGGGACTTCCTCCTCGAGGCGGTGAACAGCCCGGTCGACCTCGCGCACGTCGCCTGGCAGCTGGAATCCTGGCAGCCGGGCTCTGGTCCCGGCGTCTCGCTGTGCCTGTACGGCGCCCCAGGCACCGGGAAGACGCAGCTGGTCCACTGGCTCGCCGCGCGGATGAAGCGCCGCGTGGTGCTCAAGCGCGTCAGCGACATCCAGAACGCCTACGTCGGCCGCACCGAGCGCAACATCGCCGACGCCTTCCAAGAGGCGACCAGGGAGGGCGCCTTCCTCCTGTTCGACGAGGCCGACAGCTTCCTGCGCGACCGCCGCACGGCCCGGCACAGCTGGGAGGTTACCTTCGTCAACGAGTTCCTGAGCCAACTCGAGGCGCATCGTGGCCTGTGCGCCTGTACGACCAACCTCTTCAAGGACCTCGATGAGGCGTCCCTGCGGCGCTTCACCTTCAAGATCCCGTTCCTGGAGCCGATCCCGAGGCAGTCGGCGCTGCTCTTCCGCCAGTACTTCGCCAAGATCCTCGCCGACGCGGCTTCCCTGCGCGACGCCGATCTCGAGGCGGCCCTCTCAAGCCTGCAGGGCCTGACCGCAGGCGACTTCGCTGCGGTAGGCAAGCGCCTGGCGACTCTGCACCAGTGCCAAGTAGGGCTCGGCGAGCTCCTGGCAGAGCTGCGTTCGGAGGTTGCGGTGAAGCAGTCTGCCCCGCGGAAGGTGGGGTTCGCGAGCTTCGAGCCGCGGCAGGCCGTCGCGGATCGACCGGGCTGACTTCGCCCAAGCCGAACCCACAGAGGAAACCCATGCCACGGCCCGCACTCCGCCTTTCGCTACGCCTCCGCCGTAGTGAGCGGCGGGGACGTCCCGAAGGCTAGGCGAAGGGCACACGGTGGATCTCGAGGACGCCTTCGAACTGGGAGGGTTCAACCCGCTGGCCATCGAGAACGTACGGAGGGGGCTCGGCGGGCGGGAGGCCGCGATGAGCCCCCGGCCACGTCGTCGTGGACCTCTCAAGGGAGCATCTGCCATGGCTGCGCCTCGACGACGACGCCCACCACCTCGTCGTCCGTCGGCTATGGGTTTGAAGCCTCGGTCGGTGTTATCGAGGCGCTCGGCGCAGCGTAGCCGCAGCTGTGCGCTGAGGACGCTTCGGCCCAACTTGCGTCCAACAAAGGTGCGCTTCGACAGCGTGGAGGGAGGAGACGACGCTAGGGAGAGCACCGAACGTTGGGAGCAGGCACTTCCCTCACCAGCCCGCTCTCGACCAAGAACGAGAAGATCTTGCGCGCCTGCGCTGCCGGCGGCCCTCTAAGGCGTGCCCCGATTCTCGATGTTCCCGTGGAGCCCGTGGAAGGTGAAATTAGCGGAGGTCACAAGCAGGTCCTCGCCGTCGACGAGCAGGCACTTGGCATGCATCGACGCGAAGGGAGCCGCTTCGCTGCGCTCGCAATCCTCGAAGAGCCGGGGGCGGGGGACTCCCGCAGGCCAGCGCTCGAGCACGCGCCGAGCGGCGCCCCGTTCGCGATCGCAGATGGCGACGACGGTCGCGCCCGAGGCCGCCGCACGGGCGAGGAGCTGCATCAGGCGCTCGTCAGAGACCTCGTAGCCCAGGAGGACGACCTCGCGCCGGGGGGCGCGCAGCATCTCCAAGACGACCTGCTCGGTGGGCCGGGTCACCCCCGGCACGCTGGGCGGAAGAGTCGCCACCAACTCCGCCTCCACGATGCGAGGGACGAACTCCGACCTCTGGACCAAAAGCGCCTGCAGGCAGAGAACGAGGACGCGCTCCGGGTCCGCGCAGCCCAACGAGCGGAGCTGCTGCAGCGCATCCCCAGCCCCAGCGGATCGGACGGCGGCTTCGCGCCCCGCGTCCGCGAACGGGCTCTCCCCCCGCTGGGCCAGGGCCTCCTGCAAGGCGACGAGCTCGCGGACGAGGCTCACGGCTTAACCCCGCTGGGCCGCCAAATAGTCCGAGAAGAAGCCCAGCTCGGGCTCGGACGGGATGCCCACGAGCATGGCGCGGTCCAGGAAGGCGTTGAACTCCTCGCAAGAGGTCTCGCTCGCGAGCAGGCACGCGTGGCACGCGGCCCCATTGCCGGGCGCCGTCAGCGAATGGATGCCCTCCAGGCAGAGCGGGTCAGAGCTGCACCAGGACATGGCCGCCAGCGCGTCCTCGAAGACACCCACGAGGTTTCGGCTCTCGCCCTGGCGGGAGAGGCCGCCGAGCGTGCCGTCGGCGTCGGGCGAGGAGGTGAAGACGAGCAGCCCGGCCATGTCGGTGGCGCCGGTGCCGACGTAGAGCCGCTCGCGGAGCGACGCGCTCGAGTAGCCGCAGGAGAGCGAGAGCTGTCGCAGGAGCGCGTGGGAGAGGCTGTGCACGAGGAGGAGCCGGGGGGTGATCTCGCGGGGAGGCTTGCCCTGACGGCCCCGGGCCTTCCACGCCCGCTTGTAGCCCTCGTCGATCTGAGCCGCGCGCCGGCGCACGCTCGCCCGTTGCTCCCAGGGCTCGAGGATCTCGCGGCTCAGCTCGAGGAAGATGCCCTCGCCGCGGTTCTCGATTGCGGGGAGCCAGTCGGGCCGGCGAAGCGAGAGCGGGGCAATCCGGCCGGTCTCGCCCGGGGTGGGCGGGTAGAGGCGCGTGAACCCCTTGAGCACCCGAACCTCGCGCAGGCGCGTCACGCGGACGACCCGCTTCAAGACCCCGGCGAGCTTCCGGAGGCGGGGCCTCCGGCTGGATCTCGAACTCGGTGCCCTCGCCGAAGGGCGGCAGGTTGCGCATCAGCTGCTCGTGCTCCTCCCAGCGCAGGTCGCGGTCGCCGGCGCCCAGGCGCTGGACCCGGTCCTCGATGAGGGGCACGAGCCGCTCCTCAGGCAAGCCGGTGAGCTCGGCGAGCCGGAAGGACTGGACGAGGACGAGGCGGGTCGCGGCGTTGGGCGCCCGGACGAGCGGTGCCCAGAGCACCCCGAGCTTCTTTTGGAGCTTCGTCGGTGTATGGAGGGATGTCGAGCGCCGACTCGACGGCGGAGAAGTAGATGTTTGAGGCGCCGCGCTGCGCGACGTGGGGCTCTGCCCCGCACTCTTCGTCGGCATCGATGCCGAGCCAGGGGCGGCGCCCCCGGCATTGGGCGGGGATAGCGCCCGGGCCGAAGCAGCCCTCCATCGAGCGGGAATTGCCGCACTCCAGGCACGTCAGTACGAGGCCGACGAGGCCGGCGGCGGCGCTGCCCTCGAGCCGCAGGTCCCCGCGCTTGCCGCAGGTCTCCTTGTGCTTGACCCACCAGAGCCACGGGAACTCGTCCAGGTGACCGTTCTCGCACATGACGATGAAGCGCGCGGGGACGACGTGGACGCGGTTGCGGCCGCCGGCGCGGTCGGAGCACTCGCCGCAGTAGAGCGCCGGATCGCCCGGATCCTCGCTCCAGCGGCGGGCCTCCCGCAGGTCCTTGCACTCGGGGCACTGCAGCCAGCGGGGGAAGCGGACCCCGACGAGCTTGCCGACGTTGCGGGCGTAGACCCCCGGACGCGTCTGAGGCGCGACGGGGGGCAGGCGGAAGCCGCCGACTCCGAGCAGCTGCTGCAGCCGCGGCTCGAAAACGGTCTGCGGGTGAGCGAGCCCAGGCGGCGAGGCCTGCCGGTCCCACTCCTCGAGCCCGGCGGCGACGACCGAGACGGCGCCTCCGCCCCGCCCGCCGGCGCGGAAGTCGACGATTGACCCCGGCCCATGCGAGGTGACGACTTGGCTACGCCGAACGTCTCCGAGATCCTTGGCCATGGTCAGCTCCCGTCCTTCTTGATGAGGTTCTTGAGCACGTACGGCACCCCCGCTTCGACCTCGCGCATCGAGTTGGGCGTCGCCCACAGGGCCCTCCGCACGCCCTCGGTTTCGCCTTCGGAATCGGCGCCCGCCTGGGCTGCCATCTGCTCCGCCGAGAGGAGCAGGCTCGGCTTCCGCCCGAAGTCGTCCCAGTACTCCTTCAGGTCCGGGCGGCTCGCCCACTCGTCTAGGAGACGCGTGAGCTTGCTGGAAACGGACATCCTCTCGGCCGGATCCACGCGGCCGACCCGCTCCACGACGAGCTCGGCCAGACGCTCGGCCCCGATCCGCTTGGCGGCGTCGAGCACCGGGCTCTTCTCCATTCCGGGCAAGAGGTGGCGGACGAGCGCCACGAGCACCGCGTGGAGCGCCTTGTCCTGGGCCCGCGAGGCGAAGGGCGTGACGCTGGTGGCCTCGACCTCGCGGTAGAGGCTCTGGTGCCAGGTCTCGAAGGTCTCGTAGCACGACCGGTCGCGCGCGCGGGTGGCGTTGTACATAGTCACCACCACGCCCGGCACGCCCGAGCGCCCGACGCGGCTGGTCGCCTGGATGTACTCGGCGAGCGTCTTGGGCTGGGCGTTGACGAGCATCGCCGCCAGCCGCGAGACGTCCATGCCGACCGAGATCATGTTGGAGGCGAGCAGCAGGTCGACAGCCTCCGGGGCGCCCGCCGCCTTCTCCAGCCGCGCGAGCATGTCGCGGATCTCGTAGGAGCGAACGCGGCTCGTCGAGCTCGGCCGGGGGACCAATCGGGCGCGCCCCCTCGGAGCGGCGCGCCGCCAGCTGCTTGATCGACACCGGGACGTCGTCCTGCATCAGGACGAGGGCCCGCCCGAGCTCGCGTAGCGAGTTGAAGTAGACGACCAGGCTGAAGTACGCGTCGCGGTCGGCGGGGCTGGGCGGCTGCCCTCCCGCCTGCAGCAGGGAAGCGGCGATCGCCTGCAGCATGTAGGTCGCCGACCGGCCGGCGGTCGTGATGCCCAGGTAGAGGCGCCCCGGCTTGCTGCGGTCCACCACGGCGAAGCCGGAGTTACCCGCGTCCAGGCCCGGGGGCGGGAACTGCCAGGTGTCCCGGTCGAAGAGCGCCCGGGCTTGCTCGGTGGCGCGTCGGATCGTCGCCGTGGAGCCGACGATCTTTGGACGGGTCTCGCCTCGCCGGCAGAGGCTCGTCCACAGCCGCCTCGTAGAGGCCGGCGATCGAGCCGAGCGGGCCGGAGATGAGGTGGAGCTCGTCCTGCACGATCAGGTCGGGAGGGGCGACGGCCGAGCCCTTGTGGGAGCCCGGGCCCCGGCGGCCGAAGAGCACCCGGGTCTCCGGCTTGCGGACGATCTGCGCGAACTTGTCCACGGTCCCGATGACCAGGGACGGCGAGCGCTCGTAGACGTCCTCGCTGATGGTCCAGACCGGGAGCCGCGCGCCCGTCGCCGCGAGCTCGCAGCCCGCGCCCGAGGCACACTCGACCGTCGACTCCTTGGGCGTGATCCGCCACTTCAGGTCCGAGCCGCAGCAGGGGCAGCGGGTCAGCTGCTCGGGCGTGCTGGTGCTCGAGGCGCCGCGGTCGAGCGCGTCGCGGCGGGTGAGCGGGACTGCTGCCCCGCCGACGAAGAGGCCGATGGAGATCGGCTCGGCGCCGAACGTCGCCTTGCCCTTGGCCGCGCGCCGGCGGAGCAGCTCGCAGGCACAGATCATCGCCGAGGCGCGTTGGAACTGCTGGATGGTCAGCAGCCGCAGCGTGTACCGCATAAGGACGGCCACGCCCGCCCCGGAGTCTTCTTCGTTCGCGCGCAGCCGCCGCAGGAGGATCACGAAAGCGGTCAGGGCAAGGTAGGCCTCGGTCTTGCCGCCGCCGGTCGGGAACCAGAGCAGGTCCATGGTGCCGCGGCCGGGGTGCTTCCGGGAGGCGAGCGAGGGCAGCACCAACAGCTGGAAGGCCAGCTGGAAGGGACGCCAGACGAGCGCGGCGTCTCCACGGGACCACCCGAACTGCATCCGCATGGCCGCCTGGGCGTTCTGGAAGGCGGACCGTGCGTCCGGATCTCTTCGAGCAAGCGGACGCCCTCGGTCATCCGGGCCGCGCTCTCGGCGCAGCGGTCGAGGTGCTTCTGGGCCTGAGCACGCAACTGCACGGGGAGCTGGCGAATCCGCGGGGCCTCGCCGTCGATCCACGCCCGGTAGGCGTCGACGAGCCGGGTAAGCCCCTTGGTCAGGCTCTTGGGGGTGGCGGACTCGAGCCAGGTGGCGTCGAGGGGCCGCTCCTCGCCGGACCGGATCGCATCGAAGACCGCGTCGCCCCTGTCGCTGACGCTGGGGACCTCGGCGAGCGGAATCCACTCGGTCCGCAGCGACCGAACTTGGCCCTCCTCGCCAACGTCAGCGTGGGCGGAGCAGGTGTGGCCGACGGCCATTTCCTTGGCGGCGCGGTAGATGAGCGCGGCGGTCTTGGCGTCCTCGTCGGATTCGGCGCGCCGCGACGGTCGGGGCGCGAAATCGCCGCCGTGGACCCGCAGGACGGCCAGCTCGACCTGGAAGAAGGTCCGCTCCTCGTTGGCGACGCCAGAGTCTTCTCGCGCTTGGAGGTTCGAGAGGGCTGCCGTCACGGTCAGCAGGCCGGCGTTGGGGGTGACCAGGACGTAGAGCTCGCAGCCCGGGACGCCGGAGGGGGCGAGGTCAATCCGCTGCACGCCCGGGGTCAGGGCGACCTTCAGACGGGCCGCCAGCGGAACCCGGCGCCAGCGCTCGAGCGAGCGCAGCGCGGGCTCGCCCTCGACCTCGTCGCCCGACGCGTCGAGCGCAACCCGACGGTAACGGGCACACGAGACGGAGACGTCGGCGAAGGGGGCTGCGGAGGCGTGGCCGCCGTCGATCCTGTTGGAGGGCGCGACGGCGAAGGAGAGGCCGGCGGAGGAGGGCTTCGCGGTGGCGTGGAGCGACACGCCGGAACTCTCGGCGGCGGGAGATGCCTCGTCGTCGTCACCGGCGGCGACGTCGGCGTCCTGGTCCTCCTCGGGCTGGATCGCCGAGCCGCTCGGGTACAGGATGCCGGTCGAGTAGCGCTGGGAGGGCCGGTCGGCGAGCAGCTCGGCGGCGGCGGAAGGGCCGACCAAGTCTTCGCGGAGGCGGTCGACCAGCAGGTCACGGTAGGTCTGGGTCATCGGGATCTCCAGTTGCGGGGGAAGAAGGGGAGGATGGGGAAGCCACGGATGACCGGGGCGAGCGCGAGGCGACTGCGTGCGTAGGGGAGGGCAAGGCCGGCCCGCTCGTCCTCCGGGATTCCGACGGTCGTCACGTCCGCCAGAGTGAGGTTGCGGATCTCGGGCGCAGGCCGGAGGCGCCCCCCGGTGTCGACCAGGCCCCAGAATCCTCTTGAGGTCCGCCTGGAATGCGTCGGTCAGCTCGCCCACCTCCAGTGCGCGGGTCACCCCGCCGACCGCCTGCGAAAACACGAGGCGGATGGCGAAGCCGTGCTCGGGGAAGGTCCGGGCCTCGATGGCGCATGCCTTTCCGACGCAGGATGCGAGCGCTTCCTGACCGCGCGGGGCGTTGGACCACGCCAAGTGGGCCACGGGATCGACGTCGCCCTCTCGGCCCACCTCGAGCTGGGCCCGGTTTCCCTTGAGGATGCGGAAGACGCGGTGGGAGCCCAGGTACCGGACCGGCTTGGCGGCGCTCGACCCGGCGGCCAGGGTCTTACGCGCGCGCGTTGCCCCAACGTAGAGGACACGACCCTCCTCCAGCACCTGGCTGGGCGACTCCGGTACGCCCATGCGCTCCGGCATCAGCAAGACGACGACGTCGGCCTCGCGCCCCTTGGAGGCGTGGATCGTCCCGAGGATCGGGCCCGAGGCGCCCGGCTCGGGCGCGCAGATCTCGACCGGCGGGCGCGACCGGGCGACGAGCTGACGCAACTGAACCAGGTCGAGCGTCCCCGGCCGCCGGCCCGCGGCGAGGCGCCGCAGGGTCGCCCAGGAGCCCTCGCGCGAGACGCCCACGAACGGAGCGGCGACGCGCGCCTCCTGGCGCGCCCAGAGGGCGTCGAATGCCTCGCGGGTGAGGAGGGTCTCGACGCATTCGCCGAAGAGCCAGCCGATCCACGGGAAGACGACGGTCGGCCCCCCGGACATGCGCAGCCGGTGGGGGACGCCGGCGGCGGAGCAGTAGGAGGAGGCGAACAGGACCTCGGCGCGCCGGCGGAAGAGGACGAGCAGGGACGAGGAGCCGCTCATGCGGCCCAGGACGTCCGCGAGGGCCTCGAAGCTCGTGGGGCCGATGTCGGTGGTGCACGCGTCGCGGACGGCCTGCTGCACCTCCTCGAGGTGGGCCTCGCCCGGCGCGTCGACCTGGACCTTCTGCCGCGCCTTGGACTGCCCGAGGAGGAGCTTGCGGTCGGAGGTGCGGTGGCTGCGGCAAAGGCGACGCTCGACGAGCGGGCGCGGCGGCTGCGAGCGCAGGAGGTCGATCAAGGACTGGGCGCCCGCCCCGGAACCGTCGTCGTCGGTGAAGCCGTAGATGGCCTGCGCCGGGTCGGCGAGAATCGTGAGCCCGCACTCCGGGGAGAGGTTGCGCAGGATCTCGATCACCAGCTGGGCGCGGACGCCGACGACGTCTTGCGCCTCGTCGACGATCACGTGCTCGAGGCTGCTCACGAGCTCGACCACGTCCGGGCTCTTGCGGCGGAACAGCTCGACCACCTGCTCGATCGAGAAGTCGAACGAGGCATCGCCCAAGCCCGAGGGGACCGGCTCGAGGCCGTCATCGAGGGCGCGCAGGCTCCAGGCGTGCGAGTCGAGGGTGGCCACGCGCACCGAGCGCGCCTTCTCGCCGTCGGCGCAGCAGGCGACGATCCGGTCGCGCATCTCGGCGACCGCCGCCCGGGAGAAGCTGAGCAAGAGGATCCGCGAGGCCGGGACTCCGGCGTCGATCAGGTGCGCCACCCGCCGGACGGCGACCTGGGTCTTGCCGCTGCCGGGGGGCGCCTCGACCAGTTGCCAGAGTTCGGGAGAGGCGAAGACGACCGCGTCCTGGTCAGGATCCGATCCCCGGGGCGTGGCGCAGACCGCCTGCGAGGGCTCCTTCTTGGACGAACCGTGCAGGGGCGTAGAGTTCATGGAGATGTCCTCCCTCCGAGGCGGTCGAGGCTCGGGGTTCGGGGGGCATCCCCGGTGCCGGCGCGCCGCCTCTCGAGGAGGAAGACGCGGCCGGGCTCGCGGCCTGACAGCAGGCGAGGTGGATGCGCGGCGGCACGCAGTCGCGCGGCGTGCCCTGGGCGGGGCGGGCTCCCAGGAATAGGTCTAGGTTCTAGACAAGGCGCGCTACTAACTAACTACACGGCGAACACGGGGGATCCGGAAGGACCGAGCCCGTCACGCCTTCGTCAAGACTGGCGGACGATCGTTCGGCTCACCGACGTCGCTGGTAGAAGCCCGCGAAATCGGCAGCGAGGGGGCGCGAAAGACGCCGCCGAGCTCGGGCAGCGGTGCCCGTAGGCGCGCAGCACCGCAGTGCGGACGATCGAGTCGCGGTCGGCGTCCATCGAATCCAACCATGGCGAGGATCTTGTCCAAGAGCCACCTCGTCGCCGAGCGCGGGGTCCCACTCGAGCAGGGAACCGGCCGCGCCAGCCCGCCGGAGTTCCGGCTCAGCGGCCCGTCAGGCCGAGCGCCGAGCCCCCGGGCCCAATCCGGTGCCCGGGTGGTCGGCTTTCTTCGAGACGAGCTCCAGGATCTCCGGGGGCAGGCCGCCGGCATCCTTCGGTGGCTCCGGAGGCGGGATCGGCCGCCGGGGTTTCGGCGCCAAGGTGGGGAGCGGATCGACGCCCTCGTCGCCGAAGAGCTTGAGCCCGGATCGCCCGCCCGAGAACCTCCGCCAGCGCCGAAGGCACGGCGTTCCCGAGTTGGAGGTGCGCCTCGCGGACGTCTCCCTGGATCTCGTAATCGGCGGGGAAAGTCTGCAGGCGCGCGAGCTCCTGGGCAGACAGGCGGCGGCTCTTCCAATGGAAAGGGCCGATGGCGGGCCCCGGCTGTGCGGTGAGCGTCCAGGACGGACGGTTCTTCGCGAGCTTGAGGAGCATGGACCAGTAGCGGGTGCGCCAGCCCCAGAGTTCGAGGCCCCCGCCGCGGGACGTGTGCCAGAGGTAGTTGGCCCCCTCGGGAATCGTGCCGAGGACGGGAGCCCATTTTCCACGCGGCAGGAGCCGGGGATCCGGGTCGTCTTCAAGGTGGCCAATGGCGTCCCACGCCGTCGCCGCCGCGCGCAGGCCCTTCGGTGCGCGGCAGTGGTCGAGCGCTGGCGCCCCGGCCGCCATGTCTACCGGGGGCGGGAGCGCAAAGCGGGGGCTGGGAAAAGCAAGCTGTTTGCCTTCGCGGTGCCCGACGACGAAGACTCTCTCGCGCAGCTGCGGGACTCCGTGCTCGGCTGCGTTGAGTTGCGCCGCGCAGAAGCTGTAGTGGACCTTCTTGCGCCAGTTGATCTCGGCGATGCGGTCCTCGAGGTACCGGATTCCCTCGTCCTTGGCGTCGAAGGCCAGCCCGGGCACGTTCTCGAGGAGGAACACCGCCGGGAGAGCGTCTTCCAAGACATCGAGGTACGCCTCGAGCGTCCGGGCGCGAGGGTCGCGCAGGCGCTTCGCATCGCCCTTCGCCCAGTAGCCCGACTTCGAGAACGGCTGGCAGGGCGGTCCGCCGACGAGGAGGTCGGCCTCGCCCTCCCGGAGCCCCGCCGCGGCGAGGATCTTCCGGGCGGACCGGCGGTCGCGCCTGCGGTCCGGCTCGAGCAGGGAGTGGACGTCCTCGCCGAGGATGGCTCCCCAGCGGTGCCGGTTCGCGGGGGCTTCGAGCGTTCGCAGCGCGACGGGCTCGAGCTCCACCGCGACGGCGTTCACAAACCCCGCCGCCTCCATCCCGAGGTCGAGGCCGCCCGCCCCGGTGAACAAGCTGATCGTGCGACGCGCCGCCCATCGACCTCCACCCAACGAGCGGCCCCGCTCGCGGCGGCAGCCAGACTAGCGTGATCGGGTTTGGGTATCCACGGCCAGGGAGGGGCTGGGGAGGGAGGGAAGCGACTGGATTCGGTGAACACCTGCCGGAAACATTTCTCGAGTCGGTGGTGTTTGGCGGCGGGGAAGGGGCGCAAATCACCGCAAACAAGGCGCAACAGGGCTCTCTGGCGGCCGCCAAGGAGATGCCGGAGCTCGCTCCAAGCGAAGTCCCTCGCCATGTTGGACTTTTCGAGTCTGGCAACTGGCCTCGCGGACCTGGGGCGCTGTTCGGAAGAAGCGGTCCGCCGGCACGTGCCCGTCCAGCGCCTGGTGTAGCCGCTGGAAGTTGTAGGCGTCGACAGCCCGATAGCCCTCGCGGCCGAAGGCTTCAGCGTGTCACTCGAACACAAGGTTGGCCCTGCCTGGGGCCACGCCCCAGTTGTCAGAACGCACAACGCCGTTGCGTCTCTACGACGAGTCGCCAAGATCGGGGCCACCCCCATGACCACTGGAAAGAACAACCACGCTGGGAGTGCACGTCCAGCCGCCGAGCCGATGCCCGCGGCGGAGATCCGGCGAGCAGCGCGCGACACCCGAGCCCACACTTGGGAAGCGCCGAAGGTTAGTGAGCGGGTCTTCTCGCTGCTCTCGGGCCCCATGCTTCTGGAGCATGTCGTCAAGCATGTCCTGTGCGACCGGATGAAGGCGGTCGTCGACTTCGAAGCGCCGCATCTGGAAGAGGTGCGCGCCCGACTCCTCACCTACAAGGAGACGATGAGGTGCCCCGAGGTGGACGAGGTTCGCAGTGCGCTGAAGGCCCTCAGGGCGCCCGGGGTTTCGGAGAAGGACCTCGTCAGGCACTTGCTCCTGCGTGTGGTGGCTCCCGACATAGACCTGCTCGATATGGGCACGCGCGCGCCCACGGACGACTTGGACGAGCTGCTTGAGATTCTCGGTCGCCCCGAGCCGAGCCAAGAAGCAAAGAGGAGGCAACGGGCTGCGTACCAGCGACTCGTGTCAATGGGGCTCGACGGGGAGTACTCCGAGGACTCGACGCGCGCCGCGCGGTGTCGCGAGTTGCTGAGCGAGCGCCCCCGACGAAAGGAGTTCCTTCTTGGACGGATCACGCAGTTGTTCAAGAGGGTACCCAAGGGATGCTCGCGCTACTTCCTGCTGGTCGAGGTGCTCACCGAGACGGAGGTGGCCCAGCGGAACCAAAAGGCGCTCTTGGAGCAGTGCGAGCGCCAACTTAGAGCGTCCGCACCTGAGCTCTTCGAACGCTATCGAGAGCGCGCGGCGCAAGCGGTCCAAGCTGCCGGGGCCGCCCCGCGCCATTGCGAGTATCTCTACGGCCCACGGAGCGAGGCGCGTGAAGGCTATCTGGACGACGACGGGGTCTTCGTGGCGCTGGCGCCCGGACGCGATGCGGTGGCGCCGTTCGAGATGCTCACCGCCTATCGCGCGAAGCAGGCGAGGACCTCCAAGGAGAAGTTCCTCGAACAGGGCGATGCCAACGGGCACGTAGAGGTACTGGCCCGCTTCACGCACGAGGGATGGGATTCCTGATGGCGATCTCTGTTTCACTTGCGCTGGCGACCGCGCAGCACTTCGGCCAGCGCTCACTGGACCGTCTCTCCATGCTGGCGAGCGGTCCGGAGGGAGTGCGACCCGAGTGGACCCTTTGGACCTGGCTTCGGCTCCGCAATTGGGCTCGCCAGGCCGCTGCGGTCGCCCTGAATCGCGCCGTGGAGAGCTGCCATGCCGTCGAGGGACTCAATCCTTACGCAGTCCTCGCGCCGTCGATGGAAGCCCTTGAGGCACAACTAGGGGTAGAGACGAGGGTCGTCGAAGAGGGAGTCCTCGACACGGGTTGGATGGCCAACGCGATTGTCGCCCAGCTAGCGGAGCGCCGTCCCGCCGAACGCATCCAGGAGCTCGAAGCAAGACTGGGGCCCCATCCGCTTCTGGAGGACGAGGTCGGCGAAGACGACAGGCTTGAGGGGGCAGAGGTCCTCAGGTTGCGATGTGAGTGCCGGGCAGTCTGCGTCGAGTGCGAGCACCTATGCTCCATCCACGCTCGAGCTCGGACGGGCTGCGCTCGAAGAGCTACGCAGAGCCGTCGTCTTCGAAGTCGGCGCGAGAGCCGGGGACGTGAGCCTGGCCCGGCTCGTCGTGCGGCACCCTTTCCTGCGCACGGAGGCGAACAGGCTCAACGAGCGCTTCTTCGACCTGACGTCGCCGGAGGAGCACAGCGACGTGGCCGTCCAAATCCATTCGTCAGCCCTCTCTCCGCCGCTACTGCAACGTAGCGATGTCCCTTGGCTTCTCGGACGCCCGGCCCAACCGGGAACGGGATGGTGGATCTGATGCGCAGCGTCTTTGCCATCTCGCCAGGTCTTCCGCCGGCGGTTGCGGAGGTTGCTCGTGTGGCGGCTCAGTGGTGTCGGCACTGCGTCGACGCAGAGCGCGGAGATCTTCGTTCGCCCGGGCCATTCACTCTGATGGCAGGCCGCAATTGGCTGGAGCCCCTGGCCGGCCAGAAACTCGCTGCCTTTCCGATTCGACCTGGCGGGATCGAAGCAGGGGCGATCGTTTTGGTGACCGAGTCAACTTACGAGTTCCTCGCCAAGAGGCTGCCCCCGCCCATCCCATCGGCAGGGTCATCCATCGTCGTCCTCTTTCCTGAGGCGGTCGTGGAGTGGGAAGGCAAGCAGGCCATTCACACCCTTGTCGACGCCCAGTTCCAGGGGCTCTCGAGTTGGCTCGAGAGTCGTTCGAACGGAGTCTCGGCTTCGAGGGTGCTGGAGCGCTTGAGAGAGCGGCTCAGGAAAAGCGCCACGTACGCGCCCCTAGGGGAAGGCGTTGACCCCGACTCGGCGCCGAGGTGGGGAGGGGATGCGCGCTGGAGCGAGTTCACAGAATCGTGTGGCCTCGCAGGGTTTCGAAGCACAGCGTGTCGTGGGGGCCCCGGGTGGCGTCCAAGGCCATCCCACCCAGGGGGTCTTCCTAGAACGCCACTTCCTCGAGGAGCTCGGCAAAGAGCGTTTCGAGGGAAGACTCGAGCCGGTTGACGTGCTCGGTCGTTTCGTTCCCGAGGGTTCGGCATCGGCTCTGCTGCCGGGGATCCATCTCTTCTGCGATCGGATTGAGGCTCTGGAAGCCGACGGCCTGACCTTCGAACTCGCCGCCTGGTTCGTCTTCTGGCACGAACTGACCCACTGCCACTTGTGGTCGAGGGGCCTTCGTGAGGAGTACCCGCCGACGCTGAGGGCAATCAATGTCGCGGAGCCCTTCTGCGAGTGCGTGGCGTACGAAGCGGTGCGCGGCGGCGTGTTTCCCTTGGAAGCGTTCAAAGGTCCGCGCGCGGTCCAGCAGCCGCAGGCGTGGAAAAGGTGGCGGGCAAGGCGCCGGGGCATGCCGTACAGCTACTTCAACAATCTCATGCCGCTCATGCACGCGGCCGGCCCCGATGGGTTCCGGGGCCTCGTGGTGGGGCTGACGCGCCTCGCGGCCGCGTGGGCGCGGCAGGAACTCAGCGAAGTCGCGAGCCACCAAACGCAGATAGCGCTGCGGTCGAGCGTTGCTCTACTCAAGGGCAGTATGCCCCTCAAGGAGGCGATTCGGATGGTTGAGGCGTTCGATGGGACGGCGTCCCTTCGCAAGGCCCAAGCGTCCGAGACGCAGTATCCGGTGTGGCTTTGGCATCCGGGGGTGACGTGATGATCGCATTCTCCAAACGGCTCGCGACGGTCTACCGCGATCACATTCGGGCTGAGGAAGAGATTGAGGCCGTGGAGGGCCAGGTCTCTCGAGTCCTGTCGGGCAAGGGCGTCTCGAACGCCGATGCCTTCAACATCGCTCGGTACCTCGCTCGGAAGAGCCTCGAGAACTGGCCGTCGAACGTCGTCAAGCGGGCCGTCGAGTGGTTGCGGGACGACGAGGGAGCGCGGCGCGGCCTGTGGGAACAGGACCATCCCGACGTCGATAACCCTACGAGGCTGGGCAAACGGCTCGAGAAGTCGAGGAACGAGGTCGTCCGGGTGCTCATGCGCCTCGGCCCTCCTGGGGAACTCAAGAAGAAAGTCCGGGCCGACCTCGGAAGGGATCTTGCGCCCGTGCGGGCCGAGGCGAGCAGGCTAAGCAGGGCGAAAGAGAATGAACGACCAGCGCTGGGCTGCGCAACTTGTTCATCCCAAGCTCCTCGCGGAAGTGCTCGAGAGCCATGCGGCCGATTGCACCGCGGCTGAAGCCGAGCACGTGCTACGTGCAAAACGGGCGCGGTCGGGCTCACGGTATGACGACTCCGACATGCAATGGTCGAAAGTCGCTCTGACGCCCGAGACCGTCTTGGCTCTCGTCTGGCGTGCGGTCTCTCGCGCGAACAGCTACGGTCCACGCGATTTCGAAGGGATCTTTAAGCCGCCCAAGGAGCACTTGGATTCGCTCGTGGGCCTCGCGTTGACGTATCGGGAACTCGACCCCAAGGGCTTGACGCTCGCCACCTTCTTCCTCTGGCACTGCCTCTGGGCGCAACTCGTCGGCTATGGAGACGGTCACGCGTTCCACGCCGTGCCCTGGGAAGAATCGACCCAGCGACTCATTTCCTGCATGGAACTGCTCGTCGACGAGGCCAATTCAAAACGTCTCACACGGGCGCAGACGGCTCGTGTCGTGGACTGCCTGATGGACCTCTCAACGATCTCTCAGTTGAGGGTTTTCGAAATCGACTTGCGGCGGCTCGCAGCAGAGCGGCGCCCTGTAGGCGCCCTACTGTCGCTGCTCGATCCCACGCGCCCGCCTCCGGGACGCTGATCCGAGCGGCGTGGCCCAAACACCGGCCCATCATGCGGACGGGCGAGCATGATGCCCACCACGGCGGTTGCGGAGGTGCTCGGCGAGAGCGGGGACGGGGCGAGCTTCAATTCGAAGACCAGGTCGGAAGCCAGGGCTATGGGCAGCACGGCGCTAGGGGCGAGCACAGGGGCCGCCAAGAACTCCGAACCCACGACTTGTGCCCGCGCTGCTACCGCTCACAGGCGACCGCGACATTCGCGCAATCGAGCGTCAAGGAACTTGAGGTCATCCGGTTTGTGAGGTCAGGCCTCTGTACGGCTGAGAGTATGTTCGCCGGTGCATCCGCCGCCGACCGTGGGCTCGTGATGGATACCTTGTGTAGTGGCAGGCCGTTCAAGTGAGGAGGACTTAAACAACCGCAAAGCGCCGGGGGGAGCGGAAGCCGCGACCTGGGGCCATCAGGGAGGCCGACCGGCGTCCGACCCGGACCGCCGCAGCGCAACGCAGACCTGAGCCACCGAGCCCGCGTCCGCAGTGCAGTGCGCAGTGAAGAGCGAATCCCTGAGTTCGTCCTCGCCGCAGCCGCGCCCAATCGTGAACACGAGCCACGCCAGGAAGAGTACACCGACGAGTCTCCACAGGCGTGAGCCCCAAGAACGCTCCCAAGGTCCACACCCGAGATACTTCTCCTCGAACCACTTCACCACCGATGCGAACGGGTCGCTGTGGCGGGCGTCTGCAATGAGCGCGTCGACACTGGCGAAGTTGTCAGTCGCGCACCTACGGTAGAGCAGACGCCGGCGGGCGACCTCGGACGCCTCCGTGACGACGGACCGGGGGACTCGTTGCGCCCGGCGCTCCGAGAGCGCCTGGAACTGAAGAACCAAGACCTCAAGCGATGCTCCAACTGGTGGCGCCTCGGCCTCTCGGGAGAGGACGAAGCGACAGACCTCATCGAGCTTCGCAGCCGAAGCCTCGAGGTAGGCGCCGAGCACGTTCGCCTTCCTCAGAATGGGCTCTTCCGCATCGGTGCCGAGGGCGTGCACTCCAAAGGAGATCGACGAAGCGAATTCGGAGCAGCTGAACGAAGGCAGATTCTCTCGAAATCGTTTGAGCGCACGCCGCCTCTCCAGGAACGCCGGAGTAGTGGGGGCCGGCTCGATCAGCCGCAGCTCGGAGACCGAATCGACGTCGAAATCGTGGCCCGACCTGCCCTGGGCGCCGAAGTACCAGTCGGCGACAGCGTCGAGGCTCGCCATCGCGCTCCTCACGGCGTGCTGTTTCGGGCTGCTGTCGGGTCCGGCGTGGAAGTGCGAGGCGTAGTTGCCCCAGGCCTGCAGCGTGCGGAGCGCGGCGACGATCGAGCGCGGGATCGAATTCGCCAACTCGGGATGGTTCTCTGTGAGCGTTTCGAGCTTGTCAAGCTTGGCACCGAGGCTCTTGGCCGGGGCGGGGAATTCGGGTTGCAGGCTATCGGGCAGTAGCCTTCGAATCTCCTCGACCGCGCCCTCGGCGAACTTCCTTGCGGAGTTCATCCCCTCAAAGGTGAGTTCGTTCTTGCGAGCGGAATAATACTCACGCTGGAGCGCGGCTGCCGTCTGATTCTCCGGACCCGCCTGCACCTGGGGTTCCGCCATTGCCAAGCCTCCGGCCGCGTGTTGCCACCCGCGGCTGCTCCGTCTCTCTTGCCCCAAAAGTAGCAGTGGCGGAACGGAGACGAAAGTTCGCGAGTGTCAGTGCTCCTCATTACCTAGGCTGCAACTCTTGGCCCAAAGCTACAGCGAGGCCCCGAGGCCAATTCAGGCTCAGCTCCTGCGGAACGGGCGCAAGGTCAGAATGCGGTCGGTGCGATTGGTCTCGCGAACGGGATTGGCCGCAGCGCTGCGCCGACTTCTCTGAGGGCGCTCAGAAGCCGATGGACCGGCAGGTGGGCTCCTTCACGGCGGCCTCCGCGGCGAGCTCGTCGAGCAGTTGTGCACAGTGAGCCGAACTCCCAACAAGCGCATCCGCCAGGAGCCGGGCTGGGTATTCGCGCCGACTCACGCGCGACGTGCTGGCGCGTCGCGGCGTCCCACTCCGGCGCGAAGAAGCGCTCGAAGAGCATGACCGCCTGCTCCGGGCGGACCGGGAGGAACGGCACCTTGATGGAGAAGCGGCGCAGCGCCGCTTGGTCGAGGTCGCGGAAGAGGTTGTTGGTGCAGACGACTACGCCGCTTAACCGCTCGAACTGCTGCAGGAACTCGTTGGTCTCGGTGACCTCCCAGCGCTGGAAGGCGCGCCGCCGGTCCTGCAGGAACGCAGTCGGCCTCGTCGAAGAGCAGCAGCCCTTGGGGCAGACCACCGGCCTGGGATTGAGGGCTTTGGCGCGCCATGTGAGGGCCAACGTGGGCTCACGTGCGCGCCGTTCTCGCGGACGGCCATCGGTGGGCCCTGCGGCGCCGGCCGCCCACGTGGGCCCAGCGGCGGGCTCCGCGTGCCTTCCGTGGAGGCCGCTGCCATGTAGGATAGGCCGCGAACCGAGGGTGCCCATGGGAAAGCAAGCACTAAGAAATCGGACGGTCACCGCGGACCGCCGGTCGCTGCGGGTCCGCGATCATGTAGGCGAGAGGATGTCCGCCGATTGAAGGTTCGAGCAACGCCAGGGGCCATCGGGACGGGACGACGGTTCGATCTCACTCAAGAAATAGCGGTTGGAGGGCCTCGAGTGACAATGCTACGCGCTTCAGGGCAGATCGCTTGCCCAATTTGGCTCTTGGGGGATTCCGAGCCCAAACGTTGGCGTGAGTCGCTCGACTATCCCCTCGACCCGCGTCACCCAGCTCGACACAGTATCTGGACCTCGGTCATCGACGTGGCTCAGGAACGGGTCTACGTGGAGCGTCGCCTGCGTCTTGACGGGAGCAAGCTGTACGTTCGAAACGCCGTCGCAGACTCCGAGGACAAGCCGAGTGGCTCCGATGACGTTTGGCCCGGGAAGGCGATGGAGGAGCTGAGGGAGCTTGCGAAGTTGGTAGACCGTTACCGGCCAATGCTGCTCCTGTCCTTCGGCACGTTCGCTTTTGAGTTCGCCCGGCGGGTGACCAGCCTTAAGCGCTCGCGAAAACTGGCCGGGGTGTGCTTGGCAGGAGTAGGCCAGGCGAGCGCGGCGGCGACGGATCGTCGAGGAGTGAGGGATGTCCTCTCCTCGGCGACGGCAGCGGCGGTGCGTGATCTGCCGGAAGGGCTTCATGCCGCACCCGCGACTTGGTGACCGGCAGCGCGCATGCGCGGAGCCGAAGTGCCAACACGAGTTGCGGCTGCGCAATCAGGCGACTTGGCGGAAGGAGCATCCGGGCTACTTCATCGCCCGGAGAGCGAAGGCGCGAGCAGCGCTCAACGCCAGCGAGCCAATCGATCCTCCGCGCGTACCGGCGCCACTGGCCCGTCTGCCGTGGGAGATGGCGCAGGAGGAGTTCGGAGTCGTTGGCGCCGACTTCCTTGGAAGCCTCGGAAGGCTGCTGGTGCCGAAATCCTCGATACGAAGCCAACCTCTGGAAGAGACAGGGGAATCAGGAGAGTTAGCCTCCGGCATCGCGAAATCCTCGATCCCGAGCCAACCGCTCGAATCTCCAGGGCAAACAGGCCAAGTAGGCGCGGAGTAGCGAAATCCTCAATCCCAGCGCTGGCACCCTTGGCCGCGATGGAGTTCGAGTTCCACCAACTGGACCTGCGGTACCAGTCGCTGCGACGGCGCGCACCCGAGCGGGAGCGTCGCTTGCTGGCGTCGCTGGCGCAGCATGGACAGCAGACGCCCATCGTCGTCGTGGCCGGCGAGGGCGGCGCGCATGTGGTGGTGGACGGCTACAAGCGGGTGCGGGCGCTCAGGGCGCTGAAGGCGGACACAGTCCGAGCCACAGTCTGGGATCTGCCGGAGGCGGACGCGCTGCTCCTGGAGCGGCTGATGCGCAGCGCCCAGGGCGACGGGCCGCTCGATCAGGCGTGGCTGCTCCATGAGCTGGTCGTGCGTTTCGCCCTCGGCCAGCAGGAGCTGGCGCAACGCTTCGAGCGGACGGTGAGCTGGGTGAGCCGGCGCCTGGCGCTCGTCGAGGATCTGCCCGAGGAGATCCAGCAGCAGGTGCGCGACGGGGTCGTCGGCGCGCACGCGGCGATGAAGTACCTGGTGCCTTTGGCGCGCGCCAACCGGTCGGACGCACTCGCGCTGGTCACTGGGCTCGGCGGTCGTCGCATCTCGAGTCGGCAGATGGGAGCGCTCTATGGCGCATGGCTGGGAGGCGGGGCGAAGTCGCGGGAGCTCCTGCTCGCGGACCCTTGGCTTTTCCTGAGAGCGCAAGACGAGGTGCGCCGCGCCAAGGTCGAGCCGGGCGCCGCGCAGCTCCTGCTGGGCGACTTCGGTGCGCTGGTCGGTGTCGGCCGACGTGCGAGCAAGCGGCTGCGCGAGGGCGTGGCGCGTGAGCTCGCGGCAGCAGAGCGAGACGAGGTCCGGCGCTGTCTCGCGCAAGCGAAGGCCGACACGGCGGTGCTCTTCGCGCTCGGTGACAAGGAGCTTGGCGATGCTTGATCAGAAGCTGCGGGCGGCCATCCTCGCGCTGCACGAGAAGGGGCGCAGTAATCGCGCCATCGCAAAGGCCCTGAAGATCTCGAGGGAGACGGTCAAGGAGATCGTCGCGAGCGGGAGCATGGAGGTGCCGCTGATCGTGCGGCCCCAGCTCGCCGACGCCTGGCGCGAGGAGATCCTGGCGCAGCACGCTCTGTGCGGCGGCAACCTGGTACGCGTCCACGAGGAGCTCGCGAAGAAAGGCGCCCGGCTCTCGTACCCGGCGCTGACGGCCTTCTGCCGCCACCACCACATCGGCTACGAGCCGCCCAAGCCCTCCGGCCGCTACGACTTCGCGCCCGGCGAGGAGATGCAGCACGACACCTCGCCGCACCGGCCGCGCATCGGAGGCAAGCCGCGGGAGGCGCAGGTGGCCTCGCTCGTCCTGTGCTACTCGCGGATGCTCTTCTTCCAGTACTACCCACGCTTCACGCGCTTCGAGTGCAAGCTCTTCCTGTCCGAGGCCTTCGGGTACTTCGAGGGGCTGGCCGGGCGCTGCATGATCGACAACACGCACGTCGTGGTGCTCCGGGGCTCGGGAGCCTCGATGGTGCCGGTGCCGGAGATGGCGGCCTTCGCCGAGCGCTACAGCTTCGTCTTCGCCGCGCACGAGATAGGCGACGCCAACCGCTCGGCGCGGGTCGAGGGGCCCTTCGACTTCATCGAGGGGAACTTCCTGGCCGGACGCGAGTTTCGCGACTGGCGTCACCTCAACGAGGAGGCGCGCGTCTGGTGCGACCGAAAGAACGCGGCCTTCAGCCGCTCGCTACACGCAAGCCGTCGCGAACTCTTCGCAGCCGAGAAGCCCCACCTCAAGCCGCTGCCCATCTGGGTCCCAGAGGTCTACGTGCTCCACCACCGCTTCGTCGACGTCGAGGGCTACGTCAGCGTCCACACCAACCGGTACTCCGTGCCGTACGCGCTCATCGGCCGGCAGCTCGAGGTCCGCGAGACCAAGGACCGGATCGAGGTCTTCGACGGCCCGAGGGTGGTGGCCGCCCACGACCGCGTCCTCGACGGCTGCGACCAGCGGGTGACCGACCCGGCGCATCGTCCGCAGCGAGGTCAGGGGCGTCCCAAGGCTGCCCCTGGCGTCGAGGAGGAGTCGCTGCTCACCGCGGAGCCAGCGCTGGCCAGCTACGTCACGGGGCTGAAGAAGCGCTCTCCGGGGCGCGGCACGCTCGCGCTGCGTCGCCTGCTCAAGTTCGTGCGCGACTACCCGCGGGCTTCAGTGCTCGCCGCGGTCCGGCAGGCCGAGCAGTACGGGCTCTACGACCTCGATCGACTCGAGCGGATGGTCCTCAAGGAGATCGCGCACGAGTTCTTCGTGCTGCCGGCTGAGAGTCCCCACAAGGAGAGCGACGATGAATGAGGAACTGGAGCAGCTGCTCAAGAGCCTGCATCTCAAGAAGGTGCGCGAGCTCTTCGACGACGCGCACGCCAAAGCCGAGAAAGAGGGCTTGCCGGTCGAGAAGCTTCTGGTCCGGCTGCTGCGCGCCGAGTGGCAGAGCCGGCAGGAGAGCGCGTTGGTCTGGCGCATCAAGAACGCGCGGATGCCCGAGACCTGGAGCCTGGAGTCCTTCCCGTTCAAGAAGCAGCCCGGAGTCTCGCAGCGGCAAATCCGCACCTTTGCCGAGCTCGACTTCGTCGGCCGCGCCGAGAACATCGTCTTTGTCGGCCCCACCGGCGTCGGGAAGACCGGCCTCGCCGTCGGGCTGATGCTCAAGGCCCTGCAGAACGGCTACCGGGCGTATTTCGTGAAGGCTCAGGACCTCTTCGACGAGATGTACGCCTCGCTGGCCGACCGCTCCACGCGCAAGCTGATTAACCACCTCGCGCGGATCGACGTGCTGACCATCGACGGAATGGGCTACCTCAACCTGCGGCCCGAGCAGACCAACATCTTCTTCAAGCTCATGGAGGAGCGGCACCGGCATCGCCCCACCATCATCACCACCAACCTGCAGTACGACGAGTGGCACGGCTTCCTCGGAAACAAGCCGCTCGTCGAGGCGCTGCTCAGCCGACTTCGCGAGCGCTGCCACACCGTGAAGATCGACGGGCCCAGCCTGCGCGAGCGGCAGGGCTGAGGGAGGCTGCGTGAACAGACTGCCGGCGCTCGACCAGAATCGTCCTGGAGAGCCAGCGTCCGCTGCTCGCGGTGCTGGATACCACCCTGGTGCTCGTCGTGCGCTCCATGCACGCGGAGCACCCCGAGCTCGAAGAGGACGCCTGCCGCGGCCTCGGAGCGGAGCCACCGCCGACTCAGCGAGCCCTCGCGGCGTCCATCGTGCTGCTCGCCAACAGCTTGCGTGCGGTCCTCGACGGCTACGCCGAACTGCTCGACCACGTGCACGGCGACCGCGACGCCGAACCGGACTTCTGAAAAGCGCCCGGGCCTCCGGGGACTGCCAAGAGCGGGCCCTGGTGGCGACCATCCCGCGACCCGACGGAATGCCGGAGGCTCGGGCGCCCACTCACTGCAAGCCGAGCTCGCACCGCCGGAGGCGTGGGACCGCCTTCGGCGGTGGCGTTTTAATCCCCTCTGGAATCGGGGGACTGCATCCGCCGGCACTGCGACCGACAAGCGTCACCCAACTGCGCTTCTCGTCTGGCCCACTTCAGGCGAGCAAGGGTGGCCTACTTCTGCCAAGCGCTGCAGCCAGCGAGCCGGCGGCCTTTCGTCACGAGCACTGGACCACTCAAAGACTCGGGGAGGAGTTTCGCAGGCGCGCAAGCTCTATCGACCCAGAGGAAGTGAATATTCTTCCGCTACTCCACGTTACGATCGCACGCGGCCGCTTTCTTCAAAGCCACGATTACTTCTGCAATGGCCGGCACTCAAACTACTTCGACCACGTAGGGAGCTCCCTGGCCGACATCTTGTTGTGCTACCGCGATCGTCTCAATGTCTGGATCCCGAATGGCCCGGCAGGCTCTGAAAGTCAACCTGGCCGGTGAGGGCAGCGCATGGTCGAACCGAATAGTGCAACGCCACGCGCGACATCTGCTGAGCGGGAGCATCTCTGCGGACCTGCCGCGGAGCGGAGCGTCGTTCTTGCGCTCTACGGCGATGAGCCGAAGCAGCCAGAGTTCGCACGCGTAGTCGGCGGCACTTTCGGAGGCACCCCGCTGGTGGGAGTAATTGGAACACTCAAGCGCGACCGGTCGAGCGTTGTGGGTCTGCTCGAGCCACTGGCTGGGCAGCACGATGGCATTGCGACCATACGCGCACTCGATGAACGCCTCAACGAGCCTGTCGAACTAACGCTGGAGGACGGAAGCAAGAATCATCGCACGTCTTGGCAGCTGTGCTGTCCATTCGATGAAAATCAGCCCGTCCTCGCGTGAAGTCCTCGCGAAGAGCCAACTCGCACTGGATGACTGGCGCCACTTCAACAACTTTCACCCTGTTGTCTGGTGCGGTCAACTCCACGGCCTGGAGTTCCTACGCGGTAACACCCTCGTTGCACGAGGTGAGCGGTGTCTCATCGGAGAGGTTCTTCGCCTCGTCGGGAACTACCCCTGGTACCTGGTCAAGCATGAGAAGCGCCGGTTTGCCGTAATCGACGTCAGAGGCAAGGATCCTGACATCGACAAACTCGACGCGGACTTTGGAGCACTCGAGTTCGTTCTGGGACGCACCCTGCAACTTGAGACGATCGCGGGTCTGGACCCAGAAGGGACCGTCGTTAGCGGCGCTGGGCTGGGCTTTGGATTCCGGAGGACGCGCAACATCGGTGCTCTTGGGCCACCGGTGCCTGAGATAACCGGTTCCGGAGAGAACTGGCTGCCGGTTCTCTTCCCTCTTGTCGCCAAGGTGCTTGCATCTCACGGAGGCAGGCCCGTCGGAACCCTTCTTGCGGCTCTGTTGGACTCGATGACCCATCACATCGATGGTTCCTACCTGGGGCTCCAGGTGGCCATTGAGGCGTTTTGCAGCCAAGCTTCCGACGGGGCCAAACGCCGTCCGCTTGTTCGCGATGAGTCGAGGTGGCGACAGTGGGTAGCACAACACGAGAAGCGGATTCGCGGAATGGCTACCCAGAGGGCCGCGGCAGATGTCCTCGTGAACAAGCTCAAGAGCGCCTTCCAACCGGCCTCGTCTCACGCTGTAGCCGACGGACTGTCTGCGATTCGCCTTGAGGTTCCTTCGGAGTTGGTAGCGGAAACGGCCAGGAGGAATATCTCCGTGCACCGCTTCGTGATGAACAGGCCCGGCAAGAGAGATGTTCAAGAAGATGTGGCACGCGTGCGGCGGCTCCAGATGCTAGCGTCGGCGCTAATCGCGTATGGCGCGGGATATCGTGGTCCGCTCTGCGACTACGCCGCTGATCCACGAAGCCACAACCAACTTGCCGATTGGTGGCAGGCAACTGCGGATTCAGCGAACGCCCGACGCTACTTCCGCTGCGGCAATCCAGGTTCCTCGCCGCGCAAGTAGTTTCTGCTCGATGCTCCTCAACCCTGAATTGCTTGGCGGAGCCGTCCGCGCCCCCTGCTCCCGGACTACCTCCTCACTCGGCGACCGCAGGGGTCCCCTGCGTGGAGAGCGACGCACTCGACTCCATTTCTCGCAGCGTCCCAGGCCTCCCGTGTCGGTGTAGTCCCGTCCCCCAACCAATCTCTACTCACCATCGTGCAATGTCGCAGTCAATCAGGATTCCTTTGGAACATTGGGGCCTCACCATCGGTCCAGATTCGTTGCCTCCGCCACGGCGTCGAAGCGGCTCTCCAGCCAGCAAAGGGTCAAGTTCGTCCAGCGCGCACCAGTGGTGGTCGCCGACCTCGCGCTGAAGGTAGTTGATAGCGCGGTCGAGCCGCGCCTTACTCAACATCGGCTCGTCGCTCGCCAGTATCGATGCTGCGCGACCGACGCGCGCCTGCAGCGGGGACACAAAAAGGGCACCTCCGTCCAGACTTCATGCTGAACGGCAAGGGGGACATAGTGGAGGTCGTCTATGGCGCGGCCAGACAAGCAGTGAAGAACCGTCAAAGGAAGCCAGTCCGGCTCTATTGCGAGGACGCCCCACTGTACCGCGAACCGGCGGGCCTCCTGGCTGACGACGCCGTCGCTCAAGAGGATGCGATACAAGGGCACCTTCCTGAATGCCGCGTCGTCAGATAACGAGGTAGTCCAACCCCTTCTGATTGAATATCAGCAGGTCGTTCTCGCCCACTTCCGTCGTCAAGTGCTTTAGCTCGAAATGCACCGTGAAGTCAGGGTATCCAAGAACCGTGTCGTTCTCGTGCATGAACCCGGATGCGGACCTGACTCCCCTGACAGTCCGAGAGCCCGGCCGCTCCCTAACGGGGAGGCGGGGACGCCTCGCAGTGGCGGCCCAGCAGTTTTTCAAACATGCGACCACGGGCCGGCCCATCTACTGTCGGCCACCGATACTGCACGACTGCGAAGAGGTCGAGGGAGCGCTAGTCACGCGCCCTCGGTGCTCGCTTCGCCAGCGGCGAACGAACCTACAAGAGGCCGAGGCGACCTAGGCGGAGGGTCATCGCCTGCTCACTGACCTGGAACGTCCTCGCCAGGTTCTCAACGTCGTGGTCGTGTAGTGAGCCGCCAAGCGCGTCTACCGCTTGAAATAGAAGCGCCTCTGGCATGAGGAGGCAAGCCGCGAAATGATTAGCGTCGATCTCCTTCGGGTCCACACCCTCGGAGGCTCTGTGACCACGAAAACTAATTAAGTTTCCCCTATCGACGATAACGTGTGCGCCCTTCTCAAATTGATGGCGCAAGACGAAGTGGCCGATTTCATGAGCGATCGTGAAGCGCTTGCGATGAGGATGATCAGATGCTTGGACACACACAACTGCTTTTTCACCATGCGTGACCAGTGCGCCTGAGAGTCCGTCTCCCAGCTGCTCGTGCGCTATTCGAAGGCCAAGATGTTCAGCCACCACCTTGAGGTCCACAGGTGCGCGATCGATACGCAGTTCCCGCAGCACGCGTTCAGCTTGATTCCTCGCAAAGCGAAGGGTCATTTGGTCTCCGGGCTCGAGGTGCCTAACTTGGCCGCGATCTTCTTCGCTACCTCAGCTGGCAATCCCAGTTTTCGCTCGAGTTCGTGCTCAACCTTCAATCCCTCGGCCCCTCCCGAAGCCTTAGCCGCTTCATCCGGGACGAGCGCTTCGATGGAGGTCTGGAGGGCGCGGGCTAGTTGCGTCAGGGTATGCGCCAACACGCGCTGCTTGCCTGTCTCGATGTTGGCGATGGATGCCCGCTTCATTGGCGGGGTGAGGCGGCTTCCCAACTCCTCCTGCGTGATTTCCAGAAGACCGCGCGCATCGTGGATGCGCCGGCCGAGCGCGGCGTAGAAGGGTTCGATAGGCATGGCTCCTGGCTTAGCCCTCCCCGTCGGCCGTGTCCAGCAATAATATCGCCAGCATTGCTGACGTCACTGCGCGTGCTCCTGGCGCTTGACAAGCCCGCGGCCGAGGTTATCAGTAGTGGACGCTTGTCCGCCCCTGCCTCGAGCGGCCATCCGCACCCGTGGAGGAGCCATGGCTGATGCCAATGGCGTGTTGCACCGCCGCCTCTCTGTGTTCGTCGACTGGATCCGGACCGACTCCGACAAGGAGGGGGAGGTCCGCACGCGCGCTGCAGACGTCAGGAAGAATATCCGAGCCAAGGCCGAGGACGACGGGCTCATCATCCAGTCAACACCGAATTCGGGTTCTTTTGCCACGCGCACAGGCTTGCGCCGGCACATGCGCGGCCAGTCCGAAGTGGAGGGGCAAGACGTCGACTGCCCCTTCGTGGTCGAACCAAAGACTGAGGACGATGAACGCCTCGATGTTCTTCTGCCGCGCTTCGAGAAATATGCGCGCCAGGCGTATCCCGACACCGACCGCGAGCCCACCAAGAGTTCCGTCAAGCTGAACTTCTCCGACAAGGTCAGTTTCGACCTCGTGCCGCTCCTGGCCACCAAGAATCCGGAACGTCAGATTCTAATTCGGGCCAACGGCGAGAGGCGCCCTACGTCCGTCCAAAAGCATGTCGACTTCGTCAAGACCCGGACGGACCGGTCCAACAGGGAGCCCGGGCGAGTGAAGTTCAACGAGATGGTTCGTCTTCTCAAATGGTGGCGGTACTTCAGGGAGGCCGAAGCCGCATCCGTCAAGGAGGTGCCGAGCTTCTTGATGAACGTCCTTTCTGCGTGCGCCTTTGACCAGCGCAGCGTGCAGCCCACCTACGGCGAAACTGTCGCAGATTGGTTCGGCCTTCTGGCTCGTGTTGCCCGCAGGCGGGAGCTCGTGGCCTTTAGCGACTACGGCGCGGCTCCCACCGCAGAAGGGGGTCGCCCTTGGTCCGTCTTCGATCCGGTCAACTCTGACAACAATATTACTGGCAACTGGACTGGCTTGATGTGTGACGAACTCACGGACTGGCTTGAGGAGAGTCGCGACGCCATGTACGACGCTATCGCCGCCTTCGACAACGACCGCGAGAGCGAGGGCGTCGATCACGTGGTCAAAGTCTTCGGCACGCCGTTTAGGCATCATTCGGAGAAGACCAAGTGACGACTACTGCCACTGCGACTGTCACGACGACGATGACGGAAGCGCGCGTCCGCGCCGTCATGCAGAAGGTGTCAGCGAACCTGGGCGCCTTCGTCGTGGCCGGGAAAGTCAGTAAGGAGGCCGCTCAAAGCTGGGCCGCCGATCTGATCTACCTCCAGCTCAACGGAGCGCTTGATTTCTTCGAAATCCAAATCACGCCGCCGCGGGGTGAGCGCTTTGGCCTGCGCTACACTGTCAAGGCGGACGGCTCGATTCAGCAGGACTCGCCGTCGGGAGGTCTGGATGTCTATGGCCTTCCCAAGGATGCTCGCATCAACCTGTTCGCACACTTCAACGACAGCTCTCCGAGTCTATACGCGAAGAGCTTCGGCGCCGAGGGTGGGGTTTCAATGGCGCGAAGCTCGAAGCAGCTGTTTCAGATCAACGGGCATTCTCGAAGGATGGCTATGGCCTCGTTCGTCAGAAGCTTGGGGTATGGCCGTGAGCGCGATCACTCTTCATGAGGTGAAGCATCCGAACGACGCGGCTGCGGATCGGTACGAGCGCCTCATCGGCATTGACGAACAGAAGGGCCTGCTTGTTGAGTACCTCACGCACATCTTGGACCCGGACTATCTCAAGCGATGGCAGAGGAAGCACCATCCCCGAGGGCTGTCGATTGCCAAGCGAATAGAGGACCGCCCACCCCTCCTGATTCTGGCTGGCGAGGTCGGCTGCGGCAAGACGGCACTCGCAACTTCGGTTGGGTCACCAGTAGCGAAGGCGTTGGACAAGCGTGTGGTTGTCCTCGAGACGCCGTCGGACGTCCGCGGTGGCGGCCTCGTCGGACAGTTGTCCGAGCGCGTCACTGCGGCCTTCAACGAGGCCCGTGTTCGCATTGGGGCGCATCCTGGCATTCTCATTATCGACGAAGGCGATGATCTGGGCACCAGCCGTGCCCAGATGCAGGCGCATCACGAGGACCGCGCTGGCGTGAATGTTCTCATCAAGGAGATTGATAGAATAGCACGAGAGCGACTGCCGCTCGCTGTCTTGATGATCACTAACCGATTTGACGCGCTAGATCCTGCTCTAGTACGACGCGCCAGCGTTGTGCGGTTTGTCCGGCCCGACGCCGAGGCGAGACGCAAGCTGTTCGCCCACCTGCTCGACGGGGTGCAGCATTTGGCGCGTGATATCGATGGCTTGGTGCGCGCCTCCGAGAAGAACCCGCCGTTCACTTACTCCGACATTGTCGAGCGCGCTGCTGAAGCGGCTTTGCTAGCGTCGGTGCGCCAGGACCGACCTTTCTGTGTTGCGATGCTACGAGAGGCCATCGAAGGTCTTGCGCCATCGCCGATGCTGGACGACGCGGTACGATGAGTTCTTTGCACTAGGGATATCGCAATGGCCAAGAAGGGTCCCAAGCCGGTGTCTCCTGTGAAGAAGGCGAAGGCTCGCGATATTCCGGCCGGTACACAAGCGCTCTTGTATGCCGCCGCTGCTGGACGCTGCGAGTTTCAGGGTTGCAACAAGTCCCTAATCGAGCACCATTTGACTCTGCTGGATGGCAACTTCGCGCAGATGGCGCACATCTATGCATTCAACGAGGATGGTCCGCGTGGCCGATCGCGTGGTCGCCCGAAGAACATCAATAAACTCAGCAACCTGATGTTGCTTTGTGGGGATTGCCATCACCAAATCGACACGCAGCCGGCTCTCTTTCCAGTTGCAACGCTAAGGGAGTACAAGCGGGAACACGAAGACAGGGTTCGGCTAATCACAGGTCTCCGGCACGATGCCAAGACTGTGGTCCTCCAACTCAAGAGCAAGATAGGCGGCGACGCCGTCGAAATTCCGCTCGCTGATGTCTCCAAGGCGGTTGCGCCGCGATGGCCCAAAGACCGTCAAGGCATCGTCATTGATCTGACGACCATCGACGATAAAAATGCGTCGTTCAATCAACTGGCTGCGGACGAAATCTGCAAGCGAGTGACTCGGCTTTATGAGCCGGGGATGGACGTCGACCAGGTTCGCCACATATCGCTGTTCGCCCTTGCGTCTCAGCCGTTGCTAATGCTTCTCGGAAGCCGACTTTCGAACAAGATTCCCGTTGATCTTTACCAGAAGCATCGGGATTCCAAAGATTGGGTATGGAAGACGTCGGGGCCCATTGTCGAATACGACGAAAGGGGTCTGCGCCGGGGCAGTGATCCGTCCCAGGTGGCCCTAGTCCTGTCGCTTAGCGGGACTGTGGACTTGGGAAAGCTTCCTGCGTTTGTCGATAGCTCATTCTCGATCATAGAGCTTACCCTGAAGGGCCAACTCCCCAACCCGGATTTCCTTCGGCGGCGCGAGGATCTTGTCGAGTTCGGTAGAGTCTACCGACTCGCCCTTGCCAGGATTGTTCGAGATCATCCGACCGCCAAGGAGATTCATGTCTTCCCGGCGGTCCCGGCGCCCGTGGCGGTGCTCTGCGGATACGAACTTCTCAAGAAAGCTCAGCCCGCCCTTGTCGCTCATGATTGTGACAAGAGCCCGGCGGCTTTGTCAGAGTTCTGAAGATCGAATAGCAGATCCAGTCCTGGTAATCGCGAAGCGAAGCTGGGCAGACCACCCCGTGCGCTGCGGTCACGAGCCGGACAAGTGCGGGCTGAAGAGGCCGAGGGGAGCGGCGGAGCGGGGGCGGGAGCAGGAGCAGGACCCGAGCTACAGGGAGCAACAAGGTCCGATAAAACACGCGTTATGTCTTCTCCCCCCTCCCCACCCCGAGGGCGCCACCGACGGCGCCCGCGCTCCCTGCGCATCCCTGCGCATATTACCACCGCCATCGCCACGCGCCGCCTGGAAGCCGCGCGCCTCCAATCTTTGAACCCTCGAGCATCGGTTTCCAGGTGCTCAAGCCCTCGCGCCGTACGACCATCTCGACCAGAACAGCAAGCGAGGCTCCTAGCGATGCCAGTCGTGGATCAGGCCCTGGTGGAAACCCTCCTCAACATGGCCGAGGGCGACACCCTCGACTTCAAGCGGGACCAATACCCGCTCGCGGAAGCCACCGACGAGGAGAAGAGCGAGCTCGTCAAGGACGTCCTCGCCTTCGCCAATGCCTGGAAGACCTCCGACGCCCACATCGTTATCGGCGCGCTGGAGCGCCCAGGCGAGCGTGCCGAGGTGGTCGGGATCTCCCACCACTTGAACGACGCCGGCGTCCAGCAGCTGGTGAACGGGAAGACCAATGTGCCGGTCGCCTTCGAGTACGTACCGCTCACCTTCGAGGGCAAGAGCGTCGCAGTGGTGCGCGTGCGGGCAGAGCAGCACCGGCCCGTGTTCCTCAAGAAGTCCTTCGGCAAGCTCAAAGCGGATGTCGTCTACCTCCGACGCGGCAGCAGCACCGCTGAGGCCAAGCCTGACGAGATCGCGCGCATGGGATCGGCAGCCGCCTCGACCGCGAGGGAGGCTTCATTGCGCGTCCAGCTGTGCCATCCCACCTCGCGCAAGCAGTTCGGGGACCGGGCGGACCTCACCTCGAAGGTCCTGTCGCGGCGCCCCTCCCTGCCAATCACGAGGGAGACGGAAGCCTCGATCGGGAAGCACTTCGGCCTGAACTTCGGGGGCCTGGCAGAAATCGCGAAGACGCTCCCCCACGACCAATTCGCTCAACGCCGAGAGCAGCTCGAGGCCTTCCGCAAGGAGCGCGCCCTCTTGCGCGAGCTCGGGATCAGCGTCGAGAACATCGGCCAGGTGCTCGCTGAGGACGTCCGCGTCATCTTCCAGGTCCCCAGGCGCGACTCGTTGAGGGTCGAAGACGAGCTGCCGAAAAAGCCAGGCTACGCGCTGCTCGCAGCCATAGGAGCTCGCCCTCAGGTCTTCCCCGCGCCGACGCGGGCCACGACTGTGCGCAAGCTCGAGGATGCGTGGGAGGTCGAGCTGTGCGTCGGCAAGGTGCAGCCCAAGGACACGGTGTGGAGCATTCCCTTCTGGATGGGGGCAACCGCGAGCTGCGAGGTTCCGCTCGTCGCACGGGTGTTCGGCGACAACCTCGGCCAGGCGATAGAAGTGCCGCTCGTCATCGCCATCAAGGCCGAGGAAGGCTACTTCGAAGACCACGCGGAGAATTAGAGAAGCCGAGCTTGGCCGGCCACATCTTGCGTTCGCCTATTCACCCCTCAGGCGGCGAGGAAATTGGCGCTGCTTTTCGAACCTCGGCGGCCTGGCGCTCGAGTTGCGTCAGCGGGTCGATCTCACCCGCGTAGCCCTCGGCCCACTTGAGGGTCTTCGCGAGCTTCCGACTCCTCCGGAATCTCGCAGCCGGCGACGGAGACGACCTCGCGCACGTCGGCGATGTAGGCCCGGTACTCCGGCGCCAGGCGCCAGCGCGCGAGCTCCTCCTCGAAGCGCGTCGCGCGCTGCTGGTTCTCAAACCGCCTCGCCTGGTCGGCGGCCTCCTTCTTGCGCCGCTCGTCCCACTCCCGCGCCTGCTTCTCCCTCGCGGCGCGCCGGTCCTTCAGGGCCTGCGCGATGACGTGGAGCTGGGCGATGAAGTCGTTGAGGCAGTCCTCGACCTTATTGCGCCCGTCCTTCCAGGCGACCCGGACCCCGAGGTACTGCTGGTGGACCTCGAGCTGAAGGACGCCCTTGGGCACGAGATCCTTGCCACCGCGGACGCGCGTCCAGACCTCAAGCTCCCTCCCCTTGAGGCCCGGTGGCGCTACTCGCTCGACCTGCCTCAGCCGCTCGAGGATGCCGAAGTAGATCCACTCCCCGTCCACGAGCACTCGCGTGGCGTTGGAGGGAGGCTCGGAATCCGGCGTGCGCTCGTACGGGCTCGTCGGCTTGCGCGGCGGCGTGAGCTCGGACTTCAGGCCCCGCTGCTCGAGCGCCTTGATGAGGGTATCGAAGAGACGAAGTGCACGATCCTGCTGGTCGCGAGAGACGCGGATGTCCAGGCACGCCTCGTAGAGCGGCCTGAGGACCCGGCCGTCCATCACTTGGAGGTTCTTGCGCCGCAAGACGCGCGCGGATTGAGCGACGAGCTTGTGGGGCTCCACGAACTCGCTGGGGACGACGATCTTGGCGCTGCCCTGCGTCTCAGCCGTGCGAGCGGCCTGGGCTTGATCGCTGACCTTGGGCTGCGCCCACTCCTCGTGACGCGCGATGACCTCCTCGGGCGTGCCCTCGGGCCGCGGCGGCAACGGAGGCTGCTTCATCGTGTTGCCGGCGCGCTTTTTCGCCCAATAGCCGCACCGCGGCAACGGCACCCCCATGCTCCGGCACATCTTCGCCAGGGCCGTGCCCGACACGCCATAGCGCTTGGCGACGGTCGCGACCGGCTCGCTCCACACCTCGGCATACAGCTGGCTGCGCTTGTAGGTGACGGTCTTGGTGGGCATCACTGACCCTTCACTCCCGGTCGTCCCGGCTCCTGATCACCCAGGGTGACTCCTCCTCCTCGTCCTCCGGTTCCTCCGGCTCCTCCCACGCTTCGAAGTGCTCCAAGACGCCCGTCCCGCCCAAGAGCGACCGCGCTTCTTTGAGCCTCGCCTCCACCCTTTGCCGCTCCTCGTCCGGCAGCGCTGCTGCGGCCTGCGCGGCCTTGAGAAAGAACTCTTCCATCGAGCACGCGAGCCTCCAGCCCTCAACGACCTCTTCCAGCTGCTCGCGGCTCTCCTCCCTCGTCTGCCTGCGCCGCTCCTCCAGCCGCTCCCGCCGCTCCTCTTCTTCGCGCTTCTTGCGTGCCGCCTCCTCGATCTCCCATCGGCGATGCGCCTCCTCCTGGCGCAGCCGCTCCAATCGGACCCCTTCGGCGATCTGTGGCGCCGCGCCCTCCACCGCCGAGACGATCTCGTCGATCTTTCCCGAGAGCTCTCCACGCCTCGCCTCGCGCCAATCGCGGCGCCAGCTCGTGCCGCCATACGGCGAGAACACATGGATGCCGAGCCGCCCGCTGGGCATGTAGTCCCGGTGGGGATTTGCCGACTCCCACGGCGCCCTCTTCCTGCGCTCCTCCACCGGGATCGAGCTGACCCTGATGAACTTGCCCAACCGAACTCGGTACTCGACCTCGGTGAGCTCGGAGAGCTCATAGACCGTGAGCCCCACGGCCACCGTGCCCACGTAGGTCACCGTTGGGCGAAACGGCGACCAGCGGTCCTCCCACGGGCTGTAGCCCTCGGGGCCGCCGGGAGGGTCCCGCTGGTCGATGCGCTCCCGCGACAGGCGCTCGCCAGGCGGGGCGATGACGACGCGGTGCCCCTTGGCCTCGAGGGCGAGGTAAAGCCGGTTGGCCAGTGCGAAGGTGCGCTCCACCGCGTCCTGGGAGACGAAGAGGTCGGCCACGAGGCGCTTGGCCGGCTTGAGGTACTCGCCCCGGCTCGCGCGCAGCTTGGCGAAGTGGACCTTCGCCGCCGCGACGAGCACGTGGGGGGACCTCCTGTGGACACGCGCCTTCACCGGAGCCGACGACGTGGCGGCGGCATCGGGCAGCCCGGGGATTGCTCGGAATCCGCCCCCGGGAATCCACTCGCTCTCGTCGCCGGGTCGCGGGGCCGGCAGCGGCGGCCGCGGCATCCCCTGTTTGCCGGCCTGCAGCCGGGCCCAGTGGCCACGCGGGGGCACCGGGACGCCCAGCCGGCGACACACGCGGGCAAGGAAGTTCGACGACACCTTGTACCGTGCGGCGACCGCCGTCGCCGGCTCGGCCCAGACCTCTTCGTAGAGCTTCTCGCGGCTCACAGGCATGGCAGCGGGATTCTACAGGCGGCCCCTGCCGGCATGGCTGGGGGGCCGGACGCTCGGCCAATGCCGATTTGAACCTTCGACCCTCGCCGGAGAGGTCCTCAAAGGTCCGTCGCATCGGCGGGTGACCTACGAAAATCGGGGCACCGGCATTTCGCGGGTAATAGGTCGGTCAGCCCCGCCGCAGGCGCTCCTCCGGCGCCACCCAGCGACCAAAGTGCGCGAGCGCCCGGGTGCCCCGAACGCTTCGCTCGCTCGGCGCAGCCTCTCCTTCATCGCCGCGCCGTCCTCAGCGGGCAAGTCGTCCGCTTCCTTGGCGGCCTGCGTGAAGAAGGCGCCGATCCGACAGGCGAGCGCCCACTGCTCCGCGAGCGTGAGCACCTGCTCCCGGCTCTCCTTGATGGCTTGCTGCCGCGCCTCCTCCGCCCAGCGGCGCTGCTGCTCCAGGTACTCGGCCTCCGCTTGTGCTCCTCTTCCGCCTCCCTGCGGTGGACCTCCCAGCGCGCGGCGATGTCCGGCGTCGCGCGCGCCACCTCCCGAACCGGGTCGTCCAGCTCTGCCGAGAGCGAGCCGCGCCGCGTCTCGCGCCAGTCCTTCCCCCAGGCGACCCCCTGGTACGGCGAGTAGGCGCGCACGGCCAGGCGCCCACTCGGCAGGTGCTCTTTGTGGATCCAGCTGAGGCTGTCGTTTGGCCTGGGCCGCCTCGCCACCGGGAGGCTGTCCAAGCGCACGTATCCGCCGTCGCGGTAGACGAGCTCGACCTCCTGCGCCGTCTCGTAGATGGTCAGCCCCATCGCCACCGTGCCGATGCGGACGACGGTCGCCTTGCCGGGGCTCCAGTGGTCTTCATACGGCCGGTCGCGGCCGACGCTGCCCTCGCGGTACTCGAGGCTCCGCCCTCGAGAGGAACTCGAGGTTTCCGGAGTACCCGACCTTGTATCCGCGGTCCTCGAAGGCGTTGTAGACGCGGCTCGCAAGGTGGAAGGCGCGCTCGAGGGATACCTTGGACACGAAGATGTCGGCCACCATCCGCCGGGTCGGCTTCGCGTAGCGACCTCGGTCGCGCAGGGCCTGGAACGGAGCACGCGAGGCAACGACGAGTGGATGCTCCTTCCCGCTGCGCCGCTGCACCGGTGTGTCGAGAGCCGCGAGCTCGGCTTCGGACGGCGCCGCCGGGACCGGCCAAGGGACGGTGCGCGGGCGCGAACCGTCCTTTGTCCGCTCAACCTCGTCGCCCGGCGAGAGTGGTAGGAGCGGTGGGCGCGGCTGTGGCTTGCCCTTGGCGCGCAGGACCCAGTATCTGCGGTCCGGCCGCGGGATCTTCAGCCGCTCGCACACGCGCGCGAGGGTGACCGAGGTCGTGCCGTATCGCTCGGCGACCTTGGTCATCGTTTCGGCCCAGACTTCTTCGTAGAGAGACTTCTCGGCTCACGGCCATGGGCTGCCTCCCCTCGCCTGCAGCTTCGTTGGCAAGGAATGATACGGGAGGGCCGAACGGGGAGGCGGGCGGCTACTCGCTACAGCGGCGGCCGGCGCCACGTGGGGGACGCCCCTGCCTTCATGAGGCAGAACCACATTCTTGGGCTCTGTCGGGCATCTCCCCAGAGTGCATCTGTGGTAGGTCTGCGAGGCGCAAGAGGGAGGCGGGCCGAGACGTGGACCCGGTGGCACATCTGTCGGCTCAGCAGCTGCTGGACTACGCCCAGGCGACGCCGGCGATTGCTGACTCCGCGGGCGCTCACCTGCAGGAGTGCGACGTCTGTGGGCAGCGCCTGGAGATGGCTCGATTGCTCGCCCTGAGCCCCGAGGCATTGGGCGAGGAAATCTCGCGCGCCGAGAACCGCGCGCGGGACGTCGATGCGGGTGGTCCACGGCCTGGCGAGGACCTGGTTGCCGGCTTTTCCCACCGGCTCGAACAAATCCTGCGCTTCCGGCCGCTGCTGCGCTTGGCCGCGGCCGATGACAAGCGACAGCTCGGAAGCTTGGGCCGCCTCGAGGTCGCTGTCCTGCTCCTCAAGGGCATTCTCAACCGCATGGAAACCGGCGAGGGCGGCGCTACCCGCGAACAGCTCCACCGGGAAGTGGGGGCCGCGATCGCTTGGTATGAGCACGGTCGAGCCTACATTCCGACGACAGCGGCACAGCGGCGGGAGCTCATCGACGAGCTCCTCGACGAGCTGACCAACGCGCGCGCCCAGGGGAGGCCCTTCCAGGACACCTACCACGGCTACCACTTGCCAATCCCTGGGCGCGCCCAGCTGGATTTCCGATTGGTGGTGTACCGCGAGCACGAGGGCGAGCTGCGCTACTCGGTCACCGAGCAAGGCCTGGACCTCTTCTACCGGCTCCACGAGGTCGATCACTTCCTCTCCGTGGAGATGGAGCTGCTACTCCTGCTGCGCCAGATCGAGCGCGGCCAGTTCGAGCGTGCGCTCTCGAGCCTGGAGCGCCTCGCCACAGCCTGTGGGCTCCAGCGCCGCCGAATGGACCAGCTCTCCGCGCGCATCCGCCGCGACCCCCTCTCGGTGCCTCCCGGCGAGATCGAGCGGAACGACACCGAGGTCCGAAAGCAGCTCGACGAGGAGAAGAAGCTCTTCCGTCAGGTCCGCAAAGCCATCGACCTGCAGTGGGACAAGCTGAGCGACCTCTTCAATGCTTCGGGCGACCGGCGCAAGCGTATGGACCAGCTTTCGCGCCTGCGGCGCGGCCTCGACCGCAGCTTCGAGATTCACCAAGGACTCGTTTCCGAGAACCTGTCCCTGCGCCGCCGCTACCTGAGCGCCTTGGAGAAGAGCGCCAGCCTGCGCAACCGCTACCGCGCGCTCAAGCTGGAGCCGGACGTGCTGGAGCCGTTCGCCGCGCTTCCGGCGCACGAGGGCCGCGACACCGCTCTCGCGGGTCTCCTGCTGCCCCTTCGCCGGCCGCGCCTCTTCGCTCCCTGGCACCTGCCGTTCTCGCTGCGCGCCGAGCACGAGTTCGACGCACCGCCGGACTTCTTCATGTTGGGTTGGGAAACGCTCGAGGGCGCCGGTTCAGGCTACGACCTCGCGCAGCAGGCACGTGTCCACGGAGCACTTCTCCATGAGCTTGTCCTCGCCGGAGGCAGCGCCCGGTTGTCGCGCCTCGTCGGCGGCGCGGTGCTCGCACCTCTCGTCGTGGAGGATGCATTCCTCGTCGGAGTCCATGCCCTGTTCCTCCACAACGCACACCAGGTCCGCCTGGGCGACCCCGCTGACCCGTTTTCGACGATTCACCGCCTGGCTGCGGCCAACATCCCCGCGGCCGCACAGAACGCCCTGCTTGTCACCCGCGCCGCTCCCGGACGGTGCGAGCTCGGAGACTGCGATATCCGGGAGCTGCACTTCGAGCTGCGCGACGGAGGACCTCGCGATGCCGCTGCTGCTTGACGAATCGACCCGCGCCTCGCTTCAGCTGGTGGGCAGCGTGCTGCGCGCTGCCCTGGGCGACCGCGACCTGAATCGCGGCTCCGGCCGGGAGCTGCGCCAGCGACTGCTCGAGGACGGAGCGGCGCGCGAGGCGCTCGACGTTGTCGCCGAAGAGCTCGGCTTGCGCTTCGCCTGGAGCGGCGAGGCACGCCTGGACGTCCTGCCCCTGCCCGACTGCGCTTTCGCCTATACCAAGGCCGATCTGAAGGCGGAGGGCTTCAAGGACCCCCACCTCTTCGTGGCGATTGCCCTGGGCGTCGCCGCGTTCTTCTTCCCCGATGGCGATTTCGGCGGGGATCCGTTTCGGCAAGAGGGTTCGCTCGCCGACCTCGACGACTACCTCTGCGATCGCATGAAGCAGGCTCTCACCCGCACTGACCTGCCGCAGCTCGAGGAGCGGCTCCGCGCTGAGGTGAAGGGCTTCATCACCGCCTGGACCGACAAGGCGCAGGCGGCCCCGGGACAGGGCCAGCGCAAGAGCCGCTTTGCCGAGCTGCGTCGAGCGATCCAGTTCCTGGAAGCGCGGCGCTACGTGCGCGTGGTCGGCGAGCGCGAGGAGTCCATGCGCATCTACCCCGCCGAAAGGCTGCGCATGCTGGCGCAGCACCTGGGCGATGCTCCGCACTACGAGGTCCTGGTGAAGCTGCTACGCGACCCGAGCGCGGAGCTTTCGCTCCCAGAGCTGCCAGAGCGGACCGAGCCGCCGACCGAGGAATGACCCGATGCCACGCCTTCTTCGCTACCGGCTGGTCAATGTAGGCGACGCGGACGCCACTTACCCGGACGTCTCGTTCGAGCCGTCGGGCGAGGACTTCTGCGTCATCCAGCCGAACGGCTCGGGGAAGTCGACGGCGGTCAAGTTCCTCCTCCACGCCCTGGTGGAGGGCCGCGTCGTCGATTCCGGCTCGGGGCGCCAGCTCCAGCAATACCTGACGCCCGAAGGCCGAGTGGCGCACGTGGCCATTGAGTTCGCCGGAGACGACCCCGAGGGCAGGCCTTCCCGCCGACGGCTGGTCGTCGGCCTCTGTGCCGATCGCCGAGGCGGGCGCAACCGAAAGCTCCACTACGTGCTGTCCTTCACCGCCGGCGCGGACGCCGCGTTCGGTCTCGACTCGCTGCCTCTGGCGCAGCCCCGGCAGATCGGCACCTCGCCAGGTCAGAGCGAGCAGGTCCTGGTTCCGGCGACGCTGGAGTCACTGCGCGATTGGCTCTACGAGCTGGAGGAGCGGTTCGAGGGCGAGATCCATGTCTTCGCGCCGGGTCAGGCGTCATGGGAGGACGTCGCCCAGACGCTGAGGCGCTTTGGGCTCGATGAGGCGGTCTGGAAGGAGATCGCCTACCTGAACCGCCACGAGTCGTCGTTCGACCAGCTCGTGAAGGACTACCCGACCAGCGCCAAGCTCGTGGATAGCTACCTGCTGCCTCGCATCGAGACGGAATCGAGCCTGGCTGAGCTGCGGCGCCACACCGACCAGGTCCGTCAGCAGCTCGTCCATCTCCCGGAGATCGAGCAGTCTCTAGTCGCCTTCGAGGCGCTCGAGAAGCGCCTACAGCGCCTACGCGAGGCGCTCGAGGGCGCCCTCGAAGCCGATCGAGTCGCCGCGGAGACCCAGACGCTGTTCGACGGTCTCAAGGAGAAGGCGCTCGGCGCGCTCGCCACCGCGCGCTCCGTCCACACCGCCGCGACCGACGCAAGCGCCAACGCTCGAAAGGAGCTGGAAGCGTCTCAGTCGGGGTACGCCGCTGCGCGACTTGCGCGCGAGGCCGCAGTCCTGCGAGACGCGCGCAAGTCCTTGCTCGCGGCCGAGCACAGAGCGAAGGAGACCGGCTCCGCACTGCAGATTGCCAAAGAGCGCTGCGACTCCCTGGAAGCCCTGAGCCACCTGCTCGAGGCCGAGAGACGGCGTGCTGAAGCACAGGCGCTCGACCGGCAGATCGCCGCGAGCGCTGGAACGGTCGACGATCTGTTGAAAGAGCGGGAGTGCGCGGTCGCGCGGCTTGCGAGCGGGCTAGACCGGCTCCTCGCGCAGGAGCGACAGACGCTGGCCCAGGCCCGAGATGCCATGGACGCGGCCCACCGCAAGGACCAGGAGTCGCAGGCCACGCTGCGGCGGATCGAGGTCGAGCGCGCCGGCGTCGAGGCGGAGCAGAAGGAGCACGAACGCTGGCTCGAGCACGCTCGACGAGCGCTCGCCGAAGCAGGGTTCCCAGACATCGCCGCGGCGCGTCGCTCGGCGGCCGACTCTGAGCAGGCGGAGCACGATGCGAGGCTGCGCAAGGACGAGGCAGCTGCGTCGGCCCAGAAGGCCCGCGATACCGCGCGTGACGCGGAGAAGCGCGCGAGCCACAGCGAAATCGAAGCCGAGCGGGCGAAGTCGCGACTGAAGGAAGTCGAATCGCTGTGCGAGAGAGAGTCGGCCGAGCGCGCCGCGCTCGAAGAAATGCTCGCGGCGCTGGAGCTCGCCGATCCTCACGCGGAAGGCGGCGACGCCCTAGGGAGGCTTGCCGCGCAGCGGGCTGAGCTGGAGCAGGAGCAGCAAGCCATCCGTGCGAGGCTCAAGTGGCTCGCGGAGGAGCTGGAGTACTTCGAGAGTCACGGCCTGCTCCGGCCGGACGAGGACGTGGAGGCTGTCGCCCGAGCGCTACAGAAGGCAGGTATCCACGCGGAGCTCGGGCCCCGCTACCTTAAGGCTGTCCCCGGGCTTGGCGAGGCACAGCGTTTGGAGATCCTTCATCGGCACCCGGGGCTGGTCGCGGGCTTCGTCCTCGAGACGGCGCAGGTCGACCGACTCGCTCGCCAATTCGCTCAGGTTACGGAACGGCTCGTCCTGCGCAGCCCCGTATTTCTCTTTCGGCGCGACCAGATCATCGACGGGGCGGGTTCGCCGGTGTTCGAAGTTCCCGCGCACCCGTCGTTCGATCGCTTCGTGGATCCGCAGGCGGCAGCGCGAGCCGTCGATGCGATGCGAGCGGAGGAAGCCGAGCGCAGAGACACGGAAGCGACCCGGAGCACGGCACTGAGGCGTGTCGATGGGCGGATCGGGCGGCTCCAGCGCTATCTCGCCGATTGGCCCCAAGAGCGCGTCCACTCCATTCGAGACGAGGCCGAACAGGCGCGCGGTGCCGCTGGCAAGGCGCAAAGCGCCTTGCTGGAAGCAAAGGAAGCTCGAGAAGGCAGCGCAGCGAGTCGAGGCGGAAGCATCCAGCCAGGTGCGCGAACGGGAGCAGCTCTGGAGCGGCGCCCAGGCCACTGCCATGAAGCTCGCGTCGCTTGGCGCTCGCTGCGCTGATTGGGAACTGCACGACACCGGTGCGCGGGTGGCTGCGGAATCGGCGGCCGTGCTCGCACGGAGCATTGAAGCCCAGGAGAAAGAGGCCACGGAGGCCGCCACGGCGTTCGAGCTCGTGCGCCAGAATCACGAGCAGGTCCATCTTCGGGTGAAGGAGCTCGAGCAAGAGCGCGGCCCGCTCGGAAAGGCCGCGCAGGAGCCCGTGCTGGAGCCCATCGACGCCCTGCGATTTGCGATGGCCGCCGCTCGCGGAGCGTTGGCGGATGCAAACGCCGTCCGTGGAGTCCTCGAGGACCAACTCGAGCGCGCCAAGGAGGCCGAGAAGAGCCAGGGCGCGCTCGCGGAGCGAGTCCTCAAGAAGGTATCGACCTCGGTCCGGAAGGCTGTCGAGCAGCGCACGCGGCAGAAGCCCCTTCCCGAGGATTGGGTCGTTCGCGAAGAACGGGATGCTGCGGCCGCGCAGAAAGACGAGCGAGAGCAGGAGGATCGTGAGGCGGGCGAGCACCAAGCCGCGCAGTCCGCTAGCGTTCGAGCAGCCGAAGCGAGCCTTTTTGCCCTCGAGCGCGAAACGAGCCTCGCGGCGGGGGATCCGGGCGACGACGCTGTTGAGGCCTTGGCCGCACGGGTCGAGGAGTGCCGTCGGCGCGTTGGCGAGGCCGACAAAGCGATGCGGCTGGCTCTTGACCGGGAGCAGGAGGCGCGTGTCCTGGTCGACCACATCCGGGCCCTCCTGCAGGCCAACCAGATCCAGGAGGGGGAGAGCTCCGAGCTGCCAGTGCCTGATCTCGAAGCGCTCGGCCGGGATCTCGGCCAGGTTCGCGGAAAAGCCGTCGCCGCCGAGGCTGCGAGGAAGCAGCGCTGGAGCACCGAAGAGAACGCCTACCGAGGCGTGTTCGAACACTTGGAAGAAGCGCCGCCGTCAGTACGTGCTCGGCTCGGCAACCTTCCAGAGCTGCGCGAGAAGCACGACGCGAAGCAGTGGGACACCGCGCGAGAGGCGCTGGCCAGGGCCTTTGACGGGCTGCGCAGCCTGCGCGAGGCAGCCGCCCTGGAAAAGGAACGCCTCGACACTGATCGGCAGGGGCTGGTGGACGACCTTGTCCGAGCCGGGGAAGAGCTGGCCAGTCGGCTCAAGCGCATCGCGCCCTTGTCCAAGGTCAACGTCGCCGGCGGCCTCTCCGTGCCTATGCTCGCCATCCAGTTGCAGCGCTCGAGCGAGGAGCGGAGCCGCGAGCTGGCCGGCGCGCTCTTTGCTCGCTACTTGGAGGCAGTGCGCAGCGGCAGGATGCGGCCCGACGTCGCGCAGCTCGAGCTGCTCAAGTCTGCCGAGCTGCTGCGCTGCGTGGTGGACGGAGAAGTCGAGGTCCGCTTCCTCAAGCCCCAGGCAGACCTCGCCGCGAGCAAGCCCATCCGCTGGGAGGAGGCGACGCGCTGGAGCGGCGGCGAGAGCTTCGTTACTGGGCTCGTTTTGCTCATGGCCCTCCTTGCTTATCGCGCCCGCGAAGCGAGCAGGTCTGTCGAGTCGAGCCAGGTGATCCTGCTGGACAACCCGGTGGGCAAGGTCAATGCGCCGCACTTGCTGCGCATCGCGTTCGAGCTCGCCCACGCCAACCGCTTCCAGCTCATCGCCTTGACCGGCATCCGGGAGCCCGCTGTCGTCGGCCAGTTCCAGCGGGCTGTCTCCGTGTGCAAGGTCCCGCAGAGGGGCCGTTTCCTCGTCACCGTAGACAAGGACGACCCTTTGCCCCACCACGCTGCCTCCTTCGCCGCGACCGACTATGACTTGGCGGACCTGGCGAAGCAGTCCGAGGCTTGATGGTCGGCCCGAACCCATATCTCTACGTGTCGACGCTGGAGGGGATCTGCGCCCGACTGGCTGCAGAAGAGCGGCGACGATTGAGCTGGGACGAGCTGGAGCGGATGGCGCTGGAAACCGCGGCCACTCGACCCAGGCCTGAGGCGCGCGAACACCTCTGGCAGCTCGCCCGTCGCTTGATTCGAGCTCGGCAAGTTGAAGCCGATCGAAGCGGCGGGGGAGGACGCATCTCAGCTGCCGCCGGTGCCGGCGCGCTTCCACAACCTCGTGGCTGCGAGGCGTGAGCCCGGCACTGTCGCCATAGGACTTCACCCGCTGCTGCCGACCCCGCCTCGCTCCTGGCTAGGCACGCCCGAACTCGAGAGCCTCAACCGGTGGATGGCCTCGGTGGCTGGAGGGGAGCTTGCGGTCCGGCCCGAGCCAGTGCGCCGGCGCATGCTCGAGATCTTCGGGATCGACAAGCCACGGCGCCGGCATGCAGCCCACTTGGACTTGTTCCCCGATTGGCTCAAAGGGGCGCAGACGCTCTTGAACCTTTGGCCCTACGCGCATCCTTCTGGCTCCTGGGTGACGGGGCAGCCGGGCAAGACCGTTCTCATGGTCGAGAACGCGGAGACCTTCTGCGTCCTCTGCCAAGTGCTGCGCGAGAGCCCTGTGAGGCAGATCGGCGAAGTTGTCTTCGGGAGCGGTAACGCGCTCGCACGTCCGTCTGCCGTTGAGCCAAAACGCATTCTCTACTACGGCGACTGGGATCTCGACGGCTTGGGCTCACTCTTGCGGCTGGCGGCTGAAGACCCACGGGTCGAGCCCTGGTCCGCGGCCTACTGGAGGCTGCTTGAGTTCGCGCCGGTTCGCGACTTTCGGCCGCGCTCGCGCCGGTTGAACAGGTCAGCTCTCGCTGCGGTGCTTCCTGGAGACCTCCTCGCCGCAGCACTCGAACTGCAGCAGACGCCGCGCAGCATCCCGCAGGAGTGGCTGGGCCTCGACGAGATGCGTCGTCTGTGCCTCGGGCTGCAAGATGACTGAGTAGGCGAGGGGCGCCTTGCCTACCTGCGGCATCTTCGCCGCCATCCCATCCGTTGGAATTTGCGAGACCGAGCCCCGCGAGCCGGCGAGGGTTCGGGCGCTCGAGCAGCTGCTTGCTAGCCCGATTCCCCTTTCACCTTCATCCTGGCCTTCGAAACCACCAGGTACTTGTTGGGACGCCTAGCGTCGCCCCCGGCTGCGGACTTCGTGGGGCGGACAGCGACGATTTGCACTCCGCCGCCGGACGGCTTCTTGACACCGCCTCGCTTCGTCTTTGCGCGCGGGGTGCCCAGAAACTTCCTCTGAAGTTGCTCAGCTCTGGCGCAAAGGCTTCTGCGTCTGTGAAGAACTTCACGCGACCGGCGGCCGCATCGCCTGGTGCGAGGGTAAGGTCTTTCCGCTCCCTTCGGAGGATTTGCTCCAACTGCTCTCTCGTCAATTTGGTCATTGTCTCCTCCCTTCCTTACCAACCGAGCCCGAGGCACGTGAACTGCCGCAGGATCTTATGCTCAATGGCGAGGTCGCCCGGGTCGTCCGCATTGGGATGTGGCATGGCTGCGAGATAGTCGTTCTTGGCCTGGAGTAGCGCTTCGGCCGGCGAACCCGTCTTCTTCAAGTGGTTCCAGAACGACTCGTGAAGTGGGCGACCGAAGTACTCGAACGGGTCCTCAGTAGGCGAGTAGTGCATGCCCGTACACCCTACAAACGCCCTAGCTCCCCGGGCCAGAAAGCAAAGTGCCATCGAGGTCTCAGGGGAGCGCGAGGTCAAAGGCCGATCGCCTTGGAATCGCGACGCGGGAGCGTCGACGGTGAGCGCCCCCCAGCATGCGCCGGTGAAGACCACACCTTCGTAGCGCGGCGGGACTGTCGTCGTGTTGACTGCCTCAAGCATTTCGTGCTGCGCGCTCTCACCCCAGAAGCGGCTTGAATCGAAGTCGCTTCCGTGCAGCATCAAGTAGAGGTGCTCGGCTGCTAGCCGCGGCGGTTTCCTCGAAGCGCTCACCGGCTCGGATTCCTCGAGAGCCCCCGATCCGACTGCCTGAAGCACGCGGTCGGCAAACGGACGGAACCTGTTGCGCACCCCACCCCAACTCACGCCCGATGGCATCTGAGCAGACAGCGCCTGCTTCATGAATGCCGCTGATTTCGCATCGGGGACGCGAGCTACCGGAAGCTCCGGCCAGCCGTCCGCATCCTTATCGCCATATACGTCGTCACTCCAGATGATGAAGTTGTCCGGATCGTCAATACCTTCACTCTCTACTTCCTTCCGGACCGTCTTGGGCAGGCAATCAAGTCGCTGCGAGGGCACTACATCATATCCGCCAAGCAGAACAACGCCCCTCGCTCCCACCCTCTCCGCTTCGGACCACACCGCGGGAGCAAGCATCGCCGCCGATGGGCTGTCAGGCAATTCAAGGAGAGCGCTCGCAGACCTGGCTGCTTCCAGGATTTCATCAGCATCGGGATGCCCGATGTTCTTTGCGAGTCGCCTGGGGCAAGTCGCGAACAAGAGCCGCGGAAGGGGTCGATTGCCCCCTATCTTGAGTGTCGCTCCATTTCCCCTCGGCGGCACCTCCTTGTCATCCTGCTCGGGAAGACCTGAAGGCTCCCCGAGCGGCAGCACATCAACAGTAAGCTGCATGCGGACCCGGGTGTTGCGAGGCAACCGCGCAACTAGCTCCACGGGGGCCGTATCAGCGGGCCGCCGAACAACCACCGGAGGCTCAACCCGGGATTGAACAGCCTGCTCCGGCGCAGGAGTCGGAGCGGCGGGCACCTCAGCCGGCGCAACCTCGATAGCACGATCAGCATTCGGTTCGGGGTCATTGAGCTTGCCGTCTCCAAGCTCGATCTTTACTTTCGCGCCGTCGAAGAACAGCGAAACGAGGCCATTGTGGTCCGTCCGAGCCCACCTAAGATTCTTGTGACGCTGCAGAAGCTTCAGCACGCTCGGCGACGGATGTTTGGTGCTGCCTGCACCCGCGCAAATCGCGAGTAGTTCGGGCTCGCCCATTTGCCCATGGATGGAGTCGTCGAAACCGTTGGAACTGCCGTGATGGGCAAGCTTGACAAAGTCGAACGGCGCCGCTTTCGCAATTGCCGCCAGCAATTGCCCGATGCCCTCCTCGATCGTTCCGTCGGCAATACCGGGCTCGGCAAGTTGCATATCTCCGGTGAAGAGGAACTTCTTGCCCGCGTATGAGAACGCAGTAACGATGCTCTGGAGATTGACAAGGTTTCCGGCCCGGCCTGCATCTGTGGCGTCGCGAAGCTGCCGCACAACTCCGGCGACGTCCGCTTCAGAGTCTGCTCGGAAGTACTGGTCGAGTGCGTCTATTAGTTGGTCGCGAAAGCCGGCCAACCGGTGCGCGCACACAAGCAGGTCGGCTGGACGCGGGCCAAGGATCTCTATACCGACCTTGTACTTGCCGTTCAGCGCCTTCACTAGCGGCGCGTGAGCATCCCGGCCGTACCGGACCACTTTTGTACCCGCCGACTTGAGCGCCGCGAGCATATCCTCATAAGCAGTCTCCAGGCTTTCGCCGTCGGCGGCTATTTCACGTGCCCAATCTGACGAATAGTCCTCACGGAGAGCAGCAAGGACGCGACGAGCGCGTGGATCGACAGCTGTATCGTCTCTTTTGCCGGCGGCGCTTCGTCCCCAACCCAAGCCAGGATCAGCAACAAGGGCCCACTTGGCCTTGAGGAGACCGTGCTCGACAAGGAACGGCAAGCAGCCGATGTGATCGTCGTGAGCGTGCGTTACGATCAAGAGATCCGGCTCGCACGCCTTCTTCGTTGATTGGCCGAGGACCTCGGCCAGTTGCTCAGGGATTGACCGGTGACCTTCGCGGGCTACCTGGTCGCCCGTGTGGGAGCCGTCAATAAGGCAAGAGAAGTCGCCGAACCGGCAGACGATTGCGTCCCCATACTCTCGCGGTCCTGGATCAAGCAGGTGGACTTCGATGCGTTGCCCGTCTCGGCGGCCTTTCGGCGCGCGTTTGGACCTGCGCGATGTCGGCATGGAGCCCCTCCGTGAACCCTGGGACCGCGGACTATGGCCTAGCAGGCTAGCACAACCAGTCTACTTGCGGACTTGAGCAGGGTGTGGAGCACTCCCCGCGGCCAGCACAACAGAACCCTTGGGAAGGACCAAAGCGTCGTCGGCGCGCGGCGCGCAGGCAGTTCTTTGCTCATGCAGTGATGGGAAATCCGCGGATGTCGGGCGTCGACGTAACCGGTGCGCCAGTTGTGAGTGCAGGCGAGTCCATGCGGAGACGACCGACCGGAGCCAGCGCCCTCAAGATCAAAGAAGTCTCCTTTGCCGACAGCGAGCTAGTACGGTCGAAAATACGAACCCAGCCGAGCGTACAGTTAGTGCCCCCCGATGCACGCTGATGCATGCTGCGCGGCGCGCCAGATGGGGAATCGCTTGCGAAGTTCAGTCGCGCTGATGCAAACGCATCAGGGGGTGATGCGGATGCAACGGTGATGCACACGGCGCGCATCAGGGGCTCTTTGGGCTCCGAGTGCTCCCCGAGCAGCCAATCTGTCGCACGTGGTTTCGCCGGGTTACGCGCACATCTGACTACTGTGCACGCGTGCAGCTGTTTGCCAAGGCGAGGGCCGAAGGTTCAGATCGGAGTGCGGTCGAGTTGCTCAAGTTCGCGCAGGACGGACAGCAGCCCTACGCGAAGCGTTCTTGTGTCTCTTGAGACAAGCCACTGAGTAGCAGCGGTTCGAAGAAGGTCATCGACGTCTTCGGCGGCCGGCGGCGGCGGCAGATCGGCGGGGGCGGGCGAAGACGGCGGTGGCTCTGTGAGCCGCAGTTTGGCTACCTCCGCACAGACCGCATGCCAGGGCAACGTGGTGTAGAGGTCCATGATGTCGCCGGTGGGCCCGTGGGTGACCCACCGAAGGACATCTTTGCGCGCCCCGTCCGCCTGAGTAAGGGACACGAAGGTTCGGCGCGTGTCGTGGACGCGTCGGTGCCGAAGACCCACACGATCAAGGTCCTCTCGGAGTCTCCTCAAAGACCGGTTCGTATTTCGATGACCACGGCCGTGCATCTTAGTGATCGCGCGATGAGGATCCCCCTCCGAGCGAAGATAGAGCCGGCCGCACTGCGGTAGGACGAGGTCTGAAGGTTCCACCTCGCGTCCAAACGTGGCCTTCCACCCAGAACGCCACTCTTCGAGAATCCGACGAAGCGCCGGATGGATCGGCACCTCACGCGGTTGTTGCGTCTTCGTGGGCTTCTCGCTCTTGGTCCTGAAGGAGTACGACCGATGCACGAGGAGCCGCCCAAGTGGCTCGGCGTTCAGATCGATATCGCACCAGTGAAGCGCAGCAGCCTCGCCGAACCGGATGCCAGTAAGGAACAGCAATCCGTAGAGGACTCGCCGGTCGAACGGGATGGCCGCGTTCGAGAGCAGCATTTCGACCTCTTCGCGGAGGAACACCGCGGAGGGCCTCCAAGTAGGGTCCTTGTCGATGTTCTTGGGCAGCTCGTGTCGCTTGAGGACGCAAGGGTTGGCAACCAGCAACTCGTCTGCGACTGCATCATGGAGCAGGACGTGGAGCGTCCCGTAGACCCGCCGGACTGTCCGTGGTGCAAGGGTTCCGCCCTTCTCCGAGGGCTTCAAGCGGAGTTTGCGGACGAGGTCCCGGATATGGTGCGGACGGATCTCAGCCAGGGGCATGTCTCCAAGTTCCGGAAACACATGGAGGCGAAGGACGATCCCGTCCTGGCCAGCGATCGCAAGCCCTTGGCGCTTCCGTTCTCGCAGCCATCGCTTGCCGTACTGCTTCAGAGTCAGCCTCTTGGGGTTCATGACGCTCCACGCTCGCTCGATGCGAGCTCGGAAGAATCGCGAACTGTTTCTGGCCAGTAGGGAGAAAGGGCGGGAGGAGACCGAGCCAAAGGCCACGCGACCTGATGCCAAGGCCGCGGATAGCCGCCGACCTAGTCAAGGCCAACAAGGTCTGCGAGCGACTCTCGACATGCAAACCCAGCCAGTTCGCACGCCCGCCGCTTGAGTCGGTCCTTTTTCAGATCGGCCTCCGACATATTGGCCGGCCGCGGTAGGTGGAAAATGGCTCGGAGGTCACCTCTGCGGTCATAGATGCAGAAATCCAAGAACGTCCATGGGATGAAGCCTAGTTCCGTGTCAGAGAAGGCGCTGCGGGCCCACTCTGCCTCGAGGTCGAGTACGTCTCCGACCCGATACCTAGCCATCACAGTGAATTTCGGGAGCTTCCTCGCTAGCTCCCAGAACAACTCAGTCTGTGCGGCAGATGAGAGGAGCGGCTTGGTTCTTCCATCGAGCGAAGCCGGATGAGCGAACAACGCCGTGCGCGCGGATGCGCTCCTCTGTGCAGCGAGGGGTTCAGGCTCCACGAAATAGCGGTTGAGTACATGGTCCACGCGCCCATCAAAGAAGGCCAAGTACTCTGCCGGGTCATAGAGGCTCGCGTACGACTTCTGGTGCGGCTGCGGCTCCCAGAGCCGGAGGGACGGCCGCCCGTGCTGCTGCGTCACTTCGTGACCGCCCAAGGACAGCGACCCGAGGTCCTCGCAGGCTGCAAGTTGCTCAAGGGCGCCTAAGCCGATGCCGTCTCCAAACACGCGCTCGACGAATGAGTCGAAGTCCACAGGGCTCCTGAGCACCTGATAGACGATCTGGTGGCTGAGCATCGACTCTCGCTGCATGCGCAGGCGCTCGCCAGGTATCTGGGAGCGGTCCTTGGGGCGATTCGCCTCCATCCTCGTCAGCACGCCCATCAGACCCTCGAAGTCCTGGGGCCTGTGGGCAAGCGCATCTCTCATCGCACTGGAGACGAATTTGAAGTTGTTCGCTCTCGCCTCCTTCATCTCGGCGTCTGTCGGTGTCGCCTCCCACACGAAGCTTCTGCAGTTCATGCGGAAGTCATCGAAAAGTACTTGCCGTAGTTTGGGCAGGCGCTGCGCGAACCAAGTTTGCGCTACCTGCCGTTGCGCCTTGCACCCTTCGCAGACGCACGTGGTGACGAGAACGTCCTTAGAACTCTCGGTATGTCCGCATCGGGAGCACCTGACGAAGTACTCAGCCTTCCAGACGACGGGCCGGCCTGACTCGCATGGCCTGACTTGGCACGGTGCAGGCGCGCAGCAGTGGCTACAGGCGGCGGTAACCTCCAGAGGATGCGTCCATTGTTCGCTCCCAGGCTTTGCAAGCCCCAGCTTCGAGACCTTGGTCGCGGGCAGGGGCGACTCGCCCGTGGCGAACCACGTCCATCGCAGGTACTCGAGGGCCAGGATGCGCAGTTCCACGGGCCCGAGACTGAAGTCGGGCTCGAGTTCCGAGACCTCGCCGAGTCTCATGCTGCGCGCCTTCGCGACGGCCGCCTCCAACCTGCCCGTGAACCCCTCTGGAAGTTGAGAGGAGAGTTCGCGGGCATGGGCCGGAGCGGAGGCGCGCGCGAGCGCTTGGAGCTCAGCTGGCGCCGGAACAGGTTGGGTGGCCATCAGCTTGATGAAGCCGTTGACGGCCTCCTTCAGTAGTCCTAGTCCGGCAGTCGCAGGGAGCTGAGCTGTCATCCGAGGTCCTCGTCGCAGCCACGGCCAAAAAACACGGTTCACACGCTTGCTCTGGAGCGCGGGCTTCGTGCGAGAGTCCGATATATCGGACTCCAGCCGTCCTGACTAGCCCTACGGTCGCTATTGGAGGCGACTGTGGACGAGGTTCATCGGCGGCTCGCGCGACGAATCCGCGAACTGGCGAAGGCCAGGAAGATCCCGGTCAGCCACTTGCCGGATCTGGCAGCGGTTTCGCGGTCCTACTTCTGGGACGTTCTCAAGGGGAAGAACTCGCCAACCCTGCTCTGGCTCGAGCGAATCGCCGGCGCCCTTGGCGTCGATGTCGAGGAACTGGTTGTTCGACGAGCAGAGAGGGCCTGACCTTGGACCGGGTCGGCGCCTACCTCACCTTGTCGAGTGCAACGGCAGCGGCCTCGCCATTCGCAAAGCGCCGCGCTGGATCCTTCGCCAGAAGATTCATGACAGCAGTCGCCAACGCCTCCGGCATCATCGGAAAGAATTCCCTCGGATTCGTGATCTCGTGGTTAACGACACGATGAAGAGTCTCCATACTGGCCCGCCGCTCAGACTTCTTGAGTCCGCTCGGATGCTCCCCTGTCAGCGCCAGATAGAGCATCACGCCCAGCGCGTAGAGGTCCTCTTGTGGCCTGTAGGGAAGGGGAACAGAGCGTCTCTCCGCCGAGAGGCGCCACCGGCAGCGTTCGGGAGCCTGGGTGGACCAACTTCCTACGAGCTCGCCCGGCTCTGTCATTGCCCGCGCGGCCCCGGACTTGGCGAGACCAAAGTCGAGAAGGATGGGCTCTTGGTCTCGACGGCGAATGAGAACGTTCTCGCTCTTGATGTCCCGATGAAAGACATGTCTTTCATGAATCTCGTGCAGGGCACGCGCGATCTTTGAGAAGACCCGGGCAAGTTCCGCGAAGGATGGCCTGGTACCCTCCACCCACTTCTGAAGTGCCGTCCCCTCAACCAGATCCATCACCAGGAATCGGGGGCCGTTCCTGCCCGGCCACCGATCAGTTGCGTGCGCTCCGATGACGTTCGGGTGCCGAAGGGAGAGGAGGACGGATGCCTCTTGGGGCATGCGATCAACCTGCCCCTCCTCGTCGCAGTCCGCGATCCCGATCTTCAGCGCGAATGCCTCCTTGTCGCGCCAGACTTTGTACACAGCGCCGAAGTCCCCTGCGCCGAGCCTTGTCTCCACTGTGTAGAAGCCGATCTGTGTGCCCGGCTTGATGTAGGCGAGGTCGAAGGGAGGATCGTCAGGCGGCGGGACGTCGTCGTTGTGGGCCATCAATGCTCCTTGGTCGAGACTCAGAGGCCTCAGTCCTCTTCAGAGCCTGTCTCGCTCTGGATCCGCTTCTTGTCTGCCGGCGAGAGTTCCACCGTCTTTCGCGTAGAGTGCTGGTCGGGACCCGCCTCAAGAGACTCGAGCCCGCGCATCAGAAGCATCCCGAGGAACGCCGAGGCAGAGATCGCCGCGCCACCCGAGCTAGCGATCGCTTCGGCCTGCGCGGCGCGAATGCGGTCGCCAAGCTTGGTCGGAATGCGGATGGTGAACAACTCCGTTGGAGCGCCAGGAGGCCGGCCACGGGGCCGTGGCTTCAAGGTGGCGCGTGAGTGGAAATCCTTCTTGGGCATGAGAGCCCTCCCTGAGTTCCTACGTGACCTGCTTGCGGGAGCCGCACTTGGACGACTTGGCTGGCGCGAGTGAATCGCCGGGCACCTCGTTCAGCGCTGCTGCCAACCACCCCGGCATCGATGTCGCCGCCGAGCGAAGCGCTCCGAACTCTTCCGGCGGGAGGATTCTCCGCACCTGCGAAAGAACTTCCGGAGTCACCTTCCGTCTCCCAAGGTGCCGCAAGGCGGAGAGCGCGGTGCCGGCTGGCGTGCCTGCAAGTGCCATCCGCCGGGGGTTCACGTGCTTGAGCACAATCTCCTGATCCCCGACGTGGAAACGGTGTGGCGAGCCGCTCGTGAAGAAGACAACCGTTGACGGGACCGTAGCTGCGAGGCCGAGACGGTAGGCTGCGTCGGCTCCGTTCAAGTCGACGACGCTCCCAGCGGCGACTGCCTGCGCGATTGCGGTCAGGTCAGGCGAGGTCTTTCCGACAGAGCGAGACGTGCTGGGACGGAAGTAGATCCCTCGGGCCACTCTGAAGATCTTCCCGACGCGGGCCAGTCGCGACAGCGACTTGTCGATCGCCGGGCGACGGCCCATCGAAAGAAACTCCTTCACGGAGAAGGGGGTGTTCAGGGGAAGTCGTCGATCTTGCGGCGGATTCGTGTGGCCGTTCCAACCATGTCAGAAAAATAGCATATTTTCAGGACACAGCCCGCACGCCGCGAAGATTGAACCAGGAGCCAGAGGAGGCGATCCGGCGTGTGCCTCGAACAGACCAGCGTCAGCGTCGCGCCACACGGCCAGGTGCCCGGCTGGCGCCAGGCAGGGTTGAACTGAGCTGCAGGTGTCGCCCCTGCCAGCGCACGGTCGAGAAGTCGGAAGATGACCGCTGCCGGGATTGCTGCACCCGACTTCTGATGGTGACCCCAGCCTTTGAACATCCTCGGTTGACCCAAGCACCCGAAGTTCGGCACGGCTCCGCCCGCCCAACCGGCCGACCAAGGCGGCTCCTACGAACGCTGCCAACCTCGCCGCGCGAGAAGGCACCACACGCGTACGTCGCGGGACCCCGGTAGAGCCGAACGCCTCACAGGCAGCCCCCACCAAGAGCGCTGAGCGTCTGGCGAAGCAGTTCGCTGGCTCCCTTGAGATCGCCGCAATCGAGGCGCGCGAGAGCCTCTCGGATGGTGCTTGCTACATTGCTACACGCATGGCGGATCGCCTCGCTTGCGACTGGGTCGAGGGGACGCTGGCCCAGCATTCTTTCCCCAGAGAATTCGCTCTGGTTCGCCTGCGATCGGACGCGATCGGATCCGACGTAACCCTTTGAAATCTGGGTTCGATTCCCGGCGCCTCCACTTGAAAAGCCGCCCGAGTCTTGGGCGGCTTTTCTTTTGGGTCTGTCGAAGGTCCCCGGCTGCCAATACCCCAGTGGTTCCGCGCCCTCACGAATTCTTCCGTGAGGAGTCGTGTGGGCGGTGGACCGAGTCTCGAAGATCGCGCCGGCGCTCCTTCAGGTCGTGCTCAACAGCCGTGACCTGGACTCTGACGTCGACCGCATCTGGCTGCAGCGAGAATGCGAGGAGCGGGGCGGAGTGTGTCGTTGGCTGCCGTGATCCTCCGCCAGGACTACTGCGACAGATCGATGTTGCGGGCCCTTGAAGCGTCCCCAGGAAAATCAAGCTGTTACGGTATCGCACCCCAGGAAAATCAGGCGGTTGGCTGCTGCCTCTTCGGACGGCCTATAGCTCCAGGTTGTCCCACCGGTACTTCTCGGCCTCGAAGGCGTCGTCGGCCAGCGCCTTGAGCAGCGCATCGGCGTTGTAGTCGAGCGCCTCCAGGTTCTCGGCGATCCGGCGGCGGACCTGGTTGCTGAGCGCCTTGGCGATCTCGATCTGCCGGGCGGCACGCTCCGCGCCGTGGTCGGTGATGGCGGTGTGCACCCGCGCGGTCACGCAGGAAAGCGCGTACAGGTCGATGAGCACGTTGGCCAGCCGCGTCGTCGCGAACTGCTGGCCGATGATCTTCTTGCCGTAGCGGCGCAAGGTGCGTTCGGCGGCCAGCGCCAGCTCGCGGGTGCCGTCCTCGATGGTCGTGGCCTGGTCGGCGAGCGCCGGGTGCAGCTTCTGGAACTTGCCCTTGCTGCGTTGCACGTTCGCCGTCAGCCGCGCCCGCCGCAACGCATAGTCCGAGAAGACGCCGAAGCCCTTGATGGGGTCGTTGAAGATGCCCTTGAGGCTGCCAGCCAGCTCCTTGAGCTCGCTGGTCACGCTGTTCATGCCCGTCAGCGCGATGAACAGCCGCAGGATGTCGTTGGTGCCTTCGAAGATGCGGTTGATGCGCGCGTCGCGCAGGACCCGCTCGTACTTGAACTCGCGCATGAAGCCGTTGCCGCCGGCGATCTGCAGGGCCTCGTCCACCGTGCGCCACAGGGCCTCGCTGGCCAGCACCTTGGAGATGGCCGCCTCGACCGCGTACTCCTCGTAGCCGGCGTCGATGGTGCCCGAGACCATGTTCACCACCGACTCGGCGGTGTAGCAGTCCACGACCATCTGGCCGACCTTGCCCTTGATGAGCGCGAACTCGCTGATGGGCCGGCCGAACTGCACGCGCTCCTTGGCCTGCTTGGTCGACAGCGCGATGAGGGCCTTCATGGCGCCGACTGCTCCGCCCCCCAGGCCGGTGCGGCCCGAGTTGAGGATCTTCATCGCGATCTTGAAGCCCTTGCCCACCTCGCCCAGGACGTTGGCGTCGGGCACCTTCACGCCGTCGAAGCTGACGGTGGTCGTGTTGCTGGCGCGGATGCCCATCTTGTCTTCGTGCGGGCCGCTGCTCACTCCCGGCATGTCACGGGTGACGATGAACGCCGTCATCTGCCCCTTGCCGCCGCTGGCGTGGTCGGTGCGGGCGATGACCGTGAAGAAGTCGGCGATGCCGCCGTTGGTGATCCACAGCTTCTCGCCATTGAGCACCCAGTGGTCGCCCTCCTTCACCGCCGTGGTCTTGATGGAGGCAGCGTCGGAGCCGGAGCCCGGCTCGGTGAGACAGAACGCGGCGATCATCTCGCCGGTGGCGAGCCGGGGCATGTAGCGCGCCTTCTGCTCGTTGGTGCCGAAGAGCAGCAGGCCGCGCATGCCGATGGAGCTGTGGGCACCGAGAGTGACGGCAACCGAGGCGTCGTACTTGGCGATCTCCTGCAGGGTCCGCGAGTAGGCGGTGGCGCCGAGCGCGGTGCCGCCGTGCTCCTCGGGGATGATGAGCCCGAACAGCCCCAGCGCCTTGAGCTCGTCGATGAAGGCCGGAGGGATCTCCGCGCGCACGTCCCACTCGCGGAAGTCCCTCTCGTGCGGCTTGAACAGCGCGTTCACCGACTCGACGATCTGGTGGAGCGTCTCCTGCTCGCCCTTCGACATCTTCGGGTAGGGCAGGAGGATGTCCTCCTCGATCTCGCCCATACAGAGCGACTGGACGTAGCTCGCCGTCTTCTTGTCGATCATCACGGGCCCCCAATGCGGTGAAGCGTGAAGGAGACGATAGTCAGCACCCCTGAAATGGAACGCGCTGCGTCATGCGGCGCATCCCCCCGATTGAGGGGGAGGCCAGGGTGGCCAGAAACTCGAATCGGGATGGGTTGCTTGCAGCGGTGCCCTGTCTCTCGCCAAGGTCGCCAAGGGACCAAGGTCGCCAAGGACTGCTTGGGACCGCGCCACTTCGACACCGCGGCTCCCGGCTGGCCCCAGCGAGCTCGTGCATCCGAGGGTGGTCAACTCAGGGAAGCCCGAAGCCGAAAGCCCGTTCAGGCCTTGCTTGCCAAGGTCTTGGCCAGGAGCGCGAGGAGGTCTTCCTGGTTCCAGGGCTTGGTCACGGAGGCCGCGAAGAGGTTCTCCGCCAGCGCGTCCTGGACCTCGTGGCAGTCGAAGTTGGCGGTGACGAGGATGGCGGGCGCGGTCAGCTTGCGCTTGCGCATCTCCCGGACAAGCTCGACGCCGGTGCCTCCCGGCATGCGGAAGTCGGTGAGGACGGCGTCGATCTTGCGCATGGCCAGGATGTTGAGCGCGTCGCTGGCGGTGATGGCGGAGGTGGCCTCGTAGCCGCTGCGCTTGAGCAGCCGCACCAGCGCCTTGAGCAGCGACTGGTCGTCTTCCACCACCAGGATGGAGCTGGCCTCGTCGCTGGGCGCCTGGACCGCCAGGGGCAGCTTCACGGTGAACTTGGAACCGGTGCCGCTCGCGGTGCGCCCGTCGTAGGTCAGCTCGCCGCGGTGCCTGCGGACGATCTCCCGGCTGACCGCCAGGCCCAGCCCCAGCCCCTCGGTCCGCGTGGTGAAGAAGGGCTCGAAGAGGCGGGCGGCGACCGTGTCGGGGAGACCGGGCCCGTCGTCCTCGACCTCGACCACGGCCCACTCGCGCTCCGAGCGCCAGCGCAGGACGACGTGGCCCTTCTCGGGCGCGGCCTCGGCGGCGTTGAGCAGCACGTTGAGGAACACCTGCACCATGGCCTCGGGCTCGAGGTCGACCGTGGCTCTCCGGGCCGGGCTCGGCCTTCAGCTCCAGCCGGTGCTTGTACTTGCCGAAGACCAGGGCCTCGCAGCGCTTGAGCAGCGGGGTGAGGCTCATCTCGCCGCGCTTGCCGCCGTCCTTCTTGCCCAGGCTCTTGATGTCCGTGGCCAGGCCGGCGATGCGCGCGACGCCCTCGAGCGACTCGCCCAGGACCTCGACCAGCTCGGCCCGGTCGTCGTCGCCGGGGCTGCCCTTCTTGAGGGTGCTCTGGGCGAACTCGAGGTTGGAGCGCAGGAACGCGCACGGGTTCGACAAGTCGTGTCCCAGGCTCGCGGCCAGCTGGCCGAGCAGGGACAGGCGCTGCCGGCGCTCCCAGCCCGGGTCGGCGAGCACGGGGCTCACCAGCAAGGCGACCAGCTCCGCCGCGCTGGAGACGAACGCGAGCCGCTCGGGCCCGAGGCCGTCGGGCCGAGTCGAGCCGAGCAGGAGCACCCCGGCGACCTGTCCCTGGCGGATGACCGGGGCGAGCAAGGCGCAGCCCAGGCCGGGCGCCTGCGGGACTCCCTGGAACTGGGGGTAGCGGTCGGGAGCGCCCGCGAGCCAGAGGGGACGACGCTGCTCGACGACCCAGGCACAGGCTGCGCGGCAGGCAGGGTCGGTGTCGACGGCCGTCTGAGGGCGGCCCACGGATGCCGCGATGGCGAAGCCCGCCTCCGGGCCCGGCCGGAGGTAGGCCCCGAAGTCGGCGCCGGTCGCGGCCAGCAGCTGCGCGAGCATGCGCCGCAGCGATTCGGAGGGGGCGAGGGAGCGAGCAGCGACGGCGCGGATGGCGTGGAGCGCCCCCAGCTCGTCGGTGCCGCCCGTGCGCGGTGCCCCGGCGCGGCGGTGGAGCCCGAAGGCGACCGCGTGAGCCAGCTCGGAAGGGTCGACCGGTCGCGCCACCACCACGGCGCCCGCGGCGCGCAGCGCGGCAGGGATCGGCTCGACCTCCGCGGCGACGAGGACGACCACGGGTGGGCTCGCCGCCGAGCGGGCCCAGCCCACGAGGCTCGCGCCGTCGCGGCCGAAGTCGGCCACCACCACGTCGGGAGCCTGCGCCTCGAGCTGGGCGAGGACCTCGCCGTCGCCTCCGACCCGCGCGGTCTCGGAGCCCAGCTCGCGCAACGCCTTCTCACAACGCTCGGTCTCGGCGGCGTCGCGGTCGACGATCAGGGCCTTCATGGGATGCGGCTGGCTCACGGTGGGCCCGGGAGAGGTGTCCTCGTCGAGACGCATGGCGCCTTCCTTCAAGGCTGGCTACTCACACCAGAACAGCGGGTCGCGCTGGGCGGTGAACTCGCGGATGGCCCGCCGGTGCTCGTCGCTCATCTCCACGAACTCGACGCCCAGGCCGGGGAACACGTCGGGGCTCGCCTCGTTGAACTCGCGGCTCCAGCGAACCACTCCCCGCGCGGTGATCGACGCGCCGGTGGGGAGCGAGAAGAGCAGGTCGACGTGCGAGCCGGCCGGCAGCGCACAGCAGGTGGCCACGAAGATGCCGCCGTCCGAGAGGTCCGACGAGAAGCCCTGGTAGAAGTTCGAGTCCGAGCACAGGTCCACGTGGGTCTCCAGCGCCGTGCGGTGGTGCTGTCGGCGCTCGGCACCCTGCAGGGCGGCAGGCTGGCTCTTCTCCGGGGACGGGAGTGCCGGCTGCTCGGGCTGGGCCTGCCGCCGGGCGCGCTCCTGCTCCGCCCGCTCCTGCTCGAGGCGGCGGGCGTCCTCCGCGCGGGTCGCCAGGACGCCCCGCTCGCGCTCCAGGTCGCGGTCGATCCCGACGAGCGTCTGCTCGGCGGTGGCGAGCAGGGCTTCACGCTGGTCCGCCCGGCGCTTCTCCGTCTCCAGCGCGAGGCGGCGCGCCTCGACGGCGGCGGCGCGCGCGGCGAGGGCGCGCTCGGTCTCGCGAGTGGGGACGGCGTCGGCCGGGTTGCTGACCAGGCCTTCCAGGCGCGCGGTCGAGAGGCCGTTGGCCCCCTGGCGCGACAAGGTCGACATCTGCACCCGCCGGTCCTCGATCGTGCGTTGAGCCAGCTCTTCGCGCCGCCCCAGCTCCGCGAGGTGCCCGGCCAGCTGGGCCTCCTGCAGCTCGAGCCGTGACTCCTCATTCAAGAGAGCGGCGGCGTCCTTGCGCTCGCTGTTGTCGGGGCGGGAAGTGGCGAGCTTGAGGGCAAACATTCGTTCCTCCGAGTCAGCGGACCCGAAGTGCCCGTGCACGCGGCGCGCCACGAGCCCGCCACAGCGAGAGCCCGCGCCGCGAGGGAGGGCCCTGCTGACCTCTGGAGCGGGGCCACCCCAGCCTTCGATGCCCTCGTGCGGGAGATGCCGCCAAGGCGCGAGAACCGATGGAGCGGACTCTGAATCGAAGGGTCCAAGGTCGCGGACTCGCAGGGGTTGCAGGGCCCCGGGCCGGGGTCGCATCGCTCCGCTGGTCAGCGGAGCACCAGGCTCTTCGGCCACATCTCGGGAGCGATAAGGGCCCGTCAGAGGTCCGGCACCGGCTTTGCTCTTCGGATCGCGCAACCGAAGCACGAACACAGGAGCCGCCATGAAAGCCCACACCCTGCTGGTCATCGACGACGACGAGAGCATCCGCAAGGCGCTCAACCGCACGCTCCGGGCCGAGGGCTACGTCATCCACTTGGCCAGCAGCGGGGCCGAGGGGCTCGAGAAGCTCAAGACCATCGCCTTCGACTGCGTCATCTCCGACCACCTGATGCCCGTCATGACCGGGCTCGAGGTCCTCAAGCTGGTTCGCGACCGGCGCCCCGACGTCGGCCGCATCATGCTGACCGGCCACGCGGACGTGCAGGTGGCTCTCCAGTCGATCAATGAAGGAGAGATCCACCGCTTCCTCACCAAGCCGTGGGACGACACCGAGCTCAAGGTCACCCTCTACTCGGTGCTCGGCGAGGTGGAGCTCGGGCGCCGCAACCGGACCCTCTTGGCCATCGCCCGCCGCCAGGCCGACTTCATCCGCCTGCTCCGCCGCGATCACCCCGAGATCTTCGAAGAGCTGTCCGAGGCCGACCGCGCCGTGGCCCAGGCTGGCGACGAGCTGCTGGCCGCCGACGAACACTGATTTGGGGGGCCAAACGCCTGGGGCCTGTTGGCCCCATCGTGGGGTGAAACGGCCCCAGGTTGAGGTGCTCGGAGAGCAGCCGAGCGTAATAATTACGGGCGGTTACGTGGGCGGTAGGGTGGCGGCGGGGGTGGCCCGGGTCATGCTAGACCTGGGGCCATGGATCCTCCCGCTCCGGTGCCCGCGGACAGCGTGCTCGTCGTCGACGACGACGCCCTGCTCCTTCGGTCGATGAAGTCGGCGCTGGACGCCGGTGGATTCAAGGCGTTCGCCTGCGAGAGCGCGGAGGACGCGCTCGACTTCCTCAAGGCCCAGTCCGTCCACGTCGTCCTCTCCGACTGGAAGATGCCGGGGATGGGCGGCGTCGAGCTCTTGCGGCGTGTCAAGGCCGATTACCCCCACGTCCAGCGGCTGCTGTTGACCGGCGCGTCCGACCCGCGCGCCGCCGAAGAGGCCATCAACAACGCGGCGGTCTTCCGCTTCCTGCTCAAGCCGTGCGAGCGCGCCCGGCTCCTGGAGACGGTGCGCGAGGCCTGCGACCAGTTCGACCTGCAGGAGCAGCGGCGCTATCTGGCCGAGCTGACCAAGCGCCAGCACGAGCAGCTCGCCCAGCACGCCGCCACCCTGGAGGCCAAGGTCCGCGAGCGCACCAAGCTGCTCAGCCAGGCCAAGACCGACTGGGAGCGGACCTTCGACGCCATCGAGAGGCCCATCGCGGTCATCGAGCCCGACCACCGGATCGTCCGGGCCAACCGGGCGTACGGCAGGCTGGCCGACCGGCCCATGCCGACCCTGACCGGCCAGCCCTGCTACGCGATGCTCTTCAAGCGCGACTCACCCTGCGCCGAGTGCACGCTGGCCTGCGGCGACTCCTCGGCCAGCTTCGAGCTGGCGGGTCCGCGCACCTTCGCGGTCAACACCTACAAGGCCGGCGACCGCTTCGTCTGCATCTACCGCGAGACCACCGACGAGCACCTGCAGCTGCGGCAGATGGTGCAGACCGAGAAGTTCGCCGCGGTGGGCATGCTGGCCGGCGGCGTGGCCCACGAGATCAACAACCCGCTGGGCGCGGTGCTGGCCTTCACCCAGCTCATGCTGCGCGAGCCGGGCCGCAACGAGGACGACCTCGAGACCCTGCGCGACATCGAGCACGCCACGCTGCGCTGCAAGCGGATCGTCGAGAGCCTGCTGCGCTTCAGCCGCCGCGAGGCGCTGTCCAAGAAGACCTTCGACCTGAACAAGGCCGTCGAGGACGCGAGCGTGCTCTTCGGCGCGCAGATGCGCTGCCAGCCCAAGGCCAAGCTCTTCACCGAGCTGTCGACGACGCCCTTGACGGTCGAGGGCGACGCCAACGAGATCGAGCAGGTCGTCCTCAACCTGCTGATGAACGCCCTGCAGGCCTTGCCCGAGACGGGCGGCTCGGTCCGGCTCACCACCCGGCACACCGGCGAGTGGGTCGAGGTGGCGGTGCAGGACACCGGCGCGGGCATCCAGCCGGAGAACCGCTCGAAGATCTTCAACATGGGCTTCACCACCAAGCCCCCCGGGGAGGGCACCGGCTTCGGCCTGCCCATCTCCTGGTCCATCGCCCAGGCCCACGGCGGACGCATCGACTTCGAGTCCGAGCTCGGCCACGGGACCACCTTCACGCTGCGCCTCCCCGCCACACCACTCTCTCCTCCCACGCCGGGGCCGCAGGCCCCCCAGGATCGCCGCCCATGACGCTCGAGGCCGCCGTCCCCGAAGCCGCCCCCGCCAACCCGACGCTGCTCAAGCCCAAGGTGCTCGTCGTCGACGACGACCAGGGTTTGTTGCGCGCGGTCATGCGCATCCTCCACCGCGCCGGCCACCAGGTCACCGGTGCCAGCGACAGCGTCGAGGGGCTGGCCGCCGCGCTCGAGGACGACCTCGACGTGGCGCTGCTCGACGTGCGCATGCCGAACATCTCCGGCCTGCAGATGCTCGCGGAGATCAAGGCCAAGCGGCCCGAGCTGGAGGTCATCATCATGACCGCCCACGCCACCGTCGAGACGGCGGTGTCGGCGGTCAAGGCCGGCGCCTACGACTACCTGACCAAGCCCTTCGACGACATCGAGCAGGTGGTCATCACCGTCGAGAAGGCCTTCGAGCGCAAGGCGCTGCGCATCCGCAACGCCCAGCTGGAGGCGATGCTCAAGGTCCGCGAGCCGTACGAGGGCCTCATCAGCGAGAGCCCGAAGATGCGGGCCATCTTCGACGTCATCGAGAACGTCGCGCCGTCGATGGCGACGGTGATGATCCGCGGCGAGAGCGGCACCGGCAAGGAGCTGGTCGCGCGCGCCCTGCACCAGCGCAGCCCGCGGCGGGCCCGGCCCTTCGTGGCCATCAACTGCTCGGCGCTGACCGAGACCCTGCTGGAGAGCGAGCTGTTCGGCCACGTGCGCGGCGCCTTCACCGGCGCGGTCAACAACAAGGTGGGCCTGTTCGAGGCGGCCAGCGGCGGCACCCTCTTCCTGGACGAGGTGGGCGACATCCCGCTGTCGATGCAGGCGCGGCTGCTGCGCGCGCTGCAGGAGGGCGAGATCAAGCGGGTGGGCGCCAACGACGTCGTCAAGACCGACGTGCGGGTCATCGCCGCCACCCACCGCGACCTGGGCAAGCTCATCGCCAGCGGCGCCTTCCGCGAGGACCTGTACTACCGGCTCAACGTGGTGGAGGTCTCCCTGCCGCCCTTGCGCGAGCGCCCCGAGGACATCCCGCTGCTCGTCCACCACTTCCTGTCGCGCTACGGCCAGCAGTCGGGCCGGCGCTTCACCAGCGTCGAGCCCGACGCCATGGAGGCCTGCGTCTCCCACCGCTGGACGGGCAACGTGCGCGAGCTGCAGCACGTCATCGAGCGCGCCGTGCTCCTGGGCCACGAGCCGGTGCTGCGCCGCGCCGACCTGCCGGAGACCATCGGGGTGGCCAAGCGCGGGCTCGAGGTCTCGGGGGTCGAGCTCTACAACCTGCCCTACGTCGCGGCGAAGGCGGCGGCGCTCAAGGCGTTCGAGCGCCGCTACCTGACCAACGCCCTCACCCGGGCCAAGGGCAGCATCTCCGAGGCGGCCCGCACCATCGGCCTGGACCGCTCGAACCTGCGCCGCCTGATGAAGCAGTACGGGGTGGAGAAGCTGGGGGCGCAGGGGACCGGGGCGGCGGCCGAAGCCGAGGACGCCGACGGGGCCGCCGAGTCCGGGCGCGGCAATGGCACGACGGAGGTCGAGCCGAGCGCGTAGAGTGGCGGGCGGGAAGGCGAGGCGGGAAGGCTCGCGGGGGAGGGCGGCCTCGAGAAGGGAACGCCGATGTCCCGGATGACCAAGGACCTGGAGACGCTGCGGTCCGAGCTCGCCCGGCTCTCGGCCGCGCTGCACGACCAGGAGCAGGTCTGCGCCCAGGTCTTCGAGGGCGCGCCGCTGGTCATGCTGCGCGTCGACCGCCAGGCCCGCGTCCGGGACGCCACCGTCCCCGGCGCCGCCGCGGGCGCGGAGGCGGTGGCCCAGCTCATCGGGGACGCCGCGCGCTGCGCCCAGGCCGCCCTCGGCGAGGGCTGCGGCAGGGGCGAGCCCTGCCAGAGCTGCGTGCTGCGCGAGTCCATCGCCCACACCTTCGCCGCGCGCGCCGGGGTCTACAAGAAGGCAGGCCTCCTCCCGGCCGGCTCGGGCGGGCAGCGCCAGGTGCTGGTCACCACCTCGCTCGTCGAGGAGGCCGGCCGCGACGAGGTCCTGGTGGTGCTCGAGGACGTCAGCGAGCGCCAAGAGCTGCAGAGGAGCCTCGAGACGCTCCGGGCGCAGTCCGAGGCGCGGGCCGAGGTCGACGCCGCCATCGCCCGCCACAGCGGGGAGCAGCTGGGCCACGCCAACCGGATGCTCCAGGCGGTGCGCGGCATCAACCAGCTCATCGTGCGCGAGAAGGAGCCTCGGCGGCTCATCGAGCAGGTCTGCCGGATCCTGGTGGAGACCCGCGGCTGCCAGGGCGCGTGGATCGCCGTGGCCGGGGCGGACGGCGCGCCGGCGTTGTGGGCGGAGTGCGGCTGGGGCGAGGGCTTCGGGCCCCTGGCGGGCTTGCTCGAGCGCGGGCAGTGGCCGGTCTGCCGCGACGCGCTCGGGGGATGCCCGGCGCTCATGGACCGGGCGCGCTGCGCGGGGTGCCCCATGTCCCGCCCCTGCCCCGACCGCAAGTCGGTGCTCGCCCCGCTGCGCCACGACGGCCGGGGGTTCGGGCAGCTGGTGCTGTCGTTCCCGGCGGAGCTCGAGTTCGACGAGGTGGAGCGCGGCCTGATCGAAGAGGTCGCCGGCGACCTCGCCTTCGCCCTGCACACCCGGGCGGTGGAGGAGGAGCGGCGCAAGGCCGACCGCGAGAAGCTGGAGGCGGCGCAGCGGCTCGCCGAGCGCAGCCGGCTCGACGCCGAGAGCAACGCCCTGCTCATGGAGCTGGCCTCGCTCCCCGCCCACCAGGACGTCCGGCGGCTCGTGGCCCGCGGGCTGCGGCGCGTCGTCGGCGCGCAAGCGGTCAGCTTCGCCAGCTACGACCCGGTGAAGCGGGCGCTCACCGTCCGCGGCATCGACGTGGAGCCGGGGCTCCTGCAGAAGGCGGTCTCGCTGCTCGGCCGCCGGTTCGAAGACATCCCGGTCCCGGTCAGCGAGGAGGACCACGCGAGCATCGTCGCCGAGGTGGTCGGCCACCCGCGGTCGCTCTCCGAGGCCACCTTCGGGGCCATCCCCTCGCCGCTGGGGGCGGTCGTGCAGAAGCTGATGGGCGTCGAGCGCTTCGTCGGCCTGGCCCACGTGGTGGACGGCAAGCTCTTCGGCACCTCCGTCCTGGGGCTGGCCAAGGACCAGCCCGACCCGCCCGACGACTGGCTGGTGTCGGTCGCGCACATGGTCGCCATCACCCTGCGCCGCCAGCTCGCCGAGACCGCGCTCTCCGAGACCGAGGGCCGCTACCAGACGCTCTTCGACGAGTCGCCCGCCGGGGTGCTGCTCCTGGACGAGAGCGGTCGGGTGCTCGAGGCCAACAAGGGCTGGCTGAAGATCCTAAACGTGCACCCCGACGAGCTCCTGGACCGCGACGTCTTCGACTTCGTCGAGGAGGCGGGCCTGGACGAGGCGGCCTTGCGTGCCGACCTGGGGGTACGCCTGTCGGGCGGCCAGGGCCTCTCCGAGCTCGAGCTGCGGCGGCGCGACGGGGCGCTCGTCACCCTCGCGGTCCGCTCGGTGCCGCTCGCCGGTGCGGGCGGGCCGCGCAAGCTCCTGTGCCTGTTCGACGACGTCACCGAGCACCATCGCCAGGAGCAGCAGCTGCGCGACAGCGAGGCGCGCTTCCGGCGGCTGCTCGAGCACCTGCCCGCGGGCGTCGTCGTCCACGACGCGCAGTCGCGGGTCACCTTCGCCAACCCGCAGGCGTGCGCCACGCTGGGACAGACCCTCGACCAGCTGATGGGCCGGGCGGTGGACCCGCTCTGGCGCTTCGTGCGCGCCGACGGCTCGCCCATGCCGCTGGACGAGTACCCGGTGCAGCGCGTGCTGGCCTCGAAGAAGGCGATCAGCGGCGAGGAGATCGGCGTGGACGCCCCGTCCACGGGCGAGCGCCGGTGGGTCCTGGTCAACGCCTTCCCCGAGCTCGACGGCGACGCCGTGCGGCAGGTGGTGGTGACCTTCGTGGACATCACCGAGCGCAGGTTCGCCGAGGAGGCGATGGCCGAGAGCGAGCGGCGCTTCCGCCAGGTCTTCGAGACCGCGCCGATGCCGCTCGCCATCCACGCCCGCGACGGCAGCTTCATGACCTTCAACCGCCAGTTCGAGGAGGTCTTCGGCTACACCCGCGCAGAGGTCCGCACGGTCGCCGACTTCCAGGAGCGGGCCTACCCGGACCCGGCCTACCGCAAGGAGGTGGCCGGGCGTTCGCAGTCCCTGCTCGAGGCCAGCGGGTCCACGACGATCTTCCCGCCCCTGGAGACGCGCCTCGCCTGCAAGGACGGACGGGTCCTCACGGGGCTGCTCTACGGCAGCCGCTCCGGCGACACCGTGCTCACGGCCTTCATCGACCAGACGGAGGCCAAGCGCACCGAGGCGGAGCGCCAGACGGCCCACGCCAAGCTCCAGGGCATCCTCGACAACCTCCAGGACTACTACCTGCAGGTGGACCTCGAGGGCCGGGTGACGATGGCCAGCCCGTCCACGGTCCGGGACTACGGGTACGGCTCCGCGGCAGAGATGGTCGGGGTGCCGGTGGCCGACCTGTACGCCGAGCCGGGGGAGCGCGAGCGGCTGCTCGAGGCGCTGCGGGAGAGGGGCCGCGTGAGGGACTACGTCTGCCGGGGCCGCCGGCGCGACGGCTCGACGTTCTACGTCTCCCTCAACGTCCAGTACGTGCGCGACGAGGCCGGGCAGGTGACGGGCGTCGAGGGGATGGTGCGCGACATCGGGGAGCGCGTCGCCGCCGAGGAGCGCGACCGGCTGCACTCGGAGATGCTGGCCGGCCTGCCGGTGGGCATCGTGGTCCACGACCTCGCCGGGCGCATCCTCTACGCCAACCAGTGCGCGGCGAGCCTGCACGGCTACTCGCCCGAGGAGCTCCTGCAGCGCGACCTGGACTCGATGATCCCGCTCGAGGCGCGCCCGCGCCGGGCGGAGCGCTTCCGGGAGATCGCCTCGGGCCGGGAGCTGGCCTTCGAGACCGAGCACCGGCGCCAGGACGGCTCGCGCCTGCCGCTGCGCGTCCACGCGCGCCGGGTGACCTGGCAGGGACAGACGGCGGTCCTCGTCGTGCAGACCGACCTGACCGAGCGCGAGCGGAACGAGGCGATGGTGCGCTCCGCCCACGCCGAGCTGCAGCGCATCCTCGACAACCTGCAGGACCTCTACCTGCAGTCGGACCTGGAGGGCGACCTCCTGATGGCGAGCCCGTCGGCGGTCCGCGCCTACGGCTACGACTCGGCCTTCGAGATGCTGCGGGTGCCGGGCTCCCAGTTCTACGCCGACCCCGCGGACCGAAAGCGGCTGCACGACTCGCTGCGGGAGCACGGCCGCGTGCTCGACTTCGTGCACCGGGCGCGGCGCAAGGACGGCACCAGCTTCTGGGCGTCGATGAACATCCAGCTCATCCGCGACGCCAGGGGCGAGCCCATCGGGGTGGAGGCGATGATCCGCGACATCGGCGCGCACATCGCCGCCGAGGAGCGCGACCGCCTGCAGTCGGAGATGCTCGACGGCGCGCCGGCGGGCATCGTCGTCTACGACGAGCAGGGGGCCGTGCGCTACGCCAACGAGAGCGCGGCGCGGATGCACGGCTACACCCGCGAAGAGTTCGTGGGGCTCGACGTCGGGGCGCTGGTCGCGGCGGAGGACCGGGCGCAGCGGCTGGAGCGGTTCGCAGCGCTCTCCGAGGCCGGCGGCGAGCTGGCCTTCGAGGAGGAGACCCTGCGCCGCGACGGGTCCCGGCTGCCGGTCCACGTGCGTGCGCGGAAGGTGCGTTGGCAGGGCTCGCCCGCCATCCTCGCGGTGAAGACCGACCTGACCGAGCGCAGGCGCGCCGAGGAGTCGGTACGCCTGGCGCAGGAGCGCTTCCGCGCCGTCGCCGCGGCCAACATGGTGGGCCTGTTCGTCGCCAGCCCCACCGGGCGCATCCTCGAGGCCAACGACGCGTTCCTGGAGGTCATCGGCGTCTCCCGCGAGGCGCTGGAGCGGGGCGCGGTGGACTGGAAGGTCTGCACGCCGCCGGAGTGGAGGGAGGCGGACGAGCGCGCGCTCGAAGAGCTGCGCACCACCGGCACCTGCACGCCGTACGAGAAGGAGTACCTGCGGCCCGACGGGCAGCGGGTGCCGGTGCTGCTGGTCGACTCCATGCTGCCGGGCCCCGACCAGGACCTCGTGGCGGTCTGCCTGGACCTGACGGAGAAGAAGCGGGTCGAGCAGCGCCTGCTCGAGAGCGAGCGGCGCTTCGCCGAGCTGTTCGAGCAGTCGCCGGTCTCGCATGAGCTGTACGACGCCTCGGGCCGGCTCGTGCGCGTGAACACGGCCTTCGAGCGCCTCTGGGGCCTGCGCCGCGACGCGCTCGTCGGCCGCTACGAGCTGCGCGAGAGCCGCCAGCTGGCCGAGGTGGGCATCAAGGACCGGCTCGACCGCGCCTTCCAGGGCGAGGTGGTCGTCGTCCCGGCGCTGGAGTGGGACGCGGCGAAGGAGCCAGGGACGGGCGGAGCGGGCACGCGCCGGTGGATCACCACGCTCGCCTACCCGATCAAGGACGCCGCCGGGAAGGTGCAGAACGTGGTCGTCCTCCACGAGGACGTCACCGATCGCCTGCGGTCCGAGGAGCGCACCACCGTCCTGTCGGAGATGCTCGACGAGGCCCCCGCGGGCATCGTCGTGCACGACGTCGACGGCCGCGTGCTCTACGCCAACCAGCACGCCGCGAGCCTCCACGGCTACTCGGTGGAGGAGTTCACCCGGCTCACCCTGCAGGCCTTCGTCTCGGCCGCCGACCGCGACCGGATGCAGGGGCGCATGGTGCAGGTGGGCGAGGGCGGCGAGGCCGCCTTCGAGGTGCTGCACGTGCGCAAGGACGGCTCGCAGCTGCCGCTGCATATGCGCGCGCGAAAGGTGCTGTGGCAGGGCCGCGATGCCGTGCTGAGCGTGCAGACGGACCAGCGCGAGCGCCGCAAGAACGACGACGAGCGGCGCCGGCTGCAGACCAGCCTCGCCCAGTCGGACCGCCTGGCCAGCATGGGCATGCTCGCCGCCGGCGTGGCCCACGAGATCAACAACCCGCTGGCCTACTCGCTCTACAACCTGGAGAGCCTCTCCGAGGACCTGGCGCGCTACGCCCGGCAGCTGATGTCCATCCGCCAGGCGTTCTCCAGCCGGCGCGCCAACGAGGCGCTGGTCGAGTTCGTGGGCGGAGGCCTGGAGTGCCTCGAGTCGCTCACCCCCACCGTCTGGGCCGACGTGATGGCGCGCTTCGAGGACGCGCTGACCGGCAACCGCAAGATCAAGGACATCGTCCGCGGCCTGGGCACCTTCTCGCGCGTGGAGGAGGACCAGCAGACGGCAGTGGACCTGCGCGACCCCATCGAGTCCGCGCTCTCCATCGCCAGCAACGAGATCAAGTACCGGGCCCGGGTCGACCGCGACTTCGGGACCACCGCGCTCGTCAACGGCAGCGAGGGCCGGCTCTCCCAGGTGTTCCTCAACCTGCTCATCAACGCGGCGCACGCCATCCCCGAAGGCGACGTCAAGCGCAACCGCATCCGCATCAAGACCTGGCAGGAGGGGCCCGCGGTCCTCGCCGAGGTGCAGGACACCGGCTGCGGCATCCCGTCCGAGAACCTGTCGCGCATCTTCGACCCGTTCTTCACCACCAAGGCCGTCGGCGTGGGCTCGGGCCTGGGCCTGTCCATCGTGCGCAACATCGTCGAGGGCTACGGCGGGACCATCTCCGTGACCAGCGAGGTGGGCAAGGGGGCCTGCTTCCTCATCCGCCTGCCCGCGGCCGAGAGCCTGCAGCCACCCGCGCTCTCCGATGCCGGCGCCGCGCGCGAGCGCTCGGAGCCCCCGGGCCGCATCCTGGTCATCGACGACGACGCGGGGATCCGCTCGGCGCTGCGGCGCATCCTCAAGCGGCATGAGGTGGTCGAGGCCGACAGCGGCGAGAAGGGCAGCGAGGTGCTCGCGAGCGATCAGCGCTTCGACGTCATCCTGTGCGACATGATGATGCCGCGCATGTCGGGCATGGACCTGCACCGCTGGCTCTTGGAGCGCAATCCGGCGCTGGCGCGCAGGGTGGTCTTCGTGACCGGCGGCGCGTTCACTCCGGCCGCGCGGGAGTACCTGACCAAGGTCGGCAACCTGCGGGTCGAGAAGCCCTTCGACGGCACCAATCTTCGCAAGATGGTCGTCGAGTGGATCCGCGCGGCGCGGGCGGGTGCTGCCGGGTGAGCGCGATCGAGTGGTTCTGAGCCGTGGCGGTGGTCCGCGCGCGGCTGGCTTCTATGGAAGGAAGTGATGCAGAGACGGGATGCTCGGGTGGCACGGCGCTCTGCAGTCGGTGAAGTACACACCTGCCGCGTGGCGCACGCCCTGTCCTTGATCGACGTCGAGAAGCTCGGGCTCGGCCGCGCGAAGGCCTGCTCGAAGGCTTCGGCTCGGCAGCGAAGCGTCCAATCATGCCGTGCCTGCGCCCGTGCCCACGCGCACCTGGGTGTCTTTCAAGGTCAACGACGTCTCGCTGGCAGACGTCGTCGGTCAGCTCGAGGTTGGCGTCGACTCTCGAATTCCGCACCAGCTTGAATGCGACCGGGGATAGGTGAGGGTCTTTCCAGAGGCGTCCCTGTAATGCGACCGATACGTTACGTTGGTCGGCGTAATGTAACCCAAAGGGCGCTTAATAATGCTGCGTATCGGTCGCATTACAGGCCGTAATGAAACCTTCAGGCAGCATTATCGAGACCCCCCTTTGAAGACCCCAAGCCTCTGCCTCGCTGTGCCGCCTGAGCTTTCCGGTGCCGAGGGTGGAGGCGAGGCATTTCTTCGAGACCCGGGTCGCGGAGATGCCAGAGGACTGCATGCGCCCTTCCGTCGTGACGCAGGACCAGCGCCACGATCCTCAGGCGACAGCCCGACGGCACCTGGATCGAAGTCGCGGGTCTCTCCCAATGCACGGCCCCGATCGCAGGCAGGCCGGGCGCGGCAGGACGCGGCTGGATTTCCCGCGCCTTGAGCACTGTCCCTCATAGAAGCCAGCCCAGGTGGCGCGTCGCCCGCAGCCCGCGACGAGCGATGCGCGTAAAGTCGCTGGTTCTTGAGCCGATGGAGAGTGCTTGGGACCGACTACCTCTTGCGCGGTTCAGCCGGGACGGCGGTCGCTTCGGGGTAGCGCTCGGCCATGCACTTGTCGCAGATGCCGTGAGAGAAGCGGGCCGCGGAGTTCTTCTCGATGTAGCGCTCCACCTGAAGCCAGAGCTGGTTGGTGTCGCGGACCCGCTTGCAGTGCATGCAGATGGGGATCATCCCTTCGAGCTCGTCGACCTGGTTGAGCGCGTCCTGGAGCGCCTTGACCTTCTGCGCCAGCCCGGTCTGCAGGTCGACGATTCGTCGTCCCGTCCGCAGGCGGCAGCGCAGCTCGTTCTCGTCGAAGGGCTTGCTGATGAAGTCGTCCGCGCCCGCCTCGAGCCCCACCACCGTGGCGCTGGGGTCGGTGCGGGCCGTCAAGAGGATGAGGTAGACGTAGTCCGACAGGTGGCGCCGCGCGGTGCGGCAGACGTCGGGGCCGTCGAGCCCGGGCATCTCCCAGTCGAGGATGGCCAGCCTCGGGCCGCCGGCCTGACGCAGCACGTCCACCGCGTCCAGGCCGTCATGGACCACGGTCGCCTGGAAGCCCCACTGGCTCACCAACGTCTCCAGGAGCATCGCGGTCGCCTTGCCGTCCTCCGCGATGAGCACCTTCGGGGCTGCCGTCTTGTCGGGCTCCATGAGTCACCGATCCTGCGAGGGGCTCCTGCAAAGGTCGAGCGGTTCGGTCCGCTCGGGCCGGGGCCGGAGGCCAGCGGCGCGCGAGGTCATGGCCGTCCCTCCGCCGACAAGGGGGTGTGCGCGCGCGGCTGCCCCCGCCGCGCGACCGAATCGGCGACCAGCCTTCTCACCTGCTCCGGCTCGAAGGGCTTGGTGAGGCGTGGGCAGCCGGACCGGTCGAGGTACCGGCGTGACTCCTCCGAGAAGACGCCGCCGGTGACGAAGGCCATCCGCTCGGCCAGCGATGGGCGGCGCTTGGCCAGCCAGCGGTGCAGGTCGATGCCGCTGAAGTCCGGCATCATCACGTCGCAGAGCACGAGGTCGAAGTCCTCGGGGGTGGCCTCGATGAGGCGCTGCGCGTCGATGCCCGAGGAGGCCGCCGTCAACTGGTGCGGGCGCAGCAGGCGAGCGAGCGCCCGCTGGATCCCGGGATCGTCGTCCACCACCAGGATGCGCGCGGCCGCGGGCCTGGGCTCGGGGCGGGCCAGGTCCGGAGCGACGGCCGAGGTGCTGCGCGCCGCCGGCAGCCAGAGCCTGAACACCGTCCGCACGGGTCCGCTCTCGAAGTCGAGCGTGCCGCCCAGGCCCAGGGCGACGTCGCGCGAGATGGCGAGGCCCAACCCGAAGCGCTTGCCGGGGCCGGTCTCCACCACCGGCTCGAACACGCGGCCCCGGGCCTCCGGCGCGATGGGCACGCCGGTGTCCGCGACCTCCACCAGCACCCCTCCGCGCTCGGCGCGGGTCGTGACGCGGATCTCGTTGGTCGCCGGGCTGCCCTCGAGGATGGCATGGGCCGCGTCGACCAGCAGGTTGAGCAGGACGAGGACCAGCGTGCCCTGCGAGGCGGGGACGAGCGGCAGGGCGGGGCTCGAGTCGGCCGCATACCGGGCGCGGTACTTCATCTCGTGGCGCGCCAGGGTCGCTGCCAGGCCGAGCGCCTCCTGGACGCTGCATGGGCCGGCCGCGTCGTCGTTGCGCGAGTAGGACGCCAGCGCCTGGGCCATGTCGCGCAGCCGCTGGGCGCCGGTCACGGCGTCGGAGATCCGGCGATCGCTGGCGGCCTGGGGCTCCGCGGCCAGGTCTTCGAGGTTGATGAGGATGTAGGAGAGAGGCGTGTTGAGCTCGTGCGCGACTCCGGCCGCCAGCTGCCCCAGGCTCGCGAAGCGCCCCGCCTGCGCCAGGCTCTGCAGCAGCCGGTGCTGGGCGGTCACGTCGCGACAGACCCCCACGACCTCGAGGCGGCCCGGGGTGGCGGCGGCGGTGCAGACCAGACCCACCTCGAGCCAGATGGTGGAGCCGTCGGCCTGCCGCTGTTCGAGGAGCTCGACGCGGGCGCTTCGCTCACCGCGCCCAAAGGCCTCGACCAGCTCGCCGAGGCCCTTCTCGAGCTGGGCGAACGACTTGGGCGTCAGGGACGTGCCGGCCCCGGCCGGCCCGAGGTCGCGAACCTGTCTGGACTCGACGTCGTAGATGAAGACGGCGTCGCGCGAGCCGCGCGAGACCAAGGCAAGGAGGGCCTCGCTCCGCGGCGAATCGCTGGGGTCGCGGGCCAACGCCTCCAGCTCGCGCGCCGCTGCGTCCAGCTCGGCCGCGGCCTCTAGCGGCAACGTCGCACCCGGCTGGCGCACCCGGCCCAGCCGGGCAAGGACCCGTTGGATGCGCTCTCGCTGATCTGGCATGGCTTCCCCGAATTCTTTCGTCCGCTGGCCGATGGATCGTCGGCTCAGTGACAGTGCTCGGGGAGGCTGCAAGACCGGGGCCGCGCGGTCCCGGGTCAAACCGACGCCAAACCTCGGGGATCTCTCGGAGAGGGCAGGAGTCGATTCGCCCCACGGGTCCGGCCGGCCCCGGCAGCCGCTCGTGACTTCAGGTCCACACCTGCTCGAGCGGGAGCAACGGCCTGGGCGGCGTTCCTCTCGGCGAGAGCTCGAGCACCCAGAAACCGACGTCGTGCCAGCGGTCGAGCTTGAAGCCGGCCTCGGGGAAGCGAGCCACCGCCACGAAGCCCAGCTTCTCGTGCAGGCCCACCGAGGCGGGGTTGGGCAGGGTGATGCCGGCCACGAGGGTGTGGAAGCCCTGCGCCCGGCTCACCTCGATGAGCTTCCGATAGAGGGCCGAGCCGACTCCCGTGCGGTGGTGGTCCCGGTGGACGTAGATGCCGGTCTCGGCGGTCCACTGGTAGGCGGCGCGCGTGCGGAACGCAGAGGTCTTGGCATACCCGGCGAGGCCGCCGTCGACCTCGGCCACGAGAAAGGCATGGCGGTCGCGGCTCTTCTCCCAGTCGGCGCGCAGCTCGTCCCCGGTGACCGGGGCCGTCCCGAAGTGGATGGGCGTCTCCAGGATGTAGGGGTTCGTCAGCGCTGCGAGGGCGTCGAAGTCCGCGGGACGAGCAGGGCGAAGGAGCATGCCGGTCTTCTACCATCTCGCGCGTACCCGAGAGTATTCGCGCTCTATTCGGCGAAATGCCGGCGCGAGCATTTTCGCTTCGGGTGGGGCCTGCGACCTGGGCGCGTCCAGGGCGGTTTTCATTCGGGGGCAGGTTGCGGCGTCGGTTGCGGGCGTGCTGCGCGCATTCTGCCCCGCACCTCTCTTTTCAATGCGAGGGCGGGCCGATTAGTATTCGCGAATCGATTTCGCACCCCTCACCGAGGAATCCATGTCCCAGAACGCAAGCATCGACGCCGCCATCCGCAGCATCGTCGCCGATCAGGTCGCGGCCGCGATGGACCCGTACCGCGCCATCTTCGAGCGGCTGGAGGCGTTCTTGGGCAACGCTCCGGCCCGTCGGGGTCCCGGCCGTCCGCGCAAGGACCCGGCAGCCCCCCAGCGCCGGGCCACGCGGGCCGGCGGCCAGGACGCAGCGAAGGCCGCCCAGGCGTTCAAGGTGGGCCAGACCGTCTCCTACAAGCAGGGCCGAGGCACCTTCGACGCCAAGGTCCTGGAGATTGACGAGGCCACCGGGATGATGAAGGTGCAGCGCCTCTCCGACGGCAAGAAGGTGGTCCGCCCGGCCAGCAAGATCGACGCGCAGGCCGCGGGCAGCGCGCCGGCGGCGGCCAAGAAGGCGAAGGGGCAGCGCGGCCGTGGGAAGAAGGCCGTCAAGATCGCCTTCACCGAGGGCCAAAGGGTCGTCTACAAGCAGGGCCGAGGCACCTTCGACGCCAAGGTCATCGGCATCGACCTCGAAGCCGGCATCGTCAAGCTCGAGCGCGAGAAGGATGGCAAGCAGGTCAGCCGTCCCGCCGACAAGGTCAGCGTCGCGGCCTGACCCTGGGGTTTCAGGACCCCGGGTGGCGGGGATAACCCACCGGGCCCGATCTCCAAGTCATTGAATTAAGAGGACAAAGATGCCCGGCGGGCGGCGGTATGCGCCTTGCCATTCCTGCCGGGCATGAATCGCCGCCCGCTCGCGCTCGCCCTCGTCGCCGCAACCAGCCTCAGCGCCGTTCCCGCCTACGCCTACGACTTCCTGCACAGCCCGACGGGCAAGGTCGCGGCACGGTCGGAGCGTGAGGTGGTCTTCCGCCTGCCGGCGGCGGTTCCGGCCGGACTGGACCCGGTCGAGGTTCGAGGCGCCATCGAGCGCGCGCTCGCACACTGGTCGGAGGCGTCGGGCCTGGTCCTGCGAGCCACCGAGGGCGTCGCCGAGTCTCCCACCGGCTGCACCGAGGGCGGCGTCGAGGTCAACGACATCGTCTTCGTCGAGAAGGACTGGAAGCGCCTCAACGGCGCCATCGCCGAGACCCCGGTCTGCATGGGCAGCGACTCCGGGCGCATCTACGGCGCGGACGTCCTGCTCAACGCCGCCCAGTTCCGGTTCGCGGTGCTCCCCGCCGACCACGCCAAGGGCGGCACGGCCTACGACCTCGAGTCGGTGCTGGTCCACGAGCTCGGCCACGCGCTGGGCATGGACCACAGCAAGATCAAGGAAGCCGCGATGTGGGGCGGCGGCGAGCGCGGCGACGTCTCCAAGCGGGGACTGGCCGAGGACGACGTGGTCGGCATCCAGAGCCTCTACCCGGCGGGCGCCGGGGGTGAGCCGGGGACGGAGCTGGCGATGGGCTGCTCGCTGGCCGGGGGTGCGCCCAACGCGCTGGGCCTGCTCGCGCTCCTCGCTCTGCTCGGCGGGCGCAAGCGTGGCCGTGCGTAGCGCGAGGGTGAGTAGCGCGAGGGTGTCGAGCGCCCCCGCTCGCGGTTATCCTGACCGCGAGGCCGAGCTTCCGGAGTCGCCCATGAACGCCCCCACGCTGCTGGTCATCGACGACGACGAGAGCATCCGCAAGGCGCTGCGGCGCACGCTCAAGCAGGACGGCTACACCATCCACCTCGCCAGCAACGGCAAGGAGGGGCTGGAGCTGCTGGCGGCGCAGCCCATCGACCTCGTCCTCTCCGACAACCTGATGCCGGGGATGGTGGGCCTCGAGGTGCTCCAGCTCGTCCGCGAGCGCCGCCCCGAGGTCGGCCGCGTGCTGCTCACGGGCAACGCCGACGCCGAGGTCGCCCAGCGCGCCGTGGACGAGAAGATCATCCACCGCTTCGTGGCCAAGCCCTGGGACGACGCCGAGCTCAAGGGCGTGCTCAAGGCGGTGCTGGCCGAGATGCAGGGCGCGCGGGCCAAGCCGCCGGCCTAGCAGCGAGCCGCCGGGTGGATCGCCCGCGAGGTCAGCAGGTCAGCGAGGACCAGCGGTCGGTGGGGGTAGTGCCGGGCTTCCACGCCCGGGGCGTCCTTGCGATCCGTCTCTCCGAAGCGCGCTCGGCCATCCTGCGGGTAGTGCCGGGCTTCCACGCCCGGGACATCCTCGCGATCCGTCTCTCCGTAGCGCGCCACAGGTCCCACGGATGTTCGGGATGCCCCCGGCGGGGAAGCCGGGCTCTACCCGAAGCGCGCCTCAGATCCCACGGATGTTTCAGGATGTCCCCGGCGTGGAAGCCGGGCTCTACCCAAAGCGCGCCTCAGATCCCACGGATGTTTCGGGATGTCCCCCGGCGTGGAAGCCGGGCTCTATCCAAAGCGCGCCTCAGATCCCACGGATGTTCGGGATGCCCCCAGCGTGGAAGCCGGGCGCTACCCCAAAGCGCGCCTCAGCTCCCACAGATGCTCGGGACGCCCCAAGGGGCCAAGGCATTTGGGCTTTCTTGCCCCCAGCCTCCGGACTCGGGTCGCGCTCAACCTGCCAGAGCGACCTCGGGATGCCGCAGGCTGGCGACGAGCGGCAGCCGCACCTCGGCGGTGGTGCCCACCCCCAAGGTCGAGGTGACGAGCAGCTTGCCGCGGTGCCGGGTGACGATGCCGAACGCTCGCGAGAGCCCCAGCCCGAGCCCCCGCTCCTTGCCGACGGGCCGCGTGGTGAAGAACGGCTCGAAGAGGTGAGGAAGGTCGTTGGCCGGAATGCCCACGCCGGTGTCGCGAACGAACGCGGAGGCGAACCCGCTGGCGCTGCGCAGCTCGATGGTCAGCGTCCCGCCTTGGGGCATGGCGGTGTAGGCGTTGAGCAACAGCTCGACTAACGCCTGCGTGAGCGTCGAGGCGTCGAGCGCCACCGGCTCGAGCGGCTCGCCGACGACCGACACCTTCACCCCGGCGGGCAGCTGCGGGTGCGACAGCTCCAGCGCCGACTCCACGCAGCTGCGCAGGTCGCCCGGCTCGAGCGCCCCGGTCGACGAGGGCCGCAGCGAGGCCAGGGCGCTCACCACCGTCTGGATCCGCTTGACCGCCACCTTGGTCTCATCGATGAGCGCCGGCAGGTCGTCCAGCGCCTCGCGCACCGGCTCCGCGACCGGGCCGCTCTCCAGCGTCTTGCCCAGCAGCCGGGCATAGCGGTCCAGCGCGGTGAGGTTGGCGGCGACCGCCCCCAGCGGATTGTTGATCTCGTGGGCCACGCCGCCCGACAGCCGGCCCAGGGCGTTGTGCTTCTCGCGCTGCGCCAGCGTGGCGATCTGCTGGCGGGCGCGCTCGTAGGCGCCCAGGAGCAGCTCGGCCCGCTGGTGCTCCTGCGTCAGCTCCATGGCGAGCCTGGCGTGGGCGCGCCTGGCGACGGTCCCGGTCAGCTCCGAGGCCTCGCTGCCCTTGCCGAACGCGGCGCTGACCCGGCCGAAGTCCCGGTACAGGTGGGTGCGCAGGCCGTCGAGCTCGTCGGGACGGACACAGCGCTCCAGCGCGGCCCGGCCGTCGTCGAGCCCGTCGTCGGTCCTGAGGTGGCACAGGTGGGCCAGCGCGTCGCCCGCGCGCAGGAGGTCGACGGTCCGGGCCAGGATCCCGGTCCCCAGCGCTTCGCTCGGCTGGTGATGCGCGGCGATGACCTGGTGGATGCTCGCGGGCGCCCTCCACCGCGAGAGCAGCGTCGCGCCGATTCTCGGCGTGGTTCATGCCGAAGCGGGCCGTCTCCGCCTCCAGCGAGCGCTCCACCTTGGGGTCGGGCGCGGTCTCGCCCGGCAGGTCCAGGAGCACGTAGCGCCCGACGTCGTGCAGCAGCCCCACCGTGAACGCTTCGCCCGGCGACAGCTCGAACCGCGGCGCCAGCAGCTCGCAGGCGAGCGCCGTGGCCACCGAGTGCTCCCACAGCGCCGTGGCGGCGCGCCCCTTGGCCGCGGTCGACAGGTGCTCGAACACCACCAGGCCCAGCACCGCGTTGCGCACGGTGCTCATGCCCAAGAGGGTCGCCGCGCGGGCCACCGAGGTCACCGGCGAGGCGAGGCGGTAGGCCGCGGCGTTGGCGAGCTTGATGAGGTAGGCGCCCAGCGCCGGCTCGGTGCCGATGAGCGCGATGATCGACTGCAGGCTCGCGTCCTCGCGCAGGCTCTCCTCGATGATGCGCGCGGCGACCGAGGGCAGGGACGGCAGCCGCTCGATGCGCGAGACCACCTCCGAGACCTGCTGGCCCAGCCCCAGCCGCGCGCGCAGGAAGGCCGCGAGCTCGGGGGGCGGCGAGAGGAACTGCACGCCGATGCGGTGGCCCTCGGGGCCGGCGGCGCAGTAGCAGACCTTGGCCTCGGTGCGCAGGGGCGCGGGCGTGCGCAGAACGAGCTCGACCTGCTCGCCCCGCTGGAAGGGGGTCTCCACCTCCAGCAGCGAGCCGCCCGTCGACAGGTCCACGGTGAAGGCGCGCAGCTTCTGCGGGCCGTGGCCGATCTCGGCCTCCAGGCGCGCCTGCACGCGAGGCTCGCTGCGCACCTGCAGCTGGAGGTGGCGGTAGACCTCGGAGAGGATCACGTCGCGCGAGGGGATGGGGTCGTAGAGGCGGGTCGGGCCGAGCCGGCCGTAGCGGGCCCGCGCCTCGTCGCCGACGTTGGGCCCCAGCACCAGCACCGGCGTCGACGAGAGCTTCGGGTCGCCGCGCAGGACCTCCAGCACCTCGTCTCCCAGCATGTCCGGCAGCCAGTGGTCGAAGAGGATGAGGGTCGGGTAGGGGGCGACTCCGCCGTTGATGAGCTCCCAGCCGGAGGCCGCGGCGCGCACGCTGACGCCCGGCCGGCGGGCCAGGCTGCGCTGCAGGTCGAGGGTGAGCAGGGCGCCTTCGCTGCCCAGGACGATGGTGTTGGGGGAGGTGGACAAGGCAGTCTCTCCGTCACTTCTCCGACACGGGGAACTCAAGGAAGAAGGTGGTCCCGCCAGGGCCGGTCTCGAAGCGCAGCACGCCGTTCATCTGCCGGACGATCTCGTCGCAGATGAACAGGCCCAGGCCGGTGCCCTTGCCGACCTCCTTGGTGGTGTAGAAGGGGTCGAAGATGCGGGCCTGGATCTCCTTGGGGATGCCGGTGCCGTGATCGGTCACCGACAGCCGCACCTTCGACTCCACCTGGCCGCCGCGCACCTCGATGACGCCCTTGCCGCCCATGGCGTCCAGGCCGTTGTCCATCAGGTTGAGGATGATCTGCCCGAGCCCGCCCGGCGTGCCCACGATGTCCGGCATCGGCTGCAGGTCCAGCCGCACGTCGCAGCTGTGCTTGGCCCCGCGGAAGATGAGCACCGTCTCCTTCATCACCTGCGCGGGGTTGAAGGCGACGCCCGCGCCGGTGTTGTTGCGGGCCATGCCCTTGAGCGCCTGGATGATGTTGGCGATGCGGTCGATGCCGGTCGCGGAGTCCTTGGTCATGTCCTCCATCTCGGCGACGAACTCCTCCACCGACTCCTGGAGCTCGGCGTCGGCCTGCTTCAGGCACTCGCGCAGCTTGCCGAGGTAGACCGCCATCATCCCGACGTTGCTCTTCACGAAGGCCAGCGGGTTGTTGATCTCGTGGGCCACGCCGGCGGCCAGCTGCCCGATGGAGGCCAGCTTCTCGCGGCGGGTGGCCACGTCGCGCGCCTTCACCACCTCGCCCTCCAGCGAGCGGCGGGCGGTGATGTCGCGGAAGACCGCGCGCAGCACGGGCCGCTGGGCGTCGCCGGTGGCGGAGACGGAGACCTCGCACGGCACGTGGCGGCCGTCGGGGGTGAGCACCGTGAACTCGGCGCCGCGCGGGCTGCCCGGGCGGACGGTGCCGGCGAACTGGCGGAAGAGGTCGCGCTCCTCGGGGATGAGCAGCTGCTCCAGCGGCAGCGAGGCGACCTCCGCGGCGCTGCGCCCCAGGATGGGCCTCAGGCGGCCGGCGGCGAGCGAGACGGTGCCCTCCACGCCCTGCTCGACGATCGCGTCGGGCAGGTTCTCCATCAGCGAGCGCCGGGCCTCGGTCTCGGCGGCCAGCTCCTCGTCCGTCGCCGCGCGCTGCAAGAGCGCTCCCACCGCGTCGGCCAGGCCCTGCAGCAGGCGCAGCCCGCCCTCGCCCAGGGCGTCGGGGGCGTGGACCGCGGTGAGCACGCCGCCCGGGCCGCTGCCGGCGCGCACCGGCAACGCGAGCAGCGACCAGTTCCCGGACCGCGCCAGGAACCGCTCGGGGACGGCGCGCGAGCGCGACAGGTCGGCCAGGTGGACGGGGTGGCGGCGTGTGGCCGCCTCCGCCAGGGTGGAGGCCGACGGGTCCAGGGGGTGCTCGGCGGCGAGGGCCGCCAGGTCGGGCGACAGGCCGACCTGGGCCACCGGCAGCAGCAGGTGCCGGCGGTCGTCGACCCGGTGCAAGAGCAGCGCGCAGCGCAGGGACGGGGCGAGGGAGGACAGGGCGCGCTCCGCGGCCGACTTGAGCGGAGAGGCATCGCCCAAAGACGAGAGCATGGAGCGCAGCGCCGCCATCTCGGCCCGCAGGCGGTCGGCGGTGCGGTGCTCGAGCAGGGCCACGAAGCCCTGCGCCGAAGGGGTGAGGAGCACCCGCAGGTCGCCGACGGCGGCGACCGAGGTCATGAACTCCGAAGGCTGCGTCAAACCCCCGGCACACCCGCAGAGGTCCACCAGCAGCCGGCGCAGCTCGTCCCCTCCGCGGTTGGACAGGAGCCGCTGGGCGTGGCCGTTGCCCTCGAGGATCGTCCCGTCGCGCCCGAGGCGCAGGACCGGGAGCTCGAGCTCGTCGATCAGGCGGGGCAGCGGACCGGTGAGCTCGCCCGTACAGGCTGGAGGAACCAAAGGTGGGGAGGCGGGGAGCGCCATGGCGCCGCAAGTAATGCAAGCGACCTGCCACGCCGGCGTGCTCAAGGAACGTCGGTTTCGTGTCGAAGGTCGGGCATGGCATTGGAGATCGCGAGCCCCGCCCGACAACCCGAGCCCTGGGTCGCACAGCTGCTTCAGGCAGTGGTCGCCGCCCGCGCCTCGGATCTCCACCTCCGCGTCGGCTCGCCTCCGTACTTGCGCGTGGACGGGCTCTTGGCTCGCACCAACGCGGCGGCGCTCACCGTCCAGTCCATCGAGACGGTGCTGGCCCAGACCGCCGATCGCCGCCCGCCGCCGAACCAGCTCGCCTGGGAATACTCCTGTGAGATCCCCGGGGTCGGACGCTTCCGCTGCCACGCCTTCCGAGAGGACGGACGGCTGGCGCTGACCATGCGCGTCGTGCCCCAGCGCGTTCCCACCTTCGCCGAGCTGCGCCTGCCGCCGCTGGTCAAGACGCTCGCCGACGGTTCGCCGGGCCTGGTGCTCATCACCGGCCCGACCGGGAGCGGAAAGTCCACCACGGCCGCGGCCATCCTCCAGTACCTCACCACCCAGGAGACGCGGCACCTGGTGACGCTCGAAGATCCCATCGAGCACCGCATCGCCGACGTGCCCTCCTGCGTCTCCCAGCGCGAGGTGGGCCGCGACTGCACCTCGTTCTCCGACGGCCTGCGCGCCATGCTGCGCGAGGATCCCGACGTGCTCTTCATCAGCGAGATCCGGGACATGGAGGCGCTCGAGGCGGGGCTGCAGGCGGCGGAGGCCGGGCACCTGGTGGTCAGCACCTTCCACACCGCGAGCGTGCTCAAGACCATCCAGCGCATCGTCGCCATGTTCCCCTCCGAGGAGCAGGCGGCCGCTCGAGCGCGGCTGGCGGACGTGTTGCGCGGCGTGCTCAGCCAGCGCCTGCTGCCGCGAAAGGGCACCCGCGGCCGCATCCTCTGCGTGGAGTCGATGCTCAACAACTACGCGATCAAGGAGTGCATCAGGGACGCAGGCCGGGTCGCGAGCATCCAGGCCACTCTGGAGCGCTCGGGCGACCAGCAGATGCAGTCCTTCGATCAGTGCCTGGTCGGCCTGGTCCGCGAGGGCCTGGTCGCCGCCGACGTGGCGCTCGCTCACGCCCACGCTCCGACCGAGCTGCGGCGGCTCTTGAGCTTCCCCGGTCTGACCTGACCGGAAGCCTTCTCCTCTGCTCAGCATCTCAGCGACGGCGGACTCGTCGTCCTCGGCCGAGCAGGCCGAGCTGACGACGCTCTGGCGTTCGGGCGAGCGCTCTCAGGTGCTCGCCGAGTGCTCGACGAGCGCGTGTCCAGACCGTTGACGGCTCGTCCGGCCAGCAGGTGAGGTTGACTGTCCTCATGGGGGTTTCTTTTGCCCCAGGGTTCTCGGTCCCACACCAATCGTCTGCCTTTTCGAGGGCTTGGCGATTCCGGGCTGCCGAAACGGGCCTTGGGAGGGTCAGCGGAGGGGGGCTTGGGTCTTGCCGACCCCTGTCCGGCGACACTTCCGTGACGAGCGCAGCCCCTCCGGCCACCCTGCCGAACCGCCGGTAACTTGACGGAAATCTGGATCGACTTGGCGCTGACGGAGGCCGCGTCGGAATCCTGGCAAAGCGTTTGCTGAAGCCACCCCCGACTCCAAACACCAACCGACGGGTGAGACGAAAAATGATGATGCCCATGAAGGCCAGCGCGACGCCGAACTCCATCGAGGTGGTCCACGGCGAAGGCTCCCCCGTGGTCGACGTCCTCAAGACCTGCGCGCGCATCGCCCCCAGCGACGTCACCGTCCTCATCACCGGCGAGACCGGCACGGGCAAGGAAGTCTTCGCTCGCCTGCTCCACAACTCCAGCTGCCGCGCCGGCCGGCCGATGGTCTCGGTCAACTGCGGCGCCATCCCCGAGACCCTGCTGGAGAGCGAGCTGTTCGGCTACGCCAAGGGCGCGTTCACCGGCGCCGTCAGCGCCCGCCGCGGCCGCATCGCCATGGCCGAGGGTGGCACCCTGTTCCTGGACGAGGTCGGCGAGCTGCCGCCGTCGCTGCAGGTCAAGCTGCTGCGCGTCCTCCAGGAGCGGGTGTACGAGCCCGTGGGCTCGACGGAGTCCGTGCGCGCCGACTTCCGCCTCATCACCGCCACCAACCGCGACCTGGAGGCCGAGGTGGCCGCCGGCCGGTTCCGCCGCGACCTGTACTACCGCCTGATGGTCTGCCCGGTCGAGCTGCCGGCCCTGCGCGACCGCCGGGGCGACGTGGGCCCGCTGTTCCAGCACTTCTGGTCCCGCCGCGGCGAGACCCGCCCCATCGAGCCGCAGGCGATGCAGGCCATGGCGCGCTACGAGTGGCCGGGCAACGTCCGCGAGCTCGAGAACCTGGTGGAGCGCCTCTCGGTCTGCTGCGAAGGCGGCTCCATCACCGCCGCCGACCTGCCCGAGCCGCTGCGCAGCCTCGGCCTGCACGTCGAGCCCGCGACCGCCGTCCTCGCGGCGCCCGGCGCCGAGGCCTTCGGGATCGCCGCCAACGACGACCGCCGCCCGCCTCTGCGCCTGATCGAGGGCGAGAGCTTCGACGTCCGCCCCCGCCCCGGCGATGGCCGGCGGCGTCAGCGCCACCACCCAGGTCCCGCGCACGTTGCCGGTCGACCTCGCGGGGCTCCTGCGCCAGATCGAAGACGAGCTGATCGACGCCGCGCTCGATCGCACCGGTGGCAACCGCAAGGCCGCCGCGGATCTGCTGGGCCTGCAGCGCACGACCCTGGTGGAGAAGCTGCGCCGCCGCCGCCGCGACTCGCAGCCTTCGGCTCCGGCGATGCCCGAGCCCGTCGAAGCCTGACCTGGCGGAGCTGGAACCAACGAGTTGCCGAGGGCGGGCGACGGGCGCCCGGTGCCCGAAGCCCGAAGCCCGAAGCCCGGAGCCCAAACATGCACCACCTGCTGCTGCTCGCGGCCCTGGCCTCGACGTCGGGGCCGGAAGCGGCCGCACTGCCCGGCGGTTGGGCCGCCCTGGCCTCCCATCACTTCCGCGTCGCGCTCCCAGCCGCCTGCGGCGGGAGCCCGACGCTCACGTCTTCGCTGTTCGACGGCCAGATCGTCGTGGGCTGCCGCGCCCCGGCGGAGCCTCGTCCGCATGCTGGAGAAGACCCCCGGCGCGCCCTGTCGTCCGGCGCGCACCCTCCCGGGGGCCGTGGTGCTGCGCTGTGAGAGCCGGCGGTTCGAGGCGAAGGTCGCCCCGGGCGCGAAGAAGGGCCACTTCGACCTGGAGGTGGCCGAGCTTCGCGGGGTCCCGGGTGGCGCCGGGGACGAGGCGGTCCCGTCCTTCTACTACCTCACGCCCCCGTCCGGCCGCGGCGGGCCCTGTCCGGCCAAGTCGCCGGCGGGCCAGGTCGAATGCGAGCTCGCGGAAGGCCACGTCGCGGTGGCCGCGCCCATGCTGCGCAAGCTGCTGCGTTCGTCGCCCAGCTACGCCGCCCTCCGTCTGGGAGATTTGGCGCTGCGGGAAGGCGAGCGGGCGACCGCGGCGGCCTGGTACCAGCGCGCCGTGGGCACCGACCCCTTCGCGCGGTTGGCTGCTGCTCGAGAGTGCGAGCTGACGGGCTCCTGCCTGCAAACCAGGCTCGCCGAGACCTTCAGCTCCGCGGACCTCCCCGAGCCCGCCCGGACCGAGATGGACCTGCGCTACGCGCGCGTCCTCCTTCTCCTGGGCCAGGTCCCGGACGCGGCCGCGACGCTGGCGCGCCGGTTGGCTGACGACGCCCGCCCGCCCGCCTGCGGCGAGGCTCCGCTGTTCTGTCGCCGCATGGCGCTCTCTGCGCTGCAGGACCCGGCCGCCGGCACCTCCGCACTCGAGCTTTACCTCGTCCTCCCCCAGCGGCTTCAGGGTCCGCTGGCGCTGGAGCTGGGAGAGGCCGCCGCCGAGGCCGCCGCCCGCTCGGGAGCTCCGCGCTTTGGCGCCAACCTGCTGGCGTCCGTCGAAGGTTTGGCGGCTCCGGCCGCCCGTGACGGACTTCTGGCGCGCACGGCCGAGCTCTACCTCGCCGCCGGCGAGCCGGTCCGGGCCTCGGTGATCTTCGAGTACGTCCGCACCCGCCTGTCCAAGAAGGCGCTCCAGGCGCCGCGCTGGCGCGCCATCGCCGAGGCGCTCGCCGCCGTCCCTCGGGCCGAGGCCTCGGCTCCGTCCGTTCCCGAGGCCGCCGCCGACTTGGCACGGGCTGAGCAAACGGTCGCTGCTGCGCGCGCTCTCCGCGCCCAGGAGTCGCCATGAACCCGGCCCTTGCCCTTCCCCAACGCTCCCCCGCTCCGGCCGCCATCGAGGCCGAGCCCGTCGCCGTCAACCCGGCGATGGGCGAGGTGCTCGCCGCCGCGCGCGACGTCGCCGCGACGCCGACCACCGTCCTCATCCTCGGCGAGAGCGGCAGCGGCAAGAGCCACCTCGCCCGCTACATCCACCAGTGCTCCGACCGCGTGGCCGAGCGGCTCATCACCGTCGACTGCGCCTCCGCCCCCGCGGCGCTCGAAGGCGACCTCTTCGCGGCGCTCTCCGGCGAGGGCGGCACGCTGGTCCTCGACTCGGTCTCCGAGCTGGCCCCCCACGTCCAGGCCCGGCTGCTGCGCGCGCTGCAGGAGCGGCCCGCGCACGGTCCCCGCGTGGTGGCCACCGCCCGGCGCGACCTGGCGGCCCGCGTGCGAGCCGGCCTGTTCCGCGCGGACCTGTTCTACCGCCTCAACGTCTTCCCGCTGACCCTGCCGGCGCTGCGCGAGCGGATCGAGGACGTGCCCGCGCTGGCGCAGGCGCTCCTGGCCCGCACCGCGCAGGAGCTGGGCACCGCGACCCCGACGCTGTCGGCCGACGCGGTGGAGGCGCTCAAGGCCGAGCGCTTCCCCGGCAACGTGCGCGAGCTGGCGAACCTGATCGAGCGGACCCTGGTGCGCTCGCGGGCACAGGTGCTGGACGCGGCCGCGCTCGGCCTGCAGGCCCCGCCTCCGCCGGCGACGCTGGCCTCGTTCCCCACCGGGCTGCCGCTGGACCTGAACGAGCTCGAGCGCCTGGCCATCGAGGAGGCGTTGCGGCGGGTGGGCGGCAACCGCACCCACGCCGCGAAGCTCTTGGGGATCGGCCTGCGGACGCTGCGCAACAAGCTCAACCGCTGGCGCGCCGAGCCGGAGGCCGGCCAGGTCGAGGAGCTGCGATGAAGGTCTTCGACCGCACCCTCGAGACGCTCGAGCGTTCGCTGGACGTGCGGCTGGAGCGCCAGAACGTGCTGGCCGGAAACGTGGCCAACGCCGACACCCCGGACTTCGTGCCGCAGGACGTCGACTTCAAGAAGGCCATGGCCGAGCCCGCCCTCGCCGGCCCGGAGGCGCCCGCGGCGCTCGCGTCCTCGGGCTCGGCGCCGATGCTCGCCATCGACGGGCCCCGCGGCGGAGTCGCGGGTGGCTCGGCGCGGGTCGTCGCCGAAGGCGCGGCGGCCGGGCTCGACGGCAACGCGGTCGACCTCGATCGGGCGATGGTCGCCCTCGCCCAGAACGCCCTGCAGTACCAGGCCTCGGCCAAGGCGGCCGGGAAGAAGCTCGCCATCCTGCGCTACGTGGCGTCCGACGGCGCGGCCTGAGGCGTGCAAGTAGCCCTGTCCAGTTGATCGCCGCATTCACCCCCTAGCGAGCGCCGCAGGCGCACGGAGGAACCGTGGACTTCCTGACCGCCCTGTCCGTGAGCGCCAGCGGCCTCTCCGCCGAGCGCACCCGCGTCAACCTCGCGACCTCCAACCTGGCCAACGCCCAGGCCACGCGTGGCCCTGACGGCGGCCCGTACCGCCGCCGCGACCCCGTGCTCGAGTCGGTCTCCTTCGAGGATGCGCTCGCGGGCGAGGGCCCGGCCGGCGGCGTCAAGGTCGCCGAGGTGGTCGAGGACTCGGGGCCAGGCAAGCGGATCTACAGCCCCGGCCACCCCGACGCCGACCGGGACGGCTTCGTGACGCTGCCCGACGTCAACCCCATCCACGAGGTCGTCAACCTCATGTCGGCCTCCAAGGCGTACGAGGCCAACGCCACCGCCGTCGAGACCCTCAAGTCCATGGCGCAGCGGGCCCTGGACATCGCGAGGTAGCGCATGGAGGTCGGCCCCTTCAGAGTCATCAACCCGCCGCCCGAGCGGATCGTCCGCACCGAGAAGCCGCGCGAGGCGGGCGGGGCGAGCTTCACCGACGAGCTGGGCAAGGCGGTGGGCACGCTGGAGACCGTGCAGCTCTCCGCCGACAAGCAGGCGGACGCGCTGGCCAACGGCGCGGGCAACCTCCACGAGGCGGCGCTGGCGCTGGAGAAGGCCGACGTCGCGATGCGGCTGGCCACCAAGGTCCGCAACAAGTTCGTCGAGGCCTACCAGGAAATCATGCGGATGAACGTCTGACGCCCCCTTCGAGGCGTGAGCGCGCGGGCACGCCCCGCGCAAGTGAGACCCCCACCGAGGCCGAGGCCGTCAAGCGATGGAACCGCTCTTCAAGCAGCTGCGCGAGCTCCCCCAGCCGGTTCTCGGCCCTCCCGGCCAACGTCAAGCGCCTGGTCATCGGCGCGGGGGTGGTCCTGCTGCTGGTCGCGGCCGGCGCGGCCGCGGTGGTGGGCGGCAGCGAGGGCTACCAGTACGTCTTCACCAACCTGACGCCCGAGGACTCGACCGAGGCGGCCGCGAGCCTGAAGACCTCCGGGATTCCCTTCCGCATGGAGGCCTCGGGCGCGGCGCTGGCGGTGCCCGCGAGCCGCGTCTACGAGGCGCGCATGCTCCTGGCCACGGCGGGGCTGCCCCGCGGCGGCGGAGTGGGCTTCGAGCTGTTCGACCGGGGCGACCTGGGGGTCAGCGAGTTCACCCAGAAGGTGAACCTGCGCCGGGCCATCGAAGGCGACCTCGCGCGCACCATCGGCCGGCTGAGCGAGGTCCGCTCGGCGCGGGTGCACCTGACCATCCCGGAGAAGGGGCTGTTCCGCGACGAGGAGCGCAAGGGCTCGGCGGCGGTGGTGCTCAACCTCCACCCGGGCCGGGCCGTGGGCGAGCGCGAGCTGGCCGGCGTGCGACATCTGGTGGCCTCGGCCGTGCCGGGGCTGTCGCCCACCTCGGTGACCATCGTCGACGGCAAGGGAGCGGTGCTCTCCGGGGAAGGCGCCGGCGAGGACGCCTCGCGCGCCTTCGAGCGCCGGCTGGAGCGCGACCTCGAGGCCCGCGTGGTCGGCCTGCTGGAGCCGGTGGTGGGCGCGGGCGCCGTCGTGGCCCGGGTGGCGGCCCAGGTCGACAACGCCGAGGTCGACGTCCAGCAGGAGGCCTGGGACGGCGACGGCGCGGCGCTGCGCAGCGAGCGCAAGATCTCCCAGGCGCAGAGCCAGGACTCGTCGAACCAGCGCGGCGTGGCCGGCGCGGCGGCGAACCAGCCGATGGTGGGCACCGCGCCCGCCGGGAGCAGCGGCTCGCGCGGCAACTCGAGCCTGGAGGACGAGACCCGCAACTTCGAGATCGGCAAGACCACCACGCACACCCTCAGCCGCACCCCGCGCCTCAAGTCGCTGTCGGTCGCCATCCTGCTCGACGGCGCCGACGGCAAGCCGCGCGAGGCCGAGGAGGTGGCGCGGCTGGGCGAGCTGGCCAAGAAGGCCGTCGGCCTCGACACCGCGCGCGGCGACCAGTTCGAGATCTCCAGCGCCGTCTTCGCCAAGGCCGGCGACCCCGCGCCCGCCAGCGAGCCGGCGGCCGGCTTCACGCCAAAGCCTTGGCACTACGCCGTGGGCGCAGGCGCGCTCCTGGCGCTGCTCGCCGCCGTCTTCCTCCTCCGGAGCCGCTCGGCCCCCGCCGCCGCGCACCCTGTCGAGCTCCTGCCGCCCGGCGCCAAGGTGGCCGACCTGCTCGCCGGGCGCGTGGGCCCGGCCGCTGCCGCCGCTGCGACGGCGCCTCAAGTGGGGGGCGCGGACGCGCCGAGCCTGCCGCCGGCCAAGCCGCAGAGCCTGCCCGACATGGCCCGTGAGCTCGCAGCCAAGGACCCGGCGCGGGCGGCCCACCTCTTGCGAGCGTGGATGGAGAAGGAACTGAGCGCGGAGCTGCGGACGTGAGCGACAAGCTGCCCCCATCGAAGAACGCGGCTGCGGCCCTCCCGGCGAACGGGGCGGTGCGCGCGGCGGCGGTGCTGCTGGGGCTCGGGCCCGACGTCGCGGCCGAGGTCTTCCGGCAGTTCGCCGAGGCCGACGTGCGCCGCGTGGCCGCCGGGGCCAAGGAGCTGCGCGGGGCGGACCCGGCGACGGTGACCGCGGCGCTTCAGGCCTTCGTGGACGCCATGAGCCACGTGGGGGCCGACGTGCTCGCCGGCGACGACGTGCTGCGCGAGGTCGCGACCAAGGCCCTGGGGGGCGACGTGGCCAAGCGGGCGTTCGACGGGACGGTTCCTCCGCCCCCGCGCGACGAGATGCTGGGGCCGGTCTCCCAGGCCGACCCCGAGGCGCTGGCGATGGTGCTCTCGCGCGAGCAGCCGCAGACCATCGCGCTGGTGCTCAGCTCCATCGACCCGGACCGCGCGGCGTCGACGATGGAGCACCTGCCCGAGGAGCAGCGCTCCTTCGTGCTGCGGCGCATGGCGGCGGTGGAGTCGGTGGCCCCCGAGGTGCTGCGCGAGGTGGGGCAGGCGCTGGCGACCGAGCTGCAGACGGTGGTGGCCGGAGGCGTGCGCAAGGTCGACGGCAAGAGCGTGGCGCTGGAGGTGCTGCGCCGCTCGAGCAGCGAGCAGCAGCGCGACGTGGTCGCGCAGATCGAGAAGGACGACCCGACGCTCGCCAGCGAGCTGCGCTCGAAGCTGTTCACCTTCGCCGACCTCATCAACCTCACCGACCGCGACGTCCAGCAGCTGCTCAAGGAGGTCGACTCGGCGCAGCTCAAGGTGGCCCTCAAGGGGGTCAGCGAGGCGCTGCGCGACAAGATCCTCCACAACATGTCCACCCGGGCGGCGGAGATGCTCGCCGACGACCTGGCCTCGCTGGGGCCGGTCAAGCTGTCGGCGGTCGAGGCGGCGCAGGCGGAGATCGTCAAGAGCGCCCTCGAGCTGGCCGAGGCCGGGCGCGTCACGCTGGTGCGGCCCACCGACAAGATGCTGTAGCGCCGCTCGCGAGGAGCTTCGACCATGGCAGCCAACCTGTCCGATCCCCGGCGCCCCCGCTTCCTCGGCTCGTCTGCCGGGGAGCGGCCTGCCCCGCAGGCCGCGACCTTCCCGGTGCTGCAGCGCGTGCCGACTCCGCCTGAGGTCGCGGCGGCGGCCGAGCCCAAGCCCACCGCGCCGAGCCCTGCTCCTGCCCCCGCCGCGCCGACCAGCGGTCAGGCCAGCGCCGCCAGCGCGCCGGCCCCGGTGCCCGCTCCGCCGGCGAAGGCTCCCGAACCTCCCGCGGCCCGTCCGCCCGAGCGCCCGCCCCGCGGGGGGACGCTCGCGCTCGGTGAGGCGGTACAGGCGTTGCGGCTGGTGGGCGCCCGCCTGGCCGAGCAGGCCCGGGCCGATGCGCTGGAGGTGGCGTTCCAGGTCGCGCGGCGCATCCTGGAGGCGGAGATCAGCACCAGCCCGCAGCCGCTCTTCTCCCTGGTGCGCGCCGCGGTGCGCCGGGTGGGCGAGGCGCGGCAGGTGACGCTGCGCGTCGCGCCGGCCGACGCCGCGCTCATCGAGGCCCAGCCTCGCGAGGAGCTGGGCCTGAGCCTGGCGCAGGTGAAGGTGGTCGGCGACCCGTCGCTGGCGCGCGGCGAGTGCGTGCTCGAGTCCGACCTGGGGATGGTGGACGGGCGGATGGGCGCGCGCCTCGACGAGCTGCGCCGCTCGCTGACCGAGGCGCTCTCCGAGGAGGCCGCTTGAGCTTGCTCGACCTCGACCGGGTGCAAGGGGCGCTGGCCCGCTGCGAGCCCCTGAGCCTGCAGGGGCGCGTGCTGCGCGCCGCGGGGACGGTGGTGGAGGCCGCGCTGCCGCAGGCCGCGGTGGGGACCTCCTGCGAGATCCGCACGCGCGACGGCCGCCTGGTCGCCGCCGAGGTGGTGGGGTTCTCCGGCCCGACCGCCTTGCTGATGCCCTTCTCGGAGATGACCGGCATCTGCGAGGGCTGCCCGGTGACCTGCGGCGCCCCCGCGGCCTCGCTCGCCGTCGGCGACGCGCTGCTGGGCCGGGTGGTCAACGCCATGCTCCGGCCCATGGACAACGGCCCGGTGCCGCTCTTGCGCGAGCGCGTGCCGCTCAACGCCGTGCCGCCGCAGGCCATGGCCCGCCGGCGCATCAGCCGGCCGCTGCCGCTGGGCATCCGCGCCATCGACTCGCTGCTCACCGTGGGCGAGGGGCAGCGCCTGGGGATCATGGCCGGCGCCGGCGTGGGCAAGAGCGTGCTGTTGGGCATGCTGGCGCGCTCCTCGAGCGCGGACGTCAACGTGGTCGGCCTGGTGGGCGAGCGCGGCCGCGAGGTGCGCGAGTTCGTCGAGCGCGACCTGGGCGAGAAGGGCCGCGCCCGCTCGGTCGTGGTCGTCGCGACGGCGGACGAGCCGCCGCTGACCCGCGTGCGCGCGGCGATGGCCGCGACCGCGGTGGCCGAGCGGTTCCGGGCCCGCGGCAAGAAGGTCCTCTTGCTGCTCGACTCGCTGACCCGCGTCGCCATGGCCCAGCGCGAGATCGGCCTGGCCGCCGGCGAGCCGCCGACCTCCAAGGGCTACCCGCCGTCGGTGTTCGCGGCGCTGCCGCGGCTGCTGGAGCGGGCCGGCAACGACGAGGGGCAGGGGAGCATCACCGCGCTGTACACCGTGCTCGCCGAGGGCGACGACCTCGCCGACCCGGTGGCCGACGCCGCCCGCGCCGCGCTCGACGGCCACATCGTGCTGTCGCGCAAGCTGGCCGAGGCGGGTCACTTCCCGGCCATCGACGTGCTGGCCAGCGTCAGCCGCGTGATGACCGACGTCGCCGACCCCGACCACATCAAGCAGGCCCGCAGGGCCCGCGAGCTGCTCGCGGCCTACCGCGAGGCCGCCGACCTCATCGATGTGGGGGCCTACGCCGCCGGCTCGAACCCCAAGGTGGACCGCGCCATCGCCTGCAACGCCGGCCTGGACGCCTTCCTCAAGCAGGGCCCCGACGAGCGGACGACGCTCGCCGAGACGCTCTCCAAGCTGCGGGCGGCGGTGGGCACCGAGCCCGGAGGACGCCGTGCCTAGCCTCGCGTTGCTCCTCGTCCCGCTCGTGGCGCTGGCGGCGCCGGCCGAGCCGAAGCCGCCCAGCGCGCCCGCGGCGCCGAGCGTGGCCGCGCCCAAGGCTCCCTCCGCTCCAGGCGCTGCTGCTCCGGCCGCGCCGGCACCGACGGCTGCGGCCGGCGAGCAGAGGCCGCACGGCGCCCCGGCGGCCTCGGGTGCAACCCCGGCAGCACCGAAGGGCGCGGACGCGAAGGCTCAAGGCGTCGATCCAAAGGCTCTGCCGGCCGCAGGGGCAGCGGCAGCCGCGGAGCCAGCGCCTGAGTCGAGGTCGGCGGTCCCGGGGCTAGCGGGCCGTCCGGATCCGTTGCCCACGGCGATCACCGCCGCCGCGCTGTGCGGCGAGCTCGAAAGGAACGCCCGCACCGTCTCGGACCAGATGGCGCGCATCCAGAAGGAGCGCGCGGGTCTGACCCGCGAGCGCGCCGAGCTGGAGAAGCTGGCCCGCCAGGTCGAAGAGGAGCGCGAGAAGCTGCGCGAGGAGATCGACCGGCTCGCCTCCTTCGTCGAGCTGGGCGCGGAGGACAAGAAGGGCGGGGGCGGCGCGCACGACGCCGCGGGGAAGCTGGCGCGCTGGGCCGCTGGGGCGCCTGGACGCACGCCGCTCGACGGGATGGCCAAGACGATCAAGGCGATGAAGCCGGCGGCCGCCGCGGATCTCGTGGCTCGCCTGGACCGCGACGTCGGCGCCGCCGTGCTCGCGCGGCTCAAGCCCAAGGACGCCAGCGCGGTGATGGACAAGCTCAAGCCTGACGTGGCCGCGGATTTGCTGAGTCGAATGGCCGAGCGAGCGGGACCTGGCTCGCCGGAGGCCAAGCGATGAAGCTCGAGATGCGGTCGCCGAACCCCGCGCAGGCTCCCAAGGCCGGCGCGCGGGCGGCCAAGGCTCAGTCCGGCGCACCAGCGAAGAAGGTTCTGGGAGACGAGCGCCAAGGTGGCTTCGGCGCGGAGCTGGCGGAGGCGCAGCGCAATGCCGTCGCCGCCGCCAACGCCCTCCCCCTGCAGCTCGCCGCGCAGACGGCGACGCCGCAACGCCCGGCGGCAACGACTGCCGAGCAGAAGCGGCCGAAGGCCGGCCTGACGATCGAGCGAGCTGCCGCAAATCCGTCGCCCGCCGTCACGGCGCTGGCGCGGCGCGCCGCGCTCCCGGCTCCCCTTTCCGTGAAAGCGCCGGCCGTCGACAAGCCCGGTCGTCGAGGCGCCCACCCGGCGCGGCACGCCGAGCCCGAGAAGGCCCGCGAGGCGCAGGCGGAGCCCAAGGCGAGCGCCCCCTCCGCGCAGCGCAAGGAGGACGCGAGCCTGAACGCCTCCGGCTTCGGGCGGGAGCTGGCGTCGCAGGCCGCTGGAGCCGGAATCGCGAGGGAATCGGCCGAGGTCGCGCCCGTCTTCGAGGTCGCGCAGGTGGCGGCGCCGGTCTTCACGCGCGCCGCCGAGGACCCCACGCTGACCGCGGCGCTGATGCCCGGCGCCGCGCACGTGACCTGCGCGGTGGACGGCGCCGGCGAGCTGGAGCTGCACCTGCGGATCCGCGACGGCGTGGCCGACGTTCGCGCCGACGGAGCCGCGGCGGCCCAACTCTTGAATCGAGTCTCGCAGCTGGAAGCGGCGTTGGCGGGTGAAGGGCTGCAGCTGGGCCATTTCGACCTGTCCCAGCAGAGCGGGCATCCCGGTGCGGACCGGACCCGCGACGAGTGGCAGGCGACGGCGGGCAGGCCGGTGAAGAAGGCGGTCGCGGGCGCTGAGGGCCCGGCGGCCGTCGAAGGTGGCGGGTCGCGGCTGCACGTGAAGGCGTAGCGCGCGGGCGCCGGCAGACCGCTGGTCACCCAAGCTTCGAAGGGTTTCCTGGACCTCGTGTGTCCGGAGTGTGTTCGGAGTTCGTTTGGAGGATGCGATGGACGTGTCTCAGCTCGCGGGAATCGGCAACTCGGCCTACGGCACCAACGCCCAGGGCTCGAGCAAGATGGGCAAGGACGAGTTCATGAAGCTGCTCATCGCGCAGATGAGCAACCAGGACCCGACCGCGCCGGCCGACAGCTCGCAGTTCGCGGCGCAGCTGGCCCAGTTCTCCAGCGTCGAGCTCCTCCAGAGCGCCAACAGCTCGCTCGACTCACTCATCGTCGCGCAGGCGGCTTCCAATCAGACCGCGGTGGTCTCGCTGGTCGGCAAGGAGGTCCGCTTCAAGGGAGGCTCGCTCGCGGCCGACGGCAAGGGCGGGGAGGTGAAGATCAACGCCGACCTCGCCTCGGCGGCCGATCAGGTCACGGTCACCATCGTCAAGGGCAGCCAGACGTACACCCAGACCCTGGGCGCGCGGCCCGCGGGCAGCCAGGACCTGACCGTCAGGGCCGTGGACAACGACGGCAAGCCGCTGCCCGAAGGCACCTACGAGGTGCGCGTCTCCGCCGCGACCAAGGACGGCGGCAACGTCGCGGTGGAGCAGCGCGCCTCCGCCCGCGTCACCGGCGTCTCCTTCGCCAAGGGCTACCCCGAGCTGCTGCTCTCCAACGGCAGCAAGGTGAAGCTCGCCGAGGTGGTCGAGGTGCTCGAGGCCGCGACCGCGTCGACCAGCAAGTAGCGCCCACTTCTCTCCGGCCGACTCCTCGAGCGCCGCGATGCGCGCTCGGGGCCCCGGCCCCACCAGTGCCACACCCGCAGTCGGAGTTCGACCCGAGCAGTGAAAGGAGCGTTGCGATGAGCCTGATGTCCTCCCTCTACACCGGCCAGAGCGGTCTGTCGGCCAACAGCGTCGACCTGACGGTCATCGGCGACAACATCGCCAACGCCAACACCATCGGCTTCAAGGGCAGCCGCGCCGCGTTCGAGGCCGCGCTCTCGCAGAGCGTCATCAACGGCGGCCAGCTGGGCATGGGCGTCAATGTCCAGGCCATCCAGCGGATGATGCAGCAGGGCTCGCTCGCCAACACCGGCATCGCCACCGACCTGGCCATCGACGGCAACGGGATGTTCGTGGTCAAGGGCAACCACGCCGGCCAGCAAGGCACCTGGTACACACGCGCCGGGCAGTTCACCGTCGACGCCGACGGCTTCCTGGTCAACCTCGAGGGGCTCAAGGTCCAGGGCTACCCGGCCGATGCCCTGGGCACGGTCTCGAGCATCGCCGGCGACCTGCAGGTGGGCGAGGCCAGCTCCGCGCCCAAGCCCACCGGCACCGTGGACATCCAGGCCAACCTCTCGGCGGACGACAGCGTGCCCATCCTCACCTGGGACGCGACCGACCCGACGAACACCTCCAACTTCGCCACGCCCACCGAGATCTACGACTCGCTCGGCATCAAGCACGACGCGACCATCTACTACTGCAAGACCGCGAGCGGCGCCTGGGACTGGCACGTGATGGCCGACGGCGCCGAGGTGGGCACGGGCAGCCTGACCTTCGACACCAACGGCAACCTGACCAACCCGACCGCCAGCTTCAGCTTCAGCCCGGCCGGCGCCACTGCTCCCCAGACGGTGAACCTGGACTTCACCGGCACCACCCAGTTCGGCGGCGAGAACGCCAACCGCTTCACCAGCCAGGACGGCTGGGCCTCGGGCGAGCTCTCGAGCGTCGCCATCAACGCCAAGGGCGAGATCATCGGCGCCTTCTCCAACGGCCAGACCCGCACCCTGGGCAACGTCGCCCTGGCGGACTTCCCCGCCCCCGACAAGCTGCGCTCCATCGGCGGCAACCTGTTCGGAATGACCCCCGACTCCGGCGACGCGCTCGTCGGCCGCCCGCGCGAGGCCAGCCGCGGCAGCCTCGTCAGCGGCGCGCTGGAGCAGTCCAACGTCGACCTGGCCGGAGAGTTCGTGAAGATGATCTCCGCGCAGCGCGGCTTCCAGGCCAACTCCAAGACCATCTCCACCGCCGACTCGCTCCTCGCCGAGTTGATGGCGCTCAAGCGCTAGCGGCGGGCTTTCGCGAAGGCCTACCGGGCCTTATCGCGCGGGGCGAATGGGTCGATGCCCACCCGGAGGCGTCCATGGTCTACCTCAATCGACTCGACGGATCGGAGCTGGTCATCAACGCCGACCTGCTCCTGTTCATCGAGGCCACGCCGGACACGGTGGTCACCCTGACCACCGGCGCCCGGCTGATGGTCAAGCAGTCGGTGGACGAGGTGGTGGAGCGGGTCGTCCTCTACCGCCGCCGCCTGCGCGCCGGGCCGCAGCTGGTCTCGGGCGGCACCGGCGCGGTGCACCCCCTGCACACGCCCGGGGAGGAGGGCTAGGCGATGGACGTCACCACCATCGGCGGCATCGTCTGCGCCATCGGCCTCATCCTCCTGGGCCAGCGCCTCGAGGGCGGCCACGTCGGCTCCATCCTCCAGGCGACCGCGGCGCTGATCATCTTCGGCGGCACCGCCGGCGCGGTGATGGTCGCCTTCCCCAAGAAGGACTTCCTGCGCGGCATGAAGCTGGCGGGGATGGCCTTCAAGGACAAGAAGGGCCCCGGCGGCCTCGAGGACATGAGCAAGCAGATCGTCGAGCTGTCGGGCATCGCCCGCCGCGACGGCGTGCTGGCCCTGGAGAGCAAGCTCTCGAGCGTCGAGGATCCGTTCCTGCGCAAGGCGCTGCAGCTCATCGTCGACGGCGTCGAGGCCTCGGTCATCCGCGAGGTGCTGGAGACGCACATCGACTCCGAGTTCGAGGAGAACGCGATGGGCTCCAAGGTCTGGGAGTCGGCCGGCGGCTTCGCGCCGACCATCGGCATCCTGGGCGCGGTGCTGGGCCTCATCCACGTCATGGAGAACCTGAACGACCCCAGCAAGCTCGGCGGCGGCATCGCCACGGCCTTCGTCGCCACGGTCTACGGGGTCGGCAGCGCGAACATCTTCTTCCTGCCCATGGCCAACAAGATCAAGCGCAAGCTCGGGCTGGAGAAGGAGCGCAAGACGCTCATCGCCGAGGGCGTCCTCGCCATCCAGGAAGGGCTCAACCCGCGGGTCCTCGAGGAGCGGCTGGCGGCCTTCATGGGCGGCCACTCCGCGCCGGCCGCGGCCGAGAAGAAGGCGGCCTAGGCCATGGCCCGCAAGAAGCACGCCGAGGAGCACGAGAACCACGAACGGTGGCTCGTCTCCTACGCCGACTTCATGACCCTGCTGTTCGCCTTCTTCGTGGTCATGTACGCCGTCAGCCGCGTGGACTCGGGGAAGCTGCAGAAGACCGCCGAGTCCATCAAGTGGGCGCTGCACATGTCCGGCCTGGGCGGCACCGACCGGGTGCCCATCTTCCGCGAGACCGACGGCACCGGGCTCGACCTGGGCAACGGCGGCGCGAACAAGCCACCCGGCCCCTCGGCGGTGGAGAAGCTGCGCAAGCGGATGGAGAAGAAGCTCGGGCCGCTGCTCCTCGACAAGGAGATGAAGATCTCCGTCATCGCCGAGGGCTCGCGCCTTTCCGTCCGCCTGGGCGCCTCGCGCTTCTTCGATGCCGGCCAGTCCGCGCTGCGGCCCGAGGCGTTGCCGGTGCTCGACGCCATCGTCGCCGAGTTGCAGCCGCTGGGCCTGCCCATCCGCGTGGAGGGGCACACCGACTCCCAGCCGCCGCAGAGCCCGCGCTTCCGCAACAACTGGGAGCTGTCGGCGTCGCGGGCCTCCACGGTGGTCAGCTACCTGGAGGACGCCCACAAGATGCGCCCCGACCTGCTCAGCGCCGTCGGCCATGGCTCGACCGTGCCCATCGCCTCCGACAGCACGCCCGAGGGCCGCGAGCTCAACCGGCGCATCGAGATGGCGGTGGAGCTGACCCCCGAGGAAGCGGCGAAGGCCACCGGCGCCCGCTAGGGCGGACCAGTCGGCCTCGCCCGGTCGTGCGTAAGATATGTCGGAATCCATCAACATGGACCTGGAGCGGGGCCGTCCCGACGTGTAGTACCCGGCCTCCGCGCGGGGGCATCCGCCTGGATAGTGAGGATCCAAGGAGCGCCGTACGTCCGTGACCCGACGTGCAGCCCCCGTTTCATTCGAAGCGCTTCCCCAGCCCCCTGCATCTCGACCAAGAGCGTTTTCCGGGACGCGAAGGCCACGGGCCACTACCATCCCTCACCCGCGCCCACGACCTGGGCGGGAGGCTCTCGAGGTCCTCGAGCCTGGTAGGAAGGGAAGGGCGAAGCGAGCGCGATGTCGACGGCCGAGGTCATCCTGGACGCGCTGCCCGACGCCGTCTTCGCGCTCGGCCAGGACTTGGTCGTGTCCAGGGCCAACCGGCCCGCCGAGGCGCTGCTCGGAGTCGAGCCGGGCTCGCTCGCTGGAGAGAAGCTGAGCCGCTGGCTCGCGGAGGGTGAGGCCGAGCGGATCCTCAGGCTCGAGGCGCAGCGCCGGGACGGCTGGCAGGTCCCGGCCGCGCTGCGCCTTCGCTTCCTGCGCGCGGACGGTGGCGAGGTGCCCTGCGAGGTGGCGGTGTCGCGCACGGCGGGAGGGCTGGTGCTGCTCAGCGCCCGCGACGCCTCCGAACGCACCCGCGCCGAGGCGCTGATGTCGCAGCTGGCCTCGGTCGCGGCCAAGGCGGCGGCGCTGCCCGACGTGGACACGCTGCTCCAGCTGGCTTCGCCCGTCTTCGGGGCGCTGGGCTGGGTGGTGACCTACACCGAGGTCCGAGGCGAGCTGGCGCGGGTGCGCAACGTGGTCGGGGCGGTCGCCGGCAACGCGGTGGCCGAGTACGGCCTGTCGCTGCTGGGCCAGGACGCGCCGCTCGAGCGGTACCCGGTGGTCACGGCGGTGGTCCGCTCCCGCGCTCCGGTGTTTCTCGACGACCTGCCGGAGCACGGGACCGGCCCGGCGCATTCCGCAGTCCAGCTCTCGGAGACGATGAAGCGGGCCCGCGGCCTGAGCCGGACGGCGTGGATGCCGGTGCCGGTGGAGGACGGGGGCGTCCACGTCCTGGCGGTGGCGGGCAACGGCCTGACCGGGCACGACCACGTCGCCATCGGGCTCTTCGCCGCGCAGCTGGCCGCGGCCCGGCGCGTCTCCCGGCTGCGCGCCCAGCTGGTGCGGCGCGAGCGCCTGGCGGCGGTCGGCGAGATGTCGGCGGTGCTGGCGCACGAGGTCCGCAACCCGCTGGGGGTCATCTTCAACGCCACGACCGGCCTCAAGCGCCTCTCCGAGCTCTCGGCGCGGCCGGAGGGCGCCGCGCTGCTCGCCATCCTGGACGAGGAGGCGATCCGCCTGCGGCAGCTGGTCGACGAGCTGCTCGACTTCGCCCGCCCCGTCGCTCCAGAGCCGGGCGAGGTCCCGCTCGTGCCGCTGGTCGAGCAGGCCATCGCCGCGGCGCAGAAGGACCCGGGTTGCGCCGGGCCGCAGTGCTCGCTGCGCACCGAGCTGCCCGAGGGCCTGCCGGCGGCGTGGGCCGACCCGGTCGCGCTGCGGCGGGCCCTGGTCAACGTTCTCGTCAACGCGCTCCAGAACGTGCCGGCCGGGGGCGAGGTGCGGGTGCAGGTCGCGGCGGAGGGACGCGAGCTCGTCGTCCGGGTTGGCAACGACGGACCGCGCATCCCGGCGCAGGTCGCGGCTCGCGTCTTCGAGCCGTTCTTCACCACGCGGGCATCGGGGACCGGCCTCGGACTCGCCGTGGTCAAGCAGATCGTCGAGGGGATGGACGGCCGGGTAGAGCTCGACCAGACCGATGGCGTGACCTTCGTCCTGGCCTTGCCGATGGCGCGCCCGCCCGCCTGAGTGCTTCGCGTTGCCGCTGTCGCTGTGCATCCCGAGCATCCGTGGGATCTGAGGCGCGCCCTGGGTAGTGCCCGGCTTCCACGCCTCTGGATTTGTCACATCTTGGTAGGCCCCCGCGGCGCACGCCTCCAGATTTCGCTGGCGTCGCAAGCAGCCGTGTGCCATACGGTCAGGGGTGGAGCCATCGAGCACAACACCGCTGCTTCGCTACCGTAACCGAGCGATCGGCGAGGCTGAGTTGCGGTTCATTCGCGACACAGTTGGCCGCGAGAGCAATTGGACCCGTCCCGACCTCGCACAAGCGATCTGCGAGGCGTGGGGTTGGCGACAGGCCAACGGAAGCTACGCCGTCTTCGCCTGCCAGGATCTCCTGCTCCGGCTTGAGGAGTGGGGCCACATCAAGCTACCTGCGCGACAGCGGCGCTGCCGCGAGGGACACGACCTTCCGCTATTGCCGCAGGACTGCATTCCGCTGGCTTGGTCTCCGGTGGGGAACGACGCGGATCTGGACCAACTCGTGGTGCGGCCCATCGAGCCCGCCGAGCGTCTGGGCTGGCGCCTCTTTGTCGACCGATTCCACTATCTCGGAGACAAGCCGCTCGTAGGAGAGCACCTGCTGTACGCCGCATTTCTCGAGGGCCAGGTGGTGGCCCTGCTCGGCTGGGCCTCCGCGACTCTCCATTCGCCGCTACGAGACCGTTACCTGGACTGGGATGACGACACCAAGCGGCGCAATCTGCACCTGGTCGTCAACAACGTGCGCTTCCTCATCCCGCCCTGGGTTCGAGTCGAGCATCTGGCTTCCAAGGTGCTCGGCCGGACCCTGCGACGATTGAGCGCTGATTGGCAGGCCCGCTGGAATCATCCGGTCCTGCTCGCAGAAACTTTCGTCGACCACGCTCGGTTTCGAGGCACGTGCTACCGCGCCTCCAACTGGCGCTTTCTGGGCACGACGGCAGGCCGAACCCGACGCGGGAACGCCTATCTGCACGAGGGCAGACCCAAAGGGCTCTACGTCTACGAGTTGCACCGTCAGACTCGCCGCCGGTTGTGCAAGGGGCATCCGCATGAAGGCGTTGCCGGGGCTGCTGCCGCTGGAGCAGGAGATGAGTCAGGCCAAGCTGGGAGACCGGCGTCTGAATCGGCGGCTGATCGCCACGGTGGGGCGATTGAGTGACGAGCCGGCCAAGAGCTTTCCGCAGGCTTTCGAAGATGATGCGGCAGGGCTGGAGGCGCTCTACCGCCTGGTCAACAACCCGAAGCTCAGCGCGACCAAGGTGCTGCAGCCCCATGTGCAAGCGACCGTGGCGCGATGTGTCGCGGAGCGGGTGGTGCTGGCGATCCACGACACCAGCAGCGTGGCCTTCCAGAGCGAGATTGAGCGCGACGGACTGGGCCCGGTCGATGGCGGAACCCAAGGCCTCTACCTGCACACGACCCTGATGGCGAGCGCGACCGAGCACTATCGGCCGGTCGGAGTAGCGGCGATGAAGCTCTGGGCGCGCCAGCCGATCCCGGACCATCTCAAGGGCGGCGAGAACCACTACCAGCGCAAGAAGGCGCGACGGCTTTCGCCCGACAAGGAGTCGCTGCGCTGGAAGGAGCAGATCGATTCGGTCGAGGGGGAGGTGGCGCAAAAGGCCAAGGTCATCCACGTCGGCGACAGCGAATCCGACGACTACGACCTGATGACGCACCTGGTCCAGAAGGGATTCCGGTTCGTTTTGAGGCAGAAGTACAACCGCAGCCTGGAAGACCCGGCGGAGAAGAAGCTCATCGAGGCGATCGCCGAAGCGCCAACGGTGGCGACTCGCGAGGTGCGCCTGTCGGCACGCGCGAAGGCCACGACGCCCAAGGCGCAGGCGACGCATCCGCCGCGCAAGGTACGCGACGCCAAGCTGCAAGTCGGCTGGATGAGGGTGTCACTGAAGAGACCGGACAGAGCGAGTAGTACGTTGCCGGCGTCCTTGCCGATCAACGTCGTCTTTGTGCTCGAGAAGGACTGTCCCGATGGAGAGGACCCCATTCAGTGGGTCCTGTACACGACCGAGCCGGTCGATACCGAGGAGCAGCTTCTCCAAGTTGTCGACTACTACCGCGGCCGATGGCTGATCGGAATGTACTTCGACGCCCTCAAGAACGGGTGCGCACTCGAGAAGCGCCAGCTCGAGAGCTTTCACGCCCTTAGCATCGCAATCAGCCTCTTCGCAGCCATCGCCTGGCGCCTGCTGCTCATGCGGACCCTGGCCGAGTCGAAACCTGAGACACCCGCGACCGCAGCACTCTCACCGCTCCAGCTCGACGTGCTCCGAGCCTCGCTGAAGAAGACCAAGCTGTCAGACGCGCCGACGGCCAAGGAGGTCTTCTGGGCCGTGGCAGCCCTGGGCGGGCACCTCAAGCATAACGGGCGCCCTGGCTGGCGGACGCTCGGACGCGGCTACGAGAAGCTGCTCATCCTTGAAGCTGGCTGGCGCGGCGCGCTCGGCTCACGTCCGGCCTGCTCGCGCTGCCCTGGCAGCGCCAGGCGTCCGGACGAGATGTGACCAATCCAGAGGCTTCCACGCCGGGACAACCATCGATCCTGAAAATCTGAGGCGCGCGTTGGGTAGTGCCCGGCTTCCACGCCGGGGACAACTATCGATCCTGAGAATCTGAGGCGCGCGTTGGGTAGTGCCCGGCTTCCACGCCGGGGACAACTATCGATCCTGAGAATCTGAGGCGCGCCCTGGGTAGTGCCCGGCTTCCACGCCGGGGACAACTATCGATCCTGAGAATCTGAGGCGCGCCCTGGGTAGTGCCCGGCTTCCACGCCGGGGACAACCATCGGTCCTGAGAATCTGAGGCGCGCGCTGGGTAGTGCCCGGCTTCCACGCCGGGGACAACTATCGAATCCTGAGAATCTGAGGCGCGCGCTGGGTAGTGCCCGGCTTCCACGCCGGGGACAACCATCGGTCCTGAGAATCTGAGGCGCGCGCTGGGTAGTGCCCGGCTTCCACCCGCCAGCGCGCCTCAGACGCTCACTCTCGGGAAGGTGTCCCCGGCGTGGAAGCCGGGCCCACACCCAGCGCGCCTCAGACGCTCACTCTCGGGAAGGTGTCCCCGGCGTGGAAGCCGGGCCCACACCCACCAGCGCGCCGCGGGGGCTCATTTCGGGAAGATGTCCCCGGCGTGGAAGGGGCCAAGGTTCCGGGCGGAGCTCAGGCCTTGAGCAGCACCAACTGGTCGCGGCCGGCCTGCTTGGCGGCGTAGAGCGCCCGGTCGGCGCGGTCGAGCCAGCGCGTCGGGTCGTCGGAGGCCAGCGCGGGGGCCACGCCGATGGAGGCGCGCAGGACGACCTTGGCGCCGTCCTTGGCCAGCTCGATCGACCGGGTCGCCTTCACCAGGCGCTCGAGCAGGCTCATCGACTCCTCCACCGACGTCTCGCGCAGCACGACCGCCAGCTCGTCGCCGCCGTAGCGCGCCACGAAGTCGTTCTTGCGCAGGAACACCCGGGCGACCGAGTCGGAGAGCAGGCGCAGCATCTCGTCGCCGGTGGTGTGCCCGTAGGTGTCGTTGACCTGCTTGAAGTTGTCGGCGTCGACGAAGACCAGGCAGGCGTCCTGCGAGAAGGTGCGCACCAGCGACAGGGTGTGCTCGAGGTACTCGTCGAAGGCCTTGCGGTTGTAGAGCCGGGTCAGCGCGTCGGTCTCGCCCTCGCGCCGCGCCGCGTCCAGCTGGTTCCCCAGGACGCGCACCCGCTGCCCGAGCTCGGCCATCGTCGCCTGCTGGCGGGCGCGCCGCTCGTCGAGCGACTGGGTGATGAGCACCACGGCGTTCATCACCTCGCCCTTGAGGTCGGTCACCGCGCCGTCGCGGGCGAGCTTCTGCAGCCGGTCGAGCTGCTGCTGCAGCCGCTCGTCGGCCTCCTGGTCCTTGGCGAGCCCCTGCTGCAGCGAGTGGACGAACATCCACACCACCTGGCGCAGGTCGCCCATCACCGCGCGGGTGTGGGTCACGCTGGTGCGGCAGTAGTCGCGCACGAAGGTGCGGACCGCGGCCCAGTCGCGGCGCGCGCCGCTGCTGCCGGAGACCGAGATGGAGGTGGAGGTGGTCGAGGTCGATCGGTTCGGCGAGCCCTGGGCGGGGCTGGGCGCCGCCGAGCCCGGGGGCGGGGCGCCCAGGAGCACGTGCTGCGCCCACTGCTCGCACAGGCCGGTGAAGGTGCTCGGGTCCATCTCCTCCTGATCGAGCGGGTACTGGCCCAGCGTGCGCAGGAGGTCGGCCACCGCGTCGAGCGCGAGGTCGATGGGGCTCTCGGGGCCGACCGCGGGCGAGGCTGGGTCGCCTCCCGCGCGGCCGAAGAGCCTGGGGAGCAGGGACGTCATCGGCGGGACTCCCTCACGGCGCCCGGCCGGACGCGCCAGGGGAGCGGGTCCGGCGGGGTCGACCAGGTTCGATGGCGGCGGCGCGATCCATGCGGGGAGCGCGGCTTCAGAGGTTCGCTGCGTAGGCCTCGTCCGCGCGCCGGCCCGCGCCGGCGTCCAGCACCGAGCGGGCGATCTCCTGGCGCAGCGCCAGGGCCGCGGCTTCGCAGCGGCGCTGCAGCTCCAGGAGGGGGCCGAGCGTCCTCGGCGGTGGGGAACACGCCCGCGGCGGCGGCCTTCAAGCAGGTCTCCTGCGCCACGCAGAGCGCCTGCTCCGCGGCGACGGGATCCTTGGAATCCAGCGCCGCGGCGGTGGCGACGAGCGTCTGGTGGACGAGGGCGATGGTGCTCACCGGGCACCTCCGGTCACCTGGGCGACCGCCTGCTTGAAGGCGTCGACCACCGGCTGCAGGGCGCGCTCGGCCTCCAGCGCCAGCGCCGGGTCGCCGCGCAGCGAGGCGGAGACGAGCCGCAGCGAGGCGAACCGGTAGATCTCGCCCAGCTGCTCGCACAGCTCGGGCGCCTTGGCGCGGTCCAGGGTGGAGTGCAGCTCGACGACGATGTCCGAGGCCTTGGTGAGCGCCGCGGTGGCTTCGGCGCGGCGGGAGGCCTCGAGCTCGGCCACGCCCAGGCGGATGTTCTTCATCACGGCGTCGAGCAACATCACCAGCAGCTGCTCCTTGGTGGCGGTCTCGGTCTGGATCTCGCGGTAGCGGGCGGCGGAGTACATGGCTTGAGGGGTTCCCTCTTGGAGAAAAGGGGCTAGCTGCTGCTGGACTTCTTCGCGTTCTCCTGCTGCGTCAGGTAGTTGCCGGTGGCCTTCAGGCCGCTGATGACGTTCTCCATGGCGGTGAAGCGCGCGATGAGGTTCTGGCGGTACTTCTCGAGCCGGGCCTGCAGGTCCTCCATCCGCTGGTCGAGGTCTTCGACGCGCTTGTTGAGGCTCGTCTGGCGCAGCACCAGCAGGCCCTTGGTGGAGTTGGTGTAGGTGTCGGCGAGCGCGGCCATCGTCTTGCCGACGCCGCTGGTCGCGTCGGCGAAGAGGGTGTTGATGGCCTCGGGGCTGCGCGCGAGCGCCTTGGTGAGGACGCCCTGGTCGAGGGAGATGGAGCCGTCGCGCGCGGTCTTGATGCCGATGTCGGCGAGCGTGCGCACGTCGGTGCCGCCCACGCTGGTGACCAGGGTGCGCTGCAGCGCGCCCTGGAGGCTGCGCACGGCGCTGTCGCCGGCCAGCGTCGTCTCGCGGTCGGTGCCCTCGGAGACCGCGAGCTGGCTCTGCACCACCTTGAGGACCGCGTTGTAGGCGTCGACGAACTTCTGCAGGTTGGTGGCGGTGTCGGTCGCGCTGGGCGAGAGCACCAGGTCCTCGGCCGGGCCGCCCTCGGTCTTGAGGGTCAGCGCGGTGTCGGCGATGGCGTCGGTGATGGTGTTGGAGGTGCGGGTCAGCTTGACGCCGTCGAGGTGCACCACCGCGTTGACCGGGTCCTGCAGGCTGGCGAAGGCCAGGCCGGTGGAGCCGGAGTCGATGGACAGGCCGTCCGCGGGGGTGCCGGTGAGCGGGTGGCCGGTGTCGCGGTTGGTGACCACCAGGTACGACTTGGTGCCGTCGGACAGGACGTTGGCGGAGACGGGCGCGCCGGTGGCGCGCAGCTTGGCGGCGACGTCGGAGAGGCTCTCGGTGCCGGAGAGGTCCACCGTGTACTGCTTGCCCATCGAGGTCAGGGTGAGGGTGCCCGGGGCGAGGCTGTCGCCCGCGCCGTAGCCCTGCGAGCGCTGCTTGCCGGCGCGGGCCAGCGTCTCCACCTGGAAGCTGAAGCGGCCGGCGGTGGCGCCCGAGCCGGGGGCGGCGCTGAAGGAGGTGTTGCTCGAGGCGGAGACGGACACCGCCCCGGAGTCCGCCAGGGCGTCGGTCGCGGTCTTGAGCGCGGCGAGCTTGGAGGCCAGGGTGCCCAGGGTGGAGACCTGGGTCTTGAGCGCCGACTGCTGGTTCTTCAGCAGCGTCAGCGGCATCGACTCGTTCTTCACCAACCCGTCGATCATCACCGACCAGTCGATGTTCGAAGCCAGACCGGCGGCGTTGTAGTTGGACGAGATGGTCATGACGCGCCCTTCGTTTGACGCCCCGCGCGGAGGCGCGGGGCGTCAGGGTTTTGTCGCCTGCGGCTAGCCGAGGAGCTTGAGCGCCGTCTGCGGCACCTGATTGGCCTGGGCCAGGACCGACACGCCGGCCTGCTGCAAGAGCTGTGCACTGGTCATCTTCGAGCTTCTCCTCGGCGATGTCGACGTCGCGGATGCGGCTGTTGGCGGCGGAGAGGTTCTCGGAGGCGGACTGGATCTGGGCGATGGTGCTGTTGAGGCGGTTGCCGACGGCGCCGAAGGTGGCGCGGGCCGCGGAGACCGTCTGCAGCGCGGTGTCCAGCGTGTCCAGGGCGGTCTGCGAGTTGGCGGAGGTCGAGAGGTCGAGGCCGTTGACGCCCAGGGTGGCGGCGGTGACGTCGGTCGTGGTCACGCTGATCTGGTCGTTGGCGGCGACGTTGCGGATGCCGACCTGGAAGGTCAGGGTGATGGCGGAGCCGTCGAGCAGCTTCTGGCCGTTGAACTCGGTGGCGCCGGCGATGCGGTCGAGCTCGACGGTGAGCTGGTCGGTCTCGTCCTGGATGTAGCCGCGCTCGGTGTTGCCGATGCCGTCCGAGGCGGACTCCATCGCCAGCTCGCGCAGGCGGGTGAGGATGTTGCTGATCTCGTTCATCGCGCCTTCGCCGGTCTGCACGACGCTGATGCCGTCCTGGGCATTGCGCGAGGCCTGGTTGTAGCTGCGGATCTGTGCCTCGAGGTTCACGCTGATGCCCAGGCCGGCCGCGTCGTCGCCGGCCTTGGTGATGCGGTAGCCGGAGGACAGCTTCGAGAGCGAGCTCTCCATCTTGTTGGCGGTCTGGAAGAGGTTGCGCTGAGCGTTGAGCGAAGCGACGTTGGTGCGGATGGACATCATGGCCGGGCTCCTTGGTTTCCTTTGGGGTTCTCTGTGGTTTCCGTCTCGTACCTCTGTTCGGCACGAAGCCCGGCCGCATTAACCCGGCACGAATTGCCGCGACGCATCCCTCCCCTTTGTGCGTCGCGCTCTGGGTAGTGCTCGGCTTCCACGCGCTTCCACGCCCGGGGCATCTTCGGGTCCGTGCATCAGTGGCGCGCTGGGGTCACCCAGGTTGCGCCTCAAATCCTCAAGTCAGTGAGGTTGTCCCCGGCGTGGAAGCCGGGCCCGCACCCTCAAATCCTCAAGTCAGTGAGGTTGTCCCCGGCGTGGAAGCCGGGCCCGCACCCTCAAATCCTCAAGTCAGTGGAGTTGTCCCCGCTCACTTTCGGGAAAGCCCGCAATGCGAACGGCGGCGTGGACACGACCACGCCGCCGTTCGACTTTTCGGGACCAAGGAGAAGGGATTTCCGCCTGACTCGTCTTCGTCGGTCCCGCCCCACGGTCGGCCGCGGGGCGGCCGTCGTCCTGCGACTACACCTGCAAAGGCTACTGGCCGAGCAGCTTGAGGGCGACCTGGGGGCTCTGGTTGGCCTGCGCGAGGACCGAGACGCCGGCCTGCTGCAGCAGCTGCGCGCGGCTCATCTTGGCGCTCTCCTCGGCGACGTCCACGTCGCGGATGCGGCTGTTGGCGGCGGAGAGGTTCTCGCTCGCGGTCTGGATCTGGCTGATGGTGGTGCTGAAGCGGTTGCCGGCGGCGCCGAAGACGGCGCGGGCGGCGGAGACGACCTGCAGCGCGGAGTCGATGGTGTCCAGCGCGGTCTGGGCGTTGGTGTTGGTGGTCAGGTCGAGCCCGGCCACGCCGAGGGTGGCGGCGGTGGCGTCCACCGTGGTGACGCTGATCCGGTCGTTGACGGCCACGTTGCGGATGCCGATCTGGAAGGTGAGGGTGGTCGCCGTGCCGTCGAGCAGCTTGATGCCGTTGAACTCGGTGGCGTTGGCGATGCGGTCGAGCTCGGTGGTCAGCGCGTCGGTCTCGTTCTGGATGTAGCCGCGCTCGGTGTTGCCGATGCCGTCCGACGCCGACTCCATCGCCAGCTCGCGCAGGCGGGTGAGGACGTTGCTCACCTCGTTGAGGCCGCCTTCGCCGGTCTGCACCACGCTGATGCCGTCCTGGGCGTTGCGGGCCGCCTGGTTGTAGCTGCGGATCTGCGCCTCGAGGTTCACGCTGATGCCCAGGCCGGCCGCGTCGTCACCGGCCTTGGTGATGCGGTAGCCGGAGGACAGCTTGGACAGCGAGGCGTCGAGCATGCTCTGGGTCTGGAACAGGTTGCGCTGGGCGTTGAGCGAGGCGACGTTGGTGCGGATGGACATCATGGCGGGCTCTCCTTGCCTTTCTTGGTTTCCCTTGGTTTTCCCTTCCTGCACCCCTTAGTTCGACACGTGCTCGAAGGTGCTTAAGTGCCAACCGCTGGAAACGACTAGGCTTTTGCTGCCGGGCAGCCCTTGCCGGGACGTTTTCTGAAAGTGGAGCGGGGCCGGACCCAAAGAAAAACGCCCCGCGCGACCTGCGCGGGGCGTTTCGTGCTCACGAGAAGTAAGGGACGCGGTCGCTCGTCAGGCAGCTAGCCCAGCAGCTTGAGGGCCACCTGCGGGGTCTGGTTCGCCTGGGCGAGGACCGAGACGCCAGCTTGCGAGAGGATCTGCGCGCTGGTCATCTTCGAGCTCTCCTGGGCGATGTCGACGTCGCGGATGCGGCTGTTGGCGGCGGAGAGGTTCTCCGAGGCCGACTGGATCTGGGCGATGGTGCTGTTGAGGCGGTTGCCGACGGCGCCGAAGGTGGCGCGAGCGGCGGAGACCGTCTGCAGCGCGGTGTCCAGGGTGTCCAGGGCGGTCTGCGCGTTGGCGGCGGTCGACAGGTCGAGGCCGTTGACGCCCAGCGTGGCGGCGGTGACGTCCGTCGTGGTCACGCTGATCTGATCGTTGGCCGCGACGTTGCGGATGCCGACCTGGAAGGTCAGCGTGGAGCCGGAGCCGTCCAGCAGCTTGGTGCCGTTGAACTCGGTCGCGGTGGCGATGCGGTCGAGCTCCACGGTCAGCTGGTCGGTTTCGTCCTGGACGTAGCCGCGCTCGGTGTTGCCGATGCCGTCCGAGGCGGACTCCATCGCCAGCTCGCGCAGGCGGGTGAGGATGTTGCTGACTTCGTTCATCGCTCCTTCACCGGTCTGCACCACGCTGATGCCGTCCTGGGCGTTGCGCGAGGCCTGGTTGTAGCTGCGGATCTGCGCCTCGAGGTTCACGCTGATGCCCAAGCCGGCGGCGTCGTCGCCGGCCTTGGTGATGCGATAGCCCGAGGACAGCTTGGAGAGCGAGCTCTCCATCATGTTCTGGGTCTGGAACAGGTTTCGCTGCGCGTTGAGCGAAGCGACGTTCGTGCGGATGGACATTGACATTAGAGGTGTTCCTCCTTTCGACGGGTTTCGGTGAGCGCTGCGTCCCTACGTCCGTCTTGTCGGCACGAACACCCGGCAACTTAAGCCCGGCACATCTTGCCGGTCTGCAACCGCAGCCGGCGGAACACCACGGAGCGCGCGTACAGGCGCAGCAGCCCCACGGCCGCTGCCCCACCGCCGTCCGACACTGCCACCACCCGACAGCACAACAGCCCTTCGGTCCCCGACGGCCAGGCCGACAGCACCGCCTGCGCCGCGGCGCCCCAGCCCAGCGGCGTCCCCGAGCCGAACCGCTCGCCCAGGCACCCCACCCGCAGCCCGTACGGCAGCCGCCCTTCGACGGCCAGCTCGATGCGCAGCTCGCTCCCCCGCGCGGTGAAGTGGTTGAGCCCGAGCTCCAGCTCCCGCGCGTAGCGCACCGACATCAGCATCGGCGCGGGCGCGGCCCGCAGCACCTCGCGGGTGTCGGACAGGTACTCCTCCAGCCCGAAGAGCGGCACCTCCTCGTGCAGCTGCCAGCCCTGCGGGTCGACGTACAGCACCGAGGCGTGGTCCTTGCCCAGGCGCGAGACGTGGCAGGTGATCATCTGGCCGCCGACCGCGGACGCCGAGCGCGCCTTGTCCTCCGACCACGGCGACAGGTCGGGCGCCTCGGGGTCGGCGGTGCAGCGCCGCGGACGGGCCGCGAAGCGGTGGAGCGGGTAGCAGCGCCCTCCCGGGCGGGAGAGCGAGATCACGTGTCCGCCGCCCTCGACGGCCAGCGGGCGCTCCGTCTCCGCCCCGCGCGCCGCCGCCAGCTGCGCGAGGCGCGATAGGCGCCCGGACACCGCCTGCGCCGCCGCGCTCGCCGCCACCACCTCCACGCGGGCGCCGCGCGCGGCCTGCACCACCACCGCGCGCACGGCCTGGAGCGGCTCCAGCATCCGCGCGCTGGGGCGGCCCTTCGCGCGCAGGGAGAGCGACAGCGCCTCGTCCATGCTGAACTGCCGCGTGCGGCCGCGGTTGAGCGGGTCGTTGGGCTCGCCGTCCTGGGGCAGGTGCTCCACCGCCAGGAGGAGCACCCCGGCGCCGCGGGGCTGCGCCAGCCGGGGAGCGAGGATGCGCCAGCGCGTGTCCTCGAGCTTGATCACCTCGCCGGCGCGGGCCAGCGGCGCGAGCGCTCGCACCAGGGCCTGGTCGGCGGTGCGGCCGCGGGAGAGCGCCGCTCCGCTCGCGTCGAAGGTCTCGAAGGCGTGCGGCCCGGCGCGGCGCACGGCGATCGGCGCGCCGCGCCGCATCCCGACGACGGAGCGGAAGGCGGCCGCGAGCGCAGGCAGGAGCACCGTGGGCACCCCGTCGCCGATGAAGTCCCGCCACAGGAGCGGCTGCGTCCGCTGGCGCACCTCCCGATCGGTGGCGCGGACCGAGGCCGCGGCGGCCATGGCCAGCGCGCGGCCCGCGTCCAGGATCTCCGAGGGGAACGGGCACAGCCCGCCCGGCTCGGCGCTGCCCTCGGCGCCGGAGCGGCAGAGCGAGAGCACCCGGGAGATGAGTGGCCCGTGCGTGCCGGCGAGCGACACCCAGTGAGCGGCGAAGCGGTCGGGGTCGGCGAGCGAGGCGGCCGACGCGCTGGCCAGGGCGCTCTTGAGCGCAGCGCAGGGGGACGGGGCGCCCTCGGCGAGCATCAGCACCAGCGCCGCGGCGCACAGGGGCGTCGGCGCCCGCTCGAGCAGCCGGGAGATCACCTGGGGGGCGAGCGGCTTGTCGGGGCCCGCCCAGGTCTCCTTGGGCAGCCGCCCGGCGATCAGGGCGCCGAAGGCCACGATGGAGGCGACGAGCTCCGAGCCGCCGCGCGCGTCGCCCTGGCTCGCCAGCGCCAGGGGGAAGGAGAGCTTCTGCTCGCGAAGGAACCGCTCGACCTTCTCCAGCCGCTCGCGCAGCCGCTCCAGCTCGGCGGAGCCGATGTCCGGAATGGGGAAGACCAGCAGCTCGGGGTCACCGGAGGCGGACAGCCGGGCCACCACGGCCGAGACCACGCGCCGCCCGCGCTGCAGGGCCACCGGCGCCGGCAGGTCGAAGGCGCGGATGTGCTGCAGGGCGCTGGTGTGCAGCTTGAGCGCCTCGACCCCCGGGGGCTCGCCGCGCAGCGACTGGGTGGGGACGCTCGTCTGCAGGAGCACGGGCACCAGCCGCAAGGCGTGGGAGGTGCGCGGCGACAGGCGCCGCAACAGCCAGCGCGCGCGCCAGCGCAGGGTGGCGTCGAGGCGGTCGGGCGTGGCGGGCAGCGCCGCCGGCTCGGGGGCCGAGAGGGGCGAGGTGGCGCCGAGCGCCAGGTCGATCGTCCGGATGGCCATCGGCGCTCCTCAACCGCCTGGCTAGAGCTTGTCCAGGAGCGTCAGCTTGAAGGACTTGGCCGAGGAGGACAGGGAGGCGTCGAGGGCGCGCTCGGCCTGGGCCAGCCGCGTCATGCTCTCGATGGCGTCGGCCTCGACCTCGTGGGCGCCGGCGACCTTGGCCGCGTCGCGGGCGGCCCGGGCGATCTCGGTGGCCGAGCCCAGGATGGCCGAAGCGGCCCCCAGCTGCGCGCGCCCCGTGGCCACCTGCTTGATGGAGGAGTCGAGCGGGTCGAGCGCGGCGCGGATGCCGACCGCGTCGTTGGCCGAGAGGGCGGTCGAGAGGGCCTGCAGGGTGGCGAGCGCGTCGGCGCCGCCGCCGGTCCCCTTGGCCATCACGTCGGCGCGGATGGAGACCTCCTGGGTCTGGCCGGGGGCGATCTCCACCGAGCGCACCTGGACGTCGCCCAGGTAGGCGCCGGTGGCGTCGAAGGGGGGCGTGGCGTCCATGCTGCCGCCGAACAGGTAGCGGCCGCCGGACTGGGTGTTGAGCAGGCCGATGGCGCTCTGGAACAGCCCGTCGATCTCCGAGGCGGCGTTGGCGCGCTCGTCGGCGGAGTAGCTGTCGTTGGAGAGCTGCACCGCCAGCTCGCGCGCGCGGCTGAGGAGGTTGCCCAGGCCGTCGAGCGCGCCGTCGGCGGCGCCCACCTCGTCGCTGGCGCGGCCGGTGGCCTGGAGGATGGCGTCCTCGCGCACCCGCGACTGGCCGTGGAGCACGGCGAGCCCGGCCGCGGCCGGACCGTCGCCGGGGTGGACCACGGCTAGGCCCGAGGAGACCTCTTCGCTGGCGCGCAGCATCCGCTCGCGGGCGGTTCCGGCGTTGAGGCTGGCGCGGGTGAAGATGAGGGAGTCGGTCACGCGCACGGCACACCTCACTTCAGGTTCATCAGCGTCTGGAGCATCTCGTCGGCGGCGGTGATGACCTTGGTGACCGCCTCGTAGGCCCGCTGCGCCTTGGTCATCTCCACCAGCTCCTCGTCGATGGAGACGCCGGAGACCGACTCGCGCAGCGAGGAGAGGTGGTCCTGGATGGCCGCGTCCTGCTCGCTCATCGCCGTGGCGCGCTGGGCGGCCGCGCCGAAGTCGGCGGTGAGGCGCGAGAGGGCGCCGGCGGCGCTCTGCCCGGCGGAGAGCGACTGGGTCTCCACCGCGACGAGCGCCAGGGCGTTGGAGCCGTCGCCGGGGCCGCCGCCCTGGGCCGCCGCGAACAGGCTCGGGTCCGCGGCGATGGCGGCGTCGACGGCAAGCTGCGAGGCGGCGTCGACCGGGGTCGCGCCGACGACGAACAGGTCCCGCCCGGTGCTGCCGTCGAGCGCGGTGCCGGCGGCGTGGACGGTGTTGACCGCTCCCGCCAGGTCGAAGGCCAGGGTGTCGACCGCGGTCTCGGCGTCGGCGATCGCGCCGTCGCGCGCGGCGAGGAGGCCGCCCAGCGTCCCGCCGAAGCTCGAGGCCGCGACCGGGCCGGTGCCGTCGGAGAGGGTGGCGGTGATGGCGAGGTGGCCGCGGTTGGCGGCGTCGGGCGTGGTGGCGAGCGTCGCCGCGCCGTCGCCGTGGACGAGCGCCACGCCGCTGGGCAGCACCATGCTCACGTTGCCCTGGGCGTCGGGGACGGGGACCGCGCCGGTCTTCTCGGCCAGCGCGTCCTGCAGGCGCAGCCGCGCGTCGAGCAGGTCGTTGGGCTCGGCGCCGGTGGCGCGGGCCGCGCGGACCTGCTGGTTCAAGTCGGCCATCTGGCGCGCCAGCACGTTGACTTCCGTCACCAGACCGGCGGCCTCGCTGTCCAGCCCGTCGCGGGCCGAGTCGAGGGCGCCGGCGGTGCGCGCGAAGCTCTGCGCCAGGCTGCGCGCCGAGTCGACGGCGGCGCGGCGCAGGCCGGCGTCGCCCGCGTTCTGGGAGAGGGCGCGGATGGAGGAGAAGAAGTGGGAGAGCGACTCGCCCAGGCCGCCGGCGGCCTCGGGGTCGAGGGCGTTGACGGAGGAGAGGGCCTGGGCCTCGGCGCTGGACTGCGCGGCGGAGGCGAGAGCGCCCGGCATCTGCGCCTCGAGGAAGCGGTCCCGGGCCTGGCTGATGGTGCCCAAGGCGACGCCGCGACCCAGGAAGGCATTGCCCACGTACTGCGCGGGCAGGTTGGCCTCGAGGTTGGCGCGCTGGCGGGCGTAGCCCGGCGTGTCGGCGTTCTGGAGGTTGTGGCTGGCCGTGGCGGAAGCGGCCCGGTGTGCACCGAGGCTGCTGGCGCCTTGAGAAAGGATGGCGAGTAGGTCGCCCATCAAGCCCTCACCGACTGGGTGCCCCGGACCCGGAGTCCGGAGAGGTTGAGCCCGCGCCGGTCGTACGCCTGCGGGGCGTTCGACAGCGCATGCACGTAGCTCTCCACACAGGCGAGGGCGCGGGCAGCGACCGCGCGATTGAGCTGATCGAGCTTCCGACAGCGCGCTGGCCAGCGAGCGGATCTCGGCGAAGGTGCGGGAGAGGGCGGCCGCCTCGATGGGGGCGAAGCCGGCCAGGGCCTCCAAGGACAGCTCGTTCAGGCCGCGCTCGGCGGCGACGGCGCCCAGCTTGGTCGCCAGGTCGCGCTGCAGGTTCGCGGCGGCGGTGTTGAACTCGGCTCGGATCTCGGCGCCGGCCAGCAACGCCTCGGAGTCCAGGGCCTTCAGGTGCGCTCGCTCCTTGCGGGAGCGCTCCACCTCGTCAGCGAGGCAATCGCGGAGGCGGGTGGCGGTGGCGATGGCCTCGGGTAGTCCCATGAGTGCCGTCCCTAGCGGTCGAACATGGCTCGCAGCTGGGCGATGAGCTTGGCGTCTTCCAAAATCTGCTGCGCAATCTTCTGTGGGTCCGGCTTGTAGGTGCCCTGACGGACCGCGTTGGTCAGCTCCTGCACGACCTTTGCCCGGTCGGCTCCGGCGGTCGCGGCGGCGGCGGTCACGGCGGCCTCGAGCTCGGACATCTGCGAGACGCTGATCTTGTCCTCAGGCTCGTTGGTGGCCTCGACCTCGGAGCGGCGGGTGGCCTTCTTGGCCGTATCGAGTTGAGGCAAGTGCCCGACTTGACTGATGTCTTTGAGCGCCATGACGTTGGCCTCCGAAGCCACTGGGCTTCTCTGGCCCTTTATTCGTCACGTCCGCGGTAGCTCTTAAGCGCTCGGGCCGGGTCGACCGGCACTCCTTTGACGCGCACCTCGAAGTGGAGGTGGGGGCCGGTCGAGCGCCCGGTGCTTCCCACCCGGGCGACCGGCGCTCCTTGGTGGATCGGCTGGCCTTCCTCCACCAGCAGCTCGGAGGCATGGCCATAGAGCGTGGAGACGCCGCCGCCGTGGTCGATCTCCACCGACAATCCGTAGCCGCCACGCGCCCTTGCGACCCGAACCACGCCGTCGGCCGCGGCCCGGATCGGCGTGCCTTCCGAGGCCGAGACGTCGACGCCGGGGTGCTGGGATTGGTGGGAGTCGATGGGGTCGATGCGCGAGCCGAAGCCGCTGGTGACTCGCCCGCCGCCGTCCACGAGAAGGCGCGGATCGGCAGCCGGGATGGCGCCCGCCTGGGGGGTAGCAGGCGAGGTGACGAGCGATTGGCTGAGCCCGACGCCTCCGGCCTGGGCCACGGCGTCGGCCAGGGCGTCGGCGAAGAGGTCGGAGCGGATGGACGAGCCGGGCGTGTCGTTGCCCTTGAAGACGCCGCTGGCGGCCAGGAGCTGCTTGACCACCATCGCCTCCATGGCCTTGGCGGCGCGCGTCTCGGCGGTCTCGTTGGACAGGGTCGGGGCCGAGCCCAGGGTCTCGAGCAGCGCCATCAGAGCACCTCGAGGTCGGCGTCGAGCGCGCCGGCGGTCTGGATGGCCTGGAGGATAGCGACGAGATCGCGCGGCGAGGCGCCGAGCAGGTTGAGCGCCTTGACCAGCTCGTCGACGCTGGCAGCGGCTGGGAGCGCGACCACGTTCTTCTGGGTCTCGGCCGCGTTGACGTCCGCCTGCCTGGTCACGGCAGTCGCGCCGGCGGCGAAGGCCGCGGGCTGGGAGACGAGCGGGGTGGAGCGGACCGAGACGCTGAGGCCGCCGTGGGCGACGGCCACCGGGCGCAGCCTGACGCCTTCGCCCGCGACCACAGTGCCGGTCCGCTCGCTGACCACGACCCTGGCCCGGCGGTCGGCCTCCACGGTCAGCGCCTCGATCTGCGCGACCAGGCCGATCTTGTCGGCGGCCTTGTCCTCCGCCACCTGGACCTGGACCGCGGCGGGGTCGAGCGCCTTGGCGGTGCCGTCGCCCAGGGCGGTGTTGATGGCCGCGGCGATGCGGGTGGCGGTGGTGAAGTCGGGGCGCTTGAGCCCGAAGAGTAGCGGGCCTTCGAGGGTGGGGATGACGGCCTTCTCGATGAGTCCGCCCTGGGGGATGCGGGCGGAGGTGGGCTGGTTCTTCTGAAGGAAGGAGCCGGAGCCGCCGGCCTCGTAGCCGCCGGCCTGCACCGAGCCCTGCGCCGCGGCGTGGACCTGGCCGTCGGCGCCGGAGAGCGCGGTGAGCAGGAGTACGCCGCCCGCGAGCGAGCGAGCGTTGCCGATGGACGAGACGGCGACGTCGATGCGCGTGCCGGGGCGCGAGAAGGGCGGAAGCCGCGCGGTGACCATCACCGCCGCCACGTTGCGCACGCGAACCTCGCGGGGATCCACCCGGATGCCAAGGCGGCCGAGCATGCCGGCGATGGTCTGCGAGGTGAAGAAGACGCGCTCGGTGTCGCCGGTGCCGGCCAGGCCCACCACCAGGCCGTAGCCGAACAGCTCGTTCTCGCGGGCGCCCTGGACGTCGGCGAGCTCCTTGATGCGCGTGGGCGCGGCAGAGGCCACGGCCGGCAGGAGCAGGCAAGCGCAGACCAGGATCGAAAGGAGGATGCGCACGGTTCTCTCCGCTTCCGTCGTCGTCACCAAGGCCACAGCCAACCCAGGTACTTCGAGGCCCAGCCGCGCTCCTGGTTGTCGTTGAGCACGCCGCGGCCGGTGAACTCGATCTCCGCGTCGGCGATCATCGAGCTCTTCACGCTGTTCTCCTGGTCGATGTCGATGGGGCGCACGACGCCGGAGATGTAGAAGTGCTGCTCCTCCTGGTTGACCAGCACCACGCGGTGCCCCTCGATGAAGAGGTTGCCGTTGGGCAGGACCTGGCGGACGAGCGCGGGCACCGTGGCAGTCAGCCGCTCGGTGCGGCCGGTGGAGCCCTGGCCCGAGAACTGGCTCGAGTACTCGGCGGACATCGCCGGCTTGAGCGGGACGCCGGGGACGGCGGTCTGCAGCGCGGTGAGCAGGCCCAGAAATTCGGTGACGGCCGCCGAGCCCTTCTGGCCGCGCTTGAGGTCGGTGTCGGCGCTGCGCTTGGCGTCGGCGACCTCTTCCACCTTCACCACCACGAGGTCGTTCTCGCGCAGGGCGCGGGCGTCGGTGAAGAGCATCGTGCCCGGGCGCCCGTCCTCCCAGAGGCTCCCCGGAGCGGCGGTCGAGGTCTGGCTGGTCGCGGCGGGCGCGTCGTAGGTGCGCTTCTTGGGGACGTAGGGCGCGATGTGCGTCGAGGTGGCGCAGGCGCCGAAGGCCAAGACGCAGAGCAGGACGAACGGGTTTCTCATGGGATCTCCACCACCAGCTGGCCGCCCTCGTAGCGCCCTGCAACTCGCTTGCCGGTGGGCAGCTGCGCGCAGACCTGGCCCCCCGAGCACGGGACGGTGCGGCCTTCCTGGACGACCGAGATGGCGCCGGAGCGCGCGAGCACCGCGATCGGCTTGCCGAGCGAAGGACCCGCGCCGCGGACGTGGTGCGGCTCGAGGACCTGGCCGGCAGCGAGGCGACGGGCGGCGACGGCGCCGGACGGAATGGCGCCGAGCGGCGAGCGGCCAGGAAGGATCTCGCGCTCCTCGGTGTGGGAGGCAGAGGAGAGCGGCTCGCCCTCCTGCAGATCGCGCTCGGTGACGTGGACGGTCGAGAGGACGCGGACCTGAACCCAGACCCAGGCCATGCACGGAGCGCCGTCGGGGCCCTTGCCGCTCAAGCGCGCCGCCACCCGGCCAGAGGCGCGGATGGAGTTGGGGACCTCGACGTCGGAGAGCGCAGCGCCCGCGGGCCAGTTCGACCGGTTGACGCCGACGACCTCGAGCCGGGCGCCCGGCACGGCCAGGTGTCCCTGCAGCCGCTCGGAGAGACCGGCGAGCGGAGCGGCGGCGCAGAGCGCGGCGACGAGGGTGGCGAGGGTGGCGAGGGTGGCGGCCGGGAGCATCGATCACCTCATCGAGGTCAGCCGCTGCAGCATCTGGTCGGCGGTCTGGATGACCTTGGAGTTGAGCTCGTAGGCGCGCTGCGTGGAGATCATGTCGATCATCTCCTCGACGGCCTTGACGTTGGCGCCCTCGAGGAAGCCCTGCGAGAGCGTGCCCAGGCCCTGCTCGCCGGGACGGGTGGTCAGCGGCTCGCCGGCGGCGGCGCTGGCCTCGAAGAGGTTGCCGCCCAGGGCGTAGAGGCCGGCCGGGTTCTGGAAGGCGGTGAGCTCGACGCGGCCCAGCTCCTGGAGGTCATCGCGGCCGGGGACCTTGGCGAGCACGGTGCCGTCGCCGCGGATGGTGATCTCCTGGGCGTCGCTGGGGACGGTGATGCCCGGGTCGACCAGCTCGCCGTGCGGCGTCGCCAGGCGGCCGTCGGCGTCGACCACGAAGTTGCCGGCGCGGGTGTAGGCGAGCTCGCCGTTGGGGCGCTGCACGCGGAAGAAGCCGTTGCCAGCGATGGCGACGTCCAGCGGGTTGCCCGTGTTGAGCATGTCGCCCTGGGAGAACGAGCGCGTGGTGGCGCCGGTGCGCACACCCAGGCCGACCTGGAGCGGCACGGGCTCGGAGCCGCCCTGCGGGTCGGGCGCGGAGGCGGCGCGGATCGTCTCGGAGAGCAGGTCCTCGAACTCGGGGCGGGCCTTCTTGAAGCCGGCGGTGCCCGCGTTGGCGATGTTGTTGGCGATGACGTCCATCTTCAGCTGCTGGGCGTCCATCCCGGTGGCGGCGGTGTAGAGCGAGCGGAGCATCGTGTTCTCCTTGAGGTGAAGAACCGGCACGGAGGCCGGTCGCTACCGAATGCGGCCGACTTCCACGGCGCGCTGATCGAGGGTTCGGTAGGTCTGCAGGGCCTGCATCGTCGAGTCGAACTGCCGCTGGGCTTCGACGAGCTGGACGGTGGCCTCCAGCGGCGTGTAGCTGCCCAGCTCGAGCTCGCCGACCCGCAGGGTCCCATCGGGGACCAGGGCGACCTTGGTGTTGTCGCCGGGGACCAAGAGCTGCGGACCGTTGCGGCCCATCGGCCCCTCGGCGCGCCAGAGGGCGACCTTGCCGAACTCGCGGCCCTCGGCGGAGAGCGTGCCGTCCTTGGCGATCTCGGGGTTGGTCTGGGGCGGGATCAGGACCGGCTCTCCGCGAGGGTCGAGGACCGGCAGGCCGGCGGCCAGGAGCTGGCCGCTCGGGTCGAGCGTCAACCGACCGGCGCGCGTGAACGCCGTGGCGCCAGAAGCGGTGCGAACCGCCAGAAGGCCGTCGCCCTCGGGCAGCACATCGAGGGGGTTCCCGGTGTGGACGGCCTGGCCCGGGCGCATGTCGATGCCCGTGCCCACCGCGGCGGCGTAGACCTTGTCGGCGGCGCCGCTCTCGGCCAGGAACGACTCGAACGCCGGGCGAGCGGGCTTGAAGCCCGGCGTCTGCGCATTGGCCAGGTTGTCGGCGATGGAGTCGAGCTGCGCTGCTCGCGCGGTCGCTCCCGCCATTCCCAAGTAGAGCCCATCCGCCACGGGTGCCTCCTTGCTGACGCGTGGGAGGGGCTTGAGCAAGCCGCACGCCAGTGAGAGGGCGGCACAATCTGCCGGGCGTGAATGGGGCACGCGGCGTGAATGGCGGGGAGGGCATGGCGATCAAGACCCGGCTCGACGTGGTCGTGAAGCTGCGCGAGCGCGCCGAGGACGAAGCCCAGCGGCAGCTGGCCCAGGCGCGTGCGAAGACCAGCGCCGCGGAAGGTGCGCTCGCCAAGGCGCGCGAGCGGGCGCTGGCCGACGGTCGCGGGTCGGGGGATGCGGCGCTGTGGCACGACGCCGACCTCGCACGGCAGCGCGCCCTGCGCGAGGTGGAGAAGGCGAAGGAGGCGCTGCGCTCGTGCAAGGTGGCCGAGGAGGCGGTGCGCAAGGCCTTCGAGCAGCGCCACCGCGAAGCCGAGGCCGTGCGGCGGGTGGCCGAAGCGCGAAGGGAAGAGATCCGCCAGCAGCAGGACCGCGCCGAGCGGAAGGTCCTGGACGAGCTGGCTGCGATGGGGCACGGACGGCGGTAGGCCGCCCTCCCCCTGAGTGTCTGAGGCGCGCTGGTGGGTGTGGGCCCGGCTTCCACGCCGGGGGCATCTTCCCGAAAGTGAGTGTCTGAGGCGCGCTGGTGGGGTGTGGGCCCGGCTTCCACGCCGGGGACGATCTTCCCGAAAGTGAGCGTCTGAGGCGCGCTGGTGGGGTGTGGGCCCGGCTTCCACGCCGGGGACACCTTCCCGAAAGTGAGCGTCTGAGGCGCGCTGGTGGGGTGTGGGCCCGGCTTCCACGCCGGGGACATCTTCCCGAAAGTGAGTGTCTGAGGCGCGCTGGTGGGGTGTGGGCCCGGCTTCCACGCCGGGGACGATCTTCCCGAAAGTGAGCGTCTGAGGCGCGCTGGTAGTGGGGTGTGGGCCCGGCTTCCACGCCGGGGAAACCTTCCCGAAAGTGAGCGTCTGAGGCGCGCTGGTGGGTGTGGGCCCGGCTTCCACGCCGGGCACTACTCAACGGTGCGCCTCGGATTCTGAGGATCGACGGTTGTCCCCGGCGTGGAAGCCGGGCACTACCCAACGGTGCGCCTCAGATTCTGAGGATCGATGGTTGTCCCCGGCGTGGAAGCCGGGCACTACCCAACGGTGCGCCTCGGATTCTTAGGATCGATGGTTGTCCCCGGCGTGGAAGCCGGGCACTACCCAACGGTGCGCCTCAGGTTCTGAGGATCGATGGTTGCCCCCGGCGTGAAAGCGCGTGAAAGCCGGGCACTACCCAGCTACGCCGCCTTCCCAGCGCGCTTTCGCGGCGGCGCCTCCGGGACCGGCTCGCCGCGCAGCTCGGCCATGGCCGTGCGCAGCTTGTTGACCGCCTCGGTATGCAGTTGGCACACGCGCGGCTCGCTCACCTCGAGGATCTGCGCGATCTCGCGGTAGGTCAGTCCCTCGACGTAGTGGAGCGACAGCAGCGTCTGAAGCCGTGGCGGCAGCGTGCCGATAGCCTGCTGGAGGTGACCGACGGACTCGGCCTGGGCCAGCTTCTCGTCTTGGCCGGCGTCCTGCGACGCCATCGGCGCGTCCGGGTCCAAGGGCATCAGCGGCATCGACAACAGCTCGATCTCCGCCAGCTCGTCCATGGAGACCCCGAGCCGGTCGGCGAGTTCCTCGGGGCTCGGCTCGCGGCCGAGCTCGTGGCCCAACGCCGCGCGGGCGCGAGCGACGCGGTCGGTGTCGCTGCGCAGCCTTCGCGGCAGGTGGTCCATCCGCCGCAGCTCGTCGAGCATGGCCCCGCGGATGCGGTGCTCGGCGAAGCTCTCGAAGCGCACGTCGCGCGCGGGGTCGAACCGCCGGTGCGCGTCGATGAGCCCCAGGGCGCCGGCGGACCACAGGTCGTCGAACAGCCCGGGGAGCCCGGTGCGCGCGGCGATGCGCCGTGCGGCCCGGTCGATCAGCGTGGCGTGCGTCGCCAGCAGTTCGGCGTCGGCGCTGCCCGCGGCAGCGTAGAGCGAGAAGGCACGGTGCATGGTCAGGTCCCCGAGGACTGCTCTCGCAGCAAACGCTGCCAGAGGAACTTCATGCGTCCGTCGAGCTGCACGGGCGCGGTGTCGTTGAAGAGCTTGTCGGCGAGGCGCGCCAGGGCGCGGCTCGAGGGCGACTGCGGGAAGAGGTCCACCAGCGGCCGCTGGGCCATGATGGCGCGGTGCATGTTCTCGTCGCGCGGCAGGAAGCCCAGGTACTTGACGCGGGCGTTGAGGAAGCGGCCGGTGACCGAGGTGAGGGTCTGGAAGATGTCCCGCGCCGCGCTCTCGTTGGGGGCGGTGTTGACCACCACGTTGAAGTGCTGGACGCCGGCCTGCTGGCTGAGGACCTTGACCGCGGCGTAGGCGTCGGTCAGCGACGTCGGCTCGGCGGTGACGATGAGCAGCGCCTCCTGCGCGCCGCCGACGAAGAACAGCACGTTGTCACCGATGCCGGCGCTGGAGTCGACCAGCACGATGTCGAAGCGGTCCTCGATGTAGTCGAGCGCGGTCAACAGCCGCAGCTTCTGGGCGTCGTCGAGGTGGGTGAGCGACTGGATGCCCGAGCCGGCCGGCAGCACGCGCACGCCGTGGGGCCCGGTGGCCAGCACGTCCTCGATGTTGGCCGAGGCGTCCAGCAGGTGGCCGATGTGGTACTGCGGCTTGAGCCCGAAGAGGATCTCCACGTTGGCCAGCCCGAGGTCGGCGTCGAGCACCAGCACCTTCTGCCCGGCCTTGGCCGCCAGCACCGCGAGGTTGGCGGAGAGGTTGGTCTTGCCCACGCCGCCCTTGCCGCTGGTCACCGCGATGACGCGCAGGGGCTGCTTGGAGCCGCGATCGATGAGCGTCCTGAGGTTCTCTGCCTGGTCCACGTCGCTAGCTCCTTTGGGCCGAACGGGCCGCACGCCAATCCCCCAAAACCAGAACGGCAAGGTCGTCGCGGTCGGCGGCGTGCAGGTCCTCGGGGACCCGCTGGCCGTCGGAGACGCAAGCGATGGGCCGGCCCAGGCGAACCGCCGCCGAGAGCACGCCACCGGGCGCCGCCGCTTCGTCGACCTTGGAGAAGATGAGCCGCTCGGGCGCGAGGCGCTTGTAGCGCTCGGCCGTGGCCGACAGCTCGCGCCAGCCGGTGGCGGCGCTCATGACCAGGCCCAGCTCGATGCCCGGGATCTGCCGGAGCATCTCGGCTTGGCGGGCCACCGCTTCGCTCACCGCGCGGCCGGCGGTGTCCACCAGGACCAGGTCGGCGTCGGAGGCGGAGTGGATGGCCCGCTCCAGCTCGTGGGCGTCGCGCGCCACGTGCGTCGGGACCTTCATCACCTGGCCGTACCGGGCGATCTGCTCGCTGGCGCCGACACGGTAGGTGTCGACGGTGATGAGCACCACCTTGCTGCGGTGGTCGAGCAGGGCGCGCGCGGCGATCTTGGCGAGGGTGGTCGTCTTGCCCACGCCGGTCGGGCCCACCAGCGCCAGCACCCGGCGGCCGCGCGAGGGCAGCCAGGGGGCGCCGCCGGGGGTGAGCTTGCGGCCGACCAGCTCGCCCAGGGCCTCCATCAGGCTGTCGGTGCGGGCGCCGTCGAGCAGCGCCTGGCGGACCAGCTCCTCGGCCAGGGACTCTTCGACGCCGCGCTGGGCGAGGTGCCCGAAGATTTCGGCGGCGGCCGGGCCCAGCTCGAGCTTCGCGCTCGGCGCCGGCGCGCAGGCAGACGACCTTCATCTCGCGGCGGGCGGCGTACAGCTCGCGGCGCAGGTCGTCGAGCTCGGCCGAGAGCGCGGCCACCGAGGCCGACGGGGCCTCGCGGCGCGCGGCCGGAATCGGGGCCGCGGCCGGAGCGGCAGCCGGAGCCGGGGCGGCGGAGGGGGCCGCGCGCGGAGCCGGGGCGGGGGCAGACCGATAGGCGGAAGCCGGGACGGCCTCGAACGAGCTGGCTGCGGTCACTTCGACCTCAGGCCGCCGCAAGAGGGTGCCCGGGATCTCGCGGGTCGAGAGGATGACCGCCTCGGGACCGAGCGCGGCCTTTACGGCGCTCAGCGCGCCGGCGACGTCGGGAGCCCTGAAGGTGCGGACAGTGGCGTTCATGAAGTGCGTTCCCCGAGGCCCCCGGCGTCAGCTCGCTGCGCCCTGGCTCGGATGCGAAACCTGGACCAACCCCGCCGGCTCGACGGAGGTGCCCGGAACCAGCTCGCGCGCCGACACGACCCACAGGTCGGGGACGAACCGAGAAGCGAAGTCGAACAAGGGCTTGCGCAGGTCGGGCGGGGCCAGCAGCACGGCCGGGCGCCCTTCGGCGGCGAGGCTGGCGGCCTTGGCTTCGATGGCGCCAATCAGCCGACGGGCCGTCTCCACGTCTGGCGCGAGCGCCAACTCCCCGTCGGACGCCCCGGCGGTCGAGCGGAGCAGGTCCTCGGTCGGATGGTCGAGGGTCAAGGCCTTGACGACCCCGCCATCGGACACGCGTCCGGTGATCTGACGCGAGAGGCGGCGGCGCGCCTGCTCCACCAGGAAGACCGGGTCCTTGCTCTTGGGCGCGGCATCGGCCGCGGACTCGAGCACCGTGCGCAGGTCGCGCACCGAGATGCCTTCGCGCAACAGCCCCCGCACCACCTGCACCAGCGCGCCCAGCGTCAGGACGGCCGGGACCACGTCCTCGACCAGCTTGGGGGCCTCCTTGCCGGTCAGCGCCAGCAGCTCCTGCACCTCCTGGCGGCCCACCAGCTCGTGGGCGTTGCGGCGCAGCAGCTCGGAGAGGTGCGTGGTGACCATCGACGCGGGGTCGACCAGCGTCAGGCCCGCGCGCTCGGCCTTGGGCCGGTCGGCGGGGATGATCCAGACCGCCGGCAGGCCGAACGCCGGCTCCTTGGCGGACAGGCCGGGGACGGTCGGCGTCTGGCCCGAGGGGTCGAGCGCCATCACGCGGTCCGCCCAGGCCTTGCCGCGGGCCAGCTCGACGCCGCGCAGCGACAGCCGGTACTCGTTGGGCTCCAGGCGCAGGTTGTCGCGCAGGTGCACCGGGGGCAGCACCACGCCCAGCTCCTCGGCGAGCTTGCGCCGCAGCGCGGTGATCCGCCCGGGCAGCTCGCCGCCCTTGGCGGAGTCGATGAGCGGCAAGAGGCCGAAGCCCAGGTCGAGCGCCAGCGCGTCCAGCTGCAGCAGGTCCTGCAGCCGCTCGCCCTTCTTGGCCTCGGGCTGCGGGGTCGCGGAGGCGGGCTTCTGCTCGGCGGCCTTGGCCCGGCGGCTGAGCAGGTAGGTCCCCAGCGCCAGCGGCCCGAAGGCCAGCGCCGGCAGCCCGGGGATGAGCGCCATCGCGCCCAGCACCAGCGAGGTGGAGGCGAGGACCTTGGAGGAGCCGAAGATCTGGCCTTGGACCTGGGTGCCGAGGTCGTCGCCGGCGGCGCGGGTGACCACCATGCCCGCGGCGGTGGAGATGAGCAGCGCCGGCATCTGGGTGACCAGGCCGTCGCCGACGGTGAGCAGGGTGTAGGTGGAGGCGGCCTGGGCGAGCGAGAGGTGGTCGCGCAGCAGGCCGGCGATCAGCCCGCCGACGAGGTTGATGCCGGTGATGGCCAGGCCGGCGATGGCGTCGCCGCGGACGAACTTGCTGGCGCCGTCCATGGCGCCGAAGAACTCGACCTCGTGCTCGAGCAGGCTGCGGCGCGCGCGCGCTTCCTTGTCGTCGAGCAGGCCGGCCGCGAGGTCGGCGTCGATGGACATCTGCTTGCCCGGCAAGGCGTCCAAGGTGAAGCGCGCCGCGACCTCGGAGATGCGCCCGGAACCCTTGGTGATCACCGCGAAGTTGACGACGAGCAGGATGAGGAAGACGACCGCGCCGACGACCAGCGAGCCGCCGACCATGAAGCGGCCGAAGGCCTCGATGACGTGGCCGGCCGCCGCGGTGCCTCCGCTGCCGTTGAGGAGGATGAGCCGGGTGGTCGCCACCGACAGGCCCAGCCGGAACAGGGTGGCGATGAGCAGCAGCGAGGGGAAGACCGAGAAGTCGAGCGGGCGCTTCAGGCCCAGCGCCACCAGCAGCATCAGCACGGAGAGGCCGATGGAGAGCGCCAGCAGCAGGTCCACGATCAGCGGCGGGACCGGCAGGATGAGGATGGAGAGGACGCCCAGGACGGCGAAGGCGAGCGCGGTCTGGGCGGTGACGCCCTTGCCCGGGCCGGGGGCGCCGGTAGCGGGGTCGGAGGCGCTCATGCCTGGGCTCCGGAAGCTCTTGCCGGTGATGCGGTAGACGAACGCCAGCACCGCGGCGACGGCCTTGTAGGTCTGCGCGGGCACTTCACGGCCGACCTTCACGCGCTTGTAGAGCAGCCGCGCCAGCGGGATGTCCTGCACGATGGGCACGCCGTTCTCGCGGGCCAGCTCGCGCATCTTCTCGGCCAGCACGCCCTTGCCCTTGGCGGTCACGCGCGGCGCCTTGTCCTCGTCCCGCCGGTAGCGGATGGCGATGGCGATGTGGGTCGGGTTGACGACCAGGGCGTCGGCGCGGGGGACCTCGACGGCGGGGCGGCCCTTGGCCAGCTCGCGGTGACGGCGGCGGCGCCGGGCGCGGAGCATCGGGTCGCCTTCGTCTTCCTTGTGCTCACGCTTGGCCTCTTCCCGCGTGGTCTTCATCTTCTGGTTGAAGCGGTAGCGGGCGACTGCAAGGTCGAGGCCGGCCAGGAGGCCCAGCGTGACCAGCACCGCGCCGGTGCAGCGCGCCAGCGGGGCGAAGACGCCGGTGAGCAGCGCACCCGGGGTCGCGCCGACCAGGTTCGGAAGTGAGGTCAATTCGACCCGGGCCGAGCGCCAGAGGACCACGGAGAGCGCCAGGACTTTGGCGAAGGACAAGCCGAGGTCGGCCAAGGCCTCTTTGGAGAAGAGCTTTTTGAGCCTGGTGCCCTGGGCGAGCCGGCTGAAGTCGGGCAGCGCGAGGTGGGGCCAAAGGTACCCCTGGGTCTGGGCTACGGCGGCCCCAGCCGCGGCCAGGGCGGCTGCAGCGCAGGACGCCAGGCCCAGGAGCAGGGGACGAGCGAACGGGGCGGCTTCGAGCGGGGCGCCGCCCTGCGAGAGGCCGCGCAGCGAGGAGCCGAAGATGCCGATCAGCGAGTCGACGAAGCTGGGGCCGACCAGGAAGAGCGCGCCGACGCCCGCGGCGACGCTGGCGACGCCGATGACGTCGCGCGAGACAGGGATCTGCCCTTCCTCCCACGCTTGCTTGATCTTGCGTGGTGATGGGGGCTCGGTTTTGGGGTCTTCCTCGTCGTCGGACATGCTACGGACCCCCTGCGAAGAAGCCGGCGGCGCTGCGCGCGGCGGCCTCGGCCACCACCGGCGCGACCAGGTAGAGGGCGAAGCCGCCCGCGGCCAGCGAGATCGAGAAGCCGACGGACTGCAGGTTCAGCTGCGGCGCGGCGCGGCCCAGGACGCCCAGCGAGGCGTGGGCGATGAGGCCCGCGGCCATGAACGGGAAGCACAGCCGCATGGAGAGCGCGCTGGCGGTGGCGGCGGTGGTGATCAGCGCCTGCACCAGCGCCGGGAGATCCACGGCGTGCCCCGGCGGGATCTGCACGACGGAGCGGGCGAGCCAGGCGACGGCCTCGCCCGGCAGTCCCAGCGAGACGGTGATGCCCAGCGCGAGCATCGAGAAGAGCTGGCCGGCGACGGTCGAGGCCGCGCCGTTGAGCGGGTCGACGAGCGCGCCGTAGCCCAGGCCCGACGAGAGGCCGGCGACCGAGCCCGCCGCCTGCGCCGCCTCGAGGAGCATCCGCGCGCACAGTCCGCCGCCCAGGCCGATGGCGGTCTCGACCAGGCCGGCATAGGCGAAGGAGAAGAGGTTCGGGGGCGCGTCGACCACCGGCAGCCCGGCGCCGGTGAAGACCGCGAACGCCAGCGCCGCCGACACGGCCAGCCGCACCCGCATCGGGACCGACGAGGCCGAGAGCACCGGCGCGGTGACGCACAGGCCGGCGGTGCGCAGCAGCACGAGGAGGAAGCCGAAGGCCAGCGGGAGGGCGACGTCGAGCACGCGGCGAACGGTTGCGCGGGTCGTGCCAACGCCTACCCGGCAAGAGCTGCCGGGTCAGAACGGCCGGCCGCCCATCTGCTCGACGGCGCGGGTGAAGAAGAGGGCGAGGCGCTCGACCATCCACGGCCCCAGGAGCCAGCAGGCGAGGATGGCGCCGGCGGCGCGGGGGAGGAAGCCCACCGCCGAGTCGTTGATCTGCGTGGTGGCCTGCAGCACGCCCACCACGAAGCCGACCACCAGCAGCACGCCGAAGAGCGGCGAGCCGACCGTGCCCAGCAGGACCAGGCCTTCGCGAACCAGCGTGACCGGGACGTCGGGGGACATCGCTTAGAAGCTCCGCGCCAGTGAGGCGACGACCAGGTGCCAGCCGTCGGCGAGCAGGAACACGCCGATCTTCAGGGGCAGCGAGACGAGGGTCGGCGGCACCATCATCATGCCCAGGGACATCAGGACCGCCGCCACCAGGAGGTCCACGAGCAAGAGCGGGATGTAGACCGACAGCCCCATGCGGAAGGCGGTGGTCAGCTCCGAGATCATGAAGGCCGGGACCGCGACCGTCATCGGCACCTGCTCTGGCGTCTCGGGGACCGGCTGCTGCGAGATCTTCGAAGAACAGGCGCAGGTCCTTCTCCCGCGTCTGGGCCAACATGAACTTGCGCAAGGGCGCCGCGGCCTTCGCGAGCGCCTGGTCGTGCGGCAGCTTGTTCTCGAGGTAGGGGTTGAGCGCCTCGCTGTAGATCTGCTCGGCAGGCTTGGCCATCACGAACGCCGAGAGCGCCAGCGAGAGGGCGATGAGCACCTGGTTGGGCGGCAATTGGGGGGTGCCGAGCGCCTGGCGCAGGAACGACAGGACGATGACGATCCGCGTGAACGACGTGACGGAGACCACCAGCGCCGAGGCGAAGGAGAGCGCGGTCAGGAGCAGGAACAGCTTGACCGCCGACGAGCCCCCGCCGTCGACCACGACCTGCAGGCCTCCGGCGGCAGCCATCGCTCCGTCCACCGCGCCGCTCACGACACCCTCCCGGGCAGACCGGCCTCCAGCTTGCGGCGAAGATCCTGATCCTCGGCGGTCTCGGCGAGCAGGTCGCTGAAGGAGGGCTGACTGCCACGACCGGCCTTGAGCAGCCGGCTGAGCAGCCCGGCCTGGCCTTCTTCCCTCTCGCGCTCGGGCAGGGCGGCCGGCTCGGGGAGCATCACGTCGTCGAGCGAAGCCAGGAGCGAGATGCCTGCTTCGCTGGAGCCCAGCAGCAGGGTCTTCTGCCCGACGCGGGTGAGCAGCAGGGCGCGCTTGGGGCCGAGGGAGGCCGTCTCCAGCACGTGCACCAGGCCGTCGTTCTTGGATTTTTTGCGCAGGAGCAGCGCGGCGACGCCGGCCACCGCCAGCAGGCCCATGGTCGGAAGCGCGGCGCTCGCGGCGGAGCTGGCGTTGGCGTCGCCCGAGGTCAACATGCCGCCCGCCTTCTTCTCGGCCGGCAGGTCGGGCTTGCCGGTCAGGGCGGCGACCGAACCCGTGGAAGCGGGAGGGGCGGCGGTCGGATTCTTGGGCTCCTCGCCAGCGGCGGAGGGAGCGGCGGCAGGAGCCGGAACGGGCGGCGGCGGCGCGACGAGGTTGGCCGGGGCGGGGGCCGGCAGGGCGATGGCGGCCAGGATGGCGCGGCGCTCCTCGGTCTCGGCTGTGGGCGTGGCGGAGGGCGCGGCGGAGGACGAGGCGGAGGGCGAGGCCAGGCTGCAGGAGGCGGTCGCGACCAGGCCGCTGGGACTGGCGGCGATGCTGGCGGCGCCCGAGCACGCGACGCGCCGGCCGATGGGGGCCTCGAGCACCAGCGCGCCGGCGACGCTCTTCACGCGAACCGGCGAGGAGGCCAGCTCCAGCGCCTGGAGGTCGGCAGCGGTGGCGCCGGGCAGCGTCACGCGCAGGGCCCGCGAGGTGAGCTCGGCCCGGGCGGAGCTGGCGGCCTCGGGACCGATCGCCACCTCGAGCGTCAGGGTCTTGCCGTCCCAGCTCTGGGTGGCGGACGAGACGGATGGAGCGGCGGACAGGCAAGCGGCGAGGAGGATGGAGCCCAGCATGGCGGTCCTCTAGCGAAGCCGGGCGATGCGCTCGCTCGGGCTGACGATGTCGGTGATGCGCACGCCGAACTTGTCGTTGACGACCACGGCCTCGCCGCGAGCGATGAGCCGCTCGTTGACCAGGATGTCCAGCGGCTCGCCCGCGACCTTGTCGAGCTCGATGACCGAGCTGGGGCCGAGGTTGAGCAGGTCCTGGATGGTCATCCGCGAGCGGCCGAGCTCGACGGTGAGGTCGAGCGGGACGTCGAGGAGGAGGTCCAGCCGTCGGGGGGAACGCTCGGATTCGGAGTTGGCCATGGGGTTGGGCTCCCGTTCAGGATGCGAAGCGCTTGGTGACCGGGGAAGCGGGTCCGGTGTTGGCGGCCGGCGGGCGTGGCGGAGTCCGACCTTGCAGGTCCCGTTCCACGATCATCGACAGCGAGGAGTTCACGACGGTGGGGAAGCCGGTGAGCTTGGGCCGGCCCTGGACCGCCACCGTCAGCGGGCTGCCCTCGTCGGCCGACAGCGAGATGACGTCGCCGGCCTCCAGCTCCAGCAGGCGCTCCAGGCGGATCCGCGCCCCGCCGAGGATGGCGCAGACGTCGACCTTGACCTGCTCGAGCTCGGCGGCGAGCTCGGTGGCGAAGCGGTCGTCGCTGCCGTAGGTGGTGCGCGGGGGGCTCGCGAGCTGCTTGCGCACCGCCTCGACGGAGGCGAAGGGGAAGGCGAGCTGGAAGCGGCCGGCGATGGCCCCCGTCAGCTCGAAGGAGGAGAGCAGCGCCACGTCGTTGGACGGGGCCACCGTGGCCATGCGCGGGTCGGACTCGAAGCGGACCACCTCGGGCCTGAGCGGCAACACGTCGGCCCAGGCGGTGGCCATGGCGTCGGTGAAGACGGAGAGCAGCCGGCGCAGCACCAGCTTCTCCACCGTCGTCAGCTCGTGGCGCACCTCCGCCGGCCGGTCGTCCTTGCGCAGCTTGCGGTCGCCCAGCGCGGCCGCCAGCAGCGACTCGCCCAACCCGGGCTCCAGGATGCCCACGCCCATCCCGTGGCCCTGCCCCAGCGCCAGCATGGCCAGCACCGCCGGCGGGGCGAGCAGCACGTTGACGTCCGAGAACTTGAGGAGCGTCGCCGGCGTGGTGCCGACGCGGATCTGCAGGCGGGTGCGGCCCGACAGGCCGGCGGCGAGCATGGAGGCCACCCGCTCGTTGATCGCGTCCAGGGTGGGCAGCTGGCCGCGGATGATCCGGTCCTGGCTCGTCAGGTCGTAGGGGACGACCGACTTGGCCTTGCCCCCGATGGTCGGTCCAGGCAGCGCTCCAGGGGCCGTCGGCACGCGGCTCTCCTGGATCGCGCTCATCAATGCATTGAGTTCCTCGGTGTTGAGGGCGGCGGTCACGGAGGTACCTCTCTGCCCCTCCTTGGAGGCGGGGCGAAGGGCGCGGGGAAAGGAGGCGGAAGGGGGGAGCGGTCGGGGCTACTGGATGACGAAGTCGGTGAAGTACAGCGCGCGCACCGGGTTGTTGGGCACCAGCTCCGAGGAGAGCTTGAGCAACTCGGCCTTCGTATGGGTGAGCGCCTCGCTGCCGAGCAGCTCCTCGCTCTTGCGGTCGGTCAGGTAGGCCACGAAGGCATCGCGCAGGCGCGGGATGTAGGGGGCGATCTTCTCTTTGTCGGGCTCCGCCTTGAGCTCCATCTCCATCGAGAGGCGGGCGTAGCGCTCGGCCTCGGGGTCGCGAAGCTTGATGACGAAGTCCGCCAGCTTCATGGTCGGGCCCACGCCCTTGCCCCCATGGCCGCCCTCGGCCCCAGCCTCAGCCGCCTCACCGTGGCCTTCGGCCCCGTGCTCGGCCTTGGGGGCTGCCGCCGGGGCAGGCCGCAAGAGGATGGCGGCGAGGATGCCCAGGGTGGCCAGCAGGTTGACGCCGGCGAGGATCGTCGGCATCGAGCTGGGCTTGGCGGGGGCGGCGGCGGACTCGGCGGGCTTATCGCTCATGGCGTCGAGGGCTCTCGCAAGCCTCGTGCCTGGAGCCGGCCCAGGGGCTGGCGCTCTGGCCAGCGACCGATGGCCGGCGTCACGCGCTTGACGTACGCCAGACCCCCGACACCCCGAATCTCGGGCTGCGGGCTTCGGGCTGCGGGCTTCGGGCAAATCCCCTCACCTACCGCCTGAGGCCCTGAGTTGAGTCGGGCTCTTCTTCGGGCCCCGGTTTTGGGGCCCGACACCCCGAGCTGGTCGAGGGGCCAGAGCTTGAGTCCTTGCCCACCCAACACCCAAAACTCACCGAGGGGCTGCAGGAAGTCGGTCAAAGACCGAGTCCTGGCCCCTCGACAAGCTCGGGGTGTCGCTGGCGAATCGGCTACTTGAGCAGGCGGGTCTCGCCTTCGAGCGTGTAGGCCGCCAGGAACTTGGCTGCATCGGCCTTCAGCCCGCTCTTCTCGGCGTCAGAGAGCGTGACCAGGTCGGCCAGCTGGGCAAGGCACGCCGAGACATCCTGGCCCTGCGAGAGCTTCTGGCGCGCGCGGCCGAGGAGGATGCGCTTGGTCGCTTCGGCGTCGGCCTGGCCGGGGATGGAGGTCAGCAGCGCGGCGAAGCTCGAGCCGTCGAGGCCGTCGGAGGTCGAGAGGTCGATCAGCTCGTTGCAGGGCTTGTCCAGCTCGCCGATGAGATCGTCGGCCCAGGCCACGGCGTCGGCGCGGGTGAAGAGCCCGGCGAGCATCCCGATGCGCAGCGCCTCGGCTTCCGGCTTCTGGGGAATGGTCATGGTGTCGTCCGTCCTTGAAAGAGAGATAGAGCGTGCCGCGCCCACGTGCGCGGGGCCCGCAACGGACCCGACCGCGGCCGGCCTGTCAAGGCATGGTTGCTCCCCAAAGCAGGACGGCTAGACTCAGCGCTCCTCCGGGGACTCAGGGAGGCCTCGTCGAGGGCTGACGCAGGCCGCTCCCGGGGGAGGGTGCACAGGAAGGAACGCAGGGTAAGTGGGATTGGTCGGGGTCCTGCGTTAGTTAAACCTCAGGCCGGGGGCAGGAGAGCGACAAGGTATGGCGACACGCAGCGTGGTGGTCCCTCTGAGAATCCTTCAAGATGTCGTGGGTGATGGCGCCCGACCGGCTGCCCCGCGACGTGCTTCCTCCCGAGGGCGAGGCGGGCGAGGTCGAGTGGACGTTGCAGCTGGACAACAACGCTCCGGCCGTCAAGGCGACCTTCAACGCGCGCAACTACCGCCGGATGCTCAAGGAAGTCGACGCGAACCCGGCCAGCGTGATGGTCGCGCTGCAGGGCTACCTCACCGGTGGGCCGAACGGACTCTATTTGGAGAAGGCCGGCTTCCGCGTCGACAAGAAGATGGCCCGCCCAGCAGGCGGTCCGCCTCCTTCCGGTGGGCCCAGGCCTTCCGGCCCTCGCCCGAGCGCTCCTCGTCCGAGCGCACCCCGCGCCTCGACCCCTGGTCCGGTGGTCGAGTCGGTTCGCAGGCTCAAGTAAGCGGGCCTCGTCGGGTTCCGTCCTGTCGGGGGCTCGGTGCGAATCCCCATCTGGCAAATCGACGCCTTTGCCGAGCGTGCCTTCGCCGGCAACCCGGCGGCGGTGTGCCGGCTCGAGCGCTGGCTGCCCGACGCGACGCTCCAGGCCATCGCCGCCGAGAACGCGCTGTCGGAGACGGCCTTCTTCATCGGCCCCGACGACGGCTGGAGGCTGCGCTGGTTCACCCCGGCCAACGAGGTGGACCTGTGCGGCCACGCCACGCTGGCGACCGCCTACGTGGTCCTCCACCGTCTCTTCGCCGGGATGGAGTCGGTGACCTTCCAGTCCCAGAGCGGCCCGCTGAAGGTCGTTCGCCGAGGCGAGACGCTGGAGCTGGACTTCCCCGCGTGGACCGCGAAGCCGTTCGAGCCCGCGCCGCCGGGAGATCGCCGCCGCGCTCGGCGTGAGGCCCCTCGAGACGCTGCGCACGCGCGATTGGCTGTGCGTGCTGGAAGACGAGGCGGCCGTGCGCGCGGTGGCGCCGGACATGGCGAAGGTCGCGGCGCTGCCGGAGAAGCGCTCGGTCATGGTGACGGCCCGGGCCGACCCTGGCCGCGGCGTCGACTTCGTCTCGCGCTTCTTCGCTCCCGCCGAGGGCATCCCTGAGGATCCCGTGACCGGCTCGGCGCATTGCACGCTGGCACCGTTCTGGGCCGAGCGGCTGGGGAAGACGGACCTCGACGCAGAGCAGGTGTCGGCTCGCGGCGGCCGGCTGGGGTGCCGGGTCGACGGCGACCGGGTGCACATCTCCGGGCGCTGCGCTCCCTTCCTCCAGGGCGAGATCGAGCTCGCGCTCTGACGGCGCAGCTGACCCGACCCGCCTCGACGGAGTTGCACCGTGACCCTGACCCCCGCCATCTCCGACGACCTGCTTGCCAGCGTCATCGAGGAAGTCCGGCCGCTGCTGGCCGCCGGCAAGGTCGCCGACTACATCCCGGCGCTGGCCGAGGCCGACGGCGCGAGCATCGGCGTCGCCCTGACCACCGCGCAGGGCGAGCACTGCAGCGGCGACGCGAGAGTGCGCTTCACCGTCCAGAGCGTCTCCAAGGTGCTGAGCCTCGCTTACGTGCTGGCCGAGGTCGGCGAGGAGGCGGTGTTCGGGCGCGTCGGCAAGGAGCCCACCGGGGACCCGTTCAACTCAATCATCCGGCTGGAGACCTCGAGCCTGGGCAAGCCCTTCAACCCGATGATCAACGCCGGCGCCATCGTCGTCGCCGGCCTGCTGCCCGGGGCCTCGCCGGAGGACCGCGTCCAGCAGCTCTGCCGCTTCGTCGGCGAGATCGTCGGCCGCAACGACGTCGCGGTGGACGAGCGCGTCTTCCAGTCCGAGCGCGGAACCGCGGCGCGCAACCGGTCAATCGCCTGGTTCCTGGAGGACCTCGGCCTGCTCGAGCTCCCGGTCGACGAGGCGCTCGACACCTACTTCCGCCAATGCTCCATCCTGCTCGACGCCGTGGAGCTCGCGCGGGTCGGCGCGTTCCTCGCGAACGACGGCCTCTCGCCGACGTCCGGCAAGAGGCTCATCGCGCCGCGCGCCGCGCGCATCGTGCGCAGCCTGATGATGACCTGTGGCCTGTACACCGGCTCCGGCGCCTTCGGCATCGACGCGGGAGTTCCGGCCAAGAGCGGCGTCGGCGGCGGCATCGTGGCCGCGGTCCGCAACCGCATGGGCATCGCCGTCTACGGGCCGGCGCTCGACCCCAACGGCAACAGCATCGCGGGCGTCGAGACCATCACCCGGCTCTGCCAGAAGCTCGATTTGTGCGTGCTGTAGCCCGCCCAAGGCTCGAGCCCGCAACCTCTGGAAATCATTGAGGGCGGCCTTCTAATTGCCTGAATTTACTGGGCCTGAGATTTCGCCCGCACCGTTGATCTGTCGCCAGAACTCTCGACCAGGTAGGGGCAGGTAGGTTCGGGGCTCGGGTAGAGTGCGCGGCCATGCAGCTGCGCCCCTACCAGCAGCAGGCTGTCGACGCGGTCGTGAGCCACTTCCGGGCCTCGCGCGAGCCGGCGGTGGTGGTGCTGCCCACGGGCGCCGGCAAGAGCCTGGTCATCGCCGAGCTCGCCCGGCTGGCGAAGGGCCGGGTGCTGGTGCTGGCTCACGTCAAGGAGCTGGTGGAGCAGAACCACGCCAAGTACGAAGCGCTGGGGCTGCCGGGCGGAATCTGGGCCGCGGGGCTGGAGCGCAAGGACCGCGACTCCAAGGTCCTCTTCGGCAGCATCCAGTCGGTGTGCCGCGCGCCGGACGAGTTCTTCGCCGCCTTTTCGCTGCTCATCGTCGACGAGTGCCACCGCATCTCGACCGACGAAGGCACGCAGTACCAGCAGGTCATCACGCGGCTGCGCGCGGCCAACCCGACGCTCTGCGTGCTGGGGCTCACGGCGACGCCGTACCGTCTGGGGCTCGGGTCGATCTACCAGTTCCACCAGCCGAGGCGCCTCGTGCGCACCGAGGAGGAGCGCTTCTTCCGCCGCTGCGTGTTCGAGCAGCCGCTGGGGGCGATGATCCGTGCGGGCTGGCTCTCTCCGCCGACCGTCATCGACGCGCCGGTGGCGGGCTACGACTTCTCGCGGCTGAGGCTGCGCGCGGGCGCCGCGACCTACGCCGCCTCCGAGATCGAGGACCTGCTCAAGGACCAGGCGCGCGTGACCCCGGGGATCGTCGCCAACATCGTCGACCTGGCGAAGGACCGGCAGGGCGTGATGGTCTTCGCCGCCTCGGTCCGCCACGCCACCGAGATCGTGAGGCTGCTGCCGCCCAGGATCAGCGCGCTGGTGACCGGGGAGAGCGGCGACGACGAGCGCGACGACGCGGTGAAGGCCTTCAAGGCGCGCGAGCTCAAGTTCCTGGTCAACGTCTCGGTGCTCACCACCGGCTTCGACGCTCCGCACGTCGACGTCATCGCGCTCCTGCGGCCCACCGAGTCGGTCAGCCTCTTCCAGCAGATCGTCGGGCGCGGGCTGCGGCTGTGCCCCGGCAAGACCGACTGCCTCGTCCTCGACTACACCGGCCAGGGGCACGACCTGTTCCGCCCGGAGATCCACGAGGACCGGCCGACCGAGGGCGCGGTCCCGGTGGTGGTGGAGTGCCCGCTCTGCGGCCACGCCAACGACTTCTGGGGGCTGGTCGAGGACGGAGGAGATCGTCGAGCACTACGGCCGGCGCTGCCAGGGCGCGACCATCGACGACCAGAGCGGCGTGCTGACGCGGTGCGAGTACCGGTTCCGCTTCAAGGAGTGCGGGGTCTGCGGCGCCGAGAACGACACCGCCGCGCGCACCTGCGCCAGGTGCGGCGCGGCGATGGTGGACGACGACCGCAAGCTGCGCGAGGCGATGGCGCTCAAGGACGCCCACGTGATGCGCGTCGACTCGATGAGCCTGGCGCGCACCTTCGACCGCAAAGGCGGCGAGCGGCTGGAGGTGAGCTACTTCGACGCCGACGGGCAGGCGCTCAAGGAGTGGTACCGGCTGGGCACGCCCTCGGACCTGCGCGCCTTCCGGCTCGACTTCCTGCGCCTGCACCTGCGGCGGCCCGAGCTCGATCCGGGCATCCGCACGGTGGCCGATGCGGTGGCGAAGCAGGGCGTGCTGCGGACGCCGGCGTTCGTCATCGCCTGGAAGAAGGAACGGTTCTGGCGAATTCGCGAGAAGGTCTTCGTGTAGCCGCATCTGCGGGCGCGGGCCTCGGCCGAGGACCGCGCTTCAAGCCCGGTAGAAGTGGCGCAGGAAGGCGGGCACCTTGTCGGCGAACAAGGCGTTCGCCACCCGGTCGGTCTCGCGGATGATCGTCCGCTCGTACCAGCAGAGGACCGGCGAGACGCGAGCGGGATCGCCGGTCAGCTCGTGGTTGGCGCAGCCGCAGCGGTTCTGGCAGCGCTCGCGCAGGTCGCACTCGGCGCACTCCGGCTCGACGGCGGTGCGGCGCTCGAGCATCGCCTTCTGCTTGGCGAGATCGAGCCCGCGCTTCAGGTCGCCCAGCAGCACCGACTCGTCCTTGTCCTCTTTCACCATCCGGTCGCACGGGTAGATGCGGCCGCTGGGGGCGACGGCGAACTCGCGGTGGCCGTAGGCGCAGCGGATGGGCGACTTGGTCCCGCGCAGGAGCTGCGAGAGCACCTTGCCGTTGAGCGGGTCCAGCACGGGCAGAGGCTCACCCTCCTTGGCCTCGCGAAACCCGGCCGCCCAGCGGTCCGCGAGCGCGGCCAGCGACTTCTCGAAGGTGTTCTGCGCCGCCTCGGTCCACTTCGCGCTCAAGTTGGGGGCGAAGTAGACGTTGGTCGCGCCCAGCGAGCGCAGCGAGTCCCAGCTGTCGACGAGGTGGCGGGCGTTGCGCGGGTCGATGACGGCGACGACGCGGGGCTGGATGCCGTCGGCGATGAGGCGCTTCAGGTTCAAGGACGCCCGCGCGAACGACGAGCGGTTGTTGACGAAGCGCCGGTTGGCGTCCTGGGCGCGGTAGCCGCCGTCCAGGCTGAACTGGACGCGGATGCCGCTGGCCTTGATGAGCGCCAGGCGCCGGTCGTCGAGCAGCGTGCCGTTGGTGGAGAGCGAGAAGAACAGCGCCTTCTTGCGGCTTGTGGCTTCGGCCTTGGCGTAGGCGACGGCCTCCTCGATGCGCGCGACCTCGAGCAGCGGCTCGCCGCCGAAGAATGACAGGAGCAGGAAGCCGGAGCCCGCCTGCTCGAAGCCGAAGTCCACCGCCTGGCGCGCGACCTGCGAGCTCATCGGGCGGTGCACCTTCGCGCCGGTGTAGCAGTAGCGGCAGCGCAGGTTGCACGCGTGGTTGAGGAACAGCGAGACCTTCACGCCATTGAGGGAGTCGTCGAGAGCCATCGCAGACGAAGTATCGCCGAGCCGGCGCGGGGCGGGGGATGGGAACTTGTGCCTGACGTGGAGCAGGTTCAGGGCTGCCCGGGAGGCTTGGATCCGGCGTCGGGCGGGTCGAGGGGCGCGGCGCCAGCGAGGGGGTCAGGGACCGAAGAGTCCGGGGGTGGGGGAGAGCCGCTGTCGGGCCCGCCGCTGAGCGAGGCGTCGGGAGGCGACACAGGGGCTCCGCCCGAGAGGTCGTTGAGGCCGCCACAGCCGACGGCAGCGGCGACCACTGCGCCTGCGCCGACGAGGAAGGCGCGGCGCTCGAGCTTGGTCTCGGCCAGGGTGGGGTAGCTCGCGGAGTTCGCGGCCTTCTCCAGCTTCTTGGTCGCGCTCACTGGTCGCCTCCCACCAGGCCCGCGTCATCGGCAGGGATTGCGGCGTCGGTGGTCTGTCCCGGCATCGGGCGGCTGCTCGTAGGACGGCGGGTCGCCTCCGAGGCAGGAGTTGAGCCCGACCAGCGCCGCGGCCCCCACGCCGGCGAGCAGGAACTTGCGGGCGTGACCCGAGGCCAGAAGCGTCGGGTAGGCGGCCTCGTTGTTCGAAGGGAGGAGCTTCTTGTTCGTGCTCATGACTCACCTCATGGGACGTATGCGACGTCTGGGACCGCTGAGCCAGCATCGCGGTCGGCGGAGGAACCCGCATCGGGCAGGACGACGGCCGCGTCTCGCTCGTCGATTCCCATGACTCCGGTGGTCACCCCTGGCTCGATGCTGCAGCTCAGACCGACCGCCAAGGCCGCGGCTCCCACGGTGGCGAGCAGAACGCGGCGATCGATGTCCTTGAGCGTCGGGTAGGAGGCCGGGTTCCGGGAAGGATTGAGCTTCTTCGGGGTGCTCACGAGTCGCCTCCTTCGGTCCCCGCGTCGGGAATGTCGGCGTCGGCCGCGAAGATCCCGCTTGCGTCGCTACCGACGAAGGTCTGCGCGTCCGGGACCGCAGCGTCAGCAGGACCGACGCCGCCTGAGTCGGTGCTGGCGGAGACCTGGGCATCGACCGAGGCATCGGGGTCGGAATAGTGAGGCGGAGCACCAGCCACGCAGCTGAGGCCCAATGTCAGCGCCGCCGCGCCGACGCCACCGAGCAGCAGACGCCGATCGAGCTTGGTGTCCAGCAGCGTCGGGTACACCGCTCCGTTCCGAGCGGGGCTCAGTCGCGTCCTCTTCGTCTTGTCCAAGAGTCCCTCCGCAGCGCGCCGGCCCAGGCTCACCGCGAGTGTTTCGACGGCATTACACACCCGATGGACGGATGCTGTCGACTGGCCGCGAGGCTCCGTGAGCCTCGACGCCAACGAAGGGGGACAGCAGGCTCGAGGCTGGCCTCGACGGCTCCGGCCAGGCGGTCGGCATGGGTGGCGGTCTGGAGTTCGAGGCCAGCTACAGCGGCAACTTCAACGAGCTGGGCAAAGCCGAGGCGCGGAGCAGCGCCGCCGGAGCGAGTCGCTCGGCTACGACCCTTCGTAGGTCAAGAGGCAGCGGAACATCGCCATCTTGGGATCCGCCGGGTCAGGTCCCGACTGCACGACCTGGTAGCCGAGCGGCTTGTGCTTGCAGGCCTCGACGAGCCCGCGCAGGACGCCTTCCATGGACCCCTCGACCGAAGCCACGAACTCCGGGGAGGGATCCGGGATGGCGAAGAAGTCGAAGGAGAACCGGCCGGGGACGTTCTCGACGATCTCGATCCTTCCGAAGTTGATGTAGCCCGTCGCCATCTTCGGCCAGAGGGCGAGGATGGTCTTGGGGACCGGGTCGAAGACGGTCAGGACCGCGCGGGCCACCGTTCCCAGGTCCTGCTCGAGGCAGAACTTCGAGGCTTGCTTGATGATCTCCCGCTGCGAGATCCCCATCGCCTTCGCGGCCTGCGCGTAGGCGTGCGTGCAGGTGTACATGTCGTACCAGACGGTGCGGAGCACGGTTCCGGACCAACTGGGCTCGACCTCCCTGCAGAAGCGGTCGTAGGCCCCCGCGCCCACGTGCTGGTCGATGAAGAGGCGAATGTTCCGGATCGCGGTTCCCTTGTGGAGGATCGCTGGCTTGCCGGCTGGAGTGGTCATAGGCAGTTCGTAGCCTCTACTGGCGCAGAAGCCAGTTCTTGCCGTCTTCCTCTGACGACGCAAAGTACAGGTCGCGCACGACGAGACGGGCGACGACGCGCATGAAGCTGGTGAGACCGACCACGGCCTGGGCCCTCATGAGACCCTGGACCCTCTGCTGGAAGGCTCTCCATGCGGCGGAGGCAGCCTCGAGGTGGCCCCGCGGCTGGACGCCACACACGAGCAACAGGACCGAGCCGGGGCTGGGTTTGGCGTCGAGGACGAACTGCGCGGCCGCCTCGATCTCCTTCACGTACTGCTCGATGGACATGTTGTGGACGTCCATCCGGACAATCCGTCGGCCTTGGTAGTCGATCCACTCCAGCATCCGGTCACGCCTTGCTCCCCCGAGTCGAGTGAGTCAGGTCACCTGCGAGCGTTCTCATTCTCGCGGGCGCAACCGGAAACGCCATCGACTCCCAGCGAAGCCGGGCAAGCCTCCCCCGCCCGGGAGTGGGCGGGGCATCGAGCGAAGCCATCGAGGATGCGGCGGTGCGGACCTACTTCTTCGCGGCGAGCGCCTTGGAGAGGTCCAGGCTACCGGGGAACCGGCTGAGGCTCTGCTCGGGGAGCTGGATGGCGTGGCCGGCCCTGGCGATCTCCTCGAGCATGACCTTCATCTCCGCGACGTGGCTGGCCTCGCCGACGACGTCGGCCCAGGCGACCGACTTCGGGAAGACCGTGCAGGCGAAGCCGTAGAAGCCGGGAGCGAGCTCAGGCTTCGCTAGCTCGACGGCGTCCTGCGTCCAGCTGGCGGGCAGATACGCGGGCTGTTCGGCCAGGCGCACGGGCATGCCGCCCTTGGCGAGGTGGTCGTGCCAGGAGGACAGGTAGATGAGGCAGCTGAAGTCCTTCCGCGAGTCCTGGGGCCGCAGCCTGAGCCTCGACGTGGCCGACGACCTCGCCGGCTTCGATCAAGGCCAGCTCGTCGGTGCCTTCGTCGGTCTTGCGCGCGGCCCATTGCTGACCTGCAGGGACGGTGAGCTCGAGGTGGGAGACGGGCAGGATGACCTTCGACGGCTCGGCGGTGCACGAGGTGGCGACGGCGGCGAGGAGAAGGAGGGAGGCGACGACCGGCTTGGAGAACATGGGCTGACCTCGGGGCTGAGTGGAATTGGAAGGAAGGATGAAGACGGCTGCCTGCTTCCCAAGGTCCGTGCCAGGTCCGGCTCAGAGCCGGAGACGAGAAGGAGGGGGCGCGCGGCTCGTCTCGCCGCGGAACCGGTGAGCGCGAGGCGGAACGCGGTCCGGTCTCTGTGCGGCGCTCAATCTCTCGACGACTGTCAGCAGTCGGTCGAAGTATGGTGTCGGCGCCTGGGGTCGCAGGAGGTCGGCGATCCCCAACCTTCGCGTCGAATCCATGCCCATGACCGAGCCCACTCCAGCCGTCGCCGCCGCCCCATCCGACTCGAACGTCGGGATGCTGAACCGCTGTCTGTTCCTGGTCTTCGCCGCCTTCGTCCTGCTGCTGCTGGGCAAGACCTTCGTCTTCGGGTCCCAGGCCGGGAACTTCTGGTACAGCTACTACGCCGAGGCCTCAGCCGGCGTGGTCGGCTTCGCGCTGACCTCCGGCGTGACGCTGGCGGTCCTGCTCCACTACACCCTTCCGCTGGTGGAGCGCCGCTCCGGGCTGACGATCCTCATCTGGATGATCGCCGCGCTCGGCTACCAGTGGGTGGCCCGGTCCTTCTACGCCTACCCGGCGGCGGCCGGGGTGATCAGCGACGGGGCCAACTCCTTCTATTCGATCAGCTTGAAGTACTCGCCCATCGACTTCCTCAAGAACTTCGAGACGCTGCGCCCCGGCCTGGTCCTCCACGGCGTCACCAACATGCCGGGGAAGGTGACCCTCTACTGGCTCCTGGAGATCTTCTCCAAAGACCCGGCGGTCCTGGCGGCGCTGGTGATGGTCTGCTCCAACCTCGCGAGCGGCGCGCTGTACCTCGCAGCGGTCGAGATGTTCAAGGACCGCCAGGTGGCGCTCTTCGCCTTCGTGCTGTCGCTGGTCGTGCCCGCCAAGATCGGCTTCCTGCCGCTGCTCAACACCGTCTCGCCGGGGTTCATCTTCCTGTCGCTGTGGCTGTGGCTGGTCTACCTGCGCAAGCAGCAGATCGTCTGGCTGATGCTGCTGGGCGCGAGCCTGTACGTCGTGGCCTTCTTCGACGCGCTGCCGCTGGTGATAGGCCTGGTCTTCGTCGGGGCGCTGATTCAGCGGATGCTGGTGCGCGAATACCCGTCGAAGCAGCTGTGGAAGGTCTTCGTCTTCGTGCCGCTCGGGTTCGGCGTCCTCTACCTGCTGGTGCTGGCGGTCTTCCGCTTCGAGCTGTTCCGGAGCTTCTTCACCCTCATCGTCCACAACACCTCGACCTTCAATGCCAGCTTCGGCCGCAAGTACAGCGCGTGGGTCATCCACAACTTCAAAGAATTCTTCATGAACGCCGGGCTGCTGGTCTCGCTGCCATTCCTCCTCTGGGTCTGGGAGCGGCTGGGTGGCGCGGTCCAGTCGGTCCGGGCCAAGCAGTGGCGGGGGGACCTCAAGGCGCTGCTCGCGGATCCCGCGTCCAACGTCCTCTTCTTCACCGCGCTCAGCCTGGTGGTCGTCGACCTGTGGGGCATCAACCGCGGCGAGATTACGAGGCTCTGGCTCTTCTTCGACTTCCTGCTCTGCTTCGCCGTCGGCCATCTGGTCCTGCGGCGTCTCGGGACCTCCACGGCCTACCTGGTGGGGTCGAGCGCCGCCATCCAGGCGGTGATCACCGTGGCCATGGTCGAGTTCATGGGCGGCCAGCCCTGAGCCTTCGGTTCAGAGGGAAGGCCGCTCAGAACTCGATGACCATCCCCACGCGGTCCGGCGCCGTCCCTGCCGAGGCGCTCAGCCGGTAGGGTGGTGCCGACAGGACCTTGATCAGGCACTCGCGCTGGTCGCGCGGCAGCTGCTCGCCCGTTCCCACCGTCACGAGCTCGTGGTCGGAGACGACGCCGCTCTGAGGGTTGATCGACGCGGCCCAGCGCAGCGCACCCGGCCCCTGCGCCCCGGTGAAGCACTCTGCGAGGCGGGGGCTGCGCGCGGCCACCTGCAGGCGCAGCTCCTGGACCCATGCCGCCGGCGGCGCGGAGACCGGCTCGAAAGCGGGCCGCGAGACCGGCGAGACTTGCGCGCGCAACGGCTTGGGCTTCGCCTTGGTGACGACGGGCGGGCGCACCGCGGCGTCTGGGCCAGGAGCGGGCTCGCTCGCAACGACGGGCGTCGGCGGTGGCTGGCAGTCGCAGTGCAACAGCGAGAGCAGCAGGGCCAGCAGCACCAGCGCCAACACGCGGCGCAAGGTCCGACGCCGGCGCTCGCGCTTCACCTGAGGCACCTGGTCCACCTGGGCCCGCGCCTGGCTCTTGGCTTCGACCAGAGAGCGACGCAGCTCGGCTCGTTGCTCGCGAAGCGCGCGGCGCAGCTCACGGGGGGTCATGGAGCCTCCACCCGTAGACCACGGCCCCCTTCTCGTCGAGCCACTCCGCGGGCTCGAGCACGACCGGAACGAAGACCGAGGGCGCCTCGGTCTCCTTCGCGTTGAAGGGCCAGGGCAAGGGGTCGGCGGGAGCCAGGCGGATGCTGCCCGCGAACGCCTCGTGCTTGGGCGAGAGCGTGCGAGCCGAAGCGCCGGCGGCGAGCGTCTCCAGTGGGGCCAGGCCGTCGAGGATCGAGTAGATGCGCGCCAGCATCTCCTCGGCCGCGCGCACCTGGGCGCCGCGCCCGTCGCCCTGGGCCCCCGCGGTGTCCACGACCTTGACCAGGAGCCGCAGCAGTGGGGCGTTCGCCAGCCGCACGTTCGCGTCCTCGGACTCGAGCTGCTCGAGGACCTCGCGGACGAACCGCAGGGTCAGGAAGGGCTCGTCGGCGGCGTCGGCGCGGAGCTGGGTCAGGAGCTGGCTCGACTCGCCCTTGGCGAGCAGCCGCAGCCGGGTGATGCGGGCGTCGAGGGCGGCGCCGCGCACCACCGAGGCCGCGACCAGCTCGAAGGACCGCTCGTCGACCCGAAGCGCCGCGCGCCAGAGCAGGTCCGCGACGACGGCGTTGTACTCGCGCTTGGGTACCAGCGCCTTGAGCGTCGCCACCACCGCCTCGTCGGTCTGGTACTGCGCGAGCACGTACGACAGCCAGCGCCGCGCGAGCGCCCGGGTGACCGCCTCGTCGGCGGCCTCGTCGGCGTAGGCGATGGCGAAGGCGAACGAGCGCAGCGCGTCCTCTCGCTGGCCGGCCTCCAGGAACGCGGCGCCGCGGTTGAGGGCGATGGCAGAGCGGGCCCGGAAGCCCTTGGTGGCCGGCAGCTCCAGAAGGCGCCGGCCACGCTCGCCGGTGACGAGCGCGCGCCGGAAGGCCGGCGCCCCGGCCGGATCGAGCATGCCCACCCACTGCTCGATCTCCTCGCCCTCGCCGCGCTCGATGAGCCCGTCGACGATCCCCAGCACCACGCGCTCGACGGCGAGCGGGTCGGCGGAGAGCGGCCGGGCCGCGGAGAACAGCGACAGGCGCCGCGCGCGGCTCAGGTTGAGCCACTCGGCCGGCGGCCAGCTCAGGCAGCCGCGCAGGAGCCGCTCCTGCTCCTTCGTGCGCGCGGGTTGGCCCTGGCCCGCCCGGGCCTCGGCGGTCGCCTGTGCGGCCGCGCCCAGCTTGTACGCGTTCTGCCGGGCGGCGCGCCGGTCCTGGCGCGCCTTGGCCTCGCGGTAGCGCTCCACCGCCAGGTCCAGGTCCAGCAGCCGCGCCTCGAGGACGGGGAGGTTGCGGACCTTCTTGCGGTCTACGGACGCGAGCGCCTTGGCCAAGGAGCGGCGCATGAGGGTCGCCATCGCCGCGCGGTCGTTGGGGTCGTAGTTGGGCGGCTCCGCCAGCTCGCCCAGGACGTCCTCGGGCAGGCTGCAGCTCGTCCGCTGGAAGGCCACCGAGCGCAGCTCCTCGAGCGAGAGCACGTCGTGAAGCGAGACGAAGCGCTGCTGGAAGTTCAAGTCGAAGGCCGAGTACGGCGAGTCGCGGTCTGGGGGCTCGCCCTTGCCCAGGTTCTGCACCACGAGGTTGTGCAGGGCGACCGGCCACAGCGCCGCGCCGCCGGCTTCGTCCGTGCGGAAGCCGTCCGGGCACAGCCCCAGCTCGCCCAGCGCGGCCCAGACCACCGAGCGGAACTCGGCCTCGTGGCGGCCCTGTTGGCCCTGCTGCGCGAGCGAGTTGTGCAGGAGCCAGAGCTTGAGAACCTCCAGCGGGGCGCGCTCCCGGAATGCAAGGCGGGCGTTGAAGAAGACCAGGGTCTGGTTCGGCACCGCCGGTGGCGTGGCAGCCGCCTGCGCGACGCTCCCATCTCCCGTTCCCGCGTCGGGCGCAGGAGCGGGCAGGGCCGCGAGCGACACGGCCAGCAGCGGCGCGGTCCAGGTCATCAGAACATCCACCCCAGCCCCAGGGTCAGCTCCCACCAGAAGCCCAGCTCCGACTTGCTCAGCTCGTTGAAGAGCGGCAGCGCCACCATCACCCGCGGGGCGAGGAAGCCGCCGGACTGGAAGTAGACGTCCAGGGAGAAACCGGCGAGCAGGTGGTAGCGGCTGGAGTCCACCTTCATCCCCGGCAGCCGCTGGCCCTCCAGGTTCTTGCGCTCCTGGTCGGTGAGTCCGGCGGAGAAGAGGGCGCCGGCGACCTGGTCGGCGCTCATGTTGGCCAGGCCGTCGAAGTAGAAGGTGTAGCGGAAGCCCGCGTTGACCGAGAAGACCAGTTCGGTCGCTGGGAAGAAGCCGGGTCGTGCCGTGGCCACCGCCTCCGCCAGCGGCAGGCCGACGTTGAGATCCAGCTCCATGCGGCTGGGCCGCGACGCTTGCCGGTACGGGGTCAACGCGAGCTGATGGGTCGCGGCGCTTCCCCAGGTGTGGACGTAGGTGAGCGCCAGGTCGCCCATCAGCGTCCCGACGAGCGGCGTGCGCGCGAAGAGCCCCACCTGCGTGCTGTTGAAGTTGTTCAGTTCCAGGATCTGGCTGGCGAGGATGCCGATGCCCACGGTCTTGTTGCGCCAGTCCATGCGCACCGCCCGCGACGCCGTGCCGATCATCTTTTCGCCCATGGCTTCGAAGGGCGTGCGGTAGGGCTCGAGCGGCGGTGCGGCGGTGTCGTCCGGCTTGGGCTGGGCCGGCGGCGCGGCGCTGTCGGTGGGCCGCTGCGCAGGTGTGGCCGCGTCGGCCTTCGCCGTCTCGGCCTCGCCCGGCGGCGGGCTCGGCTGCTCGGACGGGGCGGCGGCCTGCGCGAGGAGCGCGGCGAGCAGGAGGCTACAGAATCACGCGGGAAGCCTCCGTCGGTCAGGACCGGGTACTTCGGCTGGTAGCAGACGCTGCGGTAGCTGTCGCGGAAGGGCGAGGACACGTTGTATTGGCCGGACGAGTCGAAGGTGGGGTGGTCACAGAAGCGCGTGCACTGCAGGAGCCGCTCGCGCAGCGAGAATCTCCGAGTTCTTCCAAAGCTCCGTGCCCCAGTACTTCTGGTCCTGGCCGGAGATGCCGAAGGGCACGGTGACCGAGAAGGCGGTGAGCGCTCCCGCGACCGTCAGCTGGTACTTCAGCCGCGTGAGGAATGGAAACTCCCAGGAGATGCCCAGCGAGTAGGCCGGCTGCGGCGTTTGAGCGTGTTGGTCGGGAAGCATCGAGAGGGGTCTGGCCTCGTTCATCGGGAAGTCGAAGACTACGGCGTAGCTGGGGTCGGGCGGGGCGTCGGGCTCGGGTGGCGGTAGCGGTGGACAGTAGGAGAAGGCGTCGCTCGGCGCGGCGGTGAGCACCTCGTCGTCGAAGAAGGTGGCGGTGGCGAAGGCTCCGAGGGGGCTGGGCTCGTTGCGCGACAGCGCCGTGCGCGTCGGCGCCAGGAACTGCAGCTCGACGGTCTGCCCGGCCTGCCCTTCCGAATAGTTCTCGATGAACCTCAGATACGTGTCCCGCGAGGGAAGGATGGGGATCATGCCGAAGCGGAACGGGCCGAGCTCGACGGTCAGGTCGGGTTGCACCGGGCAGGAGCGTTGTGCCGTGTCGGGGGGCTCCTGGGAGTTGTTCTCCAGCAGTGCCGGGCACCACAGCACCAGGGCGCTGGCCACCGGCCCTACGATCTCGTGGGGGAAGCTGTCGAAGACGAAGGCACCGGTCACCCGCGGCGTGCTCCTGTCGCGCTCCAGGGGCAGCACCAGCTCCAGCGCCTGCTCGACCACGTCCGCGAGATCTTTGCTCGTTCCGTCGTCGTTGTAGAGGATCGAGTCGTCGCGGTTGAGCGCCAGGCTCAGCACCATGTCGTGGCCGGCGGGACGTACTTCGTCGATCCGCGCGCGCAGAGTGCCCGCCAGCGCGTCGGCGAAGCCGTTGCTGTTGCGCTGCCAGTCGTCCACGCACACGCGGGTGGGATTGGTGAAGAGCAGCCGTTGCTGCTGCATGGCCAGGTGCTGCTCGGAGATGGTCGAGCCGCAGGGCTCGAGCAGGAACTGGAGGTGCGTGGCGTCCGCGCTTGGGGCGCGCAGCGTCGGGAAGGCGGGGCGCACCTCCGGGTTCTTGCGCGCCACCGCCACCGCCTGGAACTCGCCCTTGGCGTCGGTGACCGTCGACCGTCCACAGAGCGCCGGCGAGGTGGAGGTCGCCATCGGCAACGCCTCGAGATCGAACTTCGCCCTATCACTGGTGCTGACCGCGGCGTGGCCGAGCGGGGTGAGCGTGTCGGGGCAGCCGCTCTCCAGCGCATAGCCATACGGGTTGTCGGCCGAGCTAGGCCCGACCTCGCCGTAGCGGACGCCGTCGACGGTGAAGGCGCGGCGCAGCCCCAAGTCCTGCGCATCCTGGTTGCGCAGGGTCGGGAACTGGTGGCGCGCCCGCCATTGGACGTGCTCGTTGGTTGCATCGAGCACGCCGTAGACGAGCAGGCTCCGGTTGTGGTGAGGAGGCCCCAGGCCGACGACGTTGTAGGTCACGAGGGCCGCGACGGCCATCTCGCCATCGCGGTGGTAGCGCAGCCGCATGCCGACGTGGCGTGGCTCGAGCGGCACGTGGATGCTGAGGCTCCCGCAGCGCGTCGTCGGTCCGCAGTCGACGGCGACGTGCGTGTGCACGGGGGCCAGCTCGCTAAAAGGCGTCCAGGGCATCGCGAGCTGGTCGGTGCGGTACGACAGCTCGATCTGCGTCTCGGGCCCGAGGCCCTGCTTCGCGTCAACCCGATAGAAGACGAAGAGCGTCTCCTCCTCGGCGAACCAGCTCGCGTCGGCCAAGGTGAACTGGGCGTCGACGGTGGAGAACGGGACCTTGCCGCAGCCCACGCCCAGCACGGCGAAAAGAAGGAGGAAGAGCCCTGCCACGGTGCGAGCAGCTCCGACCCCGGTCGCCGAAGGCAACCAACGAGCGCCCCTCCCGCCGGTTGAAGGTCGGGAGGGCGCAGGGGGGAGGGCTCGCGCTCGCAGGGACACGACGGAGTTCACCTCTAGGCCAAGAGGTCCATGAACGAGATCTTTCCGCTCGCCGCCAGCCGCGAGAGCGCCGCGGCCAGCTCGCCGCGCCCGGCACGCGCGCGCTGCTGCTGTTCCTGGCGGGAGAGGAAGGATGAGTTGGCGCGCACGGCGGCCTGCATCGTCGGCGCGAGGCTCTTGAGGAAGCCTTCCTGCCAGGTCGCGGACTGGACCGAGGACCAGGCCGCCAGGCCCCGAACATCGACCTCCAGAAGCACGTCCGCACGCAGCTCCGCCGGCAGCCGCGAGAGCATGTCCGGGTAGAGGATGCCCTCGTACCAAGCGGGGAGCGCGCCGCCCGCGCGCCGCAGCGAGCCCGACATCAGCTCCTGGCGGTCGGCCTGCTCGACGCGTGGGAGCAGCGCCGAGAGCGCCCCGGCCGCGTCCAGCTCCTGCCCGCGGTCCACGATCCCGTTGGCGGGCGGCGGCGGGGGCGCCGGCAGCGGCTTGCCGGCGCGCACGGCATCGAGGGCCGCGAAGATGTGCGAGCGCTCCTCCGCGCTGATCCGATTGGACTGCAGCAGCGGCCCGGCCAACTCCCGGCAGTCCTCCGGCGCGAGCAGGCTCGACACCTCGGCCTGCACCTCCGGCGGGGCCATGGCGAACAGCAGCGAGCCGTGCCGCGGCGGAAGGCGCTCCACCAGCCCGGCGATCCCCCCGGCGCCCAGCTCTTCGCTCAGGCTCCGGTAGATCTCCGCGTCGGCCTGCGACAAGAACGACGCGGCGATGGCCTGCCGGTCGAGCACGCGGAAGAACTCGGCGTCGGACGGCAGCTCCGCCTCGGCGACGGTCCGCAGGTACTCGGCGAACTCCACCTTGCGCATGGCCAGCTCGCCGTCGGAGGTCAGCGCCTCCGAGAGCCGATCGCCGAAGACGAGGACGGCCTTGGCCAGCAGCGGGAACTGCCGCGTCTTGAGCCACTCGCGCAGCACCTTCGCCGCGCCCTCGTCCTTGGCGGGCCCGGCCTGCGCCATCTTCTCGGTCCACTTCTGGCGCTGCTCGCGGACGAACGCCTCCTCGGGAGAAGCCGCGCCGTCGGCAGGCCCGGCCGCGCTCGGGTCCGCGGCGGCCTCGGCCTCCGGCGCGCTCTCGGGCTGGGCCGCTTGATTCGCGCCTGCTCCTCCCAGCGCACCCGAGGCCAGCTGAGCCGCCAGCGCCTTCTCCTCGAGCGACTCCTTCCCCAGCCGGCGTAGGCCCCAGATGATGAAGAGCGCCGACAAGGTGAGCAGCGCCATCGCGATCATCCAGGAGTAATGCGGGAGCAGGGCGAGCCACAGCTCGCGCAGCGCGACCTTGGAGTTCCACTCGGGCGGGGGCAGCGGCGCCGCCGGCTCCGGCTTGGGCTCCACCTTCGGCTCGGGCTTGACGGGTTCGGGCTCTGGCTTGGGGGGCGGCGGCTCGCTCAGCGACGGCGAGATGGGCTCGAGCTGCTCGTGGACGATCTTCACGCGGAGCCAGCCCTTGACCAGGCGCTGCTCCAGGCGCTTGACCAGCGCCAGGACGTCGCGCTGGCTCACGCTCTTCTCGTGGGCAAAGCTGCACTCGGCTTCGGTCAGGTACTCCTGCACCGGGACGCTGCCGGGGCCCTCGCTCTGGCCGAGCCCGGGCAAGGAGGACGACCGGGGCTGATCCACCACCGCGTGATCGCGGTAGACGCAGCCCTTGGACACGCACCTGTCCGGCGAGCAGTCGTGCCGCAGGGCCTGGTCGAAGGCGGTCTCCAGCGCGCGCAGCTCCATCAGCACTGGCGCGGGGACGTGCTTCTGCGGCGGCGGAGTGGTGGTGGAGTCGGCCCGCGCCACGGCGGACGCCGAGAGCGCGAGCAGCAGCAGCAGGGAGAGAAGCTTCGGCATCGGGATCCGGTTCATCAGTAGATCCTCACGACGACGCGCCGGTGGCGGGCCAGTCGCTCTTCAGGGCTGAGCCCCTTGAGGGTCTCCTCGGACAGCGGCTTGGTGTCCGCGTAGCCCTCGACGCGGATGCGCGTCCGCGGGACCCCCACGTCCTCCAGGCGCTGGCGCACCACGATGGCCCGCGCGCTGGAGAAGCTCCCAGTTGGTGGCGAACTGCGCGCCGTTGACCAGGGGCGTGGTGTCGGTGTGGCCCTCCACCGCGAAGGCGTACTTGGTGGAGTAGGGCGTGAGCACCTGGAGCATCGCCGCCAAGGTCTTCTCCAGCTCCGTGCGGATCTGCGCCTTGCCGGAGTCGAAGACGAGCCCGGAGTTGAGCGAGAGCTTCCAGCCCGTCGGCCTCGACCCGCGTGGAGACCATGTCCTCCAGGTGCTGCTGGACGATGCGCGCGTCGATCTCGCGGCGGATGGACTCCAGGCTCGCCGGGCTCTCGGCGCCGGAGATGCTCTTGACGATCTGCTGCATGCGGCTGCGGTTCAGCTGCGCCGCGCTGAGCAGCACGATGAAGAACAGCAGCAGGTTGGTGATGAGGTCGGCGTAGCTGAGCAGCCAGCTCTCCTCGTGACCTCGGGCGCGCCGCTGCATGGCTCTAGTGCCCCCCGCGCGCGACGAGCTCGTTGGCGCTCTTCTCGCAGCGCTCCAGGAAGCCCAGCCGCTCGTCGAGGAGGTTGTTGAGGTAGTGGCCCACCGGCCCGGCCACCCCGGCGCCGAACGCCACGCCGTACAGCGTCGCCAGGAGCGCCAGCGACATCGAGGCGCCGATGTTGAGGTTGTCCGAGCTCATGGTGCGGAACATCTGGATCATGCCGGTGATGGTGCCGACCATCCCGAACGCCGGGCCCAGCTTGGAGAGCATCTCCCAGTTGTTGATAGCCGGCTGGAAGCGGCCGATCTCCTCGTGCCGCAGCTCCAGGAAGACCTTGGCGCTGGCCACCTCCGGGGCGCGGTTGAGCAGCAGCGCCACCATCTGCTTGATCGACTCGAACTTGCTGCCTTCGGCCAGCGTGAGCGCCTGGCTGCGCTTGCCGTCGCCCCACAGCGCGCAGAGTTGGTCGCGCTCGGCTTCCATGGTCTTGGTCGTGCGCCCGAACAGCCGCAACCCGGGGATCAGCTCGCGCAGGCAGCTGACGGTGCGCAGCGCGGTGGTGTGGTTGGAGCTGACCATCACCGCTCCGCAGGAGCCGACCAGCACCATCACCAGCGCGTGGAGGTCGAAGGCCGAGATGGCCGTGGCGTCACCGCGGTCGGTGAAGCCGAACCAGACGACGAATCCCAAGACGACGAGTCCGATGATTTGCACGGGCTTCCCTCCGGGTTGGGCGGGCGCGCAGGCCCGCCGCGACCCTTGCGACTACTTCCTCTGGCGCTGCAGTTCCTCGAGCTTCTTGCGGACCTCGGGGTCGCTCTCCACGTCCTCTGCCTGCTCGTAGACCTCGATCGCCTTGTCGCGCTCCCCCATCATCAGCAGCAACGAGGCCTTGGCGCGCAGGAACTCCGGATGCGAGCGGTAGCGGGCGAGGACCGTCTCGCACCACTCGAACGCGAGGTGGTAGTTGCCGTTCTTGATCGCCTCCTGCATCAGCGTCCGGGCGCGCACGATGCTCACCTCGGGGGCCTGCTCCTCGACGCGCAGGCCGCGGCTGCGGTAGGCCTCCACCAGCGACGCGTCCGCCGGGGTGGGCGGGGGCGGGACGATGCGCGAGGCGGGGATGGTCTTGGCCTCGGAGGTGCCGGTGCCGTGCTCGACGACCACCCGCTGGCCCGAGGCGAGCATGGGGATGTCCACCTCGGTGATGAGGTCGCCGTTGTTCCAGCGGACCTTCATGGCCGTGGTGGAGCCGAAGCCGAAGGGCCGCGTCGGCGTCCCCTCCTCCTTGAGCGCCTCCGGCTTCTGCGGCTCCGGGTCGATCAAGTAGTAGGTGTAGTTGCGCGCGGCGCACGAGGCGGCCACGGGCAGGGCGACGAAGGCCAGCAGGATCGTGGGGACGTGGCGGCTCATGGCAGGAACGGGAGCAGCGAGACGTTGAGCAGGGACATGCCGATGCCGAACTTGGCGTTGGTGGAGACCGACAGCGTCACGGCGAAGTTGGAGCGGAACAGGGGAAGGCGGATGAGGAGCGCTCCAGTCACCAGCGGGTCCAAGACCTGGGTGTTCTGGCCGGCGATGTTGCTGACGAGCGCGGTGGGGATGCTCAGGAGCACCTGGGCGCCCACGGTGAGGTTCCACAGGAAGGGGATGACCCGGTAGTAGCAGCCGCCCACGCCCAGCACGGGATCGAGGAACGAGACGCTGAAGCCCACCAGGTTGGCGTTGGTGTCTCCCCACTGGTCGGCCCAGTCCAGGGACAGGTGCTGGTGCGGCCAGACGGTGAAGTCGACGAAGGTGTGGGTCAGGCTGTCGCCGCGCGAGCGGCGCTCCAGCTCGCGGGTCATCGTCCAGTTCTTCCGGGTGCGCGCGGGCTCCTTGAGGGCGGGGTCGAAGTTCTCGGCGAGGACGATGCGGCTGTTCTGCAGGTCGATGATGCGCAGCGAGACGCCCAGCGCGTTCTCGTCCAGCCAGATGGCGGCGCGGGCCGGCGCGCCGCTCCCGCGGGCGGTCTGGTCCAGCCGGACGATCTCCGCGGCGCTCAGGTCGGAGGTGTTCTGCTCCAGGCGGCCGTCGCCCACGAACACGCGCGGCACCCGGCACGCCTCGCAGGAGCGCAGCGAGGCGAAGCCGAACAGGTGGGCCAGCGTGGTCAGGGCCGCGGTCGGGTACCAGGACTTGGTCTCCTCGAACGCCGGCTGGGTGCTCACCACGATGGCGGGGAGCAGGTCCTTCATGAAGGGCCCGTCCTCCTGGCGCTTGGCCAAGGACTCCTCGAGCCGCGTCAGCGCCTCCCGGGTCGTCTCGCGCTGGGCGAGCGCCGGGGCCGGCGGCAGCAGCGCCAGCAGCAGGGCCAGGACGGCACCGGTCCGCGCTAGAAGCAAAACGACACCTCCGCGCCGAGAGAGTGGATCTTGAAGATGCCCAGGTCGGCGAAGTTGCCCACGCCGACCGCCTGGTCGAGCCCGGGCAGGGACTCGGCGAAGAAGGAGATGCCGATGCGGTTCTTGGCCCGCAGCTCCAGGCCCAGGTGGAAGGCGCCGACGATGGTCTGGGCGTTGATGAAGGTCTGGCCGAGCAGCTGGGCGGTGAGCTGGTCGATGCTGGGCGCCTGGCTGTCGAACGCCAGCGCCCCCAGCCCGTAGATGCCCATGACTGCGCCGCCCAGGAAGACGTAGAGGTCGGGGTGGGTCAGCGACGTGGAGGTCCCGGTCAGCAGCCGCGAGATCCGGGCCTGGGCGAGCCAGGCGGTGTGGACGCTGGGGGCCCAGGAGACGCCGCCCATGACGCTCGCGGTCCACGCCCGAGCCTGGGTGAACGGCACCTCCAGGCCCGTCTGGATCCACACGAAGGGCACGGTCCGCAGCGCGATGGTCTGACCGGGGTTGGGCGCGGCGAAGGAGCGCACCGCGACGCGGACGGGGATGGTGATCCCCAGCTTGTTCTCCAGGGTGTCGAGGTACTCCTTGCGCGCCTCCTCGGCGGTCTTGAGGTGCTCCCCGCTGCGCAGCAGCGCAGGGGTGGAGGTTCGGGTGGAGAGGGTCTTGGCCCAGACGATGGGCAGGGCAGGCTCGAGCGAGGTCACCCGCGCGCGCAGCACCAGCGACGCGCCTTCGATCTCGAAGTCCAGGAAGAGGGCATGGCGGCTGCCCGACTCGAGGCCGGCGGCGGAGAGCGCGCCGGGCGCGTCGAACCCTCGCGCCACCACCGTCGCCTTCTCTCCGGAGTGGACCACCAGCGCCAGGCACTGCGGGCAGTGCGCCAGCGTCACCTTGGTGCCCGGGTTCTTGATCGCCAGGCTGATGAAGTGGTTCTCGATGAGCGCCTGCATCCCGCTGCCGAACCCTATCGGGACGCTGACGTCGGCGAGCACCAGCGGCGTGTCCTGGGCGAACGGCGGCTGCTGCGTCCAGCCGTAGACCAGCTCGTCGAGCAGGTCGAAGGCCTGGAGCTGGATCTGCGAGGCGACCAGGCCGCGCAGCTCCTCGAGCTGGGCGCGCCGCACTTGCGTCGCCAATTCGTCGGCGCGGGCGCTGGAGGGCGCGAGTGCGGCCGCGGCGAGGGTGAGCGCCGCCGAGACGGCGAGGGTACGCTGCGTGGGCCTCATAGCAGCCACCTCCACTGTCCTCGCACGCACGTGCCGGCGTGCAGCTGCGTCTCGCGGGAGTCGAGGATCATCACGCCCAGGAAGGCCTCGCTGTCGGAGAGGGCGTGCTCGGCGAAGTAGCGGGCGCAGGCCAAGGGGTAGGCCTTGCGCGCCGGCAGGCGGCCCACGACGAGGATGTCGCCGGCGGCGAGCAACGGGACCCGGTCGGAGACCCGGCGGCCGCGCTGCGCGAGCTCCATCCTGGCGGCCACGGCGATCTTCTCGGCCACGCCCGGCTCTGGGTAGTAGGCGTCGACGTGCCAGAGCAGGTCGGCGTCCTCGGCGCCAGCTCGATTCGCCGCCGATGGCTGGCCCGACGGCGCGACGGCATGTGCGATCTGCGCGGCCGACTCGCTCAGCGACGAGAGGATGGCCTCGTCGCGGGCCGGGCGCTCGTCGGGGCTCAGGAAGCGCCGGCTGCACACCAGGGCGTCAGTCTCTCCCAAGCCCAGGTAGCCTCGCGCGGGCGGTTCGGGGACCTCGGCGGGATAGAGCTCCGCCGCCCGTTCCTGGGTGATGCGCGTGCACTCGAGGCTGCGCGTGCTCGCCTTGCTCGTAAGCAGCCCTGGGGCGGGGTCATGGATGCAGCCCGGGAGCAGGGCCGCCGTCGCGAGCAGCCAGCGCGTCGCGGCCTTCATGGCGTCGTCCTGCCCGGCGCGGCCGGAGTCGTCGGGTTCGTCGTGGGCGCGGGCTGCGGCGCCACGCCGGGCGGGGGCTGCGGCGACACGCCGGGTGGCGGTGCTCCCATCCATGCCGGAGCGGGCTGGGGAGGGGCGGTGGGCGCCGCGGGCGCTGCAGGCCAGGTGGCGGGCGTCGCGGAAGGGAGGAGCGCCGGAGCCTTGGGCTTTGGCGTCGCCGGGCGCTCGTCGAAGTCGTGCAGGACCCGGGAGCGCATGTGCGCGTGGAAGGCGAGCTGGCTGAGCTGCCCGTAGTAGTCGCGGGTGAAGTTGCGGACCATCGCCTTTCCCGTGAGCGCCTCCGAGTCGGGGCGCCAGAGGAGGTCCGCCAGGCCGTTGAAGCCCCACGCCGCCAAGCCGAAGTAGCGCATGAAGCGGGCCTGCAGCGTGTCCGAGGCCAGCAGCGCGCCGTCGCCATCGAGGATCTTGATGTCCTCCGCGAAGGTGTACTCGGTGAGCGCCGGGATCAGCGTCGCGGACGCGATCGACAGGATCCACAACAGCGGGCTGTTGTCGGAGTGCACCAGGCGCGAGGTGAGCTCGACGATGAGGTCGGGCTTCGCGGTCGGCGGCGCCGGAGCCACGACTGCCGCGGCCACGTCCTTCTCGTTCTTGCCGCCGGCCTCGAACTCCACCGTCGCGCCCTGGTTGGTGAACAGCGTCTGCACCTTCCGGCACAGCCGGCGGGCATCTCCGCGGTCGAGGTAGTCGTTCTTGGCGCAGCGCAGCAGGATGTGCTGGCCCGAAAAGTTGTTGGCGGTGGTGTCGATGGCCACGGGCCGCTGGAGCGAGACGAGCGGCTGATAGACCGTCACACACCCCGAGAGCGGAGCGACCAGGATCGCCGTGAGGACAAGGGTCTTCGCGGCAAGCCTTCGGGGCTCGTGATGTGGCGATGGACCATCCATACGAATGGGTGCGGCCCCCAGCAAGATGTACGCCGGCATTCCCAAGAGTGACGCGGAAGCGTACCGGCTGAATCGGGGCAGGACTATATGACAGCCGTGTCGCGACCGGCACCGCCGTCGCCAATACTCTGAGACCTGGGGTCAACGGCGCACCTGATAGCATGCGCAGCCCAGGAGCTTCGCCATGGCCCTTCGCACCTCTCTCGTCGTCCTGCTGGCCCTGGTCGCCTCTGCTGCGGCCGAGCCCCTGCCCGACGCAGCGTTTCGCGCGGTGAAGGACCGGGACGTCGTGATGGTCAAGAAGGACGGAACCACCGTCCAGGGGCGGCTGCTGAGCTACGAGAAGGAAGAGGCCGTCGTCGCGCTCAGCGACGGGACGATTGCAGCGCTCAAGCGAGCGGACGTCACCTCGCTGAAGCTCGCGCCGGCGCCCCAACCCGTGCCGGTGGCCCCGTTGCCACCGCCACCGCCACAGCCACAGCCCGCTCCCGCGCAGCCCGCCCCCCAGCCTGTTCAGCCGCAGCCCGTGCCCGCCCAGCTTGCTTCGCCCGTGGCCGTCGCGCTTCCTCAGATTCCCCAGATGCCCGGCACGCTGGTCGGGGTCCCGCTGCGCGGGTACATGCGCGTCTGGCACTCCGGCGAGGAGGAGCCTTGCCCACGCTCGGTGCGCCACGAGGCCGTCATGGACGAAGCCGTCCCCGTGCAGATCGGGCCGCAGCAGACCTGCTTCGCGGTCATCGTGCGGACGCTGGAGCGCTACGACGAGCCGCTGGCGGTGCTCAAGCCGCACTGCCACTTCAGCCGCCGCGAGACGGAGGCGTCCGTCTACAACGAGACCGTGTTCTCCGAGACCTTCACCGTCAAAGGCGACGCGCCGATCTACCGCATCCCCGGCAGCACGGATGGCAGGTGGGCTGGCCTGAACATCGGCGGAACACCCGACCGCGAATTCAGGATCATTACCCGGACCGGCTCGCTGTGCTGCGCTGGCGTCCCTCACGACCGGCTCGAGCTGGAGCTGGTCAACCGGCGGATCACCCAGGGCGAGAAGTACGAAGCCAGCTTCAAATGGCCGATGCGGTAGCGCCGGTGATGGCTATTTCGGAACCCAGAAGTTGAAGCTGATGTCGAGCCACTCGTCCTTGGCGTCGTGGGCGCCCTTGATGCGGTGGAGGCGGCCGGTGAAGGTGCCGCCGTACCGGTCGCCTGCCAGACCGCTCGTCAGGGTGCAGGTGGCATCGCTGGTGTCGGTGCCGCCGGCGCGCCAATTGGGGATGATGTAGCCGTCGGTGTCTTCAGCCTGGAGGCTGACCATGACGCCGTCGCCGCAGCTTCCGCCGTTGTTCAAGGGGCCGGTGATCTGGAGTTCGCCGAGGGGCTTGGAGTTGATGCCGACGGCGAAGCTATTGGGCTGGGACCCGGTGCGCCACGCGCACCGGCTGGTGAGCAAGCTCCCGAGGCCGCTGATCTGGATCTCGGTCGCTTGGCCCATGCCGTGGCAGGGGTCGGTCTCGGGAGTGCCGCAGGCGAGGACGACGGCAACCAGCGGGAAGAGGCCTCGGAGTTTCATGGGTGGTCTCCGCAGCTGAAGGAACCTCAGAAGGCTAACAGGACGAGAGATCCAAGTGCCGCCATGAGAGGCGCGCTCCTGGCAGAAGGCCTAGAAGACGATGATCTGGCCTCCCCAGTAGGCCACGGTCGCCGAGTCCGCCGCAGTCGGGACGAGCGCCGTCGGGTGGAACCCGTAGGCCATCCCTCGGTAGACGGGCAGCCCGGTCGCCGCTGGTCGCCAGGGCGCTAGGCCTACCCGTGTGACCACCAGACCGGAACTCGAACTGCCGGCCTCAGCTGGCGAGGAGATGACCGCCCACTCCCGGCAGTCCTCCTCGAGAGCTTCTGGGCAGAAGATTTCGTAGAGCTTGGGCACCCATCCCTCGACGCGGAGCGGCGTCCAGGTGGCGCCGGCGTCCACACTCCTGAACGGACGCCTGGCCGAGTAGACCGTGTCGGGGTCCCGAGGGTGCACCCTGATGTCACCGACGCAGCCGTCGACCGAGACCTGGGTCCAGTGGTCGCCGCTGTCGTCGCTGCGCAGGAATCGGCAGCCGATGCTGGCGTAGACGCGTGAGGGCTCGCTGGGCGCGAACGCGAGATCGTTGGGCTGTTCCGCGGAGCTTCCCGTGTGGACCGTCGTGAACGAAGCACCACCGTTCGTGGACTTGCGGATGTTCGCGCCGTCGGCCCAGTGGCCGCCGAGGAGCAGAACGTCCGGGTTCGAAAGATCCACCGCCATCGTCCGCGAAACCCGGTCGTTGACCGCGATTTGGGGAAGCCAGTGGTCGCCTCCGTCGTCGGACCGGTACAGCTCATGGCCGCTCATCCCGTAGGCATAAAGCCGCCCGGACCGGCGATGGGCGGTGAAGAAGTAGATGTCGCCGTAGGGCACCTGCGTCCTCGTGAAGCGCGCGCCGTCGTCGAGCGACCGGAACAGCGCGCCGGAGCGCGAGAGTGCCACCAGGGCGCGCGTCGGGGCGTCAATGGCGAACAGCCCCAACGGCGCGTCGTCCGGCTCCTCGCGGCTCAGCGTCCAACGGTCACCCGTCGACGCCGACCAGCAGGCCGCGTTGCGGGTGGCGAAGAACCCGAACAGCTCGTTCGGATCCGTCCCAATGCACTCGCTCCAGGGCCGGCCTGCGCCTGACACAGGGAGGCAGAACGGTTGGTCCGATGGACATCCGATGCAGTCCACGCCCTGCCTGTCAGCGACCGAGACCGTCGGCGGATCGCACAGGTCCCAGCCGATCCCGGCGTCGGTCGTGCAGCACGGGCCGTCGTTGAGAAGGCGCGAGCCGACAGGGCAGCCGGGATCGGTCCCTGGCGGCGTGCAGGGCGCAGCGTCCGGGACGCTCGCATCGGCGGGGCCAGCATCCGCTTCAACGCCACCGTCCGCTTCGATGCCAGCGTCCCCAACAGTGCCCGAATCCCCGGCAACCAGCGGCCCGCGCGTGCAGGCGGTTACGGCGAGAACGCTGCTCAAGAGGCAAACCGTTCGGTTCAAGAGAGCCCTCCTCCCCGCATGGACGCGGTCCTCGACCGCTATCCTGGCAGAGAGAGGCGGTGGCAGTCTTTTGGAGTGAGCGCCTGCTCAAGGTCGCGAGGGGCTCTGATGGCCTTGGACCGACTCTGGCCGTCCGATGACGGCACCAGCAGCAAAACGAAAAGGGCGCCGAGGAGGCGCCCTGTCTCGTTCAGCTATTCGTTGTCCCCGACGAGATTCGAACTCGTGTTACCGGCTTGAAAGGCCAGCGTCCTGGGCCTCTGGACGACGGGGACTCGTTGCTCGCTTCTACTCCACTCTCTAACGGCACCTCAGACTCATGCGCCGTGCCGGGATCGAACCGGCGGCCCTCGGCTTAAAAGGCCGGTGCTCTGCCGACTGAGCTAACGGCGCGGCTGCGGGGGCGCTTGGTAACAGTCGGCACCCTCGCTGTCAACCAACCTCTACTTCTTCTTGGCCGGCTTGGCGGGCTTGTCGACGTCGATCCCCTTGGCGATCCGCTCTTCTTCCGTGGGGTTGACCTTGATCGGGATGCTGACCTTCTGCCCTTCGCACGAGACCTCCAGCGTCGTCTCGCCCGAGTCCACGCCGTTGACCAACGGGCCCGGGAAGACCCGGCAGATGTCCTCGTTCTGGCAGCGGTACTGCGGCGCGCGGTCGCTGATCGGGTGCCCGGCCAGGTCGAAGACCGTGACCTTGATCGGCTTGCCCTCGCCGCGGGCGTCGAGCACCAGCCCCTCGGCCGGCTCCACGACGATCTTCCCGACGCCCTGCACGTCCACCACCGCCTCGCTCTTGATGCCCTCGCACTCGGCGCTGATGGTCGTCTGACCGGGGCCGACCGCCTTGGCGCGGCCCTTGGCGTCGACGCTGACCACCTTCGGGTCGGCGCTGGTCCACACCACCGTCTTGGTCTGGATGAACTTGTTGTTCTTGGTGCGGACCTTGGCCTTCCACCAGAGGTCCTCGCCGACGCGCTTGAAGGTGTAGGCCTTCGGCTCCAGGTCGATGTAGGCCGGCTTGTCGCAGCCGAACAGGACCAGCGCGGACAAGGCGGTCAGGGTGGTGAGCGCGACGCGTCGCATGGGCGCCTCCTCGAAAAGAGCCCTTCGATTAGCACGCCCGGCGAAGCGTCGGCAAACCGCCCCCCGGCGCGGTCCGCCCTCCTGGTCACTTCGGTGGATCCCTGGCCTCGCTGCACGCCTTGCAGAGCGCGACGGTGCTCCCGTCGACCTCGGTCACGGTCCCCGACTCGCTGAGCGGCTGGCCGCACGAGGCGCACTCGAACTGGGGGTTGGGCGTGACGGCGATGGCTGATCCCTCCCAGCGCTGGCCACCGCGCCGCAGGTGCTCGATGTACGAGAAGCTCGCTGTGGGCGACCTCGCTGTGCGGCTCGAGATGGAGCGAGCGCTCGAACGCCTCCTGGGCACGGTCGAGCTGCCCCTGGTTGATGAGGATGTAGCCCTGCCCGCGCAGGCTCATCGCCAGCTCGTGCCCGGTCACGTGCTCGCAGGGCCTCTCGAGCGTGCGGTAGAGCTCCAACGCCTCCTGGAATCGGCCGAGGCCGATGAGCGCCTGGGCCTTCTCGCAGATGAGCTTTGGGTTCGACGGCTCGAGCGCCAATCCGGCATCCAGGAAGGCGAGCGCCTGCTCGTGGTCGCCCAGCTTCACCTTGAGGAAGCCCAGGTAAAAGAAGGCGCGCGGGTAGGCGCTCTTGATCCACCGCACGGCCCGGTCGCGCCCGCGCGCCTTGTGGAAGGCGACGTAGTGGATGAACTCGGCCTGGTCCCAGAACTTGATGGCCAGCCAGTCGCCCTGCTCGAGCTGGTAGGCGTACTCGCGCGGGCAGTTGCGGACCACCTCGAGCAACAAGTCCTCCGCCTGGCGCACGTCCTCGGCCGAGAGGGCCTCGAGCGCGGCGTCGACCTTGCTGGCGTCGTCGGCCTCGAGCTGTTCGGCCGTCCTGGCGGTGGGCGTCGGAGCCACGGAGCACCTCGTTTCGGGAGGCTCGACTTGTAGTCCGGCGCCGTTCGCCAGGAAAGGGCGCCGCGCAGCCGACTGTGTTACAGGAGGGCGCATCATGCGAGTCACGGATCGCCTCGAACAGCCGAAGGCTTGCTTCTCCTTCGAGTTCTACCCGCCCAAGGACGACGTCGCCCTGGACGCGCTGTACCGCACCGTCTCCGAGCTGGCGCAGATGGACCCGGGCTTCGTCTCGGTCACCTACGGCGCCGGCGGGCGCACCCGCGCGCGGACGGTGGAGATCACCTCCAAGATCAAGAACGTGCTGGGCGTGGAGGCCGCCGCGCACCTGACCTGTGTCGGCCACTCGCGCCACGAGCTGGACGAGATCCTCGACAAGCTGCAGGCCGACGGCGTCGAGAACCTCATCGCGCTGCGCGGCGACGCGCCCCCGGGCCTGCCCTACCTGCCGACCCCCGACGGCTTCAACCACGCCTCCGAGCTCATCGCCTACATCCGCAAGCGCGGCCACCACTTCTGCATCGGCGCCGCCTGCTACCCGGAGAGCCACCTCGAGTCGCCGAGCAAGGACGCCGACATCCAGCGCATCAAGGAGAAGGTGGACGCGGGGGCCAACTTCCTCGTCTGCCAGCTCTTCTTCGACAACGCCTTCTACTTCGACTTCGTCGAGCGCGCCCGCAAGGCCGGCATCGACGTGCCGATCATCCCGGGCATCATGCCGGTCACCAGCATCGAGCAGCTCGAGCGCTTCACCCGCATGTGCGGCGCCACCGTCCCCATGCGGCTGCGCCTGCAGCTCGAGCGCCGCCAGGACGACCCGGCGGCCGTCCAGGCGCTGGGCGTCGCGCACGCGACGGTGCAGTGCATGGAGGCTCCTGGGCCGCGGCGTGCGCGCCATCCACTTCTTCACGCTCAACAAGTCCCCGGCCACGCGCCTGATCGTCGGGGCTCTCAAAGGGGCGTACTAGGCTTCGGGCTTCCGGCTTCAGGCTTCGGGTGACCGAGGAGGAGCTGGAGGCCGGGAGCCCGGATGGCCGAGCCGAACCAGACCGCCGTCCTGCTCGCCGTCGCTGGAGGGCTGGGGCTGGTCAGCGCGCTGTTCGGCCGGGCGGTCGGGCGCTTCGGCATCCCCGTCAACCTGGCCTTCCTGGCGCTGGGCCTCATCGTCGGGCTGGAGGGGCTGGGCGGTCCGGCGCTCGCGAGCCCCGCGTTCGCGTTCCGCGTGGGGATCGCGGCGCTGGTCCTCATCCTCTTCGACGGCGGGCTGAACACCTCCGTCTCCACGCTGCGCCAGGCCATCGGCCCGGCGAGCGTGCTGGCCACGGTGGGGGTGGCGGGGACCGCGGTGCTGCTCGCGCTCTTTGCGCGGCTGCTGGGCTTCGGCTGGACCGAGTCGTTCCTCATCGGGTCCATCGTCTCGTCCACCGACGCGGCGGCCGTCTTCTCCGTGCTGCGCAACAGCGGCGTGCAGCTCAAGAAGCGCGTCGGGCTGACCCTCGAGCTCGAGTCCGGCCTCAACGATCCGATGGCGGTGCTGCTGACGATCGCCGTCACCGAGGTGCTGACCGGGGGCTCGCCGCTGAGCGGCTGGCTGGCGCTGGAGGTCCTGGTGCAGCTCGTGGTGGGCGCGGCGCTGGGCGTGGGCTTCGGCTACGCCGGGCGCTGGCTGCTCGCCCGCGTGCGCCTGCCGGCCGCCGGCCTGTACCCGGTGCTGACGCTGGCCATCGCCTTCGTCTCCTTCGGCGTGACCACCCTCGCGCACGGCAGCGGCTTCCTCGCCGTCTACCTCGCGGGCATGGTGCTGAACCACAAGGCGCTGCCCTACAAGACGGGGCTCCTGCGGGTGCACGACGCGGTCGCCTGGCTCTGCCAGATAGGGATGTTCCTCGTCCTGGGCCTGCTGGCGGATCCCGTCGGCCTCTGGAAGGTGGCCTGGGTCGGTCTCGCGCTCTCGCTGCTGCTCGCCTTGGTGGCCCGGCCGCTGGTCGTGGCGGCCTGCCTGCTGCCGTTCCGCTACCCGCTCAAGGAGGTGGCCTACGTCGGCTGGGTCGGCCTGCGGGGCGCGGTGCCCATCATCCTCGCCGTCTTCCCGGTGCTGGCGGGCGCGCCCGGAGCCGGCGACATCCTCAACGTCGTGTTCTTCATCGTCGTCGTCTCCACGCTCCTGCCCGGCGGCACCGTGCGCTGGGCCACCCGGGCGCTCGACCTGGCCAGCCACGAGCCGCCGCCCTCGGAGGCGGTGCTGGAGATCGCCTCGACGCGGGTGCTGCGCGGCGAGGTGCTCTCCTTCTTCATCGAGCAGGCGTCGGCGGTCTGCGGCAGCGCGCTGCAGGAGCTCCCCTTCCCGGAGACCACCTCGGTCATGCTCATCGTCCGCGGAGAGGAGCTCGTGGCGCCCCGCGGGAAGACGGTCTTCGCGGCGGGCGACCACGTCTACCTGTTCTGCGCGCCGGAGGACCGGGCGCTCGTGCAGCTCATCTTCGGCCGGCCCGAGGAGGGGTAGGCCGCTGTGGGGCGCGGTTCGCGGTTGCCTCGGTCGGCGACCTGGGGCATCCATGAGTGGCTTTGGTCCGGCGCGCCCGGACCGGAATCCTGGACTCCGATTCGGAGGCGACATGCGGACTCGATGGATCACTGGAGCGCTTCTCCTCGCCGCGGCGTGCTCGAGCGGCCCCACCCCGCCCGCCAAGATCTGCACCGAACCGGAGGACGCCGAGACCACCTGCAAGGACGGCTGGAAGGACGTGCCCTCCGGGACCGAGGAGCGCCTCCATGCGGTCTGGGGCAGCGGCGCCGGCGACGTGTGGGGCGTGGGGACGGGCGGCACGATCGCCCGCTGGCAGGGCACGGGCTGGACGAAGGTGGAGAGCGGTACGGTCAACTGGCTGCGTGCGGTCTGGGGCAGCGGCCCCAACGATGTCTGGGCGGCAGGCGACAAGGGCGTGCTCCTTCACTGGGACGGGAGCGCCTGGACCACCGTCACGAGCCCGACCTCGCTCTTCCTCACGGGCCTCTGGGGCTCGTCGGCGAAGGACGTGTGGGCGGTGGGCGTCACCGGGGTCATCGTGCGCAACCAGGGCAACGGCTGGGAGCAGGCGGGCAAGCCGACCACCTACGGCCTGACGGGCATCTGGGGCTCGGGCGCCAACGACATCTGGGCGGTCGGCGGAGGAGGGACCGCCCTGCACTGGACGGGCAGCTCCTGGGACAGGCTCAACGCGCCGACGTCCTCTCCGCTCTATGGCGTGTGGGGCAGCAAGAGCGACGACGTCTGGGCCGTGGGCACGGGCGGGGTCATCTTCCACTACGACGGCAAGGCATGGACCAAGGTGACCAGCCCGACCGACCAGACCCTCAACGGCGTCTTCGGCTTCGCCAAGGACGACGTCTGGGCGGTCGGCGCCAGCGGGACGCTCCTGCGCTACAACGGCACGCAGTGGTTCAAGGTCACCTCGCCGAGCCAGCAGATGCTGGAGTCGATCTGGGGCAGCGCCTCCGGCGACGCCTGGGCGGTGGGCTCTGCGACGCTCCACTGGAACCCCTGAGGTAGACCATGGCCGAAGCTTTGGACGTCTTCGTCGCGCTCGTCGAGGTCCGTCCCGAGAAGGGCTGCGAGGCGGTGGACGAGGACGTCGTCGGTGCGTTCGCGCGCTTCTACGTCGTCGCCAAGAACGTCGCCGCCGCCGAGGCGAAGGTCCGCAAGAGCCTCACCGAGCAGCGCTTCGACGTCGTGAAGTTCGAGTTCTGCAAGAGCGCCCGGGGCACCGAGTGGGAGAACCCCGACAGCCCCGAGGCGGAGGATTGCATCCTCGAGGCGAAGGAGTCGGGGGCGGCGGTGCTCGGCCGGCTCGACACCTGGACGGACGAAGACTGAGGGTCGCCACGAGCGAAGCTGGGCTGCGGCCCACAGCAGTCCGCCGCGTCGACACCGTCCACTTCGTCCACGCACTGGGCGGGCAGCGCTTGCTAAAGATAGGCAGCTACTTTGTGACATGAAACTGCGCGTTCTGAGGCGTGCCCTGCAGCCCAGTGCGTGCCCGAAGCCGCTATGCCCGGTACGGCTCGCCGAAGAGCGCGAGCCCCTTCTTCTTCGCCAGCGACTTGGTGCGTGAGTTGATGAGCCACACCAGCGCCCACAGCGGCATGGGGATGGGCTTGTGCTGGCTGATCGCGATGGTGACCGGCGAGAAGGGGGCCCCAGCGGCGATCTCCGGGGCCGCGGCGTCGAGGGCCTTGCGCGAGACCTTGCCGAACATCCCCGCCTCTTCGAGCGGCTTGCCGTCGATGGGCGAAGTGCCGCCGATGCTCAGCGCGCCCTGCCACGGCCAGCCCATCTCCCGCGCGAAGAGCTGCATCGAGCGGACCTCGGGGGCGCGCTGCGTCGGCTCGGGGAACCCGGAGTGCGAGACGCCGTAGAAGCGCGGCGCGTGCCCGGCCAGCGCCTCCTTGCGGTCGGCGAGGTCCTCGAGCAGCCGCTGGGTCGAGGCGGGCAGGCCGTTGAGGTAGAGCGGCGCGACGAGCACCACCGAGTCGCTGGCGCGCATGCGCCCGACCAAGGCGTCGAGGTCCGCGCCGTCGATCCCCTTGGCGGGAAGGCGGAAGAGGTCCACCGACGCGCCGAGCGACTCGAGCTTCTTCTGGAGATAGGCGCCCAGGGCCTTGGAGTTGGACCGGGTCCGCGGGCTGCCAACGACGATGAGCGCCTTCACTGTCGAGCCTCCAGGAGAGCGCCGAGCGCCTTCTCGACCTTGGCCTGTTTCTCGGCCGCCGAGTCGGACGCGAGCAGCACCGCCGCGCCGGACGCCATGGCCAGGTTCCCGCCGTGGCGCTCCATCAGCGCCCGATAGGCGGACTCCTGCTCGGAATCGGCCTTCGCCAGCAGCCCGACTCCGAGGAGGAGCGGTGGCTGGGAGTAGCGCGGCCGGAAGTTCAGCTCGCCGCCGCGGACCGTGTAGAGCGGCACCATCAGCGGCTGGCAGCGATCGATCGCCTTCTTGAGCTCCGAGTGGTGCGTCCCGAAGCGAATGGGGGAGGCCAGGACGAAGACGCGGCTCTTCACGATCTTCCGGAAGATCTGCTGCATCGGGTCCTGGACCGTGCAGATCCCGGGGGTCACCAGTCCGCAGGCGCCGCAGCCGTAGCATGCCTGGACCTTGGTGGAGACGAGGTCGTGGACGTCGGGCTGGAGCTTCCGTGCGGTGGCCGCCGCGGCGATGGCCTGCAGCGTCGCTTCGCCGTGCTTCGCGTCCGCCTGGAGGGCCGAGAGGATGAACAACGTCGTCGGGTCGTTCGAGCTGGGCACGGCGCCGTTTATGGCACGCGACCGCCGGCCCGACAACGGACCGGCGGTCGCCAAGAGGGCCCGAAGTTGGGTGAGACCCGTCACCGGTCGGCGCGAACGCCCTTGAGCCGCGCCGCGGCGCGCACCAGCTCCGCGAACTCGCCGCGGTAGCCGCCGACGTCCTGTCCGCGGGCCTGCTCGGCGAGAGAGAGGACGAGGTCGAAGCTGGCGTCGCCCCGGTTCGGCGAGTCGCGCAGGAGCATCCCGAAGGCAGCGACGCTGGCGGCGAAGCGGGCCTCGTGCGACGGCTCGGAGCGCACCTGCACCGGCGCCGGGAAGACCAGCTCGTGGCTCGCGGCGGCCTCGGGGTCCTTGTAGCGGAGCTTGAGCGTGAACAGCTCCTCGCTCGTGGCGGCAGGGGAGGGCGCGCGCGTGGTCTGGTACTTGAGCGCGTCCACCTCGCCGGCGCCCGCGGGCTGGCCCGCGGGGACCAGCTCGTAGAGGGCGGTCACCGCATGTCCCGCGCCGACCGCGCCGGCGTCCTTGGTGTCGTCCTTGAAGTCCTCGGCGCGCATCACGCGGTTCTCGTAGCCGATGAGCCGCCAGGAGGCGACGCGCACCGGGTTGAACTCGACCTGGAGCTTCACGTCCTTGGCGACGGTGACCAGCGTCGAGCCCATCTGCTCGACCAGGACCTTCTTCGCCTCGAGCTCGGAGTCGATGTACGCGTTGTTGCCCTTCCCCTTGTCGGCGAGCTGCTCGACGGTGGAGTCCTTGTAGTTGCCCATGCCGAAGCCCAGCACGGTGAGGAACACGCCGGTCTTGGCCTTCTCCTCGGCGAGGCGCACGAGCGAGCCTTCGCTGGTGACGCCCACGTTGAAGTCGCCGTCGGTGGCGAGGATGACGCGGTTGACGCCGCCCGGCCGGAAGTTCTCGGAGGCGATCCGGTAGGCGAGCTCGATGCCGCCGGCGCCGTTGGTCGAGCCGCCGGCGCCGAGGTTCTCGATGGCCGAGGCGATTCGGGTCTTCTGCTCGCCGCCGGTGGGAGGCAGCAGCACGCCCGACTCACCGGCGTAGACCACCACGGCCACGCGGTCGCGCTCGTCGAGCTGGTCGATGAGCATGCGGAAGGCCTTCTTGAGCAGCGGCAGCTTGTTGGCGGCGTCCATCGATCCCGAGACGTCGATGAGGAACACCAGGTTGGAGGGCGGGCGCTGGCCGCGCGGCAGCTCGCGGGCCTTCAGGCCGATGCGGGCCAAGAGGTGCTCGCGGTTCCAGGGGGCGCGAGCGACTTCGATGTGCGCCGCGAAGGGACCGTCGCGGGGTGGCTCGTAGTCATAGGTGAAGTAGTTGAGCAGCTCCTCGATGCGCACCGCGTCGGGCGGCGGCAGCTGGCCCCCGGTGAGGAAGCGGCGGACGTTGGCGTAGGAGGCGGTGTCGACGTCGGCGGCGAAGGTGGAGAGCGGGTTGTGGGCGACGCCGAGGAACGGGTTCTCGACGATGTGCGAGTAGGACTCGGTATTGAACTCGCGCTCGGCCTTCTGGACGTCGAGCAGAGGCTGGTCGGCGGCGAATTGAACGGTGGCGGGCGCGGGCGCCGCGTAGCGCATCATCGGACCGCCGACGGCGCAGGCGAGCATCGAGAGGAAGGAGAAGGAGCAGAGGGCGACGACGGCAGGCTTGGCGAAGCGCATGAACGACCTCCGTGGGCGGGCTTCGTCCAAATCCACGGGCGGGGCGGCGGGCGCTTACAGCGGCCTACGACATCCGTCCCAAGAAGGTCCGCGTCACCAGGTACCCCCAGTTCGCGAAGATCAGGACGATGGCCACGACGCGGACGATGAATCCGGCGCGGTCCGACAGCTCCCACTCGAGCCGCGGCAGCCGCAGCGGCCGCAGGACGAGGTAGAGGACGCCGACGACGCTGGCGACCGCGAGGAGGAAGCCGAGCGGGTTGATGAGCAGCGCGTCGAGGAGGCGCCCCTGCGCGAACCAGTCGAACGAGCGCGTCATCCCGCAGGCGAGGCACGGGTAGCCGGTGAGCTTGCGCAGGCCGCAGCCCCAGTACGGCAGGCGGGCCAGCGGCACGAAGCGCGCCACCAGCAGCAGCAGGACGCCGATGGCCCCGTAGATCTCCAGCAGGCCCACGGCGGGCTTGGACGGCCTCTTGAAGCGCACGAACGACGTCATCGGACGGACAGCTTAACGGCTCAGGGCTAATGCGGCATGGTCCCGGCCGCAGCGATGGTGCCGGCCAGCGCCATCGAGAAGAGCCCGCAGCAACAGCAGAAGACCACCACGAGGGGGACGGCGACGCCGAGGAGGGCTTTCCCCACGGAGATGCGGTGCGTGCGCGACAGGCCGATGACGATGAGCACGAGCGACCAGACACCGCCGACCGGGCCCAGGCAGATCGGCACCAGCTGCAGCAGCTGCGGCGCCGAGGCGTAGGAGACCGATCGCAGCGTAGCGTTGAAGCCCCTCGGGGCGTTCTGAAACAAGAGCAGGCCCAGGTGGATGACGCCGGTGACGAGGTAGAGGAAGACCGGCCCCAGGAGCGCCAAGACGACGCCCGCCGCGAGGTTGAAGGCGAAGGAGTTGTTGAGCTCCACGAACTTCTCGAACCCTTCGGGGAGCTTGGGTGCCCCGCCCTGCTTGAAGGGATCGAACCCGAGCCCGGAGATCACCGGGGCCCAGGCCTGCGCGGCGATGACTCCGACCGCGAAGTTGATCCAGAAGTACGAGAGGGCGCCGGCGGCGTTGTCGACGCGCATCCGCTCGAACAGCCGCACCGGGTCGGTGACCGACAGCTTGACGGTCTCCAGGTACGCGCCGATCACCCCGCGTTGCCCGCGCTCCTCCCACGGCGTGGGCTGCACCTCGCCGCCGCGCCCCCGACAGGCCGGGCACTGGGGCTGGCCGTCGACTCCGGGCTGCAGACATTCGCGGCAGGTGAAGGAGCCGCAGCGGGCACAGACGTCGGTGGCGGGCCGGTCGGGGTGGCTCGGGCAGCGCGCGGGTTGGCCGCCAGGAGCGGGCGCCTGCGGCGGGACTGCCGTGCCGAACGGCTGCGCCGGCGGCGGCGCCGAGGGGCCGCGAACGGGGCCGACGCCAGGGCCGGGGAGCGGACCCGCACCGGGGACCGGACCCGCGCCGGAGGGCTGTGACGGGGGACCTGCGGGAGGCGTGGCGCCGCTGGGGGCTGGGAGGACGAGCTCGGCGCCGCACGACGGGCAGAACTGCCGGCCGTAGCGGTCGGTGGTGAAGACGTACTGGCAGCGCGCGCACTTGGCGATCATCAGGACCTCTCGGGGGCGGAGAATCTATCACGCGTCGCGTTGACCCTCGCGCGCCGCCGTCGCTAGCATCTCAATCCTTCGGCGCACCCTCGGAGGTCCCATGGTCCGGCGCAGCCTGCTCCTCGCCCCGTTCGCCGTCTGCGGGCTGCTCCTGGCCACGAGGTGCAGCCAGCCCGAGCAGCCGCCCGCGCAGCGCCCCGACACCGGCACGCCGGAGGTGGACTGCGAGACCGGCGACGACTGCGCGGCCGGCGACTGCATCGGCGGCCTGTGCCTGTGGTGCGAGGACGACACCTGCCCCGCCGGCCAGTGGTGCAGCCACAACGGCAAGTGCGTCGGCTGCGACGGCGGCTGCGAGGTCGACGCGGCGGCGCCTGTCGTCGACGCCGGCAAGGCCTGCGCCACGCGGGCCGATTGCGCCGGGCTGGCCTGTATCGACCAGCTCTGCGCCAAGCAGGGCGCCACCTGCGAGAAGAACGATCACTGCGAGGCGGGCTCCATCTGCAACGCCAGCAACGAGTGCGTGGTGGGCTGCGCGTCCAAGGCCGACTGCACCGGCGCCGCCGCCGGCCCGCGCTGCGACCTCGCCACCGGCAAGTGCGGCCCGTGCGCCGAGACCGCCGACTGCGACGCCGCCACGCAGAACTGCGTCGAGGGCGTGTGCACTGCCGCCATCGCCTGCCCCGGCGGCGACCGCGGGCCGTGCGGCGAGCTGGCCTGCGTCGAGAAGGTCTGCCGTCCCTGCGTCGCCGGCACCGACTGCGGGCCCGGCTTCGACTGCACCGCCGGCAAGTGCGTGGGCAATACCGCCTGCACCACCGACGACCAGTGCCACACGCTCACCGCCGGCCACTGGTGCGACACCTCGAGCGGCATGTGCAAGTGGGGCTGCTTGCCGCTGCCGGGCTGCGGCTCCAACTGCTGCACCGGCGGCCTGAGCTGCAACACCACCAAGCACGTCTGCGAGAAGGCTGCCTGCAACAACTGCAACAACAGCTGCCTTCCCACCCAGAAGTGCGACACCGCGAGCTGCGCCTGCGTCGCCAACTCGGGCTGCGCCGCCATGGACTGCAGCTGCGGTCCGGGCCAGACCTGCAAGTGCTCCGGGCTGATGGGCTGCCTCCCCTTCCAGTGCAACACCAACGGCGTCTGCCAGTAGCCGGTCAGCTCAGGAAGGCGTTCTTCTCGTCGTCGTCCAGCGGCCGCTTCGACGGGTCGTCGAGGTCTCCGGAGATCGTCCCGCCGCACCGGGGGCAAGCCAGGTCCCTGGGGTCGAGGTCGGCGGCGCAGGCCGGGTCCGAGCAGTAGTCCCATCGCTGGTGCTTGCCGATGCTCCGGCCGACCACGGTTCCGACGCCGACCAGCAGCAGGCCGAGCTCGAGCCTGCCGCTCGCGACCATCGCGGGGATCCCGACGGCCATCCCGGCGAGCATCCCCAAGAAGCCCCGCGGGATGGCCTTGTCCCGGCGCACGCGCCAGGTGCGACGCCCGGCGTTCGGCTTGGGCGCCTCGAGTGCCTCCGGCACAGGACCCTCGAGCTTCATCGGCGCCAAGGCCGGCGCTGCGGTGGTCGGCGAAGTGCCGGGCCGGCCCCCGGGGGCGCGCAGCTCGGCGAGCAGCGGGTGCCCGCGGACCTGGCTGCGCGCTGCGCGGAAGAAGGCCGACTGGTTGGGCTCGAGCAGGCCGGCGAGACGGCGTCGCTGCCAGAAGCCCAGGCCGCGCGCCTCGGCCTGCGCCGCCAAGAGGAAGGACATCGCCTCCGGCGGCAAGTAGCCCGCGTGCTGGTGCGACCACTGGGTGTAGGTCATGTTGCCTTCGACGCGCCCTGACTGCCGGAAGAGGTACGAGCCGTTGGTCGTCAGGATTCCGAAGCCCAGGAAGAGGGTCGTCACGTCGGTCAGACGCTCCTCCTCGTCGCGGTCGTCGACCTCCAGGCCGTGGAAGCGGCGGTAGGCATGGGCCACCTCATGGGCCATCGTCGCCACCACCACCTCGGGCTCGGCCATCCGCTCGACGGCGCAGCCGAAGAGACAGCGCGAGCCCTCGATGCCGGCGAAGTAGGCCGCGGCCCCCTCGTGGCCCCAGGCCTTGGCGCCGCCGAACTCGTTGAGCTCGCGGATCTCGTCCGGCTGCGAGAACGGGACGACTTCGGGGGTCAGCGGCAGCCCCGCGTAGTCGAGCAGGCGCTTGGCGAGCACCTTCACACCTCGCTCGCTCGCCTCCCAGGCGTCGGGGAAGAACCGGTCGCTGGGCTCGAGGAGCGGGTTGGTGAGCAGCGGAGCCGCACCGCGCGAGGCGGCGAGGCTGACCAGGGATTGCAGCAGCCAGTCCTGCTCTTCGGGCGAAAGCGTCGGCACGCGGGAGCCCTCCCGCGCGCCAAGCTACCTGCTCCGGTCACTTCTCCGCCATGAACGGATAGTCGTAGCGGCGCGGGGGCGAGAAGTTCTCGGCGACGGTGCGCAGCGAGGTCCAGCGCATCAGGTTCGCGGGACTGCCCGCCTTGTCGTCCGTGCCCGAGGCCCGCGCGCCGCCGAAGGGCTGCTGGCCGACCACCGCGCCGGTCGGCTTGTCGTTCACGTAGAAGTTGCCGGCGGAGTACTGCAGCCGCTCGGTGAGCTGGTGGATGACCCGGCGGTCGCGGGCCCAGATGGCGCCGGTGAGCGCGTAGGGCGTCGTGGTGTCGACGAGCTCCAGCGCCCGGTCGAGCGCGTTGTCGGGGTAGGCCCAGACAGTGAGCACCGGGCCGAAGATCTCCTCGGACATCAGCTTGCACTTGGGGTCGGTCGTCTGCACCACCGTGGGGCTGACGAAGTAGCCGGTGGTGGCCTCGCAGCGGCCGCCATAGACGATCCGCATGGTCGACGAGTCGCGGGCGGCGTCGACGAAGGCCTTGATGCGCAGGAAGGCCTTCTCGTCGATGACCGCGCCCATGAAGTTGGTGAAGTCCTCGACGTCGCCCGCCTTGATCTCCGAGAGCATGGCGAGCATCCGCTCCTTGACCGCGGGCCAGAGGCTCTCGGGGACGTAGGCGCGCGAGGCGGCCGAGCACTTCTGGCCCTGGTACTCGAAGGCGCCGCGCACCAGCGCCACCGAGAGCGCCTCGACGTCGGCCGAGGGGTGGGCGAAGACGAAGCCCTTGCCGCCGGTCTCGCCCACGACGCGCGGGTAGTTGCGGTAGCGCTCGACGTTCTCGCCGATGGCCTTCCAGAGCGTGCGGAAGGTGCGGGTGCTGCCGGTGAAGTGCAGGCCGGCGAAGTCGGGCGAGGCGAAGGCTGTGCTGCCCACGGCGTCGGGCTGGCCGGGGACGAAGTTGATGACGCCCGGCGGCAGGCCCGCCTCCTCCAGCAGCTTGAAGAGGTACCAGGACGAGAGCACCGCGGTGGAGGCGGGCTTCCAGACGACCGTGTTGCCCATCAGCGCCGGCGCGGTCGGCAGGTTGGCGCCGATGGAGGTGAAGTTGAACGGGGTCACCGCGAAGACGAAGCCCTCGAGCGGCCGGTACTCGAGCCGGTTGAAGTGCTGCGGCGAGGCGGCGGGCTGCTCCGCGTAGATCCGCTCGGCGAAGGCGGCATTGAAGCGCCAGAAGTCGATGGACTCGCAGGCCGCGTCGATCTCCGCTTGGAAGACGGTCTTGCTCTGGCCGAGCATCGTCGAGGCGTTGATCGTCGGGCGCCAGCCGGCGGCGAGCAGGTCGGCGGCCTTGAGGAAGACCGAGGCCCGCTCGTGGAAGGGCAGGGCGGCCCAGTCGCGGTGGGCCTCGAGGGCGCTCTTGATGGCGGCCTCGACCTCCGGGCGGCCGGCTTCGTGAAAGCGGGCCAGCAGGTGCCGGTGGGCGTGGGGTGCGCGGACCTCGGCGAGGCGGCCGGTGTGGATGGGCTTGCCGCCCACCACCACGGGGATCTCCACCTGGGTGGAGCCCAGCTCCTTCAGGCGCGCCTTGAGCGCCTTCTTCTCGGGGGAGCCGGGCCCGTACTGGAGGATGGGCTCGTTGATGGGTTCAGGGATTCGAAAGCCGCCGCTCGCCGCCATGACCTGCCCTCCACCTCGCCCAACGCAGGGCCGGATCCTTCGATTCAGGATCCGGGGTGGAGGTTCTGCGGCGAGTGCGCTGCGACCGCTCGCTCTCTTGGGGGGCCAGAGGCGCGACGCGTCCCATATGTCCCATGAGTCCCATAGGTCCCATACGTCCCAGGACTTCACAGGACCGTTGAGACCTATAGGACCCATGAGACCGGCGCCCAGTCTGAGCAGGAGCGCTAGCGCGCCACCAGCGAGTCCTCGGCGACGTAGCCTTCGTTGCCCTGGTCGTCGCGGACCCTCACCCGGCCCTTGCCCTCGCGGCCTAGGACCTTGAGCTTGGCGCCCGGCGCGACGGCCTGCCCGGCGATGGGCGTGGGCGCGGCGACGGTCATGTTGTAGGCGCGGTCGAGGTCGGCGTTCTTGCGCTGCTTGTCGACCACGAGGTTGGTCGTCATCTTCTGGAAGGCGTAGCTCGACTCCACGTCGCTGAAGTTGGCCTGGCTGGCGGCGGTCTCCTTGAACGCCTTCTTGTCACCGTCGGAGAGCCCGGAGATGGAGTCGACCTTGGCGGCCGCGGCGACTTGCTGGCCCTGGGTGGCCATCTGGCGCACGAAGTGGCTGACCACGTGGATGACCTCGCCGTCCTCCCAGCGGAAGCGCACGACCACCGGCGCCGAGCCGTACCGCTGGCCCATCAGCTTGGAGTGGGCGAGCACCTCGACCTTCTTCGAGTCGAGGATCTTGATCGGGTAGCTCGAGCCCTCGAGCCACCACTGCGGCTCGCCCTTTCCGGTGAGCAGCATCTTGCTCATCAGGTTGTCGCTCGCCTTGTCGACGATGACTGGGACGACCTCGTTGCCGGTGCTGGAGCCGTTGTGGGCGATGGTGCCGGGAAAGGCCTTCTGCACCAGGTTCGCGAGCGACCAGTCGGTGGTGTAGAGCAGGCCGCCGGCGCGCACGAACTTCTGGATGCGCTGGACGCCGTCATCGGGGATGCGGCCCGGGCAGTTGACCATGACGATCTGATCGTTGCGCAGCTGCCAGCGGGCGACCTGCTCCGGCTGGATGAGCGTGAACTTGATGCGCGCCGCGGCCAGCACCGTCTCGATGTGGTCCATGCTGCCGGCGACGACCACGATGTCCTTGCCCTTGACCGCGCCCAAGAGCGCCGCGTCCTGAGGAGACTCGGACTGGAGCTTCTTGTGGAGCAGGTCCGCGGCGGCTTGCTCCGACTTCTCGTCGGCACGGGCGGGAAGGCTGGCGAGACAGAGAGTGGCGACGACGGCGAAGGCGGCGAGCGCGAGCTTCTTCATGGACGGCTCCTAAAAACGGCGAGACGTCCGTGGAACGGATGAGTGGGCGCGGGGATCTGCGGCAGGAAAAGCGCCGGGAATTCGATGGCCTGTTGAGCGGGCGTTAGCATCGGCGCGAGATGCGAACCCGGCTCCTGCTTCTGCTGACACCCCTTCCGGCGATTGCCGTGGGCGCAGCCGTGGCGGTGAAGAGCGGGGTCTCCGCCGTGGCCTTCCTTCCGAATGCCGCGGCCGTCGTCCTCGGCGTGATCTTCGCGGCCCTGCTCCCGAAGGTGGTTCGAGGTCACGCGCTCGCTACGGCGGTCGTCGCCGTGCTGGCGATCGCGACGACTCTGGTCTTCGAAGGCAACGAAGGAGTCCATCGCTGGCTCCAGCTCGGCCCGATTCGGCTCAATGCCTCCGCGGCCTTCGCGCCCTTGGTTCTCGCGGCTCTCGCGCAGCGCGCGGACTGGCGAAGTGCAATCGTCGCGGCCGCGGCGCTGGCGATTCAGCTCGTTCAGCCCGACGCCGGTCAGCAGACGGCGCTGGCGGTGGGCCTCGCGGTGCTGCTCATCCGGAGCGGAGCGCGGCCGGCCGCCAAAGTGGCCTTCGGCGCAATCCTCGTGAGCGCGACGGCTTGGGCTTGGATTCGTCCGGATCCGCTCGCGCCAGTGGCGCACGTCGAGCGCATCCACTCGATGGCGATCGACTCGGGGCTCGTGGGGACGCTGGGTATGGCGTTGGCGCTGGTGGTGCTCGTTGCGCCCCTGCTCCTTGCGGCGCGACGAAACGCATTAGCCGGAGCGCTGGGCGCCTACCTCGTGACCACTCTGCTGGTGCCGCTGTTCGGAGCCTTCCCGGTGCCGGTGCTGGGAGCCGGGGCGGGGCCAGTGTTGGGGTGGTACCTGGCACTCGGCCTTTCGCAGAGAGGACAGCAGGCAGAGTACCGGTCGCCCTAGAGCAGCGGAGATTCAAGGAGCAGCGGACAGACGGGCCGGGAAACCGCGGACCGACTCCGGGAAACCGCGGAGCGCTGCCGGGAGACCGCGGAGCGCCGCGCCGGGAGACAACGGAGCGCTGCGCCGGGGAACCGCGAAGCGCGCCGCCAGGAAACCGCGGGCTGAAGGCCCGCGGCTATCTGCCCGAAGGCGGCTGAAGCCGGCTGGCCCCCGGTTCAGCGCGGCAGGGTCGCCGCGGCTCCTTTCACAGAACTCACCCCCCAATGCGCAAGCGCGCTTGCCCAGGAACAGCCGCGAACGCCCCCGAGGAATGGCGTCGGCAGCGCGGCACCGAATCCGGGGGCCAGCCCACTTTAGTGGCCTTCGTGCAGATAGCCGGGGGCATTCAGCCCCCGGATTCATTTCGTGAGCGCTACGGTCGCAACTACCAACTCAGCGCGCGCTCGTCTGCGGCCCCGCGGCCGCCCCGCTCACCTTCACCCGCCGCCCTAGCGCCTGGTCGATCTGCCCCATGAACGTCCGGAACGCCGGGTAGTCGCCGGCCTTCACGCGCGAGGTGCCCATCATCACCTCGCCCTCGGCCACCACCGTCGAGGCGCCATCCAGCTTGTAGGCGAGCTTCACGGCCCCGAACGGGCTGCGCACGTCGACCGGCTTGGGCAGCTCGGCCTTGGCGCCCGCCGGCAGCGCGATCTTGTAGGTGAAGCGGTTGGTCCACGGGAACGGCAGGACGAGGTCGAAGGTGCGCGCCGACAGCGGCGAGTAGGACTCGACGTACGACGCGCCCTGGCCGAACGGCGTGAAGGAGAGCGTCTCGCCCTCGCGCTCGCCCCAGGTCGGCGCGTCCATCGAGAAGGTGAGCTCCACGTCCTTCTCGAGCGCGTTGAGGTCGCTGGTCTTCAGGTCCAGCACCTTGATGCCCGGGAACGCCCGCGCCCAGCCCTGCTCGTATTTCTCGCGCGCCCCGTCGGCCTGCTGGAACGAGCGCCGGTAGTCGGGGGCATTGAGCCCGCTCACCGTGGCCTTGGCCTGGATCGCTGCGCGGCCCTCCGGCGAGAGCGTGATGTCGTAGGTCGACTGCGTCAGGTTGGCCTCGGCCTTGCCCGCGGGGATCTGCCCGAGCTTCGCGCCGCCGCCAGGCTCCACCACCATCACCACCGCGCCGGTGTCCTCGGCCGGGAAGCTCGCGGCTGCCGTACAGCTCCGCGGTGCCGTCGAGCCACAAGTCGTGCTTGGGCACGTAGAGGATGGCGTGGTCGAAGATGGCCAGCGACGCCGGCACCGGGTCGATCGCCCCCAGCCGGCGCATGCGCAAGAGCACCATCCGCGAGTCGATGCCCGCCGCCTCGAGCAGCGCGTGCATCAGCGACGCCTTGTCCTTGCAGTCGCCGAAGCGGCGCGCGAGCACCTTGTCCACCTTGTACGGCTTGAAGCCGTGGATGCCGAACTCGAGGCCCACGTAGCGGGTCTTGGTCACCACGAACCCGTAGACCGCGCGGATGATGGTCAGCTCGTCCGGGTTCTTGGGCAGCCCGGCGACGATCTCCTTGAGCGCCGCCTTGATCTCGTCGGTGGGCACGAGTTGGTCGCGCACCAGGCCCCAGTAGAAGCGGTTGACGGCCTCCCAGTCCGAGTAGGTCGAGACGTGCAGCTGCGCGTAGACCTCCGAGCCGCCGGGCATGCCGGGCTCGGGCACGATCTCGGGGACGTTGCGCGCCGACCAGCGGTACAGCCGCGAGCCGTCGGGCTTGGCCTGCTCGGTCTTCTCCAGCTTCACCGGGCAGGTGTTGGAGAAGATCGTCCGGCCGACGGGCGCCTGGAGCACGTAGTCGAACCGCGCCTTGGGCAGGTCGGCCTGCACGGTGCTGACGTCGCCGAAGTAGTCGGAGAGCAGGTTGTCGTTGGCGGTGTCGTCCAGCCGCCAGGCCAGCTCGAGCACGTCGCCCGGGTCCAGGTTGGGGAAGCTGATGATGCGGCCGCGGGCGTCGTAGTAGAGCCGGGAGGCGCCGTCGGAGAGCGAGCGCTCCGACTCCTGGTGCGACTCGATGATCGACCCGTCGGGCTTGAGCACCCGCGCCTTGAGGATCTTCAGCTCCTGCCGGTCGGGCGAGTAGGTGACCCACTGCGAGCGCTGCTTCTCGACGCCGCGCGCGGTCTGCACGCGGATGACGGTCTGCTCGAAGCGCGAGGAGAGGCCGCTGGGCAGCACCTTGACGGCGGTGAAGTCGGCGAGCGCGACGGCGTCCTCGCCAGGGGTGGGCGGGACCTCGGCGGCGAGCTTGGCCGCGTCGTAGGCCAGGTCCTCGCCGAAACCGCGGCCCTCGCTGCGCAGGGCCTTGAGCGCCTCCTTGACCTGCGGGTTCTGGGGCTTGAGCTTCCAGCGAGCGGGTGAAGGCGGCGATGGCCTCCTTGGTCTCGCCGCTCCGGGTCAGCGCCTGGCCCTGCCGCTCGAAGACCTCGGCGTCCTCGGGAGCGATCTCGATGGCCTTGGCGAAGGCTGCCTTGGCCTCGTCGGTGCGGCCGTTGGCGGCGGAGAGCTCGCCCAGCCGCAGCCAGCTGCGCACGTCCCACGGATCGAGCGAGCAGATCTCGCGCTGCTCCTTGAGCGCGGCTTCGACCTCACCCAGGTCGGAGAGCGAGGAGACCAGCAGGCGCCGGGACTCGAGGTCGTCGAAGCGCAGCGCGATGGCCACGCGCAGGAGGGAGACCGAGTCGCGCATCTGGTCGTGCCGGCGGGCGAGCCGGGCGGCCTCGCGGACGACCTCGGGCCGGTCGCGGTAGGTCCGGGCCAGGCTCGCGATGAGCTGCGCCGAGTGCCGCGCCAGGCCTACCTCGTCGTAGGCGCGGGCGAGGCCGAGCGAGAGCGGATAGTGCGCGGTCTGCTTCTGCACCGCGGGCAGGAGGAGATCGAGCGCGCGGCGCGACTGGTCGTGGCCCATCAGGTGTCGCGCGAGCGCCAGGGTCGCCGCGGGATGCAGCGGGTGGTTCGCCAGCGCCGCCTCGAGGTACCGGCGCCGCTCGTTCGAGTCGTCGGCGGTGGCGGCCGCGAGCATCTGCGGGCCCAGCTCCTTGGGGGCGAGCTGCGCGGCGCGGGCGGCCTCGGCGGCCTCGCGCTGGTCCTTGGGATCGCTCACGCGCTTGACGAAGAGCAGCTCGGCGTACTCGGCCACGGCGCGGGCCAGCGCCGCCGGGTCCTTCGCCGAGAGGTCGGCCTTCTTGCGGAAGGCGTCCAGCGCAGTGGGGGCGGCCTGGACCTCGCGCGCGAGGGTGGGGGCCTTGGGCAGCGGCGGCAGCGTGTCGGGGGCGGAGAGGGTGGCGTTGGAGAGCGCGTCGCCGTCGAGGCCGGAGACGCGCAGCCAGTAGCCCGCCGGGCCCGACTGCTGGCAGAGCTTGAGCAGCACGCGGTTGGCGCCCTTCTTGAGCGTGACGCCGACCTGGGACTGGTCGAAGCGGGCGGGGTGGTAGGCGTCGTCCTGGAGGACCTTCACGCCGTTGAGGAAGAGGCGCGAGGCGCCGGACGCGCCCAGGTGCAGCACCGCCTTCTGGTCGGCGGCGACCTCGACGACGGCGAGCGCGTAGGTGACGGTCTCGTCGGTGGGGCTGAGCACGGCGCCCAGGTCGACGTAGCCGTCCTTGGAGAGCTCCGGCAGCTTGCGCCAGCCGATCTCGCGGACCTTGCCGGGGAAGCGCGCGGCGAGCTCGACGCCCTTCTCCGGCGGGTAGGCCATGTCGCAGCCCGACTTGCCCTCGTTGTCGAAGGGCCCGGCGATCCAGCTCCGGGTGACGAAGCCGAGCCTGGCGGTCTGCTCCTGCGCCGAGGGCAGGCGGCCCCGGCTCCTCTGCACCTGGGCGAGCAGATAGCGGGCGAGCGAGCGGACCTCGGGCGGGACCGCGCCCCACTCCACGAACTGGCCGTAGAGGCGAGCGAGCGGCGCCAGCGTCGAGAGCCGGTCGCGCAGGCTGTAGGCGCGCAGGAGCGGGAGGACGGCCTCGACGGTGCGCGCGCGGGCGATGGCGTCGGCCTTGTAGCCCTCGAGCTCGGCCATGAAGGGGTCGTCGAGCTTGGCGGCGGGCTCGGGCAGCTCCGGCAGCGGCGCGTCGATGTCCGCGGCGGGCGGCGGCGGGGCGTCGGCGGGCGCCTTGGCCGGTGCGGGCGCCGCGCCGAGCGCGGTCGTGGAGAGCAGGAGGACAGAGAGCGCTGCGGCAATTCGGGATGGCAAGGAGGAGGCCTTCCAGACTGAGGGAGGCGGAATCATCCGGGGAAGGCTTCGGACGATCAAGCGGGCTGCAGGCGCTCGGTGTCCCGGTGACCGGGCGCCCGGAACGTCCCATACGTCTCATGTGTCCCATAGGTCCCATCGTCGGATAGGACGCATGGGACACAGGGGACCTATGGGACGCATAGGACCCATGGGACCTGAGCGACGGCCAGCTTGCCGCCATGTTACGGGTCAGCGACTAGTTCCGATCAACTGTTCAGCGATTAGTTCCGATCGCCTGGGGTGCTAGCCCTGGGAGATGGAACTGATGAGCAAGCGAGAATGGGACCGTTTGGATGTCATCAAGCGGGTTGAGCGGGATGAGCTGTCGGTCGCGCAGGCGGCGCAGATCCTGGGTGTGTCACCGCGCTGGCTGCTGGAGCTGCGGAAGGCCGTTGCAGCGGATGGCGCAGCGGCGCTCGTCCACGGCAACAAGGGCAAGCGGCCCGCCAACCGGCTCAAGGACAAAGACCGGGAAAGGATCGTCGAGTTGGCGCGCACGACGTACGCGGGCTTCAACGACCAGCACTTCACCGAGAAACTGGTGGACGAGAAGATCTCGGTGTCCCGGTCATCGGTGAGGCGGCTGCTGCGAGAGGCCAAGATTGGCCTGAGTCGCAAGCGCAGAGCGAGCAAGCACAGAAGACGCAGAGACCGCCGGCCGCAGGCGGGCCTGATGATCCTCTGGGACGGCAGCCGCCACGACTGGCTGGAAGGCCGAGGCCCGATGCTGTGCCTCATGGGGGCGATCGACGACGCCACTGGCGAGCTGCTACCCGGGGCGCACTTCGTCGACCAGGAGTGCACGGCGAGCTACTTGAGAACGCTGCAGGCGATCGTCCTGGAGAAGGGCATCCCGCACTCCGCCTATGGCGACCGCCACGCCGCGCTCCAGCGCAACGACGACCATTGGACGCTCGAGGAAGAACTCCGCGGCGAGCAGGACCTGACTCACGTCGGCTACGCGTTGAGAGCGCTGAACATCACGCCCATCGCCGCGCTTTCGCCGCAGGCCAAGGGACGCGTCGAGCGGCTGTGGAAGACGCTTCAGGACCGGCTGGTGTCGGAGCTCAGGCTGGCGAACGCCTGCACGCGCGAGGAGGCCGACCAGGTGCTCGCGGCATACGTTCCCGGGCACAACCGGCGCTTCGCCATCGCGCCCAAGGATGCGACGCCCGCATGGCGCCCGTTGCGGGGCATCGACGTCGAGCGCGCCTGCAGCTTCCGGTACGAGGCCCAGGTGGGCAATGACAACGCTGTACGCCTCCAGGGGCGAGTCTTCGACATACCGCCTGGGCCCGGCAGCCGCGGCTACGCGAAGGCGCGGGCCGAGGTGCGGCAACTGCTCAACGGGAGCTGGCGGGTCTACGTGAAGGACGTCTTGGTGGCCTCGCTGTCCGCCAGTCCTCTGGAAGAGCTGCGCCCTCGAAAGCGGCACAAGCGCTCTGCGACCGACAAGGCGTTCGGCAAGGCGGTCCGCCGGTTGAATGCAGAGCCGGCGGTAGCTGTTGCCACGCCAAGGGCACGACGCGGCCTGCCGCCGCCTGCGTTCAACGGCTATGGCCAGCTCGTGCGACGCAAGAAGCAGGCTGCCTGAGCCGGGGAGTGCCTGCTCCGTCTGCCGTCGGAGCTGCACGAAGCGAGTGCCATGTTCGGGACCTCCGGGCGGATCTAACGGGGGAAGGGGCGCATACAGCCGCGCCCCTCCCCCCGTTCGCCCCTCTCCTCAACCGACCGCTCGACACGACCGTCCCGACACGCCGCCGTCGCCTGCCAATCGCATCGCCGGGTAGAGTGGCGCCCGCTGTGCCAAACACGCCCTGGGCCGATCGGAAGTAATCGCTGACCAGTTGGCACCGGAAGTAATCGCTGACCCGCTACACGGCCAGCTTGCCGCCATGGCCGGCCCCCCGCCGCCAGGGTAGGCTCGCCCCGCCATGACCGACGCCCTGCGCCTGACCGACCTCCGCCGCCGCTTCGGGAAGGTGCAAGCGCTGGACGGGCTGTCGCTGAACGTGCCGCAGGGCGAGGTCTACGGCTTCTTGGGCCGCAACGGCGCCGGCAAGACCACCACGCTCCTCGTCCTCATGGGCATCCTGCGCCCGGACTCCGGCGAGGTGTGCTTCTTCGGTGAGCGGGTCGGCAGGGTCGGCGTCGCCCAGAAGCAGCGCATCGGGTACGTCTCGCAGGAGCAGAACTTCTACCCGTGGATGACGCCGCTGCAGCTGGGGCGGTTCGTCTCGGGCTTCTACCCGCGCTGGGACGACGGCGAGTTCAAGCGGCTGCTCAAGGTGCTCGACGTGCCGTGCGACCGTCGCGCGGCCGAGCTCTCCGGCGGCACCCGCGCCAAGCTGGGTCTCGCGCTGGCGCTGGCGCCGGGCCCGGACCTGTTGCTCCTCGACGAGCCCACCGCCGGCCTCGACCCGGTCGCCCGCCGCGAGTTCAACGACCTGCTCGTCGAGCGCGTCCGCGCCCGGGGCTGCACGGCGCTCTTCTCGTCGCACATCGTCGACGAGGTCCAGCACGTCGCGACGCGCATCGGCATCGTGCAGGCGGGGAAGACCCGCTTCGAGGGCCCGCTGGGCGAGCTGCTCGGTTCCCTGCGCAGGGTCCAGCTCGGGATGCCAGCCCCAGCCCCAACTCCGCCTGCGGCGCTCCCCGTCGCGGATTCAGTCTCCGAGGTTCCCGCCGCGCCCGCCGCCGAGAACGGTCCGTTGCCGGCCGAGAGCGTCGCCGCCGAGCCCGTCTTGGCAGAGATCCCGGTTTCGCCATCACCACCACTCTTCTTGCCGCCGCAGCCGGTGCCGCCGGTCGCGCCTCAGCCGTTCGTGCCCCCGGCCGGCTTCACCCGGCTGCGCGGTGACGTCTGGCAGGCGAGCCCCGAAGCCTGGGCGGCGGCGCCGGCGCAGTGGCCCCCCGGCACGAGCTTCGCCGCCATCGACCTCGAGGACGCCTTCCTCGCCTTCGCGCGGACCGGGACGGAGCGCGCGGCGTGAGCTGGGGGCTCTTGCGCAAGGAGCTGCGGGAGCACTGGGCGGTGCTCCTGGCGCTCGCCTTCGCCGGGCTCGTCGCCTACGCCGCGTCCGTGGGCAAAGCCAAGGACGCGGGGTCCGAGTTCGTGGCGGTCCGCATGTTCTGCGCGACCTTCTCGCTGCTCGGCTCGCTGGTCGTCTGCAACCGGCTGTTCGTCCGCGAGTGGTCGGGGCGCACCCAGCTCTTCCTGGAGGCCTTGCCGGTCACGCGGCTGCGCGTCGTCACCACCAAGCTCCTGCTCGGCGCCGCGCTCGTCGCCGTCCCCGTGCTGGCGGTGCTCGCCCTCTCCGCGGCGCGCGCCTCGCGATGGGAGCCGGTGACCACGCGCTACGTCGCCATCGTCGGTGCCCGGGCGCTGGCGTTCTCGCTGACCTTCTATTCGCTGTCGTTCCTGGCGGCGATGCTCGGGCGGCTGCGCGTGGGCCTGTGGATGGCGCTCATCCTCGCCTGGTACACGCTCGAGCAGGTCCTGAAGATTCGAGCTGGTGACCTTGCCGCTGCTGCGGCTGGTCGAGCCACAGATGGCCTTCGAGCGCCACACCGTGCCGTGGGGCGAGCTGGCGAGCGCGGTGGGGGTGAGTGTGGCGTTGCTGCTCGGCGCCTTCGGGCTGGCGCTGGCCCGCGACGGCTCGGTGGCCTCGCGTCTCGCCCGGCGCCTGCAGCCGCGCGAGAAGGTGTTCTTCGCCTGCGTGGGCATGGCCTACCTGTTCATGCTCTACGCCGTCGACGAGCGCCGCGACAGGCCGGCCTTCGAGCTCGCGGAGATCATCCGCGCCGCCAAGGGCCGCACGGTCGTCGGGGTCGGCAAGGGTGAGGGGCTCTCCGACGAGCGTGCCAACCACCTGGGCATGCTCGTCGCCGGCGACCTCGAGGCCCTGCAGGACTTCCTGGGGCTCCAGACCAAGCCCGCGGTCTTCCTCATCCCCAGCCACGGGATGGACCCCGACGTCTTCCAGCTTGCCCGGCTGCCGAAGGCCGACGGCGTGGTCGTCAAGGCGGCGCTCTCCAACCCCGCGCTCGACGAGCGCGACCTGCGCGCCTTCGTCACCGGCGAGGTCCTCTCCTGGCACAGCCGCGGCCGGCTGCTGCGCGAGGACCGCCTCTGGCTGCTGGAGGGCTTCGCGCGGGCCTTCGTCGCCCGGAACGAGCTGAGCGACCGCGAGCTCTTGCGCTTCGCGGCCGCGGGCATCGCCGGCTTCCCCGAAGACGGGCTCGAGCGCTGGTACACCACCCGCGAGCGGCTCGGCTCCTGCGTGGCCGACGCTGTGGCGCAGATCGCGGTGACGGGCCTGGCCGAGGACCTCGGACCGAAGTGGCAGGCCTTCGCGCGCGAGGCGCTCGGCGTCAGGCCGGAGAAGGACTTCCGCGCGAGCCTGTCCGAGAAGCCGCTCGCGGTGATCTATGCCGCCCACGCCCAGGGCAAGCCGCGTCGGTTCTCCGACTTCGTGCGCGCCAAGCTCGACGAGGTCCGGGCCACCCGCGGCCAGGAGATCGCCGACCTCGCCGCGCTCGAGCCCGCGCAGTCCGCCGTCCACGTCTCGCGCACCGCCGCCGAGGTCCGCCACCAGCTGCGTTCGAAGGCGTCGCCGGGCGGCGGCGAGGTCGCCTACGCCTTCCGATACGCCGAGCTCGGACCGTGGACCGGCCCGCTCGATCCCGAGGATCTGGGCCGGCTCGACACCGTGGGACAGGGCGTGATGCCGCTCGTCCCGCAGCTGGGCGCGCGGCTGTTCACCGCCTTCGAGGTCCAGGACGCGCGGCTCGGCTGCGCGCTGCGCCTCTCCGCCGGACGCTGGGAGGTCCAGTGAACGCCTCCCTGGTGCGAAAGGAGCTGCGCGACCAGCGCCCGTTCCTGGCGCTCGGCCTGTTCCTGAGCGCGTTCGACCTCACCGAGACGCTGCTCGAATTCCCCGACGTGATGACGCTGGCGCACACCTTTCCGCAGCTGACCGACAGTTCGGGCCACCTGCTGCTGGTGCTGGCGTTTGCGGTGGGCACCGGCCTGCTGGTGCGCGAGCAGGACGAGGGGACGCTGCGCTTCCTGGACGGCTTGCCGGTGACGCGGCTGCGGCTGTTCGCGACCAAGCTCCTCGTCGCGACCGGCGTGCTCATCGATCTATCCGACCGTTCGCACGATCGAGGCGGCCGTCCTGCACGTCGTCTCTCGCAACTCGCTGGCGCCCGAGCTCCACCCGCACCTGCTGCTGGTGGCGCTGGGCATCCACGTGCTGCTGGTCTTCCAGGGCCTGGTGCTGGGGATGCTCCTGGGCTACCTGCGCACGCTCGCCTGGGCCACGGCGGCGACGCTGGCCGTCTTGCTCATGAAGCTCGGCGACGAGCTGCCGCGCGCCAAGAATCTGAACCCGGCGCGGCTCTTGGAGCTGCACCTGACCGGGACGAACTGGGACGTGCCGGCGGAGGCGCTGGCGGTGCAGGGAGCGGTGGCGGCGCTGGTCTGCGTGATGGTCGCGGCCGCCTACTCCGGCGCGCGCGGCCAGCGCCTGCTGCGGCTGGTGCAGGCCACCCGGCGTCCGTTCTGGTCGGCGGTGGTGTTCCTGGTGACGGCCGGCAGCCTCTTCTGGGTGGCGGCGGTCGTTGGCCGCGACGACCAGGTGAAGCGGTCGGGGTCCAGGAGTGGCGACGAGGAGGAGGTCGCGGGCGCCGAGTTCGCGCAGGCGCAGCCGGCGTTCATCGCGACCCGGCGGTACACCTTCCGCTATCCGGCCTTCCGCGCCGCGGTGGTCAAGCCGCTCGCGGAGAAGGCCGATGCCGCCTTCGACCAGGTGGCGGATCTTCTTGCCGCCCGGCGGCGACAAGCCCATCGACGTCGACATGTCGGGCTCGAGCGCCAACACCCTGGGCACCGCCTTCCACGACCGGGTGCGGATGACGCCGACCGAGGCCGACGGCGAGGAGGTGCTCATCCACGAGACCGCGCACGTGCTCGCCGCGCGGATGCTCGACGAGAGCGGCAGCACGACGCTGAACCGGTTGCCGGTGCTCAACGAGGGGCTGGCGCAGTGGGTGGCCTACCGCGCGCCGGGCGGAGAGGCGCGCCGCCAGCGCGACCTGTTCGTGGCGGCGGTCATCCATGCGCGCCACGAGGTGCGGCTGGAGGAGCTGGCCGACTTCGCGCGGTTCGAGAGGCGGCAGGACAAGGGGCTGCAGTACCCGCTGGGAGCGGTGCTGGTGGAGTCGCTGGCCGAGCGCTACGGGGACCAGGCGCCGCGGCACCTGCTGGAGACGCTTGGGAAGAAGGACTTCCCGACGAACCTGGGCGGGCTGGTGCTGTACCAGAGCCTGTTCCAGCTCGCGGGGTACGACCTGAGTGTCGTGGCCGACCTGTTCTTCAAGAAGCTGGAGGCGACGGCCAAGGAGCGCGCGCAGGAGATCGCCGCGCTGCCAAGGCTGCGGGGCGTGGTGGAGGCGGGCGAGTCGCGGCTGCGCATCACGGTGCGCGCCGACAAGCCGCTTTCGGATGAGCACTCGATCCTCGTGCGCGTGCGGCCGACGGCCGATGCGGATCTGACGGACTACCGGGTTCGGTTCGCGTCCGCGGACGGGGCGGTCGAGATCGAGCGCGACGCCATCGCGCTGGACACGGTCTGCTTCCAGCCGGGGCTGCGCCGCGGCAAGACGGTGTTCTACGAGCCGTGGCTGTGCCAGTCGGTGAAGTGGGCCGACGACGACACGGTGCTGGAGGAGCAGGTTCCCGAGTCCCAGTGACCAGGCCCGAGCCGCAAGCGTGAGCGCGCGGGCCTCCTCCAGCCCTGGGCAGTGATGAGGTCCAAGTAGAGCACGGTCCCATTGGGCTCCAGCAAGCGCCTGCGGTGAGGCAACAGGCGGTGAGCCGCAAGCGTGAGCGCGCGGGGATGGTTGTGCCCAGAGCAGTGACGGGCGGCACGAGAAGCAAGAAGCTCAAAGCCTCTCGACGACCGCCCGAATGGCCTTCACGGATCGGTCGATGTCCGCCTCGGTGGTGTCCTGCCCGCTGACCGAGAAGCGCATCACCGCCATCCCGCGCCACGTGCTCCCCGAGAGCCAGCAGGTGCCTTCAGCCTGGACTGCCTCGACGACCTTGCGCGTGAAGGCGTCGGCATCGCCGCCACCGTCGGGCGAGAAGCGCACCAGCACCTGGTTGAGCGCAACCTCGTTGAGGACCTGCGCTCCCGGAATCGCCCGGAACCCGTCCGCCGCGCGCCGCGCCAGACTCACTCCACTCTCGATCATCCGGGCGACCCCTTCGCGGCCCAGCGCCCGAAGCTGGGCGTAGAGCGCGAAGCCACGAGCCCGCCGCGAGAACTCGGGCACCCAGTCCACCGCGTCGCGCGCGGCGCTGCCGTCCTGGATGAGGTACGCCGCGTGCGCGGTCATGGCGGCGCGATGCGCCGAAGCGTCCTTCACGACGGCGATGCCCGAGTCGTAGGGAACGTTGAGCCACTTGTGGGCGTCGGTGGCCCAGGAGTCCGCACGGGCGAGGCCGGCGATCTGGGGGCGCAGCGAAGGCGCGGCCGCGGCCCAGAGCCCGAAGGCGCCGTCGACGTGGAGCCACGCTCGGTGCTGCTGGGAGAGGTCGGCGATGGCCTCGAGGGGATCGATGGCGCCGGTGTTGACGTTGCCGGCCTGGGCGCAGACCAGGATCGGGCCTTCGAGCTTCGCGAGCGTCTTCTCGAGCTCGGCGGCGAGCATTCGTCCCTGGCCGTCGACGGCGACGCGGATCGCCCGGCCCGCCCCCAAGCCCAGGAACCGCAGCGCGCGCGGCAGCGTGACGTGCGCCTCCTCGCCCACCACGACGTGCAGCCGTGGCGAGCCCTGCAGGCCTTCCTGCTCCACGTCCCAGCCCGCGCGCTCGAGCAGCGCGTGGCGAGCGGCGGCGAGGCAGGTGAAGTGCGCCATCTGGCAGCCGGTGACGAAGCCCACGCCGCAGGACTGCGGCAGTCCGAGCAGATCGAGCACCCAGGTCGCGCAGGCCTCCTCGACGACCGCGAGCGCCGGCGCCGCCGCGTACAAGCCCGAGTTCTGGTCCCAGGCCGAGGTCAGGAAGTCTGCAGCGAGCGCGGCCTCGGAGCTGCCGCCGATGACGAAGCCGAAGAAGCGCGGTCCGGGTTCGGCGATGAGGCCGCGGTCGGCGTCGCGCACGAGCTGCTCGATGACGTCGGTCGCCGGCAGCCCCTTCTCCGGGAGCGGTCGGCATAGCGCCGCGCGAAGCTCGGCGAGCGTGGCGGTGGCGCCGACATGGCGCTCGGGCAGGCTCTGTCGGAAGGCGAGCGAGGCGTCGAATGCGAGTCGCAGGGCGTCGTACATGGGGCCTCCGAGCAGCGTGGGCGTCGCAACCCATATAAAGGATGCGGGTCGGTTTCCGGAAACCCGAGGAGTGACGGCGAGTTGCGGACTTCAGGCCGTCAGACCCATTCGAAAAGACAAGGAAGGACGGCGGGTTACGAACGGGTGCCGGAGGCAGTGTCGAGTTGGAGCAGCTCCGACCAAGTTCGCCGAAGCCGCGGGGCGAACCCCCTCCCGCGGTTTTTTGGGAGGGGGCAGGGGGGAGGGCCCGCGAACTAGAACCCGGCGAGATCGTCCCCACCCGCGAGGATCTGGTAGCTGCCGTTGCCGTCCATGTCGTCCTCCCAGGCGGCCACGAGCTTGCCCCTGGCGGCGAAGCCCACCACCGGCATCCGCTGCTGCCCGGAGGCGAACCGGTTGATCGTGAACTCGGCCTTCTTCTCCGCGCCAGCCGCCGAGAACCCGCGCGCCCGGATCTGGTAGGTGCCGTTCGCGTCGGCGTCGTCCTGCCAGCCGATGACGAAGCTGCCGTCCGGCGCCACGGCCACGCTGGGGCTGAGGTGCTGGCCGCCGAGCGTCTTGTGGGCCGGGAAGTCGGCGATGCGCTGGGCCCCGGCGGCGGTGAAGCCGCGCGCCAAGATGTTGTACTTGCCGTCGTCGTCCTGGTCGTCCTGCCAGGCCACCACGAAGTTCCCGAGCGTGTCGCAGGCCACGGCCGGCTTGCGCTGCTGGCCCGTCGAGACCGAGTTGACCGCCTTGGCCGCCCAGCGCGGGGTCCCGTTGGCGGCGAAGCCGCGCGCGTGGATCTGGTAGATGCCGTTGCCGTCGGTGTCGTCCTCCCAGGCGACGACGAACGTGCCGTCGGCGGCCATTGCGACCGACGGCTTGGCGCGCACGCCCAGGGCGTCGTCGTGCGCCGATCGGTCGGCGAAGCTCTGCGCGCCGGTGGCGGAGAAGCCGCGCACGCGGATCTGGAACTTGCCGTCGCCGTCCTGGTCGTCCTCGTAGGCCACCACGAAGCGGCCGTCGGTCGCCATGGCCAGCGCCGGGTTGCGCTGCTGGCCGGCGGCGGTGGTGTTGACGGTGAGGGTGGGGACGTTCTCGGTGCCGTCGGCCTTGAAGCCGCGCGCGTAGATTTGGAAGGTGCCGTTGGCGTCGTTGTCGTCCTCCCAGGCCAGCGCGAAGCGCCCGTCGCCGGCGACGCCGAGGCTCGGCAGCCGCTGCTGGCCGGAGGTGTTGGCGTTGGCCGTCGTCTGCGCGAAGGACTGGCAGCCGCCCGGCGAGAACCCGCGGATCATGATGTCGTGGTTGCCCGAGCCGTCCGCGGTCGAGGAGTCGTCCTCCCAGGCCATCACGAAGCCGCCGGCGGAGGTCATGCCCAGGACCGGGTTGAGCTGGTCGCCGGCGCCGATGGAGTTGGCGGTCATGTCCGTGAAGGCCAGTAGGCCGCCGTCGTTGCGCACGTCGCTGACCGTGCCCGACAGGTCGTAGGGGAAGTCGAACTGGTGGTCCACCGAGGACGGGGTCTTGTTGTAGGCGCCGCAGAAGAGCGCCGGGGTGCCACCGGGGAAGACGTTCTTGTTGCCGCTCTCGACCGTGAAGGTGCGCGCGTAGACCCGGTTCTCCAGCGGCTTGAAGACCAGCTCGCGCATCCAGCCGTTGCCGGTGTAGACGCCGGCCTGGCAGTGGTTGGTGCACGAAGCGGCGCTGGAGAGCGTGCAGGCCGCCTCCATCTGGTAGTCGGTCAGGACCTTGGTGATGGTCTGACCGGTCAGCGCGGTGGCGAACTTGTGTTCCGAGTCGTGGATGTGCCCGCTGACCATCAGGAAGACGTTCTTGTGCCGGCGCGCCAGCTCGTCCCAGATGGTCTGGCCGTTGCCGCCGGGGACCAGGTAGTCGACGTTGGGGCAGTTGGCGCTGAAGCCGCCGCCGTTGGTCTGGATGCAGTGGCTGGCGATGATCACCCGGCGGTCGGGGTGCGCCTTGATGACGTTCTCGGCCCAGCACAGGGGCTCCTTGCGCGGGGCGTACTCGAGGCTGATGACCATGAACTTCATCGGCCCGACCTCGAAGAGCGTGTAGTTGTTGTCGTTGCCGCTGCTGTAGTGGCCGCCGTAGAAGGGCTTGCCCGAGAAGCGGGTGGGGCCGAAGTAGTCGTTGAACTGCGAGTTGCTGCGCGACCACTCGTCGCCGGTGGTCGAGCGGTAGTCGTGGTTGCCCGGCACCATCGAGTAGGGGATGGCGGCGTTGTCGAGCTTCAGGTGCGCGCCGTCCGCCACCTTCCACTGCTCGGTCTCGTTGTCGTTGGTGATGTCGCCCAGGTGGATGACGAACTGGATGTTGTTCGAGGTCCAGTGGTCGATGATCCACTGCGCCTGCTTGTAATAGGTGTTCGCGGCGCCCGCCGTCTGCTTGCTCGTGTAGTACTGCGTGTCGGGCAGGAGGACGACCGAGAACGGGGCGCAGTACGCGCCGCAAGCCGGTCCGGCGTCGGCGGCGGGAGCGCCTGCGTCCGGGCCGCTGATGACCGATCCGTCGGGAGACGCTGGGCTGCCCGCATCGGGCTTGGTGGCGGGGCCGGCGTCGAGCTTGGTCGTGCTGGCGTCGGCCTTGGGGCTCGAGCCGGCGTCGCGGCGGGGCGTTCCGGCGTCGTAGGAGACGGGGGAGCAGTTGCCGGCTTCGCAGACGGTGCCCTCAGGGCAGCTCGCGTTGACGCAGCGCGGGTCGACGCAGGTGCCGTCCCAGCAGACCTCGCTCTCGGCGCACGCGCCCGACGAGCACGAGGTCTCCACGCACCGGCCGCCGGCGCAGACCTGCCCGCCCTGGCAGTCGACCTTGACGCAGAGTTCGTCGACGCAAACGCCGCCCTTGCAGCCCATGCCCTGGCCGCAGACCACGCCCTCGCAGGTCGAGGAGACGCACTCGCCGCCCTGGCAGACCTGGCCCGAGTCGCAGGTCACCGAGGCGCAAGCCGCTTCGACGCACCAGCCGTCGCGGCAGACCTCGCCCTCGCGGCAGGCGACCGTGTCGCACAGCTTCTTGAAGCAGGTGGTGCCCAGGCACTGCTCGTCCTCGGCGCACGTCGGGTCGCAGGTCGCCGGTGCGCCCGAGTCGACGGGACCGGAGGCGGCGGCGTCCGCGGGGGCCGAGACGCACTTGCCACCGGTGCAGACCTGGCCGACCAGGCAGTCGTCGGCGTTCGCGCAGCCGACCGCGGGCGGGTCGCCCGGGCAGCCACAGAGGCCGAGCGCGGCGAGCGCGACGAGCGTCGTCAGGAAGAGCCGGGAGCGAAGAGGGGCGGTCATGAATCGGTCTCGAGGAAGAAGGAGGAAAGGTGCGCGGCGGATGATAGCCCGTGCAATCGCCAGCAGGGCTTGCCGATGGAAGGCCACGCCCGCCACGATGTCGCTCTCATACCGATCACCGAAGGCGTACCTCATGTGCGAGCAAGCTCCCCTCGGATCGCCGGCCTTGCTGCGACGAGGAACACTGGATGGTCGATGTTGGCTCGCAGAGGGGGATTTCGATGATCGTCTGCTTCGGTGAGCCGCTGCTCGACGTCTTCGCCTCGCCCGTAGGGGCCACGTTCGAGGACGCGGAGGTCTTCGTCCCCAGGCCGGGCGGCGCGCCGCTCAACGTGGCGATGGTCCTGGGCCGGGCCGGCATGCCCACGCGCTTCTTGGGCTCGGTCGGCGAGGACGCGCTCGGCACGCGGATCGTCAACGGGCTGCGGGCGGCTGGAGTCGACCCGAGCGGCATGGCGCGCTCGAAGAAGAAGACGGGGATGGTCTTCATCCAAGTTGGGCTCGACGGGTCGCGCGCCTTCCTGGGTTACGCCGACGGCACTGCCGAGTACGACTTCTCTCCGGCCGACTACGACCGCCTCGCACCGGAGCCGCTCCAGGGCGCCCGCTGGCTGGTCTGCGGCAGCGGATCGCTCACGCGGGAGCCCACGGCTGCGGCGCTGCAGCACGTCGTCGCGCGGGCCAAGGCCCAGAACGTGCCCATCGCGGTGGACCTGAACGTCCGGCCGCCGCTGTGGCCGAGCCCCGAACTGATGGTCGAGCGCTGTCGCTGGCTGAGCTCCCAGGCCACAGTGCTGCGCGCCAGCGAGGAGGACCTGCTGGCGCTCGGGCTGGAGCCGACGCTCGAGAGCCTGCGCGAGCTCAGCCCGGCCGCGCCGGCCGTGCTGACGCTGGGGGAGCGCGGGGCGGCGGCGCTCGTCGGCCAGGAGGAGCTGCACTGCGGGGCGCCGAAGGTGGCAGTGGGGGACACGACCGGCGCCGGCGACGCCTTCACCGCGGGGCTCGTCGCGCACCTGTTCCGCTGCGGGGCGGGCTCGAGCTGGCGCGACGCCCTGGCCTGCGCCTGCCGCTTCGGCGCGCACTGCTGTACGGCGCTGGGCTGCTCCGAGGCGTTCGTCCAGAACCCCATCCGTTGTGAGCACGAGGTGCGGACATGATCGTCCCGTCGGTCGACATCCTGGGCGGACGAGCGGTGCAGCTCGTCGGCGGCAAGCCGGAGGCTCCGGGCTCGCTGGACCTGGGCGATCCGATGGCGCTGGCCGAGAGCCTCAGCGTCGCCGGGGAGATCGCCATCGTCGACCTCGACGCTGCGCTGGGGCGGGGTGACAACGAGGTTGTCATTTCCAAGATCGTGGCGCGCGTCCGGGCGCGGGTCGGCGGCGGTGTGCGCAGCGTGGAGAAGGCCACGCGGCTGCTCGACGCCGGCGCCACCAAGGTCATCGTGGGCACTGCGGCGACGCCGGAGTTCCTCTCCCAGCTCCCGAAGGAGCGGCTCATCGCGGCGCTCGACGAGTCGGGCGGCCGGGTCGTCACGCACGGCTGGCAGCAGCAGAGCGAGCTGACGGTCGAGCAGGGGATGGCGAGGCTCGCGCCGCACGTCGCCGGGTTCCTGGTCACCAGCGTCGACCGCGAGGGGCGCGAGCAGGGGTTCGACCAGAGCCTGCTCCAGCGGCTCGCGCGCTATCGGGAGCTGGACGTCACCGTTGCTGGCGGGATCACCTCGGCGGCGGAGATCCGCGTCGCCGACCAGCACGGCTTTGCGGCGCAGGTCGGCATGGCCTTCCACACCGGCAAGTTGCTGCTCGCCGACGCCATCGCCGCCCCGCTCAAGCCGAGCGACCGGCCCGATGGGCTGTGGCCGACGGTGGTGGTGGACGTGCACGGGGTGGCGCTGGGACTCGCGTATTCGAACCGGGAGAGCCTGCGAAAGGCGGTGGAGCTGCGCCGCGGAGTCTACTGGTCGCGCCAGCGCGGGCTCTGGATCAAGGGCGAGGGCTCGGGGGACGTGCAGGACCTGGTCGGCATCGCGCTCGACTGCGACCGGGACACGCTGCGCTTCACAGTGCGCCAGCACGGGCGCGGGTTCTGCCACGAGGGCAGCGGGACCTGCTTCGGCGAGCAGCAAGGTCTCGTCGCCGAGGAGCGCCGCGTGGCGGAGCGGCGGAAGTCTTTGGAGAGCGGCGGGCCGTCCAGTGGCTCGTACACGCATCGGCTGCTCAAAGACGCCGAGCTGCTGCGCTCCAAGCTGATCGAGGAGGTGGGGGAGTTGGCGGACGCGACGAGCGCCGAGCACGCCGCCGAGGAGTTCGCCGACGTCGTCTACTTCTCGCTCGTGACGCTGCTGCAGTCGGGCGGCTCGCTGGAGGACGTGGAGCGGATCCTCGAGATTCGGGCTCGGCGCGTGACGCGGCGGCCCGGCGACGCCAAGCCGTCTCAGGAGGAGCCATGAAGCCTCTCGTGCTCGAGCGGAGCAAGGTTGCGGGGCTGAGCTACGCGATCAGCGAGGACGGCCTGGAGCTACCGGTGGTGGACGTGACGCACCCGGCCTGCGCCGACGAGAGGAGCGACCTCGACGCGCTGGCCGCGAGGAGCCTCCCGCGCATCGAGAAGTCCGGCCGGATGCCCAAGCCGCTCATCGCCCTCATGGCTCGGTGGTCGATCATCGCCCGCGGTTCCGTGGCGGCGAAGGGCCGCTTCGTCTCCGCGATGACCACCTACCTGATGAAGCTTGGGCCGGAGCTGCTCGGCCGCGGGTACGCAGGGGCGATCGACCGAAGGCTGGCCCGTGCAATCTCGCCGGTGTGCATCCGTCGGCGCTTGCGCGACATGGCCCGGACGCTGGCCGAGGCGATCGAGCCGGGTCTCGGCGACGCCGGAAGACCGCTCGTCCTGCTCAACATCGCCGGCGGCACCGCCATCGACAGCCTCAACGCGCTCATCCTCCTGCGCCGCCGCAACCCCCGCCTCTTGGAGGGCCGACCGGTCACCGTCCGGGTGCTCGACCTGGAGTCGGCGGGGCCCACTTTCGGCGCTCGCGCTCTCGAGGCGCTGCAGGCGCCCGGCGGCGCGCTCGAGGGAGTCCAGGCCCGCTTTGAGCCGGTCCGGCACGACTGGAGCGATTTCGATGGGCTGCGCCGCCAATTGGGCGAAGCTCGACCCGCGGTCCTTCGTCGCCGTGGCGACGGAAGGCGGGCTCTTCGAGTACGGCTCGGACGCCATCATCTCCAGCAACCTGACCGTGCTGCGCGAAGCCGCTCCGCTTGCCGCGGTCGTGGTCGGCTCCTACATGCGTGAGGCGCCGGTGCCGCGCGCCCTCAGCAACAACGCGCAGGCGATGAACCGGCGTTTCGAGGCACCGACGTTCAAGGAGCTCGTCGAGCGCGATGGCTGGCGCATCGCGAGGCAGGCGGGCGGCAACCCGATGTACGAGGTCGTCCAGCTCGTGAAGCAGTGATGGCGGAAGGGAGGAACGATGGAGCGGACGCTGTTCATCGGGACCACCAACCCGGGCAAGCTCGGCGAGTTCGTGGCGCTGCTCGGGCCGCTGGGCCTGGCGGTGAAGGTGGCCAGGAGCGAGACCGAGGTCGAGGAGCCGAGCATCGACGTCCTCGACGGCTTCGCCGAGAACGCGAGGATCAAGGCGCTGGCCTACGCGAAGATCTCCGGCGGCGTCACGCTCGCCGAGGACTCGGGGCTCGCGGTCGCCGCGCTCGGGGGCCTGCCGGGGATCTTCTCGGCGCGGTTCGCGGACGTCGACCTCGAGGCCAAGCGTGTGCTGAAGGACTCGAAGCGCCCGCGCGACGTGATGGACCCGGCGAACAACCTGCGCCTGCTCGAGTGCATGAAGGGCTTCGAGCAGCCGCGGCGCGCCGCGTTCTTCAAGACCGCCGCGGTGCTGGCACGGGGCGACCAGGTGCTGTTCAGCGCCACCGCCGAGAGCCACGGGTGGATCGCCGAGGAGGCGCGCGGGACCAAGGGCTTCGGCTACGACCCGGTCTTCGTGGGCCAAGACACCTTCGGCAAGACCTACGCGGAGATCGACCCCGTCCGGAAGAACCTCAAGTCGCACCGCAAGCGCGTGATGGACGAGCTCTTCTTCTGGCTCAGCAAGCACCTGGAGATCTTCTGACCTCGGAGCGCCGGCCTCGTGCCGGCGAAATCCATGATCGTCATCGACGGCAACGACGGGACCGGCAAGAGCACGCTGGTCAAGGCGCTGGACGCACTCGGCTTCGTGGTGAGGGACCGCGGGCTGCCCACCAAGGCGACCGACGACGGCGTGCCGCCGCGCGAGACCTGGCCCAAGGGCGAGCGCTACCTCGTCCTCGACGTGCCGGTGGAGGTCAGCCGGCAGCGCCTGGCGGCGGCGGGCAAGGACCTGAACGAGCGCTACCACACGGTGGCGGACCTCACCTTCTACCGGGAGCGCTACGTCGGCGTGGCCAAGGGCTTCGGCGTCGAGCTCATCGACTCCTCGGGGCCCATCGAGCAGACGGTCGCGCGCGCCTTGATGCAGCTGGGGCTGTCGGGACCGCTGCGCGTCGGCGTGCCCAAGGGTCGGCTGCTGCCGGCGATCGCCAAGATCCTCGAGGGCGCCGGGGTCGACTTCTCGCCGATGGCGCCGCGCCGAGCTCTCGCTCACCGTGGGCGGCGTCCGCTACTACCTGCTCAAGCCGCGCTCGATTCCCCAGCTGGTCGCGCTCGGCTTCCTCGACGCGGGCTTCTGCGGCCGCGACCTGGTGATGGAGAGCGGCTACGGCGATCGGCTGGAGGTCTTCCACGACCTCAAGATCCAGAAGGTCGCGCTGTGCGTCGGCGCGGCGAGCGCGGATCTCCTCAGCCAGCCGCCGAACCGCCCAGTGGCCATCGCCACCGAGTTCCCGCACCTCGCCTCGAAGTGGGCGTGGTCGAAGAACCTAAGCCACATCATCCTCACGAGCTGGGGCTCGACCGAGGCGTGGGTGCCGGACCTCGCGGACGTCATCGTGGACGTGGTGGAGACGGGCGACACGCTGAAGGCCAACGGGCTGGCGCTGTTGGAGACGCTGCTCGAGAGCACGACGGTGATGATCCAGCGAACGGGCGGGGTTCTGGAGCACACGAAGATCGCCCAGGCGATCCGTGGGGAAAAGGCATGAAAGCGGACTGGGACGAGCTGAGCGAAGAGGAGTTCCTGAGGCTGCCGCTGGTGGTGGAGGGCGAGAGCAAGCACATCCGGCTGCTGGAGAAAGGCCTGGTGCTCATCAAGCTCAAGCCGACCATCTACTCGTTCACGCAGAACCGGGCCGGAGTGGTTCCGGGCTCGGACGTGTTGCGGCTGAAGGCCACGAAGATCTTCTTGAACGTGCTGCGCGAGGCGGGCCTCCCACACGCGTACCGGGAGGTCGGCGAGCGCTACATCCTGTCCGAGCTCGTCGAGAAGCCGCCGCCGATCGAGACCATCGTGAAGGCGTTCCACTCCGGGACCAGCAAGCACCGCTACTTCGGGATGGCGGGTACGCCGGTGCGGCCGAGCCACCCGTTCTTCGCGGGCAAGACGTTCGGTCCCGACGACGGCTACCCGGCGCCCATCGTGCGCTTCGACTGGCGCAATCCGATGAAGCACCCGGAGACGGGCAAGTGGCTGGCGGACGAGGTGCTGGGCGACGAGATGGCGGACTGGTTCATCGACGTCGCCGAGGCGCGGATGACTGCGCGGCGAGTTCACAAGGCTCTGCAGGACTTCCTGGGCGCGAGAGACATCGTGCTCTACGACCTGTGCCTGTTCATCACCGAGGACGGCAAGAAGGTCTACGGGGAAATCAGCCAGGACTGCGGGCGGTTCAGGCACTTCGATTTGGGGAGCCTCGACAAAGATGTGTGGAGGGCGGGCGGGAGCTCGGAGCAGGTGTTGGAGAAGTGGCGGATGCTGCTGACGAGCCTCACCCCCTGACCCCCTCTCCGGCTTCGCGGAGAGGGGGAACTCGGCTCGGGGCCTGGGGGGATGACTGCATCCAAGTCGATGGCCATCCAGTGGACGGACTGGTCCCACGGATGGGAGGCTGCCGCGGGAGGCGAGATGGCCCGAGAGCGTGGCAACGCGGGACGCAAGTCCTTGAGCGAGTCCAAGGTCCGCGAGTTGGTTCGGATCGAGCGAAGTGGCGGGCGAGGTCCTAGGTTCGAGCGAACCTGGAGACTGGCCCAGCAGGCCCACCTGGAGATTAGCTGGCCGCTCGAAACCCCTTTCTTCGCTGCCGAATGGAGCATCTCCCTTGGCGGAAACCGCTTCAAGGTCAGAGCGGTTGCGAGCTTCCACAGGAAGATCAAAGACGCCGTCGTCACCGTCGAGCTCCAGGCTCCCAAGGCGGTCGGCTTCGAAGCGTTGCGACAGTCTGCTTGGTACCGCCGGGTCGACGAATCCCTGGGGCAGAGCTACGGGCGCTGGGAGGAACTTGACGACGCGGACTCGGTCACATCGTGGAGGGTCCTCCAGAGATGGAACACAGCCAGCCCCGAGTGGCTGCTGGAGGAGATGGACCGAATCGCCAAGATCTTCGGTGATCGCTCGCGATGCCGACCGGGGTTCGCTCGGGGCAGGGACGATCGTGAATGGAGGACCATCGAGAAGATCGTCGTGGATGGCGGCCCATGGAGCCCTGAGACCATTTCTTTCGGGACCAACTGGGGTGGGCGTTGGAAGTGGCACATCCAGACGAGCCTTTCCTTCCACTTCTCCGACTCGGCCATGTCCTCCGTCGACCTGACCCTGCAGGCCTTCCTGAGGCGTAGACAGCGCGGAAGCAGCAAGTGGCTCGCCGGGATCTCCAAAGAAGCTCGATAAAGCGGGTTTCGCTCGGAGCGGCGTCGAGAAGGACGCGGTCTGTCATCGAAGCGTGCCCAACACCTTGCCCCAGATCGCGAGCGAAGCGGCTCTCATGGACAAGGTGCTCGAGAGCGCAGGCTTGCGAGCAATCACCCGGGAAGAGGCATCGGAGCGCACCGTGCGCGAGGCATTCGGGCCCTGGTGTCCGGTCATCAGAGGGGTGAGACCTGGGATGGCGCGACGTCTACACTTCCGCGGCCAGGTGGCCTTCGGAGGCAGGCTTGATCCGGATGACGCGCTCACGGCTTATCGAACTGGTGCCTATCCGCGTTCCGGCCGAAAGCCCATTCCCTGGATGAGCCCAGACCCGCGGGCGGTCTTGTTCCCGGGCAAGTTCAAGGCTCCGAAGGTGCTGCGACAGACACGAGACTTGGGAGAGTTTGAAGTCACCTGGGATGAGGACTTCGCCGGAGTCATCAGTGCATTTGCCAAGAGCAAATGGATCTCGCCCAGCATGGCTCGCTGCTACGACGAGCTTCACCGGCGCGGCGTCAGCCACAGCATGGAGGTCTGGAAGGATGGCGAGTTGGCCGGCGGCCTGTTCGGGATAGAGGTCGGCGGCGTCTTCTCCGTCGCTGCCGCCTTCAGCCGCGAGGCGAGTGCGGTAGAGCTCGCGCTCTGGGCGCTTACCGAGAGGGGCTATTCCTGGATCGACTGCCAGGAAAAGAAGACGGTATGGGGCCACTTGGGCGTACGGCCGGTGTCGCGCGACCGCTACCTCAAGATGCTCAAAGCCGAGCTGGGCTCGGAGTGGCGAGAGCCGCTAGCGTGAGTTCCCGGGATTCTCACCGCTGAGCGCTCCTTTTACGAGTGAAGGAGCGCTTGGCGGGTATTCCGAGTGTGGCGCCTAACTCGGGTCTTTCCGCAAGCCCGAGAGCGCTCAGCATTGCTCGCTGAAGTTCGGAGCGAGCCGAGGGGATCCAGCGGTCTTCGGCGAGCGCCCGGAGGGCGGGTGGGGCCTCGGGACCGTAGCTGAGCTTCACGCGGCGGATGCCTTGGAGTTGCCCGAGCACCGCGGCGGCAGTGGGGGCCTCGACACCTTTGGCCTTCAGTCTCCTTTGGGCCACCTTCGCCAACATGAGTCCAAGCACCACGACCAGCGCGTGGGCGCGCAGCGCTGCGTCGCGACGGCAGCGCAGGGGAAGCATCGACACGCCGTTCGCGTCCTTGAGCTCGCGGAAGATGCTCTCGTTGTGGCTCTGGACCCGGGAGGCGTGGACGATTTGCTCGGTAGGCCAATCGGTTCGGTCGGTCACCAGCAGGGTGCGGCCCAGCACGAAGTCGTGGAGCTGCTGCAGGGCCGCCTCCGGCTCTTCGAAGCGGAGCACGGGGGCGTGCTCGCCCTTCTCGACGTGCACCTCAAAGAGCGTCGCCATGTGCTCACGCGCGAGCGCCTGCTCGACGCGCCTCTTCACGGAGGCCACGGTGAGCGGCTTGGCGCGGCGCAGCCCCTGGGCCTGTTTCTCCAGCAGCGCCTGGAGTTGCTCGAGGTCCTGGCGGGCCCGATTTCGGTCCCGCTCGAGGCCAGGACGCTGTCGCTGATGCATCCGCGCCGAGTACTGGTCGACCACGGTTCGCTCGACCTTGTACACCCGGCAGGTGAGTTGACGGGCGCGGACCTTGCCCTTGAGTGAGCCGCTCAGCATCGGGAGTTCGGAAGCTCTTGAGCGGCGGCAACTCCACGTGCTTGCACGGCAGGCGCATCACGTAGTGGCGCGCACGCTTGTCCAGCTTGAGGAGCATCTGGCGGCTGATGTTTCCGCCGTCCGCGGCGACCGTCGCCTCGACCGGCAGCCCCAGTGACTCACAGCGTCGGTCGAGCGCCTTCAGGAAACGCCCGAACGAGGTCACGTCGTTCTCGTTGCCGGGATAGGTGAACGTCAGCAGAGGCAGCCCATCGTCGGCAGTGACCAGCAGGCCCAAGCCGAGGGCCCGCAGCGGCTTGCCGCTCTTGTTGTGGCCTCGGCGTAGAAGCCGGCTCGGCGTGCGCGCCCCCGCGAAGCTGTCGAAGTTGGAGCAGTCGAAGGCGAGCGCAGAGAGCGCCACACCCTCGACCTTCACCATCTGTCGGACGACGGCGCTCTCGATGGCTTCGACCTGCTTCTTGGTGAGTCGCACCAGCGCCTCGCCGGTCCTCCGGTTGTCCAGCTTGGCCGGTGCATCCGGAAACAACTCCGCCAGCGCCGAGTTCGGGTAGCTCTGCTCGAGCGAGAGCAAGCTGTTGCTGCGCCGAGGAGCCAGGGCGCGGTGGATTGCGGAGAGGACCAGCCGCGCGCCGATCGGCGCCGCACCGGCCCGCGAGGGCGGACAAATCTCGTCGATGATCTTCTCGATCCCGAGATCGGTCGCGATCTGCGCCAGCACCAGTGCGCCGCCGATTTCCTGCACGGTCGCCTCGGCAGGAAAGGCGTTGGTCGCGCTCATCTCGACGAGCTCGGCCAGCTTCTGGCGATTGCCGACGTAGACCGTCTGCGCGGTCACGACCCGCTTTCCTCGGCGCTCCTTCCTCACCAGGTAGAAGTACTCGCAGCCCTTGATGGTCTTGGTGACAAGATGCATAAGTTAGGTACTACACTGCTCTTTCATGGTGCACAACAAGAAACGCACGGCCGTCCCTCTCGGGATCGACCGTGCGTCTTGGAGACAAGCGGCCCGACTGCTACGAAAAGCGGGAACTCACGCTAGGAGCCGCGAGGCGTGAATAAGGCAACCAATCCCGCAGGAGTCCCCCCTCTCCGCGAAGCCGGAGAGGGGGACAGGGGGTGAGGCTCGTCACTCCAGCAGCCCGTCCTTCTTCGCCAGCTCCCGCAGCCGGTCCTTGAGCCGCTCCAGCTTCTTTCTCAGCGCCGCCTCGCGCTTCTTGCGCTCCGCCGCATCCGCATCGTCGTCCGACAGGATGACGGCGATCTCCGACCAGGGCAGCCCGCGGTCGATGCGCAGGCTCAACAGCGCCTGCTCCTCCGGGCTCAAGCTCTCGCGCAGCGCCCGCAGCCGGTCCTTCACGTCGGTGCGCAGGAAGGGCTGCGTCGCCGTGCGCACCTGCGCCGCAATCCCGCTGAGCGGACCGGCCTCCGACAGCGGCGCCTGCCGCCTCGCCCGCGGGCTGCGCAGGTGCTCGAAGCAGATGCGCCGCATCACCACGAACGCCCAGGTCCGGAACGACGACTCGCGCCGGAAGCTCGGCAGCCCCGCCCAGATCTTCTCGCAGGCCTCCCCGAAGGCGTCCTCAGCGGCGTCCGGCGAGCGCAGCATCGCCGCCGCGAACCGCAAGAGCTCCCGGGCCGTAGGCGTTCAAGCCGAGCTTCGCCGCCTCGGTCAGATCTCCGGCGGCCAAGCGCTCGCGGATCGTCGCCTCGACGGGGTTCTCGGGGGTGCTCTCGCTATCCATTCTTCGGCTCGCTCAGGGGGGCGACGCTACCACGCCCCTGCGGATAAGCTTCCGCCCCGCAATGAGCGACGGACCCGACAGCGAAGAGAAGTTCGACGCGCTGCTTCGCGACCTGGCCCGTGGGCCCAGCGCTCCGGACGAGCAGCCTGCCTCCGCGCTGGTCGGCACGTCGCTCGGCCACTACCGCATCGAGTCCGTGCTGGGCCAGGGCGGCCTGGGCTCGGTCTTCCTCGCCGAGGACGCCAAGCTCCTGCGCAAGGTGGCGCTCAAGCTCGTGCGCCCCGGCGCCGGCGCGCTTCCCGAGCGCGAGGCGGTGCTCCAGGAGGCGCGCGCCGCCGCCGCCGTGGTCCACCCGAACGTCGCCTCGGTCTACGGGGTCGAGGAGCACGACGGCCGCACCGTGCTGGTCATGGAGTACGTCGCGGGCCGGACGCTGCGCACGCTCATCCCCGCCGGCGGCATGCCCTGGGCCGAGGCCTGGCGCTACGCCGAGCAGATCGCCCGCGGGCTCAAGCACGCCCACTCGCTGGGCATCGTCCACCGCGACCTCAAGCCCGACAACGTGATGGTCACCGCCGAGGGCACGGCGCGCATCCTCGACTTCGGGCTCGCCCACCGCGAGGGCGTCGCCGGCGCCGTCCCCGCCGGGACCCCGCGCTACATGGCTCCCGAGCTCGCTTCGGGCGCGCACGCCGACCGCCGCTCCGACGTCTTCGCCTTCGGGGTGATGCTCCACGAGCTGCTCGCCGGAAGCTCCCGCGAAGGCGGGCGATCCGGCGCCGCGCAAGGCCCCGAGGGCGCTCGGTGCGCTGGTGGCCCGCTGCCTCGAGGTCGATCCGGGCCGGCGCCCGCCGGATGCCTCGGCGGTGCTGGCGGCCCTGGAGTCGTGCTCGCCCGGGAACCGCCGGGGCCAGCGCGTCAGCCGCGCCCTCGCCGTGGTCCTGGTCGCGCTCGGAGCCGCGGTGCTCGCCTGGGTCTACGGCGTCGGCGGCCGAAAGCCGGCGCGGCTCGAGCAGGTCACGCACAACTCGGTCGAGGCGCCGGTCTCGCAGGCGGCGCTCTCCCCCGACGGCCGCAAGGTGGCCTTCGTCGACACCCGGGGTCTGCTCCAGCTCGACCTCGTCACCCGCGAGGAGCGCCAGCTGCTGCCGGTGTCCGAGGTGGACCTCTTCTCCGTCCTGTCCTGGTTCGCCGACGGGCGGTTGCTCGTGCGCCTGCGCGAGCACGGCGGGGTGGCGCAGCTTGCGGCGTTGGACGCAGCGGGGAGGATGCAGCCGGTGGGCGCGCCGGACGCCTGGCGCTTCGCGGCGCCGTCGCCGGACGGCACCCGGGTGGCGTACGTACGCTCGCTCCCGGGCGGGAAGGGCGAAGTCGGCACGTTCGAGCTGGAACAGCCCGGGCAGCGTCGCGCGCTCTTGGGCGCCGAGGGCGAGGAGCGGATCTTCTCTCACCTCGCCTGGTCGCCGGACGGCACCCGGCTCGTCTTCGGCCGCTATGTGGGGCGCTTCGACGTGCGCGACGCGTCGCTGCTGGTCGCCGAGGTCACGACGGGGAAGACGCGCACGGTCTTGCGCTCGCCGGCGTTGCACCAGCAGTCGTACACGGCGGCGTTCACCTGGTCTTCGGCGAAGACGATCGCTTGGGCGGCGGCCCCGCGCACGGGCGATCTCCAGGAACTGCACGAGGTCGAGGTCCCGAAGGAAGGCGAGGCGACGGGGCCCGGGCGGGTGGTGGCGACCTTCCATCGGCCGGTCATCGACCACCTCGACTGCTCCGCCGACGGGAAGCGCTGTGCGTTCATCGGGCTCTCCAAGCAGGCGGATGTCTGGGTAGGGCGCCTGGAGGCCGGCGCCTTGTCCGAGCCACGCCGGCTGACGCTGAGCGACCGGGACGAGTGGCCTTCGGACTGGAGCCCGGACGACCACGACCTCCTGGTCCTGGCCGAGGGCGAGCGCGGGTACCTCGCCTCGCGCGTCCCGGCGCAGGGCGGCGTGACCACGCCTCTGGGACCGAGTGAAGGCTGGTCGACCTGGCCGGTGCACGCGCCGGATGGCTCGGTGCTGTTCTGGCGAGTCGATGCGGCTGCGGCCAGCCCGCGCGCCGAGCTGTGGCGCCTCGGGCCGACGGGCCTGGTCAGCGCGACGACGCTCTTGGTCGAGACCGGCGGCACGGAGGGCTCCGGGCGCCCGCCGCCTCGCCAGTCGTGGCTGCGCTGCGCCGCGAGCCGGTGCGTCCTGGCTCGCCAGCAGGGCGATGGCGTCGTCCTCGAGGACTGGAGTGAAGCCGGGCTGAAGCGGCTGGGAGGTCCCGTCGACGTGCCGTGGACCCGCGGACTCGCGCTCTCGCCGGACGGGCAGCGCATCGCCATCGCCGACCAGTCGCGGAAGCGGCTGGTCGTCATCGGGCTCGATGGCCAGCTCCTGCAGGAGCTCAAGCCGGAGCTGGGCGTGGTGCAGTTCGCCTCCTGGATGCCGGACGGCAACTCGCTCGTGGTCTCGACGCTGGGCGGGGCGCGCTACTCCACGCTGGAGCGCTGGGGGCTGGACGGAACCAGGCAGCCCCTATTGGCCAACGAGTGGGCCTGGCTGACGCACCCGCTCGTCTCGCACGACGGGCGAGCGCTGGCCTGGGCCGCGACGCCGTTCCACGGAAACGTCTGGACGCTGGAGCCGTGACGCCGTGGTGTCGACCAGGTCTCTGCTGGCTCCATGCCCTCAACTCTTAGTCTTCTGCAGCCGGGCCCCACTTTGGTGGTCCCAGGCCTCCGGGCCTGGGTTGTGGACCAGTGGGTGGACGAAGTGGACTTGGTGGACTCTGTGGACCGGGAGGTCGGATCACCAGCACGCGGCGCGGCAGGTGGCCGACGCGTCGCTGTCCTCGTCCGGGCTCTGGCAGAACCCCGAGGCACACTCGTCCGAAGACCAGCACTCGGCGCCGTTCGCTTGGGGAGCCTGGCAGGTCAGGCCGTCGCAGAAGAACGGCGGGGCGCAGCGCGGGTAGCCCAAAGTTGAGCACGACTCCCCCAGCCTGGGCAGCGCCGAGCAGGTCCCCGCGTCGCAAGCCAGGAACAGCCGGCACTGCGGCAGCCGCGCGCTCGAGTCGCAAGCATCGCCCAGCTCGCCGAGCGTCCGGCAAGTGCGGCTGGCCGAGTCACAGGTCAGGCCCGCGGCACAGTCGGAGAGCAGGGCAGAGGGTTCGCAGGCGTCGCCGGTACCGGCGCGAGCCTCGCAAGTGCCGGCGATGCACAGCGATCCTTCACAGCCCTGGCCCGGCCTGCAGCTCTGGCCCATGCGCCGCCAGTGCGCTTCGCAGCGACCCGTCTCGGGACGGCAGTCGAAGCCTCGGGCGCAGTCGTTCGAGTCGGCACACGGCCCGCCTTCGCGCGCCTTCTCGGCACAGAGCGAAGTCGCCGGGTCGCAGCGCAAGATCCAGTGGCACTCCCGCGAGGTGGCGCAGGCCTCGCCGATTCCGCGCAGCGCCACGCAGACCTGGGTGGCCTCGTCGCAGCGCGAGGCAGGGTCGCAGGAGGCGACGGCGTCTTGCTCGTTGCTGCAGGCCTCGCCGGCTCCAAGCCAGGCGACGCACGTCCAGCCGGTGGCGGGAAGATAGGTGCAGGCTCCGGCGGATGGGTCGCAGTCGTGGGCTTCGTCGCAGGGCTCGCCCAATCCGCGCAGCACGGAGACGCACGTTCCTTCACAGCCCTGCTTCTCGCATGCCACGTCCGAGCCCACGCAGTTGCCCGATTCGAGGCAGCGGCCACCGACCGCGATGCGCGCAGGGAGAATCGCTTCGACCGGGCACACGCTCGCCACCTGCGCGACGAGGTCGCTGGCCTGGACGACCGACTCGCAGGGCAAGCCGGCGATGGCGGACAAGCAGGCTTGCCACGCCACGGCATCGAAACCCTCCAGTCCTTCTCGAACCGAGGTCTCGGTGGCCGGCCGGTGAAACGGCGAGTGCTTCTCGAGGAACGCGAGGCAGTCGGCGCGCGCGGTCAGGCCCAGGAGGTTGCAGGCCGCCAGCCGGTCGCAGCCAGCAGAGGCGTAGCGGCTCCGGGACGCGAAGAAGTCGCTGGCGTCAGGAAGCGCGGAGCCTGCGTCCAGCCCGGGAGGGGAGACCGTCGCCGCGTCGCCCGCCGAGCTCTCGGGGGAAGCCTGGAAGCAGGCTGGGAGCGCCACGAGCAGGAGGGCGAGGGCAGTGGCGCGCATGGCTAGAAGGTCGTTCCGTCGAAGGCGAAGAGCAGCCACAGCGGCTCGGCCGTCTCGGGGCCCACCACGATCGCCCCGTCGTCGCTCGCAGCGCCGCCCTGGTTGCGGTGGATGAGATGCGCGCTCGAGGGCCGGTCCTTGCTGGTCGCGTAGATGCTGACCTTTGCGCCTATCTCCAGCCGCGCGGCCACGAGCTCCACCAGCTCGGTCATCTCGTGTGGGGTGAAGGCGTCGACGTGTGCGCCCAGGTCGCCCGGGTAGTCGACCGCGGCGCCGGGGTGCCAGCCCTCGGCCCAGGGATCGCCTCGCAGCGCGCGCGGCGTCTCCAGGTACTTGAGCCGCGTGTCGGTGCCGTTGCGGCCGTCGGAGAGGACGTTCACCACCAGCCGGTACGCCGCACCGTCGACCAGGACCTGGATGACCAGGTGGTCGGCGTTGGGCAGCGGGCACTGCGAGTCGGTCGGCTTGACCACCGCCAGCACGGTGCCGTCGAGGCGCCCGAAGGCGTTGGTGAGCGCGGTGCCGAAGGTCGAGGCGCAGTTGGCCGCCTTGTCGACGGGGGTCGAAGCGTCGGGTCCGGCGAGGCCGGCGTCAGGAGCGGGCAGCGGTGCGGCATCGGGCTGCCCGCCAATGGCCGCGTCCAGGCCTGGCTGCTGGGCGGGTTCGGTCGGGCCGCCGCAGCCGGCACCGAGAGCGAGGAGGGCACAAAGCCCAGCGAGAAGAGCGAAGTGAGGTTTGGTGGGAGAGTCCATCGGGGCCTCGAGCGTGGCGGTGACGAGGAGATGGACGGGGCTGGCGGCGGATGTGACGCGGCGAAGGAACGATCTTCCAATCCTTGGATTTTGCGGCGGCTTTGGACGGAAGGGTATGTCGGCCAAGACGCCCCATCTGGGCCTGCACGCCGGCGCAACTGACGCCCGCGGTGGGCATCCTGAGGCGGGAGAAGGGAGCGTGTCCAATGCGAGTCATGGCGATGATCAAGGCCACGCCGGCCTCCGAGGCCGGCGTGATGCCCACCGAAGCGCAGCTTACGGAGATGGGCGAGTTCAACGAGGAGCTGGCGAGGGCCGGAGTGCTGGTGGCCGGAGAGGGGCTCAAGCCCAGCCACACCGGCCGGCGGGTCCGCTTTTCGGACGGCAACCGGACCGTCCAGGAAGGTCCGTTCTCATCGCCCGGCGAGCTCGTCGCCGGCTTCTGGATCTGGAAGGTGAGGTCGATGGAGGAGGCGGTCGACTGGGCCCGCCGCTGCCCCAACCCCATGCCGGGCGAGCAGGCGGTCATCGAGCTACGGCCCATCTTCGAGGCCGACGACTTCGGCGACGCGCTGACGCCCGAGCTTCCGGGCGCACGAAGAGCGGCTGCGCGCCGAGTCCGAGGGCTTGCTCGGCAACTGAGCTGGCCGAAGGTGAGTGAATCAGTTCGGCGGCGACACCGGGGCTTGGGTCTGGTGTCTGGGGCCTCTGGGGCCTCTCTGGGGCCTGAGCCTAAAGCCTGATGTCAGACCCGGCTGCTACCGTCCTTCCCGCTGTCGGCACTGGAGCCGATCGCGAGCGGGGAGGGGAGCGCATGCAGCCGATGAAGGGCGAGGGGTCGGGGAGTCCGTCGAAGGCGGAGCGGTGGGGAAGGCGCGGCGTGCTTGCGCCGGGGGCGCATCCGGAACAGGTTGCTGGCCAATTCGCGCTGTCGCTGTCGCGAACGACGGGTGACGACTTGGCCGAGCAGACGCTGGACCACATTCTCTCGGAGCGCTTCGGCTTCAGGGCCTTCCGGCCGGGACAGCGCGAGGTGCTGGGCGCGCTTCGCGAGTACAAGGCGGCGCTGGCGGTCTTCCCGACCGGTGCGGGCAAGTCCCTGTGCTACCAGCTTCCGGCGCTCGCCTTGCCGGGGCTGACGTTGGTGGTCTCGCCGCTCATCGCACTGATGAAGGACCAGCTCGACTTCCTGGCCAGCCGCGGCGTGCCGGCCTCGCGGCTCGACTCGTCGCTGCCCGAGGAGGAGTCGCGGCGGGCGGTGGAGCGGGTCCGCTCGGGCGAGCTCAAGCTGCTCTTCGTGGCGCCGGAGCGCTTCAACAACGAGCGCTTCCTGGCCTTGCTCCGCGAGTGCCGCATCTCGCTCTTCGCCGTCGACGAGGCGCACTGCATCTCGGAGTGGGGCCACAACTTCCGGCCCGACTACCTCAAGCTGGCGCAGCTGGCGAAGGAGCTCGAAGTCGAGCGGATCCTCGCGTTGACGGCCACCGCCACGCCGGCCGTGGTCGAGAGCATCTGCAAGGGCTTCGGCATCCCGCGCGAGGCGGCGGTGGTCACCGGCTTCTACCGGCCGAACCTCGAGCTGCTCACGACGCCGGTGCTCGGAGGCGAGCGCGACCAGGTGCTGCTCGACCGGCTGAGGACGCGGCCCGCCGGGACGACGATCGTCTACGTCACGCTGCAGAAGACCGCCGAGCGGGTCGCCAAGCTCCTCGAGTCTTCCGGGATCGCCGCGCGCGCCTACCACGCGGGCATGGAGGCCGAGGAGCGGACGTCAGTCCAGGACTGGTGGCGCGAGGGCCGCGACCGCGTGGTGGTGGCGACCATCGCCTTCGGCATGGGCATCGACAAGGCCGACGTGCGCTACGTCTACCACTACAACCTGCCCAAGAGCCTGGAGTCCTACAGCCAGGAGATCGGCCGGGCCGGGCGCGACGGGGCGCCGTCGATCGTCGAGGTGCTGGCGAGCGCCGACGACGTGCCGGTGCTGGAGAACTTCGCCTATGGCGACACGCCCACCGAGGCCGCGCTGCGCGGCCTCGTGGACGAGGTGCTGGGGGCGGGCCAAAGCTTCGACGTGAGCCAGTACGAGCTCTCGAGCCGCTTCGACCTGCGCCCCTTGGTCCTGCGCACCGCGCTGACCTACCTCGAGCTGCTGGGCGTGGTGCGGCAGGGCACGCCGTACTACGCGGGCTACCAGTTCAAGGAGCTCGAGCCGCTGGCGACGATCGTCGGGCGCTTCCCGGGCGAGCGCGGCCAGTTCCTGCAGAAGGTGTTCGCCAAGTGCAAGGTGGGGCGCATCTGGTACTCGCTGGACGCGGGCCAGGTCGCGTCGGCCCTCGGGGAGCAGCGCCAGCGCGTGGTGCGGGCGCTCGAGTACGTGGCGGAGCAGGGCTGGATCGAGCTGAAGGCCTCCGAGGTCCGCCAGCGCTACACGCGGCTGCGCGAGAGCGAGGACGCCCAGGCGCTGACGGCGGAGCTGATGAAGCGGTTCGTCACCCGCGAGGCGCAGGAGATGCTCCGGCTGCAGCAGGTGCTCGCGCTGGTCACGCACGAGGGCTGCCAGGTTCACGAGCTGGTGCGCCACTTCGGCGAAGAGCGGCCAGGGATGTGCGGCCACTGCAGCTGGTGCCAGACGCGCCAGGCGCGGAGCCTGCCGTCGTCGCGGACCCCGGCGCCGCTCCCAGCAGGCCTCGACGTGCGCAAGCTGCAGGAGCTGCGCGCCAAGCACCCCAAGGCGCTCGGCGAGCCGCGTCAGGTCGCGCGGTTCCTGTGCGCGTTGTCGAGCCCGGCGCTGTCGGCTGCCAAGCTCGGCAAGCACGAGCTGTTCGGGGCCTTCGAGGAGCGCCGGTTCGCCGACGTGCTGGCCTGGTGCGAGGCCTGACGGACATCCCGAGAAGTCTTGCACGTGCAAAACTTCTCCCGACTCGGCCTGACTGTTGCCGTGGGGCAACAGTCAGGGCCCTCGGGTTCACCCGTGTGATCGATGCGGGGCGAGCCCGGCAAACCCGAGGGACATTCACGGGATTCGAAGCGCTACTCGGAGCCCGCCGGGTTCCCCCGCTCCGCGCAGCCGGAGCGTGTGTCCTTTCGAAAAGGACAGTTGATGCCGAAACTGTCCTCCGCGTAAGGACAGTTGAGCATGAGCGACCCGCGGGTCGAGGACTGAGGCCGTTCGCCGAGTTCCACTTCTGGCTCGGCGAAATCACCGAGGGCGAGGCCGTGCTCTTGCAGGCCATCGAGCGGTTCCCGAAGAACGCCTGGGGCTACATCGCGCTCGGCGATGCCTACTCCCGTCTCTTCAAGTATCTGCCCGGGCCCCCGAAGGACGACGCGCGAGCCATCCGGTACCTGGAGCTGGGGCTGGCACGCACCGACCCTGAGGACAGGCACCGTCGGGAGCTGCTCGACCGCCTCCAGACCGTCCGCAAGGGTTGCTGACCGCCCGCCTACGGCCGACGCTTCCAGGGCCGCTGGACGATGCCGCGCCCGTCCGCCGTCCAGCGAGCGGCCTCCGCCAGGACACGCCTGGCGGCCTCGTCCGCCTCGCCTTCTCGGGTGCCGGCCAGGACGAGCGCAGCGCGCACAGCTCGCGCGGCCTCCGCGACGAGCACGTCCCCGGTTGCATCGCCAGCAGCGGTGCAGTGCGGCAGGACTGCGTCGAGGACCGCGATGGCCACCAATGCCGCTGCGTCCGCTGTGCTCGCCGCAGGCGCCGGCGAGCTCGAGGCTGCGGCGCGCGGCGCGCTGACGCCGAAGTCTCCCGGTGGCAGGTCCGCCGGCGGCACGAGCACCCGAAGCGAGCGGGCCACTCGGGGCAGACGGGCCAGCAGGCCGTTGCGCTCCAGCGTCTTGAGCATGCTGTTGACGCTGGGCGCGGTGGCACCGAAGTGCGCGCCAATCTTCTCGAAGGAGGGCGCGTAGCCGCGCCTTCCGGTGAACCCGTGAATGAAGGCCAGAACTGCGGCAAACCCGAGGAAGTTCAATGGGTTGGCGGGGTGGCCCGAAACAGCCACCGAAAAGCCGGGAGATGACGGCGGGTTACGGAGCCCCCTCCGCGGGCCTCCGGCAGGCCACCAGCAGCCCGTCCTGCTCGAACCGTGGCGCGAAGCCCATCGCCGGCAGCGAGTCGATCGCCGCCTTGGTCTGCTCCGGCGAGGCGTGCCAGGCGTGATCGACCACGCGGGTATCTACTGCCACGCACTGCGCCTCGGCGAGCCGGTCCGGGAAGAGGAAGAGCTTGAAGCGGTGGGCGAGGTGCGTCGCGCTTTGCGTGTCCGCGGAGACCGCGACGTCGACCGGTAGCTTCGCGAGCTGCTCGGACCAGAGCCGTGTGCGCTCGGTGGTCGCTGACTGGACCCAGAGCACTCCCCACGGCCGGCCGATCTGCGCCAGGGCGCACGCGGCGACGAGGCCGGCAATCCAGCGGCGCCGCGTCGGCCACCGCTTCAGGAGCTTCGCAGTCCCGAAGACGCTCGCCGCCGCCACGAACGCCATCTCCTCGCAGTGGTACTGCGCCCTGACGTTCCACATCGTCGGGGCGTTCGACATCGCGTTGGCGAGGTAGTTGGGCAGCGCTCCCAGCAGTGCGCCGGGCCCGCCAAGGCCAGTCAGCCCGAACGGCAGGAGCAGCCGGGCGACGCCTTCGAGCTTCAGCGTCGGCACGACTAGGTACTTCAAGACGTCCAGCGGCCGCAGGACCGGCGAGAGCAGCACCTCGGACATCGAGCCGCCCAGGTGCGAGTAGCGGCCGACGTAGGGCGTGCCGTGCCCCAGGTAGTGGGGGATGACGTAGAGCACGTCGAAGGCGAAGGTCGCGACGCCGAGGGCGACCAGGGCGAGCCCCGCGCTCCACCAGCGCCGGGTGAACGCGACGAGGCCCAGGCCGGCGACGGCGAGCGCGGTGGTCTCCTTGCAGGTCAGCGCCAGCGCCGCGAGGACGAAGAGGGTGACGACGCGCCGTTCGACGAGCGCCACCAGCGCGAAGAGCAGCAGCGGGACCGCGAAGACCTCCGGGTGGAACTCGTGGAGCATCAGCCCCTGCAGCGGGCCCTGGAGCAGGAAGGCGAGCGGGAAGAGCGCCGCGAGCGCACCAGGACCGAGCTGGGTGCGGGCGAGCCGGAGCACGGCGATGGCCGCGAGCGCGAACGATCCGGCCTGAAGGAAGTAGAGCAGCCGCGAGTCCGGCACGAGCCGGTACAGCGGGGCGATGGCCGCGAGGATGGGCGAGGAGTGGTCGCCCAGCAGGACGATGTCGCCCTTGAGCGAGGAGAAGAGGAGGGAGCCCTGCGCCGTGGTCCAGATCGCCTGGTCGAAAATGGAGAGGTCGAAGGCGCGCTGGACGAAGGCGTCGAAGCGCCTGGCTCCGAGCGCGCCCCAGGCGAGGGTGAAGAGCGCCGCGACGGCGGCCATGCGACGGCTGTCGAGGTTTCGGAGCGCCTGGAGCAGCCGGACGATGAGCGGCATCCGCTCGAGCGGATCGCCCAGGCGCACGGCTGCCGCGACCGCGGCGGCCCAGACCAAGGCGACCCAGCCGGCTTCACGCTCCTGCCCGAGAGCCGGCACCAGCCAGGACGCGACCCCGGAGAGGTAGAGCGCCGCAATCGCGGTGAGCGCGGCCACTCCCCATGCGCGGACGCCGGCGCGAGCGGCGATCGGCGGAGTCGAGGATGGCGCGGCGGTGGCCATGGGCGGCGGCAGTGTACTTGGCCGCTGGCCTCGCAGTCCGCCGGCGGCTCGCCGGGTTGCCGGAGGAGATTCTCGCCACGTTGGGCTATAACCGCCCGAGACCACGAGGCCACGCCCTCTCTTTGCGGACCGGCATGACGGACGAAGCCCCCTCCTCGCCCAAGAAGCCGCGCCGGTGGTGGCGCTGGCTCCGCCGCGGGCTCGTCTCGCTGGGGGTGCTGATCGCGCTCGTCGTCGCCGCGGTCGCCTTCGTGGTGCGCAGCCTCGATTCGCCCTGGCTCAAGAGGCACGTGCAGGAGGCGGTCCGCTCGGCGGCCAACCTCGAGCTCGACTACCAGGCGACGCACCTCGGCCTGACCGGCGTGCGCATCGAGGGCATCGTCGTCCTCCAACCCGAGAAGTTCCGGCCCCTGGCCAAGGAGTTCGTCCGCGTCGGGGCGCTCGAAGCTCACTGGACCCTCGGGTCGCTCAAGGGCAAAGAGGGGCCGCTGCTCAAGAGCGTGTCGCTCGAGCAGGTCGCGGTCGCGCTCGTCATGGACACGACCCGGGGCTCGACGCTGGACGCGCTCTCGTCGCCGCCGGATCCGAAGGCGCCGCCGCCTCCTCCTCCGCCACCTCCCACGCCCCTCTCCCGGCAGCTGGCGGAGCTTCTGGCCAAGCCGCTGCCCGTCGCCCGCGCGAGCCTGTCCGAAGTGGACCTGCTGCTGGTCCTCACCGACGACCTCAAGGAACGCGAGCGCCTCTCGCTGCGCGGGTTGGGCCTGGGCTTCGCACACGATCCCGATCCGGCCGGTGGCTGGAAGCTCGCAGCGGATCTCGGCACGGCGGCCAAGCCGCTGGACCTGGCCTTCGAGCGAGCAGGAAAGGGCGCCGCGAAGATGCGGTTGGCGCTCAACGCCGCGGCGAGCTCGAAGAGCGCCAACGCCACGCTCGACTTGAAGGTGGTCGAGCAGAGCCTCATCCCCGACCTCGCCATCGACCGGTTGCTGCAGCTCGAGGCTTTGGCGACCTTCGACCCGAAGGCCGGCAAGACCGAGGTGAGCGTGGCCAGGCTGGGCGTCGGCGACGGCGCGGTCTCGGCACAGGCGAGCCTGATGCTGCCGGACAAGGACTGCTCTCCGCTGTTGCGCGAGGCCAAGGGTGACATCGACGTCGCAGGGCTACTCCGGCGAATCCCCAAGGGGCTCGTCTCCATCCCGGTCGAGCTGCAGGCCGGGAAGCTCTCGTTCCAGGTGAAGGATCTGCTGCTCGCCGCGATGCCCAGCCTGATGAAGGGCGGCTCCGCCGGCGTCGACGCGTCTCTCCAGGGGCTGCGAGTGTCGCTGACGGACCTCGCGGCGCAGGCGCCGGCGCTGGTGCTCTCCGTCCAGGCTCAGCCCACCAAGGAGGGAACCGGGCTCGGCGGGCACGCCTCCCTGGGGCTCGAGAAGGTGCAGGTCGATCTGGGCAAGAAGAAGGTCGAGGCCGAGGGACTGGCGCTCGACCTCGACGCCTCCCGAGAGGGCGACGGCGCCTGGAACGGGAAGCTCGACCTGAAGCTGGCGAAGCTCGCCAACGGGATCGGCGCGACGATCAATGCCGCCGGGGCGCGGCTGGGCCTGAAGGTCCAGGCACTGCACGTCGATCTACAGAAGCCGCTCGAGGCCAAAGGCAAGGTCGAGCTCGACTTCGGCTCGACGAGCCTCGCGGTCAACGCCGCGCCCTGGAACGTGCGCACCTCGGGCCTCGGGCTGCAGGCGCGGACACAGCTCGCGGGCGGCGCGCCCTATGCGCTCGAGCTCGACCTTCCCATCGAGAAGCTGAGCCTCTCCGGGCCGGGCCGCTCGCTCACCGACGCGCCCTTCAAGCTGCACGTTGGGCTCAAAGAGACCTTCCCCGATCTCGAGCGTCCGCTGCGCACCCGAGGCGTCGCGCAGGTGGGGCTCGACCTGGGCGCCATCCACCTCTTGCTGGACGTCACCCGGAAGGCCGTGGAGACCGCCGAGTTCACGCTCACCGCCAACGCGGCGAGCCTCGCCGTGGCCAAGACGCTCGCGCCCGAAGCCGCCGACTACAAGCTGCCGTGGGAGAAGCTGGCGCTCTCGCTGCGCAGCGCGGGCAAGCTCGACAAGCTCTTCACCAAGGCGCCGACGCTCATGCAGCGCACCGACCTCGCGCTCGACAAGCTGGGCCTGACCCTTCCCCAAGGCGCGGGGAGCCTCGAGCGGCTCGAGCTCGGCCTGCGCAGCGACGGCGGTTTCGCCCGCCACAACGCCGACCTCGAGCTGGCGCTGCGCACCCTCGCGCTGGGCGAGAAGACCTATGGCGACGGCAAGCTGACGCTCTCGGCGACAGTGGACGCGGACGCTCCGTCGGCGAGCCTGAAGCTCAAGGGTGGAGGCGCCGCCGGACCGGAGGTCGACGCCGACCTCTCTGCGAGCTTCGACCGCCCGACCAAGGCGCTGAGCTACCAGGTCGCGGTGAGCCTGGCGAAGCTGGCGGTGCTCGCGCCGCTGCTCAAGGGCAGTCTCGCGGGGGTCGACCTGACGAGCCTCGCCGCCTCGCTCAACTCCAAGGGCACCGTCACCGGCGTCGTCGAGGCGATCGCCCCGGACGGCACGGTGAAGATCTCGCCCAAGCCGCTGGAGACGCTCGTCGGCAAGAGCCGCTACGAGCTCGAGCTCGGAGGCGTCTCGTGGACGAGTGGCGACCAGGAGGCCACGGTGCCCTCCTTGAAGCTGCAGGGCGCGCTCGACTCCGCCGAGGCGGGCCATCACACCGTGCGCGGCGAGCTGCAGGCGGACTCCATCCACGTGGCCTCCGGGCGCCACGAGGTGGACCTGGGCGGCGTGCACGACTCGATCGAAGTGGCGAGCACCGACCTGATGGCGGGCGAGCTCGAGCTCGACCAGCGGCTGCGCATCGCCACCGTCCGCCAGCAGGAGGTGCCCGACTACCCGGTCGGCGACCTCTCGCTCAACGTGCGCGCGCAGCGCGACCGCGAAGGGACGATCCGCGCCTCGCTCATCGAGCTGGTCAACCGGGCCGCCGGGACCTCGCTCCGGCTGGACGGCACCGCCGAGCTCGGCGGCTATCGGCGGGCGCTGTCGCTGCACGGCGTGCTGGACCAGGACCTGGCGACGGCCTGGACGGATTGCGAGCTCGTGCAGGCCAAGGGGAAGCTGGGGCTGGACGTGCGGGTGGACTCGAACGACCTGCGCGTCTTCCACGCCGAGGCCCAGGCGAAGCTAACCAGTGCGGACGTCACGCTGCCCAAGTCGAAAGTGACCGTGGAGTCGATGGACGCCGAGGTGCCGCTGCAGGTGGACTTCGTCTACGGCCAGAACGGCTTCGCGCTGCGCGGGCAGCCCAACGCCGACGCCTTCGCGCAGATGCGCTTCGCCGACCAGCACCCGTTCCACAGCCGCCGCAGCTTCCTCTCCATCGCCAAGCTGACGAGCCCGGCGGGCACGATGGCGCCGCTCGCCGGCAACCTGGAGATCTCGCGCGGCGTCATCACCTTGAGCCAGCTCGAGCTCGGCGTGCGCAAGGGCCTGGTCACCGGCCAATGCGCGCTCCTCCTCGGCAAGGACCCGACCATCGTGGCGCGCATCCGCGCCAGCGACCTCGAGTCGAGCTACGGCGAGCCGTTCGACGGCAACCTGGCCATTCTCCATCTCCACCAAGGAGCGCAAGGTCGAGGGCCGCGCGGAGATCCTGCGCATCGGCCGGCGGCACCTCTTGGACCTGCTCGACATCCAGGACCCGTACCACGCCGACGGCAGCTTCAACCGCATCCGCACCGCGCTCACCCTGGGCTACCCGGACCACGTGCGGCTCACCTTCCGGCAGGGCTTCGCGAGCCTGGGCGTCACCTTCGGCGGCGTGGCCAGCGTGGTGAAGCTCGACGAGATCCGCGGCATCCCGGTCGGGCCGCTGCTCGACAAGGTGATGGCTGGGATGTCGAAGAAGGACGAGTAGCGCCGGGAAGCCAAGCCAGAAAATTTCCCAGCTCGCTCGGGCGAGGCCACAATGTGGGCCCAACGCCGACCACACCTAAGGAGCGACTCCTTGGCCGACATCGACCCGAACTTCCAGTACCACGTGCACCTCAAGCCCGGCGACGTGGGCCGCTACGTCCTGCTGCCCGGCGATCCCGGCCGCGTGCCGCTCATCGCGTCCTTCTTCGACCAGGCGAAGGAGGTGGCGTTCAACCGCGAGTACCGGACCTTCACCGGCACCGTGGACGGCATCAAGATCTCCGCCACCTCCACCGGCATCGGCTGCCCCTCGACCGCCATTGCCGTCGAGGAGCTGATCAAGTGCGGCGCGGACACCTTCATCCGCATCGGCACTGCGGGCTCGCTGCAGAAGCACGTCGGGCTGGGCGACCTGACCATCAGCACCGGAGCGGTCCGCGAGGAGGGCACCAGCCGCCAGTACGTGCCGCTCTCCTACCCGGCGGTGGCGGATCTCGACGTGACGGTGGCGCTGCGCGAGTCGTGCCGCAAGCTCGGCTTCAAGCACCACGTCGGCATCTCGCACTGCAAGGACGCCTTCTTCATCGAGGACTCGCCCGACCTGCCGCTGGAGGACGAGAACAAGGCCAAGTGGAAGGCGTGGTACCGCTCCAACGTGCTCTCCACCGCGATGGAGTCAGCCGCGCTCTTCGTCGTCTCGTCCATCAAGCGCGTCCGCGCCGGCGAGATCCTGGCGATCATCGGGCTCACCTACGACGACAAGCCGATCGTCGCCAAGGTGGGCGTCGAGGATGCGATCAAGGCGGCCATCGAGGCGGTGAAGATCCTCGACAAGGCGGACCGGAAGTAGCGCGGCGAGCCTCACCCCCTGACCCCCTCTCCGGCTTCGCGGAGAGGGGGAATTCGGGCTGTGGGTGCTTGCCGGATTCGTTGCCGACGTGGCTTCGCCTGCCCGCCTATGAAGAGGCTGAGCGAAGGCAAGATGCGCGTGAGAGGAAGTCACCCCTCTCCGCGAAGCCGGAGAGGGGCCGGGGGTGAGGTCCGTCGGGCGCGGTGAGGTCCGTCGGACGCTACGCCGCGGGCCGCGCCCAGTTCCCCTTGCCCTGCTTCTTCCACTGCGCCGCCAGCCGCACGGCCTGGAAGATGGCCTCGTAGCCGGTGCAGCGGCACAGGTGCCCGCTGAACGCGTCCTCGATCTCCGCGCGCGTCGGCTCCGCCTTCTGCTCGAGCAGCGTCCACGCCGCCAGGATGAACCCGGGCGAGCAGAAGCCACACTGCACGGCGCCGGTCTCGATGAACGCCTCCTGGATGGCGTGCAGCTTCCCCGAAGACGTGAAGCTCTCGATGGTGGTGATGCTCGCGCCGTCGCACTCGGCGGCGAGGATGAGGCACGAGCGCATCGGCTGGCCGTCCAGGATGACGGTGCAGGCGCCGCACTCGCCGGAGCCGCAGCCCTCCTTGGTGCCGGTCAGGTGCAGCTCGTCGCGCAGGAGCGAGAGCAGCGTGGTGGAGGCCGGGACCGCGGCGTGGTGCTCGCGGCCGTTGACGCGCAGGGTGATCTCGACGGTGGTGGGCTTCATGACCGGGCCTCGGTGGGGTTCTCGAACGCGCGCAGGGTGTCCTCGAGGTAGACGCCGAGGATGTGCTTCTTGTACTCGGGCGTGGAGCGGATGCTGGAGCGGCGCGGCTCGACGCCCTGCAGCATCGCTTCCTTCGCCTGCTGGACGAGCTCGGGCGTCCACGCCTTGCCGGAGAGCAGCGCACCGGCTTCCTTGCGCAGCGCCGGAGTCGGGCAGACGGCGCCCAGCGCCAGGCGGACCTCGCGCTTGGCGACGCTCGCGGGCTCCTTGACCAGGATCGAGATCGCCGCGCACGCGAGGTCCATGCCCTTCACGCGCGAATAGCGGCGGTACTGCATCGCGGTGGGGACCTTGGGAATGGGCACGCGCAGGGCCGAGAGGAACTCGCCCTTGGCGCGGTCAAGGCAACTCTTGCCGGGACCGACGAAGAACTGCTCGACCGGAACCGTGCGCTGGCCGGAGACGCCCTCGATGACCGCGGTGGCGTCGAGGACGACGAGCGGCGTGCCGTACTCGGCGCCGGGAGAGGCGTGGGCGATGTTGCCGCCGATGGTCGCGCGGTGGCGGATCTCCAGGCAGGCGAAGACCTTGGCGGTCTGCGCCAGGATGGGCAGGTGCTCGTTGACGGTGGCGTTGGTCAGGACGTCGGTGATGCTCGCCAGCGCGCCGATGTTCAGCACGTCGCCCTGCCGCTCGATCTTCTTGAGTTCCTTGAGCCCCTTGAGGTCGACGAGCAGGCCGGCCTTGATCTCGCGATTACGCATCTCGACCAGGAGATCGGTGCCTCCCGCGAGCAGGTGCGCCTCGGGCTCGGCGGCGAGGATCTTGGATACCTCGGAGACGGTCTTGGGACGCTGGTAGCCGAAGTCGGCGGAGAAGCCGTAGGCGAAGCCAGCGGTCGCAGCCTTGGCGCCGCTCATGACCGGCCCCCCTTCTTCTGCGAGAGGGCTTCGACCACCTTCTCCGGGGTTAGGGGCAGGCTGGTGAGGCGGATGGCGGCGGCGTCGCGCAGCGCATTGGCGAGCGCGGGCGCGATGCCGACGGTGGCGTGTTCGGCCATGCAGCGGGCTCCGTAGGGGCCGTGCTCGTACGGGTTCTCGAGGAACTCGATGTCGAGCACGTCGTCGCCCACGTCCTGGGGCGTTGGGATCTTGTAGTCGGTGAGCGTGGGATTGCGCATCTTGCCGTCGGAGGCGAACTGGAACCGCTCGCTGGTGGCGGCGCCCAGCGCCTGCACCACCGCGCCGGCGACCTGGCCGCGGGCCAGCACCGGGTTCACCACCTTGCCGATGTCCATCACGGTGATGAGGCGGCGGATCTCGATCTCGCCGGTGGCGGTGTCGAGGATGACCGCGGCGCCCTGGCAGCCGAAGGTCCACTCCGCGGCGTGGTCACCCTGGCCGGTGACCGGGTCGCAATTGGTCAGGTCCGGCATGTAGTAGCCGTAGCCGAAGGCAGGACCGCCGTGGGTGCGGCCGTTGGGCTCCATGTGGCCGTAGCAGACCTTGTCGAGCGCCACCTTCTTATCCTTGGCTCCCTTGTGCCAGAGCAAGCCGCCCTCGTTCTCGATCTCGTCGGCCTTCGACGGGTCGAGCCCCAGGGCGAGGCAGGCGTTCTGCTTCACCATCTGCAGCGCGTTCTTGCAGGCGGCGACGACCGCATTGCCCACCTTCCAGGTGCTGGTGGAGCCGACGGTCTGCCACTCGTACGGCGTGAAGCGGGTGTCGGGCTCGGTGCACGTCTCGATCTTCTCGATCGGGATGCGCAGCACCTCGGCGGCGAACTGCGCCATCACCGTGCCGCTGCCCTGGCCGATCTCCGTGCCGGAGTAGAGGATCTGCACGCTGCCGTCTTCGTTGAAGCGGCAGCAGGCGCTGGACGCGGCGTTGGTGGCCATGACCGGCGACTTCATGAACGGCGCCAGTCCGATGCCCGCCTTGAAGCGTCCGGACGGGCCGCGCGAGCTGGCCTCCTTCTCCAGCGCCGGCTTGAGCTCGCGCAGGCGCTTGATGACCTTGTTCACGCAGCCGCGCAGGTCACCCCAGCCCTTCTCCACGGTCTGGCCGAGCGCGTTCTTGTTTCCGGGCTCGAAGAGAAGCTGCGCCATGAAGTCCAGCGGGTCCTTGCCCAGCTTGCGCGCCATCTCGTCGAGCTGGCTGACCGTCATGAACTGGCCTTCGGGGTGGCCGTAGCCGCGGAAGGCGCCCACCGGCGGGGTGTTGGTGTAGACCGCGCGCGCCTCGACCTTGACGTTGTCGACCGCGAACGGGCCGGTGCAGTTGTGGCCGCCGCCGACCACCACGTTGATGGCGCACTCGCCGAAGCCGCCGGAGCGCTGGAAGAGCTTGGCGTGGAAGCCGGTCAGCTTGCCGGCGGCGTCCAGGCCGGTCTTGAGCTTCATCTTGAAGCCGCGGCCCAAGAGCGAGCAGAGGAAGGCCTCTTCGCGGTCGAGGATGAGCCGCACGTGGCGGCCCTTGACCAGCTTGGCCGCGGCCGCGACCAGGGGCTCGATGGTGTAGTCGCTCTTGCCGCCGAAGCCACCGCCGACCGTGGGGATGACCACGCGGATCTTGTTGAGCGACAGACCGAACGCCTGGGCCAGCGTCGCGCGCACGCAGAACGGCGACTGCGAGCTCGAGTAGACCGTCAGCGCGTTGGAGTGATCCCACAGCGCTACGGTGCCGTGCGTCTCCAGCTGCACGTGGCTGATGAGGTCGTACTCGTACTCCTGCTCGTGCACCGTGGACGCCGCCGCCAACGCCTTCTCGGCGTCGCCCTTGGTCAGCTGGTACAGGTGGAAGACGTTCGAGTCCTTCTGCGGGAAGAAGTCGGGCGCGTGCTCGTACTTCGCGGGGTCGGCGTGGATGCGCGTGCCGCCGGCGGCCGCGGCGACCTGGTCCATCACCGGGTCGAGCGGCTTGTACTCCACCTTGATCAGGTCGAGCGCGGCGAGGGCCTGCGCCTCGGTCTCGGCCATCACCAACGCCACTGGCTGGCCGTACCAGCGCACCCGGTCCACGGCGACCGGCCAGGTGTCCCGGATGCAGAAGCCGGTCGAGAAGTCGGCCTCCTTGCCGGTGAGCACCGCGTGCACGCCCGGAGCTTTCCTGGCGGCCTCGACGTCCATCGAGACGATCTCGGCGTGGGCGTGGGGGGAGTGGAGGATCTTGGCGCACAGCGCGTCGGCGAACTGCAGGTCGGCGACGTACCGCGCCGCGCCGGCCGCCTTGGCGGGGCCGTCGAGCCGGCGCACGCTGGCGCCGACTCCTTCGGGGCTAGAGGGTCGGGAGGGTTGGGTCATGGTTGGGGCTCCTCACGGGCAGGGCCGCTCGGGGAGGGGGATGCTAACATGGCCGCCCTTTCGGACACCCCACTTCCCCCGTCCAGGAAGCATCACGCCACGCCCAAACGGAGACCTCGAGATGGCCTACGACATCGTCATCAAGAACGCCCAGCTTCGCAGCCGCAAGGAACAGGTCGACCTCGCCATCGAGAAGGGCGTGATCAAGGAGATCGCAGCGCCGGGCAAGGTGGACGCCAAGGGCGCGCAGGTCATCGACGCCGGCGGCAAGCTCGTCACCGAGAGCTTCGTCAACACGCACCTGCACCTGTGCAAGGTCTACACGCTGACGATGATGGATTCGGCGGCGCTCACCAGCTACCACGGCGAGGGCATGGGGGCGGCGATGACCGCCATCGAGCTCGCCGCGAAGATCAAGGACCGCTACGAGGAGGGCTGGGTCTACCAGAACGCGCGCAAGTGCCTGAAGAAGGCCGCGCTCAACGGCAACACGCACATCCGCGCGTTCGCCGACGTGGACAGCAAGGCCAAGCTCATCGGGCTCAAGGCGCTGCTCAAGGCGCGCGACGAGTTCAAGGGCATCGTCGACGTGCAGGTCTGCGCCTTCCCGCAGGACGGCGTGGTGCGCGAGCCAGGCACGGTGGAGCTCATCAAGCAGTCGATGGACCTGGGCGCGGACGTCGTCGGCGGCATCCCCTGGATCGAGTTCACCGAGAAGGACGAGCACACCCACATCGACGAGATGGTGAAGATCGCCCAGACGTACGACAAGGACGTCTCCATGCTGGTCGACGACGCGGGCGACGCCGGCCTGCGCACGTTGGAGATGCTGGCGGTCAAGATGATCGAGGTCGGCCGGCCCGGCCGCGCGCTGGCCCACCACGCCCGCGCCATGGCGCTCTACCCCGAGCCCTACTTCCGCAAGGTGGCGGCGCTGCTCAAGAAGGCCGGCATGGGCGTCGTCAGCGATCCGCACACCGGGCCGCTGCACGCCAAGGTCAAGGAGCTGCTCGCGCTCGGCAACCTCGTCTGCCTGGGCCAGGACGACTGCTGCGACGCGTACTACCCCTTCGGCCAGTGCCACATGCTCGAGGTGGGCTTCCTCAACGTCCACCTGCTCTGGATGACCACCTTCCAGGAGATGGAGACCATCTACGACATGATCACCGTCAATCCGGCCAAGGCGATCAACGTGAAGGACTTCGAGATCAAGGTCGGCGCGCCGGCGCACCTGGTGGTGCTGGACGCCAAGAACGTCCACGAAGCGTTCTGGTACCACAAGCCGCCGACGCACGTGGTCAGCCACGGCAAGCTCGTCGACAAGCAGGCGATGAGCGAGGAGTAGGGCCTCTTGAAGCGCCAAGGTCGCCAAGGGGCCAAGGTCGCCAAGGCCTCTTTCACTCCTCGGCCGCTGCCTCGAGAACGTCGTCCCCAACCCGCGACACCCCGAGCTTGTCGAGGGGCCAGCCCTCGTTCCGGTTTCCCTTCTCCTCCTGCCTGAGACCAACGCATGACCGCCTTCCGGTTCCCCTTCTCGTTCACCGAGGCCAACAACGTCGAAGTCAGGGGCGAGGTCGAGCTCGAGCGACCGTTGCCGTTCTCGAGCCCGCGGGGTGGCGGCCTCTACCGCACCGGGAAGATCCACGTCGGCGGCGACTGCCCGGCCCTGGACGTGGTGCTCTACCACTCGCCGGCGACCGCGCAGTTCATGTACGTGCGCGACTGCCCGGTCGACGTGAACCTGCTCGACATCGCCGGCCTGGCCCGCGAGGAGTCCTTCGGCCTCGCCGGGCGGATGCGGCTGCCCGGGCAGCTGTGCCTGGGCGCCCAGCGCACCGAGCTCATCGGCAACGCGGTGCGCGACCTGATCGGCGCCCCCGCGCTCTCGCCGGCCATCGCCCGCTGCAGCCAGAAGAACATCGCCGTCTTCCCCATCGCGCGCGAGGGCCTCAAGTACCAGGTGGCGGAGGCGCTGCAGGCCGACCACGGCTACTACTGCGACGAAGTCGTCCTCGACGCCCACCACGTCTTCGACAGCTCGGTGCCGGTCTACAACCGCAAGGTCGAGCTGACGCTCTTCAAGGACAAGGACCTGGACAAGGCGGAGAAGGAGAAGATCACGCTGGCGTTCATCGCCGACTCCATCTCCAGCGGGCTCGTCATGCGCGAAGTGGTCGAGCGGGTGAAGGAGCGGTTCGACCACGTCAACGAGGTCGAGGTCATCTCGCCGCTGGCCACCATCCGCGGGCTGACGCGCGTCGCCCGGCTCAAGTGCACCAAGGACACGCATATCCGCGTGCACGTCTTCGAGACGCTGCTCAACGCGCTGCCGCCCGACTACTACTACTCGGCCCACTACGACGTGCCGGAGATGCACATCCGGCCAGATTTGGAGCGGGAGTACCGGCAGTGGTGGGGCCAGGACGCCAAGGGCGCGTGGCTCGCCGACCAGGCCTGCGCCGGCTACGGCTGGAGCGAGGTCTTCTACTCGCCGCGCAAGCAGGTGCAGATGATCAACGGGCAGCTGCAGTCGCGGCACGAGCTCGACGCTCGCGGACGTCATCCGGCGCAACCTGGGCTGATGGAGGACGGTGGGGAGCTCCGCGTCGGGACGGACGGTCGGACGGGAGCTGCCGGCCTCCGCGCCGGCCTCCGCGCCGGGTCGGACGGTCGGACGGTCGGTCGGATGCGGCCGTCGCGACTTCGCCGCCGCTCCGCATCCCCGTGTCGGCCGGGTAGGATGAGCCCGCCATGACCTCCGCCCGCCTCGTCCTCCTCTTGCCGGCACTGCTCGCCGCCGCCGGCTGCATCTCCGCCCCGGAGATCGTCGTCGTCGACCGCGCCACCGCGCTCGAGCAGCAAGCCGCCGGCTCCTTCCACGACCTCGAGCAGAAGCTCGCCCGCGAGGCGGTCAAGCCGCAGCCGGTGCCGCTGACGCCCGCGCAGCTCGAGTCGATGGGCTTCAAGTCCCGCGCGCTGGTCGACCAGACCGAGCTGACCGACGCCGACCAGGTCGACGAGCTGCTGCGCCAGCACTGCCTGGGCGAGGCGACCGACGGGACTCTGGCCGACACCTTCGAGTCCTGCGTCGGAGCCGCCGACCGCGTGCAGGCCCAGGTGCTCTCCGAGCGGGTCAACGCCGCCCGCCGCCAGCTCTGGCGCTGGATGCGCGAGCGCAAGCCCGAGGTCTCGCAGGACGAGCTGCGCAAGGCCTGGCGTCAGGCGCACCTCAAGGGCGTGGTCTGCGGCGGGTGGGTCCAGGGCGACGACGGCAAGTGGGGAGAGAAGAAGTGCTGACGCGCCGCCGGCTGTCGGCCACGGCTGCTTCGCTCGCACTGCTTCTTTCGGCAGGCGCGGCGCGAGCGCAGGAGGAGGCCGTCGACGGCCTCAAGACACCCGAGCGCGTGACGGCGGGCGCCTCCACCTCCGACCAGTTTCTGGGCCAGCTCGCGCCCGACGGCAAGCGCCTCTACCTCGTCTCCAACCGCAGCATCGCCAACGAGGTGCTCTGGCTCGACGTCGAGAAGGGCACGATGAAGTCGCTCTTCGACGAGGGCGCCGAGACCACCTGGCCCCGCGTCAGCCCGGACGGCAAGCGCCTGCTCTACCTCTCCTTCCGGGAGCGTGCGAGCGGCGGGGTCTGCATCCGCGACCTCCCGGACGGCACGGATTGGCGCTGCCTGGACGAACCGGGCGGCGCCATCCAGGCCGAGTGGATCAGCGACTCGCGCATCGCGCTCGTCGCCCGCGCCTCCGTCCAGGGCGACCTGCACCTGCTCGAGGTGGCGGTGCCTGAGAAGGGCAAGCCGCTCTCTGCGAAGACGCTGCTCGAGCGCAACCTCGCCAGCCCTGCCATCTCGCCGGACGGCCGCTGGCTCGTCTACGTCCCCATGGAGCGGTACGCGCAGAGCGTCGGCTCGGGCTTCGCCGCGCGCGCCGGCGCCCGGCTGGAGGCGGTCCGGCTCGAGAGTCCCCAGCAGCCGCCCGTGCCCATCGCCATCGACCTCCCGGGGCTGTGCGGCCAGCCGTCCTTCTCGCGCGACGGGAGCTTCCTGTACTTCACCCAGTTCCTGGACGACACCAACCGCGACGGGGTCATCGACGCGTCCGACAACGGCGTCCTCTTCCGCCTCCCGTTCCAGTCCGCGGCCGACGACGCGCCGCAGAAGGCCGCCGCGGGCTTCGCCGAGCAGCTCACCGACGGCCGCCGCAACTGCCAGTACCCCATCCCCGGCGCGACCGAGCTCGTCGCCACCTGCTCGCGGCGCGACGGGCTCGACGTCTTCCGCCTCCCGCTGGCCGGCATGGTGCCCACCGAGTGGCCCAACCAGCGGCTGTGGGACGAGATAGACATCGCCAGCCGGCGCGAGGAGCAGCTGCTCTTCTACCGGCACCTCTTGGGCCGCGAGTCGGTGACGCGCCAGAAGCGCCGCGCCCTGGTGCGGCTGGTGCTCCTCCACCTCGAGCTGGACCAGTTCGCCGCCGCCGAGCTCTACGCGCGGCACCTGAACGAGCTCGCCGATCCGACCAACCCGGGGATGGGGCGGCCGCTGTCAGTGCTGGTGGCGCACCGCAAGGCGCGCAACTCCCGCGACCAGGCCGGGGCGCGCTTCGTGGAGAAGGCCCGCGAGCTCTTCGCCGAGCTCGAGCCCCGGCCCGAGGAGAAGAAGGCCGCGCTGGCGCTGGGGCACTTCGTGCGCAGCGAGATTGCCGACGACCTGGGCGACCAGGAGCTGGCGCGCAGGGAGCTCGAGTCGGTCAGGCCCGAGGAGCAGACCTCGCAGGCGGTCTTCCACGTCTTCTACCTGCGCGCCGACGCCTTCTACCGCTCCGTCGACGACCGGGACGGCCTGGTGAGAACGCTGCGCAAGTTCGCCACCCACGCCACGCTGGAGAAGGAGGACCGCTGCGACTACGCGCGGGCCCTGGTGCGTGCCGCGACCCGCGGGCTCTCCGCGGAGGAGGCCGACCGGCAGCTCGAGAAGGAGCAGGCCGGGGTCGACCCGGACTCGGAGCTCGGCTTCGCGCTCGAGCTGGGTCGCGCCGGGCTCGCCATCCGCAACGACGACCCGCCCAAGGACGTCCGCGAGGGGCTCGCCAAGCTCTACAAGAAGCAGACGCGCCAGGACCGCCGCCGGGCGGTGGTCCTCGACGCCGTGCAGCGCGCCGCCGCCTACGACGCCGAGCGGGTCATCGAGGGGCTCTCGCTGCTCTACCTCGAGGACGTGCCGGCGAACTCGGTCGAGCGCCGCGCCGCGGTCCGGCTCTACCAGCGCGCGACCGAGGGCCGCGCCTACCGGCGGCTCGCCAAGGGACGCGCCGACAAGGCGCTCGAGTTCTTCGACGCCGTGGTCAACAAGACCGGCTCCTACGAGTCGCTGGTCGAGTGGCTCACGCTGCGGCTCGAGGCGGGCGCGACGCCCGAGCAGCTCTTGGCCGAGCTCGACGGGCGGGTGCAGGGCAAGGGCTCCAAGGCGCTGCACAACGTCGCCGAGGCGTTCCTCATCGCGGCAGGCCTGCCCAAGCTCCAGGGCGAGGCGCACGCGGCGGCGGTGGAGAAGGCGACGAAGGTCCTCAAGAGCACCTGGTCGAGCTTCTCCAAGGATCGCGTCGCCCAGGGCATCTACGGCGAGGTGCTCCACCAGGGCTTCCTGCGCACCGGCGACCTCGCGCTGGCCCAGCGCGCCAGCAACCACTACCTGGTCGCCCTCGACCGCGCCCGGCAGAGCCCGCGGCACCTGGCGGCGATCCTCGGGCAGCTGGGCATGCTCAACGAGGCGGTGGGCAACTGGCGCATCGCCCTGGGCTACCTGGACGAGCGGGAAAAGATGCCGTTCCTGGACGACGCGACGAGCTTGGCGGTCAAGCTCGCCCGGGCGCGGGTGCTCCTGCACGTCGAGAAAGAAGAGCAGGCGGCCAAGGTCGCCGACGCCGCGCTCAAGCTCGTCGACCAGACGCCCAAGCTCGCCGAGTACCGGCTCGTCTCGCTCGACCGCGCCGCGCTCTACCACCTCGCCGCCGGCCACTTCGCCCGCGCGGTGGAGCTCTATGAAGAAGAGCTGCCGCTGCTCGAGGGCCTTCCGGGACCCGACGGGGCGCGCAACCGGCTCGCGGTGCGGCTGGCCCACGCGGCGGCGTCGATGGGGGCAGGCAAGCCGCAGCAGACGCTCGACGATTCCACGGTGGTCGACCACGGCCTGGCCGACCCTTCGCTCTTGCCGGCGCTCTCCTGGCCGCACTCGACGCCGGAGAAGGTGCTGCGGGCCTACAAGCTCATCGCCTCCGGGCTGCGCGCCAAGTCGCAGGCGATGCTCGGCCAGGCCGACGCCGCGCTGCGCTCGCTCACGGAGCGGCGGGGGCTCTTCGAGGCCCAGCTCCAGGAGACCGAGCGCGAGGAGGACGCGCGGGCGCTGGCGCTGGTGGACGCCCAGCTCGCCGACGGGTGGCGCGAGCGCGGGAACCTGCCGGCGGCGGCGGCCTCGGTCGGCAATGCCCTCCAAGGGACCGACGCCGTGCTGACCAAGACGGGCGCGACCGTCGACACCGACCAGCTGCGGGTGCTCTGGCTGGCGAGCGACCTCCAAACGGCGAGCAAGGTCCCGGCGCCGGCCGACCTGGGCAAGCGGCTGCGCGAGGCGCACCAGGCCACCGTCGACCGGAGGGACCCCGCGATGCGCGGCTACCTGCGCTGGCTCGAGGTGTATCTGGCCATCGTCGGCGGAGCTGAGCCGGCCGCGGCGAAGTGACATCGACGCGGCTCCCGATCGATGTCGGAAAGTACCTCGTCGTCTGGTAGCCCTCGGCGCTCACTCGCCCAGCGTCTCGAGGAACTCCTCGAGGCCTGGGGCCACCGCGTAGCAGCCGCCTTCGCGCACGAACAGGAAGACCGGGCATTCGGGCGAGAGGACGTCGACGCACAACAGCTCACGACTCTGCTGCTGCGTGGCCTGGTCTTCGAAGAAGGCGAGCGGGACCTTGCCCTTGTCCAGCGTGAGCCAATCCGCGCTGAGCGCCCGGTCGTGCAGCCACCCCTCCATGGACTCCGGCGTCATCTTCGCGGCGGCGGAGAAGTCCAGGCGCAGGCCGTCGAACGTCGAGAAGGCGTGCCTCCTCGTCGAATGGTTGCGCGACAGCCGGGAGCCGGGCGGCAGGTGCCGGCCGTCGTACCTGGAGGCCTGGGCGCGGAACCGTTCGTAGAGCGGCGGGAAGCCGCCCCTGGGCACGAACGTCGCCGCCTCCTCGGCGGCCTTCGCCCGCGCCGTGGGAGCGCGCGGCTTCTGCGCGCCCAACGACGAAGGCGCTTCGGCCGAGGCGGAGATCGTCACCACCCGGTCCGGGCCGGCGCCCCGGTCGGCGATCACCTGGTACTGGAGCGCGCCGCGGGTCACGCCCCAGGCCTCGCACGCCTTGATGGCCGCCTCCGCCGCAGTGCAGCCCGAGAATTCACCCTTCTTCAAGACCTGGCCTCCGGGAAACGGGACGCTTCGCTGCGTCGAGGATGAAACTAGGCGGTGCGCCCTCACGGGTCGAGGAGCTTCACGGCGCGTAGGACAGCGTCCCTGCGTTGCTCGCGACCTGCCCGGCGATGACCACGACCGGGACGTCCTTGCCGGTGCCCGCGGGCAGTGCGCAGGTGAGCTTGCGGTGGGGCGTGCTGGCGTCATGGGTCACGCCGACGCACGCCTTGCCGCCGACCAGCACCAGCGCTCCGCTGGGGCCGAAGCTCGAGCCCTCGACCGAGAGCTGGGTGCCGCCGTCCTGGGGACAGCTGGAGGTCGTGTTGCCGGAATCGGCGCAGCCATGCACCTGCTGCACCTGCGGCGCCGCGTAGGTCAGGAGCTTGGGGGACGCGAGGCAGCCGTTCGAGCTGAACAGGTTCACCGCGGCGGTGCCGGTGCCGGCGGGGAGCACGAACACCATGGTCGAAGCGTCCACCTGGGTCGTGGGCACGATGAGCCCATTGACGGTGATCATCGTGCCGAAGGGCGTGTAGAGGAGCTTCGCGGTGATCGGCGTGCCGCCCTCGGTCGGGCAGTCGCGCGTCGTCGGCGGGGCGTCCACGCACCCGCTGATCGAGGTGATCACCGCGAGCTGGGGGAAGTTGACGAGGTCCGTGCCGGGCGCCGACTGGCCGCCCGGGACGCGCAGGGTGAAGGTCGAGGCGCCGAGCGGCATGCCGGCCGTGGAGAGGTTGGTCTCCAGCAAGCAGCCGATGGCCGTCACGGCCGCGCCCTTGTCGCTGGTCACGGGCGAGAGGCACTCCTGCGAGCCCACCCCATCCGAGATCCACACCGAGATCGGGGACGGGGTCGCCGGCAGGTTCGAGACGTCGAAGTACACGAAGGACGGAACCTGGGCGAGGGTCCAGATGATCGAGGTCGTCCCGGACGGGCTGAGGCGAAGCGTGCCCGGCAGGAGCGAGGGCAGGCGGTAGCTCACGGTCTTCGCCGCGGGCCTGGACCGAGAGCTGGCCCTGCTTGACGCGCACCAGGTAGTTCAGGCCGGTCCCGGCAGGCACGGTGCACTGGATGGTGGTGCTCGTCGCGGAGGTCGTGGCGCAGGCGTACTCCTTGCCGGTCGGACCGAAGAACACCTGCATCGCTCCGCTCGGGCCGACCTGGACCGTGAGGGTGTCGCCGCCGCGGGGGTTGAGGCCGACGGTCGGAGAGACGTCGACGACGGTCGGGGCCCAGAAGGAGACGGCCTGCGCCAGCGTGCCGCTCATGCCGGCGCGGGTCACGGTGAGGTCGAGGTCGACGCCGCCGGCAGGCGACGCGGCCAGGTCGCAGGTAAGGACCGTGTGGGGAACCGCCACCATCACGTTGCTGCAGGCCACGCCGCCCACCGAGACCTGGAGCTGCGCGGCGTCGTTGCCGAACTGCTGCCCGTGGACGACGATCTTCTGGCCCGGGAGGTCGCAGTCGAGCGCGCGCGGGAACACGTCCGCAACGCAGCCGCTGACGCTGGTGACCACGGGCGGCAGATAGCTCACGGGGATCGTGGGGCGCGCGACGAGCTTGCCGGTGGCGTCCTGCTCCAGCAGCGGCACCGCCTGGTTGCCCTCGGCCGTCACCGTCAGCGCGGTGTCCGTCGACCCTGCGGGCCCAGCCACCACGACCTTGACGCCCGAGGATGAGAGGACGGTGAGCGGCAGGCCCAGGCGCCGGACGACGACCTTGGAGGGATCGCCGAAGAACCCGTTGAGGGTCATCGGGACGCCACCGGCGGTGGGGAGCACGGTGGGCGAGGCCGAGGTCACGAAGTAGGGCACCGTGACGCCGACCTCCTGGCAGGCCCTGAGGCAGAGCGGATCGGCGGCGCACTCCGGCACCACCGTGGAGGGCAGGCACTGGTCCTTGGAACACAGGCTCGCCGTCGAGCAGGGGGCGTGGTCGTCGCAGCCGCCGCCTTCCGGGTAGCAGGCGCCCTCGTAGAGGCAGTCGTTGCAGACGCAGGCGTTCTTCGCCAGGTCGCAGACCTCGGCGCCGCTGCAGGTGGACGTGCCGGGCTTGCAGGACGCGGAGCCCTCGTCGCAGGTCTCGGTCCCGTTGCAGGCCACGCCGTCGCCGCAGCCGCGCGCCGTGCTCAGGCAGACGCCCGCCGCGCATGCGTCGCCGACGGTACAGAAGCGGCCGTCGTCGCAGGGCGTCCCGTCGGCGAGGTTGCTCCACGCGCTCTTGGAGCGTGCGCTGTCGCAGGCCTGGCAGCGGTTGGCGGGGTTTGCTTGCGCCTCGCCGTAGCAGCTCCCGCCGATGACGCAGCCGGTGCAGACGAGCACGCAGGTGTCGGCGGCCACGTCGCACAGCTCATTCGCGCCGCAGGTGCGGGCGCCGGGCCTGCAGGAGGCGGTGGCCTCGTCGCAGGTCTCGGTCCCGTTGCAGGCCACGCCATCGCTGCAGTCGCGGGCCTGGCCCAAGCAGAGGCCCGCGGAGCACGCGTCGCCCACGGTGCAGAAGCGTTCGTCGTCGCAGGTCGCGCCGTCGGCGGCGTTGCTCCAGCCGATCTTGGAGCGCGCGGGATCGCAGGCCTGGCAGCGGTTGGCGGGGTTGGCCTGCGCGGCGCCGTAGCAGCTCCCGCCGATGACGCAGCCGGGGCAGGCGCCCACGCAGGTGTCGGTGGCCACGTTGCAGATCTCGCCCGCGGTGCAGGTGGGTGTTCCGGTCTTGCAGGAGGCGGTGGCCTCGTCGCAGGTCTCAACGCCGTTGCAGGCCACGGCGTCACTGCAGTCGCGCGCCAGGCCCTGGCAGAGGCCGGCGGAGCAGGCGTCGCTCACGGTGCAGAACTTGCCGTCGTCGCAGCGCGTGCTGTCGGCGGCGTTGCTCCAGGTTGTCTTGGAGCGAGCGGGATCGCAGAGCTGGCAGGGATTGCTCGGGCTCGTCTGCGCCGCGCCGTAGCAGCTGGCGCCGATGACGCAGCCGGTGCAGGTGGCGACGCAGGCGTCGGTGGCCACGTCGCAGAGCTCGTTCGCGCCGCAGGTGCGGGTGCCGTGCCTGCAGCTCGCGGTGGCCTCGTCGCAGGTCTCGGTCCCGTTGCAGGCCACGCCATCGCTGCAGTCGCGCGCCCGGCCCTGGCAGGTGCCGGCGGAGCAGGTGTCGTTCAAGGTGCAGAACTTGCCGTCGTCGCAGCGCGTGCTGTCGGCGGCGTTGCTCCAGGTGGTCTTGGAGCGCGTGGGATCGCAGAGCTGGCAGGGATTGCTCGGGCTCGTCTGCGCCGCGCCGTAGCAGCTGGCGCCGATGACGCAGCCGGTGCAGGTGGCGACGCAGGCGTCGGTGGCCACGTCGCAGAATCTCGCTCGCGCCGCAGGTGCGGGCGCCGGCCCTGCAACTCGTGGTGGCCTCGTCGCAGGTCTCGGTCCCGTTGCAGGCCACGCCGTCGCTGCAGTCGCGCGCCTGGCCTTGGCAGACGCCGGCGGAGCAGGCGTCGCTCACGGTGCAGAACTTCGCGTCGTCGCAGCGTGCGCCGTCGGCGGCGCTGCTCCAAGCGGTCTTGGCGCGAGCGGGATCGCAGAGCTGGCAGGGGTTGCTCGGGCTCGTCTGCGCCGCGCCGTAGCAGCTGGCGCCGATGACGCAGCCGGTGCAGGTGGCGACGCAGGCGTCGGTGGCCACGTCGCAGAGCTCGCTCGCGCCGCAGATGCGGGTGCCCGGCCTGCAGGAGGCGGTGGCCTCGTCGCAGGTCTCGGTCCCATTGCAGGCCACGCCGTCGCTGCAGTCGCGCGCTTGGCCCTGGCAGGTGCCGGCGGAGCAGGTGTCGTTCAAGGTGCAGAACTTGCCGTCGTCGCAGCGCTCGCCGTCGCGGGGGCTCCAGGCCGTCGTGCTTCGCGCCGGGTCGCAGACGCGGCAGGCGTTGTCGGGGTCGGTGGCACGCGCCGGGTAGCACACGCCCGAGAGCAGACACCCCTCGGCGCAGGCAGGACCGGAGTCGGCGGGGCCGACGGGAGGGTTGCCGCAGGCGGCGAAGACCACGTCGACAGCGAGCAGGGCGAGAGCGAGGCGAAGCGAGGTGGGACGCACGGGGACTCCGTCAGAGAAGGACGAGACACACTCTACAGCCCGCGCCCGCCCGGCCTCACTCGTCGAGGCGGAAGACGCGGCGCGGGTCGCCGGCGATGAGGAAGAGGAAGGGGCCGGCCTAGGAAGAACGAAGGGCCTAGGAAGAACGAGGGCCTAGCTACTAGGCAGGGCCCGCTGGCGATCCGCAGGCGGTGGCTCGCGGCTGCGGTCGAGCAGCCCACGGGAACGAGCAGCTGGGTCTGGAGCGGCTGTCGGTCGTTCGCGCACAGGAAGCAGTGGGTGATGCCGTCGGGCCGAGCGTAAGCGCTTAGCCAGGTGGTGTCGGAGCCCTCGCCTATGCTTCTCGGCGGACCTGGATGGTGGGGCTGGGCAGGCCAAGGAGCTGGGAGGAGTTGCCGGGTGCTGCGGCGCGCCCGCTGGCGCAGGGATACCAACGGCGGCGTCCGGAGAAGACCGTTCTCTAGGAGGTCGTGCGTGAGGAGTTGGAGACCTTCCTGGCCGAGACCCGGGAGGACGCCCGCGGGCTGCCCAAGTACGTGGAGAAGGAGTTCCAGTCCTACCCGCGACGGCTGCGGCTGGCCTTCGCTCGCGACCCGGTCGCTGCGCGCGAGTCGGCGACCATCGTCGCCGACCTGCCGTCGTTGACCGCGCTCGAACTCTGGTTCGGATCGGCGCGCTGCGGCTGCGACTGCACCCTGGACCACCTGTCTCCACTCCTCGATGGCCAGGTCTTCCCGGGCGTGACGCGGTTGGGGCTTCAAGAATGCAGAGTTCGAGGACGAGCTGGCGCGCGTCATCGGCGCGGCGCCGATCGCCGAGCGACTGGAGTGCCTCGACCTCTCCATGGGCACGCTCGATGACGATGGGGCGCGGGCCCTGGCGGCGCAGGCCCGGCGGCTCCCGAAGTTGCAGCGGCTCGACGTGAGCCGGAACTTCCTTGGTCCGTTGGGGATCGCCGCCCTGCAGCGAGCCTTCCCAAGCGTCAATGCCAGGGACCAGAAGGTCGACTTCGACGGCGACCCGGCCCGCCGCTACGTCTCGGCCTGGGAGTAGCGCCACACGCGCCCTCTCAGAGGTCAGTACCAGGGCTCCAGGCCGTGGCCACGCTCCGCCCAGAAGACGCACCACCTGCCCGCGGAGGCCATGATGTGCGCCTTGCTCCCAGCGCTTGTCTCCTCCGCTGGAGGGTCGCGTTGTCTCGCGAGACTCCGTGACGCCGTGCCGAGCGGCGAACTGTTCCGCCACCTCGAGGATCGCGCGGCCGTAAGCGACGAGGTCCTGAGCGAGCATTCGTGACCAAGCGCGGCTGTAGAGGTCCTCGCCCAGCTCGGCCTCGACGTCCTTCAAGAACGCCGCTCGAAAGCTGTACCGGTCCAGGCCCTCGTACGCTCCCCAGCTGGTGTAGACCGGGAAGCCGTCGCAGGGCGGCAGCAGTGCCAGTACGTACAAGCCCCGCTTCTGCTCCAGCAGTCTCTGGATCTGTTCCTCGCTGACACCCTCCTTCACACGCCCGCGCAGCCAGTCGTCGGCAGCCCGGTCGAACCCAACCTGGGGCGCGCCGAGCGTCGCGAAGGGCGGCTCCGAGATGCTTTGGAAGCGCACCACCTGCCGCTCGAACTCTTCCCGCGCGCTCTCGTCGCGAATGAGAGTCTCCAGCCTCCGGAACAGCGCCTCGAATTCGCCCACCTTGCCCTGAATCGGGCGGCCGAGAGGATTCCAGTCCAAGCCCAATGAAGGTCTCCCCGAAGCCTTCGGCCCTCCGCTGCTGGAAAGGCCTTGATTCCCGCGCGTGCGCATCATGTCAGAAAGTAGCTGCCTATCTTCAGCAGGTCTTTCCTTCGGCTCGTCACCGGTGGGCATTACGTAGACGGTCGGGGCCGCCCTTACCGGCTTCGTTCTTACTTGGCCCCCACCTCGACGCGCAGCCACAGGTCGGTCTGGGCGCGGACCTAGGCGTCCATCGGCGAAGTAGCGGCGAACGGACGTTCCCGGCCGGAGGATCTCGGCGGTATCGTGCGGCCATTGGGAGGCGGCGAATGACATCCTGGGCCTTGGCCGGAGCGAGCGCTGGAGCTGGCGGAGTCCTCGGGACCTTGCTGCAGGCTTGGCTGGCGCGCCGGTACAGCACCGACGCCTTCGTCGCCGGTCCGGACGACCCGCCCGAGCCCAACGAGCCTCCCCCGGCGAACCCCTTCCTGCGCCCCAGGACCCTGGCGTGCTGCCTGGCCGGCGCCGTGGCCTGCGGTGCGGCGATCGGCGCCCTCGGCTTCTCGGTCGAGAGCTTGCGCACCGCGGCACTCTGGATGGTCCTCGTGCAGCTGGTGGCCATCGAGACCGACAGCTGGCTTCACCCAAAGCCGCTCTCGGTCGGCGGCCTGTGCCTCGCGCTGCTCCTTGCGTCCGTCCAAGGCCGCAAGGCCCTGGTCGAGGCCATGGTGGCCGCGGTGCTGGTCTGGATCGGCGTCATGCTCCTCGGCTTCTTCGGCCGGATCTTCCACAAGGAGACCATCGGCGGAGGTCTGCCCTTGACGATGGCGATGGTGGGCGCGTTCGTCGCCGGTTCGAGCCTGCAAACCGTGGTGATCGCCGCAGCGGTGTTCACCGGCGTCTTGGGCATCTTGACTGCTCGTCGCACCGGGGAATCCGGCGAGATCCCGACCTCGCCCGGCCTGATGTTCGGAGTGGCAGTCGCGACGCTGCCCTGGGCTTCGCTCTGGTCGTTGCTGCAGGGTTGACCTGCTACCGAGGCCGCTGCCGCCACAGACGTCGGGAAGTACGCCCCCGCCGCAAGACAGCAGGCCGTCGCACCCGTCGCTGGCCACGCCGCAGTTCACGCCCTGCTCCTCGCAGGTCGTGGGCACGCAGGCGTTCGACCCGCAGCTTCCGGGCTGGATGCCTCCCCCACAGACCTGGCGCCGTCCCCCGGTTGTGCCGCACAGGAAGCCCTTCTCAAGGCAGGTCTTGGGAGTGCAGGTCGGTGCTGCGCCGTCACCAGCCAGCCCTGGACTATGTTCGAGGCCCTGGCGGACCTGGCGATGCACCTGCCCGAGCAGATGTCGCGCGTCGTCGGCTGCTGGGAGTCGAGGTCGAGCTTGGCCAGCAGGCGCGCCGCCTTCCGAGCTAGACGACGTCAGGCCCGGGGCAGCTCGATCCCCGACATGGTCCGCCGCGGGTGCCGCTGCAGTTGCGCGGCCACCTGCTCGGCGACGGCGTCGGCGCGGCGGACGCACTCTCCCACGAACGCGCCGTCCCAGGCGTTACCGGCGAAGAACACCGGGCCCAGCCGCGACAGCTCGGAGCGCAGCGCGGCGTTCCGGCGCTCGGTGCCCACCTCGTACTGCGGCAGCGCGTGCGGCCAGGTCGCCGCCCGAGCGAAGACCGGCTCCTTGGGGATGCCGAGCAGGCGCCGCACGGCGCTGGAGGCCATGCGGACCAGCGCCTCGGGCGGCTGCACCACGATGTCGGGCATGCGCGAGCCGCCGAGCACGACGCTCAAGAGACAGTGGCCTTCGGGAGCGCGGCCGGGGAAGAGCGAGCTCGAGAAGACGCAGCCCCGCACCGGCAGGCCCTCGGAGGCCGGCACCAGGAAGCCGAAGGCCTTCAGGTTCGCCGAGACCTCCGCGACCGGGAAGCCCAGGTGCACCATCGCCAGCGGGGCGTAGGTCACCTGCTCGAGCAGCGCCTCGGCCTGCGGCGAGCAGCCCGCGAGCAGGTGCGCGGCCACACCGGAGGGCACGGCCAGCACCGCCGTCGAGGCCGACACCTCTTCGCCGCTGGCGAGGCTCCAGGCGCACCCCGTCGGCGCAGGGCCACACCCGCGTCACCGCGGTCCTCAGGCGCACCGCGTCGCCGAGCTTCGCCGCCATGGCCCGGGGCAGCTCCTCCAGGCCGTCCTGGAAGCTGATGACGTTGCCGCCGACCGGCAGCCAGGCGCCGGCGCGGAGCCCCTGCCGGTACTCGTCGAGGATTCCGCGGGCGAGGCTGCCGTGGCGGCGCTCGACCTCGTAGAGCGCCGGGAAGCAGCTCTTGGCGGACAGCCGCGCGATGTCGCCGGCGTAGAGCAGGCCCACCAGCGGCTCCAGGAGGACGCGGGTGACCTCCTCGCCCACGTGCCGGCGCCCGAACTCCAGCACCGACTCGTCGTCGGAGCCGGGCCGGGAGGCGACGACCTCCATCAGGAGCCGCATCCGCGCGCCGAGCGAGAGCGGCCCGCTGGTGAGCATCTTCGAGCCCGGCGGCAGCGGCTTGAGCCCGCCGTGCAGTACCAGGTGCCGGGTACCCGAGGCCCGCGAGGCGTGCTGCAGGCGCGGGCCCAGCCCTACCTCGGCGATCAGCTCGCGCAGCTTCGGCTCGTTGTCGAAGAGGGCATAGGGGCCCAGCTCGAACTGGTAGCCCTCGGCCCGCGCGGTGCGCAGCGAGCCGCCGACGCGGTCGCTCTCCTCGAGGACCCGGACCGGGACGCCGCGGCGGGCCAGGGCCAGGGCCGTCGCCAGCCCGCTCACGCCCGCACCGATGACGACGACCGGCCTCATGCCCCGCGATAGCGCCCCATGTCCTCGAGGTGGCGCCGGAGGACGTCTTCGAGAGCCGCCCGGAAGGTGGGGCTGCCCGAAGGGGCATGGGCACGGGCGACACAGCCGATGCCCAGCTGCTTCGCCAGCTTGACCAGGCCCTCGTCCAGCTCCCAGCGCGTGGCGAGCCCCTCGCAGGCGTGGGAGAGCGGGACGAGCACCAGCGCCCGGCACTTCAGGGACGCCAGCCGCGCGACCTCCTCGGCGGCGTCGGGGAGCAGCGGCGCGCGCGGGTCCACTCCGGTCTGGTAGGCGAAGGTCGAGGGGTTGGCGACGCCCATGGCGTCCTTGACGCTCTGTGCGAAGAGCTGCGCGCGCGGCAGCGTCGGATCTCGGCGCTCCTTGACGGGCTGGCCCTGCAGCAGGAACAGCAGGTGCGCGGAGGCGCGATCGGGCTCGGGGACGCTCAGGAGCGCCTCCCTGGCCTCCGCCGCGAAGGCCGAACGAATGGCCGCGTCGTCCTCGACGGCGTCGATCATCGAGACGTCGAGGTCGGGCAGGTCCTCGGCGGCCAGGGCGAGCGCGGCGCGCATCGAGTCGCTGCCGGCGGAGCTGGCGAAGGTCCGCGCGAAGAGCCCGACGACGCGCTGGCAGCCGGCGGCCTGCGCCTGCTTGAGCGCCTCCTCGATGCCGGGCTTGGCGTGCCGGTAGGCGACGAAGGGCTGGACGCTGCGCGACAGGCGGCCGCCCAGGCCCATGGCCAGCGCTGCGGCCAGCTTCTCGAAGCTCGGCCTTCTCGGGCGCCTTGCCGCCCACCGCCTCCAGCGCCGAGGAGAGCGCCGAGCGCCGGACGAGCGAGGTGTACCAGGCCAGCAGATCGAGGAAGGGACCGGCGACCGAGGTCTGCAGGACGTGCGGGTCGGCGTAGAGCTGCGTCAGGAACTTGCCCGCCTCCCGCGGCGAGTCGGGCATGCCGATGTCGAGCAGCACCAGCGCGAGCGGCTTCTCGGGATGCGTGGCAGCCGGGGCCGGGACCGGGACCACAGGCGCAGCGGGAGCAGCAGCGACAGGCGCCGGCGCGGGGGCCGCGGCTGCAGGCGCCGCGACCGGAGCCGGTGCAGGGGTAGCTGCAGGCGCCTCGGGCGAGGCGGCGGGAGGAGGAGCCGTCACCGCAGCGACCGAAGGCGCGGCGGAAGCGTCAGTCACGGCGGGAGCTGGCGCGGAAGCGACCGAGGACGCGACGGGGCTGGCTGCGCCCGGCGCCGGGGGACTATCGACCGGACTGGAACTGACGGGCTCGGTCCCGACGCTCTTCTCCTTCACCTCGTCGCTCATTCATCCTCCGCCCAGTTGCGGGGCTTGCGCAGCACCTCGAGCAGCCGCTGCTGCGCGCTCCCCGCCTCGGGTTGGTAGTCGTACTCCCAGCGAACGAGCGGCGGGAGCGACATGAGGATGCTCTCTGTGCGACCTCCCGTCGAGAGTCCGAACGACGTGCCGCGGTCGTAGAGGAGGTTGAACTCGACGTAGCGACCGCGCCTCCAGAGCTGGAAGGCGCGGTCTTGCTCCCCGTAGGGCAGGTCCCGGCGCTTCTCCACGATGGGCCGGTAGGCGGGCAGGAAGGACGACCACAGGCGGGCGAGCTGCGCCTCGAGCTTCTCCGGCTCTCCCAGCACGTAGTCGAAGAAGATGCCGCCTACGCCGCGGGTCTCGCCGCGGTGGGGCAGGAAGAAATAGCGGTCGCACTCCTCCTTGGCGCGCTCGTAGAAGCCCGGCTCACAGGCCGTCCTCAGCGTCCGGTGGAAGTGCCGCGCGTCCTCGTCGAACAGCACGTAGGGCGTCAGGTCCGCGCCCCCGCCGATCCACATGGTCTTGCCGCGCCGCAGCCGCCGGTAGTTGGCGTGCGTGGTCGGCACCATCGGGTTCAGCGGATGGAGCACCAGCGAGACGCCGACCGCCTCGAAGTCCGCGCCGTCCCCGGGCATCGTCGCAGCCAGCGCCTCGGGGAGCGTGCCGTGGACGTGCGAGAAGTTGACCCCGGCGCGCTCGAACACCGCGCCGCCCTCCAGCACGCGCGAGCGACCGCCTCCGCCGCCGGGGCGCTCCCAGCGGTCCTCGCGAAAGCGGGCCGGCGCCTGGCGCGAGCGTGCCGAACGCTCGAGCTCCTCGAGCGACGAGGTCACCTCGTCCTGCCAAGCCATCAGCTGGCCAGGCAGCCGCGATCCAGCGCTGGAGAGCCCGAAGCCCGCAGCCCGAAGCCCGAAGCCCGACTCACCCATCCTTGCGCTCCGAGTGGCGGTGGACGAGGTCCACGAGCAGCTTCGCCGACTCGGGCGAGGTGGGCGGCAGGATGCCGTGCCCCAGGTTGAAGACGTGGCCCGTGGGGCCAGCGCGCTTGAGGATGTCTTTGACGCGCTCTTCGAGCTCGGCGGCGGGGAGGAACAGCGAGCAGGGATCCAGGTTGCCCTGCACCGCGACGTCGGGGCCCAGCCGCGCCCGGGCGGCGTCGAGCTCGATGCGCCAGTCGATGCCGTAGCAGTCCGCGCCCACGCCCTTGAGGACTTCGAACAGGCCCGAGGAGCCGGTCGCGAACATGATGAGCGGCGCCCCTTCCTTCTTCACCGCCGCCGCGATCCGCTGCAGGTAGGGCACGCCCCAGACCGAGTAGTCGTGCGGAGAGAGCTCGCCGCCCCAGCTGTCGAAGATCTGCACCGCGCTGCAGCCGGCGCGGATCTGCGCGGCCATGTAGGTGCCCAGCGCGTCGGCGAGCAGGCCGAACAGCTGGTGCGCCGCCTTCGGCTGCTCATAGAGGAAGCGCTTGGTGGTCAGGTAGTTCTTCGAGCTGCCGCCTTCGATCATGTAGCTGGCGAGCGTGAACGGCGCGCCGCAGAAGCCGATGAGGGGGACGCGGCCGTCGAGGGTCTTCACCGTGAGCCGGATGGCGTCCATCAGCGAGCGGGTCTCGCGCTCGGGGTCGAAGCCGTGCAGGCGCGTCACGTCGGCCGGCGCGCGGATGGGGTCGTGCAGCTTGGGCCCGTGGTCGCCCAGCTCGAGCTTCATCCCCAGCGCTTCGACCGGGATGAGGATGTCCGAGAAGATGATCCCCGCGTCGACGCCGAGGCGGTCGACCGGCTGGAGGGTGACCTCGGCCGCCAGCTCCGGCGTCTTGCACAGGGTGAGGAAGTCGACCTTCTCGCGCACGGCGCGGTACTCGGGGAGGTAGCGGCCTGCTTGCCGCATGATCCAGATGGGAGTGCGGTCGACGGGTTGGCGGCGCAGGGCGCGCAGGAATCGGTCGTTCTTGAGCATGGGGCGGGATTAATCCCAGGCGGGGGGCCTGGTCAACTGAAGGTGCTTACGACTCGGCTCAGGCGCTCACTTGGAGCCGAGGTCGTCCTGGCGCTGCTTGGGGTTGCTGGTCCAGGTGTGGTCCGAGGGGACGCGCCCGCCGCCGGTGTTCTCGAAGCCGATCCACTCGCGGTCGTTGTGCTCGGGGACCGCTTCGTAGCCGACCTGCGGCGGTTCCAGGGTGACGTCCTCGCGGTCGGGGAGGGTGAAGGGCGGCGGCTCAGGGTAGTTGGGAACCATCGGCGTTCCTCCTCGCTCGTCCCATCCCAAGCTCTTCGATGCGCCCTCGGCGCGGCTCAGCCCTTGGCCGATGGGGGGATGGAAGGCGGGGACGGCAGCCGGGGCCCTGCCGCGGCAGGCGACGAATCAGCGTCTCGACCGAGCTCCTCGCGCTCGCCCGGCGGCCCGGCAGGCGTTCCGGTGCCAGCGTCCCCGCCGCGGCCCAGATCTTCGTCCGGCAAGGGCAGCGGGCTCTTGGGATCCTTCGGCATCGACACCCCCGCAGCGGAGAAGTACGCATCGCCCCGCCCGCGGTCCTGCAACGCAATCGGGGTGTCTAGCATCCAAGCGGGCGAAGGGCGGGGAACGGTAGCGCGACGGGCTGGCGGGTGGGTAGGTCGGGGGTAGGGTCGGCTCGGGGTGGCGGGCGGTGGGAATGACTGGGGCCCGGTCGCGCAGCTTCCGTTCCTCGCCCTGTGTTTTTGCGGGTGAGCGAGGCCGCCGTGCGGCCCTGCAGCGCTGGCTGAATCTGGCCACCTCGCCTCGTCTCGTCGGGTCAGCCCGAGCCTCCACGCTTGGTGAGCAGCAGGTTCGACGCGGGCTGCTGCCGGCCGCGCCCCCTCCCATCTGAGCCACCGGAGTCCGGGCTGGAGAGGGCAGACCGCTGCTGGCTCTGGCGAGGCCGCATGGCCGACCGGCCGGTCGGCTGTCCGGAGAACAAGAGACAATCCGTTGGAATCCGTCTGATTTTTCGCGCGCTGCGCTCGACGGGGCGTCAAAACCTGCCCTCATTTCGGGCGGTTGACTTGGTTCGTGAAGGCCGGAGAGAATTCGCTCTCCTTCACCGACCCAGGGGCCCAAGCGAGACCCCTGCTTCCCAACGAGACCACCATGAAGTCACTGGTAGCCGACCCCGCGAAGTGCACGGGCGCGATGAAGTGCGTGCCTGCCTGCTCTCAGCAGATCCACAAGAAGAACGAGGAGGTCTGGTCCGCCATCCGGGTCCAGCGCAAGGACGGCAAATTCGAGTTCACCATCTGCGACCAGTGCGGCGACTGCATCCCCGTCTGCCCCACCAAGGCCCTGCAGCGGAACAAGGCCGGCATCGTGCAGGTCAAGAAGGACCTCTGCGTCGGCTGTTTCATGTGCATCGGCTTCTGCCCCAAGGCGGCGATGTTCCGCGGGCCGCAGGCCAACGAGCCGTTCAAGTGCCTGTCCTGCAACGCCTGCGTGAAGGCCTGCCCGTCGGGCGCGCTCAAGATGGAAGAGCGCGACCACAGCAAGCTCCCCGCCTGACCCGACCCTTCCTCATCTCCTCGCCCTTCCCACGAGATCGCCCATGGCCCACGACTACACCAAGCGGACGAACCTGGCCGTCGACGTCGACCAGCAGAAGGCGGCGCACAAGGTCCTCGCCGAGCTCAGCTTCACGCCGAGCCTGCCGATGCGCGGCTACACCGACCGCACGCTCTACGTCGACCTCTCCACCAACACGATTTCCGAGAAGCCCGTCCCCAAGGAGATGCGCGAGCTGTTCATCGGCGGCCGCGGCTACGGGCTCAAGTACCTGTGGGACTCGGTCAAGGCGACGACCAAGTGGAACGACCCCGAGAACGAGCTGATCATCGCGCCCGGCCCGCTCTCCGGCCTGACCCAGTACCCGGGCAGCGGCAAGTCGCTCGTCGTCACCCTCTCGCCGCTCACCGACGTGCCCATCGACTGCAACGTCGGCGGCTACTTCGGCCCGCTGCTCAAGGCCTCGGGCTTCGACGCCATCGAGATCCACGGCAAGGCCAAGCAGGAGACCATCGTCTTCATCGACGGCGTGAACGGCAAGGTCGTGATCGAGGAGGCGCCGCTCGAGAACCCCGACAGCCACGTGGCCGCCGAGGTCTTCACGCACGAGTACGCGGCCAGCGAGAAGGACGAGGACCGGCGCGCGGTGAGCGTCGTCTCCGCCGGCAAGGCCGCCGACCACAGCCTCATCGGCTGCCTCAACTTCAGCTGGTGGGACGTGCGGCGCGGCACCACCCGCCTCAAGCAGGCCGGCCGCGGCGGCACCGGCACCGTCTTCCGCGACAAGAAGCTCAAGGCGCTCGTCGTGCGCGGCCCGAAGATCAAGGGCGACATGAACCGCCCGGCGGACATCGACAAGCTCGCCGCGGTCGGCGTCAAGCTGCACAAGGAGATCCGCGACCTGGACGACAAGCAGTGCCACATGCGCCGCCAGGGCACCGCGCACCTGGTCGAGGTGATGGACGCCTACGACCTGCTCCCGACCTGCAACTTCCAGTACGGCAAGCACGTCGATACCCCGAAGATCGCCAGCTGGGTCTGGGACAAGCGCTTCACCCAGAACATCCCCGACGGCTGCTGGTACGGCTGCTCCATGGCCTGCGCCAAGGGCGCCGACGGCCACGTCGTCAAGACCGGCCCGTACAAGGGCGACGTCGTCACCGTCGACGGCCCGGAGTACGAGAACGCCGCCGGCCTGGGCAGCAACTGCGGCATCTTCGACCCGGACTGGATGCTCGAGGTCAACTGGTACTGCGACATCTACGGCGTCGACACCATCAGCTACGGCACGCTCTGCGCCTTCGTCATGGAGTGCTGGCAGCGGGGCATCCTGAACAAGGAGCGCACCGGCGGCCTGGAGATTGCCTTCGGCAACGCCGAGGCCCAGCTGGAGATGCTGCACCAGATGGCGCGCGGCGAAGGCTTCGGGAAGATCGCCGGCCTGGGCGTCCACAAGATGAAGCGGCTCTTCGCCGACAAGGGCTGGGGCGACTTCAAGTTCTTGAACGACATCGGCATGGAAGTGAAGGGGCTGGAGTACAGCCAGTACATGAGCAAGGAGAGCCTGGCCCAGCAGGGCGGCTACGCGCTCACCAACAAGGGGCCGCAGCACGACGAGGCCTGGCTCATCTTCATGGACATGGTGAACAACCAGATCCCCACCTTCGAGAACAAGGCGGAGGCGCTCCACTACTTCCCGCTCTTCCGCACTTGGTTCGGGCTCAACGGCCTGTGCAAGCTCCCGTGGAACGACGTGGAGCCGTCGGACAACGCCAAGACCAGCGAGCCGGCGAAGGTGCCCGAGCACGTGCAGAACTACTGCGACCTGGTGGAGGGCATCACCGGCCGGAAGATCACCAAGGAGCAGATCATCGAGGAGTCGAAGTCGGTCTACACGTTCCAGCGCGTCTTCGACATCCGCATGGGCAAGGGGCTGCGCGAGCACGACCTGCCGCCCTACCGCTCCCAGGGCCCGGTGACCCGGGAGGAGTACGAGTCCCGCGCCGAGCGCTACGACAAGCAGCTCAAGGACCTCATCGGCGTGGACCCGGCAGGGAAGACCACCGAGGAGAAGATGGCGCTCCACCGCACGTACCGCGAGGACCGCTACTCGAAGCTGTGCGACGCCGTGTACAAGCGCCGCGGCTGGACGCCCAACGGCGTGCCGACCTTGGAGACGCTGCAGAAGTACAAGGTCGACTTCCCCGAGGTGGTCGAGGTGGTCAAGAAGCACCTGTAGACGGGCGAGCCTCACCCCCTGACCCCCTCTCCGGCTTCGCGGAGAGGGGGAACTCGAATCCGTCGCTCCGAGGCGGACACGCCCTAGAGCCCGCCGAAGCCTCGGTGCTGGAATCCGAGAACGAGAAGCAGAGGAAGTCACCCTCTCCGCGAAGCCGGAGAGGGGCCGGGGGTGAGGTCCAGATGATCACCGTCAACGGCGACCCGCTCCAGCACACCCCGAACATGACCGTGCGCGACGTCCTCAGGGCGCGCAGCTTCGTCTTCCCTCTGCTCATCGTGAGGATCGACGGGGAGCTCGTGGCCCGCGAGGCGTTTGACCAGACCAAGGTGCCGGACGGCGCCGAGGTGCAGGTGCTGCACCTGATGAGCGGCGGGTGAGCTCTCGCGCGGTACGCTATCCGGCATGCGCGACCGGTCCGAGCTTCTCCGCGCCGTCCTCACCAACCCCGATGACCCGGCACCGCGCCTGGTCTACGCGGACGCCCTGCTCGGCGCCGGAGACCCCCGCGGCGAGCTGATGGCGGTCGAGCACCGGCTCGAGAACGCTCCAGCTTCGGCGCTATGCGAGCGCCGGCGCGAGCTGCGACGCCTGTACGGCACGGCCTTCTGGCCGAGAGCTCGCGACGCGCTTCGTGCGCTCCCGGCTGGGGTTCGCCCACGCCATCGCCTGCAAGCCCGAGGAACTCTCGCGCGCGATAGGGCTCGCGGCGCGGGAGCCGGTCCGCTCCGTCGAGGTGTACGGCGGCGGGCTCGCTCCCGGCGAGGTCGCCGCGCTCCCTCGGATCTCCGAGCTGGTGATGCACGAGGCGACTGACGAGACGGTCGCGGCGTTGCTCGAGGCGCCGGTCGCAGAGACGCTGGAGGCGCTCGACCTCTCCGGCTCGGGAGCTCTCGACGTTCGCGCCGCGGCGCCAATTGCCTGCTTGCCGACGCCTCGGGCTGGCTGCGACGCAGACGGACATCGACGAGCTTCTGGGCTGGGAAGGCCTGTGTCAGCTGCGCGAGCTGGACCTTTCGGCGACCGACTCCTACGGGCTGGAAGTCGCTCGAGTGCTTCGCGCAGCGTCCGAGCTCGTGACACTCCGCGCTTCGAGTACTCCGTTGCTCGACGACCCGGACGAGCTCGCGCAGATGGTGGAGGCGCTCGCTGCTTCGCCGCGGCTGTTGCGACTCGACCTCCTCGGGTGCGAAGCCCTGTCGCCCGGCGCGCTGGCCGCGATCCATGAAGCCGCTCCGCGCGTCGCCGTCCGCACCGAAGTGGAGCGGGGCCGCGTCACGCTGGATCTCGTTGGCCAGACGTTCGAGCTCGAGCCCGTCGACGCCCATGCCTGGCGACTCTTGCTTGACGGGGTAGCAAGGCCCCTGCGCTGCGCCTACACCCAGTCGGACTCGATCGGTGCCTCCACGCGGTCGGGCCCCGAGGCGGAGGCCGCCGCGCTCGACCTGCTCCAGACGGCGATCGGCCGCGGCTTTCCACGGCGGTTCACCTCGACAGGCTTCAGCCTGGTCGCGCGGATGCTCCCGCGCGACAACAACGTGGACGCCTTGATGACGCTCTCGAACGAGCCCGAGCCGCTGGTGCTCGAGGCTCGAGCACTACGTGGACTGACGCTACAGACAGGCGGCGTCGTACTCGGCGGTGATGGTCGAGCCCGCCGGCGGCGACGAGGCGGTCCGGAACACGATGGAGTTCGAGGCCGACTCGTAGTCGTAGTCCACGCCCGCCGACTGCTGCACGCCGTTCACCTTCACCTTCAGGGTCGCGATGTCGCAGGCGCGCGAGAGCGTGTACTGCAGGCGCGGGGTGAAGGCGTCGAGGCCGATGTCCTGGGCGATGCTGCCCCAGTCCGTGGCGCAGATGGATTTGAAGATGCCATTGCCCAGCGTGGTCGCTTCCTTGTAGCGGGGCGCTGGGTCACCGTGGATGGTGTTTCCGCTCACGGTGGCGTCGCAGCCGTTGGACGGATCGCCGGCGATGGCGTGGAAGCTGAACATCTGGGTGTTGTGCGCGCCCTTCAGGTTCTGAAAGAGGTCGATGTAGTACTGGACGTTCTTGGAGGCGCCCTGATCCTCCTCGTCGGAGAGGACGATGATGGCGAGCTTGGCGTCCTCGCGGACAAACGTACTGTTGGGCTTGGCGGGGTCGCCGATGAGCGGGTTGGTGAGCGCGGCCTTGGCGGCCTCGAGACCCGACTCCGCGGTCGCCGAGCCGACGTCTCCGACCCGGATGTTCTTGGAGAGTTCACCCTCTGGATCGGTGTCCGTTCGGCGGATCACCTGTGGCTGGCCAAAGAACTCGCCTGGCCAGATGTTGGCGCCCGGGTAGGCAGAGCTACTGGCTGCTTTGTGGGGGAAGCCAGTATCGGCGGTGCCCGACCACTCGGTCGCGATGACCGCAACCTGGTAGTCGTTGTTCGTCAGGTTCGCCTGCTGGATGAAGGTCCGCGCGTTCTGGGACAGGAAGGACTGCTTGGGAGACATCGACTCGGAATTGTCGATCACCCAGAGAACGTCGGTCTTCGGGTTGGTGTTCTGCGTGAACGTGTCGATCTGGTGGGCCTGCGTCGTCCCCTCGCCCTTGAGCGCCACCGTGCTCTCGCCCGACGAGAAGTTGTGCTTGATGACCAGCGTCCCGGTGTCGGGCGCGGCCGCGGTCGGCCGGTACTTCACGGTGACCGTCACCTGCGCGCCGGGGTTCAGGGTCACCGGCACGTTGGGCTTCTGCACGATGGTGAAGGGCGCCGTGACCGGGTCGATCTCGAAGCCCTGCAGCTCCACCGAGGCGTCGCCCACGTTGTAGATGGTGACCACCTTGTCCACGCTGCCGCAGCCCACCGTCACCAGGCCGAAGTCGATCTTGTTGGGCACGGTGTCGATGGCCAGGACCACGCCCGTCCCCTTGACGGTGGTCGCCTTGCAGCCGGTGGTGGTGTTGCCGGTGCACTCGCTGCCCTTGTTCTCGTTGGTGTTGAACCAGAAGTAGGTGTTGCCTATGGGGAACGGGTCGGTTGCGCCGGTGGGCTGGTAGACGACGTTCATCGTCTGCGTCTCGCCCGGCTTGAGCGTGGAGGGCAGCGTCGGGGTGAAAGTGCCGAACTTGAAGGCCGAGTCCGGCGACATCAGCGGCATGGTGTGCGCGAAGGTCGGGTTGCCGACCGTGCAGTCGGCGCTGCCGATGTTCTTGAGCGTCATCGGCAGCGTCTTCTTGTCGCCGATGGCCACCACGCCGAAGTTGAGCTTGCGGCCCGGGCCGGGCGGGGTGATCTCCAGGCGGCACTCCGGGGTCGGGGTGGGCACGCCGTTGAGCTGCACCGTGAACAGCGACTTGACCGGGTCGTCCGACTGGAAGGTGAGGACGCCGGTGTCGGGCGGGTTGGCGTCGAGCGGCTGGTAGCCCACGTCGATGGCCTGCGTCTTGTTCGGCCGCAGCACGAACGGCGGCGGGGGGCTGACCGCGATGTAGAAGCGCGTCGAGGTCCCGGGGACGTCGATGGCCGCGGCCTTCACCGTGCAGTCCGAGTTGCCGGCGTTGTGGAGGATGAGCTGGCGGTAGGTCTGCGAGCCCTGCACCTGCACGCCGAAGTCGAGGATGGCCGTCGACGCCTCGAGCTTGCAGATGGACGGCGGGATGGCATTGCCGGTCAGCGGGACGAACTGCAGCGGCGCGGCCGGGTCGTTGCTGGGCGCCTTCAGCTTGCCGTTCTTGGTGCCCACGCTCATCGGCTTGAACTGCAGGTTTGCCAGGACCTTGGCGCCGGGCGGAGACTCGCCGGCCGGCGGCGGGGTGACGGCGAAGACGAAGTCGCCGCCGTCGATGGCCAGGGCGCTCGTCGTCAGTGCCTTGGTGCCGCAGTTCTTCAAGGTGACGGTCTTGGCGTCCGAGGTGCTGCCGACGGCGATGGTGCCGAAGTCGAGGGAGGACGGGTCCAGGCAGAGCTTGGCGCCGTCGCCCTGCGCGCCGATCTCCAGCAAGACGGGCGCGGTGAGCGGGTCGTCGCCGGTGACGGTGACCAGGCCGGTGCGGGCGCCGATGGTCGTGGGCCGGTAGACGACCTTCGCCTCCGCCACGTCGCCGGGGGCGAGCACCATGCGGAAGTTCGACGGGTCGACGGCGATGTCCGGCAGGTCCTCGGACCGCGGCTCGATGCTGTCGACGACCAGGTCCACCTCGCCGGTGTTGGTCAGCTGCACGCGGCGGCGGATGCTGGCGCCGCCCAGCGACAGCGGGCCGAAGTCGAGCGGCAGCGAGCGCCGCGACGCCGAGGAGCAGCGGTCCAGCGTGTCGCCGTCGCCGCCGGTGGCCGAGCTGACGCAGACCTGCAGCGCGCCGCTCGCGCCGTGCGCCTTGATCTTCACGGCCAGGTCGCTGCGCTTGGGGTCGTCGTTCTTCAGGTGCAGCACGTCCTCGTAGGTCGACAGGCCGTCGGCGCGGATCTCCAGGGTGACCAGGCGGCAGTCACCGATGTCGATGTCATAGGGCGCGGCCGAGTGGCCGCTGCAAGGCGCCAGCGAGCGGGTGATGGCGAAGGCGGTGCCCTTCTCCAGCGTCGGCTCCTCCATCTTGAGGATGAGAATCGCCGCTGTTGAGGATGGCCAGCGAGAAGCGGGAGGCGCGGCCCACCTTGACCGCGCCGAAGTCGACGACGTCGGTGTCGCCAATGGGGTCGCCGATGGCGGGGGTGGCCGTGGCGTCGTACGCGTGGACCTCGATGACCGGCTCGAGGGTCTGAGTCGACTTCTGGCCGGCGCAGTCGCAGTTGGCCAGCGCGAAGGCGAGGAGGAGGAAGGCGATCCGTCGCATGGGGCACCTCGGGCCGAGGGGACGCAGAATCTTGCCCGATTACCCGGAGTAAAAGCGAGGGCCCGCCCCTCAGGCCGCCTTGGGCAGCGGCAGGACGCGCGCCTGCTTGCGCCGCCGCTTGTCCTCGTACATCGCGGCGTCGGCGGCGTGCATCAACTCCTCGCGACCGAGCCCGCGGCGGGGCCAGCTGGCGAAGCCGAGCGAGAACTGCAGGCGCTCGGGCTCGAGCGAGAGCGGGTCGCGCAGCCGCTGGATCAGCTGGAGCACCCCGGACTCGTCGGTCTGGGGAAGGAGGACTGCAAACTCGTCCCCGCCGGTGCGGCAGATGACGTCCTCGGTGCGCAGGTGCGCCCGGAGGAAGGAGGCGACCTGGCGCAGCACCTCGTCGCCGGCCAGGTGGCCGCGCTCGTCGTTGACGCGCTTGAAGTCGTCCAGGTCCACCACGAGCAGGCTGCCCGGGCGGCCGGTGCGGCGGGAGAGCGCGAGCTCCTGGGCCAGCCGCTCCTCGAAGTGGCGCCGGTTGTACAAGCCGGTGAGCGCGTCGCGGTAGGCGAGCTCGGCCTGGCTGCGCAGCGCGGCCAGCTCATCGCGCAGGCGGGCGTTCTCGGCGAGCAGCTCGCGGCGGGTGGGGCTGAGGGGCAGCGTCAGCATGGCGTCCCTCAGGCGGCGCGGCCGAAGCCGGGGTCGAGGACGAAGTCCGAGGCCGACAGGTCGTCCAGCTCGCGGCTGCCCATCGGCCAGTCGGTGTCCAGGGTGAACTCCAGCTCGCTGGCGATCAGCGCGTCGAGCACGGCCTGGAGGGTCTCGTTGTCTCGCATGACGGTCTCCCCGCTTCCTCTTCCCGCTCCTGCCTGGCTATCGACGCGTTGGAACCGTGCCGATAGATGGGGCCGCCACGCACCCGGTGGGTTGCTAATGCACCGGGGCGAGCTGGGTGCGGGCCCGGCTTCCACGCGCTTCCACGCCGGGGGCATCTGGCCGTCCGTGGAATCCGAGGCGCGCTTGGGGGCGGGCCACGCTTCCGGCGATTGCCACGTCGACAGCACGCCTCAGATGCCCAGCTCCCAGAGGTTGTCCCCGGCGTGGAAGCCGGGCCCACACCCACCAGCGCGCCTCAGATGCCCAATTCCGCGAGGTTGTCCCCGGCGTGGAAGCCGGGCCCGCGCCCACCAGCGCGCCTCAGATGCCCAATTCCGCGAGGTTGTCCCCGGCGTGGAAGCCGGGCCCACACCCACCAGCGCGCCTCAGATGCCCAATTCCGCGAGGTTGTCCCCGGCGTGGAAGCCGGGCCCGCACCCATGCGCGCCTCAGATGCCGAGCTCCCAGAAGTTGTCCCCGGCGTGGAAGCCGGGCCCACACCCACCAGCGCGCCTCAGATGCTCAATTCCGCGAGGTTGTCCCCGGCGTGGAAGCCGGGCCCGCACCCAAGCGCGCCTCGGATTCTCTTTTCCAGATGCTACTTCCGCCGCGCCTGGACCCTGCCCGCCCACCAGTCGGCGATGAGCTTGCGGTCGCCGGTGCGGGCGCAGTCCGGCAGGCTCTCGAGGAAGGCCTTGCCGTAAGACTTGGTCGTCAGCCGGCGGTCCAGCACGGCGACGATGCCGCGATCCTTGCGGGTGCGGATGAGCCGGCCGAAGCCCTGGCGCAGCGCGAGGGCTGCCTGCGGCACCTGGTAGCCGGAGAAGGCGTCGGCCTGCTGCTCCTTGAGCTGATCGATGCGGGCGGCGACGACCGGGTCGCCGGGGGAGGCGAAGGGCAGCTTGTCGATGATGACCAGCGAGAGCGCTTCGCCGGGGATGTCCACGCCCTCCCAGAAGCTGTGGGCGGCGAAGAGGACCGACGGCTTGGCGCGGAAGTCCTCGATGAGCGCCTGCTTGGGCCGCTCACCCTGCAGGAGCACGCGGTACGGCAGGCGGTCCTTGAGCAGCGCGTGCGCGGCGTTCATGTTGCGCAGGCTGGTGAAGAGCGCGAAGGCCCGCCCGCCGGTGATGGCGCACAGCTGGAAGATCTCCTCGGCGCAGGCCTCGACGAACCGCGGGTCCGTCGTCTCCGGCAGGTGGGTGGGCGCGTAGAGCGTCGCCTGGGCGCGGAAGTCGAAGGGCGAGTCGAGGACCAGCGCGTCGACGGCGTAGGCGTCCTGGCCCGTCTCCGGGTCGGTCAGGCCCAGGCGCTTCTTGACGAAGTCGAGGCTGCCCTGCGCGGCGAGGGTGGCCGAGGTCATCACCACGGTGTCGGTGTTGGCGAACAGCCGCGCCTTGAGCTCGTGGGCGACGTCGATGGGCGCCGCGCGCAGGTACTTCGCCCGCGAGCGCATCTCCGCCCAGAACACGAAGCCCGGCGCCGCGGCGTCGATGAGGAACTTGAGGTCGTCGGCGACCTCCTTGCAGCGCCGAGCGAGGCTCTGCACCTCCACCTCGTCCTCTTGCGAGGCCAGGACCGACCGGATGGCGAGCAGCGACTCCTGCAGATCGTCGCAGGAGGCCTGCAAACCCTTGGTCTGGTCACGGGTCAGCCGGCGCGTCGGATCGCCCTGGTTGGGGAGCAGCCGCTCGACCAGCGCGAAGAAGTCCTTCGAGAGCCGCTCCATCCGGTCCAGCCGGCGGCCCATGCCCAGTGCGTCCAGCTCCTCGGCGCCGAGCACGCGGGCGACGTCGTCGGAGAGGTCGCGGATGCGGAAGTCGCTGGCGCCGACCCCGAAGTACTCGGTGGCCACGTCCTCGAGCGCGTGCGCCTCGTCGAAGACCACCGCGTCGTAGCGCGGGATGACCTCGGCGCCGCGCCCGCCGGGGCCCTGGGCGGTGCGCAGCGACAGGTCGGCGAAGAAGAGGTGGTGGTTGACGATGATGAGGTCCGACTCCGCCGCACGCTTGCGCATCTGCGTGACGAAGCACTCCTCGTGGCGCGGGCACTTCTGGCCCGAGCAGGTCTCGCTGGTCGCCGAGAGGTGGTGCCAGAGGTTGAGCGCCTCGGGCAGGTCCAGCTCGGCCTTGTCGCCCAGCACGGTCGTCTTGGCCCACTGCTGGACCAGCTTGAAGGCCTTGATCTCCTCCTTGGAGGAGAGCGTGAAGTGCGGGTCCTCCTCGGCGCGGTCCAGGCGCGACAGGCACAGGTAGTTGGCGCGGCCCTTCATCACCGTCGCCGTGAACTCGATGCCCGAGACCTCGCGCAACAGCGGCAGGTCCTTGCCGATGATCTGCTCCTGCAGCGTCTTGGTGGCCGTGGAGACGACCACCTTTCGGCCACAGAGGACCGCGGGCAGCAGGTAGGCCAGCGTCTTGCCGGTGCCGGTGCCGGCCTCGATGAGGGCGTAGCGCCGCTCGTCCAGCGCGCGGCGCACCAGCCGCGCCATGGCGATCTGCTGGGGCCGGTGCTCGTATCCCGGGACGGCCTTGGCGAGCAGTCCGTTCGGGCCGAGGACGGCGAGGATGGGGTCGCCAGCGGGCACGGTCAGGGGGCGGGGAGCATCAGCTGCGGGCGGGCGACGTAGAAGATGGCCACCGCGAGCGCCACGGCGACCAGGACCATCAGGACCACCGCCGCCGGCGAGTTGCCCTTGGTCCGGAAGGCAGCGTCGCCACGCGGGCTCAGGGACAGCTCGGCGGTGGCCAGCAGCCGGCCGGTCGCCTCGTCGCGGAAGCGGGAGGCGAGGGCGTCACCGGGCACCTGCTCGGCGCGCACCCGGTATCGGCGCACGGCCTCGGTGAGCACGTCGCCGCTGACGCAGGCGGCCAGGAAGGCGGCGTGGCGGTCGGCGTCGGTCCAGCAGGCCTCGACCTCGCGCCACAGCTCCTCGAGCGGCCCGGGCAGCGCCAGGTTCTCCGGCTTGAACAGGGCGAAGACCAGGCCGCACTTCGCGCAGGACTCCGCCGTCTCCGGCCGCGCAGAGCCGCACTTGGGGCATAGGGGGCCCGTGGGCGGAGGCTTGGGCTTGGCCAGCTCGAGGACGGGAGCGGGCTTGCGATCGAGCACTGCCGGTGGAGGGACCCGCGCCTCGTGCTTGCAGGCCGGGCAGGTGAGGACGAGCGCACCGTCGCGCAGCTCGAACTCCTTGCAGCTCCACCAGCCGGCTGCAGTCTTCGCAGAGGAACTTCATGCGCGAGGGAAGATAACAGAAATCGACTGGCCCGCCCCCACCCCGCGCCCTCCTATTTCGGAGGGCGATGGGCGATTTGCCGAGCCAGCTCCGCCAGCCACCGGCCACGGGCGTCGTCGCCGAAGGAAGTCGAACCGGAGGCGACTCCGTCCAGCAGCGTCCGCGTCTCCCGGCACGGGTCCGCCACGCGCCGCAGCGCCTGGTGGAGCACCGAGTGCTCGTGCGTGCAGCCGGTCCGCTCGGACCACGCGGCGACCTCTCGCGCCAGCTCCGGCTGGGTCTCGAACGGGGCCTCGTCCGCCGGCATGAGCGCGTTGATGGCCGCGATCACGTGCTCCTTGCGCTCCTTGTAGTTCATCGCGGCCAGACGCTCGGCGGTGATGGGCTCGCCGATGACGAAGTCCTGCCGCCCCAGGCCGGACGGGAACTCGAGCCGCTCGGCCACCGGCTCGACGGGCAGGCCGCCCACGAAGCGGACCGGGACCACCGGGGTGCCCGTCGCCACCGCCATGTCCAGGAACGCCCCGCTCATCTTCGCCACGGGGGCTCGGGCCGAGAGCGCCCGCGTGCCCTCGACGTGGACCATCGCCGAGTGCGCGCCCGCCTTCAGCTCGCCCGCCAGCTGCTCCAAGACCTTGGGCAGCTCGTCGGGGTCGTCGCGGTGGAAGAAGGTGATGACGCCCGGGTCGGCGACGCCTGGATACGAGAACGAGTGGAGGATGAGCCGCCCCAGCCAGCTGGTGCGGTGCTCGGCCTTGGCGAGGGTGATGGTCGGGACCTCGGTGAGACCCGAGAGCAGCATCGAGAAGAGCAGCGACTCGATGGCCACCTGGTGGTTCGACAGGTAGAGGACGCAGCGTCCGCGCAAGGCCGGCAGGGTCTGCGGCGAGGTGAAGCGCACGCGGCGGACGAACTGCTCGGCGAGCCCGTAATAGAGGTCCTCGATGGGCCAGCGACCCACGCCGAAGCGGCGGTCCCAGAACGAGCGCACCGGGGTCAGGTCGAGCTGCGACGAGTCGCCGCCGCGGACCTCGACGGCGTCACCGGCTTGCCGGGCTTCGACGCGGCGCACGTTGAGCGGCTCGAGCGCGACTCGGGCGGTCGTGTCCGAGACGGTCACGGTCGAGGGATGGACCTGAGCGCGCGCGGCGACGTGCTCCTTGATCGCGATCTCGAGCGCGCTCGCGGCTGGGGAGGTCGTGGCGTACGCGCCGGCGAGGGTGCCGGGGAGCCAGTCGGACTCGCGGACGACCGGTTCGGAGAGCCGGGTCGTTCCGTCCGTCTCCTTCGACAGGCGCACGTCGGCGACGAACTGCCGGTCGCGCAGGAAGGTGCGCCGCTTCTGGGGCTCGGCGCTGCCGAGTGGGCCCTTGGGGAAGAGCGTCTCGACCAGCTCGAGCGAGGCGACGAGCTTCGTCCCAGAGATGAGCTGGAGCGCGAATCGCGGGAACCGGCGGTCGTCGCCCTCGAAGCCTGCGAAGCGGGCCTCGCAGCGCAGCCGGCCGGCTGTCGGCAGCGGCGCGAAGAGGCGCAGCGAAGCGACCCGCTGTGGGTAGGCGACGTGATCGCTCGGGATCTCGGCGGACCATTCGTGCAGCGAGTCGTGCGGCAGCACATGGGTGAGCGAGTCGAGCAGGATCTCGCGGGACCCGGTGGCCTCGAGCTCGGCCGAAGCGCCCGACTTGCCGCGAGCCAGGCCTCGCAGCCGCTGGAACGCGGGGCCGTGGAAGAGGGCCCCGGACGCGTAGGGATCCGCGATCGGCCGAGCATCGCCGGCGACGGGCCAGGGCTCCTCCGCCGGCTTCGGGAACGCCTCGCCCACGCGCAGGAGGGCGGTGGCCACCGGCTCGAAGCGGGAGAAGCTCGGAGCGGGCCGCGTCGCGCCAGGAGAGCAGCGTGGCGCGGAAGCAGCCGTCCGAGATGCGCTCCACCTCGGTCTTGGTCCGCACGCTCCCGACGATGGGCAGCCAGCGGTGGACCTTGGCGTCCTCGACGGCGACGACGGTGGCGCCGGACTCCCGCTCCACGCGCCGCATCAGCCGGTCGACCATCGACATCAGCGGCAGCGCCGGGACGGTCCAGGTGGGCTGGTGGTCCGCGAGGAACGGATGGCTCGACGTCGACAGGACCTCTTCGTCGCCCACCCGCGCCTTCACTGCGCGCATCGCCACGCCGGTCGCCTCGTAGATGCGCATCCCGTCGACCCAGAGCGAGGCGTCGGCGACCGCGACCTTCCCGCGCTCGTCTTCTCCGAGCTTCGTCAGGTCGAGCACCACGTTGACGCGGCGGTTCTTCGGCAGCACCTGGCCGCGGTACTTCCAGGTCATCGGCGCGCCGAGGGCGATCGGCTCGAACCGGTCGCCGGGCGAGGCGAGGCCGCGGTCGATCATCGCCAGCTGCAGCAGCTGGACCATGGCCTCCAGGCCGAGCGAGCCGGGCTGCACCGGGTCCTGGAAGAAGTGGGCCTTGAGGAACCAGGTGTCGGACTCGACGTCGAACTCGGAGCGGTATCGGCCCAGGCCGGCGGCCCCACCGGCCGGCCACCTGCCGCTGACGCGGTGGAGCATCTGCAGCTTCTCGCTGGGCAGCCGAGCGGTGCCCTCGAAGAAGCGGGCGGGACGGCTGCGCAGCTCGATGGCTTCTCGAGGGGCGAGTTCGGCGAGGACCGCGCGCTGCTCGTCGGTGGTGGGCAGGCCAACCTGCGCGGCGAGCGCGGCCTTGGGGAAGAAGCCGAAGACGGTCTTGAGGACGTAGACGCGCCGCTCCCGTTCGGCAGGCTCAGGGCAGGCTGCGGAGGAGCGCACGTCACAGGTCACGTCGAAGGAGACGATGATCATCCCCGCCGAGCGCGAGAGCTGCGTGAGCTTGGACCGCGTGATCAGCGTGCCGGCGTCGGGGCCGATCTCCTCGAGCAGCGTGCCGGTGCCGTCGAGGTTGCGGAAGAACAGGTCCTCGGGGCTCTTGAGCGCGCTGCCGATGTAGGAGGCGAGCCAGCCGCAGGGCTGCAGCGCCGCCTCGAGCAGGACGCAGAAGGGCATGGTCCGCGCGCCATTGGCTTCGAAGTACCAGGCGTCGGGCGGGATGTCGTACTCGACCTCGACCGAGGACCCGACCTGCATCGCGCCGATTTCGCCGGTGACCTTCGACACGCGCGACATGAAGAGGTACGGCGGGCCGGGCAGGCGCGGGACGCGGCGCGGTCCGTCGAACGGTTCGTACATCGGCCCGAAGGCCTCCGACGGCTTGCCCCAGGCGCAGGCGAGGACGGATCGCGCGCCGAAGGAGAAGCCCTTGGCGGCAGCGACCGGCTTGGTGTCGACCAGCGAGCGCGACTCGGCCAACGAGTCGAGCGGCCAGCCGGGGACCAGGCGCAGACCCATTCGGCGGCAGTGGAAGGCCTTGCGGCCGTCGACGGTGCAGAGCAGGTCGGCCCAGAGCGTCGGGGTCGGGCCGGCCTCGATGCCCTCGACGAAGACTTCGTAGACCAGCTCCTTCGACTGGGGCGTGGCCTGGCCGCGGCAGCGCAGCTTGTAGGTCTCCTCGGGGACCGGCTCGAAGCGCCAGCCGTCCTTGTCGAGCGTGTAGCCCATCGAGGCGAGGTAGATGGCCATCGCCTGCAGGCAGCCCTCGAACATCAAGGTGCCGGGCATGCACGGGTCGTTCTTGAAGTGGCCTTCGAAGAACCAGTCGTCGGGCTTCAGGTGGTCGACGGCGCGCAGGTAGCCGCGGCCCCAGGGCCCGCCCGTCGGATTGAGCTCGGTGACTTCCTCCAGCAGCAGCATCTTGCCGCTGGCGATCCGCGGAGAGCGCGTGTGCGTGGCCCCCAGCTCGTAGCCTTTCCCAAAGCAGAGGTCGGCACGGCCGCGCGCGAAGTCTTCGAGCCGAGCGCGGTCGAAGCGCGTGGCCTGGCAGCGGACTGCGGGCGCATCGACGCGGGCGTCCTGCTGGTGCTCGCCCGTCGCGGCGTCCCAGAGAACGCCGGCAGAGTCGGCGAGCTCTTCGTCGGTGAAGAACCCGGCCTGTCCGTTCCTGACGCTGAGCTGGGGTCGGGATGCGGCCTTCCCGCCCTGCTTCGCGACGCAGTCGTAGTGGAAGAAGAAGAGCCGCACGTCGCCCTGGTTGGCGTGGCCGTCGACGCTGATCTCGTACTGGAGCGTCTCGTCCGGCGCGGGCAGCGCGCCGTGGTAGGTCAGGTCGCAGCCGAGCAGCCGGTAGACGCGCTCGCTGCGGTTGAGGAAGTCGACGCCCAGGTAGGAGATGAGCATCAAGTCGGCCTGGCCGGACTCGATGAGGATTCCGGCGGGCATGCGCCCGTCGTGCAGGTACCAGGCGTCGGGCGTGACGTCGGTCTCGGTCCAGAGCCGGCCCTTGCCCATCGAGCCGGGCTCGGCCTCGATGCCCAGGAGCCGGTCCGCGAGGAGCAGCGGCGGCTCGGGCATTCGCACCTGGCGGCGGAACCCGTCCTGCTTCGCGAAGAGCGGGCCGTAGATCTCGGAGATCTTCCCGGAGGCGTGAGTCTCGAGGCCGCGCCGGTCGAGCTTGGGGCCGGGGTAGGTCTCGCGGGTCTCGTTGGGGCGAGGCGCTACTGGAGCGACGACGGGAGCAACGACCGGAGCGGCGGTCTGCGGCTCCGCCGGAAGCGGCATCGGCACGACCGGCTGGCCCTGAGACAAGGCGAGGAGCCGCGTGTTCATCCGTTCGCGCAGCTGGAGGAACTGCTGCTGAGCCTGGGCCTGCGACTCGACGAAGTGCTGGTGCGCTCTCGCCAGCATCGACTGCTGCTCGGCCAGCCATCGAGCGACGTCCGGACGGGCCGCCGCAGCGGCGACGGGCGCCGTTTGGGAAGCTGCCGGCGCCGCGATCGGGCGAGGCTCGTCGTCGGTGAAGTCGAGGACCGGCGCGAGGGCTGGGGCCGGCGGCATCATCTGCGCTCCAGGAGGCTCGGGTGCCCGCACGCCGACCCACGGGTCGGTGAGGACAGGCAGCGCGGGAAGGCGCGGTTCGGCCCGGTGCGCCGGGTAGGAGACGGAGGGTCCCTTCGGAGCAACCGGGGCGGGCAAGCGGGCTGCTTCAGTCCCGGGTGGCGGTGGCCGCAGGCAGACGGTCCCGCGCTGGCCGCCGAACGCCTCGACCTGGACCCGGAGGCTCTTGGACGTGCGCTGGGACTCGAGCGCGGCGGCAGCCACCTCGATGAGGCCCGACGCTGCGTGCGCTCGGCCGAACTTCGACACGACCGTGGACGAATCGAACTCCCGGCCTGTGTCTTCGAAAGCGATGACGCTGAAGACCGGCCTCTTCTCCCGGCGCGCATCCGCGGCCCGCATCACGGCGAGCGCGACCGCCCCGTCTCCTGCTTGCGCCTCGAGTCCGAGCGACCGGCAGGCCGCCTCGTGCACCGGGCTGGTGAAATCGGACGCACCCACGAGCGCGACGTCGATCTCCCCGCGTTTGAGCGCCGCGGCCGCGACCTCGAGTGCGCGCAGGCCGGAGAGCTCCTCGGCGGAGAGCGTGAGTCCGGGCCCCGCCAAGTCGAACTGGAAGTTGAGCCGGTTGGCGGGGAGGTTGGGCAGCGTCCCGAGGACGCCGGAAGCCTCCAGCGGGCCGATGAAGGCGCGCTCGAGCTGCTCGGCCCAAGCGGACGGATCGGTGATCTGCAGCGCCTGGGCCCAGTCCTGCGAACGCCAACGGGCGCCGAACCGCGCGACCTCCGGGTCGCAGCCCATGCCGACATACACGCCGAGCCGCTCCCGCTTCGGCAGCTCGAGGCCTGCAAGTGCCTCTCGGGACGCGGCGAGCAGCCACGTCTGCTGTGGCAACGCCTGCTCCAGGTCGCGCGGAGGGAAACGGGTCGCCGACACCTCGAGCGCGAGCGAGCTCGCCCGAGCGCGGGGCTGTGTCGTCTTCGACTCGAGCGCAGCCGCGAAGTCGCCCAGCGTGCTGCCGTCACCCACCGCTGCGCCCATCCCGACGATCGCCAGCTCGACCCGCTCATCCGCCTTCTTGGCCGCGCGCGGCTTGGTCGTGGGCTCGAACTCCTCAACCACGAGATGCGCGTTGCATCCGCCGAAGCCGAAGGCACTCACGGCGGCGCGCCGCGGACCGTCGCTCGGCCAGGGCTCCGATTGCTGCAGGAGGCGCAGCGGGGACTTCGCCAGCTCGTCGAGCGGCTGCTCGGTGTGCAGCGTGGGCGGACGCTCGCGGGCCTCGATGGCGCCGAGCACCTTGAGCAGCCCCGCGACGCCGGCGACCGCCACCGAGTGGCCGAAGTTCGACTTGAGGGAACCGATGGGCAGCGCGCTCGCGGCTTCGAAGACGCGGCGCAGGCTGTGGATCTCCGTCCGGTCGCCGACCGCGGTGCCGGTGGCGTGGCACTCGAGGAGCGAGACGTCGGAAGGCGAGAGGCCCGCCTGCTCGTAGGCAGCGCGCATCGCCCGGACCTGGCCCTCCTCGCTGGGCGCGATGAGGCCGGAGCCGCGGCCATCGTTGGAGAGCCCGACCCCGCGGATGACGCCGAGGACTCGGTCCTTGGCCGCGACCGCGTCCGAGAGGCGCTTGAGGACGACGACGCCGGCGCCTTCGGCGGGGACGAGGCCGTCGGCGTCGCGGTGGAACGGGCGGCTGCGCCCCGAAGGGCTCAGGGCCTGCAGCGCCGTGAAGCCGGTGTGGATGAAGAGGTCGTCGCAGCAGGTGACCGCGCCGGCGAGCATGGCGTCGGCCGAGCCGTCGTGGAGGCGGTCGCAGGCGATTCTTGATTGCGTAGAGCGACGAGGCGCAGGCGGCGTCGAGGCAGAAGGCGTCGCCGAGCCCGAGCGCCCTCGCGACCAGGTGGGCGGGCAGCCCGGAGCTGAAGCGCGACCGGGCGTCGGCCCTGGGAATCTCGAGCTCGTCGGCGAGCGCGTCGCCGAGCCAGGTGCGTTCGGCGAATCGCGCCGAGGACGCCGTGGGGAACGAGAGGTTGCCGAAGACGGCGCCGACTCGACGGCTGCCCTCGAGCGTGGCGTCGCGCAGGCCTTCTCGCGACACGTGCAGCAGCCACTGGACCTGCGGGTCGAGCCCCGCGAGCCTCCTCGGCGGCGAGGGCGTAGCCGGACGGCTCGAAGGCGAAGCCGGTGACGTAGCCGCCGCGGTCGGTGCAGGCGCGGTCGGAACCGGAGCCGAGAGCGAGGTGCGGCGAGCGGCGCCAGCGGCCGGCGGGGACCGGGGAGAGGAGGTCACGAGCGGCGCGCACGTTCTCCCAGAGCTGCGCCGGAGTCAGACTGCCGGGGAGGACGCAGGCGCGTCCGACGATGGCGATCGGTTCGAAGCTCACGCGTCAGGACCCCTGGGCCGGATCGGGGCGGCGGATGGTCTCGACGCCGCGCATCTCGCAGACGAGCGCGCCGTCCTGGTCGACCAGGGCGATGTCGGAGGTGGCGTGCGAATCGCCGACCAGGTGGCCGCGCAGCGTGCAGCGCAGTGGGCCGTCCGCGGTGCCGGGCTGGTAGGTGCGCACCTCGCCGATGGAGGTCGGCAGCGACCGACCGCCCATCACGTGCCCGGACCAGAGCAGCGCCAGCTGCAGGCCTCCGTCGAGCGCCGCGGCGTCGGTCTGCCAGCTCCCCTGCCAGCCGCGCTCGCGCGTCCCGGTGAGCGTGCCGACGATGCCTTCGGCGGACACTCCCTCCACGTCGCGCACCACCTGGAAGCGTGGGCCGTGGAAGAGCTCCTGGCCGCCGTAGATGGCCTTGGCGAAGCGCTCGGTGAGCGCCGGTGGCGGTGGTGGTGGCGGAGCGTGGACCTCAGGCCGCTTGGGGGCGAGGTCGGCGGTGGCGGCGTAGTGCAGCGTGCCGTCGCGGCCGCGGAGCTCGAGCTCGAGCGTCTGCGGGGAAGCCCGCTGGCCGACGACCGACAGCCACGTGCCGCCGTCGTCAAAGCGGTCGAGCTTCACGCCGCGCAGCAGGCGCAGGTCGCGGCAGGCCACCAGCTGCTGGTCGGGCGCGGCCGCGCGGGCGGCGCGGGCGAAGTACTCCAGCACCTGCACGAACGGCAGCACCGGCACGTCGTCGATGGCGTGGTCCAGTAGCTGGGGATGCGAGGTGTGGTTGATGGAGACGTCGAAGCGCACGCCGTCGCTGGTCGGAACGGGCGGCAGGCCGCCGAGCGTGATCTCGCGGTCCTGGCTGGCGCTCAGGAGCTCGTCGGCGAAGGCTTCGGCTCCGGAGGCGAGCGGGATGAGCGGGACGCCGAGCGAGGCGAAGCGGGCGCGCAGCCCGGCGTCGACCATCCCGCCGTCCCAGGGGCCCCAGCCGATGGAGACCACGCGGCAGGACTTGCCGCGCAGCCGTGACTCGAGCGCCGCGCGCTTGTTGAGCACCTCGTTGGCCGCGGCGTAGTCCGCCTGGCCCACGTTGCCGGTGCGCGCCGCGACGGAGGAGAAGAGGCAGACGACCTCGAGGGGGTCGCTCGAGGTGACGGCGAGCAGCGCGTCGAGGCCTTGGACCTTGGTGTCGAAGACCGAGTCGAAGGCCTCGTCGGTCTTCTCGGCCAGGCGCTTGTCGGCGAGGACGCCGGCGCCGTGGACGAGGGCGGTGATCGGGCCCCAGCGCCGGGCCTGGGCGATGGCGGAGTCGAGCGCGGCGCGGTCGCGGGTGTCGGCGGCGGCGTAGAGGGCGTCGCCCCCGGCGGCCTTGATGGCCTCGAGGGTGGCGCGGGCCTCACGCGCGGCGAGCACGGCGCTCGCGGCGCGGGAGAAGCTCGGCGGGCGTCATCGAGCGGCCCGAGGCCTTGGCGTCCTCGAGCAGCGCGCGCTTGAGGGCCGCGCCGTCCTTGGCGGAGCGGCAGCAGGCGGGCTCCTCGGCGAGGGCGGTGCGGCCGAGCAGGAGGAAGCGGGCCTTGGTGCGGCGGGCCAGCGCGACGAGGCAGGCCGCGGTGACGCCGCGAGCGCCACCGGTGGCCACGACAACCGAGCAGGAGTCGAGGACCGGCTTCGCGGCAGGCTCACCGACCGGCTCGGGCACGGCGACGGGGACGAGCCGGCGGCCGTCGGCGCACAGGCCGACCTCGCGCTCGTCACCACCCTCCAGGAGCTCCTGGAGGAGAGCGGCGGCCAGGGCTTGCGGCGGGCGGGAGCCGCGCTCGAGGTCGATGGCCTTCACCGAAGCTTGCGGCCACTCCATCGCAGCGGTCTTGGCGATGCCGGCCAAGCCGCCCAGCTCGGCGCGTTCGTTGCCGGAGAGGCCGAAGTCGCCGCCGGTGTCCTGGACGGTGACGAAGACGCCGGGCCTCTCGGAGAGCTGGGGGGCGGCGGCGCGCGCGGCCCGGAAGCCGGCGCGGACGACGTCGGCGCTTGGAAGGTCGGTGAGGCCTCCGACGAAGAGGACGCCGTCGGCGTCGGCGGGCACCGAGGCCTCGAGGCTCGCGGCGATGCCGCGGGCCCGTAGCGCGGCCTGCAGCGCCTGGGCGACCTCGTTCTCGTTGGGGACGATGGCCAAGCGGCGCAGGCGCGAGAGGCCGGGGAGGCCGAGGCCGGGCGCTGCGCCCTCGATGGCGCGGACGACGCAGCGCTCGAGGGACTTGGCGAGGACCGGTGCAGGCGCCTCGTGGGCGCTCGCCCCGTTCTTCTTGGGTTGCTCGGGCTGCTGGCCCTCGTGCGCGCCACCGCCTTCGAGGAACGCCACGATGGACCCGAGCGTCTTCAGGCCGGCCATCGCTGCAGGCTTCACCTCGGGCAGGTCGGGCACCTGCTCGCGCATCGCCGAGAGGATCTCCACGCGCTTGATGGAGTCGATGCCCAGGTCGGCTTCCAGCGAGAGGTCCATCCCCAGCATCTCGCCGGGGTAGCCGGTCTTCGCCGCGACGATCTGGAGCAGGAGCGCCTTGAGGTCGGTGCGGCTGGAGCTGGTGGACGGCGTGGACGGAGCGGACGGAGTCGACGGTGTGGACGCAGCGGCTGGAGCGGAGCTCTGCGCGAACTCGATGATGGCGCCCAGCGTCTTGAGGGACGCCATGGCGGCCGGCTTCACTTCAGGAAGCTCAGGGACGCGCTCACGCAGCGCGGAGAGGATCTCGACGCGCTTGATGGAGTCGATGCCCAGGTCCGCTTCCAGCGAGAGGTCGACGTTGAGCATCTCGGCCGGGTAGCCGGTCTTGGCGGAGACGACCTCGAGCAGCAGAGCCTTCAGGTCGAGCTGCTTCGCCGCGGCGGGGGCGGGCGGTGGCGCGGCGGCGCTCGCGACAGGAGCCGAGCTCTGCGCGAACTCGATGATGGCGCCGAGCGTCTTGAGGGACGCCATGGCGGCCGGCTTCACTTCCGGCAGCTCGGGGACGCGCTCGCGCAGCGCGGAGAGGATCTCCACGCGCTTGATGGAGTCGATGCCCAGGTCGGCCTCGAGCGACAGGTCGACGTTGAGCATCTCGGCCGGGTAACCAGTCTTGGCGGAGACGACCTCGAGCAGCAGGGCCTTCAGGTCGACCTGCTTCGCCGGTGCAGGCGCTGGCGCAGCCACAGGCGCGACCGGAGCCGGCACTGCGACGGGCTGGGCGATCGCTGCGGGTGCCGGCACGGGCGCAGGGGTGGCGGGCAGCGGAGGAGCGACGAACGCCGTCACCGGCAGCGCGGCGGGAAGCGGCGCGCCGGCGGCGGCTGCGGCAACGGCCTCGAACGAGCGCTCGACGGCCTTGAGGTACGCCGTGTGCGTCTCGGTCATCGCCTTCTGCCAGGCGGTGTGCGCCTCGAGCGTGTCGCGCTGCGCCTGCTGGTAGGCCGTGAGCCAGCTCGGATTGGCGGTCATGCTCGCGCTGACGTTGGGAGTGAGGGGCGTGCCGGCAGCGGGACTGGTCGCGGGCGCAGCAGCTACGGGCACGGACGGCGCGATCTCAGGATTGGGCGGCGGCAGCGCTGCCGCGCCCTTGGCCGGCGGGTACGGCTTGCCGTGGTTCGCGCCACAGATGGGGATGCTGACCACGGGTTTCTTCACGGTGCTCGGGTCGACGACGGGCTGGAACTCGGCCCAGAGCGCCCCGAGGTTCATCGCGCAGCCGGCGGCGAAGAGCTTGGCGAGCCCTTCGTGGAAGGCGGCGACACCGTCCTTGCCCTTGGCGTCGAGCGAGACGGCGACGAACGGTCGGCCGGCGAGGATGCGCTCGACCAGGCCGGTGAGCGTCGTGCCCGGGCCGACCTCGACGAAGGTGCGCACGCCTGTGGCGTACATCGCCTCGATGGACTCGACGAAGCGGACCGGGCGGGCGAGCTGCGAGGCCAGCAGCGAACGGACCTTGGCCGCGTCAGCGGGGTAGGGCGTGGCCTCGGAGTTGGAGAAGACGGGGAGGCCCGGCTTGCCGATCTCCGCGCCGTTGAGGAAGGCCTCGAAGGGCTTCTGCGAGCCGGCGACGATGGGCGAGTGGAAGGCGGTCGCCACGTCCAGTCGCTGGAAGCGGATGCCGTGCTTGGCGAAGGCGGCCTCGGCCTGCTCTATCGCCGCGACGGTCCCGCACACCACGGTCTGGGCCGGCGCGTTGTAGTTGGCGATGCGCGCCTCGGGGGCCTCCTTCAGCGCCGCTTCGATCTCGGCGAGCGGCGCGAGCGCGGCGGTCATCGCCCCGGGCAGCTGGGCGGCTTCGGCCATCAGCTCGCCGCGGCGGCGGGCGACCTGTAGGAAGGTGGTCTCGTTGAAGGTGCCCGCGGCGAAGAGCGCGGTGACCTCGCCGAAGGAGTGCCCGGCAACGGCGTCGGGCTTCAGGCCGATGGCCGAGAGCAGCTTGAGCTGCGCGAGCGAGGCGGCGCCGATGGCCGGCTGCGCCCACTCGGTCCTGGTGAGCAGCTTGGTTTGCGCCGCTCGCTCCTCGTCGGTGAAGGCGGGGCGCGGGAAGACGACGTCCTGCAGCCGCCGGGTGCCGTCGTGGACGACGTCCGCAGCCTGATCCCAGGCGTCGAGCGCCTCGCGCCAGAAGGTGGCGAGCGAGCCGCCCATGCCGACGTGCTGGCTGCCCTGGCCGGGAAAGAGGAACGCGACCTTTCCGTCTCTGGCCACCGGCGAATAGTGGATGCCCGGCGCGGAGAACGGCTGGTCCGGCTTCGCCTGAAGGGTCTTGATCGCGGTCGTAACCTTCGCCGCGAGATCCTTCTCGTCCGTCGCCACCAGGCCGAGGCGCACGGTGGCGTTCGCCGGGCAGCGCTCCTGCGTCGAGCGAGCCAGTGCCTTCAATGAGCCGGAGCCGATCGCGAGCGAGCGGAGCGTCTGGACGAGCGCTTCGGCCGTCGCTGCGCCGAAGGTGAGCAGCTCGGCCGCGGCGGTCCGCTTGCGCAGCGCCTTCTGGCCCGGCCCGCGGTACTCCTCGAGCGTCAGGTGGAAGTTGCTGCCGCCGAAGCCGAAGGAGCTGACGCCGACACGGCGCGGGTGGCTCGAGCCGCGCACCCACGGCCGGGTCGCCGTGTTCAGGTAGAACGGGCTCTTCTCGAGCGCGAGCTTGGGGTTGGGCCGCGCGACCTTGAGCGTCGGCGGGAGCGCCCCGTGCACCAGCGCCATCACCGCCTTGAACAGGCCCGCCGCGCCTGCCGCCGCCTTGGTGTGGCCGATCTGCGACTTGACCGAGCCCAGCGCGCACCACTGGCGATCGGCGCGCTGGCTGGCGTCGAAGGCGAGCTGCAGGCCCTCGAACTCGGCGACGTCTCCGGCCTTGGTGCCGGTGCCGTGGGCCTCGACCAGCTCCACCGTCTCCGGGCCGTAGCCCGCGGCCTCGTAGGCGCGGGCGATGGCCTTGGCCTGGCCCTCGGGCCGCGGCGCGTAGACGCTCTTCGCGCGCCCGTCGGAGGACGAGCCGACCCCGCGCAGGATGGCGTAGATCCGGTCGCCGTCCTTCTCGGCGTCGCCCAGGCGCTTGAGCGCCAGCATGCACAGACCTTCGCCGAGCAGCGTGCCGTCGGCCTCGTCCGAGAACGGCCGGCAGTCGCCGGCCTTGGAGAGCGCCTGGGTCTTGGCGAAGCACATGTACATGAAGATGTCGTTGAGCGTGTCCACGCCGCCAGTGACGACGAGGTCGGACTGGCCCAGGACGAGCTCGTTGACCGCCATGGAGATCGCGGCGAAGGAGCTGGCGCAGGCGGCGTCGGTCACGCAGTTGGTGCCGCCGGTGTCGAAGCGGTTGGCGATGCGGCCGGCGACGACGTTCCCGAGCAGGCCGGGGAAGGTGTTCTCCTGCCAGGGCGTGTAGTGGCTGGTGATCCGGTCGCAGGCCTCCTGCACCTTGCTCTCGGGCAGGCCGGCCTCGCGCAGCGCCTTGACCCACACCGGGCGCTGCAGCCGGCTGGCCATCGAGGAGAGCAGCTCCTGGCCGCTGGTGACGCCCAGGATGACGCTGATCCGGTCCTTGGCGACCTTCCGTGCGGGCGAGGCGGCGCTCACCTCGTCGAGCACGCGCTGGGCGACGATGAGCGAGAGCAGCTGCGCGGTGTCGGTGGCGGGCACGACGTTGGGCGGCACGCCGAAGCCCAGGGCGTCGAAGTCGACGTGGTCCAGGAAGGCGCCGCGCGTGGCGTAGGTCTTGTCCGGCACCAACGGGTCGGCGTCGTAATAGTCGTCCTTGAGCCAGTGCGTCGGCGGCACGTCGCGGATGAGGTCGCGGCCGGCCAGGATGTCGTGCCAGAAGCCGGTCTCGTCGACCGAGCCGGGGAAGAGCGCGCTCAGGCCGACCACGGCGACTCCAGCCTCCCGAGCGGAGGGCGAGCAGAGCGAGCCTGGAGTCGAGGGAGCGTCGGCGGTGGGGCTGCTCGGGGAGACTGCGGAGCGCGGCGTCTTGGTCTTCGAGGTCTTCGGCATGGAGGTCGGCTCTTTCAGGAGAGCGGTCGGGGGCGGAAGGCGAAGGCGGCCGGTCCCACGGGGACGCCGGCGGCGCGCAGCGCCTGGGCGCGGGTGACGACCGCCGCGCCCTCGAGCAGGTTGAGGCCAATCTGGGCGACGTCGCGGCGGGCGAGGTCCTCTAGGAAGCTGCCCTTGACCCAGTCGTTGAAGGCGCCGATGGCGGGCCCGGTCCAGATCTGGAAGTCGGGCCGTCGCTCGGGCAGGTCGCGGATGGCCCAGCGACTGGCCTGGCCCAGGTACCAGCGGAAGACGAGCGCCATCTTGTGGTGCGGGTCCTTCTCGGCGCGCTCGAGGCTCCGCGGGCTCGCGCTTCTGCCAGAAGGCGGCGGTCTGCTTCCAGACCTCGTCGACCGGCAGGCGGAGGATCTCGTTCTCCAGCCGCGCGCGCTCGGCCTGGGGCAGCTCCTCGAGCGAGGCGTACTTCTGGTAGAGCGCGAAGAGCTTGTCGGCGCGCGGCGCGAACAGCGTCCCGCGCTTGAGCACCTGCACCTTCACGCCCAGCTCGAACATGTCCGCGGCCGGGGCCATCGCCACGTCGGCGATGCCGGCCTGCGCGAGCAGCTTCTTGCCGCTCTCGCCGAGCCCGCTCTCGACCGCGGCCTGGTTCACCGAGCCGGTCATCACGTAGGAGGCGCCCAGCGCAAACGCGGCGGCGACGGAGGACGGGGTTCCCAGGCCGCCGGCCGCGCCCAGGCGGACGGGCCTCGGGTAGCGGTGCCGCGCCACGAGCTCGTCCAGGACCAGCGCTACGGCGGGGAAGATGGCTCCCAGCGGCCGGTTGTCGGTGTGCCCGCCGGAGTCGGCCTCGACGGTCACGTCCTCGGCGAGCGGCAGGAGCGCGGCGAGCTCGGCTTCGGCGGCGGTCAGCTTCTTCTGGGCCACCAGCGCCGAGAGGATCTCCTTGGGCGCGGGCGAGAGGAACAGCCGCGCGGTCTCGGGGCGCGAAATCTTGGCGAAGAGGTGGTTCCGGCGGCGGATGCGCCCGGCGCCGTCCCGCGTGAGACCGGTGGCGCTGTAGCGCACCACCGCCGGCGTCACCGACATGAACGCCGAGGCGGAGACGCGGCGCACGTCGCGGCGCAGGTAGACGTCGACGACCGCGTCCTCCAGCGCGGGCTCGGCCGGGCTGTGGATGAGGTTCGAGCCCCAGGACCGCGCCGACGGCCCGGTGCCCAGCTCGCGCTCGATCTCGCCGAGGGCGGCGTCGAGGCGCTCCGGGGTCAGCCCCGCGGCGCCGAAGAAGCCCAGGAAGCCGGCACGCGCGGCGGCGATGACCATCCGCGTCGTCGTCAGCTCGTTGGCCATCTCGCCGACGCAGTACGGGAAGCGGACCTGGTGCGCCTCGCAGAAGCCCCGGTCGCCCAGCCACTCCGGGTAGAGCGCCGGCAGCAGCGCCACGAGCTCGGTCCGGGCAGAGAGCGCTGAACCATCCGCCGGAAGCACCCCGAAGCGGCCCTCTTTTCGCACCACCCGCAGCGGCTCGCGGATGCGCTCCAAGCGCTCGAGCAGCCGCAGTGGATCGACTATTGGCTCCGATGTCTGCGCGGGCTCACCCGTCGCCATATCCAACAGCTCCCGCCCCGAGTTGCAGGGTTTGCGAAGTGCTCAGCATCGTTCGAAAGGGGGCGGAGACTACCTCCCCGCGCCCGCGCCGGTCACGGCGCAATGCAGCAGAGGGAGCGTTGCGTAAAGGTTGCGTAAGCCGAGCCTCGAGGAGCGAAGAAGGCCCGCATCTCGTCAGTGCATCCTTGGCTTCGACTCGGCGCCGCTCCGTCGACTCCCGGAGTGCGGTTTCCTCCTCGGACGAGGCCTGTTCAGCCGGCCTCGGGCTTCGCGTCCTTGCGTGCGGTTCTCAAGAGCAGCAGGCCCGCGGCGGCGCTCGCGGCCGACCCGAGCAGGATCCCGAGCTTCGACTCGGTGAGCAGCGCCGGCGCCGACTGGAAGGCCAGCGCGCCCACGAAAAGCGACATGGTGAAGCCGATGCCGCCGAGCACCGCGACGCCGTGGACCTGTCGCCAGCTGGCGCCCGCGGGCATCGGGCTCAGGCCGAGCTTCACCGCGGCCAAGGTGGCCAGGAAGATGCCCACCTGCTTGCCGGCGAACAGGCCCAGCGCGATGCCGAGCGGGACCGGGTGCGCCAGCCCGGAGACGGCCAGGCCCGTCAGGTCCACGCCGGCATTGGCCAGCGCGAAGACGGGCACGACGAAGAAGGCCACGAACGGGTGCAGCGCGCCCTCGAGCCGGTCGATGGTCGTCCTCTCGCCGGTGGGCGCGCGCTCGCCGGCGCTGGGCCCTCGCGCGGGGATGCACAGGCCCAGGACCACGCCGGCGAGGGTGGCGTGGATGCCGGAACCGAGCACGCAGAGCCACAGGGGGATGCCGAGAAGGAGGTAGGGCCAGCCGCGGCTCACGCCGAGGCGGTTGAGTGCGAGGAGCGCGAGCGTCACGGCGCCGGCGGCGAGGAGATACACCGGCTGCACCGACTGCCCGTAGAAGAGGGCGATGACCAGGATGGCGCCGAGGTCGTCGAAGATGGCCAGCGCGGTCAGGAAGACGACCAGCGAGGTGGGGACGCGGCCCTTGAGCACGGCGAGGCAGCCGAGCGCGAAGGCGATGTCGGTGGCGACGGGCACGCCCCAGCCGGCCTGTCCGGGACCGCTGGCGTTGAAGGCGAGGTAGAGGGCGGCCGGGACGAGCATCCCGCCCGCGGCGGCGACGGCGGGGAGTACGGCGCGGCGCACGGTGTTGAGCTCGCCGACCACCAGCTCGCGCTTGATCTCCATCCCCACGACGAAGAAGAAGACGGTCATCAGGCCGTCGTTGATCCAGTGGTGCAGCGGCCAGGAGAGCGCGTGGTCGAGGGCGCCGACCGAGAGCGTCTGGCCGAGCAGGTCGTGGTACGCGTGCGCGAAGGGCGAGTTGGCCCACAGGAACGCCGCGACCGTGGCGCCGATCAGCAGCACTCCGCTGGCCGACTCGGTGCGGAAGAAGGCCTGCACGGGCCTCAGCGCGTCGGCGAGGACACGAGGCAGGGGACGGGGACGATCGTCAGCTTGGTTCAAGGGCCACTCCAGGAAGGCTCCGGTCTCGGAGCTTCACGTGGAGGATGGCGGCCCGACCACCCGTTCGCCTGCGCCCGACAGGTTCGCCGCGCGCACCCTTGGAGGGCCTGTCTTAGGCATCGGGAGGGCTGGCTTCAACCGTTTCGGCAGGCCCGAGGTCGCTGCGAACGGATCTAATGATGCGGGCGGGGGCTCGAAACGGGGCGATTCGCACGGAACGACGGCAGGTTGGAGCTGCTTTATGCAAAAGACGCAAACCGCCCGGTTCGGGGCCCGCTCCGGCAAGTACCGGAGCGGGCCGCCGAGCTCGGCTCAGTTGCCCTCCGACAGCCCCGTAGGCCCGGCCAGGGCCGTCGACGCGCCTTGGAGGATCCGCAGCGGAGCGACGTCGCCCGCCGCCAGCCGGCTGAAGACGCGGATGGAGTGGTCGCCCGCGTTGGCGACGAAGAGCTGCCCGGCCACCAGGTCGAGGACCATGTTTTGCGGCGAGCTCAAGCCGGTGAAGCTCGCGCCCTGGATGGCCGAGCGCTTGGGCGCCGTGGCGCCTTCGGCGTCGACCACGAAGACGCGGACCGAGTTGTTGCCGGTGCATGCGACCCACAGCTCCTGGTTCAGGTCGTCGATGAGCACGGCGCTGGGCGCGTTCAGCCCGGTGGTCGCCATGACTCCGCCCCCGCCGAGCAGGTGCTTGGGCGCCACGTTGCCATTGGCGGTGGCATCGAAGATGGCGGTCGACGCGTTGCTCGAGAGCGCCACCGCGATCTCGCCGCGGGCGGCGCTGACCGCGATGCCCTTGAGCCCGTTGCCCAAGTTGGTCGCCGCGCCGGTGATGGTGCGCAGCGGGGCCACGTTCCCCGAGGCGGAGAGCGAGAACACCTTGATGCTCGCCGCGTCGGAGACGAACAGCTCGCTCGTCACCGGGTTGATCGCCAGGCCCTGCACGCTGGTCAGGCCGGTGTTGGTGCCGGAGATGACGCGGGAGGGCGAGACGTCGCCGTTCGAGCTGCGCGGGAAGACCCCGATGGTGTTGGAGCCGGCGTTGGCCACGAACAGCTCGTCGCGCTCGAAGCTGAGCGCCACGGCCCGCGGTTGCCTCAAGTTGCCCGTGTAGCCGAGCGTCCTGAGCGGAGCGGTGTCCCCGCTCGCCGTCCGCGCGTGGACGATCACGGTGCTCGTCGCGCTGTTGGCCGTCACCAGCTCCAGCCGGCCGGAGTCGTAGGCCAGGCCGCCCGGCGTGGACAGGCCCGTCGCGCTGCCGACCAGGGTCCGCAAGGGCGAGACGTTGCCCGCCGCCGTGCGCGAGTGGGTGACGACCGTGTTGAGCGTGTCGTTGGCGAAGTAGACCTCGTTGTTGGTGGTGTTGACGCCCACCCCGGTGAGGGCCGGCACGTCCAGGCCGGTGGAGGCGCCGGTGATGAAGCGCAGCGCGCCGCCAGTGCGGGCGTAGGCCCGCAGGAAGCCCTGTGTGCTCAGGCCGGTGCAGGGGTCGCCGGTCGCGCAGTCGCAGCCGAAGCTGTAGTTCTCGTAGCCCGAGACCCAGACTTCGCTGTTCACCGTGTCCACGGCGACGCCGTAGAACGAGTAGTAGTCGTACCAAGTGCAGCCGTCGGTGGCGTTCGGCGCGGTGATCGACCGCACCGGCGTCGCGGCTCCCGACGCCGTCCGGGCGTACGCGCTGAGCTTGCCGCCACCGACGTTGTTGGCGACCCAGGCTCGTTGTTGACGGTGTCGACGGCGATGCCGCGCGGCGAGTTCAGGCCGGTCAGGGTCCGCTGCGGCGAGACGTTGCCGCTGGCCGCGCGCGCGAAGACGGTCACCTTGTTGCCCGAGGGGCTGCTGACGAACAGCTCGTTGTTGACCGGGTCGACGGCGAGGCCGGTCGGTTCGCTCAGCGTGGTCAGCGCACCGGAGATGACGCGCAGGGGCGCGGTGTTGCCGCTCGCGGTGCCGCGCGTGTAGACGCTGATGGAGTTCATCGCGGCGTTGGCCACGAAGACCTCGTTGTTGGTCATGTCGATGGCCACGCCGCGCGGCGTCGACAGACCCACCACGCTGCCGAAGCTGCGCGTGGGCGCCACGTTGCCGTTGGCGGTGCCGGAGAAGGTGCCCACGCTGTTGCCCAAGGCGTTGGCCGCGCAGAATCTCCAGGGGCACCGTGGTGGCGCTGGCCACCGACGAGTCGGGGCTGTCGCCCGAGGCGTTCACGGCGTGCACCACGTAGTAGTAGGTCGTCGAGTCGGGCAGGCCGGTGTCGATGTACGAAGTGCCCGTCGGGGTGGCGATGGGGCTGAACGTGCCGCCGGCGGAGGTCGAGCGCAGGACCCGATAGCTGGTGGCGCCCGAGCTCGCGTTCCAGGTCAGGCGCAATCCGGTGCGCGCCGGCCTTGGCGGTCAGGCCGGTGGGGGCCGAGGGCACGGTCGAGGCGCTGACCTGCACCGAGTCGAGGCTCGCGCCGGCCGCGCTGGTGGCGCGCACCACGTAGTAGTAGGTGACGCCGGGCGTGACCGTGGTGTCGTCGAAGCTGATGCCGACCGGCGTGCCGATGGAGGCGTACGGGCCGCCGGAGACGCCGGAACGGCGCACGTCGTAACCGGTGGCGCCGCTGGAGGCGCCCCAGGTCAGCGAGACCTTGGCGGTGCCGCCGGTGGCCACCACGCCCACGGGGATGGGCGGCGGCAGGTAGTCGATGGACGCCGAGGTCGGCGCGGAGAGGTTGCCCGCCCGGTCGCGGAACTGGACGTTGATCACCTTGGTCCCGCCGCCGGCGATGAGGTTGTCCGAGCGCGAGGGCTGGTAGGGCACCCCACCGGTGTCGTTGACTCCGCCCCGCAGGTGCATCTCGTCGGCGCCGACCGCGGAGAGGGTGAGGTTCACCAGCGCGAAGACCGTACTCGGGTCCTTGTTGTTGATGGTGAGCTGCGGCGCGTACGGGGCGCTGGTGTCGAGCGTCGTCACGTCGGAGAGGATGGCCGTGGCGTTGCCCGCGTTGTCGCGGAACTGCACGTAGGCGACCTTGAGGCCGTCGGCGCCGGAGAAGCTGAGCGCGCCGCTGTTGCCGTAGGCGCCCCCAACTCGCGCCGGTGAAGTCGCTGCGCTCGGACAGGCGCATCTCGTCAGCGCCGAGACCGAGAAGGAGAGCGTGACGCTGGCGCTGGTGGCGTAGGGCTTCTGGTTGAGCACGGCCGAGACCACCTGCGGTGCGGCGGTGTCAAGGCTGATCGACCCGACGATGGGGCCGGCGACGTTGCCCGCGGCGTCGCGGACCTTCACGTTGAGCAGCTTCGCCCCGTCGGGCGAGGAGAGCGCCCAGGGGAAGAAGGTGGAGTGGCTCTGCAGGTCGTCGGCTCGGGCTGGGTCGACTCCCAGACCCGCATCGAGGCGATGTCCGCGTCGGGGAAGCCGGTGAGCGAGACCGAGACCACCGAGTTGCGGGTGAGCGTCGCCGAGGCGCCGTTCTTGTCCTGGCCGTTGAGCCGGGTCTGCGCCGAGGCGACCGCCGGGGCGGTGACGTCGACCAGGAAGCTCTGCGGCGGGGCGTCGGCGCCGCGGTTGCCGGCGGCGGTCCGCGCGGCCACCGTCCAGACGTGGGTGGTTTCGGCCAAGGTCGAGGCCGGCGTGTAGTTGGTCGCCGGCGCGGTCACGGTGGTGGCGATGCCGTCGAGCGTGACGACGTAGTCCGCCGCGCCGGTCACCGTCGACCAGGAGAGCGTCGGCCGCGCGTTGTTGGTGGGCGAGGGAACCACGGTGAGGACGCCGACTGCCCAGGGACCGAGGAGTCGACGCTCAGCTTGCGGATGGGCGCCAAGGCCGCGGTCGACGCATCCCGGCGAGGTTCTTGAGAGAGCACCCGCCAGTACCAGTCGCCGTCGGCGGTGAGGATGATGGTCCGCGAGGTGAGGGTCGTCTCCGAGCGCTCGTAGGTGGTCATCGACGAGGACTGCGAGAGGTCGACGAGGTAGCTGCCGATGCCGGCCACCGCGCTCCAGGTCAGCGTCACGGTGCGGGTCGCCGAGAGGGCGTTGGCGGCGGGGGAGACCAGCGCCGGGCTCGCCGGCGGCGCGGTGTCGCGGTCGAGCGAACTCGTCGCCGACCAGGCCGAGGCATTGCCGACCGAGTCGGCCGAGCACACGCGCCAGTACCAGGTGCCGTCGGTCGCCAGCGGCATGGGTAGGAGGTGCTGCTGGTCGTGGCGAATCCGAGGTTGGTGCCGTTGAAGGTCGCCACCTTGTCCCACTGGACGGTGTCGCTGGCGGCCTCGGCCACTCCGGACCAGGAGACGGTGGGGCTGGCAAGCATGGTCGGGTTGGGCGTGTAGGCGATGACGGTGGGCACTGCGAGCGGCGTGGAGTCGACGAGGAAGCTCTGCGCGGGCGCGTCGGCGCTGCGGTTGCCGGCGGCGTCGAGCGCGGCCACGGTCCAGGTGTGGTTGCCGTCGGCGAGCGCGCTCGGCGGCGTGTAGGAGGTGGTCACGACGCTCGCCGAGGCGCCGTCGAGGGTCACCGAGTAGCCGGTCGCGCCGCTCGAGGCGGCCCAGGCCGACGAGCGGGCTGGGGTTGTTGGTGGGCGAGAGCACCGTGGTCAGCACCGGGGTCGCCGGCGCCACGGTGTCGATCGTCACCTTGCGGATGACCGCGCTCGCCACCGCCGAGACGTTGCCCGCCGCGTCCTTGGCCAGCACGCGCCAGTACCAGTCGCCGTCGGCGGAGAGCGTCACGCCGCGGCTGGTGAAGCTCGTCTCCTGGCGGTCGTAGGTGGCCAGCGTCGCCGACTGCGAGGTGTCACGAGGTAGAAGGCCGCGTCCGAGACCGTGGCCCAGGTCAGCACGCCGAGCTGGCGCGCAGCCACGCCATGATCTTCTCGACCCACCGCCTGACCTCGGTGGTCGACATGGACGAGATTGTCGTTGTCTCCGGCGGGCAGGCGATCGAGCGCGGCTCGCACAAGGAGCTGCTCGCCAAGAACGGCGTCTATCGCAAGCTGTGGGACGACCAGAAACGCCACGGCGCCGGCGATGATGACGACGATGAGGATGACGACGACGAGTGAGGAGCGCGCGGCCCGCATCTCGCGGAACGCCGTCTTGTCCCGGGCTTGATGGGCTCGGACTTCGTCGCCGCCGATATCAGCGCAATCCGGAAGGCCTGACCCGCCTCAATCGGCGAGGCGGCCGAGCCCGTTCAGCTCGGTGCGCAGGCGGTCGGGATCGGCGAGATCGGATTCGATCTCCGCATGCAGCTTGCGCCAGATCGGCACTGCAGCCAGCGTCGTCCGCCCCGTAGGCGTCAGCCGCAACAGCCGCGCGCGCCGGTCCGCCGGATCAATCAGCACTTCGAGCAGATTGCG